>NZ_AP024344.1:6305000-6992467 GCF_055390395.1 Pseudomonas sp. Tof1 | reverse complement strand
AAGTCTGTGGACAACCCGCCTGTGGATAACCTCTCTTTCCACACACAACTTATTCGCCGGCGCAGCACAGGCAGGGCACCGTTTCCCCACCGTGTTGTCATTCTCTGTACAGTAGGTGTTTCCTGGCCTCAAGCCAGTTATCCACAGATGCTCGCGAGCTAAGCTTTTATAAGCTTTACAGAAAAGCTTTAAATAATTCGCTTCTTTATTTCTATGTCTGGAGCTCGTGTTGATCAAGCCCAGGAACGAGAAATACCTATAGGAAGGAAAAGCTGGTTGGAAATTGACCTGAAGGCTTGCTTTCTCTAGAATCGCCGATCTCTTAAAACGGGGGCCATTCCGGCCCGTTGTGACGAACCAGGTAGCAACGCCATGAAACGTACTTTCCAACCCAGCACTATCAAACGCGCCCGCACCCACGGTTTCCGTGCTCGCATGGCAACCAAGAACGGTCGTGCCGTCCTGTCGCGCCGCCGCGCCAAAGGTCGTGCCCGTCTGTCGGTTTGATATTCCGGCTTTGGTGGTGAGTCAGGACTTCAGTCGGGAAAAGCGTCTGCTTACTCCACGACATTTCAAGGCGGTCTTTGACTCCCCTACCGGCAAGGTTCCGGGGAAAAACCTCCTGCTCCTTGCGCGCAACAACGACCTCGATCATCCCCGGCTGGGGCTGGTTATCGGTAAAAAGAGCGTCAAGCTCTCCGTTGAGCGCAATCGCCTCAAACGTGTGATGCGCGAATCGTTCCGTCTGCACCAGGATTTACTGGCAGGCTGGGACATTGTTATCGTCGCGCGCAAAGGTTTGGGGGACGTAGAAAACCCCGAATTGATTCAGCATTTCGGTAAGCTGTGGAAACGCCTGGTTCGTAATGCACCAGCTGCCGCAGTCAAAACCGAATCTGCAGGGGTAGACAGTCCAGATGCGTAAACTGGCACTCGTTCCGATCCAGTTTTACCGCTATGCCATTAGTCCCCTGATGGCCAGTCACTGTCGTTTCTACCCCAGTTGTTCCTGCTACGCGTACGAAGCCATCGAAACTCATGGACTCCTGCGCGGTGGCTGGCTGACCTTTCGTCGTTTAGGTCGCTGTCATCCGTGGAATGCCGGTGGTTATGACCCGGTTCCACCTATTCCTACCTCCCGTTCTTCTTCGATGGCCGAGTAATCATGGATATCAAACGCACGATCCTGATCGTCGCCCTGGCAATCGTGTCCTACGTCATGGTTCTGAAATGGAACCAGGACTACGGCCAGGCTGCCCTGCCGACTCAGAATGTTGCCAGCACCACCGTTTCCGGTCTGCCGGATACCGCAACCGGCAGCAATGCCGCCGCCAGTGATGACATTCCACGAGCCACCAATGACACCAGCGCTCCTGCCGAAGCGCCGCTGGCCGTCAGCAAGGACCTCATCCAGATCAAGACGGATGTGCTGGAACTTGCCATCGATCCGAAAGGTGGTGACGTCGCGCAACTCAAGTTGCCGAAATACCCACGTCGCCAGGATCATCCGGACGTTCCATTCCAGCTGTTCGACAACGGTGGCGAGCGTATCTACCTGGCACAAAGCGGCCTGATCGGTACCAACGGCCCGGACTCGAATGCCGCAGGTCGTCCGCTGTACGCATCCGAGCAGAAAAGTTATCAACTGGCTGACGGTCAGGACCAACTGGTCGTCGACCTGAAGTTCAGCGCGAACGGCGTCAACTACATCAAGCGTTTCACCCTGAAGCGCGGCCTGTATGACGTGACCGTTTCCTACCTGATCGACAACGAAAGCGGCCAGCCATGGTCGGGTGCGATGTTCGCCCAGCTCAAGCGCGACGCCAGCGCCGATCCGTCCTCGAGCACCGCCACCGGTACCGCGACCTACCTGGGCGCCGCCCTGTGGACAAGTTCGGAGCCGTACAAGAAAGTGTCGATGAAAGATATCGACAAGGGCTCGCTGAAGGAAACCGTCCAGGGTGGCTGGGTGGCCTGGCTGCAACACTACTTCGTAACCGCCTGGGTTCCTGCCAAGGGCGACAGCAATGTCGTAAGCACCCGCAAGGACAGCCAGGGCAATTACATCATCGGCTACACCGGTCCTTCGCTGAACGTGGCGCCAGGCCAGAAGGCCGAAGTCAGTGCCGTTCTCTACGCCGGTCCGAAGATCCAGTCCGTACTGAAGCAGTTGTCCCCAGGCCTGGAACTGACCGTCGACTACGGCATCCTGTGGTTCATCGCCCAGCCGATCTTCTGGCTGCTGCAACATATCCACGGCCTGCTGGGTAACTGGGGCTTCTCGATCATCGTGCTGACCATGCTGATCAAGGGCCTGTTCTTCCCACTGTCGGCTGCCAGCTACAAGTCGATGGCCCGCATGCGTGCCGTTGCCCCGCGACTGGCCCAGCTGAAGGAACAGTTTGGCGACGATCGGCAGAAGATGTCGCAGGCCATGATGGAGCTGTACAAGAAAGAGAAGATCAATCCGCTGGGTGGCTGCCTGCCGATCCTGGTGCAGATGCCGGTTTTCCTTTCGCTGTACTGGGTGCTGCTGGAAAGCGTTGAAATGCGCCAGGCCCCGTTCATCCTGTGGATTACCGACCTGTCGATCAAGGATCCGTTCTTCATCCTGCCGATCATCATGGGCGCCACCATGTTCATCCAGCAGCGTCTGAACCCCACTCCGCCGGACCCGATGCAGGCCAAGGTGATGAAGCTGATGCCGATCATCTTCACCTTCTTCTTCCTGTGGTTCCCTGCAGGTCTGGTGCTGTACTGGGTTGTGAACAACTGCCTGTCGATCGCCCAGCAGTGGTACATCACCAGCCGTATCGAAGCCGCTACCAAAAAGGCCGCTGCCTGACATACGCTGTGGATAACCACTCAAGACGCCCCCTAGTGGGGCGTTTTGCTATCTGCCACTTTATGTTTTGAGGCTCGCTCCATGAACGTCCCTCGGGAAACCATCGCCGCCGTCGCCACCGCCCAGGGTCGTGGTGGTGTCGGTATCGTCCGTATTTCCGGGCCTCTGGCGCAGACTGCGGCACAGGCCATCAGCGGTCGTGAGCTGAAACCGCGGTTTGCCCACTATGGCCCATTCCACGGTGAGGCCGGTGAAGTGCTGGACGAAGGCCTGGCGCTGTATTTCCCGGGGCCGAATTCGTTCACCGGCGAAGATGTGCTGGAGCTGCAGGGCCACGGTGGCCCTATCGTGCTCGACATGCTGCTGCAGCGTTGCCTGCAACTGGGTTGCCGGTTGGCCCGTCCGGGCGAATTCAGCGAACGCGCGTTCCTCAACGACAAGCTCGACCTGGCCCAGGCCGAAGCGATCGCCGACCTGATCGAGGCGAGTTCCGCCCAGGCGGCGCGCAATGCCCTGCGTTCGTTGCAGGGAGCGTTTTCCCAGCGTGTGCATAACCTCACCGAACAGCTGATCAGCCTGCGGATCTACGTCGAGGCGGCCATCGACTTTCCCGAGGAGGAAATCGACTTCCTTGCCGATGGCCATGTCCTGGCGATGCTCGACGCGGTCCGTGACGAGTTGTCCACAGTGATCCGCGAAGCCGGGCAGGGCGCGTTGTTGCGCGATGGCATGACCGTGGTGATCGCCGGCCGGCCGAATGCCGGCAAGTCGAGCCTGCTCAATGCCCTGGCCGGGCGCGAAGCGGCCATCGTCACCGAGATCGCCGGCACCACCCGGGATATTCTCCGTGAACATATCCACATCGATGGCATGCCGCTGCACGTGGTTGACACCGCCGGCTTGCGCGACACCGACGACCATGTGGAAAAGATCGGGGTGCAACGGGCGCTCAAGGCCATCGGCGAGGCGGATCGCGTGCTGCTGGTGGTGGACGCCACGGCGCCCGAGGCAGCAGATCCCTTCGCCCTGTGGCCGGAGTTTCTTGAACAGCGGCCTGACCCGGCCAAGGTCACCTTGATCCGCAACAAGGCCGACCTGAGCGGCGAGAAGATCGCCCTGGAAGTCAGCGAGGACGGTCATGTCACCATCAGCCTCAGCGCCAAGTCTGCTGGCGAAGGCCTGGAGCTGCTGCGTGATCACCTCAAGGCCTGCATGGGTTATGAACAGACCGCCGAAAGCAGTTTCAGCGCACGTCGCCGGCACCTGGAGGCCCTGCGCTTCGCCAGTGCGGCCCTGGAACACGGCCACGCCCAGTTGACCCTGGCGGGGGCGGGCGAGCTGCTGGCCGAAGATTTGCGCCAGGCCCAGCAGTTCCTCGGCGAAATCACCGGTGCATTCAGCTCCGATGACTTGCTGGGAAGAATTTTCTCGAGTTTTTGTATCGGAAAATGACAGCCAGCAGCAATGTGGTTATCCACAATTCAAGGTAGGCGCCTGCCTTGAGGTGAGCCGGGACGGCAGGGTTTCACCCGGCTCGCGTTTCCTTCCTATTCCTGAAAATGGCCACTTGCGCCATTTCCCTCCAGCCATACCCGTCATCAACCCTTTCCTGCCTGACACTCCAATCTCCACTGATTCATCCTGGCCACGGGAGGATTTTCCGTGTCCGGCCGTCGCCTCCCCGGTCTTTTTCTCTGGATTAAGCCCTGTGAATAACCGCGCTTCAGCTCAGTTGATAACCCGGCCTGAAAACTGAGGATGAACCGCTCTGTGGATAACGATCACTTTAATCCACAGGCTTACACCGGTTATCCCAAACCCTCCCGAGCACATGACCACAGAGTTATGAATCGCTGTACACATTGATAAATAAGGGCTGTATAACCTTATCCACAGATAGGTTGGGCCCTAAGAATAAACATAAAAACAAGGTTTTAATACATTTCCTTCTTTTTGATTTCTATTGTGCATGCTTATCCACAACTGGTTAAATTTTGTGCAAAGGGTTCTTTAGGAAGGGCGAATTCCCTATACTGGGTCATTCAGTCCAAATTTCTCTTATTTACCTACCTGGAAGCAGGCACGAGGTGCGTGGTGGATTTCCCTTCCCGTTTTGAAGTGATCGTCATCGGCGGCGGTCATGCCGGTACCGAGGCAGCACTAGCATCAGCACGCATGGGGGCAAAAACCCTGTTGCTGACGCACAACGTGGAAACCCTCGGTGCCATGAGCTGCAACCCGGCCATTGGTGGTATTGGTAAAAGCCACCTGGTCAAGGAAATCGATGCCCTTGGCGGCGCTATGGCGATTGCCACCGATAAAGGCGGCATCCAGTTTCGCGTTCTCAACAGCCGCAAAGGTCCGGCGGTGCGCGCCACCCGGGCCCAGGCCGACCGCGCCCTGTACAAGGCCGCGGTACGCGAGATCCTGGAAAACCAGCCGAACCTGTGGATATTTCAGCAATCCGCCGATGACCTGATCGTCGAGCAGGACCAGGTCCGCGGCGTCGTCACCCAGATGGGCCTGCGTTTCTTCGCCGACTCCGTGGTATTGACCACCGGTACCTTCCTGGGCGGACTTATCCACATCGGTTTGCAGAACTATTCCGGTGGCCGTGCCGGCGATCCACCCTCGATCGCCCTGGCCCATCGCCTGCGCGAGCTGCCGCTGCGTGTCGGTCGGCTGAAAACCGGTACGCCGCCGCGCATCGACGCGCGGTCTGTGGATTTCTCGGTGATGACCGAACAACCAGGGGACACGCCGATCCCGGTGATGTCTTTCCTGGGTTCCAAAGAGCAGCATCCACGGCAGGTCAGTTGCTGGATTACCCACACCAATGCCCGCACCCACGAGATCATTGCCGCCAACCTCGATCGTTCGCCGATGTATTCCGGCGTGATCGAGGGCATCGGCCCGCGCTACTGCCCGTCGATCGAGGACAAGATCCACCGTTTCGCCGACAAGGCGAGCCACCAGGTGTTCATCGAGCCGGAAGGTCTGACCACCAACGAGCTGTACCCGAACGGGATATCCACATCCCTGCCGTTCGACGTGCAACTGCAGATCGTCCAGTCGATCCGCGGCATGGAAAACGCCCATATCGTCCGGCCCGGCTACGCCATCGAGTACGACTACTTCGATCCGCGTGACCTCAAGTACAGCCTGGAAACCAAGGTGATCGGCGGTCTGTTCTTCGCCGGCCAGATCAACGGCACCACCGGTTACGAGGAGGCCGGCGCCCAGGGTCTGTTGGCTGGCGCCAACGCCGCACTGCGGGCCAAGGGCAAGGACAGCTGGTGCCCGCGTCGCGACGAGGCGTACATCGGTGTGTTGGTCGACGACCTGATCACCCTCGGTACCCAGGAGCCGTACCGGATGTTCACCTCCCGTGCCGAGTACCGCCTGATCCTGCGCGAGGACAACGCCGACCTGCGCCTGACGGAAAAAGGCCGCGAACTCGGGCTTGTGGATGACGTGCGCTGGGCGGCTTTCTGCAAGAAGCGCGAGGGTATCGAGCAGGAAGAGCAGCGTCTGAAAAGCACCTGGGTCCGCCCGGGTACCGAGCAGGGCAACGCCATCGCCGAAAAATTCGGCACCCCCCTGGCCCATGAATACAACCTGCTGAACCTGCTGAGCCGTCCGGAAATCGACTACGCTGGCCTGGTCGAAGTGACCGGGCAGGGTGCGGATGATCCACAGGTCGCCGAACAGGTCGAGATCAAGACCAAGTACGCCGGCTACATCGATCGCCAGCAGGACGAGATCGCCCGCCTGCGGGCCAGTGAAGACATCCGCCTGCCTGTGGATATCGATTACTCGACCATTTCCGGCCTGTCGAAGGAAATCCAGAGCAAGCTCAGCGCCACCCGTCCCGAGACCCTGGGCCAGGCTTCGCGCATTCCCGGGGTGACGCCGGCGGCGATATCCCTGTTGATGATTCATTTGAAAAAACGCGGCGCCGGCCGTCAGTTGGAGCAAAGCGCTTGAGTTCGTTGGTCACCACGCAACACGCCGAAGAGTTATCCACAGGTGCTCGCCAGCTCGGTGTCGACCTGACCGCAACCCAGCACGAACAGCTGCTGGGTTACCTGTCCCTGTTGATCAAGTGGAACAAGGCCTACAACCTGACCGCCGTGCGTGATCCGGACGAAATGGTTTCGCGGCACCTGCTCGACAGCCTGAGCGTGATGTCCTTCATCGAGGACGGGCGCTGGCTCGATGTCGGCAGTGGCGGCGGCATGCCGGGCATCCCCCTGGCGATCCTGTTTCCCGGTTCGGCTGTGACCTGCCTGGACAGCAACGGCAAGAAGACCCGCTTTCTGACCCAGGTCAAACTCGAACTCAAGCTGGATAACCTGCAAGTTATCCACAGTCGTGTCGAAGCCTTCCAGCCTGAACAGCCCTTTACCGGCATCATTTCCCGGGCGTTCAGCAGCATGGAGAACTTCACGAACTGGACCCGTCACCTGGGTGACCGCGATACACGCTGGCTGGCAATGAAGGGCGTCCATCCAGCGGATGAGCTGGTAGCATTGCCGGCAGACTTCCACCTCGATAGCGAACACGCCTTGGCCGTACCCGGTTGCCAAGGCCAACGTCATCTGCTGATACTGCGCCGCACGGCATGATTGGGAACACAAGCAAGAATGGCTAAGGTATTCGCGATAGCGAACCAGAAGGGTGGCGTGGGCAAGACCACCACCTGCATCAACCTCGCAGCATCCCTGGTCGCGACCAAGCGCCGGGTGCTGCTGATCGACCTCGATCCACAGGGCAACGCCACCATGGGTAGCGGTGTGGATAAGCACGGCCTGGAAAACTCCATCTACGATGTGCTGATCGGCGAATGCGATCTGGCCCAGGCCATGCACTTCTCCGAACACGGCGGTTACCAACTGCTGCCGGCCAACCGCGACCTGACGGCGGCTGAAGTGGTGCTGCTGGAAATGCAGATGAAGGAAAGCCGTCTGCGCAGCGCCCTGGCGCCGATCCGCGAGAACTACGACTTCATCCTGATCGACTGCCCGCCATCGCTGTCGATGCTGACCCTCAATGCCCTGGTCGCGGCCGACGGGGTAGTTATCCCCATGCAGTGCGAGTACTACGCCCTCGAAGGCCTGAGCGACCTTGTGGATAACATCAAGCGCATCGCCGAGCTGCTCAACCCCGAGCTGAAAATCGAAGGCCTGCTGCGGACCATGTACGACCCACGTCTGAGTTTGATGAACGACGTTTCCGCACAGCTCAAGGAACATTTCGGTGACCAGCTGTACGACACCGTGATTCCCCGCAACGTCCGACTGGCCGAGGCGCCGAGCTACGGCATGCCGGCCCTGGCCTACGACAAGCAATCCCGCGGCGCGGTGGCCTACCTGGCCCTGGCCGGCGAGATGGTTCGTCGCCAGCGCAAAAATTCACGCGTCACCGCCCCGGCAACCTAAGGAGTCCCCATGGCCGTCAAGAAACGAGGACTCGGACGCGGACTGGACGCTCTGCTGAGCGGTCCGACCGTCAGTGCGCTGGAAGAGCAGGCCGTACTGGCCGACCAGCGCGAGCTGCAGCAGTTGCCGCTGGACCTGATCCAGCGCGGCAAGTACCAGCCGCGCCGCGACATGGACCCCCAGGCGCTGGAAGAATTGGCGAATTCGATCAGGGCCCAGGGCGTCATGCAGCCGATCGTGGTCCGTCCGATCGGCGGCGGGCGCTATGAAATCATCGCCGGCGAACGCCGCTGGCGCGCCAGCCAGCAGGCCGGCCAGGAGACCATCCCGGCCATGGTCCGCGATGTGCCGGATGAAACCGCCATCGCCATGGCCCTGATCGAGAACATCCAGCGCGAAGACCTCAACCCGATCGAGGAAGCCCTGGCCCTGCAGCGCCTGCAGCAGGAATTCCAGCTGACCCAGCAACAGGTCGCCGAGGCTGTGGGCAAGTCCCGGGTGACCGTGGCCAACCTGCTGCGCCTGATTGCGTTGCCGGAAGTGATCAAGACCATGCTGTCCCACGGCGACCTCGAAATGGGACACGCCCGTGCCCTGCTCGGATTGCCGGATGACCGGCAGGTCGAAGGGGCGCGACACGTTGTCGCACGCGGCCTCACCGTACGTCAGACCGAAGCCCTGGTTCGCCAGTGGCTGAGCGGCAAACCGGCACCGGTCGAGCCGCCCAAGGCCGATCCGGATATCAGCCGTCTCGAACAGCGCCTGGCCGAGCGCCTGGGCTCTGCGGTGCAGATCCGCCATGGCCAGAAAGGAAAGGGCCAGTTGGTGATCCGCTACAACTCGCTCGACGAGTTGCAAGGTGTCCTTGCGCACATCCGCTGAAACATTTCCTCATGTAGCGCGCAGTCGGAAAAGACTACCTGGCAGTTGAATAGGGGCTGAACCGCCCCTATACTCTGCGCGCATTTTGTCGGCACAATTTATGCCAAGTTATTGATTTACGGCGGCCGACCCTTGAGGAGCGCAAGTGATGGAAAACCGCACGCCAAACAGGTTGCCCTTCCATCGCTTGGCGGTATTTCCGGTTTTATTGGCTCAATTGGTCGTATTGCTGGTGGCCGCGCTGGCGCTTTGGCAATGGCGTGGTGTCGTTGCCGGATACTCGGGACTCTGCGGAGGCCTGATAGCATTGCTCCCCAATGCGTATTTTGCTCACAGGGCCTTTCGGTTTTCCGGCGCCCGAGCAGCCCAGTCCATCGTCCGGTCCTTTTACGCCGGCGAGGCGGGCAAGTTGATTTTGACGGCAGTGCTGTTCGCACTGACGTTTGCAGGTGTGAAGCCACTGGCGCCGATCGCGGTATTCGGCGTCTTCGTGCTGACCCAGTCGGTCAGCTGGTTTGCACCCCTGCTAATGAAAACAAGACTTTTGAGACCTTAGGGCGTTTGAGGCAAACATGTCAGCAGAATCCGCTTCGGGCTATATCCAGCACCACTTGCAGAACCTGACCTTCGGTCAGCTACCTAACGGCGGTTGGGGCTTTGCCCATTCCGCAGCAGAAGCCAAGGCCATGGGCTTCTGGGCATTCCACGTGGATACCCTGGGCTGGTCCGTGGCTCTGGGCCTGATCTTCATCCTGCTGTTCCGCATGGCGGCGAAGAAGGCGACCTCCGGTCAGCCGGGCGCCCTGCAGAACTTCGTCGAAGTGCTGGTCGAGTTCGTCGACGGCAGCGTCAAGGACAGCTTCCACGGCCGCAGCCCGCTGATCGCGCCGCTGGCCCTGACCATTTTCGTCTGGGTGTTCCTGATGAACGCCATCGACCTGGTGCCTGTCGACTGGATCCCGCAACTGGCTGCGCTGATCTCCGGCAACCACGAGATTCCGTTCCGCGCCGTATCGACCACCGACCCGAACGCCACGCTGGCCATGGCTTTCTCGGTGTTCGCGCTGATCATTTTCTACAGCATCAAGGTCAAGGGCATCGGCGGCTTCATCGGCGAACTGACCCTGCACCCGTTCGGCAGCAAGAACGTCCTGGTCCAGGCGCTGCTGATCCCGGTCAACTTCCTGCTGGAATTCGTGACCCTGATCGCCAAGCCGATCTCTCTGGCACTGCGTCTGTTCGGCAACATGTATGCCGGCGAGCTGGTGTTCATCCTGATCGCCGTGATGTTCGGCACCGGCCTGCTCTGGCTGAGCGGCCTGGGCGTGGCTCTGCAGTGGGCGTGGGCGGTGTTCCACATCCTGATCATCACCCTGCAGGCGTTCATCTTCATGATGCTGACCATCGTCTACCTGTCGATGGCGCACGAAGAAAACCATTAAGACCGGCCTCGGCCAGTCTGATGTCTCTCCCGGTCAAACGGGAGAGGGCCTCAAGCGGGAAACCGCGGCAGGGCCCGCTGAAACGATTTGTTTTACCGCTTTAAATTAAAAAAACCTAAACCATACGACGTAAAAGTCGGGAGGAAAGATGGAAACTGTAGTTGGTCTAACTGCTATCGCTGTTGCACTGCTGATCGGCCTGGGCGCACTGGGTACCGCAATTGGTTTCGGCCTGCTGGGCGGCAAATTCCTGGAAGGCGCTGCTCGCCAGCCAGAAATGGTTCCAATGCTGCAGGTTAAAATGTTCATCGTGGCCGGTCTGCTCGACGCCGTTACCATGATCGGCGTTGGTATCGCTCTGTTCTTCACCTTCGCGAACCCCTTCGTTGGTCAACTCGCTGGCTAATCACTCGAATTTTCGAGTTGATTGATGGACAACGAACGAGCGAGGTGTTGGCGTGAACATTAATGCAACCCTGATTGGCCAGTCCGTTGCGTTCTTCATTTTTGTACTGTTTTGCATGAAGTTCGTGTGGCCTCCGGTCATCGCGGCTTTGCACGAACGTCAGAAGAAGATCGCGGATGGATTGGACGCTGCCACCCGTGCAGCTCGCGACCTGGAGTTGGCCCAAGAGAAAGCGGGCAATCAACTGCGCGAAGCGAAAGCACAGGCAGCCGAGATCATTGAGCAAGCCAAGAAACGCAGCAACCAGATCGTCGAAGAGGCTGTTGAAAAAGCCCGCGTCGAAGCTGAGCGCGTGAAGGCTTCGGCTCAGGCCGAGATCGAACAGGAACTGAACAGCGTCAAAGACGCGCTGCGCGCCCAACTGGGTAGCCTGGCCGTCGGTGGTGCCGAGAAGATCCTGGGCGCCACAATCGATCAAAACGCGCACGCGGAGCTGGTTAACAAACTGGCTGCTGAAATTTAAGCGAGGGCGATCATGGCAGAACTGACCACGTTGGCCCGACCTTACGCTAAGGCGGCCTTCGAGCACGCTCAGGCCCACCAGCAACTGGCCAATTGGTCAGCCATGCTCGGCCTGGCAGCAGCGGTGTCGCAGGACGACACCATGCAGCGCGTGCTCAAGGCCCCGCGACTGACGAGCGCAAACAAGGCCGCCGCGTTTATCGACGTGTGCGGCGACAAGTTCGATGCCAAGGCACAGAATTTCATCCACGTCGTTGCCGAAAACGACCGTCTCCAGCTGTTGCCGGAGATCTCCGCCCTGTTCGACCTGTACAAGGCCGAGCGGGAGAAGTCGGTAGACGTGGAAGTCACCAGTGCTTTTGCATTGAACCAAGAACAGCAAGACAAACTCGCCAAGGTTCTCAGTGCACGACTCGACCGGGAAGTGCGCCTGCAAGTTGCGGAAGATGCATCCCTCATCGGGGGTGTTGTCATTCGCGCCGGCGACCTGGTTATCGATGGCTCAGTTCGCGGCAAACTCGCGAAACTGGCCGAAGCATTGAAATCTTGAGTTTGAAGGGGCAGCAGAGCAATGCAGCAACTCAATCCTTCCGAAATAAGTGAAATTATCAAGGGCCGCATCGAAAAGCTCGATGTGACCTCCCAAGCCCGTAACGAAGGCACCGTCGTCAGCGTGTCTGACGGTATCGTGCGGATTCACGGTCTGGCCGACGCTATGTACGGCGAAATGATCGAGTTCCCGGGCGGCGTCTACGGCATGGCCCTCAACCTGGAGCAGGACTCCGTGGGTGCCGTGGTACTGGGCGCGTACACGACTCTGGCTGAAGGCATGAGCGCCAAGTGCACCGGCCGCATCCTGGAAGTTCCGGTAGGTAAGGAACTGCTGGGTCGCGTGGTCGACGCACTGGGCAACCCTGTCGACGGCAAAGGTCCGCTGAACAACACCGAGACCGACGCGGTCGAGAAAGTTGCTCCAGGCGTGATCTGGCGTAAGTCGGTAGACCAGCCTGTACAGACTGGCTACAAGGCAGTCGATGCCATGATCCCGGTCGGCCGTGGCCAGCGTGAGCTGATCATCGGTGACCGTCAGATCGGTAAGACCGCCATGGCGATCGACGCCATCATCAACCAGAAGAACAGCGGTATCTTCTGCGTATACGTCGCCGTTGGTCAGAAGCAATCGACCATCGCCAACGTGGTTCGCAAGCTGGAAGAAAACGGCGCACTGGCCAACACCATCATCGTTGCCGCCAGCGCTTCCGAATCGGCCGCCCTGCAGTTCCTGGCTCCGTACTCCGGTTGCACCATGGGCGAATACTTCCGCGACCGCGGTGAAGACGCGCTGATCGTTTATGACGATCTGTCCAAGCAGGCTGTGGCTTACCGCCAGATCTCCCTGCTGCTGCGTCGTCCACCAGGACGTGAAGCGTACCCAGGTGACGTGTTCTATCTCCACTCCCGTCTGCTGGAGCGCGCATCCCGCGTTTCGGAAGAGTACGTCGAGAAGTTCACCAACGGCGCAGTGACCGGCAAAACCGGCTCCCTGACCGCTCTGCCGATCATCGAAACCCAGGCTGGCGACGTTTCCGCGTTCGTTCCGACCAACGTGATTTCCATCACCGACGGTCAGATCTTCCTGGAATCGGCCATGTTCAACTCGGGCATCCGCCCAGCAGTGAACGCCGGTGTTTCGGTATCCCGTGTAGGTGGTGCCGCTCAGACCAAGATCATCAAGAAGCTGTCCGGTGGTATCCGTACCGCCCTGGCTCAGTACCGTGAACTGGCGGCATTCGCCCAGTTCGCTTCTGACCTGGACGAAGCGACCCGCAAGCAACTTGAGCATGGTCAGCGCGTTACCGAGCTGATGAAGCAGAAGCAATACGCGCCAATGTCGATCGCCGACATGTCGCTGTCGCTGTATGCCGCTGAGCGTGGGTTCCTGACCGACATTGAAATCGCCAAGATCGGCAGCTTCGAGCAGGCGCTGATTGCTTACTTCAACCGCGATCACGCCGATTTGATGGCCAAGATCAACGTGAAGGGTGACTTCAATGACGAAATCGACGCTGGCCTGAAGGCTGGTATCGAGAAGTTCAAGGCCACCCAAACCTGGTAAGCCGCAGCGGGAGCCGCAAGGCTCCCGCTTGCTAACCTGATAGGTGTTACATGGCAGGCGCAAAAGAGATTCGCAGTAAGATTGCGAGCATCAAAAGCACGCAAAAAATTACCAGCGCCATGGAAAAAGTGGCGGTCAGCAAAATGCGCAAGGCACAAATGCGCATGGCTGCTAGCCGTCCTTATGCGGAGCGTATCCGCCAGGTAATTGGGCATCTGGCCAACGCCAACCCGGAATACCGCCACCCGTTCATGATCGACCGCGACATCAAGCGCGTCGGTTACATCGTGGTGAGCAGTGACCGTGGTCTGTGCGGCGGCTTGAACACCAACCTGTTCAAGGCCCTGGTCAAGGACATGGCGGTAAACCGCGAAAACGGCGTCGAGATCGATCTGTGTGTCGTGGGTAGCAAGGGTGCGGCGTTTTTCCGCAACTTCGGCGGCAACGTCGTTGCAGCTATCAGCCACCTGGGTGAAGAGCCGTCGATCAACGACCTGATCGGCAGCGTGAAGGTGATGCTGGATGCCTACCTGGACGGCCGTATCGACCGCCTGTCCGTGGTATCCAACAAGTTCATCAACACCATGACCCAGCAGCCTACCGTGGAGCAGTTGATTCCACTGGTGGCAACCCCGGATCAGGATCTCAAGCACCACTGGGACTATCTGTACGAACCGGACGCCAAAGAGCTGCTTGACGGCCTGATGGTGCGCTATGTGGAGTCGCAGGTGTACCAGGCGGTGGTCGAGAACAACGCTGCTGAACAAGCGGCGCGGATGATCGCGATGAAGAACGCTACCGACAACGCCGGTGATCTGATCAGCGACTTGCAGCTGATCTACAACAAGGCGCGTCAGGCTGCGATCACCCAAGAGATCTCGGAAATCGTCGGCGGCGCTGCCGCGGTTTAACGGTTCAAATATTCAGAGGATCCAGCTATGAGTAGCGGACGTATCGTTCAAATCATCGGCGCCGTCATCGACGTGGAATTTCCACGCGACAGCGTACCGAGCATCTACGACGCCTTGAAGGTTCAAGGCGCCGAAACCACCCTGGAAGTTCAGCAGCAGCTGGGCGACGGCGTGGTACGTACCATTGCGATGGGTTCCACCGAAGGCCTCAAGCGTGGCCTGGACGTGAACAACACTGGCGCAGCCATCTCCGTACCGGTCGGTAAAGCGACCCTGGGCCGGATCATGGACGTGCTGGGCAACCCGATCGACGAAGCCGGTCCGATCGGCGAGGAAGAGCGCTGGGGTATCCACCGCGCCGCTCCATCCTTCGCTGAACAGGCAGGTGGCAACGAACTGCTGGAAACCGGCATCAAGGTTATCGACCTGGTTTGCCCGTTCGCCAAGGGTGGTAAGGTTGGTCTGTTCGGTGGTGCCGGTGTCGGCAAGACCGTAAACATGATGGAACTGATCCGTAACATCGCCATCGAGCACAGCGGTTACTCCGTGTTCGCCGGTGTGGGTGAGCGTACTCGTGAGGGTAACGACTTCTACCACGAGATGAAGGACTCCAACGTTCTGGACAAAGTGGCACTGGTCTACGGCCAGATGAACGAGCCACCAGGGAACCGTCTGCGCGTTGCCCTGACCGGCCTGACCATGGCCGAGAAGTTCCGTGACGAAGGTAACGACGTTCTGCTGTTCGTCGACAACATCTACCGTTACACCCTGGCCGGTACCGAAGTATCCGCACTGCTGGGCCGTATGCCTTCGGCAGTAGGTTACCAGCCGACCCTGGCTGAAGAGATGGGCGTGCTGCAAGAGCGCATCACTTCGACCAAGCAAGGTTCGATCACCTCGATCCAGGCCGTATACGTACCTGCGGACGACCTGACCGACCCGTCGCCAGCGACCACCTTCGCCCACCTCGACGCCACCGTCGTACTGTCCCGTGACATCGCTTCCCTGGGTATCTACCCAGCGGTAGACCCACTGGACTCGACTTCGCGTCAGCTGGATCCGAACGTGATCGGCAACGACCACTACGAAACCGCTCGTGGCGTTCAGTACGTGCTGCAGCGCTACAAGGAACTGAAGGACATCATCGCGATCCTGGGTATGGACGAGCTGTCGGAATCCGACAAGCAGCTGGTATCCCGCGCTCGTAAGATCCAGCGTTTCCTGTCGCAGCCGTTCTTCGTGGCTGAAGTCTTCACCGGTGCATCGGGTAAATACGTTTCCCTGAAAGACACCATTGCTGGCTTCAAAGGCATCCTCAACGGTGACTACGACCACCTGCCAGAACAAGCGTTCTACATGGTTGGCGGCATCGAAGAAGCGATCGAGAAAGCCAAGAAACTGTAATCCCGGCGCCCGGCAACGGGCGCTAATTTAGGTTGAGGCAATCAGATGGCTATGACAGTCCATTGCGATATCGTCAGTGCGGAAGGAGAAATTTTCTCCGGACTGGTCGAGATGGTGATTGCACACGGTGCACTGGGTGACCTGGGTATTGCCCTGGGCCACGCGCCGCTGATCACCAATCTCAAGCCGGGTCCGATCCGCTTGATCAAGCAGGGCGGGGAAGCCGAGGTGTTCTACATCTCCGGTGGTTTCCTCGAGGTTCAGCCGAACATGGTCAAGGTTCTTGCCGACACCGTGCAACGTGCTGCCGACCTGGACGAAGCCTCCGCTCAGGAAGCCGTCAAGGCTGCCGAGAAGGCCCTGAACGAAAAAGGCGCGGACTTCGACTACGGTTCCGCTGCTGCACGTCTGGCCGAGGCCGCAGCCCAGCTGCGTACCGTCCAGCAGATCCGCAAGAAGTTCGGCGGCTAAGCCACCGCTTGTTGCGCGATTGATTAAAAAGGGTAGCCTCGGCTACCCTTTTTTCTTTTCCGATATTCATCACCTGGTCACAGCCGCTGACCACCCAGGATTGGTAGCCAGTCATGTCTCTCGAAATCGTTATCCTTGCTGCCGGCCAAGGCACCCGCATGCGTTCGGCGTTGCCGAAGGTTCTTCATCCCGTAGCTGGCAATTCGATGCTCGGACATGTTATCCACAGCGCCCGCCAATTGAATCCACAGCGCATTCACGTGGTGATCGGCCACGGTGCGGACCAGGTGCGTGAACGACTGGCCGCCGATGACCTGAACTTCGTCCTGCAGGATAAACAACTGGGGACCGGCCATGCCGTGGCCCAGGCCGTTCCTTTCATTACCGCCGACACCGTGCTGGTGCTCTACGGCGATGTGCCGCTGATCGAAGTGGAAACCCTGCAGCGCCTGCTGCAGCACGCCACGCCTGAACAGGTGGCACTGCTGACCGTCGAACTGGCGGACCCGACCGGCTACGGCCGTATCGTGCGCAACGCCCAGGGCAAGGCCTGTGCGATCGTCGAGCAGAAGGACGCCAACGAGGCGCAGCGCGCCATCACCGAAGGCAACACCGGCATCCTCGCCTTGCCGGCCCGGCGCCTGGGCGACTGGATGAGCCGTCTGTCGAACAATAACGCCCAGGGCGAGTACTACCTCACCGATGTGATCGCCATGGCGGTCGCCGACGGCCTGGTGGTGGAAACCGAGCAACCCCACGATGCCATGGAAGTGCAGGGCGCCAACGATCGTCGGCAACTGGCCGAGCTCGAGCGTCATTACCAGAAGCGTGCGGCCCTGCGTCTGATGGCCCAGGGCGTGACCCTGCGTGACCCGGCCCGGTTCGATGTGCGTGGCGAGGTCACGGTGGGGCGTGATGTGTTGATCGACATCAACGTGATCCTCGAAGGCCGCGTGGTGATCGAGGATGACGTGGTGATCGGCCCGAACTGCGTGATCAAGGACAGCACCCTGCGCAAGGGCGTGGTGCTCAAGGCCAACACCCACCTCGACGGCGCGATCATGGGCGAGGGCAGCGATGCCGGTCCGTTCGCCCGCCTGCGCCCCGGCAGCGTGTTGGGCGAGCGTGCCCATGTGGGTAACTTCGTCGAGTTGAAAAATGCCGTGCTCGGCAACGACACCAAGGCCGGCCATCTGGCCTACCTGGGCGATGCCGTGATCGGTGAACGCACCAACATCGGCGCCGGCACCATCACCTGCAACTACGATGGTGCCAACAAGCACAAGACGGTGCTGGGTGATGACGTCTTCATCGGTACCAACAACTCCCTGGTCGCCCCTGTGGATATCTCCCACGGTGCTACCACGGCGGCGGGGTCGACCATCACCCAGAACGTCGATGAAGGCCAACTGGCGGTGGCGCGTGCACGCCAGCGCAATATCGATGGCTGGAAGCGGCCGGTGAAGATCAAGAAGAGCTGAATTATCCACAAGCGCTTTTGAGCGCTGTGGAAAGTGAGGGCCACCGTGGGTGGCCCTCTGCGTTTGTGGATAAATCTTCCCTCTTCCCCGTGCGCAGACTTCCCCCTGCGCAACCGGGCTTGCTGGCGACAGCCATTTCATCGACACCACAACATGTCGTGAATGCTCGCCTGCCAAAGGATTTTTCTGGCGGTGAAGGGAAGGGCTCGACCCGCGAACCGAAAAAGTTACCCACAAGCCATTTTTTGAAAACCTTCACTTGACGAAGTTTCGATTACAGGTTTTGATTGCACTTATTATCTTTCGAATCGAAACATAACGTCCCATGTCGAAACGTAATACCCCTCAACGTCGTCATAGCATTCTCGCCTTGCTCAGTGAGCAGGGTGAAGTGAGCGTGGACGAACTGGCCAAACGCTTCGAAACTTCCGAGGTTACGGTTCGCAAGGATCTGGCCGCGCTCGAAAGCAATGGTCTGCTGCTGCGTCGTTATGGCGGCGCGATCAGCATGCCCCAGGAACTGGTCAGCGATCCCGCCCACTCGGTGTCGAAATACAAGCAGGCTATTGCCCGTGCCGCCGTCGGCCGTCTGCGGGAACACGCCCGCATCATCATCGACAGTGGCAGCACCACGGCCTCGATGATCCCGGAACTGGGCCTGCAGCCTGGCCTGGTGGTGATGACCAACTCCCTGCATGTCGCCCGTGCCCTCAGCGAGCTGGAGCACGAGCCCGTGCTGCTGATGACCGGCGGCACCTGGGACCCGCATTCCGAATCGTTCCAGGGCCAGGTCGCCGAACAGGTGCTGCGCTCCTACGACTTCGACCAGTTGTTCATCGGTGCCGACGGCATCGATCTGGAGCGGGGCACCACCACCTTCAACGAATTGCTCGGCTTGAGCCGGGTGATGGCCGAAGTGTCCCGTGAAGTGGTGGTCATGGTCGAGTCCGACAAGATCGGTCGGCGTATTCCCAACCTGGAACTGCCGTGGAGCAGCGTCCATACCCTTATTACCGATGAACGCTTGCCCCAGGAGGCACGCGAACAGATTCAGGCCCGCGGCATACATTTGATTTGCGCGGCCGTCAGCTAGGAGAGAAAAGCATGTGCGGAATTGTCGGTGCAGTTGCTGAACGTAATATCACGGCCATTCTGGTCGAGGGTCTCAAGCGTCTGGAATACCGGGGCTACGACAGCGCCGGTGTCGCCGTCTTCACCCACAACGGTACGCTGGAGCGGACCCGCCGGACCGGCAAGGTCAGTGAGCTGGACCAGGCCCTGGCCGGCCAGCCACTGGCCGGCCGCCTGGGCATCGCCCACACCCGCTGGGCCACCCACGGCGCCCCCTGCGAGCGTAACGCCCACCCGCATTTCTCCGGCGCCGATATCGCCGTGGTGCACAACGGCATCATCGAGAACCACGAAGCCCTGCGCGAACAGCTCAAGGGCCTGGGCTACGTCTTCTCGTCGGACACCGATACCGAAGTGATCGCCCACCTGCTGAGCCACAAGCTCAAGGACCTGGGCGACCTGACCAAGGCCCTCAAGGCCACGGTCAAGGAACTGCACGGCGCCTACGGCCTGGCCGTGATCAATGCGCAGCAGCCTGATCGTCTGCTGGCAGCCCGCAGTGGCAGCCCGCTGGTGATCGGCCTCGGCCTCGGTGAGAACTTCCTCGCCTCCGACCAACTGGCCCTGCGCCAGGTGACCGACCGCTTCATGTACCTGGAGGAGGGCGATATTGCCGAAATCCGCCGTGACAGCGTGCAGATCTGGGACATCGATGGCCAGGTCGTCGAGCGCGAAGCCGTGCAGTATCGCGATGGCGCCGAAGCCGCCGACAAGGGCGAGTTCCGCCACTTCATGCTCAAGGAGATCCACGAGCAACCCTCCGTGGTGCAACGCACCCTGGAAGGTCGCCTGAGCCAGAACCAGGTGCTGGTGCAGGCCTTCGGCCCCCAGGCCGCCGAGCTGTTCGCCAAGGTACGCAATGTACAGATCGTCGCCTGCGGTACCAGCTACCACGCCGGCATGGTCGCGCGTTACTGGCTCGAAGGCCTGGCGGGCATTCCGTGCCAGGTCGAAGTCGCCAGCGAATTCCGCTACCGCAAGGTGGTGGTGCAACCGGACACCCTGTTCGTCTCCGTCTCCCAGTCCGGCGAAACCGCCGACACCCTGGCCGCGTTGCGTAACGCAAAAGAACTGGGCTTCCTCGGCAGCCTGGCGATCTGCAACGTCAGCATCAGCTCGCTGGTGCGCGAGTCGGACCTGACCCTGCTGACCCAGGCCGGTCGCGAAATCGGCGTGGCCTCGACCAAGGCTTTCACCACCCAACTGGTTGGCCTGCTGCTGCTGACCCTGGCCCTGGGCCAGGTCCGTGGCACCCTGGCGGAAGGTGTCGAAGCCGAACTGGTGGAAGAACTGCGTCGCCTGCCGACCCGCCTGGGCGAAACCCTGGCGATGGACGCCAAGGTCGAGAAGATCGCCGAGCTGTTCGCCGACAAGAACCACACCCTGTTCCTCGGTCGTGGCGCGCAGTATCCGGTGGCGATGGAAGGTTCGCTCAAGCTCAAGGAGATCTCCTACATCCACGCCGAAGCCTATCCGGCCGGCGAACTCAAGCACGGCCCACTGGCGCTGGTCGACAATGACATGCCGATCGTCACTGTGGCGCCGAACAACGAACTGCTGGAGAAGCTCAAGTCCAACCTGCAGGAAGTCCGCGCCCGTGGCGGCGAACTGATCGTCTTTGCCGACGAACAGGCCGGCATGAGCAATGGCGAGGGGACCCACGTCATCACCCTGCCGCACATCCACGACACCCTGGCGCCAATCCTCTACACCATCCCGCTGCAGTTGCTGTCGTACTACGTCGCTGTGCTCAAGGGCACCGACGTCGACCAGCCGCGCAACCTGGCGAAGTCGGTGACGGTGGAATAACGCGGTAGACGATGATGATCTGCGGGTTCTGACAATAAAGTCGCTACCAGGACAATAAAAGCTGTATCACGGGGCCACGTCTCACCTTAGGGGGCGTGGCCTCAATGCTTTACCTTGGATCCCGAAGAGAACACCCGACCCGTCTGCACCTGTGCTTATCAAGCGCAGGGCTTGAACGACATGATGTCGATATTCTTCTTGAGCACGCTGCTTTTGGGCGCCAGGCGCATGTACCAGTCGCGAAGCCAGCAGGCGATGCTCGACTCGGCCTGTTCGATGCCGCTCATGAAGCGCGCGGTGTTGACGATTTCATTGGCGCGCGGATGCCGATGCGCCTCGTACTCCGCCAGCGCGGTGCGCAGGTCAGGGGTCTTTGCCAGGCGATCAGCCAGTACGACGGCGTCTTCGATGGCCTGCGCCGCTCCCTGGCCCAGGCTCGGCAACATGGGATGAGCTGCATCGCCCAACAGCGCCACATGCCCATCGCAGAACTGCTCTACGGGCTGTCGATCCCTGGCATGCATTTTCAATATGACATCGTCGGGCGTCGCCTCAATGGCGGCACAGACTTCCGGTGCCCAGCCGGCATAGGCGTCGAGCACTTCCTGTTTGTTGAGGCTCAAGGCGTCGTGCGAGGCGTTTTCATGGTTACAGGTCCCCCACCAATAAGCGTGGCCGTCGCCCACATCGCAAAGCCCGAAGCGCTTGCCGCGGCCCCAGTAGTGCGCCACGTAGCCTTCAGTCATGACCGGGTGGCTGAACGGCGTTACCGCCAGCCAGGCGATATAGCCCGAGGATCGCAGGGGCGTCTCGCCCAGCATTTGTCGGCGTATGACCGAGTTGAGACCGTCGGCGCCAATCAGCAGGTCAGCCGCTTGGCTGCTGCCGTCTTCGAAGTGCACCGTCACGCCATGGGCGTGGTTGGTATAACCTGCGCAGCGCATACCCGTTATCAGGGTGTCGGGTGCCAGTTGCTGCGCCAGTGCACGCAGCAGCAAGGGCCGCTGGATACTCATACTGGGGTAGCCCAGTTGCTCACCGATCTCATGAATCGGGATGCTGGTGATGGGCGCGCCACCGGTTTTCTTGAAAAAGAACTGGCGGATCTCCTGGCCCGCCTGTTCGACCGGAGCATGGGCGCCGATCGAATTCAGCGCCGCCATGGCATTGGCCATGATGGACAAGCCGGTGCCGCCGGTGCGCAGCGTTTGAGCCGCTTCGAAGACCGTGACCTGCCATCCCGCGCGTTGCAGTGCGATGCCCGCCGTCAGGCCGCCGACACCGGCGCCTGCGACGATGGCTTTCCTCTGTTCTGTCATGCTGTTTTCACCTGTAGCAAGTCATTCACGCCTGATGGAGCGGTCAATCCGGCAGTGTTGCCGGCGTCTCCTATCAGGGCCGCGTCCATGTGTAACTTGATGAAGCTGCCCACCCGGTGAATGTGGGGTTCGCGCATCATCGTCAGGTGGTCGCCTTCTACGCCAATGCGCTGGACCTGGGGAGAAAGCGCGCGCCATCCGCGATAAGGGTCGTTAAAGGCGGTGCCCACCATTTCGTGGGGGCTTTGCAGGACATTGGGCAGCTCGACATCCGCCGCGAATAACGTCACCGGCAGGTCCCGTGGCGGGAAACTGTAGTCCAGCATCCCTTGCCAGTTGGCGTGGAACACCCGGAACAGCTGGTCCAGTGTTGCCACGGTAATGGTTTCGTCGAAAATGCCCTGGTCGATGCCGTGCTGCCGGATCTGCGTAAAGGCTTGCGCATCGCTCATCGCGGAAAAATCCAGCGCCTGATAGTCGTATTCCTTCTGGCCGTCGCCGCTGAGCAATTCCCACATGAACCAATTGAGGAACTCGGAGCGTTCGACCTGCACCTGGCCCTGATTGATACGCACGATGGTGTCGAGCAGGAACACGTTATGCACAAACCTCCCGCGACGCTGCAACTCGCTCGCCAGCTCATACGCCACGACGCCGCCATACGACCAGCCACCGATATTCAACGCGCCGTGCGGTACGGCCTGCTCGATGGCATCGGCGTAATAGGTCGCCTGGCCGTAGACCGATGGGATCGGTTCACGGGCGTCCCAGGTTCCCGGCGCCTGCAAGGCCATAAGATTGACCTGGTCCTTGAGGACATGCGCCAGTGCGGCATAGCACAGTACGTGGCCGCCGATAGGGTGGACCAGAAACACCGGCGGCTGGCCAGGCGCGTTCTTGAAGTCCACCAGCGCGCCAGTAGCGGGGTGTCCGGTGGCGGTCCCTTGCAGCACTTGGGCGAATTCGGCGATGGTCGGGGCCTGGATGAAGTCGGCCAATGAGGGTTCCAGACCTTGATGCGTGACCAGCTTCGCGACCAGTTGCACCGCTTTGAGCGAGTTGCCGCCCACCTCGAAGAAGTTGTCATGGACACTGATCTCTTCCAGGCCCAGGGCTTCCTGCCAATAAGCCTGCAACAAGTCTTCAACGGCATTTCGGGGAGCGGTGAAGGGCCGCTGCAGGATGTGTTGAATCTCTACTTTTTGCAGTTGCCGACGGTCGATCTTGCCGGTGGGGCCCACTGGCAGTTGCTCAATGCTGATCAGCGTGTTGGGCACCATGTAATCGGGCAACGCCAGGCGCATCTCTGCCTTGAGTTGATCCAGATCCGGCACGCGCCCCGGCATGGCCTGAACAAAGCCCACCAGATAACGGGTGCCATCGTTTGCCGGCTTGTCGATAACGGCGACTTGTCGAATGTCGGCACCGAATCGGGCGGAGCCCAGCATCGCCACCTCGATCTCGCCCAACTCGACGCGGTAGCCGCGAATCTTCACCTGGGCATCACCGCGGCCTTGATAGACCAGATCACCCCAAGGCAGGTAAAACCCGATGTCCCCGGTTTCATATAGCCTGCGGGCCTGGCCTTCCAGTTGCCGGTAGACAAAGCGTTCGTCGGTCAGGTCGGATCGATTCCAGTAGCCGTTTGCCAGGCAAGGCCCTTCGATAAACAGTTCGCCGATGACGCCGACAGGGCAGGCATTGCCGGCTGCATCCAGAACATGCAGGCGTACCCCGTCGATCGGCGTGCCGATCGACGGCATGCTCGGCCAGGTTTCGCTGGCCCCCTCAAGCTTCAGGCGCGTGACCACATGCGACTCGGTCGGCCCATAGTGGTTTTCTACCCGACAGCCTTCGAGGCCATCTATCAGGTCGCGGATCTCACTCGTGATCTTCAACTGCTCACCGGCCACGTTGATCAGGCGCAGGGAGACGGGGCGAATCCCCAATTGCATGGCCACTTCGGCCAGCCCTTGAAAGGCGACGTAGGGCAGGAACAGACGGTTGATCTGCCGTGCGCAGATCAACTTCAACAATTGGATGAAGTCATAGCGCAGGGCTTCTTCAATCATCACCAGTTCAGCGCCGCAGGACAGGGTCGAGAAAATTTCCTGGAACGAGACGTCGAACGAGATTGATGAATACTGCAGTGTTTTCAGCGAAACGGTCGGGTCGATGCCCTGCGCCTGTTCGCGGTTCTGCCAGAGGATCAGATGGGTCAAGGCACGGTGTGGCATGGCCACGCCTTTGGGACGGCCTGTCGAACCCGACGTATACAGCACATAGGCGTTGTCGTCGGCTTCGATGCCCGCCGCGAGTACGGCAACCCGTTCCGCGCAGCGGCCGGGATCGTTGTCGAACTCCGCGGCCACGCTATCCCAATGCCGCTGGTGTGCGTGCTTCGCCAGTGATGTCACCCGGCTCTGCGATGCGTCGGCGAACAGGATCAGGCTGGGCTGCGAATCCTCGAGAATCAGCCGGATGCGCTCATCCGGGAAGCTCAGGTCAATCGGCACATACGCAGCGCCAGCCTGTATGACGCCGAGCAAGGCCACGATCAGCTCGGGCGAGCGCGGCATCATGATCGCAACCCGGTCTCCCTGGCCTATGTCGTGCCGGTGCAGCCAACTGGCCATTTGCGCACTGGCGTCTCTCAGTTGGCGGTACGACAGTCGGGTCCCGTCGAAACTCACGGCGGTTTGTGGGGCATGGCGGGCAAAGCTGTCCAGCAACAGACTCGCCAGATTGTCATGGGGCCGTGGGATGGCCGGGGCTGGCGTGGTCGGCTCGAGAACGGGGCTCCATGCCGGTACACAGGGGCTGGCCTCTGGCGCGTCCATCATCAATGCCAGGGTGCGCAACAGGTATTCGGCATAAGACTGCACCTGGCTTTCGGCGACGCGGGCAGTGCGGTAGTCCATCTTCAACATCAGCGAGCCATTGCGCGGATGGCGGCCCAGGCTGGTCAGCAGGTCATAGTTGCTGGCCTCGGTCGTTTCCCAGTCAATGAGGATTCCATCGTCCTCGGCCAGCATGTCACTGAGCACATAGAAATCGACGTAGTTGAACACCACATCCAAGGCTACGTCGGTTTCACGGTGGATCAGGGCGAACGGATAGCGCCGATGCGTGAACACCTGTTGTTCCTGGGCAATCGATTGGCGGACCAGCTCCAGCCAACTCTGGCCCAGCGTGTTGAAACGCACAGGCAATGTGTTGAGGAACAGGCCGAGAATCGAGGCTGCATCCTCGAACTCGGGGCGACCGTGACTGATGACGCCGCACAGCACTTCTTTCTGGTTGGACAGGATGGCTTGCGCAAAGCCATGAGCCGTCAACAACACCGAGCGCAACGGCAGGTCGTGCGCCCTACAGAACGCTTCGAGCCGGGCCAGGTCAGCCGCCGGCATTTCCCGATAGGCCGAACGGTGCGCTACAGGGTCCGGGGCGACCGCATGGACCCAACTGGTCATCGACGCGGCGGGTGCTTCGCGCAAGTATTCGCTCCAGAACAGACGATGCTCAGCCGTCGTCACCGCCGCCTGCTCCAGGGCGATGAAGTCGGCTGGCGTGGTGATCAGGGCAGGCAAAGGGTCGGTTTCTGGCGTCGACGTGTAGAGGGTGATCAGGTCACGCATCAGGGTGGCGACGCTCCAGCCATCGAGAATGGCGTGGTGAAAGCTGAAAACCAGATTAATGTCGTCCGCCGCGACGAATACGCCGAACTGATAGAGCGGTGCCTCATGCCAATCTGGACGGTGACGCTTACGCTCTTCGATGTAACTGGAAACCGCCAGCGCCCGCTCGGCAGGGCCCAGGGCGGTGACGTCGATCACTTGCACAGGCGGCTCGACCGCGCGATGCACACGCGCCATGGGCGTTGCGTGGTGGCTTAGATCAAAGGACATGCGCAACGCCGGATGACGCCGGATCAATGCGTCGCACGCACGGTTCCATGAGGTGGCATCCCAGCGAAGGCGTAGCCGGTAGCGAAAGATGTCGTGATAGATCGCCGAGTCCGGGTACATCATCGAGTGATAGATCATCCCGACCTGCAGCTGCGAAGCCGGGAACACCTCATCGAACACGCCCTCGCTGGCCAAGCGGATGTCTTCTGATACTTGGGCAAAAGGCTTCACATGGACGGTGGGCTGCCATTGCGCTGAGGATGCCTGCTGCGTGCTCAAAAGCTGTGCCAGTTGAGCGATGGTCGGGTTCTGGTAGATCTGCCCCAGCGTGAGCGGCATACCTTGCTCACGCGCCTTGATCTGCAGATGAATGACCTTCAGAGAGTCGCCGCCAAGCATGAAATAGTTATCGTGGACGCCCAGTACCTCGCGTTTCAGGTTGTCTTTCCAGAGCGCCACCAGCGCCTGTTCCAGTGCCGTGCGCGGCGCTGTCGCGTCAGTGCTGCCCAGGGTCCCCTGGGGTTCGGGCAAGGCCTTGCGGTCCAGTTTGCCGTTTGCATTGAGCGGGAAGTGCTCCAGCTGAATCAGATACCTCGGCACCATGTAGTCGGGGACGTGCCGGCGCAGATGCGCCTGCAGTGCCTGCGCTGACAGCTCGTTGGCGTGGGTGCCGACCATGTAGCCGACCAGATAGGTATCACCGTCGGAGTCCTGGCGAGCGATCACCACCACATCCCTGACGCCTTCGCAGGCCAGCAGATGCGCTTCGATCTCGCCCAGCTCGATGCGCAGGCCGCGGATCTTCACCTGGAAGTCATTGCGGCCCAGGTACTCGACCGTGCCGTCGGCCAACCACCGGCCCAGGTCGCCGGTTTTGTAGAGACGGGCATTCGGGTCGTCGCTGAACGGGTCGCTGAGGAAACGCTCGGCCGTCAGCTGTGCACGGTTCAAATAACCGCGTGCCACTTGAACCCCGCCAATGTAAATCTCTCCCGCGACCCCCAGGGGGACGGGCTGCTGATGGGCATCCAGCAGGTAAATCCGGGTGTTGGCGATCGGCTTGCCGATCGGCGTACTGTCGGGCGTGCCGGGGCCTGAGCAGTCCCATGCGGTGACGTCGATGGCCGCTTCGGTCGGACCGTACAGGTTGTGCAGCGCGATATCCGGATACTGCGCCTTGAAGCGCCGAACCAGATGCCCGGGTAACGCTTCACCGCTGCACAGCACACGTCGCAGCTCACTGAAGCCTTGGCGGTCGCCATGCTCCAGAAAGACATCGAGCATCGATGGCACAAAGTGCATCAGGGTGATGCCGTGTTCACGGATGACGTGAGCGATGTAGGCCGGATCCTGATGACCGCCTGGGCGGGCCATGTGTAGCTGGGCGCCGGCCAGCAAGGGCAGGAAGAACTCCCAGACCGACACGTCGAAGCCGAAGGGGGTCTTTTGCAGGACGCGGTCGGTTTCATTCACTGCGTAGTGGTCTTGTGCCCAAAGCAGACGATTGACCACGCCACGATGCTCGTTCATCACGCCCTTGGGCGTGCCGGTCGAGCCGGAGGTGTAGAGCACGTAGGCCAGATGAGCCGCGGTCAGGCCCGGCACCTGGGGATTGGCCAGCGATTGACCCTGCAATGACTGACAATCCACATCAATCACCGGTACCGCAACGCTCGACAGCAGGCTCACTGTCGTCTGTTGAGCCAATACGGCAGAGGGAGTGCTGTCCTGCAGCATGTAGGCAATCCGGTCCGCAGGATAAGCCGGGTCCAGCGGTACATAACTGCCGCCGGCTTTGAGGATCGCGAGTAAACCGATGACCATCGACTCGCTACGCTCGGCGCAGATGGCCACACGGTCATCCGGTTTTACCCCGATATCGAGTAAATGATGTGCCAGTTGGTTGGCCCGGTCATTCAGCTCGCGATAACTCAGGCGGATATCGCCATGCACCACGGCGACCGCTTGCGGCGTGCGCTCCACCTGGGCTTCGAACAAGCCGTGGAGTGTCTGCTCCAAGGGGTAATCGAACGCGGTTGCATTGAAGTCGACCACCAGTTGATGGCGCTCCTGCTCCGGCAGGATCGAGAGGCTGTGCAAGGGCGCCTGAGGAACCTGTTCAAGGGCTTCGACCAGGCTTTCCAGCGCGGCCTGCACGTAATTGCAGACACGCTGGGCACCGATGTCGACCACGGTCTGGGCATTGAGGATGAAGTCCTCCCCCAGGTCGTCCACGTTCAATGTCAGTAGGTAGTTACTGCGTTCCTCGGCGTTCAATACTTGAATGCCGGCCCATACCGCGCCGATCTCCCGACTCAAGGCTTCGCCGTCAGTGTGTCGGTAGTTGAGCAGGGCATTGAAGAGGGGCAGATCGCCCGGCACACCGCTGCAACGCTGCGCCAGTGTCAGCGAGGCATGTTCATGTTCGAGCAGTGCCGACAGCTGTGCGTGAGTGGTTTGAACGCTGGCCCGGGCCCCCTGATCACCCACCTTGATACGCATCGGCAAGGTATTGATGAACATGCCCAGCGCACGGTCTGTACCGGCCGAGCCGCTCATTCGACCGATCAGGACGGTACCGAAGACGACGTCGTCGCGTCCTGAAAAGCGTCCGATGACCTGGGCCCAGGCCAGGTGCATCAGGCTGGCTGGACTCACTCCGGACAGCCGGGCCTGCCTGCGCAGGCGTTGGCTCAAGGTGCTGTCAATACGGTGATACACCTCTTCGATTGCGTTTGCGCCGCCGTGCACGTCGTGCAGGTTGAACGGCAGGGTCGGCTCGTCGAGGTCGCCGAGCATGTTGCGGAAGAAGGCTTCCTGGGCTTCGACACTGGCGCCCAGGCGGGCCTGGGCCACGTAATTGCGGTACGGCACCGAGGCCGGCAGGTCATGGCCTTTACCCAACATCAGGGCCTGTATCTCGTCACGCATGACGGCCAGCGCAGTGTGGTCGAGCACCAGGTGATGGCACAGCAGCAGCGAGACGATGCGCTGATGCGCGGTATCGTAGGCACTGACCAGCCGCATCAACGGTGCCTGGCCCAGATCCAGGCGATAGTGCTGCGGGTCATGGCGGTGTTGCAGTTGCGTGGAGATATCCCCTTGAGCCGGATCAAGGTGGAGGGTTTCCGTGGCAAGGGTGGCCTGGCGCCATACCACTTGCACCGGTTCGTCCAGCCCTTCCCAGAGCAGGGCGGTACGAAGGATATCGTGGCGCTGGATCAGCTGTTGCAGTGCCTGGCTGAATGCGTCCAGACGGGCTTGATCCTCGAAGGCAAAGACGGATTTCAGGACATAGGGGTCGCCCTGCTCACCGCGCAGGTGATGGAAAAGAATACCTTCCTGCAGCGGCGCCAGGGCATAGATGTCCTGCACGTTGGCCAAGCCCCCGGGCACCGTGGCCACGATGCGGTCGATAGCGGCCTGGGTGAGGTTCGCCAGGGGCAGCATGTCCGGGGTAATGCGTTTGCAGTCCTCGGGGATCCGATTGGCAGGTACCACGATTTCCGCACCTCCGCCCACGGCCGCCGCCAGGGCGGCCAGGGTCGGCTGGCTGAACAGCACGCGAACATCGGCGCTCAGGCCGATCTGGCGCATCTGCTCTATCAGCTTGACGGCCACCAATGAATGCCCGCCCAGCTCGAAGAAGTGGTCATGGCGACCCACCTGATCGATGTCCAGCAATTCTTGCCAGATAGCGGCGATGGCGGTTTCGGTGTCACCAATAGGCACCTCGTATTGGCGGTTGACCATTGATGACTGGGTGGGCGCGGGCAGGGCCTTGCGATCCAGCTTGCCGTTTGAGGTCAGTGGCAGCGACTCCAGGCGCACGTAGGCAGCGGGCACCATGTGGTCCGGCAGTTGGGCCTGCAGATGCTGGCGCAGCAGGTCGGGGCTCACTGCGGCATCCGTGGTGAAATAGGCCACCAGGCGCTTGTCGCCCGGCATGTCTTCACGGGCCATGATCACCGCTTCTTTCACCGCCTCGTACCCGGCCAGGCGGGCTTCGATTTCACCCAGCTCGATACGGAAACCCCGGATCTTGACCTGATCGTCATTGCGCCCCATGTACTCGAGGCGACCGTCAGCAGACCAGCGCACCAGATCGCCCGTGCGGTACAGGCGGGCGTCGGGCTGTTCGCTGAACGGGTTGGCGAGAAAGCGTTCTTCATTCAGTTCGGGGCGATTCAGATAGCCTCGCGCCACGCCGGCGCCACCGACATACAACTCACCGACCACGCCCAGAGGCATGGGCTCGCGGCGGGCGTCGAGCACATACAACTGCAAATCCGGTATCCGCTGGCCAATCGGGCTGACGCCTGCCCGCTCGACATCGTCGGCCTGCAAGGGGTAATACGTCACGTGCACGGTGGTTTCAGTGATGCCGTACATGTTCACCAGTTGCGTCCCGGCGTTGCCTGGCCTGGCGTACCAGGGCTTGAGGATGCCGGTTTCCAGCGCTTCGCCGCCAAAGATCACGTGGCGCAACGCATGGGCTTGCTGGCTGTCGGCCTGTGCGGCGATCAGTTGGCGGAAGGCGGAAGGGGTTTGGTTGAGCACTGTGACCCCAGCGTCACAGAGCAGTGCATAACATTCCCGGGGTGAGCGACTGACCAGGTGCGGGACGATCAGCAGTTGCCCGCCGTGCATCAGGGCGCCCCAGATTTCCCAGACCGAGAAGTCGAAAGCAAACGAGTGGAACAGTGCCCAGACGTCATCCGGGCTGAAGCCAAACCAGCCGTCGGTGGCCGAGAACAGGCGGGCCACGTGGCGATGTTCGACCTGCACGCCTTTTGGCAAGCCGGTGGAGCCCGAGGTGTAGATCACGTAGGCCAGATGCGAGGCGTCCAGGCCCGGTACCTGTGGGTTCTGCACGGATTGCGCCTGCAAGGCGGCATCGTCCAGATGGATGACGGGTAGTGATCCGAGCGCCAGCACCTGCGCTGTCGCGGTGTGTACCAGCACCGCGACCGGTGCGCTGTCTTGCAGCAGATAGGCCAGGCGCTCAGCGGGGTAGGCAGGGTCCAGCGGCACATAACCGGCCCCCGCCTTGAGAATCCCCAGCAGGCCGACAATCATCTGGGGGCCACGTTCGACGCAGATAGCGACCCGGTCATCGGGGCCGACGCCCAGTGTGATCAAATGATGCGCCAGTTGGTTGGCGGCACGATTCAGTTCGGCGTAGGTCAGCGCCTTGCCGTGGTGATCGCTGACGGCGCAGGCGTCTGGTTGGCGTTCTGCCTGTTGCTCGAAGCGCGTGTGAATGAGTTCATCGTCAGGGTACAACTGCTCAGTGGCGTTGAATGTCTGCAGCACCTGTTGCCGTTCGGCCATCGGCATGATCGGAAAGTGTGAAACCGCCGTGTGTTGCTGCTCGACCACGTGGGTCAGCATGGAAAGCATGCGCGTTTGAATCTGCTGCACTTCTTCCAGCGTGAAAAATGCCGTATTGAAGTTGAAGTCCAGATAAACGTCTGCGTTGGGGTTGTAGTCGCACACGAAAATCGCCAGCGGCAGGCGCTCATGCCCGCTGTACAGGGAATGCACTTTGGTCGGGCTGTCGCCGAAGATCACCTCTCCATCGAGACTCTCAAACGACAGTGACACGTCAAACAGTTGCCGCCGGCCCATCTGGTTCAGTTTCAGCATCCGGTTGAGTTCTGCGATCGGAAAGCGTTGATACCGGTAGCTGCGGCGCAACTGGGTGGAGGTCGTCTGCATCAGTTCCAGAAACGAAGCCTGGGGGTCCACCTCAAGACGGATGGGATTCAGGGAGGAGAACATGCCCGCGGTGTTCTTCTGGTAAGCCGTTGTCCGGTTGTGGACCGGCATGCCGATGACGATGGAGTCGACACCGGTGGTACGGCAGAAGTAAGTGCTGATGACGCTCATGAAAATATGAGGCAGTGACAGGCCCTTACTGCGTGCAAACTGCCCGAGCTCCTCGAAAAGAGCCCGGGGGATCATCATCTGGCTCAGCGCGCTGGGCGCTGTTCGGTTGTCGGCAACCGCGACGCGTGGCTGCAGAAAGGGTGGCGGCAGCTCGGCATAGCGCTCTTTCCAGAAAGCCTTGTCACGTTCGAAACGGGTCGATTCCAGATAGGCTCGGTCCTCGGCGAGAAACGACAGATAAGAATTTCCCTGGGGTGGATTGTGATCACCCCGCAGCAGGCCGTTGTAAGCGTCTACCACCGCGTGAATGATCAAATAGACCGCGATGCCATCCCCTACCAGGTGGTGGTTGCGATACAGGCAGTAATGCCGATCCGCTCCGCAGCGCACGAGCCTGGCCTCCCACAGCACCTCCCCCAGCAGCGTGAACGGCTGGCGAAAAACATCTTGCAGGTAGGCCTTTACAGGTTCTTCGCCAGCCTGTTCGCCTGAAAACTCGACAACGCTCAGCTTCGCCTTGACGTGGGGCAGTACGCGCTGACGCACGCTTGCACCCTGCTCACTGAGCACCAGGCGCAAGGAGTCATGGCGATCCACGATCAGTTGGAACGCTTTCTCGAACAGCGGCAGATCCAGTTCACCCTTGATCTCAAGGACCATGCCGATGTTGTAGTAGGGCAGTTCGGGATTCGCGATCTGGTCAAACCAGATGCCTTGCTGGGGGGAGGTGAGTTCAACGGCTGGCGTTTCAGGGGCGAACATTGGCAAGTCAGCGGATGTCATGGGGGCGCCTGTATTCAAGTCACTCAGGCTCGCCAACAACCAATGGGTCGGATGTGAAAAGCCAGGGAGAGGGGGCGGAATGTGCAATGGACGTTCTGTCTGTTCGGTAACCACAGCGAACCGACCGTCATTGCATCGTGGTCGGGTGCTTGCTTGAGCGGCCGATATCATTCGCGTCATGCGCCGGCGAGGGATCCATGGGGGGGGTAGCGAAGTTGGTGGATTCCAACGTAGCCATGACTGAAAACGATCAACTTGACGTCATTAGGCGTTTACAGAGGGGAGAGATCTATACCGGAAAAGGGGGACACCAGAGCAAGCAGTCGCTTGTTCCGGGGGCAGAGGAAAACCCGTTTTCGTGCATCAGCCGGGAACACGGTGCAACGGTCTACGCTGTTTGCGCTTGTGCCGTGTTCAGCCTGCTGGCTAGTGCGCTACAAGCCACTCACCACAACCGTGGTAGTCGCGATCCCCGACCTTGAGCAGCACGGTGGCCTCGAATGGCTTGCCGCTCATGTCGTCGGTGCAGGGGCTCCTGTCGATCAGTACCTGGATTTCAGTACCGTCCGCGGCATTGCCGAAAAAGCCGTCGGTGGTCGATTCGCTCTTGGTCACCTCGGTTTTCTGCCGGCCGTAGTTCATCTCCAGGTGCAGCGGCGGCGTTTCTCCCATCCCCACTTCAACGACCCAGCCCGGCTCGTTGCCGGTGCCGCGAAAACCACCCTTGAGGGCCGCGGCGTCGGGGTGTGTCGAGGACATTCCACTGCCCGAAGAGGCCGATTGTTCGCACCCGGCAAGCGACAACAGCAAGGCGGCGCAGAGAAGTCCTGAGTAGTTCATGTAGGAAATTTCAGTGCTTGAAAACCATGAGGTTAGCGCAGTCGAGCCGTCGGGGCCGAAAACGAAGGTTTCAAAGTGTTAATGGGCCTGTCGACTTATCCACAGCTCGTCGGCCTACCTACTGGTTTGGCTGGGTTTTGCCTACAATGCCGTCGGCTTGAGCTGACTTGTTGATCAATCAGCCCTGCCTTTAGGCTCTGGTTCTCGTTGCCAAATCAACGAGCGGGTTTGACGATCCGAACGAATCAGAGCGCCTTTGCGCCACCATGTCCTTCCTGGCTCATCTGGGGAAGGAACGCTTCATGGCGGCTGTGCGCGGGAGGCCTTAGGGTCTGCCGGTTCCTTGGTTCCCGGTTCGTCAACCTGCGTACAGCTGCCACCTCATTGTTTGACGACGGTAGGTGGTGGTCTCTCGAACCAGGAGCCGAACTTCATGAAAACCAAGATCGTTCCAGACCCACCCCATACTTCCACTCTGGATGAAAAATGCGCCGTGGTGCGTGATGTCATTGGCCGTTGCATCGACTATCTCGCCCCCGACTCCGACCCTGCGCAGCCACCGCGCTTTGGCGTAATCGATAAAACCGCCGCCCCTCCTGCCGATTACCTCAACGCCCACAAGCTCCCGGTTTTCACGGTCCGCGCCGGCATCGACGTGGAAGTGGCCCTGCAGCATGTGTCGTTTTTGCTCAAGGCTGCCGAGTACGTCGCCGATGATCTGGTTCCTTCCACCAACGATCTGGCTCGGGACCAGCTCTGGTCGATCACCCATTCGGTCGAAATGGCCCGGGCGGTGGTGGACGCGTTGCTGAGCGGTGCACATCGATCGCTTGGGTGAATGGCGTCCTTCTCTTGCCGGAAGGCTCGCCGCTTCAGTCGTCGGTCCTGGGTCTGTCCAGCATGGAAAAGGCCCGTCGAGACGGGCCTTGTGAAACACGATGAAACGGAGTGTCAGCGTGAGGTGGCAGATGCCAGCCTGCGCTTGATGCCGGCCTTTATCCTGGTCATCCAGCTGGCTGGAGGAGTGACCGCCGGGCTGGGTGGAGCCTCGACGGGGGGCGCGATTGCTGCAGCCTTCACTGCAGGAGCTTGCGCTGTCGGCCGCTGAAGGCCATCAAGCACCTGCTGCGAGTTCGCCCAGAGGTTGGGTGAGCCTTCAGTGAGCACCATCCGGCTTTGCATTTGCTGGCGCGCAGGAAATTCAGGGGCCAACAGAGCCTCGGCGAACGAGAGCCCCATCACGATATTGTTCTGGTTCTGCTCGAAAAATATGCCGTGGTCGGAAATCTGATTCCTGATACCGGATGCGTATCGCTTTACCTGGTACTCCGACATTTCACTCATCGACAGCGTGTTGATGACCAGGTCGAAATTTTCGGACAGCGTGTCGAACAGGTAATTCGGTAGCAACGACAGGCGCTCGTTACCGGCTCCGCCATGCATTTTCACGTTCTGGGTCGCTATCGACAGGTAGATACCGGAGAAAAGCAGGCTCTCTGGCAAATCGCAGATGACATATTCGCAGTCGGGTACGGCCTCCATCAGTGCCAGCGCCAGAGCGCCATACCCACCGCCGATTTCAAGAATTCTCGCCGGTCGACCCAGCGATCTCAGCTTGTCCAGAACTCCGGACGAATAGAGCAGCGTCATCCTTTCCTGGTAGACGCGGGTATCGTAGTTGACGAGGACGCCGTCAACGTACCAGCCGACTTCCCCCAGGATATGGGGCGGTTTTACCCTGGCCCATTCCGGCACATCTTTTACAGAGTCTTGCCAGGACCGAATGACCTCAGTGGGGTCTATCTGGCGCAAGCGGTCGTCGAAGTCGCTCGATATTTCGCCAACACTTCGAACGCCGCGTGCCCCTTTCATTTCCCTGAGGCTGTAGCCAGTAAAGCATTGCGCCATCAGCCTCAGATTGCTGATGTGTGTCCATTCAAGCGTTGCAAGCAGTTTGACGGCGTCACGAAAGTCGTTTGGAGAGTCATCGGCCCAGTTCGCGTCAGGCTTCCCGAACTTCGCATCAAGGCCACGCTTCTCGATGATGTCGTCTCGATTTTCGAGCGAGGCGAGAACTTCGACGGCCATCCGTTTTGCCGCCTCTCGCCGCGCCTCTGATGGCGCCGCTATTCCAGATAATGTCGCAATACTTGAAATTTCCACTGATTTCCCCTGCGTCCTGCGTTCAAGAGTAAAAAGACCAAATGATAGTAGAAGAAACCTGTTCTGCAGGAACTGCCCCTGTGGCTTGAATGAGTGTGCTTGAACCGTCCTGATATCCACAAGCTATCCGTTTTCACTGGCTATGGATTATCAACATTGATGCAGAATCTTTCATTACAAAACCCTGGCTGTTGGCCGGTGAACTCCTGTAGCCAATACTGTCCGATCTCTGCAAGATTCACTCACCGCATGCCGCACAGGCATCTGCCGTCTTATCCACACCCAAGGGGGATTCCATGCCAGTTGTGACTATCGATGGGCAACCGCTCCATTACCTGGACCAGGGGGAGGGCGAGGTGGTCGTCCTGGGTTCCAGCTACCTGTGGGACAGCGCCATGTGGGCGCCGCAGATCGCCGTGTTGTCCCGGCACTATCGGGTGATCGTGCCGGAGCTGTGGGGCCACGGTCAGTCGGGACCCTTGCCGGCCAACACCCACAGCCTGGATGACCTGGCCAGCCAGGTTCTGGCCTTGCTCGACCGGCTGGATATCCAGCGTTTCAGCCTGGTCGGCCTGTCGGTCGGCGGCATGTGGGGCGCGCGCCTGGCACTGGCTGCGCCGCAACGCATTCGTGGCCTGGTGCTGATGGACACCTATGCCGGTGCCGAACCGGAAGCCACCCGCCAGTATTACTTCTCGATGCTGAAGATGATCGAGGACGCCGGCACTATCCCGCCGCCGCTGCTCGATGCCATCGTGCCGATCTTCTTCAGGCCCGGCATCGACCCCGAGACGCCGTTCTACCAGACCTTCCGCCATTCCCTGACGGCCTACTCCCGCGAGCAACTGCTCAACAGCATCGTCCCGCTGGGGCGGCTGATCTTCGGCCGTGACGATCGTCTTGCGGCGTTGGCCGCGCTGAATGCCGAGACCACCCTGGTGATGTGCGGCGAGCAGGACAAGCCTAGGCCACCGAGCGAAGCGCGGGAAATGGCCGAACTCATCGGCTGCCCGTACATCGGCATTCCCGAGGCGGGGCACATTTCCAGCATCGAGAACCCGGCCAGCGTGAACCAGGCGCTGCTGGCGTTCCTGGAAAAACTCTCCGGGTAATCCCGCCGGGTTTTCGATACGCTGAAGAGGGCCGCCGATGCGGCTCTTTTCTTTGCGGGTGCGTACAGGGGGCACAGTGGACAGATTCCAGGAAATGCAGGTGTTTCTTGCCGTCGCCCAGGAGCAGGGCTTTTCGGCGGCCGCGCGGCGCCTGAACCTGTCGGCGCCCAGCGTCACCCGGGCGGTGGCGGCCCTGGAGCAACGCATTGGCGCGCAACTGCTGATTCGTACCACGCGCAATGTGCACCTGACCGAACCCGGCCAGCGCTATTTCGAGGACTGCCGGCGGATTCTCGCCGAACTGGAAGAAGCCGAAGCCAGCGCTGCCGACAGCCACGCCCATCCCAGCGGGCAACTGACCATGACCGCGCCGGTGCTGTTTGGCGAGTTGTACGTCACGCCGGTGATGGTGCGTTACCTGGAACAGTATCCGGCCGTAACCATCAATGCGCTGCTGATCGACCGGGTGGTGCGCATGGTCGAGGACGGTATCGACGTGGCGGTGCGCATTGGCGAGTTGGCGGACAGCGGACATCACGCGGTGCGGGTAGGGCAGGTGCGGCGGGTGGTGTGTGCCTCCCCCGGCTACCTGGCGCAGCATGGCCGGCCCGGGCATCCGGATGAGTTGCGCCAGGCGCGGATCATCATGACATCCAGCGCTTCCCAGGTCCGCAGCTGGCAGTTCGCCGACGGCGACAAGCCGCTGAATGTGCGATTGGAACCGCGCATGGCGGTGACCGCGAACCAGGCGGCGATACGGGCGGCGTGCCTGGGCGCGGGATTGACCCGGGTGTTGTCCTACCAGGTGGCGGACAAGCTGGCCTCGGGTGAACTGGAGGTGGTGCTCGAGCACTTCGAGCTGCCGCCGTTGCCGATTCATGTGGTGTACCAGGGCGGGCGCAAGGCCCCGGTACGAGTGCGCAGTTTTGTCGATTTTGTGGTGGCGGCCCTGAGGGAAAATCGGGCCTTGAGAGGATGAACACGGTTGAGTCCTCTGGCGCTTTATTTCACCCACTGAAATAACGGATTGCCATTCCTGGTGATTCTGTTGGTTTCGCCGGAGGCGGAAGATGACTCCACCGCGCGGTCCATCCCGGATCGCATCAGCGCCTCTGGAGTGTCCAATGTCTCAGCCTGCCATCAAACTCTATAACTTCCCTCGCTCCGGTCATGCCCATCGCGTCGAGTTGATGCTGTCCCTGCTCGGCCTGCCGGTGGAACTGATCCATGTCGATCTGCCCGGCGGTGCCCACAAGAAGCCCGAATACCTCGCGCTGAACCCCTTTGGCCAGGTACCGGTGATTGACGACCAGGGTGTGGTCCTCGCCGACTCCAACGCGATCCTGGTGTACCTGGCCCAGAAGTATGGCAACGGCCGCTGGCTGCCGAGCGATCCGCTCGGTGCTGCCCGGGTGCAGCGTTGGCTGTCGGCGGCGGCGGGGCCGATTGCCTTTGGTCCGGCGCGGGCGAGGCTGATCACTGTGTTTGGTGCGAACTTCGATGCCGAGGAGGCGATCAGCCGCTCCCATGCCTTGCTCAAGGTGGTCGAGCAGGAGTTGAGCCACACGCCTTATCTGGTCGGCTCCGAACCGACCATCGCCGATGTCGCCGGCTACAGCTACATCGCCCATGCACCGGAGGGCAACGTCTCGTTGGCGGACTACCCTAACGTGAGGGCCTGGCTGGCGCGCATCGAAGCCTTGCCAGGTTTCGTACCGATGCCACGCACTGTCGTTGGCTTGCAGACGGCCTGAGTCCGCAAGGGAGAGATCGCGATGAAACAGTCCGGCGTTTCACCCTGGCATGCGGGCGAACGGCAGATGCAGGCACGAGTCGGCGTCGCTGAGCGGATGGCTGAACTGGGCACCCGGGTGGTCCGGGACTATATGCCGGACCAGCATCGCGATTTCTTCCGGCAACTGCCGTTCATGCTGTTGGGTGCGGTCGATGACGCGGGGCGGCCTTGGGCCAGCCTGTTCGAAGGCGAACCTGGTTTTGCCTCGTCCCCGGATCCGAAACACCTGTTGGTCGACAGTTTTCCCCAGCCCGAGGACCCGACTTATAAAGCCGTGCGACAAGGGGCGGCGCTGGGCCTGTTGGGCATCGAACTGCACACGCGGCGGCGCAACCGGATCAATGGGCGTATCCACAGCCTGGGAAAACAGGGCCTGGATATCGTCGTGGAACACAGCTTCGGTAACTGCCCGCAGTATATCCAGCTACGCCAGTTCGAGCGGGTGGCGCCAGTCGAGCCGGCACAACGGGTCGTCCACCGTGGCACGACACTGGACCCGCTGGCCACGGCGATGATTCGTCAAGCCGATACCTTTTTCGTCGCCAGCTATGTCGATATCGACGGTGCCCGTTCGGTGGACGTTTCCCATCGCGGCGGCCAGAGCGGTTTCGTCCGGGTGGAGGGTGACTGCCTGACCATCCCGGACTTCTCCGGCAACCTGTTCTTCAACACCCTGGGCAACCTGCTGGTCAATCCACGGGCCGGTTTGTTGTTCATCGACTTCAACAGTGGCGACCTGCTGCAATTGAGCGGTCGCACCGAGATCATTCTCGACGGCCCGTTAGTGAAAGCATTCCAGGGCGCGGAGCGTTTGTGGACGTTCCACGTGGAACATGTTGTTCGCCGCCCGGCTGGTTCGACCTTGCGCTGGAAGTTCGAAGGCTTTTCCCCCAATAGCCTGATGACCGGCAATTGGCAGCAGGCTGCCGCCCGCTTGCAGGCCGAAGCGTTGGGCAATAGCTGGCGGCCGCTGCGCATCGAGCGGATCGTCGAGGAAAGCCGCAATATCCGTTCGTTGTACCTGCAGCCAGCCGACGGGGCGGGGAGTCCGTTGTTCCTGGCCGGGCAGCATCTGCCCTTGCGCTTGAGTATCGACGGGCAAACTCATATTCGCACCTACAGCCTGTCTGGCGCGCCCTCGGATGCGTTTCTACGAATCAGCGTGAAACGTGATGGGCGGGTGTCGTCACATATTCACGACCGCCTGCAGGTAGGCGATCTGCTTGAGGCCCGGGCACCGCAAGGGCACTTCACCGTGGCACCGAGTGCGCCGCGTCCGCTGGTGCTGCTGGCGGCGGGTGTCGGCATCACGCCGTTGCTGTCGATGCTGCGCGAGGTGGTTTACCAGGGGCAGCGCACACGGCGGATGCGGCCGACCGTGCTGTTCCTCAGTGCCCGCTCGCTGGCGGAATTGCCGTTCACCAAGGAGTTGGACGAGCTGATGGCGCGTGCCGGTGAAACGGTGCGGGTGGTGCGTCTGCTGAGCCAGCCGGAGGCGCAGGCGGTGCCGGGCAGGGATTACGATGTGCGTGGGCGCCTGAGTGTCGAGGTCATGCAGCAGTTGCTGCGTATCGACGACTATGACGCGGTGGATTTCGTTCTCTGCGGGCCGGGTGGCTTTACCCAGGATTTATACGATCAATTGCGTGACAGGGATATTCGTGACGAGCAGATCCATGCCGAAACTTTTGGTCCGTCGACGCTGAGTCGGCGGTTGGATCCGGGCGCCAGGCAGATCGAGCAGCCGCCGGCGGCTACCGTAGCGGTGCCGGTGCTGTTCCACCGGTCGGCGAAAGAGGCCCGTTGGCAGCCGGAGGGGGAAAGCCTGCTGGCGTTGGCGGAGAGCCGTGGCTTGCGGCCGGAGTTCAGTTGCCGGGGTGGCTCGTGCGGTACCTGCAGCACGCGCCTGATCAGTGGACGGGTGCATTACCCGCGGCCGCCGGCGGAACTGCCGGGGGACGGGCAAGTGTTGATCTGCTGTGCGGTCCCGGCCCAGGGGGAGGAGCCATTGGTGCTCGATCTCTGAACCATGCGGCTGTGATGGGTCGTTCCCACGCGGAGCGTGGGAACACTCAAGCAGGTGTAGCGTCTGTATCGGTCAGCGGCGCAGGCGGGTATCGACCTGAGTCATCCGGCTGCGCAGGGTGAACACCCCGTCACCCGAGAGAATCGCGCCACGGGCGAACAGCCGACCGTTCTCCCAGTTCGAAAGACCCAGCTCCGGCTTGTTCAACGCATACTGCCCATCGACCCAACGGGTGAAGCCATCACCCACGAAGGGCGCATTGATGCTGTTGTAGAAGTAGTCATGGGCCTGGCGATCGGCGCTGAGCAGCGACACGGTGAACTGCGGGCTGTAGCGATTGAACAGGGCGATGGCCTGGTCCAGGTCGTCGACGATCTTCAGGCTGACTTCCGGCGTGTCCTCCCATTCCCATTCTCGACCCAGTTGCGCCTCGGGGAGGATTTCCGTCTGTGCCTCTTCCTGGTCGCCCTCGGCCCGGCGAACCTGAACCCGCGCCTGCAGCCACTGTTCGGGCAGCACGCCTTCGTCGCCACTGACCACATGCAGCTTGCAGCTCTGACCACGAGCCCGGCCGGCCTCGGTCAGGGCCTCGAGGAATACCGGCACCAGTTCCGCCGCCCGCTGACGATGGATCACACAGACGTTCAGTGTGTTGCATACCTTGCGATCGAGGGAGTTGCGCACCACGTCGGCGAAACGGGCGGCATCGGCATCCTGGTGGGCGACCAGCCAAGCACCGCCGGTGCCGTGCAGGCTGACGACGGTACCGGCCTGCTGGGCGATGCCGCCGAGCTGTTTCACTGCGTGGCCCGAGCCACGGGCCACGGCCAGGGACAGGCGGCGGTCGGCGAACATCGCCCAGCCCGCTGAGCGGTCGAGGCTTTCCACCAGCGATACCGCACCCTCTGGCAAACCGGCTTCACGCAGGGCCGGCGCCAGGGCGTGCCTGACGATCGCCTGGGCGGTGCCGAGGGCATCGCTGCCAATGCGCAGCACGGCGGTATTGCCGGTGCGCAGAACCCCGGCCGCATCGGCGAAGACGTTGGGCCGGCCCTCGAAAACGAACGCCACCACACCCAGCGGTGCGACCACCTGCTCGACTTTCCAGCCTGCATGTTCCACGGACTCGCGTACGCGGCCACGGATCAGCGGTGCATCGCGCCAGGCGCGCAGCCCGGCGATCATGTCGCGGCGCATGGCCTGGCTGGTGGCCAGGCGCGTGGTGGAGCGCCCCAGGGCTTGGGCGCGGGCCAGGTCGGCCTGGTTGGCGGCCTCGATCAAGGCCCAGGATGGCTCGGCCTCCAGGTGCCCGGCGAACAGGTCGAAGAAGCGGCTGATGGCTTCGTCCGAAACCTGTGCCAGGGCACTGAAGGCGTTTTGCGCGGCATCGATGGCAGCCGCGGCGAGCTGCTGCACCGACTGTGGGATCAGCAGCAGTTCACCGCTGCTCTGGTCGACCAGCAGATGATCGCCCGGCTGGAAACGCTCGGCCAATTCCGGCGGTACCGGGGAAACCCGATTACCCGCGTAGAGAATGGGAGTGCCGGCGATAAGACGATCGAGCGTGCTGGTCATGGTGACTGGACTGCCTGAATAAATGAGGAATGAAATGTATAAGAAAAACGCCGTCGACTCACCTGCTAACGGCGTTTGTCATGCATGAAGGTTCAGGCTTGCTGGATAAAGGCCAGGCGTGCGGCAAAGCCGATCAGCAGGCCGCCGAACAGCCATTGCTGCAGACGCTGGGCTCGCGGGTTGCTGTCCAGCCAGCGTCCGATCCAGGCGCCGGTCAGGGCATAGGCGCTGTCGAACAGCAGGCCCACGCCTACCAGCGTTGCACCGAGCCCGAGGAATTGGGCGCCGACGGCCCCGGCCTGGGCATCGATGAACTGTGGCAGCAGCACCGAACAGAACAGCAGTGCCTTGGGGTTGAGCAGATTGGTCAGCAGCCCCTGGCGAAAGGCGCCGCGCCAACCGAGTCGAAGAGGGTGCGCGGCCCGGGCGTCGCCCCCAAGGCTGGCCAGCGTGCCGGGGCGCAGCATGCGGATACCGATCCACAGCAGGTAGGTGGCGCCTGCCAGGCGCACCAGGTCGAAGGTCCACGGGGCCGCCCTGAACAGTGCCGCCAGGCCCAGGGCGGCGAGGACGACATGGCAGGCACGGGCCACGGCCAGCCCCAGTGCGGTGGTGAGAGCCAGGGCGCGGCCATGGCGGGCGCCGGTTTGCAGCAGCAGGATCATGTCGGGACCGGGGAGCAGATAGACCATCGCCAGCGCGAGCAGGTAGAGGAGCATCGTTGCCGTTCTCTCGATTGAGTGGGGGAACAGGCAAAAGTCTATGCCGGAAGGCCGGGGCAGGTGCTTGCGTATTCGACCCCGCACGGGCTTAGACTTGGCACAAAATGCCAACAGGAACCACTCGGGTAGCTGGATATGCCAAAAATCAAACTCGATGCCTACGACCGCAAGATTCTCGCCGCGCTGCAACGCGATGGCCGCCTGAGCAACGTCGAACTGGCCGACGAGATCGGCTTGTCGGCCTCGCCGTGTTTGCGCCGGGTGCGCATGCTGGAAGAGGCCGGGGTGATTCGCGGTTACCAGGTGAACCTGGATCGGGACGAGGTCGGGCTGGGGCTGACGGTGTTCGTCGGGGTGAAGGTCGAGCGGCACCACGAGGCCGACGCCGAGGCGTTCCGGTTGGCGGTCACGGCCCTGCCGCAGGTGATCTCGGCGTTCCTGGTGTCCGGCGAGTCGGATTTCCTGCTGCAGGTGGTGGTCCCCGACCTGCGTGCCTACGAACGCTTCCTCACCGGCGAACTGTTGCGCCTGCCGGGAGTGCGCGACATCCGCAGCAACTTTGCGATCCAGGCGGTGAAGGCGCCCGGACCGCTGCCGCTCGATCATCTTCCTGTCTAGTGTCCTGTACGGTCAATTCGAAGACTCGAAGTTGAGCAAGCGAATCAGCTACACAGGGCACTAGATCTGTGTCGCCAGGCCTTCCACGTTCATCGCCGCCTGGCGCAAGGCCTCGGAGCGGGTCGGGTGTGGGTGGCAGGTCAGGGCGATGTCTTCGGCCGAGGCCGAGAACTCCATGGCCACGCAGTATTCGCCGATCATCTCGCTGACGCTCGGGCCGACCAGGTGCACGCCGAGGATCTCGTCGGTCTGCGCATCGGCCAGGACCTTGGCGAACCCTTCGGTCTCGTGGTTGATCTTGGAGCGGCTGTTGGCGCTGAAGGGAAACTTGCCGGCCTTGTAGGCGCGGCCTTCGGCCTTGAGCTGCTCTTCGGTCTTGCCGACACTCGCCAGTTCCGGGCGGGTGTAGATCACGCTGGGAATCAGGGCGTAGTTGACCTCGGCGGCCTTGCCGGCGATCCGTTCGATGCAGGCCATGGCTTCGTCCTCGGCCTTGTGGGCGAGCATCGGTCCCGAGGTGACATCGCCAATCACCCAGATGCCCGGCACTTCGCTGCGATGACCGTGCTGTGCGAGCAGGCCGCGCGGGTCGGTGGCGAGGCCGACGTTTTCCAGGCCGAGGCCGCGGGTGAACGGGCGGCGGCCGATCGCCACCAGCACGTAATCGGCTTCGATCAGTTCGCTCTCGCCGCCGGCGGCCGGCTCGACCCGCAGTTGTACGCCGGTGGCCGAAGGGGTGGCGCGGGTCACCTTGGTACCGAGCCTGAAGCCGATGCCCTGTTTGCCGAGGGCGCGCTGCAGGGTCTTGCCAGCCTCGAGGTCGGTGCCGGGGCAGATGCGGTCGAGGTATTCGACCACCGTGACCTGACTGCCCAGCCGTCGCCACACCGAGCCCAGTTCCAGGCCGATCACCCCGGCGCCGATCACCACCAGGTGGCGCGGCACTTCCGGCAACGAGAGGGCGCCGGTGGAGTCGAGGATGCGCTGGTTGTCGATTTCCACGCCGGGCAGTGGCGTCGGTTCGGAACCGGTGGCGATCACGATGTCCTGGGCCTGCAGTTGGCTCTTGCGGCCATCGGCGGCCGTCACCTCGACCTGACCGGGCCCGGTGAGGCGGCCCCAGCCCTTGATCCAGTCGACCTTGTTCTTGCGAAACAGGTACTCGATACCCTTGGTCAGCCCGGCAACGCTGTCGTCCTTCTGCTTCATCATCTGCGCCAGGTCGAGGCGCGGCGTCACCTCGATACCGAGGTTGGCCAGCTCGCCGCTGGTGGCCGCCTCATACAGTTCGGAGGCGTGCAGCAGCGCCTTGGAGGGCATGCAGCCGACGTTCAGGCAGGTGCCGCCGAGGGTGTCGCGGCCCTCCACACAGGCGGCTTTCAGGCCCAGCTGACCGGCGCGGATCGCCGCGTTATAGCCGCCAGGTCCACCGCCGATGATGATCACGTCGTAATTGCTCATGGTTGTTCTCCTGCCAGTCGGGTCACCAAGGGAAACAAAATATTATGATCATAATATGAGCGCATAGCAGGATGCCGGTCAAGTGCCTGTCTTGCCAGCGGTGAGCGTTCCCACGGTCCCCGTGGGAACGTCTCCCAGGACGCGTCCGCACGGGTGACGCAGAGCGTCAGGGGCTGCATTCCCACGCGGGGCGTGGGAACAATCGGATCAGGTGAGCGGACCGGTCAGGTCCACCAGTAGCGCACCAGGTGGAAGAAGATCGGCGCGGCGAAGCACACCGAGTCCAGCCGGTCGAGCATGCCGCCGTGGCCCTCGATCATGTGGCCCCAGTCCTTGACCCCGCGGTCGCGCTTGATCGCCGACATGACGATACCGCCGGCAAAGCCCAGCAGGTTGATCAGCAGGGCGATCAGCAATGCCTGCCAGGGCTTGAACGGGGTGATCCAGAACAGCGCGCCGCCGATCAGCGAAGCCAGGGTGATGCCGCCGACGAAGCCTTCGACGGTTTTCGACGGCGACAGGTTGGGCGCGATCTTGCGCTTGCCGAACAGCTTGCCGCAGACGTACTGCAGCACGTCCGACAGTTGCACCACGATCACCAGGTAGGCGATCAGCAGCAGGTTGCGCCCTTCGTAGCCAGCGATGTCGAGGGTCAGCAGGGCCGGCACGAACGACACGCAGAACACCGCGATCATCAAGCCCCACTGGACCTTCGAGGCCCGTTCCAGGAAATGCGTGCTGTCGCCGCCGAGGGAGGCGAGGATCGGCAGCAGCAGGAACACGTACACCGGGATGAAGATCGAGAACAGCCCGTACCAGTCGGAATAGATCAGCAGGTACTGCAGCGGCAGCGCCAGGTAGAACGCCGCCACCAGCGCCGGATAGTCGCTGCGCCGGGTCGGCGTCAGGGTCAGGAACTCGCGCAGGGCATAGAACGACACCGCGTAGAACAGCAGGATCACCGCTCCGGTACCGAGCCAGAAGGCGGTACCGATCACCAGCACCATCACCCACCAGGCGTTGATCCGTGCGTTGAGGTTGTCGATCACCGCGTTCGGTGCATCGCCGGCGCGTCGCTTGAGGATGAAGCCGATCAGCGAAGCCAGGACCAGGATCATGCCGATCCCGGCGAACAACATCAGGGTCTGCCTATCCATCTCAATGTTGCTCCGGTGCCAGGGCCAGCAGCGCATCGCGGCTGCGTTGCAGGAAATGTTCTTTGCTTTCGTCTTCTTCGAGTTGCAGCGGTGCGCCGAAGGCGGTGGTGCACAACAGCGGCAGGGGCAGCACCCGGCCCTTGGGCATGACCCGGTTGAGGTTGGCGATCCACACCGGAATCAGTTGCGCCTGTGGATAAGCCCGCGCCAGGTGGAAAATCCCGCTCTTGAACGGCAGCAGGCCTTCTTCCTGGTTGCGGGTGCCCTCGGGAAAGATGATCAGCGAGTGGCCCTGTTCCAGGGCGTCGAGCATCGGTTGCAGTGGGTTATCCCCAGGCTCCTTGCGTTCGCGGTCGATCAGTACGCCGTTGAACACCCGCCGAATGATGTAGCGGCGGAGCGTGCTGCGGTTCCAGTAGTCGGCGCCGGCGACTGGCCGGGTGAGTGTCCGCAGCGCTGGCGGCAGCGAGGCCCAGAGCAGCACGAAGTCGCCATGGCTGCTGTGGTTGGCGAAGTAGATGCGTTGCACCGGGTCGGGCGCGCAACCTATCCACAGGCTGCGCGCGCCGGTGATCAGGCGCGCGGCGGAGGTGATCAGGGTGGCTACCACGGGTTCGAGCATGACGATTCCTTATCCGGCGAAAGGCAGCCAGGGGCTGGCCAGGATGACGATCAGGGGCGGCAGGATCTGCAACGCCAGCCACAGGGCCTGGCGCTTGAGCAGGCGCAGCGCACCGCGGCTACGTTCGCTCCAGGGACGGCTGAGCGACTGTCGCGGTTGCAGGCCCAGGTCCTGCAGCGCGGTGTCGAGGGCTTCGGTGCGGTCGCCCAGGGCACTCGGGTTGCCGGCCATCAGTTGAAACAGGTCGGCGTCGAAGGCGACCCTGAACGCCCAGTATTTCTGCAACAGCCCCGACATGGCCAACCACAGGCCGAGCCCCAGGCACCACGGGCTGAGCGTACCGATCAGCAGCGGTGCCAGGCCCAGCAGCACACCGAGCAGCGTCAGCCCTGTGGATAACTGATCCAGCGAGCGCCCTCGGCGCAACAGGCTGGCGACGACCTGCAGGGGAATGTCAGCGGGCATCGGCGATCCTCAGGTGGGCGGGGGCCGCACCGGGCTGCAGGTGGATCATGGCTTCCAGCGCCTGGCGGTGGGCCGGGTGCAGGACCACGCCGGGGCGCGCCGCACGGATCAGGGCCAGGGCCTCGTCGATTTCCTGCACCCGGCCGCTGTGCAACAGCCAGGCGGCGACGGCCGTGGCACTGCGCGAGTAACCCAGGGCGCAGCAGACCAGCAGCGGTCCGTGCTGGCGCAGTTGTTCGATGGCCTGCGCGGCCTCCCGGCACTGTTCGGCGGAGGGGGCGATCAGGTCCAGCACCGGGATGTTCCGATAGGCTCGCCCTTCTGGCGCCAGCGGCAGTTCGGCGCACAGGTCGACGATGGCCTTGAACGGGCCGGCTCGCAGTTCGTCGCGGCCGGGCAGGCGGCCGAGCCAGAGGTTATCCACAAGCGGATCGGGTTGTGGATGGGATCTTGTCCACAGCCGTGAATTGATCCAGGCGCCTGCCCGGTAGGGCGCGAACAGCCAGCGCGCGGCCGGGCTGAGGCTGCCGTCGGCGCGCTTCTGGAAGCCCTGGGCGCCGAACAGCGCGTAGTTGAGCGCCACCAGCGCCAGGGCCAGCGCCGGCCAGAGCAGCCACAGCGCGGCCCCGGCGAAATAGCCGGCGACACCGGCCAGCAGCAGGGCACCCAGCCCGTAGCGGGCCGCCAGGCGCAGGCGCTGCCCGTCGCGGGCCGGCCGCGCCACCGCCAGCGGGCTGGAGCGATCGTCCGGCCACAGCCAGACGCACAGCCAGCCGGCCAGGGCGCCGGTGGGCACGTCGATGAAGTGATGTTGATAGGTGGTCAGCACCGAGAGGCCGATCAAGGCGAACCAGCCGTGCACCAGCCAGCGTCCGGCCCCGTTGAAATGTCGGCGGTACATGACCCAGAGGATCACCAGCAGGGCGATGTGCAGCGACGGCGCCTGGTTGAACGGCTTGTCGAAGCCGGCCAGCACCGCGAACAGCCAGCCGAACACGCCGTCCAGCGGTGGCCGGGTGAAAGTGAAGGTCAGCGGCCAGAGCAGGAAGCACGACACCGCGATGGCCTGCGCCGTCAGCAGGCGCAGGGCGTGCCGGTCCAGCTCGCGTCTGCTGCGTGGCAACAGCAGGGACAGGCCGTACAGCAGGTCGATGGACCAGTAGGGCACGATGGTCCAGGCCCAGAACGGTATCTGGCTCTCCCAGCCGAACACGAAGCTGCCGACATCGCTGCGCTGGCTGGTGTACCAGGTGGCGAAGCCATAGCTGCCGAAGAACAACGGTGCCAGAAGCAGCAGCCAGAGTACGGCGCGCTTGAGCAGGCCGGCTTCGCGCGCGGTGGCGTCCATCATTGCACCCGTTGTGCCAGGGAGACGCTGAAGATCCCCCATTCATCGACCCGCTGGGTGATCTTGCGGAACCCGGCGGCTTCCACCAACTGGTCCATTTCCGCCTGGCTGCGTCGGCGCATCACCCAGGCCTGGCCCTGGCGATGGCTGGTCAGGGCGCGGGCGATCAGTTCCAGCTGCGGGTGCCACGGTTGTCCGGTATAGACCAGGTAGGCGCCCGGCTCGCAGGCTTCGGCCAGCCCGGCCAGGGAGTTGCCGACCATGCCGTTGTCGGCGAACAGTTCATACAGCCCCGACACCACCGCCAGGCTGGGCTTGGGGTCCAGCGCGGCGAGGTCGGCGCGGTCGAAGGCATCGCCCTTGACGAAGCGGGCGATCTCGCCGAGGCCCTTCTCGGCGATCAGCGCGCTGCCGTCGCGGACGTTGATATCACTGTAGTCGCGCAGCAGGATCGATTCCGGCAGCGGCGTGACCCCTTGCAGGGCTTCGAGGATGTAGCGCCCGTGGCCGGCAGCGATATCGACGATGCGCACCTCGCGACCCTGCTCGCGCAACCGGGCCATGGCCAGGCGCAGCAGTTCCTCGACGTGCAGCTTGCGTTGGCGGATGCCGCGCCAGCCGATGGAGTTCAGGTAATTCTGGTCGATCAGCCGGCCCAGCGCAGTGTGCCCGGTGGGCTGGTTGCGATAGACGTAGTCCAGGGTGCTGCCGGAGTCGAAACCGGTGTCGAAGCCGAGCTTGACACCGGCCGACAGCTTGCCGCCCACGGCCATGCCGGCGCGGGTCAGGCGCCAGTACAGGTCGCGTGGCGAGTTGTGTGGCAGTGGCGCGGCCAGTGCTTCGGACTCGGCGCAGGTCTCGCCGATGCGGTCGGCGTCCAGCAGGCCCGGGCGATTCACCGGGCTGAGGAAGCCCTGTTCGATGAAGCGTCTGGCGCGGCTGACCGCCAGGTGCCGGTCGCGCTCGCCGAGGGTGTCGTGGAAGAACCCCGGCAGTACGTGCAGTTCCTTTTTCAGGCTGCCCAGGCGCTGGAAGAATTGCTCCTGGGGTTTGCGGTGGACCACGAAATCGGCACCGGAAATCAGCACCTGGGTCGGCACCTGGATCGCATTGGCATCGGCGACCACCCGCTCGGCGGCTTCGTACAGGCCCAGTAGCACGTTCACCGAGATCGCCTTGGTGATCAGCGGGTCGCTGTCATAAGAGGCGATGCGTTGCGGGTCGTGGCTGAGGAACTTGGCCTTGACGTAGCTGTTGACGAAGAAGTTGCCGCGAAAGCGTCGCAGCAGGGCCAGGCCCGTACGGGCGAACGGTACGTACAGCTTGACCTTGAAGGCCGGCGAGGCGAGCACCAGCGCGCGGATCTTCGGCGCGTAGTCGTGCACCCAGGTGGCGACGATCACCGCGCCGACGCTCTGGGCGACCACCGCGAGGTTTTCCTCGGCGATGCCGAAGGTCGTGCCCAGGTGGTCGCAGAAGGTCTGCACGTCGCGCACGCTGGTGGCGAAGCTCGGGCTGTCGCCGCGTTCGCCCGGCGATTGGCCGTGGCCGCGGGCGTCCCAGGCAAAGAAATCGAATTCCGGCAGGTCCAGTTCGTCCACCAGGTGGGCGATGCGCCCGGAGTGCTCATGGCCACGGTGGAACAGCAGGATGGCCTTGCGCGGCTCGCCGGCCACCGGCGCGGTGGCCGGCCAGTGGCGATAGAACAGTTCGACGCCATCGTGGGTACTGAAGGTCTGGGTTTGCTCGTCGCGCATCGCATTATCCTTGTGCCGTATCGCAGATCAGTGGAGAGCCCGCAGGGGCCTGCCTTTCATTGCCTGTGGTTTTCCATGGGAGCCAGCGCTTCCTGCTATCAGGGTTCTTGACCGGCCTCTTTCAGGCCCTGGCGGACGCGGTTGATCAGCGTGACCACCAGCAGCGCGGCGATCAGCAGGAGCAGGCCGTTTATCCACAGGGACTGGAGCAGGCCGAAAGCGACACCGGTGGCGATCACGCCGAGGGCGAAGGCCCGGTCGCTCTTGCCCATCGGCCCGTCGTAGCGCCGCGACACGCCGACCAGCGGCCCCATCACCCCGGCGTATTCGCTGAACAGCGCCAGCAGGGTCACCAGCAGCACCGCCGGCAGGCTGACCCCGGGCAGCAGGGCAAACGGCAGGATCAAGGCGCTGTCGGCAATGATGTCGCACAGCTCGTTCAGGTAGGCGCCGAGCTTCGATTGCTGGCCGAACTCCCGGGCCAGCATGCCGTCGATGGCGTTCAGAGCCATGCGCAGGATCATCCACAGCGGGATGAGCAGGAAGACCCAGGCGTGGCTGGCGAAGGTGGCTACCACCGCGCCCACCAGCAGGGAAATCAATGCCGCGCTGAGGGTGACCTGGTTAGCCGTGGTGCCATTGTCGAACAGGCGCTGGACCACCGGTCGCAACAGATTCTGGAAGCGGGGTTTGAGTTGGTAGATCGAAGGCATGGAAGCGACGGTCCTTGTCTGAGAGGGCTTGGGTCCAGACGGTGGTGATCGGGATAACCGTTTATCGGCAAAGTGAACGAATTATTGCCATAAACAACAGAGGCTGACATTAGCTTCCGGCTAAAAATCCGTGCGGCCCTGCACATTCAAGAAATAAACCCGCAAGGGTCCTGGGCCTGGCGCTGAATCCAGGCGACGGGCACCTGGATTCAGGGGGGGGGGAAGGGTTCAGATTGATAGCTTATTGCTACTATTGCTGAGAGCAGGATCTTCCAGATAAGTGACCTGTGGATAACGTGAGTCGCTGTGGAAGCTGATACGCGGCCCACGAACCGTAATCAGGTTGGCATCGACTTTTATGCAGAGTGTCTGGCCACTCCTGAAGGTCAGTCGATGGACTTTTTCATTATCTTCCTGGCGTATTTCATGACTGATCAAATCCAGCAGGTTGTTCAGCGCCAGACGCGAGCCCGGTTGATTGATGGTCAGGCAACTGACTCCACCGGAAGCACCAAAGGGCGTGGAAGAGGGTTGGAAGAAACAATACTGGTTCAGATCACGACTCATGGCGGCTCCGTCGTTGGGGTGCGCGCTGAGTGTTGGCGATATTATGGGTCACCAGCACGCACGATGGGGTGTCAAGTGTGTTTGCCGTCTGGCATATAGTTATTAATTTTTGCAAAACATCAGTCTTAACTTTTGGCTCTCCAGCAGGAGTCCTCGGCATGGCGAGCCGGCAGGTAAAGCGCTTACAGTCTTTTAGTGCAAGGTCACCGGAGTTTTCCGATGTTCGGCTTTTAATTGGAATATTTTAAGTTAATGAAAAACATTGTTCGGCTGCTCGGATGTTAGTCACTGGCGATTCGCCAATCAAGTCACTCTCTTGTTGGATTTTGTTACATTGCTCTCGCTATTGATTTATAGGGTCGGTTTTATCTGTAGGACTTATATATTGTTCATGTGAGTAACTTCCCTTTGCTTTTGAGTTTTGGAGTAGTCCGGGTTTTCAGCCTGGTGTTCATCGGGTTCGATAGCGCTTTTGGGTTGGCGGTGTTCGGCAGGTCCGGGTTTGCAGCATCACAACCGGGCCTGCCGGCTGCGCACAAAAAGCGCTCCTGCGAACGAAAAATTCACCCTTTCTGTTATAAGGTAACCAAATATTTCAAGGGGCTCGCGGGTGCGCCGACCTGAGGTCTGCGCCAGGGCTCCGGCTATCCTGATGTGAATGACCTCGGTGATCGAACCGGGTCTGGAGTGGACATGCGAGTGGATCTTGAAGCGTCGCAGGCCGACCTCGAAAGCCTGCCGCGCTTCCAGCGGGCGGGCTTGCAGGCCCGTCAGTTGCAACGCCTGGGCCTCGGCCTGGCGGTGCTGGCGCTCAGTGGCCTGGTGCTGGGCTTCTTCGTCGGGCTGTTTGCGCCGGCGTCGATCTGGCCGAGCCTGCTGAACAACAACGCCGCGGCCTTGCTGGTGCTGGTCGCGGCGTTGCAGTCGGCTGCCGGTGTGGCGCGTTGGCGCGAGCAGGCGAGGGCGCCTGCCGTGGTCGAGCCCGGCGTGGCGTCCGCGCTGCAGGTGGCAGAAGCACTGGGCGCCTACGAGCGTCTGCTCGCCCGCCTGGACAGCCTGTGGCGCAACGCCCTGGCGCAGATCGGTGCGACGACGCTATGGCTGGGCGGTTGGGCCTTGCTGGCGCTGGTGAGCGTCGAGCAGACCTGGAACCTGACGCTGGCCGGCGCGAGCCTGGGGCTGAGCGGCTCCGTGGCGGCGAGCCTGGGCCTGTTGCTGGCATTTGCCCTCTTGGTGCTGGAGCGCCAGTTGGCCCAGGCCCATGCCGCCGAATGGCCGGAAGCCGAGGCCCTGGCGCAGTTCGTTCGGGTGGCGATCGGCGTGCAGGTGGTCAGTGCCCTGTGCCTGTTGTTCAGCGGGCCGCAGAACCTCTGGCCGGCTCGCCTGCTCAGCCTGATCGGCCTGTTGCCGGCACTGGTGGCGGCGGAATTGTTGCTGCGGGCGCTGTTGTCGTTGTTCAGCCCGCGGCGCGACAGCCTGGAGCCGCGCCTGGTGGCGACCAGCTTCATCGCCGGCCTGTTGCGCTGGCCGCCGCAACCGTTGCTGGCTCTGCAGGATGAACTGCACAACCGCTTTGGCATCGACCTGCGTCAGATCTGGGCCTTCAGCTACATGCGCCGGGCATTCGCACCGGTGCTGCTGGTGGTGCTGGCGGTCGGCTGGCTGTTGAGCGGGGTCAGCGAAGTGCCGCTGCAGGGGCGTGGTATCTACGAACGTTTCGGCAAACCGGTGGACGTCTTCGGCCCCGGCCTGCATGTCGGCCTGCCCTGGCCGCTGGGCCGGGTGCTGGCGGTGGAGAATGGCGTGGTCCACGAGTTGGCCACCAGCGTCGAGGCGGCGGCCTCTGCCGTACCCGACCCCGCCGAGGGTGAGGCGCCGGCCAGCGCCAACCGGCTGTGGGACGCCAGCCACGTGAACGAGAAGTCCCAGGTGATCGCCAGCAGCAGCGGCGACCGGCAGGGCTTCCAGGTGGTCAACATGGACGTGCGTTTCGTCTACCGCATTGGCTTGAGCGACCAGGCCGCGCTGGCCGCCACCTACAACAGCGCCGATGTGCCGAGCTTGATCCGCAGCACCGCCAGCCGGGTGCTGGTCCATGATTTCGCCGCGCGGACTCTCGATGGTCTGCTGGGCGAACAGCGCACGGCGCTGGCCGAGGATATCGGCCGTGCGGTACAGGCCGACCTGCAACGCCTGGACAGTGGCGTGGAAATCCTCGCCACGGTGGTCGAGGCGATTCATCCGCCAGCGGGTGCGGCGAACGCCTATCACGCGGTGCAGGCGGCACAGATCAGCGCCCAGGCGCTGATTTCCCGCGAGCGTGGCGCCGCCAGCGAACAGGCCAACCAGGCGCAGTTGCAGGCCAGCATTGTCGAGGACCAGGCCCGGGCCAGCGCCCACGAGGTAAAGGCCGGCGCCCGCGCGGCAGACCTGCGTTTCAGCGCCGAGCGCCAGGCCTATGCCCAGGCCGGCCAGGCTTTCGTGCTGGAGCAGTACCTGGCGCAACTGAGCCAGGGGCTGGGCAAGGCGAAGCTATGGGTGCTCGACCACCGCCTGGGCGGCAACAGCGCCCCCACCATCGATCTGCGTTCATTCACGCTGCCGGCCGACCCCATGCCTGCGCGTAAAGCCGTCCAGCCAGGAGTCACCCCTTGAGCCTGTCCCACTCCCATTGTGCCGATCATCACGATCACGGCGGCCACGAGCACGCCGGTCATCATCACCCTCATCACGGGCACGATCACCACCACGGCGATGCGGGCAGCGGCGGGCCATTTCCATGGCGGCGCATGGGCTGGGCGCTGCTGCTGATCCTGTTCGCGGTCGCGGCGGCGAGCCTGGTGCAGGTGCGCTCCGGCGAGGCCACGGTAATCACCCGTTTCGGCAACCCGTCGCGGGTGCTGCTCGAACCGGGCCTCGGCTGGCGCTGGCCGGCGCCGTTCGAGGCGGCGATTCCGGTCGACCTGCGCCTGCGTACCACCTCCAGCGGCCTGCAGGATGTCGGCACCCGTGATGGCCTGCGCATCATCATCCAGGCCTATGTGGCCTGGCAGGTCCAGGGCGATCCGCAGAACGTCGAGCGCTTCATGCGCGCCGTGCAGAACCAGCCGGACGAAGCCGCGCGGCAGATCCGCACCTTCGTCGGATCGGCGCTGGAAACCACCGCCGCCAGCTTCGACCTGTCGAGCCTGGTCAACACCGATGCCCGCCAGGTACGGATCGCCGATTTCGAGGCGCAACTGCGTCAGCAGATCGACCAGCAATTGCTCTCGACTTACGGCGTGCGGGTCCTGCAGGTCGGCATCGAGCGCCTGACGCTGCCTTCGGTGACGCTCTCGGCCACCGTCGACCGCATGCGCGCCGAACGGGAAACCATCGCCACCGAACGTACCGCGATCGGCAAGCGCGAGGCCGCGCAGATCCGCTCCGCCGCCGAACGCGATGCCCGCATCCTGCAGGCCGATGCCACGGTCAAGGCCGCCGACATCGAGGCACAGTCGCGGGTCGAGGCGGCGCAGATCTATGGCCGGGCCTACGCCGGCTCGCCGCAGTTGTACAACCTGCTGCGCTCGCTGGACACCCTCGGCACTATCGTCACCCCGGGAACCAGGCTGATCCTGCGCACCGATGCGGCGCCTTTCCGGGTGCTGGTCGACGGGCCGCCGGCCGCTGTCGACAAGCATGATGGCAAGGCCGGGGCGCAGCCATGAGTGAATACCCGGAACCCTCACGGGGCCTGGACAGCCCGTGGATCCAGGCCGGTCGCCTGGCGTTTCTCGGCCTCTATGCGGTGACGGTGCTGGCGGCGCTGGCCTGGGCCTTTTCCAACGTGCGGCAGATCGACCCGCAGGAGCGCGCGGTGGTCCTGCGCCTGGGGGCCCTGGAGCGTATCCAGAATGCCGGCTTGCTGCTGGCCTGGCCGCGGCCCTTCGAGCAGGTGGTGATCCTGCCGGCGGCGGACCGGGTGATCGAGCGGCGCGTCGAAGGGCTGCTGCGCTCCGATGCGGCGCTGCAGGCCGACCGCCAGGCCACCCTGGCGACGCCGATCAATGACGCGCTGGCCGGCTCCGGCTACCTGCTGACCGGCGATGCCGGTGTGGTGCAGCTGGATGTACGGGTGTTCTACAAGGTCACCGATCCCTATGCCTTCGTGCTCCAGGCCGGGCACGTGCTGCCGGCCCTCGACCGGATCGTCACCCGCAGTGCAGTGGCCCTGACCGCGGCGCGGGACCTGGACACCATACTGGTCGCGCGCCCCGAACTGATCGGCAGCGACAGTCAGGCCGCCGAACGCCGCGAGCGCCTGCGCGGCGACTTGCTGCAAGGGGTCAACCGGCGCCTGGCCGAACTGGCGGCGAGCGGGCAGGGGATTGGCGTCGAGGTGGCGCGGGTCGACGTCCAGTCGAGCTTGCCGGGCCCGGCGGTGAATGCCTTCAACGCGGTACTGACCGCCAGCCAGCAGGCCGACAAGGCCGTGGCCAATGCCCGTAACGAAGCGGCCAAGCTCGGCCAGTCGGCGACCCAGGAGGCCGACCGCCTGGTGCAGGTCGCCAAGGCCCAGGCCAGCGAACGCCTGGCCAGGGCCCAGGCCGATACGGCCACGGTGGCGAGCCTGGGCAAGGCGCAGCAGGACGGCAGCGACCCGGGCCTGTTGTTGCGCCTGTACCGCGAGCGTATGCCGAAGATTCTCCAGCAGGCCGGGTCGGTGACCACGGTCGACCCTCGGGACGATTCCCGCCTGATCATCCAGGGAGCAGAGCAATGAGTGCATCGACCACGGCCCATCCGCCGGCCAGCCTGCTGAGCCGCGCCGAACAGCGCAGCGCGGCCCGCCAACTGCTGCTGGCGATGCTCGCCCTCGGCCTGCTCGGGCTAGGCCTGCTGTGGCGCTGGCTGGCGCCGGGGCAGGTCGGGGTGAGCCAGTTGTTGCTCGGTTTTGCCTCGATCCTGGTGGCGGTGCCGGTGATGCGCTCGGCCTGGTACAGCCTGCGCTATCCGAGTCTGCACGGCATCACCGACCAGTTGATCGCCCTGGCGATGCTCGGCGCCTGGGCCACCGGCGACCTGCTGACCGCCGCCCTGCTGCCGATCATCATGATCTTCGGCCACGTGCTCGAAGAGCGCAGCGTCATCGGCTCCCAGGAGGCCATCGGCGCCCTCGGCCGGCTGACCCGCAGCCACGCGCGGCAGGTACAGGCCGATGGCAGTGTGCTTGAGGTGGACAACGCCAGCCTCAAGGCCGGCGACCAGGTGGAGGTCCGCGCCGGCGACCGGGTACCGGCCGACGGCGTGGTGCTGTCCGGCCAGGCGAGCCTCGATACCGCGCCGATCACCGGCGAGTCGGTGCCGCTGGAGGCGAGTGCCGGGGTGCAGGTGTTCGGCGGGGCGATCAACCTCGATGGGCTGCTGCGCATCGAGGTGACCCGCACCGGCCATGAGTCGACCCTGGGCAAGGTGATCGCGCTGATGCAGAGCGCCGAACGGGCCAAGCCGCCGATCACCCGCCTGCTGGAGCGCTATGCCGGCAGCTATCTGGTGCTGGTGCTGATGATCGCCGCAGTCACCTGGTTCATCACCAACGACGCCCAGGCGATGCTCGCCGTGCTGGTGGCAGCCTGCCCCTGCGCGCTGGTGCTGTCGGCACCGGCCACGGCGATTGCCGGCATCGCCGTGGCGGCGCGGCACGGCATCCTGATCCGCAGCTCGGCGTTTCTCGAGGAACTGGCCGACCTGACCTCGCTGGTGGTGGACAAGACCGGCACCCTGACCTACGGCAGCCTGCGCCTGCAGTCGCTGCAGACCGCAGTGACGGACCGCGAGCCGTTGCTGCGCCTGGCGGCGAGCCTCGGTTCGGCCAGCAGCCACCCGGTCAGCCGGGCCCTGGCGGGGCTGGCGCAGCCGGCCGAGCATGTGGCCTTGAGTGACGTGCACGAGCGCCAGGGGCTGGGTATCGTCGCCAGCACCGCCCACGGCCAGGCGGCGCTGGGCCGGCCGGAGCTGTTCAGCCAGTTGGCGATCGCCACCACGCCGGTACCCGAGCACGACGGGCCGATTGCCGGCCTGGCCCTGGAGGGTGAATTTCTCGCCTGGCTGTTGCTAGCCGACAGCACCAAGCCCGAGGCCCGACACGCCCTGGGCGAGCTGCGTGAGCTGGGCCTGGGCCGGCAATTGCTGCTGACCGGTGACCGCCAGAGCGTGGCCGACCGCCTGGCGCGGGAGGTCGGCATCAGCGATGTCGCCGCCCAGGCGCTGCCCGAGGACAAGCTCCAGCGGGTGCTCGGCGAGATCGACAGCGGCTTCCGACCGATGGTGGTGGGCGACGGCATCAACGACTCGCTGGCGCTCAAGGCCGGGGTGGTCGGGGTGGCGATGGGCGCGGGCGGCGCGGACATCGCCCTGGCCTCGGCGGACGTGGTGCTGATCGGCAGTGACCTGCGCCGCCTGGGCACCTGCGTACGCCTGAGCCGGCAGTGCCGCCGGACCTTGCAGGTCAACGTGGTGATCGGCCTGGGCTGGACCCTGGCGATCGTCGCGGCGGCGGCTTTCGGCTGGCTGGGCGTGGCGGGAGCGATGATCGCGGCGCTGTTGCACAACCTCAGCACCCTGCTGGTGCTGGGCAATGCCGGGCGGCTGCTGCGCTTCCAGGAGCCGTTGCTCAAGCTTCCCGAGTAAATGGGGATAAAGCGGTGCCCATGTGGGCTATTCGCGGGCAAGCCCAAGATCCCTCCCACTGCGGTGACAGCAGGCGAACATCATGAATCGGGTCTATCATCCCGATAGCCTGACAGTTCCCGGTAATGCGCTACCCTTTAATCAGACTTCTGAAACAGGGGGGACCACTCATGCTCGCGCAACTTCCACCGGCCTTACAGAATCTTCAGCTACCGCTGCGTCTGAAACTCTGGGACGGCCATCAATTCGATCTCGGGCCGCATCCCAGCATCACCATCACTGTGAAGGACCCGCAACTGGTCGCGCAATTCAGCCATCCGACGCTGGACCTGCTCGGCAGTGCGTTCGTCGAGGGCAAGCTGGAACTCGAAGGTCCGGTCAGCGAAGTGGTACGGGTCTGCGACGAGCTGAGCCAGGCGCTGCTGGAGGACGAAGGGGACGGTCCGGCACAGCGCCACTCCCACGACAAGGAAACCGACGCGGCTTCGATTTCCTACCACTACGACCTCTCCAATGCGTTCTATCAGCTCTGGCTGGATCGCGACATGGTCTATTCCTGCGCCTATTTCGAGCGCGACGATGCCAGCCTGGAGGAGGCCCAGCAGGCCAAGTTCCGTCACCTGTGCCGCAAGCTGCGCCTGCAACCGGGCGAGTACCTGCTGGATGTCGGCTGTGGCTGGGGCGGCCTGGCGCGCTTCGCCGCCCGGGAGTTCGGGGTCAAGGTGTTCGGCATCACCCTGAGCAAGGAACAGTTGGCGCTGGCCCGGGAGCGGGTGATCGCCGAGGGCCTGCAGGACAAGGTCGACCTGCAGTTGCTCGACTATCGCGACCTGCCGCAGGACGGTCGGTTCGACAAGGTGGTCAGTGTCGGCATGTTCGAGCATGTCGGCCACGCCAACCTGCAGCAGTACAGCAATATCCTGTTCGGCGCGGTGCGCGAGGGCGGCCTGGTGATGAACCATGGCATCACCGCCCGCCATGTCGACGGCCGCCCGGTCGGGCGCGGCGCTGGCGATTTCATCGACCGCTACGTATTTCCCAATGGCGAGCTGCCGCACCTGTCGATGATCTCGGCGTTCGTCAGCGAGGCCGGGCTGGAAGTGGTCGACGTGGAGAGCCTGCGCCTGCACTACGCCAAAACCCTGAACATCTGGAGCCAGCGCCTGGAGGGCAACCTGGAGGCGGCTGGCAAGCTGGTGCCGGACAAGGCCCTGCGGATCTGGCGGCTGTACCTGGCCGGCTGCGCCTACGCCTTCGAGAAGGGCTGGATCAACCTGCACCAGATCCTCGCGGTGAAACCGTTGGCCGACGGCGGCCACGACCTGCCCTGGACCCGTGGCGACCTCTATCGCTGACTGCCCGTCTTACCACTTGAGCGGGCGCGGGTCGGCTACCGGGTTGCTCTCCAACCGGTAGCGGCCATGTTGGCGGGGAATATCCTGGTCCGAGGGCAGCAGGGCCTGTTGCTCGAAGGTGCCGGTTTCCCGGTCGAAACTCAGGTCATGCTGGGCGACGTTGCCGTATCAGTCGCTGGAGGGTAGCGAGATATAGCTGATGGCGTAGCGCAGGTCGTCGAAGCTGCCCCTCACCACATAGACGCCGTAGTGTTCTTCGCCCGGCGAGACGATCTTGTAGAGGCCGTTGTCGTAGTAGTACAGGGCGGCCTCCTCGAAGGGTTTGTCCTTGTAGAGCACCTGGTAGTGCAGGTGATGGACATGGCTGGGCTTGCCGAATTCGACGGTGATCGACGGTGGGGTGCTGGAACTGCCAGATGTGAACTTCATCGTGGGGCCTCCGGAGGATTGCTCGGCGAAACCCCCAGCTTAAAAGACCCTCGGTGTCGATCGCAGGGCCGGGCCGGCCTTTCGGAACGGTCCTACGGTTATCTGAAAATAGTCCTTCCTGCTACAGAATCGGCGAAATCAGCCGGGCGATGCGCATGCCCAGTTGCTGCAGGCGGTGGGTTTCCCGGCTGTCCTCGTGGGTGACTTCGCGGGCCAGGTCGAAGTCCTTCAGCAGCATGTTTTCCACCTCGCCGGCGAAGGCCGGGTCGACGGTCAGCAGCATCAGTTCGAAATTCAGCCGGAACGAGCGGTTGTCCAGGTTGGCGCTGCCGATGGCGCTGATCTCGTTGTCCACCAGTACCACCTTCTGGTGCAGGAACCCCGGGCCATAGCGGAATACCCGGACCCCGGCGCGCACGGCTTCGAAGGCATAGAGGCTGGAGGCGGCGTAGACGATCCGGTGGTCGGGCCGCGAGGGCAGCAGCAGGCGCACGTCGACGCCGCGCAGGGCCGCCAGGCGCAGGGCGGCGAACACCGCTTCATCGGGGATGAAGTACGGGCTGGTGATCCATACCCGCTCGCGGGCGGCGTGGATCGCCTCGACGAAAAACAGCGAGCAGGTCTCGAACGGGTCGGCCGGACCGCTGGCGAGCAACTGGCAGAGGACGCCGTCGTCGGGGTAGGTGTCCGGCAGGATCAGCGGCGGCAGCTGGCGCGCGGCCCAGAACCAGTCTTCGGCGAACGACTCCTGCAGGCAGGCCACCACCGGGCCGCTGACCTGCACATGGGTGTCGCGCCAGGGCGACAGCGGCGGCCTGGCCCCCAGGTATTCATCGCCGACGTTGTGCCCGCCGACGAAGCCGACCACGCCGTCGACCACCACCACCTTGCGGTGGTTGCGAAAGTTCACCTGGAAGCGGTTGAGCCAGCCGCTGCGGGTGGCGAAGGCTTTCACCCGCACGCCGCCGTCGCGCAGGCTGTCGGCATAGCCGTGGGGCAGGGCGTGGCTGCCGATGCCGTCATAGAGCAGGTAGACCTCGACGCCCTCGGCAGCCTTTTTTTGCAGCAGGCTGTGCAGGCGTCGGCCGAGCCGATCGTCGTGGATGATGAAGAACTGCACCAGCACGGCATGCCGGGCCTGCTCGATGGCCTGGAAGATCGCCTCGAAGGTGGCCTCGCCGTTGACCAGCAAGCGCACCTGGTTGTTGGCCAGGCACGGCATGCGGCCGAGCTTGGGCATCGCCCGCAATGCCGCGTAGGCTTGGGAGTTGCGGGCGGCCAGGGCCTCCTCGACCCAGGGCCGCCAGTTCAGGTCGGCGATGGCCTTGCGCATTTCCACGTTGGCCTGGCGCCGGGCCTTGATGTAGGCATCGAAGGTGCTGCGGCCGAAGACCAGGTAGGGAATCAGCGTGAGGTAGGGAATGAATACCAGCGACAGCGCCCAGGCGATCGAGCCCTGGGCGGTGCGTACGGTCAGCACGGCGTGAATGGCCGCGATACTGCCAAGCGTGTGAATCAGCGCTATCAGATAGCCGAAGACATGAGGGCCAAAAAAATCCATGAGGTCCTGATCCTGAATCCGTACCGTCTAACAGACCATGTTCCGGCGCGATTGTCGCTATTTAATTCATCACGCAACCCAAGCATGATTCTGGCGTCTAAGCAGGACCTTTCTTCAGGAGCTATACGATGAACCTTCGTCTGCCGGGGCTGGCCATCGCCTGTGCCTTCGTGATTCCCGTGGCCCAGGCGCAAGTGCTGCAGCCCGGTCTGTGGGAACTGACCTCCAGCAATGTGCAGGTCGAGAACCAGTCGCTGGATGTGAACATGCTGCTGGGCGTGCTCAAGCAGAACACCACGCCGGAGCAGCGTGCCGCCCTGGAAAAGCAGGGCATCAACCTGGGCGGACAGGGCGTGCGGGTGTGTCTGACGCCGCAGCAGGTGGCTTCCGAGGCGATTCCGCTGACCGATCCGCAGTCCGGCTGCCAGCAGCAGGTCACCGAACGCAAGGGGCCGGACTGGAAGTTCCGCTTCAGCTGTCCGAAGGCCCAGGGTGCGGGCACGGCGCATTTTGTCAGTGATCGCGAGTTCACCACCAAGGTCAGCGGCACGTTCAATGCCACTGGTATCCAGCAGAATGGCAGCATGGACACCAAGGCGGTCTGGCTGGGGCAGGATTGCGGGGCGGTGAAGCCGCGGTCCTGATGAAAGAGCGGCCTGCGGTGGGTTGCAGGAGCGGGGCTTGCCCGCGAAGCTTTTGGCGACCTTGAGGACGCATTCGCGGGCAAGCCTCGCTCCTACAGGTAGAGGGGGGTCCTCAGGTGTCGAGGCGTTGCAGCAACGCCTCGACCGTCATCGTCCCCAGGTCCTCTCCCGCCCGGCTGCGCACGCTGACCAGCCCCGCGGCCTTTTCCTTCTCGCCGACCACCAGCAGGTAGGGCACCTTCTGCAGGCTGTGTTCGCGAATTTTGTAGCCGATCTTCTCGTTGCGCAGGTCCGCCACCGCTCGCCAGCCATGGGCCTTGAGCCGCTGGACGGCCTCCCGGGCATAGTCGGCCTGGCCCTCGCTGATGTTCAGCACCACCGCCTGGCAGGGCGAAAGCCACAGTGGCAGGGCGCCGCTGTAGTGCTCGACAAGGATGCCGATGAAGCGCTCCAGCGAACCGAACAGCGCCCGGTGCAGCATCACCGGCCGCTGGCGCTCGCCGTTCTCGTCGATGTAGCCGATATCGAAACGCTCCGGCAGGTTGAGGTCGACCTGCAGGGTCCCGCACTGCCAGTCGCGGCCGATGGCATCGCGTAGCACGAACTCCAGCTTCGGCCCGTAGAAGGCGCCTTCGCCGGGGTTGATCCGGTAGTCGATGCCCATCCGGCCCAGGGCGCCGAGCAGCGCGCCTTCCAACCGGTCCCAGGTCTCGTCGCTGCCGATGCGGTTGAGCGGGCGGGTGGAGAGTTTCACCAGCACGTCGCTGAAGCCGAACTCGCGGTAGATATCGAACACCAGGGCGATCGCCGTTTCGCACTCATCCTGCATCTGCTCCGGGGTGCAGAAAATGTGCGCATCGTCCTGGGTGAAGTGGCGCACGCGCAACAGCCCGTGCAGGGCGCCGGACGGCTCGTAGCGATGGACCTTGCCGAACTCGGCGATGCGCAATGGCAGGTCGCGATAGCTCTTGAGGCCATGGCCGAAGATCGACACCGCGCCCGGGCAGTTCATCGGTTTGAGGGCGAACACCCGCTCGTCCTCGGTGCTGGTGGTGAACATGTGATCGCGGTAGTTCTGCCAGTGCCCGGAGGTTTCCCACAGGCCGCGGTCCATCACGTCCGGGGTGTTCACCTCGACGTAGCCGGCCTGCTCCTGGCGCTGGCGCATGTAGCCGATCAGTTGCTGGAACAGCGTCCAGCCCTTGGCATGCCAGAACACCGAACCCGGTGCGCACTCGTCGAAGTGAAACAGGTCCAGTTGCGCGCCGAGCTTGCGATGATCGCGCTTGCCGGCTTCTTCCAGGCGGGTGAGGTAGGCCTTGAGGTCCCGGGCGTTGGCCCAGCAGGTGCCGTAGATCCGCTGCAGCGGAGCGTTGTTGGCGTCGCCGCGCCAGTAGGCCCCGGCCACCTTGGTCAGTTTGAACGCCTGCAGGATGCCGGTCGACGGCACGTGCGGGCCGCGGCACAGGTCCTCGAAATCGCCCTGGCGGTACAGCGACAAGGTTTCGTCTTCGGGGATGGCACGGATCAGCTCGGCCTTGTAGTGCTCGCCCAGGTTCTCGAAATATTCGATGGCTTCGTCACGCGGCAGGGTACGACGACGTACCGAATGATTGGTCGCGGCCAGGGCCTGCATCCGCTCCTCGATCAGTTCCAGGTCCTGGGGCGTGAAGGGGCGTTCGTAGGCGAAGTCGTAGAAGAAGCCGTTCTCGATCACCGGGCCGATGGTGACCTGGGCCGAGGGGTAGAGCTGCTTGACCGCCATGGCCAGCAGGTGCGCGCAGGAATGACGGAGGATCTGCAGGCCTTCGTCGTCGCGCGGGGTGACGATGCTCACTGCCGCGTCCTGCTCGATGAGGGTGTCGCAGTCGACCAGCACGCCGTCGATCCGCCCGGCCACCGCTGCCCGGGCCAGGCCGACGCCGATGCTGGCGGCCACTTCGAAGACCGACAGCGGCTGGTCGTACTCGCGTTGCGAGCCATCGGGGAGGGTGATGCGGATCATTGCTGGGGGCCTCGGTCGATCTGGAAGGGTATTAGCGGAGAAACTGTAGGGGCAGGCCCTGACAGCCGTCATGAAGTCGGCCGGCATGCCAGGCGACCTGCCCGGAAACCACGGTGGTGTGCACGTGGTGGCGGAAGCTGTGCTCGATGAAGGGGGTCCAGCCACATTCGTAGAGGATCGGTTCACCGGCGACCGGCCGCGGCTGCGGCTGGCGATTGAGCAGGACCAGGTCGGCCCAGTAGCCCTCGCGCAGGTAGCCGCGCTCGGCGATGGCGAACAGGTCGGCGACCCGGTGGCTGGTTTTGTCCACCAGGGTGGTCAGTGGCAGCACCTTGTCCGCCACCAGTTCCATCAGCGCCGGCAGAGCGTGCTGCACCAGCGGCAGGCCGGAGGGCGCTTCCTCGTAGGGCCGCTGCTTTTCTTCCCAGGTGTGCGGCGCGTGATCGCTGCCGATCACGTCCAGGCGGTTGCTCAACAGCGCCTTGCGCAAGGCATCGCGGTCCGACTGCTGCTTGATCGCCGGGTTGCACTTGATCCGGTTACCCAGGCGCGGGTAGTCGCGATCGTCGAACAGCAGGTGATGCAGGCAGACTTCGGCGGTGATGAGCTTCTCGCCCAGCGGCTTGTTCTCGAACAGTTCCAGTTCGCGCTCGGTGGTCAGGTGCAGCACGTGCAGGCGGGTGCCGTGCTTCCTGGCCAGTTCCACCGCCAGCGACGAGGAGCGGTAGCAGGCGTCGGCATTGCGGATCAGCGGATGGGCGGCCGGCGGGATCATGCCGCCCAGCAGTTCCTTGAGGTTCTTCAGGCGCGTGTCGACGGTCGGCGTGTGTTCGCAATGGGCCAGCAGAAGGGTCGGTACCTCGGCGAACAGCCGTTCGAGGATGTGCGGGTCATCCACCAGCAGGTTGCCGGTGGACGCGCCCATGAACACCTTGACCCCGGCGACCTGGCGCGGGTCGAGGGCCGCCACGGTGTCGAGGTTGTCGTGGCTGACGCCGAAGTGGAAGCCGTAGTTGGCCACCGAGGCGTTCGCCGCCCGGCGCTGCTTGTCGGCGAGGGCGTCGAGGGTCAGGGTCGCCGGGCGGGTGTTGGGCATGTCCATGTAGCTGGTGATGCCGCCGGCCACCGCCGCCCGCGATTCGCTGTAAATGGTGCCCTTGGCCGGTGCTCCCGGGTCGCGGAAGTGCACCTGGTCGTCGATCATCCCCGGCAGCAGCCAGTCACCATTCGCGTCGATTTCCACGTCGGCGCTGGCGTTGCCGATCTCGGCGGCGATGGAGTCGATGCGGCCGTTGATCACCCGGACATCGGCGTCGAACTGACGGCCCTCGTTGACCACGCGGGCATTGCGGATCAGCAGGCTGCTCATGCTCAGAACTCGTTCTGCAGGGCCTTGTAGCCCCGGACCAGGTCGACGTTGGTGCGCGCCACGTCCTCGGAGAACTCCGAGGCGCTGACGCTGACCGGTGGGAACTGCGACAGGTCGGTATGGGGCCGATGCGGGTGGTGGAGGGCACGTAGAAGCCGGGTGGCAGGTCGCGGCCGTCGACCACCGAGTTGTGTCGGACCACGCTGCCGTCGCCGACCGCGCAGTTGAACAGCACGCTGTTGAACCCGATGAATACCCGGTTGCCGACCGTGCAGGGGCCGTGGACGATCGAGCGGTGGGCGATGGAACTGAACTCGCCGATGGTCACCGCCGCGCCGGACTTGGAGTGGATCACCACGCCATCCTGGATGTTGGAGTTGGCGCCGATGATGATCGGGTCCATCTCGCCGTGTTCGTTGACTTCATCGGCGCGGATCACCGCGTAGGGGCCGACGAAGACGTTGTCACCGATCACCACCTTGCCGCAGATGATCGCGGTCTTGTCCACGTAGGCGGATTCGGCGATCACCGGCAGGTCGCCGGAAGGGTTCTTGCGGATCATGGGGAGGTCTCCTGAGGGGCGCTGATGATCTCCACCGCGCCGTCGCGGATGGCGTTGTAGAAACAGTTGGGACGGCCGGTATGGCAGGCCGGGCCCTGTTGCTCGACCCGCAGCAGGACCGCATCGCCGTCGCAGTCGAGGCGGGCCTCGACCAGGCGCTGGCGGTGCCCGGAGCTTTCGCCCTTGCGCCACAACTGCTGGCGCGAGCGCGACCAGTAGCAGACCTGGCCGCGTTCGAGGGTTTCGGCCAGGGCCTGGCGGTTCATCCAGGCCAGCATCAGCACTTCGCCCGTGTCGTGTTGCTGGGCGATGGCGGCGATCAGGCCGTCGGCGTTCCACGGCAGGGCGTCGAGCACGGCCGTGAGGGGCCAGCGGCTGCCCGCGGCGGCGCGCTCCAGAGCGAGCATCGACAGGGGCGGCCGGGCAGTCACTTGCTCAGTGCCGCGTGCAGGGTGTTCATGTTGTATTCGAACAGGCCAATGAAGGTGCTGGCCGGGCCTTCGGCGGCGAGGGCGTCGGAGTACAGGGTGCCGCCGATCTTCGCGCCGCTTTCGTCGGCGATCTGCTTGAGCAGGCGGGCGTCCTTGATGTTCTCCATGAATACCGCGGTGACCTTGTCCTTGCGGATCTGCCGGATCAGCTCGGCAACTTCGGCGGCCGACGGCTCACGCTCGGTGGACAGGCCCTGGGGCGCCATGAACTGGATGCCATAGGCCTGGCCGAGGTAGCCGAAGGCGTCATGGGAGGTGACGATGCGGCGGTTGCCGGCCGGCAGGTTGCCGAGCTTGACCTTGGCCTCGGCCAGCAGGCGATAGATCTGCTTCAGGTACGCCTGGCTGTTGCGGGTGTAGTCGTCCTTGTGCGCGGGGTCGACCTGGATCAGCGCCTTGGTGATGTTGTTCACGTACAGCTCGACGTTCGCCAGGTTGTGCCAGGCATGCGGGTCGGGCACGGTCTGGCCGTCCTCTTCCATGGTGTGCGAGAGCACGCCCTTGCTGGCGGTGACCACCGGGGCCTTGGTCTCGGTGCTGGTCACCAGGCGGTCGAGCCAGGGTTCGAACTCCAGGCCGTTCTTGACGATCAGTTTGGCCTTGAGCAGCGCCTGGGCATCATCCGGGGTCGGCTCGTAGGTGTGGGCGTCGGCGTCCGGGCCGACCATCGCGGAAACCTGGATATGGTCGCCGCCGATCTGCTGGGTGATGTCCCGCAGGATACTGAAGCTGGCGACCACCGGCAGCTTCTCCGCCGCCTGGGCGCTGGACAACTGCAACGACAGGGCCAGCACGGAGCTGAACAGAACGAGTAACGCACGCATCGGGTGACACCTCATTGGGATGGCAGGGGTGGGCGGCGCAGCAGACCGTGCACCGGACCGAAGACCACGGAGAACAGGTACAGGCAGCCGGCGACCAGCACGATGGCCGGGCCGCTGGGTTGCGAGCAGTAGAACGACAGCAGCAGGCCGGCGGCGACCGAGACGCAGCCGAGCAGCGCGGCGATCAGCATCAGCACCGGCAGGCGACGGCTCCAGAAGCGCGAGGCGATCGCCGGCAGCATCATCAGGCCGACCACCATCAGGGCGCCGATGGCCTGGAAACCGATCACCAGGTTGAGCACCACCAGTGTCAGGAACACACCGTGGGCCAGCGGGCCGAGGCGGCTGACGGTCTGCAGGAACAGCGGGTCGAGGGTGTCGAGCATCAGCGGCCGGTAGATCGCCGCCAGCAGCACCAGGCTGATGCCGCAGACCCAGAGCATGCCGGTGAGGGTCGGCCCGTCCACCGCCAGTGCCGAGCCGAACAGCAGGTGCAAGAGGTCCAGGCGCTTGCCGGCGATGCCCAGCAACAGCACGCCACTGGCCAGCGAGATCGGATAGATCGCCGCCAGGCTGGCGTCTTCGCGCAGGCCGGTGCGCCGGGTGATCCAGGCCGACAGGCCGGCCATGCCCATGCCCGCACCGAGGCCGCCGAGGGTCAGTGCCGGCAGGCTCAGGCCGGCGATCCAGAAGCCGACGGCGGCGCCGGGCAGGATGCCGTGGGCCACCGCGTCACCGATCAGGCTCATGCGTCGCAGGATCAGGAACACCCCCAGCGGCGCGGTGCTGCAGGCCAGGACCAGGCCGCCGAGCAGGGCCCGGCGCATGAACACGAAATCGTGGAACGGCTGCCACAGGTGCTGGGCGAACATCAGCATCAGGCCACCTGTGTGATCGGTTGTTGCACGATCAGCTCGCGGCTCGGTGCCAGTACGCAGCCGCTGTGCTTGATGCGCAAGGCGTCGGGGATGTGCTGGCGCACGGCGGCGAGGTCATGGCAGACCACTACCAGCGTACGCCCCGCCGCGTGCCAGGCGTGGATGTGTTTCCACAGCAGTGCCTGGCCTTCCTCGTCGAGGGCGGCGTGGGGTTCGTCGAGCAACAGCAGCGGCGCTTCGGCCAGGCTCAGGCGGGCCAGCAGAGCGCGTTGCAACTGGCCGCCGGACAAGGCCATCAGCGGCCGCTGTTCCAAGCCTTCGAGGTCCCAGTCGGCGATCACCGCCTGCAGGCGTTCGTTGCGTTGCTGCGGGCTCAGCTTGATGCCCCACAGGCCGGCGACCACCAGTTCCTGCAGGTTGATCGGGAACTGCCGGTCGAGGTGCTGCTGTTGCGGCAGGAACGACAGGCCTCCGCGGCGTGGAACATCCAACTGCACCTTGCCGGCCAGGGGCTTCTGCAAACCGGCGAAGACTTTCAGCAGGCTGCTCTTGCCGGTGCCGTTGGCACCGATGACCGCGGTGAGGCTACCGGCGGCCAGTTCGAAATCCACCGCGGGGGTCAGTGGCTGGCCGGGTGGGCCCCAGCGCAGGCCTTGGCAGCGGATCATGCCGACCTCCAGTTCCACCCGCTCTCGGCCACGGCGTCGTGGGCGTGCAGGCTTTCAGCGTGAACCACCCGCAGGTGGAAACCCTGCACCGCGTCTGCACGCTTGAGCGCCAGGTTCAGGCGGCGTGCCGCGTCTTCGCAGAACATCAGGTTCTGCCCGTTGGCGAGGGCGAAGGCCTGCTCGTCGGCGCGCTTCACCGCAGTCTGCACGGCGGTGCCCAGTGAGGCCTCGGCATCGTTGATCAGGGCTTCGAAGGGAAACCGATACGTTTTTTCATCAAGTCGGATTTGCAGGTGTGCAATGCTGCGCTGGCTATGGGGTGTGGCGACGATGCCTTGGGTACTGCCGAGCCAGTTGAGGACCTTGCCGTGTTCCAGCGGCTGGTCGGCGAAGTCCTGGTTGAACTGTTGCTGGATCAGTTGTCGGGCGAGGGCGGCCGAGCAGGGGCAGGTGGAGGAGTAGGCCACGTCAATTTTCAGTTCCACGTGGAACACTCCGCTTTTCAGCTCGGCTAACACACTGACGGGATAGGCTTTCCAGCCGGCCAGCGGGCTGACCAGCGCCGGGCGCTTGAGCAGCAAATCGGTGTGGATGCGCAGGTAGGCGTTACTGGACAGCCCGTCATGGCTGTCGAGGAATTGCTGCAGCACCGCGTGGACCCGTGCCGGTGTCAGTTCTTCCTGTTGCAGGCGCTCCAGGGCCAGGTACAGCCGGGACATGTGAATACCCCGCGCTTCGCCGTCATCGAGGCTGACGCCGGCGTCGGCGCTGGCGCTGAGGCGTTGGCCGTCGAGGGTGATGGGCAGAGCAATGCCGCACATGCCCACCCACTCAAGGGGCAGGGCTTGCCGGGATGACTGCGCGGCGATATCCGGCAGCGTCAACGCATTCATGAGTAGGTCCATCGTTGGAAATAAAATGTCATGTTATATTATAACAATTGATTCGACGATGCCTTTTTTCGCCAGGGCTCTACACAGCCATATCGAGCAGGGACGCTCCCTCAATTTGTGGTTATCGGTTCATGCATAGACGTCAATTGCTCAACTTCCTGCTGGCCAGTGCGGCCTTCATCCCGCTTGGCGTGTCGGCGGCGCAGATCCGCAACGCCCGGCTCTGGCGCTCCGGCGACAAGCTGCGACTGGTGCTCGATCTCAGTGGCCCGGTGCAGTACAAGACGTTTTCCCTGACCGCGCCCGAGCGGCAGATCATCGACCTGAGCGGGGCAAAGCTGACGGGCGACTTCAGCCAACTGGCCCTGAAGAACACGGTGATCCGCTCGATCCGCTCGGGACATTTCGGCCAGGGCGACACGCGGATCGTCCTCGACCTGGCCAACCCGGTGCAGTTGAACAGCTTCCTGCTGCCGCCCGGGGAGGGGCAGGGCCACCGGCTGGTGCTCGACCTGGCCAGCAACGCCAGCGCCGCCGCACCGCCCCAGACTCTGGCCGCGGCAGCCGTCGCGCCCCAGGCCAGGCATGAACCGACGCCGGGCAAGGCTCACCCCAGGCGCGACATCATGGTGGTGGTCGACCCCGGGCACGGCGGCAAGGACCCGGGCGCGGTGGGCTCCAAGGGGCAGCGCGAGAAGGACGTGGTGCTGTCCATCGCCCAGCTTCTGGCCAAGCGGCTCAAGCGTGAAAAGGGCTTCGATGTTCGCCTGGTACGCAACGACGATTTCTTCGTGCCGTTGCGCAAGCGCGTGGAGTTCTCCCGCAAGCACAACGCCGACATGTTCATCTCGGTGCACGCCGATGCGGCGCCGCGGATCACCGCGTCGGGGGCGTCGGTGTACTGCCTGTCCGAAGGCGGCGCGACCTCGACCACCGCGCGCTTCATGGCCCAGCGCGAGAACGGTGCCGACCTGATCGGTGCGCAGAGCCTGCTCAACCTCAAGGACAAGGACCCGATGCTGGCCGGGGTGATCCTCGACATGTCGATGAACGCGACCATCGCCGCCAGCCTGCAACTGGGGCATACCGTGCTCGGCAGCCTGGAGAACATCACCACCCTGCACCAGAAGCGCGTGGAGCAGGCCGGCTTCGCGGTGCTCAAGTCACCGGACGTGCCGTCGATCCTGGTCGAGACCGGCTTCATTTCCAACGTCCGCGACAGCCAGCGGCTGGTCACCGCGCGGCACCAGCAGGCGATTGCCGACGGGCTGTTCCAGGGCCTGAAAACCTACTTCGAGAAGAACCCGCCGCAGGACAGCTACATCGCCTGGCGCCAGCAGCAGGCAAACGAAGTGCTGGTCTAGTGGCCTAGCAGCCCACCAACCGATCACAGGTGAACTTCTTGCTCAGCCCGCCGGAACTGGAGAAGCGGTTCACCGTGGTCCACCCCACCCGCCGGCTGTAGCCGACCCAGGCCTCGCCATCCGAGGCAATGCCGGTGAAGAAGGTCAGTTGTCCGTAGCGGCTGCTGGTCTGCGCCCAGTAGCGCTTGCCGGTCACTTCGAACCCCTGCAGGTAGATCGTCTTGCCCACCGTGGCGACGCCATAGGCGTTGCCGGCGGCGTCCTTGCACGCCAGCAGGGTGGCGCTGCGGGTGCAGTTGGCCAGTGGGCCGGGCACCTGGGCCCCGGCGCCGGTGGCGCAGAGCAGCAGGCTCAGCAACGGGTATTTCAGGGCGGCGCGCATCGGCATTCTCAAGAGAGGGTTGGCTCCAGCATCAACCCCTTCGTCGCCAGCGGCAAGTGGGGATTGGCTAAAATGTATTGTTATAATATAACATTAAGCAAATTCCCCGACGGCGACCTCTCCATGACCGAAGACGAACTGCTCGCCCAGCCCGAGGCGGACTACATGAACGATGCACAGCAGGCGTTCTTCCGTGAGTTGCTGCTCCAGCAACGGCGTGAGCTGCAGGAGCGCATCAGCGGCGAGTTCGTCGTGCTGCGCGAGCACGAGCCCAGCAGCGATCCGGCGGACATCGGCAGTGCCGAGGAACAGCGCCAATGGCAACTGCGCCTGCTGGAGCGGGAGAAGAAGCTGCTCGACAAGATCGACCAGGCCCTCGAGGCCCTGGCCCGTGGCGAATACGGCTGGTGCCGCGAGACCGGTGAACCGATCGGTCTCAAGCGCCTGCTGCTGCGGCCCACTGCCACCCTGTGCATCGAAGCCAAGGAACGTGAAGAGCTGCGCGAGCGCCACAAACGGGCGCTCTGAGCCGGCCAACCTGATGAGGAACCAACCATGACCCAACGTCTTCCCGTGACCGTGCTGTCGGGCTTTCTCGGCGCCGGCAAGAGCACCCTGCTCAACCATGTACTGCGCAACCGCGAAAACATGCGGGTAGCGGTGATCGTCAACGACATGAGCGAAATCAATATCGACGGCAGCGAGGTTCAGCGTGACGTCAGCCTCAATCGCGCCGAGGAAAAACTGGTGGAGATGAGCAACGGTTGCATCTGCTGCACCTTGCGCGAGGACCTGCTGGAGGAGGTCGGCCGGCTCGCTCGCGACGGGCGCTTCGACTACCTGCTGATCGAGTCCACCGGTATCTCCGAACCGTTGCCGGTGGCCGAAACCTTCACCTTCCGCGACGAGACCGGACAGAGCCTGGCCGACATCGCCCGCCTCGACACCATGGTCACGGTGGTCGACGGCATGAACTTCCTGCTCGACTACCAGGCGGCGGAAAGCCTGGCCTCCCGCGGCGAAACCCTCGGCGAGGACGACGAGCGCTCGATCACCGACCTGCTGATCGAGCAGGTCGAGTTCGCCGACGTGATTCTGATCAGCAAGATCGATCTGATCTCCAGCCAGGAGCGCGAAGAACTGATGGCGATCCTCGCGCGCCTGAATGCCCAGGCCGAGATCATCCCGATGGTGATGGGCGAAGTGCCCCTGGCGAAGATCCTCAACACCGGCCGCTTCGACTTCGAGCGTGCCTCCCAGGCTCCGGGCTGGCTGCAGGAACTGCGCGGCGAGCATGTGCCGGAAACCGAGGAATACGGCATCGCCTCGACCGCCTACCGGGCGCGGCGGCCGTTCCACCCCGAGCGCTTCTTCGACTTCATCAACCGGCCCTGGGTGAACGGCAGGCTGCTGCGTTCCAAGGGTTTCTTCTGGCTGGCGAGCAAGTACCAGGAAGCCGGCAGCTGGTCCCAGGCCGGTGGCCTGATGCGCCATGGTTTCGCCGGGCGCTGGTGGCGCTTCGTACCGAAACAGCACTGGCCGCAGGACGAGGATAGCATCGCGGCGATCATGCAGAACTGGATGGCGGCCACCGGCGATTGCCGCCAGGAACTGGTGTTCATCGGCCAGGGTATCGATTTTGCGCAACTGACGGCCGACCTGGACGGCTGCCTGCTCAGCGACGACGAAATGGCCCTGGGGGTCGAGGGTTGGCGGCTGCTGCACGACCCGTTCGGACCGTGGCACGACGAAGAGGCGGCTGCCTGATGCTGGCGCCGCGCTTGCAGGCGCAACCGTCGATCCGCCAGGTCGAGGGCGAGGCCCCGACCGTGCTTGGCGAGATTCTTCAGGATGGGGTCAACCTGGCACTCTGGCAGCGCCGCCTACCCAGCCATATCGCCGATTTTGCGCACTTGCTGCTGTCGTTGGGCGAGCCGCTGGCGCAGGCGCTGAGCCTGGAGATGCCGGACGACGAGTCCAGGCCGAACCTGCACGGGCTGGCCTCGGGGTTCAGTGACCTGGAGGGTTACGAGGGCTTCATCAGCGACGTGTCCTGGCTGGTCGGCGCCTATGCCTGCCTGCTCGGCGCGCGGCGGATCGGCCTGCGCCTGCGGGTGCTGGACAAGGCGATGTGCCCGCGGTTTCACGTCGACCATGTGCCGGTGAGGTTGATCACCACCTACGCGGGTTTGGGCAGCCAGTGGCTGGCGGAAGGGGCGATGGATCGGCGACAGTTGGGCAGTCCGGTGGCGGAGCCGATGGAGGCCGGGTCGATTCGGCAGATGGACAGCGGCGCGGTGGCCTTGTTGAAGGGCGAACGCTGGCATGGCAATGAAGGGTTCGGGTTGGTGCATCGTTCGCCGCAGGTGGCGGCGGGGGAGCGCCGGTTGATCCTCACGCTGGACTGGCTGGCTTGAGTTCAGGCGCCGCACAGCTTCAGGTGTGCTCAGGGCACCTGCCACTGCCCGGCACTCTGGCCTTCGCAGAACGGCTTGAGATACGCGGCATCCGTTGCCACACCGTAATAGTGAATATTCTGCCGGTAGGGCATATTGGCAACCTGGGCGTTGCGGCAGACACCGAATGAGCCGCCCGGGCACTGCTCGACGTATTCGACCTCGACCTTTTGGCCCGCCAGGCTCGGCTGGCAGAAACCGTCGTTGAACAGCTTGGCCGGGATATTCACGTTCTCCTGGCAGACCTTCACGTCGAGCCGTTCGCCCTGGCTGTGGACCACACAGGCTTGCGCCAGGACCTGACTCGACCCCAGCGCCGCCAGCAGCGTCAGGCCAATCGACCGCATCATTCACCCACCCCTTCAGGCATATCGGCCCGCTTATGTTGCAGAACATTCCCACGCATGTCATCGCCGGTCCCCTCGGTGCCGGCAAGACCAGCCTGATTCGTCAGTTGCTGGCGCAAAAACCGCCAGGCGAGCGCTGGGCTGTGCTGATCAACGAGTTCGGCCAGATCGGCCTGGATGCCGCGCTGCTGACCCGGGCCGACGATGGTATCGCACTGGGCGAGGTGGCTGGCGGCTGCGTGTGCTGCGTCAACGGCGCACCGTTCCAGATCGGCCTCGGCCGGCTGCTGCGCAAGGCGCGCCCCGACCGCCTGTTCATCGAGCCTTCCGGTCTCGGTCATCCGGCGCAGATTCTGCGGCAACTGGGCGCGGCGCCGTGGCGCGGGGTACTGGCCTTGCAGCCGTGCGTGATGGTGCTGGACGCACCGGCCCTGGCGGCGAGCCAACCGTTGCCGGCGTCGCAGCAGGAGGCCTTGGCGCTGGCCGGGCTGCTGCTGTTGAACAAGTCGCAAGGGCTGGATGAGGCCGCGCGCGCGCACGTGCTGGCGCGTTTGCCGGAGCGTCCGCTGCGCTGGACCGAGCAGGGTGTATTGGCGCTGGACGAGTTGCTGGCCCTGGAGTCGCCAGGCCTGGATGAATCGGCCACGCCGGGCGTGCTGCCCACGGCACCGGCGAGCGTGACGCTGCCGGCGATCTGGACCGACCCGAGCCAACCGATCTGCCAGGAGCATGCCGGGGAGGGCAACTGGAGCATCGGCTGGCGCTGGCACCCGAGCCAGCAACTGGACCCGGAACGCATTCGTGAGTGGTTGGCCACTCTGGACTGGCGGCGGGCCAAGCTGGTTATCCACAGCCCGGCTGGCTGGGTGTCGGGCAATGCTGTGGATAACTCGTCGCTGGCCTGGCAGCCCAGCGCTTGGCGCAAGGACTCGCGGCTTGAGCTGATCTTCAGTCAGCCCCAGGACATCGAGCCGCTGAAAGCCGGCATGCAGGCCTGCCGGCTGGGCTAGCCTGTTCGCCTTCGGCCCGGGGCTTCGCCGGGCTGCGCTGCCATTCCTGGCAGGCCCCTGAACTGGAATGCAGGCATGCGCATCGGCCGTACAGGCCCCAGCCGCTCAGTGACGCGACTGGCTGTGGTCCTTGGGATGATCCTGGCGCCATTGGCTCAGTTCGATGATCTCGGCCGTCGGCTGTTCGGCCCTGGCTTCGAATGGGTAGGGCGGCAGATCGATCTGCGCGCTGTGGGCGCCGAACTGGGTGATGGTGCCGACGTGGCGCTGCTCGCCGGTGACGGTGAACTCGAAGTGGTAGATCCGCGCCAGGCGCCGTCGGCCGTTGGCATCACGGACGATACCGATACGCTTGAGGGCCACGGCACCGTCGAGCAGTTCCAGGTCAAGCCTGGCGCAATGCTGCTTGACCCGCTCCAGCGCCCGTTCGCGCAGGCCATGGTTGTGCCAGAGCCAGGCAGCGCCGGTGGCCAGCAACATCAGCACGAACATATTTCCCAGGGTCAGCATGAATGCCACTCCATCAAGTTGAGAGCAGCTTAACTGGCTCGCCGGTCTGTCGTACAGGCTCTGTTTAGTCGCATACTGCGTGGCTCGAATCTTTTTGTCTTGCTGGAATTCGGAATGAAACGCACTCCTCATCTGCTTGCCATTCAGTCCCACGTGGTTTTCGGTCATGCCGGCAATGGTGCGGCGGTTTTCCCCATGCAGCGGGTCGGGGTGAATGTCTGGCCGTTGAACACCGTACAGTTCTCCAACCACACCCAGTACGGCCAGTGGGCCGGCGAAGTGTTGGCGCCGCAGCGGATCCCGGAACTGGTGGAAGGTATTGCCGCCATCGGCGAGCTGGGCAACTGCGACGCGGTGCTGTCCGGCTACCTGGGCAGCGCGGCACAGGGGCGGGCGATCCTCAGCGGCGTGGCGCGGATCAAGGCGGCCAACCCCAAGGCGCTGTACCTGTGCGATCCGGTGATGGGCCATCCGGAGAAGGGCTGCAGCGTGCCGGTGGAGGTCAGCGACTTCCTGCTGCAGGAGGCGGTGGCGCAGGCCGATATCCTCTGCCCCAACCAGTTGGAGCTGGACAGCTTCTGCGGCCGCTCGCCCCAGTCGCTGTTCGATTGCCTGGCAATGGCCCGCAGCCTGCTGACGCGGGGGCCGCAGGTGGTGCTGGTCAAGCACCTGGCCTATCCGGGCAAGCCCGAGGACAGCTTCGAGATGCTGCTGGTGACCGCCGAAGGCAGCTGGCACCTGCGCCGTCCGCTGCTGGCGTTCCCGCGCCAGCCGGTGGGCGTCGGCGACCTGACTTCAGGGCTGTTCCTGGCCCGGGTGCTGCTGGGCGACAGCCTGCTGACGGCCTTCGAGTTCACCGCGTCGGCGGTGCACGAAGTGCTGCTGGAAACCCAGGCCTGCGCCAGCTACGAGCTGGAACTGGTGCGGGCCCAGGATCGCATCGCCCATCCGCGGGTGCGCTTCGAGGCGTTGCCGATCAGCCTGTGATCTCCGGGCCCACTCCATGTACCCGTGTGGGAGCGGGCTTGCCCGCGAATAGGCCCTCAAGTCTCGCGCCGCTTGAACGGACGCCTTCGCGGGTAAGCCCGCTCCTACAAGAGCTTAAGGCGCGTCGGCCTTGATCTCCTGGTAACGCTTTTCCAGCTCCTGGCGGATCTGCCGGCGCTGTTGGGCCTGGGCGTAGCGGCGCTTGCCCTCGCTGGTCTCCGGCTGCAGTGGCGGCACCGGTGCCGGCTTGCGCTGGTCGTCGACCGCGACCATGGTGAAGAAGCAACTGTTGGTGTGGCGCACCGAGCGCTCGCGGATGTTCTCTGTCACCACCTTGATGCCGACCTCCATCGAGGTGTTGCCGGTGTAGTTCACCGAAGCCAGGAAGGTCACCAGTTCGCCGACATGCACCGGCTCGCGGAAAATCACCTGGTCCACCGACAGGGTCACCACGTAGCGGCCGGCATAACGGGCGGCGCAGGCATAGGCCACTTCATCCAGGTATTTGAGCAGGGTGCCGCCGTGGACATTGCCAGAAAAGTTGGCCATATCCGGGGTCATCAAAACGGTCATCGACAGCTGGGCGTTTCCAGGTTCCATAGCACGCTCACGGGTAGGTAGGGACAGGTTCAGGCACCTCTGCGGGCGCTTTGGGCATTTTTCAGACACCTCGATTACGGGACGCCAGCCATGGTTGCATCGTCACGCGCCAAGCGATCTGTTTCTACATATTGCACCGGCTTTCTGTCGGAAGTCGCGGTGTTAACCTTCGAAAAGCCATGCCATAGAAAATTCTTACACCCGGAACGTTGACCGCCGACGACTCAATGGGCGCGGTGGGCGGTCTGGCCAACATCCGCCGACACAAGGAGCGTCACGCCATGCATGCCATCAGCTTTATTCAGGACCTGGCCGTGATCATGCTGGTGGCGGGCGTGGTGACCATCCTGTTCCACCGCTTCAAGCAGCCGGTGGTGCTCGGCTATATCGTCGCCGGTTTCATCATCGGCCCGCACACCCCGCCGTTCGGCCTGATCCATGACGAGGACACCATCAAGACCCTGGCCGAGCTCGGGGTGATTTTCCTGATGTTCTGCCTGGGGCTGGAGTTCAGCCTGGGCAAGCTGTTCAAGGTCGGCGCGACGGCGTTCATCGCCGCGTTCCTGGAAATCGTGCTGATGATCTGGATCGGCTACGAGATCGGCCGCTGGTTCGACTGGAACACCATGGACTCGCTGTTCCTCGGCGCGATCCTGGCGATTTCCTCGACCACCATCATCGTCAAGGCGCTCAATGACCTGAAGATGAAGAACCAGCGCTTTGCGCAACTGATCTTCGGCGTGCTGATCGTCGAGGACATTCTCGGCATCGGCATCATCGCCCTGCTGTCGAGCATTGCCGTCAGTGGCACGGTGAGTTCCGGCGAAGTGTTCTCCACCGTCGGCAAGCTGTCGCTGTTCATGATCGTCGCCCTGGTCATCGGTATCCTGCTGGTGCCACGTCTGCTGGCCTATGTCGCCCGTTTCGAAAGCAACGAGATGCTGCTGATCACCGTGCTGGGCCTGTGTTTCGGCTTCTGCCTGCTGGTGGTGAAGCTCGAGTACAGCATGGTGCTGGGGGCGTTCCTGATCGGTGCGATCATGGCCGAGTCGCGCCAGTTGCTGAAGATCGAGCGCCTGATCGAGCCGGTTCGCGACCTGTTCAGCGCGATCTTCTTCGTCGCCATCGGCCTGATGCTCGATCCGGCGGTACTGCTCGAATACGCCTGGCCGATCGCGGTGATCACCGTCGCGGTGGTGCTGGGCAAGATGGTCTCCTGCGGACTGGGCGCGTTCATCGCCGGCAACGATGGCCGCACCTCGCTGCGGGTGGGCATGGGGCTGTCACAGATCGGCGAGTTTTCCTTCATCATCGCCGCCCTGGGGATGACCCTGCAGGTCACCAGTCACTTCCTCTACCCGGTGGCCGTGGCGGTCTCGGTGATCACCACCCTGCTCACACCGTACCTGATCCGCGCGGCCGACCCGCTGTCGCTGAAGCTCGCCGCCGTGGTGCCGCGCCGCATGGGCCGGGTGTTCGGCCTGTATGGCGAATGGCTGCGCAGCATCCAGCCCCAGGGCGAAGGCGCGCTGCTGGCCTCGCTGATCCGCAAGATCCTGCTGCAGGTGGGGGTGAACCTGGCGCTGGTGGTGGCGATCTTCTTTGCCGGCGGCTTTTTCGCCCAGCCGATCGCCACCTATCTGCAAGGCTGGGTCAGTGAGCCGAGCTGGCACAAGGCATTGATCTGGGGTGGCGCGCTGCTGCTGTCGCTGCCCTTCCTGATTGCCGCCTACCGCAAGCTCAAGGCGCTGTCGATGCTGCTGGCGGAGATGGGGGTGAAGCCGGACGTGGCCGGGCGGCATACCCAGCGCGTGCGCCGGGTGATCGCCGAGGTGATTCCGCTGCTGTCGCTGCTGGTGATCTTCCTGCTGTTGTCGGCGCTGTCGGCGAGCATTCTGCCCACCAGCGAACTGCTGATGCTGATCGCGGTGGTCGCCGCGGCGGTGGCGGCGCTGCTCTGGCGCTGGTTCGTCCGCGTACATACGCGGATGCAGGTGGCCCTGCTGGAGACGCTGGAGAACAACAGGGACTCGGCGGGGCACTGAGGCCTCAGGGTGCCCCGCCGATTGGCGGGGTGTCAGCTTTCCAGCCAGACGTCCCGCGCCCAGTGCCAGACCGACTCCCAGGACTCTTCGGTGATCAGTTCCTCTTCGCCGGACCACAGCACCACAGTGCCGTCCTCCTCGACGCAGTAGTAGTCGTCGCCGTCCTGGCAGATCGGGATCAGGTCCCGCGGCACGCCGCTGTCCCAGGCGTTGGCCGCCACTTCCGGCAGGTAGGTGTGGGATTGCGGGTCGGTGACGGTCACCGGCTCCAGGCTGCCGTAGACCACGTCGCTGACGGTCAGCAGGAATTCCTTGAAGACGAAGGGGATGTTGATGAACAGCTCCTCTTCGATCTCGACCAACTGATCCTCGTCGGGCAACTCCAGTGGCACCGGTACGGGTTCGTTGGCTTCACGCAATTGTTCGATAACTTCTTCCACGGCCTCGATCCTCTTGCTGCATGGCGCGGTTGGGTATGACGCGTTTTATACAGTAGCTCGTTACAAGTGCAATCGTGAAATGCAAAACCCCGGACAAGTCCGGGGTTCTGATGTATCAGACAACGCGCCTGGATCAAACGTTCTGGCGGATACCGGCGACCAGCCAAGGCTGGTTGTCGCCTGGCAGGCGCTCCATGTTCCAGCTTTCGCTGAACACTTCGCCCTGGTCGAAACGCGAGGTTTTCGACACGCCGCTGAAGGTCAGGGTGGCGATGGTCTTGTCGGCACGGTCATCCACGCCGTCCAGTTGCACCTGCAGGTTGTCGATGTAGGTGGACTGGAAGCCGTCGCCCAGGCTGGCGCGTTCCTGCCTGAGGAACTGCAGCATTTGCGGGGTCACGAACTCGGCGATCTTGTCCATCTCGTTGGCGTCCCAGTGCTGCTGCAGCGCCTGGAAGTGGCTGCGGGCGGCTTCCAGGAAGCGTTCCTCGTTGAACCAGGCCGGAGCGTTGATCACGCGGCGCGGCGCGGCGGAACCACCGAAGATCGGGTTCTGGGCAGGAGCCGGTTGCTCGAACACTTCACGCTGGTACGGCGCGCCGGCTGGAGCCATTTGCTCCTGCTGCTTGCGGCGACGGGAGGCAATGAAGCGGAAGATCACGAAGGCGATGACCGCCATGATCAGGATGTCGAAGAACTGCATGCCCTGGAAGCCGCCGCCCATGAACATGGACGCCAGCAGGCCGCCAGCGGCGATACCGGCCAATGGGCCCAGCCAGCGCGAGGCGCCGCCGGCCTTGGCTGCCGCACCTGCGGCACCCGCTGCGCCAGCCGTGGCGGCTGCACCGCCGGCAGCGCCAGTGGCAGGGGCCATCTGGCTGGTTTGGTGGGTCGGTGCCGACCCCGCGCTTTTACCGCCGCCAAAGCGCTTGGCGTTGGCGTCGAGGCTCATCGTCAGGCCGATGCAGAGCGCCAGGGCGATGCTAAGAAAACGTTGCATAAAGGGTATTCCCGTTTGTGGAGTGCACGCGTGTCATACTGCACAGGTGAATTGTTACTGGCTAGCGAGAGAGTGTTTCCGGCTTTTGCCTGAATCCTCTCACCTCAATGCTGAATATTTCATGAAAGCCAGTAGGTCCAATGTTCATTGGGTTGTTGGCTTGTCTTTAGATCTTGTATGAAATTTCCAATTCGCCACCCCTCCTGTAGGAGCCGGGCTTGCCCGCGAAGCTTTTAGCGATCTCAAGGGCCCCTTCGCGGGCAAGCCCGGCTCCTACAGGGGCGCGGCGGCGCCCAAGACGTTTCAGTGCCGCAGGAGCAGCGGTGCCCAAGGCGTTTCAACACCACAAGGCTGTGTGCCCCGGAAGCGTCAGCGCCGCAGCGCCAGCAGGACTACGCCGCCGGTAATCATGCCGATACCGGCCCATTGCCGCAGGTCGAGCCTTTCGCCCAGCAGCAGGACGCCGATGATCGCCACCAGCACCACGCTGAGCTTGTCCACCGGCGCCACCAGCGACGCCGGGCCGGCTTTCAGCGCACGGAAGTAGCAGAGCCAGGAAGCACCGGTGGCCAGGCCCGACAGCAGCAGGAACAGGTAGCTCTTGCCGGAGATCGACCTCAGGGACTGATATTGGCCCGTGGCGTACAAAATCAAGGCCAGGCTGATCAGCACCACCACCGTGCGCAGCAGGGTGGCGAAGTCCGAGTTGACGTTATCGATGCCGATCTTCGCGAAGATCGCGGTCAATGCGGCGAAGGTCGCCGACAGCAGCGCCCAGAATGTCCACGAGGAAAAGAAGCCAGGGCCCATGGTGTCGCACTCCCGCAGAGTGAATTCGATTCGATCGTTCCCACGCATCGCGTGGGCCTGCATCCGGTACCGCCCTGCGTGACAGGGAATGGACGCCGAGCGTCCCGGGCGGCGCTCCCACGCGGAACGTGGGAGCGATCCTGGTTTCTGCCTTGCCGCTTAAATGGCTTCGAGCTTGGCGTAGCCGAGCATCAGCCACTTGCTGCCTTCGCTGAAGTTGACCTGGACCCGTGCCTGGGCGCCGGAGCCCTCGAAGTTGAGGATCACGCCGTCACCAAAGATGCTGTGGCGTACCGCCTGGCCGAGGCTGAAGCCGGTCTGCGGAATCTCGCTGCCGCTGAACAGGCTGCTGGCCTGCTGCTGGCTGCCACCGAACGGCCGGCTGACGCTGTTGGACAGGCGCACTTCCTGCACCAGGCCCTTCGGTACTTCACGTACGAAGCGCGACACCTTGTTGTAGGTCTCGCTGCCATACAGCCGACGGGTTTCCGCGTAGGTCATGACCAGGTTCTGCATCGCCCGGGTGATGCCGACATACGCCAGCCGACGCTCTTCCTCCAGGCGGCCGGGCTCCTCCAGGCTCATCTTGTGGGGGAACAGGCCTTCTTCCATGCCCACCAGGAACACGTAGGGGAATTCCAGGCCCTTGGCGCTGTGCAGGGTCATCAACTGGATGCTGTCTTCGTGCTCGTCGGCCTGGGCATCGCCGGCTTCCAGCGAGGCATGGCCGAGGAAGGCCGCCAGCGGCGACAGGTCTTCCTCGCCCTCGGCGGCCTCGAAGTTGCGCGCCGCACTGACCAGTTCCTCGAGGTTTTCCACCCGGGCCTGGCCTTTCTCGCCTTTTTCCGCCTCGTGATAGGCGATCAGGCCGGACTGCTCGATGACGATCTGGGTCATCAGGTGCAGCGGGCTGTCCTGGGTCCTGGCGGCCAGGTTCTCGATCAGCTCGATGAAGGCCCCGAGCGCGCTGGCGGCCCGGCCGGTCACGCCCTTGTTGGCGATCAGCTGGGCCATGGCCTCCCACATCGACACATTGCTGTGGCGGGCGTGTTCGCGGATGGCCTCGACGGTCTTCTCGCCGATGCCGCGGGCCGGGACGTTGATCACCCGCTCCAGCGCCGCATCGTTGCCCCGGCCTTCGAGCAGGCGCAGGTAGGCCATGGCGTTCTTGATCTCGGCCCGTTCGAAGAAGCGCTGGCCACCGTAGATCCGGTAGGGGATGCGCTCGCGCAGCAGGGCTTCTTCCAGCACCCGTGACTGGGCGTTGGAGCGGTAGAGAATGGCGATGTCGCTGCGCGCCAGGCCGGTCTTCAGCGCGCTTTCGATGGTTTCCACCACGTAGCGCGCCTCGTCGTGTTCGTTGAAGGCGGCGTAGAGGTTGATCGCCTCGCCGTCGCCGCCGTCGGTCCACAGCTCCTTGCCCAGGCGCCCGGTATTGTTGGCGATCAGGGCGTTGGCGGCCTTGAGGATACCGGCGGTGGAGCGGTAGTTCTGCTCCAGGCGGATGGTCTCGGCGTCCGGGAAATCGTCGGAGTACTGGTAGATGTTCTCGATCTTCGCGCCGCGCCAGCCGTAGATCGACTGGTCGTCGTCACCGACCACCATCAGGCTGTCGCCGCCCTTGGCGAGCATGCGCAACCAGGCGTACTGCACGGCGTTGGTGTCCTGGAACTCGTCCACCAGGATGTGCCGGAAACGCTTCTGGTAATGCTCGAGCAGGCCCGGGTGGTCGCGCCACAGGTCCAGGGCGCGCAGCAGCAGCTCGGAGAAGTCGATCACGTTGGCCCGGGCGCAGGCGGCCTCGTAGGCCTCGTAGATGCTGCGCATGGTCGCCAGGAACAGGTCGCCGCTGGCCTGGATATGCTGCGGGCGCAGGCCCTCGTCCTTCTGCCCGTTGATGAACCACTGGGCCTGGCGGGCCGGCCAGCGCTGCTCGTCCAGGCCCAGGTCGCGGATCACCCGCTTGACCAGCCGCTGCTGGTCGTCGCTGTCGAGGATCTGGAAGGTCTGGCTCAGGCCGGCTTCCTGCCAGTGCGCCCGCAACAGGCGGTGCGCCAGGCCGTGGAAGGTGCCGACCCACATGCCGGCCGGGCTGATGCCCATCAACTGCTCGATGCGGTGGCGCATCTCGGCAGCGGCCTTGTTGGTGAAGGTCACCGACAGGATCGAGTAGGGCGAGGCGTTCTCGACCTGGATCAGCCAGGCGATACGGTGCACCAGCACCCGGGTCTTACCGGAGCCGGCGCCAGCCAGGACCAATTGACGACCAACGGGGGCGGCTACGGCCTGGCGTTGGGCGTCGTTGAGGGAGTTCAGCAGGAGGGAGAGGTCATCGTTGCGCATCGGCGCATTCTAGGGTGCTGGCTACGGGTGGGCAAACCCTAATGCCGGGCGGTCGAGGCTGTGGCCGACGAAAAAACCGGCGTGATGACGACCGGCGGGTCATCGGCCGCAGGCGGCGCAATAGCTGACTTTGTCCGGTGTGGAAGGGTCTATCGCGGGAAAATCCATTACATTTTATGACTTGGAGCAGTTTGGTCCGGCCGGAGGCTTGTGTATGCTCCTGCGACATTTATGGCTCAACCATTATAAGAACAATGCCCATATGACACACAGCTCCGACACGCTGAGCCCCTCCGTGGAGGCCGGGCGGGTGATCCGCAAGCAGTTCGCCACCGAGTTGGCGGTCGAGCGCACACGCCTGCTGTACCAGGGCTCGTTGCTGCCCACCCTGTTCATGCTGATCAACGGTCTGGTCTGCGCCTGGCTGCTCTGGAGCCCGCAGCGTTACCTGCTGGTCAGCATCTGGATGGTCTGGCTGATGGCGCTGGTGGCCTTGCGCGTGATCCAGGTCGCGGCGTTCGATTCGGCCATTCCCAGCCGGCAGGCCCAGCCGATCTGGCGCCGGATGTTCCTGCTCGGCTCCGCCGTCAGTGGCCTGACCCTGGCCTGCGCCGGCATCGCCCTGGTGCCTACCGACAGTTTTCTCCAGCAGGCCTGGGTATTCGGCCTGATCGGCGCGGCCACCCTGTCTGCCAGCATCGCCTATGCCGTGAGCTTTCCGGCGTTCCTCACCTTCACCTTGTCCTGCCTGCTGCCTGCCATTGGCTACCTGTTCTGGGAGGGTGATGGCGCCCGCCAGGGCTGGGGCTGGCTCGGACTGATCCTGCTGGCCTCCCTCAGCGTGGTGGCATTGCAGGTCAACCGGCTGATCGAGCGCGGCCTGCTGCGGCGCTTCCAGAACCAGGCGCTGATCGAGAACCTGCAGCAGGCCCAGGCCCGCAGCGAGCAGCTCAACCAGGAGCTGGCCCGCGAGGTCGAGCAACGCCGCCGGGCTGAACTGGAACTGCGCGAGGCCCAGGCCGAGCTGGAAAACCGTGTCGCCCAGCGCAGCCGGGAGCTGGACCTGGCGAACCAGGCCCTGACCAAGAGCGAAACGCGCCTGGCGCTCGCCCTGCAGGCCAGCGAACTCGGCCTGTGGGACTGGAACCTGCAGACCGACGAGGTGCACCACACCCAACTCAAGGAGCTGTTCGGCCTCGACCCCGAATACGTCACGGCCATGCTCAGCCACCTCAAGCCGCGCCTGCACCCCGAGGACCTGCCGGCGCTCAAGCGCGCCCTGGTGGAGCACCTCAAGGGCCGCAGCGAGGACTATGTCATCGAATACCGCATACGCCATGGCGACGGCCACTGGGTCTGGATCGAGGACCGCGGCCGGGCGGTGGAACGTAGTGCCAGCGGTCGCGTACTACGAATGGTCGGTACCCGGCGCGATATCAGCTCGCACAAGGAGCTGGAGGCGCAGCGGCAACTGGCCGCGACGGTGTTCGAGGCCGCCAGTGAAGGCATCGTGATCTTCGACCCGAACTACTCGCTGCTGGCGGTCAACCAGGCGTTCAGCCGGGTCACCGGCTACCAGATCGAGGACATGCTGGGGCGCAACGTCGTCGAACTGCCTTGCAGCCGCGACGCCCGTCGGCATTACTCGATGATCCACCAATCCCTGGAGCAGTACGGCAGTTGGCAGGGCGAACTGGTGGAGGCGCGCAAGAACGGCGAGCTGTATCCGCAGTGGCTGCAACTGAATACCGTGCGCGACAAGCGGGGGAAAGTCAGCCATATCGTGGGCTTCTTCGCCGATCTGTCGGCGCGGCGCGAATCCGAAGAGCGCATGCGCTACCTGACTCATTACGACGAGCTGACCGGCCTGGCCAACCGCTCGCTGTTCAAGGAGCGTCTGCGCGAGGCCAATCAGCGGGCCCGCCAGGAAGGGCGCAGCCTGGCGCTGCTGCATATCAACCTGGATCGCTTCAAGCTGCTCAACGACAGCCTCGGCCATGAAGTCGCCGACCAGTTGTTGCAGAAGATGGCCCGGCGCCTGGTGAACGCGCTGCCGGAGGCGAACACCATCGCCCGCCTGTCCGGTGACGAGTTCGCGGTGCTGTTCGATGCCTACGGCACGCTGTCCAGCCTGGCCAGGATGGCGACGCGGCTGCTCGGCAAGCTGCGCCTGCCGGTGACGGTGGAAGGGCATGAGCTGGTGGTCAGCGCTTCCATGGGTATCAGCCTGTTGCCGGACAGCGCCCGGGAAATCCCGGCGCTGGTCAGCCAGTCGAACATCGCCATGCAACATGCCAAGCACCTGGGCGGCAACAACTTCCAGTTCTATACCGAAAGCCTGCAGGCCAGCACCCTGGAGCGCCTGCAACTGGAGAACCAGTTGCGCAAGGCCATCGAGGAACAGCAACTGAGCGTGTTCTACCAACCCAAGCTGTGCCTCGCCACCGGTCGCCTGAACGCCGCCGAAGCGCTGGTGCGCTGGGAGCATCCGACCATGGGCCGGGTGCCGCCCGGGGACTTCATCGGGCTGGCCGAGGAAACCGGGCTGATCGGTCCGATCGGCGAGTTCGTGTTGCGCCGGGCCTGCTGGCAGGCGTGTGAGTGGCAGCGCCAGGGCCTGCCGGCGATGCGGGTGTCGGTGAACCTGTCGGTGCACCAGTTGCGCCAGGGCAAGCTGGTCAGCCTGGTGCGTCAGGTCCTCGAGGAAAGCGGGCTGGCGCCGCACCTGCTGGAACTGGAACTGACGGAAAGCCAGTTGCTCGACAGCGTCGAGCACATCATCGCGACCTTCCAGCAACTGCGCGACCTGGGCGTGAAGCTGGCCATCGACGATTTCGGCACCGGCTATTCGTCCCTGAGTTACCTCAAGCGCTTCCCGGTGGACTACGTGAAGATCGATCAGGCCTTCATCCGCGGCCTGGACGAAGGCAGTGAAGACGCCGCGATCACCCGGGCAATCATCGCCATGGCCCACAGCCTGGGCCTGAAAGTGGTGGCCGAGGGCGTGGAAAACCCGCAGCAACTGGAGTTCCTCAAGCTGCACGGCTGCGACGAGGTGCAGGGCTACCTGATCAGCCGGCCGGTGGAGGCCGCGGAGTTGGTGCGGCTGCTACGCAACGACCGGCACGCCGGTTGATTCGTGCACTGTCTTCATGATCACCGCTTCATCTTGTAGGAGCCGGGCTCGCCCGCGAACCGCCAAAGGCGGCCATTCCCCGGCGAAACCGGCTCCTGAAAACGCATTCTCCAACGCAATGGCACAGGCGAGCACCGATTTCATGTAGTATAACTACAAGAATGCTACATCCCAGGCGTTCGCCCATAACAATCGAGTCCAGCCCTTGAACCTGTTGCAACACATCGCCCAGTCCCGCACCCTGCTTCGCAAATCGGAGCTCAAGGTTGCCGATCATGTCCTGCTCGACCCGGCGGCGGTGATGCACAGCTCCATGGCCGACCTGGCCCACAGCGTGGGCATCAGCGAGCCGACCATCGTGCGATTCTGCCGGGCCATCGGCTGCTCGGGCTTCCAGGACCTGAAGCTCAAGCTGGCCCAGAGCCTGGCGGCGGGTGCCAGTTTCGGCCAGTTCGCGATCCATGAAGACGACTCTGTCGCCGACTACAGCCTGAAGATCTTCGACACCACCCTGCACACCCTGATGGAGGTGCGCGAGAAGCTCGACCCGGCGGCCCTGCAGCGGGCGGTGACGGCCATGTCGGCCGCCCAGCGTGTTGAGTTCTACGGCTTCGGTGCGTCCGGTGCGGTGGCGGCGGATGCCCAGCACAAGTTCTTCCGCCTGCTGCTGACCGCGGCGGCGTACTCCGACCCGCACATGCAGGCGATGTCGGCGGTGACCCTCAAACCCAGCGACGTGGCGATCTGCATTTCCCAGTCGGGGCGGTCCAAGGACCTGCTGATCACCGCCAACATGGTCCGTGAAAGCGGCGCGACGCTGATCACCCTGTGCCCGAGCCAGACACCGCTGGCCGAGCTGTCGACGATCAACCTGGCGATCGACGTGCACGAGGACACCGAGATCTACACGCCGCTGACCTCGCGTATCGCCCACCTGGTGGTGATCGATGTGCTGGCGATGGGCGTGGCGATGGCCCGCGGGCCGAGCCTGGTGAACCACCTCAAGAGCGTCAAGCGCAGCCTGCGCAGCTTGCGGCTGTCGCCCAAGTCGCTGAAGAACCTCGAAGACTGATTTCATCTCCCTGTCATCCGGCTGCCGCCAAATCGTAACGCCCTGAAGCCATCTTGGAGTCTCCAACCCAACCTGGGAGACTCGAAATGGCCCGGCACCACGAAGAGCAAAGCAGCGTAAAGACCCGTCGGCAGCAGGAAGACCAGCGCCGCATGGAATTCCGTCGCGCAATCGAAGACCGCAACGAACTGCGTCAGCTGCAACAGGAAATCGCCGCCCTCAATTACTGGCAGATGGACTCGGCAGCCGACCGTCGAAGCGCTCAGCGAGCCCACTGATCTGCAGCCTTTCACTTCGGATGAACCCCAGGAACGCATGCGCGACCGGTGACAGGCGTTTATCCCTGGCCTGAACCACGCACCAGCTGCGATAGAGCGGCAGTTCTTCCACCGGCAGTTCCCGGAGCACGCCGGTCGCCAGTTCCAGGCTCAGGGCGTGGCGCGTCAACAGCGCCAGGCCCAGCCCCGCCACCACGCTTTCGCACTGCGCCTCGCCAGAGGTCACTTCGAGTGTCTGCGAGAAGTGCACGCGCTTTTCCTTGAAGTACTCCTCGCAGGCCATCCGGGTGCCCGACCCCGGTTCGCGGATCAGCAACGGATAGGGTTCCAGGTCCTGCAGGCGCAGCGGGCCCCTGTGGCACAACGGATGATCGGGTGGGGCCACGGCGACGATCGGGTTGTTCAGGAACGGCAGGAATTCCAGGCCCATGTCCTGGGGCACCATGGACATGATCAGCAGGTCGTCGCGGTTGTCCGACAGCCGCCGCAGGGCCTGGGCGCGATTGACCACCGTGAGGTGCAGGCTGACCTCGGGATACTGGCGCTTGAAGGCGGCGAACAGGTGCGGCACGAAGTACTTCGCGCTGGATTCCACCGCCAGTTTCAATTGCCCCTGCAGCGATCCCTGCATGTCGGAGAGCTGCATGTCGAGGTTTTCCAGCCGGCCGAAGATGTCCCGGCTGGCGCGCTGTAACGCTTCAGCCGCTTCGGTCATGTAGAGCTTTTTGCCGACATATTCGAACAACGGCTGGCCAATCAGCTCTTCCAGCTGACGAATTTGCAGGCTGACGGCTGGCTGCGTAAGCGACATTTCCTCGGCCGCGCGGCTGTAGGAACGCAAATCGCAGACCTCATTGAAGATCTTCAACTGGCGTAATGTCATACGCATCAAGGACTTACGCATTTCTTGCGAGCACTCTCAGGCGGCTGGTCAGGCAACTATAAGTCATTGCTTATAAGCGACCCAATAATTATTGATTTTAGTTTATCGCTGACCGGGACTAGTGTGGTGATGCGACTGGCTTGAAACATTTAGTCACTCGTCGACCCGTGCTGTGGGACAGACATCGGGTCGTGGACATAGGGCTGGCCCGCGAGGCTTCTGGTGTTTTGACGGACACCATCGCGGGCGGGCCCAGGTCCTTTCTGGTTCCAGCAGGTTGTTTTGTTCCAGCGGCTTAGGAATTTCCAAGTGATAAAAAAGATCCTGATCGCCAACCGTGGTGAGATTGCCGTACGTATCGTGCGGGCCTGTGCCGAAATGGGCATTCGCTCCGTGGCGATCTTCTCCGACGCTGACCGGCACGCCCTGCACGTCAAGCGCGCGGACGAGGCCTACAGCATTGGCGCCGAGCCCCTGGCCGGCTACCTCAACCCGCGCAAGCTGGTGAACCTGGCGGTGGAAACCGGCTGCGATGCCTTGCATCCCGGCTATGGCTTTCTCTCGGAAAATGCCGAACTGGCAGAAATTTGCGCTGAACGTGGGGTGAAGTTCATTGGCCCGGCGGCGGAAGTGATCCGGCGCATGGGTGACAAGACCGAAGCCCGGCGCAGCATGATCAAGGCCGGCGTGCCGGTCACTCCAGGCACCGAAGGCAACGTCTCCGGCATCGAGGAAGCCCTGCGCGAGGGTGACCGTATCGGTTATCCGGTAATGCTCAAGGCCACCTCCGGTGGTGGCGGTCGCGGCATCCGGCGCTGCAACAGCCGCGAGGAGCTGGAACAGGCATTCCCGCGGGTGATTTCCGAAGCGACCAAGGCCTTCGGCTCGGCGGAAGTCTTCCTGGAAAAATGCATCGTCAACCCCAAGCACATCGAGGCGCAGATTCTCGGCGACAGCTTCGGCAACGTGGTGCACCTGTTCGAGCGCGACTGCTCGATCCAGCGCCGCAACCAGAAACTGATCGAAATCGCCCCGAGCCCCCAGCTGACCCCTGAACAGCGCGCCTACATCGGCGACCTGTCGGTGCGTGCGGCCAAGGCGGTGGGCTACGAGAACGCCGGCACCGTGGAGTTCCTGCTCGCCGATGGCGAGGTGTACTTCATGGAAATGAACACCCGGGTGCAGGTGGAACACACCATCACCGAGGAAATCACCGGGATCGATATTGTCCGCGAGCAGATCCGCATCGCCTCCGGCCTGCCGCTGTCGGTCAAGCAGGAAGACATCATCCATCGCGGTTTTGCCCTGCAGTTCCGGATCAACGCCGAGGACCCGAAGAACAACTTCCTGCCCAGCTTCGGCAAGATCACCCGCTACTACGCGCCCGGTGGTCCCGGCGTGCGGACCGACACGGCGATCTACACCGGCTACACCATTCCACCGTTCTACGACTCCATGTGCCTGAAACTGGTGGTCTGGGCGTTGACCTGGGAAGAGGCGATGGACCGTGGCCTGCGGGCCCTGGACGACATGCGCCTGCAAGGCGTGAAGACCACCGCCGCCTATTACCAGGAAATCCTGCGTAACCCGGAATTCCGTAGTGGCCAGTTCAATACCAGCTTCGTGGAAAGCCATCCGGAACTGACCAACTACTCGATCAAGCGCAAACCCGAAGAGCTGGCCCTGGCCATCGCCGCCGCCATCGCCGCCCACGCAGGCCTGTGAGGACTATTACAATGACCAAAAAGATTCACGTTACCGACACGATCCTGCGCGACGCCCACCAATCGCTGCTCGCCACCCGCATGCGCACCGAAGACATGCTGCCGATCTGCGACAAGCTCGACAAGGTCGGCTACTGGTCGCTGGAAGTCTGGGGCGGCGCGACCTTCGACGCCTGTGTGCGCTTCCTCAAGGAAGACCCGTGGGAGCGCCTGCGCAAGCTGCGCGCGGCCCTGCCCAACACCCGCCTGCAGATGCTCCTGCGCGGCCAGAACCTGCTCGGCTATCGCCACTACAGCGACGACGTGGTCAAGGCCTTCGTCGCCAAGGCGGCGGTCAACGGCATCGACGTATTCCGTATCTTCGACGCCATGAACGATGTGCGTAACCTGCGCGTCGCCATCGAGGCGGTGAAGGCCGCCGGCAAGCACGCCCAGGGCACCATCGCCTACACCACCAGCCCGGTGCACACCATCGAGGCCTTCGTGGCCCAGGCCAAGCAGATGGAAGCCATGGGTTGCGACTCGGTGGCGATCAAGGACATGGCCGGCCTGCTGACTCCGTTCGCCACCGGCGAGCTGGTCAAGGCACTGAAGGCCGAGCAGTCGCTGCCGGTGTTCATCCACTCCCACGACACCGCAGGCCTGGCCGCGATGTGCCAGCTCAAGGCGGTGGAAAACGGTGCCGACCATATCGACACCGCCATCTCCAGCTTCGCCTGGGGCACCAGCCATCCTGGCACCGAGTCGATGGTCGCGGCCCTTAAAGGCAGCGAGTTCGATACCGGCCTGGACCTGGAACTGCTGCAGGAAATCGGCCTGTACTTCTACGCCGTGCGCAAGAAGTACCACCAGTTCGAAAGCGAATTCACTGCGGTCGACACCCGGGTACAGGTCAACCAGGTGCCGGGCGGGATGATTTCCAACCTGGCCAACCAGCTCAAGGAGCAGGGCGCCCTCAACCGCATGAACGAAGTGCTGGCGGAAATTCCGCGGGTGCGCGAAGACCTCGGCTTCCCGCCGCTGGTGACCCCGACTTCGCAGATCGTCGGCACCCAGGCCTTCTTCAACGTCCTGGCCGGCGAGCGTTACAAGACCATCACCAACGAGGTGAAGCTGTACCTGCAGGGCGGTTACGGCAAGGCGCCGGGCACCGTCAACGAGCAGCTGCGCCGCCAGGCCATCGGCAGCGAGGACGTGATCGACGTGCGGCCGGCCGACCTGCTCAAGCCGGAAATGGCCAAGTTGCGCAACGACATCGGCACCCTGGCCAAGTCGGAAGAAGACGTGCTGACCTTCGCCATGTTCCCGGACATCGGGCGCAAGTTCCTCGAAGAGCGCGAGGCCGGCACCCTGGTGCCTGAAGTGCTGCTGCCGATCCCCGAGGCCGGCGGTGTGCGTGCGCCGGGCGGCGAGGGCGTACCGACCGAGTTCGTCATCGACGTGCACGGCGAAACCTACCGCGTGGACATCACCGGGGTCGGCGTGAAGGCCGAAGGCAAGCGGCACTTCTACCTGTCCATCGACGGCATGCCGGAAGAAGTGGTGTTCGAACCGCTCAACGAATTCGTCGGCGGTGGCAGCAGCAAGCGCAAGCAGGCCAGTGCGCCAGGCCACGTCAGCACCACCATGCCGGGCAACATCGTCGATGTGCTGGTCAAGGAAGGCGACAGCGTGAAGGCCGGTCAGGCCGTGCTGATCACCGAAGCCATGAAGATGGAGACCGAAGTGCAGGCCGCGGTATCGGGCAAGGTCGTCGCCATCCACGTGGCCAAGGGCGACCGGGTCAACCCGGGCGAGATCCTGATCGAGATCGAAGGCTGATCGACAGCCTTCATCTATCAATGTTTATCCTCGGGGAGGCGTATGCCTCCCTTTTTTTGTTCATTCTTTGAGCATGTTGTGTGGGGTGTTATGGTCTGCTGCTCTAGAACGATATGCATTTTATTGCGTATATTTGCGCCGTATAGCAAGGCTGATGCATTATATTGCAGTTATTGGGCGATGCTGGCAGGCGAATCTGTACTATATTGCAGTTTTGGCGGCAGTCTCTGCCTATAAAGTGCATTAAGTTGCAGGTTGAATCATGTACGCACTCACACTTCAGGCCTACACCGACGGAATCTGGCAGGACGCCATGACCCTGATTTTCGAGTCGCCGGAAAAAGGTTTCGAGGGGCGTTGCAGGTTTGCCTACAAGCAGAGCTATCTGCTGGATCATATCGAGGATATGGGCAGTCCATTCGCCTGTGCGGTCAGTGCGAACCTCCCGCTGGACTGGGACAGCATGGATGACCGGCAGGCTCCGGCCTTCCTGCAGGATATTGCTCCTGCCGGTGCTGCCAGGCGCTTCCTCATCGCCAGGGTGGGGCGGGAAAAGCCTGATGATGTCAATGCCGACCTTTTTTTGCTGGGTAAAAGCACCCCGGCTCCCGTTGGCCATCTGCGGGTCAAGGAGTCCATGGACGTGCAGGACGGTCGTGAGCCCATGGGATTTACCCGAGCGGACGTGGTGGCGCGCGATAACCGATTTCTCGAGTACGCCTACGAGCAGGGCGCGGCGATTGGCGGAGCTACGGGAGCTGGAGGCGAAGCACCGAAGTTGCTGATGAGTGAGGACCACAATGGCCTGCTGTACCCGGACGCGGTTCTCGATGATCGCGACGTGGCACAACACTGGTTCGTGAAATTCGCTCGAAACAAGTCCACGCAGACCGATCAGGACATCCTCAGGAGCGAGTACCACTATTACAGGGCTTTGCAGGTGCTTGGGATCGAAACTGTCTCGGTGCAGGGGCTGAAGCTGGAGGAAGCCAACAGACCGAGCCTCTGGATGCAACGTTTCGACCGTCATGTCACTGAGCAGGGGACCGAGCGTTCAGCCGTGGAGTCGGTGTATTCGTTGGCCGGGGTCACGGTGCCTGGCAGTCGCCTGAAGCACCTGGAGGTGATCACTCGTCTGGTTGCACTTTGGCGCCAGGCCGGCCAGGGGGAGCAGGTGGAAGATCTGGTGGCGGATTATCTGCGCCGTGATTTGCTCAACAAGATCCTGGGCAACTCCGACAACCATGGGCGCAACACATCGATCATCCGCGATCAGCGGGGGGTTCGCCTGGCACCGATTTACGACCTGGCGCCCATGGTCATGGATGATGAAGGTGTGACACGCAGCACCAAGTGGGCAAGAGATATCGAAAGGGGCGGGGAGGTGGATTGGCGCAAGGCGTGCGACGCGCTGGCGGGGCTGGTCGAGCCCCAGGCGGCCTTTGAGCGGCTTCGGGCGGATGCCAGGCATCTGTTGGCCTTGCCCGATATTCTGACGGATAGTGGCTTGCCCGCCGTCACCATGAACCATCCGTTGATTGCCTTGAAAAGGCTTGGTCAGCGTCTGCGAGACTGGGGGTTGGCATGACGCTCAGCCTGGAAGTCCGTGCCCTGCTGATCCAGGCCATTCAGGATGATCTGGCCCAGGGCATGATCAGCATCGGTGTTGCGGTCAGGCGCTTGCGGACGGAGGTAACGGGGTTGCAGCAGACCCAGTTTGCCCGGATGTGCCGGATTTCGGTCCGTACCCTGGTGCATATCGAGCATGACGAAGGCAATCCGACCCTCAAGTCGTTGAACTCTGTATTCAGGCCCTTCGGGTTGCAGATGGGCGTGGTGCGACTGCGCAAGACATCAGGCTGAGGTGCTCAGCGGTCAGGCAGCTGTTCATGAGCCTGACCGGTTGATGGAAAGTTGTCAGAAAGCCAGCGCCCACTGCCCCATGATGCCGTGGTTGCTGTTCTTCGCGCCGAGTTCGCCGCTGTAGCCCAGGCCCAGGCGATGGCGGGAGGACAGGTTCAGTTCGAGTCCGGCTTCGATCGCCAGGCTGTCGCGGTCCTGGGCGATGCCGCGGGTCGTGAAGGTCATGGCGGTGGCCCGGTTCGTCTGGCGGGTGATGCTGTCGAGTTCGCCATACAGGTGCTTCCAGCCGGCACTCAGGTGCGGGGTCAGGCTCATGCCGTGGCCGAAGCGCCAGTTGCCGGCGGCCCGCAGGCCCAGTGTGGTGCTGAAGTTGTCCAGGGCCTGGCCGCTGTTCTTCAGCACCGCCTCACCGCCTTTTTCCGTGTGTCCCTGGCGTGAGTAGCGCTGGTAGCCGAGGCCGGCAAAGGGTTCGGTACTCAGTTGGTTGTTGCCCAGGCTGTAGCCGAATTCGGCGAAGGCCTGCTGGCTGGTGGCCGTGTAGTTGCCGGAGAGTCGATCCTGATAGCCGCTGAACGCGACGTGGCGTTGAGTGCTGCCAGCGTGGCTGCTATGGATCGCGCCGAAGCGCAAGGCTGCGGGGCCGTCCTGGCGCAGGGCGTAGGCGCCGGCATGCCAGCTGTCCAGTTCGCCCCTGAAGTGGCTGCCCTTGTGCTCGGAACGGGATTTTCCGCCGAGCAGGCCCAGGCGCCATTCGTTGCCCAGCGACCAGTCGGCCCCCAGCACCAGGCCCCGGGTCGTCTGCTGGAAGTCCTTGCCGCCCTGTGCCGGTTCGAATCGGCCCACGTTACTCAGGCTCTGTAGCCACAGGCGACTCCTGCCGTTGTCGGGCTGGAGCATGGCCGACAGCGCGCTGGCGCCCACCTGTCGGGTAGCGCCGAGAGTGGCCTGGGCCAGGTTGGCATTATCGGCACCGGCCAGTTGGGTCAGGGCGGCTTCTCTTTCGGCCGGACCGAGCCGGTTCAGGGCTTCGAGCAGTGGGGATGCCGGAATCGTCGGCAGGATGTTGCCACCCTGGCCGCCTTTGGCGGGCTCATGGGCGGGTGACGGGGAGGTGGTCGGCAGGCTGCCCCGGGTTCCGGCGGCTGTTTGAGCAGCCAGTCCCAGTCGTAGACGCTGGATGAACCGCGGTAGGCATTTGGCGGTGGCTGCTGGGCCTGTGCCTGCTGGGCCAGCAGTCCGTTGAGCACCAGGGCCAGGGAGATGGCGAGACGGGTCTTGGGGAGCATTCCATTTCATCCTCAGAATAGGTCGAGGAGGAAATGTATCGAGCTGTCCAAGCGGTAAATGTCGGGGTTTTTACCTGGGCTTCGCGGGAGATGTCAGCAGCTTTCCGTTTATTTCGGCTGTGTCCTGGTGTGCGGTGGCCGGAAAGTCGGCCACCGCGTGTCAGGCCTTCAGGCTTCGCGACATTCGGTCAGGGTCCGCACCTGCCCCGTTGCGCCCAGGTTGTCCTCCGACAGCCAGCGCTCGAAGCCGGCATTCACGGCGGGCCATTCCGAGTCGATGATGCTGAACCAGGCGGTGTCGCGGTTCCTGCCCTTGACCACCATGTGCTGGCGGAACACGCCCTCGAATTGGAAACCCAGGCGCTCGGCGGCGGCGCGGGAGCGGGCGTTGTCGTTGTTGCACTTCCACTCCAGGCGCCGGTAGCCGAGGGCGAAGGCCTCCCTGGCCAGCAGGTAGACCGCCTCGGTGCTCTTGGGCGAGCGCTGCATCGGTGCGCCGAAGGTGACGTGGCCGATCTCGATGCGGCCCTGGGCCGGCACGATCGACATCAGGCTGAGGGCGCCCTGGACTTCGCCGCTGGCCTTGTCGACAACGGCAAAGAAGTAGGGATCGCTGCTCGCCGCGTGGCCGGCAAGCCAGTCGTCGAAGGCGCCTTCACGCTGCGGGAACGGGCCGTAGGGCAGGTAGTCCCACAGTTTCGGATCGGCGCCGGGGCCTTCCAGGGCGCGATACAGCTCGTCGCCATGGCGGGCGGCGTCGAGTTTTTCCAGGATGATGAAGCGTCCTTCGAGGCGTCGGGTGGACGGCGCCGGGGCGCCATTCCAGTTGGCTACGGGTGTCGACATGGTGTTGTTCTCGGGCTCAGAGGCCGTGGCGGAATTGAATGAAGCCCGGGCGTTCGGCAATCCGCTCGTACAGCTGGATGGCCGTGGCATTGGTTTCGTGGGTCAGCCAGTGCACCTTGCTGCAGCCGTCCCGGGCCGCCGTGGCGTACACATGCTCGATCAGCTTGCGACCCAGGCCGGTACCGCGCACCTCGGGGGCGACGAACAGGTCCTGCAGGTAGCAGGAATTCTGGATGCTCCAGTTCGAGCGGTGGTAGATGAAGTGCACCAGGCCCACGGCCTTGCCGTCCTGCCAGGCCAGGGCGGCGTGGGTGGTCTCGGCCGGGTCGAGGAAGCGCTGCCAGGTCGACTGGTAGATGCTGTCCGGCAATTCGGTTTCGTAGAACTTCAGGTAGGCCTGCCACAGCGGACGCCAGACGGCCTGGTCGGCGGCGGTCACCGGACGGATTTCGATCGAACTCATGCTGACACTCCTTGATGCATCAATTGGGCGAGGGCTTGGTCCTGGCTGTCGGCACTGGCCGCCAGCCCTTGTTGTACGCCGGCGATATCGACGGCACTGCGGTTCTGGCTGAGCTTGCGCTTGCCTTCCAGGCGCTGGATCGGCAGGGCGATGCCGACGATGGCCTTGAGCATGGTGGCGATGTACGGCTCGGGCGCATCGTCGACTGTCCAGGGGGTGGCCCGGCCGGCTTCATGGCGGTCGGTGAGGGCACCGACCAGTTGGCGCAGGCGCCCGGCCTCGTCGAACACCTCGGCCTGGCCGTAGGCGTGCACGGCCGTGTAGTTCCAGGTTGGCACGACCTTGCCGTGTTCGGCCTTGCTGGCATAGAAGGACGGGCTGACATAGGCATCGGCCCCCGGAAAGATCACCAGCGCCTCGGCGCCTTCGGCCAGCTCCTGCCACTGCGGATTGGCCCGTGCCAGGTGCCCGAGCAGGGTGCCATGGGCGCCCTGGCCCGGGTCGAGCAGCAGCGGCAGGTGGCTGGCCTGCAGGCCCAGTTTGCCGTGGGTGACCAGGATCGCCAGGCGCGTGGCCTGGATGTGCCGGTGCAGGGTGGGCAGGTCGTGTTCGGCGAAGGCGCTGGGTGTGTACATGGAAATTTTCCTTGGCGAATACCGGCATCCTAGGCAGGCTATTGGTTGGTTGTAAGAGCCATTGTTGGTGATTTTCATAGGTCCAATGCCATGCCCAGTCCATCGCTGCCCCTGTCGTTCGACCCTGCCGGGATCCAGCTGGATCCGGCCAAGGGCCTCAGCCGCCAGCTCTACCAGGCCCTGCGCCTGCGGGTGCTGGACGGACGCCTGGCCAGTGGCAGCCGCCTGCCGGCCAGTCGCGACCTGGCCAGTGCCCTGGGGATCTCCCGCAACAGCGTGGTCCGGGCCTATGACCAGCTGTATGCCGAGGGCTTCATCGAGGGGCGGATTGGCGATGGCACCTACGTTGCGCGATTGCCAGACAAGGCGCTGCCGATCAGAAAGTTGTCCACAAAAGTATCCACAGGGTTTTCAACAGGCTTATCAACAGAGTTATTCACAAAATCGGTGAAAGATACTGGGATTTCGTCCAGTAAAGTTATCCACAATCAGGCGCTGGAGCGCATCGAGCGCAACGCGATGTACGAGCCGCCGGAGGGTCCGCCACGGGCTTTTCGGGTAGGAGTGCCGGCTTTCGACCTGTTCCCGTTCGGCGTCTGGGCCAAGCTGCAGGCGGCTTTCTGGAGAAAACCGGACCTGGCGCAGCTGTGCTACGGCGAGCCGGCGGGGGAGAGGCAGTTGCGCAGCCTGATCGCAGCGTACCTGCGCAGTTCCCGTGGTTTGTCCTGCTCGCCTGAACAAATTGTGATCACCAGCGGTGCACAACAGGGCATCAGCCTTTGTGCACAGTTGCTGGTGGACCCCGGCGACGGCGTGGCGGTGGAAAACCCCGGCTACCGGGCGGCGCGGCTGGCGTTCGCGGTAGCCGGGGCGACGGTGCATGGCGTGGCGGTGGATGACGAGGGCCTGGACTGTGCCGAACTCGGGCGGTTGCCGGACTGCCGGCTGGCCTATGTCACGCCGGCTCATCAATACCCCACCGGGGTGATCATGAGCCTGGCGCGGCGCCTGGAGCTGCTGGCCTGGGCCGAACGCACCGGCGGCTGGATCGTCGAGGACGACTACGACGGCGAGTACCGCTACAGCGGCGCGCCGCTGGCACCGTTGGCGGCCCTGGACCGGCAGGGGCGGGTGCTCTACGTCGGCACGTTCGGCAAGATCGCCTTTCCGGCGCTGCGCCTGGGTTACCTGGTGTTGCCGCCGACGCTGGTGGACGCCTTTTCCCAGCGGCGCGCACTGGACATGCGCCACTCGGAAGTCAGCACCCAGGCGGTGATGGCCGAGTTCATGGCCGCCGGGCATTTCCAGCGGCATATCCGCCGCATGCGCCGGGCCGCCCTGAGCCGACGCAACACCCTGCTGGCCCATTGGCCGACCGATATCCGCGGCTGCGGCAGCCTGCCGGAAGCGGTCGCCGGCCTGCACCTGACGGTACCGGTCGAGAGCCTGGAGCGGGAGCAGGAACTGATCGCCCGGGCGGTGGCTGTCAGCGTCGAGATCAGCTCCTTGAGCAGCTTCTGGATCACCCCGCCGCAGCCGCCGGCGGAGCGCCACGCCGGGTTGGTCCTGGGGTTTGCGGCGGTGCCGGAGGCGGACATCGAGGCGGCCCTGGGACGTTTGCGCGAGGCCTGGCGGGACTGACCAGGCGGCAACGCCGGACTACTTAGTTACCGCCTCCCGTGAGCGGCGCATGACTATGGTCGAGGGCCAGATTCTTCAGCCCCGAGACCTTTTGTCATGTCCAATGCTTCAAGTCCCCTCTCTTGCGTTCTGGCTCCGGTGAGCGAGAGCGATCAGGCCTCCCACGTCTTCAGCCTCGCTGATTGCCTGGCCGCTCGTCCCAGTCTCGAGCGCGCCACGGCCGAGCTGGTGCAGGCGATGCTGGAGGAGCATTTCCCGGCCCAGGGAAAACAGCTGCGCAATGCGGCTTTCATCAATCTCACGGTGGGCGCCGGCAGTGATGCACCGGCGACCCGGCAGATCGTCCCGCTGACCCATCGGCTGATTGACTGTTGGCTGGGCAAGGCCGCGCCGATTCATCCCCTGGGCAGCTACCTGACGCTTGATCCGGGCGCCGAGACGCCACAACTGCTGCGTCTGCCGGTGGACACGGTGGAAGGGCTGATAAGCGAATGGGCGCCGTCATTGCTCGATGCCTACCAGCAGAGCCTGGTGGATTTCTGGAGTTCGCCTGCTTCGTCGTGGCAGGGCCTGGCGGATTTCTGGAACCCGTCACAAGGGGCTTCGCCCTGGCAGCAACTATCGGACTTCATCGCGGCCCAGTTGCGCCAGGCCAGTGCTGTACTCACGGGCGAGGAGTTGGACACGGTACAGGCCGTCCTCGATTTTCCGGATTTTCAGGGCCGTTCCCAGGCGCTGGGAGAGAGTTGCGCGAGGGCGCGCATCATGCTGGTCGGCACCCGTGCCCAGGGCTCCGAGACGCTGTACCGGCAGGCACTGCTGCTGACGCGTGAGGTCGGCCAGCGACAGATCGTGTTGTTGTACACGCTGCTGGGGGCATCGAGGCGTTCGACTCCATCGAGGCGCTGGAGATGACCTTGAGTGAGGATGAGCCGGGCCCGGCCGACTATTCGGCGGACCATCATGTCTTCGATGCCCTGACGGCCACCCTGCTGACCCGCCAGTTGCAGCACATCGCCACGCTCGAACCGGGCGACTACAGCGACCGCGCCAGGCTCGACCAGCACCTGCAAGAGCTGACCGGGGCACAGGGGCTGCTGGGAGCCTTTCACTCCGACCATGAAGCGAAGCTGCGGCCGTTGCACGAGCTGCTGCCCGACTGGCTGCAGCAGGCCTCGACTGCGGACCGTAGCACCTACGCCCGCTATGTCAGCAGGCTGGCGCAAGTGCATCGGTCCCTGGGCGGCAAGGCGTTTCTCGATGGCATTCCCGGCATTCTCGAATTTGCCGAACAGGAGCTGGCCAAGAGCCTGACCAGGCTCGACTCCAGGGCCGAGGGGGTATCGGTTGGCCATATCCGCGTGACGCTCACCCAGAGGGACAACAGTTCGTGGGAAACCGCCGACCGGGGTTTCAACCCTGGCCTGGACCAGCGCACCCGCTCGTCCACCGAGGACTACACGGACATGGCGCTGCAGAACATCGAGGCCTTTCCACTCTCCGCCGTCGCGCAGATTCACTACGGCAAGCCTGAGACGCCGGTACCGGCCTGGATGACCTTTGAGCGGCTGCGTGCAGCCGTGAGCGAGGCCAACATCGGTGCCACCTATCCCGCCTTGCTCAAGCGCAAGCTCAAGTGCAATCCGGCCGAGCGCTATCGACAGTACTCGCTGTTCAGCCTGTACCTGCAGGTGCTGTTGCCGATGTTGGCATTGGAGCTGCGGTTGACGCAGCGGCTGACGGAGCCTGCGCAGCTTTACGTCGAGGCCGTGATGAGTCTCGGCACCCAGGCTCTGGTGGTGTCGGGACAGTCCATCGTGGTCCGGCCCCTGGCCTTGCGGGCGCACCCTGGCGCGACGGCGGACCAGGTACTCAATCATTTCGTGATCGGCCCGCGGAGCGTCGACCGGGGGCCGCAGGTGCTCTTGCGACCGGCGGCGGCAGAGCCCTTGCTCGAGTTCGCCTCGCTCGCGCACCTGCTGGCGGCCATCCAGGTCGAGGGGCAATTGCAACAATCGGTGCTGGCGGGCCTCGATGACTACAGTCGCAGGATCTATGAGCGGGGTGGCTTCATTGAGCCGCATCTGTCGCAGCTGATCATCGACGACTGGACACTGCCCGCGATTCCCGAGCCGCCCACACTGGATACCGCGGTGTTGTCCGGCCGGGTCACCGACGCTCTGTTCGATGCCAGCATCGAAGCGCTGATCAGACACGCCGAGGCGGTCACGGTGTCCAATGCCGAAGCACGCCGGCAGCGCCTAACCAACCTCGGCTGGGCGTTGTTCAACCTGCTGCTGCCATGGGCGCCAGGTCCTCTGGCGGGCGTGGGGCTGATCGTGCAACTGCTGCCCAGCCTCAAGGCGCTGGCCGAGCCGAATAACCGCAGCCCCTGGGCGGCGTTCGCCGATGTGCTGTTGAACCTGGCGGCCGTGCTGGTCTATCACCGCCGGCTGGCACTCGGCCCATCGCCCGTCGTCGGTGTCGGTGGCTCGGTCCTCAGCCCATGGAGCGGTGGCAGCAGGACGCTGCCGGCCTTCATCTGGACCCGCCGAGGACGTGAGCTGACCGCATCCGAGCTGGAGCGGCTGAAACCGTTCCACCTGGCGGCCGAGGTGCCCGACGTCATGTCGGCAGCCGTGGGTGAATGGCAGGGCCTGTACCAGCGCGACGGCTTGTTCTATGCCCATGTCGACGGCGAATGGTTTCGGGTTTCGCGCACCCTCGAAGGGGTGAGGATCGTCAATGACAACCACCCGGCGTTACAGGGGCCCTGGTTGACCCGCACGGCTTCGGGAAGCTGGCAACTGGACCGCGGTCCCCTGTTGCTGGGCGGTGCCGGCGAGCTGAGTGTGCGGGCCAGGAAGAAACTCAACACCCTGAAGTACCAGGCCCGCCAATTGCTCGACTCCTTGCCTGGCCGGCTGCACAGGGGCGAGAAGAACCTGCGTATCGCGCATGGCCCGGCCGATATCGAGACCCTGTTGGCCAATGAGGCCGGGTTGTTCAGCGAGCTGTCGGTCAAGCTGCAGGCGCTGACCCAGGGGCTGGAGGAGTATCCCGCAGAGCTGGTGGACAAGCTCGACGCCGGCGCGAAACTCCTGCGCGCCCAGGGCGTACGCCTGCGTATCGAAAGAGTGAAGCTCGACCCGCCCTCGGTCATTGGCGTGGCGTACCTCAAGAGCCGGCAGCAGATCAGGATCCGGCGCCTCGGGCCGCGCAAGGACATGTCCGGCGGCAAGGGCCGGGACTTTCTGCAGGAGTACGAGATCGCCGATCTGCAGCGTACCCCGCTGTGGTACGCGCACTTTCACTATGCGAGCCTGGAGGCGGCGGATGCCCGTTTTACCGCGGCCCATCTCAAGACGCCGCAGCAGCGTTTCCTGGGGAGGAGCTTCCAGAAGGCCCAGCAGAATTCGGGGCAGAGCATCGATGACATCCAGCGTTACACGATCGACCCGACCTCGGCCGCCGAACTGTTCCTGTCGCCGGACCGCCAGGTGTAGGCCCTGTCGCCACGGGGGCGGCGACAGGGCTGCGCCTCAAGTCCCCGACTTGATCCGCGTCCAGGCCCGGGTGCGGGCCCGTTCGGCCTTCTGGTCCAGCGGCTGCAGGGTGTAGAGGGTCTTCATCGCCGCCTCGGTGGGGTACAGGTTGGCGTTGTGGCGGATCGTCGGATCAACCATTTCGGTCGCATCCTTGTTCGGGTTCGGATAGCCGACGAAGTCGCTGATCGGGGCGATCACCTGCGGTTGCAGCAGGTAGTTGATGAAGGTGTAGGCGTCCTCCGGGTCCTTGGCGCCCTTGGGGATCGCCAGCATGTCGAACCAGATCGGCGCGCCTTCCTTGGGCAGGCGCATGTCCACCACCACGCCGTTCTTGGCGTCCTTGGCGCGGTTGGCGGCCTGGGAGAAGCTGCCGGAGTAGCCGACGGCGACGCAGATGTCGCCGTTGGCGATATCGGCCATGTATTTGGACGAGTGGAAATAAGTGATGTAGGGGCGAATCTTCAGCATCAACGCCTCGGCCTTTTCGTAGTCCTTGGGGTTCTTGCTGTTGGGGTTCAGGCCCAGGTGCTGCAGGGCCAGCGGCAGGATCTCCGACGGCGAGTCGAGCAGGGCGACGCCGCACTGCTTGAGCTTGCTGATGTTCTCTTCCTTGAAGATCAGGTCCCAGCTGTCCACCGGCGCGTTGTCGCCCAGGGCCGCCTTGACCTTGGCCGGGTTGAAGCCGATCAGGATGGTGCCGTACATGTAGGGCACGGCGAACTGGTTGCCCGGGTCGTTGGCCTCCAGCAGCTTCATCAGCTTGGGATCGAGGTGGTTCCAGTTCGGCAACTTGCTGCGGTCCAGCGGCTGGAATACTCCGGCCTCGATCTGCTTGGCGAGGAACACGTTGGACGGCACCACCACGTCATAGCCGGAATTGCCGGTGAGCAGCTTGGCCTCCAGCGCCTCGTTGGTGTCGAAGATGTCGTAGACCAGCTTGACCTGGCTGTTCTGCGCCTTGAAGTCGTCCAGGGCCTTGGGCGTGATGTAGTCGAACCAGTTGTATACCCGCAGGGTACGGTCTTCGGCGTGCGCCGCGCCGCTGAGCACGGCGGCGCACAGGGCCGGGGCGATGAGACGCTTGAGTCTGTTCATTCTTCTAGTTCCTCATTGGGCGTTCTGGAAACCTTCGAGTACGTTCACGGCATTGATGCCGATTTCTTCCACCGCATAACCGCCTTCCATCACGAACAGCGTCGGCTTGCCCAGGCGGGCGATGCGTTCGCCCATGCGCAGGTAGTCGGGGCTGTCGAGCTTGAATTGGGAAATCGGATCGTCCTTGAAAGTGTCCACGCCGAGAGAAACCACCAGCACGTCGGCGTCGTAGCGCTCGATCTCGCCACAGGCCTGCTCCAGCGCCGTGCTCCAGCGCTCCCAGCCGCTGCCGGCGGCCAGCGGGTAGTTGAAGTTGAAACCCTCGCCGGCGCCTTCGCCCAGTTCGTCGGCATAGCCGAGGAAGAACGGGAACTCGGCTTGCGGGTCACCGTGGATCGAGGTGAAGAGCACGTCGCTGCGCTCGTAGAAAATCGACTGGGTGCCGTTGCCGTGGTGGTAGTCGACGTCGAGGATCGCCACCTTGGCGCGGCCCTGGTCGAGGAACGCCTGGGCCGCGATGGCGGCGTTGTTCAGGTAGCAGTAGCCGCCCATCAGGTCGCTGGCGGCGTGGTGCCCCGGTGGCCGGCAGAGGGCGAAGGCGCTGTGGGCGCCGCGCTGGATCTCGGCCTGGGCGGTGAGGGCGACCTGCGCTGCGCTGTAGGCGGCCTGCCAGGTACCGGCGGTGATTGGTGCGCCACCGTCGAAGCTGTAATAGCCGAGCTGGCCATGCAGGCTCTTGGGCAGGACCTGACGCAGGGTGCGCGCCGGCCAGGTGAACGGCAGCAGGTCGCCGTCCTGGCCCAGTTCGGCCCAGCGGTCCCAGGCGCCCTTGAAGAAGTCCAGGTAGGCGGCGTCGTGGATGCGGCGGATCGGTTCGAGGCCGAAGTCCTCGGGCTCACGCACCGGCCCCAGGGCCTGGTGGCGGACACGGGCGAGTACGTGGTCGGCGCGCGAAGGCATCTCGAAGCAGGGCATCAGTTGCCCGTCGATCAGCTCGCAGCGGCCGTGGTGCAGGTGGTGATCATCTGAGTAGACCGTCAGCATTTATTGTTCTCCGTTGGCGTGGACGTGGGCTCATTCTTGATGCCCGGCGCGGATCGGAGAACGGCAGGAGCGGCCAAAAGGGGATCGATATGGCCAAAACCTCTGTCCTGATTTCGCCCCTGAATGAGGCAGCGCCGCACCGTTGGGTGGCACGCTCGGTCAGGGCCGGAACTGGCTCGGGCTGACGCCACTCCAGCGCACGAAGGCATGGCGGAAGCTGGCGGTTTCGCTGAAGCCCAGTTCGTCGGCGATCCGGTGGATCGGCAACTGGTCGTCGGCCAATAGTTGCTTGGCCCGCTCGAAGCGTAGTTCGTCGAGCAGTTCCTGGTAGCTGCAGCCGAGGTCGCGCAGGTGCCGGCGCAGGGTTCGCGCCGAGCAGTTCATCTGTTCGGCCAAGCCTTCCAGGCCGGGCGCGGTGTGCAACTGGGCGGCGAGCAACTGGCGGATGCGTCCGAGCCAGGCCTGGCGCCCGGTGAACTCCAGATTCTGCTTGCGGCAGCGTTCGGCCATGGCCTGGTGGGTGATCGGGTCGGCCAGCGGCAGCGGCTGGTCCAGCCAGGTGCGGTCGAAGGCGAAGGCGTTGCGGGTGGCGCAGAATTGCAGCGGGCAGTCGAAGCTGGTGGTGTAGTCGGCCTGGTAGTCCGGCGCGTCGTGTTCGAAGCGTGCGGCGAGCAGGGGCAGGGGACGGCCGAGCAGGTCGTCGCAGATGACTTTCAGCGAGACCAGGCAGAACTCGACGTTGAAGGTCGCCAGTTGCGGGCTTTCGCGGTAGTCCGCGGCGGTGAACCAGATGCGCTCGCCGTCTTCCTCCAGGCTCAGTTCGAAGAGTGTTCCCAATAGCGCCGGATAACGCAGGGCCAGGCGCAAGGCGTCACCGAAGGTGGCACTGGTGAGCAGGGCGTAACCGAGCATGCCGTAGGACGAGACGTGCATGCGCCGCCCCAGTTCCAGGCCGATTTCCCGACGCAGGGCCACGGCGTTGGCGCACACCTGCATCTCCTGGTTGGTGGTGATGCGGGTGTCGGCGCGGCTCAGGTCCGCGGCGCTGATGCCGCTGCCGGCCAGCAGCGTGTCGTCGGGCAGGCCCTGTTCGCGGAAGGTCTTGAGCACCAGGGAAACGGCGTTGAGGGTGGTCAGGTGGGAGTGGAGCATGCTCGATTCCGGCCTTGGGAGGTGCTTGAGTCGAGCAAGTTGCGTGCCGCAGAAGTCTTTCCTGAGGTCGACACGCTCTTGCAGGATGCAGAGTTTCTCGCGAAGTTTCTAGCAATCAGAGCGTTCCACACCATGTAGTTGTTCCAGTTCCTCCAGTGTTATGGCGTTACTTCGGCCTGACTGAATATCCGAGAGGCGTTGCTGGGCCACAGAGGCATCCTTGAAATTGTCCATGTGTTCAAGAATGGCCCTTCGGAAATGGATAGCTGCATTGATTGACAGGGCCAGGCGTCTCCCAATCATCTTTGCTCACCCTCGTTCTCCTACCGGTTGTGATCCGTCCAGCAACGCATCCACCAGGGCCCGGGCCATTTCCACCGAATGCACCATCGACCAGATCAGCCCGCGTTCGATGCCGCTGCCCTGTTCGGTGATTTCATCGGAGACCTCTTCGGCGCAGCGCAGCAGCAGGGAGACGTGGTTGAGGGTGGTTTCGGCGTCGATACCGGCCTTGACGTCGAACAGCGAGCGATGGCGGCCGTCGCGCAGGTCGCCGGGGCGGGCGGCAGTTTCCTTCAGGGCTTGCAGCAGAGGCGGTTCGTGGGGTTGGTCGTTGAGCACTTGCAGCAGGTCGGCGTTGGCCTGTTGCAGGATCGCCGTGATGCGGCGGTGGGTGGCTTGGCTGGGTGGATCGGGGACTGGCTTGTGCATGGTGTCACTCCTATTGCGGCATGGGAGTTGGCACCTGTCGCTGCTAAACGAGTGGGTGGCAGCTGTACGCGGGTTAGCAGACCGGCCAATAGGAAACCGGCGCACCCGAAGGTGCCCCACGCACAGCCGCCGTGAGACTGGGGGCGTGAAAAAACGCCGGCCATGAGGCATGGGGGCGCTGTGTGCCTATTGAGCGTGGGCTGCTAAACCCGATCACCGCGAAAGAGCGGTGACGCAACGACGATAGTCACGCGGCTGGACAGGCGCAATACGTTGGAATTTTCTAGGAAATATCCCTCAAGTAAAAGGGATTTGTCTTGAAACGCAATGTTTCATGCATCGCGGTTTGTCGGTGGTTGGGAGGGGGAGAGAGGCTGTCGTGGCGAGCGGGCTTGTCGGAACGCCGCACCGCCGCTCTCGGCTGCGAAGCAGTCGCAAAACCTACCGGCTCGATCATCCTGACATATCGAGTACACGGGTTTCAGGGCCGCCTCGCGCCCCAGCGCGGGCAAGCCTGCTCGCCACGAGATTGAGGGGGCCGGGATTCCGGCTCAGCAATCTGGGAGCCGGTTGCCCATCACGTCTCCGGCATCGCCGAGGAGTGGTGGGTCGAGATTCTCCAGCCGTTGGCGCTGCTCCAGGCATAGGTGAAGGTGTAGCGGGCGGACACGCTCGGCTTGTCCTTGAAGGCGAAGGTGTAGGTACCGATGTCGATCGCTTCGTTGCAGCCGGTGCGGATGGTGCGGCTGTCGATCCTGCCGCTCGGCTTGTTGGCCAGGAAAGTGCTCGAAGTAGTCGATGCGCTCGGCGTCGGTCAAGCGTGGTTTGTTCGATACGGTGGGCAGCAGCACGGCATCGTAGAGATACTCTTGCGCGACCTTTTTCGCATCACCGGTCTGCAACGCCGCGTTCCATTCATCGAACAGGACTTCGATCTGGGCCGCTGTCACCGGTGTACACATCAGGGGCTTGTCGGCCAAGGCCGGTACGGAAACAAGGCTGCACAGCGCGGCCAGTACGACTTGTTTTTTCATGCTTTTCCCAAGGCTGCTCCGGCAACTGTTCGAATAAGAAAGAGCCAATACTTCCGTGACCGGCACACTTCATCCGTTCGGGGCAGAATGCCCGTCCCGATTGGCTCGTGAGGTAATGGGCCGATGCGACACATAAGGCTGTCGGCGCCTGTTTGCAGGCGTGACAAGGCGTCGGTGTCTGGCCCGAAGCTGTTACTTGAACGTAACAAGTTGCTCTTTTGTGCGATTGGCCTGGCGTGTTTCTTATTGTTGGAAGACAGTGCGTTCACACAACCGGCGAGAACTTTCCTGTCTATGCACGGCAACTTGAGGCAAGCCTACCCCGGGCGTTATGGCGGGGTGTAGTGCTCGGACGGTCTATAGGAATTGCTACAGATATATCTGGAGGATGTTGCTGGAGTCTGTAGGAAGGGGCTGTAACCCCAGTGAGTGCTGGCTCACTGGGGCGCATCGGACGGCAGGGCGCCGCCCGCAGGTTGCATCAGCGTTGTGTCACCGGTACGCCTTGGGCGGCGCTTTCAACCTGTGGGTTGGCCGGCCAGGCGGCACGGTCCAGGTCCAGGTCGTTGAACTTGCTGGCGTCGAACACCGGCTGCTTGATGCCGGCACGACGCTGTTCGTCGTAGTCGCGCATCACCCGCAGGCCGACCTTGAACAGCAGCGCCAGGGCGACCAGGTTGACGAACGCCAGGCAGGTCATGGTGATGTCGGCGAAGGCGAACACGGTCGACAGGTCCTGCATCGAACCCCAGACCACCAGCGCCAGCACCAGGCCGCGGAAGGCCATCAGCACGGCACGGTTGCGGCTGAGGAACTGCAGGCTGTTCTCGCCCAGGTAATAGTTGTAGAGGATGCAGGTGAAGACGAACAGCGACAGCGCAACGCTGACGAAGATCCGGCCCCAGTCACCGACCACGGCGGCCAGGGAGTTCTGGGTCAGGACGATGCCGTCCCCTTCGAAGCCCGGGGTGTAGAAGCCCGACAGCAGGATCAGCAGCGCGGTGCAGGTGCAAATCACGAAGGTGTCGAGGAACACGCTGAACGCCTGCACCACGCCCTGGGCGCCCGGGTGTTTCACGGCCGCCACGGCGGCCACGTTCGGGGCACTGCCCAGGCCGGCTTCGTTGGCGAACACGCCACGCTTCACGCCCATGACGATGGCGCTGCCGAGCAGGCCGCCGAAGGCCGGGTCGAGGCCGAAGGCGCTTTTGAAGATGGTTTCCAGCATGGCTGGCACGTGTTCGATCTGGGTGCCGATCACGTACAGGGTCACGCCGATGTAGGCCAGGGTCTTGATCGGTACCAGCAGGTCCGACACGGCGGCGATACGCTTGATGCCACCGATGAAGGTGATGGCCAGCAGCACGGCCAGGACGATGCCGGTGTGCTTCGGATCGAAGGCGAAGGCGTTCTGCAGCGAGTGGGTCACGGTGTAGGACTGCAGGCCGATGAAGGCAAAGCCGTAGGTGACCAGCAGCAGGATCGAGAACACGATGGCCATGCTTTTCAGCTTGAGGCCGTGCTGGATGTAGTAGGCCGGACCGCCACGGTACAGGCCATCGCCATCGGCGCGCTTGTAGACCTGGGCCAGGGTACATTCGAAGAAGCTGCTGGACATGCCGACCAGTGCGGTGACCCACATCCAGAACACGGCGCCCGGACCCCGAGGGTCACGGCGATACCGACACCGGCGATGTTACCGGCGCCGACGCGGCCGGCCAGGCTCAGCATCAGGGCCTGGAACGAGCTCAGTTGGCCGGCCTGGCCGCGCAGGGATTCCTTGAAAACCCCGAACATGTGGCCGAAGTGGCGGAACTGGACGAACCGTGAACGGAGTGTGAAGTAGCTGCCGAGCCCGACGATGAGCACGATCAGTACTTTCCCTGAGAGGAAGTCGTTGATGACTTCAAGCATGGATGGATCCTCGCTTTTTTTGCAAAGGCGGCTCGATCGGCCGGTCGCGTCAACACCCGGTGTTGCGGGCAGTGTGGGCTGGCGACAGGTCTTCCCGAGCTTGCGCGGGTTGTTTTTAGTGTTGTTTCGCGTGTTTCAGTGCCGCTGTGCCGCGGATCGCTTACGCGAAGAGGGGCGGCACTATACCGATCAGGACTGCCAGCGTCTGCACAGCCTGTCATTTTTCATGAATAACCCTGTAAGCGTTGTCCCTGACACCTCGCCAGTCGGATGACGAGTACCGCTGTCCGGTAGACGATCGGCAGGGCGTTTTCACTATGAAAAATCCAGTCAAAAAAAAGGGCTTGAAGGATGGACCTTCAAGCCCTCAAAAGGTGAGAGGTGTCTAGTCCCTCGACCTGGTGAGCGTGTTGCGATCAGGTGGCTGAAGGTCAGGCCTTCAGGGGCACCAGACGTGGAGCGATCATGTTCTCCGGGCGCAGGATGTCGGCGAGCATCGCTTCGTCGAGCAGGCCTTCCTCGCGCACCAGTTCCAGTACGCCGCGGCCGCTTTCGAGGGCGACACGGGCGATACGGGTGGCGTTTTCATAGCCGATGTACGGGTTCAGCGCGGTGACCAGGCCGATGGAGTGTTCCACCAGCTCGCGGCAGCGGGTCTCGTTGGCGGTGATGCCGACGATGCAGTGTTCGCGCAGCATGTCCATGGCGCGTTGCAGCAGGCGGATCGAGTCGAAGATCTTGAAGGCGATCAGCGGTTCCATCACGTTCAGTTGCAGTTGGCCGCCTTCGGCCGCGATGGTCAGGGCCAGGTCGTTGCCGATGATCTGGAACGCCACCTGGTTGACCGCTTCCGGGATCACCGGGTTGACCTTGCCGGGCATGATCGAGCTGCCTGGCTGACGCGCTGGCAGGTTGATTTCATTGATGCCGGTGCGTGGGCCGCTGGACAGCAGACGTAGGTCGTTACAGATTTTCGACAGCTTGACTGCGGTACGCTTGAGCATGCCGGAGAACAGTACGAAGGCGCCCATGTCGGAGGTGGCTTCGATCAGGTCGGCAGCCGGTACCAGCGGCTGGCCGCTGATGGTCGCCAGGCGCTCTACCGCCAGGTTCTGGTAGCGTGGGTCGGCGTTGATGCCGGTGCCGATCGCGGTACCGCCCAGGTTGACTTCGGTGAGTACTTCCGGTGCCAGGGTCTTCAGGCGTGCCAGGTCTTCGCCGAGGGTGGTGGCGAAGGCGTGGAATTCCTGGCCGAGGGTCATCGGTACGGCGTCCTGCAGCTGGGTGCGGCCCATTTTCAGGACGTGGGCGAATTCTTCACCCTTGGCGCCGAAGGCCTGGATGAGGCTCTCCAGGCTGGCGAGCAGGGCGTCGTGGCCCAACAGCAGACCCAGGCGGATGGCCGTCGGGTAGGCGTCGTTGGTCGACTGCGCCATGTTCACGTCATTGTTCGGGTGCAGGTACTGGTATTCGCCCTTGCTGTGGCCCATGGCCTCCAGCGCGATGTTGGCGATGACTTCGTTGGCATTCATGTTGGTCGAGGTGCCAGCGCCGCCTTGAATCATGTCCACCACGAACTGCTCGTGGAAGTCGCCGCGGATCAGGCGGGCACAGGCCTCGCTGATGGCAGCGTGCTTGGCTTCGCTCAGGTGGCCCAGTTCGCGGTTGGCGTCGGCGGCGGCCTGCTTGACCATGGCCAGGGCCACGACGAATTTCGGGTAGTGCGAGATCGGAACGCCCGAGAGGCGGAAGTTGTTCACCGCTCGCAGGGTCTGGATGCCGTAGTACGCGTCGCCGGGTACTTCAAGTACGCCAAGGAGGTCTTTTTCTGTGCGGAAGGATGCAGCGGAGGACATGATAGAAATCATCTCGATATGAACCCGGTCGATGCCGGAACGTCGCCAATGCTAGGCCTGTGCGGTTTTTTGGGCCAATGCTGTTGCACACTGCCCCATGCATAAACGGCATAATGCAGGTGTGACGCGGCGTGCGTGACGATCGTGTGAACCAAAATGGTGCGCGTGACGGAGAAGTTGATGAATCTCGAAAGCAAATGGTTGGAAGATTTCAGTGCCCTGGCGGCCACCCGCAGCTTTTCCCAGGCTGCCGAGCGCCGCTTCGTCACGCAGCCGGCCTTCAGCCGGCGGATCCGCAGTCTGGAGGCGGCGCTGGGGTTGACCCTGGTGAACCGCTCGCGCACCCCCATCGAGCTGACGGCGGCGGGGCAGTTGTTCCTGGTGACGGCGCGTACGGTGGTCGAGCAGTTGGGCGAGGTGGTGCGCCACCTGCATCACCTGGAAAGCGGTCAGGGCGAGGTGATGCAGGTGGCCGCCGCGCACTCCCTGGCGCTGGGGTTCTTCCCGCGCTGGGTCGCGCAGTTGCGCAACGAGGGCCTGAACATCGCCACGCGGCTGGTGGCGACCAACGTCGGGGACGCGGTGCATGCGTTGCGCGAGGGCGGTTGCGATCTGATGCTGGCCTTCTATGACCCGGATGCGGCGTTGCAGATGGATGCGGAGATCTTCCCGTCGCTGCACCTGGGGCAGACCGAGATGTTGCCGGTGTGCGCGGTGGGGCCGGATGGCAAGCCGCTGTTCGACCTGGAGGGCGAGGGTAGCGTGCCATTGCTGGCCTATAGCGCCGGGGCCTTTCTCGGGCGCTCGGTGAACCTGTTGCTGCGCCAGCGCAACCTGCGTTTTACCACGGTGTACGAGACGGCCATGGCCGACAGCCTCAAGGGCATGGCGCTGGAGGGCCTGGGAATCGCCTGGGTGCCGCAACTGAGCGTGCGGGCCGAGTTGGCGCGGGGAGAACTGGTGGTGTGCGGCGGCCCGCAATGGCATGTGCCGCTGGAGATCCGCCTGTATCGCTGTGCACTGGTGCGCAAGGCCAACGTGCGGCTGCTGTGGCGCAAGCTGGAGAGCGGTACGGCGCAGGCAGTGGTGACGAACTGAAACAAACCGTCTGGGTGCAGGCTGGGCCCCTGTAGGAGCCGGCGGTCCGGCGTCCCGGTTTATCCGCGAAGAACGATGACGCGTAGTCCGGAAAAACCGCGCCGCTCCATTCGCGGAAAAATCCTGCTCCCACAGCGTTCGGCTTCCACAAGGGCGGCGTTCGAGCTGGGTTCGGATTGACCTGAAAGTCAGGTAAACCGGCCTTCAGCGGCTAACATCGACCCAGCGACAAAGGTGCGTCAAACGCGCTTTTTTCGGTATACTGCGCGGCCTTCGGTCGGTTTGCCCGGCCATTATTCGCATGACAAGCCACGCCGGTCCTCCCGCGTGGCTTGTTGTTTTTTGACGCGCCCGCGGGCGCCCAAGAGAAGAGGCACGACGATGAGCGCACTGGTTGGCGTGATCATGGGCTCCAAGTCCGATTGGTCCACCCTTAGCCACACCGCCGATATGCTGGAAAAGCTCGGTATTCCCTACGAGGTGAAAGTGGTATCGGCCCACCGCACCCCGGACCTGCTGTTCCAGTATGCCGAAGAGGCCGAGGGCCGCGGTATCGAGGTGATCATCGCCGGCGCGGGTGGCGCAGCCCACCTGCCTGGCATGTGTGCGGCCAAGACCCACCTGCCGGTCCTGGGCGTGCCGGTGCAGTCGTCGATGCTCTCGGGTGTGGACTCGCTGCTGTCGATCGTGCAGATGCCGGCCGGCATTCCGGTCGCCACCCTGGCCATCGGCAAGGCTGGCGCGATCAACGCCGCACTGCTGTCGGCGAGCATCCTGGGCGCCAAGCACCCGCAGTTCCACGCCGTGCTGAAAAAATTCCGTACTGAGCAGACAGACAGCGTTCTGGACAATCCAGACCCACGCATCGCCTGAGGTTTTTGACGATGAAGATCGGTGTAATCGGTGGCGGCCAACTGGGCCGCATGTTGGCCCTGGCAGGCACTCCGCTGGGGATGAACTTCGCTTTCCTCGACCCGGCGCCGGATGCCTGCGCGGCCGCCTTGGGCGAACATCTGCGAGCCGATTACGGCGATCAGGACCACCTGCGCCAATTGGCCGAGGAAGTCGACCTGGTGACCTTCGAGTTCGAAAGCGTGCCGGCGGAAACCGTGGCCTTCCTGTCGCAGTTCGTCCCGGTCTACCCGAGCGCCGAAGCCCTGCGCGTCGCCCGTGACCGCTGGTTCGAGAAGAGCATGTTCAAGGACCTGGGGATTCCGACCCCGGCCTTCGCCGACATCCAGTCCCAGGCCGACCTCGACGCGGCGGTGGCCAGCATCGGCCTGCCGGCCGTGCTCAAGACCCGCACCCTGGGCTACGACGGCAAGGGCCAGAAGGTCCTGCGCAGCGCGGCCGACGTGGTCGGCACCTTCGCCGAACTGGGCAGCGTGCCCTGCCTGCTGGAAGGTTTCGTACCGTTCACCGGCGAAGTCTCGCTGATCGCCGTGCGTGCCCGCGATGGCGAAACCCGTTTCTACCCGCTGGTGCACAACACCCACGAGAACGGCATTCTCAAGCTCTCGGTGGCGAGTACCGACCACCCGTTGCAGGCCCTGGCCGAAGACTACTCCAGCCGGGTGCTCAAGCAACTGGACTACGTCGGCGTGATGGCGTTCGAGTTCTTCGAGGTCGACGGAGGCCTGAAGGCCAACGAGATCGCCCCGCGCGTGCACAACTCCGGGCACTGGACCACCGACGGCGCCGAGTGCAGCCAGTTCGAGAACCACCTGCGGGCGGTCGCCGGCCTGCCATTGGGCTCGACCGCCAAGGTCGGCGAGAGCGCCATGCTCAACTTCATCGGCAGCGTGCCGCCGGTGGAGCGCGTGGTGGCGATCGCCGATTGCCATCTGCACCACTACGGCAAGGCATTCAAGGCCGGGCGCAAGGTCGGTCACGCCAACCTGCGCTGTGCCGACCGGGCTACGCTGCAGCAGCAGATCCTGCGGGTCGAAGCGCTGATCGCCGAGTAAAAGTTATCCAGGCGGGCGGGAACCATCGGTCCCCGCCGTCCTCTGATGGCAAGATGCTGGGGCCCAACTAGGCTTCAGTTGGGGGCAATCATTCAGAGGAAACGTCATGGGTATCATCGGAACCATCTTCATCGGCTTGATCGTTGGCCTCGTGGCGCGTTTTCTCAAGCCGGGCGATGACAGCATGGGTTGGATCATGACCATTCTGCTGGGTATCGGCGGTTCGATCGCCGCGACCTACGGTGGTCAGGCACTGGGCATCTACCACGCCGGGCAGGGTGCCGGTTTCATTGGCGCGGTGGTCGGCGCCATCGTCCTGCTGGTGATCTACGGGCTGATCAAAAAGAACTGAGCGACCTGCGCAACCCCCTCTGTGCAACCCGCGCAGAGGGGCTAGAATGCGCGACTTGATTCCCTCCTGCCGAGTTCCTCATGCGTCGTCTCCTGTTGACACTTCTCCTGCTGGGCAGCGGCCTGGCCCATGCGGCCGAGCTGCCGGAAACCGACTGGCTGGAACTGATGCCAAAATCGGATCAGAAAGCCCTCGAGCAAATGCCGGAGATCAGCCACAACTCCCCGGAAGCCAACGGTACCTTTACCGCCAAGGGTGGGCTGAAGCAGGCCAAGGGCTTGCCGGCGGTGATGTATTCGACCAAGACCGTAGCCGCCATGAACGGCAAGGACATCCGCATCGGTGGTTATCCGGTGCCGCTGGAAACCGACGCCAAGGGCCGCAGCACGCTGTTCTTCCTGGTTCCCTATCCGGGCGCCTGCATCCACGTGCCGCCGCCACCGCCGAACCAGTTGGTGCTGGTGCGTTATCCCAAGGGCCTGAAGCTGGACGATATCTACACGCCGTTGTGGGTGACCGGCACCCTGAAGGTCGAGAAGGTCAGCAATGACCTGGCCGATGCGGCCTATGCGCTGGATGCGGCGAAGGTGCGGGTGGTGAAGGAGTCGGATTTGTAGGGTGTTGGTCGGTCAGGTCGCTGTTCGCGGCGGCGGACCGCCGCGAGCCAGGCGCCCCGGTCCTAACCCAGGCGGCGGCTGCCGATGGTCACGCCCAGCGCATGACTGGCGCCCGGCGCCAGCGTCACCACGTCATTCATCACGTTCGCCGTCTCGATGCACAGCATCTTCTGCCAGCCATCGTCAGCCAGGTCGGCCAGTTGGCTGGCCCGGTCGATCCACGGGTTCCAGATCACCGTCGAACGCGAGTTCTCGGCCGTCAACTCGATACGCCGCTCCCAGGTCGGGTCGACGATGCTCAATTGCGCCGGGGTATCCAGGTAGATGCGGTCGGTTTCGCCGGTGAAATGCAGCTCACCCTGCTGCCGGACCTGTTTCCAGTCATCCGTCGTGTCGATGTAGGTCAGGCCATCGAGGCCGTCGACGTGCACGTTGCGCACATCGCTGACCGCGAAGTAGGTGTGCAGCGCCTGGCTCAGGGTGACCGGATGATCGTCGAGGTTCTCGCTGGTGAGGCTGATGTGCAGCTTCTCGCCCAGATGCACCGCCAGTTTCAGCCCGACCTTGTGCGGCCAGCCCGCAAAGCCGCCTTCGGGCAGCGGCAGGGTGAATTCGGCCAGTACGCCGTCGTTATCGGCCTGGATGCCCTGCAGGTTCCATTCCCGGGTCCGGACGAAACCGTGGGCGGTCGGCGCCTCGCTGGTCTGGCGCATCGCCTGGACGCTGTCGGGGTTGCGCTGGAACACGCCGAACCAGGGCCAGCATACCGGCACGCCGGCGCGGATACTCTTGTCGTGCTTGAACTGGGCCTGGTCGTTGAGCCAGATCACCGGCGGTTCGCCGGCCAGCTGATAACTGAGGATGTGTGCTCCCTGCTGGGCGACCAGCAGCTCGGCCTGGCCGTGGCTGATCTTCCAGCAGTTGAGTTCATCCAGCTTGACCGTTTCAACGTGTGGCGTGTTCATGGGGTTCTCGCTCGGCAACAGGGACTGCAATGGACCGCAAAAAACGCCGCGGGTTTAGGTGCGCCGTGGCACGGAGCGGGTGCGGCCGCTGCCGTCGATGGCGACGAAGACGAACACCGCTTCGGTGACCTTGCGCCATTCGCTGGACAGCGGGTCGTCGCTCCACACTTCGACCATCATCCGGATCGAGCTGCGGCCGATTTCCAGGGCCTGGGTATAAAAGGACAGCTGGGCCCCGACCGCCACCGGCACGAGGAACGCCATGCGGTCGATGGCCACCGTGGCCACCCGGCCACCGGCGATCTTGCTGGACATGGCGGTGCCGGCCAGGTCCATCTGGTTGACCAGCCAGCCGCCGTAGATATCGCCGAAACCGTTGGTTTCGCGGGGCAAGGCGGTGATTTGCAGGGCGAGATCGCCTTGCGGGATGGGGTCTTCTTGTTCGAGTTCGATCATATCCAGGGCCTCTGACCCATGACGCTACGTGGGTATTGCAGGTGAATGGACGTCTTCAGGAAAAACGATTCAGCCCGAACATGCTACGTTCGTCACGTTTCTCTAAGGCGTACTCAAGGGAAACTCTGCAAAACCGGCTGGAGGGAGCTTCCAGCGACGTTTTTGCACAGCACCCTTGCAGGGTGGCAGCCACCAGTATATCGAGCGACCCGCTTGACTTCGACCGTCAGAAAGCCCTTTCGATCGCTCTATATCGGGACATTACTTACTTTCTGAAACATTTTATTATCTTTTCCCGGCCATCCGCGCTTGTGCATGGGCGGGGTGAACGGGTGGGGCCGCAGGAGATTTTCCTGCCCGCCTGCTGCCTCGAGTGCCATCGGCCTGGCGAGCGTCAGGCTGCCGACGATATGTTTTACCGGTTTATCGTTTTACTACAACCGTGCTTGTGCGATCTTTGCCGGATCGACACCGGTGACGTTGCGGCCGGGCCACCTACAGACCTATCAGTAAATATAAGAGAAGCCTTGCATGAGTACTGTGTCTCCCAGCCTTGCGCCGCCCGCGCGCCCGCTGACCCGTAATGACTACAAGACGCTGTCGCTGTCGGCCCTGGGAGGCGCGCTGGAGTTCTACGACTTCATCATCTTCGTGTTTTTCGCGGCGGTGGTCGGCAAGCTGTTCTTCCCGGCCGAGATGCCGGAATGGCTGCGCCTGATGCAGACCTTCGGGATCTTCGCCGCCGGTTACCTGGCGCGGCCGCTGGGCGGTATCGTCATGGCGCACTTCGGCGACCTGCTGGGCCGCAAGAAGATGTTCACCCTGAGCATCTTCATGATGGCCGTGCCGACCCTGATCATGGGCCTGCTGCCGACCTACGCGCAGATCGGCATCTGGGCGCCGATCCTGCTGCTGCTGATGCGGGTGATCCAGGGTGCCGCCATCGGTGGCGAGGTTCCGGGCGCCTGGGTGTTCGTCGCCGAGCACGTGCCGGAGCGGCAGATCGGCTTCGCCTGCGGCACCCTGACTTCGGGCCTGACCGCCGGCATCCTGCTGGGCTCGCTGGTCGCGACCCTGATCAACAGCCTCTACAGCCCGCTGGAAGTGAGCGATTACGCCTGGCGTATCCCGTTCCTGCTGGGCGGCGTGTTCGGCCTGTTCTCGGTGTACCTGCGCCGCTGGCTGCACGAGACCCCGGTATTCGCCGAGCTGCAGCAGCGCAAGGCATTGTCCGACGGCATTCCCCTCGGCGCGGTGCTGCGTGACCACCGTGGCGCGATCATCATCTCGATGCTGCTGACCTGGCTGCTCTCGGCTGGCGTGGTGGTGGTGATCCTGATGACCCCGACCGTACTGCAGACCGTCTTTCACTTCACTCCGACGGTGTCGCTGCAGGCCAACAGCCTGGCGATCGTGTGCCTGACCCTGGGCTGCATCGCTTCCGGCGCCCTGGCCGACCGCTTCGGTGCGGGGCGGGTGTTCGTCATCGGCAGCCTGGCGCTGATGGCCACTTTCTGGACCTTCTACAGCACCGTGGCGGCCCATCCCGAGTGGCTGTTCCCGCTGTACGCCCTGAGCGGCCTGTTCGTCGGCACCATCGGTGCGGTGCCTTACGTGATGGTCAAGGCGTTCCCGGCGGTGGTGCGTTTCAGCGGCCTGTCGTTCTCCTACAACCTGGCGTACGCGATCTTCGGCGGCCTGACGCCGATGGTGGTGACCCTGCTGCTCAAGGACAGCCCGATGGGGCCTGCGTATTATGTTGCAATCATTTGCAGCGTCGGCGTGCTGGTGGGCGGCTACCTCTGGTCCAAGTCCCGCTAAGTTACGTTTTTCCGGGTTTCCAGCGTTTCATGGATAAAGGCCAGTCATCCTCGCGGATGCTGGCCTTTCATCTAATTGTCACATACCAGTCATAGAGTGTTCATGCGGCCTGCCGATACTTGGCCCCGACTTAACATAACCTCTCTGCTAGGAGTAAGGCATGAAACTGAAACGTTTGATGGCGGCAATGACCTTTGTCGCTGCTGGCGTCGCGACTGCCCACGCGGTGGCCGCTGGTGTAGATCCGTCCATTCCCGCCTATACCAAAGTCCAAGGCGTGTCGGGCAACCTGTCCAGCGTCGGTTCCGATACCCTGGCAAACCTCATGACCCTGTGGGCTGAGGGCTACAAGAAAGAATATCCGAACGTGAACATTCAGATTCAGGCCGCCGGTTCCGCTACCGCACCGCCCGCACTGACTGAAGGTACTTCGAACCTCGGCCCCATGAGCCGCAAGATGAAGGACACCGAACTGGCGGCCTTCGAGCAGAAGTACGGCTACAAGCCGACCGCCATCCCGGTCGCTGTCGATGCCCTGGCGGTATTCGTGCACAAGGACAACCCGATCCAGCACCTGACCATGGAACAGGTTGACGCGATCTTCTCCTCGACCCGTCTGTGCGGCGCCAAGGCCGACGTCAAGACCTGGGGCGACCTGGGCGTGACCGGCGACCTGGCCAACAAGCCGGTCCAACTGTTCGGCCGCAACTCGGTATCCGGCACCTACGGCTACTTCAAGGAAGAAGCCCTGTGCAAGGGCGACTACAAGCCTAACGTGAACGAGCAGCCGGGTTCGGCTTCCGTGGTGCAGTCCATCAGCTCCTCGCTGAACGGCATCGGCTACTCGGGTATCGGCTACAAGACCGCCAGCGTGAAGACCGTGGCCCTGGCCAAGAAAGGCAGCACCGACTTCATCGAAGACAGCGAAGAAAACGCCCTGAACGGCAAATACCCGCTGTCGCGCTTCCTGTACGTCTACGTCAACAAGGCTCCGAACAAGCCTCTGGCCCCGCTGGAAGCCGAGTTCGTGAAGCTGGTTTTGTCCAAGCAGGGCCAGGAAGTCGTAGTCAAGGACGGTTACATCCCGCTGCCAGCCAAGGTTGCCGCCAAGGCGCTGGCTGACCTGGGCCTGAGCGAAGGCGCCAAGAAGTAAGCACCGGGCCGGCGTCTGGTGGCCTGTGTGGCTGATCGCACACCCAACTCCAAGTCCCTGAACCTGGATTTGAGTATCCGAATCAACCGTACAGGCCACTGGCTCCGGTATGTGGGAGCGGGCTTGCCCGCGAAAGCGATCCTGGAAGGACGCTTCGCAGGCAACCGGCAACCCGCGCACTAAATTTCCGAATCCGCTGCCAGCCATGCTGGGCGGCGGCTTCCGTGCGTCACTGCACTGTCATCTTTCTGTCATACAGGATCGCTAGGGTGTGCGCATGAACGATCTGGCCAATTCCACCATGACTACGACTTCTCCCCCCAAGCGCATTGACTTCAATACGCCTGAACTCAAGCGCAAGCGCCAAATTCGTGCGCTCAAGGACCGCCTGACCCGCTGGTATGTATTCGTTGGCGGCCTGGCCGTCCTGGCGGCGATCACGTTGATCTTCTTCTTCCTCGGCTATGTGGTCATGCCGCTGTTCCAGGGTGCCTCGCTGACGGCGGAAAAAGCCATCAGTCCGGCCTGGATGCGCGATGCCGGCAACCCGCTGATGATCTCCCTGGAAGAACAGAACCAGGTCGGCATGCGGGTTTCCGACCAGGGGCAGGTGCTGTTCTTCGCTGTCGAAGGCGCTGCCGAGCTGTCGCGGGTGAACCTGCCGATTCCGGCCGGTACCAAAGTCACCGCCATCAGCAAGGACCAGCCGGGCGTCCCGCTGGTTATCGTCGGCCTGTCCAACGGCCAGGCGCTGGTGTTCCGCCACAGCTACAAGGTGACCTACCCGGATGGCAAGAAGACCATCACCCCGACGATCGAATACCCGTACGGGGAGACGCCGATCACCCTGGATGAGCAAGGGCATGCCCTCGAGCACGTGAACCTCAACGCCAGCGACTCGACGCTGATCGCCGTGGGTTCCAATGGTGCGCAACTGCACGTGCTGGCGCTGACCAAGGAAGAAAACATGATGACCGGCGAGGTCACCAGCGAGCAGAAGAGCATCGATCTGCCGCAGATGACCGAGCCGGTGAAGGCGATCTACATCGATCCACGCCAGCAGTGGTTGTATGTGATCAACGGGCGTGCCCAGGCCGACGTGTTCAGCCTGCGCGACAAGAGCCTGAATGGCCGTTACAAGCTGCTTGAGGACGCCAACGCCGAAGTGACCGCCAGTGCACAGCTGGTCGGTGGCATCTCGCTGATCATCGGTGACTCCAAGGGCGGCCTCGGCCAGTGGTTCATGGCCCGTGACACCGATGGCGAACTGCGCCTGAAGCCGATCCGCAGCTTCCAGATGGGCAACGCGCCGATCGTCGAGATCAGCGCCGAAGAGCGTCGCAAGGGCTTCGTCGTCCTGGATGCCGCCGGCAAGCTCGGCGTGTTCCACAGTACTGCGCACCGTACCCTGCTGGTCGAGCAGGTGGTCGACGGTCCGGGCCTGTTCGGCCTGTCGCCGCGGGCCAACCGGGTGATCGTCGAACAGGGTGGCAAGATCCAGCCGCTGCTGCTCGACAACCCGCATCCGGAAGTGTCCTGGAGCGCGCTGTGGAGCAAGGTCTGGTACGAGAACTACGACGCACCCAAGTACGTCTGGCAATCGACCGCCGCCAACACCGACTTCGAGCCCAAGCTGAGCCTGTCGCCGCTGACCTTCGGTACCCTGAAGGCCGCGTTCTACGCCATGCTGCTGGCGGCGCCGCTGGCCGTCGCCGCAGCGATCTACACCGCCTACTTCATGGCCCCGGGCATGCGCCGCAAGGTCAAGCCGGTGATCGAGCTGATGGAGGCGCTGCCAACGGTGATTCTCGGCTTCTTCGCCGGCCTGTTCCTGGCGCCGTATGTCGAAGGCCACCTGCCGGGGATCTTCAGCCTGCTGCTGTTGTTGCCGATCGGCATCCTGGTGGCCGGCTTCGCCTGGAGCCGCCTGCCCGAATCGCTGCGCCTGCGGGTGCCGGACGGCTGGGAAAGCGCGATCCTGATCCCGGTGATCCTGTTCGTCGGCTGGCTCTCGCTGTTCATGAGCCCGCACCTGGAGTCGTGGTTCTTCGGCGGCGACATGCGCCTGTGGATCTCCCACGACCTGGGCATCACCTACGACCAGCGCAACGCCCTGGTGGTCGGCCTGGCCATGGGCTTCGCGGTGATTCCGAACATCTACTCGATCGCCGAAGACGCCGTGTTCAGCGTGCCGCGCAGCCTGACCCTGGGCTCCCTGGCCCTGGGCGCCACGCCCTGGCAGACCATGACGCGGGTGGTGATCCTCACCGCCAGCCCGGGCATCTTCTCGGCGCTGATGATCGGCCTGGGCCGCGCCGTCGGCGAGACCATGATCGTGCTGATGGCCACCGGCAACACCCCGGTCATGGAGATGAACCTGTTCGAGGGCCTGCGCACCCTGGCGGCGAACGTCGCGGTGGAGATGCCGGAGTCGGAGGTGGGTGGTAGCCATTACCGCGTGCTGTTCCTCTCGGCACTGGTGCTGCTGCTGTTCACGTTCATCATGAACACCCTCGCGGAACTGATTCGTCAGCGTCTGCGCAAGAAATACTCGTCGCTTTAATAAAGGTAGAAGTCTGTGAAACAGAACTCCCTGAATGGCTGGTTCAAGAGCGGCGCCCCTGGCGTCTGGATCAGCGGTGGTGCGGTGTCCATCGCGGTCATCATGACCATCGGCTTGCTGGCGGTGATCGCGGTGCGTGGGCTGGGGCATTTCTGGCCGGCGGATGTGATCCACGCCGAGTACAGCATTCCCGGCCAGGCCCCGCAGGTCGTGGTCGGCGAGGTGGTGCAGAAGGAAGAAGTGCCGCGGGCGCGCCTGAAGACGGCGGGCCTGCCGGTGCCGGACAACGGCCCCGAGTTCATGACCCGCGAGCTGGTCAAGGTCGGTAACCGCGACCTGAACGGCAACGATTTCACCTGGGTCGTCGGTGAGTGGCTGACCAACCTGAGTACGCCGGCCGAGTTGATGGCCATCGAGCGTCGCGAGTGGGGCAACTTCTACGGCACCCTGGTCAACGTCAAGGAAAACGGCAAGGTCGTCGCCGAAGGCGAGGCCGCCTGGCCTGAGCTGCAGGCGCGGATCGACCGTGTGAACGGTCTGGCCAGGCAGCTCAAGACCCTGGAAAAGAGCGACATCGGCGCGATCAACGCAGGCCTGGAGCGTATTCGCCTGCATGGCCGCAAGCTGGAACTCGAAGGCAAGCTGGACGCTGCCGCCCAGGCCGACATGGAAGCCGAGAAGGCCGAGCTGCATGCCCGATACCAGGCGATCGAAGCGCGCCTGAGCGAGCTGCACACCGAGTTCAATCGCGACAGCCTGACGGCCCGCGATGGCAACGGCAAGGAACTGGAAATCGGCATCAGCAAGGTGGTCCACGCCTACCAGCCGAACGCCATGGGCACCTTCACCAAGCTGGGTTTCTACTTCAGCAAGGTCTGGGAGTTCCTCAGCGACGACCCGCGGGAAGCCAACACCGAGGGCGGGATTTTCCCGGCGATCTTCGGCACCGTGATGATGACCCTGATCATGGCGATGATCGTCACTCCGTTCGGCGTGCTGGCGGCGGTCTACCTGCGTGAGTATGCCAAGCAGAACACCCTGACCCGGGTGATCCGCATCGCGGTGAACAACCTGGCCGGCGTCCCGGCGATCGTCTACGGCGTGTTCGGCCTGGGCTTCTTCGTCTATGTGCTGGGCGGCTCGCTCGACCGGCTGTTCTTCCCCGAGGCCCTGCCGGCGCCGACCTTCGGCACCCCGGGCCTGCTCTGGGCCTCGCTGACCCTGGCGCTGCTGGCGGTGCCGGTGGTGATCGTGGCCACCGAGGAAGGCCTGGCGCGTATTCCGCGCACCGTCCGCGAAGGTTCGCTGGCACTGGGGGCGACCAAGGCCGAGACGCTGTGGAAGATCGTCCTGCCGATGGCCAGCCCGGCGATGATGACCGGCATGATCCTCGCCGTGGCCCGTGCCGCCGGTGAAGTGGCGCCGCTGATGCTGGTGGGCGTGGTGAAGCTGGCGCCGTCGCTGCCGGTGGATGGCAACTACCCGTACCTGCACCTGGACCAGAAGATCATGCACCTGGGCTTCCACATCTACGACGTCGGCTTCCAGAGCCCCAACGTCGAGGCGGCGCGCCCGCTGGTGTACGCCACCGCGTTGCTGCTGGTGCTGGTGATCGCCACGCTGAACCTCTCGGCCGTGTGGATCCGTAACCACCTGCGCGAGAAGTACAAGGCGCTGGATAGCTGATGACGCATTACCTGTAGGAGCAAGGCTTGCCCGCGAAGCTTTTGGCGGCCTCCGAGGCCCTTCGCAGGCAAGCCTTGCTCCTGCAAGGTCCCTTATTGCACACGCCGCCCAGCGGCGTACCGAAACGAATTTGTTAGCGCAGGGAGTTTACCCATGCAGCATGAAACCCAACCCCACGGCATCAACATGTCCGCCCTGGGTCGCAGCAAGCAGAGCCTGGACCTGGCCAGCGAGACCGTGGCCATCGAAGTGCCGAAACTGAGCCTGTTCTACGGCGAGAAGCAGGCACTGTTCGACGTCAGCATGAACATCCCCAAGCAACGCGTGACCGCCTTCATCGGCCCGTCCGGTTGCGGCAAGTCGACCCTGCTGCGCACCTTCAACCGGATGAACGATCTGGTCGACGGCTGCCGCGTACAGGGCGAGATCAACCTTTACGGCAACAACATCTACCGCAAGGGCGAGGACGTGGCCGAGCTGCGTCGCAAGGTCGGCATGGTGTTCCAGAAGCCGAACCCGTTCCCCAAGACCATCTACGAGAACGTCGTCTACGGCCTGCGCATCCAGGGCATCAACAAGAAGCGCGTGCTCGACGAGGCTGTGGAATGGGCCCTCAAGGGCGCGGCCCTGTGGGATGAAGTGAAGGACCGCCTGCACGACTCCGCACTCGGCCTGTCCGGCGGCCAGCAGCAGCGTCTGGTGATCGCCCGTACCATCGCCGTGGAGCCGGAAGTGCTGTTGCTCGACGAGCCGTGCTCGGCACTCGACCCGATCTCGACCCTCAAGGTCGAGGAACTGATCTATGAACTGAAATCCAAGTTCACCATCGTGATCGTGACCCACAACATGCAGCAGGCGGCCCGGGTTTCCGACTACACCGCGTTCATGTACATGGGCAAGTTGGTGGAATTCGGCGATACCGATACCCTGTTCACCAATCCCGCGAAGAAGCAGACCGAGGACTACATCACCGGTCGTTATGGCTAGGAGCGGCTGTGTGCCGCAGGCCGGAGGCGGCAAGGCAGATGCTGTGCGAACCCCGGATCACCCTATCACTGCTTGAAACGCGCGGCTTGAAGCCTGCAAGTTTCGCGGAGCTAAACCAATGATTGATAAAGAAGGTCTTACCCATCACATCTCCGCGCAGTTCAACGCGGAGCTGGAAGAAGTTCGCAGCCACCTGCTGGCCATGGGCGGGCTGGTGGAGAAGCAGGTCAACGACGCGGTGACCGCACTGATCGAGGCCGATTCCGGCCTGGCCCAGCAGGTGCGCGAGATCGATGAACAGATCAACCAGATGGAGCGCAACATCGACGAGGAGTGCCTGCGCATCCTCGCCCGTCGCCAGCCGGCGGCCTCCGACCTGCGGTTGATCATCAGCATCTCCAAGTCGGTGATCGATCTCGAGCGTATCGGCGATGAAGCCACCAAGATCGCCCGTCGTGCCATCCAGCTGTGTGAAGAAGGCGAAGCGCCGCGCGGTTATGTCGAAGTTCGTCACATCGGCGACCAGGTGCGCAACATGGTCCGCGACGCACTGGATGCCTTCGCCCGTTTCGACGCGGAGCTGGCGTTGTCCGTGGCGCAGTACGACAAGATCATCGATCGCGAGTACAAGACCGCCTTGCGCGAGCTGGCCACCTACATGATGGAAGATCCACGCTCTATCTCGCGGGTGTTGAGCATCATTTGGGTGTTGCGTTCGCTGGAGCGGATCGGTGACCACGCACGCAATATCTCCGAGCTGGTAATCTACCTGGTACGTGGAACCGACGTACGGCACATGGGCCTCAAGCGCATGCGTCAGGAAGTTGAGGGAGTGGCCCCCGAAACTGCTAATGTTCCGGACAAATCTGACGATAACTAAGATTGCCCGAGAGAAACGCCCGGCCAATGGTCGGGCGTTTTTGTTTGTGGCGTACGAATTTTATGCGCCTTGCGAGCGATAAAATCCCGGCGTGACTGATCAGTTTTGCAAATGGCCATTAGCCAGTATGCTGGCCGGGATTTTTAGAGGAATGGTCAATGAGCAAAGTCAGTGTGTTGGTGGTGGATGACGCATCGTTCATCCGCGACCTGGTGAAAAAGTGCCTGCGCAACTACTTCCCGGGTGTGCGGACCGAAGACGCCGTCAACGGACGCAAGGCCCAGGCGATCCTGGCGCGCGAGGCGTTCGACCTGGTGCTGTGCGACTGGGAAATGCCTGAGATGTCCGGCCTGGAGCTGCTGACGTGGTGCCGTTCGCAGGAGGCTCTCAAGACCATGCCGTTCGTGATGGTCACCAGCCGCGGCGACAAGGAGAACGTGGTGCAGGCGATCCAGGCCGGGGTTTCCGGCTACGTCAGCAAGCCGTTCACCAACGAACAACTGCTGACCAAGGTCAAGCAGGCACTGCACAAGGTCGGCAAGCTCGACGCGCTGATGAGCAGCGCTCCGAAGTCGAACGCGGGGTTTGGCAACGACTCGCTGAGCGCGCTGACCGGCGGCAAGCCGGCGGTGGTGTCGCCTGCGGCTCCAGCAGCCCCCGCAGCGGCGCCCGCTGCGTCCAAGGGCATCCTCAACAGCCCGCCGGTACGTCCGGCGGCGGCTGCGGCTGCGAGCCCGGCGACCGGCGGTCGTGGCCAGGGCCAACTGCGCCTGGCCAGCGGCACCCAGCAATGTGTGATCAAGGCCCTGAGCATCAAGGAGGCCCTGCTGGTGGTTCGTCGCGGCGAGGCCCTGCCACAGATCCTGGAAAGCGCCGTGCTCGACCTGGAGCAGGGTGACAATGCCGAGGTCGCCCGCCTGAACGGCTACCTGCACGCGATCGTCGCCCATGAGCCCAAGCCGGACAGCGACTGGCTGCAACTGACCTTCCGGTTCATCGACCAGGATGCGCAGAAGCTCGACTACATCTCCCGCCTGATCGCCCGCGGCACCGCCCAGAAGCACTTCGTTCCTGGCGCCTGATGCCCGTCTGACAACCCGGTGCGGCTGGCGCCGGGTTGTTTCTCCTCGTTCCTACGTTACGTATCGAAAGACCTTTCGTCCGAATATCCGCTCGTCCGATTTCTTTATATCTGTTTTGATATAGATTGATCAGCAAGGCATGGCTGCCGGCCAAGTCTTGCAACAACCTCGTGCCACGAACGCTTCGCCCGTTGCTTACGCTTTTCCTGGCAAGCACGGGAGGTATCGCGATGGCAAGGCACAAGGACGTGGTATTCGTAGGGAGTTCGCTCGGGGATTTGCGAGCCTGCCCGCTGGAGGCGCGAAGAGCGGCGGGTTTTCAGCTGGATCTCCTGCAGCAGGGTGAAGCACCCTGTGACTGGAAGCCCATGATGACGGTGGGCAGGGGGGGCTACGAAATTCGGATCAATGATGAGAGCGGGGCATTCCGGGTGTTTTATGTGGCCAACAGGGTTGATGCCTTGTATGTGCTTCACGCCTTCAGGAAGACGACGCAGAGGACCCAGGCCCGGGATATCGAGCTGGCCAGGGCGAGATATCAGGAGATAGGAGCAAAACCATGAGCGATCATGTTCATATCGAACGTTTTTCCTCCGTCTGGGATGCCCTGGAGGAGACTCCCCGGGAGGCGGCCAACATGCGTCTGCGCTCCCGGCTCATGCTGGAACTGATCCGTAGGATCAGCGCCTGGGAGTTGTCCCAGAAGGCCGCGGCCAAGCGCCTGGGGATCAGCCAGCCCAGGCTCAACGACCTGCTCAATGGCAAGATCGACAAGTTCTCCCTGGACGCGCTGGTGAACCTCTCGGAGCCGGCGCAACTGGACGTCGACCTGTGCTTCGGCCAGGGTGCGACTCAGCTCGCCTGAGTCACACAAACATCTTGGCGGCCTGCTAATCTGCTCGCCACGTTTGGTTTGGCGGCTTGCCCTATGTTGTTCCTGCGCCTGTTGTTTTCCTGTGGCCTGCTGATGGTTGCCACCTCGGCTGCGGCCATGACGGTCTACAAGTACGTGGACGCCAATGGCGTGGTCACCTACAGCGACCGCCCGGCGCCGGGGGCCCAGGTGTTCGTGTTTCGCGATCGGATGGTCGAGCACCTGGAGCGCCAGGTGCGCCTGGACATTCGCAGGCAGAAGGGTGGCGACGAGGTGTTCGTGCGTAACGACCTGTATGCGCCGGTGGAAATCGAGTTGAGTTTCGCCGCGCTGAAGAACGTCAGCGGAGCGCCCGTGCAGCCGATTCGCAAGGTGTTGCCGGCGCGCAGTCACCAGCGTCTGGCGCTGCTCAGCGCGAGCCAGGCCGGGCAACCGTTCCTGTATACCCCCAAATTCCGCTATTCCCTTGGTGACCCTTCAGGCCAGGCTCAGGGCTATCGTTATCCGTTTCCCTGGCGCGGCGGGCCCTTTCGCCTGACCCAGGGGCCGAACGGCGAATACAGCCATCATGGCGCCAAGAGCCGCTATGCGATGGATATCGCCATGCCGGTCGGTACGCCGATCATCGCCGCGCGGGGCGGGGTCGTGGTCAAGACCGAGAACGACCAGTCCGGGCGTGGCAGGAACCCGGCGGGCAACTTCGTGCGGATCCTGCATGACGACGGCACCATGGGTGTCTACCTGCATCTCAAGCAGGGCTCGGTGAGCGTGCGCGAGGGGCAGCGGGTGGCGGTGGGGAGCCCGCTGGGGCTGTCGGGCAACACCGGCAACAGCACGGGGCCGCACCTGCATTTCGTGGTGCAGCGCAATACCGGGCTGGGCCTGGTGTCGATTCCGTATCAGTTCAGCCAGCCGATGGAGGCGTTGCCGAACTTCGCCGTGGGCGGGCAGTGAGACCACGGGTTGGACGCTGACCTGTAGGAGCGTGCCTTGTCGGAACGCCGCACCGCCGCGAACAGGCCGGCAAGTCTGGAGCCTCCCACAGGCCTGGCATCCGTTCGCCCGGGGCGTCAGTCGAGCTTGAGGACCTTGGCCAGGATGATCTTCGGCCCCTTCATCTTCTTGATGATGATGCGCAGGCCTTCGACTTCCATCACCTCTTCCTCCTCGGGCACCCGCTTCAGGCTCTCGTAGACCAGGCCGGCGAGGGTTTCGGCCTCGATATGGTCCAGGTCGATACCCAGCAGGCGCTCGACCTTGAACAGCGGCGTGTCACCGCGCACCAGCAACTTGCCCGGCTGGTAGGCGAGGATGCCGCGTTCGGCCTTGCGGTGTTCGTCCTGGATGTCGCCGACCAGCACTTCGAGCACGTCTTCCATGGTCAGGTAGCCGATCACCTTGCTGTCGGCTTCCTCGACCAGGGCGAAGTGCGAGCCGCCCTGGCGGAACTGCTCGAGCAGGCGCGACAGCGGCATGTGCTTGGACACGCGCTCCAGCGGGCGGGTCAGTTCGGCCAGGTTGAACGACTCGGGGATGTGGTCCAGGGCCGCCAGTTCCAGCAACAGGTCCTTGATGTGCAGCAGGCCGACGAACACATTGCGCTCGGCGTCGTATACCGGGTAGCGGCTGAACTTGTGGCGACGGAACAGCGCCAGGATTTCCTTGAGCGGGGCGTTGCAGTCCAGGGTCACCAGGTCTTCGCGGGAGTTGGCCCAGTCGACCACCTCCAACTCGCCCATTTCCACGGCCGAGGCCAGTACGCGCATGCCCTGGTCGCTGGGGTCCTGGCCGCGGCTGGAGTGCAGGATCAGCTTGAGCTCTTCACGGCTGTAGTGGTGTTCGTGATGCGGGCCGGGCTCGCCCTGGCCGGCGATACGCAGGATGGCGTTGGCGCTGGCGTTGAGCAGGTAGATGGCCGGGTACATCAGCCAGTAGAACAGGTACAGCGGCACCGCCGTCCACAGCGACAGCAGCTCCGGCTTGCGGATGGCCCAGGACTTGGGTGCCAGCTCGCCGACCACGATGTGCAGGTAGGAAATGATGAAGAAGGCGGTGAAGAACGACACGCCCTTGATCACTTCGGGAGAGTTTACGCCGATGGCGCCGAGCACCGGTTCCAGCAGGTGGGCGAAGGCCGGCTCACCGACCCAGCCCAGGCCCAGCGAGGCCAGGGTGATACCCAGCTGGCAGGCGGACAGGTAGGCGTCCAGCTGGCTGTGCACGGTGCGCAGGATCTGCCCGCGCCAGCCGTTCTGCTGGGCGATGGTTTCGACGCGGGTCGAGCGCAGCTTGACCATGGCGAACTCGGCCGCAACGAAGAAACCGTTGAGCAATACCAGCAGCAGAGCAAAGAGAATCATGCCGAAATCGGCGAATATCGAGAAGAGGGTCAAGCTACTAGGGGAAGGGTCCATGATGGGGTTTTACGGGTTCCATATTTCAATTTGAAGTTGTGTTTCGCGGCCTGAAAGGCAGGCCCAAGCCTTCCAATGTAGCGGCACACGGGCCCCTTGCCTAGTGGCCTGTGTGGCTAATTCGCATGCTCCACTCCGAGCCCATGGCTTCGCCAGACAGCGTTGCCATTCCTCGCCGTAGCCCTGCTACGACTCGTCATGGCGCCTTGCCTGGCAAACCCCTGGGCCCGAATTTGAGTATTCGAATTAACCGTACAGGCCACTAGTGGCCCGTGTGCCTGATCCCGATGGGACCGCGCATTCAGACGGAGAGTTCGTTCTTTTGCGAACGCACGACCTGGGCCGGCGCGAAATGACAGGTGAAGGTGCTGCCGTGGCCCGGCACGCTGCTGATCTCCAGGCGCGCCCGATGGCGCAGGAGCACGTGCTTGACGATGGCCAGGCCCAGGCCGGTGCCGCCGGTGTTGGAGTTGCGGCTGGAGTCGACGCGGTAGAAGCGCTCGGTCAGGCGCGGCAGGTGCTTGTTGTCGATGCCGATCCCCGAGTCCTGGACGCTGAGGTGCGCGCCCTGTTCGTCGCCCCACCAGCGTACGCGAATGGTGCCCTCGGCCGGAGTGTACTTGACGGCGTTGAACACCAGGTTGGAGAAGGCACTGCGCAGTTCACCCTCGCTGCCCTTGAGACGGATGCCCGGATCGGCTTCGACGGTGATGGTCTGGTTGAGTTGCCCGGACAGCGCCTGGGCATCGTTGCGGATCGTCTGCAGCAGGCTATCGACCTGCACCGGATGGTTGTCCGATGGGTAGTCGGTGGCCTCCAGCTTGGCCAGCAACAGCAGGTCGTTGAGCAGCGTCTGCATGCGACCGCCTTGCTGCTGCATCTGCTGCAGGGCGCGCAACCAGCGCGGGTTCACGTCCTCGACGTTGTCCAGCAGGGTCTCCAGGTAGCCGCAGATCACCGTCAGCGGGGTGCGCAACTCGTGGGAGACGTTGGCGATGAAATCCTTGCGCATCTGCTCCAACTGGTGGATGCGGGTGACATCACGGACCAGCATCAGGTGCTCGTTGTTGCCGTAGCGGGTGATGTGCAACTGGATGCGCAGGCGGTCGTTGGTGGGCGAGGGGATTTCCAGCGGTTCGGCGTAGTTGTCCTGCTCGAAGTATTCCTTGAAGCGCGGGTGGCGTACCAGGTTGGTCACCGGCTGGCCGCTGTCCTGCGGGGTCTTGAGGCCGAGCAGGGTTTCGGCGGCGCGGTTCCACCATTCCAGGTTGCCGTCGCTGTCGAGCATGACCACCGCGTCCTTGAGCGCCGCGGTGGACTCCTGGACCCGGTCGATCACCGCCTGCAGGCGGCCGCGCACGCGTTGGTCGCGGCGTTGCAGGTGGTAGATGCTGTCGAACACGTCGCCCCACAGGCCGTAGCCATCGGGCGGTGCCTCGTCGGGTTTGTGCAGACGCAGCCACTCATGCAGGCGCAGCAGTTGCTTGAGGGTCCAGACGAGGTAAATCCCCAGGCCCACGGCCAGGGCCCAGCTGTAATAGCCGCTGATCAGGCCGACCAGCAGGCAGCCGGTCACGAGCAACAACAGATGGCGGATCAGGGTGCCATGCCAGTTCTGATTCACTTCAACATGCGTCCTTGTCAGCGGTCAGTGCGCGTAAGGCGGCTCAGCCCTTGGTGGAAAACCGGTAGCCGGTGCCGCGCACGGTTTGTACCAGATTTTCGTAGGCATCGCCGAGGGCCTTGCGCAGGCGGCGGATATGCACATCGACGGTACGCTCTTCGACATAGACGTTGCCGCCCCAGACCTGGTCCAGCAACTGCCCGCGGGTGTAGGCGCGTTCCTGATGGGTCATGAAGAACTGCAACAGGCGATATTCGGTGGGACCCATCTCGGCCGGCTTGCCGTCGATGGTCACGCGGTGGCTGATGGGGTCGAGCAGCAGGCCACCGACTTCGATCGGCGCTTCGCCGTCGGTCGGGCCGGCGCGACGGAGCACGGCCTTCAGGCGGGCCACCAGTTCCCGGGGGGAAAACGGTTTGGTGATGTAGTCGTCGGCACCGACTTCCAGCCCCTGGATCTTGTTGTCTTCCTCGCCCTTGGCGGTGAGCATGATGATCGGGATGTCGCCGGTCAGCTCGTCGCGCTTGAGGCGGCGGGCCAGTTCGATGCCCGAGGTGCCGGGCAGCATCCAGTCGAGCAGGATCAGGTCAGGCTTGCGGTCGACGATGATCGCATGGGCCTGCTGGGAGTTTTCCGCTTCCATGCAGTCATAGCCGGCCATTTCCAGGGCGACAGCGATCATCTCCCGAATCGGGGCTTCGTCATCGACGATCAGAATGCTCCTGCCAACCATGTCCCTTAATCCTCTTGTCATTGAACTGTCTTGCGCCGCATTAGATAACGAAATTATTGCAGTCATGTGACAGCTTTTCCGCGTTGCCGACGATAGCCAGTTTCATGAACTAAGCTGGGGGTTCGAATCTACAACCACAAAAGGAAGGTTCTGATGACTAACTCTTCGTTTTCGCTCAAGGCCCTGATGGTTGCCGCCGTGCTGGCCCTGCCGGCGCTGGCCTCTGCCGCCGAACCTGCCATGGCCAAGGGTGGAATGCTGGTCGACCATCATGGCATGACGCTCTATACCTTCGACAAGGACGCCGCGGGCAAGTCGATGTGCAACGGCGACCCCTGCGAGACCAACTGGCCGCCGCTGGCCGCCACCGCCACGGACAAGGCCTCGGGCAAGTGGAGCGTGATCAAGCGCGATGACGGCAAGCTGCAGTGGGCCTATGACGGCAAGCCGCTGTACACCTTCAAGGCCGACAAGAAGGACGGCGACATGACCGGCGACGGCAAGGGCGGCGTCTGGCACGTGGCCAAGCCCTGAGGACCCGTGAACCAGGGTTTTCGCGACCCTTGTAGGAGCCGGGCTTGCCGCGAAGCCTTTAGCCAATTCGAGGGCCCATTCGCGGACAAGCCCTGCTCCTACAGTCTGCGGTGTATTGGGTTGCTGTGGATTGGGAATAGGCTCAGCGCAGCGCGTAATCCAGCACCACGCCGATGAAGATCGCCAGCCCCGCCCAATGGTTGTGCAGGAACATCCTGAAGCAGCGCTGCGGATCGCGATCGCGGGTCATCCAGAATTCCCAGGCGAAACACGCCGCCGCCACCAGCAACCCGACATGGAACCAGGCGCCCAGTTCGAAGCGCGAGCCGGCCAGCAGCAGGCAGCCGAGCATCAGTCCCTGCAGGGTGAGGATGATCACCCGGTCGGCATCGCCGAACAGGATCGCGGTGGATTTCACTCCGATCTTCAGGTCGTCCTCGCGGTCGGTCATCGCGTAGTAGGTGTCGAAGGCCACCGTCCACATCAGGTTGGCGATGTACAACAGCCACGCCGCCGCCGGCAGGTTGCCGTCCTGGGCGGTGAAGGCCATCGGAATGCCCCATGAGTAGGCGGCACCCAGCACCACCTGCGGGTAGTAGGTGTAGCGTTTCATGAAGGGATAGCAGGCTGCCAGGGCCAGGGCACCGAAGGACAACCACACGGTGGTGGCGTTGGTGCACAGCACCAGCACGAAACTGATGCCCATCAGCAGGGCGAACACCGCCACCGCCTCCTTGCCGCTGATCCTGCCCGCTGCCAACGGCCGTTGTTCGGTGCGCTTGACGTGGCCGTCGACCTTGCGGTCGGCGAAATCGTTGATCGCGCAGCCGCCGGCGCGGGTCAACACCACGCCGAGGCCGAAGATCAGCAGATGGCTCAGCGAGGGCACGCCCTTGGCGGCGATCCACAGCGCGCTCAGGGTCGGCCACATCAGCAGGTAGATGCCGATCGGCTTGTCCATCCGCGTCAGTTGCAGGAAGTCCCAGGCCCGTGGATGCAGGCGGTTCAGGGATTTGAGCAGGTTGAGGTACATCAGCAGGTCTCCTCGATGGCATCGACGGCCTGCCACAGACTCGGCAGGAAGATCTCCGCCACCAGCAGGCTCAAAGGCCCACGGTTGAAACGCGAGCGGCGACCCCAGAGGTTGTCGGTACGGTGTTCGGCCGGCAACCATTGTGCCGGGTAATGGCAGACCTCGATCGCCTGGCGTTCGAAGGCCTGGTCGCAGAACAGCAGTTCGCCCAGCGAGCGGCTGCCCAGTTCATCCAGGTTCAGCCCGCCCTGTTGCAGCACGCTCTGCGCCGCCACGCTGCGGGCGAACACCCAGGGCTGGCCATGACCGCGCAGATAGACCTCGCGCACCCAACCGAGGCTCCCCGGCGGCAATTCGAGGGCGGTGCACTCGTCGTCGCGCAACGCTTGCCAGCCCTCGAACAGTGGCGTGACGCTGAAGGCATTGTCGCAAAGCCTGGTCAGGCGTCGGGTCAGTGACCCTTCGTCGAACAGCCAGTCGAGGGTCCGAGTGCTGGGTTGGGGCGCCAGTCGACTCTGCGTGAGCCAGGCGGGAGAGGCCGGAATAGGGGCGTTGTGCGACACGATGGGCAGTTGATCGGCAGCCAGTGAGGCCGCGAGCTTACCACAGGGTATCCGGCCAATTAGAGCGCCTGGGCGGTCATGGCTGGCGATCGTGCTTGCATCTGCCGGCTTCGGTCAGTACAAAACGCCCTGAGCCGGACGACAACGCCGTACCCATCGATCGTCCGTGCCGAACATGCCTGGGAATCGAGGAAGTAACGCATGAAGAAGTGGCAGTGTGTGGTCTGTGGCCTGATCTACAACGAAGCCGAGGGCTGGCCGGATGACGGCATCGCCCCGGGTACCCGCTGGGAAGATGTGCCTGAGGATTGGCTGTGCCCGGACTGCGGCGTCGGCAAATTGGATTTCGAGATGTTCGAAATCGCCTGATCGAGCAAATTTCAAACAATCATGGATGTGGAGAAGGGAATGAACGTACCTGTCGTGATCGTCGGTACCGGGTTGGCCGGTTACAACCTGGCCCGGGAGTTTCGCAAGCTCGACGGCGAAACCCCGCTGTTGCTGATTACCGCCGATGACGGGCGTTCCTACTCCAAGCCCATGTTGTCCACCGGCTTTGCCAAGAACAAGGACGCCGACGGCCTGAGCATGGCCGAGCCCGGTGCCATGGCCGAACAGCTCAAGGCCGAAGTGCGCACCCATACCCGCATCAGCGGCATCGACCCGGGCCACAAGCGCCTGTGGATCGGCGAGGAAGCGGTGCCCTATCGCGACCTGATCCTGGCCTGGGGCGCGGAAACCGTGCGGGTACCGGTCGAGGGCGATGCGCCCGAGGCGATCTTCCCGATCAACGATCTGGAGGACTACGCCCGTTTCCGCGCTGCTGTCGCCGGCAAGCAGCGCGTGCTGCTGCTGGGCGCGGGGCTGATCGGCTGCGAGTTCGCCAACGACCTGATCCTGGGCGGCTACGAGGTCGACCTGGTGGCGCCTTGCGAGCAGGTCATGCCGACCCTGCTGCATCCGGCCGCCGCCGCCGCGGTACAGGCCGGCCTGGAGGGCCTGGGCGCGCGTTTCCACCTGGGGCCGGTGCTGACCCGTCTGCAACGGGTCGGCGATCACCTGCAGGCGCACCTGTCCGACGGCGAGACCCTGGACTGTGACGTCGTGGTCTCGGCCATCGGCTTGCGCCCGCGCATCGACCTGGCCGCGGCGGCGGGCCTGCAGGTCAACCGCGGGGTGGTGGTCGACCGCCATCTGCGCACGTCCCACGCCAATATCTACGCCCTGGGCGATTGCGCCGAGGTCGATGGCCTGAACCTGCTCTACGTCATGCCGTTGATGAACTGTGCCCGTGCCCTGGCCCAGACCCTGGCCGGCAACCCCACGGCGGTGAGCTATGGCGCCATGCCGGTGACGGTGAAGACGCCGGTCTGCCCGCTGGTGGTATCGCCGCCGCCACGGGGCCTGGAGGGCGCCTGGACGGTCGAGGGGCAGGGGGCCGACATCAAGGCGCTGTGCCGTGATGCCAGTGGTCGCCTGCTCGGTTATGCCCTGACCGGCGGCGCGGTCGCGGAAAAACTGGCCTTGAACAAGGAACTGCCGGCGCTGCTGGCGTAAATAACGCTCCTTCTGTCGTAAACACCCTGCTTTTGCCTCTACAAAGGTCGCAGGCAGACTGGCGCGGGGCTCGACGCCGTGCCATTCTCCTCCCGTCTGTCGCAGCGTAGAGCCTGCGGCGCTTTGGGCGCTGTTCCGGAAGAACAGCACGGACATAACAACAAAAAACCGTCAAAGAGGCTTCACTATGCGTAAACCAGAACTCGCCGCTGCAATCGCTGAAAAAGCGGATCTCACCAAAGAACAAGCCAACCGTGTACTCAACGCGGTTCTCGAAGAAATCACCGGCGCGCTGCACCGCAAAGACAGCGTGACACTGGTGGGCTTCGGCACCTTCCTGCAGCGTCATCGTGGCGCCCGTACCGGCAAGAACCCGCAAACCGGCGAGCCAGTGAAAATCAAGGCCAGCAACACCGTGGCGTTCAAGCCGGGCAAGTCGCTCAAAGACAGCGTCAACCCGTAAGCCTCATGGCAGTACTCCCGGAGCAAGGGGAGTGTTGGGGAAGAATGGGCACGCCGATCGGATCGGGTGCCCATTTTCATTGCCGACCCGGTTGGGCGGCGGACAAAAATGAGAGCGGCGTCATGGCTCGGTGAATGGTTGCGCCGGGCGCCTTGATTGTTACCAGTTATTGCCTGAAGATTCGCGGCTCATCGAGTCATCCACCTGCATGGAAAGCGTCTTCGACCATGACTGCATACCGCCTCCAGGAAGCCGAGCTGGACATTCCTGAGACCTGGCAGGACCAGAGCCTCAACATCTTCAAGCTGCCCGCCGTCGGTGGTGCGCGCGAAGCCAGTTTCGTCATCAGCCGCGACCCGAGCCGCGCTGACACGCCGTTTGCCGACTACGTCGAGGCCCAGCTGAAAAGCGCCGGGCAGCAGTTGCCTGGCTTCAACCTGATCAAGCGCTGGGACTTCGTGCTGAGCGAGCACGCCGCCGTGCTGCTCGACTACAGCTGGCAGCGCGAAGGGCGCGAGCTGATGCTGCGCCAGGTGTTCATCGATCGCCAGCCTGTGGGCCTGATCGCCACCCTGACCACCACGCCGAACGACCTCGTGCACCACGAGCCGGCCTGGAAGGCGGCTCTGCAGACGCTCAAGCTGCAGCCCCGGACCTGATCGGCGGCAATCGTCAATATGGACATGTTGGCCGCCGCCCGCCTCGGCGATGAGATAGCCCACGGTTTCGGCGTGGCCGCGATGGTCGCCGGTGCCGTGGCCGGTGCCCTGATCGGCGCTGCGGTGGTGGCCGCCACCGTAGCCACCGGCGGCGCGGCGCTGGCGATCATGGCCGGTTCGATCGCTGCTGGCGGGCTGTCGATGTTCCAGATCGTCAAGGGCCTGAACACCATTTTCGATTTACCGGAGCCGACGACCGGAACGTTGATACTCGGCAGCCAGAATGTCTTCATCAACAGTCGCAACGCCATGCGCGCCGGCGTCGATGCGGCGGACTCCTGCTCGGGCCTGCCGCTGAACCATCCGTACTGGCCGTTCAACGTCGAGATCGCCGAAGGCAGTGCCACGGTCTATATCAACGGCCAGCCGGCGGCGCGCCTGAAGAGCAAGATGAGCTGCGGCGCGCACATCAAGACCGGCAGCCCGAATACCTTCATCGGCGGGCCGACGGTGGCCGTGGCGTTCGTCCTGGATATCGAGGGCTGGATGCACACCGGCCTGGAAGCACTGGGCCTGGCGGCGCTGGGTGGTGCGGCGATACTGGCGGCCATGACCGGGCTGGCCGCCCTGGGTGGCTTCGTCGTGATCGGCGGGGCGATGATGGGGGGGATGGAGCTGCTGGGCCAACTGGGCGATCGCCTGGGGCCGGGCTACCGCGACCTGCTACAGGGCGTTGCCGGCATGGCCCTGCTGGGCATGGGGCCGAAGATGGCGCGCCTCGCCGAGACGCCGACGCCGCGCGCGGCGGCCTACAAGGCCGGGATGACCGAAGCCGATATCATGGCGATTCCCAAGGGCAGTCGGCCACCGCCGAGCGACTACCTCGAGGGCTCGTATATCGACAGGCACCTGCAGACCTTCAAGGACGAGGGCGGCGGCTTCCTGTTCACCGCCGACGACATTTCCAACCCCAAGTACGGCTCGTTCAACCCGAACAAGTTCGTCATGGCAAAGTCCGACCTGCAAGGCGTGGTGGCCGAGTACCAGAAGGCCGGCGATGTCTCGGTGCTGGAGTCGGCCCTGGGCTACGATCCCGGCTCGCTGGTGGGCAAGGACATCTACATGGTGAGCCTGGACAACCCCAAGGTGCTGATGCCCACCGGCAACGAAGGGGGCGTCAACTCGCTCTGGCGCCCGGGCGGCCTGACCTATCCGGGCGGCATGCGCGAGGCAGTGCTGGACAATGTGCCGATTTCCCACGGTAATGACGTCAATGTGCTGATGTCGACCCACGATGTAGTGAAAATCCAATGAGCAACCCGTTCGACAATGTGCTGCAACTGGCCCTGGCCAACGATGAGCTGGACAAGTTCCTGGTGGGCGAGCCGTTCTACTTCCTCGAAGCCAAGGTCGACAACGACGAGCCGCAGAACGTGGTGGCGGCCTTCGACCAACTGATCGTGCCGTACTGGCGTCTAACCCACGATGCGAGCTTCCCGACGCGTTTCGTCGCGGCCCTGCTGACCCTCCTGGCGACCTATCCGGATCGCAACCGGGCGATCTACATCGCCCATGACTGGGTCTGGTACTACCGCTTCTGCCAGGACAAACAACGCAAGCAGCCGCAGGGCCCCTACGGCGACCTGTTCGACGTCGACCTGGGCAGTGTGGCCGTGGCACTCAAGCGCCAGCTGGAAAGCCGCAAGGCCGACCTGCAGGCCGACACCCGCTGGGCGGGCGCGGCCTGGAACAGCCCGGATGGCATGTGGACGCCACTGATGCGTTCGGCGCTGATGGTGCGTGACAAGCTCGGCGGGCCGGACTTCGTTCCGGCCAATGCCTGAGCCGGCGTCAGGCGGTCATTGCCTGTGCGGGGTGGCCGGCGTCCTTGAGCAGGGCGTCGACCTTCTTCAAGTGATTGAGCAGGGCGCCGACGTTGCCGGCATTGATCAGCGTGCCCTGGGCGAAGGCCCTGTTCAACGGGATCATGGCACTGGACACCGCATGGTTGGCCTGGGCTTCCTGCAGATTCTCCTGAAGTTGCCTGAGCATGTCCCTGAGCAGGGGATCATCCAGGGATAGCGGGGCGCCCAGGTCATGCTTCTTCAGCGTACTGACCAGCAACCCCAGCGCCACGCTGGCCCGCATCAACGCTCTTTCTCGTGCATCCATACGCCATCTCCCATGTTGACGATCCTGGTGACGACTCAAGAATAGACCACGATTGTGACCAACCCGCAAACAGAACATCGGGACGTGAAGTCGCACCCGTCTATCGACGTCAGCGGCCCACGACGGGGTAGTGCCTGATGCGGCACGGATGGCTGTTGCCATCGCCCTTGCACATGCCATCCAGATAGCGATAGTCGACCCGTACCGTCTGTCCCTTGCCGGGCCAGCGCTTGCGTGGAAGGGTGCTCTGGTAGTCGGGCGTTTCCGGGGTGAAGGTGAGGCTCGTGCCTGCCTCCGGACACTCGACCGCCGCCGATTGCGGGCTGGCCTCCAGGACCTGGGCCTGCAACTGCGGATAGGGTTGTTTCACGACCTCGGTGACGCGCAGGTCCAGGCGGCAGACCTGCCAGGTTGCGGCGTGTGCGGGGAGGCACACGGTCGATAACGCCAGGGCCAGTAGCGTAGAAAGCGTGGTCTGTTTTTTCATGATCGCGCAGTGCCTGTGTGAGAGGTTCCCCGGCTGTCTCAGCCAGGTTGTTGCAGCAGCGAAATGAGCTGATCGGCGAACTCCTGTCCTTCGACCTCCACCAGGTTTTTCAGATTGAAGATGCCGCCACGCTGCATGGCCAGGTTCTTGAGTCGGCGCTTGAGCAGGTTGTTCTGCGGGCTCTCGGGTTGGCTCGTGACCTGGGCCAGGGCCTTCCTGGCGCGTTCGGCCAGATCCCGGACGTAGAGGTGGCGGCTGTCCGTCGGTGGAGAAATCTGTTCCAGGTTGCAGTTCTTGAAGGTGACGTAGTCCAGGATGCAAGCGCTGAAATCTGCCCGGAGCATGGTGTTCGGTTGCTCTGCAACGAAGTTCACTTCCTGGAGCTTGCCGGAAAAACTGCAGTTTTCCAGCTTTCCGGCGTCGAAGGTGTTGTCGATGATCTTGCAGGTGTCGAACAGGCAATCGACCAGGACGCAATCATTGAAGGGGCTTTGGCGAAAGTCGCATTTGATGAAAGTGCACTGGCGGAACACGCTGTCATTGAGGCCCGCAGCGCGGAAGTCGATGTTCCTGAAGGTGCATCGTACCAGCTCGGTGGCGCTGAAGAAGCGCGCGTTGGAGAAGTCACTCTTCTCGAATGTGCAGTCTTGCAGCAGGCTCTGGTCGAAGATCGGGTAGGCGAGGTTGGTGTTCTTCAGCTCGCATCCCTTGATCAGGGCCTGCTCGAAGCGGGTTTTTTCGGGCAGTGCCCAGTCTTCACGCTTGACGCCCGAGAGCAGTTGCGATTCGGTTCGGTTGTTCACCACGTTACTCCTTCGTAGCCGTTTCCCCAGTCGCCGTAACGTCGCTGGTGGGTGCCTCTGGCCCAGTCAGCTTTGGTTGTCAGGTCCCACCAGGATTTATTCTTCGAATCATACACGTCGGGTAGTCGTTGACCCGACTTGGATACATTGAGGTGGGCCAACGATGGGTCCGCCTGTACGCGACGCTTGAACTCGGCATCGATCCGCTGGCCTACATACCGTCTATAGCGCGACCTGGCCTGGCCAAGGTCACCCCTGTCATAAGCCCGTTTTATCGCTGCCCGCTGTTTGACGGTAAGTGATCGTTGCGGGTTCTTGTAGACCGCCTTGCGTGCAGCGTTTGCGTGCGCCTGCAACTTTTTCGTCGTAGCGCTGCAAGGCGCCCATCCCCACGGGTCGATCCACTCGAACGGGTTGGGGGCATACTGATAGAGGTTGAAGCCACCCAGTAGCCCAATCGGATCCGGTGTGGTGAAGCGTCCGATATCGGGGTCGTAGAACCGGAACGTGTTGTAGTGCAGGCCGGTCTCACGATCCAGGTACTGGCCCTGGAATCGCAGGTTCTGCTCTTCGATGTAATAGGGCTCACGGACTTCCTCCAGGGTGTTGCCCCAGACCCTGTAGCGTGCCTGCCACAGCGTATGTCCGTCGCTTTCCGTCAGTTGCTCGGGCAGGCCGTTGAGGTCGTTGTGGTAGTAGCGCACCTTTTGCAGTGCGCCCAGCCCGTCGACACGCGCCAGCGGCTCATAACTTCCATCGTCATACAGGTACAGGCTTGTCTGGCTGTGCCGATGCTCCTGCAGCAACCGCAGCCCATCCCAGGTAAAACGTGTCTCACCCAGTGGATAACCGTGGCTGTCCTGCTCGGTCTTCTCGATACGCCGCCCCAGCGGGTCGTAGCGCATGCGCACCACGGTCTGCTTCGCGCCGTCCTGGTTATGCACCTCGATCAGCCGATGTTCGGCGTCGTAGGCAAAGCGTTGCACCCGCCGGCTACCGCTGCGCTTTTCGATCATCCGGCCGAAGGCGTCGTAGCGGTAGCGCTTGTCCTGGTAGGTCAGCAGCTTGTTGTGCACCACCAGGCCGGCGCCAGCCGCCGGGCCGTCGAGCAGGTTGGCGGCGGCGTCGTAGGCGAAGGTTTCGCTCTGGCCCTGGACGTTGTCCTGGCTGGCGAGGATCCGTCCGGTGGCGTCGTAGTGCAGCAGTTGGCGCCGGTCACCAGGGGGTTGCTGGTCCAGGCGGCCGATCAGGTTGTCGGCCGGGTCGTAGTCGAAGTGCTTCTGTACCGGTGCCGGCAAGGCCGAGGGTGGGCCGGCGGGGCGGCGCAGGCGTGAGCGCAGTCGGCCGCTGCGGTCGTAGTCGCTGCGGGTGCTGAGCTGGCCTTGGGTGCGCAGAACCTCGCGGTGCAGGCGGTCGCGCTCGAAGTCGCTGATCACCTGGCCGTCGAGGTTGAGCTGGTGCAGGTGCCCGCTGCCGTAGTGCAGGCGGTTGATCCGGCGACCGTCCGGTAACTGCGTCTGCTGCAGGTTGCCCAGTTCATCGTAGTGGTGCTGAAGGCTGCCCGCCGCGCTCTGTTCTTCCAGCAACTGGCCAAGGGCATCGTAGGCGAAGCCCAGGCTCTGGGTCTGTCCGGCGTTGTCGGTGAAGGTCACGGCGGTCAGTTGGTCGACCGGGTCATAGCTGTATTCGGTGCGGCCATCGTCGGTGACCTTGGCCACCAGCCGGCCGACCGCATCGCGTTCAAGCCGGTGGACGATGGATTTGACCGGCTCGCTCGGCACGGCGGCCAGCCCAGTGCCGAAGGGGGCCGGTACATACTCCAGGCGGGTGACGTCATCCAGGCCGTCGTAGGCATAGCGCCGGGCGCTGCCGTCGAGGTCCTGCTGTTCGACCAGGCGGTCGCCGGCGTCCCATAGGAAGCGGTAGCTTTCACCATTTTCGTTGGTCAGCGCCATCAGGCGGCCGTAGGCGTCGTAGCTGAACTGTACCTGGCGTCCGACGGCATCGATGCGCTGGCGCACCTGGCCGCGGCGGTCGTACTGGTAGGCGGTGGTGTGGCCGGCCGGATCGACATGGCCGGTCAACTGGCCGCTGCTGTCGCGCAGGTACCGTTCGACGCGGCCGTCGGCCAACGTGGTCTGCAGCAGGTTGCCCTGGGCGTCGTGCTGGTAGGTGGTGCGTTCGCCGAGGGCGTCGGTGACCACCTGCAGGTAGCCACGGCGGTCGTAGCCGAAGCGCGTGGGGTAGCCGGAGCAGTCGATGTGCTCGGTCAGTTGCCCGAGGTCGTTCCAGTGCAGAGTCTTGCTCTTGCCGCTGGCGTCGATGATCTGCACCACCTGGCCACGGGCGTCGTAGCGGTATTGGGTGACCTGGCCCAGCGGGTCGGTCTCGTGGGTGCAATTGCCACGCGGGTCGTAGCGGTACTGCCAGTTGTGGCCGGCGCTATCGGTCTCCACCAGCGGCAGGGCCCAGTGTTCCAGCCAGACGGTTGAATCACTGCGTCCCAGCGGATCGAGGCTGTCGCTGAGGTTGCCGGCCTCGTCGTAGCTGTAGCGGTACTGTCCGCCCTGGGGATCGATGGCGCCGAGCAACTGGCGCTCGTCGTTCCATTCGAACTGCCAGGTCTGGCCGAGGTTGTCGGTGTATTCGGTGATCTGGTGCTGCGGGTTCCAGCGTCGGATGCTCACGCGCTTCAAACCGTCGGTGATCCGCGTGGTGCCGCTGTCCAGGTCGTAGTCGAAGCGGTACTCGTCGCCGTCATCGGTCCAGTGGCGAATCACTCGCCATTCGCGATTGCCGACCTCGGCCCACTGGTAGAAGCAGCGCAGGCCGGTGGGCAACTGATGCTCGACCATCCGCCTGTGCTCGTCATAGGCGAAACGCCGCTGGACCTGGCCGAGGGCATCGCGGACTTCGGCCAGGTCGCCGCCGTTGTCGTAGGCGTAGCTGACCAGCACCTCGCGCTGGTGATCGGGATACAGGCGCTCGATCTGCACGATCCGCTGTGGCCATTGTGGGCTGTAGACCAGTTCCACCTGCACCTGATCGAAGGTGTCGCGCAGGCGGGTCAGCTTTCCGGATTCGTCGTAGTCGAGATAGAGGCGATTGTCGTTGCGATCGCCCAACTGGCTCAGGCGCAGATGGGCGGGGTTGGCCGGGGTCGGCTCGAACAGGCGGTACAGGCCGTCATCGCTCTCGATCAGCAACTGGCCGTTGCCATTACGGCGCACGGCCAGGCCTTCGCCGGCGCTGAACACCGCACCGCCGAGGGGGATCGTGCCCATGTCGATGCGCCGCGCCTGTTCGTCGGTGTAGATCAGCCGTTCGCCACCCTCGGGATGCCGCTCGACATGCACGCAGACTTCATAGGGCACGCTCCAGCCGCTGCCGAGCAGGCTGCCCTGGCGTTCGTCGCGGCTGTTGTAGAAGCGCTGCCAGTCGATGGGCAGGATGCCGGGCAGGACGAAATCCAGCTCATCCGCGTCGCCCAGCACCTTGGCGCCCGTGGCGGCATGCACCGGGTTGGGCGAGCCGGCGATGGCCCGGGTCAGGGCGCCGGTGGCCTGGCTGACGACGAACGAGTTGACCCCCGACAGCAGCATGCACGGCAGGTTGCTCAGGAACTTGCCCTTGCCGCCCTTGAGCATCATCAGCACGGTCACCGCCAGGCCGATGCCCGGCGTCTTGCCGCTGCGGATCTCGCGGACCACCACCGAGTTGCCACCGATGGTCACGTTCGGCGAGATGGTGCCGGAGGACACCACCTTGCCGTCGCAGGTGCTGCGGTCGCCGCTGCGCACGGCGGGTTGGCCGTTGATGCTGACCTTTTCCGAGCCTTCGGCGAGATACTGCTGTGGCATCGGCGAGTGCTTGGTGCAGGTCACCAGGTCCAGCGGCTTGGGTTGTGTGCCGGGTGCCGGGCTGGCGACCGTGGGCCGCCACATCTGCGAGAAGAAACCCTTGGCCATGTCGAGGAAGCCGGGGCTTTCCTCCTCTGCCGCGGCTTCCTCGGGAACGTTGGCGGCCTCGCTGCCGGGCACTGCGCCAGCCGGTGCCGGCGGTGGTGCGGTGCCGGCGGCGCGCGCGGCGGGAATCGAGTTGGTCAGGGTATTTTTGGAGCCGGTCTGGATGGTCGCCTGCACCGTGGGCGGAAACAGCGCGTTGCCGATCCCCTCGCACATGTCGCTCAGGCCCTTGTCGGCGCCGGTCTTGCTCATCACCACGCCGACGATCACCCCGACCACCGCACCCAGCAGGCAGGCGCCGAGACCGCCGGTGGCCACCGTGATGCCGGTGGCGGCCACCACCGCCGCCGTCGCCAGTGCGCCGATGGCGACGTTGGCCGCCACCTCCAGCACGCCGCCGACGATGTCGGCCATCACCGAGGTGTGTTCCAGCCCGTCTCCCAGGCGGGCGGCCCAGAGTGCGTCGGACATGGCTCAGGCCAGTGCCAGGCTGTGCTTGATCGTGGCCCAGTGGGCGGCTTCGGCATCGCCCAGCGGCTGTGCCTTGACGTAGCTGAGCGCAGTCATCTTGCGCGTGCCGGGCAGGACGAAGGCCAGCTGGAACTGGTAGACGTTGTCCGCGCCCTTGCTGTACTGGCTGCGCGATTCGATGGCATCGAGGGATTGGTCCGCACCCAGTCGCACGTCCTGGCGCGGCTGGTAGCGCAGTGCCTGGACCTGTTGTTCGAGGCGCTTGAGCTGGCTGTCGAAGTTGCTGCGCAGGTCCTCGCCGTCGGCCAGCAGGCTGCGGCTGACGATCAGCGACGTGCCCAGTTCCGGAAACTTGAGGATGTTGATCGAGGCATCGAGCAACTCGCTGTCGGGTAGCTGGAACTGGAATTCGTTGAGGCGATAGGTCATGGCGTGAAGTCCTTTTTACTTGGCCTTGGGAAAGGCCGATGCCACCTTGGCGTCGATCGTGCCTTTCACGCCGTCGCCTTCCGGGGCGGCGTCGGGGCCCTTGCCGTTGTTGAGGTGCAGGACGCCGCCGGTGTTGAACTGCGCGTCACCGCTGGCGTGGAAGCTGATCTGCACGCCGCACAGGTTGATCTGGCCGCTGGCGTTGAGCTCCAGCACGCTGGCGCCGCAGACCAGCCGCAGGTTCTCGCCGACCTCGATCAGGTAGCTCTGGCTGACGCTGTCGGTCTTGCTCTGGCCGACGGTGAGCACGTCCTGCTGCTTGACGATGCGCACCCGGTTGTTGCCGATCAGCACGGTCTCGTCGTGGCCGATGCTCTTGTTGCGGTCATTGCCCACCGAGTGGCTTTCATTGACCTCGACCACGATGTCCTGGTTGCGCTCGGCATGGATGTACAACTGCTCGGCCCCCTTCTTGTCCTCCATGCGGATTTCGTTGAAGTTGGCCGGGCTGCCGCCCTTGCTCGAACGGCTCTTCATGCCGCTCTGGGTGGCGTTGGCGGGCAGGTCGTAGGGCACTGTCTGTTCGGCGTTGTAGACCCGGCCTGTGATGATCGGCCGGTCGGGGTCGCCTTCGAGGAAACTGACGATGACTTCCTGGCCGATCCGCGGGATCTGCATCGAGCCCCAGTTCTTGCCGGCCCAGGCCTGCGACACGCGAATCCAGCAGGAGCTGTTTTCGTTGGACTGGTCGTGGCGGTCCCAGTGGAAGTGCACCTTGACCCGGCCGAACTGGTCGGTCCAGATCTCTTCGCCGGCCGGGCCGACCACCACGGCGGTCTGCGGGCCGCGGACGATGGGCCGGGTGGTGTTGGGCAATGGGCGGAAGCTCTGCTGGGCATCGATGCAGGTCAGGCTGCTTTCGAACTGCGAGCCCGCCGTACCGGTACCCGACTCCAGGCTCTCCTGGGCGAGGTAGTAGCGCGCGGCGACGATCAGGTATTCGCGGTTCTGGTCCTGGCGGCCGAAACCGGTCAGGCTGAACAGGTTGCCGGCACCGATGCCGCGGGCATTGCCGTTGAGCTGCACGCGCTCGTGCAGGCTCTGGATCGCTTCGATGCGGGTGCGCGCGTAGTGCTCGCCGTCCTGGCTCTGCACGTAGCTGCCGGGGTAGTCGTACAGCGGATAGTCACCGGCGGTGTGCGGGCGCGGCATGGTCGAGCGCACGTCGATCCGCGCGCTGGGGCGCTGGAAATCGTAGTCGTTGAGTTCCAGGGAGCCGGGCTGGACTTCCTGGGCCAACTGCCAGCCGTTGAGGTGGTCGCGCTCGCGGTGCTGGCCATCCGGCGGGTAGTAGGGGATCGACTCGTAGCCGGGAGCCGGGTGGTGGGCACCGTAGGCGTCGGCCAGCACCAGTACGTGGCGGTCCTTCTCATGGCGGAAGTAGTAATAGATGCCTTCCTGCTCCATCAGCCGGCTGACGAAGTCGAAGCTGCTCTCGCGGTACTGCACGCAGTATTCCCACTCGCGGTAGGGCTGGCTGAGCACGTCTTCGAAGTCGGAGAAACCGAGGTCGCGGAACACCTGCTTGATGATCTGCGGGATGGTCATGTGCTGGAAGATGCGGCAGTCGGAGGTGCGGGTCAGCAGCCAGAGCCAGGGTCGCAGGGTCACCTGGTAGCTGGCGAACTGGCCGCTGTCGACGTTCTGGCTGCAGCGCGCGACGATGCCGTGGAAGTAGCGGCTGGCCCCGCCCTGCAATTGCAGGGAGAGGCTCATGGGTTTGCCCAGCAGCTGGTTCAGGTCGATGGCGCCGTCGTTGGAGGTCAGGTGCAATTCGTATTCGAACGGCCGCCCCAACTCCTCGCCGCCGCCCATGTCCTTGAGCAGCAGCACATCCGGCCCGAGGGGGCTGTGGACCTGGGCCAGGCGGGTGGCTTGTGTGAATAGCATCGGTTATCTCTGGGTGTTGTGGCGTCTGGGCGGGCGCTTTCGCGGGCAAGCCACGCTCCTACACGTGTTGCGTCGTACACGTGCTCTGTGTGCGACGCTGACCTGTAGGAGCCGGGCTTGCCCGCGAAGAGGCCTTCTCAGGCTTCCACGTCGCTGAACTGGTAGTGCAATTCGTTATCCCGCACGCTGATCCTCACACCCGCCAGCGGCTTGCCTTCGAGCATGCGCGTGAGGAACTCGCGGCTCATGTCCGGCAGCAGGCTGTTGGTCAGGATCGCATCGATCATCCGTCCGCCGCTCTCGGTCTCGGTGCAGCGCGAGACGATCAGGTCGACCACCTCGTCGTCGAAGTCGAAGGCGACCTTGTGGGTGCTTTCCACGCGCTTCTTGATGCGCCCCAGCTGCAGGCGGGTGATCGCCTTGAGCATGATGTCGCTGAGCGGGTAGTACGGAATGGTCACCAGGCGGCCGAGCAGCGCCGGCGGGAAAATCTCCAGCAGCGGCTGGCGCAGGGCCTTGGCGATGTCCTCGGGGTCGGGGACGTTGCCGGCGTCCTTGCACAGGTGCGCGATCAGCTCGGTACCGGCGTTGGTGGTGAGCAGGATCAGGGTGTTCTTGAAGTCGATCAGCCGGCCTTCGCCGTCTTCCATCACGCCCTTGTCGAACACCTGGAAGAAGATCTCGTGCACGTCCGGGTGGGCCTTCTCCACCTCGTCCAGCAGCACCACGCTGTAGGGCTTGCGCCGAACCGCTTCGGTCAGCACGCCGCCTTCGCCGTAGCCGACGTAGCCGGGCGGGGCACCCTTGAGGGTGGAGACGGTGTGGGCTTCCTGGAACTCGCTCATGTTGATGGTGATGACATTCTGCTCGCCACCGTACATGGCCTCGGCCAGGGCCAGGGCGGTTTCGGTCTTGCCCACGCCGGAGGTGCCGGCGAGCATGAACACGCCGATCGGCTTGCTCGGGTTGTCGAGGCCGGCGCGGGAGGTCTGGATGCGCTTGGCGATCATGCTCAGGGCATGATCCTGGCCGATGATGCGCTTGCTCAGGTGCTGGTCGAGGTTGAGCACGGTTTCCAGCTCGTTGCGGGCCATGCGGCCCACCGGGATACCGGTCCAGTCGGCGACCACCGAGGCCACCGCCTGGTAGTCCACGGTCGGCAGGATCAGCGGGCTCTCGCCCTGCAGGTCGCTGAGGCGCCGTTGCAGGTCGATCAGTTTCTCGCGCAGGGCATGGCCCTGTTCGCCGCCGACATCGCTGTCCACCACGCCGGTGCTTTCACGCAGCTCGGCCCGGGTGGCGAGCAGTTCGTCGACCAGGCTCTTCTCCTCGGTCCAGCGGCTTTCCAGTTCGGCCAGGCGCTCGCGCTCGCTGGCGAGCCGTTCTTCGCTGGCGTTCCGGCGGCTGGCGGTGTCGATGCCGATGGCATGTTCGCGGGCGATGATCTGCAGCTCGGTCTCCAGCGCCTCGATACGCCGCCGGCTGTCGTCGACCTCGGCCGGTACCGCGTGCAGGCTGATGGCGACCCGCGCGCAGGCCGTGTCGAGCAGGCTGACGGACTTGTCCGGCAGTTGCCGCGCCGGGATGTAGCGATGGGACAGCTTGACCGAGGCCTCCAGGGCTTCGTCGAGGATCTGCACCTGGTGATGTTTTTCCATGGTCGAGGCGACGCCGCGCATCATCAGCAGCGCCTTGTCTTCCGACGGTTCCGGTACCTGCACCACCTGGAAGCGGCGGGTCAGGGCCGGGTCTTTCTCGATGTGCTTCTTGTACTCGGCCCAGGTGGTCGCGGCCACGGTGCGCAGGCTGCCGCGGGCCAGCGCCGGCTTGAGCAGGTTGGCCGCGTCACCGGTACCGGCGGCGCCACCGGCACCGACCAGGGTGTGGGCTTCGTCGATGAACAGGATGATCGGCTTGGGCGAGGCCTGGACGTCCTCGATGACCTGGCGCAGGCGCTGTTCGAACTCGCCCTTCATGCTCGCGCCGGCCTGCAGCAGGCCGACGTCGAGGCTGCGCAGTTCGACGTCCTTGAGCGACGGCGGTACGTCGCCGGCGACGATACGCAGGGCGAAACCCTCGACCACCGCGGTCTTGCCGACCCCGGCTTCGCCGGTGAGGATCGGGTTGTTCTGGCGGCGGCGCATGAGGATGTCCACCAACTGGCGGATCTCCTCGTCACGGCCGACGATCGGGTCGAGCTTGCCGCTGCGGGCCTGTTCGGTCAGGTCGACGGTGAAGCGCTTGAGCGCCTCCTGCTTGCCCATGGCGCTCGGCGCGATGGCACCGCTGGCTTCGCCCGGCGTGGCGCCGGCATTGAAGCCGTCGCTGGCGCCCAGGTTGTTCTCCGGCGAATCACCGACGTACTCGTCGAAACGCTCGCTCAGGGCCTCGGCCTTGATCTTGTCGAACTCCGACGACAGCCCCAGCAGCGCATGGCGCAGGCTCGGGGTCTTGAGGATGCCGAGCACCAGGTAGCCGGTGCGCACCTGGCTTTCGCCGAACATCAGGCTGCCGTAGACCCAGCCGCGTTCCACCGCTTCCTCGACGTGGGAGGACAGGTCGGTGATCGAGGTCGAGCCGCGCGGCAGGCGGTCCAGCGCCTCGGTCAGGTCACGGGCCAGGCGCGCCGGCTCGATGTTGAACTGGCGCACCAGGCGGTGCAGGTCCGAGTCCTGCAACTGCAGCAACTGGTGGAACCAGTGGGCGAGTTCCACATAGGGGTTGCCCCGCAGCTTGCAGAACACCGTGGCGGCTTCGATGGCCTTGTAGGCGACGCTGTTGAGTTTGCCGAACAGCGCGGCGCGACTGATTTCACCCATGCTCTGTGCTCCTTGAGTGGTGGGCTGGTGTGGCGTGTTCGGCGTAATGCCGGGCCAGGATCAGGTCCCTGGCGTCCTCTTCGGGTTGGCCGACCCAGGTGTTGAAACCCAGGCGGAATTGGCCGTTGAGTTGCAGCCGGGGGACTTCGGGCTGTTCCAGGACCAGGTTGAGGTCCCAGTCCAGCTCGTGTCCCAGGTATTCGGCGACCCACGCCACCAGGTGGTGGAAGGATTCGCCATCGGGCAGCAGGCTCATGTATTCGTCGAGCTTCAGCGGGCCGAAGCGGATGCGGAACTTGTGCTGGCGGTCCCACACGTGGCGGCCGAGGCAGAAGTCCACGCCGAGCTGGTTGGCGGTGACGCCGAGACGGCTGCGTTCCGGCAACTCCAGCCACTGGCCGACGTATTCCTCGATCTCCACCGGCAGGCCGAAGTACTCGCCGAGAATGGCTTTCAGGCCGTCCGGGTAGCGGGTCTGGGCGGCGAGGTGGCCGCTGAAGTGCAGCTTGGCGGTCGGTGGAACCAGGCCCTGGTCGAGCAGGCCGGGCATGCCCCGGCCGCTGAGGGCGGCCAGGCGCCCGGACCAGTAGTCGTCGTCCGGGCGGTCATGGCTGACGGTCGGCCGCGCTTCGGCCCAGGCCCGATAGAACAGGCTCAGCAGGCGGTGGTGGAACACGTCGAGGAAACGCTTGCTGGTGCTGTCGGCGTTGTTGCGCTGGCGCTCGCGCACGTATTCGGTGAGGTGCAGCGGCAACGGGCCGTTGGGGCCGCCGAGGCCGAAGAAGAACTGCTCCAGACGGGCCGGCGCGTTGTCGCTGGCGGGCGTCATCGAGGCCAGGGTCGCCGGGGCGAAGGCGCAGTCCAGCTGTTGACCCAGGCGCAACGGATCATCCGCCAGGCGCAGCGAATGGCCGAAGCGCGGCAGGTGCGGCGATTCGCACTCGATACGCCGCAGCGCCTGGAAGAAGTCGTATTCCCAGGGCTCGGCTTGCATCGCCGTGAGCGTGCTCACAGGGTCGGACGGCGTCCGGGCTTGGCTTTCCATCGCATGATCTCGCCGCGTTCGGTGGTTCGAATCACCGTCTCGGTAAAACTGTTGATCGACACGTAGCGTGCCAGGAAGCGTTCGAACACTGCGCCGAGGAGGAACACCCCGGTGCCGCGGAACGCGTTCTCGTCGAATTCCAGGGTGATCTCCAGGCCGCGCCCGAAGACGATCGGCCCGGGCATCGGCAGCCGCCGGGTACAGGCCTTGCTGCTGACTTCGCGCAGGCCCTCGATCTGCAGTTGCAGGGCGGCATCGTTGCTCTCGCCGTACAGCCGCAGCAGCTCGCGCAGGGCCGCGGCGCCCTGGCCCTGTTCGCTCAGCGACAGGTAGTTCAGCGAGAGCTGGCTGATCAGGCGCCAGGCCTTGTTGTCGTGGGCATGGCTGGCCCGTGGCCGGCTCGGCCCGGCCAGGCAGCGCACCGCCGATACCGGGGCGCTGTCGGCCAGGGTGAAGTCGCTCTTGCCGCTGCCCACGCTCATGAACAGCGGCAGGTCGCGGTTGGTGCACAGCGCGCTGACGCCGAGCTGGCGCAGGTCGTGGCGGTAGGGTGCCTGCTGACTGTCGACCAGGCTGACGAAGGTTTCGCTGCCGATGTAGGTCGAGCGGGTACCCTTGCGCCGCTGCTCGCTGGACAGCACCCGCGGCTCGCGGCGCAGGATGTAGTAGGCCTGGTCGCGGCCGTAGCGCGACGGATCGCGCACGGCGTAGAAGGGCAGGAATGGCTGGTCGGGCCCGGTGCCGTGGCCGGTGACGCCGGTCAGCGAGTGGATCTCGAAATCCATCGGCCGGGTGCGGTCGGCGATCACATGGTGTTCGTTGACCCGTTCGGACAGGTGGATGCGGTCCAGGCGGCGCGGGAACAGGTTGATCGCCGGGGTGCAGAAAGGCACGAACTGGGCGGTGTCGACACTGCTTTCCAGGCTCGGGTCGAAGCGCTCGAACAGCACGATCAGTTCCAGCTCCTGGCCGCTGCAGCGCTTGACCGCCCGGCCCAGCCCGCTGAAGTCGACGAACAGGTAGCGCTGGGGCAGGGCGAAGTATTCCTGCAGCAGGCGATAGCCCTGGAAGGCCTGGGCCACCACCGGCATTGCCGCTTCGCGGTCGTCGAAGCCGCAGGAGCGCAGGGCGTCCTGGGGCAGGCGCTCGACCCAGTCGCCGCCCGGAGCCCGGGCGAAGACCGCGCAGGCATTGCCCAGCAGTTGTTCGTAGAGGCGGAACGGTTGCTCGTCGGCACCATTGAGGTACAGCGGCAGGTTGTCCAGGTCGAGCTGGTTGAAGGGCAGCTCGGCGCCGGTGCGCAGGGTCAGGCGCAGGCCGGCCTTGGCCTTGGGCTCGCTGGCGGCCAGGCGGCCGAGCACGGTTGCCGGGTTGCCGAAGTACTCGGCCTGGCTGACCTGCAGCGGCCACAGCGTCACCGCATGGGCGGTGCGGTACTCGCAGGAGGTCTGGGTGTCCTTGCCGAGGGTCGCGCGCAGCACGCTGTCCCGTGGCAGGGTGAAACCGCTGGCCAGCGAACCCTCGTCGGGATCGGTCTGCAACTGCACCACGGTCATCGACGGCGTCGGTGCCAGGTAGTGCGGGTAGGCGATTTCCAGCAGGTTGTGGGTGAAGGTCGGGTACTCGGCGTCGAGCTTGAGCTGCACACGCGCGGTGAGGTAGGCGAAACCTTCCAGCAGGCGCTCGACATAGGGGTCGGCGCAGTCGATCCCGGACAGCGTCAGGCGCCCGGCGATCTTCGGGTATTCCTTGGCGAACTCGGCGGCACTTTCGCGGACGTGCTGCAGCTCCTGGTTGTAGAGGTCGAGCAGGCGCGGGTTCATGAACGTCTCCGTTGCTCGGCCGGGACCACGCGGACATGGCCGGACTCCAGGTCGAGGTCGGTGCGCAGCAGCAGCGGCAGGGGCGCCGGCAGGGCCCACAGGTCGCCCTCGATCTCGAAGCTCAGGGCGTTGTGGTTCATCTCGCCGTAGGCAACCTGGGCGCGGACCCGCAGGGTGCTGGCCAGGATGCGTGGCTCGAACGTGGCGATGGCCTTGTGGATCAGGCTTTCCAGCGCCGGGATATCGATGCTCGAGGCACTGTAGCCGGCCAGTGCCGGCAGGCCGTAGTTGACCACCGAGGTGCCGGCCGGGGTATGCAGGGTGGCGTCGGCGTCGAGCAGCGAGGTGGTATTGAGCAGCCAGGTCAGGTCACGCAGCACCGAGGCCTTGAGTTGGCTCAGGGACAGCACGCGCTTGTCCGTGCCTTCCTGCGGGTGGCCGGGGTCGTCGTCGGTCAACCGGTCGAGCAGCGACGGTTGCAGGCGTTCGCGCAGGGCGAAGTCGCTGGGCACGCTGCTCATCGTGCGACGTCACAGGAACTGGACGCTGCGGGGCGGCAGCTCCACGGATCGGGAAGCGCAGGCTTGGCCATGCTTGGACACCGGCAATGAATCGAATTCGGGGGTGTTGCGCCAGGTGCCCCGACGCCGGGCGTCGGGGGCACGAGGATCACATCTTGGTGTTCGAGCGGATGTTCCAGCCGAACTTGACCGGGCCGCCCTGCTTGGAACCGTCGGCCTTCTGCTCCTGGTACTCGACCTGGACCTGGGCGAAGTTCAGGGTGACGTTTTCGGTCAGGCGATCATCGCTGCCCGAGCCGCCGGTGCTCAGCGAGGTGATCAGCACTTCGCTCAGGTCGATCTTCATGTACTCGACCTGGCTTTCGCCGCCGGCCTTGCGCACCACCAGGGTGACCTTGTCGACGTGCTTGCCGCTGGCGCAGTGCATCATCAGGTTGGGCGAGGACTTGTCGACGTACTTGGTCAGCGACAGGTCCTGGATGTTGACCTTGCCGGCGCCACCGCCACCGCCCATGTGCATGTTGCCGGACTGGGACATGCCCCAGCTCCAGTTCAGGACGTCGATTTCGTCCTTGTGGGCCTTGTCCATGGACTCGCCCTTGATGTCACCGATCTTGATGAAGATATCAACAGCCATGTTTTCTCCAGTGTGGTCTGCACCACGAGGTTGTTAGCCAGGACCTGCCGTCGATGGCGAGGTCGCCGTTATTACGGGTGACGCCTTCCCCGTATGGGAGCCTGCTCCCATCGGGGAAAACAGCGCCTGTGGGGTTACGCCCCCTTCGCCGATGGCAGCTTCGACACCAGGCGCAGCGACACGGTCAGGCCTTCGAGCTGGTAATGCGGACGCAGGAAGAACTTGGAGGTGTAGTAGCCCGGGTTGCCTTCGACGTCCTCGACCACCACTTCCGCCGCCGCCAGCGGATGCTGGGCCTTGGTGGTTTCGGTGGAGTGGGCCGGGTCGCCGTCGACGTAGTTGAGGATCCAGTCCTGCAACCAGCGCTGCATTTCGTCCTTTTCCTTGAACGAACCGATCTTGTCGCGAACGATGCACTTCAGGTAATGGGCGAAGCGGCAGGTGGCGAACAGGTACGGCAGGCGCGCGGCCAGGTTGGCGTTGGCGGTGGCGTCCGGATCGTCGTACTCGGCCGGTTTCTGCAGCGACTGGGCGCCGATGAACGCGGCGAAATCGGTGTTCTTCTTGTGCAGCAGCGGCATGAAACCGTTCTTCGCCAGTTCCGCTTCACGACGGTCGGAGATGGCGATCTCGGTCGGGCACTTCATGTCCACGCCGCCATCGTCGGTCGGGAAGGTGTGCGCCGGCAGGCCTTCGACCTCGCCGCCGGACTCGACGCCGCGAATCCGCGAGCACCAGCCGTAGTGCTTGAACGAGCGGTTGATGTTCACCGCCATGGCGTAGGCCGCGTTGGCCCAGGTGTACTTGTTGCTGTCGGCGCCGTCGGTGTCTTCCTCGAAGGCGAAGGCCTCCACCGGGTCGGTCTTGGCGCCATAGGGCAGGCGGGCCAGGAACCGCGGCATGGTCAGGCCGATGTAGCGCGAGTCTTCCGATTCACGCAGGGAGCGCCAGCCGGCGTATTCCGGCGTGGTGAAGATCTTGGTCAGGTCGCGCGGGTTCGACAGTTCCTGCCACGAGCCCATGCCCATCACGGTCGGCGAGGCGGCGGAAATGAACGGCGCGTGCATCGCCGCGCAGACCTTGGACAGCTCGCCCAGCAGCTCGACATCCGGTGGCGACTGGTCGAAGTAGTAGTCGCCGACCAGGCAGCCGTAGGGCTCGCCGCCGAACTGGCCGTATTCCTCTTCGTACATCTTCTTGAAGATCGGGCTCTGGTCCCAGGCCGTGCCCTTGAATTTCTTCAGGGTCTTGTGCAGCTCCGGCTTGGAGATGTTCAGCACGCGAATCTTCAGCTGTTCATCGCTTTCGGTGTTGTTGACCAGGTAGTGCAGGCCACGCCAGGCGCTTTCCAGCTGCTGGAACTCGGGGTGGTGGATCACCTGGTTGACCTGGGCGGTGAGCTTGGCGTCGATGGCGGCGATGATCGACTCGATCGACTTGATGGCGTCGTTGGACACCAGGTCGGTCTGCGCCAGGGCCTGCTCGGCCAGGGTGCGCACGGCGCCCTCGACGGCCTCGCGGGCACGCTCGGTCTTGGGTTTGAACTCCTGCATCAGCAGGCTGGCGAATTCGCTGGGTTCGGTGGTGCCGCTTTGCAGAGGCTGATTGTCTTGCTGCAACTGGGTCATGATCGTTCGTCCTGATTAAGCGCTGGGCTCGGAGTCCTGGGGCTTTGGCGCACTGGCCAGGGCCTGGAGCAGCGCCGGATCCTTGATGGCCTTCATGATGATTTCCTCGGCACCGGTCTTGCCGTCCATGTAGGTCAGCAGGTTGGCCAGCTGGGTGCGCGCCTCGAGCAGCTTGTTCAGCGAGTCGACCTTGCGCGCCACGGCGGCGGGGCTGAAGTCGTCCATGCTTTCGAAGGTGATGTCCAGGCTCAGGTTGCCTTCACCGGTCAGCTCGTTCGGCACGTTGAACGCGACCCGCGGTTTCATGGCCTTGAGACGCGAGTCGAAGTTGTCGACGTCGATCTCCAGGAATTTGCGGTCGGCGACGGCGGCCAGCGGCTCGGCGGGTTTGCCGGCCAGGTCGGCCAGCACGCCCATCACGAAAGGCAACTGGACCTTTTTCTCGGCGCCGTAGAGTTCCACGTCGTACTCGATCTGGACCCGTGGCGCGCGATTGCGCGCGATGAATTTCTGAGAACTTTGCTTCGCCACGTTGCTGCTCCTGGTCGCTGTTGCGACGGTGTAGGCGTCATCGGTATAGGCCGTTAACGTAACTGCGCGGAGGGTTCAGGCTTATTCGCCTTCCGGACCACGCAGGTTTTCAAACTGGGACATGCCGTCGGGGATCAGGTTGCGCACGATCGCCTCGAAGTCGGCGTGGACCAGATGCTTCGCCCGGTTCAACAGCACCGGCAGCGGGCTCGAAGGCTCGTGGCGGGTGTAGTAGGCGAGGATCCGGTCGAGGCTGCGCAACACGTCGTCGCGGTTGCCGATCTCGCCGGTGGCACGTGGCGCCGCGACCGCGGGAGCGTCCGCCGACGGGTATTCGCTGCTGTCGCCGGTGCTGTCGGTAGCCTCCGGGGCCGGGGCGGCACCGCCCGGGGCGTATTCGGCGAGCACCTGCAACGCCAGCTTGAGCGGTTGGCGCAGGGCGCTGAGGTCGACCCCCTGGGCCGAGCCGACCTGTTCGGAAACGAAGCGCTCGATGGCTTCCAGCGTGCTGCGGGCCTCGGTGATGGCGTTGCGCACGGCCTCCAGTTCATCCGGGTCGGTATCGCGCAGGGCGCCGCTCAGTTCGTCGGGGCTCAGGCTCTCGTCGGCGAAGCTCAACAGGCCGCTGGCGTTCAGTGCGGCGCGCAGGGTTACGGTGCCGAAGGCCCGCGAGCGGGTCAGCACGCTTTCGCGCAACAACCGCACGTTGGTGTCGCAGGCCAGGCCGGACAAGGCGTTGACCCGCACCGTGGGGTCATTGTCGTCGTCGGCGTCGAGCAAGGGATAGAGTTCGCCCCAGTATTGCTGGAGCAACTGGTGAATCAGTTCGAGGGCGTCGCGCAGGCCGGCGAAGCCTTCGAGGGCCAGGCTGCTTTGCGCCAGGAAATGGGTGATGCGCAGGTCTTTGCTGCGTTGCAGCAGGGCCGTGCTCGATTGCTCGATGACACGCCAGGCGGGCGGTTCTGCCGGTTGCACGGAGTCGCCCATGATGCGCTCGGGTTTACCCTGGGCATCACGTTCCAATTGCAGGAATTGCGCGTCATATTCCAGGTCCTCGCCGCAGGGCGAGTTCGCGGAAACAGCAGCAAGCAACAACGGCAGGTCCAGCAAGTTCGATCTCCTTATCGCCTGGCAAAGTGCCAGCTATTTCCCGAGAAAGTTCCCTCGGGGAAATTCTCATAATTCTCGTGGATATAGGGACTTTGATATCACACGGCCATCATGTATAAACAGGAAGTTGTGCATTTTTGGTGTAGTACTTGGGGCTTGTCAAGGTAAGCTACTCACCCTTTGTTACAGTTGTGACGGGCTCGGCAAGGCCGTCGACTACCGGGTCAGGGCCTGTACGATTGTAGAAAAATTGTGGGTAGAATCTTCCAGTTTCGCCGAAATGGCTGAAAACAATGGGGTTTTACCCCGGGGCCGGAAGGCCCGGACCGCGCTTGCTGCAGGAACACCGCAGCGGGCCGGCTGTGCGTGGAAGTACTGCAAGGAGGCGCAATGTCGCTGTGCTTGACTATTACTAGTTATCACAAGATCACCCCTGGCCAATGTCCCGAAAAGACCATGGACAAGGGCGTGATGGCAATTGGCCGCAGTCCTGAGAATGACTGGGTGCTGCCCGATCCGGAGCGGCTGGTTTCTTCACGACATTGTGTTATCCAATACAGGGAGGGTCGTTACTATCTGACGGATAACAGTACCAATGGCGTGGAACTGGTCAATTCCGGTATCCGCCTGCGCCGGGGCAACAGCGAGCTGTTGCAGGATGGCGAAATCATCCGGATCGGCGAGTATGAAATCCGTGTACGGATCGACTTCAACCTGCAACTGGCCGATTCGCCCCTGTCCGGGGTGGACACCTCCAACAGTTTCGAGGCCCTGATGGGGCGTGCCGCGGCCGCTCCCACGCCGACGCCACAGCCGGCGAGCATCCCGGCGCATTTCCAGGGCGGCTCGGCGATGGACACCTTCCCCGATCTGTTCGACTTCCTGACGCCCGCGAGCGTGCCGCCGGCGACCGTGCCGGATCATGTGCCGGCGCAACAGCATGATTTTCGCCCGCCGACGCCAGTGGCTCCGCCTGCTCCGGTGATTGCGCCGACCCCGCCGATTCCCTCGGCCCCGGTCGCCAGCCCCGGTATGAACATGATTCCGGAAGACTGGGACCTGTTCGGCGATACACCCAAGGCCCCGGTCGGCCAACCGGCGCCGATCCCGGTGGTGATGCCCGATGTCGTTGCTCCGGCACCCCTGGCGGTGGAGCCTGTCCCGGCTCCGGCTCCGGCTCCAGTCGCCGCACCCGAGCCTGCGCCCATCCCCGCACCGCAGCCCGTATCGCAGCCTGCTCCGGTGGCCGCCCCGGTGCCACCGGGAAGCCCGCAGGCCGACCTGCTGCAGGCCTTCCTGCGGGGCGCCGGGCTCGACCAGCTACGCATCGACGGTGCCCAGGTGGAAGCGCAGATGGAGGCGGTCGGCCGCAGCTACCGGCTGATGGTCGAGGGCCTGATCGACGTCCTGCGTGCCCGCAGCAGCCTCAAGGGCGAGTTCCGCATGCAGCAGACGATGATCCGGCCGGTGGAGAACAACCCGCTGAAGTTCGCGCCGAATGCCGATGAGGCGCTGCTGCTTCTGCTGCGCCACGGCAATCAGGCATTCATGGCGCCGGACCAGGCGGTCCGCGACAGCTTCGACGACCTGCGGGCGCACCAGCTGGCGGTCATGGCCGGGGTGGAAGCGGCGATCAAGCATTTGCTCAAGCGTTTCGAGCCGGCCGAACTGGAGGCGCGCATGAGCCGCCCGGGCGGCCTGTCGAACCTGTTCGGCGGTTCGCGCCAGGCGCAGTACTGGCAGCAGTTCACCGAGCTGTATTCGCGGATTTCCCGCGAGGCCGAGGACGACTTCCAGGACCTGTTCGGACGCGAGTTCAGTCGGGCGTACGAGGAACACAGCGCGCGGCTGGGCAGGGGATAGGTTGAGGCGGGTGACGGCCTTGAGGGCGCTTTCGCGGGCAAGCCCGCTCCCACAAGGGCCAGTCCCCGGCAGGTTCTGCAGGCTGAAGGCAACAAACGGATTCAACGGAAAGCCAGACCGTCACTGAGGACGCAGGATGATTCACCGAGTTTTACTGGCAGCGGCCATGACGCTGCTGCTCAATGCGTGCAGCAAGGACGCGGCCGCACCAGCGCCTGCCGATGAGCCGGCGGCCGACAGCGCCACCGCTGTCCTGAACTTTCATGCCATCAGCGGTCTCAACCCCGGCGCCAACGGGGCCCCGGCTCCGGTGCGGGTGCGCATTTTCGAGCTGAAGAACACCGCCAACTTCAATCGAGCCGACTATTTCGCCCTGGCCGAACGGGCCCAGGCGACCCTCGGCGCCGACCTGATCGACCAGGACGAAGTGCTGGTGCAGCCCGGCGAACAGTTGAGCGTCGAGCGGCCGCTCAACCCGCGACCCGCCATGTCGGGCTGGTGGTGGGTTATCGCGAGATCGACCAGGCGTTGTGGCGCAGCGTACTCAGCGTCCAGCCCCGGCAGGTCACCGACTATCAGATCAGCCTCGATGTGCGTGCCGTGCGCAGCGCCGTCGAAGGCTCCGCCCCTTAGGCAAACGGAGAAGCCATGTCCTGGAACAATCGAGTGGTCTGGTCGGAAGGCATGTTCATCGGAACGCAGCACTTCCAGCAGCATGACCGTTACCTGGAAAACCTGATCGACGCCCGCAGCCGTCCGCTGTCCGCCGGTGCCTGGGGGTTCTCCGAACTGTTGATCGACCAGGGCCTGCTGGCCCAGGGCAAGCTGGCCATCGTTTCCGCCAAGGGCCTGCTGCCGGACGGCACGCCGTTCAACATTCCCCACGATGACCTGGCGCCGAGCCCGCTGAGCATCGAGGACAGCCTGCGTGACGGGGTGATCTACCTGGCGCTGCCGCTCAAGCGCGCCGGTGCCCGCGATACCGTGGACGAGGGCGAGGAGCTGGGCGGGGCGCGTTACCTGAGCCAGGTGCGCGAGGTGCGTGACGACAACGCGCCGTTCGAGAACCGGGCGCCGGTGGCCGTCGGTTCCCGGGCCCTGCGCCTGCTGACCGGGGGCGATGGCCTGAGCGACTACGCCGCCATCGGCCTGGTACGGATCAAGGAAAAACGCGCCGACCGCGCCCTGGTGCTGGACGAAAGCTATATCCCGCCGGTGCTCGACGTGGCCGCGAGCAAGCCGCTGGCGGCGTTTCGCAGCGAGCTGCTGGGCCTGCTGCACCAGCGTGGTGAAGCGCTGGCCGGGCGCGTGGTCGCCTCGGGCGCCGGCGGCGCCTCGGAGATCGCCGATTTCATGCTGCTGCAACTGGTCAACCGCGCCGAGCCGCTGATCAGCCACCTGAGCCAGTTGAGCCCGCTGCACCCGGAACGCTTCTACAGCGAACTGGTGAGCCTGGCCGGCGAGTTCTCCACCTTTTCCCAGACCGGCCGGCGCCCGGCCGAGTATCCGCAGTACCAGCACGACGCCCTGGCGCTGAGCTTCGCCCCGGTCATGCAGGCGCTGCGCGAGGCGCTGTCGATGCTGATCGACAGTAAGGCGACGCCGATCCCGATCGTGGAAAAGGCCTACGGCATCCATGTGGCGATGCTGGCCGACAGGACGCTGATCGACAACGCAAGCTTCATCCTGGTCGTACGTGCCGACATCCCCAGCGAAACCCTGCGCGGGCGTTTCGTCCAGCAGAGCAAGATCGGTTCGGTGGAGCACATCCGCGACCTGGTGAACCTGCAACTGCCGGGCATCGGCCTGCTGCCGTTGCCGGTGGCGCCGCGGCAGATCCCGTTCCACGCCGGCTCCACCTACTACGAGCTCGATCGTGGCAGCGAGCACTGGAAGCAACTGATGCACTCCGGCGGCTTCGCGTTCCATGTCGCCGGGGAGTTCCCGGGGTTGAACCTGGCTTTCTGGGCCATCCGAGGATAAGCGGCGATGCACTCCAATGAAGATCCGCTGGGCCAGCCAGCCCCGGTACCCAACGACCGTACCCAGTTCATGCCGCGGCCCGGTGGCCGCGAGCCCCAGGCCGCGCCGAGCGCCCCGCTGTCGATGCCGGCCGCGCCGCTGCCGATTGGCCAGTCCCAGGGCCTGAACCCGCTGGAAAGCGCCGCCGGCCCGTTGCTGGCGCTGCTCACCCGGCTGCGCAACACCATCGCCCATCCGGCCCCGGCCAGCCTGCGGGCGCAGTTGCTGGGTTACCTGCGGCAGTTCGAGGAGCGTGCCGAGGCCGCCGGCGTGGCGCGCAACGAGGTGCTGCTGGCGCGTTATGCGCTGTGCACCGCCCTCGACGAAGCGGTGCTCAGTACCCCATGGGGCAGTACCAGCGAGTGGGGCAAGCAGAGTCTGCTGATCACCGTGCACAACGAGGCCTGGGGCGGCGAGAAGGTGTTCCAGCTGCTCGAACACTGCCTGCAGAGCCCGCGCGAGCGCCTGTACCTGCTGGAGCTCTTGTACCTGTGCATGTGCCTGGGCTTCGAAGGCCGCTACCGGGTCATGAACGACGGCCGCAGCCAGCTGGAGGCGTTGCGTGAGCGCACCGCCGCGACCATCCGCAGTGCCCGTGGCGAATACGAGCGTGAACTGTCGCCGCGCTGGCGCGGCCTGACCGTGGCCCGCGACCGCCTCAGCCAGTTCATGCCGCCCTGGGTCGGCGTGGCGATCGGCCTGGCGCTGCTGCTGGCCCTGCTGTTCGGCCTGCGCATGAAGCTGGCCGCCGACGCCGAGCCGGTGTTCAAGAACATCCATGCCCTGGGCGAGATCCCGGTGCAGACCATCGACCGGCCGGTGGTACAGCCCAAGGTGGTCGAGCGGCCGCGCCTGGCCGGTTTCCTCGCCGAGGAAATCAGGGCTGGCAAGGTCGCGGTGGAGGACAAGGTCGACCGTTCGGTGGTGACCATCCGCGGCGACGAACTGTTCGCCTCGGGCAGCGCCAGCATCGTCGATGACTTCCAGCCGCTGATGCTGCGCATCGCCGATGCGATCCGCAAGGTCAAGGGCCAGGTGCGGGTCACCGGCCACAGCGACAACCGTCCGATCGCCACCCTGCGCTTCCCGTCGAACTGGGCGTTGTCCCAGGCGCGGGCCGAGCAGGTGCTGCAGATCCTCGCGGCGAAGACCGGCCAGCCCGAGCGCTTCAGTGCCGAAGGGCGCAGCGACACCGAGCCGCTGGCGTCGAACGCCACGGCCGAAGGCCGGGCGAAGAATCGCCGGGTGGAAATCACAGTCTTTGCGGAGGGAGTCGAGTGAAGGCTTTTTTCGGTTTTGTCATTCGCTGGGTGATCCCGGTGCTGGGGCTGATCGCCCTGAGCCTGATCATCTGGTTCGTCGGCCCGTTGCTGGAAGTGCTGGTGCCGGAAGGGCGGCGCTGGGCGCTGATCATCCTGATCTTCGCGATCTGGATCGCTTATCGCGTGTTCCGCCTGATCCAGGCCCGCCGCCAGGCGGCGAAGGTCATGCAGAGCCTGGCCGCGGATACGCCGCCGGATGCGGCCAGCGTCGCCACCGCCGAAGAGCTGGCGACCCTGCGCCAACGCATGGACGAGGCCCTGGCCCTGCTGAAAAAGGCCCGGCTCGGTGGCGACGAGCGCCGTAACCTGTACGAGCTGCCGTGGTACGTGATCATCGGCCCGCCCGGTTCGGGCAAGACCACCGCGCTGGTCAACTCCGGCCTGCATTTCCCCCTGGCCGCGCAACTGGGCGCCGGGGCGATCCGCGGTGTCGGCGGTACCCGCAACTGCGACTGGTGGTTCACCGACGAGGCCGTGCTGCTCGATACCGCCGGCCGCTACACCACCCAGGACAGCCATGCCCAGGTGGACAAGGCGGCCTGGCTGGGTTTCCTCGACCTGCTCAAGACCCAGCGTTCGCGCCGGCCGATCGATGGTGCGTTCATCGCCATCAGCCTGTCCGACCTGCTGCTCGGCACCGACGCCGAACGGGCGGCCCATGCCGCGGCGATCCGCGCCCGGATCCAGGAGTTGTACACCCAGCTCGGCGTGCGCTTCCCGATCTACCTGATGCTGACCAAGCTCGACCTGGTGCCGGGTTTCATGGAGTTCTTCGACTCCCTGAGCAAGGAAGAGCGGGCACAGGTGTGGGGCACGACCTTCACCCTGGACGACGGCAAGAACGCCGAAAGCCCGCTGGTGCACTTCAAGGGCGAATTCGCGGCTCTGGAGCAGCGGCTCAACGAGCGCCTGGTGGAGCGTCTGCAGCAGGAGCGCGACCCGGCCCGGCGTGACCTGATCTATGGTTTCCCGCAACAGTTCGGCGCGCTGCGCGAGTGCCTGCAGAGCTTCCTCGACGGTGTGTTCAAGCCCAACGCCTATGAAGACCGCGCGCTGCTGCGCGGGGTGTACTTTACCAGCGGCACCCAGGAAGGCAGCCCGATCGACCGTCTGATCGGTGCCATGGCCCAGAGCATGAGCCTGGACCGCCAGCACCTGGCCCGCCAGAGCGGCACCGGGCGCAGTTACTTCATCGAGAAGCTGTTCACCGCGGTGGCCTTCGCCGAGCGCGGCCTGGTCGGGGTCAACCCCAAGGTCGAGCGGCGGCGCAAGTGGCTGGCCCGTGGCGTACTGGCGGCGACGGTGGCGGTGGTGCTGCTGGTCAGCACCCTGTGGCTGATCAGCTACAAGGCCAACCAGGCCTATATCGCCCAGGTCGACCAGAAGGTCGCACCGCTGGGCCAGAGCGTGCAGAACCTCAGCCCGGCGCAACGCGACGTGCTGGCGGTGCTGCCGCTGCTCAATGCGGTCCGGCACCTGGCCGGCGATGCGCCGGGCTGGTCCGAGGGGCTGGGGCTGTACCAGGGCGACATGCTCGAGGCCGAGTCCGCCAGCGTCTATCGCAAGCTGCTGATCGCGGTGTTCGCGCCACGTCTGGTAACCCGTGTCGAGGAACAGTTGCGCAGTGGGGGCAGCTCGGACTTCCTCTACGAGGGCCTGAAGGCCTATCTGATGCTGGCCGATAACGAGCACTACGACCCGGAGTTCATCAAGGCCTGGATCGCCCTCGACTGGGACCGCAATCTGCCGCGCGACCTGCCGCCGGATCAGCGTCTGGCCCTGGGCGAGCACCTCAAGGCGCTGTTCGACCGGCATCCGCCGAATGCGCGACTGGACGAGCGGCTGATCGATGACCTGCGGCGGCAGTTGCAACAACTGCCGGTGGCGCAACGGGTCTATGACCGGGTCAAGCGCCAGAAGCTGCCGGCCGGAGTCAGTGACTTCCGCATCAGCGACGCCGCCGGCCGCGATGCCGCGCTGGTGTTCAGCCGCAAGAGCGGCAAGCCGCTGAGCGAACCCCTCAGCGGGTTCTTCACCGCCAAGGGCTACCGCGAGGCGTTTCTGCTGGCCAGCCTGAACCAGGCCGGGACCCTGGCGGAAGAGCAGTGGGTGCTGGGCCGCGATCAGGGGGAGCAGCAGAACGTCGCCAGCCTGGCGGCGGATGTGCGCCGGCTGTACTTCCAGGATTACCTGCGCCAGTGGGATGCGCTGCTGGCCGATATCGACTTCGTGCCGATCACCAGCGTGGCCCAGGCGGCCGACGTGCTGCGGGTGATTTCCGGGCCGACCTCGCCATTGAAGAAGCTGCTGGTGGCGGTGGCCAAGGAAACCGACTTGCAGCAGGAAGAGCGCCTGCTGGCGGCCCAGGGCAAGAAGGTCGACAGCGGCGTCGACCAGATCAAGCAGCGCCTGGGCTCGATGCTCGGCCAGGAACAACCGGCCAGCGACGCGCCGGCGGCACCGGCCGAAGACCCGGTCAGCGCGCATTTCGCCGAACTCAATGCGCTGGTCAGCAAGGGCGAGGGCGAGCCGGCAGCCATCGATGGCCTGCTGGCGGACATGAACGCGCTGTATGTGCAGGTCAGCGCCATGGTCGGGGCCAGTGGCGATGCCCTGCTCGGTGAGGCCAAGAACCAGGCCGCGGGTGCCGCCGCCCGGGTCAGCCTGAATGCCGAGCGGCAGCCACCGCTGGTGCAGGGCCTGGTCAAGTCGGTGGTCAGCTCGACCACCAACAGCATGATGGGCGGGGTGCGCAACCAATTGAACGCGGCCTGGGTCAGCGAGGTGGTGAACGTCTACCGGCAGTCCCTCAGCGGGCGTTATCCGTTGTCCCCCGGCAGTTCCCGGGATGCGACCCTCGACGACTTCGGCCAGTTCTTCGGCGTCGGCGGGGTGATGGACAACTACTTCCGCAAGTACCTGCAACCCTATGTCGACACCTCGACGGCGACCTGGCGCTGGCAGCCGGGGGCGGCGCAGAAGCTGGGGATTTCTCCGGGCGTGCTGCAGACCTTCCAGCGCGCCGCGGCGATTCGCGATGCGTTCTTCCGCTCCGGTGGCACCCAGCCGATCGTACGCTTCGAGCTCAAGCCGGTGGCGATGGATGCTTCGATCACCCAGTTCCTGCTCGACCTCGACGGCCAGCAGATCAGCTACGACCACGGCCCGAGCCGCCCGGTGGCGATGCAGTGGCCGAATCCGGGCAGCATCGGCGTGGTGCGCCTGTCGATCTCGCCTCCTTCGGCCACCGGCCGTTCCGGCGTGACCCTGGACGGTCCGTGGGCCTGGTTCCGCCTGCTGGAGCAGTCGGACCTGGTGGCCGGCAACTCGCCGGACCGCTTCAACCTGCGCCTGCGGGTCGATGGTGCGAGCATCTCCTACGAACTGCGCGCCAACAGTGCCTTCAACCCGTTCAAGAGCCGCGTGCTCAGCGGCTTCAGCCTGCCGGAGCGCCTATGACGACAGTCGGTTACTACGGCAAGCTGGCCAGCCGCGGCGATTTCGTCAGCCGTGGACTGCCTCAGGATTTCGTGCAGCCGTGGGACGCCTGGCTGGCGTCCGGGCTGCATGCCAGCCAGCAGCAGTTGGGCAGCGAATGGTTGAACGTGTACCTGGTCAGCCCGCTCTGGCGCTTCGTGCTGGCAGCGGGGGTCTGCGGCCCGGAGGCGGTGGCCGGTGTGCTGATGCCGAGCATCGATCGGGTCGGACGCTACTTTCCGTTGACCATCGCCCAGCCGCTGGATGATGGGCATGCCCTGGCGACGGTGGTCGGCGGTGCCGATGACTGGTTCGAGCGGGCCGAAGCGCTGTTGCTGGCGACCCTGGAGGAGGGCGCCAGTTTCGAGGCGTTCGAACACGGTGTGCAGAACCTCGGCCGGCTGGTGTACGCCAACAAGACGCCGGGCAGCGAGTTCGCCGGTCTGCAGCGCTTTGCCGCGCTCGATGCCCAGAGCCGCGCCCAGGCCCTGGCCGAACAGGCCTGTGTCGGTTCGAGCCTGTGGTGGGGGCGGGGGTCGCAGCGGATCGACGCGGGCCTGATGCGTTGCCAGGGGCTGCCGGCCACCGCCGATTTCGGCAGTTTCCTGCTGGGCAAGGGAGTGGCGAGCTAAATGGCCAATACCCCTGAAATCACCTACAAGTCGGCCAGCTACAGCCATGTCGGCATGGTGCGCCAGATCAACGAGGACGCCTGCCTCGACCTGCCCGATGCCGGCCTGTGGGCCGTGGCCGACGGCATGGGCGGGCATGCGGCGGGCGACTATGTCGCCAGCCTGATCGTCGACACCCTGCGGCGTATTCCGCCGTCGGACTCGCTGGCGATCTACAGCAATGCCCTGCGCACGCGCCTGGCCGAGGTCAACGCGGCGGTTCGCGAAGAGGCCGGCAACCGCGGGGTGTCGATGATGGGCAGCACCGTGGTGCTGCTGGCGGTGCGCGGTGACGCCGCGATCTGCCTGTGGGCCGGTGACAGCCGCCTGTATCGCCTGCGCGATGGCCAGCTGGAGAGCATTTCCCGCGATCACAGCTACGTCCAGGACCTGCAGGACAGCGGCCTGCTCAGTGAAGCCGAGGCACGGGTGCACCCGCGGGCCAATATCGTCACCCGGGCGATTGGCGTCGAGGCGCAACTGGAACTGTCGACGAGCAACTTCCAGGTGCTCCCCGGCGACAGCTTTCTGCTGTGCAGCGACGGCCTGAACAAGACCGCCGAGGACGCGGAGATCCGCGACGTGCTCGCTCATCCGGAACCCTATGCCGTGGTGCGCAGCCTGGTCCACCTGGGCCTGACCCGGGGTGCCCCCGACAACATTACGGCGATCGTCGTCAAAGCCACCTGAAGACACTTCCCCACATGGACATACTGATTCCCGGATTCGACATAGACGGCGAGATTGGCGAAGGCGCCATGGCCACCGTCTATCTGGCGACCCAACGGTCGCTGGAGCGCAAGGTGGCGCTGAAAGTCATGGCGGCCGCGCTGGCTGCCGACCCGACCTTCTGCGAGCGCTTCCTGCGCGAAGGTCGGACCCTGGCGCGGCTGTCGCACCCGCATACCGTGACCATCCACGATATCGGCAATGTCGGCGAGCTGTACTACATGGCCATGGAGTACCTGCCCAACGGCACGCTCAAGGAGCGCATCGCCGCCGGCCTGAGCCCGGAGCAGGGCGTGCAGTACATCCGCCAGATCGCCTCGGCACTGGGCTATGCCCATGCCCAGGGGCTGGTGCACCGCGACGTGAAGCCGGCCAACATCCTGTTCCGCGCCGACGGCACCGCGGTGCTCTCGGACTTCGGCATCGCCAAGTCGCTGGACGACCGCACCCAGTTCACCCAGGCCGGCTTCGCCGTCGGTACGCCGAGCTACATGAGCCCGGAACAGGCGCGCGGCCAGGAGATCGACGGCCGTGCCGACCTCTATGCCTTGGGCGTGGTGCTCTACGAAATCCTCGTCGGCAAGCTGCCCTACACCGGCACCGACGCGCTGTCGACGGCGCTGGCGCACCTCACCGAACCGCTGCCGGAACTGCCGATCCAGCACGGTCGCTACCAGCACATCCTGCAGCGGCTGCTGGCCAAGGATCCGGCGGAGCGCTTCGCCGACGCCGCGGCCTTGCAGGCGGCGCTGGACAATCTGCCGGCCGAGGAGGCGCTGGAGTCGACCCTGATCCAGCCCCTGGCCCTGTCCAAGGTGCCCGAGAAACCGGCGACCCCCGACCTGGGCGGGCTGACGCCGGTCTCGATCGAAATTCCCAACCCGCCGCCGGCGCAACCGGCCTCGCGGCCAACGCCCCAGCCCGCGCCGCCACCGAGTCCGCAGCCGGTGCTGCGCGACGCTGGCGACTCGCAGCAGCGCCGTGGTCCGGTACTGGCCCTGCTGGCCGTCGCGGTGGCGGCGGCCATCGGCGTCGCCGGTGCCGGCTACTGGTGGCTGGGCAGTGACAAACCGCTGAAGGCGCCAGCGACCACCAGCACCACGCCGCCGGTGTCCGGCACGCCGGTGGCGGGGACGCCTGCCCTGTCGAGCACGCCGCCCGCCTCGGACAGGCCGGCAGACCCGGTGAGCACGACGCCGGTTGCCCAGGCTTCGCCGGGCGAGGCGGACGGTGGCAACCGCCCGTTGCTCATGGTCGGCAAGAAAACCCTGTTCCAGCGCGTGTTGAGCCAGCCCGGAGCGCAGTTGTACAACTCGCCCGGTGGCCAGGCCGACAAGGCGCTGCCGGCGTTCTCGGTGCTGTACGTCTACCAGCGCAAGACCGTCGACGGTGCGCCCTGGCTGCGCGTCGGTGCCGCCAGCGACGGGCGCAGCGAAGGCTGGCTGCCGGGCGCCAAGGTCAGCGAGTGGAAGCAGAGCCTGGTGCTCAAGTTCACCGAGCGCTCCGGGCGTGAGCCGGTGATGTTCCTGCGCGATGCCGCCGATATCGACAAGCTGCTGGCCAATCCGGCCTCGGCGAAGAACCTGTTGCTGAACGCGCAGAAGAACCCGGCCGACAACCAGCGGGTGCTGGCCCTGGAGCCGGCGGCCAGCGCGGTGCCGCAGAACCAGTTCTACCTGCTGCCGATCTTCGGTTCGCGGGAAAGCTTCGACGAAAACGGCCAGCCGGTGCAGTTGCTCAATGTCGCCTCGATCGACCCGGGCAGCGCCGCGCAGAAAACCGGCAACGGTAGCGCGGCTGTGGCGACGGCGGACAAGTTCCGCACCGCGATCGTGCTGGTGGTCGACACCACGGTGTCGATGCAGCCGTACATCGACCAGGTCCGCGACGTGGTCCATGAGCTGCAGAGCAAGATCGCCGAGCGCGGCGAGCTGGACAGCGTCAGCTTCGGCATGGTGGGCTTTCGCAACAGCATCCAGAAAACCCCTGGCCTTGAGTACCTGAGCAAGACCCTGATCACCCTCGACCAGGGCCGCGATCCCGAGCGTTTCCTGGAGCTGGCGCGGCAGGTCAAGGCCTCCACGGTGTCGAGCCATTCGTTCAACGAGGACTCGTTCGCCGGGATCATGCAGGCGGTCGACGGCATGGACTGGTCCGGCTACGGCGGGCGCCTGATCCTGCTGGTCAGCGACGCCGGTTCGCTGCGCAAGAACGACCCCTACAGCAGCACCCGGATGAACGAGGCGGAGATCCGCCAGGCGGCGCTGAGCAAGCAGATCAAGATCTATGCGCTGCACCTGCGCAGCGAGGCCGGCAAGAAGAACCACGCCTTCGCCGAGCAGCAGTACCGTACCCTGACCGCCGACGCCAACCCGAAGATCGGCGACCTCTACATCCCGGTCCAGGGCGGCGATGCGCACAAGCTCGGCGAGCGGGTCGAGGAGATCGGTTCGGTGTTCGCCAACCTGGTGCACCAGGTGCGCAGCAACCAGGCCCAGGCAGCGCCGTTGCTGGCTTCGGCACCGAGCCTGGCGGACAAGTCGGCGGCCATCGGTTATGCCATGCACATGGACTTCCTCGGTCGCAAGGGTGCCAGCCAGGCACCGCAACTGGTCAGCGCCTGGACCGCCGACCGCGACCTGACCAACCCGGCGCTGCCGGCGTTCCAGGTCTGCGTGATGCTGACCAAGCTGCAGCTCAACGACCTGCAGCAGTCGCTGAAGCTGATCGTCGATGCCGCCCGCAAGACCCAGAGCTCGCCGAAGGATTTCTTCCAGGAAATCGCCAGCGCCAGTGCCTACATGAGCCGCGACCCCTCGGCCCTGCGCAAGGGCGGCAACCTGGCCGATGGCGGAGTGCTCGGCGAATACCTCGAAGGCCTGCCGTACCGCAGCAAGTCGTTGAGCATGACCCAGGATCTGTGGCTGTCGCTCAGCGTGGCCGAACAGGAGGATTTCATCGACGAACTGGAGTCGAAGATCCGCCTCTACGAGACGTTCCACAACGATGTGGCCAACTGGGTCCGGTTCGGCGATGCCGAGCCGGGTGACGCGCTGTACCGCGTGCCATTGTCGACGCTGCCGTGATGATCAGCCTGCGCGACGTACGCAAGACGCGGGGTGAGGGTGCCCAGCGCTACAGCCTGGTGATCCCGCGCCTGAGCCTGGCGCCTGGGCAGCAGTGGGCGGTGGTCGGCCCCAGCGGCTGCGGCAAGAGTACCTTGCTCGACCTGCTGGCGCTGGTCTCGGCCCCTGACCGCGCCGGGTTGTTCGCCTTCGAGGGGCCCGCCGGCGCGCAGGATATTGCCGCGCTCTGGCGCGAAGGACGGCAGGACGCGCTGGCGCAACTGCGCAGCCGCTATCTCGGCTATGTGCTGCAGACCGGCGGGCTGCTGGGCTTTCTCGACGTGCGCGGGAATATCGAGCTGTCGCGCAAGTTGCTGGGCATGGCCGACGACGGCAGCGTGCGGCGGCTGGCCGAGCAGTTGGAAATCGCCGATCAGTTGGACAAGAAACCCCAGGCCCTGTCGGTCGGCCAGCGTCAGCGGGTCGGCTGTGCCCGGGCCCTGGCCCATGCGCCGCGGCTGTTGCTGGCCGACGAGCCGACGGCCGCACTCGACCCGCTGAATGCCGGGCGGGTCATGCAATTGCTGCTCGGGCAGGTGGCGGAGCAGGGCGCCTGCTGCGTGATCGCCAGCCATGATGAGGTGCTGGTGCGCGACCTGGGCATGAACGTGCTGCGCATTACCTGCCAGCGCGACGCCGATGGCGGCGTGACCGCGACCCTGGGAGGCCAGCCGTGATGCGCGCTTCGCTGGTGGCGGCCCTGGCCTGGCAGGACTACCGCGCCGATGCGCGGCTGTCGGCCTGCTCGGTGTTGGCCCTGGTGGCGGTGATCGCACCCCTGCTGGTGCTGTTCGGGCTCAAGTTCGGCCTGGTCAGCAGCCTGACCGAGCGGCTGGAGCGTGACCCACTGGTGCGCGAGATCATTCCCCTGGGCGGCGGGCGCTTCGGCGCGGCCTACATCGCCGAGTTGGGGCGCCGCGACGACGTGGCGTTCGCCCTGCCGCGCACCCGGCAGATCGCCGCGACCGCCGACCTGTCGATCAGTCGCCAGGGCCCGGCGTTGAACGTCGAGATGCTGCCGACCGCCGAAGGCGACCCGTTGCTCGGCGGCCTGCCGGCGCCGACCGGGCTGGCGGCGATGCTGTTGAGCCATACCGCGGCGGAAAAGCTCGGGGTCAAGGCCGGTGACTGGCTCGAAGTGTCCTTCGGGCGTCAGGTGGCCGGCCGGGTGGAAAGCCAGCACACGCAGATCCAGGTGCAGGCGGTGCTGCCGCTGGAGGCCTTCGGTCGCGATGCGCTGTTCGCCCCGCTGGCGCTGCTGGAGGCTGCCGAGGATTATCGCGATGGCCGTGGCGTGCCGATGCTCGGCTGGAGCGGCGAGCCGGCCGGTTCCGCCGCGCAGCGGGTGTATCCGGCCTTCCGGCTGTACGCCCGCGAACTTGACGACGTCGAGCCGCTGCGCCGCTATTTCGCCGAACGTGGCCTGCTGGTCTCGACCCAGGCCCAGACCATCGCCCAGGTGCAGTCGCTGAGTCGCAACCTGTCCATCGTATTCTGGATCATCGCCACCCTGGCCCTGGCCGGGGCCTTCGCGGCGATCTTCGCCGGCGCGCTGGCGGCGGTCGAGCGCAAGCGCCGCGAGCTGTCGGTGCTGCGCCTGCTCGGCCTGGGCACCGGCGCCCTGTTGCTGTTCGTGGTGCTGCAGGCGCTCTACAGCGGGTTGTTCGCCGCCGGCTTGAGTGTGCTGCTGTACGTCGTCGCGGAGCAGGGCCTGAATCATCTGTTCGTGCAGGTGGCCGGCGAATACGCCAGCCAGTTGCTAGGGCGCCATTACATGCTGGCACTTTTTTCGGTGTTGGCGGTCTGTGCTCTGGCTGCGGCCCTCGGTGGCTGGCGAGTGGCACAGATAGAAGCTTCGGAAGGAATCAGAGATGTTTAAGCTGCGCAGCGCGGCCTTCATGATGTTGATCGGCTCCCTGGGCCTTGCTTCTCTGGGGGCAGGCGGCCTGGCGTGGGCCGACGACGACACCAACAAACTGGACAACCCCAAGCCGCTGAGCGGCGATATCAGCCTGCCGCTGCCGTGCGATGGCGAGATGGTGTTCCGCTACGTCTACATCCTCGCCCAAGGCACCCTGGACGACCGCGAGATCAGCCTCGGCTACCCGTTCAGCGAAGACGAGCCGGGCTACAAGCAGTCGTTCATTTCCGGTTACCGCCGGGACTTCATCAACGGCCAGTTCACCCTCAAGGACCTGCCTGCCGATTGGCAGAAGGCGATCTCGCCGGCCCTGCCCAAGACCGATGCCGGCTCGCCGTTGAAACCGATGTTCTATTTCATGGGCAAGTACCCGGTGACGGCGCGCCAGTACGCACTGGTCATGTCCCAGGCGCCCTCGCTGGCCAGTGGCGAACCGGCCCCGGCCTGCGAAGCGCCCGAGGGGATTGCCGGGCGCCTGCCCAAGGTCAAGGTGTCGCGCTTCGATGCCGAGCGTTTCTCCGCGGTCTACAGTGCCTGGCTGATGAAGTACCACCGTGACCGGCTGCCGGTCAGCGGTCGTGGCCGCTCGGCCGAGGACGGTGGCGCCGGTTTCGTTCGCCTGCCGACCGAGGTCGAGTGGGAGTACGCCGCCCGCGGTGCCCAGGCGGTCAGCCGCCAGGAACTGGAAGGCCGGTTGTTCCCGCGCCGGCAGCCGGGCAGTGACACGGACGGCCCGCTGTCCGACTATGCGGTGTTCAACCAGGTCGCCGGCGGCACCGGCCAGGCGCCACGGCTGATGCCGGTAGGCACCAAGCTGCCGAACCCGATCGGCCTGTTCGACGTGATCGGCAACGCTGCGCAGATGGTCCAGGAGTCGTTCCAGCTGGTTCATGCCGGGCGCCGCCAGGGCGCCTACGGCGGCTTCGTGGTCAAGGGGGGCAACTACCTGGAAGGCGAGGGCACGCTGTTCACCGGCATGCGCCGCGAGTACCCGCTGTTCGCCGCCGATGGTACCGAGCAGAGCAACGAGACCACCGGTTTCCGGGTCGCCATCGGCGCGCTGTCGGCGCCGCGCTCGCGCTACAAGGAGCTGTTCGAGCAGTGGCAGAAGGAGGGCCGCCTGGCTGCCCTGACCGATGCCATCGACGACGTCCAGGATCCGACCAAGCGCCTGGACAGCATCATTTCCGGCACCACCGACCCGCGGCTGCAGGCCGAACTGGGGCTGGTGAACGAAGAGCTCAAGCGCAACGTCTCGCTGATCGCCCGCCAGCGCGAGGAAGCGGCCGGCAACCTGATCCAGTCGGCGGCGCTGGTGGCCGAAACCGTCAACAACTACAACATCCGCCTGACCAACCTGAAGAAGAGCCGCCAGCAGGCCGTCGACGCCAAGGACGAGGCCAGCGCCGCGCTGTTCGCCACCGCCATCGACAACGGCACCAGCGCGCTGGACGGCGCGGTGGCGATCTACATCGACAACCTGGCAACGGCCACGCGGTACACCGATGCGGTGATCCAGGCGCAGTTCCAGCGGGTCAAGGAAGAACTCAGTCGCAAACCCGTGCTCGGCAACAGCCTGGTGGCACGGGCGACCCTGTTCGTTCGTCATGTCGGCGATTATCGCAAGCAGCAGCGGGCCGACCCGGCGACGATCTTGAAAGCGTTACTCGCATCCAACGCCCAGAAGCCCTGAGTGTTGGGAATCCGGCGAGTGTAGAGGGGATCCGGGCGGTAGGTGCCGCATCGGCCAAGTCAAACCAAGAAAGGAAACATGAACATGATTTTCTCCAGCAAACCCCTTGTTTCAACCTCGCGGTGCCGCGCCGCGCTGTGGGTTGCCGCCGGATTCAGCACCGTGCTGATGGGCGGTTGCGCCACCTCGCCAACCTCCAAGGTCGGCGCCAGCACCAAGGTCGAGTACTACCCGACCTGCTACGAGCCGGTGCAGCACCTGCGTGCCACCGATTCGGACATGACCCGCTCCATCGCCACCGGTGCGGTGCTCGGTGCCCTGGGCGGCGCCGCGCTCGGCGCGCTGACCGGCGACGATTCGAGCAAGCGCGGCCGTAACGCCGCCATCGGCGCCGCGGGCGGCGCGCTGGCCGGTGGTGCGGCGGGCTACTACACCGAGAAGCAGAAGCAGATCGCCGACGACAAGCAGCGCATCAGCTCCTATGCCGGCGACATCAGCAAGAGCGCGGCCGAGATGGATCGCAACACGGCTTATGCCCGTGCTTCGCAGAGCTGCTACCAGCGTGAGTTCGCCAACCTGGTCTCGGCCCGCAAGGCCAAGACCATCGGCGATGCCGAAGGTCGCAAGCGCCTGGCGGAAATCGTCGCCGGCCTGAAGGAGTCCAATGACCTGATCGTCGCGGTCAACGGTCGCAACGCCGAAGACCTGAACAACTACACCCAGGCCTACGAGCAGGACCTGCGCCAGGTGGGTGTGCAGCGTACCGACGTGGTCACCGTGGCGACCGCCGATACCGATCCGGTGGTCGCACCGACCACCGGCAAGACCAAGGGCAAGAAGCCGCCCGTGAAGGTCGCCAAGAAGCAGCTGCCGACGGTGCCGAGCGAAGCGGTCGCCACCGAGAAGACCCTGCAGGACGCCAATGCCAAGAAAGCGGCGAGCCAGGAAGTCGCTACCGCCGGCCAGTCGCAGGTCAACAGCATGTGCAAGAACCCGGACCTGGGCGACTGGGCTCCGGTCCCCTGCCCGAACGTCTGAGTGACTGCCTGGTCACGAACGTGCTGATATAAGCGGCAAACGCCAGCCGATCTTCTTGCAAACAAGGAGATCGGTGGCGTTCCTCGAACAAACCGCTACACTGCGCCGGCCCTTTCATTTTTCTGCCGAGGCGTTGTGCATGAAATTCCGTTTTCTTCTCTGGGCGATGGGCCTGCTGATGGCCCGGGCCAGTCGCAATAACCCCGCGTTCCAGCAGCAACTGGCCGACAAGGCGCTGGTGTTCCAGCTGCAGACCCTGGACGGCAGGATCGCCCGTCACTTCATCGTCAGGGACCTGCGTATCAGCAGCAAGTCCGGAACCCATCCGGAGCCGGCGTTCGCCATCGGCTTCAAGGATGCCGCGTACGGCTTCGCCACGCTGCAGGCGAAGAACAAGCAACTGGCGTTCATGACGGGGATTCAGGACAAGTCGATCCAGATCAAGGGCAATCCGGCCCTGGTGATCTGGTTCCAGGGGCTGACCAAGTACCTCAAGCCGAAGAAAAAGAAGGCCTGAAGCGTCACCTCTCTTGATCGTTCCCACGCTCCGCGTGGGAATACAGCCCGTGACGCTGTGCGTCACAAGAGCGGACGCCGAGCGTGGGAACGATCGGTGTCCGGGTCTGCAGTCGTCGGGGGGATTCAGTGCTGGCTGAACTGCGAAGCCAGCTCGCGCAGCAGTACTTCGGCTTCGAGCACCTTGTTCACCACGTCCTCGGCCTTGTCGCGGCTCAGGCCCAGGCGATCGAGCAGGGCGTCGGGGATTTCTTCGTCCGGCCCGGAACCGATGTTGCGGCTGCGCAGCAGGCGCACCGCCAGGCACACCAGGTTCGGATACTCGGCATACACGCCATCGTAGTGCGGGTCGTGCTGGAAGCGCAGGGCGGTGGCCAGTTCGTCCGGCATGTCCCAGTAGCGCATCAGCCAGGCGCCGATCTGCTCGCGGCTGATACCCAGCAGATGCTGCTCGACATAGCTGTGGCACAGGTGCGGGTTGACCTCCAGGTGCCGGCAGATCAGCGAGAAATGCGGCGGGAACACGTGGGCCAGCAGCAGGTAGCCGAAGTTGTGCAGCAGGCCGGCCAGGTAGGTCAGGCCGGCTTCCGGGCGCTGGGTGCGCGGCATGGCGCGGGTCAGGCCCTCGATCACCGCGGCGGTGTAGATCGATTGCTGCCAGTACGGCGTGCTGTGCTGTGGCTGGTCCTTGGGCAGGCTCAGGGTCTTGCCCAGGGCCAGGCCGAGCGCCAGGTTGATCACCAGGTCGAAGCCCAGCACCCGTACGATCGCGTCTTCCACCGAGCGGATCTTGCCCGGCGAGGCGTAGTACGGTGACGCCGCCCAGCTCACCACCTGGGCGGCCAGGGCCGGGTCGGTCTCGACCACGCCGGTGATGTCGTCGATGGTTGCGTCAGGGTCGACCCGCAGCTTGATGATTTTCTGCGCAGTCTCCGCCAGCGGTGGAATCTCGATGGTCGCTTCCAGGCGCTGCTGGATGCGCCGGGCGGTGAACACCTGGACCGCCTGGGTGATTTCCTTGCGATCGTCGTCCGGACGGTCGAGGTTCGGACGAATGTTGCCCAGGGCTTCGCCGAAGCTGGCGGCGCTGGCCTTGGTAAGCATGCTCCTGAAGTCGTCGGTGGCGATTTCCAGCAGCAGGCCGGTTTCGCCGGAGTTGATCAGCAGGCTCGGCTCGCGCAGCAGCTGTTCTTCGTACAGGCAGGGCGAACTGGTCAGCGCTGGCAGGCCGGGCAACAGGTGCAGGCTGTGCTTGCCGAGCATGCGCTCCAGGCGTTCGGTCGACACCGCCGTCAGGCGCCGACCGGTGAGTTCGGCCAGGCGGTTGAGGTCGAGCAGTTGGTTCTGCGGGAACAGCACCATGAGCGCACCGACTGCGTCATCGAGCAGCACCGCCTGAACCTTGCGCGCCGCCGGCAGACTCGGGGAGTCGGTGACTTCACGGTAGTTGATGGCGAGCTTGTCGAGCAGCATTCGAACCACAGACGGGGTGTGCGGGGTTGCATCGATGAGGGCAACTTCAGTCATGGTCTGTATCCGGCTTCCTACAATTTCAGCAGTATAACCAGCTTGTCCCGGTCATTGGTCCACGAAATGTGAGGTCTATCACACTTGGCCGTATTGTTGGCCGTGGCGCAGCCAGCGTTCCAGCAGCGGGCTGACGTGCTGCGGCCAGCGTGCCAGCAGGGTTTGAGCCGCATCGCGCACGGCCGGAAGCAGGTCGGCGTCGCGCATCAGGTCGGCGACCTTGAACTGCAGCAGCCCGGTCTGGCGAGTGCCGAGCATTTCCCCGGGACCGCGCAGCTCCAGGTCCTTTTCGGCGATGACGAAGCCATCGTTGGTCTCGCGCATGATCCCCAGGCGCTGGCGGCCGATCTGCGACAGTGGCGGGTGGTAGAGCATCACGCAGTGGCTGACGGCGCTGCCGCGACCGACCCGACCGCGCAACTGGTGCAACTGCGCCAGGCCCAGGCGTTCGGGGTTCTCGATGATCATCAGGCTGGCGTTGGGCACGTCGACACCGACTTCGATCACCGTGGTGGCGACCAGCAGTTGCAGGTTGCCGACCTTGAATTCGGCCATCACCGCGGCTTTCTCCGCGGCTTTCATGCGCCCGTGGATCAGCCCGACCCGCAGTTCGCCGAGGGCGGCGGTCAGCTCTTCGAAGGTGGTCTCGGCGGCCTGGCAGGTCAGTTCCTCGGACTCCTCGATCAGCGTGCAGACCCAGTAGGCCTGCCGCCCTTCGGCGCAGGCGGCGCGGACCCGTTCCACCACCTCGAAGCGCCGGCTGTCGGCGACCAGCACGGTGTTCACCGGCGTCCGGCCGGGTGGCAGTTCGTCGAGGATCGAGGTGTCGAGATCGGCGTAGGCGCTCATCGCCAGCGTGCGCGGGATCGGTGTGGCGGTCATGATCAGCTGGTGCGGGCACATCTGCCCGCCAACGCCCTTCTGGCGCAACGCCAGGCGCTGCTGGACGCCGAAGCGGTGCTGTTCGTCGATGATCACCAGGGCCAGGTTCCTGAACTGCACTTCGTCCTGGAACAGGGCGTGGGTGCCGACCACCATCGGTGTGCCGTTGGCGATCTGTTCGAGGGCGTTGGCGCGGGCCTTGCCCTTGAGCTTGCCGGCCAGCCAGGCGGTCTCGATGCCCAGCGGGGCGAGCCAGCGCTGGAAATTGATGAAATGCTGCTCGGCAAGAATCTCGGTCGGCGCCATCAGCGCCACCTGGTAGCCGGCTTCCAGCGCCTGCAGGGCGGCCAGGGCGGCGACCACGGTCTTGCCCGCGCCGACATCGCCCTGGATCAGTCGCAGCATCGGCTCGGGCTGGCTGAGGTCATAGGCGACCTCGTTGCCCACCCGCTGCTGGGCGCCGGTCGGCGGGAAACCGAGGTTGGCGAGAAACTGTGCGGGCAGCCTGCGCGCTTTCGGTAGCGCCGGGGCACGCAGGGCCCGCAGGCTTTCGCGCAGGCGCTGCTGGGACAGTTGGTGAGTGAGCAATTCTTCGAAGGCCAGCCGATGCTGGGCCCAGTGGTGACCGAGGGCGAGTTCCTCGACGTCGGCATCGGCCGGCGGCTGGTGCAGGTAACGGATCGCATCGTCCAGCGGTGCCAGCTGGTAGTCGCTGGCCAACTCCCGCGGCAGCCAGTCCGGCAGGCTGCGCGGGCCGAGCATGGCCAGGCTCTGCTGGCTCAGCAGGCGCAGGCGTTGCTGGGTCAGGCCCTCGGTCAGCGGGTAGATCGGCGTCAGGGTCTGGTCCACCGGCGGTGGCTCGTCGCCGGTCAGCGCGCGGTATTCCGGGTGGTAGATTTCCAGCCCCGAAGCGCCGGGGCGGGCCTCACCGTAGCAGCGCACATGGGTGCCGCGCTTGAGGCCTTCCTTCTGGGCGTTGCTGAAGTGGTAGAAGCGCAGGCTCAGGCTGCCGGTGCCGTCATTGAGGCGCACCAGCAGGCTGCGGCGCTTGCCCATGACCACATCGGCGCCGCTGACCACGCCCTCGATCACCGCGTCCTGGCCGGGGCGCAGGGCGCCGATGGGAACCACGCGGGTGCGGTCCTGGTAGCGCAGGGGCAGGTGGAACAGTACATCCTGGATGGTTTCCAGGCCGACCCTGGCCAGTTTCTCGGCCATGGCTTCGCCGACACCCTTGAGTGCCGTGACTGAGACCTGCGACAGCTCGGTCACGGCATTCAGCTCGCAACGGGCGGCTTGGCCACCGAGCACAGGCGGATCGAATCGGCGAGGATCTCGATCGCCTTGGGTCGCGGGAAGCTGGCGCGCCAGGCGATGGCCACGGTGCGGAACGGTGTCGGCGGCGTCAGCGGACGCACCTCGATGACGCCGGGCGCATAGTGATGGCTGTCCACGGCCGACAGCGGCAGTACCGACACGCCCAGGCCCGAGGCCACCATGTGGCGGATGGTTTCCAGCGAACTGGACTCGACCGTGGTGTGCTTGGACGCTTCGGTGCCCTTGCCCAGGGTCGGGCAGGCTTCGAGGACCTGGTCGCGGAAGCAGTGGCCTTCGCCGAGCAGCAGCAGGCTCTTGTCGTTGAGCAGGGTACTGTCGATGGTTTCCTTGCGGGTCCAGGGGTGCGTGGCCGGCATCAGCACGTAGAACGGCTCGTCGTACAGCGGCAGGGTCAGCACATCGGCCTCGTTGAACGGCAGGGCGATGATCACCGCGTCCAGTTCGCCGTTGCGCAGCTTGTCGCGCAGCACGTGGGTGAAGTTTTCCTCGATGTACAACGGCATCTGCGGGGCGACCCGGTGCAGTTGCGGGATCAGGTGCGGGAACAGGTACGGGCCGACGGTGTAGATCGCGCCGACCTTCAGCGGCGCGGTCAGCTGGTTCTTCCCGGCCTGGGCCAGCTCACGGATGCCCTGGGCCTGTTCCAGGACCTTCTGGGCCTGGGCCACGATGCTTTCGCCAACCGGCGTCAGGCGCACGGCACTCTTGCTGCGCTCGAAAATCAGTACGCCCAGCTCGTCTTCCAGCTTCTTCACGCCCACTGACAGCGTCGGCTGGCTGACATGGCAGCGCTCGGCCGCGTGGCCGAAGTGCTGCTCTTGGGCGAGGGTAACGATGTAGCGTAATTCTGTCAGGGTCATAGTGGGCGTCCATGAAGTTGCCAACCAAGCATAACGGCTGCAATCGATAGACGCACGTTATCAGGTGAAGGTTTGGTGAAGATTGTCGTCAATGTCGATCGGAGGGGGCGGCAGGGAGGCGCTGTGGAAGCCCGCTCCCACAAGGGGCGAGCCAAAGCCGCTGTCAGTTTCTATATGAAAAAAGGAAGAATCCCACGGGTTGCGTGGGATTCGGGAAGGGCTAGCGGTTGCGCTTGTCGATCGAGTAGACGAAGGGCGCAACGATCTCGATGCTGCCGTTGGTCAGCATGTCGGCCGGCGGCTTGGGCAGCGGCTGGGCACGACGGATCATTTCCAGGGTGGCCCGGTCCAGGTCGGCGTTGCCCGAACGGCCCACCAGTTCGTACGAGAGCACCTTGCCTTCGGCGTCGACGACGAAGCGCAGACGGTTCAGGCCTTCCTTGCCGCGCGACTGGGCGGCAGGCGGGTACTTCTTGTACTTGCCCAGGTGCGCCAGCAGGGTGCCTTCCCAACTGGCCTTGGCGGCGAGCTGCTGGGGCGATGGGCCCGGTGCCGGCGCCGCGGATTTCTCCGGCGGGCGGGTGGTCGGCGGCTCCTCGGAAGGTTTCTCCTCTTCCTTGGGCTTTTCCTTCTCCGGTTCCTTCTTCACTTCCGGCTTGGGCGGCTGTGGCTTGGGTTTGGGCTTGACCGGCTTGGGGACCGAGATCGTCGGTTTCGGTGCCTCGGCCAGCTTCGGCAGCGGCAGCTCTTCCTCCGGCTCCGGCGGTTTCGGCGGGGTCACCACCTTGGGCGGGGCCGGTGGGGCGGCGCGGGCGGCAGCGGGGCCAGCTCGACCATCATCGCCTGCGGCGGCAGTTCGATCGGCTTGGACACCGACCAGTTCAGGGCGGCGAGGATCGCCACCGCGTGAACGCCCAGCACCAGGGCCAGGCTACCGCCGTAACGCGTCAGTTTTTGGCGCGTCGTGATCATTTCTTGGCTGCCGTCTCAAGTCCGACCAGGCCGACCTTCAGGTAACCGGCCGCGCGCAGCGCGTCCATGACGTGCATCAGGTCGCCGTAGTCCACACCCTTGTCGGCCTGGAAGAAGATGGTGGTGTCCTTCTTGCCATGGGTCTTGGCGTCCAGGGCCGGGCCCAGGGACTCGGCCTTGACCTCTTCCTCGCCGAGGAACAGCTTCTGGTCGGCCTTGACGCTGAGGAACACCGGTTTCTCGGGCCGTGGCGACGGCTTGGCGGTCGAGGCCGGCAGGTCAACCTTGATGTCCACGGTGGCGAGGGGCGCCGCCACCATGAAGATGATCAGCAGTACCAGCATCACGTCGATGAACGGCGTGACGTTGATTTCATGGTTCTCGGACAGCTCGTCGTCCGCGCCTTCCTTCAAATGCAGACCCATGGCGGATTAACCTACCTTGACCATGTGCGGCTGGATGGCGCGCTCGGACGGCAGGTGGTCCAGGTCACGGCTGACCAGCAGCAGAACCTGGGCCGAAGCGTCGGAAACCTGGGCCTTGTAGCCGGCGATGGAGCGGGCGAAGACGTTGTAGATGACCACCGCCGGAATGGCCGCGACCAGGCCGAGGGCGGTCGCCAGCAGGGCTTCGGCGATACCCGGGGCAACCACGGCGAGGTTGGTGGTCTGGGTCTTGGCGATGCCGATGAAGCTGTTCATGATGCCCCATACGGTACCGAACAGACCGACGAACGGTGCGGTGGAGCCGATGGTGGCCAGTACGCCGGTGCCGCTGCTCATGTTGCGGCCGCAGGCGGCCACCAGGCGCTCCAGGCGGAAGCTGACGCGTTCCTTGATACCTTCCTTCTCGCGGCTGTTGGCCGACAGACGCATTTCCTCGAGGGCATCGTGCACCAGCAGGTTGGCCAGGGTACCTTCCTTGGCGGCGGTGGCGCTGGCGTCCTTGAGGGTCACGGCTTTCTTCAGGCTGGCGATTTCACCGCGCAGGCGACGCTTGGCGCCCAGCAGTTCGAAGCCCTTGGCGATCCAGATGGTCCAGGTGATGATCGAGGCGATGGCCAGGCCGATCATGACCAGCTTCACGATGATGTCGGCGTTCTGGTACATGCCCCACGGAGACAGGTCGTGGGACATGCCCAGGCTGTTGCCTTCGGCTGGCAGTGCGTCGGCATCGGAGGCCTCGGCCGGGGCGGCGTTCTCCACGGGGGCCTGGTCGGCCGCGATCGGCGTGGTCGCGGCCGGTGCTGCTGCGGTGGCGGCCGGTGCGGCGTGGTTGGCCGGCTCATCGGCGAATGCGGCGGTCGGGGCCAGCAACAGGCTGAACAGCACCGCTGCCACCGAGCGCCAGACGCGCGACGGGCTGTGGAACTGGGTTGGCGAGGCGGAGGAGTGAATGCGTGTCATGCTGGCCGGACCTGAGCGAAGTAAAAGTGGGTCTTGTCCTTCCAGGCCTCGTTGGGCCGAGAACAAATGGGTGGTCATTATTGCAAGTAATTCTTGTTAACAGAAGTAATAGAGTATCTTTTTTTCTTCGATTGCTGGCCGTTCGTCCATTCCTGACGCTAGGCTGTGGCCCTTTGCGTGGAGGTTTCCGATGTCCGCTCCTTCTGTTCTGATTGCCGGCTGCGGGGATGTCGGTTCTCGCCTGGCCAGCCAACTGCTGGGCCGGGGCTGGCAGGTCTACGGTCTGCGCCGCTCGATTTCCCGTCTGCCGGAGGGCGTGCAGGGGGTGGCGGGCGATCTGTTCAGTGCGCAGCGCCCTGCGGGCTGGCCGACCGGTTCACTGGACTATGTGGTGTATTGCGCGGCGGCGACCGAGCACGACGAGGCCGGCTATCGGGCGGCCTATGTCGACGGTCTGCGGCATGTCCTGGGCTGGCTCGGGGAGTCCGGGCAGCGGCCACGGCGGCTGTTGTTCGTCTCCAGCAGCAGCGTCTACGTGCAGCAGCAGGGCGAGTGGGTGGATGAAACGTCGGCGACCGAAGCCGAGGGTTACTCCGGGCGGTTGATGCTCGAGGCCGAGCAACTGGCACTCGACAGTGGCATTGCGGCGAGCCGGGTGCGCCTGACCGGGATCTACGGGCCGGGCCGCGAGTGGCTGCTGACTCAGGTGCGCCGGGGTTATCGGGTGGCTGTCGAGCCACCGCTCTACGGCAATCGCATTCATGCCGACGATGCGGCCGGGTTGCTGGCATTCCTGCTGGAGGCCGATCGGGCGGGCCGGGTGCTGGAGGATTGCTACATCGGTGTCGATGATGCGCCAGCTCCGTTGGCCGAGGTGGTGGCCTGGTTGCGCGAATACCTGGGGGTCACCGAATGGGATGCCGAGGCCAGCGTGCGTCGTACTGGCAGCAAGCGTTGCAGCAACGCCCGGGCACGGGCGCTGGGCTGGGTTCCGCGTTATCCCAGCTATCGCGAGGGGTATGCGGCGATTCTCGAAGGGCGCTGAAAGCTTCGTCGGCAAGCCCGCTCCCACAGGAGCCTGGCTTGCCAGGCCTTGAGTGCGTCTTCGCCGGCAAGTCGGGCTCCTACAGGAACGGTGTTGTCACTTTTCCAGCAGCCACTGGCGATTGCCGGGATAGAGCTGTGGCTTCTCGTCGGCGGCCGCCGAGTTCAGCGCCTGGAAGATCTCCAGTTGCTTGCCCTTGCGGACGAAGATCCAGGCATTGCCGCGGTCGCCCTGCTGCAGCCAGATGCTGTCGTTGTCGCCGCTCATCGAGGCGCAGTCGCCCGCCAGGCACAAGGCGTAACGATCGGCGCCCGGCAGGCCTTCGAGGCGTCCGTCCGGGAGGAATTTCACCTCGCTGCCTTCACCCGGGCCACTGACGATTTTCCAGTCGCCGCCCATGAACGCCGAATACAGCGCCTGCTCGAAGCTGGCACCGACCGGGGCGTTGGCCGGCAGTTCGGTCGGGGCGCGGACGAACGGCTGCTCGGGCTCGTAATCGCTGGCGCCCTGGATCAGCTCCTTGCCGTCGCGGGCCAGCGAGGTGCCGGCGCTGCCATAGAAGTCGACATGCCACTGCTTGCCATCGGCACGCACTTGCCCTTCAGGGCGCTCGAAACCGTTGCTGTATTTGGCCTGGCCGGTGCGGGTGTCGACACTCCACTCCAGGTTCGGCCCATAAGTGGCCAGGGCTTCGCGCAGGCTGCCCTTTTTCACGGCCGCGTCGATGGCGGCCTGGTTGATCCAGGTGCCGCTGACGTCATATTTGGCGGGATCGCTGGCGCAACCGCCAAGCAGGAGGGCGAACAGCGGGAGGGCTAGCGCTTTGCGCATGGTGAAATCCTTGCAGGCGAGGCTGGCGCGCTGTCGGGGGTCGCGCCAGGCAGTGCGGTGTGGTTCCGGGGGGCTTATTCGATGACCAGGACGGCGTCCATCTCGACTTGCGCGCCGCGTGGCAGCGAGGCAACGCCGATGGCGGCTCGCGCCGGGTACGGCTGTTCGAAGTACCTGCCCATGATCTCGTTGACCTTGGCGAAGTGGCTCAGGTCGGTGAGAAAGATGTTCAGCTTGACGATGTCCCGGAACGAGCCGCCGGCGGCTTCGGCCACGGCCTTGAGGTTCTCGAACACCTGCACGGTCTGGGCCTCGAAGCCTTCCACCAGTTCCATGGTCCTGGGGTCCAGGGGAATCTGGCCGGACATGTACACGGTGTTGCCGGCCTTGATCGCCTGGGAGTAGGTGCCGATGGCAGCAGGGGCCTTGTCGGTGCTGATAACGCTCTTGGTCATGAATGACTCCTTGTAATGTCCGGCCGCGGGAGGCTACGCACGCATGCGGGTGATGCGGATCACTCCGGCCAGGGCGCGCAGTTTCTTGATCACCCGGGCCAGGTGCACGCGGTCGTGCACGCTGACCACCAGCTGGACCACGCTGATGCGACCATCGCGTTCGTCCATGCTGATCTTCTCGATATTGCCGTCGGCCGCGTTGACGCTGCTGGCCAGCAGGGCGATCAGGCCGCGCTGGTGTTCCAGTTCGACACGCAGCTCGACGTTGAATTCGCCGGTGACATCCTTGGCCCAGGAGAGCTGGATGCATTTTTCCGGGTTGTGGCGGATTTCGCTGATATTGCGACAGTTTTCCAGGTGCACGACCATGCCCTTGCCCGCCGACAGGTGGCCGACGATCGGGTCGCCCGGAATCGGCGTACAGCACTTGGCATAGCTGAGCACCAGGCCTTCGGTGCCGCGAATCGCCAGCGGGCCCTCGGGGCTCGGCAGCTGTTCGCCCTCGCCCAGCATGCGTCGGGCCACCACGTAGGCCATGCGGTTGCCCAGGCCGATGTCCTCGAGCAGGTCCTCGATCAACTCCAGGCGGTACTCGTGGAGGATCGATTGCACGCGCTCGGCCGGAATCCTGTCCAGGGCACTGTCGAAACCGTTGAGCACCTTGTTCAGCAGGCGCTCGCCGAGGGCGATGGATTCCGAGCGGCGTTGCAGCTTCAGGGCGTGGCGGATATGGGTACGGGCCTTGCCGGTGACCACGAAGTTGAGCCATGCCGGGTTCGGCCGGGCGCCGGGGGCGCTGACGATCTCGACCGTGGAGCCACTTTGCAGCGGTTCGGACAGCGGGGCGAGACGGCGATTGATCCGACAGGCAATACAGCTGTTGCCCACGTCGGTGTGCACCGCGTAGGCGAAGTCGACCGCCGTGGAGCCCTTGGGCAGCTCCATGATCCGGCCCTTGGGCGTGAACACGTAGACCTCGTCCGGGAACAGGTCGATCTTCACGCTCTCGATGAATTCCAGGGAGTTGCCCGCGCGTTGCTGCATCTCCAGCACGCCCTTGACCCACTGGCGGGCGCGGGCATGGGTGCCCTTGGGCTGCTCGTCGCCGCTGGACTTGTACAGCCAGTGGGCGGCGATGCCGTTGTTGGCCATCTCTTCCATTTCGCGGGTGCGGATCTGGATCTCGATCGGTACGCCGTGCATGCCGAACAGCGTGGTATGCAGCGACTGGTAGCCGTTGGCCTTGGGAATCGCGATGTAGTCCTTGAAACGGCCGGGCAGCGGCTTGTACAGGTTGTGCACGGCGCCGAGCACGCGATAGCAGGTGTCGACCTTGTCGACGATGACCCGGAACGCATAGACGTCCATGATCTCGTTGAAGGCCCGGCGCTTGCCGCGCATCTTCTTGTAGATGCCGTAGAGGTGTTTCTGCCGGCCGCTGACTTCGCCCTGGATACCGTCCACCGCCAGGCAGTGGCTCAAGGATTCCTCGATCTTGTTGACGATTTCCTTGCGGTTGCCGCGGGCGCGCTTGACCGCCTGGTAGATGCGCGCCGAGCGCATCGGGTGCATGGCCTTGAAACCCAGGTCCTCGAACTCGATACGCACCGCGTGCATGCCCAGGCGGTTGGCGATGGGCGCGTAGATCTCGAGGGTTTCCTTGGCGATGCGCCGGCGTTTTTCCCCGGACAGCACTTCCAGGGTGCGCATGTTGTGCAGGCGGTCGGCGAGCTTGACCAGGATCACGCGGATATCGCGGGCCATGGCCATGGCCATCTTCTGGAAGTTTTCCGCCTGGGCTTCGGCCTTGGTCTCGAAGTTCATCTGGGTCAGCTTGCTGACCCCGTCGACCAGTTCGGCCACGGTCTCGCCGAACTGCGCCTGCAGCGCTTCCTTGGCGATCCCGGTGTCTTCGATCACGTCATGCAGCATCGCGGCCATCAGGCTCTGATGGTCCATGTGCATGTCGGCAAGAATGCTCGCCACCGCCAGCGGGTGCGTGACGTAGGCTTCGCCGCTGCGACGGCGCTGGCCGTCGTGGGCTTGTTCGGCGTAGAAGTACGCCCGGCGGACCAGGTTGACCTGGTCGGCACCGAGGTAGGTCGATAAGCGATCGGCGAGGGCGTCTATGCTCGGCATGAGGTTTCCCCCGGCCGAAGCCTTGTACCCTGCGCCGTGCTACGTCGACCAGGCATAGGCTTAGACGGCCTCGTTGGACTCGTCCTCGAAAGCCGCGAACAGAGGTTCGTCTTCGACGATCTCCTCGTTGGCGATCATTTCGTAGTTCACCAGGCCTTCGGCGATTTCACGCAGGGCAACGACGGTAGGCTTGTCGTTTTCCCATGCCACTTTCGGCTCTTTGCCGCCGGTCGCCAGTTGACGAGCACGCTTGGTGGAGAGCATGACCAGCTCGAAACGGTTATCCACGTGTTCTAGGCAGTCTTCAACGGTTACGCGGGCCATGGTGTTCCTCGTAGCAAATGCGGTAGGCGGGCTGCCCGGATGGGCGAGCGGACTCAACAGTTTAAAAAATCACCAGCGATTAGGGAAGCGCTGTTTTTTTCAGCAGAGATTCCGTTGCGCCACAAGGTGCAATGTAAAGCCCTTGCGACGCTTTTGGAAAGTCTTTGTTTCAGGCCAGCAACTCGCTCAACAGGGCGGCATGCTGCTGTTGCTGCGGCTGCTGTTGCAGCCGGTTGGCGCGGAAGATCGCCTTGAGATCGTCCAGGGCGTGGGCGAAATCGTCGTTGATGATCAGGAAATCGTACTCGACGTAGTGGCTCATTTCGCTGACCGCTTCGCGCATCCGGCCTTCGATGATTTCGTCGCTGTCCTGGCCGCGGTTGTTCAGGCGCTGGCGCAGGGCCTGCTGGCTCGGCGGCAGGATGAAGATCGAGCGGGCCTGGGGCATCTGCCGGCGGACCTGCTGGGCGCCTTGCCAGTCGATCTCCAGGATCAGGTCGTGGCCGGCGTCGAGGGTCTGCTGCAGGCTGCTCTGGGAGGTGCCGTAGAGGTTGCCGAAGACTTCGGCCTGTTCGAGGAAGTCGCCCTGTTCGGTCAGGCGCACGAACTCGGCGCGGTCGACGAAGTGGTAGTTCACTCCGTTGGTCTCGCCCGGGCGCATGGCGCGGGTGGTGTGCGAGACCGACACGCGGATCTGCGGCTGGGCGTCGATCAGGGCCTTGACCAGGCTGGTCTTGCCTGCGCCCGACGGTGCGGAAATGATGTAGAGGGTGCCAGTGCTTTGGGTCATGTCGGGGTAGCCTTACTCGATATTCTGTACTTGTTCGCGCATCTGTTCGATCAACACCTTGAGGTTGACCGCGGCGGCGGTGCTGCGCGGGTCGAAGGCCTTGGAGCCCAGGGTGTTGGCTTCGCGGTTGAGCTCCTGCATCAGGAAGTCCAGGCGCCTTCCGGCGGCACCGCCGGACTTGAGCACCCGGCGTACTTCGATGATGTGGGTGCTCAGGCGGTCGAGCTCTTCGGCGACGTCGCTCTTCTGCGCCAGCAGGACCATTTCCTGTTCCAGGCGCAGCGGGTCCAGTTCGGCCTGCATGTCGGCGAAGCGGTCGAGAATCTTCTGGCGCTGGCTGGCGAGCATCTGCGGCACCTGCTCGCGCAGGGTGGCGACATCTTCCTCGATCGCGGCCAGGCGCTCGTTGATCAGGCGGGCCAGCTCCGCACCTTCGCGCTCGCGTCCTTTCCTGAGTTCTTTCAAACCATCGGCGAACAGGGTCAGGGCCTGGTTGTTCAGGGCCTGCGGGTCGCTGGCGTCGGCCACCAGCACGCCGGGCCAGGCCAGGACTTCCAGCGGGTTCAGGGCAGCCGGCTGCTTGATCAGGCTGGCGACGGTCTCGGCGGCGGCGATCAGTTGCGTGGCGCGCTCGCGGTCGATCTGCAGCGGCTGGCCGCCGGTTTCCTCGGTGTAGCGTAGGGTGCATTCCAGCTTGCCGCGGGACAGGCCCTGGCGCAGGGCTTCGCGCACGGCGCCCTCGAGGTCGCGGAACGATTCCGGCAGGCGCAGGTGCGGTTCCAGGTAGCGGCTGTTGACCGAGCGCAGCTCCCAGCTCAGGGTGCCCCGGGTTCCGGCACTTTCGACACGGGCGAAGGCGGTCATGCTATGGACCATGGAAGTACCTCGCTGTTCGGGCCTGCCGACGTTGTCGGGCGGGCCTGATGGGTAGATTGAAGCCGACTGGCAGCAAAGGCGCAGGATTGTAGCGCAGTGTGGCGGGCAGGACGAAGGTCTCCTGCCCTGTGGTTGGGTTGTAGAAGCCGGAAGTATGCTGTTGGATTTTTAGAAGTGCCCAGCGCCGGCCATGACCTCTATAATGCCGGGTAGATTTCCGTCCCTGTACAGGTATTCCCAGATGAAACGTCCAAGTGGTCGCGCCGCCGATCAGCTTCGCTCGATCCGCATCACCCGCAACTACACCAAACACGCCGAGGGATCTGTACTGGTCGAGTTCGGCGACACCAAAGTGATCTGCACGGTCAGTGTCGAGAATGGGGTGCCGCGCTTCCTCAAGGGGCAGGGCCAGGGCTGGCTGACCGCCGAGTACGGCATGTTGCCGCGGGCGACCGGTGAGCGCACCCAGCGCGAAGCCAGCCGTGGCAAGCAAGGTGGCCGGACCCTGGAGATCCAGCGTCTGATCGGGCGTTCGCTGCGCGCAGCGCTGGACATGTCCAAGCTCGGCGACATCACCCTGTATGTCGACTGCGATGTGATCCAGGCCGATGGCGGCACCCGCACGGCGTCGATCACCGGCTCCATGGTGGCGCTGGCCGACGCGCTGAAGGTGATCAAGAAGCGCGGTGGCCTCAAGGCCGGTAACCCGCTCAAGCAGATGATCGCCGCCGTGTCGGTGGGCATGTACCAGGGCGAACCGGTGCTGGACCTGGACTACCTGGAAGACTCCGCTGCCGAAACCGACCTGAACGTGGTGATGACCAGCACGGGCGGTTTCATCGAAGTGCAGGGCACCGCCGAAGGTGCGCCGTTCCAGCCTGAAGAGCTGAATGCGATGCTGGAGCTGGCGAAGAAGGGCATGGGCGAGATTTTCGAATTGCAGAACGCCGCCCTGGCTGACTGACCGGCACGAGCAGATGCAAAAAAGCCGACAGGATGTCGGCTTTTTTGTGGGCGCTGTCCAGGTTCCCGCCGGGACCCTGTCTCACTGGCTCAGATGGTCAGCGTCCAGTCGTAGTCCACGATCAGCGGCGCGTGCTGCGAGAAGCGCGGCTGGCGTGGCAGGCGGGCGCTGCGCACGGAGCGACGCAGACCCGGCGTCAGGATCTGGTAGTCGAAACGCCAGCCGAGGTTGAGCATCTCGGCTTGTTCGTTATCCGGCCACCAGCTGTACTGGTCACCTTCACGGCTGACTTCGCGCAGGGCGTCGACATAGCCCATGTTGCCGAGAATTTCGTCCATCCAGGCCCGTTCCGGAGCCAGGAAGCCCGGAGACTGCTGGCTGTCGCGCCAGTTCTTGATGTCGAGCTTCTGTTGCGCCACGTACAGCGAGCCGCAATAGATGTATTCACGACGTTTGCGCCGCTGCTTGTCCAGATAGCGGGCGAAGTCGTCCATGAGCTTGAACTTCTGGTTCAAGTCTTCATCGCCGTTCTGCCCTGATGGAAGCAGCAAGGTCGCGATGCTGACCTTGTCGAAATCGGCTTGCAGGTAGCGCCCGTAGCGGTCCGCCGTCTCGAAACCGAGACCGCTGATGACGGCCTTCGGTTGCAACCGCGAGTACAGAGCCACGCCACCCTGGGCGGGGACTTCGGCATCGCAGGCATAAAGGAAGTAGCCATCCAGTTGGAAGGCTGGATCATCCAGTTCAAAGGCGGAGGCGCGGGTGTCCTGCAGGCAGATGACGTCGGCATTCTGGGCTTGCAGCCAACTGAGCAAACCGCGCTCGACTGCAGCCTGAATACCATTGACGTTCACACTGATGATCCGCATAAATGGCCCCAAAAATCACGTGCGTGTATGATACCCGAGGTCTACCTAATTAGCTAAATTCGTGGTATTTGGGGTTTTTTCATGCAGGCGTATCAGCGCGATTTCATCCGTTTTGCCATCGATCGCGGGGTTTTGCGCTTCGGTGAGTTCACCCTGAAGTCGGGGCGTACCAGCCCGTACTTCTTCAATGCCGGCCTGTTCAACTCAGGTTCCGCGCTGGCCCAGCTGGGGCGTTTCTATGCCGCGGCGATCGTCGACAGCGGCATTCCCTTCGACGTACTGTTCGGCCCGGCCTACAAGGGTATCCCGCTGGCGGCCGCGACCGCCGTGGCCCTGGCCGAGCATCACCAGCGCGACCTGCCCTGGTGCTTCAACCGCAAGGAAGCCAAGGCCCATGGCGAAGGCGGCAGCCTGGTGGGCGCGCCACTGACCGGCAATGTGCTGATCATCGACGACGTGATCACCGCCGGCACCGCGATCCGTGAGGTGATGCAGATCATCGAGTCCCAGGACGGCGCGAAGGCCGCGGGCGTGCTGATCGCACTGAATCGCCAGGAGCGTGGCAACGGCGAGTTGTCGGCGATCCAGGAAGTCGAGCGCGATTTCGGTATCCCGGTGGTGAGCATCGTCTCGCTGAACCAGGTGCTGGAATTCCTCGCCGGTGACGAGCAGCTCAAGCAGCACCTGCCCGCGGTGGAGGCCTACCGCGCGCAGTACGGGATCTGATTCCCCTTGCGCCCGGTCTGCCTGTTTCTGGCCCTGGCGCTTGGCGCCCCGTTCGCCGTACAGGCGGACGAGGTGCTGTTCTATCGGTATGTTGATGACAAGGGCGTCACCGTGCTGGACCGCCAGGGTGTGCCGCCGGAGTACGTCGGCAAGGGCTACCAGGTGCTGAACCAGCAGGGCCGGGTGGTGCAGACCGTGGCTCCGGCGCTCACGCCCGAACAGCAGCAGCGCAAGCAGGCCGAGAAGGCCCAGGCGGATGCCAATGCCCAGTTGCTGCAGCGCTATTCCAGTGTCGAGGACGTCGACAAGGCCCAGGCCCGCAGGCTGGCCGAGCTGGATGCGCTGATTGCCAACGTGCAGAACAACCTCCAGGCGCTGCTGGCCCAGCAGGCGGGCCTGCAGGGCCAGGCGGCGGAGCAGGAGCGTGCCGGCAAGGAGGTTGCTCCCGAGTTGCTGGCGCAGCTCGGCGGCCTGCGCGACGAGCAGGTGCGGATGAAGGCCGATATCGCCAGGTATCAGGCGGCGCGGGTCCGGGTTCAGCAGGACTTCGCCGCGGATCGGGCGCGGGTCGAGCAGTTGTTGCGCTGAGATCTCGGTCATGAAAAAGCCCCGCCCGGTTTCCCGGAGCGGGGCTTTTTCATCAGGGGTGTCCGGATCAGTGACGCTTGCGGTTGCTGATCAGGGTGCCCATGCCGGTGTCGGTGAAGATCTCCAGCAGCACCGCATTCGGTACCCGGCCGTCGATGATCAGCGAGCTGCCCACGCCGCCCTGGACCGCTTCCAGTGCACACTGGATCTTCGGCAGCATGCCACCGTAGATGGTGCCGTCGGCGATCAGTGCGTTGACCTGGTCGGTGCTCAGGCCGGTCAGGACCTTGCCTTCCTTGTCCAGCAGGCCGGCGATGTTGGTCAGCAGCATCAGCTTCTCGGCCTTCAGCGCCTCGGCGATCTTGCCGGCCACCAGGTCGGCGTTGATGTTGTAGGACTCACCGTTGGCGCCGACGCCGATCGGCGCGATCACCGGAATGAAATCGCCCTTGACCAGCAGGTTCAGCAGGTCGGTGTTGATCCCGACCACTTCACCCACCTGGCCGTAGTCGATGATTTCCGGTGCGGTCATCTCCGGGGTCTGGCGGGTGACGGTGAGTTTCTTCGCCCGGATCAGTTCCGCGTCCTTGCCGGTCAGGCCGATGGCGCTGCCGCCGTGGCGGTTGATCAGGTTGACGATGCTCTTGTTCACCTGGCCGCCGAGGACCATTTCCACCACGTCCATGGTCTGCGCATCGGTGACGCGCATGCCGTCGACGAAATGGCTTTCGATGGACAGGCGCTTGAGCAGGTCGCCGATCTGCGGGCCACCGCCGTGCACGACTACCGGGTTGATGCCCACGGCCTTCATCAGCACGATATCGCGGGCGAAGCCGGTCTTGAGCTCTTCGCTTTCCATAGCGTTGCCGCCGTACTTGATCACCAGCGTCTTGCCGACGTATCGGCGGATGTAGGGCAATGCTTCGGAAAGAACCTTGGCGGTGTTGGCAGCGGCTTCGCGTTCGAGGGTCATTCAGGGCTCCGGTGAAACAAGTGGTCAGGCGGTGTTCTACACCGCCCGGATGTCAGAACGGTAATTGGAGATCGGGTGCAACACGTTTGAGCTGGGCGTGGAACACGTCCTTGATACGCTGCAGCTCGTCCTCGGTATCGGCCTCGAAGCGCAGTACCAGCACCGGTGTGGTGTTGGACGCGCGAACCAGGCCCCAGCCTTTGGGGTAGTCGACCCGGACCCCGTCGATGGTGGTCAGGTTGGCATCGCCCCATTGTGCGTCGTGCAGGGCTTCAATGATGCTGAATTTGCCCTCGTCGGTCACATTAATGTTGATCTCCGGCGTGGAAATATCGTTCGGGAAGGTCGCGAACAGCTCCTCGGCGCTGGATTTCTCCTGGCTGAGGATCTCCAGCAGGCGTGCCGCGCTGTAGATGCCGTCGTCGAAACCGAACCAGCGTTCCTTGAAGAAGATATGGCCGCTCATCTCGCCGGCGAGCAGGGCACCGCTCTGCTTCATTTTCTTCTTGATCAACGAATGACCGGTTTTCCACATGACCGGGCGACCGCCATATTCCTGGATCAGCGGGGTCAGGCGGCGGGTGCATTTGACGTCGAAGATGATATCCGCGCCAGGGTTGCGTGACACCACGTCCTTGGCGAACAGCATCAGCAGGCGGTCGGGAAACACGATGCTGCCGGTGTTGGTCACCACGCCCACGCGGTCGCCGTCGCCATCGAAGGCCAGGCCCACGTCGGCGTTGGTTTCCTTGACCTTGGCGATCAGGTCCTCGAGGTTTTCCGGCTTGCCCGGGTCCGGGTGGTGGTTCGGGAAGTTGCCGTCGACTTCGCAGAACAGCGGGATCACCTCGCAGCCCAGCGCTTCAATCAACCGGGGCGCGATCACGCCGGCGGCGCCGTTGCCGCAGTCGACCACCACCTTGAGTTTTTTCGCCAGGACGATGTCCTCGCGGATCTGGCTGAAATAGCGGTCGAGGATCTCGACCTTCTCGATGCTGCCCTTGCCGCTGCTCAGGTCGTTGGTCTTGAGGCGGGTGTGCAGGGCCTGGATCTGTTCGTTGGCCAGGGTGTCGCCGGCGATGATGATCTTGAAGCCGTTGTAGTTCGACGGGTTGTGGCTGCCGGTCAGCATCACCCCGGACTTGCCCGCCAGCACGTTGGCCGCGTAGTACAGGGCCGGGGTCGGCACCAGGCCGACGTCGCTGACGTGGCAGCCGCTGTCATGCAGGCCCTGGATCAGTTGCTGGACCAGTTCCGGGCCGGACAGGCGGCCGTCGCGGCCGACCGAGACATTCGGTTCGCCCTGGGCCAGGCTCTGGGAGCCGATGGCGCGGCCGATCCAGTAGGCGGTCTCGCCGTTCAGGGTTTCCGGGACGGTGCCGCGGATGTCGTAGGCGCGGAAGATGCTGTCTGGAAAGGTCGGTACGGTGCTGTTCATGGGTTGAGGGTGCTCCGTTCTCAGGAAGTCCTGGTTTTCGTCGAGAATGTCGATATCAAGGATGTCGACACCTTGGAATAGCGGATCGGTCCAGTTGGCACCGTGGGTGACGGGCTGGATCGGCTCCGGGGCACTGCTGGTCGTCTGGCCCGGGTCAATGCCGGTGTGGTCCGTGGTGGCGACAGGCTGGGCGTTGCGCTGGGAGAAGCGCGCCAGTTCCTGCGCCAGTCCATTCAGGGCCGGCAGGCTCAAACTGAAGGCTTTGACGGCTTTTCCGCTGGAGAGTTCGTGAAGCAGTTGTTCCAGCTGTCGGGCATCGTCGTCGAGACGCTGTTGCAGGCGCCGGTGGGTCAGCCGGATCGCCAGTGCGGCGCTGCCGAGCGCCAGCGCGATGGCCAGCAGCAGGAAGCCGTAGACCTGGAGCGGATAGCCGAACTGGAAGGCCGTTCCCGGGACGAACTTCAGTGTCCAGTTGCCATTGCCGGTGCCGAGTGGGTAGCTTTCGGTCGAGGCGCCGATGCCGCGCTGATCGAGCACCTGCTCCGGGCTGCCGAGAATGCTCTGGGTCAGGTGCAGCGAGCCGATGTTCTCTTGCCAATAGCCCAGGGGTTGCAGCAGCCGTTGCAGGTCGAAGACCAGCAGCAGGGTGCCGGCCACTGGCGCGTCCGTTGTCTCGTGCAGCGCCGCGACGCTGTAGACCAGCCAGCGCTGGCCGACCTTGTAGGCTTCCGGTGGGGGTTTGACGCCACGCTCGGCGCGCCGGATCAGGTCCAGTGCCGAGAAATTGAGCGGTGCCGCACGATCGGTGAGAGGCTGGGCGGCGTCGCGCAGGTTCAGTTGCGCATCCACCAGGCCGGGCAGGTAGCGCAGGCTGTTTTCCGCCGCTTTCACGGCATTGCCGTCCGGGTTTTGCAGGGCCTTGAGCAGGGCAGGGTTGAGCGCGGCGGCGTCGGTCTCGGCGATCAGGTCGTTGGTGACCTGGCTCAGCCTGGACGCAGCCGTGCTACCGGCCGATTGCGCCATTTGCGAGCGAAAGAACTGATGGGTGGGGGCCAGTACGCCGAACCAGAGCAGTGCGGCCGCCAGAAGCACGCCGCCGAGCGCGATTTTCAGGCCTGGCAGCAGTGGATGGGCGGCCTCGTTCGAAGACGGCTGGTCATGATGTCCGGGTCCGTTGCCGGCCTTTGCACTGCGCTTGAAGCCTTTCAAATACCGCCTCCGCGAAACTCATCCTGAACTGCCGCGCGAATCATCCTGGCCAGTTTCTCGGCACCGGCCAGGATCAGCGTAGGTCAATGGCTGCCCGAATGCCCGAAACCGCCAGCACCGCGCTGGGTTTCGTCGAACTCCTGGACCAGTTCGAAGTGCGCCTGGACCACCGGTACCAGTACCAGTTGGGCGATGCGTTCGCCGACGGCGATGGTGAAGGCGCTTTGGCCGCGGTTCCAGCAGGAGACCATCAGTTCGCCCTGGTAGTCCGAATCGATCAGGCCCACCAGGTTGCCGAGGACGATACCGTGCTTGTGGCCCAGGCCCGAGCGCGGCAGGATCAGTGCGGCCAGGCCCGGGTCACCGATGTAGACCGACAGGCCGGTGGGAATCAGCAAGGTCTGGCCCGGTTCCAGTACGGTGTCCTGCTGCAGCATGGCGCGCAGGTCGAGGCCGGCGGAGCCGGGCGTGGCGTACTGCGGCAGGGGGAATTCGCTGCCGATGCGCGGGTCGAGGATCTTGGCTTGCAAAGCGTGCATGGGGATTAAACCTGGTTCAGTCGTGAAGCGATGAAAGAGATCAGCTGGCGGGCGATCTTGCCCTTGCTGGTCTGGGTGAAAACGGTGGCCTGCAGGTCGCGGTCGATCACGCTGCAGGCGTTCTCCTCGCTGTTGAAGCCGATGCTGGGGTTGGCCACGTCATTGGCGACGATCAGGTCGAGGTTCTTGTCCTTGAGCTTGCGCGCGGCGTAGTCGAGCAGGTGCTCGGTCTCGGCGGCGAAGCCGACACTGAAGGGGCGGTCGGGGCGGCCGGCGATGGTTGCCAGGATGTCCGGGTTGCGCACCATCTGCAGCAGCAGGCCGTCGCCGGTCGTAGGGTCTTTCTTGAGTTTTTGCGGGGCAACGACTTCCGGGCGGTAGTCCGCTACCGCGGCGGAGGCGATGAACAGGTCACAGGGAATCGCGGCCTCGCAGGCGGCGAGCATGTCGCGGGCACTGACCACATCGATACGGCTGACCCGATCCGGTGTAGGCAGGTGCACCGGGCCGGTGATCAATGTCACCCGGGCGCCGGCTTCGACCGCGGCCTCGGCCAGGGCGAAGCCCATTTTTCCGGAGCTGTGATTGGTGATGTAGCGAACCGGGTCGATGTTTTCCTGGGTCGGGCCGGCGGTGATCAGCACATGCCGGCCGGTCAGGGCCAGGTGCTGGAAGCAGTCGGCGGCGCGCTGGGCCAGGTCGGTGGCCTCGAGCATGCGGCCCAGGCCGACGTCGCCACAGGCTTGACTGCCGGCGGCCGGACCGAAGACCTTGAAGCCGCGGCTTTGCAGCAGATGGGTGTTGGCCTGGGTCGCCGGGTCGCGCCACATGGCCTGGTTCATGGCCGGTGCGATGGCGACGGTGGCATCGGTGGCGAGCACCAGGGTGGTCAGCAGGTCATCGGCGATACCCTGGGCCAGGCGGGCGATCAGGTCGGCGGTGGCCGGTGCGATCAGCACCAGGTCGGCCCATTTCGCCAGTTCGATGTGGCCCATGGCGGCTTCGGCCGCCGGATCGAGCAGGTCCAGGTGCACCGGGTGCCCGGACAGCGCCTGCATGGTCAGCGGGGTGATGAATTCGCTGCCGCCACGGGTCATGACCACGCGTACTTCGGCGCCCTGGTCGAGAAGTCGGCGAACCAGCTCGGCGCTTTTGTAGGCGGCAATGCCGCCGCCGACGCCGAGAACGATGCGTTTCCGATACAGCCGCTGCATAGGCCTGCCTTTTAGTGTCCAGTGATTACTTCCCCGAGGACGCCTCCCCAGGCCGGTTCGGGGGTGAAAAAGATGGACTACGATAACACAGCGCCCGTCATGGAACAGCGGGCCCCAGGGGCACAGGGAGGTGTGATGAGTATTCGTGATTGGCCGGCGGCGGAGCGGCCGCGGGAGAAATTGCTGGAGTTGGGAGCGGCCAGTCTGTCCGATGCCGAGTTGCTGGCGATCTTCCTGCGCACCGGTGTGTGCGGCAAGAGCGCGGTGGATCTGGCGCGGCATCTGTTAGGGCAATTCGGTAGTTTGCGTAGTCTGTTGGAGGCAGGCCAGCGGGAATTCAGCCTGGAGCTGGGCCTGGGGCCGGCGAAGTTCGCCCAGTTGCAGGCGGTGCTGGAAATGGCCCGCCGGCATCTGGCCGAGCGTCTGCGGCGCGAGTCGGTACTGGAGAGTCCGCGGGCGGTACGCGATTACCTGAAGGCGATGTTGCGCCATGAGGCCCACGAAGTGTTCGGCTGCCTGTTCCTGGATGCCAAGCACCGGGTGTTGGCCTTCGAGGCGCTGTTTCGCGGCACCATCGACAATGCCAGCGTGTATCCACGGCAGGTGGTCAAGCGGGCGCTGGCGCACAATGCGGCGGCCTTGATCCTCTGTCACAACCACCCGTCGGGGTGGCCGAGCCCAGTCACTCCGATCGGCTGCTGACCGGCCGCCTGCGCGATGCACTGGAACTGGTGGACGTGCGGGTGCTCGATCATTTCGTGATCGGCGATGGCGAGCCGTTCTCGATGATGGAGCATGGGATGATGTAGCGCACGGCCCCGTTTCCGGGGCCGCTAGTGGCCTGTGTGGCTAATTCGCACACTCGACTCCGGGTCCAGGGCCTCGCCAGACTGCGCTGCTGGACCCGAATTTGAGTATTCGAATTAACCGTACAGGCCACTAGGCGGATCAGGGCTTGACGCTGACCTTGGCGAAGTCCTGGCGCCCGAACGGGCTTACCTGGTAGCCGTGGACGTCCTTGCGCACCAGGGCGAAGGCGGTCGGATGGGCCAGCGGCAGCCAGAGTGCCTGCTGCTGGATCTGGGCCTGGGCCTGCTGGTAGAGCTTGCTGCGCACGCCCTGCTCGCTGGTGGTTTTCCCGGCGCTGATCAGCTTGTCCAGGTTGGCGTCGCAGTAGCGGGCGAAGTTGGTCCCGGACTTCACGGCGGCGCAGGAGAATTGCGGGGTCAGGAAGTTGTCCGGGTCGCCGTTGTCGCCGGCCCAGCCCATGAACAGCAGGTCATGTTCGCCAGCCTTGGCGCGACGGATCAGTTCGCCCCATTCGATCACGCGGATTTCCGCCTGGATGCCCACTTCGGCGAGGTCGGCCTGCAGCAGTTGCGCACCGAGGCTCGGGTTCGGGTTGAGCAGGCTGCCGGATGGCCGGGTCCAGAGGGTGGTCTGGAAGCCGTTCTTCAGCCCGGCCTTGGCCAGCAGCGCCTTGGCCTTCTCCGGGTCGTGGGCGTAGCCGGGCAGGTCCCTGGCGTAGCTCCAGGTGTTGGGCGGATACGGGCCGTTGGCGGCTTCGGCGGTATCTTCGAAGACGGCCTTGAGGTAGCTGGTCTTGTCGAAGGCCAGGTTGATCGCCTGGCGCACCTCAGGCTTGTCCAATGGCGGGTGCTGGCTGTTGATGGCGACGAACGCGGTCATGAAGGCAGCGGTCTTCTCCACCTTGAGTGCCGGGTCCTTGCTCGCCGAGCCGACATCCAGGGGCTTGGGCGAGAGGGCGATCTGGCATTCGTTGCGCTTGAGTTTCTGCAGGCGTACGTTGGCGTCCGGGGTGATCGCGAACACCAGGGTGTCGACCGCCGGCTTGCCGGCGAAGTAGTCCGGGTTGGCGCTGTAGCGGATCGAGGCGTCCTTCTGGAAGCGGCCGAACACGAACGGGCCGGTGCCGATCGGCTGGCTGTTGAGTTTTTCCGGGGTGTTGGCCGCCATCAGCTTGTCGGCGTACTCCGCCGAGTAGATGGAGGCGAAGCCCATGCTCAGGGCGGCGAGGAAGGTCGAGTCCGGGTGATCGAGGGTGAAGCGCACGGTCAGCGGATCGGTGGCCTCGACACGCTTGATCAGCGCCGGCAGTTGCAGTGACTGGGCGTGGGGGAAGCCGCTCTGGGCAATCTTGTGCCAGGGGTTGGCCGGGTCGAGCATGCGCTCGAAGCTGAAGCGCACGTCGGCCGCGCTCAGGTCGCGGGTCGGCTTGAAGTAGTCGGTGTGATGGAACTTCACGCCCGGATGCAACTTGAAATCGTAAGTCAGGCCGTCATCGGAGACGGTCCAGCTGTCGGCCAGGCTCGGTACCAGCTTGCCGCTGGCGGCATCGAAGTCCACCAGGCGGTTCATCAGCACGTCCGCCGAGGCGTTGGTGGTGGTCAGCGAGTTGTACTGCACGACGTCGAAGCCTTCGGGGCTGGCCTCGGTGCAGACGCTCAACGAGGTCGCGGCATGGGCCAGCGGGCCGAAAAACGGGACGAGCAATAGCGGCAGGGCAGCGAAGCGCATGTTCAGTTTCCTTTGCAGGTCGTTGTCCCATCTGCGAGTGCAGTCTGGAAAAACCTCTACCCTAGTACCCCGGACGGCAATTGACTATCCCATTTTTACTCGGCCGGCCTGGGTTGCTGTAGAATCCGGCGCTCTTGTCCGTAAGAGATTTGCGGACTCCTGCCGTGTGTGGCGAATTTTGTGCGACGAGCGGCATTTTTCGTCCCGAGCCCCGGCATTGGGGTCTCGTACCCAGGTTTTCGGGCACTCGACACGGTTTTAATCGCACTTGATGTTGTTGCACCGTAGTCTTTCTGGTATAAAGCAGCGCTCTTTTCTAGGGGCCCGGTTCCTTCGCTTGTAGGTGTAGCCGGTAAGACCCTTAAAGAAACGCGGCGCCTGGCGCCAAATGACTGAGAGATTAAGCGGCCAACCCATGCCGGGTTGGGCATGTGGTTTTAGAGGGCTGAGGCATGTCTAGAGTCTGTCAAGTTACCGGTAAGGGTCCGGTGACTGGGAATAACATTTCCCACGCAAACAACAAAACCCGTCGTCGTTTCCTGCCGAACCTGCAGCATCACCGCTTCTGGGTCGAGTCGGAGAAGCGTTTCGTGCGCCTGCGCGTTTCCGCCAAGGGCATGCGTATCATCGACAAGCGCGGCATCGACGCCGTGCTGGCCGAACTGCGCCGTGATGGCAAGGTATAAGGAGCTAAATCATGCGTGAATTGATTCGTCTGATCTCGAGCGCCGGTACTGGTCATTTCTACACGACTGACAAGAACAAGCGCACTACTCCGGACAAGATCGAGATCAAGAAATATGATCCGGTTGTTCGCAAGCACGTGATCTACAAGGAAGGCAAAATCAAGTAATTGATTTTGTTTTTCGAAAAAAACCCCGACTGGTTCGGGGTTTTTTTTCGCCTTTTTTCCGGCCTTTTCCTGCGCAGCGCTCCGCCATTTCCTGCGTTTTTTCCGTTTTGCCTTTCCTAGACTGCCTGGGCAACCAGAAAACACAGTCAGGGAGGACGTTCATGGTTATCGCAAGGATGTTTTTATTGTTGCTGCTGGTGTTCCTGGCGGCAGCCAGTGTCGCGGTCTCGGCGGCCCCCTGGCCGCTGTCGAAATCACCACCGAAGCCTATGTGCAACGGCTGATCCAGGCGACGCGGACGGCCTGGCCGGCGCTGGCCGGGTTCAACCACGCTACCCGGATATTCGCCGACATCCGGTTGGTGGTCAGCGATGGGCGGCGGGCCTTTGTGATGGGGATGCGCGAAGGGCAGGAGGTGGAAATGGCGAAGGTCAGGGCGCTGGGTGTCAGCCATGAGTACCAGCGCTATCGGCGGATTGCCTGGGAAGGGCGCCCGGCGATCTTCGTCGGCCTGGGTGAGACGGTGCCGGAGCGTGAGCGACAACGGCTGCAGGACCCGAAGGCGTTGCCCGAGCTGTTCGCTCTGGCGACCCACGAGGCCTTTCACTTCCATGTCGAAGCCGCCTGGCTACGCCTGCCGGGGGCGCAGCGCAGCATCGCCTATCCCGCCAGCGCCGAGCCAAGGCTGCTGCGCAATCGGATCATTCGCCAGTTGCTGGCGGCGGCCCGGGGGCAGCCCGAGGGGCTGGCTCGGGCCAGCTACTGGTATCGCCGCTGGCTGGACGAACATGCCGAGGAGGCGGTACGTCTTCGCCAGGTCGACCGCTCCGAGGGCAGTGCGCGCCACGTGGAGACGGTTGCTGGCCTGCTGGCCCGGGGAGTGCGCCCCGGCTCGTCCGAATGGTCGGAGTCGATGCTGGAGGCATTGACCCGCCAGGCACAGGAGGACTACCTGGCTCCTGACCTGGAGAGCTATGTGCTGGGGGATCTCGCTGGCTACCTGCTCGAACGCCAGGGCGTGGACTGGTTGCCCCGTGTGGCTCGGGGCGAAACACCGCTGGCGATCCTGCTGGAACCGGTGGCGCCGGTTGTCGCGCCCGCCGATGAACGCATGGAGCGGCGCATCCGCAAGGCTGTCGCCGCTGCCAACCACCAGGCGGCGCAAGCCCTGGAGCCTTTCGTGCAGCGTTTCCACGACCCGGCGGGCGGGCGCCTGCTGGTGCCGAACCGGGCCCTGCCGGACAGTTTCGAGGTGGGCGATTCCTACCACCTGGCCATGCAGCCGGGGAGCATCGAAGTCGGGGTGCGGGCCGGCTTCGTCCTGGGCGACGGCCGAATCGATCTCCACGCGGCCACGGTTGCCACCCAGCTGACATCCGCCTGCGGTCGCGAGGATCTCTACTGGATCCTCGCGCTGGCCCCGACCGAGCTGGAGAAAACCGCCGATGGCCGGCTGCGTGTCGAGCGCGCCGACCTCAGCCTCGACATCCCCTATCCGCAGCGCGCCGCCGGGGAGTTGCGTAGCTGGTGCGTGGCCGCCTGATCAGGCTTTCTGTTCGAACACCACATAGATCTTGCGGCAGTGCTCCAGCACCTCCCAGGTACCCTTGAAGCCGGCCGGGATCACGAAGCGGTCGCCAGCGCGCAAGGTCTTGGCGTTGCCATCGTTGTCGCGCAACACCGACACGCCCTGGACGATTTCGCAGTATTCGTGTTCGGTGTAGTTCACGGTCCACTGGCCGACCGCGCCTTCCCAGACGCCGGCATTCATCTGCCCGCAAGGGCTGTCGTAGTGATTGAAGATCGTCTGCTCCGGATCGCCCTTGAGCACCTTCTCCGGCGCCGGGCGGAAGCGTTCGGGGGCGGTGGTGGCTTCGCTGAAATCGACGATGTCCTGGATGTTCATGCTGCTTTTCCTCGGCAGTGACAGGGCGGGTACTCGAATGTCTGGAGTCTATGTTTATTAAAATGAACATGGCAACGGCGTTTGCCCAGCTGCTGTCAAATATATTGAAAGTTCAGGGGCCGCTGGTTTAGGGTGGTGGGTGTCGTGGGCCGAAAAAATGGGCCATCGAACAGGATTCTCGACGGTGCTTGCGCGCGAGCGCGTGGCGCTTCTATTTCAATAAGAGGAGGACACTTGCATGACCACCCTGACTCGTGCCGACTGGGAACAACGCGCCCGTGAGCTGAAGATTGAAGGCCGCGCCTACATCAATGGCCAATACACCGCCGCCGTTTCGAACGAAACCTTCGAGTGCATCAGCCCGGTCGATGGCCGGCTGCTGGCCCAGGTTGCCAGTTGCGACAGCGCCGACGCCCAGCGTGCGGTGGAAAATGCCCGTGCCACCTTCGATTCCGGGATCTGGTCGCGCCTGGCCCCGGCCAAGCGCAAGGCGACCATGATCCGTTTCGCCGCGTTGCTGAAAACCAATGCCGAAGAGCTGGCCCTGCTCGAAACCCTCGACATGGGCAAGCCGATCACCGACTCGCTGTTCATCGACGTACCCGGCGCCGCCCAGGCACTGAGCTGGAGCGGCGAGGCCATCGACAAGCTCTACGACGAAGTCGCCGCGACGCCCCATGACCAGCTGGGCCTGGTGACTCGCGAGCCGGTCGGCGTGGTGGGCGCCATCGTGCCGTGGAACTTCCCGCTGCTGATGGCCTGCTGGAAGCTCGGCCCGGCCCTGGCCACCGGTAACTCGGTGATCCTCAAGCCTTCGGAAAAATCCCCGCTGACCGCCATCCGCATCGCCGCCCTGGCCGTCGAGGCCGGTATCCCGGCCGGTGTGCTGAACGTGCTGCCCGGCTACGGTCACACCGTCGGCAAGGCCCTGGCCCTGCACATGGATGTCGACACCCTGGTGTTCACGGGTTCGACCAGAATCGCCAAGCAACTGCTGGTCTACTCCGGCGAGTCGAACATGAAGCGCGTCTGGCTCGAGGCCGGTGGCAAGAGCCCGAACATCGTCTTTGCCGATGCCCCGGACCTGCAGGCCGCCGCCGAGGCCGCGGCCAGTGCGATCGCCTTCAACCAGGGCGAGGTGTGCACCGCCGGCTCGCGCCTGCTGGTCGAGCGTTCGATCAAGGACACGTTCCTGCCGCTGGTGGTCGAGGCCCTCAAGGCCTGGAAGCCGGGCAACCCGCTGGACCCGCAGACCAACGTCGGGGCGCTGGTGGACACCCAGCAGATGAATACCGTGCTGTCCTACATCGACGCCGGGCATGCCGACGGCGCCAAGCTGGTGGTCGGTGGCAAGCGTACCCTGCAGGAAACCGGCGGGACCTACGTCGAACCGACGATTTTCGACGGCGTGACCAACGCGATGAAGATCGCCCAGGAAGAGATCTTTGGCCCGGTGCTGTCGGTGCTCACCTTCGATACCGTCGAGCAGGCCATCCAGATCGCCAACGACACGCCGTATGGCCTGGCCGCTGCCGTCTGGACCGCGAACATCTCCAAGGCGCACCTGACCGCCAAGGCCCTGCGGGCCGGCAGCGTATGGGTCAACCAGTACGATGGCGGCGACATGACCGCGCCGTTCGGTGGCTTCAAGCAGTCGGGTAATGGCCGCGACAAGTCGCTGCATGCGTTCGACAAGTACACCGAACTGAAGGCGACCTGGATCAAGCTGTAACCTCTTCAGGGCGCCTTGGCCTGTAGGGGCCGGCCTGCTGGCGATTGCCATCTGTCTCCTACCGATCTTTCCCACGCCCGGCGTGGGAATGCCTCCCCGGACACTCGGCGTCCGCTCTTGGGACGCGTCGTGTCGCGGGCTGCTTTCCCACTCGGAGCGTGGGAGCGATCCAAGGATGTGGTGCATCCATGATGCAGCCGGGCTTTGCGCGAGGAGGCCCGGCTGCGTCGTCTTTGACAAAAACTTGTCCACAGGAGCGTGGAAATGCGTTGGGCGACTTATTTCGCCGTCCTGGCCTCGGTGCTCAGCGTCGGCCTGGCGCTGGGGGTGAGCATGCCGCTGGTGTCGTTGCGCCTGGAAAGCTGGGGTTATGGCGCGTTCGCCATCGGCGTCATGGCGGCGATGCCGGCCATCGGCGTGCTGGTCGGTGCCAGCCTGTCCAGTCGGCTGGCGGCGCGGCTGGGCACTGCCCGGCTGATGGCCTCGTGTCTGTGGGCCGGGGCCTTTTCCATCGGGCTGCTGGCGCTGTTGCCCAGCTATCCGGTATGGCTGGTGCTGCGCCTGATGATCGGGGTGATTCTGACCATCGTGTTCATTCTCGGCGAAAGCTGGATCAACCAGCTGGTGGTCGAGCAATGGCGCGGACGCCTGGTAGCGCTCTACGGCAGCAGCTACGCCTTGAGCCAACTGGCCGGGCCGCTGCTGCTGGCGGCGGTGGGCACCGAGCGTGACTATGGCTTCTGGGTCGGCGTGGCGCTGCTGGTGACCTCGCCGTTCCTGTTGCTGGGGCGTACCGGAGCGCCGAGCGCGGAGTCCGGGCGCGTGACCCTGGCCGACCTGCTGGGTTTCTGTCGCGGCCTGCCGGCGATCGCCTGGGCCATTTCGCTGTTCGCTGCCTTCGAGGCGATGATCCTGACGCTGCTGCCGGTTTACTGCCTGCGCCAGGGTTTCACGGCGGACATCGCCCTGGCGATGGTCAGCACCGTGGTGGTCGGCGATGCGCTGCTGCAGTTGCCCATCGGGGCCTTGGCCGACCGTATTTCGCGACGGGCGATGTTCGTCGGTTGCGCGGTGGTGCTGATGCTGTCGAGCCTGGCGGTGCCCCTGCTGATCGACACCCTGCTGATCTGGCCGTTGTGGGTGCTGTTCGGGGCTAGCGCGGGAGGCTTGTTCACGCTGTCGCTGATTCTGATCGGCGAACGTTATCGTGATGACGCGCTGGTTCGTGCCAACGCCCACGTGGCCCAGTTGTGGGGTATCGGTTGCCTGCTCGGGCCGCTGGCGGCAGGGGCGGGCAGCCAGTGGATCAGCGGGCATGCCTTGCCGCTGTTCATGGCGGCGGGGGCGCTTGGCCTGGTGATGCTGGTGTTGCGCCAGGGGGCGTTCGGTCGGGTCGAGCCCCTGTCGGTCTAGAGCATGCGCTCCAGGCCGACGCGGTTGGTCAGCCAGGCGTTGATCCGGCGCCACCAGCTGCCGGGTTCGCGATGCAGGACATGGATCTGGCCGTTGTCTTCGGTGACCCACACCAGTTGCCCGGCCTCCAGGCGCGGCTCGTAGCTCAGCGCCGGGGCCATGCCCTGCAGGGCCAGGGTGCGCACGTGCTCGGCCAGTTGCGGGCTGTCCACCAGCACCCCGACCTCGGTGTTCCACAGCACTGAGCGCGGGTCGAAATTGAACGAGCCGATAAAGGCTTTCTGCCGGTCGAAGATCATCGCCTTGCTGTGCAGGCTGGAGTCCGAGCCCTTGGACGAACCGCTGTGGAACAGGCGCGGACCGCTGCCGCCAGGGGCGCCGGGCTGGCGTCGCAGTTCGAAGAGTTTCACCCCGTGTTCCAGCAACGCCTTGCGATAGGGTGCGTAGCCGCCGTGCACGGCCGGCACGTCGGTGGCCTCCAGTGAGTTGGTCAGCAGGCTCACCGAAACCCCGGCGTCGGCCCGCCCCGTCAGGTACACCAGCCCCGGCTGGCCGGGGACGAAGTAGGCGGAAATCATCATCAGCTCGCTGTGCACGCTGCTCAGCACGGGTGACAGCTGGGTGGTCAGCAGCAGGCGCGGGTCGGGTTCGTCCCGGGCCAGCACCTTGCTCGGCGCATCCCACAGCGCCTGGTTCCAGGCCCAGATCAGTTCGCGGCGCCAGGTGTCCAGCCGGGGGTGGTACTGGTAGTCGGCCAGGCGCTGGTACAGCGCGGCATTGCGCTGGCGCCAGTCGGCCAGGGAACGCTGCAGGCGCTCGCGGGTGTCGGCCAGGTCGCTGGCGGTGGGCTGGCGCGAGAGGAACTCGCCGATGGGTTTGCTCAGGGCGCTGTTCCAGTACTGGTCGAAGCTGTGGCCCAGCTGCTCGGCCACCGGCCCGATGCTGAGCATGTCGATGTCGGTGAAGTTCAGGTCCTGTTGTGCGCCGAAGTACTCGTCGCCCAGGTTGCGCCCGCCGACGATGGCCGCGCTGTTGTCGGCCAGCCACAGCTTGTTGTGCATGCGCCGGTGCTGCAGGTTGAGGTTGAACAGCCGGCCGAGGGTGCGTGTGGCCAGGGTGCTGCGGCCCAGGTCCAGCGGGTTGAACAGGCGAATCTGGATATGCGGGTGGGCGGCCAGGGTGGCGATGAGGTCGTCGAGGCCGTCGCTGGTGGTGTCGTCCAGCAGGATACGCACCCGTACGCCGCGGTCGGCGGCCTTGAGCAGTTCGTCCACCAGCAGCCGGGTGCTCAGGCCGTCATGGACGATGTAGTACTGCAGATCGAGGCTGCTCCGGGCGTTGCGGATCAGCTCGGCGCGGGCCCTGAAGGCCTCGCCGCCGTTGGGCAGCAGACGGAAGCCCGAGCGCCCCTGGTAGGGCGCGGCCTGGGCCTGGAGGTCGCGACCGAAGGCCGAGTCCGCGGCCGGCAGTGCCTGGCTGGGAACCCGGGGCGCGTCCAACGAGGCACATCCGCCCAGCAGCAGGGCGAGCAACAGGAAGCAGGATTTCAAGCGCGGTCGCCCCAGGTCGAGTCTGGCCAGTGTCGGGATATGGACGCTGGCCGGCGGATAAAGGTCAATCGTCGCTGCACGAATCTTCGTTCAACAGGCGGATCGCTGTCGCGCCAACCTTGCGGACCGCCTCCTCGATCTGCGCCGTTGGCTTGGCAGCGTAGTTCATCCGCAGGCAATTGCGGTACTTGCCCGAGGCCGAGAAGATGCTGCCCACCGCGACCTGGACCCCCTGGTCGGCCAGGGCGCGATTGAGCCGCAGGGTGTCGAAGCCCTCCGGCAGCTCGACCCACAGCATGAAGCTGCCCTGGGGCCGGCTGGCACGGGTACCGGCGGGGAAGTAGCGGCTGACCCAATCGAGCATCAGGTCGCGATTGCGCTGGTATTGCGTGCGCATCCGCCGCAAATGCGGCTCGAAATGGCCGTTGCGCAGGAAGTCGGCGACCGCCAGTTGCGGTTGCGGGGCGCTGGCGCCGGTACTGATGTACTTCATGTGCAGCACGCGTTCCAGGTAGCGGCCGGGCGCGACCCAGCCGACCCGCAGGCCCGGGGCCAGGGTCTTGGAGAACGAACTGCAGAGCAGCACCCGGCCATCGTCGTCGAACGACTTGATGGTCCGCGGTCGCGGGTAGGTGTAGGACAGTTCGCCATACACATCGTCCTCGATGATCGCCACGTCGAAGCGCTGCGCCAGCTGCAACAGTGCCCGCTTGCGCGACTCCGGCATGATGTAGCCCAGCGGGTTGTTGCAGTTGGGGGTCAACTGTATGGCCTTGATCGGCCACTGTTCCAGGGCCAGTTCGAGGGCGTCGAGGCTGATGCCGGTGAGCGGGTCGGTGGGAATCTCCAGGGCTTTCATGCCCAGGCCCTTGAGGGTCTGCATGGCGCCATGGAAGCTGGGCGAGTCCACCGCGACGATGTCGCCATGGTTGCAGGTGGCACGGATACTGGCCGACAGCGCCTCGTGGCAGCCGGTGGTGACCACCAGGTCCTGGGCGCCTAGGTGGCAGCCGGAATCGAGCAGCAGCCGGGCGATCTGCTCGCGCAGGCCGAGGTTGCCGTAAATGTTGTCGTAGGCCAGCCCTGGCAGGTCCTGGCGACGGCTGATCTGCGCCAGGCTGCGCAGCAGCGGCTTCATGGTCGGGCTGCCGATGTCGGGGATGCCGCGGCCCAACTGTACGGTGTCCTTGCGTGGCACCGCGCGGATCAGGTCCAGCACCTGGTCCCACTGGGAGATTTCCACCGGCCGCTGTGCCGGGCGACCGGCGACCGGTAACGCCGGCAATTCCCGGCTGGCCGGCACGAAATAACCGGACTTGGGCTTGGGCAGGGCCAGTCCGTTGTCTTCCAGCAGCCGATAGGCCTGCTGCACTGTACTCAGGCTGACACCATGCTCCACGCTCAACGCCCGTACAGACGGCAGGCGGTCGCCCGGACGGTAGAAGCCTTGTTCTATGCGGGTTCCCAGCAATTCGGCGAGGTTGACGTAGAGGCTCATGGCGGCTGCTCGATCAGGATGCGAACGGGATACCGGTACAGATTGCCAGAAAATACAGGATTCAGTCGCGATTTCGCCAAATCTGTATGGAAATAATACAGGTTGTTTGAATCTGTAATGGTTTTGCGCCAAAGGCCATCCTTGCGACTCAGGGCAACCGAGTAACGAAGGAGCAATGGCAATGAACGGCTTGAGCGATGTGCGTCTGGTTTTGCGTGACCAGGAACTGATGACCGGGCAGGAGCGGGCGGGGGCGGTTTCCTGCGTTGCCCCGCGCGCTCCCGAGTTGAGTCGGATGGGCCTGTTCTGGCATCGCCTGCGTACCCGCAAGGTGCTGCTCGAACTCACGGCCGACGAGTTGCGTGATATCGGCCTGACCCGCAGCGAGGCCCTGGCCGAAGGGCTGAAACCTTTCTGGCGTGACTAGTGGCCGATTAGCGCAATTCCTTGAGGCGATGCCAGAGCATCCCCAGCGCCAGCAGCGGCGAACGCAGGTATCTGCCGCCCGGGAAGGTGATATGCGGGACCCGGGCGAACAGGTCGAAGTCATCGTGTTGCTGGCCGCTGATGGCCTCGGCCAGCAAGCGACCGGCCAGATGGGTGGCGTTGAGGCCATGTCCGGCATAGGCCTGGGCGTAATAGACGTTGGGCTGCGCCTGCAAGCGGCCGATCTGCGGCAGGCGGTTGGCACCGATGCCGATCATCCCGCCCCAGTGGTAGTCGATCTTCACCCCGGCCAGTTGCGGGAATACCTTGAGCATCTTGGGCCGCATGTAGCCGGCGATATCCTGCGGGTCGCGACCGGAGTAGTGACAGGCGCCGCCGAACAGCAGGCGGCGGTCGGCCGATAGCCGGTAGTAGTCCAGCGCGACCCGCTGGTCGCAGACCGCCATGTTCTGCGGCAACACCGAGCGGGCCTGCTCCTCGCTCAACGGCTCGGTGGCGATGATGTAGCTGCCGGCGGGCAGCACCTTGCCGCCCAGTTCCTCGTTGAGCCCGTTGATGTAGGCGTTGCAGGCCAGCACCAGGGTCGTGGCGCGCACCACTCCCTGTGCCGTATGGACCCGCACCTGCGGGCCGTAGTCGATGCGGGTGACGGCGGACTGTTCGAACAGCTTCACGCCCAGTTGTTCGGCCGCCGCCGCTTCGCCGAGGGCCAGGTTCAGCGGGTGCAGGTGCCCCGAGCCCATGTCGACCAGGCCACCGACGTAGCGGTCGGAGCCGACCACGCTGTGCATTTCGTGGGCCTGCAGCAGGCGGGTTTCGTGGCGGTAGCCCAGTTGCCGGAGTTCTTCGGCGTCCTCGGCGAAACCTTCCAGTTCACGGGGCTTGTTCGCCAGGTCGCAGTAGCCCCAGGTCAGGTCGCAGTCGATCCGGAACCGCTCGATGCGCTGGCGGACGATTTCCACCGCCTCCAGTCCCAGCAGTTTCAGGCGGTGCACACCGTCCTGGCCGATGACCGGGGCGAACTGCTCCAGGCCATGGCCGACGCCGCGGATCAGTTGCCCGCCGTTGCGCCCGCTGGCGCCCCAGCCGATCCTGCGGGCTTCCAGCAGGACCACGGCGAGGCCGCGTTCGGCCAGTTCGATGGCGGTATTGAGCCCGGAGAAACCGCCGCCCACCACGCAGACGTCGGCCTGCACCTCGCCCTGCAACGGTGGATATTCCGGTTGCGGGTGGCTGCTGGCGGCGTAGTAGGAAGCGGTATGCCGGGCAGGGGCGTTCATGTGCGTGGTCCTGATGATCGTGTTTGGAAAATTTGACGGAGGATAAGCCGCCGCCCCTCGCACGGGCAACTTGATGGCCTGCATGGCTAGAGGAGGTGCTGTCTGGGATGGGCCTTTTCAGGCAGAATCCAGGTCTTTCCCGGTATTTTGTAAGGCCTCGATGAGCTGCAACAGCCAGAAAATCCGCTTTCTGCGGCAGCAGATCCCGTCCTTCGAATGTGTGCCGGGCTGTCATGACTGCTGTGGGCCGGTGACCACCTCCTCGGAGGAAATGGCCCGCCTGCCCCGCAAGACCGCTGCCGAGCAGGAAGCGGCACTGAACGAACTCAATTGCGTGCACCTGGGGCCGAATGGCTGCACGGTGTATGACGAGCGGCCGTTGATCTGCCGGCTGTTCGGCACCACGCCAAGCCTGCCATGCCCCAATGGCCGGCGACCGGTGGAGATGATTCACCCGCGGATCGAGAAACAGGTTCATGAGTACATCGCCAGCACCCGGCAGGTGCTGGTCTAGGCTATGTACGAAATCGCTTGAAACTTGGTTATGCGGCGTTAAAAACCGGCTCGGAATGCTCATTGACAACCAGTCAACTGCGCTTCCTCGCCGGTTTTTGCCTTGCCTAACCTGCGTTTCAAACAATTTCGTACACAGTCTAGTCTCGCCAGGCGATCGGTGTGTCGCCAGATTCAGTCCGGGATCGGCAGGTTCAGGCTCTCCTTCACTTCCTCCATCACGATATAGCTCTTCGATTCGCGTACGTGGGGCAGCTTGAGCAGGATGTCGCCCAGCAGCTTGCGGTAGGACGCCATCTCGGAAATCCGCGCCTTGACCAGGTAATCGAAGTCGCCCGACACCAGGTGGCATTCCAGCACATGCGGCAGCTTGAGCACCGCACGGCGGAACTCCTCGAAGGTATCGCCGGACTTGTAGTCGAGGCTGATCTCGACGAACACCAGCAGGCTGCCCTTCAGGTGCTGCGGATTGAGCCGGGCGTTGTAGCTCATGATGATCCCTTCGCGCTCCAGCCGGCGTACCCGCTCCGTGCAGGGGGTGGTCGACAGGCCGACCTTCTCGCCCAGTTCGGTGAATGAAATACGTGCGTCTGTCTGAAGGATCCGCAGGATGTTGCGGTCGATCTTGTCCAGCTCGCGTTTGCTCTGGTGATTGGTCCGCATAGGGGATGCGCCTCCGTAAAAAGCCATATTGCCGAGAATTCTCGCCAAATATAGGCACTTATATAGTGAAAAGCACTGGCTGTTGTTTTTTACACTGCGCGCATCTCTGCTTTGAACAATAAACATCGGCGGCTGGCCGCCATTGAGGGGCATAAACATGCGAGTTCTGGTCTTGGGTAGTGGCGTCATCGGAACCGCCAGCGCTTATTATCTGGCCCGGGCCGGCTTCGAGGTGGTGGTGGTCGACCGCCAGCCGGCCGTCGCGATGGAGACCAGTTTCGCCAACGCCGGCCAGGTCTCGCCCGGTTATGCCTCGCCGTGGGCTGCCCCGGGCGTGCCGCTGAAAGCCATCAAGTGGCTGCTGCAGCGTCACGCGCCGCTGGCGATCAAGGCCACTGCCGATATCGACCAGTACCTGTGGATGGCACAGATGCTGCGCAACTGCACCGCCAGCCGCTATGCGGTGAACAAGGAGCGCATGGTTCGCCTGTCCGAGTACAGCCGCGACTGCCTCGACGAACTGCGCGCCGAAACCGGCATCGCCTACGAAGGCCGCAGCCTGGGGACTACCCAATTGTTCCGCACCCAGGCGCAACTGGATGGCGCGTCGAAGGACATCGCCGTGCTCAAGGAGTCCGGCGTGCCGTTCGAACTGCTCGACCGTGCCGGCATTGCCCGCGTCGAGCCGGCCCTGGCGAGTGTCACCGATATCCTCGCCGGTGCCCTGCGCCTGCCGAACGACCAGACCGGTGACTGCCAGATGTTCACTACCCGCCTGGCCGAAATGGCCGTCAAGCTGGGGGTGGAATTCCGCTTCGGCCAGGACATCCAGCGCCTGGACCACGCCGGCGACCGCGTCAACGGCGTGTGGATCGATGGCAAGCTGGAAACCGCCGACCGCTACGTGCTGGCCCTGGGCAGCTACTCGCCGCAACTGCTCAAGCCGCTGGGGATCAAGGCGCCGGTCTACCCGCTCAAGGGTTACTCGCTGACCGTGCCGATCACCAACCCGGCGATGGCGCCGACCTCGACCATTCTCGACGAGACCTACAAGGTCGCGATCACCCGTTTCGACAACCGCATCCGCGTCGGCGGCATGGCGGAAATCGCCGGTTTCGACCTGTCGCTGAACCCGCGTCGGCGCGAAACACTGGAGATGATCGTCAACGATCTTTATCCTCAGGGCGGTGACCTGCAGGCGGCCAGTTTCTGGACCGGCCTGCGTCCGACCACCCCCGACGGCACCCCGATCGTGGGCGCCACGCCGCTGCGCAACCTGTTCCTGAACACCGGCCACGGTACGCTCGGCTGGACCATGGCCTGCGGTTCAGGTCGCCTGCTGGCTGACCTGATGGCGAAGAAAAAGCCGCAGATCAGTGCCGAAGGCCTCGATATTTCCCGTTATGGCAATCACCAGGAGACTGCAAGACATGGCAATCCAGCGCCAGCTCACCAATGAGCGCATGAGCCAGATCGTCGTTCACGGCGGTACCGTGTATCTGGCCGGGCAGGTGGGTGACGACCTGAGTGGCGACATCGAAAAACAGACCCGCGAGACCCTCGCCAACATCGAGCGTCTGCTGGATCTGGCCGGTACCGACAAGACCCGTCTGCTGTCGGTGACCATTTACCTGAAGGACATCGATGCCGACTTCGCCGGCATGAACGCGGTCTGGGACAAGTGGCTGCCCAAGGGCGTCGCCCCGGCCCGCGCCACGGTCGAGGCCAAGCTCTGCGAACCGGAAATCCTCGTGGAGCTGTCGGTCGTCGCCGCCCTGCCTTAAGCAAGATCCCTCTCCCGGCATGACCTGTGGCCCTCCATTTGTCATGCCGGTTTTTTATTACCCATCGACTGTCTAGAAGTTTGCCACCATGCGTCCTGCCCGTGCCCTGATCGACCTCCAAGCCCTGCGCCACAACTACCGGCTGGCCCGCGAAGTAGCGGGGGCCCGTGCCCTCGCGGTGATCAAGGCCGACGCCTATGGGCATGGCGCGGTACAGTGCGCCCAGGCCCTGGAAGCCGAGGCCGACGGTTTTGCCGTGGCCTGCATCGAAGAAGCGCTGGAGCTGCGGGCCGCAGGCATCCGCGGGCCGATCCTGTTGCTCGAAGGCTTCTTCGAGGCCGACGAACTGGCGTTGATCGTCGCGCACGATCTCTGGTGCGTGGTGCATTCGCTGTGGCAGTTGGAAGCGATCGAGCTGGCGGCCATCGCCGCGCCGATCACCGTCTGGCTGAAGCTGGACACCGGGATGCACCGGGTCGGCCTGCACCCGGACGACTACCAGCCGGCCTACCGGCGCCTGCTGGCGACCGGCAAGGTGGCGAAGATCGTGCTGATGAGCCACTTCGCCCGGGCCGACGAGCTGGACAGCCCGCGCAGCGAGGAGCAGGTCGCGGTGTTCGAGGCGGCACGCCAGGGCCTGGCCGCCGAAGTCAGCCTGCGCAACTCGCCGGCGGTGCTCGGCTGGCCGCGGATTCCCAGCGACTGGGTGCGCCCCGGCATCCTGCTGTACGGTGCCAGCCCGTTCGACGCCGAGCACCCGGTCGCCTCGCGGATGCAGCCGGTCATGACCCTCGAATCGAAAATCATCAGCGTGCGCGAACTGCCGGCCGGCGAGCCGGTGGGCTATGGCGGCCGGTTCGTCACGCCCGGGCCGATGCGCCTCGGGGTGGTCGCCATGGGCTATGCCGACGGTTATCCACGCCATGCCCCGACCGGTACGCCGGTGCTGGTGGCCGGCCAGCGCAGCCAGTTGCTCGGCCGGGTGTCGATGGACATGCTCTGCGTCGACCTCACGGATATCCCCCAGGCCGGCCTGGGTTCGACCGTCGAGCTGTGGGGCAGGAACATCCTGGCCAGCGAGGTGGCGGCCCGAGCCGAAACCATTCCGTACCAGATCTTCTGCAACCTGCGCCGGGTCCCGAGGCTCTACACCGGGCAATAGCGGGTAGCCGGCACGACCGTTGGGGCGTTTGCCCAGGCGGATTCGGGTCCAAGTGTTGTAAATACTGAACGCTATGCCATGATATCGCTCAATTACAACATCGCCTGAATGCCTGGGGGGCTGCCGCATTGGACGTCGGTGAACGACTGCAATCCATCCGCAAAATGAAAGGTCTGTCTCAGCGTGAACTCGCCAAGCGTGCGGGCGTCACCAATAGCACCATTTCGATGATCGAGAAGAACAGCGTCAGTCCCTCGATCAGTTCGTTGCGCAAGGTGCTTGGCGGCATTCCCATGTCGATGGTCGAGTTCTTTTCCGAAGAGATCCTCCAGGAAACGCCGACGCAGATCGTCTACAAGGCCCATGAGCTGATCGATATCTCCGACGGCGCCGTGACCATGAAGCTGGTCGGCCGCGCCCATCCGAGTCGCGCCATCGCCTTTCTCAACGAAATCTACCCGCCCGGTGCCGACACCGGCGAGGAAATGCTGACCCACGAAGGCGAAGAGACCGGCATCCTGCTCGAAGGTCGGCTGGAACTGGTGGTCGGTCTGGAAACATTCGTCCTCGAAGCGGGCGACAGCTACTATTTTGAAAGTACCAAGCCGCATCGCTTCCGTAACCCGTTCGACACCCCGGCGCGACTAATCAGCGCAGCGACACCGGCCAACTTCTGACGGCCCGGGGCGCCAGCTCAGGGATTCAGGGCGCCCGGCAGTACGGACCCGCGTTGTGGGCAATACCCTTGCAACTACAGGGGTTGTTTCGCAGCAGCGGTCTTACCGCTATACTCACGCCCGCCCGCGAAACCGTGGTCGCGGCGTGATTAGCCACCATTGAGGGTGAACGCGTGAACCTAATTATGAAAATGCTGGCTGCACCAGCAACCGTATTGGCCCTATGGGCTGTCAGCGCTCAAGCTACGACGAACGACGAGATCGCCAAGCGCCTGGAGCCGGTCGGCCAGGTCTGTGTTCAAGGTCAGGAATGCAAGGGGATGGAGGTCGCGGCATCGGCGGGCGGTGGTGGCGGCGCCAAGACCCCTGACGAAGTGATCGCCAAGCATTGCAACGCTTGCCACGGCTCCGGCCTGCTGGGCGCGCCGAAAATCGGCGACACCGCAGCCTGGAAGGAACGTGCCGATCACCAGGGCGGCCTCGACGGCATCCTCGCCAAGGCCATCACCGGCATCAACTCGATGCCGCCAAAAGGCACCTGTGCCGATTGCTCGGACGACGAACTCAAGGGTGCGATCAAGAAGATGTCCGGCCTGTAAGCCAACGGATCTTCCCGGGAAAGCCGCTTTCGAGCGGCTTTTTCGTACCTGCCTTTCAGAATTTTCGATTGGCCTGTGCAGCAAAGCCCCGGCAAGCCCGGTCCAACCTCCATTCAGGTACAAGCGAGGAAGGTCGGATGACGCTGACGTGTTCCATCGAGCGGGCGGTCGACGAAGTGCTGGCGCGGTTGCCCACGCATATCCACATGGGCCTGCCGCTGGGGCTGGGCAAACCCAATCGTTTCGTCAATGCGTTGTACCGGCGGGTCAGCCGGTTGCCGCAGCGGCAACTGACGATCTACACCGCGCTGAGCCTGGGCCGGCCACCCCTCGGTGAGGGTTTGCAGCGGCGTTTTCTCGAACCCTTCGTCGAGCGGGTCTTCGGCGACTACCCGGAACTGGATTTTCTCGACGACCTGCGGCGTGACCGCCTGCCGGCCAATATCCGTATCGAACAGTTCTTCCTCCAGCCCGGCAGCCTGCTCCACAGTACCGCCGCCCAGCAGGACTACGTCAGCAGCAACTACAGCCATGCCGCCCGGGACATCAACGCCGCCGGCCTCAACCTGGTGGCCCAGCTGGTCGCCGCTGACGAGCAGCAGCCGGGCCGCCTGAGCCTCAGTTGCAACCCGGACATCACCCTCGACCTGCTGCCGATGATCGCCAGGCGCCGCGCCGCCGGCGAGACCATCCTGTTACTGGGCCAGGTACATGCCCAATTGCCCTACATGCCGGGCGACTCGGAGATCGACCGTGCGGCTTTCGACCTGCTGATCGACGAACCTGAGCGCAGCACGCTGTTTTCCACGCCGAACATGCCGGTCGGTTGCCAGGACCATTTCATCGGCCTGCATGCCAGCACCCTGGTGCGCGATGGCGGAACCCTGCAGATCGGCATCGGCTCGATGGGCGATGCGCTGACCGCCGCGTTGTTGTCCCGGCATGCCGACAACGCTGGCTATCGTGCCCTGTTGGACGACCTCGACATACGGCCCTGGCAGGCGCTGATCGCCCGTGAAGGGGGTATCGAACCCTTTGCCAGCGGCCTTTACGGTTGCAGCGAGATGTTCGTCAATGGCCTGCTGGTGCTGGCCGATGCGGGCATCGTGCGGCGTCGCGTCCATGCCGATATCGACGCGCAGCGCCGGGCCATCGCCGGGCAGCCCGACGCCACGGCAGGCGTGGTGGTGCACGGTGGCTTCTTCCTCGGGCCACACAGTTTCTACCAGCGGCTGCGGGCGTTGCCGCGGGAACGGCTCGCCGAGTTCAACATGACCGCCATCAGCTACATCAACGAGCTGTATGGCAACGAGGCGCTCAAGCGTCTGCAGCGCCAGGAGGCGCGGTTCATCAACAGTGCCTTCACCATGACCCTGCTCGGTGCCGGGGTGGCCGACCAGCTCGAGGACGGGCGGGTGCTCAGCGGCGTGGGCGGGCAGTACAACTTCGTCGCCCAGGGCCATGCGCTGCAGGATGCGCGTTCGGTGCTGATCCTGCGCAGCTGGCGCGAGGCCGGTGGCGAGGCCAGTTCCAATATCGTCTGGGAGTATGGCCACTGCACCATTCCCCGGCACCTGCGCGATATCGTGGTGACCGAGTACGGGATCGCCGACCTGCGCGGCAAGAGCGATGCCGTTGTGATCGAGGCACTGCTCAACATCAGCGATTCACGGTTCCAGGCCGGGCTGATCGAACAGGCGCAGAAGGCCGGCAAGCTGCCGCAGAACTTCCGTCTCGACCCGCGCTTTGCCGACAACACGCCACAGCGCCTGGAAGCGCTGCGTGAGCGCCATCCGCAGCTGTTCGTGGAGTATCCGCTGGGCAGTGATTTCACCGTCGAGGAGCGTGACCTGTTGCGGGCGCTGAACTGGCTCAAGCGCCACTTCAAGCTCAGCGAAGTGCTGGAGCTGGGCAAGGCGACCCTGGAGGCCCCCGAGCCGTCGGCGTTCCCCGCGCACCTGCAACGCATGGGCCTGGACCAGCCCCAGGGACTGCGCGAAGAGTTGTATCAGCGTCTGCTGTTGGCGGGCTTGCAGGCGACCGCCCGGCGCCTTCAGTTGTAGGTGATTTCCACGGTGGCCTGGCTGACCAGCGTGCCTTCGCGCACGCTGCCGGTCTTCCAGTAGGCCGCGCCCAACGGCAGCACCGCCTGGCCGCCGCTGGGCGACAGGGTGCGGGCGCTGTCGCCGCCGTCGGCACGGATGGTCCGTTGCACACCGCCCAGCCGCGAGTACAGCCACAGCCCGACGCCTTGGGCATCGCCGGTATTGGCGAAGCGGGCGCCGTCTGTCGGCACCTGGGTGCCGGCGAAGGTGAAGGTCACGCTGGTGATATCCGAATCGCAGAGGGCACTGATTTCGAAGTCGCGGTGGCCCGTCGATTCGCTGCCGCTGAAATCGCTGACCTTGGCCGGTGGCAGGACCACCGGCCGATCGTATTCCCCGGGGACCAGGTTGCAGGTCCCGCCCTCGACCAGGCCCTCGATCTGCAGATTGCCCGGATTGAGGGTTTCCGCCGAGGCGTTCTCGAGGGTGGCGGCAACCATCAGCACCAGGGGTAACAGGTAGGTTTTCATGAGATGTTGTCCGTTCTGGCGGGGTGCTGGCTACCGCTATCGCGGCGCAGCGGGGCCGGTGTTTCAGTTGTAGGTGATGCTCACCGTCGCCGTGGTCAGCAGGGTGCCCTTGGAGACGGTGCCGGTTTTTATGTAATGCGCCGCCATGGGCAGCGTGGCCTTGCCGGCGCTGGTCGCGACGGTGCGCTGGCGTTGGGCGGCGGTGCCGTTGGCCGGGATGTTGTAGTTCGCCCCGTCGCGGGCCTGGAGCACGGTGGAGATACCAGCGGCTGTGCCGGTATTGGCCCAGCGGGTGGGGTCGGCGGAAGCCGGGGTGCCGGAGAAGGTGAAGATGACGTTCCTGATGTCCGAGTCGCAGGTGGCGCCCAGGCTGAACTCCTTGAGCCCGGTCCAGGTGCTGGAGTCGAAGTCGCTGACCTTGACGGTCGGCAGTGTCGGATTGCTGATGGTGTCGAGGTTGCAGGTACCGCCGTCGATCTGGCCGCGCACGGTCAGGGTACCGGTGGTGGCGGCCTGGGCGGCGGTGAGGCTGCCGGCGATCAAAAGGGCGAGTGCCAGGAGAGGGGTTTTCATTCCGGTGGTCCTTCTGGTGGGTTTAGTTGTAGGTGATGTTGACGGTCACGGCGCTGACGAGGGTGCCTTTGCCCGGTGTGCCGATCTTCCAGTAGGCGGCGCCCAGCGGCAGGACCGCCCGGTTGGCGCTGACACTCACGGTGCGGGTGTTTTCGGTGCCGTTGGCGCGGATGGTGGACTCGACACCGCCGATGCGTGAGTACAGCCATGTGCCAACGCCGGGGGCGGTACCGGTGTTGGCGAAGCGATAGCTGTCACCGTTGGCCGGGGTGCCGGTGAAGCGGAAGGTCACGCTGGAGGCATTGTTGCAATTGGCGCTGATCTCGAAGTTGTATTTGCCGGCCGAGTTGTCGGTGAAGTTCGAGAGCTGGATCTTGTCCAGGTTGATCGTGCGGTTGACGTCGCCGACGGCCAGGTCGCAGGTCGGGGATTGAACGACGAACTGCACCGAGTTGTTGAGCGCTATGGTCTTGATCAGCCGGCCGCTCCAGTACTGTTGCCGCAGGTTCCCGGCGGGGACCGTGCCTGTCGAGATGTTGCCGATCTTGTAGAAATGCGCCTCCATGTCCGTCAGGTTGTGCACGATGATCCAGGGTAACCCGGGCTCTGTGCCTGAAGAGCTGTGGAGCTCGACCGATCTGAACAAGGTGGCGTCAGGGCTCCTGCTACGGATCAGCACAGCGACTCCCGGCACGTTGGTGCGATAGCCCATGAGCCTGGGCCCACCGAGGTCGACCTGGTCGGAAGCCGCATAGCGCCCGACGATCTGATAGGGGAACGCGGGCGAGCAGCGGCTTTCGCCGCTGGGGAACGGTCGGCTGAGCGATACCTGGGCGATCAGCCGGCCCACCTGCAGATCGGCCGGTACGGTGATGGTGCTCGGAAAGGTCGCGCCGTTGCGGATGTTGGGATAGTAGTCACAGCCGGCCTGGGCCAGTGTGGAAAGGGTCAGGCTGGCGGCCAATACGGCCAGTGAGCGGATCGGAGCTTTCATTGTGGATCTCGCGAAGTCGGGGTTTGCGGGCTGTCGATGGCCTGGCAGAGGCCGTCGATCTGGCGCAGGTTCTGGGAACTGCCGCTGCTGTCCTGCGGGCCGAGGTCGTAGTCGATCCGGCACTGGCTCGCGCTGCTGGCGCCCCACTTGACGATGAGTTGGCCGCGATCGCGGGCGACCCGAACGAAGACCTTGCCACCCTGGCCGACCACGCCGACATGGGCGTGGTCCTCATCGAATACATCGGCACCGAACGGCAATGCGGAGTGGTCGTCCCGGGCCGCATCGATCATCACGGCGCGGCCGCTGCTGGTTTCGTACTTCATCACCACCACCGAGCCGGCACGGGGCGCGATGTTGTGGGAAGCGGCCTTGAGTTCGACGTCGTGGGACATGTCGCGCGGGTCGAGTTCGACCACGTTCTGCCGGTAGGGGGTCAGGTGCGGCACCACGGCGTAGCCCTTCCCATCGACCTGGGTGTTGCCGCCGACCCAGGCGCCCTGCGCGCCGGGAGCGTTGACCAGGCCGATGGTGTCGCCCAGTTCCGGGGTCAGGGTCACGCCGTCGGCATGGGCCACCAGGCCGCCGGACAGGCTCAGCGACTGCGCGTGGTAGTCCTTGCCCTGGCTGTGGCTGGTGGAGGCCAGGGCGTAGCGGCTGCGGTATTGCAGGTCGGCGTTGAAGCTGTTGCCGACACCGTTGTCGGCATGGCTGAGCGAGGCGCCGTAGTTGTACTCGTTGCGCTCGCCGAGGGTGCCGCTCAGGCCCGCTCGCGCGCTGTTCTGGCGATCGCCGTGGATCAGCGTGCTCGACAGGTTGGGCGCGCGGTCGGAATGGCCCAGGGGCAGGTGGAAGGTGAGGTCGATCTGGTTGCTGCTGCGGTTGCTCAGCAGGTCGCGGCTGCGCTGGGCGCTGACGGTGTAGTTCACGCGCTGCCAGTTGCCGTTGTAGCCGGCGGTGAAGCTCAGTTCGCCGCCCTTGCGGTTCCAGTAGTGCTGCGACGAGCCGGTGAGGAACAGCGAGCCGCGCTCCAGGTTCTGGTTGAGGCTGATGTCCAGGCGCTCGCGCAGGCGACCGACGCGCTCCAGGTCGCCGCCGGTGCGTGCCAGCTCGCGTAGTTGCGCGGTGTCGCGGGCGGTGAGGAAGCCGTCGGTGGAGTAACGGAAGGCACCCAGGGCGAAGTCGGTGCCGGTGCTGGCGAAGATCTTGTTGTAGCGCGCCTGCAGGCTCTGCCCGCGGCGCCGGCCCAGGCCGGGGATCTCGGCCTGGGAAGTGGTCAGGTCGAAGGAGATCGCCCCCGCCGGCGTATTCAGTGCCGAACCGAACACCTGGGCGTTGTAGCCCTCGGAGGCCAGCGCGCCGGTGTAGCCGGTGAGCAGGTTGTTCAGGCCGTACTGGAACGTGCCCTGGGCCAGCCAGGGCTTGCTGTCGATGCCCAGTTCGTCCATCTCGCCCAGGCTCAGGGAGTAGCGGCTGTAGCCGGGGCGCAGCAGGTTGATGTTGGAGGCGAACGGCACGATGAACTGGCGTTGCCGGCCATCGGCTTCGGTGACGGTGACCTCCAGGTCGCCGCCGTAGCCGGTGGGGAACAGGTCGTTGAGTACGAACGGCCCGGGTGCCACGCTGACTTCGTCGAGCAGGATGCCGCGCTGGCGGACGCTGACCCGTGCGTTGGTCTCGGCCACTCCGCGGACGATCGGCGCGTAGCCGGTCAGCGAGTCGGGCAGCATGCGGTCGTCGGTGGACAGGGTGGCGCCGCGCATGCGCAGGCTGTCGAACAGTTCGCCGGTGGTGTAGATCTCGCCGGCCATCAGTTGCGATTGCAGCCCGGGCAACTCCCGTTGCACGTAGGTGGCGCTGCTCTGGTACTGGCTGCCGGCTTCATTGCTGCTGTAGGCGCCGTTGTGGCGCAGGTGCCAGCCTTCCAGATTGAGGCCGGTGTGCAGCCCCAGGTAGCTGGAGAACGATGAGCGGCCCTGGTTGCTGTTGCGGAAACCGTTGGCATTGTAGCGGGCGAAGGCGGCATTGACGCCCGAGTCCCAGTACTCCGGGCTGACGTAGCCGCGGACCGAGCGTGACAGGTAGATTTGCGGCACCAGCAGGTCGAGCCGGCTCTCGCCGGCATCGAAGCTGACGCTGGCACCCGGTACGTAGGTGCCGAGGCTGCCGCAGTAGACAGCCGTCGGCAGCGCGGGCGGGACCGGCTCGCCGGCTTCGGCAGCCTTGGCCGGCACACGGTCGATGTCGATGCCCAGGCGCAGCAGCAACGGGCGCTCCAGGCACAGTTGGGCATTGCTCTGGCCTTCGACGCTGGCGAAGGTCAGGTCCTGGCGCCCGATCCAGTCGCCGTTCACCGTGACGTCGGCCCGGTACTGGCCCGGCAGGACCACGTTGCCTTCGTTGAAGCGCGAGATGTCGATCTGTCCGCCGCCGGGAAAGAATGCCGGGTTGAACTCCACCCGTTCGACCTCGTCCGCGGCCAGGGCGCTGCCGCTGCCCAGCAGCAACAGGCCATGAAGGACGCGGGCCAGGCGGCATGGCCGGGTACGTGGCCCGATGGACTCGGGCGAGCTTTGGGATCTCATGGTCAAGGTTCCAAACGGTTTGTGTTGCCAAATTCGGGCAAGCCGGGCCCGGCCAGCGCGCGTCAGGGATCGCGGAGGGGGCGGGCGTCTCGTGTTCGGGTGTCCTGGCGCTGCCAGGTGGGGATTCAGTGGCTCATGGACTGAGCCGGACCTTGTGCAGGTGCCGGGCTCCGTAGTCATCGATGGTCTGGAACTCGACCTGCGCATCGCCAGCCGGCACGGCGCTCAGGCCGGGCAGGGGAAAGCGGTTGCTGGCGTGCGGGTTGACCATGTTTTCGGCCGCATCCTGGCCGGTCGGCTTGGCGTGGCGCTGGCCGGCGGCGAGCAGTTCGACCGAATCGAAGCTCAGGTGGTAGGGGGTCGGGTTGGTCACTTCCAGGGCCTGGCCCTGCTCGTCCCGGACCAGGCGCCAGCGCAGCTTGTCGACGGCCTGGGTGGCTTCCAGGGGCAGGTCCGCCGGGCGGAAGAACACCTTGATGCGGGTGCGAAAGGCCAACTGCAACTGGTTTTCCTGTTCGCTGGCCTGGACCTTGGGCGGCACTTCCAGCATGTTCAGCCAGAACAGGCTCTCCTGATTCGTCGGCAGGGGGTCGCCGGTATAGGACAGGCGCAACACCTGCTGCCGGCCCGGTTCCATGCGGAAGATCGGCGGCGTGGCGACAAAGGGCACGCGGGCCTGTTCCGGAGTCACTTCTTCATCGCCGTTGTCGAGCCAGACCTGCACCAGGGCCGGTTTCGGGTTCTTGTTCTCGAAGCGGATCGTCACTTCCTTCTGGGCCGCCGGGTACACCACCCGGGTGCCGGTGATGACCACGCTGGCCTGGGCCGCGAGGCTGCCGGCGAGCATCAGGATGAGCAGGCCGAGCTGGAGTCTGAGGGTATTCATGAACGGTTCCTGGCTCCGCTTCAGGAGGTGATGTCGGCGCTGTGGCTGATGCGTGCGCCGTGGTCGCTGACGGCCGTGAACTCGACCTTCAGGGTGCCGGCGGGCCGTGTGCGCAGGGTCGGTAGGACGAAGCGCTTGATGTCGCCGGAGGGCAGCAGCAGGCTGTCGTCGACCTGCTGGTTCGGCGCCTTCGGATAACGCCCGCCCTGGCCGACCAGTTCGACCGAGCCCAAAGACACGTGATAGGGCGTGGGGTTGAGCACTTCCAGGGCATGCCCGCCAGCGTGGCGTACCAGCTTCCAGCTCAGCTTCGGCGCCGCGGCCCCCTTCGGATAGGGCAGCCCCTGCGGCCGGAAGAACACCCGCAGGCGTGAACGGAACGACAGCTCCAGCAGGTTCCTGTCGCCGGTATCGACGGTGTTCGGCTGCACTTCCAGCACGTTCAGCCAGAACAGGCTTTCACGGTCCCGGGGCAGGGGTTCGCCGGTGTAGCGCAGGCGCGGTGCCTGTTGCCGGCCGGGTTCGATGCGCATCACCGGAGGCAGTGCGGTGAACGGCGCCTGGGCGGTGGCCGGGGTGGCGTACTTGTCGCCATTGTCGAGCCAGAGCTGGACCAGCGAAGGTCGGTCGCCCTTGTTCTCCAGGCGCACGACCACTTCCTGCTGGTCGGCGGGGTAGATCACGCGGGCACCGTGGATGACCACGGCGGCCTGTGCGGTAACGGCGGTCAGCGCTGTCATCAGCAAGGCACAGAGGAACCTGCCCGGATGAGCCATGTTGTTCATTGAAGGAAAACTCTCTGGAGGTGGAGCGGACCCGCCTGGTGGCTGCGGGTCCCCTGGGACTCGTCAGTCGGCGTACTCGACCATGAAGCCGACGCGGGTCGCGACCAGACCTTCGCCGGCCGTGCCGGTGGCGTAGTACTGGGCGGCCAGTGGAATGACCGCCTGGTTGTCGGCGATCACCACGCCCTCGGACTTTTCGTTGTAGACGTGGATCGGCGTGCCGTCGCGCTGGGTCACCTCGACCTGCACATTGCTGGCGGCGTCGGCACCGTCATCGATGTTCAGGCGGCCGGTGGCGATGTCGATGGCCGGGCTGGTCGGGTCGAATGCGACCATCGCCGTGCGGCCGTTGGTGCAGGTCGTCTCGCCCGGGGCGCCGACGCGGATGGTGAAGCCGGTGAGGTTGGCGCGGTCGCCGGCGTTGGTCAGGCGGGCGGCGGAGACACCGCCCAGGTCGACGTTCTTGACCACGGTGCCACCCCCTGGCGCCTCGCCTTCGATGGTGCAGGTGATGTCCCGCACCAGGCCGTTGAAGTTGATGATGCCGTCATTGGCCGCCGAGGCCGGCAAGGCGATCAGGGCGGCGAGGGCCAGGGAGACGGCGGCGGAGACTTGAGAGATTTTCATGGCGTTACCTTGAATGGTTTCAGTTGTTTTCCCGCTTGCAGGCCGCAAGGGAAGGCGTTTGGCCTGCCGGATGCGGGACGCCACTGTCGCGCAAGCCCCAACCGTGGAACATAGAGATAACTCGAAACAGAGCAGTTTCGAGATTTCTCGAAACGCGCTTCTGATATCGAGTGCTATAAGCCTGAAAGTTCTGTAGGCATTCACCATGGCTCAGGCTTTGGCTGCGGTTTCTCTTTCAGGAGGTCGATAAAAGATGACAAGTGCACTCCCTGGTCCCTACACCGTCATGCTGCTGGACGATCACGAACTGATTCGGGTCGGTACGGTCCTGTGGTTGTCCAAAGAGCCCGATCTGCAGGTGATCGGTTCCTATTCCACGAGCAGGGAACTGTTGGCGGCGCTGGCCGTTCGCCAGCCCGACATCCTGGTCATCGATTTCATGCTCGGGCCCAGGGAGATCGACGGCATCAACCTGATCCGTACGCTGCGGCTGCGTCATCCCGAATGTCGGCCGCTGGTGCTGTCGGCCCACTACACACCGGCCACCGTCTCGCTGGCGCTACGGGCGGGCAGTTGGGGGTTCTTCGGCAAGAGCGAGCGTCTGGAAGGGCTGGCGTCGGCGATCCGCACGGTGGCTCGCGGCAGGATCTACCTGCACCCGGTGATGGCGGCGGAGGTGGCGGCGGTTTCGGAAACCGAGGTGCATCGGGTGGCGAGCGTGGCCGAGCCGGTCTGCGCGGGCGCGCATGGCGAGGTGCTGTCGCCGAGGGAGCGCGAGGTGTTGCGCTGCTTTCTCGACGGCATGTCGGTCAATGGTATCGCCGCCAAGTTCTCGCGCAGCGCCAATACCATCAGCACGCAGAAACAGTCGGCCTATCGCAAGCTGGGGATCAAGAACGACAGCGAACTGTTCAAGTTGTCCAGTTCGCTGCACGGTTCGCGGGCGATGGGCTTCTGAGGCCGGGTGGCCTACTCGATGAAGGTCACGACGCCGCCGGCCAGCGACTTGACCCGGGCCAGGGACTCGACCCGGTAGCCCTGGGCGTCCAGTTCGGCACGGCCGCCCTGGAAGGATTTCTCGATGACGATACCCAGGCCCGCCACGGTGGCGCCGGCCTGCTTGATGATCGAGATCAGTGCCTGGGACGCCTTGCCGTTGGCCAGGAAGTCGTCGATGACCAGAACCCGGTCGCTGCTGGTCAGGTGACGCGGCGAGATCGCCACGGTGTTCTCCACCTGCTTGGTGAAGGAGTACACGGTGGCCGACAGCAGGTTTTCGGTCAGGGTCAGGGACTGGTGCTTGCGCGCGAAGATCACCGGTACGCCCAGGTTCAGGCCGGTCATCACCGCCGGGGCGATGCCCGAGGCCTCGATGGTGACGATCTTGGTGATGCCCGAGTCGGCGAACCGCCGGGCAAATTCGTCGCCGATCTGCTTCATCAGTTGCGGATCGATCTGGTGGTTGAGGAAGGCGTCGACCTTCAGGACCTGATCGGAAAGCACGATGCCTTCTTCACGAATTTTCTTATGCAGTGCTTCCACGTAACGTCCTCGAATAGCGCGTTCTGGCGCTGGAAAATAATAGGGGTTGTCCCATCACCCGATCCACCTGTAGGAGCGTGGCTTGCCCGCGAAAGGGCCCTTGAGGAGAAAAGCTTCGCGGGCAAGCCCTGCTCCTACAGGAAGGGTGGGGCGGGGGTAAAAGGGTCAATTCTAGCGCTTTAGCATCGCCCGTATATCCGCCAGCGCCGAGTTGCCGCGCACGGCCTTCACTTCGGTCGGCGTGTCGTCGTTGCCTTCCCAGGCCAGGTCGTCCGGCGGCAGCTCGTCGAGGAAACGACTCGGCGCACACTCGACCACCTCGCCGTATTGCTTGCGCTTGGCGGCGAAGGTGAAGGCCAGGGTCTGGCGCGCGCGGGTGATCCCGACGTAGGCCAGACGCCGCTCTTCCTCGATGGTGTCGGCCTCGATGCTGGAGCGGTGGGGGAGAATCTCTTCCTCCATGCCCATGATGAACACGTAGGGGAATTCCAGCCCCTTGGACGCGTGCAGGGTCATCATCTGCACGCCCTCGGCACCTTCTTCCTCTTCCTGCTGGCGTTCGAGCATGTCGCGCAGCACCAGCTTGCCGATGGCGTCCTCGACGGTCATCTCGCCGTCTTCGTCCTTCTCCAGGGTGTTTTTCAACGCCTCGATCAGGAACCAGACGTTGCTCATCCGGTAGTCGGCGGCCTTGTCGCTGGAGCTGTTGGTGCGCAGCCAGTTCTCGTAGTCGATGTCCATGACCATGCTGCGCAGCGCGGAGATCGGGTCTTCGCCGGCGCACTGCTCGCGCACCCGGTCCATGAAGCGCTTGAAGCGCGACAGGCGCTCGGTGAAGCGGCTGTCCAGGTGCTCGCCCAGACCGATCTCGTCGGTGGCGGCGTACATCGAGATCTTGCGCTCGGTGGCGTAGTTGCCGAGTTTTTCCAGGGTGGTCGAGCCGATTTCCCGGCGCGGCACGTTGATCACCCGCAGGAAGGCGTTGTCGTCGTCGGGGTTCACGATCAGGCGGAAGTAGGCCATCAGGTCCTTCACTTCCTGGCGACCGAAGAAGCTGTTGCCGCCCGACAGCCGATAGGGAACCTGGTGGTGCTGCAGCTTCAGCTCGATCAGCTTGGCCTGGTAGTTGCCCCGGTAGAGGATGGCGAAGTCGCTGTAGGGGCGGTTGGTGCGCAGGTGCAGGGTGAGGATTTCCATGGCCACCCGCTCGGCCTCGGCGTCCTCGTTGCGGCAGCGGATCACACGGATCTCGTCGCCGTGGCCCATCTCACTCCACAGCTGTTTCTCGAACTCGTGGGGGTTGTTCGAGATCAGTACGTTGGCGCAGCGCAGGATGCGGCTGGTGGAGCGGTAGTTCTGCTCAAGCATGACCACCTTCAGGGACGGGTAGTCTTCCTTGAGCAGCATCAGGTTTTCCGGGCGCGCGCCGCGCCAGGCGTAGATCGACTGGTCGTCGTCGCCGACCACGGTGAACTGGTTGCGCTTGCCGATCAGCATCTTCACCAGCAGGTACTGGCTGGCGTTGGTGTCCTGGTATTCGTCCACCAGCAGGTAGCGCACGCGGTTCTGCCACTTCTCCAGGATGTCGGCGTTGTCCTCGAACAGCTTCACCGGCAGCAGGATCAGGTCGTCGAAGTCCACCGCGTTGAACGCCTTGAGCGTGCGCTGGTAGTGGGTGTAGACGATGGCGGCGGTCTGTTCCTTGGGGTTGCGTGCGTTTTCCAGGGCCTGGGCCGGCAGGATCAGGTCGTTTTTCCAGCCGCCGATCATGTTCTTGATCTCGTCGACGCCGTCGTCGCCCGAGTATTCCTTCTGCATGATGTCGGTCATCAGGGCCTTGACGTCGGTCTCGTCGAAAATCGAGAAGCCCGGCTTGTAGCCCAGCCGCACATGCTCCTTGCGGATGATGTTCAGGCCCAGGTTGTGGAACGTCGAAACCGTCAGGCCACGGCCCTCGCCCGGACGCAACAGGGTGCCGACCCGCTCCTTCATCTCGCGCGCGGCCTTGTTGGTGAAGGTCATGGCGACGATGTACTGGGCCCGGATGCCGCAATTCTGGATCAGGTGCGCGATCTTGCGGGTGATCACGCTGGTCTTGCCGGAGCCGGCACCGGCGAGCACCAAAAGCGGGCCGCCGACGTAGTTCACGGCTTCTTGCTGCCGGGGATTGAGTCGGGACATGAGGGAGTAAGAAGTCTGTTACGAAAAAAGGGCGGGCATTTTAACAGGCTGGACGGATTCTGCCGCGACTCTCCGACATTGTGACGCAATAGGCGATCTAAATTTGCCGGTTTTGTTACTTTCCCGCAGGATGCGCAAAGAATTTAAGGCTATTGTTCAACCTTACCCGGTATAAGGTAGCGGTTGAGAAGTATTCGCATTGTAATCGCTCGATGGCGAGTCATAATGCTTTTCGCCAATGTTTTTTGCAGAGTCTAGGGAGCTAGCTTGTCTACGCCTGTCGAACCCTTGCGTTTGCTGCTGCTGGCCGATGATCCGGCCTGGGCGGCGTTGTTGCGCGAGTGTCTCGCTCCGTTGGGGGCACGGCCATGCTGGTCAGTGCCACTTCGTGGGAGTTGGTCCGCGGCCTCTTCGATAACGAGCGCGCGGCGGTCCTGCTGAGCGTGCCGCAATTGCAGCCGGCGCCCGGGCGCTGCAGCCTGCCGACCGTGCTGCTGCTCGACGAGGAGCCCGAGGTCGCGCCGCTGGGCGTCAGCGACTGGCTGGTGCGCGATACCCTGGATACCGCGACCCTGCGCCGTTGCCTGCGCCATGTGCATGAGCGCGGGGTGCTGGAAAACACCCTGCAACGCCTGGCCGAGCAGGACCCGCTGACCGGCATCGCCAACCGCCAGGGCTTCCAGACCCTGCTGACCGCGCGCCTGGCCGAGAACGAGGGGCGCGGCCTGGCCCTCGGGCATCTCGACCTGGACAACTTCCGCCATGCCAACGACGCATTGGGCCACCAGGCCGGCGACCGGCTGATCCTGCAGGTGGTCGCTCGGCTCAAGAGCCAGCTGGAAGCCGGCGACCAGCTGGCGCGCCTGGGCAGCGACGAATTCGCCCTGCTGATCGACACCCGCCGTGCGCCGCAACGCGCCGAGTGGATGGCCGAGCGGATCGTCGAGGTCATGGCCGAACCCTACTGGGTCGACGGTGAAAGCCTGCTGATCGGCTGCAGCCTGGGCATCGCCCATGCCCGTGCCAAGGCCGGTGCCGACCCGCTGATGTGGCATGCGCACATCGCCATGCAGCAGGCCAAGAGCACCCAGGGCTGCACCTTCAACATCTTCAACGAACGCATCAACCGCAATGCCCGCAGCCTCGCCGACCTGGAAAGCGAACTGCGTCGGGCGTTGCGCCGCGACGAGCTGGAACTGCACTACCAGCCGCGCCTGGACCTGGGCAGCGGGCAGATCGTCGGCCTCGAAGCACTGGTGCGCTGGCGCCATGGCGAGCGCGGCCTGCTGCCACCGAGCGAATTCGTGCCGCTGGCCGAGCAGAGCGGGCTGATCGTGCCGCTGGGCTACTGGGTGATTTCCCGAGCCCTGCGCGATATGCAGGACCTGCTTGGGCGCGGGCTGGGGCCGCTGCACATGGCGGTCAACCTGTCGTTCCGGCAGTTCCAGGACAGCCAGTTGCTGTCGACCCTGAGCCGGCTGATTGTCGAGCGTGGAGTCGAGGCGCAATGGCTGGAGTTCGAACTGACCGAAACGGCGGTGATGCGTCGCAGCGACCTGGTCAAGCAGACCATGGACGCCCTCGGGCGTCTGGGCGTGCGTTTTTCCCTGGACGACTTCGGTACCGGCTTCTCCTCGTTCGTGCACCTCAACAGCCTGCCGATCGCCCTGCTCAAGGTGGACAAGAGCTTCGTCGGCGGCATGGAGCTGCGCGAAGAGAACCGCAAGCTGGTTCACGCCATGATCAACCTGGCCCACAACCTCAACCTGGAAGTGGTGGCCGAGGGCGTCGAGACGCCGGAGCAACTGGCCCTGCTGCACGGTTTCGGCTGCGATCAGGTGCAGGGCTACCTGATCAGCAAGCCGTTGCCGCTGGAGGAACTGGCGCAGTACCTGACGTCCTGTGCCAATCGGCCGGCGATCGAGGCTGTCTGCTGATCCGGCGTTCACCACGATCGCTGTAGGCGTCGGATTGATCCGCGAAGCGTTTGACGGTCTCGAGGGCCTGTTCGCGGATCGATCCGGCGCCCACAGGCGGTTAAAGTCTTCCCCTTACGGGGCGCAGTTCATGGCCGCTTGAGCCGATGCCTTCTGTTCGCTTTTGCCCAGCATCCGCTTCATCCGCCATTCGAACGCCAGGGTCAGCCCGGTCGCCGCGCACGCCAGCCCCAGCGCCAGCCCCCACCAGACCCCGGTCGGTCCCCAGCCGAGGTTGAACGCCAGCAGCCAGGCCGACGGCGCGCCAATCAGCCAGTAGCAACCAAGCCCGACCAGGAAGGTGGTCTTGGCGTCCTTGAGCCCGCGGATCGCGCCCATGGCGATGGTCTGGGTGCCATCGAACAGCTCGAACCACGCGGCCACCGCCAGCAGGCTGACCGCCAGTTCGATCACCGGGCGGAACGCCGGGTCATTGTGGTCCAGGAACAGCCCGATCAACTGATTCGGTGCCAGCCAGAACAGCATGGCGAAGGCCAGCATGGCCGCCGCGCCAAAGGCGATCCCGACCCGCCCCGCCCGCCGTGCGTCCAGCAGTTGCCCGGCCCCGTAGTGCTGGCCGATACGCAGGGTGATGGCGTAGGAAATCCCCGCGGGAATCATGAACGCCACCGAGACGATCTGCAGGGCGATCTGGTGCGCCGCCAACTGCGTGCTGCCCATGGTGCCCATGCACAGGGCGGCGAAGGCGAACAGCCCGACTTCCACCGCATAGGTGCCACCGATGGGCAGGCCCAGCCGCCACAGCTCGCGCAGGTACTGACCGTTCGGCCGCGACAGGCCCCGCCGCAGCGGGTAGTCGCGATACGCCGCATGCCGGCGGATATGCCAGGCCAGGGCCAGCGCCATACAGTTGGCGACGATGGCCGTGACCAGGCCGATCCCGGTCAGGCCCAGGTGCGGCAGGCCGAACATGCCGGTGATCAGCGCGTAGTTGAGCAAAAAGTTGGCCACGGTCCCGCCCAGGCTGATCACCATCACCGGCGTGGCCCGCCCCAGCGCACTGGTGAAGCCGCGCAGGGCCATGAAACTCAGGTAGCCGGGCAGGGCGAACGGCAGTACCAGCAGGAACTGGCCGGCGGCCTGCACGTTGCTCGGCGTCTGGCCGAACAGCAGCAGAAGCGGCTTGAGGTTCCACAGCAGCAGGCCGGCGACCAGCGCCATGGCCCAGGCCAGCCAGAGCCCGGCCTGGGCCAGGCGGGTGACGCCCTGCGTGTCGCCGGCGCCGTGCCGGATGGCCACCAGGGTACCGACCGCGGCAATCACCCCGAGGCAGAAGATCGACACGAACGAATAGCTCGCCGCGCCCAGGCCGCCACCGGCCAGGGCCTCGGGACTGAGCCGGGCCATCATCAGGGTGTCGGTCAGCACCATCAGCATGTGCGCCAGCTGCGAGGCGATCAACGGCCCGGACAGCCGCAGGATGGCCAGGAGCTCGGTACGTGCTGGATGCTGCATGATCATCAGACTCGAAGGGGGACAGGAGGGTTAAAGGACTGATTCTCGGCGCTTGCACGGCTTTGCACAAAGGGATAAAAACGATTGCTCGCATGATAAAAACTCATGTATGAGTACCTGCCTGGTGCTGTTCCATCCCGTTCCCGGAAGGTCACGAATGTCTCGTCGTCTGCCCCCTCTCTATGCCTTGCGCGCCTTTGAAGCGGCGGCGCGCTACAGCTCGTTCACCCGGGCGGCCGAAGAACTGTCGATCACCCAGAGCGCGGTCAGCCGGCATATCCGCACCCTGGAGGAGCACTTCGCCTGCCGGCTGTTCCAGCGCAACGGCCGCAACCTGCAACTGACGGAGGCCGCGCGGTTGCTGCTGCCGGGCATTCGCGAGGGTTTCGGTGCGCTGGAGCGGGCCTGCGACACCCTGCGCGCCGAAGATGACATCCTGCGCATGAAGGCGCCGTCGACCCTGACCATGCGCTGGCTGCTGGCCCGCATCAGCCGCTTCCGGCACCTGCAGAAAGGCAACGAGGTGCAATTGACCAGCGCCTGGATGGACGTCGACAACGTCGATTTCAACCAGGAACCGTTCGATTGCGCGGTATTGCTCGGCGCCGGGCATTTCCCGCCGGACTGGGAGTCCAGCTACCTGTTCTCCGAATGGCTGATCCCGGTGGGCGCACCGACCCTGCTCAACGACCAGCCCTGGGACGTCGAGCGCCTGGCCGCCACCGAGCTGCTGCACCCGACGCCGGACCGTCGTGACTGGCGCAACTGGCTGGAGCGCATGGGGCTGTCCGAGCGTATTTCCCTCAAGGGCGGCCAGGTGTTCGACACCCTGGAACTGGGGATGATTGCAGCGGCCCGTGGTTACGGCGTGTCCATGGGCGACCTGCTGATGGTGGCCGAGGACGTGGCCCAGGGACGCCTGAGCCTGCCCTGGCCGACGGCAGTGGCCAGTGGCGAAGACTATTACCTGGTATGGCCCAAGACCCGCCCCGGCGGCGAGCGTCTGCGCCGCCTGAGCGACTTCCTGCAAGGCGAGGTCGCCGCCATGGAACTGCCCCAGGTCGAGCGCCTGGGCTGAGCACACGGCCCATCAATCAGATTTCTGGCAGATACCCCTGCAAATTGCTCAAGTATCTCCTTGAGCAGCCGACTGTAGCGACATGGAACCTTCGTTCAGAAAGGCCCCTCACGACTCAACATACAGAAAAGCCGGGTAGCGCCAGGGACAGGGATGACCCGGCCACTCGGTCAGGAGCTGTTCATGCCTCAACCCCGTGCCCGAATCGCCACGCAACTCGGCCTTGCGCTCTCCGTCATCCTGGCAGTGGTGATCAGCGGCAGCACCGTATTCGCCCTGCGTTCGCTGGATTCGGCCAACCTCGACACCCGCGAAGAGCACCTGGCCAGCGAAGCACGTCTGCTCGCCGACCAGTTGAACACCTTCCACGGGACCCTGCGCGAAAACACCCAGCGCCTCAGCGGGCTGTTCGAGAAGCGCTTCAGCAACGGCCTGAGCGCGCGCACCGATGAGCCGGTCAGCGTGGCCGGCACCCAGGCTCCGGGCCTGTACCTGCGCGACAAGCTGCTCAACAACGATTTCACCGAAGTCGACGATTTCAAGCAGATGACCGCCGGGGTTGCGACCCTGTTCGTGCGCAGCGGCGACGACTTCATCCGCGTCAGCACCTCCCTGACCAAGCAGGATGGCAGCCGTGCCATCGGCACCCTGCTCGACCACCAGCACCCGGCCTACGCCAAGCTGATGGCGGGGCAGGGCTATGTCGGCCGGGCCCTGCTGTTCGACCGCTACTACATGACCCAGTACACCCCGGTGCGCGACAGCAGCGGCAAGGTGTTCGCGGTGCTGTTCGTCGGCTTCGACTACACCGATGCGCAGAAGGCGCAGTTCGATAACCTCAAGCGGTTCCGCATCGGCACCACCGGTTCCCTGGCGTTGCTCGACGAACAGAAACGCTGGCTGGTACCGCCAGCCGAGGTGAACGACCCCGAGCAGGCGGCCAAGGTGATCGCCGACCTGGCGAAACAGCCCGGCCAGGGGCGCTTCTGGAGCGACAGGAGCGACGACATCTACAGCGTCGCGGTGCCTTTCGCGGATGGCCCGTGGTCAGTGGTGGCGAGCATGCCCAAGGCCGAAATCAGCGCAGTGACCTGGAGTGTCGGTATTCGCCTGGTGCTCGGCAGCCTGCTGGCGATGCTGCTGGCGGTGGGGGCGGCGGTCTGGCTGCTGCGCAGCAAGTTGCGTCCGTTGGGTGACCTGGTGCGCCAGGCCCAGGCCCTGGGCGCTGGCGACCTGAGCGTACGGCTCAATGTGTCGAGCCAGGACGAGATTGGCCAGCTGGCCGGCAGTTTCAACCAGATGGGCCAGGCGCTGTCGACCATGGTCGAGCACATCCGCAAGGCGGCCCAGGAGGTCAACGGCCGTGCCCAGGCCCTGTCCGGCCTGTCGAGCGGCGCCTACGAAGGCATGGAACAGCAGTCCGGCGAAATCACCAGCATGGCCGGCGCGGTCGAAGAGTTCAGCGCCACCTCGCTGAACATCGCCGACAACATGAGCAATACCGAGCGCCTGGCCCAGGAAAATGCCCAGCAGACCCGTATCGGCCGCAGTTCCATGGAAGAGGCTTCGTCGTCCCTGGAACAGATCGCCGCGGCGCTGAACAGCACGGCGACGGTGATCAACACCCTGGGCCAGCGTTCCCAGGAAATCGGCGGCATCGTCGGCGTGATCACCTCGATCGCCGAGCAGACCAACCTGCTGGCGCTCAACGCCGCCATCGAAGCCGCCCGGGCCGGCGAACAGGGCCGCGGTTTTGCCGTGGTCGCCGATGAGGTACGCAGCCTGGCGGGGCGTACCCGCGAGGCGACGGACGAGATCTCCAGCATGATCCACAGCATCCAGCAGGAAACCGGTCATGCCATCCAGACCATGGAGCAGGGCAACTCGCTGATGCAGGAAGGCCTGTCGCGCAACGCCAACGTCGCCTCGGCGCTGGCGCGTATCGACGAACAGAGCCGCTCGGCCGGCCAGCAATTCGCTGCCATCACCACCGCCACCCAGGAGCAGAGCAGCACCGCGACCCTGCTCAGCAGCAACCTGCAGAGCATCGCCCTGGCCAACAGCGAACAGCGCGAAGTGGTCTCCAACCTGGCGCAGACCGCGCGCGAGCTGGAGATGCTGGCGGCGGAACTGCGGCAGGAGGTTGATCGGTTCCGGTGAGGCGGCGCCGGTCTTTAGATCCATTCGCGGGCAAGCCACGCTCCTACAGTGCCGAGTCGTACATGGACCCTGTATACGACTCGGCACTGTAGGAGCGAGGCTTGCCCGCGAATAGGCCCTCAACCTCACCGCAGTACCAGCCACTATCCCGGCCATATCAGGCACTACTGGGCCGGTACTGCAACGCCTCGGCCAGATGCTCACGGCTGATTCCCTCTACCTGCTCCAGATCCGCCAACGTCCTTGCCACCTTCAGCAACCGATGCGCGGCCCGCAGCGACAGGGTCAGGCGTTCGCAGGCTGTCTCCAGCCACGTTTCATCGGCTGTGGATAACTTGCAGTGCTGGCGCAATCCCTGCAGATCGAGAAAGGCGTTGGCGCACCCTTGGCGTTGCTGCTGGCGCCGGCGAGCTTGCGCCACCCGCTCGGCCGCCTTGGCCGTGGTGTTTCCCGGCTCCTTGACCGGGCTCAGTGCCGTGGCCTCACGGGCCACGGTCAAGTGCAGGTCGATACGGTCCAGCAACGGGCCGGACAGCTTGTTGCGATAACGCTGGATCTGCTCCGGGGTACAGCGGCAGCGGTTGGTCGGGTCGCCAAGGTATCCACAGGGGCACGGATTCATTGCCGCCACCAACTGGAATCGAGCGGGGAAACGTACCCGGTCGCGGGCGCGGGAGATCACGATATGGCCCGACTCCAGCGGTTCGCGCAGCACTTCCAGTACCTTGCGGTCGAACTCCGGCAGTTCATCGAGAAACAGCACGCCATGATGGGCGAGGGTGATCTCGCCAGGACGCGGTCTCGATCCACCACCGACCAGCGCCGGCCCGGACGCCGAGTGGTGGGGCTGGCGAAACGGCCGCTGCGGCCAACTGCTCAAGGGCACATGACTGGCGACCGACTGGATCGCTGCCACCTCCAGCGCCTCATGCTCGTCCAGCGGCGGCAACAGCCCGGGCAGCCGGCTGGCCAACAGCGTCTTGCCAGTACCTGGTGGGCCGCTGAACAGCAGGTTGTGCGCCCCGGCGGCGGCGATCAGCAAGGCGCGCTTGGCGGCCAGTTGGCCCTGGACTTCGCTCAGGTCCGGGTAGGGCTTGGCCTGGTGCAACAGGCCGTTGGATTCGAACGGCTTGATTGGCGCGTGGCCGTTGAGGTGGGCGACCAGTTGCAGCAGATGATCGACGGCAATCACGGTCAGCCCACTGGCCAGCGAGGCCTCCTCGGCATTGGCCAGCGGCACCACCAGCGTACGCCCGGCCGCACGGGCCGCCAGCGCTGCCGGCAACACCCCTTGCACCGGGCGAATGGCACCGGAGAGCGCCAGTTCGCCCAGGCACTCCATGTTGTCCAGTGTCAGCGCCGGAACCTGGATGCTGGCCGCGAGAATGCCCAGGGCAATGGCGAGATCGAAGCGCCCGCCGTCCTTGGGCAGGTCCGCCGGAGCCAGGTTCAGGGTGATGCGCCGGGCGGGAAAGTCGAGGGCCGAATTGAGAATCGCACTGCGCACCCGGTCCTTGCTTTCCTTCACGGCGGTTTCCGGCAGGCCGACCAGGGTCAGGCTCGGCAGGCCATTGGCGAGATGGGTTTCGACGGTGACGGCAGGGGCTTCCACACCGACCTGGGCGCGGCTGTGGACGATGGCTAGGGACATGTTTCTTCCTTGAACGTGGCGCGGGTTTGCTGCGGTTCTGGAAGGCTAGACGAGTGAGGGGCGGAGCTGGGTGGCTTTGTGTGTCGAGACGATTCGTCTTTACACGATAAGCGTATGCGGGTAGGCATGCATCGCACTGTCATGCGTCACCAGGCTCATCCCTTCGGCAATTGCCTGAGCCACCATGATCCGATCAAACGGATCGCGATGGTGGTTCGCCAGCGTGCCGACGATAAGCCCGTGCTCTGCGGTAATGGGAAGTTCAAGGTAACCGGCATCCAGCAGGGCTCTGCGCAGCACGGCTGGATTGATGCTCACCTCTTGCTCAGAGCGTAAACCGCCCTATCGTGACATTGAGTTCGCCGGCCAGTTGCGCCAGCGTCTGGCTGGCCCCGGTGGTCTGGCTGGCGCGCACGGCGGACTGGGCGGAAAGGTCGCGAATGCGCACCAGGTTCTGGTCGACTTCCCGGGCCACCTGGGCCTGTTCCTCCGAGGCGCTGGCAATCACCAGGTTGCGTTCGTCGATCTCCGCCACCGATTTGACGATGCTCGACAGGGCCTGGTTGGCGGAGGTCGCCTGGCTATGAGTGTGCTCGGCTTGCGAGGTGCTCAGTTCGAGCGCCTTGACCGTGTTGTGCGTGCCGACATGCACCTGCTCGATCATGCTTTCGATCTCTCGCGTGGACTCACCCGTGCGGTGCGCCAGGCCGCGAACCTCGTCGGCGACCACGGCGAAGCCTCTGCCGGCTTCGCCTGCCCGTGCCGCTTCGATCGCTGCGTTCAATGCCAGCAGGTTGGTCTGTTCGGACACGGCGCGAATGACTTCCAGGACCTTGCTGATCGCCTGCGTATGAGCCGAAAGCAACTGGGCTTGCGCGGAGGCGTCACCTACATTGCCCACGAGATGGGTGATCGAGGCCAGCGTCACGTTGAGTTCCTCCTGGCCTGAGCGGGCGGCGCTGTTGGAGGAGCGGGAGGCTTCGGAGGTCGAGGCGGCGTTTCGAGCGACCTCTTCCACGGCCTGGGTCATTTCCGTGACGGCGGTGACCGCCATTTCGATCTCAATATTCTGTGAGTTCAGGTCTGCATGGCTGTCGCGCATCAGCGCATTCAGCTCCTCGGCGGCGGAGCCCAGTTGATTGGCGGCGGCGCCAATCTGGTTCAGCATCGTGTGCAGATTGCCACGCATACGCTCCATCGACTGGAGCAGCAAGGCGGCCTCGTCGACACCGTCGATGTCCGCGGCGAATTTTCGCAGGTCGCCGGAGGCGATTTTTTCCGAACTGCCCAGGGCCTGGCCAATGGGGCCTGCCAGGCTGACGATCAGGCGCCACGCGAGCATCAGCGTATACAGGAGCGACATGACCAGGACGCTGCCGATCACCCACCGGGCACTGCTGTAGGCGGCTTCAGCCGCAGCGGACGCTTGCGCCTTGGAGTCGTCGTTTATCTTTTCAAGTTTCTTAAGCTGTGCCTTGATCTGCTCGGCGGTCGCCACCATTTTGCCTATGATGACTTCCTGGGCCTCTTCGTGCCTGCCGTCCTTCAACAGCTTATAGCCCACTTCCGTGTCTGCGTTGTACGTGGCAAATAGCGCAACAATGCTGTCGACCGCTGATTTTTCCTCTCCGGTACTGATGAGCGGGCGGTACAGGTCGACTGCCGTATTGAACAGTTTCTGCTTTTCCAGAACCTTGGCATAAGCTTCGGGCAGTTTTGCCTGGCCTACCGACAACAAGCGGACCACGTCGGTCCTGGTATTCGAGAAGGCCAGTGCTATGTCGTCACCCAGTGCAATACCGGGCAGGGAGTCGTTCTCGATTTTCTGCCCTTCTTCCCTCACCTTGGCGATCTGCATCAGGCCGAAAATACCCAGGATCAGGACAATCAGGACAATCGAGCAGAAGCACAGAAGGACCCGATTGGCGATTTTCATTTTTCGCAGCAACATGTATTACCTCGATTCAATGGTCAAAAATCGGATAGTGACGAGATCATCAGGATGTCCTGCCGGGCGTTACATCAATTCGGATAATCTTCGATGACACACTCTCTGGGTATTCCCGGCAAAAAACGCTGGGGCCTGCCAACCAGAAATCCCTGCATCCACGTCGCCGCGCAGCTCACCAGGCGCTCGGTATCACGATCGAACTCCACACCTTCGGCAATCACATGGGGCGCCAATGTCTTGCACAGTCCCACCAAATGCCTGAATGCATCACCCGCTACTTCGCAAGTTCGGGCGCGCTGCAAGTAACCCTTGTCGATCTTGATAATGTCCGGTGATGCCGTACGGATGAACTCAAGAGTGCTGAAGCCGGAACCAAAGTCGTCCACTGCCAGCAGGCAGCCCAAACTTCGCATGCGAATGACAAACTCGGCTGCAGCGTCGTGATTTGACGAAGCGCTTTCCGTTATTTCAATAACGAGTCTTTCAGCAAGTCCGGGCTCGGCCTTGAGTTGCAAGATGATGCTGCGCCACTTTTCGTCCAGCGCCGCACTTTGCGCAGATATATTGCAGCCCAGGCGTATGTCTGGATAACGGCGCAACATGTCGAGCACACTCGACACCACACAATGATCGAGGGCCCTTATGCACTTCCTTTCTTCCAGGACTGGAAACGGGTCGAGCTTCAGGGGGCCAGCGCAGTGCCTCAGCAACCCTTCGTAGTACAGATTGGTATTCGACTCGACCGACATGATCGGTTGGAACGCGAGGAAAAAACGGCCCTGGGCGAGTTCGTCGTAGAACCAGTGAACAAAGTCCGGCGTTTCTTCGGACGAGACGCTACAGAACTCCAGGTCGGAATTCATGTCTGTGTGAGAGACCACTGGCATTACCTCCGCCGGTAACAGACATCTGTGTACTTGATGGGCACGACACCGCTGGGAATGGTGGGAGATGGCTATAAGCTATCATTCGGGCAATGATCACACCGGTGCATTACCTTGCCTAGTGTCTTGAGATCCTTTTATTATGTCCGCTCGCGCAAGTCACCCTCGGTAGTTTGGGCTCAGGCGGTACGTGGTCGATAAAAGATCCCCAGGGTGAGCAATGTCTGAAATTGCAGCGAGTGAATCTACTGAGATTACCCAGGCGACCTCGAAGAGAACTCCCAGGATAAAAGAGTTTTCTGATTTATATAAATCAAGACTTTCCGAGTTGCTCGAGCAGAACAAAATGGATTTTTCCCGGGTCTATCGTTTCCTTGACGAGGCCTACGAGTGCACAGGGGACATCGATATCGGTCTTGTCGCCTATCAATACGCCAAGCCGTATTTCCTTGGCGTTCCAGGTTACTCGGTGATGTCCAGCCCCACGATTGGCGTCGCGCTGGAGCGTCTGGTGAAATACTATCCGCTGATCACGGATGCATCATTCATCAGCCTGGATGAACGATTCGAAAAGCTTGCCATTACCGCGCGTCCCAAGGGTTCGTCCGGTTCCCAGGTTCCCCGGTACATCATCGATGCCGCCGCCTCTGGTATTCTCGGGCTGGTTCATTGGCTCGCTCATCCACTTGAAGTCCAGCCGAGTCTGGTGGAGTTGCCTTATCCAAGACCTGTCGATACGACAAGTCTTGAGCGCCTGTTTGGTGACTGCCTGCATTTCGAGGCCGCGCATCTTGGCTTGTCGTTCAGTCAGGATATAAAGAAGGCTCCGGTGTTTACCGGGAACCCTGTCTTTGAAGATATTCATTGCCGATATGCGGATGCGCTGCTGGAAGAGCAGATCAACGGTTCGTTGGTCGAGAAGGTTCGTTCAGTGTTTTCCGCAGGGGTTGCCGAGGGAAGACTGCCCTCGCTTCAGGCGGTGGCGCTCGGCCTGCGCGTGAGTGCACGAACGCTGCAAAAGTCCCTGGAGCGCGAAGGGGTGACCTTCTCCGAGTTACAGGAAAATCTGAGAAAGGAAATTGCCGGTAATCTGTTGTCCATCTCCACATTGAGCCTGAAGGAAATCTCCTCGATACTCGGATTTTGCCAGCCGAGCAGCCTGCACAAGGCCTGTCGGCGTTGGTTCGGCTCATCTCCCGGCCAGCTCAGGGCAACAAACTCCAGGAACCTGCAGGCTGACTGAATTATCCATGCCGACAATCGCCCCCACCTGCGCCCAAGTGGTACTGAGACTGAAGGAGCTGGCGCACTCCAGCTCTCATCGGGTCGACGACCTGCATGCTTCTCTGAGCGAGAGGGCAGCAGCTGGGCATCGGGTACGGATAGAAGATATTTCGAACTTCGTGGATATTCTTCAGCGCGACTCGAATAGCCCCGATATCGGTCTGGGCTGCCATGAGCTGTTCCATCCAGGCCAGCTCCAGTCTCAGCTCTACCCGGTGATGTGCAGTGCCACATTGGGCGAAGCCCTGACGAGTCTCTCGCAGTATTCGTCATTGTTATCGGATGGAGTGCCGCTGCTTATCCTGGAGGAATCCGAGTCCTATAGCGTCGTTTTCCTGAGGTTGGAGTTGCTGGGGCTCTGCAGGTCCTACATCGATTGCTATCTGGCCACCATCCTGGGCATCGTCCACTGGCTGCTCCCCTTGCAAAGGGTCGTGCCGGTCGCGACAGCCGTGAGTTATGACGCGCCGTCCGACCGCCATGAGCTGGAGGCTCTTTTCGGCAGGAATCTGCGGTTTTCCAATCTGGTCAACAAGATCACCTTCTCCGCCAGGGACTGGCACCAGAGGTTGCCGACTGCCTCCCTCGAGCTGAAACTGCATTATGAGCGCCTGCTCAACGCCGAGCTTCAGAACACGCCGGTGAAGATGTCGTCGGTGGTGAAGAACCATATCGTCGTGGGCTTGGCAAAGGGCATTGTCGTTTCTCTGGAGAGTATCGCGAGTGCCCTGAACCTGACCCCACGAATGCTGCGCAACCGGCTGGATGATGAGTTGACCGGCTTTCGCCAGCTTCTGGACGAGTGCCGCTTCCAACTGGCCAGCCACTTGATCGGCGCGACGGGTCAGGGCCCGGCGACGATTGCGCAGAGTTTGGGATTCACTGAGATCAGCAGCTTCTATCGCGCCTGCAATCGGTGGTTCGGCTGCTCTCCCGGCGTCTATCGCCTGAAAGCAGCCCGGGCACGTTCGCCCCGGGCTGAAACGGTCAGTTCCCTTTGATCTGCTCTGCCTCATCCGTATCGCTGGCAAACAAGCGCGCCAGTTCCACCCGCGCTTCCTGGGCGGTCTGCATGACCTTCGAGCGGTCGCCACGTACTAGGTGCTGGGCCGCCAGGGTCTCTTCGTCGTGGGTCATGAACTGCCGGATGCGGCGTTCCGCCTGAGCTGAGCCAAGGCCCAGGCCTTCCAGGGCACGGCGGGTCATTTCCAGGCTGGAGTAGTAGGTTTCGCGTACCGGCTCGGCACCGGCATCGAGCAGTTGATGCACGTGCTGGCGGTTGCGCGCGCGGGCCAGGACCTTGACCTGCGGATACAGGCGCTGCACGGTTTCTGCGGCCTTCACCGCCTTCTCCGGGTCGTCCAGCGCGACGATGAAATACTCGGCCTCACCGACCTTGGCGGCGCTGAGGATTTCCGGGCGCAGCGGGTCGCCGTAGAACACCGGCACGTGCTCGAAGTTGCGGGTCATCTCGATGGTATCGACCGAGGTGTCCAGGCCAATGAACGGGATGCCCTGGGCATGCAGGATGCGTGCGACGACCTGGCCGACGCGGCCCATGCCGGCGATGACCACCCGCGGGCCGTCGCTCTTGATCTTGCGCAGTTCTTCCGGCACTTCCCGGGCCTGCTGTGGCGGGGCCTTGATGAAGCGGGCGCAGGCCATCAGCAGCAGGGGAGTGACGGCCATCGACAGGGTGATGGTCATGATCAGGGTGTCGTAGGTACGGGTGTCGAACAGGCCGAGGTTCTGGCCGAGCTTGAACACCACGAAGGCGAACTCGCCGCCCGCGGCCAGCACCATGCCCAGGCGCAGGGCGGCGATGCGCGACAGGCCACCGGCCATGCGTCCGACGAACATCAGCAGCGGCAGCTTGATGACGATCAGCAGCAACGTCAGGCCGACGATCAGGCCAGGGTTTTCGAACAGCAGCGGCAGGTTCGCGCCCATGCCCACGCTCATGAAGAACAGGCCCAGCAGCAGGCCCTTGAACGGCTCGATCTGCGATTCCAGTTCGTGGCGGTATTCCGAGTCGGCCAGCAGCAGGCCGGCGAGGAACGCCCCGAGGGCCATCGACACGCCGGCCAGTTCCATCAGCCAGGCGGTGCCGATCACCACCAGCAGTGCGGTGGCGGTGGCGACTTCCGGCAGGCCGGTGCGGGCCACGGCGCGGAACAGCGGACGCAGCAGGTAGCGGCCACCGACCACCACCACGGCGATGCTGCCGAGGACCTTGAGGCCATGGACCAGGCCGCTTTCGCCGGTTTCCTGCACGCCGGTGACCGCCAGCAGCGGCACCAGGGCGATCAGCGGGATGGCGGCGATGTCCTGGAACAGCAGGATGGCGAAGGCGAGTCGGCCGTGGGGGCTGTTCAACTGGCGGCTCTCGGCCAGGCTTTGCAGGCCCAGCGCGGTCGACGACAGGGCCAGGCCCAGGCCGAGCACGACTGCCGCCTGCAGGCTCTGGCCGAAGGCGGCCATGGCCACGGTACCGATCACCAGGCCGGTCAGCAGCACCTGGGCCAGGCCGACGCCGAACACCGCCTTGCGCATCAGCCAGAGACGCTTGGGCGACAGTTCCAGGCCGATGATGAACAGCAGGAACACCACGCCCATCTCGGAGAAATGCGCGACGTGTTCAGCATTGCCCATCAGCTTCAGCACTTGCGGGCCGATCAGCACGCCGGCCAGCAGGTAGCCGAGCACGGCACCGAGCTGGAGGCGCTTGGCCAGGGGGACGATGATGACGGCGGCCATCAGGAAAATGACCGAGGCCTGCAACAGGCTGCCTTCATGGGGCATGGGAGAATTCCCTTTCTTCAGTGAGACAGTGGAAGCCCGCCAGCAGTGCAGCCTGGCGGGCCTGTGTTCGCAGGGATCAGCCCAGGGTGCGTTGTGGGGCCTTGTGCACCATGGTGTAGGCGTAGTCGACGCCCATGCCGTAGGCGCCGCTGTGCTCGCGCACCAGATCCATCACGGCATTGTAAGTGTCCTTGTGGGCCCAGTCGCGTTGGTATTCGAGCAGCACCTGCTGCCAGGTCACCGGAATCGCGCCGGCCTGAATCATCCGCTGCACGGCCATGTCATGGGCTTCCTGGGTGGTGCCGCCGGAAGCGTCGGTGACGATGTACACCTCGTAGCCTTCGGCCATGGCTTCCAGGGCCGGGAATGTCAGGCAGACCTCGGTCCACAGGGCGGCCATGATCAGTTTCTTGCGGCCGGTGGCTTTCACTGCTTCCACCAGCTTCCTGTCTTCCCAGGAGTTCATCGAGCTGCGCTCGATCGGCTGGGCGCCCGGGTTCACGCCCAGCAGCTCCGGCCAGATGTAGCCGCTGAAGCTTTCGGTTTCCACCGAGGTGTAGATCGTCGGCACGTTGAAGATCTTCGCCGCCTTGGCCAGGCCTACGGTGTTGTTCTTCAGCGTTTGACGGTCGATCGATTGCACGCCGAAGGCCATTTGTGGCTGGTGGTCGATCAGGATCAGGGCGGAGTTGGTTGGGTTCAGCAGTTCGCGGTTGGACATGATTGAGTTCCTTTTTGAGTCGATAAAGTGGGTGAAGCGAATTCGGCACCGGCCTGGCGTTTTGCTCAGTGGCTGCGGTATGGGTGTACTTTAGGGGTGATCCATGATCGAGACAATTAGGCAGAAATGAGAATGATTGATTCTAAAATGGGGACAATATTTTCAAGGCTCGAATGACTGCTGAACCAGCCTGGCTGGGCCTTTGCGAGAGGGGAGTCGGGAGAGGGAGGACGTGACAGGCCAGGGCGGCCTGTCACGTCGGCTGCTGCGGGATCCGGCGTTACGCCTGGAAGTCCTTGAGCAGTTGATCGGCAATACGGATGCTCAATGCGGCGCCGGTCAGCGTGGGGTTCACGCAGGACGACGACGGCATCACGCTGGTGCCGGCGATGAACAGGTTGGCGTGGTCATGGGCGCGACAGTCACGGTCGACCACCGAGTTCTTCGGATCGTCGCCCATGATGGTGGTGCCCATGATGTGCTGGCGGTTCTGGAAGCCCACGTCGGTGCTGAGGATGTCGGCGTCGAGCAGCTTGGCGAACTGCTTGAAGTCCTCCAGGGCCTTTTCCTTGCCGGCGTGCCAGTAGTCCGGGACGCTGTAGTAGATCTCCGGCACCGGCAGGCCGATGGCGTCGAACTTGGTCTTGCTCGGCGTCACGCGGTTTTCCGGCAGCGGCAGGGTCTCGAAGTCCACCGCCCAGTTCAGCGAGCGCGCCGATTGCAGGCGGATCTGCTCGTCGAGTTTCGAGCCGAGCACGCCCTTGGCGATCAGGTTGCTGGTGATCTGCGAGGTGGGCACCGTGTTGCGCACCTTGATCTTGTAGCTCGGGTAATCCTTGCGGAACCCGCCGTCGCGGCTGTTGAGGTACACCAGCAACTGGGTCGGGCCTTCGCCGGGCCACATGTCTTCCTTGGTCATCACGTTCATGCTGATGCCGGTGTGGTCCATCAGGTTGCGACCGACCTGATCGGACGAGTTGGCGATGCCGTTCGGGTACTTCTCCGAGGTGGACATCAGCAGCAGCTTCGGCGATTCGATGCCGTAGGCCGCCAGCACGAAGTAGCGGGCGGTCAGGCGGTGCTGGGTTTTGTCCGGGCGCATGTACCAGATCGCGCTGATCTTGCCGTCGTCGCCAGCCTCGATCTTGTACACCACCGAGTTGTCCAGCAGCTTGGCGCCATGGCGCTCGGCTTCGTCGATGTGCATGGAACCATCGTACTTGGCGGCAATCGGGCAGACCGGGTTGCAGTTGTTGTTGCCGGCGCATGGCGGCCGCTTGCCGTAGGGGCGGGTAGCACGGCCGTTGGGTTCGAGGATCGGGTTGTAGCCGCCCTTGCTCAGCATCGTCGACAGGCGCTTGAACATGTAGCTCGGCTTCAGGCCCGCCATCGGGTAGGGGATGGAGCGTGGCGGGAAGGCCGCGCCGCCCTGGCCGCTTTCGTCCTGGCCGTCGACGCCGGACACGCCCAGCTCGGTTTCGGCGCGGGCGTAGAAGGGTTCCAGTTCGTCGTAGCTGATCGGCCAGTCACGCCCGCGCCCGTACAGGCTGTTGAGGCGGAAATCGTTGGGCAGCATGCGCCACAGCGATGAGCCGAAGTGCCAGGTGGTACCGCCGACCACGCGCAGGTACGAGGTGTTGTATTTTACCGGGCCGACCTGCTGCAGGTAGTCGCCATAGGTGGAGGGCGCGTGCGGCAGGCTCGGGTACGGCGAGCCGGCGCCTTGCAGCTTGGCGTTGGCCAGCGACAGCTTGACCGGGGTGTTGCGGAAGGTTTCGACGATGTCGCGGCGGTTCACCCGAGGGCCGGCCTCGAGGACGATCACGGACTTGTTGGCCTTGGCCATCTCGGCGGCGATCAGGCCGCCCATCACGCCGGAGCCGATGACGATCACGTCGGCGTCGTACGCAGCACTGCTCATAGTTGGGTTTCCTGTCTATCGGTTGGCTTGTTGCCCCAGGAGTCGGGCCACCGCCGTAGGTGGGAATGGCGAGGATGCCGTGGGTCGGGGCGTACATCAGCGCCTCGGAGTAGCTGACCAGTTCGGCGTCGGCCAGCTCGCCGACGATGCCCAGGTACCAGGCGGAGATGATGCTGGTGGCGGTCGCCTTCAGCGACGCATCCGGGTTGGGCTGGGCCAGGTATTCATCCACGTGCTTGAAGCCTTGCGTGGCGATCAGTTGGCGCAGGGCGCCGACGTTTCCGGCGAAGTTCGGCGCACGCTTGCTCAGCGCGCGGTAGTAACGCGCCGCCAGCACCGGGTTGACCGGGCGGCTGACGAGGAACTGCGACAGGGCGATGAAGTCCTGATCGTCCGCCGCCAGTACCGATTGCCACGGCGCGAGGCTGCCGACCAGGGCGGCCAGGCCCAGGGTCACCGAACCGCGCAGCAGGCTGCGGCGGGAGAGGGTGTGCTTGTCAGTCATCGAAGTTTCCATGGTTCAGGCCTCCAGGCGCCGACGACGAGCCTTGAACCTGAACAACGCCAGGATGACCAGCAGGCCGAGAATGATCAGGCCCGGCACGCTGTACTGCGCCAGGACGGCGAGTGGCGCCTTGGGGCCGCCTTCGCGCACGCGCGCCACGTCGGCGGCGGTCACGGTTTTTTCCGGGTTGCCGTAGTGGGTCAGCACGTAGTTGCTGACATCGGCGATTTCCTGGTCGCTGAGGCGGTCGGTGTAGAACGCATTGGGACCGAAGCCCGGCATGTCGATGGCGACGCCGTCGACCTTGCGGTGCACGCCATGGACGATGGTCGCGATCAGGTTGTCGGCACGGCTGGTGGCGGTGTTGTGGAACAGTGACGGGTACTCGCGGTTGCCCTGGCCGTTGGCCTGGTGGCAGTTGGCGCAGGTGCCGCTGAAGATGTGCCAGCCCGGGTTGTCCTGCGGTTTGCCGCCGCGCAGGGTCAACTCATCGCTGGAAGCCTGGCCGAAGGTGTGGCGGGCCTGGCGCTCGCCGCCGTCGACCGGAGTGGTCTGAAGCAGGTAGGCGGCGATGGCCTTGAGGTCGTCATCGCCCAGGTATTGCAGGCTGTGTTCGACCGCCTCGGCCATCGGCCCGGCGGCCTGGGCCTTGCCCTCGACGTGGCCGGTGCGCAGGTAGGCGACGATTTCGTCGCTCGACCAGGCGCCGATGCCGCTGGTCTTGTCCGAGGTGATGTTCGGCGCGAACCAGGCGCCCAGCGAGCCGCCGGACAGCGCCTTGTCGTTGTTGGCGGCCATCAGCACGTTGCGCGGTGTGTGGCAGGTGTCGCAGTGGGCCAGGGCGTTGACCAGGTAGTCGCCGCGGTTGACCTGGGCCAACTTGGCCGGATCCGGGGTGAAGCGTTTGTCACTGTGGAACAGGGCGTTCCAGCCGATCATCGAGGCGCGGATGTTGAACGGGAAGTCCAGCTGGGTCTTGGGGCTTGGGGCATCCACCGGTTTCACTTCATGCATGAAGTACTGGTAGAGCGCGGCGACGTCGCTGTCGGTCATCTTCGCGTAGGAGGTGTACGGCATCGCCGGGTACAGGTGGGTACCGTCCGGCGTCACGCCGTCGCGTACGGCGCGGGCGAAGTCCGCCTCGCTGTAGTTGCCGATCCCGGCGCTTTTGGACGGGGTGATATTGGTCGAGTAGATCACGCCCATGGGCGAGTTCAGCGGATAGCCGCCAGCGAACGCCTTGCCACCGGCACTGGTGTGGCAGGCCACGCAGTCGGCGGCCACAGCCAGGCGCTTGCCCGCCGATGCGTTGGTATCGAGCGCCTCGGCGTGGGCCCCCAGGCTGACGGCCATCAGGGCCAGCCACCCGGCCAGGGTATTGCTTATGGGTCTTGCCTTCTGAACGCCAGGCAACAGCCGACCCATCCTTTGCGGATGCATGTGTAACTCCTCACGGTTTGACTTGCGCGCGTGACGCCCGGTTCGTGTCATTTTCGTGACCGAACAACTGGTGTCGTACGACATCGTATGTTTGCGATTAATATTTCACATGCTGTAACATTTAACAACGATAATGGCAAAAAGCCATCACGTATTTGTTTCAGTAAATGGCTCTGGAATGCATGTTTCAGAAGGTAGGCGGCCTGCCGTGTCGTGCGCGCGACGCGGGGGGCGAGAAGGAAGTGATCCCATCAAGCTTGCGGGAAAAACAGGTGTTCGGCTTGTGCGTTTGTGCTGTGGTACGACGTCGTTGGCTGAATGACCTTGCCATGCGCCAGGCGTGTCCGTGTTGTTGTCGGGCGGACTCGAGCAGCGAAGGCATCCCCACACAGGCCCGTCACCCGGTTGTACGCGGGGGCAGGGAAATGCACACATGAACAGGGACGCTCTACCGGCGCCCACAAGGATCCACCGATGAACTGGCTCAACGATGCAAAGCTTTCGACCAAACTGATCTCCTCCTTTTTCCTGTGCGCGCTGATCACGCTCGCCGTGGGCATGCTTGGCATCAGTGGCGTTTCCGCACTGTCGGCGCGCCTGCAGGCGGTGTTCAGCAACAACCTGGTTTCGGTCGCCAACACCTCGCAGACCAAGACCAAGGCGGTCGGCCAGACCCGTGACATGTACCGGCTGTATGTCGCCACCGCGGGCAATGCCCCGCAGAGCGTCAAGGATGAGTTCCTGGCCTCGATGAAAGCCAACCAGTTGGCCAGCGAGCAGGCGTTCGCCGCCTACCGCAAGGGGCCGCTGGCCGAGGACGAGCGCATTGCCGGTGACCAGATGGCGCGCGACTGGCCGATCTACCAGGCGCTGGTGCAGCGCTATGTGGCGATGATGGCGGCGGGCGACCTGGAGAACGGCCGCGTCTTGCTGCTGGGTGACCTGCAGAAGGCCTACCGCAAGGTCATGGACCAGTTGACCATCATGATCGACTCCAACGATCGCCAGATCAGCGAGGACGCCAAGGCGGCGGCAGCCCAGGAGGCGACGGCCAGGGCGGTGCTGTACAGCGGTATCGGCATCGCCTTCATCGCGGCCGTGCTGCTGGGCTTTTTCATCAGCCGCCTGATCAGCCGGCCGATCGCCACTGCGGTCGACTGTGCCCAGCGCATCGCGGAGGGCGACCTGACCCAGCGCATCAGCAGCCACGGCCGCGACGAGGCCGGCCAGTTGCTCAAGGCCCTGGGCGACATGCAGGACAGCCTGAAGAACACCATCCAGCAGATCGCCAGCGCCGCCGACCAACTGGCGTCCGCCGCCGAGGAACTGACGGCGGTCACCGATGACGGCAGCCGGGCGCTGACCCGCCAGAATGACGAAATCCAACAGGCCGCCACCGCCGTCACGGAAATGACCTCGGCGGTCGAGGAAGTGGCGCGTAATGCCGTGTCGACTTCACAGGCTTCGCAGTCGACCAGTTCGCAGGCCAGCAGCGGGCGCGACCAGGCCCGCAGCGCGGTGCAGGCGATCAACAACGCGACCCGGGAAATCACCTCGTCCACCGGCCTGGTGAAGGACCTGGCGGTGCAGGTGCGCGATATAGGCCAGGTGCTGGACGTGATTCGTGGTATCGCCGAGCAGACCAACCTGCTGGCGCTCAACGCGGCCATCGAGGCGGCCCGCGCCGGTGAGCAGGGCCGCGGCTTTGCCGTGGTCGCCGATGAGGTACGGGCCCTGGCGGCGCGGACCCAGGCGTCCACCGGCGAGATCGAGGCCATGATTCATGCGGTACAGGACCGGGCCGACAGCGCGGTCGAGGCCATGGGCAAGAGCCAGGCGCTGGTCACCGAGACCCAGGATCTGGCGCGGGCCACCGGTGAGGCGCTGGAACAGATTGCCGACGGCATCGCGCAGATCAACGACCGCAACCTGGTGATCGCCACCGCGTCCGAGGAGCAGGCCCATGTGGCTCGCGAGGTGGATCGCAACCTGGTGAACATCCAGGATCTTTCGACCCAGACTGCCGCCGGGGCGAATCAGACCAACGCGTCGAGCCAGGAACTGTCGAACCTGGCGCTGTCCTTCAACTCGCTGGTCAGCCGTTTCCGGCTCTGATTCCACTGGGCCGTCCGGCCCGGTTTGTCGCCTGGCGCCATAACGGCGCCGGGTGCTTCATTCCTGGGTGGGCGCCAGCCGTGCTTCCAGTTCGGCGACCTTCGCCTCCAGGCTTTCCAGGCGCGCACGGGTGCGGGCCAGGACCACCATCTGGCTATCGAATTCTTCCCGGCTGACCAGGTCCAGCTTGCTGAAGCCGCTCTGCAGCAGGGCCTTGAACTGGCTTTCGATTTCGTTGCGCGGCAACGGGCTTTCGCCACTGAACAGGCGGGAGGCTTGACCGCTCAGGGCGTCGAGGAAGTCTTTGGGCGCGAGCATGATGTGGATTTCCGGATACAGGGTCGGCCCAGTGTACCACGCAGTGTCTATAGTGATTTTCGTGGGCGGCGGTGCACGCTTTTTGCGCAGGCCGCCGGGCGCCCGCGCACCGTTGTTGTGCGTGCCATTGGGGCGTGGCGCGGCTTTTCCCTGGCCATGAGGGGCAAGAGCTTGAAAATCATGGGTTTTGCAGAGATGGCAAGGTTTCTGCTTAGACACTCATGACCCATGCACTGATGCAGTCGCTGTGACCAGGCAGTGCGGCGGGCTCGGCCAATCGGCAACGGTTGGCTGACGTCGACGGGCTGATCAGGGCTGACGGCGCGTTACAAAGCCAGGCACTGCGCTTAGACTTGAGTCGGGTTTGTTTTCCTGGGGCAAGTCCACCAATTCGGGAGAGAGTTTCATGAAGCTAGTCACTGCCATCATCAAGCCGTTCAAACTGGACGATGTGCGCGAGTCGTTGTCCGAGATCGGCGTGCAGGGCATTACCGTCACTGAGGTCAAGGGCTTCGGTCGGCAGAAAGGCCACACCGAGCTGTATCGCGGCGCGGAATACGTGGTCGACTTCCTGCCCAAGGTGAAGATCGATGTCGCCATCGACGACAAGGATCTCGATCGGGTTATCGAGGCGATAACCAAGGCCGCCAACACCGGCAAGATCGGTGACGGCAAGATCTTCGTGGTCAATCTGGAACAGGCTATTCGCATCCGTACCGGCGAAACCGATACCGACGCCATTTAAGCCGCCCAAACCCCAACGCCCCAGGAGAAAACAATATGACTCTGCGTAAATTCGCAGGGCTAGGAGCCCTGTTGTCCCTAATAATGCCAGCCATGGCCATGGCGGCGGATCCTGCTCCCGCGCCCGTGCTCAATGCCGGTGACACCAGCTGGATGCTGACCTCCACAGCCCTCGTGCTGTTCATGACCATTCCGGCCTGGCGCTGTTCTATGGCGGCATGGTGCGTTCGAAAAACATTCTTTCGGTGATGATGCAGTGCTTCGCCATCACCGGCCTGATCACCATCCTGTGGTTCATCTACGGCTACAGTCTGGCGTTCGACAGCACCGGGATGGAAGCCGGCGTGGTCAATTTCAATTCCTTCTTCGGCGGCATGAGCAAGGCGTTCCTGGCCGGTATCACGCCTGCCAGCATCACCGGTCCGGCGGCGTTGTTCCCCGAGGCCGTGTTCGTCACCTTCCAGATGACCTTCGCCATCATCACTCCGGCGCTGATCGTCGGTGCCTTCGCCGAGCGCATGAAATTCTCCGCGATGCTGATCTTCATGGGCGTCTGGTTCACTCTGGTCTATGCGCCGATTGCGCACATGGTCTGGGGCGGCGCCGGTTCGCTGCTCGGCGACTGGGGCGTGCTGGACTTCGCTGGTGGCACCGTGGTGCACATCAACGCCGGTATCGCCGGTCTCGTGGCCTGCCTGGTGCTGGGCAAGCGCAAGGGCTACCCAACCACTCCGATGGCCCCGCATAACCTGGGCTACACCCTGATCGGCGCGGCCATGCTGTGGGTCGGCTGGTTCGGCTTCAACGCCGGTTCCGCTGCCGCGGCCAACGGTACCGCCGGCATGGCGATGCTGGTGACCCAGATCGCCACCGCCGCTGCCGCGCTGGGCTGGATGTTTGCCGAGTGGCTGACCCACGGCAAGCCAAGCGCACTGGGCATCGCCTCGGGCGTGGTTGCCGGCCTGGTTGCCATTACGCCGGCTGCCGGCACCGTCGGCCCGATGGGTGCACTGATCATCGGCCTGGCCGCTGGCGTGGTGTGCTTCTTCTGCGCCACTTCGCTCAAGCGCAAGCTCGGTTACGACGATTCCCTGGACGCCTTCGGCGTGCACGGCATCGGCGGTATCCTCGGCGCGATCCTGACCGGTGTGTTCGCCGCTCCGTCGATGGGTGGCTTCAACGCCGCGACCACCGACGTGGCCGCCCAGGTCTGGGTACAGTGCAAGGGTGTTGGCTTCACCGTCATCTACACCGCGATCGTCACTTACGTGATCCTGAAAGTGCTGGATGTAGTGATGGGCCTGCGGGTGACCGACGAGGAAGAATCGGTCGGTCTCGACCTGGCACAACACAACGAGCGCGGCTACAACCTCTAAGCGCCTCGGAAAAAAATGCCCGGCTTGCCGGGCATTTTTTTGTCCGGATTTTGTCCATGCGAAAAGGCCTGAAAGGATTTATCCAGAGGCATTGCGGACAAAACACCGGGCCCTGTTCCCATGGGGCAATGGCTTACAGCATGGCAGGCGTATTAGGCGCTTTGCTTTTTTCCTGAGCGCGCTAGAATGCGCGCCGATGGGCGGAGAACTGTATGTGGCAACAGACACTGATCACCTTGCGGGCCAAGCCCCGGGTTTTCATTTGGTGACCGATGAGTTGCTCGCGGGCCTGCCTGAACTCAAGGCATGTCGGGTCGGTCTGTTGCACTTGTGGCTGCAGCATACCTCGGCCTCGTTGACCATCAACGAGAATGCCGATCCGGCGGTTCGTCGCGACTTCGAGCGTTTTTTCAATCGACTGGTCCCGCAAGGCGACCTCGACTATGAACACAACGACGAAGGTGCGGACGATTTGCCGGCGCACTTCAAGGCCAGTTTGCTAGGCTGTCAGCTGACTTTGCCGGTAACGGCGGGGCGGCTGGCGCTGGGTACCTGGCAAGGCGTCTATCTTGGCGAGCACCGCGATCATGGCGGTGCCCGTAAAGTCCTTGCCACCCTTCAGGGTGATGGGGCATAAGCCGCTGGACACCAGTGGATGTTGATTTTTTTCCGGCAGCCTTCGACAGTCGGCATAGCTGGGCTATAACTAATCTGCTTTTCGCAAGTCATGAGGTAGAACATGAGCGACGATGATCTGGAAAACGATGACCTCGAAGTAGGTGACGAAGACGAGAACGAAGAAGGCCTGGAAGCGTCTGCAGAAGACGTGGACGTTGCCGACGACGATGGCGGCGACGTTCCTGCTCCGACCTCCAAGGGCAAGGCCAAGGCTGCGGTATCGGTCGATGAGCTGCCCAGCGTCGAGACCAAGAACAAGGAGCGCGATGCTCTGGCGCGGGCCATGGAAGAATTCCTGGCGCGCGGCGGCAAGGTGCAGGAAGTGGAGGCCAATGTGGTCGCCGATCCGCCCAAGAAGCCGGATAACAAGTACGGCAGCCGCCCTATCTGAGTGGCGCTATCTGCTTGTCGAAAAGCCCGCCGTCGCTGCGGGCTTTTTCATGCCTGGGATTCGGGCCTGGCGCCTCTGCGTGGGCCTATCGGGTCGTGGTGTTCCAAGCGGCCAGCAGGGCGGGCAGTTCGGTGAGGCTGCGAATCTCGGCATCCGGGCGGCGCTCGGCTTCCCAGGCCTTGCCCGCGGGGTTGTACCAGACCGCCCGCAGGCCCGCCTGCTGGGCCCCGGCGATGTCGTCGCCGGGATGGTCACCGATATGCACCGCGGCGCTGGCGGCAATGTTGCCGCCGCGCGCCAGGGCCTCGTGGAACAGCCGTGCATCCGGCTTGGCGATACCGATGTCCTCGGCGCACAGGGCAAAGCGGAAGTAGTCGGCCAGGCCCAGGCGACGCACGTCGGCGTTGCCATTGGTGACCACGCCGAGGGCGAAGCTGCTGCCCAGGGCTTGCAGGGTCGGCTCGACCTCGGGGAACACGTCGATCTGGTGCCGCGCGTGGATGAACACCTCGAACGCCTCGTCGGCCAGCACCGTCGCCTGCGCCTGGGGGTAACCGGCTTCCTCCAGGGCATGGAACAACACTCGGCGGCGCAGGGCGCTGATCCGGTGCTTGAGTGTCGGCTCCCGGAGCAGCACGCGTTCGCGGATGGCCCACAGGTGCTCGATCGGGATGCCGCCGAGGTCCGGCGCATGGCTGGCCAGCCACTCGCGCAGCACGTTTTCCGCACTGTGGATCACCGGGGCGGTATCCCACAGGGTGTCGTCGAGGTCGAAGGTGACCAGCTCAATCGTCATTGCGAGGAATCCTTGCTGCGTTTGGCCCGGGGTGGGCGCTGTCATAGACGGTGGCCAGGTGCTGGAAGTCCAGGTGGGTGTAGATCTGCGTGGTCTTGATGTCCGAGTGGCCAAGCAGTTCCTGCACGCCGCGCAGGTCCTGGGACGATTCCAGCAGGTGGCTGGCAAAGGAATGGCGCAACATGTGCGGGTGCAGGTTCTGCCCCAGTTCGCGTTCGCCCGCGGCCTTGACCCGCAACTGGATGGCCCGTGGGCCGAGGCGCCGGCCCTGCTGGCTGACGAACACCGCATCGTCCGCCGGATTGCTCAGGGCGCGCAGCGGCAGCCACGCCTGCAGGGCTTCGCGAGCCTTGCGGCCGACCGGCAGCACGCGGGTCTTGCTGCCCTTGCCGTGGACCTGCACCAGGCCATCGGCGAGGTCCAGCTGGTCGAGATTGAGCCCGGTCAGTTCCGACAGGCGCAGACCCGAGGAGTAGAACAGTTCGAGGATGGCCTGGTCGCGATGGGCGAGGAAGTCGTCTTCCACGGCGCCATCGAGCAACTGCTGGGCGCGATCGGTGTCGAGGGTCTTGGGCAGCCGGCGTTCGCTCTTGGGCGGTGCCAGGCCGGTGGCCGGGTCGTGATCGCAGAGGCCTTCGCGATTGAGGTACTGGTACAGGCCGCGTACCGCCGACAGCAGCCGCGCCAGGCTGCGCGAGGACTGCCCCTGCTGATGCAGGCGGGCGACCAGCCGGCGCAGTCGCTGGATATCCAGGGCGGACCAACTGCCGAGCTGTTCCTTCTCGCAGAAGGCCAGGACCTTGTTCAGGTCGCGGCGATAGGCCTCGAGGGTGTGGGGCGACACCTGACGCTCACTGCGCAGGTGCTCGCAGTAGGCGTCCAGCTGTCGTTCCATGGCTAGCGCACCGAGCGCAGGGAGTGGGTGAAGCGCGGGACGACGCGGCCCAGGACTTCGGCGATATAGCTGAGGAACAGGGTGCCGACCGAACTCTTGTAGTGCTGCGGGTCGCGGCTGGCGATGGCGAGCACGCCATGCAGGCCCAGGTGACTGATGGCGACCACGGCGGTGGAGCCGATCTGCTTGCGCTGTTCCTCGCCGAACAGGAAGTCCAGCTCATGTTCGCGCAGGCTGCCGCTGACGCTCTTGCCTTCCGAGAGCAGCCCGCCGATCGCCTGCTGGGCTTCGGCGCCGCTGACCCAGCGGCCCACCGGCATGGCGTTGTCACTGAACAGGATCAGGCTGACGAAGGGCACCTGGAAGTCCTGGCGCAGGCTGTCCTCGACGGCCATCACCAGGTCGTCGAGGCTGCCGGCGTCCATCAGGGCGAGGATCAGCCGGCGAGTCTTGTCGAACAGCCGGTCGTTGTCACGGGCGACGTCCATCAGTTGCGACAGCCGGTGGCGCATCTCGATGTTGCGTTCGCGCAGGATCTTCATCTGCCGCTCGACCAGCGACACCGTGTCGCCACGCTGATGCGGGATGCGCAGCGCCGGCAGCAGTTCCTCGTGGGTGACGAAGAAGTCCGGGTGAGCCTCCAGGTAGGCGGCGACGGCGGCCGCCTCAAGGCTCTGTTCTGGCAGTTCGTGGGGCTGTTCGGCTGGAACCTTGGGCTGGTCGGTCATGACGTTCGCTCGCTTATAGACGCACTTGTCCTTCATACACCCGCACGGCCGGTCCGGTCATCATCACCGGCTGGCCGACGCCCGCCCACTCGATGGACAGGCGTCCGCCGGGCAGGTCGATGGTCACCGGCGAATCCATCCAGCCCTGGCTGATGGCGGCCACCGCGGCGGCACAGGCGCCGGTACCGCAGGCCTGGGTTTCCCCGGCGCCGCGCTCCCAGACGCGCAGTTGCGCGCGATGGCGGTCGATCACCTGGAGGAAGCCGACGTTGACCCGTGCCGGGAAGCGCGGATGGTGTTCGATCTTCGGACCCAGCTCGTGGACGGGCGCCGCATTGATGTCGTCGACGCGCAGCACCGCATGGGGGTTGCCCATGGACACGGCGGCCAGCTCGACGGTGCGGCCATCGACCTCGAGCGGATAGCTCAGGGCCTGGGCCGGTGCCTGGAACGGGATGTCCGTCGGCACCAGGCGCGGGGCGCCCATGTCGACGCTGATCTGGCCGTCCTGGCGGACGTCCAGTTCGATGATGCCGCTCTTGGTCTCGACGCGGATCCGGCGCTTGGCGGTCAGGCGCTTGTCCAGCACGAAACGGGCGAAGCAGCGCGCGCCGTTGCCGCACTGTTCCACTTCCGAGCCGTCGGCGTTGAAGATCCGGTAGCGGAAGTCCACGTCGGGGTTGCTCGGCGCCTCGACGATCAGCAACTGGTCGAAGCCGATGCCGGTGTGGCGGTCGCCCCACTGTTTGGCGTGCTTGGGCAGGATGTGCGCGTGCTGGCTGACCAGGTCGAGGACCATGAAGTCGTTGCCCAGGCCGTGCATCTTGGTAAAACGCAGCAGCATGGAGTTACTCCGGCAGCAGGCTTTCGCCAGCGTACAGTTCGGCCAGGGTTTCGCGGCGGCGGATCTCGATCACCTGCTCGCCATCGACCAGCACTTCGGCGGCGCGGCCGCGGGTGTTGTAGTTGGAGCTCATGACGAAACCATAGGCACCGGCCGAATGCACGGCCAGCAGGTCGCCTTCCTCCAGCGCCAGCTGACGGTCCTTGGCCAGGAAGTCGCCGGTTTCACAGATCGGGCCGACCACGTCGTAGGTGCGCGGCTGGGCATCCCGTGGGCGCACGGCGGTGACGTTCATCCAGGCCTGGTACAGCGACGGGCGGATCAGGTCGTTCATCGCCGCGTCGACGATGGCGAAATCCTTGTGTTCGGTGTGCTTGAGGTATTCGACCCGCGTCAGCAACACGCCGGCATTGGCGACGATGAAGCGGCCCGGTTCGAACATCAGCGCCAGGTCGCGGCCGGCGGTGCGCTCGCGCACGGCCTTGATGTAGTCGGCCACCTGCGGTGGCTCCTCATCGCGATAACGCACTCCGACGCCGCCACCGAGGTCGATGTGCTGCAGGTAGATGCCGCACTCGCCAAGACGGTCGATCAGCGCCAGCAGGCGGTCGAGGGCATCGAGGAACGGGTCCAGGCTGGTCAGTTGCGAACCGATGTGGCAATCGACGCCGAGCACTTCCAGGTTCGGCGACTGCGCGGCGCGAACGTAGGCCTCCTCGGCGTCGGCAATGGCGATGCCGAACTTGTTTTCCTTGAGACCGGTGGAGATGTACGGGTGGGTACCGGCATCCACGTCCGGGTTGACCCGCAGCGAGACCGGCGCACGTACGCCCATCTCGGCGGCCACCTGTTGCAGGCGCTCCAGTTCTTCGGCGGATTCGACGTTGAAGCAGTGGACGCCGACTTCCAGGGCGCGACGCATGTCCTCGCGGGTCTTGCCGACGCCGGAGAAAACGATGCGGTCGGCGCGGCCGCCTGCGGCCAGTACACGCTCCAGCTCACCACGGGACACGATGTCGAAACCGGCTCCCAGGCGGGCCAGCAGGTTCAGCACGCCGAGGTTGGAGTTGGCCTTGACCGCGAAGCAGACCAGGTGCGGTACGCCTTCGAGGGCGTCGGCATAGGCGTGGTACTGCGCCTCGATATGCGCGCGGGAGTAGACATAGGTGGGCGTGCCAAAGCGCTCGGCAATGGCGGACAAAGCCGCACCTTCCGCGAACAGCTCACCGTCGCGGTAGTTGAAAGCGTCCATGGTGATCCCTTACTCGTAGGTGTCGTGCTTGTGCGCCTTGCTCTGCGAGGACTTGGCCTGGTCGTTGGGGTTCTGGCCGTCATCGGGGAGGTACAACGGACCCTTTTGACCACAGGCGGAGACCAGGCAAGCGATCGCGAGGAGCGCAGCAAGGGAAGAGATCAGGCGCTTCATGGCGAAATCCTTTGTAAAAGCATTGATTGCGCCCGAGTATACCGGCCACCCGGCGGCTTGCCTATGCGAGCCGCCAGCCGGACGGTGGCAGGCCGATTCTTGGTGTCTCGTCGCCCCGGGCTGGTTATGCTTTGCAAACATCCGGCGACGCGCTTATCTTCGCCCGCCTGGAGTGACACGCATTTTTCGAGGTTTGTGCAATGAGTTTGACTGAAGCCCGCTTTCACGACCTGGTCGATAGCCTCCAGCAGAATCTGGAGGATGTGTTCGACGAGAGTGACCTGGATCTGGACCTGGAAAACTCCGCCGGAGTGTTGACCGTCAAGTTCGACGGCGGCAGCCAACTGATCTTCAGCCGCCAGGAGCCCTTGCGCCAGCTGTGGGTAGCGGCGCGCTCGGGCGGCTATCACTTCGACTATGACGAAGAGAACAGCCAGTGGGTCTGCGACAAGAGCGAGGAACTGCTCAGCGAGATTCTCGCCCGGGCGACCTGGGAGCAGGCCGGCGTCAAGCTGGACTTCGACGAGATCTGATGGTGACGCAGCCCGCCGCTTCCGTCCGACCCGCCAAGCCGTTGTACAGCAATGTCAGCCCGGCGGTGCCTTCGCCCTGCGTGAGCCTTTGCCGGCTCGATGAGCAGAAAATTTGTATCGGATGTTTTCGGCACGTCGAGGACATTCGCGAATGGCGCTCGGCGGACGATGAGCGTCGGCGGGTGATCTGCGCGCAGGCCAGGGCGCGCAAGGCTCGGGCCTGAGCCGCTCTCTGTAGGAGCGGCTGGCCGACGCTCGGTTGCCCGCGAAGCTTTTGGCGGCCTCAAGGTCCTCTTCGTGGGCAAACCCGCTCCTGCAGGGATAGCTGCCCGGTAGGGCTGGTACGCTGGGGGTGGCTTGTGTATTTACGCTGCTGTGGTAGTGTCCGGCTATACCCCGCACTGAAGCGGGAAGTGAGAACCCCGCCTTTCGTGGCGGGGTTTTGCTTTTATCGTGCAGAAAAAGGAGTCTGCCTGGATCATGAGCACCGCACCTTCCATCATTCTTACCCGCCTCGACGTGCAGCGTCTGGAGCGCCTGATCGACAGCCTCGACGACTCGCTGCCGGGCGTCATCGCGCTGCAGGCCGAACTGGACCGCGCTGAAAACGTCGTGGGCCACGAAGAAGTGCCAGCCGGTGTCGTGACCATGAACTCCCGGGTGCATTGCCGCGAGGAAGGCAGTGGCAAGGACTACCGGCTGACCCTGGTCTACCCCCAGGACGCGAATGCCGACGAAGGCAGGATTTCGATCCTGGCGCCGGTCGGCAGTGCCTTGCTTGGCCTGCAGGTCGGCCAGCACATCAATTGGCCGGCCCCGGGCGGCAAGACCCTGAAGCTGGCCTTGCTCGACGTCGAATACCAGCCGGAAGCCGCTGGCGACTACCACCTCTGAACCGGCTTCAGACCAGATCCAGCGCGATGTTCAGCGAGTTCTCCAGCTCGGCCTTGTAGCGCAGGTGCAGGTTGGTCGAACCCGCTCCTTCGCCGACCAGGCCGCTGAGGTCCAGGTCGGTGATGTAGCAGCGGTAACGCTCGATCTCGCGGCGTTGGCCAACGATTTCCTGGGCCACCGCGATGTACAGCTGGTTGCCGTATTCCAGCTCGGAAAACTCCCGCTGATTGCAGTACAGGGTGACCTGCACCTCGTCCTGGCCGGTCTTGCCGACGATAGCCTGGACGTCGTAGAACGGCTTGTTGACCGGCGTCCGCGGTGCCGGTCGGGCCTCGACCCGGCGCGCCCGGCCCGGCGCTGAAGGCAGCAACTGGTAGTACAGGACTTCCAGCGTGCGGCTGGACGCCGAGTCCATCGGCATCAAGGCTTCGCGACGGTAGAGGATCGACTGCAGGAAGCGTTGCAGCGGCACCAGCAGGCTCTGTTCGTCGTGGAACGGCAGGCGCTGCTGCCACAGGGCATTGAACTCATCCAGCACATACAGCTCGGCCTGGTCTTCGTTGATCCGGTAGAACACCTGCACGCAGTCGGGCTGGCCCATCGGCAGCACCAGGGCCAGGTCGTGTTCTTCCATGGCGCGCAGGTCCAGATGCAGCGGGCTGTAGGCCGACAGGTCGCTGCTCAGGTAGTCGAGCAGCAGCGAGATGCTGTCCAGGGCGATGTGCTTGACGTGGCCGGGCACCAGCTCCAGCACGTGGTAATGCTGCTGGACCTGCACCAGATAACGGTGGTTGAGATTGCCCAGCAGCAGTTCCTGGGCGGTGTTGAGCACTTCCTCGACCCGCTGGGCGATGAACTGCGCACGGTTGTGGCAGAAACAGCGCACCTGCAGCCGCGGCATGTCGCGGCCCAGGGGCAGGTTGTTGAGGTAGTCGCGTACGCAGTCGAGCAGCGCATGCGGCCCGTCGTAGCGGTTGATCAGCACCTCGTTCCAGCTGTTGAGGGTGACCTGGTCGAGGGTCAGCACCAGGTTTTCCCGGACTCCGGCATAACTCAGGGAGTCGGTGCGCTCGGTGGTCATCAGGATATTCAGGTCGCGGTGGTGCTTGAGCGGGTCGACCCCGACGTTGACCAGGATCAGCACCTCGCCGGGGATGCTGGGGCGCAGCAACTGTTCTTCGTCGACACTGCTCAGTGGCAGGGCGATCAACTGCTGCAGGCTGCCGAGCAGGTTGAACAGCTCGAACTCGGTCAGGTCGCTGCTGCCGGGGTGCAGGGCCAGGCGGGTGCTGCTGTCGATCACGCCGTTGCGATGGCACCAGGTGAGCAGTTCGAGCAGCTCGCGGCTGCGCTTGATCGGCGCGAAATGCTCCCATTCCTGGGCGCCCAGGCTGCCGTTGTACAGGCCCCAGTGGGTCTGCCCCGGCTCCTTGCGGTTGGGCGACTGCACCAGGGTGAGGGTGTCCTCGGCCATGTCCGGGGCGATTCCGGGGTTGATGAATTCGATCTTGCCGGCCTTGCGCTCGAAGGCCGCGTAGAGCCGGCGGCCGAGCACGTTGAGGTCGCGCTTGTTGATCAGGCTGACCGCCTGCTCGCTGCGGGCGAACTGGGTCAGGAAGCGATAGCTGTAGTTCAGCTCGTTGACCAGCGCCCGGCGTTCGGCGCTGACCTGGCGGACCTTCCACTGACTGCGGCTGTCGAGCAGCGTCAGTTGCCGGCGGTCCCAGCCCCACTCGCCGGCCAGGCGGATCAGCAGCAGACGCTGCCAGCTGCTGTTGCGCGTGTTGCCGCCGGTGAGCTTGCGGTTGACCTTGAGATACAGGCTGCGCCGCACCAGCTCCAGCCGCTCCGGTTCGTTGCGGGCCTTGAGGTATTCCTCGATCCGCCGGTAGACCACGACATAGGGGTCCAGCTCGTCCAGGTCCAGCCGATTGGCGAACACCGCCTGCTTGAAGCGCAGGCTCAGGCATTCGACCTGTGGGTGTTCGCTGGCATAGACCTCGGTCAGCAGCAGCTTGAGCACCGACTTGTAGGGCGACTCGATGCCCTTGAACAGTTGCCAGAGCCCGGCACCGATGAACTCTCCCGGCGGAATGTGCGCCAGGTGACCGAGGTCCAGGCACTCGTCGGCGCGGATGAAACGCTTGGACAGCAGGGTGTGGGTGTACTGGTCGTAGCGCGATTCCTCGTACACCGGCACCAGCCACCACAGCGGCGTGCGTCCGGCGAGCCAGATGGCGGTGCGGTAGAACTCGTCCAGCAGCAGGTAATGCTGGGTGGTGCCGCAGTCTTCCGAGCTCAGTTGCGCGTCGCGCTCGCCACGGACGAAACGGGCCGGATCGATCAGGAAGAAGTGCGCCTCGGCGCCCTGGCTGGCCGCCCAGGCTTCGAGCAACTGGCATTTCTTGCGCAGTTCGGCCAGTTCGCCCTGGCTCAGGTCGCTGGCATGGCAGACCCAGAAGTCCATGTCGCTCTGGTCGGCCTGGGCCAGGGTGCCCAGGCTGCCCATCAGGAACAGCCCGTGGATCGGCCGTGGCAGGCTGGCGGGGCGGCTCTTGTAGGAGAACGAGCGGGTCAGGCGCTGGGCCTCGACCAGGGCCGCATCGTTCGGTTCGTAGTTCGACAGACCGGCGGGCGTGCTGCCCGAGACGTAGCCGGGCAGCAGCGGATGATTGACGTGGAAGAACAGCGGCAGCACGTTCAGCACCACCTGCTGGCGCGGCGACAGGCCTTCCAGGGCGCGCTCCAGTCGCCCCTGATTGAGTTTCAGGAAGCGCGAGCGCAGTTGACTGAGCACCTGGCGGTCAATGCCCTCGTCCAGGTTAGGGCGTATTTCGTGGGTGCGCGTCATCGGCTTGCGGCGCTCGGCATTAGGAAATATCTGAAAGACGCAGTTTACAGGCTAAGCGGGCCCCGCTTTAAGCTGAATTTGTCGATGGGTGTCAGATGGTCGGCTCACTGATCACGGGGAGCCCGCGCAGTCCGGGCAGAGGCGGGACCGCGTGGGCAATCTGCGCAATCAGGCAGCTTCTCCGACGCTCAGGATGGTCAGCAGGCCCTGGGCATGCTCGGCGGCATCGCGGCCCAGGCTGGTCAGGTAGCCACCATCGACCTGGGTGATCAGTTCCTTGTCGAACAGGCGTTTGGCGGCAGCGATGGCTGAAGGGGCGGCGGTCTGATGAATTTTCAGGCCCTCCTGGGAGCTTCCCAGGTTGAACAGTGCAAGGATTTCCAGTTCGGCAACCAGCTCAGGGGTATACGACATAAGGACTCCAGACTTTCAGGAATTATTATCGGGCGACGCACCACTAAGGTGATCCCACTTGCCCGGGCTGTCCAGTGCCGGGGCGTTTTCAGTGTAGACGGAGCGGGGATGGGTGTTGTTTTATCGGCCCTGTTCGCGGGCAAGCCACGCTCCTACAGGACGGAGCCGAACACAAATCTTGTGCTCGGCACGGACCTGTAGGAGCGTGGCTTGCCCGCGAATGGTCTCTGACGTCGCCGAAATCCCCTGAGGTTCATTCCTTTTCGGGCGGCAGCTCTGGCAAGGCGCGCAGGGCTGTTTCGTACCACTCGCTGTCGAACGGGCGATCGTCGTCGAGCATGGCGTCGATCTCCACCGCCAGTACATGGGCCATCAGGTTGAGGATCTCGTCGCGCTCGTAGCCGACCAGGGTCAGCTTGTTGAAGGTGGCCTTGGCGGCCGGCGGGTTGCCGCTTTCGATCTGGTTTTCGATGGCCTGGGTCAGGGTGGTCTCGGCGAACGCTTCGTCGTCGTTGTCGATATCGCTTGGCTCGCTCATGGCAGGCTCCTGTGGGTGAGGGCGCCAGTTTACCCGTATTGGGCGCCACGGTGCTGCTGGTCAATTTTTATCCAGTGCACTATAACTGCCTGCGCCCACCCCGCACGGCCTGGAGGCTCTGTGATGCTCAAGCTTTATGGATTTTCGGTCAGCAATTACTACAACATGGTGAAGCTGGCCCTGCTCGAAAAAGGACTGCCTTTCGAGGAGGTCGCTTTCTACCCCGGACAAAGCCCGGAAGCCCTGATGATCAGCCCGCGCGGCAAAGTACCGGTGCTTGGCGTTGAACAGGGCTACATCAACGAAACCACGGTGATTCTCGAGTACCTGGAAGACACCCAGGGCGGCCAGCCGCTGCTGCCGCGCGAGCCGTTCCAGCGGGCCCAGGTCATGGCGCTGGCCAAGGAGATCGAGCTGTACATCGAGCTGCCGGCGCGGGCCTGCTTTACCGAGGCGTTCTTCGGTATGCCGGTGCCGGAAGCGATCAAGGAAAAGACCCGTGGTGAATTGCTGCTCGGATTTGCCGCGCTCAAGCGCCATGGCAAGTTCGCCCCCTATGTGGCGGGCAGCGAGTTCACTGTGGCGGACCTGTATTTCCTCTACAGCGTCGACCTGGCCTGTGCGGTGGGTGGCAAGCTGTTCGGTATCGACCTGCTGGCCGACATGCCGCAGGCGAAGGCGTTGCTGGAGCGGTTGCAGCAGACCGAGCATGCCAGGCGGATCGCGGCGGACAAAGAGGCGGCGATGCCGGCGTTTCTGGCGATGATTGCGGCGAAGAAGTAGCTCTCCGACCTGTGGGGGCCGGCTTGCTGGCAGTCCGCCGAGGGCGGCCAGCCAGCACTCGTGTGGCGCCAGCTATCGCCAGCAAGCGTCCCGCCCCACCGGCTCCCACAAGGGTTGGACGGGTGTCCGGCTTCCTGGGGGCCGTCCAAACCGTGGGAGCGGGCTTGCCCGCGAACAGGCCCCACAAGTTCCGTGGGCTGGCGATCCGTTCCTAGCGGCTGGCGAGCAGGGCCTGGCCGCGGGCGACCGCAGCCTTGACCTGGGCCGGGGCGGTGCCGCCGATATGGTCGCGGGCATTGACCGAACCTTCCAGGGTCAGTACGGCGAACACGTCCTGTTCGATCTGGTCGCTGAACTGGCGCAGTTCCTCCAGGCTCATTTCCGCCAGGTCCTTGCCGGTCTCCACGCCGTATTTCACCGCATGGCCAACGATTTCGTGGCAATCACGGAACGGCAGGCCACGGCGCACCAGGTAGTCCGCCAGGTCGGTAGCGGTGGAGAAACCGCGCAGCGCCGCTTCGCGCATCACCGCGTGGCGCGGCTTGATCGCCGGGATCATGTCGGCGAACGCGCGCAGCGAATCGCGCAGGGTGTCGGCGGCGTCGAACAGCGGCTCCTTGTCTTCCTGGTTGTCCTTGTTGTAGGCCAGCGGCTGGCCTTTCATCAGGGTCAGCAGGCCGGTCAGCGAGCCGAACACCCGGCCGGTCTTGCCGCGTACCAGTTCCGGCACGTCGGGGTTCTTCTTCTGGGGCATGATCGAGCTGCCGGTGCAGAAGCGGTCCGGCAGGTCGATGAATTGGAACTGCGCGCTGGTCCACAGCACCAGCTCCTCGGAGAAACGCGACAGGTGCATCATCGCGATGCTGGCCGCCGAGCAGAATTCGATGGCGAAGTCGCGGTCGGAAACGTTGTCCAGCGAGTTGCCGCCCACGGCCTCGAAGCCCAGCAGCTGCGCGGTGTACTCGCGGTCGATCGGGTAGGTGGTGCCGGCCAGCGCGGCGCTGCCCAGGGGCATGCGGTTGGTGCGCTTGCGGCAGTCGACCAGGCGCTCGTAGTCGCGGCTGAGCATCTCGAACCAGGCCAGCAGATGGTGGCCGAAGGTCACCGGCTGGGCGGTCTGCAGGTGGGTGAAGCCGGGCATGATGCTCCCGGCCTCGCGCTCGGCCTGTTCCAGCAGGCCTTTCTGCAGGCGGGTGATTTGCGCCAGGATCAGGTCGATCTCGTCACGCAGCCACAGGCGGATGTCGGTGGCGACCTGGTCGTTGCGGCTGCGCCCGGTGTGCAGCTTCTTGCCGGTGATGCCGATGCGGTCGGTCAGACGCGCCTCGATGTTCATGTGCACGTCTTCCAGGTCCACGCGCCAGTCGAAGTGGCCGGCCTCGATTTCGCCCTGGATGGTGGTCAGTCCGTCGATGATGCTGTCGCGCTCGGCATCGGTCAGCACGCCGACCTTGGCCAGCATCGTCGCGTGGGCGATCGAACCCATGATGTCGTGGCGGTAGAGGCGCTGGTCGAACGTGACGGAGGCGGTGAAGCGGGCGACGAAGGCGTCGACCGGTTCGCTGAAACGGCCGCCCCAGGACTGATTGGTCTTGTCGGTGCTCATGGATTCGCTCGTGATCTGCTGAAGATGGATTGCCGGAAAAATTGTTGCCGATCATAGCAGGGTTGCTCCGGCTGGGGCTGACACCGGTCGTGCGGTTTTTATTTCGACCGAATCGGTCGCATGGCTTGTCGTCGACAGCACAGACGTCGACACTGGGGGTATGCCAACCTCACGAACGAACACCGGGCGTGATGCGCCCGCGACACCGGAATTCTTCCTGCCGGAGCTCTGCCTGCCCGAAGCGCTGCTGGTGCTGGTGGTATTGGCCGAGCTGCTGGTGATGGTGCTGGTGCTCAGCGAACCGATGCCCGCCGGCTTCGATTGGGTGCGCCTGGCCCTGACGTCGCTGTATGTGCAGTGGATCGTGCTGCTCTCGGCGGCCGTGCTGTGCGCCGCCCGGGCCTGGCTGGCGCGCCTGCGCCCCGGCGTGGCCGGGGTATTGTGCTGTCTCCTGGTGGTCGGGCTGACACTGGCCTGCACCGCGCTCACCGAATACTTTTCCCTCGTCGCCACCCAGGCCGACAGCGGCAGCCCCGGCCGTTATCTGCGCCATGCGCTGATCAGTCTCATCATGTCGGCGCTGATGCTGCGCTACTTTTACCTGCAGAGTCAGTGGCGGCGCCAGCAGCAGGCGGAGTTGCAGGCCCGGCTGGAGGCCTTGCAGGCACGGATCCGCCCGCACTTCCTGTTCAACAGCCTGAACAGCATCGCCAGCCTGGTGGCGAGCGACCCGCGCCAGGCCGAGCAGGCGGTGCTGGACCTGTCCGATCTGTTCCGGGCCAGTCTCGCCAAGCCGGGAAACCTGGTGACCTGGCGCGAAGAACTGGAATTGGCGCAACGATATTTGTCGATCGAACGCTATCGTCTCGGCAACCGTCTACAGTTGGACTGGAGGGTCGGCACAATTCCGGAGGATTTGCCGATCCCGCAACTGACCTTGCAGCCTTTACTGGAAAACGCTCTGATCTACGGCATCGCTCCGCGTGTCGAAGGCGGGGTGGTCAGGGTCGAAGCCGACTATAGAGAGGGGGAGTTCGTATTGTGTATCAGCAATCCCTATGACGCCGCCGTGCAGCAGGCGTCCAACGGTACTCACCTGGCACTGGTGAACATTGGTGCACGACTTGCGGCACTTTTTGGGCCTCGCGCTAGTCTTAGCGTGGATCGCCGTGACGGCCGTCACTTCACCTGTCTACGCTATCCTTGTGCGAGACTCACTCAGGAATCCAGCGCAATATGAATGTCCTGATCGTTGATGACGAACCCCTGGCCCGCGAACGCCTGACCCGTCTGGTCGGCGAACTCGAGGGTTACAGTGTATTGGAGCCCAGCGCCACCAATGGCGAAGAGGCATTGGCCCTGATCGACAGCCTCAAGCCGGATATCGTCCTGCTCGACATCCGCATGCCCGGCCTCGATGGCCTGCAGGTGGCTGCGCGCCTATGCGAACGCGAAACACCGCCAGCGGTGGTGTTCTGCACCGCCCATGACGAGTTCGCCCTGGAAGCCTTCCAGGTCAGCGCGGTGGGCTATCTGGTCAAGCCGGTACGCCCCGAGCATCTGCTCGAAGCCCTGAAGAAGGCCGAGCGGCCCAACCGTGTGCAACTGGCCGCGTTGACCCGGCCGGCGGCGGAAAGCGGCAACGGGCCGCGGACCCATATCAGCGCGAGGACCCGCAAGGGCATCGAGCTGATCCCCATCGGCCAGGTGATCTACTTCATCGCCGACCACAAGTACGTGACCCTGCGCCATGAAGGCGGCGAGGTGCTGCTCGACGAGCCGCTCAAGGCCCTGGAAGACGAGTTCGGCGAACGCTTCGTGCGCATCCACCGCAACGCACTGGTGGCCCGCGACCGTATCGAACGCCTGCAGCGCACGCCCCTGGGACACTTCCAGCTGTTCCTCAAGGGCCTCAACGGTGATGCACTGATCGTCAGCCGGCGGCATGTCGCCGGTGTGCGCAAGATGATGCAGCAGCTTTAACCCGGGGCTTGCAACAGGCCCCGGGGTTCATCCGTCCGCTGTTCCAGGCCAGGGAGGCTGCGGACTTCCTGATACAAGTCAAAGCTGGCCGGGCTGAACTGTTATTATCTGCCGTATCTATTCAGTACGGACCGTTCCATGTCTTCTCGCGAAATCCGCATCGCTACCCGTAAGAGCGCGCTCGCCCTGTGGCAGGCCGAATACGTCAAGGCCCGCCTGGAACAGGCTCACCCGGGGTTGCTGGTGACCCTGGTGCCGATGGTCAGCCGCGGCGACAAGCTGCTCGACTCGCCCCTGTCGAAAATCGGTGGCAAGGGCTTGTTCGTCAAGGAGCTGGAAACCGCCCTGCTCGAGAACGAAGCGGACATCGCCGTGCACTCCATGAAAGACGTGCCGATGGATTTTCCCGAGGGGCTGGGCCTGTTCTGCATCTGCGAGCGTGAAGATCCCCGCGACGCCTTCGTCTCCAATACCTACGCCAGCCTGGACGCCCTGCCGGCCGGGGCGGTGGTCGGCACGTCGAGCCTGCGCCGCCAGGCCCAGTTGCTGACCCGCCGGCCCGACCTGCAGATCCGCTTCCTGCGGGGCAACGTCAATACCCGCCTGGCCAAGCTCGACGCGGGTGAATACGACGCGATCATCCTGGCGGCGGCGGGGCTGATTCGCCTCGGCTTCGAAAACCGGATCAGCTCGGCCATCAGCGTCGAGGACAGCCTGCCTGCGGGTGGCCAGGGAGCCGTGGGCATCGAATGCCGCAGTGCCGACCACGAGATCCATGCGTTGCTCGCCCCCCTGCACCACGCGGACACTTCCGTGCGGGTCACGGCCGAGCGGGCGCTGAACAAGCATCTCAACGGCGGCTGTCAGGTGCCGATCGCCTGCTACGCGGTGCTGGAAGGCGGGCAGGTCTGGCTGCGCGGCCTGGTCGGCCTGCCGGCCGGCGGCCTGCTGCTGACCGCCGAGGCCCGCGCCCCGCAGGCAGACGCCGAGGCCCTGGGCGTGCGGGTTGCCGAGGACCTGCTGGGGCAGGGCGCCGATGCCATTCTCAAGGCGGTCTACGGCGAGGCCGACGGCCAATGAGTGGCTGGCGCCTGCTGCTGACCCGGCCGGCGGACGAGTCGGCCGCGCTCTCGGCGACTCTGGCCGAAGCCGGAATTTTCAGCAGTGCCCTGCCATTGCTGGCGATCCAGCCGCTGGTCATCGAAGGTGCCGAACTGAGCAAGATTCTCGAACTGCCTTTCTATGCGGCGGCGATCGTCGTCAGCAAGCCGGCTGCGCGCCTGGGCCTCGACCTGGTCGACCGCTACTGGCCGCAGCCGCCGATGCTGGACTGGTTTACCGTGGGCGCCGCGACGGCGGGCCTGCTGGACGACTATGGCCTGCGCGTGCACTACCCGGCCGAAGGGGACGACAGCGAAGCCCTGCTGGCGTTGCCAGCCTTGCAGGAGGCGTTGGCCCAGCCCGAACCGAGGGTGCTGATCCTGCGTGGAGAGGGCGGACGTGAACTGCTGGCCGAGCGTTTACGCGCCCAAGGTGCTAGTGTCGACTATCTGGAATTGTACCGCCGCCTCCTGCCCGAATACGCCGACGGCACCCTGACCCGGCAGATTCAAGCGGAACGCCTGAACGGGCTGGTGGTCAGCAGTGGACAGGGTTTTGACCACCTGCGACAGGTGGCGGGAGCGGATTGGCCTGAAGTGGCCCGGTTGCCGTTGTTCGTTCCAAGCCCGCGGGTGGCGCAGATGGCCCGTGCCGCCGGGGTGGAACATGTTGTGGATTGTCGTGGTGCCAGCGCCACGGCCTTGCTGGCGGCGTTGCAGGAGTACCCTGTGCCCGCTTTCTGAATGCAAAGGATGGACACGTGAGCGATACAGCCTTGCCAAAAGAACAAGCTCAACCGGCGCCCGAGACGCCGGCCAAACCGCCGGCGGCGCCTGTCGAGCGCCGTGGCAACGGTCTGGCGATCCTTGCCCTGCTGCTGGGGGCCGCCGGTGTGGCAGCCGGTGGCTGGGGGATCTGGCAGGTGCGCAACCTGCAGGCCAATCACCAGCAGCAGAGCGGGCAACTGCAGGACCTGGGCAACCAGGCGCAGTCGCTCAAACTCAGTGAACAGCAACTGTCCGCGCGCCTGGACCAGTTGCCGGCTGCCTCCGAACTGGAGGACCGGCGCCGCCTGGTGGCGCAGTTGCAGGGCGACCAGCAGCGACTGAGCCAGCGCCTGGAAAGCGTGCTGGGGGCCAGCCGCAAGGACTGGCGCCTGGCCGAGGCGGAGCATCTGCTGCGCCTGGCCACACTGCGCCTGTCCGCCTTGCAGGACGTGACCAGTGCCCTGGCGCTGGTCCAGGGTGCCGACGACATCCTGCGTGAGCAGAACGACCCGGGTTCGTTCGCCGCCCGTGAGCAACTGGCCAAGAGCCTGGCGGCGCTGCGCAGCACCGAGCAGCCGGACCGCACCGGGTTGTTCCTGCAACTGGGCGCACTGCGCGACCAGGTTGCCCAGCTCAACGAACTGGCGCCGGAATACAAGGATCGTGGCGACTCGTTGCTGGGCCTGACTTCCGATGGCGATGGCGCCAGCCGCTGGGCCCAGTGGTGGGACGAGATCTCGCGCTACATCCGCATCGATTTCAACGCCAACAAGAACATCCGGCCGCTGCTGGCCGGGCAGAGCCTGACCCAGGTCCGCCTGGCCCTGAGCCTGGCCCTGGAGCAGGCGCAGTGGGCGGCCTTGAACGGCCAGGCGCAGGTGTACACCCAGGCCCTGACCGAGGCCCGTGACGTGTTGACCGGCAGCTTCAACCCGGACAATCCGCAGAGCAAGGTCATGGTCGAGCAGCTCGCCGAACTGAGCCGCAAGCCGGTGACGGTGCTGACACCTGATCTCGCCGCGACCCTGGGCGCCGTCCAGGCCTACCTCGAGCGGCGGCACGTGGAAACCGAGACGCCGGTACGCGGCGAGGCGAAACCGGCGCAGGAGACCAGCCCATGAAGCGATTCATCGCCATTGCCCTGCTGGTCATCGCCGTTGTCGGCCTGGTGGGGTACGCGATTTACCGGCATGCCGGCTACGTGCTGATCGCCTATGACAGCTTCCGTTACGAATCCAGCCTGTGGGCGTTCCTCGCCGTGCTGCTGGTGTTGTGGCTGGTCTATCGACTGCTGAAATTGCTGGTCGGTCTGGTCACGGCATCCAGCTCGGCGGCCAATCCCTGGTCCCGGCGCAACCGCAGCCGACGCGTCCAGCTGGCCATCGAACACGGCCAGATGGACCTCGCCGAAGGCCGCTGGGCCAGTGCCCAGAAGCATCTGCAGCGCGCCGCCGAGGCTGAGCGCCAGCCGTTGCTTTATTACCTTGGCGCGGCGCGCGCGGCCAACGAGCAGGGCAAGTATGAGGAATGCGACAGCCTGCTGGAGCGGGCCCTGACACGCCAGCCGCAGGCCGAACTGGCGATTGCCCTGAGTCACGCGCAGTTGCAGGTCGACCGTGGCGATACCGATGGGGCCTTGGCTACCCTGCAGGCGATGCACGATCTGCATCCCCACAGTGTCCAGGTGCTGCGGCAGTTGCAGCGTTTGCACCAGCAGCGTGGCGACTGGTCGGCGGTGGTCCGGCTGCTGCCGGAGTTGCGCAAGGACAAGGCCCTGCCGCCCGCCGAACTGGCGGAACTGGAGCGACGTGCCTGGGGGGAAAACCTGAGCCTGGCGGTGCGCCGTGAGCAGGATGGTGAAGCCGGGCTGAAATCCCTGGAGCGCGCCTGGCAGCAGTTGTCCGCGGCCCAGCGCCAGGAGCCGCAACTGGTGCTGGCCTATGCCGAGCAACTGCGTCAGCTGGGGGCGGACGGCGAGGCCGAGGAGGCTTTGCGTACGGCGCTCAAGCGCCAGTACGACAGCCATCTGGCCCGGCTCTACGGCCTGTTGCGCGGGCGTGACCCGGTGCGCCAGTTGCAGACCGCCGAGGGCTGGCTCAAGGAGCATCCGGGCGATGCCAGCCTGCTGCTGACCCTGGGCCGCCTGTGCCTGCAGAACAGCCTGTGGGGCAAGGCGCGGGATTACCTGGAAGCCAGCCTGCGGGTGCAGCGCAATCCGGAGGCCTGTGCCGAGCTCGCCCGGTTGCTGGCCCAGTTGGGCGATACCGAGCGCAGCAACCAGCTGTTCCAGGAAGGTCTCGGCCTGCTGGATGAGCGCCTGCTCGCGCGGCCGCTGCCGGTTCCGGTCAGCGCCTGACGGCGGCAAGGGACGGGGCGCCTGTGGTGGGCGTTCCGTCCCGGACACGCGGCCTATTTCCCTGTAATGCCTTGATACCGAAATCCTACTTGCCACGTAATGGTTTCATCGGACGCCTATCGGTAATTCCTTACAGGCTTGAGGAATTATCTGCGCTGGCTTGCCTTGAAAGGGCCGCGGCCTTTCCTCTACCGTAACTGCCTGTCTCTCCTGTTACGGAATAGCCATGTTCCTGGCCCGCTCACGTTCTCTGTTCTCCCTGGCCTTCCTGGCAGCGGCGCCGGTCATGGCGGCTTCGTTGTACCTGGAGTATGGGGTGGGACTGGAGCCTTGCTCGTTGTGCCTGGTCCAGCGGCTGTTCCTCGCCGGCTTCTGCCTGGTCAGCCTGTTGGGCGCATTGCACGGGCCGGCGCGAGTCGGCTGTCGGGTGTATGGCGCGCTGGGCCTGCTGTTCGCCCTGGCCGGCGCGGCGACCGCGGCCCGTCAGGTCCTGCTGCAGCAGGTACCGCCGGAGGAGTTGATGATCTGCCAGCCCGGCCTGCATTGCCTGATGGAGCAGGTATCGCCGTTGCAGGCGCTGCAACTGATGTTCCGGGCCACCGCCGAGTGCGCGCAGATCCATTGGACGCTGTTCGACCTGAGCATTCCCGAGTGGAGCCTGCTGGCCTTTGTCGGCATGAGCCTGGTGGCGATCTACCAGATGATCGGCCCGGTTCTCGGTGGTTGGCGCGGTGCCTCGCGCGACCGATAGTCGCCCCCGCGGATTAAACGCTTGTATGAACTTTCTCGTCTGCGTACCTTGAAGCAGGTGTCGTGCGGGCATAATCTGGCCCGCACGCATCCAACGCAAACAAGGTTGCCCTGTTTGGCCAAGTCAGGATCCTCGGTGGGTACGAGGTGTCGGGCGGCATGACCCTGAAGGGAAGAAATCACCATGCTCGAAAGTTGTCAGAATGCCCAGGAACGCTGGGGCGGAGTCCATCTGCTGATCGATCGCTGGTTGCAGCATCGCCATGAACTCGTGCGGGCCTATGATGCGCTCGGCGCCGAGCCTGGAGCCCTGGCGGACAGTCGCCAGCCGTTGCAGGAGTTCTGTGGGGTCCTGGTGGACTATGTGTCGGCCGGACACTTCGAAATCTATGAACAGCTCACCAGCGAGGCCAAGGCCTTTGGCGACCAGCGCGGGCTGAAACTGGCCGATACCCTCTACCCCCGTATCGATGTGATCACCGAAAAACTGCTGGCCTTCAACGATCTGTGCGACGCCGGCAAGTGCGTGGCGGAGAAGTTCAAGGAACTCGGTGGCCTGTTGCATGAGCGCTTCGAGCTTGAGGACTGCCTGATCGAAGTGCTGCACAACGCCCACAAGGAAGAGGCCGTCGCCCAGGCTTGAGCGGTAATGGGCAGTCCCTGAAGACGGTGCGCATGGCGCACCGTTTTTCGTTTCAGGCCAGGTTCAACTGGCGACGCCGAGCAGTTCGATATCGAAGACCAGCGGGGTGTAGGGCGCGATCAGGTCGCCGGCACCGTCCGCACCATAAGCCTGTGCCGACGGCAATACCAGGCGCCATTTGGCCCCGACCTGCATCTGTGGCAGGGCGCTGCGCCAGCCATTGATCACACTGTCCAGGCGAAACCACTGCGGCTGGTCGTTCTGGTCGAAGACCGTGCCATTGGGCAGGTGCCCGACATAGCGCACCTGGACCCGTCCGTTGGCGGCAACCTTTTCGCCGGTGCCCGGTGTCAGCTCGGTCACCAGGATACCGTCGGCCAGTTCGCGGACACCTGGCTTGGCTTTCTCTTCGGCGAGGAATTTCTTCTCGGCCTCGAGTGCGACTTCGCTTTGCGGCTTGGTCGAATCGTCGGCGGCCTGCGCTTCGTGGGCGGCGAGGATCTGTTCGATCCGTTCGTTCGCGAGTGCCAGCGGCTTGCCCTGATAGGCCTGTTGCAGACCCTCCACCAGCGCCTTGAGTTGCAGGTCCGGCACCTCCTGGCGCAAGCGTTCGCCCAGGCTGGCGCCGAGGCTGTAGGCGAGGTCATGGGCGTCGTCGGCTTTTCCCTCCGTTGCGCCGTGGGCCAGCGGCAGAACAAGACACAGCGACAGCATTAGGTAACGCGACATGGCAACTCTCCGACCTGAGACCCGACGGATTATGCCAGTGCCGCACGCCGGTTGTGGGGCTGCGCGAATGATCCCCGAGAACATTTTTTGCCGCATGCAACGTCGGCCCTCCAATACTGTCAACATGCCCTAGCGGCGGTAGTCACAGAAGGTCTAGTATGAGCCGCACTCACGTCAGCCAGGAGGTAAACCATGTCGGCCACCAAGAAGCCTGTAAATACTCCGTTGCACTTGCTCCAACAACTGTCGGGCAGCCTGCTCGAGCATTTGGAAAACGCTTGCTCGCAAGCCTTGGCTGATGCTGAAAAACTGCTCGCCAAACTGGAAAAACAACGCGGCAAGGCTCAGGAAAAACTGCACAAGTCGCGCACCAAATTGCAGGACGCCGCCACTGCTGGCAAAGCCAAGGCGCAAGCCAAGGCCAAGGCCGCTATCGGTGAGCTGGAAGAGCTGCTCGACAAGCTGAAAACCAGCCAATCGGAAACCCGCGCCTACATCCTGCAACTCAAGCGTGATGCACAGGAAAGCCTGAAGTTGGCGCAAGGCGTTGGTCGTGTGAAAGAAGCCGTGACCAAGGCGCTTTCGACCCGTGAAACCAAACCGGCCGCACCGGCCAAGGTCGCTGCCAAGCCTGCCGCCAAGCCAGCCGCGAAACCTGTCGCTGCTAAAACTGCCGCCGTCAAACCTGCCGCTGCCAAGCCTGCTGCCGCCAAGCCAGCTGCTGCTAAAACGGCTGCTGCCAAACCCGCTGCGAAACCTGCCGCTGCCAAGCCTGCTGCCGCCAAACCCGCTGCGAAACCGGCTACTGCCAAGCCAGCTGCCGCCAAACCAGCCGCGAAACCTGCCGCTGCCAAGCCTGCTGCCGCCAAACCCGCTGCGAAACCAGCTACTGCCAAGACTGCTGCCGCCAAACCCGCTGCGAAACCGGCTACTGCCAAGACTGCTGCCGCCAAGCCCGCCGCGAAACCGGCTACTGCCAAGCCAGCTGCCGCCAAGCCCGCCGCGAAACCGGCTACTGCCAAGCCAGCTGCCGCCAAGCCCGCCGCGAAACCGGCTACTGCCAAGCCAGCTGCCGCCAAGCCCGCTGCGAAACCGGCTGCTGCCAAGCCAACGGCCGCCAAGCCCGCGGCGAAACCCGCTGCTGCCCCTGCCGCAGCCAAGCCGGCCACTCCGGCAGCCGCTCCTTCGGCTTCGGCTCCAGCGACTGCCGCTGCTCCTGCTTCGGCCCCTGCCGCGCCAGCGACCACACCGGCCGCCAGCAGCACCCCTACCAGCGCTTCCTAAGCCTGGCTCACCACGACGCGCAGCTGGTGCAGCGCGTCGTGGTTCAGGTGCGCCGCTTCACCGGCCGCACTTTCCAGCCACACCGCCAGATCATCGGCCGCTTCCCTTGGCCAATCCCCGCTCAAGGCCTCCAGGCGCGACAGCAACTGCTGCTCGGCTTCCAGTTCGAGGGCCTTGATCCGATCACGCAACCTCTTCAGTTCGCTGTCCTGCAGGGCCATGGCCCGCCATTGCCCGCGCAGTTGCCGCAGGGGCTGCACCACCTGTTCGTGCCAGGGGTGCGCGACCCGCCGCAAGCCCTCCAGCCGCCCAGGCGCGTACTTCACGCCGCGTACTCCGAGCCAGGCCGCGCAGAGCAGCAGGCAGACATTCGCCCCATGCCCCTGCAGCGCCAGGCAGGTTCCTTCCACGCCAGGCTTGGCGTAAATATCCAGGGAAAACGTCCACAGGTCAGCATGCATGGTGAGATCCGCGCCAGTTGCGAGGGAAGCTGGTAGACTCCGCCGCCATTATGATTCGACTTCAGAACCTGACTTTACAGCGTGGCCCGCAGCGTCTGCTAGAAGACGCCGAGCTGACCCTGCACGCCGGCCAGAAAGCCGGCCTGATCGGTGCCAACGGCGCCGGCAAATCGAGCCTGTTCGCCCTGCTGCGTGGCGAGCTGCACCCGGACTCGGGTGACTGCTTGCTGCCGGCCGATTGGCGTATCGCCCACATGCGCCAGGAGGTCGATACCCTCGAACGCCTGGCGGTCGACTATGTGCTCGACGGCGACGTGCGCCTGCGTCAGGTGCAACGCGACCTGGCTGCCGCCGAGGCGGCCCAGGACGGTTCGGCGCTGGCCCGCCTGCACTCGGAACTCGACAGCGCCGACGGTTATACCGCCGATGCCCGTGCCCGCAAGTTGCTGGCCGGCCTGGGTTTCACCAACGAGCAGATGGATCGTCAGGTCGGCGACTTCTCTGGTGGCTGGCGGATGCGCCTTAACCTGGCGCAGGCACTGATGTGCCCGTCGGATCTGCTGCTGCTCGACGAACCGACCAACCACCTCGATCTCGATGCGATCATCTGGCTGGAGGAGTGGCTCAAGAGCTACCCCGGTACCCTGCTGCTGATCTCCCATGACCGTGACTTCCTCGATGAAGTGGTCGATCACGTGGCCCATGTCGACCAGCGCAAGCTGGTGCTCTACCGCGGCGGCTATACCGCGTTCGAGCGGGCCCGTGCCGAGCGCCTGGCGCAGCAGCAACAGGCCTACGAGAAGCAGCAGGCACAGCGTGCGCACATGGAAAGCTACATCGCCCGCTTCAAGGCCCAGGCCACCAAGGCCCGCCAGGCGCAGAGCCGGATCAAGGCCCTGGAGCGGATGGAGGAGCTGTCGGCGGCCCATGTCGATTCGCCGTTCGACTTCACCTTCCGCGAGTCGCACAAGATCTCCAGCCCGTTGCTGGACCTCTCCGATGCGCGCCTGGGCTATGGCGAGAAGACCATCTTGGAGAAGGTCAAGCTGCAGCTGACTCCGGGGGCGCGGATCGGTCTGCTAGGCCCCAACGGCGCGGGCAAGTCGACGCTGATCAAGAACCTCGCCGGCGACCTGTCGCCCCTGTCGGGTCGCCTGACCCGTGGCGAGAACACCGTGGTCGGCTACTTCGCCCAGCACCAGCTCGACTCCCTGGATTCCAAGGCCAGCCCGTTGCTGCACCTGCAACGCCTGGCGCCGACCGAACGCGAGCAGACCCTGCGCGACTTCCTCGGCGGTTTCGATTTCCGTGGCGCGCGCATCGACGAGCCGGTACTGAATTTCTCCGGTGGCGAGAAAGCCCGGCTGGCCCTGGCGTTGATCGCCTGGGAGCGGCCGAACCTGTTGCTGCTCGACGAACCGACCAACCACCTGGACCTGGAAATGCGCCTGGCGCTGACCATGGCCCTGCAGGAGTTCAGCGGTGCGGTGCTGGTGGTTTCCCACGACCGCCATCTGCTCAAGAGCACCACCGACAACTTCTTCCTGGTCGCCGACGGCAAGGTCGAGGAGTTCGATGGCGACCTGGATGACTATGCCCGTTGGCTGGTGGAGTATCGTCAGCGCAGCGCACCGGTCAGCAGTGCGCCGGTCAACCCCGACAAGACCGACAAGAAGGCCCAGCGTCAGGCCGCCGCAGCCCTGCGTCAGCAACTGGCACCGCACAAGCGTGAAGCGGACAAGCTCGAAGCCGAGCTGGGCAAGCTGCACGAGCGCCTGGCGACGGTCGAGGCGAGCCTCGGCGACAGCGCACTCTACGAAGCCGCCCGCAAGGACGAGCTGCGTGATCTGCTGGCCGAGCAGGCCAAGCTCAAGGGCCGTGAGTCCGAGCTGGAGGAGGCCTGGATGGCGGCCCTGGAACTGCTGGAAAGCATGCAGGCGGAACTGGAGGCGTTGTCCTGACGGACGCGCCCTCGCTGCTTCAAGAAAACGGTGGTCAAGTTCACGCCTTCGGATTAGCTTAGAGGTTTGTTACAACTCTTATCCGAGGTGCGTGATGCTGCTTGAGACATGGCTGGCCTTTTTCGCTGCATGCTGGGTAATCAGCCTGTCTCCAGGGGCGGGCGCCATCGCCTCGATGTCCAGTGGCCTGCAATACGGCTTCCTGCGTGGCTACTGGAACGCCCTCGGCCTGCAACTGGGACTGGCGGCACAGATCGCGGTCATCGCTGCCGGTGTCGGGGCGATCCTGGCGGCATCCTCTACCGCCTTCTACGCCATCAAGTGGTTCGGTGTGGTCTACCTGGTCTACCTCGCGGTCAAGCAATGGCGTGCGCTGCCCAGCGACATGACCGAAGAGGCGACGATCCGTTCGGTCGGCAAGCCGCTGACCCTGATGTTCCGCGGTTTCCTGGTCAACGTCAGCAACCCCAAGGCCCTGGTGTTCATGCTCGCGGTACTGCCGCAGTTCATCGACCCCCATGCGCCGCTGGTACATCAGTACCTGATTCTCGGGGTCACCATGATCGCTGTCGACATGATCGTCATGGCCGGCTACACGGGCCTGGCGGCCAAGGTCCTGCGCCTGCTGCGCACGCCACGGCAGCAGCGGCGGATGAACCGGACCTTTGCCGGGTTGTTCGTGGGTGCGGCGGGCTTCCTGGCGACCCTGCACAAGGCCACCACCTGAAACGCGGGCGAGGCAAAGAAAAAGGCGACCTTGATGGTCGCCTTTTTTGTCGCGTCTGGAACTACTGCAGAACCCTGGCCGGTTCATCCGGTGGCAGGTTGTTGCGTTGCAGTGGCGGGCGCGAGTCCGGAGACATGTCCGGACCACCCAACTGCAGGCTCAGTTGCCGTGCGACATCTTCGCCCAGGGATTTCGACACATCGCGTACCACCCGCGGGCGGTTCAGCGACACGCGGATATCCCGGCTGTTGACCAGCTTGGTGTCCTGGCCTTCGCCCATGGCGGTGAACGCCGAGGTGATCTGGTAGGTACGGGTGTTGATCAGGCTGAAGTCGCCCACCAGGGTCAGGCCCAGCACCGCCGAGTAGCTGTTGGTGTTGGCCAGTTCATTGATGTCCTGGGTGAAGTCGATATCCGATACGGTGCCGAACAGCACGTAGTCGGCCCCCTTGAAGCTGCCGCCCTTGATCCGCTTGATGACGTCGTAGACGTCACCCTTGGAGTTGGACGTATAGGGCGTGCCCTGGACCAGCTGGAACATGCCGCTGCGCAGGATCTCACCCTTGATGTCGCCGGTGAACTTGCGCAGTTCGCCCTGCTCGATGTAGCTGCTGCGGCTTTCGTACTCGTCGTAGCTCGCCGAGCCGGACGAACCGTAATAGCCCTGCTGGAAATTGCCGCGTGCCGAGACGCTGCGGATGTACTGCTCCACCTTCGCCTGATACGCGAGGTCCGCCACCGCGACTTTCGGCGCGGCCTGTACGCCAAAGGCCCAGGCCAGGCCGATAATGCCAATCCATGCTCGCATAGCTTAACGCTCCGTGGTTTTGCGGATCTCTTTCTCGTCCATCCATTCGGCCAGGCCGCTTTCGACGTCGATCAGTTGCAGGCTGAACTTGTAGAACACGTCCTTGTAGTCGCTGCTGCGCTTGACGATCGAGCTGATCGAGCCTTCCAGGCGGTACTTGGCGGCGATCATGTTGCCGGTCTTGCTGATGGTGCTCTTCTTGTACAGGCCGCTCTGGTTCTGCAGCTTGAGCTGGTCGACCTGGCTCTGCATCTCGGTGTTGTCGCTGGCGAAGCGGGCAGTACCGGATTTCATCAGCTGGGTCTTGATCGAGGTGGTGATCTCGCGGGTGTCGATGTATTCGCTGGTCTTGTTCTTCACGTCATACACCTGGACCACCGGGCGGCCTTGCAGCACGCCGGACTGGGCCAGGGAGCGGGTCATGGATTCGGCGATCATCTGCAGGTCGGTGGAGCCGAACTCGTTGGTGACCAGCTCGACAGCCTTGGTATCCCCGTAGCTGATGTTCTTGCCGCCGAGGACCGGCGAAGTGTTCTGGGCGCAACCGCTGGCCAGCAGGGCAACGACGGCGAGGAGCGAAAGGCGTGCAAACATGGAGAGGTTCTCTTCAAAGGGGCGCAAGGGATGGCTTCGCGTCAAGGCGTCTTGACTTCGAGGCGGAAGTCGACGGCCTTCGGCGTCGGCGCGATGGCGGGCAGGAAGGTGCTCTGGGCGCCATACAGGCTCAGGGTCTTCCAGGCTTCCTCGTCGGCGATCGGGAAGCCGTCGTTGCCCAGCCAGGCAAAGCGGTAGTACATCATCTTGTTCTTGGTGCGCGTATTGCTCAGTTGCACCTTCACGGTCAGGAAGCCGTTTTCCCGGGCAACGCGGATGGCGCCGACCTGGATGTCTTTCATTTCGCCCATGACGACGATCTTGCTCGCGGCGCTGCCCGGCGCCGGTGGTGGCGCAGGGGTTGCACAGCCGGCCAGCAGGGCCAGGGCAACGACAGCGGTCAGTTTGAAACGCATGGAAAAAGACTCCGTTCTCAAGGTTGTTTGATACTGGCCACGGCGGTCGGGCTGGTGCTCGGGATCCGCTGGGCCGCCAGGCCGCTGGTGAATACCTGGTTGCCGATGGCCCGCAGGCTGATCACCTGGTAGTGCCGATCGACGTTGATCCTGACCAGCGAACCGCCAGCGGCGCTGGGCAGCGAGACCTGGTGCTCGCCCTTCTTCAGGCGCAGGCGGACCACCTGGGTGGTGTCCGGCAGGGTGCGCCAGGTGCGGGTATCGGCGCCCTCTAGCACGGCGGAAGTGATGCCCACGGCCAGGCCCGCGATCGGGTTGACCTTGTTCAGGTTCTTCTGGGCGATGCCGCGGCTGATGGCCCGTACGCTGGTACGCAGGATGATGCCCGGCATGTCGTCGCGCAGGGCGCGGCTGGACATGGCGGTGGTGCTGTTGAGGGCGGTCAGGTTGACCTGCTGGCCATCGACGCCGATCTGGCCGAAGCCGGGGGTCGAGGTGTCGGCCTTGATGATCGGGAACGACAGCGGGGTGATCACCACGTTGTCGGAGATCAGCAGCGGCAGCGGGATGCGGATCGAGTCGCGGGCCGGCGCCAGGCCGCTCTGCACGACGATCAGGATATCGCTGTCATCGTCCTTGCCGGCCGGCTTGTCGAGATTGACCAGGGCCTGTTCGAGCAGCGGGGTGTTGGGGCGCAGTTCGGCCGCCTGGCGATAGCCCGGCGCGGCCAGGTCCTTCTCGCCCAGCGCTTCATAGATGTAGCCGGCGAGGTAGTGGCTGAAGGCGCTCTGGTAGCTGTTTTTCAGGCTGACCACTTCGGGCGCGTCCAGGCTGGCCACCGGGTAGCCCTTGAGGTCCTTGTACTGGGTCTTGATGCCTTGCTTGTCGGCTTCCTCTTCGCGCTTGAGGTATTCCTTGTCGCGTAATTCGGCGATCACCGCTTCGCGTTCGTGGGTCTTCTTGATCGCGGTGCGGGCGCTCTCGAAGTCGTTGGTGGCGAGGAAGTTCAGCGCCATCTGGGTGGTCAGCATGACCTTTTCGTAGTCGTAGCCTTCGTAGCGGCGGACCTTGTCGTTGACCAGGAAGCTGCCGAACTGGGCGGCATACCTGGCGTAGTCGACCTTGACCGCATCCTCCCACTGGCCAACGACCTGGTCGGCGCTGTTCCAGGCCTGCTGGCTGCCGGTGATGTCGCCCTTGGCCCGCAGCAGTTCGCCTTTCTCGAAGTAGTACAGCAGGTCACGGTCTTCGCCGGTGTTGTTCTTCTCCAGCAGCGACAGCGCCGCGTCGACATTGCCGGAGGCCAGTTGCTGGTTGGTCTGCGCCAGCTCACCGTCGTAGTTGCGGAACACCGAGCAGCCGGACAGCAGGGTCACGGCCCCAAGGGCGATAAGAAGGCGGGTGCTGGGTGTCATGAGCGACATCTTCCCTGATGGTGAAAGCAGCCGGAGGGCGGGTCTGGCTGGATGAACCCATTGGCAGGGCAGGCTACCCTAACAATTCCTCATTAAAAGAGGAGCTTTTATTGCGTTTGCCCATAACGCCGGCGCGGCATTATAGGCGGCGAGTGCTGGCTATGTAATGGCTTTTTTGCTCCAAAATGGTGGCTCATTACCGCGTCGAGCGATGACGGCGCCTGACCACGTTAAAGGGGGCGGGTTGTGGCGTCGACGTGTCGGGGGAGGAAGATCGCGTAGGAGTCCGCGTCTGTCTGCGCAGGTCGGATCCGGGAGTTGTAGGGTGATTGCGCAACTGTCGTGGCCTGCGCCTGGGTGTCCTACCCACGTGCAGGAAACTTCAGGGTTTCGCCGGGGACGAGTGAATCGCGTAGCCGCTGGCGAATACCCGCGGCAGATCGAGCAACTGCCCATCAGGCGGCAGAGCGGCAAGGGAGTGAACAGGCGCCAGGCCGTGGTTTTGACTCTCTTCCTGGCGGGCGTTCGGAGCGGCTATTTGTCTGTTTGCACCGCGTAATGCTTGAGTGAGGCGCGGTGAGAGGGAACAATATGTTACTTCGCATTTCCATTTAGGTCGTTTCAATGATTGTTCCCACGCGTTTCCTGGCCTGGCTGATGCTGCCGATGTTCGTCCTATGCAGCTCCAGCCTGCTGGCGAATACGGTGGAAGGCGCTCCCCAGGCCCTGCACCTGATCGATTACATCGGCGCGGACTACCCGGCCACGGTGGCGGATGGCAAGGTCATCGACGAAACCGAATACCACGAGCAACTGGAGTTCCTCAGCGCGTTGCAGAAGCTGGTCGTCGCGTTGCCGGCCCGTGCCGAAAGGGCGGAGCTGGAGCAGGGCGTTGCCGACCTGCGCAAGGCCATCAGCGAACGCCAGGAGGGCTCGCTGGTGGCGCGTCAGGCCCGCCAACTGGGCGCCAGGCTGGCCGTGACCTATGAGGTCAGCCAGGCTCCGGCCATTACCCCGGACCCGGCCCGCGGTGCGCCGCTTTATGCCCAGCAATGTTCGGTCTGCCATGGCGAAAGCGGGGCCGGCGACGGCCCGGCGGGCAGCGGCATGACGCCGCCGCCGGCCAACCTGCGTGACGCCTCGCGACTCGATCGCCTGAGCCTGTACGGCATCTACAACACCCTGACCCTGGGTGTCGAAGGGACGGACATGCCGTCGTTCGCCGATCAGCTCGACGAACGCCAGCGCTGGGACCTGGCGACCTACATCGCCAGCTTCAGTGCCGCACCGGTGGCGCAGACCGACAAGACCTACAATATCGCCGACCTGGCGCGCCAGACGCCCAGCGAGATCCAGGCCGCCGAAGGCGACGAGGCCGCGGCGCTGTTCCGCGCCCAGCGGGCCCAGCCGCCGCAGGTCAAGCGGGGGCCATCGCAACTGCTCGACTACACCGCGACGACCCTGGACAAGAGCCTGGCCGCCTACCGCGCCGGCGACCGCGAGCAGGCCTACGACCTGTCCGTGGCGGCCTACCTGGAAGGCTTCGAACTGGTCGAAAGCTCCCTGGACAACGTCGATGCCAACGTGCGCAAGGACACCGAGAAGTCGCTGATGGCCTATCGGCAGTCCCTGCAGGACGGCCTGCCGGTGGAGCAGGTCGAACAACGCCTGGCGTTCGCCAAGGACAAGCTCAAGACGTCTGCCGGTCTGCTCGGCAACGATGGCCTGAGCCAGTCGCTGAGCTTCATCTCCGGCCTGCTGATCCTGTTGCGCGAAGGCCTTGAGGCGATCCTGGTGCTGGCGGCGATCCTGGCGTTCCTGCGCAACACCGGCCAGCAATCGGCGGTGCGCAGCGTCAACATCGGCTGGGGCCTGGCCCTGCTGGCGGGGGCCGGCACCTGGGCACTGGCGGCCTACGTGATCGACGTCAGCGGCTCCCAGCGCGAACTGCTCGAAGGCTGCACCGCGCTGTTCGCCAGTGTGATGGTGCTCTGGCTCGGTGTGTGGATGCACGATCGCCGGCATGCCGCGGCGTGGCAGGACTACATCAAGAGCAGCCTGGTCGGTGGCGGCGGTCGTTTCGGTTTCGCCGTGCTGGCGTTCTTCTCGGTGTATCGTGAACTGTTCGAAGTGATCCTCTTCTACGAAACCCTCTGGCTGCAGGCCGGCCCTGCCGGGCACAGCGCGGTGCTGGCCGGCGGGGCGACGGCGCTGGTGCTGCTGGTGGGCCTGGCCTGGGTGATCCTGCGCGGTTCGGCGAAATTGCCGCTGGCGCTGTTCTTCGGCATCAATGCCGGGTTGCTCTGCGCCCTGTCGGTGGTGTTCGCCGGCCACGGCGTCAAGGCACTGCAGGAGGCCGGGATCTTCGGTACGCGGCCGGTGGCATTCTTCGACTTCGAGTGGCTGGGCATTCACGCCGACGCCTACTCGTTGGGTGCCCAGGTCGTCGCGTTGCTGGCGATCATCGTGCTCTACGGCCGTAGCCGGCTGGCGGAGAAGCGCCAGTTGCAGGCGTCCTGAGCATGCGCGTGTGGATCGATGCCGACGCTTGCCCACGGATCGCCCGTGACCTGGTGGTGAAGTTCGCCCTCAAGCGGCAGTTCGAGGTGGTGCTGGTGGCGGGGCAACCGCAGCCCCGGCCACCCTTCGCCTGCGTGCGGCTGATCGTGGTGCCCAGCGGGCCGGATGCCGCCGATGACTATCTGGTGGAGCATGCGGTGGCGGGGGAACTGGTGATCTGCAGCGATGTACCGCTGGCCGATCGCCTGGTGAAAAAGGGCGTGGCGGCACTCGATCCCCGGGGCAAGCCGTTCGACGAGCAGAACATGGGCGAGCGGCTGGCGGTGCGCAACCTGTTCACCGAGCTGCGCGAGCAGGGGCAGGTCGGCGGTGGCCAGGCGCCCTATGGCGAGCGCGAGAAGCAGGCGTTCGCCAATTCGCTGGATCGGATCCTGACCCGGCTCGCTCGCGCCACCTAACCTTCCTGGGCCAGTTCCAGCACCCGGTCCACCAGCTTGTTGATCCCCGCCGCCGCTTCGCCAATCGACCGGGCGAGCATGTAGGCGGGGGTCGTGACCAGCTTGCGGGCCTTGTCCTCGACAATTTCATCCACCGCGCACTCCTGGTGGTTGGCGCCCATGCGGCCCAGGGCCGCGGCGGTGTCGGCGTCGTTGCCGATGGTGCAGGTCACGCCCGGGCCGTAGATCTTCGCCGCCAGCGCCGGGGTGATGCAGATCAGCCCCACCGGCTTGCCGGCCTCGGCGAAGGCTTCGGCCAGCGCCAGGACTTCGGCCTGCACGCTGCAGCCGGCGCCTTCGATGGCAAAATTGGAGAGGTTCTTCGCCGCGCCGAAGCCGCCCGGCACGATCAGCCCGTCGAATTCCCGTACATCGGCCTCGCGCAGGTCGCGGACCTGGCCGCGGGCGATGCGTGCCGACTCCACCAGCACATTGCGCGACTCGGGCATTTCCTCGCCGGTCAGGTGGTTTATCACCTGCATCTGTGCGATGTTCGGGGCGAAGCACTGCACCTGGGCGCCACGCTGGTCCAGGCGCAGCAGGGTCAGCACGCTTTCGTGGATCTCGGCGCCGTCGTAGACGCCACAGCCGGATAGGATTACCGCGATTTTCCTGGTCATGTTGGATCTCCCGATGTCTGGCGTTAAATGTCTACCAATCTGGCATTCATTGTCAGCGGAATTTGCAGCGACTACACCTAATCTTGGGCCAATCGTTCCTCTTGGGTAGCGCCATGGACCTCATTCCTTATGCGATTCCGTTTTTCGTCGTACTGATCATCGTCGAGCTGCTGACCGACTATCGCCGCGGTACCCGCAACTATCGGGTGGCCGACGCGATCAACAGCCTCAGCACCGGCGTGCTGTCGACCACCACCGGCCTGCTGACCAAGGGCGTCGGCCTGGTGACCTACGCCGTGGCCCTCGACCACCTGGCGCTGTTCGATCTGCCGGCCGACAGCCCGTGGGTCTGGGTCATGGCCTTCGTGGTCTACGACTTCTGCTACTACTGGCTGCATCGCATGGGCCATGAGCGCAATATTCTCTGGGCCGCGCATTCGGTGCATCACCAGAGCGAGGACTACAACCTGTCCACCGCCCTGCGCCAGACCAGCACGGGCTTCCTGCTGAGCTGGATCTTCTACCTGCCGCTGGCGGTGCTCGGTGTGCCACTGTCGGTGTTCATCACCGTGGCGGCGCTGAACCTGCTCTACCAGTTCTGGGTGCACACCCGGCACATTCCCAAGCTCGGCTGGTACGAGTGGTTCTTCGTCACGCCGTCCAACCATCGCGCGCATCATGCGCAGAACCCTCTCTATATGGATCGCAACTACGGCGGCGTGTTCATTCTCTGGGACCGGCTGTTCGGCACCTTCCAGGAGGAGGACGACGCCGAGCCGGTGGTGTTCGGGGTGACCACGCCGCTGGCCAGCTGGAACCCGCTGTGGGCCAACCTGCAGTTCTACGCGCAACTGGCCGCTGACGCGCGGCGTGCCGAGCGCTACCGGGACAAGCTGCGTATCTGGTTCATGCCCACCGGCTGGCGCCCGGCGGACGTCGCGGCGAAGTACCCGATGACGAAGCATGACCTGGCGCACTTTCGCAAGTTCGAGGTGCCGCTGGAGCCACGTCAGCAGGTCTATATCGCCTTGCAGTTCGCGGTGTACGTGGCGCTGGGCAGCTACCTGATGAACTTCGCCGAGAAACTGCCCCAGGCGGCGCTGGTGCTCGGCTGGGCGGCGATGCTGCTGGGGCTGTTCGTACTCGGGGCGGGCCTGGAGAACCGGCCATGGGCGTTGAAGCTGGAGGTGATGCGGCTGCTGCTGAATGTGCCGTTGGCCTGGCTGGCGCCGCTGGTCGGGCTGTGGCCGGCCAGCCCGTTGGGCTGGATCGGCCTGCTCAGCTACAGCCTGCTGAGCGTGATCGGGCTCTACTGCAGCAGGGGGCGGGTCATTCGGCTGGCGGGTTCGTAGGGCCGGCCAGGGACTGTTCGGCCTCGGCCCTGCGGGCCAGGCGGGCGCTCTTGAAGCGCCGCCAGCTCCAGAGAACCAGGCCGACCAGCAGCAGGCCGCCGAGCACCCACAGCTCGTACTTCTTCACGCTGCCGAGCATGCCTTCGAGGATCGCCCCGAAGTGATAGGCGGCCGCCGCCAGGGCCGCGGCCCAGATGGCCGCGCCGATGCCGTTGAGCAGCAGGTAGCGCCCCGGTGGATAACCTGACAGGCCGATCGCCACCGGCATCACCGTGCGCAGGCCGTAGACGAAACGGAAGCTCAATACCCAGATGTCCGGATGGCGGCGGATATGTTCCAGGGCCCGGTCACCCATCGACTGCCAGCGCGGCTTGCGCGCCAGCAACTTGCGGCCGTGCTTGCGCCCCAGGAAGTACCACAGCTGGTCGCCGGCATAGCTGCCGAAGAACGCCACGATAACCACCAGGTTGATGTCCATGTATCCGCGAAACGCCAGGAAGCCTGCGAGTACCAGAATGGTCTCGCCTTCGAAGAACGTTCCGAGAAACAGGGCGAAGTAGCCGAAATCCTGCAGAAATTGTTGGAGCATTGTCTGGATGCTGGCGAAATGAACGCGCAGCCTAACCCTTCGACGACAGAGAGGAAAGTGTCCAAATGTGTCTCGACGTTAACATTTCCTACAAAAGTCGCGACTGCGGCGCCCGGTCGCAGGAGTAAGCACAACTGTCATTCCTTCGTCATAATGGCCGCTTATAACTGCCATGCTCGCCCGCCCGCGCGGCTCAGGAGTCTGCCGTGAGCTTTACCCCCGCCAATCGCCTGTTTCCCGCCACCCGCCTGCGCCGCAATCGTCGCGACGACTTTTCCCGACGCCTGGTGCGCGAGAATGTTCTGACAGTCGACGACCTGATCCTGCCGGTATTCGTGCTTGATGGCGAGAACCGTCGCGAGGCGGTGGCGTCGATGCCGGGGGTCGAGCGCCTGACCATCGATCTGCTGCTCGAAGAGGCGGCGAAGTGGGTCGAACTGGGGATTCCCGCCCTGGCACTGTTCCCGGTGACGCCGGCCGGGCTCAAGTCGCTGGATGCCAGCGAGGCTTGGAACCCGCAAGGCATCGCCCAGCGCGCCACCCGCGCGTTGCGGGAGCGCTTCCCCGAACTGGGGGTGATTACCGATGTGGCCCTGGACCCGTTCACGACCCACGGCCAGGACGGTATCCTCGACGAGGAAGGCTACGTTCAGAACGACATCACCGTCGACGCTCTGGTGCGCCAGGCGCTGTCCCACGCCGAGGCCGGTGCCCAGGTGGTGGCACCCTCGGACATGATGGACGGTCGGGTCCAGGCGATTCGCGAGGCGCTGGAGCTGGCCGGTCACGTCAACGTGCGGATCATGGCCTACTCGGCGAAATACGCCAGCGCCTACTATGGCCCGTTCCGCGATGCGGTCGGTTCGGCCTCGAACCTGGGCAAGGCGAACAAGGCTTCGTACCAGATGGACCCGGCCAACGGCGACGAAGCCCTGCATGAAGTGGCTGCGGACCTCGCCGAAGGCGCCGACATGGTCATGGTCAAGCCGGGCATGCCGTACCTGGACATCCTTTACCGGGTCAAGAATGAATTCAAGGTGCCGACCTTTGTCTATCAGGTCAGCGGTGAATACGCCATGCACATGGCGGCGATCCAGAATGGCTGGTTGAGTGAAGGGGTCATTCTCGAATCCCTGACCGCCTTTAAACGTGCCGGTGCCGATGGCATCCTGACTTACTTTGCCGTTCGTGCCGCTCAATTGCTACGAGAGCAAAAATAGCCCTCACAGGAACACTCGATGAATACCGAAGGACTCAGCGAAGTTGAAGTAAAAGAAGCTCAACCGGTGGTCGAGCAGATCGTCGAAACCCCGCCGGAACTGGAACCGGCGCCGGTGGTGGCCGAGGCGCCGCATGTGGCGGTGCCGTCGGTGGTGGCGATCCCGAACCTGGATGACAGCAGTCTCTACATCCACCGCGAGCTGTCGCAGCTGCAGTTCAACATCCGCGTGCTGGAGCAGGCGCTGGACGAGTCCTATCCGTTGCTGGAGCGGCTCAAGTTCCTGCTGATCTTCTCCAGCAACCTCGATGAGTTCTTCGAGATCCGTGTCGCCGGGCTGAAGAAGCAGATCACCTTCGCCCGCGAACAGGCCGGTGCCGACGGCCTGCAGCCGCACCAGGCGCTGGCACGCATCAGTGAGCTGGTCCACGGCCAGGTCGATCGCCAGTACGCGATCCTCAACGACATCCTGTTGCCGGAGCTGGAGAAGCACCAGGTCCGCTTCATCCGTCGGCGCTACTGGACCACCAAGCTCAAGACCTGGGTCCGCCGCTATTTCCGCGACGAGATCGCGCCGATCATCACCCCGATCGGCCTCGACCCGACGCACCCTTTCCCGTTGCTGGTGAACAAGAGCCTGAACTTCATCGTCGAGCTCGAGGGTATCGATGCCTTTGGCCGCGACTCCGGTCTGGCGATCATTCCGGCACCGCGCCTGCTGCCGCGGATCATCAAGGTCCCGGAAGACGTCGGTGGCCCTGGCGACAACTATGTATTCCTGTCGTCGATGATCCATGCGCACGCCGATGACCTGTTCCAGGGCATGAAGGTCAAGGGCTGCTACCAGTTCCGCCTGACCCGCAACGCCGACCTGGCGCTGGACTCCGAGGATGTCGAGGACCTGGCCCGCGCCCTGCGCGGCGAACTGTTCTCCCGTCGTTACGGCGATGCCGTACGCCTGGAAGTGGCCGACACCTGCCCGAAACACCTGTCGGACTACCTGCTCAAGCAGTTCAACCTGTCCGAGAACGAGCTGTACCAGGTCAACGGTCCGGTGAACCTGACCCGCCTGTTCAGCATCACCGGCCTGGACAGCCATCCGGAGCTGCAATACACGCCGTTCACCCCGCAGATCCCGAAACTGCTGCAGAACAGCGAGAACATTTTCAGCGTGATCAGCAAGCAGGACATCCTGCTGTTGCATCCGTTCGAGTCCTTTACCCCGGTGGTCGACCTGCTGCGCCAGGCCGCCAAGGACCCGCATGTCCTGGCCGTGCGCCAGACCCTGTACCGCAGCGGTGCCAACTCGGAGATCGTCGATGCCCTCGTGGACGCGGCGCGCAACGGCAAGGAGGTCACCGCGGTGATCGAGTTGCGGGCGCGTTTCGATGAAGAGTCCAACCTGCAACTGGCCAGCCGTCTGCAGGCGGCCGGTGCGGTGGTGATCTACGGTGTGGTCGGCTTCAAGACCCACGCCAAGATGATGCTGATCCTGCGCCGCGAGGCTGGCGAGATCGTTCGTTACGCCCACCTGGGCACCGGTAACTACCACGCCGGCAACGCCCGCCTGTATACCGACTACAGCCTGCTGACTTCCGACGACGCTCTGTGCGAAGACGTTGGCAAACTGTTCAGCCAACTGATCGGCATGGGCAAGACGCTACGCATGAAGAAGCTGCTGCATGCGCCGTTCACCCTGAAGAAGGGCATGCTCGACATGATTGCCCGGGAGACCCAGTTCGCCATCGATGGCAAGCCGGCGCACATCATTGCCAAGTTCAACTCGCTGACCGATCCGAAGATCATCCGTGCGTTGTACAAGGCCAGCCAGTGCGGCGTGCGCATCGACCTGGTGGTGCGTGGCATGTGCTGCCTGCGTCCGGGTATCGCCGGGGTTTCGCACAATATCCATGTGCGTTCGATCATCGGCCGCTTCCTGGAGCACACCCGGGTGTTCTACTTCCTCAACGGCGGCGAGGAGCAGCTGTTCCTGTCCAGTGCCGACTGGATGGAGCGTAACCTCGACAAGCGGGTCGAGACCTGCTTCCCGGTCGAGGGCAAGAAGCTGATCCTGCGGGTCAAGAAAGAGCTGGAAAGCTATCTCACCGATAACACCCACAGCTGGAGCCTGCAGTCGGACGGTCGCTACATCCGTAATACGCCAACCGGCAACCAGAACCCGCGCAGTGCCCAGACGACCCTGCTCGATCGTCTGAGCAGCCCGGTCCTCAGCGTACGTTGAGGGTGATGCTGACTCGGGTCAGCCACTCCGCCTCCAGGGCGAAGTCGGCCTGAGTCAGCTGGTTCTGCTCCAGCCAGCCCTTGGGGAATACCACATCCAGGGTATCGCCGTCGGCGCGCAAGGCGACCTGCGGCATTTCCTGGGTGCCGCGGATGTGATGGAACAGGATCGCGAAGCGCAGCAGCACGCACAGGCGAATCAGCTTGATGCCGTCGTCGCCGAACTCGGCGAACTTGTCCTTGGGAATGTTGCGACGATGCCCGCGAACCAGTAGCGCGAGCATCTGCTGGTCTTCCCGGGAGAAGCCGGCCAGGTCGGAGTGCTCGATCAGGTAGGCGCCGTGCTTGTGGTACTGGTAGTGGGCGATGTCCAGGCCGACTTCGTGGACCTTGGCTGCCCAACTGAGCAGCTCGCGCCAGACGCCGTCTTCCAGCTCCCAGTCCTTGGCCACCTGGTCGAAGGCATGCAGTGCCTTGCGCTCGACGCGCACCACCTGCTCCTGGTCGACATGGTAACGCTCCATCAGCGAGGTGAGGGTGCGTTCGCGCACGTCTTCATGGTGGTGGCGGCCCAGCAGGTCATAGAGCACGCCTTCGCGCAGGGCGCCGTCGCAGTGGTCCATGCGCTGCAGGTCGAGGGAGTCGAAGATCGCTTCGAGAATCGCCAGGCCGGCAGGGAAGATGGCGCGGCGGTCCGGCTTGATCCCTTCGAAATCGATCTTCTCGATTTCGCCGAGCTTGAACAGCTTGCGCTTGAGCCAGGCCAGGCCTTCGGCATTCACCTCGCCGTTGCCCTGGCCACCGGCCTTGAGGGCCAGGCCGATGGCGCGGATGGTCCCGGACGAACCGATCGCCTCGTCCCAGGTCAGGCGGTGCAGGGCGTGTTCGATGCTCATGATCTCCAGGCGCGCCGCGGTGTAGGCCTGGGCGTAGCGGGCCGGGGTGATCTTGCCGTCGCGGAAGTAGCGCTGGGTGTAGCTGACGCAACCCATCTGCAGGCTTTCGCGCAGCAGCGGTTCGAAGCGTTGGCCGATGATGAATTCGGTGCTGCCGCCGCCGATGTCGGCGACCAGGCGCTTGCCCGGGGTGTCGGCGAGGGTGTGGGAGACGCCGAGGTAGATCAGGCGGGCCTCTTCGCGACCGGAGATGACCTCCACCGGGTGGCCGAGAATCTTTTCGGCGCGGTGGATGAATTCGGCGCGGTTGCGTGCCTCGCGCAGGGCGTTGGTGCCGACGATCCGTACGGCGCCCAGGGGCATGCCGTTGATCAGTTGGGCGAAGCGCTTCAGGCAGTCGAGCCCGCGTTGCATCGATTCTTCGCTGAGTTTGCGCTCTTCATCGATGCCGGCGGCCAGTTGAACCTTTTCGCCGAGCCGCTCCATGATCCGGATTTCACCGTTCTGGGCCTTGGCCACGACCATGTGGAAGCTGTTCGAGCCCAGGTCGATAGCGGCGATCAGGGAAAGATTCTTGGCTTGGGAATGGGGCATGGTTGAAGGATCTCGGTCGATAACCCCTCCATCGTGCCACGATCAGGCTCTGACGCCAACGTAGGGCGCCCGGGAGCAGCCGGTCAGGGTCGGTTGCGGGGTGGGTGGAACATCATTGCGTCAATTTTCCTACATGAATATGTCACATTCATTACTTGTTTGGCATGGTCAAGGTGACACCGATATCCAAGGCATCCGATTCCGCCTGTTCTTTATTCAACTAACCGATTGCGAACGCTCCGGTTTTTCTGGCGTGGATCAATAGGGAAACTAGCGCCCGGCAATCTTGCCTTGGTGTCAGTTATTTAATTGTTGCTGGCTGTAGAGACTGAAGTGTCCTGGGTGCAGTGGGGTTTCGGTTAAAACAGACGGCCTTGAATAACTCATGCCCGCTAAAAACAGAATGACATGGAGGGGGAAAATGAAGTTGTTATCCAAGTTGACGCTCGGCGCCCTGCTGGTTGCAGTCGGAGGTTATGCCAGTGCCGCTGACCTGCTGGTGACAGGCACGATCATCCCGCCGGCTTGCACGTTGACCCTGCAGAACGGCGGTATTGTCGACTACAAGAAGATTGATGGCGGCTCCCTGAAACCGGACAACTATACGCGCCTGGAGGCCAAGAGCGTGCCGTTCCTGGTCAAGTGCGAGGGTGGCACCCGGGTGGGCGTGAAGACCATCGACAACCGCGCCGGCAGCAAGGTCCCGGGTATCGTGCAGGCGTCCATCAATCCGGGCTACGACGACATCTACAACTATGGCCTGGGCACGACGTCGGGTGGCCAGCGGATCGGCGGCTATGCGTTGATCATCAAGAAGTCCTTGGCCAACTTCCCGTTGGTGAACACCATAGTGTCGGGTAACAACGGACTGAACTGGAAGCGTGGCGACGGTGCCCTGGGCCAGTATCAGAACATCATGTCCTGGAGTGGTTTCATGGCCACTCATCCCGCTTCGGTGGAACGGGTCAGTGGCGTACTGGAAGTTCAGGCGGTCATCAACAAGACTTCCGAGCTTGATATAAAAGAAGCAGTAAGCCTGGACGGTTCGGCAACCCTGGAACTGCGCTATCTCTGAATAACTTGGATTAAAATGGCAACTAACCAGTAGAGAAGAAGCCGGCACGCAAGTGTGTGCCGGCCATCTCGTCATGTCTGTATCAAACGGATCTTAATATATGTTCGCCAGGGAGCGTGTCACTTGGAGACCATGCCTCGTATGCCCTATTTTGCCGGTGCGTTGTTCTTTCTTCTGGGTGTGTTATGGGGGAACGCCCGGGCCGATGGTGTGCAACCGGAAACCACGGTGGTCATTCTCCATGAGGAGGAGGGTCAGGCCAGTATCCATGTGCGCAATACCGAGAGCGGCACGGTCCTGCTGAATTCGGCCATCGAGTCCATTCCCGAGGACCTTGAGGCGCTGGTGGTGGTGGCGCAGCCGGTCTCCCGGCTCGACGGCGGCGAGACGCAGGTGGTGACCTTTCTTGCCATCAACGACCAACCACTCAAGACCCAGCGCCTGAAGCGGGTCACCTTCGAGGGCATACCGCAGCGCAAGTCCGCGGACGGCGCCACGGTAGGTATCAACCTGCGCCAGAACCTGCCGCTGATCCTGCATCCCAGAGGCTTGGCACGCAATGGCGAGCCCTGGAAGGCGTTGACGTGGCACCAGCGCGGATCCAGGCTGCTGGTACGTAATGACAGCCCTTATGTCGTGCGCCTGGCGCCGGAGCTCCAGCTCAACCCGCACAAGACCAGCGTGATGCTGGGCCGCAGTTACGTGCTGCCGGGGGAGGTGCTTGAGATCGAAATGGACCCGGCGCTGCCGAGGAGTACGTCGGTCACTCTGCAGCCGGCAACGGTCTACGGATTTGCGGTAGCCAGCTACGAAGCACCGATTCTTGCCGAAGCACTGTGATGCTTGCATGAGAGCGCCTGAGCGACGAGCCGGTGAGGGCCACGGCCGATGCCTGCCGATTTCCAGGTCGGCCCAGTGGCTGATCAGGGGGCTGGGGCTGGTCTTGCTGGGGTTTGGCGAGCCTGTCTCGGCCCAGAAGAAGGAGGAGGCCGCCGAGGTGGAGTTCGACTTGTCGGTGCTCTCCGGACGCGGCATCGATCCCGCAGTTGCTGATTATTTCCGCCTGGCACCGCGCTTTCGCGAAGGGCAGCAGGTGGTGAATCTGGAGCTCAACGGCGATTCGCTGGGCCTTGCCAAGCTCCATTTCGACCAGGAGGGTCAGTTGTGTTTCACCACGGCGTTGCTGGACAAGGCCGGCTTGAAGCCGACCGCCACCACTGCCGGCAGGGTGCTTGACCAGGACTGCCATGACTTCTTGCAGGCATATCCGCAGGCCCGGGTTTCCCTGCGACCCCATCGCGAGGAGGTGGCCCTGCTGGTGCCGACCCAGGCCCTGCGCGGCCAGCGGCTCGACGAGGGTGCCTACAGCCGTGGCGGTACGGCGGCCTTGCTCAATTACGAGGTGTTGGCGGTCGACACCCGTTCGCAGCAGCGGACCGAACGTTTTCTTTCGGCGGCGACCGAGGCGGGGTTCAATGCAGGCGACTGGGTCGTGCGCAGTCGCCAGTTGCATGTCGCCCACGATGGGAAACGGCAAACGGAGCATCTGTATGCCTACGCGCAACGGGACCTGAACGCCTGGCAGACAACGTTCCAGGCCGGCCAGATCAGCAGCGCAGGGCCGATATTCGCCGGTGTCCCACTCTCCGGTGTGCAGTTCATGCCCGGCGGTTCGTTGGTGGGTCGGGCCGGGCATGGCGTGGTGGTCCGGGGCGTGGCGTTCGATTCATCGCGCGTAGAGGTTCGCCAGTCCGGCGTATTGATCCATACCACCCTGGTCCCCCAGGGGCCCTTCAGCCTGGCCGGTCTGCCGTTGCTCGGCGACAGCGCCGACCTGGAGGTCCGGGTCATCGGCGAGACGGGCGGTGAACAGCGTTTTGTCGTACCTGCGGCATCCTTCCGGGGGCCGCGTCGGTCCCGCCGGGTTACCACCTGGCCCTGGGGCGGCTGCGCGAGGGCGATGGCGACGGTGCGGATGAGCCATTGCTGGCGACCGGTAGCGGCACCTGGGGGCTAGGCCGATTCGGCTCGTTGAGCAGCGGGCTGTTGGCCAGCGACGACTATCGTGCCACCGGTTGGGCGTTCGACAGCCGAGTCTGGGAGCGGGTCGGCCTGGGTTTGCGCAGCACCCTGTCCCAGACGACCCGGCACTCCCTGACAGGGCGGCAGGACAGCCTCTCGCTGAGCAGCCCATTCGTGGCGGATATCGACCTGAGCCTGAGTGCTACCCTGCGCACTGCCGGTTATCGCGATCTGTTCGAGGTGCACAGTGCAGATCGCAATAATGATTCCAGCCTGCGCCTCAGGCGACAGTACACCACTGCACTCGGCTGGTCGGATGCGCAACTGGGCGGTTTCAGCCTGGGCTACTCGCGCAACCTGATGTTCGATGGGCGTTCGTCCCAGCGCCTGCATGGGCTCTGGAGCAGGGACTACCGGTATGCCAGCGTCAACCTGAGTGTCGACTCCAGTGTCGGGCCACGCGAGGGGCGTCATGCGTCGGACCCGGGGCTGGGGATGCGCCTGGGCGTCAGCATCCCGTTGGGTGGGGATCGGCGGATTGGTTCCTACGTCAGTCGTCGCGGCGACCGGCTCAATGTCGGTGGAGATTACCGTGAGCGGGTCAGCGACACCCTGAGCTACGACCTGGGGCTGGAGCGCGATCTCGACAACCGGCAGCAGCTCACCAGGGCCAACCTCAGTCTGCTGCCGCGCTACACCCAGGTAGGGCTGGGGGCGACGCGCCACCCTTCCGGCACCCGTTACAGCGGGCAGTTGTCCGGAGGCGTCGCCCTGCATGGGGGAGGGCTGACGTTCTCGCCCTACGCCATCCAGGAAACCTTCGGGGTGGCCTCGGTGGGTGAGCTGTCCGGCATCCGCCTGGCCACGCCGCAAGGCCCGGTCTGGACCGATTTCAGCGGGCAGGCGGTGCTGCCCGGCCTGTCGGCCTATCGGGAGAGCCAGGTGGAAGTCGACAGCCGCTCGTTGCCGCGGCGTGTCGACCTGATCAATGGGGTGAAGCGTCTGGAGGCCGGGCGCGGGTCGTTCAACCGGGTTGATTTCTCGGTGGTCAGTGCCCGCCGGCTGCTGCTCAAGGTCACCGACGAAAATGCCGAACCGCTGCGTCAGGGAGCATTGGTGTCCAGCGTCGAGGGCGGGCTGCTCACCACGGTCCTCGGCGAAGGCATGGTTTTCCTGAATGATGCCGAGGCTGGGCAGCGACTGAGTATCCGCCTGGCCGAGCATACCCACTGCGTCCTGACTGTCGAACTGGCCGAAGCCGTCGACAACGACAGGCCCTACGAAACGGCCACGGCGGTTTGCCGGGCGATCTGATCCAGAGGACACCGTCATGACTTCTTGCGCCAGCAGCATCCTGCGCCGTTGTTGCCTTGCTCTTGCCTTGTGTTCGTTACCCGTTGCCGCCCATGACTGCACGTTGTCCCTGAGCCAGGCGCAGATTGATCTCGGCTCGCTGCGCCTGGGGAGTCTGCCAATCCAGCCCGGGCAGTCCGAGTTGTCGCTGGGTCTTCGCCGACTGAGCCTGACGATCGTCTGCCCCGGCCCACGGCCATGCTGTTGCGTTTCGAAGGGGCCGCGGCGGGGCCGCAGGCCTACCGTCTGGCTCGGGGCTACTTCACCGTCGGCCTGGGCAACGCCCGGCTGGATGGCGAGCCCGTCAGCCTGGCGGTGGAGGGCCGCCCGGAAGAGCACGGGGCCGATTGGCTGATGGCCCCAGGCCGGACTGTGCGAGTGCTGGCGCAAGGGCTGCCGGCCAAGGGGCGGTTTTTCTCGGCGCAGGTCGAGGTCGAACCGCGCCTGCCCCTGGCCATGAGCCGAGTCGGCGACGAGACCGAAATCCAAGGCCGCGGGCGTTTCGAACTGGTGCCGGGCGAATGAGCGGTCTCAGGCGGGGGTTTCCACGCTGCCGATGAAGTTCGCCAGCTCCGCGGTCTGCGGATTGGCGAACAGCACCTTGGGGTCACCGACTTCATGGACCTTGCCCTGGTGCATGAACACCAGTTTGTCGCCGACTTCCCGGGCGAAGCGCATTTCATGGGTGACCATGATCAGGGTCATGCCGTCCCTCGCCAATTGGCGCACCACGCTGAGCACTTCATTGACCAGCTCCGGGTCCAGCGCCGAGGTGATCTCGTCGCACAGCAGCACTTTCGGCGACATCGCCAGGGCCCGGGCAATCGCCACCCGCTGTTGCTGGCCGCCGGAGAGACGATCCGGGAAGGCATCGAACTTGTCGCCCAGGCCGACCCGTTCGAGCATCTGCCGTGCGAGTTCGGCCGCCTTGGCTTTGGGAACCTTCTGTACCACCTGCGGGGCGAGCATGACGTTTTCGCCCACACTCAGGTGCGGGAACAGGTTGAACTGCTGGAACACCATGCCGACCTTCTGCCGTAGGCTGCGCAGGTCGGCACGGGCCGCATCGAGGTATTCGCCGTCGACCTCGATCACGCCGTCGTTGATCGATTCCAGGCCGTTGAGGGTGCGCAGCAGGGTGCTCTTGCCCGAGCCGCTGCGGCCGATAATCGCCACCACCTGGCCTTGCTCGACACTCAGGTCGATGCCCTTGAGCACATGATGGTCGCCGTAGTACTTGTGCAGGGCGGAAATTCTAAGAAGCGACATGCAGTCTCCTTTCCAGGTAGCGCGCACTGAGGGACAAGGGGTAGCAGAGGAGGAAATAGCCGACGGCCACCAGGCCGTAGACCATGAAGGGTTCGAAGGTGGCGTTGGCGAGCATGCCGCCGGTCTTGGTCAGTTCGGTGAAGCCGATGATCGAGGTCACCGCGGTGCCCTTGATCACCTGCACCGAAAAGCCCACGGTCGGTGCGATGGCGATGCGCAGTGCCTGCGGCAGGATCACGTGGCGCAGTTGTTCGTAGCGGTTGAGCGCCAGGCTGGCCGAGGCCTCCCACTGGCCGCGGGCGATGGATTCGACGCAGCCGCGCCAGATCTCCGCCAGATAGGCGCCGGTGAACAGGGTCAGGGCGATGGCGGCCGCCAGCCAGGGCGAGATGTCCACCCCGAGCAGGGCCACGCCGAAAAACACCATGAACAGCTGCATCAGCAGCGGCGTGCCCTGGAACAGTTCGATATAGGCGCGGGCCAGGCCGCGCAGCAGGGGCTTTTCGGCAATGCGCAGCACCATCACCAGCAGGCCGAGCAGGCCGCCGCCGAGGAAGGCCACCAGCGACAGCACCAGGGTCCACTGCAATCCGCTCAGCAGGTTGTTGAGGATGTCCCAGAACGTGAAATCCATCAGCGACTCCTCGACAGGTAGCGCCGTCCCAGCCAGTTGAGCAACTGGCGGATCAGCAAGGCCATGCCCAGGTAGATCAGGGTGGTCAGGGCATAGGTTTCAAAGGCGCGGAAGTTGCGCGACTGGATGAAGTTGGCGGCGAAGCTCAATTCCTCGGTGGCGATCTGCGAGCACACCGCCGAGCCAAGCATGACGATGATGATCTGGCTGCTCAGGGCCGGCCAGACCTTGCCCAGCGCCGGGCGCAAGACCACATGGCGGAAGGCCTCGAAGCGGCTCATGGCCAGGGCCGCGGCGGCTTCCAGCTGCCCGCGGGGAATCGCCTCGATGCCGGCGCGGATGATCTCGGTGCTGTAGGCGCCGAGGTTGATCACCATCGCCAGCACCGCCGCCTGCCACTCGGAAATCTGCAGTCCCAGGGACGGCAGGCCGAAGAAGATGAAGAACAGTTGCACCAGGAACGGCGTGTTGCGGATCAGTTCCACATACACCCCGAACAGGGCCGAGAACGGCTGGATCTTCCAGGCACGCACGGCTGCGCCGAGAATGCCGAGACCGACTCCCAGCAGGGTGCCGATGGCGGTCAGCTCCAGCGTGAACAGGGCGCCGCGCAGCAGCAGATCGGCGTTGTGCAACACCGGCAGAAAGTCGAACTGATAAGCCATGGAGCGGGCCTCGGGAAAACCGGATCAGAGATCGGCGGGCAACGGTTGCTTGAGCCATTGCTGGGCGTTCCTGTCCAGGCTGCCATCGGCCTTGGCGGCGCTCAGGATCTGGTTCACCTTGTCCAGCAAGGCCGGCTCGTTCTTGTTCACGCCGACATAGACCGGGGAGTCCTTGAGCTTCACCTTCATCGCCGGCACCCGTTTCGGGTTGCGTTCGGAAATGGCCACCATCACCACGTTGCCGCTGGCGATCAGGTCGACCTGGCCGGCGAGGTAGGCGGCGATGGTCGAGTTGTTGTCCTCGAAGCGCTTGATCGTCACGCCCTGGGGCGCCACGGCGGTCAGTTCGATATCCTCGATGGCGCCACGGGTGACGCTGATGGTCTTGCCCTTGAGGTCATCCAGGCCATTGATCGCGGCTTCGGGCGGGCCGAACACCGCGAGGTAGAAGGGCGCGTAGGCCCGGGAGAAGTCGATGACCTTTTCCCGCTCGGCGTTCTTGCCGAGGCTGGAGATCACCAGGTCGACCTTGCCGGTGGTGAGGAACGGGATGCGGTTGGTGCTGTTGACCGGGGTCAGTTCCAGCTTGACCTTGAGCTGGTCGGCCAGCAGTTTCGCGGTGTCGATGTCCAGGCCACGGGGTTTCATGTCCGGCCCGACCGAGCCGAAGGGCGGGAAGTCCTGGGGCACGGCGACCTTGAGTGTGCCGCGGGCGACGACATCGTCCAGGCCATTGGCATGGGCGACTGCCTGGCCCAGCATCAGGCTGGCGAAGAGGGCGGCGAGCAGGGCGTTGAAGCCTTTGGTCATGGCGGATCTCCGAATGCGAAAAGGGGAGGGTTACGGTTCGATATGCATTGCACAGCCCATGCCATACCGTGCGAAAAGCCCTGTATTCCGGGCCTCGTCAGGGTTTTCATGGTCTTACTGGTCTGAACAGTTGCTATTCTTTTCGCACCGTTATCGCGCATGGGTCATGGGGCGCGAACCAGTGCTGGGCGTGACTTGCCGCCCGCCTGTAATAGCTTTACAACTAGCGCTTTATCGGACCTTCCAGCCTGGGCACCATGAACTCGATTTCCCGCGCCGTACCTGAAGTGGCGCTGCAAGCCATTCGTAAATTGATCAGCGAGGAGGGCTACGGCCCGGGCGACGCCCTGCCCTCGCAGCGTGACCTGGCGCAGCGCCTGGGATCAGCCGGGCGTCGCTACGCGAGGCACTGTCGTCCCTGAGTGCGCTGGGGGTGATCAGCGTGCAGCCGGGCAAGGGGGTGTTCGTCCAGGCGCAGGGGCAGGCGCCGTCCGGCAGCGGGCTGGCCTGGCCGTTCGCGGCCCAGGCTTCGGCCGAGGACATTTTCCAGTTGCGCTATGCCCTCGAAGGGTTTGCCGCCGGGCTGGCGGCGGTCACGCTGACGGCGGATGAGCTGGATATCCTGCAGGACAATGTCGACGCCATGCGTGCCGAGCTGCTCGCCGGGGACTTCGAGGCTGCCGCCCGGCTGGATTTCGACTTTCACCGGCGGATCCTCCTGGCCAGCGGCAACCAGGCCATGGTCGGCATTCTCAGTGCCACGGCCGAATTGTTCCTGGAGAGCCAGAAACTGCCGTTCATCCGGGCCGAACGGGCCATGGAAACCTGGCAGGAGCACCGCAAGATCCTCCGGGCTTTGGCCCGGCATGCGGCGGGGCCGGCGCAGAAGGCCATGCAGGAGCATGTGCGCAATGCGGCGCTGCGCACCGGGATCGCTTTCGTCACGCCGGCCTGATTCTGCGTTGCACGGAGCGGGGCATCGGCCCCACAGTGTGCACACAGGATTTTTGTAGTCACCCGTACCTTGTGAGAGCAGGATCCATCGGCGAAAGCGCCGGTACAATCACCGCCACCCCTGGGCTTTCTTGACCGCTTGTCGGCTGTGAGTCCAGGACAGTTGGCTCCCACGGATTGGGTGATACTCAAACTCATGGAGTACCATAGTTAGACTCAATCATCTGCGGCTTCCTGTACGTAGGAAGGGCGGCTATGATGGGCAACGTTTTTTTGGGTTTACCACTGCGGAGAATTCCATGAGCAGCCATCATCACCACCACCTTATCAAGCACGTCACCGACGCGTCCTTCGAAGCAGACGTCCTGAAGGCCGAAGGCCCTGTGCTGGTTGACTACTGGGCTGAGTGGTGCGGTCCTTGCAAAATGATCGCTCCGGTCCTGGACGATATCGCCGCTCACTTTGAGGGCAAGCTGACCGTCGCCAAGCTGAACATCGACGAAAACCAGGATACTCCGGGCAAGCACGGTGTGCGTGGTATCCCGACCCTGATGCTGTTCAAGAACGGCCAGGTCGAGGCGACCAAGGTCGGCGCCCTGTCGAAGTCGCAGTTGCAAGCTTTCCTCGACGCGCACCTCTGATCGTCGTTAAAAGGCCCCGCAAATAGCGGGGCTTTTTCGTTGTTTGGGGCTAGACTCTGTGAAATGCAGGTGTTACATTCGGCCCCGCACTGGTTTCGCCATTGCCCCCTGCTAGCCGTCGCCGACGCTCTCCTTTTCGAACAAGTACGCGATCCTGTCGCCTTCTCTGCGGCGCGGCCTCATTAAGCCAAAAGCTTAATTTCCCCCCTCCATAAATGATTACGTCATTCCTATATGAATCTGACTGAACTCAAGCAAAAGCCGATTACCGAACTGCTCGAATTGGCCGAACAGATGGGCATAGAGAACATGGCCCGTTCGCGCAAGCAGGATGTGATTTTCTCCCTGCTGAAAAAGCACGCGAAAAGCGGTGAGGAAATCTCCGGTGATGGCGTGCTGGAGATCCTCCAGGACGGCTTCGGCTTCCTTCGTTCTTCCGACGCGTCCTACCTGGCCGGCCCTGACGACATCTACGTGTCGCCGAGCCAGATCCGTCGTTTCAACTTGCGCACCGGTGACACCATCGTTGGCAAGATCCGCCCTCCAAAGGAAGGCGAGCGTTATTTCGCCCTGCTCAAGGTCGACACGATCAACTACGATCGTCCGGAAAACGCCAAGAACAAGATCCTGTTCGAAAACCTGACGCCGCTGTTCCCCAACGAGCGCCTGAAGATGGAAGCCGGCAACGGTTCCACCGAAGACCTCACCGGCCGCGTCATCGACCTCTGCGCCCCGATCGGCAAGGGCCAGCGTGGCCTGATCGTCGCCCCGCCGAAAGCGGGCAAGACCATCATGCTGCAGAACATCGCGGCCAACATCACCCGTAACAACCCGAGTGCCACCTGATCGTCCTGCTGATCGACGAGCGTCCGGAAGAAGTGACCGAGATGCAGCGCACCGTACGGGGTGAAGTGGTTGCCTCGACCTTCGACGAACCGCCGACCCGTCACGTGCAGGTTGCCGAGATGGTCATCGAGAAGGCCAAGCGCCTGGTCGAGCACAAGAAGGACGTGGTGATCCTGCTGGACTCCATCACCCGTCTGGCCCGCGCCTACAACACCGTGATCCCGAGCTCCGGCAAGGTCCTGACCGGTGGTGTCGATGCCCACGCCCTGGAAAAACCGAAGCGTTTCTTCGGTGCCGCGCGTAACATCGAGGAAGGCGGTTCGCTGACCATCATCGCCACCGCGCTGGTCGAAACCGGCTCGAAGATGGATGAAGTGATCTACGAAGAGTTCAAGGGTACCGGTAACATGGAACTGCCCCTGGACCGCAAGATCGCCGAAAAACGCGTGTTCCCGGCCATCAACATCAACCGTTCCGGTACTCGCCGCGAAGAGTTGCTGACGGCCGACGACGAGCTGCAGCGCATGTGGATCCTGCGCAAGCTGCTGCATCCGATGGATGAAGTGGCGGCCATCGAGTTCCTGGTCGACAAGCTGAAAACGACCAAGACCAACGATGAGTTCTTCCTGTCGATGAAGCGCAAGTAAGTCGAACAGAGCAGAAAAGCCGGGGAAACCCGGCTTTTTGCTGTCTGGACGCGGCGCGGACCGTGCCAGGGCAAGTGTTCGCTTGCACGATATCGGGGCGAACCGGGTACACTGCCCACCCCGAACGCCACGGACCCTACGAGGCTCACGCATGCAGTATCGCGACTTGCGCGACTTTATCAGCGGCCTGGAACAGCGCGGTGAACTCAAGCGCATCCAGGTTCCGGTGTCCCCCATTCTGGAAATGACCGAGGTCTGCGACCGCACCCTGCGGGCCAAGGGCCCGGCGCTGCTGTTCGAAAAACCCAGCGGTTTCGATATCCCGGTGCTCGGCAACCTGTTCGGCACCCCGGAGCGGGTCGCCCTGGGCATGGGGGTCGACGATGTCGGCGAACTGCGGGAAATCGGCAAGCTGCTGGCCTTCCTCAAGGAGCCGGAGCCGCCCAAGGGGCTCAAGGACGCCTGGTCCAAACTGCCGATCTTCCGCAAGATCATTGCCATGGCGCCCAAGGTGGTCAAGGACGCGCCCTGCCAGGAGATCGTCCTCGAGGGTGACGACGTCGACCTCGGCAAGCTGCCGGTGCAGCACTGCTGGCCAGGCGACGTGGCGCCGCTGATCACCTGGGGCCTGACGGTCACCAAGGGGCCGAACAAGGATCGCCAGAACCTCGGCATCTACCGCCAGCAGGTGATCGCCCGCAACAAGGTGATCATGCGCTGGCTCAGCCACCGTGGCGGGGCGCTGGATTATCGCGAATGGTGCGAGAAGCATCCGGGCCAGCCGTTCCCGGTCTCGGTGGCGCTCGGGGCGGACCCGGCGACCATTCTCGGCGCGGTCACGCCGGTGCCGGACAGCCTGTCCGAGTACGCCTTCGCCGGCCTGCTGCGGGGCAACCGCACCGAACTGGTGAAGTGCCGGGGCAATGATCTGCAGGTCCCGGCCACCGCGGAAATCGTTCTCGAAGGCGTGATCCACCCGGGCGAAATGGCCCCGGAAGGCCCGTATGGCGACCACACCGGCTACTACAACGAGGTCGACGACTTCCCGGTGTTCACCGTCGAGCGCATCACCCACCGGATCAAGCCGATCTACCACAGCACCTACACCGGGCGACCACCGGATGAGCCGGCGATCCTCGGAGTGGCACTGAACGAAGTGTTCGTGCCGATCCTGCAGAAGCAGTTCCCGGAAATCACCGACTTCTACCTGCCGCCCGAGGGCTGCTCGTACCGCATGGCGGTAGTGACCATGAAGAAGTCCTACCCTGGCCATGCCAAGCGCGTGATGCTGGGTGTCTGGTCGTTTTTGCGACAGTTCATGTACACCAAGTTCGTTATCGTCACCGACGACGATATCAATGCCCGGGACTGGAACGATGTGATCTGGGCCATCACCACGCGCATGGACCCCAAGCGCGACACGGTGATGATCGACAACACTCCGATCGACTACCTCGACTTCGCCTCGCCGGTTTCCGGCCTGGGTTCGAAGATGGGGCTGGATGCCACCCACAAGTGGCCCGGCGAAACCACGCGCGAGTGGGGCCGGGTGATCGTCAAGGATGAAGCCGTGACCCGGCGGATCGATGCCATCTGGAATCAGTTAGGAATAGATTGATGCGTGTGACCTTGCAGCCCTCCGGAGCCGTGCTGGAGATACGACCCGGCGAGCGGATTCTCGATGGTGCCCGGCGGCTGGGCTATGACTGCCCGCAGAGTTGCCGCAATGGCAATTGTCACGTCTGCGCGGCGTTGCTGGTGGAAGGCCGGGTCGCGCAGGCGGGCGCTGTCCGTGACCATGGCGAGTTCTACACTTGTATCGCCGAGCCCCTGGAAGATTGCGTGGTGCTTTGGGATGGTGTCCTGGCCCTGGGAGAGTTGCCGGTGCGTAGCCTGGCGTGTCAGTTGACCGAATGCGTCGAGATCGGCGGCGATGTCTGGCGGGTTCGCCTGCGGGCGCCGGCGGGCAAGCCGCCGCGTTATCACGCCGGGCAGTACCTGATGATCGAGCGTGACAACGGCGAGAAATCGGCGTTTTCCCTGGCCTCGGCGCCACACTCCGGGCGTGACCTGGAACTGCATGTGCTGGTGCGCGAAGCCAGTGCGCGCCGGTTGATCGAGCAGTTGCAGCGCAACGGCATGGCGCGGGTCGAACTGCCGTTCGGCGATACCCACCTGGCCGAACTGCCGGATGCGCCGCTGGTGCTGATCGCCGCCGGGACCGGCATGGCGCAGATGCACAGCCTGATCGAGCACTGCCGTTCACGCGGGTTCGAACACCCGGTGCACCTGTACTGGGGGGTGCGGCGGCCCGAGGACTTCTATGAGCTGGAACACTGGGACGAGTGGCAGAAGCTGCCGAACCTGTTCCTGCACAAGGTGGTCAGCGACCTGTGCGGCTGGGAAGGGCGCTGCGGCATGCTGCACGAGGCGGTCTGCGAGGACATTGCCGACCTGTCGAGCGTGCGGGTCTATGCCAGCGGCTCGCCGGCGATGATCTACGCAACGCTGGATGCGCTGGTCGAGGCGGGGATGGATGCGCACCAGATGCGGGCGGATGTCTTCGCCTACGCGCCGAGGTCCTGATTGGCGATGGCCTGTTCGCGGATAAATCCTGCTCCCACCAGCGCTCGCGCCGTGCATGACTCCTGCGAGCGACGCTGACACTGTGAGAGCCGGATTCATCTGCGAACAGGGCCAGCACTCTCCACCCATGATCAGAACCTGACCCCCGTGGTGATCATCGCCGCATTGAACCCCAGCAGCACCAGTTCGGCCGCCACCGGCCCGTAGTAGGTGCCCACCGACGGAATCAGCACCGGCGCCACGCCCAGGCGGTTCAGCGGAATCTTGTCGCGGTACTCGCCGCGATAGCCCTGCAGCAACCCACCCGTCACCTTCGCGTACAACGGATAACGTGCGCTGTCGAAGCGCTGCCCGACATAGCCGTAGTACGAGCGCTGGCTGAACGAGTTGCGAAAAGTCGCGGCGCCGTACAGCCATCCCGACCCGTCATGACGTTCCAGGCCAAGCAGGTCCTGATGATTGTTGTGTTCGGGAGCGGGTGAATAGTGCCGGGAGTACAGACTGGTCTGGGCATACCAGAAGCCCTTCTCTGCGGTGGACTCCTGGGCGGCGAGCACGGCGCTGGCCGTTCCCAGCGAGAGGACAAGCACTGCGGCGAACATCGATCGATTCATGGGGCTGACCTCTCTGGGACGCGGTTATTCGAGAAGTTGGCCGTTATACGGAGCCTGACCCCGGCTCGTCAGCTCTTGCTATCTGAAAGGTCTGTAGGGTTTTTTACTAATGCAGTGTTTAGCTTATCCATATTCGATTCTGATATTTAATTTATTTATTACATATCATTAGGCTATATGTCATCGGACTACCGGCCTGTATCAGCCAATCATCAACACAATGACCGACACCGTTCGCCACACGGACCGATCGTGCGAACTCGGGGCATGAAGCCCCGACTTTGGATTCCAAGGGGAGCGGTATGGGGAGCAACACGCAACACCGGCTGTACTCGGCGATTTTGTCCGCTCATTTGCTGACCGCCGCAGGCGCGATGACTTTCACCCAGGCGGCCGCCGCCGATTCGAATGACACCACGGCCGATGCGCCGAAACTCGATACCGTCATTGTCACCGGTACCCGCGCCCAGGAGCGCACGGCCAGCGGTTCGCTGTCGCCGATCGACGTGATCAGCGGCGACAGACTGCGCAGCAGCGGCTCGGATGAGCTGGGCACGGTGCTGGCGCGGCTGATTCCCTCCATCAACTTCCCGCGCCCGTCGCTGGTGGATGGCGCCGAGCTGGTGCGCCCGGCGCAACTGCGCGGGCTGTCGCCGGACCAGGTACTGGTGCTGGTCAACGGCAAGCGTCGGCACACCAGTGCCTTCGTCAATCTCGGTGGTGCGGTGGGGCGTGGCTCGGCACCGGCCGACCTGAATGCGATTCCGATTTCGGCGGTCGACCATATCGAGGTGCTGCGTGACGGCGCCTCGGCCCGCTACGGCTCCGATGCGATTGCCGGGGTGATCAACGTGATCCTCAAGAGCGCCGACCACGGCGGCTCTGTTTCCAGCAAGTTCGGCGAGTACAAGAAGGGCGACGGCATTCACCGTCAGCTCGACGGCAACAGCGGCTTCACCCTGGGCGACAATGGCTTCTTCAACCTTTCCGGTGAGGGTTCCGACAACGACTACACCAACCGTGCCGGCAAGGACTACCGCCCGGCCAGCGTCGGTTCGACGACTTATGGCCAGCAGGTGTTCCGCCAGGGCGAGCCGGCTACCAACGAGGGCAAGGTGCAGTTCAACTCCGCCTACAGCTTCAACGAGGCCGCCGAGTTCTACGGCTTTGGCGGCTACAGCAAGCGTCGGGGCGAAACCGCGGCGTTCTACCGGGCGAGCAACGCCTCGAACAACATTCCGGCGATCTTCCCCAACGGTTACCTGCCGCTGATCCACGGCAATCTCGAGGACACCTCGCTGGTGCTTGGCCTGCGCGGCCTGCTGGCGGACGACTGGCACTACGACCTGTCGGTCAACTACGGCAAGAACGAGTACGAACTGCGCACGGAAACCATCAACACCTCGCTGGGCCTGAACACGCCGCGCAAGTTCGACAACGGCACCCTGAGCAACGACCAGCGCCAGCTGAACTTCGACCTGTCGCGAGAGTTCAACCTCGGCTGGCTGCCCTATCCGGTGTCGCTGGCGCTGGGCGCCGAATACCTGCGCCAGGGCTACCAGATCAGCGCCGGCCAGCCCGAGTCCTACTACCAGAGCGGCAGTTCCGGCCTGGGTGGTTTCCGCGCCGCGGATGCCGGCAGTTACTCGCGGCACAACTTCGCCCAGTACCTGGACCTGGAGACCCACTTCACCGAGAAGCTCAGCGCCTCGGCGGCGGTGCGCCATGAGGACTACAGCGATTTCGGCTCGAACGTCAGTGGCTCGCTGTCGGCGCGCTACGATTTCACCCCGCAGGTGGCGGTCCGCGGCAGCATTTCCAACGGCTTCCGGGCGCCGTCCCTGGCCCAGCAGAACTTCACCTACACCTCGTCGCAGCTGATCGGGTCGACCGTCCAGGAAGCCGGCACCTTCGCCGCCAACAGCCAGGTGGCGCGCCTGCTCGGGGCCGAGGACCTGAAGGCGGAGAAATCGCGCAACTACAGCCTCGGCCTGGTACTGGAGCCGGCGGACAACCTGACGGTGACGGCCGACTTCTACCGGATCGACATCCGTGACCGCATCAGCCTCTCGTCCAACCTGGTGCTGAACAACGCCGCGATCAACTACCTGCAGGCCAACGGTGTCGGCAACATCAACTACACCAGCGCGCGTTACTTCACCAACGCCACCAATACCAGCACCAACGGCATCGACCTGGTGGCCAACTATCGTTACCTGCTGGATAACGGTGCGCGCTGGAACAGCACCCTGGGCTACAACTACAACCGGACCAAGGTCACCGATGTGAAGGACAACCCGGCGATCCTCAATCAGTTGGGGGTCAACCTGGTGCGGGTGGATCGTCGCGAACGGCTCGGCCTGCTCGGCGACACCACGCCACGGCACAAGCTGACCTTCGGCAACGACCTGAGCTTCGGCAACTGGGTGCTGCACAGCAACCTGACCCGCTATGGCTCGTTCACCAGCTACCAGGCCGATGCGGTCAACGACCAGACCTTCAAGGCGGCCTGGCTGCTGGATCTGGCGGCGGACTACAAGCTCAAGCAGTGGACCTTCACCCTGGGCGGCGACAACGTCACCGACAAGTACCCGGAAAGGCTCAGTGCCTTCGCCAACAGCGGCGGCAACCTGGCCTATAGCACTTATTCGCCGTACGGTTACAGCGGCGCGTTTTATTACGGTAAAGTGACTTACAACTGGTAACTATCGAGGAGCCCCACGCGATTCGTCATGGCTGCTACAGATCCTGTTTTGCCGGGTTTGGCTTATCCGCCGCGCCTTGAGCTGGGGGCGCAACTGACCCACGAACAATTGCTCAGCTCGATGCAGGCCACCATGGCCCGGCACAAGGGCGGACCGGTCTGGTTGTTCGCCTACGGCTCGCTGATCTGGCGGCCGGAGTGTTCGGCGGTGGAGCGGGTGCGCGGGCGGGTCCACGGTTATCACCGTGGCCTGTACCTGTGGTCCCATGAACATCGTGGTACGCCGGAACTGCCGGGGCTGGTGTTCGGCCTGGATCGCGGGGGTTCCTGCAGCGGCTTTGCCTATCGGTTGCCGGAGGACCAGCTGGAGGCGTCGCTCTACGCCCTGTGGCAGCGGGAGATGCCGGTGCCGTCCTATCGACCGCACTGGCTCAACTGTCGCCTGGAAACCGGGCAGACGGTGCAGGCCCTGGGGTTCGTCCTGGAGCGGCACCTGCCCAGCTATGCCGGCAACCTGCCCGACAGCATCCTGACCCAGGTGTTGCAGAGTGCCTGCGGGCGTTACGGTACCACCCGGGACTATGTCGAGCAGACCGCCAGCGCCTTGCGCAGCCACGCGATGCCGGATCGTAACCTGGAGGCGCGGCTCAAGCGCTGCCGTTCAGGCTCACACTGAGTACCAGGAGTACGCAAGTGAGGTGTCTTGCGCTGGACCCTTGTGGGGAGCCAGCTTGCTGGCGATAGCGGTGCTGCTATCGCCGCAGGCTGTGTCGAATGGCGGCCTTTGGCGGATCGCCAGCAAGCCGGCTCCCACAGGGTGAGGTGGGTCAGGCGATCGCGCTACGGCTCGTGCTGGCAGCCCGGGTGTGCCACAGGGTCGGTGCCAGGAACGCCATGGACAGCAGGCAGGCCACTACCAGCAGGACGAAACCGCCATCCCAGCCGAAGTGGTCGACGGTGTAGCCCATCGCCGCGCTCGCTGCGACCGAACCGCCCAGGTAACCGAACAGGCCGGTGAAGCCGGCAGCGGTACCTGCGGCTTTCTTCGGTGCCAGTTCCAGCGCCTGCAGGCCGATCAGCATCACCGGGCCGTAGATCAGGAAGCCGATGGAAAACAGCGCGATCATGTCGATGGTCGGGTTGCCGGCCGGATTGAGCCAGTACACCAGCGTCGCCACGGTCACCAGGCCCATGAACACCATGCCGGTCAGGCCCCGGTTGCCACGGAAGATCTTGTCCGACATCCAGCCGCACAGCAGCGTGCCCGGAATCCCTGCCCACTCGTAGAAGAAGTAGGCCCAGGAGGTCTTGTCGACGTCGAAGTGCTTGGCTTCCTTGAGGTAGGTCGGTGCCCAGTCCAGCACGCCGTAGCGCAGCAGGTAGACGAAGACGTTGGCCATGGCGATGTACCAGAGCATCTTGTTGCGCAGCACGTACTTGACGAAGATTTCCTTGGCGCTGAACTCGCTTTCGTGGCTGGCGTTGTAGCCTTCGGGGTAGTCGTCCTTGTACTGCTCGATCGGCGGCAGGCCGACCGACTGCGGGGTGTCGCGCATCGTGATGAAGGCAAAGGCCGCAACGGCCAGGGCCACGCTCGCCGGGACGTAGAACGCCGCATGCCAGTCGTTGAACCAGCCCATGCCGAGCAGGAACAGCGGGCCGATCAGGCCACCGCCGACGTTGTGCGCCACGTTCCACACCGAGACCACGCCGCCGCGTTCCTTCTGCGACCACCAGTGCACCATGGTCCGTCCGCTGGGCGGCCAGCCCATGCCCTGGGCCCAGCCATTGATGAACAGCAGGATGAACATCATGGTCACGCTGGAGGTTGCCCAGGGCGCGAAACCGAAAATGAACATGATCGCGGCCGAGATCAACAGGCCGAAGGTCAGGAAGTAGCGAGGGTTGGAGCGGTCGGACACCAGCCCCATGAGGAACTTCGACAGGCCGTAGGCGATGGCGATCGCCGACATCGCCACGCCCAGGTCACCCCGGCTGTAGCCCTCGTCGATCAGGTACGGCATGGCCAGGGAGAAGTTCTTGCGCAGCAGGTAGTAGCCGGCATAACCGAAGAAGATCCCGGCGAAGATCTGCCAGCGCAGGCGTCGGTAGGTGCTGTCGATTTTTTCCTCGGGCAGCGGTGCCCGGTGTGCGGCAGGTCGAAAGAAGGCAAACATTCAAGGGCTCCAGGTTTCTTGTTTTGACTGCGGATGCGAATGTTACATTTTCGTTACCGAAAATAGCAGGCTTTCTCATCCGCAAATGTAGGAAATGGAGTGTTCTTGATGTTGTTTTATGAACATGTCGCGAAGGAATAAATGAAGGACGCTTTCAGGGCGTGCCACCATCGTCTGGCAGCAGGTGCTCCTGGATCTTCTCGCTGCGGGACTGGATCAACTGCCCATGGTCGTCGAAGCGCAGCACGAGCAGCCAGTCATAGACATCCTCCGGCCAATGTTTCTGGCCGATGATCTTTTTCACATCCGCGCCGAAGGCCCCGATCAGGTTGTCGATCTGGCCGTGATGCCAGGCAATCAGCAGCACCGCTGCCCGGTTGGTCTTGCCCAGCGACTTGACCAGCTTGTCCACGTCCTTGTCGGCGTAGGGCTGTTCGATCGGCAGTTGCAGGCGTTGCGACAGTGGGGTGAGGGTCAGGCGCGGGCGGTCGCTTTGCTTGCTGTCGCTGGTGGCGATCAGCCGTTGGGGAATGAGGTCCTGGCCTTCGAGTTGCAAGGGGGCGAAGTAGTGGGCGTAGGCCTGGGCGCGTTGTTCGCCTTTGGGGCTGAGGCCACGACCCTGGTCGGGCTTCTCCGCGTGCCGGACGATCAGCACCGTGGCATTGCTCAGGCCCGGCGTTGTCTTGTCGTCCTGGTGGGCCTGGGCGGTGAAGGGCAGCACCAGGGCCGATAGCAGCAGGGCGCCGGGCAGCAGCTTTTGCAGCAGGGGAATCATCGAATTGCCTCCATGGGGTAGAAAAAGCGCCCGTGATGGGCGCTTCCTGTCCGTGGGGCTGAATATAGCCCTGTTCGCTGCCGGCGCCTCGTGAAACCCGCTTCAGCGTACCTGCACCACCACCTTGCCCACCGCCTTGCGCTGGCCCAGGTCGTCGATGGCTCTGGCCGCTTCAGCCAGCGGATAGGTCTGCGACACCAGCGGCTTGAGCTTGCCCTCGGCGAACCAGGCGAACAATTGCTGGAAGTTTGCCGCGTTGTCCTGGGGCTGGCGCTGGGCGAATGAGCCCCAGAACACCCCGACCACCGCGGCGCCCTTGAGCAGCGCCAGATTCACCGGCAGTTCGGGGATGCGCCCGCTGGCGAAGCCCACCACCAGCAGCCGGCCATTCCAGGCAATGGCGCGTACGGCCTGGTCGAACAGGTCGCCGCCCACCGGGTCGTAGATCACGTCGGCACCGTTGCCATCGGTCAGGCGCTTGATCTCGTCCTTGAGGCTGGTTTCGCTATAGTTGATCAGTTCGTCGGCACCGGCGGCCTTGGCCACCGCGAGTTTTTCGGCGCTGCTGGCCGCGGCGATCACCCGTGCACCCATGGCCTTGCCGATCTCCACCGCCGCCAGGCCGACACCGCCGGAGGCGCCGAGCACCGCCAGGGTCTCCCCCGGTTGCAACCGGGCGCGCTGCTTGAGCGCGTGCATCGAGGTGCCGTAGGTCATGCTGAAGGCTGCGGCGCTGGTGAAATCCATCGTGGCCGGAATCGGCAGCACGTTGTAGCCCGGTACCGCCACTTCCTCGGCAAAGCTGCCCCAGCCGGTCAGGGCCATGACCCGGTCACCGACCTTGAGGTGGCTAATCTTTTCTCCCACGGCCGTGACCACCCCGGCCGCTTCGCCACCGGGCGAGAACGGGAAGGGCGGCTTGAACTGGTACTTGCCCTCGATGATCAGCGTATCCGGGAAGTTCACCCCGGCAGCATGCACCTGCAGCAGGATTTCGTTCTTTTTCGGCGTCGGACTCGCGATTTCCTCCAGCACCAGCGTTTCGGCAGTGCCGAAGGCTTTGCACAGTACGGCTTTCATCGGGCTATTCCTTTGGGAGTGGTGGCCGATAAGTGTAGGAGCGTGAGTCGAAGGGTCAACGAGCATGCCCTGGCCTGATAGTCGCCTATAAGCTTTGTGCTTGGGCTCGACGGCAGGGCTCGCTATGCTAGACCGCAACCAGGATTGAGGAGCGAATCGTGAAAGCGTGGATCATGTTGATGGTGGCCTTGTCGCTGCCGATGGCGGCAATGGCGGAAGAGGCCAAGGAAGGCGAGGGCGCGGCGCCCAAGGTCAGCTATATCAGCCTGACCCCGCCGTTCGTGGGCAACTATGGCCTGGACGGCAGCCCCAAGCTCAAGGTCTACAAGGCCGACGTGGCGGTGCGTGTGACCGGTGACGCGGCGGCCCAGGCGGTCAAGGCCAACGAGCCGTTGATCCGCAACCAGTTGGTGGCGCTGTTCGCCCAGCAGACCGTGGACTCGATGAGCAACGTCGAAGCCAAGGAAAAGATGCGTCAGGAAGCCCTCAAGCAGGTCCAGCAGGTGCTGACCGACGAGACCGGCAAGCCGCAGGTGGAAGACCTGCTCTTCAACAACCTGATCGTACAGTGAGCCGGCATTTGTCGTGTCGGCCCGGGTGTTTTCGCGGGCAAGCCGCGCTTCTACCGTCTTGAGTCGTATTGGTAGGCGCGCGGCTTGCCCGCGCATGGGCCGCCGCCGTCAACGCAAGGCCAGAACCGCTGCCCACTGCTCTGCCGTCACCGGCATCACCGACAGGCGGCTGCCTTTGTGCACCAGTGGCATTTGCGCCAGTGCGGCCTGCTGTTTCAGGTAGCCGAGCCCGAGCACCTTGGCGAAGGTCTCGACATGCCCGACCTGCAGGGCGCTCCAGGGATTCTTCTCGGGCGTGGCCTTGGGGTCGTGGTAGTGGCTTTGCGGGTCCAGCGCCGTCGGGTCCGGGTAGGCCGCCGCGACGATCCTGCCGATTCCGGCAATCCCCGGCTCCGGGCAACTGGAGTGATAGAAGAAGAACTCGTCGCCAACCGCCATGGCCCGCAGGAAGTTGCGCGCCTGGTAGTTGCGGACACCGTCCCAGCGGGTTTCGCCCAGCTTGGCCAGGCCTTCGATCGAGAGCTCGTCCGGCTCGGATTTCATCAGCCAGTAGGCCATGGTGGTGCTCCTTGGGCAGTTTGTCGGGCAATTTCACACAAACCGACGGTCGGTTGACGCCAGCGTTTGCGTAGTGGTTCACGTTATCGCAAAATGCCGGAATTTTAAGCTTGACGCTGCTGCACGGCCTAATCATCAAACCGCTGCTGTCATCGTATGTGATTTGCCTAGGGGGGCAATCGATGAAACGCAAACCGGATTTACTATGGACTTTGGTTATTTTGTTCGGTTTGGGTGTGGTGACAACGGGTTATGCCCAGGGCCTGTGGTCCGGCAAGAAGGACGCTCCCGTCGAGATCGCCCAGCAGCAGCCCCAGCAGTCGACCCTGTTCAAGCGTTGATCCCGCCAGAAAGGCGTCGCCATTCGCGTTGACGCCCTTGTTCCACTCGCTTCAGCCTGCGATATACCACGCACTGCCTGTGACCGTTCCGCGCAGCGGCACATCCCAACTGGCCTGATCCAGTCTCGCCACTTTCTGGCATTCATGGGCCAGCCCCAGCAGCGTCGGCTTGCGCCAGCTCTTGCGGCGCGACTGATAGGCCAGGCTGCGATCGTAGAAGCCGCCGCCCATGCCCAGGCGTCCGCCGAGCGGGTCGAAACCGACCAGCGGCAGCAGCACCAGGTCGAGCGCCCAGACCTTGCGCTGGGCGGCCGGGTTGATTCGTGGTTCGAGAATGCGGAAGCGGTTGGGCCGCAGCTTTTCCCCGGGGCGAATCCGCTGGAACACCATCTTGGTCCGCGGCCAGGCGCTCAGCACCGGCAGATAGGTGTGCTTGCCACGACGCTGGGCCTCGCGCAGCAGCAGGCGCGGATCGATTTCGCCGTCGGTCGGCAGGTACAGGGAAACATGGCGGGCACGGCGGAACAGCGGGTGTTGCGCCAGTTGCCGATACAGGCCGCGTGCGGCCTGGCGTTGCTCGCCGGGCGTGAGGGCGCGGCGCGCCTTGCGCAGCAGTCGTCGAAGTTGCGGGCGGGAAAGCGGCGCAGGTTCGGTCATGGATTCGTGCTGCAGGCAGTGGAGCGGCCAGGACGGCGGCCCGTGAAGACCCCTGTCGGCATTCACCGACATGGGCCTGGAAATCAGGCTCCCCGGATGAACCGCTGTCGACTTAGCCCTTGAACCCGAGAGTTCAAGGTGGAAGGTGCAGTAGGCGTTAAGGCTTTCCGTCTAGCGGACATGCACACCGGCCCAACGTGCAAATTCCAGGGTAGTGCAAATCGGCTCAGGGACATCGTCAACTGGCAAGCACCCCAGGGAGTGATGCCAGTATAACCGAAAGGGCTGTGGGAATCAGCCTTTGCTGGTGTCCGAATCGGAAGACAGCACCAGGTCGACCCGCTCAAGCAGGTCACGCACCTGTTCGCGTGTCGAACTGCTGGCCTGCACATCTGGGCGCTCCTGTTTGTGCAGCAGGTCGTGGGTGATGTTCAGCGCGGCCATCACGGCGATGCGGTCGGCACCGATCACCTTGCCGCTGCTGCGGATCTCGCGCATCTTGCCATCCAGGTAGCGCGCGGCGCTGATCAGGTTGCTGCGTTCTTCCTGGGGACAGATGATCGAATACTCTTTATCGAGTATCTGCACGGTAACGTTATTGCTTGAACTCATGAGTCTTGCTCCAGGGCCTTGAGGCGCGTAATCATCGATTCAACCTTGCGCCGGGCGATTTCGTTCTTTTCAATAAGGTGTGCGCGCTCCTCGCGCCAGGTCTTTTCCTGAGCTAATAGGAGTCTGTTTTGGCTTTTTAGTTGCTCGACCCGGGTAATCAACAGTTCGAGTCTGGCCATCAGCGCGTGCAGGTCGTTGTCTTCCATTCATTATCTACTTTGATGTCGACTGAATATGACTGATGAGCGGTCGTGACTGGAGCGTTTGGGCTCTGTGCGAAATGTATCGGCGCTCGCCCAGGCCGCGCTGAAAACATTTCGTCCAGACCCTGGCAAACGAGTTGTCCGCCTCGATGGTCTTGGCGGGCCCTCGAATGCTAGGATACAAGGCCTTCATTCTAGACATTGCGCCGTTCGGCGCCTAGCCGCCCATGCCTATTCAGAATTCCCCCTATAACGCCTTTGCCACCCTGCTGAGCAGCAATGGCCATCCGGTCTCGCCGGCCGAACTGCACGGCCTGTTGCTCGGTCGCAGCTGCGCCGGTGCCGGCTTCGAGGCCGACAGCTGGCTGGTGGATGCCGCCGAACTGCTCGAAGGCGAGCCGCAGGACAACGTGCGCAACGCCCTGATCGGCCTGCAGGAGATGGTCAAGGGCGAACTGACCAGCGACGACATGACCGTGGTCCTGCTGCTGCCGAGCGACGACGCGCCGCTGACCGAACGTGCCGCCGCGCTGGGCCAGTGGTGCCAGGGCTTTCTCGCCGGTTTCGGCCTGACCTACCGTGCCAATGCCCTGAGCATCGAGGCCACCGAGGTGCTGCAGGACCTGGCCGCCATCGCCCAGGTCCAGGACGCCCTGGAAGAGTCCGACGACGGCGAGAACGACTACATGGAGGTCATGGAATACCTGCGTGTCGCGCCGCTGCTGCTGTTCACCGAGGTCAACAAGCCGGCCGAGCCGGCTGCCAAGCCTTCGCTGCACTGAGTTCGAAAGGGAGTTCCGTCTGCCCATGATCCATATCCCGAAAGCGGAATACGCCCGGCGGCGCAAGGCGCTGATGGCGCAGATGGAACCCAACAGCATCGCGATCCTGCCGGCGGCTGCGGTGATGATCCGCAACCGCGATGTCGAGCATGTCTATCGCCAGGACAGCGACTTCCAGTACCTCAGCGGTTTCCCCGAGCCCCAGGCGGTGATCGTGCTGATCCCCGGCCGGGCCCACGGCGAATACGTGCTGTTCTGTCGCGAACGCAACGCCGAGCGCGAACTCTGGGACGGCCTGCGTGCCGGCCAGGAGGGCGCGATCCGTGACTACGGGGCGGACGACGCATTTCCCATCAATGATATCGACGACATCCTGCCGGGCCTGATCGAAGGGCGCGACCGGGTGTATTCGGCGATGGGCAGCAACCCGGAATTCGATCGGCACGTGATGGACTGGATCAACGTGATCCGTTCCAAGGCCCACCTCGGCGCGCAGCCGCCGAACGAATTCGTTGCCCTGGATCATCTGCTGCACGACATGCGCCTGTATAAATCGGCGGCAGAAGTGAAGGTCATGCGCGAGGCCGCGGCGATTTCCGCCCGCGCCCATGTGCGGGCCATGCAGGCGGCGCGGGCCGGCCTGCATGAGTTCAGCCTGGAAGCCGAGCTGGACTACGAGTTCCGCAAGGGTGGGGCGAAGATGCCGGCCTACGGTTCGATCGTTGCCGCCGGACGCAACAGTTGCATCCTGCACTACCAGCAGAATGACGCGGTGCTCAAGGAGGGTGACCTGGTGCTGATCGACGCTGGCTGCGAAATCGACTGCTATGCCAGTGATATCACCCGTACCTGGCCGGTCAGCGGCAAGTTTTCGCCCGAGCAGAAGGCGATCTACGAACTGGTGCTGGCTGCCCAGGAAGCGGCGTTCGCCGAGATCGCCCCGGACAAGCACTGGAACCAGGCGCACGAGGCGACGGTGCGGGTCATCACCCGCGGCCTGGTGGAGCTGGGGCTGCTGGAAGGCGACGTTGACGAGCTGATCGAAACCGAGGCCTATCGGGCCTTCTACATGCATCGCGCCGGCCACTGGCTGGGGATGGATGTGCATGATGTCGGCGACTACAAGGTCGGCGACCAATGGCGCGTGCTGGAGGTCGGCATGGCGCTGACAGTGGAGCCGGGGATCTACATTTCCCCCGACAACCAGAACGTGGCGAAGAAATGGCGCGGCATTGGCGTGCGCATCGAGGACGACGTGGTGGTGACCAGGCAAGGTTGTGAAATTCTGACCGGCGGTGTGCCCAAGACCGTGGCCGAGATCGAGGCCCTGATGGCCGCTGCGCGGGTGTCTGCAGCATGAGCCGGGCCAATCTGGCGATCATCGGCGGTGGCCTGGTCGGCGCCAGCCTGGCCCTGGCGTTGCAGGCCGGGGCCAAGGCACGTGGCTGGAAGATCGTGCTGATCGAACCCTTCGCCCCCGGCGACAGCTACCAGCCGAGCTATGACGCGCGTTCGTCGGCGCTGTCCTTCGGCTCCCGGCAGATCTACGAACGTCTGGGGCTGTGGCAGCCGATTGCCCAGCGCGCCGAGCCGATCAGGCAGATTCATGTGTCCGACCGCGGCCGTTTTTCCACGGCACGGCTGTCGGCCATGGAAGAGGGCGTGCCGGCCCTGGGCTATGTGGTGGAGAACGCCTGGCTCGGCCAATGCCTCTGGCAGGGGCTGGACCAGGAGGTGGTCAGTTGGCGCTGCCCGGCCGAGGTGACCCGCCTGCAGCCACTGGAAGGCGGCTATCGCCTGAGCCTCAACGATGACACCGTGCTCGACTGCGAGCTGGCCGTGCTGGCCGACGGTGGCCGTTCCGGCCTGCGCGAGCAACTGGGGATCGGCGTGCGCAAGCGGCCGTACAACCAGAGCGCGCTGATCGCCAATATTTCACCGGGCGAAGCCCATCACGGCATGGCCTTCGAGCGGTTCACCGACGAAGGGCCGATGGCCCTGCTGCCGTTGCCGGACAACCGTTGTGCACTGGTCTGGACCCGGCTCGGGATGGACGCTCAACGGCTCGCGCAACTGGACGAGCGCAGCTTCCTCAGCGAGTTGCAGGGTGTGTTCGGTTATCGCCTCGGCACCCTGAAGCAGGTCGGTGCGCGACACCTGTACCCGTTGACCCTGGTGGAGGCCGAGGAACAGGTCCGCCCGCACCTGGCGGTGCTGGGCAACGCGGCCCATAGCCTGCATCCGATTGCCGGACAGGGCTTCAACCTGTCCCTGCGCGATGCCCAGGCCCTGGCTGAAGCCTTGCTGGCCAGCGAGGCGCCACTGGGCGACTTTGCGACCCTGCGCGGCTACCAGGAACGCCAGCGCCTGGACCAGACACTGACCGTCGGTTTCTCCGATCGGGTCACCCGGCTGTTCGGCAGCGGCCAGCCGCTGGTCGCCCTGGGGCGCAACCTTGGCCTGCTGGGCCTGGACCTGCTGCCGCCGGCCAAGCGCTGGTTCGCCCGCCAGGCCATGGGCCTGGGAACGCGTGCCGATGTCTAGAGTCTTGTGGTGTCTCTGGCCACCACGAATCCTGTAGGAGCCGGGCTTGCCCGCGAAGGGGCCATCAAGGCCGCCAAAAAGCTTCGCGGGCAAGCCCGGCTCCTACATCACTTGCTAAGGTTTGAAGCATGGAAATGCGCGCAGATGTGCTGATTGTCGGGGCCGGGATGGTGGGCAGTGCCCTGGCCCTGGCGTTGAAAGACAGTGGCCTGCAGGTGCTGCTGCTCGACGGCGGGCCGATGAGCGTCAAACCGTTCGATCCGCTGGCGCCGTTCGAAGCTCGGGTGAGTGCCCTGTCGGCCGCCAGCCAGCGCATTCTCGAGCGCCTGGGTGTATGGCCCGGCATTGCCGGGCGGCGCGCCAGTCCCTACCGCGACATGCAGGTCTGGGACGGCAGCGGTACCGGGCAGATTCACTTCTCGGCGGCCAGTGTGCATGCCGAGGTGCTCGGGCATATCGTCGAGAACCGGGTGGTCCAGGACGCCTTGCTCGATCGCCTGCACGACTGCGACATGGGCCTTCTGGCCAATGCGCGGCTGGAGCAGATGCGCCGCTCCGGCGATGACTGGCTGCTGACCCTGGCCGACGGTCGCAAGCTGCGTGCGCCGCTGGTGGTGGCCGCCGACGGCGCCAATTCGGCGGTGCGGCGCCTGGCCGGTTGTGCAACGCGGGAATGGGATTACATGCATCATGCCATTGTGACCAGCGTGCGCAGCAGCCAGCCGCACCGGATGACCGCCTGGCAGCGTTTTACCGACGACGGTCCGCTGGCGTTCCTGCCGCTGGAGCGTGACGGCCAACAGGACTGGTGTTCGATCGTCTGGTCGACCACCCCGGGTGAGGCGGAGCGCCTGATGGCACTGGATGAAGCCAGCTTCCGCCATGAGCTGGAGCGCGCCTTCGAAGGGCGCCTCGGCGAGGTGCTTGCCGTTGACCCGCGTGTCTGCGTGCCCCTGCGCCAGCGTCACGCCAAGAGTTATGTCGCCGAGGGGCTGGCGCTGATCGGTGACGCGGCGCATACCATCCACCCGCTGGCGGGGCAGGGCGTGAACCTGGGTTTCCTCGATGCCGCGGTGCTGGCCGAAGTGCTGCTGCGGGCGGTCGAGCGTGGCGAGCGGCTGGCCAGTGTGAAGGTGCTCAGCCGCTTCGAGCGTCGGCGCATGCCGCACAACCTGGGGTTGATGGCGGCGATGGAGGGTTTCGAGCGGCTGTTCCAGGCCGACCCGCTTCCGTTGCGCTGGCTGCGCAATACTGGCTTGAGGGTGGTCGACCAGGTGCCCGAGGCCAAGGCGCTGTTCGTGCGCCAGGCACTGGGCCTGACGGGGGATCTGCCGGAGCTGGCCAGGGCCTTGTAGGTGCCGGTGCCCGGTGTGTCCGCGAAAGTGTTCTGGAGAGCGCTGAAAGCTTGGCGGGCAAGCCCGGCTCCTACAGAAGCATGAATCCTGACGCGCCTTGATAGGGCAGATGGGAAACCCGCGGTGAATCTGTGCAACATCTGGTAACGCCTCCGTGCCGACTTCGGTTGAGGGCGCAAATGTGAGTCACTATCATTTCGCGCTTACTTGCGCACTTGAGGGAACGCTCCCATGCCGGCACCGAAGCGTCTACTGACAGCCCTGGCCCTGACCCTGATGGCGGGCGCCGCCCACGCTGCCGATGAGGTGGTGGTCTACTCCTCGCGAATCGACGAACTGATCAAGCCGGTGTTCGATGCCTATACCCGGAAGACCGGGGTCAAGGTGAAATTCATTACCGACAAGGAAGCGCCGCTGATGCAGCGGATCAAGGCCGAAGGCGAGAATGCCACCGCCGACCTGCTGCTGACCGTCGATGCCGGCAACCTCTGGCAGGCCGAACAGATGGGTATCCTGCAGCCCTTCACCTCGAAGACGATCGACAGCAACATCCCGCTGCAGTACCGCTCCTCGGCCCATCAGTGGACCGGCTTGAGCCTGCGCGCGCGAACCCTGGCGTATTCCACCGAGCGGGTGAAACCGGCGGACCTGACCACCTACGAGGCACTGGCCGACAAGCAGTGGGAAGGCCGCCTGTGCCTGCGTACGGCGAAAAAGGTCTACAACCAGTCGCTGACCGCCACCCTGATCGAGGTGCATGGCGCCGAGAAGACCGAGCAGATTCTCAAGGGCTGGGTGAACAACCTGTCCACCGACGTGTTCTCCGATGACATCGCGGTGCTCGAGGCGATCAACGCCGGGCAGTGCGACGTCGGTATCGTCAACACCTACTACTACGGGCGTCTGCACAAGCAGAACCCGAACCTGGCGGTGAAACTGTTCTGGCCGAACCAGGGTGATCGTGGCGTGCACGTGAACCTGTCGGGGATCGGCCTGACCAAACATGCCCCGCACCCGGAAGCGGCCAAGGCGCTGGTGGAGTGGATGACCACGCCCGAGGCCCAGCGGATCTTCGCCGATGTGAACCAGGAGTTCCCGGCCAACCCGGCGGTGCCGCCGTCGGCGGAAGTGGCGAGCTGGGGCAAGTTCGTCCCCGACGCCCTGCCGGTGGAAATTGCCGGCAAGCGCCAGGCCGAGGCGATCCGCCTGATGGACCGCGCCGGCTGGAACTGACAACACCATCCTATCTCTTGTAGGAGCGCGGCTTGCCCGCGAATGAGGCGATGCGGTGTTCCAGTGGCACTGCGTCATCGTTCTTCGCGGGCAAGCCACGCTCCTACAAGGGCGCTCACACACAACCCCAACCGAGAAGTTTCTTGGCCCATCCCATCCAACGCCGCTGGTACCCCCTGGTCTTCGCCGTCGCGGCCCTGGTGCTGTTGCCGCTGAGCGTATTGTTGCTGTCCTGGCAGTCGATCGACGCGCAGATCTGGACCCACCTCTGGGATACCCAGCTGCCACGCCTGCTGGGCAACACCCTGACCCTGGTGGCTGGCGTCGGGGTCGGTGTGACCCTGCTGGGTGTCAGCCTGGCCTGGCTCACCAGCCTCTGCGAATTCCCCGGCCGGCGCTGGCTCGACTGGGCGTTGATGCTGCCCTTCGCCATTCCGGCCTATGTGCTGGCCTTCGTTTTCGTCGGTCTGCTGGATTTCTCCGGCCCGGTGCAGACCCTGCTGCGCGAAGTCTTTGGCAGCGGCCTGCGGCTGCCGCGGGTGCGCTCCACCGGTGGGGTGATCCTGGTGCTGGTGCTGGTGTTCTACCCCTATGTCTATCTGCTGGCGCGCAGCGCGTTCCTGGCCCAGGGCAAAGGCCTGATGGAAGCGGCGCGGGTGCTCGGCCAGTCGCCCTGGCAGGCGTTCTGGCGGGTGGCCCTGCCGATGGCGCGGCCGGCCATCGGTGCCGGGGTCGCGCTGGCGCTGATGGAGACCCTGGCGGATTTCGGCGCGGTGTCGGTGTTCAACTTCGACACCTTCACCACCGCGATCTACAAGACCTGGTACGGCTTCTTCAGCCTGTCCAGTGCCGCCCAGCTGGCCAGCCTGCTGCTGCTCGCGGTGATGCTGGTGCTCTATGGCGAGCGGCGGGCCCGCGGTGCCAGCCGGGCCGGCAACGAGCGGCCCCGGGGCAGTGCGCTGTACCGCCTGCATGGCCTGAAGGCCTGGGCGGCTAGCGGCTGGTGCCTGCTGGTGTTCGCCTGCGCTTTCGTCGTGCCATTGCTGCAACTGCTGGCCTGGTTCTGGCGGCGCGGGCGCCTCGACCTGGATGAGCGCTACACCGGGCTGATCCTGCATACCCTGTACCTGGGCGGCATGGCTGCGCTGGTGACCGTGGCGGTGGCGATGCTGCTGGCCTTCGCCCGTCGCCAGGCGCCGACCCGGGCGATCCGCAGTGGCGTCAGCCTGGCCAACCTCGGTTATGCGTTGCCCGGCTCGGTGCTGGCGGTGTCGATCATGCTCGCCTTCAGTTACCTGGACCGCGAACTGGTGATCCCGCTGTCGAGCTGGTTCGGCGGGGCCGGCAAGCCCCTGCTGCTGGGCAGTCTCTCGGCCCTGCTGCTGGCGTACCTGGTGCGTTTCATCGCGGTGGCCTACGGGCCCTTGGAAAACAGCCTGGAGCGCATTCGGCCGTCGTTGCCGGAGGCCGCTCGCAGCCTGGGGGTGGGCGGGCCGCGACTGTTTTTCAAAGTGTATCTGCCGCTGCTGTTGCCCGGTACCCTGAGTGCGGCATTGCTGGTGTTCGTCGATGTGCTCAAGGAAATGCCGGCGACCCTGCTGATGCGCCCGTTCGGCTGGGACACGCTGGCGGTGCGGGTCTTCGAGATGACCAGCGAGGGCGAATGGGCGCGGGCCTCGTTGCCGGCCCTGACCCTGGTGCTGGTCGGCCTGTTGCCGGTGATCGGCCTGATCCGGCGTTCGGCAAGGCAAATCGGTTAGGTGCCAGGTCGGTTCCTTGCGGCTACAATGCGCGGCATTCGGTGTGGTCCGTCTGACAGACCGGGTTCCGGAATACGGCTCAAGGCCCCATTCATAAAGGGCTGAAGCCAGTCCGGCGCCTGTCCGCACCTTCGCCACGCCCGGAAGGAGAAACCCATGGGACAGCGCACGCCTCTGTATGACCTGCACCTCGCCCTCGGCGCGAAGATGGTCGATTTTGGCGGTTGGGATATGCCTCTGCACTACGGCTCGCAAGTCGAGGAGCACCACCAGGTGCGTCGCGACTGCGGGGTTTTCGATGTCTCGCACATGACGGTGATCGACGTCGCCGGCAGCCAGGCCAAGGCCTGGTTGCAGCACCTGCTGGCCAATGATGTCGAGCGACTCGACAGCCCGGGCCGCGCGCTCTACAGCGCCATGCTCACCGAGCAGGGCGGGGTGGTCGATGACATGATCGTCTACCGCACGGATGCCGGTTACCGGCTGGTGGTCAACGCGGCCACCCGCGACCAGGACCTGGCGTGGATGAACGCCAGGCTCACCGGCTTCGATGTCCAATTGCTGGAGCGTCCCGAGCTGGCGATGCTGGCGATCCAGGGCCCGCAGGCCCGGCACCGGATCAGCGAACTGGTGAGCCAGTCCCGCAGCCAACTGATCCAGCAGCTCAAGCCCTTCGAAGGCCGCAGTGACGGCGACTGGTTCATTGCCCGCACCGGCTACACCGGCGAGGATGGCCTGGAAATCGTGCTGCCGGCGCAGCAGGCCCCGGCGTTCTTCAACGACCTGGTCGGGGCCGGTATCTCGCCGATCGGCCTCGGTGCCCGCGATACCCTGCGCCTTGAGGCCGGGATGAACCTCTACGGCCAGGACATCGACCTGAATGTCTCGCCGTTGGCCTCCAACATGGCCTGGACCATCGCCTGGGAACCGACGGGGCGCGACTTCATCGGCCGCGCTGCCCTCGAGGCCGAAAAGGCGGCCGGGCCAAGCCTCAAACTGGTCGGTCTGGTGCTGGAGGAGCGCGGTGTCTTGCGTGCGCACCAGGTGGTTCGTATCGCCGACGTTGGCGAAGGAGAGATCACCAGTGGTAGTTTCTCTCCTACGCTTAGCAAGTCGATTGCTCTGGCGCGTGTTCCCGCAGCTACGGCCGACCGCGCTGAAGTTGAAATTCGCGGCAAATGGTACCCGGTTCGCGTGGTAAAGCCGACGTTCGTGCGTCATGGCAAAACCCTGGTCTGATCTTATCCGGCGAGCCTGTGCCGCAGGCCGCTGACACTTTTTCTCGAGGACTCTTGAATATGAGCGTTATCCCTAGCGATCTGCGTTATGCCCAAAGCCACGAATGGGCCCGCCTGGAAGCCGATGGTACGGTGACCGTCGGTATCAGCGACCACGCTCAGGAGGCGTTGGGGGATGTGGTGTTCGTCGAGTTGACCGAAGTCGGCAAGACCTTCGCGGCAGGCGATGCGGCGGGTGTGGTGGAGTCGGTGAAGGCCGCTTCCGATATCTATGCACCGGTGTCCGGTGAAGTGATCGCGGTGAACGAGGAACTGGCCGATTCGCCGGAGCTGCTCAACGAAGAACCCTACGAGTCGTGGATCTTCAAGCTCAAGCCGAGCGACAAGTCCGAGCTGGACAAGCTGCTGGATGCCGCTGGCTACAAGGCCTCCATCGGCGAGTAAATCGGGCGCAAGGCCCTGGGGCCCTATTCGCGGGCAAGCCACGCTCCTACAGTTTTGAGTCGTCCGTAACTTTGTGTACGACCGACAACCTGTAGGAGCGTGGCTTGCCCGCGAATAGGGCAGGCGCCTCGGTCTCAGCGCGACAGCGCCGCCTTGACCGCAGTCACTGCGCGCTCGACATCGGCCTGGGTGATCACGTTGAACATCGGCAACGAAACGATCAGGCGCCCGACCCGCTCGGCGATCGGGAACATGCCTTCCTTGAAGCCGCGGGCGCGGTACAGGCTCAGCAGGTGGATCGCCGGGTAGTGGTAGCCGATGCCGATGCCCTGCTGCTTCATGTCCTCCATGAAGGTATCCCGTGCCGGACGACCGTCCTGGCGCTCAGGCAGCACCAGCTGGAACATGTGCCAGTTGCTGTGGGTGAAGTCCTTCACCGGCAGTTGTGCGCCGTACTTCTCCTCGAAATCGCTGCCGAAGCACTCGAAGTAGTACTCGGCCATCGCCCGGCGATGGGCGGTGATGGCGTCGACCTGGGCGAACTGCCCCAGACCGATGGCCGCGGCGACGTCGGTCATGTTGAACTTGCCACCGAGCACGTCCACGTCCAGCCCGTCATGACCGCTGCGGGTCACGCCCTGCAGGCGATATTTCTCCGCCAGGCGTGCTTCCTCGGCATTGTTCAGCACCAGGCAGCCGCCCTCGGAGGAGGTGATGTTCTTGTTCGCCTGGAAGCTGAACGAGACGAAGTCGCCGAGGGCGCCGATCTTCTGGCCTTTCCACTCCGAACCCAGGGCCTGGGCGGCGTCTTCGACGATGCGCAGGTTGTGCTTCTTCGCGATGGCGTAGAGGCGGTCCATGTCCACCGGCAGGCCGGACAGGTACACCGGGATGATCGCCCGGGTGCGTGGGGTGATGGCGGCCTCGAGCTTGTCCAGGTCGATGTTGCGGGTCACCGGGTCGATGTCGGCGAACACCGGGGTGGCACCGACCTCGATGATCACGTTGGCGGTGGCGACCCAGGAAATCGGCGTGGTGATGACTTCGTCACCCGGGCCGATGCCGGCGATCCGCAGGGCGATTTCCATGGTGCAGGTGCCGGAGTTGAAGGTCCGCACCGGACGCCCGCCGAAGTATTCCGACAACTGGGCTTCGAAGGCCGCCACCTTGGGACCGCTGGTGATCCAGCCGGAACGCAGGACGTCGGCGACCGAGGCAATGGTCGCTTCGTCGATGGTGGGTTTGGCGAAAGGCAGGAAAGGAAGTTGGCTCATGGGGTCGTGACGTCCGATGTTTAGAGGCCGGGAAATGTTCCACAGGCGGTAAAGAGTAGACAGCAATGCCGCGATGCCATCGATCATACTGATTTGATGTGAAATTTCGGTGCTTTTTGCTGTCCTGACGCTGAACGGATGCTTCGCGGCAGTCGGGGTGGCGGGCTGCTATGCTGCTTGCACAGTGTTCGAAACGCGGTGCTCGCCCGTGTTGCCCAGCGCGCGCCGCCAGGAGAGAGCCCTAATGTCCGAGTTGCCGTCCCTGCGCCAGTTGCGAGACTCCCAGGCCTTTTTGCGCCGTCACCTGGGGCCCGATGCCAGCGAGCAGCAGGCGATGCTCGCCGCTCTCGGAGTGGCGAGCCGTGTCGAGCTGATCGAACAGACGGTACCGTCGGCGATCCGCCTGAACCGCGAGCTGGAGCTGCCGGCGGCCCTCGACGAGCAGGCGGCGTTGAGCCGGCTGCGTGGCTACGCCGAGCAGAACCAGCTCTGGACCAGCCTGATCGGCATGGGCTACCACGGCACCCTGACGCCGACGGTGATCCTGCGCAACGTGCTGGAAAATCCCGGCTGGTACACCGCCTACACCCCCTATCAACCGGAAATCGCCCAGGGGCGGCTGGAAGCCCTGCTCAACTTCCAGCAGATGACCATCGACCTGACCGGCCTGGAGCTGGCCAACGCCTCGCTGCTCGACGAAGCCACCGCGGCAGCCGAGGCCATGGCCCTGGCGCGGCGGGTGGCGAAGTCGAAAAGCAACCTGTTCTTCGTCGACGAACACTGTCATCCACAGACCCTTTCCGTGGTGCGCACCCGCGCCGAGGGCTTCGGTTTCGAATTGCTCGTCGGCCCTGTGGATAACTTGAGCCAACACAAGGTGTTCGGCGCATTGCTGCAGTACCCGGATACCCATGGCGAGGTTCGCGACCTGCGGCCGTTGATCGAGCAACTGCATGCCCAGCAGGCGCTGGCCTGCGTGGCCGCCGACCTGTTGAGCCTGCTGCTGCTGACGCCCCCGGCGAACTGGGTGCCGACGTGGTGTTCGGCTCGTCCCAGCGCTTCGGTGTGCCGATGGGCTATGGCGGGCCGCATGCGGCGTATTTCGCCACCCGCGACGAATACAAGCGGGCGATTCCCGGGCGCATCATCGGCGTCTCCCGGGATGCCCGCGGCAACCTGGCCCTGCGCATGGCGCTGCAAACCCGCGAGCAGCATATCCGCCGGGAGAAGGCCAATTCGAACATCTGCACGGCCCAGGTGCTGCTGGCCAACATCGCCGGTTTCTACGCGGTCTACCATGGCCCCGAGGGCCTGCGGCGCATCGCCCAGCGGGTTCATCGACTGACCTGCATCCTCGCCAGCGGCCTTGAGCGCAAGGGCATCGTCCGGCTCAACCGGCACTTCTTCGACACCCTGACTCTCGATGTCGGCGGCAGCCAGACGGCGATTCTCGAAAGCGCCCGGGCGGCGCGGATCAACCTGCGGATTCTCGGGCGCGGCCAGTTGGGCCTGAGTCTCGACGAAACCTCTGACGAAACCACGGTGGCGCGGCTGCTGGATATCTTCCTCGGGGTCGATCACGGGCTGGACGTCGCCGAACTGGACGCCGAGAGCCTCGATGCCGGTATCCCGGCGGAACTGCAGCGGACTTCCACGTACCTGACGCACCCGGTGTTCAACAGCCATCACAGCGAAACCGAGATGCTGCGCTACCTCAAGCAGCTGGAGAACAAGGACCTGGCCCTCAACCAGTCGATGATCCCGCTGGGCTCCTGCACCATGAAGCTCAATGCCAGCAGCGAGATGATCCCCATCACCTGGCCGGAATTCGCCAACCTGCACCCGTTCGCCCCCCGTGAACAGGCGGCGGGCTATACCGCGATGATCGCCGAGCTGGAGCGTTGGCTTTGCGCGATCACCGGCTTCGATGCGATCTGCATGCAGCCCAATTCCGGGGCCCAGGGCGAATACGCCGGGTTGCTGGCGATCCGCAAGTACCATGAAAGCCGCAAGCAGGGCGCGCGCAACATCTGCCTGATTCCGGCCTCGGCCCACGGCACCAACCCGGCCTCGGCGCAGATGGCCGGCATGCAGGTGGTAATCGTCGAATGCGACGATGCGGGCAACGTCGAGCTGGAAGACCTCAAGGCCAAGGCCCGGGAAGCCGGCGACAGGCTGTCCTGCCTGATGGCGACCTATCCCTCGACCCATGGCGTCTACGAGGAGGGCATCCGCGATATCTGTGAAGTTATCCACAACCATGGCGGCCAGGTGTACATGGACGGCGCCAACCTCAATGCCCAGGTCGGCCTGGCGCGTCCGGCGGATATCGGCGCCGACGTGTCGCACATGAACCTGCACAAGACCTTCTGCATCCCCCACGGCGGCGGTGGTCCGGGCATGGGGCCGATCGGCGTGCGTGCGCACCTGGCGCCGTTCGTCGCCAACCATCCGGTGGTGCCCATCGACGGCCCGCTGCCGCAGAACGGCGCGGTCAGCGCCGCACCCTGGGGCAGTGCGAGCATCCTGCCGATCAGCTGGATGTACATCGCGATGATGGGGCCACAACTGGCCGACGCCAGCGAGGTGGCGATCCTGGCCGCGAACTACCTGGCGCAACAGCTCGGCGGGGCGTTCCCGGTGCTCTACAGCGGGCGCAATGGCCGGGTCGCCCACGAGTGCATCCTCGATCTGCGTCCCCTCAAGGCACAGACCGGCATCAGCGAGGAGGACGTGGCCAAGCGGTTGATGGACTACGGCTTCCACGCGCCGACCATGTCGTTCCCGGTGCCGGGGACGCTGATGGTCGAGCCGACCGAGAGCGAGTCGAAAGCCGAGCTGGACCGCTTCGTCGAAGCCATGCTGAGCATTCGCGCGGAAATTGCCGAGGTGCAGAGCGGCAACTGGTCCGCCGAGGACAACCCGCTCAAGCGGGCGCCGCACACCCTGGCGGATATCACCGAGGGCTGGGAACGTCCCTACAGCATCGCCCAGGCGGTCGTGCCGACGGCGCACACCCGGGCCCACAAGTACTGGCCGACGGTGAACCGGGTGGACAACGTCTACGGCGACCGCAACCTGTTCTGCGCCTGTGTACCGCTGGACGACTATCGCTGAGCGCATCGCATGATGAAAAACGCCGACTGATCGTCGGCGTTTTTCATCGATTCAAGCTGCAAACCTGGCGATCACTCTTCGGCCAGGGCGTTCTTGGCCAGGATCGCATTGGCCAGCTCCATGTCGCTGGCCTTCAGGTCCGGGTTGTCGGCCCGCACTTTCTGCATGGCGGCTTCCAGGTAGGGTCCACGGATCGCACCATCGCTGGCGACGAAGCTGCCGGCGTCATCCTGGGCGGCGACGATCAGCTTGTGGTCCTTGAAGGTCAGGTAGGTCGAACCGGTGGTTGCGCCGGACGAAATGACGTTGCGCCAGAAGCCGTCGGCCATGGCCGAACCAATCGGGAGGGACAGCAACGCCAGGGTGGCGACAGCATATTTGAGACGCATGATGGTGACTCCGCTTGGGGTGATATGCAGCATTGGATTGTGCTCACCGAGACGGAGTTCCATTGCCCTCATTCAACTGTTTCGACCTGCAGGACGGTGCCGTGCTGCGCGATCACCCGGACCCGTGCGCCCACCTCGGCATCCGGGCCGGTGACCAGCCACACACCGTCGCCGACCTTGATCTTGCCGCGCCCGCCGCTGATCGGCGAATGCACCACGAAGACCCGGCCGATCAGCTCATGGCCGCGTTCGTTGAGCCCCGGTTGGTCGCTGACGATGTTGGCGGCGCGCTGGCGCTTCCACCAGAACACCGCGGTCAACACCGACAGCAGGCCGAACAGCAGGAACTGCAGGGTCCATGGCAGGCCGGGGATGACGAAGGTCAGCACACCGACCACCGCGGCGGCGATGCCGACCCACAGCAGGTAGCCGCCGGTGCCGAACACCTCGAGGATCAGCAGCAGGGTGCCGAGGGCCAGCCAGTCCCAGAAGGACAGATGTTGCAGGAATTCCCACATGGCCGTTGCCTCAGGTCTTCTTGCCGTCGAAGGTGGCCTTGACGATTTCGCCGATGCCGCCGACCGCGCCGATGACCTGGCTGGCCTCCAGTGGCATGAGGATCACCTTGCTGTTGTTGGCCGAGGCCAGCCGGCCCAGGGTTTCGACGTACTTTTGCGCGACGAAGTAGTTCACCGCCTGGACGTTGCCGTTGGCGATCGCCTCGGACACCACCTGGGTGGCGCGGGCTTCCGCCTCGGCCTGCCGCTCGCGGGCCTCGGATTCGAGGAAGGCGGCCTGGCGGTTACCCTCGGCCTCGAGGATCTGCGCCTGCTTCTTGCCCTCGGCGGTGAGGATCGCCGAGGCGCGCAGGCCTTCGGCTTCGAGGATCTGCGCACGCTTGACCCGCTCGGCCTTCATCTGCCCGGACATCGCCGCCATCAGGTCGGCGGGCGGGCTGATGTCCTTGATCTCGATCCGGGTGATCTTGATGCCCCACGGCGCGGTGGCTTCATCGACGGTGCGCAGCAGGCGCTCGTTGATGGTGTCGCGCTGGCCGAGCATGGCATCGAGCTCCATGGAGCCGAGCACGGTGCGGATGTTGGTCTGCAACAGGTTGCGGATGGCATGTTCGAGGTTGTTCACCTCGTACGCGGCCTGGGCGGTGTTGACCACCTGGAAGAAGCACACGGCGTCGATCTGCACCGTGGCGTTGTCGGAGGTGATGACTTCCTGCGGCGGGATGTCCAGCACGCTTTCCATCACGTTGATCTTGCGCCCGATGCGGTCCATGACCGGGACGATGATGTTCAGGCCCGGCTTGAGGGTGGTGGTGTAGCGGCCGAAGCGCTCCACCGTCCATTGGTAGCCCTGGGGTACGACCTTGAAGCCCATGAAGACGATGGCGATGGCCAGGCCGACGAAGAGCAGAAGTACGCTGCCGATTTGCATGACGATTCCCTGTTCAAGTGATTACCGAGATACCGATAATGAGCTGATTGTAGCGACTCTGGCCCAGGAATAAGTGTGTCATTTGTGTTCAAGCCTGTAGGACGCAGCCCGTGCTAAGGTGCGGGTCATCGACTCTGCCGCGAGCACCCGATTGCGATGATCTTCGGTCCCGATCCGTCCGCCATCCTGTTCATTTTCCTGCTGGCCGCGCTGGCCGTGGTCAGCACGATCGGACTGCTGTGGGTGCTGGTGGCCCTGCTGTTCGCGCGTACGCGCCGTCACCTGCGGCGCAATTCCTGGCGCTACGGCTGCCTGATCGTGCCGGGCCTGATCTTCGCCGGGCTGGGCGGGGCGATGTTGCGGGAGTTCCAGCGCCTGGACGCGGCGTCCGAGGCCGAGCGCCAGGCGCTGAATCCGCGGTTGCAGGCCGAGCTGCGCCTGGGCGAGCTGAGCTTCCCGGCGGGCAGCCAGGCGCATCTGGGCACCCTCGACCCCGAGGACTGGCAGGGGAAACCGCAGGCGCACGGTCTGGACAGCCTGAAGTCGATCGAACTGGCAGCGCCCATCGAGATCCGGGGGATGCCGGTGTCGGCGATCGACTTCTCGCCGGGCTACAGCGATTCCAGCGTGCGCCTGGAACACGACCAGGTCATACAGGATTGGCCCTGTGCCGCAGGCACCTGGGCGAGTTTCCGGCGCGAGGCGCAGGACACGTACCGGCCGAGCCGCTGGCGTTTCAAGGAGTGCGCCCTGGTCCCCGGCGTGGGCGTGGCCGGCGTGACCTGGCCAGCGGGCACTGTGCTGCATGGCGACCGGGAGGGCTGGATGCTGCGCGCCGAAGACGCCGACAACCTCGACATCGCCCTCGATGGCCTGCACCTGTCCTCGCTGCGCATGTACCTCGACAGTCAACGGCGCACCGAGAGGTGGGATGGGCAACTGGCCCGTTCCACCACCCTGGGCGAGTGGCTTTATCCACAGGGCACGCGGGTGCGCGGCGACGAACGCGGCGCCTGGCTGTTCAGCCCGACCGGCGAGCAGGACGCGATCAACCGGCGCACCGGCGAGCAGATCGCCGAAGGACATTCGATTCTCCAGCGGCGCGGCGATGCCGCCCCGGTGAGCATCAAGCCCAACAGCGAGGTCGGGGTGATCGACTGGTTCGTCCTCACCCCGGCGAAATGAAGTGTTGCCCGCTCAACGTTGCTCGCTCTGGGGAGTGACCCGCAGCACCTCCTCGATGGTGGTCAGCCCCGCCGCGACCTTCTGTGCGCCGGACAGGCGCAGGCTGCGCATGCCTTCCTTGAACGCCTGGCGGCGCACCGCCAGCAGGTCGGTGTCGGCATGGATCAGCGCCTTGACGCTGTCGCTGAGCAGCATGATCTCGTAGACCCCGGCGCGGCCGCGGTAGCCGGTGTCGCGACATTCCAGGCAGCCGACCGCCTGTTGCGCGCCGCTGGGCAGGGGCGCCTGCCAGGGGCGGGTGAGGGTCTGCCAATCCTCCTCCGACAGCTCGTGCGGCGCCTTGCAGTGCGGACACAGGGTGCGTACCAGGCGCTGGGCCATGACCCCGAGCACGGTAGCCTTGATCAGGTAGTGCGGTACGCCCAGTTCGAGCAGGCGACTGATCGCGCTCGGCGCATCGTTGGTGTGCAGGGTCGACAGCACCAGGTGGCCGGTCAGGGCGGCCTGGATCGCCATCTCGGCGGTTTCCAGGTCGCGGATCTCGCCGATCATGATGATGTCGGGGTCCTGGCGCATCAGCGCGCGCACGCCGCTGGCGAAGGTCAGGTCGATATTGTGCTGGACCTGCATCTGGTTGAAGGCCGGCTCGACCATCTCGATCGGGTCCTCGATGGTGCAGAGGTTGACCTCCGAGGTCGCCAGTTTCTTCAGAGTGGTGTACAGCGTGGTGGTCTTGCCCGAGCCGGTGGGGCCGGTGACCAGGATGATGCCGTTGGGCTGGCGGGTCATGTCCTGCCAGCGGCGCAGGTCATCGGCGCAGAAGCCGAGCTGGTCGAAGTCCTTGAGCAATACCTCCGGGTCGAAGATCCGCATCACCATCTTCTCGCCGAACGCGGTCGGCAGGGTCGACAGGCGCAGCTCGACCTCGCCGCCGTCGGGGGTCTTGGTCTTGACCCGGCCGTCCTGTGGCTTGCGCTTTTCCGCGACGTTCATCCGGCCCAGGCTCTTGAGCCGGCTGACGATCGCCATGGTCACCTGGGGCGGGAACTGGTAGACGTTGTGCAGCACGCCGTCGATGCGAAAGCGCACGGTGCCCTGCTCGCGGCGCGGCTCGATGTGGATATCGCTGGCGCGCTGCTGGAAGGCGTACTGGAACAGCCAGTCGACGATGTTGACGATGTGCGCGTCGTTGGCGTCCGGCTCCTGGTCGCTGGCGCCGAGGTTCAGCAGCTGTTCGAAGTTGCCCAGGTTGTGGCCTTTCTGGTCGACCGTGCTGGCGCCGCTGACCGACTTGGCCAGGCGGAAGAACTCCACGGTATAGCGCTGGATATCCACCGGGTTGGCCACCACCCGCCGGATCGGCAGCTTGAGCACATGGCTCAGGTCGGCTTCCCAGCTGCGCACATGGGGCTGGGCGCTGGCCACGGTCACGCCGTCGTGATCGACCGCCACGGCCAGGATCTTATGGCGCTGGGCGAACGCATAGGACATCAGCGGCATGATCGCGGCGACGTCGATCTTCAGCGGGTCGATGCGCAGGTAGGGTTGGCCGGCCTGTTGGGCCAGCCACAGGGTCAGGTTTTCCAGGTCCAGCGGCTTGCCGGGGCGGCTCAGGTCGGGCAGGTGCTGGCTGGCGATGAACTCCAGGGGATGCAACTGGCTGTTCTGCGAGTTGCGCCGGGTGGTCATGGCGTGTTCGGCCGAGTCCTGGCTGATGAATCCCTGGCTGACCAGGTCGCGTAGCAGTTCGTTGAGGTCCAGCCAGTGATCCTGGTTGAGAGAGGCGACGGGCATGCGGGCTCCTGTTCGGGCGGTCAGTAGTCCCTGTCTGACCGTGAGAAAGCAAGAATAGTCGCGAGGTTGCCCGAAGTCTGTGCCGAGACCGGAACGAGGCGTGCGATTTTTTCTCCGTCGGCTCAGCCCGCCGCCTGCAGCCGCGTTGGCTGGGCCTGTGCCGCCGGCTGCAGGTGCACGGCAAACACGCTGATGAGGTTGCGCATCTTTTCGCCGATCACTTCGGCACGGTGCCAGCTCAGGCCATCCAGCTCCAGCTCGATCAGAAACACGCCATCGTCCTGGCGGGCCTGCACCTGCAGGGGCGTGAGCAACTGCAGGGCGAACAGGTTGAGCAGGCGGCAGAGCAGGTCCGGTTCGGCCTCGGCCCGGACCTGGTACTGCACCCGGCAGTGCTCGTTGTGCGGGGACCAGGTATCGGGGCGTGAAGGCGTCAGGGGGTCGCGGCTGTACATGGTCTATCTCCTCGATCGGCTGGAGAAAGTTTTACATGTCGAGCTGGGTATTTCTTATCTATCATGGGCGAATTTCGCACCATGGCGACTTGTATTATTCACTGATAAGGCGATTCGAGGTTTTTCTATGCAGAGTGAGCTTGATGCGTACGATCGGCGGATCCTGGCGTTGCTGCAGGAGGATGCCTCGCTGTCCAGTGCGCAGATCGCCGAGCAGGTGGGCTTGTCCCAGTCGCCCTGCTGGCGGCGGATCCAGCGGCTCAAGGATGAAGGGGTGATCCGCAGCCAGGTGACCCTGCTCGATCGGAAAAAGATCGGCCTCAACACGCAGATTTTCGCCGAGGTGAAACTCAATGCCCACGGTCGCTCCAACTTCGCCGAATTCACCGAGGCGATCCGCGGTTTTCCCGAAGTGCTTGAGTGCTACGTGCTGATGGGCGCGGTGGACTTCCTGCTGCGCATCGTCACGGCCGATATCGAGGCCTACGAGCGGTTCTTCTTCGAGAAGCTGTCGCTGGTCCCGGGTATCCAGGAGGTCAACTCCATCGTCGCGCTGTCCGAGATCAAGTCCACCACCAGCCTGCCGGTGTTGCGTCCCTGAGGGCTCACCGGCCCGCGGGCCGCGGCATCTGCAACAACGCCTTGACGATGGCCTCGCTCCAGGCCCGGTAGCCGGTGAGGGTCAGGTGCTGGCCGTCGATGGTCGCCCACTGGCCCTTGCCGGAGAACTGCAGCGAGTCGATGTAGCGGCAGGGCGCGACGCTCTTGCCGAGGAAATCCGACATCGTCCGCACCCGTTCATAGGTCTTGCCGTATTTGCCGCCCTCGCTGCCCCAGCTCGGTCCGACCCAGACACAGGGGCTGTGGTGGTCGGCGAGGGCTTTCACCAGGCTGTTGGTCTGTTGCCAGATCCAGGCCTTGGGAAAGCTCGGCTTGTCGTAGCTGGCCATGGTGTCGCCCATGACGATCACGGTGATATCGGGTTTGTCGCTGTCGAGCAGTTGGCCGATCGGCCGGGTCGTCGCATTGTCCAGCACCGTGGCCTCGGCGCTGCCCCGGCGTTCGGCGCCGCCGCAGGGGCTGGGGGTCGCCTTGAGCCAGTCGCCGGCGCTGGCACCGCAGATGCCGATGGAGTGGACCTGGGCACCCTGGCGGCTGAGGGCCTCGTGCAGCGGGTTGAGCAGGAAATCGGGGGTCGCCAGGTGGCTGTCGCCGATGATCAGGACGGTCAGGCCCGCCAGGACCGATGAAGTGGTCATGTTGCACGCTCCCGCAGTTCAATTGGAGTAGGGCGAACGGTACGGGCTGACCGGCAGGGCCATCGGCCCGCTGATCTTCTCGAACAGGTAGCGCAGGTACAGCCCGGCGGTGACCTGGCGGTAATCCTGGGCGTTGTCCACACCCAGCTCGCCGCCCAGCAGCAGGTTCGAACCGAGCCGATATTCGCCCGCCGCGTTCAGGTTGTAGCCGACCCCGGTACTGCTCTTGCCGGGGTACTTGAGGTCGTTGGCAGCCTGTTCGGTGCGGTGTCCGGGAAAGTAGTCGGCGCCTTTCTGGTTGATGTACTGCACCCCCAGCGCGCCGTTGAGCCGATAGCTGAAGCGCTCGGAGCGCTGCGACCAATTGACCGGCACCGCCACGGAGAAGAACGTCTGCGGGCTGAAGTAGCCGCCGTGGCCGTAGGTGAAGAAGCCCTGGTTGTTTTCATAGGACAGCACCATGGTGCTCAGGCCCACGGTCAGCTTCTCGTCGGGCTGGTTGTCCAGGTACCAGTAGAGGCCGCCGCCCAGTTCGGCGCGGGTGTTGTCCTCGACGTTGTGGCCGACCAGCTTGTGCAGGGCGCCATAGCCATACAGGCCGACTTCCTGATCGTCGTAGCCGAGCAGCGCGCGCCCGCCGTTGGCCGTCACGCCACCCCAGCTGATGCCGGTGCGGCGGTCCTTCGCGCCGGCGAAGGAGGTCAGGCTGTCGGTGACCGGCCGCCGCGACAGGGCGATGCTGTAGTGCATGTTCGGGCTGGAGACCAGCGGCTGTTCCAGGCTGATGCCGCCGATCACGGTGTTGTAGGTGAAGCCCACGGGACTGACGCCGATGTCCGCCTTGATCCCGTGGGGCGGGCTGTCCACGGCGACCGCCAGCCCGACGCCATTGGCCTGCTGCGAGCCGGGGGAGCCGCTGGGCAGGCCGCTGCCGAAGCGGCCGAGGCTGTAGTCGTGGGCGCTGCCGGCGTGCAGCGAGACCGGGGTCACCCGCAACGCGACCCGATTGTCACCGGCCGGCAGGTTGGCTTCGAACGGTGCCTCGACATCGGTCAGCTTGCTCAGGCCCGACTCGTTATTGTTGCTGCGCACGCTCAGGCCCTGGGCGACATAGGCGCTGCGTTCCTGGAGAATTTCGTTCAGCGCCAGCTGCGCCGGGCTCAGATCCTGCTGCGCGGCTTCGCCTGCACGGCGGCCGGCGGCGAAGGGATTGCCGGCCGGTGCCGGATCGTCGTCCAGAAGACTATCGGCGCTTTCATAGCGTGAGGGTGCCAGGGACGGATCGGGCGGCATGCTCTCGGCCGACTCATTGCCGGAACGCAACGGGTCCTCACTGCGGACCGCGACTCGGCGGGGTTGTCCCGGCAGGTCGAGGAAGGGGTTGTCGCCGTCGCTGTCCGCCCTGTCGAGCGCCGGGTTGGCGCGCCGCTGGCTGCCCTCGATGGCCACGGCCTGGCGCAGCAGGTCGGCGGCCTCGGAACTCTTGCCCATGGCGCGATAGGTGGCGGCGGCGCTGGTCAGCACCTTGGGCACGCCCGGCTTGAGGGCCAGGGCGCTCTTGAGGGCCTTTTCCGCCCGCGCGTTGTCGTGGGCCTGGGCGGCCAGGCTGGCGACGCTCAGTTGCAGGTCGGCATTGCGCGGATCGTTTTCCAGCAGCGGCTGGTACAGCGCCATGGCCTTGGCGTTGTTGCCGCTGGCGCTGTACAGCCGTGCCAGGGCCGCGTTCGCCTGGGGATCGCGCGGTGATTGGCGCAGGATCGGCTTGAGCAAGTCGTAGGCGGCCACCAGGTTGCCTTTCTCGCGCAACTGGTCGGCCTGCCGGATGCGGTACAGCTTCACCAGGGAGGCGTAATGTCGGCGATCGCTGTCGCTCAGGCGTGTCCCCTGCAGGTTGCGCAGGATGTCGGCGGCGTCGTTGTCCTGGTCGGCCTTGAACAGGATGTCGGCGTAGAGCAGTTGCAGTTTGTTGGCGGGGTTGGGTGAGCGCTCCACCAGGTCGCGCATCAGCGCCACGCCCTGTTGTGGCTGGCCGGCATCGAGGTAGGCCGCAGCCAGGATCGCCACGCGCTCGGGCCTGCCCTCGGTCAGGGCCTGGCTGCGGGCGAGCAGGGCCTGGGCCTCGTGCTGCTGGCCACGCCGGAGGTTGGCGACGGCGGCATCGGTCTGCACGTGCAGGGCGATTTCCTTGCCCAGCTCGTCCATTTCGCGGCTGCGCCGCGCCGCAGGGATACGCGCGAGGCTGGCCTGGGCGTCCTGCCACTCGCCCAGTTGCGCCGCCAGCAGGGTGCGGGTGTAGAGCGCGTCGGGCTGATCGGGGTGGCGCTTGAGCAGGTCATTGATCTGCTCCCGGGCAGCCTGGGTGCGGCCCTGGCCGAGGTAGATCCGCGCCAGGGCGAAGCGTGTCCAGGCATTGCCGGGGTCATCCGCGAGTGCCTGCCGGTAGGCCTGTTCGGCGGCCCTCAGGTCGCCGCGTTGTTCGGCTACCCGGGCCACCTGGGTGGCGCGCAGCGAACGGACCGACACCTCGGCGTTCAGTCGCGCCTGGGCCGTCGCTGACAGCGAGTCGATCAGCTTGAGCGCCTCATCGGCCTTGCCCTGCTGCGCCAGTACCGCGATCAGGCCGTTGAGGGCCTGGGGGTCGTCGCGGTGGCTGGCGAGGATTCGCCGGTAGGCGGCCTCGGCCTTCGCCAGTTGGCCGTCCTGCGCCTGCAGGTTGGCCAGCGCCACCTGGCTGGACGATTGCCCGGGGTTCTGGCGGGCGGCCTGCTCGATCATCTGGCGCGCCTGGTCCTGGCGCCCGGCTTTCTGGGCCGCGCTCGCGCCGGCCATCAACCGCCAGTAGCGCACGTTGTCCAGCGCCTGTCGCCAGGGCTGTCCGCCGGGCTGGCGGGTGGCCCGGACCAGCAGGTCCTCGGCTTCGTCCAGGCGCTCCTGTTTCTGCCGCACGATGCCCAGGCCGCCGAGTGCGTCGGGGTCGTCGGGTTTTTCCTGGAGGCGCGCCTGAAACGCCTGCTCAGCGGCGGCCAGGTCGCCGGCCTCGAGGGCCTGCAGGCCGCGGGCGTCCTGTGGGTCGCGGCGCCAGGCCGCAGCTTTCGCGGTGCTGGTGTTGCTGCGGGTGAGGGCCTTGCCCTTGTTCATCAACTCGCGGATTTCCCGGTCGTCCGGGTGGGTGGCGAGGAACTGCTCGAACAGCGGAACCTGCGCCGGTGCCGGCGGGCCGATCCAGGTCAGGGCGAAGCGCCAGGTCTCATTGGCGTCGCTACCGACATCCTTGTCCCTGGCCAGTACGGCCAGGCGACGGATGCCTTCGGCGCGGGTGTCGAGGTTGCGCACCATGTGCTTGGCCAGGAACAGTGCCGCGGCACGGTCGTCGGGGTGTTCGCGCAGCAGCCGTTCGAGCCCGTTGCGGGCTTCCTGTTCGCCGCCACGGGTGTAGCCCAGCAGGAAGTAGAACTCGCGGGCCAGGTCGCCCTGCGGCTGGCGGCCATTGAACAGTTGCCGGTAGACCTTCACCGCGTCGTCGTACTGGTTGCCGTCGACCAGTTTTCGCGCGCGGGCCAGCAACTGCGCCTGTTCGTCGTTGCCCAGGGCGATGTCCTGCTCCAGTTGTTGCGCCTGGCGTGGCGGCGGTACCAGCGCCTGCAGGCGGGCGAGGTACTGGCGGGCCTCGTCCGGACGCTTGAGCTGCACGTTGCCCAGGCCCAGGCCATAGAGGGCCTCGGGCTGGTCCGGGGCGAGCAGCAGCAGTTTGTTCCAGGCATCCATGGCCCGGTCGGGATTGTGCTGGGCCTGCCAGTAGCGGCCCTGCTCGATCAGTTGGGCCTGTGGGTCATCGGCGGCTCGTGCCGCCGTGCCGGCCAGGGCGAGCAGCAGCGCCAGCGGCAGGCTGCGGCGCAGGTGCGTGCGCCTCGCCAGCCGGCTCATGACAACCGCCGCTTGGCCTGGGCCCGCAGGCCGCGGAAGATCAGCGCGCAGAGCAGGACAAAGCCGAGCAGGACGCTGAACAGCAGCCAGCCGACATGCCGCGACAACAGCAGCTGCAGATGCCGGAACCAGCCCAGGTGGCCGACGTAGTACGGCTGGTCGGCGGTCAGGCTGGTGACCTGTTTGTCCTGGACCACCGCCAGGCGGCCCTGGATCTGATCCTTGTAGTCGTCGCCGCCGATCATCGCCGCTGTCACCTCTTGCAGCCGGGCCGGCTCGCTGCTGGCGATCACCACCACGCTGCGCCCGCCCTTGAGTGGCGATTCGAAACCGGCCAGGTAGGGCGTGCCGCTGCCCGACCAGGCCAGGGCGGTGCGGGTCCTGCGGATCGCCGCCTCGCTGTCGGGGCTGAACCAGTCGTGGATGCGCAGGGCCAGGTCGCTCAGGTCGAAGAAGTGATGGCTGCTTTCGCTGCGCGCCGGCAGTGCCTCGGCCCAGCGCTTGAGCAGCGGCTGGTCACCGCCGGCGGCCAGGACCAGCATGTCCTTCTCGCTGACCGTGTCGATGTCGCGGGCCTGGATCACCTGGACGCCGGTGGTCGGGTAGCCGGTGGAGTCGCCGAAGCGGCCGAACACGGTGAGGTAGGCGCTCAGCACTTCCGGGCCCGGGTTGTCGGGCATGACCACGGCGGTTTCCGCGAGATCGGCGAGGCGGGTGAAGGGGAAGCCGCTGTCGCGGAACTTGGCCAGGTCGGGCATCGGCGTGTAGTGATCCAGGCCGCTGAGGTCGAGGGTCGAGTCCGGCTCGATCTGGCCGCGCATGTCCTCGACGATGACGTCGCGGCATTCGCCCTGCTTGACGTAGTCGTACATGTAGCGCAGTTGCAGCTGGGCCTTGAAGGTGGAGATGTCCAGCGGCAGGAACATGCTCGCTTCGCGGGGCAGGCTGTCGTCGGTCTTCAGCCATTCCAGCCACTGGGGTTCGCCGTTCAGGTTGGCGATCGACGGCAGCTGCATGGAGCGGATCAGGTGGTCGTTGAGGTGCACCAGCAGCGCCGAATTGGTCGAGAACTGCTGCGGGGGTGTAGCGATACTTGAGCTGCAGCGGCACGCCGCGGTTACGCCACTCGAACAGGTCCGGCGGCAGGCGCAGCGGCACGATGATTTCCCGCGGGTTGTAGCCGGAGACATGCAACTGCTGAGCGTCCACCAGCTCGCCGAGCTTCACCGGCCGGTCGGCCGGCAGCCAGTTGGGCGCATCGTAGGGCAGCCGGGCCGGTACCGGGTCCAGGCGATCGATCAGCGCGGTCGCGCCGGACATCGCCTTGCTGCCCAGGGCGACGGCGAGGGCGGCGGTCTTGAGTTCGGCGTCGTTGCGACCGCTGATCACCAGCAGCTTGCCGTAGGGGTCGTTGGGGTTGGTCATCATGGTGACGCTGGGGCCGGTGGCCGGGTTGCCCGACAGTTCGCCCAGGGGCAGCGCCTCGCGCCGGGTCGCCAGCACGATGGCGCTGCCTTTGGCCGGCAATTGGCCGACGCTGGCGGGGAAGGTCGCGGTGCGGTAGCTGGCCAGCGCGCCGAACTTCGATGACAGCGCGGCGGCCGCTTCCAGTTTGGCGAGGCCCGGGGCCGTGTCGAAGACGAACGGCAGCGTCAGCGGCCGGGCATCGTGGCGATCGAAGAACGGTGCCGGCAGCAGGGCCAGGTCGTTCTTCAGGGCGATCGGCGAGTACTGGATGTTCAGTTGGCTGTCATTGCTGACCCTGGCCCACAGGCTCGAATGCAGCGGGTCTTCGCACTGCATGGTGTAGTGGCCGATCAGTTGCAGGTCGATCCGGTTGAAGTCGGTGATCAGCCGTGCCGGAATCTCGACCACCTTCTCCAGGTCCTTGCCGGCCTCTTCCCTGGGCAGCGGCAGGCTGGCGGCGACCTTGTCGTTGACCAGCACGTTGAGCTGCGACAGGTCGGGCAGCATGGAGGGCGAATAGCTGAAGCGCAGCACCAGTTGTACGCCGGTGACGACCTGGTCGGCGCGGATGCCGAAGTCGGCGCTGTCGGTGGACTCGACCCCCTTGAGGTACATCGGGTCGCGACGTCCCAGCTGCTTGAACGTCAGGCTGTAGCTGTTGCCCGGGTTCGTCTGGGGCTGAGCGGCCGCCGTGTTGCCATGGACCTCGGCTTGCGAGAGCGCCCTGCCGGTGTCGGGGAGCAGGCTGCAGCAGGCCAGCAGAGCCAGGGCATAACGGGTGCAGCGTCCCGCGCTGCCAACGGAGGAGGTCGTGGTCATGGCGTGTCCAGGGCGGCGGTGGAGGAGGAGTGGCGGCGGGCGATGGGCAGCGTGGGCAACAGGCGTACGCTGGCCTTGAGCAGTTCGGCAATGCCGTGCAGGCCGATGGTGCTGACTTCTCGCAGGGCCGCGAGGGGCGAGTCCGGTTTGCCGCTGCCCCAGTTCATGGCCCAGGTGTCGGCGCGGGCGAAGGTCAGGTGGACCAGGTCGCTTTGCTGACGCAGGGTCATCGGGTCGAACTGGATACCGATGGTGCTGCCCTGGCTGGAAACCACGGTGCCGTCGAAGTCGTAGTGTTGGGCATGGCGGAACAGCGAGACCCGCAGGCGTTCGCCGCGCGGGATCGATTGTCCCTGCGCGAGCCGGAGCCCCAGGCCATGTTGCGAGAAATCCTCGGTGGTGCTCTGCCACTGCCTGCCGTCGGCCAGTTGCAGGCTGACCGGCAGTTGCGCCTCGACCCGCGGCTCGCTGCGGATCTGCCGGCTCTCGCTGGCGACCGCCAGGGCTGCACTGGTCACCATGACGTTGTACAGCGCCCAGACCTGGTTGAGCAGGACGGTGATGTCGGTGGTGTCGTCGGCACCGATGTAGTCGTAGAGGCCGAACAGCACCCCGGCGATGTTCAGGAGCAGCAGCACGATGTAGGGGCGGGCCATCTTCCAGTCGAAAAACTCCGGATGCAGGTCGCCGCCCTTGTCGGTGACGTTGAAGTGCCCGGAGCGTGGCCGGATCATCGCCATCAGCACCGGTGGCAGGATGTACCAGGCCAGCACCGTCTCGTAGACCTCGTTCCAGTACGAATGGCGGAACCGGCCCTGGATGCGCGAGTTGGTCAGGTTGGCCAGCAGCAGGTGCGGGAACGCGTAGGCGGCGACCATCAGCGGTGCGGCGTGGAAGATCTGCGCGCCGAAAATCAGGTAGGCCAGGGGCGCGGTGAGGAACACCATGCGCGGGAAGCCGTAGAAGAAGTGCAGCATGGCGTTGGTGTAGCAGACGCGCTGGCCGAGGGTCAGCCCGCGGCCGAGCATGGGGTTGTCGGTGCGGAAGATCTGGGTCATGCCGCGGGCCCAGCGGATGCGCTGGTTGATATGTCGCGACAGGTTCTCGGTGGCCATGCCGGCCGCCTGGGGCAGGGCCAGGTAGGCGGTGTTGTAGCCGGCACGGTTGAGCTTGAGCGAGGTGTGGGCGTCTTCGGTCAGGGTGGTTTCGTCCATGCCACCGACGGCCTCCAGCGGTGCCCGTCGCATCAGCGCACAGGAGCCGCAGAACATCGCCGCGTTCCACAGGTCGTTGCCGTCCTGCACCAGGCCGTAGAACAGCTCGCCCTCGTTGGGCACCGAGTGCCAGGTGTCGAGATTTTTCTCGAACGGGTCGGGCGAGAAGAAACAGTGCGGGGTCTGCAGCATCGCCAGCCGGGGGTCCTTGAGGAACCAGCCCATGGCGATCTGCAGGAAGGAGCGCGACGGCACGTGGTCGGCGTCGAAGGCGGCGATGTACTCGCCGTGGGTCACCCGCAGCGCGGCGTTGAAGTTGCCGGCCTTGGCATGCAGGTTGTTGTCGCGGGTCAGGTAGTGGGCACCGACGCTTTCGCAGAACTCGCGAAACTCCTCGCGGTGGCCGTCGTCGAGCACATGGACCCTGAGCTTGTCCTCGGGCCAGTCCAGCCCCTGGGCGGCGAACACCGTGACCTTGACGATCTCCAGCGACTCGTTGACCGTGGTGATGAACACGTCGACGCTGGGCCATTGCTCGGGGGCCTGGTCGAGCAGGATCGGCCGGCGCCGCAGCGGCCAGGCGGTCTGCACGTAGCCGAACACCAGCACCACCAGGGCGTAGAGTTCGGCCACCACCAGGGTGTAGCCGAACAGGGTGTCGTGGAAGTTTTCCAGCTGCAGGGTTTCGCTCAGGCGCCAGTACATGTAGCGCAGCGAGGCGATCAACGACAGGCTGATCATCGCGATGATCGGCAGGCGCCCCTCGAAGCGCCGCAGCAGCAGCGCCGCAATCACCAGCAGCAGGCCGAGCAGGGCCTGCCGGGACAGGCTGGCCGGCGCGCTGATGACGCCGGCAAGCACCACCGCGCAGAGCAGCGCAGCGATCCACAGGAGTACCCGGCGCAGGCGCTCGGGCCATTGCCGGGCGCGCCTGAAGCTGGTGCCGAGCAGACGTTCGACGCGGCGTTCGAGGGTCATGGCAGGCGTGGCTCCAGTTGGTCGTAGAGTTTGTCGGCGATGGCCAGGATGTCCTGGCAGCCGCGGGCGTCGGCGCTCTGTTCGAACGGATTGCATTCGTAGGCCAGGGCCTCGGAGATGGCGTCGTCCCAGGCGACGGTGCCGAGCAGCTGGGGCTTGAGCTGGTTTTCGAGGATCTGCGCGATGTCCACGGACAGCGCATGGGAACTGTCCACGCCGTTGATCACGAACCGGCAGCTGGCGGGCCGCTCGCCGCCCAGGTGCGGGGCGAGGGTGTTGACCAGGTGTTCCAGTGCGGCATGGGAGGCGGCATCGGGTCGGACTACGGCGACGATCAGGTCGGCCATGTGCAGGGCCTGTTCCTGGAACACGCTGCTGCCGGCCGGGGTATCGATGATCAGCGTGTCGTGCCGGCCCAGGTGCAGGGGCGCCAGGTGCCGGGCGAGCCAGAGCGGGTCGTCCTCGAGTTGGCGTTCGAGGCCATGCAATTGCTGCGGTTCGCTTTCGCCGAAGGGCAGCAGCCGGGTGCTGGCGTAGCCGGTCTGGGCCAGCTCCTGCCAACTGCGCTGCTCCAGGCTGGCGCGGCAGATCCCGGCGGCCTGGGGAAGGATGCCCAGGTGCCGATGCTGGGCGTTCTGCGGGTCGAGTTCGAGGACCACGGCCTGGCGGTCGGCGCTGTTGAGCAGGATCGCCAGCAGGCTGGCCAGGGTGCTGCGGCCCACGCCGCCACGAGTCGAGACCACCGCGACAATCCGTGCCGCGACGTGGGGCATGACTGGCGTCTGCCGGTGTTGCTCGGCCTGGGCCTGGCGCTGCCGGGCGAGATCGGTGAGCAGCGTGCGCAGGGAGGGCGACGAGGCCGGGTCGGCGATTGCGGGGGGCACCGCCAGGCTTGGCGTTTCGGCGGGTGTTGGCGCTGGAGGCGGTGGGCTGGGCGCGGGGAGAGGCTTTTCGGTGAAGGCCCGGGCCACCTCGATTTCCCGATAGCGGTCGGTGCTGGCCCCGAACTTGCGCATCAGGTTTCTGACATCATCGTCGTCTGAAGGCTGCATGACAGTATCCGTACCATTCCAGAAGAACTTGAAAGGGGACAGATACGGCTAATCACACAATGCCGTCGTACTGCGTGCCGTTTGGCAAACGATGGTGTTCTTAAAGGTGTCGCCTGTGTGTCTTGTCGATAGAACCTGAGGGACTTGGCAATGTTCCTGAAGGTTTTATCGCGCTGGTCAGGTTCAAATGTAGACCAGATTTTCCGCTGCAAGGAATTTTTGCTGGAAAGCGCAGGTGCCGAGCCTGCTCGCGAGATATAGGCGACCTTGATGGCCTCTTCGCGGGCAAGCCCTGCTCCTGCACGATGGCGCTGCTGTTACAGGCGCGACAGGGCTTTCCAGGCACGGCCCTGGGATACGGTCAGCGCCTGCTGGACCCGTGCTTCCAGTACTTCATCGCTGATATCCAGCTCTGCCAGTTGCGCCAGCTTGTTCAGCTCGCCGAACAGGCGATCCAGCTCCGGCAGTTCCAACACGCCACGGGCCAGGTGCAGCCAGGCCTGGATACGCTCGATGCGTGGCAGTTGCTCGGCCAGGTCTTCCGGCTGTTGCTGGTAGCGGCCCAGTTGCAGCGCCACGGCTTCGTCGGCCAGCAGGCGGGGCAACCAGCTCTGCAACTGCGCGGCACCCTGGCGGTTGCCGCGGTTGGCGCGCTCGACCGTCCAGCTGCGGGCCAGCAGCCAGCGCGAGGTGTTCAGGGAGAACTGGCCCCAGCGCACATCCTCCAGCTCCTCGAGGAACTGCTCCGGGGCAGCCTTGCGCACGTCCTCGTCTTCGATGCCGGCGTTGACCAGCGGGCGCCAGTCTTCCAGCAACGCGTCCAGGGCCTTGCGCAGTTCGCTGGTCGATTGCCGTGGTGCCACCTGACCGAGGCTGCCGACCAGCGCCCGCAGTTCGATCAACTGTTGCAGCCAGTCCTGCAGCAGGCGCCAGTGGCCGTTGAAGCGGTACTGCTCGGCCAGCCGCTGGCTGCTGCCGAGCAGGTGCCAGGCCAGCGCGGTGAAGGCGTCGTCCACCGAGGTCTCGGCGGTCAGTTGCGGCGTCGGCAGGCTCAGCGAGTAGCTGTTGGCGTCGAACAGCCGGTAGCCGCGTTCGGCCTTGCTGATATCGCAGGGCATCAGCGCCAGCTTCTCGGCCAGTTCGGCGGCCAGTTCCAGCAGCGCCTCGGGCTCGCCTTCGCGCAGTTCCAGTTCCAGCTCGCAGATTTCCTCCTTCTGCTTGCCGGCGATGACGGAACCGAGGTCCAGCGCCGCCTCGATCACCACTTTCGATTTGCCACGACCCCAGGCGATCTCGGCGCGCTCGCGAACGAAATCGGTGGTGAAGATCGGCTTGAGGGTTTTCTTGTCCAGCTCGGCCAGTTGCGCCGGCCAGCATTCGCCATCGAGCTTTTTCAGGTCCAGCCTGGCCTTGGCCAGGTGCCAGTCGTACTCGTTGCGCTCGGACAGGCCGGCGATGCTCTGGCCGCGGGTCTTGAGGGTCTGGATCACTTCGTCGCCGTCACGGCGCAGGCGCAGGGCGACCTTGGCCTGGGCCAGGTCGCGTTCGGGGGTGTCGAAATACTGGTTCATCAGTTCACGACGTTCCCAGCCGCTCTTGTTGCGCTTCTTCAACAGCGGGTGCTCGCGCAGGGCGGCGAGGGTTTCGCGGCTGACGCGGAGTTTGATTTCGGTTTCTTTCTGCATGGCCGGAAAATCCAGGATCGGGAGTGCGGCCGGGGAGAAGAGTGGCCGCCTTGGGGGATGCAGTGTACAGGACAAGCGGGTCGCACGCGTCGTGGCGGTTTATTCCGGCCGCCGGATGGCTCTATGATGGGCTTCGCCTTGGAGTCCGGGAGTCAGCGCAATGCCTTTGCCGTCGATGAAAGATCAGTTCGCTGCGCTGATTGCAGTTCCTTCCGTCAGTTGTACCCAGCCGAGCCTGGACCTGAGCAACCGTCCGGTGATCGACCTGCTGGCCGGCTGGTTGAGCGACCTGGGTTTCAACTGCGATATCCAGCCGGTCAGCCCCGGCAAGTTCAACCTGCTCGCCAGCTTCGGCAGTGGTCCCGGCGGCCTGGTGCTGGCCGGGCACAGCGACACCGTGCCGTTCGACGAAGCGCTGTGGCAGACCGACCCGCTCAAGCTCAGCGAGGTCGATGGCCGTTGGGTCGGCCTGGGCAGTTGCGACATGAAGGGGTTCTTCGCCCTGATCATCGAGGCGGTGCGGCCGCTGCTCGAGCAGCCGTTCAAGCAGCCGCTGCTGATCCTGGCGACCTGCGACGAGGAAAGCTCGATGTCCGGCGCCCGTGCCCTGGCCGAGGCCGGGCGGCCGCTGGGCCGTGCGGCGGTGATCGGCGAGCCGACCGGGCTCAAGCCCATTCGCCTGCACAAGGGCGTGATGATGGAGCGCATCGACATCCTCGGCCGCAGCGGCCACTCGTCGGACCCGAGCCTGGGCCACAGCGCCCTCGAAGCCATGCACGATGTGATCGGCGAGCTGCGTGGCCTGCGCGGGCAGTGGCAGCGCGAGTACAACAACCCGCAATTCACCGTGCCACAGCCGACCCTGAACCTGGGCTGCATTCACGGTGGCGACAACCCCAACCGCATCTGCGGCCAGTGTGCCCTGGAATTCGACCTGCGACCGCTGCCGGGCATGGACCCGGGCGTACTGCGCGCGGCGATCCGCGGCAAGCTTGAGCCGCTGGCTGCGCGGCACCAGGTGAAGATCGACTATGCGCCGCTGTTCCCCGAGGTGCCGCCCTTCGAGCAGGTGGCCGATGCCGAACTGGTACGCATCGCCGAAAAACTCACCGGTCACCGCGCGCAAGCGGTGGCGTTCGGTACCGAAGCGCCTTATCTTCAGCGCCTTGGCTGCGAGACCCTGATATTGGGCCCCGGCGATATCGATTGTGCGCACCAGCCGGGAGAATTCCTCGAAATGTCACGTTTGCAGCCTACCGTACAGCTGTTGCGCGAACTGATTGAACATTATTGCTTGAGCCCGGCCCCGAGCTTGCGTTAAATGCCAGGCCAAACCATTCATTACCGAGTAAGGAGAGCCCGCGTGTCGCCAAGCCTGTTCCGACGATAACCAACAGCCCGTTGTGCGTTTTCACGTTGCACCCCTTTTTCATTGGCTGTTTTTTATACAGGTTCAGGTCATGCCCGAATACGTTAACTGGCTTCGCCACGCCTCTCCCTATATCAATGCCCACCGCGATTGCACCTTTGTCGTCATGCTGCCCGGCGACGGTGTCGAGCACCCGAACTTCGGCAATATCGTCCACGACCTGGTGCTGCTGCACAGCCTCGGGGTGCGCCTGGTGCTGGTCCACGGCTCGCGCCCGCAGATCGAAAGCCGCCTGGCCGCACGCGGCCTGACCCCGCACTACCATCGCGGCCTGCGTATCACCGACGCGGCCACCCTGGAGTGCGTGATCGACGCGGTCGGCCAGTTGCGTATCGCTATCGAGGCGCGTCTGTCCATGGATATGGCGGCCTCGCCGATGCAGGGCTCGCGGTTGCGTGTGGCCAGCGGCAACCTGGTGACGGCGCGACCGATCGGCGTGCTGGAAGGCGTCGACTATCACCACACCGGCGAAGTGCGCCGGGTCGACCGCAAGGGCATCAACCGCCTGCTCGACGAGCGCTCCATCGTGCTGCTGTCGCCGCTGGGCTACTCGCCCACCGGGGAAATCTTCAACCTGGCCTGCGAAGACGTCGCGACCCGCGCGGCGATTGACCTGGGGGCGGAAAAACTGCTGTTGTTCGGTGCCGATCATGGCCTGATCGATGAAGATGGCCACCTGGTCCGCGAATTGCGCCCGCAACAGGTTCCGGCGCATCTGCAACGCCTGGGCAGTGATTACCAGGCCGAACTGCTCGATGCGGCGGCCGAGGCCTGCCGTGGCGGCGTGGCCCGCAGCCATATCGTCAGCTACGCCGAAGATGGCGCGCTGCTGACCGAACTGTTCACCCGTGACGGCGGCGGTACGCTGGTGGCCCAGGAGCAGTTCGAGCGGGTTCGCGAAGCGGCGATCGAGGATGTTGGCGGTTTGCTCGACCTGATCAGCCCGCTGGAAGAGCAGGGCATCCTGGTGCGGCGCTCGCGCGAGGTGCTGGAGCGCGAGATCGAGCAGTTCAGTGTGGTCGAGCGTGAAGGGATGATCATCGCCTGTGCGGCGCTGTACCCGATTGCCGACTCGGAGGCGGGTGAGCTGGCGTGCCTGGCGGTGAATCCGGAGTACCGCCATGGCGGGCGTGGCGACGAGCTGCTCGAGCGTATCGAGACCCGGGCGCGGGCGCTGGGGCTCAAGACCCTGTTCGTCCTCACCACCCGGACGGCGCACTGGTTCCGCGAGCGCGGGTTCGCCCCGAGCAGCGTCGAGCGCCTGCCGAGCGCGCGGGCGTCGTTGTACAACTATCAGCGTAACTCGAAGATCTTCGAGAAGGCGCTCTGACCCTCCGAGCCCTTGGGTAGCGCTTGAGGGCCTATTCGCGGGGCTTGCCCGCGAAAGCGTCAGGCCTGTCGGCGCCGGCTCAGTTGCTGATCGCCAGGATGCTCGCCTGGTAGGAGCCGACGAACACATCGAAATCGCCGACCTCGTTCTGCTCCAGCTCCAGTTGCTGTACCAGCGACTGGCGGGCGCTTTCCTCGAACGCGGTCTGCTCCTGCTTGGTCAACGGCTGGCTGCGGAAGGACTCGGCATGGGCCAGGCTCTGGCGCATGGCGAACTGGGCAAAGCTTTCCTTGTGTTCGGTCATGCTCGCCAGTACCCGGGCCGATGGAGTCAGGGACGAATCCCTGATCTTCGCCCGCTGCTCGTCCAGCGCCTTGGCGTGATCATCGCCACCCTGGCTCTGGTCCAGCAACGCCGCCAGCGGCGCGATCCGCTCCAGCAGCTCGGCGGCCCATTCCTTCATGTCCACCGCCTGGCCATCACGTTGCAGTTGCAGGCCCGGACGGCGGCCTTCCTTGACCACGCTGAGGAAATTCGCGGTGGCATTGCCGCACTCGCCGTTTTCGAGCTGCGGGCTGTCGTTCAGTGCGCAGTACAGCAGGAACGCGTTGAGGAAGCGCGCCTCGTTCAGATCGATGCCGGTCGGCAGGAACGGGTTGATATCCAGGCAGCGCACCTCGACGTACTGCACGCCACGGGCCATCAGCGCCTGGATCGGCCGTTCGCCGGTGTAGGTCACGCGTTTGGGGCGGATGTTGGAGTAGTACTCGTTCTCGATCTGCAGGATGTTGGTGTTGAGCTGGACCCACTCGCCATCCTTGTGGGTACCGATCTCGACATAGGGCGCGTAGGGTGTCGCCACCGCCTTGCGCAGGCTGTCGGTGTAGCTGTTGAGATCGTTGTAGCACGGCGTCAGGCCGGCCTGGGCGTTGCTCTGGTAACCCAGGTCGCTCATGCGCAGGCTGGTGGCGTAGGGCAGGTACAGCGTCTCGGCGTCGAACTGTTCCAGCGAATGCGCGCGGCCGCGCAGGAAGCCGGCATCCAGCGCTGGCGAGGCACCGAACAGGTACATCAGCAGCCAGCTGTAGCGACGGAAATTGCGGATCAGCGCGATATAGGCCAGCGACTGGTAGTCACGGTCCGAGCCGGTGAAACCTTCGGCCTGCTTGAGCAGGGGCCAGAGCTTTTCCGGCAGCGAGAAATTGTAGTGAATCCCGGCGATGCACTGCATCGTCTTGCCGTAGCGCAGGGCCAGGCCCTGGCGGTACACGTACTTGAGCCTGCCGATATTCGAGGTGCCATAATAGGCGATCGGAATGTCTTCCTCGGCCGGCAGCGGGCAAGGCATCGACGGGCTCCACAGGTACTCGTTGCCGAGCTTGCTGTAGGCGAAGCGATGAATCCTGTCCAGGCTGCCCAGGGTGTCGGCCGGGTCGGTCAGGGCCGGAGTGATGAACTCCAGCAGCGACTCGGAATAGTCCGTGGTGATCTGCTCGTTGGTCAGCGCCGAGCCGAGTTCTTCCGGGTGCGGTGTCTGCGCCAGTCGACCTTCGGGGGTGACGCGCAGGCATTCGCGCTCGATGCCGTGCAGGCACTGCTCGAGCAGGGAGAGGTGGTCGCGCTCGCCGAGCAGAGCCAGGCGGCGGTTGAGAAGTTCGCTCAAGTTGGATTCCTTCACGCGTCGGTCGCCCCAATATGGGGGTGGGCAAGACGGTCTACAAGGGTGAAGTTGAGAACTGGCGTTGTCGCCTGGTAAATGTCAGAAAACGCCGATACTTCGTCCCTGAGTCGGGCGCGGCGCCGGAGGAAAATTCCGACACTGCGCTTGCAGTGTCGAAATTAACCCAAATCGAGACGTAACAGCTAGAGAACAGCGAACGTGCCTTGTGCTTTCGCGACAAGTTTGTCGCCCTGGTGCACCTCGGCCTCGACCACCAGGGTACGGCGGCCGGGGTGGATGACCCGGGCGGTGCACAACACGTCGCCTTCGGCCACCGCCCGCATGTAGTTGATCTTGCACTCGATGGTCGCGCTGCGCTGGTCGAAGCCATGGGTGGCCGAGCAGGCCAGGCCCATGGTGATGTCCACCAGGCTGAACAGCGCGCCGCCATGCAGCACGTTGCCGCGGTTGCGCAGCTGCGGCGTCAGCGACAGGGCCACCTCGGCAACGCCGGTGTCCAGGCGTTGCAGGCGGCAGCCGAGCAGTTCGCTGAAGGCGCTCTGGGTCAGGCCGTCAGGGATTTCCATCAGCGCTTCTTCAACTGCTTGGCGTTGGCGAACAGCGAGGCCATGGCATTGTTGGCCGGGGCTGCGGTTTCCTTGCGCGGGGCGTTGTTCTGCGACGGCCGTGGGGCCGAGCCCGGGCGCGAACCACGGGCGCCGTCGATCTTCTCGCCGGGGGTGTCGCTCATGCGCATCGACAGGCCGACGCGCTTGCGCGGGATGTCGACTTCCATGACCTTCACCTTGACCACGTCGCCGGCCTTCACCGCTTCACGCGGGTCCTTGACGAATTTCTCGGACAGCGCCGAGATGTGCACCAGGCCGTCCTGGTGGACGCCGATGTCGACGAAGGCGCCGAAGTTGGTCACGTTGGTCACCACGCCTTCGAGGATCATCCCCAGTTCGAGGTCCTTGAGGTCCTCGACCCCTTCCTGGAACGCCGCGGTCTTGAACTCGGGGCGTGGGTCGCGGCCCGGCTTGTCGAGTTCCTGGAGGATGTCGGTGACGGTCGGCAGGCCGAAGGTTTCGTCGGTGAACTTCTTCGGGTCCAGGCGCTTGAGAAACGCGCTGTCGCCGATCAGCGAGCGGATGTCGCGGTCGGTTTCGGCGGCGATGCGCTGTACCAGCGGGTAGGCTTCCGGGTGCACCGCGGAGGCGTCCAGCGGGTTGTCACCGTTCATCACGCGCAGAAAGCCGGCGGCCTGTTCGAAGGTCTTTTCGCCCAGGCGCGGGACTTTCTTCAGCGCGGCGCGGGTCTTGAACGCACCGTTCTCGTCGCGGTGGCTGACGATGTTCTGCGCCAGGGTGGTGTTGAGGCCGGAGATCCGCGCCAGCAGGGCCACCGAGGCGGTATTCACGTCGACGCCCACGGCGTTCACGCAGTCCTCGACCACCGCGTCGAGGCCGCGGGCCAGTTTCAGTTGCGAGACGTCGTGCTGGTACTGGCCGACACCGATGGATTTCGGGTCGATTTTCACCAGCTCGGCCAGCGGGTCCTGCAGGCGGCGGGCGATGGAGACCGCGCCACGGATCGATACGTCGAGGTCCGGGAATTCCCGGGCGGCCAGTTCCGAGGCCGAGTACACCGAAGCGCCGGCTTCGGAAACCATGACCTTGGTCAGGCGCATGGCCGGGTACTTCTTGATCAGGTCGGCGGCCAGCTTGTCGGTCTCGCGGCTGGCGGTACCGTTGCCGATGGCGATCAGGTCCACCGAGTGCTTGGCGCACAGCGCGGCGAGGATGGCCAGGGTCTGGTCCCACTTGTTGTGCGGCACGTGCGGGTAGACGGTGGTGTGGTCCAGCAGCTTGCCGGTGGCGTCCACCACGGCCACCTTGCAGCCGGTGCGCAGGCCGGGGTCCAGGCCGAGGGTCGCGCGCGGGCCGGCCGGCGCGGCCAGCAGCAGGTCGTGCAGGTTGTGGGCGAAGACGTTGATCGCCTCGGTTTCCGCGCTATCGCGCAGTTCGCCGAGCAGGTCTGTTTCCAGGTGGGTGTAGAGCTTGACCTTCCAGGTCCAGCGCACCACTTCGCCCAGCCACTTGTCGGCGGGGCGGTTCTGGTTCTGGATGCCGACATGCTGGCCGATCATGCCTTCGCATGGGTGCAGGGTGCCCGGCAACTCGTCGCCGACTTTCAGCGAGGCCGCGAGAATGCCTTCGTTGCGGCCACGGAAGATCGCCAGGGCGCGGTGCGACGGCATGCTCTTGAGCGGCTCGTCGTGTTCGAAATAGTCGCGGAACTTGGCGCCTTCCTCTTCCTTGCCGGCCACCACGCGGGCACTGATGATCGCTTCCTGCTTGAGGAAGTTGCGCAGCTTGTCCAGCAGGCTGGCGTCTTCGGCGAAGCGCTCCATCAGGATGTACTTGGCGCCTTCGAGGGCGGCCTTGGTGTCGGCGAAGCCCTTTTCGGCATCGACAAAGCGCGCGGCTTCGGTTTCCGGGGTCAGCGACGGGTCGTTGAACAGGCTGTCCGCCAGCTCGCCGAGGCCGGCTTCCAGGGCGATCTGGCCCTTGGTGCGGCGCTTCTGCTTGTACGGCAGGTACAGGTCTTCGAGACGGGTCTTGGTGTCGGCGAGTTGGATGTCACGCGCCAGGGCTGGGGTGAGCTTGCCTTGTTCCTCGATGCTGGCGAGGATGCTGGCGCGCCGCTCGTCGAGTTCCCGCAGGTAGCGCAGGCGTTCTTCCAGATGCCGCAGTTGGGTGTCATCCAGGCTGCCGGTGACTTCTTTCCGGTAGCGGGCGATGAAAGGCACGGTAGAGCCTTCATCCAATAGGGCGACGGCCGCTTCGACCTGTTGTGGGCGTACGCCGAGTTCTTCGGCGATGCGGCTGTTGATGCTGTCCATAAAACCACCTGACAAAGTGTGAAATCAGGCGCGCCGGGCCTTTGGGCCTGTCGGGCGAGCCTGGTTTGGGATCAAAAAGGCGCACCTTGTGACCCGGGAAATCAGCACATTGCTGTGAGCCTTTGCAAAAAAGATGGCTTCGAACAGCAATGATCAGACGTTGCCTGACGCAGAAAGCGGGGCATTATAACCAGCGTTCCGGGCTTGGGGGGATTGTGCGCGTGTAGGCATAAAGCGCTGTTTGCTGGTAGTCGAGGAAAAATCTGCTAACAATGCACAGGATACGCATGGGGGCCGCTGGCCCCATAATGCGCGCCGAGATCAAAGGAGCAACCCATGAGCAGCACTGCACAAACTGCTGAAGGCGAAAAAATCCTCATCGTGGACGACGATCCGGGGCTGAGCAGCCTGCTGGAGCGTTTTTTCACCAGCAAGGGCTATCGCGCCCGCGCGGTGGCCAACACCGAGCAAATGGATCGTCTGCTGGCCCGTGAAGTGTTCAATCTGGTGGTCCTCGACCTGATGCTGCCGGGTGAAGACGGCCTGACGGCCTGCCGTCGCCTGCGTGCGGCGAACAACCAGGTGCCGATCATCATGCTCACCGCCAAGGGCGACGAACTGAGCCGGATCAAGGGCCTGGAACTGGGGGCCGACGACTACCTGGCCAAGCCGTTCAACCCCGATGAGCTGATGGCGCGGGTCAAGGCCGTGCTGCGCCGCCAGGCCGCGCCGGTTCCGGGCGCCCCGGGCAGCGAGGACGAAAGCGTTACCTTCGGCGACTACGAGCTGTCCCTCGCCACCCGCGAACTCAAGCGCGGTGACGAGGTGCACATGCTTACCACCGGCGAATTCGCCGTGCTCAAGGCACTGGTGATGCATGCCCGCGAACCGCTGACCCGCGACAAGCTGATGAACCTCGCCCGTGGCCGCGAGTGGGATGCACTGGAGCGTTCCATCGACGTACAGATTTCCCGCCTGCGTCGCATGATCGAGCCGGATCCGTCCAAACCGCGCTATATCCAGACCGTCTGGGGTGTGGGCTACGTGTTCGTGCCGGACGGCACCGCGACCAAGTGACCGGTGATTTGTAGGAGCGAAGTGCCCGGGCGTGCGCAAGCCGCCCGGGCAAGTCGCGATCCGCAATTGTGCGAGCCCGCCTGCTCGCTCCTGCAAAGTATGTAGCGGCTGTATTTATGAAGACCCCTCTCTGGTTCCCCCAAAGCTTCTTCTCGCGCACCCTCTGGCTGGTGCTCATCGTGGTGCTGTTTTCCAAGGCGCTGACCCTGGTCTACCTGCTGATGAACGAGGACGTGCTGGTCGATCGCCAATACAGCCACGGCGTGGCGTTGACCCTGCGTGCCTACTGGGCGGCCGACGAGGACGATCGCGACAAGATCGCCGATGCGGCGGGGCTGATCCGCGTGGTCAGCGGTGGGGTGCCGGAGGGCGAGCAGCACTGGCCGTACAGCGAGATCTACCAGCGCCAGATGCAGGCCGAGCTGGGGGCCGACACCGAGGTTCGCCTGCGCATGCATGCGCCGCCGGCCTTGTGGGTACGGGCGCCGAGCCTGGGCGCGGGTTGGCTGAAGGTGCCGCTGTATCCGCATCCGTTGCGCGGGCAGAAGATCTGGAGCGTGCTGGGCTGGTTCCTGGCCATCGGGCTGTTGTCGACGGCGTCGGCCTGGATCTTCGTCAGCCAGCTCAACCAGCCGCTGAAGCGCCTGGTTTTCGCCGCACGGCAACTGGGCCAGGGACGCAGCGTACGCCTGCCGATCAGCGACACACCCAGCGAAATGACCGAGGTCTACAGCGCCTTCAACCAGATGGCCGAGGATGTCGAGCAGGCCGGTCGCGAGCGTGAACTGATGCTGGCGGGAGTTTCCCATGACCTGCGCACGCCGTTGACCCGCTTGCGCCTGTCCCTGGAACTGATGGGCGACCACAGTGAACTCAGCGAGGACATGGTGCGGGATATCGAGGACATGGACGCGATTCTCGACCAGTTCCTCGCCTTCATCCGTGACGGCCGCGACGAGTCGGTGGAGGAGGTGGACCTCAGTGACCTGGTGCGCGAGGTGGTGGCGCCCTACAACCAGAACGAACAGCGGGTGCAGATGCGCCTGCAGCCGATCCGGCCGTTTCCCTTGCGGCGGGTGTCGATGAAACGCCTGCTGAACAACCTGATCGGCAACGCCCTCAACCATGCCGGGGAAGCGGTGGAAGTCGCTGCCTACGTGTCTGGCGATACCAACGCACCCTATGTGGTGCTGAGCGTGATGGACCGGGGGGCGGGTATCGACCCGGCGGAGCTGGAGGGCATCTTCAACCCGTTCACCCGCGGCGACAAGGCCCGGGGCGGCAAGGGCACCGGCCTGGGCCTGGCGATCGTCAAGCGGATCGCCTCGATGCACGGCGGCAATGTCGAATTGCGCAACCGGTCCGGTGGCGGTCTGGAGGCGCGGGTTCGGTTGCCGTTGGGGCTGATGCTTCCGCGCGACGCGGTCTAGCCCGCGTCGGTTTGCCGGGCGGGTTTCAGCCCTTGCCCTTGGTTCGGGTCATGTTCGGCCCGCCGTTCTTCTCGATATGCTGGATGATCATGCCCGCCACGTCCTTGCCGGTGGTGGTCTCGATCCCTTCCAGGCCCGGCGACGAGTTGACCTCCATCACCAGCGGTCCGTGATTGGAGCGCAGGATATCCACGCCGGCCACGCTGAGGCCCATCACCTTGGCTGCGCTGAGTGCGGTCATGCGTTCTTCCGGGGTGATCTTGATTAGGCTGGCACTGCCGCCGCGATGCAGGTTGGAGCGGAATTCGCCAGGGCGGGCCTGGCGCTTCATGGCCGCGATCACCTTGTCGCCGACTACGAAGCAGCGGATATCGGCACCGCCGGCTTCCTTGATGTATTCCTGGACCATGATGTCCTGCTTGAGGCCCATGAAGGCCTCGATCACCGATTCCGCCGCGGTCGCCGTCTCGCACAGCACCACGCCGATGCCCTGGGTGCCTTCGAGGACCTTGATCACCAGCGGGGCGCCGTTGACCATCTCGATCAGGTCGGGGATATCGTCCGGCGAGTGGGCGAAGCCGGTGACCGGCAGGCCGATCCCGCGGCGCGACAGCAGTTGCAGCGAGCGCAGCTTGTCCCGGGAGCGGGCGATCGCCACCGATTCGTTGAGCGGAAAGACGCCCATCATCTCGAACTGGCGCAATACCGCGCAGCCATAGAAAGTCACCGAAGCGCCGATTCGCGGAATGACCGCGTCGAAGCCTTCCAGCGGTTTGCCGCGGTAGTGGATCTGCGGCTTGTGGCTGGCGATGTTCATATAGGCGCGCAGGGTGTCGACCACTACCATTTCATGGCCACGCTGGACGCCGGCCTCGACCAGGCGACGAGTGGAATACAGACGCGGATTACGCGACAGCACAGCGATTTTCATGCAACACCTGTGGCAGAGGTAGTAGTAACCGGGAACACCGGCTTTTCCTGAACGTATTTGCTGCCTGGATTGACCACCAGTTGGCCGTCGACCAGGGCCTTGGAACCGAGCAGCAGGCGATAGCGCATGGACTTGCGGCAGGCGAGGGTGAACTGCACCTGCCAGACCCGGTCGCCCAGGGCCAGGGTGGTGGCGATCACATAACGGGCCTGGGCATGGCCGTTGGAACTCTTGATGGTCTTCATCGCCAGCAACGGCGCTTCGCAGCGCCGATGGCGCAACTGCACCACGGTGCCCAGGTGGGCGGTGAAACGTACCCACTTCGCCCCGTCGCGCTCGAACGGCTCGATATCGGTGGCGTGCAGGCTGGAGGTACTGGCGCCGGTGTCGATCTTCGCCCGCAGGCCCGCGACTCCCAGATCCGGGAGCGCGACCCACTCGCGCAGACCCACAACGGTCAAATGGTCAAATGTCTTCAAAGTGCTCAACCGGTGAGAAACCTGCTCGGACCGCCAGGCAGCGGCCATGGCGGTATTCACGCAGAATAATGGGTAAATGGCGATAGATATCTGTGCGACTTTTTAAAGGTCGTGAACATATCCCTGGCTCATCCGGCATTCTAGACCGGGAGGGGAAATTCAGCTTCGACGGCAACGGTAGTACAGTTGAGCAATATTTCAGTTTGAGGAATCCCCGTGGCACAGAAATCGGAAGAGGACGACAAGGTTCGACTCGACAAATGGTTGTGGGCAGCCCGCTTCTACAAGACCCGCGCCCTGGCCAAGGCGGCGATCGAGAGCGGCAAGGTGCATTGCCGTGGCGAGCGCTGCAAGCCTTCGAAAGAGCCGCGGGTCGGCGACGAACTGCTGATTCGCACCGGCTTCGATGAGCGTACCGTAGTGGTCCAGGCGCTGTCGGTGGTGCGCCGTGGCGCCCCTGAGGCGCAGGCGCTGTATGCCGAGACCGCCGCCAGTGTCGCCAGGCGCGAGGCCGAGGCGGCCCAGCGCAAGGCCGGTGCCCTGGGGTTGACCACTGACGGCAAACCGACCAAGAAGCAGCGCCGCGACCTGTTCAAGTTCCGTGGGGCGGGTGGCGAATAATCCCGTTGATCCTTGACTGACAGGCATTCGCCCCCATGTTGCGTGGTCAGAACCCCGATTTGTTCATAAAATGCTCAGAATCTCTGAGTCGAACACCTTTATTCCTACTTCCAGAATCGAAACCTATGTCAGATCTACCAGACACCGATTACACCCAACGCTTCATCTTCGATGACAGCGACACGCGTGGCGAACTGGTGTCGCTGGAACGCAGCTACGCTGAAGTCCTGGCCAAGCACCCCTATCCGCAGCCGGTGGCCCAACTGCTCGGCGAACTGATGGCCGCCGCCGCGCTGCTGGTCGGCACCTTGAAGTTCGACGGCCTGCTGATTCTTCAGGCACGCTCCGAAGGCGCGGTGCCGTTGCTGATGGTCGAGTGTTCCAGCGAGCGCGAGATTCGCGGGCTGGCCCGCTACGAGGCGGATCGGATCGCGCCGGGTGCAAGCCTGGCCGAACTGATGCCCAACGGTGTCCTGGCGCTGACCGTCGACCCGGTCAAGGGTCAGCGTTACCAGGGGATCGTCGACCTTGACGGCGCGACCCTGTCGGACTGCTTCACCAACTACTTCGTCATGTCCCAGCAGGTCGGTACCCGCTTCTGGCTCAATGCCGATGGCCAACGTGCCCGCGGCCTGCTGCTGCAGCAACTGCCTGCCGACCGGATCAAGGATGAAGAGGAGCGTGCCGCCAGCTGGCAGCACATCACCGCCCTGGCCAGCACCCTGACCGCCGAGGAGCTGCTCGGCCTGGACAACGAAACCGTGCTGCATCGCCTCTATCATGAGGAAGCGGTGCGCCTGTTCGACAACCAGCCGCTACGCTTCCATTGCAGCTGCTCGCGCGAGCGCTCGGGTAACGCCCTGGTCAGCCTGGGCCTGGAAGATGCCCAGCAACTGGTGGCCGAGCGGGGCGGTGCAATCGAGATCGATTGCCAATTCTGCAACCAGCGTTACCTGTTCGATGCGGCTGATATTGCGCAGTTGTTTGCCGGCGCAGGGGTCGAGACCCCGTCAGATACTCGTCACTAAAACGCTTCAGCGCAGGTAAATCTCCTGTCAAACGCCGGAAAATAGGCGTTCTGACAGGAGGGCCCTACTCTTTTTGGGCGTTTCTGGCATAATCCGGCGCACTTTTTTCACGGTAGTAGTGCGCGACTTTCTACTACAAAACGTTTGGAGCACTCGGCCAGCGGCCGACGGGGAATTTCATGACGCAAGCAAACAATGCCGTGTACACCGATCTGAGTGTCGATGATCTGGTCAAGGAAGCCCTGGCTCGTGGTGAAGGTGAGCTCGCCGATACCGGCGCGCTGGTGGTGCGTACCGGCCATCGTACCGGTCGTTCGCCGGTAGACCGTTTCATCGTCGAAGAGCCTTCCACCCAGGACGAAATCGCCTGGGGCCCGATCAACCGCAAGTTCCCGGCCGACAAGTTCGACGCCCTGTGGAACCGCGTCGAAGCCTTCGTCGGCGAGCGCGAGCGTTTTGTTTCCCACGTGCATGTAGGTTCCGACCCTGCACACTACCTGCCGGTCAAGATGACCACCGGCACTGCCTGGCACAACCTGTTCGGCCGTTGCCTGTTCATCAACCCGGAAGCCGGCCAGTACAACGCCGGTGGCAAGGCCGAGTGGCAGATCCTGAACGTGCCGGACTTCGAGTGCGTGCCCGAGCGTGATGGCACCAACTCCGATGGCACCGTGATCATCAACTTCGCGGCCAGGAAAGTCCTGATCGCCGGCATGCGCTACGCCGGTGAAATGAAGAAAGCCATGTTCTCGGTGCAGAACTTCCTGCTGCCGGCGGTCGACGTGCTGCCGATGCACTGCGCGGCCAACATGGGCGAAGCGGGCGACGTGACCCTGTTCTTCGGCCTGTCGGGCACCGGCAAGACCACCCTGTCGGCTGACGAAAGCCGCTACCTGATCGGTGACGACGAGCACGGTTGGGGCGAGGGCGTGGTGTTCAACATCGAAGGCGGTTGCTATGCCAAGTGCATCGACCTGTCCGAGAAGAACGAGCCGGTCATCTGGAAAGCCATCCAGCACGGCGCCGTGCTGGAAAACGTCGTGCTCGATGCCAACAAGAAGGCCGACTACGCCGACAGCAGCCTGACCCAGAACAGCCGTGCGGCCTACCCGCGTGAACTGATCGAAAAACGCGCACCGAAGAACCTCGGTGGCGAGCCGAACGCTGTCATCTTCCTGACCTGCGACCTGACAGGCGTACTGCCTCCAGTGTCGATCCTCAGCGAAGAGCAGGCGGCCTACCACTTCCTGTCCGGTTACACCGCGCTGGTCGGTTCGACCGAAATGGGTTCGGGCGGCGGCATCAAGTCGACCTTCTCCACCTGCTTCGGCGCGCCGTTCTTCCCGCGTCCGGCTGGCGTATACGCGGAGCTGCTGATCAAGCGCATCCGTGGTTTCGGCTCCAAGGTCTACCTGGTCAACACCGGCTGGACCGGCGGTGGCTACGGCGTGGGCAAGCGCTTCAACATCCCGACCACCCGTGGCGTTATCGCGGCGATCCAGAGCGGCGCTCTGGTCGGTGCCGAGACCGAGCACCTGGACACCATCAACCTGGACGTGCCACTGGCCGTCCCAGGCGTCGAAACCGGCCTGCTCAACCCACGCAACACCTGGGCTGACAAGGCTGCCTACGACGAAGCGGCGAAAGCCCTGGCTGGCCTGTTCATCGAGAACTTCAAGAAGTTCGACGTGAGCGACGCGATCAAGGCGGCTGGTCCGCAGTTGTAATCGGGTCTTGCTCTTCGATTGAAAAAAACCGCCCTTCGGGGCGGTTTTTTATTGCCTGGTTTACTGGCTCACAAGTGAAGCCGTTGAAATGGGTGATTTTTCGTTATCTAGCGTGAGATGAAATGCTCAAAAATGATTAGCAAATCGTTGCGACATTCCACTATTAGTGGAATACTATGCCTGTAACTGCGGAACGACTGACCGGATGAGATTGAGCGTTCCCTAGCCCGAAAGGGTGTTCGCGCAAGGCGAACCGAGGCGAAAGCCGAAGTGGTGTCCGGATCTGCTTTACCGAATACGAAAAGGGCGCTTATGGCGCCTTTTTTCGTTTCTGCTGTTAGCGCTTCGTTGCCGTTGGCTGACCCATGTATATTTTGCCACACAGTAACATAAAGGCCATGCTGCCCTTGAGGCTGGGTCCACTTTCCTCGTCTTGGTGGTAGGCGCTTTCCACCACCAACTGCAAATCCTGCCATTGCCGGCGATCCTTACCTGCACGCCGGATTTCAAAAAACACATGATAAGGGCCTGAAGGGTCCTCAATTACGATCGAGTAGCACCAGTTCCGCTCGGTCGCGGTTTCCCAAACCTTTGTCTTTGGCGATTCTGCCAAGCCACAGATTAATGCTGGAAGGCTATGCGATAACCGATAGCGAGTGGGGCAGTATGTCCGTTGTCGTTCACTACCTGCGTCGATGATTGGTTCGCTCGCTGGATGGCTCGCTGCGTCATAGCTTTTGGAGAAGCAATGATTCGAGAAGGTTACGTGCACGCGTAGCCTTTTCTTGGCCAGTTGGCTGTCGAGTTCAAAGGTGAACGGTTCCAAGTGTGATAGGTCGACAGACGCGCCATTGATAACCAAGGGGGGAAGTACGAATCGGTCACACGGCGCTCCTTTTTTATGCGCCTAGTGTACAGGGTCGTGGCCGACGTCACCTTACCGCCGAGCCAGTTGGTAGGGCATCTGAGTCATGCACAGGTCGCAACCCACTCAGGTCGGCACAGTTTGATTCAATTTTTCAGCGCAAGGTGTGGACACACTCAAGTGGCCCGATTCTGAGTTTTAGAGGGCGCACGCTCAATGCCGTCACCTAAGAGTTACGTTATGGCTTTGCATCTTTGATCAGCCCCCATCTGTTGTAGCTTCAGGCAGGACCGAGGGCTCGGCAGCCACGGGGGGCGGTTCGGATGCCGGCGGGCTCTGCGGTGGGCGATAGTTGCTGCGGTTGTAGGCCATGTAGCCCAGCATGCCCACCAGCAGCAGTAGCAATATCCGCAGGCTGTGGGATTTTCTGCGAAACCTGCGTGCGGCCTTCTGCTTGCGCGGGTGCGATCCCAACACCACGTCAACCTGTTCGAGGTGCAGGCGTTCGAAACGAGTGACGCCGCCGTCTTCAGGGTTTTCTTGCATGATCAGCCGCTACCTTCCTTGGCGAGTCTGCGACTTGTCGGCGCTTTACCATGGGCTTTGAGTGGGGTTGCGAATCAGATTGGCAAGATGGCCTTTTGCCTCCAGTGACTGGTCCACAAAAGCAAAATTTTCCACCTGAACATTAGACGTTTCGTACAAAAAGTCGGTATGTTCCGCTGCAAATTTTCCGGGGGTCATTCGACACCCGCGTCTTGAGCTTAAAGGGAGTTGGGTATGCATTTGCTTCGCATGGCTTCGGTATTTTCGTTGTGTGCCCTGGCCTGGTCGGTCCAGGCCGAGTCGCTGCCGGTCGAAGTGCTCAGCGCCGTGGTCAAGGACCGGAAGATCGCCGACGCCGACGTGCTGTTGCAGCGCAACGGCGAGCAGAATGTGGTCGGCAAGACCAACGCCCAGGGCCAGGTTACCCTCCAGAGCGGTTTCGCCGACGATGCCGGCAGCCTGCTGATCATCAAGAAGGCCGGTTACTCCAACCTGGTGGTCAAGTGCCCGTGCAAGGACATGACCTATGCCATCAGTCCGGTGATGCAGAACCTCGATGGCCTGCGCGTGGTATTGACCTGGGGCAAGACCCCGGCGGACCTCGACTCGCACATGATCTTCCCCGGCAACAACATCTACTTCGAACAGAAGCAGGGCGACGACGCCGACCTGGACGTGGATGACACCGACAGCTATGGCCCGGAAACCATCACCCTGCAGAAGAAGCACTACGGCGAGAGCTACGTCTATGCCGTACATGACTTCACCAACAGCGAAAATCCAGGCTCGCGCCAGTTGTCCAACAGCCAGGCCAAAGTGTTCGTCTACATGGGCCAGTCCCTGGTACGCACCTACTACGTGCCGACCAACCGCAGCGGCAACCTGTGGACCGTATTCCGCATGACCGGCAACGGCGACTTCCAGGACATCAACACCTTCAGCGGTGTGAAGGTGGAGCCGGCAAATGTGCTGAACGAAGTCTCGCCGCTGCTCGACGACAAGGTGGCGATTGCCGAAGTGGCGGTAAGCTCCACGGCCCAGGCCGATGCGCGAGCATTGAACGTGAAGGGCGAGGCGGCCTACAAGGCCGGTGACCTGGAACAGTCGATCGCGCTGTTCCGCCAGGCTATCGACCTGAACAACAGCTTCGGCCAAGCCTACAGCAACCTCGGCCTGGCGTACCAGAAGGCCGGGAATACCGCCGAAGCCATCTGGGCCAACCGCAAGGCGGTCGCGCTGGCATCCGGCAACTCGGCCAACACCGTTCGCGCCAGTTCCTACTACAACATTGCCCGCATCTATGAAAACGCCGGGCAGTTCTCCGACGCGCTGCGTCACTACGAACTGGCCAAGGAACAGAAGGCCAATCCGGTGTATGACACGGCGATCGAGCGGGTGAAAAATCGCTGAGTCTTCAGCCGGTCCAGTCTCGACAACGCGCCATCTCCGGCGCGTTGTTCGTTTCCGGTTGCCGAATGCAACGAATGGGCGTGGAGCATCTGGCGTGCTTTGGGAGTGTCAGCGTGAGCTGTCGCTGAGCACTGCGTACTCATCACCGTCCAGCGTGAAGCCGGCGACTTCGTGCATGCCCAGGCGCGCATGGGCGCGTAGTGAGGCTTCGTTGTCCCGCCGAATGAAGAGAATCGCCTCGCGCCCCCGGTAATGGCGTTGGAGTTGCGCATAGAGCTGCGCCAGCAGGCCCTGGCCGCGTTCCGTGGCGGCGATGCAGGCCGGGCCATAGACGTAGGCGTCGGGGCTGCCGGGCCAGGCCGCCAGCATGGCCTGGATCGAGGGTGGCGCCGGTTGGGTGTCTTTTGCCGCGCTGAACAGTACGCCAACGACCTGGTCGTCGCGGCAGGCGACCACTACCGGAGCGTTGCCGAGGGCCATTTGCCTGACTTTTTCGAGCGGAAACTCTCCGGTCAGTGATCCACCCCGGGAAGGTGAATTGGCCTGGAGCAGTTGGGTGATGCCTTCGATATCGGCGGCGGTAGCGAGGTTGATCCTGTGCATGAGTAGTCTCCTGAAGGGAGGCGAACCTACTGCATGGATGGCGCCAGGGCTTTCAGGTTACGCCCGGTGGTCGATTTTCGTACAGGTCACTGGGGTCGATCTTCAGTTCCCTGGCTGTGCCGGCGCCAGATCCTGCCCCACCGCCAGGCTGGCGCGGATCGCTGCCAGGGCGGCCTTGTAGTAGGTCCGGCCCTCGGGCGACTCGGCAAAGTTCGAGAACTCTTCCAGTTCCGGATCGGACAGGTCGCGATAGACGTAGAGCAGGGTGTTTTCCAGGTCGTTGCCGATCTGCTGCATCAGGCGCTCGCGTTGGCCGTTGAGCAGGCCCTGGGCGGTACCGGCACCGAGCAGACCGGGGATCATCGAACTGAGGCTGTCGGCGGCGACACCGGCGATGGCCAGGCTGACCTCGGCACCGGCTTCGCGGGCCGGCAGGGCGTTGGCCAGGTGGTTGATCAGCAGTCGGCGCGTCGCGCTGGCTTCGATATGCGGCAGGCCCTGGGCGTTCTTCGCCAGTTGGTCGCGGCGGGTGGCGAGCAGTTCGGCGGCGACGATCTTGCGCCCCAGCGGTGACTGGAAGAACTTCAGCGCCGGGGCCGGGTTGGCCAGGTTTTGGCGCAATTGGGCTTCGGCCCGCTGGTCCATGGCCTGGGGGGCGAAGCGCTGGTTGCTGTTATTGACCAGGGCCTGGTAGACCGCCGGTGGCAGGCTGTTGCGGTATTTCTGCTGGGCGGCGCCCAGGGCATCGCTGAAATGCGCGCGCTGTTCTGGCCAACCGGCGACCTTGTACAACTGGTCGTGGCTGTCTGCCCAGGCGGGCATGGTGCAGAACATCAATAGCGAAAAAAGCAAACGGCGCATAGGGACTCCTGTCTACAGCCGACTATTCTCCCGGCGAGCGCCGGACTTGTCGAGAATTCGTATTGTCATGTCCGGCGGCTCTGTCGGATTCCTGGACGTACGGATACTATGCGCGCCATGCAAATACCTTCTGATCATCCGTTGCTGTTATCCATTGTCGACGACCTGGCCGAGCGCGGCTGGTCGCAACAGGAACTGTTCCTGCCTGCCGATCTGACTCGCGAGCTGGCTACCGAGTGCCGTAAACGTGCGGCAGACGGGGAACTGGCGCCGGCGGGTGTGGGGCGGGGTGCGGCGCAGCAGGTGCGCGAGGGCATCCGTGGCGATCACATCCAGTGGCTCGAACCGGGCCAGGCCGAGTCCTGCGACCGCTACCTGGAACTGATGAACAGCCTGCGCGAGGCGCTGAACCGTGGCTTGTACCTCGGGCTCGAGGATTTCGAGTGCCATTTCGCGTTGTACCCGGCCGGGGCCTTCTACCGCCGGCACCTGGACCGTTTTCGTGACGATGACCGGCGTTCGGTGTCGGCGGTGCTCTACCTGAACGATACGTGGCTGCCGGAAGAGGGCGGCCAGTTGCGCATGTACCTGGCCGATGAGGTGGAGCGTGACGTACTGCCGACCGCTGGTTGCCTGATCGTGTTCCTCTCCGGCGATGTCCCCCACGAAGTCCTGCCGGCGACCCGCGAGCGCCTGTCGCTGACCGGCTGGTTCCGCCGACGCGGCGACGAGCCGTTCTGATGCCGCACAAGATCCTGGTCAGTCGCTGCCTGCTCGGGCATCGGGTGCGTTATGACGGCGGTGCCAGCGGCCCCTACGCGCAACTGGCCGCCTGGCAGGACGAAGGCCGGGTGGTTGCGCTGTGCCCGGAAGTGGCCGGCGGCCTGCCGACCCCACGGGCAGCGGCGGAGATTCCCGGCGGCCAGGGTGGGCAAGTGCTGGAGGGGATTGTCCGGGTCGTGACCCATGACGGCGCGGATGTCAGCCAGGCGTTCATCGACGGGGCCCGACAGGCGCTTGAACTGGTGCGGCGCCACGCCATACGGATTGCCGTGCTCAAGGCCAACAGCCCGTCCTGCGGCAATCTGCAGACCTACGACGGCACCTTCAGTGGCGTGAAGGTCGCCGGCGAGGGCGTGACTGCGGCCTTGCTCAGGCAGGCCGGCGTCCAGGTGTTCAGCGAACTGGAACTTCCCGAAGCCGCTGCCGCCCTGGCGCTGCTGGGCGCCTGCTGAGCCTGGCCCTCAAGGCTTGGGCGGCTCGCTCGCATCCATGCCGAACCATTTCTCCGACAACGCCATCAGCCTTCCGTCGGCTTTGATCCGCTGCAGGGCCAGGTTCAGGCTCGCCTGAAACGCCGGGTTGCCCTTCTGGAACGGGATGGCCAGGGTCACGGTCGGCCCCACGGGCGCGCCTTCCTTGACCGGCAGATGGCTGTCACGAATGGCGAAGGGGATCAGCAGACGATCGCTGATGGCGGCGTCGATCTGCTTGTCGGCCACATCCTTGAGCGGCTGCTGGGCATTCGGATAACTGCGCAGGTCGACGCCTTCGACCGTACGCGCCTGGTCGACGAACTGGCTACCTTGAGCTACACCCAAAGCACCCCCTCTGAGCGCTTCCAGAGTGCTGAGCGGTCGTTGCTCTTCCTTGCGCACGATCAACTGGGCGCTGGTGTAGCTGTAGGGTTCGCTGAAGTCGAAACGTTCCTTGAGTTCCGGGGTCAGTGCTATGTGATTGATGGCAATGTCGTACTTGCCGCTTTCCACGCCCTGCAGCAGATCGGCGGAGTCGGTGGTGATGAAGGACGGATTGACCTCGAGTTCCCGGGCCAGCAGCTCGCCCAGTTCGACTTCGAAGCCGGTCAGGTGCCCGTCATCCTTGAAGCCGAAGGGGCGCATGTCGCCCTCCAGGGCAATGCGCAGTTCGCCCCGGTCATTGACGTCGTCGATCAGTTCGGCCTGGGCGAAGGGGCTTGCGAGGGGCAGTAACAGCAACAGGCCAGGCAGCAAACGCATGGTCACTCCTAAGATGAAATCGAGCGGGCGATGCGCAACCGCCACCCGCTTTGCTTTATGTTTGTGGGCAAGTTTGGACAACGATTTGTCGTGAAGTTGTCATCACCCGCCACATTTTGTGGAAAAACCGGAGAAGTTAATGAAAACCTTAGTGTCTCGTGTAGCTTTAGCCACTGCCTTGCTGGGTTCCAGCTTCCTCGCCGTCGCCGCGGATGGCATTCCGCGCACGCCAGCGCCCAAGGGCGCCGAGGTGGAGATCGTCTCGCCGAAGGACGGCGCCACGGTCGACAAGACCTTCACCGTCAAGTTTGGCATGAAGGGCCTGGAGCTCAAGCCGGCCGGTGATGCCACCCCGAACTCCGGCCACCATCACCTGCTGGTCGACCAGAAGGAGCTGCCTGACCCGAGCCTGCCGATTCCGGCGACCGAGCAGGTGATCCACTACGGCAAGGCCCAGACCGAAACCCAGCTGACCCTGGCCCCGGGCAAGCACACCCTGCAACTGGTAGCGGGCGACAAGATCCACATGCAGTTCGAGCCGACGGTGGCCTCGAAGGTCATCACCGTCAATGTGAAGTAAGCGGTCGCGCAAATGAAAAAGGGAGGCCTGCGAAGGCCTCCCTTTTTCGTTCAGCGCCGGGAGCTTAGAACAGTACGCGGGAACGGATGGTGCCGTTGACGTGCTGCAGCTTCTCTTGAGCCAGGTCCGAGTACTCGGCGTCGACGTCGATCACCACGTAGCCGACCTTCTCGTTGGTCTGCAGGAACTGACCGGAAATGTTGATGCCGTTTTCGGCGAAGACCTTGTTGATCTCGCTCATCACGCCCGGAATGTTCTGGTGGATGTGCAGCAGGCGGTGTTTGCCCGGGTGAGCCGGCAGGGCCACTTCCGGGAAGTTGACCGACGACACCGAGGTACCGTTGTCGCTGTACTTGACCAGCTTCTCCGCCACTTCCAGGCCGATGTTGGCCTGGGCTTCGGCGGTGGAACCACCGATGTGCGGGGTCAGGATCACGTTGTCCAGGCCACGCAGCGGGCTTTCGAAGATGTCGTCGTTGGAGCGTGGCTCCACCGGGAACACGTCGATGGCCGCGCCGATCAGGTGCTGGTCCTTGATCGCGTCCGCCAGGGCGTCCAACTCGACCACGGTACCGCGGGCGGCGTTGATCAGGATGCCGCCCTTCTTGATCGCACGGATTTCCTTCTCGCCGATCATCCACTGGGTCTCGGCGGTTTCCGGAACGTGCAGGGTGACGATGTCGGACATGCCCAGCAGTTCGTGCAGGCTGGACACCTGGGTCGCATTGCCCAGTGGCAGCTTGGTCAGGGTGTCGTAGAAGAACACCTGCATGCCCAGGCCTTCGGCCAGGACCGACAACTGCGTACCGATCGAGCCGTAGCCGATGATCCCCAGTTTCTTGCCGCGGATCTCGAAGGAGTTGGCCGCGCTCTTGATCCAGCCACCCCGGTGGCAGGAAGCGTTCTTCTCGGGAATGCCGCGCAGCAGCAGGATCGCTTCGGCCAGCACCAGCTCGGCAACGGAGCGGGTGTTGGAGTACGGGGCGTTGAATACGGCGATGCCGCGCTCGCGAGCCGCGTCGAGGTCGACCTGGTTGGTACCGATACAGAAGCAGCCCACGGCGACGAGTTTCTTCGCGTGATCGAAGATTTCCTCAGTCAGTTGGGTGCGCGAGCGGATGCCGATGAAGTGGGCATCGGCGATCTTTTCCTTCAGTTCGGCGTCCGGCAGGGATTTGGTGTGGTACTCGATGTTGACGTACCCGGCGGCCTTGAGGACGTCGACTGCGGATTGGTGGACGCCTTCGAGAAGAAGGAACTTGATCTTGCTCTTATCGAGAGAAGTCTTGCTCATCTGCGTAAACCTGTGTCCCGGAGAAAAATGGCAGGAAAATGGACAGCTGGAGCTGACCTCACGGCGTATTCGCCGGCTCCGCAGGTCGGCCTCATAGCACGCTTCTGCGGGGGGCGTATGCTAGCATATGCGACCCGCAAACACTCATTCTGCGACGTGAAGCGTTCTCAGGGTGACCATGAAATGTTTGAGAGTTCTGTCGATGACCGATGCCGTCCTGATTGATGAACTGAAAACCCTGGTTGAACCCGGCAAGGTCCTGACCGACGCCGACTCCCTGAATGCCTACGGGAAGGACTGGACCAAACATTTCGCCCCTGCGCCCAGCGCTGTCGTGTTTCCCAGGACCATCGAGCAGGTCCAGGCCATCGTGCGCTGGGCCAACCGCCACCAGGTCGCACTGGTGCCATCCGGTGGCCGTACCGGCCTGTCCGCCGCCGCCGTCGCGGCCAATGGCGAGGTGGTGGTGTCGTTCGACTACATGAACCGGATTCTCGACATCAACCTCACCGACCGCACCGCCGTGTGCGAGCCGGGGGTGGTCACCGAGCAGTTGCAGAACCGCGCCGAGGAACATGGGTTGTACTACCCGGTGGATTTCGCCTCGGCGGGTTCCAGCCAGATTGGCGGCAATATCGGCACCAATGCTGGCGGAATCAAGGTGATTCGCTACGGCATGACCCGCAACTGGGTAGCCGGCCTGAAGGTCGTCACCGGCAAGGGCGACCTGCTGGAGCTGAACAAGGATCTGATCAAGAACGCCACCGGCTATGATCTGCGCCAACTGTTCATCGGTGCCGAGGGCACCCTGGGCTTCGTGGTCGAGGCCACCATGCGCCTGGACCGTGCGCCGAAGAACCTGACCTGCATGGTGCTCGGCACGCCCGATTTCGACTCGATCATGCCGGTATTGCACGCGTTCCAGGGCAAACTGGACCTGACCGCCTTCGAATTCTTCTCCGACAAGGCGTTGGCCAGGATCCTCGGCCGTGGCGACGTGCCGGCGCCGTTCGAAACCGAGTGTCCGTTCTACGCGCTGCTGGAGTTCGAGGCGACCACCGAGGAGGTGGCCAACCTCGCCCTGGAGACCTTCGAGCATTGCGTCGGGCAGGGCTGGGTGCTCGATGGTGTGATGAGCCAGAGCGAAACCCAGTTGCAGAACCTGTGGAAACTGCGCGAATACATCTCCGAGACCATTTCCCACTGGACGCCGTACAAGAACGACATTTCGGTCACGGTGTCGAAAGTTCCGGCGTTCCTCCAGGAAATCGACACGATCGTCCGTGAACACTACCCGGATTTCGAAGTCGTCTGGTACGGCCACATCGGCGATGGCAACCTGCACCTGAACATCCTCAAGCCGGACAGCCTGAGCAAGGACGAGTTCTTCGCCAAGTGCGCCACGGTCAACAAGTGGGTGTTCGAGATCGTCGAGAAGTACAACGGCTCGATTTCCGCCGAACACGGCGTGGGCATGACCAAGCGTGACTATCTCGCCTACAGCCGCTCCCCGGCCGAAATCGAATACATGAAGGCGATCAAGGCGGTGTTCGACCCGAACGGGATCATGAACCCGGGCAAGATCTTCGCGGTTTGAACCCCGCGTCACGATGACAAGCAGACCAGGAGACGCTCAATGAGCTATCAGCACCAGTATGTCGACGGTACCCCCATTCACTTCCCGCTGGGCAAGGTGGTCTGCATCGGCCGCAACTACGCCGAACACGCCAAGGAACTGGATAACCCGGTGCCTACCGAACCTTTGCTGTTCATCAAGCCGGGCAGTTGCGTGGTGTCGATCGAGAACGGTTTCAAGATTCCGGTCGACCGGGGTTCGGTGCATTACGAAGCGGAAATCGCCGTATTGATCGGCAAGCCGTTGTCGACCAAGCCGAGCCGGGAAGAGGTGCTCGATGCGATTTCCGGCTTCGCCCCGGCGCTGGACCTGACCCTGCGCGACAAGCAGGCGGAACTCAAAGCCAAGGGCCTGCCCTGGGAAATCGCCAAGTCGTTCGACGGCGCGGCGGTGCTCGCTCCATTCGTGGTCGGCAGCACTTTCCCCGACCTGACCCGTATCGGCATTCGCCTGACCATCAATGGCGAGGTCCGCCAGGACGGGATCAGCAGCGACATGCTCAACCCCATCGTGCCGATGATCCAGCACATGGCCGCGTGTTTCTCGCTGCAGGCCGGTGACGTGATTCTGACCGGTACGCCGGTAGGCGTGGGACCGCTGAACGTCGGTGACGAACTGGTGCTGGAATTGCCGGGCGTCAGCCGGTTCGAAAGCTGCGTTCGCTGAGACCTGGCCGTAGCCCTCTTCGCGTCAGGTTGCTGCGAAGAGGGCATCTTCCCCCCTGTTTCCATCTGCGTGACTTCCCGGCTTTTGCCGTTTTTTTCACATTCCGTCTGGATAATTTCCCGATCTGGCGCTGGGCCTTGCCTAGAGTGTTTGTCTGAATGCCATAAAGATCAGGAAAGTGCCTTCGCATGAGTGGTCAAACCTTTTCCTCTCCGTCTACCGCTGTTCGCTCCCGTTTCGCCCGACGCTGGTATTACTGGCTGCTGCTGGCGGCGCTGGTGATCGGGGTAGGGTTGTCCAGGTTCATGCACTGGGACGATCGCGGCCTGCTGTGGCTCAAGGAGCGTTTCGAAACCCCTGCCGAGCGCCAGCAGAGCGTCTGGCTGCCCGGCTACCGGGCGGTGATCGACGCCAAGCCCCTGGCGGGCATGGAGAAGGACGAGGCCTCTGACGTCAGCTACAGCCCGCGGACCAAAACCCTGTTCGCGGTGATGGGCAAGAACCCGTTCCTCGCCGAGCTGACCCTGCAGGGCGACGTGTTGCGCAAGATTCCCCTGGTCGGCTGGAACAATCCCGAGGCCGTCACGGTGCTGGAAGGCGACAGGATGGCGATCGTCGATGAGCGCATGCATCTCCTGACCATCGTCACTGTGGATGCGAATACCCGTGAGCTGAATATCAAGGACTTTCCGCAGTACGACCTCGGTCCCTCGAAGGATCAGAACAAGGCGTTCGAGGCGGTGGTCTGGGATGCCCGCAACCAGCAGATCCTGCTCGGCGAAGAGCGCCCACCGGCGCTGTTCGGCCTGCAAAGCGACGGTACCCGGTTTCTGGGCGAGAAGCGCAGATTGGCTGGCGACCAGCTGGATGTGCGCAATCTTTCAGCGTTGGCGATCGACCCGCGCACCCAGCATACGCTGGTGTTGTCGGCGGAGTCGCATCTGGTGCTGGAGTTGGATGAGAAGGGCAACCAGGTCAGTTTCATGACCCTGCTCGGTGGTTTCAACGGTTTGAAACACACCATTCCGCGTGCCGAGGGCGTGACCATTGACGAGGAAGGGGTCGTGTACGTGGTCAGCGAGCCGAACCTGTTCTACCGTTTCGAGAAGCAGTAGGTCTCAGCGCAGCAAGCGCCTGGGGCAAGCGTGGTGCCGCAGGATTAAGCTTGAATTCATGCCGTCGTGGTTAATTCGTCACCGGTCCTGTCTTCGAGCTTGCACATATGTATCAGACTTTGCGCCTGAACTCCCTGATCCCGTGGGTCGGTCTCTGTGCTCTGCTATTGATGGGGCTCGTCGGCCAGCATTATCGGCTGTTCGAGCGGGCCTGGTTCAACTGGCATGCCTGGTGGCAACCGAGCGAGGCAAGCATCGGCCTGGCGGATTACCGTGTGGTCATCGAGGCGCAGGCGATCGACGGGTTGGAGGATGATGTCTCTGCCCTGACCTTCGACCCCGTCAGAAAAAGCCTGTTCACCGTGACCAACAAGAATGCCGAATTGATCGAGCTGTCGCTCGATGGGCGTATCCTGCGGCGTATTCCGTTGCGTGGCTTCGGTGATCCCGAGGCCATCGAATTCATCAGCGCCGATACCTACGTCATCACCGATGAGCGCGGCCAGCGGCTGATCAAGGTTCGCCTGGGTGACGGCACGCGGTTTCTCGATGCGGCCGACGCCGAGCAACTGACCCTCGGTGTGAATCTGCCGGGGAACAAGGGCTTCGAGGGGCTGGCCTACGACTCGGTCGGCAGGCGACTGTTCGTGGCCAAGGAGCGCGATCCCCTGCTGATCTACGAGATCCATGGTTTTCCCTACCCTGAACCTGCGCAATCATCCGCCGTGCATGTGGCCAGCAATCCTCGCCGCGACGCCCGACTTTTCGTGCGTGATCTTTCCAGCCTGCAGTTCGACGAGCGCAGCGGGCATCTGCTGGCGCTCTCCGATGAGTCGCGGCTGGTATTGGAGCTCGATGTCGATGGGCGTCCAGTCGGCAGCCTGTCGTTGCTCAAGGGCCAGCAGGGGCTCGGCGCCAGCGTGCCCCAGGCCGAAGGCATTGCCATGGATGATGAGGGGACGCTGTACCTGATCAGCGAGCCGAATCTGTTCTACGTCTTCAAGCGCACTACAGAGTAAACCCCGGGCTTGCTGGCGATGAACGATGACGCGCAGCCCGGGCTGCGCGTCTGCTCCGGCCAACTCAGGCCTTGAGCGTCTTTACGCCTTCATGGGTGCCCAGCAGCAGCAGGTCCGCCGGGCGCGCCGCGAACAGGCCGTTGGTGACCACGCCGACGATCGCGTTGATCTGCGTTTCCAGCTCCACCGGGTTGGTGATCTGCAGGTTGTGCACATCGAGGATGATGTTGCCGTTATCGGTCACCACACCTTCGCGATACACCGGGTCGCCGCCGAGTTTCACCAACTGGCGCGCCACATGGCTGCGGGCCATCGGGATCACTTCCACCGGCAGCGGGAACGCGCCGAGCACCGGCACCAGCTTGCTGCCGTCGGCGATGCAGATGAAGGTCTTGGCCACGGCCGCGACGATTTTCTCGCGGGTCAGGGCCGCGCCGCCGCCCTTGATCAGGTTCAGGTGCGCGTCGCTTTCATCGGCGCCGTCGATGTAGAACTCCAGGTCGCTGACGGTATTGAGTTCGTACACCGGAATGCCATGGCCCTTGAGTCGTGCCGCAGTGGCCTCGGAGCTGGCGACCGCGCCATCGAAGGCGCTCTTGTGCCTGGCCAGGGCGTCGATGAAGCAGTTGGCGGTGGAGCCGGTGCCCACGCCGACGATGCTTTTCTCATCGAGCTTGGGAAGGATGAAGTCGACAGCGGCCTGGGCCACCGCCTGTTTGAGTTGATCCTGGGTCATGCGGGCTCCGGAAGCGGGCAAGGTGTGAGCGAAAGGCCGGCATTATAAGCGTCGGGCCGGCAAAAGGGGCGATCAAAACCTCAGGAACCCTGTGGTCGTTGCCGCGAGCGCTGGGTTAGACTCCTCGGTCCCTGCCCAACCCGCCAGTGATGCTTTCCGATGCTCGAACAGTACGTCAAGAAGATCCTCACCTCGCGCGTCTACGACGTCGCCGTGGAAACCCCGTTGCAGAGCGCCCGCCAGCTTTCCGAGCGGCTGGGCAACCAGGTCCTGCTCAAGCGCGAGGACCTGCAGCCGGTGTTTTCCTTCAAGATTCGCGGCGCCTACAACAAGCTGACCCAGCTCAGCGATGCCGAGCGCGCCCGTGGCGTGGTCACCGCGTCAGCGGGCAACCATGCCCAGGGTCTGGCCCTGGCGGCCAAGGTGCTGGGGGTCAAGGCGACGATCGTGATGCCCAAGACCACGCCGGAAATCAAGGTCGAGGGCGTGCGTTCCCGTGGCGGCAAGGTGGTGTTGCATGGCGACTCCTTCCCGGAAGCACTGGCCTACTCGTTGAAACTGGTCGAGGAAAAGGGCTACGTCTACATTCACCCCTACGACGATCCCCACACCATTGCCGGGCAGGGCACCGTGGCAATGGAAATCCTGCGCCAGCACCCCGGGCAGTTGGACGCGATCTTCGTGCCGGTCGGTGGTGGCGGGCTGATCGCCGGGATCGCGGCCTACGTGAAGTACCTGCGCCCGGAGATCAAGGTGATCGGTGTCGAACCGGACGACTCCAACTGCCTGCAACAGGCCATGGCCGCCGGTGAACGGGTGGTGCTGCCTTCGGTGGGGATCTTCGCCGACGGCGTCGCCGTGGCCCAGATCGGCCAGCACACCTTCGATATCTGCAAGGACCATGTCGATGAGGTGATCACCGTCAGCACCGACGAGATCTGTGCGGCGATCAAGGACATCTACGACGATACCCGTTCGATCACCGAGCCGGCCGGCGCGCTGGGCGCCGCCGGGATCAAGAAGTACGTCGAGCAGCGCAAGGTCAGCAGGCAGACCCTGGTGGCCATCGACTCCGGCGCCAACGTCAACTTCGACCGCCTGCGCCATGTCGCCGAGCGCGCCGAGCTGGGTGAAGGCCGCGAGGCGATCATCGCCGTGACCATTCCCGAGCAGCCGGGCAGCTTCAAGGCGTTCTGCGAGGCCATCGGCAAGCGCCAGATCACCGAATTCAACTATCGCTACCACACCGGCAGCGAAGCGCACATCTTCGTCGGCGTGCAGACTCACCCCGACAGCGACCCGCGCAATGTGCTGATCGAAAGCCTGACCAGCCAGGGTTTCCCGGTGCTGGACATGACCGACAACGAACTGGCCAAGCTGCATATCCGCCACATGGTGGGCGGCCATGCGGCACGGGTCAGCGACGAAATGGTGTTGCGCTTCGAGTTCCCGGAGCGTCCGGGGCGCTGTTCAACTTCCTCAACAAGCTCGGCGGGCGCTGGAATATCTCGATGTTCCACTATCGCAACCATGGCGCGGCCGATGGACGGGTGGTTGCCGGCCTGCAGGTGCCGAGCGAGGAGCGGCACCTGGTTCCCGCCGCGTTGGCGGAAATCGGCTACCCGTACTGGGATGAAAGCGACAACCCGGCCTATCGCCTGTTTCTGGGCTGAAACGGGGCGGATGACTGCTACGCTGATGGGCAACCACCAAGGAAAAAGAGCGAGATGGAAACCTTCACCGCCCTGAAAGTGCTGCACAGCACGGTTACGGTGCTGCTTCTGGGCAGCATGCTGGCCGTGGCCCTCTGGTTCTGGCGCGGGCGCCGGGCCGGCGACCTGGCAATCCCGGGGCGGATCCTGAAGATGCCCTGGGTACTGGCCTGGTGGCTGATGGCCCTGTGCCTGGTGGTGCAGCCGGTCAGCGGCTGGTGGCTGGTGCACCTGGGTGGTTTCCCGCTGGGCCAGACCTGGCTGCTCGGCTCCAGCGTGCTCTACACTTTCGGTTGCCTGGCCTGGGCCTGGCTCGTGGTGCGGCTCAATCGCCTGCGCCGGGGCGAGGCGGGCGGCCGTTGGAAATTCACGCTGACGCTGGCGATCTTCAGTACGCTGTGTTTCGTCGGGATCGCTGCCCTGATGGACGCCAAACCGGTTTAGTCCGCCAGGGATCGTCATGAAAGTTCTTCTGGTGGGGGCCACGGGTTTCGTGGGTCGCCACCTGCTTGCCGCGCTGACCGCCAACGGTCATGAGGTGATCGCTACCAGCCGGCGTCGCCATTCCCGGGATTTGTCCGAAGTCGAGTGGCAGGTTCTCGATCTGGATCTGCTGGCCAGCGATCCCCAGCACTTCGTGATCCCCCCGGGCCTCGATCTGCTGATCAACGCGGCGGGCCTGATGAGTGTCGATCGCCAAGCCTTGCAGCGCACCCAGGATCGCGGCACGCGGGCGCTGTTCGACCTGGCGGCGGCGCGGGGGCTGCGGGTCCTGCATATTTCCGCGTTGGGCGCCGGCGAGCAGCCGGACGTGCCTTTCCTGGCCAGCAAGGCGGCAGCCGATGCCCACCTGATGGAACTGGGCGTATCCGCTGTGGTGTTGCGGCCGTCGTTGCTGGTGGGCGCGGGCGGGACGAGCAGTGGCTGGTTGACGCGCCTGTCGCCCTGGCCGCTGATTCCCCTGCTCGATCTTGAGGCCCGCTTGCAGCCGGTGCATATCGATGACTTGTCCGGTGCGGTGCTGGCGTTGTTGCGGCACTGGCCGTCTTCCTCGCGGGTGCTGCCGTTGGTCGGGCCGCAAGCCTTGACCGTGGCGCAACTGCTTGATCACCTGCGCGCGGCCCAGGGCTGGGCGCCGGCACGTTACCTGAGAATCCCCTCATGGCTGGCGACGGCAGGTGCCTGGTGTGGCGAGCGCCTGGGTTGGCTGGCGTGGAATCGCCAGTGCCTGCGCATGGCCCGGCGCGACAATGTCGCCGATCCCGAATTGCTGGGGGCGCTGTGCGGCTACCGGGCGGCGCCGTTGGCGACCCATCTGGTCGACTGGCCGAACGCCGCGCAAAGCGTCCAGGCGGCCCTGCGCCCACTGATGCTGGCGGTGATGCTGCTGATCTGGTTCGGCACGGCCGCGGTCTGTCTGGGGCCGGGTTACGACTGGAGCCTGCGGATCATGGCCGAATCCGGCGTGACGGGCGAGGCTGCGCGTTTCGCCGTGTGGCTCGGTTCGTTGTGCGATGCCCTGCTCGGGTTGGGCATGCTGCTGCGGCGCTGGCGCCGCCGGGCGTTGCAGGCCCAGTTGCTGCTGATGGCCGGCTACACCCTGATCATCACCCTGGTGCTGCCGCACTACTGGTTTGACCCCTACGCTGCCGTCGCCAAGAACCTGGTGCTGATGGTCGCGACTCTTTGGCTGTTATGGACTGAACCGCGTCGATGAGCGCCTACCTGATACTCAAGACCCTGCATATCCTGTCTTCCACCATTCTCTTCGGCCTCGGCGCCGGCTCCGCCTATTACGCCTTGCGTGCCTGGCGTACCGGCAGGGTCGAGGTGATCGCCGTAACGTTCCGCCATCTGGTGTTCGCCGATTGGGCCTTTACCACCACCACGGCGGTGTTCCAGCCGTTGAGCGGCCTGGGGCTGGCGTACCTGGCGGGCTGGCCGCTGACCCAGGGCTGGCTGCTGTGGAGCATGGGCTTGTTCGTGCTGGCGGGGATCTGCTGGTTGCCGGTGGTGTGGCTGCAGATCCGCGTGCACAGGATGGCCGATCAGGCACTGCGAGAGGGGGCGCCAATGCCGCTGAAGGCGCAGACATACATGCGCTGGTGGTTTGCGCTGGGTTGGCCGGCGTTCCTGGCGTTCATGGCGATTTTCTACCTGATGGTGGCCAAGCCGGTCTGAGCATCTTGTGGTGCTCTTGTGGGCCTCTTCGCGGGCAAGCCCTGCTCCTACAGATTCGAGGCGTACTGGGCTCTTGTGTACGACACGGTCCTGTAGGAGCAGGGCTTGCCCGCGAAGAGGCCGCCAGGTCTTGCCTGGCTCCAGGGGGTCAGCCGCGCAGGCTGATCACTGGCCAGCCACGCCGCTCGGCCTCGGCCCGCAGGTTCGGGTCCGGGTCCACCGCCACCGGATTGCTCACCTGCTCCAGCAATGGCAGATCGTTCATCGAATCGCTGTAGAAGTAGCTGTCCTGCAGGCTGTGCCCGGTCTCTTCCAGCCAGCGGTTCAGGCGCGTCACCTTGCCTTCGCGAAAGCACGGCACGTCGGTGCTGCGCCCGGTGTAGCGGCCGTCGATCATTTCACACTCGGTGGCGATCAGGGTCTCGACGCCCAGGCGTGCGGCAATCGGTCCGGTCACGAAACGGTTGGTCGCGGTGATGATGACCAGCTTGTCGCCGGCATCGCGATGCCGGGCCAGCAGTTCCAGGGCCTTGGGCAGGACGATCGGCTCGATGCAGTCGCGCATGTAGTCGCGGTGCCATTCATCCAGTTGCGCCCTCTCGGTGCGACCGAGAATTTCCAGGCAGAAGTTCAGGTACTCGGCGTTGTCCAGCTTGCCGGCCAGGTAGTCCTGATAGAACTCGTCGTTGCGGGTTTTGTAGGCCACCGGGTCGAGAATGCCCCGTTCGCACAGGTAATCGCCCCAGGCGTGGTCGCTGTCGCCGCCCAAAAGTGTGTTGTCCAAGTCGAATAAAGCCAGACGCATTGCAGTTACTCGCTGAAAAGCCTGTAAAAAGGCGATCAGAATACGGTCTTTTCACAAGAGTGCACATAAGGTATGGCGGTGCGTTGCTGCTTTCACAACCTTTGTGGAACAATGCGATGACATGCGTTTACGAGGTGGTTGCCGTGATCGACCCCGATGGTTTCCGTCCTAATGTCGGGATAATTCTGACGAATGATGCTGGTCAGGTCTTATGGGCCCGGCGCATCAATCAAGATGCATGGCAGTTTCCGCAAGGTGGGATCAATCCTGACGAGACGCCTGAAGAGGCCTTGTACCGCGAATTGAACGAAGAAGTCGGCCTGGAACGAGAGGATGTGCAAATTCTGGCCTGTACCCGGGGCTGGTTGCGCTATCGTTTGCCGCAACGTCTGGTGCGTACCCACAGCCAACCGCTGTGCATCGGCCAGAAGCAGAAATGGTTTCTCCTGCGCCTGCTGTCCAACGAGCAGCGGGTGCGGATGGATCTGACCGGTAAACCGGAGTTCGATGGCTGGCGCTGGGTCAGCTATTGGTACCCGTTGGGCCAGGTGGTGACATTCAAGCGCGAGGTTTATCGTCGCGCGCTCAAAGAGCTTGCCCCGCGCCTTTTAACGCGCGACTGACACGGAGTTCGACCCCGAGCCATGCTCAATACGCTGCGCAAGATCGTCCAGGAAGTTAACTCCGCCAAGGATCTCAAGACGGCGTTGGGGATTATTGTCTTGCGCGTCAAAGAGGCCATGGGCAGCCAGGTCTGCTCGGTCTACTTGCTCGACCCCGAGACCAATCGCTTCGTACTGATGGCCACCGAAGGCCTGAACAAACGCTCCATCGGCAAGGTCAGCATGGCGCCGAACGAGGGCCTGGTCGGCCTGGTCGGCACGCGCGAGGAACCGCTGAACCTCGAAAATGCCGCCGATCACCCACGCTATCGCTACTTCGCCGAGACCGGCGAGGAGCGTTACGCGTCATTCCTCGGCGCGCCGATCATCCACCACCGTCGCGTCGTCGGCGTGTTGGTCATTCAGCAGAAGGAGCGTCGCCAGTTCGACGAGGGCGAAGAAGCCTTCCTGGTGACCATGAGCGCCCAGCTGGCCGGGGTTATCGCCCATGCCGAGGCGACCGGCTCCATCCGTGGCCTGGGCCGTGAAGGCAAGGGCATCCAGGAAACCAAGTTCGTCGGCGTACCGGGTTCGCCTGGCGCGGCGGTCGGTACCGCGGTGGTCATGTTGCCGCCAGCTGACCTGGACGTGGTGCCGGACAAGGCCATCACCGATATCGACGCCGAGCTGGCGCTGTTCAAGACGGCCATCGAGGGCGTGCGCAACGACATGCGCACCCTGTCGGCCAAGCTGGCCACCCAGTTGCGGCCGGAAGAACGGGCGTTGTTCGACGTCTACCTGATGATGCTCGACGATGCCTCGCTGGGCAGCGAAGTCACCAACGTCATCAAGACGGGCCAGTGGGCCCAGGGCGCCTTGCGCCAGGTGGTCACCGATCACGTCAACCGCTTCGAACTGATGGATGACGACTACCTGCGCGAGCGCGCCTCGGACGTCAAGGACCTGGGTCGCCGCCTGCTGGCCTACCTGCAGTCCGAGCGCCAGCAGAACATGGTCTACCCGAAGAACACCATCCTGGTCAGTGAGGAACTGACCGCGACCATGCTCGGCGAGGTGCCGGAGGGCAACCTGGTCGGTCTGGTGTCGGTACTCGGTTCGGGTAACTCCCACGTTGCGATCCTGGCCCGGGCCATGGGCATCCCGACGGTGATGGGCCTGGTCGACCTGCCGTATTCCAAGGTCGATGGCATCGAGCTGATCGTCGATGGCGCCCGCGGCGAAGTCTTCACCAACCCCGGCGAGTTGCTGCGCAAGCAGTACGTCAGCGTGGTGGAGGAGGAGCGCCAGCTGTCCCAGGGCCTCGATGCCCTGCGCGAACTGCCTTGCGTGACCACCGATGGCCACCGCATGCCGCTGTGGGTCAACACCGGCCTGCTCGCCGACGTCGCCCGCGCGCAACAGCGTGGCGCGGAAGGCGTGGGCCTGTACCGCACCGAAGTGCCGTTCATGATCAACCAGCGCTTCCCGAGCGAGAAGGAACAGCTGGCGATCTACCGCGAGCAGCTTTCGGCGTTCCATCCGCAGCCGGTGACCATGCGCAGTCTGGACGTCGGCGGCGACAAGTCGCTGTCGTACTTCCCGATCGTCGAGGACAACCCGTTCCTCGGCTGGCGCGGCATTCGCGTGACCCTCGACCACCCGGAAATCTTCCTGGTGCAGACCCGGGCCATGCTCAAGGCCAGTGAAGGCCTGAACAACCTGCGCATCCTGCTGCCGATGATCTCCGGCACTCACGAGGTGGAAGAAGCACTGCATCTTATCCACAGGGCCTGGGGCGAAGTGCGCGACGAAGGCACTGACGTGCCGATGCCGCCGGTGGGGGTGATGGTCGAGATTCCGGCGGCGGTGTACCAGACCCGCGAACTGGCGCGTCAGGTGGATTTCCTCTCGGTCGGCTCCAACGACCTGACCCAGTACCTGCTGGCCGTCGACCGCAACAACCCACGGGTCGCCGACCTGTACGATTACCTGCACCCGGCGGTGCTGCAGGCCCTGCAGAACGTGGTGCGCGATGCCCATGCCGAAGGCAAGCCGGTGAGCATCTGCGGCGAGATGGCGGGCGATCCGGCGGCGGCGGTGCTGTTGATGGCGATGGGCTTCGACAGCCTGTCGATGAACGCCACCAACCTGCCGAAGGTGAAATGGATGCTGCGCCAGATCAGCCTGAGCAAGTCGCAGGAATTGCTGGCCCAGGTGATGACCATCGACAACCCGCAAGTTATCCACAGCACCCTGCAATTGGCCCTGAAGAACCTCGGGCTGGGGCGGATGGCCAATCCGGTGGTCAAGCACTGATCATCGGTAGGTGTGACGCGGAGCGTCACTGGCGGCATTCCCGCGCGGAGCGTGGGAACGATCAGTCTTCGCAACCCATCTCGATCATCCCCGCACTCCGCGACCCGCTCCGATCCTGCCCACGCTCCGCGTGGGCAGGCATCCCGGGATACTCCGCGTCCCCTCAGACCGTCAACTCCACCTCGCCCAGATGCCCGCCATGGGGGCCGAAGCTGCGTTCGACCAGATGCCGCGTGCCATCAGCCCCAACGATCAGCGCCGTGCTCGCCCGCGTGCCGTAGCTGGGGCTGGCGATGAAAATGCTCGACAACAGGCTCTCGGTCGCCAGGCCCACGCCGGTATCCGGCAGTTCGACGAATGGCGCGATGGTCGGATCGGCCAGCAGGGCCAGCAGATTTTCCGGCGAGGGCCGTTCCAGTGCCTGCGCCAGTGCCGCCCTGGCCTTCAGCAGTTTCGGCCATGGCGTGTCGAGTCCGGCATTCGACAAGCCGTAGATCCCCTCCGGCAGTCGACGTGGCTGCCCTTCATGGGAATTGAAGTGCCAGAGTTCCTCGGCATCGCCCAGCAGCAGGTTGAAACCGGCGTACTCCGGTGATCGTGCGACGATATCCTGGAGATAATCGGCAATCGGGGTGTTTTCGCCGAGAAATCGAGCCACCAGTTCGCCACGTGAGCGGCGTGCCGGCGGCTGATGCGGATTACGGATATTGGTCAGCGCGGCGAAGCGCCGCCGGGCGCCGACGCCCAGCCAGGTCCCGCCGGCTTCCAGGTCGCGTCCGGCGTAGACTTGCGGGTTTTCCGGCCACTGCCCCAGCGGCAGGCTCGGCCGGGCGTAGAACTCGTCGCGGTTGGCCGCAACGATCAGCGGCTGGGCATGGCCCGGGCGCCAGGCGAAGACAATCAGGCACATCAGGTTATCCCTCTGTGGTTTCCCACACTCTACGCAGGGTGCCGTTCGTCATCCAGTAGAGACGAGCGGCATGCATCCGTTACCATGCCGGACTTGTTTCGGGGGTTGCATGGAATTTCTGCTCTATTTGCTGCTGGGTGCCTGTGCGGGCGTACTGGCCGGGCTGTTCGGCGTCGGTGGCGGGATCATCATCGTCCCGGTGCTGGTGTTCAGCTTCACCCTGCAGGGGTTCGACAGCTCGATCCTGACGCACCTGGCGGTCGGCACTTCCCTGGCCACCATCATTTTCACGTCGATCAACACCATTCGCGGTCATCATCGGCGGGGCGCGGTACGCTGGCCGATCTTCGCCTGGATGGCCGTGGGTATCCTGCTCGGCTCGGGACTCGGGGCACTGACGGCCAAGGCGATTGCCGGGCCGAACCTGCAGAGGATCATCGGCGTTTTCGCCCTGATCGTCTCCGTGCAGATGGCACTGGACCTCAAGCCCAAGAGTCGTCGGGAGATTCCCGGCAAGGCCGGCCTGGGCCTGGCGGGTGTGGTGATCGGCTGGGCTTCGGCGATTTTCGGCATCGGTGGCGGTTCGCTGACCGTGCCGTTCCTGACCTGGCGCAGCCTGCCGATGCAGCAGGCGGTGGCGACCTCGTCGGCCTGTGGCCTGCCGATCGCCGTGGCCAGCGCCATCAGCTTCATGCTGCTGGGCTGGCATGACCCGTTGCTGCCGGAGCACAGCCTGGGCTTCATCTATCTGCCGGCCTTGCTCGGCATTGCCCTGACCAGTATGTTTTTTGCCCGCTTCGGTGTGCAACTGGCGCACAGGCTTTCGCCGTTGCTGCTCAAGCGACTGTTTGCCGGGCTATTGTTCTGTGTCGGGATGAAGTTCCTGATCTGAACCTCAGGCCCGGTTCAGCGGACCGGGCGCAATATTGGCTTAATCGCGGGTCTTCATCATGACCCGCTGGCCCGCTTGCCGCCTGGGTGAACGGGCCCCGAATTTTCTACTCTACCAAGGAGTCGCAATGCTGCCTTACCCGCAGATCGACCCGGTGGCCGTCGCCATCGGCCCGCTGAAAATCCACTGGTACGGCCTGATGTACCTGGTCGGCATTGGCGGTGCGTGGCTGCTGGCCTCCCGGCGCCTGAACCGTTTCGACCCGACCTGGACCAAGGAGAAACTCTCCGACATGGTGTTCTGGCTGGCCATGGGGGTGATCGTCGGCGGGCGCCTGGGTTACGTGCTGTTCTACGATCTGCCGGCCTACATTGCCAATCCGATGCTGATCTTCGAGGTCTGGAAGGGCGGCATGGCCTTCCATGGCGGCTTCATCGGCGTGATGCTGGCGGCCTGGTGGTTCGGCCGGCGTAACGGCAAGTCGTTCTTCGAACTGATGGACTTCGTCGCACCGATGGTCCCGATCGGCCTGGGCGCCGGGAGGATCGGCAACTTCATCAACGCCGAACTGTGGGGCAAGCCGAGCGACGTGCCGTGGGCGATGGTGTTCCCGCCGTTCAGCGACCCGGCGCAGTTGCCACGCCATCCGTCGCAGTTGTACCAGTTCGCCCTCGAGGGTGTGGCACTGTTCATCATCCTCTGGCTGTTCTCGCGCAAGCCGCGGCCGACCATGGCGGTTTCCGGCATGTTCGCGTTGTTCTACGGGATCTTCCGTTTTATCGTCGAGTTCGTCCGGGTGCCGGATGCGCAGCTTGGCTACCTGGCGTTCGGCTGGGTGACCATGGGGCAGATTCTCAGCCTGCCGATGATCATCGGTGGCCTGGCGCTGTTGTGGTTCGCCTATCGCCGCAACCCGACCACTCCGGCAACGAAAGACGCCGCGCTTTAAATTCGAATCGGGGCCCGCGGGCCCCGTATTCAAGGATGCAGGTAACTCATGAAGCAATATCTCGATCTGGTCGCCCATGTCATCAAGAACGGCACCAAGCAGGCCAACCGTACCGGTGTGAACACCATCAGCTTTCCCGGCGCGATGCTGCGTTACGACCTCAAGGAAGGTTTCCCGGCGATCACCACCCGCAAGCTGGCCTTCAAGTCCGCCATCGGCGAGATGTGCGGCTTTCTGCGCGGGGTGAACAACGCCGCCGAGTTCCGTGCGTTGGGTTGCAAGGTCTGGGACCAGAACGCCAACGAGAACGCCCAGTGGCTGGCCAACCCGTTCCGCCAGGGCGATGACGACCTCGGTGAGATCTACGGCGTGCAGTGGCGCAAGTGGCCGGCCTACAAGCAGATTCCGGCGAGCAATCGCGCGGCCATCGAGCAGACCCTGGCCCAGGGCTACCGGCAGATCGCCCAGGGCGAGGAGGACGGCCAGGCCTATGTGGTGCTGTACAAGGCGATCGACCAGGTACGCCAGTGCGTCGACACCATCATCAAGGACCCGGGCAGCCGGCGCATCCTGTTCCACGGCTGGAACTGCGCGCAACTGGATGAAATGGCCCTGCCGCCGTGCCACCTGCTGTACCAGTTCCACCCGAATGTCGAGACGAAGGAAATCTCCCTGACCCTCTATATCCGCTCCAATGACCTGGGTCTGGGCACGCCGTTCAACCTGACCGAGGGCGCGGCCCTGCTGAGCCTGATCGGCCGCCTGACCGGCTACACGCCGCGCTGGTTCACCTATTTCATCGGCGATGCCCATGTGTATGAAAACCACCTGGACATGCTCAACGAACAGCTCGCCCGCGAGCCGTTCCCGATGCCGAAGCTGGTGATTGCCGAGCGGGTGCCGGAGTTCGCCAGGACCGGCAAGTACGAGCCGGAATGGCTGGAGAAGGTCGAACCGAGCGACTTCAGCCTGGAAGGCTATCAGCACCATGCGCCCCTGACGGCGCCGATGGCGGTCTAAGCAGCGCCTGGCTTTGCGGCTGGCGCTCCCTGTTGTTCCTGCGATGATCGTGCTTCAGGCAGATCCTGGGTGCGCCACGACACCGTGGGAACAGGATGTATCCGCGAAAGCGCCGGTGTGGGTGGTCAGTGCCCGTGACTCCTGCCCACATGTGAGTGCTCCACTTCGGTCGGCACCACGCTGCCGCTGACCTCCAGCCGCTGCAGGATCGCGCACTGCTCCGCCTCCGGCCCGCCGCCACAGCGCTGGCGCAGGTCCAGCAACTGGGCCTGCAACGCCAGCAGTCCGTCGATCCGCGCCTTGACGTGGTGGATGTGCTCGTCGATCAGCGCGTTCACGCTCTCGCACTGGTCCTGGGGACTGTCGCGCAGGCTCAGCAGGCTGCGGATCTCCTCCAGGGTCATGTCCAGGCTGCGGCAGTTGCGGATGAAGGTCAGGCGCTCGACATGAGCCTGGGTGTACAGGCGGTAGTTGCCTTCGCTGCGCGCCGGTTCCGGCAGCAGGTTTTCCTTCTCGTAGTAACGGATGGTTTCCACCTGGCAGTCGGTGAGTTTCGCCAGTTCGCCAATCTTCATCGCCGGATCTCCCAAAAGGGTGCTTGACCCTATAGTGGCTACAGGGTGTTCACTTGGCAACAGGCACCTTTCAGGGACGTATCCCATGAGCGACTCCATCCACACCCCGCGCCAGCCTGGCAACGACCACCCGCACACGCACGAGCACGGCGGCTCCTGCTGTTCGCGCACCTTCGAGCCCACCTCCGGCACTGGCCATCAGCATGCTGGTCACGATCACGGCCATGCCGATAAACCGGCTCAGGGCGCCTGCAAGCCGCTGCAGCCAGTGAAAGCCGGCCATGCCCACGATCACGGCGGGCATTCCCACAGCTGCTGTTCGGCCGCCGAAGCCCCGGCCCTGGTCACGCTCGGCAATGGCCCCCGTGTCGATAGCCGCCTGAGCCGCTTCCGCATCGAAGCCATGGATTGCCCGACCGAACAGACGCTGATCCAGAACAAGCTGGGCAAGCTGGCGGGCATCCAGCAGTTGGAGTTCAACCTGATCAACCGGATTCTCGGCGTGACCCATGACCTGCCGTCGACCACCCCGATCGTCGAGGCGATCAAGTCTTTGGGCATGCAGGCCGAGCCGCTGGAAGAGGGTGCGAGCGAGCAGGCCGCCAGCCAGCCTCCGGCAAGGAAACCCTGGTGGCCGCTGGTGGTTTCCGGAGTGGGCGCCCTCGCTGCAGAAGTGATCCACTTCACCAACGCCGCGCCCACCTGGGTGGTGGCCATCGTCGCACTGGTCTCGATCTTCAGCGGCGGCCTGGGCACTTACAAGAAGGGCTGGATCGCCCTGAAGAACCGCAACCTGAACATCAATGCGCTGATGAGCATCGCCGTGACCGGCGCCGTACTGATCGGACAGTGGCCGGAAGCGGCGATGGTGATGTTCCTGTTCACCATTGCCGAGCTGATCGAGGCGCGTTCGCTGGACCGCGCGCGCAACGCCATCGGCGGCCTGATGCAGATGGCCCCGGAAACGGCCACGGTGCGCCAGGCGGAGGGCAACTGGGTGGAGGTCGAGGTCAAGCGCGTCGAACCCGGGGCTCTGGTGCGGGTCCGGCCCGGTGAGCGCATCGGCCTGGACGGTGAGGTGGTCTATGGGACTTCCAGTGTCGATCAGGCGCCGATCACCGGCGAAAGCCTGCCGGTCGAGAAGAATCCTGGCGACAAGGTGTTCGCCGGCACCATCAACCAGGCCGGTTCCCTGGACTATCGGGTAACGGCGGCAGCGGGCAATTCGACCCTGGCGCGGATCATCCATGCGGTGGAGCAGGCCCAGGGCGCGCGGGCACCGACCCAGCGTTTCGTCGACAGCTTCTCGAAGGTCTACACCCCGGCGGTATTCGCCCTGGCCCTGGCCGTGGCGGTGATTCCACCGCTGTTCATGGCGGGTGCCTGGTTCGACTGGATCTACCGGGCCTTGGTTCTGCTGGTGGTGGCCTGTCCTTGCGCCCTGGTGATCTCGACGCCGGTGAGCATCGTCAGCGGCCTCGCAGCGGCAGCGCGCAAGGGCATCCTGGTCAAGGGCGGAGTCTATCTGGAAAGCGGCCATCAACTCGACTATCTGGCGCTGGACAAGACCGGCACCATCACCCACGGCAAGCCGGTACTGACAGACTTCCTGCCGCTGCAAGCGCCGCACCGCGAGACGGCCCCGGCGATCGCCGCCAGCCTGGCGGCGCGCTCCGACCACCCGGTGTCCCTGGCGATCGCCCGCGATGCCCGGGACCGGCAGCTCGAACTGCGTGAGGTCGAGGCCTTCGAAGCCCTGGCCGGGCGTGGCGTCCGTGGCGACATTGGCGGCCAGCGCTATCACCTGGGCAACCATCGGCTGGTGGAAGAGCTGGGCCTGTGCTCACCGGCACTGGAGGAAAAACTCTTTGCCCTGGAAGAGCAGGGCAAGACGGTCGTGCTGTTGCTCGACCGCTCCGGCCCGCTGGCGTTGTTCGCCGTGGCCGACACGGTCAAGGACAGCAGCCGCGAAGCCATTCGTCAGTTGCACGAGCTGGGTATCAAGACCCTCATGCTCACGGGTGACAACCCGCACACGGCCAAGGCGATCGCCGCCCAGGTGGGCATCGACGAGGCCCGCGGCGACCTGTTGCCGACCGACAAGCTGCAGGCCATCGAGGCCTTGTACGCCAAGGGGCATCGGGTCGGCATGGTCGGTGACGGCATCAACGACGCGCCGGCGCTGGCCCGCGCCGAGATCGGTTTCGCCATGGCGGCGGCCGGCACCGATACCGCCATCGAAACCGCCGATGTCGCCCTGATGGACGACGATCTGCGCAAGATTCCTGCCTTCATTCGCCTGTCACGGCAGACTGCGGGTATCCTCAGGCAGAACATCGCCCTGGCGCTGGTCATCAAGGCGGTCTTTCTTGCGGTAACCTTCTTCGGTATGGCGACCATGTGGATGGCGGTGTTCGCCGACATGGGCGTCAGCCTGTTGGTGGTATTCAATGGCTTGCGCCTGTTGCGCAAATAGATGGTGAGAGAGTGATGTGCTGAGTGCGGAGCTGAAGGCGTTTTACATGGTCGCCCGCCTGGGCAGCATCACCCTGGCGGCGAAGAAACTCGGCCTCAGCCAGCCCACGGTCACCACTCAGATCCGTCACCTGGAGAGCCAGTACTCGGTCGAGCTGTTCTATCGCGGCGGCCGCCGACTGAGTGTCAGCGAGGACGGCGCGCGGCTGCTGCCGATGGTCAAGGCGCTGCTGCAGCAGGAGGCCGATATCGAGTTCTTCCTGCGCAACAGCGGCCAGGTGCAGGGCGCCTTGCGCATCGCCGCGACCGCGCCGTACTACATCCTCGATCTGGTGAAGGCGTTTCGCGAGCGCCTGCCCCAGGTCGAGGTGTCGATGGAGATCGGCAATTCCCAGCAGGTCCTGGAGGCGCTGGAGGAATACCGGGTCGATGTCGCCGCCTCGTCGCAACTGCTCGAGGACCCGCGGCTGATCCGCCGGGTGTTGGGCAGCGACCCGCTGGTGCTGGCGGTGCATCGCAATCATCCGCTGGCGATTCATGACCATGTGCCTTTGAGCGCGCTGGCCGGGTACTGCCTGCTGATGCGAGAGGCGGGTTCGACCACCCGGCAACTGACCGAAGAGCTGTTGCGCGAGGCACGGGTCAGTCATGGGCCGCTGCTGGAAATCGGCAGTCGCGAGTCGATCCGCGAGGCGGTGTTGCGCAACATCGGCATCAGCATCATTGCCCGCCAGGAGGTGCCCCATGACCCACAGTTGCGGGTGCTGACCATCGAGAACGCGCCGCAGATCCCGGAGTACCTGTATTGCCTCAAGGAGCGCAAGTCGGCGCGCCTGCCGGCGGCCTTCCTGGGCCTGGCGCAGGAGATGGCGCCGCTCTGACTGATGGGCGCCGGAAACTGAGGGAGCCGGATTTATCCGCGAAAGGGCCAGTCCAGACACCCCATCACTATCCCATCGTTCCCTCGGCCCCCGTGGGCACACCTGCGAGGACGCTCGGCGTCCGCTCTTGTGACACGGAGCGCCACGGGTTGCATACCCACGCAGAGCGTGGGAACGATCAAGATCTGCGTAGTCCTTATCCTACCCAAATCCACCAATACCACTATCGGCAGCTTTTGCCTTATTGCCACACGACGTACGCATTGGCTGCCTAGCATGACCTTCATCTGCTTGATGAGGTCTGTCCATGAACCACCCGATTGCCCACGCCCCGGTCAACCCCGGTGCCGCGCTGAAAGTCCGTGGTGTGCAGAAGCGCTTCGGCGCCTTTGCCGCACTGGAGAACGTCTCCCTCGACGTCGCCGCCGGCGAGCTGGTATGCCTGCTGGGGCCGTCGGGTTGCGGCAAGACCACTCTGCTGCGCTGCATCGCCGGCCTCGAGCGCCAGGACGATGGCGAGTTGTTCCTCGGCGAGCGCAATGTTTCCGAACTGCCGCCTCAGGCCCGTGACTACGGCATCCTGTTCCAGTCCTACGCGCTGTTCCCCAACCTGACCGTGGAGGCCAACATCGCCTACGGCCTGAGCGGCAGTAGCCGTGACCAAGTGCGTCAGCGTGTTGCGCAGATGCTCGAACTGGTCGGCCTGGCCGGCAGCGAGAAGAAGTATCCCGGCCAGCTCTCCGGCGGTCAGCAGCAGCGCGTGGCGCTGGCCCGCGCCCTGGCGCCGGCACCGTCGCTGCTGTTGCTCGACGAGCCGATGTCGGCCCTCGACGCCCGGGTGCGCGAGCACCTGTGCAGCGAGTTGCGCCAGCTGCAGCGCAGCCTCGGCGTGACCACGCTGATGGTCACCCACAATCAGGATGAGGCCATGCTGATGGCCGACCGCATCGCCGTGATGAACAACGGCAAGGTCGAGCAGTACGCCACGCCCCAGGACATCTACGACAGGCCGGCCACCCCGTTCGTCGCCGAGTTCGTCGGCCAGGGCAACTGGCTGCCGTTCCAGCAGCGCAGCACCCGGCATGCCCAGGTCGGCACCCTGCAATTGCGCCTGGCCGACGGGGCTCCGCGGGCCGGCTCCGGTCGGCTGTTCTGCCGCCCCGAGTCGATCAGCGTCAACCCGCCGGTGCATGAGGAAAACCTGTTCGCCGCGCGGGTGCGGGAAATCACCTTCCTCGGTAATCGCTGCCGCATGAGCTTCGAACTCAACGAACTGCCCGGCCATCCGCTTCTGGCCGAAGTCGGTCCGCAGGACATGCCGCGCCTGGGCTCGCCGGATATCTGGGTCGCGCTGCCCCCGCGCAGCCTCCAGGTGTTCGCCTGAGATGGCCGCGCCAATCGGCCTGGCGCTGCCGCGCCAATCGACCCCGGCGGCCAGGCGCGGCGACCTCGGGGATCGACTGTTCGTGGTCGGCGGCAAACTGCTCTGGCTCGGCCTGCTGGCTGTCGCGGTGCTGTTGCCGCTGCTGGCGATCTTCTGGCGCGGCTTCAGCAACGAGGCCGGGCAGGGCGGTGGCTGGCTCGCCGCGCGGGAGTTGCTGGGCAGCGACAACTTCCATTGGCTGCTGGGCAACAGCCTCAAGGTTTCCATCAGCGTCGCGGCGATCGTCGTACCGCTGGCCTACCTGTTCGCCTATGCCCTGCAACGCACGCTGATTCCCGGCAAGACCCTCTGGCGCGGCCTGTCGCTGCTGCCGCTGATGGCGCCCTCGATGCTGCCGGGGATCGCCCTGGTCTACCTGTTCGGCAACCAGGGCCTGCTACGCGGCCTGTTGGCGGACAACATCTACGGTTTCTGGGGCATCGTCCTCGGTGAAGTCATCTACACCTTTCCCCATGCGCTGATGATCCTGCTGTCGGCGCTGTCACTGGCCGATGCGCGGCTGTTCGACGCCGCTTCGAGCATGGGGGCCAGCCCATGGAAGGCCTACCGCAGCATCACCTGGCCGGCGACCCGGCAGGCGGTGTTTGCCGCCCTGTGCCTGGTGTTCACCCTGACCATCACCGACTTTGGCGTGCCGGTGGTGGTGGGTGGCGATTACCAGGTGCTGGCGCTGGAAGCCTACAAGGCGGTGGTCGGCCAGCAGCAGTTCGGGCGTGGCGCGCTGATCGGCATGATCCTGCTGCTACCGGCGCTGCTGAGCTTTGCCGTCGATACCTGGCTGCGACGGCGCCAGGGCGATGCCATGAGCGGTCGGGCCCAGGTGTTCCAGCCGTTGCGCAGCCCGGCGCGGGATTCGTGTTACCTGGTGATCGTGCTGTTGATCTGCGCCGCGCTGCTGCTGGTGTTCGGCATGGCGGTGTATTCGTCGCTGGTGAAATTCTGGCCGTACAACCTGTCGTTGTCCCTTAGCCACTACCGCTTTGACGAGACGGCGGGTGGTGGCTGGCTGGCCTATCGCAACAGCCTGACCCTGGCCCTGTGCACCGCGCTGATCGGTAGCGCGCTGATCTTCAGCGGTGCCTACCTGATGGAAAAGACCCGCGGCCAGCGCGGCCTGAACGTGGCCTTGCGCCTGCTCAGCTTCGTGCCGATGGCGGTGCCGGGCCTGGTCCTGGGGTTGGGCTACGTGTTCTTCTTCAACCTCGTCGGCAACCCGCTGCATGTGTTCTACGGGACCATGACCCTGCTGGTGGTGTGCACCATCGCCCACTACCTGACCACCGCGCAGATGACCGCGACCACCGCCCTGCGCCAGCTCGACGGCGAGTTCGAGGCCGCCGCGCTGTCGCTCGGGACGCCGCTGTACCGGCACTACCTTCGGGTCACGCTGCCGATCTGCCTGCCGGCCGTGCTGGACATCATCCGCTACCTGTTCGTCTCGGCGATGACCACGGTGTCGGCGGCGATCTTCCTCTACAGCCCCGACACCATCCTCGCCGCGGTCGCCGTGCTGAACATGGACGACGTCGGCAACGTCGGCGGCGCGGCGGCCATGTCGACCCTGATCCTGTTCACCTCGGCGGGCGTGTCCCTGCTGCTGGCCTGGGCCTCGCGCGGCTTGCTGCGCCGTACCCAGGCCTGGCGGCAGAGCGTGCCCGGCCATTGATCCGTCCACCAGCCCAGCCCTACACCTCAAGGAACCGCATCATGTTCAAGCCGTTGACCCTTGCCGCCGCCGTCCTCTCGCTGTTCAGCCTCAACGCCTTCGCGGCGAAGACCGAACTGACCGTCTATACCGCCCTCGAAGCCGAGCAGCTCAAGAGCTACAAGGACGCGTTCGAGAAGGCCAACCCGGATATCGGCATCAAGTGGGTGCGTGATTCCACCGGCATCATCACCGCCAAGCTGCTGGCCGAGAAGGCCCGGCCACAGGCCGATGCGGTGTGGGGCCTGGCCGCGTCGAGCCTGGCGATCCTCGACCAGCAGGGCATGCTGCAGAGCTATGCACCGAAGGACCTGGGCAAGATCGGTGACCACTACCGCGATCCGGCCAACCCGCCGGCCTGGGTCGGCATGGACGTCTGGGCCGCGACTATCTGCTTCAACACCGTCGAGGCGCAGAAGCAGCACCTGAACAAGCCGGTGAGCTGGCAGGACCTGACCAAACCCGAGTACAAGGGTAAGATCGTCATGCCCAACCCGGCCTCGTCCGGCACCGGTTTTCTCGATGTCAGCGCCTGGTTGCAGACCTTCGGCGAGAAGCAGGGCTGGCAGTACATGGATGACCTGCACCAGAACATCGGCCAGTACGTCCACTCCGGTTCCAAGCCCTGCAAACTGGCGGCGGCGGGTGAGTTCCCGATCGGCATTTCCTTCGAATACCCGGCCATTCAACTCAAGCGCCAGGGGGCGCCGCTGGACATCGTCCTGCCGAAGGAAGGCCTGGGTTGGGAGATCGAAGCGACGGCGGTGATCAAGGGCACTCCCCATGAAGAGGCCGCGAAGAAACTGGCCGACTTCTCCGCCAGCCCGGCGGCCATGGCGCTGTACAAGGAAAACTTCGCCGTGCTGGCCCAGCCGGGGATCGCCAAGCCACAGACCGAGTTGCCGGCCGACTACGAACAGCGCCTGATCAGGAACGACTTCGCCTGGGCCTCGAAGCACCGCGACGAGATCCTGGCCGAATGGCGCAAGCGCTATGACGGCAAGTCGGAGAAGGTTGCCCAGTAAGTCCCTGGCCGAGCCCGAACCTTCGATCGTTCCCGCGCACCGCGTGGGAACGCCTCTCTGGACGCTCGGCGTCCGCTCTTGTGACGCACAGCGTCACGGGCTGCATTCCCACGCGGAGCGTGGGAGCGATCAACCTGGCCATTGCTTCAGGACCCTTCATGACCTATCACAGCGACATCCTCATCGTCGGCGCCGGTATCCTCGGCCTGTCCCACGCCTATGCCGCCGCCCGCCGCGGCCTCAAGGTCCGGGTCTTCGAGCGCAGCGCCACGCCCCTGGGCGCGTCGATCCGCAATTTCGGCCAGGCGTTGGTCACCGGCCAGCCGCCAGGCGTCATGCTCGACCTGGCCCGCGCCAGCCGCGAGATCTGGGGCCACTGGTCGCAGCACGCCGGTTTCGAACTCAAGCGCAACGGCAGCTACCTGTTCGCCCGCAGCGAAGCCGAGGAACACCTGCTGGAAGCCTTCTGCGCCGGCCGGGCCCGCGAGCACGGCTACCGGGTGAAACTGTTGCAGGGGCGGGCCCTGGCCGACCTGCACGGCGGCCAGTTCAGCCATCATCGCGCCACCCTGCACGGCCTGGATGACCAGCAACTGTATTCCCGCGAGGCGATCCCGACGCTGATCGACTACCTGCGTCGCGAGCTGGGCGTCGAATTCCACTTCTCGACCCTGATCCGCGAGGTCGAGTCCGGCCAGTTGCACAGCACCGCGGGAACCTTCCGCGGCACGCAGATCGTGGTCTGTTCGGGCCACGACTACCAGACCCTGCTGGCCGAGTCGCTGGCGACCCTGCAGCCGAGCATCTGCCGCCTGCAGATGCTCCGCGCCCGCCCGTTGCCCAGCGGTTTGGACCTGCAACACGCCGTGCTGACCGGTCTCAGTTGCGTGCACTACGGCGCCTTTGCCGATCTGCCGGAAGCGGCGGCGATCCGGGCGCAGATCCAGCACGAAAGCCCGCACCTGCAGGAGCACGGCATCCACCTGCTGATCAGCCCAACACCCCATGGCGAGTTGATCATCGGCGATTCCCATCACTACGGCAGCGATCCGTCGCCGTTCAATGCCGAACAGGTGGATAACTGGATGCTGGAACTGGCCGAGCACACCCTCGGTTGCAAGGTCCAGGTGCTCGAGCGCTGGCAGGGCGTCTACGGTGCCAAGGGGCCGGGCCCGTTCTCGTTCCTGCAGGCCGCGCCCGGCGTGCACGCGGCGCTGATGCACACCGGTGTCGGCATGAGCGTCGGCCCGGCCATGGCCGAGGCCAATATCGCCACCTTGCTGGGAGAGAGCCGATGAGCCGGGTCGAACAGGTGCTGGACGAGGTCTTCGGCCTCTACCGGCAGTTCGGCAGCGCCGACTACATCGGCGAGCCGGTTTCGCAACTGGAGCACATGTCCCAGGCCGCACAGCGGGCGATGGCCGAAGGCTGCGACGACGAAGTGGTACTGGCGGCGTTCTTCCACGACATCGGGCATATCTGCCCACGGCCGACGGCGGCGGACCGGAGCATGGGCGGCTATGGCATCGCCAGCCACGAACGCCTGGGCGCGGACTATCTGCGTCGTGCCGGGTTCAGCGAGCGGCTGGCGCGGTTGGTGGAGTATCACGTACAGGCCAAGCGTTATCTGACCCTGGTCGAGCCCGGGTACTACGAGCGTCTGAGCCAGGCCAGTCGGCGAACGCTGGAGTACCAGGGTGGGATGATGACCCTGCAGGAGGCCACCGACTTCGCGCAGGACCCCCTGTGCGACTTGAGCCTGCGCATGCGTCAGTGGGATGAACAGGCCAAGCTCGAAGGCGTGCCTGTGCTGGATCTGCAAATCCTGCGGGCCAAGGCGGCCAGTCTGCTGGGACTGTAGGGTTTTGCCTTGCTTCCTACTTGGCTGGAAGATGTGTCTGTAGGTATGTGTAGGTCTTTGCTCTGTTAGATGGTTGAATCTTCGGATATCCCGCCGCAGTCGCCTCGCTGAAAATGTGCCCATGGCCTGCCAAGGTTCCAGACCCGCGGGCCTTGCGGTATTCGGGCAGGCAGGAGGCCTTTCCTGTCGCCCCATGCCGCCTCATTCTCAAACAAGTCGAGGTTACTCATGAGCAATACTCAAACTGAAGATGTCACCGTGCAGGAAATGACCCTTGAGCAGACGGAGGAGGTTCGTGGTTCGGGTCTTCTCGCGGAGCTCGGCTTGTTGATCGATGTGGCCTATGAGTCGTTCAAGGGAGTCACGGAGAAATACAGCAACTGAGCAAGCCTGTCTTGGGCATCGCCGAATGATCGAGGCTTGGCTCCTGAACGGGGCGGATGAAGATTGACTGGCCGTTCGGTCGCCAGCGATCCCTACCGCTCCTTGTGTCACCCCCTACGTCACGGCACCACGGCTTTTGGCAGTGGGCCAGGCCCGGTTCTGTAATGGGCCTGGCCGTTCTTTCTGACGCGGCCGCATGCGCCGCGATCCGCACGGGTCCTGTCATGCTTGAGTTGGGAAAGGTGGCGCCCCGGGGAGCCTTCGCGCCACTGCTGTTCGCCTGGTTGGTCGCGGTGTTCTTCATGGCCGCCATCACGTTGCTGCTGCTGGGCAACTATGCGCGCAAGGAGGATGTGCCGGGGAGGGTGCAGACCCGCGATGTGGTGCGTATCACCAGCGAACGACCGGCCCATATCCGCGAGGTGCTGGTGCAGGCCGGCGAGTCGGTGAGCAAGGATCAGCCGCTGGTGCGCATCCGCGCCCTGGAGCCGGAAAACCTCGATGAAGACGGCACCCGGCCCATGTCCCGGCAGAGTGCGGAGCGCCTGGACAACCTGCTGCGGGACGTCGCCCGCGACGAGACCCGGGCGCGCGAATCCCATCAGGCCGGCCAGCGCTCGTTGCAGTTGCAGATCGCGCAACTGCACAAGGATCTGCAACTGACGGCAACCATCAAGCGCTCGATCCAGCGGCGCGTGCGCATCGCCCTGGACAACCAGCAGCGCCACGAGCGCCTGAGTGCCGAGGGTGCGGTGTCCGCAGCGGCACTGAACGAGGCGATCGTGCGGCACGAGGCGGCGATCCAGGACCTGGCCAACAACGACCTCGCCCAGGCCAGCGCCCGTCAGCGCATACTGGAACTGGAGCAGCGTGCCCAGGAGGCCGAGCACGAGCTGACACGCCGGCTCAGCGAACTGGCCCGCCAGCGCCATGAATTCAGCGAACGCCTGGAAGCCTTGGGCAAGAGCCAGGAGTACGTACTGTTGTCCCCGGTCGACGGCGTGGTCGATGCCGTTTCGGTGTTCCCCGGCGCGCGCGCCCAGGGCGGCCAGCCGATGATGCTGCTGCGCATCGCCGGTGGGGCGCAGGAGGCCCCCCGGGTGCTGTTGTCGGTGAGCCCGGCGGCGATCGGTTTCGCTACCGCCGGCACCGAGGTCATCGTCAGGGTCGATGCCTTTCCTTATGCCCGCTATGGTGTGATCCGCGGGCATATCGTTCACAGCAGTGCCAGTACCTATCTGGAGCCCGCACCCGGTGCCGGTGGCGAGGATCGTGACCCGGGGCCGGCCTACCTGGCCGAGGTGCAACTGGACTTCAGCGACCCGCGTACCCGTATCCATCGCGAGTGGCTCAAGGACGGCATGACCCTCAGCGGCTCGTTGCGCCTGGAACGGCTCAGCCTGATGCAGTGGCTGTTCCTGCCGGTGCTGCGCGGGTTTGAAGGCAACCCGGATTACCTGCGTCAAGCGGACAAGGCGGCATGAGCCGCTTCACCCAGGTGCTGCGTGATGCCCTGGCCCGTGCGCGGCATGGCTGGCGTGGGCGGGTCCCGGTGATTTTCCAGGATGAAATATCCGAATGCGGCCTGGCCTCCATCGCCATGGTCGCCGGTTATCACGGCAAGGCCCTGAGCCTGAGGCAACTGCGTCGGGACTATCGGGTCGCCCGGGATGGCATGTCGCTGTTCCAGATGATCAGGGTCGGCGAGGCGCTGGGCTTCGCCTGTCGCCCCCTCAGGCTCCCGCTCAAGGGGCTCCGGCAGTTGCGCACGCCCTCGATCCTGTTCTGGCACAACATGCACTTCGTGGTGCTGCAGTCGGCTGGCGCCAAGGGCGTACACATCGTCGACCCGGCGGTGGGGCGGCGTTTCTACCGCTGGGAGGAGGCGTTGTCGATGTTCAGTGGCGTCGCCCTGGAGATGGTCCCCGGCCTGGCCTTCACCACGCGGATCGAGGCCCGTCCGCCGGCGGTGTTCGGTGTCGCCGGGGTGTTGTCCCGCAACCCCTGGCTGTGGCGCTACCTGCTGCCCATGGGACTGTTGTCGGTGCTCGGCTATCTGGGAGCGATCGCCGCGCCGAAGTTGTTCTCGCTGACGGTGGACGAGGTGGTGACGAAGAACGACCAGGACCTGCTGTTCCTGATCCTCTACGTGTTCGGCGGGATATTCCTGTTCAAGACGGTCGCCGCCTGGTTGCGGGCGGTGCTCGACACCCGCCTGCGCATCGCCCTGAGTCAGGACCTCTCCACCGGGGTGATCGCCTGGCTGCTGCGGCTGCCGGCCAGTTACTTCGAGCGCCGTGCGGCGGGCGATATCCTGCGGCGTACCCAGGCGACCGACAAGGTTTTCCTGACCTTCACCGCCGGCTGGATGGACATTGCCATCGACCTGGCGTTCGGCTTGGCCTTCCTGCTGCTGATGGGGCTGGTCAATGTGCAACTGGCGTTGCTGTCGCTGTTGTTGTGCCTGCTGTTCTTCATGGTACGCGGCCTGACCCTGCCGATGATGGAGCGCGACCACCAGCGCTCCATCGAAGCCGAGACGGCGCGCAACGTGACCCTGTTGGGGACCCTCGACTGCATCGAGTCGGTCAAGCTCTACAACCAGGAAGCGGTACGCCTGGCGAACTGGAGCAACCAGCACACCGACACCGAGATCGCCCGGGCCAGCGTCCAACGCCTGCAGGCGATGAACCAGGTGGTGCACGAGGGTCTTTCCCATGGGCACTCGCTGCTGGTCAGCGCCCTGGGCGCACTGGCGGTGCTCAACGGCGAGAACAGCGTCGGCGACCTGTTCGCCTTCGTGCTCTACAAGGACATGTTCATGGGCTGCGCGCTGAAGGTGGTCGACCGCTATATGGGGCTGCGCCTGGTGACGGTGGAGCTGCGGCGGATCGACGATATCGTCGACGAGGCGGCCGAACCGACCGAGTCCAGCGTCTACAGCGCAGGCCCCCTGGAGTCGGGTCAGGCCCTGCGCAGGGTTCGCCTGGACGACGCGTGCTTTCGCTACAGCTCGTTCGACCGGCCGACCTTCGAGCACCTGCATTTTCAACTGGCGGGGGCTGCCCGGCGGATCGCCATCTTCGGCCCTTCGGGCTGCGGCAAGAGCACCCTGCTCAAGGTACTGGCCGGGTTCTATCCGCTGGATGCCGGGCAACTGCGCATCAATGGCCTGAGCCTGCGCCAGTTCGGCCTGCGGCGCTATCGCCGATGTGTGGCCTATGTCACGGCCCATGACGAGATCATTGCCGGCTCGGTACTGGAGAACATCGTCATGGACAGCAACGGCAGCGACGCCGCGCACCTGAAGGCTTGCGTCGAACAGGCCGGGCTGCTCGACAGCATCCTTGGCCTGAGCAATGGCTTCAACACCCTGGTCGGGAGCATGGGGGTGCAATTGTCGTCCGGGCAGAAACAGCGCCTGCTGATTGCCCGGGCACTCTATCGGCGGCCGGAGCTGTTGCTGCTCGACGAACCCACCTCGCATCTGGACCCCGGCGCCCGGGATGTGATCATCGAGACCATCCGCCGTTTGCCGATGTTGTGCGTGATCGTGACCCATGACCGTGCGGTGGCCCTGGCCTGCGACCAGATCTGGCTGATGCGCCAGGGCAGCCTGCGGCCCCTGGGCAGGCGTCGGACATGACGCAATGGCGGTCGCGTTGGTCGATGCGCGGTTGGTTGCTGTGGCTGGGCCTGCGCAGGCGCTTGCGCGAAGCGTTGCTCAGGGGGCCGCCCGTTGCCTGGGTCGATGGGGCGTGCGCGTGGGCTTGCCGGTCGTTCCGGCACTGCTGGCGCGGCTGCCGGTGGCCTGGCGGGGGCCCGCCTACCCGCGCAGCCTGCAGAACCTGGCCCTGTTCGGGCTGGAGCCGGACGAATGCCGGGAGCGGGCCTGTCGCCACAGTGCGATCAGGCTGCAATGTGCGCTGGTGGAGCACCTGTACCCGCGTCATCGGCCGGTTCGGTTGCGGGCGTGGATTCGTTCGATCGCCTGGGTCGATCCCCATGGGATCTGGGCGCGCTCGGCTCCATTGCTGGTGCTGGCCCATACCGGCGAATACTGGATGGCGGTGGCCTGCCTGGTGGAGCGTCACGCCGAGGCGACGCGGTTCGTCATTCCCATCTGGAATTTCAACGACGAACTCACCCGCTCATCGCTCAAGAGCCTGGAGGCCTTCGGGCACCAGGTGGATATTCTCGACAGCCGGGCCCCGGGCACGGCGCTGGCGCTGGCACGGGCGATCCGCCGCGGCGACCGGGTGATCATCTTCGCCGACCTGCCGGTGAGCATGGGAGGCCTGCGCAGCGGCGAGCCGACCGGGGGCCACCTGTTCGGGCGCGCGGCGCAGTTCGTCAAGGGGCCGATGTTCCTCGCCGCGAAGCTGGGATGCGATGTGCTGTTGGCGGGGCATCGGGTGCAGTTGGGCGGACCGGGGCAGTTGCACCTGATCGAATGGGTTGCCAGTGCGCCGGCGGCACAGATGCAGGTGTCGTGGGCCAGGGCGATCGAGCGCTTTCTGCTGGAGTCACCGCAAGACTGGTTCTACCTGTCACGCATGGAGGCATTTTTCCAGCGGCAGCAGGGCCCGGCGCAAAGGCTGGCGAGCCTGCCCGCCGAACTGCTTCGGCGTGGTTCCCGGTGAATATCGGCAGAGCACTGCTGGCGGCCTGGGTCGTGGGGCTGGCTGGCTGCTCGCTGGTCCCCAAGCAGGAGCCGCCCGTATTGCCGGTGGCCGAGCGCTGGCGGGAGTCTACGGATGACGAGGCGCAGTTGCCGCCGTGGCGGGTGATGTTCGCCGATGTCGAGTTGCAGGGGCTGATCGAGCAGGCCCTGGAGCATAACCGCGAGGTGCGTCTGGCGGTGTTGCGTGTCGATGAGGCGCGGGCGCTGCACGGTGTGGCCCGGGCCGATCAGTGGCCGGCACTGGGCATCAATGCGGGGACGCAGAGGCGTGGTGTTTCGGCGCTCGATTCGCCCAGCGGTCAGTCGCTGGTGCGCGAGCAGGGGCATTTCCGGCTTGGGCTCACGGCCTTCGAGCTGGATCTGTGGGGGCGGGTCCGGGCCCTGCGCGAGGCGGCCGGCCAGCGTCTGGCGGCGAGCCGGGAAGATGTCCTGAGTGCCCAGCTCGGCCTGGTGGGCGAGGTGGCGGCGGCGTTTTACGAATACCTGGCCCACGTCGAGTTGGGCGGACAGAGCCAGGCGTCCCTGGAGCAGGCCCGGGCCGCAGCGCGTCTGATCGGTCGTCGCCAGGCGCTGGGCCTGGCGAACGAACTGGAGCTGCGCCAGGCCGATGCGTTGGTGCTGAGCCTGGAGGCCGAGCTGGCCCAGACCCAACGGGAGCTGAGCCTGTCGCTGAACAGGCTGGAGCTTTTGGTGGGTGCGGCCGTCGATGGCGACCGGCTGGCGGGCCGGGCGGGCGATACGTCATCGATGCTGAGTGAAGTCGCGCCGGGGCTGCCCTCGGATCTGTTGCTGCGGCGCCCCGATATTCGTGCCGCCGAGGCCCGCCTGCGGGCGTTCAATGCGCATATCGGCGCGGCCCGCGCGGCCTTTCTGCCGAGTATCAGCCTGACCGGGCTGTTCGGCCTGAGCAGTCCACAACTGGGCCAGCTGTTTTCCGGTCAGGCCCGGGAGTGGTCGTTCAGCCCGCAGCTGGATCTGCCGCTTTTCGACATGGGGCGACGCTTTTCCCAGCTTGATCTTTCCCGGGCCCAGCGCGAGATTGCCCTCGTCGAGTATCAGCGGGTGATCCAGCAGGCGTTTCGCGAGGTGGCCGACGCTCTGGGTTCGAGTCGCCCGCTGGCGGCCCGGCTCGCTGCGCAGCAGCGTCTGGTGGACAACGAGGCGCGGCGGGCCGAGCTGGCGCAACGGCTCTACGAAGGCGGGTTGAGCAGTTATCTCGAAGTACTGGACGCCCGGCGCGGCTTGAACAGCGCGCGGCAGACGCTGGTCCGCGTGCGCCTGTCGCAGACCACCAACCGCATCGCCCTGTATAAGAGCCTGGGGGGTGGCTGGCCGTCGGTGGCGCCCGAGTGAGCCGCCGTTACAGGTCTTGCTGCAGCGTCTCGATCTGCTCCTGGCGTTCGGCCTGGCTCAGCTTCGGTTGCGGGTTCAGCGATGACCACTGCGGGTGGGCCCGTGCCTTGTGCAGGGCGGGCGGCAGCTTGCCTTCGCGCCAGGTCGTGTCGGCGGGCGCTGCCAGTTGGATGCGCTCCAGCGCCGCATGCCCCCGGGCCTCCAGTGCCAGCAACAATTGCCGCTGACGTAGCGCGAGCAGGCGCAGCACGCTGTCGTCGAGCGTCAGCTCGCGCTGGCCCTTGAGCTTGCCGAGCAGGCGGTTGCCGTAGCCGCGGGCGGTCTGCAGGGCACCGCCGGCAATGGCGCCGGCCAGGGCGGCGGCCCCGAGTGTCAGGCCGCCGACCAGCAGGTCGACGCCGGCTCCCGCTGCGGCGCCGGCGGCAATCCCGCCGCCGACCTTCACGCCCAGTTGCTTGAGGGTTTCCGGGTTGAACAGGTCGTCGCCCCAGCGCCCGTCGAGCAGCGGCAGGTCGCTGGCGGTCGCGTCGTCGCTGCGAAAGGCGTAGAGCTTGAGCAGCGCCTCGACGCAGCGTTGCTCGCGCTGACGCACCGCCTGGCGCAGTTCGGCGATGGCGTTGCTTTCTGCCGTGGCATCGCCGGCCACCTGGCGCCGGCAGGCGGCGCAGTCAATCAGCAATTCGGCGATCAGCCGGTTGGCGCCTTGCCGGCGTGCCTGGCGTTGCGCTTGCAGGTCATGGACCAGGCGTTCCAGCTGCGGCCGGGAACCTTCCAGCAACAGCGCGAGGCTTTCGTAGAGGCGGCGCTCGCCGTCCTCCGGTGGTGCGACGCTGTCGAAGCGCACCAGTGCGTGCAACCCCAGGCGGGCCAGGGCCTGGCGCCAGTCGTTCTCACGCTGGGTGGCACTGCTGACGAAGTTGAGCACCGGCAGCAGCGGTTTGCCGCAACTGGCGAGCACCGACAGTTCGTCGCGGTACTTGGCCAGTACCGGCTCGCGGGCATCGATCACGTACAGTCCGGCATCCGAGGCCAGCAACTGGCGCAGCACCTTGGCTTCCTGTTCGAAACGCTGCCGGGCCTCGCTGCCGTCGAGAAAACGGTTGACGCGGGCCGGGCCGTCCAGGCGCTCGCCAGGCCGGTCAAGACGTTCGAGGTAGTCGAGCAGGGCGATGGCGTCTTCCAGGCCGGGGGTGTCGTACAGCTCCAGCAGCGGTTCGCCGTCCACCGACAGCCGCGCACCCTCGACGTGGCGGGTGGTGCTGGGGCGATGGGAGACTTCGCCGAAGCCGACGTCCCGGGTCAGCGTACGCAGCAGGGAGGTCTTGCCGACATTGGTGTGGCCGACCACGGCCAGTTTCAGCGGCTTAGTCATGGCCGGTCTCCAGCCAGATGAGCGGAGCGCTGTCGGCGAACGGCAGCTCGAGCTGTTGCAGGGCGTTGTGCCAGTCGCCGAGGCGGTCGGCGTCCAGCGCCTGGCCGGGCGGTGCCTGCAACAGCCAGACGCGGGTGGCGGCGGCACTGCGGGCCAGTTCGGCGATCAGCGCGAGGCTGCCGCGATCCGGCGAGCGCCGTGGGTCGCAGGCGATCGCCAGGCGGGCCGGCGGGAAACGGGTCAATTGTTCGAGCAGTTTCTGCCGGGATTCGCGGCTGTCGAGAATTCCGGCGTCGCGGACATCCTTCGGCAGGGCGGGCGGCCAGGGGCGCTTGTCGTCCAGTTCGACGGCCACCAGCAAGGCGCCGGCGCTGTCCTGGTCGGTCACTCCGGCCTCGGCATTGGGCAACTGCGCGGGCGCGGCATCGTGGATGCCCAGGCGTTCGCTGCTGGGCATCAGGCGTTCGCGCAGGTGGGCGTAGCCGGGCAGGTTCGGGTCCAGTGCCAGTGCGCGCACACCGCTGCGCCAGCGCCATAGACACAGCAGCGCCAGCAGCAGGCGGGGCAGCAGGCCATAGACCAGCAGCCCCCGACCAGCCAGCCGGCCCAGGCCTGGCGGGCGTTTTCCAGGTCGAGGGCGGCATTGCCGCTGGCGCGGATCATGGCCTCGCCGGGTACGCTGAAACCCAGCAGCGCGGGCAGGGCGCCGAGGCCCTGGGTCAGGCCGACGAAGGTGTCGCCGTCGAGAATGGTGGTTTCCCAGACGAAGCCGTAGCGCCGGGTGGCAAGCAGCGTCAGCAGCACCACCAGCGCACAGGCCAGGGCCAGCAGCCACAGGCCGTGGACGACCACGCCGATGGCCCAGCGGTTCAGGCGTCGGCGTTGCAGCAGGAGCACCAGCGCCGGCACCAGTTGGACCGTTTGGGCATCGCGGGCGAGTTTCTCGCTGAGCCACAGCCACAGTCGGCCCAGGCTGGCGCCGTGACCGCCGGCGAAGAGCAGGCCCAGGGCCCAGCTCGCCAACAGCAGCAGGTTCAGCCCGAGCAGGCTGCCCAGGGCCCAGAACACGTTGACCGGCAACTGGCCGTTGCCCAGGGCGGCGAAGGCCAGCCCGGCGCCGCTGAGGATCACCAGTACGGCGAGCAGCAGCAGGGCCAGGCGCGCACCCTGCAACCAGTGGTGCAGGGCGGCGAGCTGGCCGTCGCGCTCGGCGAGCCAGAGCGCGCGGTGCTGGATGCGGGTCGCCAGGTCGCCACCGGCTGCGCGGGCGCGACGATTGGCTTCGAGGTCTTCCAGTGGCCCGGCCTGTTCTTCGCGCAGGCGCACGGTTTCGGTCAGCCAGAGGCGTTGCAGGGGAGTCGGTTCAGTCACACGCCATCCTGTTGCGGGGGAGGGCCAGAAGCATAACCGCTGCGGCTAGTGCCTGCACCCGGGTGTCGGGTATCCTCTTCGGCATGAAAACCAAACTTCCCCTCAGCCTGATCGCGGCCCTCGCGGAAAACCGCGTGATCGGCGTCGACAACAGCATGCCCTGGCATTTGCCGGCGGATTTCAAGTATTTCAAGGCCACCACCCTGGGCAAGCCGATCATCATGGGGCGCAAGACCTGGGACTCCCTCGGTCGGCCGTTGCCGGGGCGGTTGAACCTGGTGGTCAGCCGCCAGTCCGGGCTGCAGCTGGAAGGTGCCGAGGTGTTCCCGTCGCTGGAGGCCGCGCTGGTGCGGGCCGAGGCGTGGGCGCTGGAGCAGGGCGTCAGTGAACTGATGCTGATCGGTGGGGCGCAGCTGTATGCCCAGGGGCTGGAGCAGGCCGATCGCCTGTACCTGACCCGGGTCGGCCTGAGCCCGGCGGGCGATGCCTGGTTCCCGGAATTCGACCTGAACCTGTGGCAGCGGGTTTCCGACGAGCCGCATCCGGCGGAGGGCGACAAGCCGGCGTTCAGCTTCGAGGTGTGGGAGCGGGTCTGAGTTGCTGGGCGTGGTGACGCCGAGCGTCACCGGCAGCGTTCCCACGCGGAGCGTGGGAACGATCAGTACTTCCTGCAAGGGCTGATCAGGCCTGTGCCAGCTCGGCATGCTCATCGGCATCCAGCAGGCGCTTGTCGGTCTGCTTCATCATCTGGCTGGTGAGGGTGCCGGCGGTCATCGAGCCGCTCACGTTCAGCGCGGTACGGCCCATGTCGATCAACGGTTCCACCGAGATCAGCAGCGCCACCAGCGACACCGGCAGGCCCATCGCCGGCAGCACGATCAGCGCGGCGAAGGTCGCGCCACCACCGACGCCGGCCACGCCCGCCGAACTCAGGGTGACGATGGCCACCAGCGTGGCGATCCACAGTGGGTCCAGCGGGTTGATGCCGACAGTCGGTGCCACCATCACCGCCAGCATCGCCGGGTACAGGCCGGCGCAGCCGTTCTGACCGATCGTCGCACCGAACGAGGCGGCAAAGCTGGCGATCGACTGTGGAACTCCCAGGCGACGGGTCTGCGCCTCGATGCTCAGCGGGATGCTCGCGGCACTGGAGCGGCTGGTGAAGGCGAAGGTCAGCACGGGCCAGACCTTGCGGAAGAAGCGCAGCGGGTTGACCCCGGCCAGTGACAGCAGCAGGCCATGGACCACGAACATCAGCCCCAGGCCGAGGTAGGAGACCACCACGAAACTGCCGAGCTTGATGATGTCCTGCAGGTTGGAACCGGCCACCACCTTGGTCATCAGGGCCAGCACGCCGTAGGGGGTGAGCTTCATCACCACCCGTACCAGGCGCATTACCCAGGCCTGCAGGGTGTCGATGGCGTCGATCACCTTCTGGCCTTTTTGCACGTCATCCTTGAGCAGTTGCAGGGCGGCGATGCCGAGGAAGGCGGCGAAGATCACCACGCTGATGATCGAGGTCGGCTTGGCCCGTGCCAGGTCGGCGAAGGGGTTCTGTGGAATGAACGACAGCAGCAGTTGCGGCACGTTGAGGTCGGCGACCTTGCCGGCGTAGTCGCTCTGGATGGTCTGCAGGCGGGCCATCTCCTGGGTACCGGCCACCAGGCCTTCGGCGCTCAGGCCGAACAGGTTGGTCAGCAGGATGCCGATCAGCGCGGCGATGGCGGTGGTGAACAGCAGCGTGCCGATGGTCAGGAAGCTGATCCGGCCCAGGGCCGAGGCATTGTGCAGGCGGGCCACGGCGCTGAGGATCGAGGCGAACACCAGCGGGATCACGATCATCTGCAGCAACTGCACGTAGCCGTTGCCCACCAGGTCGAACCAGGCGATGGAGGCCTTGAGCACCGGGTTGCCGTCGCCGTAGACGGTATGCAGGCCAATGCCGAACGCCACGCCCAGGGCCAGGGCGAACAACACCTTGCGGGCCAGGCTCCAGGAGGTATGGCGGGTTTGTGCCAGGCCCAGCAACAGGGCGAGGAACACCAGCAGATTGAGAATCAGCGGCAGGTTCATGAAGACTCCGGAAACAATGAGTGCCAATCACTCTGGGGCGGTGATTGTGAACCGTTCAGCCTAACAGCTTGATATATATAGATTTAATATCTAAATGGAATGTCGACTGTCGCTTTTGGAATAAGCTGATGACGCTGGGGCGTATGCCGGTGGCGGGATCAGGACGCGGGCGGTCGTCCTCGGATGAGAACTGTCACACGGATTTGTTAGCGTCACAGACTTTCATCCAGGAAGATCCCGCCCATGAAATTCGCCCCCAAACTCCTCGCCGCCGCACTCTGCCTGGGCCTTGCCGGCCAGGCCTATGCCACCGAGCTCAAGCACTGGCCGCAGGATCAGGCCAAGAAACTGGAGGCGATGATCGCCGCCAATGCCAACAAGGGTAATTTCGCGGTGTTCGACATGGACAACACCAGTTACCGCTATGACCTGGAAGAGTCGCTGCTGCCGTACATGGAGAACAAGGGGCTGATCACCCGCGATACCCTGGACCCGTCGTTGAAGCTGATCCCGTTCAAGGACACCGCCGACCACAAGGAAAGCCTGTTCAGCTACTACTACCGCCTCTGCGAAATCGACGACATGGTCTGCTACCCGTGGGTGGCCCAGGTGTTCTCCGGTTTCACCCTCAAGGAGCTCAAGGGCTACGTCGACGAACTGATGGCGTCGGGCAAGCCGGTGCCGAGCACCTATTACGATGGCGATGTGGTGAAGAACATCGAGGTGCAGCCGCCGAAGGTCTTCGCCGGCCAGGTCGAGCTGTACAACAAGCTGATGGAGAACGGTATCGAGGTCTACGTGATGACCGCCGCCTCCGAGGAACTGGTGCGCATGGTCGCGGCCGATCCCAAGTATGGCTACAACGTCAAGCCGCAGAACGTGATCGGTGTGACCACCCTGCTCAAGGACCGCAAGACCGGCGAGCTGACCACCGCGCGCAAGCAGATCAGCGCCGGCAAGTATGACGAGAAGGCCAACCTCGGCCTGGAACTGACTCCGTACCTGTGGACCCCGGCGACCTGGATGGCCGGCAAGCAGGCGGCCATCCTGACCTATATCGACCAGTGGAAAAAACCGGTACTGGTCGGTGGCGACACCCCGTCCAGCGATGGCTACATGCTGTTCCACAGCGTCGACGTGGCCAAGGGTGGCGTACACCTGTGGGTCAACCGCAAGGACAAGTACATGAACCAGCTCAACGGCATGATCAAGAGCAATGCCGAAGCCCAGAAAAAGGAAGGTCTGACGGTGACGGCGGACCAGAACTGGGTGATCGTCAAGCCGGAAGAGATCCAGTAAGACCGGGTTGCTCCGAGCAGGCAGTAAAAAGCCCGGCACTTTGGCCGGGCTTTTTGTTGGACGACGGTGCTTACGGCACCAGCTTGTCGAGCATCGCCTTGTCGCGCACCGCGCCCTTGTCGGCGCTGGTGGCGAGCAGGGCGTAGGCCTTCAGCGCGCTGGTGACCTTGCGTGGACGCTGTTCGGCCGGTTTCCAGCCTTTCTTGTCCTGCTCGACACGGCGGGCCGCCAGTTCCTCGTCGCTGACCAGCAGGTTGATCGAGCGGTTCGGAATGTCGATCAGTACCTTGTCGCCATCCTGCACCAGGCCGATCGCGCCGCCGGCAGCGGCTTCCGGGGAAGCGTGGCCGATGGACAGGCCCGAGGTGCCGCCGGAGAAGCGGCCGTCGGTCAGCAAGGCGCAGGCCTTGCCCAGGCCCTTGGACTTCAGGTACGAGGTCGGGTAGAGCATTTCCTGCATGCCCGGGCCGCCTTTCGGGCCTTCGTAGCGGATGATCACGATGTCGCCGGCCTTCACTTCGTCGGCCAGGATGCCGCGCACGGCGCTGTCCTGGCTTTCGAAGATCTTCGCGTTGCCTTCGAACACCAGGATCGACTCGTCGACACCGGCGGTCTTCACCACGCAACCGTCGAGGGCGATGTTGCCGTACAGCACGGCGAGGCCGCCTTCCTTCGAGTAGGCGTGCTCGACGCTGCGGATGCAGCCGTTCTCGCGGTCGTCGTCGAGGGTCTCCCAACGGGTCGCCTGGCTGAAAGCGGTCTGGGTCGGGATACCGGCCGGGCCGGCCTTGAAGAAGGTGTGCACCGCTTCATCGTCGGTCTGGGTGATGTCCCAGTGGGCGATGGCCTCGGCCAGGCTCCTGCTGTGGACGGTCGGCAGGTCGGTGTGCAGCAGGCCGCCACGGGCCAGCTCGCCGAGAATGCTGATGATGCCGCCGGCACGGTGCACGTCTTCCATATGGTACTTCTGGATGTTCGGCGCGACCTTGCACAGCTGCGGCACCTTGCGTGACAGGCGGTCGATGTCGCGCAGATCGAAGGCGACTTCGGCTTCCTGGGCGGCGGCCAGCAGGTGCAGGATGGTGTTGGTGGAACCGCCCATGGCGATGTCCAGGGTCATGGCGTTTTCGAACGCCTTGAAGTTGGCGATGCTGCGCGGCAGTACCGAGTCGTCGTTCTCGCCGTAGTAGCGCTGGCACAGCGCGACGATGTCGCGACCGGCGCGCAGGAACAGCTGTTCGCGGTCGGCGTGGGTGGCCAGGGTCGAGCCGTTGCCCGGCAGGGCCAGGCCCAGGGCTTCGGTCAGGCAGTTCATCGAGTTGGCGGTGAACATGCCGGAGCACGAACCGCAGGTCGGGCAGGCGCTGCGCTCGTACTCGGCAACCTTCTCGTCAGAAGCGTTGGAGTCGGCGGCGATGACCATCGCGTCCACCAGGTCCAGGCCGTGGGAGGCCAGTTTGGTCTTGCCGGCTTCCATCGGACCGCCGGAGACGAAGATCACCGGGATGTTCAGGCGCAGGGCGGCCATCAGCATGCCGGGGGTGATCTTGTCGCAGTTGGAGATGCAGACGATGGCGTCGGCGCAGTGGGCGTTGACCATGTACTCGACGGAGTCGGCGATGATCTCGCGGCTCGGCAGCGAATAGAGCATGCCGTCGTGGCCCATGGCGATGCCGTCATCCACGGCGATGGTGTTGAATTCCTTGGCGACGCCACCGGCGCGTTCGATTTCGCGGGCGACCAGTTGGCCCATGTCCTTGAGGTGGACGTGACCGGGGACGAACTGGGTGAAGGAGTTGGCGACGGCGATGATCGGTTTCTTGAAGTCGGCGTCTTTCATCCCCGTGGCGCGCCACAGGGCGCGGGCACCGGCCATGTTGCGGCCGTGGGTGGATGTTTTCGAGCGGTAATCAGGCATGGAGCACTCCGGGCGGCTAATCAGGTAACAAGTGGGGAGTGAGCTTCTATTGACCCTCGGGAACACCTGGAAAATGGCCGTGTGTCCGAAAGCTGCCGACAACGGCACGGGATCGCCGTGCGTCTCAGCCTGAGCTCATAAACCCGCCGGGGGATGACTGGCGATGAATAGGACGATTCTACACCGCTGGCGGCTGGAAGGAATGGGGTGGACGCGACGGCGGCGTTCAGCGCCCGAGCCTGGCGCTGCTCAGCAGGCCGAGCAGGCTGCAGATGACGAAGCCCATGCCGAGGGTCGGCAGCAGCAGGACGTCGCTCCTGGCCAGCAATGCGCTGCTGGCGGCGGCTGCCAGAAACATGAGGGTGTTGCCCGCCGACGCCGCAGTGCCGGCGTTCGCCGGGAACAGCAGCATCGCTGCGGAGATCGCCGTCGGGCGGGTGATGCTGACCGCCGCGGCACTCAGGCACATCGGCAGCAGCAGGCTGGCGGTGGAGACCAGCCCCAGTTGCAGGGTCAGCAGCAGTGCCAGGCCGGCGGCACCCAGCAGGAGCAGGCCGATATCGATCTGCGCACGCACGCCCAGGCGCTTCTGCAACCGGGTGGCCAGCACGCCACCCAGCAGGTAGGCAGCACCATAGATCAGCAGCACGATGGCGTATTGGTATTCGGAGAGGCGCAAGCCGTCCATGAAGATCAGCGGCGAGACGCTGGTCAGGGCGAAGTAGGGGCAGAACACCAGCGCCGCGATCTGCCAGTAACGACGGAAGTCGCCATGGCCGAGGATCTTGCGCATCGACTGGCGCGGCGCCGGACCTTGCGTGGTCCCGGTTGCGGAGCGCCGAGGCAGCGCCCGCAAGGCCAGCAGGAAGAGGCCGGCAGCGACCAGGGTAAAGGCATGGAAGCTGCTCCTCCAGCCGAAGCTGTCCAGCAGCCAGGAGCCGAGCAGGGGTGAGAGGGCGACGAACAGGCCGCTGAAGCTCATGTAGAAAATGCGAACAGGGATGCGTTCCTGCGGCTCGAACAGGTCTTCGACCAGCGCCAGGCCGAGGACGAAGAAGCCGCAACCCAGTGCCTGGACGCTGCGAAAGAACAGGAAGGCGACGAAGTCCGTGGCCAGGGTGCAGCCGATGGCACCGATGCAGGAGAGGGTGAGGCAGGCCAGCAGCACCTGCTTGCGTCCGAACCGATCGGAAAGTGGCCCCATCACCAACTGCGAGACGACAAAGACCAGGGTGAACAGGCTGACCGTCAGGGCGATGTCGGCGGTCGAGGTGGCGAATTGCTCCGCCAGGGCTGGAAACGCCGGCAACAGAACATTGAGCGGGAAAAAGCTGATCAGTGATATGCCGGTGACCAGCAGCAGTTGGGGGCGGCTCGATTGCCGGATGCTTGTGTCGGTCGACGCCATCATTGGCTTCCCGATGGGGTCTTGAGCAGTTCCTGAAGTTCGTCGCAGATCGATTCGCCATGGCTGTAGCCGGCACCGACGAACAGCAGTGGCTGTTCGCTCAGGTCCTCCAGGCGCAGTGCCTGCTCGATCTTCTGTTCGCACAGGGCGGCGGTTACCCAGGTCTTCAGGCCCAGGGCGGTGGCGGTAAGCTGGAAGGTTTGCGATATATGCCCGGCTTCCAGCAGGGCGACGCGATAACCCTGGGAATGCGGATACTTCCACCACATCTTGTCGAATCGGCAAGTAATGAATATGCCGAACGGCAAGTTTTCGATAAAGTGCTGGCCTTGCACTAAAGTGGCCAATGGCACGCCGAGGCCTCTTATAAGCGTCAGTGCATGTTTGTCCGGGTGGTAATAATAAAAACCCGGCCCGATATCGTCGACATTACGGATATAAAGATAACCTTCGCTGCAATTGAGGCCGCCGCCCGATGGGCTGCTGCGACGTGCACGAAAGTCTTCCGGTATGCAAGGGTCAGTATCCAGTTCGCGTTCCCTCAGATAACCCAGGGAAAGATAAAGAACCGTGCTGAGGTGTTCGAGGGAAATACGCCAGTCGAAAAACTTGCGGCAGGTCTTGCGTTGCAGGAGCACGCTGGTGAAGTCGACGCTGTTGCTCTCGCCATGACCCGGCAATGGCGGCGGAAGGTGGAGCATGTCCTGGTGCAGTGCGATGGCATGGCGATGGGGCGGCGGTTGCTGGCGTCGCATGACCTCCCGGCAGTGCGCGAGGTAGTCTTGCGCCCATTCCACGCTGTTGTCCGGGTTGTTCGCCTGCGGCAGGTCGCGGGTGCCGACATGGAAGATTCTCGACAGGTCGTCCCAGCCCCAGTGGTCGTTGGGAAAGGGGTTTGCGCTGATGATGCCGGTGCTCACGAAGGTCGAATCGACTGGATGGTGCGGGTCGAAGCGGGAGGGCTTCTCGACCAGTTCGGTCAGCCGGTCGGCATGGTGTTTATCCATCGAGTACTGTTCATGGGACTTGTAGTTCCAGATGACAAGTGCAGGTGGCTTTATCAGGATGAACAGGTCGGGATTGATATGCATGAGTCTGTGCCCGCTTTTCGGTTTTCAGGCTGGATCGAAGATGGGGGAATCGACCCAGCCTGTCTCGGGTTTATTTCGACGTTCCGAGCATCGCGTGATGGCCTGCGGATACTTTATATTCAAGTTTTATCTTTTCCATGCTTGTGCCTCCTTTCTGTTTATATCGCCTCGATAGTGGGCGATTAATCAGATAATAGGCTCATGAAGAAAGTTGGCAATGAGCAGTTGTGTAGGTTATGTCCGAGTTATATGTCGGTCATATCCAGTTAATTGCGGTGGGCGAGCACTTTCGGGAGGGCGAGTGCCGCAGGAGTTTCAACTGGGGCGGAAAGTGGTCGGCGAGGCGCCCCGCCCTGGGTACAGGGCGGGGCGCCAGCCACTCAGCTGTTGGGCAGCAGGCGGCAGGTGATGCTCTTGATGTAGCGGGTTTCCGGGATCGCCGGATGCACCGGGTGGTCCGGGCCCTGGCCGCCGCGTTCCAGCAGCTGGATATTGCGGTCCAGGTGGCGGGCGCTGGTCAGCAGGATGTTCTGCAGGTCGTCTTCCGGCAGGTGCATCGAGCATGAGGCGCTGACCAGGATGCCGTCCTTGCTCAGCAGGCGCATGGCCTGTTCGTTCAGGCGACGGTAGGCGCCCTCACCGTTCTTCAGGTCCTTCTTGCGCTTGATGAACGCTGGCGGGTCGGCCACGATCACGTCGAAACGCTCTTCGGCGGACTTCAGCTCCTTGAGGGCTTCGAATACGTCGCCTTCGATGCAGGTCAGCTTCTCGGCGAAACCGTTCAGTGCGGCGTTGCGCTCGACGCCGTCGAGAGCGAAGCCCGAGGCGTCGACGCAGAACACTTCGCTGGCGCCGAAGGCCGCGGCCTGCACGCCCCAGCCACCGATGTAGCTGAACAGGTCGAGAACCCGCTTGCCCTTGACGTACGGTGCCAGGCGCGCGCGGTTCATGCGGTGGTCGTAGAACCAGCCGGTTTTCTGGCCTTCCATCACCGGCGCCTCGAACTTCACGCCGTTCTCTTCCAGGGCAACCCACTCCGGCACTAGGCCGAACACGGTCTCGACATAGCGCTCGAGGCCCTCGGCATCACGCGCCGCCGAGTCGTTCTTGAACAGGATGCCGCTGGGCTTGAGTACCTGGACCAGCGCGGCGATCACGTCGGCCTTGTGCTGTTCCATGGTCGCCGAGGCGAGCTGGACCACCAGGATATCGCCGAAACGGTCGACCACCAGGCCCGGCAGCAGGTCGGAATCGCCGTACACCAGGCGATAGAACGGCTTGTCGAACAGCCGTTCGCGCAGCGACAGGGCGACGTTGAGGCGGTGCACCAGCAGCGACTTGTCCAGTGGCAGGCGGGCATCGCGCGACAGCAGGCGGGCGCAGATCAGGTTGTTCGGGCTCATGGCGACGATACCGAGGGCCTTGCCGCCGGCGGCCTCGAGAATGGCCTGGTCACCGGCCTTGAAGCCGTGCAGCGGGGTTGCGGCCACGTCGATTTCGTTGCTGTAGACCCACAGGTGGCCGGCGCGCAGGCGGCGGTCGGCATTGGCTTTGAGGCGCAGGCTGGGCAGGGACATGACGTCGCTCCGGGAAAAAAGAGCGGAATTATAACGGGAGTTGGCGTTCACCGGTTCGTCAAGTTTCATGTGATTGAGTTCACATATCACCCATCCTGAACCACTTTTCCGCTAGAATCGGCGACTCGCCCGGAGTGTGTACCAATGTCCCAAGAACTTTCAGCCGAACAGATCCAGCAGGCCTTGCAAGGCATCAGCGTGCCGCCTCAACCGCAGATCATGGTGGATCTGCAGATGGAGCAGTACATGCCTGATCCGGACCTGGATGTGATCGCCCGGCTGATCAGTCAGGACCCCGGGCTCTCCGGTGCGCTGCTCAAGATCGTCAATTCGCCCTACTACGGGCTGACCAACAAGATCGCCTCGATCCAGCGGGCGGTGACGCTGCTGGGCAGCCGTTCGATCATCAACCTGATCAACGCGCAGTCGATCAAGGGCGAGATGGCCGATGAAACCATCGTGACCCTCAACCGCTTCTGGGACACCGCCCAGGACGTGGCGATGACCAGCCTGACGCTGGCCAAGCGCACCGGCTCCCAGGCCATCGACGAGGCCTATGCCCTGGGGCTGTTTCACGATTGCGGGATCCCGCTGATGCTCAAGCGCTTCCCCGACTACATGACGGTGCTGGAGCGGGCCTACGCCGATGCCGGTCCCGAGAAGCGGGTGGTGGACACCGAGAACGACGCGTTCAACACCAACCATGCGGTGGTCGGCTATTACACGGCCAAGTCCTGGCGCCTGCCGGAGCATGTGACCAACGCCATCGCCAACCACCACAACGCGTTGGCGATTTTCAGCGACGAATCGACCCGCAACAGCCAGTTGAAGAACCTGCTGGCGATCCTGAAAATGGCCGAGCATATCTGTGAGTCCCACCGGGTACTGGGCAACCAGACCGAGGACCGCGAATGGAATGCCATCGGCCACCTGGTGCTCGACTACGTCGGCCTGTCCGACTACGACTTCGAGACACTCAGGGAAAACATCCGCGAACTGGGTGCGCACTGATCGGGCGCACGCCATTTCCTGAACGGGAATCTCCATGCCTGAACTACCCGAAGTCGAAACCACCCGGCGCGGTATCGCGCCTCATCTGGAAGGGCAGCGGGTCAGTCGCGTGATCGTCCGCGACCGGCGCCTGCGCTGGCCGATCCCGGAAGACCTGGATGTGCGGCTGTCCGGGCAGCGGATCGTCCAGGTCGAGCGGCGGGCCAAGTACCTGCTGATCAATGCCGAGGTCGGCACGCTGATCAGCCACCTGGGAATGTCGGGCAACCTGCGCCTGGTCGAGGTCGGCCTGCCGGCGGCCAGGCATGAGCATGTGGATATCGAGCTGGAGTCGGGCCTGGCCCTGCGTTATACCGACCCGCGCCGTTTCGGGGCCATGCTCTGGAGTCTCGACCCGCTCAAGCACGAATTGCTGGCGCGGCTGGGGCCGGAACCGCTGACCGACCTGTTCGACGGCGAGCGGCTGTTCCAGCTGTCCCGTGGGCGCTCGATGGCGGTCAAGCCGTTCATCATGGACAACGCGGTGGTGGTCGGCGTGGGTAACATCTATGCGACCGAAGCGCTGTTCGCCGCCGGGATCGACCCGCGGCGCGAGGCCGGCGGTATTTCCCGGGCGCGCTACCTGAAGCTGGCGACCGAGATCAAGCGGGTGCTGGCCCATGCCATTGAGCGTGGCGGCACCACCTTGCGCGACTTCATCGGCGGTGACGGCCAGCCCGGCTATTTCCAGCAGGAACTGTTCGTCTATGGTCGTGGCGCCGAGCAGTGCAAGGTCTGCGGCAGCGGCTTGCGCGAGATTCGCCTGGGGCAGCGTGCCAGCGTGTATTGCCCGCGTTGTCAGAGCTGACCCGGGTTGCCGGCAGGCGCTATAGTGAGTCTTTGCCCCCATTGCTTAGCCCAAGGATAGCGCCATGACACCGTTTCGTACCCTGGCCTTGTTGCTGGCCCTGACCTTTGGCCTGCAGTCACTGCCGGCCCTGGCCGAAGACGGGACCAGCGGCGACCCGACCTACAAGATCCAGAATCCGCCGGCCTACGCGATGATCGGTGACCTGCTGGTTGCCCGGCCGCTGCTGGTGGGCGCGACCCTGGTCGGCACGGCGGTGTTCGTGGTTTCGCTGCCTTTTACCGTGTTTGGCGGGGTCGACGGTGTGGGCAAGGCCGGCAAGGCGCTGGTGGTCGACCCGGGCAAGGCGGCCTTCGCCCGGTGCCTGGGTTGCACGGCGGAAGGTTTCGACGGCGATCAGTGATCTGCGGGGGGCTTCGCGGCGACCTGTTCGCGGAAAAGTCCAGCTCCCACAGCGTCAGCGTCGTTCGCAGGACTCATGCACGGCGCGAGCACTTATGGGAGCCGGATTTATTCGCGAAGAGGCCCGCACAGCTTGCCTACCACCATGGAATCCTCCACGGGGCGCGGGATATCAGGCCTTGCCCGTAATCTTGCGATACTTGGCCATCAGCTCTTCCTGGGTTTCCGGATGAGCTTCGTCCAGCGGGATGCAATCCACCGGGCAGACCTGCTGGCACTGGGGCTCGTCGTAGTGGCCGACACACTGGGTGCACAGGTTCGGGTCGATCACGTAGATCTCTTCGCCCTGGGAAATGGCGGCGTTCGGACACTCGGGTTCGCAGACGTCGCAGTTGATGCAATCGTCGGTAATGATCAGGGACATGGGCACTCCGGCCCGGGCGGCAGGCCCGGGCAACGTGAAAACTTGATGTGCCAATTGTGCCGCATTGACGCGCGCAGTGCACGCGGGTACGTCAGGGCTGGCGTCAGCTGCGCCGTCCGTGGCAGCTCCCGGGAGGTGCCAGGCGGGGTTACTTCCTGAAGCGCAGGGTCAGGGCGTCGGCCACCGCCGGGTGGACGAACTTGCTGATATCTCCGCCCAATGCGGCGATTTCTCGAACCAGCGTCGAGGAAATGAACGAGTAGCGCTCGGACGGCGTGAGGAACAGACTCTCCACCTCCGGTGCCAGTTGACGGTTCATGTTCGCCAGCTGGAATTCGTACTCGAAGTCCGACACGGCACGCAGGCCACGCAGGAACACGTTGGCGTTCTGCTCCTTGGCAAACTGCGCCAGCAGCGTGGAAAAACCCATCACTTCGACATTGGGCAGGTGCTTGGTGACCTCGCGGGCCAACTCCACACGCTGTTCCAGCGGGAAAAGCGGGTTTTTCTTCGGGCTGGCGGCCACGGCAATGATCACGTGGTCGAACAGGCGCGCGGCGCGTTCGACCAGATCGCCATGGCCCTTGGTAATCGGGTCGAAGGTACCTGGGTACAACACTCGGTTCATCGCGTCGTCCTGGTGGGAGTCCGTTGGGGAATCGGATGGTATCGCAGCCTTTCCTGTCGGCCAAGTCAGGACGCATGGAAGAAAGCCGTATGGACGTCGTGAACACTCCTCTTATGCGGTTTTCAGGCGCTCTGCCAGGGCCGACGCCAACTGGGCGGTCAGCCCGTAGACGGAAAGCTGCGGGTTGGCGCCGATGCTGGTGGGGAACAGCGAGCCGTCATGGATCGACAGGTTGCGCAGTTGATGGTGGCGGCCGAGGCTGTCGGCGACCGCGGTTTTCGGGTCTTCGCCCATGGCGCAGCCGCCCATCACGTGGGCGCTGCCCAGCCGGGTGCGGTAGGTTTCCAGGCGCAGACCATCGATCAGGGTTTTGGCCTGGTCGAGGGAGTTCACGTAGTTGGCATCGGCATGCAGCGGCAACACCGACTTGGCGCCGGCGGCGAACTGGATCTCGGCCATGCTGTGGAACGCCCGGCGCAGGCCGTCCCAGGCGTAGGGCGACACCTGGTAGTCGAGCACCGGGCTGCCATCGCCGCGCAGTTCCACCTCACCGCCCGGGCTGTCGGGGTGAAAACCGTCGCGCAGCAGGGCCAGCATCACGTGGGTGTGCGGCAACTGTTCCATGCGCAGGGCACTCTGCGGACCGAAGCCGCCGAGCAGGGTGCTGGCCAGTGCCGGTTGCAGCGGTGGCACTTCCAGTTTGTAGGACATGTGCCCGGTGGTGCCGTCCAGCCATTGGAAATGGTCGGAATAGATGGATTGCGGGGCGCCGTAATAGGGGTTGATCACCTCGGAAAACTGCCCGGCGGAGAAATTCACCAGGTGCAGGAAGGTCCGTTTGCCCAGGCGATCGTGCGGGTCGGGCGCCTTGGAACGCAGCAGCAGCCCGGGGCTGTTGATACCGCCTCCAGCCAGCACGTAGTGGCGGGCCTTGACGGTGATCTTGCGGCCATTGGGGGCGACGCAGCGCGGGTCCATCCCTGAGCATTGCAGGCTGCTGACCTTGTCGCCCTCGATCAGCAGCCGTTCGGCGCGTGCCAGGTAGAGCAGTTCGCCGCCTTTTTCCAGGGTGGCGGGGATCGTGGTGACCATCATCGACTGCTTGGCGTTGGTCGGGCAGCCCATGCCGCAGTAGCCCAGGTTCCAACAGCCGCGCACGTTGCGCGGGATGACCTTCCAGCTGTAGTTGAGCTTTTCGCAGCCGTTGCGCAGTACGTCGTTGTTGGCATTGGGTGGCATCACCCAGGGCGCGACGCCGAGCCGCTGCTCCATTTTCTCGAACCACGGCGCCATCTCGGCGACGCTGTGGCCCTTGACGTTGTGTTCCCTGGCCCAGTGTTCGAGGGTCGGCTCGGGCGTGCGGAAGCTGGAGGTCCAGTTGATCAGCGTGGTACCGCCGACCGCGCGGCCCTGGAGAATGGTGATGGCGCCATCCTTGCTCATGCGGCCGATCCCTTCCTGGTAGAGGCTGGTGTAGGCCTCGTCTTCGAGCATCTTGAAGTCGTCACTGGTCTTCAGCGGCCCTTCCTCGATCAGCAAGACCTTATAGCCGGCGGTACTGAGGATTTCGGCGGTGGTTCCGCCGCCGGCACCGCTGCCGATGATCGCGACATCGGCCTCCAGGGTCAGGTCCTGTTGCAGTTGCGAGCCGTTGTAGGTTTTCCAGCCGCGGGCCAGGCCTTCGCGGAACAGATCGGGTACCGGCATGTGACGCCTCTTTTATTGTTGTTTTGACAGGTGTGCCTGGTTGAGGGCGGCGGCGAAGCTAGACCTTGGGCGGCCCCGGATAGCCACAGTGGGCCCAGGCCTCGGGGCGGTTGTACCAGGCCATCATCACCAGTTGCAGCAGCGAGGCGTGGCCCATGCGCAGCAGGCTCAGCAGGCTGTTTTCCCAGCGTTCGAGAAAGGCCTGGATCTGCTCGGTACTGGCATTTTCCCAACTACCCCAGATGCCCGTCAGTGGGCCGCGGGTAATGCCCATGCCGAGCACGTCGAACAACTGACGGGTGAGCTTGAGCATCTCCGGCGAGAGGTGGGCGAGGCTCTTGTCGAGGCTGGCCAGGGTCTGGTCGACGGCGGCGGGCATCTTGTCGGGGCTCACCGCCCCCTGCAGCATCACCGGGATCAGCGCCCGCAGAAACGGCAGGTCAGCCGCCTGCAGGACGACGAAGCCGTTGGCCGGCCCGGCCGCCGAACAGCCGGTCAGGCTGGCGGCCAGTCCAGCAGTGGTGAGGAAGGCACTGGCGCACAGGCCGAGTTTCAGCAGGCCGCGCCGTGACAGCTCGGGGGATTCGGACAGGCTTGAAGTCATTATTGTTATACCTGGGCAAGGTCAGCGAACGAACAGCTTCTGGATCAGTTTCTGGATCGATTTTCCATAGGGCGGGTAAATCAGTCGTGCGGCGTTGAAGCGCTGCTTGGTCAATACGCCCTTGGCCTTGCTGAAGGTCAGGAAGCCTTCATGTCCATGGTAATGGCCCATCCCCGAGGGGCCGATGCCGCCGAACGGCAGGTCTTCCTGGGGAACGTGCAAAAGGGTGTCGTTGAGGCAGACCCCGCCGGAATGGGTTTCGTGGAGCACCCGCTGCTGCTCGCGCCTGTTGTAGCCGAAGTAGTAGAGCGCCAGTGGGCGGGGTCGCTGATTGATGTAGGCGAAAGCCTCATCGAGGCCGTTATAGGGAACGATCGGCAGCAGCGGGCCGAAAATCTCGTCCTGCATGACGGTCATTTCGTCACTGACATTCAGCAGCAGGCTGTGGCCCATGCGGCGTTGCTGGCCCTGGTCGAACAGCGGAATCAGCAGCGCCCCCTTGCTGGTGGCGTCGCTGATGTAGCCGTTGAGCCGTGCCAGCTGTCGTTCGTTGATGATGCTGGTGTAGTCCGGGTTGTCCGCCAGGGTCGGATAGAAGCCGCGTACCGCCTGGCGATAGGCTTCGACGAAGGCGCCAACCCGTTCCTCCGGCACCAGCACGTAGTCCGGGGCCACGCAGGTCTGGCCGGCGTTCAGGGTCTTGCCGAAGGCGATGCGCTCGGCGGCGTCCTTGAGTGGTACGTCGCCGGAGACGATCGCTGGCGACTTGCCGCCCAACTCCAGGGTCACCGGCGTCAGGTGCTCGGCGGCGGCGCGCATCACGTGCTTGCCGATGCTGGTGGCGCCGGTGAACAGCAGGTGATCGAACGGCAGCTTGGAAAAGGCCATGCCGATGTCCACGTCACCGAGTACCACGCACACCAGATCTTCCGGGAATACCCGGCCCAACAGTTCCTTGAGCAGCAGGCCGGTGGCCGGGGTCGATTCGCTGAGCTTGAGCATCACCCGATTGCCCGCGGCCAGGGCGCCGACCAGCGGGCCGATGGCCAGAAACAGCGGGTAGTTCCAAGGCACGATCACGCCCACCACGCCCAGCGGCTGGTAGACCACCTTGGCCGAGGCCGGCTGGAAGGCCAGGCCGACCTGGCGCCGGGCCGGCTTCATCCAGCGCTTGAGGTGCTTGCGGGCGTAATGGATGCCGTGGAGGCTGGGCATCACTTCGGCCAGCAGGGTCTCGTCGGCGCTGCGGTTGCCGAAGTCGGCGTTGATGGCTTCGATAATTGCCCGTCGTTCGTCGCTGAGTAGATGGCGCAGGCTCTCCAGCCACTGCCGACGTTGCTCGGCCGGTGGCATCGGATGCGCGGCATAGGCCCGGCGCTGGGCCTGGAACAGGCGCTGGAGCTCGCTCTGTTGCTGCTGTGATTCCTGCAGGTAGGCGATTTCGGCAGACATGGCGCACTCCAGAGAATGTGTTTTTATTTTTAAACAAATGTTTAGAGCTAAAGCTCGAAAATGTCAACAGCCGTGGGCGCCACGAACCGTTTATCCCTCGCGTGATAGGCCGTAAGATGCGAAACACCGCACTCTTGAAGTAAAGCTGAGTCATGGCCCGACGAATAAAAACCAGTGAGCGCATCGTTCAGAACAGCCTCGACCTGTTCAACCAGCAGGGCGAGCGCAGCGTCAGCACCAATCACATCGCGGCGCACATGGAGATTTCGCCGGGCAACCTCTACTACCACTTCCCCAACAAGCAGGCGATCATCGCCGTGCTGTTCGCCGAATACGAAGAACTGGTGGACAGTTTCCTTCGCCCGCCCCAGGGCCGCGCCGCGACCATCGAGGACAAGCGCTTCTATCTCAAGGCGCTGCTGGCGGCGATGTGGCGCTATCGTTTCCTGCATCGCGACCTTGAACACCTGCTCGAAAGCGATGCCGAACTGGCGGCGCGTTATCGGCGGTTCTCCCAGCGCTGCCTGATCCAGGGGCAGTTGATCTACAAGGGGTTCGTCGATGCCGGGATTCTCGCGATGGACGCGGTGCAGATCGAGTCGCTGACCCTCAACGCCTGGATCGTTCTGACCTCCTGGGTGCGCTTTCTCAGCACCACCCGGGAAAGCGCCAACCACCTGAGCGAGGAGTCGATCAAGCGTGGGGTGTACCAGGTGCTGGTGCTCGAGTCGGGCTTCGTCACGCCCCAGGCCCGGGAGGCGGTCGACAGGTTGCTGAATGAATTCTATGTCCCCCTGGCCAAGGCTCTGGAAGAGGCCTAGGGCGGCGGGTTGTTTTATCCCTTTACGAGGAATGAGTCATGCCCCTTGCGCAATTGATCAGCCCGCAGCAACTGGCCGAGCGCCAGGCCCGGCCCGGGTTGGTGATCCTGGATTGCCGTTTTGCCCTGGAAGACCCCGACTATGGCCAGCGCAGCTATGCCGAGGGGCATATCGAGGGCGCGCACTTCGCCGATCTGGAGCGCGATCTCAGCGGCCCGGTGACCCGGGGCGTGACCGGGCGTCACCCGCTGCCCGAGCCGGCGGCGCTGGTGGAACATCTGCAGGCCTGGGGGATCAGCGCCGACAGCGAAATCGCGCTGTATGACGATGGCCCCGGCATGTACGCGGCCCGGGCCTGGTGGTTGCTGGCGTGGCTGGGCAAGCGCGATGGCGTGTTCCTGCTCGATGGCGGCCTGAAGGCCTGGCACGCGGCCGGGTTGCCGTTGAGTCTGAATCCACCGCCGAGTGGCCGTGGCACTTTCAGCGGCAGTGCGGACCCTTCATTGCTGATCACTGCCGAACAGCTGCAACAGCGCCTCGGCCAGCCATCCATGACGCTGCTCGATGCCCGCGCGTTGCCGCGTTTTCGGGGCGAGGTGGAGCCTATCGATCCGGTCGCCGGGCATATCCCGGGGGCGCAGTGCGCGGCGTTCAACGACAACCTCGGTGCCGACGGACGGTTCCTGCCGGCCGATCAGCTCAAGCAGCGTTTTGCCGCCCAGTTGGGTGATCGCCCGGTGCAGGAGCTGGTGGCCTATTGCGGCTCCGGGGTGACGGCGTGCCACAACCTGTTTGCGCTGAGCCTGGCGGGTTATCCGCTGGCAACCTTGTATCCGGGCTCGTGGAGCGAGTGGATCACCGATCCGCAGCGGGCGATCGCTATCGGCGATTGAGTGGCTGGTCTGTTCGCGGGCAAGCCCTGCTCCTACAGGCTGAGCGTCGTTCGCCAGTCCTGCGCACCACACCGCCCTCGTGTAGGAGCAGGGCTTGCCCGCGAATGGGGCCATAAGTCATGCCCCGTATCGTGAAACGGCCTGCACCAGGCATCGGTCGGTGACAGGGCTCAGCGGCCGGCCAGCCACTGCGGAATCCGTCGCTCCAGGTAGTAGCCGGGCTTGCCCAGGCTGCCGTCGACGAAGCCGACATGACCGCCCTTGTCCTGCAACTCGAACTCGGTATCCGCCGCCAGCTCGGCCGGCTCCGGCAGGCTGTGGCGGAACACGAAGGGGTCGTCCGCCGCCTGGATGATCAGGGTCGGCGTGCGGATTGCGCCGAGAAAGTACCGGCTCGATGCCCGGCGGTAATAATCCTGGGCATCCCGGTAGCCATGCAACGGCGCGGTCACCCGGCCGTCGAAATCCCAGAAGGTGCGCATGCCCGTCAGCGGGCCGAGATCGCTGAGGGTCGCCAGGCCTTCGATTCTGCCGTCATGCTGGAACTGGCGCTGCTTGTCCTTGATGTAGGCGAGCATCTCGCGCATGAAATGCGCCTGGTAGACCTTGGAAAAACCCTGGCCGATGCGGTCTGCGCACTGATCCAGGCGAAACGGCACCGAGACCGCGACGCCAGCCTGCAAGCCGCTGTCACCAGCACTTTCCCCCAGATGTTTGAGCAGCACGTTGCCGCCCAGCGAATACCCTACGGCGTAGAGTGCCGCCAGGGGCCGCTTGCGCCGAAGGTGGGCGATGGTCGCGGCAAGGTCCTCGCTGGCTCCGGAATGATAGCTGCGGGCCAACAGGTTCGGCTCGCCGGAGCAGCCCCGCCAGTTCAGCGCGACGCTGGCCCAGCCGCGATTGGCCAGGGCCTGTTGCATGCCGACGATATAGGGCGAATTCGAGGATCCGGTGAGCCCGTGCAGGAGCAGTACCAGAGGTGTCGAGGCCGCGTGGGGGCCGAACCAGTCGAGGTCGAGAAAGTCGCCGTCGTCCAGCCAGAGCCGTTCGCGCTGGCGGTCGAGTACGGTCTTCTTGCGCCAGAGCGGACCCCAGAGGGTCTGCAGATGGGGGTTGCCCAGGCCGGGAGCGGGGCTGAAACGGTTGGACATGGGGGGCGGTCTGTCTCGTCGTGGGTGCGCCAGGCGGCGCACCCGGTCGATCGGTCAGCCGGCGGCCGGGGCGCTGCGTTGCCATAGCGCATAGTACACCTGCCCGGACTTCTGCTCGCGGTGCAGGCGCCAGTTGCCTGGCAGGCCGAGGGTCGAGGGTGCGCTTTCGCTTTCGGTATAGACCCAGGCATCGTCGGCCAGCCACTGGCGCTCTTCCAGCAGCGCGCAGACACCCGGCAGCAGGTTCTGGTTGAACGGTGGGTCGAGGAACACCAGGTCGAACGCGCTGGCCGGCTGGGTCTCCAGGTAGCGCAGGGCATCGGCGGTCTGCACCTGGCCGACGGTGCAGCGCAGGGTGCCCAGGTGCTCGCGCAGGCTGGACACGGCGACATGGCTGGCATCCAGCGCCTGGCCCATGGCCGCGCCACGGGACAGCGCCTCAAGGAACAGCGCGCCGCTGCCGGCGAACGGGTCGAGTACCCTGGCACCGGCGACGTAGGGTGCCAGCCAGTTGAACAGCGTTTCGCGCACCCGGTCCGGGGTTGGGCGCAGCCCCTGGACATCGGGGAAGGTCAGGCGGCGGCTGCGCCATTCGCCGCCGATGATGCGCAGTTTGTTCACGCCGTTGTGCGACGGTGCGGGTTTCTTGCTGGGACGCGATGGGCTGGCCATTAGTGCTCCGGAACCCCGAGCGGCTGCTCGGCGGGTTTGTCTGTCGGCGGCGGCAACGGCTTTTGCGGTACCGTCGGGCCTGCGGTGACGACGATCATCTTGTCGACGCTCAGGTGTTTGTCCATGGCGGCCTTGACCTGTTCGACGGTCAGCGCCTGGGTCTGCTGCATGAAGTCTTCAAGATAGTTCAGCGGCAGGTTGTAGAAGCCCATGGCACCCAACTGGCCGACGATATCGCTGTTGCTGGCGGTGGACAGCGGAAAGCTGCCGGCCATCTCGCGCTTGGCGTCGTCGAGTTCCTTCTGGGTCGGGCCGGACTTGAGGTACTCGGCCAGCACGTCTTCGACCAGTTTCTGCGTGCCTTCGCTCATTTCGGCGCGGGTCTGCAGGTTGATCATGAACGGGCCGCGCGCCTGCATCGGGCTGAAGCCGGAGTAGATACCGTAGGTCAGGCCGCGTTTTTCCCGCACCTCGCTCATCAGCCGAGTACCGAAACCGCCACCGCCGAGGATCTGGTTGCCCAGGGACAGCGCGGCATAGTCGGGATCGGCCCGGTCGATGCCCATCTGGGCCAGCAGGATGGTGGTCTGCTTGGACGGGAACTCGATATGCCCGCTGCTCGGTTGCGGGTCCTTGGCCAGGGCGATTTTCGGCAGTGCCGGCCCTTTTGGCAGGGCGGCCGAGACCTGGGCGGTCAGGGCTTCGGCTTCGCTGCGCGAGAGGTCGCCGACCAGCGCGATCACCACGTTGCCGGCGGCGTAGGCCTTGGTGTGGAAGGCGCGCAGTTGGGCGACGGTGATTGGCGGGATGCTCTTGGCCGTGCCTTCGCTGGGGTGACCGTAGGGGTGGTCGCCGTACAGGCGCTGGGACAGGTCCAGGCTCGCCAGCTTGCCGGGGTTCTGCTTCTGGAACTCGAAGCCGGCCAGCAGCTGGTTCTTGATCCGGGCCAGGGAATCGGCCGGGAAGGTCGGCTTGCCGACCACCTGGGCGAACAGCTTCAGGGCCGGCTCGCGTTTGTCGGCGGCACTGAGGCTGCGCAGCGAGGCGATCGCCATGTCCTTGTAGGAGCCGTTGCCGAAATCCGCGCCAAGGCCTTCGAAGCCCTGGGCGATGGCGCCGACGTCCTTGCCGGCCACGCCTTCGTTGAGCATGGCGTTGGTCAGGGTGGCCAGGCCCGGGGTCTTGCCGTCCTGGCTGCTGCCGGCGGCGAAGGTCAGGCGCAGGTCGAACATCGGCAGTTCATGGGCCTCGACGAACAGCACCCGGGCGCCTTCGGCGGTGTTCCAGGTCTGTACGTTCAGGCTGCGCCGGGCCGGCGCCTTGTCGTCCAGTTCGGCCAGCGACTGCAGCTTGTGGCTCGACTTGGCCTCTTCCAGGGCCTGGCCGGCCTGGGCACTTGCCAGACCCAGCAGGGGCAGGCCGAAACTGCCGGCGGCGACGATCAGGGCCAGGCCGGGCAGGGTGAAGCGCGAACCCTTGCTCATGGGCGGGTCTCCTCGGGCAGTACATGGGCGACGCTGAGACGTTCGCGGGTGAAGTAGGTGCGGGCGGCCTTCTGGATGTCCTCCGGGGTCACGCTCTGCAGGTCGGCCAGTTCGCTGTCCATCAGCTTCCAGGACAGGCCGACGGTTTCCAGCTGGCCGATGGCGGTGGCCTGGCTGGTGATCGAGTCACGCTCGTAGACCAGCCCGGCGATGACCTGGGCACGCACGCGTTCAAGCTCCTCGGCGGTCGGCGGCTTGGTCTTGAGCTGGTCCAGCAGGCGCCACAGACCGGCCTCGGCGTTGGCCAGGGTTTTCTTCTTCTGTACGTTCGGCATCGCCGACAAGGTGAACAGGCTGTCGCCACGGGTGTAGGCGTTGTAGCTGGCCGAACCGCCGGAGATCAGTTCCTCGCCACGCTCCAGTTGTGAGGAAAGGCGGGCGCTGTAGCCACCATCGAGCAGCGCGGCGATCAGGCGCAGGGCATTGACCGAACGCGTGTCCTGGGCGGTGGCGATGCTCGGCACGTTGAACCCGAGCATCAGGCTCGGCAACTGGGTCTTCACGTGCAGGGTGATCTGCCGTTCGCCGGGTTCGTCCAGCTCGCGCGGAATCTTCGCCGGTGGCGTGTCGCGCCGGGGGATTGCGCCGAAGTAGCGCTGCGCCAGGTTCTTCACCTCGTCCGGGGTGACATCGCCGACCACCACCAGGGTGGCGTTGTTGGGCACGTACCAGGACTGGTACCAGTGGCGCAGTTCCTCGACCTTCATGCGGTCCAGGTCGGCCATCCAGCCGATGGTCGGCGTGTGGTAGCCGCTGGCCGGGTAGGCCATCGCCTTGAAGCGCTCGAAGGCCTTGCCCATCGGCTTGTCCTCGGTACGCAGGCGGCGCTCTTCCTTGATCACCTCGATCTCGCGGCTGAACTCGTCTGCCGGCAGGCGCAGGCTGGCCATGCGGTCGGCTTCCAGTTCGAAGGCCACGCCCAGGCGGTCGCGGGCCAGGACCTGGTAGTAGGCGGTGTAGTCGTCGCTGGTGAAGGCGTTTTCCTCGGCGCCCAGGTCGCGCAGGATCAGCGAGGCCTCGCCGGGGCCGACCTTCTCGCTGCCCTTGAACATCATGTGTTCCAGGGCATGGGAGAGGCCGGTCTGGCCCGGGGTTTCATAGCTCGAACCGACCTTGTACCAGACCTGTGAAACCACCACGGGGGCGCGGTGGTCTTCGCGGACCACGACCTTCAGGCCGTTGTCGAGGGTGAATTCGTGGGTCGGTTGCGGGTCGGCGGCGAAGGCCGCGAGCGGCAGACAAAGCGTGCTGAGCAACAGGCCGGCGGTGCGGCGGGCTAGAGCATTCATTCGTTCTTAAACCTGTAGGACTGCCCGCTTGGTTTAGCGTCGGCGGGCGAGGAGGTGCTAGGATACTGATCCGTTTTACTGGCGGCCACGTCTATCCGGTCCCTGTGCTGCGCGCCAGGCCCGGAAAGGCTGTATGGGTCACCGGCCGAAACCTGCGCTCTGCCACTGCAGATCGTGGTGTTTTCGCCGATTTTGCCGTTCCAGATCTTCGTTTGGCGTCTGACTTCAGAGAAGTTTGATCTTCTCGACAAAATGTTGCGCGTGAACAAGCGGGTTAAATCGCAGTCTGTTCTGCATCGAATATTATTTGCCGGCGTGCCCATGGCGCGTCGCTACCTTGAGATAGCCGTCCTCCATGTTTGGTTCCAACGACGACAAGAAGACTCCAGCTGCGGCTGGCGAGAAAAAAGGCCTGTTCGGATGGCTGCGCAAAAAGCCGCAGGAAACCGTCGTCGAACAGCCGCAGGTTCAGCCCGAAGTCGTGCCGACGCCCGTCGTCGAGCCGGCCCCGGTGGCTGTCGAGGCACCCGTGAGCGCCGAGCCGGTGCGTGAGCAGCCGGTTGCCGAGGCACCCACGCCACCATCGACGCCCTGGCCGCCGCTGCCCGTGGCTGAAGAACCGGTGGCGCTGGTCGAGGATGTCCAGGCCGAACCGGTCGTCCCGCCGATTCCGCCGGTGGCTGAACCTGTCGCGCCCGCGCCTCGGATCGCCGAGGCTGCACCTGCACCTGCACCTGCACCTGCACCTGCACCTGCACCTGCACCTGCACCTGCACCTGCACCTGCACCGGTCGTAGTCGAGGCGCCCGCGCCGGTCGCTCCCGTTGTGCAGGAGCCCGCTCCGGCCGCTGTTGTCGAGCCGGCTGTGGCGGAGCCCGCCAAGCCGGCAGCTCCAGAGGCCAAGACCGGCTTCTTCGCCCGCCTCAAGCAGGGCCTGTCCAAGACCAGCGCCAGCATCGGCGAAGGCATGGCCAGCCTGTTCCTCGGCAAGAAGGCCATCGACGATGACCTGCTCGAAGAGTTGGAAACCCGCCTGCTGACCGCCGACGTTGGCGTCGAGGCCACCGGCGTGATCATCCGTAGCCTGACCCAGAAGGTCGCGCGCAAGCAGTTGACCGACAGCGACGCGCTGTACAAATCCCTGCAGGAAGAGCTGGCGGCGATGCTCAAGCCGGTCGAGCAGCCGCTGCGGATCGACTCGCAGCACAAGCCGTACGTCATCCTGGTGGTTGGCGTCAACGGTGCCGGCAAGACCACCACCATCGGCAAGCTGGCCAAGAAGCTGCAGCTCGAAGGCAAGAAGGTCATGCTGGCCGCCGGCGATACCTTCCGGGCCGCGGCGGTGGAGCAGTTGCAGGTCTGGGGCGAGCGCAACCATATCCCGGTGATTGCCCAGCACACCGGTGCCGACTCGGCTTCGGTGATCTTCGACGCGGTGCAGGCGGCCAAGGCCCGTGGCATCGACGTGCTGATCGCCGATACCGCCGGTCGCCTGCACACCAAGGACAACCTGATGGAAGAGCTGAAGAAGGTCCGTCGGGTGATCGGCAAGCTCGATGAGCAGGCGCCGCACGAGGTGTTGCTGGTGCTGGATGCCGGCACCGGGCAGAACGCGATCAATCAGGCCAAGCAATTCAACCAGACGGTCCAACTGACCGGTCTGGCGCTGACCAAGCTCGATGGCACCGCCAAGGGTGGGGTGATCTTCGCCCTGGCCAAGCAGTTCGGTGTGCCGATCCGTTATATCGGGGTGGGCGAAGGCATCGACGATCTGCGCACCTTCGAGGCCGAACCCTTTGTCCAGGCACTTTTTGCCGAGCGGGAGCGTTCATGATTCGTTTCGAACAGGTCGGTAAGCGCTATCCGAACGGACATGTCGGCTTGCATGAGCTGAGCTTTCGCGTCCGTCGTGGCGAGTTCCTGTTTGTCACCGGCCACTCCGGTGCCGGTAAAAGCACCCTGTTGCGCCTGTTGCTGGCGATGGAGCGGCCGACCTCCGGCAAGCTGCTGCTGGCCGGCCAGGACCTGGGGCAGATCAGCAACGCGCAGATTCCGTTCCTGCGCCGGCAGATCGGCGTGGTGTTCCAGAACCATCAGTTGCTGTTCGATCGTACGGTGTTCAACAACGTCGCCCTGCCGCTGCAGATTCTCGGCCTGTCCAAGGTCGAGATCGCCAAGCGCGTGGACTCCGCGCTGGAGCGTGTGGCCCTGTCGGACAAGGCCGAGCTGTACCCCGGCGACCTGTCCACCGGTCAGCAGCAGCGTGTCGGTATCGCCCGGGCCATCGTTCACCGCCCGGCGTTGCTGCTGGCGGACGAACCGACCGGTAACCTCGACCCGCGCCTGGCGGCGGAGATCATGGGGGTGTTCGAGGACATCAACCGCCTCGGCACCAGCGTCCTGATCGCCAGCCACGACCTGGCCCTGATCGCCCGCATGCGCCATCGCATGCTGACCTTGCAACGCGGCCGATTGATCGGCGATGGGGAGGCTGGCGCATGAGTGCGACCCGTAGTCCGAAAGTGGCTGAGCGCGTGGCTCCAAAGGCCTCCGAAGCACCACCACCGAAGAAAAGGCGCGACGAGGACGATGGTCCGGACTTCGGCACCCTGCTGCGCGCCTGGATCGAAAGCCACCGGGCCAGCCTGGCGGACAGTCTGCGCCGGTTGGGCAAGCATCCGATCGGCAGTTTCTTCACCTGCATGGTGATGGCGGTGGCGCTGAGCCTGCCGATGGGCCTGTCGCTGCTGCTGAACAACATCGAGCGCCTGGGCGGCTCCTGGCAGCGGGCGGCGCAGATCTCGCTGTACCTGCAACTGGACGCCAGCCCGAGCGAAGGCGAGAGCCTGAGCGAGCAGGTCAAGGCCATGCCGGGCGTGGCCGATGCCGAATTCATCAGCAAGGAAAAGGCCCTGGACGAGTTCCAGCAGCAGTCCGGGCTGGGCGAGGCGCTCAAGGAACTGCCGCAGAACCCGCTGCCGGGCGTGGTGCTGGTGACGCCGAACGAAGTCGACAAGCCGACCCTGGAAGCCTTGCGTCAGCGCCTGGCCGAGCTGCCCAAGGTGCAGCAGGCACAGCTGGACCTGGTCTGGGTCGAGCGCCTGGCGGCGATCCTCAAGCTCGGCGACCGGTTCGTCTTCGGCCTGACGGTGCTGCTGGTTTCCGCATTACTTTTGGTGATAGGCAATACCATTCGTCTTCATATTGAAAACCGCCGCACCGAGATAGAAGTGATTAAACTGGTGGGCGGCACCGATAGCTACGTGCGTAGGCCGTTTCTGTACATGGGCGCGCTTTATGGCTTTGGCGCCGGGATTCTGTCCTGGGGCGTGCTGGCGTTCGGCCTGAACTGGCTCAACGAGGCGGTGGTCGGGCTCGCGGGGCTCTACGGCAGCGATTTCGCCCTGGCCGGTGTCCCGGTTGCCGATGGTCTGTCGCTCTTGCTTGGCGCGGTGCTGTTGGGGTATATCGGTGCGTGGATTGCGGTGGCGCGGCACCTGCGGGAGCTGGCACCGAAGTAATTAATGTCAAATTAATGTGTTTTTGTTGGTATTGACCGTAGTGGCGATTAAAGGAACTTGTTCAGCGGTTCCCGGTCAATTTTCGCAGTGCTTCACTGCACGAGTCTGTGAGTCGGAGGTTTTTTCGTATGACCACTTCTTTGCAACCTGCCTATGCGCTGGTCCCGGGTGCGAACCTGGAGGCCTACGTCAATACGGTGAACAGCATTCCGCTGTTGTCGCCGGAGCAGGAGCGTGAACTGGCCGAGAGTCTCTACTATCAGCAGGATCTTGAGGCCGCTCGGCAAATGGTGCTGGCCCACCTGCGTTTTGTCGTCCATATCGCCCGTAGCTATTCCGGCTACGGCCTGGCACAGGCTGACCTGATCCAGGAAGGCAACGTCGGCCTGATGAAGGCCGTGAAGCGTTTCAACCCGGAAATGGGTGTGCGCCTGGTGTCGTTCGCCGTGCACTGGATCAAGGCGGAAATCCACGAGTTCATCCTGCGCAACTGGCGGATCGTCAAGGTCGCGACCACCAAGGCCCAGCGCAAGCTGTTCTTCAACCTGCGCAGCCAGAAGAAGCGTCTGGCCTGGCTGAACAACGAGGAAGTCCACCGTGTGGCGGAAAGCCTTGGCGTCGAGCCACGTGAAGTGCGCGAGATGGAAAGCCGGCTGACCGGCCAGGACATGGCGTTCGACCCGGCGGCGGAAGCCGACGACGACAGCGCGTTCCAGTCTCCGGCCAACTACCTGGAAGACCATCGCTACGACCCGGCGCGCCAGCTGGAGGATGCCGACTGGAGTGAAAACTCCAACAGCAACCTGCACGAGGCCCTGGAAGTGCTGGACGAGCGCAGCCGTGACATCCTCTACCAGCGCTGGCTGGCGGAAGAGAAGGCCACGCTGCACGACCTGGCGCAGAAGTACAACGTTTCGGCCGAGCGTATCCGCCAGCTGGAAAAGAGTGCGATGAACAAGCTGAAGCTGTCGATTGCCGCCTAAGCGTTCGCTGCAATGAAAAACGCCCCGAGTTGATCGGGGCGTTTTCGTTTGGGCCAGAGGTTGGGCCAAGTGGTGCGTTTGAAGGCCTGTTCGCGGGCTTGCCCGCGAACAGGCCTGACCCGCTACCCCGGTAACCAGGCTACAGCGCCCAGGGCGACCGGCGCGAATCGTTCAGCCCCGCCAGATACCCGGTTCCACCCAACTGACTCATCTGTTGGCGAATCCACCCCGCCCGCCGCGCCACATAGGTGCTCGGGTGGCTGGCACTCCATTCCCGCGGGTTGGGCAGCACCGCTGCCAGCAGACTTGCCTGCTGACGCGACAAGGCCGCCGCGCTGACCCCGAAATGATGTCGCGCCGCCGCTTCCGCGCCGAACACGCCTTCATCCCACTCGACGCTGTTCAGGTACACCTCGAGAATCCGCTGCTTGGGCCACAGCGTCTCGATCAGCACGGTGAACCAGGCCTCCAGCCCCTTGCGCAGATAACTGCGGCCGGACCAGAGAAACAGGTTCTTCGATACCTGTTGGCTGAGGGTGCTGGCACCGCGGATCGAGCCGCCGCGCTCGTTGTGCAGGAAGGCCGCCTGGATCGCGTCGAAGTCGAAGCCCCAGTGTTCGGGAAACTTCTGGTCCTCGCCGGCCATGACCGCTACCTTGAGTTCGTCGCTGATCTGGTCCCAGGGCTTCCAGGTCCGTTGCAGGTCGATCGGCTGGCCGTCGGTCCACGACTCGATCTTGCGCTCGACCATCAGTGCCGTGCCCGGTGGCGGTACCCAACGGAACAACAGCACCAGCAGCACGCTGGCGATGGCGAACCACTTCAGGGCGGTGAGAAGGCGGCGGAACAAAGGCTGCAACATAGAGATGGCTTGGCCGGGGCGTAGGAGCGGGCCATTATACAGACCCTGTGTCCCCTGAATGGAGTGCGTCATGTTGCGTGTGTTCCTGCTGCTCGCCGCGTTTTTCGGTTTCACCGGTGTCGGCCTTGGCGCCTTCGCCGCCCATGGCCTGAAAAAACGCCTGAGCGCCGACTACCTGGCGATCTTCCATACCGGCGTCACCTATCAGTTGGTCCATGCCCTGGCGCTGTTCGGCGTGGCGCTGCTGGCCGCCCATGTTCCGGGCCGCCTGGTGACCTGGGCCGGTTCGGCGTTCGCCGTCGGCATCCTGCTGTTCTCCGGCAGCCTGTACCTGCTGACCCTCAGCGGCGTCAGCAAACTGGGCATCATCACCCCGTTCGGCGGCCTGGCCTTTCTCGCCGGCTGGTTCTGTCTGGGGCTGGCCGCCTGGCGCCTGAGCTGACCGCGCAGTCCGCTTCAAGACGAATGGCTTGGGTCGTCCGGACTGATCGGGCTAGAATGTTGGCCCCTAAAAATGATGGCAGCCCGGCGCATGCGCATTCAATTGAACGGCGAATCCTATGAACTGCCCGACGGCGAAACCGTCGCGGCGTTGCTGGCCCGGCTTGACCTGGTCGGGCGGCGGGTGGCGGTGGAGCTGAACCTGGATATCGTCCCGCGCAGTCAGCACGCCGAAACCGCCCTGCGTGAAGGCGATCAGGTCGAAGTGGTACACGCCATCGGCGGCGGCTAGTCCGGTCCCGCGCCCTGATCCACCCCAGCAAGCCCTGAACCTTTCAAGAGGATGTGTGCATGAGCACTGTTCGCAGCGACAAGCCTTTCGTGCTGGCCGGCCGTACCTACCAGTCCCGCCTGCTGGTCGGCACCGGCAAATACCGCGACATGGAAGAAACCCGCCTGGCCATCGAGGCCTCGGGGGCCGAGATCGTCACCGTCGCGGTGCGTCGCACCAACCTGGGCCAGAACCCGGGTGAGCCGAACCTGCTGGACGTGCTGCCGCCGGATCGCTACACCATCCTGCCGAACACCGCCGGTTGCTATGACGCGATCGAGGCCGTGCGCACCTGCCGTCTGGCCCGCGAGCTGCTGGACGGGCACAACCTGGTCAAGCTGGAAGTGCTGGCCGACCAGAAGACCCTGTTCCCCAATGTGATCGAAACCCTCAAGGCCGCCGAAGTGCTGGTCAAGGAAGGTTTCGACGTGATGGTCTACACCAGCGACGACCCGATCATCGCCCGCCAGCTGGCGGAAATCGGCTGCATCGCGGTCATGCCGCTGGCCGGCCTGATCGGCACCGGCCTGGGTATCTGCAACCCGTACAACCTGCAGATCATCCTCGAGGAGGCGAAGATCCCGGTGCTGGTGGATGCCGGCGTGGGTACCGCGTCCGACGCCACCATCGCCATGGAACTGGGCTGCGAGGCCGTTCTGATGAACTCGGCCATCGCCCATGCCCAGCAACCGATCCTGATGGCCGAGGCGATGAAGCATGCCATCGTCGCCGGTCGCCTGGCCTACCTCGCCGGGCGCATGCCGAAAAAACTCTATGCCAGCGCGTCCTCGCCGCTGGATGGTCTGATCAAGTAAGAGCCTTTGATGACTGAATCGAACGAAACGCCAATCCACACGGAAGCAGGCGAAGAGCGCCAACACCGCCGCATCAAGAGTTTCGTGATGCGTGCCGGGCGCATGACCGAAGGCCAGCAGAAGGGCCTGGAGCAGGGTGGGCCGCTGTTCATCCTGCCGTTGGCCGACGCGCCGGTGGATTTCGACCAGGTGTTCGGCCGCAGTGCGCCGCGCTCGCTGGAAATCGGCTTCGGCATGGGCCATTCCCTGCTGAAGATGGCGGCTGCGGCGCCGGAGCAGGATTTCATCGGTGTCGAAGTGCACCGTCCGGGTGTCGGTGCGCTGCTCAACGGCGTGCTGACCCAGGGCCTGAAGAACATCCGCGTCTATGATTGCGACGCGATCGAAGTGCTGAGCCGTTGCGTGGCGGACAACAGCCTGGACCGGCTGATGCTGTTCTTCCCCGATCCGTGGCACAAGAGCCGGCACCACAAGCGCCGTATCGTCCAGGCGTCCTTCGCCGAACTGGTGCGCAGCAAGCTGAAGGTCGGCGGTGTCCTGCACATGGCTACCGACTGGGAACCGTATGCCGAGTACATGCTGGAAGTGATGAATGTCGCGCCGGGTTATCGCAACCTGGCCGAAGACGGCAAATGCGTACCGCGCCCGGCCGAGCGGCCGATCACCAAGTTCGAGCGCCGCGGTGAGCGCCTGGGGCATGGTGTGTGGGACCTGAAGTTCGAAAAGCTGGCGTAGGGTCTCCCCATCCGATGATCGCCCCACGCTGGCGTGGGGACGATTAAAAGTCGCCATTTTCAAATTTGCGGACTAGCCTACTACGCAATGGCGCAAATTGCCTGTTTGCGCCTCTGGTCCATAACCTTCCGATACAACCTGCCTTGCAGTCGACAGCCGGTTATTAGTCAGTGGCATTTCCTTGTTTGAAAGGAGCGTCCAATGAGCCTGACAACCGAGTTTTTCCTGCCCCAGCTACCCCGGCTGTTGCCCTATGCCTATCATCCGAACGCGACCCGGATTGAGTTCGCCTCCAATGGTTGGGTCCGGCGAATGCTGGGCGATTGCTTTATCAGCGAGAGTGAATTATTGCGTTTTTTGCGCGAGCGCAATGGCTTGTATGGCTCGCTGACCGTGCCGAGGGCCAGCGAGCAGCGGACCCAGGATGTCGCCGACTGGTATCAGTATGTGACGCTCATCGATACCGTCATGGCGCAAATCAATAATCCGCATGAGTTGTTCTCGACGATCGTGAACGGTTTCAATGCCGATGAGATTGATGATCCACGATCTTACATCAAGGCAGCCAATGAACTATGGCGGCGTATCAGTCCAGGATTGAGCAAGGCACAACTCGCCAGGTTTCTGGCAAGCCTTGAGGTGTTTCTGAAGGGTTGTACGTCGGAGATGGATGTCCAGCAGGGCCAGAGCATGGACGTCTTCGATTACGAGGCTTGCATGGCCTTGCGAAGAGATAGCTTTGGTTGTGATTTCATCGAGTTGTTGGCCGAGTATGGCGCAGAAGTCGACATGAGCGACTGTCTGGAGCAGATGGTCGAAGTGCACCTGCACTGCCGCCGGCAGATGATCCTGGTCAACGATCTGTTGTCCTGGCGCAAAGAGCGGTTACATGACGAAAAGATCAACCTTGTTCGGATTCTCATTGAACTGGAGGGATATGATTTGCAGGGCGCGGTAAATCGTCTGGTGGCCTTGGTCGAATATCATGAGAGAGCCTATATCGCGGCCAGGGATGAGCTGCTTTCCGGGCTGTTGGGAAAGCGCGACGATGTGCGTAAGTATCTGCTTTTCCTCGACCACCTGATGGGCGGGACTCAGGAGTTCGAATACCTGACTCCGCGCTACTTTGGAGACGGCTCGGTGTGGGATGGGAGTACGTTCGGCTGGGTTGATCTTGAGGCGGCGGTCACCCGCTTCCGCGAGCAGCCGAGTGCCTGCTGAGCAGGCCCCGAACTTTGCAGCGGACGCCGCCCCGGGCAGAGCAGGCTCAACGCCGGTCCGCCACCACCCCGATCAGGATCAACACCACCAGCAGCACCGGCGCCAGGCTGTAGTTGTTGAACTGACTCAGCCCCCGTACCACCCAGGGCGTGGCGTAGATCAGCGCCAGGCCGCTGCCGATCATGCACAACAGGGCCATCAGCGGTACGCGCAGCGCGCCGGCAATACTGCCCAGGCGCTGGTCGACCCAGGCCTTGAGATCTGCCCCGAACAACACCAGCAGGCAGCCCACCAGCGCCAGGGAAATTTCCGAGAGGTTGCTGCGGCTCCAGCGCGATACCGTGGCAAGCAGGCCGAGTATCAGGTCCATGGGGTTTCCTTAGGTCAAAAAGTGTTGCAGCAGGTCATTGAGAAACAGCTGTCCGCGCGCGGTCGCCACCAGACGTGTCGGTTCGACCTGCAACAGGCCGCTTTGTTCGGCCTCGGCCCGCCCTTCGTTCAAGCTGTCGAGAGCAAGCCCGGTGCGTTGCGCGAACAAGGCCGCGTCGACACCCTCGGTCAGCCGCAGGGCGTTCATCAGGAACTCGAACGGTAGCTCGTCGTTCTCCAGTGCCTTCTCGCCGGCCTGGAAGTTCTTGGCAGGGTTCAGGTAATCCTTCGGCAGGCGGGTCTTCCAGGTGCGTACGATACGCCCGTCCGGATGGCTGAGCTTGCCGTGGGCACCGGCACCGATGCCGATGAAGTCGCCGAAGCTCCAGTAGTTCAGGTTGTGCCGCGCGGCCCGGCCGGGCTGGGCGTAGGCCGACACCTCGTACTGGGCGTAGCCGTGCTCGGCCAGCAGGGCCTGGCCGGCTTCCTGGATGTCCCACAGGGTGTCGTCTTCCGGCAGCGTCGGCGGCTGATTCCAGAACACCGTGTTCGGTTCCAGGGTCAGTTGGTACCAGGACAGGTGCGTCGGTTTCAGCGCGATGGCCTGGCGCAGGTCGCCCAAGGCGTCCTCCAGGGACTGGTCGGGCAGGCCGTGCATCAGGTCCAGGTTGAAGTTGTCGAAGCCGGCCTGGCGTGCCATGTCCGCCGCCCGCACGGCTTCACCGCCGGTGTGGATGCGGCCCAAGGCCTTGAGCTTGTCTTCCTGGAAGCTCTGGATGCCGATCGACAGGCGATTGATGCCCAACTGCCGGTAGGCGGTGAACTTATCCTGCTCGAAGGTGCCGGGGTTGGCCTCCAGCGTGATCTCGATGTCGCTGGCGAACGGGATGCGCGCCTCGACGCCCCTGAGCAACCGCCCCAGCGCCTGGGGGCTGAACAGGCTGGGTGTGCCGCCGCCGAAGAAAATCGAACTCAGCTCGCGGCCATAGGCGGCCGGCAGGTCCTGTTCGAGGTCGGCCAGCAACGCGTCGACATACTCTTCTTCCGGCAGCACGGGGCTGGCGGCATGGGAGTTGAAGTCGCAGTAGGGGCACTTGCGCACGCACCAGGGGATATGGATGTACAGCGCCAGGGGCGGCAACTGCGGCAAGGCCGCCCGAGGAGGTTGCGCACCGCCGTGGATCAGCGGCAGCGCGGGAGCGGTCCGGGTCATTGCAGGCCCAGGCGTTGCCGCAGCAGGACCATGGCGCGGGCGCGATGGCTGAGCTGGTTCTTTTCCACGGGGCTCAGTTCGGCGCTGGAGCAGTCGCGCTCCGGTACCCAGAACAGCGGGTCGTAGCCGAAACCGTGTTCGCCGCTGGCGGCGGTGAGGATGCGACCATGCCAGAGGCCTTCGCAAAGGATCGGCAGCGGGTCGTCGGCATGCCGGACCAGCGCCAATACGCAGACGAACTGCGCTCCGCGCTCCGCCTCGGGAACGTCCTTGAGCGCTTCGAGCAGCTTGGCGTTGTTCGCCGCATCGCCCTTGCCATCGGCATAGCGGGCCGAATAGATGCCCGGCGCGCCGCCGAGGAAGTCCACCGCCAGGCCCGAGTCGTCGGCCAGCGCCGGCAGGCCGGAGATGCGTGCGGCGTTGCGGGCCTTGAGGATGGCGTTCTCGACGAACGACAGGCCGGTTTCCTCCGGCTCGACGCTGCTGAACTCGCCGATTGAGCGCAGGTGCACCGACTCGCCGAGCATCGCCTGCAGTTCCTTGAGTTTGCCAGCGTTATGGCTGGCCAGTACCAACTGGGTGAAATTCATCATTCGCCTGGGAAAAGCTCTTGGTTGAAGCTGAAGGTATTGGTTTGCCCGCCGCTGGTGACCGCGATCTCGAAAGTACGGTTTTCCTGCTGGGGTACCGGAAACTGGGCGATATAGTAGATCGCGCCCTGCTCGGTGATCTGCTTGAAGGTCAGTGGCAGGCTCTTGTTGGTCAGATCCTTGACGGCACCGCTGACCTGGGCCACCACCGGCTTGCCGGCCTTGAGCACCGCGACGTTGATCACGCCCTGGTTCTTGCTGCGCACCAGTTCGGTCGCCTTGGCGATGTCCGGTTGCAGGTAGGTGGAATTGAACGTGTTGTAGTGCACGGTGATGTCACCGAACACTTCCTGGCGCTCGCCCTTGATGGCGTCGGCGGCCATCGCCGACACCCCCAGGCAGGCACTCAACAGGAAAACCGCCAGACGTCCCATGATCATCCTCCTCGCACTCAGGTGATTTATACCGCGATCCGATGTTCCTGCAGGCCGGGGCTGCTGACGCGGTAGATGCCGATCTCTCCCAACAGATTAGGCCATAGCTTACTGGCCCACCCGTGGCGGTGCTGTTGATCCACGGCAAGCCGATCAATGACCTTGGCCTGGCGCTCGCGGCACAGTTCCTCGAAGTCCTCGAAGGTGCAGAAGTGGATGTTGGGGGTGTTGTACCAGGTGTACGGCAGGAATTCCGAGACCGGCATGCGGCCCTTGCTCGCCAGGTACCAGCGGCAGCGCCAGTGACCGAAGTTGGGGAAGGTGATGATGCACTGGCGGCCGACCCGGAGCATTTCGTCGAGGATCTTGTCCGGGTAGTGCACGGCCTGCAGGGCCTGGGTCATGACCACGATATCGAAGCTGTTGCTGGCGAAGTTGCCCAGGCCCTTGTCCAGGTCCTGCTCGATGACGTTGATACCCTTGGCCACGCAGGCGGCGATGTTGTCGGCGTCGTTTTCCAGGCCGTAGCCGGTGACCTGCTTGTTGTCGCGCAGCCAGCTCAGCAGCTCACCGTCGCCGCAACCGAGGTCGAGCACGCGGCTGCCGGCGGGGATCCAGTCTTGGATGATTTCCAGGTCGGCTCTCATGGCGTCCTCACAGCGTAATCCGGTTCATGTAATGGCCGAACGCCTGCAAGTAACGCGGGATCGGGATCAGGAAGGCGTCGTGGCCTTGGGGGGCGTCGATCTCCAGGTAGCAGACGTCCTTGCGCGCGGCCATCAGCGCATCCACCACTTCCCGCGAGCGGGCCGGGGAGAAGCGCCAGTCGGTGGTGAAGGACATCACGCAGAAGCTGGCCTTGGCGCCGGCGAAGGTCTTCGCCAGGTCGTTGTCGAAGTTCGCCGCCGGGTCGAAGTAGTCCAGGGCCTTGGTCATCACCAGGTAGGTGTTGGCGTCGAAACGCCCGGAGAATTCCTCGCCCTGGTAGCGCAGGTAGCTTTCGACCTGGAACTCGACGCTGTGGAAATCGTAGTTGAGCTTGTCGCTCTTGAGTCCGCGGCCGAATTTCTCGCCCATGGAGTCGTCGGACAGATAGGTGATATGCCCGACCATCCGCGCCAGCATCAGCCCACGCTTGGGAATCACGTTATGTTCCTGGAACGAGCCGCCGTGGAATTCGGGGTCGGTGAGGATCGCCTGGCGCGCCACTTCGTTGAAGGCGATGTTCTGCGCCGACAGCTTGGGCGCCGAAGCGATCGCTACGCAGTGGCGCACGCGATCCGGGTAGGTGATGGTCCACTGCATGGCCTGCATGCCGCCGAGGCTGCCGCCGACCACCGCTGCCCACTGGCCGATGCCCAGGCGATCGGCGAGGCGGGCCTGGCTGTGTACCCAGTCTTCGACGGTCAGCACCGGGAAGTCGGCGCCGAAGGGCTTGCCGGTCTCCGGGTTGATGCTGCTCGGGCCGGTGGAGCCGTTGCAGCCGCCGAGGTTGTTCAGGCTGACCACGAAGAACTTGGTGGTGTCGATCGGTTTGCCGGGGCCGATGCAGCTGTCCCACCAGCCGGGCTTGCGGTCGTCGGGGCTGTGGTAGCCCGCCGCGTGATGGTGGCCGGACAGGGCGTGGCAGATCAGCACCGCGTTGCTCGCCGTGGCGTTGAGGGTGCCGTAGGTTTCGTAGATCAGATCGTAGGCCGGCAGGGAGCGACCACAGGCCAGGGCCAGGGGCTCGCTGAAGTGTGCCGTTTGCGGCACGACCAGCCCGACGGAATCGTGGGGAAAGACTGTGGACATCGACCCTGCTCACGCTTGAATGAGGCGTAAGTCTAATGAGCGGGGGGATCAGCGGCAAGCAAAGGCCCGACCGGGTGGCGATTTGCGCAAAAACAGAAGCCTGGAGTGGACTGCTCCCAGGAAGCTGGATCCCCATCCAACCCTTGGGGCAGTCCAGACTGTGGGAGCGGGCTTGCCCGCGGATGGGCCCTTGAGGCCGATAGCTTCGCGGGCCAGCCCGCTCCCACAGGGGGTGCGTCAGATCAGGCGGAACAGCACTTCAGGCATGCCGCTCATCACCGCCAGCGGCGGGATCACATAGCTCTGCAGCAGCTGGATCACCAGGAATGCCAGGATCGGCGAGATATCCAGCCCGCCCAGGTTCGGCACGATCTTGCGGAACGGCGCCAGCACCGGCTCGCTGATCTGGTACACCAGCTCGGCCGCCGGGCTATGGCTGCTCGGGGCGACCCAGGAGAGGATCACGCTGATGATCATGGCGAAGAAGAACACCTTGAGGAACAGCGAGGTGACGCCGATGATCGCCCAGATCAGCAGGTAGGCGATATTGCCGGCCACGCCGTAGCTGAGCAGCAGGATCACCGCCATCAGCAGCATCTGCACGATGATCGCCAGCACCAGCGACGACATGTCCAGGCCGAACAGGCTCGGAATCACCCGGCGCATCGGCTTGAGCAGCGGCTGGGTGGCCTTGACGGTGAACTGGCAGAGCGGGTTGTAGAAGTTGGCCCGTACCAGTTGCAGGATGAAACGCAACAGAACCACCAGCAGATACAGGCTGCCCAGGGTCTGGATGACGAAGATGGCAGCGCTATTGAGTGCAAACATCAGTATTCCCCGAAAGTTACTGACCGAGCTGCTCGGCCATTTCGGCCGAACGCTGGGCGGCGGCGGCGAGCGCCTTGTCTACCAGGGCTTCGAAGCCGCCGGCCTGGAAGGTCTTGATCGCCGCTTCGGTGGTGCCGGCCGGGGAAGTCACCCGACGGCGCAGTTCGGCGGCATCCACGTCGCTGGCGACGGCCATGTGGGCGGCGCCCAGGGCGGTCTGCTGGCTCAGTTGGGTGGCGATTTCACGTGGCAGGCCGAGTTTCTCGCCGGCGGCGGTCATGGCCTCGATGAGCAGGAAGAAGTAGGCCGGGCCGCTGCCGGATACCGCGGTGACCGCGTCCAGCTGCCGTTCTTCATCCAGCCACAGGGCCGAGCCGACGGCCGACAGCAGGGTCTGTGCCTGCTGGCGCTGTTCGTCCGACACCTGGTGGGTGGCGTACAGGCCGCTGACGCCTTTGCGCAGCAGCGACGGGGTGTTGGGCATGCAGCGCACCACCGGTTGTTCGCCGAGCCAGTTGTTCAGGCTGGCACAGGTGATGCCGGCGGCAATCGACACCACCAGCTGGTTGGGCCTGAGGCTGGGGCGCAAGGCCTCGCACACGGCCTTCATGGCCTGTGGCTTGACCGCCAGCACCACCACGTCCGCGCCCTGGACGGCCTCGGCGTTGTCGGCGAACACGTCGATGCCGTGGTCGGCCGCCACCCGCGCACGGGTCTCGGCGCCCGGATCGCTGGCGCGAATCAGGGCGGCGTCCAGGCCTTCGGCACGCAGACCGCCGATCAGGCTGGCTGCCATGTTGCCGGCGCCGATGAAGGTGATTCGATTCTTGCTCATGAAGGATCCTTGGAAAGAGTGTGTGGGGCCCTTTCAGGCCTGGCCGTAGTCGCGGGCGCCAAACAGGGCGGTACCGATCCGCACCCAGGTGGCGCCTTGGGCAATGGCCGACTCGAGGTCGTGGCTCATGCCCATGGAAAGTGTGTCGAGCGGCAGGTCGAGGCTGTTCTGCAAGGTTCGCACGGTGGCGAACGCGGCGTCTTGTGCGGCACGCTCTTCGGTGGGTTCGGGGATCGCCATCAGGCCGCGCAGCACCAGGTTCGGCAGTTGGCCGATGGCGGCGGCCAGGGCCGGCAGGTCGGCCGGAGTGCATCCGGATTTGCTGGCCTCGCCGCTGACGTTGACCTGAATGCAGATATTCAGTGGTGGCAGGCCGGCCGGACGTTGTTCGGACAGGCGTTGTGCGATTTTCAGGCGATCCACGGAATGCACCCAGTCGAAATGCTCGGCAATGGCTCGAGTCTTGTTCGATTGAATGGGGCCGATAAAGTGCCAACTCAAGGGCAGGTCGGTCAATTCGGCCTGTTTGCCGAGGGCTTCCTGCAGGTAGTTCTCGCCGAAGTCCCTGACGCCTGCGGCATGGGCTTCGCGAATGGCGGCGGCGGGCTTGGTCTTGCTCACGGCGAGCAGGTGGACGTCGGCGGCATCGCGGCCTGCGGCCAGGGCGGCGGCGCGGATACGGGCTGCAACGGAGGCAATGTTGTCTGCTATCGTGGTCATTCAATCTCGCCCGCAGTTCAAAAGTCTGCGGCATTCTACCTGTATTGGGGAGTCTCATGGATATCACCGAGCTGCTGGCCTTTAGCGCCAAACAGGGCGCGTCGGACTTGCATCTCTCGGCCGGGTTGCCACCGATGATCCGGGTCGATGGCGACGTGCGCCGGATCAACCTGCCGGCGCTGGACCACAAGCAGGTCCATGATCTGATCTATGACATCATGAATGACCGCCAGCGCAAGGACTACGAGGAGTTCCTGGAAACCGACTTCTCCTTCGAAGTGCCGGGGGTGGCGCGCTTCCGGGTCAATGCCTTCAACCAGAACCGTGGCGCGGGGGCGGTATTCCGTACCATTCCGTCGAAAGTCCTGACCATGGACGACTTGGGCATGGGCGAGGTGTTTCGCAAGATCACCGAGGTGCCCCGTGGCCTGGTGCTGGTGACCGGGCCGACCGGCTCGGGCAAGTCGACCACCCTGGCGGCGATGATCGATCACCTGAACAACAACCGGCACCACCATATCCTCACCATCGAGGACCCGATCGAGTTCGTCCACGAATCGAAGAAATGCCTGGTCAACCAGCGTGAGGTGCACCGCGATACCCAGAGCTTCTCCGCGGCCCTGCGCTCGGCCCTGCGTGAAGACCCGGACGTGATCCTGGTGGGCGAGATGCGCGACCTGGAAACCATCCGCCTGGCGCTGACCGCCGCGGAAACCGGGCACCTGGTGTTCGGCACCCTGCACACCACCTCGGCGGCGAAGACCATCGACCGGGTGGTCGACGTGTTCCCGGCGGAGGAGAAATCCATGGTCCGCTCGATGCTCTCCGAGTCGTTGCAGGCGGTGATTTCCCAGAGCCTGCTGAAAAAGATCGGCGGCGGCCGGGTGGCGGCCCACGAAATCATGCTGGGCACCCCGGCGATTCGCAACCTGATCCGCGAGGACAAGGTGGCGCAGATGTACTCGTCGATCCAGACCGGCGGCTCCCTGGGCATGCAGACGCTGGACATGTGCCTCAAGGATCTGCTGGCCAAGGGCCTGATCGCCCGCGACAGTGCCCGCGAGAAGGCGAAGATTCCCGACAACTTCTAGAGCAGCGTTGTCTGATCGGTCATGCCCTGGCTGGCGCGCAGGGCTTCAGGCTCAGCGCTGGACGACCCGCATGTGGCCGGTCTGTTCCTTCGCGATCACCCGCTTGGCGACTGCGTAGTGGCTGGCCCAGTAGGGCTTCTTCAGGGTGTCGATGGTCACCGACTTGCCGCGACGCGGGGCATGGATGAAGCGGTCGTTGCCCAGGTAGATGGCAACGTGGTTGACCTTGCGGCTCTTGATGTTGAAGAACAGCAGGTCACCCGGCTTCAGGTCCTTGCGATCGACCTTCTGGCCGTGACCGGAGGCCATGGCGTTGGAGGTGCGGGGCAGGTCGCTGGCGGCGACACCGTTATAGGCGTACTTGACCAGCCCGCTGCAGTCGAAGCCCTTGCTCGGGCTGCTGCCGCCCCAGCGATAGGGAGTGCCCAGCACATTCACCGCGCGGCTCAGGGCGGCGCTGCTCTGCTTGCTGTTCGGTGCACCGGCAACGGCTGCGGTGAGCTCGGCCTGTTTCACTTTACCGTGGCTGTTATGCCTGCCAGGGTGTTTGCTGCCAGGAGCACTGATCTCGGAAATTTTGGCGACAGCTGCAGGTGACTTTGCAGTGTGGCCGTCGATATTGGGAAGACGTTGCTCACGATTGGTGGCGTGGGCGGCCAGTGGCATCAAAAGGCAAATGGTCAGCCATGTCTTGAAAAATGGTCGCATTAGGCAAGGCTCATATGGATTTAGCGCGCAACTTTATAACAGCTTGCAGGTCTTTCCGAGGCCGTTTGTCGACTCTATACAGGAGGCAAAAGCGCTCTGCGCCGCCGAAAAGAGACCCATGGGTCACGCGCAAGCCAGGTGCGGCAAGGCTTTCAGCGATTTTCAGCAAGACTCTGTTACATGTTTTGAGACAGTAAAAAAGTCACAAAAAAAGACGAAAAATTTATCTATCGCGCTCGGAGAGGACATTCATGAACAGCTATCGGCACGATGGCACCCTGGCCAATACCCACAACGTTTTTCTCGGGTATTTGCTGTGGATCTTCGGTTTCACCGGTTCCCATCGCTTCTACTACGGCAAGCCGGTGACCGGGACGATCTGGTTTTGTACGTTTGGCCTGCTGGGGATCGGCTGGCTGATCGACGTGTTCCTGATTCCGGGCATGGATCGCGAGGCCGATCTGCGTTTTACCCCGGGTCCGCTGGACTATACCGTCGCCTGGTTGTTGCTGACCTTTCTCGGCATCTTCGGTGTGCACCGCATGTACCAGGGCAAGTGGATCACCGGGCTGTTGTATCTGGTGACCGGGGGGCTGCTGGGGCTCGGGGTGCTGTATGACTTCTGGACGTTGAATGACCAGATTTCGCTGAGGAACAGCGGACGGGGGTGAGACCCCTGCTGGGGGTTGCGGTGTTCCCTTCGCGGGCAAGCCGCGCTCCTACAGGACGGTGTTGTACACAAGCGCTGCGTACACGCGCAATTGTAGGCGCGCGGCTTGCCCGCGAAGGGGCACCACGGTCTTTACGCCTGGTGGGTAATCCGCCCATCCATCAGCGTATAACGCACCGTCCCCGGCAGTGCATGCCCGATGAACGGGCAGTTCTCGCCGCGTGACAGCCACTGCTCGCCGGCCACGGTGGAGGTGCCCGGATCGAACAGCACCAGGTCCGCCGCGGCCCCCACCGCCAGTTTGCCCGCCGGCAGGCGCAGGGCATCGGCTGGTCCGGCGCTCAGTCGGGCGAGCAGGGTCGGCAGGTCGAGCAGGCCGTCTTCCACCAGGGTCAGGGCCAGCGGCAGCAGCAGTTCGACGCTGCTGATGCCCGGCTCGGTCGCGCCGAACGGTGCCAGCTTGGCGTCACGCTCGTGAGGCTGGTGGTGACTGGAGATGGCGCTGATGACCCCGGACTTCACCGCCTCGCGCAGGCCATCGCGGTCGGCGCGGGTGCGCAGCGGCGGTTGCACGTGGTACAGGCTGGAGAAGTCGATCAGCGCTTCGTCGGTGAGGATCAACTGGTACAGCGCCACGTCGGCGGTAACCCGCAGGCCCTTGGCCTGGGCCTGGGCGATCAGGGCCGCGCCGCGGGCGCTGGTCAGCTGGCTGAAGTGCGCGCGTACGCCGGTCTGCTCGACCAGCAGCAGGTCACGGGCCAGGGCCACGGTCTCGGCGGTTTCCGGGATGCCCGGCAGGCCGAGGAAGCTGGCGGTCGCGCCTTCGTGGGCCAGGCCGCCTTCGGCCAGATCGTGGTCCTGGGAGTGGAACACCACCGTCAGGTCGAACGTGGCCGCGTATTCCAGGGCCCGGCACAGGGTGCGGGTGTTGCGGAAGCTGTTCAGGCCGTTGCCGAACGCCACGCAGCCGGCATCACGCAGGGCCACCAGTTCCGCCAGTTGCTCGCCTTCCAGGCCCTTGCTCAGGGCACCGATCGGGAACACCTTGGTATTGCCGGCCTCACGGGCACGGTCGAGGATCAGTTCGGCGACTGCCGAAGTGTCGAGTACCGGCTTGGTGCGTGGCGGGCAGCACAGGCTGGTGACACCGCCGGCGGCGGCGGCGCGGGTTTCGCTGGCGATGCTGCCCTTGCGGCTGTAGCCCGGCTCGCGCAGGGCGACGTTCAGGTCGACCAGCCCGGGGGCGGCGACCAGGCCCTTGGCGTCAAGGCTTTCGCTTGGCTCGAAACCGGTCGGTGCGGTGCCGATGGCGACGATCCGGCCGGCTTCCAGGTGCAGGTCGCTGACCTGGTCCAGGCCGCTGCTCGGGTCAATGACGCGGGCGCCGATAATGCTGAGCTTCACTGGGCGTTCTCCTGCTCGAATTGGCGCTGGGCAGTCTGCCCGCTCATGGCCATGGACAATACGGCCATGCGTACGGCGATGCCGTAGGTAACCTGGTTGAGGATGACCGAACGCGGACCGTCGGCCACCGCCGATTCGATCTCCACGCCGCGGTTGATCGGGCCCGGATGCATGACGATGGCATCCGGCTTGGCGCCGGCCAGGCGCGTGGTGGTCAGGCCGAACAGGCGGTAGAACTCGCCCTCGCTGGGCAGCAGGCCGCCGGTCATGCGCTCGCGCTGCAGGCGCAGCATGATCACCACGTCGACATCCTTGAGACCTTCGGTCATGTCGGTGTAGACCTTCACGCCGTACTGCTCGATACCGATCGGCACCAGCGTCTTGGGTGCGATCACGCGGATATCCGGGCAGCCCAGGGTCTTGAGCGCGAGCATGTTCGAGCGGGCGACCCGCGAGTGCAGGATGTCGCCGACGATCGCCACCGAGAGGTTCTCGAAGCCGCCCTTGTGCCGACGGATGGTCAGCATGTCGAGCATGCCCTGGGTCGGGTGGGCGTGGCGGCCGTCGCCGCCGTTGATGATCGCCACCTGCGGGCAGACGTGTTCGGCGATGAAGTGCGCGGCACCGGAGTCGGAATGGCGCACCACGAACATGTCGGCGGCCATGGCTTCGAGATTGCGCAGGGTATCGAGCAGGGTTTCGCCCTTGCTCGCGGACGAGGTCGACACGTTCAGCGAGATCACGTCGGCCGACAGCCGCTGGGCCGCCAGTTCGAAGGTGGTGCGGGTGCGGGTGGAGTTCTCGAAGAACACGTTGCACACGGTCTTGCCACGCAGCAGCGGGACTTTCTTCACCGCCCGGGCACCGACCTCGAGGAACGAGTCGGCGGTGTCGAGGATTTCGGTCAGCAGCTCGTGGGGCAGGCCGTCGAGTGACAGGAAGTGGCGCAGCTGGCCCTGATCATTGAGCTGCAGGGGCGCTTGGCGTCTGGAGGCGTCATCGCAGAGGACTCTTTTTAAGGTGCTTGAAGGGCCAGATCTTGAAGTTCGAGCTGGAGCGGCGCGGGGCCGGACAATTTTACCCGTTCCGTGGGGGCCAGGGACAGGGTTGCCCCCACCACATTCGGCCGGATCGGCAACTCGGCGGCGTCCAGGTCCAGCAGGCAGACCAGGGTCACGCTGGCCGGGCGGCCATAGTCGAACAGTTCATTGAGGGCGGCGCGAATGGTCCGGCCGCTCATCAGCACGTCGTCGATCAGCACCAGGTGCTGGCCTTCGATCTCGAACGGCAGCTCCGACGGACGTACCTGCGGATGCAGGCCGTTCTGGCTGAAGTCGTCGCGGTAGAAGGAAACGTCCAGGGTGCCCAGTGGCGAATCGCTGTCCAGGGCCTTGAGCAGCGCCTGGGCGACCCACACGCCGCCGGTGCGGATGCCGATGTAGCGTGGGCTGTCGATGGCTCGCTGCTGCAGATGGGCCTTGAGGCGGACGGCCATCTGGTCGATCAGTTCGGCGGGATTGGGCAGGCTCATGATGGCTCCTTCAAGGGCCCCGCCCGACAGGCGCGGCGAGGGCTGAGACGGTACGACGCGCGGCGCCGTCAGGATTCGGGGGATACGGGGTTTTCTTCGATCCAGCTTTGCAGCAGCAGTTTGGCGGCGATGGCGTCCACCGGGTTGTCGCGGTAGCTGCCTTTGTGCCCACCCTTGGCCATGCGTTCGCCCTTGGCCTCGAAGGTGGTCAGGCGTTCGTCCTGGGTGAAGAACGGCACGTTGTAGCGGCCGTTGAGGCGGCGGGCGAATTTTTCCGCGCGGGCGCACATCTCGCTGGGCGTGCCGTCCATGTTCAGGGGCAGGCCGACCACCACCGCATCGGGTTTCCACTCCTTGATCAGGGCTTCGACCTGGTTCCAGTCGGGCACGCCGTTCTGCGCCTTGAGGGTGCACAGTTCGCGGGCCTGGCCGGTGACCATCTGGCCGACGGCAACGCCGATCTGCCGGGTGCCGTAGTCGAAACCCAGCAACAGACGGATATTGGCCATCAGGCGTGGCCCGCCTGGCTGGTCAGCAGGTTGAGGTTGACGCCCAGGTGCGCGGCAGCGGCGGCCAGGCGGTCTTCGCTATCGGTGTTGAAGAGGATTTCCGGGGAGAACGGGCAGGTCAGCCAGGCGTTATCGGCCAGCTCGGCCTCCAGTTGTCCGGCTTCCCAGCCGGCGTAGCCAAGGGTGATCAGGCTGCGCTCGGGGCCGACGCCATCGGCGATGGCGAACAGCACGTCCTGGGAAGTCGACAGCGCCAGGCCCTCGAGTTCGACGGTGGCCTGGTAGGTCTTGCCGATCGGGTGCAGGACGAAGCCGCGATCGGTCTGCACCGGGCCGCCGGAATAGATCGGAATATGCTGGCACAGCGCTGGCGGGTCGATATCAGGGCGCAACTGTTCGAGGATATCGGCCAGGTTCAGCGATTGCGGCCGGTTGATCACCAGTCCCATGGCGCCGTTTGCGCTGTGCTCGACGATATAGGTCACCGTCTGCGCAAAGTTCGGGTCGGCCATATGCGGCATGGCGATCAGGAAGTGATGCTTGAGGTACGTCGGGGTGAGGTTTTTCATGAACCCTAGTGTGGCGTTGGGCAGCCGAACTGACAAGCACGATGGCGCTCAATTGCTGGACAGCCGGTCCCCCCGGGCGAAACGCCAGGTACGGATGATTTCCAGGCGGTCGATGTCCGACAGGTCGCCGGTGAACGGCGCGAACGGCGCCGCCAGGCGGACGATGCGCTGCGCCGCCTGGTCCAGCAGCGGCTGGCCGGACGATTCGAGCACCAGCACCTCGTACAGCGAACCGTCGCGGTTGATCGACACCATCAGCCGCAGGCTGCCGTAGATCTGTTGGCGACGGGCTTCCTCGGGGTAGTTGAGGTTGCCGATCCGTTCGACCTTCTTGCGCCACTCGTCCTTGTACCAGGCGCCCTTGTCGCGCATGGTCGAAGCCGCGCTCAGGCGATGGATGCGGGGCCGCTTGGCATAGAGCTGGCGTTCCTTGGCCAGTTCCGCCTCCAGGCTGGCAATGTCGCTGGACAACTGCGAGCTGTCGAAGGTCGGCGTCTCGGCCCTGGGCGTGGCTTCGGGCTTGGGTTCTTCGTGGCGGGTGACGGTTTTCTTCGGTTTCGGCGCGACGGTGGCGACCGCCGCCTTGGGCGTCGTTTCACTGACCTGCGGCTTGGCCGGCGGTGGCGTGGCCACCTTGTTGACGGTGTTGTCCTGGAACGGCGCGACCTCGGTGGTGGTCGGGATCGCCTTTTTATCCAGGGTACCGCTGCCTTGCTGGTTTTCCTGGGCGAGGAAGTCGGCCTTGGCCGGCCTGGTCTCGCTCTTGAAGGTGGCCAGGGTGATTTCCAGGGTTCTGCTGACCTGCTTGGGCTCGACGAAACTGAACCCGACACCGAGCAGCAGCGCCAGGTGGATCAGCGCGGCGAGAAACAGGGTAAAGCCGAGCCTGTCGGCCGGGCGTACGCCGGTGCGGTAGAGTTCGGGAGGCAGATCGGCGGGGAGAGTCATGACCAGAAAACCAACATCACGCGTTTCGGAGGCGGTGCATCATAGCGCAATGTTGGTTCCATCTCGGCTGTTCTACATCAACGGCTCTTGAGCTTCTGCTCAATGGCATCCATCAGCAGGCTGCCGATCCGGGTGCCGAAGGCGTTGTCGATCTCGCGGATGCAGGTCGGGCTGGTGACGTTGATTTCCGTCAGGTGCTCGCCGATGACATCCAGGCCTACGAACAGCAGGCCCTTTTCCCGCAGGGTCGGTCCGACCTGGGCGGCGATCCAGCGGTCGCGTTCGGTCAGCGGGCGGGCTTCGCCGCGACCGCCGGCGGCCAGGTTGCCGCGGGTTTCGCCGCTGGCCGGGATGCGTGCCAGGCAATAGGGTACCGGCTCGCCATCGACCATCAGGATGCGCTTGTCGCCGTCCTTGATCGCCGGCAGGTAGGCCTGGGCCATGATCTGCTGGCTGCCCAGGGCGGTGAGGGTTTCGAGGATCACCGACAGGTTCGGGTCGCCGACCCGGTGACGGAAGATCGAGGTGCCGCCCATGCCGTCCAGCGGCTTGAGGATCACATCGCCGTGCCTGGCGGCGAATTCACGCAGCACGTCGGCGCGGCGGCTGACCACGGTGGGCGGCGTGCACTGGGGGAACTGGGTGGCGAACAGTTTCTCGTTGCAGTCGCGCAGGCTCTGGGGCTTGTTCACCACCAGCACGCCGGCCCGTTCGGCCTGCTCCAGCAGGTAGGTGGAGTAGACGAACTCCATGTCGAACGGCGGGTCCTTGCGCATCAGGATCACGTCCAGCTCGCTCAGGGCCGCGTCGGTTTCCGCTTCCAGCTCGAACCAGTGCTCGGGGTTGGCGAACACCTTCAACGGTTTCATCCGCGCGCGGGCTACCCCGGCGTCCTGGTAAAGATCCTGCTGCTCCATGTAGAACAGCGTCCAGCCGCGCTCCTGGGCGGCCAGCAACATGGCCAGCGAGCTGTCCTTCTTGTAGGAAATGCTCGCGATGGGGTCCATGACAATCCCGAGACGAACGCTCATGGGCTATATCCTCTGTAGGCCGTGAAGGCCGCAATGACTTGATAAAGTGGCGTCAGAGTGGCGCTGTGGAGGTTCGCGGTCAAGGAAAAAGCTGGGGCGGGGGCCGCGCATGGATTGCGTAGGGAGACTGTGCTAAAAAGGTTCGCATCCTGTACGAAATCCTTCCGCATCAAGGGTTTCGCGCCCGGAAACCGGGCATCCCTGGAAAATGCGTCGCTGTGGCGATGGTAGAGCAGATATGGAACAGCATTCCACAGCCTTGAAAGTCATGGTCATCGATGACTCCAAGACGATTCGCCGTACCGCCGAAACGCTGTTGAAGCATGTCGGTTGCGAAGTCATCACCGCTGTCGACGGCTTCGAGGCGTTGGCCAAGATCGCCGATCACCACCCGGGCATCATCTTCGTCGACATCATGATGCCGCGCCTGGATGGCTACCAGACCTGCGCCCTGATCAAGAACAACAGTGCGTTCAAGTCGACGCCGGTGATCATGCTGTCCTCCAAGGACAGCCTGTTCGACAAGGCCAAGGGACGTATCGTCGGTTCTGATCAGTTCTTGACCAAACCCTTCAGCAAGGAAGAACTGCTGGAGGCGATCAAGGCGCATGTCCCGGGATTTGCGGCAGTAGAACAAGCACTTTGACGGGGGGCCGCCGGGCCGCCTGCTTTATAAGAAATGGGGAGCACCATGGCACGCATCCTGATCGTCGATGATTCGCCGACTGAAATGTACAAACTGACCGGCATGCTGGAAAGGCACGGTCATGAAGTCCTCAAGGCCGAGAACGGCGCCGACGGCGTGGCCCTGGCCCGTCAGGAAAAGCCCGATGCGGTGCTGATGGATATCGTCATGCCCGGCCTCAACGGCTTCCAGGCGACCCGGCAACTGACCAAGGATCCGGAAACCTCGGCGATCCCGGTGATCATCATCACCACCAAGGACCAGGAGACCGACAAGGTCTGGGGCACGCGCCAGGGCGCCAGGGACTACCTGACCAAGCCGGTCGAAGAGGAAACCCTGCTCAAGACCCTGAACAACGTCCTGGCCGGTTGACGGCCGGCAGCCATGGCCGAATCGCAGACCGCCTTTGCGCTCCTGCTGGAGATAGACCAGCGCTGTCGGGCGCTGGCGGCGGACCTGCCGTCCCAGGAAGCCCGCCAGGATACCTGGAGCGGCATCGGTTTCCGGCTCGGCGAGCAGTGGTACGTGGCGCCCATGGGCGAAGTGGCCGAAGTGCTGCATGAGCCGCGCTACACCCTGCTGCCGGGGGTGAAGCCCTGGGTCAGGGGCGTTGCCAACCTGCGTGGGCGGCTGTTACCGCTGATGGACCTGTGCGGGTTCTTCGGTCATGAGTTGTCGACCGTGCGCAAGCAGCGTCGGGTACTGGTGCTGGAGTACAAGGACGTGTTCGCCGGCCTGCTGGTGGACGAGGTGGCGGGCATGCAGCACTTTCCCCGGGACAGCCGGCAGTTGCATTCGGTCGAGCGCCCGGAACAGGCCGTCGCGCCCTTCGTGCAGGGCTGTTTCGAACGTGGGCGCAACTGGTGGGTCTTCAGCCCGTTCAGCCTGGCGCAGGCTCCGGGGTTTCTTGATGTTGCAGTCTAATCGTGTGTCCGGCTTGCGCGGGGCCCGCTTCCATGGCAGTACAGGCAGAGGCCTGAGATGATCAAAGGCAAAACCGGCAATCCCGAGCAGGCCTCGCGCAGTCGTTCACAGATCATCGTGCTGTTCATCGCACTGATCGTGTTCATCATGTTGCTGTTCGCCAACTTCGCCTACCTGAACACCCAGGCCTCCTACGACAAGCAGTACATCAGCCACGCCGGCGAATTGCGCGTGCTGTCCCAGCGTATCGCCAAGAACGCCACCGAGGCGGCTTCCGGCAAGGCCGCGGCGTTCAAGCTGCTCAGCGATGCGCGCAACGACTTCGCCCAGCGCTGGGGCTACCTGAAGAAGGGCGACCCGTCCACCGGCCTGCCCGCCGCGCCGCCGACCGTGCGCAATGAAATGCACGCGGTGCAGCAGGACTGGGAAAGCCTGCTGAAAAACACCGATGCGATCCTCGCCAGTGAACAGACCGTGCTGTCCCTGCACCAGGTGGCGGCGACCCTGGCCGAAACCGTGCCGCAGTTGCAGGTCGAGTACGAGAAGGTCGTGGAAATCCTCCTGCAGCGGGGAGCACCGGCGGCCCAGGTGGCCATGGCCCAGCGCCAGTCGTTGCTCGCCGAGCGTATTCTCGGTGCGGTGAACACCGTGCTGGCCGGCGACGAAACCTCGTCCCAGGCGGCCGATGCCTTCGGTCGTGATGCGGCGCGCTTCGGCCAGGTGCTCAATGGCATGTTGCAGGGCAATGCCGCGATGAAGATTTCCCAGGTCGAGGACAAGGATGCCCGGGCCCGGCTCGGCGAGATTGCCGAACTGTTCGAATTCGTCTCCGGCTCGGTCGACGAGATTCTCGAAACCTCGCCGGAGCTGTTCCAGGTCCGTGAGTCCGCCAGCAGCATCTTCAGCCTGTCGCAGACCCTGCTGGACGAGGCCTCGCACCTGGCCAACGGTTTCGAGAACCTGGCGGGCGGGCGTTCCCTCGACACCATCGGCGGTTATGTCCTCGGCCTGCTGGCGCTGGCCTCGATCATCCTGATCGGCCTGGTGATGGTTCGCGAGACCAACCGCCAGTTGCGCGAGACCGCGGAAAAGAACGAGCGCAACCAGCACGCGATCATGCGCCTGCTGGATGAAATCGAGGACCTGGCCGACGGCGACCTGACCGTGACCGCCTCGGTGACCGAAGACTTCACCGGGACCATTGCCGACTCGATCAACTATTCGGTGGACCAGTTGCGCGACCTGGTCGCGACCATCAACCTCACCGCCGGCAAGGTCGCCGCCGCCGTGCAGGAAACCCAGGCCACCGCGATGCAACTGGCCGAGGCCTCGGAGCACCAGGCCCAGCAGATCAGCGAGGCGTCCGCGGCGATCAGCGACATGGCCCAGTCCATCGACCAGGTGTCGGCCAACGCCGCCGAATCCTCGGCGGTGGCCGAGCGCTCGGTGGAAATCGCCAACAAGGGCAACGAGGTGGTGCACAACACCATCCACGGCATGGACAACATCCGCGAGCAGATCCAGGACACCGCCAAGCGCATCAAGCGCCTGGGCGAGTCTTCCCAGGAGATCGGCGATATCGTCAGCCTGATCGACGACATTGCCGAGCAGACCAACATCCTCGCGCTCAATGCGGCGATCCAGGCCTCCATGGCCGGCGACGCCGGGCGCGGTTTCGCGGTGGTCGCCGACGAGGTCCAGCGCCTGGCGGAGCGCTCGTCCGCCGCGACCCGGCAGATCGAGACCCTGGTGCGGGCGATCCAGGCCGACACCAACGAGGCGGTGATCTCCATGGAACAGACCACCACCGAAGTGGTCAGGGGAGCGCGTCTGGCGCAGGATGCCGGGGTGGCGCTGGAGGAAATCGAGGGGGTATCGAAAACCCTGGCCGCGCTGATCCAGAGCATCTTCAACGCCGCCCAGCAGCAAACTTCGTCGGCGGGGCAGATTTCGCTGACCATGAACGTGATCCAGCAGATCACCACCCAGACCTCATCCGGTTCGACCGCTACCGCCGAGAGCATTGGCAACCTGGCGAAAATGGCCAGCCAACTGCGGCGCTCGGTCTCCGGCTTTACCTTGCCCCAAGCGCAAGATGCGCGTGAAACCCGGTAGTACGAGCATGAGCGAGCAGCAGCATGACTACGTGGCCCTGGAGTGGGTCAAGGGCGAGATCGCCGACACCCTGAAGCAGGCCCGGCAGGCCCTGGACGGCCTCGACGGGCCGGAGCATGGGGCCGAGGAAATCGCCGAGTGCCTGGCCTGTATCCACCAGGTGCACGGCAGTCTGCAGATGGTCGAGTTCTATGGGGCGGCGCTGTTGGCCGAGGAAATGGAACAACTGGTGCTGGCCCTGCAGCAGGGCCGGGTCAGCGAACCTGGCGAGGCCGTCAGCCTGCTGCACCAGGCGTTTACCCAGTTGCCGCTGTACCTGGACCGCGTGCACAGCGCCCGGCGCGATCTGCCGCTGGTGGTGCTGCCGCTGCTCAACGACCTGCGCAGCGCCCGTGGCGAAAGCCTGCTTTCGGAAACCAGCCTGTTCAGCCCGCTGCTGCCGGACCTGCCGCCGCTCGACGCCGAGGCCCTGGCCCGGCTGGCCCCGCCGGATCTGCCCGGGTTGCTGCGCAAGTGGCGACAGATGTTGCAGACCGCCCTGGTCGGGCTGCTGCGCGAGCAGGACGACGCCACCAACCTGGGCTACATGGCCAAGGTGTTCGGTCGCCTCGAAAGCCTCTGCCAGGGTGCACCGCTGGCGCCGCTGTGGGAGGTCGGTTCGGCGCTGGTCGAAGGCATGCTCGCCGGTGCGATCGGCAACAGCCCGGCACTGCGCAGCCTGCTCAAGGATGCCGACCGGGAACTCAAGCGTCTGCTGGAACAGGGTATCGAGGGCATCAACCAGGCGGCGCCGGACGAACTGCTCAAGAGCCTGCTGTTCTACCTGGCCAAGGCCGAGCAGCCTACCGCGCAGATGCGCGTGCTCAAGGAACGCTACGGCCTCGACGAGGCGTTGCCGGATACCCGCGTGGTCGACGAGGAGCGCGCGCGCCTGGCCGGCCCCGACCGCGACGCCATGCGCTCGGTGGTCTCGGCCCTCTGTGAGGAGCTGGTGCGGGTCAAGGAGCGGCTGGACCTGTTCGTGCGCAGCGATCGCCAGCACGCCGACGACCTGGCCGGTCTGCTGGCGCCGTTGCGGCAGATCGCCGATACCCTGGCGGTGCTCGGTTTCGGCCAGCCGCGCAAGGTGATCATCGACCAGTTGGCGGTGGTCCAGGGCCTGGCCCAGGGCCAGCGCGAACCGAATGACGCGGTGCTGATGGATGTCGCCGGGGCCCTGCTCTATGTCGAGGCGACGCTGGCCGGAATGGTTGGCACGGTCGAGCAGCAAGGGCGGGAAGAGAGCGGCCTGCCGACCACCGACCTGACCCTGATCCACCAGATCGTGATCCGCGAGGCGCTGCTCTGCCTGCAGCAGGCCAAGGACCTGATCGTCGACTACATCGATGCCAACTGGGACCGCGAGCGCCTGGCGCCACTGCCCGACCTGCTGACCCAGGTGCGGGGTGCGCTGTCGATGATTCCCCTGGGCCGCGCGGCGAGCCTGCTGGAAACCTGCAACCACTACATCCGCGAGCACCTGATCGACGAGCCGGCCTCGCCGCCCTGGCAGCAGCTCGATCGTCTCGCCGATGCCCTGAGCGGCATCGAGTACTACCTCGAACGCCTGGCGGAAGACCACGAGGCCCTGGGCGAGCAGGTGCTGGACAAGGTCGAGCAGAGCCTGGACGCCCTGGGCTATGCGCCGGTGGAGCTGGAGGTGCCGCTGCTCGAAGAGGCGCTGAGCCCTACCGAAGCCCTGGTGATGCAGGATCTGCAGGAACTGGACGACCCCCATGTGGTGCAGTCACTGGCCGATATGCTGGCCACCCCGGTCTCGGAACTCAATCCGCCGGCCCGACAGGTGCCCCGTAGCCTGCTGCCGCCGCCGTCCGACGAGCCGCCGGTGGATGACGAATTGCGTGAGGTGTTTCTCGAGGAAGCCGCTGAGGTCCTCGATGCCCTGCGTGACTACCTGCCACGCTGGGTCGCCGATCTCGACGGCCAGTCGGCCCTGGGCGAATTGCGCCGGGCCTTCCACACCCTCAAGGGCAGCGGCCGGATGGTCCGCGCGCTGGTGCTGGCCGAGCTGGCCTGGGCCATGGAGAACCTGCTCAACCGGGTACTGGAGCGCAGCCTGGAGCCCGCGCCCGAGGTGCCGCAACTGATCGACGAAGTACTGCACCTGCTGCCTGAACTGGTCGATGAGTTCGCCGCCGGCGCCCAGCGCCAGCGTGACGATGTCGACCAGTTGGCAGCCCGCGCCCATGCCCTGGCGAGCACCGATGATGGGGCTGACGCCGGGGCTGCGGATGACGTGGAGGCGCTTGACCGGCAGTTGCTGGAAATCTTCCGCGCCGAGGCCGAGGCCCACCTCGACAGTCTCAACCACTTTCTCGAACAGGCTGCCGAGCACCTGCCATTGCAGGTCAGCGACGAACTGCAACGGGCCTTGCATACCCTCAAGGGCAGCGCCTACATGGCCGGCGTCCTGCCGATGGCCGAGCTGGCCGCGCCGCTCTACTACCTGGTGCGCGAGTTCAAGGCCCATCTGCTGGCGCTGGACCTGGACGAAGTCGAGCTGCTGTTCGAGGCCGAAGGCCTGTTTCGCCAGGGCCTGCAGCAACTGGCGGACGATCCGCTGGTCGCCATCGACGGTGCGCCGCAACTGATCCGCCGGGCCGAGGCATTACTGGCGGCGCGGCTCGAAGCCCTGCTCAGCGTACCCAGCAGCGCCCAGCGCACCCGCCGCGACCCGCAACTGATCAACAGCTTCCTGGCCCAGGGCATGGATATCCTGCTGGATGCCGAAAGCCTGCTGCAGCGGTGGCAGCAGCACCCTGGCGAACGCCAGGAACTCAACGACCTGCTGGACGAACTGACCACCCTCGGCCAGGGCGCGCATCTGGCCGACCTGGAGCCGGTGGACGAGCTGTGCGAAGCCCTGCTGGATATCTACGGGGCTGTCGAGGAAAGCAGCCTGGCGGTCAGCGAGCGGTTTTTTCATGAGGCGCAGCAGGCTCACGAAGCGCTGATCAACATGCTCGACGAACTGGCCGCCGGCCAGGCGATCAACCCGCAGCCGGTGCGGATCCGCGCCCTGCGCGAGCTGCTCGACGAGGCACTCGACCCGTCCGCCACCGGGCTGATCAGGAACGACGGTGGCGCTGCTCCACGCATCAGCGAACTGGGCGCGGCCACCGCTGCGGCACAGCTCGAGGAGCGTGTGGACCTGGACGACGAGATCGTGGCGATCTTCCTCGAAGAGGCGGCGGATATCCTCGACAGTGCCGGGCTGGCGTTGCAGCGCTGGCTCGACGAGCCGGACAACGGCGCCTCGCTGCTGGCCCTGCAGCGTGACCTGCACACCCTCAAGGGGGGCGCGCGGATGGCCGAGGTCGGTCCGGTCGGCGACCTGGCCCATGAGCTGGAGAACCTCTACGAGGGGCTGCTGGACCGGCGCTTCAGCCATTCGCCGCCACTGGCGTTGCTGTTGCAGAAGAGCCATGACCAACTGGCCGTCATGCTCGAGCAGTTGCAGGAGCAGCAGCCGCTGAGCGATCCGGCGCGGTTGATCGACAGCCTCCAGGCGTTCCGCCAGCAGGGTGCCGAGCCGCTGGCGCCGGTACCGGTCGAGCCGCCCGCGACCGGTGGAGATCCGGAACTGCTCGAGGTTTTTCTCGAGGAAGGTTTCGACATCATCGAGAGCTCCGGCGCGGCGTTGCAACGCTGGCGCGCCGAGCCGTCGAGCCGCCAGGAAGTGGAAAACCTGCTGCGCGACCTGCACACCCTCAAGGGCGGTGCGCGAATGGTCGAGATCGCCCCCATTGGCGACCTGGCCCACGAGCTGGAGTTTCTCTACGAAGGCGTGTCGACCCTGCTGCTGCAGCCTGGTGACAGGCTGTTCGACCTGTTGCAGAGCGGTCATGACCGTCTGGCACAGATGCTCGATGCGGTGCGGGCCGAGCAGCCGGTGTCACCGGCCGATGCCCTGATCGCCGAGATCCAGGCGTTTGGCCGGCAGCCGCCGCTCGAACCGCCAGCGGTGGCGGAGCCGCCGGCGCCGCTCAAGAGCGAGCCGGAGGCTGAGCGCCCGCCCCAGGACATGGTCAAGGTGTCCGCCGATCTGCTGGAGGATTTGGTCAACCTGGCGGGCGAGACGTCGATTTTCCGTGGGCGCATCGAGCAGCAGGTGAATGACGCCAAGATCGCGCTCAACGAAATGGAAACCACCATCGAGCGGATGCGCGACCAGTTGCGTCGGCTCGACACCGAGACCCAGGGGCGGATTCTCAGCCGCCAGCAGGTGGAGGCCGAGCGCCTGGGTTACGAGGAATTCGACCCGCTGGAGATGGACCGCCACTCGCAGTTGCAGCAGCTGTCCCGCGCTCTGTTCGAATCGGCGTCCGATTTGCTGGATCTCAAGGAGACCCTGGCCGGTCGCAACCAGGACGCCGAGAACCTGCTGTTGCAGCAGGCCCGGGTCAACACCCAATTGCAGGAAGGCCTGATGCGCACGCGCATGGTGCCGTTCGAGCGCATGGTGCCGCGGCTGAAGCGGGTGGTACGGCAGGTCGCGGCGGAACTGGGCAAGGACGTCGATTTCATCGTCGGCAATGCCGAGGGCGAGGTCGACCGCAATGTGCTCGAACGCATGGTCGCGCCGCTGGAACACATGCTGCGTAACGCCGTCGACCACGGCCTGGAAAGCACCGAAGTACGGCGTGCGGCCGGCAAGCCGGAGCAGGGGCGGATCACCCTCGACCTGTCCCATGAAGGCGGTGATATCGTTTTCGACATCCATGACGACGGCGCCGGGGTCCCGCTCGACGCGGTGCGGCGCAAGGCGATCAAGCGCGGAATGATCGAGGAGGACACGCCGATCAGCGACCGCGACGTGTTGCAGTTCATCCTTCAGCCGGGCTTCTCCACCGCCGAACGCATCACCCAGATTTCCGGGCGTGGTGTCGGCATGGACGTGGTCCATGAGGAAGTGCGGCAGTTGGGCGGGACCATGACCATCGACTCGATCAAGGGCCAGGGCGTGCACTTCCAGATTCGCCTGCCGTTCAGCGTCTCGGTGAACCGGGCGCTGATGGTGCAGTGTGGTGATGAGCAGTACGCGGTGCCGTTGAACACCGTCGAGGGCCTGGTGCGGGTGCTCCCCAGCGAATTGGAAGGCTATTACCAGTGCAATCCGCCGCGCTACGAGTACGCCGGGCAGACCTACGAATTGCGTTACCTGGGCGAACTGCTGAAAACCGTCAGCAAGCCCAGGCTGTTGGGGCTGAGCCAACCGCTGCCGCTGCTGCTGGTGCATTGCAACGAGCAGCGGGTGGCGTTGCAGGTCGACAGCCTGGCCGGCACCCGCGAGATCGTGGTGAAAAGCCTGGGGCCGCAGTTCGCCGCGGTGTCGGGGCTCTCGGGGGCGACCATTCTCGGTGATGGCCGGGTGGTGCTGATTCTCGACCTGCTGGCCCATGTCCGCACGTCCCAGGCCTGGGTGCCGGTACCGCGGGCGCTGAGCGACCTGGCGGGCGACTTCACACCGCTGCGGCCACGGCTGGTGCTGGTGGTGGACGACTCGGTCACCGTGCGCAAGGTCACCAGCCGCCTGCTGGAGCGCAACGGCATGAACGTGCTCACCGCGAAGGACGGTGTCGACGCAATGGCCCTGTTGCAGGAGCACACCCCGGACCTGATGCTGCTGGACATCGAGATGCCGCGCATGGACGGCTTCGAGGTCGCGACCCGGGTGCGCAACGACCCACGCCTGAAGGACCTGCCGATCATCATGATCACTTCCCGTACCGGCCAGAAACACCGCGACCGGGCCATGGCGATCGGCGTCAACGACTACCTGGGCAAGCCGTACCAGGAATCGGTGCTGCTGGAGAGCATCGCCCATTGGAGCCATGCCCATGCATGAACACCGTGCCAGCAGCCTGACCGGGTTGATGCTGCCCCTGGCCGATCGCTACCTGTTGTTGCCGAACGTGGCGGTGGCCGAACTGATCGACTTCCAGCGCGGCGAGCCGGCCAGCGATGCGCCGCCGTGGTACCTGCGCCAGGTGACCTGGCGCGACCGCCAGTTGCCGCTGATCAGCTTCGAGGCGGCTTGTGGCGGCGCGATCGCCGTGGGCGAGCGTGCCCGGATCGTGGTCCTCAACACCCTCGGCGGGCGCCCGGAGCTGCGTTTCATCGCCCTGGTGATCCAGGGCATCCCGCGTTCGTACAAGCTCGACAGCCAATTGAGTTTCGTCGACGTGCCACTGTGCCGCCTGGAGAAGGCCGCGGTACAGGTCGGCGAGCTGGTGGCGAAGATCCCGGACCTGCCGGGGCTGGAACGCCTGGTACTGGAGTCGGGGCTGGCCTGAGATCGTTTCGTGCGGCTGATGGCCCCTTCGCGGGCCAGCCACGCGCCTACAGGAGGGTGGCTGGCATCGGTATCCCGAAGACGCTCGGTAGGAGCCGGGCTTGCCCGCGAAAGCGTCGGACCTGCTACTCCAGTAACACTCGCCCATTCACCACGACGACACTGCCACCCACCCCCCGCGTCAAATCATTAACCTTGGCGTAACAATCAGTCGCCGGGCTTGATTGATGCCCTGTCCGATCGCTCCTACTGTCTAGCCACGACAGCGAACCCCTGGAGTGAGCATGACAGCCCCCAATTCCCCCGACTCGCGCTGGACGCGGCGCCGCGCCGAGAAGCAGCGTCGTCTCGAACAGGTGCGGGCCCTCGCCGATGGCGTGGTGTTGCCGACCGAGCAGATCGTCGCCGCCCTGCAAGCCCTGATCATGCCCGGCGACCGGGTGGTGCTGGAGGGCAACAACCAGAAGCAGGCGGATTTTCTCTCGCGTTCCCTGGCCAAGGCCGATCCGGCCCGGCTTCACGACTTGCACATGATCATGCCCAGCGTCGGCCGTGCCGAGCACCTGGACCTGTTCGAGCGCGGTATCGCCCGCAAGCTGGACTTCTCCTTCGCCGGCACCCAGAGCCTGCGTATCAGCCAGTTGCTGGAGGACGGCCTGCTGGAAATCGGTGCGATCCACACCTACATCGAACTCTACGCGCGGCTGGTGGTGGACCTGATTCCCAACGTGGTGCTCAGCGCCGGCTTCATGGCCGACCGCGCCGGCAACATCTACACCGGCCCCAGCACCGAAGACACCCCGGCGCTGATCGAGCCGGCGGCGTTCAGCGACGGCATCGTGATCGTCCAGGTCAACCAGCTGGTCGACGATGTCAGCGAGTTGCCGCGGGTGGACATTCCCGCGTCCTGGGTCGATTTCGTGGTGGTGGCCGACCGGCCGTTCTATATCGAACCGCTGTTCACCCGCGACCCGCGGCATATCAAGCCGGTGCATGTGCTGATGGCGATGATGGCGATCCGCGGGATCTACGAAAAACACAACGTGCAGTCGCTCAACCACGGGATCGGCTTCAACACCGCCGCCATCGAACTGATCCTGCCGACCTACGGCGAGTCCCTGGGCCTGAAGGGCAAGATCTGCCGCAACTGGACGCTCAACCCGCACCCGACGCTGATTCCGGCGATCGAAAGCGGCTGGGTCGACAGCGTGCATTGCTTCGGTACCGAACTGGGCATGGAGAACTACATCGCCGCCCGGCCGGACGTGTTCTTCACCGGGCGCGACGGCTCGCTGCGCTCGAACCGGATGGTCTGCCAACTGGCCGGGCAGTACGCGGTGGATCTGTTCATCGGCGCGACCCTGCAGGTCGATGGCGACGGTCATTCCTCCACCGTCACCCGCGGGCGCCTGGCCGGTTTCGGCGGGGCACCGAACATGGGCCACGATCCGCGCGGTCGGCGGCATGGCACCCCGGCCTGGCTCGATATGCGCCTGGACCGCGGCGATGCGCCCCAGGCGCTGCTCGAACGCGGCAGGAAACTGGTGGTGCAGATGGTCGAGACCTTCCAGGAGGGCGGCAAGCCGACGTTCGTCGAAACCCTCGATGCCGTCGAGGTGGCGAGGAAAAGCGGCATGCCGCTGGCACCGATCATGATTTACGGCGACGACGTCACCCACCTGCTGACCGAGGAGGGGATCGCCTACCTGTACAAGGCCCGCTCCCTGGAGGAGCGCCAGGCGATGATCGCCGCCGTGGCGGGGGTCACTGCCATCGGCCTGCGGCACAAGCCGCAGGATACGGCACGGCTGCGGCGCGAAGGGCTGATCGCCTTGCCCGAGGACCTGGGCATCCGCCGCACCGACGCCAGCCGTGAACTGCTCGCGGCCAAAAGTGTGGCCGACCTGGTGGAGTGGTCCGGTGGCCTCTACAACCCGCCCGCACGCTTCAGGAGCTGGTAAATGCACGCCTTCAATCTGCAGCCCCAACCCCTGTCACTGGCCGAGCGCCTGGCGGATTTCGCCGTCGAAGCGCTGATCGACGAAGCCGACCTGTCGCCCAAGCCCGCCCTGGTGGACCGGCGTGGCAGCGGTGCACACAACGACCTGCACCTGGGCCTGATGCATGCCTCGGCGCTGGCGTTGTGGCCGATGTTCAAGGAGATGGCCGATGCCGCCATTGCCAGCCATTCCCCGGCATTCAGCGGCCTGGTATTGCGTGAAGCCCTGGGTCGTATCGGCCGCGAGGGAGAACAGGCGATGCTCAGGACCACCGGCGGAGTGAATACCCACCGTGGCGCGATCTGGGCCCTGGGCCTGCTGGTGGCCGCGGCGGCACAGGAGTCCGGCAGCGTTTCTGCCCAAGCGCTGACCCTCCGGGCCGCGCGCCTGGCACTGCTGGAAGACCGCCATGCACCCGGCGGCAACAGCCACGGCCAGCAGGTGGCCCGCCGTTACGGGGCCCGCGGTGCCCGGGAGCAGGCGCAACTCGGCTTCCCGGCCGTCACCCGGCTCGGCCTGCCTCAACTGCGGCGCAGCCGCCTGGCGGGTCACGGCGAACAGAATGCCCGGCTGGATGCGCTGCTGGCGATCATGACCGGCCTGGCCGACACCTGCGTGCTCTACCGCGCCGGCCTGCCGGGCCTGCAGGCCATGCAGCAGGGCGCCCGCGCGGTGCTGGAGGCCGGCGGCAGCGCCAGCCTGGCCGGCCGGCGCTGCCTGCATGAATTGGATCAACAGCTTTTGGCGATGAACGCTTCACCCGGCGGCGCGGCGGACCTGCTCGCCGCCTGCCTGCTGATCGACCGTCTCGAACAGGAAGCCTTGTGATGGAAAAACTGTCCTTCGAATTCCCCGCCGGACAACCGCCCCGGGGCCGTGCCCTGGTGGGCTGTGTCGGTTCCGGCGACCTGGAAGTGCTGCTCGAACCCGGTCACCCCGGCACCCTGTCGATCCAGGTGACCACCTCGGTCAATGGCAGCTCGGCGCGCTGGCAGCACCTGTTCGAGCGCTTGTTCGACGGGCGGCTGCCGCCGGCGCTGGCGATCGATATCCACGATTTCGGCGCCACGCCCGGGGTGGTCCGGTTGCGTCTGGAACAAGGTTTCGAGGAGATCGGCCATGACTGACAGCGAGGCTCTGTTGCACAAGCACAGTTTTGTCGAACTCGGCGCCCGGCAGCGGGCCAGGGCTTTGCTCGACAGCGGCAGTTTCCGCGAACTGCTCGATCCCTTCGCCCGGGTCATGTCGCCCTGGCTCGAACGCCAGGGCGTGGTACCCCAGGCCGATGATGGGGTGGTGATCGCCAAGGGCAGCATCGACGGCCTGCCGGTGGTCATCGCCGCCATAGAGGGCGCTTTCCAGGGCGGCAGCCTCGGCGAGGTGGGCGGCGCGAAGATCGCCGGTGCCCTGGAGCTGGCTGCCGAAGACAACCGCCAGGGCATCCCGACCCGCGCCGTGCTGCTGCTGGAAACCGGTGGCGTGCGCCTGCAGGAGGCCAACCTGGGCCTGGCGGCCATCGCCGATATCCACGCGGCGATTGTCGATCTGCGGCGCTATCAGCCGGTGATCGGTGTGGTGGCCGGCAGTGTCGGCTGTTTTGGCGGCATGTCCATCGCCGCCGCGCTGTGCAGTTACCTGGTGGTGACCCGCGAGGCCCGCCTGGGCCTGAATGGGCCGCAGGTGATCGAACAGGAGGCGGGGCTGGAGGAATACGATTCCCGTGACCGGCCCTTCATCTGGAGCCTGACCGGCGGCGAGCAGCGTTTCGCCAGCGGCCTGGTGGATCGTTATGCAAGCGATGACGTGGCCGCGATCCGGCAGCAGGTCGCGCACTTGCTGGAGGCTGGCCTGCCCGAGACACAGCGTAGTCGGCAGGCGGGCTGGTACCTGCAGCGGCTGGCTGAACTGGATGCCGCGCCACAGATCGACCCGGCCACGGTACGCCGGCTTTTCCAAGGAGATCGCCCATGAGCACCCGTTCCCTGCGCGGTTTGCACTGGTTCCAGAGCCTGGCTGGCGATGCCGTCGAGGCGACCGGCTTGCCGGCTTCGCTGAAGGTCGCCGATACCCGGCTGGGCGACCAGCCGGTACGCCTGCTGGCGGTGGTACCCGATGCGGACAACCGGTTTGTCCGCGCCCGTCATGGCGAAGTCGGCCTGTTGGAAGGCTGGAGTCTGGCGAGGGCGGTGGACGAGGTGATCGAGGCCGACAGCGCGAGTGGGCACAAGCGCGCGCTGATTGCCATTGTCGATGTGCCGAGCCAGGCCTATGGGCGTCGTGAGGAAGCCCTGGGGATCCATCTGGCCCTGGCCGCGGCCGCCGACAGTTACGCCCGTGCCCGCCTGGCGGGGCATGCGGTGATTGCCCTGCTGGTGGGCAAGGCGATGTCCGGGGCGTTCCTCGCCCACGGCTACCAGGCCAACCGCCTGATCGCCCTGCGTGATCCGGGGGTGATGGTCCATGCCATGGGCAAGGCCTCGGCGGCGCGCGTGACCCTGCGCAGTGTCGAGGACCTGGAGGCCCTGGCCGCCAGCGTGCCACCCATGGCCTATGACATCGACAGTTATGCCAGCCTGGGGCTGCTGTGGAAGGTGCTCGACGTGCAGCGGATCGAGCAGCCCACGGCGCAGGATCTGGCCTGTGTGCAGGATTGCCTCGGCGCCGCGATCGTCGATGCGATGCAATGTGGCACCGATCTGGGCGGACGGCTGGGGGCGCCCAATCGGGCTGCGTCGAGCCGGGTCCGGCAACTGTTGCGTGAACAGTGGTGAGTCGCGATGTGTAGCGACGGCCACTATCTCCCTCACGACCTGCTCTGGGGGCTGACCCCGGCGCAGTTGCCGCCGGATGCGCCGGCCTGGGTGGCTGAGGCGCTGGGCCTGGGGCAGCCGGTGGTGGTGCGGCGGGCACTGGTCGCAGCGGATCAATTGCCGGTGGGCGTGCGCGGGCTGTCGCGCGAGCAGCGTTTCGCCACGCTGATGCCGCGGCGGCTGGTCGAACGTCGGGTGCGCCCGGAGGCGCTGGTCGACAGCCGACTGGCCAGGCGGGACTGGCCGGCCTTGCAGGCTTTGCGGCATGTACGCCCGGCGCTCGATGCCCGGGGCCTGGCCTGGGGCGTCAGCGGCAGCGCCGGTTTTGAACTGGCCACCGGCTTGCCGACCCTGCACCCGGAGAGCGACCTGGACCTGATCCTGCGTGCACCGCAGGCGTTGTCGCGAGCCCGGGCCGCCGAGCTGTTGCGGCAACTCGACAATCCGTTCTGCCGTGTCGACCTGCAGTTGCAGACCCCGCTGGGCGCGGTGGCGCTGGCGGAGTGGGCGGGCCCGGCGCAACGGGTGCTGCTCAAGAGCGACGCGGGTGCACGGTTGGTGGCCGATCCGTGGAGTGCCGGGGAGTTGGCGGCGTGAGCAGCCTGCTGGCGTTTCCCGGCCAGGGTGCGCAGCAGCCCGGCATGTTGCGGCGCCTGCCCGATGCGGCGGTGGTTCGCCAGTGCCTGGGTGAAGCCGCAGAGGTGCTTGGCGAGGATCTGGCGTTGCTGGACAGCGCGCAGGCGCTGGCCTCGACCCGCGCGGTCCAGCTCTGCCTGCTGATTGCCGGGGTGGCCGGGGCCCGGCTGTTGCTGGACAACAGTCCACCGCCGGCCTACGTGGCCGGCCTGTCGATCGGCGCCTATCCGGCGGCGGTGATGGCCGGGGTGCTGGATTTCAGCGATGCCCTGCGCCTGGTCAGCCTGCGCGGGCAACTGATGCAACAGGCTTATCCACAGGGCTATGGCATGACCGCATTGATCGGTCTGGAACGGGCGGCTGTGGATAAGTTGTTGGCCCAGGTCCATGGCCCGCGCACGCCGGTTTACCTGGCGAACATCAATGCCGACAACCAGTGCGTGATCGCTGGTAGCGATGAGGCCATGGTCGCGGTCGCTGCCGCGCTGAAGCAGGGCGGAGTGGCCCGGCGCCTGGCGGTCAGTGTGCCGTCCCACTGCCCGTTGCTGGAGGCGCCGGCGCAGGCCTTGGCGGCCGCATTCGCCGAGGTACCGATGCGGGCGCCGTGCCTGGGTTATCTCAGCGGCAGCAGTGCCCGGTTGCTGCGCACTGCCGAACAGATTCGCGATGACCTGGCCTTCAACATGTGCCGGCTCATCGATTGGCGCGGTACTGTGCAAAGCGCCTACGAGCGCGGCGTGCGGCTGCAGATCGAACTGCCACCGGGGGCGGTGTTGACCGGCCTGGCGCGGCGGGTATTCGAACAGGGCAGCGTGGTCGCCTTCGACGGTGCCCGGCTGGACAGTCTCAAGGCACTGCTGCAAGAGGAGGGATGCCGCCACCGATAGAGACCGGCTGTTGCTTCGAAGGACAAAAACAACAACTTCGACACTGCGATGCGAGGATAACAACAATGATTATTTACGGTGTGGCACTGCTGGCGGCCTGTACCTTGGCCGGTGTGGTTCTGGGAGACATGCTCGGCGTGTTGCTGGGGGTCAAGTCCAATGTCGGCGGGGTCGGGATCGCCATGATCCTGCTGATCTGCGCCCGCCTGTGGATGCACAGGCACGGCGGCATGAGCAAGGAGTGCGAGATGGGCGTCGGCTTCTGGGGCGCCCTGTATATCCCGGTGGTGGTCGCCATGGCCGCCAACCAGAACGTGGTCACCGCCTTGCATGGCGGTCCGGTGGCGTTGCTGGCGGCCGTCGGTTCGGTGCTGCTGTGCGGTTGCACCATCGCCCTGATCAGCCGGACCAACAAGGGCGAGCCCTTGCCGGCCGAGCCTGCGGCGGCGTTGCCGGATGCCCATGTCGCGGGAGGTCGCTGACATGTGGGCTATCGTCGAGAAAGCATTGGAGCACAATGGGCTGATCACCGCGTTCGCGCTGGTCGGAGTGGTGATGTGGCTGTCGGTGCTGCTCTCCAGGCACCTGACCCTGGGTCGCATCCACGGTTCGGCGATCGCCATCGTGATCGGCCTGGTCCTGGCCTGGATCGGTGGCACGTTGACCGGTGGGCAGAAGGGCCTGGCCGACATGGCGCTGTTCTCCGGCATCGGCCTGATGGGCGGCGCCATGTTGCGCGACTTCGCGATCGTCGCCACCGCCTTCGAGGTGCAGGCCACCGAGGCGAGGAAGGCCGGCCTGATCGGCGCGGTGTCGCTGTTGCTGGGCACCGTGCTGCCGTTCATGGTCGGCGCGAGCATGGCCTGGGCCTTCGGTTATCGCGATGCGGTGAGCATGACCACCATCGGTGCCGGGGCGGTGACCTATATCGTCGGGCCGGTGACCGGTGCGGCGATCGGGGCCAGTTCCGATGTGATCGCCCTGTCGATCGCCACGGGCCTGATCAAGGCGATCATCGTGATGGTCGGCACGCCAGTGGCGGCGCGCTGGATGGGCCTGGACAATCCGCGTTCGGCGATGGTGTTCGGCGGCCTGGCCGGGACGGTCAGTGGCGTGACGGCCGGGCTCGCGGCGACGGATCGGCGGCTGGTACCCTATGGCGCGCTGACTGCGACCTTCCATACCGGGCTGGGCTGCCTGCTCGGGCCGTCGGTGCTGTTTTTCATCGTGCGAGGCCTGGTGGGCTGATTCAGGCGCGATGGTTGGCATACATCCGGCACTCCGCCAGGAGTGCCAGCAGGTTGGGGTCGCGCTCCTTGGCCTTGAGGAATACCACGCCGATATGCTGCTGCAGGTGGTAGCGCGGCTGCAGCGGAATCAGTTTCACCCGGTTTTCGTACACCGCGGCGATCCGCCCGGGCAGCAGCGCATAGCCGACGCCGGAGCTGACCATGCTCAGCAGGGTGAAGATATCGTTGACCTGCATCGCCACCTTGGGCTCGAAGCCCGCCTGTTCGAACACCCGATTGCCGTCGCGGTGGGTGGCGAAGCCCTGGGTCAGGGTGATGAAGGTCATGTCGCGCAGGTCCGCCAGGTCGACCTGGGCCTGTTGGGCGAAAGGCGAGTCGGCGGGCGTGGCGAGAAAGATATCGTCGGAGAACAGCGGCAGGTGTTCGCAGTCCGGATCTTGGGTGGTTTCGTCCAGCGACACCAGGATCGCGTCCACTTCCATGTTCCTGAGCTGGTACAGCAGGTCGATGTTCGAGCCGAGGATGAGGTCGATGTTCAGCTCGCTGCGACGGATCTTCAGGCCCATGATCAACTGCGGCACGGTCTTCACCGTCAGTGAGTAGAGCGAGCCGAGCTTGAAGCGTTCGGCGCAGAAGCCGGCGGCCTCACGGGTCAGGCGCACGCTTTCGACCACGTCCTGGATCAGTTTCTGCGCCCGCTCTTCCAGCACATAGGCGCTTTCCAGCGGTGTCAGGTTGCGCCCCTCGTGCTTGAACAGCGGGCAACGCAGGGCATTTTCCAGGGAATGGATGGCGCGGTGCACGCTGACGTTGCTGGTCTGCAGTTCGGCCGCCGCCCGGGCCAGGTTGCCGGTGCGCATGAAGGCCAGGAACACTTCGAGCTTTTTCAGGGTCAGTTCTTCATCGATCAACATGGGACGGACTCTTTTTCGAATGCTCCGATTGTGCCCAAGTCCCGGAGAGTTGGCTGAGGCTTTTTCAGTGGCCCCCCGTTCAACCGATCAGGCCGTTGCTGGCCGCCAGTCGCTGTTGGAAGGCCCGCAGCGTCTCATCGACCGGACAACCCTGATAGCCGCCGCGCAAGGCCTGGGCCCTGACGTTGCCATAGGCCGGCAGGAAGCTCTCGGGCAGTGGACGACTGCAGGCGGTGGCATGCCACTGGCGCAGCAGGTGGCGCTGGCGGCCGGGCTGCGCGCTGTCGGTAAAGCTGGTGCGGGCATGGCAGACCAGGTGGTTGTTGAGAAACTGCAGGTCGCCGGGCAACAGCTCCAGTTCCAGGCACATGTCCGGCAGGCAGGCGGTGTCATGCACCGCGTTCAGTGCGGCGCGGGCGATGTTGCCCAGGCGCGGTGCCCCCGGCAGGCGCTCGCAGTCGAGGTTGCGCTGACGATAGAAGCGGCTGGCGAAGACGCCGTGCTCCAGGGCGAATACCGGGCAGAGAAAAAAGCGCCTGTCGCTGGCGCTGTCGCGTGTCGGGTCGTAGAACGCCAGGGGTTGATAGAGCGCTTGGCACAACGCCGGATTCTCGCGCATCAGCCGGTCGTGCACGGCCCGCAGGCTGGCCAGGCGGAACAGCCCGCCGCGGGCCGCCTGGCGCAGGCAGAGCAGGGTAGTCAGGTCGCAGGCATCGGTGTGGAACTCCATGGAGCGGCTGGTGATGTGGCTGCGATGGGTCGGGTGATGGGGTTGCTGGCGGTCACGGACATCAACCAGTAACTCGCCTGCGTGATTCTGTACCAGCGGCACGCCCAGGTGCAGGCCGATACCCCAGGCGAGCAGGCGTGCCTGCTCGGGCGTCTTGTCGGCCACGGGAAATCCGGTGATCAGGAATACCCCGAGGCCCCGCTCGGTTTCCAGGACGGCCCGCTGCAGCAATTCATGTACCGTGGGCAGCGGGAAGTCCCGCGGGGTCATGTCCAGCGGCGATCTGCCCCGGCGTTTTGCATACTCCAGGGCGCAATCGACTTCGATGACCTGGGAGCGATCGAGGCGGTGTATCCAGGACAGCGAATGCTCGATCAGCTTTTCGCGGTTCCAGGCCTGGAGTGTTCGGGTCATGGCGGGCTCCCGTGGGGTGATGATTCGGGGCCTTCCATTTTCTGTATCGGCCGGCGATTTTTTTTTAATCTATGGAGCGAAATCCGGAAGCTTGTTTCCTCTTTGAAGGTAGGAAGCGGCTGTACAGGGCATCGGGCGACTGGGCCAGGCATGGCGTAGCGGGCCTGATGAAGTGTCCTGAGCAATGGAGGTGGGCGGTACATGTATCACGGGGAACGACTCAACGCCTGGACCCATCTGGTGGGGGCGATACTGGCGAGCATCGGCGCGATCTGGCTGCTGGTGATGGCAAGCCTGGATGGCAGCCCGTGGAAGATCGTCAGCGTGGCGATCTACGGGGTCACGCTGATGGCACTCTATAGCGTCTCGACCGTGTACCACAGCGTCCGCGGGCGGGCGAAGGTGATCATGCAGAAGGTCGATCACCTGTCGATCTACCTGCTGATCGCCGGCAGCTACACGCCGTTCTGCCTGGTCACTCTGCGCGGACCATGGGGTTGGACGTTGTTCGGCATCGTCTGGGGGCTGGCGGTGATCGGCATGTTGCAGGAGATCAAGCCGCGCTCGGAGGCGCGGATCCTGTCGATCGTGATCTATGCGGTGATGGGCTGGATCGTGCTGGTGGCGATCAAGCCGCTGCTGGCGGCCCTGGGCATGGCCGGGTTCATCTGGCTGGCCACGGGCGGGGCGCTATACACCCTGGGCATCATCTTCTTCGCCCTGGATCACCGGCTACGGCATTCCCACGGGATCTGGCACCTGTTCGTGATCGCCGGCAGCGCCCTGCATTTCGTGGCGATCTTCTGGTACGTGATCTGATGCGTCAGAAATCGCCCCACAGCTGCTGGGCCACCGCCAGGGCCACCACCGGTGCGGTCTCGGTGCGCAGCACCCGCGGACCGAGGCGTGCGGGCAGGTAGCCGGCCTTGGCCGCCTGCTCGACTTCGGCGTCGGACAAACCGCCTTCAGGGCCGATCAGAAAGGCCAGGCTGGCCGGCCTGGGATGGCTGGTCAGCGGTTCGGCCACCGGGTGCAGCACCAGTTTCAGTTCGGCCTGGGCCTGTTTCAGCCATTCACCCAGCGGCAGCGGCGGGTGGATCACCGGCAGGGTGGAGCGGCCGCACTGTTCACAGGCACTGATCGCGATCTGCCGCCAGTGGGCCAGGCGCTTGTCGGCGCGCTCGTCCTTGAGGCGGACTTCACAGCGCTCGCTGACGATCGGGGTGATTTCGCTGACGCCCAACTCGGTGGCTTTCTGGATCGCCCAATCCATCCGTTCGCCCCGGGACAGGCCCTGGCCGAGGTGGATGTGCAGCGGCGAGTCCGGTTGGCCGGCGAAGCTTTCGGTCAGTTGCACACGCACGTGCTTCTTGCCGACTTCCAGCAGGGTACCGAGGAATTCGTGGCCGGAGCCGTCGAACACCTGCAGCGCGTCCCCTTCGGCCATGCGCAGTACGCGGCCGATGTAGTGGGCCTGGGCCTCCGGCAGTTCGTGTTCGCCGAGGCTCAGAGGGGCGTCGATAAAGAAGCGGGACAGTCTCATGGTGTATCTCTGGATATCGGAATGATGGGTTGCCGGGGCGCCGCACTGCCGCGAATGGGTCGCGTGCGCCCGCTTGGCTTCTGTGGGGTTAGCCCGGATCACGGAAGTCCGGATGGAAGTTTTCCGGCACCGCCACGCTGACCGCGCTGCGGGTGGCAATGTCGATCCCCTCGCTGGCCACTTCGGCGAGGAAGTCGATCTGTTCCGGCGTGATCACGTAGGGTGGCAGGAAGTACACCACGTTGCCCAGCGGCCGCAGCAGGGCGCCGCGCTCCAGGGCATGCTGGAACACCTTGAGGCCACGGCGCTCCTGCCACGGGTAGGCGGCCTTGCTGGCCTTGTCCTGGACCATCTCGATCGCCAGGGCCATGCCGGTCTGGCGCACTTCGGCAACGTGCGGGTGATCCGCCAGGTGCGCGGTGGAACTGGCCATCCGTTGGGCCAGGGCCCGGTTGTTCTCGATGACGTTGTCCTGCTCGAAGATATCCAGGGTCGCCAGCGCCGCCGCACAGGCCAGCGGGTTGCCGGTGTAGCTGTGGGAATGGAGGAACGCGCGCAGGGTCGGGTAGTCGTCGTAGAAGGCGCCGTAGACGTCCTCGGTGGTCAGGCACGCCGCCAGGGGCAGGTAGCCGCCGGTGAGCGCCTTGGACAGGCAGAGGAAGTCCGGACGGATACCGGCCTGTTCGCAGGCGAACATCGTACCGGTGCGGCCGAAGCCCACGGCGATTTCATCGTGGATCAGGTGTACGCCGTAGCGGTCGCAGGCCTCGCGCAGCAGCTTGAGGTACACCGGATGGTACATGCGCATGCCGCCGGCTCCCTGGATCAGCGGTTCGACGATCACTGCGGCGACGCTCTGGTGATTCTCCGCCAGGGTCTGTTCCATGACCTGGAACAGGTTGCGCGAATGCTCTTCCCAGCTCATGCCCTGCGCACGCATGTAGCAGTCCGGGCTCGGCACCTTGATGGTGTCCAGCAGCAGGGCCTTGTAGGTCTCGGTGAACAGCGGCACGTCGCCTACCGACATCGCCGCCACGGTCTCGCCGTGGTAGCTGTTGGTCAGGGTGATGTAGCGTTTCTTCTGCGGCTGGCCGCGGTTGAGCCAGTAATGAAAGCTCATCTTCAGCGCGACTTCGATGCAGGACGAACCGTTATCGGCATAGAAGCAGCGGGTCAGGCCTTCGGGGTCATCTTCACCAGGCGCTCGGACAGCTCGATCACCGGCTGGTGGCTGAAACCGGCGAGGATCACGTGCTCCAGCTGGTCGACCTGGTCCTTGATGCGCTGGTTGATGCGCGGGTTGCAGTGGCCGAACACGTTGACCCACCAGGAGCTGACGGCATCGAGGTAGCGCTTGCCGTCGAAATCCTCCAGCCACACGCCTTCGCCGCGCTTGATGGGGATCATCGGCAGTTGCTCGTGATCTTTCATCTGGGTGCAGGGATGCCACAGCACCGCGAGATCGCGTTGCATCCACTGGTTGTTCAGGCTCATTTCCACTCTCCCACGGGCACCTTGCGACAGGCGCGGGCCAACAATCGCGCAAGCCTATGCAATGCCGGGCGACGGGACAACCCGTGCCGGTCATTCAACGGCCTCGCCACCGGCGAAGTGTCCGGGCGACGCGGCCTGCAGCGGTTGCAACGATTATCCTCCGGCGCCTCGAATAAAGTCGCCCGCCGGGGTGTTCCGGATAGGCGGCGACCTTAATATTTTCTTAACCCGCTCGTTCCAGACTTATGATCGTATTTCTCGATATTTCAAAGCAAAATTTTTCGCTTTAATTCGATAGGTAAACCATTAGTCTTGGGCGCAGTACTTACAGGATCTCTCGGCCATGCAGCTACGTAATTCATCTTCCCGCTACGGCGCAGTCAGCATGCTCCTGCATTGGGGCGTGGCTCTGGTGGTCTTCGGCCTTTTCGCGCTGGGCTTGTGGATGGTCGGTCTCGACTACTACAGCGAGTACCGCAAGGCCGCTCCGGACCTGCATAAAAGTATCGGCTTGACCCTGTTCGCGGTGATGGTCGTACGGCTGGCCTGGCGTTTCATCAGCCCGCCGCCGCCGGCACCGTCCAATCATGGCCGCCTGACCCGCCTGGGCGCCAAGTTCGGCCATGCGTTCCTCTATCTGGGCCTTTTCGCCCTGATGTTCTCCGGGTACCTGATTTCCACCGCAGAAGGTGTCGGGATTCCGGTGTTCAATCTGTTCGACGTGCCGGCCTGGATTTCCAGCATCCCCGACCAGGCGGATGTGGCTGGCACGGTGCACCTGTACCTGGCCTGGACCGTGGTGATCTTTGCCGTTCTCCATGGCCTGGCTGCGCTGAAACACCACTTTATCGATCGTGATGCGACGCTGACCCGCATGCTGGGTCGCAAAGCCTGATGTTCAACCTCGACTCAAAAGGAATAGAAGCATGTTGAAAAAGACTCTCGCCGCCCTGGCAATCGGTACCGCACTGTTCACTGCCGGTCAGGCGATGGCCGCTGACTACGTGATCGACAAGGAAGGCCAGCACGCCTTCATCGACTGGAAGATCAGCCACCTGGGCTACAGCTTCGTACACGGCACCTTCAAGGACTGGAGCGGCAAGTTCAGCTTCGACGCCAAGGCGCCTGAAGCGAGCAAGATCGAGGTCGAGCTGAAGACCGCCAGCCTGTTCTCCAACCACGCCGAGCGTGACAAGCACATCGCCAGCAAGGACTTCCTGGACGTTGCCAAGTATCCGGAAGCCAAGTTTGTCTCCACCAGCGTCAAATCCACTGGCGAGAAAACCGCTGACGTGACCGGTGACCTGACCCTGCACGGCGTGACCAAGCCGGTGACCTTCAAGGCCACCTTCAACGGTGAAGGCAAGGACCCATGGGGCGGCTACCGTGCCGGCTTCAACGGTACCACCACCCTCAACCTGAACGATTTCGGCATCAAGGGCCCAGGCCCATCCTCCCAGACTCTGGACCTGGACATCTCGTTCGAAGGCGTAAAGGCCAAGTAATACTTTTCCTGTAGGAGCAGCGCTTGTTCGCGAAGGGGCCCGATGGGCATGGCTTGGCGGGCAAACCCTACTCCTGCAGGGGAAGCTGGCCACAATGAAAACGCCCCGGTTCTCACGAACCGGGGGCGTTTTCATTGCCGAGGGAATACTCAGCGATTGCGGGTCAGCAACGCCGGTTTCTCGCCGCGTGGGCGGTTCGGCAACTGGTCCAGTTGCTCAGGCGTCAGGGAGCGATCGATCTTCGACTCCTTGTGCATGATCTTCGGCTGGTTCTCACGAGGGCTTTTCAACGCCGGCTCCTGGCGGAACGACTGGTCGTCCCGGGCCGGACGACGGTTGCGCGAGTCGTCGCGACGTGGCTGGCCATCCCGCGCTGCGCCATTACGGCCAGTGCGCTTCTGGGCACCCGCGCCGGCACCGGCACCGGTGCCGTTGCTGCCGCGCTGGCCATTCTGCCGGCCCTGGCCCTGGGCTGCACCGCCACGGGCTGCGCCTTGTCCGGCACCGCCGGGACGGCGACCACGACCCTGGGGCTTGGCGGCCTGTGGCACGTAGTCGACACGGTTGCCGAAGTTGTCCACGTCGTCATCGAGAAACTCTTCCGGGTCGCGGTCCGGTGCCGGACGCGGGATCTGGCGCTGTTGCTGCTGCTCGCGAGGCTTCTGCTCACGGGCCGGACGCTCGCCGCGACCGCTGTTCGCCGGCTTCTCCTTGCCGCCCTTGTCCTTGCCCTTGTCCTTGCGACCGCTACCGCTGCCACCGCCGTTGGCGCCGTCGCCACGGGGAGCACGCGCGTTGCGCGGGTTGCGGCCTTCCGGACGCTCGCGTACTTCCGGTTTTTCCGCTTCCACGGCGCTGGCGTCGAAGCCCATCAGGTCGCCGTCGGCGATTTTCTGCCGGGTCATGCGCTCGATGCTTTTCAGCAGTTTCTCTTCGTCCGGAGCGACCAGGGAAATCGCCTCGCCCGAGCGACCGGCACGGCCGGTACGACCGATGCGGTGGACGTAGTCTTCATCGACGTTCGGCAGTTCGAAGTTGACCACGTGCGGCAACTGGTCGATATCCAGGCCGCGGGCGGCGATATCGGTGGCGACCAGGATGCGGATCTCGCCGGCCTTGAAGTCGGCCAGGGCCTTGGTGCGGGCGTTCTGGCTCTTGTTGCCGTGGATCGCCGCGGCGGTCAGGCCGTGCTTGTCCAGGTACTCGGCCAGGCGGTTGGCACCGTGCTTGGTGCGGGTGAACACCAGCACCTGTTCCCAGGCGCCGGTGGTGATCAGGTGGGCCAGCAGGGCGCGCTTGTGGCTGGCGGCCAGGCGGAACACACGCTGCTCGATACGCTCGACCGTGGTGTTCGGTGGCGTCACCTCGATGCGCTCCGGGTTGTGCAGCAGCTTGCTCGCCAGGTCGGTGATGTCCTTGGAGAAGGTCGCCGAGAACAGCAGGTTCTGCCGCTTGGCCGGCAGCCGTGCGAGAACCTTCTTCACGTCATGGACGAAGCCCATGTCGAGCATGCGGTCGGCTTCGTCCAGCACGAGGATTTCCACGTGGGACAGGTCGACGCTGCCTTGCCCGGCCAGGTCCAGCAGGCGCCCCGGGCAAGCGACGAGCACGTCGACGCCACGGGCCATGGCCTGGATCTGCGGGTTCATGCCGACACCGCCGAAAATGCAGGCGCTGACGAATTTCAGGTCGCGGGCATAGAGCTTGAAGCTGTCGTGCACCTGGGCGGCCAGTTCGCGGGTCGGGGTCAGGACCAGTACGCGCGGTTGGCGCGGGCCGTGACGCTGGGATTTGTCCGGGTGACCGTTGGGGAACAACCGCTCCAGAATCGGGAGGGCGAAACCGCCGGTTTTACCAGTACCTGTCTGTGCCGCGACCATCAGGTCGCGACCTTGCAACACGGCGGGAATGGCCCGCTGTTGCACCGGAGTAGGCTCGGTATAGCCGGCGGCCTCGATGGCGCCGACCAAAGCCTCGGAGAGACCGAGGGAAGCAAAGGACATGAGTAATCCTGTTCAGTTAGGGCAAAGCCCGATGGGAATCTTGCCTGGCGCGAATGGCATCTGGGAGCTGAACAAAAGCGGCCGGCAGCGTGTGCGGCGTTTTCCTGTCCGGTCCTGGAGGACGCAATCCCGTCCGGTAATGCTGGATCTTGAGGCTCTACGCACGGCGCGCGCTGGCTCTTTGGCGGCGCAGGTCACTGTGTCGGAATACCTGATGCAAGGTCGAGCGTCCGGGCGTAAGCCTGGCGGGAACGCCGGAGTATAACAGAGCAATCGGCCTGTGCCGCGTTCCTGCTGCTCAACGGTTCACTGCTTTTTCCCGGCGCCGGGCGCGCCGGCATAGCGGGCGTTGAGTTCGGCATAGGCCGGTTCGCGCTTGAACCGCTTGAGTTCGGCGTTGAAGCGCTGCATCAGCAGGTCCATGCCGGCGTTGCGACGCAGGGCCAGGTATTGCCGATTGCGGCTGATCACGCTCGGGTACTGGGCGATCTGCTCCTGCAGGTTCAATTCGTTGAGCACATGCTGACCGACGCGGCGGTCGGTGATCACCAGGTCGATGCGCCCCAGGGCCAGCTTGCCGAAGTTGGACTCATGGCTGGGGGCCGGTTCGTGTCGGAACAGGCGCGATTCGTTGAATTGCGGACTGTACTGATAGCCCGGCGAGACGCCTACGGTCAGCCCGCGCAGATCATCCAGGCTGCTGAACGGATGGGGATGGGCCTTGGCGTAGAAGAGCACGAACTCCACTTCGGACAGTGCCTCGTCGGGATACAGCAGTTTGTCGTCGCGCTGGCTGCTGTGAAAGATATCCAGGGCGCCGTCGGCCTGGCCCTGTTCGAGCATCGCCAGGCAACGTTTCCAGGGCAGGAACTGCCACTCCACCTCGATCCCCAGGCGCTGGAAGACAATCGCCGTGGTCTCGTAGTCCAGGCCCTTGGCCTGGCCATTCTCCTCGTAGACATAGGGGGCCCAGGGTTCGGTGACAATGCGCAGTCGCTCGCCCCGGGCCGTCAGGCTCAGGCAAGTCAGGACAATGGCTGTCAGCAGTTGGGCAATGACGGGCATTGCCAGAGAGTACGATGGGCGCGCAGTAAATAGCCAGAGCCGCGTGAGGGCTCTGTCCCGGGCTATTCCCGTTGCAATAAAAAAGGCCCTGGCTTGCGCGAGGACCTTTTGTTCACGGCCTTTGCTGTCGGATCAGCGCGGCAGCTTGAGATTGTTCCATACCGCCAGGCTCGGTTCGGCCAGGTTCAGGGTATAGAAATGCAGACCCGGCGCGCCGCCTTGCAGCAGGCGTTCGCACATCTGGGTGACCACCTGCTCGCCGAAGGCCTGGATGCTCTGGCTGTCATCGCCGTAGGCTTCCAACTGCTTGCGGACCCAGCGTGGGATTTCCGCGCCGCAGGCGTCGGAGAAGCGTGCCAGCTTGCTGTAGTTGGTGATCGGCATGATGCCCGGCACGATCGGGATGTTCACCCCCAGTGCCCGTACGCGGTCGACGAAGTAGAAGTAGCTGTCGGCGTTGAAGAAGTACTGGGTGATCGCACTGTCGGCACCGGCGTTGGCCTTGCGCACGAAATGCTGGATGTCGTCTTCGAAATTGCGCGCCTGCGGGTGCATTTCCGGGTAGGCGGCGACTTCGATGTGGAAATGGCTGCCGGTCTCTTCACGGATGAAGCTGACCAGGTCGTTGGCGTGGCGCAGTTCGCCGCTGGCCATGCCCATGCCGGAGGGCAGGTCGCCGCGCAGGGCGACGATGCGCTTGATGCCGGCGTCCTTGTACTGGGTCAGCAGGCCGCGCAGGTCGTTCTTGCTGTCGCCCACGCAGGACAGGTGCGGAGCGGAAGGAATCTTTACTTCGCTCTCGAGCTGCAGCACGGTGTTGAGTGTGCGGTCGCGGGTCGAGCCGCCGGCACCGTAGGTGCAGGAGAAGAAGTCGGGATTGTGGCTGGCCAGCTGGCGGGCAGTGGCGAGCAGCTTTTCATGCCCAGCATCGGTCTTGGTCGGGAAGAACTCGAAGCTGTAGCGACGATCTTGGGACATGGTAATACCTGTGGAAGCTCAGAATACCAGTGTGGGAGCTGCCTGCCCGCAATGCAGTGGCCTCGATTCTGCAACAGTACCGAGGCGCTGCCATCGCCGGCAAGCCAGCTCCCACAACAGCCTGCTCTCGCCGGGAGAGCAGGCAACCAGGCCGATCAGTAGCGGTAGGCGTGCGGCTTGAACGGACCTTCGACGCTCACGCCGATGTAGTCGGCCTGGGTCTTGGTCAGTTGGGTGACCACGCCGCCGAAGCCGCGGACCATTTCCAGGGCCACTTCCTCGTCGAGTTTCTTCGGCAGTACCTCAACGGTCAGGCGCTCGGCTTTCTGGGCAGGCGACAGGTCGGCGTACTTCTGGCCGAACAGGAAGATCTGCGCCAGTACCTGGTTGGCGAACGAACCGTCCATGATGCGGCTTGGGTGACCGGTGGCGTTGCCCAGGTTCACCAGGCGGCCTTCGGCCAGCAGGATCAGGTAGTCGTCGTTCTGCGGGTCGAAATCGCCGTGGCCGGTGCGGTGGATCTTGTGCACCTGCGGCTTCACTTCTTCCCATGCCCAGTTCTTGCGCATGAAGGCGGTGTCGATTTCGTTGTCGAAGTGACCGATGTTGCAGACCACGGCGCGCTTCTTCAGGGCCTTGAGCATGTTCGCATCGCAGACGTTGACGTTACCGGTGGTGGTGACGATCAGGTCGATCTTGCCCAGCAGGGCCTTGTCGATGCTGGCTTCGGTGCCGTTGTTGATCCCGTCGATGAACGGCGAAACCACTTCGAAACCGTCCATGCAGGCCTGCATGGCGCAGATCGGGTCGACTTCGGTGACCTTGACGATCATGCCTTCCTGACGCAGGGACTGGGCCGAGCCCTTGCCCACGTCGCCGTAGCCGATCACCAGGGCCTGCTTGCCGGACAGCAGGTGGTCGGTACCGCGCTTGATGGCATCGTTCAGGCTGTGACGGCAGCCGTACTTGTTGTCGTTCTTGCTCTTGGTGACCGAGTCGTTGACGTTGATCGCCGGGATCTTCAGCTCGCCCTTGGCCAGCATGTCCAGCAGGCGGTGGACGCCGGTGGTGGTTTCCTCGGTGACGCCGTGGACCTTGTCCAGGACCTGCGGGTACTTCTTGTGCAGCAGTTCGGTCAGGTCGCCGCCGTCGTCGAGGACCATGTTGGTGTCCCAAGGCGCGCCATCCTTGAGGATGGTCTGCTCCAGGCACCACTCGTATTCCTGCTCGGTTTCACCTTTCCAGGCGAAGACCGGGATGCCGGCAGCGGCGATGGCGGCAGCGGCCTGGTCCTGGGTCGAGAAGATGTTGCAGGACGACCAGCGAACCTCGGCACCCAGGGCAACCAGGGTTTCGATCAGCACGGCGGTCTGGATGGTCATGTGGATGCAGCCCAGGATCTTGGCACCCTTGAGCGGTTGCTCGGCCAGATACTTGCGGCGCAGACCCATCAGGGCAGGCATTTCCGATTCGGCGATGATGATTTCGCGACGGCCCCAGGCAGCCAGGGACAGGTCGGCGACTTTGTAATCGGTAAAATCTGCAGGCGTGTTGACAGCGCTCATAGAGAGCCTCCATTCGTAGTGTGCGAATGGGCGCCGTTGTGCGTTTAGTATCCGGGCGCATCATCACGACCGGAGAACGCCCCATCCGAGCCTGACAGGTCGAGCCTGCTGCAGCGCCCCTCGGACAGGTGGCGGGTAAACGGTATCAGGGGAAGATGACCGTTTTGATCGGCGCTGAGTATAGCGGCCTGTCGAGGACTTCCCAAGGGTTTCTGTCGGTTCGATGAAGAATGCTCATGGCGACCATAGTCGAGTGTTCATAGAGCTTGACCGTGCGGTCTGCCATGATAGCTGGCATCAATGGCAAGACGGTCAGGTACGCGCATGAATTTCCACACCCGCAAATGGGTCAAACCCGAAGACCTCAACCCCAACGGCACCCTGTTCGGCGGTAGCCTGTTGCGCTGGATCGACGAAGAGGCGGCGATCTATGCCATCGTCCAGCTGGGCAACCAGCGGGTGGTGACCAAGTACATCTCCGAGATCAACTTCGTCAGTGCCTCGCGCCAGGGGGACATCATCGAGCTGGGTATCACGGCCACCGAGTTCGGGCGTACTTCGATCACCCTGACCTGTGAAGTGCGCAACAAGATCACCCGCAAGAGCATCCTGACCGTGGAGAAGATGGTCTTCGTCAACCTGGGCGAAGACGGCCTGCCGGCGCCTCATGGTCGGACCGAGATCAAGTACGTGAAGGACCAGTTCAAGGAGGACGGGATCAGTCCGATCTGATCGCGCCAGTCACTGAACAGCCGCGAACCCGTGGTGTCCCACTTTTCAGGCACACCTTGGGTTCAGGCACTCGATGGATACGCAAAAAGACGGCAAGACCCCGGACCTGTCGCCCGAAGAGCGGCAGGACGTCACACGCAACCAGCCGCCAAGGGCGGCGGTGCTGCATGAAATCATCCGCCTGCAGGGCGACCAGGAACTGGAGCGCAGTGTCGCCGCGCTCGGCTGGTCGGCGCTGGCGGCCGGCCTGACCATGGGCCTGTCGCTGATGGCGATGGGACTGCTCAACTCCCGGTTGCCGGAGGGCGAGGCGTTCAAGGTGATCGCCAGCTTCGGCTACTGCGCGGGCTTTCTCGCGGTGATCCTCGCGCGCCAGCAACTGTTCACCGAAAACACCCTGACGGCGGTGCTGCCGCTGATGAGCCAGCCGACCCTGGGCAACCTCGGTCGCCTGCTGCGCTTATGGGGCGTGGTGCTGGTGGGCAATCTTTGCGGCACGCTGCTGGTGGCCTACGTGATGCTGCATCTGCCGATCTTCGACAACAAGACCGACCTGGCCTTTCTCGAAATCGGTCGCAAGGTCATGGAGCACGAGCCACAACAGATGTTTGCCAAGGGCATCGTGTCCGGCTGGATGATCGCCACCATGGTCTGGATGATCCCGTCCATGGAGAGCGCGAAGATGTGGATCATCATCCTGATCACCTACCTCATGGCGCTGGGCGATTTCACGCATATTGTGGCCGGTTCGGCCGAGGTCTCTTACCTGGTATTCGCCGGGGAACTGTCATGGCGTGAGTTCTGGCTGCACTTCGCCGGCCCTACGCTGGCCGGCAACATCATTGGCGGCAGTTGCATCTTCGCCCTGATCAGTCATGCGCAGATCCGCAGTGAAAGCGGGGCGCCGAGGGATTCGCATGATGCTTGAAAGGTGACCGAGCGGTTCTGGTGAGTACCCAACGCATTCGTATGGCGGCAGGCTTGTCAAAGTGTGAACGTATTTGCCCCGCGGGCCATCAGATGCGCTAGTGTTGTGTGCGCCTTTGCCGACTAGACCGGCTTGCGCGAAACCGGCGTGCCTGCATGCTGGTCGACATGTTCATCCAACTCCAAGAACAAGGACTTTGTCATGACTCCAGCACTCTGGTGTGTATTGATCGCGATCTTCCTGCCCTACTTGTGCACCGGTATCGCCAAGTTCAGTGGTGGCCAGTTCGGGCCGCGGCAGAACCATGACCCGCGGGCGTTCCTGGAAACCCTCGAAGGTTTCGCCAGGCGCGCGCATGCGGCGCAGTTGAACAGTTTCGAGGTGACCCCGGCCTTTGCCGCGGCAGTGATCATCGCGCATCTGGTCGGTCATGCCTCGCTGGTGACGATCAACGTGCTGGCGGTGCTGTTCATCACCAGCCGTCTGCTGTACATCATCTGCTACCTGGCTGACTGGGCAATACTGCGCTCGGTGGTATGGGCAGTGGGGATGGCCTTGATCGCGAGTTTCTTCTTCGTGTCCATCTGAGGCCAGGCGAAGGCTTCTTCGCGGGCAAGCCCGGCTCCTACAGGCTGGTGTCGTAGTCGGAAAACCTGTTTCCGACACCGCACTGCAGGAGCCGGGCTTGCCCGCGAATAGGCCCCTACGGCCTGCACCGCAATCAGCTACCGATATCCGGCACCTGGGGCAACGCCATGCCCTTGGGCCACAGCATCCAGATATTGCCTTTCTGCTTCATGTCTCCCGCCAGTTGCCCGGCGGCGTCGCCGGTGCCCCAGAACAGGTCGGCGCGGACCTCGCCGGCAATCGCTCCACCGGTGTCCTGCGCCGCCACCGGCCGTACCAGCGGCGTGCCGTCCGGACGGGTGGTCGACAGCCACAGCAGGCTGCCCAGCGGAATGACCTTGCGATCCACCGCGACGCTGTAGCCGGCGGTCAGTGGAACGTTCAGCGAGCCACGCGGGCCTTCGTTGCTGTCCGGGTTGCGGGCAAAGAACACATAGCTCGGGTTGCTGGCCAGCAGCTCCGGGATGCGCGTCGGATGGGCCTTGGCCCAGGCGCTGATGGTGCCCATGGTCACGTCTTCCTTCTTCAGCTCGCCCTGTTCCACCAGCCAGCGGCCGATGGCCCGGTACGGGTGGCCGTTCTGGTCGGCGTAGCCGATCCGCAGTTGCCGGCCGTCATCCAGGCGAATTCGGCCCGAGCCCTGGATCTGCAGGAACTGCAGGTCCATCGGGTCGGTCAGCCAGGCCAGCACCGGAGCCTTGACGCCCTGGGTGGCGATCAGTGCGGCGTCGTCATAGGGTTTGACCACACGGCCTTCCAGTCGTCCACGCAGGCGCTTGCCCTTGAGTTCCGGATAGAGGCTGTCCAACTGGACGATGATCAGGTCGTCCGGTACTCCATAGACCGGCACCGTGGCCTTGTCCGTGCGGGTCAGGCTGCCGGGGTAGACGGGTTCGTAGTAACCGGTGATCAGCCCGTCGGCACTGTTTTGCGCCGAGCGCAGTCCGTAGACCTCGAGGTTCTGCTGAAGAAAGCTGCGAATGGCCACGGGGTTGGCGGGCACATTGCTCGCCGCGGCACAGGTGGCCGCCCAGGTGGCGTCGCTCTTCAGCCGGGTGCAGGCGCTGCGCCACGAGGCGAAGCCGGCCTGCAGGTCGGCGTCGGAAACGTTCGGCAGGGCTTTCCAGTCGGCCTTGACGTAAGTGGTGACCGGCACGGGTGGCTGGTTGTCCTTGCCATTGCAGCCGGCGAGCAGGGCCAGGGCGAACAGGCTCCAGCCCAGGCGTTTGTAAGTGGTGTTCATGAAGCGGTGTATTCCTTGAGTGATCACCTGTTCAGTCGTTGTTCAGGTAATCCATTCATTGAGTGAGGGTATTGGCGGCCTGGCCTATTGGTGTTTGATCTTCAGGCGAGGATACTGGCCGCCGTCTCCCGTGACCTGATGCCATCATGACTATCAAGAAATTTTTCGTTGTATTGCTGGCCGGCCTGAGCCTCGCCGCCTGTGGCGGTATCGACCCGAACTCGCCACTGGGCCAGCGCAAGGCCATTTTCAAGCAGATGCTCAAGACCAGCGAAGACCTGGGCGGCATGCTCCGAGGTCGGATCCCTTTCGACGGCCCGGCGTTTGCCGAGGGAGCGATCAAGCTGGATAGCCTGTCCCATGAGCCGTGGAAACATTTCCCGCAGGTCAAGGAAACGGAGCATACCAGCGCCAAGGCCGATGTCTGGCAAAAGCAGGCGCGTTTTCAGGAACTGGCCCGCTCGCTGGAGAGCGCCACCGGCGAGCTGGTGGTGGCGAGCAAGGTCCAGCCCTACCAGGCCAGCCTGCTCAGGCCGGCGGTGGAAAGGGTCGAGGATGCCTGCGATGCCTGCCACAAGGAGTTTCGCGATCACTGAGTGAACGGGGGCGGGGCGGGCTACTTGTCCAGCTCGTCCAGGGCGTCCTGCAGCTCCTTGCGGGACTCGGCGAGTTTGTCCTTGCGCTTGTTGATCTTCTCCGGGTCACCCTTTTTCATCGCCTTGTCGAGGTCGGCCTGACGGCGGCTGACCTCGTGCCGGGCATCGAGCACCTTGTTCTCCCGCTCCTTTTTCAGCGAGGTGTCGGTGCAGTGGGTGGTGACTTCGTCCAGGGCCTTCTCCAGGCCGGCCTGTTGTTCGCTGTTGCCCTGGGCCCTGGCGGCCTCGAGCTGGTTGCTGATGGCCTGGCGCTTGGCCGCGCAACCGGTCAGTTCGGGTTGTTCCTCGGCGGCCAGGAGCGGGGCGGCCATGACCGTGCACAGGGTGAAAAGCACCAGTGAAGAGGGAAGTTTCATGAAAGGCTCCGTGCTGAAAAATACTGAAAAGTGACAATGAACAAATAAAAGCCGACTCGGTTGTATGAGTGTTCCGATTCGGTTTGCAGCTTTTTCCTCAGAACCCATCGACCCCGGCGACACGTAATGATTCAGCCAGGGCCATTACCTGTGGGTCCCGAAAGAAGGCACCCAGGCGCGCGGCCCGTTCGGGGCCGATCCCGGGTTCGGCCTGCCAGGCCCCGACGGTTCGGCTGGCCAGTGCCTGCCAGTTGCCGTCCAGCCTGATACCGGCACCGGCGGGTACGCCCAGGGCCCTCAGCCAGCGCTCGAACGGCCGTTGTCGGGCCAACCGGGCGTTATCGAGCAACTGCCGGCTGCCGACCGGGCCCAGGCCGGCAATGTTAGCAAGCTCGTGGGCATCGAGTGTCAGCCAATCGAGCAGTTGTGCAAGGCGGCCCGCGCGAGCCAGCTTTTCCCAGGTTCCGGGGCCCAGTCCTGGCAGCTCCAGCCCCTGCTTGCCGCTCAGCCAGGCCAGTCGGGCGAGAAACTGGCTTTCGCAACCCGGGCCGTAGCGCCAGCAACTCGACTCATGGAAATCGTCCGGGTTGGGGACGTCGAGCGGTTCGCGTTCGACACTGCGCCAGACCACCGCGTCCAGGCGCGGAATGGTCAGGCCGGCGAGGCTGATGGCCACCTGATCGCCGGGACGAATGTCCAGCTCCCGCCAGCGTTGCAGCGAGCCGGTACTGACCCGCCTGATCTGACGGTCATCCAGGCGTACCGGGATCAGCTCGAGCATCGGCGTGATCCGGCCGGTGCGACCGATCTTGAAGCTGACCTGGCGTACATGGGCCAGGGCCTGGCTGTAGGGGTATTTCCAGGCGACGCTCCAGGAGGGTGCCCGGGCCTGCCAGAGGTGCGCGGCGGGCCGCTGACCCTGACGCAGAACCACGCCATCGCTGACGAAGGGCAACGGCTCTCGGAACCAGCGCTCGCGCCAGTGCCGGGCTTCGGCAAATCCCCTGATCGGCCGGCTGTAGGTCGCGCTGTCGGGGAAGCCCAGGGCGCTCAGGCCTTGCAGGCGCTCAGGCTGGGTCGCCGGGCCATCGGGCCAGTCCCAGACGAACAGGCCAATGCCTTCGCCCTCATCGGGTTGCAAGCGGTGCCGGGCCATCAGGCCGGCGACCTTGCTGCGAGCGTTCAGCCCGCCGTGTTCGGCCTGCACATGGCCGCTCTGGCGCCAGTACAACTCGCCTTGCAGCACCAGGTCGAGGGGTTGCGGCAATCGGCCAGGAATGGCCGCGATCCGGCGGGCCTGGTCGGTCCAGTTCTGGCCCTTGAGGCCGTCGCCACGGCTGATCACCTGCTGCAAGCGACCTTGCCGGTAGCTGAGGGTCACGGCCACGCCATCGACCTTGGGCTGGATCCACAGGTCCTGGCGGGTGCTGATCCAGTCCCGGGCCGCCTGTTCGTCCGGCAGCTTGTCCAGCCCGGTATGGGCAATCGGATGGGGAGTCGGCCCGCGCGCCTTGAGCAGCGGGTTGTCCGGCGGACTCCCGCTGGCGGCAAAACAGTCGCGCCAGCCCTGCAGGGTCTGGCGGGACTGGTCGTAGAGCTCGTCGGCGACCGGCGAAGTGCCCTGGCGGTGGTAACGCTCGTCCCACTGGGCGATTTGTTGCTCCAGGGCCTCGATTTCGCGCAGGGCGCGCTCCTGCGGCCACTGCGGGCACGGCGCGGCCTGGGCTGCGAAACAGCAGATGAAAAAGGCGATACCCAGGACGAAGCCCATGCCGCAGCCTCCTTGCTCGACCGAAAGGCAAAGCCTAGGGCATTAAAAAGCCCCGCGGGGGCGGGGCTTTCTTACCGCATATGTCGGCTTACTTGAACAGGCCGCCCAGTGCCTTGATGCCGGCATCGATCGCCTGCGCCTTGGGATCCTGGGGCGCCGCGGTGTTGTTGATGGGCTGCTGGGAGCTGGCCACGCCGCTGCAACTGGCGGTGATATGGTCCACGGCCATTTGCAGGCCGTTGGCCTTGACGGTGTCACCCTTGACCTTGGCGGCATAGATCTGTTTCTGCAGATCCTGCACCTGTTTGGGGTTGCAGCTGCCGGCGTCGGCGGTATTGCCGGTCGTCTGTGTCGTCGAGCCACCGCCCAGCTGTGTCGCCAGGTTGGTGAGTGCGCTCAGGTCGGCGGCCTGGGCTGGAAGGGTGAACAGGCCGAGCAGGATCGCGGCGGGGGCGAAAGCGGAAGTACGCATGGCAAACCTCAATGTTCGATTGCCGACGCATCAGAAAGGTTCTCGAACAGGCGCCGTGCAATATCCAGGGGAGAAACAGGGTCCGAGATGGCGAAATATAGGGAAACAGGTTTGTACAGGGAATGACCGGCTGTCATGAAAAAGCCCTTCATGGCGAACCATGAAGGGCTTTTGTGACGCAACCGACAAATTACAGGCCGGCAGCGGCTCGCAGGGCGTCGATGCGGTCGGTCTTTTCCCAGGTGAAGGTGGTGAAGGTGTCGTCGCCGACGGTCTTCAGCTCCGGGGTACGACCGAAATGGCCATAGGCCGCAGTGTCCTGGTACATCGGGTGCAGCAGGTCGAGCATGGTGGTGATGGCGTACGGGCGCAGGTCGAAGATCTCGCGGACCAGCTTGATGATCTTGTCATCGCTGATCTTGCCGGTGCCGAAGGTGTTCAGCGAGATCGAGGTCGGCTGGGCTACGCCGATGGCGTAGGAAACCTGGATTTCGCAGCGGTCGGCCAGGCCGGCGGCGACGATGTTCTTGGCCACGTAGCGACCGGCGTAGGCGGCGGAACGGTCAACCTTGGACGGGTCCTTGCCGGAGAAGGCGCCGCCGCCGTGACGGGCCATGCCGCCGTAGCTGTCGACGATGATCTTGCGGCCGGTCAGGCCGCAGTCGCCCACCGGGCCGCCGATAATGAAGTTGCCGGTCGGGTTGATGTGGAACTGGGTGTCCTTGGTCAGCAGATTGGCCGGGATGACGTGCTTGACGATCAGTTCCATCACGCCTTCGCGCAGGTCGCTGTAGGACACGTCAGGGTTGTGCTGGGTCGACAGGACGATGGCGTCGACACCGACCACCTTGCCGCCTTCGTAGCGGCAGGTCACCTGCGACTTGGCGTCCGGGCGCAGCCATGGCAGCAGGCCGGACTTGCGGGCTTCGGCCTGGCGCTGGACCAGTTGGTGCGAGTAGGCGATCGGGGCGGGCATCAGCTCCGGGGTTTCGTTGCTGGCGTAGCCGAACATCAGGCCCTGGTCGCCGGCGCCCTGGTCTTCCGGCTTGCTGCGGTCAACGCCCTGGGCGATGTCCACCGACTGCTTGCCGATGATGTTCATCACACCGCAGGTGGCGCCATCGAAACCGACGTCGGAACTGTTGTAGCCGATGTCGAGGATCACGTTGCGGACGATGTCTTCCAGGTCGACCCAGGCCGAAGTGGTGACTTCGCCAGCGATGATCGCCACGCCGGTTTTCACCAGGGTTTCGCACGCGACGCGGGCAAATTTGTCCTGGGCAATGATGGCGTCCAGCACCGCATCGGAAATCTGGTCGGCAATTTTGTCCGGATGCCCTTCAGACACGGACTCGGAGGTGAAAACGGAATATTCGCTCATATCGATGGTTTTCCTGAGTTTACCGATGTTGAGTGGCGCCAGTCGGTCCCTGAAAGTGGCGAACCTGAATCTGGAAACCATTACGTAAGCCTACATAGAGGCTGTCCCCGGGGACGAGCCCCGCAGCGATGGCCCAACGGGCCAGGTCTTCCTGTTCGAACCCCAGCCAGAGATCACCGCAGGCCTCCCTGGCCCAGCTCTGGTTGTGGCTGCATAACTCGGTTATCAGCAGACTGCCGCCGGGTCGCAGCAACCCGGTCATCTGCTTCAAGGCTTCGGCCGGCGCGGCGAAATGGTGCAGGACCATGTTCAGGACCACACAGTCGGCCTGGATGCTGTTGTTCTGCAATGCATCGGCCAGTTGCAGGCTGACATTAGTCAACGCCTCGCGGTCGCACAGTTGGCGGGCCAATTCGAGCATGGCCGGGCTGTTGTCCAGCGCCGTGACCTGCTGGAAACGCCGCGCCAGCTCGGGCAGGAAGCCGCCGTCGCCGGGGCCGATTTCCAGGGCCGTGGCGGTCGGCGCGAAGTTGAGCTTGTCGAGCAGCGCCAGGACGCTTTCGCGGTATTGCGCCAGGCCGGCGATCAGGTCCTGCTGGGCGCGGAACTTTTCCGCGACCTTGGCGAAGAAATCCTGGCTGGCGGCGGCCCGTTGCCCGTGTACCTGGGTAATGCGGGCCTGCACCTCGACCGGCAGTTGCAGGGCGTCGACCTCGTCGAGCAGGGCGGCGTGCAGCCGGCCGCCCGGCAATTCGGTGTGGGGCAGGGCGCGACGATAGAAGATCGCGTTGCCTTCCCGGCGGGTCGCTACCAGGTTGGCCTGGGCCAGTACCTTGAGGTGGTGGCTCATGCCCGACTGACCGATGGCGAAGATCTGCGCCAGCTCCAGCACGCCGAACGAGTCGTTGGCCAGCGCCCGCAATACGTTCAGCCGCAACGGATCGCCGCCGGCCTTGCACAGGGCGGACAGCTCGTCGCAGCGATCGTGAAGCAGGGCGGGCGCAGGTAGATTCATAAGGCCAGCAGTCTAGTCAGCGTCGCGACGCCCCGCAAGGTCAATATCAAAAACTTTTGATATTGCAGGATAAATGGCACTTTCCCGTTTTCCCGTGGCTCTACAGACCAGGAGCGGAAAGGATTCATCAGCACGATGCGCAACTATCGGCGGGAAAAACGCGGTGGAACGACTATCTGTCATTGCCCCGAGGGCTCTCCCTGAGGGAAAATGCACGCCTTTTTTCCGTTTCGTTTCAACTCAAAACCCAGGAGATCAGCGATGCCCAGCCGTCGTGAGCGTGCCAACGCCATTCGTGCCCTCAGCATGGATGCCGTGCAAAAAGCCAACAGCGGCCATCCCGGTGCCCCCATGGGTATGGCGGATATTGCCGAAGTACTGTGGCGTGACTACCTGAAACACAACCCGAGCAACCCGTCCTTCGCCGACCGTGACCGTTTCGTCCTGTCCAACGGCCATGGCTCGATGCTGATCTACTCGTTGCTGCACCTGACCGGCTACGACCTGTCGATCGACGACCTGAAGAATTTCCGTCAACTGCACAGCCGTACCCCGGGTCACCCCGAATTCGGTTACACCCCGGGCGTGGAAACCACCACCGGTCCACTCGGCCAGGGCCTGGCGAACGCCGTCGGTTTCGCTCTGGCGGAAAAGGTCCTGGGGGCGCAGTTCAACCGTCCCGGCCACAACATCGTCGACCACCACACCTATGTGTTCCTGGGTGACGGCTGCATGATGGAAGGCATTTCCCATGAAGTCGCGTCCCTGGCCGGCACCCTGGGCCTGGGCAAGCTGATCGCCTTCTACGACGACAACGGCATCTCCATCGACGGCGAAGTCGAAGGCTGGTTCACCGACGACACGCCGAAGCGTTTCGAATCCTACAACTGGCAGGTGATCCGCAATGTCGACGGTCACGATCCGGAAGAGATCAAGACCGCCATCGAGACCGCCCGCAAGAGCGAGCAGCCGACCCTGATCTGCTGCAAGACCACCATCGGTTTCGGTTCGCCGAACAAGCAGGGCAAGGAAGATTGCCACGGTGCCCCGCTGGGTGACGCGGAAATCGCCCTGACCCGCGCCGCGCTGAAGTGGAACCACGGTCCATTCGAAATCCCGGCCGACATCTACGCCGAATGGGACGCCAAGGAAGCCGGCCGTGCCGTCGAGGCCGAGTGGGACCAGCGTTTCGCCGCCTACTCCGCGGCCTTCCCGACCGAAGCCAACGAGCTGGTGCGTCGCCTGAGCGGCGAACTGCCGGCCGACTTCTCGGAAAAGGCCTCGGCCTACATCGCCGAAGTCGCGGCCAAGGGTGAAACCATCGCCAGCCGCAAGGCCAGCCAGAACGCCCTGAACGCCTTCGGTCCGCTGCTGCCCGAGTTCCTCGGCGGCTCGGCTGACCTGGCCGGCTCCAACCTGACCCTGTGGAAAGGTTGCAAGGGCGTCAGCGCCGAGGATGCCAGCGGCAACTACATGTACTACGGCGTGCGCGAGTTCGGCATGACCGCGATCATGAACGGCGTGGCCCTGCACGGCGGCCTGGTGCCTTACGGCGCGACTTTCCTGATGTTCATGGAATACGCCCGCAACGCGGTGCGCATGTCGGCCCTGATGAAGCAGCGCGTGATCCATGTCTACACCCACGACTCCATCGGTCTGGGCGAAGACGGCCCGACCCACCAGCCGATCGAGCAACTGGCGAGCCTGCGCACCACGCCGAACCTCGATACCTGGCGTCCAGCCGACGCGGTGGAATCCGCCGTGGCCTGGAAGCATGCGATCGAGCGCAAGGCCGGTCCTTCGGCGCTGATCTTCTCCCGGCAGAACCTGCAGCACCAGGTGCGTGATGCCGCGCAGATCGACAACATCAGCCGTGGTGGCTACGTGCTCAAGGATTGCGCGGGCGAGCCCGAGCTGATCCTGATCGCCACCGGTTCCGAAGTCGGCCTGGCGGTACAGGCCTTCGACAAGCTGACCGAGCAGGGCCGCAAGGTCCGCGTGGTGTCCATGCCTTGCACCAGCCTGTTCGATGCCCAGGATGCCAGCTACAAGCAGGCGGTCCTGCCGCTGGAAGTCGGTGCACGGATCGCCATCGAGGCGGCGCATGCCGACTACTGGTACAAGTACGTGGGCCTGGAAGGCCGCGTCATCGGCATGACCACCTACGGTGAGTCGGCGCCGGCGGCAGCCCTGTTCGAAGAGTTCGGCTTCACCCTGGAGAACATCCTGGGTCAGGCCGAGGAACTGCTGGAAGACTGAGTACGGCGATAGGCCGGTTGTCCGGGCCGGCCTCTTCGCGGGCAAGCCCTGCTCCTACAAGGTGTGTGTCGTACGCAACATGTGTGCACGGCACCCTCCTGTAGGAGCAGGGCTTGCCCGCGAAGGCGGTAGCCCGCACACCGCCTGCTTCCCTGGCTCACAGACAGTCCCGTTTTCACAGAACCCATGCCCCGGCATGGGTTCTTGATGTTCAAGCTCCGGCGAGATCCCCATGCCTCAACCGCGTCCCTACAGAGTTGCCCTCAACGGCTACGGCCGTATCGGTCGTTGTGTCCTGCGTGCGCTGTTCGAGCGGGGAGACCGGGCCGGGCTGGAAATCGTTGCCCTCAACGATCTGGCCGACATGGCCAGCCTTGAATACCTGACACGCTTCGACTCCACCCACGGCCGCTTTCCTGGCGAAGTACGGGTCGAGGACGATTGCCTGCACATCAATGGCCGCTGCGTGAAGGTCCTGCGCAGCGCCAACCCCGAAGACATCGACTGGGCCGGCCTGGGCGTCGACCTGGTGCTCGAATGCTCCGGCGCCTACCACACCCGCGAAGACGGCCAGCGCTTCCTGGCGGCCGGTGCGCCACGGGTGCTGTTCTCCCAGCCGATGGCCAGCGAGGCGGCGGTGGACGCAACCATCGTCTATGGGGTCAACCAGGATTGCCTGACCGGCGACGAACTGCTGGTGTCCAACGCTTCCTGCACCACCAACTGCAGCGTGCCGCTGTTGCGCCTGCTGGATCAGGCGATCGGTCTGGAGCATGTGTCGATCACCACCATTCATTCGGCGATGAACGACCAGCCGGTGATCGACGCCTACCACGCCGAGGACCTGCGGCGCACGCGCTCGGCCTTCCAGTCGATCATCCCGGTGTCCACCGGCCTGGCCCGCGGTATCGAACGGCTGCTGCCGGAACTTGCCGGCCGAATCCAGGCCAAAGCGGTACGGGTGCCGACGGTGAACGTGTCCTGCCTCGACATCACGATGCAGACCGTCAGCGACACCGATGCCGTGGAGGTCAACCGGATCCTGCGCGAAGCCGCCACCAGCGGCCCGCTCAAGGGGTTGCTGGCGTATACCGAGTTGCCCCACGCCAGCTGTGATTTCAACCATGACCCCCATTCGGCGATTGTCGATGCGAGTCAGACCCGCGTTTCCGGCCCGAGGCTGGTCAACGTGCTGGCCTGGTTCGACAACGAATGGGGTTTTGCCAACCGAATGATCGACGTTGCAGGGCACTACCTGAACGTTGTCCACCCAAAACCGTAAACCAGAGATTGCGACCCATGACCGTGTTGAAGATGACCGACCTCGATCTGCAAGGTAAGCGCGTACTGATCCGCGAAGACCTCAACGTCCCCGTCAAGGACGGTGTTGTCACCAGCGATGCGCGTATCCTGGCTTCGCTGCCGACCATCAAGCTGGCCCTGGAAAAAGGCGCGGCAGTCATGATCTGCTCGCACCTGGGCCGTCCGACCGAGGGCGAGTTCTCGGCCGAGAACAGCCTCGCGCCCGTGGCCGACTACCTGAGCCGCGCCCTGGGTCGCGAAGTGCCGCTGGTGGCCGACTACCTGGATGGCGTTGAAGTCAAGGCCGGCGACATCGTGCTGTTCGAGAACGTGCGTTTCAACAAGGGCGAGAAGAAAAACGCCGACGAGCTGGCCCGCAAATACGCCGCCCTGTGCGACGTGTTCGTGATGGATGCCTTCGGTACCGCCCACCGCGCCGAGGGTTCGACCCATGGCGTGGCCAAGTTCGCCAAGGTCGCTGCCGCCGGTCCCCTGCTGGCCGCCGAACTGGAAGCACTGGGCAAGGCCCTGGGCGCTCCGGCCAAGCCGATGGCGGCGATCGTCGCCGGCTCCAAGGTGTCGACCAAGCTCGACGTGCTCAACAGCCTGAGCCAGATCTGCGACCAGCTGATCGTCGGCGGCGGCATCGCCAACACCTTCCTGGCCGCTGCTGGCCACCCGGTGGGCAAGTCGCTGTACGAGCCTGACCTGCTGGACACCGCCCGTGCCATCGCCGCCAAGGTCAGCGTACCGCTGCCCGTGGACGTGGTGGTGGCCAAGGAGTTCGCCGAAAGTGCTGCCGCCACCGTCAAGCTGATCGCCGACGTGGCCGCCGACGACATGATCCTCGACATCGGCCCGCAGACCGCCGCCCGGTTCGCCGAGCTGCTGAAGTCGTCGCAGACCATCCTCTGGAACGGCCCGGTCGGCGTGTTCGAGTTCGATCAGTTCGGCAATGGCACCAAGGTGCTGGCCCAGGCTATCGCCGAAAGCGCCGCATTCTCCATCGCCGGTGGTGGTGACACCCTGGCCGCCATCGACAAGTACGGCGTGGCTGCGGATATCTCCTACATTTCTACCGGTGGTGGTGCTTTCCTCGAGTTCGTCGAAGGCAAGGTACTGCCAGCCGTGGAAGTGCTGGAAAGCCGCGCCAAGGCCTGAGCCGGTACCGACCGTTGAAAGGGAGTGTTCATAGGGTCAAGCCGCTTGCGCTGTGGCTCGCCGTCGCCGCGCTGGCCGGATGTGCCGGCCAGGCCGCGGTCGAACCGGCGCGGCCAGCGCCCGATCCGGCCGGCAAGGGCTGCTACCAGGCCGACTGGCAGGCGGAAACCGCGCCGTTGTTGAACAAGCGCCTGGGCCCGGATGGCCTGGAGAAATACGACACCCCGTCGCCGGCTCGGGAACAGGGTTGCCCCTGACGGGTCTGATTCATCACATGCAGTACTGGCGGCCTGGGTCGCCAGTCGAGGAACCGGCATGAAAGGCTTTATCGCCCTCGCTTCACTGGCACTGCTCGGCGGTTGCGCCGCCTTCAACCTGCCGTCGTCGAAACCGGCGGACAACTGGACCCGCTGGGTTTGCGACAGTCAGGCCGAAGTGCTCTGGCGTTACGCCGACAGCAGCCAGCAGGCGGTCGACGTACGCCTCGGCGGCGGCGACCAGGTCTATCGCCTCAAGCCGGAAGTCGGCGCCGTCGACAGCGGCGTGCTGTACAGCGACAACATGTTGGCGTTTCACAAAAAAGGTGAGGAAGGCCTGGTCTACTGGGTTGCCACCAACGATTTGATCGGTCGGGCCTGCAAGGCGCCCTGACCGGTAGTAGCTTGATCTAACTTGAATAGCAGCCGCCGCTACGGCAGGCTTGCACGATTAACGACCCTCGTCCGGGAGAGAGATACACAATGGCACTTATCAGCATGCGCCAGATGCTGGACCACGCAGCCGAATACGGCTACGGCGTTCCGGCTTTCAACGTCAACAACCTTGAGCAGATGCGCGCCATCATGGAAGCCGCTGACAAGACTGACTCCCCGGTGATCGTCCAGGCTTCGGCCGGTGCCCGCAAATACGCCGGTGCGCCGTTCCTGCGCCACCTGATCCTGGCTGCCATCGAAGAGTTCCCGCATATCCCGGTGTGCATGCACCAGGACCACGGCACCAGCCCTGACGTCTGCCAACGCTCGATCCAGCTGGGCTTCAGCTCGGTGATGATGGACGGCTCCCTCGGCGAAGACGGCAAGACCCCGACCGACTACGAGTACAACGTCCGCGTGACCCAGCAGACCGTGGCCATGGCCCACGCCTGCGGCGTTTCCGTGGAAGGCGAGCTGGGCTGCCTGGGTTCGCTGGAAACCGGCATGGCCGGTGAAGAAGACGGTATCGGCGCCGAGGGCGTGCTGGATCACAGCCAGATGCTGACCGATCCGGAAGAAGCCGCCGACTTCGTCAAGAAGACCCAGGTCGACGCCCTGGCCATCGCCATCGGCACCAGCCACGGCGCCTACAAGTTCACCAAGCCGCCTACCGGCGACGTGCTGGCGATCGACCGCATCAAGGAAATCCACAAGCGCATCCCCAACACCCACCTGGTGATGCACGGTTCCTCCTCGGTGCCGCAGGAGTGGCTGGCGATCATCAACCAGTACGGTGGCGACATCAAGGAAACCTACGGCGTACCGGTCGAGGAAATCGTCGAGGGCATCAAGCACGGCGTACGCAAGGTCAACATCGACACCGACCTGCGCCTGGCGTCCACCGGTGCGATGCGTCGCCTGATGGCCACCAACCCGAGCGAGTTCGACCCACGCAAGTTCCTCGGTGCCACCGTGGTTGCGATGCGTGACGTGTGCATCGCCCGTTACGAAGCCTTCGGCACCGCCGGCAATGCCTCGAAGATCAAGCCGATCTCCCTGGAAGGCATGTTCCAGCGCTACCTGAAAGGTGAGCTGAACGCCAAGGTCAACTAAGACCCTGTGCGGTGAAGAAACCCGTCGCAAGGCGGGTTTTTTCATGGTCGTCGATCGCTAGACGCGAATGCACTTGACGCTATGAGGAAACGATATAGCGGACTGTCAATTATGACAGTGGTGTGCCAGGACGCCGATACGCCACGCTGACGGTTCATTCAGCCAGTGAGGCCAATGACCATGAGCGAAGAGGAAGAAAGCGATCCAAACCGTCTGAGGTATTTCAAGACCCGCCAGAAGATCACCGTGACCCGGCGTATCCCGGGCGTGCAACCGGCCTGTGAGCGCGGCGAACTGTGCAGTATCGACTGGAGTGCGCGGCTACTCGTCTACTGTGCCGAAAGCGGCGTGTACCGAACCGTGAAGTTCGATGAGATCGAGCAGATCGATCCCATCGCCAGCTACCGCAAGTCGTCCCTGTTCCACCCCTGATCGAGCGGTATCTCTCTCCAGCCCCGCCCTGTATTCGGGGCCGTCAGCCTTGCTCGTGATCGATATCGAGCTTGTAGAAGGTCACCATCCCGCCCTCGCTGGTATACCCGGTGTTGTCCTGCACATAGACCCCTGCCTTGAAGTACAGCGGCTTGTCGCGCCAACTGCTGCTGACCTGGGTGTACCACGCCGCGTCGGCGGCGCGCACGCTGAGGTAGCCGCCCCGGCTGAGGTGGATCACGTAGGTGAAGCTCTTGTCCAGCGGCACGTCGTCGGCGATCTGGATGACCCGGCTCTCCTTGTCGTCCGGGTGGTTGCGGACCTTCACCACGATGATCCCGGTCTTGCGGCTGTCCTTGTACTGGTACTCGACCTTGAGCATCGGCTGGGTGCTGTTGAAGGCATGGATCTGGCCGATGACGATCTTGCCCGAGGACGGTACCTGGTTCACCGCCAGGGTTGCACGCAGGTAATTGTTGGCCTCGCTGTACAGCCAGTTGCGCAGGCGACCGTCGGGGTAGGTTTCGCGCAGTTCACTGCGCGGGTAGATGGCATTCTCGGTCTTGGAGCCGGTCACCGGTGACCAGAAGAACAGGGTGCCGGTATCGGAATGAAAATACTGGTCCTTGAAGCCTTGTACCAGTTTGGGGGTATCGATGGTTGCCGGCGGGGTGCCGACAGGGACGCTGAGGTTCCAGGTCGTCAGGTCGATCATGATCATCTGTTCCGTGAAAAACATGGGACTCGCGCAGCCGCAGGCCTGCCCGGAAATTTCGGACAAACCGCTTTGGCCCGCGCTTTTGCGCGCTCTTTATAAGGCTTGAAAGATAGTTTGTTAACGCCGAAGCGGCGAACGGTTGACGTCAAATCGCCGACGAAATGCGCGAGCCCCGATTGGCGGCGGCTTGGCCGAACGACCGCTAGTCGGATTGGCAGGGTGCTAGCACGAAAGATGGCCTATTGCTTCTATCAACCGTTAGTCGGGAGAGACGGGCCCGGGTTAAATGATGGCGTAGTGATTACTACGCTTTGCGCAAACTCGGACTAGAGTTGTTTCTGTAATTACGTCCGGTTCCGTCTGACATGGGTGGAGTCCCCTGAACTATAGAGATGCAGCATGGATTGCGCTCAACTTAAGGCTGGTGATAGCAGTTCTGTCCTTTTGGTGGTCGACGACTATCCTGAAAACCTGATCAGCATGCGAGCCCTGCTGGAACGGCAGGACTGGCAGGTGGTCACGGCGGCGTCCGGTATCGAAGCGCTGACACTACTGCTCGAACACGAAATCGACCTGGTACTGCTGGATGTGCAGATGCCCGGCATGGACGGCTTCGAAGTCGCCCGACTGATGCGTGGCAGCCAGCGTACCCGGCTGACCCCGATCATTTTCCTGACGGCCAACGAACAGTCCCAGGATGCCGTGATCAAGGGCTATGCCAGCGGCGCGGTGGACTATCTGTTCAAGCCGTTCAACCCGGACATCCTCAAGCCCAAGATCCAGGCCTTGCTTGAGCAGCAACGCAATCGGCGCACCTTGCAGCGCCTGACCCGCGATCTGGAGGCCGCCCGGGCCTTCAATGCCTCGGTGCTGGACAACGCCGCGGAAGGCATCCTGGTGGTCAACGACGACGGCAGCATCCGCTTCGCCAACCCGGCGATTTCGCGCCTGCTGGCGGCGCCGCTGGAAATGCTGATCGGCATGCCGTTCCTACACTTCATGCACACGCCGCACTTTGCCCAATGGCTGACGTCGCCTTTCTACGAAGGTTACTGCAAGGGCGAGACCTATCGCCTGCATGATGCGCTGCTGTGCACCAGCACCGGCGATTCGCTGCCGGTGGCGATGTCCTTTGCGCCATTGCCCAGCGACCAGAAGGCCATGGTGGTGACCGTGCTCGACATGTCGGTGGTGCGCCACCTGCATCAGCAGCTGGAGTTCCAGGCGGTGACCGACCCGCTGACCGGCCTGCTCAACCGTCGGGGCTTCTACCAGACCGCGGAAAACACCCTGCTGCGCAGCGATCCCGGTCACAAGTCGATGGTGCTGATGTACCTGGACCTCGACGGCTTCAAGCGGGTCAACGACTCCCTTGGGCACGATGCCGGCGACCGGGTGCTGCGCTGGGTCTCCGAGCAGTTGAAGGCCTGCCTGAAACCCTTCGATATCCTGGCGCGCATGGGCGGCGACGAGTTCACCGCCCTGCTGGAACTGGAGCGCCCGGAGCAGGCGGCGAAAGTCGCGGAGAAGCTGATCGAGCGCGTGTCGATCCGCCAACAGATCGATGGCATGGACATGACCCTGGGGGTCAGCATCGGTATCGCCATCTACCCCGATTGCGGTGCCGACCTGGAAGGCCTGTTGCGGGCGGCGGACATTGCCATGTACGAGGCCAAGCGCGCCGGACGCCAGCAGTACCGCTACTACGACCACGAAATGAACGGCCGCGCCCGCTCGCGGCTGATGCTCGAGGAAAGCGTCCGTTCGGCCATCGAGAGTCGTGAGTTCAAGATGGTCTATCAGCCCCAGGTGTCCCTGGAAGACGGCCATCTGCGCGGTTTCGAGGCGCTGTTGCGCTGGCATCATCCCAGCGTCGGCGATGTCCCGCCGGGGCTGTTCCTGCCGCTGCTGGAAGAAGTGCGGCTGATCAGTCGCCTGGGCAGCTGGATCTATCGCCAGGCGGCCAGCCAGCGTCATGACTGGAATGGCGTATTCGCCGATGAGCTGGTGCTGAGCGTGAGCCTCAGCGCCACGCAGTTCTGCATGCCGAACCTGATCGACGAGTTGCAGGAAGTGATCGAGCGGTATGACCTGCGCCCCAGCCAGCTGGAGGTCGAAGTCACCGAGTCGGCGTTGATGCAGGATTTCGAGGCTTCGCGCAAGCAACTGCGGCGGATCCGCGGGCAGGGCGTGCGGGTGGCCCTGGATGATTTCGGTTCCGGTCACTGTTCGCTGAATCACCTGCGCGATCTCGAACTGGACACCCTCAAGCTCGACCGCCATCTGATCGCCCGGATTCTCGATTCGCCCCGGGATGCCGCCCTGGCGCGCAGCGTGATCGAGTTGTGCCAGCAGTTCGGCCTGCTGGTGATTGCCGAAGGCGTCGAGACCCTGGAACAGGCCCACTGGCTGCGGGCCAATGGCTGCCCATTCGTACAGGGCTTCCTGGTCGCCCGTCCGCTGATCGCCAGGGATGCCACCGGTTTTGCCACGACCTTCGACTGGAGCGCACTGTCGAGCTGATTTCGCTAAACTGGCTGCCTTTCCCGATGCAGGCGATGGCCTCCCATGACTGTGCTGAAATACCTCCAGGCCTATCCGCCGTCCCTGCAGGAGCAGGTGCGCCAGATGATCGCCCAGGATCGGCTGGGCGCCTACCTGAGCCAGCGTTATCCCGGCCGGCATGCGGTGCAGAGCGACAAGGCGCTGTATGGCTATGTCCTGGACCTGAAACAGGAACACCTGCGCAACGCGCCGGCCATCGACAAGGTGCTGTTCGATAACCGCCTGGACCTGACCCATCGCGCCCTCGGCCTGCACACCGCGATCTCGCGGGTCCAGGGGGGCAAGCTCAAGGCCAAGAAGGAGATCCGCATCGCTTCACTGTTTCGGGAGGCGGCGCCGGAATTTCTCCGTATGATCGTGGTGCATGAACTGGCGCATCTCAAGGAAAGCGAGCACAACAAGGCGTTCTACCAGTTGTGCGAGTATATGCAGCCGGGCTATCACCAACTGGAGTTCGACCTGCGGGTCTACCTGACCTGGCGGGATCTGCAAGGCAAGGCCGCCGTGGCCGACTGATCGATCGACAAGGACTTTCCGATGGACATCAGCAAGACCAAGAGCAGTTTCTATCGCCGCCTGTACGTGGCCTGGCTGATCGACAGCGGAGCGGCCAACAGCGTCCCGGCGCTGACCGAAGTGACCGGCATGCCGCGGCGCACGGCCCAGGACACCATCGTCGCGTTGGCCGACCTGGATATTCATTGCGCATTCGAACAGCAGGAAGGCGCCCGCAATCATGCCGGCAGCTACCGGATTCATGACTGGGGCGCGATCGACAAGCGCTGGATCGAGGGCAACCTGGCGTCGATCAAGCAGGTGCTGGGTTATCCCTGAACCGTCTCAGGCCTTGCGCATGCCGACGTGCGGGATGCCGTCCTCCAGGTAGGTGTTGCCCACGGCGACGAAACCATAGCGGCCATAGTAGTCCTGCAGGTGCGCCTGGGCCGACAGGTAGATCTCCAGCCCCGACCACATCTTCTCGGTCTGCCTCAGGGCTTCTTGCATCAGCTCATGGCCCAGCCCGGTTCCGCGGGCTTCGGGGGCGACGACCACCCGCCCGATCGCCACGTTGCCGCCCTGGGACAGAGGGTCGAGCAGGCGCAGATAGGCCACCAGCCGGTCATCGCGCCAGCCCATCAGGTGATGGGTGTCGTCCCGCAGGTCGCGGCCATCGACTTCCTGATAGGGGCATTTCTGCTCGACCACGAAAACTTCGGTGCGCAGTCGCAGAATGGCGTACAGCTGTTCCTTGCCCAGGTCGCTGTGGTGCTTGCAGATCCAGTCGATGCTCATTTCATTCACTCTGATTCGATATCCGCTGTCGATACTAAGCGGCCTGGCCCATGCCGCCAACCGGGTGAACACTGTTGCGGCCCCGGGCGCGTTGCCCGTTTTCGGCATCTTTGTGTAATCTGCCCGGCAGGGCGTCTGCCCTGATGCTAATGAGCTACTGTTAGGAACAGGGAGCGCTCAATTGCTTTCTTCCGGCCCCTCTGCTTCGCCTCATTCTGCTGGGCCGTCCAGCCCGCTAAGGATCTTTGGCATGTCGCGACTGCATCGAGCTTTTGCCTTGCTTGGATTGTTGTTGCTCGCACAGGGTGCGGTTGCGCAAAAGCTGCGTCTGGTCGCCGATGCCTGGCCGCCCTTCACCGATGTGGGCCTGGTCAATGGTGGCCTGGCGACCGATATCGTCAGTACGGCCCTGGCCCGTGCCGGTTATGCCAGTCAATTCGAACAGGTGCCCTGGGCGCGGGCACTCAAGGGCGTCGGCGAAGGTCGTTACGATGTCTTGATTAACGCCTGGTACAGCAAGGACAGGACCCTGCTGGGGCAATTCTCGGGCGAGTACCTGATGAACCGGGTGATGTTCCTCCGGCACAAGGGCTCGTCGATCAGCTATGACAACCTGCAGCAGTTGCACGGCTACCCGATCGCGGTGGTGCGTGATTATGCCTATTCCAGCGAGTTCGAAGCCGATACCCGCTTACAGAAGGTGCCGGTGCACAACTTCGCCCTGGCCGTACGCATGTTGGCGGCGGAGCGGGTGAAGCTGACGCTGGAGGATGAGTATGTGGCGCGTTACTACCTTGGCCAGGAGTCGCCCGAGGTGCGCGATGCGGTGGAGTTCCTGCCCAAGCCGCTGACGGAGAATGGGTTGCATATCCTGGTCAGCCTGCAGAATCCCCAGCATGAGCAGATTGTCGCCGGCTTCGACCGTGAGATCGCCGCGATGAAGGCGGATGGAAGTTATCAGCGCCTGCTCGAATTGCACGGCATGTGATTGTCGGATCGAAAGCTTCGCGGGCAAGCCCCGCGAAGCGGTTGGCGGCTTTACACCGGCGCCTGTTCTTCCGCCCCCTTGATCAGGTGCGCCGCCAGCGTGCGCAATGGCCCCAACTGCCGGCAGATCAGCGCCAGCTGGGTCTGGACCAGACGCTGGATTTCGTCGATTTCTTCCGGCATCTGTTCCAGTTCGTTGGCCAGGGCTTCTTCAGCGTCGCTCTGGACTTCGATGGGCGTCTTGTTCGCCAGGCCGATGGCGATCTGCTCGATGCTGTTGGCCAGCGTGGCGCCGGCGCCATTGATCAGGTGTTCGCGGGCCTCCGCCGGCAACGGGTTCTCGCGGTGCGCGCCGAGCCCCGAGAGGTAGCTGAGCAGGGTGTGCGACAGCACCAGGAAGCGGAAGCCGACGTCGGCCTCCTTGCGGAAGTGCCCCGGCTCCATCAGCATGTTCGCCAGCGTGGTCGACAGCGCCGCATCGGCGTTGTGGGCGTTGCGACGGGCCAGGCGGTAGGCCAGGTCATCGCTCTTGCCCTGGCCGTACTGCTGCATCACCTGGCGCAGGTACAGACTGTTGCAGGTCAGGGTATTGGCCAGCACCTTGTTCAGGCGTCGCCCCTGCCAGTCCGGCAGGAACAGGAACACCGCCAGGCCGGCGATCAGGCTGCCCAGCAGGGTATCGAACAGGCGTGGCAGGAACAGCCCGTAGCCGTCACCCACCTGGTTGAAGCAGAACAGCACCATCAGGGTCATGGCGGCCGTCGCCAGGGTGTAGCGGGTGGTGCGGTTGATGAAGAACACCAGGCCGGCGGCGATGGTGAAGAACGCCTGGATCAGCGGGCTGGGGAACAGGTCGAACAGGGCCCAGGCCGCGGTCAGGCCGAAGGCGGTACCGATGATCCGCTGGCCGAGCTTGCGCCGCGTGGCGCCGTAGTTCGGCTGGCAGACGAACAGGGTGGTGAGAATGATCCAGTAGCCCTGGGACGGGTGCACCAGGTGCACCATGCCGTAGCCGACGCTCAAGGCCAGCGGCAGGCGCAAGGCATGGCGGAACAGCAGCGAGGTCGGCGTCAGTTGGGTACGCAGGCGCGTCAGCACGTCCTTGAAGTTGCGGGGCGAGCGGTCCAGCAGGCTGCTGTCGCTGGCGTCGGCCAGACTGTCGGGATTGCTCGCGGCGCTGAGCAGGCGGTCGAGGGTGCTGAGGTTGGCGGCCAGTGCCCGCAGCGAGCGCAGCAGGCCGCGCCAGGCCGGATTGCTCTGGATGCGCAGATGCTCCATCGAGGCATGCAGGTCCGCCAGGGCCTCGGCGAAGCTGGCGTCATAGACGAACGGCTGGCGCAACTGGATCGAGGCCGCCAGTTCCCGGCAGGCCTTGCCCTGCTGGCGCAGCAGGCGCTGGCAGCGGAACAGCACGTCGCTGTGGAAAAAGGCTTCGGCCAGGGCGTTGTACGGGTAGTGCGAGGAACTGGCGCGTTCGTGGATATCCTGGGCGAGGAAATACAGCTTCAGGTAGCGGCTGACCTTCGAGCCCGGCCGGCCGTTGCCGACCCGATGCAGGATGATTTCCTTGGCGGTGTTCAGCGCCGCGACCACCCGGCCGTTCTGCTGGGCCAGTTCCAGGCGCCGGGCTTCCACGTCCAGCTGGCGGATCGGTTCGAACAGCGATGACTTGAGCTTGAGGTAGTAGCCCAGCTCGCGAAACAGCTTGGCCAGGCTCTGCTGTACCGGCTGGTTGGAGAACATCGCCTGCCACAGCACCGAAAGCACGCCGTACCAGGCGGCGCCTGCCACCAGCAGCAGAGGCTCGTGCCAGAGGTTGGTGACTTCACCGCCGCGCTGGTCCACGCCGATCATGGTGTAGACCGAGAGAATCAGGGTGGCCGAAGCGATCGCGCCATAACGTTCACCCAGCGCCCCGAGCATGGTCAGGGCAAAGGCCGCCAGGGCCATGGCCACCACGAATACCCAGGGGTAGGGGAACAGCAGCTCGACCGAGAAGGCCGCCACGCTGAAACAGACCAGGGTCACCGCCAGGGCATTGAGGCGCCCCTGCCAGCTGTCATCGGTCTCGGCCAGGGCGCAGGCGATGACCCGAGGAACAGTGGGATCAGCAGCTTCATTTCGTTCTGGAACCAGCATAGCGCCATGATGCCGCTCAGTGCGATGAATACCCGAACGCTATAACTGAATTTGTCCAGCGCCCAGAGGCGGCGCAGGGACTGGTTGAACGAGGTCGATGCCATGAAGGTGTGAGAGCCTGCCAAGCGGTTGATCTGTATTAGCTTATAGACGGGTGGCGGTGCAATGGCGCCACATGCAAACAAAGCAAAATCTGTTCCGGTGGGTGGCGCTCCGCTGGCTGGCGATCGGTGTCAGCGCCATCTGCCGCAACGCCTCAGACGAACTGTGCCGCTGCATACCCCGAAGCCCACGCCCACTGGAAGTTGAACCCACCCAGGTGGCCGCTGACGTCCAGTACCTCACCGACGAAATACAGCCCCGGGCTCTTCAGCGATTCCATGGTCTTGGACGACACCTCGCGGGTGTCGACCCCGCCCAGGGTGACCTCGGCCGTACGATAACCCTCGGTTCCCGCCGGAATCACCTGCCAGTCGCCGAGCTTGCCGGCCACCTCGGCCAGCTCGGCCGGGGTGTACTGCTTCATCGGCCTGGACACGAACCAGTGTTCGGCCAGCAGGTTGGCCATTTTCCTGGTGAAGATTTCGCCCAGCAGAGTCTTGAGTTCACTGTTGGGCCGCTCGGCCTGCTGCTGTTGCAGCCACTGCAGGGCATCGTGGTCCGGCAGCAGGTTGATATGCACCGTGTCGCCTGGCTGCCAGAACGAGGACACCTGCAGGATCGCCGGGCCGCTGAGGCCGCGGTGGGTGAACAGGATGTTTTCCCGGAAACCCTGGTCGTTGCAGCTCACCAGGCAATCGACCGAGGTCCCCGACAGTTCCGTGCACAGCGCCTTGAGTTGATCGGTAATGGTGAACGGCACCAGCCCTGCGCGGGTCGGTAACACCTGGTGGCCGAACTGCCGGGCGACCTGGTAGCCGAAACCGGTGGCGCCGAGGGTCGGGATCGACAGCCCGCCGGTGGCGATCACCAGCGACTGGCAGGTGACCGGGCCAAGGGTGGTTTGCAGCAGGTAACCGCTGTCCAGCTTTTCGATGTGTTCGATGGAAGTGTCCAGGTGCAGTTCGACGCCGGCCTGGTCGCATTCGTCCAGCAGTATGCCGAGGATGTCGCTGGACTTGTTGTCGCAGAACAGCTGGCCGAGCTTCTTCTCGTGGTAGGGAACGCCGTGCTTGGCGACCATTGCGATGAAGTCCCACTGGGTGTAGCGGGCCAGCGCCGACTTGCAGAAATGCGGGTTCTGCGAAAGGAAGTTGCCCGGTTCGGTGTACAGGTTGGTGAAGTTGCAGCGCCCGCCACCGGACATCAGGATCTTCTTCCCGGCCTTGTTGGCATGGTCGAGCAGCAGCACCTGGCGCCCACGGGCAGCGGCGGTAAAGGCACACATCAGGCCGGCGGCACCGGCGCCGATGATCACAACTTCAGTAGAGCGCACAGCGCTGTCCTCACTCGGTTTCTGTTGGGGTGGAGCCGGTCCCTGGCCTTAGTGGGCGCGGGCTTGCCCGCGAATGGGCCAGTCAGCCTGGCCGGGGTCGTCGGCCCCACAGATGGACCTGGCGGCTATCAGAGAATCCGCACGCGCAGCGAACGGCCCTTGATCTTGCCGCTGTTCAGGCGCTGCAGGGCCTGCTTGGCGATACCGCGTTCCACCGCCACATAGGCCTGGAAATCGAAAATCGCGATCTTGCCGACCTGGGCCCGGGAATCCCTGCGTCGCCGGTCAGGGCGCCGAGGATGTCGCCCGGACGTACCTTGTCCTTGCGCCCGGCGGCGATGCACAGGGTGCTCATGGCCGGCAGCAGAGGGCCGCCGCCCTTGGCCTTGAGACTGTCGAGCTGTTCCCAGAGCAGCGGGGCCTTCTGCAATTCCTCGATCGCCCGCGCCCGATGGGCATCGGCCGGGGCCACCAGGCTTACCGCGATGCCCTTCTCGCCGGCACGGCCGGTGCGGCCGACGCGGTGGATGTGAATCTCCGGGTCACGGGCCAGCTCGACGTTGATCACCATGTCCAGGGCATCGATATCCAGGCCGCGGGCAGCGACGTCGGTGGCCACCAGCACCGAGGTACTGCGGTTGGCGAACATCGCCAGGACCTGGTCTCGGTCGCGCTGCTCCAGGTCGCCGTGCAGGCCGACGGCGCAGATGCCCTTGGCACTGAGCAGGTCGACGGTTTCCTGCACCTGTTGCTTGGTGAAGCAGAACGCCACGCACGATTGCGGACGATAGTGGTGGAGCACCTTCACCACCGCCTCCAGGCGTTCCTGCGGCGCCACTTCGAAGAAGCGCTGCTCGATCTGGCTGTCGGTGTGGAGGGTCTCGACCTTGACCTGCTGCGGGTCGCGCATGAACTTGGCTGCCAACTGCTTGATGCCGGCCGGGTAGGTGGCCGAGAACAGCAGGGTCTGCCGGCGCTCCGGGGTCTGGGCGATGATCGCCTCGATGGCGTCGTGAAAGCCCATGTCGAGCATGCGGTCGGCTTCGTCGAGCACCAGGGTGTTGAGCCCGCGCAAGACCAGCGTGCCCTTGTCCAGGTGCTGCTGGATGCGCCCCGGAGTGCCGACGATGATGTGCGCGCCGTGCTCCAGCGAGGCGATCTGCGGGCCGAAAGGCACGCCGCCGCACAGGGTCAGCACCTTGATGTTGTCTTCGGCACGGGCCAGGCGGCGGATTTCCTTGGCGACCTGGTCGGCCAACTCGCGGGTCGGGCAGATCACCAGCGCCTGGCAGCCGAAGAACCGCGGGTTGATCGGGTTCAGCAGGCCGATGCCGAAGGCGGCGGTCTTGCCGCTGCCGGTCTTGGCCTGGGCGATCAGGTCCATGCCCTTGAGCATCACCGGCAGGCTCTGTGCCTGGATCGGCGTCATCTGGGCATAACCGAGGGATTCCAGGTTAGCCAGCATGGCGGCGGACAGGGGCAGCGAGTTGAAAGCGGTGGCGATGGTGGTCACGGGACGGGCCTGCAAGAAAAAATGCCGCGTAGTGTATCAGTCTCGCCCCGGCAATCCGTAATTTCTGGACGAAAAGTAGTCAGATATCCTCATCCTTATCTGCGGGCCTGCGCCATAATCGGCGGGATGCAAGTCGTGGGCATCGGATTCACCCGCGAACAGGTCCTCAAGATCGCCCCTGGACCGCCCTGGGGAGGTGTGCGCTCCCCTAGGCAGCGAGCTCCTGGCTCAGTGCTCGATATGCTGCTCCCGCACCACCCGCGCCCGGCGTCCGTCCTGGGGCGAGAGTTGCAGGAAGATCGCCGCCGCCAGCATCGCCATGATGCCCACGGTGAGGAAGGTCAGCTGGAAGGCGCCGAGCACCGTTTCCACGCCATCGTTGCCGATCGCCGCGGTAAAGCCGCCGAGCAGCGCACCGGCGCAGGCCACGCCGAGGCTCAGTGACAGTTGCGCCACCACCGACAGCAGGCTGTTGCCGCTGCTGGCCGCCTTGTCGTCAAGATCGATCAGGGTCACGGTGTTCATCGCGGTGAACTGCAGCGAGTTGATCGCCCCGGCCACCGCCAGCATGCCCAGCAGCAGTGGATAGGGCGTGTGTTCGGTGACCAGCCCCAGGGCGGCGAGCATGATGCCCAGGGCCAGGGTGTTGCCGGTGAGGACGATGCGATAACCCAGGCGCTCGATCAGCGGACGGGCGATCGACTTGGCGAACATCGCCGCCGCGGCCAGCGGCAGCATGCTCATCCCGGCCTGGGACGGCGAGTAGCCCAGCGCCACCTGCAGCAGCAACGGCACCAGGAACGGCAGGGCGCCGCTGCCCAGACGGGCGAACAGGTTGCCGAGGATGCCCACGGCGAAGGTCCGGGTCTTGAACAGCGACGGCGCGAACAACGGATTGTCGACATGCCCGGCGCGCAGCCAGTAGGCCGCCAGGCAGGCCAGGCCGGCGAACAGCAGCAACATCACCCGCAGATGCGGCAGTTGCAGTTCGCCCAGGCCTTCCATGGCGATGGTGATCAGCAGCATCGCCGCGCCGAACAGCAGGAAACCCAGGCTGTCGAAACGGGTGCGTTCGCTGCCGCGCAGGTCGGGAATGAACTTCCACACCGCATAGCAGCCGATCAGCCCCACCGGCAGGTTGATCAGGAAGATCCAGTGCCAGGTCAGGAACTGCACCATCCAGCCGCCCATGGTCGGGCCGATCAACGGGCCGAGCAGACCGGGAATGGTGATGAAGCCCATGATCCGCACCAGCTCCGAGCGCGGGTAGGCGCGCAGCACCACCAGCCGGCCCACCGGCAGCATCAGCGAGCCGCCCAGGCCCTGGATCACCCGGGCGCCGACCAGCATGTTCAGCGAGCTCGACAGCGCGCACAGCAGCGAACCGATGCTGAACAGCAGGATGGCGCTGAAGAACACCCGCCGGGTGCCGAAGCGATCGGAAATCCAGCCCGAGGCCGGGATCAGCAACGCCACGGTGAGCATGTAGGCGATCACCACGCCCTGCATGCGCAGCGGGTTCTCCGCCAGGTCGCGGGCCATGGCGGGCAGGGCGGTGTTGAGGATCGTCCCGTCGAGGGACTGCATGAAGAAGGCAATGGCTACCACCCAGGGCAGCCAGCGAGCGGTCGTTGCGTCCAGCGGGGCACGGTCGGGCATGGAACGGCTCTTCGTTGGCAGGCGATGGACCGGATTATGCCTGATCGGTTTGCACTTGAGCGCTGTGCCGAAGCCCTATTTGCTCCTTCTTCAACAGGAAACCGAGCAGTGCCCGGTGCACGTTGTCGGCGGCCACCCGTGACTCCAGGTCGAGCAGGTGGCCGGTGTCCTCGGCCACCGAAAAACTGCAATGGGGAATATGCCGCTGGAACTGTCGGGCGCCTTCGGCAGGGGTGTAGATGTCCTTGGCACCGTTGAGAAAGTGCACCGGCGTGCGGATATCGGAGAGCGTCTTCAGGTAGTTGCCGTCACCCAGTTGCAGCACCTGGTCGATATGGAAGCGCGCCTGGCGGTATTCGGTGCTGGCCATGTTGGCGAGGTGCTGGTGGTTGGTGGTCTTGAGGCGAGGCGGGAGGAAGTGGCCGACGGTGTCATTGAGCAGGTGGCCGATGGCGGACTTGTCGTCGACCTGGATCAGCTCGTGCACTCGCTGCACATAGGCCAGCATCGGCGGGTTGAGGTCGGGGGCCAGGGCCATGATCACCGAGCTCTCGATGGTCGGCGGATTCCTGGCCAGGGCCAGCAGGCTGGATATCCCGCCCCAGGACGCCGACACCAGGTGGTTGACCGCGAAGCGCTCGATCAGCGCCAGGAGTATCTGCACCTCGTCGTCCTTGGTCACCAGGCCAGGGTCGGGGTTGTGGGCCTGCGAGCGGCCGGCGAAGGGCAGGTCGAACAGCAGCACGTTGAAATGTTCGGCCAGGCACTTGCTGGTGCGGGTGAAGGAGGAGGTGGTGGACAGGGCGCCGTTGACCATCAGCACGGTGTTGCGGCACGGGTCATCGCCGATGCGTTCGACGTGGATGTTGAAATGTCTGAACAGATTGTTGATGACGAAGCTTCCGTGATTCATATCAAACTCCAGCAAAACACTTTCGAGAGAGGAAAGAGGCGTGGCATTGAGTAACGAAATCGGGGGTGAAGCCTGATGGATCCATGATCGGGAGACGAGCGAGGTGCTGGCTTTTTAATGCCGTGTCGGATGAAGGGGTATGTATAGCGCGCCCGTGCTGGCGGGACAACAGTCTGAATGGATAGGTGTGCGGGTGTTTCCGCCAGGGATGCCAGGGGGCTTGCGGGGGCATTGTGGGAGCGGGCTTGCCCGCGAAGCTTTTTGCAGCTTGCGGGCACCCCGCCCCCATGGCTTCTTAGAGTGTGAGGGTCAGCTTGCCGATCAGTGCACCGGGCAGCAGGTTGGAAGAGGTCTGCCGCTGTTCATAGGTGCTGGCCGACAGCAGCAGTTCGCGCTCGGTGGTCAGGGCCAGCAGCTCGCTGCCCAGCAGGCTGTAGACACTGTCATCGAAGCGCATGGTGCTGATCGGTGCCTGGATCTCGCCGTTCTCCACCCAGAAGGTGGCGAAGCGGGTCATGCCGGTCATGCGTGCCGCCGACTGGTCCGAATAGTTCAGGTACCACAGGTTGCCGATATACAGGCCGGTGTCCAGCGCCTTGAGAATATCCGCCTGCGCCAGCTGGCCGCCGCGCATCTCCAGCGCGCTGGGGTACTCGCCGCCGCCCGCGCCGTTGGCGGTCAGGCCATACTCGGCGGCGCTGCGCGAACTGACCATGCGCTCGTTGGCCGAACCGCTGGCCACCAGCGACAGGTCGCTGCGTGGATAACCTTCGCTGGAGAAGGCCGGGCTCAGCGAGCCGCTGACCTGCTCGTCCAGCCAGACCTGTGGATGGAACGACGCCTCGCCGGCATACAGCTTCTGCAACGGACTGTACTTGCTGGCGATGGCCTGGGCCGAGAAGCCGCCCCAGCAGAGCATGCCCATGATCTCTTCCAGCGCCGCTGGTGCCAGGTAGGCGCGGTACTGGCCGGGAGCGAGGGTGCGTAGCGGTCGGCCGAGGAACGCCAGTTGTTCGCGGGCCTGCTGGAAGCGCCGGGCGAAGCTTTCGCTGTCCCAGCGTTCGCCGGCATAGCTGGCCTTCACCGCCTGGCCGTTGTCGTGGAACAGGCTCCAGTCGAAGTTGAAGCTGTTGGCCTGGTGCCAGCCGAACGCTCCGTCCGAACTGGCGAAGCCACGGCTGATCGGGCCGGCGGCATAGAAACCGACCAGGTCCAGGCCGGCCGCGGCGGTGCTGATCTCTTCCAGTATCTGGGCACTGTCGGGCAACGGCTGCTGTTGCACGCTGCGGCTTTGCCAGGCGGTGTGATTGAGCAGCAGATAGGGATCGGCCGGTAGCAACGGCAGGGTCTCGCGCAATTGCTGCAGGCCGTCGGCGAGACGCTGGCGATCCTGTTGCGCCTCACCGCAGAGGGTGATCTGCAGGTCCGCGTGGCGCCCCCCGTCGATCAGCTTGAGGCTCAGACTGGCCTGCTGGACCTGGCCGGCCTGGCGCACCCGGCCGTGGTTGAAGCGAATGAACTCGGACGACTCGGCGGCATAGCCGAGGGTGAACTGTTCCGTGGCCCGCAGGTTCGCCTGCAACCCGTCCAGCAGCGCCTGGAAATGAGTGGAGTCCATCATCAGGCATCTCCTCCGAAGACATCGACTTGGCTGAATACGCAGGCCGGCGAGGCGTGGCCGACGCGGATCACCTGGTTGGGCTCGCCCTTGCCGCAGTTCGGCGTACCGAGGACCTTGAAGGTGCCGGCATCGCCGACCGCGCTGAGGTTGCGCCAGAACTGTGCGGAAATCCCCGGTAGTTGGGGTTCTTGACCACGCCCTTGAGTTCACCGTTCTCGATCAACTGGCCCCATTCGCAGCCGAACTGGAACTTGTTGCGGGCATCGTCGATGGACCACGAACGGTTGGTCGACATCAGGATGCCGTGCTCGATACCGCCGACCAGTTGCTCGAACGAGCGGTCGCCCGGCTCGATGTTGAGGTTCGCCATGCGATCGATCGGTGGCCGGTTCCAGCTGCAGGCGCGGCTGTTGGCGACGCCATCGAGGTTGGCGCGGAACTGCGACAGTGCGCCACCCAGCGGCCGCAGCAGCAGGCCTTCGCGGATCAGGAACTGCTTGCGGGCGGCGCTGCCGTCGTCGTCATGGGCATAGCTGGCCAACTGCTCGGGAATCTCCGGGTCGAAGGTCACGTTGAGCAGGCTGGAACCGTATTGCAGGTGGCCGAAGTCGCTGGCCCGGACGAAGCTGGTGCCGGCGTAGTTGCGCTCGTCGCCGAGGATGCGGTCCAGTTCCAGCGGGTGGCCGATGGACTCGTGGATCTGCAGGATCATCTGGTCCGGGGTCAGCAGCAGGTCACGCGGGCCGGATGGCGTGTTGGGGGCCAGCAGCAGTTGCAGGGCCTGGTCGGCGACCCGTGCGCCGGCGCCGATCAGCCCCGAACGGCCGAGCACCTCGGCGCCACCCTGCTGGCCGAAGTTCTCGCGGCCGAGGGTGCGGGTCTGGCTGTCCATGCCGTCGAAGGCGGTGACGCTCAGACCCGGAAAGACGAAACGCTGGGCCTGGCGCAGTTCGGCGCCGGCGCTGTTGAGGTAGATCTGCTCGACGTGGTTCACGCCGAGGCTGACTTCCCAGTTCACCAGGCGCTCGTCCCGGGGCACGGCCGCGGACTCGGCGGCGAGCAGGTCGTAGCAGTCGCTCAGCGACGGGAACGCCTGGTCGAGCTGCGGCGAACGGTAGTCGCCACGCTCGCTGGATACGGCCTGCTGGCGCAGGTCGAGCAGGGCACGGGCGCCGATCAGCCGCGCCTGGTCCTCGGCCCGTTGCAGCGCGGCCTGCAGGCCCTGGCGGGAGAGATCGTTGGTGGCGGCATAAGCTTCGACACCATTGACCCGTACGGTCAGCATCGCGCCTTCGTCACGGCTCAGGCTGGGGGGCTCCGGAACGTTCTTGCGCACCGACAGGTATTGGCCGGTCTGGCGCACGTAGCGCAGCGAAAAGAATTCGGCCCCGGTGCGCAAGGCGGCGAAGTGCTGCTTGAGCTGGGGGTGGAAATCGAACATGAGGACACCTCCCTGGAAATGTCGGTGAGGGGCGCTTGGCGCCAGTACCGTCATAGTGCGGCGTCAGGCGCGCGCAATCCAGTCGGAGAAACAAAATGTCGGGGAGAGATCTGATGGCAGAGGGCATGATGGTTCCCACGCTCTGGCGTGGGAACCCAGCCCGTGACGCTCTGCGTCACAAGAGCGGATGCCGGGCGTCCAGGGAGGCATTCCCACGCAGAGCGTGGGAATGATCAAGGCGCCACTTACTTCGCGGGATGGCTCACTTCACGCAGCGGCTTGCCACGCACCGGTGCCTCGCCCGCGACGTAATAGGGAGCCGTGCTGCGCGGCAGTGGCTGGCGGCCACGGATCTTGTCGGCGATTTTTTCGGCGATCATGATCGTCGGCGCGTTCAGGTTGCCGGTGGTGATGATCGGCATGATCGACGCGTCGACCACCCGCAGGCCCTGCATGCCATGCACGCGGCCCTGGCCGTCGACCACCGCCATTTCGTCGGTGCCCATCTTGCACGAGCAGGACGGGTGGAACGCGGTCTCGGCGTGTTCGCGGATGAACTTGTCGAGTTCCTCGTCGGTCTGCACCTCGATCCCCGGGCTCAGCTCGCGGCCACGGTAGGCGTCCAGTGCCGGCTGCGCCATGATCTCGCGCGTCAGGCGGATGCCGTCGCGGAATTCCTGCCAGTCCTGCTCGGTGGCCATGTAGTTGAACAGGATGCTCGGGTGCTGGCGCGGGTCCTTGGACTTGAGCTGCACGCGGCCACGGCTCGGCGAACGCATCGAGCCCATGTGCGCCTGGAAGCCGTGTTCCTTCACGCCGTTGCTGCCGTTGTAGTTGATGGCGACCGGCAGGAAGTGGTACTGGATGTTCGGCCATTCGAATTCCGGACGGGTGCGAATGAAACCGCCGGCCTCGAACTGGTTGCTGGCGCCGATGCCGGTGCCATTGAACAGCCACTCGGCACCGATGGCCGGCTGGTTCCACCACAGCAGCGAGGGGTACAGCGACACCGGCTGCGTGCAGGCGTACTGCAGGTACAGCTCGAGGTGGTCCTGCAGGTTCTCGCCGACGCCCGGCAGGTCATGCACCACCGGGATGTCCAGGCTTTCGAGCAGCTTGCGCGGGCCGACGCCGGAACGCTGCAGCAGTTGGGGCGAGGCGATCGCGCCGCTGCAGACAATGACTTCCTTGCGCGCACGGGCTTCGACGCGCTCTTCGGCCGAACCCACCAGGTAACGCACACCGATGGCACGCTTGCCTTCGAACAGCACCTTGTCGGTCAGGGCGTGGGTGACGATGGTCAGGGTCGAACGCTTCTTGGCGATATCCAGGTAGCCGCGGGCGGTGCTGGAGCGACGGCCGTTCGGCGTCACGGTACGGTCCATCGGACCGAAGCCTTCCTGCTGGTAGCCGTTGAGGTCTTCAGTGCGCGGGTAGCCGGCCTGCACGCCGGCCTCGACCATGGCGTGGAACAGCGGATTGTTGCCGGCCTTGGGCGTGGTCACCCGCACCGGGCCTTCGCCGCCGTGGTAGTCGTTGGGGCCGATGTCACGGGTTTCCGCCTTGCGGAAATACGGCAGGCAGTCCAGGTAGCTCCAGTCTTCCAGGCCTGGCAGCTTGGCCCAGCCGTCGTAGTCCATGGCGTTGCCGCGGATGTAGCACATGCCGTTGATCAGCGAGGAACCGCCCAGACCCTTGCCGCGGCCACATTCCATGCGGCGGCCGTCCATGTGCGGCTCCGGGTCGGTCTCGTAGGCCCAGTTGTAGCGCCGGCCCTGCAGCGGGAAGGCCAGGGCGGCGGGCATCTGGGTGCGGAAGTCGAAGCGGTAGTCGGGGCCGCCGGCTTCGAGCAGCAGCACGGTGACGCCTGCGTCTTCGGTCAGGCGGGTGGCCAGGGTGTTACCGGCCGAGCCGGCACCGACGATGATGTAATCGTATTCTTGGGACATGAAATGCACTCCCTCTCTTGAAGTGGGTCGGGGCAGGCCATGGCGAGTGCGTTGCACTCGTTCGCGGGCGAGCCACGCTCCTGCAGGGGGCGTACACATGACAGGAGTACGCCGGGACCCTGTAGGAGCGGGGCTTGCCCGCGAAAACGGCCTCGCGGGCAATACAGGGCTCGGGGTCAGAACACCGAGACGTAGTCGCCCAGTTCGACCTGTACCGATTTGATGCGAGTGAAGTTGTTCAGCGAGCTGATACCGTTCTCACGGCCGACACCCGACTGCTTGTAGCCGCCGACCGGCATCTTCGCGTCGGACTCGCCCCAGGCGTTGATCCAGCAGATGCCGGCTTCGAGCTGGTGGATCACGCGGTGGGCGCGGTTCAGGTCACGGGTTACCAGGCCGGCGGCCAGGCCGAAGTCGGTGTCGTTGGCGCGACGGATCACTTCTTCCTCGGTCTCGTAGGTGAGGATGCTCATCACCGGGCCGAAGATTTCCTCACGGACGATGGTCATGTCGTCGGTGCAGTCGGTGAACACGGTCGGTGCGACATAGGCGCCGTTGGCGAATTCGCCACCCAGGCGCTCGCCGCCGCACAGCAGGCGGGCACCTTCTTCCTTGCCCTTGGCGATGTAGCCCAGCACGCTTTCCATGTGGGCGAAGCTGACCAGCGGACCGAAGTTGGTGTTCTCGTCTTCCGGGTTGCCGACGCGGATGCGCGCCACGCGCTCGACGATCTTGGCTTCGAAGGCGGCTTTCAGGTGGCTCGGCACGAATACGCGGGTGCCGTTGGTGCAGACCTGGCCGGAGCTGTAGAAGTTGGCCATCATCGCGGTGTCGGCGGCGCGATCCAGGTCGGCGTCGTCGAAGATGATCAGTGGCGACTTGCCGCCCAGTTCCATGGTCACGTCCTTGAGCGACGAGCTCGAGGCGCTGGCCATGACCTTCTTGCCGGTGTCGGTGCCGCCGGTGAAGGAGACCTTCTCGATGCGCGGGTGCTCGGTCAGCCAAGTGCCGACTTCACGGCCGCTGCCGGTCAGGACGTTGAACACGCCAGCCGGCAGGCCGGCCTCGGTGTAGATCTCGGCCAGCTTCAGGGTGGTCAGCGAAGTGACTTCGCTCGGCTTGAAGATCATCGCGTTGCCGGCGGCCAGGGCCGGGGCGGATTTCCACAGGGCGATCTGGATCGGGTAGTTCCACGCGCCGATACCGGCGACCACGCCCAGCGGCTCGCGGCGGGTGTAGACGAACGAGGTGGTGCGCAGCGGAATCTGCTCGCCTTCGATCGCCGGCACCAGGCCCGCGTAGTATTCGAGCACGTCGGCACCGGTGACGATGTCGACATAGCGGGTTTCGGAGTAGGCCTTGCCGGTGTCGAGGGTTTCCAGCACGGCCAGTTCGTCGTTGCGCTCACGGAGGATTTCCACGGCGCGACGCAGGATGCGCGAACGCTCCATGGCGGTCATGGCGGCCCAGATCTTCTGGCCCTTCTCGGCGCTGACCACGGCGCGTTCGACGTCGTCCTTGGTCGCACGCTGCACTTTGGCGAGAACTTCACCGTTAGCCGGGTTGATGGCATCGAACGTGGCATCGCTGCCCGCGTCGGTGTAGCCGCCGTCAATGTAGAGTTTTTGCAGTTCGAAACGGGCCATAGTGTCCTCGCAAGTGCATGAGTGGTTGACGTTGACCGTCGTGCGCGCCACAAGATCGTGACAACGCCGGGCGACAGCCGTTCAGGGGCCGAGCGGTTCTCTGTGCTCTAGCGCTCCTGCTTCGCCAGTTGCAAATCCATGTATTCGTAAGCGATCCGTTGCGCCTGCGCGGTGTCGAAAGCGTCTCCCGACAACGCGCCGCGCAACCACAAACCGTCGATCAACGCTGCCAGCCCCCTTGCCGCGCTGCGTGCCGTGGCAACCGGCAGGACGCGGCGGAACTGGTAACACAGGTTGGAGTACAGGCGCAGATCGTTGATCCGCTGCAACCTGTGCAACGACGGGTGGTGCATGCTGGCGGCCCAGAAGGCCAGCCAGGTTTTCATTGCAGGGCCGTTGACCTGGCTGGCGTCGAAGTTGCCTTCGATGATCACCTGCAGATGCGCCCGCGGGCTGCCATCTGCCAGCGCCTGGCGGCGCGTGGCGACACTCTCGCTCAGGACATTCATCAGGTACTGCATCGTGGCAGCGATCAGGCCGTTCTTGTCCTGAAAGTAATGACTGATGATGCCATTCGAGACACCGGCCAGACGGGCAATCAGCGCAATGCTGGCGTCCCCCATTCCGACCTGATCGACCGCCAGCAGGGTGGCTTCGATCAATTGCTGGCGGCGTATGGGTTGCATACCGACCTTGGGCATCGTGCAGCTCTCCTTAGGCCCTCCGGCAGACGTGTCACGGCTACCGGCATGGGGCCAGTCTATTTTGTTTTGATTGAACGTTCAATCAACAAAGAATAAGATCTGCGACAAATCGTCGCTGCCTACAGGTCTTTCCTACGTGCGGTTGACGGAAAAACGACCTCCGAAAAAACGCCGAACCTGCGGGGTAGACACTCTGCGCAGGCCAGGACGGACATTGCGAACAGGCACGAAAGGCACCCGGCAGCACGGTAACGTCTTGCATAAGGTCCTGGCGCACCGGTTCAGGCGCAATCCACGCAAGTTCGAATTTTTTCGGGGTGTCTTTATATCACCCGCCGGTCGGCTGCCACCAAACCGATTGGCCGGGTGCCGTGTTGCCTTGTGTCTTTCTCTCGCACTGCCTGGAGCATCTGTGCAATGAGTTCTGCCTCTCTTATAAAAACTCCCGCCGAAAAGGTGCGGGTCAACGGTTGGGTGTTCTACACCTCGACCGCGTTGATACTGCTGCTGACCGCCATCCTGATCATCGCCCCGCAAGAGGCCGGCAAAATGCTCGGCGTCGCCCAGGCCTGGCTGTCGCGCAGCTTCGGCTGGTACTACATGCTGGTGATCGCCGCCTACCTGGTGTTCGTCATCGGGCTGGCGTTCTCCTCCTACGGCAAGCTGAAACTGGGCTCCAGACAGGACACCCCGGACTTCAGCTACGGCGCCTGGGCAGGCATGCTGTTCTCCTCGGGGATCGGTATCTCGCTGCTGTACTTCGGTGCTTCCGAGCCGCTGGACCACTTCTTCAACCCGCCCGAGGGCACGCCCGGCAGCAACGAGGTCGCACGCCAGGCGCTGCAACTGACGTTCCTGCACTGGGGCCTGCACGGCTGGGCGATCTATGCCCTGGTCGGCCTGGCGGTGGCGTACTTCGCCTACCGGCACAACCAGCCGCTGGCCCTGCGTTCGGCGCTGTACCCGCTGGCGGGCGAGCGCTGGGTCAAGGGCGCGGCCGGGCACGCGGTGGACGGCTTCGGCATGTTCGTCACCCTGCTGGGGCTGGTGACCAACCTGGGCATCGGCGCGATGCAGGTGTCTTCCGGCCTGGAAAACCTCTTCGGCATGCAGCACAGCAACACCAACCTGCTGATCGTGATCATCGTCATGAGCACCGTGGCGACCATCGCCGCCGTGTCGGGTGTGGAAAACGGCATTCGCCGCCTGTCCAACCTGAACATCGTGCTGTTCAGCGGCCTGCTGATCTTCGTGCTGCTGTTCGGCCCGACCCTGCATCTGCTCAACGGCTTCGTGCAGAACATCGGTGACTACCTCAACGGCGTGGTGCTCAAGACCTTCGACCTCTACGTCTACGAAAACAACGCCGAGAAGTCCGACCGCTGGCTGGGCCTGTGGACCCTGTTCTACTGGGCCTGGTGGATCTCCTGGGCACCCTTCGTCGGCATGTTCATCGCGCGTATTTCCCGTGGTCGTACCGTGCGTGAACTGGTGGCGGGCGTGCTGCTGATCCCGCTGGGCTTCACCCTGGCCTGGCTGTCGATCTTCGGCAACTCGGCGCTGGATCTGGTGATGAACCACGGCGCTGCGGAACTGGGCAAGACCGCCCTGGAACAGCCATCGATGGCGATCTACCAGTTGCTGGACTTCTACCCGGCGGCCAAGGTGGTGATCGGTGTGTCGATCTTCGTCGGTTTCGTGCTGTTCCTGACCCCGGCGGACTCCGGTGCGGTGATGATGGCCAACCTGTCGTGCAAGGGCGGCCAGGTCGACGAGGACGCGCCGCACTGGCTGCGGATCTTCTGGTCGGTGGTGATCACCCTGGTGACCGTCGGGCTGTTGTTCGCCGGCAACTTCGAAGCCATGCAGACCATGGTGGTGCTGGCCGGCCTGCCGTTCTCGGTGGTGCTGGTGTTCTTCATGTTCGGCCTGCACAAGGCGATGCGCCAGGACGTGCAGATCGAAGACGAGCAGGCCGAGCTGGCGGCCCGCGGCCGTCGCGGTTTCAGCGAGCGCCTGAGTCAGCTGGACCTGCAGCCGACCCAGGCGATCGTCCAGCGCTACATGGACAAGCAGGTTACACCGGCCCTGGAAGAGGCGGCGGCGCAACTGCGTAACCTGGGCCTGACGGTGCAGACGCAACTGGGCAAGTCCAAGAGCCTGATCGGCCTGCGGGTGGAAATGGAGGAGGGCAATCCCTTCGTCTATGAAGTGAGCCTGGACGGCTACCTGGCGGCACCGAGCGAATCGGCCCAGGCCGAGGGCGGTGAGAGCGAAGTGCGGACCCGTTACTACCGCGCCGAGGTGTACCTGCACAACGGCAGCCAGGAATACGACCTGATGGGCTTCACCCAGGAGCAGATCACCCGTGATGTGCTCGATCAGTTTGAAAGCCATCGGCAGCTCCTGGGCCGGGTCTACAGCTGAAGGTTGGTTGGGCGGTACAGTCGTTGCACCGCCCAACACCGCTCATCATCGGCAGATCACGGCCCTCAGGCCTGATGCCCACGCGCCCCACGGCCTGGCGCCCAACATCTCTGGGCCTGGTACCAGCCCCTCCCTGCCTGACACCAGCCCCCTCTGCCTGGTACCACGTACTGCAGGAGCCGGGCTTGCCCGCGAATGGGTCCTTGAGTCCTGCGTTGCCCTGAAGGTCGCTTTCGCGGGCAAGCCCGGCTACAGTACGTGGGGATTACAGCAGTACGGTGTGGGATCATTTGGGTGCTTCACAAACAGGAACGCCGCGAGAGTCTCGCGGCGTTCCTGCATCTGGCTTAGCCCAGGTTCTTGCCCAGCAACGCGTGATACAGCTCGCTGTCGCCAAGAATCCCCACCACCCTGTTGTTGTCGTGCAGCACCAGCTTGTTGCCGGTCTGGTAACGGATCTGCAGGGCATCGCGCATGCCGATGTTGGAGTCCACCAGGGTCGGGCTGCGACCCAGGGTTTCCACTGCCTGGCCCTGGACCCAGCTCTGCAGGTTCAGGCTGGAACCGTTCTGGCGGGCGCCCTTGACCGTGTTGCCTTCGGCCAGGTCGATCCACGAGTCGCCGCCCGGATCGATGCACACCGAGCCGTTGACGCGCTTGCAGTTGTCCAGGCTGCGCATGAGGCTTCGGCCGCAGAGTACGTTGAGCGGGTTGGTATGGGCGACGAAGGTGCGCACATAGTCGTCCGCCGGATTGAGCACGATGTCCTCGGGCTTGCTGTATTGGATGATCCGGCCGTCCTTCATGATCGCGATACGGCTACCGAGCTTCAGCGCTTCGTCGAGGTCGTGGCTGACGAACACGATGGTTTTCGCCAGCTTGTTCTGCAGGGTCAGCAGTTCGTCCTGCAGGCCCTGGCGAATCAGCGGGTCGAGGGCCGAGAACGGTTCGTCCATCAACAGGATATCGGCGTCCATCGCCAGCGCGCGGGCCAGGCCGACCCGCTGCTGCATGCCGCCGGAGAGTTCATCGGGCTTCTTGTTGCGCCATTGCGCCAGGCCCACCAGTTCGAGCTTCTCGTCCACCAGCTTGCGTCGTTCCTTTTCCGGACGACCCTGCATCTCCAGGCCGAAGCTGATGTTTTCGCGCACCGTCAGCCAGGGCATCAGGGCGAATTTCTGGAACACCATGGCGATGCGCTTGGTGCGCATCATCTTCAGTTCGGCGGGCGTGCAGGAGGCGATATCGATCTGCCGACCTTCATGCTCGACGAACAGTTGGCCGCGGCTGACGGTGTTCAGACCGTTGATGCAGCGCAGCAGGCTGGATTTGCCGGAACCGGAGAGGCCCATCAGCACACAGATCTCGCCCTTCTCGATTTCCAGGCTGGCATTCTCGACGCCGACGATCTGACCGGTCTTCTTGAGGATTTCTTCCCGCTTGAGGCCCTTGTCCAGCAACGCGAGCGCCTCGCGCGGGTTCTTGGAGAAGATAACGTCTACCTTGTCGAAGCGAATGATGCTCATGCGTCCCCTTGACCTGTGCGTCGGGTTGTTTGCAGATACGGTCGAGCATGATTGCCAGCAATACGATCGCCAGGCCGGCTTCGAAGCCCAGGGCGATATCAGCGGTGTTCAGTGCGTTGACCACGGGTTTGCCCAGACCATCGGCACCTACCAGCGCGGCGATCACCACCATCGACAGCGACAGCATGATGCACTGGGTGATGCCGGCGGCGATGCTCGGCATGGCATGGGGCAGTTCAATTCGGGCGAGCAACTGGCGGCGCGAGCAGCCGAAGGCCTTGCCGGCGTCCATCAGTTCCTGCGGTACGTCCTGGATGCCCAGGTAGGTGAGGCGGATCGGCGCGGCGATCGCGAACACCACGGTGGAAATCAGCCCGGGAACCACGCCCAGGCCGAACAGGGTCAGGGTAGGGATCAGGTACACGAAGGTCGGTACCGTCTGCATCAGATCCAGGACCGGACGCATCAAAGTATAGAACACCGGCTTGTGTGCGGCGACGATGCCCAGCGGCACACCGATGACCACGCAGACCAGGGTGGCGAACATCACCTGGGCGAGGGTTTCCATGGTTTCCTGCCAGTACCCCAGGTTGAGGATCAGCAGAAAGGAAGCAACGACGAAGGCGGTCAGGCCCCATTTGCGCTGGATCAGGTGGGCGATCAGCGCGATCAGCGCGATCAGTGCCAGTGGGTTGAACCAGGCCAGCGCGAACGTGACGCCATGGATCATCGTTTCCAGTGTCGAAGCGATCGCATCGAAATAGTTGGCACCGTGTTTGGTCAACCATTCCACGAAGGCGGCGATGTACTGGCCCAGGGGGATTTTCTGTTCAGTCAGCATGGTATCGAACGTCCACATGCAGGGAAATAAATGCCGGTCCGGGCGGGCGACCCCGCCCGGTGTCGGCGGTTATTGCGCGAGCTTGGCTTTCACGGCTTCCAGGCCGGGTTTTCCGTCAATGGTGGTCACGCCAGCCAGCCAGGTATCGAGTACCTGTGGGTTCTTCTGCAGCCAGGCCTTGGCCGCAGCTTCGGGTTTCATCTTGTCGTCGAGGATGTTGCCCATCAGCGAGCTTTCCATGTCGACGGTGAACTCCAGGTTCTTCAGCAACTGGCCGACGTTGCTGCATTCCTGTACGTAGCCCTTGCGGGTGTTGGTCAGGACGGTGGCGGCACCGAAGTCCGGACCGAAATAGTCGTCGCCGCCAGTCAGGTACTGGATCTTGAAGCGCTTGTTCATCGGATGCGGCGCCCAGCCGAGGAAGACCACGGCGGTGTCGCGCTTCTGCGCGCGATCGACCTGCGAGAGCATGCCGGCCTCGCTGGACTCGACCACCTTGAAGCCGGCGTCCTTCAGGCCGAAGGCGTTCTTGTCGATCATGCTCTGGATCAGGCGGTTGCCGTCGTTGCCCGGCTCGATGCCGTAGATCTTGCCGTCCAGTTCCTTCTTGAACTTGGCGATGTCGGCGAAGTCGTGCAGGCCCTTGTCATACAGGGCCTGGGGCACGGCGAGGGTGTACTTGGCGCCCTTGAGGTTGGTGCGCACGGTGTCGACGGTGCCGGCGTCGCGGTAGGCCTTGATGTCGTTTTCCATGGTCGGCATCCAGTTGCCGAGGAACACGTCCATGTTCTTGCCGTCGGCCAGGGACTTGTAGGTCACCGGCACCGAGATCATGGTGGTCTTGGTCTTGTAGCCGAGGGCTTCGAGCACGACGCTGGTGGTGGCGGTGGTGGCGGTGATGTCGGTCCAACCGACATCCGAGAAGTTCACGGTGCTGCATTGTGCCGGTTCTGCGGCCTGGGCCAGCAGGGGGAGACTCAGCATGGCGGCCAACAACAACGAGGGGGAACCTTTCATCGGGGTAGACTCCTATCAGTTTTTTTCTTGGCAGTGTCCAAAGGGACGATTGCGCTTAATTGTTCTGTTGCGGTTGGAGGCGTCGAGGACAGCTCTACCCCCGGTGCCTTGCAATCGAGTCGGGATTGATCATGTACCAGCCTGAAAATGTCGCCTACGGGGTGCGTCGTATCCAGTACAGGGGGGGTCGCATCCAGTGTCGATGAGGTCGCTTACAGACTTTTCGTCGAATTTTTCCGTCTCCTGGACGCAAAAAAACCGCGAAAAAAGCCTGTCGGCGGCGTCTGGCGTTGATGGACAAGATTGCGTCGGTACGAGACGACGAGCACCGATCCAAAAGGCTGATGATGTTTTCATCCCGGCGGATCGCGACTTCAGCGTAGCAGCCCCGCCACCGGGCGCCTGGCCGCCCGGCTCCCGTATCCAGAGGACTTCGCAGTCATGGCAATCAGTGTGTTTGACCTGTTCAAGATCGGCATCGGGCCTTCCAGTTCCCACACCGTGGGGCCCATGCGGGCGGCGGCGTTGTTCGTGCAGGCATTGCGCGGGCGCGACCTGCTGGAGCAGGTCCGGCGGGTCGAGGTGCAGCTCTATGGTTCGCTGTCGGCCACCGGCATCGGTCACGGCAGCGACACTGCGGTGATCATGGGACTGATGGGCGAATGGCCGGACGCGATCGATCCGTCGCAGATCGGCTTGCGCATCGCCACCTTGCGTGAAACCGACACGCTGCTGCTCGACAACCGCCTGCCGGTACCTTTTATCTGGTCGCGGGACATGCGCCTGCTCGACGAGAACCTGCCGTTCCACCCCAACGCCATGACCCTGGTGGTTTTCGGCGAGGATGGCGAGCTGCACCGCGACACCTACTATTCGGTCGGCGGCGGTTTCGTCGTCGACGAGGCGCAGGCCTCCAGCGGCGTGGCGGACATGGACAGCACCGTGCTGCCCTATGACTTCTCCAGTGCGGTGGAACTGCTCGAACTGTGTCGCAAGCACAACCTGCGCGTGGCCGAACTGATGATGGCCAACGAGCGGGTCTGGCGCTCGGAAGACGAGATCCGCAGCGGCCTGATGAAACTCTGGCGGGCGATGCAGGAGTGCGTCGAGCACGGCCTGCAGCACGAGGGCATCCTGCCGGGCGGGCTGAACGTGCGGCGGCGGGCGGCCAAGCTGCACCGCAGCCTGCAGGAGTTGAACAAGCCGAACGTGATCGGCTCGACCCTGAGTGCGATGGAGTGGGTCAACCTGTTCGCCCTGGCCGTCAACGAAGAGAACGCCGCCGGCGGGCGCATGGTCACGGCGCCGACCAACGGCGCGGCGGGGATCATCCCGGCGGTGTTGCACTACTTCATGAAATTCAGCGAGGCGGTGACCGACGCCAATGTCGTCGACTTCTTCCTGGGGGCGGCGGCGGTCGGCATCCTGTGCAAGAAGAATGCTTCGATCTCCGGTGCCGAAGTCGGCTGCCAGGGCGAGGTCGGTTCGGCCTGCGCGATGGCGGCGGCGGGTCTGGCCGAGGTGCTCGGCGCGACCCCGGAGCAATTGTGCAACGCCGCGGAGATCGGCCTGGAGCACAACCTCGGGCTGACGTGCGATCCGGTCGGCGGCCTGGTGCAGGTGCCCTGTATCGAGCGCAACGCGATTGCCGCGGTGAAGGCGATCAACGCCGCGCAGATGGCCCTGCGTGGCGACGGCCAGCATTTCATTTCCCTCGACCGGGTGATCCGCACCATGCGTGATACCGGGGCCGACATGCATGACAAGTACAAGGAGACTTCGCGCGGCGGGTTGGCGGTCAGTGCGGTGGAGTGCTGATCCTTTGGCGCTGTGCCGGTTCGCGGATGAATCCGGCTCCCACAGGTTTGTGGCGTTCATAATGTCTGTGCTCGCCGCCCTCTTGTGGGAGCCGGATTCATCCGCGAAAGCGCCAGTCGACTCTCCAAAGACTGAAACTGTGCACTAATCGCCCACTCCTCGCCGCCCGCGCCACCTTTTGGCGCGTCGCAAACAGATAACTGGGCCGTTGCCGCCCGCCTTGTCGGCAACGCTTCTCAGATACCCTCCAGCGTGCTTGCGGTGACACTCGCGCGCAGCGCTCACTTCGCCCGAAACACAAGTGCTACCGATCTGCTCAAATCCCCGGGGCACGCCGTCTACGCCAGTTTCCCAGGCCATAACCCGTACGTGCGGCAAGGGCTCTACAGACAGGCCGCCATGTCGTTTTCAGGAGTTATTGAATACGCATTCAAGTTTCGGCATGGCAATTGCTCTGTCATCACAAAGCGCCTTTTCCCACAGGGAACAAGAGCCATACAACAAGAGCCTCCGCCTGAGGCCATAACCCGCTTTGTGTGAGGAGATATCGCGATGACGTCGTTCAACTCCGGGGCTCAGCCTCAGAACCGTGCGCCTCAGTCCATCGGCTTCCTGCTGCTGGACAATTTCACGCTCATTTCCCTGGCCTCCGCGGTCGAGCCGCTACGCATGGCCAACCAGTTGTCCGGTCGCGAGCTGTATCGCTGGACTACCCTGAGCGTCGACGGTGGGCAGGTCTGGGCCAGCGACGGCTTGCAGATCACGCCTGACGCGGCCATGCACAAAGCCCCGGCGATGGACACCGTGATCGTCTGCGGCGGCATCGGCATCCAGCGCACGGTGACCCGCGAACACGTCTCCTGGCTGCAGGGCCAGGCGCGCCAGTCCCGCCGCCTGGGTGCGGTGTGCACCGGCAGCTGGGCGCTGGCCTGTGCCGGCCTGCTCGACGGCTTCGATTGCAGCGTGCACTGGGAATGTCTGGCGGCGATGCAGGAGGCCTTCCCGCGGGTGGCCATGAGCACCCGTCTGTTCACCCTTGACCGCAATCGCTTCACCAGCTCCGGTGGCACCGCGCCACTGGACATGATGCTGCACCTGATCAGCCGTGATCACGGTCGCGAACTGTCGGCGGCGATTTCCGAGATGTTCGTCTACGAGCGCATCCGCAACGAGCAGGACCACCAGCGCGTGCCACTCAAGCACATGCTCGGCACCAACCAGCCGAAGCTGCAGGAAATCGTCGCGCTGATGGAAGCCAACCTGGAGGAGCCGATCGACCTCGACGAGCTGGCGGTCTACGTCTCCGTGTCGCGTCGACAACTGGAGCGGCTGTTCCAGAAATACCTGCACTGCTCGCCGTCGCGCTACTACCTCAAGCTGCGGCTGATCCGTGCGCGGCAGTTGCTCAAGCAGACGCCGATGTCGATCATCGAGGTGGCTTCGGTCTGCGGCTTCGTTTCCACGCCGCACTTCTCCAAGTGCTACCGCGAGTACTTCGGCATTCCGCCACGCGATGAGCGCGTCGGCTCCAACACCGCCCAGCAGGTGGCGATGATGCCGATTCCGCAGGCCATGGTCCTGGCGCCGCTGTCCGGGCCGATGTCGGCCCTGAGCCAGGCCCGCAACGAGTCGACCTTCGCCAGTGTGCGTCTCTAGTGGCCTGTGTGGCTAATTCGCACACTCAAGTCCAGGGCCAGGGGTTTGAGTATTCGAATTAACCGTACAGGCCACTAGGCGCGTGATAAGGGACGCTTGCTGAAAGACACCACGCCCCCGGTTTTCCCGAAACCGGGGGCGCTGTCGTCTGGGGCCGCCGTTCCTGCCTGCGCCCACCGACGGTGGGCGGCCATTGCTCTGGGCAACGGCTGGGGATCAGGCGCGTTTTTGCTGCTGGTATTCGGCCAGGGCCGGCAGCAACTGCTTGTCGATGGCCTGGCGCACGGCCGGCAGGATCGTCGCGCTGCTGGTGTACATTTCCTTGACCATCTTGCGTAGCGCGTAGGCGCGGGCATCGTCCAGGCCGCGTACCGCATGTTCGCATGCCTGTTCGGCGGTGGCGCCGGTGGGTACTTGCAGGCCGAGGGACTTGAGCTGGCCCAACAGGTCTTCCTGGTCAATCAGATCTGCGTACATCATGGCGCTTTTCCTATTCAGGGCTGTTCGTGACTCGATTCTGGTAGGGCATGGGAGTGTCGGCAAGGACAGATTGTCGCGATGTCATAGATGCCTATGAACATGTCGTTTTCGGCAAAGTCGGGGCCCGGGTGAAGGCGCAAACTGATTTCCAGCTAGGCCAGTCGACGGTTTGGTCACCTTCTCGACGCCACTGCTGAAGACACTCTCTCACCCCGATCCTGTCACGGCTTGATCGGGGTTTTTTTTGCCTGTCCTGTCATTACGCCGCGTTATCGTTCTTCGCGGGCAAGCCCAGCTCCTACAAGGCCTGTGTCGTACATGAATGCTGTGCACGACACCGCCCCGTAGGAGCCGGGCTTGCCCGCGAATGCGCCAGGCCGGTCAGCGCTGCAGCACCAGGATGCGCGACAGCAGTTCATCCCGGTCGATGTAGCAGCCCTGGAAATGCCGCGCCCCGCTGGCCGGGTCGAAGGCATGGCGTGCGTGCAGCGTGCGGCGGTTGTCGAAGCACCACAGCTCGCCCGGGTTGAGCCGGCGCTGTACCTGGAAGCGTGCTTCGCGGGTCATGGCGATAAAGCGCCGATAGGCCCGGTACAACACCGGCATTTGCGCCATCGGCGCATCGAACGGCCCGCGCAGGAAGTTCGCCATGCGCACCTCGCTGACCTGGCCGAGACCGTCCAGCGCGATCACCGGTGCCAGGCAGCGATAGTCGCTGTGACGGTCCTTGTTGCGAAACTCCACGGGTATCTCGCTCAGTGCCTGGAACGCCGCCGGATCTTCGCGGCGCAACGCTTCGGCAATGGCGAAACCGTCGACGAAGAGGCTCTCGCCGCCCTTGGCCTCGTTGACCAGGCAATGCAGGAACTGCAGCCCCGGTTGCAGCTCGCGGGTCGGCAGGTCGGTGTGCAGCGGCAGGTTGAAGGCGGTGTAGGCGTTGCTGTCGGCATCGGCCTTGGACTGCACGTTGAACAGCACGCCGAAGTTGGTCTGGCGGATGAACGCGATCAGTTTCGCCACCTCCGCCAGCGAGCCGGGTTCGGTGGGCACGCCACGGACCTGGGTCAGGCCGATGTCGCGCAGCGCCAGCAGCCATTGCAGCAGTGCCTGCGGGTCGGCCTTGAGTTCGGCGTAGTCGAATACCGGCAGTTCCAGGCTGCTGTCCCACAGGCGGCTTTTCGGCTTGCCGGCCTGGCGCTCGGCACGTGAGGCGTCATCGTAGGCGTGGGCCCGCAGCCAGCCCGGATCGAAGCGGCTGGCATGGCCGTCCTGCCAGTCGATACACAGGCAGCCGGTGTCGTCGATGCGCGCTGCGGCGGGGGCCAGATCCTCGGGCACGTCGACGATCTCCAGCACCTGCTCGCGGGTCACCGTGTACACGCACTGCGGGCACGGGCAGTTGTCCCGCAGCCATGGGTGATGGAAGGGGCTGACCCGGCCATCGGCCCAGCTCACCCGGACCTGGTCCGCCAGCGTTTGCACGGCGGTCAGGGCACTGATCAGCGGATAACGGCGGTAGTCGGCAAAAGCGGCGGCGGTGTTCACGGCGAGCTCCTTTTCGTTGTGTGGTTATCTCTTGCCAGGCAGTGCGATCACCCGGCCGATGTACTCGGGCATTGGCAGTTCGCTCTGTTCTTCGAGCAGGGCTTGCAGGCGTTCCAGCACGGCTTCGCTGAACGGCGCCGAGCGCGGGCCGGCGAGGTCGACGTGGAGCAGCATCTGTTCGTTGCCGGCCAGTTCCTTGTCGCCGCCCACCAGGTGCAGGCTGTGGTAGAGGTGCAGGCGCTTGGCGTCGTGGGCGATGATCCGGGTGTGCACCTCGACCTGGGCGCCGAGTTTCACCTCGTGCAGGTAGTTCAGGTGCAGTTCCAGGGTGAACAGCGAACTGCCGGTGGCTTCGCGGTTGTCGCTGTCCAGGCCCAGGCGGTCCATCAGGGCATCGGTGGCGTAGCTGAAGATCAGCAGGTAGAAGGCGTCACGCAGGTGGCCGTTGTAGTCGACCCAGTCGGGAATGACGGTGGTGGTGTAGGTGGTGAGGTGGGGCATGTGCAGGCTCCCGAATGTGAATGGATCGCAGTGGGTGTCGTCAGGGCGGGCGCTTTCGCGGGCTCGCCCGCGAAAGCGCCCCCGGCCCCGCTGAACTTACTCGCTGAAGCTCATGCCATGTTTGGCCTTGGTGCTCTTTACCGCATCCAGCACCGCCAGCAGGCAGTCATCGCGATAGCGCTCCAGCGCCGAAATGCTGTGGCGGCCCAACTGCTCGCTGGTGCCCTCGACCACGTCGTCGATCAGCTTGTCGGTCAGTTCCGGCGCCGGCAGGTAGGTCCACGGCAGTTGCAGGGCAGGGCCGAACTGGGCCATGAAGTGGCGCATGCCGGCATCGCCACCGGCCAGGGTGTAGGTCAGGAAGGTGCCCATGAACGACCAGCGCAGCCCGGCGCCGAAGCGGATCGCGTCGTCGATTTCGCCGGTGCTGGCAACGCCGTCGTTGACCAGGTGCAGCGCCTCGCGCCACAGCGCTTCGAGCAGGCGGTCGGCGATGAACCCTGGGACTTCCTTGCGCACGTGCAGCGGGCGCATGCCGAGGGATTCATAGACCTTGATCGCCGCCTGCACGGCTTGCGGCGCGGTCTGCCTGCCGCCGACCACTTCCACCAGCGGCAGCAGGTACACCGGGTTGAACGGGTGGCCGACCACGCAGCGTTCCGGGTGGGTGGCGCCTTCGTAGAACTCGCTGGGCAGCAGACCCGAGGTGCTGGAGCCGATCAGCGCGTTGGGCTTGGCCGCGGCGCTGATCTTGGCGTGCAGCTCGAGTTTCAATTCCAGGCGTTCCGGGGCGCTTTCCTGGATGAAGTCGGCGTCTTTCACGCATTCCTCGATGGTGGCGACGAAGCGCAGGCGGTCCTGGGAGGCACCGGGCGCCAGGCCCTGTTTCTCCAGGGCGCCCCAGGCGTTGGCGATGCGCTTGCGCAGGGCCGCCTCGGCGCCGGGCGCCGGGTCCCAGGCGATCACGTCGAGGCCGTGGGCGAGGGCACGGGCGACCCAACCGCTGCCGATGACACCGCTGCCGAGGGCAGCGAAGGTTTTGATCTCAGTGATAAAGCTCATGACGAATTCCTGCATGGTCGGAGGTGGGTAATGCGGTCCCTTGTAGGAGCGTCGGCCGGCCACTCCTACAGGATTTTTGGTGTTCTTTCGGGGCGGCTCAGCCGCGCTTGGCCAACCCCATCTTCGCGCGGCCCTCGGCCGGGGTCAGGACGCGGGCGCCCAGGCGGCTGAGGATTTCCGTGGCCCGCTCGACCAGTTGGCCGTTGGTCGCCAGCACGCCCTTGTCCAGCCACAGGTTGTCTTCCAGGCCGACCCGCACGTTGCCGCCCAGCAGCACTGCCTGCGCGGCCATCGGCATCTGCATGCGGCCGATGCCGAAGCCGGCCCAGACCACGTCCGGCGGCAGGTTGTCGACCATGGCCTTCATGGTGGTGGTGTCGGCCGGTGCGCCCCATGGGATGCCCAGGCACAGTTGGAACAGCGGGTTGTCCAGCAGGCCTTCCTTCATCATCTGCTTGGCGAACCACAGGTGGCCGGTATCGAAGATCTCCAGCTCGGCCTTCACCCCAGTTCCTGGATACGCTTGGCGCCGGCGCGCAGTTGCGCCGGGGTGGAGACGTAGATGGTGTCGCCGTCGCCGAAGTTGAGGGTGCCGCAGTCCAGGGTGCAGATTTCCGGCAGCAGGGCCTCGACATGCGCCAGGCGGGTCAGCGGGCCGACCAGGTCGGTATTCGGGCCGAACGCCATGGGGTTCTCGCCGGCGCCGATTTCCAGGTCGCCGCCCATGCCGGCGGTGAGGTTGACGATGATGTCGACGTCCGCCTCGCGGATGCGCTCCATCACTTCGCGGTACAGCGCCACGTCGCGGCTGAACTTGCCGGTTTCGGGGTTGCGGACGTGGCAGTGCACCACCGTGGCGCCGGCCTTGGCCGCCTCGACGGCCGCTGCGGCGATCTGCTTGGGCGTGACCGGCACGTGTGGGCTCTTGGCGGTGGTGTCGCCAGCACCGGTGAGTGCGCAGGTGATGATGACGTCGTGGTTCATGGTGCGGGTTCCTTACAGGCGTGGTGGTTCACACCGCAGCCGACAGGGCTGCGGGGATGATGGGCATCGGGTTACTGGCTGGTCAGCTGCAGGTTCCCGGCGGCCGGGCGGCCATCGAAAGTGGTCACCCCCTGCAGCCAGCGGGCCTGGTCCTGCGGGTGGTCCTTGAGCCACTGGCGGGCCGATTCGAGGGCGTCCTTGTGGTCGAGCAGCGGTTGCATCATCCGGCTCTCGTCCTCGGCGCTGAAGGTCAGGTTGGTCAGCAGCCGGTTGATGTTCGGGCACTGCTCGGCGTAGGTCGGCGAGGTCACGGTCCACACCGTCGCCATGCCTTCGTTCGGGCCCAGGGCATCCTCGCTGCCGGTGAGGTAGGTCATCTGCACGTTGACGTTCATCGGGTGCGGCGCCCAGCCGAAGAACACCACGGCCTCCTTGCGCCGCACGGCGCGGTCGACGGCGGCGAGCATGCCGGCCTCGCTGGACTCCACCAGCTGGAACTTGCCGAGGCCGAACTGGTTCTTGGCGATCATTGCCTTGATCTGGGTATTGGCGCCCGAACCGGGTTCGATGCCGTAGATCTTGCCGCCCAGCTCCTTCTCGAATTTGGCGATGTCGGCGAAGGTCTTCAGGCCCTTGTCGGCCAGGTAGGTGGGCACCGCCAGGGTCGCGCGGGCGTCCTTGAGGCTCGGCTCGGCCAGCACCTTGACCTGCCTGGCGTCGACGAACGGGGTGATGGTCTGGGTCATCAGCGGGTTCCAGTAGCCGAGGAACAGGTCCAGGCGCTGGTCGCGGATGCCGGCGAAGATGATCTGCTGGGAGGCGCTGGTCTGCTTGACCTGGTAGCCGAGGCCTTCGAGCAGCACCTGGCTCATGGCGCTGGTGGCGATCACGTCGGTCCAGTTGACCACGCCGAGGCGGACGTTCTGACAGGAGGCCTGGTCGGCGGCCATCACGCTGGCGTTCAGGAGCGCGGCGCCGGTGAGTGCGAGTGCACAGCGGCTGATCAGTCGTTTCATGCGGGTATCCTCGGCAGGTCGTTATTGTCGGTTCCGGCGTCTGATGCGCCGGTGATGCTCAAGTTACGCAGCCTGGGTGATCTGAAAACGCCCTACGGCGACCGACTCTTGCACTGCGGCGACCAGCGCTATTGCTCCTGCCTGCGAACTGGCGTATCACAGCGACAACGCTACCCGTCTTGCGAGTGCGCTCCATGTCCCAGGATCTCTATTTCTTGTTGATGCCAGGTTTTTCGGCGATGGGCTTCATCTCGGCGATCGAACCGCTGCGCGTGGCCAATCGCTTTCGCGGCGAGCTGTATCGCTGGCACGTGCTGAGCGCGGATGGCGGCGCGGTGCTGGCGAGCAACGGCATGTCGGTCAACGCCGACGCGGCACTGGAACCCCTGAAGAAAGGAGCGACCCTGCTGGTGGTCGCCGGCTTCGAGCCGCTGAAATTCGTCACCCCGGCCCTGGAACACTGGTTGCGCCGCCTGGACGGCGAGGGTGTCACCCTCGGCGGCATCGACACCGGCAGCGTGGTGCTGGCCGAGGCCGGCCTGCTTGAGGGCCATCGGGTGACGTTGCACTGGGAGGCACTGGAGGCGTTCAAGGAGTCCTATCCACAGTTGGAAGTGACCCAGGAACTGTTCGAGATCGACCGTCGGCGGATCACCTGTGCCGGCGGTACGGCGTCGATCGACATGATGCTCGACCTGATCGGCCAGGCCCATGGCCCGGAACTGGCGATCCAGGTGTCGGAGCAGTTCGTGCTCGGGCGCATTCGCCCGCGCAAGGACCACCAGCGCATGCAGATCGCCACGCGCTACGGCATCAGCAACAAGAAGCTGGTGCAGGTGGTCGGCGAGATGGAGCAGCACATGGAGCCGCCCCTGAGCACGCTGGAGCTGGCGCAGTCGATCAAGGTGACACGACGCCAGCTGGAGCGGCTGTTCCGCCTCCACCTCAAGGACACCCCGAGCAACTTCTACCTGGGCCTGCGCCTGGAAAAGGCCCGGCAGTTGTTGCGCCAGACCGACATGAGCGTGCTGGAGGTGAGCATCGCCAGTGGCTTCGAGTCGCCGTCGTACTTCACCCGCAGCTACCGGGCCCGGTTTGCCCAGTGCCCGCGCGAGGACCGGCGGGCGCTCAAGGTCTAGCGGCGTGCTGTGGAGCCGGCGGTGCGCCGGTGCCCGGCGCTACTTCTTCAGCAGCGCCGCACAGGCCGCCTTGTAGGCTTCGTGCTGGTACTTGTTCAGCGTGCCCGGCAGATCGAAACCGTGCTTCTTGTGCTGGGCATTGAGTGTCTGCGGCGACAGCAGCGTCACTTCGCAGTGGTCCAGCAGTTGCACGATGCCCTCGATCTTGAAGGTGGTCGGCCCGCCGGCGAACTCGCCTTTCTTGCTGCGTTTCCTGATGGCGATGCGAGTGATGCCATTGGCCTCGACGAACGCCCGCAACTGGCTGGCGAAGGCCCTGACGTTGGCAGCTTCGTCATCATCGTCCAGGGCGATCTTCCTGACGCGGGTGGCAACATGTTCGGGGCTCGTACCCTGCAGGGTGGCGAGGGCGAAGATGGCTTCGCTGCCCTTGATTTCGATACCGCAGATAGTCATTTGAATCCTTAGTAGCCCGTTTGGGGCCTTCCAGGGGGAGGTCAATGCATGCTTCTACGCAAATCCAGCATGATCTTGTCGAAGTCGTCGACCCGGATGATACCCAACCGCGGGAACTCGAAGTCGAGAATCACGTAGAGCACGCAGACCATCACCAGCGCATAGCCGAAGATATGCAACCAGTTGTGCCGGGCGCTGCCGGCCATGCCGTAGCCGATGAACAGGGCGCTGACCTGGGTCAGCGCGATCAGCATCAGGTAGATGATCAGTGGCGGGTGGGTTTCCAGGGCCACGCTGCGGGTGGTGGTGATGTCGATCATCGCGTTCAGCGCCTGCAACAGGCTGACGCCCAGGGTCGGCGTCGGCATCTGTTGCAGGCCGGCGATCGCCTGCTGCCAGATCTCCTGTTGCAAGGCACTGGCCCGGGCATTCTCGCGGCTGGCCAGGTCGATATCGGTGAGGTCCCGATAGTAGGCGATGCGCGCATCCACATAGTCGCGAAAGGCCTGGCGCAGGGCCGGCTGGCTGGCCGGCGGCAGCAGGTCCAGGCGCAGCCAGGCGGTGCCCATGGCATTGGTTTCCTCGACGATCAGCGTGCGCCGGGTGTCCATGCGCGTGGCTGCACCGGAGAAGGTGAAGGCGATCAGCAACGCCAGCAGGCCGAACACCGCGCCCTCGATGGCGCCGACGCCGGTGCGTGCGCCGTCGGGGTCGGCGGCCAGGTGGCGGGCACCGACGCGCCGGCCGACCTCGATGAACAGCACGATGGCAACGAAAATGAGCAGGGCATACAGCGGAATGGCTGAGAGTGAGCGCATACGAAAATCCTCTGATTATCGTGGTCGACTCGCCTGTACAGCCGGTTCAGGGCTTGAGTGGTTGCCTTTCAGTTAAGTTTCGTCGTGGGGCTTGTCAAGGCGCCGGCCGCAAACGGCCAGCCCGGGCCGGGCACCGACCTGTCGATGCCCATGCGCGTCATTCCTGCAGCAGCGATTCGAGAAACTCCGAGCGTTCGTCGCTCTTGCTCGCCAGGCAGTCGTTCAGGTCGATGTTGTACTGCTTGCTGCCGACCTTGGCCGGCAGCGGCGCAATGGCGCAGTCGGCGTCGCGCGACTGGGTCCAGAGCTGCTGGGCCTTTTGCAGCCTGGCGGTGATGTCGGTCTGCTCGGCCTTCTTGCTGGCGTATTGCGACGTCACCCGATCCAGCAGCGCCTGGAAGTTGTCCTTGAGCAACTGATCGGCGGTGTTCTTGTTGTAGGTGGCGCATTCCAGGGTCTGCTGGTCGTCCGCAACCGCATCGCACGGCGAGTTGTCGGTGTCTTCAGCCGCATGCACACCCACGCTGACAAGGGCCAAGGCCAGGAAAATCGATTTCATTACGGCGTCCTGAAGCTGATGGGAGAACGGTAAACGGCAATTCTGTCTCATGCCGAATGCAAAGAATAGTCGTACAACGATAAGTGCTGGAGCCTACTGTCTTGACGCCCTTTGTCGCGGATTGACGCTTTCGGCAATTCCCCTGTCGTTTTTGCACCCGGCTCCGACAGGCCCTGGGCATATGCTGGGTCCAAAGCGCCGGCAGACGATTCGGCGCATGAATTGCCAATAAAGGGGACAGCCTGATGAGCCCAGCCGAGTTACACGCCGACAGCATCGTTATCGACGGGCTGATCATTGCCAAATGGAACCGCGAACTGTTCGAGGACATGCGCAAGGGCGGGCTGACCGCCGCCAACTGCACCGTGTCGGTCTGGGAGGGCTTCCAGGCTACCGTCAACAGCATCGCCGCCAGCCAGAAGCTGATCCGCGAGAACAGCGACCTGGTGATGCCGGTACGGACCACCGCCGACATCCGCAAGGCCAAGGAACTGGGCAAGACCGGCATCCTCTTCGGCTTCCAGAACGCCCATGCGTTCGAAGACCAGATCGGCTACGTGGAGATCTTCAAGCAACTGGGCGTGGGCATCGTGCAGATGTGCTACAACACCCAGAACCTGGTCGGCACCGGCTGCTACGAGCGTGACGGCGGCCTGTCGGGCTTCGGTCGCGAGATCGTCGCCGAGATGAACCGTGTCGGCATCATGTGTGACCTGTCCCACGTCGGTTCCAAGACCAGCGAGGAAGTCATCCTCGAATCGAAGAAGCCGGTGACCTACTCCCACTGCCTGCCTTCGGGCCTGAAAGAGCACCCGCGCAACAAGTCCGATGCGGAACTGAAGTTCATCGCCGACCACGGCGGCTTCGTCGGTGTGACCATGTTCGCGCCGTTCCTGGCCAAGGGCATCGACTCGACCATCGACGACTACGCCGAAGCGATCGAGTACGTGATGAACATCGTCGGCGAAGACGCCATCGGCATCGGTACCGACTTCACCCAGGGCCATGGCCAGGACTTCTTCGAATACCTGACCCACGACAAGGGCTACGCCCGCCGCCTGACCAGCTTCGGCAAGATCATCAACCCGCTGGGCATCCGTACCGTGGGCGAGTTCCCCAACCTCACCGAGACCCTGCTCAAGCGCGGTCACAGCGAGCGCGTGGTGCGCAAGATCATGGGCGAGAACTGGGTCAACGTCCTCAAGGAGGTCTGGGGCGAATAACCCCCGACGACGTCCTTTTTTTGCTGATTTCCCCTGCGCGCCGGTCGCGCAGGGCGTACGCGGCCAGCCGCAAACAATGAATTCTGGAGTGTTTCCCATGGCTAAAATCGCCCCGCAACTGCCCATTGAAGTCGACAGCGAGACCGGTGTCTGGACCTCTGACGCATTGCCGATGCTCTACGTGCCACGCCATTTCTTCGTCAACAACCACATGGGTATCGAAGAAGTGCTGGGCGCCGAAGCCTATGCCGAAATTCTCTACAAGGCCGGCTACAAGTCCGCCTGGCACTGGTGCGAAAAGGAAGCCGAATGCCACGGCCTGGAAGGCGTCGCGGTATTCGAACACTACATGAAGCGCCTGTCGCAGCGCGGCTGGGGCCTGTTCAAGATCCAGGACATCGACCTCGACAAGGGCACCGCCAGCGTCAAGCTCGAGCACTCGGCGTTCGTCTACGTCTACGGCAAGGTCGGGCGCAAGGTCGACTACATGTTCACCGGCTGGTTCGCCGGCGCCATGGACCAGATCCTGGCCGCCCGTGGCAGCAAGATCCGCACCGTGGCCGAGCAGGTCTATGGCGGTTCCGAAGAGGGCCACGATGATGGCCTGTTCACCGTCAAGCCGCTGTAAGTCGAGGATCGCATCATGGCTTTCGAAGCAATGTTCCAGCCGATCCAGATCGGCAAGCTGACCATCCGCAACCGCGTGCTCAGTACCGCCCACGCCGAGGTGTATGCCACCGACGGCGGAATGACCACCGACCGCTATGTGAAGTACTACGAGGAAAAGGCCAAGGGCGGCATCGGCCTGGCGATCTGCGGCGGATCGTCGGTGGTCGCCATCGACAGCCCGCAGCAGTGGTGGAGCTCGGTGAACCTGTCCACCGACCGCATCATCCCGCACTTCCAGAACCTGGCCGACGCCATGCACAAGCATGGCGCCAAGATCATGATCCAGATTACCCACATGGGTCGTCGCTCGCGTTGGGACGGCTACCACTGGCCGACCCTGATGTCGCCCTCGGGCGTACGGGAGCCGGTGCACCGCGCCACCTGCAAGACCATCGAGCCGGAAGAGATCTGGCGGGTGATCGGCAACTATGCGCAGGCGGCCCGCCGTGCGAAGGAAGGCGGCCTGGACGGCGTCGAACTGTCCGCCGTGCACCAGCACATGATCGACCAGTTCTGGAGCCCGCGGGTCAACAAGCGGACCGACGAATGGGGCGGCAGCTTCGAGGGCCGGATGAAGTTCGGCCTGGAAGTGCTCAAGGCCGTGCGCAAGGAAGTCGGTGACGATTTCTGCGTCGGCATGCGTATCTGCGGTGACGAGTTCCACCCGGACGGCCTGTCCCACGAGGACATGAAGCAGATCGCCAAGTACTACGACGACACCGGCATGCTCGATTTCATCGGCGTGGTCGGCTCGGGTTGCGACACCCACAACACCCTGGCCAACGTCATCCCGAACATGAGCTTCCCGCCGGAGCCGTTCCTGCACCTGGCTGCCGGTATCAAGGAAGTGGTCAAGGTTCCGGTGCTGCACGCGCAGAACATCAAGGACCCGAACCAGGCCACCCGTATCCTCGAAGGCGGCTACGTGGACATGGTCGGCATGACCCGCGCGCACATCGCCGACCCGCACCTGATCGTCAAGATCAAGATGGGCCAGGTCGACCAGATCAAGCAGTGCGTCGGTGCCAACTATTGCATCGACCGCCAGTACCAGGGCCTGGATGTCCTGTGCATCCAGAACGCCGCCACCTCCCGTGAATACATGGGCGTGCCGCACATCATCGAGAAATCCACCGGGCCCAAGCGCAAGGTGGTGATCGTCGGTGCCGGCCCGGCCGGCATGGAAGCCGCCCGCGTGGCGGCCGAACGAGGCCACGACGTGACCCTGTTCGAGAAGAAGGACAGCATCGGTGGCCAGATCACCACGGCGGCCAAGGCGCCGCAGCGTGACCAGATCGCCGGTATCACCCGCTGGTTCCAGCTGGAACTGGCCCGGCTGAAGGTCGACCTGCGCCTGGGTACCGCCGCCGACATCGCGACCATCCTCGACCTGCGTCCGGACATCGTCGTGCTGGCCGTCGGCGGGCATCCGAACCTGGAGCAGAACGAACACTGGGGTGCCGCCGAAGGGCTGGTGGTCAGCAGTTGGGACGTGCTCGACGGCAAGGTCGCGCCGGGCAAGAACGTGCTGGTCTACGACACCATCTGCGAATTCACCGGCATGTCGGTGGCCGACTTCCTCGCCGACAAGGGCAGCCAGGTCGAGATCGTCACCGATGACATCAAGCCGGGCGTGGCGATCGGCGGTACGTCGTTCCCGACCTACTACCGCAGCATGTACCCCAAGGAAGTGATCATGACCGGCGACATGATGCTGGAAAAGGTCTACCGCGAGGGCGACAAGCTGGTGGCGGTGCTGGAGAACGAATACACCGGTGCCAAGGAGGAACGGGTGGTCGACCAGGTGGTAGTGGAGAACGGCGTCCGTCCGGACGAAGCGCTCTACTACGGGCTCAAGGACGGTTCGCGCAACAAGGGCCAGATCGACGTCGAGGCGCTCTTCGCGATCCAGCCGCAGCCTTGCCTGAGCCAGTCCGGCGACGGCTACCTGCTGTTCCGTATCGGCGACTGCGTGGCCCAGCGCAACACGCATGCGGCGATCTATGACGCGCTGCGTCTGTGCAAGGATTTTTGACGGCATCACACCATCACCTGTGGTGCGGGGCGGGCTTGATACCGAAAACGCCGCGTAACCTGTAGTAGCAGGGCTTGCCCGCGAATGCGTCCTTGAGGTCGCCAAAAGCTTCGCGGGCAAGCCCTGCTCCTACAGGGATGGTGTTCGGTCCTGACTTAATGGCACCGGGCCCTCCTCGCCACCAGTAGGTGCATGGCTTCACTGGCATGCAATTAACCCTTGCAAGGCCTTAGGTCTTTGGGAGCTTCACCATGTTGAACACCCTTCTTCCCATCCTGCTGTTCGCCGCCCTGGGCCTCGCCGTCCTCGGCGCGCTGCGGCGGGTCGCCATGTGGCGCCGCGGCCGACCGTCGAAGGTCGATCTGATCGGCGGCCTGTTCGCCATGCCCAAGCGCTACATGGTCGATCTGCACCATGTGGTAGCGCGGGACAAATACATCGCCAATACCCACGTCGCGACCGCCGGTGGCGCGGTGGCGTCGATCGTCCTGGCGCTGCTGGTGCACGGTTTCGGCCTGCACAACCGCATTCTCGGCTACGCCTTGCTGCTGATGTCGGCGGTGATGTTCGTCGGGGCGATCTTCGTCTACCGGCGCCGGCGCAACCCGCCGTCGCGGCTGTCGAAAGGCCCGTGGATGCGCCTGCCGAAAAGCCTGCTGGCGTTTTCGGGCTCGTTCTTCCTGGTCACCCTGCCGGTGGCCGGCATCCTGCCGGAAGACTTCGGCGGCTGGGTGCTGGCGCTGATCCTCGGTGTCGGTGTGCTGTGGGGCGTGTCGGAGCTGTTCTTCGGCATGACCTGGGGCGGGCCGATGAAGCACGCTTTCGCCGGTGCCCTGCACCTGGCCTGGCACCGCCGCGCCGAACGCTTCGGCGGCGGCCGCTCCACCGGCCTCAAGCCGCTGGACCTGAATGATCCACAGGCGCCCCTGGGTGTGGAAAAGCCCAAGGACTTCACCTGGAACCAACTGCTGGGCTTCGATGCCTGCGTGCAGTGCGGTAAATGTGAGGCCGCCTGCCCGGCGTTCGCCGCCGGCCAGCCGCTGAACCCGAAAAAACTGATTCAGGACATGGTGGTCGGCCTCGCCGGCGGCACCGATGCCCAGTTCGCCGGCAGCCCGTATCCGGGCAAGCCGATCGGTGAACATGCGGGCAACCCGCACCAGCCGATCGTCAACGGCCTGGTGGATGCCGAGACCCTGTGGTCCTGCACCACCTGCCGTGCCTGTGTCGAGGAGTGCCCGATGATGATCGAGCACGTCGATGCAATCGTCGACATGCGCCGGCACCTGACCCTGGAAAAGGGCGCGACGCCGAACAAGGGCGCCGAGGTCCTGGAAAACCTGATCGCCACCGACAACCCTGGCGGTTTCGCCCCCGGCGGTCGCCTGAACTGGGCGGCCGACCTGAACCTCGCCGTGCTCGGCGAGAAGAAGAGCACCGACGTGCTGTTCTGGGTCGGCGACGGTGCCTTCGACATGCGCAACCAGCGCACCCTGCGTGCCTTCGTCAAGGTGCTGAAGGCGGCCAAGGTCGACTTCGCGGTCCTCGGTCTGGAAGAGCGCGACAGCGGCGACGTGGCCCGTCGCCTGGGCGACGAGGCGACCTTCCAGCTGCTCGCCAAGCGCAATATCCAGACCCTGGCCCAGTACAGCTTCAAGCGCATCGTCACCTGCGACCCGCACAGCTTCCACGTGCTGAAGAACGAGTACGGTGCCTTTGGCGGCAACTACCTGGTGCAGCACCACAGCACCTACATGGCCGAGCTGATCGGGGCCGGTGCCCTGAACATCGGCCAGCACAAGGGCAACAGCGTGACCTATCACGACCCGTGCTACCTGGGCCGCTACAACGGCGAATACGAGGCGCCGCGCGAGGTGCTGCGGGCCCTCGGGATCGAGGTCAGGGAGATGCAGCGTTCCGGTTTCCGTTCCCGCTGCTGCGGCGGCGGTGGCGGTGCGCCGATCACCGACATTCCGGGCAAGCAGCGGATTCCCGACATGCGCATGGAAGATATCCGCGAGACCGGCGCCGAGCTGGTGGCCGTGGGGTGCCCACAATGCACGGCGATGCTCGAAGGGGTGGTCGAACCGCGCCCGATGATCAAGGACCTGGCCGAGCTGGTGGCCGATGCCCTGCTCGAAGAGGCACAGCCGAGCAAGCCGGCGCCCAAGCGTGAACCCGCGGAGGTGCACTGATGAGCGATATTATCCGTCGCGACCCGCGCGCCGAGCGCATCGCCCGCAACCGCCTGCATCCGCTGCATGCGGCGATGCAGCCGGTGCAACACAGCTGGATGGGCCCCAACGGGGTCATCCGCAAGAACCCCCATGGCGTCGGTTTCATCGGCCCCAACGGCATCAAGCGCATCGACCGCAGTGGCGCCCAGCAGGGCGGCACCACCAAGCGTTCGGCCAGCGTCGAGGTGCAACTGCCGCTGCACCAGGTGGCCCAGCCGGCGTTCCACATCTGCGTGGTGCCGGACATGGTCGGCGGCCGCCTGAGCAGCCACGACCGCGACCTGCTCGGCCTGGCCCATCAATTGGCCGGCAAGGACGGTGCGGTGTTGGCCGTGGTCTTCGGCGAACACAAGGAAAGCACCTTCGCGACCGCCGGTGTCGATCGCCTGCTGGTGCTCGAGGGTGACGAGTTCAACGGTTATTCACCGGAGCAACGGGTCCAGGGCCTGCGGGCTGTGGATAACCAGTTCGATCCTCGCCACTGGCTGCTGCCGGACAGCCGCAGCGGTGGTGGCGAACTGGGCCGGCGTTTCGCCGCCAGTCTGGGCGAACGCCCGGCCACACGGGTCTGGCAGGTCAAGGACGGCGAGTGCATCGGCCGCGCCGGTGCCGGCCTGCAGGACCTGGCACGACCGCTGGCCCGGGTGATCCTGGCCGCGGCCGAGTGTGCCGAACCGGTCAGCGAAACCCGTCACGAAGCCTTGCCCGTGGAGTTGTCCACAGGCATCGCCCGCAGCCTGTCGCGCATCGAGGATCTCGGCGCAGTGGCCGTGGACCCGGCGGCGATTCCCATGGCCGAGGCCGAGTTCATTTTCTCCGGCGGCAACGGCGTCCAGGACTGGCCGCTGTTCCACGAGACGGCGGCGGCGCTGGGCGCCACCGAAGGCGCTTCGCGGGTGGCGGTGGACGATGGTTTCATGACCCGCGATCGCCAGGTCGGGGCCAGTGGTACCTGGGTGACCGCGCGGGTCTATGTCGCCGTGGGCATTTCCGGGGCAATCCAGCACCTGCAGGGCATCGGTGCCTGCGACAAGGTGGTGGCTATCAACCTCGATCCGGGCTGCGACATGATCAAGCGCGCCGACCTGTCGGTGATCGGCGACAGCAACGAGATCTGCCGCGCGCTGATCGCCGCGGTGACGGCATATCGCAATGGCGCCAAGCGCGATGCGGCCTAAGGTGGGGGTAAGTTCATGAACACGAATGTCATCAGCCTGGTATCGATTGGCGCCCACCCGACCTCCGGCCGCGCCCGTCGCGCCGAGCAGGATGCCCGGGCGGTGGAGTTGGGCCTGCAACTGGCTGGGGATAACTTGCAGGTGGTGCATGCCGGCGATGTCGCCGAGCCGGCCCTGCGTGCCTACCTGGGCATGGGCCTGTCGGAGATGCGCGTGCTCGAGCAGCCGGCCGGCGCCGATGCGCTGCCGATACTGACCGATTACTTGCGCGACGTCGGTGCCCAGCTGGTGCTCACCGGCAGCCAGGCGGAAACCGGCGAGGGCTCGGGGATGTTGCCGTTCCTGCTGGCGGAAAACCTCGGTTGGCCGCTGGTAGTGGGTTTGGCCGAGGTCGAGTCGATCACGGCTGGCGTGGCCCAGGTACTGCAGGCCTTGCCCCGCGGTCAGCGGCGGCGGCTGAAGGTGCGTTTGCCGTTTCTCGCCACGGTGGATAACGCCGCGCCCAAGCCACGGCAGAGCGCCTATGGCCCGGCGCAGCGCGGGGTGCTGCAGGCCGAGGAAGTGGAGGTGCTGGAGGACGAGTTGTTCACCAGTGCCCAGCTGCAGCCGGCCAAGCCACGGCCCAAGCGGTTGAAGGTGATCAAGGCGAAGAGCGGTGCCGACCGGATGAAGGCAGCCACGGCCAAGGCCAGTGGCGGCGGCGGGCAGGTGCTCAAGGGCGTCAGTGCCGAAGCGGGAGCCGAGGCGATCCTCAAGTTGCTGATCGAGGAAGGCGTAGTGCGCTGACCGCACTCGAGGTCGGCCGCCTGCAGCCGCAGGTGGCGCAACTGGCCATGGCTGAGGACCCGCGCATCGGACTGTCTCATGGCCGGGTTCCGCTGCGCAGGGCGCCGGCCCGACGCCGCTCCAGCAGCTTGGCGTAGTACGCCCACACCTGTTGCGCATACCATTCGCGGCGGGCATCGCGTTCGCTGGCGGTGCCGGCGTTGTAGGCGCCCACCGCCTGCCAGCCGTAGCCCAGTCGCTGGACGAAGCGGGCGAGAATCCAGGCGCCGGCCATCACGCTGGTACAGGGCTCTTCCTGCAGGTTGCGCTCGGCGATGCCGAAGGCGGCGAGGGCCGGCAGGTGGCGGCTGTTGATCTGCATCAGGCCGATGTCCCGGCTGCCATCCCGGTTGTCGTGGCGCGCCCGGGGATTTAGCCCCGACTCGACCTGGGCGATGGCGTAGAGCAGCAGCGGATCGATGCGATAGCGCTCACCGGCGTCCTGGAAGCAGTTGGCCAGGCCACTGCTCACGTTGAACAGGGCCGCCAGGGCGAGCAGAGCGGCGAGTGGCGGGTGCATGCTCAGGCCCTGCGCACGGCTTCGGACGCCATACACGAGGTCCCCACCGGCCCTGCGATCGCGGCCCAGCGCAGAGGTCACCGTCGCCAGGGTTGCCAGCAGCTCGATCAGGGTCAAACCGGCGCCGGGCAGGCGACAGGGCGCTACGGAAAATAGCGCAAGCGGCCACATGGGGATCGCACCATGCCGGATATCCTCGAGTCAATGCATCAAGCCAAGACACCTTTACTGCAAGAACAAGGCGCGCTGTGCCAAGGAGTGTAGCTCAAGGTCCGGTAGCGCCATTCAGACCTCCTTGCAGGAAGATTTGCACAAGTGTCCACAGAGGCTGTTGGCCGATCTGTGGATAACGTGTTCGCGCATCGCTGCAGCCAGCTGAAATCAACGTCTTCAGCCGCTCGTACGAAAAATGACCAGCATAACCAGCGGTTTTCCTTGGCTTTTTCATGTGGATAAGGGGCGCTGGGGGTTGGCGTGAACTTGGGTTTTTTCAACAAAGTCTGTTGGCGCTTTTGTGGATAAGTTGTTCGCTATCTGATGTAGCCCTTGTTTTACAAGGCGTTCACGGGCTTGTTCAAAAAATGATCGATATGGCGATTTTCTTCGGCCCAGACCGCTGGACGCTTTGTTTTTCGTGGTTTTCAGCGGTTTTCCACAATCGCTTGACGCTCTTCGTGAGTTGCGCACAAAGTCTGTTGGCCTTTCTGTGGATAAGATGTTTGCGATCGGCTACAGCCACCGGAATATGAGGCTTACAGGGGTTTGGTCAAAAAACGATCAATGCTCCGTGAAGTCGCCCTTTCCGGATAAGTCACGGATTTCATTCACATTCACCCGCGAGCGGGGCGATGGAAATCGGCAGTTTCCCACATTTGCTGTGGGTCGCTCTGTGGATAAGTTGTTCGCCAAGCGCCGCAGGCCTCGGTTTTCATAGCATTCAACGCTATAGATCAAATTTCATACAGTTCTAAGGGGGTTCGTTGACACCCCTCCGGTGAAAGTCTTCACTAATGGCACAAGGACACAGCCTTACTCGTATCCATTCCAGGTTCAGGGAGAACGCTCGATGGGTCGCCAATCTCACTCCCGCCCGTCGCCGCTCTCCGCCAGCAGCGCCGCGGCCCGCACCAGCGCCCTGATTCCCCGACGTATCCATCGCCACGCGATCAATCAGCGCGCGCGCCTATAGCGTCGCCCCGGCCTGCCGTCATCAGCCGTTCACACGCCGAGCCCGTGTGCGCGTTTGTTCGTTGCATCACCGTCTGTCCCGGTTGCGACCACCGCAGAGTGGCCCGGCCCGGACCCTGAGAGGAAACGACCATGACCCGGATTTCCACACCCATCAGTGCCATCAAGGAGCGTTACGACGTCATTGTGATCGGCTCCGGCTACGGCGGCGGCATCGCCGCGTCGCGCCTGTCCCGCGCCGGCCAGCGCGTGTGCCTGCTTGAGCGGGGGCGGGAAATCCGCCCGGGCGAGTACCCCAACACCATGATCGCGGCGACCGAGGAATTGCAGGTACATGACCCGGACGGGCATATCGGTTCGCGCACCGGGCTGTACGACCTGCATGTCAACGCCCAGCAGAACGTGGTGGTCGGCTGTGGCCTGGGCGGCACGTCGCTGATCAACGCCAACGTGTCCCTGGAACCGGAGCCGGGGGTCTTCGAGGATCCGCGCTGGCCCCAGGCGGTGCGCGAGCACCGCGACACGCTGCTCGCCAAAGGCTATGAGCTGGCGCGCGAGATGCTCAAGCCCAACCCCTATCCGGCCTCCGCCCCGTCCCTGGACAAGCTGGAAGCCAATCGCAAGTCGGCGGACTATCTGCAGGAGAAAACGCATTTCTATACGCCGCCGATCAACGTGACCTTCGACCCGTTGCCCGGCAACCTCAACCACGTCGGTGTCGAGCAACTGCCGTGCAACCACTGTGGCGACTGCGTCTCGGGCTGTAACAACAAGGCCAAGAACACCACCCTGATGAATTACCTGCCGGACGCCTGGAACCATGGCGCGGAGATTTTCTGCCAGGCCGAGGTACGTCACCTGGAGCGCGACGGCGATGGCTGGATCGTGCACTTCCAGTACCTGGACAGCGGTCGCGAGAAATTCTCTGCACCGACCCTGTTCGTCAAGGCCGATATCGTCGTGCTGTCCGCCGGCACCCTGGGCTCCACGGAGATCCTGCTGCGTTCGCGCAACAAGGGCCTGTCGTTGTCCAACCAGCTCGGCGAGAACATGAGCGGCAACGGCGACATCCTCGGGTTCGGCCACAACTGCGGGCAGACCATCAACGGCATCGGCTTCGGCAGCCATTCGGCCAAGGACCTGCAGCCGGTCGGCCCCTGCATCACCTCGATCATCGACATGCGCAACGAGGGCGACTGGCGCAGCCACATGGTGATCGAGGAAGGCTCGATCCCGGGGGCGCTGGGGCGGCCGATGGTGCCGGCGATGGCCGGTTTCGCCGAGCTGATCGGCGAGGCGACCGAGAAGGGTGTCAGCGCCGAACTGCACTACAAGGCCCGCGAGGCCGAGAGTTTCCTGCGTGGCCCGTACCATGGCGCGCTGCACAACATGCAGACCTACCTGATCATGAGCCATGACGACGGCAAGGGGCGCATGGTGCTCGATGACAAGGACCAGTTGCGCATCGACTGGCCGGGTGTCGGCGAGCAGGAGAACTTCAAGCTGGGCAACGAACGCCTGCACCAGTCGACCAAGGCCCTGGGCGGGGTCTGGGTGCCGAACCCGATCTGGACCAAGCTGCTGCGGCACAGCATCGTCTCGGTGCACCCCCTGGGCGGTTGCGTGATGGGCGAGGATGCCGGGCAGGGGGTGGTCAACCACAAGGGCCAGGTGTTCAGCGGCGTCAGTGGCAGCGAGGTGTACCCGGGGTTGTACGTGGCCGACGGCGCGGTGATCCCGACCTCCCTGGCGGTCAATCCGCTGTTGACCATTTCCGCGGTCAGCGAACGCAACATGAGCCTGCTGGCGGCCGACCGCGGCTGGGTCATCGACTACAGCCTGCCCTCGGCTCCGCGCAAGCCGGTGGCGCCGCCGACCCTCGGTGTGCAGTTCACCGAGACCATGAAGGGCTACTTCTCCAGGGATTTCACCCAGCCCCAGGGCACCGACCTCAAGGTTTACGAAGCGGCGGCGAAACGCGGCGAGGCGCAGAACTCGCCCATCGAGTTCACCCTGACCATCACCGCGAACGACCTCGACCGGATGATCAGGGAGCCCCAGCACGCCGCCACCCTGGTCGGTACCCTCGATGCTCCGGCGCTGTCACCGTACCCGCTGACCGCCAGCAACGGTGTGTTCAACCTGTTCGAGCAATATGAGCAGCAGGTCGGCGTACGGCACATGAACTACGACATGAAGCTGACCGCCGAGGACGGCCGCGACTACTACTTCAGTGCCTTCAAGACCGTCCCCGAGGACCATGGCCTGCTCAATATCTGGCCGGACACCAGCACCCTCTACGTCACCCTCTACCAGGGCCCGGACAAGACCGGCGCGGTGATCGGCTCCGGGGTCATGCACATCAAGCCGGCTGACTTCGCCAAGCAGATGACCACCATGAAGGTGCTCAACGCGCGTAACGAGCGCGAACGCATCGAGGCCCTGGCGCGCTTCGGCAAGTTCTTCGCCGGGATTCTCTGGGAAAGCTACGGCGGGGTCTTCGCCGGCGATATCTACTTCAACCCGGATGCGCCACCGCGGCACAAGCGGCCGCTGGATGCGCCGGTGCCCACGGTGCATTTCTTCGAGACCGAGGATCGCGTGCAACTGCGCCTGACCCGCTACCAGGCCGGCAGCAAGGGCCCGGTGATGCTGGTGCACGGCCTCGGCGTGGGTTCGAACATCTTCTCCACCGACACCATCCAGACCAACCTGCTGGAGTACCTGTGCAAGCACGACTATGACGTCTGGCTGCTGGACTTTCGCGTCAGCATCCTGCTGCCGGCGAGCAAGCAGGAATGCAACGGCGACCAGATCGCCCAGTACGACTTCAAGGCCGCCATCGCGCAGATCCGCCAGGCCACCGGCGCGGCGGACGTGCAGTGCGTGGTGCACTGCTACGGCGCCACGACGTTCTTCATGGCGCTGCTGGCGGGGCTGGAACATGTACGTTCGGTGGTCTGCTCGCAGATCGCTGCCGACACGGTGGTGGCCACGGCCACCGGGATCAAGGCCGGCCTGCATCTGCCGGGGGTACTGGATACGGTGGGCATCAAGTCGCTGACCGCCTATGCCGACAGCAAGGAAAGCTGGTTCAACAAGCTCTACGACAAGGCCCTCAACGTCTATGCGCGGATCGAGGCCCAGGGCTACTGCACCAACCCGGTCTGTCACCGGATCACCTTCATGTATGCCTCGCTGTACCGGCACGACACCCTCAACGAGACCCTGCACGACAACCTGCATGAGCTGTTCGGCGAGTCGAACATCGAGACCTTCGAGCACCTGGCGCTGATCTGTCGCAAGGGCCACCTGGTGGACTTCAAGGGCCACGACGTCTACATGCCGCATTTCGACCGCCTGGATCTGCCGATCTGCTTCATCAGCGGTGCGGACAACCAGTGCTACCTGCCGCAAAGCACCGAGAAGACCTACGAGCGGCTGGTGCAGATGCATGGTCCGGAGCTGTACAGCCGGCATGTGGTGCCCGGTTACGGCCATATCGACTGCATCTTCGGCAAGAACGCGGTGGTCGATGTGTATCCGCTGATCCTGGCGCACCTGGAGAAGACCGCGCTGGGCTGATCTGCCCGTTCTGAATATGCCATCGAACCTGTAGGAGCAGGGCTTGCCCGCGAAATGGCCCTTGAGATCGTTAAAAGCTTCGCGGGCAAGCCCGGCTCCTACAGGGGGGCAGCGGTGGCCCGATAGGCATGGATTTGCAGATAGAGGGTGACATGGATAACTACATCCGCTGGTATCAACGCTTCATCTGGCTCGGCATCGTGATGAACATGGTGTTCGCACTGCCGGCCCTTTTCGCTCCGGCGCTGCTGACCTCGGTGGTCGGCCTGCCACCGGTGCTGTCGGACCCCTGGCTGGAAAACGCCGGCATGCTGCTGGTGGGCATCAGCCTGTTCTACATGCCTTCGGGTTTCAACGCCCGGCGCTTTCCGATCAACTCCTGGCTCTGCGTACTGAGCCGGCTGATCGCCGTGGCGTTCTGGATCTACCTGATCCAGACCAGCACCACGCCGTCGGTGTTCGTGCCGATGCTCTATGGCGACCTGAGCATGTTCCTGCTGCTGGGCATCACCCTTTACCTGGGCAGCCCGCCGGCCACCCGGCCCTGGGCCCTGCTGGTCGATGGCTGGCATGCCTGGTGCCACGGCTGGGCGGTGCGCTGGCAACGCCACAGCTTCCGGGTCGGCCTGCTGGTCACCCTGCTGGTGCTGGGCTTCATTGGCTACCAGACCTGGTACAACATGCTGCGGGTGGTGCCCGAGGAGAAGTTCGCCGCCGACGAGGACCATTTCAAGTACGCCGCTATTGGCCTGGGGATCGAGGCACGGATTCCCTACTACCTGTTCTCCGTGCTGCCACAGATGTGCCCGGAGAAAATGCCCAGGCCGGGTGGGGTTGGGAGTCGTTCGGCTTTCTCTACGAGAACGGCCGCGACCTGCCGATCGGCATGGCCAAGCGGCAGATCGGCTACCCGACCGTGGAGCCCAACTGCGCCCTGTGCCACACCGGTTCCTATCGCGCCGCGGCCGACGACGTCGCCCGGCCACTGGCCACGGCACCGGCCAATACCCTGCAACTGCAGGCCTTCCAGTGGTTCGCCTACGACTGCGCCAGCGATCCGAAATTCACCGCCGACGCGGTGATGGTGGCGATCAACGCCAAGTTCCAGTTGGGCTTCTTCGAGAAGCTGTACAACCGCTATCTGATCATCCCGATGGCCAAGAGCGCGCTGCTCAAGCAGAAGCAGGGCTATGCCTGGCAGAAACTGCGGCCGGCCCAGGGGCCTGGGCGTACCGACACGTTCAACCCGACCAAGATGGTGGTGTTCGGCTTCCCGGACGACTCGACCATCGGCACCGTCGACCTGCCGCAGATCTGGAACCAGAAACCGCGCGAGTCGCTGTACCTGCATTGGGACGGCAATAACAACAATATCCACGAACGCAACTACGCGGCGGCCATGGCCGTGGGCGCGACGCCGCAGTCGGTGCTGCCGGAGAGTTTCAACCGGGTCACCAACTGGCTGCTCGGCACCCGGCCGCCGGCCTGGCCGTTCGCCCTGGATCAGGCGCGGGTCGCCCAGGGCAAGCCGCTGTGGGCCAGCAACTGTGCCGGTTGCCATGAGTTCGGCAAGGCCGACACCGGCCAGGTCACCGTTCCCATCGACACCCTGGGCACCGACCCGCATCGCCTGAACTCCTTCACCACCGGCCTGGTGCAGGCGTTCCACGGCTTCAAGAAGCCGCCGTTCGACTTCGGCGCCTACCGCAAGACCCAGAGCTACAGCAACACCCCCACCGATGGCATCTGGATGCGTGCGCCGTACCTGCACAACGGCTCGGTACCGAGCCTGTGGGACCTGCTGCAGACCCCGGACAAGCGTCCGGTGACCTTCAGCACCGGCTCGGATGTGTACGACCCGGTCAAGGTCGGCTTCGTCACCAGCGGGCCGCAGGTACAGGCACCGACCTACTTCAAGTACGACACCCGCCTGGAAGGCAACCACAACGGTGGTCACCTGTATGGCACCCAACTGACCGACGCCGAGAAATGGGCGCTGATCGAGTTCATGAAAACCTTGTAGGGAGAGCGCCATGAACCTGCACCATCTGGAACATGAGCTGGCGAAGATCCAGATCCGGCTCAGCGGTTTGAAGGCCCGGCTGGAGTTGTCGTGGAAGAAACTGATCAGCGATATCGAGCCGGAGGAATTCCAGGCGATCCAGCAACTGCTGCAACGCGGGCATGACCAGGCCCATTACGTGCTGGCGCACGGCGACCTGCCGAGCGACGAGCCGGCGGTACCCTGGGAACTGGCCCATGGCCTGTCGATCCTGCACCTGGGCCATGCCCAGGCGCTGCCGACCTCGGAGGCGGAGTTGCCGACCCGGGTACTCAAGGACGGCACGCTGCTCGGTTGTCGCAAGTGGGAACTGCTGGACCTGCTGTGGAGCGAGGCGCTGATCAAGTGGATCGAGAACCTGCGCCATCACGCCACGTTCGCCACCACGCCGATGGTGATGATGATCGACAACGAGGTCAGCCTGGCGATTGCCGGCGACTGGGGCACGGGGCCGTTCGACAGCCATGCGCCGGCGGTCAGCGTGGCCAACCAGATGAGTCGGGTCCAGGCCGATTTCACCATTCACCTGGGCGACGTCTACTACGCCGGTACCGGCTCCGAGGAGGATGTCGACATGGCCGGCTGGCCGATGGGCAAGCACGGCGCCTTCACGCTCAACTCCAACCACGAAATGTACAGCGGTGCCCACGGCTATTTCGCCGAGCTCAATGCGCGCTTCCCGGTGCAGCAGGGCACCAGCTATTTCGCCCTGTACAACGATGACTGGCTGATCGTCGGGCTGGATTCGGCCTATGCCTCCAAGCCGCTGAACCTGTACATGGACGGCACCCTGAACCCGCAGCAGATCGACTGGATGAAGACCTTGCCCAAGCGCGACCGGTTGCTGGTGCTCAGTCACCACCAGGGCTTCGATATCACCGGGCACAACCCGAACGGCCTGTACAAACAGGTTTGCGATGCCCTGGGGCGGGTGCCGGACTACTGGTATTGGGGCCACCTGCACAACGGCATCGTCTATGCCGAATTGAACGGGTTGAAGGCGCGTTGCGCCGGGCACGGGCCATCCCCTATGGCGTGACCAGCGAGCTGGATGGCAACAAGCGGGTGTTGTTCTCCGAGACGCGCAATGCCGGTGACCCGGATTATCCGGAGCGGGTGCTCAATGGGTTTGCGCGGGTGCGGCTGAGTGGCGCGAACATCATCGAGGAGTTCATCGGCGAGGATGGTTCGGTGCGCTGGACGTCGAACGGGTAGGGTTTGGCAGGAGCGGGGGTTATTGATCGTTCCCACGCTCTGCGTGGGAGCGCCGCCCGTGACGCTCTGCGTCACAAGAGCGGACGCCGAGCGTCCAGAGAGGCATTCCCACGCAGAGCGTGGGAACGATCATCACTAGGGCCAGCAAGTCCTGTGGTGTTGTCGTGGGCGGGGTAGGCCGGTCTGGCGCTTTCGCGGGCAAGCCCGGCTCCTACAGTCTGGTGTCGTACACCAATGAGGTGAACGATGGAGTACTGTAGGAGCCGGGCTTGCCCGCGAAGCTTTTGCCCTTAGCCGTTAACCGGCACGCCCTTGAGGTATGGTGCAGGCTCTGCCCCCAGGTTGCTCAGCATGCGCTCGCTGTACCAGTCGATGAAGTTGACCACGCCGAACTCGTAGGTCTTCGAGTACGGGCCGGGCTGGTAGGCCACGGAGTTGATGCCGCGCTGGTTTTCCTCGGCCAGGCGACGGTCCTGGTCGTTGGTGGCATCCCAGACCTGACGCATGCGCGCCACGTCATAGTCGACACCCTCGACCGCGTCCTTGTGCACCAGCCACTTGGTGGTGACCATGGTTTCCTGGGCGCTGATCGGCCACACGGTGAACACGATGATGTGGTCGCCCATGCAGTGGTTCCACGAGTGCGGCAGGTGCAGGATGCGCATCGAGCCCAGGTCCGGGTTCTTGATCCGGCCCATCAGTTTCTTGCAGCCCTGCTGGCCGTCCATGGTCATCGATACGGTGCCCTTGAGCAGCGGCATGCGCACGATACGGTTGCGCAGGCCGAAGCTGGCGTGGGCATAGGGGATCTTCTCGGCTTCCCAGGCGGCGGCGGAGGCGGCCACGTGGTCCTTGAACGCCTGGTCGGCACGCGGGTCGGTGACGTCGTCCCATTCCAGCAGGGTTTTCAGCAGTTCCGGGTGGGAGCCGTTGCAGTGGTAGCACTCACGGTTGTTTTCGATCACCAGCTTCCAGTTGGCCTTTTCCATCAAGGTGGTCTGCACCGCCACCTTGGTGTTCTCCATGTCGTAGGGTTCCATGTAGTGGCTCAGGGTGCTGAGGAACTCGTCGATCGGTGGCGGGTTCTCGGCCAGGCTGATGAAGATGTAGCCGCCGGCGGTCTTCACGTTGACCGGCTTGAGGCCGTACTGCTTCATGTCGAAGTCGGCACCCATCTCGGTGCCGGCGAACAGCAGGCGGCCATCGAGTTCGTAGGTCCACTGGTGGTAGGGGCAGACCAGCTTGGCGACCTTGCCCTTTTCGCCGGTGCACAGGCGCGAGCCGCGGTGCCGGCAGACGTTGTGGAAGGCGTGGACCACGCCGTCGGCGCCGCGGATGACGATGATCGGGTTCTTGCCGATCTGCAGCGTCAGGTAGTTGCCCTTGGTCGGGATCTCGCTGGTCATGCCGGCGATCAGCCATTCCTTGTGGAAGATCTCCTGCATGTCGATTTCGAACAGGCGGTCATCCGAATAGAACGGTTGTGGCAGGGAGAAGGTCCGCTCACGTTCCTGCAGCATCTGTGCGGTGGCCTTGCGTGCGGGCTCCAGTGGGTCGCCCAGGCTCAGGGTGGTGGTGTTGTCCATCGTTCAGGTCCTCATGGCCATGCGGTGTGGCCGACGAATATTGGCTAAGTGGTCGATGCAGCAGGTTCGGACCACACGGTTGCGACGCAAGACAGAAATACAGCGGATCATTTGCGACGGAGTGTGGGGCTGGCAGCGACCAGGACCTTATCCATGGGCGACACGGCCGAATCCGTTCCCGACGCGCAAGCACCCGTCGTTAGGGGCTGGTCGCGATAAGCATGCCAATGTCGCGAATAGGTAAACGGGGCGCTTGGGCCTTGCGCAGAATCGCCACCATAAGAGCTGACAGTCAGCGGTGGAGAACAACATGTCGAACAACTTCCTGAATCCGGTAACGACCCAGACCTGGGCCAATGGTCGGCATATCGTGCGCTGTGTGAAGGTCATCCAGGAAACCTGGGATGTGCGCACCTTCTGCTTCATGGCCGATCAGCCGATCATGTTCTTTTTCAAGCCGGGGCAGTTCGTCACCCTGGAACTGGAAATCGAGGGGCAGCAGATCATGCGCTCCTACACCATTTCCAGTTCGCCGTCAGTGCCCTACAGCTTCTCGGTGACCATCAAGCGGGTGCCGGGCGGCAAGGTGTCCAACTGGTTGCACGACACCCTGCACGAGGGCCAGGAGCTGGCGGTGCACGGTCCGGTGGGCCTGTTCAACGCCATCGACTTCCCCAGCCCCAAGGTGCTGTACCTCAGCGGTGGCGTCGGCATCACGCCGGTGATGTCCATGGCCCGCTGGTTCTACGATACCAACGGCAACGTCGACATGGTGTTCATCCATAGCGCCCGGTCGCCCAAGGACATCATCTATCACCGCGAGCTGGAACACATGGCGTCGCGGATCGACAACTTCAGCCTGCACCTGATCTGTGAAAAACACGGCCTGGGCGAGCCGTGGGCCGGCTATCGCGGCTACCTGAACCACAAGATGCTGGAACTGATGGCGCCGGACTTCCTCGAGCGCGAAGTGTTCTGCTGCGGCCCGACACCGTACATGAACGCGGTGAAGCGTCTGCTGGAGGCGGCGGGCTTCGACATGAGCCGCTACCACGAGGAATCCTTTGGCGCGACGCCACCGGAAGCCCGGGCCGATGCGGTGGAGCAGGCCGAACAGGCCGCCGACGCACCGCCGGTGGATGCGGCCGACCTGCACCAGGTGGAGTTCACCGCCACCGGCAAGAGCATTCGCGTGGCACCGGGCGAAACCGTGCACGCGGCGGCGGCCAAGCTGGGCCTGATGATTCCCAAGGCCTGCGGCATGGGCATCTGCGGGACCTGCAAGGTGCTCAAGCTGGGCGGCGAGGTGGACATGGAGCACAACGGCGGGATCACCGACGAGGACGTGGCCGAGGGCTACATCCTGTCGTGCTGCAGCGTGCCGAAGGGCGATGTGCGGATCGAGTACTGATTGAGGGCGGTGTGAGTCTCTTCGCGGGCAAGCCACGCTCCTACAGGGTTGCGTCGTTCATTGCATTTTTGAACGACTCGATCCTGTAGGAGCGAGGCTTGCCCGCGAAGGGCGCCCCACGGTTTACAGGCTGAACCGCGCCACCAACCCGTTGAGATCCACCGCCAGGCGCGCCAGCTCGTTGCTCGCCGCGCTGGTCTGGCCGGCACCGGTGGCCGACTGTACCGACAGGTCGCGGATGTTCACCAGGTTGTGATCCACCTCGCGGGCCACCTGGGCCTGCTCCTCGGCCGCGCTGGCGATCACCAGGTTGCGTTCGTTGATCTCGACGATCGCGCTGTTGATGGTGTCCAGCGCCAGGCCTGCGCCCTTGGCAATGTTCAGGGTCGATTCGGCGCGCTCGGTGCTGTTGCGCATCGAGTCCACCGCCTGTTCGGTACCGCCCTGGATGCTGCCGATCATCCGTTCGATCTCGCTGGTCGACTGCTGGGTGCGGTGGGCCAGTGCGCGTACTTCATCGGCGACCACGGCAAAACCACGCCCGGCTTCCCCGGCGCGGGCCGCCTCGATCGCGGCGTTCAGCGCGAGCAGGTTGGTCTGGTCGGCCAGGCCGCGGATCACGTCCAGCACCTTGCCGATATCCCGGGACTCGTCGGCGAGGTTGCCGATCAGCGTCGCGGTGCTCTGCACGTCGCTGCTCATGCGTTCGATGGCGCTGACGGTTTCCTGTACCAGGTCGCGACCGTCGCTGGCCGAGGCGGTGGCGTTTTTCGAGGCTTCGGAAGTGCTCACGGCATTGCGCGCGACTTCTTCCACCGCGCTGGTCATCTCGTTGACCGCGGTGGCCGCCTGTTCGATTTCATTGTTCTGCTGCTGCAGCCCGCGGGCGCTTTCGTCGGTGACGCTGTTCAGCTCCTCGGCGGCGGAGGCCAGCTGGGTCGCCGAGCCGGAGATGCGCTGCAGGGTGTCGCGCAGTTTCTGCTGCATCTTGAGCATGGCCTGCAGCAGGCGGCCGGCCTCGTCGGTGCCGTCGACCACGATCGGATGGGTCAGGTCGCCCTCGGCGATATGCTCGGCGGCGTTCAGGGCCTGGGCGATCGGCTGGGTGATGCTGCGGGTCAGCAGCCAGGCGAACAGGCAGGTCAGGGTGGTGGCGAGCAGCAGCAGGATCACCACCAGGTTGAAGGCCGCGTCGTATTGTTCGCGCGCCTGCTGGTTGTTGTCGTTGGTCTGCTGGTTGAGGATCTCCAGCAGGCGGTTGAGTACGGCGTTGATCTGCTCGGAGTTGGTGAGCAATTCGCTGTTGAGCAGGGCGGTCAGCTCGGCCATCTGATTGTTGCGCGACAGGTTCTTCATGCGCTCTTCGATCTGCCGGTACTGCCCGAGCAGTTGCCCGTACTGCTCGTAGGCCGCCCGCTCTTCGGGGCTGACGATCAGTTTTTCGTAAACCGCACGGGCACTGTCGATCTGCTGGTTGCGCTGGGCGAACAGCTCCAGGGTCTTGGCCTGGATATCCGGCTCGCGGTTGGTCAGCAGGCGATAGGAGAGCACCCGCAGGCGCAGGGTCAGTTGGGTGAACTCGTCCAGGGTCTTGATACTGGGCACGCTGTTGCTGGTGAGTTGCTCGGCGGCTGCACGGATCTTGCTCATCTGGATCAGCGAACACACGCCCAGAATCAGCATGAGTGTGCCAATGATGGCAAAACCGAGGAACGCTCTCGGAGCGATGTTCATTGTGCGTAGGGACATGATGTTTCCTGAGAGAAGCGCGTTCCGTGCGGCCTTTTGGATGAAGCTCTACCTGACTTATCGGTCCTGCGACTAAAGTCTAAAGGGCGCTGCGCGGATTTGTCGCAGTCAAGGCTTTGCGACGGAAGGTTTGGAACATGTTCCGCCAATCGCAGTCCCTATGGGGCGAAGAGAAGTCCCGTGCCAGTAAAATCAAGGCTTTGCGAGCGTTTTTCCCTGGCAAACCGGGGGGCTTTTCTTTATCGTACGCGCCCTTTGAAACTGCCCGAGAGATCAAGAAAATGCTGGAGACTTCCCTCAACCAACTGGAGCAACTGGTCAGCGAGCTGGTGCAGCAGAAGCAGGAGCTGTTGGCCGCCAATGCTCAACTCAATACCGAACTGGCCCGGGCCAAGGATGAAAACGAAAGCCTGCAGTTGAGCCTGATGGAGCAGGAAGAGAAACAGGGCGCCACCGCCGCCCGTATCCAGGCGCTGGTCGAGCGTGTCAGCGCAGGTCCCGTGAGCGCATGAGAGCCAGCAACGACGGCGTGACCGTCATCTCGATCCTCGGCGAGGACTACTCGATCAAGGCCCCCGCGGGGCATGAGCAGACGCTGCTGGAAGCGACCCAGATGCTCAAGACCGCCCTGGTCGATACCAAGAAGAAGTTTCCCACGTTGATCGGTGAGCAACTGCTGGTGCTCACCGCGCTGAACCTGTGCTCCCAGCGGATCGAGGAACAGCGTGAACACCGTGAGGTGCTCGATCGTTGCCAGGAGCAGGTCAGTGCCACGGTGGACGTGATTTCCAGGACGATCGGGCAGAACTGAGTCACTGTGTGGCTCGCTGCGCCGCGGCGGGTCGCGCGCGGCAGCGTCCGTTGCGCTATTGGCGCTCCCGTCTTGCACGGGAGCGCCACGTTCAAGCGGTTGTTCAGGCGGACATGACCTCGCGGATATCCGCCGCCAGCTCCCTTACCCGCGCTTCCTCGGTGTCCCACGAGCACATGAAGCGCGCGCCGCCCTTGCCGATGAAGGTGTAGAAGCGCCAGCCCCGGGCGGTCAGTGCGACGATCGCCGGTTCCGACAGTTGCAGGAACACGCCGTTGGCCTCCACCGGGAACATCAGTTCCACGCCGGGAATGTCCTTGACCAGGCTGCTCAGCAATTGCGCGCAATGGTTGGCGTGGCGGGCGTGCTTGAGCCAGGCGTCGTTTTCCAGCAGGCCGACCCAGGGCGCGGAGAGGAAGCGCATCTTCGACGCCAGTTGCCCGGCCTGCTTGCAGCGGTAGTCGAAGTCCTCCGCCAGGTCGTGGTTGAAGAACAGGATCGCCTCGCCCACGGCCATGCCGTTTTTCGTCCCGCCGAAGCACAGCACGTCGACGCCAGCCTTCCAGGTCAGCTCGGCCGGCGTGCAGCCGAGGAAGGCGCAGGCGTTGGAGAAGCGTGCGCCGTCCATGTGCAGGTGCAGGCCCAGTTCCTTGCAGGTGGTGCTGATGGCGCGGACTTCGTCCGGGGTGTAGACGCTGCCGACCTCGGTGGCCTGGGTCAGGGTCACCACCCGGGGTTTGGGGTAGTGGATGTCCTGGCGCTTGAGGGCGATTTCGCGGATGGAATCGGGAGTCAGCTTGCCGCTTTCGGTGCGCGCGATGAGCAGCTTGGAACCGTTGGAGAAGAACTCCGGTGCGCCGCATTCGTCGGTCTCGACGTGGGCGGTCTCCGAGCAGATCACGCTATGGTAACTCTGGCACAGCGACGACAGGGCGAGGGAGTTGGCGGCGGTGCCGTTGAAGGCGAAGAACACCTCGCAGTCGGTGTCGAACAACTTGCGGAAACCGTCGGCGGCGCGCTGGGTCCACTCGTCGTCGCCATAGGCGCGCTGGTGGCCATGGTTGGCCTGTTCCATGGCGGTCCAGGCTTCGGGGCAGATACCGGAATAGTTGTCGCTGGCGAATTGTTGGCTCTTGTCGGTCATGGCCCGGTCCTTATGGTCGTTTACGACCTGCACTGTAACCAGAATCGACGTCAGCGCACAGGCACAGTTTCCGTAGGAAAAAACCATTCAATCAAAAGCCTGGAGCGGCCATTGTGGAAGCCGCCCTGTCCCTGTGGAAGTCGGATTTATCCGCGAAGCGTTTAGCGATCTCCAGGACCGGTTCGCGGATAAATCCGGCCCCTGCGGGGGTTGAGGTTTCCCACAGGGGTATAGGTTCCTGCAGGGACCGGGTGGCACCCGTGGTTTGCGGGGGCCGGCCCTCCTTTATTCGATCGCGCCACGATCATGTCGTAAACGCACCCTTGCAAGGCGTGCGTAGGCATTTGACGCGTCTGCGCCGGTCATACCATCGCTATCAAAGGGCACCACCGAATAGCTGTGCCCCACCAAAAAGAAATGGCGCACTGCCGCTGGGAGAGACGCGATGTTCAGCAAGCAAGACCAGATCCAGGGTTACGATGACGCACTGTTGGCCGCCATGAATGCCGAAGAGCAGCGCCAGGAAGATCACATCGAACTGATCGCGTCGGAAAACTACACCAGCAAGCGTGTGATGCAGGCCCAGGGCAGTGGCCTCACCAACAAGTACGCCGAAGGCTACCCGGGCAAGCGCTACTACGGTGGCTGCGAGCACGTGGACAAGGTCGAGGCCCTGGCCATCGAACGCGCCAAGCAACTGTTCGGTGCCGACTACGCCAACGTCCAGCCGCACTCCGGCTCCTCGGCCAACGGTGCCGTGTACCTGGCGCTGCTGCAGGCCGGCGATACCATCCTGGGCATGAGCCTGGCCCACGGCGGTCACCTGACCCACGGCGCCAAGGTGTCGTCCTCGGGCAAGCTCTACAACGCCGTTCAGTACGGAATCGACACCAATACCGGCCTGATCGACTACGATGAAGTCGAGCGCCTGGCGGTCGAGCACAAGCCGAAGATGATCGTCGCCGGTTTCTCCGCCTACTCGAAAACCCTCGATTTCCCACGTTTCCGCGCCATTGCCGACAAGGTCGGTGCGCTGCTGTTCGTCGACATGGCCCACGTCGCCGGCCTGGTCGCCGCCGGCCTGTACCCCAACCCGATCCCCTTCGCCGACGTGGTCACCACCACCACCCACAAGACCCTGCGTGGTCCGCGTGGCGGCCTGATCCTGGCCAAGGCCAACGAAGAGATCGAGAAAAAACTCAACGCCGCGGTATTCCCTGGCGCCCAGGGCGGCCCGCTGATGCACGTGATCGCCGCCAAGGCCGTGTGCTTCAAGGAAGCGCTGGAGCCTGGCTTCAAGGCCTACCAGCAGCAGGTGATCGACAACGCCCAGGCCATGGCCGGCGTGTTTGTAAAACGTGGCTACGATGTAGTGTCCGGCGGCACCGATAACCACCTGTTCCTGGTCAGCCTGATTCGCCAGGGCCTGACCGGCAAGGACGCCGATGCCGCCCTGGGCCGTGCCCACATCACCGTGAACAAGAACGCCGTGCCGAACGACCCGCAGTCGCCGTTCGTCACCTCCGGCCTGCGTATCGGCACCCCGGCGGTCACCACCCGTGGTTTCAAGGTGGCCCAGTGCGTCGAGCTGGCTGGCTGGATCTGCGACATCCTCGACAACCTCGGCGATGCCGACGTCGAGGCGAATGTCGCCAAGCATGTGGCGGCCCTGTGCGCGGACTTCCCGGTTTATCGCTGAGAGCGGTTTTGGAGTAAATGACTATGCAACGCTATTCGGGCTTCGGCCTCTTCAAGCATTCTCTCAGCCACCATGAGAACTGGCAGCGCATGTGGCGCACGCCAACCCCGAAAAAGGTCTACGACGTGGTCATCGTCGGCGGTGGCGGCCACGGCCTGGCCACGGCCTACTACCTGGCCAAGGAACACGGCATCACCAACGTCGCGGTGGTCGAGAAAGGCTGGCTGGGCGGCGGCAACACCGCCCGCAACACCACCATCGTGCGTTCCAACTACCTGTGGGACGAGTCGGCGCACCTGTACGAACACGCGATGAAACTGTGGGAAGGCCTGTCCCAGGACCTGAACTACAACGTGATGTTCTCCCAGCGTGGCGTCTACAACCTCTGCCACACCCTGCAGGACATCCGTGACTCCGAGCGTCGGGTCAGCGCCAACCGCCTCAACGGCGTCGATGGCGAGCTGCTCAACGCCCAGCAGGTGGCGGACGAGATTCCGTACCTGGACTGCTCGAAGAACACCCGCTACCCGATCATGGGCGCCACCGTCCAGCGTCGCGGCGGCGTGGCCCGCCACGATGCCGTGGCCTGGGGCTTCGCCCGCGGTGCCGACGCCCTGGGCGTCGACCTGATCCAGCAGACCGAAGTGATCGGCTTCCGCAAGGAAAACGGCGTGTGCATCGGCGTGGAAACCAACAAGGGCTTCATCGGCGCCAAGCGCGTCGGCGTGGTCACCGCCGGTAACTCCGGGCACATGGCGAAACTGGCCGGCTTCCGCCTGCCGCTCGAGTCCCATCCGCTGCAGGCGCTGGTGTCCGAGCCGATCAAGCCGATCATCGACAGCGTGATCATGTCCAACGCCGTGCACGGCTACATCAGCCAGTCCGACAAGGGCGACCTGGTGATCGGTGCCGGTATCGACGGCTACAACGGCTACGGCCAGCGTGGTTCGTACCCGGTGATCGAGCACACCATCCAGGCCATCGTCGAGATGTTCCCGATCCTGTCGCGGGTGCGCATGAACCGCCAGTGGGGCGGCATCGTCGACACCACCCCGGACGCCTGCCCGATCATCTCGAAGACGCCGGTACCGAACATGTTCTTCAACTGCGGCTGGGGCACCGGCGGCTTCAAGGCCACCCCGGGTTCGGGCAACGTCTTCGCCGCGAGCCTGGCCAAGGGTGAAATGCACCCGCTGGCCGCACCTTTCTCCATCGACCGTTTCCACAACGGTGCGTTGATCGACGAACACGGCGCTGCAGCGGTCGCCCACTAACAGGAGAAACTCCCATGTTGCATATCTTCTGTCCTCATTGCGGCGAACTGCGCTCCGAAGAGGAATTCCACGCTTCCGGCCAGGCGCACATCCCGCGTCCGCTGGACCCCAACAACTGCACCGACGAGCAGTGGGGCGACTACATGTTCTTCCGCGACAACCCGCGCGGCCTGCACCACGAACTCTGGGACCACGTCGCCGGTTGCCGCCAGTATTTCAACGTGACCCGTGACACGGTCACCTACGAAATCCTGGAAACCTACAAGATCGGCGAGAAGCCCCAATTCACCGCTGCCAAGGCGGAAAGTTCGAAAGCGCCCGGCGTGGCTGTGGGAGAAAAGGTATGAGCCAGGTCAATCGCCTGTCCAACGGTGGTCGTATCGACCGCAACAAAGTCTTGAGCTTCACCTTCAATGGCGAGACCTACAAGGGCTATGAAGGTGACACCCTGGCCGCCGCGCTGCTGGCCAACGGCGTCGACATCGTCGGCCGCAGCTTCAAGTACTCCCGGCCGCGGGGCATCTTCGCCGCCGGTGCCGAAGAGCCGAACGCGGTGCTGCAGATCGGCGCCACCGAGGCCACACAGATCCCCAACGTGCGGGCCACGCAGCAGGCGCTGTACCAGGGCCTGGTCGCCACCAGCACCAACGGCTGGCCGAGCGTCAACAACGACGTGATGGGCATTCTTGGCAAGGTCGGCGGCAAGCTGATGCCGCCAGGCTTCTACTACAAGACCTTCATGTACCCGCAGTCGTTCTGGATGACCTACGAGAAGTACATCCGCAAGGCGGCCGGCCTGGGCCGTTCGCCGACCGAGAACGACCCTGACACCTACGACAACATGAACCAGCACTGCGACGTGCTGATCGTCGGTGCCGGGCCTGCGGGCCTGGCCGCCGCGCTGGCCGCTGCCCGCAGCGGTGCGCGGGTGATCCTCGCCGACGAACAGGAAGAGTTCGGCGGCAGCCTGCTCGACTCCCGCGAAAGCCTCGATGGCAAGCCGGCGGCCGAGTGGGTCGCCAGCGTCATCGCCGAACTGAAGGCGCTGCCGGACGTACTGCTGCTGCCACGGGCGACCGTCAACGGCTATCACGACCACAACTTCCTGACCATCCACGAACGCCTCACCGACCACCTCGGTGACCGCGCGCCGATCGGCCAGGTTCGCCAGCGTATCCACCGGGTCCGTGCCAAGCGCGTGGTTCTGGCCACCGGCGCTCACGAGCGTCCGCTGGTCTACGGCAACAACGACGTGCCGGGCAACATGCTCGCCGGCGCCGTTTCGGTGTACGTCCGCCGCTACGGTGTGGCACCGGGCAAGAAACTGGTGCTGAGCACCAACAACGACCACGCCTACCGCGTTGCGCTGGACTGGCTTGATGCCAGCCTGCAGGTGGTGGCGATCGCCGACGCCCGCAGCAACCCACGTGGTGCACTGGTGGAAGAGGCGCGTGCCAAGGGCATTCGCATCCTCACCGGCAGCGCCGTGATCGAGGCCCGTGGCAGCAAGCGCGTCACTGCGGCCCGCGTCGCCGCGATCGACGTGCGTGCCCACAAGGTGACCAGCCCCGGCGAATGGCTGGACTGCGACCTGATCGCCAGCTCCGGCGGCTACAGCCCGGTGGTGCACCTGGCTTCGCACCTGGGCGGCAAGCCGGTCTGGCGCGAAGACATCCTCGGCTTCGTCGCCGGTGAAGCACCGCAGAAACGCGTGTGCGTCGGTGGCCTGAACGGCGTCTACAGCCTGGCCGATACCCTCGCCGACGGTTTCGAAGGTGGCGTGCGCGCCGCCAGCGAAGCCGGCTTCAAGGCGGTCGAAGGCGTACTGCCCAAAGCCCTGTCCCGTCAGGAAGAACCGACCCTGGCGCTGTTCCAGGTGCCTCATGAAAAAGGCACCGCGCGGGCACCGAAGCAGTTCGTCGACCTGCAGAACGACGTCACCGCCGCCGCCATCGAGCTGGCGACCCGCGAGGGCTTCGAGTCGGTCGAACACGTCAAGCGCTACACCGCGCTGGGCTTCGGTACCGACCAGGGCAAGCTGGGCAACGTCAACGGCCTGGCGATCGCCGCCCGTTCGCTGAACGTGACCATCCCGCAGATGGGCACCACCATGTTCCGCCCGAACTACACGCCGATCACCTTCGGTGCGGTGGCCGGTCGTCACTGCGGGCATATCTTCGAGCCGGTGCGCTACACCGCCTTGCACGCCTGGCACGTGAAACAGGGAGCCAAGTTCGAGGACGTCGGCCAGTGGAAGCGTCCCTGGTACTTCCCGCGCGCCGGCGAAGACATGCACGCCGCGATCAAGCGTGAGTGCAAGGCCGTGCGCGACAGCGTCGGCCTGCTCGACGCCTCGACCCTGGGCAAGATCGACATCCAGGGCCCGGATGCCCGTGAGTTCCTCAACCGCGTGTACACCAACGCCTGGACCAAGCTCGACGTGGGCAAGGCCCGTTATGGCCTGATGTGCAAGGAAGACGGCATGGTCTTCGACGACGGCGTGACCGCCTGCCTGGCCGACAACCACTTCCTGATGACCACCACCACCGGCGGCGCGGCGCGCGTCCTGCAGTGGCTGGAGCTGTACCACCAGACCGAATGGCCGGACATGAAGGTGTACTTCACCTCCGTGACCGACCACTGGGCGACCCTGACCCTGTCCGGCCCCAACAGCCGCAAGCTGCTCAGCGAAGTCACCGACATCGACCTGGACAAGGATGCGTTCCCGTTCATGACCTGGAAGGAAGGCCTGGTCGGTGGCGTACCGGCGCGGGTATTCCGGATTTCGTTTACCGGTGAGCTGTCCTACGAGGTCAACATCCAGGCCGACTACGCCATGGGCGTGCTGGAGCAGATCGTCGAGGCGGGCAAGCAGTACAACCTGACCCCGTACGGCACCGAAACCATGCACGTGCTGCGGGCCGAGAAGGGCTTCATCATCGTCGGCCAGGACACCGACGCCTCGATGACCCCGGACGACCTCAACATGGGCTGGTGCGTCGGCCGCACCAAGCCGTTCTCCTGGATCGGCTGGCGCGGGATGAACCGCGAGGACTGCGTGCGTGAAGACCGCAAGCAACTGGTCGGCCTCAAGCCGATCGATCCGACCCAGTGGCTGCCGGAAGGTGCGCAACTGGTGTTCGATCCGAAGCAGTCGATCCCGATGAAGATGGTCGGTCACGTGACCTCCAGCTACGCCCACAACTCCCTTGGCTATTCGTTCGCCATGGCGGTGGTGAAGGGCGGTCTCAAGCGCATGGGTGAGCGGGTGTTCGCACCGCTGGCCGATGGCACCGTGATCGAGGCGGAGATCGTGTCGTCGGTGTTCTTCGATCCGAAGGGCGATCGCCAGAACATCTAAGTCGATGGTTCCCACGTTCCTCGTGGGAACCATCAGAGACAGAATTCAATACAGGTGTTTCACATGAGCACAGCCAACGTTTACCAGCAACGCCCGACTTCCGGGGCCAAGGCCGAGTCGTCGTTGCACCATGCCGATCTCGCCAGCCTGGTGGGCAAGGGCCGCAAGAACGCCGGCGTGACCGTGCGGGAAAAGAAACTGCTCGGCCACCTGACCCTCCGTGGCGACGGCCATGACCCGGCGTTCGCCGCCGGCGTGAAGAAGGCCCTGGGGCTGGACCTGCCCGTGGCCCTGACCGTCGTCGCCAAGGGCGAGACCAGCCTGCAATGGCTCGGCCCGGACGAGTGGCTGCTGGTGGTTCCCACCGGTGAGGAATACGCCACCGAGAAGGCCCTGCGCGAGGCGCTGGGCGACCTGCATATCGCCATCGTCAACGTCAGTGGCGGCCAGCAACTGCTGGAGCTGAGCGGCCCGAACGTGCGCCAGGTGCTGATGAAGTCCACCAGCTACGACGTGCACCCGAACAACTTCCCGGTAGGCAAGGCCGTCGGCACGGTGTTCGCCAAGTCGCAGCTGATCATCCGCCATACCGCCGAAGACACCTGGGAACTGGTGATCCGTCGCAGCTTCTCGGACTACTGGTGGCTGTGGCTGCAGGATGCGGCGGCCGAGTATGGCCTGAACGTCCAGGCCTGATCCTGCTCGCGATGGCATCACCGCGGGGTACCTGATGCACCGCGTTGCCTGGATCCCTGTAGGAGCGTGGCTTGTCGGGGCGCCGAACCGCCGCGAATGCGTCCTCAAGGGCGCTAAAAGCTTCGCGGGCAAGCCTCGCTCCTACAGGATTTGGTGTGTACACAAGGGCGAGGATTGCCCGCAGGCCGATCATGATACGGCTGATCGATCACCTGGCGCTTGCCCCACAAAAACAGGAGTCACCCAATGAGCCGCGCCCCCGATACATGGATTCTGACTGCCGACTGCCCCAGCGTGCTCGGCACGGTGGATGCGGTGACCCGCTTCCTGTTCGAGCAGGGCTGTTACGTGACCGAACACCATTCGTTCGATGACCGCCTCTCGGGGCGTTTCTTCATCCGGGTGGAGTTCCGCCAGTCCGAAGGTTTCGACGAGCAGGCGTTCCGCGCCGGCCTGGCCGAGCGTGGCAAGGCCTTCGGCATGACCTTCGAACTGACCGCGCCGAACTACCGGCCGAAAGTGGTGATCATGGTCTCCAAGGCCGATCACTGCCTCAATGACCTGCTCTACCGCCAGCGGATCGGCCAACTGTCGATGGACGTGGTCGCGGTGGTGTCCAACCATCCCGACCTCAAGCCCCTGGCCGACTGGCACCAGATTCCCTACTACCATTTCCCCCTCGACCCCAACGACAAACCGGCCCAGGAGCGGCAGGTGTGGCAGGTGATCGAGGAGTCCGGCGCCGAGCTGGTGATTCTCGCCCGCTACATGCAGGTGCTGTCGCCGGAGCTGTGCCGCAAGCTCGATGGTCGCGCCATCAACATCCACCACTCGTTGCTGCCCGGCTTCAAGGGTGCCAAGCCCTATCACCAGGCCTACAACAAGGGCGTCAAGCTGGTGGGGGCGACCGCGCACTACATCAACAACGACCTGGACGAAGGCCCGATCATCGCCCAGGGCGTGGAGGTGGTGGATCACAGCCACTATCCCGAGGACCTGATCGCCAAGGGCCGGGATATCGAGGGCCTGACCCTGGCGCGGGCGGTGGGCTATCACATCGAGCGGCGGGTGTTCCTCAATGCCAACCGGACGGTGGTCCTCTGAGTTCCCAGGGCGCTTTCGAGCGCCCGCTCGCGGATTCATCCGCGAAAGCGATCCAAATAACAACGCAGTAGAAAAAGACACACGCACAACCCCGAGCAATCAACGCTTTGCCGCGTGGCAATGCGTCAGCTACATAAAAACAACAGCGAGGTGAAAGCATGTCTGGCAATCGTGGAGTGGTATACCTTGGCGCTGGCAAGGTAGAAGTACAGAAGATCGACTATCCGAAAATGCAGGACCCCCGTGGCAAGAAGATCGAGCACGGCGTGATCCTGCGTGTGGTGTCCACCAATATCTGCGGCTCCGACCAGCACATGGTCCGCGGCCGTACCACCGCCCAGGTCGGCCTGGTGCTGGGCCACGAGATCACCGGTGAAGTGGTCGAGAAGGGCAGCGACGTCGAGAACCTGAAGATCGGCGACCTGGTCTCCGTGCCGTTCAACGTCGCCTGCGGTCGCTGCCGTTCCTGCAAGGAAATGCACACCGGCGTCTGCCTGACCGTCAACCCGGCGCGTGCCGGCGGTGCCTACGGCTACGTCGACATGGGCGACTGGACCGGCGGCCAGGCCGAGTACGTGCTGGTGCCATACGCCGATTTCAACCTGTTGAAACTGCCGGATCGCGACAAGGCCATGGAGAAGATCCGTGACCTGACCTGCCTGTCCGATATCCTGCCAACCGGTTTCCACGGCGCTGTCACCGCGGGCGTCGGCCCGGGCAGCACCGTGTATGTCGCCGGTGCCGGCCCGGTCGGCCTGGCGGCTGCCGCCTCGGCGCGCCTGCTGGGGGCTGCCGTGGTCATCGTCGGTGACCTGAACCCGGCCCGCCTGGCACACGCCAAGGCCCAGGGCTTCGAGATCGCCGACCTGTCCCTGGACACGCCGCTGCACGAGCAGATCGCCGCGCTGCTGGGCGAGCCGGAAGTGGACTGCGCCGTCGACGCGGTGGGCTTCGAAGCCCGTGGCCACGGCCATGAAGGGGCCAAGCACGAGGCGCCGGCCACCGTGCTCAACTCGCTGATGCAGGTCACCCGCGTGGCCGGCAAGATCGGTATCCCCGGCCTGTACGTGACCGAAGACCCGGGTGCGGTGGACGCCGCCGCCAAGATCGGTGCGCTGAGCATCCGCTTCGGCCTGGGTTGGGCCAAGTCCCACAGCTTCCACACCGGCCAGACCCCGGTGATGAAGTACAACCGCCAACTGATGCAGGCGATCATGTGGGACCGCATCAACATCGCCGAAGTGGTGGGCGTGCAGGTGATCAGCCTGGACGACGCGCCGAAGGGTTATGGCGAGTTCGATGCCGGCGTGCCGAAGAAATTCGTGATTGATCCGCATAAGTTGTTCAGTGCGGCGTAAGGTGCAATCACGATAGAAAAAGGGCGACCACGGTCGCCCTTTTCTGTGTTTCGCCGTTCACTGCGTGGTGATCAGCGCGCTGTATGAGAATCCACAACGGCTGGTTTCCCCGCTTTTGCAGAAGCCATCCTTCCAGTCGGTGTCCGGGGAGGGTTTCCAGTCCTGGACGGCCTTGAGCGTCAGGCGGATTCCCGCGTCACCGTCCCCTTCGTAGTCACAGATCACCGCCTGGGTGCTGGCCTTGTAGCTGGCGCTGACGAACGCGACCTTGTACTCAATCCCGGTTTCCGGGTTTTCACCGGTCCATTGACTGCCCCCCGGGCCCTTGGCGTCGTAGGTGTAGCCTTCGCTGCCCGGGTGCTGGTTGATGTCGCCTGCCCGTGGGCAGGTTGCGGTCAGCACCGGGGTTTCGGCCCAGGCCTGGCCTGCCAGTGCCAGGGTGAGTACTGCCAGACTGGTTGCAAGTCGGTTTTGCATGAGTCGGTACTCCCTTCCGTTGTCTTGGGCCTTCATGTTGAGTGGCCGGGGAGGGGGCGGCTACTGTCAGAAATGACAGTTCTCAAGGTCGTTTCGAAATAACCGGGAGGGTGGATCGACGGCGGGGCTATTAGCGGGCGTCAGGCTGGGTGAATGGCGGGTCAGGGGTGTTGGGCCATTCGCGGGCAAGCCCGGCTCCTACAGGGAGCGGGCCTTCGCACAGCACCGGCACACCAACAAACCGTAGGAGCCGGGCTTGCCCGCGAAAGGGCCAGTGGTCTCACCCGTCATCGTCCGGAGGTGACCGCAGACTCAAGCTTCCCTTCAGGGTTGGACTGACTTCGCCGCACTCACCCGCTGACAGAACTCCGGATAGAAACCCCAGCCACTCGGATCGCGACAATAGTCGCTGGCCTGGGCCAGCGCCTCGGTGCCGAACTTCAGTTCCCGGGGCATGCTGGCGAAGTTAATGTAGCCGCCCTGCTGGGTCTTGATCGCGTCGAAGCCGTCCATCTGGTAGACCAGCTCGACGTCATCGGCGGCGACGATCCGCGCCTTGATCGTCACCTGGGCATACTGCTTGCCACCCGGCGCATTGTTCACCGCCGCCAGGCCCTGGCCGACCGTGCGCAGCAGGCGTGGAACCCAGGCTTCTTCGCTGTCGGCGACCTTCTCGGGCTGATAGCGGATAGTCAGCGTCTGCTGCTCGTGGCTGACGTCGGTCAGTGCGGGGTCGATGCGCCTGATGCGGTGTTCGAGGGTCAGCCAGGCGGTCTGCTCGTCGCCGAGGTTGTCGGGCAGTTCGGGGTTGAGCGGGCCGCGCTGGCACTCGTGCACGCCGAAAGCGATGGCCAGGCCGGCCAGGATGATTGCCAGGGCGGTTCCGCCGATTTTCACGTCCATACGCGCATACTCCCTCAGGGACTCCCATTTTACGCCAAGTGCCCAGCCGCCCGCACAGGCCGCGATCATCGATTCCCAGTCCCTGCCCGCGGTTTTCCATCGGGGCCGGTCGTGTTTTCCGCTGCCGGCTGTCGCCGCCGGGCAATGGTCGCCACGTCGCTCGCCTCCCAACATGAGCCCCCCATTACATCACTCGATAACGAGGTGCCTTCATGGCCAAAAAGGAAATCCGACTCTCCCTGGAAGACATCGACAACAATGGCAGCCCGGAGGTGCTGGTAGAGTTCTACGAAGGTAATGAGCTTGTCTTTGCTTCGGCCGTTTCCTCGTCTGGCGAGGACAAGACCTACGACACCGTCAACGTCCGGGTGGACATGGATGAAGATGGCGACCTGGATGCCGACGATGAGCGTCATCTGCTCTCCCTGTGCCAGGCTTTCGCCGGATTCGCCCGCTAACCCTTCGGATGGCCGCCTGCCTTCGCCACGCCGCGGGTAGGCGGCTTGCCTCTGGCCCTCACGCCCCTGGCGGGAAGGGGCAGGGCTTTTACAAGTCAATAGGGCAAAAATGGCCAAAATGGCCGGCGGTTGTTATAGTGCAGGGGACTTCCCTGTCTGCGAGCACACGTCATGATTGCCCTGCCTGACCTCCTCGATCTGCCGCGCCAGAATGCCTCCCAGGTGAAGAACAAGTGGGCCGATGTGGTCCGCCTGGTCCATCAGTCCGGCAGTGTTGCGGTCACCAACCATTCCACCGTGGAAATGGTCCTGCTGGACGCCGAGACCTACCAGCAACTGACCGCCCAGGTGCAGGCCTACCAGGATCGCGAACAGTCGGCCCTGGATGAGTTGACCCAGCGTTTCGATGCGCGTCTGCGGAGCCTGCAGGAACCCCGGGCGGCCCAGGGTGTACGCTCGCTGCTGGCGTCCAGGGGCAAGCTGGGCAAGCGGCCTGAAGCCGGCTCCACGTTCTGATGAGTGCGCCGCCGGCGAGCGAGCGCCCGTTCATTTTCGTGCTGGCCGGGGTCAACGGCGCCGGCAAGAGTTCGGTGGGGGGCGCGTTGCTCGCCGAGAACGGCCTGGACTGGTTCAACCCCGACAGCTTTGCCCGAGAACTGACCGCCAGCCTCGGCATCGACCCGCAACGGGCCAACGGCCTGGCCTGGGAGCATGGTCGCCAGCAGCTGGAAAACGCCCTGCGCGAGGGGCGCAACCATGCCTTCGAAACCACCCTGGGCGGCAACACCATCGCCCTGATGCTCGCCCAGGCGGCGCAGACTCACGATGTGGTGATGCTATTCTGCGGCCTGTCCTCGCCGGAACAGCACCTGCGCCGGGTGCGCCTGCGGGTGGCGCGTGGCGGTCACGATATTCCACAAGCGAAGATCCGCGAGCGCTGGGTCAAATCGCGGCTCAACCTGGTCGCCCTCATGCCGTATCTGGCGCACCTGCAGGTGTTCGACAACAGCACCGACGTCGAGCCGGGCGAGGAGATTCCCGATCCGTTGCTGGTGCTGGAAATGGCCGACGGCCATCTGCTCAGCCCTGATCCGCAGGACGCCCAGGCCCTGCAAGCCACGCCCGAGTGGGCGCGGCCACTGGTCCAGGCGGCGATCGAACGGCTGCCCGGCTGACGAAAAGGTCACCCCCGCCAGGCGGAACAAGCCCGGCTTTTTCCACTCCAATGGCCAGCGCCGACCGCTGGCCAGCGGCGGCCTTCGATGACTTGTGAGGTAGCTGCAATGAAAATTCCACGCGGTGTCGTACTGGCTTCGCTCCTGACCTTCGCCGCTACGCCGGTGTTCGCGGCGTTCAGCCTGAATGACGCGGCCAATGCGTTGTCGGCTTTGCAGGGTGGTCAGAACGGCAATGCCACGGCGCCGGAGGGTGGCCTGCTCAGCGCCCTGGGATCGCAACTGAACGTCACCCCGGAACAGGCCATCGGCGGCGCCGCCGCCATGCTCGGCCTGGCGAAGAACCAGCTCAGCGGCAACGACTATTCGCAGTTGAGCCAGAGCGTACCGGGCCTCGACCAGTTGTCCGGCGCGGGTGCCCTGGCCGGGCTTGGCGGCCTGCTCGGCCATTCGGTCGGCGACTCGGCGGTGGGCAACGCCCTGGGGAATGTGAAGAACACCCACGACCTGAACAACGCCTTCGACGCCCTGGGCATGGACAGCGGCATGGTCGGCCAGTTTGCGCCGATCCTCCTCAGCTACCTGGGCGAACAGGGTGTCGGCGGCTCGCTGTTGCAGAGCCTCGGCGGTATCTGGGGCGCGGGTGGCTGAACCCCGCTACGGCTGACGACGCACCGGACTCCGCGAGGAACCGGTGCGTTTTTGTCTGTGCGGCCACGACGCCGGTTCAGTTATCGCGTGCGGTGTGCTATTTGTCGCCGCCTGTTCATGGAGAGAGTGTCACAAGCATGTTGGTCGATGCGGTGAAGATGTCGTTGCACCTGGATGCGGTGATGGGATTCGTCCTGTACCTGCTGGTGGCACTGCTGGTTTTCGGGCTGTATGCCTGCCTCTACACCCGGATGACGCCGCACAGGGAGTGGACGCTGATCCGCGAGGGCAATATTGCCGCCGCGATCGCACTGGGCGGCGCGTTGATCGGTTTCGCGATTCCGGCGGCCAGTGCCATCGCCCATTCGGTATCGCTGGTGGATTTCCTGATCTGGGCGCTGATCGCCCTGGTCGCCCAGTTGCTGGCGTTCGGCCTAGTCAGTCTGTCGATTCGTGGCCTGTCGGTACGGATCGCCAAGGGTGAGTCGGCGGCGGCGATTCTCTCGGCGGCGATTTCCATCAGTGTCGGCCTGCTCAATGCGGCCTGCATGACCCCTCCGGTCTGAGGGGGCTGGCGATGAAACGTAGTCAACGTGTTGGCCTGGTCCTGCTGGGCAGCGTGCCCTTCGTGCTGGTGGCCTGTGACGGTGAACAGGTGCGTACGCGGGACGTCATCAAAACCACGTCGTACACCAGCGAGCCGGCCTGTGTCGCGGCCGGCGTGGCGGCCGATGTCTGTGCCGACGCGGCGGCCGAGGCTCGGGAACAGCATCTGGAAATCGTTCCGGAATATGCCAGCCAGGATGCCTGCGCCAGTGATTTCGCCCGCAGCGATTGCGTGGCTGACCTGGGCAACAGCCGTTTCCACCCGCTGATGTCCGGCTTCAACCTGACCACCGTGCAGGCGGTGCCGGCACCTCTTGAGCAGGAGCAGGAACAGGAGGCCCAGGCTGCCGTCCAGAGCGCCCCGCCCGTTTCATCCTTGGGCGGCGGCAGCTATGGCGGTTCGTTCGGCGGTTCCGGTTACTCCAGCCATTCCAACGATTGGGGCAGCCGCTTCTGGCGCTGGATCGGCCTGGGCAGCGACCCCTATGCGCCGCGCTACTTCAGCGAGCCGCTGTACAACGAGCGCGACGGCCGTGGCGGTTATCAGGCCAGCAGCCTCAACCAGCAGGCCCGGGCCGGCAAGACCTTCGCCCAGTCGACCAACGCGCGCTTTCGCCTGAACAGCCCGGGGCAGTTCACCCCGGCCTCCTACCGTGGCTCGGCACCGCGGATGGTCAGCCGTGGCGGTTTCGGCTCGTCCCACGGCAGCAGCAGGGGCGGCTGATGAAACGCATCTCCAGCGTACCCCGCCCGGACTGGCAGGCCACCGCCGAACGGCTGGGCTTCCACTTCCACACCTTCGATGGCGAACCCTATTGGGACGAGTCGGCGTACTACCAGTTCAGCCTGCGCCAGATCGAGGACGACCTCGAAGAGCCGACCCGCCAGTTGCATGAGCTGTGCATGGAACTGGTCGAGCGGGTGGTGGACAGCGAGCACCTGCTCGACCGCCTGGCGATTCCCGAGGGCTATCGCGACCTGATCCGCCATTCCTGGCGCCAGGGCCACCCGCACCTCTACGGGCGGATGGACCTGTGCTACGACGGCCGCGGCCCGGCCAAGCTGCTGGAGACCAACTACGACACGCCGACTTCGTTGTACGAGGCGAGTTTCTTCCAGTACGTCTGGCTCGAGGAGCAGATGCGCCGCGGGCAACTGCCGGCCCGTGCCGACCAGTTCAACAGCATCGAGGACAAGCTGCTGCAGGCCTTCGTCGAGATCGGCTTCCCGTCGCCATTGCACTTCGCCTCGGTCCGCGACTCGCTGGAGGATCGCGGCACGGTCGAGTACCTGAGCGACATCGCCCGCCAGGCCGGGCTGACGACGCAACTGCTCGACATCGAGGCGATCGGCCTGGACCGGGCCGGGCGTTTCGTCGATGAGCAGGACCTGCCGATCAGCACCCTGTTCAAGCTCTATCCGTGGGAAAACCTGTTCAGCGAAGCCTTCGGCCCGGCCATCGCCCACAGCCGGACGCTGTTCGTCGAGCCGCCGTGGAAGGCGATCCTGTCGAACAAGGGCGCCCTGGCGCTGCTCTGGGAAATGCATGAGGGCCACCCGAACCTGCTGCCGACCTTCATCGACCCGCAGCCGAACGGCCGTCCGGAACGGGGCTGGGTGCGCAAGCCGTTCTTTTCCCGGGAGGGCGCCAATGTCGAGATTCACTCGCCGACCGGCGAACGGGTCAGCGAGCCGGGCCCCTATGACCAGGGGCCGTTCGTGCTGCAGCAGTTCAAGCCGCTGCCTTCATTTGCCGGCAGCCACACGGTGCTCGGCAGCTGGATGATCGGTGATCGGCCGGCCGGCATCGGCATTCGCGAAGACAACTCGCTGATCACCAAGGACACCAGCCGTTTCCTGCCGCACATCATCCTCGACTGAGGTTCAGTCGCGCTCGCTGCGCAGGGCGGCGATGCGCTGGTCCTTCTCGCTCCAGAGCTGGTTGACCCAGTCCTGGACCCGCTTGCGCAGCACCGGGTCGTTCTCGTAGTCGCCCTGCCACAGGCTCGGGTCCATGGCGCGGGTGTGGAAGTCAATGATCACCTTGGGCACGTTGCCGCTGATCAGGTCCCAGAAACCGGGGATCTTCTCCTGTGGATAAACCACCGTGACATCGAGCACCGCGTCCAGCTGTTCGCCCATCGCGGCGAGGACGAAGGCCACGCCGCCGGCCTTGGGCTTGAGCAGATGCTGGAACGGCGAGGCCTGCTCCTGGCGCTTGGCCTCGCTGAAGCGGGTGCCTTCGAGGTAGTTGACCACGGTCACCGGCTGGCGCTTGAACAGCTCGCAGGCGGCCTTGGTGATTTCCAGGTCCTGGCCCTTGAGTTCCGGGTGCCTGTCGAGGAAGGCCTTGGAGTAGCGCTTCATGAACGGGTAGTCCAGCGCCCACCAGGCCAGGCCCAGGAATGGCACCCAGATCAGTTCCTTCTTGAGGAAGAACTTGAAGAACGGCGTGCGCCGGTTGAGCGACTGGATCAGCGCCGGAATGTCGACCCACGACTGGTGGTTGCACACCACCAGGTACGAAGTGTCGCGGCGCAGGTCATCGGCGCCGCGAATGTCCCAGCGGGTGGGAATGCACAGGGAGAAGATCAGCTTGTCGATCTCGGCCCAGGTCTCGGCGATCCACATCACTGCCCAACTGGCGTAGTCGCGCAAACGGCCGGGCAGCACCAGCTTGAGCAGGGCGAACACCATCAGCGGGCCGAACAGCACCAGGGTGTTGAGCAGGAGCAGCAGCGTAACGAGGCTGCCGGTGAGCAGGCGGCGCATAAGGGAACTCTTTCAAGGGCGTGAGGGCGCGCCATCATAAAGCGGGGGCGGACAGACGCCAAATCCGCTGATCGACGAATGTTTCACGCACGATGTGCCAGGATGGCGGTCATTTAGCCGATTGTTCATGAACCAATGACGACGGTGCGGTCTAAACTGCTCGCCTCTGCGCGTCCACACAAAGGTACAGCCCAAGTGAAATCCGTTCTTGCCCTGTTGTCCCTCCTGGCCCTGCCGGTCATGGCCGCCGAGCCGACCCTCTACGGGCGCTACGAATACATCCGTCTGCCGGAGATCGGCCAGACCTTCAAGGCCAAGATGGACACCGGCGCGCTCACCGCGTCGCTGTCGGCCAAGGACATCGAGCTGTTCAAGCGTGACGGCGAGGACTGGGTGCGCTTCCGCCTCGGCACCGCTGACGCCGACAACAAGGTCTACGAGCACAAGGTCTCGCGCATCAGCAAGATCAAGACCCGTGCCGAGGAAGACGAGGACGGTGAAGCCGCCGACCCGAGCAAGCGCCCGGTGGTCGACCTGGAAATGTGCCTGGGCAACGTCAGGCGCACGGTGGAGGTCAACCTGACCAACCGCAGCAGCTTCAACTACCCGTTGCTGATCGGCGCCAAGGCCCTGCGCGAGTTCGGCGCGGCGGTGAATCCGGCGCGGCGGTATACGGCGGACAAGCCGGATTGTTGAGCCTGGTTCGAGTCAGCCAGCCGATCCAGCGGGTCGTAGTGATAGCGACACAGGAGGGTTTCGCGAGCAGAGGTCGGCATGGCGTAGTCTCCGTTCAGGGGCGAAATACTCTGCCGAGTGTTGGCTGTTTTCAGGCTCTTGCCTACTAGCAGAACCATCAGGTTCGTGGTGCAGTGAGTACGCAGATCTATAGATACGCCAGCACGACATATTTTCGGCGATGCTCCCGGCCGTGCCGAATATTTTCCAGTCTTCTGCTGACTCGCTGAAAGAGTTCTTGACCGTAGTCAGGATCGGTCGGACGGAGCGGGGTTGTGTCTGTTGCTTCTCTATAGGTGGGCGGCGCTATCTGAGGGTTGGATTGTGTCCTGCCGTAGTCGTAGTTTGAATGGGATTGATTGGGCCTGGTCGAGGAAGATGCCTGAGTCCTTTGGGAAGGTTGACTGTGGAGCATAGGTGCTGGTTGTGCTGATGGGTGGGAACGCCACCGTTCTGCGCTTATGCTGTAAGTCGCGACACGTTCAGAGTCGATGGGGACGGTCAAAGTATCGAGACCGGTTTGAGGTGCTCCCGGAGGCCGGTCCAGGTTCACTGGTACGGGCGTGGATGGTTCTGCTGTCCCAACTGGTTGTGAAACTTGAGCTCTACCCGGCCGAGTCGTAAGGTGAGATCTTGAACGCGGTAGGCTTGATAGAATCTCGCCGAATCCTGGAACATGCCCGGTCGGATCCTGCCTGTTGACCGGATCTCCCAAGCAGTACGCATAGGCATTCAACCCACCTTGCCCAAACGGACTCAAGTTGTCCGGACTGTTGAAACGCATCAACACCGGGTTGAATGCCCGGTAGCCATTGCCCAGCAGATAGTGCCCGGTCAGCGGATCTGGCCGTTCGCCGTTAAATCCGAGCAAGCTGAGCAATCCATTCTGCGGTGTCCGCTGTCCGTAGGCGGAATAGGCGCTGGGTTGTCGCTGCTGGGGGCTGAGGCAATGCAGGACCGAACCCTGGGTATCGGTGGCGAGCAGATGGCTTTCGCTGGCGTTTGCGTCCTGCCGGTGTTGTGCCAGCAGATGGTCGTCGTACTGGAACACACCGGTGCGAACCGTGCCCTGGATCTCGCTGGCCAGGCGGCTCTTGCAGTAGAAGCGCTGGACGCTGGCCTGGTCGACCGGTGAGCAGTCGGCCAGCCGATCCAGTGGGTCGTAGTGATAGCGACACAGAGGGTTTTCGCGAGCAGAGGTCGGCATGGTGTGGACTCCGTTCAAGGGCGAAAATACTCTGCCGAGTGTTGGCTGTTTCCGGGCTCTTGCCTACTAGCAGAACTATCAGGCTCGCGCCCCTGCTCACAAAGCCAGCCCCGGCCGATTGACGGCGCGACACGCCTGCGGCACCGTTGCGCGATCACTCCCAGCGCTCGGACGCCATGCCCCATATCCTGATTGTCGAAGACGAAGCGGCGATTGCCGATACCCTGATCTATGCCCTGCAGGGCGAGGGGTTCACCACCACCTGGCTGAACCTCGGCGCCGCCGCGGTGGAGTACCAGCGCACCACGCCGGCCGACCTGCTGATTCTCGATATCGGCCTGCCGGACATCAGCGGCTTCGAAGTCTGCAAGCAACTGCGGCGCTTCACCGAAGTGCCGGTGATCTTCCTCAGCGCCCGTGACGGTGAGATCGACCGGGTGGTGGGCCTGGAGATCGGCGCCGACGACTACGTGGTCAAGCCCTTCAGCCCGCGGGAAGTGGCGGCGCGGGTGCGGGCGATACTCAAGCGTGTGGTGCCCCAGGCGCCGGCGGCGGTGGTCGACGAGCGTTTCGTGGTCGATCACGAACGGGTGCAGATCAGTTACCGCGGCCAGGTCCTGAGCCTGACCCGCCATGAATTCCGCCTGCTTGCCTGCCTGCTGGAACAGCCCGAGCGGGTATTCAGCCGCGAGCAACTGCTCGATGCCGTCGGGGTCGCGGCGGATGCCGGCTACGAGCGCAGCATCGACAGCCACATCAAGAGCCTGCGGGCCAAGCTGCGGCTGGTGGCCAGCGCGGCCGAACCGATCCAGACCCACCGCGGCCTGGGCTACAGCTACAGCCCGAGTCACAGCTGATGCCGCTGGGGCTGCGGATCTTCCTCGTCTACTTCCTGTTCGTCGGCCTGACCGGCTATTTCGTGCTGAGCACGGTGATGAAGGAAATCCGCCCCGGGGTGCGCCAGTCCACCGAGGAGACCCTGGTGGACACCGCCAACCTGCTGGCGGAAATCCTCCATGATGACGTCAAGTCCGGCACCCTCGGCCAGAGCCGCCTGCCCGAGGTGCTCAAGGCCTACGGCCAGCGCAAGCCGGCGGCGAACATCTGGGGCCTGCCGAAGAACCAGGTCAACCACCGCATCTATGTGACCGATGCCAAGGGCATCGTCCTGCTCGACTCTGCCGGGTTGGCCCTCGGCCAGGATTATTCGCGCTGGAACGACGTGTACCTGACCCTGCGTGGCGAGTACGGTGCGCGCTCGACCCGCTCCGATCCCGACGACCCGAATTCGTCGGTGATGCATGTCGGCGCGCCAATCACCGACCACGGCCAGATCATCGGCGTGGTCACCGTGGCCAAGCCCAACAGTTCGCTGCAGCCCTATGTCGATCGCACCGAGCATCGGCTGATTCTGTGGGGCGCCGGGTTGATCGCCCTGGGCCTGCTGTTCGGTGCACTGCTGTCCTGGTGGCTGAGCGCGGCCCTGCGCCGGCTGACCGCCTATGCCCAGGCGGTCAGCGAAGGCCGACGTGCCGAGCTGCCGCATTATCGCGGCGGAGAAATGGAGCAGTTGGCCAATGCCGTGGAACACATGCGCACACAACTGGAAGGCAAGGCCTACGTCGAGCGTTATGTGCATACCCTGACCCACGAACTGAAAAGCCCGTTGGCGGCGATCCGTGGGGCTGCGGAGCTTTTGCACGGCGAGATGCCGGACGCCCAGCGCGAGCGTTTCGTCGGCAATATCGAGAACGAGAGTGCGCGGATGCAGCAGTTGATCGAACGGCTGCTGAACCTGGCGCTGGTGGAACAGCGCCAGGTGCTGGAAGAGCAGGTCGAGGTGCCGCTGGCGGCATTGGTCGACGACGTGCTGCAGGCCCAGGCCGCCCGTATCGAGCGGGCCGGCTTGCAGATCGAACGCCGGATCGCTGCGCACGTCAGCGTGTTCGGCGAGCGTTTCCTGCTGCGCCAGGCCATCGGCAACCTGCTGGAGAACGCCCTGGACTTCACCCCGGCTGGCGGGACGATCCGCTTCGCCGCCGAGCGCGAGGGACAGCTGTTGCGGTTCAGCCTGTTCAACCAGGCCGAGGCGATTCCCGACTACGCCCTGCCACGCCTGAGCGAACGTTTCTACTCGCTGCCGCGCCCGCAGAGCGGCCGCAAGAGCACCGGGCTGGGGCTGAACTTCGTCGAGGAAGTGGTGAAGCTGCACGGTGGCGAACTGCGGATCGGTAATGTCGAGGGTGGGGTCGAGGTGACGTTGCGCCTGCCCTGAATCTCCACACAGTCTCCACATGGGCTCCATCAACGCCCCATAAGGAGGCTCCAGACTCTCTCCCATTCCAATCAGGGAGAGAGACCCATGAACCGCAGTCTGGCAATAAAATTCGGGGCGATTGCCCTGCTGATGCTGTTGTTGCTGATCCCGTTGATGATGATCGACGGCTTGATCGGCGAGCGGCAGTACCTGCGTGACGGTGTCCTGGAAGATATCGCCCGCAGTTCCAGCAACAGCCAGTTGATCAGCGGTCCGGTGCTGGTGGTGCCCTATCGCCAGACGGTGCGCGAGTGGAAGACCGACGCCAAGGGCAAGCGTACCCAGGAGAGCAAGGAAGTCAGCGGGCGGCTGTACCTGCTGCCGGAGCGTTTCGTCCTCGATGGCACGGTCCAGACCGAGCGCCGTGCGCGCGGGATCTATGAGGCGCGGCTGTTTCACGCCAATAACCATATCAGCGGCACCTTCGTCGTGCCGCCACAGTTGGGCATCGACGAGGGTTTCGCCGATTACCGCTTCGACGAGCCCTATCTCGCGGTCGGTATCAGCGATATCCGGGGTATCGAGAACGCCCTGACGCTGCAGTTGGGCGACCGGCAACTGGAGTTCATGCCGGGAACCCAGGTGAGCTGGCTGGGCGATGGTGTGCATGTGAACCTGCCGCGGGTCGACGGTCGGCTGCAGCAGCGCCTGGACTTCGAGTTCGATCTGGCGCTGCAGGGCACCGGCCAGTTGCAGGTGATTCCGGTGGGCAAGACCAGCAACGTGCACCTGGCCGCCGACTGGCCGCACCCGAGCTTCATCGGCAACTACCTGCCGACCCAGCGTGAAGTGGGCGAACAGGGCTTCACGGCCAACTGGCAGACCTCGTTCTTCTCCACCAACCTGCATGAAGCGATGGGCAATTGTGTGGACACCAACGATTGCGAGGCTTTCAAGTCCCGCAGTTTCGGGGTGAGCCTGATCGATCCGGTGGATCAGTACCTGAAGTCCGATCGGGCGATCAAATATGCATTGCTGTTCATCGCCCTGACGTTCGCCGGTTTCTTCCTGTTCGAAGTGCTCAAGCGCCTGGCGGTGCACCCGATCCAGTACGCTTTGGTGGGCGTGGCGCTGGCACTGTTCTACCTGCTGTTGCTGTCGTTGTCGGAGCACCTGGGGTTCGGCCTGGCGTATCTGGTGTCGGCGGGGGCCTGTGTCGGTCTGATCGGTTTCTATGCCTGCCACGTGTTGCGCAGCCTGGGGCATGGGCTGGGTTTTGCGCTGGCGCTGGCCGCGCTCTACGGCCTGCTGTACGGATTGTTGAGCGCCGAGGACTATGCATTGCTGATGGGCTCGCTGCTGCTGTTCGGCCTGCTCGGCGTGTTCATGGTGCTGACCCGCAAGCTGGACTGGTACGGGGTTGGTTTGGCGAAGGGGGCGATGACCTGCCGGTCGCCGGCGAGGTGGCCCATGAGTAGGTCGCTGGGGTTGCGCGAGGACCAGCAGTGGGGGATGGAGTTGGCACGGCTTATCCGCGAAGGCGCCCTTGAAATGGCCAAGAGCTTCGCGGCGGTTCGGCGCCCCGAACCGCCGCGAACAGGCCCTTGAGCCTCACATGAGGGCTACGCCGTGGCGGGAGTGCCGCTCAGCGTCGGTTCATTCGGCGCCGGCTTGAGCGGCCGGGCCACGTTCCACACCAGCAGCGCGGCGACGATGTCGAAGATTGCCAGCACCACGAACAGTGGGCTGTAGCCGACCTTGGTGACCATGATGCCCAGCAGCATGGTGAACAGTGCCGCGCCGAAGTAGCCGAACATGCCGCCGACCCCGGTGGCGGTGGCCACTTCGTTCTTGCCGAAGGAGTCGGAGGTGATCGCGTACAACGCGCCCGACAGGGTCTGGTGGGCAAAGCCGCCGACACAGAGCAGGGCGATGGCGGTGTAGGGGCTCTCCACCAGGCCGATGCAGGCCGGGCCGATCATGCAGCTGCAGCCGAGAAACATCACCATCTTGCGCGAGGTGAACAGGCTGACCTTCAGGTGCTTGTGGAAGAACGGGCTCAGGTAGCCGCCGAGGATACAGCCGAGGTCGGCAGCGAGGAACGGCAACCAGGCGAACATCGCGATTTCCTTGATGTTCATGTGCCGTTCGGTCATCAGGTACAGCGGAATCCAGGCGTTGAAGGTCTGCCAGGCCGGTTCGGAGAGAAAACGCGCGCTGGCGATGGCGAAGAAGTTGCGGCTGATGACGACTTTCTTCCAACTGCCCTTTTTCGTGCCGGTGTCCTTGAAGTGTTCTTCCTGGCCACTGAGGATGTAGTCGCGCTCGGTGTCGCTCAGGCGCTTCTGGTCCCGCGGGTGCTTGTACAGCCACAGCCAGGTCAGGCTCCAGACGATGCCCAGGGCGCCGACGATGATGAACGCCAGTTGCCAGCCGCTTTGCAGGATCGCCCAGACCACCAGCGGCGGTGCCAGCAGTGCACCGAAGGACGAGCCGATGTTGAACCAGCCGATGGCGACGGAGCGCTCCTTGGCCGGGAACCACTCGGTGGTGGTCTTGACCGCCGCCGGCAGGCCGGCGGCCTCGGTAACGCCGAGCAGCCCGCGCACGAACGCCAGGCCCTGCCAGCCGCTGGCCAGGGCCGCCGCCGCGCAGGCCAGGGACCAGGCGATAGCGAAAATCGCGAAGCCCAGCTTGGTACCGATGGCGTCGACGATGTAGCCGGCGATCGGCTGCATCAGCGCATAGCCGATCTGCCAGGCGACGACGATATGCGAGTACTGCTCGGTGGAAACGCTCATCTCGCTCATCAGCGTCGGTGCGGCCACCGACAGCGTGTTGCGAGCCAGGTAGTTGACCATCAGGCCACAGGTGACCAGGCCGATCATCCACCAGCGGATGCCTTTGATTTTCATCACTTCACCCTTGTTGTTTTTGGAGTCGAGGGAGTGCGCAGCGCCCCGCGTTCGAACGGCAAGCCGGTTCACGAGGGGCATCAGGAGGGCGGCGAATGGGCCGGGTGTGCAAGGCGCAGGGGCCTGCCGAGGAAGCCATGAGTCCGATCATTTGCGTTGACACTCTTTGAATTATTTTTATTGGAGCGAATTTGTTTCGTTGTATGTCGTCGTATGACTTGTGCCTTTATAAGGACTGTCGAGAGTGGATGTCAATTGTGATTTCAATAAAAAAGCGCCTCTTGGGGTTTTTGACCCGTGGGCGCTTCTGATGTTGTCGTATGACTCGGCGGTCAGCGGCGTCGCAGCAGAGCCTGGATGCCGATGAGGGTTGGCACGCCCAGGCCCAGCCAGCTCAGCGTGTCCCACAGGCCGTCGCCGAGCAGGGCGGTGAACAGGCCGGCGGCCGTGAGCACGGCGATCAGCAGCGGGATGGCGAAGACCTTCCAGAAACTCGACACTCGCGGTTTCATCGGCTGGTCTCCGTCGTCACGGTGGCCCTGGCGTGGCGGCGGACCCACCACAGGTACAGGCCGCTGCCGAGCACGATGATGGTCAGCACGTCGAGCAGGGCCCAGAGGATCTTCATCGGCAGGCCGCCGTAGTCGCCGAAGTGCAGCGGCTGCGACATGCCCATCGCGTCCATGTACCAGGGCCTTTCGGCCACTGCGGTGACCTGCAGGTTGCCGGCGTCGATCAGCACCGGCGTCAGCAGGTGCGAGGTCAGGTGGCTGGCGCCCTTCATGAACACCGCGTAGTGGTGTTCGCTGGAGAAGCGTGTGCCGGGGAAGGCGATGAAGTCCGGTTGCATGCCGGGCGCGGCCTGTTCGGCGATCTTCAGCAGCTCGCTGGCCGGTGCGCGGAGGGTCAGTGGCGGGGCGTTGCGGTAGGGCTCGACCATGGCGGCGAGGCTTTCGTTGCGCCAGGCGTCGATGATCAGGTCGGCGCAGGCGCTGATCACACCGGTGATGCCGACCACCAGGCACCAGGTCAGCGTGACGATGCCGATCAGGTTGTGCAGGTCGAGCCAGCGCAGGCGCGTGGACTTGTCCTGGCGCACGCTGGCGAACTTCAGGCGGCGCATGAACGGCAGGTACAGCACCGTGCCGGAGACCAGTGCCAGTACGAACAGCACGCCCATGAACGCCAGCAGCAGTTTGCCGGGCAGGCCGGCGAACATGTCCACGTGCAGGCGCAGCAGGAACAGCGTCAGCCCGCCGTTCGCCGCCGGTGTTTCCAGCGCCTCGCCGGTGCGGGCGTCGAGCAGGAAGGAATGGGACGAGTTGGGTTCGGTGCCGGCGGTGGCGGCCATGATCGCGATCACCCCGTTCGGGTCATCGTCGTCCCAGGCCAGGTACTGCAGGGCTTCGCCTGCGCGATGGGCCTGGGCGGCCTGGACCAGTTGCTCCAGGTTCAGTCGTGGAGTGTCGGCGGGCATCTGCCGCAGCTCGGGTTCGTTGCCCAGCAGATGATCGATTTCATGGTGGAAGACCAGCGGCAGCCCGGTCAGCGCCAGCATCAGCAGGAACAGGGTGCAGATCAGGCTGGTCCAGGTGTGGATGAAGGACCAGCGGCGGATGGTTTGGCTTTTCATGGCTTTCCCAAATGCGAAAGGGTCACGGTTGCCCGTGACCCTTGTTTCAACGCCTGGCGGTTTACCACTTGTAATTCACGCTGGCGACCACACTGCGCTGGTCGCCGTAGTAGCAGTAGTAGCTGTCGCAGGTGGACAGGTATTCCTTGTCGAACAGGTTGGTGGCCTTGACCGCCACGGTGGCGCCCTTGAGGGCGTTGTCCACGCGGCCCAGGTCGTAATGGACCGAGGCGTCGAACACCGTGTAGGCGTCGGCCTTGCCCAGCCAGGTGTTGGCCTGGTCGCCATAGGTGTTGCCGGTGTAGCGGGCGCCGGCGCCAATGCCGAAGCCGTCGAGCAGGCCGCTGTGCCAGGTGTAGTCGGTCCACAACGAGGCCTGCTGCTCGGGCATCCGTTGCAGGCGGTTGCCCTTGTAGAGGCCTTTCTGTACTTCGGACTTGGACAGGGTGTAGCTGGCGATCAGCTTGAGGTTCTCGGTCACGTCGGAGGTCGCTTCCAGTTCCAGACCCTTGACCTTCACTTCGCCGGTCTGGCTGGTGACCGAGACATTCCCGACCATGTCGGTGACCTGGACGTTTTTCTGGGTCAGGTCGTAGACCGCGGCGGTGAGCAGGGTGTTGCTGCCTGGCGGCTGGTATTTCACGCCCAGTTCCCATTGCTTGCCTTCGGTCGGCTTGAAGGTTTCGGTGGGCGAAGCGCTGGCGTTGCTGGCCGGCTGGAACGACTCGGCGTACGACAGGTAGGGCACCACGCCCGAGTCGAACACGTAGCTGATTGCCGCGTTGCCGGTGAACGCCTTGTCACGCTGGGTGTTGGTGACGTCGTTCTTGTTGAAGTAGGTGGTGCCGCTGTGGACCCAGTCCTCACGACCGCCGAGGGTCAGGCGCCATTGGTCCAGGGCCATCTGGTCCTGGATGTACAGGCCGGTCTGGTTGGTTTTCTGGTTGTAGTCGTAGTAGGCGGTGGAACGTGCCGGACGGGTGATCGCCAACCCGTAGGTCGGGTTGTTCACGTTGATACCGGGCGCGCTGCCGAAGATCGAGGTGTAGGTGGTATCGCTGCGCTGGTGGTCCAGGCCGAGCAGCAGGGTGTGGGCGATGTCGCCGGTGTTGAAATTGCCCTGCAGGTTGTTGTCGACGGCGATCTGGCCGATGTTTTCGTCGGTGCTGGTGGTGGTGCGCGAAGACAGGTTGCCCTGGTCATCCACCAGCCCATAGGGATAGGAAGTGGGTGTGATGGCCTGGAAGTGCAGCTCGGACTTGGTATAACGCAGGTTCTGGCGGAACTGCCAGGTGTCGTTGAAGCGGTGCTCGAAGGCGTAGCCCAGCGAGTAGTACGTGCGGTCGTAGTATTCCCAGTTCGGGTCGCCGAGGTTCTTGTCGCGGGAGATGTCGCCAAATGGCATCTTGATCTTGGTGCCCTGGATCGGCCGGAACTGGCTGGTCATCCCGGTATCGTCGCGGGTGAACTGCGACAGCAGGGTCAGCCGGGTGTCGGGGTCGATGTTCCAGGTCAGGCTGGGGGCGATGTTGTAGCGCTTGTCGTCGATCTTTTCGATCTGGGTACCGCCGTCGCGCACCACGCCGCTGAGGTTGTAGAGGAACTGGCCGTCGTCATCGATCTTGCCGGTGCTGGCGAAGTTGATCTGGCGATGGTTATCGGTGCCGTACTGCACTTCGATTTCATGGCTGGCTTCGGCGCTGGGGCGACGGCTGACCATGTCGATCAGGCCGCCTGGCGGGGTCTGGCCGTAGACCGAGGAGGCCGGGCCGCGCAGCAGGGCGACGCGATCGAGGTTCCAGGTTTCCATCTTCGGGTTGGCATACACGCCCTTGGGCAGGGGCAGACCATCGAGGAACTGGGTCGGTTCGAAACCGCGCACCAGCAGCCAGTCGGCGCGGCTGTCGCTGCCGAAGCTGCTGGCGACGATGCCCGGCATGTAGCGTACGGCGTCGTCGAGGTTCTGCACGTTGCGCTGTTTCATCTGCTCGCGGGTCGCCACGGAGATCGAGCGTGGCGCCTCGACCAGCGCGGTGTCGGTCTTGGTGCCGGCTGCGGTGCGGGTGGCCACGTAGCCTTCGACCGGGCCCCAGGCGCTTTCTCCAGTGCCCTGGCCGGTGATATTGGTTTCCGGCAGGGCCAGCGCGCCAGTGGTAACAGGGACCAGGGTATAGGTCCCGGCACCGCTCTGCACCAGTTGCAGGCCGGTGCCGTTCAATGCGGCATGCAGGGCGCCGAGGGTGTCGAATTGGCCCTGGACCGGTGCCGAGGTCTTGCCGGCGGCCAGGGCCGGGTCAAGGCTCAGCACCACGCCCGCCTGGCTGGCGATCTGGCTCAGCACGGCGCCCAATGGGCCGGCCGGCAGGTTGTAGGCGCGCACGCTGGAGGCCTGTTCGGCGGCGATCAGCGTCGGGCTGAGCAGCGGCGTGCCGAGAGCGATGGCGGCGGCCAGGAGACTGGGGCGGAGCAGGGTATCGAGCGTGCGGGACATGGGCGGATTCCTGAATGGAAATGTTTCTCACTGCCTATGGGCCGGACGAGATTCGAAAAGTGATAGGGCTGATTGAAAATAATTTAGATTCACGTCGGCACTCAGGATGAACACTGTCCTCCCGTGGGGATAGGTGCGGGGCATTCCGTGGCCGGTGAGGGGGATGATCGTTCCCGGATGGGAACGATCAGGTGTCTGCATTCAGGGCTTGGTATCGGCCTTGGCCTGCACCGTCACCCACCACTGCGTGTGTCGCTCGATCTGCACCGGCAGGGTCGGCAGCAGCGCGGTCAGCGCCAGGTCGGTGTCGTGCAGCGGGAAGCTGCCGGTGATCCGCAGGTCGGCGACTTTCGGGTCGACGCCGAGGTGGCCGCGGCGGTAGCGGCCCAGTTCGTCGAGCATGTCCGCCAGGCGCACGTTGTCCACCACCAGCATGCCGCGGGTCCAGGCGTCGGCGCCGGGGGCCAGGGTTTGCAGCGGGCCCAGGCGGTCGTGCTGCATCAGCACCTGCTGGCCTTCACGGAGGATCTGCTCGTCAGGCTGCGATTCGGGGCGGGCGGCCACTGCCGATTGCAGGACGCTCAAGCGCGTGCCCCGGTCTTCGCGCTTGACCAGGAAGCGCGTGCCCAGAGCGCGCATGCGCCCGTCGCCGGTCTCGACGATAAACGGACGGGCATCGCCATGGCCGGTCTCGATGAGGATTTCGCCGTCACGCAGCACGACCCGGCGGGTCTTCTCGTCGAAACGCACATCCAGCGCACTGTGGGTGTTGAGCTGGATGACAGTGCCATCGGCCAGGTGCAGGGTGCGCTGCTCGCCGGTGGCGGTGCGCTGGTCGGCCAGCCAGTAGTCGATCGGCAGGAAGCGGTTGCCCAGCAGCAGGGCCAGGCCGCAGGCCAGCGCCACGCTGGCCAGGCCGCTGCCGAGCTTGCGCATCCGCCGGTGCGCACCGTCACGGGATTTCAGCAGGGCGCTGCGGGCCGGCGCGCTGGTGCCGCTGAAACGCTGGTCGAGCATGCCCAACTGGCTCCAGGCCCGGGCGTGTTCCTCGTCGGCCGCGTGCCATTTCTCGAACTCGGCCTGTTCCACGACACTGTGGCCGCTGCCCTCCAGGCACAGTTGCCAGGCAATGGCGGCATCGAGGACGCGGGCCGATACCGGTTTGTGACTGAACGGGTTCATGTCGGCTCGCCATACAGTGCGATGTAGCACTGACGAATGCCCTGGGCCAGGTACTGGCGTACGCGGGGCACCGAGACGCCGAGTTTTTCTGCAATTTCGGCGTGGCCCAGACCGTCGAGGCGGTTGTAGAGGAAGGCTGCGCGGGCCTTGCTCGACAGCTTGCCGAGCATCTGGTCGATGGCCTTGAGGTCCTCGAGGATCGACTGCTGTTCTTCCAGGGACGGCTGTTCGTGCTCCGGCAGCAGCATCAGTTCGTTGAGGTAGGCCTGTTCCAGGGCCGCCCGGCGGAAATGGTCGAACAGCAGGCCCTTGGCAATCGCCACCAGGAACGCCTTGGGTTCGCGGGGAGCCCTGAGTTCGTCCCGTCCGAGCAGGCGCACGAAAGTGTCCTGGCTCAGGTCCTCGGCGCGTTGCGGGCAGGCAATGTTGCGTCGCAGCCATGCCAGCAGCCAGCTGCGATGGTCGCGATACAAGGCGCCAACAAGCTCATGGTGCGGGCTTCGGACTGACGACACGGGATTACCGACAGGAAGTTTAAATTAACGAGAATTATTCGCGATTGTGTCAGGGTGCCGGGAAAGGTGCAATGGCTGCTGGTCGGATTGCCATCATCCGGGTGTGGTCGTCAGAGCCGGCCTCTTCGCCGATGGAGCCGGCTCCCACAGTGCCACCGTCGCTCGCAGGATTAATGCACGGCGTGAGAAGAAGAATACGCCGCGTCGCGTCAGAAGGACGGTGCCTGCTGCCGTCGCTTCCACTGGCCCAGCCGCTGTTGCAGGGCCAGCGGACTGTCCAGTTGCTGCCGCCGTGCCCGGCTGAACAGGATCAGCGCCAGCTCGGCGGTGGCCAGGGCATCGGCGCTGGCGTGGTGGCGCTCCTCGACCTGCAACTGGAAGTGGCCGATCCAGTCGTCCAGCCCGGCCTCCCGGAAATGCGCCTGGGGGCACAGCAGCGGGGCCAGGTCGGCGATATCGAGAAACGGATGCTGCAGGCGATAGCCCAGACTTTCCTTCAGTGCGCGGCAAAGCATGTGCTGGTCGAAGGGGGCATGGAACGCCAGCAGCGGACTGTCACCCACGAACGCCATGAAATCCAGCAGTGCCTCGACCGGGTCGCTGCCGGCCGCCAGTGCGCTGGGTCCCAGGCCGTGGATCAGCACACTGGGGCTGACGGTCCGCTCGGTGCGTTGCAAGGTCCGTTCGAACGACTGGCCCAGGTCGATGGCGCCATCCTCGATCGCCACCGCGCCAATCGAGATCACCTGGTCGCGGTTCAGGTTGAGCCCGGTGGTTTCCAGGTCGACCACGACCCAGCGTTGTTCACGCAGCGAGCATTCGCCCAGCGGTGCCGCCGCCGAGAGCCGTTGCAGGCGCTCCTGTTGCCCGGCATCGAGCTGTGGCGCGTTGGCCCTGAACCAGGAGAACAGGCTCATAGCTGATACCGCAGGGTCAGGCTGGCTTGCAGGCGCTGGGCCTGGCGCAGCGATTCGCGCAGGATGCGCCGGTCCAGGTGATTGAGGCTCTCCGGATCGACCCGGTTGGAGTAGGGCAGGTTGCTGCGGGTCTGCAATTGATGCTGCTGCATGCGGGTCTGCTGGATGAAGTGATAGGCCTCTTCATAGGCGGCACCGTCGAGCGGGTCGATCACTTCGCGGGCTACCAGCTGTTGCAGGCGTTCCAGGGTATTGTTGGCCTCGATGCCGTTGGCCAGCGCCAGCAGGCGGGCGCCGTCGACGAAGGGCGTCAGGCCCTGGATCTTCAGGTCGAGGGTGGCCTTGTCGTTGCCCTTGCGGCTGAGCACGAACTCGCGGAAACGCCCCACCGGTGGGCGGTTGCGCAAGGCGTTCTCGGCCATCATGCGCTGGAACAGGCGATTGTCGGCGACCTGGGCCAGAATGCCCTGGCGCAGTTGCTGGCAGGCCTGCTCTGCGCCCCAGACCACCCGCAGGTCGAAGTAGATGCTCGAACCCAGCAGGTTTTCCGGGGTGGCCTCGCGAATGAAGGCGGCGAAGCGCCGGGCCCATTCGGCGCGGGAAAGGCACAACTCGGGGTTGCCGGCCATGATGTTGCCCTTGCACAGGGTGAAGCCGCACAGCGCCAGGCTCTGGTTGATCTGCTGGGCCAGCGGCAGCAGCTTGCCGCGGATCTCGGCGGCATGCGCGGCGTCGCGGGCCTCGAAGAGGATGCCGTTGTCCTGATCGGTGTGCAGGGTCTGTTCGCGGCGGCCCTCGCTGCCGAAGCACAGCCAACTGAACGGTACGCCCGGGTCGCCGCGCTCGGCCAGGGTCAGTTCGATCACCCGGCACACCGTGTGGTCGTTGAGCAGGGTGATGATGTGGGTGATCTGGGTCGAGGAGGCGCCGTGGGCGAGCATGCGTTCGACCAGTTGGCCGATCTCGCCGCGTATCGCCACCAGGTTTTCCACTCGGGCGGCCGTGCGGATGGTACGGGCCAGGTGCACCAGGTCGACCCGTTGCAGGGAAAACAGGTCGCGCTCGGACACCACGCCGCACAGCCGCTGGTCCTTCACTAGGCAGACATGGGCGATATGCCGCTGGGTCATGGCGATCGCCGCGTCGAAGGCGCTGTGCTCCGGGCTCAGGGCGAAGGGGGCCTGGGTCATGTGCCGCTCGATGACCTGGTTGAAGTCGCTGACGCCATCGGCGACCACCTGGCGCAGGTCGCGCAGGGTGAAGATACCCAGTGGAGTCTTGTTTTCATCGACCACCACGATGCTGCCGACCTGCTGCTCGTGCATCAGGCTGACCGCTTCGCGCAATGGCGTGAGCGGGCCGCAGGTGACCGGATGACGCATGGCCAACTCGCCCAGCCGGCTATTGAGCGAGTACTGGGTGCCGAGGGTTTCCACGGCCTTCTGCTGCACCTGCTGGTTGACCTGGTCGAGCAGGCTGCTGACGCAGCGCAGGGCGAAGTTGCGGAAACAGTCGGAGAGCGAGAACAGCTTGATGAACGCCGGCTTGTTCAGTTGCAGGCAGAAGGTGTCTTCGCCCGCCAGGTGCTCGGTGCGGGTCGCGCGTTCGCCCAGCAGCGCGGCGAGGGGGAAGCATTCGCCGGTGGCGATTTCGAAGACGGTCTGGGTGCCACCCTTGGCCGTGTGCGGGCGTTCGCCGACGATGCGCCCCTGCTTGACGATATAGAAGTGCTCCACCGGGCCGTCGGCGGGTTTGATGATGCTCTCGCCCTGGCTGTAGAAGCGCAGCTGGCACTGCTCGACCAGGTAGGCCAGGTGGGCGTGTTCCATCTGGTTGAAGGGGGGAAACGTTGCAGGAACTGCATGGTGCCGTGGATGTTTTGCAACACCGCGGTCTTCCCTGCCTGGGTGAAGGCATCCGCTTTGCTCATAACCGCTATCGCTGTTGTCCGTTGTTGTTATCGGTTTCTGTCGCGAGCTGTCGCTGTGTTCACCCATGGTCGGACGCTTGTTGGCGGGTGCCCATTGGACGTAAGTCTAGGGTCCGTAGGAAATATTCCTGATCTCCGCAGGGCCAGCACCAGGGGTGGCCCCGTCAATTTGGGAAATAACCTACAGTTAACTCGTTGGGTTCTTGATGCTGAACCTCTTGGAAAACTTTCCGACGAAGTGCACATTGAGCAGCCGTAGAGCGATGTCTGAGCACAGTGCCAGGGTATTTGGATGGCCAAGGGAAGCCAGAGAAGCGTATGACCGACCACGATATTTTGAGCGATGCCGAGCGTGAGGCGTTACTTCAGGTGATGCATGCTCCCCAGTTGCCCGCGCAGCGTGTGCTGATCGTCGATGACGACCAGGACGCCCGCGAGCTGTTGTCGGAGATTTTTGCCATCAATGGGATCAATTGCCTGACCGCCGCCAGTGGCAGGGCGGCGTTCGAGGTGCTGGAAGCCAACCGCTCCATCGGCTTGATGATTACCGACCTGCGCATGGCCGACGATGGCCTGGACCTGATCCGCAAGGTGCGCGGTTCGGAGCGCGCGACATTGCCGATCATCATTGTCTCCGGCAATGCCCAGGTGCGCGATGCCATCGATGCCATGCACCTGAGCGTGGTGGACTTCCTGCTCAAGCCGATCAATGCCGACCATCTGCTGAAGCTGGCCCGGCGCGAGCTGGGCATGGTGGCCTGATCGGCACTGGGGCCGCCCGCGAATGGGCCGGTAACCGGGGTAGGTTGGCGAGCCCGGAAATGAAAAAGCCCTGACCGTTCCGGCCAGGGCTTTTTCGTTGCGCTAGCGCGTGATTACAGGCCGTTGCGGGCCTTGAACTCGCGGCGGCGGCGGTGCAGCACCGGCTCGGTGTAGCCGTTCGGCTGCTTGGTGCCTTCGATCACCAGCTCGACTGCCGCCTGGAAGGCGATGTTGCTGTCGAAGTCCGGTGCCAGCGGACGGTACAGTGGGTCGCCGGCGTTCTGCCGGTCAACCACCGGTGCCATGCGCTTGAGGCTTTCCAGCACCTGGGCTTCGCTGACGATGCCGTGGCGCAGCCAGTTGGCGATGTGCTGGCTGGAGATGCGCAGGGTTGCGCGGTCTTCCATCAGCCCGACGTCGTTGATGTCCGGCACTTTCGAGCAGCCGACGCCCTGGTCGATCCAGCGCACCACGTAGCCGAGGATGCCCTGGGCGTTGTTGTCCAGCTCGTTGCGGATCTCCTCGGCCGACCAGTGGGTGTCGCTCGCCAGCGGGATGCTCAGGATGTCGTCCACCGACGCGCGCGCGCGTTTGGCCAGTTCGGCCTGGCGGGCGAACACGTCGACCTTGTGGTAGTGCAGCGCATGCAGCGCGGCCGCGGTCGGCGACGGAACCCAGGCGGTGTTGGCACCGGCCAGTGGGTGGGCGATCTTCTGTTCGAGCATCGCCGCCATCAGGTCGGGCATGGCCCACATGCCCTTGCCGATCTGCGCGCGGCCTTGCAGACCGGTGCTCAGGCCGATGTCGACGTTCCAGTTCTCGTAGGCGCCGATCCACTTCTCGGCCTTCATGGCAGCCTTGCGCACCATCGCGCCGGCTTCCATGGAGGTGTGGATTTCGTCGCCGGTACGGTCGAGGAAGCCGGTGTTGATGAACACCACGCGCTCGCTGGCGGCCTTGATGCAGGCCTTGAGGTTGACCGTGGTGCGGCGTTCCTCGTCCATGATGCCGACCTTGAGGGTGTTGCGCGGCAGGTTCAGCACTTCCTCGATGCGCCCGAACAGTTCGTTGGTGAACGCCACTTCCTCGGGGCCGTGCATTTTCGGCTTGACGATGTAGATCGAGCCGGTGCGGCTGTTGCGGCGCACGGTGTTGCCGTTGAGGTTGTGGATTGCCGCGAGGCTGGTGACCAGGCCGTCGAGGATGCCTTCGGGCACTTCGTTGCCCTGGCTGTCGAGGATCGCGTCGATGGTCATCAGGTGACCGACGTTGCGCACGAACAGCAGCGAGCGGCCGTGCAGGCTCAGTTCGCTGCCGTCGACCGCGGTGTAGCGGCGATCGGCGTTCATGGTACGGGTGAAGGTGGTGCCGCCCTTGGCGACTTCTTCCGCCAGGTCGCCCTTCATCAGGCCGAGCCAGTTGCGGTAGATCACCACCTTGTCATCGGCATCGACGGCGGCGACCGAGTCTTCGCAGTCCATGATGGTGGTCAGCGCGGCCTCCATCAGCACGTCCTTCACGCCGGCGGCGTCGGTCTGGCCGATGGGGCTGGTGGCGTCGATCTGGATTTCGAAGTGCAGGCCGTTGTTCTTCAGCAGGATGGCGCTCGGCTTCTCGGCAGCGCCCTGGAAGCCGATCAACTGGGCATCGTTGCGCAGGCCGCTGTTGCTGCCGCCCTTGAGGGCGACCACCAGCTTGCCGGCAACGATGCTGTAGCCGGTGGCATCGACATGGGAACCTGCGGCCAGGGGGGCGGCTTCATCGAGGAAGGCGCGGGCGAAGGCGATGACCTTGTCGCCGCGGACCTTGTTGTAGCCTTTGCCCTTTTCCGCGCCACCGGCCTCGCTGATGGCGTCGGTGCCGTAGAGGGCGTCATACAGCGAACCCCAGCGGGCGTTCGAGGCGTTGAGGGCGAAACGGGCGTTCATCACCGGGACGACCAGCTGCGGGCCGGCGGTACGGGCGATCTCGTCGTCGACATTCTGGGTAGTGGCCTGGAAATCCGCCGCTTCTGGCAGCAGGTAGCCAATGTCTTGCAGGAAGGCTTTGTAAGCCACGGCGTCGTGGGCCTGGCCGGCTCTCGACTGGTGCCAGGCGTCGATGCGGGCCTGGAAATCATCGCGTTTGGCGAGTAGGGCTTTGTTCTTCGGCGCCAGGTCGTGGATGACCTTGTCGGCACCGGCCCAGAACTGGTCCGCAGTCAGACCGGTGCCGGGAATGGCTTCGTTGTTCACGAAGTCGAACAGGACTCTGGCGACCCGAAGGCCACCGACTTGAACGTGTTCAGTCATTGCTTGCCTCACTCTGCTCAGCTATTCAGCTCTTCTATTTAAAGCCTTGCGTGCTTCTCTAAACACAGTACCAGAACATGCCCTCGCGGACGGCTGGGCTGGCCCCGCCAACCTTGGCCGGTGGGGCTTTCCGTGATTTCACAGGCACTCGGGCGAACATCCATCCAAGGTTATGTAGTGCGCGCTGGGGCATACTACATGATGCATTGCGGTTGTGAAAATCAGACTAAATACGTCGTTCTGCGACCAATCGGTTCTGTCTGGTCACGCAGCAGGTCTTGATGTTCTCAAGAAATGCATGGGTTGTTCCATAAAAATCTGAAAATGGTACACAATTTGTTGTCTGCGATTGGATATGCCCGGTGGAGCGCTTCCTGAATGTGAAAGCGCCAGCCCGGTCATCGCCTGGCTCATTGCCTATACTGGATCGATGAACCGCCAGAGGGCTGCCCCGTGGACCATCTCGTACTGACTGTATTCGCCCCGGACAAGGCCGGCCAGGTCGAACGGATCGCCCAATGCATCGCCGCCCACGGCGGCAACTGGCTGGAAAGCCGCCTGTCGCGACTGGCCGGGCAGTTCGCCGGGATCCTGCGCATCGGCGTGCCGGCCGAAGCCCACGATGAACTGATCGAAGCCCTGCAGGCACTCTCCAGCCAGGGTATCCGCGTGCTGATCGCCGAAAGCGGCATCGAGCAGTCCTGCACCTGGAAACCCATCGCCATGGAACTGGTGGGCAACGACCGCCCCGGCATCGTCCGTGATATCACTCGCCTGCTCAGCGAGCAGGGCGTCAATCTCGAACGGTTGGTGACCGATGTCCGCCCGGCGCCGATGAGCAGTGAGCCGCTGTTTCACGCCGAAGCGATTCTGGCGGTGCCGTTGACCCTGTCCCTGGAGGGCCTGCAGGCGAGCCTGGAAGCCCTGGCCGACGACCTGATGGTGGAGCTGGTGCTGCGCAGTGAAGGCTGAACCGGTTTATCCAAGTTAACCGGGGACGGGCCTGTGGATAAGCTGGGGAGACACGGCGCCCGGCCAGGTGGGCCGTGGCTTACCGAGAGTTGAGCAAAAAACGAGCAGTTTCAAGGGCTTGTGCACAAACGGCGTGGACCGGCTTGTGGATAACCTTGGGATGGAAGCCTGCAGCCCTTGCGGATCGCGGCTTGCAGGCTTCTGTACGTTTTCTGATCAGCCGCGTTTGCGCAGGCTGAGCCAGATATCCACGCTGTAGACCACCAGGCCCGCCCAGATGAACATGAAGGCGGTCAGGGTGCTGGATGACAGGTGCTCGTCGAACAGCAGCACGGCCTCCATCAATACCAGCGTTGGCGCCAGGTATTGGAGGAAGCCCAGGGTGGTGTAGGGCAGGTGGCGGGCGGCGGCGTTGAAGCTGACCAGCGGCACCAGCGTGACCGGGCCGGCGGCCACCAGCCACCAGGACTGGGGGTTGCTCCAGAATTCCAGATGGGCACTGCTCGCTTGCGGATGCAACAGCAGCCAGCCCACGGCCAGCGGCACCAGCATCCAGGTTTCCACCACCAGGCCGGGTAGCGCCTGGACCGGTGCCTGCTTGCGGATCAGGCCGTAGAAGCCGAAGGTCAGCGCCAGTGCCAGCGAGACCCAGGGCAGGCTGCCGACCTGCCAGACCTGCTGGGCCACGCCGATGGCCGCCAGGCCCACTGCGATCCACTGCAGGCGGCGCAGGCGCTCACCCAGCAGCAACATCCCCAGCAGCACGTTGACCAGCGGGTTGATGTAGTAGCCGAGGCTGGCTTCGAGCATGCGCCCGTTGTTCACCGACCAGACGTAGGTCAGCCAGTTGGCCGCGATCAGCGTGCCGCTCAGCGCCAGGATCGCCAGGCGGCGCGGATTCTCGCGCAGTTCGCGCCACCAGCCCGGATGTTTCCAGGCGGCCAGCAGCAGGCTGCCGAACAGGGCCGACCAGAGCACGCGGTGGATGATGATCTCCACCGCAGGCACGGCGGCGATGATCTTGAAGTAGATCGGGAACAGGCCCCAGATGATGTAGGCGGTAAGGCCGAGGATGTACCCGCGGCGCGGGTTGGCGGCTTGCATGCAAAGTCCTTGCTTGGGCTGCTGACAGAAGAGCGATTGTAAGGAGATTTATGGCGTTGTGGTGCTGGCACCACGGATCCATTGTGGGAGCGGGCTGGCTCGCGATTGCGTCGCGGCATTCAGCGATGGTGCTGGCTGATGCGCCGCGTTCGCGAGCACACCCGCTGCCACACGGGTCGCGGGTTGCTTGTCGGTATGTCGATCAGAAGAGCTTCAGCGGTTCTTCATTCAACGCTGCCAGTTGCTCGCGCAACGCCAGGACCTGGTCGCCCCAGTAGCGTTCGCTGCCGAACCACGGAAAGCTGCGTGGAAACGCCGGGTCGTCCCAGCGCCGAGCCAGCCAGGCGCTGTAGTGCATCAGGCGCAGGGCACGCAGCGGTTCGATCAGCGCCAGTTCGCGGGGATCGAAGTCGTGGAACTCGCTGTAGCCCTCGACCAGTTCCGAGAGTTGGCCGAGACATTCCTGGCGGTCGCCGGCGAGCATCATCCACAGGTCCTGGACCGCCGGGCCCATGCGGCAGTCGTCGAGGTCGACGATGTGGAACACCTCGTCGCGACACATCATGTTGCCGGGGTGGCAGTCGCCATGCAGGCGGATGTTGCGGTGCGGGGTTTCGCGGTAGAGCTGTTCCACCCGCTTGAGCAGGTCACGGGCCACCGACTCGTAGGCCGGCAACAGGCTGCCGGGGATGAAGCCGCCTTCGAGCAGGGTGGCCAGCGCATCATGGCCGAAGTTCTGCACGCCGAGGGCTTCGCGGTGCTCGAACGGGCGGGTGGCGCCGACCGCGTGCAGGCGGCCCAGCAGTTGGCCGAGGCGGTAGAGCTGGTCGAGATTGCCCGGCTCCGGGGCCCGCCCGCCGCGCCGTGGGAACAGGGCGAAGCGGAAGCCCTGGTGTTCGAACAGGCTTTCGCCGTTGTGTTGCAGCGGCGCGACCACCGGCACTTCGCAGTCGGCCAGTTCGAAGGTGAAGCGGTGTTCCTCGAGGATCGCGGCGTCGGTCCAGCGCTGTGGACGATAGAACTTGGCGATCAGCGGTTCGCTGTCTTCGATGCCGACCTGATAGACGCGATTTTCATAGCTGTTGAGCGCCAGTACCCGGGCATCGCTGAGAAAGCCGAGGCTTTCCACGGCGTCGAGGACCAGGTCGGGGGTGAGGGTATCAAACGGATGGGACATGTTGGCTCCTGCGCGCAGCAGGTTGCCGCGTCCGGCCAGGCATCTTAGCGCACTGGGGAGCGCAATGGTGTGGGCGGTCAGGGCATCTTCGCGGGCAAGCCCGCTTCCACTGGTGCAACTGCGCTTGACGCCGTCGCTGGGGGAGCTCGCTTGCCCGCGAAAGCCGGGTGTCAGGCGCCGATGATCCCGCCATCCTCCCGCCGAATCGCCATCACCGACGACCGTGGCTTGCCATTGGGCAGGTGCTCGGGAAAGGTCGAGCCGCCGTTCTCGCCCGGATGCTGGATGCCGACGAACAGGGTCTTCTGGTCTGGCGCGAAGCTGATGCCGGTCACCTCGCAGCCGACCGGGCCGACCATGAACCGGCGGATCTCGCCACTCGCCGGGTCGGCACAGAGCATCTGGTTGTTGCCCATGCCGGCGAAGTCACCGGCGTTGCTGTAGTCGCCATCGGTGAGGATCCACAACCGCCCGGCCTTGTCGAAGCCCAGGCCATCGGGGCTGTTGAACATGTTCTGCGGGGTGATGTTCGACGAGCCACCCTTGGGCGTCCCGGCATGCACGCCGGGGTTGCCGGCGACCACGAACAGGTCCATTCGAAGGTTGGGGCGCCGTGATCGTTGCCGGCGGCGTGCCAGCGCAGGATCTGGCCGTAGACGTTCTTCTCCCGCGGGTTCGGCCCGCCCACCGGCTGGCCGTCCTCGCCGCGCCTGGCGTTGTTGGTCAGGGTGCAATACACCTGGCCATCGATGGGACTGACGACGATCCACTCCGGGCGGTCCATGCGGGTGGCCTTGACCACGCTGGCGGCGAGGCGGGCATGGATCAGCACCTCGGCCTGGCTGGCAAAGCCGCTGTCGGCATCGATGCCGTTCCTGCCGAAGCTCAGTTCGACCCACTCACCCTTGCCCCTGGGCCGATCCGGGTTGCCGTCGCCGTTGTCGAAGCGCGCCACATACAGGGTGCCGTGGTCGAGCAGGTCGCGGTTGGCCTTGGGGTTCTTGTGGTTGATGCGGTCGCGGCTGATGAACTTGTAGATGAACTCGCCGCGCTCGTCGTCGCCCATGTAGACCACCGCGCGCCCGTCGCGGGTTTCGGCGAGGGCGGCGTTCTCGTGCTTGAAGCGGCCGAGGGCGGTGCGCTTGACCGGCGTGGACTGCGGATCGAACGGGTCGATCTCCACCACCCAGCCATGACGGTTCAACTCGTTGGGGTTCAGGGCCAGGTCGAAGCGCGGGTCGTGGACGTGCCAGCCGATCTCCTTGCTCGCGGCCACCACACCGTAGCGTTTCTGCGCGGCATCGAACTTCTGCTCGGCATTGCTGCTGCCGAAGCAGTCGGTGAAGTTTTCCTCGCAGGTCAGGTAGGTGCCCCACGGCGTCTTGCCGTTGGCGCAGTTCTGGAAGGTGCCGAGCACCTTGCGCCCCTGCTTGTCGGCGCGGGTCTGCAGCCAGGGATGACCGGCCGCCGGGCCGCCGATGCGGATCGGCGTGTTGCCGTGGATGCGCCGGTTGTAGGGCGAGCCCTGGACGAAGTGCCACTGGTCGTCCTTGCGCTGGATCTCGATCACCGACACGCCTTCGCTGGCCTGGGCCTTGTGCACGTCTTCCAGCGACTGCGGCTGGCCACCGTGAGCGTAGAGGTAGCGGTAGTTGGTGTATTCGTTGTTGATCGCCATCAGCGCGCGATGGTCGTCGCCGGGGAAGGGGAACAGGCTCATGCCGTCGTTGTTGTCGCCGAACTGGACTTCCTGGGCCTTGGCGGTGCCGTTGCCGCTCGGGTCGAAGGCCGGACCGTTCTTCTCCAGTGGCTGCCCCAACTGATCAGTACCGAACTGGTGTAGCCGGGCGGCAGGCTCAGTTGGTCGCCGGTGGCGGCGGCAATGCTGTCGAAACCCAGCAGCTTGCCGGTGGCGGCGCTGACACTGGCAGCCATCACGCTGCGGGTCAGCAGGTTGCCGCCGAGGAACAGTGCGGCGCCGCACAGGGCACCGGCACTGATGAAGCCACGGCGGCTGAGGCCGACCATCTGCTCGAGGTCGGTGGATTGGTTGTCTTCTAATAGGCTCATCGTCAGGCTCCCTGCGGTTAGGCAGTCACCTTAATCAGCGCGGATGACGGATTTGTTGCAGGAAAAAGTCGGAATGTTTCGCCCACCCACCGCCGGCTGCAGAATGCCGTCCGTACCTTGTAGGAGCATGGCTTGCCCACGAAAGCGTCAAAGTGGCGTACCCAGCAACACGAAGGCGGGCGCAAACTGCGCCCGTACCGCGCTCCCGCTGGTCAAACCCAGGGCCGCGAGCTTTTGCGCGGTGGTCAGGGCGCACAGCGTCTGTCCGTTAGGCAAGGTGATTCTGACCTCGGCAGGGCCGTTTTCGTCTTCCAGAATGTCCTCGACGATACCGTCCAGACAATTGTTTCCAGGTGTTGCCGAGGCCTGCGGAGCGAGCAGTTCCAGCCAGCCGGCCTTGATCAGGGCGACCACCTGGGTGCCGGTTTCCAGTTCCAGCCGCAGGGTGCTGTCGTGGGTGATCTGCGCCTGCAGGGTCAGGCCCGCGGCCAGTTCCAGACGTACCAGGTCGTTGCGTCCATGGCTGTCGATGCCGACCACGGTGCCGTGCAACTGGTTGCGGGCGCTGGTGCGCAACATCAGGCGTCCGAGCAGGTCGAGGTCGCTGGCGTCCTCGGCGGCTTCCAGCACCTGCGCCTGGATCGTCTGCAGGCGTTGATAGAGACGCAACACCCGCTCGCCCTCGGTCGACAGTTTCGCCCCGCCGCCGCCCTTGCCGCCGACACTGCGTTCCACCAACGGCTTGTGCGCCAGGTTGTTCAGCTCGTCGATGGCATCCCAGGCGGCCTTGTAGCTCAGGCCCGCGCTTTTCGCCGCGCGGGTGATCGAGCCCTGCTCGGCGATGTGTTGCAACAGGGCGATGCGCTGTGGGCGGCGGGCGATGTATTGGGTCAGCAGGACGGGCAGGGACATGGGCGGTGGTGGCAGTGTTTTCAAGGAGGTGCCTTCGAAAGTGCCCGCTGGCGTGGCGGGCGTCAAGCCGGGGCTCCCGGCTTGGGCGTGCGGGCCAGGCAGTAGACATCGACCCGTCGGGCGCCGGCCCGCAGCAGCAGGCGCGCCAGGCTTTCGGCGGTGGCGCCGGTGGTCAGCACGTCGTCGACCAGCGCCAGGTGCAGGCCTGCGACCGAAACGCCGGGGGCCAGGGCGAAGGCGTTCAGCAGGTTGCGCCGGCGCGCCCTGGCGTCCAGTTCCTGCTGGGCGACGGTGTCCTGAATACGTAGTAAACGGTGCTCATCTGCCGGAATCTGCAGGCTTCTGCCCAGCCAGTTCATCAACATCGCGGCCTGGTTGTAGCCGCGCTGGCGTTGCCGTTTCACGGCCATGGGCACCGGCAGCAGCAGGTCCGGTCGCGGCAGGCCGTGGTCGAAGCGTTCGCGCAGGGCCAGGGCCAGCAGTTCGGCCAGCAGGCGTCCCAGCGGCCACTGGCTCTGGTGCTTGAAGCGGGTGATCAGGCTGTCGACCGGGAACTGGTAGGTCCAGGGGGCAATGACCTGCTCGAAGCTGGGCGGCTGTTTCAGGCAATGGCCGCAGGTCAGGCCGGCCATCGGCAAGGGCAGGGCGCAGGTCTGGCAGTATTCCAGCAGCCAGGGCAGTTCGCTTTCGCAGGGGCTGCACAATGGATGGAGGTTGTCGCTGGGCTCGTCGCAGAGTAGGCAGGTCTGGTTGTTTTTTAGCCAGATGTAAACCTGTCGTTTGCGATGTGGTTGACAGTCCATGTCGCTTCCTTAAATATGCCGGCATCCGTGTCGTGGTCGTGGCTGTCGCCCCGGCCGCTTGCCCAGCATAAAACAAGGAACTCCAGCGATGAGTGCCAGCACTACTGCCACTTTGCGTCACGATTGGTCCCTGGCCGAGGTCAAGGCACTGTTCGAGCAGCCGTTCAACGACCTGCTGTTCCAGGCCCAGACCGTGCACCGCGCGCACTTCGACGCCAACCGCGTGCAAGTGTCGACCCTGCTGTCGATCAAGACCGGCGCCTGCCCGGAAGACTGCAAGTACTGCCCGCAGTCCGGTCACTACAACACCGGGCTGGAAAAGGAAAAGCTGCTGGAAGTGCAGAAGGTCCTGGAGGAGGCTGCCCGGGCCAAGGCCATCGGTTCGACCCGCTTCTGCATGGGCGCGGCGTGGAAGCACCCGTCGGCCAAGGACATGCCGTACGTGCTGGAGATGGTCAAGGGCGTTAAGGCCATGGGCCTGGAAACCTGCATGACGCTGGGGCGGCTGGATCAGGAGCAGACCGCCGCGCTGGCCGAAGCCGGCCTGGACTACTACAACCACAACCTCGACACCTCGCCGGAGTTCTACGGCAGCATCATCACCACCCGCACCTACAGCGAGCGTCTGCAGACCCTCGCCTACGTGCGCGATGCCGGGATGAAGATCTGTTCCGGCGGCATCCTCGGCATGGGCGAGTCCCTCGATGACCGGGCCGGCCTGCTGATCCAGCTGGCCAACCTGCCGGAGCACCCGGAGTCGGTGCCGATCAACATGCTGGTGAAGGTCGCCGGTACGCCGCTGGAGAATGCCGAGGATGTCGATCCGTTCGACTTCATCCGCATGCTGGCGGTGGCGCGGATTCTGATGCCCAAGTCCCACGTGCGCCTGTCGGCGGGCCGCGAGGCGATGAACGAACAGATGCAGGCCCTGGCGTTCTTCGCCGGTGCCAACTCGATCTTCTATGGCGAGAAGCTGCTGACCACCGCCAACCCGCAGGCCGACAAGGACATGCGCCTGTTCGCCCGCCTGGGTATCCAGCCCGAAGCCCGCGAGGAACATGCCGACGAAGTGCACCAGGCGGCTATCGAGCAGGCGCTGGTGGAGCAGAAGAGCAGCGAGCAGTTCTACAACGCCGCAGTCTGATTCACACCGCTTTTCCAACGGAACACCGCCCGGCCCTTGGCTGCGCCGATCTCTGTAGGAGTCGGGCTTGCCCGCGAAGCTTTTAGCGATCGAGAGGACGCATTCGCGGGCAAGCCCGGCTCCTACAGGGGGCGGCGCAGCCGGGACCAGGCGGTGTTCTTCAGATTGCATCTGCGAGGCGCCCATGTCCTTCGATCTGTCCGCACGCCTGGCCGCCCGTCGTGCGCAAAACCTCTATCGCCAGCGGCCGCTGCTCGAAAGCCCGCAGGGCCCGGAAGTGCTGGTCGATGGCCAGCCCCTGCTGGCTTTCTGCAATAACGATTACCTGGGCCTGGCCAATCACCCGCAAGTCATCGAGGCCTGGCAGGCCGGTGCCGCGCGCTGGGGCGTGGGCGGTGGGGCGGCGCATCTGGTGATCGGCCACAGCGGTCCGCACCAGGCGCTGGAAGAAGCGTTGGCCGAGTTCACCGGGCGGCCTCGCGCGTTGTTGTTCAGCGCCGGCTACATGGCCAACCTCGGCGCGGTCACGGCGCTGGTCGGGCAGGGCGATACGGTGCTGGAAGATCGTCTCAATCACGCATCATTGCTGGATGCCGGGCTGCTCTCGGGTGCACGGTTCAATCGCTACCTGCACAACGATCCGGCCAGCCTCGCCAAGCGCCTGGAAAAAGCCACCGGCAATACGCTGGTGGTCACCGACGGGGTGTTCAGCATGGATGGCGATATCGCCGACCTGCCGGCCCTGGCCCGTGAAACCCGTGCCCGCGGCGCCTGGCTGATGGTCGACGACGCCCACGGTTTCGGCCCTCTGGGCGCCCAGGGCGGGGGTATCGTCGAGCACTTCGGCCTGAGCCAGGAAGACGTACCGGTGCTGGTCGGCACCCTGGGCAAGGCATTCGGCACGGCGGGTGCGTTCGTCGCCGGCAGCGAAGAACTGATCGAAAGCCTGGTGCAGTTCGCCCGGCCCTACATCTACACCACCAGCCAGCCGCCGGCGCTGGCCTGCGCCACGCTGAAAAGCCTGGAACTGCTGCGCAGCGAACATTGGCGTCGGCAGCATCTGGACGCGCTGATCCGCCAGTTCCGCGAGGGGGCGCAGCAGATCGGCCTGGAGTTGATGGACAGTTTCACGCCGATCCAGCCGATCCTGATCGGTGATGCCGGCCGGGCGCTGCGCTTCTCGCAACTGCTGCGCGAACGCGGGCTGATGGTGACGGCGATTCGGCCGCCGACCGTACCGGCCGGCAGTGCGCGCCTGCGGGTCACGCTGACCGCCGCCCACAGCGAGGCGCAGGTGCGGCTATTGTTAGAAGCGTTGGCAGAGTGTTCCAGATTGCTGGGGCCCCATGAGCCGTTGGAGCCACCTCATGCGTGATCGTCTGATTCTGTTGCCCGGCTGGGGCCTTGGCATTTCGCCGCTGGAACCCTTGGCGGCGGCCTTGCGCGGTCTGGACGAGCACCTGCGGGTGGAGATCGAGCCGCTGCCGGCGCTTGCCGGCGGCGAACTGACGGAGTGGATCGAGGCGCTCGATGCCAGCCTGCCGGAGAACACCTGGCTGGGTGGCTGGTCGCTCGGCGGCATGCTGGCAGCGGAACTGGCGGCCCGCCGTGGCGATCGTTGCTGCGGCCTGCTGACGCTGGCGAGCAATCCGCGTTTCGTGGCCGGTGACGGCTGGTCCGGCGCCATGGCCGAGGACACCTTCGAGCAGTTCCTGAGCGGCTGTCGCGCGCAGCCTCAGGCCACCCTCAAGCGCTTCAGCCTGCTGTGCGCCCAGGGCTCGTCGGACCCGCGCGGGCAATCGCGGGTGCTCCTGGGCGGGGCACCGCACAGCAGCCCCGAGGTTCTGCTCAGTGGGCTTGAGGTGTTGGCACAGTTGGACACCCGCGAGGCCCTGCAAACCTATGGCGGCCCGCAGTTGCACCTGTTTGCCGGGCTCGACGGCCTGGTGCCGGCCGAGGCGGCGGGCGAGTTGCTGGCGTTGTTGCCGGATGTCGAAGTCGGCCTGATCGAACAGGCCGGCCATGCGTTTCTTCTGGAAGACCCCCATGGAGTGGCCGGGGCTATCCAGGCCTTTTTGCACGAGTGCGCCGATGACTGATCTTTCCCGTCCGCCGTTGCCGGGCGGCCTGCCCGACAAGCGCCAGGTCGCCGCCTCGTTTTCCCGTGCGGCCGCCAGTTACGACAGCGTGGCCCAGTTGCAGCGCGATGTCGGTGACGAGTTGTTGCGGCGCCTGCCGGAGCAGTTCAGCCCTTCGCGCTGGCTCGATGTCGGCTGCGGTACCGGCTACTTCACCCGGGCCCTGGGCGGCCGTTTTGGTGAAGGGCAGGGCCTGGCCCTGGATATCGCCGAGGGCATGCTCGAACACGCCCGGCCCCTGGGCGGCGCGCGACATTTCATCGCCGGTGATGCCGAGCGGCTGCCGCTGCAGGCGCAGTGTTGCGACCTGGTGTTCTCCAGCCTGGCCGTACAGTGGTGTGCCGACTTTGCCGCCGTGCTCGACGAGGCGCGGCGAGTGTTGCGCCCGGGCGGCGTGATGGCGTTTGCCAGCCTGTGTGTCGGCACCCTGCATGAGCTGCGTGAGAGTTGGCGGGCCGTGGATGGTCTGGTTCACGTCAATCGCTTTCGCGAGTTCGCCGAGTACCAGCGCCTGTGCGCGGCCAGCGGCTTGCGCGTGGTGAGCCTGGAAAGCCGGCCACAGGTGCTGTTTTACCCGGACGTGCGCAGCCTGACCCACGAGCTCAAGGCGCTCGGTGCGCACAACCTCAACCCCGGACGGCCGGGCGGGCTGACCGGACGCGCGCGGGTGCTCGGCCTGATCGACGCCTATGAACAATTTCGCCAGGCGCAGGGGCTGCCGGCGACCTACCAAGTGGTCTACGCCGTGTTGGAGAAGCCGCTATGAGCGCAGCCTATTTCATTGCCGGGACCGACACCGATGTCGGCAAGACCACCATCGCCGCCGGCCTGCTGCATGCGGCCCGGGCCGCCGGCCTGAGCACCGCGGCGGGCAAGCCGGTGGCGTCCGGTTGCGAGGTGACCCCCCAGGGCCTGCGTAACGCCGATGCCCTGGCGTTGCTGGCCGAGTGCTCGTTGCCGTTGTCCTACGCGCAGGTCAACCCGGTGGCGCTCGAGCCGGCCATCGCCCCGCACCTGGCGGCGCGCGAAGCCGGCGTGGCGCTGACGGTGCAATCACTGCTGGAGCCGATGCGCGAGATTCTCGCGCTGCAGGCCGATTTCACCCTGATCGAAGGGGCCGGCGGTTGGCGGGTACCCCTGGCCGACCAGGCCAATCTGTCGGACTTGGCCTGTGGCCTGGGTTGCCGGTGATCCTGGTGGTGGGCGTACGCCTGGGGTGCATCAGTCACGCCCTGCTGACCGCCGAGGCGATTGCCCGCGATGGCCTGCAGTTGGCCGGTTGGGTGGCCAACATCATCGATCCGAAGACCTCTCGTCTGGAAGAAAACCTCGCGACGCTGGCCGAGCGCCTGCCGGCGCCGTGCCTGGGACGCGTGCCGCGCCTCAAGGCAGCGACCGCACAGGCCGTGGCAGAGCGCTTGCAGCTGGATCTGCTGGACTGATGCCCGAGGCCAGGCGCTAGCTTTTGCCTATTGCCAGGCATTGTGCCATTAGTGTTTTTGACGGGCGTTTTTGCCCGGGTTCTGCTTCAATGCAGCCTGTAATGGTTTCGTACAGTCGAGTTCGCCCATGGAAATCTCAGGTAGCACCGCTTTTTATGCCGGTCTGAGCACTATTCAGTCCGGGCAGAACCGTGTCGACCAGGCCGCCGGCCAGATCGCCAACACCACTGTCGAGCGTTCGCTGAAGAGCCAGTCCTCCGACTCCCAGGTCGAACGGCTGCTGTCGCTGGACCGTAGCCAGCAGGACCTGTCGAACAGTCTGGTCGACCTGTCCCAGGGCAAGCTCCAGGTCGAACTGGGGACCAAGGTCGAGAAGGCCGCGGACAAGGCTCTCGGCACGCTGATCGACACCTACGCCTGATCGCTCCGGCGTAATCCCCCATCCGGGCGCGACAGCGCCCGTTTTGCCATGCGCATACCCCTTGTCGTGCCTCGATACCCGGCGTCAGTGGCACTTGGCGTTCGATGCGTCCGCTCGCCAGACCATCCTCTCGACTATTCTTTCCCTGTTGCCAGCCGCTGCCTGCGGCGCTGCCGGCGATTTCCCGCGCCTATTGTCGGCCTGTATGACCAATGGCTCATGAACGACGCTTGACAAGGCTTTGGCGCAAACGTATGTTTCAAACAACTGTTTGACCGGCGTGGCAAATCGACGCGGTCGCTTATTCCAGGTTTCATCAGCAGAGGTTTATCGCTATGCCTGACTACAAGGCCCCTTGCGTGATATTCGCTTCGTTCGTGACGAACTGCTTGGCTACGAAGCGCACTATCAGAGCCTGCCGGCTTGCCAGGACGCTACTCCGGATATGGTCAACGCCATCCTCGAGGAAGGCGCCAAGTTCTGCGAACAGGTCCTGGCTCCGCTGAACCGTGTTGGTGATACCGAAGGCTGCACCTGGAGCGAATCGGGCGTGAAGACCCCGAGCGGCTTCAAGGAAGCCTACAAGCAGTTCGTCGAAGGTGGCTGGCCGAGCCTGGCTCACGACGTCGAGCACGGCGGCCAGGGTCTGCCGGAGTCTCTGGGCCTGGCGATCAGCGAGATGGTCGGTGAGGCGAACTGGTCGTGGGGCATGTACCCGGGCCTGTCCCATGGTGCGATGAACACCATTTCCGAACACGGTACCCCTGAACAGCAGGAGGCCTACCTGACCAAGCTGGTGTCCGGCGAGTGGACCGGCACCATGTGCCTGACCGAACCGCACTGCGGCACCGACCTGGGCATGCTGCGCACCAAGGCCGAACCTCAGGCCGACGGTTCCTACAAGGTCAGCGGGACCAAGATCTTCATCTCGGCCGGTGAGCACGACATGGCCGACAACATCGTCCATATCGTCCTGGCCCGCCTGCCGGACGCACCGGCCGGCACCAAGGGCATTTCGCTGTTCATCGTGCCCAAGTTCCTGCCCAACGCCGACGGTTCGGTCGGCCAGCGCAACGCCGTGTCCTGCGGTTCCATCGAACACAAGATGGGCATCCACGGCAATGCCACCTGCGTGATGAACTTCGACGGCGCCACCGGCTTCCTGATCGGCCCGCCGAACAAGGGCCTGAACTGCATGTTCACCTTCATGAACACCGCTCGCCTGGGGACCGCGCTGCAAGGCCTGGCCCACGCCGAAATCGGTTTCCAGGGTGGCCTGAAGTACGCACGCGAACGCCTGCAGATGCGCTCCCTGACCGGTCCGAAAGCGCCGGACAAGGCCGCTGACCCGATCATCGTGCACCCTGACGTGCGTCGCATGCTGCTGACCATGAAGGCCTTCGCCGAGGGTAACCGGGCGATGGTGTACTTCACCGCCAAGCAGGTGGATATCGTCAAGTACAGCCAGGACGAGGAAGAGAAGAAGAAGGCCGACGCGCTGCTGGCGTTCATGACGCCGATCGCCAAGGCGTTCATGACCGAGGTCGGTTTCGAAGCCGCCAACCATGGCCTGCAGATCTACGGTGGCCACGGCTTCATCGCCGAGTGGGGCATGGAGCAGAACGTTCGCGACAGCCGTATCTCGATGCTGTACGAAGGCACCACCGGCATCCAGGCCCTCGACCTGCTGGGTCGCAAGGTGCTGATGACCCAGGGCGAGGCCCTCAAGGGTTTCACCAAGATCGTCCACAAGTTCTGCCAGGCCAACGAAGGCAACGAGGCGGTCAGCGAGTTCGTTGCGCCACTGGCCGCGTTGAACAAGGAGTGGGGCGAGCTGACCATGAAAGTGGGCATGGCCGCGATGAAGGACCGCGAGGAAGTCGGTGCCGCTTCGGTGGATTACCTGATGTACTCCGGCTACGCCTGCCTGGCCTACTTCTGGGCCGACATGGCCCGCCTGGCCGCCGAGAAACTGGCCGCGGGTACCAGCGACGAGGCGTTCTACACCGCCAAGCTGCAGACCGCGCGCTTCTACTTCCAGCGCATCCTGCCGCGCACCCGTACCCACGTGGCCACCATGCTGTCGGGCGCCAACAACCTGATGGACATGCAGGAAGAGCACTTCAGCCTGGGCTACTGAGCCCTGCCGGAGTGACCTCGAAAAGCCGCTTCTCCTTCGGGGGAAGCGGCTTTTTTGTGGGCGCTTTTCGGCATTGCCGATTTATGGGCGTCAATAGCGAAAATTCCTGACTAAAACGCTAAGAAGAAGCCGAGACCTGCCGTTAAAGAGAGAGGATTCGTGATCTCTGTCACATTCTTTGTGCTTTACTCGCGCAAATAAAGGCACAATGCCATCTATTGAATCTGCCGGTCGGAGCTTTACCCTTGCCGCGTTCTCCTGCTGTACATGCCAGTCATTTTCTACCCTCCGTCATGTTGTTGCTTGCGGGGCTCGCGGCGGCCTACGTCAAGGATCTCAACGTCTTCTTCACTTCGCTGTTCAACGTTCTGCCGACCCTGGTGCTGTTGCTCGGCGGTTCCTATTGCGCGGTCTATCGGCGCCAGCGCGAACTGTTCCTGATGATCACGGTGTACATCGCCTACTTCCTGCTTTCCACCCAGGCCGATTACTACCGCGACCATGGCAGGGTCCGACAGGATGCCGCGGTGGTTTTCCACCTGGTCTGCCTGCTGTTGCCACTGCTGTTCGGCGTGTTCGCCGCCTGGCAGGAGCGCACGCACCTGTTCCAGGACATGATCGCGCGGTTTGCCGTGCTGCTGGCGGTGGGCAGCGTGGCCCTGGGCCTGGAGCAGAGTTACCCGGAAGCCCTGCTCGGCTGGCTGGCGGAAATCCGCTGGCCCGCATTGCATGGGGCGTGGATGAGCCTGATCCAGTTGTCCTACCCGGTGTTCCTCGCGGCGTTCCTGCTGCTGACCGTGCAGTACTGGCGCAACCCGCGGCCGCTGCATGCGGCCCAACTGATCGGCCTGCTGGGCCTGTTCTGGATGCTGCCGATGACCTTCATCCTGCCGTTCACCCTGAACATCATGTGCAGCCAGGTGATGCTGATGATCGCTGCGGCGGTGGCCCACGAGGCCTATCAGATGGCGTTCCGCGATGAACTGACCGGGCTGCCCGGCCGTCGCGCGCTCAACGAGCGGATGCAGCGCCTGGGGCGCAACTACGTGTTGGCGATGACCGACGTCGACCACTTCAAGAAATTCAACGACACCCATGGTCACGACGTCGGTGACCAGGTCTTGCGGCTGGTCGCGAGCAAGCTGGCGAAGGTCAGCGGCGGCGGCCGGGCCTACCGCTACGGTGGCGAGGAATTCGCGGTGGTGTTCGCCGGCAAGAGCCTTGAAGAATGCCTGCCGCACCTGGAGGTGATCCGTGAGGTGATCGCCAACTACAGCATTCAACTGCGCAACCCGGACAGCCGCCCGCAGGACGACCAGCAAGGCCGCCAGCGCCGTTCGGGCGGTGGTGCGTCGAGTGTGTCGGTGACGATCAGTATCGGCGTCGCCGAGCGCCAGCTGGATCAGCGCACCCCGGACGAAGTGCTCAAGTCCGCCGACCAGGCGCTCTATGCCGCCAAGGGGGCCGGGCGCAACTGCGTCATGGCCGCCGGGCAGACCGCCAAGCGCGGCGCGGTGCGGACCAAGGAAGCCGTGGGCTGAGTGATGGTGGAGCATTCAGCGGCTGGACTGTGATTGCCCGGGGGCGGGCGCCGACAGTAGGTTGAATCATCTGCTGCCGGAGAAACGACCATGCCTGACTACAAAGCCCCGCTACGCGACATGCGCTTTCTGCTCGACCATGTTTTCGATTTCCACGCCCATTACGAACGCCTCGGCGCCAGCGATGCCAGCCCGGACATGGTCGGGGCGATCCTGGAGGAAGGCGCGAAATTCTGTGAACAGGTGCTGGCACCGCTGAACCGCTCCGGCGATGAAGAGGGCTGCCATTTCGACAATGGCGTGGTGACCACGCCCAAGGGTTTCAAGCAGGCCTTTGCCCAGTACGTCGAGGCCGGCTGGCATGGCCTGGCGGCCGATCGGCAGTATGGCGGGCAGGGCCTGCCGCAGTCGCTGGGGCTGGTGATCAGCGAAATGATCGGTTCCAGCAACACTTCCTGGGGCATGTACCCGGGGCTGACCCACGGCGCCATGTCGGCGATTCATGCCCACGGTACCGAGCAACAGAAACAGACCTACCTGAGCAGGCTGACCGCCGGCGAATGGACCGGCACCATGTGCCTGACCGAAGCCCACTGCGGCACCGACCTGGGGCTGATCAAGACCCGCGCCGTGCCCCAGGCCGATGGCAGCTATGCGGTGTCCGGGAGCAAGATCTTCATTTCCGCCGGCGAGCACGACATGAGCCGCAACATCGTGCACCTGGTACTGGCCAAGTTGCCGGACGCGCCGGCCGGTACCAAGGGTATCTCGCTGTTCATCGTGCCCAAGTTCCTGCCCGATGCGACCGGCGAGGCGGGCGAGCGCAACGGGGTGAGCTGCGGCTCCATCGAGCACAAGATGGGCATCAAGGCCTCGGCCACCTGCGTGCTGAACTTCGATGCTGCCAAGGGCTTTCTGATCGGTGAGGCGAACAAGGGCCTCAACTGCATGTTCACCATGATGAACCATGCCCGCCTCGGTACCGGCATGCAGGGCCTGTGCCTGGGCGAAACCAGCTTCCAGGGCGCGGTCCGCTACGCCAGCGAGCGTTTGCAGATGCGTTCGCTGACCGGCCCCAAGGCGCCGGACAAGGCCGCCGACCCGATCATCGTGCACCCGGACGTACGGCGCATGCTGCTGACCATGAAGGCGTTCAACGAAGGCAACCGGGCACTGACCTATTTCACCGCACAGTGGCTGGATATCGCCCATCGCGCCGCCCAGCCCGAGCAGCGCCAGGAGGCCGAGGACCTGCTGGCATTCCTGACCCCGATCTGCAAGGCGTTCATGACCGAGACCGGGCTGGAGGTGACCAACCACGGCATGCAGGTGTTCGGCGGTCACGGCTTCATCCGTGAGTGGGGCATGGAACAACTGGTGCGCGATTGCCGCATCGCGCCGATCTACGAAGGCACCAATGGCATCCAGGCCCTGGACCTGCTGGGGCGCAAGGTGCTCGGCAGCCAGGGCAAGCTGCTACGCGGCTTTACCCGGATCGTGCACAAGTTCTGCGAGGCCAATGCCGGGCACGGGCAGCTTGGCGCTCATGTGACGCGGCTCGATCAGTTGAACCGGGAGTGGGGCGAGCTGACGCTGCTGGTCGGCAAGGCGGCCATGCAGAATCCGGATGAGGTCGGCGCGGCGGCGGTGGATTACCTGATGTACAGCGGTTACATCGTCCTGGCCTACCTGTGGCTGCGCATGGCGCTGGTGGCCCAGGCGCAGTTGGAAGAGGGCAGTGGCGACGCGGATTATTGCCGGGGCAAGCTGGCGACGTGCGAGTTCTACTTCAAGCGATTGCTGCCGCGCACCGCCGCTCATCGGGCGGCGGTGGAAGCGGGGAGCGAGAGCCTGATGCGGTTGCCGGCGGATCTGTTTGCCCTGTAGTCGATGGATGAGGCTTGAAGGACCTTCGCGGGCAAGTCGGGTCGCCGCACCGCCTTGCCCGCGAAGAGGTCAGAACATTCACTCCAAAACTCCTGCATAGCGTTGTGACTAAAAATAACAAAAACGTCATGTGATGACCCTATGTGTCTGAAAAGTTGTTAAGGTACACTCAAGCCTTCGGAAATCGGCCCCGCGCGGGCCCTATCGTTCTAGATCTTGCGAGGTTTGCCATGGCTGACTACAAAGCGCCCCTGCGCGATATGCGCTTCGTCCTCAATGAAGTCTTCGAGGTCGGCAATCTCTGGGCCCAACTGCCTGCCCTGGCCGAGACCGTCGATGAGGAAACCGTCGAGGCGATTCTCGAGGAAGCCGGCAAGGTCACCGCCAAGAGCATCGCGCCCCTGAGCCGTGGCGGCGACGAGGAAGGCTGCCGCTGGGACAATGGCGTGGTCCGTACGCCCAGCGGTTTCCCACAGGCCTATCAGACCTACGCCGAAGGCGGCTGGGTCGGTGTCGGCGGTGATCCGCAGTTTGGCGGCATGGGCATGCCCAAGGCCGTTTCGGCGCAGGTCGAGGAAATGATCAACTCGTCCAGCCTCGCCTTCGGCCTGTACCCGATGCTGACCTCCGGCGCCTGCGTGTCGATCAACACCCATGCCAGCGAAGAGCTCAAGGCCACCTACCTGCCGAACATGTACGCCGGTCTGTGGGCCGGTTCCATGTGCCTGACCGAACCCCACGCCGGCACCGACCTGGGGATCATCCGCACCAAGGCCGAGCCGCAGGCGGACGGCACGTACAAGATCAGCGGGACCAAGATCTTCATCACCGGTGGCGAGCATGACCTGACCGAAAACATCATCCACCTGGTACTGGCCAAGCTGCCCGACGCGCCGGCCGGTCCGAAAGGCATCTCGCTGTTCCTGGTGCCGAAGTTCCTGGTCAATGCCGATGGCAGCCTGGGCGCGCGCAACCCGGCGACCTGCGGTTCGATCGAACACAAGATGGGGATCCAGGCTTCGGCGACCTGCGTGATGAACTTCGACGAGGCCACCGGTTACCTGGTGGGCGAGCCGAACAAGGGCCTGGCGGCGATGTTCACCATGATGAACTACGAGCGCCTGGGTGTCGGCATCCAGGGCCTGGCTTCCGGCGAGCGTTCCTACCAGAACGCGATCGAATACGCCCGCGACCGCCTGCAGAGCCGTTCGCCGACCGGGCCGAAGGCCAAGGACAAGGCGGCCGACCCGATCATCGTGCATCCGGACGTACGCCGCATGCTGTTGACCATGAAGGCGGCGAACGAGGGCGGCCGTGCCTTCTCCACCTACGTGGCGATGCAACTGGACACTGCCAAGTTCAGCGAGGACGCGGCGGCCCGCAAGCGTGCCGATGAACTGGTGGCCTTGCTGACGCCGGTGGCCAAGGCATTCCTGACCGACCTGGGGCTGGAGGTCACGGTGCACGGCCAGCAGGTTTTCGGTGGTCATGGTTACGTGCGCGAGTGGGGCCAGGAGCAACTGGTGCGTGACGTGCGCATCACCCAGATCTACGAGGGCACCAACGGCATCCAGGCGCTGGACCTGGTAGGCCGCAAGATCGTCGGCAGCGGCGGTGCCTACTACCGCCTGTTCGCCGAGGAAGTGCGGCACTTCATCGATACCGCGAGCGCCAATCTGGCCGAGTTCACCAAGCCCCTGGCGGCGGCGCTGGACAACCTCGACGAGCTGACCGACTGGGTGCTCGACCGTTCCGGAACCAACCCGAACGAGATCGGTGCGGCATCGGTCGAATACCTGCACACCTTCGGCTATACCGCCTATGCCTACATGTGGGCCCTGATGGCCCGGGCCGCCTTGGGCAAGGACAGGGAAGATGCGTTCTACGCGAGCAAGCTGGGCACCGCGAGGTTCTATTTCGCCCGCCTGCTGCCGCGCATCCACTCGCTGACGGCGTCGGTGAAGGCGGGTAGCGAATCGCTGTTCCTGCTCGATGCCGAGCAGTTCTGAGGCGGGGTTGGCATGTAAGCCTTTGCTTACATAACGCGCTGCTGTTTGCCCATATCGCCATATTGGATCCAGCGGTAATCTACTTATGAAGGACGTCGAGCAGGAAGCTCAAAGCAAAACACGGACACGTAGGATTCCGCCAGGATGGTGGAGCGAAATGGATGTCAGGGAAACAGTCTGCAAAGCCCCGCTTCGGCGGGGTTTTCTTTTGTCCGCGAAAAAGTTTTTCAGCCCAGGCCTTCAAGCCCCGTCGCTCCGTGCAGGTGCTTGACCGGGCTGTTCATCACGTCCTCCAGCAGCACCCGCAGCAGCTCCAGCGAAGCCTGCTGGCGTTGCATGTCGCGACACACCAGGCCGACCCGCAGCGAGACCCGCGGTTCGGTCAGCGGTTTCCACAGCAGATCATGGTCATCGTGTTCGTCCCGTGAGCGACCCGGCAGTACGGTGGCCAGGCGGGTATGCGGCAGGCTGTCGAGAATCCCCGCCATGTTGTTCAATTCGGCCTGGACCTGCGGGCGTCGCCCCAGGTTGGCCAGTTGCGCCTGCCAGATCTGCCGGATCTGGAATTCTTCGCCGAGCAGCAGCATCGGCAGCTCCGCGGCCTGGCCGACCGAGACCTTCTTGAATTCACGCAGCGGGTGCTCGGCGGGATCACCAGTTGCAGCTCGTCTTCGTACAGCGGCAGGCCGTGCAAGCCCGGCTGGCGGGGTGGCAGATAACTGATGCCGATATCCAGCGAGCCGTTGAGCAGGCGCCGTTCGATCTCCATGCCGGTCAATTCGTAGATCTGCACCACCAGGTGCGGATGGGCCTTGCGCACCCGTTCGAGCAACTGCGGCACCAGGCTGGTGTGCACGGTCTGCAGCACGCCGATGGCGAGGGTGCGCAACGCCTGCCCCTGGAAGTTGCGCAGGGCTTCGCGGGCCCGTTGCAGGCCATCGAGCAGCGGCAATGCATGGTTGTACAGGGTGTGGGCGGCCAGGGTCGGCAGCAGGCGCTTGCTGCTGCGTTCGAACAGGCTGACGTCGAGGTGGTGTTCCAGGTGGCGTATCTGTTGCGACAGGGCCGGCTGGGAGATCGACAGCCGTTCGGCGGCGCGGCCGACATGGCCTTCTTCATACACCGCGACGAAATAACGCAGTTGCTTGAAATCCATAAGCAGTACTTATCGAAAATGCTCGAAAAACGAAATGGCCGTGAACGCCTCGCAAGCCTAGTCTAACCGCAATTAAAAGGGCTTACAGGGCCAGAGCGTGCGATGAATACCGTTTGCGTCGATGGTGTTTACATAGGCAAGGCAAAAAATCTCGGACAGGGTCTGATCAGCGATACGGATAAATACCGGGTTGCCAGTCGGCTCTGGTTATGGCCACAGGGCCTGGGCAGCGACGAGCAGGGCGATCCGCGTTTCCACAGCGGACCGGAGCGGGCGCTGCATCATTACCCCGCCGAGCACTATGACTACTGGCGCAAACGGCATCCGCAACTCGACTGGTCGGCACCGGCCTTTGGCGAAAATCTCTCGACCCGTGGTCTGACCGAAGAGCAGGTCTGCCTGGGCGACCTGTTCCGCTGGGGCGGTGCGCTGCTGCAGGTCAGCCAGCCACGTTCGCCCTGCTATCGCCTGAGCCATCGCTGGGGCTTGTCCGAGCTGCCGCAGCAGGCCCAGGACACGGGGCGCTGCGGCTGGTTCTATCGGGTGCTCAAGCCCGGTTTCGTCAGCGCCGACCAGCCCTTCGAACTGCTGCAGCGCAGTTATCCCGGCCTCAGCGTGGCCTGGGCCCTGCACGCGTTCTACGCCGAACCGCTGGAGCATTCCGGCCTGAAGAAACTGGTGGACTGCCCGGCGCTGTCCTCGCGCTGGCGCGACATCGCCATTCGTCGCCTGCGCAGCGGCCGGGTCGAGGACTGGTCGGCCCGGCTGCTCGGGCTGCCGCTGGAAGGGCTGCGCGCATGAATCTGTTCAAGCTGCGCCGGCCGCAACCGAGCCTCGATGACCTGACCGCCGACTTCCAGCCCCGCGCCCGCCACGAGCACGCGGCCAGCGAGTACCTGATGCCCGCCGCCGAGCGCCCCAGCCCGGTGTTCGTCCGTGGTCAGGGCTCCTGGCTGTGGGACAGCGAGGAACGGGCCTATCTGGATTTCAGCCAGGGCGGTGGCAGCAACAGCCTCGGTCATAGCCCCGGTGTGCTGGCCCATGCCCTGGCGGACCAGGCCCATGGCCTGATCAATGTCGGCGCGGGTTTTCATAACCCGGTCCAATCGCAACTGGCGGACCGCCTGTGTCGTGCCACCGACAGCGACCAGGTGTATTTTCTCAACAGTGGTTCGGAAGCCTGCGAGGCGGCGATCAAATTGGCGCGCAAGTGGGGCCAGCTGCATCGTGGCGGCGCCTACCGGATCATCAGCGCAAGCAACGCCTGCCATGGGCGCAGTTTCGGTGCCATGTCGGCGTCCGGCCAGGATTGCTTCGGCAACCGCTTCGAGCCGCAATTGCCCGGCTTCAGCCAGGTGCCGTTCAACGATCTGGAGGCCTTGCATGCCGCGGTGGATGCCAAGACCGTGGCCATCATGCTCGAACCGATCCAGCGTGCGGCGGGCGTTACCCCGGCGACCCGGGAATACCTCCAGGGCGTCGAGCGGTTGTGCCGGGCGCTGGGCATCCTGCTGATCTTCGACGAGGTGCAGACCGGTATCGGCCGCTGCGGCAGCCTGCTGGCCGAGCAACAGTACGCGGTGCGTGCCGACATCATCGCCCTCGGCAAGGGCCTGGGTGGTGGCGCGCCGTTGTCGGCGCTGCTGGCGCGGGGCACGGCCTGCTGTTTCGAGCCCGGCGAAATCGGTGGCAGCCACCACGGTAACGCCTTGATGAGTGCGGCCGGCCTGGCGGTGCTCGATACGCTGCTCAAGCATGGCTTCCTCGACGAGGTGGCTGAGCGCGGGCACTACCTGCAACAGGGCCTGGATCGGCTGGCACGGCGTTATGAGCACGGCCAACTGCGCGGCGCCGGGCTGCTCTGGGGGCTGACCCTGAGCGACGCCTCGGCGGATGCGGTGGTCAAGGCCGCGTTGCAGGAAGGCCTGCTGCTCGATGCGCCGACCGCCGACAGTCTGCGCTTTACCCCGGCCCTGACCGTCAGCCAGAGCACCATCGACGAAATGCTGCTGCGCCTGGCCCGGGCCTTCTCCCGAGTCCGTACCGCCCAGGTGCAATGCCGCAGGGGAATCGCCGTCTGACTTGGCGCGTCGTTTTCTCCCAAATCTGATTCCGAACCGTCTTGCGGTATAACGCGTCGCCCTGTGCCTGACTCTTTTGGCACGGGGTGTTTTTTTGTGGGCGGTATTTCGGCTCGCATTGAGGTGCGGGCGAGCGTTGCTGCCATCGGGCGGAAAGAACCTCAATGGATTTGAATTTATATACCACCGAGTGGTACGTTTTATGGGGAAGGATTTCCATGCGATACAGGGTTTTCAAGACCAGGGGATTCGCCGCCAGCGCCAGGAAGGCAAGGATCGACGACGCCGAACTGGTGTTGGCAATGGGGGCGGTGGTCAGGGGCAGGCCGACAACCTGGGGGGTGGCGTGTGGAAAAAGCGCCTGAACGAAAACCGTTATCGTTCCATCGTCCTGGCCCGGGGCGGCTGTTACTGGATCTTCCAGTTCCTGTTCGCCAAGAGTGACCAGGGCAATATCAGCCAGCAGGAGCTCAAGGCCTTCAGGGCGCTGGCGAAGGCCTATGAAAACCTGAGCAGCCGGCAGATCGGGCAGTTGCTGGAGATGAGAGAGTTTGTGGAGATAGCTTATGAGCAAGCGGTATAAATCCGAGGCATTGGAATCGGTCCATGAATCGGCCAGCGCCCTGCATGCAATCGGTGCGATCGGCAAGGCGACCATGCGCGAGTTCGACGCCTCGTGCCTGGCGCCGGTACCGGACGAGATCGCCCCCGAGCAGATCAAGTCGCTGCGCGAGCGCAACCAGGTCAGCCAGCCGGTGTTCGCCCGTTACCTGAACACCAGCGTATCGACCGTCAAGCAATGGGAGGCTGGCGACAAGCAGCCCAGCGGCATGGCACTCAAGCTGCTGAGCATCGTGCAGAAGCACGGCTTGCAGATACTCGCCTGAATGACGTGACGTGGCACTCGGCGCTGGGCTCAGCCCTTGGCGATGAGGCGCGAGTTGCGCTCGTTGCGAAACACCAGTTGTTCGATGGCCGGCCCCTCCAGGCTGGCTTCTTCGCGGGCCTGCAGGATCACATCATGGTGGTGGGACTTGGCGCAGACCGGGTCGGCGTTGCTGGCGTCGCCGGTGAGCATGAAGGCCTGGCAACGGCAACCGCCGAAGTCCTTTTCCTTCTCGTCACAGGAACGGCACGGTTCGGGCATCCACTCGTAACCGCGAAAGCGGTTGAAACCGAACGAGTCGTACCAGATATGTTGCAGGCTGTGGTCGCGCACGTTGGGGAACTGTACTGGCAACTGCCGGGCGCCATGGCAGGGTAACGCGGTGCCATCCGGAGTGACGGTGAGGAACAGGCTGCCCCAGCCGTTCATGCAGGCTTTCGGGCGCTCCTCGTAGTAGTCCGGTGTAACGAAGATCAGCTTGCACGGGTTGCCCTCGGCCTGCAGCCGGGCGCGGTACTCATTGGTGATGCGTTCGGCGCGCTGCAGTTGCTCGCGGGTAGGCAGCAGGCCCTGGCGATTGAGCTGCGCCCAGCCATAGAACTGGCAGGTGGCGAGCTCGACGAAGTCCGCCTCCAGGGCCAGGCACAGCTCGATGATGCGGTCGATGCGGTCGATGTTGTGCCGATGGGTGACGAAGTTCAGCACCATCGGATAACCGTGGGCCTTCACCGCCCGGGCCATTTCCAGTTTCTGCGCGAAGGCCTTCTTCGAGCCGGCCAGCAGGTTGTTCACCTGTTCGTCGCTGGCCTGGAAGCTGATCTGGATATGGTCGAGGCCGGCCTGCCTGAAATCGCTGATCTTCTGTTCGGTCAGGCCGATGCCGGAGGTGATCAGGTTGGTGTAGAAGCCCAGCCGGCGAGCCTCGGCGATCAGTTCGACAAGGTCCTGGCGCACCAGCGGTTCACCGCCGGAAAAGCCCAACTGGGCGGCACCCATTTCCCGAGCCTCGCGCAGGACCTTGAACCATTGTTCGGTGCTCAGTTCCTGGCCCTGCCCGGCGAAGTCCAGCGGATTCGAGCAGTATGGGCACTGCAGCGGGCAGCGGTAGGTCAGCTCGGCCAGTAGCCACAGCGGCAGGCCGACCTGCGGCGTGGGTGGCAGGCCGGGGTCAGGCAAGTTCGATCCAGTGCTCTGCACGGGCGACCTCCATGAACTGCTCGATATCCTCGCCGAGCTCGGCTACGTCGGGGAACTGTTTCTGCAGCTCGGCGATGATCGCCGCGACATTGCGCTGGCCATCGATCAGGCCACCGATCAGTGCGGCACTCTCGTTGAGCTTGATCATCCCTTCCGGGTACAGCAGTACGTGGCCCTTCTGCGCCGGTTCGTACTGGAAGCGGTAGCCGGGGCGCCATTTCGGGGTCAGGCCGCGATCGAAACTCATAGGGGGATTCCTCGGTGCCAGACCCGCTGGTCGGTCACGCTGTGGTAGGGCGGGCGATTCAGTTCATAGGCCATGCTCATGGCATCGAGCATGCTCCAGAGAATATCCAGTTTGAACTGGAGAATCTCCAGCATACGCTGCTGGCCTTCGTACGTGGTGTAGTGCTGCAGGGTGATCTCCAGCCCGTGCTCGACATCGCGCCGGGCCTGGCCGAGGCGGGTACGGAAGTATTCGTAGCCGGCGGGATCGATCCAGGGTAGTGCTGTGGCCAGCTGTCGAGCCGCGACTGGTGGATCTGCGGCGCGAACAGTTCGGTCAGCGAGCTGCTGGCGGCTTCCTGCCAACTGGCCCGGCGGGCGAAGTTGACGTAGGCGTCCACGGCGAACCGCACACCGGGCAGCACCAGTTCCTGGGAGCGCAACTGATCGGGGTTCAGGCCGACCGCCTGGCCCAGGCGCAGCCAGGCTTCGATGCCGCCATCCTCGCCGGGTGCCCCGTCGTGGTCGAGCAGGCGCTGGATCCACTCGCGGCGGATTTCCCGGTCCGGGCAATTGGCGAGGATCGCCGCATCCTTGAGGGGAATGTTGACCTGGTAATAGAACCGGTTGGCGACCCAGCCCTGGATCTGTTCGCGGGTGGCGCGACCTTCATACATCGCCACGTGGTAGGGGTGATGGATGTGGTAGTAGGCGCCCTTGGCACGCAGTGCCTGCTCGAACTCGGCGCGGGACAGCGGGGTTTGGCTCATTCGGTGGTGCTCCTACAGCTCGATGCTCATGCCGTCGTATGCGACTTCGACATTGCGTCGCTGCAGTTCGGCACGTTGCGGCGAGTCTTCGTCGAGGATCGGGTTGGTGTTGTTGATATGGATCAGGACCTTGCGCTGTGCCGGTAGTTGCTCCAGTACCTCGAGCATGCCGCCGGGGCCGCTTTGCGCCAGGTGGCCCATTTCCCGGCCGGTGCGGGTACCGACGCCGCGACGCTGCATTTCATCGTCGTCCCACAGGGTGCCGTCCACCAGCAGGCAGTCGCTTTCGGCCATGATCCGCAGCAACGGCTCGTCGACCTTGCCCAGGCCCGGGGCATAGAACAGCTTGCCGCCGGTGCGCAGGTCCTCGACGATCAGACCGATGTTGTCGCCCGGATGCGGGTCGAAGCGGTGCGGCGAGTAGGGTGGGGCGGCGCTGCGCAGCGGCAGTGGGGTGAAGCGCAGGTTGGGGCAGGCGGCGATGGTGAAGCGGCCTTCGAGCTCGATGCGCTGCCAGTCGAGGCCACCATTCCAATGGGTGAGCATCTTGAACAGCGGGAAGCCGGTGCTCAGGTCCTCCTTGACCATGTCGGTGCACCAGACCTGGTGCGGGCAACCCTCGCGCAGGCTGAGCAGGCCGGTGGTGTGGTCGATCTGGCTGTCCATCAGGATGATCGCGCTGATGCCGGTATCGCGCAGGGCCCGGCCCGGCTGCATGGGGCGAAGCTCTGGAGCTGGGCGCGGATGTCCGGCGAGGCATTGCACAGGATCCAGTTCACGCCGTCATCGGAAAGGGCGATGGAGGATTGGGTGCGTGCCGTGGCCCGCAGGCTGCCGGCGCGGAACCCCGCGCAGTTGGCGCAGTTGCAGTTCCATTGGGGAAAGCCGCCGCCGGCGGCGGAGCCGAGAATCTGGACGTACATGAACCTGTCACTCACTCAGGGACTGAAAACGAAAACGCCCCGGCGAACCGAGGCGTTGCACTGCAGGTCGACCGATCAACGGTTGGCGAAGTACATGGTGACTTCGAAGCCGATGCGCAGGTCGGTGTAGGCGGGTTTGGTCCAGGCCATGAATGACTCCTTCGGTTGGGTGGATGGGTGTCTATACATATAGTCCACCTCCGGCGGGAGATGTTCAAATGCTTAGCAAGCTAATGTTACTGAATCTTACCGGCTAAGTAGACCGTTTTCTTGGAGAAAGCTCATTGCAGCCCGGGTAATGATCCCGTTGGGGGCTGCCAGGCCGACTCCGGTTCGGCGCCGTTGGCCAGGCACAGCCAGCCTCCTGCTGCCTGGGCGAGTTGTCTGGCGGCCGCTTGCAGGGGCGTGCGTTCCAGGCCGCGAATGGCGGCGGCCAGTTGTGCCAGGTAATCCGACGAGTGGTCGGCCAGATGCCCCTGCCAGAGCAGTTCGGCGGCCTGGGCCAAGGGCAGGTCCGCCAGGTTGAACTGTGCGGCCAGAGCCTCGCGCTGGGCATGCCAGGTGCTGTCGTCCAGGCTGGCGATCCGTTCGGGCAGGCTCGCCAGGAAGCTTTCGAAGTGCCCCAGCAACGCCGCGAGCGATGCGCCGGGAGATTGTACGCCGAGCAGCAGACCGCTGCGGCCATGGATCTGGCGGACGCTGCTGAACACCGCATAGCCCAGTTGCAACTCGACCCGCAGGCGCTGGTAGAAGGGGGCCTGGATCAGTTGGCCGAGTGCCCGCCAGCAGGCCTCATCGACGATGCTGGCGCTGGCGGCCGGGCAGAACAGCAGCAGGGCCTGCTCGCCGGTGTCGCAGGGCACGCTTTGCCAACGCCTCTGACCGGGTACCACGGGCAGGCGGGGCGGTTGTCGTGTCGGGCTGCCAGGCGTGCGGTTCAACGCGTTGTTGAGGGCCGGTTGTGTGGCGGCTGGAAAACCCAGGGCCAGGCCTTGCCATTTGGCCTCGGCCCAGAGCTTGCCCAGTTGCTCGGTATCCCAGGCCGCTGTGAGTTCATCGGCCGGCTGCGTCTGTTCGGACAACTGGCGGAGCAGTTCGCGAATGGGGATCAGTGGCTTGGGCTGTTCGGTGGGCGCTTGCCAGAATCCATCGGCCGGACTCGTCAGACAGCGCAGGGCCTGTTCGAGAATCGCCGGGATCGGTTCACGCCAGCCGATGAGCTGGAGTTGCCAGGCACCGGCCTGAACCGTGAAGGACAGTTCCACACCGGCCTGCCGCGCCTGGGCTCGCAGGTTGTGCAGGCTGTGGCTCAGTCGCGCATGCAGGACAGAGGTGCCGTGCGGGTTGTCCAGTTGCCAGCGCAGATAGACGGCGGCTTCACCGCTGTCATCCGCCGGCAGCTCGATATGGGTGATGGCGGATGAGTCGCGGCGTTTGTGCAGGCGGTCCTGGGCGAAAGTGCGCAGGCCGCGGTGGGCACTGGTCTGCCCACGGATCAGCCCAGGGTGCTCGGCAGGTGCGGTGGAGCGCAGGAACGGGTTGGCCGGTGGTAGCCGCCAGGACGCCGCCTGGTTATCCACAGGTGCGGCGTGGGTCCGGTGCAGCAGGGCCTTGAGGGCCGACAGGGCAGCCTCCGAGAGTTCTGCCGGGGTATCGGCGGCATCCCGGCGCGCTTGTTCCAGGGCGGTGCCGCTACGGATCCTGCGGTTCTGCAGCAGTCGGTATTCCCGGCGCAGCGCCGGCCAGTCGGCGTGGCTGGCGAAGAAGGCCAGCCAGCTCTCGAGCAGTGCCTGGATCGCGGCGCCTTGGCCGACGCCCTGGGGCGTCAGTGCGAATTCGAGTCGCACCAGCGCTTGTCCGGCGAACTGATAGAGTACGGTGGCGGTCAGCGAATTTATCCACAGGCGCTCGCGCAACGCGGCCGAGAATCCGCCGGGCTGGCTGTCGTTGAGCCAGGTGCAGAGGAAATCCACCGCCTGCCGGGCTCCATCGGGCAGATCGTCCCAGGCCAGCAGCAGGTCGAGCTGCTGAGCATCAGCCTGTTGATAACCTTGCCTGCCGTGAGCGAACAAGGCCGGTGGCGACTTCTGTTCGACCGCCTGGCCCGGACGCAGCTCGGCAGTCAGGGTCTGTGCCAGTGACTTCAACTCGTCCAGCGGCTGTGGGCCGACCAGGCTCAGGGTCATCTGCCCGGTCTGGTAGAAACCCTGGTAAAAATCCCGCAGCGCCTGTTGGAAGGCCGGCGCCTCGACTTGCAGGCTGGCGCGATTGCCGGCATGTACGCCGCGCAACGGGTGGTGTTCGGCCAACCCGGCGTAAAGCCGGAACTGCCGTTGCGCCACGACATCCCGCGACCAGGCGATGAATTCCGCCTCCAGCACCTCGCGTTCGCGCAATTGTTCGTCGGGGTCCAGACGGGCCCGGCCGAGCATGTCGCACAGGCGTTCGAGGCCGCCGGCAAAGGCCTGGGGTGGCAGTTCGAAGAAGAATTCGGTACTGCGTTCGGCGGTACGGGCATTCACCTGGCCACCGTGGCGTTGGACGTAGGCCATCAGCCCGTCGGCGGTGGCAAAGCGCTCGGTTCCGAGAAACAGCAGGTGTTCCAGGAAGTGTGCCAGCCCTGGCCAGGCCGCGGGCGCATCATGACTGCCTGCCGCTACCCGCAAGGCCGCCGCGCAACGCTTCAGTTGTGGCGCATGGCGCAGCGAGACCCGCAGGCCGTTGGCCAGGGTCAGGTATTCGGGGGCGTGGGCGATGGGCGCAGACATGGGCACTTCCGTTTCAGAGAAGTGCCCATGCTAGCGGATAACGTCGGGTCAGTCCCGGCTGAGCTGGCCGTAGAGCGCGGGGCGCCGGTCCAGCAGATAGCGGTTGCTGGCCCGGGATTGCTGCATTGCTGCGCGATCCAGCGTGCCGATGATCAGTGCCTCGTCCAGGCCGGCATGGGCGATACGGCTACCGTCCGGCGCGGCGATGCTGCTCTGGCCGCAATAGTGGATGTCCTCCTCGTGGCCGCAATAGTTGGCGTAGGCCACGTAGCACTGGTTCTCGAAGGCGCGGGCGCGGATGGTCACGTCGGCGACGAAGTCGAACGGCACCATGTTGGCGGTGGGCACCAGGATCAATTCGGCGCCGGCCAGGGCCAGGCGCCGGGTGTTTTCCGGGAACTCCACGTCGTAGCAGATCAGCAGGCCGAGTTTCCAGCCATTGAGTTCGACCACCGGGAACTCGTCCGGCCCGGCACTGAACATCGCGTGGTCAAGGTCGCCGAACAGGTGGGTCTTGCGATAGTTGCACAGGCTGTTGCCCGGGCATCGATCAACTGCACGGCGTTGTAGAGGTTGCCGTCCTCGGCACGCTCCGGATAGCCGTAGGCGATGGCGATGCTTGCCGCCCGGGCCAGCGCGGCGATGTGTTGCGCCGCCGCGCCGTCGCGCGCTTGCGCCAGTGCCGCGACCGCCTCGGCGCCGATGTTGTAGCCGGTCAGGAACATCTCCGGCAACACCAGGACATCGGCGCCATGGGCTTCGGTCACCAGTTGCTGCAGTCGCTGCAGGTTGCCCGCCACGTCCAGTGGCAGGGGCGGGCATTGGTAAAGCGCTACGCGCATGGGGGCGACTCCGTTCAGTCGGCCAGGGCGATCGGACCGATCTCGGCGAACACATCGCCCGGGCCCGGGTTCTCGGCATGGGTGCGGCCACCGAAGTGGTTCATGATGCCCCATACCGCGTTGAGCGAGGTCTGTACCGCACCCTCGACCCAGGCCGGTGTCCACGACACGTCGTCACCGGCGATGAAGATGCCGCGCTGTTCGGCGGGCATGTCGGCCTGCATGAAGTGCGCATACATCCGCTGGTTGTAGCGGTAATGGCCGGGCAGTGCGCCCTTGAAGGCGCCGAGGAAATGCGGGTCGGCCTCCCAGGACACGGTGATCGGGTCGCCGATGATGCGGGCGGCGATGTCCACTTTCGGGTAGATCTTCTTGAGGGCGTCCAGGGCCAGCTTGACCCGCTTGTCGATGGGCTGCGGCAGCATTTTCAGCGCGTCGCTCATCCACGAGTAGGACAGGCAGATCACCCCCGGCTTGTCGTCGCCGTTATCGAACAGGTAGGTGCCGCGGGTCAGGCGGTCGGTGAGGGTCATGCTCATCAGGTCGCGGCCGGTTTCCGGGTCCTTGTCCTTCCAGAACGGTCGGTCGACCATGACGAAGGTCTTCGACGACTGCATGTAGCGCGTGCGGTCCAAGGCCATCCACATCTTCTGCGAGAACAGCGATTCCTCACACTCGATCTGGGTGGTCAGCAGCCAGCTCTGGCAGGTGGTGAGCACGGCGGCGTAATGGCGGGTGTCGCCCCAGTTGTCGGTCACCGCGAAGCGGCCATCGGCGGCGCGGGCAATGCGTTTCACCCCGGTGCGCGGCGCGCCGTGGTGCAGGGAACTCAAGCTGGTGCCGGCCGGCCAGTGCGCGCAGCGCTCCGGGACATGGCGCCAGATGCCCAGCGGCACCTGCTCGACGCCACCGACCACCAGGTGCTGGTGGTCATCGCAGTTGGTCATGACCACGCGGAAGATTTCCAGCATCGAGTTGGGGAAGTCCGAGTCCCAGCCGCCGGTGCCGAAACCGACCTGGCCGAACACCTCGCGGTGGTGGAAAGACAGCTTGGCGAAGGCTTTCGAGGTGGCGACGAAGTCATAGAACGTGCGGTCGTCCCACAGGGGCACCAGGGTGTTCCACAGCTCCTTCAGGCGTGGCACATCGCGGTCGCGGATGGCCTGCTGGATATCGCCGAAGCGCGCACCGTCCTCCAGGGCATCGGCCCAGGCGTCGGCGACTTCCTGGAACAGCGCCGGCAGGTCGGCGAGTTTTTCCGCGTAGTGGGTCTGCCCTTCGAGGTCGATCACCGTGCTGCCGGAGGCCGGGGTCAGCGGGTTGGGGAAGGGTTTGGTTTCCAGGCCGAGCTTGTCGACATAGTGATAGAACGCGGTGGACGACACCGGGAAACGCATGCCGCCCAACTCGGCGATGATGCCCTTGGCGCCTTCGAACTCCTGGGAGCGCAGGCGGCCGCCCATCTTCGAGGCTTCGTACACCACCGGCTTGAGGCCGAGCTTCATCAGTTCATAGGCGGCCACCAGGCCGGCGATACCGGCACCGACGATGGCCACTTCGGCGCCATGGTTCTCCACCGGAATCGTGCCCAGCCCGGCCGGATGCTCGATCCAGTCATCGAAGGCGAAAGGAAAGTCCGGGCCGAAAATGGTGACCGGTTTTTTACCGTCGGCTGGGTGGCGATTCTTCTTGTTCATGGCGGACCTTGCTGGCGACTCCTGCCGGAAACGTTACCCGGTAGAAGTGTAGTTAGGAAAAGACTGGCGCCATTGTAGGGAGCGGGGAGTACGTAAATAAGACGCAGAGTGTCGTCGTTTTGTTGATCTGTGATGCTTTATGACGAAGGTAGTGGGCATTTTGCAGCAATGCGTTGATCTTTTCGCGGGCAAGCCCGCTTCTACGGGTTTGGCGGCGTACTCAAGGCTTTGGTCTTTTGTGGGAAGGGGCTTGCCCGCGAAAGCGCTCTTGTGGAAACGCCTGGTCAGACCGGCTGTCCCCGATCCACCTTGCTGCTGAGGATGATCGAAGTCGTGGTTTTCTCCACTCCCTCGACGCTGCCGATCTGGTCGAGCAACTGGTCCAGTTGCTCTGGCGAATCACTGCGCAGCCAGGCCACGTAGTCGAACTCCCCACTCACCGCGCAGAGTTGCTGGATCTGCGCCATGGCACTGAGCCTGCGCACCACATCCTTGCCGGAACGCGGCTGTACCGTGATCCCGACATAGGCCTGCAGCCCGCCATCCACTACCCGCTGACCGAGACGCACACCATAACCGGTGATCACCTTGGCCTTCTCCAGGCGTGCCAGCCTCGAGGTCACGGTTGTGCGGGCGATGCCCAATTGCCGGGCGAGCATGGCCACGCTTTCGCGCGCGTTGATCTGCAAGGCGGCGATCAGTTGGCGATCGATTTCGTCGAGGGGGATGCGGCTGTCAGGCAAGGTGCTACTCCGTCGGAGAGGTGTGCTCACATTATTGATCCACCCAGTGCAGGCCGGGGATCTGATAGCGGGTACTGCGGCCACCGCCCGGAAGGCGGATCAGGCAGCCTTTTTCCAGCAAGTCGGCCAGATGCCGAGTCGCCGTGGCCTTACTGACCTTGGCGACCGCCTGATATTGCGCAGCGCTGATTCCGTGCACGAACCCTTTCTCGCCGCCATCGAGCAAGCTATTCAGCACCTTCAACTGTTCGGTCGAGAGCTGATACTGACGATGCTGTTGCCAATACCTGGCCTTGATCAGTACCCGATCGATCCGCTGCTGGGCATGTTCCAGGCTACGCAGCAAGGTTTGTAGAAACCACTGCAACCAGGCGGTGATATCCAGCAAGCCTTTCTGGCTGCTTTCAAGTATCTGGTAATAACCCTTGCGATCTTCGAGGATGCTGGCGGACATCGCATAAAAACGGATAGCTTGCTGCTCAGCCTGCGCCAGGGCCAGGTCGGTGAGGCTACGGGTCAAGCGACCGTTGCCATCATCGAACGGATGCAGTGTTACAAACCAGAAGTGGGCGATGGCGGCACGCAGGAGTGGATGCAGTGTGTTATCCGTTTGGCTGGTATTGAACCAGTGGATAAAGGTTGCCAACTCCTGATCGAGTCCGCTACGGGGGGGCACCTCGAAGTGCACGACTGGCCGATCAAGGCGTCCGGAGACAACCTGCATGGGCTCGTCACCTCGCAACTTTCCCACACTGATACGTGCTGCCAGAGGGACTTCGTCAACAGGAAAAAGCAAGGTATGCCAATGCAGCAGGCGCTCCAGGCTCAATGGCTGTGTGTGATGCTGGGTCGCATCCAGAAGCAACTCGGCCAGACCTTCGCTGCGCGGGCTGACCTGATGATCAGCAGCCAACCCCAGGCGCCTTGCCAGCGAGGAGCGCACCGAGCCGACATTCAATTGCTCACCTTCGATGGCCGAGGAGGTGATGATGTTTTGCTGCAGGGCATCCAGTTCGTTCTGTGCGTTGCTGTCTGCGTCGATAGCGCGAGCCATGCCGAGCAGGCGTCCTTGAGCCTCACTGCATCTCAGCAGGCAGGGAGCCAGAGTGTCGGCCTGCCAGGTGAAGTTGGGCCAGTCTGGCTGCTGCCAGATCCAGTAGGGAAGGTCGGTCATTGGCGCCTCGGCAAACGCGTGAGCCGAATAAGAGGGCTATTCGGCTCATTTCGTGAGCCGATTGTGCGAGTTATTCGGCTCAGCGTCCAGTTCTGCAAGAGGGCCTGTCTCTACTGAACTACCAGCACAGACGGACTGGTCATGGCCGTTTCGAGATGGGGATATTAGCCGACAACATAAAGGCCAGAAACGCAAAAGCCGCGCAACGCGCGGCTTTGAAGGTGGTGGGCCCACACGGACTCGAACCGTGGACCAAAGGATTATGAGTCCTCTGCTCTAACCGACTGAGCTATAGGCCCTCAGTTGGCCGCGAATTATAACGACGGTTTCTCTCCTGTGCCATCCGAAAACTCCGAAAGCGTCATGTGAAGAAAGGTCGCGGCAAATTCGTCGGCGGACAGCGGCAGGCTGACGATGTAACCCTGGATCTGTTCGCACCCTTCGGCCGCGAGGAATGCCTGCTGCGCCAGGTTTTCCACGCCCTCGGCGATGATCGTGAACTGCATGCTGCGGCCCAGGGCGATGATGGCACGGACGATCGCGGCGTCGTGGGGTCGTCCGGCAGGCCGCGGACGAATGACTGGTCGATCTTGAGGATGTCCAGCGGCAGGCGCTTGAGGTAGCTCAGCGAGGAGTAGCCGGTGCCGAAGTCGTCGATGGCCAGTTGCACGCCCAGGCGCTTGAGCTGGTGCAGGACATCCAGGGCCTCTTCGGTCTGGCTCATGATGAAGTTTTCGGTAATTTCCAGTTGCAGGCAGCCGGGGCGCAGATGGTGGCTCTTGAGCAGTTGTTCGATGCGCGTCAGCAGGTTCGGCTGGCGCAATTGTGCGCCGGCGAGGTTGACCGACAGTGGGCCGAACTCGCCGTAGCGCAAGGTCCAGCGTTGCATCTGGCGGCAGGCGCGCTCCAGGACCCAGTCACCGATCTGCAGAATCATGCCGTTGTCTTCCGCCAGCGGAATGAAGTGCTCGGGTGGGACGTCGCCGTAGGTCGGGTTGTGCCAGCGGATCAGCGCTTCGGCACCGACCAGTGCACCATCGTCGAGGCTGATCTTGGGCTGGTAGTAGAGCACCAGTTCCTGGCGTTCGATGGCGCGGCGCAACTCGTGTTCCAGCGCGACCCGTTCGCTGGCCTGGGCGGTGAGGTCGCGGGTGTAGCTTTCGACCCGGTTGCGGCCCTTGGCCTTGGAGCGGTACATCGCCGCGTCGGCGTTCTTGATCAGGGTGGCGACATCGGTGCCGTCGCCGGGGTAGAGGCTGGTGCCGATACTGGCGCTGATGAAGAACTCGTGTTCGCCGGCCTGGAACGGCGCGCTGAAGCAGCCCAGCAGCTTGTTGGCCAGGTGCTCGGCGTCGCTGGGCTGGTGCAGGCCGGGCAGCAGGATGATGAACTCGTCACCACCCAGGCGGGCCACGGTGTCGATATCCCGCAGTTGCTCCTTCAGGCGCTGGGCGATGCCCTTGAGCAGCAGGTCGCCGACCGGGTGGCCGAGGCTGTCGTTGATATGCTTGAAACGATCCAGGTCGAGGAACAGCACCGCGCCCTGGCCGCCATTTTCCTGCTGGCTGTTCAGCGCCGCCTGCAAGCGGCTTTCGAACAGGGTGCGGTTGGGCAGGCCGGTCAGCGGGTCGTGGTGGGCCTGGTAGTCGAGCCTCGCCTGAGCGTGCTTGAGGCTGGAGATGTCGGCGAACACGGCGACGAAGTGGGTGATGACCTGGTCGCGGTTGCGCACGGCGCTGATGGTCAGCCAGCTGGGATAGAGTTCGCCATTCTTGCGCCGGTTGTAGATCTCGCCCTGCCAGTGGCCGTCGGCGCTCAACTGGTGCCACATGGCGGCGTAGAAGGCGCTGTCGTGCTGGCCCGAGGCGAGCAGGCGCGGGGTGTTGCCCAGGGCCTCGGTTTCGCTGTAGCCGGTGATTTCGCTGAAGGCGCGATTGACCGCGCTGATGTGCTGCCGGGTGTCGGTGATCAGGACGCCTTCGGCGGTGCTTTCGAAGACCGTGGCGGCCTGTTGCAGCTTCTCCTGCATCAGGTGGCGTTCGGTGATGTCCCGGGCGATGGTCAGCATGCAGTCTTCGCCGCCGATCGGCAGGGGGCGGCTGGAGACTTCGCAGAGGCGGATCTGTCCGTCGCTGCGGCGGATATGGCAATTGAAGTCGCGGACGAAGCCATCGCGTTGCAGCAGTTCGAGCATGTGCTTGCGCTCGTTGAGGTTGACCCACAGGCCCAGATCCATGGCCGAGTGGTCCAGCGAGCTGGCGCTGTTGTAGCCGGTGAGGCGGGTGAAGCCTTCGTTGATTTCCAGCAGCATGCCGTCGCGCTGGCGGCTCAGCAGCATGCCGTCCGGAGAGGCGTGGAAGGCCTTGGCGAATTTTTCCTCGGAGGTCTGCAGTTGCTCCCGGGTTTCCTTGAGCTGGCTGATGTCGCGCACCACGACCACCAGCGCGGGGGTGGTGTCGAGTTCGAAAACCTCGGCGGAAATCAGCCCGGTGAACAGCTGGCCGTTGCTGCGGCGAAAGGGCATTTCCAGGTTGCGGAGGCTGCCACCCTGCAGGCGCTGGAGGAGGCCGGGACCGACCCCCTCGATGCCCCAGATGTTGAGTTCGGTGGCGCTCCGCCCCAGGACCTGCGCGGCGCGCAGGCCGATCTGTTCCTCGAAGGCTTCGTTGACCTCCAGCAGGCAGCCGTCCGATAGCCGGGCGATCACCAGAATGTCGGGGCACTGCTGGAATACCGAGGCGAATTTCTGCTCCGACAGGCGCAGCGCCTCCTCGGTGTGCTTGGTTTCGCTGATGTCGATCATCAAGCCACGGATGACCAGATCATCACCCTCTCCGATCAGGCTGACGATGTCGCGCACCCACAGGGTCCGGCCGTCGGCGGTGATCACCCGATAATCGAGGCTGTGGTCGAGGCCGGCCAGGACCTGGTGATCGAAGAAGGCGTGGGCGCGGGTGAGGTCGGCAGGGTGGGTGATGCTGCGCCAGAAGCCCGGTACCAGCCAGTGGGCCAGCGGGTAGCCGAGCAGGGCTTCGGCGTGCGGCGAGACATAGGTATAGGTGTAATCCTCCATCCGTGCTTCCCAGGCAATCGCCGACAGGCTCTCCACCAGGCCGCGGTAGTGGTACTCGCTGCTGCGCAGTTCCTGTTCGAGGGCCACCCGCCGGGAGATCTCCGAGCTCAGGCGCCGGTTGACGCGGATCACCACGGCGAGCACGGTGACCAGCAGTAGGACGCCCGGCAAGCCGTAGCTGAGGATATCGACCCAGTACGAGGGGCCGCTCATGACGTTGCCGACCCAGTGTTTCTGGATGGCGTCGACTTCGGCGGGGCTCATGTCGGCCATGACCTTGTCGAGAATGCCCACCAGGATCTTCTGCTCCTGTGGCACACCCATGGCCAGTTGGTAGCGGTAGGGCGTTTCGCCGCTGACATACAGGCCGTCGAGCTTGAGTTGGCGCAGGCTCCAGACGGTGGAGGCGAGATCGCCGACCACGGCATCGACCTCGTCGGTGGCCAGGGCCTGGAGGGTCGAGCTGACGTTGGGCAGGGCGACCAGGTTCAGGTCCGGATGATGGGTGCGCAACAGCTCGTGGGGGGCGTAGCTTTCGACCACGGCGATCTTCAGGCCATACAGTTCCTGCAGGTTGCGCGGCTTGGCACCGCCCTCATGGGCGAGGATGACGATCGGAAAGTCCAGGTATGGGCGGGTGAAGGCCAGGTAGGCCCGACGTTCCGGCGTGGACATCACGCCGGGCAGCAGGTCGAGCTTGCCATCGCGTGCCTGTTGCAGCACCGCTGCCCAGCTCATTGGCTCGGCGGGTGTGAGCCTGATGCCCAGGCGTTTTTCCACCAGTGCCATGTAGTCGGCGGACAGTCCCTGATGGCGCCCGTCTTCATCGCGAAACTCGAACGGCGGCCAGGCGCTATCGATGCCCAGGCGAAGCTCCGGATGGGCCGCGAGCCAGCTACGTTCCTCATCGGTGAGACTCAACGCGCCAGCCGTTGCGGTCCAGGCGAGCAGCGACAGCAGTAGCAGGGCTGGCAGTCTGGGCATAACGGTCTCGTTATGGCACGGGGATTGTTTCGAGTGTAGACGGGCTGTGGGGGAGGAGAGGCTTTTGTACCCTGCTGAAAAGCAAAACCCCCGGCGGGCCGGGGGTTTTGTCCATCACTCGTCGAGGAAGGAGCGCAGATGCTCGCTTCGCGTCGGGTGACGCAGCTTGCGCAGCGCCTTGGCTTCGATCTGACGAATCCGCTCGCGGGTCACGTCGAACTGCTTACCGACTTCCTCGAGGGTGTGGTCGGTATTCATGTCGATGCCGAAACGCATCCGCAGTACCTTGGCTTCACGGGCGGTGAGGCCGGACAGCACTTCGCGGGTGGCTTCCTTGAGGCTTTCAACGGTGGCGACATCGATTGGCGACTGCATGGTCGAGTCTTCGATGAAGTCACCCAGATGAGAGTCTTCGTCATCACCGATCGGGGTTTCCATGGAGATCGGTTCCTTGGCGATCTTCAATACCTTGCGGATCTTGTCCTCAGGCATTTCCATGCGTTCGCCCAGCTCTTCCGGCGTCGGCTCGCGACCCATTTCCTGCAGCATCTGCCGGGAAATACGGTTGAGCTTGTTGATCGTCTCGATCATGTGCACCGGAATACGGATGGTGCGGGCCTGGTCGGCGATCGAACGAGTGATCGCCTGACGAATCCACCAGGTGGCATAGGTCGAGAACTTGTAGCCACGACGGTATTCGAACTTATCCACCGCCTTCATCAGGCCGATGTTGCCTTCCTGGATCAGGTCGAGGAATTGCAGGCCACGGTTGGTGTACTTCTTGGCGATGGAGATCACCAGACGCAGGTTGGCTTCAACCATCTCTTTCTTCGCGCGGCGGGCCTTGGCCTCACCGATCGACATGCGACGGTTGATTTCCTTGATCTCGGCGATCGTCAGGCCGGTTTCGGCCTCGAGTGCGGTCAGCTTCTGCTGGCAACGGATGATGTCCGGCTGCAGGCGGCCGATGGCTTCGGCGTACTTGGCCTTGCCCTTGGCCAGGGCATCGCTCCAGCTCTCGTCGATTTCGTTGCCAGGGAACTGGCGCAGGAAATCGGCGCGCGGCATGCGGGCATCACGCACGCACAGCTGCATGATGGCGCGTTCCTGCTGACGCAGGCGATCCAGGGCGCTGCGAACGCGCTCGACCAGGATCTCGAACTGCTTGGGCACCAGCTTGATCGGCATGAACAGGTCGGCCAGGATCAACAGTTCGGCGATGGCCGCCTTGTTGTGGCGGCCGTGCTTCTTCAGCGCCTTGCGGGTGATTTCCATCTGCTCGGCGACGGCGCCGAAACGCTGTGCCGCAACGACCGGGTCCGGACCGCTTTCGGCCTCTTCCTCGTCGTCACCGCTTTCGGATTCTTCGTCTTCGTCGTCGTCGCCGTCGTCCTTGCCGGACTTGGCATCGACCGGTGGCGGAACTTCGGCGGCAGGCGGCGCGGTGCCGTCGTCCGGGTCGATGTAGCCGCTGAGAACGTCGGACAGGCGGCCACCTTCGCTGGTGACGCGATTGTACTCGTCGAGGATGTATTCAACCGTGCCAGGGAAGTGCGCGATGGCACTCATGACTTCACGGATGCCCTCTTCGATACGCTTGGCGATTTCGATTTCGCCTTCACGTGTGAGCAGCTCCACCGTGCCCATTTCGCGCATGTACATGCGCACCGGGTCGGTAGTGCGACCGATGTCGGTTTCCACAGCCGCGAGCGCCGCAGCTGCTTCTTCGGCAGCGGCTTCGTCGGTATCGGCTTCGGCCAACAAAAGGGCATCCGCATCCGGAGCACTCTCGAATACGTTGATCCCCATGTCGTTGATCATGCGGATGATGTCTTCCACCTGTTCCGGATCTGAAATATCCTCCGGCAGGTGGTCGTTGACCTCCGCGTAAGTCAGGTAACCCTGCTCACGACCACGGCTGATCAACTCTTTGAGGCGAGACTGCTGTTGCGCTTTTCCGGACATAACACCCTATCCACTGAAGGTCTTGGCGGGCAAAAAACAAGCCGAGGATTATACCTGAGCTATGACCTCACGCGCCAGTTGAGGTCGGGTTTGATGCAGGAACATCGCGTTTGAGCAATTCGAGCAGCAGGGATTTCTCCTCGGCGCTCAACTCGCTCTGTCGCGATTTCCTGAGAAGTTGTTCCAGCTTTCGCTCGCGCTGGCGGGCTGACAAGCTAGTTATGGTGTCGAAAAACTGTTGTTCAAGGTTTTCTCCGTCGATCAGCCACTCCTTTTCCGCCAGACGGGTCAGCAATCGGCCCTGTTCGGTGCCGTACCAGCGCGAAAGCATCTGAATGGAGCTTAGCTGAGGATTCTTCTGCAAGGCCTCGAGCAGGGCCACCAGCAACTGGGTCGTGCTGTTGTCTTCATCGGCGAAGTGACCGGCGGTCTCGACCTTGCCGGCCAGTTGCGGGTAGTGAATGAGCGTGCGCACCGCGGCCTGGATCGGGGGCTCCACCGGTGCCGGGACCCTGGGTGGGTGTGGCTGGTCGCGATCGCCGCCACGCTTGCCGTTCTTGTCCCAGGGTTTCTTTTCCCACTTCTTGCCACCGCCAGCGGATTTCTTCGGCGTCCACTCCTGCTGCTGGGGCACGTAGGCCTCCTGCGGCTGGTGGTAATCCGAATAGTCCGGGTGGTCCGAGTAGTCCGGAGTGAAGCCGTAGTCGATGCCCGGGTCGTAGGCACCCGGCATCGGTGCTGGCGCGCTTTGCGCCAGTTGGCTGACCGTTTCGCTGCTCAGGCCGGTGATTTCCGTCAGCCGCTGGCGCATCAGGATGCGCAGGTTGGCGCCTGGCACCTTGTCGATCAGCGGGGCGGCGAGGGTGGCCATGTGGGCCTTGCCCTCCAGCGAGCGTGGGTCTGCCTCTTCCGTCAATTGCTGGAAGAAGTAGTCGGCCAGGGGCTGCGCATGCTGGTTGATCCGGGCACGGAAGGCGTCGGTGCCTTCGGCGCGGATCAGGGTATCCGGGTCTTCGCCTTCCGGCAGGAACAGAAAGCGCGCGCGCCGGCCGTCCTGCAGGCTGCTCAGGGTGGCCTCGAGCGCGCGCCAGGCGGCATTGCGGCCGGCCTGGTCGCCGTCGAAGCAGAACAGCACGCTGGGCACCACCCGGAACAGGCGTTTCATATGCTCTTCGCTGGTCGCGGTGCCCAGGGTGGCCACGGCGTTGCGCAGGCCCTGCTGGGCCAGGGCGATGACGTCCATGTAGCCCTCGACGACGATGATCTCGTCGAGGTTGCGGTTGTTCTTGCGCGCTTCGTACAGGCCGTAGAGTTCCTGGCCCTTGTGGAACACCGGGGTTTCCGGCGAGTTCAGGTACTTGGGCTTGTCGTCGCCGAGCACCCGGCCGCCGAAGGCGATGATGCGGCCGCGGGTGTCGCGGATAGGGAACATCACGCGGTCGCGGAAGCGGTCGTAGCGCTTGCCGGTTTCGGCGTTCTCGATCAGCAGGCCGGCGTCGATCATGGCCTTCTGCTGCAGCGTGTCGCTGGACAGGTGCTTGAACAGGTTGTCCCAGCCCGGCGGGGCGAAACCCAGGCCGAAGTCGCGGGCAATTTCGCCGGTCAGGCCGCGGCCCTTGAGGTAATCGACGGCAGCCTTGCGCGCCGGATGGCTCTTGAGCGCCTGGCGGTAGAATTCGGCGGCCGCGGTCAGCAGCGGATAGAGCGGCGAGTCGGTCGGCTGGCGTGGCTTGCGCCCGCGGCCGTTGTCCCTTTCCTCGCGGGGGACTTCCATGCCGGCAGCTTTCGCCAGCTCCTCGACAGCCTGGGGGAAGTCCAGGTTGTCGTGGTCCATGATGAAGCCGAGGGCATTGCCCCCGCGCCGCAGCCGAAGCAATAGTAGAACTGCTTGTCCGGGCTGACGCTGAAGGACGGGGTCTTTTCCTTGTGGAAAGGACAGCAGGCGGTGTAGTTCTTGCCGGCCTTTTTCAGTTGCACGCGCGAGCTGACCACATCGACGATGTCGGTACGGTTCAGAAGGTCGTCAATGAAGCTCTGGGGTATCAGCCCGGCCATGGCGTTCTCGTTGTCACTGCGCTGCTGGGAGATCCCGAAAGGGCCTGTCGACGTGAGGCATGCAGGCCTGTTGGCTGCGCGACCGTTCGTCGTCTGCTCAAGCATCGTCGGGAAATGTATCTGTCGAAACCGGCTGACCTTGAATCGGGCGGCCTGTCGAATTTCGATTTGTACAATGTCGCTGTCGGGCCCGCTGGAGGTCAAGGTGACCACGGATTTGCCGCAAGCTGGAAAGGGTGTGCTCGCCGGTAGCCTTGTTAGGCTCGTCAGTAAAGACGTGCACCGCTGGCTATAAGCCAGTTCTGACGTGGTGAAGCGGGTTCGTCTGGGCCGCATCGGCGGCTTTGACGGTGAAGCATCAAGCGATATCCGCAAATGCCATTAGCCCGGCTGAGGGCCGGGCTTGGCAGAAGCTTGCAGCGAACGTCTGTGTATTAGTACAGACGAACGGCGCGGCGCTGTTCGCGCTGAACTTTCTTGGCGTGACGCTTGACAGCAGCAGCTGCCTTGCGCTTACGCTCGGAAGTTGGCTTCTCGTAAAATTCGCGGCTACGAACTTCAGCCAGAACACCGGCTTTTTCGCAGGAGCGCTTGAAACGACGCAGAGCTACGTCGAAGGGTTCGTTCTCTTTAACTTTGACGGCTGGCATCCAGAGCTACCTTCATTCATTACCGGGGTCGACGTCCTCAGGCAAAAGCGCACTGGAGATCATCGGTTTTTAAGGGTTGCGGATGTTAACCCCTCGGGACGCGGAATGCAAAGCCTCTGATCGAAAACCGCTGGTCGGAGCTGGGGGGGACGACTATCATGCGCGCCTTCGAATTCAGCCTCAGGGCGCAAACCCATGCTAGTACTGGGATTAGAAACCTCCTGCGACGAGACCGGCGTCGCGCTGTACGACAGTGAGCGCGGCCTTCTGGCCGACGCGCTGTTCAGCCAGATCGACCTGCACCGGGCCTATGGTGGCGTGGTGCCGGAACTGGCTTCCCGCGATCACGTCAAGCGCATGCTGCCGCTGATCCGCCAGGTGCTGGCCGAGGCCGACTGTGCACCGACCGAGATCGATGCGATCGCCTATACCGCCGGCCCAGGGTTGGTCGGCGCCTTGCTGGTCGGCGCCTCGTGCGCCCAGGCCCTGGCTTTCGCCTGGGATATCCCGGCGTTGGGCGTGCACCATATGGAAGGTCATCTGCTGGCGCCCATGCTCGAGGAGCAGCCACCGGAGTTTCCTTTCGTCGCCCTGCTGGTCTCCGGCGGGCACACGCAGTTGGTGCAGGTCGAGGGTATTGGCCAGTACAGCGTGCTGGGCGAAAGCCTGGACGATGCCGCCGGCGAAGCCTTCGACAAGACCGCCAAGCTGATCGGCCTGAATTATCCGGGCGGCCCGGAAATCGCCCGGTTGGCCGAACAGGGTGTGCCCGGGCGCTTCGTGTTCCCGCGGCCGATGTGCGACCGTCCGGGCCTGGAGTTCAGCTTCAGCGGCCTGAAGACCTTTGCCCTCAATACCTGGCAGCAGTGCGTCAGCGCTGGAGACGACGGTGAGCAAACCCGTTGCGACATCTCGCTGGCCTTCCAGCAGGCAGTGGTGGAGACTCTGACCTTCAAGTGCAAGCGGGCGTTGAAGCAGACCGGCATGAAGCGTCTGGTGATCGCCGGTGGCGTCAGTGCCAACAAGGCCTTGCGCGAGTCCCTGGAAAAAATGCTCGGCGACCTGAAGGGCGAGGTGTTCTATGCACGCCCGAGGTTCTGCACCGATAACGGCGCGATGATTGCCTTTGCCGGCTGCCAGCGCCTGCAGGCCGGGCAGCATGAAAGCCTGGCGATCAGCGTACAGGCGCGTTGGCCGATGGAGCAGTTGCCGCCACTTTGAGGCGCTGTGGCTCGGCTTTCACGGGCAATATCTAGAAATGCCGTTCGCGGCCGGCGAAAAGGTCGCGTAGATTGCCACGGTGGCGCCATACGATCAGCCCGGTCAGTACGCTCATCGGCAACAGCGCCGCCGGCTCCTGCCAGGCCAGCAGCGGCAGGGTCAGCGGTGTGGCGATCAAGGCGGCCAGCGAGCTGGTGCGGGTGAGGTAGAAGGTCAGGATCCAGGTGGCGATGGCCAGCAGGGCCGCTGGAGGGTAGAGCCCCAGCAGCATGCCGGCCGCCGTCGCCACCCCCTTGCCGCCGCGAAAGCGGAAATAGAGGGGAAACAGGTGGCCGAGAACGGCGCAGACGCCGATCCAGGCCTGTTGTTGCAGCGTCATGCCGGCTAGCCCGGCGATCAGTACCGGCAGCAGGCCTTTGAGCAGGTCGCCGAGTAGCGTCAGGATCGCCAGTTTCTTGCCGGCCAGGCGCAGCATGTTGGTGGCGCCGGCATTGCCCGAACCACTCATTCGCGGATCGGGCGTACCGGTCAGGCGGCTGAGCAAAATGGCGAAGGACAGAGAGCCGAGCAGGTAGGCGAGGATCGCCAGTAACCAAAACATGCTAACTATTCCGGGCGAGGACGCCCTGATTCTAACGGCGCATTGCGCCCTTGTCGTGCTGCGGAGAAGAGTGCTTGGACAGAGTGTTTATCGAGGGCCTGGAAGTCGACACGGTGATCGGGGCCTACGACTGGGAGCGCGGCATCAGGCAATGCCTGCGTCTTGACCTCAGTTTCGCCTGGGACAACCGCCCGGCCGCGGCAGGGGATGACCTGACCCTGGCGCTCGACTACGCCAGCGTGTCGACGCGGATCCAGGCTTTTGCCGAGCAGTCGCAGTTCCAGTTGGTGGAAACCTTTGCCGAGCGCCTGGCCGAAGTGCTCATGAGCGAGTTCCAGATTCCCTGGCTGCACCTCAAGTTGACCAAGCCGGGGGCGGTTGCGGCCGCCAGGGGCGTGGGCGTGGAGATCGAGCGCGGATGTCGCTAACTCAGGTTTATCTCGGGCTCGGCAGCAACATCGAGCGCGAAACCCATTTGTGCGCCGGTCTGGATGCCCTTGCCGGGTTTCTGCAGGATATCCGCTGCTCGGCGGTGTTCGAGAGCCAGCCGGTGGGGATCAGGAGCGGGCCGTTCTTCAACCTGGTGGTGTCGGCCCTGACCGATCTGCCGTTGATGGAGCTGGATCGTCGACTGAAGTTCATCGAGGCCGACAACGGCCGTTATGCGCCGGATCGCAAAGGCTTGCCGCTGGATATCGATGTCCTGCTGTATGGTGAGCAGGTAGGGAATTTCGACGGGCTGATCCTGCCGCGTGCCGAAATCCTGAAAAATGCATTCGTATTGTGGCCATTATCGCTGATTGCGCCGCAAAAGCTGCATCCCGAAGCCGGGAAGAGTTTTGCGACGTTGTGGCGCGAGGCGCGGATCGATCAGGTGCTGGCTCCCGTTGCGTTCGAATGGCGCGGCGAGCAACTGACACCCGCCGCGTTGCTGGCGGCATCGGCCTGAGCCGAAGCCTCGTCAGCCTGTGGGAGCTGGCTTGCCGGTGCGGCGTCCTTGATATAGCGCAGAGCTTCGCGGGCAAGCCCGCTCCCACATCGGACCATGTTCCTCAACGGGCGGTCGTGTTTTTCTCCTTGTAGACCTTTAGGGCGGTCAGGCGCTCGCGGCGCAGCGCCTCGCCCAGCGCCGGTCCCTTGTAGCCCTTTTCGATCAGCGGCTGAACCGCGACGGCCTTGGCCGCCTGCGCCGCGCCGCGCAGGTAGGCGGCCTGCGGATAATCCCGCTGTTCCAGCCCCTGGCGCCCGCGGGCATCCATTTCACAGGCGGCGATGAATTCCTCGAAGCGTTGCGGCCGACGATAGACATCGAAACTCTGCAGTAGCTCCAGCAGGGTCGAGGCTTTCAGTTCGAGAGCGCGATGGCTGTGGGTGTGATACTCACCCACCAGCAAGGCCAGCTCCTGGCAATCGCGGGGCACCTTGTAGCGCTCGTTGATGGCCTTGATCAGAGCAAGCCCCCTGGCTTCGTGGGCAATGTGCCTCGGCCATTCCTCCTCGGGGGTGAGACCCTTGCCCAGGTCATGCAGCAGGCAGGCCCAGCGTACGGTCAGGGGTTGCTGGTGGCGGGCGGCCTGTTCCAGCACGCTCAGGGTGTGCCGACCCGTATCGATCTCCGGATGGTGGGCGGCTGGCTGCGGGACACCAAAGAGGGCCTCTATCTCGGGAAACAGCACTGCCAGGGCGCCACATTCGCGCAGTACCTGGATGAATACCTGAGGCTGTTCCTCCATCAGGGCCCGGGAGATTTCCTTCCAGCTGCGCTCCGGTGTCAGCGCCTCCAGTTCGCCCGACTCCGCCAACTGACGCATCAGTGCGAGCGTCTGTGGCGCCACCGTGAACCCGAGGCCGGCATAACGGGCGGCAAAGCGGGCAACGCGCAATACGCGCAGGGGGTCTTCGGCGAATGCCGGGGAAACGTGCCGCAATACGCGATTTTCGAGATCCTGCTGGCCGTGGTAGGGGTCGGTCAGGTTGCCGTGGTCGTCTTCGGCCATGGCGTTGATCGTCAGGTCGCGACGGATCAGGTCCTCTTCGAGGGTGACCTCGGGACTGGCATGGAAGGTGAAACCGCCGTAGCCGCGCCCGCTCTTGCGTTCGGTGCGGGCCAGGGCGTATTCCTCGCCGCTTTTGGGGTGGAGAAACACCGGGAAGTCCGCTCCGACCGGGCGAAAGCCCCTGGCGAGCATCTCTTCACTGGTGGCACCGACCACGACCCAGTCGATATCGGTGACCGCGCGGCCCAGCAGGCGATCACGTACCGCACCGCCGACTTTATAGATCTGCATGAAAAACCTCCGTTAGCCGGACAGGATAACCTGTGTTGTCCGCCAACGGAGGTGTCTGCAACTCAGAGGTGAATCACGGCCAGGTCGAGTCGACCGTACTCGCTTTCGCCGTGTTCGCCTTTGGGGGGGACGTGATGGGTCTTCATGATCTGGTCGCCCTGCAGGGTTTCCAGGTGGATGTCGAAGCCCCACAGGCGATGCAGATGCTTGAGTACCTCCTCGGTCGAGTCGCCCAGGGGTTTGCGGTTGTGTTGCTGGTGGCGCAGGGTGAGCGAACGGTCGCCGCGGCGGTCGATGCTCCAGATCTGCACGTTGGGCTCGCGGTTGCCCAGGTTGTACTGGGCGGCCAGGGTTTCGCGGATGGTCCGGTAGCCGCTTTCGTCGTGGATGGCCGGTACCAGCAGGTCGTCGCGTTGATCGTCGTCGAGAATGCTGAACAGCTTCAGGTCGCGGATCACCTTGGGCGACAGGTACTGCAGGATGAAACTCTCGTCCTTGAAGCTGCTCATGGCGAACTTGATGCTCGACAACCAGTCGCTGCCCGCCAGCTCGGGGAACCAGCGGCGGTCTTCTTCGGTGGGTTCCTCGCACATCCGGCGGATGTCGCGGTACATCGCGAAGCCCAGGGCATAAGGGTTGATCCCGCTGTAGTAGGGGCTGTCGAAGCCGGGCTGGAACACCACGCTGGTATGGGAGGCGAGGAATTCCATCATGAAGCCGTCGGTGACCAGGCCTTCGTCGTAGAGATCGTTCATCAGGGTGTAGTGCCAGAACGTCGCCCAGCCTTCGTTCATCACCTGGGTCTGGCGCTGCGGATAGAAGTACTGGGCGATCTTGCGCACGATCCGCACGATTTCCCGCTGCCAGGGTTCCAGCAGCGGCGCGTGTTTCTCGATGAAATAGAGAATGTTCTCCTGGGGTTCGGAGGGGAAGCGGGCGTTGTCCTTCTCGCTGAGCTTGTCCGCGCCCTTGGGAATGGTTCGCCACAGGTCGTTGATCTGTTTCTGCAGGTGTTCTTCACGCTCCTTCTGCCGACGCCGTTCCTCCTCCGCGGAGATCGGGTAGGGGCGCTTGTAGCGGTCGACGCCGTAGTTCATCAGGGCGTGGCAGGAGTCGAGCAGGTCCTCGACGGCGTCGATACCGTGGCGTTCCTCGCACTGGGTGATGTACTGCTTGGCGAAAACCAGATAGTCGATGATCGAGCTGGCATCGGTCCAGGTACGGAACAGGTAGTTGCCCTTGAAGAAGCTGTTGTGGCCGTAGCAGGCGTGCGCGACCACCAGCGCCTGCATGCAGATGGTGTTTTCCTCCATCAGGTAGGCGATGCAGGGGTCGGAATTGATCACGATCTCGTAGGCCAGGCCCATCTGGCCGCGGCTGTAGGACTTCTCGGTGCTGAGGAAGTGCTTGCCGTAGGACCAGTGGTGATAGCCCAGGGGCATCCCCACCGAGGCATAGGCATCCATCATCTGCTCGGCGGTGATCACCTCGATCTGGTTGGGGTAGGTGTCCAGGGCGTAGCGCTCGGCGATACGGCTGATTTCGCGGTCGTAGGCCTGGATCAGTTCGAAGGTCCATTCCGAGCCGGTGGAAATGGGTTGGCGCTTGGGCTGTTTCTGCTCTCTGGAGGTCATGTCACTAACCTGCGCTGGAAGAGTTCACGGAAGACCGGATAGATATCGGCGGCCGATACCAGCTGCTGCTGGGCAAACGTATCGCTGAACGCTTCGCTGATGCGTTCGTACTCGTACCACAGGGCCTGGTGTTCGCGCGGGGTGATCTCTACATAAGTGTAGTACTGCACGAACGGCATGATCTGGTTGATCAGGATGTCGCGGCAGATCGGCGAATCATCGTTCCAGTTGTCGCCGTCGGAGGCCTGGGCGGCATAGATGTTCCATTCGTTGGTTGGATAGCGTTCGGCCATGATCTCCTGCATCAGCTTCAGGGCGCTGGAGACGATGGTGCCGCCGGTTTCCCGCGAGTAGAAGAACTCCTCCTCGTCGACCTCCCGGGCGCTGGTGTGATGGCGGATGAACACCACTTCGATCTTGTCGTAGTTACGCTTGAGGAACAGGTACAGCAGGATGAAGAAGCGCTTGGCGATGTCCTTGGTCGCCTGGGTCATCGAGCCGGACACGTCCATCAGGCAGAACATCACGGCCTTGGAGCTGGGGTTGGGTTGCTTGACCAGCAGGTTGTACTTGAGGTCGAACGTATCGAGGAACGGCACGCGGTGAATGCGCGCGCTGAGTCGTTCGATTTCCGCCTCGATTTCCTGGATATCGCCGAAGTTGTCCGGTTCTTCGCGTTTCAGTCGCTCCAGTTCGGCCTTGGCCTCCTTGAGTTTCGCCCGGCTGCTGCCGGACAGGGCGATGCGTCGGGCATGGGCCGAGCGCAGGGTGCGGATGATGTTGATGCGCGAGGGGTTGCCCTCGTTGCTGATCCCGGCGCGGACGGTCTTGTAGGTGTCGGTGCCGGTGAGGTTGCGCTTGACCAGGTTCGGCAGTTCCAGGTCCTCGAACATGAATTCGAGGAATTCCTCCTGGGTGATCTGGAAGACGAACTCATCCATCCCTTCGCCGGAGTTGCCGGCCTTACCGGGACCGCGTCCGCCGCCTCCGCCCTGTGGCCTGGGAATGTGTTCGCCGGTGGTGAATTCCTTGTTGCCGGGATGGACCACGGTCTGCTTGCCGCCGCGTCCATGGTGGAGCACCGGCTCGTCGATGTCGCGACCGGGAATGCTGATCTGTTCGCCGTGTTCCATGTCGGTGATGGAACGGCGGCTCACGGCCTCCTCGACCGCTTTCTTGATGTGGTCACGGTAACGCCGCAGGAAGCGCTGGCGGTTCACCGTGCTCTTGTTCTTGCCATTGAGGCGTCGGTCGATCACATAGCTCATGGTGGAGCCCTCCGGGCAGCTTCAAGTTACAGGCTTCCAGCACCGGGCTGGAAACTCGGGGACAAGCGGTTGGCTGCGCGGACCGCGGACACGCCGGTGGACGTGTCGACGACCTGCAGCCTGGCGCTTGCAGCTGCCGTTACTGCGACTTGCGAACCCGCAGGTACCACTCGGAGAGCAGGCGTACCTGTTTGTCGGTGTAGCCGCGTTCGACCATGCGTGTGACGAAGTCGTTGTGTTTCTGTTGATCCTCCTTGCTGGCCTTGGCGTTGAAGCTGATGACCGGCAGCAGATCCTCGGTGTTGGAGAACATTTTCTTCTCGATCACCACCCGCAGCTTCTCGTAGCTGAGCCAGGTCGGATTCTTGCCGTTGTTGTTGGCCCGGGCGCGCAGTACGAAGTTGACGATTTCGTTGCGGAAATCCTTCGGATTGCTGATGCCGGCCGGTTTCTCGATCTTTTCCAGTTCCTCGTTGAGCGCGACGCGATTGAGGATCTCGCCGGTTTCCGGATCGCGGTATTCCTGGTCCTGGATCCAGAAGTCGGCGTACAGCACGTAGCGATCGAAAATGTTCTGGCCGTACTCGCTGTAGGATTCCAGGTAGGCAGTCTGGATTTCCTTGCCGATGAACTCGATGTAGCGCGGTGCCAGGTATTCCTTGAGGTAGCGCAGGTAGCGTTCGCGGGTTTCGGCCTGGAACTGTTCCTGTTCGATCTGCTGTTCGAGCACATACAGCAGGTGTACCGGGTTGGCGGCGATCTCATGGGGGTCGAAGTTGAAGACCTTGGACAGGATCTTGAACGCGAAGCGGGTCGACAGGCCGTTCATGCCTTCATCGACGCCAGCCGCGTCGCGGTATTCCTGGATCGACTTGGCCTTGGGATCGGTGTCCTTGAGGTTTTCCCCGTCGTAGACGCGCATTTTCGAGTAGATGTTCGAGTTTTCCGGCTCCTTGAGGCGCGAGAGCACGGTGAACTGGGCGAGCATCCGCAGGGTGTCGGGCGCGCAGTGCGCCTTGGACAGCGAACTGTTGTGCAGCAGCTTGTCGTAGATCTTCACCTCGTCGCTGACCCGCAGGCAGTACGGGACCTTGACGATGTAGATCCGGTCGATGAACGCCTCGTTGTTCTTGTTGTTGCGGAAGGTGTGCCATTCCGATTCGTTGGAGTGCGCCAGCAGTACGCCGGTGAAGGGAATCGCCCCCAGGCCTTCGGTGCTGTTGTAGTTGCCTTCCTGGGTGGCGGTCAGCAATGGGTGCAGCACCTTGATCGGTGCCTTGAACATCTCGACGAACTCCATCAGGCCCTGGTTGGCCCGGCACAGGGCGCCTGAGTAGCTGTAGGCGTCGGCGTCGTTCTGCGGGAATTCCTCCAGCTTGCGGATATCGACCTTGCCCACCAGCGCGGAAATGTCCTGGTTGTTCTCGTCACCGGGCTCGGTCTTGGCCACGGCGATCTGGTTGAGGATCGAAGGGTAGAGCTTGACCACGCGGAACTGGCTGATGTCGCCGCCGAACTCGGCCAGGCGCTTGGTCGCCCAGGGCGACATGATGGTGTTCAGGTAGCGCCGCGGAATGCCGAAGTCTTCCTCGAGGATCGCGCCGTCCTCCGTGGCGTTGAACAGGCCCAGTGGCGACTCGAACACCGGCGAGCCCTTGATGGCGTAGAAGGGCACCTTCTCGATCAGTTGTTTCAGCTTTTCCGCCAGGGAGGATTTACCACCCCCACCGGACCGAGCAGATAGAGGATCTGTTTCTTCTCTTCCAGGCCCTGGGCGGCGTGGCGGAAATACGAAACGATCTGGTCGATGCATTCCTCCATCCCATGGAAGTCTTCAAAGGCCGGATAGCGACGGATCACCTTGTTGGAGAAGATGCGCGACAACCGTGAGTTGGTGGACGTATCCAGCAGTTCGGGTTCGCCGATTGCCAGTAGCATCCTCTCGGCTGCCGAGGCGTAGGCGCTGCGATCCTTTTTGCACAGCTCAAGATACTCCTGCAGCGTGAGTTCTTCCTGCCGTGTGGATTCGAAGCGTTGTTGGAAATGGCTGAATATGCTCATGACGTCACCTCGCTCGATACTTGGAGCCGGTGCCGGATCAGTCAGTCAAGTGCTGGCATGCAACGGTGAAGCCGTTGCCGTTTACCCCCCAGAACACCTTCAAGGCGGCGGTGGCCTTGAAAATTACTACCGATGACCCGTACGCCGGTGTACCGGCTCTCCCCTGATTTGGATGGCCTCGCGCTTAAGGATAGTTCGGAATCGGGGAGGTCAAGGCGGGATGCGCAATTAGTTGCGCTTTACCGTTCGTCAGGAAATGCTCTAGCCCGCGGTTCGTGCGGGCTTGAGCGGAAGAAAAAAATTATTCGGAAATATCTTGAGCGATTTCCGAAGGATAGGTCGTACGCCACAGTTCGAAGCCGCCATCCAGGCTGTAGACCTCGGAGAAACCCTGGCCCGCCAGGTAGGCTGCCGCACTCTGGCTGGAATTGCCGTGGTAGCAGCACACCACCAGCGGCTTATCCAGATCGGCGTTGGTGATGAAGTCGTGCAGTGAGTGATTGTCCAGGTGTTTCGCGCCCGCGATGTGCTGCAGGGCGAATGCCTGCGGATCGCGGATGTCGACGACCACGGCACCTTGCTCGCGCAGGGCCTGGGCTTGTTCGGGAGGGATGCGTTTGAATTCGCTCATGGTTGGCTCCGGTCGGGGGCTTGTAGGTCGTAGAGTCAGCGATAGAGCCAGGCGCGGAATCGCTCGGCCAGGGTCGGCGGTGGTGCGACGCCGCCCTGGCTGTCGCACTTGCAGCTCAGGCGCTCGCCGGTGTCGACGTTCATCAGGGTCATGGCACTGCCCCAGACACAACCGGTGTCGAGGGCGAAGATGTCCGGCACGTCGCATTGGCCTTCGAGTGCGGCCCAATGACCGAAGATGATCTTCAGCCCCTGGGTCCTGCGCTCCCTGAAGCTGAACCAGGGCGCGTAGCCGGCCGGCGCGGTGTCGGCGCCTTCCTTGCCCTTGAGGTCGAGTTTGCCTTCGGCGGTGCAGAAGCGCATGCGGGTGAAATAGTTGGTGATCACCCGCAGGCGGGTGATGCCTTCCAGGTCGCCGTCCCACTTGTTCGGTTCGTTGCCGTACATGCCAGCCAGGAAGGGCCTGAACTGCTGGTCGTCACGCAGGGCCGCTTCGACTTCCGCGGCGAGTTTGAGCGCCTTTTTCAGCGACCACTGTGGCGGAATACCGGCATGGACCAGTGCCACGTTGCGTTCCGGGTCATGATGCAGCAGCTTCTGCTGGCGCAACCAGCCGAGCAGTTCCGGTGCATCCGGGGCTTCGAGTACTTCGCGCAGGGTGTCGCTTTTCTTCAGGCGTTCAACGTTCTGCGCGGCAGCCAGCAGGTGCAGGTCATGATTACCGAGCACGCAGACCAGCGAGTCGCGCATGCGATAGAGGTAGCGCAGGGTCTCCAGGGACTGCGGGCCGCGGTTGACCAGGTCGCCGACCAGCCACAGGCGATCGCAGGCAGGGTCGAAGCGCACCCGTTCGAGCAGGCACTTGAGCGGTTCCAGGCAGCCTTGCAGGTCGCCGACGGCGTACACCGCCATCAGTGCAGGGCTCCGGGTACGGCAAGACGGAACGGCGCGATGATGGCGTCGAATTGCTGACCATCCTCAGCCAGCATCTGGTAGCTGCCGTGCATGTTGCCGACCTGGGTGGTCATGACCGTGCCACTGCTGTAGGTGTGGCTTTCTCCGACTTCGATCAGCGGTTGCTGGCCGACCACGCCGGCCCCGCGAACCTCCTCCACGTGGCCGTCACCGTCGGTGATCACCCAGTGTCGGGACAGCAGGCGCGCAGGCAACTGCCCGTTGTTCTGCACGGTAATGGTGTAGGCAAAGGCGAAGCGGTTCTGTTCGGGCTGGGATTGTTCAGCGAGGAACCGGGTGACGACGCTGACGTCGACCTGATAGCGAGGATCGGACATGCAAGAGGCCTTGGAAGCAAAAGCGAAAGATGCGACTGATGGCACTCAGTCTAGGCCAAGTGCCGGGTAGTAGGCCAGATATGCTGTCTGGCGCCGTACCCGGTCACGGTGGGGTGTACTGTCAGTCGGTGACAGGCGACTTGTCGGACTGTTCGCTGAGCTTGTCGGCCAGGCGGACGAAGGCGGCCAGGTCCAGTTGCTCCGGGCGCAGGCTGCCATCGACGCCGGCGGCCTCGATGTCGGCGCTGCTGAGCAGGGCCTTGAGCGTGTTGCGCAGGGTCTTGCGGCGCTGGTTGAAGGCTTCGCGAACGATGCGTTCCAGCAGGCGGTGATCCTTGGCCGGGTGCGGTAGCACCTGGTGAGGTACCAGGCGGACGATCGCCGAGTCGACCTTGGGTGGCGGATTGAAAGCGCCAGGGCCGACGTTGAACAGGTGTTCGACGCGGCAGTGATACTGGACCATGATCGACAGGCGACCCCAGTCGCCTCCACCGGGGCCGGCGGCCAGACGCTCGACGACTTCCTTCTGCAGCATGAAGTGCATGTCGCGGATCAGGCTGGCATTGTCCAGCAGGTGGAAAATCAGTGGTGTCGAGATGTTGTAGGGCAGGTTGCCGACTACTCGCAGGCTGTTGGGGGCGGCGTTCAGCGTGGTGAAGTCGAACTTCAGTGCATCGCCCTGATGCAGTTGGAAGTTCGGCTTGCCGGCGAACTGCTGGTTGAGGATCGGGACCAGGTCCTTGTCCAGTTCAACCACGTCCAGTTGTGCGCCGCTGCTCAGCAGGCCTTCGGTCAGGGCGCCCTGGCCCGGGCCGATTTCCAGCATGCGGTCTTCGGCCTTGGCTCGGATGGCCCGCAGGATGCGATCGATCACGCCGGCATCATGCAGGAAGTTCTGGCCGAAGCGCTTGCGCGCCCGGTGTTGGTATTGCTCGCTCATAAACGGGTCTCGGCCATCTGGTAGGCGGTTTCCAGGGCGACTTGCAGGCTGCCGGTGTCGATTTTGCCGCTGCCGGCCAGGTCCAGGGCAGTGCCGTGGTCGACCGAGGTGCGGATGATCGGCAAGCCGAGGGTCACGTTGACTGCCGCGCCGAAGCCTTTGTATTTCAGCACGGGCAGGCCCTGATCATGGTACATCGCCAGCACCGCGTCGCAGTGCTCCAGATATTTGGGGGTAAACAGAGTGTCGGCGGGCAGCGGGCCGCGCAAGTCCATGCCCTCACTGCGCAGACGCTCCAGGGTCGGTTCGATGACGTCGATCTCTTCGTGGCCCAGGTGACCACCTTCACCGGCATGGGGGTTGAGCCCGCATACCAGGATTCGTGGCTGGGCGATGCCGAACTTTTCCTTGAGATCGGTGTGCAGGATGCGCGTGACGCGCTCCAGGCGCTCGTCGGTAATCGCGTCGGCCACCTGGCGCAGCGGCAGGTGCGTGGTGACCAGCGCCACGCGCAGTCCGCGGGTGGCGAGCATCATCACCACCTGGCGGGTATGGGTCAGGTCGGCGAGGAACTCCGTGTGCCCGGAAAAGGCGATCCCGGAGTCGTTGATCACGCCCTTGTGCACCGGAGCGGTGATCATGCCGGCGAAATCGCCGTTGAGGCAGCCTTCGCCGGCGCGAGTCAGGGTTTCCAGGACGAAGGCCGCGTTGGCCTGCTCCAGTTGCCCGGGCACGACCGGGGCGGCCAGTGGCGTATCCCAGACGTAGAGGCTGCCAGCGGGGGCCGGCTGCTCTGGCCAATGGTCCGGCCCTACCGGCAGCAGGTCGACGGCCACGGCCAGTTGCGTGGCCCGCTCGGCGAGCAGGTCACGACTGGTAATGGCAATCAGGGGGTAGGGCTGGGGCTGCGAGGCCAGCAGCAGGCAAAGGTCTGGACCGATGCCTGCCGGCTCGCCGGGGGTCAGCGCAAAACGCCAGGGTTTCACTTGGCTGCCTGGTCTGCGCCAGGGAGCTTGATTTCAACGTAGGCCTCGTCGCGGATCTGACGCAGCCAGGTCTGCAGCTCCTCGTCGTACTTGCGGTTACGCAGTACGGTCATGGCCTGTTGCTCGCGAGCCTGATTGGTGCTGTCGGTGGCGCGACGGCCGAGGACTTCCAGCACGTGCCAGCCGTATTGGGTCTTGAATGGCTTGGACAGCACGCCTTGCGGGGTCTTGGCCATCACTTCCTGGAACTCGGGAACGAGTACCTTCGGGTCGATCCAGTTCAGGTCTCCACCGTTGAGAGCCGAACCCGGGTCTTCCGAAAAGCTCTTGGCCAGGGTGGCGAAGTCTTCACCATTCTGGATGCGCTCGTAGAGTTTCTGGGCCAGTGCCTGGGTCTCGGCTTCGCTGCGGATGGCGTTCGGCTTGATCAGGATGTGACGAACATGCACTTCGTCGCGCATCTGGGTCTCGCCACCACGCTTGTCCAGTACCTTGAGGATGATGAAACCACCGGGTGCACGGGCTGGCTCGGTGATCCCGCCTACCGGCAGGTTGCTCAACATCTGGTCGAACGGTGGTGGCAGTTGTGCCGGCTTGCGCCAGCCCATGTCACCGCCTTCGAGGGCGTTGTCGCTGCCGGACTTGGCAATCGCCAACTGGGCGAAGTCGGCACCCTGCTTCAGCTGCCGGTAGATGTCCTGGGCCTGGGCCGCCGCGGCCTGGATGGCTTGCGAACTGGCGCTGTCCGGGGTGGCGATCAGGATGTTGGCCAGGTGCAGTTCTTCAGAAAGCTGCATCTTGCCCAGGTCCGAGGCGAGGAAGTTCTTCACTTCCTGTTCGGACACCTGCACCCGCTCGGCAACCCGGCGCTGGCGCACGCGGCTGATGATCATTTCACGGCGAACCTGGTCGCGGGCGTCCTCGTAGGAGAGGCCGTCGTGGGCCAGGGCGGCCTTGAACTGGTCGATCGACATGTTGTTGCGCTGGGCGATGCTGCCGATGGCCTGGTTCAGTTCCTCATCGGAAATGCGAATGCCGGAACGTTCGCCGATCTGCAGCTGCAGGTTCTCGACGATCAGGCGGTCGAGGACCTGCTGGTCCAGGACGCTGGTCGGTGGTACGCCGCCGCCGCGCTTGGCAATGCTCTGCTGGACTTCGTGGACGCGCTGGTCCAGTTGGCTCTGCATGATCACGTCGTTGTCGACGATCGCCACGACGTTGTCCAGGGGTTGTACCGCGGCGTGAACCGCGGCACTCAGGGCCAGTGCGCCCAGCATCAGCGGGCGCAGACAATCAGAAAGCTTGATCTTCACGTTCACGATAACCTTGGATGCCTTTGTCGAGGAAGGTTTCTACTTTCTGGCCGAGAACGCCGCCCAGACCCTTCAGGACAATTTGGAGGAAGATGCCGTGGTCGCCTTTCTCGTTCTGTGGGGCTTCCTGACTGAATTCGTCATACTTGACCCAGTAACGGTTGATCAGGCGCAGTTTCCAGCAGCAGTTGTCATACTCGAAACCACCAAAGGCTTCCAGCGTGCGGTTGCGGTTGTAGTCGTACTGCCAGCGGCTGATGACGTTCCACTGCGGCACCACCGGCCAGATGACCGAGAAATCGTGCTGCTGGATCTTGTAGTAGTCCTTCACGTAGCCAGGCGTGCCTGGAGTGCCGTAGTCACCACCGAACTGCCACTGACCGGTGTTCTGGTTGTAGATGACCTGGTCGTTGCGATAGCGATAGCCGGCGTTGAAGACCTTGTTCGGGTTGTCTTCAGGCTGGTAGTGGAACATCGCACTGCCCGAGCGTGGGCTGTGGCTGTCCGGGTCCCAGTTGTAGTCGGCGGTCGCGCGCCAGTCGCGGTTGAAACGGTAGGCGTATTCCAGGGCGTAGGGCGATACGTTGGCCTTGGCGTCGGCGCGGGTATGGTAGTCGACACCTGGCAATTGAACGGCGCGGTCCTTGAAGTACAGGGCCTGGCCGACGCTGATGCGCTGGCGCTCGAAGCCGTTGTCCTCGATCCAGCGGCTGGTCACGCCCAGGGACAGCTTGTTCTCGTCGCCGACACGGTCCGAACCGGAGAAACGGTTCTCGCGGAACAGCGAGGCGTAGTTGAAGCTGTACTCACCCGTATCGAAAACCGGAATGTCCTTCTGGTCCTTCTCTGGAACGTAGAGATAGAACAGGCGTGGTTCCAGGGTCTGGCGATAGTTGGTGCCGAACATGCTGGTGTTGCGGTCGAAGTACAGGCCGCTGTCGATGCTGGCGATAGGCACGCCACGGCTTTGCGAGCTGCTGTAGCTCTCACCCAAGGCAGAAGCGTTGCCACGGTTGGTGAGCAGATCCTCTCTGCCCTGGGCGCCAAGGTCCAGATCGTACTTGGTGTACTGGTACTTGAGCGATGGCTTTACGTAGCCATAGGTCCAGTTAAGTGGCAGGCTGACACCTGGCTTGAGATTCAGGCGGTCACCGTTGGCGCGGGCCAGACCGGTGACGTTGGTGTCCAGGCGTGGTGTGCCCACGGTACCGTCCGCGTTGAACGGCCCGCCATCCTTGTCAAAAAAGTTGCCGGTCTCCAGGCTACGTTCAAAACGCACCGCTTCAGTCTCGTAGGTGAAATCGAGACCTTCGGGATGGTAAGGCAGTTCGCCGTTGAAGGTGATCTGCGGCAGGCGGTTGTAAGGCGTGATATTGGACACGCTGGCCATCTGATACGCCTGCAGGTTCAGCTTGGCGGTATAGCTGTCGCCGCGGTAGCTGACGGCAGCCTGCTGGTTGACGTAGTTGCTGCTGTCCTTGACGCCGATCTGGTCGCTGGTCAGGTCCTGGAAGTAGTAGGGGTCGCTGATCTTGGTGTAGTCGACTTCGGTCAGGATACGCGAGTCCAGGCCGCCCTTGTGCTGCCAGTTGAGCATGTAGCGGGTTTTTTCGGAGTCGGTCTGCTTCGAGCGATCGTTGCTGTCGTCGTTCAGGTACGCGCCGCCGAACTGGCCTTCGCTGGACTTGGTCAGGTAGCGGAATTCCCCTTCCATCAGCAAGCCGCGCTTGGTCATGTAGCGTGGGTACAACGTGGCATCGTAGTTCGGTGCCAGGTTGAAGTAGTACGGTGTGACCAGGGTGAAGCCGTTGTCGCTATCCGAACTGAAGCTCGGCGGCAGGAAGCCGGACTGGCGACGGTTGTCGATCGGGAAGTAGATATACGGCGTGTACAGGACCGGAATGTCCTTGACCCGCAGTGTCACGTTGGTCGCGGTACCGAAGCCGGTCGCCGGGTTCAGGGTGATGTTGTTGCCCTTGAGTTGCCAGGCGTTGCTGCTCGGTTCGCAGGTGGTGTACGTACCGTCCTTGAGACGGATGATCGCGTTCTCGGCCCGCTTGGCGTAGAGCGCGCTGCCCCGCACGCGTGACTTGTGCAGCACGTATTCGGCGTTGTCGACCTTGGCTTCGCCGGTGTCCAGCTGGACGTCCGCGTGATCGCCCACCATCAGGGCGCCGTTGTCGCGAACACGCACGTTGCCGCTCAGCTCGCCACGGTTTTCCGCCTGGTACAGGTTCGCCTCGTCGGCCTCGACCTGCATGCTGCCCTGGCGCATGACCACGTCACCGGCCAGGCTGGCGACCTGTTGCTCCTGCTCGTAACGCGAAGCCTTGGCACCGATGAAGGTCGGCGCATCACTTTTATTCGTCTTGTCATTCATGCCAGGACGAATCGGTTCGATATAGGCACCAGAGCAGTATGGTCCGGTCTCGGCCAACTGGGCCGGCGTCAGCTTCTCGCGGGGAACCCAGTCGAGGTGGCTGTAGTCGGCGCTGCGGGATTTCAGACCACGGCCCTTGGCTTCGGTGACCAGCTTGGTCGCCGGCGCGCTGTCGCTGCCGGAGCTGCTGTCCGCGGTGGCCTGGGAGGTGCCGCCGACCGAGCCGGCGTCGTGCACGGGACGCGGTGGCAACTGGGCGGTGGTCGCTTTCGGCGCACAACTCCAGGCGCCCGAAGCCGAGGCCGAGCAGTCATACTGTTCAGCAGCAACAACGAACGAAGTGGCCAGAGGTTGCAGGGCCAGCAAACCGCCGGTGACCAGCAACGGAAACTTTCTACGAAACGCGGGGGATTTCAATGCCATCTTATTAGTCCGGGCTTCCTGCGTGCCATCTGCCCGCGGTAAGGGCCGCACGCCTATCGATGGTCTGAAAAAGATGCTGGATAATAAAGCATGACCCGCTTGACGGCTAGCGCCGTCGGAGACCCTTAGTAATGCCCGACCAAGATCTACGCTTGCAACACCTGAAAGTTTGGCTGGATGAGCAACTGGCATCCCTGTTCCTGGCCAGGGGCTGGGGTGCCGTACCGGACGCCACCCTGACCGCAGCCAGCAGTGACGCGAGTTTCCGCCGGTATTTCCGCTGGCAGGGCGAGGACCGCAGCTTCATCGTGATGGATGCTCCGCCGCCGCGCGAGAACTGCAAACCCTTCGTGGATATTGCCCATTTGCTGGCGAAATCCGGCATCAACGTGCCGGAAATTTATGCTCAGGATCTGGAAAACGGCTTTCTGCTGCTCAACGACCTGGGCAACCGGACCTATCTGGATGTGATCGATGACGAGAACGCCGATGCCCTGTTCGCCGATGCCATCGATGCCTTGCTGGCTTTCCAGCAACTGCCGCTGGAGGCCGATCTGCCGAGCTATGACGTCGCCCTGCTGCGGCGCGAGCTGGAGCTGTTCCCCGAATGGTATGTGGGGCGCGAGTTGGGTGCCGTCTTCAGCCCACGGCAACTGGAGCTGTGGCAGCGGGTCAGTACGTTGTTGATCGACAGTGCCCTGGCACAGCCGAAGGTGCTGGTGCACCGTGACTACATGCCGCGCAACCTGATGCTGAGCGAGCCCAACCCGGGGGTGCTGGACTTTCAGGATGCAGTCTACGGCCCGGTGACCTACGATATTACCTGCCTGTTCAAGGATGCGTTTCTCAGTTGGCCCGAGGCCCGGGTCGTCGATTGGCTGCATGGCTACTGGGAGCGGGCTCGCCAGCAGGGCATTGCGGTCCAGGCGGATTTCGAGGCGTTCCACCGGGCCAGCGACCTGATGGGGGTGCAGCGCCACCTGAAGGTGATCGGTATCTTTGCCCGTATCTGCCATCGCGATGGCAAGCCGCGCTACCTGGCGGACGTGCCGCGCTTCTTCGCCTATATCGAAGCGGTGCTGGCACGCCGGCCGGAGTTGGCCGAGCTGGGTGAACTGCTTGACAGCCTGCGCCTGCCGTCCGGGGCCACGCTATGAGGGCGATGATCCTGGCGGCGGGGAAGGGCGAGCGCATGCGCCCGCTGACCCTGCACATACCCAAGCCGCTGATCCGGGCCAACGGCGTGCCGCTGATCGACTATCACCTGCGGGCCCTGGCGGCGGCCGGCTTCAGGGAGATCGTCATCAATCATGCCTGGCTCGGCCAGCAGATCGAGGATTACCTCGGCGACGGTTCGCGTCATGGCCTGAGCATCGCCTATTCGCCGGAAGGCGAGCCGCTGGAGACCGGTGGCGGGATCTTCCGGGCGCTGCCGTTGCTGGGCGACGAGCCCTTCCTGGTGGTCAATGGCGATATCTGGACCGATTATGATTTCTCGGCATTGCGCCGTCCGCTGGCTGGCCTGGCTCACCTGGTGATGGTCGACAACCCGCCGCATCATCCGTCCGGAGGCGACTTTGCGCTGCTTGACGGTCGGCTGTTCGACGATCGTCCGGATCTGCCCAGGCTGACCTTCAGCGGCATCTCGGTGCTGCATCCGCGACTGTTTGCCGGTTGCCATGCCGGGGCGTTCAAGCTGGCCCCACTGTTGCGCGAGGCCATGGCCCGAGGGCAGGTGAGCGGCGAGCACCTTCAGGGACAGTGGGTGGATGTCGGCACCGTGGAGCGCCTGGCCCAAGTCGAGCAACTGCTGCAAGAGAGGCACTGATATGTTGTGGCCAGGGACTCTGATTGGAGCCGGGGCGGGCTTTGCCATCGCCAGCATTCCGGGGGCCATGTTGGGCGGGTTGTTGGGGCAGGCGCTGGATCGGCGCCTGCAGTTGCACAGTTGGGCACACTTGCGCGAACGCCTGGGCGGCAAACCGGCACTGCGCAACGACGAACTGCTGTTCGTCCTGCTCGGGCGCCTGGCCAAGAGTGATGGACGGGTGGTCGACGGGCACATCCAGCAGGCGCGTCAGGAAATGCGCCAACTGGACATGGGCGAACCGGCGCAGCGGCGGGCGATTGCCGCGTTCAACCGGGGCAAGTCGGGAGAGGATCGCCTGCGTGGCTACCTGCGTCACCTCAAGGCCCAGCCCCACGCCGCCGAGGGTGTGCTGCGGGCCTGCTGGCGAATGGTCTGGGCCGACGGTCGGGCCGGGCGGGAGGAGCGCGAGCTGATTCTGCTCTGGGGCAAGTGGCTGGGCTGGACGACGCAGCAGGTCCAGGCCCTGGCCAGTGACTACGAGCCCAGCCGCAAGCCGCTGATGAGCAGCGCCGGCAGCTATCAGGATGCCTTGCGGGTACTCGGGTGACCGCGACCAGCGAGCCGGCACAGATCAAGCGGGCTTATCGGCGCCTGCTCAGTCGTCACCATCCGGACAAGGTGGCCGGGATGGGCGCGACCCCGGCCCAGGTGCAGGAAGCCACCGAGAAAACCCGGGAGTTGCATCAGGCCTATGCGCTGATCCGCGAGCGCCGGGACTTCCGCTGAGGTGCAGGCGGGTTACTGGCTGTCCTGATCCTGCGGGTTCAGGTAGCCACGAACCCGCCGGACCAACTGTTGCTGGCCCGGGTTGCCCGGTATCGCCTTCAGTCCCACCTGGGTGTAGCTGGAAGTCTTCTGGCGTTTGCTGGCTTGCAGGCGCAGCAGGGCGGCTTTGCGATCCAGCGCCTTGTCCTGATAGAAGAAGTCGGCGGTCGCCACTTTCAGGCCGGGCGTCAGTTGCGCCAGGTCTGCCTTGGCGCTGGCCGGCGTCTGCGCAGCCACCAGCACCAGCTTCTGCACTTGTGGCGAGGCTTTCTCGATCAGATAGCGGGTTGCCCAGTAGGCGCCGGTGCCATGCCCCAGCAACACGATGCTGCGGGCATTCTGCTGTTGAGCGTAGGCAATGGCGGCATCGAAACGGGCAAAGATCCGCTCGGCATCGCCCTTGAGCGGGTCCTCGGCGGTGGCGGCGGGGGCCTGGTCGGGAATGTCGGCTTCGGCGCTGGCCGCCTGTTCGATCGGCTTGCTGGTGGTACTGGCGTCCTTGCTGTTGCTCGCTGCCGGCTCCGCCGGTTTTGGCGCTTCGACCACCCGTGGCAGGGAGGCGTCGCTTTGCAGGTCCGGGAGTGTCAGACTCAGGCTGCTCCACTGGGCGTCCGGCAATTGGTTGCGCAAGGGCGCGACGGCTTGGGGCCAGTCAGCGGTTTCACCGGCCCCGGGGATTATGATCACCGCACCGCTGGGCGTCGGGGTGTTGGCCGGTTTCCACAGGGCCAGGAAGGTGTCACCGGCCGCCTGCAGCTGTTGTTGCTCCTGTAGCGGCAGTTGCCGCTCCAGGGCGGTGGCGTCTTCCTGGCTGCGTTCGGGCAAGGACTGGCGTTCAACCGGTTTCTCGGCGGGCGTGTCTTTCGCCGGTGCGGGTGCCGGATCTGCCGCCAGGACCGGCGCGGCAAGCGGTAGGATCATCGACAGGCACAGCGCAGGCAGTGCCGAGCGGTAGACAGGGGGCATCGGATTTTCCAGGCCAGAGGTAATCCTGGCAGCCTAATGGGTTGGTCAGTATTTGTCAGTGTGGATGAGTCGAATCATGCGTTTTTGCTGTCTTTGGGTTATCGGCTGGCTGTGTCTTCCCTTGATCGCCTGGGCTGCGCCGGCCCCTGCGGGCAATGGCCTGCCCTTGTCCGCCGAGCAGCGCCGCTGGCTCGACGAGCATCGGGAACTGCGGGTCGGGCTGGTACTGCAGGCGCCTTACGCGCAGTACGACCGACGCCTGCAGCGCCTGTCGGGGGCCAATGTCGAGTTGATGCAGTGGCTGGCCAAGGCGATGAATGTCGAGCTGACCTGGCGTAACTTTCCCGACCAGGTCCAGTTGGAAAAGGCTCTGGAGGAGGACGAGGTCGATCTCGCCCCGGGCCTGACCCAGACGCCGGCCGGCCTGCGCCTCTGGCTGTTCTCCGATCCGTACATGCGGGTGCCGCAGTTGGTCGTTGGCGAGCGCAACGGCGCCGGGGCCGTGGAGCTGGAAAAGCTCGACAGCCAGACCCGGGTCGCCGTGCGCATGCCCAGTGCGATTGCCGATTACCTGCGCGGTACCTACAGCAATCTCAACCTGCAGGGCGTTCCGGCGGAGCGCCAGGCCCTGCAACTGCTGTTGAGCCAGCAGGCCCGTTATGCCGTGGTCGATGAGGCGCAACTCAGTCGCCTGTCCGGCGAGGAAGAGTTCGCCGGGCTGGCGGTGGTCGGCGATATCGGCCTGCCGCAACTGTTACGGGTGGCCAGCCGGCGTGACTGGCCGGAACTGGCGGGCATCGTCGAGAAGGCGTTGCATGCGATACCGGCTCGGGACCTCGATCAACTCCACCTGCGCTGGTTGCAACCCAAGTACCCGCGCCTGTCGGCATCGCCGGGCTTCTGGCAGAACCTTTGCCTGCTGCTGGCGGTGATGTTCATGGCGGGCCTGGCGATCGTGTTCTGGTTGCGCCGCCAGCAACGCAGCCTCGAGCAGGCCCTGCTCGCCGCCCGCGAGGACCTGGCCCGACGCGAGGCCAGCGAGGAGGCCTTGCGCCTGACCCAGTTTTCCATCGACCAGAGCACCGTGGGCATTCTCTGGGTCAACTGGGACAGCCACGTGCGTTATGCCAACCGGGCGGCCGAGGAGATGCTCGGCTACCCCCGGGCGCGTTGTTCGATCGGCCGCTGATCGACTTTGAGCCGAACCTGCACATGGACCGCTGGCTGAACCTGTGGAAGCGCGCCCGGGCCAGCGACGAGGCGCCACAAAGCTTCGAGACCCAATGCCTGCGGGCCGACGGCAGCATCCTGCCGGCCGACGTGTCCCTCAGCTTCCTGCGCTTTCGTGATGGCGAATACCTGGTGGTCTATCTCAACGATGTCACCGAGCGCCGCCGTGCCCTGGCCGCGCTGCAGGAGAGCGAGGCCCGGCTCAAGGGGATCGCGGCCAACGTTCCGGGGCTGGTATTTCGCCTGGAGCGGGTGCCGCAGACCGGCGAGCTGTACTTCCCGTATATCAGCGAGGGCAGCGAGAGCCTGGTGGGCCATGCGCCCGCCACCCTGCGTCGGCAGGAGGTCGGCCTGCGCAGCGTGGTCCATCCGGACGACCGCGCCGACTATCATCGTGTCCAGGACCTGGCGATCGATTCCGGCAGCGACTGGTCCTGGCAGGGCCGGATCATGACCCGCGAAGGCCGGCAGCGCTGGGCCGAGATCAAGGCCATCACCCGCCGTCTGGCGGATGGCACGATGGTCTGGGACGGTATCGTCTGGGACATCAGTGAAAGCAAGCGGATCGAGTTGGAACTGGCCAGTTCGCGCGAGCAACTGCGCGAGCTGTCGGCGCACCTGGAGAGTGTCCGGGAGGAGGAGAAGGCCCGTATCGCCCGGGAGGTTCACGATGAGCTGGGGCAGATGCTGACGGTGCTCAAGCTGGAAACCTCCATGTGCGAGCTGGCCTATGCCGAGCTGGACCCCGGGTTGAACGAGCGCCTGAACAGCATGAAGAAGCTGATCGCGCAATTGTTCCAACTGGTGCGCGATGTCGCGACCGCCTTGCGCCCGCCGATTCTCGATGCCGGTATCGCCTCGGCGATCGAATGGCAGGCGCGGCGTTTCGAGGCGCGGACGCAGATCCCGTGCCTGGTGCAGGTTCCGGAAAACCTGCCGGCGCTCAGCGATGCCAAGGCCACCGGGCTGTTCCGGATTCTCCAGGAGGCGCTGACCAATGTCATGCGCCATGCCCAGGCGCATACTGTGGAACTGACGCTGGCGATCGACGGGCAGGACCTGTGCCTGAGCATCAGCGATGACGGGGTCGGGTTTGTCGCCCCGAGTGGCCGGCCGACTTCGTTCGGCGTGGTCGGCATGCGCGAGCGCGTACTGATGCTGGGCGGCAGCCTGTCGCTGGAAAGCGCTGTCGGCGAAGGCACGATGCTGAGCGTTCGTGTACCGTTGGACCCGCCGCAGGCCATGCAAGCCCTTTGACCGAGCAGGAGTAAGACGTGATCCGCGTACTGGTAGCCGAAGACCACACCATCGTCCGCGAGGGCATCAAGCAGTTGATCGGCCTGGCCAAGGACCTGCAGGTGGCGGGGGAGGCGAGCAATGGCGAGCAACTGATGGAAGCCTTGCGGCATACGCCCTGCGAGGTGGTGCTGCTGGATATCTCGATGCCCGGGGTCAACGGCCTGGAGGCCATTCCGCGGATTCGCGCGCTGAGCGATCCGCCGGCGATCCTGGTGCTGTCGATGCATGACGAGGCGCAGATGGCCGCCCGGGCGCTGAAGATCGGCGCCGCCGGCTATGCCACCAAGGACAGTGATCCGTCGCTGTTGCTGACCGCCATTCGCAAGGTGGCGGCGGGCGGGCGCTACATCGACCCCGAACTGGCCGACCGGATGGTCTTCGAGGTCGGCCTGACCGATTCCCGGCCACTGCACGCTTTGCTGTCGGAGCGGGAATTCTCGGTATTCGAGCGCCTGGCCCAGGGCGCCAACGTGAACGACATCGCCCAGCAACTGGCGTTGAGCAGCAAGACCATCAGTACCCACAAGGCCAGGCTGATGCAGAAACTCAACGTCACCTCCCTGGCTGAACTGGTGAAATACGCCATGGAGCACAAGTTGCTCTGACGCTTGCGCCGATGGAAAAAAGAGTGGGCGTATCCATTTGCGACAACTGTCGGTCGGGGCTGGATGATGTCATAAGGCCTGCCGTGGCGATCCGTTTGTCGGCTTATCCAATAGCGCCATCCCTGTAGGGCAATCCCTACAACAACTCTTCCAGACTGCTGAGGACAATCTCTCCCGGCCCCCGATTTGCGCTGTGTGCAGCCTTCACTAGGCTTAGACCACGGCAGTCAAAACAAAAAGGTGTGGGTATGAGCGAGGTTGATTCAAGCGCTGGGGCCAAGGACATCCTGGTCAGCTTTCGTGGCGTGCAGAAGAGCTACGATGGGGAAAACCTGATCGTCAAGGACCTCAACCTGGACATTCGCAAGGGCGAATTCCTTACCTTGCTCGGGCCCTCCGGTTCCGGCAAGACCACCAGCCTGATGATGCTGGCCGGGTTCGAAACACCGACCGCCGGCGAGATCCAACTGGCCGGGCGCTCCATCAACAACGTGCCGCCGCACAAGCGCGATATCGGCATGGTGTTCCAGAACTATGCGCTGTTCCCGCACATGACCGTGGCCGAGAACCTGGCGTTCCCGCTGACCGTGCGCGGCCTGAGCAAGACCGACATCAGCGAGCGGGTCAAGCGTGTGCTGGGCATGGTCCAGCTCGACAAGTTCGCCCAGCGTTACCCGGCGCAGTTGTCCGGCGGCCAGCAGCAGCGGGTGGCGTTGGCCCGGGCACTGGTGTTCGAGCCGCAACTGGTGCTGATGGACGAGCCGCTGGGCGCGCTGGACAAGCAACTGCGCGAACACATGCAGATGGAAATCAAGCACCTGCACCAGCGTCTCGGCGTGACCGTGGTCTACGTGACCCATGACCAGGGCGAAGCCCTGACCATGTCCGATCGGGTGGCGGTGTTCCATCAGGGCGAGATCCAGCAGATCGCGCCACCGCGCACGCTTTATGAAGAGCCGCGCAACACTTTCGTCGCCAACTTCATCGGCGAGAACAACCGCCTCAGCGGGCGCTTGCACAGCCACAACGGCGATCGCTGCGTGGTCGAGCTGGGGCGCGGCGAGAAGGTCGAGGCCCTGGCGGTGAATGTCGGCAAGGCCGGCGAGCCGGTGACCCTGTCGATCCGCCCCGAGCGCATCAGCCTCAACGGTTCCAGCGAATCCTGCGTCAACCGCTTCTCCGGGCGCGTGGCCGAATTCATCTATCTGGGCGACCACGTTCGCGTGCGTCTGGAAGTCTGCGGCAAAACCGACTTCTTCGTGAAACAGCCCATCGCCGAGCTCGACCCGGCGCTGGCGGTCGGTGATGTCGTACCCCTTGGCTGGCAGGTCGAGCACGTTCGCGCGCTGGACCCGGTGCTCGACGCCAGCTGAAGCGCTGTACCCCAAGAGGCGAATCCATCGCCCCGTGCTTCACCAACCTGCACTCGTGGAGAGAAGAATAAATGCTCAAATCCCTGAAATTCAGTGCCCTCGCAGTAGGGCTGATGTGCGCGGCAAATGCCATGGCGGCGACCGACCTGACCGTGGTGTCCTTTGGTGGCGCGAACAAGGCGGCCCAGGTCAAGGCGTTCTATGCCCCTTGGGAGGCTCAGGCGGGCAACGGCAAGATCGTCGCCGGCGAGTACAACGGCGAGATGGCCAAGGTCAAGGCCATGGTCGACACCAAGAGCGTGTCCTGGGACCTGGTCGAAGTCGAGTCGCCGGAACTGTCCCGCGGCTGTGACGAAGACATGTTCGAGCAACTGGACCCGGCGCTGTTCGGCAAGACCGAAGACTACGTCAAGGGTGCCATCCAGCCATGCGGCGTAGGCTTCTTCGTCTGGTCGACCGTACTGGCCTACAACGCCGACAAGCTCGCTTCCGCGCCAACCAGCTGGGCCGATTTCTGGGACACCAAGAAATTCCCGGGCAAGCGCGGCCTGCGCAAGGGTGCCAAGTACACCCTGGAATTCGCCCTGATGGCTGACGGCGTTGCACCGAAAGACGTCTACAAGGTGCTGGCTGGCAAGGATGGCCAGGATCGCGCCTTCAAGAAGCTCGATGAACTCAAGCCCTACATCCAGTGGTGGGAAGCCGGTGCCCAGCCACCGCAGTACCTCGCTTCGGGCGACGTGGTGATGAGCTCGGCCTACAACGGCCGGATCGCCGCGGTGCAGAAGGAAAGCAACCTGAAGGTGGTGTGGAACGGCGGTATCTACGACTTCGATGCCTGGGCCATTCCGAAGGGCCTGGACAAGGCACGTGCCGACGTGGCGAAGAAGTTCATCGCCTTCTCGGTGATGCCGCAGCAGCAGAAGACCTACTCGGAGAACATCGCCTACGGCCCGGCCAACACCCAGGCGGTACCGTTGCTGGCCAAGGACATCCTCAAGGATATGCCGACCACGCCGGAAAACATCGCCAACCAGGTGCAGATCGACGTCAGCTTCTGGGCTGACAACGGCGAGCAACTGGAGCAGCGCTTCAACGCCTGGGCGGCCAAGTAATACACCACAGCCCTTTGTGGGAGCCGGCTTGCTGGCGGCGGCGTCCGTTCAAGCGCCGCCAATGCTGCTGGCCTTGACCTGTAGGAGCGTGGCTTGCCCGCGAAGCTTTTAGCGGCCTCAAGGGCCTATTCGCGGGCAAGCCGCGCTCCTACAGGCGCCACATCGGGTGTCGGTATGCGTCAGTAACAATAAAAATTTTCCGGAGTTCGTCATGGCCATCACCGTTCCTCTGAACGAGGGGACCAGTCCCACCCTGAAGCAGCGCCTGGCACGCGCCGAGCGGGTCAACCGCTGGAAGGCCCAGGCCTTGATCGCGCCGCTGGTGCTGTTCCTGCTGCTGGTGTTCCTGGTGCCTATCGTCGCGCTGCTCTACAAGAGCGTCGGCAACCCCGAGGTGATCAGCGCCCTGCCGCGTACCGTGGCAGCCGTGTCGGCCTGGGATGGCAAGGGCCTGCCTGGAGAGGCAGCCTACAAGGCCCTTGGCGAAGAGCTGGGTGAGGCCCGCAAGAATCAGAACCTGGGCGACTTGTCCAAGCGCCTGAACATGGAGCTGGCCGGCTACCGCAGCCTGCTGACCAAGACTGCCCGCTCCCTGCCGTTCAAGACTGAACCGGCCTCCTACAAGGAAGCCCTGGAAGCCCTCGATGAACGTTGGGGCGATCCGGCTTACTGGCAGGCGATCCGGCGCAATACCAGTAGTGTCACCCCCTATTACCTGCTGGCGGCCGTCGATCATCGCATCGACGACCTCGGCGAACTGGCCGCGGCCACCCCTGACCAGGCCATCTATCTCGATATCTTTGCCCGCACGTTCTGGATGGGCCTGGTGATCACCGCGGTCTGTCTGGTCCTGGCCTATCCGCTGGCCTACCTGCTGGCGAACCTGCCGGCACGCAAGAGCAACCTGCTGATGATTCTCGTGCTGCTGCCGTTCTGGACCTCCATCCTGGTGCGGGTGGCGGCGTGGATCGTGCTGCTGCAGTCGGGCGGCCTGATCAACAGCGCGCTGATGGCCATGGGGGTGATCGACAAGCCGCTGGAACTGGTGTTCAACCGTACCGGGGTCTACATCTCCATGGTCCACATCCTGCTGCCGTTCATGATTCTGCCGATCTACAGCGTGATGAAAGGTATCTCGCCGACCTACATGCGGGCGGCGATCTCCCTGGGCTGCCACCCGTTCGCCAGCTTCTGGCGGGTGTACTTCCCGCAGACCTATGCCGGTGTCGGTGCCGGTTGCCTGCTGGTGTTCATTCTGGCGATCGGCTACTACATCACCCCCGCGCTGTTGGGCAGCCCGAACGATCAGATGGTCAGCTATTTCGTCGCCTTCTACACCAACACCAGCATCAACTGGGGCATGGCGACGGCGTTGGGCGGCCTGCTGCTGCTGGCGACCGTGCTGCTGTACCTGATCTACAGCCGGCTGGTGGGCGCCAGCCGCCTGAGCCTGGGTTAAGGAGAGAATCGAAATGCTCAGTCCATACATGTCGCCCGTCGAGCGGGTCTGGTTCTATAGCTTGCGCATCCTGTGCGGGTTGATCCTGTTGTTCCTGGTCCTGCCGGTACTGGTGATCGTTCCGCTGTCGTTCAATGCCGGCAGTTTCCTGGTGTATCCGCTGCAAGGTTTCTCGCTGCACTGGTACCAGGATTTCTTCGCCTCCGCCGAGTGGATGCGCGCCCTGAAGAACAGCATCATCGTCGCTCCGGCGGCGACGGTGCTGGCGATGGTCTTCGGTACCCTGGCGGCCATCGGCCTGACCCGTGGCAACTTCCCCGGCAAGCCGCTGGTGATGGCCCTGGTGATTTCGCCGATGGTGGTGCCGGTGGTGATCATCGGCGTCGCCAGCTACCTGTTCTTTGCGCCACTGGGGCTGGGCAACAGCTTTTCCTCGCTGATCGTGGTGCATGCGGTGCTGGGTGTGCCGTTCGTGATCATCACCGTCTCGGCGACCCTGCAGGGCTTCAACCACAACCTGGTACGGGCTGCGGCCAGCCTGGGGGCATCGCCGCTGACGACGTTCCGCCGGGTGACCCTGCCGCTGATTGCACCGGGGGTGATTTCCGGGGCGCTGTTCGCCTTTGCCACCTCCTTCGACGAGGTGGTGGTGACGCTGTTTCTCGCCGGCCCCGAACAGGCGACGCTGCCACGGCAGATGTTCAGCGGTATTCGCGAAAACCTCAGCCCGACCATCGCCGCAGCCGCGACCTTGCTGATCGCCTTCTCGGTGATCCTGCTGCTGACCCTGGAATGGTTGCGCGGGCGCAGCGAGAAGCTGCGTACGACCCAGGCCTGAAACCGGCTGGCTGGCGATCCGCCGAAGGCGGCCATCCAGTGATATCTCGGGCGATGGCAAGGGCGCTATCGCCAGAGCCGGCTCCTAAGGAGGGTGTCCGTAAATACGGGGGAAACCGCTGCGAGGGCGACTAAAGTCGTAGGAAAAGAGCCTGCTGCATGTGCGGCCAATTATCGCGGTCACGGTGCGTTTGGCGAAACATGAGGTATACAATGCGCGCCACCGTGATTCCGCTCAAAAAGGTGCGTCATGCAGCCCTTCGCAATTGCTCCGTCGATTCTTTCCGCCGACTTCGCCCGTCTGGGTGAGGAAGTGGACAACGTTCTCGCCGCCGGCGCCGACATCGTGCACTTCGATGTCATGGACAACCACTACGTCCCCAACCTGACCATCGGCCCGATGGTCTGCGCGGCGCTGCGCAAGTACGGCATTACCGCGCCGATCGACGCGCACCTGATGGTCAGCCCGGTGGATCGCATCATCGGCGACTTCATCGAGGCCGGTGCGACCTATATCACCTTCCATCCCGAAGCCACCCTGCATGTCGACCGCTCCCTGCAACTGATCCGCGATGGTGGTTGCAAGGCTGGCCTGGTGTTCAACCCGGCCACGCCGCTGGATGTGCTCAAGTACGTGATGGACAAGGTCGACATGGTCCTGCTGATGAGCGTCAACCCGGGCTTCGGTGGGCAGAAGTTCATTCCCGGGACCCTCGACAAGCTGCGCGAGGCACGGGCGCTGATCGATGCCTGCGGCTGTGATATCCGCCTGGAGATCGACGGTGGGGTGAACGTGAACAACATCCGCGAAATCGCCGAGGCCGGAGCTGACACCTTCGTCGCCGGCTCGGCGATCTTCAACGCTCCGGATTACCGCGACGTCATCCAGAAGATGCGCGCCGAGCTGGCGCTGGCCCGATCATGAGTGCCTTCGAGCAGCTCTTTGCGGGTGGGCTGCCCAAGCTGGTGATGTTCGATCTGGATGGTACGCTGATCGATTCGGTACCGGACCTGGCGGCCGCCGTCGACAAGATGCTGCTCGCCCTGGGCCGGCCCGCTGCCGGCCTGGAAGCGGTGCGCGAATGGGTCGGCAACGGCGCCCCGGTGCTGGTGCGTCGGGCCCTGGCCGGTGGCCTTGATCACTCGGCGGTGAGCGAAAGCGACGCCGAGCAGGGCCTGGAGCTGTTCATGGAGGCCTATGATGGCGGCCATGACCGGACCACGGTCTACCCCGGCGTCCGGGAAACCCTGCGCTGGATGCAGAAGCAGGGTGTGGAAATGGCCCTGATCACCAACAAGCCCGAACGTTTCGTCGCGCCCCTGCTCGACGAGATGCAGTTGGGGCGCTTCTTCCGCTGGATCATTGGCGGCGACACCCTGCCACAGCGCAAGCCCGATCCGGCGGCGCTCTTCCATGTCATGAAAATGGCCGGCATCCCGGCATCGCAGAGCCTGTTCGTCGGCGATTCGCGCAGCGATGTGCAGGCCGCCAGGGCCGCCGGAGTCGCCTGCGTGGCCCTCAGCTATGGCTACAACCATGGCCGGCCGATCGCCGAAGAGCAGCCGGCGCTGGTCATCGATGATCTGCGCGCACTGATTCCCGGTTGCCTGGAGGGCGGCGCTGAGCTAATGTCGGCGGACTGTAATCAATCCCCTCCTGGAAACGCCATCGTGGTGGTCACTCGCAAACTCTGGATGAAAGTCATCAAGGCCTTGGCCCGTTGGCGTTGGCGCGCCTGACATTTATCTGGCCGCTCCGTGCGGCGCGTTTGCATACCTGACCGTTTGAACCTCAAGCCACGAGGCACATGATGACCCGCGAAGAATTCCTGCGTTTGGCCGCTGCCGGCTACAACCGCATCCCGCTTGCCTGCGAAACCCTGGCCGACTTCGATACGCCGTTGTCGATCTACCTGAAACTGGCCGACCAGCCCAACTCCTACCTGCTCGAATCGGTGCAGGGCGGCGAGAAGTGGGGCCGCTACTCGATCATCGGCCTGCCATGCCGCACCGTGCTGCGGGTGCATGATCACCAGATCCGCGTGACCCACGACGGCGTCGAGATCGAAGCCTGCGAGGCCGATGATCCGCTGGCCTTCGTCGAGGCGTTCAAGGCGCGCTACAACGTTCCGACCATCCCTGGACTGCCGCGTTTCAACGGCGGCCTGGTGGGCTACTTCGGCTATGACTGCGTACGCTACGTGGAGAAGCGCCTGGGCCAGTGCCCGAACCCCGATCCATTGGGTGTGCCGGACATCCTGCTGATGGTCTCCGATGCGGTGGTGGTGTTCGACAACCTGGCCGGCAAGATGCACGCCATCGTCCTCGCCGACCCGGCGCAGGACAACGCATACGAACAGGGCCAGGCGCGCCTGCAGCAGTTGCTCGAGCAACTGCGCCAGCCGATCACGCCGCGGCGCGGGCTGGCACTCGATCGTCCACCGGCGGCCGATCCGCTGTTCCGCTCCAGTTTTACCCAGGGTGACTACGAGCGTGCGGTCGATACCATCAAGGAATACATCCTGGCCGGCGACTGCATGCAGGTGGTGCCGTCGCAGCGCATGTCGATCGACTTCAAGGCTGCGCCCATCGACCTGTACCGGGCGCTGCGCTGCTTCAACCCGACGCCGTACATGTACTTCTTCAACTTCGGCGATTTCCATGTGGTCGGCAGTTCGCCGGAAGTGCTGGTGCGGGTCGAGGACAACCTGATCACCGTGCGGCCGATCGCCGGCACCCGCCCGCGCGGTGCCACCGAGGACGCCGACCGGGCACTGGAAGACGACCTGCTGTCGGATGAAAAGGAGATCGCCGAGCACCTGATGCTGATCGACCTGGGGCGCAACGATACCGGCCGGGTTTCCGAGATCGGTTCGGTGAAACTCACCGAGAAGATGGTGATCGAGCGTTACTCCAACGTGATGCACATCGTTTCCAACGTCACCGGCCAGCTCAAGAGCGGCCTGACGTCCATGGACGCGCTGCGGGCGATCCTGCCGGCAGGGACCTTGTCCGGCGCACCGAAGATCCGCGCCATGGAAATCATCGACGAACTGGAGCCGGTCAAGCGCGGCGTGTATGGCGGCGCGGTCGGCTACTACGCCTGGAACGGCAACATGGACACCGCGATTGCCATTCGTACCGCGGTGATCAAGGACGGCGAACTGCATGTGCAGGCCGGTGGCGGCATCGTCGCCGACTCGGTGCCGGCGCTGGAATGGGAAGAAACGCTGAACAAGCGTCGCGCGATGTTCCGCGCGGTCGCCCTTGCTGAACAAACCCCCGCGTCCGACGCCTGAGGAACCCTTTGTCATGTTGCTGATGATCGATAACTACGACTCGTTTACCTACAACGTCGTGCAATACCTCGGTGAGCTGGGCGCGGACGTCAAGGTCGTACGTAACGACGAACTGACCGTGGCTGAAATCGAAGCCCTCAAGCCCGAGCGCATCGTGGTCTCGCCTGGCCCTTGCACGCCGACCGAGGCGGGCATTTCCCTGGAGGCCATCCGGCATTTCGCCGGCAAACTGCCGATTCTCGGTGTCTGCCTCGGCCACCAGTCTATCGGCCAGGCCTTTGGTGGCGATGTGGTGCGTGCCCGTCAGGTGATGCACGGCAAGACCAGCCCGCTGTACCACGAAGGCAAGGGGGTATTCGAGGGCCTGAACCTGCCGTTGACCGTTACCCGCTACCACTCGTTGATCGTCAAGCGCGAGACCCTGCCCGAGTGCCTGGAACTGACCGCCTGGACCCGGCTGGAAGACGGCTCGGTCGACGAGATCATGGGCCTGCGTCACAAGACGCTGAACATCGAGGGGGTACAGTTCCACCCCGAGTCGATTCTCTCCGAGCAGGGGCACCAGCTGTTCGCCAACTTCCTCAAACAGACCGGCGGCGTGCGCTAAGGAGTTTTCATGGATATCAAGACAGCCCTGAGCCGTATCGTCGGCCACCTGGACCTGAGCACCGAAGAAATGCGCGATGTCATGCGTGAGATCATGACCGGGCAGTGCACCGAGGCGCAGATTGGCGCCTTCATGATGGCCATGCGCATGAAGAGCGAAAGCATCGACGAGATCGTCGGTGCGGTTTCGGTCATGCGCGAGCTGGCGGACAAGGTCGAACTGCAGAGCCTCGACGGTGTGGTCGACGTGGTCGGTACCGGCGGTGATGGTGCCAACATCTTCAACGTTTCCACCGCGTCGGCCTTCGTCGTCGCAGCGGCTGGCGGTACTGTCGCCAAGCATGGCAACCGGGCGGTGTCGGGCAAGAGCGGCAGTGCCGACCTGCTGGAGTCGGCCGGTGTCTATCTGAACCTGACGCCGGTCCAGGTGGCGCGTTGCATCGATAACGTCGGTATCGGTTTCATGTTCGCCCAGACCCACCACAATGCGATGAAGTACGCCGCAGGCCCGCGTCGCGACCTGGGCCTGCGCACCCTGTTCAACATGCTTGGCCCGCTTACGAATCCGGCTGGCGTGAAGCACCAGGTGGTGGGCGTGTTCACCCAGGCACTCTGCCGGCCACTGGCGGAAGTCCTGCATCGGCTGGGCAGCAAGCACGTGCTGGTGGTGCATTCCCAGGACGGCCTGGATGAATTCAGCCTGGCGGCACCGACCTACGTTGCCGAACTGAAAAATGGTGCAATAACCGAGTATTGGGTTCAGCCCGAAGACTTGGGTATAAAGAGTCAGAGTCTGTTTGGCCTGGTGGTGGACAGCCCGGCGGCGTCGTTGGCGTTGATCCGCGATGCACTGGGGCGCCGCAAGACCGAGAACGGCCAGAAAGCTGCGGAAATGATCGTGCTCAACGCCGGTGCCGCGCTGTATGCCGCCGATCTGGCCAGCAGCCTCAAGGAAGGCGTAGCCCTGGCCCATGATGCGCTGCATACCGGCCTTGCCCGGGAAAAACTCGAGGAGCTGGGCGCGTTCACCGCGGTATTCAAGCAGGAGAATGAAGCATGAGTGTGCCAACCGTTCTGGAGAAGATCCTCGCCCGCAAGGCCGAGGAGGTTGCCGAGCGCAGTGCGCGCCTGAGTCTGGCTGAGCTTGAGAACCTGGCTCGAGCCGCCGATGCTCCTCGCGGTTTTGCCCAGGCGCTGCTTGACCAGGCCAAGCGCAAGCAGCCGGCGGTCATTGCCGAAATCAAGAAGGCTTCGCCGAGCAAGGGAGTGATTCGCGAGCATTTCATCCCGGCGGAAATAGCCAGCAGCTACGAGAAGGGTGGGGCGACCTGCCTGTCGGTGCTGACCGACGTGGATTATTTCCAGGGCTCGGACCTGTACCTGCAACAGGCCCGTGCGGCCTGCAAGCTGCCGGTCATCCGCAAGGACTTCATGGTCGATCCGTACCAGATCGTCGAGGCCCGGGCCATGGGCGCCGATTGCATCCTGCTGATCGTCGCCGCACTGGAAGACGGGCAGATGGCCGAGCTGGCCTCGGTGGCCAAGGCTGTCGGGCTCGACGTGCTGGTGGAGTCCCATGACGCCGCCGAGCTGGAGCGGGCACTGAAGCATCTGGACACACCGCTGATCGGTATCAACAACCGCAACCTGCACACCTTCGACGTCAGCCTGGAAACCACCCTCGACCTGTTGCCGATGGTGCCGCGCGACCGTCTGGTGGTCACCGAGAGTGGAATTCTCAACCGGGCCGATGTCGAGCTGATGGAAATCAGCCAGGTGTACTCGTTCCTGGTCGGCGAAGCGTTCATGCGTGCGCAGAACCCGGGTGATGAACTGCAGCGGCTGTTCTTCCCGGAGCGCGGGACGCCGGTGATCACCGGTTCCACCCTCGATTGAAACCTGTTGTTCGAACAAGCCGGCATTGCCGGCTTTTTCATGGCCTGACTAAACGGATCTTTTTGCCATGACCCTGCCTGTAGCCCTTACCGTCGAAGCCGGCCTGCGTGCCGAACAGGATCTGCTGGCCGAAGTCTGTGCCGGCGAGCGGGACTGGGGGCTGTTGTTGTGGCAGCCCAGTGATCGTGCCCTGGTCATGCCGCGGCGGCTGAATCGGTTGCCGGGTTTTGACGCGGCCTGTGAGGCGCTGGCGGCCAGCGGTTGGCCGGTCCTGTTGCGAGAGACCGGTGGTGAACCGGTGCCGCAGTCCTCGTCGACGGTGAACATTGCCCTGGTCTATGCGCCACCGCGCAGCGAGGGTGACCAGAACCGCATCGAAACCGGTTACCTGCGCCTGTGTCAGCCCATTTGCGAGGCGCTGGACGAACTGGGGGTGTCGCTTCCTTGGGGGAGATCGAGGGAGCGTTCTGCGATGGTCGGTACAACGTCAACCTCAATGGGCGCAAGCTGGTCGGCACTGCTCAGCGTTGGCGGCAGAGCCGGGGCGGAACGCGTCCGGTGGGATTGGTGCATGGTGCGATGCTGATCGACGACGAACGTGAGTCGATGGTGGCGGCGGTCAATCTGTTCTATCAGGCGTGCAGCCTGGAGCAGCGGGTGCGTGCTGCGAGCCATGTCGCCCTGCATGAGGTCTATCCGGCCCCGCTGTTCCTTGAGCGGCTGGCCGGTTCGTACCAGCAACTGCTGGCAGGTCTGCTCGACGCCTAGCGGGTACCGAAGACCACCATGGTCTTGCCCTTGACGTGTACGAGGTTCTGCTCTTCGAGATCCTTGAGCACTCGGCCGACCATTTCCCGCGAGCAGCCGACGATCCGGCCGATTTCCTGGCGGGTGATCTTGATCTGCATGCCGTCCGGGTGGGTCATGGCATCCGGCTGCTTGCACAGGTCCAGCAGGCAGCGGGCGACGCGCCCGGTCACGTCGAAAAAGGCCAGGTCGCCGACCTTGCGGGTGGTGTTGCGCAGGCGCTGTGCCATCTGTCCGCTGAGGGCATAGAGGATGTCCGGGTCCTGCTGGGCCAGTTCGCGGAACTTGGCATAGCTGATTTCCGCCACCTCGCACTCGACCTTGGCGCGTACCCAGGCGCTGCGCTCCTGTTCGACCCCCGCCTGCTCGAACAGCCCCAGCTCACCGAAGAAATCCCCGGCATTGAGATAGGCGATGATCATTTCCCGGCCGTCATCGTCTTCGATGAGGATGGTGACCGAGCCCTTGACGATGAAGAACAGGGTCTGCGAACGATCACCGGCGCAGATGATGTTGCTCTTGGCCTGGTAGCGACGACGCTGGCAGTGCATCAGCAGTTTGTCGAGGTTCTTGATCTTGGAGGGGGAAGCGGAAGCCAGAGCAACCATGTTTGTATCCTGGAAAAGACTGCACGGTTTGGTTTGGTTTTTTTAGGCGTAGCCAAAAAGCTGGCATAACGCCAGCGATTTGGCGTCAGCTTACCAGACACGCGGTGTCGAGATGGTGGAATTTAATGGACCGACCAACCGGTCGTCGCCTGAGTCCACAGGGTGCTGTGCTAAGCTGGCGACCTTTTTAATCAGTGGAGTCTTGGCGATGAAGGCACGCATCCAATGGGCTGGCGAAGCCATGTTCCTCGGAGAGTCGGGTAGCGGACACGTGGTGGTGATGGATGGCCCGCCGGAAAGTGGTGGCCGCAACCTGGGTGTACGTCCCATGGAAATGGTGCTGCTGGGCCTGGGTGGCTGCAGCAACTTCGACGTGGTCAGCATCCTGAAGAAGGCGCGCCAGCCGGTCGAGAGCTGCGAAGCGTTCCTTGAAGCCGAGCGTGCGACCGAAGATCCGAAGGTGTTCACCAGGATCCACCTGCATTTCGTGGTCAAGGGGCGGGGCCTGAAGGAATCGCAGGTCAAGCGGGCGATCGAGCTGTCGGCCGAGAAGTACTGCTCGGCTTCGATCATGCTCGGTGCCGCAGGTGTGGCCATCAGCCATGACTACGAGATCGTCGAGCTCGGCTGATGCCCTGGGCAGGCTTGCGCTGTTTGTAGGAGCGGATCCGTTCTGATAAGCGGTCGCAGCCCCGCCTATGACCCGCCGGTTCAGATGCGGTAGGTGCTCTTGGTCATCACCTTGGCCAGCAGGCTCATGCCGAACTTCACCGGCGCCGGGAAGCGGAAACCGCCGGCATCGAGCGCCGACTCGGCATGGTGTTCCTCGTCGATGCGCATCTGTTCGAGAATCGCCCGGGATTTTTCGTCTTCGGCGGGCAGTTGTTCCAGATGTTCGTTCAGGTGCTTGCAGACCTGGTCTTCGGTCGCCGCGACGAACCCGAGGCTGACCTTGTCGCTGATCAGCCCGGCCACCGCGCCAATTCCGAAGGACAGGCCATAGAACAACGGATTCAGCACGCTCGGGCTGCTGCCCAGCTGGCGGATACGTTGCTCGCACCAGGCCAGGTGGTCGATTTCTTCCTCGGCCGCATGCTCCATGGCTTCGCGTACGTGGGGCAGCTTGGCGGTCAGGGCCTGGCCCTGGTACAGCGCCTGGGCACAGACTTCACCGGTGTGGTTGATCCGCATCAGTCCGGCGACATGGCGGGTATCCTCCTCGCTCATCTGCGCTTCGGGCTGGACGATGGCCGGCGATGGGCGATACGGCTGGCCGCTGAACGGGAGCAGGGTGCGCATGGCGGCGTCGGCCTGCAGCAGCAGGCGGTCAATCGGCGAGTAGTGACGTTGGGTAGTCATGCTGACCTCCGGAGGAATCTCGGTCTGCAGTTTACCGCAATCCGGGGCGGAAGGTTTGAGCTGGGTCATCGGCTGGATGGCCGGGCAGCGGAAGGGTTTGTGTGGACTGGCGATCCCTGTCGCCAGCAAGCCGGCTCCCGCCATGATCGAGCCGCTCACGCATTCCCGGCAGGAGCAGGGCTTGCCCGCGAACAGGCCGGCAAGCCTTGTACCGATCTTGCGATCATCTTTGCCGGCAAACCTGCTCCAACAAGGAGGCGTATCAGCCCGGAGGCCAGTTCATCTGGCGCTGACCCAGCACATGCATGTGGATGTGGTAGACCGTCTGGCCACCTTTCTCGTTGCAGTTCATCACCACGCGGAAGCCTTCCTCGCAGCCCAGCTCCAGCGCCAGACGCTGGGCGGTGAACAGGATATGCCCGGCCAGTGCCTTGTCGTCCTCGGTCAGGTCATTGAGGGTGCGAATCGGCTTCTTCGGGATCACCAGGAAATGCACCGGTGCCTGCGGGGCAATATCGTGGAACGCCAGGACCTGGTCGTCTTCGTAGATGATCTTCGCGGGTATCTCCCGGTTGATGATCTTGGTGAACAGAGTATCCACAACTGTTTCTCCATTTGCGTAGGGATGGGCCGGAGTCTGTCTGCTGCGGCCCGCGAGTTCAAGTGTCAGCGTGGGCAGTATGCCCGGGTAATCAGGCCGGCCAGTTTGCGCACCATCCAGCGGCTGCCCAGGCGCGGCAGGCGGGTGAGCCAGCGATTGCGCCAGCCGGGGATGATGATCGCGCGATTCTTGTCCAGGGCGCGTACCGTGTAGAGCGCGACTTCCTCGGGGCTCATCATCAGCTTGCTCTGCTTGAGCTTGTCGGCTTGCAACTGGGCGGTATCGAAGAAGGCGGTGCGGGTCAGGCCGGGGCAGAGCACCGAGACCTTGATCCCGGTTTTTTTCAACTCTTCGCGCAGGCCTTCGCTGAAGTGCAGGACGTAAGCCTTGCTGGCGTAGTAGCTGCTCATCCATGGCGCCGGGTGGAAGGCGGCGATCGAGGCGACGTTGAGGATCTGCCCGCCGCCCTGGATCGCCATCAGGTTGCCGAGGGAATGGCACAGGCGGGTGAGGGCGAGGATGTTCACTTCGATCAGGTCCTGCTCGGTACCCCAGTCCTGGGCCAGGAACGGGCCGCTGGTGCCGATACCGGCGCAATTGACCAGCAGATCGATCTGGTGCGCGCCTTCCTCCAGCTCCAGCAGGAAGCCGGACAGACGCAGCGGTTCGCCCAGGTCGCAGGCGCGGAACAGCACCTCGACGCCGAAGCGTTGGGTCAGTTCGATGGCAATGCTTTCCAGCCGATCACGTTGACGGGCAACCAGGATCAGGTTGCGACCGCGGCGCGCCAGGGCTTCGGCCAGGGCCAGGCCGATACCGCTGGAAGCGCCGGTGATCAGGGCGTAACGGGTCATGCAATTCTCCATGGCAACGGCGCCGGGCCTCGGGACAGGGAGGTCGCAAGGTCAGCGCTGTTTATTTTGCCGATAGTCTACAGGGGCCACGGTTGCTTGGCGCTGCTCTTGGCCTGGCTGGCCTAGATGTTCCTGATGCTGGCGGCTCCCAGTACGACGGTCAGGCTGATCAGGAAGACGAAGATACTTGCCAGAATCGAGAGCACCTTGACCGATGTGCTGTTGGGCGGCGGCGGAGCGCCGTACCGGTTGGCCGAGGCGTTGCCTGGGCAGAACAGCAGGATGAAGGGAAACACGTAGCCGATGAGGGGCACCAGCATGAGCAGCCAGAGCCAGCCGGACCAGCCGATATCGTGCAGGCGTTGTACGGCGATCTGGATGGTCAGGAGGAGGTAAAAAGCGGCGGCAACCACCACGACCAGGCCGCCAACGATCGCCGAGCCTCTGAGGATGGTGGTCAGCAGCATCAGCAGAACGAAGGTCACGAGTGCTGCCGTCATGCTCCACGCCAGATACCGCAATCGTCCGATCCGGCCATTGAGGCTGAACACCTTCAGCGGCCCGAAGGTGGGCAGCGTATCTCCAACCTGGGCGGCAGGTGGCGCGTAGGGTGAGTGCGACGGGTTGTTCTCTGGAGGTGGAACGTACCGTGACTGCGGTTCGCCGGCTGCGGGAGGCGGCACGCTGGCGGGCAGCTCGTTGACATCCGCCAGGCTCAGTTCGACGCTCGGTGTTTCCTCGACGATCCGTGCGTCGATCCCGGTGTTGCGCAGGGCTTGGAGATAGCTTTGCGCCTCGGTGGCCGAAAGGTCGCGCTTGAGCGCAATGGGGTGACCGTTGAAGAGCTTTTCCACGGAAGTCATGTCGCTCTTGAACAGTTCGGCAAGGTTGAATTGGGCGGTGGTCTGTTCCACGCCGGGCAGCAAGGTGCCATCGAATACGATCTTGAAGCGGGTGTTGCTCATTGGGCGTCCCTGTCTCGATACTGATGGATGGCGCCTAGTGTAGGCCCGCAAGATACTTGCAGGCCACAGCGGGCTCACGGGCGGGGCCAGTGTCCTGACAGTTGCGCCGCCCGGGATTGCGCCTGGCGGTACTCGTCGTCGAGTCGTGCGATCAGTTGGTCGATGCTCGGCAGGTCGTTGATCTCGCCAACGCCCTGACCGGCGGACCAGACGGTTTTCCAGGCCTTGGCTTCGTCATTGAGCGGCTTGAGCTTGCTGCCGAAGTCGACTTCGCCCTTGCCCTGCAGGGCGGCAAGGTCGAAACCGGCGTTTTCCAGGCTCTGGCGCATGAAGCTGGCCGGGACGCCCGAAACGGCGGCGGTGTGCACGATGTCGGCGGCATGCGACTTCAGCAGCATCTGCTTGTAGGCCTCGGGCGCATGGCTTTCCGTGGTGCCGATGAAGCGGGTGCCGAGATAGGCCAGGTCCGCGCCCAGCAACTGCGCGGCGAGAATCTCGTGGCCATGGTTCAGGCAGCCGGACAGCAGCAGTGTCTTGTCGAAGAACTGGCGGATTTCGGCGATCAGCGCGAACGGGCTCCAGGTGCCGGCATGCCCGCCGGCGCCGGCGGCGACCGCAATCAGGCCGTCGACACCGGCCTCGGCGGCCTTCTCGGCGTGACGACGGGTTGTCACGTCATGGAAAACCAGGCCACCGTAGCTGTGCACCGCGTCGACCACTTCCTTGACCGCACCCAGGCTGGTGATGACGATCGGCACCTGGTGTTCGATGCAGATCTGCAGGTCGGCCTGCAGGCGCGGGTTGCTGTGGTGCACGATCAGGTTGACGGCGTAGGGCGCCGGATTGTCCAGTTCCGCCAGGCCGCTTTCGATTTCCTCCAGCCAGGCCTTGAAACCGCTGCTTTCACGCTGGTTGAGGGCCGGGAAGCTGCCGACCACGCCGTTGCGGCAGCAGGCCAGGACCAATTGCGGGTTGGAAATCAGGAACATCGGCGCCGCCACGACGGGCAGGCGCAGGCGTTGTTCGAGCAGGACGGGCAGCGACATGGGCGGTACTCCGGGAGTGACGGCTTATTGGCTTAGAACGGTCTGACCACGACCAGAATTACGATAGCCAGCAATATCACAACCGGTACTTCATTGAACCAGCGATAAAAGACATGACTGCGGGTGTTCTCGCCACGGGCAAAGCGCTTCACCTGGGCGCCGCACATGTGGTGATAACCGATCAGCAGCACCACCAGCGTCAGCTTGGCGTGCATCCAGCCACCCTGGGTGAAGTAGGCAGCGGGGTTGAGGCTGATCAGCGCGCCGCCGAAGATCAGCGTGGCGATCATCGCCGGGCCCATGATGCCGCGGTACAGCTTGCGCTCCATGACGCTGAAGCGTTCCTTGCTGATACTGTCCTCGCTCTGGGCGTGGTAGACGAAGAGGCGCGGGAGGTAGAACAGGCCGGCAAACCAGCAGACGACGCTGACGATGTGCAAGGCTTTGAGCCAGAGATAGAGCATTTTTTTGATTTCCAGGTTCACGGTGGAACAAATAGTAGAGTCTCGAGCCTCCGCACGTCACCTTGACGGTTGTCGCAGGCCTGCGCGGGCCCTATTATCGAGGGCTTTCCAGTGGGTTCGTTGAGGGGCAGGTCATGGTGAAGGTCGGTATCGTCGGCGGCACGGGTTACACCGGTGTCGAATTGCTGCGTCTGTTGGCACAGCATCCGCAGGCAGAGGTGGTGGTCATCACTTCCCGATCCGAGGCCGGAGTGGCCGTGGCCGACATGTATCCGAACCTGCGCGGTCACTACGATGGCCTCAAGTTCAGCGTGCCGGACGTCAAGACACTGGGCGCCTGCGATGTGGTGTTCTTCGCCACGCCTCACGGCGTTGCCCATGCCCTGGCCGGCGAACTGCTGTCCGCCGGGACCAGGGTCATCGACCTGTCCGCCGACTTCCGTCTGCAGGATGCCGATGAATGGGCCAAGTGGTATGGCCAACCGCACGGTGCGCCGGCGCTGCTGGACGAGGCGGTCTATGGCCTGCCGGAAGTGAACCGCGAGAAGATCCGCCAGGCTCGGCTGATCGCTGTACCGGGTTGCTACCCCACCGCCACGCAACTGGGCTTCCTGCCATTGCTGGAAGCCGGCCTGGCCGACGCTTCGCGGCTGATCGCCGACTGCAAGTCCGGTGTCAGCGGTGCCGGTCGTGGTGCCAGCGTCGGTTCGCTGTATTCCGAAACCTCGGAAAGCCTCAAGGCCTACGCGGTCAAGGGGCACCGCCACCTGCCGGAAATCCGTCAGGGCCTGCGTCGTGCCGCCGGCAAGGACGTCGGCCTGACCTTCGTGCCGCACCTGACACCGATGATTCGCGGCATTCACTCCACTCTGTACGCGACTGTGGCGGACCGCTCCGTCGACCTGCAGGCGCTGTTCGAGAAGCGTTATGCCAACGAGCCGTTCGTTGATGTGATGCCGGCTGGCAGCCATCCGGAAACCCGTAGCGTGCGTGGTGCGAACGTGTGCCGGATTGCCGTGCACCGTCCGCAGGACGGCGACCTGGTGGTCGTGCTGTCGGTGATCGACAACCTGGTCAAGGGCGCTTCGGGCCAGGCGGTACAGAACCTGAACATCCTGTTCGGCCTGGATGAGCGCCTGGGCCTGTCCCATGCCGGCATGCTGCCATAACCGCATCTTGCGATTCACCGAAAAGGCCCGCCATGCGGGCCTTTTTGCATGGTGCCTCGTGTAACGGGTTTATTGATATACCATAACAATAGTTGACCGCTTTTCTAGGAGAAGCGGATAATGCACGTCATCACGCATTATGGCGGCGTAACGCCGGGAGATAGTCAACATGAGCGTCGAATCCTTCACCCCCACGGCTTTGCTATTCACCCAGGGTGCCGCGCACAAGGTGAAGAGCCTGGTCGATGAAGAGGGTAATGATCGCTTGAAGCTGCGCGTATTCGTGACGGGCGGCGGTTGTTCAGGGTTTCAGTACGGCTTCACCTTCGACGAGGATGTGGCCGAGGACGACACCATCGTCGAGCGCGAAGGCGTCAGCCTGGTGGTCGATCCAATGAGCTTCCAGTACCTGGCCGGTGCGGAAGTGGATTACCAGGAGGGTCTGGAAGGTTCGCGGTTCGTGATCAAGAACCCGAACGCCACCACCACCTGTGGTTGCGGTTCGTCGTTCTCGATCTGACGGGTCTTCAAGCGCCTGATCTCAACGCCGCGAATCTTCGCGGCGTTTTGCCTTGTGGGGCTCAGGCCGGGTAGATCGCGCCCAGCACCCGCAAGCCGCGCGCGCCGGTCACACTGGGGCGGTTGGTCGGGATGCCCTCCAGGCAGCAGTGGGCGAGCCAGGCGAAGGCCATGGCCTCGACCCAGTCGGGATCTACGCCGTGGGTTGCGGTGCTGGCGACTTTGGCTTCGGGCAGCAGTTGGCCCAGCCGTGCCATCAGTGCCGCGTTATGGGCGCCGCCACCACAGACCAGCAACTGCTCGGTGCCTGTCTGGGCATGGGTCAGCGACTCGATGATGCTCTGTGCGGTGAGTTCGAGCAGTGTGGCTTGCACGTTCTCGGCGTTGTAGGTCGGCAGGCGCCCCAGGTGTTGCTTCAGCCAGTTCAGATTGAAGACTTCCCGTCCGGTGCTCTTGGGGCCGGTGGTCTGGAAGAAGGGGTCGCCCAGCAGCGCCTGCAGCAACTGCGGTTCGACCTGGCCGCTGGCGGCCCACTGGCCGTTGCGATCGTAGGTCTCGCCGCGCTGGTCTTGAATCCAGGCATCCAGCAGCACGTTCCCAGGGCCGCAGTCGAAGCCTGACACCGGCTTGTTCGGCTCGATCAGGCTCAGGTTGCTGAAGCCGCCAATATTCAGTACCGCGCAATTTGCACTGCGCTCCTCGAACAGAGCCTCATGGAAGGCGGGTACCAGCGGTGCGCCCTGGCCGCCGGCTGCCACGTCACGCCGGCGGAAATCACTGACGACGCTGATCCCGGTCAGTTCGGCCAGCAGCGCCGGGTTGCCGATCTGTACCGTGAAGCCGCGGGCCGGTTCATGGCGGATGGTTTGGCCATGGCTGCCGATGGCACGAATCGATTCGGGGGTGAGCGACTGGTGGGCGAGGAGGGCGTTGACGCCACGGGCGGCGAGGGTCGCCCACTCATGTTCGGCTATCGCGGCCCGGGCGATTTCATCCGGGCCGCTGGCGCACAGGCCGAGCAGTTCGGCTCGCAGTGCGTCAGGCATGGGAGTGTAGTGGGTGGCCAGCAATTGGATGCCGCTGCCCAGCTCGATCAGCGCGATATCCAGCCCATCCAGGCTGGTGCCGGACATCACGCCGATATAGAGCGCCATGGTTCAGCGCTTGGCCGAAGCGAGCTTGGTGGCCTTTTCCTGGTCCATGCGCGCCATCAGCGGCTGGCTCTGTTGCAGGAAGCGGGCGCGCTCGGATTTGGCGATCGGGTCGGCCATCGGCAGTTTCTGGCTCAGCGGGTCGACGTGCACACCGTTGACCTGGAACTCGTAGTGCAGATGCGGGCCGGTCGACAGACCGGTGGTGCCGATATAACCGATCACCTGGCCCTGCTTGACGTTGCTGCCGGTCTGGACGCCCTTGGCAAAGCCCTGCATGTGGCCATAGAGGGTACGGTAGCTATTGCCGTGCTGGATGATCACGGTGTTGCCGTAGCCGCCGCGACGCCCCGCCAGGATCACCTTGCCGTCGCCCGCTGCCTTGATTGGCGTACCACGTGGGGCGGCGTAGTCGACGCCCTTGTGGGCGCGGATCTTGTTCAGGATCGGGTGCTTGCGGCCCATGGAGAAGCGCGAGCTGATGCGGGCGAAGTCCACTGGAGTACGGATGAAAGCCTTGCGCATGCTGTTGCCGTCGGCGGTGTAGTAGCTGCTGTTGCCCTGCTTGTTGGTGTAACGCACGGCGGTGTAGGTCTTGCCGCGGTTGGTGAAGCGGGCGGACAGAATGTTGCCGGTGCCGACGGTCTTGCCGTTGACCACTTTCTGTTCGTAGATCACCTCGAACTCGTCGCCTGGGCGAATATCCTGGGCGAAGTCGATGTCGTAGCCGAAGACGCTGGCCATCTCGCGGGTCAGGCTGTGGGGCATGCCGGCGCGTTGGGCCGAGAGGGACAGGGAGCTGTTGATCACGCCATGTACATAGGCCGACTGGACGGTTGGCTTGGTGACCACGCGATTGAAGGTGAAGCCTTTCGGGCCCTTGGTCAGGGTGATGGTTTCCAGGTCGCTGACCTTGCTGTGCAGGTTGTTCAACTGGCCGTCTGGGCTCAGTTCGAACTCCAGTTTCTGGCCGTGCTTGAGCTGGGAAAACTGCTTGGCCTGCTTGTCGCTGGCCAGCACTTCATGCACGGCTGCAGCAGGCAGGCCGACCTTTTCGAACAGGGTGGAGAGCGTGTCGCCACGGGCAACGGTCACTTCGCGGTGACCGGGTGCCTTCTTCTCTTCCACGGCAGGTGCAGGCTCGCTTTTGGCGGTGTTCTTGCTGTCATCGTCGCTGTTTTCGATCTGGGCGAAAGGCGATTCATTGCCTTCATTTGTGGCCTGGTCGAGTTCTACAGCGTCTTTGTCTTGTGTCAGTTGAGCAGCGGGACTTTCCAGTTCAAGGCTCAGGGTCGTTTTCTTGGCTTCGACATCGCTGGATGGAAACACCAGCAGTGCCAGGCTGAGGAGGGCGGCGATACCACTTGCGGCCAGCAGGTGGGTCTTCGGATAAAGCGGCGGCGCTTTAGGCGGTTCTGTGCTCATGAGTGATTTGACTTTGAAAAAGATGAATTGGAAAAGATGAATGACATGATGAAGATGAAATAACTGTATAAAATATAACCAAAACATCTCTGAAGCAAGTCTGTCATGTGCAGGCAGGCCCTGGCTTGGCCGTACGCCGGGCAAAACTTGTAATTGGGCTGCGATCTTGTATGGTTGGTTCCCTTTGAATCTGAGCCTTGCAGGTTGGTTATGAAGTCGGTTGAAGAGCAGCTAGCGCTGATCAAGCGTGGTGCGGAAGAGTTGTTGGTCGAGTCGGAACTGGTCGAGAAGCTCAAGCGCGGCCAGCCGCTGCGTATCAAGGCTGGCTTTGACCCGACGGCGCCGGATCTGCATCTGGGTCATACGGTGCTTATCAACAAGCTGCGCCAGTTCCAGGATCTGGGTCACCAGGTCATTTTCCTGATCGGCGATTTCACCGGCATGATCGGTGACCCG
>NZ_AP024344.1:6037500-6300000 GCF_055390395.1 Pseudomonas sp. Tof1 | reverse complement strand
GTACTTCTGGTTATTGCGATGGAGGGACGGAGAAGGCTAGGCCAGCTTGGCGTTGGTTGTCCAAGTTTAAGGTGGTAGGCTGAGATCTTAGGTAAATCCGGGATCTTAAGGCCGAGAGCTGATGACGAGTGTCCTTTAGGACGCGAAGTGGTTGATGCCATGCTTCCAAGAAAAGCTTCTAAGCTTCAGATAACCAGGAACCGTACCCCAAACCGACACAGGTGGTTAGGTAGAGAATACCAAGGCGCTTGAGAGAACTCGGGTGAAGGAACTAGGCAAAATGGCACCGTAACTTCGGGAGAAGGTGCGCCGGTGAGGGTGAAGGACTTGCTCCGTAAGCCCATGCCGGTCGAAGATACCAGGCCGCTGCGACTGTTTATTAAAAACACAGCACTCTGCAAACACGAAAGTGGACGTATAGGGTGTGACGCCTGCCCGGTGCCGGAAGGTTAATTGATGGGGTTAGCGAAAGCGAAGCTCTTGATCGAAGCCCCGGTAAACGGCGGCCGTAACTATAACGGTCCTAAGGTAGCGAAATTCCTTGTCGGGTAAGTTCCGACCTGCACGAATGGCGTAACGATGGCGGCGCTGTCTCCACCCGAGACTCAGTGAAATTGAAATCGCTGTGAAGATGCAGTGTATCCGCGGCTAGACGGAAAGACCCCGTGAACCTTTACTATAGCTTTGCACTGGACTTTGAATTTGCTTGTGTAGGATAGGTGGGAGGCTTTGAAGCGTGAACGCCAGTTTGCGTGGAGCCATTCTTGAAATACCACCCTGGCAACTTTGAGGTTCTAACTCAGGTCCGTTATCCGGATCGAGGACAGTGTATGGTGGGTAGTTTGACTGGGGCGGTCTCCTCCTAAAGAGTAACGGAGGAGTACGAAGGTGCGCTCAGACCGGTCGGAAATCGGTCGCAGAGTATAAAGGCAAAAGCGCGCTTGACTGCGAGACAGACACGTCGAGCAGGTACGAAAGTAGGTCTTAGTGATCCGGTGGTTCTGTATGGAAGGGCCATCGCTCAACGGATAAAAGGTACTCCGGGGATAACAGGCTGATACCGCCCAAGAGTTCATATCGACGGCGGTGTTTGGCACCTCGATGTCGGCTCATCACATCCTGGGGCTGAAGCCGGTCCCAAGGGTATGGCTGTTCGCCATTTAAAGTGGTACGCGAGCTGGGTTTAGAACGTCGTGAGACAGTTCGGTCCCTATCTGCCGTGGACGTTTGAGATTTGAGAGGGGCTGCTCCTAGTACGAGAGGACCGGAGTGGACGAACCTCTGGTGTTCCGGTTGTCACGCCAGTGGCATTGCCGGGTAGCTATGTTCGGAAAAGATAACCGCTGAAAGCATCTAAGCGGGAAACTTGCCTCAAGATGAGATCTCACTGGAACCTTGAGTTCCCTGAAGGGCCGTCGAAGACTACGACGTTGATAGGTGGGGTGTGTAAGCGCTGTGAGGCGTTGAGCTAACCCATACTAATTGCCCGTGAGGCTTGACCATATAACACCCAAGCAATTTGCGTCGAATGAGCAGATTGCGGTATATGAAGACGAAGTGAACCGAAAGTTTGCCACGCACAAAACACCAAAGACTGTCACATACCCGATTCGCTGGAGCGTTGTCCAAGCAACGAGCCGGCTACCGAATTTCTTGACGACCATAGAGCATTGGAACCACCTGATCCCATCCCGAACTCAGAAGTGAAACGATGCATCGCCGATGGTAGTGTGGGGTTTCCCCATGTGAGAGTAGGTCATCGTCAAGATTAAATTCCAAAACCCCTATCTGCGCAGGCAGGTAGGGGTTTTGTCTTTTCTGCGCCCTGAATCGCTTCGCCAGCCTGCCCCTATTTTCCTCTTTCTCTTGTTGTCGTATCTGTCCTGATGCCCATGTTTTCTATGCAATGAACCAGCTCATGGCTATCATGCGTGCCTCATTGTGAGGCGAGATCTGCATGCTGACCTTGTTAAAACTCCTGAAAGACGGCCGGTTTCATTCCGGGAGGCACTTGGGGCCGCGTTGGGCGTCAGTCGCAGTGCCGTCTGGAAGCAGCTTCAGCAACTGGAGGCCGAGCTCGGGCTGTCGATCCACAAGGTTCGTGGCCGCGGCTACCAGTTGGCTTCTCCCCTGATCCTGCTCGATGAGCAGGCGATCGTCGCCGCCGGGTCTTCTTCCCTCTGGCCTGTACGCCTCTACGATTCCATTGATTCGACCAATGCCGAGGCGCTACGGCTGGTCGAGCAGGGTGTTCCTGCGCCGTTCATCGTTGTCGCCGAGCGGCAGACCTCCGGTCGCGGTCGCCGCGGGCGCCAATGGGTCAGTCCATTCGCGGAGAACATCTATTACAGCCTGCTGCTCCGGATCGATGGCGGCATGCGCCAGCTGGAAGGCCTGAGTCTTGTGGTGGGGCTGGCAGTCCTACACGCCCTGCGTGAGCACGGGCTTGCGGAAGTAGGGCTGAAGTGGCCAAACGACGTCCTGGTTGGGCGCAAGAAGATTGCCGGTATCCTGTTGGAGTTGGTCGGTGATCCGGCGGATGTCTGCCACGTGGTGCTGGGTATCGGTATCAACGTCAATATGCAGGTCGCCGAGTCGATCGATCAGCCATGGACGTCCGTGCGTGCTGAGATGGGGCGCACGTTGGATCGCAATCAACTGGTGTCTTCCCTGAGTAAAAAGCTCCAGGAATACCTGGAGCTGCATCGTGAGGCGGGTTTTGCCGCCATACAGGCGGAGTGGGAGCGCAATCACCTCTGGCAGGGGCGGGAGGTCTCCCTGGTCGCCGGCGTCAACAGCATCAATGGCATCGTGCTGGGGATTGACCAGCAGGGTGCGCTACGCCTGAGGGTTGATGGGGTCGAGAAGGTCTTCAGTGGTGGCGAGCTCAGCCTGAGGTTGCGTGATGATTCTTGAGCTCGATTGCGGTAACAGCTTCATCAAGTGGCGCATTATCCGGACGAGTTGCCGGGACGTAGTGGCCGGCGGTGTTGTCGACTCCGACCTGGCGTTGCTGCAGCGCCTGCGCGAAGAGCCCGGGTTGACCCTGGCCTGGTGTCGCCTGGTCAGCGTGCGTACCGAAGAGGAGACCCGGCGCCTGGTTGCGGCGCTTGCCGATGCCTTCGATGTCGAAGTGGCGTGCGCACGACCTGCCGAAGAGATGGCGGGGGTGCGCAATGGTTACAGAGAGCACGAGCGGCTGGGTCTCGATCGCTGGCTGGCGATGCTGGGTGCCTTCCGGCTAGCCGGCGGGCCGTGCCTGGTGCTGGATCTCGGTACTGCGGTCACGGCCGATTTCATTGCCGCGGATGGTTCGCATCTCGGAGGCTTCATTTGTCCCGGAATGCAGTTGATGCGCAACCAGCTGCGTACTCATACTCGACGGATTCGCTACGACGATGTGGCGGCCGAACGTGCGCTGACCAGTCTGGTTCCCGGGCGGGAGACCGTCGAGGCGGTCGAGCGTGGCTGTCTGCTGATGTTGCGCGGATTTATCCTGACTCAGTTGCAGCAGGCTCGGGAGTACTGGGGGGAGGAATTCAAGGTGTTCCTCACGGGCGGTGACGCGGCCCTGATTCACGAGATGGTGCCTGGCGCCCGTTGGGTTCCGGACCTGGTATTTGTCGGCCTGGCGATAGCCTGCCCGTTGAGTTGAGGTCTCTATGCGTTGGTTGTTTCTGCTGTTGTTGGTGCTCAATGGTGTCTATTACGTCTGGCACCAGCAGGAGGCTCCCCTGAAGGCGAAGGAGGTAGCCCCTCTGTCGCTCTACCGCAGTGCCCACCAGGACATCCAGCTGCTGAGCGAGTCGGATAACGCGGGCGCTCGTAAAACAGCGGCAAGGGATCAGGAAAACGAGTCCGAATGTCTGTACCTGGGTGGCGTGCAGCGCCAGGAGGTCGCCCAGTCGATTCTGCAGCGTCTGCAAGGCATGGATATCAAGGCGCGCGTGCAGCGCGTGAATGTTCCCGATTCCTCTGGATACTGGGTCCGTGTCGCGCCCGAGAGCCGGCGTTTGCTGGATGATGCGCAGCTGCAGAATCTTGCTAAGGAATTCAATGAGTTAAAACATAAAATAATGTTGTGCGAGGGTATTGCAGGTGTCGAATAGTTTGCATAGAATGGCGCCCGCTCCGCAGCGAAGACCTCTTGAGGGATTAGCAACGAAGCAGCGTCAATGCAACTAACCTCATAATTTTAAATGAGAAATTGCTTGACAGAGGTTCGGCATGATGTAGAATGCGCCTCACATTGGAGGGGTTCCCGAGCGGCCAAAGGGATCAGACTGTAAATCTGACGTCTCAGACTTCGAAGGTTCGAATCCTTCTCCCTCCACCATAATTTCAGCGGAAGCAGCAGGCTCCGCGGGTATAGTTTAGTGGTAGAACCTCAGCCTTCCAAGCTGATGATGCGGGTTCGATTCCCGCTACCCGCTCCAAGTTTTGCTGGTTTTGCAAAGTGTTTCGCTCTTGTAGCTCAGTTGGTAGAGCACACCCTTGGTAAGGGTGAGGTCAGCGGTTCAAATCCGCTCAAGAGCTCCATACAGACAAGGCGGATATGCAAATATCCGCCTTTGTTTTAAGTGGTTGTAGTTGTTGCAATGTCTCTGTCTGGTCGGCATAATGGTCGGCCTGATTCAAGTTTTAGGTCAGTAGCTCAATTGGCAGAGCGACGGTCTCCAAAACCGTAGGTTGGGGGTTCGATTCCCTCCTGACCTGCCAGATTCACTCGATGTGTCTGGCTTTCTTTTCACAGGATCCTGTAGATGACCTCCAACACTGAAGCCCAAGGCTCTCGCTTAGATCTTCTCAAGTGGCTCGTCGTAGTCGCTCTGGTGGTGGTTGGGGTTGTCGGCAATCAGTACTATGCTGGTTCGCCGGTCCTGTACCGTGTACTCGCTCTGCTTGTCATTGCTGCTGTTGCTGCCTATGTGGGCCTGCAGACCGCCAAGGGCAAGTCGTTCTTCGTACTGGTCAAGGAAGCCCGCACCGAGATCCGTAAAGTCGTATGGCCGACTCGCCAGGAAACCACTCAGACCACTCTGATTGTAGTGGCTGTTGTTCTGGTTATGGCGCTGTTGCTGTGGGGTCTCGACTCCCTGCTCGGCTGGATTGTTTCCTTGATTGTTGGCTAAGGGTGTCCCGTGGCTAAGCGTTGGTACGTTGTGCATGCTTACTCCGGTTACGAGAAGCATGTCATGCGCTCGTTGATCGAGCGAGTAAAGCTGGCAGGCATGGAAGATGGCTTCGGCGAAATTCTGGTCCCTACTGAAGAAGTAGTGGAAATGCGTAATGGCCAGAAGCGCAAGAGCGAGCGCAAGTTCTTCCCTGGCTACGTCCTGGTACAGATGGACATGAACGAGGGTACTTGGCACTTGGTCAAGGATACTCCTCGGGTAATGGGTTTCATCGGCGGTACTGCCGACAAGCCTGCGCCGATCACCGACAAAGAGGCCGAGGCCATTCTGCGTCGTGTCGCTGACGGCAGCGACAAGCCGAAACCGAAGACTCTGTTCGAGCCGGGCGAAGTGGTACGTGTTACCGACGGTCCGTTCGCAGATTTCAACGGTACGGTCGAAGAGGTCAACTACGAAAAGAGCCGGATCCAGGTCGCAGTGCTCATTTTCGGTCGCTCTACTCCGGTGGAGCTGGAGTTCAGCCAGGTCGAGAAGGTCTAGCTGGGCAAGCATCCCAACCCCACCGTCTTAGGCTGTGGGGTTTTGTCGTCACTGGGATAAAACGCAAGTCATCCGGGGAGCCAGCTGGCGTTCGTACCCGATTTTGGAGTAGCTCATGGCTAAGAAGATTCAGGCTTACATCAAGCTGCAAGTTAAGGCCGGCCAGGCCAACCCAAGCCCACCCGTTGGTCCAGCACTGGGTCAACACGGTGTGAACATCATGGAATTCTGCAAGGCTTTCAACGCCCGTACCCAGGGTCAGGAAGCGGGTCTGCCGACTCCAGTGATCATCACTGTCTACAGTGACCGCAGCTTCACTTTCGAAACCAAGTCCACCCCGGCTTCGGTTCTGCTGAAAAAGGCCGCCGGCCTGACCAGCGGTTCCGCTCGTCCGAACACCGTTAAGGTTGGCACCGTTACCCGTGCTCAGCTGGAAGAGATCGCGAAAACCAAAAACGCTGATCTGACTGCAGCTGACCTGGATGCAGCCGTGCGTACCATCGCCGGTTCTGCTCGTAGCATGGGCCTTAACGTGGAGGGTGTGTAATGGCTAAGCTGACCAAGCGCCAAAAGGCTATTGCCGGCAAAATCGAAGCAGGCAAGGCCTACAGCTTTGTAGACGCCGCTGCTCTGCTGACCGAGCTGTCGACTGTCAAGTTCAGCGAGTCCTTTGACGTTGCTGTAAACCTGGGCGTTGACCCACGTAAATCCGACCAGGTCGTACGTAGCGCTACCGTGCTGCCACACGGCACTGGCAAAACCGTTCGCGTTGCCGTGTTCACCCAGGGCCCAGCTGCTGAAGCTGCTCTGGCTGCCGGCGCCGACCGCGTTGGTATGGACGACCTGGCTGCCGAAATGAAAGGCGGCGACCTGAACTACGACGTAGTCATTGCTTCCCCGGATGCAATGCGCGTTGTAGGTCAGCTGGGTCAGGTTCTGGGTCCACGTGGCCTGATGCCTAACCCGAAAGTCGGTACCGTAACTCCTGACGTCGCTTCCGCCGTCAAGAACGCCAAGGCCGGTCAGGTTCGCTACCGCACCGACAAGAACGGTATCATTCACACTTCCGTTGGCAAGATCGGCTTCGACGCCGTCAAGCTGAAGGAAAACGTTGAAGCCCTGATCGCTGACCTGAAGCGTATCAAGCCGGCTTCCGCGAAAGGTATCTACGTCAAGCGCGTTACCCTGAGCACCACCATGGGCCCAGGTCTGGTCATCGACCAAAGCTCGCTCGACGCGTAAGACACGCGTGGGTGCAAGCGATTGCACCCATTGAAAAATTGGGGTCCCTGCCTGGCGGGGGCTATCCAAGACCGTAGGCGGCGCAAGCCTTAAACCTCAAGCCTACGCAGATGGTGCTCCCGGTTCCTTACCGAATCAGACACCAAAACGACATCAGGCTCTGGCCTGGTGAAACGGTAACAAGCAGGAGTTAAACCCGTGGCAATTAATCTCGAAGACAAGAAGGCCATCGTCGCTGAAGTCAACGAGGCTGCCAAAGTCGCTCTGTCCGCTGTCGTGGCTGATGCCCGTGGCGTAACAGTAGGCGCAATGACCGGACTCCGTAAAGAGGCTCGTGAAGCTGGCGTATACGTACGTGTCGTACGTAACACCCTGCTCAAGCGCGCCGTTGCCGACACTCAATACAGTGTCCTCAACGACGTGTTCACCGGCCCGACCCTGATCGCGTTCTCCAACGAACATCCGGGCGCTGCTGCCCGTATCTTCAAAGAGTTCGCCAAGGGTCAGGACAAGTTCGAGATCAAGGCAGCTGCGTTCGAGGGCAAGTTCCTCGCAGCCAATCAGATCGACGTACTGGCAACTCTGCCGACCCGCGACGAAGCAATCGCACAGCTGATGAGCGTGATCCAAGGCGCTACCAGCAAGCTGGCTCGTACTCTGGCGGCAATTCGCGACCAGAAGGAAGCTGCTGCAGCCTGAGGCTGAGCGTTTCATCTCTCGCGTATTTTTGTTTATTTCGATGGCCTTGCAGGCTGTCCCCCAATTCAGGAATTGAGTCATGTCTCTGACTAACGAACAAATCATCGAAGCGATCGGCCAGAAATCCGTAGTGGAAATCGTTGAGCTGATCAAAGCGATGGAAGAAACCTTCGGCGTTACCGCTGCTGCCGCTGTTGCCGCTGGCCCAGCTGTTGCTGCCGCTGCTGCTGAAGAGCAAACCGAGTTCAATGTTGTCCTGGTTGAAGCTGGCGACAAGAAAGTCAACGTCATCAAGGCTGTTCGTGAACTGACCGGTCTGGGCCTGAAAGAAGCCAAAGAGAAAGTTGACGGCGCTCCTCAGGTCGTTGCTGAAGGCGTTTCGAAAGAAGCTGCTGAAGACGCCAAGAAGAAGCTGGAAGAAGCAGGCGCCAAAGTCGAGCTCAAGTAAGCTCAGACCTTGCGTCTCCGGCCCAAGCGTTAAGCGAAAGGCTGATGGCTGGTGGCTTTTGCCACCGGCCTTTTTCCGTTATTGGCGGCCGGCTCGGCCGGCGCCTCTAACGTGCTTCACCCACCCGAGGCGGTGGCGCAGACCAAGGGGTCTGCAAGATTTTCTGGCTGCTCCCGTCGGGAGAGGCCAAACAAGCAGGTGACCAAGCTGGGGAACGCTGATGGCTTACTCATATACTGAGAAAAAACGTATCCGCAAGGACTTTAGCAAGTTGCCGGACGTCATGGACGTACCGTACCTCCTGGCTATCCAGCTGGATTCGTATCGCGAATTCTTGCAGGCGGGCGCGACCAAGGACCAGTTCCGTGACGTCGGTCTGCATGCGGCCTTCAAATCCGTTTTCCCGATCATCAGCTACTCCGGCAACGCTGCTCTGGAGTACGTTGGCTATCGTTTGGGCGAACCGGCCTTTGACGTCAAGGAATGCGTATTGCGCGGTGTGACCTACGCGGTTCCGCTGCGGGTGAAAGTGCGCCTGATCATTTTCGACAAAGAATCGTCGAACAAAGCGATCAAGGACATCAAAGAGCAAGAAGTCTACATGGGTGAAATCCCCCTGATGACTGAGAACGGTACCTTCGTTATCAACGGTACCGAGCGCGTAATCGTTTCCCAGCTGCACCGTTCCCCGGGCGTGTTCTTCGACCACGACCGCGGCAAGACGCACAGCTCCGGCAAACTGCTGTACTCGGCTCGTATCATTCCTTACCGCGGTTCGTGGCTGGACTTCGAGTTCGACCCGAAAGACTGCGTGTTCGTCCGTATCGACCGTCGTCGCAAGCTGCCAGCTTCCGTGCTGCTGCGCGCGCTGGGCTACAGCACCGAAGAAGTCCTCGACGCCTTCTACACCACCAACGTATTCCACGTTAAGGGCGAGAGCCTGAGCCTGGAGCTGGTGCCTCAGCGCCTGCGTGGTGAGATCGCTGTCCTCGACATCCAGGATGGCAACGGCAAGGTTATTGTCGAGCAGGGCCGTCGTATCACCGCTCGTCACATCAACCAGCTGGAAAAAGCCGGTGTCAAAGAGCTGGAAGTACCGCTGGACTACGTCATCGGCCGTACTACCGCCAAGGCTATCGTGCACCCGGCCACCGGTGAAATCCTGGCTGAATGCAACACCGAGCTGAGCACCGAGCTGCTGGCCAAGATGGCCAAGGCCCAGGTCGTTCGCATCGAAACGTTGTACACCAACGATATCGACTGCGGTCCGTTCATCTCCGATACCCTGAAGATCGACTCCACCAGCAACCAACTGGAAGCGCTGGTCGAGATCTATCGCATGATGCGTCCTGGCGAGCCGCCAACCAAGGATGCCGCCGAGACCCTGTTCAACAACCTGTTCTTCAGCGCCGAGCGTTACGACCTGTCCGCCGTCGGCCGGATGAAGTTCAACCGTCGTATCGGTCGTACCGAGATCGAAGGTTCGGGCGTGCTGTGCAAGGAAGATATCGTCGAGGTTCTCAAGACCCTGGTCGACATCCGTAACGGCAAGGGCATCGTCGACGACATCGACCACCTGGGTAACCGTCGCGTCCGCTGCGTCGGCGAGATGGCCGAGAACCAGTTCCGCGTTGGCCTGGTGCGTGTAGAGCGCGCGGTCAAGGAACGCCTGTCGATGGCCGAAAGCGAAGGCCTGATGCCGCAGGACCTGATCAACGCCAAGCCAGTGGCTGCGGCGGTGAAGGAGTTCTTCGGTTCCAGCCAGCTGTCGCAGTTCATGGACCAGAACAACCCGCTCTCCGAGATCACCCACAAGCGCCGTGTTTCCGCACTCGGCCCAGGTGGTCTGACCCGTGAGCGCGCGGGCTTCGAAGTTCGTGACGTACACCCGACCCACTACGGTCGCGTATGCCCGATCGAAACCCCTGAAGGTCCGAACATCGGTCTGATCAACTCCCTGGCGGCCTATGCCCGCACCAACCAGTACGGCTTCCTGGAAAGCCCGTACCGTGTGGTGAAAGAGGGTGTGGTCACCGACGACATCGTGTTCCTGTCCGCCATCGAGGAAGCCGATCACGTGATCGCGCAGGCTTCGGCGACCATGAACGAGCAGAAAGTGCTGGTCGATGAGCTGGTAGCCGTTCGTCACCTGAACGAATTCACCGTCAAGGCGCCGGAAGACGTCACCCTGATGGACGTTTCGCCGAAGCAGGTCGTTTCGGTCGCTGCGTCGCTGATTCCGTTCCTCGAGCACGACGACGCCAACCGTGCGTTGATGGGTTCGAACATGCAGCGTCAGGCCGTACCTACCCTGCGTGCCGACAAGCCGCTGGTCGGTACCGGCATGGAGCGCAACGTGGCCCGTGACTCCGGCGTGTGCGTCGTGGCTCGTCGTGGCGGCGTGATCGACTCCGTCGATGCCAGCCGTATCGTGGTTCGTGTTGCCGATGACGAAGTCGAACCAGGCGAAGCCGGTGTCGACATCTACAACCTGACCAAATACACCCGCTCGAACCAGAACACCTGCATCAACCAGCGTCCGCTGGTGAGCAAGGGTGATCGCGTTCAGCGCAGCGACATCATGGCCGACGGTCCGTCCACCGACATGGGTGAACTGGCCCTGGGCCAGAACATGCGCATCGCCTTCATGGCGTGGAACGGCTTCAACTTCGAAGACTCCATCTGCCTGTCGGAACGCGTTGTTCAGGAAGACCGCTTCACCACGATCCACATCCAGGAACTGACCTGTGTGGCCCGTGACACCAAGCTCGGCCCAGAAGAAATCACCGCGGACATCCCGAACGTGGGTGAGGCTGCGCTGAACAAGCTGGACGAGGCCGGTATCGTCTACGTCGGCGCCGAAGTCGGCCCGGGCGACATTCTGGTGGGCAAGGTCACTCCGAAAGGCGAGACCCAGCTGACTCCGGAAGAAAAACTGCTGCGCGCGATCTTCGGTGAGAAGGCCAGCGACGTTAAGGACACCTCCCTGCGCGTGCCGACCGGCACCAAGGGTACCGTCATCGACGTACAGGTCTTCACCCGTGATGGCGTCGAGCGTGACAGCCGTGCCCTGTCCATCGAGAAGAGCCAGCTCGACGAGATCCGCAAGGACCTCAACGAGGAGTTCCGTATCGTTGAAGGCGCGACCTTCGAACGTCTGCGTTCCGCTCTGGTCGGTCACACCGTCGAAGGCGGCGCTGGCCTGAAGAAAGGCCAGGAGATCACCAACGAGGTTCTCGACGGTCTCGAGCACGGCCAGTGGTTCAAGCTGCGCATGACCGAAGACGCTCTGAACGAGCAGCTCGAAAAGGCTCAGGCCTACATCGTCGATCGCCGCCGTCTGCTGGACGACAAGTTCGAAGACAAGAAGCGCAAGCTGCAGCAGGGCGATGACCTGGCTCCGGGCGTACTGAAGATCGTCAAGGTCTACCTGGCAATCCGTCGTCGCATCCAGCCGGGCGACAAGATGGCCGGTCGTCACGGTAACAAGGGTGTGGTCTCCGTGATCATGCCGGTCGAAGACATGCCGCACGACGCCAACGGTACTCCGGTCGACGTGGTTCTCAACCCGCTGGGCGTACCTTCGCGTATGAACGTCGGTCAGATCCTCGAAACCCACCTGGGCCTCGCGGCCAAGGGCCTGGGCGAGAAGATCAACCGCATGCTCGAAGAGCAGCGCAAGGTCGCTGACCTGCGCAAGTTCCTGCACGAGATCTACAACGAGATCGGCGGTCGCAACGAAGAGCTGGACAGCTTCTCCGACCAGGAAATCCTGGACCTGGCGAAGAACCTCAAGGGCGGCGTACCTATGGCCACCCCGGTGTTCGACGGTGCCAAGGAAGTTGAAATCAAGGCCATGCTGAAACTGGCTGACCTGCCAGAAAGCGGCCAGATGCAGCTATTCGACGGCCGTACCGGCAACAAGTTCGAGCGTCCGGTTACCGTTGGCTACATGTACATGCTCAAACTGAACCACTTGGTAGACGACAAGATGCACGCTCGTTCTACCGGTTCGTACAGCCTGGTTACCCAGCAGCCGCTGGGTGGTAAGGCGCAGTTCGGTGGTCAGCGTTTCGGGGAGATGGAGGTCTGGGCACTGGAAGCATACGGTGCTGCCTACACTCTGCAGGAAATGCTCACAGTGAAGTCGGACGATGTGAACGGTCGGACCAAGATGTACAAGAACATCGTGGACGGCGATCACCGTATGGAGCCGGGCATGCCCGAGTCCTTCAACGTGTTGATCAAGGAAATTCGTTCCCTCGGCATCGATATCGATCTGGAAACCGAATAACACGTGACGCGATCGAGAGCGGGGCTGTATCAGCCCGCTCTCTGCTCCGCCAGGAGGAAAGGCCTTGAAAGACCTACTGAATTTGCTGAAAAACCAGGGTCAAGTCGAAGAGTTCGACGCCATCCGTATCGGATTGGCCTCGCCTGAGATGATCCGTTCGTGGTCGTTCGGTGAAGTTAAAAAGCCGGAAACCATCAACTACCGTACGTTCAAACCTGAGCGTGACGGCCTGTTCTGCGCCAAGATCTTTGGCCCGGTCAAGGATTACGAGTGCCTGTGCGGTAAGTACAAGCGCTTGAAACATCGTGGCGTGATCTGCGAGAAGTGCGGCGTGGAAGTCGCTCTGGCCAAGGTTCGTCGTGAGCGCATGGCGCACATCGAACTGGCTTCGCCGGTTGCCCACATCTGGTTCCTGAAGTCCCTGCCGTCCCGTATCGGCCTGCTGATGGACATGACCCTGCGTGATATCGAGCGCGTTCTCTATTTCGAGAGCTATGTCGTTATCGACCCGGGCATGACCACCCTGGAAAAAGGCCAACTGCTGAACGACGAGCAGTACTTCGAAGCCCTCGAAGAGTTCGGTGACGACTTCGACGCCCGCATGGGTGCCGAGGCTGTCCGCGAGCTGCTGCACGCGATCGACCTGGAGCACGAGATTGGCCGTCTGCGCGAAGAGATTCCGCAAACCAACTCGGAAACCAAGATCAAGAAGCTGTCCAAGCGTCTGAAGTTGATGGAGGCCTTCCAGGGCTCCGGCAACCTGCCAGAGTGGATGGTGTTGACCGTTCTGCCGGTTCTGCCGCCAGACCTGCGTCCACTGGTGCCACTGGATGGCGGTCGCTTCGCGACTTCCGACCTCAACGATCTGTATCGTCGGGTGATCAACCGTAACAACCGTCTCAAGCGCCTGCTGGATCTGTCCGCGCCTGACATCATCGTGCGCAACGAAAAGCGCATGCTGCAGGAAGCCGTTGACGCCCTGCTGGACAACGGTCGTCGCGGTCGCGCCATCACCGGTTCGAACAAGCGTCCTCTGAAATCCCTGGCCGACATGATCAAGGGTAAACAGGGTCGTTTCCGTCAGAACCTGCTCGGCAAGCGCGTTGACTACTCCGGCCGTTCGGTAATTACCGTAGGTCCGACCCTGCGTCTGCACCAGTGCGGTCTGCCGAAGAAGATGGCCCTCGAACTGTTCAAGCCGTTCATTTTCGGCAAGCTGGAAATGCGTGGTCTGGCGACCACCATCAAGGCTGCCAAGAAGATGGTCGAGCGCGAACTGCCAGAGGTCTGGGACGTTCTCGCCGAAGTGATTCGCGAACACCCCGTACTGCTCAACCGTGCACCGACCCTTCACCGTCTGGGTATCCAGGCCTTTGAACCGGTACTGATCGAAGGTAAGGCTATCCAGCTGCACCCTCTGGTCTGTGCTGCGTACAACGCCGACTTCGACGGTGACCAGATGGCCGTGCACGTGCCGCTGACGCTGGAAGCCCAGCTGGAAGCGCGCGCGCTGATGATGTCGACCAACAACATCCTGTCGCCAGCCAACGGTGAGCCAATCATCGTTCCGTCGCAGGACGTGGTACTGGGTCTGTACTACATGACCCGTGAAGCGATCAACGCCAAGGGCGAAGGTCGCGTGTTCGCCGACCTGCAGGAAGTCGACCGCGTATTCCGCGCCGGCGAAGCCGCGCTGCACGCCAAGATCAAGGTCCGTATCACCGAAACCGTGAACGACCGTGACGGCAACAGCGTCCAGAACACCCGTATCGTCGACACCACTGTCGGCCGTGCGCTGCTGTTCCAGGTGGTTCCGAAAGGCCTGTCGTTCGACGTCGTCAACCTGCCGATGAAGAAAAAGGCGATCTCCAAGCTGATCAACCAGTGCTATCGCGTGGTGGGTCTGAAAGAGACCGTGATCTTCGCTGACCAGCTGATGTACACCGGTTTTGCCTACTCGACCATCTCCGGCGTTTCCATCGGTGTTAACGACTTCGTTATCCCGGATGAGAAAGCCCGCATCATCGGTGCTGCCACCGACGAAGTGAAGGAGATCGAGAGCCAGTACGCCTCCGGCCTGGTAACCCAGGGCGAGAAGTACAACAAGGTCATCGACTTGTGGTCCAAGGCGAACGACGAAGTTTCCAAGGCGATGATGGCCAACCTCTCGAAAGAAAAGGTTGTCGACCGTCACGGTGAAACCGTCGACCAGGAATCCTTCAACTCGATGTACATGATGGCTGACTCGGGTGCGCGGGGTTCCGCAGCACAGATCCGTCAGCTGGCCGGTATGCGTGGCCTGATGGCCAAGCCGGACGGTTCCATCATCGAAACGCCGATCACGGCGAACTTCCGTGAAGGTCTGAGCGTACTCCAGTACTTCATCTCGACTCACGGTGCTCGTAAGGGTCTGGCGGATACCGCGTTGAAAACCGCGAACTCCGGTTACCTGACTCGTCGTCTGGTTGACGTGGCACAGGACCTGGTCGTGACCGAGGTTGACTGTGGCACCGAGCAGGGCCTGGTCATGACGCCGCACATTGAAGGCGGTGACGTGGTCGAGCCGTTGGGTGAACGCGTTCTGGGTCGAGTGATCGCCCGTGACGTCTTCAAGCCGGGCACCGAGGACGTTATCGTCCCAGCCGGCACCCTGGTTGACGAGAAGTGGGTCGAGTTCATCGAGCTGAACAGCATCGACGAAGTGGTCGTGCGTTCGCCGATCAGTTGCGAAACCCGCTACGGCATCTGCGCCAAGTGCTACGGTCGCGACCTGGCTCGTGGCCACCTGGTGAACATCGGTGAAGCGGTCGGCGTTATCGCTGCCCAGTCCATCGGTGAGCCGGGTACCCAGCTGACCATGCGTACGTTCCACATCGGTGGTGCGGCGAGCCGGACCTCGGCTGCCGACAGCGTCCAGGTGAAGAACGGCGGTACCGTTCGTCTGCACAACCTGAAGCACGTGGAGCGTGTCGACGGTCACCTGGTGGCGGTATCCCGTTCCGGTGAGCTGGCGATTGCCGACGACTTCGGTCGTGAGCGCGAGCGCTACAAGCTGCCGTACGGTGCGGTGATTTCGGTGAAGGAAGGCGACAAGGTCGACGCTGGTGCCATCGTGGCCAAGTGGGACCCGCACACTCACCCGATCGTTACCGAAATGAAAGGTACCGTGACCTACGTGGGCATGGAAGAAGGCATCACGATCAAGCGTCAGACCGACGAATTGACCGGTATGACCAACATTGAAGTACTCGACGTCAAGGATCGTCCTGCAGCCGGTAAGGACATGCGTCCTGCGGTGAAGATGGTCGACGACAACGGCAAGGACCTGTTGCTGCCAGGCACTGACGTTATCGCTCAGTACTTCCTGCCAGCCAACGCCCTGGTCGGTGTGGCGGACGGTGCGCGGATCGCGATCGGTGACGTTATCGCTCGTATTCCGCAGGAAACTTCGAAGACCCGTGACATCACCGGTGGTCTGCCGCGTGTTGCCGACCTGTTCGAAGCCCGTCGTCCGAAAGAGGCGTCGATCCTGGCCGAAGTCAGCGGTACCATCGCGTTCGGTAAAGAGACCAAGGGCAAGCGTCGTCTGGTCATCACTCCGAACGACGGTAGCGATCCGTACGAAGAGCTGATTCCGAAGTGGCGCCACCTGAACGTCTTCGAAGGTGAACAGGTCAACCGCGGCGAAGTTATCTCCGACGGTCCTAGCGATCCGCACGACATCCTGCGTCTGCTGGGTGTGAGCGCGCTGGCCAAGTACATCGTCAACGAGATCCAGGACGTTTACCGCCTGCAAGGCGTGAAGATCAACGACAAGCACATCGAGACGATTCTGCGTCAGATGCTGCGCAAGGTTGAGATCACCGAATCGGGCGACTCCAGCTTCATCAAGGGTGACCAGATGGAACTGACCCAGGTACTCGTGGAAAACGAGCGCCTGGCCACGGAAGACAAGTTCATTTCCAAGTTCACTCGTGTGTTGCTGGGTATCACCAAGGCGTCGTTGTCGACCGAGTCGTTCATCTCCGCGGCCTCCTTCCAGGAGACTACCCGCGTACTGACCGAAGCGGCCGTTACCGGCAAGCGCGACTACCTGCGCGGCCTGAAGGAAAACGTGGTCGTGGGTCGTCTGATCCCGGCCGGTACCGGTCTGGCCTACCACAGCGAGCGCAAGCGTCGCCGTGATCTGGACAAACCGCTGCGCGTAAGCGCCAGTGAAGTGGAAGCTGCACTGACCGAAGCGCTGAACTCGAGCGGTAACTGAGTTCTGCGGTAGTAACAGAGTGAGGCCCTGGTAGCCTCTTCCCGCCTGGCGTGACGTTTTTCGTCACGATGAGCGGGGAGAGGAGGCCGGGGCCTCGTCTTGACTGGGGACAAGATCCTCTTTAGACTCTTGTACCCCTAAATTTGGCGGGGATCCGTTCCTGTCATTTTGCTTTCTTGTCGACAATAGCGTCGCAAGACAACAGTGGAGCTAGTAGATGGCAACTATCAACCAGCTGGTACGTCAGCCGCGTAAGCGTATCGTCGAGAAATCCGACGTTCCTGCGCTGCAGAACTGCCCGCAACGTCGTGGCGTGTGCACCCGTGTGTACACCACTACGCCGAAAAAACCTAACTCGGCACTGCGTAAAGTATGCCGTGTGCGTCTGACCAACGGTTTCGAGGTTTCCTCGTACATCGGTGGTGAAGGCCACAACCTGCAAGAGCACAGCGTGGTTCTGATCCGTGGCGGTCGTGTAAAAGACTTGCCAGGTGTTCGTTACCACACCGTTCGCGGCTCTCTGGATACCTCCGGCGTTAAAGGCCGTAACCAGGGTCGTTCGAAGTACGGTACCAAGCGTCCGAAGTAATTGGTCGTTTGCAGTTTCTAATTTTATTGAGTCGATAAGAGTAAGGTCGGGCATGAGCACCCTTGGGTGCGTTGTCCCGAGCTAACCTGAAGACCGTTTGAGGGCTTATCATGCCAAGACGTCGCGTAGCAGCCAAACGTGAGATTCTCGACGATCCTAAGTACGGATCGCAGATTCTCGCCAAGTTCATGAACCACGTAATGGAAAGCGGCAAGAAGGCCGTTGCCGAGCGTATCGTTTACGGTGCTCTGGATACCGTGAAGGCACGCAAGGCCGGTACCGATCCCCTGGAACTCTTCGAAAAAGCACTCGACGCCATCGCTCCGCTGGTCGAAGTGAAGTCGCGCCGCGTTGGTGGTGCTACTTACCAGGTTCCGGTAGAAGTTCGTCCTTCGCGCCGTAATGCTCTGGCAATGCGTTGGTTGGTAGACTTCGCCCGCAAGCGCGGCGAGAAGTCCATGGCTCTGCGTTTGGCTGGCGAACTGCTGGACGCTGCCGAAGGTAAAGGTGCTGCAGTTAAGAAGCGTGAAGACGTGCACCGTATGGCTGAAGCCAACAAGGCTTTCTCGCACTACCGCTTCTAATTTTAGCGTCACTAATTTTGCGAGGGCTTTATGGCTCGTACTACTGCAATCAACCGCTACCGTAACATTGGTATCTGTGCCCACGTTGACGCGGGCAAGACCACCACTACCGAGCGGATCCTGTTCTACACAGGCCTCAGCCACAAGATGGGTGAGGTTCATGACGGCGCTGCGACCACCGACTGGATGGTGCAGGAGCAGGAGCGGGGTATTACCATTACCTCCGCTGCCGTAACCACTTTCTGGAAAGGCTCGCGCGGTCAGTACGATAACTATCGTGTGAACGTGATCGACACCCCCGGCCACGTAGACTTCACCATCGAAGTAGAGCGTTCGCTGCGCGTACTCGACGGCGCTGTCGTTGTGTTCTGCGGTACTTCCGGTGTTGAGCCTCAGTCCGAAACCGTATGGCGTCAGGCCAACAAGTACGGTGTTCCACGTGTTGTCTACGTGAACAAGATGGACCGTGCCGGTGCCAACTTCCTGCGCGTTGTCGGTCAGATCAAGAACCGCCTGGGTCACACCCCGGTTCCTGTTCAGCTGGCGATCGGTTCTGAAGAGAACTTCCAGGGTCAGGTCGACCTGATCAAGATGAAAGCCATCTACTGGAACGATGACGACAAGGGCACCACCTATCGCGAGGAAGAGATTCCTGCCGATATGGTCGAGCTGGCCAACGAGTGGCGCAACAACATGGTCGAGGCAGCTGCCGAGGCCAACGAAGAGCTGATGAACAAGTACCTTGAAGAAGGTGACTTGACCGTCGAAGAGATCAAGGCTGGTCTGCGTGCCCGTACCCTGGCGAGCGAGATCGTTCCTGCGGTCTGCGGCTCCTCGTTCAAGAACAAGGGCGTTCCGCTGGTTCTCGACGCCGTTATCGACTATCTGCCGGCTCCGACCGAGATCCCTGCGATCAAGGGCGTTCATCCGGACAGCACTGACGACAACGAAATCGTCGACGAGCGTCATGCGGACGACAACGAGCCGTTCTCGGCTCTGGCGTTCAAGATCGCTACCGACCCATTCGTGGGTACTCTGACCTTCGTTCGCGTCTACTCCGGCTTCCTGAGCTCCGGTGACTCCGTCATCAACTCGGTAAAAGGCAAGAAAGAACGCGTTGGTCGTATGGTGCAGATGCACGCCAACCAGCGTGACGAAATCAAGGAAGTACGTGCGGGCGACATCGCTGCTCTGATCGGTATGAAGGACGTCACCACCGGTGACACTCTGTGCGATATCGACAAGCCGATCATCCTCGAGCGTATGGACTTCCCTGAGCCGGTAATTTCGGTTGCTGTAGAGCCGAAAACCAAGGCTGACCAGGAGAAGATGGGTATCGCACTGGGCAAGCTGGCCCAGGAAGACCCGTCGTTCCGTGTCAAGACCGACGAAGAAACCGGCCAGACCATTATCTCCGGTATGGGTGAGCTGCACCTGGACATCCTCGTTGACCGCATGAAGCGCGAGTTCAACGTCGAGGCCAACATCGGCAAGCCGCAGGTTTCGTACCGCGAGAAGATCACCGTTGGCTGCGAGATCGAAGGCAAGTTCGTTCGTCAGTCCGGTGGCCGTGGCCAGTTCGGCCATTGCTGGATTCGCTTCGCTCCGGCTGAAGTGGATGAAAAAGGCAATATCACTGAAGGTCTGGTGTTTGCCAACGAGGTCGTCGGTGGTGTGGTTCCTAAGGAATACATCCCGGCTATCCAGAAGGGTATCGAAGAGCAGATGAAGAACGGCGTTGTTGCCGGCTATCCGCTGATCGGCCTGAAGGCTACCGTGTTCGATGGTTCCTACCATGACGTCGACTCTAACGAGATGGCGTTCAAGGTGGCTGCCTCCATGGCGACCAAGCAGCTGCGTGAGAAGGGCAAGGGCGTCGTGCTTGAGCCGATCATGAAGGTTGAAGTAGTAACCCCTGAAGACTACATGGGTGACGTGATGGGTGACCTGAACCGTCGTCGTGGTCTGATCCAGGGTATGGAAGACTCGGTCTCCGGCAAGGTCATCCGCGCTGAAGTGCCGCTGGGTGAAATGTTCGGTTATGCGACCGATGTTCGCTCCATGTCCCAGGGTCGCGCGAGCTACTCCATGGAGTTTTCCAAGTACGCCGAAGCTCCGTCGAACATCGTCGAAGCTCTCGTTAAAAAACAAGGCTAATCCAGCCCTTTAGGCAAGGAGTTAATTGTCGTGGCTAAAGAAAAATTTGATCGTTCCCTACCTCACGTCAACGTTGGCACCATCGGTCACGTTGACCACGGTAAAACCACTCTGACCGCTGCTCTGACTCGCGTTTGCTCCGAAGTTTTCGGTTCCGCAGTCGTTGAATTCGACAAGATCGACAGCGCTCCAGAAGAGAAAGCTCGCGGTATCACCATCAACACCGCGCACGTTGAGTACAACTCGAACATTCGTCACTACGCTCACGTTGACTGCCCAGGTCACGCTGACTACGTGAAGAACATGATCACCGGTGCTGCCCAAATGGACGGCGCGATCCTGGTTTGCTCGGCTGCCGATGGTCCGATGCCACAAACTCGTGAGCACATCCTGCTGTCCCGTCAGGTAGGCGTTCCGTACATCGTGGTCTTCCTGAACAAGGCTGACCTGGTTGACGACGCTGAGCTGCTGGAACTGGTCGAGATGGAAGTTCGCGACCTGCTGAGCACCTACGACTTCCCAGGTGATGACACTCCGATCATCATCGGTTCGGCTCGTATGGCGCTGGAAGGCAAAGACGACAACGAAATGGGTACTACCGCTGTCAAGAAGCTGGTAGAAACTCTGGATGCCTACATCCCTGAGCCAGTTCGTGCTATCGACCAGCCATTCCTGATGCCAATCGAAGACGTGTTCTCGATCTCCGGTCGCGGTACCGTAGTTACCGGTCGTATCGAGCGTGGTATCGTCAAGGTCCAGGACCCACTGGAAATCGTTGGTCTGCGTGACACCACCACCACCACCTGCACCGGTGTTGAAATGTTCCGCAAACTGCTCGACGAAGGTCGTGCTGGCGAGAACTGCGGCGTTCTGCTGCGTGGTACCAAGCGTGACGACGTTGAGCGTGGCCAGGTTCTGGTCAAGCCAGGTTCGGTCAAGCCGCACACCAAGTTCACCGCAGAAGTTTACGTTCTGAGCAAGGAAGAAGGCGGTCGTCACACTCCGTTCTTCAAAGGCTACCGTCCACAGTTCTACTTCCGTACTACTGACGTGACCGGTAACTGCGAACTGCCAGAAGGCGTTGAAATGGTAATGCCAGGTGACAACATCCAGATGACTGTCACTCTGATCAAAACCATCGCAATGGAAGACGGTCTGCGTTTCGCAATCCGCGAAGGCGGCCGTACCGTTGGTGCTGGCGTTGTAGCCAAAATCATCGAGTAAGCTTCTCTTTTGAGATAGCTTCGATGCTTTGAAAAAGCCCCCGCTCAGCGGGGGCTTTTTTATTGGGTTGACACCTTATGGGGGCGTCTATAGAATTGCGCCTCCTTTTAACGGGCGTATTGCGCCCGGTGGGAATAGCAGCCGGAGTCTGAAATCCAATGCAAAATCAGCAAATCCGTATCAGGTTGAAGGCTTTTGACCATCGCCTGATCGACCAATCCACCCAGGAAATCGTGGAAACCGCGAAACGTACTGGTGCTCAAGTGCGTGGTCCAATTCCACTGCCTACTCGTAAAGAGCGGTTCACCGTTCTGGTCTCCCCGCACGTCAACAAAGACGCGCGTGACCAGTACGAGATCCGTACTCACAAGCGCGTCCTGGACATCGTCCAGCCAACGGATAAAACCGTTGACGCTCTTATGAAGCTCGATCTTGCGGCAGGCGTGGAAGTGCAGATCAGCCTCGGCTAAGACTCAGGTCTTGGTCGTGTAACGCTCTGAAATGGGCGGCCATAGCGGGTGAAAGCCCCGTACACTCATGAGGTTTACAACATGACTATTGGTGTAGTCGGTCGTAAATGCGGTATGACCCGTATTTTCACCGAAGAAGGTGTCTCCATTCCGGTCACGGTCATCGAGATCGAGCCGAATCGCGTCACCCAGTTCAAAACTGAAGAAACCGATGGCTACCGTGCAGTGCAAGTCACTGTCGGCGAGCGTCGCGCTTCGCGTGTTACAGCAGCTCAAGCGGGCCACTTCGCCAAGGCGAACGTTGCCGCTGGTCGCACCGTCCTGGAGTTCCGTCTTGAAGAAGGCGAATACAAGGCTGGCGATCTGATCAATGCTGAAATCTTCGCCGCTGGCCAACTGGTTGATGTAACCGGTCAGTCCAAGGGTAAAGGCTTCGCCGGTACGATCAAGCGTTGGAATTTCCGCGGGCAAGATAACACCCACGGTAACTCCGTATCCCACCGCGTTCCAGGCTCTATCGGCCAGTGCCAGACTCCTGGTCGTGTATTCAAGGGCAAGAAAATGTCCGGTCACATGGGCGCTGAGCGCGTGACCGTGCAGTCCCTGGAAGTAGTGCGCGTGGACGCTGAACGCAATCTGTTGTTGGTCAAGGGCGCTGTTCCTGGCGCTACTGGCGGCAACGTGGTTGTACGTCCAGCAGCCAAGGCTCGCGGTTAAGGGGAAGCTGACATGCAATTAAATGTAAATGGCGCTCAAGCGATCGAAGTTTCCGAACTGACATTTGGCGGCGAATTCAACGAGACGCTGGTTCACCAAGCAGTCGTGGCCTACATGGCTGGCGGCCGTCAAGGTAGCAAGCAGCAGAAGACCCGTTCCGACGTTTCCGGTGGCGGCAAGCGCCCATGGCGTCAGAAAGGTACTGGCCGTGCTCGTGCCGGTACTATCCGTAGCCCAATCTGGCGTGGCGGTGGTACCACTTTCGCAGCTCGTCCTCAGGATCACTCCCAGAAGCTGAACAAGAAGATGTATCGCGCAGCCCTGCGCTCCATCCTTGCTGAGCTGGTGCGTACTGATCGTCTGGTCGTTGTTCAGGATTTCGCTGTTGAAACCCCGAAAACCAAAGACCTGCTAAGCAAACTGACTGGCCTGAGCCTGACCGACGTTCTGATCGTGTCTGACGCTGTTGACCAGAACCTGTACCTGGCTGCTCGCAACCTGCCACACGTCGACGTTCGTGACGTGCAGGGTTCCGATCCGGTCAGTCTGATCGCATACGACAAGGTGTTGATCACCGTGTCGGCCGTGAAGAAATTCGAGGAGCTGCTGGGATGAACCAGGAACGCGTATTTAAAGTTCTGCTTGGCCCGCACGTTTCCGAGAAGGCTACGGTTCTGGCAGACAAGAAAGGCCAGTTCGTTTTCAAGGTTGCGACCGACGCAACCAAGCTGGAAATCAAGAAGGCCGTCGAAAGCCTGTTCAGCGTGAAAGTAGAGCGCGTGACTACCCTGAACGTTCTGGGTAAGAGCAAGCGTACCGCTCGCGGTCTGGGCAAGCGTAATGACTGGAAGAAGGCAGTTATCTCCCTTCAGCCAGGCCAAGATCTCGATTTCAGCAGCAGTGCTGAGTAAGGAAGGGGTGCATCATGGCAATCGTTAAATGCAAACCGACTTCCCCTGGCCGCCGTTTTGTGGTCAAGGTGGTCAACCAGGAGCTGCACAAAGGCGCTCCTCACGCACCGCTGCTCGAGAAAAAATCGAAGTCTGGTGGTCGTAACAACAATGGCCGCATCACTACTCGTCACGTAGGTGGTGGTCATAAGCAGCATTACCGTCTGGTCGACTTCCGTCGCAACGACAAAGATGGCATCGCTGCCACTGTCGAGCGTATCGAATACGATCCAAACCGTACTGCTCACATCGCTCTGCTGCTGTACGCAGACGGCGAGCGTCGCTACATCATCGCCCCTAAAGGCGTGAGTGCTGGCGACCAGCTGATCGCAGGCGCTCTGGCTCCAATCAAGCCGGGCAACACCCTGCAGCTGCGCAACATCCCAGTGGGTTCGACCGTACACGGTATCGAACTGAAACCAGGCAAGGGTGCACAGATCGCTCGTTCCGCTGGTGCTTCGGCTCAGCTGATCGCTCGTGAAGGCGTGTACGTTACCCTGCGTCTGCGTTCCGGCGAAATGCGTAAAGTGCTGTCGGAATGCCGTGCAACGCTGGGCGAAGTCTCGAACTCCGAGCACAGCCTGCGTTCCCTGGGTAAAGCCGGTGCCAAACGCTGGCGTGGCGTTCGCCCAACCGTTCGTGGTGTTGCCATGAACCCGGTTGACCACCCACATGGTGGTGGTGAAGGTCGTACCTCCGGTGGTCGTCATCCGGTATCGCCATGGGGCTTCCCGACTAAGGGCGCGAAGACTCGTGGTAATAAGCGTACCGACAACATGATCGTCCGTCGTCGCAAGTAAATAGAGGGATACGACAGTGCCACGTTCTCTGAAAAAAGGTCCTTTTATCGATCTTCACCTACTGAAGAAGATCGAAGTGGCGGCGGAGAAGAACGATCGCAAACCAGTTAAGACCTGGTCGCGCCGTTCCATGATCCTGCCACAAATGGTCGGTCTGACCATCGCTGTGCATAACGGTCGTCAGCATGTCCCAGTTCTGGTGAACGAAGACATGGTCGGTCACAAACTGGGCGAATTTGCCGGCACCCGTACCTATCGTGGTCACGTGGCCGACAAGAAAGCCAAGCGTTAAGGGGTTAGGAAATGGAAGTAGCCGCTAAGTTGTCGGGCGCTCGAATCTCCGCCCAGAAAGCCCGCTTGGTCGCCGACCAGATCCGCGGGAAGAAGGTGGGCGATGCGCTCAACCTGCTGGCTTTCAGCAGTAAGAAAGCCGCCGAGATCATGAAAAAAGTGCTGGAGTCGGCCGTAGCCAACGCCGAGCATAACGAAGGCGCTGACGTTGATGACCTGAAGGTCAGCACCGTTTTCGTCAACGAAGGGCGTTCGCTGAAGCGCATCATGCCACGTGCCAAGGGCCGTGCTGATCGCATCGTCAAGCGGTCTTGCCATATCACTGTCAAGGTTGCTGACAAGTAACGGAGTCGAAGAGATGGGTCAGAAAGTACATCCCATTGGCATTCGCCTGGGAATCGTCAAGGAGCACACCTCCGTCTGGTACGCAGACGGTCGCACTTACGCGGACTATCTGCTTGCAGATCTGAACGTGCGTGAGTACCTCCAGGACAAACTAAAAAGCGCGTCCGTAAGCCGTATCGATATCCATCGTCCGGCCCAAACCGCACGCATCACCATCCACACCGCTCGTCCAGGTATCGTTATCGGGAAGAAAGGTGAAGATGTTGAAAAACTGCGTCAGGACCTGACCAAGCAAATGGGTGTGCCTGTGCACATCAATATCGAAGAGATCCGCAAGCCGGAGCTCGACGGTATGCTGGTTGCGCAGAGCGTAGCTCAGCAGCTGGAGCGTCGCGTCATGTTCCGTCGTGCCATGAAGCGCGCCGTACAGAACGCCATGCGCATTGGTGCCAAGGGCATCAAGATCCAGGTGAGCGGTCGTCTCGGCGGTGCTGAGATCGCACGTACTGAATGGTATCGCGAAGGTCGTGTGCCACTGCACACCCTGCGTGCCGATATCGACTATGCCACCTACGAAGCTCACACCACCTACGGTGTGATCGGTGTCAAGGTTTGGATCTTCAAGGGCGAAGTAATTGGTGGTCGCCAGGAAGAGCTGAAGCCGCAAGCACCAGCGCCTCGTAAAAAAGCTGCCAAGTAAGGGGTACGCCAAATGTTGCAACCAAAGCGTACGAAGTTCCGCAAGCAGATGACCGGCCACAACCGTGGTCTGGCACTGCGCGGTAGCAAAGTCAGCTTCGGCGAGTTCGCGCTGAAGTCTGTTGCTCGCGGTCGTCTCACCGCCCGTCAGATCGAGTCGGCACGTCGTGCCCTGACCCGTCACGTAAAACGTGGCGGCAAGATCTGGATCCGTGTATTCCCGGACAAGCCTATCTCCAAGAAGCCCCTCGAAGTTCGTATGGGTAAAGGTAAGGGTAACGTCGAGTACTGGGTTGCCCAGATTCAGCCAGGCAAGGTCCTGTATGAAATCGAGGGTGTTTCTGAAGAGCTGGCGCGTGAGGCTTTCGCCCTGGCTGCTGCAAAGCTGCCTCTCGCCACCTCCTTTGTTAAACGGACGGTGATGTGATGAAAGCGAATGAACTTCGTGAAAAATCCGCACAGCAGCTGAACGAGCAACTGCTCGGCCTGCTGCGCGACCAGTTCAATCTGCGCATGCAGAAAGCAACTGGCCAGTTGGGGCAGTCTCACCTGCTCTCGCAAGTTAAGCGCGATATCGCTCGTGTGAAAACTGTGCTCAACCAGCAGGCAGGTAAGTGATCATGGCTGAAGCCGAAAAGACCGTCCGTACGCTGACTGGCCGTGTTGTCAGCGACAAAATGGACAAGACCATCACCGTTCTGATCGAGCGTCGCGTCAAGCACCCGATCTACGGTAAATACGTTAAGCGTTCGACTAAGCTGCACGCGCACGACGAAACCAACCAGTGCCACATCGGCGACAAGGTCTCCATCCGTGAGACCCGTCCGCTGGCCAAGACCAAGTCTTGGGCGCTGGTCGAGGTTATCGAACGCGCTGTGGAAGTCTAAGGGCTAGGGGTCGGAGAAATTATATGATTCAGACTCAATCCATGCTCGATGTGGCCGATAACAGCGGCGCTCGTCGCGTTATGTGCATCAAGGTGCTTGGTGGCTCCCATCGTCGTTACGCAGCTATCGGTGACATCATCAAAGTTACCGTGAAGGAAGCAATTCCTCGCGGTAAGGTGAAAAAAGGCCAGGTGATGACTGCTGTTGTAGTCCGCACCCGTCACGGCGTTCGCCGTGCTGATGGCTCGATTATCCGCTTTGATGGCAACGCTGCTGTTCTGCTGAACAACAAGCAAGAGCCGATCGGCACCCGTATCTTTGGGCCAGTGACCCGTGAACTTCGCTCTGAGAAGTTCATGAAGATCGTCTCGCTCGCCCCAGAAGTGCTGTAAGGAGATCCGACATGCAAAAGATTCGTCGTGACGACGAGATCATCGTGATCGCCGGCAAAGACAAAGGCAAGCGCGGTAAGGTGCTTAAGGTTCTGGCTGACGACCGTCTGGTCGTCGGTGGCCTGAACCTGGTCAAGCGTCATACCAAGCCTAACCCGATGTCGGGCGTACAGGGCGGTATCGTCGAGAAAGAAGCGCCACTGCACGCTTCCAACGTCGCCATTTTCAACAGCGAAACCAACAAGGCTGACCGCGTTGGTTTCAAAGTAGAAGACGGCAAAAAAATTCGTGTCTTCAAGTCGACCCAAAAAGCGGTTGATGCTTGAACACTGCTAGGTAGAAGACCATGGCACGACTGAAAGAGATTTACCGGAACGAAATCGCTCCCAAGCTTAAGGAAGAACTTAAGCTGGTGAACGTGATGGAAGTCCCGCGCATTACCAAAATCACCCTGAACATGGGTCTGGGCGAAGCGATCGGCGACAAGAAAGTCATCGAGCACGCTGTTGCTGACCTGGAAAAGATCACCGGCCAGAAGGTCGTCGTGACTCACGCTCGCAAATCCATCGCAGGCTTCAAAGTCCGCGAAGGTTGGCCGATCGGTGTCAAGGTGACCCTGCGTCGCGATCGTATGTATGAGTTCCTGGATCGTCTGCTGTCGATCTCCCTGCCTCGGGTTCGCGACTTCCGCGGCCTGAATGCCAAGTCCTTCGACGGTCGTGGCAACTACAGCATGGGCGTGAAAGAGCAGATCATCTTCCCGGAAATCGACTACGACAAGATCGATGCTCTCCGCGGTCTGGACATTACCCTGACCACCACTGCCAAGACGGATGAAGAAGGTCGCGCCCTGCTGCGTGCTTTCAAATTCCCGTTCCGCAACTGATTGGAGTAGGAAAATGGCCAAGAAGAGCATGAAGAACCGTGAGCTGAAGCGTCAGCTCACCGTTGCCAAGTACGCCACCAAGCGTGCAGCGCTCAAAGCTATCATCGTCGACCTGAACGCAAGTCCAGAAGCACGTTGGGAAGCTTCGATCGCCCTGCAGAAGCAGCCACGTGACGCCAGCGCCTCGCGCCTGCGTAACCGCTGCCGCCTGACTGGTCGTCCGCACGGCGTTTACCGCAAGTTCGGCCTGGGCCGTAACAAGCTGCGTGAAGCCGCCATGCGTGGTGACGTACCAGGTCTGGTCAAAGCCAGCTGGTAAGCCGCACTTCCTCAGTCGCCCTGGTCGGGCTCGCAAGATCCTGACCGGTGGTGACCTGGAGTCTGAATCAAGCCCCTTTTGGGGCTTGATTCATTTCTGGCGTATGTCTAGAATGACCGGCTCGCCTGAGCCTGCACTTTTTACGTGTGGAGCAGCTCGGCGACAGTTGCAGCCGCAAGGCTCATTTTTTTTGTATCAGGAGCATCTAGCCCATGAGTATGCAGGACCCGTTAGCGGACATGCTAACTCGAATCCGTAATGCCCAGATGGCTGAAAAGTCCGTCGTAAGCATGCCGTCTTCCACGCTGAAGGTGGCTGTAGCAAAAGTCCTGAAGGACGAAGGTTACATTGCGGGTTTTCAGGTAACCACCGACGCCAAGCCGTCGCTGTCCATCGAGCTGAAGTACTTCGAAGGCCGTCCGGTCATCGAGGAAGTGAAGCGCGTTAGCCGTCCAGGCCTGCGTCAGTACAAGTCCGTCGAAGAACTGCCGAAAGTACGTGGCGGTCTGGGCGTGTCTATCGTCTCCACCAACAAGGGTGTGATGACTGATCGTGCTGCGCGCGCTGCCGGTGTCGGCGGCGAAGTTCTTTGCACAGTGTTCTAAGGGGGGATAAGCATGTCTCGCGTCGCTAAGAACCCCGTTAAGCTGCCAGCTGGTGTCGAAGTCAAATTCGCCGGCCAACAGCTTTCGGTGAAGGGTGCCAAGGGCACTCTCGAACTGAATGTCCATTCGTCCGTCGAGATCGTCCAGGAAGCTGGTGAGCTGCGTTTCGCCGCTCGCAACGGCGACCAGCAGACTCGCGCAATGGCTGGTACCACGCGTGCGTTGGTCAACAACATGGTCCAGGGCGTTAGCCAAGGCTTCGAGCGCAAGCTCCAGCTGGTCGGTGTTGGTTACAAGGCACAAGCAAAAGGTTCGGTCCTGAACCTGGCCCTTGGCTTCTCGCACCCAGTGGATTACGAACTGCCGGAAGGCATCACCGCTGAAACGCCTAGCCAGACCGACATCCTGATCAAGGGTATCGACAAGCAGCTGGTAGGTCAGGTGGCCGCCGAGATCCGCGACTTCCGTCCACCAGAGCCTTACAAAGGTAAAGGTGTGCGCTACGCGGACGAAGTCGTCCGTCGTAAAGAAGCCAAGAAGAAGTAGGGCATAGCAAATGACCGACAAAAAAGTTACTCGACTGCGTCGCGCTCGCAAAGCACGCCTGAAAATGCACGAACTCGAAGTCGTGCGTCTCTGCGTGTTCCGCTCTTCGCAGCACATCTACGCCCAGGTCATTTCGGCCGACGGCAACAAGGTCCTGGCCAGCGCCTCGACTTTGGATAAAGAACTGCGTGATGGTGCCACCGGCAACATCGACGCGGCCACTAAGGTTGGCCAGCTGGTCGCTTCGCGTGCTAAAGCCGCAGGCGTCTCGCAGGTGGCTTTCGACCGCTCTGGCTTCAAGTACCACGGCCGCGTCAAGGCGCTGGCTGAGGCTGCTCGTGAAGCTGGGCTGGAGTTCTAAGTTATGTCCAATAACGACCAAAAGCGCGACGAAGGCTACATCGAGAAGCTGGTTCAAGTTAACCGCGTAGCCAAAACCGTAAAAGGTGGCCGTATCTTCACTTTCACCGCGTTGACCGTGGTAGGTGATGGTAAGGGCCGTGTAGGCTTCGGCCGTGGCAAGTCCCGTGAAGTGCCTGCTGCGATCCAGAAGGCCATGGAAGCGGCTCGCCGCAACATGATCCAGGTGGACCTGAACGGCACCACTCTGCAGTACGCCACGAAGTCCGCCCACGGCGCTTCGAAGGTCTACATGCAGCCTGCATCTGAAGGTACCGGTATCATCGCTGGCGGCGCTATGCGTGCTGTCCTCGAAGTTGCTGGCGTTCAGAACGTTCTGGCCAAGTGCTACGGCTCGACCAACCCGGTAAACGTGGTTCACGCCACTTTCAAAGGTCTGAAAGCCATGCAGTCCCCTGAGTCCATTGCTGCCAAGCGCGGCAAAACTGCAGCGGAGATCCTGTGATCATGGCAACCGTAAAAGTAACGCTGATCAAAAGCACCAACGGCCGCATCCCTAGCCACAAACTGTGCGTGAAGGGTCTGGGTCTGCGTCGCATCGGTCACACTGTAGAAGTCCAGGATACTCCCGAGAACCGCGGGATGATCAACAAGGCTTACTACATGCTGCGTGTCGAGGGTTAATCGATGAAACTCAATGATCTGAGTCCAGCGCCGGGTTCCCGTCGCGAAAAGCATCGTCCGGGCCGTGGTATCGGTAGCGGTTTGGGTAAGACTGGTGGCCGTGGCCACAAAGGTCAGACCTCCCGTTCCGGTGGCACCATCGCTCCAGGCTTTGAAGGCGGTCAACAGCCGCTGCATCGTCGCCTGCCGAAGTTCGGCTTCGTTTCCCTGAAAGCCATGGACCGCGCAGAAGTGCGTCTGTCCGAGCTGGCCAAGGTGGAAGGCGACGTCGTAACCGTGCAGTCCCTGAAAGATGCCAACGTGATCAACCAGAACGTACAGCGTGTGAAAATCATGCTGTCGGGCGAAGTGACTCGCGCTGTAACTATCAAGGGCATCGCCGCCACCAAGGGTGCGCGTGCGGCTATCGAAGCAGCTGGCGGCAAGTTCGAGGAATAAATGGCTAAGCAAGGTGCTCTCTCAGCGCTCAGCAAAGGCGGGTTATCCGAGCTCTGGGCTCGTCTGCGTTTCCTGTTCCTGGCGATTATCGTCTACCGGATAGGTGCGCACATCCCAGTTCCAGGTATCAACCCGGACCGGCTGGCGGACCTGTTTCGACAGAATGAGGGGACCATTCTTAGCTTGTTCAACATGTTTTCCGGCGGCGCGCTGGAGCGGATGAGTATCTTTGCACTGGGGATCATGCCGTACATTTCGGCATCGATCATCATGCAACTGATGACCGCTATCAGCCCGCAGCTGGAGCAGTTGAAGAAGGAAGGTGAGGCTGGTCGTCGCAAGATCAGCCAGTACACCCGCTATGGCACCGTCGTCCTGGCCCTTGTTCAAGCCATTGGCATGTCCATTGGCCTGGCTGGTCAGGGCGTAGCTTTTTCTGCTGATTTCGGCTTCCATTTCGTCGCGGTGTCCACGTTCGTGGCTGGCGCGATGTTCATGATGTGGCTGGGTGAGCAGATTACGGAGCGCGGTGTTGGCAACGGTATCTCGATGCTGATTTTTTCGGGTATCGTCGCCGGTCTTCCGAGAGCGATCGGGCAGTCTTTCGAGTCTGCGCGTCAGGGTGATATCAACATTTTCGCCCTGGTTGCCATCGGTTTGCTGGCAGTAGCGATTATCGGTTTCGTGGTGTTCATTGAGCGTGGCCAGCGTCGTATTGCTGTTCACTACGCCAAGCGTCAGCAGGGCCGCAAGGTCTTCGCTGCGCAGACCAGCCACTTGCCGCTGAAAGTGAATATGGCCGGTGTGATTCCAGCTATCTTCGCGAGCAGCATCTTGCTGTTTCCGGCTTCGTTGGGTGCCTGGTTCGGTCAGTCTGAAGGTATGGGCTGGTTGCAGGACATCTCGCAGTCGATCGCTCCTGGTCAGCCGTTGAATATTCTGCTGTTTAGTGCAGGGATTATTTTCTTCTGCTTCTTCTATACGGCGTTGATGTTCAATCCGAAAGACGTAGCGGAAAACCTGAAGAAGTCCGGTGCCTTTATTCCGGGTATCCGTCCAGGCGAGCAGTCGGCACGCTACATTGATGGCGTTCTGACCCGTTTGACCATGTTCGGTGCTCTATATATGACGGCCGTGTGCCTGTTGCCCCAGTTTCTGGTGGTTGCAGCAAACGTTCCGTTCTACCTTGGCGGGACCTCGTTGCTGATCGTGGTCGTGGTTGTGATGGACTTCATGTCCCAAGTGCAATCTCACCTCGTTTCGCACCAGTACGAATCCCTGATGAAGAAAGCCAACCTGAAGGGCTACGGCAGCGGCATGCTGCGCTGAAGCACCCATAAGGTTCGAGGAGTTGGTGATGAAAGTTCGTGCATCGGTGAAAAAGCTGTGCCGTAACTGCAAGATTATTCGCCGCGAAGGTGTGGTTCGAGTAATTTGCAGCGCGGAACCGCGTCACAAACAGCGCCAAGGCTGAGTGTGATCTGCTTGAAGCCCAGCAGCTAGTGCGCTGCTGGGTTGATTATTTGTTATTACAGCGATATTATCTCGCGCCCTATTTCTTGGCTTCCGGGGCGTAGGTAGCTGTCAATTGGAGTCCCACTGAATGGCCCGTATTGCAGGCGTTAACATTCCAGATAACAAGCACACTGTTATCTCGCTGACCTACATCTATGGTGTTGGTCGCACTACTGCACAGCAGATCTGTGCAGTGACTGGGGTCAACCCAGCCGCGAAGATCAAGGATCTGAGCGACGAGCAGATTGAACAGCTGCGTGGCGAAGTGGCGAAGTTCACCACTGAAGGTGACCTGCGTCGCGAAATCAACATGAAAATCAAGCGCTTGATGGACCTGGGCTGCTACCGCGGTCTGCGTCATCGTAAAGGTCTGCCAGTGCGCGGTCAGCGTACCAAGACCAACGCGCGTACTCGCAAAGGTCCGCGTAAGCCGATCCGCAAGTAATCGCACCAGCGAATCGACAGGAATTTAGTCATGGCAAAACCTGCTGCTCGTCCTCGTAAGAAAATTAAAAAGACAGTGGTTGATGGCATCGCCCACATCCACGCGTCTTTCAACAACACCATCGTGACCATCACCGATCGTCAAGGTAATGCTCTGTCCTGGGCTACCTCCGGCGGTTCGGGTTTCCGCGGTTCCCGTAAGTCCACCCCGTTCGCTGCCCAGGTTGCCGCTGAACGTGCTGGCCAAGCTGCGCTGGAATATGGCCTGAAGAACCTCGACGTCAACGTCAAGGGCCCGGGTCCAGGTCGTGAGTCCGCTGTCCGTGCTCTGAACGGCTGTGGCTATAAGATCGCCAGCATCACCGACGTGACGCCAATCCCGCACAACGGGTGCCGTCCGCCGAAGAAGCGCCGCGTGTAATCCAGGAGATTGTAAAGAATGGCTCGTTACATTGGTCCAAAATGCAAATTGGCTCGTCGCGAAGGCACCGACCTCTTCCTGAAGAGCGGCGTGCGCGCTATCGAATCCAAGTGCAACATCGAAGCAGCTCCTGGTATCCACGGCCAGCGTCGCGGTCGTCAGTCCGACTACGGCACCCAGCTGCGTGAGAAGCAAAAAGTTCGTCGTATCTACGGCGTACTCGAGCGTCAGTTCAGCGGCTACTATAAGCAAGCTGCTGGCAAGAAAGGTGCAACCGGTGAAAACCTGCTGCAACTGCTCGAGTGCCGTCTGGACAACGTCGTATACCGCATGGGCTTCGGCTCGACTCGTGCCGAATCGCGTCAGCTGGTATCGCACAAGTCCATCAGCGTTAACGGCAAGACCGTAAACGTTCCGTCCTACCAGGTTCGTGCTGGTGACGTGGTTGCTGTTCGCGAAAAGGCGAAGAACCAACTGCGTATCGTCCAGGCCCTGGAACTGTGTGCTCAGCGTGGCCGCGTAGAATGGGTAGATGTGGACACTGACAAGAAGTCGGGCGTTTTCAAAAGCGTTCCTGCTCGCAGTGACCTCTCCGCCGACATCAACGAAAGCCTGATTGTCGAGCTCTACTCCAAGTAAGGGCTAGAAAATAGGTGCATCCATGCAGATTTCGGTAAATGAGTTCCTGACACCCCGTCACATCGACGTGCAGGTTGTCAGTCCAACCCGCGCTAAGATCACTCTCGAGCCTCTCGAGCGTGGTTTTGGCCACACCCTGGGCAACGCGCTGCGCCGCATCCTGTTGTCCTCAATGCCAGGCTGTGCAGTAGTCGAGGCCGAGATTGACGGTGTGCTCCACGAGTACAGCGCCATCGAAGGTGTACAGGAAGATGTCATTGAAATCCTGTTGAACCTTAAAGGTCTGGCTATCAAGCTGCACGGCCGTGACGAAGTTACGCTGACCTTGTCGAAGAAGGGTTCGGGGGTGGTTACCGCTGCCGATATTCAGCTGGATCATGATGTCGAGATCGTTAACCCCGATCACGTAATCGCCAACCTGGCGTCCAATGGCGCCTTGAACATGAAGCTCACCGTAGCTCGTGGCCGTGGCTATGAACCAGCAGACTCGCGTCAGAGCGATGAAGACGAAAGCCGCAGCATCGGTCGCTTGCAGCTCGACTCTTCGTTCAGCCCGGTTCGCCGTATCGCCTACGTGGTGGAAAACGCCCGTGTCGAACAGCGTACCAACCTGGACAAACTGGTTATTGATCTGGAAACCAACGGTACCCTGGATCCTGAAGAGGCTATCCGTCGTGCTGCAACCATCCTGCAACAGCAGTTGGCTGCGTTCGTCGACCTCAAGGGTGACAGTGAGCCAGTGGTTGTCGAGCAGGAAGACGAGATCGATCCGATCCTGCTTCGCCCGGTTGACGATCTGGAACTGACTGTACGTTCGGCTAACTGCCTTAAGGCGGAAAACATCTACTACATCGGCGACCTGATTCAGCGTACCGAAGTAGAGCTGTTGAAGACTCCGAACCTGGGCAAGAAATCCTTGACCGAAATCAAGGATGTTCTGGCCTCCCGCGGTCTGTCCCTCGGCATGCGCCTCGATAACTGGCCGCCTGCAAGTCTTAAGAAGGACGACAAGGCGACTGCCTGATCGTCGTAATCACCGAACGTAGTGTTTGGTAAGGAATGAACCATGCGTCATCGTAAAAGTGGACGTCACCTGAGCCGCACCAGCTCGCACCGCAAAGCCATGTTCCAAAACATGGCTGTGTCGCTGTTCGAGCACGAGCTGATCAAAACCACTCTGCCAAAAGCCAAGGAACTGCGCCGCGTTGCCGAGCCGCTGATCACCCTGGCTAAAGTAGACAGCGTTGCTAACCGCCGTCTGGCTTTCGACCGTACTCGTTCGAAAGCTATCGTTGGTAAGCTCTTCAACGACCTGGGCAAGCGTTACGCTACCCGTCAGGGTGGCTACCTGCGCATCCTGAAGTGCGGTTTCCGCGCTGGCGACAACGCTCCTATGGCGTACGTCGAGTTGGTTGATCGTGCTACTGCTGGCGATGCTGTATCTGCCGAGTAAGACGTCAGTCTGAAACAGAAAACCGGGCCCAGTGCCCGGTTTTTTGTGCCTGCTATAAAGGCACAGGTTGTTAATAGTTGTTAACTATTGCCTTTGATGGATTAATGCATTTGTTCCTGTAACCTTCATGGTCAATACTTCCCCTCAGCCGATTAGCCGGCAGCACCAAGACCCAGAGAGGAAGGATGAGTATGAGCCAGAACAAAACGCTGACGACCGCCAGCGGCGCTCCCGTCGCAGATAACCAGAATTCCCGTTCCGCCGGCCCGCGTGGCCCGCTGCTGCTCGACGACTTTCACCTGATCGAGAAGCTTGCCCACTTCAACCGTGAGAACATCCCTGAGCGTCGCGTACACGCCAAGGGTTCGGGTGCCTACGGTACCTTCACCGTTACCAGGGACATCACCCAGTACACCAGCGCCAAGCTGTTCGAGGCGATCGGCAAGAAGACCGAGACCTTCCTGCGTTTCTCCACCGTCGGTGGCGAGCGTGGCTCGGCCGATACCGAGCGCGATCCACGGGGTTTCGCCCTGAAGTTCTACACCGAGGAAGGCAACTGGGACATCGTCGGCAACAACACGCCGGTGTTCTTCATTCGCGACCCGCTGAAGTTTCCAGATTTCATCCACACTCAGAAACGCCTGCCGCAAAGCAACCTGAAAAGCGCGCAGATGATGTGGGACTTCTGGTCGCACTCGCCTGAGGCATTGCACCAGATCACCATCCTGTTCTCCGATCGCGGGATTCCGGATGGCTACCGCCACATGCACGGTTTTGGCAGCCACACCTACAGCCTGATCAACGCCAAGGGCGAGCGTCACTGGGTGAAATGGCACTACAAGACCAAGCAGGGCATCAAGAACCTGGCGCCGGCCGAGGCGGCACGCCTGGCAGGTACCGATCCGGATTATGCCCAGCGTGACCTGTTCAACGCCATCGAGCGTGGCGATTTCCCGAAATGGCGCGTGTGCATCCAGGTCATGACCGAGGCCCAGGCGGCGGCACACTACGAGAACCCGTTCGACGTGACCAAGACCTGGTCGCAGAAGGAGTTCCCGTTGATCGAAGTCGGTGAGCTGGAACTGAACCGCAACCCGCTGAACTACTTCGCTGAAGTCGAGCAGGCGGCCTTCGGTCCAAGCAATATGGTCCCGGGTGTCGGCCTGTCGCCAGACCGCATGCTGCAAGGCCGCGTATTCGCCTACGCCGATGCCCACCGCTATCGCGTCGGTACCAACCACCAGCAACTGCCGGTGAACGCGCCACGCAGTCCGGTCAACAGCTACCAGCGCGACGGTGCCATGGCCTTTGGCAGCAACGGCGGTGCCGCGCCGAACTACGAGCCCAACAGCTACGCCGATGCGCCGAAACAGGCTCCTCGCTACGCTGAGCCGGCACTGGCCCTGAGTGGTGCCGCAGATCGCTACGATCATCGCGAAGATACCGACTACTTCAGCCATGCCGGTGCGCTGTTCCGGTTGATGAACGACGAACAGAAGGCGCTGTTGATCAGCAACATCGCCGGTGCGATGGCCGGTGTGTCCGATGACGTGGTGCAGCGCCAACTGCAGTATTTCTTCAAGGCCGACCCGGCTTATGGTGAAGGTGTCGCGAAAGCGTTGGGAGTAGTGCTGAAGTAAGTCTAAACGAGAAGCAGAACCGCCCTCAATTGGGCGGTTTTTCGCTTCAAATCGATGGTTTTTCTCTGCTATTTCTCACTTTTCTGCTGTTTTTGCCGTGACCTTCCGGTCAGCTTGGTTCAAAATACAGACTTTCAGGCAGGGAGATGTAGGGCGATGCAAGGTCACCCGGACGTAATCGATTACCTCAACACGTTGCTGACCGGCGAACTGGCAGCCCGTGACCAATATCTGATCCATTCGCGGATGTATGAGGACTGGGGCTTCAGCAAGCTCTACGAGCGCATGAATCACGAAAGTGAGGAAGAGGCTCAGCACGCCGATGCACTGATCCGCCGGATCCTGATGCTCGAAGGCACACCGCGCATGCGGCCGGATGATCTCGACATTGGTACCACTGTGCCCGAGATGTTCGAGGCCGACCTGCGCCTGGAGTACAAGGTGCGTGCCGCGCTGTGCAAGGGCATCGAGCTCTGCGAGCAGCACAAGGACTACGTCTCCCGCGATATCCTGCGTCAGCAACTGGCCGATACCGAGGAAGATCACACCTACTGGCTGGAAAAACAGCTGGGGTTGATCAAGTCCATTGGCCTGGAGAATTACCTGCAGTCGCAGTGCTGAGGTGAATGGCCGGTGCCATGCAGCGGTTCGCCGGCCAGCCAGGCTCCTGCAGGATCGCGTCGTGCCGCGATATCGGATACACCGCCCCCTGTAGGAGCCAGGCTTGCCGGCGAAAGCGTCCTCAACGCTCACCAAAAAGTCCCTGCCATCACACGATGACAGGGGCTTTTCATTCCCGTTGATTACGCCCGATCGCGAATCAGCAACGGCTTCAGGTAATGCCCGGTATGCGACTGCGGCATCTCGGCTACCTGCTCCGGCGTACCCACCGCGATGATCTGGCCGCCCTTGGAGCCGCCCTCGGGTCCCAGGTCCACCAGCCAGTCGGCGGTCTTGATCACATCCAGGTTGTGCTCGATCACCACCACGGTGTTGCCGTGGTCACGCAGGCGGTGCAGTACGTCCAGCAACTGCTGGATATCCGCGAAGTGCAGGCCGGTAGTCGGCTCGTCGAGGATATACAGGGTCTTGCCGGTATCGCGCTTGGACAGCTCGCGGGACAACTTGACCCGTTGCGCCTCGCCACCGGACAGGGTGGTCGCCGACTGCCCCAGCTTGATGTAGGAAAGCCCCACATCCATCAGTGTCTGCAGCTTGCGCGCCAGTGCCGGTACGGCATCGAAGAACTCCCGCGCTTCCTCGATGGTCATCTCCAGCACTTCGTGGATGCTCTTGCCCTTGTACTTGATCTCCAGGGTTTCGCGGTTGTAGCGCTTGCTCTTGCACACGTCGCACGGCACATAGATATCCGGCAGGAAGTGCATCTCCACCTTGATCAGGCCATCGCCCTGGCAGGCTTCGCAACGGCCGCCCTTCACGTTGAACGAGAAGCGCCCCGGACCATAGCCCCGGGAACGGGCCTCCGGCACACCGGAGAACAGTTCACGGATCGGCGTGAACAGGCCGGTATAGGTCGCCGGGTTCGAACGCGGGGTACGGCCGATCGGGCTCTGGTCGATATCCACCACCTTGTCCAGGTGCTGCAGGCCGTTGATGCTGTCGTGGGCCGCCGCTTCCAGGGTCGTGGCGCCGTTGAGTGCGGTCGCACTGAGGGGAACAGGGTGTTGTTGATCAGGGTCGACTTGCCCGAGCCGGACACACCGGTCACGCAGGTCAGCAGGCCGATCGGGATTTCAAGGTCGACATTGCGCAGGTTGTTGCCGCGGGCGCCCTTGAGGGTCAGCGACAGCTTCTTGTTGCGCGGCGTGCGCTTGGCCGGCACCTCGATCTTCACCCGCCCCGACAGGTACTTGCCAGTCAGCGAGTCCGGGTGCGCCATGACCTCGGCCGCGGTGCCCTGGGCGACAATGCTGCCGCCATGCACGCCGGCACCGGGGCCGATATCCACCACATAGTCGGCCAGGCGGATCGCGTCCTCGTCGTGCTCGACCACGATCACCGTGTTGCCGATGTCCCGCAGGTGCTTGAGGGTGCCGAGCAGGCGGTCGTTATCGCGCTGGTGCAGGCCGATGGACGGTTCGTCGAGGATGTACATCACGCCCACCAGGCCGGCGCCGATCTGGCTGGCCAGGCGAATGCGCTGGGCTTCACCGCCGGACAGGGTGTCGGCGCTGCGGTCCAGGGTCAGGTAGTCGAGGCCGACGTTGACCAGGAACTGCAGGCGCTCGCAGATCTCCTTGAGGATCTTGTCGGCGATCTCGCCGCGGCGCCCGGTCAGCTTCAGCCCCGAGAAGTAACCGGCTGCATCGCCGATCGGCAGGTTGGTGACCGCCGGCAGGGTTTTCTCGCCGACCCACACATGCCGGGCCTCGCGACGCAGGCGTGTCCCGCGGCAATCCGGGCAGGGTTGGGTACTGAGGAACTTGGCCAGCTCCTCGCGCACGGTAGCCGACTCGGTCTCGCGGTAGCGCCGCTCCAGGTTGGGCACGATGCCTTCGAACGGGTGCGAGCGCTTGACGATATCGCCGCGGTCGTTGAGGTACCTGAAGTCGACGTTCTGGTTGCCGCTGCCGTTGAGGATGACCTTCTGCTGGTCCGCCGGCAGGCTGTTGAACGGCACTTCCAGGCTGAAGCCATAGTGCGCGGCCAGCGAGCCGAGCATCTGGAAGTAGTAGACGTTGCGCCGGTCCCAGCCGCGTATCGCCCCTTCGGCCAAGGTCAGTTCGCCATTGACCAGGCGCTTGACGTCGAAGAACTGCTTCACCCCCAGGCCGTCACAGGTCGGGCAGGCACCGGCCGGGTTGTTGAAGGAGAACAGCTTGGGTTCCAGCTCGCTGATGGCGTGGCCGCAGACCGGACAGGCGAAACGCGCGGAGAAGATCATTTCCTCGCCCGGCTCGTCGTCCATCGGTGCGACCAGGGCAATGCCGTCGGCCAGCTTCAAGGCGGTCTCGAAGGATTCGGCCAGGCGCTGCTGCAGGTCGGCGCGGACCTTGAAGCGGTCGACCACCACATCGATCGTGTGTTTCTTCTGCTTGTCGAGTTTGGGCACTTCGTCCAGCTCGTACAGCTTGCCGTCGACCCGCGCGCGGACGAAGCCTTGAGCCCGCAGTTCCTCGAACACCGACAGGTGCTCGCCCTTGCGCTCGCGGATCACCGGTGCCAGCAGCATCAGCTTGGCGCCTTCGGGCTGGGCCAGCACCAGGTCGACCATCTGGCTGACGGTCTGCGCTTCCAGCGGGATGTCGTGGTCCGGACAGCGCGGCGTCCCCACGCGGGCATACAGCAGGCGCAGGTAGTCGTAGATCTCGGTAATGGTGCCGACCGTCGAGCGCGGGTTGTGCGAGGTCGATTTCTGTTCGATGGAGATCGCCGGCGACAGGCCTTCGATGGTGTCGACATCGGGCTTTTCCATCATCGACAGGAACTGCCGGGCGTAGGCCGACAGCGACTCGACATAGCGGCGCTGGCCTTCGGCATACAGCGTGTCGAACGCCAGGGACGACTTGCCGGACCCGGACAGGCCGGTGATGACGATCAGCTTGTCCCGGGGCAGGGTCAGGTCGATGTTCTTCAGGTTGTGGGTTCGAGCCCCACGAATCAGGATCTTGTCCAAAGTGGCCTCGCACGGCGGGCGGTAAAGGCAGGAGTATAAGGCTAAATACTGGATGGATGCACACTATCGCGACACAGCATTGCAGCCTTGCATGACAGGATGCTGAACGAGTGAGCGACAAAGCGTCACCCTATACCCGCTCAAACGATGGGACTGATAGAATCGCCGCCGGTTCACACGAGGTTTTTCCATGCACGATCCCCACAGCGAACGCATGAGTGGCGGCGAGACCCGCGCGGCAAGCGGCCTGGCCCTGGTGTTCGCGTTCCGTATGCTTGGCATGTTCATGGTGTTGCCGGTCCTGGCGACCTACGGGATGGATCTGGCGGGCGCGACACCGGCGCTGATCGGCCTGGCCATCGGTGCCTACGGCCTGACCCAGGCCCTGTTCCAGATCCCCTTCGGGATCATTTCCGACCGTATCGGCCGCCGCCCGGTGATCTACCTGGGCCTGGTGGTCTTCGCCCTCGGCAGCCTGCTGGCGGCCAACGCCGACTCGATCTGGGGCGTGATCGCCGGGCGCATCCTGCAGGGCGCCGGGGCGATTTCCGCGGCGGTCATGGCGCTGCTCTCGGACCTGACCCGCGAACAGCACCGTACCAAGGCCATGGCCATGATCGGCATGACCATCGGCCTGTCGTTCGCCGTGGCGATGGTGGTCGGGCCGCTGCTGACCCGGGCCTTCGGCCTGTCCGGGTTGTTCCTGGCGACGGGCGGCATGGCGCTGGTCGGCATCCTGATCATCGCCCTGATGGTGCCCAGGGCCACCAGCCCGCTGCAGCACCGCGAGTCCGGCGTGGCGCGCCAGGCCCTGTTGCCGACGCTCAGGCACCCGGACCTGCTGCGCCTGGACCTGGGCATCTTCGTGTTGCACGCGATGCTGATGTCGAGCTTCGTCGCCCTGCCGCTGGCCTTCGTGGAAAAGGCCCACCTGCCCAAGGAGCAGCACTGGTGGGTGTACCTGACCGCCTTGCTGATCTCCTTCTTCGCCATGATCCCGTTCATCATCTACGGCGAGAAGAAACGCAAAATGAAACGAGTTTTGCTCGGCGCGGTGACGACGTTGATGCTCACTGAGCTATTCTTCTGGGAGTTCGGTGATGGTTTGCGGGCCCTGGTGATCGGTACGGTGGTGTTCTTCACCGCCTTCAACCTGCTGGAGGCCTCGCTGCCGTCGCTGATCAGCAAGGTTTCACCGGCCGGAGGCAAGGGCACGGCGATGGGGGTGTATTCCACCAGTCAGTTCCTCGGCTCGGCTCTCGGCGGTATTCTGGGCGGCTGGATGTTTCAGCATGGCGGTCTGTCGGCAGTCTTCCTCGGATGCGCCGCACTGGCTGCCCTCTGGCTGGCCTTTGCTGTTACCATGCGTGAACCTCCCTATGTGACGAGCCTGCGCTTGCCGTTATCGCCTGAGGCGATCCGCGAAGCGGGTCTGGTCGAGCGCCTGAAAGCCGTCGTAGGGGTAACCGATGCAGTCGTCGTCGCCGAAGAGGCCGCCATCTACATCAAACTGGACACCGAATTGTTGGATCGCACCACCCTTGAGCGCCTGGTCAATGAACCGGCCTCGCAAGCGTGCGAAGCCTAGGAGAACGTTATGGCCCGTGGGGTTAACAAAGTCATATTGGTCGGCACTTGCGGCCAGGATCCCGAAGTTCGCTACCTGCCCAACGGCAACGCCGTGACCAACCTGAGTCTGGCGACCAGCGAGCAGTGGACCGACAAGCAGACCGGCCAGAAGGTCGAGAAGACCGAGTGGCACCGTGTGGCGATGTTCGGCAAGGTCGCCGAGATCGCCGGCGAATACCTGCGCAAGGGTTCGCAGGTCTACATCGAGGGCAAGCTGCAGACCCGCGAGTGGGAAAAGGACGGGATCAAGCGCTACACCACCGAGATCATCGTCGACATGCAGGGCACCATGCAGTTGCTGGGCGGCCGTCCACAACAGGGCGACCAGGGCGGCTACGATCAGTCCGCGCCACGCCAGCAGGCTCCGCGCCAGCAGGCACCGCGTCCACAGCAGGCACCCCAGCGTCCAGCCCCTCAGCAGGCCGCTCCGCAGCCGGCTCCGGACTTCGACAGCTTTGATGACGATATTCCGTTCTGAAACCCAGCTTTTTCAGAACTGTAAATACTAGAAGCGAAGCCATTGATTTGGCTTCGCTTTTTTATTGTTTACGGAATTTTGTGGCGTAAGGGCTACATTTGTTAAGCGTTTACCTTTCCAAGGTGTAAACAAATGGCCCTCAATCCCTATGCGGTGAAGACGCTCGTGCTGAGTTCCGGGGAGCGCTTGCCGGTGCTGATTGCACTGGCCACGGGTGCCCCCCTTTTTGAGCCGTCTGTTTACGTGCTCAGCGAGATTCGGGCTACCAACCGAGCGAGCAATACAATTGACCAGGTCCTGCGGTCGATCATGGTGTTGCAGCTATTCCTCGACTCGAGCGGGATCGATCTTGAGCAGCGAATCCGACTGGGTTCAGTTTTTTGCCTGAGTGAGCTCGATGAGCTTGTCCGGCACTGCAGGCGGCCTGTTGCCGATCAATTGAAGTGCACATCAACTCTCCCTTCCCGGCAGTCCGTACGTAGAGGCACCGCTGAAAGTGTGCGCCTTGTTCAACGAGATACGGCACCAGCTGAGGTGGCAGGCCATACCGCAGCCAACCGTATTCGGGTCATCCGCGACTATCTTGATTGGCTCGTGAGATACCACATGGCTCGTTATCACTCAGGTGCAGCTGAGAAAGAGCGACTTTGGAACGAATGGACGTCTTGCAAGGATGCGCTGGAGGCGCGACTGCCGCGTCGCAAAGGGCGGAATACCGTTGGACAGCGGGAAGGGCTTCAGCCAGAGGTGGTGGAGAAGCTTCTCACTGTCACGTCGCCAACATCGTCGGAGAACCCTTGGAAAGGGAGAGGCACATGCATTCGAAATGCTCTCCTGGTCCGCTGGTTCTACGAGCTTGGCCTGCGTCGTGGCGAAGTGTTGAACGTAAAAATTTCCGACATTAACTTTCAGTCGGAGGAGCTGACGGTGGTCAGGCGAGCAGACGATCCTGAGGATCCCCGTAAGGACCAGCCACTGGTCAAGACGCGCGACCGAAAGATTCCGTTATCCCCAGGGCTGTGCAAGCTGACGCACGAATACATCACGAAGACACGCCGAGCCACTGAGGGCGCAAGACGTCACCCATTTCTGTTCATCGCCATGGGCACCGGGGCACCTCTGTCGCTCAGTGCCGTAAATGTGATCTTCGCCGAGCTGCGGAATGCTTTTAATGGCGAGTTCGATGCTGTAACTCCGCATGTGCTTCGCCACACTTGGAATGATCGTTTCTCGGACGTAATGGACAAGTTGAAGGTTTCCGAAGCCGAAGAAGAGCGCATGCGTTCGTTCCTCATGGGTGGGCACCGACCTCGAAGACCTCTGCTAGTTACACCCGTCGGCACATCCGACTGAAAGCTCAGCAAGTGTCCTTGGCAATGCAAAGCAAGCAAGCAGAAGGTGTGCTGAGTGATGACTGAGAACCGAGCGATTACCTCTCAATCGTCGTGTTGTTTGAGCCTCCCAACCACTGTGAGGACGCTCAGCGGAGCCGTTTTCGATCCAAGTGCCAAGCGTTGGACGTTCCATGATGGCCTCCATTCAATCAGTGTGAATTTCGAAAGGTTGAGTGGCTGTGCAACAGATCAGTTGATCGCAGCAGCGAAATTTCCCTTGATTTGGTATGCCGAAAACGCCCAGGCAGTAACTATTGTCAACCTGTTTGACAACTTGCGACGATTACTGGCATCGGTATCGGCGGCACAGGGCAAGCCCGTCGGCATCATCGATGCACCAGAGCTCGCCAGTTATCGAGCTTCTCTGACATGGGAAACCGAGTGGAAGCTGGGAGGGTTAAGTGCCTTTTTCAAAAAGTGGGAGAGTTTAGGTATCCCGGGCGTAACGAAGGCTGCCGTGCGCTTGCTAAAAAGCCATCGCCTCAAGGGGAACCGCAAGGGGACGGCAGTCCTCACGATGGATCCGCTCACGGGACCGCTGACTGATATCGAGCGTTCAGCTACGCAAGCAGCACTTAACGATGCCTTTGCCGCCAAGAAGATTGCACTGGATGACTATCTTTTGGCCTGGCTTTGTCTGCTGTTGGGACAGCGGAACATCCAATACGCAATGCTGAAGGTTGGCGATGTCAGGGAAATTACGAAGGCTGACGGGGCTACTGAGTATGTACTCCGTGTGCCTAGGGTCAAGCAAGGGAGAGCGGAGGCGCGACGGGAACAGTTCAAGGAGCGGCTGATCACCCCCGGTATCGGGAAAATGCTCATCAACTACGCGAGCAGTCTCCGCACCCGATTCAGCGGGGAAGGCAAATTCGCCATCCCAGCATCGCAAGTGCCGCTGTTTCCTCAAAGGAAGTCGACGAAGAAGGTTCGTCCAGACTTTCATCATCACATGTCACCAGAGGGTATCGGTAAGAGAATCAGCTCGGTATTTGAAGCTTTGCAGGTGTACTCCGAGCGGACTGGTGAACCCATCCAGGTGACCTCGAAACGGCTCCGACATACGGTCGCTACGTCCGCGGCAAGAGAAGGGCATGGTGAGCTGATCATTGCTGAGTTGCTCGACCACAGCGACACCCAAAATGTTGGAATCTATGTAAAGGCCACGCCTGAAATCATCGAGCGGATCGATCGTGCCGTGGCGCTTGGAATGGCCCCGCTTGCCCACGCCTTTGCCGGTGTCGTCATTGGTAACGAGTCAGCGGCAACCCGTGGCGATGACCCAACAAGTCGCATTGTCGATCCCCGCTTCGACGAAGCGATGAAACCGATGGGAAGTTGTGGTCGTGACGGGCCGTGTAGTTTTATGGCTCCTATCGCTTGCTACACCTGTAAAAGCTTCCAGGCCTGGGGCGATGGCCCTCATGAAGCGGTGCTGGACTACTTGCTGGCCGAGCGTGGACGTCTGATCGCAGCGACTGATATGCGCATTGCCACAGTGAATGACCGGACGATTCTGGCCGTTGCCGAGGTGGTTCAGCTCGCTCGAGAGAGGCGCAAGGAGATGAAGGATGCCTGACAGCCTAGTGGTGTTTACCCCCAAGGCGGAGCGGGATGCTACGGAAAACCTGAGCGAGTTTATCGCGATGAGCCGGTCTCAACTGAGCATCTTCGGTGCCGATCTTCGTTTTGACGATATGGCCTGGGACGTTACCAATACCACTCAGCAGAAGGCGCTTGGGAGCAAGCGGGTCCGCATCTATTTCTCTACTCAAGAAACGGTAGACGACAGGTTGCCGACTCAGATGGCTGAGCCGTTTGTATCCTTTGCAAAGGCTTACATTCGCTACATGCAGGGGATGCGGCCAACGAAGAATCCTGCTTTTCGTGTCACTGCGTTACGTGCCCTTGATGCTGCTCATCGGCAGAGCGGTCGCTTGGGGCCGGTGATGATGGATGGTGGCACGTTCAATCGAGCGGCGCGAGTTGTCGCTGAGCGGCTTACAGGATCTACGGCCTATCGAGTGGGTGCTCAGCTTGAGCTCATTGCTAAGTTCATGTCCGAACACCGTTTGACCGCTGTTCCACTCGCGTGGCGAAGCCCTATTAAACGACCAATTGACACGACCCGTGTTGGGCCAGAGTTTGACAAGCGCCGTAGCGAGAAAATGCCGTCTCAAGCTGCATTGGAAGCGCTTCCAAAGGCGTTTCACATTGCGACCCAACCTAATGACGTTCTGTTCTCGTCGATTGCCGCGATCCTATGCTCTGCGCCTGACCGCATTAATGAGGTGTTACTGCTTGCCGAGAACTGTGAGGTTCATGAAAAAACTTCAGGCGGTAAAGATGCTTATGGCCTGCGCTGGCACTCAGCTAAGGGGGCTGATCCAATGGTCAAATGGATTATTCCCTCGATGGCTCCCGTTGTCGCTGAGGCCATTGCCAAAATCAGGAATTTGACTGCGGACGCTCGACGTATTGCGCAGTGGTACGAGATTAATCCAGAAAGGCTTTATTTACCTCAGAATTTTGAATATTTGAGGAGTCAGGAACTTCTGACATTGGATGAGATTCAGCGGGCGATTTTACTGGAGGAAGGCGCTTCCTCATTTGCGAGGCTATGGTACTCCGCAAATAACGTGTTGTTGAATAAGAGAGGGAATCGTGTGTACGCGCGATTCGCCGATGTTGAAAGAGCGGCAATAGCGCTTCTTCCGGCCGGATTTCCACTGTTAAACGCGGAGGTGAATCTTAAGTTTTCGGAGGCGCTCATTGTAGTGCGGCGTAATGAGCTGCACTCTGCAAAAGGTACATTTCGCTGTGTCATTGAGCCTGTCAACATCAACCAGGTCAATACAGCACTCGGAACGAGAAGCAAGCATGGTTTTGAGTCGATATTTGATCGCCTTGGCTTCACCGAGCCAGACGGCAGTCCAATCGGAGTTTCTACTCACCAGTTCCGTCACTACCTGAACACCCTGGCTCAGATAGGGGGGATGAGTCAGTTGGACATTGCGAAGTGGTCGGGTCGCCTGGATGTCCGCCAAAACGAGGCGTATGACCACGTGAGCGCAGATCAAATGGTGGCGAAGATTCGTGAATCCATTGGTGACCAGACTCTGATGTTTGGCCCTCTGGCAAAGCTGCCAAAGAAGATCCCGATTTCACGAGATGAGTTTGCACGGCTTAAGATTCCGACGGCCCATACGACTGATTTCGGCTTCTGCGTGCATGACTACACGATGACACCATGTGAACGGCATGCCGACTGTGTCAACTGCAATGAGCATGTATGCGTGAAGGGTGATGAAGGCAAGGCCATGATGGTGAAGCACCGGCTACAGGACGCGCAAGAATTGCTGGAGCGTGCTGAAGCTGCGACCGCGAAAGGCTACTACGGAGCGGATCGATGGATGGATCACCACAAGAAAACGGTTCTACGTCTGACACAGCTTACAGAGATTCTCGATAACCCAGCGGTTCCAGTCGGCGCTGTAATTCAGTTGGCTGATGTTCCCGATGTCTCATGGGGTGAGCACGCTTTAGAGGATGGGGTTGCACTGGACGGTCGTTCGGCGAAAACCCACTTGGAGGCTTCGAACCCCCCGCCACTTGAAAGGAATAGACAATGGCAATGACTAAAGGGCGAGCAAAGAACCTCAATGATGATGCCATTGGAGTCATCGTCGCCATATTGGATGGGTGGTCCGGCAAGCTCACCTGGGATCTCCTCATTGACATGATTGAGAGGCGCCTACTTGTTCGTTATACACGCCAGGCACTGGACAAGCGAGCTCGTGTGAAAATGGCTTATCAAGTCGCTAAGCAGCGAGTTGGTGGCGAGTCTAGTTATAAAGCTGGCCAAAAACCATCTGCTGTAGAAGCCGGGGTGTTAAGTCAGCGAGTTAGTCGGCTAGAGGCAGAAAATAGTCGATTGAAGATTGAAAATGAGCGGCTGCTCGAGCAGTTCGTTACGTGGGGCTATAATGCGTATCTAAAGGGTTTAACAAAAGAATACCTGAATACTCCGCTTCCTAGAGTAGACCGAGAGGTAACTAAGGTTGCGCGGCATAACTAGGTTTGGCTGAGGTGGAGGGAGTTTCGGATGCTTCGGCTGCTGGCGTAGTGAACATATATCTTACAAATTGAGGGGTGCCCTATGAGTAATGCTTATATGCTCAAACGTTTTCAGGAAGAAGTCATGAAGCAAGGTTGTGACGCTACGTTGCCCTCAAATTTGAGTGATTTTTGGATTGATGAGCTCCAGAGGAGTTTGGCGCAGCTGTTTGAAGGTCTCGACGATGCAGATGACTCTGACAGTAATGGCTGCATGTCCCTGCCGTTGGCAGCTATTATTCATATTCTGTTTGCCAAAAATGAAGGTTTGGTCGTAAAGGAGTCGATGGAGGATATGTACAGGTATTTTGAAGACTATAGAATTGAGTTGGCTTTGGAGGCGCTTCGAAGAAGAACAAGTGTGCAGGCTGAGCCGGCCACAATTGAATCTATTTTCACTAATCGAAAGGTTTGCATTAATGGCTAGATTTAAAGCTTTCGGCCTTTGACCCGCTAGGCAGCTTTCCAAGGGCATCGTTCAGCGATTTGAAACCCATCGCTGACATCAGCAACAGGCTTGCCTTTCTCGGTCACTTACTTGGCGGCTTCGATCTTGAATTCTTCGAGGTAACGTTGACGACTCTTGGCTCCTTCTATCTGGGACTTATTGTGAGGCTTAGAGGTGTCTACGGAACTAGGAGCGATTCAGGCATCGCTGAGTTCATCCAGATGACGGTGAAGCGCCCGGTGCCTCAGGTGTCGTTTGAGCATCCTCAGGATTGATGGAAGGTGGCAGCGCTCATTTTGGAGAACGAATGGGCGAAGCTTCAGCAAGATCGCCCATATGAGCTCTTCATCAAGTCGCTCGCTGCCCAGGCGCACTGGATGACCCAAGCTCGATTTGATGCTAATGGAGCCGCCGCGTTGCTCTTGGACAAACCGAGTCGAGCGAAGCACCTCCGCACGCTGCCAGAACTCCTTTAGGTGTGCCCAATCACGCTCCGGAATCGTAAAGGCCACTGCCTCGCGCTGAAGGTCATTTGTAGCAATCAGGGTAGTTTTGATAAGCAGGAAGTCTAAGCCCCCTAGGCTAATCAGTGGCGAGCCATAGCGATGGTGGCCGTAGGCTACCCTCAATCGCAGTATTGCCCCGCTAGCTCCTTTCACGCCAGTAGGAGTACAACCTAAGGCAGCGGGGAAGCCTTATCCTTAGCCTAGAATGGTTTGTTAGCTGGTCAGCTAATGATAACCTTAGACCTAAGATTAGCTGATGCGACAATATTTGCTGTGCAGCTAAAAAGGCACATGAGGCTAAGGTAAATGGATCAATATCATCGTCAATCGGGTGGATTCGAATTCGAGAACCTTGTCCTAGAGGAGCTAACGAGGACTCTCGACGAGGCCTTGGGACCCGATGCCATCGTACGACGTGTAGAGGGGATGCCGTTTGCTTCGTCAGCTGACTCCGAGCCAGATGGATTAATCGAGATCCAAACCCCCTACAAAATGCTGGTGGTCTATGTCGAGGTCAAAAAGGACGTTTACCCCCGAGACATTAGGGACGCCGTATGGTCGCTGAATAGATACATGCGCTACCAAGACCAGGCACACGACGCTATTGGGATGCTGGCTGCTGGTTCGTTAAGCCCTGGAGCAAAGGATGAACTGAAGGCCGAGAACATAGCTTTCTTCGATCTGGGGGGCAGCCTTCACCTGAGGCACGAGACTTGGCTTATCAGTATCAATAAGCCCTCCAAGCGCCTAAAAAGTTACTCACACGGCGTAGACCTTTTCACCGACGCACGTGGGAGTGTGGTACATGCCCTTCTGATGCATGCAAACGCATGGCTGACAGGCGCGGAGTTAGCAGAGCAGGCTGAGACCTCTCCGTATACCTGCTCTGTGGTTTTGCAAGAGCTGACGTTGCGTGAATGGGTGGAGTCTACTGGTGGAGGACCGAGTAAGCGCAGAATGCTCGTTCGCCCTGAAAAGCTTCTAGATGCTTGGGCTGAGCAATGGCAAGAGCGCAAAGAGAAGCAGACGAAGTGGTACACCTTCGTTGAAAACCCCAAGCACATGCTGGCTCACTTGGCTGATCGCATAGATCGCGCCCGAGTCGACTTTCCGTGGGCGTTTACTGGGGCCTCTGCTGCTAATGTCGTTGCTCCGCTGCTGACTAGCACTGATGGTGTGGAAATCATCGTGCCAAAAGGCTATGCAGAAAGGATGGCTGACATGGTAGGGCTGAAGCCAGTCACCAAGGGGGCAAACGTCACGCTCATCGAGCGAGAACCTGCGAGTTTGCTCTACCGTTACAGACATCCAGATCACCCTGCATTTTTTGCCAGTGCCTACATCTTGTACTTGGACTTGTTGGATGGCCGTGGCAGAAACAAAGAACTGGCAGACCATCTAAGAGAGAAATTGGAGTCATTATGGCAACGGGACTAAAGCCTCGTACAGCGGATGGATACGATCAGGATGTTACTTCGGCATGTGAGAGGACGTTACTCACGCTGCTGAGCGCTTTTGGGAATCTGAAGGAGACGCTGAGACTTGTCGGAGGCCTTGTTCCTCGCTACCTCACTCCTGCGACCCCACCAGACGTTCCGATGCATGCGGGCACTTCAGACGTAGACATTGTGTTAAATCTTGAGGTGTTGGCTGCTGGCAACGAATACGCCAGCCTCGCGGAACAGCTAAATGCTCGCGGTTTCACCCGCTGGGTCGAAGAGGGACAGGCAGCATCGTGGCGCTGGCGTCGTCGGGTTAGCGAGCATATCGAGGTCGTCGTTGAGCTTCTTCGAGACGCAGGTGATGAGGCGCCAGGTAGGTCCATCAACGTCGACGGAGAAAGGGTATCGGCACTGACAATCAAGCACGCCCGAATTGTCCACGACTGGTATCAGGAGATGGAGATTTCTGCCGAACTCCTGGATGGTGATGGAGTGTCAGTAGATGTTGTGCGATTTGCAGATGTGCCTGCGTTCGTAATCTTGAAGGCACTGGCTCTGGATCAGCGTCAGGAGAGGAAGGATGCCGCCGACCTCATTCATGTTGTGAGGTACTCAGGCTCGATCAAGGAAGTCGCAGCCCTATTTGTCGAGCGTATTCGTTCGGAACAGCACCCAGAGGCGGTGCGGGATGGGTTAGCGGCTCTTGCCAGGCGATTTGGGGATGACCAGCATAGTGAGGGCTTCGAGAAGGTAGGAGCAGTCGCCTACGCGCGTTTCTACGGCGACGAGGAAGAGGATGAGCTTGTGGGTCGACAGCGTTTTGCAGCAGGGTTAATTCAGAGCTTGCTGGCGGAAATTGACACCCAATTAACGGATGCTTAAGGCGGTTACTCGATTGGGCAGCATGGAGCATGGTGCCATATTCGGCCCCATGCCTCACTGCTATTTCCAGCTAGGCAAGTAGGAAGACAAATGAGGCTTTCGAACTCGCGCAGTTATAATAAGGAAATGGCATGAAATTAAAACGGGAAAATTTTCAGTTCGATCTGAAAAGTAGATTCGTATCTACAAAAGAATACGCCAACGGCCTAGTGGTGGCCCTAAATGATTTGGCCCCTCATCTGAGTTATGCAGAGCGAGAGGAATTGTGTTTTAAAAAGCTTGGCCTAAAGTCTGATAGCGTCTCCGAGCAAGCCTACATTCAAGCGGCTGTGGAGCTAACCGTCTGTACTCATTTTGCAAAATTTTTTCCTGATGCCTTCGTTTACGAGGAAAAGGTAAATCCGCCGAAAGACGTAGACTGTTCGTTCCGTGTTGGCGACTTGAAGTACAACGTAGAAGTGAAGTGTGCTGATTTCTCTAAGAAGCATGCCATTGATGAGCTTGATGGTTTTAAAATTGGTGCTCTTGGGCGGTTGGCAGATTATGATGCCGTTTTTTTGGATCTCGAGGGGCTGTTCTCAAGCGACGGCCATGTGCTTTCTCGGCAAAGGCACATGGATAATAATCTAAAGGATTTTCTAATTTCAGCTCATGAGAAATTTCCTCCCAATACGCCAGATAGAGAGCTTAATGTGTTGGTTGTTGGGTGCGATGATGCGATGGATATGCAGAAGTGGCACTCCTATCTTTACGGTTCGCAAGGGCTTTTTACCCTCGAGTCATATGCCGATGCATCCACCTATTCCAGGGTCGATTTGGTAATTCTGACCAATCTTTACCATCGCCATAAAGATCCAAATCAAAAGCCAATGCTGCACGGGCATTGGCGGTTAGTCGAAGCGTTTTGTATTTTGTGCGAAAATCCAAATTCAGGTAAGCCGGATAGTACCTTTTTAGAGTTTTCGCGGACTATACGACACCATAATGACGGTTTACATAATCACGTTGCCGAGGGGGACGCGCCTGATTTCATTTTGAAAGGATTAGCGATCCCTAGTTATGTTGCTGATGAGCTTCAGGCGAAAGGGGTTTACTATTTTCAACCGGCTAAGCCCGAGCCGAAGGAAGAGCAGTAGTAGCGTGCGGCCCGGAGAGGCTATGAAGGTTGAGTGCCTCTGAGATGAGTCCTCACGGATGATGCGACGCTCATGATTTTCGGCTCCTCGGATGCATCTGGAGGGATGACGTACTCCGCCTGCCAGCATGGCTATCCTGAGGGTAGAAGGTACTGACAGGAAGCCTTGAAGCTGATCGGGGCTCGATTTTTACGGGGATGGAGCAGGCCTTTGCGCTATGGCTCGAAGGACCGCTCGAAGGGTGCAGATGCTGCTATGATGGCCCTACGCCTGTACGATGGCTGACTTCTGTAGGGATGCGTGATGGCCGAAACAGTAAACATTGGCGAAATTGCCGAAAAATTAGTTGATGATATTTTTTCCTACTTTTTTTGGGAAATTAAACCTCGGACCAACGAGAATTTTGATTGCCATTGCCCGCATCATCAAACACCTAGTGGGGACCCTAAGACTCAACATCCCTGCGATCTGATTTTTCACTATCAAGATCCGTATTTGGGGTCCACAATATACCTGCATACGGATTTAAAAAGCTATGCAAAGGACTCCATAACAAAAAGCAAAATAAGAGATGCCTTTAAGTCTCTTGGAATGACTATTGAGTGCGCAAGGCAGTCGCAATCTTGGTGCGACACCTTCAGCATAGATACCTCCGAGGAGTACGAGGTTCGCGGTCTCCTATTCGTGCATAATCACGATCATGAATACAGAGCGACTTTTTCAAGCCTGATTGAGAAGGTAGGTTTCGACTCAATTCCTATTCCCGAGAATGTATGTCTGCATTGGCTTGGGCCTGATGACATTCTGCGGATGGTGAGTATTGGGAACGATATCATGCGTTTGATTGCGCAGAAGAAGATATCCTCAGAATATTCTTTCTACTATCCCGATTTGGTTATGAGGCATCGCCAAGGCGATGTATGGGCACAGCCTGCAACGGTTGAGGCGCTCACCAGTCCTTACGTGATTATTCAGCACAAGGGGGCTGAAGATAATCCACAAGTTGGCTATGTGGTTTATTATAATCGCACGGGGGCATCATCTGCGGAGTTTGAGTATTTTCTGGATAGCTTGTCTCGCTATCAGATGCTCGAGTCAAACAAGACGGTGCAGGTGCGTGTAACGGCCCGTGATCCCCATAAAAATCTAGTTGCAAATTTTAATGCGGCGAAAGAAAAGTACGCAAGGGTATGGGGATTCGATCCTATCCGGGAGCAAGTGCTGGACGACGTTAAGATAACCACTATTCCCGCAATGGTTGATGGTTACAGTCCTGGGTGGATGGGGTGGAGAGAATGAAAAAAAATAGAAATTACGGTCCCGCCCTATACTTCGCCTCGGACAAGAATGTCTTTGATGCACTGGTGCAGAAGCATAAGGTTGACTCGGCTACAATCGCTCAGCTCTTTAGAAATCGAAACACGATTGTTTCTAAAAAGACCGAGCGAGATGACTTGGCAGAGCATTTTTCCAGGCTTACACACGACTACTATGACCATAAAATTATTTCTTCAAAGCTCGGTGTTGCACCGCGTCGCGAGCGAGCTACTACAGTAGAGTTGGTGGGCGACGTAAAACCTGAGTCAGTGCAGGCCGCGGTTGAGGATCTAAAGAAACAGATTCTTAAGGTTGGGGATGTTGCAAAGGTAACTCGAAATGGGGACGACTTTATCTTAGAGGTTCAGTACTCTAGATATGATTATAAAAAATCTGAGTTCTCCCAGTTGATTGTTAAAGATGCGGTGATAAACATCCGCAAGACCGACCTCGGCTACACAATCGTGGCGCCTCAAAACGAATTTGTTAACGGGCTACGAGATGATTTAGCCAATGGGGTCGAGGCCAAGTCGGATCAGCCCGTTGAGAAATTTACTGTATCGCTTTTCCACATCCCATCGCCGAAGAGTCGTACAGAATTTTTCATCGAATTGATGAGTAAGATGAATGGATTTTCTCGCAGGGATGTAACTGATGTATATGTGTATAAACCGAAACCGGCAAAGGACTCAGATGAGGATTTGTCTTCGGATGATGATGAAACTCATATTGAGAAGGTGCTTCTACGCGGAAACGGAGTGACCAGATCTTCCATTCTCCAGGATCTGGTTGGCGCAGACGATTATTATATTGTCAAAATTTGTTGGTTGGCCAAGCGCGTGATGGGGAATGGTGATGTTTATAAAATGGAGGCGTCGTTTGCAGACCCTAGGAACTGTGAAGGCTTCTCTGTTTTGTTAAAAACGGTCTACCCTAATACTGATAATAAGTTCACTAAATATCGTCCCCCTATGGCACTCGAGATTGAAGAGCTAACTAGGGCCGTCGAGGCAGCTGCCAAATTAATTGTACAGACACATACGGGCTCAAAGTGAGGCGCTATGTTAGCTAGGTACAAATGGTATACGATTAGATTCCCTAGGCCATTGGCAGAGACGTTTGCTCGTCTAGACGCTTATCGTCAAGACGACGGTCAGACGCGCAGCTTTATGACGGATATAGCATCCTCTTCCTTTGAGTTTTTCTGGCGTACCCCGTTGTACGCAACATCTATTGATGTTGATGGGCAGGAGCAGAGAAGTGAGTTTTTTTCTACTAATCGTCAGAAAGCACAGATAGTCGGAGAGGATAAGTTGTTGCTAAGATTGGAGAATCCGCCTAGATCTTCCAAGGAGATGTTAAATTGCCTTGAAAATGTGGTGGGGTTTGGCTTTGTTTGTCAGCCTGTTTTAGTAACTGAAAATATAGTTTTGAATGCTATTTCGGGATTCTCGCCGATATTATTAAGCTCCATAAAAATGTCTGGGGGAATTCCAAGTATCGTTGCTGTAGGGCGTGTAGAACTGGCTTCGAAGGTTGGGTTGAATAAAGAACATCTGGATAGCTTTGGATTGGAAGGCGTTACTGTCGAATCTGCGTCTTATTCCGTTAGGCATAACAGTCTGAGCGGTCAGGTGGGATTTTCCAGGACGGGGATATGCAAAATTAGCGGTGAGTTGTCCCCACTGCTGTTGTCTAGAATTGAACGTAGCATTTTGGCTTCGTCGATTAGAGGGTGATGAGTAGACAATATAATCCCTTGATGGATTGTGCGTTATGAAAAACTGTTAGGGTAAATCTGACAAGGGTAAGGAGGTTTACCCTATTCACTTTTCTTTCTGCCCTGCGGGTCGCGCTGGGATAAGACTATATCAGGTGAGTCGCGCCACGAACTGAATAGTCCCGAGGCTCATTCCGCGCAGTGGCTTGATCGGAAGTTGGAGTTTGCGTCATATCCAAAGGAGCGTAGAGCATCATTAATAGCGGAATCCCTTTCTGATTTCACCTGCCAGGCGCTGGTCGTCGTCAGCGATACGGGCCGCCGTTGGGTCCGCAACTGAACCGTTTGTGAAAGATGGACATGTAACCAATTCACCTTTAGTGTGTGACCGGCCATCTGGGTCTTCGCGCCTGTCTGTAGAGGGGAGGTCGTAACTGCTGTGGGCATGATGACCCAGTGGATGCAATCACAATTTACCTCGCACTACGCGGTCAACTCACATAGGGAAGCCCTGATCAGGCTTGGCTAGGGGAATGCAATGAGTGGAAGCAAAACAGAACTGGTGGCCATTGACGTGGGGCAGTTGGTTTCTCCGATTGGTGAGCTAAATGTTCAGCTTGAGGGATATCTTTCCAGCATCGGGCTTCCTGTTTCAGACGTTGTGGCGCCAATCGCAGAGCGTAAAAAAATCATCACGCAGCTATCCGACGCCCTTGATGTACTACCATACGAAACCAGAGCAAAGTCTCATTACCTGTCGCGTTTCACAATAGCCATTGCGGCGGGGTTGTTTGATGGTGCGCTCAACTATCTTTGGGATGAGACAGTAAAAGCGTTACGCCTTCAGGTAATTGCTTTTGATGTTCAATATTTCTATTCGGTTGCGGAGAAGATTAGTTCGCGATATAGGAATCTCTCGAAGCCAGAAGAAATTGATCAGATTAGTGAGCACGATCTGCTAGAGGGTTGTCGTCGAATCGGGCTCGTGACAGATGTCAACTATCAGCGTCTTGAGCATGTAAACTACATGCGAAATCATGCAAGTGCTGCGCATCCTAACGACAGTGTAATTGATGGCTATGAGATGCTTGGCTGGCTTACCGTCTGCTTAAAACACGCAATCACAGCACAGCCAGACCATTCATTAATATCCATTAAGCAGCTTCTGCAAAATATTCGTACTATCGCACTCCCTTCTTCTGACTTCGGGGCAATCTGTGATGATCTTGCGAAGCAGCCGCAGGAGCGTATCGATGACTTCCTTTGGACTTTATTCGGTATTTACTTAGACGATAAGTCCGCCCAGCATGCTCGTGACAATATCGAAGGTATCAGCCCCCGTGTTTGGGTAGCGGCTACTGAAGATAGAAAGTATGAGATCGGCGCAAGATTCGGAACGCTACGTAAAAATGGTGAAGTCTCAAAGAAGGAAGCCTGCAATAAGTTCCTCGAAACCGTAGGAGGAGCGGCTTACAAAGATGAGGATAGTCTTGCTGAAGAGCTGATTGAAAAGCTGGATAATCTTTATCGTGCCCATTTTGGTTCCAATAATTTTTACAATGAGTACCCGCATGCAAAAGCTCTCATGGCTAGCTTGCCGGCAACGGGTAAAATTCCACGAGCAGCTAGGGCTAAGTGGGTGAAAATTGTATCGATTTGCTACGTTGGCAATGGGCATGGATACAGGCAAGGTGTGGACGAGCAGGCGGTTCCATATTATTCAAAATATGTGAATAATTTTACTGAGGCTGAATCCGTGGAGTTTGTAAAGCTCTTCCTTGATCCGGAGTTCACCAGTCCGCTTTCTCGCTCAACTCCAGATAAACGGGTGAGAGATCTGGCTGTTGTCCTCAAGTCTAAGTACTCTAATGTGCATTTGCAGCGATCTCTTGATCTTGTGATTGCTGCGCCAGCTGGAACTCTTCATGGTCTTCATCTGACGTCCGAGTTCAAAACGGTGATTGCGAACCTGCCGGTTTAAAATTGGCAATAAACAATCGGTGCATTGACAAGGGGCGTTCGTCCCCTTGTCATTTGACCTGCATAAGCCACGGCAGAGCTGGGTCTAGTCCCTGGCTGGCAAGCCCGCCCTTTCTGGGCTAACCCAGGTGATCGACCGGCTTCAGCCTGGTAGAAAAGTGTAAACAACGGTGCTTCAAAACTTGGTGGTGTTTACGCTTTTTTGGAAAATGATGCGTAGCTGATTTTTAATGTGTTGATTCACAGGGGAAATCTGGGTTGTTGACGATTTTGGATGAATAGAACCGTTCTAGGCCGCTGCTTATCCAGCACTGAGAACCTGAAAAGCGAAGCCAGCAACCTGGCTTCGCTTTTTTATTGCCGGCTGCAAAGCCATTGATCGGCCCACATGCCCGTCCTGAACTTTCGCACAAGCCCAGGCCCGGGCTTGCAGGACGTCTACAGCAGCGATTCGTGGCGCGTCGGCGTCTTCTCTTCGTGGTAGTGCGGGCGGCCCGTATCGGAATCCATCAGTGCCGGGGTGGCGAGGATGGTTTCGGTCGGCAGGCAATCCTCGTTGCCCTGGAACCAGCAGGCCAAGGCCGAGTTGCGGTTGCCGTGCATGTCGACGACGCTCAGGTACGTGTTCGTCCCGGGCGGCGGCGGGGCAGGAAACGTCTTGGGCGGCAGCACCAGCGCGTCGCCCGGCTTGACCCACAGGTCGGCCAGTTCGATCTGGTTCACGTAGGGCCGCCAGCGCGCCACGCTGATGACCAGCGGCAGCCGGGTATAGCGGGCCAGGAACACGTGGGCGAAGTTGTGGTACTCGAGGTCGGTCGGGTTGTAGTTGAGCAACTCGCGCTGGCGCTCCGGCCCGAGATAGGGCGATTGATGACCTGCCCACTTGCCGTAGGTGTACTGCGCGATCATCAGTTGCTCGTATTCGAAGCGGATGCATTCGCCACTGCGCAGTAGGGTCATGCCAAAGGCCTGGGCCGTTTCCTCCGTGGCCCATAGCGGTTTGTAGCAGACCTCCCTGGCATGGAAGTCGAACTCGGTGATTTCATAGGAACCGCAGGCCGTAGGCACCCGGCGTGGCTTGCTGCCGATGCCTGTGTATTTATGGCCAAGCTCCAGCTCGGGTCTGGTCGGCGCCAGCTCGATCAGGTGACCACGAGGTTCGCTGCAGGGGACTGCCAGGCCCTGATCGTTGTACAGGAACGGGAACTTGTTGGTATCGAGCGGCTGCTGGGCGCCGTCCTCGATGAAGGAAATGCTGTTGAAGAACTGCATCATGACAGGGACCATCCAGGTCGGGGGCTGGGAACAGGCCGGTTGATCGAGGGACCGATCCGGCGGTCGTGCCGGATCGGTGAGCTTACCTCTTTAACGTTGCGGCTGTTGCTGCACGCGGAACCAGTCCATGCCATGGGGTTCGCGCCAGCGGCGAACGGCTGCGCGTTTTTCAACCTGGGTCAGGCACAGGCCGGCCCCATGGTGGTAGACCATCAGCAGGTGGAAGATGTCGTCGCCACGCCGGTCCCAGATCACGTCGTCCTCCTGGCGCCCCGGTTTTATCGGGTGCAGGCGGCAATCGCTCTGGTCCTGCATGCCTTGCAGGAGGCTGCCGGTCTCGTAGTTGATCAGCAGGATCGGATGGTTGATCTCCGGGTAGGGCTTCTCCAGTTCCCTCATGTACCAGAGCTGCCCTGGATTGCTGGCATCCGTTTTCTGCATGGCGATCCGGCTCTTGTTCTGCGGGTCGGCGACCAGTACCGGATGGTCACCGGTGTTGTTGTGCAACCGGTAGAGGACGGTTTGCGTGTCTTCGAGCACCTTGGCGGTCTGTACCAGTTTCACCCGGCCGAAGGAATCGTGGGACAGCCGTGCGCTGATCTTCACTCGTGGCCTGAGGTCTTTTCCCGCGTCGCCGAAGCCGGCAATCACGCCGTCCACACCGGCATCTTCCAGGTTGTTGCCGGCCAGCGCGTAGGTCAGGCCAGCCAGGAAGTTGGGCTGCATGCTCCTGACCAGGATCTCCCAGCGCGTCAGGGTGGCTTGCGTGGCGCCGTGGACCAGCAGCGCTTCACGCATGGCGGCGTTCGGGTAGTAGCGGCTGTCGCGCGGCCAGCGTTCGGTGGTCAGCAGCAATTTGTGCTCGGATTTCCCGTTCAGCAGCAGTGCCATGGCGTCCCAGAACTTCTCGAAGGCTTGTGGCGCGGCATCGGCCGCCGGTGGGTAGTGCACGGCTTCGCTGGTCTGCTTGCTCTTGTTGTCGATGAACACCGCACGCAATGCCGGGCCGTTGGCAGCCGCATTGGGCGAACTGCGACGACTGTCGCGGCCGATGACAATCACCGACTCGGACCAGGTCGCATCGATCTCGGCCTTGTAGCTGGTATACCACTGGTAGGCATCTTCCAGGGCCGTTCGGCGCGGGCCATCCTTGACGAAGAGATAGATCGGGGAGAGCTTGAGCTCCACCACCCGTGGACTATCGATCAGGGAATGGCGCCACTTGATGAATTCCGGCTGATAGTTCTGAGGGTTGATCGAACTGAAGTCGATGGAGTGTGTGCCCCACAGGTGGTCAGCCGGCTTTGACGGTTGGCGATGCGGCTTTTGACCTCCTCGGTGGTCGCGGTCGAGGCTGTGGCGCTGACAAACGCCCCGTACTCGGCTTCGAGCATCGCCTTGAGGCTGGTCTTGTTGCTCAGGTATTTCTTGGAGGCGGTCATGGCGTAGTTCAGCGACCCGCCGACCACGACTTCCTTGACGATGTCGACGCCGAAGTCGACGAAGAAATTGAAGAATTTCCGGGCGTCAGCCGGATCGAAGACCTCGGGCAGTTCCGTGACCCGGCTCTTGAACACCTCGGTGGCGTTGTCGGGGTTGACCGCCAGGCTCAGCCTCCACAAACGTACCGTGTGGCTGTAGAGCGCGGCCTCGTGTTCCTGGAGTTGTGAAATATCGCTGCCGAAGGTGGCCTTGAAGCCGGCCGAGAAGGCGCCATAGCTGCCCTTGGCCTCGACGCTCGATTGACTGTGCCGCTCATATTCCTCATGGGAGGAAAAGCTCTCGGTGAAATAGTCTTCCTGGGTCACCAGGTCGAGGGTGACGTGCTTGCCGATGTTGTAGGTGCGCTCCAGGCATTTGATCGGCTGCTTGCCGAACTCGGTATCGCCAACCTTCTGGCATTCCTTGCTGTCGCCGGCCCAGTCCAGTTTGTTCAGGCCCAGTCCCAACAGCTGCGAACCACTGATGTCTGTCAACTCGCCGCTCATTGCAGGCTCCTTTCGTCCAGGTTGTATCAATTGGGGCCAATTGATGGGGCCCAGTATCGGGAGAGGGGCCAATGCCAGATAGTCCAGAGCGGTCTCAGTGCAGTATCAGTTTGGTATCAGCGAGCTGACCAAACTGCCGCACCAGTGGGTTAACGTGGTCGCGGTGCTGGAGTACACTCCCGCGACAGCCGGCTGATAGCAACTTGGTATTGCCCTACACCGATATCCCGGCGCTTTCATTGGCGAGCCCGCCCAGGGTGAGGGGCGCTCGGGGCTATCGACATGGACTCCAGAGATCTTCCGCTTTCCGTCGTGCCGAGGGTCGAGCCGATGCTTTCCGATGGTCGGGTCCTGCTCGACAGCGGCCTGCTCAAGGCCCTGCGCAAGCAGCATGGCCTGAGCCAGGAAACCCTCGCCGAAGCCTGCCTCAATCGTCATCTGTGCGTCTCCATCGCCTCCATCAAGCGGGCCGAAACCGGCAAGCCGGTGCTGTATCGAACGGCCCGCCACCTGGCGACAGCCTTCGATGTCGACGTCAGCACCCTGCTGGGGCAATCGGCCACCGAGGCCTTGGCCGAAGTCGAAAGCACCATGGCCGAACTGCACGAGCGTCTGTTCCAGGCACCGGAATACGCGATGACGCGCTACGTCCTGGAGTTGTGCTTTGTCACCGATGAAGGCGCGCGTTCGGCGCCGTTGACCGAAGGCATCGAGCGGTTGATCCAGCAGTTTGGTGGCGTCTGCATCGGCAATGCCCAGGGCCTGGTCATTGCCCGGTTCGGTTCGCCCCAGGCCTACCGCAGTGACAGCGAACGGGGCCTGCTGTGTGCCCTGGCGTTGAGCCGCGAGCAGTTTGTCCGGGGCGGGCACGGGATCGTGCTGCGGCTGGTGCGCGAGCACGAGGCGATGCCGCTCGAGGTCCTGGCCCAGGTCCACCATGTGTTTCCCTCCCTGTATGGCAACGCGCCGGTGCATGTCGCGCAGGACCTGATCGAACAACTGGCCCTGCGCTTCGAATTCGCCGCGGCCGACCCGGTGTTGCCCAGCTATCGCAAATGCCTGCGCCTGCGAAGCCTCGACGACAATGCGCCGCGGCCGTTGGTGGGCCGGGCGATCGAGCTGTTGCAGTTCAAGGGCGTGATCGAGGCCGCCGAGGAATGCCAGGACGGTCATGTGGTTTACCTGCGTGGCATGGCCGGTATCGGCAAGACCCGGCTGGTCAGCGAGTTCTGCGAAATGGCCCGGCAGGGCGGGTTCGTCTGTCATCGTGGCGATGTGCTGGATTTCGGCATGGACCATGGCCTCTGGCCCCTCGGCCAACTGGTCCTCAGCCTGCTGGGCCTGGGGACTGCGGAGCCGGTTCAGGCACAGGCCCTGGAGGTGGCGGTGAGCCGGTTGAAACTGGCCGAGCCGTCGCTGATGTTTCTGCAGATGCTCACGGGTGTTCAGTACGTCGATCGCGCGTTCAAGGCACAGCAGGCGCTGTACGCGGCGATGGGCGGCGAGGCGCGCTCGCAGGGATTGTTCAACGCGCTGTTGCAACTGCTGTTGCGTGTCGCCGTGCAGCAGCCTTTGCTGATCATCGTCGAAGACCTGCATTGGGGCGACAGCGGCCTGTTGGCGATGCTCGGTCGGCTGCTCGATGCCAGCCGCGAAGCGCCGATTGTCTGGCTGCTCACCTCGCGCCCCGAAGGCGACCCGCTGGAAAGCGAACTGCGCCCGCGTTGCGCCAGCCCCATGAGCCTTCTGGAACTCGCGCCGATCCGCCCGCGTGAGGCGACGGTACTGGCCGAGCAGTTCGTCGACGTCGACCCGGCCTATCGCGCCGACTGCGTGGTGCGGGCCCAGGGCAACCCGCTGTACCTGACGCAGTTGTTGTCGAGCCAGGAGCGGATTGTCCCCGACAGCCTGCGGCACCTGATCCAGACGCGGGTGGAACGTTTCACGCCGTCGCAGCGCCGGGCCCTGCATTACGCCGCGGTGTTCGGCAACCGTTTCGAGCTGGCGCTGTGGCGCGAGGCGCTGGCCCAGCCCGACTACGTGCCCGAGGCGCAATGGCGCCAGAGCCTGCTGCGGGAGGTCGAGCCGGGCAGCTACAGGTTCGTCCACGATCTGGTCATGCACTGCCTCTACGATGCGATGCCGCAGGTATTGCGCGACCAATTGCACCGCGAGGTGGCCTCGCTCTACCGCCAGCGCGACCAGGCGCTGTGTGCCCAGCACCTGCTGCGGGCCAACGCACCGGAGGCGTTCGACGCGCTGCTGCTGGCCATGGCGGAAAAACTGCAGAACTGCCAGTACGAGTCGGTCCTCGCCCTCGGCCAGCAGGCGGTGGGCCTGGGCAAGCGCGGCGAGGCCAGCTTCGACCTGGCGCACCGTTGCGCCCAGGCGTGTTCGGGGCTGGGGCGGACGTTGCAGGCCCGCACGCACTTTCAACAGGCGCTGATGCTGGCGGCCCGGGGGAGGAGCGCATCGAGGCGGCACTGGGGCTGGCCTCGGTATTGAACACCCTCGACTGCCTGGAGGAAGAAGAGCGCCTGATCGAACAGATCCTGCCGGTGGCACACAGCCTGCGGGCGCACACGGCGCTCGCCCGGCTGTATCACCTGCGCGGCAATATCTACTTCCCCCGTGGCGACTATGCCGAGTGTCGGCGCCTGCACGAAGAGTCGCTGTCCTTTGCGCGGATCGGCAAGCACCTGGAAACCCAGGCCAAGGCCCTCAGCGGCATTGGCGATTCCTACTATGCCCAGGGCAGCATGCAGACGGCCTGCGAAGTGTTCGACCAATGCGTGCGCCTGTGCGAGCGCCATGAGCTGGTGCAGGTGGAAGCGGCCAATCGCAGTGCCCGTGGTTCGGCGCGTTTTTATCTGGGACAGCCGGAGCTGGCCCTGCAGGACGCCATGCAGGCTGTCGCCGGCAGCCGCCGGATCGGCAACCACCGCGCCGAAGTGTTCTCCCGGCTGACGGCGGCCTGGGTCCTGCTGGCGTCGGGTGAGGAGGTGAGGGCGCAGCAGGAACTGTCCGAAGCCCTGGAGTTGGCGCGCAACCTGGGCGCCAGCCGTTTCGAGGTGCTTGTGCTGGAGGGGCTGGCGCGGGTGGCGCTGTGCCAGGGCGAGCGCGAACAGGCCCAGGCACTGATCCTGGCAGCGGTGGAGCGGGTCGAGCGCTTCGACCTGCAGCGCTACATCGGCCCCTGGGTCTATGGCAGCCAGGCCCTGATGCTGGATGATGCAGCCCTCAAGCGCCAGGCCCTGCAGCGGGGAGAGGCGTTACTGGACCAGGCGTGCCTGGCCCATAACACCCTGCGCTTTCGGGTGAGCGCGGCCGAGGTCTGCCTGCTCGCGGGCGATTTCGAGCAGGCCGTCGGGCACGGGCAGCAGATGGCGCTGCTGCCCGAGTCCGCGTCCTGTGCCTGGGTGCGTCACCATGTACGGCTGATCGGTGCGGCGGCACAGTGGCTGCAACACACCGATCAGGTCAGTGCCCAGGCGTTGCGGGCAATCCGCCGCGACGCCGAAGCACTCGGTTTCGTGGCGACCATGCCTCTTCTGATCAGTAGTTTGAATGCTTCATCCCGACAGTCAGACTTGTCCGCTGAGTAAATTCAAGGACGATTCAGATATTCGCGTAGAGAATTTTCAAAAACAACAGCCTGGCCGCACAGTGTTTTTACTTGTGCCCAGTTCGTGCGGACACTATCGGCGTTCTCCCTATAGGCTCGAACGCTTTTCCTGATGCGGTTCGCTTTCGGCAGTCGCTCCAGCGCATCCTCCAACGCAGGGTTGCATTCTGCGTCAGCGCAAAGCGGATGCTCCTCGGGAAGTATGGCGGTTGCCAGCCAACTTCCTGTCGATTGTGCCGGTAGGCACCAGAGGGTTTTGGCGTCTGGTGTCGTTGGCGACAACCAACTCCTCATCATTGCTTCGAGTTGTGCACAGGTATCCGCGACCGGTGGGCAAGGCTGGTTGCAGGGTAACGGCCGCCAGTTTTTCTGACGTGCCATCTCTTCTATCGCCGGGCCACAGTCGGCATAGCGTTTGAGCGCCACGTCGGTATCCAGATGAATGATGAACAGGTCGTAACCTTCCAGCGTCGGGTCCGAACTCAGGGGGCCGCAATGCCTTTCACCAGCGTCCTTGCACCATTTAAGTACACCCGGCCAACCATTTCCTCGCAAGCCCGGTTTCGGCTCGGGCTGAAGCAGTGTCATTTGGAATGGATCCGGAAGAATGGCCCGCAATGCTGCGCTGATCAGCTCATAGTCCGTTGGCCCTTCGGCAATCAGAGCGATGTGCAGCTCAGACATTCGGCACACCTCCCAGGTGCCCCATCAACCAAAGGCGCGATAACGGGTACTCCTCATTCATTGCCCGAAGTTTGTCTGACAGCTCCAGCCTGCGTACCCGGGTCAGTCCTTCGCTATTACGTTCCACGACAAACAGCCGAACATCAGGATCCGACAAGTCCAGCCCATCAAGCACCGCTGGGTTATGTGCGGTAAAGAGCATTTGCCGTTCTGGCCCGTTGTGCTTCAGCCAGCCGGCCAGGCGTGCTGTCAGGCGTGCGACCAGTCTTGGGTTGAGCGCCTGATCCAGGTTGTCGATGGCAAAAAGTCTGGGGGCAGACGGCAATAGACAAAGAAGTGCGCAGAATATGACATAGAGGGCACCCTCACTGGCGTCATAGGCTGTCAACTCGTTGCGGCTTTTGTGCATATGGCGATCGGTGAATTTCAGCATCCATTTGGTTCGCGGAACCTTGGGGGAGAGTAATGCTGAACCCCGTGTCGTGGCCTGGACGTCTGAAACCCAGTCGATCAACTCAAGAACTTCATCCAGTACCTCGCTGTCATCAAGCAGCTTGCTCAGCTCTGAAAAACCCTCAGCCAACTGACCACCACTAAGGCCTACCGGTGCCCGTGGCTGCATGTCCGGTACCGTCCCGCGCAGAGTCGGAGTATTCGGGCAGTAGATCGCATATTCCTGCAGGCACTTCATCAACTGCGCTGCCGGGTTTGCCTGTTCTATCTCGACCAGTCGCAACGCCGCCAGGCCAGCTTGCGGATTGAGGTTCTTCTTGTTGCGTACACCGTCGGAAACAATGTCCTGAACCCCATCTTTCAGGACTTCGGTCTTGTAGGTCCACGCCGGCTCCGGCGATTCCAGAGGATTGAGCAGAGAGACACGGTAAAGTTGTTCGCAGCAGCCTTCTGCACTGATACCGATATGCGCCGGGGTCCGTTTGGTGGTAAACGAACTTTTGAACAGCCGTGGTACCCCTGCCCGTACGCCACGACGCAACAATGCCTCATCATCGACAACCCCGTTGGCAGCGGAGCCCAGCACTCCTATCGCTTCCAGGATATTGCTTTTGCCCACGCCGTTGGCGCCAATGAAACAGTTGACACGACCTAGTTCAACCGTTTCCGAATGGATGGACTTGAAACCATCAACATGAATGGTTTTGACGATCATGGCGTACCTGTCATTGAAGTTGGCGGAGATACTGGGCTCAGGCACTGTGCCCTCCTATCAGGACGCGTGCATATCCAGTCGGGTACTGTACAACGTTCTGAGCTGGCTCTCAGCTAGCAGTGAGCTGACACCTTCGTTCCGGTGTTGCCTCAGCCAAACCGCTGCTCCAGCAGAAAATCGACGAACGCCCTGAGCCGCAGCGGCACGTGCCGGCCATGGGGATAGAGCAGGGTGAAAGGGCGCGAGCGGCCGGCGAAAGGCTGCAGCACCTCCACCAGCGAACCCTCGGCCAGTTCCTTCTCGACGATGAAGCGGTAGGTCTGGAACAGGCCGGCACCATGTCGGGCCAGCGTCACACCGCCCAGCACGTCTTCCGAACAGCAGTAGCCGCTGTCGGCCAGCACCTCGCGGTCCTTGCCATCTTCCCTGAACAGCCAGGTGATGCGCCGCCCGTTGCTGGGCAGTTCGAACTGGATGCACTCATGGTCCTGCAAGTCCTCCAGCTGTCGCGGCGTCCCGGCCCGGCGCAGATAGTCGGGGCTGGCGACCACCACCAGTGCCGCATCCTCCAGATGCCGGGCGATCAGCCCGGAGTCGGGCAGCACCCGTACCCGGATCGCCAGGTCGTAGCCTTCCTCGACGAAATCGATGTTGCGGTTGCTGATATGCGTCTCGACCTGTACTGCCGGGTAGCGCGCGCGAAAGGCCGGCAGCAGGGGCAGCAGGCGATGGTGGGCGTAGGTGGTGGGAATGCTGATGCGCAGGGTGCCGGCCGGCTCCTGCTGTTTGCCCATGACCTCGCGCTGGGCCTCGGACAGTTGCGTCAGCGCCTGTCGACACTGCTCGAAGTAGGCCCGACCGCCTTCGGTCAGGCGAATGCTGCGGGTGGTGCGGGTAAACAGGCGCACGCCCAGGCGCTGCTCCATGCGCGAGATCGACCGGCTCACGGCCGCCGGCGTGACGCCGGCCACCGCGGCCGCACCGGTGAAACTGCCGGCTTCGGCGGCCAGGCAGAACAGCTCGATACTGCCGAGCAGGATGTCGTCGAATTGTCTTCGCATGCTGGATGGCACCCGGGACCCAAGGGGGAATGGCTAGTGAAATACCGCGACTGGCCCGCTGGCGCAATCTTTCGTCTCCCACAGGGGCCGCGCCGAACGCAAAACGAGGGTATCCCCCTAACCGTAGGAGGGTGGCTTGCCCGCGAACACGCCCTCAAGCCTTGCGCAAAACCATGGAGTCCGCGCAGGTGGAACGCTCGGGTGAACCCCAAGCGAACTTTGCCGGTCTTGCGGGACTCAGTTCCTTACAGTGACCGCCGAAGAGGAATTGCGCCGTGCCCGGATTCAAGCTGGCCATCGTCTTGTCGACCTTCCTGCTAGCCGTCAGTTGCGGAGTTGGCGCCGCTCCCGCCGCCACGCCCCAGGCTCCGCCCGAGCCGCTGGTGCAGGGTGGCCTGCTGGGCGCCCTCAGTTCCAGTATCGAGGAGGTCCAGGACAAGCTCGACCTCAACGACAACCTGCTGGACGCCTGGCGCCTGCGAGCCGACCGGGCGGCTGATGAAATGGATCGGCTGGTCAGCCAGACCGTCGAGCGTTCGCCCTGGAGCGTGGCCGCCGACTTCCTGCTGCTGTCGCTGGTGTGGATCGGCAGTTTCGCCGGGCTGAGTCTGCTCGGCCGGTTCGCCGCCCGCCGGCTTAACCGCCAGCCACTGTTGCTCAATCGCGAACGCGGCCGCTCGCTGGTGGGCTACCTCCTGCCCTACATGTTGCCAGCCCTGGCCAGCCTGCCGCTGACCCTCTATGCCAGTCATCTGCTGCCGGTCTCGGTGGGCCGCGCCCTGGCGCTGTGCCTGGCCTATGCCACCAGCAGCGGGGTGTTCTCCACCGGGTTGCTGCTGTGCCTGAGCGTGCTGTTCGATCTTGGCCACAAGCGCCAGGCGGTGCGGGTCATCCGCAGCTACAGTCCGCGCCCGCTGTTCCTGATCGGTTTCCTGGCGGCCCTCAGCGATGCGCTCACCAGCCCGCAGATCGCCCGGCAACTGGGCGGCAATATCACCAGCAGCGTCGCCGTGTTCACCGGGCTGTTCGCCTCGCTGTGTTTCGGTGTGCTGGTGTTCCGCCTGCGTCGCCCGGTGGCCCACCTGATCCGCAATCGGCCCCTGGCCCAGCGCCTGCGCCAGCCGGCACTGCAGGAGTCGCTGCGGATCTTCTCCGGCCTGTGGTACTGGCCGATCCTGCTGATGGTGCTGGTCTCGGTGGTGAACCTGATCGGTGCCGGCGAAGACAGCCAGAAGGCCTTGCGCTGTGCCTTGCTGACCACCGTACTGCTGATCGGCACGGTGTTTCTCAGCACCATCATCCAGCACCTGTTCAAGGGCCGCAGCGCCGGGGCGATCCAGCGCAGCAGCGTGTACAAGGAGCGTCTGCTGAGCCTGTTGCATGCGCTGTTGCGGATTGCCCTGGCGGTGACCTTCATCGAATTGCTCGGGCGGATCTGGGGGCTGTCGCTCTACGAGTTCGCCGCCCAGAACTCCGTGGGGCGGGCGATCAGCGATGCTCTGAGTCGCATCGGCCTGATCCTGCTGGCCACCTGGTTGCTGTGGGTGGTGCTCGACACGGCGATCCAGGAAGCGCTGAAGCCGCCGATCAACCCGCGCTCCTCGCGCCAGCCGAGCATGCGGGTGAAAACCATCCTGCCGTTGCTGCGCAATGCGGTGAAGATCATCCTCGTGGTGATCTGCACCATCACCACCATGGCCAACCTGGGGATCAACGTTGCGCCACTGCTGGCGGGGGCCGGGGTGGTCGGGCTGGCGATCGGCTTCGGTTCCCAGCAACTGGTGCAGGATGTGATCACCGGCCTGTTCATCATCATCGAGGACACCCTGTCGATCGGCGACTGGGTGGTGCTCGACTCCGGCCACGCCGGCACGGTGGAGGGGTTGACCATCCGCACCCTGCGCCTGCGTGACGGCAAGGGTTTCGTCCATTCGGTGCCGTTCGGCCAGATCAAGGCGGTCACCAACCAGTCGCGGCAATTCGCCTTTGCCTTCTTCTCGGTGCAGTTCACCTACGACACCGATGTCGACAAGGCCACCGCGCTGATTCGCGAGGCCGGGCGGATGATCAGCGAGGACAGCTTCCTCAAGTTCAACCTGCAGGGGCCGCTGGAGGTATTCGGGGTGGACCGGATGGATTTGAATGGCGTGGTGCTGACGGCACAGTTCCGCACGGTATCCGGTGGGCAGTACGCGGTGAGCCGGGCATTCAACGAGCGCTTGAAGAAGCTGGTGGATCAGAGCCCCTGGGTGCACTTCGCGCAGACTTATCCACAGACGGTGATGTTGCCGAACCGCACACCGCCGCAGGAAGAGGTGGCGCCAAAACCGGAAGGCGGGGCGGTGCTGCTGCCTGGGGAACGGGTGCAGACTCAGTGATTCGGGGTGCCTGTCCTGGCCCTTTGGCAGATGAATCCGGCCCCACAAGTGCTCGCGTCGTGCATGAATCCTGCGAACCACGCTGACACTGTGGGAGCCGGATTCATCCGCGAAGAGGCCCTTCAGTCTTTTCTAATGCCGGATCAGCTTTTGTTTGACCTCATTCGCTGCCGGCTGCTCTAGTTCCAGCCAGAACAGCTGTTTGCCGGCGATTTCGGCGGCTGCGGGTATCCCATCGCGATACACCAGCCGATTACCTGCCAACGCCGGCACCTTGCTGCCCGGCAACAAGGTGCCGGCCAGGTTCAGCGGGTCGGCGCCACATACCGCGACCAGGCTGCCATCCAGGGGTCGACGACGAACCTCGCGCAACAAGGGAATGGCCTCGGGCAAGGCGAACTGTTCTCCGGCCAGGCCACTGACGAAGCGCCCGCCCCGAATCTCGCCACGGGCTTCCAGGCGATGGAGGGTGCGCAGCAGCTCGCGCCAGCTCGGCAGCCATTCCGCTTCCCGTTCCAGCAGCCGCCAGAACACCACGCCATAGCGGCGCAGCAGGGTCCTGGCGATATGCTCGAGGGTTTCTTCCGGCAAGCGATCAGTTGCCTCGGCCGGGGAGCGGCGCAACAAGGCCCAGCGTCCGGCGTCCTCCATCCCGCCGACCAGCGGCCCACGCCCGCGCCGCGCGCCCCGAGCCTGGCGTTTGCTGGCCGGTGTGATCAGCGCCCGCAGCCCGGCGAAGCTGTCGGCGTTCACCAGCCCGGCGCCGACCAGTTCCTGCAGCGCGGCCTCCAGTTCGGTCGGCAGCAGATGGGCCTCGTGCAGCAGTTCGTCGAAGAACAACGCGCCGTGCTGGCTCAGTGCGGCATGGACCTTGAGGGTGCGCGGTGACAGCTCCTCGATCGCGGTCTGTTGCGCCAGGCTGCTCCACCGCGCCACCTGGGGCCGCGGCAGCAACACGACCGGGGTGCTGCGCAGCGTCATCGCCGCACCCTTGCCGCGGGCGTTGAGCCGCATCCACACCAGCTTGCCCGAGCGGCACAACTCATCCAGCCAGCTCGACGAATAATCCTTCAGGCGGGCATTGAGCAGTTCGCTGTCCCAGGCGCCGGCGGCTGCGGCATAACCTTCGAGCTGGCTGACGATCGCTGGCAGGGCGGCATTGCCGCGGGCCTGGCTGGCGCTGGAGAGGTGCTGCCAGTCGAACAGGAAACGCATGAAGTCCTGCAGGCTGACCGGTTCGATTTCCCGCCGCAGGCGCTTGACCGTATAGCGATGAATGCGCGCCAGCAGATGCCGTTCGCACCACTGTTCGGTGCTGGCGCCAGGGCTGAAACGGCCGCGCAACACATAACCCTCTCCCTCCAGTTTCGCCAGGGCCTGGGCCACCGTGGTGTCGTCCAGGGCCAGCGGCCGGGCGATCTGCGCCAGCGACAACGGGCCAAAGCCACTGAGGCGGGCGCGGACCACCTCGACGGCGGCCTCGTCGCGGTCGCGGTTGCGCTCGAATTCCGCCAGCGGTTGTAACGCCGGTTGCAGTGCGGCCTGTGGATAAAGGGCCCGCAGGCAGCCCAGGCGCTCCAGGGCCACCCAGCCGCCCTGGCCGTCGAGTAGTTGCAGGCGGGTGGCGCGCCCACTGTCAGCCAGGGCCTGGAGCCAGTCCGCCCAGTGCGTGTTGTCCGCCACCTCGGCATCGCTGATCAGCGCCAGGCTCATCAGCGCTTCGTGCATTTCGTCGACACTGGCCGGTTGTGGCCAGGCTTCTGCCCGCACCGCGTTGATCGCGTCGCCGTCCAGTGCGCCCAGATCGTCGGTACTCTGCGGGTCGCTCCAGCGGCGGTTGAGCACGGCCTGGGTCCGGCGCTCCTCCAGTGGCGCGTCGTCGAGAAAGGTGTAGGGCTTGGCGTTGAGGATCTCCGCCGCCAGGGGCGAGGGCGCCGGCAGGTCGCGGGCGATCAGGCGGATGTCACCGGCCTCCATGCGCCGTAGCAGGGCCAGCCAACCCTCGCTGTCCATGGCTTCGTGCAGGCAGTCGTCGAGGGTTTGCCGTACCAGCGGGTGATCGGGAATCTCCCGTTCGCCGGCGAGGTTTTCCAGGCAGGCGATCTGGTCGGGGAAGACGCAGGCGGTCAGGTCCTCGCCTTTCATCCGCTGTATCTGCGGCGGCACCTTGCGCCCGCCGACGAAGCGCGGCAAGGCCAGCGCGACCCCGGCATTCCAGCGCCAGCGCACGCCGAACAGCGGTGCGTCGAGCAGCGCCTGGACGAGGATCTGCTCGGCGCTCTGGCTACGCAGGTAACGCCAGACTTCCTCCAGGGCGAAGCTGTGGCTGGTGGACAGCGACAGCACGATGGCGTCCTCGCTGGCCGCTGCCTGCAATTCGAAGTTGAACGTGCGGCAGAAACGCTTGCGCAGGGCCAGGCCCCAGGCGCGGTTGACCCGGCTGCCGAAGGGGCTGTGGATAACCAGCTGGGTGCCGCCGGATTCGTCGAAGAACCGCTCCATCAGCAGGGTATCCTGCGACGGCAGCGCGCCGAGGGCCTGGCGGGCGCGGGCCAGGTATTCGACGATCTGCTCGGCGCTGGCCAGGTCCAGGCCGAGCTCATGGCACAACCAGTCCAGGCTCGGCCGCAGATTACCCGGCGTGGCCCCCAGCAACTCGTCCAGCTGGCTGCGCAGGCGCGCCACGGCAAACGACAGTTCGTTGCTGCGTCCGGGCGCTTCGCCGAGCCAGAACGGAATGCTCGGCGGCTGGCCTTGGGCATCCTCGACCCGCACCCGGCCGGTCTCCACCCGTAAAATCCGATAGGAATGGTTGCCCAACTGGAAGACATCGCCGGCGATGCTCTCCACGGCGAAATCCTCATTGACGGTGCCGATGTTCAGCCCCTGGGGTTCGAGCAGCACGGCGTAGTCGGCGTTGTCCGGAATGGTCCCGCCGCTGGTCAGCGCCGTCAGCTGGGCGCCGCGCCTTCCGCGCAGGGTGCGGGCCACGCTATCGCGGTGCAGGTAGGCGCTGCGCAGACCCTGGCGACTGTTGAAGCCCTCGGCGAGCATCTGCAGCAGTGCCTGGTAGGTCTGTTCGTCGAGTTCGGCGTAGGGGCTGGCGCGGCGGATCATCGCCAGCAGCGCCGCTTCCTGCCATTGCTGGCAACTGACTTCGGCGACGATCTGCTGTGCCAGCACATCCAGCGGCGCGCGGGGAATCAGCAGGACATCGAGCTCGCCGCGGCGTACGCAGTCGAGCAGGGCGGCACATTCGAGCAGGTCGTCGCGGCTGGTCGGGAACAGCCGGCCCTTGGGCGTGCCGCCGACCTGATGGCCGGAGCGGCCGACCCGTTGCAGAAACGCCGAGATCGAGCCCGGCGAGCCGATCTGGCAGACCAGCTCGACTTCGCCGATGTCGATGCCCAGTTCCAGCGACGCGGTGGCGACCAGTACTTGCAACTCGCCGCGCTTGAGACGCTGCTCGGCCTCCAGCCGGTGCGCCTTGGCCAGGCTGCCGTGGTGGGCGGCGACGGCCTGCTGGCCCAGGCGCTCGCTCAGGTGGCGGGTCAGGCGTTCGGCCAGGCGCCGGGTATTGACGAACACCAGGGTGGTGCGATGTTCGCGGGCCAGTTCGGCGAGCCGGTCGTAGACCTGTTCCCAGACGTCGTTGGCCATCACCGCGCTCAACGGCACCCTGGGTACTTCGAGGGCCAGGTCGCGCGGGCGGGCGTGGCCGATATCGATGATTTCGCAGGGGCGCCGGGTGCCGACCAGGAAGCGTGACACCGCGTCGATCGGCTTCTGCGTGGCGGACAGGCCGATCCGCAGCAGCGGTTCGCCGCACAATGCCTGCAGGCGCTCCAGGCTCAGTGCCAGGTGGCTGCCGCGCTTGCTGGCGGCGATGGCATGGATTTCGTCGACGATCACTGTGCGGGTGCTGGCGAGCATGCGTCGCCCGGACTCGGAGCCGAGCAGCACATACAGCGATTCCGGAGTGGTGACCAGGATGTGCGGCGCACTCTTGCGCATCTGCACACGCTCCCGGTCCGGGGTATCGCCGGTGCGCACCGCGGTATCGATCCGCAAGGGCGGCAGGCCCTGGCGCTCGAGTTCGGCGGTGATCCCGGCCAGCGGCTCCTGCAGGTTGATGCGGATATCGTTGGAGAGCGCCTTGAGCGGCGAGACGTAGACCACCCGGGTTTCGGCTGGCAGCTTGCCACCTTGGGCGAGGCCCTGGCGCACCAGCTCGTCGATCACCGCGAGAAAGGCCGTGAGGGTCTTGCCGGAGCCGGTGGGCGCGGCGATCAGGGTCGACCGGCGCTGACCGATGAGCGGCCAGGCACGGGCCTGGGCGGCGGTGACGTCCGGGAAGGTGTGGCGAAACCAGGCGCTGACGGCCGGGTGAAAACCCGCCAGGGCGCCGGGGACCGATTCGGGAAGGTTCATACTGTCCTTTATGCGGCCGCCGGCCGCAGGTTGCAAGCGGGACCGGCCGACCGTGCCTCCCGGCACTTTCTCCGTGACGATTGCCTCCAAAACCCGCAAAATGCAACGATTGTGGTTATCGCCAGTGGGAAACCCCCGGTTTTCCGTACACCTTCATCGTTCTGAACTGATTCTGGGCCAGCTGACTCTATGCGAATGCGCCTTATGTTATTGGGCGGCGGGAATGCCCTCGGGCAGGCGCTGATTCGCCTGGGTGCGGAGGAAGACATCAGTTTCCTCGCCCCCCGCCCGCCGCAGGACGGCTGGGACGCCGCGAGCCTGACGCAACTGCTGGACGACACCCGTCCGGATGCGTTGATCAACCTCGCCTACTATTTCGACTGGTTCCAGGCCGAAACGGTCAGCGAAACCCGCCTGGCCGGCCAGGAGAGTGCGGTCGAGCGTCTGGCCGAACTTTGCCAGCATCACAACATCATCCTCGTCCAACCCTCCAGCTATCGGGTTTTCGATGGCTCGCGGGCGACCGCCTACAGCGAAAAGGACGAGCCGGTCCCCCTCGGCCTGCGTGGCCAGGCCCTGTGGCGCATCGAGCAGAGCGTGCGGGCGACCTGTCCGCAGCACGTGCTGTTGCGTTTCGGCTGGCTGCTGGATGACAGCACCGACGGTTCCCTGGGGCGCTTCCTGGCCCGGGCCGAGCAGCCCGAGGAACTGCTGCTCGCCGACGACCGGCGTGGCAACCCGACGCCGGTGGACGATGCCGCGCGGGTGATCATCTCGGTGCTCAAGCAACTCGATTGCGCCGCGCCGCTGTGGGGCACCTATCACTACGCCGGCCATGAGGCGACCACGCCGCTGGCGCTGGGCCAGGCGATCCTCGGCGAAGCGCGCAACTACCGTTCGCTGGCGATCGAGGCACCGACGGCCCAGGCCCACGCGGCCCGTCCGGACGCCGCCGAAGAGCCGCAGCACGCGGTGCTGGCCTGCAAGAAAATCCTTCACACCTTCGGTATCAAGCCCCGCGCCTGGCGCGCCGGGCTGCCGGCTTTACTGGACAGGTTCTATCGTCATGGCTGATGCCCCCATTCTGATCACCGGTGGCGCCGGTTTCATTGGTTCCAACCTGGCCGAGCGGCTGCTGGCAAAGGGTTATTCGATTCGCGTGCTGGACGACCTGTCGACCGGCAAGCGCAGCAACCTGGCCCTGGACGATCCGCGGGTCGAACTGATCGTGGGCGACGTGGCCGATGCCGCGCTCGTCGCCCGGACCATGGTCGGCTGCCAGGCGGTGGTGCACCTGGCGGCGGTGGCTTCGGTGCAGGCCTCGGTGGACGATCCGGTGCGCACTCATCAGAGCAACTTCATCGGCACGCTGAATGTCTGCGAGGCCATGCGCCAGGCGGGCGTCAAGCGGGTGCTGTTCGCGTCGAGCGCGGCGGTGTACGGCAACAACGGCGAAGGCGAGTCGATCGTCGAGGACACGGCCAAGGCGCCGCTGACGCCCTACGCGTCGGACAAGCTGGCCAGCGAATACTACTTCGACTTCTACCGTCGCCAGCATGGCCTGGAACCGGTGATCTTCCGCTTCTTCAACGTTTTCGGACCACGCCAGGACCCTTCCTCGCCGTACTCCGGGGTGATCAGCATTTTCAGCGAACGGGCGGAGAAGGGCCTGCCGATCACCGTGTTCGGCGATGGCGAGCAGACCCGCGATTTCATCTACGTCGGCGACCTGGTGGATGTGCTGGTGCAGGCGCTCGAAGCGCCACGGGTGGAAGAAGGCGCGATCAATGTCGGCCTGAACCGCTCCACCACCCTCAACCAGATGCTGCAGGCGCTGGCCGAAGTGGTCGGGCCGCTGCCACCGGTGAGCTACGCGCCGGCCCGTTCCGGCGATATCCGCCATTCGCGGGCGAACAACCAGCGTCTGCTGGAGCGTTTCGCGTTCCGCGAGCCGACACCGATGAGCGTCGGGCTGGCCCGCCTGCTGGGCCGCTGAGGTCAGTCGGCAGAAACGAAAAAGGCGCCTTTCGAGGCGCCTTTTCGTTGGGCTGGATCAGAACTTGTAGCCCAGGCCGACCATGTAGACCATCGGGTCGACATCGACGTTGACCTTGGCACGGGTGCCGCCGGCCACGGCGTTGTTGTCGACGTAGGCGGTGGTATCGATATCGATGTAGCGGACCTGGGCGTTGATCATCAGCTTGTCGGTGAGCATGTAGTCGGCACCGACCTGCCAGGCCACGCCCCAGGAGTTCTTCGCACGGAAGTTGTCGAAGCCGGCGGCGTTCGCCTCGCTGCCGACGTGCTCGTCGTAGATCCAGGTGTAGTTGATACCCGCGCCCAGGTAAGGCTGGAAGGCCGACTTGGCGTCGAGTGGGTAGTACACCAGGCTCAGGGTCGGCGGCAGGTGCTTGAGGGTACCGAGCTTGCCGTTGGCAGCGCCCAGGGCGGTGTTCTTGATCTTCACGTCATGCTCGAACGGGGTCGCCGCCAGCAGTTCGATACCGAGGTGATCGGTGACCATGTAGGCGAAGTTCAGACCCAACTGGGTGTCGCTGCTCATGGTCGCCTTGCCGCCCAGGTCGGCGCCGGCCAGCGGGCCGCGATCGACCTTGACGCTGGAACTGTCGGCTTTCGGGTTGACCGTGATCGCACCGGCGCGAACGATGATGTCGCCGGCGTCGTGCGCATGGGCAAGTGGAGAGGCGAGGGCGAGCGCAACGAGAGAGGCGCTGAGCAGGGACTTGTGCATGGGGGCTCCAGAGGACGTTTCGAATTCACTGGGGCCAATGGTAAGGAGCGGACCGAACGGGTCCTTGACTCAGCTCAATGAAAGGCCAATGGAGGGGCCTTCCAGGGATTTTTGTGTAGCTATTCGCGGATAAATCCGGCTCCCACAGTTTGTGGTGCACACGGGATTTGCGTTCAACACGATCCCTGTGGGAGCCGGATTCATCCGCGATGAGGTTGCCACCTACCGCAAGACTACCCCCTCAATTCGGCAGCTCGTACACGTAGATCTTCTGCGCCTCCATGCTGTACCCGGCATCCGCCAGCTCACTGGTGCTCGGTTTCACCTGCAACGCCCCCTCGATCCAATACGGCTGGTACAGCTCATCGAGCTTGACCCCCAGTTCGCTGGTCACGTGCACGATCTGGTTCGATGGCGGTGGTGGCACATGGATGCAGGCGCCGAAATACGGCACCAGCAGGAACTCGGTGGTGCGTCCTTCCTCGCTCACTTCCAACGGCACGATGTAACCCGGCAGGCGCACGTGCTGGCCATCGAGGGCCTTGACCACCGGCGCATTGGGCAGGGCCTGCCTGGCCGCCGGCGCGGCCTCGGGGTCCATGTTGCCCAGTTGCGACAGGTCGTGCAGCGGGCGCATGTCGGGTTTTTCCTCGGGCGCATCCGGCGGGATCATCTCCTGCCAGACCAGCTCGCGGATGGCGTCCTTGGCCCAGGTGGGCAGAGCCACCAGCAACAGCAGCGCCAGCAGGGCGCGGGGCAATACGGCTTTCTTCATTGCACAGGGGCTCACAAACGAATGGACAGGCCATCGGCCAGGGACTGTCGATAGGCGCGCCAGGCCGGCACGCTGCCCATCAACAGGGCGGCGACGAGGATACCGCCGAGCAGCGTCCATTCATATTCGCTTGGCCAGGACAGCGGCAGGTAAAGCCCGTAGTTGGACTGCACGTAACCCTGGGCCAGGGCGATGCCCAGGTACAACAGACCAAGCCCGGCCGTCACTCCGGCCAGCGCCAGGGCGAAGGCTTCCAGCACCAGCAGGCTGGCGATATGCCAGGGGCGCGCGCCCACCGAGCGCAGGATCGCCATTTCCCGCCGGCGTTCGTTGAGGCTGGTGAGGATCGCCGTGAGCATGCCGATCAGGCCGGTCAGCACCACGAACAGCGAGACCACGAACAGGGCCTTTTCCGCCGTGCCCATCAGGCTCCAGAGTTCCTGCAGGGCCACGCCCGGCAGGATCGCCAGCATCGGCTCGCCACGGAACTCGTTGATCTCCCGTTGCAGGGCGAAGGTCGCGATCTTGCTCTTGAGGCCGAGCATGAAGGCGGTGATCGCCTGGGGCGTGAGGTCCATGTTGCGCGCCTGGTCGGCGCTGATCCGCCCGGCGCCGTGGGCCGGGACACCGTTGTGCCAGTCGATGTGGATCGCCTCCATGCCGCCGAGGCTGATGTGCAGCGTGCGGTCCACCGGCGTGCCGGTGCGCTTGAGGATGCCGACCACGGTGAACGGCTTGTCATCGTGCTTGACCAGGCTGATCGCGGCGACCCCATGGGCCAGCACCAGCTTGTCGCCGAGCTTGTAGTGCAGGGCCTCGGCGACTTCGGCACCGAGCACCACCTCGAACGGATCGGTGGCGAAGGCGCGGCCGCTGGCCAGTTCGAGGTTCTGCTGGTGGCCGTACTGGTAGTGCTCGAAGTACGCCTCGCTGGTGCCCAGCACCCGGTAGCCGCGGTGCGAGTCGCCGAGGGACATCGGGATCGCCCACTTCACCCGCGGGTCGTTGGCGAAGTGCTCGAAGCTGTCCCAGCGGATATTGTTGGTGGCGTTGCCGATGCGGAACACCGAGTACAGCAGCAGGTTCACCGAGCCGGAGCGGGCACCGACGATCAGGTCGGTGCCGCTGATGGTGCTGGCGAAGCTGGCGCGGGCTTCGGTGCGCACCCGTTCCACCGCCAGCAGCAGGCAGACCGAGAGAGCGATGGCGAAGGCCGTGAGCAGGGCGGTGAAACGGCGGTTGGCCAGGCTGGCCAGGGCCAGTCGTAACAGGTACATCTCAAACCTCCGCGGGCGCGGCCGCGCGATTGAGTTCGGCCAGGGACAGGTGGCGGTCGAACAGCGCTGCCAGGCTCTGGTCATGGCTGACGAACAGCAGGCTGGAGCCGGCCTCGCGGCATTCGGCGAACAGCAGTTGGAGGAAGGCTTCGCGGGCATCGTAGTCGAGGGCCGAGGTCGGCTCGTCGGCGATCACCAGTTCCGGTTGGCCGATCAGTGCGCGGGCGGCGGCGACCCGTTGCTGCTGGCCGATCGACAGCGAGTCGGCACGGCGTTCCAGCAGCGCCGGATCCTTGAGGCCCAGGTGGGCGAGCAGGGTCGCGGCGGCCTGGTCGACACTGCCGTGGCGCTGCGCGGCGCGGCTGGCGCGCAACCTGGAGAAGTGACAGGGCAGCTCGACGTTCTCGCGCACCGAGAGAAACGGCAGCAGGTTGAACTGCTGGAAGATGTAGCCGGTGTGATCGACGCGAAAACGGTCGCGGGCACCGGCGCCCAGTTCGGTCAGTTCCTGGCCGAGCAGGCGGATGCTGCCGCGGCTGGGTTTCTGCACACCGCCGAGCAGGCCGAGCAGGGTGGTCTTGCCACTGCCGCTGGGGCCCTTGAGAAACAGGGTTTCGCCGCGTTCCAGGCGGAACATCGGGATATCCAGCAACTGCGGATGCCCGGGCCAGTTGAAGCCCAGGTCGGACAGTTCGATAAGTGCTTGGGTCATGGAAACCGCTTCACAGGTGATAGGCCTTGTAGGAGCCGGCGTGCTGCCGGCGGCTTTCCGACGATCCACCCCAGGCGGCCATCCGAGAATGAGTCGGTGGCGCCAGTGGCATCGCTATGGCCAGCAAGCCGGCTCCTACCATGGGCATTGGATCAGAATTTCAGGGTAGCGGCCTTCGGCGTCGCATCGACACCCTGCTGGCCGCTTGGCGAGATCAGTTGTACCTGGATTTTCTGGGTGGCGGGGAACGTCTTGAAGACCTGGCTCAGGTCGAGCTGCTTGAGCGCAGTCGGCGTGCTGCAGGTGAACTGGTAGTGCGCGTGGATTTCGCTGTGGTCGTGATGGTGCTCGTGCTCGCCGCCTGCCTGGGCGTGGTCGTCGTCATCATCGTCGTCGTGGTCGGCATCTTCCGGCGCCGGGTCACCGAACAGCGGGCTCTCCAGCTCCTGGTTGGCGACCACGCAACCGGCCCCCTTGGGCAGGTTGAACAGTTCCAGCGGCTTGTCCAGCAGCGCACGCACGGCGGCGACCTTGGCCTTGTCGGCATCGCTGGTGGCCGCGTGCTCGAAGCCCACCAGGTTCATCGCCGGGCTTTGCAGTTCCAGTTCCAGGGTCTGCGCATCCAGCACCGCATTCAGGCGGCCCACGCCGTGTTCATGGGCACCGAGGCTGCCATGTTCTTTTTCATGGGCCTGGGCGGCGACCAGGGGCAACAGGGCGAAAGGCAGGGCGAGAAGCAGGCGGCGCATGGCGTTTCTCCGGAAACGGCGAAGGGGATTTTGTTATGTGATCTTATAACGTTTCTGGCTGTTTCGGCCACCCGCTTGGCTATCCTGCTGACGCATGGGAGCATGCAGCCCTGCCTGTGGCACAAAGATGAACGAGGACCGATGCATGGTGAGGATTCGTGGGACCGTCGGCCAGTGGCCGGTGGACTTGACGCTGGAGCTGGACGACAACGAGTGGGCCCGTCTGGGCGCGCAGTTGCAGGGCGTGACGCCGCAGCAGGCGAGCGCCGCCGCAGTGGTGAGCAAACCGGCGAGCCAGGACGACACCCAATGGCAACTGGCCCGGGAGCTGTTGCGCCAGGCCGGACAGCTGAGCGGGCCGGAACTGCTGGAGCAGTTGGAGGCGCTGACCGGCAGCACGGCAGCGGGCAAGCGTCTGCTGGTGCGGTTGCGCCATAGCAGCGAGGTCCGGGTCGAGAGTGGCGCGGATTCGCCGCTCTTCAGTTGGATCGGTGGTTGATTGCCAACGTCCGGTTGCCGGACACGCGACTTCGGCAAATCTTCCTCATTACCCCGCGTCAACTGTCGGCGTCTTGACCCATGTCATCGCACGTTCAGGAATCTTGGCTAGAGTTACCTATTGGCAGGCAGTATTTGCCTCCACCGTGATTGCCAAGAGGCGCCGGCCATGTCCCGTGCGCCCCCACCTGATCAGGAGTGCACGATGGACCTCAACCGTCGGCAGTTCTTCAAGGTCGCCGCTGTCGGCCTTGGAGGCTCGAGCCTTGCAGCGTTGGGCATGGCCCCGACGCCGGCGTTCGCCGAGCAGGTGCGCCATTTCAAGCTGGCGCATACCAAGGAAACCCGCAACACCTGTCCCTACTGCTCGGTCGGCTGCGGCCTGATCCTGTACAGCCAGGGCGACGCGGGCAAGAACGTCAAGCAGAACATCATCCATATCGAGGGCGATGCGGACCATCCGGTCAATCGCGGCACCCTCTGCCCGAAAGGCGCCGGCCTGCTGGACTTCATCCACAGCCCGAGCCGGCTGCTGTACCCCGAGGTACGCAAGCCCGGCAGCAAGGAGTGGACCCGCATCAGTTGGGACGAGGCGCTCGATCGCGTCGCCGAACTGATGAAGCAGGACCGCGACGCCAACTTCATCGAGAAGAATGCCCAGGGCCAGACGGTCAACCGCTGGCTCACCACGGGGTTCCTTGCCGCGTCCGCCGCTTCCAGCGAAGCCGGCTACCTGACGCACAAGGTGATCCGTTCGCTCGGCATGCTGGGGTTCGATAACCAGGCGCGTGTCTGACACGGTCCGACGGTGGCAAGTCTTGCCCCGACGTACGGCCGTGGCGCCATGACCAATCACTGGTCTGACATCGCCAACGCGAACCTGGTCCTGGTGATGGGCGGCAACGCCGCTGAAGCGCATCCGTGCGGCTTCAAGTGGGTGACCGAAGCCAAGGCGCACAACCAGGCGCGGCTGATCGTGGTCGACCCGCGGTTCACCCGTACCGCCTCGGTGGCGGACTACTATGCGCCGATCCGCACCGGTAGCGACATCGCCTTCATGGGCGGGCTGATCAACTATCTGCTGAGCAACGACAGGATCCAGCACGAATACGTGCGCAACTACACCGACGTGTCGTTCATCGTCAAGGCCGGCTATGGCTTCGAGGATGGCCTGTTCAGCGGCTATGACGCGGCCAAGCGCACCTATGTCGACAAGTCCGGCTGGGGCTACGAGCTCGGCGAGGACGGTTTCGCCAAGGTCGACCCGACCCTGCAGCACCCGCGTTGCGTCTACCAGTTGATGAAGCAGCACTACAGCCGCTACACGCCGGAAGTGGCGAGCATGACCTGTGGCATGCCCCAGGACCGGATGATGACGATCTGGGAAGAGATCGCCACCTGCTCGGCACCGGGCAAAACCATGACCATCCTCTATGCCCTGGGCTGGACCCAGCACTCGATCGGCGCGCAGATCATCCGCAGCGCGGCGATGGTGCAACTGCTGCTGGGCAACGTCGGCATGCCGGGTGGCGGGGTCAACGCCCTGCGCGGTCACTCCAACATCCAGGGCCTGACCGACCTGGGCCTTTTGTCCAACTCGCTGCCGGGCTACCTGACCCTGGCCGGCGATGCCGAGCAGGACTACGCCGCCTTCATCGACAAGCGTGCGCCCAAGCCGCTGCGGCCGGGGCAGTTGTCCTACTGGCAGAACTACGGCAAGTTCCACGTCAGCCTGATGAAGGCCTGGTATGGCGCCAACGCCACCGCAGCCAACAACTGGGGCTACGACTGGTTGCCCAAGCTCGATGTGCCGGCCTACGACGTGCTGCGCATGTTCGAGATGATGGGCCAGGGCAAGGTCAACGGCTACATGTGCCAGGGCTTCAACCCGATCGCCGCGCTGCCGGACAAGAACCGCGTCACCGCCGCGCTCGGCAAGCTCAAGTGGCTGGTGATCATGGACCCGCTGGCCACCGAGACCTCGGAGTTCTGGCGCAACGCCGGGCCGTTCAACGACGTCGACACGGCCAATATCCAGACCGAGGTGATCCGCCTGCCCACCACCTGCTTCGCCGAGGAGGATGGCTCGCTGGTCAACAGCAGCCGCTGGCTGCAGTGGCACTGGAAGGGCGCCGACGGCCCGGGCGAAACCCGTACCGACGTGCAGATCATGAGCGAGCTGTTCCTGCGCCTGCGTCATCGCTACCAGGCCGAGGGCGGTGCCTACCCGGCCCCGATGCTCAATATCAGTTGGCCGTACAAGATCCCCGAGGAGCCTTCGCCCGAAGAGCTGGCCAAGGAGATGAACGGCTGGGCGGTCAGCGACCTGAGCGACCCGAGCGGGGTCACGCTCAAGGCCGGCCAGCAGCTCTCGGCCTTCGCCCAGTTGAAGGACGACGGCAGCACCGCGTCCGGCTGCTGGATCTTCGCCGGTTGCTGGACCGAACAGGGCAACCAGATGGCCCGGCGCGACAACAGCGACCCGTACGGTATGCACCAGGTGCAGAACTGGGCCTGGGCCTGGCCGGCCAACCGCCGCATCCTCTACAACCGCGCCTCCAGCGACCCGCAGGGCAAGCCCTGGGATCCAGAGAAGAAACGCCTGGTGTGGTGGAACGGCAAGGCCTGGGGCGGTACCGACGTGCCGGACTTCAAGGCCGACTCGCCGCCGGAAGCGGGGATGAATCCGTTCATCATGAACCCCGAAGGCGTGGCGCGCTTCTTTGCCGTCGACAAGATGGCCGAGGGGCCGTTCCCCGAGCACTACGAGCCGTTCGAGACACCGATCGGCATCAACCCGCTGCACCCGCAGAACAAGAAGGCCATCAGTAACCCGGCCGGGCGGATCTTCGATTCGGTGTGGGACACCCTCGGCAAGCACGAGGAGTATCCCTACGCGGCGACCACCTACCGGCTGACCGAGCACTTCCACTTCTGGAGCAAGCATTGCCGCCTCAACGCGATTGCCCAGCCCGAGCAGTTCGTCGAGATCGGCGAGGTGCTGGCCAACGAGAAGGGCATCAAGGCCGGCGATCGGGTGCGTGTGTCGAGCAAGCGCGGACACATCGACGCGGTGGCGGTGGTGACCAAGCGGATCCGTCCGCTGCAGGTCAACAACCAGACCGTGCACCAGATCGGTATCCCGTTGCACTGGGGCTTCACCGGTACCACCCGGCATGGCTACCTGACCAACACCCTGGTGCCGTTCCTCGGTGATGGCAACACCCAGACGCCGGAGTCCAAGTCGTTCCTCGTCAAAGTGGAGAAACTCTGATGGCCAGCCAAGACATCATCGCCCGCTCGGCCACGACCACCGTGCCGCCTTCGGTACGCCAGCAGCAGGAAGTCGCCAAGCTGATCGACACCACCAAGTGCATCGGCTGCAAGGCCTGCCAGGTGGCGTGCTCGGAGTGGAACGAACTGCGTGACGAGGTCGGCCACAACCACGGCACCTACGACAACCCCCAGGACCTCTCCGCCGAGACCTGGACCCTGATGCGCTTCACCGAGCACGAGCGCGACGACGGCAACCTGGAGTGGCTGATCCGCAAGGACGGCTGCATGCACTGCGCCGAGCCCGGTTGCCTGAAGGCCTGCCCGAGCCCGGGAGCGATCATCAAGCACGCCAACGGCATTGTCGACTTCAACCAGGACCACTGCATCGGTTGCGGCTACTGCATCACCGGCTGCCCGTTCAACATCCCGCGGATCTCGCAGAAGGACCACAAGGCCTACAAGTGCACCCTGTGCTCCGACCGCGTGACCGTCGGCCTGGAGCCGGCCTGCGTGAAGACCTGCCCGACCGGGGCGATCGTCTTCGGCAGCAAGGACGAGATGAAGGAGCATGCCGCCGAGCGCATCGTCGACCTCAAGTCCCGCGGCTACGACAAGGCCGGGCTGTACGACCCGGATGGCGTTGGCGGCACCCACGTGATGTACGTGCTGCACCATGCCGACACGCCGAAGCTGTACGCCGGCTTGCCGGAGCAGCCGGTGATCAGCCCGCTGGTGGGGTTGTGGAAGGGCGTGACCAAGCCGCTGGCGCTGCTGGCGATGGGCGCGGCGGTGCTGGCCGGGTTCTTCCACTATGTGCGGGTCGGGCCGCAGCGGGTCGAGGAAGAGGAACATCCGACACCACCCGACGGCAGCGTTCATCAGGTGGACCCTTCGGTGCATGTCTATGATCCGAACCGTCCCGGTGGGCAAGGGGAGCAGCGGCCATGAAGGACAACAAGCCTATCCTGCGCTACAACGCCAACGAGCGCAGCAACCACTGGATCGTTGCGATCCTGTTCGTGCTGGCCGGGTTGTCGGGGCTGGCGCTGTTCCATCCGGCGCTGTTCTGGCTGAGCAACCTGTTCGGTGGCGGCCCGTGGACGCGGATCCTGCACCCATTCATCGGCGTGGCGATGTTCGTGTTCTTCCTCGGCCTGGTGCTGCGTTTCTGGCGCGCCAACTTCATCACCGCCAACGACCGCCTGTGGTTGCGCCGGGTCGACCGGGTGATGCGCAACCAGGAAGAGGGCGTACCGCCGATCGGCAAGTACAACGCCGGGCAGAAGCTGTTGTTCTGGACCCTGCTGGCGTGCATGCTGGTGCTGCTGGTCAGCGGCGTGGTGATCTGGCGGGCGTACTTCAGTCACTACTTCGACATCGGCGCGATCCGCTTGAGCGCCTTGCTCCATGCCCTGGCGGCGTTCGTGCTGATCCTCAGCATCATCGTGCACATCTACGCCGGCATCTGGATCAAGGGCTCCATCGGCGCCATGCTGCATGGCTGGGTCAGCCGGGCCTGGGCACGCAAGCACCATGAACTGTGGTATCGCGAGGTGACCGGCGACAAGAACCCTCACGACCACGGCGGAAAACAAGGATGAACGTTTGAGCACCCTTCTCGAACCCGGGCAGATCGAAGCGTCGGCGGTGGCGCCGCCGTTCCTGCATCTGCCGCCGGCCAACCTATTCGAACTGCGTGCCGCGCGCCTGGAACAACTCGCCGAGGGGCATGCCCTGGGTGACTACCTGCACCTGGTCGCCCAGTTGTGCCGGGTCCAGCAGCAACTGATCGACAATCCACCTGGCGGTTTGCCGGTGGCCGAGGAACGCCAGCGGCTGTGCATCAGCCATGGTCTCCCCCCTCTGGCGGCGGACAGTCTGGTGCGTGAAGGCCCCTGGCTGGCCTGGTTGCAGGCGTTGCTCGATGGCCTCGATTCACCGGTGACGGGGCCTTGGCCGAGGCGTTGGACAGTTTGCGTGGCAGTGACGACAACCAGCGCAAGGGCTGGGGCATCGCCCTGCTCGGCGGTCAATACGACGCGGTGCCGGCGGCCCTGGTGCCATTCCTCGGCGCCGCGTTGCAGGCGGCCTGGGCCAGTTGGTTGCTGGCCTTGCCCAGCCAGGAGCTCAAGCCCGCCGGCAGCCTGGCCCAGTGCCCGGCCTGCGGTTCGCCGGCCATGGCCGGGGTGGTGCGCAACCGTGGCAAGCACAATGGCCTGCGTTACCTGGCCTGCTCGCTGTGCGCCTGCGAATGGCATGTGGTGCGGGTCAAGTGCGTGTACTGCGAGTCGAGCAAGGACCTGCGCTACACCAACCTCGAAGACGATCGGCATGCGCCTGGCAAGGCGCCGTTGCGGGCGGAATGTTGTCCGGGCTGCCAGGGCTATCTCAAGCAGAACTACCTGGAGAACGACGCCGCCGCCGAGCCGCTGGCGGATGACCTGGCAAGCCTGGCCCTGGACATTCGGCTGGACGAGGAGGGTTTCCACCGGTTGGCCCCGAACCTGATGCTGGCGCCTGGAGGAGGGTGAGTGGCTACACTGGAAAATCGAGTCGTCTTTCGCGGGCAAGCCACGCTCCTACAGAAGCCTGCACTGCGCCGAATATGTGAACGACTCAACCCTTGCAGGAGCGCGGCTTGCCCGCGAATGGTCCCGCCCCGACACCGAATGAACCAAAGGTTGCCCGAATGCCTGCGAGCCTCGCCAACGAAACCCCACGCCTGCCTTCTATCGACACCCTGTTGCGCCACCCCGCCTGCCAGCCGCTGCTCGACCGTCATGGTCGCGACGCGGTCCTGGCCACCCTGCGCCAGTTGCTCGACGATCTGCGCGAGCCGACCCGTCAGGGCCAGTTGAGTGCAGCGGAGCTGGCCGCCGAAGTCCTGCTCGGCCGCGCCGGCGAGCGCCTGGCGATCCGGCAGCGCAGCCAGGTCCGCCGGGTGTTCAACCTAACCGGCACGGTGCTGCACACCAACCTCGGGCGGGCGCTGCTGCCCGAAGAAGCCGTCGAGGCCATGCAGACCGCCGCCCGCTACCCGCTCAACCTCGAGTTCGACCTGAGTACCGGCAAGCGTGGCGACCGCGACGACCTGATCGAAGGGCTGATCCGCGAGCTGACCGGCGCCGAGGCGGTCACCGTGGTCAACAACAACGCCGCTGCGGTACTGCTGGCGCTCAACAGCCTGGGGGCGCGCAAGGAAGGGATCATTTCCCGCGGCGAACTGATCGAGATCGGTGGTGCGTTCCGCATCCCCGACATCATGGCCCGCGCCGGCGTACGCCTGCACGAGATCGGCACCACCAACCGTACCCACGCCCGCGACTACGAAGGCGCGATCAACCCGCGCACCGGCCTGTTGATGCGTGTGCATTGCAGCAACTACAGCATCCAGGGGTTCACCACCCAGGTGCCCACCGCCGAGCTGGCCCGCATCGCCCATCAGCATGAGTTGCCGTTGCTCGAGGACCTCGGCAGCGGCAGCCTGCTCGACCTGACCCGTTGGGGGCTGCCCGCCGAGCCGACCGTGCGCCAGGCGTTGGCCGACGGCGCCGATATCGTCACCTTCAGTGGCGACAAGCTGCTCGGCGGCCCCCAGGCCGGGATCATCGTCGGCCGCAAGGACTTGATCGCGAAGATCAAGAAGAACCCGCTCAAGCGCGCCCTGCGGGTGGACAAGATCACCCTGGCGGCGCTGGAGGCGGTGCTGGCGCTGTACCGCAATCCCGACCGTCTGGCCGAGCGCCTGCCCAGCCTGCGCCTGCTGACCCGGCCTCAGGCCGAGATCGCCGCCCAGGCCGGGCGGCTGGCGCCGGAACTGGCGGCCCGTCTTGGCGCGCAGTGGACGGTCAGCGTCGAAGCCGCCCTGGGCATGATCGGCAGTGGCAGCCAACCGGTGGCACGCCTGCCCAGTGCCGCACTGTGCCTGCGTCCGCAGGTGTCGAAGAAGTTGCGCGGGCGCAGCCTGCATGTGCTGGAGCGGGCCCTGCGCGACCTGCCGGTTCCGGTGCTCGGTCGTATCGACGACGACGCGCTGTGGCTCGACCTGCGCCAACTGGACGATGAAGCCCAGTGGCTGGCGCAACTGCCGGCGCTGCAACTGGGGCCGGTGCAGTGATCGTCGGCACCGCCGGGCATATCGATCACGGCAAGACCGCGTTGCTCCAGGCCCTGACCGGCCAGGCCGGCGACCAGCGCCAGGAAGAGCGTGCCCGTGGCATGACCATCGACCTCGGCTACCGCTACGCCACCCTCGCTGAGGGGGAAGGGCTGACCGGTTTTATCGACGTGCCGGGGCACGAACGGTTTATCCACAACATGCTCGCCGGCGCCCACGGTATCGACCTGGTGTTGCTGGTGGTGGCCGCCGACGATGGGGTCATGCCGCAGACCCGCGAGCACCTGGCGATCATCGAGTTTCTGGGCATTCCCCAGGCGCTGGTGGCGATCAGCAAGTGCGACCGGGTCGAGCCGGCGCGGTTGGCTGAAGTCGACACGCAAGTGGCCGAGCTGCTGGCGCCGGGGCCTTATGCCGGGGCGTTGCGCTTTGCGCTGTCGAGTGTTACCGGCGAAGGTATCGAGGCGTTGCGCCTGGCCTTGCGCGAAGCCCAGTCGCGTGTGCGCCGGCGCAGTGTCGCGGGCGGTTTTCGCCTGGCGGTCGACCGGGCGTTCTCGGTGTCTGGCGCCGGTATCGTCGTGACCGGCACGGCCTTGTCCGGGCAGGTCACCGTCGCAGACAACCTGCTGTTGGGCGCGGCCGGCAAGGCGGTGCGGGTGCGCGGCCTGCACGCGCAGAACCAGGCGGCGCCGCAGGCCGTGGCCGGGCAACGGGTGGCGCTGAACATCAGTGCCGAGCGCCTGGCGGTGGAGCAGGTGCATCGCGGCGACTGGCTGCTGCCGGCCTGGCTGCATGCGCCGAGTTCGCGAGTCGACATCGAGCTGCAGCTGTTGCCCGGTGAAACCCGTACTTTCGAACACTTCAGTGCCGTGCACGTGCACCTCGGGACCCAGGATGTCACCGCCCGGGTGGCCTTGCTCGAAGGCGAGAAGCTGCTGGGCGGCCAGCGCATGTTCGCCCAGTTGCTGCTCAACGCGCCGTTGCAGGCGGTGCATGGCGATCGTCTGGTCGTGCGCGACCAGCGTGCCCAGCGCACGCTGGGAGGTGGCCGGGTGCTCGATCCTTTTGCGCCGAGCCGGCAGCGTCGCAGCGAGGTGCGTCTGCGCCAGTTGCAGGTGCTGCGCGATGCCGGCGATCTGGAGCAGGCCCTGCCCGCGTTGCTCGAAACCGCTCCGGGCGGGCTCGACCCGCAGCGGCTGGAGCGGCAGTTCAATCGCCTGCGCGAGACCTGGCAACTGCCGGAGGGGGTACAGGTGATTGTTACTCGCCAGGGCCCGTTGCTGTTTGCCCGAACGCAGTGGCAGGCACTCCGGGAGCAGTTGCTGGAGCGGCTGACAGCCTTCCATCAACAGGAGCCCGACCAGTTGGGGCCGGACCGCGATCGACTGCGCCGTTTCAGCGCCTTGCCCCTGGAGCGGCCGGCGTTTGTCAGCCTGCTGGAGGAACTGCTGGGCGAGGGCGGCATCAGCAGCAGTGGTCCGTGGTTGCACCGGCCGGATCACACGGTGCAGTTGAGCGAGGCCGATGAGCTGCTGTGGCAGCGCCTGCAACCGCGCCTGCTGGCGGGCGAGTTCGATCCGCCCTGGGTCAGGACCCTGGCCGGCGAAGAGCAACGGGAGGAAGGCGAAGTGCGCCTGCTGCTGCGCAAGCTGGCGCGGCTGGGGATGTTGCACCAGGTGGTGCGGGACCTGTTCTATCCACAGGCGACGTTGCAACGCATGGCCGAGCTGCTGTTGCGGCAGGCTGCGGCATCGCCGATAGTGCAGGTGGCGGCGTTTCGCGATATGTTGGGCATCGGTCGCAAACGCAGTGTGCAGATACTGGAATACTTCGACCGTATCGGCCTGACCCGCAGGGTCGCCGACCAGCGTCATATCCGTGTTGACAGTGCCCTGGCCCGGCAGCAGGCCAGGGACTGAAGCTTCAGGGAAGGCAATCGCGCCCGGTGGCGCGGCCGGGCTTCAAACCCGGTTGGGGACGGCAACCGTTCCCGGGCAGGTTCGACTCCCGCTGCCTTCCGCCAATTTCACCAGAGCCTTGTGCAGGGCTTACCGGTTGGTTGCCCGCGAATAGGCCCGCAAGAGCGGCGCTTACGCGCGCTCCCCGCACAGGTCCAGAGCAAACCACTGCTGCGCCGCCTGCACATCCAGCCCCGCACCGAGCAATGCGAACAACTTGCCCAGCGCGGCTTCGCGGGTCATGCCGCCGCCGCTGACCAGGCCGGTATCGCGCAGGCGGCTGCCAGCGGCGTAGGTGTCGAACACCACCGAACCTTCCGGGCATTGGCTGATGGCAACGATCATCACGCCACGCTGGCGGGCCTCATGCAGCACGTCGAGCAGTGCCTGGTCATCGGACGGGCCGGTACCGCTGCCGTAGCATTCCAGCACCAGGCCCTGGATGCCGCTGTCGAACAGACCGCGCAGATGGGCGGCCTGCAGGCCGGGGTACACCGGCAGCACGGCCAGGTTGACCGGGACCCGTGGCTGGCGGTAGTCCAGCCGATCCGGGACTGCCGCCGCCCGCTCGCCTTCGCGATGACGGGATGGCGCGGTGAAAGCGTCGAACGCCTCGCTGCGCAGTTTCGAGGCACGGCAGCCGTGCAGCAACTGGCCGTGGAAGAACAGTTGCACACCGTTCGCCAGGCCGTGCTCGAAGTGCTTCAGGGCACCGAGCAGGTTGTCCCAGGCATCGCTGTCCGGCGCACCGGCCGGCAGCATGGAGCCGGTCAGCACTACCGGTACCGGCAGGCCGAGCAGCAGGAACGACAGGGCCGCGGCGCTGTAGGCCAGGGTGTCGGTGCCGTGCAGCACCAGCACGCCGTCATGGCCACGCTGTTCGACGGCGTCGACGATGGCATCGCGCATCGCCAGCCAGTTGGCCTGTTGCATGTTGGCGCTGTCGATCAGCGGGTTGAGCTCATGCAGCGACCAGTGCACCTGCGGCGCGTCGGCGCAGCCGGCGAGGTATTCGCGCATGCGCGCCTCGAAGCCGCCAGCCGGAGCCAGGCCTTCGGCGGTCTGCAGCATGCCGATGGTGCCCCCGGTATAGAGGACGAGGAGATTCTTGACTGCACCCATGGGAGCATTCCGTAGAGATTTGGCGAGAGAAAGACACAGCCGCCCACGAACGGGGCGGCTGAGGCAAGGAGAATATCAGCGTTGCGGCTGCGCTTGGGCGGCTGCTTTGTCAGTGGCTGTTTCTACTTGCGGGTTGGCGGGCCAGGCGGCGCGGTCCAGGTCCAGGTCGTTGAACTTGCTGGAATCGAACACGGGCTGGTCGACGCCGGCACGACGTTGCTCGTCGTAGTCGCGCATCACCCGCAGACCGACCTTGAACAGCAGGGCCAGGGCGATCAGGTTGACGAAGGCCAGGCAGGTCATGGTGATGTCGGCGAAGGCGAACACGGTCGACAGGTTCTGCATCGAGCCCCAGACGATCAGGGCCAGTACCAGGGCGCGGTAGGTCATCAGCACGGCGCGGTTGCGGCTGAGGAACTGCAGGCTGTTCTCGCCCAGGTAGTAGTTGTAGAGGATGCAGGTGAAGACGAACAGCGACAGCGCGACGCTGACGAAGATCCGGCCCCAGTCACCGACCACGGCGGCCAGGGAGTTCTGGGTCAGGACGATGCCGTCCCCTTCGAAGCCCGGGGTGTAGAAGCCCGACAGCAGGATCAGCAGCGCGGTGCAGGTGCAGATCACGAAGGTGTCGAGGAACACGCTGAATGCCTGGACCACGCCCTGGGCGCCCGGGTGTTTCACGGCCGCCACGGCGGCCACGTTCGGGGCACTGCCCAGGCCGGCTTCGTTGGCGAACACGCCACGCTTCACGCCCATGACGATGGCGCTGCCGAGCAGGCCGGCGAAGGCCGGGTCGAGGCCGAAGGCGCTCTTGAAGATGGTTTCCAGCATGGCCGGCACGTGTTCGATCTGGGTGCCGATCACGTACAGGGTCACGCCGATGTAGGCCAGGGTCTTGACCGGCACCAGCAGGTCGGAAACCGCGGCGATACGCTTGATGCCACCGAGGAACACGATCGCCAGCAGGACGGCGAGGACGATACCGGTGTGGTTGGGCGAGAAGCCGAAGGCGTTCTGCAGCGAATGGGTCACGGTGTACGACTGCAGGCCGTTGAAGGCGAAGCCGTAGGTGACCAGCAGCAGTACGGAGAACACCACCGCCATGCCTTTCAGCTTCAGGCCGTGCTGGATGTAGTAGGCCGGACCGCCACGGTACAGGCCATCGCCATCGGCGCGCTTGTAGACCTGGGCCAGGGTACATTCGAAGAAGCTGCTGGACATGCCGACCAGTGCGGTGACCCACATCCAGAACACGGCGCCCGGACCACCGAGGGTCACGGCGATACCGACACCGGCGATGTTACCGGCACCGACGCGGCCGGCCAGGCTCAGCATCAGGGCCTGGAACGAGCTCAGTTGGCCTGCCTGGCCGCGGAGGGACTCCTTGAAAACACCGAACATGTGGCCGAAGTGGCGGAATTGGACGAACCGCGAGCGGATCGTGAAGTAGCTGCCGAGTCCGACGATCAGCACGATGAGCAGTTTCCCCGAGAGGAAATCATTGAGTGCTTCTAGCATTGGAGAATGACCTCGATTCTTATTCTTTGCGTGAAAAGAGCAACAGGCGGCAGGCGCGCTGCTATCCGTTGGGGCGCATGGTTGGTCATGGCAGGGGTGGTGACAATTTCGCGGGTTGCTCTGCTTTGGTGCGAGTTGATGCTAGAATGGCGTCACTCGCACCATCCGGGTTCATCGTCATGAGCGACAATTTCGCCGTCAATCTCAAGCTGGCCTGCAGTCATTACCGCTCTATTTCAGAGGTTTGCCGCCAGCTGTCGATCAATCGTGCACAGTTCAACAAGTACTTGAGCGGGCAAAGCCATCCGACGAACTACAACCTCAAGCGCATCGGCGACTTCTTCGGGGTGGAGGATTACGAGCTGGGCCTGCCGCCGGAGCAGTTCGCCCGTCTGATCGGTGCGCGCAATCCGGCGCAGCGCACCGAGCAGCGCAACGATCCGATCAGCGAGCTGTTCAAGCCGTTGCATCAGGAGGCGGGCAACCTGTCGCGTTATTGCGGTTACTACTTCGAGTATTCCAATTGCATGTCGGTTCCCGGCTCGATCCTGGTGTCGCTGGTGCACCTGCGCGAGGAACGAGGGCATTTCCTCTTCGAGCGCCAGGAGCGCCAGGAGCGCAGCACCGCCAACGACGGGCATGCCGAGGTGCGTTGCCGTTATCTCGGTGCGGCCTTCCAGTTGCAGGATCGGCTGTTTCTGATCGATTACGAATCGCTGACCCTCAACGAGATGAGCCAGACGATCCTCATCCCCAGTTTCAAGAGCCGCATTACCCGCCTCAATGGCCTGAAGACCGGGGTTTCCAGCGGCGACCGGCGTAACCCGGCGTGCACCCGCGTGGTCTGGGAGTTCCTGGGGAAGAAATCAACCGCATCAACGCCTACCGCCAGGTCAAGCTCTACCGCCCGGATGACCCGCGGATCGATGATGACGTGCGCGAACGGCTGAGTGCCGGCTCGGTCGGCAACGGCCTGTTCGAAATCGAATAAGGCGCTGGAACCGGCTGTGGGAGCCGGCTCCCACAGACCCGGAGAGAGGCGCTCAGTAAAGCGCCGCGAACAGCTTGCGCCGGTAGGTGGTCACCAGCGGATGGTCGTTGCCCAGCAGGTCGAACACCTGCAGCAGGGTCTTGTGTGGCAACCCCTCGCTGTAGCCGCGATTGCGGGTGAACAGCTTGAGCAAGGCATCCAGTGCGGCTTCGTACTGCTGGCGGGCCAGTTGCTGGATCGCCAGTTGGAAGGTCGCCTCGTCATCCTGCGGGTTCTGGGCCAGGCGGGCCTTCAGGTCGGCAGCATCGGGCAGGTCGGCGGCCTGGCGCAGGAAGGTCAGTTGCGCCTTGGCGCCGGCCAGCGCCGCCTTGTGCTCGTCGCCCTTGACCGCATCGAGTACGGTCTGGGCCTCACCCAGCTCACCGCGTTCGGCGAGGCAGCGGGCGTACAGGATCAACGCCTTGGCGTTGCTGTTGTCTTCATTCAGCAGGGCGACGAGGGTGGCCTCGGCTTCGGCGACGCGGTCTTCGCCGAACAGCGCCTGGGCCTGTTCGAGCGGGTCGGCGGCGGCCGGCGGCGGCATCTGCACATGGGGTTCGAGCATGGCGCGTACCGCCGATTCCGGCTGGGCACCGGCGAAACCGTCGACCGGCTGGCCGTCCTTGAACAGCACCACGGTCGGCAGGCTGCGGATACCGAAACGGGCGACGATGTCCTGCTCGGCATCGCAGTCGACCTTGGCCAGCAGCAGCTCGCCCTGATAGCTCTCGGCGATCTGTTGCAGCATCGGCATCAGCGCCTTGCAGGGCGCACACCACTCCGCCCAGAAGTCCACCAGCACCGGCTTGTGGAAAGAGTTCTGGATCACCGACTGGTCGAAGTTCAGGGCGGTGGCGTCGAAGATGTAGGGCGTGTCCTGGGTCATCGGGAGTCTCGAAGAACGGGGTATCGCGCAACTATAAGGCCTGGGCCGGTTGGCCGAAAGCGGGTGTTCACAGGAGTTTGCCAATCAGGCCACTGTGGGAGCGGGCTTGCCCGCGAATGGACCTGCATGTCCACGGCAAGAGCGTGTCAGGCCAGATGCCCTCGTGGCCGGCTGGCGTGATAGAGGCTGACCAGGCGAAATTCCTCCGGTTCCATCAGGTCCGGCAGGGTCAGGGCCTGGAGGATCTCCAGGCGCCGGTATAACGGATGACGGAAATCCCGCACCCGCGAGTCGGCCACCAGCGCCTCCCGGCCGCGGCTGAGGAACTGGTCCAGCAGCGGCAGGTTTTCCCGGTCGTACAGCACATCGGCGACCAGAATCAGGTCGAAGCGATCGCTCTCGGCGAAGAAATCCTCGCTGTAGTGGAGCGTCACCTTATTGAGTGCGGCATTCGCCCGGCAGGCGGCCAGTGCCAGTGGGTCGAGGTCGCAGGCCACCACTTCCCGCGCCCCGGCGCGGGCCGCGGCAATGGCCGCGATGCCGGAGCCGGCGCCGAAATCCAGCACGCGCTTGCCGGCCACCCACTCCGGCCGTTCGGCCAGGTAGCGGGCCATGGCCAGGCCGCTGGCCCAGCAGAAGCACCAGTAGGGTGGTTCGTGCAGGATGCGCCGGGTCTCTTGCGGGGTGAACTCGCGATCCATGTTCCCGGCGTCGATCAGCCACAGTTTGAGGTCGGTCCCAGGCAGCGCGCTGGCGGTCAGCCGCGCATCGCCGAGCAGTGCGGCCAGCGCCCGCTGCAGGTCGAGCGGGGCGTTCATGGGGCGCTGACGAATTGCAACGGGCCCATGGCCTGAGTGGTCGGCTGGGTCACGGCCACGGAGGGCAGGTGCAGGATCAACTGCCCGGATTGGCTGGCCCGCCCGCGCAGTTCGACGCGCGCACCGACCGGGAACACGTCCGGGTTGAAGCGCAGACGGAACGGCAGTACCTGGCCGGTGCCATTGATCCTGCTGCTGGCGAGCAGCTGCTGCGGCCGGCCGCGCTCGTCGATCACCAGCAGCGCCAGCTCGACCTCGGCATTGGCCGGTACCCCCAGCAGGGTGCCGCTCAACTCGCGCTGGTACGCGGGCAACGGGCCGAGTGCTTCGTATTCATTCACCGGCTTCTTCACCTGCTGCTGGGGCGGTGGCGTCGGCACGGGCTTGGGTGCACTGCTGCAGGCGAGCAGCAGGCCGGTGAGGCTGAGCAAAACAAGCGGTCGTACTGACATCTACAGCTCCAACTGAGGCGAAAATCGACGGTTCTGATGGGATAACGTTAGCCCGCCGACTGTATACCGCAAACCCTATGGCTTGTCTTGCCACGGAGATGCGCTACCATGGCCCTCCCATTTTTTGTTGCCTGCCACCATGCACTGTCCCTTCTGCGGTGCCAACGACACCAAAGTCATCGACTCGCGTCTGGTCGCCGAGGGCGAACAGGTGCGCCGCCGGCGCGAATGCGTGGCCTGCGGTGAGCGTTTCACCACCTTCGAAACCGCCGAACTGGTTCTGCCACGCCTGATCAAGCAGGACGGCAGCCGCCAGCCCTTCGACGAAGAAAAACTGCGTGCCGGCATGCAGCGGGCCCTGGAAAAGCGCCCGGTGAGTGTCGAGCGCCTGGAAGCCGCACTGGCCCATATCAAGCACAAGCTGCGCGCCACCGGCGAGCGCGAGGTCAAGTCGCTGGTCGTCGGCGAAATGGTGATGACCGAGCTGCAGAAACTCGATGAGGTCGCCTACATCCGTTTCGCCTCGGTCTATCGCCGCTTCCAGGACCTCGACGAGTTCCGCGAGGAAATCGATCGTCTTGCCCGGGAGCCCGCCAAGGAATGAGCCTTGCAGCCGAACAGGCGGTTCTCGACGCCCACTACATGGCCCGTGCCCTGGAGTTGGCGCGCAAGGGGCGCTATTCCACTCATCCGAACCCTCGGGTCGGCTGCGTCATCGTGCGTGACGGCGTGGTGGTCGGCGAAGGTTGGCACGTGCGCGCCGGCGAGCCCCATGCCGAGGTCCATGCCTTGCGCGAGGCGGGCGAGTTGGCCCGTGGCGCGACCGCCTACGTGACCCTGGAGCCGTGCAGCCACTTCGGGCGTACGCCGCCCTGTGCCGAAGCGCTGGTCAAGGCCGGCGTGGGGCGGGTGGTGGCGGCCATGCAGGACCCCAATCCGCAGGTTGCCGGCAATGGCCTCAAGCGTCTGGCCGATGCCGGGATCGCCGTACACAGCGGCGTGCTCGAAGGCGAGGCGCGGGCGATCAACCGCGGCTTCCTCAAACGCATGGAGCACGGCCTGCCGTTCGTGCGGGTCAAGTTGGCGATGAGTCTCGACGGGCGCACCGCGATGGCCAGCGGCGAGAGCCAGTGGATCACCGGCCCTGCCGCGCGTTCCGCCGTGCAGCGTCTGCGCGCCGAGTCCAGCGTGGTGCTTACCGGCGCCGATACGGTGCTGGCCGACAGCGCCCGGCTGACCGTGCGCCCTGCCGAGTTGGGCCTGGACCCCGAGCTGACGGCCCTGGCCGAGAGCCGGCCGCCGCTGCGGGTGCTGATCGACGGGCGCCTGCGGGTGCCCCTGGAGGCGGCATTCTTCCAGGCCGGCCCGGCACTGGTGGTGACCTGCGCGACCGCGGTCGGCGCCGCCTACCAGGCCGCCGGCCACGAAGTCCTGAGCCTGCCCGGCCATGATGGCCAGGTCGACCTGGCGAAATTGCTCGGGCAACTGGCTGCCCGTGGCGTCAACGATCTGCTGGTCGAGGCCGGTCCGCGCCTGGCCGGCGCCTTTGCCCGCCAGGGGCTGGTGGACGAGTACCAGATCTTCGTCGCCGGCAAGTTTCTCGGCTCCAGCGCACGGCCCCTGCTGGACTGGCCGCTGGAACGGATGAGCGAGGCGCCACGGCTGAAAATCACTGAAATGCGTGCGGTCGGCGATGACTGGCGAGTCACCGCAATACCTGACCCGGCACCCGGCGTATAATTCGCGGCCAGCGCCAGGCGCTGGCTCGTTTTCGAGGAGTACTTCATGTTTACCGGCATCATCGAATCCATCGGCAGCATCCGCGCGCTGAGCCCGAAAGGCGGCGACGTGCGTGTCTATGTAGAAACCGGCAAGCTCGACCTGGGTGACGTCAAGCTCGGCGACAGCATTGCGGTCAACGGCGTCTGCCTGACCGCCGTCGAGCTCCCGGGCGACGGGTTCTGGGCCGACGTCAGCCGCGAAACCCTGGACTGCACCGCCTTCAACGACCTCAAGGCCGGCAGCCGGGTCAACCTGGAAAAGGCCCTGACGCCGACCACCCGCCTGGGCGGTCACCTGGTCAGCGGCCACGTCGACGGCGTCGGCGAGATCGTCGCCCGCGAGGAAAACGCCCGGGCCATCCAGTTCCGCGTGCGTGCACCCAAGGAGCTGGCCAAGTACATCGCCCACAAGGGCTCGATCACCGTCGACGGCACCAGCCTGACGGTCAACGCGGTGCACGGCGCCGAGTTCGAACTGACCATCGTCCCGCATACCCTGGTCGAGACCATCATGGCCGACTACCGCCCCGGTCGTCGGGTCAACCTCGAGGTCGACCTGCTGGCCCGCTACCTGGAGCGCCTGCTGTTGGGCGAGAAGGCCGCGGAGCCGACCAGCGGCGGCATCACCGAAAGTTTCCTGGCCGCCAACGGCTACCTCAAATCCTGACGCAAGGGGGTGCCGCGTGGCGCTCAACACGATTGAAGAACTGGTCGAAGACATTCGCCAGGGCAAGATGGTCATCCTCATGGATGACGAAGACCGCGAGAACGAAGGCGACCTGATCATGGCCGCCGAGTGCTGCAAGGCCGAGCACATCAACTTCATGGCCAAGTACGCCCGTGGCCTGATCTGCATGCCGATGAGCCGCGAGCGCTGCGAACTGCTCAAGCTGCCGCTGATGGCGCCGCGCAACGGTTCCGGTTTCGGCACCAAGTTCACCGTGTCCATCGAGGCCACCGAAGGGGTGACCACCGGCATCTCCGCCGCCGACCGAGCGCGCACCGTGCAGGCGGCAGCGGCCAGGGACGCCAAGGCCGAAGACATCGTCAGCCCCGGTCACATCTTCCCGCTGATGGCCCAGCCCGGCGGTACCCTGGCCCGCGCCGGCCACACCGAGGCCGCCTGCGACCTGGCGCGCATGGCCGGTTTCGAGCCGAGCGGGGTGATCTGCGAGGTGATGAACGATGACGGCACCATGTCCCGGCGCGCCGAGCTGGAAGCCTTCGCCGCCGAGCACAACATCAAGATCGGCACCATCGCCGACCTGATCCACTACCGGATGATCCACGAGAGTACCGTTCAGCGGATTGCCGAGCAGCCGCTGGACAGCGAACTGGGCCAGTTCACCCTGGTGACCTATCGTGATTCGGTGGAAGGCGACGTGCACATGGCCCTGACCCTGGGCAAGGTCTGCGCCGAAGAGCCGACCCTGGTGCGGGTGCACAACATGGACCCGCTGCGCGACCTGCTGATGGTCAAGCAACCCGGGCGCTGGAGCCTGCGCGCGGCGATGGCGGCGGTGGCCGAGGCCGGTAGCGGCGTGGTGCTGCTGCTCGGCCATCCGCTGGATGGCGACGTGCTGCTGGCGCATATCCGCGAGACGGTCGAACATACGCCAGTGAAAAAGCCGACCACCTACAGCATCGTCGGTGCCGGTTCGCAGATCCTGCGCGACCTGGGCGTACGCAAGATGCGCCTGATGAGTGCGCCGATGAAGTTCAACGCGATATCCGGTTTCGACCTGGAAGTAGTAGAATACGTGCCCTCCGAATAAAAGGCCGGCTGGTTTCGACCTTGATTCGCGGTACACATATCCCTGAGGGGCGCGTATCAGACGCGTCCCGGCTCTTTAAGAGAATTGTCGAATGACCCTGAAGACCATCGAAGGTACCTTCATCGCCCCCAAAGGCCGCTATGCCCTGGTGGTCGGCCGTTTCAACAGCTTCGTCGTCGAAAGCCTGGTCAGCGGCGCGGTTGACGCCCTGGTTCGTCACGGCGTGAGCGAAAGCGATATCACCATCATCCGTGCACCTGGCGCGTTCGAGATCCCGCTGGTGGTGCAGAAAGTCGCCCAGCGTAGCGAATACGCGGCGATCATCGCCCTGGGCGCGGTCATTCGTGGCGGTACTCCGCACTTCGAATACGTGGCGGGTGAGTGCACCAAGGGCCTGGCCCAGGTGTCCATGGAGTTCGGCGTACCGGTCGCCTTTGGCGTGCTGACCGTCGATTCCATCGAACAGGCCATCGAGCGTTCCGGCACCAAGGCCGGCAACAAAGGTGCCGAAGCCGCCCTGTCCGCCCTGGAAATGGTCAGCCTGCTGGCGCAGTTGGAGGCCAAGTGATTAACGACGACAGCGATCGTTTCAACCCGCGCGAGCCTCGCCCCGAAGGCGCCGGCAAGCCGTCCAAGAGCGCCAAGCGTCGCGAAGCCCGTCAGCTCGCGACCCAGGCCCTCTATCAATGGCACATGGCCAAGCAATCGCTGAATGAAATCGAAGCGCAGTTCCGTGTCGACAACGATTTCAGCGATGTCGACGGTGCGTACTTCCGTGAAATCCTTCACGGGGTTCCGCAGTTCAAGAACGAGATCGACAACGCGCTCAAGCCCTGCCTGGATATCGAGATCGAAGAGCTCGACCCGGTCGAGCTGTCGGTGCTGCGCCTGTCCACCTGGGAACTGCTCAAGCGTGTCGACGTGCCGTACCGCGTGGTGATCAACGAAGGCATCGAACTGGCGAAGATCTACGGTTCCACCGACGGTCACAAGTTCGTCAACGGTGTGCTCGACAAGCTGGCACCGAATCTGCGCGAAGCCGAAGTGAAGGCGTTCAAGCGCTGACCGGCGCTTGCTCCTCCCATGGGTGAGTTCGAGCTGATCCGCAATTTCTTTGCCGCCGCGCCCTGTGCGCAGGCCGGCGAAGGTGTTGCGTTGGGCATCGGCGACGACTGCGCCCTGCTCGATGTCCCCGTCGGGGAGCAATGGGCGATTTCCACCGACACCCTGGTGGCCGGTGTGCACTTCGCCGATCCCTGCGATGCTTTCCTGCTCGGGCAGCGTGCCCTGGCCGTGGCCGCCAGCGACCTGGCCGCCATGGGCGCGACGCCGGTGGCCTTCACCCTGGCCCTGACCCTGCCGCACAACGATGTCGACTGGCTGCAGGCGTTCGCCCGCGGGCTGGACCGGATGGCCCGCCAGTGCGGGTTGCGCCTGGTCGGCGGCGATACCACCCGTGGTCCCCTGAGCCTGACGCTGACGGTGTTCGGCCGGGTGCCCGTCGGCCAGGCGCTGACCCGTAGTGGCGCGCAAGTCGGCGACCTGCTCTGCGTGGGGGCGACCTGGGCAATGCTGCCGGCGCCTTGCCGCTGGTGCTCGGCCAGCGGAGTGCCGAGCCGGCGTTGGCCGAGCCATTGCTGGCCCACTACTGGTCGCCCCGGCCGCAGTTCGAACTGGGGCTGGCCTTGCGCGGCAAGGCCAGCGCGGCGCTGGATATTTCCGACGGCCTTTTGGCCGATTGCGGACATATCGCGGCGGCATCCGGCGTGCGTTTGCTGGTCGAACGTGAAAAGCTGCCGTTGTCCCCGTCACTGCTGGGCTTTCTCGGCCAGGCGGCGGCCTGGGAGGCGGCGCTCAGTGGCGGTGACGACTATGTCCTGGCATTCACCCTGCCTCCCGCCGAGCTGCCCGCGCTGTTGCTCGGCCATGACTCGGTTCGGGTGGTCGGGCGTGTGGTCGCCGGGCAGGGCGTTGCCCTGCTGGCGGCCGATGGCCAGGACATCACCCCGCGAGTCCGCGGTTATCAACATTTTCCGGAGACGCCGTGACAGATCATCCCAAACAGGTTCCCGCCGAGTTCGTGCCACCGTCGGTGTGGCGCAACCCCTGGCATTTCCTGGCGTTCGGCTTCGGCTCCGGAACCTTGCCCAAGGCCCCGGGTACCTGGGGTTCGCTGGTTGCGCTACCCTTTATACCGTTGTGGCAGATGCTGCCGGACTGGGGCTACTGGCTGATGCTCGGCATCACCATGCTGTTCGGCTTCTGGCTGTGCGGCAAGGTCGCCGATGACCTGCGGGTGCATGACCACGAAGGCATCGTCTGGGACGAGATGGTCGGCATGTGGATCACCCTGTGGCTGGTGCCGCAGGGCTGGTACTGGTTGCTGGCGGGCTTCCTGATGTTCCGCTTCTTCGACATCCTTAAGCCCTGGCCGATCCGCTGGATCGACCGGCATGTGCACGGTGGGGTCGGGATCATGCTCGATGACGTTCTGGCCGGGGTGTTCGCCTGGCTGGCCATGCAGGGACTGGTGCATCTCTTCACCTGAGGAATTGACTATGTCCGGCTTGCGTTTGTGGGGCCTGCTTGCGCTGGTGCTGCTCAGTCCGTTGCTCAGGGCGCAGGAGGTCGCTGGCTTGCCGGCGCAGGTCCGCCTGGTCAGCGAGGAGTGGGCCGACTACACCAATGCCGATGGCAGCGGGCTGGCCTGGGACGTGCTGCGCGAGGTGTTCGAGCCGCAAGGGATCAAGGTCGAGATTCGCAGTGAGCCGTACGTGCGTTCGGTGGGGCTGGTGGAGCGCGGCGAGGCGGATGCCTGGGTGGGCTCCTACAGCCAGGAGATCAGTGGAGCCCTGTACCCGCGCTGGAACTACGATACCGATCACATCTATGCCGTGGGCCTGGCCAGCAAGCCGGTGCCCACCCTGGATAACCTCGGCAGCTATCGCCTGGCCTGGGTGCGTGGCTACAAGTACCAGAAGTACCTGCCCAACGTGCGCGACTTCAACGAGATCCAGCGGCGTGACGGGATCCTGTCGATGCTGCAGCACGATCGGGTCGATTTCTATATCGATGCGTTGACCGAGGTCGAATCTGTACTCGGGCAGGCCGAGGATCCCAAACTGTTCCGTAATACCCACCTGGTGGAACTGCCACTCTACCTCGGCTTCGCCGACAACGAGCGGGGGCGGGCGCTGCTGGCGCTGTATGATCAGCGCATGACCGAGCTGGTCAAGGCGGGTGGCCTGCGCAGGATATTCGAGCACTGGAAGCAACCCTACCCGTTCGAAAGCGGAAAGTTTCCGGCTGTGACCGATCAAACTTATTGATAGTTATCATGGACAAATCGGCCTAAGCGTCTGTAGGAACCTCCTGTTACAATGTCGCAACCGCGAATTTCCAGCCTTCATACTGATCAGGAGCACAGGGTGCCTGTCGTTTTTGTCGCTGCCTCCAAACTGCCTACCCCCTTCGCGACTTTCACCATGAACGGTTTTCTCGAGGAAGCCACCGGTCGTGAACATGTCGTGCTGACGCTCGGGGATGTGGCCGATGGCGCACCGGTGCTTGGCCGCGTGCATTCCGAATGCCTGACCGGCGATGCCTTGTTCAGCCAGCGTTGCGACTGTGGTTCGCAACTGGAAGCCGCCCTGCAGGCGATTGCCCGTGAAGGCCGTGGCGTGTTGCTCTACCTGCGCCAGGAAGGTCGGGGTATCGGCCTGATGAACAAGATCCGCGCCTACGAGTTGCAGGACGGTGGCGCCGACACGGTCGAGGCCAACGAGCGCCTGGGTTTTGCCGCTGACCAGCGTGACTATGCGATCTGCCGGCCGATGCTCGAACACCTGGGCATCCAGTCCCTGCGGCTGATGACCAACAACCCGCGCAAGGTCAAGGCGTTGACCGACATGGGTATCACCGTGGCCGAGCGGGTGCCGCTGCACACCGGGCACAACCCGCACAACCGGCTCTACCTGGCCACCAAGGCCGGCAAGCTCGGCCACATGATGGGCAACGAGCACCAGAGCGAGGCCGACCCGGCGTGACTCGCGGGCAGGTGAAACGGCGGCTCGCCTTCGGCTGGTACAAGCAATTGCTGCTGACGGTCCTGCCGCTGTTCGTCGCCAACTGGACCTTTGGCCAGACGGAACCGGTGCTGCCGGTGCTGGCGATGCCGTTGTTCATTGCCGGTATCGCTTCGATGTTCATCAGCCTGCGGTTTTTCGGCGGCTACAAGCATGCGTTGATCGCCACCGAGAAGGCGCTGGATACCCCTGAGGAACCGGCGGCCTGGATCACGCTGGCCAACGTCCGGCGCAAGGCACTGGTGATCGCGGCCCTGCCGACCTGGATCGGCACCCTGGCGGTGTTCGTCGGCCTGGAGGCGGTGCCGCTGATTCTGCTGGTGCTGTCCACCGTGCTGCTGTTCTACCTCTACCGCATTCCGCGCCAACTCGGCTGATGGGACGCTGGCTGGCGGTGTTGCTGCTGGCCGTTGTGACGTCGGCTGGCGCTGCGCCACGGGTCAGCTTGAGGCGGTCTTGCAGCGTGATCCGCAGGTGATCCTGGCGAGCAACCAGGCTCAGCTCGATGCCTGGAAGGCCTGGCCGCTGCGGGAAGGACGGTTGGTACAGGTGCCGGACAAGGAGTTGGAGCGGCCCAGTGGGCAGATGATCGAGGCGGTGGCTCGCCTGTGTGCGGTGATGGTGCCGGGGCGGTAGCGCGCGATGGCTGCATTCGCGGGCAAGCCCACTCCCGCAAGGGCGGGGCTTTCGATGGCGTGAGGGCTTTTCCGTGGGAGCGGGCTTGCCCGCGAAGGGGCCGCCCACCATTCCACTTGGCTTAGAGGCCGAGCAGCTTCATCCGCTCGGTGACCGAAGCCTCGATCCCCGCCACATCCAGCCCGCACTCGGCCAGCATCTGCGCCGGCTTCGCATGCTCGACGTAGGCGTCCGGCAAGCCCAGGTGCAGGGTCGGCTTGAGCAGGTTGTCCTGTGCCAGGAACTCGCTGACCGCCGCACCGGCGCCACCCATGATGGCGTTTTCCTCGATGGTTACCAGCAACTCGTGGCTGCCGGCGACCTCGCGGACCAGTGCCTCGTCCAGCGGTTTGACGAAACGCATGTCGACCACGGTCGCATCCAGTTTCTCGGCCACCACCAGCGCTTGCGCCAGTTGCACGCCGAACACCAGCAGGGCGACCTTGCTGCCGCGGCGGCGCACCACGCCCTTGCCGATCTCGATCGGTTCGAGGTTCTTCTCGATGGTCGCGTTCGGACCGCTGCCACGCGGGTAGCGCACGGCCGCCGGGCCGTTGTACAGGTGGCCGGTGCTGAGCATCTTGCGCAGTTCGTTCTCGTCGCTCGGCGTCATCACCAGCATGCCGGGGATGCAGCGCAGGTACGACAGGTCGAAGCTGCCGGCGTGGGTCGGCCCGTCTTCGCCGACCAGGCCGGCGCGGTCGATGGCGAACAGCACGTCGAGGTTCTGCACCGCCACGTCATGCACCAGTTGGTCATAACCGCGCTGCAGGAAGGTCGAATAGATCGCCACCACCGGCTTGGCGCCTTCGCAGGCCATGCCGGCGGCGAAGGTCACCGCATGCTGTTCGGCGATCGCCACGTCGAAGTAGCGCAGCGGGAAACGTTCGCTGAAGGCCACCAGGTCGGAGCCTTCCTTCATCGCCGGCGTAATGCCGACCAGGCGAGGGTCGGCGGCGGCCATGTCGCACAGCCATTCGCCGAACACCGCGGAGTACTTCGGCCCGCTGGGCTTCTTCGGCGCGGCGGCGGGGGCGTCGAGCGGCTCGAGCTTGGTGATCGCGTGGTAGCCGATCGGGTCGATTTCGGCCGGGGCAAAGCCCTTGCCCTTCTTGGTCACCACGTGCAGGAACTGCGGGCCCTTGAGGTCGCGCATGTTGCGCAGGGTGGCGATCAGGGTCGGCAGGTCGTGGCCGTCGATCGGGCCGATGTAGTTCCAGCCCAGCTCTTCGAACAGGGTGCCGGGTACCAGCATGCCCTTGGCGTATTCTTCGGTGCGGCGGGCGATTTCCCAGGCGCCGGGCAGGCGCGACAGCACTTTCTTGCTGCCTTCGCGCATGCTGGCGTAGGTGCGGCTGGAGAGAATCTTGGCCAGGTAGTTCGACAGCCCGCCGACGTTGCGCGAGATCGACATGTCGTTGTCGTTGAGGATCACCAGCATGTTGGCGTCGACTTCCGGCGCGTGGTTCAACGCCTCGAAGGCCATGCCCGCGGTCAACGCACCGTCGCCGATCACCGCGATGGCCTTGCGCTCGCTGTTCTGCAGGCGGGCGGCGATGGCCATGCCCAGCGCGGCGCTGATGGAGGTGCTGGAGTGGCCGACGCCGAAGGTGTCGTACTCGCTCTCCGAGCGGCGCGGGAAGGCGGCCAGGCCGTCCTTCTGGCGCAGGGTGTGCATCTGCGCGCGGCGACCGGTGAGGATCTTGTGGGGATACGCCTGGTGACCCACGTCCCATACCAGCCGGTCGTCCGGGGTATCGAAGACGTAGTGCAACGCGATGGTCAGCTCGATGACGCCAAGCCCGGCACCGAAGTGCCCGCCGGTCTGGCCGACCGAATAGAGCAGCTCCTGGCGCAGTTCATCGGCCAGGGTTTCCAGCTCGGCTTCACCTAACCGGCGCAGGCCGGCCGGCGTGTCGGCACGGTCCAGCAGGGGCGTGGTCGGGCGCTGGCGGGGAATCTCATGGAACGTCGTGGGCATCAGGCGAATCGTTATAGGTATGAAGACGCGGCAGTTTACCTTATGGAGCGCACGCTGCCCACGCGATGTCGCATCAGCGGGTCGGATGCTGGCGTTTCGATTGTGCGAAAGGCCAGCATGACCGTCCGGTCAGCTGCGCCGTTCGACGATGTAGCGGGCCAGCTCGCGCAGTGGCTCGGCGGCCGCGTCAAACGGTCGCAGGGCGTGCAGCGCCTGGTCGCGCAGCTCCAGGGCGTAGGCCTTGGCCGCCTCCAGGCCGAGCAGGGCCGGGTAGGTCGGCTTGTCGCGGGCGATGTCGGCACCCTGGCGTTTGCCGAGGGTGGCGGTATCGCTTTCGACGTCGAGGATGTCGTCCTGCACCTGGAAGGCCAGGCCGATGGCCTGGGCGTAGGTCTGCAGCGACTTGAGTTCGTCCTTCTGCACGTTGACGCTGGCCAGGGCACCGAGGGTGACGCTGGCCTCGATCAGCGCACCGGTCTTGTGCCGGTGCATGGTTTCCAGGGCCTTCTGGTCGAGCTTGAGGCCCACCGAGCCGAGGTCGATGGCCTGGCCGCCGACCATCCCGGCCGGGCCTGCGGCGTGGGCCAGGGTGTTGACCATCGACAGGCGGATCTCGGCGTTCAGGTCGCTCAGGCGCGGGTCGAGCAGGGCGCTGAAGGCCAGGCTCTGCAGGCCGTCGCCGGCGAGGATCGCACAGGCCTCGTCGAAGGCCTTGTGGGTGGTCGGCTGGCCGCGACGCAGATCGTCGTCGTCCATGGCCGGCAGGTCGTCGTGGACCAGCGAATAGGCGTGGATCAGTTCAACGGCGCAGGCGGCGCCGTTGGCCTGTTCCGGCTTGCCGCCGAGGGCTTCGCAGGCGGCATAGACCAGCAGCGGGCGTACCCGCTTGCCGCCGTTCATCACGCTGTAGCGCATGGCCTCGTAGAGACGGGCGAGCCCGGCGCCGGGCGGCACGAACAGGGTGTCCAGGGCGGCGTTGACCCGTTCCTGGCAGGCGGCCTGATAGCTTTTGATCATTCTGGCTGTTCCGCATCGAAGGGCTCTTCGGCCAGTTCGCCGTCGCGCTCCAGCAGGATCTGTACCTTCTGCTCGGCCTGGGCCAGGGCGTTCTGGCAGTCGCGGGTCAGGCGGATGCCCTGTTCGAAAGCGGTCAACGAATCTTCCAACGACAGCTCGCCGTTCTCCAGGCGCTCGACCAGTGTCTGCAGATCGGCGAGGGATTGTTCGAAATCCAGGGAAACTTTTTTGCGGGCCATGGCGGCGATCTCGGTAGGCGTTCAACGGGCGCGACACTAGCAGACAGCGGGTTGCGGGGCAAATGCGAGGGGTTGCCAATCATGAGGGCATCAGGTGTGTCCGCAGCCTTTTGGCGGGCACCATCATACCTCCTGAATCATGGGGTGATTTGGGGCACGCATGACAGTCTGTGATAGTGGCCTTTTGCCTTGTTCTGCGGGGCTTCCAGGCCATTGAGTGTGCACGATCTCTCATTTGCCGATTGCCCCTGTAAATACCGGTTTTCCGCCATTGTGTAACAAGATCTGAATCGCTAACCTCTGCGACTTCCCGACCTGCCTCGCCAGGTTCTTTCTGATTTTTCGTGTTTCAGGGGTGCGCCGGTCTGGATCGGGCGCAGGGTTTCGTGATGCATGGCAAGGAGGCTGTTGATGCGCCGGTTATTTCCAATGCTGATAGCTCTCTGGGCCGCGACCGCCTGGGCCGAGCCCTCGGCCGAGCTGCAGGAGCCGACCGGCGGCTGGCGTTACTCGGGCCTGCTCGATCGCAGCGATGCGCCGCAGGTGGCCTATCCGACGCCGCCCATCGACCGTGGCATCCAGCGCAGTCGCACGCCGATCGAAGGGCGGATCAACCCGCCCTCCGGCCCGCGTGAACCGCATACCCTGGCGGTCAACGGCAACCCCCTGAATCTCTACACCGATGACAACGGCCGGTTCGTGCGCCCCTATGCCTTCGGTTCCGGCTCCAACAGCGTCGAGGTGCGCAGCGCCCAGGGCAAGTCCCTCAAACGCGTACAGTTCTACGAAGCCAACCAGCAGATAACGCCGGCGCGCATCCGCGTGGTGCTCGGCTGGGATGACCCCAAGGCCGAGCTGGACCTGCACATCATCACCCCCGACGGCCAGCACGCCTTCTACGCCAACCCGCGCCTGACCAACGGCGGCGGCCTCGACCCCGACGGCGTCGACGGCCCTGGCCCGGAGATGTTCACCATGACCGCGCCGATGCACGGCACCTACCTGGTCTACGTGAACTACTGGGGCAACTACAGCGCCAGCGACGGCTATAACTTTACCGAGCGAGCCAACCAGAACGAGGTCATCACCTCGCAGATCAACCTGGTGCTCAACGAGAACACCGTCGATGAAAAGCGCGAGAGCTTCACCGTACCGCTGCGCGCCATCGGCGACCTGCTGCTGGTCAAGACCTTCAACTATTGAACATCCCGCTCCACGGATGAATGGGCTTTGCGAACATGAGCGATAACACTGCTTCCCCGGCCGCCGCCGCGCCGGCCACTCCTCCAACTGCCGGTTCGCGCCGCTGGCTGGGCCTGGTGCTCGGGCTGTGCGTGACCGGTGCGGTGGTCGGCGGCCTGGGCTGGTTTTTCCAGCACAAGTCGGTTGCCCCGGTGCCGGAACTGGCCCTGGAAAAACTCGGCGTCAGCCGCCCGGACGCGCTGCTGGAAACCGCGTCGCTGAGCCAGTTGCCCAAGGACCTGCTCAGCGTGCCGTTCCTGCGCGACACCCTCACCGAGGACTTCGTCTTCTACTACGAGAGCCATGGCGATCGCCTGGGCCTGATCGGCAGCCTGCGGCGGATCATCTACGAGCACGACCTCAAGCTGCAGGACAACCTGATCGAGCAACTGTTCGACCAGCCGGCCGACATCGCCCTTTGGCGTGGCGCCGATGGCCGTCTCAAGGACTTCCTGCTGGTGATGGACCGTGGTGGCCTGGCCAAGCTGCTCGAACCGCTGGCCCATGTCGCCCTCGACGACACCCAGTTGAGCAAGGTCGGCGAGTTGAAGGTCGCCGGCGACAACGTGGCGCTCTACCGCCTGGCCTACAACGCCAGCAAGGCGCTGCTGTTCGCCTCCCGTGGCGACAAGCTGGTGGTGCTGTCCAACCCGGATCGCCTCTACGAGCAGACCAGCGATGACAGCGAAGTGGCGCCCGGCGAGGTGTCGAGCCAGGCCCTGGCCGCGCTGCTGGGGGGCGACAAGCTGTTCCCCGAGGCGTTCGGCCTCAAACCCCGTGAAGCGACCGTCAAGCAGCGTATCTCGGTGGCCTCCAGCGTCCTGGCCATGGGTTATCAGCGCTTTATCCCCAGCTTCGCCGGCCTGCGCCTGGACATGGACGACAAGGGCTGGCACAGCTTCCTCGCGCTCGACGAACAGGACAAGTCCGCCGACTTCGACTTCAAACCGATCTGGCAGGCCATGCCGGTCGGTGCCAGCGCCTGCGTCGCCCTGCCGCTGGCGGCCGAGCAGCAACAGCCGCTGCTGGTCAAGCTCGGCGCCGATGCGGCCACCGCGCAGAAACTCACCGAACACATGAGCGGTGCCGCCGGCCTGTGCTGGTATGCCGATTCACGCCTGTACACGCCGCTGCTGGTGGCGAACCTGAACAAGGACAACGACAGCCTCGATGCCGACCTCGGCAAGCTGTTCGGCTCCATGGTCGGCACCCGGGAAAGCAACGTCGAAGGGGGACTGTTCCCGATCGACGAACAGAACAAGGACAGCCTGCACCAGTGGAAGCGCGTGGTCAGCTCGACCTTTGGCCAGTACGCCGCCCAGGAAGCCGAGAACCCCGACGCCATCACCGGCCGCGCCTTCTTCCGCGTGAGCCTGGCACGGCACGGCTCGACCCTGTTGTTCTCCCTGGACGACAAGCTGGTGGACAAGGCCCTCGGCACCCTCGACAAGCACTTCCCGCCATTGGCGGACGTGGTGCCCCAGGATGCGCTGACGCCGGTCTACCTGGGCCCGGACTCCCTGGCGCAACTGATGAAGCAGGAGACCCTCGACAGCCTGCCCCAGGACATGGAACCGGTATTTCGCAACGCCGCGCAGACTCACCTGCTGCCCAAACTGCAGAAGCTCGCCGGCTTCGGCAAATACGCCCTGACCCTGCCCGAAGGCACCGAGCCTGACGGTCACTGGCAGTGGCTGCCGCTGCAATGGCGGGCGATGTGATTCGTCTGTCCAAGGCCCTGAGCGTGCTGGCGCTGCTGAACCTGGTGTTCGGCACGTCGGCGTTCGCCGTCGAAACGCCGGCCCTGGATGTCGAGCAGTCCCAGGTGTTCCGCGCCTGGTTCGTGCGCATCGCCCAGGAGCAACTGACCCAGGGGCCGAGCCCGCGCTGGTACCAGCAGGACTGCGCCGGCCTGGTGCGCTTCGCCGCCAACGAAGCGTTGAAGAAACACGATGACAAGTGGCTGCGGGCCAATGGCCTGTCCAACCGTTACCTGCCGCCCGAGCTGAGCCTCAGTGACAGCCAGCGCAAGCTGGCCCAGCAGTGGCAGCAGGGCGGCGGCAAGGTCGGTCCGTACGTCAATGCGATCAAGCTGATCCAGTTCAACAGCCAGCTGGTCAGCCGCGACCTCAACCAGGCGCGGCCCGGCGACCTGCTGTTCTTCGACCAGGGCGACGACCAGCACCTGATGATCTGGATGGGCCGCAACATCGCCTATCACACCGGCACCACCACCCCCACCGACAACGGCATGCGCTCCGCCAGCGTGCAGCAACTCATGACATGGAAGGACACCCGATGGATACCCGATGCAACGAACCCCAACTTCATCGGCGTCTACCGGCTGAACTTCCTCTCTCGATGAACGGGTCTTCCATGATGCGTCTGTTATCCCGAATGGTTTTCGCCCTGGCCGTGCTGTTGCCGGTCACCGCTGGTGCCGCCGATGACTCGGTGCCGCCGAGCAACTACACGCCGATTGCCGGCGAAAGCTTCTTCCTGCTCGCCGACAGCAGCTTCGCCAGCGACGAGCAGGCGCTGGTCCGCCTGGAAGCACCGGGCCGCGACTACCGGCGTTTCCGCATGGAACCGTACGGTGGAGCGGACATCCGCGTGTACCGCATCGACCAGCCGCTGGAGTTTCTCAAGCGCCAGAAAAACCTGCATCGGGTGGTCAGCGATGGCCAGTTCAAGGGCGAGGGGTTGTCCAATACCCTGGCCTACCTGTGGGACAACTGGTACCGCAAGTCCCGTCGGGTGATGCAGCGGGCGTTCTCCTACGAGTCGCGCAAGCAGGTGACCGAGGAGGTGCCGGAACTGAAGATGGGCGACGTCATCAACCGGCCGACCCAATATGACAACCCGCCACAATACGCGCCGCTGCCGGGCCTGCCACTGGTCAGCCAGTTCCGCTACCCGCTGTGGGACGCCAAGCCGATCCAGCCACCCAAGGGCGTCGACCTGGCCGGGTCCTCCAGCCAGTTCATCAGCGTCGCACCGGGTAACGTCTATATCCCGCTGGGCAAGCTCAAGCCGGGCCTGTACCTGGTCGAGGCGCTGGTCGGCAAATACCGCGCGACCACCGTGGTGTTCGTCTCCAACACCGTGGCGGTGAGCAAGATCGCCGGCGACGAACTGCTGGTGTGGGCCGCACGCAAGCACGAAGGCAGCTCGGTGCCCAAGGTCAAGGTGCTGTGGACCGATGGCCTGGGCGTGATGAGCAGCGGCGAGACCGATGCCGAGGGCCTGCTGCGCCTGAAGCACGTCAGCCCCGAGCGCTCGTTCATGATCGGCGAGGATGACGAGGGCGGGGTGTTCGTCTCCGAGAACTTCTACTACGACAGCGAAATCTACGACACCAAGCTCTACGCCTTCACTGACCGGCCGCTGTACCGGCCGGGGGACTGGGTGTCGCTGAAGATCGTCGGTCGCGAATTCAAGAACGCCCGCGACTCGGTCAACCCGACCGGTGCGCCGGTGCGGGTCAGCGTGCTCGATGCCACCGGCACCACGCTGCAGACTCTGGACCTGAACCTGGACGGCAAGGCCGGTACCCAGGGCCGTTTCCAACTGCCCGACAACGCCGTGGCCGGCGGTTACGAGCTGCGTTTCAGCTACCGTGACCAGACCTACAGCAGCGCCTTCCGCGTCGCCGAGTACATCAAGCCGCACTTCGAAATCTCCCTGGACCTGGCCAAGCAGGACTTCCGTACCGGCGAGCCGGTCAAGGGCAAGTTGCAACTGCTGTACCCGGACGGCAAGCCGGTGGTCGATGCCCGGGTGCAACTGACCCTGCGTGCCCAGCAACTGTCGATGGTCGACAACGAGCTGCAATACCTCGGGCAATTCCCGGTGGAACTGACCAGCGCCGAGCTGACCACTGACGACAAGGGCCAGGCCGTGCTCGACCTGCCGGCGGCGGAGAAGCCCAGCCGCTACATGCTCACCGTGTTCGCCAGCGATGGCGCGGCGTATCGGGTCAAGACCACCAAGGAAATCCTCATCGAGCGTGGCGCGTCGCGCTACAGCCTGTCGGCCCCGCAGCGCTTCAGTGCCAGCGGCGAGAAGGTCGCGTTCAGCTACGCCAACGAGTCCGCCGTGGAGCCGGCCAACGCCAGCAAGCCGAGCAGCTACAGCTGGGTACGCCTGGAAGACCAGTCCACCGGTGGCGGCAAGCTCGCGGCCGGCGACAAGGGTTTCAGCCTCACGTTCGACCGTCCCGGCACCTACAACCTGTCGCTCAAGGACGAACACGAACGCATCCTCGGTGCCACCGGCCACTCGGTGACCGGCGATGGCGTCAAGGCCGTGCCCGGCACCGTGGAGATCCTGCTCGACAAGCCCGAGTACCACGCCGGTGACGAAGCCCTGGCGCTGATCACCTTCCCGGAGCCGGTCAACGACGCGCTGCTGTCTCTTGAGCGCGACAAGGTCGAGGCCACCGCGCTGCTGTCCAAGGGGCCGACTGGCTGCGCCTGGAGAAGATCAGCGCCAACCAGTACCGCGCGCGGATTCCGGTGAAGGACAACTTCGCCCCCAACCTGACTTTCTCGGTGCTCTACACCAAGGGCGGCGAGTACAGCTTCCAGAACGCCGGCCTCAAGGTCGCCACGCCGCAGATCGACGTGGCCATCGCCACCGACAAGGACAGCTACCAGCCGGGCGACACCGTCTCGGTGGACCTGACCACCCAGTTCGCCGGCAAGCCGATCCCGGCGCACCTGACCGTCAGCGTGGTGGATGAAATGATCTATGCCCTGCAGCCGGAAGTGGCGCCGAGCATCGATCAGTTCTTCTACCACCCACGGCGCAACAACGTGCGCACCAGCGCCAGCCTGTCGTTCATCAGCTACGACGTGGCCCTGCCGGGCAGCCCCGGTGCGCCGGGCAAGGCCAACCGCAGCGAACGCGGCGTGAAGGTGCTGGAGCGGCCGCGTCGTGAAGACGTCGACACCGCCGCCTGGCAGCCGGAACTGGTCACCGACGCCAACGGCAAGGTGCGCTTCACCTTCCGCATGCCGGACTCCCTGACCCGCTGGCGCATCACCGCCCGGGCCATTTCCGATGCCGGGCAGGTAGGCCAGCGCAACCAGTTCATCCGTTCCGACAAGCCGCTGTACCTGAAATGGAGCGGTCCGACCCACTTCCGCAACGGCGACCAGCCCAAGCTCGGCCTGTTCGCCTTCAGCCAGGACGACAAGCCGGCCAAGGCCGAACTGCTGATCCGCTACGCCGGCCAGGAACAACGCCTGCCGCTGTCGCTGAACAAGGGCATCAACTACATCCCGCTGCCGGCGATCGCCCTCGGCAGTGGCGACTGGACCGCCGAACTGCAACAGAACGGCAAGGCCCAGGACACCCTGGCCGTACGTCTCACCGCGGTCGCCGACGGCTGGCAGGTGACCCAGAGCCAGAGCCTCAGCGTGGCCAGCGGCGATACCCCGCTGAGCCTGCCGGCCGATGCCAGCGACATTCGCCTGCGCCTCGACGACAGCCCGCAGGCGCTGTTCCGGGCCAGCCTCGACGACCTGCTCGGCTACCCCTACGGTGGTGTCGAGCAGACCGCCAGCCAGTTGCTGCCGCTGAGCATCGCCTACCCGGCGCTGTCGGGTAACGCGCAGATCCGCGATCGCCTGCGCCTGATCCTGCAGAACAGCCGCCTGCGCCTGGTCTCGATGGCCGGTCCCGATGCCTGGTTCACCTGGTGGGGCGAGGACGTCACGCCGGATGCCTTCCTCACCGGCTACGCCTATTACGCCGACTGGTACGCCAGCAAGGCCCTGGGTGTGAGCCTGCCGCCGGAGCATTGGCAGCGGGTGCTGGACGTCTACGGCAAGCAGGCTTCCGCTACGCCGTTGCTGCAACGGGCACTGGTGCTGTCGTTTGCCAGGGACATGCAACTGCCGGTCAACACCCTGCTCAGCGGCCTGATGGACGAACTGGCGAAAGCCGGCGAGGGTGCCGACGCCAACCTGCTGGATGATGGTGAAGACAGCGTGGTGATGGGCGCACCGGACTCGGCCCTGGGCCTTGCCAGCGCGCGGGTACTGACCGCAGCACTGGCGCGCCAGAGCAAGGTCGCCTTGCCGGACGCGTTCAGCCGGCAACTGCCGGCCGCCGAACAGCGCCTGGGCGCCAGTTCGCAGCCGTTCGCCACCGCCCTGAACCTGTCGCTCAAGCCGTTCAATGCCGAGCAGGCCCAGGATCTGCTGCAGCGTCTGCTGCCGCAACAATCCACCCTGGAGCGTGCGCTGGCCCTGACCTGGCTGCAACGCAGCGTCGAGCAGACCCCGAAAATGGTCAGCCTGACTCCGGGCGAAGGCTGGCAGGTCCGCCAGGGCAGCACCGGCGAGGCCTACTGGCAATGGCAAGGCCAGGGCGTGCCGAGCGTGCTGACCCTGAGCGGTGCCCAGGAGCGTCCGTTGCGCGCCAGCCTGAGCTACCTCAGCCAGGGCAAGGCCGCCGCCGACCTGCCGGTGCAGATCAGGCGCCGCCTGCTGGAACTGGTGCCGGACGGTGAGCCCAATAGCTTCAGCCTCCAGGCCGTGGGCGACAAGCCGCTGTCCAGCGACAGCCTGTACCTGGACGAAGTGATCCTCACCAGCAAGGCGGCCAAGCCGGTGCGTTACGGCATGCTCGAACTGCCGCTGCCACCGGGGGCGGATGTCGAGCGCACCACCTGGGGCGTCAATCTGGCCGGGCTGGCCGGCGAGGAAGCCACGCCGCTGGAGAAGGCGCATTTCGAACCGGGGCAGATGGCCTACGGGGTGCCGGTCAACAGCCTCAACGGCGAGGTGCGCGTGCGTCATCTGCTGCGCTTCTCGCAGAAGGGCCAGTTCAAGCTGCCGCCGGCGCGCTTCAGTCAGATCTATGCGCCGGAGCACCAGGCCCAGGAGCAGAAGGCGGCCCTTGGACAAGTCACGGTTCAATGACATGAGCCGTCCGCTGACCTGGCTGGTGCTGTGCCTTCTTCCTCTGCTGGCGACGGCAGAGGAGGCGCCGTTGCGCCTGGCCTGGAAAACCGCTGGCGGTTATGAGCTGGTGCAGTTGAACACCACGCAGGTGCTCAGCCGCGAACCGTTGCCGGCGGACCTGCAAACCCCGCTGGGCAGCCTGTGGAAGCTGTTCGTCTATGCCTGGCTGGTCGATACCGACCAGCAGGAGCCGGCCTACGATTGCCACGGCCAGGATCACGAGGAAGTCTATTGCTGCACGCCGGGCGGCAACATCGCCCGCGATGCGGCGCTGGTCCGTTCCTGTGGGTTGTACTTCGACCCCAAGCGGCTGAACCTCGATGCCGGCCGGTGGCGCGACTACTGGCAGGCCCGCCAGGCTCCCGCCTGGCTGCAGAGCCTCGACCACCTGCAGCCGCAGACCCGCGTCCCCGTGGCACAACTGCTGGAGTCGCTGCGTACGCTGCCGGCCCAGGACGCGGCGCGTCGGCTGCTGCTCGACGTGGTGCTCAACGCCGCCGACGGCCAGGCCGTGGCGGTGTTGGGTGGGCGGCTGCGGGTCAAGACCTGGAGCTGGCTCGGCGACCAGGACCCGCAGTCGCGCCAGGGCGGTTTCGCCGGCTGGCTGGCGGACGGCACGCCGCTCTGGGCCGGTGGCCGCGGCACCAGCCAGATGGTGTTGCGACACTACTCGGACGTGCTCGGCGGTTTCCTGCCGGCACCGCAGGCGGAAGACGCCGGGCGTTGCGTGCAGGTCGAGCTGTTCTCGCGCTACCCGCTCAAGGGCGTCAGCCGTGTGGATGGGCTGGCGGCCGCGGAGGGGGGCCTGCAAGGCCGCTACCGGGTCGACTTCGCCAACGGCAACCAGCTGGACATCGAAAGCACGGGCGAACTGTTCCTGTTGAAGAACGCCGGCCAGCCACAACTGGTGGCCCGGCTCGATCGTGAGGAGTACGTCGCCCGGGTGTTGCAGCGCGAGGCCAGGAGCGAACCGGCCGAGGCGGCCAAGGCCCTGGCCGTGGCGATCCGCAGTTACCTGTTGCAGAACGCCGGGCGCAGCGGCGACTGCCTGAGCATCGACGACAGCAGCAGCCGCCAGCGCGTGGCGCCGCGACCGGCCACGGCCGAAACACGTGCCATCGCCGCCTGGACCAGCGACCTGGTGCTGGCCGGCAGCCCGGTGACCTACCACTCCGACCAGCCCGGCCCGGACAAGCTGTCCTGGCAGCAGGCGGTGGAGCAGGCCAACAACGGCGCGCGCTACGACCAGATCCTCCAGCACGCCTATCCACGGGCGAGCCTGAGCCGCTGGGACAACCCGGTGGCGTCCTGCGAGCCCTTGCCGGCGGCCCAGGAGTGGCTGCTCAAGCAGCGTCGCGTCTGGCGCCAGCGGCTGGACCGGGAGGTCGGCTATAACGAACTGAGCCGCTTCGCCGTCTGCCGCGTGGCGTTCGGCCGGCCCTATGTCGATCGCGAGCGCCAGCGCATCTACGTGCGCGGCGTGCTGACCCAGCAGGACCGCCTCGACCTGACCCATGAATACCTGCACCTGGCGTTCGAGGCCCACCCGAACGGCCAGGACGAAGACTACATCGAAGGGCTTGCCCGCCACCTGTTACTGGAATAGGCCATGACATTGCGTATCCCCACCCTAGCCCTGTTCCTCGCCACCCTGGCGGTGCTGGGCACGGCCCATGCCGACATCAAGCTCGACACCCCGCGGGGTGGCTGGCGCCAGGGTTCGTCGGACGGCGAAAACTACAGCCAGACCGTCAACTACCCGGCCTCGTCGGTCAACACGCCACTGGGCCAGGCCGACACGGCGCGAATCATGGGCCAGATCAAGGGCACGCCGAAGAGTGCCCGCGAGCCGGGCAACCTGATCGTCAATGGCGTGAGCATGCCGCTCAAGCTCGATGCCTCGGGCAACTTCGACCGGCCGTTCGCGTTCCCCAATGGCACCAACAGCATTGAAGTGCGCAGCCCTGACGGCCAGCAGCGCAAGCGCGTGCAGTTTCTCAACGCCGGTGGCGCGACCAAGGCCAAGCTGCGCATCCTGCTGTCCTGGGACAGCGACCACTCCGACCTCGACCTGCACGTGGTCACGCCAGACGGCGCGCACATCTGGTACGGCGACCGCACGGCGCCCAACGGCGGCTCGCTGGACGTCGACGTCACCACCGGCTACGGCCCGGAAATCTTCTCCATGCCGGCGCCGATCAAGGGCCAGTACCTGATCTACGTGAACTACTACGGCGGCGGCTATCGCAGCGATGACGACGGGGACGGTGGCCAGGAAAACGCCGTACAGGCCCTGACCACGGCGAAGATCACGCTGATCACGGAAGAGGGTACGGTGAACGAGAAGATGGAATCGTTCATCGTCCCGATGCGTGCGCCGGGCGAGCTGACGCTGGTGCGCAAGTTCAGCTATCCCTGAGAGCGTGGCGTTTCCAGGCTGGCGAACAAGTCTTGAGGGCCCATTCGCGGGCAAGTCGGATCGCCGCACCGCCGGCTCCTACAGAGACCGCGCCAGACACCTGTCCGATGTGCGCTCCGGGGGCGCAGCATTTATCCGCGAAAGAGCCCGAGAGGGCAGACCAGGACTGATCCGTTATCAGCTAACTCGCGTCATTCCCTGCCAGCTCACGCTCGATCTGTTCGATACTGGGTAGGCTGGTTTGCAGCTCGGCTGGCAGGGACTCCACCAGCTGATACTCGGCCACTCCGATGGGGAGGGCACTATCTCGCAGAGCGTATTCAGCCACGACCTTATTCTTGCTTTTGCATAGCAGTAGGCCGATGGTTGGTGCGTCCTGGGGATGTTTGAGTTGGGCATCTACTGCTGTCAGGTAAAAGCTCAATTGACCCAAATGCTCAGGTTTGAATTTGCCAGCCTTGAGCTCGATCACCACGTAGCAACGCAGCTTCAGGTGATAGAACAGCAGATCAATGAAGAACTCGTCTCCGCCGACATCCAGCAACACTTGTTTGCCGACGAAGGCGAATCCCGCACCCAGTTCCAGCAGGAATTCGGTGACGTGTTTGATGAGGGCACTTTCAATCTCGCGCTCTTGGGCATCGGCGGTCAGGCCGAGGAAGTCGAAGCGGTAAGGATCTTTCAGCGATTCGCGGGCCAGATCGGAGTGGGGCTTGGGTAGATGGTTTTCGAAATTGCTGGCAGCGTTGCCGCTACGCTCCAGCAGGCGGGATTCGATCTGCATCACCAGAATGTTGCGCGACCAGTTGTGCTCGATGGCTTTGGCTGCGTACCAGCGACGAGTCTCTGGGCCGGGCAACTTGTCCAGCAGCGCTAACTGGTGATACCAGGGTAATTGTGCAAGCACCTCTTGCACAAATTCCGTGTCCGGCCACGCTTCGGCAAATGCGCGCATGTATTTGAGGTTGCGGGGCGAAAACCCTTTCATGTCGGGAAAGGCAGTGCGCAGGTCCTGCGCCAGGCGCTCTATGACCTTGGCCCCCCCCAACCCTCCTGGACCTGCCGAGTCAGGATCTCGTGGCCGATCTGCCAGTAGAGCAGCACCAGCTCTTGATTGACCGCCAGCGTGGCGCGCTGTTGAGCGGTATGGATGCAACCTTTGAAGTCGCCATATCCTTCGGGAGGTGAGCTCAGACCAGCAGGTTGGTTGCTCATGCCTTTTCCTCGTGACGTTCCTTGTGCTGCATTTGCGGGTATCCGGGAGCGCAGGTCAAACGGTTTCCTGAACGATCAGATTTCGAAATCTTACGCAGGCCGTTGGCCTTGGGGTTCAGGAGGATGTGTTTGAAGAGGGGAGCACCTTGCTCACCCGAAGTCGAAATCGAAGATAGTCACCCGAATGGTCAGGCACAAGCGCACTGGAATTTCTAGAAAACTTCAGGCGAAGGAAAGGGAGTCGTCCTGCCAGCGCCGGCAAATCATGCTCAAAAACGCTCAATCCGGTCACTGAACCGATCAGTCTGCGGCGCTGCTCATGGCGACTTCCACGCGGTTACGCCCCTTGCCCTTGGCGCCATACAGCGCCTCGTCCGCCAGTGACAGCAACCGTGACAGTTCGTAGCCGTTTTCCCGCGTCGTCACCACCCCGATGCTCACGCTGAGCAGGCCCGGCTCCAGCAAGGTCAACGCGGCAAACTCGCGACGGATGCGTTCCGCCACGTCGACGGCCGCCGCCTCGTCGCTTTCCAGCAGACAGGCGAATTCTTCCCCGCCAATGCGTCCGAACACGTCCTTCTCGTGCAACGCGCGGCCCATGACCCGGCTGAAGGCGATCAGCGCCTGGTCTCCCACGGCATGGCCGAAGGTGTCGTTCAGTCGCTTGAAATGGTCGAGGTCGCAAAGCAGCAGCGCCATTACCGTACCGCGCCGCTGGCAGGCCTCCAGCCGGCGTGCTCCACGGTCCATGAACGCCCGGCGGTTGCCGACACCGGTCAGGGCATCGCTGTAGGCGGCCGCCTTGAAGCGCAGTTCGGCGCGTTCCTTGACCATCGCCAGGGTCATGTAGGCGATGCCGATCACGTAGACCATGGCCTCGAACAGCAGGAACGAGAAAAACGAGGTGCCCTTGCCGACACCGGTCAGCGCCTGTTCGAGCCCCATGCCGGTGTCGTAGAAGGCCCGGATGTAATAGAACACCGTGTGCAGCAGGGTCAGGAAAAAGGCTGGCAGGTAGGAGACTTCGAGACTTTTCTGGCTGCGCCAGAACTCCAGCACCGTAACCGATCCGTAGACGGCGGTCAGCAGCGAGTAGGCGGTGACCCGCATGCTCAGCGACTCCATGAAGGCGGGCACCAGGCACAGGGCCAGCCAGGCCCCCGCACCGGCCAGCATGCCTGGCAGCGACGGCGCCCGTCCGGCCAGTATCCGCATCGCCGTCCAGTTCATCGCGGCGCTCAGCAACAGCACGACATTGCCCAGCACCAGGGGCACGAAGTCGATGCCCATGCCCCGCAGGCTCACCAGCACCATGCCCAGCGACGCCAGCAGCATCGTGCCGGCCAGGTAGGCGAGCGGTCGTTCGCGGGTTTCACGGCTCCAGGCGTGCAGGGTCAACAGGCCCATCACGCAGAAAATGAGCACCGACACGATGAGCAGGGTCGGGATGTGAAGCGTCATGCGCTGAAGCTCCTTTACCTGGCGCGCAGAGGGTCTCACGGCAGGCGCAAGGGTATGGCTAAAGGACGGCAACTGTACCTCAGTTGCTGCGTGGTTGACCGCACTCCCTTGCGGCGCCTGCTGGAGACTGGCGCAGCTTCAGATGCCAGGTCCGATGACGCGCGCTGGCAGCCTGGCCAGACGATCCCAACCGTCGGCATCGATCCCGGAGCAGTTCTGCAACGACAATTCTTGCAGCGGCAATTGCTCCAGCGCAGGTATCACGGCCGAGGTGATCCGCGATTCCCCCGGGCTTGCCGTGAGCGTCAGGCTGCGTAACGGCAGGTGGGCAAGATGGGCGACACCGGCATCCGTGAGCCAGGGGCTGTCATACAGGCCGAGGTGCTTCAGGGGCAGGTCGCGCAGGCAGGCGAGGTCGGCGTCGCGCAGGTCCAGACCGCCGATCTCCAGTGCTTCCAGCGGCAGGCCCAGTTCGGCCAGCGTCCGCAGCGCCTTGCCGTCCACGCCATTGCAGAAGTTGAGCTTCAGCCTTTTCAGCGGCAGGCCCGCCAGTTGTTTCAGCTCCTTGCGGGTGACCTCGTTCAGGGAAAGGTCCAGCGACTCCAACGCCAGGCCACGCAAGTCGCCCAGGGTGTCCGCATCGATGCCCTGCACATCGCAGAGCCCCAGCCGCTTGAGCGGGAAGGCGTGCAGTGTGTCCAGCCGCTCGATCATCACCTGGGATGCCTTCAGATCCAGATCGGCGAGCGGCATGCCTTCCAGTTCGGCAAGGTCCTCATCGCTGATATAAGCGCACTGCAGTGACAGCCGCTCGATCGGCAGATCGCGAATCGCCTGCAGGGTGGCCTCGTTCGCATAGCAGTAGTCGAGGCTCAACGAGCGCAAGGCCGTCAGGCTGCGCAGCCAACTGGCGTCCTCGAGTATGGCGAGACGGCCCCAGCCGAGGGACAGATGTTCGAGTGGGTGTCTGGACAGATGGGCCATGCCGCGGGAAGTGAGTTGTTCGATGCGCTCCAGTTCCAGGGAGCGCAACGGCAAGCGCGATAGCGCGAGCAGACCGTCGTCGGTGATCTCATCGCAACGGTTCAGCGACAGTTCCTGCAGCGCACTGTCGCCGAGTTGCCGGAGGAACGCGTCGTCGAAGTCATCACCGTAGGTTTGCAGTTTCAGCCGGCGCAACCGCTCGACTGACGGTAGGCAGGTCTCGTTGTCCGAGCGGGAAAAGCCGCTGATCTCCAGCGTCTCCAGGGCCAGGGCGGGCAGGCGGCGCCAGAGCTCCTGGTCGCAGCTGAAGTTCGGGCCGTCGAGCACCAGCGTGCGCAGTGGCAGTCCGGCCAGGGCATCCAGCCAGTCCGGTTCGGCATCGCTCAGTTCCAGGCGGTCGACCGGCAGCCCGCGCAGCTGCGGCAGCCAGGCCCTGGGCCGGTTGGAATGTGGTTTGGCGTGCAACCCGGCAATCACCGTCAGGGCGGCCGGATCGCCCAGGCCGGCGGCGAGCCGCAAGCCATCCAGGGCCACATCGGCGGTGTCGAGCAGGTCGCGATAGAGCGCGGCGCGTACCGCAACATCGTCGGGGGCGGCGGCAAGCCGGTCGATCAGGGTCCTGCGGTCGGGATTCAGCACTGTGCACGTTCCGTCGTATTTTCCTGGTCGAGCCAGGCCTCGACCGATGCCGGCGACATCGGTCTGGAATAGTAGTAACCCTGTACCAGCGAGCAGCCCAGGCTGGCCAGGGCATCCAGTTCAGGCTGGGTTTCCACGCCTTCGACAATGCAATCGAGCTGCATGTCCAGGCTCAGCGCCACCAGCGATTTGACGATCTTGTAGCTGGCCGGCTTTTCATGCAAGCCGGTGACGAAGCTGCGATCGATCTTGATCTTGGTGAAGGCCAGCGAGTGCAACTGGCTGAGGCTGGAGTAGCCGGTGCCGAAGTCGTCGAGGGAAATGCCGCAACCCAGCCGGCGGAAGCCGTCGATGGTGCGCTGCACCTGGACGATGTCCTGCATGGTCGCCGTCTCGGTGATTTCCAGGTCCAGTCGCCGGGGATCGAAACCGCTCGCCACGATCACTTCGACGATCTGCTGCGCCACTTCGTCCGACGCGCAGTCGTGGGCCGAGAGGTTGAACGACAGGCGAATGTCGGCCGGCCAGCCGTTGGCGGTTGCCAGCGCCTTGCGCAGCAGGGGCGGGGTCAGGCGGTTGATCAGGCCGATCCGCTCGGCCACCGGGATGAACCGGTAGGGCGAGACATCGCCCAGCTTGGGGCTCTGCCAGCGCGCCAGGGCCTCGAAGGACACGGTGCGTTGAGTGCGCAGGTCGATCACCGGCTGGAACACCAGGTGGAATTCCTGCTCGATGTCCGCCCGGCGCAGGGCCTGCTCCGTCACGCCTTCGTGCAGCAGTTGCTGGTGGTGGCAGGCGGTGAACATCGACAGCGCACCGCGGTTGGTGCGTTTGCTGTGATAGAGCGCGTAGTCGGCGTACTCGAACGCCTCGATGGCATTGGTCGCCATGTCCGGGAAAGTCGCCATGCCCAGGGAGCCGCCGATCTGCACCGGCAGGTCGGTGAGCAGGAACGGCGTGGCCAGGGCCTCGCAGACCCGCTGGCCGAAGGCGGCCAGGGCCTGGTCATCGGCGTCGTTGGCCAGGATCAGCGCGAACTCGTCACCGCCCAGGCGCGCCAGGTGCATGCCATCTTCCAGCAGGCCGTTCAGGCGCTGGCCGACCTGGGCCAGCAGGCGGTCGCCGACGCTGTGGCCGAACTGGTCGTTGACCGGCTTGAAGCCGTCGAGGTCGATGATACCCACCGCCAGCCGTGAACCATTGGCCTCGGCGTTGGCCATCTCGCGGTCCAGGGTGCTGAAGAACTGCCGGCGGTTGGGCAGCCCGGTCAGGCTGTCCTCGTTCGCCAGCTTGAGGTTTTCGTCACTCAACTGCTCGGCCTTGGCCTGGGCGTCGACCAGCCGGGTAAAGGCGCGGTAGTGGTTGTTGAGGATCACCAGCATGGTCATGGACACCAGCAGCACGTTCAGCGCGGTGGCCGTGAAGGCGGTGTTGCCCATGCTGGAGAAGAACACCACGAACACCACGTTGACGATCAGCGCCGTGCTCTGTGCGGCCGGGCGCAGGTGCATCATGCTGAAGATCACGCCGATGACGGTGATTGCCATATAGAAGGCGACGTGGGATTGGGCATAGATATCGCCATAGGGGAACAGGGCCAGTGACCAGAAGGTAAAGGCCGTGGCAATCGGTGGCGCCAGCAGATTGGTCCGCACCAGCGCGCGGGCGATCAGCTCCGGTGCCGGCGGATGATGGCGCATGCGCCACCACATGCCGCCGCGGATGCCGCAGATCAGGGTCATGGCCACCGGGATGTAGAAGGCCAGCCAGTCTGGCGCATTGTCCAGGTGGGTCATGACCAGCGCCCAGGTGTTCACGATCAGGATGAAATACATCAGCGGCAACTGGCGAGCCAGCGCGATGTACTGGGCCTTGAGCAGCCTTGGGTTATCCAGGGGTGGGGTGACGAGTTTTCGAAGCTTCTTGAATAGGCCAGTCATTATCACGAGAGCCTCTATGGCCGTGGTCGATACAGCTCCCTCTGCTTGAAGGCGGCCTCGCGCATGCATGATTGCGAGGTTCAGGCGCCCGCAGGCCGATCTTTGCCGGCTGTAGCCTTTATTTCGGCTGGGTGGGCGAGTTCTGGAGGGAGGGGGCTGGCTTTTGAGGGGTTAAGAGAATGAGAGGCGATCAACGGTGCTGTCGGGCAGCGCACCTCGAGGAGGCCGGGTGAATGGCAGGCATTAAAAAGCCGGCTTGTGGCCGGCTTCTCGGGGACGGGTTTGGCTTATTTTTGGTAAGCCTCGCCCGCCTTCAAAAGGTACATGCGCAAAGGCAATGTCTGGTCGGGAGACCCTGCGCGGTAGTCTCGCACAGGGTGGGTGGCAGGCTGACCCGCTTTCGGGGGACGCTGCCAGAATGTGCGGCGCAGGATACCCACATTTGCGACATATGCCCAGCGAAAACCGCCATGCAGAGCGATCGTTTTCAGATAAATCCACATTTCGACGCTATTTGCAGGGCACTGGCGGGCGGCGCTTGTTCAAGGTCGACCACCAGAACACCCAACCGAGGATCCGAATGCCCTGGCGCTCGATCTCTTCGGCGCTGAAGATCTCGTCGGGATATTCGTCGCTGTTGTGGCTGCGCAGCCGCAACGCGCCTGCCGGCAGGCGGTAGACGTATTTCACCCGGAGCATGCCGTCGTGTTCCAGGGCATAGATTTCGCCGTCCACCACCTGGGTCAGGCTGCGGTCGATGGCGATGGTGGAGCCGTCCTCGATCTTCTCGGCCATGGCATTACCGATCATCGGTGCGCAGATGGCCTTGTCCGGGTCGACGCCCATGGCCTGCAGGATCCGGTACGGCAGGCGTACCTTGCGCCCGGGGATGGCGCTGACCTGAGTCTGCTTGGAGCCGGGGGCCGTAGGCGTTTCCTTGTAGAGCGGAACCTGTACGTCGTTGCGCTCGCTGGCGGCCAGGTCGTCACGGGCCGAGTAGGGCTCCTGTTCGCCGGCCCGTGGCCGCAGGGCGTCGGCCTCCGCCTCGGCGGCAGAAGCACCCGGATGCTTCGGACCCTCGCCCGTTCGTAGCCAACGGCTGTTGACGCACAACAACTCCGCTATCTCATCCATGCGGGCCATGGGGATGCCACGCTTGAACCAGTTATTGACGTGCTGCGGCGTCACCTGCCGGTTGGCAGCGAAGTCCGAAGCGGAAAGATGGCACTCCCGCAGGAGCGCTCTTAAGCGATCGCCTGATGTATTCATGAACACAGAGTTTACTGGCGTGCTACACCCGTTTAAATAAACGAGATGTTCAAAAATAGCCGGCAAAAGCACACAACGTGATTGATTTCGTTGACTATTCCTACTCTTGCGTGTGGACGCCCGTTTCGCGCTGTTTATTCATTAAACGCCTTGTTTGTCCCGGGGTAAACGGGCATAAAAAAACCCCGGCGGACCGGGGTTCTTCATCAGCGTGCGCTGTCGGTGCGAATCAGCCCTTGAAGGCGGCAACCGACTTGCTGATTTCGGCGCGGGCGGCGTCAGCGTTGCCCCAGCCTTCGATCTTGACCCACTTGCCTTTCTCGAGATCCTTGTAGTTCTCGAAGAAGTGCTTGATCTGCTCCAGCAGCAGGGCTGGCAGGTCGGTGTATTCCTTCACGTCGACGTACAGCTGGGACAGCTTGTCGTGAGGAACCGCGATCACCTTGGCATCGCCACCGCCGTCGTCGGTCATGTGCAGGATGCCGACCGGACGGGCACGGATCACCGAGCCTGGAGCGACCGGGTAAGGGGTCACGACCAGCACGTCGAGCGGATCACCGTCGTCGGCCAGGGTGTTGGGGATGAAACCGTAGTTGGCCGGGTAGAACATCGGGGTGGCCATGAAACGGTCAACGAACAGGCAGTCGCTGTCTTTGTCGATTTCGTATTTGATCGGCGCGTGGTTGGCCGGGATTTCGATCGCGACGTAGATGTCGTTCGGCAGGTCTTTGCCAGCCGGGATCTTGCTGTAGCTCATTGGGCGATGCCCCCGTTAGTTGACCAGAAACCTGGTTGGATTGACCAAAAAGTGGCGGCGATTATAGGCACATTCCGGGGTGGATGCCACGTGTTGCAGGACGTGTGGGCGCGGCCGGTGCATGAGTTGTCCGGGACTTCTGGGGCTGTTGGCGAACCCCATCGTCCTCGGATCAGGGGGCAGGCTGGTAGCGCGGGTCGTGCGCCTGCAGGTGCCGCAGCCGCGCCAGCGGGTCCTGGCGGTAGAACGCGCGCAGTTGCTCGTAGACCCGTGGGTAGGCCGCGTCCAGCAGATCCGGGGCGCTGAAGAAGTATTCGCTGGTCACCGCGAAGAATTCCGCCGGGTTCTCGGCGGCATAGGGGTCGATGGCGGTCTCGGCGTCGGGGTCGCGGTCCAGCTGGCGGTTGAGGTCGTCGTAGGCGTGTTGCATGGCCTGGGCCCAGTCGCCGACCCGCATGTCGCTGTGCAAGGGCGGCAGGCCGTTGGCGTCGCCGTTGAGCATGTCGAGCTTGTGCGCGAGTTCGTGGATCACCAGGTTGTAGCCTTCCCAGGCACCACTGGCGAGCACGCCGGGCCAGGCGAGGATGACCGGGCCACGGTGCCAGGCCTCGCCGCTGTGTTCGGCATCCCACTCGTGTTCGACCCCGCTGGCATCGCGATGACGTTGCGGGCTCAGGAAATCGTCCGGGTACAACACGATTTCATGAAAACCCGAATACCACGCCAGATCGCCCAGATGCAGCAGCGGCAACTGCGCCTGGGCCGCTAGCAGCAGCCGACTGTACTGATCCAGCTCGACCCCCGGCAGGGCGCTCAGGTGCTTGTCGGCGAGGAACAGCACGCTGTGCTCCAGCAGCCAGCGGTCCTCGGCCTCGCTCAGGCCGTCGAGAAAACTCAGGTGCTCGCGGACCCGCTGCCAGGTTTCACGGGCAACGGGATGGCGGGCGAGGGTTCGGCGGCGGCGCCAGGCACTCAGCGACCACACGGTTTCAGTGGGTCTCGGCCTTGGAAGCACCGCCAAAACGGCTGCGCAGCACGCCGATGATCATCGGCACCAGCGACAGCAGGATGATGAAGACCACCAGCAGCGACAGGTTCTTCTTGATGAACGGTACGTTGCCGAAGAAGTAGCCGAGGGTCACCAGGCCGCCGACCCAGAGCACGGTACCCAGCACGCTGAAGGCGAAGAACCGCGCATAGGGCATCTTGCCGACGCCGGCGACGAAGGGGGCGAAGGTCCGCAGGATTGGCAGGAAGCGCGCCAGGGTCACGGTCTTGCCGCCATGGCGATCGTAGAAGTCGTGGGTCTTGTGCAGGTAGTCGCGGCGGAAAATCTTCGAGTTCGGGTTGCTGAAGAGCTTTTCGCCCGCCGTGCGGCCAATGATGTAGTTGGTGCTGTCACCGAGGATTGCCGCCAGCATCAGCAGCCCGCCCAGCAACACCGGGTCCATGCCGCCGCCGGCCGCGACGGCGCCGGCGATGAACAGCAGCGAGTCGCCCGGCAGGAAGGGCATCACCACCAGGCCGGTTTCGCAGAAGATCACCAGAAACAGGATGGCGTAGATCCATGGCCCGTAATTGTTCACCAGCATGTCGAGGTACACATCGAGATGCAGGATTAGGTCCAGCGGGTTGAAATCCATGGGTGGCACCTGTGTTGACGGTCTGAATCGGCAGACCTGCGCAAAAAATGGACACGTAGTTAACTACATCGAATGTAGTTTTTTCGTACATTGATTTGAAATCGGGATTATAAGAGTTGGAGAGGATTCTGCTTGCAGAGTTTGTAGCGAGGGATGTCTTGCGCTGGCCCTGCGAATGAGCCGGTGCTGGGCTTGGGGCCCTCTTCGCGGATAAACCGGGACGCCGGCGTTCCGGTTTATCCGCGAAGAGGGCGCCGCAGGATTTTGAGAGGACGGCCGGTCAGTCGTCGCTGATCGGCAGCACGTAGTTCTTGAACTCGGTGTCTTCGCGAAAACCGATGGACTCGTAGGTCTTCTGTGCCACCTTGTTGTCGCTGCTGGTGGACACCCGCAACCGCACGGCATGGGTCTCGCGGGCCATCTTCTTCGCCGTGCGCATCAGGTTGTCGGCCACCAGTTGGCGCCGGGCGTCCTCGGCCACGTAAATGTCGTTGAGAATCCACACGCGCTTGAGCGACAGCGAGGAAAAGCTCGGGTAGAGCTGGCAGAAACCCAGCAGCTTCTTGTCGTCATCATCCGCCAACGCCAGGTAGATCACCGACTCCTTGCGGCGCAGGCGCTTTTCCAGAAAGCTGCGCGATGAATCGGGAAGGGGCAGTGAACCGTAGAATTCACGGTATTTGACGAACAGGGGCGTCAACAGGTCCAGATGTTCCAGGGTCGCTTGAGTAATCCGCATAGATCAGGCCTCAACTTCGTGGATATGACGGCAAACGGTTCACTCTCTCGGGCAGCCGCTACGCCGATGCTGCCCAAAGCCTGGGAAAAGAGCAATCCGGATGACCTTCAATCCCGGGGGAGCCCAGTAGGAAGTTGCCGCTTGAGTGGACATCCGATTCGCTTTCCAGTGTTTGCACTTGGGCCTCGTCCTTGAGATTGACCCCCGACAGCTGTCGGCGGCAGGCTTCTTTCATCAGGTACAGCAGTTTATGGGCGGCCAGGCCGTAACTCATGCCCTCCAGCCGGACATTGGAGATGCAGTTGCGGTAGGCGTCAGTCAGGCCGACCTTTGGATTATAGGTGAAATACAGCCCCAGGCTGTCCGGAGAGCTCAAGCCCGGGCGTTCGCCGATCAGGATCACTACCATTTTCGCGCCCAGCAGCTCGCCGATCTCGTCGGCGACGGCGACGCGGCCCTGTTCCACCAGGATCACCGGCGACTGCGACCAGCCTTCGGCTGCCAGCTGTTCTTCCAGGCGGGTGAGGAACGGCACGGTATGCCGATGCACGGCCAGCGCCGACAGCCCGTCGGCGACGACGATCGCCAGGTCGACCCCGCCCGGATGGGCCTGGGCATAGTCGCGCAACTGCCGGGCCGAGGCGTCGTTGAGCCTGCGGCCCAGGTCCGGGCGTTGCAGGTAGCTGTGGCGGTCATCGGCGGCGCTGTGCAGCAGCAGGGTTTCCCGCCCGCGCTCGGCCAGTTGGCTGGCGAGCCCGGCGTGGTCGAAGGGCAGGTGCACGGCATCGCGGGCCTGCGCGTGGGCGAACTGAAAGTCCAGTTGCGCGCGGGTCGGCAGGCTGGTGCCGGTGCGGCCCAGGGCGATCCGCGCCGGGGTCAGGCGGCGCAGTTGCAGCCAGGGGTTGTCGCTGTCGATCTCGTTGCCCATGTCGTTCATCCTAGCTGCTCCAGGGCCTGGCGGAAGGCCGGGGGCAGGTTGCTGCCGAAGCGTACCTTGCCGTCGGCCTGGGTGAAGATGCCCATCTTCGCCAGCCACTGCTCGAACTCCGGCGCCGGCTTGAGGCCCAGGGTCTGCCGGGCGTAGAGGGCGTCGTGGAACGAGGTGGTCTGGTAGTTGAGCATGATGTCGTCGGAGCCGGGAATGCCCATGATGAAGTTGATCCCGGCCACGCCGAGCAGGGTCAGCAGGGTGTCCATGTCGTCCTGGTCGGCTTCGGCATGGTTGGTGTAGCAGATATCGCAGCCCATCGGCACGCCCAGCAGCTTGCCGCAGAAGTGGTCCTCGAGGCCGGCGCGGATGATCTGCTTGCCGTTGTACAGGTATTCCGGGCCGATGAAGCCGACCACGGTGTTGACCAGAAACGGCTTGAAGTGCCGGGCCACGGCGTAGGCGCGGGTCTCGCAGGTCTGCTGGTCGACGCCGAAGTGGGCGTTGGCCGACAGCGCGCTGCCCTGGCCGGTCTCGAAATACATCAGGTTCTGCCCGAGGGTGCCGCGATTGAGGCTCAGCCCGGCGTCGTAGCCTTCCTGGAGGATTTTCAGGCTGATGCCGAAGCTGGCGTTGGCCGCCTCGGTGCCGGCGATGGACTGGAACACCAGGTCCAGCGGCACACCACGGTTGATCGCCTCGATGGAGGTGGTGACGTGGGTCAGCACGCAGGCCTGGGTGGGGATTTCGTAGCGTTTGATCACCGCGTCGAGCATGTTCAGCAGGTCGCAGATCGAACTCAGGCTGTCGGTGGCCGGGTTGATGCCGATCATGGCGTCGCCGTTGCCGTAGAGCAGGCCGTCGAGCACGCTGGCGGCGATGCCGGCCGGGTCGTCGGTGGGGTGGTTGGGCTGCAGGCGGGTCGACAGTCGGCCGCGCAGGCCCAGGGTGCCGCGGAATTTCGTCACCACGCGGATCTTCTGGGCCACCAGCACCAGGTCCTGCACGCGCATGATCTTCGAGACCGCGGCGGCCATTTCCGGGGTCAGCCCCGGAGCCAGGGCGCGCAGGCTCTGTTCGTCGGCGGCATCGCTGAGCAGCCAGTCGCGCAGGCCGCCGACGGTCAGGTGGCTGACGGCGGCGAAGGCCTGCTTGTCATGGGTGTCGACGATCAGCCGGGTGACTTCGTCGGACTCATAGGGGATCAGCATTTCCTCGAGGAAATGCTTGAGGGGAATGTTGGCCAGAGCCATCTGGGCCGCGACGCGTTCGCCGTCGTTCTGCGCGGCGACACCGGCGAGAAAGTCCCCGGAGCGGGCGGGACTGGCCTTGGCCATGACCTCCCTGAGGCTGTCGAAGCGATAGGTCTGGGCGCCGACGGAATGGGCGAATGTGGCCATGGGGCGGTGTCCTCCTGAACCCTGGTTATCGATGACTCTACCCTGTCTTGCCCAAAACTGGCGTACGACAGAGGCTCCTGCGGGGCGTGGTGTTTTTTGTTCCGTGGCGGGGCTTGGCATGCCCCGCCCTGGTGCAACTCAGTTACCGGTGAGCATAGCGTCCGTTGGCGCTTGCGAGCGCTGGCTGGCGGTCAACTGGAAGTAGATGAACCCCGCCACCATGAAACCCAGGAAAATCAGGCCGATCAGGGTGTTGAACCAGGCCATCGCCACCAGGCAGACCAGGGCCAATGCAAGGGCGATGCCGGGGACCAGCGGGTAGCCCGGCGCGCGGAAGGTCCGTTCCAGGTTCGGCTCGCTGCGGCGCAGCTTGAACAGGCTGAGCATACTGATGATGTACATGACGATGGCGCCGAATACCGACATGGTGATCATCGCCGCCGTCAGGCTCAGGCCCTGCAGGTTGACCAGCCCGTCGCTGTAGATCGCCGCGATGCCGACCACTCCGCCGGCGAGGATCGCCCGGTGGGGCGTCTGGAAGCGCGACAGCTTGGCCAGCGACTGCGGCAGGTAGCCGGCCCGGGCCAGGGCGAAGAACTGGCGCGAGTAGCCGAGGATGATCCCGTGGAAGCTCGCCACCAGGCCGAACAGGCCGATCCACACCAGCATGTGCATCCAGGTCGAGTTGTTGCCGACCACCGCTTTCATTGCCTGGGGCAGCGGGTCGTTGATGTTCGACAGCTGGCGCCAGTCGCCGACGCCGCCGGCCATCACCATCACGCCGATGGCCAGGAACACCAGGGTCAGGATGCCGCTGACATAGGCTTTGGGAATGGTCCGTTTCGGGTCCTTGGCTTCCTCGGCGGCCATGGCCGCGCCCTCGATGGCGAGGAAGAACCAGATGGCGAAGGGGATCGCCGCGAAGATACCGGGAACCGCGTCAAGGCTGAAGGTGCTCGACCCCGACCAGCCATTGAGGACGAAGTTGCTGAAGCTGAAGCCCGGCGCGACCACGCCCATGAACACCAGCAGTTCGGCCACGGCCAGCACGGTGACCACCAGTTCGAAGGTGGCGGCGATGCTGACGCCGAGGATGTTCAGGGTCATGAAGACGAGATAGGCGCCCACGGCGGCGATCTTCGGATCGAGGCCGGGATACTGCACGTTGAGGTAGGCTCCGATGGCCATGGCGATCGCCGGTGGAGCGAAGACGAATTCGATCAGGGTGGCGATGCCGGCGATCAGCCCGCCTTTTTCGCCGAAAGCCCGGCGGCTGTAGGCAAAGGGGCCGCCGGCGTGGGGAATGGCGGTGGTGAGTTCGGTGAAACTGAAGATGAAGCAGGTGTACATGGTCGCCACCAGCAGGGCGGTGACGAGGAAACCCAGGGTTCCGGCGGTACCCCAGCCATAACTCCAGCCGAAGTATTCACCGGAAATCACCAGGCCGACCGCGATACCCCACAGGTGCAGGGTGCCGAGGGTCGGTTTGAGTTCGGTTTGGGTTGTCATAAGTCCTCGCTTGTCTTTCTTATTGTTTGGTTGTTGGACTTTCGGGTGTCGATTTGCTGTACAGCGCGCACGCAGGGCCCGTAGCGGGGCAGCCAGAGGTTATGGGGTGTCAGGGGGCCTGTTCGCGGGCAAGCCCGGCTCCTACAGTGGGGTGTCGTCCCCGGGATGGTGTTTCACATGAACCTGTAGGAGCGTGGCTTGCCCGCGAAGGCAATTTCAGGGTTTAGAAGAACCCGAGCGGATTGATGTCATAGCTCACCAGCAGGTTCTTGGTCTGCTGGTAGTGGTCGAGCATCATCTTGTGGGTTTCACGGCCGACGCCGGACTTCTTGTAGCCACCGAAGGCGGCGTGCGCCGGGTACAGGTGGTAGCAGTTGGTCCACACGCGACCGGCCTTGATCCCGCGGCCGACGCGGTAGGCGCGGTTGATGTCGCGGGTCCACAGGCCGGCACCGAGGCCGAACTCGGTGTCGTTGGCGATCGCCAGGGCTTCGGCCTCGTCCTTGAAGGTGGTGATGCTCACCACCGGGCCGAAGATTTCCTCCTGGAACACGCGCATCTTGTTGTTGCCCTTGAGCAGCGTCGGCTGGATGTAGTAGCCGCTGGCCAGGTCGCCGTCGAGTTTCTGTACCTGGCCGCCGGTCAGCAACTGGGCGCCTTCCTTCTTGGCGATTTCCAGGTACGAGAGGATCTTGTCGAACTGCTGCTCGGAGGCCTGGGCGCCGACCATGGTGTCGGTGTCCAGCGGGTCGCCGCGCTTGATCTGCTCGACCTTCTTCATCACCGCCTGCATGAATTCGTCGTAGATCGACTCCTGCACCAGCGCCCGGGATGGGCAGGTGCACACTTCACCCTGGTTGAAGAATGCCAGTACCAGGCCTTCGGCGGCTTTCTCGATGAAGCTCGGTTCGGCCTGCATGATGTCTTCGAAGAAGATGTTCGGCGACTTGCCGCCCAGCTCCACGGTGGACGGAATGATGTTCTCGGCGGCGCACTTCATGATGTGCGAGCCGACCGGGGTCGAGCCGGTGAAGGCGATCTTGGCGATGCGCTTGCTGGTGGCCAGGGCTTCGCCGGCCTCCTTGCCGAAACCGTGCACCACGTTCAGTACGCCGGGAGGCAGCAGGTCGCCGATCAGTTCCAGCAGCACGCAGATGCCCAGCGGGGTCTGCTCGGCGGGCTTGAGCACCACGCAGTTGCCGGCGGCCAGGGCCGGGGCGAGTTTCCAGGCGGCCATCAGCAGCGGGAAGTTCCACGGGATGATCTGGCCGACCACGCCCAGTGGCTCATGGATGTGATAGGCCACGGTGTTGCCGTCGATCTCGGCGGCGCTGCCTTCCTGGGCGCGCAGGCAGCCGGCGAAGTAGCGGAAGTGGTCGGCGGCCAGCGGGATGTCGGCGTTGAGGGTTTCGCGCACGGCCTTGCCGTTGTCCCAGGTTTCGGTGATCGCCAGGGTTTCCAGGTTCTGTTCGATGCGGTCGGCGATTTTCAGCAGGATCAGCGAACGGGCCTGCACCGAGGTGCTGCCCCAGGCATCGGCGGCGGCATGGGCGGCGTCGAGGGCCTTGTCGATATCCTTGGCGTTGGAGCGGGGGAACTCGGCGATGGGCTTGCCATTCACCGGCGAGGTGTTGGTGAAGTACTGGCCGTCGACGGGCGCGACGAATTCGCCATTGATGTAGTTGCCATACTTGGCCTTGAACGAAACGATGGCGCCGGCAGTACCAGGGTGGGCATAACGCATGGTGAGTGTCTCCTTGGCTTTTGTGCTTATTAGGGAGTACGCGGTTTAGCGTCTGACAAGCGTAGAGCAAAGGTCGGGCCAGTGCGTTGAAAGCGCTCTATGTCGGGGCCCGGTCTGGTTGGACTGACACGTGGGCCGCCGGGTTGTGACACGGCTGGTACAGTCGGGGGTGACACTTTGTCACGCCTGTGGCACAGCCCATGACTCATCGGTCGCGGGGCGATTGCAATGCTCGCCGTGCAGGAGGATGCTGGGCGTCGAGGTGAAGTCGAACGTGCTGCGGGGCCTGGCGCCCTGGGCCACGCTTGATGGCCTATTCGCGGGCAAGCCCGCTCCCGCACAATCCGGCTCCCGGAGTGGTTGTGGGGGAGAGGCCATTCCTGGACGGGGGAGAACAATAAGAAATGCAGAACAACCATCTGAGTCGTCACGCCCGGCAGGTGCTCACCGTGACCCAGGGCAAGGCCCTGAGCGGTGGCCCGGGCAGTGATCCATCGATCGCCCGTTCCTGGCTGCGTTGCCTGGAGGATTACCACCTCGACCCCTCGTTGAGCATCGCCCCCACCGTGCTCGAACACGGTCGCCTGCTGGAAAGCCGCGAGCGCCTGCGCCAGGTACTGCAGATTGCCGGCAACGAGATGACCAGCCTGCACCAGCAGTTGTCCGGCGCCGGTCACGCGGTGCTGCTGACCGATGCCCGCGGGGTGATCCTCAACTGTGTCACTGCGCCGTCCGAGCGCAAGATCTTCGAGCGCGCCGGGCTCTGGCTCGGCGCCGACTGGAGCGAAGCCTGCGAAGGCACCAACGGCATCGGCACCTGCGTGGTGGAGCGTCAGGCGCTGACCATTCACCAGGACGAACACTTTCGCGGCCGCCATACCGGGCTTACCTGCTCGGCCAGCCCGGTGTTCGATCCCCAGGGCGAGCTGCTGGCGGTGCTGGATGTTTCCTCGGCCCGCCCGGATGTGTCCCGGCAGAGCCAGTTCCATACCATGGCGCTGGTGAACCTGTCGGCAAAGATGATCGAGAGCTGCTATTTCCTGCGGCATTACGACCAGCACTGGTTGCTGCGTTTTCATCTGCAGGCCGAATCCGTCGGCCTGTTCAGCGAGGGGCTGCTGGCGTTCGACGGTGAAGGGCGGATCTGCGCGGTCAACCAGAGTGCGCTGAACCTGCTCGGGTTTGGCCGCGGCGGTTTGCTCGGGCAGCCGGTTGAGGCGTTTTTCGATTGTTCGCTGGATGAGCTGCTCGGCCGCGCCAGTACCCAGGCCAGCGCCAGTTGGCCCTTGCGGACCCGCGATGGCCGCAGCCTGTTCGCGGTGCTGCGTGGCCAGCCGCGCAGCGTGCCCAGGCCGTTGGTGCCGGCGGCGGTGGCGGTCGGGCGGGTCGCTGCGGCGGACATCTGCCTGGACGACGAGACCCTGCAGAGCGATTTTCGCAAGGCCTTGCGGGTGTTCGAGCGTGATGTGCCGCTGTTGATCAACGGCGAAACCGGCTCGGGCAAGGAGGCGTTCGCCAAGGCGGTGCACCAGTCCAGCCAGCGCGCCGACAAGCCGTTTGTCGCGCTCAACTGCGCGGCGATTCCGGAAAGCCTGATCGAGAGCGAACTGTTCGGCTATCGCGGCGGCAGCTTTACCGGCGCGCGCAAGGAAGGCATGCGCGGCAAGTTGCAACAGGCCGATGGCGGCACGCTGTTCCTCGACGAGATCGGCGACATGCCGCTGGCATTGCAGACCCGCCTGCTGAGGGTGCTGGAGGACCGGCAGGTGGTGCCGATCGGCGGTGAGCCGGAGGCGGTCAACGTGCGGATCATCAGCGCGACCCATCGCCATCTGTTGGAGCGGGTGCAGAACGGTGGTTTCCGCGAGGACCTGTATTACCGGCTCAACGGCCTGGAAATCGCTCTGCCGGCCTTGCGCGAGCGCAGCGACAAGTCCCGGTTGCTGGATTTCCTGCTGGCGCAGGAGGCGGCGGGGCAGGGGGTGTCGATCGATGCGGCAGCGCGTCAGACCCTGCTGGGGTTTGCCTGGCCGGGGAACGTTCGGCAGTTGCGCACGGTACTGCGTACCCTGGTGGCGCTGTGCGAGGACGGTCGGATCGGCGTGACGGATCTGCCGGCGATGATTCGCCAGGCGCGGCCGCTGGTCGAGGATGTGCCGGCTGAACCGGCTGGCGCGTATCCGCTGGAAGACGCCGAGCGGTTGGCGCTGCTCCATGCGCTGGAGCAGCAGCGTTGGCATATGACCAACACGGCCGGGCAGCTCGGAGTCAGTCGCAACACCCTGTACAGAAAGTTGCGCAAGCACGGGATCGCCCGCCAGGGGCGGAGCCTGTGAGCAACCCCTCTCACCGTCTTGAGAGGGATTTCAGGGGTGGGCAAGGCTGACAGGCCTTTTCGCGGGCCTGGCCCAGAACCCGGGTGTCACCCACAGGCCTGGTCCAGGTACCGTTCCGGTCCGCTCAGACCCGGAAGTGGCTGACCATCGTCTGCAACTGGCTGCCCAGGCGTGCCAGCTCGACGCTGGAGGCGGCCGTCTCGTCGCTTGCGGCCGCCGTCTGCTCGCAGACATCGCGAACGTTGATGATGCTGCGGCTGATCTCTTCGGCCACCGCGCTCTGCTCTTCGGCCGCCGCGGCGATCTGCTGGTTCATCGACTGGATGTTCGACACCGTGCGGGTGATGTTTTCCAGCGAAACCCCGGCCTTGCGGGTCAGCTCGACGCTGCTGTCGGTCAGCGAGCGGCTGTTGTTCATCACGGTTGCCACCTGCTGCGTGCCGCTCTGCAGGGCCGCCACCAGGCCTTCGATTTCCTCGGTGGACTTCTGGGTGCGCTGGGCCAGGCCGCGAACCTCGTCGGCGACCACGGCAAAACCACGACCGGCTTCACCGGCACGGGCGGCTTCGATGGCAGCGTTGAGCGCCAGCAGGTTGGTCTGTTCGGCCACGGCCTTGATCACGTCCATCACGCTGCCGATCTTGTCGCTTTCCTGCTGCAGCACGGTCATGGCTTCGGTCGAGCGCACCACTTCAGTCGCCAGGCGTTCGATCTGGGCGATGGCTTCGCCGACCACCCGGTCACCGGCACGGGCTTCGCCGTCCGCGGCGGAGGCTGCCGTCGAAGCCTGTTCGGCGTTACGCGCCACTTCCTGCACGGTGGCGGTCATTTCGTGCATGGCGGTGGCCACCTGGTCGGTCTCGACCTTCTGGCTGTTGGCCCCGGCGCTGGTCTGGCTGGTGACTGCCGACAATTGTTCGGCGGCGCTGGCGATCTGGGTCACGCCATCGCGAATGCCGCTGATCAGGTCACGCAGGGTCGCTCCCATGCGCTGGATGCCCTGTTGCAGCACGCCCAGTTCGTCCCGGCGGGTGACCACCAGGTTGTGGGTCAGGTCGCCGGAGGCGATGCGTTCCACCACGCCCAGGGTTTGCTGGATCGGGCGGGTGATCTGGCGGGTGATGACCACGGCGGCGAGGATGCCGAACAGCAGCGCGAGCAGGGTGCTGCCCAATTGCAGGCTGCGGGCCTGGGCGCTTTCGCTGTCACGACGGTCCAGTTGGATCTGGTACAGCTGCTCGCTGAGGGCGACGATGCTGTTGCCCTGGTCGGTCATTTCCTTGCGGGCCTGCACGACATCGTTGTTGGCCTGCTTGTACGCCAGCACGGCCGTACGGTAGTTGGCCAGGCCGTTTTCCAGCTGTTGCAGTTCGCTCTGCTGGCTGCTGCTGAAATGCTCGGCCAGTTGTTTGAGGCCGGCAATCGTTTCGTTCAGCTGATTGGCAGCCTTCTGTTCGGTTTCCGGGTTACTGTTGCCGGTGTAGCCACGCACTTCGTAGCGGGTCAGCAGGAATTGTTCCTTGGCGCGGATGATGGCCTGGAAGCGCTCGAAGCGGTTGTCCTCGCCTGGAGCCATCTGCAGCACGTTGTCGTGGATCGTGGCGATCAGTTTCTGCACGACTTCGGCCGTCTCGCTCATGCTCTGGCGGGCGCCGTTACCGGTGCGGTAGGCCTCGCGCATCTTGTTCAGCGACTGTTGGTAGGCGGTGATGGTCGCCGCCTGCTCCTTGAGCAGCTTGACGTTTTCCGGGCTCTTGAAGCTGTTGAGCAGTTTCTGCTGCTGGACGATGAACGCGTCGAGGTTGACCTGCACGTTCTGCGCGGCGGTTTCGTCGCCGTTGGTCAGCATGTATTGCAGCCGGGCCACACGCAGTTTGGTCAGCGAGGCGTTGAGCTGGGTGATGTCGCTCATCCAGTTGCTGCGGTCGATCAGACCGCCCAGGCTGGTCCAGCCGGTCAGCGCCAGGATCGTGGTCAGCGCCAGGACCAGGCCGAAGCCCAGGCCCAGTTTCAGATTGACGCTGATATTGCCAAACCAGCTATTCATTGAATTCCTCCAGTAACTTGGTGTTGCTTGCTCATCGGGTGGCTGGAAGGTGTTGTTATTGGTGCCAGCTGAATTTGTTCGTAAGGGCTGTATCGGCGGGAAAGCCGATAGCTGAAAGGTTTTTCTCGGGGAAGGTGTTTCACCAATTGTAACTTCTTGCAGGAGATTCGGATGTTTCGAGGGTGTTTACGTTTCGTCAGGGGCGTTCAGCCAGGCCGGATCGAGGTCGGCGATTGAGGAATTTTTCACATTCCTTTCACCGCGACGCGACCTTCACGAACCTAGGCTCTGTGTTCGAATGAGTTTGCAGCAGGCAGGGAAGCGGTTTCTCCAGCGGCAGTCAAGCCCGAGGCTCAGTTGTCATTTTTGTGCTGTAGCGTCGCCGACATTGCCTACTCAACCGGCCTTTTTCGCAGAGGCAGCCGAACGTGGAATCAAGACTGCCGTATAGCTGGTTGAAGCGCTCGTTCGAACTGAACCGCCTCGTCCGGTACCGGAACGCCCTGCTGGTATCGCTGGCAGCGCTGCTCGTCATTCCGCTGACGCTGGTGATGTTGCGGCCCGCTGCCGTTGTCGATCTGGCCCAGGCTGGCAATGATAGCGCGATGGCGCTGACTGCGGGGTGGGCCAGGGGCGAAATGGTGGTGCTGGTGCGCCATGTCGAGCGTTGCGACCGCTCCAGGGCGCCCTGCCTGGCGGAGCCGGACGGCATCACCGATCGCGCTCGCGACGTGGCGGTGGCGTTGGGCGCGCGCTTCGAAAGGCTCGGCCTGTCCCGAACGGATATCTATAACAGCCCGTTGACCCGTGCCGTGCAGACCTCCGCCTACATGTTCAACCACGCCAGCAGCACCCAGGACTGGCTGTTCAATTGCCGCAAGACCCTGCTGCGCGACATTCGCCGCTACAAGGTGCCGGGGCGCAACCTGGTGCTGGTCACCCACAGCGAATGCATGGGGGCACTGGAAGACGCCATGAATTTCTCCATGCCGTCGCCAGGCTACGGGCTGGCGCTGTTTCTCACCGAGCATTCGGCCAGCCAGGCGCCGAAGGTGATGGGTTATATCGAAGCCCCGGACTGGCCGCAGGTGTTCAAGCCCTAGGGCAACGCCGAGAATCGCCAGGCCCAGACCACATGGCACTCGATGAAGCATTTGAGTTTGCCGCTATCCCCTTTACAGTACGCGTCCCCGGGAAATGACTCCCGGGTTTTTCCCATGGAGTTATCCCTTGAAATACGCGAGCAAAATCGCCGCTTCCCTGCTGGTTACCCTGGCGCTGGGCGGTTGCACCGGCACGGCGATGAAAACCCGGCAGCTGGACAGCAACCAGTACACCGTGGTCGGTCACAGCGAAGCGACCGCTACCGGCATGCTGCTGTTCGGATTCATCCCGATCCGCCAGAACGACCGTTTCGTCCGTGCCCAGACTGCTGCCATCCAGGCCAAGGGCGGTGACGCACTGATCAACACCCAGGTCCAGGAAAACTGGTTCTGGGCCTGGGTCCTGACCGGCTACACCACCAAGGTGTCCGGCGACGTGGTCAAGCTGAAGAACGTTCAGTAAGTACCCGCCCCATGAAAAACGGCGCTCCAGGAGCGCCGTTTTTTTATGCCCACGAGTGTTCAGCGGGTGTAGAAGTAGTAAGTGCGCTTGCCGCCGATGGTGACGGTGGCCAGTACCTTGTGCGAGGCATCGGGTTGCTGGTTCTGGGCCACGGCGACATTGTCCGGCGAGGCCTGCAGGAACGCGTCCAACTGTTCCTGGGTTTGTACCACCGCTTGTTGGCGCTGGGTGTAGAACACGGTCGAGGCCAGGCGTTCGTCCGGCTGGTACAGCGCGACCTGCTTGCCGCTGGCCTGCAGGGCGATGACCTGGTCGGTCACCGGCTTGAACGAGGTGTTGCGGTCGGCCAGCGGCGCCCGCCAGGCGGCCACCAGATAACCGCAGACGACCACGGCCAGCAGCGCCGCAGCCAGCGGGCGGCGCTTGTCGACCAGTTGGCGGCTGAGCGTGGAGGTGGCGGAGCGCCGACGCAGCCAGGCGAGAACCACCGCGCTGTATTCGGCGGCGATGATAGCGGCGGCGGGCGCCATGGACACCATGTACACCATGCGCTTGCTCGAGGCCAGGGTCAGCAGGGTGAACTGGGCCAGGAACCAGACGCTGGCGAACAGCAGGTGGCGTTTGCGCACCAGCTCCTTGCGCAGGTGCCAGAGCCCCAGGTACACCAGCAGATTCCAGGGCAGGAACGCCTCCGGCAACTTGGTGAAGTAATAGTAGAAGGGCTCGTAGTGGCCGGCCGCAGTGAACGAGCCGCTGAAGCGGCCGACACTGTTGGCCCAGAGCACTTCACGGACAGCATCCGCGCCGCCCTGCCCGTATAGCAGTTTCAGCCAGATCAGCAGCGGGATCAGCCCCACCAGGGTGAACAGTGCCGGGCGCAGCCAGTTGCCGAGGGTCAAGCGCCGGTCGAGCAGGCTCTCGCTGACCAGATAGAAGAAAATCACCACCCCCGGCAGGGCCAGCCCCAGTACGCCCTTGGTCAGGGTCGCGATCGCGATGCCGAGCATGAACACCAGCCAGCTCCCCAGGGTGGCGGCCTGGCGCTTGCGCTGCTCATTGGCCTGGAAAAAGGCGAACAGCGCCAGCGATACGCCGAGGCTGAGAATGGCGTCCTCACCGACCTGGCGGGCATTGCCCAGGTAGCTGGCCATGGTCATCAGCATTGCGGCGGCGGCCCAGGCCAACAGGGTGGGGCGGCCGATCCTGCGCATGAAACCGTAGAGCGCCAGCACCGTGAACAGCCCGGCGAACGCCGAGGCCAGGCGCACCGCCAGGGGCGTGCCGCCCAGCAGTTTGATCGCCGTGGCATCGAGCCAGAGGCTCAGCGGGGGTTTTTCCAGGAACGGGTCGCCCAGCAGGCGCGGGGTGATCCAGTCGTTGTTCAGGTGCATTTCCATGGCGATCCCGGCCACCCGGGATTCGGTGGAACCCTGCAACTCATGGTTGCCCAGGGCAAAGAAGAACAGCAGGCAGCCAAGCAGGAACAGCAGGATAACGGGACGTGTCGTGCGCATGGGGATACCGGGGAAAGGAAAGTCGGCCCTGAGGCCTCCAGATGACCCGGCACTATACGGAGGAATATCTTAATAAATTGTGAATGACTGTGTAGCGGGCCCGGCAACGGTGGCGAGCGGGCCCGCCACCGTCCTTGCACGTCAGTCGCCCAGCGCCTCGCCTTCGCGCCGCGGGTCGGCGCCACCGGCCCAGGACGTGCGGCCCTGGGCATCACGCACGCGCATGATCGCCTGAGTGCCGCTGGTCATTTCCAGTTCGTTGACCTCATGCCCCTGCTGCTTCAGCGTGTCGATCAGTTTTGGCGAGAACAGGCCGGGCTCCAGCTCGGTCGGGCCGTTGCGGCTGCCGAAGTTGGGCAGGTTGATCGCGGCCTGCGGGTCGAGCTGCCAGTCCAGCAGGCCGACCAGGGTCTTGGCCACGTACTCGATGATCTGCGAGCCGCCCGGCGAGCCGACGGTACCGAGGAATTCGCCATTCTGGCGATCGAACACCAGGGTCGGCGCCATCGACGAGCGCGGGCGCTTGCCCGGCTCGACGCGGTTGGCCACCGGCTTGCCGTTTTCGCTGGGGATGAAGGAAAAGTCGGTCAGCTGGTTGTTGAGGATGAAGCCCTCGACCATCAGGTGCGAACCGAACGAGCTTTCCACCGTGGTGGTCATGGACACCGCGTTGCCCTGGTCATCCACGGCGACGATCTGCGAGGTGGAGATGCGCAGGGGCGAGCGGTCGGGGGCCAGGGCCACCTGCACGCCGCTCGGTACGCCGGGTTCGGCCTTGCCCAGGCTGCGTTCGCTGATCAGCCGGGCGCGCTGGGCCTGGTACGCCGGGTCGATCAGGCCGGCCACCGGTACCGGGACGAAATCGCTGTCGGCCACGTACAGGCCGCGGTCGGCATAGGCCAGCCGTTCGGCCTCGGCGATCAGGTGCACGGCCTCCGGGCGAGGTTCCAGGCCGGCGGCGGTCGACGTTTTCAGGGGCGGCAGTGCCGGCAGCGCCCAGCGCTTGTCGCGGGCCTCCAACGCCTGCAGCGTGCCGAAGATCTGCGCGATGGCGATCGCCCCGGAGGAGGGCGGTGGCATGCCGCAGAGTTTCCATTGCTTGTAGTCGGAGCAGATCGGCGTGCGTTCCTTGGCCTGGTAGCCCTGCAGGTCGGCCAGCGATAGGCTGCCGGGGTTGGCGCTGCCATTGACCGCGGCGACGATCTCCTCGGCGATGCGGCCTTTGTACAGCGCGTCGCTGCCTTCGTTGGCGATACGCTTGAGCACCGCGGCCAACGCCGGGTTCTTCAGTACCGTGCCGACCGCTTTCGGGCGGCCATCCGCGTCCAGGAAGTAGGCGGCCATGGCCGGCGATTTCGGCAGGAACGGGCTGGCGGCGATCTGCTTGTGCAGGCGTGGCGAAATCGGGAAACCCTGCTCGGCCAGGCGGATCGCCGGCTCGAACAGCTTGGCCCAGGGCAGCCGACCGTTGCTGCGGTGGGCCAGTTCCAGGGCACGCATCACGCCGGGTGTGCCGACCGAGCGGCCGCCGATCTGTGCCTGGGTGAAGGCCATCGGGGTGCCGTCGGCGTTCAGGAACAGTTTTTCGTTGGCCCCGGCCGGAGCAGTTTCGCGGCCGTCGTAGGCGTGTACCTGCCGGCCGTCCCAGACCATGATGAAGGCGCCGCCACCGATCCCGGTGGCCTGCGGCTCGACCAAGGTCAGCACGGCCTGCATCGCGATGGCCGCGTCCACGGCGGAGCCGCCCTGGCGCAGGATCTCGCGCCCGGCTTCGGCGGCCAGCGGGTTGGCGGCGGCGGCCATGTGCTTGCTCGCCTGCCGGGTGAGCAGGCCGCTGCGATAGCCGGTGCCAATCTCCGGGGCGTCGGGCAGGGCCTTGGCCTGGCTCGGGGCGCTGAACAGGGCCAGCGAAAGGGCGAAAGTCAGGGTACGAAGGGACTGGTGGCGGAGAGTGATTCTGGAGTGCACTGCGTAGGCTCCTACCTTGGACTGACTGGGGACTATAGAGGGTGCCAAGGGCCGGGGGTAGCACAACCTGCCGAGAAGGATTCCCAGTCACGCGGGTTCTGGCCTTCGTTCAGGCAGCATTCAGTGCCCCGCACGGCACCATTAGGGTTTGCCCGTCCACCCTGTCGTTGCGGATGAGTCGTATGCCGATGGCCCACGAAAAACGCCCTAGCCTCGAATCGTTGTCGATCTTCCTGGTCGCCCTGCTGCTCTTCACCCTTGGCATCTGGGACCAGACGGCCCAGGGTTTCGACGGCCGCTGGTGGCTGTTCCTCGAGGAAATGTTCCGTCATGGTCCGGGCTTTTTCGCCACGACCTATGGCGAGCCCTATCCCGATTACCCGGGCACCGCGACTTTCCTGAGCTACCTGTTCGCCCGGCTGTTCGGCGCGCCGAACCACTTGGCCAACGTCATGCCGACGGCGCTGGCCTCGGCGGGCGTGCTGGCGATGATCTACCGGCTGCTGGCGCCAGCGGGGCGCACCTGGGCGCTGCTGACGGTGCTGCTGACCGCGCTGACGACGCAACTGCTGGAGAAGTCCCGCTCGGTGTGCCTGGACCAGATGACCTCGCTGTTGTGCCTGGCCTGCTTCTACCTGCTGCACACCGGCGAACGCCTCGGTTCGCGGTTGCGACAATACGCGGTGTTCCCGCTGTTCGTGCTGGGCTTCGTCATTCGCGGGCCGCTGGGGCTGATCGAGGTCTGTGGCGTGGCCTGTGTCTACTGGGCCATGGGCGTTTGCCGGTCGCGGGCCGAGACGCTGCAGGTCGTGCGCAGGGTGTTGGGCTACGGCGTGGTCGGCCTGCTGTTGCTGGCGGCCTGCTGGTGGGCGCTGATGAGCCTGGCCCGGCTGAGCGGTGGCGAGGACTTCGCCAGGCAGGTCTACACCATGCAGATCGGCGGGCGCCTGGGGGACAGTGGCGAGCCGTTCTTCTTCTACTTCCAGCTCAGCCTCTACCGCTACTTCCCGGTGGTACCGCTGGCGCTGGCAACGCTGATCGCGCTGCGCCACACATGGACGCAGCGTGACCGCGACGATGAGGTGCAACTGGCCCTGCGGCTGGGAGCCTGTGGCCTGATGATTCTGCTGGGCTTGTCGGTGCCGCACTTCAAGCGAGCCTATTACATCCTGCCGATGGTGCCGATGTTCGCGGCGGTGGCGGCCTATGGGTTGTTGAACGCGCACGGTTGGCTGGCGGGTGTGCGGCGTTTTTATACCGGGTTGGTGGCGTTGCTGCCGGGGCTGGGGATTGTCGTGGTGTTCGTCCTGCGCCATTCCTGGCTCAAGCATGGGTTCTGGCCGCAGGTGTCGGTGCCGTTGCTGGTGGGCGTGCTGGTGGTGCTGCAGGTGCTCGCCGCCAGGCTCTGGCTGAAGCCATCCGCCGAACCGGGGCGGCGCCTGGTGCTGCTCAGCCTGATCGCCCTGGCGGCCCAGTGGCTGCTGCTGGTGAAGGTGGTCGAGCCGGCCAAGGACCTGGAATTCGACACCCGGGGCTTCGTTGGCCCGGTGGAGCACCTGCGTGCGGCGAATCCGGGGCCGCTGGTGTTCCTCAATCTGGGCCAGGACACCTGGGCGGTGCGCTACATGATGAACCTGGACCACGACGAGAAGCCGCTGTTCATCGCGGCCAGGAATGCGCCCAGCCTGGATTCGCTGCCGCGCCCGGCCTGGGTGATCCTGTCGCGCAAGGAGCAGAACCTGCTGGCGGGCACCTCGCTGGAGAAGGCGGAGCCGGCGTTCGAAGGGCGCTTCAACGGCAATCCCTGCCTGGTGTTCGAGCTGAAGTAAGGGACAGCCTTCGTTCAAATAGTGCTCGCCAAGGCCGGGACATGGGGCTTTAATCGGGTCCGATTCCATTCAACCCGATTCGAGGTGACGAGCCATGTCCCAAGCAAACAACCCGGTCAGCTTCAAACGCCCGGACGGCCGCGAAGTCAGCGGCTACCTGGCCCGCCCGGCCAAGCTGGAAGGTGCCCCGGCCATCGTGGTCATCCAGGAGTGGTGGGGCCTGAACGACCAGATCCGCGGTGTCGCCGATCGCCTGGCGGCCAGCGGTTACCTGGCGCTGGTGCCGGACCTGTACCGTGGCGAGTCCACGGTGGAAGAGGAAGAAGCCCACCACCTGATGAGCAAGCTCGACTTCGCCGAAGCGGTGAGCCAGGACATCCGTGGCGCGGTGCAATACCTGGGCGGCTACACGAAGAACATCGGCGTGACCGGCTTCTGCATGGGTGGCGCGCTGACCCTGCTGTCGCTGAATGCGATCCCCGAGCTGACCGCTGGCGTGGTCTGGTACGGCTTCCCGCCGCTGGAGTACCTCGACGCCTCGGCAATCAAGGCACCGCTGCTTGGCCACTGGGCGACCCAGGACCTGTTCTTCGCAATCGAGACCGTCGATGCCCTGGAAGCCAAGCTGCATGAGGCCGGCGTCGATGCCACCTTCCACCGTTACCTGGCCCACCATGCCTTCGCCAACGAAACCGCCGTGGGCAATGGCCGCATCGCCGGCACCCAGTTCGACCCGGTGTGGTCGCAACTGGCCTGGGACCGCACCCTGACGTTCTTCGGCAAGACCCTTTGGCAGAATTGATCCCTTGGCACTGATCGTTCCCACGCTCCGCGTGGGAACGATCGGAGCTCCGTGTGGGGAGGCGCTCGGGGTTTTTCAGTACGCCCGCACCCACCGCACCCGAGTCGTCGCCTGGGTCGAGGTGCCGCCGCTGCCCGTGCTCGGCGTCGACGGGTTGGTGATGGTCTGGTCGCTGGTCACCGAGGAGACGTCTATGGCGATACCGCCCTGGGAAATGGTGGTCGGGCTGGGGCTGTTGTTGCCGGTGGTAAGCGAGCCCTTGATGTTGGTGGTGGCGCCCGAGGTGCTGACCAGGCCACCGAGAATCACGTTGCCGTAGAGCGTCCAGCCACTTGTGGACAGCCCGCCGTTGGCCTCGATCGCGATGTTGCCGATGGGCAGGCCGCTGTGGGTGACGTTGGCGGAGTCGGTCCAGGTGGCCAGGCCCGGTGGCGAGGCACTCTTGTTGCACAGGTTGGTCGGGTAGAACGAGCCGGTGCACAGGTTCGAATAGCCGGAGAAGTTCGGCGAGTACAGCGGCACCATGCCGCTGCTGGTCAGGGTCACGTCACCGGTGGTCAGCACGGTGTTGGTCAGGCGGCTCATGCTCTGCACGCCGTTGAAGGTGACGTTGCCGTCGAACCACAGCACGCCCGGTGGGAACGCGGTGATGCCGGTCAGGTTCCAGCCGTTGCCCGGCGTGGCACCGTTGCCGCAGGTGCTGTTGCCGTAGTTGCAGATCATGAAGTTGTTGCCCAGCAGGGTGCGCAGGTCGGTGGTCGCCAGGTTGTAGGGCCCGGCGGAAACCGTGGTGCCGGCCGCGGTCTTGACGTTCTGGATGGTCAGCATCGGCGTGTTCCCGGAGAACGAGAACACGTAGTTGGCCTGGCTTTTCAGCGGCGTGACATCCACCGGCGTGGCGGTGATGTTGCAGTACGGCACGCCGGGCAGGCCGGGCGAGGCGCCGGCGACGTTCGCGGTCAGGTTGGCGATGGTGTTGCCGGTGTAGGGCGTGCCGTTCTGGTTGAGGATCTGTCCGGCGATCTGGCTGGCGGTGCTGAAGGTCGGCGTGTTCCATTGCGTCACGCTGAGGTTGCCGCCGCCCTGGAACTTGCCGACGTTGGCGGTGAGGATCGACACGTCGCTGTTGGCCTTGAGCGTGTTGTAGGTGGCGCTGTAGCCGGTCAGCGCCAGGGTGTTGCCCCAGAACGTGCCGACGGTGCCGGTGAGGAAGTTGACGTCGCCGCCATAGACCGCGTTGTAGGTCAGCGAGATGCTGGCGGGCAGGGTACCGGTGCCGGAGATCAGTTGCGCGTTGCTGGTGCTGATGGCCCCGGCCGACTGCGTGGCCTTGCTCAGGTCCAGGGTGTAGACCGCCCCGGAACTTAGGGTGATCAGCGCGGTGCCGCTGCTGGCGGCAGTGATCGAGTTGTCGCTGTTGCGGATACCGCCGACCAGCGCGGTACCGACGGTCGAACCGCCCGACAGCACGTTGGCGCGGAACGCGCCGGCCTGGATCGCCACGTAGCTGCCACCGGACTGGGTGATATTGATCGACTTGGCACCCACCGTCAGGTTGACCGGCGCGCTGCTGGAACTCATGGAGAAGGTGCCCTCGGTGTTGAGTGTCGCGTTGTCCGCGATGCCGCCGCCACTGAGGTTGATGCCGCCCTTGGCGCAACCGGAGACATAGGCCTTGGCGCCGTTCGAGATATTCAGCACGCCGTTGACGACGATATTCGCCAAAGTCGTGCCGTTGGTGATCGACAGGCTGCCGCCGGTGTAGTTGAAGTTGCCGTTGAACTGCAGCGCCGGCGGCAGGCTGGCACCGGCCGGCGTTGCGGGCGTGCTGCTGGCCGGGGTCAACACATACACCACCTGTAGCGTATTGGTGGCCAGGTTGTTGGTGGCGGTGATGGTGGCCGTGACCAGGGTGCTGCTGCCGCTGGCGACCTTGGAGACGATCTGCGCACTGAGCCCGGTGGCGCTGATCGGCAGGTTGCCGACGGTAACGTTGGCCAGGGTACTGTCCTGGGTCAGTTGGCCCTGCAGGTACAGGCGCACCCATTCCACGCCGCTCCACACCCGAGACTCCGCCGGCGACGTGGCATGGGCCGCCATCTGCTGCTGTTGGGCACCGCCGATGCCGTACATCATGCTCAGCGCGGTGACGCTCAGGGCCATGCCGACGAACAGGATCATCAGGGTGGCGGCCATGCCGCGCTGGGAAGCGCGCGTCGATCGGAAAAACGCGGGTGCAGGCATCGGGCGCTCGGTCAGGAAGTGGGTTTTTCGAAATTGATCAGACAGGCCGTCGCCTTGCTTTTGACGTAGGCGGGCTGGGGATCGGTGCTGTTGGGATCGAGCGTGCTGTTGTTGGCACTCAGGCTGACCTGCAGCCGATAGGCGCTATTGGTGGTGTCGGTGGTGCGGCCATAGGGCCAGCAGGTGGCGAAACCGACCGACAGCGAGGCGGTGCCCTGACCGCTTTCGATCAGCGGGGTACTGGTCCAGGTGGTGCTGCTCCACTGCGTCGACGCCTGGGTGCAACTCGCCGCGGCTTTCAGGCTGAGCAGCGCGCCGTTGCTGATCAGCAACCCGGCGCAACTGGCGGTGGCGGTGGCACTGGTCTGGTAGGACCAGATGATCGCATTGCCGCTGATGCCGTTCGGCGCCGTGCTGGTCAGGGTCGGGAAGCTGGTCTGGGCGGTGGCGGTCCCGCTCAGGGTGCCGTTGCTCAGCAGGGCGCCGGACAGCAGGATGAAGTTGTTGTCGATGTCGGAGGTGGCCCGCGCCGTGGCGCTGCCGCTCCAGAAGCCGGCATTCATCAGTTCGCGCTGGGCGGTGATCAGCGCCGAGGCCACCTGGCCGTCCTGGCGCGAACTCTGTGATGAAGCCAGGGCGTTGTAGACCACGTTCTTGTACAGCGCGAGCATGGCCAGGATGCTGATCAGGGAAATGGTCGTGCCGATCAGCAGGCTGATCAGCGTGAAGCCACGCTGCGCGCGGTTCAAGACTCGTCTCCGACCCGGATGATGCCACCGAACAGGCTGCTGTCCTGGGCGCGGGTGGTGAGCACCACCGAGCTTTGCGGCGTGCCGCCGGTGATCGTGCTGGTGCCGACGGTGACGCTCGGTGCGTTGGTGCAGGTCGCGGTGATCGGCACGGTGTCGGTCTGGCTGGGAATGGACACCACCAGCAGCGAGGCCTTGCTCGAGCACAGCAGCGCGCCGTTCTGTTCCAGCAGGCTGCGCATCTGGTTGACCACGATGTTCTGCAGCTTCATGTCGCGCTGGCTGATGGCCGCCCGTGATGAGGCATAGGTGATGCCCAGGCCGATGGTCGCCATCAACAGGATGCCGATCAGCGATTCGAGCAGGACATCGCCGCGCTGGTGCCGGCGCAGTTTAAATGAGCGGGACATCGACCGAACTCTCGCTGCCTGCCGTAACCTGCAGCGTACCGGTGCTGCAACTGTTGCCGCTGACCGCCAGGCCACGGTTGCTGAAGGCGACGCAGGCCATGTCGACTCCGGCGACCTTGATTCCCGCCGCGGCCGGGATCGTGCTGCTCCAGACCGGTTGGCTGGTGGCGTTGCAATCGATCGACTGCCCGGCGTTGAGCCGGAACAGCTTGAGATTCTGCCCGGAGCGGCACAGCACGGCGGCGGGTGCGCTGTCCTGCACGGCGCCCTGGTTGCGCAGTGCGGTCGCCTTGGCGCGGCTGATGCCCTGCTTGAGCAGGCCGGCGGCATCGCGCTGGTAGCTGCTGTTGGTCCAGGACTGGGTGAGTGGTACGCCCACCATCAGGATAAGGCCGAGCAGGGCGACGGTGATCATCAGTTCGACCAGGGTGAAGCCGCGGCAGCGCATTACAGCCAGCTACCGTTGTACGAACTGCACGAGCTGATGCTGCGGCTGTTGCTCTGGTCCAGGGTGATGGTGCACCCGTTGAGCGCACCGCCGTTGCCGGTCGCGGTCACGGTGTAGGTGGTCGAGGTGGAATTGATCGAATAGTTGAACTTGCCCGACTGGCTCGGCTGCCAGCCCGACGACGGGCTGGTGCAGGGCGACGGGTTACCGATCAGCGCGCACTGGATCTGGGTGACACCGCTGGCGGTGGAGGTCGGATACACCAGCTGTTTCTGGTAGCTGTTTTCCAGGTTCAGGCTCAGGGCAACCAGGTCGGCCTGAGCGGCCTTGATCGTGCTCTTGTTGACGTAGCTGCTGTAGGCCGGAACGGCGATGGCGGCCAGGATGGCGACCACGACGACGCTGACCATCAGTTCCACCAGGGTGAAACCCGACTGTGCTGGATTGTGCTTCATGGATGTTTGACCGATGTGTTCCGGGGACCCCGTGGGCGCGGCGCATTATGCCACTATTGCGTAACGTTTCGGTGACTGTCCCCACTACCGTTGGGTAATCTTTCTGGCTCCGGCTGTCCGCTGGATTTCGCTGTTGGATTTCGCGTCCTACGCGGTTTTGTACTTCACTGCTTGGCATCCTCAGGCAAGGCCTGCCCCCGCCAGGAGGGCACACAAGTACAAGATCGAGGGGACACCATGACTTCACCCAGCTACACCCGTGGCCGACAGGACAAGCCGCTACTGGCCATGACCATCGGCGCCGCATTCGACCAGACCGTGGCGCGCTTCGTCGAGCGCGAGGCACTGGTGGTGCGCCACCAGCAGGTGCGCTACAGCTGGGCGCAACTGGCCGAACAGGTCGAGCGCTGCGCCCGTGCGCTGCTGGCGATCGGCATGCAACCGGGCGAGCGCCTCGGCATCTGGGCGCCGAACTGCGCCGAGTGGTGCATCGCCCAGTTCGCCAGCGCCAAGGTCGGCGTGATCCTGGTCAACATCAACCCGGCCTACCGCGTCAGCGAACTGGAATACGCGCTCAAGCACTCCGGCTGCCGCTGGCTGATCTGCGCCGACGCCTTCAAGACCAGCGACTACCACGCCATGCTCGGCGAACTGCTGCCGGAACTCGCCGGCAGCGCCCTGGGCGCCTTGCACAGCCGCCTGCTCCCGGAACTGCGCGGCGTGATCAGCCTGGGCCACAGCCCGGCCGCCGGCATGCTCGGCTGGGCGGCGCTGCAGGAGCGCGCCGAGTGTGTCGCCGCCGAAGACCTGCGCGCCTGCAGCGCGCAATTGCAGTTCGACGAACCGATCAACATCCAGTACACCTCCGGCACCACCGGCTTCCCCAAGGGCGCGACCCTCAGCCACTACAACATCCTCAACAACGGCTACCTGGTCGGCGAAAGCCTGGGCCTGACCGAGTACGATCGCCTGGTCATCCCCGTGCCGCTGTACCACTGCTTCGGCATGGTCATGGGCAACCTCGGCTGCCTGACCCACGGCAGCACCCTGATCTACCCGGGCGACGCCTTCGACCCGCTGACCGCCCTGCAGGCGGTGGCCGAGGAACGCGCCACGGTGCTGTACGGCGTACCGACCATGTTCATCGCCGAACTGGACCACCCGCGCCGGGCCGAATTCGACCTGTCCAGCCTGCGCAGCGGCATCATGGCCGGCGCCACCTGCCCGATCGAAGTGATGAAACGGGTGATCGGCGAAATGCACATGGCCGAAGTGCAGATTGCCTACGGCATGACCGAGACCAGCCCGGTATCGACCCAGACCGCAGCCGATGACGACCTGGAGCGCCGCGTCGCCAGCGTCGGCCGCACCCAGCCGCACCTGGAAAGCAAGATCATCGACGAAGCCGGGCGCATCGTGCCACGCGGGCAGATCGGCGAACTGTGCACCCGCGGCTACAGCGTGATGCTCGGCTACTGGAACGACGCCGAGGCCACCGCCCAGGCCATCGACGGTGCGCGCTGGATGCACACCGGCGATTTGGCGGTGATGGACGAGGCGGGGTACGTGAGCATCGTCGGGCGCAACAAGGACATGATCATTCGCGGGGGCGAGAACGTGTACCCGCGGGAGATCGAGGAGTTTCTGTTCAAGCATCCGGCGGTGGCGGACGTGCAGGTGATCGGGATACCGGATGAGCGGTATGGCGAGGAGATTGTGGCGTGGGTGAAGTGTCATCCGGGGCATAACGCAGATGAAGAAGAGTTGAAGGCCTTCTGCAAGGGGAAGATTGCGCACTTCAAGGTGCCCAGGCATTTCCTGTTTGTGGAGGCGTTTCCGATGACGGTGACGGGGAAGGTGCAGAAGTTTCGGATGCGGGAAATGAGTTTGGAGCGGTTGGCGGTCGAGAAGGCGGGGTGAGGACTTTCTCTGACTTTTACCCCGGCTGATGTCGGCGTTTTTGAGCGAGTAGGGGAGAGGTTTTCCCTTCTCACCTACCCGCTCGATGGCGTCTCGTAATGAGTAGAAATAGCTTTCAAAATGAACTTACTTTTCCTACGTGATTTAGGCGTGGGAGAATATTGTGTGCGCCCAATGCTGTGTCTAGATTCCTGAGGTCGCTGCAAATTCAGCGACACGGGTTTCGCAGCCCGGTAGTGAGCTGGCGCACAGCGCCGCGTAAGCGGCTTTTTTATGCCTGCGTTATGGCGGGCTGTGCGCAGGAGGCTTATGCCTGCCGGTTTCCAAGCTCACCGGTCTGCGAACCTGCGTACAGTTCGCCACCCTTGGTTTCGCAGCCAGTGTGGTGATCCCCTCAAATGAGCTCGGAGATCTACCATGGTGAAAAAAATCACACCTGATCCACCGTCTGTATCCAGCGAGTCTGTGGAGTCAAAGAGGCCCGATGCGGCCAGATTGCTTGATACGCTCGCGTTGACCCTTTCCAAAACCGTCAATCGTGCTGATCCGCTTTGTCCCTCGATTTTTGCTATCCAGCCTGGTGTCACGGCTCATGATGCGTTGAGCTATGTGTCGAAACTGCTGGAGGTTGCTGAGCTGAATGGGGATGAAATCAGCCTGCATGAGAACCCGGTGGAACGGACGTTATTTTGGGGGATGCTGCATTCGGTGGAGGTGGCGAAGGCTGTGGTGGATGCGTTGCTTGAAGGATCGCCGCCGCCCCTAAACTGTTGAACATCTGGTTGTTGGTCTAAAGAGACCAGAAATGACAAAGCCCGCATTCGGCGGGCTTTGTTTTTTCATTTGCCGGGGTAATCTGAACTGAAAATGTAACTTATTGATTTTAAAAAATTATGTCGGTTAGATTTTTTTGTTGGAATGCCATTTGGAATGCCAATAGGATTTGCTTGGTACCCTTGGTACCCTTGGGGCGTCTTGGTGGGGGGCTATCGCTAGCTTTCGGCTAGGTATACGCCAGCGTCAGCCTCCATCCTCACCAGGTTCTCAATAATTTGAGCACGCTTCAGGCCGTGCGCCTTCGCTAGCGCATCAAGCTGGGCGATCACCGTTTTCGAGAGAATGACGTTGACCTGCTTCTTGTCGGCAGTACGCTCGTCAAATTGCTTACGACTCCATCGCCTTTTGATCTCTCGAAGTATGGCCTTCCTTTCGTGACGGCCTACATCCCCTTGGTCGAAGAACATCAGCAGCTCTTGGTAGTTGCTGATTGGCGTTTGCCTAGAGTGCGACGGCAGATGATTCTTTTTAAGCCACTCCCAGGCGCAGGCACAGCGCTTTTCGCTCTCTTTCTTATCGGTGAACCATTCGAATTCACTGTCCTTCGCCTTGTGTCTGAGCCAGTCCCGGTGAAGCTGTTCGACCTCCGATGCCTTTTCGACAATATCGATATCCCAAAGGTCGATCATGCCGATGAGGCGATCTCTGCCGGTGAGGTGGACTAGGCCGCGAGGCAGGCGCAAGTCAGTCATTTTCTCGATCTCGCGGATCAGCCATTGATGCTGCCGTTCATCCTCTTCGATCCACTCCAGCTTTTCGTTTGGAAGTAAGAGTCGATCTTTCTCTTGGGGGATGCGGGACTGGAAGAGCCTATGGTCCCTCAGGGCTCTGGCTATCTCGTCACGCATGGTTAGGCCGTTGCAGGTTCTGAGGTCAAGCCTCGCCTCTTTGCAATGGTAGAGGTGCAGCCACAGCCAGATGTCGTGGCGATGGTTTCGATGAGGTTCTTGGAGCAGTTCGCTCAGCCTGTCGGCATCTTTGGTACGCGCGTGATTGTCAGTCTTCACGTCATTTCAGTTCCGATCTAAGGGCATTTCTGGTTCGGATTTTCGTCCGATTCTACATCTATTCTAGATCGATTCTAGCTAGTTTCTTTCTGAAATCTATCCCCTCTCTATGACGATTCTAGAATCATATTTTTCGTGTAAACCCCATTTCTACTGGGGTTCAGTAGGGTTTTTGACTGTTTTTTGAGCTTTATATTGTCGAATAGCCGCGAGGCAGGGCTATAGCCTAAGTCGGCGTTCGGGTACCAGAGAAAACTGTACGTATGCACGTTCACTGGCTGTAGGTGAATGAGAGGAGCGCCAGCGGATCAGTTCTTCAGTGCTTTTTTACCGGCTCTGCCAATCCTCTGAACGAATACGAGGAGCCCCGTTCATGAGGATCATCCGTCTGAAAGAAGTCATCGACTCGACCGGCTTGGCGCGGTCGACCATCTACAAATACATCGGGGAGGGCACCTTCCCGAAGCCCGTCTCGCTGGGGGATCGCTGCGTCGGTTGGGTCGACAGCGAGGTGCACGACTGGATCCTGGCTAGGATCGAGGAGCGTGACTTGGCAGAAGGTACTGCGGTGCGCACCACTGGACACCTGAGCAGGGCCAGCTAGAAACCACCATTTACGCCATGACCGGTTGGCAGCTGGTCATGGCGCTTATGCCGCTTGGGATAATTCGGGATTCTCAGCTAACTCTCCCAAGATGCAATTCGGCAAATCCCCTGGTGGGCTTGGCAATGTTGCTCCCCATTGCCTGGCTCGCCGGGAGGGTTGGTAATGGGCTGGGCTGCTTCTAGTGATATAGCTATTAGCTATCAATGCCTAATAGTCCAATAGTCATTGACACTTATCCAGTACTACACCTACTGAACAGGTAGGGATAGGTGATCGGTTAAAAAACACACAACGCGTACCTGGTATGTATAACAACCAGCCAGGTACCCATCCATGACCAATCGCAGAACTTACACTCACCTTTCCCAGTCCAACATTGCTCTTCAGATTGAGCGACTTGTCCAAGTCATCGAAGATTCCGATTCACCGGCATTCCGCATCAAGCAAGCCCGCACAGGGTACGAGCGCGTCCAAGAGACCAAGCTCTCTCAGTATTTCGATCATATCCGGCAGATGGTTGACCTATTCGAAGGCCGTATCGAATACAGCTACAGTGAGCATCTGCAAGCGTTTAGGGCTGCATGTCAGGACATCGGGCTGGAGCGTCACCCTGATGGCCCTACCTGTCTGAATGAGGAGGGTACGGCCTACCTGGATCATCATCACAGCATGAACGTCTTGGTCGCCCGGATCCGTCAGTTGGTTCGTGAGCGGTGGTATCTCCGCAGGAAGCATGACCTCCGCCACCAGGCCAAGGAGCAGGAGATCCAAGTCTGCGACTACGCCGATGCCTTATGTGAGCTCTACTCGCGTATCACCGTCATCCGGGTCGACTTCCACTACCGTTCTGAGGCACAGGTCAGGCTGCGAGTCGAACATGTCTTCGATGACTTGGATGAACTGATCGCCAAGCACAAGCGCAATACGATCTTTGATCACCTCATCGGCCACATTTATTCAGTGGAGCAGGGTGATAGGAAGGATGGTGGGGGCTACCACATCCATGCTGCCTACTTCTTCAATGGCAACGAGGTGCAGGGTGATGTCTACAAGGCCATCCAGCTCGGCGAGTTGTGGGAGGACATCACGTATGGTCAGGGCTACATCTACAGCTGCAACCACGATAAGGAACAATACGAAAACGGGTGTGGTATCGGCCGCATTCTGAGGAGTGATCGAGCAATTCGGCCCCACGTGCATAAGGCCATGAAGTATCTCGTCAAAAATGCTCAGCATCTACGACTTAAGCCTAAGGGGGGGCGAAGCTTGCGTATAGGCCAACCGAGGAGATGCCGCTGAGTCGGACGTTTAGCCTCTGTACCGTCGTGCCTCGTTCTAGAGCTTAGGTGTGACATACCGGCTAGTGTTGTCGAGCTCCCCGCTAGCGGTTGGGCGGGATGTCGCCTACCCAACCGCTATGAGCCGATCTAGTTAATTCAGTACACCTGCTATGATATCGTCCACGCTACTCGCACGCCCGAAGTGCAGGCTGGCGGCATCGGCTGCAAGCATTTCGAAATGAGCGGCGCCGCAGTCGATTTTTGCTCGCTCGATAGGCCGCAGGTCATCATTGAACAAGCTAGCCTTGGTCTCTATTACGAAGTAGAGGCGCTCCGCACCATCTTGCTCTACCAATATTGCCCAGTCAGGGTTGTAGCTGCCAAGTGGGGTGGGGATACGGAACCAGCCCGGCAGCTTCGCGTAAACCTTCACAGCATCGTTATGCTCCAGCGCCTGGGCGAAGTTGCGTTCGACTGCTGAGTCGTAGACCACGTGCTCGTAGACGGATTTCTCGGTGTTGAGCAGCATGTTTTTCAGGTAGCCGGTCAGTTCCTGCTGCTCGAACAGCTCCTGAGCGTAGAAACTGTTGTGGTCCAGTTTCACGTACTTGATGCCGTGCACCAGCACTAGGCGCTTGCATCGGTTGATGATTTCGCCGGCCAGTTCAATAAATTGCTGGGGGTTGCGCTTGAAGTCGTCTAGGCGCTTACTTTCCGTGAGGATGCGTACCAGCGTCCGGCGGGTCAGCTGGGTGCGATCCTGGAGGTCGGTCAGAATGTCTGGCAGCTCGATATTGCTCTCGTCCAGGTTGACGGTATATGCGCCTTTCTTCTCGTTGGCTTCTACGCCTGACTTGCCGATGGCCAGATCTGCTTTGCGCCATTGAAGGCGAGGGCGGAATACAGCAGGGGCTTTCTGCAAGTTTTCGATGCAATCGGCGATCAGCTTTTCGTTATCAAAGTCAACGCGGTAGGTCGTCTGATGCTTGATCCGATCCCAAAGGGCTTTGAACTCTTCGCTCTGCAACACGGCCTGGCGGGTAGGGATGGCACGGCGCTCGTCTGCATTCTTGATCTCCAGGCGGCCGGAGACCTTCTTCAACTGTTCGATGATCTGCAACCGCTGAGCCTCGAATTCAAGCGGTAGGTGCAGCTGGCCATCTGTTAGTGCCTGTTTAAGCAAGTCTTGCACCTTGCCCTTGGCATCGATGTAATGCTGTGCTCGCAGGAAATCCCACAGTACCTTGGACTGCTCAAAACCAAGTGGCTTTGACTCGCCGTTAGCATCGGTGACTGCGACTGCTGCGAACTGGTGCTGCTCGACGATACCGAAGCGAATGCCAGTGTCTGCTTCAATCTCTTTCTGCAGGTTCTCGGCAAAGGCCTCGTAGTTCTCTGTGGCGATCACCGTAAGAGTGTTCACCTCAAAGCCACGCACTCGCTCGCCGTTCTGGTTGACGCACAGACGCAGGCCGCGGCCGATGGTTTGCCGGCGCTCGCGCTCGGATTGAATGTCACGCAGCGTGCAGATTTGGAAGACATTGGGATTATCCCAGCCTTCCTTGAGTGCTGAGTGGGAAAAGATGAACTTCAAGGGGGTACTGAAGCTGAGCAGCTTTTCCTTGTCCTTCATGATCAGGTTGTAGGCGCGCTCAGCGTTCTCTCGGTTGCCGGCGTTGTTCTCGGCGGTGTCAGACCAGCCACCCTTTTTGTCGATGGAGAAGTAGCCGTTATGCGCCTCTTCAGCGCTGTGGTTGAAGTCGACCTCGCTGAACAGGCTTTGGTAATCCGGATGCTTGGCAAGTCGCTTGTATTCTTCTTCGAAAATTGTGGCGTACACTCCTTTTACCGGATTGCCGTCAGCATCGTACTGGCGATAGCGCTCGACCGTGTCGATGAAGAACAGCGACAGCACTTTTATCCCCATGGGGCGGAAGCGTTTTTCCTTATCCAGGTGCTCCTTGATCGTGCGGCGGATCATTTCGCGCTGAATCGCTAACGGCTCCATGCCGCCGTGGATTTCACCAATGCGCAGATATTTCTCGCCACCTGGGTAGCGCAGCTCGACAAACTCTTCGTCCTTGGCGGTGTTGATTTCGCCAATACGGAAGTCTTTGTAAATGGCACGCTTGGTGGTCTGCTCCAGATCATCGCCGTCGTACACAGTCGCTTCTTGAGTCGCCACACCACCGGAGGCTGTAGCAACATCTAGCTCGACTTTGGCTGAAATTGTGCCGCGCTTGTTGCTTACCGCCACCAGTCGAACACGCGGCTTGTTGTGGGCGTCCTCAATCGTTGCCGAGGCCACCTCGATCTGCTTCACCAGGCGGCGCTCATAGGCGTCGACCGCATCCAGGCGGTAGACCATGTGATGCTTGTCCACATGGGTTGCGGAATAGCGCAGGGTACACAGTGGGTTCATCGCATCCAGCGCGCTTTTGCCAGCTCCTTTTAGGCCGCCATCGACGCTCTGCGGTTCGTCGACAATCAGAATCGGGCGGGTAGCCTTGATCAGGTCGATGGGCTTCTCACCGCCGGTCTTTTCGCTGTCCTTGTAGAGGTTGTTGACGTCCTTTTTGTTGATCGCACCTACGGTGACCACCATGATCTGGATGGTCGAGCTGGTGGCAAAGTTGCGCACCTCTCCGAGCTTGTTCGAGTCGTATAGGAAGTAGCCGTAAGGCGCGCCGGCATAGAGCCCCTTGAAGTGCTCCTCGGTGATTTGTAACGACTTATAGACGCCTTCCTTGATCGCCACCGAAGGCACCACGATGACGAACTTGGTAAAACCGTAGCGTTTATTCAGTTCAAAGATCGTGCGCAGGTAGACATAGGTTTTGCCTGTGCCGGTTTCCATCTCAACGGTGAAGTCGCCAGAGGTGAGCAAACCCGAAGGAGGTAGGCCGCCACTAAGCTGGATGTCGCTGAGGTTTTTGTGCAGTTCGTCGTCGAGCAGCGTCAGGCGGTTGCCGATACCCAGGTCGGATTCGGCGATGCCTAGGGCATACTGCTGAGGGGAAGTTCCTTGCGAGAAATCGTTGTCTGTGGGCGAGGGAGCCTTCATGGTAACCGTGAACTCGGTACGACACGCCTCTTGGCCACGGAATAGATCGCATACCGCTTCGATGGCCCGTAATTGGTAGTCGAGATCCGGCTCGAAGTGCAGTTTCATGTTCAATCCATTTTCAAACTCGCCATCAGGCAGGGGCGAGATATTTAGTCATTTAGCTCATGGACTCCCCATGCCTCGCAGCGGCATGGGGAGTCGAGTCAGGTTCATGAGAAGTCAGGCGCTTAGTGCTATCGGCTCGATCCAGCCTTTGTTCGTCAGCACATCGAGGGCTATGCCGATTTGGCGCGGAGTGAACTGCTTTTTGCGAGAGTTCCAGGCGTAGGTGCGGGTGATCACCTCATCGACGCTGGTTACGGGTTCCCCGTTCTTGACGATCCAATGCACTGTCGCCAGCAGCTCCAGACCGAAGGGCGTCTCGAAGCCCGCCACCAGCTCGCCGACTCGGTCGAATCGGGCTCGTGTCTCGGCATTGACAGCCAGGAAGGCATTAGCTTCATCGACTGCCCCAGGCACCAGCGTCATCGGCTTTTCTGGGGCATCCCCACCGTCGGCATAACCCGCGACCAGATGACCTTCAATGGCGCGCAATACGTGACGAAGATTCTCGGCGTAGGGGCCGTAGGCGGCTTGCACGTACTTGAGGCGTAATGGCTCGCCTGCGGCCTGCATGAAGTACATCAGCTTATGTACCTCCAGCAGGCTGATCGTTGGATCTAGCAGGCCTCGGACATAACGGTTCATCAGTTCCACCAGTGCGGCGCGTCCAGCGGTCATGCTTGGCACTTCGCGGCTGTGGTGCATGGTGTCTGTAGCGGGAGCGCCCTTGGGTTCGTAAACGCGTACGTGTACATCCGGCAGATCGGCCATGGCTGCCTCGATACGGGGGCGCACCTCAGCCCAATCCAATCCCCCCAAACCGCTGCCCAACGGTGGGATGGCGATGGAGCGGATACCACGGTTGTGAATCTCGGCCACCAGCGCGCTGAGCCCCGCTTCTATGTCCTGTAGGCGGCTCTTGCCGCGCCAGTGACGCTTGGTGGGGAAGTTGATGATGTAACGCGGCGACGTGAGCTGGTCGGTGTAGAACACGAACATTCGGCCAGGCTGCACCTCTTCGCGCTTGCACGCAGCCTCGTAAGCCTTGAAGTTTTCCGGCCACATGTTCTTGAACTGTAAGGCGATGCCACGGCCCATCACACCGACACAGTTCACGGTGTTAATGATGGCTTCGGAGTCATCCCGCAGGATGTCGCCGCTAGTAAATTCGATCATGACAGGGTCTTCACTCAGTAATACCACTCTGGGCGTAGCTCGACCGTTGGTCTGTGCCCTTGTGCAGGCAACACATTCGCTACCTGCGTATAAATTTGCCGGGACTGTACACCGATGCGCTCGACTAGGTGCCAGGGGAAGCTGTATTCGAGCAGAAACTCGGCTTGCTTACCTTCCTTGCGCTGACGCCAGTCGCGGGCTTGCACGGCGTTCCAGTCAATCTCATTGAGCCGGGTCAGATCCGCTCTGTCTTCAAAGTAGTAGGCCCCAGCATTGGATAGCGTGAACGCCCAGCGTCTGGCTTGGGCGTTAGCCCACTGTACAGCGGCGTGCAGGTCCGCTTCCAAATGCACGATAGGCCCTTGCCCACCCCTGTACGCTAGCTCTTGGCTTTGCCGGTAGATCAGAAAAAGCATCACTGAGCGGGGGCAGAAGTAGAACGGCACGCATTCACCCACATGCAGTGTGGGATGACTGGCCAATCTTAGTTCTTCAAGACGGCGCTGCTTGATGTGGTTCATGCCTATGACCGTACCCGGCAGCGCCTGATTCAACAGTACTGCATCGGACAGCAAGCCAGCGCTGGCGATGATGGACGGCAGACGGTCCACGTGGCAGATGTGGTAAATCTTGGGCTGCGCGGGCACGGCCATTTTACAAGCTCCGTACGTTCTTGATACCGGCCTGGTTGAGGATGGCGGCAAGGTTGGTTTTGGCTATGTCATTGGCAAAGGCGCTGTCGCGGAACACGCAGGTGCTGTCGCTTGCAGGAGCTAGCGCCTTGTGCCAGGCAACTATGCCTTGAGCGAGCTCCTCCACCTGATCGCGAGTGATCTGTTCAGTCAGGCATGCCAATAGTACGCCACCGCCGATGCTGTACACCGTTTCTTCTGCAATCTGCTGCTGCTCAATGGGGACGCACAGGTCTAGACCGAGCTTAAGCAGCAGTTCGTAAAGAATGTCGTACTCGCTCCGGCCTTCAATAAGGTGCTCTTGATGAGCCAGAAGATCGGCCGTCAGGTCTTCTGGGGTTGGATTCCATGCTCGGATATTTGATGTGTCCAGCTTGAAATTGCGGAATCCCGTATCACCAGAAAACATGGGGTTATCGGCTTTGATCTTATTCGCTGCGCGACGTAGCCGTTCTTTTGTTAATTCTGCAATGTTTTGTTTTACTCCGAGAGTATTGCAGAGCGCCGCGGCAGCCTTTTGATCTTTATGTTCAGGGTCTAGGGCTTCTGGAAGCTGTACAAGAATATAGCGGCGATTCCCGCCGTCAATGGAGTTCTGTGCCAACACCGCATGGCCAGTGGTTCCGGAACCGCCAAAAAAATCTAAAATAATTTCGTCGCCAGATGATGCAAGTGCACATATTTTGCGAAGCAATTTTTCAGGTTTTGGAGTTTGGAAACAAGCTTCTCCATCGAAAAGCTGTTTCAGCTCCAGGCTTGCCTCCTTGTTTGTGCCAAATTCGTTATGATTCCACCATGTGCTTGGTGTTAAACCATCTGCGACTTCCGATAAGAATTTTTTCAACATTGGACGGCCCTCTCCGGACATTCCAAATGTTATCCTGTTATCTGCAAGCCAAGTTTCATACTGTTGTTGGTTGCATCGCCAGTATCTTCCCGGTGGTGGAAGGAATTCTTGGCTTGTAGGTCCCGTTATCTTGAACTGTCCGGCTGCATAGAATTTTCCAGCAGATAAGTTCTCAGCTTTCCAAGGGCCGCGTGGATCATTATCTGGGTTCTTGAATTTTGCTATCTGGTCTTCTGTGCGGTCAAATCGTCCCAGGGCTGCAAAGTCACAATCTTTGGCAAAAATAAAAATATGGTCATGCGTATTTGACATGAACTGAGCGGTCATATTTGCTGTGTAGGCTTTCTCCCACACGGCATTGCCAATAAAGTTCTCTTCCCCAAATACTTCTGACATTATTAGCTTTAGATTTCCGGCCTCGGTATCATCAATGCTTACAAAGATCAGTCCGTCGTCTCTAAGCAAATTTCTGGCAAGCTTTAATCGTGGGTAAAGCATGTTCATCCAGTCAGTATGGAAACGACCGCTGGACTCTGTATTGCTGCTTATTCTTGCTCCGCCATCAATTTGCCCAGTCAGCTCGAGATAGTTCTTGATGCTATCTTGAAAGTTGTCTGGGTATACGAAATCTTGGCCGGTGTTATAGGGCGGATCGATATAGATCAGCTTTACCTTGCCCGCATAGCTTTTTTGCAGCAATTTGAGTACTTCGAGGTTATCACCCTCGATCATCAGGTTTTGTGTGGTGTCCCAATCCATGCTTTCATCGGGGCAGGGAAGTAGCGTACCCGTGCTAGGCGTGAGCGCGAGTTGGCGCGCGGCGCGCTTGCCGTGCCAGTTCAAGCCGTACTTTTCGTCGGTGTCCGTTACGGTTGCCTCGCCGATTAGCTGTCTGAGTACGTCCTGGTTAATGGCTACGCCGTTGGGGCCTTCGGTGATCAGCTCAGGGAACAGGGTTTTGAGCTTCGCTATGTTTCCGGCCTTGAGGTCGGCGCTTTGCGCTTCCGGCGACTGTGCGTCGATTTTTTGCAGGTTCATTCGTTCTTTCCTTCACTATCTGCCTGCAGATAGTGGTTTGCAGGCATGGTGTAATGCTGGCTGGCATGGTATTTCATTTCGCCAACCTTTTAACGGTTATTGGCCAGGGGGCTGCTGTTTGCAGCAGGCCATCCGTCTAAAGTTTTGCTTGGGCTTCGTCGAGGGCCTTTTGCAACTGCTTCAGGTGCAAGTTCAGCTCCACCTGGCGAGCAATTTGCTGAGCCTTTTGAGCCAGGGTACGTACTGCGCTGATCTGCGCTTGTAGCTCGATACAGGCTTGCAAGGTTTGGTGCCTTGCAGCGGCATCTGTCGGACTGCTGGCCATGCGAAAGCTGCCGGTAAGATAAGCTGCCTGCATTGCCAGCAGGGTATCTATCCAACCCTGATAGAACGCGTAGAGGTTGCTGCGCGGTTGTCGCTCCAAGCTTACTGCAGCCAGAAAGTCTGCCTTAACCTGAGGGGTAGCCCGCAACGCGACAGTGGCGATATCTCCATCGAGCACGATTTTACCGGCTTCGTTCTGTGCCCAGCGTTTGTGACAGACGGAAAGCTGTAACGAGTCTGGAGTGCTGACCAGCACTAGTGCCGGGTGCGGTACAGCACGGTGCAGCAGTTCAATCAGCCTGGCCGGCCGTGCGGATTGGCGTAGGTTGAGGTGCAGCACAGCTGTCTCCACATACTCACGCTGAGCGTCACGGTAAACGGGAACTCCGCAATTGCCTGGCTTAAGTGCGGCTACCCACTGAACCTCTTCGACGCCGTCATTGATCTGCTGGCGATCCGAGGTTGTGGGGGCAAGATTCTCAATCAACAGCTTCTTGGCCACACGTTGGTTGACTCGCGTCTGTTCCGGTAGCTGCAGGGCTGCAATGATGTCCTCGGCAACCACGGCTTACTCCTGCGACAAAACGACCATAAAGGCGATTACCTCGAAGTCGTTGCTGCCGGCGAACTCGCCCTTCATCGCATGACTACCGGCTGGATTGAATAGGCTGGCAATGGCGCGCTCTTCGCTTTTGCCGGCTACAGATGACACGGCTGCCGCCAGCAGGCTTTGTGCATAGCGCATGTCTTCGCCCTGTTTGGTTACCTCGTCGAATCGACTGCCAGCGCTGGCATCAGGTAGCTCACGGCCGAGGGCCAGACGCTTAAGCCGATCCAGAATGCGTTTGGCCTGGGTGAAGGGCAGTAGCACTGTGTCATCTTCGGCCACATGGATGAGATAGTGGGGGGCGAGTGGATAGCCATCGCTGATCTTGTCCGCCGCTTCCCCCTCTGCGCGTAGGCAAAAAATAATGCCAGGCGGTATGTCCTCATCGCGAGTTGTAGTAATGGCACAGGCTCCCAGTGGCATGTTCTCCAACACGCCGGGATGGGTCTTTAGGTACTGGGCCAGATCTATGCGGAAGTCGGTGAGGGTGAGGTCAGTGATCGAAACGCCACTGGATAGGTCTTCCAGATCAATAACGGCATCCTGCAGCTTGAGTAGTTGCTTGCGGCGGTATTCCAGATCATTCATCGCATTGCCGGACTGCGCTTCGATCAGGTTCTCTTCCCCGGTAGCCGACACGTCTAGTAGAACCATGCGGCCGCTGACGCGTTGCTCCAGATTGATGTATTCCTCCAGCTGCATGTTGGGCCAGAAGTTGACTAGCTGGATGTGCTGGTTGGGCGAGCCTATGCGGTCGATACGACCAAAGCGCTGGATGATTCGCACCGGGTTCCAGTGGATGTCATAGTTGATCAGCCAGTCGCAGTCCTGCAGGTTTTGGCCTTCGGAAATGCAGTCGGTGGCAATCAACAGATCCAGCTCGCCTTCCTCGGCCAAGTCGGTAGGGCGCTCTTTCGAGCGTGGGGAGAAGGTAGTCAGTATGGATGCCAGATCGGTACGCAGGCCAGGAATCGTGGTTTGGTTGCGGCCGGAGCCGGTGACCAAGGCAGTTTGCAGGCCCAAGGTTTCGCTGGCCCATGAGGCAAGTTGGTCATACAGGTAGCGAGCCGTATCGGCAAAAGCGGTGAAGATGATGACCTTGCGATTGCCTGGATTGATCGGGTTTTGGCACTTGTTAGCGAGCAAGTTGCGGAGCTCCGCCAGTTTGGCGTCGCGCTGGGGTTGTACTTGTTGTGCCGCCGATAGGAGCGTGGCCAGGCGATTGCGATCTTCCAGCAGATCTTGCTTCCAGCGTACCAGGTCAACGTCACTCAGCAGCACCTTGACCTTGCGTCCGACCAACAGTGCTTCAAACGCCGGATCGTCGATGTCGACATCGGTGATATCGATCTCTTCAATTTCGTGAGCGTACTGCTCGATACGTTCGAGTGTGCGTTCGACATCCTTGAGCTGCCGTTCGAGGGTCAGTGCAAATGAAGACACCGCGCTTTCCATGCGCTTGAGGACGTTGATGCGCAGCAGGTGGATCAGGCTTTCTTCACGATCAGCCTGGCGGAAGAAGCTCTCGCCACCACGAATCTCCGTGCTGTATTTAGCGTCATATGCCGCTTGCTTGTGCTGCATGACGTAACGCAAGGGCGCATAGCTGGCGAGGTTGAGCCGGCGAATCTCTTGGTTGATTTCACGGATGGCGCGGAACTGCCCAGCTGCATCGACGTCCGCCTTGATGTTGATCGGGGGCAGGCGAGTGGGGAAACGACCCGTTTCGGTGGTGCCGTAGTACTTCTCGATATGCCTGCGTGAGCGGGCGATGGTTAGTAGGTCGAGCAGGGTGAAGTAGTCGAAGCCGAGCATTTCGACCAGGCGCTCTGGCGTCTTTTCACGCTCATCCAGGTCCAGCCAGCGATTGAATTGTAGCTGGGCTTTGCGGGTAGTGGCTTCGATGCTGCTGATGCCGTATTCAAACAGGGCGTTGTCATCGCCCTCGGTCACGAAAGCGATCTGGTTACGCAGATCAGCCAGGCGGTTATTGACTGGCGTGGCTGAGAGCATAAGGACGCGGGTTTTCACGCCTTCGCGGATGATTCTGCGCATGAGTCGGTCGTAGCGCGTTTCCTGGCCTTGGCGTGGCGCTTTCTTGTTGCGGAAGTTATGCGATTCGTCGATTACGACCAAATCATAGTTGCCCCAGTTGATATGGGATAGGTCGAGGTCGCCGGATAGCCCGGCCTCCCGCGATAGGTCGGTGTGGTTGAGGACGTCGTAGTTGAAACGATCTGACGCCAAAACGTTGCGCCGGTCGTTTGCCTTGTAGAGCGTCCAGTTGTCACGCAAGCGCTTCGGGCACAGCACCAGCACACGGTCGTTGCGCAGTTCGTGATATTTGATGACGGCGAGTGCTTCGAAGGTTTTTCCCAGGCCAACGCTGTCAGCGATGATGCAGCCGCCAAAGCGGTTGAGCTTGTCGATTGCACCCACAACGCCATCGCGTTGGAATTTGAAGAGCTTGTTCCAAACCACCGTGTTGCGTATGCCAGTGGCAGATTTCACCACGCGTTCTTCATCCAGCCCATCGTCCCTCTCTTTGAAGAGCTGATGGAGAACCAGGTTGTACAGCGTGGCCGGCGAGCGCTGTTCGGCAATCTCGCGCAGGACGTTCAGCAGTTCAGTTTTGTCACTGGGGCGAGTATTCAGGGTTTGCCATTGGTTATCGAACCAAGGCGCAAACATCGCCGCCTCCTGAGGAGATTCGCTGGCCTGAATCAGGCTCATCGGGTTGCCGGGCGTTATGCCGAGGCCGTCGGTGGTCAGTGCAAAGGAGCCCATGACGACCTGATCGGGCGTGCCGGTGGCATCTCTCAGTAAACCGATACCTTGAGGAATAACTGAATTGGCGCGTTTCAGCTCGACCTTGGCATTCAGCCATTGGTGGCAGCGCCGAGCGAGGCTGCGTGCAGTGAGACGATTACGTGCAGCTCGGTCTGCTTCTCCGCCAAGCAGTTCCAGACTCTCGCTGTCGGACGGCAGAATCAACTGAACTTTGCGTAGCTGAGCAAAGGCTTTGGCCAGTTCAGAGAATGCAAATAAGGAGAGCGCTGGGGAGGCACAGGCTAGTTGGTGATCCACATTCATTCGCTCGTTGAGCAAATCGATCACTCGGTCTTGGCCAGCGTTCTGAATCAACCTCATTGCATGTTCCCTTGCGCAGTGGCACACATTTGTCAGGCATCATAAACGTGTTTACATATGTGGCGGAATGCCTGTGTGGCCCTGCGCCAGCAAGCGGCTGGCGCTTGTATTCCTGTGAAAGGCGATCAGTAAGCGGCCAGCAAACACACTGTAACCGCCCAGACTGACCGCCGTTTCCGCCCATACCAGCAGCGTCATGTCGCCTAAATAGAGCGGATGGCCAGTTGCCTCTATCTACATCAGATCAGCTACTATGGCTGCCTTGCCACGGCTACATGCTGACAGCGGCCAAGGAGGGACATGATGTGGGTCGATAACGAAACAGACACGGACTTCCTCAATTTCTCTGGGGTTGCCGACACCGTCGCAGAGATCGTGTACCAGGCCAATGGACGTCCGATTTCCATCGGGGTTTCAGGTGCGTGGGGAGCGGGCAAGTCCTCCATGATCAAGCTAATTCAGGCGTCGCTACGTAATCCTCCGGAACCGGGGAAAAAGCCTGAGAAAGACTTCGTCTTTGTCGAGTTCAATGCCTGGCTGTACCAAGGGTATGACGATGCGCGCGCTGCACTGATGGATGTCATCGCTTCCCGACTGCAGGAAGAGGCCGAGGCGCGACAAACGGCACTCGATAAGGTTTCCGAGCTGGCTGAGCGCGTGAATTGGCTGCGTGTAGCCAAGCTTATGGGTGGTGCGGCGGTGTCTTTTGCAGCCGGTGTGCCCGCACCTGGTCTCATCGGTGATATGTGGGGCTTGGCCAAGCAATGGTGGTCTGGTGAGGTCGATCAGGCGATGATCGGCGAGACCCATGATAAGGCCGAGAAAGCGGCGGATGAGGCCAAGAAACTCATCAGGGAAAAACCCAAAAAAACCTCTCCGCCTAAGGAAATTCAGGCGCTTCGAGATAATTTTGAATCGGTCTTGGACGAGCTTGGTGTCACATTGGTCGTTCTGATCGACGACCTGGATCGTTGCTTGCCCGAAACGACAATCTCGACCCTCGAGGCAATCAGGCTTTTCCTGTTCTTGCGCAATACGGCCTTTGTCATCGCTGCGGATAACGAAATGATCAAGCATGCGGTGCGCCGGCATTTCAGCGGGGTACCGGACGATATCCTGGTCACCAGCTATTTCGACAAGCTGATCCAGGTTCCGATCCGGGTGCCGCCTTTGGGGACGCAGGAAGTGCGGGCGTACATGATGATGCTGTTCACAGAGAACAGCGGCCTGCCCAAAGAAGATATCGAGTCAATTCGTGTCAGCGTTCGCGATCAGCTTCGGACAACCTGGCAGGGTGGCCGAGTGGACAGGGCCTTCATGCAGTCCCTGTCCAACAAATACCCCGAGGAGCTGATCGGTAAATTCGACACGGCAGAGCGACTTGCAGCAGTGATGACCTCAGCGTCGGGCATTCACGGCAATCCCCGGCTCATCAAGCGGTTTCTAAACGCTCTGGCGATCCGGATGAGTATCTCTCGTGCCCATGGTGTGGGTGTGGATGAGGCAGCATTGGTCAAATTAATGTTGTTCGAGCGCAGCGGGAATCCCAAGGCCTTTGAAGAGCTGATGAAGGCGGTTGCGGCTGATAAGCATGGCAAGCCCGCGATGCTCACCGACTGGGAAGCTGATGTGAAGCAGGGCAAGGACTTTTCTTTGCCGCAGCCCTGGGATCACCCCTTCGTGAAAGAGTGGCTTGCCCTGCCCCCTGCACTGGCGGACAAGGATTTGCGCGGCGCCATTTACGTCAGTCGCGAACATGCGCCGATTATCACGGACGAAGATCGACTTTCATCGACCGCCGCCGAGTTGCTTACTGCGTTGCTCGACTCGCCCGATATGGCGGCTCAGCTCAAGGATCGCCTTGGGCACATTGCTCCCATCGAGATCAGTGTGATCATGGATCGGCTCCTCGACAAAGCAGGTAGCGAGCAAGAGTGGGGAGTGCCACCTGTACTGGATGCGATGCTGGTCATCGCCGGTATTGATGGGTTGCAGGGCCCACGCCTCGCGGCATTTTTGAAAGAGCGTCCGCCCGCGCAGATCCAGGCGGGAATTGTGCCGAAGCTGAAAGACGAAGCATGGGCGAGGTCTGTATTCGATTACTGGCTGAACCTTGATGCCAGTGCCCCTGTTAAAGCTGCAATAAGGAAGTTGAATGGGAACGTCCCAAAATAGCGACGGGCCAGGCAAAGGGGTGCCGATGGTGCCCCCGTGGACGCCGCCGCTGCCGCCAATGCCTCCACCACCTGTCCCACCTCTGCCGCCAGAGCCACAGGATCTGCCAGACCCTGAGCTGCCTGATCCCGGAGAGGATCAGACTGATCAAGATGATCATCAACCAGATGATTCTCCGGAGGATGACAACGACTCGAGGACAGCTCCGGAGTCGCCGCCACCACTCGCGCCACCAGGCCGTTTTGGCGGGGCGCGTCGAGGGTTGGGTGACTATGCCAGGAACGGTGACCGCAGCGGTCTCCAGAGGAGTTTGAAGCACTATGTCAAGCATGGGTATGGAGGAGCCAAGACCACCACTGCACGATTTGGCGGCACAGCGGCAGTTGCTGGGATACTCGGCAGTACCCTGCAGTCGGTGGCTGATGGCGCCAGCCAGGCAAGTCCGAACCCCATTGATCCCGTTCTATTAAACGGTCGGTCGGCATCGGAAGTGATGGATGCGCTCGTCGAGGCTGTACGCCCTGTCGATGGCACTCAGGATGCGGAGGCTGAGCGAGCTTCAATCCGTGGTTCTTTATCCGATGTCCTTGTGAAGTACCCAAATGCCGATTTGTTGAATCTGTCTCCTGAGGAGCGGGCTTACGCAATTGAGCGCTTCACCGCGATGGATGTGTTTCATCGCTACGAGCTTGATCTGGGGAAAACGATCCAGGAGAAAGCCTCGTCGGCTTTGGTTGCGGTACGGCGTCTGAAAGAGATCAAGGAGTACATCAAGGAGTGTGTATCGGCGTCTTTTCGTACAATCGCAGCCAATGGAGCCCGGTTGACGACGGGGCGGATTTCTCAAGTCGTGACCCAGGCGCTACAGGAGACCTTTGAGGTTTTTGAGGGGTATGTCGAATGAAGTTCATTTGTGGCCCTGCGGGCTTCCAGGTGCGAGCTGTTGACCAGGCGATGCAGGTGGTGATCTATGGCCAGGCGGAAAAGGGGCAGGTCAGTGTTGGAGGCTATGCCCGGCATCTGCTTGAGAAGGCTCACTTGGAAATCTCACTTCAGGCGTGGGATTTTCTGAGCATTGCTCTTTCCGTCGTTGCGGCGGACTTCACAGATCTGCGCGCCAGAAGCGCGGATGGATGGACGCGTACGCTCGAGCTTCACATTGCTGTTCAGGATCCAGCGTTCTGGAATGCTCAGTCACGAGCACTGGAAGCTGCGTTGGGCTTTTTGACGACTGACGTGTGGACGTTCGTCTTCTATTCAGGTGGGTATGGGCCACCTGCTCAGTTGCAGGCATTGCATCCCCGAGAAGACTCGGTCACCCTGCTTTCTGGAGGGATGGATAGTTTGATCGGAGCCATCGATCTGATCGCTCAAGGGGAGAGGCCATATGCCGTCAGTCAAATTGTCCGGGGTGATGGTGAGAAGCAGGACGCGTTCGCTCAAAGTCTTGGGTTGTCTAGGATTGGCCTCAATCACGTCGCCAAGTCTCCGGGGGCTCAAGAGCCCTCCCAGCGGGCACGATCCATCGTTTTTCTGGCATTTGGCTTAGCCGTTGCGACGTCCCTTGATCGCTATCATCAGGGTGATCGCGTACCTCTCTACATCTGTGAGAATGGTTTCATTGCCATAAACCCACCATTGACGGTGACTCGGCTCGGTAGCTTGAGTACCCGAACTGCGCACCCAGAGTACCTCGGTCGATTGCAGCAGATTTTCGATGCTGCCGATATCAACGTTCAGATTCAGAACCCCTACGCGCTGATGACAAAAGGCGAGATGTTGGCGGGGTGCCTAAATCAGGATCTACTCAAACTGCATGCTGTGACATCTACCAGTTGCGGGCGTTTTCAGCGTTTTGGATACAAACATTGCGGGCGATGTGTTCCGTGCCAGGTCAGAAGAGCGTCCTTCAAACGATGGGGGGCGCTGCAAGACAGCACGCCATACGTCTACGGCGACCTGAGCATCAGTAGCCCTCAGTATGGGCGCTTCGAAGACGTTCGTTCTGTGGGGATGGCGGTGGCGAGCGTTGCGCAGGACGGTTTCGATCAGTGGCTAGGACACAGCCTTTTTTCGCCGTTCATTACTGACAGGGTTGGGTATCGGCGAATGCTTGCCCAGGGCCTTGATGAGCTGGCGAAGTTGCACGCGTTCTATGGGCTTGCCTGAATGAAGCGGCACAGACCGTGCTGCATTCACTCATCCGGGCTCAGGTGAACTCTCAGAAACTCGATGAATTTCTGCGTCTTTGCGGGCGACAACGTCGTCTCATTTTCTAGCCGAACAATGTAGGCAATGTCCGCGATGGGGGGAAGCCGCTGTTTACGGTTGGTCGTAATCGACCCAGAGGCGACCTACTCTGTTTCGGGATGGGCAAAAAATAAATGTTGAAGTCAAGTCGATAAGGGGCGAGTGCCCCTTATTGTCAGGATTGCCATGCGACTGTTCGTTAACTGTCCCAACAGCACTCAGGATTGTTATTGTAACAAATAGCCCATCGGCTGATCATTTTTGTCGAAGCAGAGGATGGCTTCACAGTGGCCGCCTAGCTGGTCGGCATTCGACTCGCTGATGTCCGGTAACCATTTACCCAATTCCGCAACTGGCACCTTCTTGTTGTTGATATAGCAATCGTCATCCATGCGTGGATTGCACCATGCGGTTTTGACCTCAGGCCATTCGGACTGGGAAGCAGAAGGACTCTTTGTCGCAGCTGATACAGCCCCGCCTTTATCCTGATTCCACGCAGCCCAACCACCGATGTACCGCTTGTCGAAGGTCGAAACCAACTCATTATCCGGGACGCCTGCATCTAAGTAGAACTTCATAAGCAGGCTGCCCGCTTCCGCGTATGACACCTGATGGGTTGCGTTGGTGCGGTATGCGACCGGCTTGCCATCAGTGCTACTGCCTATGCGATACCAGATCGAGAGTTGGAACGGTATGTCCTCCCTCCAGTTACCTACCTCTGCACCTTGGGTTCGACAATTGCCACGTTGACACAGGCCATTCACTTTGTTGGTGATACGGATGTTCTGTTGGCGTTGAGCATCCCAGACGTCAACGTACCGCGTGCTGGTTAGCCAAGTACAGAACAGCATGGGTTGACCCGTATGAGCCGATCTGGTGACACAGGGGATGGCGTCGGGTAGACCGCGCGGTGACGTCTCATCGGGAAAGAAAGCCGCAGTACCTTGGTATGCGGAAATTTCAGCGTTTGCCTGAGCACAGGACGCAAGAAGAAGGATGCCAAAGATACGTTTCATGGTTTATTTCTGACTATGGCGGGGAGGGTGGAGTAAGCAAAACGACTATTTCTTGTAAACAACCTTGAGCTTTTTGTTGACGTAGTCCTTGATGATTTCGTAGTCGGGGTTGTACGTGACGAGCGTATGGCCGACACCTGCTGCGGCCGTTAGTGTTGCGATGGTCAATGTCGCAGGTGTTGTGAGGACGCTGAACACGGCACCGAGTGCGCCGCCCTGCACCACGGCACTTTTTACGTCGCTTCTGACTCGACACTTCATTCCCATGCCCTCGATCTTGGCTTCAACCAGCTTGATACCGGCCATGAAATTGCCCCGAAGACCGACTACCTCGAAGGATGCTCGCGTTCTCAAGAGGCTTTCGATCAAGTTTTCGTTCAGACCTGTTATGACATTCATGGTGTTCTGAGCTCCTAGCAAGGTGGTGCTTAAGGCGAGAAGTCTTAAGGCGAGAAGTCTTAAGGCGTTTTTCTGGTTAGGATGGCGCTAGGCGTTGGCCGGCTTTCACCTCCACGTGAACAGGGGATTTCCAACTGCATAGGCACAAGTGGGTGCAATCTGACGTCAATAGTGCCCAAACTTGTGAAATGGGTCGTAAATGCCGTGGTCGTTTTGGCATCATAGCCCGACGATTTTTGCCATGGCAAGAATCTCCGCAATCCAAGACAAAGACCGCGATCTCGTAAAGCTGGGGGCGGCTGTACGAGCCCGCCGCCTTGCTCTGGATCTCTCTCAAGAAGCCCTGGCAGATGCCGCATCGATAGATCGCTCTCACATGGGAAAAATCGAACGTGGGGAGCGAAACGTCACTTTCCTAAATATTTGCCGGATTGCCGCAGCTATTCGGTGCAAGCCATCCGATCTGCTTGCTGATGCGGGTCTTTAGGTTCGGGGATATGGGGCTTACTGCTGACTATTCGGTTGAACACGATACATGCCAGTATGCCTATCAGCAGTAATGGCCAGAAACGCAGCATGAATGCGAGTAGAGCGACGGCCACCGTACAGCTGGCCAGCACACCGATGAACACGAACAGCAAACCAATGAAGCGCACCAGGCTCATGGCGCGATCCTCCTCGTAGATTGAATGGTGAAGTGACAATGCGGATGTCACTCCGCGGTGCGCTGGGTTCGGGCTTTCAGTAACGTCGATAAAGTGGGTTCTGATTTGGCTTTTGACTCTGCTGCAGAAACGCTCGAAGGTGGCGCTTCAGGTCCCGGTTCCGGGAAGAACTCTTCGGCAATGGCACAGATCTCTTCTTCACTGTCCTCGAAAGCACCATTGGCGAGTCCCAGTCGTGCCGTAGCACCCAACGCCATTTGATCGAAGCCAGAAGCCTGGCGTGCCTCGTCAAGCTCCCGGGCTCGCAGCAACGCCTCCTCCATCGAAAGTCCGCTGCGCAGTGTGATGTCGACATAGAAGATCGGGGTACCGAGGCTTTGGCGAGTCGATTTGCCACGCAGCCGCAACTCCAGCGGCAGACAGGCCAGCCGATTGCCCGAGATTGCCTGGAAGTAATGCAGGCGAGCCGCCAAGGTCCGGATGCTATTGAAACCCGTGGTGCGGAACACGAAGCTACCCAGCGGATCGTCGTCGCCAATGACCACGTTCAGCCGGCCGTAAGGCTTGCACGCTCTACCCTTGGCCAGCGGACAGGCATCGGGCGAAGGGCAGGGCAACGACTGTATGCCGTCTTGGGTGACACGCTTGCAGGTCTCGCCATTGCCGACACATAGCGGCCGTCCTGACTGGCGATCAAACAAGGTATAGTCGGCACGGAAATTCAACTCCGGCTCGTTGAATAGCATTCGCACGGGAATGTTGCGCAGCTTGTCTCCATGGCTCTGACGCAGTTCGTCGTTGAGCGGGTGCAACAGCCAACCGTCCTTGCTCTGTATCTGAGAGGTAATGGTGAACTGATCATCTTTTTCCGGCAGGCGCTTGCCGTTCTTCTCGATGACCTTACCGATGGAGATTCGCCCGAGAACAGGGGGCGTCAGGGCTAAGCCTTTGAGCATGTGATTCTCCTGGGAATGAAAAAGGCCAGCCATGCAGAGCGAACTGCATGGACTGGCCAAGGGGAGGGAAGGGCGAAGGAAATGGAAATCAGCCGACCAGAAAACGCCGCGCGCCGGGTTTCAGCAGCGGGTATTTGGCCTGCAGGTAGGGCTTGTCCTGAAGCAGTTGAGCGACATTGAGACCGAGGCTGTCCTTGGCTTTGCGCCAGCTGACATAGCCGCTAGAGAATTTAGCTCGGCTGGCATTACCCATGGCCTGCTGCAGAATTTGCTTGAGCTCAGCCTCGCGCTTTTCCTTATCGGCGATCGACTGGCGTACGGCTTTGAGCTCGATGAAGACGGCGCTCAGTCCGGCGTGGTTGCTGAAGTCGATGATCTGGCCGTTATCCTCCGGATAGAGACAGCTTAATGCCGCTTCAGCAGAAGCAGTGCCATCGGTTGGCGGTGGCGTTTCGGTCTCCACGTACTGCCAGAACTTACGCTCCAGTTCGATCAGGCGCGCGATGAGTTGTTCGTCCCTCTCAATTCGATGGACCTCCAGCGTCTGACCGCCAAGCAGCACCGCTACATCTGCAGCCTGCTTGCCCGTGACGGCGAGCTGGTGCATGACCTGCAACACCACATACTCGGGCACGCCTTCCTTCCAAAGGCGTGCCCCGTTTATGCCGGCTGTCTTGCATTCGAGGATCTGAACATCATCGGCACCTAGTACCTCGCGGTCGATGTTTGCGAGCATCCAGGACAGCTCCGGATTCGGGTGCTGCAGCACGGCGTTGATACGCCGCACCTTGTGCTTGGTGCGTTTGCTGTAATGCCAGGCCACGATGGGTTCCAGAACGTTGCCCCAGTACATCGGGCTTTCCTCATAGTGGGGGTCTGCCTTCGGTAGCGTGGTATCGCGGCCAGTCTTCTCAAGCCACAACTCCAACTGAGATTTGTAGGGATTCAGCCCCACGGCAGCTGCGGCATCCGAACTGCCGATACCCTGCTTGCGAATCTGTAGCCAGTCCTCACGCGGTAACTCCTTGGTGCTGACCAGGTGTAGGGCAGGGCGTTTCTTGCGGGTGTTGCCGTTCAATGACGTTGCTTTCATGGTATTCACCTGCAGACATAAAATCGCCCGACCAGCACAAGGCTGACCGGGCGCGAGGAGTGAGGTAAGTGAGGGTTAAGCGACAAGCTGCAGCGCGGCATCCAGGGCGCGTTGCTTGATCTGCGCGCCCTGGCCGAACCAGGCCGAGTCCATGCGGTACTCGTTGCTACGCGCGCGGCGTTCGTGGTCGACAAACTCGGTCACGGCATTGAGCAAGCCCCAGGCGGTGCCGCGTGCCGAATCCAGCTGGCTACCGCGACCATGGCCTTCGTACAGTTCCTGGACCTTGCGCAGGGCACGCTCGTTGGGCAGTTGCTCCGGCAGAGCACCGGTCGGGCTGGTCTCGCACAACACGTTCATAAAGAAGCCCAGCGCCTCATGCCACTGCACTTTGCGCTCGGCCAGCACGCGCATGCGGTACATGAAGTCGTCCCATTGCGAGACGGCGATACCGAGTTGCTTCTTTATCGCCTTGGGGTCGAAGCGGGTGTTGTGCGGCACCTTGATCGCCCGACTGGTGCCGTCCAGTGCGATGCTTAGGGTGTTGTTGCACACCACGCGCACGGTGGTCGGCGTGGCGGTGGTGGCCAGAGTGCCGTCGCAGGAGGTCGCCAGCAGCAGATAGCCATTCACCTGGTCGTTACCCTTGAGCGCCGCGCCTTGCCCGGTACGCGCCAGCGCCCAGAGTTTGCGACCACCCTTGAGTACTCCGGCCGTTTCCAACTCGTAGTCGGAAACCTCGGTGAGGTCGCGATAAAACTCCAACACTTCCCGAGGTTGCACCGTGTGGTAGCGCTGAGAGACTACCGATAGCGGTGCCTTGGTGTCGGAGCGATAGAGCACCTTCTGCTCTGGAAAAGAATGGATAGCTCCCAGGTGGCCGATGGCATCCGACTTGAAATGCACGGGGCTTTCGAGGATCTGCCAGTCCATGCCGGCTTCGCGTTGCCAGACTTCGATGGGTTGCTTCTGCGTGAGCTGATTGCCCAAGCCATGCCACGGGGTAGCGCCAGCGTAGGCCATGGTTTCGACTAGATGTGCCATGTGAACGATTCCTATGGATGTAGGCCGGAATAAAGCGCCGCGCCAGGCGCAGCACCGACCGGATAATTGAAATAAGTGGAGAGAAAGGGCCGGATCAGGCAGGCAGGTTGAAGCGATGACCGCAGAGTAGACAGAGGTTGTGGGCCAGGACGTGGCGGTCGAGCGACTCGCCGAGCTGAGCGCCGAGCGCACAGCCGCCAACCCCGCCAGCTAGGCCACCGAGGATGGCGCCAGATACAGAACCGAGAGTGATACCAACAGGGCCGGCGAACGCGCCGATAGCTGCGCCAGCCTGCCCGCCTGCCAGGGCAGTGCTGACTCCGCGCGCAACACCGCCCACGGTGCCGATGGCGGCGCCGACTTTCATGGCGTGGTGGAAGGAAGCGACTTTGGGGGAGTGACAGCGAGGGCATTGCAATGACATGGGGCTAACCTCCTTGGTGCTGATGTCATCGCGATAATGTGTGGTTGAGATTTTTTCGAAACGAATGGCAGTTGTAGGGCGTTGATTTCATGTCCTATTCGGCAGAAAACGCCCAACAACGGTCATCTGATATCTAAGAAAACTGGGCGATTCATTTCTTCTATGGCTAGGCAGGTTTGGCTGGTTAAGCCAAGCTGAGGCGTCGAGCCAGCATAAGGATCTGCGAAAATGCGCATTATCAATCTGAAGATTGAGAACTTTCGGGGTGTGAAGTCAGCGGATCTTACGTTTGACGGACATACCCTGCTTGTAGGGGGCAACAACGTCGGAAAGAGCACGATTTGCGAAGCTTTGGATCTTGTGCTCAGTCCAGATAGGCTTTCTCGCTTCCCCCGGTTCAGGAGTTTGATTTTTACAATGCCTCGTACCTCGATGCTGACGGGACTACCCCCGTAAAGATCAGGATCGAAGTCATGCTGGTTGATCTCAGTGGTGAGGTTGAGCGCACCTGCGCGGCTCACACCGAGCTGTGGCACGTCAAAGAGCAACGTCTGTTGGAGGCTGGTGAGGCAGATGCCGCCGTCCCTCCTGAAGTTATTCGATGTCTGCGCATTGAAACGCAAGCCTTTTACAACCCAGAAGAAGATGAGTTCGAGGCGGACACGTTCTTCTCATATAGCCCCAGCCTCGAAGACGGCGAGCTTCAGCGTGTAAAGAAAACAGTGAAGCGGTTGTTTGGGTTCCTCTACCTTCGAACCCTGCGCACAGGTTCACGTGCCCTCAGTCTTGAGCGAGGTTCTCTGCTCGATCTCATCCTCCGGTTGCAAGGCGTTCGAACCGGGCTTTGGGAAAAGTCTATCAAGCGGCTTCGGGAGCTGAATCCCCCGATCGATTCGGATGCTACCGACCTCCGGCCAGTACTGGATTCCATTGAAGAGAGGCTTGCCCAGTACATTTCCGTGGGTGGGGCTGGCAAGGCGACCCAGTTATTCGTTTCGCAGCTTACGAGAGAGCACCTGCGCAAGACGATGTCGTTCTTTCTTTCCATTACAGAGGATCAAAAGCCAGTCCCCTTCCAGCATGTCGGGACAGGTACGCTGAACACCCTCGTGCTGGCTCTGCTGTCGTTCATCGCCGAGGTGAAAAAGGACAATGTGATTTTCGCGATGGAGGAGCCCGAAATAGCACTGCCACCGCATACGCAGCGCCGAATTGCGAAGTACCTTTTGGAAGAGACGACGCAGTGCTTTGTCACCTCGCATTCACCGTATGTGATCGAGCGATTCGACCCATCTCAGATCATCATCTTGAGACGCAACGCTGAGGCAACGGTGGAGTCGACGACCGTTGCGTCAGGCACAACCCTGAAAGGCAAGATGTACAAGCGTCATGCACGAAGAGGCCTTGCGGAAGCAATGCTCGGTCCTGGGGTGATTGTTGCGGAGGGGGTCACCGAGCACAGTGCCTTGACCGCAGTCGCTGAGAAGATGGAACAGGCCAACCCGGATCTGTTTGCCCTGGACTTGGCAGGCATCACGATCTTCCCCGTTGATGGCGACGGTTCGTTGCCTAATTTCGGTGCTTTCTTCAAAGCACTTGGCCTTCGAACCTATGCTTTCTATGACTACAAGCCACGCAAGGCAGAGGAAAATCAGAAGTTTGCGGAAGCCTTCGATTTCCCGAACGAGATTCCTTTCCCAAACATCGAGCAGCTACTGGTCACCCAAACGCCGGTTGAGCACCAATGGACGTTCCTTTGTGATCTTCGTGATTCCGGGGAGCAGGGGAACATTGGCATCCCTGCCGAGCGCCCAGATGATAAGGGGGTAGTGGACAACATGCTCAAAGCGCTCAAGAGTAACAAAGGCAACGGATATGCAGCCCGGTTGCTGGATCTTTGCGCACTGCACGAGCTGCCAGTCGGGATCACAGATTTCCTGACGCGTGTTTACGAGGACTTCCCAAAACCTGCTTCTGCTGCTCAGCCCGGTGATGAACCGGCTGAGGAAGAGAATGAAGAGGATCAGGTAGGCGCCATATGATCATCTGCGAGCGGCGTCAGACGATTCTGGACGAGGATGGCCACCTCCTGATTGTCGGAGGGCCTGGCAGCGGGAAGACCACTATCGCCCTTCAGAAGGCCACGAAGATTATTGCTGCTGGGTTACAGCCGGGGCAGTCGATACTCTTCCTCAGCTTTTCTCGGGCAGCCGTGGCAAGGGTCGCAGAGGCGTCGAGTCTGCTGGTCGATAAGACCGTACGTTCTCAGCTCAGCCTCCAGACCTTTCATTCCTTCTGCTGGTCATTGCTCAAAAGCCATGGCTACCTGCTCGGCTCTCCGAAAGGAAAGCTCAAGATCCTGCTGCCTCAAGATGAAAAGGCCTTGTCCGGTGGAGTCAAAGCACCGCAGAAGAGAGAGAGGCCAACAGCCGAATGGCTCGCGTGGCAAGCTGAGCGGGCGCGACTGTTCGCGGAGGAGGGGCAAATCTGTTTCGACTGGTTTGCTCCCAAATCCAGTGAGCTGCTGGAAAGGTGTCAGTTGCTCCGGGAACTGGTAGCGGACACTTACCCTGTCATCATTGTTGATGAGGCTCAAGACACTGGGAATACGGCTTGGAGCTGCATTGAGAAGCTGGCAGACCTCTGCCAGATCATCTGCCTGGCTGATCTTGATCAGCAGATTTTTGACCACCTTGAGGGAGTCGGTCCGGAGCGAATCGATCATATCAAAGACGCCTTGTCTCCCGTTTTTGTAGATCTTGGCTCCGACAATAACCGCAGCCCTGGCACTGAGATCGCTGTGTTCGGCAATGACATCTTGGCGAAGACGCCGAGAAGAGCCCCATATGCCGGTGTCGGTCGAATTCTGTATGACCCGAGACACGAACCGATTCAGTGGATGCGTGCGGCGCTCGGTCGATTTTACGCAGGTGCTAAAGCGGACGGTTTGCGCGTGGAAAATATGGCCATACTCGCAACCACCGGCAGTGGCGTCGCCAAGATTTCAGCCGCCTTGAACGGAGGCGCGAAACCTATTCCTCACAAGGTGTTGTTCGACGAGGCCGCAGTTCTGCTATCGGCCCGATTGGCAGCATTTCTTCTGGAGCCCAAGCTTCCTGAACGGCGTGCAGCTGATATCGCAACCTGTCTTGAATTACTTGCCTTGATCAGGCGTGCAGACGGTAGTGCAACGGCAATCAGGGAGGCAGCAACCTACCTGAAATGGAGTGCCAGCATCGCTGGTGGTAAGCCCCCGAAGACCAATCTTGCGAGGAGTGCTGAAGCACTCATCGATGGCGCTGCGGGTCTGGTGCTTACCGGTGACCCTGGCAGGGATTGGATTCAGATCAAAACGCTGCTCTACCGAACCGGCGTCACTGAGTTCAAGCAGGTCGCGGGGGCTCTCGACTATTTGATCGCTTTCAATCGTGGGAAGCGAATCAGCGCGAGCTTGTCGGAGATGTGGATGACGACTGGCGCATACACCACCGCGCGTCAGGGGCTCGATAACGCCCTGGTGCAGGATCAACTGCTCGCTGATGGAAACGATACTCAAGGCATACACGTCATGACCATCCATAAGTCCAAGGGCAAGCAGTTCGATGCCGTTATCCTGGTTCGGGAAAGCATTAGGCAGGGAGCGCGGGAGTTTCGCTCTTCCTTGGTCTGGCGTGGGGATGAAGCGCCCTATGACCGCAGTCGGAAAATTCTTCGCGTTGGAATCACCCGCGCGCGGCGTTACGTTCTGATGCTCGAGCCGACATTTCCGGCATGCCCCATCATGTCGGAGCACAGATTATGAGGATGACCGCTTGTGGCCGGTTGTTGCCTGTTGCTACTGGCTGCTTTGCGGCAGTTGGCACTAATCAGCGTATCGGCACGACCTTCCTGTCCCGATTTTCCTTGATAGCTGACATCGAAAGGTTGCCGGTAGCTGCGTCCTGAATATGCTCGCTCCACCAGGCCATCATCGGACGCCTGCGTTCGATGTAGTCCGCTCGGTTGTAAGCGCTGCGTACTTCATCCTTGTCCACGTGGGCAAGCGCTACCTCGATCAGTTCAGGATCCCAGCCATGCTCGTTGAGGATGGTGCTAGCCATCGAGCGCATGCCGTGGCTGACCAGGCGCCCTTCGAAGCCCATGCGTTTGAGTGCCATGTTCGCGGTCTGACTGTTGCAATGGGTGCGAGGGTTCCGATCTGCCGGAAACACGTATTCCCTGTGTCCACTGTAAGGCTTGATTGCTTCCAGAAGCGCGAGGGCCTGCTCCGTGAGCGGGACGATATGCGTACGGCGTTTCTTCATGCGTTCAGCGGGAATCGTCCAGATCTTCTTCTCGATGTCGAGGTCTGCCCAGCGGGTAGTCGCTGCTTCGACTGGCCGCGTCATGGTGTGGAGCTGCCACTCGATCAGGCAACGAGTCGTTCGTTTGATGCTGGCATTGGCGATCGCCACCATGAGATCTTTCAGCTCATCGGGGGGAAGCGCCGCCATGTTCTTCTTCTTCGGCTTCTTGAAGACGGAGCGGATGCCGCTAAGCGGGTTCGCGTGAATCACTCCCGAGTTGACCCCGTAGGTCATGATCTCGTTGAGTCGCTGCGTCAGCCGCTTCACGGTTTCAAGGCTGCCCTTGGTTTCGAGTGGTCGGAGCAGGTTGATGACTTGAGGTGCGCTGATGGCCGAGATCGGTGTGGAGCCCAAGTCCGGGAATACGTGCAACGTTAGCGAGCGCCAGATGTCCTCAGCGTAGGCCGACGTCACAGCATCTTTCTTCAGCTCATACCAGGACGTCGCCACATTCTGGAATGTGTGCTCAGTCGCGGCTTGTTTAGCTTGCAGCACAGCATCCCGTTTCTCTTTAGGGTCGATGCCATGGGCAAGTGCTTCCCTCGCTTCAATGGAACCCTTGCGTGCTTGCGCTAACGAGACTTCAGGGAAGGTCCCCAGTCCCATGTTGATCCGCTTCTTCGTCACAGGGTGTCGATAGTTGAAGTTCCACAGCTTAGAGCCATTGCTTCTCACTCGCATTTGAAGTCCGCCTCCATCAAATAGGACATAGTCCTTTTCAGCAGGCTTGGCAGATTTGATTTTGAGTTCAGTGAGGCGGGTAGCTTGTGCGCACATTGGCATTCCAGAATTGATTTTGGCATTCCAAAAATTAGCACCTACGGGCTTGGAATGCCATTTGGAATGCCAAAAGGCGTGGCTGCTGATGGACGTCCGTGGACACTGATAGCGCTGAAAGTCCCGTACTTACTGGGTTTCAGGCACAAAAAAAGACGTCCGTGGACGTCTTTAGATGATTATTTGGTGGAGCCGGGGGGATTTGAACCCCCGTCCGCCAGTACTCCGCTGTCGGTCCTACATGCTTAGCCGTGTCTATTGAGTTAACCCTCAGCGACCCGACGGGCAGGGTGCTTTGGGCGAGTTGTGTAAGTTTTAGCCACTTCGTCCACAACGTACTACGCGGCGATTCTGTTCTGTATGACAATCATTTCGGGTTTACAGACATCCCCTGATGATTGCTGGGCCCGAAGGCACCAGAAGTGCATGTCAGCTGCAATTAAGCAGCGAGAGCAGCACCGTATTGGTCGTCGTTGGCAACTATAGAAGTTGCAACAGTGGATTAACGAGTTCTGTTACCAACTCGGCATGCACCTAGAGTTTCGCAACCAGCGTCGAATCCAAAACGGCCCCGAACCGGCTTACTTCTCAGTAGGCAGGGTCAGTGTACGCCACTGTGGCTCGAAAGGCCATCCCAAAGCGTAGCGTGCGGTTTTGACTAGCCGCCTTTCTGGCTGTTCTGGATCTGCTGGATCGCGCGCTGGGTGATGGCGATGCAGTCCTTGGTGCCTTCGGCGGTGTTTTTCGCCTGGGCGGCCTGGGCCTGCTGCACGCTGTTGGCGATTTCGCCCTGCAGGTCGGCGGCGAGGATGGTGGTCTTGGCGTTGTTGATGGTTTGCAGGTTGGTGGTGCACAGGTCTTTCTCACCATCGGCGAAGGCCGGGGCGGCAAGGAGTGCGGTGACTACGAACAGGCCGGGCAGTACGGAACGTTTCATGTGGATCTCCTTGAACCTGGGGTTCAGGCTGCGAGGTTGCCGAAGTGGCAGGGAGGCCCCGATTGGTGGCGGCTTGCTCGGTAGACTGCGCGGGGTGTTCAAGGTTCTGTTTTTGTTGAGCGCGGTGGGGCCTGCAGGAGCGTGGCTTGTCGGGGCCCTAACCGCCGCGCAGCTTTTTAGCGGTTTCGAGGGCCCATTCGCGGGCAAGCCCTGCTCCTACAGTTGGGTGGCGGTGTTCCGTAGGCCGGTGGTGTTTACCGGGGTGGTGAGAGAGGTTTGGGCTGGGTGACGCGATCGACCAGGTAGACCAGGCCGTGGTAGTCGATGCCGCCGTGCTGGCTCAGGCCGATTTCGCAGGTGCGGCTGGTGGAAATGCCTTCTTCGCAGTACTGCACCGCATCCTTGAGGGTGCGCAGCGAGTGGGCGTTGAGTTCCGGGGTGGTGAAGCCCTTGTCGCCGGCGAATCCGCAGCAGTGGATGCCTTCGGGGATCACCACGTTGTGGCTGCAGCGCCGCGCCAGGTCGATCAGCGCCTGGCTTTCCCCCAGGTGCTGGGTGCTGCAGGTCACGTGGACGGCAATCGGCGCGTCCTGCGGGGTGAAGGTCAACTTATCCACAAGGTGCGTGCGAATGAAGCGCACCGGGTCGTAGAGGTCGAGGCGGCTGTCGCCCAGGTCCTGGACCAGGCGCAGGGTGCACGGGCTGGTGTCGCAGTAGATCGGGTCGAGGCCGCCGCGGCTGGCGTGCAGCAGGGCGCCGATCAGTTCCTGGCGCTTGTGTTCGGCCTGTTCGACGTAGCCCTTGGAGGCGAACGGCTGGCCGCAGCACAACTGGTCGGTGTTGTCCGGGAACACCACCTGGTAGCCGGCCTTTTCCAGCAGCGAGCGGGTTTTGTCGAGCAGCGAGACCTGTTCCTTGTCGCCCGCCGCCGGGCCCATCACCCGTGAGACGCAGGCGGCCAGGTAGACCACCCGTGGGCGTTCATCGTTGACCGCCGGGCTGAAGCGCACCGCGCGCTCGGGTTGCGGCATGGCATTGGTCCACAGGGGCACGCGCCCCTTGGACAGGCGGGTCAGCCCGGCCGACAGCCGCGCCAGGCGCGGGGCGCCGAGCAGCATGCGGGCGCCGTTGGCGACGTGCAGGGTGAAGCGCGCGCCTTGCAGCGTGGTGGCGAAGTTCGTCGCCAGCCAGTCGGCGCGCTTCACCTGGGTGGCTTCGCGGCCGCGCAGTTTCTTCACCAGCTCGCCGGTGTTGATGCCCACCGGGCAGCGCTGGGCGCACAGGCCGGTGGCGGCGCAGGTGTCGATGCCCTGGTAGTGGTAGGCGGCTTCCAGTTCGGTGGTGTCGATGCCGGCGCGCTTTTTCGCCTGGATATCGCGCCAGATGACGATGCGCTGGCGCGGGCTGAGGGTCAGGCCCTTGGATGGGCACACCGGTTCGCAGAAGCCGCACTCGATGCACTTGTCGACGATCTCGTCGGCGGCCGGCAGCGGCTTGAGATTTTTCAGGTGGATCTGCGGGTCGTCGCTGAGCACCACGTCCGGGTTGAGGATGCCCTGGGGATCGAGCAGGCGCTTGATCGCCCACATCAGTTGGTAGGCGTCGCTGCCCCATTCCTGTTCGACGAAGGGCGCCATGTTGCGCCCGGTGCCGTGCTCGGCCTTGAGCGAACCGCCGAACTCCACGGCCACCAGTTGCGCCACGTCGTCCATGAACGCCTGGTAGCGGGCGACTTCCGCGGCGCTGTTGAAGCCCTGGGTGAAGACGAAGTGCAGGTTGCCTTCCAGTGCGTGGCCGAACAGGATCGCCTCGTCGTAGTGGTGCTTGTCGAACAGCTCGATCAGGCGGTTGACGCCGATGGCCAGTTGTTCGACCGGGAAGGTCACGTCCTCGATGATCACCGTGGTGCCGGTCTGGCGTACGGCGCCGACCGCCGGGAAGGTGTCCTTGCGGATCGCCCAGAGCCTGGCGTTTTCCGCCGGGTCTTCGCTGAAGTCGACCTGTTTCTCTACCGGGAAGCTCGCCAGCGAGGTCATGATCTGCGCCAGTTGTTCGTGCAGCAGCGACGAGCTGGCGGCGCGGGATTCGATCAGCAGGGCGCAGGCGTTGTTCGACAGCTCGCGCACGAACGCCGGCATGCCGGGCTTGTCCTGCACCGAGCGCAGGCTGCGGCGGTCGAGCAGTTCGACGGCGGACACCGGCTGGCGCTTGAGCACGGTGACGGCGGTGCAGCAGGTTTCCACGTCGGGGAAGACGATCAGCGCCGAGGCCTTGTGCGGGTGGTCGACCACGGTGTCGTAGGTCACCGCGCTGATGAAGCCGAGGGTGCCTTCGGAGCCGACCAGCAGGTGGCTGAGGATGTCCAGCGGCTCGTCGAAATCCACCAGGGCGTTGAGGGACAGGCCGGTGGTGTTCTTCAGCCGGTACTTGTGGCGGATCTTCGTGGCCAGTTCGGTGTTGGCGCGGGTTTCGCGGGCCAGGGTCGCCAATTGGTCGAGCAAGGCACCGTGGCTCTGGCGGAAGGCCGCGACGCTGGCCGGGTCCTCGGTGTCCAGGCGGCTGCCGTCGGCCAGCACCAGGCGCAGGCCGGCCAGGGTGTGGTAGGTGTTCTGCGCGGTGCCGCAGCACATGCCGCTGGCGTTGTTGGCGACGATGCCGCCGATCTTGCAGGCATTGATCGAGGCCGGGTCCGGGCCGATCTTGCGCCCGAACGGTGCCAGCCAGGCGTTGGCCTGGGCGCCGATCACCCCGGGTTGCAGGCGGATCTGCCGGCCCTCTTGGCGAATCTCGCGGCCGTTCCAGTTGTCACCGAGGACGATCAGCACCGAGTCGCTGATGGCCTGGCCGGACAGGCTGGTGCCGGCGGCGCGGAAGGTCACCGGCACCTGGTCGCGGGCGGCCAGCTTGAGCAGGGCGACCACTTCGTCTTCGGATTCGACGCGGATCACCAGTTGCGGAATCAGCCGGTAGAAGCTGGCGTCGGTGCCGAAGGCCAGGGTCGAGAGCGCGTCGTCGAAGCGGCGCTCGCGGGGAATCAGCTGTTCGACCGAGCGGAGGAACGGGGTGGGCAGGCTCATGCAAACTCCTAACGAGGCCGTTGGCATCTGGCGTGCCCTGGCCGGCCCCGTTCAATCAGGCGGTAATTCGTGCGGGCGCGACGGTTCAGGCGCCCAGTTCACGGACCAGCGAGTCACGGGTGATCTCGCTGATCGACTTGGCGCCGGTCAGCACCATGGCAACGCGCATTTCCTTCTCGAACAGCTCCAGCAGGTTTTTCACGCCCGCTTCGCCGGCGGTGGCGAGGGCGTAGAGGAAGGCGCGGCCGATCAGCACGGTGTCGGCGCCGAGGGCGATCATGCGCACCACGTCCAGGCCGCTGCGGATGCCGGAGTCGGCGAGGATCTTCAACTCGCCTTTCACCGCATCGGCGATGGCCGGCAGCGCGCGGGCACTGGACAGCACGCCGTCGAGCTGGCGCCCGCCATGGTTGGAGACGACGATGCCGTCGGCACCGAATTTCACCGCGTCCCTGGCATCCTGCGGGTCGAGGATGCCCTTGATGACCATCGGGCCGTCCCAGAATTCGCGGATCCACTCCAGGTCCTTCCAGGAGATCGACGGGTCGAAGTTGGCGCCGAGCCAGCCGATGTAGTCGGCCAGGCCGGTCGGGTTGCCGCGATAGCGCGAGATGTTGCCCAGGTCATGGGGCTTGCCCAGCAGGCCGACATCGAGGGTCCAGCGCGGGTGGGTCATGGCCTGCCAGACGCGGCGCAGCGGCGCGTTCGGGCCGCTCATGCCGGAGTGGGCGTCGCGGTAGCGGGCGCCGGGGACCGGCATGTCGACGGTGAACACCAGGGTGGTCACGCCGGCGGCCTTGGCCCGTTCCAGGGCGTTGCGCATGAAGCCGCGGTCTTTCAGCACGTAGAGCTGGAACCACATCGGCCGGTCGATGGCCGGGGCGACTTCCTCGATCGGGCACACCGAGACCGTCGACATCGTGAAAGGGATGCCGTGGGCGGCGGCCGCGCGGGCGGCCTGCACTTCGCCACGGCGGGCGTACATGCCGGTCAGGCCGACCGGGGCCAGGGCCACCGGCATGCTCAGGGTTTCGTTGAACAGCCGGGTTTCCAGGCTCAGTTCGGACATGTTCTTCAGCACGCGCTGGCGCAGGGCGATGCCGGCCAGGTCCTCGACGTTGTGGCGCAGGGTGTGCTCGGCGTAGGCGCCGCCGTCGGCATAGTGGAACAGGAACGGTGGCAGCTTGCGTTGGGCGGCTGCGCGATAGTCGGTAGAGGCGGAAATGATCATGGGAACTCGCAGCGTGGGTTGACGGGTAACGGCTGCCGGGACCGTCGACGGGCCCCGGCACCTATCACGTTAGTGCACCAGCATGCCGGTGAACACATAGGCCTGGGCCAGGGTGATCAGGCCGACGAGGGTGGCGAAGAACAGACTGTGCTTGAGCGTGAAGCGGAACAGGTCGGATTCCTTGCCCACCAGGCCGGTGGCGGCGCAGGCGACGGCGATCGACTGCGGCGAGATCATCTTGCCGGTCACGCCACCGCTGGTGTTGGCCGCGACCAGCAGAGTGTCGTTGACGCCGATCTGGTGTGCGGTGGTGGCCTGCAGCGAGCTGAACAGCGCGTTCGACGAGGTGTCCGAACCGGTCAGGAACACGCCCAGCCAGCCGAGGAACGGCGAGAAGAACGGGAACGCCGCGCCGGTCGCCGCCAGTACCAGGGCCAGGGTCGAGGACATGCCCGAGTAGTTGGTGACGAAGGCGAAGGCCAGCACCATGCCGATGGAGAGGATCGGCCAGCGCAGCTCGTAGAAGGTCTCCTTGAAAGTGGTCAGACCAGTTTTGAAGTCGATCTTGAGCACCAGCATCGACACCAGGGCGGAGAAGAAAATCGCCGTGCCGGTGGCGGAGATCGGGTCGAGCTTGAACACCGCCGGAATCGGCGTCGGGTTGGCGACGATCGGTGCGGTCTTGATCACCAGCTGGTCCAGGTGCGGTACGGCGAAGCTGAAGACGCTGCTGTACATCGCGCCGCCGGTGGCGAACATCGCCTTGAACGACTTCAGGGTCCAGATCGTCACCAGCACGGTGAGGATCAGGAACGGCGACCAGGCCTTGAAGATCTGGCCCAGGCTGTAGGGCGAGGCCAGGGTGCGGCGTGGCTGGCCGAAGCCGCCGGCGCTGGCCGTGACGGCGGCGCCCGCGGTGGCACCGGCGATCTGTGCGCCGGCGGTGCGGCGTGGCTGCCAGACTTTCAGGAACAGGGTCAGGCTGATCAGGCTGGCCAGGGCCGAGGTGATGTCCGGCAGTTCCGGGCCGATGAAGTTCGAGGTGAAGTACTGGGTGATGGCGAAGCTCAGGCCGGCGACCAGCGCGGCCGGCCAGGTTTCCCGCACGCCGCGCAGGCCGTCCATCATGAACACCAGCCAGAACGGCACGAACAGCGACAGCAGCGGCAGTTGGCGGCCGGTCATGGCGCCGATCTTGAACGCATCGATGCCGGTGACCTGGCCGGCGACGATGATCGGGATGCCCAGGGCGCCGAAGGCCACTGGCGCGGTGTTGGCGATCAGGCACAGGCCGGCGGCGTACAGCGGGTTGAAACCCAGGCCCACCAGCAGCGCGGCGGTGATCGCCACGGGCGCGCCGAAGCCGGCCGCACCTTCGAGGAAGGCGCCGAAGCAGAAGCCGATCAGCAGGACTTGCAGGCGCTGGTCGTCGGTGATCGACAGCACCGAGCTGCGGATGATTTCGAACTGACCGCTCTTGACCGTCAGTTTGTAGAGGAACACCGCGGCGACGATGATCCAGGCAATTGGCCAGAGGCCGTAGGCGAATCCATAGCCGGCAGCGGCCAGTGCCATGTCCACCGGCATCTTGAAGGCGAAGATCGCCACCAGGATCGCCAGCGCCAGGGTGATGCTGCCCGCCACGTGCCCCTTGAGGCGGAACACCGCCAGGGCGAGGAAGAAGAACACGATGGGAATGACGGCCGCGAGAGCGGACAGGCCGAGGCTGCCGAGCGGGCTGTAGAGCTGTTGCCAGGTTTGCATATGGGGTGGCCCCTAATTGTTGTTGGTAGGCGCAGATAAGTCGATTTGGATAATTGGTAATACCAATTTACAATCGCTGAGCGCTAGGTTAAAAGCCTTGCAGGGCATGTGTCAATTTGCCGCCCTGAAACTTTCGTCGCACAGCGGTCGGGAAAAGGAACTGATCGGGTGATTCAGGCGCTCTCTGGTGGGTGCTGGCGCGGCGCCAATAGGCCAGAATAGGCAGCCCCGGCAAGGGTTCGGGAGCGTGAGGAGTGAGTGATGGGGTTTGATCAGATTCGTCAGCGCCGTTTGTCTGACGATATTGTCGAGCGGCTCGAGGGGATGATTCTCGAGGGTACGCTCAAGCCCGGTGAGCGCCTGCCGGCCGAACGGGTGTTGGCCGAGCAGTTCGGCGTGTCGCGGCCGTCGTTGCGCGAGGCGATCCAGAAGCTGGTGGCCAAGGGGCTGCTGGCCAGTCGACAGGGCGGCGGCAATTACGTGGTGGAGACGCTGGGTTCGACGTTCAGCGATCCGCTGCTGCACCTGTTGGAAAACAATCCCGAGGCCCAGCGTGACCTGCTCGAGTTTCGTCATACGCTGGAGGCGTCCTGTGCCTATTACGCGGCGATGCGTGCCACCGAAGTGGATCGGGAACGGCTGAGGGTGGCGTTCGAGCGATTGCAAAGCTGTTATTCGCGTGCGGACGAGGTGAGTCGCGCGGAGGAGGGCGAGGCCGATGCGAACTTCCACCTGGCGATTGCCGAGGCCAGTCATAACGCGGTGTTGCTGCACACCATTCGTGGGTTGTTCGATCTGCTCAAGCGCAACGTGGTGACCAACATCGGCGGGATGTACAAGCAGCGCACGGAGACGCGCGACATGCTGATCGCGCAGCATCGGGAGTTGTACCTGGCGATCATCGAGGGGCGGGCGGAGCAGGCGCGTGAGGTGTCGAGCCGGCATATCCTGTATGTGCAGGAGGTGCTGGAGGAGGTCAGGCAGGAGGCACAGCGGGTGGCGCGGGCGGAGCGGCGCAAGGGGATTTGAGCGGGCGGTTGCGTTTGTTCGGGTGGGGCGGTTGCCTTTGGATCGCAATCGCCAGCAAGCCGGCTCCCGCAGTGGACGGGTCGTACCCGGAATTGGTGTACGGTACGGACCTGTAGGAGCGGGGCTTGCCCGCGAAGAAGGCCTCGAGGCCGCCAAAAGCTTCGCGGGCAAGCCCGGCTCCTACATACAGGGCGGTGCCTGGGGCGTCAGTCTTCCTTGCCCTTGTTGCGCACCGCACGCTGCAGCTCGCGACCGGCGTCGCGTTCGCGTTCGGTATCGCGCTTGTCGTATTCCTTCTTGCCCTTGCCCAGGGCAATCTCGCACTTGACCAGGTGCTTGCTCCAGTACAGCGAGAGGCAGACGCAGGTGTAGCCCTTCTGCTGCACGCCGGCGAAGATCTTCTCCAACTCGCGCTGGTTGAGCAGCAGCTTGCGCGTGCGCGTCGGGTCGGCGATGACGTGGGTGCTGGCGGTGGTCAACGGCGTGAAGTGGCTGCCGAACAGCCAGGCTTCGCCATCCTTGAGCAGCACGTAACTGTCGACCAGTTGTGCCTTGCCCGCCCGCAAGCTCTTTACTTCCCAACCGGCCAGGACCAGGCCAGCCTCGAACCGTTGTTCGACGAAGTAATCGTGGCGCGCCTTTTTGTTTTGCGCGATGGTCCCTGTAGGGTGTTTCTTCTGTTTAGCCATAGGGGCGGCATTATAGGGGGTTGCGCGTCCGTCGGCTACGGTGAAGCTGCGTGCTTGAGCGCGTAGGATGAATCCCGGACAATGCGCCCTCTTTTGTATGCTGCCCAGCCGTGGAATTGACGCTGACATGACGACCCATATTCAACGTTCGGCCTTGCTGCCCTATCCGGCGCAGGCGCTTTATGACCTGGTGAACGACGTCGCACGTTATCCGGAATTCCTGCCGTGGTGCTCGGCCTCCCAGGTGCTGGAAAGCTCGGACGTGCACATGCGCGCCACGCTGTCGGTAGCCAAGGGTGGCCTGAGCCAGCAGTTCGTGACGCGCAATACCCTGGTGCCGGGGCAGTCGATCGAGATGAATCTCGAAGAGGGGCCGTTCACTCAACTGCATGGTGTGTGGGTGTTCAAGGCACTGGGCGAGAAGGCCTGCAAGATCAGCCTCGACCTGACCTTCGATTACGCCGGGCCCATCGTGCGTGCGACGCTGGGGCCGTTGTTCAACCAGGCGGCGAATACCTTGGTGGATGCGTTCTGCCAGCGGGCGAAGCAACTTAATGGCTGAGTCGTTGGTGGCCATCGAGGTGGTGTACGCCGAGGTCGGGCGCCAGTGCCTGCTGGAGGTGTCGGTGCCGGCGGGGACGACAGTGCGGGCGGCGGTTGGCTTGTCGGGGATGGCCCAGCAGTTTCCCGGGGTCGATCTGTCGGGCTGCCCGTTGGGAATCTTCGGCAAGGTGGTGAGTGACCCCGAGGCCAGGGTAGTGGCTGAAGGGGAGCGCATCGAGATTTATCGGCCGTTGCTGGCGGACCCGAAAGAGGTTCGGCGGTTGCGGGCGGAAAAGGCGGCCAGGGCGCGGGCGCAGAATTTGTAGAAGGATTGATTGTTCCCGCGCTCCTGCGTGGGAACGATCAACAAGGAGTCTTGCGCCGATTGGCAGGCAATAAAAAGCCCGGACATGCCGGGCTTTTTTGCGTCGCAATATTACTGCGGCGAGGTGTCCAGCGGCTCCGGGGTCGGAACCGGCACGGTCTTCACGCCATCGACGTCTTTCTGGATCTGGTCGAGCAGCGAGCCTGGCTTGGCCGGCTTTTCCTTCTTCTTCGGCGTTTCGGTGTTCTGCGCCGGGGCTTCGACCGTGGTGCCGCTGTCCTTGCCGAGAATGGCTTCGTCACGGCTCACGCCGGGCATGAAGTCACCCGCGAGGTTCACCAGCTTGTCGTCGTCACTGAAGATCAGGCTGACGCGCTCCTGCTGGCGCTCACCGCCACCTGGTTGCAGGCTGTACAGATAATCCCAGCGATTGGCGTGGAATGTGTCGGTCAGCAAGGGGTTGCCCATGATAAACCGTACTTGCCGCCGGGTCATTCCGGGGCGCAACTGGTCTATCATGTCCTGCGTGACGACATTGCCCTGTTGGATGTCGATTTTGTAAACCCCGGGGAATGAACAACCGGCGAGTGCGAGCAGTCCCACTAAGGTGAAACTGGTTAGCAAGAGCTTGGTGTTTTGCATCGGTGGGCGACTTCCACTATCTTGGCTGGGACAACGTAAACCCCGATCATACCCGTATTAAGAGAAGCTGCGAAGCAGCATCGGCGAGAAAGCTGACCATGGTTGAAAATAGCGAACTACGCAAAGCTGGCTTAAAAGTGACTCTGCCACGGGTCAAGATTCTACAGATGCTCGATTCCACCGAGCAGCGTCACATGAGTGCCGAGGATGTCTACAAGGCGCTGATGGAAGCTGGCGAGGACGTCGGCCTGGCGACGGTCTACCGTGTACTGACCCAATTCGAAGCGGCCGGGCTGGTGGTCCGCCACAACTTCGATGGCGGCCATGCGGTGTTCGAGCTGGCGGACGGCGGCCACCACGACCACATGGTCAACGTGGATTCCGGCGAGGTCATCGAGTTCATCAACCCGGAAATCGAGAAGCTCCAGCACGCCATTGCCGAGCAGCATGGCTACGAGCTGGTGGATCACAACCTGGTGCTGTACGTACGCAAGAAGAAGTAATCCTGCCGTGCGGATTCAGCTCCGGTGAAATGAACGAAGGCGACCCCAGGGTCGCCTTCGTGTTTTTTGTTACCTGAAATGTTGTGGCTCAGCTCTTGGCGGTGACCACCATCTTTTTCGCGTGGGCGATGGACTCCTTGGTGAGGTCGATGCCGCCGAGCATCCGCGCGACTTCCTCGACCCGTTCGGTCTTGCCCAGCTTGGACACGGCCGTGTGGGTCGCATCGCTGCCGCGCACCTTGTGCACGAATAGATGATGGTGACCCTGGGCGGCCACCTGCGGCAGGTGGGTGACGGTCAGGACCTGGCCGCGGTCGCCGAGGCGGCGCAGCAATTGGCCGACGATTTCCGCAGTCGGCCCGCCGATGCCCACGTCCACTTCGTCAAAGACCAGGGTCGGGATGCGTGAGGTCTGCGCGGTAATCACCTGGATCGCCAGGCTGATACGCGACAGCTCGCCACCCGAAGCGACCTTGGCCAGGGCCTTGAGGGGCTGGCCGGGGTTGGCGCTGACCAGCAGCTCGACCTGTTCCAGGCCATAGGGCAGCGGTTCGTCGCTGGTATTGGCGTGCAGCTCGATGCTGAAGCGCCCGCCGGGCATGCCCAGGCGCTGGATTTCCTGCTCGACCGCACTAGCCAGGCCGGTGGCGGCCTCGCGACGCAGTTCGCTGAGTTCGCGGGCGCGCTCCTGGTAGTGCCGGGCGTAGGCGGCCAGTTCTTCGCCGAGGCGTTCGATGGCCTCGTCGTTGGCGTTCATGGTTTCGATTTCGTCCAGCAGCTTCTGCTGCAGGGTCGCCACCTCGGTGGGCTGGATGCGGTGCTTGCGTGCCAGGGTGTAGATGGCGTCCAGGCGCTCTTCGAGATACTGCAGGCGGCCCGGGTCGGCGTCGAAGTGGTCGACGAAGCGGTTCAGCTCGCCGACGGCTTCCTCCACCTGGATCTGTGCGCTGGCCAGCAGGTTGGCGGCTTCGCCCAGGGCGCCGGAGCCGTTGCTGACGCTGGTCAGGCGGTTCAGGCAGGTGGTGAGGGCGTGGAGCACGTTGCCCGAGTCGCTTTCGCTGCACTGCTCGACCACCTGCCGGCAGACGCCGAGCAGGGTCTCGGCGTTGGTCAGGTTCTTGTGTTCCTGCTCCAGTTCATCCAGCTCGTTTTCGCCGAGTGCGAGGTTTTCCAGCTCTTCGAGCTGATAGCTGAGCAACTGGTGGCGCGCCCGCTGCTCGTCGCCGGAGTTGGACAGGCGCTCCAGCTCCTGGCGGGCCTGGCGCCAGCGCTGGGCCGCGAGCTGCACCTGGCGGGCGAGGTCGGTGGCGCCGGCGTACTCGTCGAGCAGGCGGCGGTGGGTGTCGGTCTTGAGCAGGGACTGGTGTTCGTGCTGGCTGTGGATATCGATCAGCAGTTCGCCCAGGGCCTTGAGGTCGCCGAGGGGGCAGGTCGAGCCGTTGATGTAGCCGCGGGAGCGCCCTTCGGCGGTAATGACTCGGCGCAGGATGCATGGCCCGTCGCTGTCCAGGTCGCGTTCGGCGAGCCAGTGGCGCGCCTCCGGGATGTCCTGCAGGTCGAAGGTGGCGAGAATGTCGGCCTTGTCCGCGCCGGGCCGCACCACGCCGCTGTCGGCGCGATCGCCGAGGGTCAGGCCGAGGGCGTCGAGCATGATCGACTTGCCGGCACCGGTTTCGCCGGTGATGACGCTCATCCCGCGGTCGAGTTCCAGGTCGAGATGCTCGACGATTGCGTAGTTGTGTACGGACAGGTGCACCAGCATGAAGGCCGCTCCCAGGTTTAGGTCTGGTTATTTATACAGTGTTTTGATTTTGCCTGACAATGCCTGCCTTTAGTTCGATTCGCTTGAATGGCCGGATTTTTTAGCGCGATCGGCGATGCATGACCTCCATCGATCGGGTGAAGAGCATGTTTTGGGCACTTGAACCTGGAAAATGCGGCCCCATATACGGGGGCAGAAGCGCGGGCCGAGCCCGCGGACGATATTGAAAGGAGGTTTTTATGGCTGACGAACAGAATCTGGATGCGCAAAATCAGGAAGCCAATCAGGCTGCCGAGGCTTCGAGCGATGACCTGGCAACCCGCGTGCAGGTGCTCGAAGAGCAACTGGCCGCTGCACAGGACCAGGGGTTGCGCGTAGCCGCCGACCTGCAGAACGTTCGCCGCCGTGCCGAGCAGGATGTCGAGAAGGCGCACAAGTTCGCCCTGGAAAAATTCGCCGGTGACCTGCTGCCGATCCTCGACAGCCTGGAGCGCGGCCTGGAGCTGTCCAATCCCGATGACGAAAGCATTCGCCCGATGCGCGAAGGTATCGAGCTGACCCTGAAGATGTTCCAGGACACCTTCAAGCGTCACCAGCTGGAAGCCATCGATCCCCATGGCGAACCCTTCAATGCTTCGCTGCACCAGGCCATGGCCATGCAGGAAAGCGCCGACGTCGAGCCGAACAGCGTCTTGAAGGTGTTCCAGAAGGGCTACCAGCTCAACGGTCGCCTGCTGCGTCCGGCCATGGTGGTGGTGAGCAAGGCGGTTGCACCGGTTTCGCCGACTATCGACGAGCAGGCTTGAAATCGGTCGTAGCGACCCCATCTATAAGTCAAGCGTTTAAGTGCTACCGCAGTTGGCAATAACCGCTGCGGCAAAAAATCCAAGTTTCGGGAGAGTGAAATGGGCAAAATTATCGGTATCGACCTGGGGACTACCAACTCCTGCGTCTCCATTCTGGAAAACGGCAACGTCAAGGTGATCGAGAACGCCGAAGGCGCTCGCACCACGCCGTCGATCATTGCATACGCCAACGATGGCGAAACCCTGGTTGGCCAGTCGGCCAAGCGTCAGGCTGTAACCAACCCGCACAACACCCTGTACGCGGTGAAGCGTCTGATCGGTCGCAAGTTCGACGAAGAAGTCGTACAGAAAGACATCAAGATGGTTCCGTACAAGATCGCCAAGGCCGACAACGGTGACGCCTGGGTTGAAGTGAACGGCCAGAAGATGGCTCCGCCACAGATTTCGGCTGAAATCCTGAAGAAGATGAAGAAGACTGCCGAAGACTACCTCGGCGAGGCCGTGACCGAAGCGGTGATCACCGTTCCGGCCTACTTCAACGACAGCCAGCGTCAGGCCACCAAGGACGCCGGCCGTATCGCCGGTCTGGACGTCAAGCGCATCATCAACGAACCTACCGCGGCTGCACTGGCCTACGGCATGGACAAGGCCAAGGGCGACCACACCGTCATCGTTTATGACCTGGGTGGTGGTACCTTCGACGTTTCCGTGATCGAAATCGCCGAAGTCGATGGCGAGCACCAGTTCGAAGTACTGGCCACCAACGGTGACACCTTCCTCGGTGGTGAAGACTTCGACATCCGTCTGATCGACTACCTCGTCGACGAATTCAAGAAAGAAAGCGGCATGAACCTCAAGGGTGACCCGCTGGCGATGCAGCGCCTGAAGGAAGCTGCCGAAAAGGCCAAGATCGAGCTGTCGTCCTCGCAGTCGACCGACGTCAACCTGCCGTACATCACGGCTGACGCCACCGGTCCGAAGCACCTGAACGTGAAGATCTCCCGCGCCAAGCTGGAAGCGCTGGTGGAAGACCTGGTTCAGCGCACCATCGAGCCTTGCCGCATCGCTCTGAAAGACGCCGGTATCGACGTCGGTTCGATCAACGACGTGATCCTGGTCGGCGGTCAGACCCGTATGCCGCTGGTGCAGAAGGCCGTGACCGATTTCTTCGGCAAGGAACCACGCAAGGACGTCAACCCTGACGAAGCCGTTGCCATGGGTGCTGCGATCCAGGGCGCCGTACTGGCCGGTGACGTGAAGGATGTGCTGCTGCTGGACGTCAGCCCGCTGACCCTGGGTATCGAAACCATGGGTGGCGTGATGACCGCGCTGATCGAGAAGAACACCACTATTCCGACCAAGAAGTCGCAAGTGTTCTCGACCGCCGACGACAACCAGAGCGCCGTGACCATCCACGTGCTGCAGGGTGAGCGCAAGCAGGCCGCGCAGAACAAGTCGCTGGGCAAGTTCGACCTGTCCGAGATCCCGCCAGCGCCACGTGGCGTGCCGCAGATCGAAGTGACCTTCGACATCGACGCCAACGGCATCCTGCACGTCGGCGCGAAGGACAAGGCTACCGGCAAGGAGCAGAAGATCACCATCAAGGCCAACTCCGGCCTGTCGGATGAAGAAATCCAGCAAATGGTGCGCGACGCCGAGCTGAACGCCGAGGAAGACCGCAAGTTCGAAGAGCTGGCCGCTGCCCGTAACCAGGGTGATGCGCTGGTTCACTCGACTCGCAAGATGGTCGCTGACGCCGGTGACAAGGTGACCGCGGAAGAGAAGACCGCGATCGAAGCCGCCGTGGTTGCCCTGGAAGCCGCCGTGAAGGGTGACGACAAGGCTGCCATCGACGCCAAGGTCGAGGAGCTGTCCAAGGTCTCCGCACCTGTGGCGCAGAAGATGTACGCCGAGCAGGGCGCCAAGCCTGAAGCCGGTGCGCAGCCTGCCCAGGAAGAAGCGCACAAGGACGACGTCGTCGACGCCGAGTTCGAAGAAGTCAAAGACCACAAGTAATTCTGCTTGTTGGTCGGCCGGTTGACTGCGTTTGCGCGGTGACTGGTAGGATGTCGCCGCGCGGGAGCTTGCTCCCGCGTTGGCGTGTCTGGAGTACGCAAATTTTTACAGCATGCGACTACGCTCGGGTGCTGGCCTCAGGGGCAATTTATGGCAAAGCGTGACTATTACGAGGTATTGGGGGTCGAGCGTGGCTCCAGCGAGGCGGAGCTGAAAAAGGCTTATCGTCGTCTTGCGATGAAATATCACCCGGACCGCAACCCGGATGACAAGGCTGCGGAAGAGAAATTCAAGGAGGCCAACGAGGCCTACGAGGTTCTGTCCGATTCCAGCAAGCGCGCCGCTTACGACCAGTACGGTCATGCCGGCGTCGACCCGAGCATGGGTGGCGGTGGTGCCGGTTTCGGTGGGCAGAACTTCTCCGACATCTTCGGCGATGTGTTCAGCGATTTCTTTGGTGGCGGTCGCGGCGGTTCCCGTGGCGGCGCCCAGCGCGGCAGTGACCTGCGCTACACCCTGGAACTGAACCTGGAAGAAGCGGTGCGCGGGACCACCGTGAATATCCGTGTGCCGACACTGGTCAACTGCAAGCCGTGCGACGGTTCCGGCGCGAAGAAGGGTTCTTCGCCGGTGACCTGTCCGACCTGTGGCGGTATCGGCCAGGTGCGCATGCAGCAGGGCTTCTTCTCGGTGCAGCAGACCTGCCCGCGTTGCCATGGCCAGGGCAAGATCATTTCCGATCCGTGCGACTCCTGCCATGGCCAGGGCCGTGTCGAAGAGTACAAGACGCTGTCGGTCAAGGTGCCTTCGGGCGTCGATACCGGCGATCGTATTCGCCTGTCCGGCGAGGGCGAGGCGGGCACCCAGGGTGGTCCGACCGGCGACCTGTATGTGGTGATCAACGTGCGTGAGCACGATATCTTCCAGCGCGACGGCAAGCATCTGTACTGCGAAGTGCCGATCAGCTTCGTCGATGCGGCCCTGGGGGCGAGCTGGAAGTGCCGACCCTCGATGGCCGGGTCAAGCTGAAGATTCCGGAAGGCACCCAGACCGGCAAGCAGTTCCGTCTGCGCGGCAAGGGTGTGGCGCCGGTGCGTGGCGGTGGGGCGGGCGACCTGATGTGCCGCGTGGCCGTCGAGACGCCCGTGAACCTGAGCCGTCGTCAGCGCGAGCTGCTGGAAGAATTCCGCGCTTCGCTGGATGTCGACAGCTCCCATTCGCCCAAGGCCAGCGGTTGGTTCGAGGGCATGAAGCGCTTCTTCGGCGACCTGTAAGGAGCGTTTATGCGACGTATAGCTGTGATGGGTGCCGCCGGGCGCATGGGCAAGATCCTGGTCGAAGCGGTACAGCAGCAGGTGCCGGTTGCCGGCCTGACGGCGGCCGTGGTGCGTCCGGGCAGTTCGCTGGTCGGCGCCGATGCCGGTGAGCTGGCTTCCCTGGGGCGTATCGGCGTGCCGTTGTCCGATGCCCTGGAGAAGGTGGCGCAAGAGTTCGATGTATTGATCGACTTCACCCTGCCGGAAGTGATGCTGAAGAACCTGGCGTTCTGCCGCAAGGCCGGCAAGGCCATGGTCATCGGTACCACTGGCCTGACGGGCGAGCAGAAACAGTTGCTGGTGGAGGCGGGCAAGGACATTCCGATCGTCTTCGCCGCCAACTTCAGCGTGGGCGTCAACCTGTCGCTGAAACTGCTGGAACTGACCGCCCGCGTGCTGGGCGAGGATGCGGACATCGAGATCATCGAGACCCATCACCGGCACAAGGTCGACTCGCCTTCCGGGACGGCCATGCGCATGGGCGAGGTGATTGCCGATACGCTGGAGCGTGACCTGCAAAAGGTCGCGGTCTATGGGCGTGAAGGTCATGTCGGCGCGCGGGCGCGTGACACCATCGGCTTTGCCACCGTGCGCGGTGGTGACGTGGTGGGCGATCACACCGTCTTGTTTGCGACCGAGGGTGAGCGCCTGGAAATCACCCACAAGGCCTCGAGCCGCATGACGTTCGCCAAGGGAGCCGTGCGTGCGGCGCTGTGGCTGGATGGCAAGGCGGCCGGGCTGTACGACATGCAGGATGTGCTCGACCTGCATTGATGTCAGGGCGGACACCTGTTTCTGGTGCGCCTCGTTCTTGTAGGAGCAGGGCTTGCCCGCGAAGCTTTTAGCGGCCTCGGGGTCGCTTTCGCGGGCAAGCCGCGCTCCGGCAGGGGTTTGACAGGAGCGGGCGCATGCCTCTCAAACCGCTTGGCGACGTCCTGTCGCATTTCCTGGCCTTCAAGGCTCATTAGCGGTGGATTAAAAAAGCATTTTTCTGTAAGCTACAGCTTTAGTGTGTCCACTAAAAGCGCGCAGAATAATTCAGTGAAAGAAGCGGGGTGACGTGTCCATACGTCACTCCGCTTTTTTACAACCTGCGATCGCCCTTTCAGGCTTTATTTACGGGAGGTCTTCTTGACTAAGCCAGCCATACTTGCCCTTGCTGATGGCAGCATTTTTCGCGGCGAAGCCATTGGAGCCGACGGCCAGACCGTTGGTGAGGTGGTGTTCAACACCGCAATGACCGGCTATCAGGAAATCCTTACCGATCCTTCCTACGCCCAACAGATCGTTACCCTGACCTATCCGCACATCGGCAACACCGGCACTACGCCGCAAGACGCCGAGTCCAACCGTGTATGGTCGGCCGGCTTGGTCATCCGCGACTTGCCGCTGGTGGCGAGCAACTGGCGTAACACCCTGTCCCTGTCTGACTACCTGAAGGCCAACAATGTCGTGGCCATCGCCGGTATCGACACCCGTCGCCTGACCCGCATCCTGCGTGAAAAAGGCTCGCAGAACGGCTGCATCCTGGCCGGTGACAACATCACCGAGGAAGCGGCCATCGCCGCAGCGCGCGGCTTCCCGGGCCTGAAGGGCATGGACCTGGCGAAAGTCGTCAGCACCAGGGAAGCCTACGAGTGGCGTTCGACCGTCTGGGAACTGAAGACCGACAGTCACGCGACCATCGATGCCGCCGACCTGCCTTACCACGTCGTGGCCTACGACTACGGCATCAAGTCGAACATCCTGCGCATGCTGGTCGAGCGCGGCTGCCGCGTCACCGTGCTGCCGGCCCAGGCGCCTGCCAGCGAAGCCCTGGCCCTCAACCCGGATGGCGTGTTCCTGTCCAACGGCCCTGGCGATCCGGAGCCTTGCGACTATGCGATCCAGGCCATCAAGGAAATCCTGGAAACCGACATCCCGGTGTTCGGCATCTGCCTGGGTCACCAACTGCTGGCCCTGGCCTCCGGTGCCAAGACCATCAAGATGGGTCACGGCCACCACGGTGCCAACCACCCGGTACAGGACCTGGACACCGGTGTCGTCATGATCACCAGCCAGAACCACGGTTTCGCCGTGGACGAAGCGACCCTGCCAGGCAATGTCCGGGCTATCCACAAGTCGCTGTTCGACGGCTCGCTGCAAGGCATCGAGCGCACCGACAAGAGCGCGTTCAGCTTCCAGGGCCACCCTGAAGCCAGCCCGGGCCCGAACGACGTGGCACCGCTGTTCGATCGCTTCATCAATGAGATGGCCAAGCGTCGTTGATTGCCTGAACGCCCAGGGCGGCCCCGCCACGCGGAGGCCCCCTCGGCAACTTCAAGGATTGTTCAACGGCTTGCCGACTGACCCGCGGATTTGAGTGACAAACCCATGCCAAAACGTACAGACATTAAAAGCATCCTGATTCTCGGTGCCGGCCCGATCGTCATCGGCCAGGCCTGCGAATTCGACTACTCCGGCGCCCAGGCCTGTAAAGCCCTGCGCGAAGAGGGCTACCGCGTCATCCTGGTGAACTCCAACCCGGCGACCATCATGACCGACCCGGCCATGGCGGATGCGACCTACATCGAGCCGATCAAGTGGCGCACCGTGGCCAAGATCATCGAGAAGGAGCGTCCGGACGCCCTGCTGCCAACCATGGGTGGCCAGACCGCCCTGAACTGCGCCCTGGACCTGGAGCGCGAAGGCGTGCTGGAGAAATTCGGCGTGGAGATGATCGGCGCCAACGCCGACACCATCGACAAGGCCGAAGACCGTTCGCGTTTCGACAAGGCGATGAAATCCATCGGCCTGGAATGCCCGCGTTCCGGTATCGCCCACAGCATGGAAGAGGCCAATGCGGTCCTCGAGAAGCTCGGCTTCCCGTGCATCATCCGTCCGTCCTTCACCATGGGCGGCACCGGTGGCGGCATCGCCTACAACCGTGAAGAGTTCGAAGAAATCTGTGCCCGTGGCCTGGACCTGTCGCCGACCAAGGAACTGCTGATCGACGAATCGCTGATCGGCTGGAAAGAATACGAAATGGAAGTTGTCCGCGACAAAAAGGACAACTGCATCATCGTCTGCTCCATCGAGAACTTCGACCCGATGGGCGTGCACACCGGTGACTCGATCACCGTGGCGCCGGCCCAGACCCTGACCGACAAGGAATACCAGATCCTGCGTAACGCCTCCCTGGCGGTGCTGCGCGAGATCGGCGTGGAAACCGGTGGTTCCAACGTGCAGTTCGGTATCTGCCCAAACACCGGCCGCATGGTCGTCATCGAGATGAACCCGCGGGTTTCGCGTTCCTCGGCGCTGGCTTCGAAGGCCACCGGCTTCCCGATCGCCAAGGTCGCCGCCAAGCTGGCTGTGGGCTACACCCTGGACGAACTGTCGAACGACATCACCGGCGGCAAGACCCCGGCGTCCTTCGAGCCGTCGATCGACTACGTCGTCACCAAGCTGCCACGCTTCGCCTTCGAAAAATTCGGCCAGGCCGATGCGCGCCTGACCACCCAGATGAAGTCGGTGGGTGAAGTCATGGCCATCGGCCGGACCTTCCAGGAGTCCCTGCAGAAAGCCCTGCGCGGCCTGGAAGTGGGCGTCTGCGGCCTGGACGAGAAAGTCGACCTGAGCAATCCGGAAAGCATGAGCGTGCTCAAGCGCGAACTGACCGTGCCGGGCGCCGAGCGTATCTGGTACGTGGCGGACGCCTTCCGCGCCGGTCTGAGCGTCGAAGAAATCTTCGGCATGAACATGATCGACCCCTGGTTCCTGGTGCAGATCGAGGACCTGGTCAAGGAAGAAGAGCGCGTCAAGACCCTGGGCATGGCCGCCATCGACCGTGACCTGATGTTCCGCCTCAAGCGCAAGGGCTTCTCCGACCAGCGTCTGGCCAAGCTGCTGGGCGTGACCGAGAAGAACCTGCGTACCCACCGCCAGAAGCTGGAAGTGTTCCCGGTCTACAAGCGCGTCGACACCTGCGCGGCCGAGTTCGCCACCGACACCGCCTACCTGTACTCGACCTATGAGGAAGAGTGCGAGGCCAACCCATCGACCCGCGACAAGATCATCATCCTGGGTGGCGGCCCGAACCGTATCGGTCAGGGCATCGAGTTCGACTACTGCTGCGTACACGCGGCACTGGCGCTGCGCGATGACGGCTACGAGACCATCATGGTCAACTGCAACCCGGAAACCGTTTCCACCGACTACGACACCTCCGATCGCCTGTACTTCGAGCCGGTGACCCTGGAAGACGTGCTGGAAATCGTCCGCGTCGAGAAGCCCAAAGGCGTGATCGTCCAGTACGGCGGCCAGACTCCGCTGAAACTGGCGCGTGCCCTGGAAGCGGCCGGCGTACCGATCATCGGCACCAGCCCCGACGCCATCGACCGTGCCGAAGACCGTGAGCGCTTCCAGCAGATGGTCGAGCGCCTGAACCTGCGTCAGCCGCCGAACGCCACCGTGCGCAGCGAAGACGAAGCCGTGCGTGCGGCCAGCAGGATCGGCTATCCGCTGGTGGTGCGTCCGTCCTACGTTCTGGGCGGCCGGGCGATGGAAATCGTCTACAAAGAGGAAGAGCTCAAGCGCTACCTGCGTGAAGCGGTCCAGGTGTCGAACGACAGCCCGGTCCTGCTCGACCACTTCCTCAACTGCGCCATCGAGATGGATGTGGACGCGGTCAGCGACGGCACCGACGTGGTGATCGGCGCGATCATGCAGCACATCGAGCAGGCCGGCGTTCACTCCGGTGACTCCGCGTGCTCGCTGCCACCGTACTCGCTGCCGGCGCACATCCAGGACGAGATGCGCGAACAGGTCAAGAAAATGGCCCTGGAACTGGGCGTGGTCGGCCTGATGAACGTGCAACTGGCCCTGCAGGGCGAGGACATCTACGTCATCGAAGTGAACCCGCGTGCCTCGCGTACCGTGCCGTTCGTGTCGAAGTGCATCGGTGTGTCCCTGGCCATGATCGCCGCCCGCGTGATGGCTGGTAAGACCCTGAAGGAACTGGGCTTCACCAAGGAAATCATCCCGAACTTCTACAGTGTGAAAGAGGCGGTGTTCCCATTCGCCAAATTCCCAGGCGTCGACCCGATCCTCGGCCCTGAGATGAAGTCCACCGGTGAGGTGATGGGTGTCGGCGATACCTTCGGCGAAGCTTTCGCCAAGGCGCAGATGGGGGCCAGCGAAGTGCTGCCGACCGGCGGTACCGCGTTCATCAGCGTGCGTGACGACGACAAGCCACTGGTTGCAGGCGTGGCCCGTGATCTGATCAACTTGGGCTTCGAAGTGGTGGCGACCGCCGGTACTGCCAAGGTGATCGAGGCGGCAGGCCTGAAAGTGCGCCGGGTCAACAAGGTGACCGAAGGCCGTCCGCACGTCGTGGACATGATCAAGAATGACGAAGTCACCCTGATCATCAACACGACCGAAGGTCGCCAGTCGATTGCCGACTCGTACTCCATTCGTCGTAACGCGCTGCAGCACAAGATCTACTGCACAACCACCATTGCTGCTGGCGAAGCCATCTGCGAAGCGCTCAAGTTCGGTCCCGAGAAGACCGTGCGTCGCTTGCAGGATCTACACGCAGGATTGAAGGCATGAGCATAACCAAGTACCCCATGACTGTTCAGGGTGCCAAAGCCCTGGAAGATGAGCACGCTCACCTGACCAAGGTCGTCCGTCCCAAGCTGAGCCAGGACATCGGCACGGCCCGCGAGTTGGGTGACCTGAAGGAAAACGCCGAATACCATGCTGCCCGCGAGCAGCAGGGTATGGTCGAGGCGCGGATCCGCGATATCGAAGGTCGTCTGCAGAACGCGGTGATCATCGATGTCACGACTATTCCGCACACCGGCAAGGTGATTTTCGGCACCACGGTGGAGATCGCCAACGTCGAGACCGACGAGAGCGTGACCTATCACATCGTGGGTGAGGATGAAGCTGACATCAAACAGGGCAAGATCTCGGTGGTTTCCCCCATCGCCCGTGCCCTGATCGCCAAGGAAGAAGGTGATGTCGTGACCGTCAAGACGCCTGGTGGCGTGATCGAGTACGAGATTGTCGCAGTCCGTCACATCTGAGCGCAGACGCCCGCTACGCGCGGGCGCCATGCTCTGGCAGCTGGCCCAGATGCTCTGGGTCGGCGGCTTGTGGTTATTGCATGTGGGACTGTTGCCGGTCCTTGCGCAAATCGGCCTGGCTCCGTTGCTGATCGAGGAGATCGGTGCTCAGTTGGGCGTCCTGTTGGTGGGATTTGCAGTGGTCTGCGTGACCGTGCAGGTCCTGGTGCTGGTTTTTGCCGAAGGTCGGTCGAGCCTGTGGCGCGATACCCGTGGGCAATTGCTGTTGATGGGCTGGTATGCGTGCGCGATGTATTTCGCGGTGCGTTACTGGCAGCCGCAAGCCTTGCGCTGGCAGTTGTTCAGTTACCTGGTGCTCGGCCTGTCCGGCCTGGTGCTGGTGCTGCAGCCCGTGCCGGGCGAGGGTGGCAGGGCACGCGAAGCGTACCCTTGACCCTGCCGGGTATCACTTGTAGTGGTGAACGTTCGACAGTTGCTTGTTGACGTCGAAGTTGCGGCGATAAATCAGTGCCATCTTGCCGATGACCTGAACCAGGTCCGCCTTGCCGACCTTGCACAGTTCCGCGATGTGCGCCTGGCGTTGCTCGCGATCGAGGATGTTGAGCTTGACCTTGATCAGCTCGTGGTCGTTCAGGGCGCGCTCGAGTTCGGCTAGCACACCTTCAGTCAAACCGTTGTCAGCCACAGTCAATACTGGTTTCAGATGGTGGCCAATGGATTTGTACTGTTTCTTCTGCTCTTGAGTGAGCGGCATAATCTGACCCCTGCGTCTGATCTGGTAAAAAAATGGCGGCTAGTTTACCCGAGCGAGTCCGGGACCGCCCAGTTAATCTATTTTTCGAGGTGGCCCGTGGCCCGTTCCAAGACCAGCCATAACTGGCTGAAAGAGCATTTCAACGACCCATTCGTCAAAATGGCGCAAAAGGACGGCTATCGTTCCCGTGCCAGCTACAAGCTGCTGGAGATCCAGGAGAAGGACCGGCTGATCCGTCCGGGCATGAGCGTGATCGACCTCGGCGCGGCGCCGGGTGGCTGGTCGCAGGTGACCAGTCGTCTGATTGGTGGCCAGGGTCGCCTGATCGCCTCCGATATCCTGGATATGGACGCCATTCCCGACGTGACCTTCATCAAGGGCGACTTCACCGAGGACGCCGTGCTGGCGCAAATCCTCGAGGCGGTCGGAAATTCCGAGGTGGACCTTGTGATTTCCGATATGGCCCCCAATATGAGTGGTACGCCCGCTGTGGATATGCCGCGCTCGATGTTCCTTTGCGAGCTGGCGCTGGACCTGGCGGGGCGTGTGTTGCGCCCTGGTGGTGATTTTCTGATCAAGATCTTCCAGGGCGAAGGCTTCGACGAGTACCACAAGAACGTGCGCAAGATGTTCGAGAAGGTGCAGATGCGCAAGCCGAGTTCGTCCCGCGATCGTTCCCGCGAGCAGTACCTGCTGGGGCGTGGTTTCCGCGGACGCGATACCGAGTAATAGGTTTTTTGGGCTGGGCAATAGGAAATTCGCATTTCGCCTCGTGAACATAAGCGAATATTGTGTAGTCAATGTTTCACAAAGGGTTACAGACGGCTCCTGCGCAGCTGTAGGTAATGTAGTAAGTTACGCCGGTGAATTTCATGCGAAGCGCGCGCCACAAGCGGAGCTGGCTTCAGAGGGCACTTAATTGAACGATATGGCAAAGAATCTGATCCTGTGGTTGATCATCGCAGCCGTCCTGGTGACGGTGATGAACAACTTCTCCAGCCCTAACGAGCCACAGACCCTCAACTATTCCGACTTCATCCAGCAGGTCAAGGACGGCAAGGTCGAGCGTGTCGCCGTGGATGGCTATGTGATCACCGGCAAGCGCAACGATGGCGACAGCTTCAAGACCATTCGTCCGGCGATCCAGGACAACGGCCTGATCGGCGACCTGGTCGACAACCACGTCGTGATCGAAGGCAAGCAGCCTGAGCAGCAGAGCATCTGGACCCAGTTGCTGGTGGCCAGTTTCCCGATCCTGGTGATCATCGCGGTGTTCATGTTCTTCATGCGCCAGATGCAGGGCGGTGCGGGCGGCAAGGGCGGGCCGATGAGTTTCGGCAAGAGCAAGGCGCGCCTGCTGTCCGAAGACCAGGTGAAAACCACCCTGGCCGACGTCGCCGGTTGCGACGAGGCCAAGGAAGAGGTTGGCGAGCTGGTCGAGTTCCTGCGTGATCCGGGCAAGTTCCAGCGTCTGGGCGGTCGTATTCCCCGCGGCGTGCTGATGGTCGGCCCTCCGGGTACCGGTAAGACCCTGCTGGCCAAGGCCATCGCCGGTGAGGCGAAAGTACCGTTCTTCACCATTTCCGGTTCTGACTTCGTCGAAATGTTCGTCGGTGTGGGTGCCAGCCGCGTGCGCGACATGTTCGAGCAGGCAAAGAAACACGCACCGTGCATCATTTTCATCGACGAGATCGACGCCGTGGGTCGCCATCGTGGCGCCGGCATGGGTGGCGGTCACGACGAGCGCGAGCAGACCCTCAACCAGTTGCTGGTGGAGATGGATGGTTTCGAAATGAATGACGGCATCATCGTCATCGCCGCGACCAACCGTCCCGACGTGCTCGACCCGGCGCTGCTGCGTCCCGGCCGTTTCGACCGCCAGGTGGTGGTCGGCCTGCCGGATATCCGCGGTCGCGAGCAGATTCTCAAGGTGCATATCCGCAAGGTGCCGGTCGGTGACGACGTCGCGCCTGCCGTGATTGCCCGTGGTACCCCGGGTTTCTCCGGTGCCGACCTGGCCAACCTGGTCAACGAGGCCTCCCTGTTCGCCGCCCGCGCCAGCAAGCGCATCGTCGAAATGAAGGAGTTCGAGCTGGCCAAGGACAAGATCATGATGGGCGCCGAGCGCAAGACCATGGTCATGTCCGAGAAGGAAAAGCAGAACACCGCGTATCACGAAGCCGGTCACGCCATCGTCGGCCGTCTGGTTCCCGAGCATGACCCGGTGTACAAGGTCTCGATCATTCCGCGCGGTCGCGCGCTGGGTGTGACCATGTTCCTGCCGGAAGAGGATCGCTACAGCCTGTCCAAGCGCGCGCTGATCAGCCAGATCTGCTCGCTGTACGGCGGTCGTATCGCCGAGGAGATGACCCTGGGCTTCGACGGTGTGACCACCGGTGCCTCCAACGACATCATGCGCGCCAGCCAGATTGCCCGGAACATGGTCACCAAGTGGGGCCTGTCCGAGAAGCTTGGCCCGCTGATGTATGCCGAGGAAGATCAGGAAGTGTTCCTGGGTCGTGGCGGTGGTGGTCAGAACGCCAGCTTCTCCGGCGAGACGGCCAAGCTGATCGACTCCGAGGTGCGCAGCATCATTGACCAGTGCTATGGCACGGCCAAGCAGATCCTCACCGACAACCGCGACAAGCTCGACGCCATGGCCGATGCGCTGATGAAGTACGAGACCATCGATGCCGACCAGATCGACGACATCATGGCCGGTCGTACTCCACGCGAGCCGCGTGACTGGGGTGGTTCGGGCTCTTCGGGCACCACGCCTCCGGTGGTGAAGAACGAGCGTCCTGAAGCTCCGATTGGCGGCCCTGCGGCTGATCACTAAGGTTTGAAATGACTTCTGTTCAGTCCTCGACCCGGTTGCCTTGCGGCAACCGGGTTCTTGATTTGGCCCGGACGCATGTCATGGGCATTCTCAACGTTACCCCGATTCCTTTTCCGATGGCGGGCGCTTCAGTCAGCTGGACGCGGCGTTACGGCATGCCGAAGGCATGGTCCAGGCCGGAGCTACGCTGATCGATGTCGGTGGTGAATCGACCCGGCCGGGTGCGCGGGTCGTTTCGCCGCTGGAAGAACTGGAGCGGGTGGCGCCGATCGTCGAGCGCATCCACCGTGAGCTGGATGTGATCATCTCGGTCGACACCTCGACGCCGGCGGTGATGCGTGAAACCGCGCGTCTCGGTGCCGGCCTGATCAACGACGTACGCTCGCTGCAGCGCGACGGTGCCCTGGACGCGGCGGCGGCTACCGGTTTGCCGGTGTGCCTAATGCACATGCTCGGCGAACCTGGCGACATGCAGGACAACCCGCACTACGACAACGTCACGCAGCAAGTGCAGGCGTTTCTCGTCGAGCGTATGCGTGATTGTGAAGCCGCGGGAATTCCTGCCGAGCGGATTGTCCTGGACCCGGGATTCGGCTTTGCGAAAACCCTGGAGCACAACCTGAGCCTGTTCAAGCATATGGAGCAGTTGCACGTGCTGGGTCGGCCGCTGTTGGTGGGTGTTTCGCGAAAGAGCATGATAGGCCTGACACTGGGGCGACCGGTGGGTGAGCGCCTGTATGGCAGCCTGGCCCTGGCGGCGTTGGCGATGAGCAAGGGCGCGCGGATCCTGCGCGTCCACGATGTGGCCGAAACGGCCGACGTGGTCAAGATGCTCGCTGCGGTCGAAGCTGCCGAATAAGAACGATGGAGCACGTATGAAGAAGAAATATTTCGGCACCGACGGTATTCGGGGCCGCGTCGGACAGTATCCGATCACCCCTGATTTCATGCTCAAGCTGGGCTGGGCCGCCGGTATGGCGTTCCGCAAGCAGGGCACCTGTCGCGTCCTGGTTGGCAAGGACACCCGGATCTCCGGCTACATGTTCGAATCCGCCCTGGAGGCCGGTCTCTCTGCGGCAGGCGCCGACGTGATGCTGCTGGGGCCGATGCCGACCCCGGCCATCGCCTACCTGACCCGTACGTTCCACGCCGAGGCGGGGATCGTCATCAGTGCTTCGCACAACCCCCATGACGACAACGGCATCAAGTTCTTCTCCGGCGAAGGCACCAAGCTGCCGGATGAAGTCGAGCTGATGATCGAGGAGCTGCTCGATGCGCCGATGACCGTGGTCGAATCGGAAAAGCTCGGCAAGGTTTCGCGGATCAACGACGCGGCCGGTCGCTACATCGAATTCTGCAAGGGCAGCGTGCCGACCGGCACCAAGCTGTCCAATCTGAAGATTGTGCTCGATTGCGCCCACGGTGCGACCTACAAGGTGGCGCCCAGCGTTTTCCGCGAGCTGGGCGCGCAGGTCACCGCGCTGTCGGTGCAGCCCAACGGGCTGAACATCAACGACAACTGCGGCTCGACCCACATCAAGCCGTTGCAGGCCGCGGTGCTGGCCGAGCAGGCTGACCTCGGCATCGCCTTCGACGGTGATGGCGACCGGGTGCTGATGGTCGATCACACCGGTACGGTGGTCGATGGCGATGAACTGGTGTTCATCATTGCCCGTGACCTGGCCGAGCGCGGCAAGCTCAACGGTGGCGTGGTTGGCACTCTGATGAGCAACCTCGGAATGGAACTGGCGCTGAAGGAGCTGGATATTCCGTTCGTGCGCGCCAATGTCGGCGACCGTTATGTGATCGCCGAACTGCTCGAGCGCGACTGGCTGGTCGGTGGCGAGAACTCGGGGCATATCCTGTGCCTGAATCACAACACCACGGGTGACGCGATCATTGCGGCGCTGCAGGTGCTGCTGGCGTTGCGTCGTCGTGGCGAGACCCTGGCCGAGGCGCGCCAGGTCGTGCGCAAATGCCCACAGGTGCTGGTCAACGTGCGTTTCGGCGGCGGTGTCGATCCGGTCAAGCACCCGCAGGTGGTTGCCGAATGCGAGCGTGTCACCGAGGCCATGAACGGTCGTGGTCGGGTACTGCTGCGCAAGTCGGGGACCGAGCCGCTGGTGCGTGTGATGGTCGAAGGCGAGGACGAAGCGTCCGTTCGTGGGCATGCCGAAGGGCTGGCAAAACTGGTTGCTGAAGTTTGTGCCTGAATTTGGCTTGCCAGTGATGATCTGGTTGGGTAATATCTGCGCCCACTTTAACCCGCGAGGTAGAGCATGCGTCGCCCCCTGGTAGCTGGTAACTGGAAAATGCACGGTACCCGCGCCAGCGTCGCTGAGCTGATCAAGGGGCTGCGGAATCTGGCCCTGCCGAGTGGTGTTGATGTTGCGGTATTCCCGCCTTGCTTGCATATCACCCAAGTGGTCGATGGTTTGAAGGGCAAGTCGATTTCGGTCGGCGCGCAGAACTCTGCAGTGGAATCCATGCAAGGCGCCTTGACAGGTGAGATCGCACCGAGCCAGTTGGTCGATGCAGGTTGTTCCCTGGTGCTGGTTGGGCACTCTGAGCGTCGCCAGATAATGGGCGAGACCGATCGGATGCTCAATCGCAAGTTTGCGGCAGCGCAGGCTTGCGGGCTGATTCCGGTGCTGTGTGTAGGGGAAACCCAGGCGCAGCGTGAAGCCGGCAAGACGCTGGAAGTGGTTTCGCGTCAGTTGGGCAGCATCATCGAAGAGTTGGGTGTCGGTGCTTTTGCCAAGGCTGTCATCGCTTACGAGCCGGTCTGGGCCATTGGTACCGGGCTGACAGCTTCGCCGCAACAGGCGCAGGATGTGCATGCAGCCATTCGCGCGCAGTTGGCGGCAGAGAATTCCGAAGTCGCTCAAGGTGTGCGGCTTCTGTACGGCGGCAGCGTGAAGGCGGCCAATGCGGTCGAACTGTTCGGCATGCCGGATATCGATGGGGGGCTCATTGGTGGGGCTTCCCTGAATGCAGATGAATTCGGTGCGATTTGTCGCGCTGCGGGAAACTGAGAAATGCTGGAAACGATCGTAGTCGTTCTTCATCTGTTGGCTGCACTGGGGGTTGTTGCTCTCGTACTGCTGCAACAGGGTAAAGGTGCGGAAGCTGGTGCATCTTTCGGCGCAGGTGCTTCAAATACTGTGTTCGGAAGCCAAGGTTCCTCTACCTTTCTTAGTAAGTTTACTGCTATACTTGCCGCAGGTTTCTTCATAACCAGCTTAGGGTTAGGATACTTTGCTAAAGAGAAAGCTCACCAGCTGACTCAAGCAGGTCTGCCAAGCCCGGCAGTGTTGGAAGCACCAAAGCAAAAGCCGGCATCTGATGATGTACCGGTGCTCCAGGAGCAGAAGTCGGCCACTCCGGCAGGCGATGTACCTCAGGCTCCAGAGCAGAAGTAAAACGGGTTTCATGCTGTAAACGTTGTATTGCCGAGGTGGTGGAATTGGTAGACACGCAACCTTGAGGTGGTTGTGCCCATAGGGTGTAGGGGTTCGAGTCCCCTTCTCGGTACCAATTATCAGGAGAGCCCGCTGTTGCGGGCTTTCTTGTAGGTGGAAGGTTACATTGACCCAAAAAGGGATCAGTCGTATACTTTTGCCCCAGCTTTGTCGCGGGGTGGAGCAGCCTGGTAGCTCGTCGGGCTCATAACCCGAAGGTCGTCGGTTCAAATCCGGCCCCCGCAACCAGTTTTAGCGGAGCCCCTTTTCAGGGGCTTTTTGTTAGCTGGACACAATTGATGCCGCATTTCGACGGCATTTCAGGGATGGGCGATTCGCCCATTTTTTGTTTTCTTAAATCGCATGCACATCATGCACGAGGGGGTTCAGGTGTCGAGCAAGCTAGAACAGTTGCAGGCCTTGTTGGCCCCGGTGGTCGTGGCCCTGGGCTATGAATGCTGGGGTATCGAGTTTTCCGCTCAAGGCCGCCATTCCGTGTTGCGCGTTTATATCGATAAAGAGGGTGGTGTTCTGGTGGATGACTGCGCCATCGTCAGTCGCCAGATCAGTGGCGTGCTGGATGTCGAAGATCCGATTTCCACTGAATACACCCTTGAAGTTTCCTCTCCTGGCATGGAACGCCCGCTGTTCACCCTTGAACAGTTTGCCTCGCATGCCGGCGAACAAGTGAAAATAAGGCTGCGCTCGCCTTTCGAGGGACGACGCAACTTTCAGGGCCTTCTGCGTGGAGTGGAAGAGCAGGACGTCGTGGTGCAGGTAGATGACCACGAGTTCCTGTTGCCGATCGATTTGATCGACAAGGCCAACATTATTCCCAGTTTTGACTGAGACGCGGATCCCGCGGATCCAATGGCTTGCGAAAGGCGAGGCGTACGATGAGCAAAGAAGTATTGCTGGTTGTTGAGTCGGTATCCAATGAAAAGGGTGTACCGGCAGGCGTGATTTTTGAGGCGCTGGAGATTGCTCTGGCGACTGCTACCAAGAAACGCTTTGAAGACGAAGTTGACCTGCGTGTGGAAATCAACCGCCACACCGGTTCCTATGAGACTTTCCGTCGTTGGACTGTGGTCGAGGAAGCCGATCTTGACGATCCGGCGATCGAGACCTGGCCAAGCAAGGTGGCCCTGACCCATCCGGGTGCCAAGGTTGGCGATGTCGTCGAGGAGAAAATCGAGTCCATCGAGTTCGGTCGCATCGCTGCCCAGACCGCCAAGCAAGTCATTGTGCAGAAGGTTCGCGAAGCCGAGCGTGCGCAGGTGGTCGATGCCTACCGCGAGCGCCTGGGCGAAATCATCTCCGGTACCGTGAAGAAGGTCACCCGCGACAACGTCATCGTTGACCTGGGCAACAACGCCGAGGCGCTGCTGGCGCGTGAAGACATCATTTCCCGCGAGACTTTCCGCGTCGGTGTACGGGTTCGTGCACTGCTCAAGGAAATCCGCACCGAGAACCGCGGTCCTCAGCTGATCCTGTCGCGTACCGCGCCGGAAATGCTGATCGAGCTGTTCCGTATCGAAGTGCCCGAGATCGCCGAAGGGCTGATCGAGGTGATGGCGGCGTCCCGTGACCCGGGTTCGCGTGCCAAGATCGCTGTCCGCTCCAAGGACAAGCGTATCGACCCGCAGGGCGCGTGCATCGGCATGCGTGGTTCGCGCGTCCAGGCCGTCTCCGGCGAGCTGGGTGGCGAGCGTGTGGATATCGTGCTGTGGGACGACAACCCGGCGCAGTTCGTCATCAACGCCATGTCGCCGGCTGAAGTCGCGGCGATCATCGTTGACGAAGACGCCCATGCGATGGACATCGCCGTGGGTGCCGACAACCTGGCCCAGGCCATCGGCCGCGGCGGTCAGAACGTGCGTCTGGCCAGCCAGCTGACCGGCTGGACCCTGAACGTGATGACCGAGTCGGACATCCAGGCTAAGCAACAGGCAGAAACCGGTGACATCCTGCGCAACTTCATCGACGAGCTGGAAGTCGACGAAGAGCTGGCACAGGTGCTGGTCGATGAAGGTTTCACCAGCCTGGAAGAAATTGCCTACGTACCGTTGGAAGAGATGCTCAACATCGACGGCTTTGACGAGGAAATCGTCAACGAGCTTCGCGCTCGTGCCAAGGATCGCCTGTTGACCAAAGCCATCGCTACAGAGGAAAAGCTGGCAGACGCCCATCCGGCCGAAGACCTGCTCTCGCTTGAGGGTATGGACAAGGATTTGGCGATGGAACTGGCGGTGCGCGGCGTCATTACCCGCGAAGACCTGGCCGAGCAGTCGATTGACGACCTGCTCGACATCGACGGCATCGACGATGATCGTGCCGGCAAGTTGATCATGGCCGCCCGAGCCCACTGGTTCGAGTAATTAGGCGCGGCCTGAGGAGAGAAGTGCATGACGCAAGTCACGGTGAAACAACTGGCCGATGAGGTCAAAACACCGGTAGAGCGCCTGTTGCAGCAGATGCGTGAGGCAGGTCTGCCGCACACCGCCGCCGAGGAACATGTGAGCGACAGCGAGAAGCAGTCGCTGCTGACTCACCTGAAGAGCAGCCACAAGGCGAAAGTGGAAGAACCGCGCAAGATCACCTTGCAGCGCAAAACCACCAGTACCCTGCGTGTTGCCGGCAGCAAGAGCATCAGTGTTGAAGTACGCAAGAAGAAAGTCTTCGTACAGCGCAGCCCGGAAGAAATCGAAGCCGAGCGCAAGCGCGAGCAGGAAGAACGTCGCGCCGTAGAAAATGCGGCCCGTCAGAAGGCGGAAGAAGAAGCCAAGCGTCGCGCCGAAGAAGAAGCGCGTCGCCAGCCTGCGCCTGCCCCTGTGGTCGAGCCTGTGGTCGAAGCGGTTGCCGCTCCGGTCGAGCTCGACGAGCCTGTGCGTGAAGCGCCGGTTGCCGCGCCTGCGCCGGCTGCCGAGCGCAAGCGCGAAGAGCCGCGTCGCTCCGACAAGTCCCGTGGCGACGAGAATCGTCGTGGCGACGGCGAGCGCAAGAACGCTCCGCACCGCGCTTCGGTCAAGGAAAAGGCTCCGGCCGTTCGTGTTGCCCCACGTACCACCGACGAGGAAAGCGATGGCTTCCGTCGTGGCGGTCGCGGCGGTGGCAAGGCCAAGCCGAAGAAACGCAACGTTCACGGTTTCCAGAACCCTACCGGTCCTGTGGTCCGTGACGTGAAGATCGGCGAGACCATCACTGTGGCCGACCTGGCCCAGCAGATGTCGGTCAAGGCTGCCGAAATCATCAAGTTCATGTTCAAGCTGGGTACTCCGGCGACGATCAACCAGGTTCTGGACCAGGAAACTGCCCAGCTGGTTGCCGAGGAACTGGGCCACAAGGTGACCCTGGTCAGCGACACCGCCCTGGAAGATTCCCTGGCCGAATCGCTGAAGTTCGAAGGTGAGGAATTCTCCCGCGCGCCAGTCGTGACCGTCATGGGTCACGTTGACCACGGCAAGACCTCGCTGCTCGACTACATCCGTCGTGCCAAGGTGGCCGCTGGCGAAGCCGGTGGTATTACCCAGCACATCGGTGCGTACCACGTGGAAACCGACCGCGGCATGGTCACCTTCCTCGACACCCCGGGCCACGCCGCGTTTACCGCGATGCGTGCCCGTGGTGCCAAGGCGACCGACATCGTGATCCTGGTGGTCGCGGCCGACGACGGCGTGATGCCACAGACCATCGAAGCGGTCCAGCATGCCCAGGCCGCCGGCGTACCGCTGGTGGTGGCGGTGAACAAGATCGACAAGCCGGGTGCCGACCTCGATCGCATCCGCAGCGAGCTGGCGACCCACGGCGTGACCCCGGAAGACTGGGGTGGCGATACGCCGTTCGTTCCGGTGTCGGCGAAAGTCGGTACTGGCGTCGACGAACTGCTCGAAGCGGTGCTGCTGCAGGCCGAGGTTCTGGAACTCAAGGCGACCCCTTCGGCTCCTGGCCGTGGCGTGGTGGTCGAGTCGCGCCTGGACAAGGGTCGTGGTCCGGTGGCGACCGTTCTGGTTCAGGACGGTACCCTGCGTCAGGGCGACATGGTCCTGGTCGGTTCGAACTATGGCCGCGTGCGTGCCATGCTCGACGAGAACGGCAAGCCGATCAAGGAAGCCGGCCCGGCGATTCCGGTCGAGATCCTCGGCCTGGACGGTACCCCGGATGCGGGCGACGAGATGAGCGTGGTGGCTGACGAGAAGAAAGCCCGTGAAGTCGCGCTGTTCCGCCAAGGCAAGTTCCGTGAAGTCAAACTGGCTCGCGCTCATGCCGGCAAGCTGGAAAACATCTTCGAAAGCATGGGCCAGGAAGAGAAGAAGACGCTCAACATCGTCCTCAAGTCCGACGTCCGTGGTTCGCTGGAGGCGCTGCAAGGCGCGCTCAACGGTTTGGGTAACGATGAAGTGCAAGTGCGCGTCGTCGGTGGCGGTGTCGGTGGTATCACCGAGTCCGACGCCAACCTGGCACTGGCCTCCAACGCCGTGCTGTTCGGCTTCAACGTGCGTGCCGATGCCGGCGCACGGAAGATCGTCGAGCAGGAAGGTCTGGATATGCGTTACTACAACGTGATCTACGACATCATCGAAGACGTGAAGAAAGCCCTGACCGGTATGCTGGGCAGCGACGTACGGGAGAACATCCTGGGCGTGGCCGAAGTCCGCGACGTGTTCCGTTCGCCCAAGTTCGGCGCCATCGCCGGCTGCATGGTGATCGAGGGTAGCGTGCACCGTAACCGTCCGATCCGCGTACTGCGTGAAGACATCGTGATCTTCGAAGGCGAGCTGGAATCCCTGCGCCGCTTCAAGGATGACGCGTCCGAAGTGCGTGCCGGCATGGAATGCGGTATCGGCGTGAAGAGCTACAACGACGTCAAGGTCGGCGACAAGATCGAAGTCTTCGAGAAGGTCCAGGTTGCTCGCAGCCTCTGACTCGCATGCTTCAAGAGCCGCGATGGCCTGCCGCAGCCGTGCTGCGCAGGCCGCGAGCGGACTCTAAACGCAACGCCCGGTCCGGCTTCTGCCAGGCCGGGCGTTTGCCGCTTTCAGACCTCGAGGGTTTCGCCCCGGGGCAGTAACAGGTAACAAGACATGGCAAAAGAATACAGCCGTACCCAACGTATCGGCGATCAGATGCAGCGCGAGCTGGCACAGTTGATCCGTCGTGAAGTCAAGGATCCGCGCGTCGGCCTGGTCACCATCACCGCGGTCGACGTCAGCCGTGACGTCGGCCACGCGAAGGTCTATATCACCGTGATGGGCCAGGACAACCTGGAAGAGATCGCCCAGAGCATCAAGGTGCTCAACTCGGCGGCCGGTTTCCTGCGTATGCAACTGGCCCGTGAAATGAAGCTGCGCAGCGTGCCGCAGTTGCACTTCCACTACGATGAGAGCGTCGCCCGCGGTGCCCATCTGTCGGCCCTGATCGAGCGCGCCGTGGCCGAAGACAGCCTGCATGGCGAGGGCAGCGACCCTCAGGCCGCCCAACCAGAAGACGGTCGGGAGTAAGCGGTGGCTCAGGTCAAACGTATCCGCCGCAACGTCAGCGGTATCATCCTGCTGGACAAGCCGCTGGGGTTCACCTCCAATGCGGCGCTGCAGAAGGTTCGCTGGCTGCTCAACGCCGAGAAGGCCGGCCACACCGGCAGCCTCGATCCGCTGGCGACCGGCGTGCTGCCGCTGTGCTTCGGCGAGGCCACCAAGTTCTCGCAATACCTGCTCGATTCCGACAAGGGTTATGAGACCCTGATGCAACTGGGCAAGACCACCAGCACCGCGGACGCCGAAGGCGAGGTTCTGCAGACCCGCCCGGTGACCGTTGGTCGTGCCGATATCGAAGCGGTCCTGCCGGATTTTCGGGGCGAAATCAGTCAGATACCGCCCATGTACTCGGCGCTCAAGCGTGATGGACAGCCTTTGTACAAGTTGGCTCGTGCAGGGGAAGTAGTGGAGCGCGAACCGCGTTCTGTTACTATTGCGCGCTTGGAATTGCTCGCCTGCGAAGGCGATACTGCCCGACTGGCAGTGGAGTGCAGCAAGGGCACCTATATTCGTACCCTGGTGGAGGATATCGGTGAGCGGCTCGGTTGCGGTGCTTATGTCGCCGAACTGCGCCGGACCCAGGCCGGACCGTTCAGCCTGGCCCAGACGGTGACGCTCGAAGAGCTGGAAGCCGTTCATGCCGAAGGTGGCAACGAGGCGGTCGACCGCTTCCTGATGCCCTCGGACAGTGGCCTGCAGGATTGGCCTTTGCTCAAGTTCTCCGAGCACAGTGCGTTCTACTGGCTCAACGGCCAGCCAGTACGTGCCCCGGACGCGCCGAAGTACGGCATGGTTCGGGTACAGGATCATAACGGCCGCTTCATCGGTATCGGTGAAGTGAGCGAAGACGGGCGCATCGCGCCGCGTCGACTGATTCGGTCAGAATGACCGGACGAGGGTGGCTGTCAACAGGCACGGTCACTACTCTTTTATAAATGCGGGGATTTGTCTCCGGCCTGTTGAAACCGTCCCTGGATGGTTTCCTGATAGAAGGATTGCCACATGGCACTCAGCGTTGAAGAAAAAGCTCAAATCGTTGCCGACTACCAGCAAGCCGTTGGTGACACTGGTTCGCCAGAAGTGCAAGTTGCACTGCTGACCGCCAACATCAACAAGCTGCAAGGTCACTTCAAGGCCAACGGCAAGGACCACCACTCCCGTCGTGGTCTGATCCGCATGGTAAACCAGCGTCGCAAGCTGCTGGACTACCTGAAAGGCAAGGACGTGACTCGCTACAGCACCCTGATCGGTCGTCTGGGCCTGCGTCGCTGATCCAGCGATCGTGCTAGAGGTTGGTTGTCTGTCCTGTGTCAGTGGGTTTCCCACTGGCATGGGGCAGGCTCCCAGCCTCAAGTTTTATCTGGAGTGCCGGATCATTACGAAAGCTGCCCCGCAGGCGGTTTTCGTAATGATCCAGAACCGGGCCGATGCCCGGTGCTGACCAAGGATTTCGCAAGAAGCCAGTTCCCCCAAGAGCCACAAAGAAGGTAGGACACCGTGAACCCGGTAATCAAAAAATTCCAGTTCGGTCAGTCGACCGTTACCCTCGAGACTGGTCGCATCGCTCGCCAGGCCTCCGGCGCAGTGCTGGTCACCGTTGACGACGACGTCAGCGTGCTGGTGACCGTTGTTGGCGCCAAGCAAGCCGATCCGGGCAAGGGCTTCTTCCCTCTGTCCGTGCACTACCAGGAAAAGACCTACGCTGCCGGCAAGATCCCTGGCGGCTTCTTCAAGCGTGAAGGCCGTCCTTCCGAGAAAGAGACCCTGACCTCGCGCCTGATCGACCGTCCGATCCGCCCGCTGTTCCCTGAAGGTTTCATGAACGAAGTGCAGGTCGTCTGCACCGTCGTCTCCACCAGCAAGAAGACCGATCCGGACATCGCGGCGATGATCGGTACCTCGGCTGCCCTGGCCATCTCCGGTATTCCTTTCGACGGCCCGATCGGCGCCGCTCGCGTGGCTTTCCACGAAAGCACCGGCTACCTGCTGAACCCGACCTACGAACAACTGAAAGCCTCGAGCCTGGACATGGTCGTGGCCGGTACCGCCGAAGCGGTACTGATGGTTGAGTCGGAAGCCAAGGAACTGACCGAAGACCAGATGCTGGGCGCGGTTCTGTTCGCCCACGACGAATTCCAGGCCGTGATCCAGGCCGTCAAGGAGCTGGCTGCCGAAGCCGCCAAGCCGGCCTGGAGCTGGGCTCCGCAAGCCGAAGCCAGCGACCTGCTGGGCGCTATCCGCGCCGAGTTCGGCGAAGCGATCTCCCAGGCCTACACCATCACCGTCAAGGCCGAGCGTTATGCGCGCCTGGACGAGCTGCGCGAGCAGGTCGTGGCCAAGCTGTCGGGCGAGGAAGGCCAGCCTTCGGCCGGTGAAGTCAAGGCCGCTTTCGGCGAGATCGAATACCGCACCGTTCGCGAAAACATCGTCAACGGCAAGCCACGTATCGACGGTCGCGACAACCGCACCGTACGTCCGCTGAACATCGAAGTCGGCGTTCTGTCCAAGACCCACGGTTCGGCCCTGTTCACCCGTGGCGAAACCCAGGCCCTGGTCGTGGCCACGCTGGGTACCGCCCGTGACGCGCAACTGCTGGACACCCTGGAAGGCGAAAAGAAAGACGCCTTCATGCTGCACTACAACTTCCCACCGTTCTCGGTCGGTGAATGTGGTCGCATGGGCGGCGCTGGCCGTCGTGAAATCGGCCACGGCCGTCTGGCCCGTCGTTCGGTACAGGCCATGCTGCCAAGCGACAGCGAATTCCCGTATACCATCCGCGTGGTATCGGAAATCACCGAGTCCAACGGTTCCAGCTCGATGGCTTCGGTCTGCGGTGCTTCCCTGGCCCTGATGGACGCCGGTGTACCGATGAAGGCACCCGTGGCCGGTATCGCCATGGGCCTGGTGAAGGAAGGTGACAAGTTCGCCGTCCTGACCGACATCCTGGGTGACGAAGACCACCTGGGCGACATGGACTTCAAGGTAGCCGGTACCGCCAAGGGCGTCACCGCGCTGCAGATGGACATCAAGATCAAGGGCATCACCGAAGAAATCATGGAAATCGCCCTGGGCCAGGCCCTGGAAGCGCGCCTGAACATCCTCGGCCAGATGAACCAGGTGATCGGCCAGTCCCGTAGCGAACTGTCCGCCAACGCTCCGACCATGATCTCGATGAAGATCGACACCGACAAGATCCGTGACGTGATCGGTAAAGGTGGTGCGACCATCCGTGCGATCTGTGAAGAAACCAAGGCTTCGATCGATATCGAAGACGATGGCTCGATCAAGATCTTCGGTGAAACCAAGGAAGCGGCCGAGGCTGCTCGCCAGCGCGTCCTGAGCATCACCGCGGAAGCCGAGATCGGCAAGATCTACCTGGGCAAGGTAGAGCGTATCGTCGACTTTGGCGCGTTCGTCAACATCCTGCCGGGCAAGGACGGTCTGGTGCACATCTCGATGCTGAGCGACGCTCGCGTGGAGAAGGTCACCGACATCCTGAAGGAAGGCCAGGAAGTTGAAGTGCTGGTACTGGACGTGGACAACCGCGGCCGTATCAAGCTGTCCATCAAGGACGTCGCCGCAGCCAAGGCATCGGGCGTCTGATCGACCCCGCCATCTTGTGCTGAAAAAAGGACCCCTCGGGGTCCTTTTTTCATGGGCGAGGAAAAAGTTGGCCGGGTGACGGGCTGCTGGCAGAAAGAAGCTGCAACTTGCATGCATTCACGCGGGTCGGTCATGCAATCTGCACGATCGATGTTTTAAGCCTTTGTTTTAACTAATTGATTTTAAAGGATTTTATTTTTATTCGCGGTTGGCACAGCGCCTGCAATATCCCTGGTAACCCTGCTGCCAGGACACGGCGCAGATTTTCCAGAAGAACAGGAGTGACTCATATGAAAAAGTTCGCTATCGCTACCGCAGCTGCCACCGCTCTGACTCTGACCCTGGCCAACGCTGCCTTCGCGGCTGAACAGACTCAGGCCTCCAAGCCGATGATGCTCGCTGCCGGTGAAGTCACCAAGGCCAAGGAAGAGACCTCCGACACCTGGATCACCACCAAGGTCAAAGCCGACCTGCTGACCGAAAAAGGTATTCCAGGCAGCGACATCAAGGTTGAAACCGAGAAGGGCGTCGTTTCGCTGTCCTCGGAAACCAAGGTGACCGCCGCCCAGAAGGAAACCGCGGTGCACATCGCCAAGAACATCAAGGGCGTTAAAGGCGTTACCGCTGAAGCCCTGAAAACCGAGTAAGTACCCAGGGTTTCGCCAGAACCGGCAGTAGGGCGAAACGGATGAGTCTGTGGTCCATCCGTTGAGCCTTGAGGTTCATGCGACAGGCAACAGGGACGTAGCCATTACAGGCCCCGGCGTATTGCGTCGGGGCCTGTTCTATCTGGATTTTCAAAAGCTTCGCGGGCAAGCTCCACAGGCGTCGCACAGCATTGCGGGCATACCCCAAACCTGTAGGAGCGGGGCTCGCCCGCGAATAGGCCCTGAAGCTCAGCCCCGGCTCAAGGGCTGCGGCTGCTGCGGATATCCACCAATTGGCCACCCTCGAAGCGCAACGACTGTTTCATGCCACCACTGGGCGTGTAGATCCATTCCTCGACCTTGACCCCGTCCCGGCGGTTGCCATGGCGTATTTCGATGTAGCCCTTGTCGATCACCGCCACTGGCGTGCCGCACTTGGTGGTGACGTCGTAGGTGCTGTCGCCGTAGCTGATCAGGCCCTTCTCGCAGCGCAGGGTGGTGGCCTGGGCCTGGCCGGCCATCGACAGGATGAGCGCCAGGCTGAAGAGGAGGGGTTTTCCCATGGTCATTCGCTATCCAGGTGCATGGGGGTGACGACGCGCCCATCGCTCTCGGCCTGGCCGATGGCGGCGTCGATGAAGTACACACGATCGTCTGCCAGCTGCCCCTTGTCCACTAGGAAGTCCTTGATGCTGCTGGCACGATCCTGGCCGAGCTTGCGCAACAGCACGGTGTTGCCGCTCCAGTTCTTGAGCACGCCGTCGCGCAGCTTGGCGGTACGCTCGTCGCGGCTCAGTTGCGCCCATTCGGCCGGTGGCTGCTGCTTGATCAGGTTGCGGTAGATGCCCTCCAGCATCGGTGCCTTCTCGTCTTCGGGCACCTGCAGTTGCGCCGCCTGGGCCGGCACCTTGTCACCGCGGCGCTGGAGCATCTTGTAGTAGGTCGCCTGGTATTCGCGCTCCAGGCGCTGTTGGGCGATCAGCATGCCGTCGCTGCTCTGGGCGCTGGTGCCTTCGATTTCCAGGCGCAGGTTGGGGCGTTCTTTCAGTGCCTCGGCCAGTTTGGTCAGCGACGACTCGGCGTCCTTGCTCAGGTCGCTGGAGCCCGGTTCGAACGATACGTTGCTCAGGTCCTGGGCATCGCCACCGGCAATCAGCCCACCGATGAATTTGAAGGGCGCTGTCGCCGCGCGCAGGATCAGGTTGCGCAGGGTCTGCCAGACGATCGGCATCACGCTGAACTGCGGGTTGTTCAAGTCGCCGGAAACCGGCAGCTCGATGGAGATCTTGCCGTCGGTGTCCTTGAGCAGGGCGATGGCCAGCTTGATCGGCAGGTCGACGGCATCCGGGCTGTCGACTTTCTCACCCAATTGCAACTGTTCGACCACCAGCTTGTTCTCGGCCTTGAGCTGACCCTTGGTGATCAGGTAGTGCAGGTCGAGGTTGAGCCGCCCCTTGCGGATGCGATAGCCGGCGAATTTGCCGGAGTAGGGGGTCAGCGTGGTCAGCTCGACACGCTTGAAGCTGGTGGCGATATCCAGGCTGGCCATCGGGTCGAAGGGGTTCAGCGCGCCCTTGATGGTCACCGGTGCGTAACGGTCGACCTTGCCCTTGACGTCGACATCCGCCGGTTTCGCCTGGCGGCTGTCGATGGTGCCGATCTGGCCGTTGAGCTGCTGGATGGCGGTGGCGAAGTTCGGCGTCAGGCTGAAGTCGGCGAAGTTGGCCGAGCCGTCATTGATGGTAATGCCGCCGATATGGATACCCAGCGGCTTGCTGTTCGACGGGGCGGCTTTGCTCGCCGATTTCTTGTCGCCGCCAGCGGGCTGAGGAATCAGCAGGTCATCGACGTTGGTGGTGCGGTCGTCGTTGATCATGAAGCGTGCGTAGGGCTGGTACAGGCTGACCTTGTCGATCGACAGGCTGTCACCGTGCTGGTAGTTCAGGCCATCGACCTGCAGTTTTTGCCATTTGACGAAGTCGCGGCTCTTGAGAGTATCGAGCGTATGCATCTGGTCGACCTGGGCCCGGCCGGTGACGCTGAAGGCCAGCGGTTCGACGCTTTTCAGGTTGACGTCGAGGTCGCTGCCGAGCATCCCGCTGCGCACCTCCAGGCGGATGAACGGCTCGACGTAGGCCTGTGCCACCCGCAGGTCGATGTCTTTGGTGTTGACCTTCAATTTTGCCCTGATGGGGCTCAGGTTGACCTCGCCGCTGGCCAGGACCTTGCCCTGCTTGCCCAGCCCGCTGTCGAGCTTGAGGGTGAAGGGCGACTGGTTGAGGCTGTCGAAGTTCTGCAGGTCAAGGTTCAGCGGGCCGACCTCGAGCGCGACCGGGGTCTTGTTCGCGCGGTCGGCCAGGTGCACGCGGTAGTCGCGCAGTTGCACGTCCTTGAGCAGCACCTGCCAAGGCTTGCTCGGCGCGGCCGGCGCCGGCGGTGGCGCATCGGCGGTGGCCGGCGGCGGTTTCTTCGCCTCGGGCTTGGCCGGCTGGCTGGCGAACAGTTTCTGCCAGTCCAGCTGGCCATCGGCTTCGCGGGCGGCCCAGGTTTCCAGTTTGTTGCTGTGGACCTTGCCGACCACCACCTGCTGCTTGGCCAGGTCGACGCTGGTTTCGCTCACGTCCAGGCGTTCCAGGCGTGCCAGCGGACGGCCGTCGGGGCCTTGATGGCGAAGGGGGCGACGCTGACCGAGGCGTTGCTCAGCAGCATCTCGGTTTCCTTGGCGAGGCTGAGCTTGTAGTCGGTGCTGAGATTCAGCAGGCCATCTTCCAGCACCAGCGGCAGGGCGTCGCGAACATAGGGCCACCAGAGTTTCATCTTGCCATCGGTGACTTTCAGCGAGCCTTCGGAGGTGATCGGCGTCAGGCTGAAGTTGCCTTTCCAGTCGATCCGCCCGCCCTCGGGGCCGGCGGCCACCAGCACCATGTCGGCGCTGTCTTCGGGCAGGGTGCTGAGGTTTTTCAGTTGCAGGTCGAGCTTGTCGTAGACGAACTCGATGGGCTCGCTGGGGCGCAGGTCCTGGAAGTGCAGGTAACCGTCATCCAGAGCGATCTTGTCGATGCGCACCGGGAACGGCTTGGCATTCGGGTCGGCCGGCGTCGGTTCGCTGGCCGGCAACTTGAACAGTTGGGCCAGGTTCAGCGTGCCGTCCTTGTTGAAGGCCACTTCGGTGTGGGGCTTGTCGAGCCGGACCTCCGCCAGGTGCAGGGCGTGGGTCCAGAGGCTGTCGATCTGCAGGTTGACGTACAGGCGCTCGAACGCCACCTGTTCCTTGCCCGGCTCACCGATGTTCAGCCCCCACAGCGTGACTTCCAGGCTGAACGGGTTGAGTTCCAGGCGTTGGAGCTTGGCAGGCACCGTGGCGTAGTTTGCCAGTTGCTGGTTGGCGATGCGCAGCACCACGCCCGGCAGGATGAAAAAGCCCAGCACGGTGTACAGCGCGAGGACGGTCAGCAAGGCGCCCAGGGCGCGTTTCAATCCTTTGGACATGTGATGCGTCGTCTTTCTCAGTCGGAGGTGCCTTGGAGTATGGCACGCGTTTATGGTTGCGAAGCAATCCCCTTTTTTCTTCGCAACCCCCGGTTTTCTGGCGTCATTTCTAGAGCTGCAGGACCAGTGTCTTCAGCGGTGGCTGACCGTCCATGGAAGGAAAGTCCTCGGCGGGCTTGAGCACCTGCCAGTCGCGGACCGGGCGGCCGGCCTTTTGCGCACAGCGCAGCACCTGTTCGCGCCAGTCGTCCAGGCCGACCTTCGCCAGATTGTTGCAGCAGATCAGCACGCCATCGTCGGCGGTGGCCAGCAGTGCGGGCTTGAGCAGGCTCTGGTAGTCGCGCAGCAGATCGACGGTGCCGAAGGCACTCTTGGCCCAGGCGGGTGGGTCGAGCAGCACCAGGTCGTACTGGCGTTGTTCCAGACGCGGATAGCTGGGCAACTTCTGACCCCGGCGCTGGGCAATCGGCAGCCCGGCCAGTTGGCGGATGGCCGGGAAATAGTCGGATTGCACGAACTGCATGGCCGGCAGTTCGGGATTGAGCTGGCCGTTCTCGCGGCCCACCGCCAGGTTGCCCTCGGCGAAATCGAGGTTGCAGATTTCCCGCGCCCCACCGGCCGCCGCACTCAGGCCGACGCCGCAGGTGTAGGCGAACAGGTTGAGCACGCTTTTGCCGCGGCTGTGCCGCTTGACCCAGCCCCGGGCATTGCGCAGGTCGAGGAACAGCAGCGGGTCTTGCCCGGCGTGGCGGCCACGGACCCGGTAGTTGAGGCCCCACTCGTGGCCGACCAGGTCGGCCAGGGCACTGTCCTCGGCGCGGTAGACCGGGTCTTCCCGGTCGATCCGCGAATGGCCACGGGAGCGGTCGTTGTAGACCAGCAGGGTCTCCAGTCCCAGGGCCCGGTTGACGGCCTCGTGCGCGGTCAGCAGCGACTCGCGGTCCAGCGTCTGGTGGAAACTCTGCACCATCAGTTGCGGGCCGTAACGGTCGATGGTCAGGCCGCCGGCGCCTTCCTGGCTGCCATGGAACAGCCGGTAGCAGTCGGTGCCCTGGGCATGCAGTTCGGCCAGCAGGTCCTGGCGTTGGTCGAGGGCGGCGCGCAGCGCCTGGTTCAAGGAAGACATGGAGCGCGCCTTGGGTCGGAATTGGCGGGCGATTCTACCAGCCTTTTGCTGGGCGATCCTTCCCGTCGCCCCCGTCATACGGGGGCTGGGAGTGGTTCTTGTTACGAGGCTCAGCGGTTCAGGCGTTGAGCGGTCAGGTTCTCGACCACACTCGGATCGGCCAGGGTCGAGGTATCGCCCAGGCTGTCCAGTTCGTTGCCGGCGATCTTGCGCAGAATGCGCCGCATGATCTTGCCCGAGCGGGTCTTCGGTAACGCTGGCGCCCACTGGATCAGGTCCGGCTTGGCAAAGCTGCCGATTTCCTGGCTGACATGGGCCAGCAGGGCCTTCTTCAGGGCGTCGTCCGCCTCGACACCCTTCATGGGCGTGACGAAGGCATAGATGCCCTGCCCCTTGAGGTCATGGGGATAACCGACCACGGCGGCCTCGGCGATGCTTTCATGCAGGACCAGGGCGCTCTCCACTTCGGCGGTGCCGATGCGGTGCCCGGAGACGTTGATCACGTCGTCGATCCGCCCGGTGATCCAGTAATGACCGTCCTCGTCGCGGCGCGCGCCGTCGCCGGTGAAGTAGTAGCCGGGGTAGGGCTTGAAGTAGGTGTCGACCATGCGCTGCGGATCGCCGTAGACGCTGCGGATCTGCCCGGGCCAACTGGACTTGATGGCCAGCACGCCGCTGCCGGCACCGCAGATCTCCTGACCCTGTTCATCCAGCAGCACCGGCTGCACGCCGAACATCGGCTGGGTGGCGCAGCCGGGCTTGAGCTGCCGGGAGCCGATCAGCGGGGTGAGCATGATGCCGCCGGTCTCGGTCTGCCACCAGGTATCGACGATGGGGCAGCGTTGCTCGCCCACCACATTGAAGTACCACTCCCAGGCCTCGGGGTTGATCGGTTCGCCGACGCTGCCGAGCAGCCGCAGGCTGGCCCGCGAGGTCCGTTTCAGCGGCTCGGCGCCCTCGCGTATCAGCGCCCGGATGGCGGTCGGGGCGGTATAGAAGATGTTCACCTGGTGCTTGTCGACCACCTGCCAGAAGCGTGAGCTGTCGGGGTAGTTCGGCACGCCTTCGTAGATCAGGCTGGTGGCGCCGTTCGCCAGCGGGCCGTAGACGATGTAGCTATGGCCGGTGACCCAGCCGACATCGGCGGTGCACCAGAAAACCTCGCCCTGGCGGTAGTCGAAGACATGCTTGAAGGTCATCGCCGCCTGCAGCAGGTAGCCGCCGGTGGTGTGCAGCACGCCCTTGGGTTTGCCGGTGCTGCCGGAGGTGTAGAGGATGAACAGCGGGTCTTCGGCGTCCATCGGCTCGGACGGGCAGTCGTCGCTGGCCCCGTGCACGGCCTCGTGGTACCAGAGGTCGCGGCCTTCGAGCCAGGGCACGGGGCTCTGGGTGCGCTGCACCACCAGCACGCTGCCGACTTCGGGACAACTGCGCAACGCCTTGTCGACGTTCTCCTTGAGCGGGATGTACTTGCCGCCGCGTACGCCTTCGTCGGCGGTGATCACGGTCTGGCAGCCGGCATCGAGGATGCGGTCACGCAGGGCGTCGGGCGAGAAGCCGCCGAACACCACCGAATGGATTGCGCCGATCCGCGTGCAGGCGAGCATCGCATAGACCGCCTCGGGAATCATCGGCATGTAGATGCACACCCGATCGCCTTTCTTCACGCCGCGCTGTTTCAGCACGTTGGCCAGCCGGCAGACGTGATGATGCAGCTTGCGATAGGTGATCTGTGCCGACTCGGCCGGATTGTCGAGCAGCGCGGTGCTGTCGCCGTGCGCGGCGAGGTGGCGATCGATGCAGTTGTAGCTGACGTTCAGTTGGGCGCCACCGAACCATTGCGCCTGGCCGGTGCGCAGGTCGTATTGGCGGACCGTGTCCCAGGGCCTGGACCAGTCGAGAAAGCGCCTGGCCTGCTCGGCCCAGAAGGTGTCGGGGTGGTCGATGGATTGCCGGTAGAGCCGCTGGTAGTCGTCCTGGCTCAGTTGTGCGGCCTGGCGGGTGGCTTCGGCCTGGGGGTATGTGCTGATATCGAACATGGCGATTCCTTGTTCTTGTCTGCGACAAGCCTAAGGGTGCGCCCAGTTGGCGAAAAAAGACAGGCCCGTGGTGGGCCTGTCTTCTGTAGGGGCCTCTCTCGGCCCCCTTTAGGAGCCGGGCTTGCCCGCGAATGGGCCGGCAAACCCTACCCCAGACCCCGGGACCTTTCCCGCCGGGAGAGAGCGCCCGGAATCAACCGCGATGACGACCGCGGAAGTAGTTGATCAACCCCTGGGTCGAGGCGTCTTCGGCAGCGGACTCTTCGGTGCCGGTCAGGCGGTTGTAGACGCCCTTGCCCAGCTCCTTGCCCAGCTCCACGCCCCACTGGTCGAAGGCGTTGATACCCCAGATCACGCTCTGCACGAAAACCTTGTGCTCGTACATTGCGACCAGGGCGCCCAGGCGGCGCGGGCTGATGCGTTCGACCACCAGGGTGTTGCTCGGACGGTTGCCCGGAATCACCTTGTGCGGCGCCAGTTTCTGCACGTCGGCCTCGCTCAGGCCTTTCTCACGCAGCTCGGCTTCGGCCTCGGCGCGGGTCTTGCCGAGCATCAGCGCCTGGCTCTGCGACAGGCAGTTGGCGTACAGCCACTGGTGGTGGTCGGCGACCGGGTTGAAGCTGACGATCGGCACGATGAAGTCGGCCGGGATCAGTTGGGTGCCCTGGTGCAGCAACTGGTGGTAGGCGTGCTGGCCGTTGCAGCCGACGCCGCCCCAGATCACCGGGCCGGTGTCGGTCGAAACCGGCGTACCGTCCTGGCGTACGCTCTTGCCGTTGGATTCCATGTCCAACTGCTGCAGGTGCTTGGTGATGTTTCGCAGGTAGTGGTCGTACGGCAGGATCGCATGGCTCTGCGCACCCCAGAAGTTGCCGTACCAGACGCCCAGCAGGGCCAGCAGCACCGGCATGTTCTGTTCGAACGGCGCGTTCTGGAAGTGCTGGTCCATGGTGTAGGCACCGGACAGCAGTTCCTTGAAGTTCGACATGCCGATGGCCAGGGCGATCGGCAGACCGATGGCCGACCACAGCGAGTAGCGGCCGCCGACCCAGTCCCACATCGGGAAGATGTTCTCTTCGCGGATACCGAAGGCCACGGCGGCGGCATTGTTGCTCGACACCGCGATGAAGTGCTTGTACAGCTCGGCCTCGGAACCGCCCTGGGCCAGGTACCAGGAACGGGCGGCCTGGGCGTTCTTCAGGGTTTCGAGGGTGTTGAAGGATTTCGACGAGACGATGAACAGGGTGGTCTCGGCGCGAATCTTCGCCGACAGTTCGTGGAACTCGCTGCCGTCGATGTTCGCCAGGTAGTGGCAGCGCACGCCCTTGTGGGTGTAGGACAGCAGGGCTTCGGAAACCAGCTCCGGGCCGAGGAACGAGCCACCGATACCGATGTTCACCACGTCGGTGATCGGCTTCTCGCTGTAGCCGCGCCACAGGCCGTCGTGAATGCGCCCGACCAGTTCGGTGATCTGGTTCAGCACCTTGTGCACGTCGGGCATCACGTTGACGCCGTTGACCAGCAGCTTGTCGCCGACCGGCCGGCGCAGGGCGGTGTGCAGTGCCGGGCGGGCCTCGGAGGAGTTGACCGGCTCGCCGGCGAACAGTGCCTTGATCGCGCCTTGCAGGTCGACTTCGTTGGCCAGGCCGACCAGCAGGTTGCGGGTCTCGCTGGTGATCAGGTTCTTGGAGTAGTCGAGAAACAACCCGCAGCTGCTGAGCGTGAATTGGTTGAAGCGCTGCGGATCGGCATTAAAGGCTTCGCGCATGCTGAAGTTGTGCATGTTTTCGCGGTGTTGATTCAGCGCCTGCCAGGCGGGCAGAGCGGTCACGTCGTGAGGAGTGCGGTAGTACGCCATCGCTGCGGATTTCCTTTTACGAGAACTGCCTTTTGGACATGTGGCTTTTTTGGACACCAGAAACGCCGGAACGTCCTGCTTTTATCGGTGGCAGTGTCCGGCAACCTGCGTCGGCACGGTTGGGGAGACGCAGCGCGATTACAGTAAACCTCGCGCTGGCGTCTGTCTTGGCTTTGTCTGACCTTTTCCCGGTACTTTTTCGCACTCCCCGGGTTTTCCGGTGGGTGGGCGAACAGTTCCGAGGTCGTATGGAAGTCCAGGTGCGGCGGCAGTTTGCCCGAAGCCTGGGGCTCGGGCAATCGCTGCTCAGGCCGGGGTGTCGAGGTTCAGGTGCAGGTTGTCGATCAGGCGGGTTGTACCGAGGAACGCCGCAACCAGAATCACCAGGTCGCGATCCTGTGCGGTGGCGGTGCGCAGGTTCAGGGCGTGGCGGATTTCCAGGTAGTCCACCCGAAAACCGGCGGCCTCGATCAGCCGGGTCTGCTCGGCGAGCAGCTTCGGATAATCGCGCTCGCCCTGCTCGATGGCCGTGGCGATCTGGCTCAGGCTGCGATACAGGGCCGGGGCGGTGGCACGCTCCGTTTCACTGAGGAAACCGTTGCGCGAGGACAGCGCCAGGCCATCGGCGGCACGCACCGTCGGCTCGCCGATGATCTGGATCGGCATGTTCAGGTCGTGGACCAGCGCGCGAATCACCGCCAGTTGCTGGAAGTCCTTCTGGCCGAACACGGCCAGGTCCGGCTGGACCATGTTGAACAGCTTGCTGACCACGGTCGCCACGCCTTCGAAGTGCCCGGGGCGGCTGGCGCCGCACAGGCCTTGGGACAATTGCGGGACGCTGACCCGGGTCTGGCCGGCCATGCCGTCGGGGTACATCTCTTCCACCGTTGGCGCGAACAGCAGGTGGCAGCCGGCTTCCAGCAGTTTTTCCTGGTCGGCGGCGAGGGTGCGCGGGTACTTGTCGAGGTCTTCGTTGGCGCCGAACTGCAGCGGGTTGACGAAGATGCTCGCCACCACGAAGTCCACCCGTTGTGCGGCCTTGGTCACCAGCGCGGCGTGGCCGGCGTGCAGGTTGCCCATGGTCGGCACGAAGCCGATGCGTTTGCCTTCGCTGCGGGCGCGCGCGACGGCGGCCCGCAGTTCACGGACGGTCTTTACTGTGTTCATGCCGAAAACCCGTGTTCGGTTCCAGGGAAGGTGACTGCCTTGACTTCGCTCACGTAGGCGCCGATGGCGGCCTGGATGCTGGTCTGGCCGGCCATGAAGTTCTTGACGAACTTGGGCACGCGGCCGCTGATGGAAAGGCCGAGCATATCGTGCAGCACCAGCACCTGGCCGTCGGTCGCACTGCCGGCACCGATGCCGATGACCGGTACCTTGACCGCCTGGGTGATTTCCGCGGCGAGGTCGCTCGGTACGCATTCGAGCAGGATCATCGCGGCGCCGGCCTGTTCCAGGGCAATGGCGTCGGCGCGCATCTGTCGCGCCTGGGCTTCGCCGCGGCCCTGGACCTTGTAGCCGCCGAAGATGTTCACCGACTGCGGGGTCAGCCCCATGTGCGCACACACCGGCACTCCGCGCTCGGCCAGCAGGCGAATGGACTCGGCCAGCCAGGCGGCGCCCTCGACCTTGACCATGTTGGCGCCGGCCTGCATCAGTTGGGCACTGTTGTGCAGGGTCTGTTCGACGGTGGCGTAGGCCATGAACGGCAGGTCGGCGACGATGAAGGCGCCCTGGTTGCCGCGCTTGACGCTGGCGGTGTGGTAGGCGACTTCGGCCACCGTCACTGGCAGTGTGCTGTCATGCCCTTGGGAAACCATGCCCAGCGAATCGCCAATCAGCAGCACCTCGACACCGGCTTCACAGCTGGCATGGGCGAAGGTGGCGTCATAGCAGGTCAGCATGGTGATTTTCTCACCTTTCTGCTTGAGGCCTTGCAAGGTGGTCAGGGTAATGTCTGGCATGAAAAAGTCCTCTTCAGGCGCCGTGCAAATTACTGCGAGTAACGCGCGTGATTCGTCATTTATACAGGCGCACGTTCTTCTGTCGTGCTTATAAAGCCTGGATTGCGCCCTTTAACGCCGCAGGGGCGGCAATGGGACGCCTATAGTCGTGAGGAGGACTGGGGAAGTCAATCGTGTGTGTTACCGCGATGTTACGGCACAAGTGTTACCGCTCTGACTGATGCGATTCAGCAGTGTTGCCGAAAAAAAAACGCAACCCTGTGTTGATGAAATTCGTGGTGCTGGTTGAAACGCGGCCTGTAGGAGCCGGGCTTGCCCGCGAAGGCCCCTCGCTGGCGCCGCCCATGCCTGGGCAGGCTGCGAACATCTCGGCGGATGGCCGCCCTTGGCGGTTCGCGGGCAAGCCCGGCTACTACAGGGAGGGGGATTACTGGGCCAGGCGCTCCAGGCCGACGAACGGGCATTCGGCGAGCAGGTTCTGCAGGCTGCGGCCATCGGCCAGTTGCAGGTCGGCCGGAGCCAGTTCCGCCAACGGATACAGCACGAACGGGCGCGCCTGCATGTGGTAGTGCGGGACTTTCAGCCGCGGTTCGTCGATCAGGCGGTCACCGAACAGCAGGATGTCCAGGTCCAGCGTGCGCGGGCCCCAGCGCTCGTGGCGCTCGCGGCCCTGGTCGAGTTCGATGCGCTGCAGGGCGTCGAGCAGGTCCAGGGGCGCCAGGCGGCTGTCGAGGGCCGCGACCGCGTTGGTGTAGCGCGGTTGGCCGGGAAGCAGCGAGTCGCTCTGGTAGAACGCGGAAACGCCGGCCAGTTCGCTGTCCGGCAGTTGGGCCAGGGCCTGTACCGCGTTGCGCAATTGCTCCGCCGGGTCCGCCAGGTTGCTGCCCAGGCCGATGTAGATGCGTTCCATCACGTCACTCTTCCGAACCGGCGGTGCGCTTGCGTTTGCCGGCGCTGCTGCGCCGCCGCTTGCGGGGCGCACCGCTGCTCTCTTCCTTGCCGCTGAGGTCGCGGATCATGTCGCGGCGGCCGGCATCGGTGGCGTCCTGATAGTCGGTCCACCAGTCGCCCAGGCCATCGGTCTGCTCGCCGGCGGTTTCGCGCAGGAGCAGGAAGTCGTAGCCGGCGCGGAAGCGCGGGTTGTCCAGCAACTGGTCGGCGCGCTTGCCGCTGCGACGTGGCAGGCGTTCCTGCATGTCCCAGATCTCGCGGATCGGCAGGGTGAACCGCTTGGGGATCGCAATGCGCTGGCACTGTTCGCTGATCAGTTCGTGGGCGGCTTCCTGCATCGCCGGAATCGGCGGCATGCCGCGTGATTGCAGGCGCAGCACCCGCGCCGGCAGGGCCGGCCACAGCAGCGCGGCGAACAGGAACGCCGGGGTCACCGGCTTGTTCTGCTTGATGCGCAGGTCGGTGTTGATCAGCGCCTGGCTGATCAGTGTGTGGGTGTAGGTCGGATTGTTTTCCAGCGCCTCGAAACTGGCCGGGAACAGGGGCTCGAACAGGTTCAGGTCGACCAGCATCTCGAAGGTGTCGGCGGCATGGCCGGAGAGGAACAGCTTGAGTACCTCCTCGAACAGCCGCGCCGACGGGATCTCGCGCAGCAGCGGCGCCAGGTCGCGGATCGGGGTGACGGTATGGCGTTCGATGCCGAAGTCGAGCTTGGCGGCGAAACGTACGGCCCGCAGCATCCGTACCGGGTCTTCCTGGTAGCGGCGGATCGGGTCGCCGATCAGGCGGATCAGTCGGTTGCGGATATCGTGCACGCCATTGGCGTAGTCGAGGATGCGCTCGCTGACCGGGTCGTAGTACAGGGCATTGATCGTGAAGTCACGGCGCTGGGCGTCGTCTTCGAGGGTGCCGTAGACGTTGTCGCGCAGGATGCGCCCGCTTTCGTTGCGGGAGGACTGGTTGCTGTCTTCCTCGTCTTCATCCTGCGGATGGTTGGCGCGGAAGGTCGCGACCTCGATGATTTCCCGGCCGAAATGAATGTGCACCAGCTTGAACCGGCGTCCGATGATACGGGCGTTGCGAAACTCGGCACGGATCTGTTCCGGCGTGGCGCTGGTGGCGACGTCGAAGTCCTTGGGCGTGATACCCAGCAGCATGTCGCGCACGCATCCGCCGACCAGGTAGGCCTGGTAGCCGGCGTTCTGCAGGCGTTCGACGATATTCACCGCATACCGGCTGAATTGGGCCTTTTGCAGCGAATGCTGGCTGCTGTTGAGCACTTCAGGGGTACTGCGCTTGTGTTGCGTTCGACGCAAGGGAGAACGGAATGACTGGAACAGCTTCTTCAGCATGGGATGCACTGTTTGAAGGAATATTCGGCGAGCACGGATAATGGCCGCATGATGGGCGGGGATTCTAGCATTTAGTCGAGGGATGGTGTAGGACGCTGCGGGACGAGAGCCCAAGGTGGCTTGAGGCCTTGTGGCGCGGGGCTGAAACAGGGGCGGGAAGGATGTTGCGGAAACTACAAGGGGAGCTCGAGGCTCCCCAGAAGTAGTTGTGTGCTCTTTTTATTATGGTCGCGGGCTTCTTGTTTTTGTGATTGCCCTGTGTCGCAGGTCTTCTTGCCTGTGACATCTCCCAATCGGGAGATAAGAGCAAACGGATTGTTTTGGTCGCTGTGTTGTGGTGATCCGTGGATCCAACCAGTTCAGGCTCTGCGTCAAGTGCAGTTTTTGTTGTTCTCGGCCTGGTCGTGGGGCAAGCCCCAAATACAACGCCTCTCCAAAAGAATCAGTTAGCTGCGCCTCCGCCGTGTTGTTTTTGTTATGCGTGAGTCGATTCGTCTTATTTTTATTGTCTTGTACGTTGCTTGTTATTGTTCTTGTGCCAGATATATAGCAGGTGCCGTGCCAACTTTTGTAAACCCCAGCAAAACCGGGGGTTTCGAGGGTTTTCCAGTTTTTCATGGCCGAAAAAAAGCCGGGCTTTCGTTACCGATAGACCCGGCTTTTGTTACGTGAAAAATCTGAGGTAACAGTTTTTTCACAGAGGAGGGTGTTACCTGTGGGGCTGGCTCCCCACTCAGCTTTCGCTGGTCGCTCCGGTTTTACGCCGTGGAATGCCCAGGCGCTGGCGGCGCTCCCACAGGCACTTGCGGCTGACCCCGAGCTTGCGCGCCAACTCGGTCTCGGTCATGTGGTCCTGGTGCTCGAGGACGAAGTGCTGGAAGTAGTCTTCCAGCGACAGGTCCTCGGTCGGCTCATGACTGGTATTGGCCGGGTTGCTCGGCGCCGGCGTGAGACCGATGAATTCCTCTTCCTCCAGGTCGCCCAGCTCGATGTCGATGCCCAGCAGGTCGGCGGAGATTTCCGGGTTCTCGCAGAGGATCACCGCGCGCTCGACCGCGTTCTCCAGTTCCCGGACGTTACCCGGCCAGGAATAGTGGCGGATGGCCTGTTCGGCGTCCGCGGCGAACTTGAGGTCGTTGCGGCCGATCCGCGCGCTCTGGCGGGCGAGGAAGGCGTTGGCGATCTCGTTGACGTCTGCACCGCGTTCGCGCAGGGCCGGCAACTTCAGTGCAATCACGTGCAGGCGGTAATACAGGTCTTCGCGGAACTGGCCGATCTTGGCCAGGCTCTTGAGGTCGCGGTGGGTCGCGGCGATCAGGCGCACATCGACCTTCTGCGACTGCACCGAGCCGACCCGGCGGATCTCGCCTTCCTGCAGTACGCGCAACAGGCGGGCCTGGGCCTCCAGTGGCAATTCGCCGATCTCGTCGAGGAACAGCGTGCCGCCGTCGGCAGCCTCCACCAGGCCGGCGCGACCGGCGCTGGCACCGGTGAATGCGCCTTTCTCGTGGCCGAACAGCTCGGACTCGATCAGGGTTTCCGGAATGGCCGCGCAGTTGACCGAGATCATCGGCGCCTTGGCCCGCTTGGACAGGTTGTGCAGGGCGCGGGCCACCAGCTCCTTGCCGGTGCCCGACTCGCCCTGGATCAGCACGTTGGAGTCGGTGGGCGCGACCTTGCGGATCTTGCCGTAGAGGTCCTGCATCGGCGGGCAGGAGCCGATGATGCCGATCTCGCCGTTGCTGTTGCCGCCCAGGGATTTCTCCGCCGCGCCGCCACTCTTGGGCGCACTGCGCTCGGCGGGGGCGGCCTGGCCGTTCTGGCGATCACGCAGGATGCGCGCGACGGCCTGCAGCATTTCGTCGTGGTCGAACGGCTTGGCGATGTAGTCCACCGCGCCCATCTTCATCGAATCGACGGCCGAGCGCAGGCTTGCGTAGCTGGTCATGATCAGTACCGGGGTGCCCTGGCCGAGCTTGATCAGTTCGGTGCCCGGTGCGCCGGGCAGGCGCAGGTCGCTGACGATCAGGTCGAACGAGGGGATGCTGAAGCGTTCCTGGGCTTCCTGTACCGAGCCGGCCTCGCTGACCTGGTACTGATTGCGCTCCAGCAGGCGGCGCAGCGCGGAGCGGATGATGGTTTCGTCTTCGACGATCAAAATGTGCGGCATTGATTCGGTTCTCTCGACGGTCTCAGTTCACAGCGGACGTCGCTTCGACATGACGGGGCAGGGTTATCCGGATACGGGTGCCACGTTGGCTTTCGGTGTCAGCCGGGCTGTCGATGGTGATTTGTCCATAATGCTCTTCAACGATGGAATAGACCAGTGCAAGGCCCAGTCCGGTACCTTCGCCAGGATCCTTGGTGGTGAAGAAGGGTTCGAACAATCGGTCCATGATGTTCTTCGGAATACCACTGCCTTCATCTTCGACGATCAGATCGACGGTATGTTCGAAGGCCTCGCTCTTGACCCGTACCGCGCTGCCGGCGGGCGACGCGTCACGGGCGTTGGACAGCAGGTTGATCAGCACTTGCGCCAGGCGCTGCGGGTCGCCCTCGACGTAATGGTCCGGGTCGCAGAGGTTGAAGAACTGTACTTCGAAATTGCGCCGGTTCAGGGCCAGCAGACCAATGGCATCCTGCGCGACCTCGGCCAGGCACACCGCTTCGTCGTTGTGCTGGTGGCTGCCGGCATGGGCGAAGCTCATCAGCGACTGGACGATGCGCGATACGCGCTTGGTCTGTTCGAGGATCTGCCCGCTGATTTCGGTGATCTCGCCATCTTCCTCGCGCTCCTCGCGCAGGTTCTGCGCCAGGCAGGCGATACCGGTGATCGGGTTGCCGATTTCATGGGCGACCCCGGCCGCCAGGCGGCCGATGCTCGCCAGGCGCTCGGAGTGCACCAGCTTGTCCTCGAGCATCTGCGTTTCGGTCAGGTCCTCGACCAGCAGCACCAGCCCGCTGTTGCCGGGGGCCAGCGGTTCGTCGATCGCCGCCTTGTGCAGGTTCAGCCAGCGGGTCTGGCCGTCGAGGGCCAGGCGCTGCTTGTGCAGGTGTTCGTCCGGCAGGTCGATAAAACCTTGTAATAATTCTCGCCACGGTTCACCCAGGGTCGGCAGACGCGAGCCGACCACCCGTTGCGCGGCGACGCCGGTCAGTTCTTCCATGGCCCTGTTCCACATGAGGATTTCCTGGTCCTTGGCCAGCGAGCAGACGCCCATCGGCAGTTCCTGCAGGGTCTGGCGGTGGTAGCGGCGCAGGGCATCGAGTTCGGCGGCGAGGCCGGTCAGGCGCGAGTGGTAATCCTCGAGGCGGCTCTCGATGAAGTGGATATCCTCGGTCACGTAGCTTTCGCCGCCGGCCTTGTAGGGCAGGAAGGTCTCGACCATGTCCTGGGCCACGCTCGGCCCCATCAGGCCGGAGAGGTTGGCCTCGATGCGGTCGCGCAGGCGGCGCAGGGCGTAGGGGCGGCGTTCGTCGAAGGGCAGGTAGAGATCACGCAGGGCCTGCTCGACTTCCTTCTGCGCAGCCTTGGCCCCCAGCGGCTTGGCCAGTTGCGTGGCGAACTCCTGGGGCGAGGCGGCATGCAGTTCGCGGCGTTGCGGGCGGCGGACGTTGTCGACCGCGCAGGCCTCGGCGGCACTGGCTTCCTCGGCGCTGGCGTTGCTGAACAGGGAGACCAGGGTGAACATCAGCACGTTGGCCGCCAGCGAGGCAATGGCCGCCATATGCCAACTGGTGTCGTCCAGCACGTAGATCATGTTCAGCAATGGAATATAGAAACCCTGCAGATTGCCGATCAACGGCAACATCATGGTCACCACCCACACCAGCACCCCGGCCAGCAGGCCGGCGATGAAGCCGCGGCGATTGGCGGTCGGCCAGTACAGCACCGAGAGCACGCCGGGCAGGAACTGCAGGGTGGCGACGAAGGCGACGATGCCCAGGTTGGCCAGGTCCTGCTCGGCGCCCAGCAGCAGGTAGAAGCCGTAGCCGGCCATGATGATCGCGACGATCAGGGCACGGCGGGTCCACTTCAGCCAGCGGTAGATATTGCCTTCGGCCGGTGGCTGGTAGAGCGGCAGCACCAGGTGGTTGAGGGCCATGCCGGAGAGGGCCAGGGTGGTGACGATGATCAGCCCGGTGGCCGCCGAGAGTCCGCCGACATAGGCCAGCAGGGCCAGGGCCGGGTTGTTGGCGGCGATGCCGATGCCGAGGGTGAAGTATTCCGGGTTGGTGGTGGCGCCGAGCTTCAGGCCGGCCCAGAGAATCAGCGGCACCGCCAGGCTCATCAGCAGCAGGAACAGCGGCAGGCCCCAACTGGCGCTGACCAGCGAGCGCGGGTTGAGGTTCTCGGTGAAGGCCATGTGATACATGTGCGGCATGACGATGGCTGAGGCGAAGAACACCAGCAGCAGGGTGCGCCAGGGGCCTTCCTGCAGCGGCGTGTGCAGGGCGGCGAGGGCGGTCTGGTTCTGCAGCAGCCACAGCTCCAGTTGCTGCGGGCCGTCGAATACGCCATAGAGGGCGTAGAGGCCGACCCCGCCGATGGCCACCAGCTTGATCACCGACTCGAAGGCGATCGCGAACACCAGGCCCTGGTGTTTTTCCCGGGTGGCGATGTGCCGCGAGCCGAAGAAGATGGTGAACAGCGTGACCAGTGCGCAGAAGCTCAGGGCCACGCGGTGCTGCACCGGCTCGCGGGTGAGGATGCCGATGGAGTCGGCCACCGCCTGGATCTGCAGGGCCAGCAGCGGCAAGACGCCGACCAGCATGAACACTGTGGTCAGCGCCCCGGCCCAGGTGCTGCGAAAGCGAAAGGCAAACAGGTCGGCCAGCGAGGACAACTGGTAGGTGCGGGTAATCTTCAGGATCGGGTAGAGCAGCACCGGCGCCAGCAGGAACGCGCCGGAGACGCCGAGGTAGCTGGAGAGGAAGCCGTAGCCGTACTGGTAGGCCAGGCCCACCGTGCCATAGAACGCCCAGGCACTGGCGTAGACGCCCAGCGACAGGGTGTAGGTCAGCGGGTGGCGAATGATCGAGCGCGGGATCACGCCCCGTTCACTGATCCAGGCCACGCCGAACAGCGCCAGCAGGTACGCGGCGCTGACCAGCAACATCTGGGTCAGGCTAAAGCTCATCGGCATCTTTTTGGCTCTGCAGGATGAAGGTCACGACGATCAGGATCAGCCAGAGCAGGTAAGGCCGATACCAGGCGCCTGTCGCGTCGATCCACCAATCCATGATCGCTGGCGAGAACAGGTAGATCCCGACGACCAGGAGCAGGACCAAACGATAGATGTACATCCTGGCCTCTCTTTTTTGTGACGTGCCCGAAAACGTGCGGCGATGGTAACGGATGGGCGCCAACCTGCAAGGGGCGTCAGTGCAATTGCGCCTCGGCCAGGGTCGCGACCCTGGGAATCAGTGTGGCATCCCAATGGCCAATTCCCCAGTCGAGCACTTCCCGCGGGGTGGCCTGTTGCAGTTCGGCCGGTGGTTGCTGGCCCAGGGTGCGCAGGGCACGCAGCAGCAAGGGGGTGGCCTGGTCGCCGGTCAGCGGCGGTGAACGGTAGGACTTGCCGAGCTTGTTGCCATTGGGCTGGATGATCAGCGGCACATGCAGGTAGCGCGGTTGCGGCAACCCGAGCAGTTCCTGCAGGTAGAGCTGGCGCGGCGTCGAGTCGAGCAGGTCGGCACCGCGCACGATATCGGTGACACCCTGCCAGGCGTCGTCGAGGACCACCGCCAGTTGGTAGGCGTAGAGGCCGTCGCGGCGGCGGATCACGAAGTCGCCGGCCTCGCGGCCCAGGTGCTGGCGGAACTCGCCCTGGACCCGGTCCTGGAAGCTGTAGCCGAGTTCCGGGACCCGCAGGCGGATGGCGGCGTTCTCGCGGGCATGGCCGAGGTTGCGGCACAGGCCCGGGTAGATGCCGTGGTAGGCCTCCAGTTCCCTGCGCGAGCAGGTGCAGGCGTAGGCCAGGCCCTGGCTGAACAGGCGTTCGAGCACCTGGGCGTAGGCGTCATGGCGCTCGCTCTGGCGGATCAGTTCGCCGTCCCACTCGAAACCGTAGCGCTCCAGGGCTTCGAGAATCGCCGCCTGGGCACCGGGCTCTTCCCGCGGAGGGTCGAGGTCTTCCATGCGCAGCAGCCAGCGGCCGCCGACCGCGCGGGCGTCCAGGTAGGAGGCCAGCGCCGCGACCAGCGAGCCGAAGTGCAGGTGCCCACTGGGCGTCGGGGCGAAGCGCCCGATGTAGGCGGGAGAAGCGGTAAGGGCAGTCATGACGGGCAGGGTACTGGAGAGTCCGCGGGTGGTGCCAGTAGACGCAGAAACGAAAACGGAGCGTTCGCACGCTCCGTTCGTTCAGTCCGGCGACGTTTACTTGCCGACCTGTTTTTCCTTGATTTCTGCAAGGGTCTTGCAGTCGACGCACATGTCGGCGGTCGGACGGGCTTCCAGACGGCGGATACCGATCTCGACGCCACAGGATTCGCACCAGCCGTACTCTTCGTCCTCGATGAGCTGCAGGGTCTTGTCGATCTTCTTGATCAGTTTGCGTTCGCGGTCGCGGGCGCGCAGTTCGAGGCTGAATTCCTCTTCCTGGCTGGCTCGGTCGGCGGGATCAGGAAAGTTGGCTGCTTCATCTTTCATGTGATCAACGGTGCGGTCGACTTCCTGCATCAGGTCCTGCTTCCACTTCTGCAGGATCTTGGTGAAGTGCTTGCGCATGGGCTCACCCATGTACTCCTCGCCCTGGCTTTCAACGTAGGGTTCGAAGCCGCTGATCGACTGGATGTTTTGCTGCTTTGCTTGGGTGGGCATGTAATGGACCGCCTCTACTCTTCTAATCCATTGCGCAGGATTGAAACGTTACCGACACCTGCCGGCCCTGCGGCTGCAAGCGGGCGAACTTACCAGATCAAATCGGGGCGCGCTACTCCCGGTTGTCGAGCCTGGCGGGAAGGGATCACTGATCATTCATTTTAGTCAATCCTGGCCATGATGTCGGAATGCTTCGTTACCGGTATTCATGGACTTCGGCGATCTTTTAAAGGTTCCCGGCGGGCTGCGCTCGGGTAAGATCAGGCTTTGCCCAAAGCGATTTTGCCCACCCGAATGCAAGGAAGGCCAATGGCTCAGCTCTACAGTGCGCGCAGTCGCGCGATCGAACCGTTCCACGTGATGGCCCTGCTGGCGCGCGCCAACGAGCTGCAGGCCGCCGGGCACGACGTGATCCATCTGGAAATCGGTGAGCCGGATTTCACCACCGCCGAGCCGATCATCCGGGCCGGCCAGGCGGCCCTGGCGGCGGGCAAGACCAGCTACACCGCCGCCCGCGGCCTGCCGCAACTGCGCGAGGCGATCGCCGGGTTCTACCGGCAGCGCTACGGCCTGGACATCGATCCGCAGCGCATCCTGGTCACTCCCGGCGGCTCCGGGGCGCTGCTGCTGGCCAGCAGCCTGCTGGTCGACCCGGGCAAGCACTGGCTGCTGGCCGATCCGGGTTACCCGTGCAATCGCCACTTCCTGCGCCTGGTGGAAGGTGCCGCCCAGTTGGTGCCGGTGGGGCCGGATGTCCGCTACCAGCTGACCGCCGAACTGGTGGACCGGCACTGGAACCCTGACAGCGTCGGCGCCCTGGTCGCTTCCCCGGCGAACCCGACCGGAACCCTGCTGAGCCGTGACGAGTTGGCGGGGCTGTCGAAAGCGGTCACGGCCCATGGCGGTCACCTGGTGGTCGACGAGATCTACCATGGGCTGACCTATGGCTGCGACGCCGCCAGCGTGCTGGAAGTCGACGACGGTGCCTTTGTCCTGAATAGCTTTTCCAAATATTTCGGCATGACCGGTTGGCGCCTGGGTTGGCTGGTGGCGCCGCCGCAAGCCGTGGCCGAGTTGGAGAAACTGGCCCAGAACCTCTACATCAGCGCTCCGAGCATGGCCCAGCATGCTGCCCTGGCGTGTTTCGAACCGCAGACCCTGAGCATTCTCGAGGAGCGTCGGGCCGAGTTCGCCCGTCGCCGGGACTTCCTCCTGCCGGCGTTGCGCGAGTTGGGTTTCGGCATCGCGGTGGAGCCTGAAGGGGCGTTCTACCTCTACGCGGATGTCAGCGCGTTCGGCGGTGATGCCTTCGCGTTCTGCAAACATTTCCTGGAGACCGAGCACGTGGCGTTCACCCCGGGCCTGGATTTCGGTCATCACCTGGCCAGCCGGCATGTGCGGTTCGCCTACACCCAGAGCCTGCCGCGCCTGCAGGAAGCGGTGGAGCGGATTGCCCGTGGCCTGCGGAGCTGGCAAGGCTGATGCGTTTTTCTCCTGCACTCGAAGAGGGGCGGCTGATCAGGCGCTACAAGCGCTTCCTGGCGGACATCGAGACCGTCAGCGGTGAATTGCTGACCATCCACTGCCCGAACACCGGCTCAATGCTCAATTGCATGGTCGAAGGTGGGCTGGTCTGGTTCAGCCGCTCCAACGATCCGAGGCGCAAGCTGCCCGGCACCTGGGAAATCGGCGAGACGCCCCAGGGCCGGCTGGCGTGCATCAACACCGCGCGGGCCAATCCGTTGATCGAGGAGGCCCTGCGTGCCGGGCTGATCAGCGAGCTTGCCGGCTTCACCGGGTTGAAGCGCGAGGTCGCCTACGGCCAGGAAAACAGCCGGATCGATTTTCGCCTGGACTATCCGGCGGGGCCGGCGTTCGTCGAGGTGAAAAGCGTCACCCTCGGGTTTGACGACAGCGCGGTGGCGGCGTTTCCGGATGCGGTGACCCAGCGCGGGGCCAAGCACCTGCGTGAATTGGCCACCCTGGCGCGCGAGGGCGTGCGGGCGGTGCAACTGTACTGCGTGAACCTGACGGGGATCGAGGCGGTGCGTCCGGCCCGGGAAATCGACCCGGCCTACGCCCAGGCACTGCGGGAGGCGGTGGCGGCGGGCGTCGAGGTGCTTGCCTATGGGGTCAGCCTCAGTGCCGAGGAAATCCGCGTGGATCGGCGCCTGCCGGTGCTGTTCTAGGCGCGGACCCAGACGCCCTCGGCGTCTTCCCGGCAGTCCAGCGCCGTCAGCGATTGCCCGGTGCAGGGCCCGGCCACGCATTCGCCGCTTTCGATCAGGAACAGGGCGCCGTGGGTGGCGCACTGGATCAGGCTGGCGCTGGCATCCAGAAACTGGTCGGGCTGCCACTCCAGGGCAATGCCGCGATGCGGGCAGCGATTGCGATAGACATACACCCGACCGTCACGACGCACGGCCAGCAATGCGCTGCCGTCCAGCTCGAAGCCGCGGCTGCTATTGTTGGCGAGGGTGTCTGAAGCGCAGAGAAATTTCATCCCGATCCTTTCATCGATCTTTTGCAAGCCGGTCTTGCCTTCATGGGAGAAGGATAAGGCAATCGGTGGTATGGGGAGAAACCTGTGACAAGAGATGTTCCGGGTTGACGGTCAAATGCAAATAATTATCAAATAGATGTTTGCCTGAGGGGCGTCTGCTGCCTTTCTTCCTTTGGGCCTGTCGCTCGATCACCTTTCCAAGGATGTCTGTCCATGCGCCTGAGTTCACGTCTGATTGCACTGGGAGCCGCGCTATCGCTCAGCCATGCGGCGCTGGCGGATGAGGTGCCGCAACGCTGGGTCAGCGCCGGCGGCGCGTTGTCGGAGTGGGTCAGTGCGCTGGGCGGGCAGGCGCGGCTGGTTGGCGTCGACACCACCAGCCAGCACCCCGAAACCCTCAAGGCGTTGCCGAGCATCGGTTATCAGCGGCAGTTGTCGGCCGAAGGCATCCTGAGCCTGCGCCCGCAGATTCTGATCGGCACCGAGGAGATGGGGCCGCCACCCGTGCTGGCGCAGGTCCGCGGAGCCGGGGTACAGGTGGAACTGTTCTCTGCCGAGCCGGACTTGCCGACCCTGCAAGGCAATCTGCAACACCTGGGCCGGTTGCTGGGCGATGAGGATCGGGCCGCAGAGCTGTTTCAGGGCTTCCGACAACAGCTCGACCGGCAGCAGGCCCGGCTCAGGGAGGTCCAGGCCCGGCAGCCGGCGCCAGGAGTGTTGCTGCTGATCGGCAACGCCGGTGGCAAGCCGCTGGTCGCCGGCAAGGGCACCGCCGCCGAGTGGCTGTTGACCCAGGCGGGTGGGCATAACCTGGCGAGCCACACTGGCTACAAGCCGTTTTCGGTCGAAGCCCTGGCCGGATTGAATCCCGAGGTGCTGGTATTCGCCGATCGCAGCCTGACCGGTGAGGCTGCCCGCCAGGCGCTGCTGAAGGAAAACCCGATTCTGGCCTCGACCCGGGCGGCCAGGTCCGGCCGGCTCTTTGAGCTCGACCCGACCCTGCTGGTGGGTGGTCTCGGTCCGCGGTTGCCCGAGTCGCTGAAAAAACTGACCACTGAGCTCTACGCAAAGGCCCCGGCCACGCCATGACCGCGCCGGTCAAACCCCGCGCCCTGTTCATCGGCCTGGGCCTGCTGTGTCTGCTGGCAACCTGGTTGTCGCTGGCATTGGGGCCGGTCAGTCTGCCGCTGGCCGATATCCTGCGTGCGGCATTGCGCCTGCTGGGCCTGCCGTTGCCGGCCGAGGGGCTGGAGCAGGCGGAACTGATCCTCGGGCAGATCCGCCTGCCGCGGACCTTGCTGGGGCTGGCGGTGGGTGGGGTGCTGGCGCTGTCCGGTGTCGCCATGCAGGGCTTGTTCCGCAACCCGTTGGCTGACCCGGGGCTGGTGGGCGTTTCCAGCGGTGCGGCGCTCGGTGCGGCGATTGCGATTGTCGGCGGGGCGGCATTCGGTGGAGTGCCGGAGGTGATGGGGCCCTATCTGTTGTCGCTCTGCGCTTTCCTCGGCGGGCTCGCGGTGACGGCGCTGGTCTATCGGCTGGGACGGCGCAACGGCCAGACCAGCGTGGCGATCATGTTGCTGGCGGGGATTGCCCTGACCGCCCTGGCCAGCTCGGCGGTCGGGCTCTTTACCTACCTGGCCGACGATGCGACCTTGCGTACCCTGACCTTCTGGAACCTGGGCAGCCTCAATGGCGCCAGCTACGCACGCTTGTGGCCGCTGCTGCTGGTCACCGCAGGCGTGGCGCTGTGGTTGCCGCGTCGGGCCAGGGCGCTGAATGCGCTGCTGCTCGGCGAGTCGGAGGCCGGCCACCTGGGCATCGATGTCGAAGGGCTCAAGCGCGAATTGGTACTGTGCACGGCCCTGGGCGTTGGGGCGGCGGTGGCGGCTGCCGGCATGATCGGCTTCATCGGCCTGGTGGTGCCGCACCTGGTCCGGCTGCTGGCGGGCCCGGATCACCGGGTGCTGTTGCCGGCATCGATGCTGGCGGGAGGCTGCCTGCTGTTGTTCGCCGATCTGGTGGCACGTCTGGCGCTGGCGCCGGCGGAACTGCCGATCGGCATCGTCACGGCATTCCTGGGCGCGCCATTCTTTCTGTATCTGCTGTTGCGGGGGCGGGCCTGATGCTGCGCGCGCAGAAGCTGACGGTCTGTCGCGGCGTGAAGACCGTGCTGGCCGACATCGATCTTGAGCTCAAGCCCGGTGAGCTGCTGGGCGTGCTCGGCCCGAACGGCGCCGGCAAGAGCACCTTGCTCGGCGCCTTCTGCGGCGAACTGGCACCGAGCCAGGGGCGTGTCTGGCTCGGTGGGCAGCCCCTGGCCCACTGGCAGGGCACGCAGCGGGCACAGCGCCTGGCGGTGCTGCCGCAGACCTCGACCCTCGATTTCGCCTTTCGCGTCGAAGAGGTGGTCGGCATGGGGCGCCTGCCACACCAGACCGGGCAGGTGCGCGATCGGGAAATCGTCAGCGAGGCCCTGCAAGCCGCCGACGCCACTCACCTGGCCGGGCGCAGCTACCTGGCGTTGTCCGGTGGCGAACGTCAGCGGATACACCTGGCCCGTGTGCTGGCGCAACTCTGGCCGGGGCACAGCGGCCAGACGCTGCTGCTTGACGAGCCCACCTCGATGCTCGATCCACTGCACCAGCACACCACCCTGCAGGCGATTCGCGAGTTCGCCGACCGCGGTGCCGCAGTGCTGATCATCCTGCACGATCTCAACCTGGCGGCACGCTACTGCGATCGCCTGCTATTGCTGGAACAGGGCTGCCCCCGCGCCTTGGCAAGCCCGGCAGAGGTGCTGCAGGCCGACATGCTCAAGACGGTGTTCGGCCTGGAGGTGCTGGTGTTGCCTCATCCCGAGCGCGGGCACCCATTGATCGTCGCCCGTTGAGCGGCGCGCATCGCCGCGTCATGTAGGTCGCTTCGCAAATGCTGTCGACATGAGTCGACAGGCTTATTTTTGTGGGACCGACACCTGGGTGGGCAAAGATTTTTCCTGTTCTTGTGTAGTCAGGGTCCTTGTCTTTGGCTCTCCATGATTTCCGCCGAATGAGTCCTTTATTGTGTCCGGGAGGTGTGATCGGATGTGGGAGCAAACATGAAGCAGATTAATCAGACGGATCGGCAGTTGGCGCACCAGGCCCTGGGTCTGCTCGACCTGACCTCGTTGAGCAATGACGACGATGCCGAGCGAATCGTTTCGCTGTGTCAGCGGGCCATGACGCCGTTCGGGCCGGTGGCCGCGGTGTGTGTCTTTCCACGCTTCGTCGCCCTGGCGCGCAAGACGCTCGATGGCCTGGGCGCGCCGGGAATTCGGGTGGCCACGGTGGTCAATTTCCCCTATGGCGGGCCGAACGTGGCCTCGGCCGTCTCGGAGACGGAAGCGGTGCTCAGGGCCGGCGCGAACGAGGTGGACCTGGTTTATCCCTATCGTTCGCTGCTGATGGGCGACACGCAGACGGGGCTGACCATGGTGTCGGCCTGCCGTGACCTGTGCACTGGCCGGGCCAGGCTCAAGGTGATCCTGGAAACCGGTGAGTTGCGCGACCCGCAGATGATTCGTCAGGCCAGCCAGGATGCGATTGCCGCCGGTGCCGATTTTCTCAAGACCAGTACCGGCAAGGTGCTGGTCAACGCGACCGAACAGGCGGTGCGGATCATGCTCGAGGCGATTGCCGAGCGTGGTGGGCTGGTGGGCCTGAAAGCGGCGGGCGGTATTCGCACGCTGGCCGATGCCCGTACCTACATCGAACTGGCCAGGAGTCGCTTCGGCGCGGGCTGGGTCGACGCCGATCATCTGCGTCTGGGGGCTTCGGGGCTGCTGGACGAACTGCTGGCGCACCTGGAGTGGTCGGCGGAGCCTTCGGGCAGCGACTGAGCAGGGGCTTGTTCCAGACAAAAAAAGACCCGGCAAAAAGCCGGGTCAATAACCGTGATTAGCCTGATGAGGAGATAATCTGAAGAGTCCGAACCAAGGGCCTTTCAGAAAATCCAACCGATCTCGCGATCAGTTGTGATAATCATAACGATTCTCATTTCTAAGTCAACAGCTTTTTTTCGACCGTCCGTCGCCGTGCCCTGGGCGGGCTCAACCGGACAGCCTGGCCGTGTTCAGGCGGGTGACTTCCCGGTTCAGCAGGTCGATGCGGCGCGCCATGCTCTGGATCAGGCTGTGGGCAATGCGCGGGTTGCTCTGGGTCAGGCTGAGGAACTGGTCCTTGGGAATCAGCATGACCGAGCAGGCCTGGCTGGCGATCACCGTGGCGCTGCGTTTCTCGCCGGTGAACACCGCCATGGCGCCGAAAATCTCATCCTTGGGCACATCGCCGACCTTGTGGCCGTCGACAAAGGCCTCGGCGTGCCCCTCGATAATAATGAAGACGTGATCGGCATCGTCGCCCTGGCGGATCAGCACCTCGCCGGCCGCTACCTGCTGGAAGCCGTTGCTGCTGCGAAATTCCGGCTGCTTGAGGCGGGTGACGGCATCCGACAGCAGGGCGGTGTGCCCCACCAGGTAGCGCAGCAGCATTTCGCTGCGGGTTTCGTCGGCATGGATATGCTGGAACACCTCGCGCCGCCGGTAGGGCAGCAGGCGCAGCGGACCATCGCTGCTCAGCAGGCAGCGTGGCCAGTCGATGCCCTGGCGCAAGCCCACCAGGTCGCCTTCATGCAGGTAGAACAGAGGGCGTTCGTCGACCCTGGCATGCACCAGGCCGCTTTCGATCAGGTAGAGCCGGTCGTCGGCCAACTGCGCGGAGAGGTCGGCAGTCTCCTCCAGTTCGACGGCCTCGTCACAGGGAGACAAGCCCTCCAGTAGCCGAGCGGGAATGCTCTGCAGCCGATTGATCAATTCATCGGCGTACGCCGGTTGCTCCCCGAGTAGATACATGACAAACCTGCACAATCAATTTTTATGGCGTGACGATATCGCTTCCAGTTGTTTATTCAAGGCCTCTTTACGTTCCAGCGGGATGTCGTTCCAGTGAATGTCCATCAAGGCGCCCTCGATGGCGTACAACAGCACTTTCGAGGCTCTGAATCCCCGGGTTCTGACTGCGCGATAGGCGTCCACTGCCCCTAGCCGCCGCAAGTCCGATGCGCTGTGGATGCCCACCGCGTGCAGCCATTGCGCCGACGTCTTGCCCAGGTTTTTCAGATGTTGCAGTTCATCGTTCATCAAGCCTCCTTGCGATGGCCGAACGCTGCGTTGACGAGAGTAGGCAAGCCTGAAAAGAGTGTAGCGGTCAGTAGGAAAAGCGTGGTTCGTTGGTCGGTTTGGGCGCAAAAGCTTCTAAGGGCCAGTGCGAAACCGCCCTGGTCAGGCGGGGGCCGGGAAGGGATAAGCGATACCTGCCGCTGTCCGGGGCATCGACTGGCGCCGGACTCGACGAGTGTGATGTTGCCGGACGGATTATTCCGGTTCGTAGCGCATCCGCGTGCCGAACTGGACCGACATCAGGATTTCCGCAGCCTTCAGTTGGGGAGGGAAGTAGGCGCCGGAGATCTGTGCGTGGGCCACGCTGGCACCTTCGAGCCGGGAGTTCTGGAAGTCCACCCCGCGCAGGTCGGCAGAACGGAAGTAGGCGTTGGTGAAGTCGATCCCGTCGGCATTCAGTTCGCGCAGGTCGAGACCGCGGAAATCACCACCGCGCATGTCGATCGGGCCGTCCTTGGGACGGGCCTTGTTGAAGCCGGCAATATCATCTTTGTGCAGCAGGGCATACAAGGCAGAGTCGAGAAGCTTGGGCTGGCTCATGGGGCGTCTCCCGTTGGATTTATGACGCCAGTATAATGCCACTATGTTTCAGCCGTGAAGCGAATGCGGCTTCACGGCTGAATATAGTTTCTACAGATTAGGCAAACGCAGGCGAATTTGCGCGATCAGTGTGTCGAGACTGCCACTTTCATTGGTCTGGACACGCTTGGTGTGGAGAATTTCATCGGCACCCAGTGCTTCGCGGGAAGCCTGTTGCGCGGCGATGACTTCCAGGGTCGCATCGGATGGGTCGATGGCGTCGGCCTGGCGTTGTGCCAGCCAGCTTTCGATGACGGCCTGGGGGGCGTCGCAATCGATGATCAGGCACGGCGCCCCGGTGGCCTCGGCCACCTTGGCGGCGGCGTCGCGCTGGTTGCGCTTGAGGTAGGTGGCGTCGATCACCACCGGGAAGCCGGCACGCAGGATGATGTCGGCGATCTCGTGCAGGCGCTGGTAGGTCTGCGCGCTGGCGTCCTGGCTGTAAATGCCGGCGCCGACGTCCTGGCTGCCCTGCTGGAGGCCGAACAGGCGCTTGCGTTCGACGTCCGAGCGCAGGCGTACCGCGCCCAACGCCTCGACCAGGCGCATGGCGACGTGGCTCTTGCCGACTGCCGAGACGCCGTGGGTGATCGCCAGGAAGCGCGATGGAATGGTGCTGTAGCTTTCCGCCAGGTTGGCGTAGTTGCGGTACTGGCGCAGGGTGGTCGCGCGCTGCACGGCGGTGGCTTCGGGCGACAGGCTGAACAGCGCGACCTTGGCCCGCACCAGGGCCCGATAGGCCTTGTAGAAGTTCAGCACTTCCAGGCCCTGGTAATCGCCGGTCAGTTCCAGGTACTGGCTGATGAAGCGTCGGGCCAGACTCTTGAGGCCGCGGTCTTCCAGGTCCATGGCCAGGAACGCGGTGTCGGCATAGACGTCGGTGAAGCGGAACGGCTCGTTGAACTCGATGCAGTCGAAGATCACCACCTTGCCGTCGATCACGGTGGCGTTGCCCAGGTGGATATCGCCGTGGCACTCGCGGATGAAGCCTTCGGCCTTGCGCTGGGTGAACAGCGGCTTGAGGCGCTCGAAGCTGGATTCGGCCCAGGCTTGCAGCGCATCGAGCTGCTGCAGGTCGGCCTTGTCCTGGAGGAAGGGGCGAATCTGCTCGAAGTTCTGGCGGACAGGGTCCATGACCGCTTCCGGCGTGCCCTGGTAGTGCTCCTGGGGAACGTGCGGGGCGTTCAGGTGGAACTGCGCGATCTGCTGGGCCATCTCGTCGATATGCCGGGTGGTCAGCTCACCGTTGGCCTGCAGGGTGCTGAGCAACTGGCTCTGGGGGAACTGACGCATTTTCAGCACGTATTCGATAGCCGGGCCGTCGCCGCCCAGTTGTGGCGCCTCGGCGCTGCCGGTGATCGGCAGGACTTCCAGGTACAGATCGTCGGTTAGGCGCTGGTTCAGGCGCAGTTCTTCATTGCAGAAGTGGCCGCGGGCGGACAGTTCGGTGAAGTCGAGGAAGCCGAAGTTCATCGGCTTCTTGATCTTGTAGGCGTAGGAGCCGGTGAGCAGCACCCAGGAGATATGGGTTTCGATGAGCTGGAACCCTTCTACCGGATGCGGGTAGAGGGCCGGGTTTTGCAGGGCGGCGATCAGGGACTGGCTCACGAGCGATCCTTCAGAGGTCAGAAATTCAAGGGCGTCATTATGGCCGCTAAGGTGGGGAGTGCAAACCGCCGGGTGTACATGTTGATCATGAATAAAGTGCGTATAATCCGCGCCCATGACTCGTACCCGATCCCCTCGTTCCAAACCCAAACCTCCGTCCGGTGGCCTTCGTCCCTGGCTCGGCTGGGCGCTCAAGCTCAGCCTGGTCGGTCTCGTGGTGCTGGCCGGCTTTGCCGTCTACCTCGATGCCGTGGTGCAGGAGAAGTTCTCCGGCAAGCGCTGGACCATTCCGGCCAAGGTCTATGCCCGGCCGCTGGAGCTGTTCGTCGGCCAGAAGCTGAGCAAGGAAGACTTCCTGACCGAGCTCGATGCCCTGGGCTACCGCCGTGAGTCGGTGGTCAATGGCCCCGGCGCGGCGTCCGTCAATGGCAACACGGTCGACCTCAACACCCGTGGCTTCCAGTTCTACGAAGGAATGGAGGCTGCCCAGCCGGTACGGGTGCGCTTCTCCGGCGACTATGTGGCGGAGCTGGCCGGGCTCAACGGCGCGAAACTCTCGGTGGTGCGCCTGGAGCCGCTGCTGATCGGCGGCCTGTACCCGAAAAACCTCGAAGACCGGATTCTGATCAAGCTCGACCAGGTGCCGCCCTACCTGCTCGATACCCTGGTCACCGTGGAAGACCGCGATTTCTATCACCACTTCGGGGTTTCGCCGAAGTCGATCGCCCGGGCGGTCTGGGTCAACACTTCCTCCGGGCAGATGCGCCAGGGCGGCAGTACCCTGACCCAGCAGTTGGTGAAGAACTTCTTCCTGACCAACGAACGCAGCCTGAGCCGCAAGCTCACCGAGGCCATGATGTCCCTGCTGCTGGAGATGCACTACAGCAAGCAGGAAATTCTCGAGGCCTACCTCAACGAGGTCTTCATCGGCCAGGACGGCCAGCGCGCGGTGCACGGTTTCGGCCTGGCCAGCCAGTTCTTCTTCAGCCAGCCGCTGGCCGAGCTGAAACTGCACCAGGTGGCATTGCTGGTGGGGATGGTCAAGGGCCCTTCCTATTACAACCCGCGGCGTTATCCGGACCGGGCACTGGAGCGGCGTAACCTGGTGCTCGACCTGCTGGCCCAGCAGGGCGTGGTGACCACCGAGCAGGCCGAGGCGGCGAAGAAGATGCCGCTGGGTGTGACCAAGCGCGGCAGCCTGGCCGACAGCTCGTTCCCCGGCTTCCTTGACCTGGTCAAGCGCCAGTTGCGCGAAGACTACCGTGACGAAGACTTGACCGAGGAAGGGCTGCGGATCTTCACCAGCTTCGACCCGATCCTGCAGATGAAGGCCGAGGCGTCGGTCAATGACACCTTCAAGCGCCTGGGGGCCCGCAAGGGCGCCGAGGATGTGGAAGCGGCCATGGTGGTGACCAACCCGGAAACCGGTGAGGTCCAGGCCATGATCGGCAGCCGCCAGCCCGGTTTCGCCGGTTTCAACCGTGCCCTGGATGCCGTGCGCAACATCGGCTCGCTGATCAAGCCGGCGGTCTACCTGACGGCGCTGGAGAAACCGAGCCAGTACACCCTGACCAGTTGGCTGTCGGACGAGGCGTTCTCGGTGAAAGGCGCGGACGGGCAGGTCTGGAAACCGCAGAACTTCGATCGCCGCTCCCATGGCACGATTTTCCTGTACCAGGGGCTGGCGCACTCCTACAACCTGTCGACGGCGCGCCTCGGCCTGGAAGTCGGGGTGCCGAACGTGCTCAAGACGGTTGCCCGACTCGGCATTACCCGCGAATTCCCGGCCTATCCGTCGATTCTGCTGGGGGCCGGCGGCATGACGCCGATGGAAGTGGCGACCATGTACCAGACCCTCGCCAACGGCGGTTTCAATACGCCGATGCGCGGTATCCGCAGCGTCCTGACGGCTGAGGGCGAACCGCTCAAGCGTTATCCGTTCCAGGTCCAGCAGCGTTTCGACCCGGGCTCGATCTACCTGATCCAGGCGGCGATGCAGCGGGTGATGCGCGAGGGGACCGGGGCCAGTGCCTATAACGTCCTGCCCGGACCCTGACCCTGGCGGGCAAGTCCGGTACCAGTAACGACTCCCGGGACAGCTGGTTCGCCGGGTTCAGCCAGGACCTGCTGGCCGTGGTCTGGCTGGGGCGCGACGACAACGGCAAGACGCCGTTCACCGGTGCCACCGGCGCGCTGCAGGTGTGGACCAGTTTCATGAAGAAATCCGATCCGCTGCCGCTGGACATGCCGCAACCGGATAACATTGTTCAGGCCTGGATCGATCCACATACCGGGCAGGGCTCCGATGCCAATTGCCCCGGTGCGGTACAGATGCCGTATATTCGCGGCAGCGAGCCGGCACCCGGTGCGGCTTGCGGTGGCTCGGCGCCCGCGCCGGCCAGCGAAGTGATGGATTGGGTCAAGGGCTGGTTGAATTAAGCGAAGAGGGTTTGCAGTGAACAAATGGTGGTTTCCAGCTTTTACAGCTCTGGCTTTGCTTGGCGGTTGCTCGAGCGTGCCCCATGGTTCGATCCCGGTCGTCGACTCCGGGACAGCCGTCTCCAACAATGACCGGATTTCGGCCAACGGCGGCTTCCGCCAGACCACCATCCGCCGTGCCGCGCCGAACCAGGCCCAGGCCCAGGCCGTTCCGCAGGACTCCGGCGTGGTGGTGATGGTTCCCGGGGTGGGGCGACGACGTCCGCGCCGATCAGCAGTGAGCCGTGGACGCCCGGTCCTTCCACCACCGGTCCGATCACGCCGGGCCCGGTGGACAGCACGCCGATCCAGACGTCGTCGATCAACCAGGGCGGCTACGGCCTGTCGCAACCGACCGGCATTCCATCCGGCAACAGCGGTGGCCTGTCGGCGGACGAACAACTGGATGGTCCGGTGCTGGCACTGCTGACCACGGCCCAACAGCAGCAGTCCGGCGGCGACCTGAACGGTGCGTCGTCGAGCCTGGAGCGCGCCCAGCGTGTGGCGCCGCGTGAGCCGCAAGTGCTGTATCGCCTGGCCCAGGTGCGCATGGCCCAGGGCGATGCGCCGCAGGCCGAGCAACTGGCACGGCGTGGCCTGGGGTTTGCCAACGGTCGTCCGGACCTGCAGGCCAGCCTCTGGGAACTGATCGCCCAGGCCCGGGAAAAGCAGGGTGACGCCGCCGGTGCCGCCCAGGCTCGCCAGAAGGCCAGGGTCAATCTCTGATGGATAGCCGCTTTCCGTTGATCGCCGACCAGTTGCTGCTGATCGAGCGTGAGCTGCGTGCCCAGGGGTGGTGGGACGAGGAGGCGCCGAGCGAGGAGGCGTTGTCCAGTGTCGAGCCGTTCAGTGTCGATACGCTGGAGTTCGAGCAGTGGCTGCAATGGATCTTCCTGCCGAGGATGAAGATCATCCTCGAAGAGGATCTGCCGCTGCCCAGCGCTTCGGGCATCCTGGCCATGGCCGAGATGGTCTACGGCCAGCGTCCGGGAGAGGGCGTGGAGTTGCAGGCATTGCTGGCGCAGTTCGATCGATTGATCGGCGAGTCCAGCTAGTTCGACCAGCGAGCACCTTCACGGATGAGTCCGGCTACCACAGGTGCTCGCGCCATGCATGAATCCTGCGAACGGCGCTGACACTGCGGGAGCAGGATCTGTCCGCGAAGAGGGCGCCACGAACCTTCAGGAGCAGTGATCCTCGATCACCTTGCGCGTCTCGATCAGGCGTGTCTGCCGTTCCTCATCGGTCAGCCGATGCAATTCCCCGTTCACTTCCTCCCGAACCCGCGGGTCGTTCAGTAGTTGCGCCAGGTTGGTCCTGGCCTTTTCGCAGAACACCTTGCGCGCCGCTTCCTGCTCGGCCACCTGCTTCCTGACCTTGGCATCCACGGCATTCTGGTCGCCCACCGGCCTGCTGGCCGGGACGTCGCCTCTGGTCGGCGAGGTCGGGTTGGGGCTGATCGCCGGGGTCACCACGGTCGCGGACTGCCCGGGAGGAGGAGTTGCGTCGAAATGGGTCACGCCCTGGGCGTCCACCCATTTGTAGATCGGAGCGGCCAGGCACAGCGGGCTCAGGGCAAACAGCAGGCTGGCCGTGAGAATGCTCGTACGCATCGGGTTTCCTTGTCAGGCAGTTCAATCAGCAAGCTAGCATATACCTTGTGTCAGGGTTTTCTGCTGCATTCTCATGCACTTGGTTCGAAGAAAGCGCATAGATGACTTGACTTGAGCGAGGCGAATCAGAACAATCCAAAGTCCGCTGTAGAGGGACTGCCAGAAGCAGACCCACTCGGCAGATCATGAGGCGCACATCCGCGCCGACCTGTTACACCCGCAACGCGTTACCTCGCGCTGGGTGGGAAACCCCCGCAACACTTGGGGCACTCCCAATACTTGCTCAGTCAGTGCTGACGTAGTCGGCGACCACCGTCGCTCATGCTCTGTCGAGAAGTAAACCTATTAAGACCCGTCTCCAGTGTCTGTGGACGGTATTCTGGCGTTTTAGAGGTGAACAACGTGGAGCTTTTATCTGGCGGTGAGATGCTCGTCCGCTTCTTGCGTGACGAAGGCGTCAAATATATCTACGGGTACCCGGGTGGTGCTCTTCTTCATGTCTACGATGCCCTGTTCAAGGAACCGGAAGTAACCCACATCCTGGTTCGTCACGAGCAGGCCGCTACCCATATGGCTGACGGCTACGCCCGTGCCACCGGCAAGGCCGGCGTGGTACTGGTGACTTCCGGTCCTGGCGCGACCAACGCCATCACCGGTATCGCCACGGCCTACATGGACTCCATTCCGATGGTGATCATCTCCGGTCAGGTGCCGAGCACCCTGGTCGGTACCGACGCGTTCCAGGAAACCGACATGATCGGTATCTCCCGGCCGATCGTGAAGCACAGTTTCATGGTCAAGCACGCCTCGGAAATCCCGGAGGTCATGAAGAAGGCGTTCTACCTGGCGCAATCCGGCCGTCCTGGTCCTGTCGTTGTCGATGTCCCGAAAGACATGACCAACCCGGCCGAGAAGTTCGAATACGTTTTTCCGAAGAAAGCCAAGCTGCGTTCCTACAGCCCGGCGGTCCGTGGTCATTCCGGCCAGATCCGCAAGGCTGCCGAAATGCTCCTGGCCGCCAAGCGTCCGGTGCTCTACTCCGGCGGTGGCGTGATCCTCGGCGGCGGTTCCGCACCGCTGACCGAACTGGCAAAGATGCTCAATCTGCCGGTGACCAACACGCTGATGGGCCTGGGTGGCTACCCTGGCACCGACCGTCAGTTCGTCGGCATGCTCGGCATGCACGGCAGCTACACCGCCAACCTGACCATGCACCACGCCGACGTGATCCTGGCCGTCGGTGCGCGTTTCGATGACCGTGTCATCAACGGCGCGCCGAAGTTCTGCCCGAACGCCAAGATCATCCACGTCGATATCGACCCGGCATCGATCTCCAAGACCATCAAGGCAGACGTGCCTATCGTGGGTCCTGTGGAGAGCGTGCTGACCGAAATGGTTGCAGCCCTCAAGGAAATCGGCGAGACCCCGAACAAGGAGTCGGTTGCCAGCTGGTGGAAGCAGATCGACGAGTGGCGCGGCGATCGCGGCCTGTTCCCTTACGACAAGGGCGACGGCAGCATCATCAAGCCTCAGACCGTGATCGAGACCCTGTGCGAAGTGACCAAGGGCGATGCCTTCGTCACCTCCGACGTGGGCCAGCACCAGATGTTCGCGGCGCAGTACTACAAGTTCAACAAGCCCAACCGCTGGATCAACTCCGGTGGCCTGGGCACCATGGGCTTCGGCTTCCCGGCGGCCATGGGCATCAAGTTGAACTTCCCGGATTCTGACGTCGCCTGTGTCACCGGCGAGGGCAGTATCCAGATGAACATCCAGGAACTGTCCACCTGCATGCAGTACGGCCTGCCGGTGAAGATCGTCAACCTGAACAACGGTGTGCTCGGCATGGTCCGCCAGTGGCAGGACATGAGCTACGGCAGCCGCCACTCGCACTCGTACATGGAATCGCTGCCTGACTTCGTCAAGCTGGTCGAGGCCTACGGTCACGTCGGTATCCGTATCACGGATCTGAAAGACCTGAAGCCGAAGATGGAAGAAGCGTTCGCCATGAAGGATCGCCTGGTGTTCCTCGACATCCAGGTCGATACCAGCGAGCACGTCTACCCGATGCAGATCAAAGACGGCTCCATGCGCGATATGTGGCTGAGCAAGACGGAGCGTACCTAACATGCGGCACATCATTTCCCTGCTTCTGGAAAACGAACCGGGTGCTCTGTCCCGTGTAGTCGGCCTGTTCTCGCAGCGCAACTACAACATCGAAAGCCTGACCGTGGCACCGACCGAAGACCCGACCCTGTCGCGTCTGACGCTGACCACCGTCGGGCATGACGAGATCATCGAGCAGATCACCAAGAACCTGAACAAGCTGGTCGAAGTGGTCAAACTGGTCGATCTGTCGGAAAGTGCTCATATCGAGCGCGAGCTGATGCTGGTCAAGGTCAAGGCCACCGGCGCCCAGCGCGCCGAGATCAAGCGCACCACCGATATCTATCGTGGGCAGATCGTCGATGTCAGCGCCAGCGTCTATACCGTGCAACTGACCGGTACGAGCGACAAGCTGGACAGCTTCATCCAGGCGATCGGGACGGCCTCGATTCTGGAAACCGTACGCAGTGGCGTCACCGGGATTGCCCGTGGCGACAAAGTACTGAGCATCTGATTTCAATCAATTTAGCGAATGGCCTGATGGCCTGGATATATAGGGGTATTTCATGAAAGTTTTCTACGATAAAGACTGCGACCTGTCGATCATCCAGGGCAAGAAAGTCGCCATCATCGGTTACGGTTCCCAGGGCCACGCGCAAGCCTGCAACCTGAAAGACTCCGGCGTCGACGTGACCGTCGGCCTGCGTAAAGGCTCGGCCACCGTTGCCAAGGCCGAGGCCCATGGCCTGAAAGTGGCTGACGTTGCCACCGCCGTTGCCGCGGCCGATCTGGTCATGATCCTGACCCCGGACGAGTTCCAGGGCCAGCTGTACAAGAACGAGATCGAGCCGAACATCAAGAAGGGCGCTACCCTGGCCTTCTCCCACGGCTTCTCGATCCACTACAACCAGGTCGTTCCACGTGCCGACCTGGACGTGATCATGATCGCGCCGAAGGCTCCAGGCCACACCGTACGTTCCGAGTTCGTCAAGGGCGGCGGTATCCCTGACCTGATCGCTATCTACCAGGACGCCTCGGGCAACGCCAAGAACGTCGCGCTGTCCTACGCTGCTGGCGTCGGTGGCGGCCGTACCGGCATCATCGAAACCACCTTCAAGGACGAGACCGAAACCGACCTGTTCGGTGAGCAGGCCGTTCTGTGCGGCGGTACCGTCGAGCTGGTCAAGGCCGGTTTCGAAACCCTGGTTGAAGCGGGCTACGCGCCGGAAATGGCTTACTTCGAGTGCCTGCACGAACTGAAGCTGATCGTTGACCTCATGTACGAAGGCGGTATCGCCAACATGAACTACTCGATCTCCAACAACGCCGAGTACGGCGAGTACGTGACCGGTCCGGAAGTCATCAACGCCGAATCCCGTCAGGCCATGCGCAACGCTCTGAAGCGCATCCAGGACGGCGAATACGCGAAGATGTTCATTTCCGAAGGTGCCACCGGCTACCCATCGATGACCGCCAAGCGTCGTAACAACGCCGCTCACGGCATCGAGATCATCGGCGAGCAACTGCGTTCGATGATGCCTTGGATCAGCGCCAACAAGATCGTCGACAAGACCAAGAACTAAGTTCGAGTCTGTCTGGAAAAACGCGGCCTAGGCCGCGTTTTTTCGTTTAGGGGGCGGCTTCTGGTATAAAGCTGCATCGTTTTGCCGCCGAACGCCGGTTGCGAACCCCTGTCGAATCACTTTTCACCGTTGCAAGGTACTGTCCATGAGCGAACGTCCCGAAGAGCCGAACCAGGCTCCTGACGCCGAAAGCCTGCTGCCGATCGATGAACATGTCGAAGAAGGGCATGACGCCGAAGGCCGTAAGGTCCGGCATCGTGGTATCTATCTGCTGCCTAACCTCTTTACCACCGCGAACCTGTTCGCCGGTTTCTACGCCATCATCAGTGCGATGAGTGCGCAAAGCGCCGCCAGTGCCGGCGATCCGGCCGGAGCGAGCAAGTATTTCGCGTTTTCCGCCATCGCGATCTTCGTTGCCATGGTGCTCGATGGCCTGGACGGGCGTGTGGCCCGGATGACCAATACCCAGAGCGCCTTCGGTGCCGAATATGACTCGCTGTCCGACATGGTCGCCTTTGGCGTCGCCCCGGCCCTGCTGGCCTTCGGCTGGGCGCTGGGGGACATGGGCAAGGTCGGCTGGATGGTGGCCTTCATTTATGTGGCGGGCGCGGCGTTGCGTCTGGCGCGCTTCAACACCCAGGTCGGCACGGCCGACAAGCGTTACTTCATCGGCCTGGCCAGCCCGGCGGCAGCCGGTGTGGTGGCCGGCACGGTCTGGGCGTTCAGCGACTACGGTATCCAGGGGTCGAAGATGTCGTTCCTGGTGGCGTTGCTGGTGGCGGCGGCTGGAATGCTGATGGTCAGCAACATCAAGTACAACAGTTTCAAGGAGCTGGATCTCAAGGGCCGCGTACCGTTCGTGGCGATCCTGGCCGTGGTGCTGGTGTTTGCCGTGGTCTTCAGCGACCCGCCACGCATCCTGTTGCTGATTTTCCTCGCCTATGCGGCGTCGGGGCCTATCCAGTACCTGCTGCATTTACGTCGGAACAACAACGGCAAGTGATGTAATTTCCTCCAGACTCCGTAGTCTATTGATGCATCTGTCATCCAATACTGCGGAGTCGCCATGCTGATCAAGCTTTCCAGAACCTCCGACTCCAGGGAGTCGGAGGTCACGCCTGAAGCACTCTATCTTTCCCGTCGCAGCCTGTTGGGTGGCTCCGTGGCTGCCTTGGCGCTCGCTGGCATGCCGGGTTGGGCCGGCGCCGAACAGATGGCGCCCTATGCCGATGTCGAGGCAGGCCATGCGCCGTCCTGGTTTGCCGGCAAGCTGCCGGATACCCGCTGGGGTGCGGTAACGGTCAAGGACGAAGCTATCACGCCGTACAAGGACGCGACGCACTACAACAACTTCTACGAGTTCGGCACCGACAAGGGCGACCCCGCGCAGAATGCCGGTTCGCTGAAGACCGAGCCGTGGTCGGTGGTGATCGATGGCGAGGTTGGCAAGCCTGGCCGCTATGCCCTCGAAGACTTCATGAAGCCCTATCAGTTGGAGGAGCGGATCTATCGGCTGCGCTGTGTCGAGGCCTGGTCGATGGTCATCCCGTGGATCGGTTTCCCGATCTCGGCCTTGCTCAGGCAGGTCGAGCCGACTTCGAAGGCCAGATACATCCGTTTTGAGACTCTGCAGGATCCGAAGAGCATGCCGGGGCAGCGCTCCGGGTTTGCCCTGATCGACTGGCCCTATGTGGAGGGGCTGCGCCTGGATGAGGCGATGAATCCGCTGGCGATCCTCGCGGTGGGCATGTATGGACGGGAACTGCCGAATCAGAACGGTGCGCCGTTGCGTCTGGTGGTGCCATGGAAATATGGCTTCAAGAGCGTCAAGTCCATCGTGCGCATCAGTCTGGTGGAGGAACAGCCGAAGACCACCTGGCAGAGTATCGCGGCGAATGAGTACGGCTTCTATGCCAACGTCAATCCGACAGTTGACCATCCGCGCTGGACTCAGGCCCGGGAGCGGCGCCTGCCCAGCGGACTGTTCAGCCCGAATGTGCGGGAGACGCAGATGTTCAATGGTTACTCGGAGGAGGTCGCCTCCTTGTATGCCGGCATGGATCTGCGGAAGAACTACTGATGCGATATCCGTTCTGGCGTTTGAGTGTGTTTGTCGCGGCAATGGTCTGGCCGTTGCTCTGGTTGTATCAGGCCTGGATCTTTGCCCTGGGGCCGGACCCGGGCAAGGTGCTGGTGGACCGGTTGGGATTGGGGGCGTTGATTCTGCTGCTGGTGACCCTGGGGATGACGCCATTGCAGAAGTTGAGTGGCTGGACGGGTTGGATAGCGGTGCGGCGGCAGTTGGGGTTGTGGTGTTTTGCTTATGGGGTGTTGCACCTGGCGGCCTACCTGGTTTTTGTGCTGGGGCTGGACTGGTCGCAATTGGGTGTGGAGTTGAGCAAGCGGCCCTACATCATTGTCGGGGCCCTGGGTTTTCTGGGGCTGCTGGTGCTTGCCGTTACGTCGAACCGCTATAGCCAGCGTCGGCTGGGCAAGGCGTGGAAGAAGTTGCACCGCCTGGCCTATGTGATCCTCGGGCTGGGATTGTTGCACATGTTGTGGATCGTCAGGGCGGATTTGAAGGAGTGGACGGTGTATGCCGTCATAGGTGCCTTGCTCCTGCTTTTGCGTATCCCGATGGTTGCACGGCGGATGCCGCGCCTCACCCCAAAAAACGCCGCCTCCCTCTAGGGCGCATACCCTCCAATCTGTAGGAGCCGGGCTTGCCCGCGAATACGCCCTCAAGCCTTGCGTCGCCAGGACAACCCTATTCGCGGGCAAGCCCGGCTCCTACAGGGATGGTGGGTGGTGCGGGTTGGGTGTTTTGGCCTTTATGACCGAAATCTGAAAATAACGGTTGACGCTCATTCCCAGGGGCCTATAATGCGCCCCACTTCCGGCGCAGTTCGAGCGGAAAACTCCTTGAGATTCAACGAGTTATCTTGTTTCAGGCGGCGCAGCTTCAAATCATCGAAGCACGGAAGAAGCTGTAAAAGAGGTGTTGACAGCAGCGTGTAACGCTGTAGAATTCGCCTCCCGCTAACGAGAGATCGGAAGCGCAAGTGGTTGAAGTTGAAGAAGAAATTCTGAAAGCTTCTGAAAATAATCACTTGACAGCAAATGAGGCTGCTGTAGAATGCGCGCCTCGGTTGAGCGAACAGCTCGCCAA
>NZ_AP024344.1:5487500-6035000 GCF_055390395.1 Pseudomonas sp. Tof1 | reverse complement strand
GTGCGGCCATAGTGGGTGATAGCCCTGTACGCGAAAGTCTCTTGGCCATGAAATCGAGTAGGACGGGGCACGAGAAACCTTGTCTGAATATGGGGGGACCATCCTCCAAGGCTAAATACTACTGACTGACCGATAGTGAACTAGTACCGTGAGGGAAAGGCGAAAAGAACCCCGGAGAGGGGAGTGAAATAGATCCTGAAACCGTATGCGTACAAGCAGTGGGAGCAGACTTTGTTCTGTGACTGCGTACCTTTTGTATAATGGGTCAGCGACTTATATTCAGTGGCGAGCTTAACCGAATAGGGGAGGCGTAGCGAAAGCGAGTCTTAATAGGGCGTTTAGTCGCTGGGTATAGACCCGAAACCGGGCGATCTATCCATGGGCAGGTTGAAGGTTAGGTAACACTGACTGGAGGACCGAACCGACTACCGTTGAAAAGTTAGCGGATGACCTGTGGATCGGAGTGAAAGGCTAATCAAGCTCGGAGATAGCTGGTTCTCCTCGAAAGCTATTTAGGTAGCGCCTCACGTATCACTCCAGGGGGTAGAGCACTGTTTCGGCTAGGGGGTCATCCCGACTTACCAAACCGATGCAAACTCCGAATACCTGGAAGTGCCGAGCGTGGGAGACACACGGCGGGTGCTAACGTCCGTCGTGAAAAGGGAAACAACCCAGACCGTCAGCTAAGGTCCCAAAGTCATGGTTAAGTGGGAAACGATGTGGGAAGGCTTAGACAGCTAGGAGGTTGGCTTAGAAGCAGCCATCCTTTAAAGAAAGCGTAATAGCTCACTAGTCGAGTCGGCCTGCGCGGAAGATGTAACGGGGCTCAAACCATGCACCGAAGCTACGGGTGTCACGCAAGTGACGCGGTAGAGGAGCGTTCTGTAAGCCTGTGAAGGTGAGTTGAGAAGCTTGCTGGAGGTATCAGAAGTGCGAATGCTGACATGAGTAACGACAATGGGTGTGAAAAACACCCACGCCGAAAGACCAAGGTTTCCTGCGCAACGTTAATCGACGCAGGGTTAGTCGGTCCCTAAGGCGAGGCTGAAAAGCGTAGTCGATGGAAAACAGGTTAATATTCCTGTACTTCTGGTTATTGCGATGGAGGGACGGAGAAGGCTAGGCCAGCTTGGCGTTGGTTGTCCAAGTTTAAGGTGGTAGGCTGAGATCTTAGGTAAATCCGGGATCTTAAGGCCGAGAGCTGATGACGAGTGTCCTTTAGGACGCGAAGTGGTTGATGCCATGCTTCCAAGAAAAGCTTCTAAGCTTCAGATAACCAGGAACCGTACCCCAAACCGACACAGGTGGTTAGGTAGAGAATACCAAGGCGCTTGAGAGAACTCGGGTGAAGGAACTAGGCAAAATGGCACCGTAACTTCGGGAGAAGGTGCGCCGGTGAGGGTGAAGGACTTGCTCCGTAAGCCCATGCCGGTCGAAGATACCAGGCCGCTGCGACTGTTTATTAAAAACACAGCACTCTGCAAACACGAAAGTGGACGTATAGGGTGTGACGCCTGCCCGGTGCCGGAAGGTTAATTGATGGGGTTAGCGAAAGCGAAGCTCTTGATCGAAGCCCCGGTAAACGGCGGCCGTAACTATAACGGTCCTAAGGTAGCGAAATTCCTTGTCGGGTAAGTTCCGACCTGCACGAATGGCGTAACGATGGCGGCGCTGTCTCCACCCGAGACTCAGTGAAATTGAAATCGCTGTGAAGATGCAGTGTATCCGCGGCTAGACGGAAAGACCCCGTGAACCTTTACTATAGCTTTGCACTGGACTTTGAATTTGCTTGTGTAGGATAGGTGGGAGGCTTTGAAGCGTGAACGCCAGTTTGCGTGGAGCCATTCTTGAAATACCACCCTGGCAACTTTGAGGTTCTAACTCAGGTCCGTTATCCGGATCGAGGACAGTGTATGGTGGGTAGTTTGACTGGGGCGGTCTCCTCCTAAAGAGTAACGGAGGAGTACGAAGGTGCGCTCAGACCGGTCGGAAATCGGTCGCAGAGTATAAAGGCAAAAGCGCGCTTGACTGCGAGACAGACACGTCGAGCAGGTACGAAAGTAGGTCTTAGTGATCCGGTGGTTCTGTATGGAAGGGCCATCGCTCAACGGATAAAAGGTACTCCGGGGATAACAGGCTGATACCGCCCAAGAGTTCATATCGACGGCGGTGTTTGGCACCTCGATGTCGGCTCATCACATCCTGGGGCTGAAGCCGGTCCCAAGGGTATGGCTGTTCGCCATTTAAAGTGGTACGCGAGCTGGGTTTAGAACGTCGTGAGACAGTTCGGTCCCTATCTGCCGTGGACGTTTGAGATTTGAGAGGGGCTGCTCCTAGTACGAGAGGACCGGAGTGGACGAACCTCTGGTGTTCCGGTTGTCACGCCAGTGGCATTGCCGGGTAGCTATGTTCGGAAAAGATAACCGCTGAAAGCATCTAAGCGGGAAACTTGCCTCAAGATGAGATCTCACTGGAACCTTGAGTTCCCTGAAGGGCCGTCGAAGACTACGACGTTGATAGGTGGGGTGTGTAAGCGCTGTGAGGCGTTGAGCTAACCCATACTAATTGCCCGTGAGGCTTGACCATATAACACCCAAGCAATTTGCGTCGAATGAGCAGATTGCGGTATATGAAGACGAAGTGAACCGAAAGTTTGCCACGCACAAAACACCAAAGACTGTCACATACCCGATTCGCTGGAGCGTTGTCCAAGCAACGAGCCGGCTACCGAATTTCTTGACGACCATAGAGCATTGGAACCACCTGATCCCATCCCGAACTCAGAAGTGAAACGATGCATCGCCGATGGTAGTGTGGGGTTTCCCCATGTGAGAGTAGGTCATCGTCAAGATTAAATTCCAAAACCCCTATCTGCGCAGGCAGGTAGGGGTTTTGTCTTTTCTGGGCTCCGACGCGGCGCACCCCGACAAATTTGCACAGTTATTTTCGAGCCAGCCCACTAGAATAGGCTCAATTTCCTACAGAGTCAGAGCCTCTATCTATGCCGGATCCGGTTGACACCCCTCAGGTGTCGGAACTGCCCCTGGACGAGCTGGTGGCTTGCCACGAGTGCGATCTGCTGATGCGCAAGCCCCAGCTCGGCCTGGGTGAAAAGGCCCAGTGCCCACGCTGTGGGTACGAACTCTATGCCCACCGCCACAATGTCGTCGAACGCAGCCTGGCGCTGGTGATCGCGGCCCTGCTGCTGTACGTCCCGGCGAACTTTTTGCCCATCATGCAACTCAATCTTCTGGGGCGTACTTCCGACGACACGGTGTGGAGCGGCGTCCTGGGCCTGCACCACACCGGCATGACCGGCATCGCCGTCGTGGTGTTTCTGTGCAGCATGGGCATTCCCCTGCTCAAGCTGCTGTGCCAGCTGGCGGTGCTGCTGAGCATCCGCTGGGATATCGGCCGCAGCTATGGCCTGCTGCTCTATCGCATTTACCATCACCTGCGTGATTGGGGCATGCTCGAGGTCTACCTGATGGGCGTGCTGGTCGCCATCGTCAAGTTGGCGGACCTCGCGGAGTTGAGCCTGGGTCTTGGCCTGGCCTGTTTTGTCGGTCTGTTGTTGCTGCAGATCCTGCTGGAGGTGGTGATGTCTCCCCATCAGATCTGGCAGGCGTTGTCGGGAGAGGATGAACATGCGGGCGATTGATGCAGGTATCCTGATCTGCACGGAATGCCATGAGCTGAACCGGCACGAGCCGGATACCGACGGGCAGCTTTGCACCCGCTGCGGTGCCCAGGTGCATCCGCGCCGTCCCAACAGCCTGATGCGCACCTGGGCCCTGCTGCTGACCTCGGCGATTCTCTATATCCCGGCCAACATGCTGCCGATCATGACCGTCAGCTCCCTGGGCAAGGGCGACCCGGACACCATCATGTCCGGCGTCATCACCCTGGTGCAACATGGCATGTTTCCGATTGCCGCCGTGGTTTTTGTCGCCAGTATTCTGGTACCCACGTTCAAACTGGTGGGCATCGGCCTGCTACTGTTCTCGGTACAGCGTCACCAGCCGCTGTCGGCCCGGCAGCGAATCATCATGTACCGTTTCATCGAATTCATTGGCCGCTGGTCAATGTTGGATATTTTCGTGATCGCCATCCTGGTGGCGATCGTCAACTTCGGCAGAATCGCCAGCGTCGAGGCCAACCTCGGCGCGGTGGCCTTCGCCAGTGTGGTGATATTGACGATGCTTGCTGCAATAACCTTTGACCCCCGACTGATTTGGGACAACACGGAGTCGGACGACGACAATGAGTGATCTGCCAAAAGCCAAAACCCGCCCGGCATCGAACTGGTCGGCCATCTGGGTTCTGCCACTGATCGCCCTGATCATCGGCGGCTGGCTCGGCTGGCGGGCCTACAACCAGACCGGTATCGAGATCCAGGTACGTTTCGAGAGCGGCCAGGGCATCCAGGCCAACAAGACCGAAGTCGTCTACAAGGGCATGCCGATCGGCAAGGTTAAGGCCTTGACCCTGGACACCGAGGGCTCTACCAAGGGGGTGAACGTCACCATCGAGATGAACAAGGACGTCGAGTCGTCCCTGCGCACCAACACCCGCTTCTGGCTGGTCAAGCCGAATGTCTCCCTGGCCGGTATCACCGGCCTGGAAACCCTGGTCTCGGGCAACTACATTGCCGTCAGCCCGGGTGATGGCGAACCGGCGCGCAAGTTCAAGGCACTGTCCGAGGAGCCGCCGCTCTCGGACCTCAAGCCCGGCCTGCATATCACCATCAAGGCTGACCGGCTGGGTTCGCTCAATCGCGGCAGCCCGGTGTTCTACAAGCAGATCCAGGTCGGCCAGATCAAGAGCTATGCACTGTCGCCGGACCAGAACATGGTTGAGCTGAAGGTTTTCATCGAGCCGGCCTATGCCAGCCTGGTGCGCAAGCACACGCGTTTCTGGAACGCCAGCGGCATCAGTATCGACGCCAACCTGTCGGGGGTGAAGTTGCGCAGCGAGTCCCTGGCCAGCATCGTCGCCGGTGGCATCGCCTTCGCCACGCCGGAAAACCGCAAGGACAGCCCGCCCACCGACCCGAGCCTGCCGTTCCGCCTCTACGAGGACTTCGATGCGGCCCAGGCGGGGATCCGGGTGAAGGTGAAGCTCAGCGATTTCGAAGGCTTGCAGGCCGGCCGTACGCCGGTGATGTACAAGGGTATCCAGGTCGGCAGCCTGAAGACCCTGAAGATCGATCCCGACCTGACCAGCGCCAATGCCGAACTGACCCTCGACCCCCTCGCCGAGGATTACCTGGTGGAGGGCACGCAGTTCTGGGTGGTCAAGCCGTCGATTTCCCTGGCCGGGATCACCGGCCTGGAAGCGCTGGTCAAGGGTAACTACATTGCTGTGCGGCCTGGCGACAAGGGCGGCCGTCCCCAGCGCGAGTTCGAGGCACGGGCCAAGGCGCCACCGCTCGACCTGCGTTCACCCGGCCTGCACCTGGTGCTGTTCACCGACAACCTCGGTTCGCTGGAAGTCGGCAGCCCGATTCTCTACAAGCAGGTCAAGGTCGGTTCGGTGCAGAGCTACCAGTTCTCCCGCGACCGCAAGCAGGTGGTGATCGGCGTCCATATCGAGAAAGAGTACGAGGGCCTGGTCAACGCCTCGACCCGCTTCTGGAATGTCAGCGGCATCACCCTGACCGGCGGCCTCACCGGCGGCATCCAGGTCAAGAGCGAGTCGTTGCAGACCCTGATCGCCGGCGGGATCGCCTTCGAGACCCTGCGCGAGAAGGCTCCGCTGAAACGGCGTATTCCACGTTTCCGTCTGTTCCCCAACCACGAGGCGGCCGAGCAGCAGGGTACCCTGATCACCATCCGGGTCGACCGTGCCGACGGCTTGCGCCCTGGTACGCCGATCCGTTTCAAGGGGCTGGATGTCGGCAAGATCGAAAGCGTCGACCTCAGCGATGACCTGCAGTCGGTACTGCTGTCGGCACGCATTACCGAGGTGCCGGAGAAGATCGCCCGGGTCGGCAGCCAGTTCTGGGTGGTCAAGCCGGAGCTGGGCCTGATCAAGACCGCCAACCTGGAAACCCTGGTCACCGGCCAGTACATCGAGGTGCAGCCGGCGACGAAGAAGCAGGGCGCACAGACGAGCTTCGTTGCGCTCAAGCAACCACCGGAGGCACAGGTGGCCGAGGCCGGCCTGAGCCTGACCCTGAGTGCCCCGCGCCGTGGTTCGCTGAAGGAGGGTGTTCCGGTGACCTATCGCGAGGTGGCGGTGGGCAAGGTCACCGGCTACGAACTGGGCGCGACTGGCGACCGGGTACTGATCCATATCCTGATCGAGCCGCGTTATGCGCCGCTGGTGCGCACTGGCAGCCGCTTCTGGAACAGCAGCGGGTTCGGTTTCGATGTCAGCCTGTTCAAGGGCGCGACGGTGCGTACCGAGTCGCTGGAGACCCTGATCCAGGGCGGTATCGCCTTCGCCACGCCGGATGGCGAACGGATGGGCGCGGCGGCACGGCCGCAGCAGACCTTCGCGTTGTTCGACAAGTCAGAGGATGAATGGCTGACCTGGGCGCCGAAGATCCCGCTGGGCAAGTAGCCACGAATCCGGGACAAACAAAAACGCCGCGATCCAATGATCGCGGCGTTCTTGTTTACAGCCCGTGGAATCAGGCCTCGTCCAGCTCCGGCTCCGCAGCCTCGCTGTTGAGCGTGGCCCGAACCTGGTCCAGGCGACGAATGTACTTCCAGTCCGCTTCGTCGATATAGATTCCGTTCGGGCCGCTGCCGCCTTCCAGGTCGATGGCCACATGGGCCGAGACCTGCGGCTTCACGCTCGCCAGGATCGGCACGAAGCCCAGTTGCAGGCTGGTCTCCAGCAGCGCCGCCTGGTTGCGCTCGTCGATGTCCGCCGCCTCGTCGAGGTAGTACGGCAGGCGCACGCGACCGGCCAGGTCACGGTCCATCAGGTGCAGCAACAGGTACATGTTGGTCAGCGCCTTGATGGTCATGGTGGTGCCGTTGGACGCCGCGCCATCGATGTCGGTGTGGATCACCGGCTGGCCATGGACCTTGGTGATTTCGAACGCCAGTTCGAACAGGTCCTTCAGGCCCAGCTGGTTGTGGTTGGCCGCCACCAGCCGCGCCAGGTATTCCTTGGCCTCTTCGTTCTTGTTGTCCTGCTCGGCGCTCTGGGTCAGGTCGAACACCGACAGCGTCTCGCCTTCCTCGTACTGGCCGGCGCTGTGGATGATCTGGTCGATGTGCTTGAGCGCTTCCTTGTTCGGCGCCAGAACGATGCGGAAGCTCTGCAGGTTGGACACCTGGCGCTTGTTGATCTCGCGGTTGAACAGCGCCAGTTGGTGCTCGAGGCTGTCGTAGTCGCTGCGGATGTTGCGCAGGGTCCGGGCGATGTCGGTGACCGCGGCGCGACGGGCCTTGCCCAGGGTCAGGGCTTCGTCGGTGCGATGGTCATAGGCGTTGATCAGCAGTTGCAGGCGGCGCTCGACGTCGTCTTCGCTGTCGAACTTGGCCACGCCCTTGAGGCGGACCTGGGCATACAGCGCCTCGATCTGCCCATCGACCCGCTGCAGGCCCTGCCAGCTGTCCTGGTAGTCGTTGAGCAACGGCAGCAGGTTGTCCATGGAGTCATCGACCGGCTCCATGAACGGCGTACCGAACGGCAGGTCCGCCGGCAGCAACTGCCGACGACGCAGGGCATCGTCGAGGGTGCGTTGCTTGGCTTCCATGTCGCCGATCTGCCGGCCGACCAGTTGCAGCTTGGCCGACAGTTGCTGGACGCGTTCGGTGAAGGCATCGCTGGAACGCTTGAGTTCGTCCTGGGCGGCTTCCATCTGCGCCAGTTGTTCCAGCTTCTCGGGCTCTTCGGCGGACAATGTCTCGGCCCGGCGGAAGTCTTCCAGCGCCTTCTGCGCATCCAGCACCTGCTGGTACAGCGCTTCGGTCTGCGACTTGCTCGTTGCCCGGTCGGCGGCCACGGCCTGCTGGGTCTTGAGCTGCTTGAGTTCCTTTTCCAGGCGCTCCTTCTGGTCACGCAGGGCCGCGCGGTCGGCCAGGGCCTGCAAGGCCGGCGGTTCGATGTGCGACAGGTCGATGGCAAGGCCGGGAGCGACGAAGCGTTCACCCTTGAAGCCGTCGAGGATCAGTTCCAGCGACTTGACCCACTCGCCCTCGTCATCCAGGGCGATGCCATGTTCACCCAGCGGCAGGCTGAACAGCGAACTGTTGAACAGGCGCATCAGGCGCTCGACGTCCTGCTGCGAGAACTCTTCGCGCAGGCGGGCATAGCTGTTGTTGTCGGCGTGATCGAGTTGCTGCTTGACCGACTTGAGGCGTTTTTCCAGATCGCGCAGGCGCTCTTCCAGGTCCTCGGCACTGAACTGCCGGGACTGGGCCAGGGCGCCGGCGAGTTCGTCGTGGGCATCCTTGGCGGCCAGCAGTTGCTGTTCCAGCACCTTGACGTCGTCGACCAGGGCGAAGCGATGCTTGAGCACCGACAACTCGCCGAGCCAGCGCTGGATACCGCTGATCTCCCGCTCCAGGCGCATCAGTTCCTGGGTGCTGCCGCGCTGGTCGTTCTGCAGGGCGTCCTGTTCCCGGCGGTAGTGCTCGGACTGGATCACCAGTTCTTCCTTGCGCGCTGTGGCGTAGTCCGACCAGGTGCCCAGCAGCGAGTCCAGCAGCGGCGAGATGCGGTGCAGCTTGCCGCGCAGCACGTCGCGCTGGCGTACCCCGGCGGCCAGCGCCTCCACCAGCGGACCGGCGGCGACCAGCGAGTTGTAGTCCTGCTCCATGCGCCGTACATCGCGGAACGCTTCCTCGCAGGCGGCGATATAGTCGACGCTGCCGGAGCGCAGGCTGTGCTCGAAGGCATCGAGGAACAGCTGCTTGAGCTTGGCCGCGGTGATCTCGCGCATGTGCAGCAGGTTGATGAACAGCGCGCGGAAGGTCTTCAGGCTCTGCTCGCTGGTGGAGCGCAGCGGGATCAGGGTCAGGTCCAGCGGGATCGAGGTGTGCCCGCCGACCAGCAGCCGCCGCAGCTCATCGGGCTTGAGCTCATAGGCCTTCAGGCCGTTGCGCTCGAGGTTGTTGAACAGCTCCTTCTGGCGCAGGCAGGTGTCGTCCTTCTGGTAGTGCGCCAGGTCCAGTTGTCCGGCATAGGCGAAGAACTGGTGGCCGAAACCGCCGCCCGGGCCGCGCCCGACCACGCCGATCACATGCGGGCCGTGGGGCAGCGAAACTTCCACGAGGATGTAGCTGGTGTCGCTGGCGAAGTAGAAGCGGCGCGACTGCTCCAGGCTGTACTTGCCGAAACTCATGTCCGACATGCGCGCCAGGATCGGGAACTGCAGGGCGTTGATCGACGCCGACTTGCCGAGGTTGTTCGCCCCGTACACCGACAGCGGGTTTTCCAGCGGGAACAGCCCGAGGCTGTAGCCGGCGGTGTTCAACAGGGCGAAGCGGCGAATGCCGTAGCGTTCCTGGCTCATGCATCCATCTCCTGCTGCTCGTCGGCGATGGCCCGGGCCAGCGCGTCTTCTTCACTTTCTTCCCGGGTTTCGTCGAATTCGCTGAGGTCCAGCGGGTCGTCGGTCTCCAGGAGTTTTTCGTCGCTGTCCTCGTCGACGATCACCGGCGTCGGCAACGGCAGCACGCTGTGCAGGCTGGCCGCCATGTCGCGGTCCTGCTGGACCGACAGGCAGACATCGAGGAAGCGGTGCATCGGCGGCAGGAAGCGGAACAGGCCGGGCTCTTCCAGGGCGAAGCCGAGCTGGCTCATGCGGCGCAGGATCTTCTCTTCCAGCTCTTCCTGGCTGGTGACTTCGGCCTGGACGAACAGGTCGCGGTACTTCTCCAGCAGCGAGGGCAGTTCGTCACGGCCGAGACTGCCGCCGTCGAGCACGGCGATCGGGTCGCGGCCCTGGTCGGCCAGGTGCTCGACCAGGATGAAGGTGAACAGCGCCAGGCGCTGGGCGGTCTTGTTCACCTGCGCCGTGGCATTGTCCGGGACGAAGTAGTAGAAGCCGCGGGTATCGCAGACCAGTTCGAAGCCGAGCGCCTTGAACAGCGTGCGGTACTGGTCCTGGCAGTTCGACAGTTGGGCGTACAGCTCCGGATCGCGGCGGCTGATGTGATAACCCTTGAACAGCTCGCGAAAGATCGGCGCCAGCTGGGACAGTTCGGAAAGATCAAGATGCATGAGGTGTGCTCGCGGAATTCTCGGCGCTGTCTTCGACACGCGAGAGCAGGGCGAAGGAGCGTAGGCTGACCAGGTGCTCCTGTGTGTAGTAGTCGCGGCGTTCGAGACGCTCGCGCTGGAAACGTTTCTCCCGCGACAGGCGCGAGAACCAGTAGAGCAATTCGTCGGTGGCGCCGTCCGGCTCCTGTTCCAGCAGCCAGCTCATCAGGTCCGGCATCGGCAGGGCGTCGGTGCAGCGTTCGAGCATTTCCTTGACCGTGCGCGGGGCTCGTGGCGAATCGCCGCCGCGGGTTGCCTTGTGCGCCTTGGGGAAGCGCGACGGCTTGGCCTCGAAGCGGGCCAGCGCATAGACATAGGCTTCGACCTGGCCGGAACTGCCGAGGAAGGTGCTCTGCGGTCGGGTGAACATCGGCATCGCCGCCTGCGGCACGGCGTCGAGGCCCTTGCGACGGATCACCGACAGTGCCAGCGCCGCGCCACGGGTCACGGCGTTGTGCCGGCGGGCTTCTTCACGCAGTGGCAGCAGCAGTTCGCGGGCATGACGCAGGGTCAGCTGGGCGCTGGTCTGCATTTCCAGGATGCGCGCGTGGGTGCGCAGCAGCATGTCGTCATCGACCAGGTGACCCAGGCGCTGCTGCTCGCCGAGCATGCGCAGCAGGACGTTCTCGACCTTGCGCACGCCCTGTTCGAAGGCACCGTCGGCGTTCACCAGCTGGATCATCGGCTCGACGTACTCGTCCCAGGTCGCCAGGACCTCGGCATAGCGCTGGCGCAGCGGAATCTGCCGGTCGCTGGTCTTGGCCCGTTCGGCGACGGCGACCAGGGCCTGTTCGTCGTTGGCGAGCTTTTTCAGCACGTCGCGCACGCGCATGTCGAGCAGGCGCAACTGGCGCGCCAGGTCGTTGCCATCGCGGATCTCGAAGGCATCCTGGATGTAGCCGGCCAGGCGTTCGAGGTGACGCAGGTAGGCTTCGATCTCCAGGCACAGGCCCAGGCGATGCTCGCGGCGCAGGTAGGCCAGGAAATCATGGATCTGCGCGTTCAGCTCGAAGCGGTTCGGGCTTTTCGCCACCGGCACCAGGATGTCGAGGCGGATCCACACGTCCAGCAGGCTGGTGATGTCCTGGGGCGTGCTTTCCAGTTGCTGGGCGGCCAACTGCTGACGCAGCTCGCCAAGGCTCATGGTGCCTTGGTCGAAGTGTTCGCACAGAGGCTCCAGGAGTGCCCAGTGTTCGGCGAGGGCGCGCAGGACGCGCTTGGGTTCGATCATGGGAATGGCCGACTGATTGGCAAATTAAAAGGGGAGATTGTACTGCATGAAACGGCTTGTTGACCCGCGGGTGATCAGAGGTACGCGGTTATTGCGATCAACTGCGGGCGATCTTGGCCGAAGGGCGGTAGAATCAGCGCCCTGAACTTATCCACAGATGGCCGCCCCTTGTTGATCGAGTCCCGCCGCCGCGCCTATCTGACCGCCATGCAGGTGGTCCACTGGCTGCCCCGCACCGAACTGCCGTTCGCCGCGCCGTCGCGCCCGGAACTGTTTGTCGAGCCCGAACCGCTGGTCGAGATACCGGCCGAAATCACCGCGCCGGCCCCTGAAGTGCGCAAGGTCGCGGAACCGTCGGCCAGGCCCGCCGAGCGGCCGAAAATCGAAGTGCCGCGGCCGTCCGCGAGTGCCCGTGCCGAAAGCAAGCCAAAGGTCGAGGCAGAGGAAACTCCCGCACCGGTCAAGGCGCCCGTGGTGCCGCCGCCGCGTTTCTCCCTGCAATTGCTGCGGGCCGGGCGTTGCCTGCTGCTGGTCGAGCTGGTGACCGGCCAGCCGTTCCAGAGCCGCGATCCGTCCTACCTGCTGCTCAAGGACATGTTGCGTGCCGCCGGCCTGCCGGATGCGCCGCAGATCATCGGCGAGCCGGTACGTTGGCCGCTGCTGGCCCGCGGCAACCTGGACCAGGGCCCGGACGCGGCCCGCGAGTTCGTCCAGGGCTTTGTCCAGGCACGGCTGGAAGAGGCCGAGTGCGCCTGTCTGTGGCTGATCGGTCTGCCGGCGGTGCGTTTCGCCGGTGAGGTCGATGCCCAATCCTACAACCGCGAGCTGCAGGTCGAAGGCCTGGGCTCGGCCTGGGCGCTGCCTGGCCTGGAATTACTGATGGACGAGCCGCAGCGCAAGGCGGATGTCTGGCAAGCCATGCGTCGGCTGATGGCGCGTTGGAAACACAACGATGAGTGATGCGGTAAGTTTTCGCCTGGCCACCGAGGCGGACCTGGATGCAATCCTGAAGATCGAATACGCGGCGTTCAGCCATCCCTGGACCCGCGGCATCTTCACCGATGCCCTGAAGTCCTACCAGGTGTGGCTGATGTTCGAGGGCAACCAGCAGGTGGGGCATGGGGTGATCCAGGTGATCATCGATGAGGCGCACCTGTTGAACATCACCGTCAAGCCGGAAAACCAGGGCCGTGGCCTTGGCCTGCGGCTGCTCGAAGAGCTGATGAAACGGGCCTACGACCTCGGCGCCCGCGAGTGTTTCCTGGAGGTTCGCGACAGCAACCAGACCGCGTACCGGCTGTACGAGCGCTATGGCTTCAACGAGGTCGGCCGTCGTCGTGACTACTACCCGGCGGTCGGTGGGCGCGAGGATGCGCTGGTGATGGCCGCGACGCTGGTCGACTGATCCGGCCCGATTCGAGAGTGCTGCAAACGACGGCGTGACCCCGAGCGCGGGTCGGTTGTCAGAGAACAGTGCATCAATCTCGAGGCTTTACAGCATGAACGAACTACAAGACCTGATTGATAACAACGAGCGCTGGGCCGCTGCGATCAAGGAAGAGGACCCGGAGTTCTTCGCCAAGCTGGCACGCCAACAGACGCCGGAGTTCCTCTGGATCGGCTGTTCCGACGCCCGTGTACCGGCCAACGAGATCGTCGGCATGTTGCCGGGTGATCTGTTCGTCCACCGCAACGTGGCCAACGTGGTGTTGCACACCGACCTCAACTGCCTGTCGGTGATCCAGTACGCGGTGGACGTGCTCAAGGTCAAGCATATCCTGGTCACCGGCCACTACGGTTGCGGCGGCGTGCGTGCGTCGATGCAGGACCGCCAGTTCGGCCTGATCGATGGCTGGCTGCGCTCCATTCGCGATCTCTACTACGAGAACCGCGAAGCGCTGGCGAAGCTGCCGACCGAGGAAGAACAGGTCGACCGCCTGTGCGAGTTGAACGTGATCCAGCAGGTGGCCAACGTCGCCCACACCAGCATCGTCCAGAACGCCTGGCATCGCGGGCAGAGCCTGTCGGTGCATGGCTGCATCTACGGGATCAAGGATGGTCGCTGGAAGAGCCTGGACACCACCATCAGCGGCTTCGAGCAACTGCCACCGCAGTATCGCCTGCGGCCGGTCGGCGCGCCCTGAGTCAAGGCTGCCGGGTTCCGGTAGGAGAGAAAGACGGGGGGAGCCGGCAAGCTGGCTCCCCCCGTCTGCTTTTCAGGATCAGATATGGGGGGCTTCGGTGGTCGGTTTCGGCGCCGGCTCACGCAGTTGCTTGAGCTGGGTCTTGACTGAAGTCGTGGTGCATTTCTTCTGCGCATCGGCCTTGCTCAGGTTGCGCACCGAGACATAGAACAGCTCACAGGTCTGTTCCTTGTTGGTCACCTGCCAGTTCTGCGTGCAACGGGTGAGCAGGGTCTTCGGATCGCTACCCGGCTTCTGCCCCATGCCCGCCTGCCAGCAGGCCGCGCTCAGGTCCTGGCCCATCACTTTCAGGCCGGCCGCATCGGCCTTGGCCTGGTCGCCGTTGTAGTTCGACGGATCGGCCGCATACCAGATATAGCTCGGATGGTTGGAGCCCAGTACCGGTACCGTCACCCCGGTCGTCGGGCTGATCTCGGCCAGGCCGAGCACCGCCACCGTGGCGCCATACTGCTGCTTGATCCAGTTACGCACCGGCGCACCGAACGCCACCATCGGCAGGGCCGTGCCCTTGGCGGTCACGCTGACTTGCTTGACCATGGTGGTCTGGTAATCGGTGAAGTAGCCGTACACGCCTTCCAGGGTGCTGCCGGCGCTGGCGGGTGCGGCGATCGGGGCGATGTCGATGATGGTCTGGTAACCCGGCGTCTGCTCCTTGGGAATGCCGTTGTCAGTCAGCAGTTCGGCCCAGCGGTCGGTGGTCTTCGACTCCAGATAGTCCTGGGCCTGGGTCAGCGAGTAATCCGGCGGGAAGTGCAGCAGTTCGACGCTCTTGCGGTTGTCCAGGGCCATGCCCAGCGGCAGGAACAGGTACCAGCTGTACTCCCACTTGCCGTCGGTATTGAGTTTCGACGCCCCCTTGTAGGCCAGGTCGCCAGCGTCCAGCAGGGCCGCCAGCGGCTTTTCGTAGCCATCCGGAACACCGCTGAAGTGGGCGTAGAGCTGGCCGTTGTCGGTTTTCACCGTCACCTTGGCACTGCTGTAGCCGTCGCGTTGCACGCTCTGGTTCAGGTAGTGCTCGGCGGTCTGTTCCAGTGTCCAGTTGCGGTAGCAGATCACGTTGCAGTTGTTGGGGTAGGCGAACAGTTGGGTGACCCGTTCGGTGCTGCCCAGTTTCAGGTCGGCGTCGGCGTGGGCAGTGGCCATGCCCAGGGTCATGGCGGCGAGGGTGAACGTCAGTCCTGCGAGTTTCGACATGCTCATATCCTTTTCAGCGTAGGGCCCCCGTGTGGGGGAAGTACATAAAGGTACAGCCGGAACAGCGTGGAGCGGTTTTTCAGAAATCTTTTCTGATAATTTGCGGTGGCCAGGGACTAGTGCGACTTGGAGCTGGTCAACGGAAAACCGGGAAAGAAGTGCACGCAAAGGCTGCTGACGACCAGCATCAGTGCGGCGAAACACCACTGCCGCGTGCTCCACTGGGTCCAGTAGCAGACTGTCTGCCAGGGGCTGCGCCAGAAGGAGCCCGCCGGTTCGATGGGCTTGCGCTGGCTGTCGGTCAGGCCGACCAGGCCAATGCCCAGCACCGAGACCATTCCCAGCAGCCCCAGGGCCGCCCAGAACACGCCGGTGATGATCAGTTGCAGCACACCGTGGCGGATCAGCAGGACACGACCGTTGGCAGAAAGACGCTTGGGCAGCAGGTGTTCAGTCAGCCAGACATCGAGGGGGGAGAGGTTCCAGGCCAGCACCACCCACCAACTGGCCACGGTCCGCCCCAGCAGCGCCAGTGCGCCGGCGATGATCAGCGAGCCGAACACGGCCCCCTCCATGGTTTGGCCCTTGCCCAGATGCCCGGCCATGCCCGGAACCAGTGCCAGCAGGTAGGCCAGCGTCAGCAGCAGCCCGAACAGAATCCAGCCATGGTCCGGCACGTTGCGGGGCAGGTACTTGTGCCAGAAGAATACATCCGGTTCGGGCAGGCGCTCGATCAATCGCGGGTGGCGGTGGGTCAGTTGTTCGCTCAGTTGCTGGCAGGCCTGCCAGTCGGCACCGGAGAACTTGCGGATCTTGCGGAATTTCTGCCAGCGACTGCCTGAACCGAGCAGCAGGTGCGCCGCCATGTGTTCCGACGACGGTGAAGGTTGCACCTGGGCGCGGGCCAGCAGGTTCTGATAGAAGCCTTCTTCATGGCAGCGGCCCAGCAGCGCCTGCCACAGCCACTCGGGCTCCGGTGTCACACCGGTACGCTCGTCCCAGCCGAACAACTGGCAGACCCGCTCGAACAGCGGCAGGCTCCACTGGTTTTCGTGAAGCATCTGCAGCAGCAGGTGTTGCCATTGCAGGCGACGGTCGAAGATTCTCAGCCAGGGCTGCCCGCTGTAGTGCTGCAACTGGTTGATGAACTCGCGTTCCTGGCCGGCCTCCAGCTGTGCCTGGAGTTCCTGCCGGTACCCTTGCAGCAGGTCGGCGGACAAGGTCTGCTCCTGCTCCGGCGCCATCCGTACGGTCTGCCAGGGCGTCAGCCATTCCCGTTGCTGCACGGCCCAACCGAGAATGGCGCCGCGCAGGCCCGGCTGCTCGAAGCACAGGCGCAGCAACGCCTGCTCGAAGGCGCTGGCACAGTCCTGCTGGACAGCCTGTTCCCAGCGTTCGGGCAGATGCTCGGGGCTCAGGCCGGACATCAGCGCTCGGGCCCGGTCCTCGGCCTGCTGCGCTGCGGATGGCCCGTTCGGCGGCTGCAGTGGCGGCAGCCTCGACCCGTCCGGCTGTTCGGGCGCCTCGACGACCACTGCGGGCTCGGGAGGACGTCTTTCGACCACGACCTCGTCGTCATCGCGCCAGCGGGCAATGTCCAGAGCCTCTTCATAGGCTTCGCGCAGGCGCTGGAAGGCCTCGGCATTCTCGTCCGGGCGGGTGACCTTCAGCAGTCGCGCATAGCTGCGCTTGATACTGCGCTCATCGGCGTCTTCGGTCAGTTGCAGGATCGACCAACAGTCCATGTCGCAACTCCCTTAGTGCCAGATGCCGTTGTCGAGCCTGTTCAGCTGTTCGGTCAGTTCACTGCGTGCCTCGCGAATCCGCCGTTCGTCCTGGCTGTCCAGCACCTGCTGGAACTGGCCGGCCAGGTAGCCGATGCGTTCGCGCAGCTCGCCCAGGCTTTCCTGGTAGAGACGCTCCAGGCGGGCGGTCAGCACGGTATTGACCTGCTGGTCGCGTGGGTGGATCTTGAGCTGGCTCAAGGCCTGCAGGCGTTGCCGGATTTCCTCTGGAGTGAGCACGCCAGGGTTGTTCTCGATCACCAGCGAGTGCTGTTCACCGGTCAGCGGCACGGTGACCTGGGCTTCGAGCAGGCCGTTGTTGTCATAGGTGAAGCGCACATCCAGCTCGACCTCGCCGGCCTTGCGCTTGGGCACCGGCATTTCCAGTTCGCCGAGGAAGACGTTGTCGCGCACCAGGCGGCTTTCGCCCTGGTAGATCTTCAGTTTCACCACTTCCTGGTTGTCGTGCAGGGTGTACACGTTCTTGACCCGGCTGACCGGGACAATGCTGTTGCGCTCGATGATCGGCAGGTAGTGCCCGCTTTCGATCTGCTGGCCGTACTGCTGGGAGGTCTCGATACCCAGGGTGTAGGAGCAGACATCGGTCAGCACCACTTCCTCGAGGGCCGCCGAGCGGGCCTTGAGCGCGGCCTGGACGGCCGCACCGTGGGCCACCACCTCATCGGGGTTGAGGCTGATGGACGGGAAGCGGCCGAACAGCCCGGCCGCGAGCTTGCGCACCAGCGGCATGCGGGTGGTGCCGCCGACCAGGAGGATCTCATCGAGATCGCTGACGCGAATCCGCGCATCGCGCAGGGCGCGTTCGATCGGGCCGCGCAGGCGTTCCAGCAGCGGCGCGTAGAGATCGGCCAACTGCTGCTGGGTGAAGGTCTGGCTCCACTGGCGGCCATCGACCCGCAGGGTGAATTCGGCGCTCGGTTCCTGGCCGAGGGCCTTGCGTACCCGCTCGGCCTCACGGCGCAGGGGCTGGATCACGCTGGCCTGGTCCGGGAAGTCCGGTGCGTTGCGCTGGCTGTCGACAAAGCATTCGAGCAGCGCGGCATCGAAATCCTCACCGCCGAGGAAGTTGTCGCCGGCGCTGGCGCGAACTTCCATCACGCCATCGAACAGCTCGAGGATCGACACGTCGAAAGTGCCGCCGCCGAGGTCGAAGACCAGGAACGAGGTTTCCTTGTCGCGCTGGTGCAGGCCGTAGGCGAGGGCCGCCGCAGTGGGCTCGTTAATCAGTTTGTCGACCTTGAGCCCGGCCAGTTCACCGGCGATTCGCGTGGCCTTGCGCTGGGCATCGCTGAAGTAGGCCGGGACGCTGATCACCGCTTCGTGCACGGTTTCGCCGTAGGCGCGTTCGACGTCTTCCTTGAGGCTCTTGAGCACCAGTGCGGAAAGCTCTTCTGGGCGGAACAGGCGATCGCCCAGGCGCACTTCCTGGGCACTGCCCATGTGGCGCTTGAACAGCGCGGTGGTGCTGCGCGGGTGGGTGTGCAGACGCTCCTTGGCGGCTTGGCCAACGAGGATCCGGCCTTCGTCGTCGAGTCCGACCACGCTCGGCGTGAGGAACTGGCCGAGTGCATTGGGCACCAACTCGCTGGCCTCACCGCGCCAGACGGCGACAAGGCTGTTGGTGGTTCCCAGGTCGATCCCTACGATCATTGCGCTGAACTCCCTTTGCGATCTGCAAAAAACTGAAACAGAAATAATCCGCTCAGGATATTACCTGAGGATGGAGGGGGTAAAGAGGGTGGTAGCACTTGGCCATTATTGGTTTGGGGAGGGGGAAGTCCTGGTAGGCTTTGAGGGTCCTGTTCGCGGATGAACCGGGGCGCCGGCGGTCCGGCGCTCCGGTTTATGCGCGAACGGGGCCCCGAATCAGGCGGTAAAGCGCAGGGCGTTGGTCAGGTCGCCCATCGGCTTCTGCCCGCGGGCGTTCATCGCCTCATCGCGCTCCCTGATGCCGTCGAGTTTCTCCAGCTGGAACACGCGAGTGATCAGGCGCAGGATCGACGCGGTGTCGTACACCGTGTGGTCCACCGTGCCCTTGCGCGCGAAGGGCGAGACCACCAACGCCGGAATCCGCGTGCCCGGGCCCCAGCGGTCGCCCTTGGGCGGTGCCACGTGGTCCCACCAGCCGCCGTTCTCGTCGACCGTGACCACCACCACCATGTTCTGCCACTGCGGGCTTTCGCGCAGTACCTTCAGGGCCCGCACGATATGCCGGTCGCCGGCGGCCACGTCGGCGTAGCCGGCGTGCATGTTGAGGTTGCCCTGGGGCTTGTAGAAGGTCACAGCCGGCAGTTTGCCGGCTGCGGCGTCGGCGAGGAACCTGTTGGTGGCGGTCTCGTCGCCCAGCCCGCCATCACGCAGGCGCTTGGCTCGTTCTGCAGGATTTTCCGGGCCCTGGCGGGTGAAGTAGTTGAACGGCTGGTGGTGATACTGGAAGTTCGGGATCTTCGGAATGCCGCCCGAGTCCTTGAACTGCTCCAGGGTCACCTGCCAGGCACCGGCATACCAGGCCCAGTCGATGTTCTTCTTCGACAGCTTGTCGCCGATGTGCTCGTGGGTCTGCGGCACCAGCACGGTCGGCAGGTCCGGCTTGGCGTAGTCCGGACGCTCGGGGTCGCGGATCCAGGTCGGCCAGTACGGCGGCGCCATGGTGTTCACCGCGTAGCCGTCGGGGGTCAGCGCGCTCGGGCCGAACTGCGGCGGGCCGCTCATGGCGCTGGCCGGGGACTTCTCCAGCGGCATCAGGCGCGGGTCGGTCGGATCATCGCTTTGCACCTTGGCGATCTGCGACTTGGCCACCGAGTTGGCGGCATCCGGGTAGAACGGCACCTTGGCGCTGATCAGGTACTGGTGGTTGAGGAACGAGCCGCCGAAGGCGCCCTGGAAGAAGTTGTCGCAGAGCACGAACTCCTTCGCCACGTCCCACAGACGCAGGGAGTAGCGGGTCTGGGCGTAGTAGCCCATGGTCAGGCCGCCAGAGTCGGCCCAGGCGACGAAACGGTCGTTCTTGCCGCCGTTGATCTGCATCTGGTTCTGGTAGAACACGTGCCACAGGTCGCGGGTGACCAGGCCCAGGGGCAGGTCTTCGCCGTTCGGGCCCTTGAGGGCGTAGGGGGCGTTGGGCAGGTTTTCCTGGAACTGGGTTTCCACCGGGTAAGTCACGCCGTCGAGGCTTTGCGGGCCGACCTGGAGCACGCCGCCCCAGGTCGGAGGCAGGGTCTGCAGCAGGCTGCCATCGCGGTCGTATTGCTGGTAGTCGGCCGGCTTGAGCGAGGACAGCGGTTTCTCCACGCCCGGGAAGTCGCCGAACAGGTTGTTGAAGCTGCGGTTCTCGGCGTAGATCACCACCACGGTCTTGACCTGTCCCTGCAACGCCTTGTCCAGCGCGGCACCGGACAGCTCCTTGACCTCGGGCTGCTTGCCCGGCTCGCCTGGCGAGCCACAGGCACTCAGGGTCGCGCCAGCCCCCAGCACGGCGACACCACCGAGAAAACGGCGGCGGCTGGTATTGGTCGGGGTGTCGGCATCGGCGGCCGGCGACTGCTCGGGGGCTTTCTCGTCACTCATCCTGGGTTCCTGCTGGCTGGGTTAGACGTAACAAAATATTTCGCATCGCACGCTAGCAACGCAATATGACAGAACGGCGACGACCGCTCTGCGTCGGGCCATGCAGTATGCCTGTTGGGGACGGGGAGGAAAGTGCTGGCGTTAGGCCGACGAACGCTGGCCTGGCTGGCGCGTGTCTTGGCCAGCCAGGCTGAATGCCCCGCTACGGCATCACCGGCCCGCTATAGGCCAGGGTCGTCCCCAGCGCCCACAGCAGCACCAGCACCAGCGGCGCATGCACCAGCAACTGCACGAAGGAGAAACCGATCAGGTCGCGCGCCTTCAGGCCCAGCACGCCGAGCAGCGGCAGCATGTAGAACGGGTTGATCAGGTTCGGCAGGGCCTCGGCTGCGTTGTAGATCTGTACCGCCCAGCCCAGGTGGTACTTGAGTTCGTTGGCGACCTGCATCACGTACGGCGCCTCGATGATCCACTTGCCGCCACCGGACGGAATGAAGAAGCCCAGCACCGCCGAGTACACGCCCATCAGCAGCGCATAGGTGTCATGGGAGGCGATCCGGGTGAAGAAGGTCGAGATGTGATGCGCCAGGGTCTGGGCATCGCTGCCCTTGACCGTGGTCATCAGCGCCGCGATCGAGCCGTACAGCGGGAACTGGATCAGCACCCCGGTGGTGGTCGGCACGGCCCGCGATACCGCGTCGAGGAAACTGCGCGGGCGCCAGTGCAGCAGGGCGCCCACCATCAGGAACAGGAAGTTGTAGGTGTTCAGCCCGGAGATGGCGCTGATCGCCGGCTTGCTCGAGAACTCGTGGAACAGCCAACCGGCGGCCAGCAGGGCCAACAGCAGGGTCAGCAGCGGGCTGTGTTCCAGCCATTCGCCAGGCCGGGTGCGCGGGCTCAGCGGTGGCAGGTTGAAGCTCGGGTCGACGCCGCAGGCCCTGGCATCGCGAGCCGTGTTGGGCCCGGGCGCGGTGGCGTAGGCCACCACCAGCGAGACCACGATCAGCGCCAGCAGCAGTGCCCCGGATTGCCAGAGGAAAATGGTCTGGGTGAAGGGAATGACCCCGGTGATCGACAGGATCGACGGCGGCAGGCTGGCCGGATTGGCCTGCAACTGTGCGGCGGACGACGACAGGCCCAGTGCCCACACCGCGCCAAGACCGAGGTAGGCGGCGGCCCCGGCGGCGCGGTAGTCCATGTGCAGGTCGGTACGTCGGGCCAGGGCCCGCACCAGCAGGCCGCCGAACACCAGCGACAGCCCCAGTTGAGCAGTGACGCGACCATCGAAATCAGCGCCACCCAGGCCACGGCCGAGCGGCCGTTGCCGGGAATGCGTGCCAGGCGGTCGATCAGCCTCACCGCGGGCGGTGAGCTGGCGACCACATAACCGCCAATGACCACGAAGGCCATCTGCATGGTGAAGGGAATCAGGCTCCAGAAGCCATCGCCGAACGCCATGGCGGCATCGGTCGGTTTGGCGCCCATGGCCAGGGTACCCAGGGCGACGACGATCACCGCCAGTGCGGCGAACACCCAGGAGTCGGGAAACCAGCGCTCGGCCCAGTTCGAGCAGCGCAGGGCAAAGCGGGCATAGCGGCTTTCATCAATGTCGGCAGCCATGGAAGTACCTCGGTTTTCTTATGATTGTAGGGAGGACAGCCGCCCCGATGGAGGCGACCGGAACCGCTCAAGAATGCGGTATTCACCGCTCGCTGCAAAGGGCTGGCGAATGAGTACGGACGGGTACTGATTGTCGAAAAATGGAACCGGCTACGCATATTTCTGCTAAAAAGTGACCCGATGACAGGTTTGAGGTTGTGGTCGCCGCCGAGTGCACTAACCTTTGCCCCTTGCCGGCCGAGTGCTGATTCGGCTCACTTGTCTGTTTCCGTTACAGGTTGGCCCGCCCCTGCGGCTGTCCCCGAATACGCTATTCCGAGTTCTTTATGACCGTTGATGCCTATCCACGAAACCGCCGTTTCTCCCGGTCCGACTACAAGACCCTGGGCCTCGCTGCATTGGGCGGTGCGCTGGAAATCTACGATTTCATCATCTTCGTGTTTTTCGCCCTGACCCTCAGCCAGTTGTTCTTCCCGCCGGAAATGCCCGAATGGCTGCGGCTGCTGCAGAGCTTCGGGATTTTCGTCACCGGTTACCTGGCGCGGCCGCTGGGCGGCATCCTGATGGCGCATTTCGCCGATCGGCTGGGGCGCAAGCGGGTGTTCAGCCTGAGCATCCTGATGATGGCCTTGCCCTGCCTGCTGATCGGGGTGATGCCGACCTACGCCCAGATCGGCTACTGGGCGCCGCTGCTGCTGTTGCTGCTGCGGGTGCTGCAGGGCGCGGCAGTGGGGGGCGAGGTGCCCAGTGCCTGGGTGTTCGTGGCCGAGCATGCACCGCCCGCGCATCGGGGGTATGCCCTGGGTGTGCTGCAGGCCGGGTTGACCTTCGGGTACCTGCTGGGCGCGCTGACGGCGACCTTGCTGGCGCGGGTCTACAGCCCGGCGGAGATTCTCGATTTCGCCTGGCGCTTGCCGTTCCTGCTCGGTGGGGTGTTCGGCGTAATCGGGGTCTGGCTGCGCCGCTGGCTCAGTGAAACCCCGGTGTTCATGGCCTTGCAGGCCCAGCGCGAAGCGGGCGGCGAGTTGCCGCTGCGCACGGTGCTGCGCGAGCACCGGCGCTCGATCGTGCCGGCGATGCTGCTGACCTGCGTGCTGACTTCAGCGGTGGTGGTGCTGGTGGTGATCACCCCGACCGTCATGCAGAAGACTTTCGGCATGAGTGCCAGTCATACCTTTGCCCTGAGCAGCCTGGGTATCGTGTTCCTGAATATCGGCTGTGTACTGGCCGGCCTGCTCGCCGACCGCATCGGCGCCTGGCGCGCCGTGTCGTTCTACAGTCTGTTGCTGCCGGTGGGTATCGGCCTGCTGTATGCCTGTCTGATCCAGGGGGGAGCCTGGATCAACCTGGCCTATGCCGTGGCCGGGCTGGCCTGTGGCGTGGTCGGCGCGGTGCCGTCGGTGATGGTCGGGCTGTTCCCCAGTCGCATCCGCGTGTCCGGTATCTCGTTCACCTACAATATTGCCTACGCTCTCTGGGCCAGTACCACGCCGCTGCTGCTGATCGGCCTGATGCCCTGGAGCCCGTGGGTCTGCGTGGGCTACTGCCTGGTCATGGGGGCGGTCGGGTTGCTCACGGCCTTGTATTTCGGCGGTCGGATCGCAATGAGTGTCGATTCGCGGCCTTGTATCGGGCACTGACCGGCAATGGAGGGGCATCCGCCGGAAAGCGGTTTTTCGAGGAGATAAAGGTTCTGACATCCTGAACAGGACAATGCACGGAGTGGCGGCGTCGGTTCAGGCATTTTCCCGCAAGAGGCATTTCGAAATGGATTTTCGTGTACTTCTGGCCGTGGGCATCACCTTCGGCATTTCCCTGGCAGCCCCGCTGGCGGGATCCGCCGACGGGCCGTGGCCCCGCAACGCGTCGTCCGGGGCCAGCGCCTCACCTGTCCCGGCCTGGCCGGCTTGTCCGCAAACGCCAGTGCCGCATGGCGTCGGTTACCCTGTCCGAACGGACTTCATCCAGCATTCCTCGTCCCTGACGAGAGCGGTGTTTCGTTCGGCTCTCCATCGGCGGCAGGCCGAAGGCGCGCGATTGAGCGGCCATCTCGATGAGCTGCCACTCAAGGAGCATTTGCCGGTGTGGGTGTTCTGAGCCGACTCAGCGGGTCTGCGTGACTTTTTTCAGGAAGCGCGGTTGATCCGGATTGCGCCCGCGCAACTCGGCCAGTTTCGCCGCCATCAGGTAGAAACCCTGGATCATGGTGAATGGCTCCAGCAGCGGATGGGCAGTGGCAACGCTGGGCAACTCCGCGCCGGGTGTGCCGCTGGGTGCGACCACCATGACCTGGGCCCCACGCAGACGCATATCGTCGGCGAAGGCCAGGGTGCCGGCCTGCTCCGGTCCGGAGGGTGCGAATATCAGCACCGGATAACCGGCCTCGATGATTTCCATCGGTCCGTGGCGCACTTCGGCGCTGGAAAAGGCTTCGGCCTGGATACCCGAGGTTTCCTTGAGTTTCAGCGCGGCCTCCTGGGCGATCGGCAGCGCCGGGCCGCGGCCGATGACGATCATCTTATCGGCATGCCGCAGCACCTTCAGGGCCAGTGTCCATTCCTCGTTTGCCGCCTCGGCCAGGGCCCCGGGCAGGCTTTGCAGGGCTTCTTGCAACGCGCTGTCGTGGCCTCGCCGGGCGCCCAGGGCCGCGACGGTCTGCACGCCGGCCATCAGCATCGCCACGTAGCTCTTGGTCGCCGCCACGCTCTGCTCCAGCCCGGCCGGCAACAGCACCTCGGCATCACTGGCGGCGGCCAGCGGCGAGTCGGCGGTGTTGACGAAGGCCGCGACGCTGGCGCCCAGGCGCTTGAGATAGTCGACGCTGGCGATCAGGTCCGGGCTCCTGCCCGATTGGGACAGCGCCGCCACCCAGCATTTCTTCAGGCGCAGCGGTGGTTGTTGCAGGCTGACCAGTGACAGCGGGATCGACAGCCAGGGAATTCCCAACTGGCTCATCATGGCGTAGCCGAAGAAGGCGGCGGCGTGATCGGAGCTGCCGCGGGCGACACTGATGACCAGCTCCGGCAGGTCGCTGGCCAGTTGCTCCGCCAGTGAATGGATCGCGCGGTCCTCATCGAGCATGTGTTGCACGACGGCGGGGATCGACAGGGTTTCCTGGTGCATCAGCGACATGACAGTGTTACCTGGGTGCTTCAGCCACGCGGGCTGTCGGGTAGGGAGAGAAGGTCGCCGGGAATGAAACTCAACCCGGCGGCGTCCATGGCCATGCTCAGCGCGCCCACAGCGGCGCGTCATGGGTGAAATGGGCGGCGACGATCTCTGGCGGAAACGGCACCACCTGGCGGATCAGTTGTTCGAGCACCGGGGCCAGGGTCGACGCCTGGTGGAACAGGCCGCCGCCAATCGCGATGCGGCTGACATCCAGCGCCACCGCAAGGTTGGCAACCTGCACCGCCATACCGGCGATCCGTTGTTCCAGGGCCTGGCGTACGGCGCGGTCGTCACTGTCGAACAGGTCCAGGGCACGGTGGCCTTGGCCGAGCATCTCGTTCGCCAACTGGGTGAGGGCGCTGCCCGAGAAGAACTCCTCCAGCGGCGCCGCGCCTTTTTCGTGGGTTCGCCACAGATCCGTGCGCGACGGGTCGAGAAAGGGTTCCAGCATATAGCCGATCTCCATGGCCGCGCCGTTACGACCACGAATCAGGCGGCCGTTGGCGATGGCCGCGGCGGCGAGGCCGGTGCCGAGGTTGAGGTAGATCGCATCCTCGATCCCCGCCAGCGACCCCCAGCGTGCTTCCGCCAGGGCCCCGGCCTTGACATCGTTGTCGAGCATCACGGCGGCGGTGCCCAGGCCGCCGCCGAGCAGCGCCGGCAGGTCGAGTGCCTCGAACCCAGGCGTATTCGGTGCCATCAGCAGCCGGCTGCCGCGCACCACGCCGGGAAACACCGCCGCCACGCTGGCTACCGGCACCTCCCCAAAGTCGGCAATACAGCCACGGGCGGCCTGGAGGATACGCTCCAGCGCGGGCTCGCCCCGCAGGCCATCGGCATGGGTCGCCAGCCTGCGGGTACTCAGGTGCCGGCTCGACGGGTCATAACAGGCGACCTGGGTCTTGGTGCCGCCGACATCAATCGCCAGCAGCACGCCTGGGCTGGGCACCTGGGCGCCCGGGGTATTCAACGGCTCGAACATCGTCGCGATCACTTCTTGTCGAAAGGCCAGAGCCGGTGTGCCCGTGCCCAGAGCAGATAAGCCACGCAGCCTGCGGCGACCCACACCAGCGACCATTGGATCGGGTAGGCGCCGGGGGCGTTGTGGTTGGAGGCGAAGTAGATATAGACCCAGCCCACCAGCGCGACGAGCGCCGGGATCGGGTACAGCCACATCTTGTAGGGGCGCTCCAGGTGCGGCTTGGTCTGGCGCAGCACGAACAGCGAAATGATCTGGGCCACCGACTGCACCAGAATCATCACCGTGGTCAGCAGCTGGATCAGCGTGGTCAGGTCGGTGAGGCGGCCGATCATGAACCCGACCGAGGTCAGCACGCCCATGCTCAGGATGCCGTAGACGGGGAAATCATGCCTGGCGTGAGTGACGCTGAAGGCATTGAAGAACACCTTGTCCTTCGCCGCCTCGAACGGCACCCGCGAACCGCCCAGCAAGCCGGCGAATACCGAGGCGACGGCGGTGATCAGGATCAGCACGGTGACCACGTCCGCGGCGGTGCTGCCCCAGGTTTCGCTCAACACCACCGAGGCCACGGACTTGTAGGCTGCGGAGTCCGGGTCGAGCATGCGGTGCCAGTCCACCACACCCAGCACGCCGACCTGCATCAACAGGTAGACCGCGAGGATGCCGAGGATCGACAGCACGATCGACCTGGGAATCACCCGGCCCGGCTGTTCCACTTCACCGGCCAGATAGGCCGAGGTGTTGTAGCCCAGGTAGTCGTAGATGCCGATGGTCAGGCCGCCGGCCACGCCTAGCCAGAAACTGCTATCGCCGAGGTTGAACGCGCCTTCCGGGAAGCTGAAGGCCAGGTCGGCATGGAAGTGGCTGAGGGCGGCGACAATCAGCGCGCCGATGCTGATCAGCATGATCACCCAGAGCCCGATGCTCAAGCGGGCGATCGACTCGATCCTGCGCCAGAGCAGGAAGATGATGCCCCAGATCAGGACCAGGCCGATCAGGTTACCGGCGGTCTGGCTCATGTCCGGCCAGAACCAGGTCAGGTATTGCACGAAGCCGATGATACCGGTGGACATGATCAACGGGATGAACAGCATCGCGGTCCACACGAACAGGAAGGGCAACAGCTGGCCCGTACGTCTGCCGAAGGCTTCGCGCAGGTAGACGTAGGTCCCGCCGGCGCCGGGCAGGCACGCCCCGAGTTCGGCCCAGACCAGGCCGTCGCATAGCGCCAGCAAGGCACCGAGGATCCATCCGAGGTAAGCCTGCGGACCGCCCATGATGACGATCATGGTGGGAATGGTAATGAAGGGACCCACGCCGCACATCTGGCTCATGTTCAGGGCCGTGGCGGGAAACAGACCGATCTTGCGCTTGATGCCGGACGAACCCTGCCCGGTGGGAGTGGTTGTGCTCATGCGTGACGACCTCTTGTGCGAGTGACGGAAGGTGGAGGGCAGGTGGCAAGGGTGTTGCGCGCCGGCGGCGGCTTCCATCGACTCGGTATCATTATTGTTATGGGGTGCGCTGGCCCCTGAAGCGGCTGCGACCGATGCGTAGAAAAACACGCCAATAAAATTAATTCAACTTGATTTAATTAATTGGCGGCAACGATCATCCGCCCATGAAAAATCCACAGCACACCCGTACGGTCACCACCGGCACCAACGCCGAACACGCCCGCCTGCACAACCGCCGGGTGATTCTCGAAGCGATTCGCCTGGGCGGACGCCTGACCCGCGCCGACCTCACGCGCCTGACGTCGCTGACCGCGCAGACGGTTTCGAACATCGTCACCGAACTGCAGGAAGAGGGCGTGCTGCTGGTGCATGCGGCCCAGAAGATCGGTCGCGGCCAGCCGCCGGTGCCGTTGTCGATCAACCCGCAGGGTGGGTATTCCATCGGCTTTCATGTCGAGCAGCACTCGATCATCGGTGTGCTGCTCGACCTGCTTGGCGACGCTCAGGCCCAGGTCACCCACGCGGTCAGCTATCCGAGTTTCGACGACGCGCTGCCGCTGCTGCTCGATACCGTGGGGCAGTTCCGGGCGCTACGTCCTGATGGGCGTTTTCTCGGAGTAGGGGTGGCGTTGCCTGGGCCGTTCAGCGTCGAAGGCATGACCTCGGTGGGGCCGACGGCGATGTCCGGTTGGGATGATCCGCAGATTCCGACACGCCTGCACCAGGCCGTCGGCTTGCCGGTACTGATCGAGAACGATGCCACGGCCGCGAGCATGGGCGAACGGCTGTACGGGATTGCCAGCGACCTGCACCACTTCGTCCACCTGTTTATCGGCAGCGGCCTTGGGGCCGGCTTGTACCTGGGCAATCGCCTGTATTCCGGGCACTGGCACAACGCCGGGGAAATCGGTCACATGACGGTGGTGCCCGGCGGCAAGGCCTGTCATTGCGGCAACCAGGGCTGTCTGGAGCGCTATATCTCGATTGCCGCGCTGCTGGAACATCTGGGGCAATCCGGCGACCAGGACCTGGCGGCCTGGAATTTCGACGATCCACGTTTCAAGGCCGGTGTCGACTCCTGGCTGGACGAGGCCGCGCCGGCGCTGCGCCAGGCGATCAACATCCTTGAATCGTTGCTCGATCCACAGACCATCCTGATCAGCGGTTTCCTTCCGCAGGCGATCCTCGCCCGGCTGGTGGCCCGGCTGGAACCCTTGCATCGCTCCATCAGCTGCCGCCCGGATCGTGAATACCCGCGCATCCAGCTGGGCACCGCCGGGCACGATGCGGTGGCGTTGGGGGCGGCGGCGTTGATGATCCTCGCGGAGATCAGCCCGGACTATGAAGCCTTGCTCAAACCGGAGTGAGCCGGCTTATAGTGACTTCATTCAAGAGATGATGCCGCGAAGTCTCCACTGATTTCGGCGTTGTGGCACTGGCACAGGAACGGCTCATGGCTCGGTTTGCTCACTATTCCCTCAACACCCGTGGCCGGGATTTCGCCGTGGGCGACATTCATGGTCATTTCAGCCGCTTGCAGGCCGCGCTGGACCAGATCGGGTTCAACCCCGAATGTGATCGGCTGTTCAGCGTCGGCGATCTGGTCGACCGCGGGCCCCAGAGCGAGTTGGCCCTGCAATGGCTGGAGCGCCCCTGGTTCGCCGCGGTCCAGGGCAACCACGAGGCGCTGGCGATCCAGCATGCCCAGGGCCTTTCGCTGGACCAGGCGATGTACCGTGCCAGCGGTGGCGGCTGGTTTATCGACAGCAGCGCGCAAAGCCAGCGCCGGTTCGCCGCCGGTTTCGCCCGGCTGCCGATTGCACTGGAGGTCGAGACCCGACTCGGGCCGGTGGGGATCGTGCACGCCGACTGCCCCTTTGCGAGCTGGGGTGAACTGCGGGACTACCTGTCGGGTGATACTCAGGCGCAGATCGCGGTAGAGGAGGTCTGCCAGTGGTCGCGCAGCCGTGTGAGGAACCATGACACCACTGGTATCCGGGAGGTCAGGGCCGTGCTGGTCGGGCACACCACGCAGCGCCAGCCCACCGTGCTGGGCAATGTCTATCACATCGACACGGGCGGCTGGAGCAACGGGTGTTTCACGCTGGTGGAACTCGACGGGCTGGGCTTCGTCAGGCCTGACGCCAACTGACCGCTTCGATGCCGAACTTCTCGGCCACCGGCTTGCTGGTCTTTTTCACCCGTTCTCGGCCGAACCTGCCGATTCGGCCGACGCCGGCGTCGCAACTGGCCCAGTGCCAGGCCTCGGCGTTGTCCATGCGTTCGCAGCGGATGATGAAGGACTTGGGGGTACCGTGAAGGGTGTAATCGATAACGTACAGCTTTGCCGTGCTCATGGATGTGGAACTCCTCCCTGTTGTCTTGGGAGTGATCCCCCTGTACCGGAAAAATTCCGTCGATCAGCCCGGCGGTCCGTTGTGGCAAATAACTCGGAACAGTCCTTCAGAAAAAATCCCGATAGCCGATGGCAAGGACAGATAGCCGTATTTCCCTTTTGCCATCGGTGCGCACCATGTTCAACAAACGCTTGAAGCAGGAGCTGTCGGCTCTTCGCGAGGAATTGTCCAGTCTCCATCAGGTCAGGGAAAGTCTTGAACAGGAAATGCTCGTGCTCACACTGGACGCCGATGGCCGCATCCAGTCCGTCAACAGCAACTTCATCACGGAAATGCTCTACCAGAGCAGCGCCCTGGTCGGTCGTCATATTGAGGACTTCGTGCCGACGTACCTGAAAAGCTCGGATTTTCACCAGCGCTTCAAAAACGCGCTGACCCGCGCCGAACATTTCAGCGGGGCAATACGCCTGCTGCGCGGCAATGGCCAGGAAGCCTGGCTGCGCTCGATCATGCAGCCGATCCGTGGCTCCGATGGCCGAGTGCGGAGTTTCTCGATCTTTTCCAACGACCTGACCCGCACCATCGAAGGTTCTCGTGAGCACGAGAACCTGATCGGCGCCTTGCTGCGTTCCACGGCGGTGATCGAATTCAACCTGGCCGGTGAGGTCCTGACCGCCAATGATCGGTTCCTCAATGGCATGGGCTATAGCCTGGCGCAGATCAAGGGCAAGCATCATGGCATCTTCTGCGAACCGGGGGAGGTCAACAGCCCCGAGTACCAGGCGTTCTGGCAGCGCCTGAATGCCGGTGAGTTCATCGCTGGCCGTTTCAAGCGCGTGGACAGTCATGGCCGGGTGGTCTGGCTGGAGGCGTCCTACAACCCGGTGCTCGACTCCAACGAGCGGCTGTACAAGGTGGTGAAGTTCGCCACCATCATCACTGACCAGGTGAACCAGGAGCAGGCGGTGGCCGAGGCGGCGAATATCGCCTACAGCACTTCGTTGCAGACCGACGCCAGTGCCCAGCGCGGCACCACCGTGGTGACCCAGGCGGTCGACGTGATGCGTGATCTGGCGCAGCACATGCAACATGCCGGCGAGGGGATCGAGGCGCTCAACGCCCAGTCCCAGGTGATCGGCACCATCGTCAAGACCATCAGCGGCATTGCCGAACAGACCAACCTGCTGGCGCTGAACGCCGCCATCGAGGCCGCGCGGGCGGGTGAACAGGGGCGCGGGTTCGCGGTGGTGGCCGATGAGGTTCGCCAGTTGGCTTCGCGAACCAGCCAGGCGACCGACGAGATCGTCACCGTGGTGCGCCAGAACCAGGACATGGCCCGTGATGCGGTGTCGCTGATGAACAGCGGCAAGACCCAGGCCGAGGAGGGCCTGGCGTTGGCGGCCGAGGCCGGCACGGTGATCGTCGAGATCCAGGACGGCGCCCAGCGGGTGGTCAGCGCGGTCGGGCAGTTCGCCAACCAGCTGGGCACCTGATGCGGGGCCCGGTCAACGGCGATGGGCGGACGGTCGACTCCCGTCCGCCGCCTGCGACTTCTAGGGCTTGAGTGCCACGACCATATCGATCTCGACCGAGGCATTCTTCGGCAACTGGAACACCCCGACCGAGGTCCGGGTGTGCACGCCAGCTTCGCCGAAGACGGTATAGAGCACTTCCGAAGCGCCGTCGGCGACTTCGCTCTGCTGGGTGAAGTCCTCGGCGCTCTGGACGAAGACGCTGATCCGCAGGATCTTGCGGATCCGTTCCAGGTCGCCGTCGAGCATCTGCCGCAGAATCGCCAGGGCCCGCATGGTGCTGATCCGGGCACCGTGCCGGGCCTGCTCCAGGGTGGTCTGCGCGCCGACACGACCGGTCACCATCACCGTGTTGTCGACCCGCGGAATCTGCCCGCTGACATAAATCTCGAGATCGTTCTGCACCGCCGGCACGTAATTGCCGCCAATCTTCATTTCACCTTCGAAGCTGTAGCCGAGCTGATCGGCGACCTGGGCGAAGCGTTCGTTTCTGGATTGCGGCATCGTTATCTTCCTGATGATGGTGAGTGTCGTGGGGGGTGCCCAGCCTGGCTCGGCCGGGTCCGACATGCAGCAGATCATACGGCTCTCAGGCGCAACAATCACGATCAAGTCAGCGCTTGCACGCAAGCGCGGCCGCTGCAACACAGGTAAACTTGCGCCTTTCACAAAGGAGTTCCCATGAGCCACTACCAGCCCGGCATCCTCGCCAAGCCTGTACCCCCGCAGGCACGCCATCTGTTTTTCGCCCTGGAGTCCGCCGAGGCCTTGCCGGCTGCGCTCGACAACCTGGCCCGGCTGGTGGATGGGAAAAACGCCGTGGTCGGTTTTGGCGAGTCGCTGGTGCAGGTGCTGGGGGCTCGGATCGAGGGGTTGCGCACGTTCCCGGTGATCAGTGGCCCGGGTGTGGACAACCCTTCGACCCAGCAGGCGCTGTGGTGCTGGCTGCATGGCGAGGACCGCGGCGAACTGTTGCACCGCAGCCGCGAGCTGGAGCTGGCACTGGCGCCGGCATTGAAGCAGGTACAGATGACCGAGGCCTTCCGCCACAAGACCGGCCACGACCTGACCGGCTATGAGGACGGTACCGAGAACCCGGTGGACGAAGCCGCCGTCGAGGCGGGGATCGCCGCGGGCGATGTGCCCGGCCTGCACGGTGGCAGTTTTGTCGCGATCCAGCAGTGGCAGCATGACCTGGAGCGGTTTGCCGCCATGCCGTCCCATGAGCAGGACAACATCATGGGCCGCCGCAAGAGCGACAACGAGGAGCTGGAGGACGCGCCGGAGTCGGCCCACGTCAAGCGAACCGCCCAGGAAAGCTTCGCCCCCGAAGCGTTCGTCGTGCGCCGTTCCATGCCCTGGGCAAACGAGCAGGGCGCCGGCCTGATGTTCGTCGCCTTCGGACGTACCCTGGATGCCTTCGAGGCTCAACTGCGGCGCATGAGCGGGCTGGATGACGGGATCACCGACGGCCTCTACCGCTTCAGTCGGCCGATCACGGGCGGCTACTACTGGTGCCCGCCGCTGAAGGATGGCCACCTTGACCTGAGCGTACTACTGGCCGGTTAAGCCGAGTCGTTTTTTTTCGGCCTGGGAACTAGACTTGCAGTGTAGCTTGCTCGCAGTTGAGCCCGGTCGGCGATGCCTTCGCACTCTTGGCCCGCCCGCCGGCTGCGAGCCTGGCCCCTGGCGGAGGCGGCGGTGTTTGCTGGCGTCATCCGCCAGCGTGCAAGGGTGCGACTCAGGCCCTGTCAGGGCTGGGAGTTTTTCTCATGTTACCCCTACGTTCCCCTTGTTCGTGGCGCTGGCCGTTGGGCTGCTGACCACGGGCGTCCTCCGGCTGCAGGCTGCACCTGCCGACAGTGAACCGATCAACATGGCAGTGGTGCAACTGGCGCCACAGCAACAGAATGGCGTGGAGTACCTCAGCGGCGGTATCGGCGAGGATGAGCTGAAGGCACTGGCCCAGACCCGCGGCTACAACCTGCACATCGTTTCTTCCTCGGGGCCGCAGGACAAGTACCTGGCCGATGTGAACATCTCGATCAACAAGGCCGGTGGCGAGTCGGTGCTGAGCCTGATCCAGGTCGGTCCGCTGGTCTACGTGAAGCTACCGGTGGGGCACTATCAGGTCGTCGCCAGCCACGACGGGCATCAAAGCCGGCAGGATGTCGTCATCGATGGCAAGGGCCCCCAGACGCTGAACGTGCACTGGAAGGACGCCTATTGAGTGGGCGCCGCTCGCCGGCCGACTCAGGTTCGACTGATCCAGGCGTGCTGGAAGGTCTTCCTCGGGTCGGCTGTTCGTCGCAGGAAAACTCCGCTGACGAGCAATAGCCCGGAACATACCCGGATTGTCGATTTTGGGGATGCACAATCGACGTCTTGCGCATAGGCTGCGTACACCGGGGCCAGGGGTCCCGCAACCTATTCTGGAAACGAGGCGGGATGATGGGCAAGTTGCGAGTCGGGATCATTTTCGGTGGGCTGGGCGCGGAGCACGAGGTGTCGTTGCAATCGGCCAAAAACGTGGTCGATGCGTTGGACCGCGAGCGCTTCGAGCCGGTGCTGATCGGTATCGACAAGCAGGGACGCTGGCACCTCAATGACAGCTCCAACTTCCTGCTCAACGCCGAGAATCCGGCACTGATCGCGCTGAACCAGTCCAATCGCGAACTGGCCGTGGTGCCGGGCAAGGTCGGCCGGCAACTGGTCGAGGCCGGCAGCCAGGCCCTGCTGGACCAGGTCGACGTGATTTTCCCGATCGTCCACGGCACCCTCGGCGAAGACGGCTGCCTGCAGGGGTTGCTGCGCATGGCCGACCTGCCGTTCGTCGGCTCCGATGTGCTCGGCTCGGCGGTGTGCATGGACAAGGACATCAGCAAGCGCCTGCTGCGCGATGCCGGCCTGGCCGTGACCCCGTTCATCACCGTCAACCGCGCCACGGCTGCGCGGCTGGACTTCGATCAGGCCCGGGCCAAGCTCGGCCTGCCGCTGTTCATCAAGCCGGCGAACCAGGGCTCGTCGGTGGGGGTGAGCAAGGTCGAGGACGCCGGGCAATTCCAGGCGGCCATGGCGCTGGCCCTGGGGTTCGACGAGAAGGTACTGGTGGAGTCGGCGGTCAGCGGCCGGGAAATCGAATGCGCGATCCTCGGCAACGACCAGCCGATTGCCAGTGGCTGTGGTGAGATCGTCGTACGCAGCGGTTTCTATTCCTACGACAGCAAGTACATCGATGCCCAGGCCGCCGAGGTGGTGGTACCGGCGGCCATCAGCGAGCAGGCCAGCGAGCGCATCCGCAGCGTGGCGCTCGAAGCGTTCCAGGTGCTCGGTTGCTCGGGGCTTGCCCGTGTCGATGTGTTCCTGACCGACAGCGGTGAAGTGCTGATCAACGAGATCAATTCGCTGCCGGGCTTCACCCGCATCAGCATGTACCCCAAGCTGTGGCAGGCGGCGGGGATGACCTACAGCGAGCTGGTCAGTCGCCTGATCGAACTGGCGCTGGAGCGGCACGAAGCACGGCGTGGATTGAAGAACAGCCGTTGAGGTCGGGGCACGACGTTACCTGGGTACGGGGTGCCGCTAGCGTACGGGGGCAACCCGGTTGCCATAGCCATTGTCAGGAGGACAGCATGTCGTTGAGTCACCGTCCGGTCGAGGCGCGGGATCTGCCCGTGATCTGTGGTTTTGCCCAAGGCGAGGAGGAACTGTTCTTCTTCTTTCCCAAGGCCCGTTACCCGCTGACCGTCGAGCAACTGCAGGGCTCGGTCGACCAGCGTTCGGACTCGACCGTGGTCGAGCTGGACGGCGAGGTGGTGGGCTTCGCCAACTTCTATCAGTGGGAGCAGGGCGGCACCTGCTCCATCGGCAACGTGGTCATTGCCCCGCATGTCCGTGGGCGTGGGGTGGGCGAGTACCTGGTCCGGCTGATGATCCGGATTGCCCGGGAACGTCATCAGGCCAGCGAAGTGCGCCTGTCCTGCTTCAACCGGAACCTGGCGGGCTTGTTGTTCTATCCGAAGCTGGGCTTCGTGCCCTATGGCATCGAGGAACGACAGGACTTCAAGGGGCGGAGGGTGGCGCTGATCCAGTTACGTTGGGCTGGTGAGCAATCAGCTGGCGCCATTCAGACCAGGTGAAGCAGGTAATCTCGCCATTCCCGGCTGTTCGAGCATTTCTGTGCAGTTTTTCAGGCAGGTGTGGGTATCTTGGCAATCGCCTGTCTTCGCCTTGGGATAGCATGGGTTCTATCGAATGGGCCTGGAAGGCATGGGCGAGAGGCGAGGCATGCAGACCCTGATCAGCGATTACCAGCACGGTGAGGTGGTGGGCAGCCACTGTCACAACGAGGCGCAACTGGTCTATGCGACCCGGGGCGTGATGTATGTGTGCACCGAGCAGGGCAGTTGGGCCATTCCCACCGGTCATGCGCTGTGGGTGCCGGGCGGCGTTGCCCATGAGATTCGCATGAGTGGCGAGGTGCGCATGCGCACCTTGTTGATCGACCCGGCGCTGCACCCGGTGGCGGTGCTCCAGTGCCAGGTGATCCAGGTGTCGCACCTGCTGCGTGAATTGATCCTCGCTTCGGCGCAGGGCGGCAGCGAGGAACGACGCTATCATCTCGGGGCACTGATCCTGCTGGAGCTGCAGGCTGCCCGACAGGTCGACCTGTACATTCCGGCGCCCCGCGATGCCCGTCTGCGTACCTTGTGTACCCGCTTCATCGACCAGCCCGCGCAGGAGTGGACGCTGGAGCAGTGCGGTGCACAGTTGAACATGAGCTCGCGAACCTTCGCCCGGCTGTTCCAGCGCGAACTGGCGATGTCCTTCGGCGAGTGGCGCACCCGTGCGCGGCTGGTGCTCAGCCAGCAGAGCCTGGCCCAGGGCACGTCGATCCTCGACGTGGCGCTCGAGTACGGTTATCAGAGCGCCAGCGCCTTTGCCGCGGTTTTCAAGCGCGAACTGGGACACACGCCGCGGCAGTACCGCATGAACGAGCCGACAGGTTGTCCCGTTTGATGCTGCGGTTGTCCCGATCACGGGAGAACCGCCCCTAGGCCGCCACCTACTCTGGGATTCACGATCCTGACTGTGAATTCCGTCGATGCACTCACTCCCTTCCCGACGCGCCAGGCCCATCGCCCTGGGCGCCTTGCTCGCCTTGTTGACCGCCTGCGGCGGTACCTCGGCACCCTCACCACTGACTCAGCCGATTGCCAGCCAGGACAGCAATCCGCTGGCGACACTGCCGGCCGGTGCCAGCGATCAGCCACTGCCCGAGCGCTGGTGGCAGTTGTATCAGGATCCGGTTCTCGACCAGTTGGTACAACAGGCGCTGCGCCACAACCAGGACCTGGCCCGGGCTGATGCCAACGTCCAGGCGATGCTGGCGGGGATTGGCGAGCTGGATGCACAGCGCTGGCCTTCGACGCAAACCCGTTTTGCGGCGCAGTATGGCAAGACCGCCAACGACCAGACCCTGGCCCAGGCCACGGACAGTCATGCGCCGGCGCAGTGGACCTTCGAACCGGGCATCGAGCTGGCCTACCAGGTGGACATCTGGGGTCAGGTGCGTCGTGCCATCGAGCGTGCGCGGGTGCAGGCGGGCGCGGTGAGCGATGCCCGTGACCTGCTGCGGATCAACGTGGCGGCACAGACCAGCCGGGCCTATCTGGATCACTGCACTTACGGCGCGCAGTTGGGCGTGACGAACCATTCGTTGCAGACCGTCGAGCACAGCCTTGAACTGACCGAAACCCAGCGCAGGGCCGGGATCGCCACCGAGCTGGATACCCTGCGGCTGCGTAGCCTGCGTGATCGCCTGCGGGCCGAATTGCCGCTGCTCGACGCCCGTCGGCGGGTGGCCGTGTATGAGCTGAACATGCTCACCGGCCAGGCTTCCGGCAGTGACCCGCAGTGTGCGGTCATCCCCAGGTTGACGGTGGCGTTGCCTGTCGGCGATGGCTGGCATCTGCTGGAGCGTCGTCCGGACATCCGCCAGGCCCGGCGCAACCTCGAAGCGGCCGTATTGGCCAGCGATATCGCCAGGGCGGATCTCTATCCCAAGGTGAGCTTCGGCGCGTCGCTGACTTCATCGGCCCAGTCACTGCACGAACTGGGCGACAGCCGCTCGGTGATGTTCGGCATCGGTCCGCTGATCAGTTGGGAGTTCCCCAATATCAAGGCCAACCGCATGCGAATCGACAGGGCCCGGGCACTGGAGCAGGCACAACTGGCCGGCTTCCGCGGTGCGGTCCTCGCGGCTCTTGCCGATGTGCGCCAGACCCTCGCCCTGTTCGATGGCCAGCGCCAGCGTGCGGCGGCGCTCCAGGCAGCCCTGCAGGACAGTGAACGCAGCTATGCCCTGGCGCAAACCCACTACCGCGCCGGTACGGTCGACGCCCTGCAACTGCTCGACAGCGAGCGCGAGCTGATGAATGTGCGCCGCCGTGAAGTCCAGGCGCGAGGCGAGCTGGCGCGCAGCGAGGTCAATCTTTTCCGGGCCCTGGGCGGCGGCTGGCAGCCGCTCGCCGTCGGTCACGCCAACACGCAATCAACGAGTCCCGAAGCTGGAGTAGAACCATGAACCTTGCCGTCGATGAACAGACCCTCGCCCAGGGCGAGCAATTGCGCAAGAAGGCCCGGCGGCGGCGCCTGATGCTGCTCGGGGGCGCAATCGCGGTGCTCGGGGCGCTGGGGTTCGGCAGTTGGTGGGCGACGACCGGGCGCTACCTGGAAAGCACCGATGATGCCTACGTGCGCGCCGATTGGGTGGCGCTCAGTGCGCGGGTGCCGGGTTACGTCGCCGAGGTGCTGGTGCAGGACGACCAGCCGGTAAAGGCCGGTGACGTGGTGGTGCGCCTACAGGACCGTGATTACCAGGCCCGGCTGGCCCAGGCCCAGGCTGCAGTCGCCGAGGCGCAGGCGGCGCTGGTTGCCGGGCGGGCGAGCCGCCAGGTTGCCGCCGAGCGCGTCGGCTTGCAGCAGCAGGCCATCGCCGTGGCCCAGGCGCAGGTGCGCAGTGCGGATGCGGAGAACCAGCGGGCCGAGCTGGATCGACGGCGTTACCAGGGGCTGGCGCGGGACGATGCCGCGACCGTGCAGCGCCTGGAAAGCGCCAATGCCAGCGCGCAGCAGGCCATGGCGGCGTTGCAGGGCGCCCAGGCCGGCCTGCGCCGGCAGCAGGCCCAATTGGGGGAGTCCCGGGCTCGCCTGCAACTGGCCGAAGCCGAGATCCAGCAGCAGATCGCCGCGCACGCCAGTACCGTGGCTCGTGCCAGGCTGGCCGAACAGGACGTCGAGGACACCCTGATCCGTGCGCCGATCGATGGCGTGGTCGGCCAGCGGCGGGTCAGGGCCGGGCAGTACCTGGTGGCCGGCCAGCCGATGCTGGCGGTGGTGCCGGTACGCCAGGCCTACGTGGTGGCCAACTACAAGGAAACCCAACTGGCGGACATGCGTCCCGGCCAGCCGGTGGAGATCCATGTCGACAGCTTCTTCCATCGGCCGCTGCACGGCCGGGTGGTCAGCTTCTCGCCGGGATCGGGCAATGTGTTCGCCTTGCTGCCTTCGGACAATGCGACGGGCAACTTCACCAAGATCGTCCAGCGTTTCCCGGTGCGGATCCAGCTCGACCCCGATAATGAGGTGCTGCCGATACTGCCCGGCATGTCGGTCACCACCGTCGTCGACACCCATCGTCAGGAGACGCGCAATGAGCGTTGAGGCACCGGTTTCGCCGCGCGCCTGGGTGGCGGTGATGGGCGGGTTGCTCGGCTGTTTCATGGCCGGCATGAACGTCCATGTCACCAGCGCCGCGCTGCCGGAAATCGAAGGCGCGCTGGGGGCGACTTTCGAGGAGGGCTCATGGATTTCCACCGCGTATCTGGTGGCGGAAATCATCATGATCCCGCTGACCGCCTGGCTGGTCGAAGTGTTCTCTCTGAGACGGGTGATGTGGACCGGCTCGCTGATCTTCCTGCTGGCTTCGATCGCCTGTTCCTGGGCGCCGAACCTGCCGGTGATGATTGCCATACGTGTGGTTCAGGGCGCGGCGGGGGCAGTGCTGATTCCGCTGTCGTTCCAACTGATCATCACCGAGTTGCCGGCCAGCCGGATGGCCATGGGCATGGCGCTGTTCAGCCTGGCCAACAGTGTCGCCCAGGCGGCCGGGCCGTCGATCGGTGGCTGGCTGACCGACGCCTACTCGTGGCGCTGGATCTTCTATCTGCAACTGTTTCCCGGCATCGCGCTGCTGCTGGCGGTGGCCTGGGCGATCGAGGCCAGGCCGATGAACCTGGCGCTGTTGCGCCGGGGCGACTGGCTGGGCATCGGCGCCATGGTGGTGGGGCTGGGCGGGTTGCAGATCGTCCTGGAGGAGGGCGGACGCAAGGACTGGTTCGGCTCCGGCGAGATTCGCTGGCTGTCGCTGGCGGCAGGCGTGGCCTTGCTGGTCTTCGTGCTGTCGCAACTGTTTGGCCGGCGCGCGTTCATCAACCTGCGTTTACTGGGGCACTACAACTTCGGCGTGGCCAGCGTGGCGATGTTCATCTTCGGTGGCGCGACATTCGGGCTGGTGTTCCTGGTGCCCAACTACCTTTCCCAGGTGCAGGGCTACAACGCCCATGAGATCGGTGTCAGCCTGATTGCCTACGGCGTGGTGCAATTGGTGCTGGCGCCGGTGATGCCGCGGCTGATGGGCTGGTCGAGTCCGAAGATCATGGTGGCGACCGGGTTCCTGATCATGGCCCTGGGCTGCTGGCTCGGGGCGTTTCTCGACGCCGATAGTGCGGCGAACGTGATCATTCCTTCCACCGTGGTCCGCGGTATCGGCCAGCCCTTCATCATGGTGGCCTTGTCGGTGCTGGCGGTGGCCGGGCTGGACAAGCGCCAGGCGGGTTCGGCCTCGGCGCTGTTCTCGATGTTGCGCAACCTCGGCGGGGCGGTGGGCACGGCGGCGCTCACGCAAATCGTGGCAATGCGCGAACGCTTTCATTCCGAGCGCATTGGCGAGGGAGTGAATGTCTTTGTCCCTGCCGTCCAGGAGCGCCTGGGACCGACGGTGGGCGACTGGCTGCCGGACCAGCAGCAGGCATTGGCGATGCTGGGCAAGACGGTGCAGCATCAGTCCTGGCTGATGGCTTATGGCGATGCGTTTTTTGTCGCCTGTGTGGCGCTGCTCGGTTGTGCCTGTGCGGCGCTGTTGATGCGGCGTCAGGGCGGTGGCTGATGCGTTGAGGCTCGCGGATAAATCCCCCACAAGTGCTCGCGCCGTGCATGAATCCTGCGAACGACGCTGTCACTGTGGGGCCAGGCGGTCCGGCGTCCCGGTTTATCCGCGAAGGGGGCGAAGCCCTCACCACCTGACTCTCAGGTGGCCAGCATTCCGGTGGGTGCTGGCAGCAGGCTTCAGGAGGGAGCCAGCACTTTTTCGGCGGGCATAAAAAAACGGCTTACCTTGCGGTAAGCCGTTTTTAGTACTTGGTGGCTACACAGGGACTTGAACCCCGGACCCCAGCATTATGAATGCTATGCTCTAACCAACTGAGCTATGTAGCCAAGTGGCGCGCATTATTCGCTCTGAACGATGATGTGTCAAGCAAATATCTGAAAATTTTCTCTACGCTATCAAAAACTTAACGCCCAACGGCGAAATCCGTGGGCGTTGCCCGTCTCAATTCAGGCGGAAGCGCCCGGTATTGTCACTCAGGGCCTTGCTGCCTTCGCTCAGGGTGTCCGCCGCGCGGTTCACCGCCCGCGCCCCTTCGAGCAGCCGGACCGCCGCCTGATCGACCTGCTGGATATTGCCGCTGACCTCGTCCGCAGTGCTGGCCTGCTCGTCCACCGCCGTGGCGATCTGGGCGAGGGTGTCGGTCACGCTCTGCACGGCGCTGGCGATTTCCACCAGGCGCTGGCCCAACCCGGTGACCGATTCGGCATCGGTCTGCGCCTGGACGCAAGCCGCTTCCATCAGGGCCACGGCCTGGCTCACGGTGGCCCGCAGGCTGTCGACGGTGCTGGCGATCTGTGCGGTGGAGCTCTGGGTGCGCTGCGACAGGCTGCGCACTTCGTCCGCGACTACGGCGAAGCCACGGCCCTGTTCACCGGCCCGGGCCGCCTCGATGGCGGCGTTGAGGGCGAGCAGGTTGGTCTGTTCGGCCACGCCGCGGATGGTGTCGACCACCAGTTGGATCTGCTGGCCCTGTTCGCTGACCCGGCCCAGCGCCGTGGCGGTTTCGTTCAGGCGCTGGTTGAGCTGCTGGATGCTGGCAGTGGTGCGCTGGCTGTCGCGGCTGCTGTCCGAGGCGATGCGCCGGGTATTCTGGGCGCTACCGGAGGCCTGTTCGCAGCTCTGGGCGACGCCCTGGGAGGTGGCCGCCAACTGCGTGGCCGCCGCGGCGATCTGGCTGATCTGTTGCTGCTGCGCCTCGACCTCGTTGAGCGCACCGCTGGAATGGCTGTTGAGGGTACGCACGGCGTCGCTCAGTTGAAGGGTTTCATGGTCGACGCCCTGCAGGCTGGTACGCAGTTGCACCACCGCCACGTTCAGCGCGGTACTGATGGCCGCCAGTTCGTCACGGCCTTCGACCGGCACTTGCAGGCACAGGTTGCCGTCACGCAGGGATTCGGCCAGCAGGGTGATACCGCTGGCGCTGCGGCGGATCGAGGCCTGCAGGCAGATGAACAGGTACAGCGCAGCCAGCAGCAGGCAGCCGAAGATCGCCGCCACCAGGCTGAACTGGCCGGTGGCCGAGTCGTGGTAGTGGTCCAGGCGGCTGTCGAGGGTGTTCAGCGAGTCCTGGCGCAGGTCGGCCAACTGGCCGAGCAGGGTGTCGAGGGTTTTCTCGAAACCCTCGGGCTTGAGGGTGATGCTGCCGCCGAACATGCCGTCATCCAGCGCCTTGAGGCCTTCGTCCAGGTGCTTGAGGTTTTCCTGGTAGCGTCCGGCCCAGTCCTGCAGGGCCGGTGGCAGGCGGGTTTGCAGCTGGGTGCCGGTCTTGGCCAACTGGTCGCGGGCGTCACCGATACGGCTGCGCAGGTCCTTGAGTTGCAGGCGGCTCTGCAGGCTGAACTGGCCGGAGACCACCGAGGCCTGGCCGACGCTGGCCAGGCGGCCGACCCGCTCGATCAGGTCGGGCGCGTATTGGGTGGAAATCTGGGTCAGCAGGTAGGTTTCCATCCAGGAGGCGAGGATCAGCCGGCTGTCCATGGCGATCTGTTCGCGCAGGCCTTGCAGGGCGCTCAGGGCGGAGGTGAAACGGTCATAACCGTCCGGCCACCAGCCGACCTTGCTCAGGCTGGCCGAGTCGAGGCCGGAGACGGTGGCTTGCAGCACCTGGTAACGCTTGAGGGTGTCGGCATCGGCGCCTTCGCTCTGCAGCGCCTGGCCCAGTTGTTCAAGGGCCTGGTTGATCTCGGGCTGGGCCTTGTCCAGCAGGGCCATGGCGGCGAGGGTGGCAGGCGTCGGCTGGCGATTGGTCTCCGTGGCCTTCCAGCGAGCCGCACGGTCGCGCTGGGCGGTGAGCAGGTTGTCCAGGCTGTCCAGCGCCAGCAACTGGCGGACGCCGGCACGTTCTTCGCCGATCAGTGCCAGTTTGCTGCGGTAATCCTGGCCGATCATGTACAGGCTGCCCATCAGCGGGACGATGAACAGCAGGAACAGCACCTGAAATTTGCGGGCAAAACCGAATCGTCCGAGCAGTCGCATTCCCGGTGATAAAAAAGCGTGCATTGCCGACCACTCCTCAAGGCATCCGCACCGTTGGAGTGCGCTCATGACGGGTTGGTCATGACGGATGCCGTCGTTAAAGACCTCGGAAGTTTCGCCAGTGAGGGCGTTATCGGCCGGCCGCTGTAGCGAATCTTCCCATTCTCGTGGCCCTTTGTAAGGAACCGCGCTGTAGGAATCAGGGCACGCAAGATTCAGACCAGTAGCAAAGAGCTATCAATGGTTTTTCGTCGGATTAAATTGATCGTTAGCTCAACAAGTATCTGGTCTTGATGCACTAAAAAATGGCACATTGACGCACCTGCACCTGTGCATCCATCCGCGTCACGGACTACCTCATGGCTCTCACTGAAACCTCTTCCGGCCCGATGCCGACGTCGGCGCCCGCGCAATCCAGCCCGCTGGTGATGCGCATCATCGGCGCCGTGGCGCTGGCCCACCTGATCAACGACCTGATCCAGTCGGTCCTGCCGTCGATCTATCCGATGCTCAAGGACAGCTACGGGCTGACCTTCACCCAGGTCGGGCTGATCACCCTGACCTTCCAGGTGACCGCATCGCTGCTGCAACCCTGGGTCGGCTTCTATACCGATCGGCATCCGAAGCCGTTGCTGTTACCGGCGGGAATGATCTGTACGCTGATCGGGATTCTGATGCTGTCCCAGGTCGGCAGTTTCCCACTGATTCTGTTGGCTTCGGCACTGATCGGCGTGGGCTCCTCGACCTTTCACCCGGAAGCCTCGCGTGTGGCGCGCCTGGCTTCGGGAGGGCGCTACGGGCTGGCGCAGTCGACCTTCCAGGTTGGCGGTAACGCCGGTTCGGCCTTCGGCCCGCTGCTGGCCGCGGCGATCATCATTCCGTTCGGTCAGGGCCATGTCGCCTGGTTCGGGCTGTTCGCCCTGTTTGCCCTCGGCGTGCTCTACGGCATCAGTCGCTGGTATCGCGCGCACCTGAACCTGTTCAGGCTCAAGCAGGGCCAGAAGGCCACTCACGGCCTATCGAAAGGGCGGGTGCTGGGGGCGCTGGTGGTGCTCGGCCTGCTGGTGTTTTCCAAGTACTTCTACATGGCCAGTTTCACCAGCTACTTCACCTTCTACATGATCGAGAAATTCCAGCTGTCGGTCGCCAGTTCGCAACTGCACCTGTTCCTGTTCCTTGGCGCGGTGGCGGCGGGGACCTTTGCCGGCGGCCCCATCGGCGACAGGATCGGACGCAAGGCGGTGATCTGGTTCTCGATCCTCGGTGTCGCGCCGTTCACCCTGGCATTGCCGTATGTCGACCTGTTCTGGACCACCGTGCTCAGCGTGGTGATCGGTTTCATCCTGGCCTCGGCGTTCTCGGCGATCGTGGTGTTCGCCCAGGAACTGGTGCCGGGTAACGTCGGCATGATCGCCGGGGTGTTCTTCGGCCTGATGTTCGGCTTCGGCGGGATCGGCGCGGCGCTGCTGGGGCATCTGGCGGATATCCACGGCATCGAGTACGTCTACACGATGTGTTCGTTCCTGCCATTGTTCGGAGTGTTGGCAGTGTTGCTGCCAAGGACGAAAAAGGCCTGAGCCGGGCAGCGGGCCGGCTTGCCCCGGTCAAGGGCAGCCGGTTTGAACCTGCGGAAACGGACCGGGCGATCAGCTATCCGGGACAATTTATGATGTTTTTGTGCACGATAGCGCGATAAAGATTTTGATTCGCCAGCCGAAACAGGCTTAATAGCAAAGGGCCATAAACCTGTCTGGTCCGGCTGTTTGCCTCTCACTTCCCCGGATGGTGGTCGTCGCAATGAAAATAAAAAACAAACTCGTCCTGGCCTTTGTGCTGGTCGCCTTCATCCCCGTGAGCCTGGTGGCGGTCATCTCGGTGGTGAATATCCGGACTGAGGCGGTCGATCAGTTCATTGATGGCAGCACCCGGGAAATACGCCAGATCGACGGCAATATCCGGCAATTCTTCGACGGCACGCAGCAGAACGTCGATCAGATGGCGACCGATCCTGTATACACCTCCGTTGACAGCCTCAAGCACTACGAGACCGCCGATGCGGCCAGCCGGCCCCTGCCTCCGGCGGCCAGGCAGGTCATCGATGCGTTTGCCCGTTATGGCGCGACGCACCCGGCGGCCGCGATTCTTTCCATAGGCCTGGAGGACGGCACCTACGCCAAATGGCCGGACGATCCGCAGCTGGCCAACTACGATCCGCGCGTACGTCCCTGGTACAAGGCGGCCATGGCCAGCCCCGGAAAGACCGTTCGTACCCCCGCCTATTACTATGACAAGGACGCCGTGGCACTGGTGGGCAGCGCCCGGGCGATGCTCGATGCTTCCGGCAAGCCCAAGGGGGTATTCGTCGTCAGTGTTTCGCTGAAGAACCTCACCGAACTGGTCAAGAGCATCAAGCTCGGCCAGAGCGGCTACGTGATGCTGATCGAGGACGGCACCGTACTGGTCGACCCGCGCGATGCTGCCCACGGCTTCAAGAAGCTCAAGGACCTCGGCGAGCCTTACGCCAAGCTGGCGGCTACCGGAGAGGGCTCCACCGAAGTGCAGATCGATGGGGTCAACTATATGGCCAACATCTGGACTTCGCCGGGCCTCGGCTGGCGCTATGTCGGCCTGATCCAATACGACGAAGTGATGGCGGGGGCGACCCGCATGACCTATGTCACGGCGCTGATCGTGGTGGTGCTGGCAGTGATTTTCGCCTTGCTGGCCGCAGCGTTCTCCAAGGTGATCGTCAAGCCGATCGGCCAGGTCAGTACCGGCTTGCAGTCGATTGCCGAGGGCGAGGGCGACCTGCGTCGTGATCTCGATGTTCAGGGCAAGGACGAAACCGCGGAGTTGGCCGGCTGGTTCAACAAGTTCCTGGCCGCCATTCGCCAGTTGATCCAGCGCATCGGCGCGGCCTCGACCAATCTGCAGGATGCCTCGCGGGTCAACAGTGAGGTGGCCAGCAACATGAACGAGGCTGCCGGTCGCCAGCGTGAGGCGGTGGAACTGGTGTCCACGGCCTTCAACGAGATGGTCGCCACCGCCAACGAAGTGGCCCGCTCGTGCAGCACCGCGGCCACCTCCGCCGAGAGCGGACATCAGCGTGTGGCGGAAGGCAAGCAGCAGATCGAGCAGACCACCGAGAACGTCAATCGCCTGGGGCGCCGCCTGACCGAGTCGTCCCAGGCCATGGTCGAACTGGAGGAGGGCAGCCGCAGCATCAACCAGATTCTGGGCACCATCCGCGCGATTGCCGAGCAGACCAACCTGCTGGCGCTGAACGCCGCGATCGAGGCTGCGCGGGCCGGTGACCAGGGGCGGGGTTTTGCGGTGGTTGCCGATGAAGTGCGGGCGCTGGCCAAGCGTACGTCGGATTCCACCGGCGAAATCGACCAGTTGCTCAACGCCCTGGGCAGCAAGACCCAGGAGGTTTCGCAGAAGATGGAAAGCTGCCTGGACCTGTCGCGAGCCAGCGTCTCCTCCATCGAGAGCGCGCGGGGCAGCTTCGAGGGTATCGAGCTGTCGGTCAACGAAATCCGCGACCAGAACCTGCAGATCTCGGCGGCGGCGGAGGAGCAGCACAGTGTCGCCGAGGAGATCAACCGGCATATCCAGCAGATCTACGATGAGGCACGGCTGGTCGAAAGCCTGGCCAATTCGGCGCAGGAAGACTCCGGTCGGCTGTCGCATCTGTCGGAGGAGTTGAATGGGTTGGTCGGGCGGTTCAAGTCGTAGAGGGCATCGCCGGGGAGGGGGCAGCCTGATTCCCTCCCGGGTTCTGAACTTGAGGTAAGTCCAATCCCTGGTGTGACGCTATCCCGGATATACGGTTGTGAGCGTCGATGCTTTAAGGGGGATGGTCTTCAGGCGAAAAGTCTTAAGGCAGTATCGCTCTCGTGGAATTTTGTCGAGAGGAATCATGTGGTTACAGTTGTTGTAAGCGATCTTTCCACACTCCCCGCGTTTATTCTGTAATCGCTCTTCTAAACAATAGTGAATGACCTGCCGTCTGTTTGAGAGTTTCAGTTTGAGGCTGTATGGGAACTATCAGGGATAACAACTAGCCGGCCTCTTTGGCTCTCCCTTGAATCCCGGGGCAACTACGCCAATTGTCGCACAGCAACTGCGTAATATATGGGAGCTGCTTTTGCACTCTCTTGGGGCGGGATGCCGCATTTTGAGTCATGGTGACTTGAATCGATCAGTGATGCGAAGGGAGCGGCCTTCTTGTGTCCCTGGTTGGCTGTCCAAGGCAATGCGGGAAGATAGCGGGGGTTATTCGTGGCGAGGCTGCGAAGCGTCTCTGTGCAGCCATTTCCTACTTTTTGTATCAGCTTTAGACACATTCGGGCATCTTTCGTTAGTGTCTGAGTGCCAGTATTTATGCGGTGCAGGAGTAGTAAATTTTTTCCAGTGCTATTGCAGGGTATTTCAATAACCTTATCCTGGTCAAGGACTTAATAGTGTAAGAAAAGGGCGTTAGACTTCTTCGGAAATTGTGCTTTAATCGAGTGCTTTCATGCCGCTGGCATATGAGTCTCCCTGTGTTGCAATACTTGTGGGCGTCAGTTTGTTTTTCATGGCTTGGAGCCTTGGGCAGCAAGAAACGGAAGAAAAGCACCTATGGATGCACTATTTGTAACACCTGATTCTTCGGCAAAGGCCTATCAGGGGCTGGCAAGCGTATATTCCGCGATAGAGCCGCCGACGTGGTCGTTGCTGCTGGCCGAGTCCTGTCGCAGCAAGGGCTTCGAGGTCGGTATCCTGGACTGCGATGCCGAGAAGCTGAGCCTTGAACAGGCGGTTCTGCGTGTCGAGTCCCACCGGCCGAGGCTGGTGGTGTTCGTCGTCTACGGACAGAACCCCAACTCCGGCACGACCAGCATGATTGGCGCCCTCGAACTGGCCGCCGCGCTCAAGGAACAGTCGCCCCTGTTCAAGATCTGCTTCGTCGGCTCGCACATCAGCGCCTTGCCCAGAGAGGTTCTGGCACATTCCTGTGTCGATCTGGTGCTGCTCAACGAAGGCGTCTATGCCCTGCATTCGCTATTGGCGAGCAATCTGGGCGATGACCTGTCTTCGATCCGGGGAATCGGTTACAAGCAACGTGGTCCGGCGAACTTCCCCATGCCGGTGCTCAATCCGCCCGAGCGATTGGTTCCCCAGGAGCGCATGGACATCGACATGCCAGGGTATGCCTGGGACCTGTTGCCCTACAAGGAACGTCCCCTGGACCTCTACCGGGCGCATTTCTGGCACGCCGGTTTCGACCATGCCCAGCGTACGCCTTTCGCGGCGATCTATACGTCGCTGGGCTGCAACTTCGGTTGCAACTTCTGCATGATCAACATCGTCAACCGGACGGACAACTCGGAGTCCGCCGATGCCGCCAGCTTCCGTGGCATGCGCTTCTGGAGCCCGGCCTGGGTGATGCGCGAGATGGAAAAGCTGGCCAGGCTTGGCGTGCACACGTTGCGTATCAGCGACGAGATGTTCTTCCTCAACCGCAAATTCTACGAGCCGGTCCTGCGCCAGGTGATCGAACGCGAGTTCGATTTCAACATGTGGACCTACTCGCGCGTGGACACGGTACGTCGTGACGCCCTGGAGCTGTTCAAGCAGGCAGGGGTCAACTGGTTGGCGCTGGGGGTCGAGGCGGGCAACCAGATGGTTCGCCAGGAGGTGTCCAAGGGCTCCTTCAAGGAAGTCAACATTCGTGACGTCTGCGACGTGATCCGGCAGACCGACATCAATGTGATCAGCAATTTCATTTTCGGCTTTCCGGACGATACGTTGGAGACGATGCAGGAAACCCTGGATCTGGCCATCGAGTTGAACTGCGAAATGGCCAACATGTATCCCTGCCAGGCATTGCCGGGCAGCCCGATGAACCGGATCGCACGAGAGGAAGGCTGGAAGCTGCCCTCGAGTTATGAAGGGTATGCGTTTCTGTCCTATGAATGCGAGCCCTTGCCCACCAAGCACCTGTCGGCGGCACAGGTACTGAAGTTCAGGGATGAGGCCTGGCAGCGTTATTTCACCAATCCGACCTACCTGAATCTTGTCGAGCAGAAATTCGGGCCCACGCAGCGCCTGAATATCGAAGACATGACTCGGATCAAGTTGCGGCGGAAACTGCTGGGGGACTAGCCTGTGATCATAACGCGTACACCCTATCGTATTTCGTTCTTCGGCGGTGGCACCGATTATCCAGGCTGGTTTCGTGAGCAAGGGGGCTCGGTCATCTCCACCTCCATCGACAAGTATTGCTACATCAGCTGTCGTCACCTGCCACCGTTCTTCGACCACAAGTACCGGATCGTCTACTCGACGATCGAAAACGTGATGGAGCCGGAAGAAATCAAGCACCCCGCAGTACGTGCCGTATTGCGGCACATGGAGTGCGACCGTGGCCTGGAGATACACCATGATGGCGACCTGCCGGCGCGTTCCGGGCTAGGTTCAAGCTCATCGTTCACCGTGGGCCTGCTGCATGCGTTGAAGGCGCTCGATGGGAAACAGGTGTGCCAGGACTCCCTGGCGAAACTGGCCATTCATGTCGAGCAGGATGTCATCAAGGAAAGTGTCGGCTCGCAGGATCAGATCGCAGCAGCCTATGGTGGTTTCAATCGCATCGATTTTCTGCGTGATGGCAACTTCAAGGTATCTCCTGTCATCCTGCCCGAGTCGCGGCTGCGCCACCTGCAAAATCACCTCATGCTGTTCTTCACCGGATTTTCCCGGATTGCTGCGGAAATCGCACAATCGAAAATCCAGAACATATCCGTACGTCATAGCGAACTGACGCAAATCATGCAGATGGTCGACGAGTCCTTGTCGATCCTTCAGTCCAACAGTTCGCTGGACGAGTTCGGTGAGCTGCTGCATGAGGGCTGGAAGCTGAAGAAGGGCCTGTCTGACCGGGTCAGCAACCCCGACCTGGATGCGATCTATGAAGCCGCCCGATCAGCCGGCGCGACCGGTGGGAAGTTGCTGGGTGCGGGTGGGGGCGGTTTCATGCTGTTTTTTGTCAAGCCAGAGCTGCAGTGGCGGGTTCGCGAACGCTTGAAGGCTCTGATTCATGTGCCTTTCCAGTTCGAGAGTTCCGGTAGCCGGGTCGTTCTTTATCAGCCTAACGGACTTTAAGCATGTCACAGCGTCTCTCAAGGCACTCGCGAATCTACATCGCGGGGCACCGTGGAATGATTGGCTCGGCATTTGTCCGGCATTTCACCGTAGCCGGTTTCACCGATCTGCTCCTGCGTGGGCACGACCAGTTGGAACTCACCGACAAGTCGGCAGTCGATGCGTTTTTCGCCGAGCAGCGTCCCGAGATCGTCATTCTCGCGGCGGGCAAGGTGGGAGGTATTGTCGATAACGTCAATTATCCGGCCGACTTCATTACCCGTAACCTGGAAATCCAGGCCAATGTCATCCAGAGCGCCCACCGCCATGGTGTGCGGCGACTCGTGTTCTTCGGCTCGTCCTGCATGTACCCGCGTGAGTGTCCGCAGCCCATGGCTGAGGACGCGCTGTTGAGTGGAAAGCCGGAGATGACCAGCATCGCCTATGCGATGGCCAAGCTGGCCGGGGTTCATATGTGCCTGGCGTACAACCGGCAGTATGGCGAGCAGCGTTTCATTCCCGTGATTCCGAACAGCGTATACGGCGAGAACGACAACTTCGATCCCCAGTCCGGGCATGTGCTTTCGGCGTTGATCAGCCGCTTTCATGCCGCTCACAAGGCGCAGCAACCGCTGACCACGTTGTGGGGTACCGGCACGCCGCGGCGCGAATTCCTGTGTGCCGATGACCTGGCCGCCGCCTGTCATGTGTTGCTGGAAGCGGATCTTTCGACCGTCGAGCTGCCGATCAATATCGGCTCGGGGCATGACCTGTCCATCCGGGAGTTGGCCCAACTGATCGCGACTGTCGTCGGCTACCGCGGCGAGATCGCCTGGGACACCCAGCGACCGGATGGCACTCTGCGCAAGTTGCTGGACAGCTCGCGCATCCTTGAACTGGGTTGGCAGCCGTCGATCTCCCTGGAGGCGGGCATCCGCCGAACCTATGCATCTTTTCTGGAGAGCAGCCATGCATGAACCTGAACCCGTGCTCGCCACTTACCTGGAAGAGAAGGCGCATTGGGTCTGGCGGGAGACCTTGAAGATCCACCGGCATACGCCGGAGACCCGGGTCGCCTCGTCGTTATCACCCATCGAGATTTTCGTGGTGCTCTACTACGGTGGTTTCCTGCGGCAGAATCCGGCCGATCCCCTCTGGCCAGGGCGTGACCGTTGCATCATCAGCAAGGGCCATGGTTCGTTGTGCATGTACCCGATTCTTGCCGACCTGGGCTATTTCCCCGCCGATGAGCTGGAGCGTGTGTGCCAGGAGGGCAGTTTCCTCGGCGGAATCCCCGACCCGGTGATTCCCGGCTATGAAACGGTCAATGGTTCTCTGGGGCACGGCGTCGGTGTCGGTGCCGGCATGGCCCTGGGCCTGAAACGGCGTGGCCGTGACCAGCAGGTCCATGTGGTCACCGGCGATGGTGAATTGCATGAGGGCTCGAACTGGGAGGCCTTCATGTTTGCTGCGCAGCATCAGTTGGATAACCTCACGGTGATTGTCGACAACAACCAGATCAGCATGCTCGGCCCCACCGACAGCATCGTTTCCCATCGTGACCTGCATGCCAAGTTCACCGCATTCGGCTGGCAGGTTCAGGTCGTGGAGGATGGCCATTCTCCGCAGGCCATTGCCGCTGCGCTGAGTGCCAGCCGAGCCTCCGGCGAGCCGCAACCCGGGCGATCATCGTCAATACCCGCAAGGGGCATCGGGTGCCGGGCCTGGAAAACGCGCCGTTGTCGCACATCACCCCGATTGCGCCGCAGTTGATTGATGAGTTGCTGGGAGTCGAATCATGAGTGACACGCTGCAGTCGATAAAGCCACGGGCGATGCGTGACACGCTGCTGGCGTCCATCGTCGAGGCCATGGAGGCCGATGACGACATTTTCTTTGCCACCGCCGACTTCGGTTCGCCGGTGCTCGACCAGATCCGCGAGCGTTATCCACAACGGTTCGTCAATGTCGGGATCGCCGAGCAGAACCTGATCAATGTCTCGGCGGGGCTGGCTCTCGAAGGGTTCAAGGTGTTCGCGTATGCGATTGCACCCTTCATCACCATGCGCTGCTTCGAGCAGATTCGCGTGAACCTGGCGCTGCTTTCCACCGTGCGGCCCATGAACGTGAACCTGATCGGGGTGGGGGCCGGCTACAGCTATGTGGTCTCCGGTCCGACTCATCAGTGTTACGAGGACCTCACACTGATGCGCAGTCTGCCGAACATGCAGGTGCTTTCGCCGGCCGACCAGGTGACGTCGGCCGCACTGGCCTCCCGCTGCCTGGAGCGTCCGGGGATCAAGTACCTGCGTCTGGATGCCCAGGTCCTGCCGGTGGTCTACACACAGGGCGCGCCGGATCTCGCACGTGGTTTCCAGGTTCATGGTGACGGTGACGCGCTTTGTCTGGTCTCCACCGGATACATGACACAGACCGCTCTCAAGGCCGCCGAACGCCTGGCGAGCGATGGGCTGCGCGTCACCGTGGTCGACCTGTTCGACCTCAGCGGTTTTGATGAGCAGGCGCTGATTACCCTGTTCGCCAGATTTCGTGGTGTCGTTTCACTGGAAGAGGGGTTCGAGGGGCGTGGTGGCCTGGACGCCCTGCTCTTCAATCTGCTGGCTCGGCGCCTGCCCGAAACTCGCCTGTTCAACGTGGGCGTGGCTCCCCAGTACCGGTTCGAGCTGGGTGAGCGGACCGCGCTGCACGAGCAGGTCGGTATCGGGGTCGATGCAGTGACCCACAAGGTCCGCGATTTTCACGCTTCACTCTCTCTTTGATTCCATGCCCAGTAGCAAGACGGAGCAATCTTCGATCATGAAATACCCCTTGATGCGCAACAACATCCTGCGTGAAGACCTGGATGCGGTCATCGAACATCTGCGACAGGATGATCCCAAGCTCACCCATGGCGAGCATGTGAAAGCCTTCGAGGCGGAGTGGTCGCAGTGGCTTGGGGTCAAGTACAGTGTTTTCGTCAACTCGGGGGCCTCGTCGAACCTGTTGACCATGGCCTTGCTGAAATTGCGCTATCCACAGGGCGGCGAGGTGATCGTGCCATCCCTGACCTGGGTATCGGATATCGCCAGCGTCCTGCAGAACGGTTTTACCCCGGTTTTCACCGATATCGATCCGCGTACCCTGTCCATGGACCCCAGGCAGATCCTCGACAAGCTGAGCGAGCATACCCGGGCGGTGTTCCTGACCCATGTCCAGGGCTTCGATGGCATCGATGACGAGGTGCTGGCGGAACTGGATCGCCGGGGTATTCCGCTGATCGAGGACGTGTGCGAGTCGCACGGTGCCGAACACGCCGGACGGCGCTTGGGCAGCATCGGCTGGGTGTCGAACTTCTCTTTCTACTATGCCCACCACATGAGCACTATCGAGGGCGGGATGATCTGCACCAATGACCCGCTCGTCTATCAGCAGGCCCGCATGCTGCGTTCCCATGGCATGGTGCGCGAGGCCAATGATCCGCAGACCCAGGCCGAGTACCGGGCTGCCAACCCCGAGCTCAATCCCGACTTCATCTTCGCGTTTCCCGCCTTCAACACCCGTAACACCGAGATCGGCGGAATTCTCGGGCGCAAGCAACTCAAGCGCCTGTCGGCCAACGTCGAGCGCCGCACGCAGAACCTGCATCGCTTCCTCAGCCAGATCGATCCGCGCAAGTACCGTACCGATTTCAAGTTGGAAGGTTCGAGCAACTACGCGTTCAACCTGGTCCTGCGCGAGCCCGATGACGAGTTGGTCGAGCGGCTCATGGTCCACATGCGCGAGGGCGGCATCGAGTTTCGCCGTGGCAGTGCCGGTGGCGGTAACCAGCTGCGCCAGCCATACCTGAAAGGGATCGTGCCGGACGGCTACTATCGCGAGTTCCCCGAGACCGAACACATCCATTTCTACGGCTTCTACATCGGCAACTTCCCGGATCTGCGTGATGAGGAAATCGATGAGTTGTGCCGCTATCTCAATGATGTCTAAGCCATGACGGTCCGTACCGCGATTATCCTCGCCGGGGGACTGGGTACCCGGCTGCGCAGCGTCGTCTCCAGCGTTCCCAAACCGATGGCACCGATCAATGGCCGGCCGTTTCTGGAGTACCTGCTCGATTACTGGATCGAGCAGGGCATCTCGCGCTTCATTCTGTCGGTGGGGTACCAGTGCACGGTCATCACCGAGCACTTTGGCGGGCGCTATCGTTCTGCCGAAGTGGAGTATGCGATCGAGCACGAGCGCCTGGGGACCGGCGGTGGCCTGTTGTTGGCGGCGGCGATGCTCAAGGATGAAGACGCGTTCGTGCTGCTCAACGGCGATACGTTCTTTGCCGTCGAGCTCGCGGCACTCGACCGTTTTGCCCGCAAGGCCGGTTCGGACTGGGCGCTGTCGCTGTTCCGGGCCGAGGAGGCGAACCGCTACATGGGCCTGGAACTGACCGATGAGCAGCGGATTCTCTCGCTGGCATCGCAGCGCGGGTTGCCGGGTTGTCTCGCCAACGGTGGCGTCTACTGGGTACGCCGGGACAGCCTGGCCAGTTCGCCGTTCGTGGCCGGCAACAGCGTGTCGCTGGAGGATGAGCTCTTGCCGACATTGTTGGCGCGCGGGGCCTGCCTGTCCGGGTTCGCCGCCGAGGGTTCGTTCATCGATATCGGCATTCCCCATGATTACCAGCGTGCCGGGCAGGTGCTGAACACGTCGGAGCTGCGCGGTTGATGCTCCCGGGGATGATGGCCGCCCAGGGTTGCCACGGCATTTACATTTCTTACTCACTCGAAAAAGGAAGCAGACGATGAGTCTCAATATTCTCGTGACCGGCGGAGCCGGCTATCTGGGGTCCACGCTGGTCCCCGCGCTGTTGGCGGCTGGGCACAAGGTCACGGTACTGGATAACTTTCTGTTCAAGCAGGCCAGCCTGAACCATGTATGCCACGACCCCAACTTCACGGTGGTGAGGGGCGATATTCGACTGGAGAGCGTCATGGCCCCCCTGTTGAGCAAGGCCGATGTGGTCATCCCCCTGGCCGCTCTGGTGGGGGCGCCGATCTGCAATGCGGACCCGGTGGGAGCCTCGAGTATCAACCACGACGCGATCAAGTTGATGCTGCGCCTGATGTCGCCGCAACAGCTCGTGCTCATGCCGACCACCAACAGCGCGTATGGCACCGGCGATGCCGACAACTTCTGCAACGAGGACTCCCCGTTGCGGCCGATTTCCCAGTACGCCAAGGAAAAGGTCGAGGTCGAAAAGCACCTGATGCAACGTGAGAACGCCATCAGCTTCCGCCTGGCAACCGTCTTCGGCATGTCGCCACGCATGCGCACGGACCTTCTGGTCAACGACTTCACCTATCGTGCGGTGTATGACCGATTCGTCGTGTTGTTCGAGAGTTCGTTCAAGCGTAACTACATCCATGTGCGGGATGTCGCGCGAGTCTTTCTGCATGGCCTGGAGAACTTCTCGTCGATGAAGGGCGAGGTCTATAACGTCGGCCTGTCGGACGCGAACATCTCCAAGCGCGAGCTGTGCGAGCGGATTCAGGCACATATTCCTGATTTCGTGTTTCTCGAAGCGCCCGTCGGCAAGGATCAGGACCAGCGCAACTACGTGGTTTCCAATGCCAAGGTGGAGGCAACCGGCTTTTGTCCCATCATGTCGCTGGATGACGGCATCCGTGACCTGATCAAGGGCTTCACCATGATCAAGAACTCTGTCTACGGTAACGTCTGACCCTGTCGCTCTCCCTGGTTGAATGAAAGGATCGTCATTTGCTCAAGAACCCTTCGCGGCAACACCTGGTACGCAATGTGATTCGCCATCGTTCCATGATCCAGGCGCTGGCGGTCCGCGATCTGCAGAACCGTTATGCGGGAACCCTGGGCGGGATGGTGTGGACCTTCATGCATCCGCTCGCTGTCGTGGTGGTGTTCTATTTCGTCTTCGCGGTGGGCTTTCGTGCCCAGGGGCCGGTAGGGACTCCCTTCGTCCTCTGGTTCGTCTGTGGTCTGGTGCCGTGGTTCTTCTTCAGTGAAGCGCTGCAGGCCATTACCCACTCGATCACCCGTAACGATCACCTGGTGAAGAAGACCGTCTTTCCGACGGAGGTCCTGCCGGTGGTCCACCTGGTGTCCGGGCTGGTCCCCCATGGGGTGTTCCTGCTGGTGTTGGCGGGCATGATGCTGTTCTATGACGTGACGTTCCTTTGGCAGCGCCTGCTGTTCGTCTACTTCCTGCTCTGCATGAGTGTCCTGCTGTTGGGGCTGGGCTGGTTGCTGGCGGCCTTGCAGGTGTTCTATCGGGATATCGGCCAGGCGCTGACGATCCTGCTCAATCTGTGGTTCTGGAGTACCCCGATCGTCTGGTCGCTGGAGATCATGCCTCCCGCCATCCGCGAGTGGGCGGTCTATAACCCGATCTACTACATCATCCAGGGCTATCGTGGGCTGTTGATCTTTCCAACGGTATCCTGGCCGCCGATGAGCCAGACACTGGTTTTCTGGGGTGTGAGCCTCAGCCTGTTTTTCCTTGGCTCAGCCATTTTTCGCCGGCTGAAGCCGGAATTCGCGGATGTTCTCTAAACGCCATGCCGAACGATATCGCCCTCTCCGTGACGGATGTCTCGAAGAAATTCAGGTTGTTCGCTTCACCCCGCGAGCGTCTTGTCGAGGCGCTGCATCCGTTGCGCAAGCAGTATCATCGGGAGTTCTGGGCACTGCGCGGGGTTTCCTTCGACGTGATGAAGGGGGAGATCATCGGCGTGCTCGGGCGCAACGGCTCGGGCAAGTCGACGCTGTTGCAGATCATTTGCGAGGTGATGCAGGCGACCACCGGCAGTGTCCAGGTCAATGGCAAGATCTCTGCCCTGCTGGAGCTGGGGGCGGGGTTCAACCCGGAGTTCAGTGGACGCGAGAACGTGATTCTCAATGGCGCCATCATGGGGTTTTCCCGGAGCGAGATGATCGCAAGGATGCCCGCCATCGAGGCTTTCGCCGAGATTGGCGAACACTTCGACCAGCCGGTGAAAACCTACTCGTCCGGGATGTTCGTCAGGGTCGCCTTTGCGGCGGCGATTCATGTCGAGCCGGAGATTCTGGTGGTTGACGAGGCCCTGAGTGTCGGCGATGCGAAGTTTCAGCATCGCTGTTTCCAGCGCATTCGCGAGTTTGTCGAGCAAGGCAAGACCATTCTGTTCGTGTCCCACAGTGTCGACACGATGCTGCGCTTGTGCAGGCGCGGGCTGGTGATCGACCACGGGAACCTGTGTTACGACGGTCCGATTGCGAGTGCGGTGAACGTGTACCAGAACCTGTTGTTCGGGACACAGGCAGTAGAACCGCCGACTGCCGGTGAGCTGGAATCGTCCCATGCCGAGCAGGCCCGGCTGCTGGGCAGCGGGCGTGCGGATGTCGTCGCTGGCCGGCCTTTCTACAACGACCATGAGACGCGTCTGGGCAGTGGCCAGGTGCAGGTCATCGATATCGAGATTCTCGCCGATGGGCGTTGCGATCCGCCCCGGATTCCTGCGAATCAGCCTGTGCAATTGCTGGTCAAGTTGCTGTTCCATGAAGCGCTGGAAGGGGTTTCGGTCGGCTTTGGCATCGTTTCGCTCGACGGTACCTATGTTTTTGGAACCAACCTGCACATGCAGGGCGCGCCGTTGCTGTCGGCGGGTGCCGGTGAGTGCCTGGTGATCAGGTTCGATTGGCAGGCCCGCCTGGTCGGCGGCGAGTATTTCCTGAATGTCGGCTGCTCGCAGATCACCGCCGAGTCCGACCGTTTCCTGGACGTGCGGCGTTCGGTGAGCCGGCTCACCTTTGCCGACACACCGGGCATTACCGGTTTTGTCGATTTGCAGGTCAAGCACGAAGTCTTGTCGTCGTCCGGCATGGAGGAGGCCCGCTCATGAGTTTGAAGCGACCTCTTGTTCTCGGTTATCCGAGAAGCGGTTTCACATTGTTGCTCAGTGTCATCGCGGAAATACGCCGCGTGACCGGGCTCAGCGATCCCGCACCGGGTGGCGCGTTCCTCCAGGCATTCTGTCAAACGGTGGGGGAGCAGGTCGCGCTGCGCATACAGGACGTTTTCGAGCGGCGGGGATTGGCCCAGGCGCTGATCTACAACAACAACTTCAGGTACCTGCCAGGAGGGCCGAAGTGGGTGAAGGGCGATGCCCCGCGGACCGCCTGTTTTCGCAAGTACATCGGCGTCAGGGGGCGGGGGATTTCACCCTGATCACTTCGCACCCGGTGGAGATCCTGTCCGTCTATGGAACGGCCCACTCCCATGTGGGGCCGGATATCTGGCCGACCCACCCGGCCTTCAGCGAGCACCAGCGCTTTGCATCCATGCGGCACCCTGCCGGAACTGTGTCGTCGGCCTGCTTTTCGTTCAATGCCCTGGCCAGCGAGTACATTCAGCGCTTCATTCCCCCGAACAGGATAACGACGAGCTGCGCCAGCGCATCGCCCTGTACAAACTCTCCGACCTGAATTTCTTCGAAGCCCTGGCTGGCCCGCTGCAAGCCTATCTGCGGGTTTTCGAGGACTACGCCAGCGCGTATCACATCATGCGCTGGGAGGATCTCATCCAGGCGCCGGTGCCGACCATCCTGGGGCTGGCCGAAGCCCAAGGGGTTTTCCTGGATGCGCAGCAGGCGGCCGAGATCTGGCAACGTATCGACCATGTCAACCTGACCGGTGCGCATCGGCACAACCTGCGGCGAGGGCAGGGAATCGTCGGTGGTTGGCGGAACTGGCTGACCAATACCCACCTGGATATCCTGCGTGACCACGGTCTGGAGCGCATGGGGCAACGTTACGGCTACGGCGTTTTCGAGGCGCTCGACGAGGGTGCCTACACACCGTTCCAGCGCGAGCTGGCAGGGTTGCTGGAGCGGCGCGAGATCTTTCGTGACTATGGCGACGAGGACCTGTTCGGCTTTGCGTTCAACAAGTCGAACCTGGATCTCGAGCGTTTTGCATTCAAGCGTTATGCGTGGAAAAGACATACTCAGATCGAGCGCTCGACCTGTTCGGACGATGAGCTGGTGGCGCAGGTCTCCGCTTGTGCCGAGGAGACTTGCGAGGTCATCAACGCCGCGCTGGCCTGCTGGCTCGACAACGGCCTGCCGCAGGCCGGTGTCAGCGAGCGGGTGGAACGGGTGATCCGTGCGCTCGAGCCGCTGCATCTCGAGACGCAGGTGCTCGATGGCTATCGTGAGCAACTGTTGGCGGCGGGAGACGCTCAGTGCGCGGCCGGGCCCTCGGCCGCCGCGGGCACGCCGGTGTTGCTCGAAAGTTTCGGAACCACAAACATCGTCGCCTATGCCGGTCGCTACTACGGTGTACCGCAGGCATTGGGCGCACTGGATTTCAGCAGCGATATCGGGCATTTGCCGGGTATCCAGGTCGACGAGCGACTGGCGGACCTGCTTGTACGGATTAGACATTCATGAACAACCTGCAATTTTGCGCGCCGCGGCTTGATGCGTTCCTGGAGCTGCTGGAACCGTCATGGTCGAACCAGGGCCTGGTCGTCCGGCTGATCGGAGACAATACCCTGGCCCGGGACCTGGCGGAGGCCGCGCAGGCCCGAGGGGTCGGGCTGTTGCGCGAGTTGCCCCGGGAGGATGAGGTAGCCGCTGGTGCGCAGTGGATCATCTTCACGGAAGAGGACGGTGCGCGCCTGGCAGACCAATTGCTGGCCTGTGTCGGTTTGAGCGACGTTTCACTGCTGGCCCCGATCACCGATCATCATTTCAGCCGCCGGCCGCTGTTCCTGGTTTCCATTCCCAAGTCGGGGACTCACCTGCTCTATGAGCTGGCACGGGCCCTGGGTTATCAGGAAGGCGTGGTGCTGCCGGAGTTTCCCAAGCCGCAAACCTGGTACTGCGTCGAATACAGCAACTCGCATACGGTAGCGGCCGATTTCTTTGTCGACAGCGTGCGGCGTTCCAGTTTCGGAAATCGCCATCATGCGTTCCTGTCTTCGCCGGCATTGTTCATGTACCGCCACCCGCTGGATATCCTGGTGTCCGAGGCCAACTACTATGAGCGTGAAGGCAAGACCACCTTTGCGGGCTGGCTGAGTGGTCTCGATGTGGCTGGGCGGATCAGCCGCCTGCTGGACGACAACTGGCTGCTGGGTTCCTTGCGGCAGCGCATTGGCGGTTTCCTGCCCTGGCTGGACTTTCCCAATGTCGCTTCGCTGTCCTTCGAGGAACTGATTGGTGCGGCCGGTGGCGGGCGGGAGGCGGATCAACTGCGCCTGATCTGGTCCATCCTGCTCAAGCTCCAGGCTCCGGGCTCGCCGGTGGCCATTGCCGCGAAGCTGTTCAACCGTGACTCCGCCACATTCCGTTCGGGGCAGATCGGTGGCTTCCGGCAGGCAATGGCTGCGGCGGATATCGCCCGTTTCGTCGAGCATAACCAGGACTTGCTGAGCACCCTGGGATACCCCCTCGACGGCAGCATCGATTTGCCGGCCAACCGGCGCGGACGCCAGGCTTCGCCACTGCGTTATGCGACCGAGACATTCGATGAGACACCCATCCTGCTGGAGGGCGATTTTTTCAGCTGCAATCTGGTGCGTTTCAGGAGGCGCCTGTACGCACTGCCTCTGCAGGTCGGGGCTGTTGACCTGCGTGCCTGCTCCGAAGCGCAACTGGCAGCCTTGCCTTCGGCAACGTCGATCGGCGAACTCAAGGCCCTGCTGCTGCTGGGGAGGAGTGCGGTCGAGGAGCGCCAGGTCGTCCTCCAGGAGGTATCCCGTCTCCTGGTTGGGCGCTCTGCCGAACCGGAGGAGGGCCTTCGCTGGTGACGACATATAACGGCTTCAATGTGTTCAGGATCCAGCAACGTTTCATAGGGCTACGCCAGGCGGCCGGTCCCATGGATCTTTCCGGCAGCTTGCAAACCCTGCTCAAGCGTTATCCGACCAGCGACCTGCTGATCGCCAGAACACTGGATGAACTGGCCGAGCATATCGATGGCTTGTCCATGGTGATGCGTGGGTATGACACCCGGAATGAGGGCGAATCTGACCTGCACGGACAATTACAGGATGCCAATCGCGAACTGGCGTACCAGTTGGAGCGGGCCAACGCACGTATAGACAGCATGGAACAGATGTTGCACCACTTGAGCCAGCCCTGGTGGCAGCGCCTGTGGAGTCGGATCACCAGCAAGCCAGGAGGGCAATCATGAATCAATTGGCAGTGGCCGTTCCCTGGAATCAGAGCCACTACATTCCCTGGCGTGGGTGCCACCCGTTGTATCGGGCGCTGTTCGAGTCGATGCCTGAGGGAGTGAGCATCAACGCCTGGGATAACGTTGCCTTGCGGCATCTGCTGGAGCGATCCGAGCCTTTGCGTCAGCGGCTGCTGGCGGCGCTGGCGAGTCAGTCCGGCAATCAGTGGCCGGAACCCTGCTCGAGTTGTTTCGGACCTGAAAACCGCCTGCTGACGCAGGCGTTGCCGGGCGCTATCGAATTCTTTCACTCCATTGCGTTTCCCAGCCTGACCCGGCCCTTTGTGCTGCATTGCGAGTCCTTGCGTGGCCTGTTTGCACCGTGGGCAACAGCGCAAGCCAGCATCGGCGAGCAGTTGCCGCGCATTCGCGAGCATTACCGTGCATTGCTGGGAGGCCCCTGGTGTCTGGGGGTTTTCTCGGCACAGGCGGATACCCTCGTGGCGCTGAACGATTTCCTTGGGTTGCCGCAGTTGCAGTCCCGGTTGTTCACGTCCTGCCTCGGTTTACCGGTCTCCGCGGTTCAGGCTCGTGGGCGGCTTCCCGATAAGCCGTCGCTTGCCCGTCCACGGTTCCTGTTCGTATCGGTCCCGGACCATGAGAGCGACTTTTTCAGCTGTGGTGGGCATCGTGTCCTGCGCTTCTGGAAGGCATTCTGCGCCGCTGGCCACAATGGCCTGCTCAGCATGGCCTGTGAGCGCCCTGACGCCCAGGCCCTGGTCGCCGCAGGCGTGGACCTGGCCTTTGTCGAGCAGCAGACCGGTCGCAGCATTCTGTGGGCCAGCCCTGCCCAGGCCGATGTCGAAGCCTTGATGGCGGGGTCGCATGTGCTGCTGCAACCGGCCGATGTGTTGTGTCCGTTCGAGATTCTCCAGGCCATGAGCCTGGGCTGCGTGCCCGTGGTTTCGGCGCTTCGCGGGGTTGGCACGTACTTGCAGGATGGCCAGGGCGGTCTGATCGTCGGTACCGAGCCCGAGATAACCGATCCCTGGCTGCTTCCGGTGCGCCAGGAGCATGAGCAAGCCTTGCTTGTCGATGAATTGCTGGCGCGTATTCCTGGCTTGCTGCAGCCGCAGACTTACCTGGCGTTGCAGGAGCAGGGCCATCGGAGAGCGGTGACGGAGTTCTCCGGGCAGGCGTTTGCCGGGACGTTCTGGGCACAGGTCCGTCAGCTTCACGTGGACAGTTCCACGCCTGCTCCCTCAGCGAACGGCCCGGGTGTGCCGCTCGTGGACGGGGGGCTGCTGGACATGACCGGTTTACGGCGGGCGTTCAGCCAGGATGCCCGCCCGCGGATGCGGATCAATACCGGAGAGCGCAGTGTCTGGTCCGTGGGTGGCTGTTTCGTGCTCGTGGAGGGCAACTCTTCCCTGCATGCCCACGATTGCTCGGTATTGGCTCAATACACCCGCCCTCAGGCGCGGCCCGCGATATGGGCCAACAGCCTGCTCGAACTGGCGGGAGCCTATCTGCCGCAGGAAGGAAGGGTGGATCAGCCCGAACCGTCGGCGCTGGTGAAACTGTTGTCGAGATGGCTGATGCCTTTTCCCTGGCTGCACAGCCAATGCTCGCAATGGCTGCGTCGCTGTCGTCGTGCGCGGCAGCCGCAAGCGAGCCGCACCCCGAGCCCGCCAGTGGGGGCGGCAGAGCAGCCACACCTGGTCGTGGAAGGTTTCCATGGCTACAACATCATCCGCTATGGAAAGCGTTTTTACGCCATCCTGCAAAGCGATGGGGCATTCGAGCCCAAGCATCTGGAGACTTCGCACTCCGGCCGCTACCACAGTGGCGTGGATTTGCAGGCTGTCGAGCAACTGGTCATTGCGAGCCTGGCGGGCGGCGTGGACAACGACACGCTTGCGAATCAATCGTCCGTGGCGCACAGGAGGTGAACATGACGCTATCTCATGCAAGGCCAGCGGTTCATCTCTGGGTCTATAACCATTCGTTCTACGGTATCAGTGACCAGGTCGATTTCCTGGTGATGGCGCTGCAGCAGCAGGGTTACCCGGTCAGTGTGGGCAAGCGTCCGAGCGACAGTCGCTTGAATATCGTCATCGAAAACTTCTCCGAGAGCACCCGGGACACGCTCATCGATTTCTGCGAGTCCCGTGGCAAGCGGGTGGCGGTCATCATGACCGAGCACCTCGACTTCGTGGACGACCAGATACTGATCCACGGCGACCCGCTCTGGAACAACAACGACTACATGCACCCGGCGGTGCAGGTGGCGCGCATCCAGCACCTGTTCGAGTGCCTGCCTCATATCTGCGCGTTCCTGATGCTGGGAGACTTGCCGGAATTGATCAACATGGACAAGTTGCTGCCCGGCGTCCCCGTGCGGGCCATCGGTTTCCCCTCGCTGCCGAAAGTCGCTCCCGATCCCGGCGACTCTGCGCAAAGCGATCTGTTGTTCACGGGGGCCGTCACCGAATACCGCGGGCGCATGCTCGACAGATTGCGTGGTGAGGGTTTCTCGATCGCGTGCCCGGAGCGTTTCGTTTCCCGTGGGCAACGCGATGCCCTGAACCGTTCGGCACGGCTGGTGCTCAATATCCCCCAGCGCCTGGATTGGCGCTGGTTGTCGCTGATGCGCATCATTGCCGCCCTCCGGGTGGGAAGGTGACCGTTTCGCTGGGCACGGCCGACACCTCGCAGATCGCCGCCTGCTGCCCTCAGATCAACCTGGAACACACCGATTGGCTCGACGTATTGCGTGGCCATGTCGAAGGCAAGGATGCCCTGTATGTGCGCATGCATGCGGAGTATGAAGCCATGGCGGCAAGGTTCATGCTGAAACACCCGTTTCCGCATGATCTTTTCGATTACTGGCAAATGATCGATCGCGTGCCTTATTCCGGAAATGGAGGTGAAAGATGGACGCAGAGTTATCCACAATGAGGCGTACCGTCATGCCTGCCAGCGCTAGGTCCTGCGTACCCGACACACAGGAGCAGGAGCCGCTGATTTCCCTGCTGCTGCCGACTCGTGGACGCCCGGAACTGGTCGAACGTTTTTTCGCCAGCGTGGTTGCCACGGCAGAATGCCTGTCCGCCGTGGAGGTGATCCTGTATGTGGACGACGATGACCCCGGTAGCCACGACCTGCATTGCGACGCGGTGCATACGGTGCGGCTCATCGGGCCCAACCAGTCCATGGGGGCCTATAACACCGCCTGCCTGCACGCCTCGCGGGGGCAGATCATCGTGTTGGTCAACGATGACATGGTCATGCGTACGCCCGGTTGGGACCGCGAGCTCAGGGCCCTGAATCGGCGTTTCGCCGACCGGGTGTATCTCGGCTACTGCAACGACCTGCTGAAGAAGGGCGGCCTGGCCACGTTCCCCATCCTGTCACGCAGCACCTGCGAATTGCTGGTCGACCCTTACCCGGCCGCCTATGCCGGCGCGTTCATCGATTTCCATCTGTTCGACATCTTCAAGCGTATCCAGCATGAGGGGTTCGATCGCATCGTCTATCTGGACGACGTGGTCTTCGAGCATCTGCATTATCGGACGGGCAAGGCTGACTTCGACGAAACCTACAGCAAGCGTGGGCGTTTCAAGGATGACCCCATTTTCATCACCCTGGGTGACAATCGTCGTGATGCCGCCAGGCGTGTCGTCCGGGCGTTGCGCGGCGAGTCCGTGGGCGAGGCGGTACTCAGTGCCGCCTCGGGTGATGGGCCGGCGAAGGAGCGGGGTGCCTTGTTCTTTTACTTCAGGCGGATCTTTCTTGACCGGCAGCTACCCTTGCGTTGGCGCACCTATCTGTGGATCTGGTTCACCCTGCGCCACTCGGCAGCCCATGGCCTGTTGAAACCCTTTGTCAAAGGGTGAGTCTTTGGAATCCGCCACGAACAGGTGCTGTGTACACCTGTCGTTTTCAACGCTGGAGAAGCAACTGATGAGCAGTGATGAAACCAGGCACCTGCCCGAGCCGGTGGAGCGCGATCTGCACTGGCAGTCGATCGAGATCGACAAGAGCGCACATGCCGCCCTCATGGGGCAGAAACCCGTTGTCCTGTGGTTTACCGGGCTGTCGGCCGCCGGCAAGACCACTATCGCCAATCTGGTGGAAAAGCGTCTTCACGCGTTGGGGCGCCACAGTTATCTGCTCGATGGCGACAACGTACGGCAGGGGCTGAATGCCGACCTGGGGTTCAGTGATGAGGACCGTGCGGAGAATATCCGCCGTGTTGCGCATGTCGCGAAGCTGATGGTGGATGCCGGGTTGATCACCCTGGTGTCGTTCATCTCGCCTTTTCGGGCCGAGCGGGCGATGGCACGGGGCTTGTTCGAGGAGCACGAGTTCTACGAGATATTCATCGACACACCGTTGGCGGTCGCCGAAGAGCGCGATCCCAAGGGGCTGTACAAGAAGGCGCGCAGTGGCCAGCTCAAGAACTTCACCGGCATCGACTCGGTCTACGAGGTCCCGCAAGCCCCGGACATTCATATTGAAACGGTGCGCATGAGCGCCCAGCAAGCCGCTACTCATGTGGTGGATCATCTGATCCGCCAGGGATGCCTTGCTTCCAGCCACGCTGTTGCCTAGCTGTTGTCTCATACGCCGAATACGAAAACGCCGCGATCAACGCGGCGTTTTCGTTCTGCATGACGTGTGGCGGGTCCCACGTATCGGAGAAGGTCTGATATCAGCTCAAATCGATTGATCCAGGCTGCAGCCATGTTTTCCCAATATATGGGATATCAATTTATATATTGAGACTATTGGTATCTCGGGTTTATAGTCGCCTCCATCAGCTCCACGCCCTCACTGTCCAAAAACAACTTTCAGGTGAAGCGATGCAGGCGCAATTGATCGCGCTCGATTGGGGGACGACCTCACTTCGGGCCTACAAACTCGCCGCGGGCGGCCAGGTGCTCGAACAGCGTTCGCTGTCGTCGGGTATCATGCAGTTGCCCAGTGTGCCGCGGATGATCGCTGGCCAACGGTGCGCCGATGGTTTTGAACTGGCTTTCGACGAGGCCTGTGGCGACTGGCTCGATGCCCAACCCGGGCTGGCGGTGATCGCCTGCGGCATGGTCGGCAGCGTCCAGGGCTGGTCCGAGGCTACCTATCGCGACACTCCGGCGAATGTCGCCAGCCTGGGCACCGCTCTCAACACCGTGCGCAGCCTGCGTGGCGTCGATGTGCATATCGTGCCCGGCGTGATCGAGCGTTCCCGCCTGCCGAACGTGATGCGCGGCGAAGAGACACAGGTCCTCGGCGCGCTGCAAGGCCTGCCGGCGGACGCTGGCGGCCATCTGCTGATCGGCTTGCCGGGCAGCCATTCGAAATGGGTCGAGGTGGCTGACGGCTGCATCGTCCATTTCGACACCTTCATGACCGGCGAGCTGTTCGCCGTACTCAGTGAACACAGCATCCTGGGGCGTACCCAGCAGCGCGGTGCGCCCTTCGACAGCGAGGCGTTCGATCGCGGCGTCCGGGTGGCGCTCTCCTGCGAGGGTGAAAACGGCCCTCTCTCGACCTTGTTCAGCGCACGCACGCTGGGGCTGACGGGCGAACTGAGCCCGGCCGGACAGACCGACTACCTGTCGGGCCTGTTGATTGGCCATGAGCTTGTCGCCCTTGCCAATGCCCAGCGCCGTCGACGCGACAGCGCCGACCTGCCGTCGATCATGCTGATCGGCAATGCCCAACTTTGTGCCCGCTACAGCCGGGCGCTCGAGCGTTGCGGTTTTGCCCGGGCAAGCCTGGCCGAACACGCCACCGAGCGTGGTCTGTGGCACCTGGCCGAAGCCGCCGGGCTGCTGGGCCGGACGCCTGCGTTCAATTAGACAAGAGGTCTGACATGCTCAAGCAAGCACTGGCGAAAAACGGCCTGATCGCAATTCTTCGCGGTCTGCGTCCGCAAGAGGCGGCGGCCATCGGCGAGGTGTTGTACCAGGCCGGTTTCCGTGTCATCGAGGTGCCGCTCAACTCTCCCGAACCGTACGAAAGTATCCGCATTCTGCGCAGCCTGTTGCCCGCCGATTGCCTGATCGGTGCCGGCACGGTGCTGACCCCGGAACAGGTCGGGCAGGTGAAGGCCGCAGGGGGGCAGGTGATCGTCATGCCCCACAGTGATCCCCGGGTCCTGCGGGCGGCCAGGACGGCAGGGCTGTACCTGTCGCCAGGTGTCGCCACGCCGACCGAGGCCTTCGCCGCGCTGGCCGAAGGCGCCGATGTGCTGAAGATGTTCCCCGCCGAGCAGATGGGCCCGGCAGTGGTCAAGGCCTGGCTGGCGGTGCTGCCGGCGGGAACGTTGCTGATCCCGGTCGGCGGAATCACTCCGGACAACATGCCAGCGTTCGTCGAGGCGGGCGTCAGTGGTTTCGGCCTGGGCTCCGGGCTGTTCAAGCCGGGGCTGAGTGCCGACGAAACGGCGCTGCGGGCCAAGGCTTACGTGCAGGCCTGGAACGCATTGCGTTAAGACTTCCCGGCGCCGTGTGCGCTGCATCCCGACAAGAGAGACGACACGATGAAAATCACCAAGCTGACGACCTTTATCGTTCCGCCACGCTGGCTGTTCCTCAAGGTCGAAACCGATGAAGGCGTGACCGGTTGGGGCGAGCCGGTGGTCGAAGGTCGGGCCCACACGGTCGCGGCGGCGGTCGATGAGTTGTCGGATTACCTGGTCGGCAAGGACCCGCGCAATATCGAGGACATCTGGACCGTGCTCTATCGCGGCGGCTTCTATCGTGGCGGCGCCGTGCACATGAGCGCCCTGGCCGGGATCGACCAGGCGCTGTGGGACATCAAGGGCAAGGCCCTGGGAGTGTCGGTCAGCGATCTGCTGGGTGGTCAGGTGCGCGAGCGTATCCGCGTGTACTCGTGGATCGGCGGCGACCGTCCGGCCGACACCGCCCGGGCTGCCAGGGAAGCCGTCGGCCGGGGGTTCACTGCGGTGAAGATGAATGGCACCGAAGAGCTGCAATTCGTCGACAGTTTCGAAAAGGTCGACCTGGCCCTGGCCAACGTCGCCGCCGTGCGCGACGCGGTGGGGCCGAACGTCGGCATCGGCGTGGACTTCCATGGCCGGGTGCACAAGCCAATGGCCAAGGTGTTGATGAAGGAACTCGACGCCTACAAGCTGATGTTCATCGAGGAGCCGGTGCTCAGCGAAAACTACGAGGCCCTGAAGGAGCTGGCACCGCTGACCAGCACGCCGATCGCGCTGGGGAGCGTCTGTTTTCGCGCTGGGATTTCAAGCGGGTGCTCAGCGAAGGTTACGTCGACATCATCCAGCCGGATGCCTCCCATGCCGGCGGCATCACCGAAACCCGCAAGATCGCCAACATGGCCGAAGCCTATGACGTGGCGCTGGCGTTGCATTGTCCGTTGGGCCCGATTGCCCTGGCGGCCTGCCTGCAACTGGATGCGGCTTGCTACAACGCCTTCATCCAGGAGCAGAGCCTGGGCATCCATTACAACGAAAGCAATGACCTGCTGGATTACGTCAGGGACCCTCGGGTGTTCGACTATGACCAGGGGTTCGTGAAGATCCCGAATGGCCCGGGGCTGGGCATCGAGATCAACGAGGCCTACGTGACGGAACGCGCCGCCATCGGTCATCGCTGGCGCAACCCGATCTGGCGCCATGCCGACGGCAGTTTTGCCGAGTGGTGATGGCGGGCTGATCCATCAGGGAGGGGCCGTGAGCGGACCCCGACATCGTTGTGAATGAACGCCCTCAATAACCATAAGAAGAGGCACACCCATGCAACCGGAAGTCCTGACCGGGCAGGCGTCGTTGCTGACGCCGAGCCGCAAGCGCTTTTTCATCATGGTCCTGCTGTTCATCACCGTGGTGATCAACTACCTGGACCGCAGCAACCTGTCGATCGCCGCCCCCGCGTTGACCAGTGAACTGGGGATCGACCCGATTCATGTCGGGCTGATTTTCTCGGCGTTCGGCTGGACCTACGCGGCGATGCAGATCCCCGGTGGCTGGCTGGTGGACCGGGTGCCACCACGCCTGCTCTACAGTCTGGCGCTGTTGTTGTGGTCGGCGGCCACGCTGCTGCTCGGTTTCGCTGCCAGCTTCATCGCGCTGTTCGTCCTGCGCATGGCCGTGGGGGCGCTGGAAGCTCCCGCCTATCCGATCAACAGCCGTGTGGTGACCACCTGGTTTCCCGAGCGCGAGCGCGCGACCGCCATCGGTTTCTACACCTCCGGGCAGTTCGTCGGGCTGGCCTTTCTGACGCCGCTGCTGGCCTGGCTGCAGCATCGATACGGTTGGCACATGGTGTTCATCAGCACTGGTGTGGTGGGCATTCTCTGGGCGTTCGTCTGGTACGCGGTGTATCGCGAGCCGCGGGAGTTCAAGGGGGTCAACCCGGCGGAAATCGACCTGATCCGCGAGGGCGGCGGGCTGGTGGATATCCAGGCCGAGACCGCCCGGCGCAAGGCGCCGTTCAGCTGGACCGACCTGGGTATCGTGTTGAGCCAGCGCAAGTTGTGGGGCATCTACCTCGGGCAGTTCTGCCTCAATTCGACGTTGTGGTTTTTCCTGACCTGGTTTCCGACCTATCTGGTGAAATACCGCGGCATGGATTTCATCAAGTCCGGCCTGCTGGCCTCGGTGCCGTTTCTCGCGGCTTTCGTCGGCGTGCTGTGCTCGGGGCTGTTCTCCGACTGGCTGATCCGCCGTGGCGCGACGCTCGGTCTGGCCCGCAAGTTGCCGATCATCGGCGGCCTGCTGATTTCCACCGTGATCATCGGGGCCAACTTCGTCGAATCGACACCCTGGGTGATCGCCTGCCTGGCGCTGGCGTTTTTCGGCAACGGGATGGCCTCGATCAGTTGGTCGCTGGTCTCGACCCTGGCGCCGGCGCGCCTGTTGGGGCTGACGGGCGGAGTATTCAACTGCATCGGCAACCTGGCGGCGATCGCCACGCCGATCGTGATCGGCTTTCTCGTCAGCGGCGACTCCTTCGCCCCCGGGATCACCTACATCGCCGCGCTGGCATTGATCGGCGCGCTGTCCTATGTGGTGCTGGTGGGCAAGGTGGCGCGGATCGAACTCTAGGCAAGGGCAAGAGCGGGCGACCATAATGCCGCCCGTTCTCTCGCTCATTGTTGAAGGCCGGATATGCAGGAAGACGCCGCGAAAAACGCCAAGGACGCCGCACCGACGGGGACCCAGACGCTGCTGCGCGGTCTTGCGGTGGTCCAGGCCGTGGCCAGTGGGGCCCGCGATCTCAAGGAGATTGCCCGGCTGATCGGCACCACCCGCAGCACCACCCATCGCCTGGCCAGTTGCCTGGTGGAGGAGCGCTATCTGCGGGTCGTGCCGCAAATCGGTTACCTGCTCGGCCCCAGGCTGATCGAGCTGGGGTTCCAGGCGCGCGAGGCCGTACCGCTGGTGACCCTGGCCGGGCCGTACCTGGATGAGTTGTCGGCGCTGACCGGCGATACCATCCACCTGGCGATCCGTGAAGACGATGACGTGCTGTACCTGCACAAGAATCCCGGCCGTAATGGCCCGGAAATGCGTTCGCGGGTCGGGCACCGCATGCCGTTGGCGCGCACCGGGATCGGCAAGGCGTTGCTGCTCGATGACTCGCCAGAAGAGTGGCAGCGCCTGTATCGGATCAGTTTGCCGGTGGGCGGCAGGACCCCGTCATGGCCGTTGCAGCCGGTCTCATCCTGGGAGCAGTTCGAGCAGCGCATGCTGGAATACGTGGCGGGGGGCTACGCCTTCGATCTGGAGGACAACGAGCCGTCGATCCGCTGTGTCGCGGCGCCGATACGCGATGCCAGCCAGCAGATCGTCGCCGGGATCAGCATCGCCAGTACCGTGCCCTATATGCCGTTGGAGAAAATGGCCGAGCTGGTGCCGTTGATCAAACAGGTCGCCGCCCGGCTCTCCGCGGAGTTGGGGGCGAGGGCCTGAGTGCTATAGCGGGGTGAGGATGTTCATCACGGTATCCAGGGCGACCCGGGTATCGTCGAGCTGCACCAGCGAGGCATGTCGCGCACCGAGGGCGTCGCGATTCTGGATGGCGGTGAGGATCGCCTTGTGCCGGGGTAGGCTGAGCCCTTGAATATCGGGGCGGCGGTTGGTGATGCTGATGGATTCGCGCAGGGGCAACGACAACATGTTGCACATGTAGGCGAGCAGATCGTTGCGGGTGGCGTCGGCGATCGCCCGGTGGAAATCCAGGTCCGCCTGCAGCAGCTGCTCGTGGGTCTGCGCCTTCTCCATGGCCAGGTAGGCTTTTTCGATCACCGCGATGTCTTCGTCGGTGGCCGTGGTGGCGGCCATCGCGGCGATTTCCGGTTCCAGGATCCGGCGCACGCCGGCCAGGGTGTTGAAAAACTCGCTGTGGGGCGTCGACTGCATCAGCCAGGTCAGCACGTCGGGATCGAGCAGGTGCCACTTCGGGCGCGGGCGCACCACTGCACCGACCCGCGGCTTGGAGTACACCAGGCCCTTGGCGCTGAGCACCCGGGTGGCTTCGCGCAGCACCGAGCGACTGACCTGGTACTCCTCGCACAGCGTCGACTCCATGGGCAGGCGCTCTTCCGGCTTGAAGCGTCCGGAGACAATCTGCATGCCCAGTTCCTGAACGATCCGGTTATGCATGCTCTTGCGCGGAGTGTTCTTGCGTGGCTTGGAGGGCTGCTGATCCATGGACGGGACGGTGCTCTGGTGAAAAGGGTTGCATCATAACATCGCTCCCGGCTTCATCAGGTGCTCTCGCGTGCCTGAGCCGCCGGGTGACGACGCCATGGCCTGCCGGTCAGTGGGAATGCCGCGGGATCTCGGCGCCACGGCAACCTACCAGGAAGTCGAAGTCGCAGCCCTGGTCGGCTTGCAGCACATGGTCGATGTACAACTGGCGATAGCCGCCCGCGATCGGTGGCTTCGGTGCCTGCAGGTCGGCCATGCGCGCCGCCAGTTCGGCGTCCGGAATGTCCAGGTGCAGGCGGCCATTGGCACAGTCGAGTTCGATCCAGTCGCCCTCCTGCACACAGGCCAGCGGGCCGCCGGCCGCCGCTTCCGGCGCGACGTGCAGCACCACCGTGCCGTAGGCCGTGCCGCTCATGCGTGCGTCGGAGATGCGCACCATGTCGGTGACACCCTGGGCCAGCAGCTTGGCCGGCAGCCCCATGTTGCCCACTTCCGCCATGCCGGGATAACCCTTGGGCCCACAGTTTTTCATCACCAGCACCGAGCTGGCGTCGACCTCCAGTTCCGGGTCGTTGATCCGCGCCTTGTACTGGTCGAAGTTCTCGAACACCACCGCCCGACCGCGATGCTGCATCAGTTCGGGGGTCGCGGCCGAGGGCTTGAGCACGGCCCCCAGAGGAGCCAGGTTACCACGCAGGACGCAGATGCCGCCGTCCGCCCGCAACGGGTTGGAGAGCGGCCGAATCACTTCGTCCTTACCGTAGATCGGTGCGTCCCGGGTGTTCTCGCCGATCGACCTGCCATTCACGGTGAGGGCGTCGGGGTGGGGAATCAGGTTGGCTTCGCCGAGGCGGCGCAATACCGCCGGCAGGCCACCGGCATAGTAGAACTCTTCCATCAGGAAGCGCCCGGACGGTTGCAGGTCGACGATGGTCGGCATGCCGCGGCCGATGCGGGTCCAGTCGTCCAGATCGAGTTCGACGCCGATGCGCCCGGCGATCGCCTTCAGGTGAATCACCGCATTGGTCGAGCCGCCGATGGCGGCGTTGACGCGGATGGCGTTTTCGAAAGCCTGCCGGGTGAGGATCTTCGACAGTTTCAAGCCTTCCCGGACCATCTCCACCGCCCGCATGCCGGACATGTGCGCCAGCACGTAGCGCCGCGCGTCGACCGCCGGAATCGCCGCGTTGTGGGGCAGGGATGTGCCCAGTGCCTCGGCCATGCAGGCCATCGTCGAGGCGGTGCCCATGGTGTTGCAGGTGCCGGCCGAACGCGACATGCCGCCCTCGGCCGCGAGGAAGTCGTCGAGGCTGATGGTGCCCGCCTTGACCTGTTCGCTGAGCTGCCAGACCACCGTGCCCGAGCCGATGTCCTGGCCCTTGTGCTTGCCGTTGAGCATCGGCCCGCCAGTGACGACGATGGCCGGCACGTCGCAACTGGCGGCGCCCATCAGCAGCGCCGGGGTGGTCTTGTCGCAACCGGTGAGCAGCACCACGCCGTCGATCGGGTTGCCGCGAATGGCTTCCTCGACGTCCATGCTGGCCAGGTTGCGGGTGAGCATGGCGGTCGGACGCAGGTTCGATTCACCGTTGGAGAACACCGGGAACTCCACGGGAAAACCGCCGGCCTCGATCACCCCGCGTTTGACATGCTCGGCGATCTGGCGGAAGTGCGCGTTGCACGGGGTCAGCTCCGACCAGGTGTTGCAGATGCCGATGATGGGCTTGCCATGGAACTGATGGTCGGCGATGCCCTGGTTCTTCATCCAGCTGCGGTACATGAAGCCGTTCTTGTCGGCGGTACCGAACCAGTGGGCGGAACGCAGGTCGAGTTTTTTATCAGACATGGTCAGCTCTCTTATCGTAAGACTATATTGTGCTTCCTGCGGGCTAAAATAAGCTCAAAATCTCATGTTTGGAAGTGTTGTTGAGTAAATAGTAATACTATATAGTCGGTTTCAACTGAGGTAGGGCGTTGCGCTCTGGCGCCGTTGCCCGCGTTACCACTCGTGCTTGGCAGGCAATCAGGAGAAGCTTCATGCGTTTGGTCCAGTTCGAATTGAGCAACGGCGAGCGTCGGGTGGGAGTGGTCGAGGAGGGCCAGGTACGCGAGGTGCGTCTGGCGCGCACGGTGCGCGAGCTGGCACTGGCCGCCATCGAGGCGGGCGTCGATCTGCGGTGTCAGGTGGAGAGCCTCGGCCTGGGTGCCGGCCACGACTACGCCACGTTGCTGGCCGAGCTGAGAGTGCTGCCGCCGCTGGATCACCCGGACCCGGCCCACATGCTGGTCAGCGGCACCGGCCTGACCCATCTGGGCAGTGCGGCGGCGCGGGACAAGATGCACCAGCAGGCCGGTGACGACAGCGCGATGACCGACAGCCTGCGGATCTTCAAATGGGGTGTGGAGGGCGGCAAACCCGCCTCCGGTCAGGCCGGCGTGCAACCGGAATGGTTCTACAAGGGCGACGGCAGCATCGTCGTGCGCCCGGGCCAGCCCTTCGCGTTGCCACCCTTTGCCGAAGACGCCGGCGAAGAGCCGGAAATCGGCGGCCTGTATGTCATCGGCCACGATGGCAAGCCTTATCGCCTGGGCTTCGCCGTGGGCAACGAATTCTCCGACCATGTGATGGAGCGCAAGAACTACCTGTACCTGGCCCACTCCAAGTTGCGCAATTGCAGCTATGGTCCAGAGCTGCGGGTGGGCGAGCTGCCCCGGCACCTGGTGGGCAGCAGCCGCATTTTGCGCAATGGCGAGGTCGTGTGGCAGAGCGAGTTCCTCAGTGGCGAAGCCAACATGTGCCACAGCCTGGAGAATCTCGAGTACCACCACTTCAAGTACAGCCAGTTCCTGCGTCCGGGTGACGTGCACATTCACTTCTTCGGCACCGCGACCCTGTCGTTCGCCGACGGTGTACGTACGCAGCCGGGCGATGTGTTCGAGATCAGTCAGGCGGAGTTCGGTGCGCCGTTGATCAATGGTGTGGGCGTCGTCGACGCGGTGCTGGTGCCCGGAGCCATAGGGATGCTTTAGGGAAAGCGACACAAGCCCGGCTCCTACAGGGATCGTGTTGCGCCAATGCCCTTGTGCCAGGGCCCACAACCTCATCGGCGTCTGAAAACAAAAGCAAGCCAGGAGGCCTCATGTCGTGGACCGCTGTGACTGAACACCGTGCGCAACTGGGCGAAGGCCCGTTCTGGGACGCGCCCGGTCAGGCCCTGTATTGGGTCGATATCGCCGGCCGGCAGGCGCTGCGCCTGAGCGGCGCCGGCCTGCAGGCCTGGCAGTTGCCGGAGCCGGTGTCGGCCTTTATTCCCTGTGAGAGCGGCGATGCTCTGGTGACCCTGAGCAGTGGCGTGTATCGATTGGATCTCGCCAGTGCGCCACAGGCGCCGCGCCTGACGCTGCTGTGTATCGCCGATCCGCAACCGGGCAACCGCGCCAACGAGGCCCGCTGCGATGCCCAGGGTCGACTCTGGCTGGGCACCATGCAGAACAATATCGGCGAGCGGGGCGAGGATCTTCCCGTACGGCATCGTCGCGGTGGTCTGTTCCGGATCGATGCCGATGCACGTGCGACGCCTCTGTTACGCGGCCTGGGGATCCCCAATACCTTGCTGTGGAGCGAGGACGGCACCCAGCTGTATTTTGGCGACAGCCTGGACGGCACGTTGTATCAGTATCCGATTGCCGGCGACGGCCAGCTCGGGCCGGCGCAGGAGTGGTTCGGCCCACATCCGCGTGGCGTGCCCGACGGTTCGGCGATGGACGCCGAAGGCTATTGCTGGAACGCCCGTTGGGACGGAGGCTGCCTGCTCAGGCTGGCCCCCGATGGCGAAGTCGACCGGCTGATCGAATTGCCCGTCAGCCGGCCCACCAGCTGCGTATTCGGTGGCCCGGACCTGCGCACCTTGTACATCACCAGCGCCGCCAGCCCGTTCGAGCACCCCCTGGATGGTGCGGTGCTGGCCATCGAGCTGGACATCCCGGGGACACGCTGTCATCGATTCGCTGGATAGTTTTACCCGCATCAGGTTGCACCGCTTCACAACTCGTTCTCATGAAAGACACAACAAAAACAAGGAGTCACCTCATGAATCGTCATCGCGGTATCCGTTCCCTGTGCTGTGCCGCCCTGGCGGTATCGGCGTTCGGCCTGGGCAGTCTGTTGCAGGCTGCCGAACCGGTGAAGATCGGCTTTCTGGTCAAGCAGGCGGAGGAGCCCTGGTTCCAGACCGAATGGGCTTTCGCCGAAAAGGCCAGCAAGGACAAGGGCTTTACCCTGATCAAGATCGCCGTGCCGGACGGCGAGAAAACCCTCTCGGCCATCGACAGCCTCGCCGCCAACGGTGCCAAGGGCTTCGTGATCTGCCCGCCGGACGTGTCCCTGGGCCCGGCGATCGTGGCGAAGGCCAAGGCCAACGACCTGAAAGTGATCGCCGTGGATGACCGCTTCGTCGACGCCAGCGGCAAGTTCATGGAAGACGTCCCCTACCTGGGCATGGCCGCGTACGAAGTGGGCCAGAAACAGGGCGCCGCGATGGCCGCCGAAGCGAAGAAGCGCGGTTGGGACTGGAAGGACACCTACGCGGTGATCAATACCTACAACGAGCTCGACACCGGCAAGAAGCGCACCGACGGTTCGGTCAAATCCCTGGAGGCCGCCGGCCTGCCGAAAGACCACATCCTGTTTACGCCGCTCAAGACCCTCGACGTGCCGGGCAGCATGGATTCCACCAGCTCGGCACTGGTGAAACTGCCGGCTTCGGCGAAAAACCTGATCATCGGCGGCATGAACGACAACACCGTGCTGGGTGGCGTGCGTGCCACCGAGAGCGCGGGTTTTGCCGCCGCCAATGTCATTGGTGTCGGGATCAATGGCACCGACGCCATCGGCGAACTGAAGAAACCCAGCAGCGGCTTTTTCGGCTCGATGCTGCCCAGCCCGCACCTGGAGGGCTACAACACCGCGAGCATGATGTTCGAATGGGTCACCACCGGCAAGGAACCACCGAAGTACACCGCGATGGATGAGGTGACGCTGATCACACGCGACAACTTCAAGCAGGAACTGGAAAAGATCGGCCTGTGGAAGTGACGGTCGGTTTTGCTCGGCGGCCTTGGCGACGGGGCCGCCTGGTCGGGGTGACGAGGTGGTTATGCATGCGCAATTGAACAGACAGCAGCACAGTGTTGGCGCCAGTTTGTGTTTCAACGGGATCGGCAAGACCTTCCCCGGGGTCAAGGCGCTGGACGGTATCAGTTTCACTGCCCACCCGGGGCAGGTCCATGCCCTGATGGGGGAGAACGGCGCCGGCAAGTCGACCTTGCTCAAGGTTCTCGGCGGTGCCTACAGCCCCAGCAGCGGCCATCTGCAGATCGGCGGGCAGACGATGGCCTTCAAGTGCGCCGCCGACAGCATCGCCTGTGGCGTGGCCGTCATCCACCAGGAGTTGCACCTGGTGCCGGAAATGACCGTGGCGGAGAACCTGTTCCTCGGGCATTTGCCGAGCCGTTTCGGGGTGATCAACCGCAGCGCTTTGCGCCAGCATGCGCTGGACTGTCTCAAGGGCCTGGCCGACGAGATCGACCCGCAGCAGAAGGTGGGCCGCCTGTCCCTGGGCCAGCGGCAGTTGGTGGAGATCGCCAAGGCCCTGTCCCGTGGCGCCCATGTGATTGCCTTCGACGAACCCACCAGCAGCCTGTCGGCCCGGGAGATCGAACGCCTGATGGCGATCATCGGACGCCTGCGGGACGAGGGCAAGGTGGTGCTCTACGTGTCCCATCGCATGGAGGAAGTGTTCCGTATCTGCGATGCGGTGACCGTATTCAAGGACGGGCGCTACGTGCGTACCTTCGAGGACATGAGCACGCTGACCCACGATCAGCTGGTCACCTGCATGGTCGGTCGCGACATTCAGGACATCTACGATTACCGCCCTCGTCCACGCGGCGCGGTGGCGCTCAAGGTCGATGGCCTGCTGGGGCCGGGGTTGCGCGAGCCGGTGAGTTTCGAGGCGCACAAGGGCGAGATTCTTGGCCTGTTCGGCCTGGTCGGGGCGGGCCGTACCGAGCTGCTGCGCCTGCTGGGTGGCCTTGAGCGGATGACCGCCGGCAGCCTGCAACTGTGCGATGAGGCTCTGCAGTTGCGCTCGCCGCGCGACGCCATTGCCGCCGGTGTCCTGCTGTGCCCCGAGGACCGCAAGAAGGAGGGCATCATGCCGCTCTCCAGTGTTGCCGAGAACATCAACATCAGCGCCCGCCGCGCCCATTCCACCTTTGGCTGGCTGTTGCGTGACGGTTGGGAGAAGGGCAACGCCGACAAGCAGATCAAGGCGCTGAAAGTGAAAACGCCCAATCCGGCGCAGAAAATCCTGTATCTGTCCGGGGGCAATCAGCAGAAGGCCATTCTGGGTCGCTGGCTGTCGATGCCGATGAAAGTCCTGCTGCTCGACGAGCCGACCCGCGGCATCGATGTCGGCGCGAAGGCCGAGATCTACCAGATCATCCATGACCTGGCGGCCAGCGGGATTGCGGTCATCGTCGTGTCCAGCGACCTGATGGAAGTGATGGGCATTTCCGACCGCATCCTGGTGCTGTGCGAAGGCGCGATGCGGGGCGAAAAGAGCCGTGAACAGGCCAATGAATCCAACCTGCTGCAACTGGCCTTGCCGCGCCAACGCGCCGATGGCCTGGAGAACTGAGAGGTGACCATGACAAGCCAAAACAATACGTTGCCAGTCGCGCGCAAACCCCTGGACCTGCGCAGCCTGCTGGACAACTGGGCGATGCTGCTGGCCGCGCTGGGGATCTTCGTCCTCTGCACCCTGCTGATCGACAACTTCCTGTCGCCGCTGAACATGCGGGGCCTGGGCCTGGCGATCTCCACCACCGGCATCGCCGCCTGCACCATGTTGTATTGCCTGGCGTCCGGGCATTTCGACCTGTCGGTGGGCTCGGTGATCGCCTGTGCCGGGGTGGTGGCCGCCGTGGTGATGCGGGACACCGACAGCGTGTTTCTCGGTATCGCCGCAGCGCTGCTGATGGGGCTGCTGGTCGGGCTGATCAATGGGATCGTGATTGCCAAGCTGCGGGTCAACGCCCTGATCACCACGCTGGCGACCATGCAGATCGTGCGGGGCCTGGCCTATATCTTTGCCAACGGCAAGGCGGTGGGCGTGTCCCAGGACTCGTTTTTCGTCTACGGCAATGGCCAGTTGTTCGGTGTGCCGGTGCCGATCCTGATCACCATCGCCTGCTTCCTGTTCTTTGGCTGGTTGCTCAACTACACCACCTACGGGCGCAATACCATGGCCATTGGCGGTAACCAGGAGGCGGCGTTGCTGGCCGGGGTCAATGTCGATCGGACCAAGATCGTCATCTTTGCCGTGCACGGAGTCGTGGGTGCCCTGGCCGGGGTGATCCTGGCATCGCGCATGACCTCGGGCCAGCCGATGATCGGCCAGGGCTTCGAGCTGACGGTGATTTCCGCCTGCGTGCTGGGCGGGGTGTCGTTGAGCGGTGGGGTGGGCATGATTCGGCACGTGATTGCCGGGGTGCTGATTCTGGCGATCATCGAGAACGCGATGAACCTGAAGAACATCGACACGTTCTACCAGTACGTGATTCGCGGTTCCATCCTGCTGCTGGCGGTGGTGATCGATCGCCTGAAGCAGCGCTGATCCTTCGGCGCAAGCTATCGCCGTACCTCCAACCTGCTGGAGCTGCAGAGCCTCGACAAGGCCCGGCAGCTCCAGCAGGTTTTCAGTTGGCCGAGAACCTCAGGATGGTGTTCTGGGTATAGGTCTGGCCCGGATCCAGCCGCGTGGTCGGGAAGCCCGGCTGGTTCGGCGAGTCGGGGTAGTGCTGGGTTTCCAGGGTGAACGCCCCCCAATGTGCATAGACCTTGCCCGCCTTGCCCTTGACCGAGCCGTCGAGGAAATTGCTGGTGTAGAACTGCACCCCGGGCTCGCTGGTGTAGAGCTGCAGGTGGCGACCGGATTGCGGGTCGTGCACCTCGGCGGCCAGTCGGCTGACGTCGCCCTTGGCATCCAGGACCCAGTTGAAGTCGAAGCCACCCTGCTTCGGCTCGGCGAACTTGAGCTGTGGATGATCATCCCTGATGTGCTGGCCGATGGCGGTCGGCTGACGAAAATCCATCGGCGTACCGGCCACCGGAGCCAGTTCACCGGTGGGAATCAGGCTGCGGGTGACGGGGGTGTAATGGCTGGCGTACAAGGTGGCGAGTTGCTTGAGCACATCACCGTTGCCGGCTCCGGCGAGATTGAAGTAGCTGTGGTTGGTGAGGTTCAATACCGTTGGTTGGTCCGTGGTTGCCTTGTAGTCGATGCGCAGCTCGTTATGGTCGTTGAGGCTGTAAGTGACCTCGACATTCAGGTTGCCGGGAAACCCCATTTCCCCCGCCTTCGAGAGGTAGCTCAACTTCACCCCGACCGAGTCCTTGCCGCTGACCGGCTGGGCTTTCCAGACCCGCTTGTCAAAACCCTGCGGGCCGCCGTGCAGGGAATTGGGGCCATCGTTGAGCGGCACCTGATAACGCTTGCCGTCCAGCTCGAACGCACCGTTGGCCAGGCGATTGCCGTAGCGGCCGATGGTGGCGCCGAAGAACGCGGTACCGCTCTGGTAGCCCTGGACATCGTCGAAGCCCAGTACCACGTCGTCGACCTTGCCGTTCCTGTCCGGCACCTTCAATGACTGCAGGATGCCGCCGTAGGTGATGACCGTGGCCTGTAGGCCATGGCTGTTGCGCAACACATACTGCTCGATCGCGGTTCCATCATGGGTCTTGCCAAAGGCCTTGTGTTCGCTGGACAGGCCACTGGCCTGGAGGCCCTGGCTGGCAATCATCAGGGACAGTCCAAGGCCGCAAAGCGGGTGTCGGGAGTGCAACATGGTCGAACCTCCATTTATTGTTTTAAGTTGAATAGTTCTACTAATTTGCGATATTTTGTCGTTAAGGCAGTAGATTTATAGCCTGATCTGTCGTTTTTTCAATATAAAATAAGACTAATTGGATTGGCAGGTGAAAGTGGGAACTCCAGCACACCCGGGGTCCAGCGGCCTGCATTCAAGTGCCTACCGTGGAGTAACCGTCATATGAGTCATGAAGCAGGCGCCGTGTACACGGATCTGAAAGGCAAGACCGTGCTGATTTCCGGTGGGGCTTCCGGGATCGGCGAGGCCATGGTCTGCGCTTTTGCGCGGCAGGGGCCAAGGTCGCCTTCGTGGATATGGCCAAGACCCAGGGGGAGCGGCTGGTGGCCCGACTGTCGGCCGAAGGTCACAGGGTCGAGTTCGCTCACTGCGATATCACCGACGAGATCGCCTATAAGGTGGCGATCGAAGGCTTTGCGCAAACCCTGGGGCCGGTGACTGTCCTGGTGAACAATGCCGCCAACGATGTCCGTCACACCCTGGATGAAGTGGACTCGGAGACTTTCGAGAAGCTGATCTCGGTCAACTTGAAGCATGCCTTTTTCGCCAGCCGGGCGGTGGTGCCGATGATGAAGGCCGCCGGGGAGGGCGCGATCATCAATCTGGGCTCCATCGGCTGGATGATGGCCTCCAGCGGGTACCCGGTCTACGCTGCCAGCAAGGCGGCGACCCATGGCATGACCCGGGCCCTGGCACGGGAGCTGGGGCCATGGCGTATCAGGGTCAACACCCTGGTGCCAGGCTGGGTGATGACTGAAAAGCAGCTGGCGCTGTGGGTGGACGATGCCGCCAGGGAACTGATCAGCCGCAGCCAGTGCCTGCCGGGGAGCGTCGAGCCTGTCCATATCGCGAACATGGCGCTGTTCCTCGCTTCCGAGGTGTCGTCCATGTGCTCGGCGCAGAACTTTATTGTCGATGGGGGGTGGGTATAAAGTTGGGTCAGTAGGGGCTGGCCCGTTCCTACGCGGGGGGCCAGCCTCGATCCAACACGGTGTGTCGTCGACAACCGGCAACCCACCCTGAATGCGGCAAAGCTTGAACCGGGATGAGTTGACCTCTACACACTGACGCCCAATAGATCAGGGCAAACATAGGACGCCAGATGTTTCGCTCTCTTTACCGTAAACGCATCCGGCATATGTGTGGGTGTGCCTTGTGGCTTTTGTGTCTTGCGATGAGCCAGGTTTGGGCTGTGGAAGCCGAGCCCAAGAAGCTGATCAGTTCAGCCGTCGGCGATACGAGCATCCAGGTGTCCGAACCAGAGCTGGAGTCCAAGGCGGATGACATCGAAAAAATCGTGACCTTGACGCGCGAAGGTTCCCAGCCGATCACGCTCCGCGACCTCTACTACTACGTTCTCTATACAGACCCGGACCCCACCCATGCACCGAACATGATCGTGCAAGGCTTCAGTGGTGGCGCTAATTGTTGCGATACGTTGCACGTCATCAGTTTTTCGCCAACGCTGCATATGCAAGATATCGAGGCTCTCAATTCGGATCAGATCGATATACAAGCGGTCGCTCATGACGGGCCGACATTGGGTTTCTACGATTTCAGTTTCGCATCTTGGCATCACTCATTTGAAGGCAGTCCTGCACCGCAGATCTCGCTCAGTTGGGATGCCGCACAAGGACGCTATGTACTGGACGTTGATGCTATGCGCAAACCGGCGCCATCGTATGCCGAGTTGGAGGAAGATGCGCAGGAGCTCTTGAAGGAAGAGATCGATAGCAAGGATCCGTGGCCGCCCACCCTGTTATGGGGCGATATGCTGACCTACATCTATTCTGGCAACAGTGCGTCGGCCCGAACCTTGATGGATACGGCATGGCAGCCGAGATGGGGCGACAAGGAGCGGTTTTTTACCTGTTTCAGCCGGCAACTGTATGCAGGTTGGCTCTGGGGTCACATGGACATCGGTCACTTGATGACGGCCGATACCGACTTTCCAGAACCGATGAACCTGCCGGAGCCTGTGCAGCGAGCTGAGTCTCTGAACTGCCTCCGATGAGTCGCCGATGGTAAGGGGATCTCCGGTTGTAGGTCATATCGGAGCGCCCACAAAAAAGCCGCGAATCAACGCGGCTTCTTCGATTCCAGCAACGCTTACACGTTGAAGCGGAAGTGCATCACGTCACCGTCCTTGACGATGTAGTCCTTGCCTTCCAGGCGCCATTTGCCGGCTTCCTTGGTGCCCGCTTCGCCCTTGTACTGGATGAAGTCGTTGTAGGCGATCACTTCGGCGCGGATGAAGCCTTTTTCGAAGTCGGTGTGGATCACGCCGGCAGCCTGGGGGGCGGTGGCGCCGACACGCACGGTCCAGGCGCGGACTTCCTCGACACCGGCGGTGAAGTAGGTCTGCAGGTTGAGCATTTCGTAACCGGCGCGGATCACTCGGTTCAGGCCAGGCTCTTCGAGGCCCAGGGCTTCGAGGAACATGTCCTTCTCTTCACCGTCTTCCAGTTCGGCGATTTCCGCCTCGATCTTGTTGCACACCGGCACCACCACTGCGCCTTCCTCGTCGGCGATGGCCTTGACCACGTCCAGCAGCGGGTTGTTCTCGAAGCCGTCTTCGGCGACGTTGGCGATGTACATCACCGGCTTGGTGGTCAGCAGGTGGAAGCCGCGGATCACCGCCTTTTCTTCCGCGCTCATGTTCTTCATCAGGCTGCGTGCCGGCTTGCCTTCGGTGAAGTGGGCGATCAGTTGTTCCAGCAGGCCTTTCTGGACCACGGCATCCTTGTCACCGCCCTTGGCGTTGCGCGCGACCTTCTGCAGTTGCTTCTCGCAGCTTTCGAGGTCGGCGAAGATCAGTTCCAGGTCGATGATCTCGATGTCGCGTTTCGGGTCGACGCTGTTGGCGACGTGAATCACGTTGTCGTCTTCGAAGCAGCGGACCACGTGGGCGATGGCGTCGGTTTCACGGATGTTGGCCAGGAACTTGTTGCCCAGGCCTTCGCCTTTCGACGCACCGGCCACCAGGCCTGCGATGTCGACGAATTCCATGGTGGTCGGCAGGATGCGCTTGGGATTGACGATCTCGGCCAGGGCCGCCAGGCGCGAATCGGGCATCGGCACGATGCCGCTGTTCGGCTCGATGGTGCAGAAGGGGAAGTTCTCTGCCGCGATACCGGATTTGGTCAGGGCGTTGAACAGGGTGGATTTGCCGACGTTGGGCAAGCCGACGATGCCGCAGTTGAATCCCATGGTGTTTCCCCTCGGGTAAAGAGTCAGGCCTTCTGGGTGTGCAGGTTTTTCATCGCACGGTTCCATTCACCGGCGAGAATATCCGGCAGCACGCCGAGGGCAAAATCGATGCTGGCATCGAGTTTTTCCTGTTCGGCGCGTGGCGCACGACCCAGGACAAAGTTTGAAACCATGCTTGCAACGCCGGGGTGGCCAATGCCGAGCCGCAGGCGGTGAAAGGTGTTCTGGTTGCCGAGCTGCGCGATGATGTCGCGCAGGCCGTTGTGACCGCCATGCCCGCCGCCCTGCTTGAGCTTGGCAACGCCGGGCGGCAGGTCGAGTTCGTCGTGCGCCACGAGGATTTCTTCAGGCTTGATGCGGAAGAATCCAGCCAGTGCCGAAACGGCCTGGCCACTACGGTTCATGTAGGTGGTGGGAATCAGCAGGCGAACATCCTGACCCTGGTGACTGAAGCGCCCGGTCAGGCCGAAATACTTGCGATCGGCCACGAGGCTGATGCCTTGTGCCGAAGCGATGCGTTCAACAAAAAGGGCCCCTGCGTTATGCCGGGTCTGTTCGTATTCGGTGCCTGGATTACCCAGGCCAACGATCAGTTTGATGGCAGTCACGACAGGGGCCCTTCTATGGAATGGTGGATAACAACGCCGTTGGCGGTTGCGGCGAAAGTGGACGAAAAGTGCTCATTTACCATGATGTAAACTCCGCATTCTCGCCCGCTTTCTCGCTACGTTCCAGTCCGCGATGTTTCCAATCACTCCGGCGTCAGAGTGAAATTACTCTGCAGCGCCTTCTGCTTCTGGAGCAACACGTGGAGCGTGAACGTTGGCTACTGCCTTGTCGTCACCGTGTGCCAGAGCTACGAACTCAACGCCTTTTGGCGCCTTCAGGTCGGACAGGTGAATGATCGAACCGACTTCGGCGTTGGCCAGGTCGACTTCGATGAATTCAGGCAGGTCCTTGGCTTCGCAGGAAACTTCGATCTCGTTCACGACGTGGGAGATCTCGCCGCCTTTCTTCACTGGAGCCGCTTCGTTGATGAAGTGCACAGGAACGGTAGCGGTCAGTTTCTTGCCAGCGACAACGCGAACGAAGTCGGCGTGCAGGATGAACTGCTTGGCTGGGTGACGCTGCAGGGCCTTAACGATCACGTTCTGCTTGGTGCCACCCACGTTCAGCTCGATCACGTGGCTGAAGGCAGCCTCGTCTTCGAACAGCTTGGCAATTTCTTTTGCCAGGATGGTGATGGACTCAGGAGCCTTGTCGCCACCGTAGACAACGGCAGGAACCTGGCTGGCGAGACGACGCAGGCGGCGGCTCGCACCTTTCCCCAGGTCGTTACGCGCTTCGGCGTTCAGGATGAAATCAGTCATTTTGTATCTCCAAAATAGCCATCTTCCGAGCACGTCTGCGACCGACGTGAGCGGTATGGGCAAAAAAGCCCCGCCCCAACATGTGTGTTGGGGCGGGGCGCTTTACGTCAACGGGTGGTCTGCCAGGGCCGGGCCCTTAGCGGAACATCGCGCTGATCGATTCTTCGTTGCTGATGCGGCGAACCGCTTCGGCGACTACCGGTGCGATATCCAGTTGACGGATACGTGCACAGGCTTGTGCTGCGGCGGACAGCGGGATGGTGTTGGTCACCACCAGCTCGTCCAGCACGGAATTTTCAATGTTCTCGATCGCCCGGCCCGACAGCACAGGGTGTGTGCAGTAGGCAAAGACCTTGGCAGCGCCATGTTCCTTGAGGGCTTTCGCCGCGTGGCACAGGGTGCCGGCGGTGTCGACCATGTCGTCGACGAGAATGCAGGTGCGGCCTTCGACGTCACCGATGATGTGCATCACTTCGGAGTGGTTGGCCTTCTCACGACGTTTGTCGATGATGCCCAGATCCACGCCCAGCGACTTGGCAACGGCACGTGCACGCACGACGCCGCCAATGTCCGGAGACACGATCATCAGGTTTTCGAAACGCTGGTCTTCGATGTCATCCACCAGAACGGGGGAGCCGTAGATGTTATCTACCGGGATATCGAAGAAGCCCTGGATCTGGTCAGCGTGCAGGTCAACCGTGAGGACACGGTCGATGCCTACCACGGTGAGCATGTCAGCCACGACTTTCGCGCTGATAGCCACACGTGCGGAGCGCGGACGGCGATCCTGACGGGCGTAACCAAAGTAGGGGATCACCGCAGTGATTCGGGTGGCTGAGGAACGGCGGAAGGCATCAGCCATCACGACGAGTTCCATCAGGTTATCGTTGGTCGGAGCGCAAGTCGGCTGAATGATGAAGACGTCTTTACCGCGGACGTTTTCATTGATCTCAGCGGTAATCTCGCCGTCGGAGAATTTTCCGACAGAGATGTCACCGAGAGGGATATGCAGCTGACGTACGACACGCCGAGCCAGATCGGGGTTGGCATTCCCCGTAAAGACCATCATCTTGGACACGCGCAGTACCTGAAGGCTGAGGGTAACCTGGATGAGTATTAGAAAATGGCAGGGGCGGCTGGATTCGAACCAACGCATGGCAGGATCAAAACCTGCTGCCTTACCGCTTGGCGACGCCCCTGTATCTGTTGCTACGAGTAGCTGCTACTCGCATTCCTGGAGCAGACTTTGCAACTTTCGGTGCAACATCGAGATGTTGCTGCCTTTGGCTACAAACCCTGTATGGGTCTCTGCAAGAAGGGCCGAGACTTTATCAGCTTCAGCTTTGTTTGGGAAGGCCCCAAACACACAACTTCCAGTTCCGGTCAGTTTCGCTTCGGTAAATTTACCCAGCGAACTCAAGGCATTACGTACTTCCGGATAACGCCTTGAAACAACCGGCAAGCAGTCATTTCGACTGTTTCCCTCGGGAACGGGGCGCACTTTAATGGGCGCGGAGTCACGTGTCAACAGCGGATCCGAAAAAATTTCTGCTGTACTTACAGAGACTTGCGGGACAAGCACGACATACCACGGTTCCTCGGGGTCCACCGGTGTGAGCTTTTCCCCGACACCTTCGGCGAAAGCCGCATGGCCGCGGACGAAAACCGGCACGTCGGCACCCAGGCTCAGGCCCAGGGCCGCCAGGCGGTCCTCGTCCCACTTCAGTTGCCACAGATGGTTCAGGCCGAGCAGGGTGGTCGCGGCATTCGAGCTGCCGCCGCCGATGCCGCCACCCATGGGCAGGATCTTGTCGATCCAGATGTCCGCGCCGAGCGTCGATCCGGATTGTTCCTGGAGTTTTTTCGCCGCGCGCACGATCAGGTTACTGTCGTGGGGCACGCCGTCGAACTCGGTGCGCAGGTGGATCACCCCGTCGTCACGCAGGGCAAAGCGCAGCTCGTCACCGTGGTCGAGGAACTGGAACAGCGTCTGCAGCTCGTGATAACCATCGGCCCGGCGGCCGATGATGTGCAGCATCAGGTTCAGTTTGGCCGGCGAGGGCAGGGTCAGTTGGCGGGCGCTCATGTCATTGCCCCAGCCGGCGTGGCTGCCAGTCCTTTACGACGAGCGTGACGTCGAGATCCTGGCCGTGCAGCTTCAGGCGCTCGGGCAGCCAGTAGCCGTTCTGTTCGGCATAGCTCTGGTATTCGACCTGCCAGCCGTCCTGCTCCAGGGTGGCGAGCCGGCTGTCGTTGTCCAGGCTCAGGCGGCTCTTGCTGTCGGGTGCGGGCAGGCCGCGGACCCACCAGACCAGATGGGAAACCGGCAGTTTCCAGCCCAGTTGCTCCTCCAGCAGGGCTTCGGGGCTTTGCGCCTCGTAGCGGCCCTGGTTGGCCACTTCCAGCGAGACCTGGCCGGGACGCCCGGTCAGGCGCGCGGCACCCCGGCCCAGCGGGCCGGACAGGCGAATGTCGTAGTAGTCCTGGCGCTGCAGCCAGAACAGTGTACCGCTGCCGGAGTCCTTCGGCGCACGGATGCCGACCTTGCCGTTGATCTGCCAGCCATCGAGGCTGCTCAACTGCTGCTTGTGGCTGGCCCAGCGGGCCGGGTCGCCGTGGCCCTCGACGGACTCACGGGCGCCGAAGCCCGCACAACCGGCGAGCAGGGCGATCAGGCTGAAAACAACGAGGTGGCGCAGGAACATAAGCTTAAAGAGTCTCGGAACCGGTCAGGCGTTTGATGGTGCCACGCAGGATGGGGCTGTCGGGCTGGTCCTTGAGGAACCTGCCCCAGATTTTTCTGGCTTCGCCCTGCTTGCCATTGGCCCACAGGACTTCGCCCAGGTGCGCCGCGACCTCCTGGTCGGGGAAGCGCTCCAGAGCCTGACGCAGCAGGCGCTCGGCCTCGTCAAGGTTGCCCAGGCGGAAATTGACCCAGCCGAGGCTGTCGAGCACGGCGGGATCTTCCGGGTTCAACTGGTGCGCCTTTTCGATCAGTTCCTTGGCTTCGGCATAGCGGGTGGTGCGATCGGACAGAGTGTAGCCGAGGGCATTGAGGGCCATGGCGTTGTCCGGTTCGCGCTTGAGAATCGCCCGCAGGTCCTTTTCCATCTGGGCCAGATCGTTGCGTTTCTCCGCCTGCATGGCGCGGGTGTAAAGCAGGTTGAGGTCGTCCGGATACTGCAGCAGCGCCTGTTGCAGGACTTTCCAGGCCTGCTCGCCCTGATTGTTGGCGGAGAAGATCTCGGCTTCGATCAGGTACAGCTGGATCGCGTAGTCCGGCTGCTCGTCACGGGCCGCGGCGAGCCGCTTCGAGGCCTCGGCGCCACGGCCGCTGGTGACCAGGATGTCGGCCTGGCGCAGTTGGGCCGGCAGGTAGTCGTTGCCCGCACCGACCTGTTCGTATTCTTCCAGGGCGCCCTGCGGGTCGTTTTTCTCCTCGGCGATGCGGCCGAGGTTCAAATGGGCGGAGTCGACGTGGCTGTCACGGGCGATCAGTTCCTCGAGATAGCCCTTGGCCTCGTCCCAGGCCTTGGCTTCCAGGCAGACCAGTGCCAGGGAGAAGCGCAGTTCGTCGTCTTCCGGATACTGCTGGACCAGGTTGGAGAACTGCACCTTGGCGTCGGCCATGCGGTCCTGTTCGACCAGCATGCGCGCATAGGTCAGGCGCAGGCGCTTGTCTTCCGGGTACTTCCTGATGCTTTTTTCCAGCAGCGGAATCGCTTCCTTGCCGCGATTGAGGTTCTGCAGCAGGCGCGCGCGCAGCAGCAGCGGCGCGATCTCGCCATCTTCCGGCGGGTTGTTCTCCAGCAGCGTCAGGGCGCCCTGGTTGTCGCCGTCCTGTTGCAGCAGCAGGGCCTTGCCGAAAATCAGCTGGCCGTTCTTCGGATGCCTGACCAGCAGGCGGTCGAAGCTCTTCATCAGGCCGTTGCGGGTGTCCTGGTCGGTGTCGGCGGCCGACAGGGCGAGGAAGTCGAAGTGGGTATCGCCCTTGCCCTGCAGGACTTTCTCCATATAGACCATGGAATCGTCATAACGCCCGCCGCGGGCCAGCTGGATGGCGGCCGCACGCTGTGCTTCGAGATCGTCCGGGGCGTTTTTCGCCCAGATCAGCGAGGTGTCGAGGGCGGCCTGGTCGGCACCCAGGTACTCGGCGATGCGGAAGGCGCGCTCGGAGATGCCCGGGTCCTGGGTGTTAATCGCCTGGGTGACGTAGTTGTCCAGGGCAATATCGAAACGATTTCGCTGTCCGGCCAGTTCCGCGCTCAGCAGGCTGAAGACCGTGTCTTCACTGAAGGAGCCGTAGACCTTGGGCTTTTCCGGGGCCGCCGTGGTTTCCTCGGCCGGCGGTGTATGGGCCGGCGACACGGGTGCCAGGGCCTGGCAGCCGCTGAGGAAGGCAAAAGCGAGAAGCAACGCGGACGATCTATTCATATAGGAGAAGGGCAACTAACCTGCGGTCGGGCCATCATGACACAAGCGGTGGGCAGAACCATACCCGAGACCGCTCACCGGGGGCACTAATAGCAACGTTCGATTATGACAATAGTCGGCGGTGGTTGTTCTGAACCGGGTGAAGTAGGACAATTGTCGGCTTCTCGACATCATCAGCGACCTTGAATGGCCTTCCTCGCACTCGGCATCAACCACAAGACGGCCTCCGTAGACGTGCGCGAGCGCGTGGCGTTCACTCCCGAGCAGTTGGTGGAGGCGCTGCAGCAGCTCTGCCGTCTGACCGACAGCCGGGAAGCCGCTATCCTCTCCACCTGCAATCGCAGCGAACTGTATGTGGAACAGGATCACCTGGCGGCGGAGACGGTACTGCGCTGGCTGGCCGATTATCACCACCTGAGCCTGGAAGAGCTGCGTGCCAGCGCCTATGTGCACGAGGACGATGCGGCCGTTCGTCACATGATGCGTGTCGCCTCCGGGCTGGATTCGCTGGTGCTCGGCGAGCCGCAGATTCTCGGCCAGATGAAGTCGGCCTATGCCGTGGCACGCGAAGCCGGAACCGTCGGTCCGCTGCTCGGGCGGCTGTTCCAGGCCACCTTCAGCGCCGCCAAGCAGGTGCGCACCGATACCGCCATCGGCGAGAACCCGGTGTCGGTGGCGTTTGCCGCCGTCAGCCTGGCGAAACAGATTTTCAGCGACCTGCAGCGCAGCACCGCGCTGCTGATCGGTGCCGGCGAGACCATCACCCTGGTCGCCCGCCACCTGCACGAGCAGGGCGTCAAGCGTATCGTGGTGGCCAACCGGACCCTGGAGCGGGCCAAGACCCTTGCCGAGGAGTTCGGTGCCCATGCGGTGCTGCTGGCCGACATTCCCCAGGAGCTGGTGCACAGCGACATCGTCATCAGCTCCACCGCCAGCCAGTTGCCGATTCTCGGCAAGGGCGCCGTGGAAAGCGCACTGAAGCTGCGCAAGCACAAGCCGATCTTCATGGTGGACATCGCCGTCCCCCGGGATATCGAGCCGGAAGTCGGCGAGTTGGACGACGTTTACCTCTATACCGTCGACGATCTCCACGAAGTGGTCGCCGAGAACCTCAAGAGCCGCCAGGGCGCCGCGCAGGCGGCCGAGGAACTGGTGAGCAACGGCGTCGACGACTTCATGGCGCGCCTGCGCGAGCTGGCCGCGGTGGATGTGCTGCGTGCCTACCGCCAGCAGAGCGAGCGCCTGCGTGACGAAGAATTGCAAAAGGCCCAGCGTCTGCTGGCCAATGGCAACAGCGCCGAGGACGTGCTGATGCAACTGGCCCGCGGCCTGACCAACAAGTTGATGCATGCGCCCAGTGTGCAACTGAAGAAGTTGTCCGCCGAAGGCCGTCTCGATGCGCTGGCCATGGCGCAGGAACTCTTTGCCCTCCGTGAGGGCTCATCGGATAGCTTTTCGGATAAGAAACCGCAATGAAAGCGTCACTGCTCAAAAAGTTGGACGTCCTCCAGGACCGTTTCGAGGAACTGACCGCCTTGCTTGGCGATGGCGAGGTCATTTCCGACCAGGCCAGGTTCCGCACCTACTCCAAGGAGTACGCCGAGGTCGAGCCGATCGTCGCCGCCTACCAGCAGGTGCTGAAGGTGCAGGCGGACCTCGAGGGCGCCCAGGCGCTGCTCAAGGACAGCGACCCGGACCTGCGCGAAATGGCGGTCGAGGAAGTCCGCGAGGCCAAGGAGCAACTGGTCGAGCTGGAATCCACCCTGCAACGCATGCTGCTGCCCAAGGACCCCAACGACGGTCGCAACGTGTTCCTCGAGATTCGTGCCGGTACCGGCGGCGACGAGGCGGCGATCTTCTCGGGCGATCTGTTCCGCATGTACTCGCGTTACGCCGAAAAACGCGGCTGGCGGGTGGAGATTCTCTCGGAAAGCGAGGGCGAGCATGGCGGCTATAAAGAGGTCATCGCCCGGGTCGAGGGCGAGAATGTCTACGGCAAGCTGAAATTCGAATCGGGCGCCCATCGTGTGCAGCGCGTACCGGCCACCGAGTCCCAGGGGCGTATCCATACCTCGGCCTGCACCGTGGCCGTGTTGCCCGAGCCGGACGAACAGGAAGCCATCGAGATCAACCCGGCCGACCTGCGCATCGACACCTACCGCTCCTCGGGGGCGGGCGGCCAGCACGTGAACAAGACCGATTCGGCGATCCGCATCACCCACATTCCGTCCGGGATCGTGGTCGAGTGCCAGGAAGAGCGTTCCCAGCACAAGAACCGGGCACGGGCCATGGCCTGGCTGTCGGCCAAGCTCAATGACCAGCAGGCCAGCGCCGCCGCCAACGCGATTGCCAGCGAGCGCAAGTTGCTGGTGGGCTCCGGCGACCGCTCCGAGCGTATCCGTACCTACAACTTCCCCCAGGGCCGGGTCACCGATCACCGTGTCAACCTGACCCTGTACTCCCTGGACGAGATCATGGCCGGTGGGGTCGAGGCGGTGATCGAACCGCTGCTGGCCGAATACCAGGCCGACCAACTGGCGGCGCTGGGTGACTGAATGACTATTATTGCCAGCCTGCTGCGCGCCGCTGAACTGCCCGACTCGCCAACCGCGCGCCTGGACGCCGAGTTGCTGCTGGCGGCGGCCCTGGGCAAATCCCGCAGTTACCTGCACACCTGGCCGGAAAAGATCGTCAGCAGCGAGGACGCGCAGACCTTCGGCGATTTCCTCCAGCGCCGCCGCGAAGGTGAGCCGGTGGCCTACATCCTGGGCCAGCAGGGCTTCTGGAAGCTCGACCTGGAGGTCGCGCCGCACACCCTGATTCCGCGCCCGGATACCGAGTTGCTGGTGGAAGCCGCCCTGGAACTGCTGCCGGCCACCCCGGCCAGGGTGCTCGACCTCGGCACCGGCACCGGCGCGATTGCCCTGGCCCTGGCCAGCGAGCGCCCGGCCTGGCAGGTCACGGCGGTGGACCGCGTGCCGGAAGCGGTGGCCCTGGCCGAACGCAATCGCCAGCGTCTGGGCCTGGATAACGCCACGGTGCTGCACAGTCACTGGTTCAGTGCCCTGCAAGGCCTGCGTTTTCAATTGATCATCAGCAACCCCCCCTACATCGCCGCGGCCGATCCGCACCTGGCCGAGGGTGACGTGCGCTTCGAGCCGGCCAGTGCACTGGTGGCCGGTGCCGATGGCCTGGATGACCTGCGCACGATCATCGCCCAGGCACCCGCGCACCTGGAGGCCGGTGGCTGGTTGCTGCTCGAGCACGGTTACGACCAGGCCGACGCGGTGCGCGGGCTGCTGGCGGCGCAAGGTTTCAGCGAGGTGCACAGCCGCACCGACCTGGGCGGTCATCAGCGCATCAGCCTGGGACGGCTGCCGTGCTGAACGATCAGGAGCTGTTGCGCTATAGCCGGCAGATCCTGTTGCGACAGGTCGATATCGACGGCCAGTTGCGCCTGAAACACAGCCGGGTGCTGATCGTCGGTCTTGGCGGCCTCGGTGCGCCGGTGGCCCTGTACCTGGCTGCCGCCGGCGTGGGCGAGTTGCACCTGGCGGATTTCGACAGCGTCGACCTGACCAACCTGCAACGCCAGATCATCCACGACACCGACAGCGTCGGTTCGAGCAAGGTCGACTCGGCCGTGCGCCGGCTGACCGCGCTCAACCCCGAGGTGCGCCTGGTCGCCCATCGCCAGGCCCTGGATGAGGACAGTCTGGGCGTGGCCATCGCCGCTGTCGACCTGGTGCTCGACTGCTGTGACAACTTTGCCACCCGCGAGGCGGTCAACGCCGCGTGCGTGGCGGCCGGCAAGCCGCTGGTCAGCGGAGCGGCGATCCGTCTCGAAGGCCAGTTGTCGGTGTTCGACCCGCGTCGCGCCGACAGCCCGTGCTACCACTGCCTGTACGGCCACGGCAGCGAAGCCGAGTTGACCTGCAGCGAGGCCGGAGTGGTTGGCCCGCTGGTGGGATTGGTCGGCAGCCTGCAAGCCCTGGAGGCGCTGAAGCTGCTCGCCGGCTTTGGCGACCCGCTGGTTGGCCGGTTGTTGCTGGTCGATGCCTTGAGTACGAAGTTCCGTGAGCTACGGGTCAAGCGCGACCCGCAGTGCAGCGTCTGCGGTAGCCGCCATGCGTGAGGCGCCGATCGGGGTGTTCGACTCGGGTGTCGGCGGCCTGTCGGTACTCAATGAAATCCACCGCCTGCTGCCCAACGAATCGCTGCTGTATATCGCCGACTGTGGGCACATTCCCTACGGTGAAAAAAGCCCGGAATACATTCGCCAGCGTTGCGAGGTGATTGCCGGCTTCCTGCGCGAGCAGGGGGCCAAGGCATTGGTGATCGCCTGCAATACCGCCACTGTCGCCGGGGTCGCCGACCTGCGCCAGCGTTACCCGGACTGGCCGCTGGTGGGCATGGAGCCGGCGGTCAAGCCGGCCGCCGCCGCCACCCGCAGTGGCGTGGTCGGGGTGCTGGCGACCACCGGTACCTTGCAGAGCGCCAAGTTCGCCGCCTTGCTCGACCGCTTCGCCAACGATGTGCGGGTGGTCACCCAGCCCTGTCCCGGGCTGGTCGAGATGATCGAGGGCGGCGACCTGCACAGCCAGGCCCTGCGCCAGCTGTTGTCCAGCTATGTCGAGCCATTGCTGGCGGCCGGTTGCGACACCATCATTCTCGGCTGCACCCACTATCCGTTCCTCAAGCCGCTGCTGCTGGAGATGGTTCCGGCCTCCATCAGCCTGATCGACACCGGCGCCGCAGTAGCCCGGCAGCTCCAGCGCCTGTTGCAGGCCCGCGACCTGTTGTCCACGGGGCCAGCCCGCGAGGCGCGGTTCTGGACCAGTGCTGATCCGCATCACCTCGGAAAGATCCTGCCGATGCTATGGAATAAGCCAGGCAGCGTGGAAAGCTTCGAACGTTAGGAAAATTCTTGAAAAAGCCCTGGAATTTGCTGAACTTCTGCCTCGCGTCACGCTTCTATTGAAGGTCTTCCTCGCTGTAAAACATCCCTTTGAAATAGGATATTTCTGATGAAGAGATTGTTCTGTCTGGCTGCGTTGACGGCCGCGACCCTGATGTATGGCGTGACGGCACAAGCGGCCGGTGTCGAGTTTTCCCTTGGCCAGACCAGCGATTCGACCCAGACCTACCGCTTGGGCCTGCAATGGGATTGGGATAAAAGCTGGTTGCAAAGCGATGTCGGTCGCCTGACCGGCTACTGGAACGGCGCCTACACCTACTGGGACGGCGATAAGGTCTCCAGCAACCACAGCCTGTCGTTCTCGCCGGTGTTCGTGTACGAGTTTTCCGGGGCTTCGGTCAAACCCTATATCGAGGCGGGGATCGGCGTGGCGCTTTTCGCCCACACGGAAATCGAGGACAACAAGCTCGGCTCGGCCTTCCAGTTCGAGGACCGTCTCGGTTTCGGCCTGCGCTTTGCCGGTGGGCATGAAGTGGGGATTCGCGCCACCCACTATTCCAATGCCGGTATCCGCACGCCGAACGACGGTATCGAAAGCTACGCCCTGCATTACACGATGCCGCTGTAGCGTCCCGTCGTTCAGCCCTCGAAGCGCCCGAGCAACGGCTGCGGCCGTGCCGCCGGTTTGGCCAGCAGCAGTTGCGCGGTGCCCAGGGCGCGTTCGAGGAAACCGCCTTCGCAGTAACACAGGTAGAACTCCCACAGGCGCAGGAAATACACGTCATAGCCCAGCTCGGCCAGGCGCGGATGGGCCTGCTGGAAATTCTCGTGCCACAGGCGCAGGGTGCGCGCGTAGTGCAGGCCGAAGTCCTCCATGTGCAGCAGGTTCATGTCGGTGTGTTGACCGGCCACCTCAAGCAGCTTCTGCACACTGGGCAGCGCCCCGCCAGGGAAGATGTAGCGCTGGATGAAGTCGACGCTGTTCTTCGCCTGTTCATAACGTTGCTCGCGGATGGTGATGCTCTGCAGCAGCATCAGGCCGTCGCTCTTGAGCAGGCGGGCGCACTGGCGGAAGTAGTCGGGCAGGAAACGATGGCCGACGGCTTCGATCATTTCGATGGAGACCAGCTTGTCGTATTGGCCGGTGAGGTCCCGGTAGTCTTCCAGCAGCAGGGTGATCCGGTCCTGCAGGCCCAGGGCCTCGACGCGTTGGCGGGCATAGGCCAGCTGTTCGCGGGACAGCGTGGTGGTGGTGACCTTGCAGCCGTAGTGCTGGGCGGCATGGATCGCCATGCTGCCCCAGCCGGTACCGATTTCCAGCAGGTGATCGCCCGGCTTCAGTTCCAGCTTCTGGCAGATGCGTTCCAGCTTATTCAACTGGGCCTGTTCCAGGCTGTCTTCGGGGCTGAGGAACTGCGCCGCCGAGTACATCATGGTCGGATCGAGAAACTGCTCGAACAGGTCGTTGCCCAGGTCGTAGTGAGCCGCGATGTTCTTGCGCGAGCCCTGGCGGGTGTTGCGATTGAGCCAGTGCAATCCCTGGATGAAGGGCCTTCCCAGTCGGGCCAGGCCGCCTTCCATGGCATCGAGCACGTCGAGGTTGCTGACGAACACGCGGATCACCGCGGTCAGGTCCGGGCTGGTCCAGTAGCCATGGATGAAGGCCTCGCCGGCGCCGATCGAGCCGTTGCCGGCGACCAGGCCCCAGGCCGCCGGGTCCTGGACATGGATCTCGCCCAGCAGGCCGCTGCCGGGCTGGCCGAACAGCTGGCGCTCGCCGTCCTCGACCACCAGCAACTGGCCGTGACGCAGCGCTCTCAACTGGCGCAGCACGCCACGGCGCAGCAGACCGGTGCTGAAGCGGTTGGCGCTCCACAGGTTGTTCCTGGTCACCAGGCTAGGACTTTTCATGACGTTGTTCCTCGGGTTGCGCGGTGGCAATGCTGAAGGCGCCATCGGCGGCCTGGTGGGAGAAGAGGGGTGTCCGTTTGAGCAGCAGGCGCAGGGCCTGCCAGTAGATCGACAGGCAGGTCTTGGCGCTCATCCAGGGAAAGCGCCACAGGTGGCGATGCAGGCTGGCCCGGTCCAGGTCCTGGCGTTGCAGGTCGAGGGTGGCATCGAACAGCTTCAGTTCGCCCTGCCAGTCGGCCATGTGCACGCCGAGGCGTTCGCCGGGCTGGCTGAAACTCATACGGTATTGCAGGTCGCGGGGCAGGAATGGCGAGACATGGAACGACTTCGCCGCCGTGACATGCTGATGGCCCGCGCCGTTGGCGGCGAGCACGTAGTGGTAGCGCTCGCCCCAGGGCGTGTTGGTCACCTCGCAGAGAATCGCCGCCAGGCGCTCGTCGCTGTCGAAGCAGTAGAAGAAACTCACCGGGTTGAACGACAACCCCCAACTGCGTGGTTGCGTCAAAAGGCGCACGGCGCCTTGCGGCGCCTGGCCGAGGGCCAGGGCAACCTGCTGGCGTACCGCATCGATCAACGGCATGCCCTGACGGGTGAAGGCGCACAGGTGGTCGGTCTCGCGCCAGGCAAAGGGCGCGAAGCGGTGGCGGCCGGCCAGGGGGGAGAGGCCGAGGACGTTGTCCTGCTCGGCGAGGTCCAGGTACAGCAGGCCGATCCGGTAGCGGAAGGCGTGGCCCCTGGGCGCAAAGCGCCGGTGGCTGATCCAGCCGCTGTACAGGGCGCTGTTCACAGCTGCTCCCCGAAGGCACCGGCCACCCGCAGGGCGCTGGTCACGCCGTCTTCGTGGAAACCGTTGGCCCAGTAGGCGCCACAGTAGTAGGTATGGCGATCACCATACAATTCCTCCCAGCGCTGCTGCGCGGCGATGGCGGCCAGGTTGTATTGCGGGTGGGCGTAGGTGTAGCGGGCCAGAACCTTGCGCGGGTCTATGTCGGCCGTCTGGTTGAGGCTGACGCAGAAGGTGGTGTCGCTGACGAGACCCTGGAGAATGTTCATGTTGTAGGTCACTGCCGCCTGGCGCTGGCCGCCGAGGCGATAGTTCCAGCTGGCCCAGGCCAGTGGGCGCTGCGGCAGCAGGCGGGTGTCGGTGTGCAACACCACCTCGTTGTCGGCGTAGGGCAGGGCACCGAGGATCTGCCGCTCGGCCTCGCTCGGTTCGGCCAGCAACCCGAGGGCCTGGTCGCTGTGGCAGGCGAACACCACCTTGTCGAAGCGTTCGCTGCCGGCGGCGCTGTGGATAACCACGCCCTGTTCGTCGCGTTCGACCCGGGTCACCGGGCAGTTGAGGCGGATGTTCTGGCGAAAACTGGCGGTCAAGGGGGCCACGTAGCTGCTTGAACCGCCCTCGATGACCCGCCACTGCGGACGGTCGTTGACCGACAGCAGGCCATGGTTGCTGAAGAAACGGACGAAGAACTGCAACGGGAAACCGAGCATGTCCGCCAGTGACATCGACCAGATCGCCGCCCCCATCGGCACGATGTAGTGCTGGATGAAGCGTTCGCCGTAGCGGCCATCGCGCAGATAGGCGCCGAGGGTGGTGTCGGCGGCGATGCGCTGTTGCTCGAGGTCGGCGAGGGCCTGGCGGTTGAAGCGCAGGATGTCGCGCAACATGCCCCAGAAGCCGGGCGACAGCAGGTTGCTGCGCTGGGCGAACAGGCTGTTGAGGTTGTTGCCGTTGTACTCCAGGCCGCTGGCCGGGTCATGCACCGAAAAACTCATTTCGGTGGGCTTGTGGCTGACCCCGAGCTGGCCGAGCAGGCGGATGAAGTTCGGGTAGGTCCAGTCGTTGAAGACAATGAAGCCGGTGTCGATGGCATGGCGTTGGCCGTTGACCGTGACTTCGACCGTATGGGTGTGGCCGCCGATCCATTCGGCGGCTTCGAACAGCGTGATCGAGTGCTGCCGGTTGAGCAGGTAGGCGCAGGTCAGGCCGGAGATACCGCTGCCGATCAGGGCGATCTTCATGAGCGGTCCTCGGTCTGTTGGCCGTTGCGCGCCATGCGCTTGCCGATCGCCAGTTGCAGGCGCCTGGGCAGGCGTGACAGCGGCCAGAGCCCGGCCATGAACAGGGCCGGAAAGGCGATTTCCAGCGGCCGTCGGGGCAATCTCTCGCAGATGTGCTCGGCGGCCTTGTCGGCAGGCCAGCTCAGCGGCATCGGGAAGTCGTTCTTGCGGGTCAGCGGCGTGTCGACGAAGCCTGGGCTGACGATGGTGACGTCGATTCCCTCGTAGGCCAGGTCGATGCGCAGCGATTCGAACAGGTAGCGCATGCCGGCTTTCGAGGCGCCATAGGCCTCGGCGCGCGGCAGTGGCAGGAAGGTCACGGCGCTGGCGATGCCGACCAGGTGCGGTGTGGTGCCGGCCCGCAGCAGCGGCAGGGCGGTCTCGATGCAATAGCTGCTGGCGAGCAGGTTGGTGCGTACCACCCGTTCGACGACCGAGGCATCGAACTCCCGGGCGTCGACATATTCACAGGTGCCGGCATTGAGAATCACCGTGTCGAGGGCGCCCCAGGCCTGGCTGATGCGTTCACCGATCTCGCGCACCTGCTGGTTGTCGGTCAGGTCGCCGGGAACTACAAGCACCTGGCCCGGATAACGCTCGCCGAGCTCCTCCAGGGCCTGTTCATTGCGTGCGCTGACCGCCAGTCGGGCGCCACCCTTGAGCAGCACTTCGGCCACGGCGGCACCGATGCCACTGCTGGCGCCGGTCAGCCAGATGCGGCGTGGGGGTTTGGGACTCATGCCATTCTCCTTTTCAGCCATGCGGTGGCCCAGCCGAGCAACGGCAGGTGGTCGTAGAGCAGGGCGCCGGCATCGAAGTAATCGCGATGGCGATAGACCTTTTCGTGCCAGAGCAGATGGGAACAGCCCTCGACATGGATCGGCTTGCCACCGGCCAGCCTGGGGTGGCGGTAGCTCATGTGCCAGCGCAGGTAGCCTTCGCCGTCGCGAACCGGGTCGAAGCCGTGGAAGTCGAACGCCAGTTCGCTGACGTTGCTGTACAGGTCGGCGAAATAACGGCGCACCGCCGGCAGGCCGTGAACCTCGTGCAGCGGGTCGGTGAAGTGCACGTCCTCGCTGTACAGTTCGTCGAGCAGCCCCAGGTTGTGCCTGTCCACGGCGCAAAAGCGCCGGGCGAAGTCGCGCAGGAACTCACTCATGCAGACCTCCGTCATCCTGGCGCGGCGCCAGGCTCTTGAACGCGGCCAGGGCCCGGTCGCGACTGCTGGCCAGATCGACGATCGGCTGCGGATAACCGGACACGCCGAACAGCCCGCCGAGGGCGGCCGGGTTGTGCACGTCCTTTTTGTTCAGCGCCGCCAGTTCCGGCAGCCAGTGCTTGATGAACAGGCCTTCGCTGTCGAATTTCTGCGACTGGCTGATCGGGTTGAAGATGCGGAAGTACGGCGCCGCATCGGTGCCGGTGGAGGAACTCCACTGCCAGCCGCCGTTGTTGGCCGCCAGGTCGCCGTCGATCAGATGGCGCATGAAGAAGCGCTCGCCCTCGCGCCAGTCGATCAGCAGGTTCTTGGTCAGGAACATCGCCACCACCATGCGCAGGCGGTTGTGCATCCAGCCGGTGTCGAGCAACTGGCGCATGGCGGCGTCGATGATCGGCAGGCCGGTGCGGCCCTGCTGCCAGGCCTCCAGGTCCCGGGGCGCATGGCGCCAGGCCACGGCTTCGGTCTCCGGGCGGAACGCGCGATGCCGCGAGACCCGCGGATAACCGACCAGGATATGTTTGTAGAACTCGCGCCAGAGCAGTTCATTGATCCAGGTGATGGCGCCGGCGTTGCCGCTGTCGAACTCGCCTTGGTTGCTTTGCAGGGCCGCGTGCAGGCATTGGCGCGGGGACACCACCCCAGCGGCCAGGTAGGCGGAGAGTTGGCTGGTGCCGGGCTTGGCCGGGAAGTCGCGTTCGCTCTGGTAGGCGTCGATCTGCTGGTCGGCGAAGTGCTCCAGACGTCGCCGGGCTTCGCTTTCACCGGCGGGCCAGAGGTCGCGCAAGGCTTGGGAGGGGCTGTCGAAACCGTCGATCGCGGCCGGAACCGGGTCGCTCCCGATCGGCAGGGGCGCCTGGGTCGCAGGGGCCGGGACCAACGCCGGTAAGGCGCCATGCAGGCGGCTGTAGCAGACCTTGCGGAACTGGCTGAAGACCTGGAAGTAGCCGCCGGTACGGGTCAGGACACTGCCCGGGCGGAAGAACAGTTGGTCGAGATGGCTGTGGAAGGCGATGCCGTGGGCCTCGACGGTCTTGCTCACGGCGTGGTCGCGGCGGGTTTCGTGTACGCCATATTCCTCGTTGACGTGCACGGCATCAATGCCCAGCGACTGGCACAGTTCGAGCAGGACGGCGGGGGCCTGGTCCCAGGTATCCGCGTGGCGGATCAGCAGCGGGATGTTCAGCCCGGCCAGCGCCTGGCCCAGTTCGTGCAGGTTACGCAGCCAGAAGTCGACCTTGCACGGTGCATCGTCATGGGCCCGCCATTGCCCGGGAGTGAGCAGGTACACCGCCACCGTTGGCCCGCTGCGGGCCGCGGCGCTGAGCGCGGTGTTGTCATGCAGGCGCAGGTCGGTGCGCAGCCAGAACAATTGCATAGTCATTCCTTGGGGCCGGGGAGCATCAGAGCAGGCCGAGCCGGGTGAGGCTCTGGCAGGCCGCCAACGGATCCTGGGCGAGGCTCAGTCCGGGGTGGTCGTCAGTACAGGCGGACAGTTCGGTGGCGTGGATGCACACCGAGGCACCGGCGATCAGTACGGGTTGTTCGATCCCGCCGATCAGCCTGGGCAGCGCCGCCAGATTCAGGGTCTTGCTGGAATACAGCAGCAACGCGCGGGCCTTGAGCTGTTCGACGGCCAGCGCCAGTTCGCCGGGTGGCACCGGCCAGTCGAAGACTTCCACCGGGCAGTCGGCGCTGCTCGCCAGCCAGGCGGTCAGCCACAGGTGGGGTTCGAGCGGCAGGTCCGACTGGTTGACCAGCAGCAGCGGCTGGCCCCTGAGCTGGCGGTTGTTGTGGTAGATCCGTGCGCCCAGCTTGCTGCGCAGCCAGGAATGGAAGAACACCCGCTCCATCTGTCCGCCGAACTGGCCCTGCCAGCGCTGTTCGAGTTCGGCCAGCAGCGGGATCAGCAACTGTTCGCAGACGGTGCGCGGCGGGTACAGCGACATCGCCTGGTTGAAACGGTCGTCGACCTGGCGCTCGTCCAGGCGGCCGATGGCCTGGACCAGGTCCTGGTGCAACCGGTGCCAGTCGTTTTCCGGCGCCTCGGCGGGCGGTTGCGGGGCGTCGAGCAACTGCTTGACCTGGCGCACCGCCACGCCGCGATTCAGCCAGGTCAGGATCGCCTGGATGCGTTGCACGTGGTCGGCGGAGAATAACCGATGACCCTTGGCCGTGCGATGGGGCACGATCAGGCCATAGCGACGTTCCCAGGCACGCAGGGTGACGGCATTGACCCCGGTCTGCCGGGCGACTTCGCGAATCGGCAGCCAGCCGGCGGCCAGGGCGCTGACATAGTCGGGATGGGACTCATCGTCTTCGGGGAGAGGCTTGGACATGATCAGATCGAGTTTCGCAGGCTGAGGTTTTCCGGGTGGGGTTGCAGATAGACCTGCAGGCCCACGTAGGGATCGGGGTATTGGCGGAAGTGGTGCTTGAGCAGGGTCAGCGGCACCACCAGCGGGACGATGCCGAGGCGGTACTGGCCGATGACCTGCTGCATTTCCTGCTTGTCCTCGGCGCTGATGGAATGCTTCAGGTAGCCGCTCAGGTGCTGCAGGACGTTGGTGTGGGTGCGGCGGGTGGCGCATTTCTTCAGGGCGCTCATCAACTGGCTGAAGTAGTGCGGGCCGATCTCGTTCGGATCGGCCCTGCCCATGCTGCCCAGCAGGTTGCCCAGTACCTTGTACTGCTCCGGGTTGTGGGCCATCAGCAGGTATTTGTGGCGCGAGTGAAATTCGGTCAGGGCGCGTCGGCTCAGGCCAGCGGCGAGCAGTTGCTGCCAGTCGGCGTAGGCGAACACCCGGGTCAGGAAGTTCTCGCGCAGCACCGGGTCGTTCAGGCGGCCCTCTTCCTCCACCGGCAGGTCGGGATGCAGGGCGCAGAAGGCGGCGGCGAACAGGCCACGACCGGCGTGCTCGGCGGGCCGTCCGCGATCCTGGTAGACCTTGACCCGCGCCAGTCCGCAGGACGGGGATTTCTGCATGAAGATGTAGCCGCAGATATCCGTCAGTTCATTCGCCATGCGCGTGCCGTAGTCGGTCAGCGCCCGGCTGACGTCCCGCTCCCCATGGACCGTGCCCACGGCCCTGGGCTGCTGCGGGTCACCGACCAGACGGATCGGCTCGCGCGGTGTGCCCAGGCCGATCGCCACTTCCGGGCAGACCGGGAGGAAATCGAAATGCTCGCTGAGGCTCTGGCTGCACAGCCGCGATTCCTTGTGCCCGCCGTTGTAGCGCACTTCGGCACCCATCAGGCAGGCGCTGATGGCGATCTTCGGTTTGGTGCGGGAGACGCTGGACGTGGGCATTGCAGAACCTCGACGATTTACTTGTACAAGCGTGAATTCTTGTACAACTAAGTTTCATCATAGGTTCTATCTTGTACAAGTCAAATTCTTTGTACAGGATTGCCCTGGTCCGCTTATCGCCAGCCCATGCGCCAGCGTTCGGCGTTCTGCAACTGTTGCCAGGGGATGCGCTGGTTGCGGCGGGTCAGTACCGCCTGCAGTTCCAGCTCCAGCAATAGCGTGCCGGTTTCATCGTGGAACAGCTCGGTGACCAGGAAATGTCTTTCCCGGTTCTCCGGCCGGGCTGCTGTCCACTTCGACAGCAGCAGTTTGCGTGGGTTGATGCGATTCATGCCTGGTGTTCCAGCAGCCGGCGGGCGGCTTCCTGGCCGCTGAGCCAGGCGCCTTCGACCCGGCCGGACATGCACCAGTCGCCGCACACGTACAGGCCCAGGTCGGCGTCGGCCAGCGCCCCCCATTCGCGGGCACCGGCCGGCCGTGCATAGAGCCAGCGGTGGGCAAGGGTGAAGGCCGGGGCGGGCATGGTGATGTGCAGCAGTTCGGCGAACGCGCCGTGCAGGTGCTCGATCACCGCTTCCCTGGACAGGTCCAGGTGCTGCTTGCTCCAACTGCTGGTGGCATGCAGGACCCAGGTGTCGAGACGGTTGTCGCGCCCCGGCTTGCTGCGGTTGCGGGCCAGCCAGTCGAGCGGGCTGTCCTGCACGAAGCAGCCTTCCATGGGCGTCTCCAGCGCGCTCTCGAAGGCCAGGGCGACCGCCCAGGTCGGCTCCATCTGGACCCCCGCGGCGGCACCGGCGAGCTTCGGCGCGGCAGCGAGCAGCGCGGTGGCCTGGGGCGCCGGTGTGGCGATGACGACGTGACTGAACGGGCCGTGGGTGACCCCTTCGGCATCCTGCAGGTGCCAGTGCTGTTCACCCCGGAAGACTTCGGTGATCCGACAGCTGAAGTGGCTGTGCAGATCGCCGAGCAGGCCGCGGGTGATGGCGCTCATGCGCGGGGTGCCGACCCAGCGGGTCTGTTCGTCCGGCGATAGATTGAGCTGGCCGTTCTGCCAGGTGTAGAGCTTTGGCGCCCATTCGGCGACCCAGCCCTGGCCTTGCCAGCGCTGCACTTCGTTGACGAAGCGGCGGTCGCGGGCCGTGAAATATTGGGCGCCCATGTCCAGCGACCCGGCGTCGCTGCGTTTGCTCGACATGCGCCCGCCGCTGCCGCGGCTTTTGTCGAACAGCTCGATGGCGTGCCCGGCATCGTGTAACGCGCGAGCGGCTGACAGTCCGGCGATACCGGCACCGATTATTGCGATAGGTACAGTCATAGGGACCTCGTTACCTGTTTGCACAGACTACGCCGTCGGTAAAACCTGTACAATCTTATTTTTAGGTATAAGTCGCGACCATCCTGTCGTCTGAAGCTGTCCTATTGTTAAAACAGTCGAAAAGAAAAGAGCCTTGCCTATAAAAGTAGACTAACGCTCTTGGCAAAACGTTACGCGAGGACGCTCTCATGCACATATTGCTGACAGGCGGTACTGGTTTGATCGGGCGTCGGTTGTGCGAGCACTGGTTGGCGCAAGGTCATCACCTGACGGTGTGGAGTCGCCGGCCCGAGGAGGTTGCCCGCCTGTGCGGAGCCCAGGTGCGTGGCGTGCGGCATCTGGAGGAGTTGGCCGGCGAGCCGCTGGATGCGGTGGTCAATCTGGCCGGTGCGCCGATCGCCGAGCGTCCCTGGACCCATCGGCGCAAGGCGCTGCTGTGGAGCAGTCGGATCCAGCTGACCGAAACCCTGCTGACCTGGCTCGAAGGCCTGGAGCAACGCCCGGCGGTGTTGCTTTCCGGCTCGGCGGTGGGTTGGTATGGCGATGGTGGCGAGCGTGAGCTGAGCGAGGATTCACCACCGGTCAGCGAGGATTTCGCCAGCCAGTTGTGCATTGCCTGGGAGGAGACCGCGCAACGTGCGCAGGCCCTCGGCATGCGCGTGGTGCTGGTGCGAACCGGCCTGGTGCTGGCGGCCGAGGGCGGCTTTTTGTCGCGCCTGCTGCCGCCGTTCAAATGGTGCCTGGGCGGCCCGATCGGCAATGGCCGGCAGTGGATGCCGTGGATTCACCTGCGGGATCAAATCGCCCTGATTGATTTTCTTCTGCACCGCAGCGATGCCAGCGGTCCTTATAATGCCTGCGCGCCCAGGCCGGTGCGCAATCGCGACTTCGCCAGGGCGCTGGGACGGGTGTTGCACCGTCCGGCGCTGATCCCGCTGCCGGCTCCGCTGCTGCGGGTCGGCCTCGGCGAGTTGTCGCAGTTGTTGCTGGGCGGCCAGCGTGCCGTGCCCAAGCGCCTGCTGGCGGCAGGGTTCGAGTTTCAGTTCACCGATCTGCCCGCGGCCCTCGACGATCTGTCGGGTCGCCTCTGATATAGGACATTGCATGACCGATCACGCGTTGCTACTGGTCAACCTGGGCTCGCCGGCCTCTACTTCGGTGGCGGACGTGCGCAGCTACCTCAATCAGTTTCTGATGGATCCGTACGTGATCGATCTGCCCTGGCCGATCCGGCGCCTGCTGGTGTCGCTGATCCTGATCAAGCGGCCCGAGCAGTCGGCCCATGCCTATGCCTCGATCTGGTGGGAGGAAGGGTCGCCGCTGGTGGTGCTGAGCCGACGTCTGCAGCAGCGCATGACCGAGCAATGGCAGCATGGGCCGGTGGAACTGGCGATGCGTTATGGCGAACCGTCGATCGAGTCGACGCTGACCCGGTTGGCGGCACAGGGCATCCGCCAGGTGACGCTGGCGCCGTTGTATCCGCAGTTTGCCGACAGCACGGTGACCACGGTGATCGAAGAGGCGCGGCGGGTGGTCAGGGAGCGGAGGCTGGATGTGCAGTTTTCCATCCTGCAGCCGTTCTACGACCAGCCGGAATACATCGAGGCGCTGGTCGCCAGCACCCGGCCGCACCTGGAACAGGGCTTCGATCATTTGCTGCTCAGCTTCCACGGTTTGCCGGAGCGCCACCTGACCAAGCTCGATCCCACCGGCAGCCATTGCCTCAAGGATGCGGACTGCTGCCGGAATGCCTCGCCAGCGGTGCTTGCCACCTGTTACCGCGCCCAATGTCTGCGTACGGCGGCGGCGTTTGCCGAGCACATGGGCTTGGCGGACGGGCAGTGGTCGGTCTCGTTCCAGTCCCGGCTGGGGCGGGCGAAGTGGATCGAGCCCTACACCGAGGCACGCCTGGATGAACTGGCCAAGGCCGGAGTGAAGAAGCTTCTGGTGATGTGCCCGGCGTTCGTCGCCGACTGCATCGAGACCCTGGAGGAGATCGGTGACCGTGGGCGCGAGCAGTTCATCGAGGCGGGCGGCGAGGAGTTGGTGCTGGTACCGTGCCTGAACGATGACCCGCAGTGGGCGATGGCGCTGAACACGCTCTGTGAGCGGGCTCCGCGTTCCCTGTAGGAGCCGGGCTTGCCCTTGAAGCCGCCAAGCGCTTCGCGGGCAAGCCCGTCTCCTGCAGGGGGGGCGTGGTGAGGTTATGCCAGCGGCTCGTCGGCCCTGTTCTTCTTCCAGCCGTCGTTGCCCGGTAGGATCAGGTTCAGCGCGATCGCGACGACGGCGCACAGGGCGATGCCCTTCAGGCCGAAATCGTCGGGGCCGGTACCACTGCCGACCAGCACACCACCAATGCCGAACACCAGTGTGACCGAGACGATCACCAGGTTGCGCGCTTCGCCCAGGTCGATCCTGTGGCGGATCAGGGTGTTCATGCCCACCGCTGCGATCGAGCCGAACAGCAGGCAGAGGATCCCGCCCATCACCGGTACCGGGATGCTCTGCAGCAGCGCGCCGAACTTGCCGATGAACGCCAGGGCGATGGCGAAGAGCGCCGCCCAGGTCATGATCTTCGGGTTGTAGTTCTTGGTCAGCATCACTGCGCCGGTCACTTCGGCATAGGTGGTGTTGGGCGGGCCACCGAACAGGCCGGCCGCGGTGGTGGCCAGACCGTCACCCAGCAGGGTGCGATGCAGGCCCGGCTTCTTCAGGTAGTCGCGACCGGTCACGCTGCCGACCGCGATCACCCCGCCGATATGCTCGATGGCCGGGGCCAGGGCCACCGGTACGATGAACAGGATCGCCTGCCAGTTGAATTCCGGTGCGGTGAAGTTCGGCAGCGCCAGCCAGGGCGCCGCGGCGATCTTCGCGGTGTCGACCACGCCGAAGTAGAACGACAGGGCGAAGCCCACCAGCACGCCGGAGATGATCGGCACCAGGCGGAAAATCCCCTTGCCGAACACCGCGACGATCAGGGTGGTCAGCAGCGCCGGCATGGAGATCAGCATCGCCGTGCGGTAGGGGATCAGCTCGCTGCCATCGCCGGCCTTGCCCATCGCCATGTTGGCGGCGATCGGCGCCATGGCCAGGCCGATGGAAATCACCACCGGGCCGATCACCACCGGCGGCAGCAGCCGGTCGATGAAGCCGGTGCCCTTGATCTTCACCGCCAGGCCCAGGAAGGTGTAGACGAAGCCCGCCGCCATCACGCCGCCCATGGTCGCAGCGAGGCCGAACTGGCCCTTGGCGAGAATGATCGGGGTGATGAAGGCGAAGCTCGACGCCAGGAACACCGGCACCTGACGGCCGGTGACCAGCTGGAACAGCAGAGTCCCCAGGCCCGCCGTGAACAGCGCGACGTTCGGGTCCAGGCCGGTGATCAGCGGCATCAGCACCAGTGCGCCGAACGCTACGAAGAGCATCTGCGCACCGGACAGCACCGTGCGCCAGAGCGGGTCGTTGAACTCATCCCGCATGTTCAGGCGTCCTTCTGCTTGGTGCCGAAAATCTTGTCGCCGGCATCGCCCAGGCCTGGAATGATGTAGCCGTGTTCGTTGAGTTTCTGGTCGACGGATGCGGTGTAGAGGGTCACGTCGGGGTGGGCCTTCTCGACCGCGGCGATACCTTCCGGCGCGGCGACCAGCACCATGGCGCAGATCTCCTTGCAGCCGGCCTTCTTCAGCAGGTCGATGGTGGCGACCATCGAGCCGCCGGTGGCGAGCATCGGGTCGATGATCATCGCCAGGCGCTCGTCGATTTCCGGCACCAGTTTTTCCAGGTAGGTATGGGCTTCGAGGGTTTCCTCGTTGCGGGCCACGCCCACGGCGCTGACCTTGGCGCCCGGGATCAGGCTGAGTACGCCTTCGAGCATGCCGATACCGGCACGCAGGATCGGTACCACGGTAATTTTCTTACCGGCGATTTTCTCGACTTGTACGGTGCCGCACCAGCCTTCGATGTCATAGGTTTCGAGGGGCAGGTCCTTGGTCGCCTCATAGGTCAGCAACGCTCCGACTTCCTGGGCAAGCTCACGGAAGTTCTTCGTGCTAATGTCTGCGCGGCGCATGAGGCCGAGCTTGTGACGGATCAGCGGGTGGCGGATCTCACGGATGGGCATAGGGAAAGGCTCCGAGGGCGGGCAAAAAAACCGGCCTAGATTAATCTATCCGGGGTTTATGTCCTATAGACCCGTAGTACGTTAGTCCAGAAACGCTTGATCTGACCTGCGCGGGTGCGTACCTTTGCCCGCTTTTCTTGCGCAGCCCCCTGTGCGAGTCCCCTTTGAGCACCCTTTGGAGAGCGCCATGTCCGCTGATCTCGAGCATATCCGTCAAGTCATGCGCGAAGCCGACTGCCTGTACACCAACGCTGAAGTCGAGGCGGCCATCGCCCGTGTCGGCGCCCAGATCAACGCCGACCTGGCCGAGCGCAACCCGGTGGTATTCTGCGTGATGAACGGCGGCCTGATCTTCTCCGGCAAATTGCTGCCCCACCTGGATTTCCCGCTGGAAGCGTCCTACCTGCACGCCACCCGCTACCGTAACGAAACCAGCGGCGGCGAGCTGTTCTGGAAGGCCAAGCCGGAAGTCTCGTTCATCGATCGTGACGTACTGATCATCGACGACATTCTCGACGAGGGTCATACCCTCGGCGCGATCATCGATTTCTGCAAGCACGCCGGTGCCCGCCAGGTGCACACCGCCGTCCTGATCGACAAGGAACACGACCGCAAGGCCCGGCCGGACCTCAAGGCCGACTACGTCGGGCTGCCGTGCATCGACCGCTACATTTTCGGTTATGGCATGGACTACAAGGGCTACTGGCGTAACGCTGCCGGCATCTTTGCCGTCAAGGGCCTGTAACCCATGGCCGGCCCCAGCTTTCTCGACGCTGCGTTGTTCGCCGACCTGGCCGCGAAGGCGGCGGCCAGTCCCCGTGGGCGCACGCACCACAACTTCCATGAGATGGACGAGCCGTGCCACCGCATGGCGGTCGGCCTGCAGCCGGGCACTTATGTGCCGCCCCATCGGCACCTGAGCGCGGACAAGGCGGAAACCCTGCTGGTGCTGCGTGGCAGCCTGGGCCTGCTGGTGTTCGACGAGGACGGTCAGGTCGTTACCCGGCGCGTCCTGCAGGCCGGTGGCGAATGCCCGGCGGTGGACTTGCCGGCCGGCGTGTTCCACGGCCTGGTGGTGCTTGAGCCCGATACCGTGATGTTCGAGTGCAAGGCGGGCCCGTATCGTCCGGTGGGCGAGGGCGAGATGGCCGCCTGGGCCCCGCGTGAGGGCGAGGCCGGAGTCGCTCAGTACCAGGCCTGGATGCGCGCGCAGTTCAACTGAGCCGCTCGGGCAGGATGGCCCGCTTTGCCGTATCATTAGCCTCCTAACGACGGGCAACGGATTCTCAGGGCAATGCTGGCCATCTTTCTCGATACACTGACCATCACCGCTCCGGTCTTCGCCATGTTGTTCCTCGGCGTGGCGCTCAAGCGCGTGGGCTGGATCAACGACAACTTCATCCACACCGCCTCGGCACTGGTATTCAACGTCAACATGCCGGCGCTGCTGTTCCTCGGCATCCTTCACGCCGACCTGCATTCGGCCCTCAAGCCCGGTGTGCTGGGCTACTTCGTCGTCGCCACCCTGGTGACCTTCGCCGGGGCCTGGGGCTGGGCGATCTGGCGCTGCCCCGGGAAGACCGCGGGATCTACACCCAGGGCGCCTTTCGTGGCAACAACGGGGTGATTGGCCTGGCACTGGCGGCCAGCCTGTATGGCGACTACGGCATTTCCCTCGGGGCGATCCTCGCCGCGTTGGTGATCCTGTTCTACAACACCCTGTCGACCATCGTCCTGGCGGTCTACAGCCCGGTGATCAAGTCCGACCCGTGGAGCATCAGCAAGAGTGTGCTGAGCAACCCGCTGATCATCAGCGTGATCGCGGCGGCGCCCTTTGCCTACTTCCAGATCGGCCTGCCCGGTTGGCTGGAAACGTCCGGCAACTACCTGGCGCAGATGACCCTGCCGCTGGCGCTGATCTGCATCGGCGGCACCCTGTCGCTGGCGGCGTTGCGCAAGAGTGGCGACATGGCGTTGAGCGCCAGCCTGGTGAAGATGGTCGGCATGCCGCTGTTCTCGACCCTGGGTGCCTGGCTCTGCGGCTTCCGTGGGGCGGAACTGGGCATCCTGTTTCTCTACTTCGGCAGCCCGACCGCGGCGGCCAGTTTTGTCATGGCCCGTGCCGCCAATGGCAACCACGAACTGGCGGCCGCGATCATCGTGATCACCACGCTGATGGCGGCGGTCACGACGAACATCGGCATTTTCGTCCTGCAGTGGGGGGGCTGGATCTGAGTCAGCCCTGTCGCGCTCAGTCGGCTTTCTGGTAGGCGTCGATCACTTCCTGCGCGGCGCGGAACGCATCGATCGCCGCCGGTACGCCGGCGTACACCGCGCAGTGCAGCAGTGCCTCGCGAATCTCTTCCACCGTGCAGCCGTTGTTCAGGGCGCCGCGCACGTGGCCCTTGAGCTCCTGCGGGCACTTGAGCGCGGTCAGCGCGGCGAGGGTGATCAGGCTGCGGGTCTTGAGCGGCAGGCCGTCACGGTTCCAGACGCCGCCCCAGGCGTGTTCGTTGACGAAGTCCTGCAGGGGCTGGCTGAACTCGGTGGCATTCCCCAGGGCGCGGTCGACGAAGGCATCGCCCATGACCTGACGACGCATTTCGACACCGGTTTTTTTCTGATCGCTCATTGCAGTGGCTCCTAGGAATGTTGGCGACGCCAGGCTCGCAGCGTACTGAACAGCAGATACACCAGCAGCGCCGGCAGGATGAAGAACAGCATCAGGTGTTCCAGCCGCACCGCCATCGGCATGCCGGTGGTGAACCACACCACGTGCAGCCCGTAGGCCAGGTACAGGCCGAGAAACAGCAGGCCCTCGGCACGGGTGATGCGATAGCCGGAGTAGAATACCGGCCAGCACAAGGCCGCGACGGCGAGCATTACCGGCAGGTCGAACGACAACGCGTTGGGCGAGACCGACAGCGGTTGCGGGGCGATCAGCGCGGTCACTCCGAGCACGCCCAGCAGATTGAACAGGTTGCCGCCGATCACGTTGCCGACGGCGATATCGCGCTGGCCGCGGATGGCGGCGATCAGCGACGTGGCCAATTGCGGCAGGGAGGTGCCGACCGCGACCACGGTCAGGCCGATGATCCTTTCCGACAGGCCCAGTTCCGTGGCCACTTCGACGGCGGCATCGAGCAGCAGGTGGCCGGCGAGGGTCAGCAGGGCCAGGCCGAGCAGCATCCAGAACGCACTGCTGAGCCAGGGCGCAGGCCGGCGCTGTGTTTGCAGCACGGGGGCGGGGTGCGGCAGGCCGTGTTGCGAGGTGCGCAGCAGCAACCCCAGGTACAGTGCAAACACCAGCAGCATCAGCACACCGTCGAAGCGGCTCAGCTCTTCGTTGAGGGCCAGGCCGAAGACCATGAGGCTGGCGACGATCATCAGCGGTATGTCCAGGCGCACCAGTTGGCGCGAGACCCGCAGCGGGATGATCAGCGCCGAGAGACCGAGGGTCACCAGGGTGTTGAAGATATTCCCGCCGATCACGCTGCCGACCGCGATGTCGGCGTTTTCCTGGAGGGCGGCCTGCAGGCTGACGGCCATCTGCGGGGCGCTGCTGCCGAAGGCGACGACGGTCAGGCCGATCAGCAGCGGCCGCACTCGCAGGCGGGCGGCCAGGCGCACGGCTGCGCGCACCAGCAGTTCGGCGCCGATGACCAGCAGGAACAGGCCGCCGAGCAGCTGGATCAGGCTCAGGATCGGCAGGTGGGTCAATCCGAAAATGGCGGGGCTCCCCGGGGTCAGTCGCTGAGGCTCTGGACGCGCACGCGCGCGGTACCGCTTTGTAGCATGCCCAGCTCTTCGGCGGCTTGTCGGGAAACATCGATCAGGCGTCCGCGGGTATGCGGGCCGCGATCATTGATACGGACCACGACGCTGCGGTCGTTGGCAAGATTAGTGACTTTTACCCGCGTACCGAACGGCAGTTGGCGATGGGCGGCGGTCAGGCCGTTCTGGTTGAAGGGTTCACCGCTGGCGGTGCGCTTGCCGTGGTGCTGGCGACCGTAATAGGAGGCCGTGCCGGTTTCGTCGTAGCCGCGCGGGTCGATATCGTGAGTGGCACAACCGGCCAGCAGGCTGAGGAAGGCAAGGGCGGCGAACAGGCGTTTCATCTGGGGGCGCTCCCTACAGAGATCGCATGGGGCGATCGATAGGTGGGAGCGGGCTGGCCCGCGAATGCAATGTGTCGGATACATCGTCTTCGCGGGCGAGCCCGCTCCCACAGTGGGCTGGTGTCAGGGCCTGTTTGGCCCGACTCAGCCTTCGAGCTTGCTTTTCAGCAGTTCGTTCACCTGTTGCGGGTTGGCCTTGCCCTTGGAGGCCTTCATCGCCTGGCCGACGAAGAAGCCGAACATCTTGCCGCGCTTGGCTTCGTCCGCCGCACGGTACTGCTCGACCTGCTCGGCGTTGGCCGCCAGCACTTCGTCCAGCACCTTCTCGATCGCACCGCTGTCGGTGACCTGTTTCAGGCCGCGGGCCTCGATCACCTGGTCGGCATTGCCTTCGCCGTTGGCCATGGCTTCGAACACGGTCTTGGCGATCTTGCCCGAGATAGTGTTGTCCTTGATCCGCAGCAGCATGCCCCCCAGTTGCTCGGCAGTGACCGGCGCCTGGTCGATTTCCACGCCCAGCTTGTTCAGCAGGCTGCCCAGCTCGACCATGACCCAGTTGGCCGCCAGCTTGGCGTCGGCGCTGATGGCGACCACCTGTTCGAAGTACTCCGCCTGCTCGCGGCTCGAAGCCAGGACGCTGGCATCGTACAGCGACAGGCCGTACTGCGACTGGAAGCGCTCGCGTTTCTGCGGTGGCAGTTCCGGCAGCTTGGCGCGCACTTCATCCAGGAACGAGTCCTCGATGATCACCGGCAGCAGGTCCGGGTCGGGGAAGTAACGGTAGTCGTTGGCTTCCTCCTTGCTGCGCATCGCCTTGGTCGTATCGGTGTTCGGGTTGTACAGGCGAGTCTGCTGGACGACCTTGCCGCCATCCTCGATCAGCTCGATCTGGCGTTGTACTTCGTAGTTGATCGCCTTCTCGATGAAGCGGAACGAGTTGACGTTCTTGATCTCGCAGCGTGTGCCGAACTCGGCCTGGCCCTTGGGGCGTACCGAGACGTTGCAGTCGCAACGCAGCGAGCCTTCGGCCATGTTGCCGTCGCAGATGCCCAGGTAGCGTACCAGTGCGTGGATCGCCTTGACGTAGGCCACGGCTTCCTTGGCACTGCGCATGTCCGGCTCGGAAACGATTTCCAGCAGCGGGGTACCGGCGCGGTTCAGATCGATCCCGGTGGAGCCGCTGAAGTCTTCGTGCAGGCTCTTGCCGGCGTCTTCTTCCAGGTGCGCACGGGTGATGCCGATACGCTTGACCGTACCGTCTTCCAGAGTGATATCCAGGTGGCCCTTGCCGACGATCGGCAGTTCCATCTGGCTGATCTGGTAGCCCTTGGGCAGGTCCGGGTAGAAGTAGTTCTTGCGGGCGAACACGTTGTGCTGGCCGATCTCGGCGTCGATCGCCAGGCCGAACTGCACCGCCATGTGCACCGCTTCCTGGTTCAGCACCGGCAGCACGCCAGGCATGCCCAGGTCGACCAGGCTGGCCTGGGTGTTGGGTTCGGAGCCGAAGGTGGTCGAACTGCCGGAGAAAATCTTCGATTGGGTGGCGAGCTGGGTGTGAATCTCCAGCCCGATCACGACTTCCCATTGCATGGTGTTTTTCCTCAAATCTTGCCAGGGGACTTTTGAAGCGTCGCGAGCGAAGGTAAGGCAAGGCGAAGGCTGGCGAGTAAGCGCAGTTGACTGTAGTCAATGAGCATTACGAGCCAGCTTTCAACGCAGCATTACCGAGCGCAGCAGCTTCAAAACCCCTGGGGGGTGCGGGTGTGCCAGTCAGTGTTCAACTGATACTGGTGCGCAACATTGAGCAAGCGGCCTTCCTGGAAATACGGGGCAAGCAATTGCACGCCGACCGGCAAGCCGTCGACGAAGCCCGCAGGCATGGACAAGCCCGGCAGACCCGCGAGGTTGGCGGTGATGGTGTAGAAGTCTTCCAGATACTCGGCGACCGGATCGTTGTTCTTGGCACCGATCTTCCAGGCCGGATTCGGCGTGGTCGGGCCGAGGATCACGTCGACTTCCTTGAAGGCGTTCATGAAGTCGTTCTTGATCAGGCGGCGGATCTTCTGGGCCTTGAGGTAGTAGGCGTCGTAGTAGCCGGCCGACAGGGCGTAGGTACCGACCATGATCCGGCGTTGCACTTCGGCACCGAAGCCTTCGCCACGGGAACGCTTGTACAGGTCGGTGAGGTCGACCGGGTTCTCGCAGCGATAGCCGAAGCGTACGCCGTCGAAACGCGACAGGTTGGAGGAGGCCTCGGCCGGCGCGATCACATAGTAGGCGGGGATCGCGTGCTGGTTGTTCGGCAGGCTGATCTCCTTGATCACCGCACCGAGCTTTTCCAGCGCCTTGACGCTGTCGTGCACCCGTTCGGCGATGCGCGGGTCGAGACCGGCGCTGAAGTATTCCTTCGGCACGCCGATGCGCAGGCCTTGCAGCGAGTCGTTCAGGCTGGCGCTGTAGTCCGGCACCGGCTCATCGATGCTGGTGGAGTCCTGCGGGTCGAAACCGGCCATGCCCTGCAGCAGCAGTGCGCAGTCTTCGGCGGTACGGGCCAGCGGGCCACCCTGGTCGAGGCTGGAGGCGTAGGCGATCATGCCCCAGCGCGAAACGCGACCGTAGGTCGGCTTCAGGCCGGTGAGGTTGGTGAACGCCGCCGGCTGGCGGATCGAGCCGCCGGTGTCGGTCGCCGTGGCGGCCGGCAGCAGGCGCGCGGCAACGGCCGCGGCGGAACCGCCCGACGAACCGCCCGGCACGTGCTCCAGGTTCCACGGGTTCTTCACCTTGCCGTAGTAGCTCGACTCGTTGGCCGAACCCATGGCGAACTCGTCCATGTTGGTCTTGCCCAGGGTCACCGCGCCGGCGGCGGCGAGCTTGGCCACCACGGTGGCATCGTAGGGTGCCTTGAAGTTGTCGAGCATCTTCGAGCCGCAACTGGTGCGCACGCCCTGGGTGCAGAACAGGTCCTTGTGGCCGATCGGCGCGCCGAGCAGGGCACCGTTTTCGCCATTGGCGCGACGCACGTCGGCAGCCTTGGCCTGCTGCAGGGCCAGTTCCTCGGTAAGGCTGATGAAGCTGTTGACCTGCGGGTCGAGCTGGGCGATGCGCGCCAGCAGGGTGCGGGTCAGTTCTTCGGCGGAAAACTTCTTGTCGGCGAGTCCGCGGGCGATCTCGGCCAGAGTCATTTGATGCATTGCAGGCTCTTTCCCTTTAGTCGATGACTTTCGGAACCAGGTAGAGGCCGTTTTCGACCGCTGGTGCGATGGACTGATAGGCCTCGCGGTTATTGCGTTCGGTCACGGCGTCGGCGCGCAGGCGCTGGCTCGCTTCCAGAGGGTGGGCAAGGGGTTCGATACCGTCGGTATCGACAGCCTGCATCTGGTCGACCAGACCCAGAATGCTGTTCAGGGCTTCGGTGGTGCGTGGAATATCGTCTGCGACCAGGTCCAGGCGGGCCAGGTGAGCGATTTTTTCCACGTCGGAGCGGTCAAGCGCCATGGGAATCTCCAGTGGAAAACAAAATGGAAGCTGTCCGGATGTTGGATTGGTGGAACACTACCGCATTTGCACGGTCACATGGCCGCGATTGTATGGGATGGTGCTCGGAAAAACGCCTAATTTAACATATTGGCGCCTTGCCCAAAATCCCCGTCGTTGTTAGAGTTTGCCGCACTTTTTTACCCACGCGTTGCCCAGGGTCCCTTTCCAATGTTCAAGAAACTGCGTGGCATGTTTTCCAGCGATCTTTCCATCGACCTGGGTACAGCCAACACCCTTATTTACGTGCGCGAGCGCGGTATCGTCCTGAATGAGCCATCGGTTGTTGCGATTCGCACCCATGGCAACCAGAAAAGTGTCGTCGCCGTCGGTACCGAAGCCAAGCGCATGCTCGGTCGTACGCCGGGCAACATTGCCGCCATTCGTCCGATGAAGGACGGTGTGATTGCCGATTTCAGCGTCTGCGAGAAGATGCTGCAGTACTTCATCAACAAGGTTCACGAAAACAGCTTCCTGCAGCCCAGCCCACGTGTGCTGATCTGCGTGCCCTGCAAGTCGACCCAGGTCGAGCGTCGCGCCATCCGTGAATCGGCGCTGGGCGCCGGTGCCCGTGAAGTGTTCCTGATCGAGGAGCCGATGGCGGCCGCGATCGGTGCCGGCCTGCCGGTCGAGGAAGCCCGTGGCTCGATGGTCGTCGATATCGGCGGCGGTACCACCGAAATCGCGCTGATCTCCCTGAACGGTGTGGTCTATGCCGAATCCGTACGTGTGGGCGGCGACCGCTTCGACGAAGCGATCATCACCTACGTGCGTCGCAACTATGGCAGCCTGATCGGTGAATCCACCGCCGAGCGCATCAAGCAGGAAATCGGTACCGCCTATCCGGGCGGCGAAGTCCGTGAAGTCGACGTCCGCGGTCGTAACCTGGCCGAAGGCGTACCCCGTGCCTTCACCCTCAACTCCAACGAAGTGCTCGAGGCGCTGCAGGAGTCCCTGGCGACCATCGTCCAGGCGGTCAAGAGCGCTCTGGAGCAGTCGCCTCCGGAACTGGCTTCGGACATCGCCGAGCGCGGCCTGGTGCTGACCGGTGGTGGCGCACTGCTGCGTGACCTCGACAAGCTGCTGGCCCAGGAAACCGGCCTGCCGGTGATCGTTGCCGAAGACCCGCTGACCTGCGTGGCCCGCGGCGGTGGCCGTGCCCTGGAAATGATGGACAAGCACACCATGGACCTGCTCTCCAGCGAGTGAGTTCGCTGGCAGACGCTACGACGGTCCGTTCACAGGCAGCACTTTGCAGTGCTGCCTGTTGCGTTTATCTTCTGTCAATCTGCATCCAGGCCGGTTTGATGCCGTATGAATAAAATGTCTATTTGCCTGGGAGGAGCGGCTCATTAAACCGCTTTTCGCCAAAGGCCCCTCATTGGGCGTGCGCCTGCTGGTGCTGGTCGTGCTGTCGGTTGCGCTGATGGTGGTCGATGCCCGCTTCACGGTGCTCAAGCCGATCCGCAGCCAGGCCTCGCTGGTGCTGATGCAATCGTACTGGATCACCGACCTGCCGCAGCGGCTGTGGCAAGGCGTGGCCAGCCAGTTCGGCAGCCGTACCGAACTGGTCGCCGAGAATGAGAAACTCCAGACCGAGAACCTGCTGTTGCAGGGGCGCCTGCAGAAACTGGCCGCCCTGACCGAGCAGAACGTGCGCCTGCGCGAACTGCTGAACTCCTCGGCACTGGTCAACGAGAAGGTCGAGGTCGCCGAACTGATCGGCATGGACCCCAACCCCTTCACCCATCGCATCATCATCAACAAGGGCGAGCGCGATGGCGTGGTGCTTGGGCAACCGGTGCTCGATGCCCGTGGCCTGATGGGCCAGGTGGTCGAGTTGATGCCGTACACCTCCCGTGTGCTGCTGCTGACCGACACCACCCACAGCATTCCGGTACAGGTCAACCGCAACGGCCTGCGGGCGATCGCCAGCGGTACCGGCAACCCCGAGCGCCTGGAGTTGCGTCATGTCGCCGATACCGCGGACATCAAGGAAGGCGACCTGCTGGTCAGTTCCGGCCTGGGCCAGCGGTTCCCGGCCGGCTACCCGGTGGCGACGGTCAAGGAAGTCATCCATGACTCGGGCCAGCCGTTCGCCATTGTTCGCGCCGTGCCGACCGCCGCGTTGAACCGCAGCCGCTACCTGCTGCTGGTGTTCAGCGACAGCCGTACACCGGAAGAGCGGGCCAACGATGCGGCCCAGGCCCAGGAAGCCGACAAGCAGGGTGAAGGCGCGGCGGCGATTCCGGCGACCGTGCCCAAGCCTGCGGCGACCCCGGCCACGCCCGCCGCCACGGCCCCGGTGACCAAGCCGACCGCCCATGGCGCGGCGGCTGCCGCTGCCGCGCAGGGTGCGGCCAACAGCACTCCGGCGCCAAAACCGACCACCGCCAAACCCGCGGCCAAGCCGGCCAGCAGGCCGCCGGCGGCCACTCAACGGCAGGAGGAATGATGGCGGGCGCCACTCTTTCGCGTAACGGCTGGATCGTCTGGCTGACCTTTCTGATCGGCCTGCTGCTCAGTGTCTCGCCGTTGCCGCAGTTCATGGAAATCCTGCGTCCGCTGTGGCTGGCGCTGCTGCTGGCGTTCTGGTCGCTGTACCTGCCGCACAAGATCGGCATGGTCACCGCGTTCCTGCTCGGCCTGGCCGAAGATGTGCTCTATGGCACCCTGCTCGGGCAGAGCGCGCTGATCCTGACGCTGATCACCTTCCTGGTGCTGTCGCTGCAGCAACGGCTGCGCATGTTCCCGATGTGGCAGCAGAGCCTGGTGATCCTGGTGATCTTCGGCCTGGCGCAGTTGGTCCAGCTGTGGCTGAGCGCCCTGACCGGTAACCGCCAGCCCACCCTCGCGCTGGTGCTGCCGGCCCTGGTCAGCGCGCTGCTGTGGCCCTGGGTCAGCTTCGGGCTGCGTGGATTGCGCCGGCGCTACAAGATCAACTGATTGAATCATCGGCCATTTCCCGGTGCCTGATGATCCGCGTGACGAGCCCCGACAAGGAGATGTCCTGATGAACCCGCTCTACCTGGCCTCCGGCTCGCCGCGTCGGCGTGAACTGCTGACCCAGATCGGTGTGCCGTTCACGGCCATCAGTGCCGATATCGATGAAACACCCCTGGGCGACGAATCTCCCGTGGCCTATGTCGAGCGCCTGGCGCGTGGCAAGGCTGCGGCCGGGCGTGCCGCCCTCGGTGCGGATGTCGCGGCCTGTGTGCTGGGTGCCGATACCGCCGTGGTGCTCGATGGGCGAATTCTCGGCAAGCCGCTGGACGAGGCGGACGCGGTCGCCACGCTGCTCGCACTGTCGGGGCGCGAACATGAGGTGCTGACGGCCATCGCGTTGCTCGACGGCGAGCGCTGCGAGTCGCGGGTGGTTCGCAGTCTCGTGAAATTTCGTACTATCAAAATAGAAGAGGCACACACCTACTGGGCCAGCGGCGAACCCCGCGACAAGGCCGGGAGCTATGCCATTCAAGGTCTGGCGGCGGTTTTCGTGGAGAGCCTGAACGGCAGCTATTCGGGCGTTGTCGGCCTGCCTGTGTGCGAAACCGCAGAACTGCTTGGCCGTTTCGACATACCCTGTTGGCAAAACCTTATCGTGCGCTGATTGCCGCACCCCAGTGAACGGCAATAATTGTGAACACGCCTGAACGAGACGCAGCCATGAGTGAAGAGATCCTGATCAACATCACGCCGATGGAATCGCGCGTGGCGGTGGTAGAGAACGGTGTGTTGCAAGAGGTCCATGTCGAGCGGACGCAGAAGCGCGGTATCGTCGGCAATATCTACAAGGGCAAGGTGGTCCGGGTGCTGCCGGGCATGCAGGCGGCGTTCGTCGATATCGGCCTGGACCGGGCTGCGTTCATCCACGCCTCGGAAATCTCCATGCGCGAAGGCCCGGCGGTGGAAAGCATCAGTGCGCTGGTTCACGAAGGGCAGAGCCTGGTGGTGCAGGTCACCAAGGACCCGATCGGTACCAAGGGCGCCCGCCTGACCACGCAGCTGTCGATTCCGTCGCGCTACCTGGTGTACATGCCACGCACCGCACATGTCGGCATTTCGCTGAAGATCGAAGACGAAGCCGAGCGTGAGCGGCTGAAGAAGGTGGTCAGCGACTGCGTGGCCCAGGAAGGCATCAAGGAGGCCGGCGGCTTCATCCTGCGTACCGCCGCCGAGGGCGCCGGGGCCGACGAGATCATGATGGACATCCGTTACCTGCGGCGCCTCTGGGACCAGATCGGTACGCAGATCAAGACCATCGGTGCGCCCAATGTGATCTACGAGGACCTCGGTCTGGCGCTGCGCACCCTGCGCGACCTGGTCAGCCCGAAGATCGAGAAGATCCGTATCGACTCCCGGGAAACCTTTCAGAAAACCACGCAGTTCGTCGCCGAGCTGATGCCGGAAATCGCCGATCGCCTCGAACACTACCCCGGCGAACGACCGATCTTCGATCTGTACGGTGTCGAGGATGAGATCCAGAAGGCCCTGGAGCGCAAGGTCCCGCTCAAGTCCGGCGGCTACCTGGTGGTCGACCCGGCGGAAGCCATGACCACCATCGACGTCAATACCGGGGCTTTCGTCGGTCATCGCAACCTCGAGGAAACCATCTTCAAGACCAACCTCGAGGCGGCCACCGCGATCGCCCGCCAACTGCGCCTGCGCAACCTGGGCGGGATCATCATCATCGACTTCATCGACATGGAGGACGAGGAGCATCAGCGCCAGGTGCTGCGTACCCTGGAAAAGCAGCTGGAACGCGACCACGCCAAGACCAACATCATCGGTATCACCGAACTGGGCCTGGTGCAGATGACCCGCAAGCGCACCCGCGAAAGCCTGGAGCAGGTGTTGTGCGAGCCGTGCAGCAGTTGCCAGGGGCGCGGCAAGCTGAAGACCCCGGAGACGGTTTGTTACGAGATTTTCCGCGAAATCCTCCGCGAGGCCCGTGCCTATCAGGCCGAAGGCTATAGAGTATTGGCCAACCAGAAAGTCGTCGACCGGCTGCTGGATGAAGAGTCGGGCAATGTCGCGGAACTGGAGGCCTTTATCGGGCGCACCATCCGTTTCCAGGTCGAAACCATGTACTCCCAGGAACAATACGACGTGGTGCTGCTCTGATTCCCTGTTCCGTATACATATTGCCCGCACTGCCTGAAGCCGGCCTTTTCATCGAATTCTGCCTGAGGGGCCACTGACATGGAGCGTTTGTCGCGCTTTGTTGCCGCGTTGACCCGCTGGAGCCTGGGCATCTGTGCGTTGCTGCTGGTATTGCTGGCGTTGTACGTCAGCCTGGGGCGGCAACTCGTGCCGCTGGTGGCCGAATACCGGGCCGATGTCGAAACCAGGGCGCAGGCGGCATTGGGCATGCCATTGGCCATCGGCAGCCTGGAAGGGCACTGGAGCGGGTTGGCACCGGTGCTGTCGGCCCACGATGTAATGATCGGTACGGGGGCCTCGGCCCTGCGCCTGGACCATGTGCAGGTGATCCCGGATATCCGCGCCAGCCTGCTGGCCCGCGAGCTGCGTATCGCCCGCCTCGAACTGCATGGGCTGCAGCTCAACCTCAGGCAGGGCGAGGATGGGCAATGGGCCCTCGAAGGCCTGCCGCGCCCGGCTGATGACCAGCCGCTGGACCCTGAACAGGTGCTCAAGCGCCTGCAGGTGATCGAGCAGTTGTCGGTGCTGGACAGTCAACTGACGCTGGAACCTTATGGCGAGTCGCCGCTGACCCTGACCTATGTCGGCCTGAACCTGCGCGTCGGCCCCGGTCGCCAGCGCCTCGATCTGCGCCTGAACCTGCCCGACGGCCAGCCACTGGCGCTCAACCTGACGACCCGCATGCGCCCCAGCGACTGGCGCCATGCGTCCGCCGAAGCCTACCTGAGCCTGCCGCAGAGCGACTGGGCGCGCTGGCTGCCGGCGAGCCTGGCCGGGAAATGGAAGATCGCCGAGCTCAAGGCCGGCGGTGAATTCTGGTTGAAGTGGGCCGATGGCACGGTGCAGAGCGCCGTGGCGCGGCTCAATGCCCCGCAGTTTCGCGGTGGGTACGCCGATCGCCAGCCGGCGAAAATCGACAACCTCGCCCTCAATGCCTATCTGCAACGCAACGACCAGGGCTTTAGCCTGCTGCTCGACTCGCTGGCGATGAACCTGGGGGAGACCCGCTGGGAGTCCCACCTGCAATTGCAGCAGAGTGCCGCGACCGACAAGAGCGGTGAAGTGTGGCACGTGCAGGCCGATCGCCTGGACCTGACGCCGATCACTGCGCTGCTCGACAGCCTGGCGCCGCTGCCGCAAGGGCTGGCCACGGTGATCGACCACCTGAAAGTCACCGGGGCCTTGCGCAATGTGTTGCTCGATTACCGGCCACAGGAAACCGGTGACCGTCGCCTGAGCTTCGAGGCCAATCTCGAGCGGGTCGGTTTCGACGCCTATCACGGTGCGCCGGCGGCGCGCAATGTCACCGGCAGCATCAGCGGCGACCTGGGGCACGGCGAGTTGCGCATGGACAGCAAGGACTTCTCGCTGTTCCTCTATCCGATCTTCAACAAGCCCTGGCAGTACCTGCAGGCTAACGCCCGGCTGACCTGGAAGCTCGATCAGGAGGGCTTTACCCTGATCGCGCCCTATATCAAGGTGCTCGGCGAGGAGGGGCGGATCGCCGCCGACTTCCTGATCCGCCTGCATTTCGCCCCGGAGCAGGAAGACTACATGGACCTGCGGGTCGGCCTGGTCGACGGTGACGGACGTTTCACACCCAAGTACCTGCCGGCGGTGTTGAGCCCCTCCCTCGACGAATGGTTGCGTACCGCGATTCTCCACGGTGCCGTGGACCAGGGTTTCTTCCAGTACCAGGGTTCGCTGAACCACGATGCCGCCGCCGCCGCACGCAGCATCAGCCTGTTCTTCAAGGTCCATGACGCCGAACTGGCCTTCCAGCCGGGTTGGCCCCATGTCGGCAAGGTCAACGGCGATGTGTTCATCGAGGACAGCGGGGTGCGGATCAAGGCCAGCAAGGGCCAGTTGCTCGATACCCAGGTCAGCGATGTGATGGTCAACATCCCGCACTCGACCGCGGGCAAGGCGCCGCACATGTTCCTCGACGGCAACTTTGCCGGCGGTCTCGGCGATGGCCTGAAGATTCTCCAGGAGGCGCCGATCGGTACCGGCCCGACCTTTGCCGGTTGGCAGGGCGAGGGCAGCCTGCAGGGCAAGGTCAGGCTGGATGTTCCGCTGGAGAAGGGCGACGAGCCCAAGGTGCTGGTGGACTTCGCCACCGACCAGGCGCGGCTGAAGCTGGCTGACCCGAGTCTCGAACTGACCCAGCTCAAGGGCAATTTCCGTTTCGACAGCGACAAGGGCCTCAGTGGCGATGGCATCAGCGCCCAGGCGTTCGACCGGCCGATCACCGCGCAGATCAGTGCCGACGGCAAGCCTGGCAGCCTCAGCACCCGGGTCACCGCCAAGGGCCAGGTGGCCCTCAGGAAACTCACCGATTGGCTGGGCGTCAGCCAGCCGCTGCCGGTATCCGGCGACCTGCCGTACCAGCTGCAGTTGAACCTCGACGGTGCCGACAGCCAACTGATGATCAGTTCCAACCTCAAGGGCGTGGCCGTCGATCTGCCCGCTCCTTTTGGCATGCCGGCCAGCCAGGGGCGCGACAGCGTGTTCCGCATGACCCTGCAAGGTGCCGAACGGCGCTACTGGTTCGACTATGGCGAGCTGGCGAACTTCACCTTTGCCGCCCCGGGCGGCAGGTTCGCCGACGGCCGGGGGGAGTTGTTCCTCGGCGATGGCGATGCACAACTGCCGACGGTCAAGGGCCTGCGGGTACGTGGCGTACTCTCGGAACTGGACATGGAACCGTGGAAGGCGGTGATCGACCGCTATGCCGGCCAGGATCCGGGCGGCAATGCCAAACAGTTGCTCAGCAGCGCGGATTTCAAGGTCGACAAGCTCAGCGGTTTCGGCACCCGGTTCGACCAGGTCAGCCTGCAGATGGCCCGCAGTGGCTCGACCTGGGGATTGTTGATCGACAGCCAGCAGGCCAAGGGTAGTGTGACGCTGCCGGATGCCAAGGGGGCCCCGATCGGCGTCAAGCTGGCCTATGTGCGCTTGCCGGCCCCGGACCCGAGCGTGGTCGCCGATGAAAATGCACCGGACCCGCTGGCCTCGGTGGACCCACAGCAGATCCCGGCGCTGGATATCGCCATCGACCAGTTGTTCCAGGGCCAGGACCTGGTGGGCGCCTGGTCGCTGAAGGTGCGGCCGACGCCCAAGGGAATCCAGCTCAACGACCTCAATCTCGGCCTCAAGGGCATGCAGTTGCAGGGCAATGGCGGCTGGGAAGGCGCGCCGGGCAGCAGTGGCAGCTGGATCAATGGGCGCCTGGAGGGCAAGAACCTCGCTGATGTGCTCAAGGCCTGGAGCTTCGCGCCAACCGTGACCAGCGACGAGTTCCACCTCGATGTCGATGGCCGTTGGCCCGGCTCGCCGGCCTGGGTCGGGCTCAAGCGTTTCTCCGGCAGCCTGGATGCGACCCTGCGCAAGGGCCAGTTCGTCGAAGTCGAGGGCGGTGCCCAGGCCTTGCGGGTGTTCGGTCTGCTGAACTTCAACTCCATCGGTCGCCGCCTGCGCCTGGATTTCTCCGACCTGCTCGGCAAGGGCCTGAGCTATGACCGGGTCAAGGGACTGCTGGTAGCCAGCGATGGCGTATATGTCACCCGCGAACCGATCACGTTGACCGGGCCGTCGAGCAACCTGGAACTCAACGGTACGCTGGACATGGTCAGCGACCGGGTCGATGCCAAGCTGCTGGTGACCTTGCCGGTGACCAACAACCTGCCGATCGCCGCGCTGATCGTCGGGGCGCCGGCCATCGGTGGTGCGCTGTTCCTGATCGACAAGCTGATCGGCGACCGGGTCGCGCGGTTCGCCAGTGTGAAGTACAGCGTCACCGGTCCCTGGAAAGAACCGAAAATCACGTTCGACAAACCTTTTGAAAAGTCCAAGTAGCGCCCCATGGAGTAGCATGGTGGCCAGTCTTCCAAGGAGTGTGCCATGACTTTCTCCGTCATCCAGATGGTCAGCCAGGACGATGTGCTGGCCAACCTGACCCAGGCCCGTCGCCTGCTCGAGCAGGCCGCCGAAGGCGGTGCGCGACTGGCGGTGTTGCCGGAAAACTTCGCTGCCATGGGCCGTCGTGACGTCGCCGCGATCGGCCGGGCCGAGGCGCTGGGCGAGGGGCCGATCCTGCCGTGGTTGAAACAGGTCGCCCGCGACCTCAGGTTATGGATTGTCGCGGGTACCCTGCCGTTGCCGCCGGTCGGCCAGCCGGATGCCAAGTCCAGTGCCTGCTCGTTGCTGGTCGATGACCAGGGCGAAACGGTGGCCCGCTACGACAAGCTGCACCTGTTCGATGTGGACGTGGCGGACAATCGGGGTCGTTATCGTGAATCCGATGACTATGCTCATGGTAGCCGGGTAGTGGTGGCCGACACGCCGGTGGGGCGTCTGGGCCTGAGCGTGTGCTATGACCTGCGCTTCCCCGAGCTGTACAGCGAACTGCGGCTGGCCGGTGCGGAACTGATCACCGCGCCCTCGGCCTTCACCGCAGTGACCGGTGCGGCGCATTGGGACGTGCTGATTCGTGCCCGTGCCATCGAGACCCAGTGCTATCTGCTGGCGGCTGCCCAGGGCGGCGTGCATCCGGGGCCGCGCGAGACCTTCGGGCATGCGGCGATCGTCGATCCGTGGGGGCGTGTCCTCGCCCGGCAGGATCAGGGCGAAGCGGTGTTGCTGGCCGAGCGTGACAGTAATGAACAGGCGTCCATCCGGGCGCGGATGCCGGTGGCGAGTCACCGGCGCTTTTTCTCGCAGGGCGCGCAGCGACCTGCATCGCAATGACGAAATAAGGCGCAAAACCTATGAGCGAGTTGTTGTCCTCAGTCAGCGAACACCTGTTGGCGCCGGGTGGCGTGACCATCGAAAACCTTCAATCGGTCCTGGGTGACCTGGCCGGGCCCGGCATCGACGCCGCTGACCTGTATTTCCAGGGGCAGATTTCCGAGTCCTGGGCGCTCGAAGACGGTATCGTCAAGGAAGGCAGCTTCAACCTGGACCAGGGTGTCGGCGTACGCGCGCAATCCGGGGAAAAGACCGGCTTCGCCTATAGCAATGCCATCACCCTTGACGCCCTGGGCGCAGCCGCGCGTGCGGCCCGTTCGATCTCCCGTGCCGGGCAGAACGGCCGGGTGCAGGCGTTCTCCGCCCAGGACGTGGCACAACTCTATGCACCGGACAATCCGCTGGACGTCCTGACCCGCGCCGAGAAAGTCGAGCTGCTCAAGCGCATCGACGTCGCCACTCGCGCCCTCGACCCGCGTATCCAGCAGGTTTCGGTGAGCATGGCCGGCGTCTGGGAGCGCATTCTGGTGGCCTCTACCGACGGTGGCCTGGCGGCGGACGTACGACCGCTGGTGCGTTTCAACGTCAGCGTGATCGTCGAGCACAATGGCCGGCGCGAGCGGGGTGGCCACGGTGGTGGCGGGCGTACCGACTACCGTTATTTCCTCAGTGAAGACCGTGCCATGGGGTATGCCCGCGAGGCCTTGCGCCAGGCGCTGGTCAACCTGGAAGCGGTCCCCGCTCCGGCCGGTACACTGCCGGTGGTGCTCGGTTCCGGCTGGTCTGGCGTCCTGCTGCACGAGGCGGTCGGCCACGGCCTGGAAGGCGATTTCAATCGCAAGGGCAGTTCGGCCTACAGCGGACGGATGGGCGAAAGGGTCGCTTCGAGCCTGTGCACCATCGTCGATGACGGCACCCTGGCCGGCCGTCGCGGCTCGCTGAGCGTCGACGACGAGGGCACTGCGACCGAATGCACCACGCTGATCGAGAACGGCGTGCTCAAGGGCTACATGCAGGACAAGCTCAATGCCCGCCTGATGGGCGTCGCCCGTACCGGCAACGGCCGCCGCGAATCCTATGCGCACCTGCCGATGCCACGCATGACCAACACCTACATGCTCGGCGGCGAAAGCGACCCGGCGGAAATCATCGCCTCGGTGAAGAAGGGGATCTACTGCGCCAACCTCGGCGGCGGCCAGGTCGATATCACCAGCGGCAAGTTCGTGTTCTCCACCAGCGAGGCCTACCTGATCGAGGACGGCAGGATCACTGCGCCGGTCAAGGGGGCGACGCTGATCGGCAATGGGCCGGAAGCCATGAGTCGGGTGTCGATGGTTGGCAACGACCTGGCACTGGACAGTGGTGTGGGCACGTGTGGCAAGGATGGGCAGTCGGTGCCGGTGGGTGTTGGCCAGCCGACCCTGAAGATCGACGCGATCACCGTGGGCGGCACGGGCGCGTAGGGGCCGGAGCGCTTGGGTGAGCCGCTTGCCGGCCCACCCAGGTCGACACTCAGCGCAGGCCGCGTTGGGTGTCGTCCAGCTCCCGGATGTACTTGAAGACTTTACGGCTGGAAGCCGGTGGCTTGTTGTGTGCCAGTTCGTGCTGGGCCTGGCGGATCAGCGAGCGCAGTTGCTGGCGGTCCGCCTCGGGGTACTCGCTGACGAACTTTTCCAGGACGTCGTCGTTGCCCGTGATCAGGCGATCGCGCCAGCGTTCGAGGTTATGGAAGCGTTCATTGTACTGCTTGGTGGAGGCATCGACCTGGTCGAGCACCACCCGGATGGCGTCGATGTCCTGGTCGCGCATCAGCTTGCCGATGAACAGGATGTGCCGTTTGCGCGCGATATGCGCGGTGTGCTTCGGCGCATCGGCCAGGGCACGGCGCAAGCCGTCGGTCAGTGGCAGTTTTGCCAGCAGGTCAGGCTTGAGTGTGGTCAGTCGCTCACCGAGATCAACCAGAGCATGCAGCTCGCGTTTGACCTGGGATTTGCTTTTCTCCCCATCGAGGGAGTCGTCGTAAGAATCAACCATGGTGGCAGTCCGCAAAGAAACGCCGCCATGATAACCAGTCGGGGGCCGCTTGTCCGGCCCGCTCGTTCGATGAGCGTGACTGAAAGCTGCATTTGAGTGGAGAAAGCTGAGTGGAGAAGACCATGAGCGCAGCACAAAGCGTTGGCCCGCAGGCCTTGCCGGCCCTGCAGGAGCAGGTCGAGCAGATTCTTGCCGAGGCCAGGCGCCAGGGGGCCAGTGCCTGTGAGGTGGCGGTGTCCGTGGAGCAGGGGCTGTCGACGTCGGTGCGCCAGCGGGAAGTGGAAACGGTCGAGTTCAACCGTGACCAGGGCTTCGGTATCACCTTGTACGTGGGGCAGCGCAAGGGCTCGGCCAGCACTTCGGCCAGTGGCGCCGAGGCCATTCGCGAAACCGTCGCGGCGGCGTTGGCCATCGCCAGGCACACCTCCGAGGACGAGTGCTCCGGGCTGGCCGATGCGGCCCTGATGGCCAAGCAAATCAAGGATTTCGACCTGTTCCACGAATGGAACATCACCCCGGAGCAGGCGATCGAGCGGGCGCTGATCTGTGAAGCGGCGGCCTTCGACGCCGACAGTCGGATCCGTAACGCCGACGGCACCACGCTGAGCACGTCCCAGGGTTGCCGGGTGTACGGTAACAGCCACGGTTTCATCGCCGGCTCGGCGTCGACGCGCCATAGCCTCAGCTGCGTGATGATCGCCGAAGGCGATGGGCAGATGCAGCGTGACTACTGGTACGACGTCAATCGCCAGGGCGAGCTGCTGGCCGACGCTGTCAGCATTGGCCGCAAGGCCGCGCAGCGGGCGGCCAGCCGCCTGGGCGCGCGTCCGGTGCCGACCTGCGAAGTGCCGGTGCTGTTTTCGGCGGAACTGGCCGGTGGGTTGTTCGGCAGTTTCCTGTCGGCGATTTCCGGCGGCAACCTGTATCGCAAGTCGTCGTTCCTCGAGGGCGCGCTGGGGCAACGGCTGTTCCCGCAGTGGCTGACCATCGATGAGCGTCCACACCTGATGCGGGCCATGAGCAGTTCGGCCTTCGACAGCGATGGCCTGGCGACCTATGCCAAGCCGTTCGTCGAGAATGGCACGTTGGTGTCCTATGTGCTGGGCACCTACTCGGGACGCAAGCTCGGCCTGCCGAGCACCGCCAACGCCGGCGGCGTGCACAACCTGTTCGTCACCCATGGGGTCGAGGACCAGGATGCCCTGATTCGCCGAATGGGGCGCGGCCTGTTGGTGACCGAGCTGATGGGGCATGGGCTGAACATGGTCACCGGAGACTATTCCCGTGGAGCGGCCGGTTTCTGGGTCGAGAATGGCGAGATCCAGTTCCCGGTTCAGGAAGTGACCATTGCCGGCAACCTGCGCGACATGTTCAAGCAGATCGTCGCCGTGGGCAGCGATCTCGAGCTGCGCAGCAACATCCGTACCGGCTCGGTGCTGATCGAGCGGATGACTGTCGCCGGTAGCTGATCCACCGCCGCAACCCGAACGAAAAGGCGCGTCGCTCAAGCGACGCGCCTTTTTTTGTGCCGACGCCACCCTGAGCGAGCCTGTCCCTCAAGGAGGGGGACAGGCTCGCTTCGTCAGCGTTGTTTTGATTATCAATATCGTATAATAATAAATCTCATTATCGAATGAGCCTGGGTCATGAGTTCTGCCTTGCATGAGCAACCCTATTTGGACAGCTGGCGCTGGATGAGCCGCCAGATCCGCTGCGCACTGCTGCCGGACGAGCCCCGGCTGATCGACCATTACCTCGCCGAGGGCCGCTACCTGGCCTGTTGCACACCCACTTCACCCTGGACCATCGCTGCAACGTCCTTTCGCCTGCTGCTCGACACGGCCACCGATACCGCGTTGCCCTGGCACTGGCGGTCGTTATGCCTGGACCAGGCCTGGCGGCCGTTGCGCGATCTGGAGCGCCAGGCGCTATGCAATTGCCGGCTGCGCCGCTGGCAAAGCTTTGCCTGGCAGTTGGCGAACTGCTCGCTGCTGCCTTCCATTCCCCTGACTGAACTGGTGCAAGGATTTCCCGATGAGTAATACCCGTATCGAACGCGACAGCATGGGCGAACTGCAGGTGCCGGCCGAGGCCCTGTATGGCGCCCAGACCCAGCGTGCCGTGGACAACTTCCCCATCAGCCACCAGCGCATGCCGACGCAGTTCATTCGTGCCCTGATCCTGGCCAAGGCGGCTGCGGCACAGGCCAACGTCGAGCTCAGGCAACTGAGCGCAGCCCAGGGCAAGGCCATCGTCGATGCCTGCCAGGGCCTGCTCGAAGGCGATTTCATGCTGCACTTCCCGGTGGATATCTATCAGACCGGCTCCGGCACCAGCTCCAACATGAACGCCAACGAGGTGATCGCGACCCTCGCCAGCCGTCTGCTGGGTGAGCCGGTCAACCCCAATGACCATGTCAACTGCGGCCAAAGCAGCAACGACATCATCCCCACCACCATCCATGTCAGCGCCGCACTGGCCCTGCACGAGCAACTGTTGCCGGCCCTGGCGCACCTGGTGCGGGTCACCGAGGCCAAGGCGGAGCAGGTTCATCCGTTCATCAAGACCGGTCGCACCCACCTGATGGACGCCATGCCGGTGCGTCTGAGCCAGGTGCTCGATGGCTGGGCGGCACAGCTCAAGGCCAACGTCCTGCATCTGCAGAACCTGCTGCCCAGCCTGCAATCCCTGGCCCAGGGCGGTACCGCGGTGGGTACCGGGATCAACGCGCACCCACAGTTCGCCGAACTGTTCAGTCGCCAACTGAGCGCCTTGACCCGTGTACCGTTCACGCCAGGTGGCAACCTGTTCGCCCTGATCGGCTCCCAGGATACCGCGGTCGCCGTTTCCGGCCAGTTGAAGACCACCGCGGTGTCGCTGATGAAGATCGCCAACGACCTGCGCTGGATGAACTCCGGCCCGCTGGCCGGCCTGGCCGAGATCGAGCTGGAGGCCCTGCAGCCCGGTTCGTCGATCATGCCGGGCAAGGTCAATCCGGTGATTCCGGAAGCGACCGCGATGGTCGCCGCCCAGGTGATTGGCAACGACGCGACGATTGCCGTGGCCGGCCAGTCGGGCAACTTCGAACTGAACGTGATGCTGCCGATCATTGCCCACAACCTGCTGGGCAGCATCGAGCTGCTGGCCAATGCCAGTCGTCTGCTGGCCGACAAGGCCATCGCCAGCTTCAAGGTCAACGAGGCCAAGCTCAAGGAGGCGCTGTCGCGCAACCCGATCCTGGTCACCGCGCTGAACCCGATCATCGGTTACCAGAAAGCCGCCGAGATTGCCAAGAAGGCCTATCAGCAAGGTCGGCCGATCATCGAGGTGGCGCTCGAACATACCGATCTGCCCCGTAGCCAACTGGAAACCCTGCTGGATCCGGAAAAGCTCACGGCCGGTGGCGTGTAATCCACTGCATTGTCTGGAGGTTCGTCATGGAACACTGGAGACGCACAATCGAAAGGGCCAACCGCCATTTCAACCTTGGCGAGCTGGTCGATGCCCGCGAGCACTACCTGCAGGCCCTGGCCCTGGCGCAGGTGTTGTTCGAGCGCTGGCCGGATGCCGAGGAGGCGGTGGCCGCCTGCGTGATTTCCCACCACAACCTGGCGGACCTGCACCTGCGCCTCAATCAGCCGGAAGAGAGCGTCGAGTACCTGTGCGCCATTCACCAGCGCCTGCTGCAGGCGATGCAGGACACTCGGCTTCCCGTCGCGCTGCGTGAGGCCGCGCTGCACCAGAGCAGCAAAACCTACGTCGAACTGCTGGCCTTCATCAGCGAGTACGGAGAGTACCCCCGCACCAGCCGCCTGCTGCACAGCCGGACGGCCTCCTCGGGCGCTGTCCCGTCGAGTCATCAACATGGAGTTCATTGAAATGCCCTACGCCTTGCCTGCGCTGCCCTACAGCTACGACGCCCTGGAACCGCATATCGATGCCAAGACCATGGAGATCCACTACACCAGGCACCACCAGACCTACGTCACCAACCTCAATGCGGCTGTCGAGGGATCGCAGTGGGCCGACTGGCCTGTCGAGGCGCTGGTGGCCGCGGTTGGCCAGTTGCCGGAGAACATGCGTCCGGCCGTGATCAACCATGGCGGCGGCCATGCCAACCACTCGCTGTTCTGGGCGGTGATGAGCCCGCTGGGGGGCGGCGAGCCGGAGGCGGCGCTAGGACGAGCCATCGACGAGCAACTGGGCGGCTTCGAGGCGTTCAAGGAAGCCTTCACCAAGGCCGCGCTGACGCGTTTTGGCAGCGGCTGGGCGTGGCTGAGCGTGACGCCGGAGAAAAAACTGGTGGTCGAGAGCAGTGGCAACCAGGACAGCCCGCTGATGAACGGCAATACGCCGATCCTCGGCCTGGACGTCTGGGAGCATGCCTATTACCTGCTGTACCAGAACCGTCGCCCGGAATACATCAATGCTTTCTACAACGTGATCAACTGGCCGGAAGTCGAACGGCGTTATCTCGCGGCCCTGGCGTAAGACAGACTACCCACAAGATCCAGAGCCGATGATGGAGACAGATGCCGTGGCAATGAGCAGAGGGCGGCGATTTCGCCAGGGAGTTGGCTGGCTGTTGTTGCTGGCTGGAGTGGTGCTGCTCGTTGCCCGGTTGTTCGGCTGGCTGGCGGGTGCCTGATCAGCGGCAGGTTATCCGCTGCAGGCAGGCCTGCTGCCCACCGCTGATGGGGGAGCGGGCTTGCCCGCTCCGCAGGGGGGTTATTCGCCTTCGTCGAAGTAGTTGTTGATCAACGCCACCAACGCCGCCATGGCCTCGTCTTCCTGTTCGCCTTCGGTCTTTATGTGGATCCGGGTGCCCTTGCCCGCAGCCAGCATCATCATGGCCATGATGCTCTTGCCGTCGACCATGCTTTCGGGCGTGCGCCCGACCCGGATCTGGCAGGGATACTGGCCGGCAACGCCGACGAACTTCGCTGAAGCGCGGGCATGCAGGCCCAGCTTGTTGATGATTTCGATTTCCAGAGCGGGCATCGCGATGGTGATCCTTTCAGCTAAGGTCGCGGTGGCGGACCTGGACGTTCTTCAGGGACTGCTGCAACAACTGACCCAGGCGCTCGGTCAGGTAGACGGAGCGGTGGTGCCCGCCGGTGCAGCCAATGGCAATGGTGACGTAAGCACGGTTGCTGGCGGCGAAGCGTGGCAACCATTTGAGCAGGTAGCTGGAAATGTCCTGGAACATCTCCTCGACGTCCGGCTGTGCGGCGAGGTATTCGGCTACCGGCTGGTCGAGCCCGGACTGCTCGCGCAGTTCCGGTTTCCAATACGGGTTGGGCAGGCAGCGCACGTCGAACACCAGGTCGGCGTCCACCGGCATGCCGCGCTTGAAGCCGAACGATTCTACCAGAAATGCGGTGCCCGGTTCCGGCTGGTTCAGCAGCCGCAGCTTGATGGTATCGCGCAACTGGTAGAGGTTGAGATTGGTGGTGTTGACCTTGAGGTCCGCCAGGTCGGCAATCGGCCCCAGCAGGTTGCTCTCGTCGCGGATGGCTTCGGCCAACGAGCGGTTGGCGCTGCTCAGGGGGTGGCGTCGACGGGTCTCGGAGAAACGCTTGAGCAGGGTTTCCTCATCGGCATCCAGGTACAGCACGTCGCACTGGATATGTCGGCCGCGGACTTCGTCCAGCAGTTCGGGGAAACGTGACAGGTGGCTGGGCAGGTTGCGCGCGTCGATGGACACGGCGACCAGCGGTTGCGCCAGCTCGGTATGGATCAACGCCCGTTCGGCCAGTTCCGGCAGCAACCCGGCCGGCAGGTTGTCGATGCAGTAATAGCCGCTGTCCTCGAGTACGTCGAGGGCGGTGCTTTTACCTGAGCCGGAGCGGCCGCTGACGATGATCAAGCGCATGGTTACTGACCGTTCTGCACGTCCAGGACAACCTGATACAGGGCTTCATTGCTTGGTGCGCTACGCAGGCGGTCGCGCACCTCCTTGCGGTCCAGCATGCTGGCAATCTGCCGCAGCAGTTCCAGGTGCGCATCGGTGGCAGCCTGCGGGACCAGCAGCACGAACAGCAGGTCGACCGGGGCGCCGTCGATGGCGTCGAAATCGATAGGGGCGTCCAGGTGCATCAGGGCACTGATGGGCGCTTCGCAGCCCTTGAGCCGGCAGTGGGGGATGGCGATGCCATTGCCAAAGCCGGTGGAGCCGAGTTTTTCCCGGGCGATCAGGCTCTCGTAGACATCCTGCATCTCCAGATCGGGCACTTCGCGGCTGATCAGGTTGGCAATTTGTTCGAGTGCACGCTTTTTACTGCCGCCCGGCACGTTCACCAGGGAACGGCCGGGGGTCAGGATATTTTCAAGTCGAATCATGGGAGGGTGTTAACGACCCGTACCTTGGAGCAGGTGCAGGTTCTTTTCCTTGTGCTTTTTCAGTTGGCGGTCGAGCTTGTCGGTCAGCAGGTCGATTGCTGCATACATGTCGTCATGTTCTGCATTGGCAACCACCTCGCCGCCGTGGATATGCAAAGTGGCCTCGATTTTCTGCTTCAGTTTCTCGACGGCCATTGTCACCTGTACGTTGGTGATCTTGTCGAAGTGGCGTTCCAATCGGTCGAGTTTTTCACCGATATAGACACGCAGTGGTTCGGTCACTTCCAGTTGGTGTCCACTGATGTTGACTTGCATACAGCTTCTCCTTCGTTGCCAGTGCATAAAGCGGCAAGCCTGATGGCTTGCCACTGGAACGCTGTGGCACGCCCGGCGGTTACATCAACCGCTTCCGTTCGCTGGAAGGCGCGATTCCGAGGGACTCGCGGTACTTGGCGACGGTACGACGGGCGACCTGAATGCCTTGTGCCTCCAGTAAACCAGCGATCTTGCTGTCACTCAACGGCTTTTTCTGATTTTCCGCCGCCACCAGTTTCTTGATGATCGCGCGGATCGCCGTGGACGAGCATTCGCCGCCTTCGGAAGTGCTGACGTGGCTGGAGAAAAAGTATTTCAGTTCGTAGATACCGCGGGGGGTATGCATGAATTTCTGGGTGGTGACCCGGGAAATGGTCGACTCGTGCATGCCCACCGCTTCGGCGATGTCGTGCAGCACCAGCGGCTTCATCGCCTCGTCGCCGTACTCCAGGAAACCGCGCTGATGCTCGACGATCTGGGTGGCGACCTTCATCAGCGTCTCGTTGCGGCTCTGCAGGCTCTTGATGAACCAGCGCGCCTCCTGCAACTGGTTGCGCATGAAGGTGTTGTCGGCACTGGTGTCGGCACGGCGGACGAAGCCGGCGTACTGCGGGTTGACCCGCAGGCGTGGCACCGATTCCTGGTTCAGTTCCACCAGCCAGCGTTCGTTGTCCTTGCGCACGATCACGTCGGGGACCACGTACTCGGCTTCGGTCGACTCGATCTGCGAGCCGGGGCGCGGGTTGAGGCTCTGTACCAGTTCGATGACCTGGCGCAGTTCGTCTTCCTTGAGTTTCATGCGCCGCATCAACTGACTGTAGTCGCGGCTGCCCAGCAGGTCGATGAAATCGGTGACCAGGCGCTTGGCCTCGTTCAGCCAGGGGGTCTTGGCCGGCAGCTGGCGCAGTTGCAGCAGCAGGCATTCGCCGAGGTTGCGCGCGCCGATACCGGCGGGCTCGAACTGCTGGATGCGATGCAGGACGGCCTCGATCTCGTCGAGTTCGATGTCCAGCTCCGGGTCGAACGCTTCGAGAATCTCTTCGAGGGTCTCGTCCAGGTAGCCCTGGTTGTTGATGCAGTCGATCAGCGTCACGGCGATCAGGCGATCGGTGTCGGACATCGGAGCCAGGTTCAGTTGCCACAGCAGGTGGCTTTGCAGGCTTTCGCCGGCCGAAGTGCGGGTGGTGAAGTCCCACTCGTCGTCATCGTTGCCGGGCAGGCTGCTGGCGCTGGTCTGGTAGACGTCTTCCCAGGCGGTGTCGACCGGGAGTTCGTTCGGAATGCGTTCGCTCCACTCGCCTTCGTCGATGTTGTCGACGGTGGGGGCGGTTTCCTGCTGGTAGGAGGTTTCCGGGATTTCGGGCGTGGTGTTCTGCTCGGCCTTGTCGGCCATTGGATCGCTGTTATCGAAGTCGTCGCCTTCTTCCTGGCGTTCGAGCATCGGATTGGATTCCAGGGCTTCCTGGATTTCCTGCTGAAGATCCAGGGTCGACAATTGGAGCAGGCGGATGGCCTGTTGCAGCTGCGGCGTCATCGTCAGCTGCTGGCCCATTTTAAGGACTAGCGATGGTTTCATGGCAGGGGCTTAACACCTTATTTGCCGGCGCGCATGCGCCATCCACTACAGGGCGCCGGAGCGCCAAACATAAGCAAATTATATGCCCGAAACCGGAGTGTTTGCCTAGAGCGCTGTAACAATAAAAAGCCGGAAAAAGCGGTGGTTTTTATCGAAAACTCATGCGCTCAGGCGGGTATTGGGTTCCCCGATGCTTACAGGCGGAACTCGTGGCCCAGATAGACTTCCTTGACCAGTTCGTTGGCCAGGATGGTTTGCGAATCGCCTTCGGCGATCAGTTGTCCATCGTTGACGATATAGGCGGTTTCACAGATATCCAGGGTCTCGCGGACGTTGTGGTCGGTGATCAGTACACCGATGCCCTTGGCCTTGAGGTGATGGATGATCTGCTTGATGTCGCCCACGGAAATCGGGTCGACGCCGGCGAACGGTTCGTCCAGCAGGATGAACTTCGGCGCGGTGGCCAGGGCACGGGCGATTTCCACGCGGCGTCGTTCACCACCGGACAGGCTCATGCCGAGGTTGTCACGGATGTGGCTGATATGGAATTCCTGCAGCAGGCTTTCCAGCTCCTTGCGACGGGCGGCCTTGTCGAGGTCCTTGCGGGTCTCGAGGATCGCCATGATGTTGTCGGCCACCGACAGCTTGCGGAAAATCGAGGCTTCCTGGGGCAGGTAGCCGATCCCGGCGCGGGCGCGGCCGTGCATCGGCTGGTGGCTGACGTCCTGGTCGTCGATCAGCACGCGACCCTGGTCGGCCTGGACCAGGCCGACGATCATGTAGAAACAGGTGGTCTTGCCAGCACCGTTGGGGCCGAGCAGGCCGACGATCTGTCCGCTTTCGATCGACAGGCTGACGTCACGCACGACCTGGCGACTTTTATAGGCCTTGGCCAGATGCTGGGCTTTCAGAATTGCCATTACTGGGCCTTGTGCTCGTCAGTTTTCTTTTTCGGCTGGATAACCATGTCGATGCGCTGGCGCGGCGTGGTGATCGGGCTGCCGTTGGCGCGACCGGCGGTTGCCACCTGTTTCACCGTGTCGTAGACGATCTTCTCGCCTTCGGTGGTGTTGCCTTCGTTGACCACCTTGGCCTGGTCGATCAGGACGATGCGGTTCTGCTGGGCATGGTACTGGATGGTCTTGCCGTAGCCGCGGACCGGCTGCGGGTCGGTGGCTTTCTGCTTCTGCTCGAAGTAGGCCAGGTTGCCCACGGAGGTCACCACGTCGATGGCGCCGTCCTTGGTCCGGGTGAGCGTCACGGTGTTGCCCTTAACGATCATCGAACCCTGAGTGATGATGACGTCGCCCTTGTAGGTGGCGATGCCCTGCTTGTCATCCAGTTGAGCGTCGTCAGCTTGAATGCGGATGGGCTGCTCGCTGTCGTTCGGCAGAGCCCAGGCGCTCACGCTTCCCAGTGCTGCGCCCAGGCTGAGCAAAATAGGGAGGGTTTTAACGAGACTCATACTGTCCTCTTACGTTCGATAGCAGGTGCATCCTGCTTTCTTCCAGATAGGCTTTCATGCCCTTGCCCGTGGTCACGCCGTTGGGGCCGTCGATTCTAACGGCTTGCTCGGTCTGCGCATATTGCTTCTGTGGGAATACTGTCATCCGGGTCGTGGTAATGATGACATGGCGCTGCTTTTCGTCGGTGCGCGCGACCCGCACCGAGTCGATCAGCTCGACCTCGGTGCCGTCCGGGTTGACCTCGGCGCGTTCGCTCTGGACGTGCCAGGGGAACGCGGTGCCGCGGTAGACCTGCAGGTCCGGCTTGGTCACCAGGGTGACGTCGGAAACCTTGAGATGCTCGACCTTGTCACCGGTCATGTCGTACTGCACCTTGCCGTCGGGCATGTACTGGACGCTATGGGCATTGATCGCATAGTAGTCGATGGCATTGTTGTCCACCGGTGCGGCCGTCTGTTCCAGGAAGCGTTCCGGGCTGATGTTCCAGTAGCCAACGGCCGCGAACAGGGCGGCAATGACTCCGAACAGCAGAATGTTGCGAATCTTCTTGTTCAGCATAAAAGGCTCTACAGGTAGGCGGCGTGGGCCGCTTCAAGGCTGTCCTGGGCGCGCAGGATCAGCTCGCAGAATTCGCGCGCGGCGCCCTCGCCGCCACGTGCCTGGGTCACGCCGTGGGCGTGTTCGCGCACGAAGCTCGCGGCATTGGCCACGGCCATGCCCAGGCCGACGCGGCGGATCACCGGCAGGTCAGGCAGGTCGTCGCCCAGATAGGCGACCTGTTCATAGTCTAGGCCGAGTTGGGCGAGCAGGGCGTCAAGCACCACCAGCTTGTCTTCGCGGCCCTGGAACACATGGGGGATGCCCAGGTTCCTGGCGCGTCGCTCGACCAGCACGGTCTTGCGGCCGCTGATGATAGCGGTTTGCACGCCAGCCGCCATCAGCATCTTGATACCCTGGCCGTCCAGGGTGCTGAACGACTTGAACTCGCTGCCATCCTCGAGGAAGTACAGGCGACCGTCGGTAAGGACGCCGTCGACGTCGAATACCGCCAGCTTGATGTTCTTGCCGCGTTGCAGCAGATCAGTGCTCATTTACATTACTCCGGCGCGCAGCAGGTCGTGCATGTTCAAGGCGCCGACCGGGCGATCCTCGTCATCGACCACCACCAGGGCGCTGATTTTATGGTCTTCCATGATCTTCAGGGCCTCGGCGGCGAGCATCTCGGCCCGGGCGGTCTTGCCGTGAGGGGTCATGACCTCTTCGATCAGGGCGCTGTGGATGTCGATGGTGCGATCCAGGGTGCGACGCAGGTCGCCATCGGTGAAGATCCCGGCGAGGCGACCGTCGGCTTCGACGATCACGGTCATGCCCAGGCCCTTGCGAGTCATTTCCATCAGCGCGTTTTTCAGCAGGGTACCGCGCAGCACCTGTGGCAACTCGTCGCCGGCGTGCATGACGTTTTCCACTTTCAGCAGCAGGCGCCGCCCCAGGGCACCGCCCGGATGGGAGAACGCGAAGTCTTCGGCGGTGAAGCCACGGGCTTCGAGAAGGGCGACGGCCAGGGCATCGCCCATCACCAGGGCCGCGGTGGTCGACGAGGTGGGTGCCAGGTTCAGCGGGCAGGCCTCGTGTTCGATGCGGGCGTTGAGGTTGACTTCGGCAGCCTTGGCCAGCGGCGAGTCCGGGTTGCCGGTCAGGCTGATCAGCTGGATGCCCAGGCGCTTGATCAGCGGCAGCAGGGTGACTATTTCCGAGGTCGAGCCGGAGTTCGACAGGGCCAGGATGACGTCATCGCGGGTGATCATGCCCATGTCGCCGTGGCTGGCTTCGGCCGGGTGGACGAAGAAGGCCGGGGTGCCGGTGCTCGCCAGGGTCGCGGCGATCTTGTTGCCGATGTGCCCGGACTTGCCCATGCCGAGCACGACCACGCGGCCCTTGCTGGCCAGAATCATCTCGCAAGCGCGTACGAAATCTGCGTCGATGTGGGCCAACAAGCCTTCCACGGCTTCTACTTCGAGGCGGATGGTGCGTTGTGCCGATTGAATCAGGTCGCTGGATTGGCTCATGTCAGAAATCGTATAGCCCGATGAAAAGGCGCGATTATAGCGGTAATGAGCAATTCCCTCACGCTTGATCGTTGCTCTTTACGCCGTGGGTGTAGGAGGCGGCTGTCAGTTTTCGCTCGGGTGTGTGTCAAAACCGACTGTCCCTCGCCTGAACAAGCGCGGCTTCGGCCTTGGGCGGCTCGTATCAGCAGTGATATAGTTCGCGACCAGTTCGGCCCGCTCAGGATGTGCGCACCTCGTTTTACAGGGGCCTGGTGTCCGAGACAGAGGCTGCATCGCAAGGAGTCTAGATGAGCGTCGATAACGCCTACGCGGTCGAGCTGAAGGGGGTTACCTTCAAGCGCGGCGCGCGCAGCATCTTCAATAATGTCGATATTCGCATTCCGCGGGGCAAGGTCACCGGCATCATGGGGCCCTCCGGATGTGGCAAGACCACCCTGTTGCGGTTGATGGGCGCGCAGTTGCGCCCCAACAGCGGCGAGGTCTGGGTCAACGGCCGGAACCTGCCGGCGCTGTCGCGCAGCGACCTGTTCGACTCGCGCAAGCACATGGGCGTGCTGTTCCAGAGCGGGGCGCTGTTCACCGATCTGGATGTCTTCGAGAACGTCGCCTTTCCGCTGCGGGTGCACACCGAGCTGCCGGAGGAGATGATTCGCGACATCGTCCTGCTGAAACTGCAGGCCGTTGGCCTGCGCGGCGCGGTCGACCTGATGCCCGACGAGCTTTCCGGCGGCATGAAGCGGCGCGTGGCCCTGGCGCGGGCGATCGCGCTGGATCCGCAGATCCTCATGTACGACGAGCCGTTCGTCGGCCAGGACCCGATCGCCATGGGCGTGCTGGTGCGGCTGATCCGCCTGCTCAACGATGCCCTGGGTATCACCAGCATCGTCGTCTCCCATGACCTGGCGGAAACCGCGAGCATCGCCGACTACCTGTATGTGGTGGGGGACGGGCAGGTGCTGGGCCAGGGCACGCCCGAAGAACTGATGAATGCCGATAACCCGCGCATTCGCCAGTTCATGACCGGCAATCCGGATGGTCCCGTGCCGTTCCATTACCCGGCGCCGGATTACCGCGCAGATCTGTTGGGGAAGCGCTGATGCGCAAGCATTCATTGATCGAGAGAATTCGTCTGTTCGGGCGTTCGGGCATCGACGTGCTCGCGGTGCTCGGGCGTTCGACGCTGTTTCTGTTCCACGTGCTGTTCGGCCGTGGCGGCATCGGCGGCGGTTTCGGCCTGCTGGTCAGGCAGTTGCACGCCGTGGGTGTCATGTCGCTGGTGATCATCGTCGTATCCGGGATCTTCATTGGCATGGTGCTGGCGCTGCAGGGCTTCAATATCCTGTCCAGCTACGGTTCCGAGCAGGCGGTGGGACAGATGGTCGCCCTGACGCTGCTGCGCGAGCTGGGGCCGGTGGTCACCGCCTTGCTGTTCGCCGGCCGTGCCGGCTCGGCCCTGACTGCGGAAATCGGCAACATGAAATCCACCGAGCAGCTTTCCAGCCTGGAAATGATCGGTGTCGATCCGCTCAAGTACATCGTCGCGCCCCGGTTGTGGGCCGGCTTCATTTCCCTGCCGCTGCTGGCGATGATCTTCAGCGTGGTCGGCATCTGGGGCGGTTCGTGGGTGGCGGTGGACTGGCTGGGCGTCTACGACGGCTCCTACTGGGCCAACATGCAGAACAGCGTGACCTTCAACGGCGACGTGCTGAAGGGGATTGTCAAGAGCATCGTGTTCGCCTTCGTGGTGACCTGGATTGCCGTGTTTCAAGGCTACGACTGCGAGCCCACTTCGGAAGGGATCAGCCGTGCCACTACCAAGACCGTGGTCTATGCCTCCCTGGCAGTACTCGGCCTGGACTTTATTCTGACCGCCTTGATGTTTGGAGATTTCTGATGCAAAACCGCACCCTGGAAATCGGTGTCGGCCTTTTCCTGCTGGCCGGCATCCTGGCTTTGCTGTTGCTGGCATTGCGGGTCAGTGGGCTATCCCCTACGGCAAATACTGAAACATATAAACTTTACGCGTACTTCGACAATATCGCCGGTTTGACTGTCAGAGCCAAGGTGACCATGGCCGGTGTGACCATCGGCAAGGTCACGGCGATCGATCTGGACCGCGACAACTTCACGGGGCGGGTGACCATGCAAGTCGACAAGAGCGTGAACAACCTGCCGACTGACTCGACCGCGTCCATCCTCACCGCGGGTTTGCTCGGTGAGAAGTACATCGGTATCAGCGTGGGCGGGGAAGACACCCTGCTCAAGGATGGCGGAACCATCCATGACACCCAGTCGGCGCTGGTACTGGAAGATCTGATCGGTAAATTCCTGCTCAATACCGTTAATAAAGACGCCAAATGAGGAGTTTTTCCATGATCTCTATCTTGCGCCGTAGCCTGCTGGTATTGCTTGCGGCGTTGCCGCTGATGGGCAATGCCGTGGCGGCTCCTTCTGCCCACGACCTGGTGCAGGACACCACCAACAAGATGCTCGCCGATCTCGCGGCGAACCGGGAGAAGTACAAGCAGAACCCGGGTGACTTCTACAACTCGCTGAACGCCATTGTCGGCCCGGTGGTGGACGCCGAAGGCATTTCCAAGAGCATCATGACCGTCAAGTACTCGCGCAAGGCAACGCCCGAGCAGATGGCCCGCTTCCAGGAAAACTTCAAGCGTGGCCTGTTCCAGTTCTATGGAAACGCGCTGCTCGAGTACAACAACCAGGGCATCACCGTCGATGCGCCCAAGGACGAGTCGGGTGACCGCACCAGCGTCGGCATGACTGTCAAGGGCAACAACGGCGCGATCTATCCGGTTTCCTACACCCTTGAGAAGATCAACGGCGAATGGAAACTGCGCAACGTGATCATCAACGGCATCAACATCGGCAAGCTGTTCCGTGACCAGTTCGCTGACGCGATGCAGCGCAACGGCAACAACCTGGACAAGACCATCGACGGCTGGGCGGGTGAGGTGGAGAAGGCCAAGGCCGAATCCGAGAAGAACCCGCAGAAGGATAGCGGCGGTGAGTGAGGCCAGCATTCGCCTGGGTGAGGCGGGTGAACTGCACCTGGCCGGCGTGCTCGACTACAGTACCGGTGCGGCCTTGCGCAAGCAGGGGCAGGTGCTGATCGAGTCGAGCGACGCCGCGGCGCTGGTGGTCGATTGTTCGGCGGTGGAGAAGTCCAGCAGCGTCGGCCTGGCCCTGCTGCTGGCCTTCATGCGCGATGCGGCCAGGCTTGGCAAGTCCTTCAGCATCCGGGGCATGTCCCGGGAAATGCGCGAAATCGCCGAGGTTTCCGAACTGACGGAACTGCTGGGCGTTCAATAATTGGCGCAAGGCTTGAAGCCCCCCGTCAGAGTCCTGCTCATGCGGGGTTCGCAGGCGCGGGGCTTTTTTGTATCATGACCGACCCGCGCGCGTTGGGCGCCGATCGAGGTTGAGCATGCAGGCCACCGAAGTAAAAAGCTTCCTTGAAGAAAAGCTGCCAGGAACCCAGGTTGAAGTTGAGGGCCAGGGCTGCAACTTCCAGTTGAATGTGATCAGTGACGAACTGGCGGCCTTGAGCCCGGTAAAGCGTCAGCAGAGCATCTATGCGCATTTGAACCCATGGATCGCCGATGGCAGCATCCATGCGGTCACCATGAAATTTTTCAGCAGCGCGGCCTGGGCCGAGCGCACCTGAGCCTGAATTGGCGTCGAGATTCCTATGGATAAACTGATTATTACCGGCGGCGTTCGTCTTGATGGCGAAATCCGCATCTCCGGGGCAAAGAACTCCGCCCTGCCGATTCTGGCTGCCACCTTGCTGTGCGATGGCCCGGTCACCGTGGCCAACCTGCCGCACCTGCACGACATCACCACCATGATCGAGCTGTTCGGGCGCATGGGCATCGAGCCTGTGATCGACGAAAAGCTTGCCGTGGAAATCGATCCGCGCACCATCAAGACCCTGGTGGCGCCGTACGAGCTGGTGAAGACCATGCGTGCGTCGATCCTGGTACTGGGCCCGATGGTTGCCCGTTTCGGCCAGGCCGAAGTGGCCCTGCCGGGCGGCTGCGCCATCGGCTCGCGTCCGGTCGACCTGCACATCCGCGGCCTGGAAGCCATGGGCGCGGTGATCGACGTCGAGGGCGGCTACATCAAGGCCAAGGCGCCGGAAGGCGGCCTGCGTGGCGCGAACTTCTTCTTCGATACCGTCTCCGTGACCGGTACCGAGAACATCATGATGGCCGCGGCCCTGGCCCGCGGTCGCAGCGTGCTGCAGAACGCCGCGCGCGAACCGGAAGTGGTCGACCTGGCGAACTTCCTCAATGCCATGGGCGCGAAGATTTCCGGCGCCGGCTCCGACACCATCACCATCGACGGTGTCGAGCGCCTGCATTCGGCGAACTACAAGGTCATGCCTGACCGCATCGAGACCGGCACCTACCTGGTGGCGGCCGCTGTCACCGGTGGCCGGGTCAAGGTCAAGGATACCGATCCGACCATCCTCGAAGCGGTCCTGGAAAAGCTCAAGGAATCCGGCGCGGTCATCACCACCGGCGAGGACTGGATCGAGCTGAACATGCATGGCAAGCGGCCGAAGGCGGTCAACGTGCGCACCGCGCCGTATCCGGCGTTCCCGACCGACATGCAGGCCCAGTTCATCTCCCTCAACGCGATTGCCGAAGGCACTGGCGCGGTGATCGAGACCATCTTCGAAAACCGCTTCATGCACGTGTACGAACTGCACCGCATGGGTGCCAGGATCCAGGTCGAGGGTAACACCGCGATCGTCACCGGCACTGAAGTCCTCAAGGGTGCTCCGGTCATGGCCACCGACCTGCGGGCGTCGGCCAGCCTGGTGATTTCGGCGCTGGCCGCCGAAGGCGACACCCTGATCGACCGGATCTACCACATCGACCGTGGCTACGAGTGCATCGAAGAGAAGCTGCAGATGCTGGGTGCCAAGATCCGTCGCGTTCCGGGCTAGCCATTGCGGGTGACGGTCCGGCTCCGCCCTGGCTGGAGCCGGCTTGCTGGCGATCGCGGTGTGTCACTGACCCATCGCGATCGCCAGCGAGCCGGCTCCTACAGGGAATGCGCTTCGGTCTGTTAGAGTGTTGCAATATCCTGAATTGAAGGACCTAGGTTTCCCCATGCTGACCATTGCACTGTCCAAGGGCCGTATCCTCGACGATACCCTGCCGTTGCTCGCCGAGGCGGGTATCGTGCCCACCGAGAATCCGGACAAGAGCCGCAAGCTGATCATTCCGACGACCCAGGAGGATGTCCGCCTGCTGATCGTTCGTGCCACCGACGTGCCGACCTATGTCGAGCATGGTGCAGCCGACCTCGGCGTCGCCGGCAAGGATGTGCTGATGGAGTACGGCGGCCAGGGACTGTACGAGCCGCTGGACCTGCAGATCGCCCGCTGCAAGCTGATGACCGCTGGCGCCGTCGGTGCGGTCGAGCCCAAGGGCCGGCTGCGGGTGGCGACCAAGTTCGTCAATGTCGCCAAGCGCTACTACGCCGAGCAGGGCCGTCAGGTCGATATCATCAAGCTGTATGGCTCGATGGAGCTGGCGCCGCTGATCGGCCTGGCCGACAAGATCATCGACGTCGTCGACACCGGCAACACCCTGCGGGCCAACGGCCTGGAACCCCAGGAACTGATTGCGACCATCAGCTCCCGCCTGGTGGTGAACAAGGCCTCGATGAAGATGCAGCACGCCCGTATCCAGTCCCTGATCGACACCCTGCGCAAGGCAGTGGAGTCGCGACACCGTAGCTGACACACATGCGCGGCCCTGAGCCGCGCCCATCTATCCGTGTCATAGCCGGAATTCTCAGGTGCCCACGCGGATGGCTTGGTAGTCTGGGGCGCGTGATCGCTATTGAGCGTCAGCGCCCACCGGGCGCCTGAGACTTGCTGTTCCCAAGCATTCGCCAATTATTGAGGCCCTCGCTATGACTACGTCCACCGCCATTCGCCGACTCAACGCTGCCGATCCCGATTTCGCCCATCATCTGGATCATCTGCTGAGCTGGGAAAGCGTGTCCGATGACTCGGTCAACCAGCGGGTGCTGGATATCATCAAGGCGGTGCGCGAGCGCGGCGATGCCGCCGTGGTCGAGTTCACCCAGCGCTTCGATGGCCTGGAGGCGGCCTCGATGGCCGACCTGATCCTGCCGCGCGAGCGCCTGGAACTGGCCCTGACCCGCATCACCCAGGCCCAGCGCGAAGCCCTGGAAAAGGCCGCCGCCCGTGTGCGCAGCTATCACGAACGGCAGAAACAGGACTCCTGGAGCTACACCGAGGCCGATGGCACGGTGCTGGGCCAGAAGGTCACGCCGCTGGATCGCGCCGGCCTGTACGTGCCCGGCGGCAAGGCATCCTACCCATCCTCGGTGTTGATGAACGCGATTCCGGCCAAGGTCGCCGGCGTCGGTGAGGTGGTGATGGTGGTGCCGACCCCGCGTGGCGAGGTCAACGAACTGGTCCTGGCGGCGGCCTGCGTCGCCGGTGTCGACCGGGTGTTCACCATCGGTGGCGCCCAGGCGGTCGCGGCGCTGGCCTACGGTACCGAGAGCGTGCCGCAGGTCGACAAGGTGGTCGGCCCCGGCAACATCTATGTGGCCACCGCCAAGCGCCATGTCTTCGGCCAGGTCGGCATCGACATGATCGCCGGTCCTTCGGAGATCCTGGTGGTCTGCGACGGCCAGACCGATCCGGACTGGATCGCCATGGACCTGTTCTCCCAGGCCGAGCACGATGAAGATGCCCAGGCCATTCTGGTCAGCCCCGATGCGGCGTTCCTCGACCGCGTTGCGGCGAGCATCGACAAGCTGCTGCCGACCATGGACCGTGCACCGATCATCGAGACCTCGATCAATGGTCGCGGCGCGTTGATCCAGGTACGCGACATGCAACAGGCGATCGAGGTCGCCAACCGTATCGCGCCGGAACACCTGGAGCTGTCGGTTGCCGACCCGCAGGCCTGGCTGCCGCAGATCCGCCACGCCGGCGCGATCTTCATGGGCCGTCATACCTCAGAGGCCCTGGGGGACTACTGCGCCGGTCCCAACCACGTGCTGCCGACCTCCGGCACCGCGCGCTTCTCGTCGCCGCTGGGGGTCTACGACTTCCAGAAACGTTCGTCGATCATCTTCTGCTCCGAACAGGGTGCGTCCGAACTGGGCAAGACCGCTTCGGTACTGGCTCGCGGCGAGTCGCTGAGCGCCCATGCCCGCAGCGCGGAATACCGGATCGTCGCCGAAGACCAGGAATAAGGGGAAACAAGCATGAGCAAGTTCTGGAGCAAATTCGTCAAGGACCTGGTGCCCTACGTGCCGGGTGAGCAGCCCAAGCTGACCAAGCTGGTCAAGCTCAATACCAACGAAAACCCCTACGGCCCGTCGCCCAAGGCCCTGGCGGCGATGCAGGCCGAGGTCAACGACAACCTGCGCCTGTATCCCGACCCCAACGGCGACCGACTCAAGCAGGCCGTGGCCGAGTACTACGGCGTGCAGACCAGCCAGGTGTTCCTCGGCAACGGTTCCGACGAAGTCCTGGCCCATATCTTCCACGGCCTGTTCCAGCAGGATCGGCCGCTGCTGTTCCCGGATATCAGCTACAGCTTCTATCCGGTCTACTGCGGCCTGTACGGGATCGACTTCGAGGCGCTGGCGCTGGACGAGCAGTTCCAGATCCGCGTGGCCGACTATGCCCGGCCCAACGGCGGGATCATCTTCCCCAACCCGAACGCGCCAACCGGCTGCCTGCTGGCGCTGGACGCGGTGGAGCAGATTCTCCAGAGCAGCCCGGATTCGGTGGTGGTGGTCGATGAGGCCTACATCGACTTCGGTGGCGAGACGGCCATCCGCCTGATCGATCGTTATCCGAACCTGCTGGTGACCCAGACCCTGTCCAAGTCGCGTTCCCTGGCGGGGCTGCGGGTCGGCCTGGCGGTCGGGCATCCGGACCTGATCGAGGCGCTGGAGCGGGTCAAGAACAGCTTCAACTCCTATCCGCTCGATCGCATGGCGATTGCCGGCGCGGCGGCGGCGTTCGAGGACCGGGCGTATTTCGAGCAGACCTGTCGCCAAGTCATCGAAAGCCGTGAGCGGCTGGTGGCGCAACTGCAGGCCAAGGGGTTCGAGGTGCTGCCGTCGGCGGCGAACTTCATCTTCGCCCGGCACCCGCAGCACGACGCCGCGGCACTGGCAGCGAAGGTACGGGAACAGGGGGTGATCGTGCGTCACTTCAAGCAGGAGCGTATCGCTCAGTTCCTGCGGATCACCATCGGTACACCGGAGCAGAACCAGGCGCTGATCGAGGCTCTGGGCGAGCTTTGATCGCCTGATCCTTTGTAGCCGTATAGAGGGAGCGGCGGCAGGATTTATGGGGGCGTCGGATTTATCCGCGAAAGGGTCCTTGAGGAACGCTAAAAGGCTTCGCGGATAAATCCGGCTCCCACAGAATGGACTGCCATGGAACGCCGCTCCCTCAGGTGGCAGGCGTCTTTGCCTATTCCTCTTCCTGTGGCGCCGTCTGCTGTGGCGGACGCAAGCCGATCTCTGCCGTCAGCTTGAGCTCCTTGCCATTGCGCAGCACCTGGATCGCCACCTTGTCGGTCGGTTTGATCCGCGCTACCTGGTTCATCGACTTGCGCCCGTCATTGGCCGGTTCGCCGTCGATACTCAGGATCACGTCACCCAGCTGCAGGCCGGCCCGTTGCGCCGGCCCGTCACGGAAAATACCCGCCACGACGATGCCCGGACGTCCACTGAGGCCGAACGACTCCGCCAGTTCCTGGGTCAGCGGCTGCACTTCGATACCCAGCCAGCCACGGATCACCTGGCCGTGCTCGATGATCGCCTTCATCACCTCGACCGCCAGATTGATCGGGATCGCGAAGCCGATGCCCTGGGAGCCGCCGGATTTAGAGAAGATCGCCGTGTTGATTCCGGTCAGGTTGCCATTGGCATCGATCAGCGCGCCGCCGGAGTTGCCGGGGTTGATCGCCGCGTCGGTCTGGATGAAGTCTTCGTAGTTGTTCAGGCCCAGCTGGTTGCGCCCGGTGGCGCTGATGATGCCCATGGTGGTGGTCTGGCCGACACCGAAGGGGTTGCCGATGGCCAGCGCGATGTCGCCGATGCGGATCTTGTCCGAACTGCCGATGGTGATCGATGGCAGGTCCGGCAGGTCGATCTTGAGTACCGCCAGGTCGGTTTCCGGATCGCTGCCGATCACCCGTGCCAGGGTCTCGCGACCGTCCTTGAGCGCCACGACGATCTGGTCGGCGCCGGCGGTCACGTGGTTGTTGGTCAGCAGGTAACCGCTCTTGCTCATGATCACCGCCGAACCCAGGCTGGACTCCATGCGCTTCTGCTTGGGCAGGTTGTCGCCGAAGAAACGCCGGAACTGCGGGTCTTCGAACAGCGGATGGCTGTTCTTGTTGACCATCTTGGTGGTGTACAGGTTGGCCACCGCCGGCGCAGCAAGGTTCACCGCATCGGCATAGGACACCGGACCCTGCTGGATGGTCGCGGTCTGCGGGGCCTGTTGCAGGTTCACATCCAGGTCAGGCAGGCCGACCCACTGGGGGTAACGCTGGATAATCAGCAAAGCGGCCAGCACGCCGACCACCAGCGGCCAGCCGAAAAAACGCAGAGCCTTGAGCATTGAACACGTCCTGGGAGGTTGCAGGCCATCCGGGACGGCCCATAATGTCGCGCATTATACGAGGCTGCGAGCGCCTCTGGATGGGATATTGAGGAGTTTTTATGGCCGTTGCCCTGAGTACCCTGGTCGAGGAGGCGAACCGCTTTCTCGGTATTTCGCGAATCGCCGATTACTGCCCCAACGGCCTGCAGGTGGAGGGTCGGCCGCAGGTCTGTCGGATCGTCAGCGGCGTCACCGCCAGCCAGGCGCTGCTCGATGCGGCGGTGGAGGCCGAGGCCGATCTGGTGCTGGTGCATCATGGCTACTTCTGGAAGGGCGAGGACCCTTGTGTCGTGGGGATGAAGCAGCGCCGGCTGAAAACCCTGCTCAAGCACGATACCAGTCTGCTGGCCTACCACCTGCCGCTGGATCTGCACCCGGAAGTCGGCAACAACGTGCAGCTTGCCCGCCAGCTGGATATCACCGTCGAGGGTCCGCTGGACCCGGAGAATCCCAAAGTGGTCGGCCTGGTCGGCTCCCTCGGCGAGCCGATGACCCCGCGCGACTTCGCCCACAAGGTCCAGGGCGTGCTGGGGCGTGAGCCGCTGCTGATCGAGGGCAACGAGATGATCCGCCGGGTCGGCTGGTGCACCGGTGGTGGCCAGGGCTATATCGACCAGGCGGTGCTGGCCGGGGTCGACCTGTACCTGAGCGGCGAGGCGTCCGAGCAGACCTTCCACAGCGCCCGGGAGAACGGCATCAGCTTCATCGCCGCCGGCCATCATGCGACCGAGCGTTATGGCGTCCAGGCCCTGGGCGATTACCTGGCACGGCGCTTCGCCCTGGAACACCTGTTCATCGACTGCCCGAACCCGATATGAGCCCGCCGGGCGGGCCTGCGGAAAAGGGACGGCAGCCAAACGAGGCGATATATTCTTATATCGTTTCGATCTATCCGGCCTAATCAATAGAATAGGTCGCTGTGCTAGCATGCCTGGCTCGAACACGGCCCGCAGGCCGTCCACAAGAACGCTTTTCGTGAGTAGCCATGGTCGACAAACTGACGCATCTGAAACAGCTGGAGGCGGAAAGCATCCACATCATCCGCGAGGTGGCCGCCGAGTTCGACAACCCGGTGATGCTGTACTCCATCGGCAAAGATTCCGCCGTAATGCTGCACCTGGCCCGCAAGGCGTTTTTCCCCGGCAAGTTGCCGTTTCCGGTGATGCATGTCGACACCCAGTGGAAATTCCAGGAGATGTACAAGTTCCGTGATCGCATGGTCGCGGAAATGGGCCTGGACCTGATCACCCACGTCAACCCGGAAGGGGTGGCGCAGGGCATCAACCCGTTTACCCACGGCAGCTCCAAGCACACCGACATCATGAAGACCCAGGGCCTCAAGCAGGCGCTGGACAAGCATGGCTTCGACGCGGCCTTCGGCGGCGCCCGTCGTGACGAAGAGAAGTCCCGCGCCAAGGAGCGCGTGTATTCCTTCCGCGACAGCAAGCACCGCTGGGATCCGAAGAACCAGCGTCCGGAGCTGTGGAACGTCTACAACGGCAAGGTCAACAAGGGCGAGTCGATCCGTGTCTTCCCGTTGTCGAACTGGACCGAGCTGGACATCTGGCAATACATCTACCTCGAAGGCATCCCGATCGTGCCGCTGTACTTCGCCGCCGAGCGTGAAGTCATCGAGAAGAACGGCACCCTGATCATGATCGACGACGAGCGCATCCTCGAGCACCTCAGCGACGAGGAAAAGGCCCGTATCGTCAAGAAGAAGGTGCGTTTCCGTACCCTTGGCTGCTACCCGTTGACGGGCGCGGTGGAGTCCGAGGCCGAAACCCTCACGGACATCATTCAGGAAATGCTCCTGACGCGTACTTCCGAGCGCCAGGGCCGGGTCATCGACCACGATGGCGCCGGTTCCATGGAAGACAAGAAACGTCAGGGCTATTTCTAATTAGGGTCTAAGCATGTCGCACCAATCCGATCTGATCAGCGAGGACATCCTCGCCTACCTGGGCCAGCACGAACGTAAAGAACTGCTGCGCTTCCTGACCTGCGGCAACGTCGATGACGGCAAGAGCACCCTGATCGGGCGCCTGCTGCACGACTCCAAGATGATCTACGAAGACCATCTGGAAGCCATCACCCGCGATTCGAAGAAAGTCGGCACCACCGGTGAGGACGTCGACCTGGCGCTGCTGGTCGACGGCCTGCAGGCCGAGCGCGAACAGGGCATCACCATCGATGTGGCCTACCGCTATTTCTCCACCGCCAAGCGCAAGTTCATCATCGCCGACACCCCCGGCCATGAGCAGTACACCCGCAACATGGCCACCGGTGCCTCCACCTGTGACCTGGCGATCATCCTGGTCGATGCCCGTTACGGCGTGCAGACCCAGACCCGTCGCCACAGCTTCATCGCCTCCCTGCTGGGCATCAAGCACATCGTCGTCGCCATCAACAAGATGGACCTCAAGGACTTCGACCAGGGCGTGTTCGAGTCGATCAAGGCCGACTACCTGAAGTTCGCCGAAGGCCTGAAGATGAAGCCGTCGAGCATGCACTTCGTGCCGATGTCGGCGCTCAAGGGCGACAACGTGGTGAACCGCAGCGAGCGTTCGCCGTGGTACACCGGCCAGTCGCTGATGGAAATCCTCGAGACCGTGGAAGTGGCGGGCGACCGCAACCTCACCGACCTGCGTTTCCCGGTGCAGTACGTCAACCGGCCGAACCTGAACTTCCGTGGTTTCGCCGGCACCCTGGCCAGCGGCATCGTGAAGAAGGGCGACGAGGTCGTGGTCCTGCCGTCGGGCAAGAGCAGCCGCGTGAAGTCCATCGTCACCTACGAGGGCGAACTGGAGCATGCGGGTCCCGGCCAGGCCATCACCCTGACCATGGAAGACGAGATCGACATCTCCCGTGGCGACCTGCTGGTGCATGCCGACAACGTGCCGCCAGTGACCGACAGCTTCGAGGCCATGCTGGTCTGGATGGCCGAGGAGCCGATGCTGCCGGGCAAGAAATACGACATCAAGCGCGCCACCAGCTACGTGCCGGGCTCGATTGCCAGCATCGTCCACCGGGTCGATGTGAACACCCTGGAAGAAGGCTCGGCCAGTGCCCTGCAACTGAACGAGATCGGCAAGGTCAAGATCGCCCTGGATGCACCGATCGCTCTGGATGGTTACGACAGCAACCGCACCACCGGGGCGTTCATCGTCATCGACCGCCTGACCAACGGCACCGTCGGCGCCGGCATGATCGTCGCCCAGCCGCTGGCCCATGGCAGTGCCACCCACCATGGCAAGCTGGCCCATGTCGCGACCGAAGAGCGTGCCCAGCGTTTCGGCCAGCAACCGGCGACCGTGCTGTTCACCGGCCTTTCCGGCGCGGGCAAGAGCACCCTGGCCTATGCCGTGGAGCGCAAGCTGTTCGACATGGGCCGTGCGGTGTTCGTCCTGGATGGCCAGAACCTGCGCCACGACCTGAACAAGGGGCTGCCGCAGGACCGTGCCGGCCGTACCGAAAATTGGCGCCGTGCCGCCCACGTGGCGCGCCAGTTCAACGAAGCCGGCCTGCTGACCCTGGCCGCCTTCGTCGCGCCGGATGCCGAAGGCCGTGAACAGGCCAAGGCTCTGATCGGCGGCGAGCGCCTGGTCACCGTCTACGTCCAGGCTTCGCCGCTGGTCTGCCGCGAGCGTGATCCACAAGGCCTGTACGCGGCCGGTGGCGACAACATCCCCGGCGAGTCCTTCCCGTACGATGTGCCGCTCAATGCCGACCTGGTGATCGACACCCAGGCCCTGTCGCTGGAAGACAGCGTCAAGCAGGTGCTGGATCTGCTGCGTCAGCGCGGCGCGATCTAAGCCTCGCCGGCAACTGAAAAGCCCGCGACCGAGCGATTGGTCGCGGGCTTTTTCATGGGCCTTCAGATCGCTTTCGCGGGCAAGCCACGCTCCTACAGTGCTTCGTCGTTCACAGGACGGGTGCATGGCACAACCCTGTATGGTCGTTCACAGGGCGGGTGCACGGCACAACCCTGTATGGTCGTTCACAGGACGGGGCACGACACAATCCTGTAGGAGCCGGGCTTGCCCGCGAATGCGTCCTCAAATCCACTACAAGATTAAAGCCAGACGGCATCCCAAAGCGGATAATCCCCAATCCGCTCCACCAACCCCGCCCGCAACGGATTAGCCACGATATAGCGTGCCGCCGCTCGCAAATCTTCCTCCCGACGCAACGCCCGGTCATGAAAACCTTTCTGCCAGAGCGCTCCGGTTCTCTGCATTCGCCGGTTTACCGCCAACGCCGTGCGGGATTTGGTCTTGCCCATCAGCTCACCGAGACTGGCCTTCTGCAGTTCGACCAGCCAGTGAAAATGGTCCGGCATCACCACCCAGGCCAGGGAAAGGGCCGCGTGTTCTTCCTGCGCGGTCCTGAAGCTCCGTACCAGCAGGCGGCCCAGGTGGAACTTGCTGAACAGCGGTTCGCGGTCGGACAGTACGGCAGTCAGCAGGTAGATCCGACCGGGTTCGGAATAGCGGCCGGTGCGCAGGTTCTTGGCTTTGTAGCGGTGCGTCATCCTCGCGGCTTCCGAGATATTGAGAAGATCTCAAGCTACAGCAGCGGGGACTGGGGATTGGAGGTGCGCAAGGGAACGGGAGGTGTCGGAGAGTTCTGAGGCGTTTTGGGGGATCTTGCGGGCCCATTCGCGGGCAAGCCCGGCTCCTACAGGGTTGTGCCGTACATCTGTTCGATAAACGGCGCGCCCGTGTAGGAGCGTGGCTTGCCCGCGAAGACGATCTCCCAGATACCTCAGGCCTTGGCGGGGTACTCACTGTGCAGGCGCGCGAGCAAGGCATCCTTGTCCGCCCACAGCTGGTTGATCCAGGCCTGGAACGCCTGGCGGTACTCGGCATCCTGTTCGTAGTTGCGGCCGATGAATGCCGCCGGGATCTGTAGTTCCTCGAAATGCACCACCACCTCACGCACCTTGCCGCACAGCAGGTCCCAGAACCCCGGCCGTCCCGCCGGATAGTGAATGGTCACATTGACGACGGACTCCAGCTGCTCACCCATCGCGTCCAGCACGAAGGCAATACCGCCGGCCTTGGGCCTGAGCAGGTAGCGGAATGGCGATTGCTGTTGCGCATGCTTGCCGGCAGTGAAGCGCGTGCCTTCGGCGAAGTTGAAGATACCCACAGGGTTGTTGCGAAATTTCGCGCAGGTCTTGCGGGTGGTTTCCAGGTCCTTGCCTTTCTTTTCCGGGTGTTTCTCCAGGTATGCCTTCGAATAGCGCTTCATGAAGGGAAAGCCCAGGGCCCACCAGGCCAGGCCGATCACCGGGACCCAGATCAGTTCCTGCTTGAGGAAGAACTTCAGCGGGCGGATCCGCCGGTTGAGCACGTACTGCAACACCAGGATATCGACCCAGCTCTGGTGATTGCTGGTGACCAGGTAGGAATGCTGGTAGTCCAGCCCCTCCAGACCGCTGAGGTGCCAGCGGGTCTTGCTGACCAGTTGCATCCAGGCCTTGTTGTTGCTGATCCAGGCCTCATGGGTGTGGTTCATCAGCCAGTGGCTCAAGCGCTGGGTCAGGGCAAAGGGCAGGGCCTTGAACAGTGCCGCGCCGAACAGGAACGAGCACAGCAGCAGGGTGTTGAGGGCCAGCAGCAGCGAGGCGAGCAGGCCGCGCAGGGGCGCCGGGAGGAAGTCGAGCATGGTGTCTTTCTCAGGGATACGTTCTTGTTTGAGCGAGCGGCCGCAGCCCTCACGCCTTATGGCATGAGGGTAGCGGACGTCGATGCGATCGTGCAGCCGGTTCAGATATCCACAGGTCGGTTGGCGGCCTGAATGGCCGTCAGGGCGATGGTGTAGACGATGTCATCGACCTGGGCGCCGCGCGGCAGGTCGTTGACCGGCTTGCGCAGGCCTTGCAGCATCGGCCCCAGGCTGACGCAGTCGGCACTGCGTTGCACGGCCTTGTGGGTGGTGTTGCCGGTGTTCAGGTCGGGGAACACGAACACCGTGGCGCGGCCGGCGACCTGACTGTTGGGCGCCAGTTGCCGGGCGACGTTTTCGTTGGCGGCGGCGTCATATTGCAGCGGGCCGTCGATCAGCAGGTCGCGCTGGGCTTCGTGGGCCAGCAGCGTGGCCTCGCGGACCTTCTCCACTTCCTCGCCGCTGGCCGATTCGCCACTGGAATAGCTGATCATCGCCACCCGCGGGGCGATGCCGAACGCCTGGGCCGAGTCGGCGCTCTGCAGGGCGATTTCCGCAAGCTCCGTGGCGGAGGGGTGCGGGTTCATCACGCAGTCGCCGTAGACCAGCACCTGCTCGGGGAACAGCATGAAGAACACCGACGACACCAGGGTGCAGCCCGGCGCGGTCTTGATCAGTTGCAGGGCCGGGCGGATGGTGTTGGCGGTGGAGTGGATCACCCCGGAAACCAGGCCATCGACCTCGTCCAGCGCCAGCATCATGGTGCCGATCACCACCGGGTCTTCCAGTTGCTGCTCGGCCATCGGCGTGTTGAGGCTCTTGTTCTTGCGCAGGGCCACCATCGGCTCGGCATAACGTCCGCGAATCTCGTCCGGGTCGAGAATCTCCAGCCCCGGCGGCAGCTCGAAACCGTGGGCCTTGGCCACCGCCTCGACATCCGCCGGCCTGGCCAGCAGCACGCAACGGGCGATGCCCCGCGCCTGGCAGATTGCCGCGGCCTGGACGGTCAGCGGCTCGCTGCCTTCGGGCAGGACGATGCGCTTGTTGGCCTGCTGGGCGCGCTGGATCAGTTGATAGCGGAACACCGCCGGCGTCAGGCGCATTTCCCGCGGGGTGCCGCAGCGCTGGTGCAGCCACTGGGCATCGAGGTGGCTGGCGACGAAATCGGTGATGATTTCCGCCCGCTCGCGGTCATCGACCGGGATTTCCTTGTTCAGGCTGTTGAGCTGGTTGGCGGTGTCGTAGGAGCCGGTGCTCACCGACAGCACCGGCAGGCCGGCCTGCAGGGCGCCGCGGCAGAGTTCCATCAGCCGCGGGTCGGGCTTGGTGTCGCTGGTCAGCAGCAGGCCGGCCAGCGGCACGCCGTTGAGTGCCGCCAGGCTGACGGCGAGGATGATGTCGTCGCGGTCGCCGGGGGTCACCACCAGCACGCCCGGCTTGAGCAGTTGCAGGGTGTTGAGGACGGTACGGGCACAGAGGATGATCTTCGACATGCGCCGGGTTTCGTAGTCGCCGGCATTGAGCACCTGGGCGCCCAGCAGTTCGGCGACGTCGCGGGTCCGCGGTGCGTTGAGTTCCGGCTGGTACGGAATGCAGCCGAGCAGGCGGAAGTCGCCGCTGCGCAACAGCGGCGAGTGTTCCTTGAGACGGGCGGCAAAGGCTTCCATGCTCTCGTCGGTGCGCACCTTGTTGAGGATCACGCCGAGAACCTTGGGGTCCTTCGGGCCGCCAAACAGTTGCGCCTGCAACTCGACCCGGCCGGACAGTTCGGTCAGCACTTCGTTTTCCGGTGCCGAGACCAGGATCACCTCGGCGTCCAGGCTTTTCGCCAGGTGCAGGTTGACCCGCGCGGCATAGCTGGCGCTGCGGGTCGGGACCATGCCCTCGACCACCAGCACGTCCTTGCCGATTGCGGCCTGCTGGTAGAGGGTGATGATTTCTTCCAGCAGTTCGTCGAGCTGGCCGTCACCGAGCATCCGCTCGACATGGGCCAGGCCCAGTGGCTGGGGGGGCTTGAGCCCATGGGTACGGGCCACCAGTTCGGTCGAGCGTTCCGGCCCGGTATCACCCGGATGCGGCTGGGCGATGGGCTTGAAGAAGCCGACCTTCAGGCCGGCGCGTTCCAGCGTGCGGACCAGCCCGAGGCTGATCGAGGTCAGGCCCACGCCGAAATCGGTGGGCGCGATAAAGAAAGTTTGCATGCGTAGTCTCTTGTGGAGCGCAACTGCGGGGACCGATGGTTGATCCCCTGCGATGTTCAGACGCCAAGGTTAGCGCTAACCGAGCCCTGTGCGCACCAACCACATTCAAAGGGCTGGCCGATTCGCGCCGAACGCTGCGTCGGGGCCTGCACCCAGGCACGCGACTGCCACGGCGGCTGGTGGCGCAGGTGCTGGGTGTGGCCGCAGGACAGTTCGGCGACCCAGTGGCCGTCCTCGTCCTGATGGAAACCGAGGATGAAAGATGGGGTTGGTTCAACCCGTCCGTCCGGGTTCCGTTCGCTTTCGGACGAATCCTTGTTTAGACTTGTCCGTTCTTCATTCTTCTGCAAAAGGTCTCGCCCCATGCTGATCGCCGCCAATAAGGCTGTGTCCATCGACTATACCCTGACCAACGACGCTGGTGAGGTCATCGACAGCTCTGCCGGCGGCGCGCCGCTGGTGTACCTGCAAGGTGCAGGCAACATCATTCCAGGCCTGGAAAAGGCCCTGGAAGGCAAGGCCGTGGGTGACGAACTGAACGTCACCGTCGAGCCTGAAGATGCCTACGGCGAATACTCCGCTGAACTGGTCAGCACCCTGAGCCGCAGCATGTTCGAAGGCGTCGACGAGCTGGAAGTGGGCATGCAGTTCCACGCTTCCGCTCCGGATGGCCAGATGCAGATCGTCACCATCCGTGACCTGGACGGCGACGACGTCACCGTCGACGGCAACCACCCGCTGGCTGGCCAGCGCCTGAACTTCAAGGTCAAGGTCGTCAACATCCGTGACGCGAGCCAGGAAGAAGTCGCCCATGGTCACATCCATGGCGAAGGCGGCCATCACCACTGAGTTCTGCTGCTAAGCTCTGGTTGTAGGAAGGCGCCCACGGGCGCCTTTTTAGTCCGCCGCGGTTTCGTCGCTGGAAACCGGTCGTGGTGTCGGGCAACAATGTCGGGACGTAACAGGGGATTATCGGGAGTTCGCCATGAGTGCTTTTCACGACCTTACGCTGGTGGCGCTGGACGGCCAGGACCTGCCTCTCGCTCCCTTCAAGGGGCATGTCGTGCTGGTGGTCAATGTCGCCTCCAAATGTGGCCTGACGCCGCAGTACGCGGCACTGGAAAACCTCTACCAGCAGTACAAGGGCCAGGGGTTCACGGTGCTGGGCGTGCCGTGCAACCAGTTCGCCGGCCAGGAGCCGGGTTCCGAAGACGAGATTCGCGAGTTCTGCAGCCTCAACTACGGGGTGACCTTTCCGTTGAGCCGCAAGCTGGAAGTCAACGGCCATGATCGTCATCAGCTCTATCGGCTGCTGGCGGGCGAGGGGGCCGAGTTTCCCGGGGACATCACCTGGAACTTCGAGAAGTTCCTGATGGGCAAGGACGGGCGCGTGCTGGCGCGTTTCTCGCCGCGTACGGCGCCGGATGATCCGGCGGTGATCCAGGCCATCGAAAAGGCGTTGGCCTGATACCGGTCCGTGACAGCCGGACTGCCTGGGGCGGACCAGTGGGAGCGGGCTTTGGCTTGACCGTGAAGCTTTTGGCGGCCTTGCGCTCCCCTTCGCGGGCAAGCCCGCTCCTGCAGGGTTCAGCGTTTTTCGGGCGCGGCCGGTTTCCTCACACTTTTCGAGCTTGATCACTCAGATCAATAGTGCTGGGCGTGGCGCTGACGGCGGAATATTATCCTGATCATAAATTCCCCTTCAGCCGTGGAGTGCCACCCATGTCGGTCCAAGCCTTGTTCAAACCTTTCCACCTTGGTGCCCTGGAACTGCCGACCCGGGTGGTGATGGCACCGATGACCCGTTCGTTTTCCCCAGGCGGCGTGCCCAATTCGAAAGTCATCGAGTACTACCGCAAGCGGGCGGCGGCGGGTGTCGGCCTGATCGTCACCGAGGGCACCACCGTCGGCCACCCGGCGGCCAACGGGTACCCGAACGTGCCGCATTTCTATGGCGAGGCGGCCCTGGCCGGCTGGAAGAAAGTGGTGGAGGCGGTACACGCCGAAGGCGGCAGGATCGTTCCGCAGCTCTGGCACGTGGGTAACGTGCGGCGCCTGGGTACCGAGCCGGATGCCAGCGTTCCCGGCTACGGCCCGAGCGAAAAACTCAAGGACGGCCAGGTGGTGGTCCACGGCATGACCCACCAGGACATTCAGGACGTGATCGCCGCGTTCGCCCAGGCGGCGAAGGATGCCAAGGCCATCGGCATGGACGGTGTCGAGATCCACGGCGCCCACGGCTACCTGATCGACCAGTTCTTCTGGGAAGGCAGCAATCAGCGCAGCGACGAATACGGCGGCAGCCTGGCCAACCGTTCGCGCTTCGCCATCGAGTTGATCCAGGCCGTACGCGCCGCCGTCGGCTCGGGCTTTCCGATCATCTTCCGCTTCTCCCAGTGGAAGCAGCAGGACTACACCGCGCGTCTGGTGCAGACACCGGAGGCGCTGGGTGAGTTCCTCAAGCCGTTGGCCGATGCCGGCGTGGATATCTTCCACTGCTCCACCCGACGTTTCTGGGAGCCGGAGTTCGAGGGTTCGACACTCAACCTGGCCGGCTGGACCCGCAAGCTGACCGGCAAGCCGACCATCACCGTGGGCAGCGTCGGCCTGGATGGCGAATTCCTGCAGTTCATGGTCAATACCGACAAGGTGGCCCAGCCGGCCAGCCTGGAAAAGCTGCTGGAGCGCCTGAACAACGATGAGTTCGACCTGGTGGCGGTGGGCCGTGCGTTGCTGGTCGATCCGGACTGGGCGGTGAAAGTGCGCGACGGGCGCGAGCAGGACATCCTGCCGTTCAGCCGCGAGGCCCTGGCCAGCCTGGTCTGAGGGCTATCGCGGAACCGGGGGCGCATGGGGCGTCCCCTGTTCCGCTTCGCAGGCGCCGCGCAACTGCATCTCGAACTGTTCGACGATCGCCCCCCAGCTCTGCCGGCTGGCATGCTGGCGCGCGTTCAGGCGCACGTTACGCAGGGTTTCCCCGCCTTCGAGCAGCCAGCAGGCGGCGTCACGAAAGGCCTCCTCATCGCCGGGCATCGCCAGCACGCCGTTGTAGCCATGGCGGATATGCTGGGCCGCCGCCGCCTGGTCATAGGCGACCACCGCCAAACCCGAGGCCAGCGCTTCGAGCACCACATTGCCGAAGGTTTCGGTCAGGCTGGGAAACACGAACAGGTCGCCGCTGGCATAGTGCGCCGCCAGGGTCTCGCCACGCTGGGTGCCGCAGAAAATCGCCCCGGGCAGTTCCTTCTCCAGCGTGGCGCGCAGTGGACCGTCGCCAACCACGATCAGCTTCAGCGTCCGTTGTGGATAAGTCGTCTGCAGGGCCTGGAAGGTACGGCCCAGCAGGCCGAGGTTCTTCTCGGTCGCCAGCCGTCCGACATACATCACGGCGATATCGTCCTGCGCCAACCCCCAACTTTCCCGCAGTGCATGCTGCCGCTTGGCCGGGTGGAACAGTTGGCTGTCGACGCCCCGCGACAGCAGTTCCAGGCGTTCGAAGTGCCGCCGCTCCAGTTCCAGGCGCTGGCTGACACTGGGCACCAGGGTCAGCTTGGAGCGGTTGTGGAACCAGCGCAGGTAATGGGTCAGCAAGCGCGTCAGCATCCCCAGGCCGTACTGGTGGGAGTATTGCTGGAAATTGGTGTGGAAACCGCTGACCACGGAGATTCCCAGGCGGCGTGCCGCGCGCAACGCGGAGAGGCCCAGGGGCCCTTCGGTGGCGATGTACAGCACGTCCGGGCGCTGGCGTTTCCAGCGGCGCAACAGCTTGTGCATCGACGACTGACCCCATTGCAGGCCCGGATAGCCCGGCAGTGGCCAGCCGCGACACAGCAACAGTTCGGTGTCACTGGGACGGGTCTGGTCGCAGCTCTGGCGCGGGCGCACCAGCTCGATCTGGTGACCCCGGGCGCGCAAACCCTCGCACAGGCGGCCAAGGGTATTGGCCACGCCGTTGATTTCGGGTGGGAAGGTTTCGGTGATCAGGGTGATATGCAGAGCTGTCGTCATGGTTGCAGTATTCACCCGGGCCCGTTGCGGGGTTGTGGCATTTGGGTGATGGATTTGTGACGGAGGCTCCAGACTGCCCTTCGCGTCCTCGATATCCGGGTCACTGGCTCGTTATCATCAGGCGTCCACCACGTTCAAGGAGATCCCGTGACCGACAATATCTATGCGCCGCCCCAGGCGGACCTGAATGCACCGCGCAGCGAGGCCATCGGCCGCTTCTACGTGGTTTCGAAAACCAAGTTCTTCCTGCTGTTCATCTTCAGCCTGGGGATTTACCAGATCTACTGGTCCTACAAGAACTGGAGCCAGTACAAGGCATCGACACAACTGGATATCTGGCCGGCTGCCCGCGGGCTGTTCGCGATCTTTTTTGTCCACGCGCTGTATCGCCATGTCGAAAAGAGCATCCTGGCCAGCGGCCGCGGCTATCGCTGGGATGCCTCGCTCTGGGCGACCCTGTTCGTGGTCTTCGCGGTACTCGGCAACGTGCTGGAGATGCTGGTCAGGAAGAATATCGGCGGCTCGCTCCTGGTGGTGCTCAGCACCTTCTGGGTGTTTGCCCAGGTCTTCGTCACCTGGCAGGGCCAGCAGGCGATCAATTTTGCCAGCGGTGATGTCGAGGGTGACAGCAACGCCAGCTTCAGCCCGCTCAATTACCTGGTTATCGTGCTCGGCGGTATCGTCTGGGTGCTCGCCCTGATCGGCATCTTTGCACTCCCGAGCTGAAATGAGCACCGGGCCGATGACTGGCCCGGTGCCATGTGACTGGCCTGGCGTCAGCGTGCAACCGGCGCCAGTGCCTCATCCCCGCGTTCCCGTACCCAGAACAGCGTTGCCCCGGCAATCGCCGCCGGCATCATCAGCAGGTTGACCACCGGAATCAGCAGCGCCAGGTAGACGCTGCCACCGAAGCTCATGCTCTGCCAGCGCTTGCTGCGCAGCCAGGCGAGCATGTCCTGCCAGCTCATCTTGTGGTTGTCCGCCGGATAGTCGATGTACTGGATCGCCATCATCCAGACCCCGAACAGCAGCCACAGCGGTGCGGCGATGATGTTCACCACCGGGATGAACGACAGGATGAACAGCCCGATGGCCCGTGGCAGGAAATAGCCCAGCTTGCGCATTTCCCGGGCCAGGGTCCGTGGCACCATCGCCAGCAGTTCGCCCCAGCTGAAGGCTGGGAAGTTGTCATTGCCGCGCACCACCACCTCGACCTTTTCCGCAAGAAAACCGTTGAACGGCGAGGCGATGATGTTGGCCAGCATCGTGAAGGTGAAGAACACCATCAGGATCACCAGCACCACGAACAGCGGCCAGAGGATGTAGTTGAGAAAGCTCAGCCAGCCGGGCAGGGTCGGCATCAGGTGATCGACCCAGAGGCTGAACTCATGGCCGGCGAAATAGATCAGCCCGACGAACAGCACCAGGTTGACCAGCAGCGGCAGCAGGACAAACAGGCGCAGCCCCGGGCTCAGGACCAGTTTGAGGCCCTCGCGCAGGTAGTGTGGGCCGGACATCACGGGTGCGGGCATAACGGGCTCCGAAGCAGGTGAAAACGCGCCGACCTTACCGGCTTTGCACAGGCGGTGAAAGCGTCGACATTTAAGGTAACAAAGGGATCGGGCAGAACGTCCCTATGGATAGAGACCTGCTATGAGCTGGATTGTTATTGCGTATTTCCTTAATCTTTGCCCCCTCGTTACGCTGCACAACATTATTTTTCAGGACTGTGTGCTACAAGCCTTCCCCAAGCGCTTTCGCAGTCCTTTTTTATTCCAGCCGGTTCGCCGGCGTTCCGTCCCGGTGCCATACGGGCGGTCGACAGGAGTGAGTCATGTCTGAAGTACGTCATTCGCGAGTGATTATTCTCGGTTCCGGCCCTGCCGGTTACAGTGCTGCGGTCTATGCGGCTCGGGCCAACCTCAAGCCGCTACTGATCACCGGCATGCAGGCCGGCGGCCAACTGACCACCACCACCGAAGTCGACAACTGGCCCGGTGACGTGCACGGCCTGACCGGCCCGGCGCTGATGGAGCGCATGCGCGAACACGCCGAGCGTTTCGAAACCGAAATCGTCTTCGACCACATCAACGCGGTGGACTTCGCCAAGAAGCCCTACACCCTGGTCGGCGATAGCGGCACCTTCACCTGCGACGCCCTGATCATCGCCACCGGCGCCAGCGCCCGCTACCTGGGCCTGCCTTCGGAAGAGGCCTTCATGGGCAAGGGCGTTTCGGCCTGCGCGACCTGCGACGGTTTCTTCTACCGCAACAAGCCGGTCGCCGTGGTCGGTGGTGGCAACACCGCCGTGGAAGAGGCGCTGTACCTGGCCAACATCGCCAGCACCGTGACCCTGATCCACCGTCGCGACACCTTCCGCGCCGAGAAGATCCTGATCGACAAGCTGCACGCCCGTGTCGCCGAAGGCAAGATCATCCTCAAGCTGAACGCCACCCTGGACGAAGTGCTTGGCGACAACATGGGCGTGACCGGTGCCCGCCTGAAGAACAACGATGGCAGCTTCGACGAGATCAAGGTCGACGGCGTGTTCATCGCGATCGGCCACACCCCGAACACTTCGCTGTTCGAAGGCCAGCTGGAACTGAAGGATGGCTACCTGGTGGTGCAGGGCGGCCGTGAAGGCAATGCGACCGCCACCAGCGTCGAGGGTATCTTCGCGGCGGGCGACGTGGCTGACCATGTCTACCGCCAGGCGATCACCTCGGCCGGCGCCGGCTGCATGGCGGCACTGGACACCGAGCGTTACCTGGACGGTCTGCAGAACGCATCGTTCTGAGTGAACCTGAAATGAAAAAACCGGCCCTTGGCCGGTTTTTTTGTATCTGTGCCAGGCAATGCTGTTCTGTGGCACTTGTTCGCGGATAAATCCGGCTCCCACAAGAGCCATCTGCCGCACACCACATAGGTGCCTGACGGGACCATTGTGGGATTTATCCGCGAAAGCCTCAGCGCCGGGTCAGCGGCTGCGCGGTGAACTTCACGCCGGCCAGGCCGTGCTTGATCAGCGCACGGATGTTGCCGTGATCGCTGCCTTCAGGGGTCGCCAGCACCGAACGGTAATGCTCGCCAAACGCCAGCAGCGCCTGCTGGTCACTCAGGCCTTCGAGCAGGGCCAGGCCCAGGGTCTTGCACGAGCCCTCGTTCTGCCCGGCGGCATTTTCCACGCCACCATTGTTGAAGGCCTGTGGCTGGTAGTCGTAGCCGGCGGCGATGAAGGCCAGGGTGTCGGCAAAGACGTGCTCGCCGCTCTCTAGGCTGGCGCGCAGGGTGTTCAGATCAGTCATGGGGTTTTCCTTTGGCGAATGCCGCCTGTTGTTCGGCACTGGCTTCTTTCTGGTATTGGGCTTTCCACTCGGCGTAAGGCATGCCGTAGACCACTTCACGGGCCTCGTCGAGGCTCAGCTCGATCCGGCGCTCGTCGGCTTCGGCCTTGTACCACTTGGACAGGCAGTTGCGGCAGAACCCGGCGAGGTTCATCAGGTCGATGTTCTGCACGTCCTTGCGGTTGTCCAGGTGGGCGACCAGCCGGCGAAAGGCGGCGGCTTCGAGTTCGAGGCGTTCTTGCTCGGTCATGATGGGCTCTGTGCTTGGGGAACGTAGGGCGCGATGATATGAGCCTGGCGCCGCTAGCGCCAGGCAGCTCAGGTTTTCAGCGGTTTGCCGCCAGGGTGATCGATACCGACTCGGCGAACCGCAGGGCGTGCGGCTTGTCGACTTCGACCTCGGCGTAGAGCACCGCCTGGTTGCTCATCACCAGGTCCAGCAGTTCCTGGGTCATGCGTTCGAGCAGGGCAAAGCGGTTGCCCTCCACGTGCTGGATGATCGACTTGGTGATGGTGCGGTAATTCAGCGCATGATCGATATCGTTGTCACGCACCGCCTCCTGGGCGGCGTACAGGATGGTCAGGTTGATCAGCACATCCTGCTTGTTGAGGATCTCTTCCTCATTGATCCCGATGAAGGTGCGCAGGCGCAGGTCCTTGACCCGGATCCGGGCCATTCCCGGTTGAAGTTGTGGCATTTACTTGCTCCGTCCGATCAGTTGCAGGAACTCCATGCGGGTGGTGTTCGAGTCGCGGAAGGCGCCGAGCATCACCGAGGTGTTCATGGTCGAATTCTGTTTTTCCACGCCGCGCATCATCATGCACATGTGCTGCGCCTCGATCACCACCGCGACTCCGGCAGCGCTGGTTACCTGCCGGATCGCCTCGGCGATTTCCCGGGTCAGGTTCTCCTGGATCTGCAGGCGCCGGGCGAACATGTCGACGATCCGGGCGATCTTCGACAACCCCAGCACCTTGCCGGTCGGTATGTAGGCGACGTGGGCCTTGCCGATGAACGGCAGCAGGTGATGTTCGCACAACGAGTACAGCTCGATGTCCTTGACGATCACCATCTCGTCGTTGTCCGAGGCGAACAGCGCCCCGTTGACCACCTCGTCGAGGGTTTCGGCATAGCCGTGACACAGGTACTGCATGGCCTTGGCCGCCCGTTTCGGGGTATCCAGCAGACCCTCGCGATCCGGGTCTTCACCCAGGCCGAGGAGGATCTCGCGGTAATGCTCGGGCAGTGATGCGCTCATTGCGTGGTTTCCTCGCGGGCGGCCTACTTGAGGTGCCGGCCGCCATTGACGGTCAAGGTTGTGCCGGTGACATAGGGATTGTCCAGCAGATAGCGCAGGCTCTGGTAGATCACCTCGGCACCGGGCTCGATGCCCATGGCCGACTTGGCCAGGGTCTTGGCGCGGTACGCCGCGTCGTCGTCGGGGTTGAACATCAGCAGGGCCGGGGCGATGCCGTTGACCTTGATCCGCGGGGCGTATTTGGCCGCGAAGGACAGCGTCAGGCTGTCGAGCCCGGCCTTGCTGGCGCAGTAGGCGATGTGCTTGCTGCTGCCCTTGCGGGTCACGTCATCGCTGATATGAATGATGTCGGCCTGTGGCGAACGGCGCAGCAGCTCGGCGCAATGCAGGTTGATCAGGTACGGCGCGAGCATGTGGATGCCGAACATCCGGGTGAAGGCTTCGCTTTCGTCTCCCGGGGTCTCGGCCAGCCACGCCGAAGCATTGTGGACGATCGCCCGCAGGCTGTCGGCGTGCTGCTTGAGGCTGTCGATGAAGGCCAGGATGCCGGCTTCGCTGGCGAAGTCGGCGAACAGCGTGATCGCGCCCTGTTCCCGCAGGCTCTGCAGGCCCGGGCGCTCGCTGCGGTAGCTGACGATCACCGGGCAGCCGTCGGCCAACAGCCGCTCTGCGCAATGCAGGCCGACGCGCTGGCTGGCGCCAGTGATCAGGATCGGGGCGGAGGACGATGGCATCGAAGGCTCGCGGCAGGCTGTGAAGGGGTGACTGGAGTCAAACTATACCAGCCACACGCCTTCCACAACCATGCCGCGAGCCCGCGCCAGCCTCAGCGGCTGCGGGTGGGCGCCGTGCCCGGCAGCGTCCGCGGCGGGGTGCCGTGCAGCCAGCCGGCGAGCAGTCGGGTCGACAGGGGAATGAAGCAGTACACCATCATCGGTGTCAGCATCAGGGTGCTGACGAGAATCCGCGGCACCAGTTCCAGCTCGGCCAGTAGGGGCCCCAGCACGAAGTTGAACAGCAGCGACACCGGAAAGAATGCCAGCCAGATCGCCACGCTCTGCTTCCAGCGTGGCGGGCGCTGGTCGGTGTTGCCGAACCAGCCTTCCAGGCCGCTGACACGATGTTCGGAAGGCCGTGCGAACAGGTCGCCGCCGCGTTCCAGCCAGGCCTTGCGCGAGGCGGAGTGCTCCCAGGCGTGCAGGGTGTCGGCGTCGCTGAAGCGGAAAATCATCTGGAATTCGTTGTCGCCGGGAGGTGGCGCGAGTACACCGGAACCCAGGTAGCCGGGAAAGTCGGTAGCCAATTGTTCGCCTTCCTGGAGCCAGGCGAGCATGTCGTGATAACGGCCGTCGGCGACGCGACGGGCCACCATCATGGTGACGGGTGAGGTAGACATCATGTATCTCCACAAGACGGGCAGGCTGTCCGGGTAGGACCACTGCGAAATGCAGCGCCGGGGTGTTGGGCTGCACCTGGAGGTAGTGCAAGAATCATTCCCTGTTGCGGGAAAAGCACAAGTTGTATTAAACGTAGTGTTTCATGTTTGAAGAAACGGGTGCGGTATAGGCTAGAATATCTGGAAAATTTTACACATTGATGTGAAAAACATGTCTGTCATCAGCGAACGTGACGCGATCGAGCTGCCGTTGCCGGCTCTGAAGCAGGAAGAGCTGTTTCCCATCCGCGAGGTTTCGCGCCTGACCGGTGTGAACCCGGTGACCCTGCGTGCCTGGGAGCGGCGCTATGGCCTGATCCAGCCGACACGCACCGAAAGTGGGCATCGTCTCTATGCCATGAGCGATATCGAGACGGTGCGCAGCATTCTCGGCTGGATCGAGCGTGGGGTGGCCGTCAGCAAGGTGGGCAAGCTGCTGGCGAAGCAGGCGGCGGTGCGGGTGCCCGAGACTGAACGGTTGTTGCCGTTGCCGCTCGAGGACTGGCAAAACTGCCAACTGCAACTGGGCGGCGCCATCAGCCGCTTCGACGAACTGGCGTTGGAGCGCCTGTACGGGCAGATTTTTTCCAGCTATCCGCTGACGGTGGTCTTCCAGAATATCCTGATGCCGCTCTGGCAGGAGTTGCGTGCCCAGTGCGACGCCTACGGCCAGACCAGCGAATGGCTGTTTCTCGACAGCTTCCTGCGTGGCCGGGTGTTGCAGCGGTTGCAATCGGTCAGGGGAGGCACCGGCGAACGGATCGTTCTCGCCGCCTTGCCGGGCGATTGCCGCGAACTGGAACTGCTGGTCGCTGGCCTGCTGCTGGGCAATGGCGAATGGCCGATCAGCGTACTGGCCATCGGGCAGCCGTTCGACGAGTTGCCGCTGATCTGTGAAAAGGCCCGGCCTCGGGCGCTGGTGTTGTACTCCAACCGCTCACCGGCCTCGGACATGCCCCGGCGGTTGAACCGCCTGGCGCTGGCGGTGGAGTGCCCGGTGATGCTGGCCGGCGATGCCTCGGATCTGCTGCAGGATACGCTGGAAGGCACCAGCATCGGTTGCCTGGGGCACGACGGCCAGTCGATGCGCCAGCGCCTTCAGCAGTTGCTGGCCGGCAAGCTCGATACCTGATGATCGGCCGTGCAGGCCTTCAGGCGTGAAATTCCGGGTGCGCCAGGCGGTGCTGTTGCAGGATGTACTGGCGCAATCGCTGGATTTCGTCCGGGTTGCTCTGGTTGAGTCGGTAGGCGTACAGGCCCTGTTCGGTTTCGCGCTCGAAACGTCCCTGCAGGGCGATACGTTCATAGCCTGACGGGCTGAACCACTGGTTGAACTGCCGGGGCGGCTTGAGACCATTGCGCAATTCCAGCAATACCCCCTTGAACGAAATCTCGCGGACCGCCAGTGCTCCAGGCTCGCCGCGGACGTTCTCCAGGTACACCGGGGTTGCCAGGGCCAGGCGCCACGGCCGGACCCGCGGACCGTCCTCGAAGATGCTCGGCACGCCCAGGCGCAGGTGCTGGGCATGGAACTCGTCCTCGACCAGGTGCAGCGGAAAACTCATCTTCTGGTTTTCGAAATTGGCCTGGAGGGTGACCTGCTCATGGGCCGCCAGCCTCGTCAGCAGGTCGCGGATCTGCGACACGCCGTTGACCAGCAGGCTCGACGAATTGTCGCGCTTGTTGAGCTGCGGGTTGTGCTGCATGTTCCGGATGAAATCCAACTCGTCCTGAGTCAGAAGGGCAGTGCGGGGCATGATCGGGCTCGAGAAAACAAGGCGGTCTGGTTGAGGCGGCTGACGCTGCATAAGACAACGGATTGCATCATTGGTTGACGCCACTGGTCGCCCGGAGGGCTTCGAGTTCGGCCTTGACCTCGGCCAGTTGCGCCTCCAGTTGGGCAGCCCGTTGCTGGGCCTTCACCTGGGCCGTGACATCCTTCTGCACACCGACGAAATAGGTCAGTTGGTCGCTTTCGTTGAACACCGGCGAAATCGACAGTTCGTTCCAGAAATGCGTTCCATCCTTGCGATAGTTGCGAATGATATGGCGGCACGGCTGGCGTGTGCGCAACGCTTCGCGAATCAGCGCCAGGGCCGGCTGGTCGCGATCGCCGGACTGCAGGAAACGGCAGTCCTGGTAGAGAATTTCCTCCTTGCTGTATCCGGTAAGGCGTTCGAAGGCGGGGTTGGCGTAGATCAGGATGTTGTCTTCGCCTTCCTGCTCCGCAACCACGATACCTTCGTTGGAGGCATCGATGACAAGTTGCAGCAATTTCGAATTGATCATTGTCGGAGAAATCCACAGTCCATTGGCACGCCATTCAAGTTTAAGAGAATGTCCCGGCGGGTCAATGCCGGCCGGGACGTGTGGAGGGAATTTCAGTGGGAATATTTCTCATCTGGTAATATCCCCGGCTTTACACAGCTCCAGGATGAGATTGATGAAAGTCGCCATTCTTTCCGGCTCGGTCTACGGCACCGCCGAAGAAGTAGCCCGTCACGCCCAGCGGATCCTCGACAAGGCCGGCCTCGAGGCCTGGCATGACCCGCGTGCGAGCCTGGCCGACGTCCAGGCGTTCGCCCCCGAGGCCTTTCTGGCGGTGACCGCCACGACCGGCATGGGCGAGCTGCCGGACAATATCCAGCCGCTCTACTACGCCATTCGCGATCAGTTGCCAGCGGCCTGGCGCGGCCTGCCGGGTGCGGTGATCGCCCTCGGCGATTCGAGTTATGGCGACACCTTCTGCGGTGGCGGCGAACAATTTCGCGAACTGTTCGCCGAACTCGGCCTGCGTGAGGTCCAGCCGATGCTGCGCCTGGACTCCAGCGAAACGGTCACCCCTGAAACCGACGCCGAGCCCTGGCTGGCCGAGTTCATCAGCGCACTGAAAGGTTGACCGGCCGCTCGCGCAGCAGCGCCAGCCAGGCCTGCGCGGCTTGTGACAGATAGGCGCCACGGCGCCATATGAAGGCGATATCCCAACGCAGGTCGGTGGGCGAACTGAGGCTCAGGCGGACCACGCCGGGCCGCACCAGCGAGCGGGCGACCACGCTGGGCATCAGCGCCACGCCTTGCCCGGCGGCCACCAGTGCCGCGAGGAAGTCCGCCTGGCCGCTGCGCCCGCTTTCCCTGGGGGTGAACCCCAGCCGCTCGCAGGCCTGGATCAGCCGATGGTTGAGCACGAAACTGCGCTGATACAGCAGAAAGGGCGTGTCGGCCAGTTGCTCCAGGCGAATCGAGCCTTCCTCGGCCAGTGGATGGTCGATTGCCAGCAGTACATCCAGGGGCTCGTCGCAGAACGCCTGGCAGTCGAACGCCGGGTTGCTTGGCGTGAGACCGGCACCCAGCTCCAGCTCGCCACTCAGCACCGCCGGTTCGATGTTCAGGCTGCCGCCCTCGAGCAGTTGGATGGCGATATTCGGATAGCGTCGCCGATACTCGGCGAACAATCCGGCGAACAAGGTATCGCCGCCCAGTTGCGGCAGCCCCAGGCGCAACTCGCCCCGGGCCAGTTGGCTCAGGTCATCGAGTTCGTGCAGCAGCCCGTTGCGCAGGCGCAACATTTCCTCGGCCCGTTGCAATACCACCCGGCCGGCAGCGGTCGGCAGCACCTGTGGGCCCTGGCGGTCCAGCAGCATGACCCCGAGGCTGTGTTCCAACTGGGCGACCTGCTTGCTCACCGCCGACTGGCTGATGTGCAGGGTCTTGGCGGCCTGGGTGAAGCCGCCCTGGTGAACCACTTCGACAAAACTGCGCAGTTGCTTGAATTCCATGGGCCAATTCCAATTTGGAATGGATGTCAGTCTAACAATTCGCTTTTGGGATGAAAGGCCCGGCTCTAGAATTTTCGCCATGGGAGGGCCTGAATCCGATGAACAGATCACTGCTGAAAAAAACCGCGCGTCTGCTCGCCGAACTGTCGGTGTTGTGCGGCCTCTATCTGCTCGGCGGTCAGGTGGCGGCCTGGACCGGCTGGCCGATTCCCGGCGGGGTGATCGGGCTGGCGCTGCTGTTGCTGCTGTTCGCCTCGGGGCGGGTCAAGCCGGCCGCGCTGCAACTGGGCGCCGGCTGGCTGATGGCGGAGATGCTGCTGTTCTTCATCCCGGCGCTGATGAGCCTGCTGGACTATGGCGCCATGCTGCGCCAGGACGGTTGGCGGATCCTGCTGGTGATCATGTGCAGCACCCTGCTGGTGATGCTTTCGACCGCGTTCACCGTCGAATGGGTCTGCCGCTGGAGCAGCCGCCGTGAAGCTTGAGTGGATGTCGCTGTTCTGGCTGGCGTTGACCCTGGGCGCCTATGCCTTCAGCCGCTGGAGCTACCGACGCACGGGGCGTTACCTGTTGTCGCCGCTGATCCTGGTGCCGATCATCCTGCTGGCGGTCGCCGTTCCGTTGCACACCGCCTATGCCGAATACTCGCGCGACACCCATTGGCTGGTCCTGGTACTGGGGCCTGCCACCGTGGCCTTCGCGGTGCCGATCTGGCAGCAGCGTGGCCTGCTCGTTCGCCATTGGCCGGCGCTGTTGCTGGGCATGCTGGCCGGCAGCGTGGCCTCCATCGGCAGTTCCTACGGGCTGGCCCGTGCCCTGTCGCTGGACAGTGCCCTGGCCCTGTCGCTGGTGCCGCGCTCGATCACCACGCCCTTCGCCATGCCGCTGGCCCGTGATCTGGGCGGTGTACCCGACCTGACGGCGGTGTTCGTGCTGGTCACCGGGGTGTTCGGCGCGATGGTCGGTGGCGTCCTGCTCAAGTGGCTGCCATTGCGCAGCAGCCTGGCGCGTGGTGCGCTGTTCGGCGTCGGCGCGCACGGTGCCGGGGTCAGCCGGGCCCGTGAAGCCGGAGGCGAGGAGGGTACGGTCGCCGGCCTGGTGATGGTCCTGACCGGCCTGCTCAACCTGTTTTGCGCGCCACTGCTGGCTATGCTGATCTGAATCGGCCGGGCTGATGCCAGCGGGGAGGCGCGGACTATCCCTCTGCCTTATCGCGCACCATTCACCCCCAGCCGTATTTATTGTGACCGGATGCCACGTGTCCGACACTCAGGCTCTATATCCCATTGCCCCTGGCTGGAGAGCTGTCATGAGTGAGTCTGTGCGCTTCGAAGATAAAGTGGTGATCGTCACCGGTGCCGGCGGTGGCCTGGGGCGGGCCCACGCGTTGCTGTTCGCCCGCCACGGTGCGCGGGTGGTGGTCAACGATCTGGGTGGCTCGACTCACGGCGAGGGCGCCAGCGCCTCGGCAGCGGACCGGGTAGTAGCGGAAATCCGCGAGGCTGGCGGCACCGCCGTGGCCAATCACGATTCGGTAACCGACGGCGACAAGATCGTGCAGAACGCCCTGGATGCCTTCGGTCGGGTCGACGTGGTGGTGAACAACGCCGGCATCCTGCGCGACAAGACCTTCCTCAAGATGGAGGACGCCGACTGGGACCTGGTCTACCGGGTGCATGTCGAGGGTGCCTACAAGGTCACCCGCGCCGCCTGGCCGCATCTGCGCGAGCAGAACTACGGCCGGGTGATCTTCACGGCCTCCACCTCCGGCATCTACGGCAACTTCGGCCAGTCCAACTATGGCATGGCCAAACTCGGGCTGTATGGCCTGACCCGCACCCTGGCGATCGAGGGGCGCAAGAACAACATCCTGGTCAATGCCATCGCGCCCACCGGCGGTACCCGCATGACCGAGGGGCTGATTCCGCCGCAGGTGTTCGAACTGCTCAAGCCGGAACTGATCAGCCCGCTGGTGGTGTTCCTCGGCAGCGAGCAGTGCGAGGAAACCGCCGGCCTGTTCGAGGTCGGTGGCGGCTGGATCGGCAAGACCCGCTGGGAGCGCAGCCTGGGCGTCGGTTTCGATCCGCACAACGGTTTCGGCGTGGACGAGGTCGCGGCCAACTGGCAGAAGATCTGCGACTTCGACAATGCCGTGCACCCCGCGGATACCCCGAGTCCCTGCAACAGATGATGGCGAACCTGCAAAAATACAGCGGCTGACAGGCGTCGCCGGTGAGCGAACGCCGGCCATAAAAAAGGCCGCTGTAATCACAGCGGCCAAGGAAAGACGTTTGATCAAGGAGCGATAAATCAACGTCAGTGAAGCAGGTGACCATCGGTTCGCCGGCGAGCCGATGTCGAAACCGGGGCGGCCGCACTGGCCGCAACCGCCTTCAGTGCAGAGTCGATGACTCGATGCCCGAACCTCTCCCGAAGCTTTGACCCTCCGAGCGATTCCCCTGAAAGCCAGGCCAGGATAGGGAATTGTCGCGCCCTGAAACAGTGCGCTTCATGACAATCACTGTTGCAGCGGGCGTAACAGTCGCGAATGACTGTGCCGAGGTCGCACCTTGTGTCGGCGAGCCTCATCCATTCCCCCTATGGCGTGCCATCCAGCCCTTCGATGGTCCCCTGCAAGCCCGCGCCGGTGCGGCCATTCATCCTTTGGAGGTACAACGAAAATACCTCCTTGGTGCGCTTATCGCTCCCGCTGGCGCTGGGTAGGGTGAAGCCTTCTGTCACTCACCGGGGAAGACGCATGACAAAAACAACAATGCGCGCCATCTTCACGCCGCAGGCGCTGGCGGTAGCCGTGGCTCTGGGGGCGAGCGCCCAGGCCAATGCGGTTTCGTTCAATATCGGGGAGATCGAGGGCAAGTTCGACTCGTCCCTGTCGGTCGGTGCGAGCTGGGGGATGCGCGATGCCGACAAGTCGCTGGTCGGGGTCTCCAACGGCGGTACCGGCCAGGCGTCCACCGGTGATGACGGACGGCTGAATTTCAAGAAGGGCGAGACCTTCTCGAAGATCTTCAAGGGCATCCACGATCTGGAACTGAAGTACGGCGATACCGGTGTATTCGTCCGTGGCAAGTACTGGTACGACTTCGAACTGGCGGACGACGACCGTGAGTTCAAGGACATCAGCGACCATCATCGCGACGAGGGCGCCCGCTCTTCCGGCATCGAACTGCTCGATGCCTTCGTCTACCACAACTATTCGATTGCCGATCTGCCGGGCACCGTGCGCCTGGGCAAGCAGGTGGTCAGCTGGGGCGAAAGCACCTTCATCGGCAACTCGATCAACAGCATCAACCCCATCGACGTTTCGGCCTTCCGCCGGCCCGGCGCCGAAATCAAGGAGGGGCTGATTCCGGTCAACATGTTCTTCGCCTCCCAGAGCCTGACCGATTCGCTGACCGTCGAGGGCTTCTACCAACTGAACTGGCAGAACACGGTTGTCGATAACTGCGGCACCTTCTTCGGCAACGACGTGGTGGCCCATGGTTGCAACAACAACTACACCGTCGGCAGCCCGGCCATCGCGCCGCTGCAGCCGGTAGCCGCGGCCTTTGGCCAGGGCTTCGAGGTCACCTCCGAAGGCGTGGTGGTGCAACGCAGCAAGGATCGTGAAGCCCGTGATGGCGGCCAGTTCGGCGTAGCCCTGCGCTGGCTGGGCAATGACACCGAGTACGGCCTCTATTTCATGAATTACCACAGCCGGACCCCGACCGTCGGTACCACCACGGCGGGCCAGGCCACCATCAACTCCCTGGGCAGCATTCTGCCGCTGGTGCCTGCCGCCTTCCGCACCGGCCTGGCCCAGAGCATCATGCTGGGGCGCGGCCAGTACTACCTGGAGTACCCGGAGGATATCCGTCTCTACGGCGCAAGTTTCTCCACCACCTTGCCCACCGGCACCGCCTGGAGCGGCGAGATCAGCTACCGGCCCAATGCGCCGGTGCAACTCAACACCACCGACCTGACCCTGGCCCTGGTCAACCCGATTGCCGGTGGTGCCGCCTCGCCGATCCGCACCACGGCCGGCTCCGACAACACCGGCTATCGCCGCAAGGAAATCACCCAGGCGCAAACCACCCTCACGCAGTTCTTCGACCAGGTGCTGGGCGCCGATCGCCTGACCCTGGTGGGCGAGGCCGGGATCACCTACGTCGGCGGCCTGGAGTCCAAGGACAAGCTGCGCTACGGGCGTGACTCGGTCTATGGCGCCTACGGCTTCCAGGGTGATACCGGCGGTTACGTCACCGCCACTTCCTGGGGCTACCGTGCCCGGGCGATCCTCGACTACAGCAACGTGATTGCCGGGATCAACCTCAAGCCCAATCTGTCCTGGTCCCACGACGTCAAGGGCTACGGCCCCAACGGCCTGTTCAACGAGGGCGCCAAGGCGGTCAGCATCGGCGTGGATGCCGACTACCGCAACACCTACACCGCGAGCCTGAGCTACACCGACTTTTTCGGTGGCCGCTACAACACCCTGATTGACCGCGATTTCCTGGCGCTCAGCGTCGGCGCGAACTTCTGATCAAGGCTGAATAAGGACTACTTCATGCGCAAGATGATTCTGCAATGCGGCGCCCTGGCCCTGAGCCTGCTGGCGGCCAACGTGATGGCGGCGGTTTCCCCGGAGGAAGCGGCCAAGCTGGGCACCACCCTGACCCCGATCGGCGCGGAAAAGGCCGGCAACGCCGATGGTTCGATTCCGGCCTACACCGGCGGCATTCCGAAAAACGCTGGCGCGGTGGACAGCAAGGGCTTCCTCGCCGATCCGTTCGCCAATGAAAAACCGCTGTTCGTGATCACGGCGGCCAACGCCGAGCAGTACAAGGCCAAACTCTCCGATGGCCAGTTGGCGATGTTCAAGCGTTATCCACAGACCTACAAGATTCCGGTCTACCCCAGTCATCGCACCGTGGCCCTGCCACCGGCGGTGCTCGAGTCGGCCAAGCGCAGTGCCCTCAACGTCACCGCGATCAACGACGGCAACGGCCTGGCCAACTTCACCGGCAACCGCTACTACGCCTTCCCGATTCCGAAGAACGGCGTGGAGGTCCTGTGGAACCACATCACCCGCTACCACGGTGGCAACCTGCGCCGCACCATCACCCAGGCGACGCCGCAGACCGACGGTTCCTTCACCCCGATCACTTTCGAGGAAGAGGCTGCGGTGCCCTCTGAGATTCCTGATCTGGCGCCGGACAAGGGTGCCAACGTGCTGACCTTCTTCAAGCAGGAAGTCACCGCGCCGGCGCGTCTGGCGGGTAACGTGCTGCTGGTGCACGAAACCCTCGACCAGGTGAAGGAGCCGCGCCTGGCCTGGGTCTACAACGCCGGCCAACGCCGTGTGCGCCGGGCCCGCAGGTCGCCTATGACGGGCCGGGTACCGCCGCCGATGGCCTGCGTACCTCGGACAACTTCGACATGTTCTCCGGCGCGCCGGATCGTTACGACTGGAAACTGATCGGCAAGAAGGAGATGTACATTCCCTACAACAGTTACAAGCTGGACTCGCCCAGCCTCAAGTACACCGATGTGATCAAGGCCGGGCATATCAACCAGGACCTGACCCGCTACGAGCTGCATCGGGTCTGGGAAATCGAGGGCACGGTCAAGCCGAGCGAGCGGCACATCTACGCCAAGCGTCACATGTACATCGACGAGGACAGCTGGCAGGTCGCGCTGGTGGACCACTACGACGGTCGTGGCCAGCTGTGGCGGGTGGCCGAAGGGCATGCGCAGTTCTACTACGATCACCAGGTGCCGGCCTACACCGTCGAAACCCTGTATGACCTGATTGCCGGTCGCTACATCGCCCTGGGCATGAAGAACGAAGAGAAGCACAGCTTCCAGTTCGGCTTCGTCGGCAAGGCCGCGGACTACACCCCGGCGGCGCTGCGGGCCAGCGGCGTGCGCTGATAACAGTCGCCACGGAACTCGTGGCCGCTGTGGAGTCCATGGGAGCACACGTGCCGGTGGGAGCTGGATGTACCCGCGAAGAACGATCACGCACTTATCCTGGATAAACGCGTGGTTGGGTTCGCGGATAAATCCTGCTCCCACTGAGGCCGGCTCCCACAACCTTTCTCTCCTGAAGCTTTTTTATGAGGTCCGATCAGCCTCCTGAATACTTGTTCATGCCGGTGCCCGAACAGGAATAGGGTAAGCGGATAAAACCAAGAAAGGCTGCCGCCATGACCGCCATGACCCCGCGTCTGGATCGTCCCGGGTTCCTGCCTCGCCTGTCCTCCCGTCATCTGTCGCGCCCACGCCTGAGTATTCCCCTGATCGAGTCCCAGGCCCGGGTCCGTCTGCTTTGCGCCCCCGCCGGCAGCGGCAAGAGCGCGCTGCTTGCCGAATGCCTGCTGCAGGCGCCCGCCGAGTGCGGGGTGTGCTGGCTGCCTCTGGCCGGGGCGAACCTGGCGACCGAGGCCTTCTGCAGCGCCCTGGCCGAAGCCCTGGGCCTGGACGGCCCATGTGACGAGTCGAGCCTATTGGCCCGGCTGGCCCGCTGGAGCACACCGACCTGGATTTTCCTCGACGACTATTGCCGCCTGCCCGACCCGGCACTGGATCAGTTGCTCGACCGCCTGCTGGCGGTCAGCAGCCCGATGTTGAGCTGGTGGCTGGGTGGACGGCGCCGGCCCCACTGCAACTGGCCACGACTGTTGCTGGAAGGCGAACTCCATGAGGTCGGGGCCGCGCAACTGGCTTTCGAGCGCAGCGAGATCGAACGCCTGGTGGTCAACCCGACGAGCCAGGTGTCCCCCCAGTGCATCGAGCGGATCAGCCAGTACACCGGCGGCTGGTGTGCCGGCGTGCGGGTGGCGTTGCTGGAGGCGCCGGCCTGGATCGCCAACGACCCGGATGCCGGTTCGCGGCGCTCGGCGACCCTGCTCGATTACCTGCAACACGAACTGTTCGACGTGCTGGCGCCCGAACTGGCCGAGGCCTGGCGGGTACTGGCCCATTTGCCGCGGTTCAACGCCGACCTGTGCGAGCACCTGTTCGGTGTGGGCGAGGGGGCCCAGTGGATGCGCACCCTGCAGGAGCTGGGGTGCTTCGTCGAACCCTGGGAGGAATCCGGCGAATGGCTGCGGATATTCGCCCCGCTGACCCTGCTGCTGCGTGACGAGCCGTGGCCGGCCGCACGCTCCTGGCATCGGCGGGCCTGCCAGTGGTTCAGCGCCCGGGGTGACTGGCAGGCGGCGGTGGAGCAGGCCCTGGCGGCCGAAGAGCTGGAAGTCGCGGCGAGCCTGCTGCACAACTTCAGTTTCGACTACCTGTTCGAGGGCCAGAACGTCCCGTTGCTGTTGCGCCTGCACGAGCAGCGCCCGGACGAGCTGTTGTTCGGTACCCCGCATCTGCTTGGCCTGATCACCACCGCGCTGCTGTTCGCCGGACGTTTCGACGAGGCGGCGCGGAGCATCGAGCAGATGGCCCGCTTCGCTCCACAACCGTCGGCGGCGGCCCAACGGCAGTTGGTTGCGCGTTGGCAGGCGCAGCAGGGTTGGCTGTTGCACCTGCAGGGACGGGCGGCAGCGGCCCGCGAGCATTTTCTCGACGCACTCCAGGACCTGCCGCCGGCGGCCTGGCCGGCGCGGCTGTTCTGCCTGTCGGGCTTGACCCAGCAGGCCCTGCTCAATGGTGAACTGGAGCAGGCCCATGCCTTGAGCCGGGAGGCCCTGTGCCTGGCCCGGGCGCAAGGCTCGCTGCTGTTCGAGGCGTTGCTGGAACTCGACCACGCGCAATTGCTGGAGCAGCGCGGGGCCTTGCAGCGCAGCGAGGCGCTGTTGGAGAACATCCAGGCGCTGCTGCTGGCCAAGCATTACGTGACCGGTCCGTTGCGCGGGCGTGTGGCCCTGCGCCAGGGGCGTCTGGCCCTGCGCCAGGGCCATGACCAGCAGGCCGCCGAATACTTCCGGACCGGGCTCGATGAATGCCTGCGTTGCCACGATAAACGGGGGCTCTACGGCTTTCTCGGGCTGGCGTTGCTGGACGCCAACCAGGGTAATTATCCCCAGGCCTTCGTACGCTTGCGCGATGCCGAGCGGCTGATGCAGCAGCGGCATATTCCCGACACGGTATACCGGGCGGTGCTGCTGATGATCAGCAGCCATTTCTGGTTACAGCAGGGACGTCCCGAACTGGCGGATGAAGCGCTGACCCGGGTGCTGCGCCACTATCGCGGGCCGAACGCGGTACAGGCGCCGCCGGCCACCCTGGAGCTGATTCCACGGCTCGAGTATCTGCTGGTGCTGGCCCAGGTCTACCAGCACAAGCCTTGTGCGGCGCTGGAGTCGCTGGCCCGGCAACTGGAGCAGGCCCAGCACCGGGGCATGCAGGGCATCGAGACGGAGATTCGCCTGGCCCTGGCGGAGGTGGCGTTCCTGCAGGGGCAGGTAAGCCTGGCCCGGACTCATCTCGGCGAGGGCCTGGCACTGGTCGGTCGCTGCAATCTGCAACAGGCGCTGCGCGAACTGCGCCTGCGTCAACCGGGCCTGCTGGCGGCGCTGGGGGTCGAGGAGGAACTGGTGGCCAGCGGCGACAACCCGTTGAGCCAGCGCGAACTGGAAGTGCTCAGGCTGATCGCCCAGGGCAGTTCCAACCTGCAGATTGCCGACCAGTTGTTCATCTCGCTGCACACGGTGAAGACCCATGCCCGCAGGATCCACAGCAAGCTCGGTGTCGAGCGCCGCACCCAGGCGGTGGCCAAGGCCAAGGCGCTGGGCCTGATGGGCTAGGACAAGGCTGATGTCGTGGGCGTTGGGCTCAGCTGCGCAAGCGCTAGCCTGTGGGAGCCGGATGTATCCGCGAAGCCTTTGGCAGTCCCAAGGGCCTATTCGCGGATAAATCCGGCTCCCACAGTCACGGGCTTTTCTGGTAGCCCATCCGCCAACTGATCGCCTCGCTGGCCGCCAGCAGGCGCTTGGCCGCCGGGCCGTTTTCATCGGCATGGAACAGCGACGTCGGGCCCACCACCGTCAGCACCGCCACCACCTGGCCCAGGGCATTGAACACCGGTGCCGACAACGCATCGACCCCCGGCATCAGCAGGCCATGGACGAAGTGCAGCCCACGCTGGCGGATCTGTTCGCAGGTCGCGGCGTAGGTGGCGGCATCGGCCAGGGGATGCGGGTGGCCGGCCTTGAGCTCGGCCTCGCGCAGGTCGACGGTCTCGCGATCCGGCAGGAAGGCGTTGAACACCAGGCCGGTGGATGAACTGAGCAGCGGCAACACCGAGCCCAACTGCGTGACCACGGTCACCGCACGCACCGCCGGCTCGATATGCACCACGGTCGCCCCGTGATTGCCCCAGACCGCCAGGAAGCAGCTTTCATTCAGGTCATCGCGCAGCTCCGCCAGGGGCATCGCCGCCACCTGCAGCACATCCATGCCGTTCAGCGCCGCGAGACCGACCCGCAACGCCTCGCGACCGAGGCCATAGTGATTGGTGGCGACGTTCTGTTCGGCGAAACCGCTGGCGATCAGCGCCTGCAGGTAGCGGTGCACCTTGCTCGCCGGCATCTGCACATGCTCGGCCAGGCGCGACAGCGAGGTGCTGGGCGACAGCTCGGCGAGGGCCTTGAGGATATCGGTGCCGACCTCGGCCGAGCGGACTTTCTGTTTGGCGTTGCTGTCGCTGCTGCGCGGCTTTTCCATGGAGGCGATGTGATCCCGGGACGAATGGGCGTCTTTATAGCTTGACGAGCACAGGCAATCAAATTACGTTTTGCATAATCGAATTACGCAATTCATAAATTTCGATCCAATAAAAACAACCGACCTTGCTGCCTGTCCGTGATTGGGGGAGCCGGCACGGGTCCACTCCACCAGGAGGCTCCATGAACCTCGACTCCACGACGCTGGCCTACCAGTCCGGCTTCGGTAACGAATTCAGCAGCGAGGCGCTGCCCGGCGCGCTGCCGGTCGGCCAGAACTCGCCGCAGAAAGCCCCTTACGGGCTCTACACCGAGCTGCTGTCCGGCACCGCGTTCACCATGGCCCGCAGCGAAGCCCGGCGCACCTGGCTGTATCGCATACAGCCCTCGGCCAACCATCCGGCGTTCGCCAAGCTGGAGCGACAGCTGGCCGGCGGCCCTCTGGGCGAGGTCACGCCCAATCGCCTGCGCTGGAACCCGTTGCCGATTCCGGAGCAACCCACGGATTTCATCGATGGCCTGGTGAGCATGGTCGCCAACTCGGCAGCGGATAAACCGGCCGGCATCAGCGTCTACGGCTATCGCGCCAACCGCTCGATGGAGCGGGTGTTCTTCAACGCCGACGGCGAACTGCTGCTGGTACCCGAACAGGGGCGCCTGCGCATCGCCACCGAGCTGGGGGTGCTGGAACTCGAACCGCTGGAAATCGCCGTGCTGCCCCGTGGCCTGAAATTCCGCATCGAACTGCTCGATGCAACGGCTCGTGGTTATGTCGCCGAGAACCACGGCGCGCCGTTGCGCCTGCCGGACCTGGGACCCATCGGCAGCAACGGCCTGGCCAACCCACGCGATTTCCTCGCGCCCGTGGCCCATTACGAGGACCGCCGGCAGCCGACCACCCTGGTGCAGAAATTCCTCGGCGAGCTGTGGGGCTGCGAGCTGGATCATTCGCCACTGAACGTGGTCGCCTGGCATGGCAACAACGTGCCGTACAAATACGACCTGCGGCGCTTCAACACCATCGGCACGGTCAGCTTCGATCACCCGGACCCGTCGATCTTCACCGTGCTGACCTCGCCGACCAGCGTGCCGGGCATGGCCAACCTCGACTTCGTGATCTTCCCGCCGCGCTGGATGGTGGCGGAGAACACCTTCCGTCCGCCGTGGTTCCACCGCAACCTGATGAACGAATTCATGGGGCTGATCCAGGGCGCCTACGATGCCAAGGCCGAAGGTTTCCTGCCCGGCGGCGCGTCCCTGCACAGTTGCATGAGCGCCCATGGGCCGGACGGCGAGACCTGCAGCAAGGCGATCGCCGCCGAGCTGGCGCCGAGCAAGATCGACAACACCATGGCCTTCATGTTCGAGACCAGCCAGGTACTGCGTCCGAGCCGCTTCGCCCTCGACTGCCCACAGTTGCAGAACAATTACGACGCCTGCTGGGCAAGCCTGCCCAACACCTTCACCCCGGATCGGAGATAACCCATGACTCAACCCAACCTTGCGCGCAGCTGGGTCGCATCCGCCAACGGGCATGCCGACTTCCCGTTGCAGAACCTGCCACTGGGCATCTTCAGCCATAAGGGCTCGGCCCCACGCAGCGGCGTGGCGATCGGCGAGCATATCTTCGACCTGCAGGCGGCGCTGGAAGCCGGCCTGTTCGACGGTGCGGCCAAGGCCGCGGTCGAAGCCACCCGTGGCGGTCAACTGAACGCCTTCTTCGAACTCGGCCGCAGTGCCCGCCAGGCCCTGCGCCAGCGCCTGCTGGAACTGCTCGGGGAAAACAGCAGCCTGCGGGGCCGGATCGAAGCCGAAGGGGCGAAGCTGCTGCCGCTGGCGGCGGACTGTGTCATGCACGTGCCGGCGAAGATCGGCGATTACACCGATTTCTACGTCGGTATCCAGCACGCGCAGAATGTCGGCAAGCTGTTCCGCCCCGACAACCCGCTGCTGCCCAACTACAAGCATGTGCCGATCGGCTACCACGGCCGGGCCTCGACCGTACGTCCATCCGGTACCGAGGTACGTCGGCCCAAGGGTCAGACCCTTCCTGCCGGGCAGAGCGAACCGGTGTTCGGACCTTGCGCCCGGCTGGACTACGAGCTGGAGCTGGGGATCTGGATCGGCCAGGGCAATGCCATGGGCGACTCGATCGCCATCGCCGACGCCGCGGAGCATATTGCCGGCTTCTGTCTGCTCAACGACTGGTCGGCGCGTGACGTGCAGGCCTGGGAGTACCAGCCGCTGGGGCCGTTCCTGTCCAAGAGTTTCGTCACCAGCATCTCGCCCTGGGTCGTCACCGCCGAGGCCCTGGAGCCGTTTCGCAAGGCCCAGCCGGCGCGTCCCGAGGGTGATCCGCAGCCGCTGCCGTACCTGCTCGACCCGCGGGACCAGGAAACCGGTGCCCTCGATATCGAGTTGGAAGTGCTGCTGCAAACCGAGGCGATGCGCGAGCAGCAGTTGCCACCCTTGCGCCTGGCCTTGAGCAACACCCTGCACATGTACTGGACCGTGGCGCAGATGGTTGCGCATCACAGTGTCAACGGCTGCCAGTTGCAGCCCGGCGACCTGTTCGGCTCCGGCACCCTGTCCGGCCCCGAGGCCGGCCAGTTCGGCAGCCTGCTGGAAATCACCGAGGGCGGCAAGAAAGTGGTGGAGCTGCCGTCGGGCGAAGTGCGCCGGTTCCTCGAGGATGGCGACGAAATCATCCTGCGTGCTCGCTGCCACCGCGAAGGCTTTGCGTCGATCGGCTTCGGCGAATGCCGTGGCAGGATCCTGCCGGCGCGTTGAGAGGAGCGAGCCATGGAGCTTTACACGTACTACCGCTCGACCTCGTCCTACCGGGTGCGGATCGCCCTGGCGCTCAAGGGCCTGGACTATCACGCGCAACCGGTCAACCTGATCGCGCCGGGGGGCGGTGAACACCGCCAGCCGGCGTACCTGGCACTCAACCCGCAGGGGCGGGTGCCGGCATTGCGCACCGATGCCGGGCACCTGCTGACCCAGTCGTCGGCGATCATCGAGTTTCTGGAGGAGCGTTATCCACAGGTGCCGCTGTTATCCCGCGACCTGGCGACCCGGGCCCAGGAGCGGGCGGTGGCGGCGTTGATCGGCTGCGACATCCATCCGCTGCACAACGTCAGCGTGCTCAACCTGCTGCGCCAGTGGGGGCATGATGAGCAGAAAGTTCAGGAGTGGATCGGGCACTGGATCACCCAGGGGCTGGCCGCCGTCGAGCAGTTGATTGGCGAGACAGGCTACTGCTTTGGCAATGAGCCGGGATTGGCGGACGTCTACCTGATTGCGCAACTGTACGCAGCCGAGCGCTTCAAGGTGCCGCTGGAGGCCTATCCGCGTATCCGCCGGGTCGCGGCGCTGGCACAGCAGCATCCGGCGTTCATCCAGGCTCACCCGGCCAATCAGCCGGATACTCCGGCCTGAGGAACGCCATGAGTGGGCCTCGATGTTCCTGATCGGGGCCTGCTTCATGCCTTCCAGTTTTTCTGGATGGCTGTCGCCTCGATCATTTCATAGATCCATTCATTGCCCACCTTGCGCTTCCTGAACAGATTCAGCTCGACGAGACCGTTCAATACCGCCGCCGCCGTGTTGTAGGCGCAACCGAGATTGTCTTTCACGCCAGTGACGGTGAATTGTTGCGCCACACCGGATTTTGCGACATTGAACACGACCCGCTGTTTTTCCGAAAGCTTCGCGTAGAGGCCGGATTCGTACAGGAATGTACTGAATCGGTTCATCGACTCGACAGTGGCGTCGTAAGTTTTCTTGAACTCTCCTATGGCACGGGTGATGACACGGCACTGATAGTCAACGAAGTAAGTCAGGTCCATGTCATCCGTTTCCGTGTACAGGTAGCTCTTTCCATATTGTATGGGCGCCGATTTCAGCAAGGTGCTGATGGCGATGTAACGGAACGCGCCAAACCCCCTTTTGAACAGATACCAGTAGAACAGCGAGCGGGCGACGCGGCCGTTACCATCATGGAACGGGTGCTCGAACCCTATCGCGAAGTGAAGAATGATCGCCTTCATGAGCGGGTGGATGTAGCTGAGGTTGCTCATGTCCGAATGGCTGGTATTGATCCATTCGCAGATCTGACGAAGGCGTGCGACGAGATTTTCTGCGGGAGGCGGTTGGTGGACCACATCGCCCCTGCCATCCTCGATGACGATACTGTCGTCATCCCTCAGGGCACCGGGGTGATAGTGTTGGTCGTCGATGCCTTCGACCCCCACCTGATGCAGCTCGGTGATCAGTTCCAGCGAGAGTTCACGGTCCCTGCATTCCCAAGCCAGTTTCATCATCTTGAAGTTGCCGATGATCATTTTTTCATCAGGTGTTCTCGGGCCCCGAGCCCGCTTCAACAGTTCCTTGGCCGCCCTTGTGGTGGTGGCTGCACCTTCCAGCTGGCTGCTGCTGATCGCTTCGTCTTCAACCAGATCCTTGAGCAGGTATTGCAGGTGTTTTTCCTCGCCAATTTTCGAACACATCCATTCCAGGGCAGCATTAGTCGTGTGCTGGTCACAGGCGGAAATGGCGATATGCATCGCTGGTGTATAGAACAGGGGGCAAGGAAGTAACGGATCGCCTAGCGAGAGCACGGCCCTTTGTTGTTTCTTGCGTTCTACCTTGACGACAGCCCAGGCCAGTTGCGGGTCCACCGCCTTGGGCCAGCGATAACGCAGTTCGTCGAAATGCCGGTAGCGCCCCCTGGCATCGACTGCCTGTGCGAGTTCCAGATACACCTCGAGCATCCCCATATGCTTTTCGATGATGGTTGCATAGGGACTGAGAAGAGTCGGTGGTGGAGCCTTGATCAGATTCATTTCAAGAAAACTCTCATTTGAAATGAGCATAGCGATGAGAGGAGTGCATTTCAATAAAGCCAAAAAATGAAATGCTGAATCTGATGGTTGTCCGCGAATGCTCGATGACCGCGATTGATCCGTACCCGGTGTCCTGCTAATGCACGACGGTATCGGGCGGCATGCGCCCAAGGCGTTCGGTCAGGCGCAGGCGCTGGATCGGGTCGTCGCTGAGCAGCAGGGCGCGTTCCAGGTCATAGCGTTCGGCCCGCGGACAGTCGAGTTTCTGGTACAGGCTGGCACGGGCCAGGTAGTCGCTGGCGTTGCCCTGGCCCAGTTCCAGGACCCGTTCGGCATCGCGCAGGCCGGCGAGGAAGTCATCGTTGGCCAGGTGCAGTTGCCGCAGGTTGCGCGACAGGCGCTGGAGCATGTCCACCGGTGACGCCGTCTGCATGTGTTCGGCACTCAGGAGCAGGGTCGGGCCGTACTGGCGGCTGAGCAACTCACGGCAATCGTTGGGGTAGAGACGGCGGCCGCCGCAGGGATCGAGCAGGTGGTCCGCGCCCGGTACCCGCAGCAGGAAGTGCCCGGGAAAGTTGACCCCCACCAGCGGAATCTCCAGGCCTCGCGCCAGCTCCAGGGCAATCAGTGCCAGCACCAGCGGTTGTCCGCGACGACGTTGCAGGACCTTGTCGAGCAGGGCGGCATGGGGGCGTAGCGGGGTGAACTCGTCCTGCTGGAAACCCAGCTCGTTCATGCGCCGCAGCAGCGGTTGCGCCAGCTCGCTGACCGGCAGCAGTGGCAGCCCCGCGCTGACCCGCTGTTGCAGATCCTTGAAATCGCGCAGCAGGCTTTCGGGCTGCACCTTGGAATCATGCTCGGCGGCGATCCACAACGCCGCTTCGAACACCGCGGGCGGCGTACGCTCCAGACAGGCAAAAAAAGCTTGGCGGGGGTTCATCGAAATCTCCGGCAGATGCTCTGTTTTAGCGCTGCGGCGGGGTTTCGTCCAGTGGTTTGGGCACCCCGGCGGGTTATGTCATAAAGCCTGCAATGCTGGCCGGCTTATTCCCCGGTACTTCGGCATTCTTTGCGGGCAGGCCTATACTCGCTGTGTACAAGAAGTGATCAGGGGGGCTATTCGATGTTTGCTCTCATGCAAAGCACTCGCCTTGAATCGCTGCACCTCAGCGTCGACCCGGTGACCGGGTTGAAGGCGGTGATCGCCATCCATAACCGTCGCCTGGGGCCTGCCCTGGGTGGTTGTCGTTACCTGGCCTACCCTGACGACGAATCCGCCATGACCGACGCCATCCGCCTGGCCCAGGGCATGAGCTACAAGGCGGCTCTCGCCGGCCTCCCGGTGGGCGGTGGCAAGGCGGTGATCGTCCGGCCTGCCCATGTCGAGAGCCGGGCCGCGCTGTTCGAGGCCTTCGGCCGCTGTATCGAACAGCTCGATGGCCGCTACATCACGGCGATTGACAGCGGCACTTCAACGGCCGACATGGATTGCATCGCCCAGTACACCCGGCATGTCACCAGCACCACCAGCGCGGGCGACCCTTCGCCTTACGCGGCCCTGGGGGTATTCGCCGGCATCCGTGCCACGGCCATGGCGCGCCTGGGCAGCGACAATCTCGAAGGCCTGCGCGTGGCGGTCCAGGGGCTGGGCAATGTCGGTTATGCCCTGGCCGAACAACTGCACGCGGTGGGGGCGGAGTTGCTGGTCAGTGACAACGACCCGGGCAAGGTGCAGTTGGCGATGGAGCAGTTGGGCGCCCACCCGGTCGCGACCGAGGCGTTGATCAGCACACCCTGCGATATCTTCGCGCCTTGCGGCCTGGGCAACGTCCTGACCAGCCAGAGCGTGATGCAGTTGCGTTGTGCGGCTGTCGCCGGTTCCGCCAACACGCAATTGACCAACCTGAGCGTCGCCGACCAGTTGGAAAAGCGCGGGATCCTCTATGCGCCGGATTACGTGATCAACTCCGGAGGGTTGATCTATGTGGCGCTCAGGCACCACGGGGGGGAGCTGTCGGACATCACCGCGCACCTGTCACGAATCGGTGCGCGGCTGACCGAGGTCTTTGCCCATGCCCAGGCGGAAAAACGCTCGCCAGCGCGGGTCGCGGACGAGCTGGCGGAACGCCTGCTGTACCGCTGAGGTCCCGGGTTACTCGGCGTCTGCCGGGGCCGAGAGCAGTTCGGACAGGGCGTCCGGCTGGCTCTTGAAGGCCTTGGCGAATACATCGCGGTTCTTCGCCATGTAGATGCCGACTTCTTCCACCTGTTGCTCGTTCAGCGAAGGCACGGCCTTCTGCAGGACTTCAGCCAGCAATTCGGCCAGTTCGAGCATCTTGTCATGACGGTCAGCTTCGGCTTTATCCATGAACAAACGCTCCAGATCTCGGCTGCTGCGGTATACCACTTCGACGGCCATTTACCACCTCACATGCCTTCTCGATAGGTTGTCTTGTGCGATTACTGTATTTATATACAGTTGAGAGGATATGCGAATCCTCGAGGTTTGGATAGTGGCTTTTTAATGTAGACCTGTTTCGGGTTTTGTCAGGGGGTGCGGCTTCCGGTCGCGGGCAAAGCCGCCGTCATAGGCCGGGGGCACGTGCCTCGAAGGCCGCGGTCACCATCTCACTCCAGCCCCTGGCCTTTTTTCTGCATGGCTTTTACGTGCAGTGAAACAGTCACCTTCAACCCGCATCATCCGATCGAGCCGATCTAAGGACGTGCACCGTGAAAATCAATTGGGCCGAGAAACTGCGGCAAAACGTGCATCAGGTGGCCGAGTCCCTGGGCAATCTGTTCGTCGAGTCCTTCCATTACCTGGCACTGTTCGCCATCGGTGGGGTCACGGCCTGGGCGGCCGTGATGGAGTTCCTGCTGATGATCGAGGAGGGGCACATCAAGATCGATGACATCCTCCTGTTGTTCATCTACCTCGAGCTGGGCGCGATGGTCGGGATCTACTTCAAGACCAACCACATGCCGGTGCGCTTCCTGATCTACGTGGCGATCACCGCGCTGACCCGCCTGCTGATCTCCAATGTGTCGCACCACAACCCACCGGACATGGGCGTGGTCTACGTGTCCGGGGCGATCCTGCTGCTGGCGTTCGCGATCCTGGTGGTGCGTTACGCCTCGTCGCAGTTCCCCTCGGTGAAGATCGAGCACCCGCAGCGCAAGGTCGGCGAGGGTTCGGCCGAACATCCTGAAGTGGAAAAAGGCGAGCTCTGAGCCCGCCTTCCAGGAACGCTCCCGTGGGTCAGTTGATCCACATCCCGGCCCGCAGGTGCCAGCCATCCCCACGCTGCTCCCAGTGCGGGTGCACGTAGCGGTAGCCGGGTCGCACCGGCTCCCAGTGGCCGTGCACCGCCACATAGCGGCGACCATCCCAATGCCAGTAGCCGCGGGCCCAGATGAAGCCCGGACGGTAGGCCGGCTCGACTTCGATGACTTCCTGCGGTGGCGGTTGTGGCGCCACCACCTCGACGTACCTGACCGGCGCAGGACGCTCGACGATCACCGGGCGTTCACGTACCACCCGTTCCTGCACACAGCCCGCTGCGGCGACCACAGCGATGGCCAACACGGCATAACGAAAAAACATCAGACCTCCTCGGACTCTTCCTGGCATGGCGTGTCTGTAGTGAACGACGGAATTTTCAGGTTCGGCCGTTGAATAGGTTGTAACAGTGTGTGTCTGTCCGTTGGCTGAACCCGAAGGCGCTTTGTTCCGTGTCGGCTGCCGTTTGTCGGGTGGGATGAAAGGGGCGTGGTCAGGCGCCTCAGGCGGCCCGATGAGTGAGGGGCCGTCAGGTTTCATACAGGCAGGCGGATGGACACTGGTCCTGTCGTGGACAATATTTTCCCTGCAAGGAAATCTCCCGCATGTCGCTTGCCCGTGCTGTTTTTCGACCTCTGTGCTGCTGGCTGCTCGTCTCTCTTTTCTGCCCCGTGGCCGCCATGGCGGCGGCCGCGCCCCTGAGCCCGGCTGATGCGGCCTGGCTGCGGCGTGACGGTTTCGACCTGGATGCAGCCAATGTCGCCCGCTTCCGGGCCATGGGCCGTACCGGGCTGTTGCAGGCGCAACTGAACGATCGTCTCCACGATTCGTTGCCGCCCGCCATCGAGGCCCAGTTGCAGGCCTATCCGATCCTGGCGACCCCGTTGCAGGCGACCCTGCTGGCCTTCCGGCAGGCCCAGGAGCAGGTCAAGGCGATGCCCACGGGCGATCCCCAGGCCGAGGCGAAGAAGTCCTTGCAGCGACAGGCCAACGACGCCGCCGACCAGGCCCGGCAGATCGTCCTGCTGCGGGCGGTCTACGGCAGCAACCCGCTCCAGGAACAGCTGGTGTGGTTCTGGCTCAACCACTTCAGCGTCTTCGCCGGCAAGGGCTTGGTGCGGCTGATGGTGGCCGACTACGAGGAACGGGTGATCCGCCCCCACGCGCTGGGCAAGTTCAAGGATCTGGTATTGGCGACGCTCAAGAGCCCGGCCATGCTGGAATACCTGGACAATGCGCAGAACGCCCGGGGCAAGGTCAACGAGAACTACGCCCGTGAACTGATGGAGCTGCACACCCTGGGTGTCGGCTCCGGCTATACCCAGCAGGATGTCCAGCAACTGGCGCTGATCCTCACCGGTGCCGGGGTGCTGCCGCTGGATGGCCGGGTGCAGAAGTTCGGCCCGCGGGTCGCGCCGCTGGTGGTGCGCGACGGCCTGTTCCAGTTCAACCCCAACCGGCATGACTTCAGCGACAAGGTGCTGCTGGGCCAGCCGATAGCCGGCAGCGGCTTCGACGAGATCACCCGCGCGGTGGAGTTGATCACCCGGCAGCCGGCCTGTGCCCGCTTCATCTCGCGCAAGCTGGCCGAATACTTCGTCGCCGATCAGCCACCGCAGGCCCTGGTCGATCGCATGAGCGCCACCTTTCAGCGCACCGACGGCGATATCGCCCAGGTCATGGGCACGCTGTTCGAGTCGCCGGAGCTGCAGCACAGCGCCGGCAGGAAATTCAAGGATCCGATGCAGTTCCTGGTCTCGGCCGTACGCCTGGCCTACGACGGCAAACCGATCGCCAACCCGCGTCCGCTGCTCAACTGGCTGAACCAGCTGGGCGAGCCGTTGTTCGGCCGTCTGACGCCCGATGGCTGGCCGCTCGATGCGGCCGGCTGGGCCAGTTCCGGGCAGATGTCAAAGCGCTTTGAAATCGCCCGGGCCATTGGCGCGGGCAGCAATCGGCTGTTCACGCCCGAGGGCAGCCAGAGCATCGGTGCCGGATTCCCGCTGATCACCACGCCGCTGTACTACGACGCCATTGAGCCGCATCTGTCGGCGGCCACCCTTGGGGCGCTGAATCAGGCCCGGTCGCCGCAGGAGTGGAACACCTTTCTGCTGTCCTCCCCCGACTTCAACCATCGCTAGGTGCCCTGATGAATCGTCGAGACTTTCTGCTGGCCTGTGCGGCAGGCGCGGTGACGCTGCCGGGCCTGTCGTTTTCCACCCGGCTGTTCGCCGCCCCCGCGTCGGCCCCGCGTTTTCTGCTGGTGTTCCTGCGCGGTGGCTACGATTGCAACAACCTGCTGGTGCCCTACGCCAGCGACTTCTACTACGAGTCGCGTCCGAGTCTGGCGATTGCCCGCCCGGATGCCCACAACGCCGACAGCGCCATCGCCCTGGATGGCCACTGGGGCCTGAACCCGGTGCTGCGGGATTCGATCTATCCGCTGTGGCAGCGCAAGCAGATCGCCTTTGTGCCGTTCGCCGGGACCGACGACCTGTCCCGCAGCCATTTCGAGACCCAGGACAATATCGAGGCCGGGCAGCCGGCCGGGCAGCAGGCCCATTACCGGTCGGGCTTCCTCGCCCGCCTGGCGGGCGCCGTCCCCGGCAGCGCGCCGATCGCCTTCACCGACGCCCTGCCGGCGAGCTTCCAGGGCGGCCGGGATATCCCCAACCTGTCGCTGCGTGGGCTGTCCAGCCCGGTGTTCGATGAGCGCCAGTCGAACATTCTCGCCTCGATGTACCAGGGCACGCCGCTGGCGGCGTCGGTCGCCGACGGCCTGGAACTGCGCCAGCAGGTTTCCCGAGAGTTGCAGGAGGAAATGCAGAAGGCCGGGCGCGGCGCACCGACGGCCCGCAACTTCGCCGCCGAAACCCGGCGCATCGCCACCCTGTTGCGCGATCAGTACCGCCTGGGTTTCGTCGATGTCGGCGGCTGGGATACCCATGTCAATCAGGGGGGCGTCCAGGGGCAACTGTCGAACAACCTGGCCAACCTCGGCCAGGGCCTGGCCGCGTTTGCCGAGGCCATGGGCGAGCAGTGGAAAGACACCACGGTGGTGGTGGTTTCGGAGTTTGGCCGAACCTTTCGCGAGAACGGCAACCGCGGCACCGACCACGGGCACGGCACGGTGTATTGGGTGCTGGGCGGCAGCTTGCGGGGCGGGCGGATCGCCGGTGAGCAGGTGGCGGTGAACGCGGCCGGCCTGCTGCAGAACCGCGACTATCCGGTGCTCAACAACTACCGTGACCTGCTGGGTGGGCTGCTGGGGCGGACCTGGGGAATGTCCGCTGCGCAGTTGCAGGTCGTTTTCCCCGGCGCGCGCCCCAATGGGCTGCAATTGGTCTAGATCGCCAGGTAGCCGAGCTCCGGCCGGGGAAGCCTGGCAGGGCGGGCCAGCAGCTTGAGATTGTCGTCATCGGTCATGGCCGTGAGAATCTCCAGGGCGCTGTGGCCCTGCTCGATGGCGATGCCGAACTGCACGCTCTGTATCAGGCGTTTCAGGCGCTGCGGGTCGTTGCGTTGCGCCGGGCTGATCATCCGCTTGGCGACCACGCCGTCGGCATTGGACAGAGTCAGCAGGATGCTGCCATCCAGGCCCTGCAGGCTCAGGTTGACCCGGTACTCGGGCTGGAAGGCGTCGTTGATCAACTGGAAGGGATTGTCCATGGTTTTCACCGTTCTGATCGGAACATGCAGGCATTGACTACGTGGAAACCGGATTGGTTCGTTATTCCGGACCACTGGCCATCCGTGGTCCTGGCTTCATGCCGGAACCGTCGAACTGGAGAATGACAAAGCAAGCCCTGTGCCGGATCGCGGGCGGGGCGTTCGCCATGAGCGGGGAGGTCGATTCGGTGGGGATTTTCAGCTGACGTTGTGTCGGGAAATTTCAGATGCTAAGGCCTGACCCAATTCCCGACCATACCAGTGCTTTTGCGGCTTGTCCGGCTTTTTTTGTCGAAAAATATTTATCTTTTCAAAGGGCTTGAATTGTTTTTCCAGCTGCCCAACTCTGTAGACAAGAGGCTATGTTTCGCACTGCCTCCAGCGGTGCGGCGAACCTCTTGCGAGCTAGCTGAAATAAGGGAAGAACTATGCAAATCCAAGTCAATAGTGATAACCATATTCAAAGCAGCAAACGACTGGAGGAGTGGGTCCGTACGACCGTTGAGAGCACGCTCGAACGCTACGAAGACGACCTGACCCGGGTCGAAGTCCACCTCGGGGATGAGAACGGCGACAAGCCCGGCCCCCACGATATTCGTTGCCAGATCGAAGCCCGGCCAAAAGGCCGCCAACCGATTTCCGTCACCCATAAGGCCGATACGCTGGAACAGGCGATCGACGGCGCGTCCAGCAAACTGGAGCATGCACTGGAACACCTGTTCGGCAAACTGGCGGCCAAGCGCGCCACCATCGTCAGGGGCGAGCGCCGCGACCTGGGTGATGCCCTTCTGGAAGAGGAGTTCGAAGAGAAAGAGCGCGTACGCCTGGCCGCCAATGGCTGACCGTCAGCGCTGAAGAAAAGGGCCTGCATTTGCAGGCCCCTTTTTTTTGCCTGGCGTAATCCCCATCGCGGTGTCGTCGATGATCAATGAAATATTCGTTTGGTACCTTTGCGTATGAGAATATTTATCATTAGTATTGCCTGACCATTTGTCGCGACTCATCGGAGACTTCCCCGTTGTCGTCTCTCGCTTCTTCCTCTTTTCCCAGGTTGGTCCATGAATAGCAGCGCTGATGGGCTGTCGGTTTCCTATGGTCTGCTTGCCTATTCGCAGGTGAACGCGGCGCCGCAGGGCCTGGTGTCCCGCCCGGCGGCTGCGCGAGTGCTGGCTTGAACCTGATGCTGACGCCACCCGAATCGCCACAAGGCAATGACCTGGAAAGCAGTGCCGGGCGCGCGCATTTCCTGCGGGTATTCCTCTCCCAGCGTTCGCAGATGGAAGCCCTGGTCAGCCGCCGCGTCGGCTGTCGGGCGACGGCGGCCGACCTGGTGCAGGACCTGTTCCTGCGCTTCTGGCGCCGGCCGCTGGTGCAGGTGGAGGAGTTGAGCACCTACCTGCTGCGCTGTGCCGGCAACATTGCCATCGATCATCTGCGCAGCGAGGGGGCCCGGGTGCGAGTCAATGAAGGCTGGTTGCCCGAGCAGCCCACCGAGAGCCACGAGCCCGAGGCGGCCTTGGAAGCCGGCAATGACCTGCGGCATGTCGAAGCGGCGTTGCGGGCGCTGCCGGAGCGCACGCGGCAGATTTTCCTGCTGAACCGCATCCATGGGCGCAAGTACGCCGAGATCGCCCGGGCCATGGGGTTGTCCCAAAGTGCCGTGGAAAAACATATGATGCGCGCCCTCGAAGCCTGCAAGGCCAGCCTTCGTGATCCCCAGATACCGCGCACGCCAGGGAATGCCTCGAAATGAACCGCTCCAGCGTCCAGGTGACGCCCGCTCAGGAACAGGCCGCGCTGGTCTGGTTGAGCCGCTTGCACGACCAGCCCGGCAGCGCCGAGCAGGCGATGTTCAGCCGTTGGTTACAGGCTGATCCGGCCCATGCCGAGGCCTATGCCCAGGCCCAGGTGCTCTGGGAACTGAGTGAGGTGCCGGCCAGCCGCCTGGCGCAGGAAGAGGCCTTCGCCCTGCAGGGGTTGCTCAGGGAAATGGACCGTCCGCGTCGTAGCGTCTTGCGCCGCTGGTCCGGGCCGTTGGCAATGGCCGCCTGCCTGTTGTTGATGATCGCCATCGGCGCCGGTTGGCAGCCGCAGCGCTGGCTCGACGATCTGGGCGCGGATTATGTGTCGGCGCCGGGGCAGGTGCGTACGGTGACCCTGGCCGATCGCTCCGAGGTGACCCTGGACACCGACAGTGCCATCGCCGTGGATTTGCGCGGCGGCGAGCGGCATGTTCGGCTGCGTCGTGGTTCGGCGTTCTTCAGTGTCAGCCACACCGGCGAGCCGTTCGTGGTCGAGGCCAGGGGCGGCGAGGTGCGGGTACTGGGGACTCAGTTCGAGGTCCGCCTGCAGGGCGAGGGCGCGCGGGTCACCGTGCTGTCCGGGCGGGTCGGGGTTACGCCCGCTCAGGGCGCGGCGCAACAGGTGCTGACCGCCAACCAGCAGCAGGCCTATGCCGACGGCGCGGCGCAACCGCTGCAGACGGTGGACAGCGATCTGCAACTGGCCTGGCGCCAGGGCTGGCTGAACTACTCGAAGGCGCCGCTGGCCGAGGTGGTGGACGACCTGCGACGCTACTACCCGGGGCGCATCCTGCTGTTCAACGACGCCCTGGCGGCGCGGCGGATCAGCGGCAGTTTCCCCAATCGGGACCCGCAGGCGGTGCTGGATTCGCTGCAGGGCGTGCTGGGGTTCGAACAGCACAGTCTGCTGGGGCGGGTCATCGTGTTGCGCTGAGTGTCCTGGCCTGGACCTGAGCATCAGCCGCGGCTCCGGATAATCAAGCCATCACCCTGCGAGCCCTGAAAATATTTTCAAAAAGGAGGTGAGGTAAACCCGGACGTCATTCGTGTAGTGGGTGAAAGTGCGATGCATTCGCATCAACGGCTTATCTATACACGGGTCTCCAGCATGAAGTCCAAGGCAAAATCGGTGGCAGGCAATTCGGTCAAACAGTGGCTCGGCGCTTCGGCGCTGGCGGTTTCAGGGCTGGCCCTGTTGCCGTCGAGCGTGGTCCGGGCGGTTGAAGCGAGCACGCAGCAAAGTGCAGTCTTCAACTTTTCCATCGCCGCCAAGCCGCTGCCCCAGGCCCTGAACGATTTCAGCCGGGTCACCGGCCTGAGCGTGGTCTACACCGATGAGGCGCCCTACAACCTGCAGGCCCCGGCGGTCAGCGGTCAGTTGAGTGCCGAGCAGGCCATGCAGCGCCTGCTCGGCAACTCCGGTTTCACCTTCCGTCGTACCGACGAACACACCCTGGCCCTGGAGCCGCTGCCGACCGAAGGTGCGCTGAACCTCGGCGCCACCACCATCAACGGCAACCGCCCGAACGATGGGGGCGGCACCAGCTACCAGCCGCCGCAGGTCACCTCGATTGCCCGCTCCAGCGCCTCGCTGCAGGAGATCCCGCAGACCATCAACATCGTCCCGGCCCAGGTCATCCGCGACCAGACGCCGCGCAATCTGGACGATGCGTTGAGGAACATCAGCGGCATCACCCAGGCCAACACCCTCGGCAGCACCCAGGACGCGGTGATGATCCGTGGTTTCGGCGACAATCGTAATGGCTCGATCATGCGCGACAGCATGCCGGTGGTGCAGGGCCGTGCCCTGAACGCCACCACCGAGCGGGTCGAAGTGCTCAAGGGTCCGGCGTCGCTGCTCTACGGCATCCAGGACCCGGGCGGGGTGGTCAACCTGGTCAGCAAGAAGCCTCAACTGGAGCAGTACAATGCGGTGACGATCCGCGGCTCGACCTATGGCTCGGGCAAGAACGGCAGTGGCGGCAGCCTCGACAGCACCGGGGCGATCGGCGACAGCAACCTGGCCTACCGGATGATCGTCGATCATGAAGACGAGGATTACTGGCGCAACTTCGGCACCCACCGCGAGACCCTGATCGCACCGTCCCTGGCCTGGTTCGGCGACAACACCAAAGTCCTGTTCGCCTATGAACACCGCGAGTTCCTGACCCCGTTCGACCGTGGCACCGCCATCGACCCGAAGACCAACCATCCGCTGAATATTCCGGCCGACCGCCGCCTGGACGAGCCGTTCAACGACATGGAAGGCCGTTCCGATCTCTACCACTTCGAGGTCGACCACGACCTGAACGACAACTGGAAAGCCCACTTCGGCTACAGCTGGAACCGCGAGACCTATGACGCCAGTCAGGTGCGTACCACTTCGGTGAATGCCAACGGCACCCTGACCCGCAGCATGGACGGCACCCAGGGCGCACTGACCACCGACCGCTTCACCACCGCCAGCCTCGAAGGCAAGGTACAACTCGTCGGCCTGCAGCATGACCTGGTGTTCGGCGTGGATGACGAGTACCGCAAGGTCTACCGGGCCGAGCTGATCCGCCAGAACCAGCGCCGCGCGTTCAACTACCTCAATCCGGTGTATGGGCGTGAAGTGGAGGGAACCACCGTCAGCGCCAAGGACAGTGCCCAGACCGATCTGCTGCGCAGCGATGCCGTGTTCCTGCAGGACTCGATCCACCTCGATGACCAGTGGATCCTGGTCGCTGGCGGGCGTTTCGAGACCTTCGACGAATATGCCGGCAAGGGCCAGTCGTTCCAGGTCAACACCAATACCAACGGGCAGAAGTTCTCGCCACGTTACGGCCTGGTCTACCGCTACACCGACGAGCTGTCGTTCTATGGCAGTTACACCGAGTCGTTCAAGCCCAACTCGACCATTGCCCCGCTGTTCACCACCGGCACCCAGCGCCTGGTTCTCGACGGCTCGATCGATCCGGAAGAGTCCAAGTCCTGGGAACTGGGCGCCAAGCTCGACATGCCGGGCCGGGTGACCGCCACCGCGGCACTGTTCGATATCCACAAGCGCAACGTGCTGGTCACCGTCGCCGAAGGCGCGACCAACGTCTACAGCGTGGCCGGGGAAGTGCGTTCCCGTGGCCTGGAAATGGATGTCAGCGGCCAGTTGAGCGACCGCTGGAGCGTGATCGGGAGCTATGCCTACACCGATGCCCAGGTCACCCGGGATGCCAACTTCCAGGGCAACGACCTGCAGAACGTGGCGAAGAACAGCGGCTCGTTGTCGGCGGTGTACGACTTCGGCACGATCATCGGTGGCGACCAGCTGCGCGTCGGCGCCGGGGCCCGTTATGTCGGCGAGCGTGCCGGTGATGCGGCCAACACCTTCGAACTGCCGGGCTACACCGTGGCCGATGCCTTCGCGACCTATGACACCAAGGTCGAAGGGCAGAAGGTCAAGTTCCAGCTCAACGTGAAGAACCTGTTCGACAAGACCTACTACACCTCGGCGGCCAGCCGGGTCTTCGTCTCCATGGGGGATTCGCGGCAGGTCTCGCTGTCCAGCACCCTGGAGTTCTGAGCAGGTATACGGTTCGCCTGCCGGGTATCGCCGGCAGGCTCACCCTCTGGCACCTTAACCGCAGCTGTCCGAGCGCTTCATGTCCCGGGAAAGCCGGCTATCCTGCATGGATTCCCGGGGCCCTGTTACCGCATAATTCCTTCTGTTGACTCGATAAGTACCTTTTCCTATGTGCCTCGTTGAGTGATGGGCCGCGCCTTGCCGCGCGGCTCTTCTGTGTCTGTGTCAATTGAAGTTGGGGCATTGGATGAATTGGCTACAAGGTTTCACCGGCAGGGGCGTCGTGGTCGTCTGCTGCGCATTGCTCGGGGCCTGTTCCAGCAAGGCGCCGCCAGCACCCGAGCCGGTGCGTACGGTTATCCTGCAGGCGGCGCAGTTGCCGTTGCCGCTGCCACGTTCGAATTTCTGCGCCGGGCTCGACAACACCCTGCGCAGCCCGGTCATGCAGGGGGCGGTGACCTCGCTGGTGGTGCGTGAGGCGGGCAGCGGCAGTCTGGTCTGCGAATACAACGCCCAAAGCCGGCTGGTGCCGGCTTCGAGCATGAAGCTGGTGACCACGGCGGCGGCCATGGACGTGCTGGGCGCCGACTTCCGTTTTTCCACCACCGTGCTGAGCACCGGCGTGCAGCAGGGTGGGCTGCTGGTCGGCGACCTGTACCTGCGCGGCAGCGGCGACCCGAGCATGCGTCAGGAGGATTACCAGGCCCTGGCGGCGGATCTCGCCCGCAAGGGCATCACCCGGGTGCGGGGCCGGCTGATCCTCGACGACACCGCTTTCGACCGCCAGCGCCTCGGGCTCGACTGGGACCCGGCGGATGAGCAGCAGTACTTCGCCGCGCAGATTTCCGCGTTGAGCGTGTCGCCGAATGCCGACTTCGATGCCGGCTCGATCCTGGTCAATGTGCGGGCCGCGGGTGTACGCCAGCCTCCACGGGTCAGTTTCACTCCAGAGAACCGCTACATGACCCTGGCCAATCGCGCGATCACCGGGCGTGGTGGTCCGCTGGTGGTCAGCCGGGCCTCCGGCAGCAACCTGCTGCAGATCAGCGGGGCCTTGCCCAAGGGCGCCGAGCGTGTGGTGCAGCTGAGTGTCTGGGAGCCGACCGGGCTGGTGGCCGACGTGTTCCGTAGCGCGCTGCTCCAGCGCGGTATCGTCGTCGAAGGTGGCAGCGTGCTGGGACTGACCACGCCAGCCCAGGCCCGGCCGCTGGCGGAGCACCAGTCGCCGGTGCTGGCGGAGCTGATGCCGCCGTTGCTCAAACTGTCGAACAACAACATGGCGGAAATCCTGCTCAAGGCCATGGGCCGCAAGACCGCCAACAGCGGCACGGCGGTGGCGGGCGCGGCGGCGGTGAGCGGTTTCCTGCAGCGCCAGGGCGTCTCGCCGGCCGGTTTGCAGCAGTTCGACGGTTCCGGCCTGTCCCGGCGTAACCAGGTGTCGGCGCGGACCCTCAGCGATCTGCTGCTGGCGGTGCGCAACCGGCCCTGGTTCAACGCCTGGTACGCGGCGCTGCCGGTGGCCGGCAACCCCGAGCGGATGGTCGGCGGCACCTTGCGCAAGCGTCTGCGCGGCACGGCGGCGGCGAACAATGTGCACGCCAAGACCGGCAGCATGCGTGGCGTGTCGTCGCTGGCCGGGTACGTCACCAGCGGCAACGGACAACCGCTGGTGTTCGCCATGTTGACCAACAACTACCGGGTGGGCGGCTGGGCGATCAAGGACATCGAGAATCAGGTGGTGACGGCGCTGGCCAACAAGACCGATTGAGCCCTGGCCTGTGGGGGCAGTCCAGGGAGCAGTGTTCGACCTTCAGTACAGAAATGCCTGCCGGTACTGGCCGGGCGTGGCCCCCAGTACCTGGCGGAAGCGGTTGGTGAAGTGGCTGGCACTGGCGAAACCACAGGCCAGGGCGATCTCTCCGAGTGGCCGGGCACTGCCGCGCAACAGCACCCGCGCCCGTGCCAGGCGGCGCGCCAGGACATACTGGTGGGGCGGCAGGCCGAAGCTGTGGCGGAACATCCGCGCGAAGTGATATTCGGACAATGTACATAACCCGGCCAGCTCGCCAAGGCTCAACGGCTGTTCCAGCCGGTGGTCGATGTAGTCCACCAGCAGGCGCCGCTGATGCGCGGCCAGCCCGCCCTTGAGCCGCAATCCCTGGCGCAGGCCGACCTGGTTGAGCAGCGCATGATCGAGCAGGTCATGGGCCAGGCTGCTGCCGAGCAGGCGTTCCGCCGGTTCGTTCCAGTCCAGCCCGATCAGTTGGCGAAAGCGGCCGGCCTGCTGCGGGTCTTCGAGAAAGGTGTGCTCCTGCAACTGCAGTTCACGCGGCTCGCGGTCCAGCAGGGTGACGCAACCGAGGGCGAACTGCTCCGGGCTGAAGTACAGGTGCGCCAGCCGGATGCTGCCGTTGATCACCCAGCCGGACTGGTGTTCGGCCGGCAGGATGCACAGCTTGTCCGGGCCGCCCTTGGTCTCGGGCCGGCCACGGCGGAAGGTGCCGGTGCCACCGGCGAGGTAGCAGGACAGGGTGTGATGGCCGGGCGCCTCGTAATCCTGGGCATCGTGGTGGTTGCTCCAGATGGCGGCCGCCAGCCCGTCGCCCAGCTCGGCGCTGTGTTCCAGGCGCGAATGGGGCGAGCGGTTGAGGGCTTGAAAGACTTGCAGGGTATCCAGTGCGGACATGGTCTGTTCTCCAACGTCTCGCATGCTACTCCCTCGCGGGCCGGCTGCCAGCCCCAGGCGATGACCGTCGCGACAAAAGCGCAAGTTTCTGCAAGCGCGAGCCTGCGCCATGGCCGCAGACTGGGCCGGACTTTCAGGAGCCCGCACCATGAACCTCTTTCTCTATCTGCTCACCGTACTGATCTGGGGTACCACCTGGATCGCCTTGAAACTGCAACTGGGCGTGGTGGCGATTCCGGTGTCGATCGTCTATCGCTTCGGCCTGGCGGCGCTGGTGCTGTTCGTCATGTTGCTGCTCAGCCGGCGCCTGCAGCCTATGAACCGGCGGGGTCACCTGATCTGCCTGGCCCAGGGCCTGTGCCTGTTCTGCCTGAATTTCATGTGTTTCCTCACCGCCAGCCAGTGGGTTCCCAGTGGCCTGGTGGCGGTGGTGTTTTCCACCGCGACCTTGTGGAATGCCCTGAACGCCCGGGTATTCCTCAGGCAGCGGATCGCCCGTAACGTGCTGCTGGGCGGCGCCCTGGGCCTGCTGGGGCTGGGCCTGCTGTTCTGGCCCGAACTGTCCGGGCACAGCGCCGGCCCGCATACCGCGCTGGGCCTCGGCCTGGCGTTGCTCGGTACCCTGTGCTTCTCGGCCGGCAACCTGCTTTCCAGCCTGCAGCAGAAGGCCGGGCTCAAGCCACTGACCACCAACGCCTGGGGCATGCTCTACGGCGCGGCGATGCTCGGCACCTACTGCCTGCTCAGCGGCATTCCCTTCGCCATGGAGTGGAACACCCGCTATATCGGCTCGTTGCTGTACCTGGTGATTCCGGGCTCGGTGATCGGTTTCACCGCCTACCTGACCCTGGTCGGTCGCATGGGGCCGGAACGGGCCGCGTACTGTACGGTGCTGTTCCCGCTGGTGGCGCTGAACGTCTCGGCCTATGCCGAGGGTTACCACTGGAGTGCCCCGGCACTGCTCGGGCTGCTGACGGTGATGGCCGGCAACGTGCTGGTGTTCCGCAAGCCCGCTGCCCCACGGCCTGCGGTGGCGGTGAAGACAGCATGAGCCCGGTCGGCGTGATACCCGGCTAACGCCCGGCGACCGTCGCGGTTTTCTAGGCTGGCGTTTTCAACGCTTGCCAGGGAGGCCGAATGAGCCCGCCGGAACCACCATCGCCAACCACCGCGTTACTCCCAGCCGATATCGCTGCGGGCGTCGACCCGCAGCTCGACGCCTTCGTCGCCCGCCAGAACCCGGGCCTGCATTCCCGTGACAGTTGGGCCCGGCAGCAGGTCCTCGACCATATCACCCAGACGTTCCAGGCTTCCATGGGCCCGCTGAACGAGAGGGAGCAGCGCACCTGGCTCGGTCTTTTCCATTCATTGAACGCGACCGGAAATGCCCTGGATACCGAGAGCCGGCGTCTGCTCGACGAGTTCGAACAGAACGGTCTGCGCGAGTTGCGCAAGTGGCTCAAGCAGATCAGCCGCCTGGACCTCGACCCGCAAACCACCTATCTGCACACCGCCTATGCCCTGGATCCGCAGACGCCTGGCAGCTTGCCATCGATCTTCAAGCGGGCACTCGATACCAGTAGCGTGACGGTCGTGGAGGTGGCGACGCTGTCGCTGTGGGACGCCGCACGCCTGAACTTCGCCTTCTTCGACTTCCCTGAAGTGAAAGGCCGCTGGATCAGCCATGACCAGGGGGCAGAGAGTGTCAGCAAGTACGGTCTGCTCGAGGTGGACGATTTCATCCGCATCGTCCGGGAACTGAACCTGGGCGCCGACCTGCGCCAGCGGGTCGAGAAGGCCCTGGCTCCCGATGCCGGGCTGAGCCGGGCGATCAGCGCGCACATGCACGACCTGTTCCGCTTCAACCTCTATGACGCGCCACGCAATGCCAACAACAGCGGCCTGAGCCGGGAACTGTTCGACGCCTTGCGCGATGCGCTGGAACTCGGCCTGCCCTGGCTGAAGGTCGAGCATGTGTCGCTCAAGCTGCCGGACTCGCTGCCGGGCCGTATCGCCGAGGTGGAATTCACCATCGAGGAGGCGATCCTGCAGCTGTTTTCGTCGAGTCCTTCGGACCACGGGCGTTTCCATTTGCCGTTGCTGATCATCCGGGTCCCCGGGGTGGTCGGGCTGTACAGCTATTGTGCCGAACGGCCGGGCGGGGTGTTGCGTCACCACGTGTCGCAGGCGGCCTTCGAACATGAGTTCAAGGCCCTGCTCCAGGTCGACAACGCCCGCGGACAACTGGGCTGGCTGATCTCCTCGCTGTCCTTCGAGCAGCAGGGCCGGCTCTGGCCACTGCTCGATCCCGAGCACAAGCCAGAGGGCCTGAACTGGGCCGCCGGGAAACTCTACGACGCCTTTCACTGGGTGTTTCCGGTCCGGACCCTGGATGACCTGGAGTTTGCCTACCAGCCCACCGGGCAGGATCCACAGCAGGCGTTGAGCACGTTCTACAGTTGGCGTTTTCGCGTCAATGTCGAGGCGATGGCGGTGTCCAAGGGGCAACAGGATTGGCGGGCGGTCAAGGAGGGGGTGGTCACCTTCATGCACCATTTGCTCGACCTGTTGCTGACGCCGGTGCCGGGAGGGCTGGGCAGTATCGGCCGGATCGTCACGGCTGCCCTGGGCATGAATCTGGTGATGGAGCTGTACGAAGGGATCGAGCAGGCCGGGCAGGGCCATCCGGAAAGCCTGCTGCAGGCTGGGCTGGAAATCGGCAGCCTGTTGCTGATGGGCGGCTTGCATGGCTATGCCGGGCGCCTGGCTTCGCGACACATTGCCAGCGAGTTCGCCCAACTGGACCGGTACCGCATGGTGCCGGGTGGGAGCACGGTCACCCGCCTGTGGAAAGACAGCCTGATTCCTTATGCGCGCAAGCGTCTCGAACTGGCCTCGGTGTTCGATGGCGACGGGCTGGGCCGCCAGGGTGGCAAGCTGTATGGCCAGGCCAGGGAGAACGATCAGGAACTGACGGTCGAGCTGCAGTACGACAAAATCCTGCCGGGTTATCGGGCGGTCCCGGCCGACCCTGCGGCATTTCACCCGCCGATGGCCTACGATCCCGAGTCCCGGCGCTGGTCGGTGTCCCTCGACGACAGTCGAACGCTTTCGGATACCCGCCTGCTCGAGCGCATGGTCGCTCTGAAAGGGGGGACCCCGGAGCAGTTGCGGCGGGTTCTGGAGACCAGTGGCGTTTCCCGCGATCACCTGGACCAGGTCTGGTCGGGGCAATCGCCGCAACCGGCACTGGTTGAAGCGCTGGAGCGTTTCGAGGTCGAGCAGGGGATCGCCGGGATCGTGGCCGCCGACGAAGAGCAGGGCCTGCTGTCGCCCATGTCCCTGCGTGTGCTGTTCTGCCTCTTGCCTCACTTGTCACTCTGGCCCGAGGACCTTTGCCTGCGGGTTCATGACAGCAACGGCGAACTGCAGCAGGTTTATGGCCGGCGCCAGCGCCTGGGCATGTTCAGTCGCTCGGTGAAAATCAGGCAACTGGCGCAGGGCGGTTTCGTCGAGCATTCCGGGGTGGCCGGCGCGGCGATGACCACCCTGGCCCATGAAGCCGGCGTGCTCGACCTGATCCTCGGCCTGTTGCCCGGTGAGACACTGATCGGCGGCATGGAGCCGGTGGTGCGACGTGTGCTGGTGGGCGAGGTGCGTCTTCAACTCGGCGTGATGGCGCGTGAACGTTCGGCAGAACTGTTCGAAGCTCTGGGCATGTATTCGGGCTGGTTGAAGATCGATGCCGGCACCAGTACCCATGCCTCGAGCAGCGGCGCCATCGGCTACCTGCCGGTATTCCTCGGCGGCATGCCGCATTCGGTGGTGACCCTGCGCCTGTTGTATCCACACCTGTCGTTGCCCAGGCTGGCGCGGTTTCTGCGCGACCATCCGCTGTCGTCGACGCAGGTCGGGGAGTTGCTGGACGCTCGACGTGTGCCTTATCGGCTGCGCTACAGCCTGGATCGCGAGCAGCAGTTCAGCGTCCTGGGACGTGTGCTGGATGGCATTCGCCAGGTGCGTTCGTTCCATGAGTCAACGGATGCCTGGTTGCAATGCATCGCCGACGACTTTCTCCATGATCGCCTGGGCAGCGGCCTGAGGTGGGTCGAGGGTGACAGTGCGGCCCTGCCCGTGGCGGACCGGTTGTCGCTGCGTCGATACGGGCAAGGCACCTACTCCACGTTGCAGGCACGCCACCAGCCGAACGTCGACCTGTCGGTGCCGAGCCAGAGTTTCTATCTGGCACTGGCCGCGTCGCTCTCGACGCGGGAGCAGGGACTGCTGGGGATGTCTTCGCCGCAGGACATCCAGTCGCTGCGCGACGGCATCTTTGCCTATCTGCTGACGTTGCGTCGGGAGGACGGCAGCCTGGGGCTTCGGCTGGAACAGTATGCGCGCCCGCTTCCGGTCAGCCCCCTTGCGGTGGCGGCTGTGCCAGGGCTGTACACGCTGGATCGGCGTTGGCTGGTACGCCTTGGCGAAGACTTTCATGAAGTCGAGTGGGATGGTTTGTTCGGTGAGTGGCGGGGGCGGCACCCGACGGCCATGGGCGCCTATGGGCCCTTGCTGGAACACAATGGGCGCGGCGGCTGGTGGCATGAGTTCGAGCAGCCGTTGGCCTGGAGCGCGGAGCGGGCGCTGCGGCGCCTGCTGGGGGACGGCCCGGAGCTTTCCGAGAGTCTGGTCCGCCAGGTGCTGGGCACCAGTGGGGTGCCGGACAGCCTGCCCGGTCGGCTGCTGTTCGAGAACCAGGTGCCGGTGCCGCTGCTGGACGAGGTCAGCCGGCACTTCGGCCTGGCCCGCCCGCCGGCCCGTGCTGAGGCCTCCAGTGAACTCGCGCCCTTGGTGAGCGTTGTCCGGGAGCAGTTTCCGTCACTGAGTGAGGAACTGGCGCAGGCCATGCTGGAGCAGGCGGAGTCGTCCGAATGCCGGCTGATTCGCGAGTCCCGGCGGCTGCCGCTGGGGTTGGCCGAGGAGGCCCGCTACCTGAGTGGCGAGATCGACGTCTGCCGGCTGTACGAGAGCCTGTGCCTGCCCACCGAGAGAACCGACGTCAACGATACGTTGCTGTTGCAGTTGCTCGAACATTTGCCCGGTTGGGAGCCGAGCCTGCGGATCGAGTTGCGCCGCGATACGGCGGCCGGTCCGTTGATCGCCCGTGTCGGGGTCGATACGGCCATGACTCGCCGGATACTGGTCAAGAGCGATGCGGGTTATGAATCGTTCGCCATGGAGCGCGATGGTGCCCGCAGCCTGGCGACGGTTCATGAGGATCCGTTTTCCGCCGTGCTGCTGGCCTTGCCGCAATTGCGGCGTACCACTCTGGGGATCGCTCATCTCGGCGAGACGGTCGAGCAGGATCTGAAAAGGGTGATGTTCCAGAGGGCGGCAAGTGATCGCAATCAGCTCAGGCGCCTGCTCGGACAATCTCCGGTCATGCCCTGGGCCCACCTGCCGCAACGCCTGGTGCGCCTGGTCGGTGGCACGCTGGGCTATCCGCTGACCGGACGGGCAAGAGCGAGCGGCTATCCGCCCGGCCTGCTCAGAAAGCTCAGGGGGCTCTATCGCGGTTGTAGCGATGCGCAGTTGTTCAGCATTCTGGCGGACCTGGGCCGCACGACCGAGGAACGCACCCGGGCTGTCGAGGGGCTGCAGGCCGAGTATCGCCGGCTCAGGAAGGAACTGGCTGCCTGGGTGGCTGCACCGCTGCTCTATGAGCCCGAGTCTTTCTCTGTCGATAGCCGGGTCGTCCCGCGTCGGGAGATTGCCCGGCGTATCCGGCGCTGCTGGCGTCGCCAGAGCACCGGGGCGCAATCGCCGTTGTCCTACGTGTTGGTGCTCGACGGCCTGGAAGTCGAGGATCTGCCGGAGCTGAATGCCGATTTCAGCCATGTCACGCTGCTGTCGATGAACAACATGGGACTGGAAGGCGTTCGCTACCTGAGCCGGTTCCTGAGAAGCTTCACCGGGCTGACCACCTTGCGCATGGAGCGTAGCGGCTTGAGCAGCCTGCCCAACGGTATCTCCCAGTTGCAGAAGCTGCAGGTGCTGTCGCTGGAGAACAACCGCGTGCGCCTGATCCGGGGTACTGCACGGGAGCTGGAGGGATTGACGCAACTGCTCGAACTCAATCTCAATGGCAACCCGCTGGCCGTGCTCCCCGATTTTGCCAGCCTGCAGCGTTTGCGGGTGCTGCGGCTCAGTCACACCGGTATTCACGAATGGCCCCCCGGATTGCTTGGGCTCAGGGATCTGGTGAGGGTTGAGCTGCGGATGAACACCATCAGCGATCTGCCGGTGCAGTTGTTCAATGGGAACGATCAGCTCTGTCATGGGACCGATCTGTCGGGTAATCCACTGTCCTCCCAGGCACTCAGTGCGATTCTCAACTACCGGCAACGGCATGAGCAGCAGGTGAACTTCGGCATTGAGGACCTGCCGGTATCGTCCACGTTCGGGATCGACCGTTGGGCGGTGGGTGGCGAAAAGACCCCGCACAGGATCGCACTGTGGCGTCAGCTCAGGGATCTGCCGGGGGCGGACGTGTTCTTCCTGCTGTTCGAGCGCATGAGCTCGCCGCCGACCTTCTTCAGTGTGCACTATCAGGGGGCGCGCAACGATCTGAGTGCGCGGGTCTGGCGAGTGCTCGAGGTGGCCTCGCAGAGCCTGAGCCTGTGCAACCGGTTGTTTCAGATCGAGGGGCACTGGCGTTATTCGGGGTCCACCAGTTACCAGATTTTCAACCGCCTGGAGTTTGCCGTGAATTGCCACGAGGCCTTGAAGCTGGAGCCTCAGGCCGCCGAGTCCCGCTTGCTGACACTGTTGAGAGGGCAGTTCCGCCTGGAGGCCATGCGCCTGGCAAGCACTGTCCGGCATACGTCGCCGCTTTTCTGGTATCGGGCCTACTATGATGCACTGGCGCGGGACCTGGCCTTGCCCGACCAGTTCAATGGCCTGTTCAGCACCAGCCCGGTACGGCTCAGCCCACGACAGATCGAAGAGATGAAGGCGCAGGTGCTGAGCCAGGAGCTTGCCGTGCAGTCTCCCCAGTCACCGGTCACCGATCCGTCACGGATGTTGCTGAGTGAGGTACTCGAAGAGTTGCCCGAGGAGGTTGCGCCGGAGCCGCCCGAGGTGTTGCCCGAGTACCTGCCCCAGGAGGATGCCATGCCGGTCGAGGATGGCAGTTCTGCGCTGGTGCGGTTCCTGGTGAGCAACGATGTCTGGAGCAATTTCCTGATTCATGCCCATGACGCCGATTTTCAACGGGTCTTCGGCAAGCTGCTGGCGTACGACAGCCATCCGGAAGACAACGAGTATCGCCTGCTCTGGCGTACCCGGATGAGCCAGTTCCAGTACAACACGCGGCGTTCGGTCTGGGTCAGGTACTGGACCATCCGGGCACTGCTCAAGGAGGGGGTATCGGCCTTGGGCAGTGCCTGAGGCCGATCGGTCGCAAACGCCTCAGCCTTTCCAGACCTGCGGGTTGACCAGGTCCTGCGGGCGCTCGCCGAGCAGGGCGCTGCGCAGGTTGGCCAGCGCCCGGTTGGCCATGGCTTCGCGGGTTTCATGGGTGGCCGAGCCGATATGCGGCAGGGTCACGGCATTCTTCAACTGGAACAGGGGCGATTCGGCCAGCGGCTCCTTCTCGTAGACATCCAGCCCGGCACCGCGCAGGGTGCCGGCCTGCAGCGCCTGGATCAGTGCCGGCTCGTCCACCACCGGGCCGCGGGAGATGTTCACCAGGATCGCCCCCGGTTTCATCAGGCCCAGCTCACGCTCGCCAATCAGATGGCGGGTCTTCTCGCTGAGCGGCACCACCAGCACCACGAAGTCGGCTTCGGCCAGCAAGGCGTCGAGGCTGCGGTACTGGGCCCCCAGTTGCTGCTCCAGCTCGGTCTTGCGGCTGTTGCCGCTGTAGAGAATCGGCATGTTGAAACCGAAGTGGCCGCGGCGGGCGACGGCGGCGCCGATATTGCCCAGGCCGACGATACCCAGTGTCTTGCCATAGACGTCGGTGCCGAACAGGTCCGGGCCGATGGTGGCTTTCCACTGGCCGGCCTTGGTCCAGGCATCCAGCTCGGCCACCCGGCGAGCGGTGCTCATCAGCAGCGCGAAACCGACGTCGGCGGTGCTTTCGGTGAGCACGTCGGGGGTATTGGTGAGCATGATCCCGCGTTCGCTGAGGTAGGCCACGTCATAGTTGTCGTAGCCGACCGAGACACTGGAAACCACTTCGAGCCTGCCGGCGTTTTCCAGCTGGGCGCGGCCCAGCTTGCGCCCGACACCGATCAGGCCGTGGGCATGGGGCAGGGCTTCGTCGAACTGGGCACTGAGATCGCCAAGCTTGGGATCCGGGACTATCACCTCGAAATCCTGGCGCAGTTGCTCGACCATGGCAGGGGTGATGCGGCTGAAGGCAAGTACGGTTTTTTTCATCGCGAAGCTCATCGAACGGCGGGGATAGCAAGCACGCTATCATTTTTCGCCGGGGGGCTGTAGGGGCGAGTAAGGCTTGAGGGCCCCTTCGCGGGCAAGTCGGATCGCTGCACCGCCGGCTCCTACAGGTCATCAGTCGCTTGCGGATTTGTGGTTCGACACGGACCTTGTAGGAGCGTGGCTTGCCCGCGAAGGGGCCCTCAAGCCTGCACACAATCCTGGGCTCTTCCACCGTCTCAGGTCGCCAGGCGTACGCTGCTCAGTTCATAGGCGGCCAGCTCGGCCTGGTGGGCGGCGAGGATTTCCGGCAGCGAGCCGCGCAGGTACTCGACCCAGGTCTTGATCTTGGCATCCAGGTACTGCCGCGATGGATAGATCGCGTACAGGTTCAGTTCCTGGGAACGGTACTCGGGCATCATGCGCACCAGGCTGCCGTTGCGCAGGCCTTCGATGGCCGCGTACACCGGCAGTACGCCGACGCCCATGCCGCTGGTGATCGCGGTTTTCATCGCGTCGGCGGAGTTCACCAGGAACGGCGAGCTGGACAGGGTCACCGCCTCCTGGCCATCCGGGCCGTTGAAGGTCCAGTTGTCCAGGGCCGTTACCGGGCTGACCAGGCGCAGGCAGGCGTGGTTGAGCAGTTCGCTGGGCTTGCGCGCGCAGCCGTTGGCCTTCACGTACTCGGGCGAAGCGCAGACGATGCTGTAGGTGATGCCCAGCCGTTGCGAGACGAAACCGGAGTCGGGCAGCTCCTTGGCGAGCACGATGGACACGTCGTAGCCCTCGTCCAGCAGGTCCGGCACGCGGTTGGCCAGGGTCAGGTCGAAGGTCACGTCCGGGTGGGTCTTGCGGTAGCGGGCAATCGCATCGATCACGAAATGCTGGCCGACCCCGGTCATGGTGTGCACTTTCAGCAGCCCGGCCGGCCGCGCATGGGCGTCGCTGGCTTCGGCCTCGGCTTCCTCGACGTAGGCCAGGATCTGTTCGCAGCGCAGCAGGTAGCGCTTGCCGGCTTCGGTCAGGGCGATACGGCGGGTGGTACGGTTGAGCAGGCGGGTTTGCAGGTGGGCTTCCAGGTTGGAGACCGCGCGCGAGACGTTGGCCGTCGTGGTGTCCAGTTGTACGGCGGCGGCGGTGAAGCTCCCGGCTTCGGCCACGCAACTGAAGGCGCGCATGTTTTGCAAAGTGTCCATGGGGCTCTCTCTGGGGCGATGGTAAATTGTGACACGAAGTAACAGGGCGATGTGCAGCTTGTCTCCGCCCGAATGTGGCGCTTTTGCGCCATCGGCTTCATTCGACCCGCCAGGCCCTCTTCACCTTGGCGTCATAGTAGTCGTCGATGTAGGCGAAAAACACCTCCTTCAGGGCTTCCCGGGCCAGTTGCAGGTGGTGCTCGTCCAGGTTGTCGCGGGCGGCCTTGGCGGCCTCGAACAGGCTATCGACGACGTGGCTTCCAGCCGGTGAGATGCGCCTCCTGATTTCTTCGAGCTCCTGAACGATCAGCGTCTTTTCGCTGCCATTGGCAATATTGTTCAGCAGCTTGTCGAAGGCGTTCGCATGCTTGTGAACATAGCCGTCCCACCAGTCGATGTCGGCCTGCGTGCGCTTGCTCAGTTTGCCCAGGGCGAGCGGTAACAACAGGTCCAGCGACTGGCTGCCCAGCTGTTCCCCGAGCAGGCTGTGCAGATGGCCGCCGAGGCCGACCTCGACCGTCAGCGGGGTGGGGGTATCGATGGTCCGATTGACATTGTCGGTTTGCGTGAGGAGTTTCTGGCTCAACAGCAACACCGGTTTCCCCTCCTTGATCTTCAGCGAGAACGTCGCCGAGACGCCATGTTGCTGATACACCACCGTGCCGGCGATCATCGCCACGATAGGCGCCGGGTCGAAGCCGTTGACGCCGAGCCGGGACAGGCCGCTCGAGACCAGGTTCTGCAGGCTTTCCAGGCTGTTGAACTGGCCGTTGAGCGTAAGGTCCAGGTAGGTCCCGCTCAGGTGCGGGTCATCGTCCTTGACCGACGACAGGCTGAGTTTCACCGAGGTTTGCGCACTGGCACCGGCGGCGACCTTGAGTTTTGCTTCGGTGCTGATGCTCCGGGTTTCGGTGTCGGCCTTGGCCGTATGGATCTTCAGGCTGTCCGGGCGCAGCAGCAGTGCATGCTCCGTGAACCGCTGGCTGATGGCCCGGTCCTCTTTCGAGTCTTCAGCGATATCGTTGCTGATCTTGAGATGGATGTATTGGTTGGCCAACTCCCGGGAGCGGCTGTCGACTGCCTCTGTGAGCTCTTTTCGCTTGCGGGAGTCCAGATTGCGCAGTACCGCGCTGGTCAGTTGCTCGCTGCTGTTGTCGACATGTTCGTCTATGGCGCTGATTAATTGCTGCGCTGTGGTGTTGTCGCGGTGTGTTCTATCAAGGCGCGTTCTGGCGAGCTCCGGGTAGCTGTCATGCAACCCGATGATATCCATCGCCTGGTTTTTCGTGGTGTGCAGGATGTCCGCCTTTACCGTCGCCCCCAGCGTGACGACGCCCAGGCCATCGAATTCGGCGCTACCGGTCAGGGCAACCCGCGTGCCGCGTTCGATCTGGAACGGCTGGGCCTTGGGGCTGTGTCGCTCGAACCCCGGCGAGGCGAGGCCGTTTTCCCGCAGCTTTTTTTCCAGGTAGAGCTGGCTCTGGGCGGCAAGCCGGATGTTGCGCTTGTAGTGGTTGCAACTGGCGAACAGGTTGCGGCTCTGGGTGAGCATGTCGCGCTTGGAGCCGTTCCACCAGGTCCATTTGGAGCGGCTGCGGGCATTGGCATAGGCGTCGATATCGCCGTACTTGCGGACGGTGGACTTCTCGACCGACACACCTGCCTTTGCCGAGGCCACTCTGGCTGACAACTTTGCCGTCACCCCCGCGCTGACGCTGGTGGTATCCCTGATGATGCGGCCCTGGGTGGTGCTCAGTCCCGTGGACAGCTCCATGCCTGGCACGATACTGGCCATGCCCGGTACCCCCATGCCCACTCCCAGCCGGGTCTGGTTACCCAGTGAGCCACCCTCGGCCACCGTGGCCCGGCTTTTGGCCAGGGCCTGGTCCAGCACGGTTTTGCTGCGCTGGTCGCGGCTGGCACGAAACTGCCATTTGAGCATCCGGCACAGGTCGCGTTGCTCCTCGTGCTCCTGGCGTTGTGGTTCGGCGCCGGTGCGGGCGAGTTCGTCAAATGATTGCTGGGCCGCCTTGAAGTACTCGTAGCAGGCCTGTGCCTCCTTTTTGCCGAGGCTGGCCGGGTCGGGGGCGCCGCTGGTGCGCGACAGCAACTGTCGGTAGAGCTTTTGCTGGGTGGCACGCCGGGCAGGCGGGCTGTCTGCCAGCTTTTCCAGGAAGTGATGGGAAAGCGTGCCAACGGTTGTCGGGGGGCGGTCCTGGCTGGCAGGGGCCGCTTGGACGCCTTGCAGGTGTTGCGTGAGGTCCTGCGGGGACGGGTTCAGCGACGGGGCTTCGTCGTGGTACGAGTCCATGCGGGTGAAGCTGAGCAACCTGGGGGCTGCAGGATCGCTGGGAAACAGGGCCTGCTTGTTTTGCACCGCGCTGGAGAGCTTCATGGTTCGTCACTCCGGCGCCTGGCAGCGTCGCAGGAAAAAATCGCAGGCGTCGAGGATGCCGGTCCTTTCGCCCAGGCAGGGTTCGACGAACAGGGCCTTGACCGCCTGGTCGCGGAACCAGGTATCGAACAGCAGCATCACGGGGGCATCGGGGCCCTGGACGATAAAGTCGGGCGAGCCACTACCGGCCGGTGCATCGGGGCGGGCGAGCATGAGCAGCAGTCTTGGCCGGTCGTACTCCAGCCAGAGCCGGTGCTGATCCCAATCGGTGGCGAGTTGGAAGTAGTCGGCCGGCGGGTCCGGCAGTTGGCGGCTCAGAAGGCGGATGAAGTCATCACGGATGGCTTCGGACATGGTGAGCGTCCTGTTTCAGTCGGCGGAGTGTTTGGCGGCACTGGAGAGGTTGAAGAAGGTGGTCAGTTCTCTCAGTACCTGTTCCGGGGAGTGGGCCGGGCGGATCAGCCCCCTGACGACGGGTGTCGTCTCCTGGCAGTCGATGCTCATGTGGCTGCGGCACAGGCTCAGGTTGAGCTGTTGCCAGTGCCGTACCGCGACGTGCCCGACGCCCTGCAATGCCCGGCTGACCCGGTAGCCGTCGGCGTACTCGAGGGTGCAGGGATCGCCATCCAGAGTCAGCAGGTGCAAGCGGTCTTCGCGCCGTTCGACCGCGATTCGCAAGTCGTCGAGCAGGCAGTGTTGCAATGCATCCAGGGGATCGGGAGGGGCGAGGGAGCGGTAAAGACCACAGCGCTTGCGTAGTTCGAGAGACAGATTCATGGAATGCCTCTGACTTGTGTTTTTTATTGTCAGTCCGGTGACAACGTCGATATGGATTCAGACTGGCATGGCGGTTGGGTCGCCAATATCACAATGCGCTCATGGACCGGGTCGCTCCGGCACGTCATTTCGCCATCGCCTGCGACGGATTATCGCGGGAACGGTAACAAATATTCGCAGGAATCCACGCTTATCGCCGTGCCGGGCGCCCCCTAGAATTGCCGCTCCAAAGCTTCTCCATCCATGTCGGGAATTCGCAGCAGTGCCGCGTCGCATCAGCAGAGAGTTGAAGACTCTCAGTGTTTGGGCTTTATCCTTGGCTATCAGCGGCTGCATCGGAACCGGAGGAATTGCCCCACAAGGCAAGAGCCTCGCCGCCAACACCCTTTCCACCGACGAAGCGATCCGCAGCGCCGCGCGCGATGCCCACTGGCCGACAGCCCGTTGGTGGCAGGCCTATGGCGATCCGCAACTCGACCAATGGCTCGACCTGGCCCTGCAAGGCAGCCCGAGCCTGGCCATGGCCGCCGCCCGGGTGCGCCAGGCGCGGGCCCTGGCCGGTCTGGCCGAATCGGCCGAGGCGCTGCAGGTCAACGGCCAGTCGACCCTCAAGCGCCACAAGTGGGCCACCGATCCGTTCTACGGGCCCGGTGATTTGGCTGGCTCCAACACCTGGGACAACAATGCGGCCCTTGGCCTGAGCTATTCCCTCGACCTCTGGGGCCGCGAGAGTAACGCGACCGAACGCGCCGTGGACCTGGCACACATGAGTGCCGCCGAGGAACGCCAGGCCCGCCTGGAGTTGCAGGGCAACATCGTGCGGGCCTACATCCGGTTGTCGCTGCATTACGCCCAGCGCGATATCGTCGAGGCGACCCTGACCCAGCAGACGCAGATTCTCGACCTGGCACAACGCCGCCTGGCAGGCGGCATCGGTACCCAGTTCGAAGTCAGCCAGGCCCAGGCGCCGTTGCCGGAAACCCACCGCCAGCTCGATGCGCTGGACGAGGAAATCGCCCTGAGCCGCAACCAGCTGGCGGCCCTGGCCGGTTTCGGTCCGGGCGAGGGCGCGCGCCTCAAGCGTCCATCGCTGTCTCTGCGCACCGCACTGAAACTGCCGTCGGCCCTGCCGGTCGACCTGCTCGGCCAGCGCCCCGACGTGGTCGCCAGCCGCTGGCAGGTCGCGGCCCAGGCCCGCGGCATCGACGTGGCCCATGCCGGTTTCTACCCCAACGTCGACCTGGTCGGCAGCCTCGGCTACATGGCCACCGGCGGCGGCATGCTGGAGTTCCTGGCCGGGAAGAAATTCAACTACAGCGTCGGCCCGGCGATCTCGTTGCCGATCTTCGATGGCGGCCGCCTGCGTGCCGAACTGGGCGAAGCCACGGCCGGCTACGACATCGCCGTGGCTCATTACAACCAGACGCTGGTCAATGCCCTCAAGGGTATTTCCGATCGATTGATCCGCCGCGAGTCGCTGGACAAGCAGCAGGCCTTTGCCGCCGAGTCGGTGGCGGCGGCGCAGAAAACCTACGACCTGGCGATGATCGCCTACCAGCGCGGCCTCACCGACTACCTCAATGTGCTCAATGCGCAGACCCTGCTGTTTCACCAGCAGCAGGTCGAGCAGCAGGTCCAGGCCGCGCGCCTGAGTGCCCACGCCGAGCTGGTCACCGCCCTGGGCGGTGGCCTCGGTGCAGGCAACGATGTACCGGCGCCGGAGCGCAGCATGCCGTCCAGACCACCCGCCGTAATGGCCGCCTTCGATCACTGAGAATCGCCCCATGACTCCCTTGCCCGCCCCGGTGCGCTGGCTGTACTCCCTCGAATGGCGTCGCGGTTTCTTTGACTGGGCGCGTAGCGATGGCGTGACCTGGGTCTATATCTTCAAGGTCCTGGCCGCCGCCTTCCTGACCCTCTGGCTGGCCATGCGCCTGGAGTTGCCGCAGCCGCGCACGGCGATGATCACCGTGTTCATCGTCATGCAGCCGCAGAGCGGCCACGTGTTCGCCAAGAGTTTCTATCGCCTGCTCGGCACCCTGGCCGGCTCGGCGATGATGGTGTTGCTGATCGCCCTGTTCGCGCAGAACACCGAGCTGTTTCTTGGCGCCCTGGCGATCTGGGTCGGGGTCTGCTCGGCCGGTGCGGCGCGCAACCGCAACTTCCGCGCCTACGGTTTCGTCCTCGCCGGCTACACCGCGGCGATGGTCGGCCTGCCGGCCCTGGCACACCCGGAAGGGGCGTTCATGGCGGCGGTGTGGCGGGTGCTGGAGATCGCCCTGGGGCTGGTCTGCTCGACCTTCGTCAGCGCCGCGATCCTGCCGCAGAGCGCCAGTGCGGCGATGCGCAACGCGCTCTACCAGCGCTTCGGCGCCTTTGCCGGGTTCGTCAGCAGCGGCCTGCGTGGCCCCCATGCCAGCGCGGCGTTCGAAACCGCCAACATCGGTTTCATCGCCCAGGCCGTGGGCATAGAGGGCCTGCGCAGCGTCACCGTCTTCGAAGATCCGCACATGCGTCGGCGCAACGGTCGCCTGAACCGGCTGAACAGCGAGTTCATGGCCCTGACCACCCGCTTCAATGCCCTGCACCAACTGCTGGAGCGCTTGCGCGGTGACCAGGCCCCGACGGTGTTCGCCTTGATCGAGCCGGGCTTCCGGGGCCTGGCCGAACTGCTCGACGGTTTTGCCGGGCGCGGCCTGACCGACGCCGATGCCGCACGCCTGGCGCAGCAACTGGCCGACTACAAGGCGAGCCTGCCGGAGCAGGTGCGCAGCCTGCGTTCGGCGTTCCTGGAGCGCGAGCCGGACGAAGCCGACCTGCTGGATTTCCACACTGCCTTCGAACTGCTCTACCGCTTCGTCGAGGAACTGCACAGCTATGCGTTGACCCACGCGTCCCTGGCCGACCACCGCCACGAACGCGAGCAGTGGGACGAATCCTTCGTGCCCAAGACCAACTGGCTGGCGGCCTCGGCGTCGGGCCTCCGGGCCGCGTTCATCCTGCTGGTGCTCGGCAGTTACTGGGTCGCCACCGCCTGGCCGAGCGGGGCGACCATGACCCTGATCGCCGCCGCCACGGTCGGCCTGTCGGCCGCGACCCCGAATCCCAAGCGCATGTCGTTCCAGATGGCCTGCGGGACCTTTCTCGGCGCGCTGATCGGCTTTGGCGAGATGTTCTTCGTGTTCCCCTGGATCGACGGCTTCGCGCTGCTGTGCCTGGTGCTTGCCCCGGTGTTCGTGCTGGGCGCCTTCCTCGCCTCGCGCCCGGCCTACATGGGAGTGGGGGTCGGCCTGCTGATTTTCTTCAGCACCGGCTCGGTCCCGGACAACCTGACGGTCTACAACCCCTACACCTTCATCAACGACTACATCGGCATGGTCATGGGCATGCTGGTCTGCGCGGCGGCGGGCGCGATCATCCTGCCGCCCAACAGCCGCTGGCTCTGGCAGCGGCTGGAGCAGGACCTGCGCGAGCAGGTGGTGTTCGCCATCAGCGGCAGGCTCAAGGGCCTCGGTTCGGCCTTCGAAAGCGGTACCCGCGACCTGCTGCACCAGGCCTACGGTTTCGCCGCGGGCCAGCCGCAGGTGCAGAGTTCGCTGTTGCGCTGGATGTTCGTGGTGCTGGAGGTCGGCCACGCGATCATCGAGCTGCGCAAGGAACAGGCGATCCTGCCGGTGCATCCGGCCTATGCCGAATCGCAGCCGTGGCGCCAGTCGATCCGGGTCATGGGCCGCTCGCTGATGCGCCTGTTCATCCAGCCGGGCGCCAGCAACCTGGAGCGCGCACTGGTGGCGGTGGACCACGCCATCAGCCGGGTCCAGGCCACCGACGAACCCTTTGCCCGCCACTTCGACACCTCGGTGCTGCGCCGGGTGCAGAGCTACCTGCACTTCATCCGCACCTCGCTGCTGGACCCGCGTTCGCCGCTGGCGGCCCTGGGCCACCCACAAGGAACTGCCCATGCTTCGTGAAATCGCCTTCCACGGCCTCTACCTGCCGACCGTGACCCTGGTGTTCCTGGTGGCCGCCGGGGTGGGCTGGGCACTCGACCGCTTCATCGCCAGCCATGACCTGTACCGCTTCTTCTGGCATCCGGCGCTGCTGCGCCTGAGCCTGTTCAGTTGCATCTTCGGCGCCCTGGCGCTCACTGTTTACCGTTGAGAACGACCCGATGAAAAAGCTCTTCAGCCTGCTCGCCACCTTGCTGGTCCTGGCCCTCGCGATCTGGATCGGCCGGCTGCTGTGGGTGCAGTACATGGAAACCCCCTGGACCCGCGACGGCCGGGTACGCGCCGACATCATCAACGTCGCGGCGGACGTCACCGGCGAGGTGGTGGACGTGCCGGTGCGTGACAACCAGGTGGTGAAGAAGGGCGACCTGCTGATGCAGATCGACCCCGAGCACTATCGCATCGCGGTCAAGCAGGCGCAGTCGCTGGTGGACTCGCGCAAGGCCACCTGGGAGATGCGCAAGGTCAATGCCCATCGTCGCGCCGACCTGGACAACATGGTGATTTCCAAGGAAAGCCGCGACGATGCCGGCAACCTCGCCGACGCGGCCCTGGCCGACTACCAGCAGGCCCAGGCGCAACTGGAGGCGGCACAACTGAACCTGGCACGGACCCAGGTGCGCGCGGCGGTGGACGGCTACGTCACCAACCTCAACGTGCACCGCGGCGACTATGCGCGCATGGGCGAGGCGAAGATGGCGGTGGTCGACATGAACTCGTTCTGGGTCTACGGCTTCTTCGAGGAGACCAAACTGCCCCATGTGAAGGTCGGCGACCCGGCGGACCTGCAACTGATGAGCGGCCAGGTGCTCAAGGGGCACGTGGAAAGCATTTCGCGGGGTATCTACGACCGCGACAACCCCGAGAGCCGCGAACTGATCGCCGACGTCAACCCGACCTTCAACTGGGTACGCCTGGCCCAGCGGGTGCCGGTGCGGATTCACATCGACGAGGTGCCGGACGGTGTCTTGCTGGCGGCGGGGATCACCTGCACGGTGGTGGTCAAGCCGACCGCGCAGTGACCTGGGGCAGCGGCAGGCTGCAAGGGCCCCGAAGATCACCGCCAACGCCTGGCTTCACTCGGTCGTTGTGGGGCCATCACGGCGGATGGTGCCTAGAGCCGGCCTCCCAAGCCGAACTTCTTCATCAGCACCTTCTCCAGCAGGCCCTTGGGCAGCAGGTTCGCCATCAATGGCAAGGCCCGGCTGCCGTTGCCCAGGCGCAACAGACGTGGCGGATTGGGCTGGCTGGCGGCCCTGAGCAGGCCGGCGGCAAATTCGCTGGCCGGCGTCGGCCGGTTCTGCGACGCGTTGGCCCGCGCGCGGATGCCCTCACGCAACGGCCACCAGGGCGACTCCTCGGCAATCAGTTGCTCGGCCTCATGGCTGGCATTCCGGGCGAAATGGGTGTCGATCGCCCCGGGCTGCACTTCCATCACCCGCACACCAAAGGGGGCCAGTTCCATGCGCAGCGCATCGCTCAGGGCATGCACCGCCGCCTTGGACGCGCAGTAGGCGCCGGCGAACGGAGTGACCAGTACGCCCGAGACACTGCCGACATTCACCACCAGCCCACGGCTGCGGCGCAGCGCCGGGAGCAGGGCGCGGGTTACGCCGACGACGGAAAACACATTGGTTTCGAACTGTCGCTGCATGGCCTCGACACCGCCATCGAGCAGCGGACCCATGGCGCCGTAGCCGGCGTTGTTGATCAGGATGTCCAGGCCCGCCGGCTGCTGCCCGATACGTTCGGCCAGCTGTTGCAGGGCCTTGCCATCGTTGACGTCCAACTGCACGGCGGTGAACCCGGCGGCGGCCAGGGCAGCGACATCCTCGGCCTTGCGTGCGGTGGCCCAGACCTCATGGCCGGCCTGTCTGAAACTGTCGGCCAAGGCGCGGCCGATACCGCTGGAGCATCCGGTGATCAAGGTGACGGGCATGGGCACATCCTTATGAGGCCTGGGAGTCGAAGACCTCCGAGAATACCTTGTCCGTGACAAAAAGGAGTGAATCGAGCCCCTGTTTGATCTTTTCCCGGTTGGTGCCGTGCATGCGGCTCTGGCCACCGTGACCATCGAGAAAGAACAGGGTGGGTACGAACTCGATCTCGATAGCCGGTTGCATCAGCTTGAAGATCGGATAGCTGAGCTGGAAAAACGCCACCTTGTCCCGATAGGGCCCGGCGGCCAGTGCCGCGATTTGCGGCTTGAGTTGTTCGCAGGGCGGGCAGCCGCGACCGTAGATCAGCACGACCGAGGGCTTGGGGCGGATGAGCGGCACTTCCAGACTGCCCAGCTCGCTGCGGAACGCGCGCCGGGTCTTTATCTCGGTCACTGAGGTGTGGCTCTTCATTCTGACTCCCTGCCTGGGTTGCACCGCCAAAGGGTTATTCAACGGCAAAATCAGAGGGTTGTAACCTGTCAAAAATGACAGGTGGCCAAGTGCCATCATTGTCGGTTTCAGCCGGAAAAACTGCCCTGCAGACGCTCTGCGCGAAACTCCAGAGTCTGTGGACGGTAGCCGGGACGCAGGGGCGGCATTGGCAGGCAATCTTCCCAGACTCCTGCGGCCTGCAACTGGCCAGGACCGCGATAGCGGGGGGCGCTGTAGCTGTTTTCGGCGAGGTTGACGGTGTCGCCCGGAGCGTAGGCGGCGATGCGCCAGCGCAGTTCCACCAGGGGCACGCTGTTGTCGTTTTTCATCTTCAGTTGCAGCGGTCGGTCGGCCGGGCAGTGCTCGGGGGCGTAGCTGATACGCATCTCCAGGCGCGCCAGTTGCCGGGCTTCGCGGGTATCCATCCAGGCCACCCAGGCGGCCACCATGCCCAGTCCGGCCAGCGCGGCCAGGGAGACCGGCAAGGCCTTGGCCGGGTAGCGCAACAACAGGATCAGCCAGGTGATGATCAGCAGGACGCCGATGAACATGAACGGATGCCTCGATAATGCGGGAAGCCTCATCCTGACAGTGTAGGTGGCGCGGGTCCATCCTGGAGATTTGCCCACCTGTCAGGGAGCGTGGCTCTTACAATTCGGGGGCAGTGTTGTGAGCGCAATGGGGGGCACCCGCGCCCTGCCCGCCGCGGATAGGGGACGCGGCGGGCAGGGCTCAGGTGGTGGAACGCGGGAGTCACTGGGCGATGGTTTTCACCGAGACGCCCCGCTCGACCGGAGTCGAACGGCCGTAGATATCTTCGAAACGCTCGATATCGTCTTCGCCCAGGTAGCTGCCCGATTGCACTTCGATGATCTCCAGCGGGATCTTGCCCGGGTTGCGCAGGCGGTGCACCGAGGCGATCGGGATGTAGGTGGACTGGTTCTCGCAGAGCAGGAACACGTTTTCGTCACAGGTCACTTCGGCGGTGCCGCTGACCACGATCCAGTGTTCGGCGCGGTGGTGATGCATCTGCAGCGACAGGCACGCTCCCGGCTTGACCGAGATGTGCTTGACCTGGAAGCGTCCGCCCATGTCCACCGAGTCATAGGAGCCCCATGGCCGGTAGACTTCGCAGTGGTTCTGGGTTTCGCTGCGGCCCTGTGCGTTGAGGGTGTTGACCAGTTGCTTGACGCCCTGGACCTTGTCCTTGTGGGCGATCATCATCGCGTCCTTGGTCTCGACCACCACGATGTTCTCCAGGCCGATCACCGACACCAGTTTGCCGTTGCCGTGGATCATGCAGTTGCGGCTGTCCTGGATCACCACGTCGCCCTTGCTGACGTTGCCGTTCTCGTCCTTCTCGTGCACATCCCACAGCGACGACCAGCAACCGACGTCGCTCCAGCCGGCGGTGAGCGGCACCACGCAGGCGCGCTGGGTCTTTTCCATCACCGCGTAGTCGATCGAGTTGTCCGGGCACTGGGCGAAGGTGGCTTCGTCGAGGGTCACGCTGTCGGCATCCTGCTGGCTGCGTTCGAGGGTCAGCAGGCAGGTGTCGTAGATGTCCGGATCATGCTTTTTCAGCTCTTCGAGGAAGCGGCTGGCGCGGAACAGGAACATGCCGCTGTTCCAGTAGTAGCCGCCGGCCTCGACGAACTCGTTGGCGCGTTTTTCATCGGGCTTCTCGACGAATTGCGAGACCCGGCTGACGCCTTCCGGCAGCAGCGCGTCGTTGCTCGACTTGATGTAGCCATAGCCGGTTTCCGGCTTGGTCGCCGGCACGCCGAACAACACCATCTCGCCACGTTCGGCGGCCACGGTGGCCAGGGCCAGGGCGCGCTGCAGGCCCTTCTGGTCCTCCAGCACATGGTCGGCGGGCAGCACCAGCATCAGCTCGTCGCGGCCTTCATTGACCAGCAGCATGGCGGTCAGGGCCACGGCGGGTGCGGTATTGCGGCCGAAGGGCTCCATCAGGATGCGCTGGGCTTCGAGCTGGCGTGCCTGCAACTGTTCGCTGACGATGAAGCGGTGGTCCTTGTTGCAGACCACGATCGGGGTGTCCATGCCTTCGAACACCAGGCGTTCGATGGTCTGCTGGAACAGGGTCTGCTCGCCGGTCAGGGCGAGGAACTGCTTGGGAAACTGCTTGCGCGACAGTGGCCAGAGACGGGAGCCGCTACCACCAGAGAGGATTACCGGGATCATGCTGTTACTCCTTTAAACGATATTGGGTTCAGAGCTACTGTGTGCTGTCTTGTTGTTGTCCAGTGCCGGACGATGCGCGTTGGCGGGAGCAGCACCTGTCGAGCCCGCACGCTCAGGTCGCGTTCGTCCGGCGAATTCATCAGCGGGTCGACACCGGGCGCTTGACCCAGACCGGCGACAGGCTGCTGCCGCTGCCGGTGACGTAGAGCACCGCCGCTTCGCCGCGTTCCAGCGCGACCGGCTTGAGGTCACTGACCTTCTGGTTGCCGTCGTACAGGGCGAAGCTGACCTTCACCGGGTTGATCTCGCGTTCGCCACGACCCTTGGCGGCCACCGACTGGACCACGTCGGTCTTGCCATCGGCGGTCTTGAGGGTCAGCGCCTTGTCGCTGAGGTTCTGCACGCGTACCAGGGACTTCTGCTTGTTCTTGAACGGTGGTTCCTCGATCAGCTGTGGCTGGCCGCTGGCGTTGTTGACCAGGGTGTAATAGTGATCGGGGGCGAGTTTCACCGGCAGGCTCTGGCTGCCGACCTTGGCGCTGTAGTCACCGCCGGGCATGAAGCTGAAGTCGCTGCTGGCCAGTGGGGCGACGTCGTTGAGCGCGGTGGCCCCGACGGTGGCGCTGACTTCCTGGTTGCTGGCGTTGTACAGGCGTACGAAGCTCGAGCCTTTCGGTGCGGTCGGGCCGTACAGGGCGGCGTCGCCGGCGGCCCAGACCTGCAGCGAGAGCAGGCTCAGGCCGGCGGCCATGGCCAGGGTCTTGAGGGTACGGCCGTGGGTGTTACCAGTAGTAGTAAAAGTCATGGTGCATACCTCTTTTTCAGTTTTGCGCCTGTGCAGGCGACTCGGATCGGGTTGTGTTCAGAACCAGGTTCTGTTGGCGGATACCCGCGGCTTTCAATTGCGCGACCCACTGCGGGTCGGCATCGCCGATTTCGTTGTTGACCGGCAGGTAGCGCTCCGGGAATTCCCAGATCAGCACCTGTGGCGGGTTGTTCTTGAAGGCGTCGCTTTTCAGGTAGGCGAGCATCGGCAGGATGGGTCCATGGCCGTCCTCGGCGTAATTGACCACGTCGCTGTGCAGTGCCTGCTTCAGGGCGCCGACGAAGTTCCATTTCGGGTTGGCGCTGTAGCTGGTGCCGATCAGTGCCACCGGCACTTCGTTGTCGGCGAACAGGGCGTCGCCGCCGGCCGACTCGCTGTCGACGGCACGGGTGACACGTTTTTCCAGCGGCTCCTCGGCCGGCATCAGGTTCTCGAACAATGGGTCCAGCGGCAGGAACTGACGCAGGTCGCCCTTGTGTTCCTCGGTCTTCCCGGCCTCGGTGACGAAGCGCTGCGGCTGGCCGCTGAGCGGCATGGCCTGGGCTATCGCGTTGGCCAGTTGGTTCGCGGCGACCTGGGCACCGTCCGGGGTCCAGTGGGTGTCGGTGCGCAGAAATACCTGCTGGCCGTTCTGCTTGGCCTGCTGCAGCGGGCCGAGCAGGTCGGGGGCGAGGATGTGCCCGGCGGCGACGCGGGCGTGGAAGTCACGGTACAGGTCGGCATGGATGCTGGCCGGACGCTCGTCGCCGAGGTGTTCCGGATACAGCCGGACCTTGGCCGGAACGATCGCCATCACCAGGTTCACGCCCTTGGCCTTGAGGGTCTGGCGCACGCCTTCGACCAGTGCGTAGTTGTCTTGCAGGTTCTGCTGCTGGCCGGCGGTCGGCTTGAATTCCTCGTCGCTGTAGAGCCATTGGTCACGGCCCAGTACCACGCCGGGACGGCCTTCGTTGAACAGCTTGAAGTCCAGCGCGGCCCAGAGGTTGGTGCCCAGGCGCTTGATCGGGAACTCGTCGTCGTAGCGGGTCTCGACGGCCTTGGCCCAGCGCCCGTTGAGGAACGTGGCGTCGGGGTTGGTGCTGAAGCCGATGAGGCCGCGCAGGGACCACAGGCCCAGCGCCAGCAGCAGGGCGAGGAACAGCGCGATATAGAGGATGCGTAATGAGCGGGTCATGGTCGGCTCCCTCAGAACTGGAAGTAGAGGAACGGCGAGAAGCTCTGCGCCGAGAGTTTGAGAATCGAGGCGATGAACAGCAGCAGCACCAGGGCGCGCATCAGGTAGCGCGGCCAGTCGGCGACCCAGTAGGCCGGTTGCACCTGGGCTTCGACGCCGACGGTGTAGCCGGGCTCATGGATGCTGCCGGCCGCCTCGCCGGGCGCGGCCTTGATCAGGCCGGGTTGGGCGCTGGCCGGGCCATCGGCCGGCTTGCCTTTCGCCTTGGCGGCGGGCGGGTCGCGGTACAGGTCGCGCAGGCCGAAGAACGCCAGGGTCGCGTAGGCCACCACCAGGGTCGCCACCTGCAGGCCGGTGAGGCTGGCGCGGTTGAGTTCCGACAGCGACCAGTCGCCGAAGCTGAACATGGCACCGTACATGCGGCCGGCCACGTGCAGGTTCTCGGCACGGAAGATCACCCAGCCCATGATCACCAGCAGGAAGGTCAGGGCCCAGCGGATCGGGTTGAGGCTGCGCGGGGTGGTGTTGATGCCCAGGGCCTTTTCGATCGCCAGCCACATGCCGTGCCAGGCGCCCCAGACGATGTAGGTGATGTTCGCCCCGTGCCACAGGCCGCCCAGCAGCATGGTCAGGAACAGGTTGCGGTAGGTGATCAGGGTGCCGCGGCGGTTACCGCCGAGGGTGATGTACAGGTAGTCGCGCAGCCAGGTCGACAGGCTGATGTGCCAGCGCCGCCAGAACTCGGTGATCGACTGGCTGATGTAGGGCTGCTTGAAGTTCTCCATGAAGCGGAAGCCCATCATCAGGCCCAGGCCGATGGCCATGTCGCTATAGCCGGAGAAGTCGAAGTACAACTGCGCGGTATAGGCCAGCGCGCCGAGCCAGGCATCGCCGGTGGTCGGATGTTGCAGGGCGAAGCAGTGGTCGGCGACCACCGCCAGGGTGTCGGCGATGAACACCTTCTTGATGAAGCCCTGCATGAACCGCGTGGCACCTTCGGAGAACTTGTCGAGGGTGTGGGTGCGGTGGTTGAACTGGTCGGCCAGGTCACGAAAGCGCAGCACGGGACCGGCGATCAGGTGCGGGAAGATCGCCACGAAGGCCGCGAAGTCGATCAGGTTGCGGGTCGCCGGGGTGTCGCCGCGGTACACGTCGATGATGTAGCTGATGGACTCGAAGATGTAGAACGAGATTCCGATCGGCAGCAGCACGTGGGTCAGGATGAACGGTTCCAGACCGAACGAGGTCATGATCGCGTTCAGGCTGTCGACGCCGAAGTTGGCGTACTTGAAGTAGCCGAGGATGCCCAGGTCGACGGCCACGCCCAGCAGCAGCCAGCGCTGGGCCGGTTTGCTGCGTACGCCGGCGGCACCGACTTTCAGGCCGATCCAGTAGTTCCACAGGGTCACGCCGGCGAACAGCGCCAGGAAGTCGACCCGCCACCACGCGTAGAACACGTAGCTGGCGACCAGCAACAGCAGGTTGCGATAGCGTTGCCCGCTCAGGTAGTACAAGCCGAGAAAGATCGGCAGGAACAGGAACAGGAACACGTTGGATGAGAAGACCATCCCGATCTCTCCTTGTCTGATCAACAGTCCGGGGCCAAGGCCCCCCCAAACCCCCCATGCAATCCGGGGGGCGTCGATCGTTCCCACGCTTTGCGTGGGAACGCCTCTCAGGACGCAGGGCGTCCGCTTTGTGACTCAGGGCGTCACGGGCTGCGTGCCCACGCGGAGCGTGGGCACCATCGGGTTCGTTAGCGGTTACCCTTCTCGTGCGCCGGGTCGTAGACCCGGGTCAGGTCGCCGCCGAGGCGGAAGGCCTTGAACGGCTGCATCCCGTGCTTGCGCTGCAGCACATCGTCCGGGCAGGTGTAGAGCGTGCAATAGGGCTCCAGCCAGGCGAATTTGCTGTCGACCTTGAGATCGGTCATGTCCTGCTCGCGGCCGTTGCGGGCCTGGAACTGGCTGGGGTCCTGGACGCCGGCCAGCACCCGGTCGCCGAGGCGCTTGAGGGCAGCGTTGTTTTCCTGGCGCAGGTCGACGCCGTTGGCCAGGGCGAAGCTGGCGATCATCGCCAGCGGCGGCAGCGCATAGTTGTGGTAGGCCAGGGCGCGTTGCTGGCGCTTGAGTTCGTTGGGCAGGAAACCCTGCGGGTCGACCTGGTTGGCACCGACCTTGTATTCCTTCACCGCCCAGTCGAACAGGTCACGGCGGTCGGTGGCGATGGCGGTTGCCATCACCGCCCAGGCGGCCCAGTACGAGTGGTTGTTGGTCTTGTCCAGCGGCAGGTTGTCCCAGTCGCTGACCACCTGGTCGGCCAGCTTGCCGAACCAGGCCTCGATCTGCTGCGCCTCCTTCTGGTGGGTCGCCAGCGGACGGGAGTCGGAGAACTTCAGGCGCAGGTAGGACGAGGCCATGCTGCCCAGCGCCCATTTGCGCATGGACTTGCCGGTGTGGTTGAAGTCCCTGGAGGTCAGCGCATCGGCCTGGGCCCAGGCGGTCAGCCAGTTCAGCGTACAGCTCAACTCCTGCGGGCGGCCGTCACGCATGAACTGCATCACCTGTTTGCTGGTGCCGCGCTCCATGCTGGTGATGTCGGCGGTGCTGTCGCGAAAGGCCTTTTCCGACTGCACGTTGAGGGTCGCCCGGGCCTTGTCGGAACCCTCGTACTTGCTGCGGAACTGCAACTGGCCGGTGTAGGGCTGGGGCATGGCCTCGCAGCCCTCGCTGCTGTCGCCGCTCTTGACCTTGTCGACGGCGGCGAAGTAACCCTGCGGCGGACGCAGTGGCGCCGCCGCCTGGGCGGAGCCGGCGACGATCGCCAGGCCCAGCAGGGAAGGAACGAGCAGTGTGCGGATAGTCATCTTCAGGCACCTCATAACCCGGCCTGGGCCCGGTGGGGCTCGGCGCTGGGGAATACGTTGCGTTTGCAGATCTTCGCCTCGACCTTCTGGGGCGCGGTGCCCGGTTCCGGGCCCTGGACTTCCACGGCCAGCAGGTTCTGGTTGGCCCAGTCCTCGTCGGTGCGCAGTTCGAAGGCGAAACGTCCGTCCGTGTCCGATGTTTCCGGTTTCTCGATCTTGATGTCCTCGTGGCGACCGTTCATGTACCAGAGGGTGGCTTGCAGGGTTTTCACCGAGGTGTCGGCGAAACGGATGTCGACCTGGTGGCCGCTGTTGCGCAGGTCGCGGTTGTTGCTGTTGACCAGCAGCTCGTTCTTGCCCGGCTTGACCGTGGTGCTGGCACTCATGTCGGCGTTCTTGCCTTCGCAGCCGTTGTCGAGCAGGGACATCATCTGCCGGTAGATGGTTTCCTGGTCCAGGCGGTAGAGCGGCGAGAACTCCCAGATGAGGATCTTCGGTGGTTTCTTCTGGAACTCTTCGCTGCCCAGGTATTGCAGCATCGAGCCGTCCAGGCCGCCGCCGGGGAAGGCCACGTTGAGAATGTCGGCACCGATGTACTGCTGCAGAAAGCCGGCGAAATTGTAGTTCTTGCCACTGTGGCTGGTGCCGACCAGGGTGATCTGCGGGTCGCCGGCGTCACCGAACAGGTCGCCGTCTGCTGCCTCACCCTTGGGCTCGGTGGCGAACTGTTCCATGTACTGGATCGCATAGCTGGTGCCGCACAGCTGGCCGGCCATGTTGTGCAGGGTGCCGGTCTTGCCCATGCGGCCGGAAACGTGGGTCTCGAATTCGCGATGGGGGATGTCGGCGAAGCCGGGGACCTTTTTCACCGTCTCGGCGACGATCTTCGCCGTGCGTTCGGCACCGTACGGGGTCCAGTGCTGGTCGCCACGGAAGTAGAAGTCGTGGGCCTGCTGCTCGTTGGTCAGTGGCGACAGGTCGGGCACGTGGTAGCCCATTTTCGCGAAGCGGCCGAGCATCGCCTGGTAGTTGTGCAGGGCCTTCTGGTAGTCGAACTTGTCGCGCTCGGCGGGGAACAGCTTGTTGCGGTTCACCAGGCCACGGGTCGGCTGGTAGACCACCACCAGTTCGACGCCCTTGCTCTTGAAGGCATCGTGCAGTTGCTGCAGGCGCTTGTAGCCGGCCGGCGTGGTGTCGAACTCGGTACGCAGGTCTTCCTGGGTACGGAACAGCCAGTCGCCCTGGGCCTGGACCAGGGTGGTGAAGTTCTGCTGGTAGCGGGTCACGTAGTTCTTTGCATCATGGGCCGCGGGGCACAGGCTGCAGCAAGGCTCGGCGGTGAATTTCGGCGCTTGCACTTCCTCGGCCCGCAGGTTGCCGCTGGCGGCGAGGATCGCGGTGGCAAGGGCAGAGAGGCCGAGCAGTTTGATCAGGTGTGGGTTCATTAAGGTCGTCCTCAATCGCGCATTTCGGTCTGGCGTTCGACGGGGTCGATCAGCACGGCTTTCTGCTGGCGCACCAGCAGGTCGAGAATTTCATCCTGGCGATCACCCAGCACGCCGGTGAAGGTGATGCCGCTGCTCTTGGCCGGGGCGAGCATCGACACCCGGTACAGTTCCAGGCTCAGCGGCGAGTCGATGGACAGCGGGCCGCTGCCGTTGCCGGCCAGTTCGCCGCCGACCACGATCAGCGAGACTTCGGCGTCGAACGGGTCGAGCTTGATGTCGCGGTCGGTGTCGCTCAGGTCCTTGATGTGGCCGTAGATGCCGGTCAGGCCGTTGGCCATCGAAAGGTTCTCGTACAGGCGCACGTTGACGCTGTTGCGGATGCGGATGCCGTGGCGCTTGTTGCCGATCAGCCGGTTGGCGTAGATCAGGTTGTCGGCACTCTCGTAGAGGGTGATGCCGTCGGTATGGTTCTTGTAGATCTCGTTGTAGGCGATCAGGTTGTTGACGCTGTTGCGGTCGATCACCAGTCCCGAGAGGTGGTTGTCGTAGCTGCGGTTGTTGAAGATGAAGCTGTCGTTCACTTCCCGGGAAATGATGATGCCGTGCTTCTTCTTCGTGCCGTACACGGTGTTGTCGGCGATGATCAGCCGGTGCGAGCGGTCGTGGGGGTCGATGCCGTAGACGATGTTGTCGCGATAGGTATTGCCCTTGAGCACGAAGTCACGGGTTTCATAGCAGTAGAAGCCGTACCACATGTCGCTGAATTGCGAACCGATGATCCAGCCGGTCGGTTCGGGACGCTTGAGCACCTTGGCCATGTTCGGCGTGTACTGGGAAATACTCACACCGTAGGACTTGCTGTTGGAGTAGCCGAAGCTGGCCATCGTGCTGTTGACGATATAGGTCTCGGTGCCGCCCCAGGCCAGCAGGAACGGACGGAATTCCTTCGGCGAACGGAAGGTCGCCGGGCCGTTGTCGGCCTCGCGCCAGCCGGTGACCTTGGTGTCGCGCACGAACAGTTGCCCGTCGTTGACCAGGAACGCGCCGCCTTCCTGGGACAGCCGCAGTTCCTGGGTCTGACCGTCGATTTCGAGGATGCCCTTGCGCCCGACCACGATCGGAATCCTGGCCAGGAATACGCCCGGCGAGGTTTCGCTGATGTACTTGGCCGGCAGCTTCTTCACCAGGTCCTTGAGGTTCAGGTAACCGTCGTCGATGAAGATCGCCTGGGGGATGCCGTGCTGGCGCACCACCCATTCGGCCATCTTGTTGTCACCGCCGATGAAGTCCTTGAGGGCGTCCTCCTGCATCATCCGGCGCACGCTGATCTTGCCCGGCTGGCCGCGCACGATCTTCGCCGCGACGGCCTCGGCGGTGTAGCCGCCGAGGTCCGGCAGCTTGGGCTTTTCCAGGTGCAGCGGTTCGCTCGGCGCGGTGCTGACGGTATAGGTCTTGGCCTGTTGCAGTTCCTTGGCAATGATCGGCGCCTGGCCGCTGGCGGTGGCCGGCTTCTCGACGTTGGCGAACGCCGTGCTGCCGGCCAGCAACAGGGCGGCAGCGAGAGCGCTGAGCGAACCTTGCATGGCGATCTGATTCATCTTGGAAACTCCCTTGGCGGCCGGCATCAGAAGCGCCAGATCACGTCGATGAATGCGCGGTGCATGTAGGAATCGACGTCGTGGCCGTAGGCGCTGCCCGGCTTGAACACGCCGCCGCGAAAGCGCACCAGCGCCGAAGGCTCGTCGATCGACTGGCTCAGGGCTGCCGGCAGCAGGCCCTGCTTGAAGTACTTGGTGACCACCAGATCCATCTCCTGGCCCATGTCCTTCTTGCCGTCCTGCAGCGGCAGCGAGGTGCTGGAGAGCAGGGCGCCGGTGCTGTCGTCATAGGTGTTCTGCGCGGCGTTGATGCCGTTGCTGCCGACGTCCTTGTTGCCGTCGACACGCCAGAACTTGTGGTAGACCAGGCTGGCGTCGTAGTCCTCGCGCAGCTGCCAGGAGCCGAACAGGGTGGCGGTCTGCAGGTTGTTCAGTTCGCCACGGAAGGCTTCGCCGAAGCGGTGCATGCGTGAGCGGGTGCCGGTGAAGTTCGAGCGGTTGCTTTCCAGGCCGTTCTGTTCGTAGTCACCGCTGGCACGGGCGTAGGCGGCACCGACCTGCCAGTTCGGGTCCAGGCGCAGGCGCACGCCGAGGTCGGTGGCCCAGCCGTTGACGCTGTCGCCACGCTTGGCTTCGGCCGGACGGGTACCGTCGGCGTTGAGCGGGTTGACGCTATCGCGGTGGCCGCTCATGCCGGTCAGGCTGGCCCAGTAGTTGATCGTGTTGGTGTTGCGGAAGTTGTAGGCGTCGCTGTTGGCTTCCAGGCCGAGCCAGGTCAGGTTGCCGTTTTCCTTCTTGTCCAGCGGGTCGCTGGCGACACCCGGGGTCGGGTAGTCGAGCTTGCCGTCGTCGTGGCTGTGGTGGGCGCGCAGGCCGACCCACTGGCCCGGGGTCCACTGGTAGGCGACGTCGCCGTAGACGTGCAGGCGGTCCTTGTCCTTGGGCGCGAGTTCGGTGAGGTCGGTGCGGTATTCGCTGAAGCGTTCGGCGGTCCCCAGGTTGGCGCGCAGCAGGGTGGTGTCGAAGGTCCAGTTCAGCGCTTCGATATTGGTGTCGCGCCACTGTCCGTCGTCGTTGCGCAGGCGCTGGCGACCGAACTTGAGGATCTCGCCGGGGTAGGGCGTGAAGCCCTTGTAGCCGACCCAGAACTCACGCAGGGCCAGGTAGCTCTTGTCCGGCTTGCGGGCGTCGTTGCTCGAGCTTTCCTGGTCGCCATTGGCCTGTTGCAGGGTGTCGGTCTCGATGATGTCGGTGGCGGTCACCGCCTGGCCCATGGCGTAGGCGCTCCAGTTGCCGCTTTCGCCGTAGACCCAGGGGCGCAGGTCGAGGCCGATGCCGTTGGCGTCGCCACCCTTGAGGGTGCCGAGGTCGCGATCGTCTTCCGACTGCGCGGTGATCTTCGCTTCCAGGCCGAAATTCTGGGTTTCGGTGAGGGCGGCCAGGGTCGGCGTGGACCAGGCCAGGGCAAAGCTCAGGCCGATGCCGGCCTTCACGAAAGGATTGAAAGTCATAGGGTCTTTTCCTCGCTGTCGCCTTCCTGCAGGACTTGTTGCAGGTCCAGCGCGTTGCGGCTCAGGGTGCCGCGCAGGCGCTGCTCCTGCTGCAACAGGCGCTGGGCGTCGGCGCGCTGGGCAGGCGGCAGTTGTTCGTCGAGTTGCTGGGCCAGCTCATTGGCTTGCGGCGTGTCCTGGGTTTTTGCCAGTTGGCCGAAGACATAGGCGTTGAGCGGGTCGGGCTTGGTCCCGCGACCCTGGGAAAACAGTTGGGCAATGGCGTAGTCGGCGCTGTTCTGGCCGTTGCGGGCGGCCTTGAGCAGGTGGTCGAGGGCTTTCTGCGGGTAGACCTGGCCGAGGTAGCCGCGGCGATAGATCTGCCCCAGGTAGTAGTCGGCGGCGACTTCGCGGCCGACGGCTTTCTGGAAATGCGCCTCGGCCTGTTTCGCGTCCGCCGGCACCCACTTGCCTTCGTAGTAGAGCTTGCCCAGCAGCAGTTCGGCCCGCGGCTGGTCGGCGGCGCGACCGTTGTTCAGGTACTCCATCATCTGGTCGACGTTGCCCAGGTCGGGGTAGTCGTAGAGCAGTTGCGCCAGGCTGACCCAGGATGCCGGGTAGCCGGGGGCGATCTTCTCGAGCAGTGCCTGCGCGGTTTTCGTATCCGGCTGGCCGAGGCTCGAGTCGGCCAGTACCCGGGCGACGCTGTCGACCCGCTGGGCACCGACTGCACCGCGGCTGTAGGCGGCCTGCAACTGCTTGAGCAGTTCGGCCTGCTGGTCCGGCTGGGCGCGTTTCTGGTAGACGGTGGCCAGCTCGACGTAGCAGATGTCGGTGCTGTTGAGCGCGGCCTTGCAGATTTTCTCCACCTCGTCCAGGTGCTGGTCGTAGGTACCCTGGGTGCGATAGAGCAGGACCTGGGCCAGCCCCGCTTCCGGGTAGCCGGCGCTGCGCCACTGGTCGATCTGGCGCTGGGCGTTGACCTCGGGGAAGCTCTGCGGGAATTGCAGGTAGAGCATCGCCAGGGCGATCAGGGTGTTGCCTTCACCATTGGCGAAGGCCTTTTTCAGCAGGGTCTCGGCCTCGTGGTGCTCGGCTTCGGTCGCGCCGGGCTTGGCCACCAGCAGGCGCCCCAGGCGGGCCTGGGCACGGGGCGAGGTGTCGGCGGCGGCGCGGTAGGTCGCCTCGGCCTGACGGATCTGTGCCGGGTCGCGGCTTTCCACCTGGATATCGGCCAGGCCGACCTGTGCGTCGCTGTAGCCCAGGTCCGCCAGTTGGCGGTAGTTCTGCTCGGCCAGGGCGGTGTCGCCGCGCTTGAGCGCCTCGTTGGCCAGGCGCTGGTCGGGCAGACCGGCGCAACCGGCCAGGCCGATCGCCATGGCCAGTGTCAGGGGCAGGGGTCTGAAGGTCGTCACAGGCATGTCCTCCGCTTACAGTCCGGCGGCCATGGCTTTGTCGATCAGCCAGTTGAGGTTCGGGCCACGGTCGCTGTGCACTTCCACCGGACGGCCGGCGAGGCTGCTGTCGAGGCTTTCATCCGGCTTGATCAGCACGCGGATGTCGGAGGACAGGTCGTCGCTCTTCAGGCTGGAGCTGCTGACGATCCGGCCCTGGCGCACCTGCTCTTCGCCGGCGACCTGGAAGTTCACGCGGGTGCCGGGACGTACTTCGCCGAACTGGCGATAGGAGAAACGTGCCTCGACGTTGGCCACGCTGTTGCGTGGCACCAACTGGAAGATCACGTCGCCCTTGCTGGCGTACTGACCGTTGGCGACCAGTTGCTGGGCGACCACGCAGTCGCACGGCGAGGTCAGGGTACCGGTCATCTGCTTGCCGAACAGTTCCTCGACCTTGGCCGGTTGCAGCTGGTCTTCGTCCAGGTGGCCCTTGAGCACGTCGAGCATGCTGGTGCTGAAGCTCGCCAGTGGCGCGCCCTTGGCGGCGATGCCGTCGTCCTTGAGCAGGCTCTGCACGGTACCGTCGCGCGGCATGGTGACGTTCACCCCCGGCACGCTGACCAGGCCGGCCTGAGCGTGGCTGACGAAGTACATGCCGTAGATCGACTTGAGCACGAAGCCGAACGCCGCCAGGCCGACGACGAACACGCCGACGCTGAAGGTCACCGCACGCAGGCGGCCAAGCGGGCTCAGGCCGGTGCCGTCGTCCTTCTTGCGCCGGGCCTTGGTGAAGTTGTCGCGCTGCAGGGTGGCGAGCACGTCGCCCATGCTGACGATATCACCGGCCAGGTGCGAGGTGATCAGGTGGCGCAGGGTGGCGATGTCCTGGGGTTCCAGGTTCTGGAACTGGCAGCCGACGCGACCGTGCTGGCGGTCGTAGGCGCGGATCTGCAGTTCGACATCCATGCCCAGGCCGAGGTTGTCGATGACGAACATCAGACGGCCCTTGTACACCTCGCCGAGGGTCAGTTCCTGTTGCTGCTGCGGCGGCAGGTTGAAGCTCAGGCCGCCGGCGGACAGGTCGTGCACAGGCACTTCCATGGGCTTGCCCGCGCTACCGAAGAAACGCAGCTTGGCCGGGATCTTCACCCGGGCGTGCTGGCGCTGGGCTTCGGATTCGTGGACGACGTTGGCGTTGACTTTAGAGTTCATGAGTTAAAGCTCCATTGGCTAATTCAGGCGAGTCGGGTCAGACCATCGTCATCAGCACGGCGATGAAAATGCTGCCGGCGGAGAAGGTCATGGTCCGGGACGACCAGGTGTTGAACCAACCTTGAAAGCTGGCGAGGTCGCGGCTCAGTTTGGTGTCCTGGCGGGTCCAGGACTGGCGGTCGAGGCGGAAGAACACGTAGATCTTCATCAGTGCGCCGACGATCTGGTTGTAATAGAGGATCGCCGGGTAGGCCGGGCCGATGCTGTGGCCCGAGCAGGCCAGCAGGATCGTCAGGATCAGGCGGGTGATGCCGATCCACAGCAGGTAGGCGAGGATGAATTCGATGCCGTACTTGAAGCTGGCGATCAGCGCCACGGTCAGGCCCAGCAGCGAGGTCCACATCGACACGCGCTGGTCGAACAGCACCACGCTGGTGAACAGGCCGAGGCGGCGGATACCCAGGCCCAGGGCGCGGGAGTTCTGGCGCAGGTTGTTGCCGTACCAGCGGTACATCAGCTTGCGGCTGGACTTGATGAAGCTCTTCTCCGGCGGGTGCTCCACGGTATGGATCGCCGCGTCGGGCACGTAGAAGGTGTCGTAGCCCAGGCGCATCAGGCTGTACCAACTGGACTTGTCGTCACCGGTGAGGAAGCGGAAGCGGCCCAGGCGCCAGTGTTCCAGCGAGTCGCTCTCGACGTCGGCGATGAAGCCGGCATCGGTGACCACGCTGGCGCGGAATACCGACATGCGCCCGGTCATGGTCAGTACGCGCTTGGACAGGGCCATGGAGCACATGTTGATGTGGCGCTGGGCGAAGCGCAGCTTGTGCCATTCGCTCATGATGTAGCCGCCGCGCACTTCGCAGAATTCGTTGGTGGTCAGGCCGCCGACGTTGTCGAACAGCTGGAACCAGGGCACGGTGCGGCGCACCACGCCTTCGCTGAGGACGGTGTCGCCGTCGATCACCGCGACCACGGCACGCTCGTCCGGCAGGTGACGGGAGATCGCCCGGAATCCGTAGGCCAGGCCGTCGCGCTTGCCGGTGCCGGCGATGCGGACGAAGTCGAGGGTGACGCGCTCCGGCGGGTTCATCCGCGCCCAGAGGCTCTTGACCAGCAACTCATCGGACATTTCCACCAGCGAGCAGACCACGGTGGTGGGGAAGCCGCAGTCGATGGCTTCGCGGATCACCGATTGGTAGACCTGGGCGGTGGTGTGGGCGTCGATGCGAAAGCTGGTGACCATCAGGAACACGTGGGACGGGTCCGTGGCCTTGCCCAGCTTGCGCAGTTTGCGCCGCAGGTGCGGGTAGACGATGTAGAGGAAGATCATCCCGCGCACGAAATGGGTGGCGCCCATGGAGTAGCGCCAGATACCCACGGCACCGATCAGGAAGATGAAGTCCTTGGATTCGGCATCGAAGGTCGAGGTGGGCAGCAGTGAGGCCAGGCCCATCAGCAACGTCAGGTAGAACAGCCAACCGGCGGCCTGGAGGAGGCCATGTTTCAGCCTGTACATAATCTGCATCCATCTGTGTCTCGGGCGAGGCCCGATGGGGTCGTTAGCAATCCTGGGGGCGAGGCGCCCGGTGGGGCGCCATCGTCAGCAAGCCGGCTCCCGCGGGGAGGGGAGGGACCCGAGGGGCCGGCCTGCTGGCGATCAACCGCGTTGCGGTTGCCGCGGGTTTACCAGCAGATCCCTTCGGCGCGGCCGCCGGCGCTGGTCGGCTTGGACATGAAGCCGACCAGGTCGATGACCTGCTTGCCGTGTGGCGCGTTCTCGGCCAGGTCGCGGAACTTCTCGTCGCGGTTGCCGAGGATGATCACGTCGCTGTTGTCGATCACGGCGTCGAAGTCGGCGTTGAGCAGGGACGACACGTGGGGAATCTTCGATTCGATGTAGTCCTTGTTCGCCCCGTGGACGCGGGCGTACTCGACGTTCTTGTCGTAGATGCTCAGGTCGAAGCCCTTGCCGATCAGCATTTCCGCCAGTTCCACCAGCGGGCTCTCGCGCAGGTCGTCGGTACCGGCCTTGAAGCTCAGGCCGAGCAGGGCGACCTTGCGCTTGTCATGGCTGGCGACGATGTCGAAGGCGTTCTGTACCTGAGTCTCGTTACTGCGCATCAGCGAGTTGAGCAGTGGCGACTCGACGTCCAGGGAGCCGGCGCGGTAGGTCAGGGCGCGCACGTCCTTGGGCAGGCAGGAGCCGCCGAAGGCGAAGCCGGGGCGCATGTAGTACTGGGACAGGTTGAGGGTCTTGTCCTGGCAGACCACGTCCATCACTTCGCGGCCATCGACGCCGACGGCCTTGGCGATGTTGCCGATCTCGTTGGCGAAGGTCACCTTGGTGGCGTGCCAGACGTTGCAGGTGTACTTGATCATCTCGGCCACTTCGATGTCCTTGCGGATGATCGGCGCGTCGAGTTCTTCGTAGAGGGCCTGCAGGACATCGCCGGAAGCACTGTCGAGTTCGCCGATGACGGTCATCGGTGGGTAGTCGTAGTCCTTGATCGCGGTACTTTCGCGCAGGAACTCGGGGTTGACCGCGACGCCGAAGTCGACGCCGGCCTTCTTGCCCGAGCAGTCCTCGAGAATCGGGATCACCACGTTCTTCACGGTGCCCGGCAGCACGGTGCTGCGTACGACGATGGTGTGGCGGGTGGTCTTGTCGCGCAGGACGAAACCGATTTCACGGCACACCGATTCGATGTAGTTCAGCTCCAGGTCGCCGTTCTTCTTGCTTGGCGTACCGACACACAGCATCGACAGATCAGTGGCCCGAATCGCCTCGGCGAAGTCGGTGGTGCCGCGCAGTCGACCACTGGCAATACCCTGGGCCAGCAGCGGCTCCAGACCCGGTTCGACAATCGGCGACTTGCCGTTGTTGATCAGGTCGATCTTGTCCTTGGAGATATCAACGCCAACGACATCATGGCCTCGTGCAGACAGGCAACCGGCACAGACTGCACCGACGTAACCCAAACCGAATATGCTAATGCGCATTGCATTTACCTCTATCTTAATTACGCCATCAAATGGCGGAAGTTAATGTAGCCAGTAGTCGTAATGCACTCGAAAGTCTCACCGGAAGAGGTTGCTCTACCGAGTGCAGGCATATAAATATCGAGTGGCTAAATAATTGCACTCAAGCTGTGCGCAACTTGGCCTTGTTATGAGGGACATGCCCTTTAATGTGGCCGACCTTCTTCAGGACGGTCCTTGTCAGCGGGCTTGCCGTCCGCTTATGCCCGTGGCAGAGCCTTTGGGGTATAAGCCGGCAAGTGTCTGACTGGTGCATTGTCTGGGTGGCCGCCCTGGCCTTCGTAGGGGATATTAATGATGCGTATCTCCTGTCCTTTGATGGATTGCAATTGGCTGGGCTCTTTCGTAAGTCCTAGGTTCAAACTTAAACAAGTTATCCAGCCTGCCTGTAAGTCATCTCTTACAAAATCGTTGAGACTCGTCACGGGTGGTATGAGCAATGGAGGGGAACATAAGTTCCGATCCGCTCATCCTGTTTTCGGAAAATTCTTGAAATATTGTTGGAGATGGCACTGCTTTCATATTGATAGCACTTCTCGTTTCGCCCTTTGATTACGGGGACGAAAAACGCTGCGATGGTTCTATGCCATCATGGGAAAAATTTTTTGGTGCCACTACGAAAAAAAATGAAAAAAGTCGAGTGAAAGAATTTTCATTGTTGTTACGGTCAATTTTATGGCGTCAGAAAAATGGATTTCCGGGGTGGCGCACGAAGGGGAGGAGAGGAAATCGTGGGTTCTACACATTGCGTGCAGTGCACCAGGTCGGGGCAGGGTAACAGAAAAATCGCCTTGGGCCGGCAATCATTTTCCTCAAGGGGAGAATCGCCTGCGAGAGCCAATGGGCTTTGACTCCCCGGCGACGAGCGTTCAAGCCGGCACCCGAGAGTAAACCGGCGCCCGTTGTTCGCGGAGCTGCTGCCATGATTATTGTGGGAGTGGGGCTTGCCCGCGAAGCTTTTGCCGCTCTCGAAGACGCCTTCGCGGGCAAGTCCGCTCCCACCGTGCAGGGGCTGTGCCTTGAAACGGTTACTCCGGCGCGTGGTCGCGGAGGAACACCAGGTTGTCCGGCTTGGAGAGTTCTGCGCTGAAACGGTAGCCTTGTTCGTCGAACGTCTTCAGATTTTCAGGGTTGGTGATGCGTTCGCGAATCACGAAGCGGGCCATCATGCCGCGGGCCTTTTTGGCGTAGAAGCTGATGATCTTGTACTGGCCGTTCTTCTGGTCACGAAACTCGGTATTGATGATGCGGGCGTTGAGCGCCGAGCGTTTGACCGCCGAGAAGTATTCATTCGAGGCCAGGTTCAGCAGTACGTCGTCACCTTGTGCGGCCAGGGCTTCATTGAGCCATTCGCTGATGCGCGTGCCCCAGAAGGCGTAGAGGTCCTTGCCGCGGCCGTTGGCGAACTTGGTACCCATTTCCAGGCGGTACGCCTGCATCAGGTCCAGGGGGCGCAGCAGGCCGTAGAGCCCGGAGAGCATGCGCAGGTGGGTCTGGGCGAAGTCGAAGTCGGCGTCGCTGAAATCCTCGGCGTTCAGGCCGGTGTAGACGTCGCCCTTGAAGGCCAGCAGGGCCTGCTTGGCGTTGTCCGGGGTGAAGGCCGGGGTCCAACTGCCGAAGCGCGCGGCGTTGAGGCCGCCGATCTTGTCGGAGACATGCATCAGCTCGCTGATCTGTGCTGGGCTCAGCAGGCGCAGTTGTTCGATCAGCTCCTGGGAGTGGTCGAGGTATTGTGGCTGGGTATAGCGTTTCGTCACCGGTGGTGTTTCGAAATCGAGGGTCTTGGCGGGGGAAATCACCATCAGCATGAAGTCGTCTCCTGTAATCGTCGGGGATTCTAGGGGTTGGGCGGTTTGGCTCCACCTATGATGCCGATAGCGGCCGGGTGCTTGTCTTTGGGGCTTGGCGATTTTTACGCAGGATTGTCATGCGACCCGGGACTGCAGGAGCCGGGCTTGCCCGCGAATGGGCCGGAACACGCGCGGCAGGAGGGGCGGACGTTGAGATCGGCTATAGTGCGCAGGTTCCTGTCACGGAGACATCCTCCTTGCGTTTTCTTCTTTTATGCTCGGCCCTGCTGGCCTGCCTGGGCGCCGCGGCCGCGCCGAACGACGTCGCGACCCTGGATCGCAGCACCTGGCCCGAGGCGCTGAGCAGCCCGGCGCTGTTCGATGTCGCCTCGCGGGCGGAAATCCTCACCTTCGCCCATGCCCTGCTGGTCAGCGAGATGACCGACGAGCCGGCCCTCAGGCAGCGCCTGGGGCTCAGGCAGATCAACATGGCGTCGATCAACCGGGTGCGTGCCCGTCTCTGGTCGCGCCTACTGCAGAACTACAACTTCGCCCAGCAGAGCTGCGAGCAGGACGCTTCATTCTGCTATTACGTCGAAGACATGGACAGCCTGCGCGAACAGGCCGGCAAGTTCCGCGTGCCGGAAGACTCCTTCTATATCCGCTGGGCCGAGCCGAGCCGGGCGTTTCACGAGCGCTACCTGGATGAACTGCTGCGCATGGCCGCGCTGTTTCCCCAGACCAGCAGCGAAATCGCCCTGTTCGGCGAGCCCGAGCGCAATGGCGAGGATTTCCATGATCGACTGTTCCTGCTGAGCTTCGACGGCGGTCCCGGTCCGGTCGCGGGCAATACCGACAAACTGACCGGGTACCTGCGCCGGCAGAAGATGAATGGCCTGTTCCTTGTCCTGGGCGGCGCCCTGCAGGCGCGGGTGGACAAGAGCTCGATCATGGCCGTACGGGAGCTCTATAAACAGCAGTGCGTAGGTATCGAGGGCTGGCAGTATCGCTCCCACAGTCACTGGCAGGACTGGCAGGATTCGGTGCAGCGCAGTGCCGCGCTGGCACAGAGCGTGTTGCCGGAGAACTACCTGCCGTTGTTCCGCCCGCCTTATGGCCAGCGCCAGGCGGACAGCGGGGCGTTCTTCAGGAAGCAGGGCTTGCAGGTGGTGTTGTGGGACATCGATTCGGCCGATGGGAGTGGCAAGCTCAGCGCCGAGCAGTCCGCCCAGCGGGTGATGACCCTGATGCTGTTGTGGCGGCGTGGTGTGATCGTGTTCCACGATGCCCAGGACAAGGCGCTTGGTGCATTGCCCTGGCTGTTACGGCAGACGGCGGAAAGTGGCCTGGGTTGGCGTGATTGCAACGACGCGTTTCGCTAGTGCGTTGTGGGAACGTCCGCCGTGCTCGCCAACCGTGCCATAAGCTGGGTTCTCGTGGCTTGAAGGCTCGGGATGTAGGAAATTTCGAAGGAATTCGCGGCAGGTGGACTTCCGACTTTAACGGGGTCCGGCCTGCTCGCCAAGGGCTATTCGTCACTCTGAAAAATAAACTTCAAAAAGTCGTCAAAGTGCTTTTTCCTGTCACGGGTTTTGCGGTATTACGGAGTCAGACCGCCGAAACCTGCAACACAGGTGGCGTCTGCCAAGACCCCACCTTGTGCACAGAGCGCCTGCCCCTTCCAGGCGAGTTCGGCGGTCACTTCGAGGCGCGATGCCGTCCAGGCGTCGCGTCGACTGGCTCCCACAAAGGTGACCGAGTATGGATGATCACGGACGCACGCCTTCTTCCAACCAGCCAATCCTTTACGTGCTCGATACCAACGTACTGATCCACGATCCAAACGCGTTACTGAACTTCGAGGAGCATCACGTCGCCATCCCGATGACGGTCCTGGAGGAACTCGACAAACTCAAGAGCGGCCACCACAGCGTGGCTTCCGAATGCCGTCAGGCGATCCGCCTGATCGACAAGACCCTGGGCGATGCCAGCCCCGAGGACGTCGAGCGGGGAGTGCCTATCCAGCGGGGCAAGAGTGGTCCCAAGGGGGCGCTGTCGATCCTGATGAGCAAGCGCAACGAGCCCAATCTGTTGCTGCCGGAGAACCTCAACGACAACATCATCATCAACCAGTTGGTCGACCTGCATGCGCGTGACAAGGGGCTGCGCCTGGTACTGGTGACCAAGGACATCAACATGCGCCTCAAGGCGCGTGCCTGTGGCATCGCGGCCGAGGACTACAGCACCGATCAGTTGGTCGATGACGTGGACCTGTTGCCCAAGGGCTTCCACAACGTGCCCGGCTCGTTCTGGGACCGGGTCAGCAAGGTCGAGACCCGTCAGGGGCATGGGCGCACCTGGCACCAGGTGCAGATGACCGACAACCTGCCGGCTGTGCACGTCAATGAGTTCATCATCGATGAGCAGGGTTTCGTCGGTTGGGTGAAGGAGATCGATGCCGATGTGCTGCTGATCCTCGACCTGCATCAGGAACCGCTGCTGCACCAGGAGGCCTGGGGCCTGAAACCCCGCGACATCTACCAGAGCCTGGCGCTGTACGCCTTGCTCGACCCGGACATCCACCTGGTCAACCTGACCGGTGCCGCCGGTTCCGGCAAGACCATCCTGGCCCTGGCGGCCGCCATCGAGCAGACCATGGTCAGCAAGCGCTACCGGCGTATCATCGCCACCCGCAGCGTGCAGGGCCTGGACCAGGAAATCGGCTTCCTGCCCGGTACCGAGGCGGAGAAGATGGAGCCCTGGCTGGGAGCGATCACCGACAACCTCGAAGCCCTGCACATGGATGACGAAAGCACCCATGGCAGCGTCGACTACATCCTCAGCAAGGTGCCGTTGCAGTTCAAATCCCTCAACTACATCCGGGGCCGCAGCTTCCAGCAGAGCCTGATCCTGATCGACGAATGCCAGAACCTCACGCCGCACCAGATGAAGACCATCATCACCCGTGCCGGCGCCGGTTCCAAAGTGGTGTGCCTGGGTAACCTGGCACAGATCGATACTCCCTACCTGTCCGCGACCAGTTCCGGGCTGACCTACCTGACCGAACGCTTCAAGGACTTCCCGAACGGCGTGCACATCACCCTGCAGGGCGTGCCGCGTTCGATCCTGGCCGAATACGCCGAATCCCACCTGTAACCGCAACCCGGGCGGCCGCGCGCCGCCCGGTCCGGTGCCCATCTCGGGCGTGCGGAAAACTGACCCGCGGGTTTACAATCGACGCTCCTGATCAGGAGTATCGCCGTGCTGACTCATCTCGATTCCCAAGGTCGCGCCAATATGGTCGACGTCACCGACAAGGCCGTGACCTTTCGCGAGGCGCTGGCCGAAGCGCGGGTGCGCATGTTGCCGCAAACCCTGCAAATGATCGTCAGTGGCGGTCACCCCAAGGGTGACGTGTTCGCCGTGGCGCGTATCGCCGGGATCCAGGCGGCGAAGAAGACTTCCGAACTGATTCCGCTCTGCCACCCGCTGATGCTCACCAGCGTCAAGGTCGAGCTGAGCGCCGAGGGCGAGGATGCCGTGCGCATCGTGGCGCGCTGCAAGCTGTCCGGCCAGACAGGGGTGGAGATGGAGGCGCTGACGGCGGCCAGTGTCGCGGCGTTGACGATCTATGACATGTGCAAGGCGGTCGACCGTGGCATGACCATCGAGAACGTGCGCCTGCTGGAGAAGCTCGGCGGCAAGAGCGGTCACTATCAGGCGGATGCGTCATGAAGCTCGATGTGCAGTTCTTTGCCCGCTACCGGGAAGTACTCGGGGTGGATGCCGAACAGGTCGAGGGCGAGTTCGCCACGCTCGGGCACTTGCGCGACCACCTGCTGCAGCGCGGTGGCAACTGGCAGGTGCTGGCCGAGCAGGGCCTGATGTGCGCGCGTAACCAGGAACTGTGCGGGGTGGGCGAGCCGCTGGTCGACGGGGACGAGGTGGCGTTCTTTCCTACCGTGACCGGAGGCTGAGATGGCGGTTCGTATCCAGGCCGGAGCCTTCGATCCGGGCGCCGAAGTCAATGCGTTGCACGCGGCGAATGTGGGTATCGGCGCGGTGGTCAGCTTTGTCGGCTATGTGCGTGACTTCAATGACGGGCGCGAAGTGGCCGGGATGTTTCTCGAACATTATCCGGGTATGACCGAGAAGGCGCTGGGCAAGATCATCAGCGAGGCCGAGCAGCGCTGGCCGCTGCTGCGGCTGGAGGTTCTGCATCGGATCGGGGCGCTGGAGCCGGGGGAGCCGATCGTGTTCGTCGGTGTGGCCAGTGCCCACCGCCAGGCGGCGTTCGACGCCTGCAACTTCGTCATGGACTATCTCAAGACCCGGGCGCCGTTCTGGAAGAAGGAAAACACCGCCGAGGGGCCGCGTTGGGTCGAGGGGCGGGCCAGCGACCAGGCGGCGGCGCAACGCTGGAAGTAGCGGTCTGCTTGAGGGCCTCTTTGCGGGCAGGTCCGGCTCCTGCAGTCAGTCGTCGTTCACCCGCTCTGTGTACGCCAAAGGCCTGCTGGAACTGGGGCCTGTCGGTTGCCGCATCCCCGCGAAGACCGCGGTGAAATCACGGTAAATCTCCATTCACGGCCACCTCGGGCCGGCTGCATTTGCTCGTTGACGGATTGTACATATAAGTCCAGTATGGATTTATAAGTACAAAATCAAGTTGTTTTCTTCTGTCTACTGCCGTGTCACAACACCTCCAATAACCAGCGGGAGCCCCAGCATGAAGAAGTTCACCCGGATCTGTGCCGTTACCCTGAGCCTGCTCACCAGCGCCAGCCCGTTCGCCGCCGAGAAGACCTTGCGCATCGGCATCGAGGCGGCCTATCCGCCGTTTGCGTTCAAGACCGCCGAAGGCAGGATCGGCGGCTTCGACTACGACATCGGCAATGCCTTGTGCGCGCAGATGCAGGTCAAGTGCGAATGGGTCGAGGGCGAGTTCGACGGGCTGATTCCGTCGCTCAAGGTCAAGAAGATCGATGCGGCGCTGTCGTCGATGACCATTACCGACGAGCGCAAGAAGTCGGTGGATTTCACCCACAAGTACTACTTCACCTCCTCGCGGCTGGTGATGAAGCAGGGTGCGGTGGTGGATGATCAGTACACCAGCCTCAAGGGCAAGACCATTGGCGTACAGCGTGCGACCACCACTGACCGCTACGCCACCGAGGTCCTGGAACCGCGGGGTATCAAGGTGGTGCGCTATGGCAACAACGAAGAGATCTATATGGACCTGGCGTCCGGGCGTCTGGATGGCATCTTCGCCGACACCATTCCGTTGAGCGATTTCCTGGCGATGCCGCGGGGCGCGGGCTATGCCTTTGCAGGGCCTGAACTGAAGGACCCGAAATATGTCGGCGAAGGCGCGGGGATCGCCGTGCGCAAGGGCAACAGCGAGTTGCTGGGACAGTTGAACAAGGCCATCGACGGTATCCGCGCCAGTGGCGAATACCAGAAGATCGAAGGGAAGTATTTCAAGTCGGATATCTACGGCGACTGAGTGCCGGAGCCCGCTCGCCACAATGGGGGTCTGTCTGATAGCTCCGGCTGCTTCAGACCTCTGCCTTCAATTCCTTCAGGTGCTTGTAAACGGTCGCCCGGCCCATGTTCAGCACGTTCGCCACATAGTTGGCCGCGCTCTTGCCCTTGAACGCGCCCTCGGCATGGAGGGCCAGCACCAGCTCGCGCTTGTGGTCGCGGGTCAGCAGGTTGAGCCCCAGTTGCCGCTGGCGCAGCCAGTTGTGCAGGAAAGTGTTGATCCGTTCCTGCCAGTCATCACGAAACAGTGCATCCGGTTGCGGCACCAGCTTGCTGGAGGAGAGGAACAGGTCCAGCGCAGCCTTGACGCTTTCAAACAGGGAAATATTCAGATTGATGCACAGCACCGCCAGCGGAGTGCCCTGGCTGTCACGCAGGACGGTGCTGACACTGCGAATCTTCTGGCCATCCCAGTTGAGCTTCTCATAGGGGCCGATATTGCGCTCGCTGACTTGCCCGTCAAGCATGTCCTCCAGGGCGGCATCGTCGCCAATCTCGCGTTTGGAGATATTGTTGGCGATGTAGTCGACCTTTTGTGTGCGCAGGTCGTGCAGCACCACTTCCGCATGGGGAAAGAACAGCGTGGCAATGGCGTCGGCAATGGCTCGGAAATTATCCAGGGCGGGATCCTGTCGGGGTGTCATGGTCTTCTCCAGGCGGCGTCAGCGCCCCGGTAAGGGCGCTGGCAGTGTGCCGTAATCGCCGGCGGTCGTCATCCCAGGCGGGCAGGCGAGAGCATCGCGGCGGTCAGGCCGAAGTGTTCGAGGTGGGCCGGCAAGGCCTGGCCACGCACCAGGGCAGCGCTGGCCTGGCCCATGGCGGGAGAGGTCTGGATGCCGTAACCGCCCTGCGCCGCCACCCAGAACAGACCTGTGACCGAAGGGTCGAAACCGGCCACCAGGTTACCGTCGCTGACAAAACTGCGCAGGCCGGCCCAGGTGCGGGTCGGGCGGCGGATGCTCAGGGTGGTGGCTTCCTCGATCTGGTAGATGCCCATGGCAATGTCCAGTTCCTCGGGTTGTACGTCGTGGGGTTCGACCGGGTCGGCGTTGGCCGGCGAGCCCAGGAACATGCCGGCATCCGGTTTCATGTAGAACGATTCGTCCAGGCTCACCAGCATGGGCCAGTGATGGGTTTCCAGGCCTTCGGGCGGTGCGAAGATAAACGCGGTCCGACGCTTGGGCTGCAGGCCCAGCGCGGCGGCACCGGCCAGATGACCGATATGATCGGCCCAGGCGCCGGCAGCGTTGATGATCACCGGGGCGCTGAAGGTCTGTCCGTTGGTCAGAACTTGCCAGCGGCCGTCGGCATCGCGCTCCAGGCCGAGGACTTCGCAGTCGGTGTGGATTTCCCCGCCTTGGCGACGGATGCCGCGCAGGTAGCCCTGGTGCAGGGCATCGGTGTCGATATCGCTGGCGCTGGGGTCATAGAAGGCGCCGTGGACCTTGTCCCGGCGCAGGATCGGCAGGCGTGCGCAGGCATCGTCGGCGCTGAGCTTCTGTACCTCGGGGACGCTGGCCTTGGCGCTCAGGTACTGCGACTGCAGTTCGTCCGGGTCGCCGTTGAAGTCTACTGTCATCTCGCCACGGGCGGTGAGCAGCGGGTGTTCGGCGAAGCCGGCGGGTGGATGGTCGAAAAAGTCCCGGCTGGCGAGGGTGAGCGCGCGTACCTGGGCGGTGCCGTAGGCGGCACTGTAGAGGGCAGCCGAACGGCCGGTGGAATGGTAGGCCGGATGCGACTCGCGCTCGAGCACGATGACCCGGCCGTGTGCGGCGAGCCAGAAACCGGTGGACGCGCCGGCAATGCCGCCGCCGATGATGATGAAGTCTGCCTGGCTCATTCAAGGTCTCCTGAAAGGTGAGGTTGGGGGGCGGGCCTGTCGAAAAAGGGCTGGGCAGTCTTTGCGGCGGGTCGCGTTATCGTTCTTCCCGGGCAAGCCCGCCCCCACAGTGCGGGGAACAAGGTGCGATCAGCGGGCGTTGTGCAGATGATAGAGCGCATTGGCCAGCGCGATATCTTCCAGGCCCAGGCCGATGGAGCGGAAAAAGACATGCCGTGCGTACTCCGGGCGCGGGACCTGTCCACTCAGCAATTCGGCCAGGTCGCCACGAATGCTGTCGGCCTCCCAGTCGTGCTTGCAACTGGCAATCAGCATCTCTCCCGCCGAGTCCGGGGTGGTCTTGCGGTAGTCGCAGTAGACCTCCATCGCTTCCAGGGCTTGCGGCGGGATTTCATGGGCGCGCGGCGCATTGGTGCTGATGGAGGTGATCAGGGCCGGTTTGCCCAGTGTGCGCGGATCAATGACCGGGGTCGCGGAGGAGGTGCAAAGCATGATCACATCGGCCTCCTCCAGGGCTGCGTCGAGGTGCGCGACGAGTTCCAGGTGGGGTTCGATCTCCAACAGGCGCCCGCGGGTTTCGGCACCGAGGTTGGGCGAATACAAGCGTATGCTCCGCCATTCACGCAGGTTCCTGGCATAACGCAGGTGTGCCTGGGCCACCGGGCCACTGCCGACGATCGCCAGGCGGCTGGCGCTCGGCGCAGCCAGGGCGTCCACGGCCACTGCGGTGGTCGCCGCGGTACGGGCAGTCGTCAGCTCGCCGGCGTCGCAAAGCAACAGCGGCTGGCCGCTGTCCATGGACATCAGCAGGGTCCAGGCGGTGACCAGCGGACCCTGCTCGCGCACGATATAGGGCGAGGTCTTGATGCCGTAGACACGCTCCTCGGCCAGCACTCCCAGGTAGTTGATGAAATCACCGTCACCTTGTGGAAAACCGACCTGTTGCTGGGCCGGTTGCACCGCCTTTGCGGCTGCGAGATCACGGAACAGGCTGCGCATGATCTGCGGTACGTCGAGTTGCTGCAGTAACTGATGCGCCTGCGGCTGTGCAATCACGTAAGGGGTGGGGCTGGGCATGCGTGGGGCTCCCTTGGATTTTATTGAACTGTTTTGTCTATTATGGACTTTTAGTTCAATTCAGCAATCCGCAGGCGAAAAAAAACGCCGACTGCGAACAGGCGGCGTTCTTGCGCGGTGCTTGGGGGGCGTCAAGGACGCTGACGCACCACCGGTCGCAGCAATTCCGTCGGCGGCATCTCGCAACTGATCTTGCGCCCCAGCAGTTCCTCGATCGACGGCAACTGGTAGGAGTCGTCCTCGCCGGCGAAGCTGATGGATACGCCATCGGCCCCGGCACGACCGGTACGCCCGATACGGTGTACATAGTCATCCGGCACTTCCGGCAGGGTGAAGTTGATCACGTGGCTGATGCCGTCGATATGGATCCCGCGCCCGGCGACATCGGTGGCCACCAGTACGCGGATCTTGCCTTCGCGGAAACCTTCCAGGGTCTTGATGCGCTTGTGCTGTGGCACGTCGCCGGACAATTGGGCGGCGTTCACGCCGTCACGCACCAGGCGTTCCTCGATACGCCGCACCTCGTCCTTGCGGTTGGCGAAGACCATCACCCGTTCCCAGCCGTTGTCGTTGACCAGGTTGTACAGCAGCTTGTACTTGTCGGCCGAGGCCACCGCATAGATGTGCTGCTCGACATTCTGGTTGGCGACGTTCTGCGATTCGATCTCGACGATCGCCGGGTCGGTGGTCCATTGCCGGGCAAGGTTCATCACGTCGTCGGTGAAGGTCGCGGAGAACAGCAGGGTCTGGCGTTCGCTTTTCGGCGGGGTCTGGCGAATGATCTGGCGAACCTGCGGGATGAAGCCCATGTCGAGCATGCGGTCGGCTTCGTCCAGCACCATCACCTCGACCATGTCCAGGTGCACCTCGCCGCGCTGGTTGAAGTCCAGCAGGCGGCCCGGGGTGGCGACGAGAATGTCGCAATGACGGGCTTCGAGCTGCTTGAGCTGCTTGTCGAAATCCATGCCGCCGACGAACTGCATGACGTTCAGGCCGGTGTACTTGGTCAGGTCGGCGGCGTCCTTGGCGATCTGCACCACCAGTTCACGGGTCGGCGCAATGATCAGTGCCCGCGGCTCGCCCATGTAGCGCTCGGCCGGAGGTGGCGTCTGCAGCAACTGGGTGATGGTCGAGATCAGGAAGGCGGCGGTCTTGCCGGTGCCGGTCTGGGCGCGGCCGATCGCATCCTTGCCGGCCAGGGTGTAGCCCAGCACCTGCGCCTGGATAGGCGTGCAGTAGGGGAAGCCCAGGTCGTGGATGGCGTGCATCAGTTCCGGTGCCAGCCTGAAGTCGTGGAAGCGGGTCTTGCCTTCCTGGGGTTCGACGACGAAGTCCTCCAGCTTCCACGGTGCCGGTTTTGGCTTCGGCGCCCGCTCGCGGCGTGGCTGGGCGGCCTTGGGCTTCCCGGCGCTGGGCTGGCCGGAGGGCTGTGGGGCGGCGGTCGGCTGGGCTTTCGGTTTGGCCGCGGGCTCGGCACGTTCCGACGACTGGCCGGTCAGGCGGCTTTCTGGTGGGGGAGTCGGAGTGCCGGTACCTGGTGCGAGCTGCTCAGTCTCGCCTTTACCGAATATTTTTTTGAGTGCTTTGAGCACGGTCGTCTCATCAATTGGTTAAGGAATGTACGCCGGCCAGTGTAATGCAAGAATCGGGCGCGGCGTAGTGCGTTACGGCGATCAGCGCAAACGAGCGGCCAGCCAGGTGCCGATGTCGTTGATTTCCTCCGGTAACACTTCGTGGCCCATTGGGTATTCCTGCCATGTCGCGGTGACATCATTGCGCTTCAGGTGCTCGTAGGCGGTGCGACCCATGGCGTTCTGCACCACCTCGTCGTAATGGCCATGCAGGCAATACACCGGAATCCGTTGCTGGCTGGCCGAAAGCTGCAATTCGTCACTGAAGGTCGGGGCGTAGGTCGACAGGGCCAGCACGCCACCGAGGGCGCCCTGCCACCTCAGGAAAGCGGTGTGCAGCACCACCGCGCCGCCCTGGGAGAAGCCGGCGAGGAAGATTCGCGTCGGGTCGATACCTTCGGCCCGCTGGGCCTCGATCAGTGCGATCACGCTGTCTGCCGAGGCCTCGAGCTCTTCGTGGCTGATGGAGCGCGCCGGGCTCATGGCCAGGATGTCATACCAGCTGGGCATGGCGTAGCCGCCGTTGATCGTGACGGCGCGGGTTGGAGCCTGGGGTAGCACGAACCGGGTGCTCGGCAGGCGCTCCTGCAGGGCCTCGGCCACGGGCAGGAAGTCGTAGCGATCGGCGCCCAGGCCGTGAAGCCAGATGACACAGGCATCGGCGGGTTTGGCCGGGTGGATGATCAGGGGATCGGTCATATCTGCTCCATTTGCTCCATTAATGTGCGTGCGCTCCGATTGGGTGCGTGATTGCAGTGCACAGCTGGCGTATCTGTTAAGAAGATGTCGCAACTTTGAAAGTTTTCTTGTTGACCTCTGGCTGAATCGCTTTACCCATCACTGTGGTACGGGCTTTGCTATGGGAGATTCGAGTGTGTGCTTTCCCCCGCTGGCGGTAACACTAACAGGCTAGCGTCAGCAGTGGGATAGCACGAATCCGGCTAACGGATTCGGATTGATGTTCGCCACCGGCCGGGAAGGCTCCGCGAACACAGGGCGCAAGCCGTTCGGCCGATTGGCGGGCAATGAGTGCACCCCGGGGATGTCCCCCAACTAGACTCATGGCTCAAAGTCTTTGTCGCTGACCCAAAAATAAGCCAACCCGGGTCAACTAACGCCTCATAAGGGTGCGACAAGGCTCTAGCTCCGACACAACAAGAGCAACTGGAGGTTTGAATGAAGATGTTGAAATCCACCCTGGCAGTCGTGACTGCTGCTGTCGTCCTGGGTGTCAGCGGTTTTGCACAAGCGGGTGCCACCCTCGATGCCGTTCAGAAGAAGGGTTTTATCCAGTGCGGTGTGAGTGATGGTCTGCCAGGTTTCTCGGTACCTGACGCCAGCGGCAAGATCATCGGTATCGACGCCGACGTCTGCCGCGCCGTTGCCGCTGCCGTGTTCGGCGATGCGACCAAGGTCAAGTTCAGCCAGTTGAATGCCAAGGAGCGTTTCACCGCCCTGCAGTCCGGCGAGATCGACATCCTTTCGCGTAACACCACCATGACCAGTTCCCGTGACGCGGGCATGGGCCTGAAATTCCCCGGCTTCATCACCTACTACGACGGCGTGGGCTTCCTGGCCAACAACAAGCTGGGCGTGAAGAGTGCCAAGGAACTGGATGGCGCGACCATCTGCATTCAAGCCGGTACCACCACCGAACTGAACGTGTCCGACTACTTCCGTGCCAATGGCCTGAAGTACACCCCGATCACCTTCGACACCTCCGACGAAAGCGCCAAGTCGCTGGAATCCGGTCGTTGCGACGTACTGACTTCGGACAAGTCCCAGCTGTTCGCCCAGCGCAGCAAGCTGGCTTCGCCGAAGGACTACGTGGTTCTGCCGGAAACCATTTCCAAGGAGCCTCTGGGCCCGGTCGTGCGTAACGGCGACGACGAGTGGCTGGCCATCGTGCGCTGGGTCGGCTACGCGCTGCTCAACGCCGAGGAAGCCGGTATCACCTCGAAAAACGTCGAGGCTGAAGCCAAGTCGACCAAGAACCCTGACGTAGCCCGCCTGCTGGGCGCCGACGGTGAATATGGCAAGGACCTCAAGCTGCGCAAGGACTGGGTTGTGCAGATCGTCAAGCAGGTCGGTAACTACGGCGAGATCTTCGAGAAGAACCTCGGCAAGAGCACTCCGCTGGAAATCGATCGTGGCCTGAACGCCCTGTGGAACAACGGCGGTATTCAATACGCACCTCCTGTGCGCTGATTGATCTGTCGCCCGGCGGGCCAACCGCCGGGCGATCTTCCCTGTTCCGTTTTTTCTGGGGCACTTCATGCAAAATCAAGTCGGCGCACCAAAGCAGAGGCTCAGCCTCAGCGATCCGCGAGTGCGTGCGTGGTTATTCCAGATCATCACGGTTGTCGCGGTGATCGCCTTGGGCTGGTACCTGTTCCACAACACCCAGACCAACCTGCAACACCGGGGCATCACCTCGGGCTTCGGTTTCCTCGAGCGCAGTGCCGGTTTCGGTATCGCTCAGCACCTGATCGACTACACCGAATCCGACAGCTATGCGCGTGTATTCGTCATCGGTCTGCTCAACACCCTGCTGGTGACCTTTATCGGTGTGATCCTGGCGACGATCCTGGGCTTCATCATCGGCGTCGCGCGGCTGTCGTCGAACTGGATCATCAACAAGCTGGCGACCATCTATGTCGAGGTGTTCCGCAACATCCCGCCATTGCTGCAGATCCTGTTCTGGTACTTCGCGGTGTTCCTGACCATGCCGGGGCCGCGCAACAGCCATAACATCGCCGATACGTTCTTCGTCAGCAGCCGGGGCCTGAACATGCCGGCGGCCATCGCCGCGCCAGGCTTCTGGCCGTTCGTGGTCAGCCTGGTACTGGCCATCGTCGCGATCGTCTTCATGACCCGCTGGGCCAACCGGCGCTTTGAAGAAACCGGCGAGCCGTTCCACAAGTTCTGGGCCGGGCTGGGGTTGTTCATCGTTATCCCGCTGCTCTGCACGCTGGTCTTCGGCGCGCCGGTGCACTGGGAAATGCCCAAGCTGCAAGGCTTCAACTTCGTTGGCGGCTGGGTATTGATCCCTGAACTGCTGGCACTGACCCTGGCCCTGACGGTGTACACCGCGGCGTTCATCGCCGAAATCGTCCGTTCGGGTATCCGTTCGGTCAGCCATGGCCAGACCGAGGCAGCGCGCTCCCTGGGGCTGCGCAACGGTCCGACCCTGCGCAAGGTGATCATCCCCCAGGCCCTGCGCGTGATCATTCCACCGCTGACCAGCCAATACCTGAACCTGGCGAAGAACTCGTCCCTGGCGGCCGGTATCGGTTATCCGGAAATGGTTTCGCTGTTTGCCGGTACGGTGCTCAACCAGACCGGGCAGGCCATCGAAGTCATTGCCATCACCATGAGCGTGTACCTGGCGATCAGTATCAGCATTTCCCTGCTGATGAACTGGTACAACAAGCGCATCGCGCTGATCGAGCGGTGAGGAAAGGCCCATGAGTTCCCATACCTTCAAACCTGACATGCCCCCACCGAGCAGCAGCATCGGCGTGGTCGCATGGATTCGGGCCAACATGTTCTCCAGCTGGATCAACACGCTGCTGACCCTGTTCGCCTTCTATCTGATCTATCTGGTGGTGCCGCCGATCCTGCATTGGGCGATCCTGGATGCCAACTGGGTCGGCACCACCCGTGCCGACTGCACCAAGAGCGGTGCCTGCTGGGTGTTCATCCAGCAGCGTTTTGGCCAGTTCATGTACGGCTACTACCCGCAGGAACTGCGCTGGCGCATCGATTCGACGGTGTGGCTGGCGATCATCGGTGCGGCGCCGCTGTTCATCTCGCGCTTCCCGCGCAAGGCGATCTACGGCCTGTGCTTCCTGGTGGTGTTCCCGATCGTCGCCTTCATCCTGCTGCACGGCGGCTTCGGCCTGGAAACCGTGGCGACCAGCCAGTGGGGCGGCCTGATGCTGACCCTGGTGATCGCTACCGTCGGTATCGCCGGCGCCCTGCCGCTGGGCATCCTGCTGGCGCTGGGACGACGTTCCAATCTGCCGGCGATCCGTGTGGTCTGCGTGACCTTCATCGAGTTCTGGCGCGGCGTGCCGCTGATCACCGTGCTGTTCATGTCCTCGGTGATGCTGCCGTTGTTCCTGCCCGAGGGCATGAACTTCGACAAGCTGTTGCGGGCACTGATCGGGGTGATCATGTTCCAGTCGGCGTATGTCGCCGAAGTGGTGCGTGGCGGCCTGCAGGCCATTCCGAAAGGGCAGTACGAAGCCGCGGCCGCGATGGGCCTGGGCTACTGGCGCGCCATGGGCCTGGTGATTCTGCCGCAGGCCCTGAAGCTGGTGATCCCCGGCATCGTCAACACGCTGATCGCATTGTTCAAGGATACGAGCCTGGTGATCATCATCGGTCTGTTCGACCTGCTCAACAGCGTCAAGCAGGCCGCCGCCGACCCGAAATGGCTCGGCATGGCTACCGAGGGCTACGTGTTCGCCGCCCTGGTGTTCTGGATTTTCTGTTTTGGTATGTCCCGCTACTCCATGCATCTGGAGCGCAAGCTGGACACAGGCCACAAGCGTTAGGAGTCAAGTGATGAGCGAAGCGATCAAACAGCCTGTGGGTCCTGAAGGCATTATTCAGATGCAGGGCGTGAACAAGTGGTACGGGCAGTTCCACGTACTGAAGGACATCAACCTGAACGTGCGGCAGGGCGAGCGTATCGTGCTCTGCGGTCCGTCCGGCTCGGGCAAGTCGACCACCATCCGCTGCCTCAACCGCCTGGAAGAGCACCAGCAGGGCCGCATCGTGGTCGATGGCGTGGAACTGACCAACGACCTCAAGCAGATCGAGGCGATCCGCCGTGAAGTCGGCATGGTGTTCCAGCACTTCAACCTGTTCCCGCACCTGACCATTCTGCAGAACTGCACCCTGGCGCCGATGTGGGTTCGCAAGATGCCCAAGCGCAAGGCGGAAGAAATCGCCATGCACTACCTGGAGCGCGTGCGTATCCCGGACCAGGCGCACAAGTTCCCCGGGCAGCTCTCCGGCGGCCAGCAACAGCGTGTGGCGATTGCCCGTGCACTGTGCATGAAACCGAAGATCATGCTGTTCGACGAGCCGACCTCGGCCCTCGACCCGGAAATGGTGAAGGAGGTTCTGGACACCATGATCGGCTTGGCCGAAGACGGCATGACCATGCTCTGCGTGACCCACGAAATGGGCTTTGCCCGTACCGTGGCCAACCGCGTGATCTTCATGGACAAGGGCGAGATCGTCGAACAGGCGGCCCCGAACGACTTCTTCGACAACCCGCAGAACGATCGGACCAAGACGTTCCTCAGCCAGATCCTGCATTGATCGACTGGCGTTGAATGAAGAACCCGGACCTGGTCCGGGTTTTTTTATGGGGCGGCATCGACTGTCGCCTGCGGCTTGAGCGCCCGCCGGTTTCTGGGATAGGCTAGTGAAAATTCATCCTATGATTGGATGTCAAGGCGAGACCATGTCCCCAAGCATTCCCCTGATCAGGCGCTCCCTGGTCGACCAGGCCCTGGAGCAATTGCGCGAACGCATCACCCGCGGCACCTGGGTGGTGGGCGAACGCCTGCCGACCGAGCCGGAGTTGGCGGCCGAGCTGGGCATCAGCCGCAACACCATGCGCGAGGCCATGCGTGTGCTGGCGTTTTCCGGGTTGATCGAGATTCGCCAGGGCGACGGCAGTTATGTGCGGGCCACCACCGATCCGCTGGCGACCATGCAGGCGTTGTCGCGCTGTTCCCTGGACCAGGCGCGCGAGACGCGGCACAGTTTTGAAGTCGAGGCCATTGGTCTGGCGGCCCTGCGTCGTACCGATGAGGACCTCAAGGGGTTGCGTGAAGCCCTGGATGCCAGCAGCCACCACTACCATGGTGATCTCGACTGCTTCATCTCCTGCGACCTGGTCTTTCACCAGCGGCTGATCGACGCCGCGCACAACCCCATGCTCAGCGAGCTGTATCGCTACTTCTCCAGCGTGATCGCCAGCGCCTTGCGCCAGACCCTCGACATCACGCCCCGCCGCCAGTCGGTGTTCGATCTGCATGTCGCGCTGCTCGAGGCAGTCGAGCAGCGCGATCCCGAACGCGCCAAGGCCCTGTGCAGGACCCTGATCAATGAACCTTGAATCCGAGACCATCATGCCCCGTTCCATTTCCGAGGCCGGCGCCTCGACGCAGCCGCGCCGAGGCGAACTCGATCCGCTGCTGATCGATGCCGAAGCCGATGACGCCATCGTCCAGCAGGCTCACCCGGTACTGCGCCGTCCCTGGCTGTTGCTGCTGGGGCTGGTGCTGGTGGCGCTGAACCTGCGCCCGGCGCTGTCGAGCATGGCACCGATGCTCAGCGAAGTGTCCCGCAGCCTCGGCTTGTCGGCGGCCAAGGCCGGCCTGCTGACGACCCTGCCGGTACTCTGCCTGGGCCTGTTCGCGCCCCTGGCGCCGGTGCTGGCCCGGCGTTTCGGCAGCGAGCGGGTGGTTCTGGGGATTCTCCTGACCCTGGCCGGCGGCATGCTCCTGCGCAGTTCCCTGGGCGAGTTCGGCCTGTTTGCCGGCAGTATCCTGGCCGGCGCGAGCATTGGCGTGATCGGCGTCCTGCTGCCGGGGATCGTCAAGCGTGACTTTGCCAGGCATGCCGGGACCATGACCGGGGTCTACACCATGGCCCTGTGCCTGGGGGCGGCCATGGCGGCGGGCTCGACCGTGCCACTGAGTCAGCACTTCGGTAACAGCTGGTCGCTGGGGTTGGGCTTCTGGGTGGTGCCGGCCCTGGTGGCGGCCGTGGTATGGCTGCCGCAGGTCGGCAGCCGGCAGGGGGCGCACCAGGCGGCCTATCGTGTGCGTGGCCTGTTGCGTGATCCGCTGGCCTGGCAGGTGACCCTGTACATGGGCCTGCAATCGTCGCTGGCCTACATCGTGTTCGGTTGGCTGCCTTCGGTGCTGATCGGCCGTGGCCTGACGCCAACCCAGGCGGGGATCGTGCTCTCCGGTTCGATCCTGGTCCAGCTGGCCAGTTCCCTGGCGGCGCCCTGGCTGGCGACCCGTGGCAAGGACCAGCGACTGGCGATCCTGGTGGTCATGCTGCTGACCCTGGGTGGCCTGTTCGGTTGCCTGTACGCGCCCCTCGACGGCCTGTGGGGTTGGGCGATCGTGCTGGGGCTTGGGCAGGGGGGACCTTCAGCCTGGCACTGACCCTGATCGTCCTGCGTTCGCGCGATGCCCATGTGGCGGCGAACCTGTCGAGCATGGCCCAGGGCATCGGCTACACCCTGGCGTCGATGGGCCCGTTCGCGGTGGGCCTGGTGCATGACCTCACCGGCGGCTGGCAGGCGCTGGGCTGGATTTTCGCGGTGGTCGGCCTGGGTGCGATCGCTGCCGGGCTCGGGGCCGGGCGGGCGCTGTACGTGCAGGTCAACAGCGAAAAACTCTGAATGGCCCCGTACTCCCGGTATTCGAATGGCGAATGCCGATAGTCAGCGGCGCATTTGCGGACTATCGTGCAGGCGATCCTTTTACCTGCACGGAGCCCGTACATGAGTGATACCCACAGCGCGTTGATTACCGAGTTCTACAAGGCCTTCCAGCGGCTGGATGCCGAGGCGATGAGCGCCTGCTACACCGAGGATGTGCTGTTCAGCGACCCGGCCTTCGGTGAGTTGCGCGGTCGTGATGCCGGCGACATGTGGCGCATGCTCACCACCCGGGCCAAGGACTTTTCCCTGACCTTCGACAATGTCCGTGCCGACGAGCGCAGCGGTGGTGCCCATTGGGTGGCGACCTACCTGTTCAGCCAGACCGGCAACGTCGTGGTCAACGATATCCAGGCCCGCTTCGTGTTCCGCGACGGCAAGATCTGCGAGCATCACGACAGTTTTGACCTGTGGCGCTGGGCCCGCCAGGCATTGGGGGCCAAGGGCTTGATCCTGGGCTGGACGCCGCTGGTGAAAAATGCCGTGCGTGGCCAGGCGCTCAAGGGACTCAAGGCATTCCAGGCAGGCCGCTGAGGTCTGTTAAGATCGTTTCCCCGTTTCCGCTCAAGCCGCCTGCCACGTGAACACCAGCCCGGAACCCGTAGTCATCGCCGAGACCGTCGTGCCGGCGACCAAATCCTGGTTCGTCTATCTGGTGCGGGCGGCCAACGGTTCGTTGTACTGCGGTATCAGCGACGACCCGCAGCGGCGTTTCGCCTCGCACCAGAGCGGTAAGGGCGCGCGCTTCTTTCACTCGAGCCCCGCGGTGGCGCTGGTCTACGTCGAAGCGTGCCGTGACAAGGGCGATGCCCTGCGCCAGGAGCGTCTGATCAAGAAACTGCGCAAGAGCGCCAAGGAGGCGTTGGCGGCGAGCTTTTGCCTGGAAGCCTTTTCGGCCGGGCGAAAATGACCCGCACTCCCTGGCCGCACCTTCGGCCATTAGTGCCTTCGATAGGGCGATATCAGTCAGGGCGGGTAGGCTGGCGCCGATTTGCAGGCTAAGCTGCGGACTCCTACTCGTACGGCGGATCCCGGCATGTCTGAGCTGATTCTTCACCACTATCCAACGTCCCCCTTTGCCGAAAAGGCTCGGCTGCTGCTGGGTTTCAAGGGGCTGTCCTGGCGCTCGGTGAACATCCCGCCGATGATGCCCAAGCCTGACCTGACGGCCCTGACCGGTGGCTATCGCAAGACTCCGGTGCTGCAGGTGGGCGCGGACATCTACTGCGATACCGCGCTGATCGCCCGTCGCCTGGAGCAGGAAAAGGCTTCGCCGGCGTTGTTCCCCGAAGGCCGGGAGATGGTGGCCACGACGTTCGCCGCCTGGGCCGATTCGGTGGCCTTCCGGCATGCCGTGGCTCTGGTGTTCCAGCCGGAATCGGCGGCGGTGCGTTTCGCCCGGTTCTCCCCGGAACAGGCCAAGGCCTTCATGGCTGACCGTGCCGGGTTGTTCAGCGGTGGTTCGGCCACCCGGGTTCCGCTGGAGGAAGCCAGGCATTCATGGCCGGCCTTCATGGCCCGACTGGAACAGCAACTGCAGCGTGAGGAAGGTGACTTCCTGTTCGGCGAGCCGTCCATCGCCGATTTCTCGATGGCGCATATCCTGTGGTTCCTCAAGGCTACGCCGGTCACTTCGCCGCTGGTGGATGAGTACCCGGCAGTGCTGGCCTGGTTCGAGCGGGTGATGGGCTTCGGGCACGGTGCCTCGAACGTGATGACGGCCGAGGAGGCGGTACAGGTGGCACGGGAAGCTGTGCCGGCAGACCTGCCCGAGGAACCTTTCGTCGATCCGAACGGCTTCACCGCGGGGCAGCAGGTGGTGATTGCCGCCACGGACTACGGCGTCGACCCGGTGGCCGGCGAGCTGCTGTTTGCCGGCAGCGAGGAACTGATCCTGCGGCGTGAGGATGAGCGGGCGGGGGTGGTGCATGTGCACTTCCCGCGGCTGGGGTTCCGTATCGAGCCGCGTTGAGCGGCGTGGGCCCCGCGTGCAGCACCATTCTGTAGGAGCCGGCGGTGCGGCGTCCGACTTGCCCGCGAACAGGCCCGTGCGGCCGCTGAAAGCTTCGCGGGCAAGCCCGCTTCTACAGGGCGGAGTCACTTGAGGGCAGCGAGGATGTCGTCTGGTCGATAACCGCGAATCAGCGTGCCGTTGACGTCGAGTATCGGAATCCCGCCGCCGCCCAGGGCCTGGTAGGCCTTGCGCGCCTGCGCGTCCTTTTCGATATCGAATTCCTTGAACGGAATGTCCTTCTGGTCAAGAAAGCGCCGGGTCGCCTGGCAGTAGCCACACCATTCGGTGGCGTAGAGCACCACCCGGGCCTGGCTGCGGGTCTGCTCGGACACCACCGATTCGGGGTGGAACACCCGCTCGATCCTGCCCCAGTTCTGGTAAACCACGACCACAAGCAGGATCAGCAGGAACTTCTTCAGCACGCCAGCGAGCATCGATCAGTCCTTGCGGCGTTTGAGCTGATCGGTGAGCTGGGTCGGCAGGCCCTTGATGATCAGTGTGCCGGCTTCCTCGTCATACTCGATCTTCGAGCCCAGCAGGTGTGCCTCGAAGCTGATGGACAGCCCTTCGGCCCGGCCGGTGAAGCGGCGGAACTGATTCAGGGTGCGTTTGTCTGCCGGGATTTCCGGGGACAGGCCGTAGTCCTTGTTGCGAATGTGTTCGTAGAACGCCCGGGGACGATCCTCGTCGATCAGCCCCGAGAGTTCCTCCAGGGCCACCGGCTCGCCGAGTTTCGCCTGGCTGCTGGCATAGTCGACCAGGGCCTTGGTTTTCTCGCGGGCGTCGTCTTCGGGCAGGTCCTCGCTCTCGACGAAGTCGCTGAAGGCCTTGAGCAGGGTACGGGTTTCGCCCGGGCCGTCGACGCCTTCCTGGCAGCCGATGAAGTCGCGGAAGTACTCCGAGACCTTCTTGCCGTTCTTGCCCTTGATGAAGGAAATGTACTGCTTGGACTGCTTGTTGTTCTGCCACTCGGAAATATTGATCCGCGCGGCCAGGTGCAACTGGCCCAGGTCCAGGTGCCGGGACGGCAGGACGTCCAGTTCGGCGTTCACCGCCACGCCTTCGCTGTGGTGCAGCAGGGCGATGGCCAGGTAGTCGGTCATGCCTTGCTGGTAGTGGGCGAACAGCACGTGGCCGCCGGTGGAAAGGTTGGACTCCTCCATCAGCTTCTGCAGGTGTTCGACCGCCACCCGGCTGAAGGCGGTGAAGTCCTTGCCGCCATCGAGGTACTCCTTCAGCCAGCCGCTGAACGGGTAGGCACCCGATTCGCCGTGGAAAAGACCCCAGGCCTTGCCTTGCTTGGCGTTGTAGCTTTCATTGAGATCGGCCAGCAGGTGCTCGATGGCCTGGGACTCGCTCAGTTCGGAGTCACGGGCATGGAGCACGGCGGGTGTGCCATCGGGTTTCTTGTCGATCAGGTGGACGATGCAATGACGGATCGGCATGGGCTTCTCGGCTGGTGGTCGGGGGGAGAGGCGCGGCTCCCCGGGTAAAGCCGTCAGTGTACCGTACCGTGGCGCTGAAGCAGCGTTTGGCGGAACAAACATGACCAATCAGCGGTTTCTGGCAGTTTTTTTTCGAAAACGAGCGCAAAAGCTGACCAAATGGCTAGGTAGAGGCGGATATTTCCCCGTCTCTGTGCTAGCTTTGCCCCGTCTTGCGCCAAGGTATGCGCGCAAAGCGTGTTTTCAGCAGGTGTCAGGTCGAACCAAACCCCGTTTTTGTTATCTACATCCGCGATCCGTCGCGGTTTATCAGCGGGGTGTCAGGTCCAAAAGGCTTGGCTCGATGGCTGGCACTGCACTCTGCAATCCAAATGAATTTGATAGGGAAGGAACATCTCAATGGCTATTACCAAAGACCAACTGATCGCCGATATCGCCGAAGCTACCGCTCTGCAGAAGACTGAAGTGCGCAAGGTTCTCGAGCAACTGACCGATATCGTTGCTGATCAGCTGGAAAACGGCGGCGAAATCACTCTGCCAGGCGTTGGCAAACTGAAAGTGACCGAGCGTCCTGCCCGTACTGGCCGTAACCCTTCGACTGGCGCTGCCATCGAAATCGCTGCCAAGAAAGTGATCAAGCTGGTTGTAGCCAAGGCCCTGACCGACGCTGTCAACAAGTAAGATGCCGTGAAACCGTGCCTTGGAGCGATCCGGGCACGGTTTTTTTTCGCCTGCGAAATGGCGTTGTTCGATTTATCCCCGGCTTGGCCCGCCGGCAGGCATCCAGCGTTCCTGGCGCCAGGCCTGTTGCCGGGCCTTGTCCTGGAAGGTCCAGGCGACGAAGCGGCTCTGCTTCTGGCCCTGGGACATCTCCACGACCCGGCTTTCCAGGACACCGGCCTTCTTCAGGGCCGCCTCGATGGCAGGCAGGTTCGAGGCCTTCGATACCAGCGTACTGAACCACAGCACCTGGTTCGCCAGCGGCGAGCTTTCGCTGATCAGTTGCGCCACGAAGCGCGCCTCGCCACCTTCGCACCACAACTCCGCCGCCTGGCCGCCAAAGTTCAGCACCGGCAGCTTGCGCTTGGGGTCGGCCTTGCCGAGGGCCTTCCATTTACGTCGACTGCCACTCCGGGCCTCATCGAGGGAGGCGTGAAACGGCGGATTGCACAGGGTCAGGTCAAAATGCTCGTCACTGCCCAGCAGGCCGCTGAGGATGTGTTTCGGGTTGTCCTGCTGGCGCAGGCTGATGGCCCTGTTCAGGCCGTTGGACTGGACGATCGCCTTGGCGGCGGCAAGGGCCGTGGGGTTGATGTCGGAGCCGAGGAACTGCCAGCGATAGTCGCCATGGCCGATCAGCGGGTAGATGCAGTTGGCCCCGACGCCGATATCCAGCACCCGCACGGCAGCACCACGGGGAATCACGCCGTCGTTGTGTTCGGCCAGCAGGTCGGCGAGGAAGTGCACGTAGTCGGCCCGGCCCGGTACTGGCGGGCAGAGGAAGTCCGCCGGGATGTCCCAGTGGGCGATGCCGTAGAAGGCCTTGAGCAGGGCCCGGTTGAACACGCGCACGGCCGCCGGGTCGGCGAAGTCGATGCTTTCCTTGCCGTAGGGGTTGATGATCACGAACTGGCCCAGCTCCGGGCAGCCCTTGATCAGTTGCGGGAAGTCATAACGCCCCTGGTGACGGTTACGCGGATGCAGTGCGGCTTTTTCGCGTGGCTGTGCCGCCTTGGCCGGGGCGGCCTTGGCGGGTTTTTTACGGGGGGCTTGGGTTTGCTTGGGGCGTTCATGGGCAGGGTCGGTTCAGGTAAGGCTCGATTGACCGGCATTGTCCCACATTCGCCCGCTCAGGGCTGGAATGCGCCGATGAAGATCGCCGGGTCGACCCGTGCGTCGTTCAGGCTGATGTTCCAGTGCATGTGCGGCCCGGTGGCGCGTCCGGTGGCGCCGACCTTGCCGACCACGGCACCGCGGGCCAGGGTCTGGCCGACCTGCACGTCGATCTTCGACATGTGGCAGAACATGCTGATGAAACCCTGGCCGTGATCGACGAACACGGTGTTGCCGTTGAAGAAGTAGTTGCCGGTGAGGATCACCTTGCCGGCGGCCGGTGTCTTGATCGGCGTACCGGCCGGCACCGCGAAGTCCAGCCCGGCGTGGGGGTTGCGTTCCTCGCCGTTGAAGAACCGGCGTACGCCGAAGCGGCTCGACAATGGGCCGTTCACCGGTTTGTCCAGCAGCAGGTTGCTCGGCGTGCCCGGACTGAAGCTGCGATAGGCGCGCAGTTGCACCGCCAGTTCCTCATCGATGCGCTTGAGGTCGGCCGGGTTGGGATTGACCTGGCGGGTGTTCTTCAGCGTGATGTGCTGTTCCGGGTATTGCTTGCTGCCGACGCTGAAACCGAGATTACGGCTGCCCGAACTGATCTGCTGGTTGCCGGGCTTGACGCTCAGCGGGATGCCGACGATCGCCAGCCAGTTGTTCTGCTCTTTGACCACCAACACCGGTTTGCCCTGGTAACTGGCCTTGGGCGCCTGGGCCGCCGTGCCGAGGTCGACCACGGCGACGCCGCCGGGCACCGGTTTGTTCAGCAGGCGGGTGATGTAGCTGTCGGCGTGGGCATTGCAGGCCAGGCCCAGGAGCAGCAGGGCGGCAAGAAAACGCGGCATGTTCAGATCCCTTGAAAGTCAGTCCAGTAGCGAGAGGGTCACGGGTGTCAGGTGGTTGTCCTCGACCCGCACCTGCAATTCGCCCTCGGCCAGTTTCGCCTTCAGCCGTTGGCCGGGGCGGGTCTGCCCGGCATTGCGGATGGCCTGGCCGCGTTCGTCCAGCAGGATGCTGTAGCCGCGTCCGAGGGTCGCCAGCGGGCTGACCACATGCAGGGTTTGCATCTGGCTCTGCAACTGCAGGCGCCGCGCCTTCAGGCCCTCGCGCATGGCTCGGGGCAGGCGTTCGGCAAGGCTGTCCAGGCGTTGGCGCAGCAGCGCCAACTGACGGCCCGGATGCTGGCCGGCGAGGCGGGTTTCCAGGCGCAGGAGCTTTTGTCGGCGATTATCGAGCTGGCGTTCAAAGGCCCGGCGCAAGCGCATGTCCAGGTCATCCAGGCGCTGGGCCTGCTGACGCAGGCGTTCGCCCGGATGCCGCAGGCGCCGGGCCAGGCCGTCCAGGCGCAGGCGCTCACGCGCCAGTCGGTCCTGCATGCGCATCACCAGGCGACGATGCAGGTTCTCGACCCGGCGTTGCAGGTCGCTGGAATCGGGGGCCAGCAGTTCGGCCGCGGCCGAGGGCGTCGGGGCACGCACGTCGGCGACGAAGTCGCTGATGGACACATCGGTTTCGTGGCCGATGGCGCTGACGATCGGCGTCACGCAGGCATCCACGGCGCGGGCGACCGCTTCTTCGTTGAAGCACCAGAGGTCTTCCAGCGAGCCGCCGCCGCGGGCCAGGATCAGCGCGTCGAAACCCTTGGCGTCGGCGATTTTCAGGGCGCGAACGATCTGCGCGGTGGCCTCGCGGCCCTGGACCGCAGTGGGGATCAGGGTCAGTTCCACCTGCGGTGCGCGCCGACGGAAGACGCTGATGATGTCGCGGATCACTGCGCCGGTCGGCGAACTGACGATACCGATCCGTTGGGGGTGGGCCGGCAACGGGACCTTGCGCTGCGCGCTGAACAGGCCTTCGGCACCGAGCTTTTCCTTCAAGGCTTCGAACGCCAGGCGCAGCGCGCCATCACCGGCCGGTTCAACGGTGTCGAGAATCAACTGGTAATCGCCGCGGCCCTCGAACAGCGAGACCTTGCCGCGCACCTTGACCGCCAGGCCATCCTTCAGGGCCTGGCGTACGCGGGCGGCGTTCTGCCTGAACAGCGCGCAGCGCACCTGGGCGCCGCTGTCCTTGAGGGTGAAATACACGTGGCCGGAGGCCGGGCGGGCGAGGTTGGAGATTTCGCCTTCGACCCAGACATTGCTGAACACGTCTTCCAGCAACACCCGCGCGCGGCCGTTGAGCTGACTGACAGTAAGGACTTCGCGGTCGAGGCCCAGACGGGGAAAGGGGTCTTTGATCATGGCGGGCATGATAAAGGCATTTGCTGGCCGATCACCATGCTCTGTGAATGGAGGCCACTATTCTTGTGGGTTTATCAGGATGGCTTTTGTGCGGCCACTCAACAGGAACTTCCGTGTCTGGAAGGGCGCAATCGCCAGCCAGCCTGGCCCCACAAGGGGCAATCAGTGTTGCAGGTGCTGCCGGAAGCACTCGACGAACTGTGCCACCAGCGGTGTCGGTTCCTGGCGGCAGGCCAGGGCCAGGGTGCTCTGGCAGTCCGGGTCACTGAGTGGCAGGAAGTGGATGTTGGCCGGGGCGATGTCCCGCATCGACTCCGGCAGCAGGGCGATGCCGAACCCGGCCTGGATCAGTTGCAACTGAGTGGTCTTGCGCGATACCACTCGGGCCGCCTTGGGAAAGAACCCCTGGCGCATGCACAGCTCGGCCGACAGGTAACTCAAGCCACCCCGCTGGGGATGGGGGATGGAGATGAAGGCTTCGTCCCTGAGCAGTGCCAGGTCAATGCCTTCGGTCGAACCCGCCAGCGCATGGTCCGGTGGCACGGCCAGCAACAGGCGCTCGCTGAACAGCGGCAGGATCTGTACGCCTTCGCGCTGGCGCAGCACCGGCAGGCGCAACAGGCCGACATCCAGCCGACCCTCGGCCAACTCTTCAAGTTGCGCCTCGGAAGACAACTTGGCGATATCCATCGAAGCGCCCGGGCTCTGCTCCAGGTAATGACCGATTGCCCGCAGCAGGCGTCCGCTCATCGGCACGGTGCTGGAATGGCTCAGGCGCAACGTGCCCAGTTGGCCATTGCCGACCTGGGTCGCCAGCTCGCTGGCCTTGTTCAATTCGTTCAGCAGGTTTCTCGCCCTTGGATAGAAGGCCTCGCCAGCCGCTGTCAGCCGCGGCTGGCGTGCGGTGCGCTCGAAAAGGGGCGTTTGCAGGTTATGTTCCAGTTCCTTGATCTGCCGGCTCAAGGCGGACTGGGCAATGAACAGGCGCTCGGCGGCCGCACTGAAACTGCCGGAGTCGGCGATTTCGACGAAGTAACGCAACTGGCGGGTGGAAATCACAAGTCATGCCTTTTCGAGATGAGTGAAGGGCTTTGAACATATTAGTCGCAAGGCTCGCCAATGGCTAAAGTCAAGCGAACCCATTGTGGAAGTCGTTTCTCATGAGTGTCGTCGCGTTGTTGAGCCAGTGGCCGTTCAGTGCCACCGACTGGCTGGTGGTGGAACTGGGTGTCGCCCTGGCCTATATCGTCTTTGGCGTGGCCGGTTTCGGTACGGCGCTGGTGGCCGGTCCGATCCTGCTCCTGTTCATGCCGTTGTCGAAGATCGTGCCGTTGCTGGTGTTGCTGGATTTCGTCGCGGCGTTCGGCAACCTGCTGCCGTCGCGCAAGGATGTCGCCCGCTCGGAACTGTTGCGCCTGTTGCCCTGCATGGCGGTGGGTTGCACCCTGGGCGTGGTGTTCCTGCTCAACCTCAAGTCCGACATCCTGCTGTTGCTGATGGGCCTGTTCATCAGCGCCTATGCCCTCTACAGCCTGCTGATCAAGGTTCGGCCCACACAGTTGAAGGCTGGCTGGGCAGTGCCCATGGGGACGGTGGGCGGGATGTTCGGCGCGTTGTTCGGCAGTGGCGGCTTTCTCTATGCGATCTACCTCAACAGCCGGCTGCCCAAGGATGCGGCCCGGGCCACGCAGAGCGCGCTGATCAGTTGCAGCACGGTGGTGCGTCTGTCGCTGTTCGTGATCGCCGGGGTCTACGCCGAACTACCTTTATTACTGTTGGCGCTGTGCCTGCTGCCGGCAATGGCGTTGGGGCTGTGGATCGGCCGGCGGGTGACGGCGAGATTGTCCCGTGAAGCCTTCGTGCGTCTGGTGACCTGGCTGGTGCTGGTCAGTGGCATTGCGCTGATCAGCCGCTACTTCAGTGCTTGACCTGGGGGGGCAGGGGATTAAGCTGCTGCGCCGGGTTGCCGAAAAGCTGTTCTCTCCCGACGCACCCGCCCGTAGCCATGAAGTCCCTGAGCATGAACACCCAAAGCATCATCGTCCCGAAAATCTCCACCCTGCCGGTTCACGAACCTCGTGCCCGGGCGATCCTGCGTTGGCTGGTACGCAAGAACATCGTCGAGGAGCAACTGAGTACCTGCGGCCGCACCGGCAATCGCATGGCCTACGCCATCGCCCCCGGTGCGGCCAATGTGGTCCTGCGTCCCGAGGCGCTGCCGTTCGGCGAGCCGATCAACGGCCTGGAGATCGTCACCAAGCGCTGCATCTATACTCCGTCCAGGGGCTTTCTCGAAGAGGCCGGCTGTGCCGAATGCCGCCGGGAAGTCGGCGAGGCGCTGTTCGACAGCCTGGAAGACTGGATGCCGGGGCGCACCGAGAACTTCATCTGCCCATTGTGCGGGCATGAGGACGACATCAACGGTTTCCTGTTCCTTCAGCCCTGCGCCTTCTCCAACCTGGGATTCATCTTCAATAACTGGCTGGAAGCCGGCTTCAGGCAGGCGTTTCTCGACGAGTTCGCCGACTGGCTGGATCAGCCCGTCGCCTGGGTGCAGGTCGAGCTGTAAATAGGCCAAGGTTTACATTGAGCCGGGGCCCTGGTGTGAGTATAATGGCGCGCTTCCATTTTCCCGCCCGGGAGCCCCCGCGATGCTGCGTATCAGCCAAGAAGCCCTGACTTTCGACGACATTCTCCTTGTGCCCGGTTATTCCGAGGTGCTTCCCAACGAAGTCAGTCTCAAAACCCGTCTCACCCGTGGCATCGAGCTGAATATTCCGCTGGTTTCCGCTGCCATGGACACCGTCACCGAAGCTCGTCTGGCCATTGCCATGGCCCAGGAAGGCGGTATCGGTATCATCCACAAGAACATGACCATCGAGCAGCAGGCTGCCGAAGTGCGCAAGGTCAAGAAGTTCGAGGCCGGTGTCGTCAAGGACCCGATCACCATCGAGGCCGACGCCTCGGTCCGTGACCTGCTCGAACTGACCCGCATGCACAACATCTCCGGCGTGCCAGTACTGCACGATGGCGACCTGGTGGGCATCGTCACTTCCCGTGACGTGCGTTTCGAAACCCGTCTGGATGTCCCTGTTCGCGAAGTGATGACGCCGAAAGAGCGTCTGGTCACCGTTCGCGAAGGTGCCGACAAGGCCGAAGTCCGTGCGCTGCTGCACAAGCACCGCCTGGAAAAGGTCCTGATCGTCGACGACAAGTTCGCCCTCAAGGGCATGATGACCGTCAAGGACATCGAGAAATCCAAGGCCTACCCGCTGGCCAGCAAGGACGACCAGGGTCGTCTGCGCGTCGGCGCCGCGGTCGGCACCGGCAAGGACACTGGCGACCGCGTGACCGCGCTGGTCAATGCCGGCGTTGACGTGGTGGTGGTCGACACCGCCCACGGTCACTCCAAGGGTGTGATCGACCGCGTTCGCTGGGTCAAGGAAAACTTCCCGCAGGTGCAGGTGATCGGCGGCAACATCGCCACCGGCGCTGCGGCCAAGGCCCTGGCCGAGGCGGGCGCGGATGCGGTCAAGGTCGGTATCGGCCCGGGCTCGATCTGCACCACCCGTATCGTCGCCGGTGTCGGCGTCCCGCAGATCAGCGCCATCGCCAACGTCGCCGCTGCCCTTGAAGGCACCGGTGTTCCGCTGATCGCCGACGGTGGCATCCGTTTCTCCGGCGACCTGTCCAAGGCCATCGTGGCCGGCGCCTCCTGCGTGATGATGGGTTCGATGTTCGCCGGTACCGAAGAAGCGCCAGGCGAGATCGAACTGTTCCAGGGCCGTTCCTACAAGGCCTACCGCGGCATGGGTTCGCTGGGTGCGATGGCGCAGTCCCAGGGTTCCTCCGACCGCTACTTCCAGGACTCCTCCGCAGGTGCCGAGAAGCTGGTGCCGGAAGGTATCGAAGGTCGCGTACCCTACAAGGGCACCCTGACCGCCATCGTTCACCAACTGATGGGCGGCCTGCGTTCCTCGATGGGCTACACCGGCAGCGCCAACATTGAGGAGATGCGCACCAAGCCCGAGTTCGTGCGTATCACCGGTGCCGGCATGGCCGAATCTCACGTCCACGACGTGCAGATCACCAAGGAAGCTCCAAACTATCGCGTAGGCTGATAGTGATCGCCTCCTGGCGCTGGTCGGGAGGCGATTGACGAATTTGAACCGGGGCTGTTGATGACAGCCCCGTGTTGTTTCTGATTTCACAGACGAGAATGAGCCATGGCCCTCGACATTCACGCCCACCGCATCCTGATCCTCGACTTCGGTTCCCAGTACACCCAACTGATCGCCCGCCGTGTGCGTGAGATCGGTGTGTACTGCGAACTGCATCCGTTCGACATGGACGACGAGGCGATTCGCGAATTCGCTCCCAAAGGCGTCATCCTCGCCGGCGGCCCCGAGTCGGTACACGAAGCCAACAGCCCACGCTGCCCGCAGGCGGTGTTCGAACTGGGCGTACCGGTCTTCGGTATCTGCTACGGCATGCAGACCATGGCCGAACAGATGGGCGGCAAGGTCGAAGGTTCCGAGCTGCGTGAATTCGGTTACGCCCGCGTCGACGTGGTCGGCAAGAGCCGTCTGCTGGACGGTATCGAGGACCACATCGACGCCGACGGCCTGTACGGCCTCGACGTGTGGATGAGCCATGGTGACAAGGTCACCCGGATGCCGGAGAACTTCCACATCCTGGCCAGCACCCCGAGCTGCCCGATCGCCGGCATGTTCAACGACGACCTGCGCTACTACGGCGTGCAGTTCCACCCAGAGGTGACCCACACCAAGCAGGGCGGCCGCATCCTGTCGCGTTTTGTCCTCGACATCTGCGGTTGCGAAGCGCTGTGGACCCCGTCGCACATCGCCGACGACGCCATTGCCCAGATCCGCGCCCAGGTTGGCAGCGACAACGTCCTGCTGGGCCTGTCCGGCGGTGTCGACTCCTCGGTGGTCGCGGCGCTGCTGCACAAGGCTATCGGCGACCAGTTGACCTGCGTATTTGTCGACAACGGCCTGCTGCGCCTGCACGAAGGTGACCAGGTGATGGCCATGTTCGCCGAGAACATGGGCGTCAAGGTGATCCGCGCCAACGCCGAGGAGCAGTTCCTCAACAACCTGGCCGGCGAAGCCGACCCGGAGAAGAAGCGCAAGATTATCGGTCGCACCTTCATCGACGTGTTCGATGCCGAATCCTGCAAGCTGAACAACATCAAGTTCCTGGCCCAGGGCACCATCTACCCGGACGTGATCGAATCGGCTGGCGCGAAGAGCGGCAAGGCCCACGTGATCAAGTCCCACCACAACGTCGGTGGCCTGCCGGAAGAGATGAACCTCAAGCTGGTCGAGCCGTTGCGCGAGCTGTTCAAGGACGAGGTTCGTCGCCTCGGCCTGGAACTCGGTCTGCCGTATGACATGGTCTACCGTCACCCATTCCCGGGCCGGGCCTGGGCGTGCGGATCCTTGGCGAAGTGAAGAAGGAATACGCCGACCTGCTGCGTCGCGCCGACCACATCTTCATCGAGGAACTGCGCAAGGCCGATTGGTACCACAAGGTCAGCCAGGCTTTCGTGGTGTTCCAGCCGGTGAAATCGGTAGGTGTGGTCGGTGACGGCCGTCGCTACGCCTGGGTCGTGGCCCTGCGTGCGGTGGAAACCATCGACTTCATGACTGCGCGCTGGGCGCACCTGCCTTACGAACTGCTGGAGACGGTCAGCGGCCGGATCATCAACGAGATCGAAGGCATTTCCCGCGTGACCTACGATGTGTCGAGCAAGCCGCCGGCAACTATCGAGTGGGAGTGATCCCTGCCTGATGTAGGCTCAAGGCGTTAAAACAATGGCGGTCGATACCTCGGTATCGACCGCCATTGTCGTTTCTGGCTATAGGAAAATTCGCTGCTCTTAACCGTCGCAATATCCTGAAAACACACTGGTCTTCTTGCGTTTTCTATCTCTGTACACTCAAGAAACTCTCGCGCGGAGCCCCGACCATGGTGATCAAGAGCGGACTGCGTTTCATGCAGAAAGCTGGACCGGCCAATCGCGGTTGACAAAATGTCAACTTTTTATCATTCTATATCCGTGGGCATGAAACGACATGCACGTCATATCCAGAAAGCCGTTCAGCGATGCGGCAAGAGCCTACCCAAACGATGTTGAAGCTATCGACCGCACCTATCGGGTCTTGCGATCCGGCGAGTTCGATACACCGCAGGCGCTTAGGAAGGTTTTTCCATCACTGGACAACTTCAAATACAAGGATAAGTGGTGGGTACTCGACATTGGTGGCAACAATCTTCGCCTGATTGCCTTCATCGAGTTTCGCGACAACCGCCTGTACGTCAAGCACATCGTGACTCATGCCGAGTACGACAAGCTTTGCAAACGTTACCGGAAGGAGGCTGATTGATATGGGGTTTGCCGCCATCAAGGAAAAAGCCCATGCCTTGTTCAGCGAGGCGGGCTTCATTAGCCGCATAGCCAATGATGACGACTACGCCAAGGCGCTGGCGTTGATGGATGATCTGCTTGAGGACTATGAGGTCAACCGTCCGCTGATCGAAATCCTGGCTCGCTCCATTGAGAGTTGGGAAAACGAGTCTGAGGAGTTTGTGGCGTTCAACGCACGGGTGGCAAAGTTGGGAGGCGTTGACGTGCTTCGGTTGCTGATGGAGCAACATGGTCTAGGAGTGGCTGATCTGCCAGAGATTGGTAGCAAGTCACTGGTGTCCAAGATTCTTAATGGCCGTGGCCGCAACTTGACCCGCGACCACATTGCGGCATTGAGTAAGCGGTTTGCGGTCAGTCCTGCACTTTTCTTTTGATCGCGCCACTTTTCCATCCATACCGGCAGCTTCAGGTGCGTTAAGTGTTGCTCATCTCCCTGTTGACCTTGCCGAGAGACTTCGATTGGCATCTGACTTGATCACGTCATTGAAGTGGTGCCGGACCTGGTCGGGCTCACCAAGGCCACCGGCAAACTCGGTGCGGTGAGCCCCGAGTTGCTGGCACTGGTGCTGTGAATCATCGGCTGGCAGCGCCTCAGCGCCGCGCCACATCCGAAAAGTAGAACTTGTCCAGCGTATGCCGCGACTCGGTGTACTCGAACTGCCGGCCGTCCTGCAGGAAGGTCTGGTTCTTCACCACGATCACGTGGCTGGCGCCGTCCAGGTCCAGGTGCTGCAGGTCGTCCTTGCTGCAGCGCATCGCCTCGATGGTGCGCTGGGCGAAGCTGATGTTCAGTTGCAGGGTTTGCTCGATGTAGGCGTAGATCGAGTGCTCGGCGATCTCCCGGGTGAGGCCGGGAATCAGCTCGGCGAGGAAGTGGTTGATGTCGAGAATGATCCGCTTGCCGTCGATGCGCCTGACCCGCTTGATCCGGATCACCGGGCTGCCCGGCTCGCCCTGCAGGCGTTCCTGCAGGAAACCCTCCAGCGGTACTTCGCTGAACTCCACGACTTCCGTACCGATGTTGTTGCCCAGGCTCGAATGGGCTTCCTGGAAGGTGACGATGCCGCCGAGCTGGAACTCGATCGGGCTGCGTGACAGCACGAAGGTGCCCTTGCCGTGGATCTTCTGGGCAAAACCCCGTTCCTGCAACTGCTCGATGGCCTTGCGCACGGTGCCGCGGCTGGCCTGGTAGCTGTCCATCAGCTCGGTTTCCGAAGGGAGCCGGGCGCCTTTTTCCAATTGTTCGGTGGTGATGCTGGCAAGCAGATCGCTGTAGATCTGGTTGTATTTGCTCATGGTGTTCGCTCTGGATCGGAAATCGCCCGGTAACAGCGTAGCGGACGGGATGTCCCAAGGAATGGAACCTTAAGGGCAGGTCGAGGCTTTGTCCATTTGTCGGGCTTTTTGCCAATAAACGCTCAACTCGTCTGTACGAGTTGTTGATTTAACTCGTACAGACGAGTAACGTCTGCTCATGTGCTGCGACAACCTCCAATAACAATCAGCGCGGAAGAAAAATCATGAGCCACGACTATCCGAATATAGCCCGCCAGTTGCTGAGCAGCCTCGGCGGTGCCGACAACCTCGAGCAGGCCGCTCACTGCGTCACCCGCCTGCGGCTGGCGCTCAAGGACCCGAACAAGGTCGACCGGGCCGCGTTGTCCGCGATCGATCTGGTCAAGGGCTCGTTCTTCACCGGCGGGCTGTTCCAGATCGTCATCGGTCCCGGCGAGGTGGAGCGGGTTTACGCCGCGCTGCGCGAGGCCACCGGCCTCGCCGCATCGACCATCGCCGACGTCAAGAAGGCCGGCGCCGACAAGAGCAACGCCATGCAACGCCTGGTGCGGGTGTTCTCCGATGTGTTCATGCCGATCCTGCCGGCGCTGATCATTGCCGGCCTGCTGATGGGGGTGAACAACCTCATGGGCGCCAAGGGCATGTTCGTCGATGGCAAGACGCTCCTCGAAGCCTATCCGTCGCTGGAGGGGCTGTGGAGCCTGATCAATCTCATGGCCAACACCTCGTTCGTGTTCCTGCCGGCGCTGGTCGGCTGGTCGGCGGCCAAGCGTTTCGGCGGTAGCGAAATCCTCGGTATCGTCCTTGGCCTGATGCTGGTCCATCCCGACCTGCTCAACGCCTGGAACTACGGCAAGGCGGTGGCCGGCCTCGACGGTCAGAGCCTGCCGTACTTCGATATCTTCGGCTGGTTCCGGATCGAGAAGGTCGGCTACCAGGGGCAGATCCTGCCGATCCTGCTGGCCGCCTACGTCATGAGTGTGATCGAGAAATGGCTGCGCGCGCGGGTACCGAATGCCGTCCAGTTGCTCGTGGTGCCGATCACCACCATCGTCGTCACCGGTGTTCTGGCCCTGGCGATCATCGGCCCGGTGACCCGTCACCTGGGCATCCTGATCACCGAGGGGATGGTCTGGCTGTTCGACGTGGCACCGGCGGTCGGCGGTGCGGTGTTCGGTCTGCTGTATGCGCCGCTGGTGATCACCGGCATGCACCACATGTTCCTCGCAGTGGACCTGCAACTGATCTCCGGCCATGGCGGTACCTTCATCTGGCCGATGATCGTGATGTCCAACCTGGCCCAGGGCAGTGCGGCGCTCGCGGTGTTCTACATGAGCCGCAATGCCCGGGATCGCAGCATGGCCTCGACTTCGGCGATTTCCGCCTACTTCGGCATCACGGAACCTGCGATGTTCGGCGTCAACCTGCGCTACAAGTTCCCGTTCTACGCCGCCCTGATCGGCTCGGCCCTGGCCAGCGTGTTCCTGTCGCTGAACAAGGTGCTGGCCTCGGCCATCGGTGTGGGCGGCCTGCCGGGTTTCATCTCGATCGTCCCGCAGTCGATTCCGGTGTTCATCATCGGCATGGCCGTCGCGATGCTCGTGCCCTTTGCCCTGACCTGTGCGCTGAGCCTGAAGATCGTGCGCCCCGGCTATCGCGTCGCCTGATATCGACTCCACCGACTACAAGGGAATCTCCATGCAAGACTGGCAACGCTCGGTGATCTACCAGATCTATCCGAAGAGCTTCCATAGCCATGCGGGCCTGCCCACCGGCGACCTGCTGGGGGTGGTCGACAAGCTCGACTACCTGAAGTGGCTGGGGTCGACTACCTGTGGATCACGCCGTTCCTGCGCTCGCCGCAACGCGATAACGGCTATGACATCAGTGACTACTACGCCATCGACCCGAGCTACGGGACCATGGCCGATTGCGAGTTGCTGATTGCCGAGGCCGGCCGACGCGGGATTCGGCTGATGCTCGATATCGTGGTCAATCACACGTCCATCGAACATGCCTGGTTCCAGCAGGCCCGCAGCAGCCTGGACAACCCCTACCGCGACTTCTACATCTGGCGTGACCAGCCGAACAACTGGCAGTCGAAATTTGGCGGCAACGCCTGGGAGTACGAGGCGCAGACCGGCCAGTACTACCTGCACCTGTTCGATCACACCCAGGCCGACCTGAACTGGGACAACCCCGGGTGCGTGAGGAAGTGTTCCGCATGATGCGCTTCTGGCGCGACAAGGGTGTCGGTGGTTTCCGCCTGGACGTGATCAACCTGATCTCCAAGCCGAAGGACTTTCCCGAGGATGCCTCCGATGGCCGGCGTTTCTATACCGACGGTCCGAACGTTCACCAGTACCTGCAGGAAATGCACCGTGAGGTGTTTGCCGGCCATGATCTGATCAACGTCGGCGAAATGTCCTCCACCAGCCTGGAGCACTGCATCCGCTATTCGCGGCCGGAGTCGCAGGAGCTGTCGATGACCTTCAACTTCCATCACCTGAAGGTCGATTACCCGAACATGGAAAAGTGGGTGTGTGCCGATTTCGACTTCCTCGAACTCAAGCGCATCCTCTCCGACTGGCAGCTTGGCATGCAGGCCGGCGGTGGCTGGAACGCGTTGTTCTGGTGCAACCACGACCAGCCGCGGGTGGTCTCGCGCTTTGGCGACGACGGCGAGTATCGCGTGCACTCGGCCAAGATGCTCGCCACGGCGCTGCACTTTCTCCAGGGCACGCCCTACATCTACCAGGGCGAGGAGCTGGGCATGACCAACCCGGGGTTCGAGCACATCGACGACTACCGCGATGTCGAGACCCTCAACATCTATCGCATCCAGCGCGATGCCGGCCAGTCGCCGGAACAGAGCATGGCGGCGATCATGCAGAAGTCCCGCGACAACGGGCGCACGCCGATGCAATGGACTGCCGGTCCGAATGCCGGTTTCACCTCGGCGCAACCCTGGATCGGCGTGCCGCCGAATGCTGCCTGGATCAACGTCGAACAGCAGTTCGAGGACCCGGATTCGGTGCTGCATCACTACCGCCGGCTGGTGGCACTGCGGCGCAGCGAAGCACTGATGGTCGAAGGCAGCTATCGGCAACTGTTGCCCGAGCATCCGCAGGTCTGGGCCTATGTGCGTGAAGGCCGTGGTGAACGCCTGCTGGTGATCAACAACTTCTATGCCGACAGCTGCGAGATAGCCTTGCCCCATGGGATTTTCCAGCCGGGGCAGCAGCAGCGGCTGCTGATCAGCAACTACCCGGACTGTCCGATCCGAGAGCGGGAACTTTTCCTGCGTCCCTATGAGTCCTTTGTACTTAGTCTTTCAGAAAAATAGGAAAAGTCGTTCATCAAACGCAGCTCGTAGTAGGTCGTGTGCTGGAGGGCCACGTCTGAAAATCGAATCTCGACAATAAAAACAATGAGAACAGCGGAGTGGTTAATGAAGACAATAAGTAGAGGTCTGCTGGTGTCCTGTGTCTGCCTCGGCCTGCCGTTTCCGGCCGAAGCACTGGAGTTCGCCGGCTACCTGCGCAGTGGCATCGGTGGCTCGACCAACGGCGGCAAGCAGAGCTGCTTCCAGTTGCCGGGGGCACCGTCCAAGTATCGCCTGGGCAACGAGTGTGAACAGTATGCCGAACTGGAACTGCGCCAGGACCTGGCGACCCTCGACGACGGTTCGGTGCTGAGCGTCGATGCCATGGCCTCGTTGTACAACCGTTATGGCCGCAACCTCAGCTTCGACGGCGAGAACGGCGCGGCGCGGATGCCGCAGATGTATGCCCAGTGGTCGAAAATGCCATCGCTCAACGGTGGTTCGCTGTGGGCCGGGCGACGCTACTACAAACGTAACGACATCCATATCTCCGACTTCTACTACTGGAACCAGAGCGCTACCGGCGGCGGTATCGAGGACGTGCTGATCGGCGACCTCAAGTACAGCTACGCCTTCTCGCGCAAGGACAACCTGTACCAGAAGGACTACATCAACCGGCATGATTTCAACGTCGCCGGCTTCAAGGTCAACCCCGACGGCGAGCTGGAGTTCGGTGTCAGCTATATCGATGCACCGCGGCGCAACGATACCCACCAGGGCTGGGCGATCACCGCGCAGCATGTTCAGAAGAACTTCCTCGGCGGCAAGAACAAGTTCGCCCTGCAATACGGTGAAGGGCCGGGCACCGGCCTTGGCTACACCGGTGACCCGCGCCTGGATACCAGCAGCAGGAGCTACCGGGCGGTGGAGTTCTTCGACTGGCAAGTGACCCCGCGCTTCGGCGGCCAGTTCGAAGCGGTCTACCAGAAGGATATTCGCCCCGACGGCCAGGACCAGAACTGGATCTCCCTGGGCGTGCGTCCGGCCTATGCGCTCACCGAACAGTTCAAGCTGGTGACCGAACTGGGTCATGACCAGATCGAGGCCCCGGGCGGTACCCGCAAGCTCAGCAAGTTCACCTTCGCGCCGACCTGGTCGCCGAAAGGGCCGGACTTCTGGGCGCGTCCCGAAGTTCGTCTGTACTACACCTACGCCAGTTGGAACGCGGCGGCACAACGGGCGGCCAACGAGTTGGCGGCCGGCTCCGCGCTGTCCGACAGCGGCGCGTTCGGCAATGCGCTGCATGGTTCCAACTTCGGCGTACAGGTCGAGTACTGGTGGAAGTAGCTTCATGCCGGGGGCAGGGGCCCGTCGGCGCGTCACGGAACAACAATCAGAAGGTGATCTCATGAGCGCAATTCCTTCCCTGGAACTGCTGGCTCCGCTGTCCGGGGTGCTGATGCCGCTGGACCAGGTGCCCGACCCGGTATTCTCCGGTCGCCTGATCGGCGACGGTGTGTGTATCGATCCGACTTCCGGCGTGCTCTGCGCCCCCCTGGCCGGAGTGGTCAGCAACATCCAGGACAGCGGACATGCCATCAGCATCACCGATGAGCGTGGCGTGCAGGTGCTGATGCATATCGGCCTGGATACCGTGAACCTGGCGGGCAAGGGCTTCACCGCATGGGTCGTCGAGGGTGAGCGGGTGGAGGCGGGCCAGCCACTGATCGAGTTCGACGCCGATTACCTGGCACTGCATGCCCGCAGCCTGCTGACGCTGGTGCTGGTGGTCAGTGGCGAGCCCTTCAGCGTGCTGGCGGACACGCTGGTCGACAGCGGCCAGCCGCTGCTGCGCCTGGGCTTGCAGGCCCCGTCGAATGGCGTGCCGCTGCCTGAGCATGAAGAGCAGGAGGGCGAGGCGCTGTTCTCCAGGCCGCTGACCCTGCCCAATGCCAACGGCCTGCATGCCCGTCCGGCAGCCGTCCTGGCCCAGGCGGCGAAAGGCTTTGCCGCCAGCATCCAGTTGCACAAGCGCCAGAGCAGCGCCAATGCCAAGTCGCTGGTGGCGATCATGGGCTTGCAGACGGTCCAGGGCGATGTACTGCAACTGAGCGCCATCGGTGAGGACGCCCAGGCGGCCCTCGACAGCCTGATCGCGTTGATTGCCGATGGCTGCGGTGAAACGGGGGCCGTCCAGGCTCCGCAGGAAACCTTCGAGGCCCCGGAGCAATCCACCATGACTCTGCTGCGCGGCGTTTGCGCCTCGCCGGGTGCGGCCCTGGGACAGGTGGTGCAACTGGCCGAGCAGGTGCTGAATGTCCAGGAGGTCGGCACTGGCGAGGAACAGGAGCGTGCGCGCCTGGACGCCGCCCTGCTGCAGGCGACCCGGGAGTTGCAGGCCTTGCAGGACAGCGCCGCCGGCAGCGCCCAGGTGGAGATCTTCCGCGCCCATCAGGAGCTGCTGGAAGACCCGGATCTGCTGCAGCAGGCGCAGGCGCTGCTGGCTCGGGGCAAGAGTGCGGCCTTTGCCTGGCGGGCGGCCACCGAGGACACCGCCGCCCTGTTCCGGCGTCTTGGCAGCGAATTGCTCGCCGAGCGTGCCCTGGACCTGACGGATGTCGGCCAGCGCGTGCTCCGGCTGATCCTGGGCGTTGAAGAGCGTGCAGCGCCACTGCCGGACGAGGCGATCCTGATTGCCGACCAGCTCACGCCATCGCAGACGGCCAGCCTGGATACCCGGCGGGTCATGGGTTTCGCCACGGTCGGTGGCGGTGCCACCAGCCATGTCGCGATCCTCGCCCGGGCTCTTGGCCTGCCGGCGTTGTGTGGCCTGCCGGTGCAGGTACTGGAGGTCGCCAACGGCACTCCGGTGCTGCTCGATGCCGACCTCGGACAGTTGCATCTCGAGCCCGCGGATGCGGATGTCCGGCAATTGCTGGTCAAGCGCGAGCAGCAGCGCGAACGCCGCGAGCGGGACAGCGAGCTCTCCCACCATGCCGCGTTGACCCGCGACGGCCAGCCTATCGAGGTGACGGCCAACGTCGCCTCGCTGGAGGAGGTGAAGCAGTCCCTGGCCCTGGGCGGGGAAGGGGTCGGTCTGTTGCGTTCGGAGTTCCTCTACCTGGAGCGCAGCAGCGCGCCGAGCGTCGAGGAGCAGGGCGCGACCTACCTGGCGATTGCCCGGGCCCTGGGCCCTGAACGCAACCTGGTGGTTCGCACGCTCGATGTGGGTGGGGACAAGCCGCTGGCCTATGTACCGATGGACAGTGAGGCCAATCCGTTCCTGGGTATACGCGGCATCCGCCTGTGTCTGCAGCGTCCTGAACTGCTGCGTCAGCAACTGCGGGCGATCCTCGCCTGCGCCGGGCAGACGCGGCTGCATATCATGCTGCCGATGGTCGCCCGCCTGTCCGAGCTGCGGGAAGCCCGGCAATGGCTGGTCGAGGAGGCGCGGACGCTGGGGATTGCCGAGCTGCCCAAGCTGGGGATCATGATCGAGGTGCCTTCGGCGGCGTTGATGGCCGACCAGTTCGCGCCAGAGGTGGACTTCTTCTCCATCGGCACCAACGACCTGACCCAGTACACCCTGGCGATGGACCGCGACCATCCGCAACTGGCGAGCCAGGCCGACAGCCTGCACCCGGCGGTGCTGCGCCTGATCGCCAGTACCGTCAAGGCCGCCCATGCCCATGGCAAGTGGGTCGGGGTGTGTGGCGCGCTGGCTTCCGAGGCGCTGGCGGTACCGGTGTTGCTGGGGTTGGGGGTGGATGAACTGTCGGTCAGCGTGCCGTTGATCCCGTCGATCAAGGCGGCGGTGCGGGAAGTCAGCCTGGCTGAATGCCAGGTTCTGGCGCAGCGGATTCTTGGGCAGGAAAGCGCCGAGCAGGTGCGCGGCATCCTGCGTGATCATCAACAGGCGACGGCGGCTGCGCCGGTACTGGAGCACTGAACATGTTCGAGAAATTCAGGCAGGCGTTCTGGAAGGCGCTGACACCGGATCTGGTGCCGGAAACCACGGCCTCAGCGAGCGGTGGCGGACCATTACCGCCGACGGATGAGCTTGCCGAGTCGCTACTGGCGGCGCTGGGCGGGCCGGCCAATCTCAAATCCCGACAGCGGGTGGCGCTGACGCGCTTGCGGGTCGAGCTGCACGATGCCGGCCGGCTCGACCCGTCGGCGTTGCGTAGTGCCGGGGTCCAGGGGCTGATGAGCTTGCCCGGTGGTGTGTTTCATCTGTTGGTGGGGCTGGACTGACGGCTCATTGCCACCCCGGCCTTACTGTTTCCCAACTGCGGGTGTATCGTATTCGCCTTTTGCGAGCCGTGGGCTTGCGGCTGATTCGGTGAGGTGGTTGGGGTCATGTCTTTTTCCCGTCGACAAGTACTCGGTGGCCTGGTCGGCCTGGCGGTCGTAGGTGTGGGAGCCGGTGGTGCGTCGCGCTACTGGCTGGGGAAGATGGCGGACGCCGAGGCCGGGCATGACTACGAACTGATCGCCGCGCCGCTGGACGTCGAGCTGGTGGCGGGACACAAGACTCCGGCCTGGGCCTTCGGCCCCTCGGCGCCGGGCACCGAACTGCGGGTGCGCCAGGGCGAATGGCTGCGGGTGCGTTTCATCAACCACCTGCCGGTGGCGACCACCATCCACTGGCACGGCATCCGCCTGCCGCTGGAGATGGATGGCGTTCCCTACGTTTCGCAACTGCCGGTGCTGCCCGGCGAGTACTTCGACTACAAGTTCCGCGTGCCGGATGCCGGCAGCTACTGGTATCACCCCCACGTCAGCAGCAGCGAGGAGTTGGGGCGCGGGCTGGTCGGGCCGCTGATCGTCGAGGAGCGCGAGCCCACCGGGTTCCGCTACGAACGCACCCTCAGCCTGAAGAGCTGGCATGTCGATGAAGAGGGCGCCTTCCTGCCGTTCAGCATTCCCCGTGAGGCCGCCCGGGGTGGCACGGCGGGGCGGCTGTCGACGATCAATGGCGTGTCGCAGGCGGTGGTCGAGCTGCCGGCCGGGCAGATCACCCGGGTGCGCCTGCTCAATCTCGACAACACCCTGACCTACCGCATCAACATCCCCGATGCCGAGGCGCAGATCTATGCCCTGGACGGCAACCCCGTCGAGCCACGGCCGCTGGGCAAGGAATACTGGCTTGGCCCGGGCATGCGTATCTGCCTGGCGATCAAGGCGCCAGCGGCCGGTGAGGAGCTGGCCCTGCGCAACGGCCCGATCCGGCTCGGCACCTTCCGTTCGGTGGCCAACAGCGATGCACCGAGCCAATGGCCACCGGCGCTGCCTGCCAACCCGATTGCCGAGCCGGACCTGGCCAATGCCGAGAAGCTCAACTTCAATTTCGAGTGGGTTGGCTCGGTCTCGGTGAACGTCGATAATGGCAAGCCGCCCAGCCTCTGGCAGATCAACGGCAAGGCCTGGGACATCACCGACAAGACCTGCGCCGACCGGCCCATCGCCAGGCTGGAGAAGGGCAAGAGCTACATTTTCGAATTGAAGAACATGACCCAGTACCAGCACCCGATCCACTTGCACGGCATGAGCTTCAAGGTGCTTGCCTCGAACCGCAAGACCATCGTTCCGTACTTCACCGACACCTACCTGCTGGGCAAGAACGAGCGCGCACGGGTGGCGCTGGTGGCGGATAACCCGGGGGTGTGGATGTTCCACTGCCATGTGATCGACCACATGGAAACCGGCCTGATGGCCGCCATCGAGGTGGCGTGATGCGGCAGATTCGCCCGGCGGCGATCATCGATCGCAGCCGCGACCAGGATTTCATGCGTGAAGCGTTGGCGCTGGCGGCCGAGGGCGCGGCCCTGGGCGAGGTGCCGGTGGGGGCGGTGCTGGTCCAGAACGGCGAGATCATCGGGCGGGGCTTCAACTGCCCGATCAGCGGCAGCGATCCGAGTGCCCATGCCGAGATGGTCGCCATCCGCGCGGCGGCCCAGGCGGTGAGCAACTACCGGCTGCCGGGCAGCACCCTCTACGTGACCCTGGAACCGTGCAGCATGTGCGCCGGGCTGATCGTCCATTCGCGGATCGCGCGGGTGGTCTACGGTGCCCTGGAGCCCAAGGCCGGTGTGGTGCAGAGCCAGGGGCAGTTCTTCACCCAGGGCTTTCTCAACCACCGGGTGCTGTTCGAAGGTGGGGTGCTCGCCGAGGAGTGCGGCACGATCCTCAGCGAGTTCTTCAAGGCCCGCCGCAGCAAGGCCTGATGGCGGTTACTTGCGCGCGACGATCACCGCGCGCATCGGCGCCGGCAAGCCTTCGATGGTTCTGCTGTGGTCGCTCGGGTCGAGGAAGTCGCTCAGGGACTGGTACTTCATCCATTCGGTTGCGCGCTGTTCCTCGACGCTGGTGGTGCTGACATCCACGCAGCGCACGTCGCTGAAGCCGGCCCGCCGCAACCAGCGTTCCAGCGCTGGCACCGAGGGCAGGAACCAGACGTTGCGCATCTGGGCGTAGCGGTCCTCGGGCACCAGTACCTGGTTCACGTCACCGTCGACCACCAGCGTCTCCAGCACCAGTTCACCACCCTTGACCAGGCAGTCCTTCAGCGCCAGCAGATGCTCGATGGGCGAACGCCGGTGGTAGAACACGCCCATGGAAAATACCGTGTCGAAGCCTTCCAGGTTCGCCGGCAGGTCCTCGAACGGGAACGGCAGGTGCCAGGCCGCATCCTGCGCCAGGTAACGTTGCACGGCCTGGAACTGGCAGAAGAACAGCCAGTTCGGGTCGACGCCGATCACCGTGTCGGCGCCGGCACCGAGCATGCGCCACATGTAGTAGCCGTTGCCGCAACCGACATCGAGGATGCGTTTGCCCTTGAGGTCCAGGTGCGGGGCGACTCGCGACCATTTCCAGTCCGAACGCCATTCGGTATCGACATGCACGCCGAACAGCTCGAATGGTCCCTTGCGCCACGGACTCAGGCCCATCAGTGCGCTGCGCACCTGGGCGCGGGTCGCGTCGTCGCAGTCGCTGTCCAGGGTCAGGCCGCCGAGCAGGTCGATCGTCGTCGGTTCCAGTGCTGGCAAGGCGTCGAGCGCCCCCTGCCAGCGCTCAAGGTCGCCATGACCTTTCTCCAGCCGGGTATCGAGCTGGGCCTGCAGGCTGTTGGCCCATTCGGCCAGGGGAGTACGCGCCAGGCGGCGGGCGAGGGGTGACAGATCGATCATGGCAGGGCAATCAACGAGGCAAAGTTAAGGCATTGGAACCAGGGCACGACTTTCGAGAAACCCGCCGCCAGCAGGCGTTCGCGGTGTTCCTCGAGGCTGTCGGGTTTCATCACGTTTTCGATGGCGCTGCGTTTCTGGGCGATTTCCAGTTCGCTGTAGCCATTGGCGCGCTTGAAGGCGATATGCAGGTCGGTGAGCAGCGCATGCTCCTCGGGGTCGTTGAAACGCAATTTCTCCGACAGGATCAGCGCTCCGCCGGGCAACAGGGCCTGGCGAATGCGTCCGAGCAGGGCCAGGCGCTGATCCGGGGCGATGAATTGCAGGGTGAAGTTCAGCGCCACCACCGAGGCCGGGCGGAAGTCCAGGGCGAGGATATCGCCTTCGATCACCTCCACCGGCAGCAACTCCTGGAACATCGAGTCCTGGGCGTTGAGGTATTCGCGGCAACGTTCGACCATCGCCGTGGAGTTGTCCACCGCGATCACCCGGCAGCCGTCGCTGCGCACGTGCCGGCGCAACGCCTGGGTTACCGCGCCGAGGGAACTGCCCAGGTCGTAGAGCACGCTGCCCGGCTGGGCGAACTGGGCGGCGAGCACGCCGAGGTTCTCGACGATGGTCGGGTAACCGGGAACCGAGCGCTTGATCATGTCCGGGAACACCCGTACCACATCTTCGTTGAAGGCGAAGTCCGGCACCTGGGCCAGGGGCTGGGCGAAAAGGCGATCGGGTTCTTTGCTCACGGCGGTTCCGGCGACAATCGAAAAAGGGTCGGCATTTTAGCCAAGTTGGCGCCGGGATGCGCGGTTTGTCGGATAAAGCGCCTGAGGCGTTGGCGCGGGCTTCAGGCGAAGCCCGGCTCCTGCCTGTTGGCCTTTTGCGAGAACGCCGAGGCGGCAATACCCCATTGGCCGATCCAGTAGGCAATGATGATCAGGTAAGGCGCGGCGGCGAACTTGACCACGAAGCGGTCGATGCCGATCAGGCTGTCGGAGAAGGCGAACACCAGCGCGCCACCGGCAGCCAGTCGCGCCGAGCGTTGCGGCACGTCGCTACCCAGCCGTGCGAGGGCTCGCCAGAGCATGCAACTGATGGCAAGGGCATACACACTCACCGGCACCAGCAGGTTGCCCAGCCCCTTGGACATCAGCATGCCCAACAGCGCGGCGCCGATGAGCAGGGCCACGATCAGCTGGACCGGCGCCAGGCGCCGGCAGTCGCCGAGGTAGGCCTTGAGATAACACAGATGGGCGACCAGAAAGGCGCCCAGGCCGAACACGAACAGATCGCCCGGCCAGGCCAGCAGGATGTCGCCGAGCAGCGAGAACACCAGGCCCAGGGCCAGCCAGCGGCGATATTCGCCCCCCGGTGCGTCATGCAGCCAGCCGAGCAGGGCCAGCACCGGCAGGGGTTTGGTCAGCAGGCAGATCAATGGCGAGTCGATACTCAGCCCATACAGGAACGCGACGGCGCCCATCAGGGCGAGAATCAGCCAGGGCATGTCAGTTCACCACGATCGGGCAGTCGAAGCTCTGTACCGGCGGGACTTCCGGTTCCCAGGGCTGCTGGTAGGTCAGGCGCAGGCGACCGGTGCCGGTGGCGAAGGCCTGGAAGCGCCAGGTCGACTGGCCGGCGGCGCCGATCACATCGCTGTTTTCCGGGTTGTGGTAGACCTCCGGGCCAAGGCTTTTCAGCACGCCGCCGGCGGAATCCTGGATGGCCCAGCGATAGCCCGTGGTGGGGTTGCTCGGCAGGCTGAGGATCATGTTCTGCCCGTTCTTGAGCTGCATCGGACAGTCACGCTGGTTTTCCACGGTCACGTTCTGGCGCGGTTGCTGCGCACAGGCAGCGAGTAGCACAAGGCTTAACGGAAGCAACAGACGAGTCGGGGTCATAGTGTCTCCAATCATTACAGCGATGCTGGAGCATAACCCAAGATGCGGCCGATGCGCTGGGCGGGATCGAAGCTGTCCTGGCGGGTCGGGGCGCATGGGGGGACGAGGAGCGTCAAGGGAGGCATTCCCACGCGGATTGTGGGAACGATCAGGGAGCGCTGAGGTATTGGCATTTTTGAGTGCTCCCACGCTCCAGCGTGGGGGCGCTCAGCGACCGCTCCCGTGACGCAATGGTCAGAAAAGCACTTTCGCCACATCGGCAAAACGCTTGGCGAAGTGCACGGTCATGCCTTCCTTGAGGTAGTCCGGCAGTTCCTCGAAGTGGCCGCGGTTGGCGTCCGGCAGGATCAGTTCATGGATCTTCTGCCGGCGTGCCGCGATCACCTTCTCGCGGACCCCACCAATGGGCAGCACATGCCCGGTCAGGGTCAGCTCGCCGGTCATGGCCACGCCCTTCTTCGGCGGCTGGTTGCGGGCCAGTGACAGCAGGGCGCTGGCCATGGTCACCCCGGCACTCGGACCGTCCTTGGGGGTGGCGCCTTCCGGTACGTGCAGGTGGACGAAGGCCTCGTCGAAGAATCGCGGGTCGCCGCCGAACTGCTTGAGGTGCGAACCGACATAGCTGTAGGCGATTTCCGCCGACTCCTTCATGACGTCACCCAACTGCCCGGTCAGCTTGAAGCCGCGGTTGAGGGTGTGGATGCGTGTGGCCTCGATCGGCAGGGTGGCGCCGCCCATGCTGGTCCAGGCCAGCCCGGTGATCACGCCGACGCCGCTGAGCACCTGCTCGTTGCGGAATACCGGCATGCCCAGCGAGGCTTCGAGGTCCTTGGGGCCGATCTTGATGACGCTGTCCGGTGCATCCAGCAGCTTGACCACCGCCTTGCGCACCAGCTTGCCCAACTGCTTCTCCAGCTGGCGCACGCCGGACTCGCGGGCATACCCGTCGATCACGGTGCGCAGGGCGCTGTCGCTGATCGACAGGCTGGTTTTCGCCACACCGGCCTTTTCCAACTGCTTGGGCCACAGGTGACGCTTGGCGATCGCCAGTTTTTCCTCGGTGATGTAGCCCGACAGGCGAATCACTTCCATGCGGTCCAGCAGCGGTCCGGGGATCGAGTCCAGGGTGTTGGCGGTGCAGACGAACAGCACTTTCGACAGGTCCAGGCGCAGGTCCAGGTAATGGTCGAGGAAGTCGACGTTCTGCTCGGGGTCGAGGGTCTCCAGCAGCGCCGAAGCCGGGTCGCCCTGGTAGCTCTGGCCCATCTTGTCGATCTCGTCGAGCATGATCACCGGGTTCATCACCTCGACGTCTTTCAGCGCCTGCACCAGCTTGCCCGGCTGGGCGCCGATGTAGGTGCGCCGATGCCCCTTGATTTCGGCCTCGTCGCGCATGCCGCCGACGCTGAAACGGTAGAACGGCCGGCCGAGGGATTCGGCGATGGACTTGCCGATGCTGGTTTTGCCCACGCCTGGCGGGCCCACCAGCAGCACGATCGAGCCGCTGATCTCGCCCTTGTAGGCGCCGACGGCGAGGAATTCGAGAATCCGCGCCTTGATGTCATCGAGGCCGGCGTGGTGCTGGTCCAGCACCTTGCGCGCGTGCTTGAGGTCGAGCTTGTCCTCGCCGTACACGCCCCAGGGTACCGCGGTGGCCCATTCCAGGTAGTTGCGGGTGACGGCGTATTCCGGCGAACCGGTCTCGAGGATCGCCAGCTTGCCCATTTCCTCGGTGATGCGCTTTTGCGCATGGGCCGGCAGGACCTTGCCTTCCAGGCGCTGCTCGAACTGCTCGATATCGGCGCTGCGGTCGTCCTTGGTCAGGCCCAGCTCCTGCTGGATGACCTTGAGCTGTTCCTTGAGGAAGAACTCGCGCTGGTGTTCGCCGATCTTGCGGTTCACCTCGGCGGAGATCTCTTTCTGCAGGCGGGCGACCTCGACTTCCTTGCGCAGCATCGGCAGCACTTTTTCCATGCGCTTGAGCATCGGCACGCAATCGAGCACTTCCTGCAGCTCATTGCCGGTGGCCGAGGTCAGGGCGGCGGCGAAGTCGGTCAGCGGCGATGGATCGTTGGGGCTGAAGCGGTTGAGGTAGTTCTTCAGCTCTTCGCTGTACAGCGGGTTGAGCGGCAGCAGTTCCTTGATCGCATTGATCAGGGCCATGCCGTAGGCCTTCACTTCGTCGGTCGGCTCGCTCGGCTGGTGCGGGTATTCGAGTTCCACCAGGTAGGGTGGACGGTGGTGCTTGAGCCAGGTGCGGATGCGCACGCGGGTCAGGCCCTGGGCCACGAACTGCAGCTTGCCGCTCTCGCGACTGGCGTGGTGGACCTTCACCAGGGTGCCGTACTCCGGCAGGCTCTTGGTGTCGAAGTGGCGGGTATCTTCGGTCGGGGTATCGACGAAGAACAGGGCCAGGGAATGGTGATCGGACTTGCTCACCAGTTCCAGGGTCTCGGCCCAGGGTTCTTCATTGACGATGACCGGCAGGACCTGTGCCGGGAAGAACGGGCGATTGTGGATCGGGATGATGTAGACCGTGTCCGGCAGGTTCTGCCCGGGCAGCGCCAGGCTGGTGCCGGATGATTCGCGATTGTCCTGGCCGGCGTCGTGACGATCTTCGGCGTTGGTCTGTTGGGTCGGGTGATCGGGGAATTCTTGCTGGTTGCTCATTGGGGCACCTGCACAGTTGAGTATGCAGGTTAGATGGGGCGAGCCGGTGGCGGTTTCAATGGTCCGCTGCTATAGCTTTGGTCAAACCGGCCGATAGCCCGGGCATGAACCTGTACATCTTTCATCTTCGTGTAGAGGTTTTAAGGGGCATGAGTCGTTCGTCGGCTGGCTCAAGATAGTGGCAAAACGCCTCATTTCTTGCGTGATCTTCTGCCCGAGCCTCGGTAATCTGCACTTGCTGATCCCTTTGCGCCAGGGCAGGCCATCTTTTTAATGAACCAGTGAGTAGTTGTTGTATGGCCCGCCCCATTTCATTGCCTGGATTGTTTCTGTGTGTTGCTGGATTGCTCGCCAGTGGCCCGAGCCATGCCGCCGGCCTGCAGGCCGATCTGGTCGACCAACAGGGCAAGCCGCTGGTGGGGGCGGTGCTGACCCTGCAGGGTGGCGCCGCACCTGCCGCCATCAGCCTGAAGGCCGACATGGACCAGCGTAACAAAGAGTACGTACCCCACGTGCTGGCGGTGCATACCGGGACCCAGGTCAAGTTTCCCAACAGCGACAATATCCGCCATCAGGTCTATTCCTTTTCGCAACCCAAGCGCTTTGAACTGCGCCTCTACGAGGGTACACCGTCGGATCCGGTGTTGTTCGACAAGCCGGGTGTGGTCGTGCTGGGCTGCAATATCCACGACTGGATGCTCGGCTACATCTACGTCACCGACGATCCCTGGTTCGCGACCAGCAACGACAACGGCCGGATCGCTTTCGACAAGCTGCCCGCCGGCCATTATCGCGTCACGCTCTGGCACCCGCAGGTCGCGGACATGCAGCCGCAGGCGGGCGGCGAAATCGATGTGCCGGCCACGGGGTTGAAGCAACGCTTCAGCCTGACGATTCAACCGCTGTCGTCGGATGCTCCGTCGGCGCCAGCATCGAGTGCCTTTGGTGATGCCTTCAATAAAGCTCTCAGTGAACCTGCGCAGTAGTTTTCAGGCGCGGATCGCCGTTGTACTGACCCTGCTGTTGCTGGTGGTGATCGGTGCCTTGTACTTCAGCGTCAAGGTGGCGACCAACGAAGCGGTGCAGCGCCAGGCGCGTGCGCAGCTGGAGGTCGGTACGCGGGTTTTCGAGCGTCTGCTGGACGTGCAGAGCCGGCGCCTGGGTGATGGCGTGCAACTGCTGGCGGCGGATTTCGGCTTTCGCGATGCGGTCTCCAGCGGCGACTCGGCGACCATCCGTTCGGTGCTGATCAACCACGGCAAGCGTATCAATGCCAACGACATGATCCTGTTGAGCATGGATGGCACGGTCATGGCCAGCACCCTGGCCGATACGCCCGACGGTACGCCATTCCGTTTCGACCAGGCACTGCGCGAGGCCCGGCGCAACCGGCAATCGGCCCTGATCGTGCCGCTGCAGGGCAAGCCGCACCTGCTGGTCGAGGCGCAGGTGCTGGCGCCGCTGCCGATCGCCCGGGTGGTGATGGGCTTTTCCATGGACAACGCCTTTGCCTCGCAACTGCGTTCGCTGACCAACCTCGAGGTGTCGTTCCTCAGCGTCGATCGGCAGCAGGTCGGCGAACTGGTCAGCACCCAGCCGGCAGCACTGGCACCGAGCATCACCCGGTTGATGCTCGAAGCGTCCGGTGGGCATGACACGCAGATGACCGAGCACCTCAGCCAGAACTTCCTCAGCCAGTCGCTGAGACTGGCCAGCACCAGCGACAACAATGACAGCCAGGTCATCGCCCTGTTGCAGAGCCCCCTGGATGTGGCGATGCAGGCCTTCGCGCCGCTGGACGAAAAGATCCTGCTGATCGCGCTGGTCGCGCTGCTGGCTTCGCTGGTCGGGGCCCTGCTGCTGGCGCGTAGCGTCTCGCAGCCGGTGCGTTCTCTGGCCCAGGCCGCCGAGCGCATCGGCAAGGGCGACTACGAGACGCCGGTCAGGTTGCGGCGCAGTGATGAACTGGGTCTGCTCGCCAGGATGTTCAATACCATGCAGGGTGCCATCGCCGAGCGCGAACAGCAGTTGGCACACAATGCCCTGCACGACCTGCTCACCGGCCTGCCCAACCGCGCACTGGCGATGGAGCGGCTGAGCAGCACGATAGACGCCGCCCGCCCGGTGGCGCTGGTCTACCTGGGTATCGACAACCTGCGTACCGTCAACGAGACCGGAGGACCCGGCGCGGTCGACCAGGTGTTGCAGAGCGTTGGCAAGCGCCTGAAGTCGGCCCTGCGCGCGGGCGACACGGTTGCCCACCTGATTGCCGGGGAATTTCTCCTGCTGCTGCAGGGCACCGGCAGCGAGGGCGCGGTGGCGGTTGCCGACCAGATCCAGCAATTGCTGCTCAAGCCCCAGCGGATCAACGATCACGACGTGGCGCTGGATTGCCGGATGGGGATTGCGGCGTTCCCGAACGATGGCCAGGAGGCGGAGGAACTGCTCGAGCGTGCCGCCATCGCCATGCAGGACGCCGCGCAGATGCCCGGCCGCCTGCAGATCTACGAAGAGGGCCGCGACCTGGCCCATCGCCGGCAGATCGCCCTGATCCGCGACTTGCGCCATGCCGCCGCCAACGGTGAACTGCTGCTGCACTACCAGCCCAAGCTGGATATCCGCCAGGGCCAGGTGCGCCAGGCCGAAGCCCTGCTGCGCTGGCAGCATCCGCAGTTCGGCATGGTGTCGCCGGGAGAATTCATCACCCTCGCCGAACGTACTGGCAGCATCCAGATCCTCACCCGCTGGGTGATCGAGGAGGGCATGCGCCAGCTCTCCGAGTGGAACCAGCGGGGCCTGCACCTGCAACTGTCCCTGAACATCTCCGCCGATGACTTGTTGATCGGCGACCTGCCCGACCGGGTTTCGGCGCTGCTCGAGGTGCATCGCCTGCCCGCCGAACAACTGATCTTCGAGATCACCGAAAGTGCGGTGATGCGCGAGCCGGAACAGGCCCTGCAGGTCCTGCAACGCCTGCGTGCCTGTGGCATCAGCCTGTCGGTGGACGATTTCGGTACCGGCTACTCTTCGCTGGCACACCTCAAGCGCCTGCCGGTGCAGGAGTTGAAGATCGACCAGTCCTTCGTCCGCAACCTGGACGAAACCAGCGAGGACGCGGTGATCGTGCGTTCGACCATTGAAATGAGCCACAACCTGGGCTTGAAGGTGGTGGCCGAAGGGGTGGAGTACGAACACAGCCTGCGCCTACTGGAGCGTTGGCATTGCGATACCGCCCAGGGTTACCTGATCAGTCGTCCGCTGAGTGCGGCGGCGTTCGAGGCCTGGGTCGCAAAACCCTTGAATTCACCCTCTGCCATGGTCCACTGACTGCTATGAAACGTCGTTATTCCCTGTTGTGCCTGCTGGGCCTGCTGGGCCTGGGAATCAATGCCGCCGAGGCCGATAACGGCCGCCTGATCGCCACAGGCGGTGCCAGCAGCCTGGAGGGCGCGGCGGGCGGAGGCATCACGCCGTGGGCGGTGCTGACCGGCTATGGCGAAAAGAACGAATGGGGCGCCACCGCGTTCGCCACCACCGTCAACGTCCCGGACTATCGGCTCGACGTAGTCGGGCTGGCAGCCTCCTATGACAACCGCGTGGAGCTGTCCCTGGCCCGTCAGCGCTTCGACCTGGGCTCGCTGGTGCACAAGCTCAACCTGCCGGAAGATCATCTCGGCCAGGATATCGTCGGGCTCAAGGTCCGGCTGTTCGGCGACCTGATCTACGACACCCTGCCGCAGGTGTCCCTGGGCCTGGAGTACAAGCACCAGACCAACTTCGACATTCCCGAACTGGTCGGCGCCAAGCGTGACCAGGACGTCGAGGGCTACCTGGCCGCCAGCCGGCTGTTCATCGGCGCGGCCTTCGGCTACAACCTGCTGGTCAACGGCGGTGTACGCTACAGCCGGGCCAATGAGCTGGGGCTGATGGGCTTCGGCGGCGATCGTCGCGATACCCGCAGCGTGCTCAAGGAAGGCTCCGTGGCGGTACTGTTCAACCCGCGCTGGGCCGTGGGCGTGGAGTACCGGGAAAAGCCGGACAACCTGTCCTTCGCTGGTGAAAGCGACTGGGCCGACGTATTCATCGGCTATTTCCCCAACAAACACCTGTCCTTCGTCCTGGCCTACGCCCGGCTGGGAGAAATCGCCACACTGGATAACCAGAACGGCACTTATCTGTCCGTACAGGGGAGTTTCTGATGCGGGGTTTGAAACTGCTGCTGGTTGCTGTCCTGCTGGCCGGTTGTGCCCAGCAGCCGCCCAGGGATGACAGCCTCTACCGCGACCTCGGCGAGCGTGCCGGGATCACCCGGATCGTCGAGGGCATGCTGCTGAAGATCGCCCACGACCCGCGGATTGCCGAGCGCTTCCGCAAGATCGACATCGTGCGCCTGCGCAACAAGCTGGTCGAACAGTTCTGCGTCGAGGCGGGCGGGCCCTGTGTCTACACCGGCGATACCATGGCCGAGAGCCACAAGGGCCAGAATGTCAGCCGCAGCGATTTCAATGCGCTGGTCGAGGACCTGATCGCGGCGATGGATGAGCAGGGGATACCGGTGCGGGTACAGAACCGCCTGATCGCCCGGCTGGCGCCGATGCGCGGCGAGGTGATCGAACACTAGGTGTCACGGAAGAAAGGCGGCCCTTGAGAGGCCGCCTTTTTCATGTCTGCCGCACGTTACTCGGACAGCTTGTACGCTAGCACGTAATCACCCTGGCGGGTGCCCAGCGAGCCATGCCCGCCGGCCATCACCAGTACGTACTGCTTGCCGTCCTTGCCGGTGTAGGTCATCGGCGTGGTCTGGGCGCCCGCTGGCAGGCGGCCTTCCCACAGTTGCTTGCCGTTCTTCACATCGTAGGCGCGCAGGTACTGGTCCAGGGTACCGCTGAGGAAGGCCACGCCACCGGCGGTGGTGAAGGTCCCGCCCAGGCTCGGCACGCCCATGCTCAGGGGGATCGGCACCGGCGAGCTGTCACGCACGGTACCGTTCTTGTGCATCCAGAGCGTCTTGTGGGTGGTCAGGTCGACCGCTGCCACATAACCCCAGGCCGGTGCCTGGCAGGGCAGGCCCATTGGCGACAGCAGGGCTTCGAGGATCACCCCGTATGGCGCGCCCTTGTTCGGCTGCACGCCTTCGGTTTCGCTCTTGCGGGGGCCCTGGGAGGCGATCTCCGCCGCCGGAATCAGCTTGGAGCGGAAGGCCATGTAGCTCGGGTTGACGAAGGCGATCTGGCGCACCGGGTCGACCGAAATGCCGCCCCAGTCGAACACGCCGAAGTTGCCCGGGTAGACGATCGAGCCCTGCAGCGATGGCGGGGTGAACGGGCCCTCGTAGCGCAGCGACTTGAAGTCGATCCGGCAGAGCATCTGGTCGAACGGTGTCACGCCCCACATGTCGCGCTCTTTCAGGGGCGGCGGCATGAAGTTGAGGTCGGACTTGGGCTGGGTCGGCGAGGTGTGGTCGCCGGCGACTGCGCCCTGTGGTACCGGGATCTCGTTGATCGGCACGATCGGCTGGCCGTTGCTGCGGTCGAGCACGTAGATGCTGCCCTGCTTGGTCGAAGCCAGCACGGCCTGCTTGACGCCGTCGGCGGTCTTGAGGTCCATCAGGGTCGGCTGGCCGCCGACGTCCATGTCCCACAGGTCGTGGTGGGTGAACTGGTAGGTCCAGCGCACATGTCCGGTGTCGATATCCAGTGCGGTCAGGCCGGCGGCGTATTTCTCCGAATCGGGGGTGCGGGCGCCACCGAACTGATCCGGTGTCTGGTTGCCCATCGGCAGGTAGAGCATGCCGAGTTTTTCATCGACGGCGAACATCGACCACATGTTCGGCGAGTTGCGGGTGTAGGTCTTGCCCGGGGCGATCGGGGTGGTGTCGTCCGGGTTGCCGCTGTCCCAGTTCCACACCAGCTTGCCGGTGCGCACGTCGAAGGCGCGGATCACGCCGCTGGGTTCGTCGGTGGAGACGTTGTCGGTGACGTGGCCGCCGATCACCACCAGGTTGCGGGTGACCGCCGGCGGCGAGGTGGAGTAGTAGCCACCGGGGGCGAAGGTGCCGATGTTGGCGCCGAGGTCGATCTGGCCCTTGTCGCCGAAGTCTTCGCACATCTTGCCGGTGTCGGCGTTCAGGGCGATCAGGCGGGTATCGGCGGTGGGCAGGAAGATCCGCCGTGGGCACTGGTTTTCCTGGCCGGTGGCGACCAGGCGGCCGCTTGGCGCGTTGTCGGCCGCCAGCGACGCGGTGGCGGACGCGTCGGTTGTGGACGGCGCGGTATTGGCGATGTAGGCGTTTTCATCGTGATAGGCCACGCCACGGCAGGTCATGTGGGCCCAGCCCTTGAAGTTCGCCGCCTTCTGCGTGGAAAGTTTCGGATCGAAGCGCCAGATTTCCTTGCCGGTATCCGGGTCGAGGGCGATCACCTGGCTGTGGGGCGTGCACACGTAGAGCATGCCGTTGACCTTCAGCGGGGTGTTTTCCGCCGTGGTTTCGCCGGGATCGTTCGGCCCGGGAATGTCGCCGGTGCGGAAGGTCCAGGCCGGTACCAGCTTGTGCGCGTTCTGCGGGGTGATCTGCGCCAGCGGCGAGTAGCGATCGCCATGGGCGCTGCGGCCATAGGAATCCCAGTCGCCATCGGCCGTGGCCGGTGCGGTGTTGCTCATGCCAGGGACGCTGTCGCGATCGAGCTGGCCCTTGATTTCACCCGGGTTGGTGAATTGGCTGGCGACGGCGGTGGCGCCGGCCAGCACCACGGCCACGCCCAGCGCGCCGGTACCCATCGGTGCGGCACCGCTGTGCAGCAATGGCTGGCGGAACCACGGCAGCAGCATGACAATCCCCAGGGCGAACAGCAGGGCCAGGCGCGGCACCAGTTGCCACCAGTCCAGGCCGACTTCCCACAGGGCCCACAGGGTACTGGCGAACAGCACCAGGGCGTAGAGGCCCAGGGCTGCCCGGCGGGCGGCCAGCAACAGGCCGCCGGTCAACAACAGGCCGATGCCGGCCAGCAGGTAGTACAGCGAGCCACCCAGCAGGCTCAGCCTGATCCCGCCGGCCAGCAGGGCGAGGCCCATCAACAGCAGCACGATACCGAGCAGGCTCGGTAGCAGGCGGCCTCGATTCGAAGCACGGTCAGTGCTCATGGTTTGGTTTCTCCGTGACGTTGAAGGTATCCCGCGCTGTAATCACTGTAGATGACGATTCGGCGGGGACTTCGTTCAGATAAATTGCCCGAGGGACTTCCACGCGGGAGCCGCAACAGGCAGGCGCTGCTTGCGGGACGGGAAGTCGAGGGGGAACCGGAGCGTTTTCAGCCGCGAACTTTGCTGATTAAACGATTCAGGTGTTAGCGCACAAAGGATAAACCCATGTCTATCGCGGAAACAGGGGGTTCCCTGACATGGATCATTTCAGATTCGGTAACAGTCTTCGGGTGGGTGGTGGTGAGCAGGCCGGCCTGCTCACCACGGTCTTGCCTGGGTGAATGTCAGAAGGTGGTACGCAGGCCGACCTCGATGCTGCGGCCCGGCGCCGGCGCGATATCACGCAGGATCGAGCTGGCATAACGCACGGTCTGGTTGGTCAGGTTGTCGCCCTTGACGAACGCCAGCCACTGGCTGCTGCCGATATCGAAGTGGTAGCCGGCACTGGCACCGAAGGTGGTGTAGGCCGAACTGCCGGACTCGTTGGACGGCACCCGTCCCTGGCCCGCCGCATGCTCCACATCGATCCGCGCCTGCCAGCGATCCAGCTCCCACAGCAGGCCGCTGTTCAGGCGTAGCGGCGCGATCCGCGGCAGGGCCTCGCCGGTATCGAGGTTGGTGGCGCGGGTGTAGTCGCTGGACAGTTCGAGGGCGAACTTGCCGTAGGCGCCTTCACCCAGTTTCCAGTGATCCTGGGCCTCGAACCCGGCGAAGCGGGCCCGTACGCCGGAATAGCGGTATTCGGGGATGCCAGCGGCGTCTTCCTCGCCGTCGTCGTTGAGGGTACGACCACTGCCGAGCAGGCCAATGTAGTTGGAGAAGTGGCTGTAGAACACACCGAAGCTGCCCTTGTGGGTGCCGTTGTCGAAACGCAGGGCCAGGTCGCTGGATACGGCCTTTTCCTTCGACAGGTCGGGGTTGCCGACTTCATAGGTGCCGGTGGCGACGTGGGCACCGTTGGCATACAGCTCGTAGAAGGTTGGCGCGCGCTCGGTGTAGCCCAGGGCCGCGGCCAGCGCCCAGACCGGCGTCAACTGGTAGACCGCGCCGGAGGACAGGCTGCCGGCGGTGAAGCTGTTGCTCCGCTCGGCATTGGCAAAACGCTCGTTGCCCTTGGCATCCGGGTCGATACGCGTGTGTTCCAGGCGGCCGCCGAGGCTGAAGGTCAGACGCTCGCTGGCCTTGAGCTCTTCCAGCAGGAACAGCGCGCCGGCGTCGGTGTCGGTTTGCGGAACGAAGGCTTCCTCGCCCAGTGCGGAAAATTCGTTGCGACTGACCTGGCCCCGACCACTCCGTTGAACGGGCCGACCGGCAGGTGGCGGGCCTCGACCCGGGCCTCGTAGCCCTTGTTCCTGAAAATCGTGCCGGTTTCGCCCCCCTCGATTTCCCGATGCTCGTAGTCGGTGTAGCCGGCATCGAGTTTCACCGAACTGAACGGCCCCTCGAGGTTGCGGATTTCCGAGGCGAAGGCGTAGTGGTCCTGCTTCATGCGGATGCGCACATCCTGCTCGGCCGGTGAGCCGTAGTTGCTGTCGTAATTGCTGTAGGACAGCCCGGCGTAACCATTATCCCAGTGGTAGGAGCCGCCCACGGCACCGCCATCCTGGCGACCGTCGCTATTGCCCAGGCGGCCCTTGCGTCCGTCGCCGTCCTCGCTGGCCGGTGCATTGCGGCTACGGGCGTAGCCGGGAATCCGCAGGTCGTTGAACTCGCGGGCGTTGGCGTCCAGGTGCAGGGCGAAGGTGCCGTCGCCGGCTTCCAGCTTGCCGGCGCTGCTGCGGGTGGTGTCGGCGCCGCCGTAGCGCAGTTCGCCGGCACCGTGGATACCATCGATGGGGCTGGTGGGAATGCGGTTGTCGAAGGTGTTGACCACCCCGCCGATGGCACTGCCGCCATAGAGCAGCGCCGCCGGGCCACGGACGATCTCGATCCGTTCGACGTTGACCGGATCCAGCGGCACCGCGTGGTCATAGGACAGCGCCGAGGCATCCAGCGCGCCGACGCCGTTGCGCAGCAGGCGGATGCGATCGCCGTCCTGGCCACGAATGATCGGTCGGCTGGCGCCCGGGCCGAAGTAGGACGACGACACCCCGGGTTGCCTGTTCAGGGTTTCACCGAGGCTGCCCTGTTGCTGCAGGGTCAGGTCGTCGCCTTCGAGCACGGTGCTGGGGGCGGCGGGCTGTTCGCTGCCCAGGGGGTTGGCGGTGATGACCTGGGGTTGCAGCTCCAGGGCGTGGGCCGGGCCCGCGATCAGCAAGGCGGCGGCCAGCGGAGTCAGTCGGGTACGCAGGGGGGAGGAGAGGGACATCGATGTTTCCTTGGCAAGCGCGATGCGAAGCGCATCGGTGAGTCGAAAGAGCAGGCGGATGACGGAGGGGGTGTCCGACGAATGGTTATGATTTGTTATAACGTAACACAGTTTTTCGATTTTAAAACACTGCCCCTGCAACGTATCTCGACGCGGCTAGACTCAAGTAAGGGCCATTGCGCCATCTGCTATCGGTGGCTCTTCCCCCTGGCGAAGGGCTCGGCTAAGGTGCGCGCCTTGTTCCATTTCCTCATCGAAGGTTCGGCATGACCGAAACATCCAACAATCCGCTGCATGGGGTGACCCTGGAGCAGATCCTCAATGCCCTGGTGGCCCATTACGAGTGGCAGGGCCTGGCCGAGCGCATCGATATCCGTTGCTTCAAGAGCGACCCGAGCATCAAGTCGAGCCTGACTTTTCTGCGCAGGACGCCGTGGGCGCGGGAGAAGGTCGAGCGGCTGTACGTGAAGTTGATGCGCACCCGACGCTGAGGTCCTGCCGTGGAGTCGAAGCGCGTGTCCGGCCAGCCGCCGCTGCGCCGCATCCGCTCGCGCGCCGTGCTGCTGGCCGCGGCGGTGCTGGGCTGGAGCGGCCTGGGCATCCAGATGTACCTGATCCTGATCTCGCGCTGGCAGGCCGGGGCGAGCCTGCTCGGCGGGTTGATCACCTTCTTCAGTTTCTTCACCGTGCTGACCAACACCCTGGTGGCGGTGGTGCTGACCTGTGAAGTGACGTCCCGCGATTCGTGGGGCCGGCGCTTTTTCCTCAAACCGTCGGTGCGCACGGCGATCGTCGCCAATATCGTCGTGGTGGGGCTGGCCTACAGCCTGTTGCTGCGCTCGTTGTGGCATCCCCAGGGCTTTCAGTGGCTGGCGGATGAACTGCTGCACGACGTGATGCCGGCGCTGTTCGTGGTCTATTGGTGGGTGTGTGTGCCCAAGGGCCGCTTGCGCTTCCCGCAGGTGTTGTCGTGGCTGGCCTATCCGCTGGTGTATTTCGCTTATGTGCTGCTGCGCGGGCACCTGATCGGCGCGTATCCGTATCCCTTCGTCGATGTTGACCGGCTGGGTTATCCCCAGGTGTTCGTCAACGCCGGGCAGATACTGTTGGGCTTCGTGCTGGTCTCGCTGCTGCTGATCGGCATGGATCGTTGGGGTGGCAGGCGGCGGACTTGAGGCTTGCAGTGAGTGGGGCGGCCCACCCACTGCCGAGGCCGGAGATTACTCTTCGGCGCTACCGTCCAGGCGCCAGTAGCCAGCGGCCTTGACGAACGCCTCATCCAGCCCGTGGATGTCGAGCAATACCCGGCGCACCTTGCGCGACAGCCCGGCCTCGGTGGCGACCCAGGCGTAGAGGCTGCCGCTTGGCGGGGTCAGTTGCTCGACGGTTTGCAGCAGACCCTGTCCTGGCGCGTCGCGTCGCACCCAGATCACTTCGACCTGTGCCTGGCTGTGCAGGGGCTGCTGTTCAGCCGCGTTCTCCACCTCGACCACCACCAGCGCGCGGCGGTTGGCCGCCAGGCCCTCCAGGCGCCGGGCGATGGCCGGCAGGGCGGTTTCGTCGCCGATCAACAGGTAGCTGTCGAAGATATCCGGGACCACCAGCGAACCCCGTGGCCCGCCGATATGCAGGAACTGGCCGGGTGTGGCCTGTTCCGCCCAGGTCGAGGCGGGGCCGTCGCCATGCAGGACGAAGTCGATATCCAGTTCACCCCGCTCCAGGTCATAGCGACGCGGCGTGTAGTCACGCATGGCCGGCAGCGGGCCGTTGTCCTTGGCGCCAATCACCAGGGTTTCCAGCGCAGCCTGTTCGGCGGCGGTCTGCGGGAAGAACAGTTTGACGTGGTCGTCCGTGCCCAGGCTGATGAAACCCGCCAGTTCCGGGCCGCCGAGGGTGATGCGGCGCATGCGCGGCGTCAGGTCCCGCACCCGCAGCACTTGCAGGCGGCGGCGCCTGATCTCGTGCATGACCCGATGAATGCCTTGGCGATTGACTTCGTTCATTGCGCTTGCTCCGAATGGGACTGGGCGGACACGGGACCATCGACGATGGCCTTGGCGGTGTTGTTCAGCAGGTCGCGGACCCGCAGGATTTCCTCCGGGCTCCAGCGTCCGTGATGCAGTTGCAGTGCGTGGCGCAGGTTATGCACCGCCTCGTGGATTTCCGGCGGCCGGTCGTGACCGCGCAGGGAGCGCTTGCTGACATCGATGCGGGTGCGCACGCCGTCCAGGGCCACAGCCTGTTCGCGCAGGAACTGGCGACCGTTGTCGGTCACGCTGTAGCGCTTTTTCCCAGCCTCGGCGTCGCCGCTGATCAGATCGCTTTCCTCAAGGAAGGTCAGGGTCGGGTAGATGACCCCCGGGCTCGGGCTGTAGGCACCGTCGAACATGCCTTCGATCTGGCGGATCAGGTCGTAGCCATGGCAGGGCTGTTCGGCGACCAGGGCCAGCAACAGCAGTTTCAGGTCGCCCGGGGCGAACACCCGCGGGCCGCGGCCGCCGCGTTCACGGCCGGGGCGGCGTTCGAAGCCGTCGTGGCCATCGCCGAATTCGCGGTGGTGGGGAGGGTGGTGATGCTCTCTCATTTTCTCTTTCTCCTCTGTTCTTAAGATATACCGTAAGATATATCTTATTCCTAAGGCAAGAAAAACCGACGAACGTGCTGATGGGCGAGAGGGACGTTGGGAACGGAGAGACAGGCACTGGAGGTTTCGCGGCGCGGAGGGATGTGGTGTTTTCGCTGGTTTGCCTGGGATGCTTCCTACGTGAAACTGCGAAAAGCACTCTGAGCAAGCCCGGGACCGCTCCGTACCATGCCGCCAGGTTTCGAAAAGGCGGTGTTTATCATGTCCAGGTTAGTGTCAGGGGTGCTGTCGCTGGGGGTCCTGCTGGGCTCCTGGTCAGCCCATGCGAACCTCAAGTCGACACAGAACGCCCCGGCCAGGGTTGCCGAGGTGAAGGCGCAATCTTCCATCGACAATGTCATCGATCGTGCCCATCAGTTGATCGGCACGCCCTACCGTTGGGGCGGCATGTCGGTGAAGGGCTTCGATTGCAGCGGGCTGCTGGTCTATCTGTTCCAGAACGAGGCCGACATCAAGCTGCCGCGGACCACGGTGGGCATGCGCCGTTCCAGCGCCAGGACTATCCAGCGTGGCAGCCTGAAGCCGGGTGATGCGGTGTTCTTCAACCGCAATGGCCAGGGCAATGTGAGCCATGTCGGGCTTTATGTGGGCGAGGGCAAGTTCATTCACTCCCCGCGCAGCGGCAAGAGCGTGCGCATCGACTCGCTGAACAATGCCTACTGGAAGAAGAGTTATACCCTGGCCAAGCGCTTTCACAGCAGCCCCTGATGGGGGGCTGACGTAAATTCCCCACCCTACAGATGCGCCACAGCCTGCGGCTTGCACAGGGTGCTGCTGTCCGGCTGCAGGTAGTCGGTCAGAATCGGCGCCATCCCCTTGAGCACCTGCACCGGCAACGCCGAGGTGAACTTGAAGTTCTCCGCCGAGCGTCCGGGCACGAAGGCGGTCAAGGTGCCGAAGTGGTGGGCACCGATGTAGAAGACGAACGTCGCGGTGCGGTTGATCGACTTCGAACTCAGCACCCGCCCACCCGCGCCGATGCTTTCTATCCGGTTGTCCCCGGTGCCGGTCTTGCCTCCCATGGCCAGCGGCGTGCCGTCGGGCAGTTTGAAGCTGCCTGACACCCGCCGCGCTGTCCCTGCGTCCACCACCTGCGACAAGGCTTCGCGCAACGCCGTAGCGACCTCGGAGGGCATGACTCGCTTGCCCTTGCCCGGGTCGTTGGTCACTCGGGTTTCATACGGCGTATGGGCGGCGAAGTGCAGGCTGTCGATGCGCAAGGTGGGCAGGCGTACGCCGTCGTTGAGGATGATGCCGATCAGTTCGGCCAGCGCCGCCGGCCGGTCGCCGGAACTGCCGATGGCCGTGGCCAGTGACGGCACCAGGTGGTCGAACGGATAACCCACCTGCTGCCAGCGCCGATGGATATCGAGGAACGCCTCGATCTCGACCATGACCCGGATACGACTGTCGCGGGCACTCTTGTGCCTGCTCTTGAACAGCCAGCCATAGACTTCCTGGCGTTCGAACTCACTGGCGGCCACCGCCTGGCTGAACCTGGCCTGCGGGTTCTTCAGCAGGTAACCGAGCAGCCACAGATCGAGCGGGTGGACCTTGGCGATATAGCCCTGGTCCGGCAGGTCATAGGCGCCGGGGCCGTAGCTCTTGTAGAGCTTGGCGAGGCGTTCGTCGCTGACCTTCTCGGTCTTCAGGTGGGCCCGCACGAAGGTATCGAAGGTTTTCTGCGGCGCCTCCGGCAGCAGGTAGCGGTGCACCGCCGCCAGGCGGATCGGCGTCGGGTGCATGCTGTCGAGAAAGGTTTCCAGGCGTTCCTGGGAGTCCTTGTTCCGATACTTTTTCCAGAATCGCAGCATGAACGCCGTGCCTTCGCGGTCGGCGAAGCGGGCCAGGTATTCCTGGCGGCGCGGGTTGTCATCGTCCTTGAGCAGTTCGGCGCTGTTGTTCGGGCCCTGATAGGTGCTGTAGCGCACCAGGTCGCGCATGAGGCGGATGAACGGCAGGTTGATCGACTCGCGCAGGGCTTCGAGCAGGGTCGGGTTGCGGCCGTTGTCCTCGTTGCGGAAGTTGTGGAAGCGATGCAGGCCGCCGCCGGTGAAGAAGCTTTCGCCGGGGCTTGCCGAGTACTGTCGGTTCAGCGCCGCATCGAGCATGGCGGGCAGGTTGCGGTCGCTGTTCTGGGCCAGGTAGTCCAGGGCCCAGCGGGTGATCCGGTCCTGGTCGTCGACTTGGACCTTTTTCAGTTGCGCCGGCGATTGATCGCCATAGCGATCATGCAGCTCGGCAATGATCTGCAGGTAGGTGGTCAGCACCCGCAGCTTGGCGGTGGAGCCCAGTTCCAGCTTGCTGCCTTCGTTGATGTCGAAGGGCTGGTCGGTGCTGTCGGTCTGCACCCGCACCCGATAGCTGTCCGGCGTCAGTTCGAACAGGGTGAAGCTGTAGCGCACCTGCTGGGTACTGGTGGCGGTGAGCAGCCGATCGCCGAGCAGGCCGATGGACTGGGCGAACTGCGGATTCGCCAGCTTGCGGAGGTAATCGCTGACCTGGCCCTGCAACTGCGCCTGCAGGGTGCTGGTGGCCGACAGGTCGAGGCGGTCAAGGTCGTAGAGCGGGCGGTCGAGCATCGCCGCCAGGCGGCTGCGGGCGACGCTGATACCCTTGTTCGATTCGATCGGCTGTATCGTCGGTTCCTGCACCCAGTCGCGGTAGCTGACCTTGCTCGCCAGGGCCGCGGCGGCCAGCGGTGCGTCGATGACGCCGTTCTGGGCCAGCAGGCGCAGGTGGCTGTCGGTCAGCTCGGCCAGCTCATCGCGGCCCCGGGCCAGGTAGTGCGAGGGGCGACGCTGGGCGATCATCAGCGAGAGCACTTCGCGCAGCGCCAGACCGCGTCTGGCCAGGCTCTGCGGGTCGCTGGCGGTACTGCTCAACCGGGCGTTGACGTCGTTGAAGTCGGCGCCGTACCAGACCCGCAGGCCCTCGGCCAGGCCATGCACCTCGCCGTGCCCCGGCACGGCCGACAAGGGCACGCTGTTGAGGTAGTCGCGGACCACGTTCTGCCGCACTTCCAGGGTCTGCGGGCCGCCCTGGTAGGCGCGCACGCTGGCGGAAATCATCTGGCGGATCTTCTCGCCGCCGGACAGGGTCAGGCCATCGGGCGAGTGTCGATACTTCTCCAGTTGCGTCGCCAGGGTACTGCCGCCGGCGCTTTGCCCGCCGATATGCAGAACCTTGCCGATCTGCGACAGCACCGCCTTGCCGAAACGCGGCCAGTCGACGGCGGGGTTGGCCTGGGGCTGGCCGGGGTCGAGCAGGTCGCGGTTCTCGATGAACAGCAGGCTGTTGACCACCAGTGGCGGAATCGCCGCGAAACTCCCGTACAACTGCTGCGGGTAGCTGTACTGGTAGAGCCCGGCGCCGCGGCAGTCGGTGATCGACAGGCCGGCCTGGATCTTTTCCGCATAGGGTACGAAGAAGCCGGCCTTGCCGTAGTCGAGCAGGGCGGGGGAGAAGCGCGCCTGTGCCTCGATCAGGTAGCCGCGTTTGGCCAGCCGGCCGAGAAACGTGCCCAGGTCGCTGTAGCCCAGGCGTTTGTCGAAGGGGCCCTCGCCGGGATAGAGCATCGAGTCGCTGGGGCCGTTGGCCATGGCGTAGTCGAGATTGCCGGCAAAGCGGCTGATTTCCCGGGCCTGGATCCTGGAGGTGCGCATTTCCCTGGAGGCGGCGACGCCGAGCAGGATCATCGCGAGCAGCACCACCAGCCAGAACAGTCGCCACCAGAGGCGCCGCTTGTGGGGTTTTTTCGGTACGGGCGCTTCATCCGGACTGTCGGTTGCTGGCACAGTCCTGGTCGAATCGGAATCCCACAGAGCGCCCATAGTCGATTCATCCATACGCAGATTGATCGCACTTGCCTGAAGCTTAGACGCTGGTAAAGGGCTGCGAAAATTTTGTTAATGCAGTCAGTTATTTCCTGCATACGCTGACTTTTCGTGACAATCATGCCGGGAAGACGACGCCTGCCATGGTTTTTGTCGAGGCCCTGCAAGCCTTGGAATAGAGCTGTCCATTGGCGCAAGGTCGAAAAGGGCCGGGACATGACGCGATCTGCCCGGCGTGCCATACTCCCACGGGTTTTTCGTCCGGCCGGGCCGGCTTCTGCCAGCGAATGCACCTCTGTTTTCAGCGCTTCTGCCGAGATTTCCAGCTGAATTTTCTGATTTATAGAGTGAAAAGCCCTGCCATTGGATTCCTATACTGCATCGCCCGCTGATCCCGTCGGTTTTCCCTGCGGGACGGGCCCGCTCACGAAGCGGGTCCGCTGTCGGGAGCCCGGGCCCACTCGCCTGCCGCTCCCTTGTTCGGTGGTTCATACCCAATAACAAGATGAGGTTGTACCCATGCCAGTTGGCACCCACCTGCCCCACGGCGAGACCGCTCAAGGCGGCCCGCTCAAACGCGAACTCGGTGAACGGCACATACGGCTGATGGCGCTCGGCGCCTGTATCGGCGTCGGCCTGTTCCTCGGTTCGGCCAAGGCCATCGAAATGGCCGGTCCGGCGATCATGCTCTCCTACATCATCGGCGGCCTGGCGATCCTGGTGATCATGCGCGCCCTCGGTGAAATGGCCGTGCACAACCCGGTGGCCGGCTCCTTCAGTCGTTATGCTCAGGACTATCTCGGCCCGCTGGCGGGCTTTCTCACCGGCTGGAACTACTGGTTCCTGTGGCTGGTGACCTGCGTCGCGGAGATCACCGCGGTGGCGGTGTACATGGGGGTCTGGTTCCCCGACGTGCCACGCTGGATCTGGGCCCTGGCGGCGCTGTTGAGCATGGGCACCATCAACCTGATCGCGGTGAAGGCCTTTGGCGAGTTCGAATTCTGGTTCGCCCTGATCAAGATCGTCACCATCATCGCCATGGTGATCGGCGGTGTCGGCGTGATCGCCTTCGGCTTCGGCAACGATGGCGTGGCCCTGGGCATTTCCAACCTGTGGAGCAACGGTGGCTTCATGCCCAATGGTGTCAGCGGCGTGCTGATGTCGCTGCAGATGGTGATGTTCGCCTACCTGGGCGTGGAAATGATCGGCCTGACCGCCGGTGAGGCGCGCAACCCGCAGAAAACCATTCCCGACGCCATCGGCTCGGTGTTCTGGCGCATCCTGCTGTTCTATGTCGGCGCGTTGTTCGTGATCCTCTCGATCTACCCGTGGAACGCCATCGGCACCCAGGGCAGCCCATTCGTGATGACCTTCGAACGCCTGGGCATCAAGACCGCCGCCGGCATCATCAACTTCGTGGTGATCACCGCCGCGCTGTCGTCCTGCAACGGCGGCATCTTCAGCACCGGGCGCATGCTCTACAGCCTGGCGCAGAACGGCCAGGCACCGGCGACCTTCGCCAGGACCTCGAGCAATGGCGTGCCGCGTCGTGCGCTGCTGCTGTCGATCGCGGCCTTGCTGCTGGGCGTGCTGCTCAACTACCTGGTGCCGGAAAAGGTCTTCGTCTGGGTGACGTCCATTGCCACCTTCGGCGCGATCTGGACCTGGGCGATGATCCTGTTGGCGCAACTGAAATTCCGCAAGGGCTTGAGCCGTGCGCAGGTCGCAGGCCTGCAGTACCGCATGTGGCTGTACCCGGTCAGTTCGTACCTGGCGCTGGCGTTCCTGGTGCTGGTGGTCGGGCTGATGGCGTACTTCCCCGACACGCGCGTCGCGCTGTATGTCGGCCCGGCGTTCCTGGTGCTGCTGACGCTGTTGTTCCACGTGTTCAAGCTGCAGCCGGGCAATGCCTCGCCGGCTGCGAACCCGGCGGCGTAGAACTCCGTTGAAAAGACAAGGCCCCGGTCGCATGACCGGGGCTTTTTTGTGCGCTACGAAATGTTGGGGAACCTGATGTTTCTGCGTTGTGGTTACGGACGTCTTCGCGGGCAAGCCCTGCTCCTACAAGGTAGCGTCGTATACAAGGTCTGCGAACGCCGTAAAACTGTAGGAGCAGGGCTTGCCCGCGAAGACGTCATCCGCCACACCGCCAAACCCGGCGCGCAGCCGGCTCAGGCGGGAACGGCGCGCATCGGCTGGCCCAGGCGCTTGTTGAAGTCCAGCCAGGCACCGAGCAGGGCCAGCAGGCCGGCACCGACCAGCGCGGTGAAAACCTGCATGGCGACGGCATCGTCGGCCAGGGCGTTGACCATGTCCGCCAGCGGCGCCAGCAGTACGCCCAGGCAGAACACTTCCAGCGAGTAGCGACCCATGCGGCACGTCTGTTGCGCCAGCCAGTGGCGGGTCCAGTTGCCCGTGGGCAGCAGCTTGGCGGTGACATAGGCCAGTGCCAGGAAATGCAGCAGACGTACCGGCGACAGGTCGGTCTTGCTGATCGGGTACAGCCAGTTGCTCAGTGCGGCCGGCATGATGGCGTCATGAATCTGCGGCCAACGCCAGGAGAGGGTGATCACCCCGGCAATCAGTGAATAACCCGCCGCCGCGACGAACAGTGGCCGGCGCAGCAATGGGCGCCGGTCCGGCAGGCGTGGCCGCTGGCCGTGGATGGCCGTCGCACCGCCGAGGATGAACAGCAACTGCCAGGTGACGGGGTTGAAGTACCAGACGCCATCGCCGATTGCCGCCAGGTTCCAGCCCAGTACGGGCGCCAGCAGGTACACCGTCAGCGACACCGCGACCACCGCCAGGGGCTGGCGCAACAGCAACGGCAGCACCAGCGGCAGGCCGAGCAACAGCACGATGTACAGGGGCAGCGGGTCCATCAGGTTCGGTTTGAAGCGCAGCAGCAACTCGTCCGTCAGCGCCTGTTCGGGATGGCTGACGAAATGCTGCAGGCCCATTTCCTGGATCAGGTCGCGGGTTTCCACATGGCTGTTGGCGAAGAACACGATGCCCATCAGCATCGCCAGCAGGAAGATGTGCACCACGTAGAGCACCCAGGCGCGACGCAGGATCTTCACGCAGGCGATCAGGTAGCCGTCGCGTTGCAGGATCTTGCCGTAGGCGAGGACCGCCGCGTAACCGGCGAGGAACACGAAGACCTCCGCCGCATCGCTGAAACCGATATTACGCAGGGTGATCTGGCCGAGTGGGTTGTGGGGCACGTGATCCCAGAAAATGAAGATCAGCGCCAGTCCCCGAAAGAAGTCGATGCGTGGGTCGCGTCCGTTCAGCATGGCAGCGGGCTCTGTGGGCGAATGTTGAATATGACTGCCGCGGCTGTCGGAAATTGCACTGCTTGGGCGGCGGCGCGCAGGGTGGCGCGAATCGCCGCGAATTGCAAAGGTGGGGTATTACTGAATGTCACAATTATTTGCCAGGGCGGCTGGCTTGGCCGACGACGGATGGACGGCCCGGCCCGGGGTCGCCAGGCCGGCCGATCCAGGGGTTACTGGCCGTCGAGGAAATTCAGCAGGGCGGCGTTGAAGAAGGCCGGGTCCTGCAGGAACGCGAAGTGGCTGGCATTGGGCAGGATCAGCAGCCCGGCGCCGGGAATGGTCGCCGCCATGTACTCGGTGTTCTCACGCTTGATCGCCTCGTCGCGGTCGCCATCGACGATCAGCACCGGGGTCTTGATCTTCGCCAGGTCGGCATCGCTCCAGTTCGGCTGGCTGGCCCACATATGGCTGATCTGCTCGACGAAGGCGTCGTACTCCTTCGGTGTTGGCGACAGCTTCACGTATTCCTTGCCGGCCCGTTCGATGTAGGCGGCGAAGGTCGGGTTCTTCTCGACGTTCTCCTTCACCCCGGCGGTGGTGCTGTTGGCGGCGAAGGCGAAGATCCTGCCGACGCGGCTCGGGTGACGGATCGCCAGGTCCAGGCCGAGGATCGCGCCGTCGCTCCAGCCGACGATGTCGGCCTTGGCGATTTTCAGGTGGTCGAGCACGGCGACCACGTCGTCGGCCATCAGGTCGTAGCCGTAGGGGCGGCTGTCGCGCGAGCTGCGGCCATGGCCGCGACTGTCGAGGGCGATCACCGTGTGTTTCGCCGCCAGGGCCTTGACCTGGTTGCCCCAGTAGTCGGAGTTGGCGAGGCCGCCGTGCAGCAGCACCACGGGTGAGCCATGACCGGTGCGGGTGTAGTAGAGCTTGATGCCGTTGACGTTGGCATAGCCGCTTTGCACGCCAGCGACCGGGGCCGGGGTGGGCGGCAGGGTTTCCCAGCGTTCGGCGGCGTGGGCCAGGCTGAACGACAGCATCAGGCAAGCGACGGCGATGAAGCGATTTCCCATGTTGATCTCCTGTTGGTGAAAGCCAGAACTCGTCTGTACCTGTTATTTCTGACAGTAGACAGACCCACCGGGCAATCCTAGTCTTGAGGAATAGCCACGCTGGTATCGCGTAGTACGTGGACGCCCATCCCGGTCGTTATCGGACGGGGTTTGTTCGGCTGCGGAATGGATGACATAGCCTTGCGTGCGCTGCCCAAGAATTTTTCGACCTATGTTTATATCGGGGTGCTCAATACCCTGATCCACGGGTGCGTCTTCCTCGCGCTGCACGGCGGCATGGCGTTCAGCCAGGCCACCAGCAACCTCTGCGCGTTCGCGGTGGCCGCCACGTTTTCCTTCCATGCCAACGCGCGCTACACCTTCAGGCAGGCGGCCTCATTGCCCCGTTACCTGGCCTTCGTCGGTTTCATGGCCGTGCTCAGTTTTACCACCGGTTGGCTGGGTGACTGGCTGACCATGCCGGGGCTGGTGACGCTGGTGGTGTTTTCGGGGGTGAGCCCGGTGCTCGGTTACTGCTATTCAAGCCAGGTGGTCTTTCGGGACAAGGCCAAATGAAGATTTCCCTGGTGGTGCCCGTGTACAACGAGGAGCAGGCCATCCCGGTGTTCTACGAGGCGGTGCGACGGGAACTGCTCGCCGAGCCGTATGAGGTCGAAATCGTTTTCGTCAACGATGGCAGTACCGATAACACCGAAAGTGTGGCCCAGTACCTGGCGTTGCGGGACAACGACACCCTGCTGATCAATTTTTCCCGCAACTTCGGCAAGGAGCCCGCCCTGTTTGCCGGCATCGAGTTTGCCAGCGGTGATGCGGTGATCCCCATCGATGTCGACCTGCAGGACCCGATCGAAGTCATTCCACGCATGATTGCCGAGTGGCAGAACGGCGCGGATGTGGTCCTGGCCAAGCGCCGCAGTCGTTCGACGGACAGTTACCTGAAACGGCAGTCGTCCATCCTTTTCTATCGGGTGATGAACAGGATTGCCTATTCGCACATAGAGGAAAACGTCGGTGATTTTCGCCTGATGGACCGCAAGGTCATCGACGTGATCAAGAAGTTGCCCGAGTACCAGTTGTTCATGAAGGGCGTGCTGTCCTGGGCCGGGTTCACTACCCGGGTCATCGAGTACGACCGGGCTCCGCGCACCCATGGCAAGAGCAAGTTCAATGGCTGGAAGCTGTGGAACCTGGCGCTGGATGGCATCACATCCTTCAGCACCTTGCCGTTGAGGTTATGGACCTATATCGGTGGTCTCATCTCGTTGGGTTCGCTGCTGTACGCGCTCTACATGGTTTCCGACAAGCTGCTGTTCGGCAATGCGGTGCCGGGTTATCCCTCCCTCATGACCGCCATTCTGTTCCTGAGTGGCGTACAGCTCATCGGCCTGGGGATACTGGGTGAATACATCGGCAGGATTTATATCGAGGCGAAACATCGGCCCAGGTATGTGGTGAAGGACATTGTTTCCACTCGGCGGGAAAAGCAACTGTCGTCGAACTACAAGTGGCAATGCAATGAGTGACCTCACGTCAACTGTCGTAACGACCATGCGCTCACGCACCTGGAGCTGGGTCGTGGTCGCGATTCTCAGCGTATCGACACTGGTACGATTTTACTTGTTGACCAACGCTTCCATATGGTCAGACGAAGGCTTTAGCCTGGAGCTGATTGCCTATCCGCTCACCGATATCTGGAAGTTAAGCGGTCGGGATGTGCATCCCCCGCTTTTTTACATGCTTCTGCATGGCTGGGTCGCTTTGATCGGCAGCAATGCGCTGATATGGACGAGAGGTTTCAGCGCCGTGCTTGGAATCGTCAACGTCGGGCTCGGCATCTGGTTGGCGCGAATGGTTTCGACACCGCGAGCGGCCATAACGGCCGGCTGGTTGCTGGCATTATTACCCATAGCGGTTCGAACCAGCCAGGATATACGCATGTATGCCTTAATGGGGGTCGAGCTGACGGGGGCCACCATCGCGCTGGTGTACTGGGTAGGCAAACCGAAAAAAAATATCTATCTGGTTATCTACGCCTTATTGATGCTGAGTGGATTGTACACGCACTATTTTTCGATTTTCTGCGCACTTTCCCACTGGTTGTATCTGTTATTGATCCGGCTACCGGCTCGTGGAGCGTATCGACATATCGAGAGCCCGAGGTGGTGGCTGGCAAATCTGATGATCGCCGTACTTTACTTGCCATGGTTATCAAGCAGCCTGGCACAGTTGAGTACATTCGGCGTGGGATGGATTCAGCCCGTTTCCAGTTATAGTTTGCCTTCGGCGATATGGAGGTTCTTGACCGTTAACGATGGGCGCGGCGGCAACACTTTGGTCTATTGGCTGGTGCCGATCCTGTATCTGGCTGGAGGAAGTGTCGTAATGTGCAAAGACCGCAGTCGACACTCAGTACAGACACTGATTGTCATCTGTGGATTTTTGACGGTGTTGGTCGTGTTCTTGTTCTCTTTCTATATCCCGGTATTTGTAGAGCGGTATCTTTTTTTTTCTGCGGTGATGATGCCTATTGTCATGGCGATGGTGTTGGATAAGCTGCGTAACCAATGGGCGTTTTTCATGGCGGTGTGCGCTTTGTCGGCGGTAGAGGTTTTGGGCTTGGGTTATCTTTATAAACAGCAGCATACCATGAACAATCCTTATGAGGTGGCGGATAATAGGCTAGTTGAATTGATGGCGTACTTTGGAGAAAAATCAATTGATGGCGATACATTGATCGTGGGTGATGCCTATCTTTTTTATGCTGGCAATTTTTATAATGATAAGCATCGGAAACTTTTGTTGTATTATTCGCCGTCGACATACGACCGTGCAAACCCCTCAGGTTTTTTTGCGCCCATGATGAAGTATGGCGATGACACTTTTGTCGAGTCTCTGGATCGTGTCGATACGTCGACAGGTCGAGTATGGTGGCTTGACTACTCCGATAAGGAATCGGATGAAGAAGCGGATATACCTCGGCGTTGGCATCAGGTCCAACAGCTATCGATGGGGGACAATGTTATGAAGTTGTATCAGATCTGTGCGAAGGCGAAAGCGGATAACTCCATCAAGTGTGAGTGAACGTATCTGGCTATCTTTTGCTTGGGCCGTGGGCTTTCACTGGATACCCTAAAAATCTCAGGAGCAACTGTGTCAGGACGAGCAGTGCCCAGGTACGCTTGTACAAGACCTGTCCACTGGCGCGAAACTGACAACCCGATGAGGCAAGGTCTACTTGTCTTGCATCGATGGGTTGCCGTTTCGTTTCATTCGAATGATTGGGGCATCGACTGATCTACGCCGCGTTCGGCTCGAAGCTATCCGCCCGGGCCATCTCCCACATGCGCGAGTAGAACTTGCCGTTGACCTCGCCGGTCAGCAGTTCGCCGGGCTTGAGGAACACGTGCAACTGCGAGAACAGCTTGATCTCGGTGGCCGACATGCGTCGTACCAGATGCTTGGCTTCCAGTTGCGAAGGATGCTGCAGCCCTGCGGCGGCGAGCATTTCGGCCAGGGCCCTGAGGGTGTTGCGGTGGAAGCTGAACACCCGCTGGGCCTTGTCCGGTACCACCAGGGCACGCTGGCGCAGCTTGTCCTGGGTGGCGACGCCGGTCGGGCACTTGTTGGTGTGGCAGCTCTGCGACTGGATGCAGCCGATGGCGAACATGAAGCCGCGCGCCGAGTTGGCCCAGTCGGCGCCGATGGCCAGCACGCTGGCGATATCGAAGGCGCTGACGATCTTGCCGCTGGCACCGAGCTTGATCTTGTCCCGCAGGTTCAGGCCGACCAGCGTGTTGTGCACGAACAGCAGGCCCTCGCGCATTGGCGAACCCATGTGATCGGTGAATTCCACCGGCGCGGCGCCAGTGCCGCCTTCCTTGCCGTCGACGACGATGAAGTCCGGGAGAATGCCGGTTTCCAGCATCGCCTTGGCGATGCCCATGAACTCCCACGGGTGACCCAGGCAGAACTTGAAGCCCACCGGCTTGCCGCCGGACAGTTCACGCAGTTGCGCGATGAAGTGCATCATCTCGATCGGCGTCGAGAAGGCGCTGTGGCTCGACGGCGATACACAATCCTCGCCCATCGGTACGCCACGGGTCTCGGCGATCTCCCGGGTGACCTTGTGCTTGGGCAGGATGCCGCCGTGGCCGGGTTTGGCGCCCTGGCTCATCTTGATTTCGATCATGCGCACCTGCGGGCTCTGCGCCTGGGCGGCGAACTTCTCCGGGTCGAAGCGCCCGTCGCTGGTGCGGCAGCCGAAATAGCCGCTGCCAAGTTCCCAGGTCAGGTCGCCGCCATGTTCGCGGTGATAGGGGCTGATGCTGCCTTCACCGGTGTCGTGGGCGAAATTGCCGAGCTTGGCGCCCTTGTTCAGCGCGCGGATGGCGTTGGCGCTGAGGGAGCCGAAGCTCATCGCCGAGATGTTGAACACCGAGGCCGAGTACGGCTGCTTGCACTGCGGCCCGCCGACGGTCACGCGAAAACTGGCGGGGTCGCTCAACGGCGCCGGGCGCATCGAGTGGCCGATGAACTCGAAGCCTGACTCATAGACATCGATCAGCGTGCCGAAGGGCTTGTCGCCGCCTTCGTTCTTGGCCCGTGCGTACACCAGCGAACGCTGGGAGCGGGAGAAGGGCAGGGCATCGCTGTCGGATTCGAGCAGGTACTGACGGATTTCCGGGCGAATGCCTTCGACCAGGTAGCGGATATTGCCGAGGATCGGATAGTTGCGGCGCACCGCGTGAGGGCTCTGCAACAGGTCGAACACCCCCAGCAGGCTCAACAGGCCGGTGGTCAGGGTGAATGGCCAGAGCCAGTCATGTTCCAGGAACGGCAGGCTGGCGAGGGTGAAGATCACGCAGCCGGCAAAGAAGGCGTAGCGGCTCAGCAGGGACAGGCTCATACGGTTTCCTTGGGTTCGGACTCATCAGGTCGGTCAGGCATTCTGCGCTTGCAGAAATATCGAGAACAGCTCGGACTGGGACTTGATGCCCAGCTTGCTGTACATGTGTTTCTTGTGGACTTTCACGGTTTCGATGGAGATTTCCAGCTTGCGGGCGATTTCCTTGCTCGAGCAGCCGCTGAGCATCAGGCGTCCGACGTCCAGTTCGCGGGCGCTCAGTTGCGCGCCCTTGAGCTGCTGCACCGAGGCTTCCAGCTGGATGCGCCAGTCGCCCTGCGGCGCAGTGGGCGGCGTGACGTTTTCCGGCAGTTGTTCGTGGGGCAGGCGTTGGCGCAACAGGCCCAGCACCCAGGGCTGGATCAGCGACAGCAGGGCGATCTGCTCGTCGCTGAAGCGGCGGGTGGAGCCCAGCGACAGGCAGAGGGTGCGGTCGTCGTCGAGCTGGCAGTTGAACTGGATCTCGTCGGCCACCACGTTCAGGCGGAAGTAGCGCTGGTAGTACTCGGTCAGTTCGAAGTGTTCCGGGGCGACCTCGGCCAGGCGGTACAGGCCGGTGCGCGACTGCTCGCGGCTGGCGATGTAGAACGGGTCCAGCAGGTACAGGCCCTTGAGGTAGTCCTGGAACAACTGATCGGGACTGCCGTCCTCGCCCGGGCATTCGGCGAAGACTTCCGGGCGGCCCTGGGCGCTGAACAGCAGGGCGACCCAACTGTCGAACGGCACGTACCGGTTGAGCAGGCGCACCAGTTGCGTCCAGAAATTGGGCCGATCCAGGGCCTCGATCATTTGCCCCACCGAACGGTGCCAGGCGATGTCATCCAGCGACAGTGTCATTCATCTACCCCTATCGAGTTACCCCGGCGGCGTGATTCCCATGGCCCGGCGCGGGTGCGCATACTGCGGCCACAGGTCATGACCGCGGACTCATTCTGCCAGTTCGGCGGGTCGCGGCGGTTGAACAGAACAAGGAATACCCATGAAAATCGAACTTGCCCAGCTCGCCGGCCGGGACAACGATACAGCTTACAACCTCGAGCGCGCCCTTGCCGCTATCGCCGCCTGCGCCGCCGATACCCGGATGATCGTGTTTCCGGAAACCCACCTGATGGGCTTCCCGTCCGCCGAGACCGTGGCCCGGGTCGCCGAGCCGCTGGACGGGCCGACCGTGCAGGCGGTGCAGCAGGCCGCCCGCGAGCGCGACCTGACGGTGGTGATCGGCATGGCCGAGAACGACAACGGCCGGTTCTACAACACCACCCTGATGATCACCCCGAGGGCATTGCCCTGCGTTATCGCAAGACCCACCTGTGGGCCTCGGACCGTGGCGTGTTCAACCCCGGCGATGGTTATGCGACCTGCGAATGGAACGGGGTGCGGGTCGGCCTGCTGATCTGCTACGACATCGAGTTCCCGGAAACCGCCCGGGCCCTGGCGCAACTGGGTGCCGAGCTGCTGATCGTCACCAACGGCAACATGGACCCGTACGGGCCGACCCACCGCACCGCGATCATGGCCCGCGCCCAGGAAAACCAGGCCTTTGCGCTGATGGTCAACCGCGTCGGCGAGGGCGATGGCGGCCTGCTGTTCGCTGGCGGCAGTGCCCTGGTGGACCCGTTCGGGACGCTGCTCAAGGAGGCCGGGCGCGAGGAGAGCCATTTCAGCGTCGAGCTGGACCTGAGTCAGTTGGCGGCTGCCCGGCGTGACTACAGCTACCTGAACGACCAGCGCCTGCGCTTGCCGGGCGAGGTGGTCGAGCGGGCCGACGGGGTACGGGAGTTGCTGATTCCCCAGGGCTGATCCCTGCGTTGTGCGGCCGGCCCTTTCGCGGGCAGGCCCGGCTCCTGCAGCCTCCCGCGTCACCGGTAGGAGCAGGGCTTGCCCGCGAACGGAGCTACTGCGTGATCCGGCCCACGCACTCATAAGAATTTTGTGACACCGCTGCACTTTCGCCGAACTCGGCTCTGCCATAAATCCAATAACATTCGGAGTAGTCGCCTCATGGCTCGTTTGCAACGCACCCTTTCGCTGGGGGCGGTGGTGCTGTTCGGCATCGCCTACATGACGCCGATCATCGTGCTCGGCACCTTCGGTATCCTCGCCCAATCCACCGCGGGCATGGTCCCGGCCGCCTACCTTGCGGCATTGGTGGCGATGTTCTTCACCGCCATGAGCTACGGGCGCATGGCCGCCGCCTTCCCGGTGGCCGGTTCGGCCTACAGCTATGTGCGCAAGGCCATCAGCCCGAAACTCGGCTTCATCGCCGGCTGGGCGGTGTTGCTCGACTATCTGTTCCTGCCCATGGCGATCTGGCTGATCGGCGCGGCGTACTTGGGTTCGGCCTTTCCCGCCGTCCCGCAGCCGGTCTGGGTGCTGGCCTTCATCGTCATCACCAGCCTGATCAACATCGTCGGCCTGCGCCTGGCCAACGGCGTCAACTCGCTGCTGATGCTGGTGCAGTTCCTGGTGCTGGTGGCCTTCGTCGCCCTGGCGATCCACTATATCGGCGGCGACGCGAGCAAGCCCTTGTGGACCCTGGCTCCGTTCTTCAACGGTGACATGCAGATGCCGCTGGTGATGAGCGGCGCGGCCATCGCCTGCTACTCGTTCCTCGGTTTCGACGCGGTCAGCACCCTGACCGAGGAAACCCGCGATCCGCGGCGTACCATCCCGCGGGCGATCATGCTGATCACCCTGATCGGCGGGCTGATCTTCGTTGCGGTGTCGTACTTCGTGCAACTGGCCCACCCGGCATTCGCCTTCGACAACGTCGACTCGGCGGCGTACGAGATCGCCCGCAACATCGGCGGCGACCTGTTCGTCAGCCTCTTCCTGATCGGCCTGATCGTCGGCCAGTTCGCCTCGGGCTTGTCGGCCCAGGCCAGCGGTTCGCGCCTGCTCTATGCCATGGGCCGCGACGGTGTGCTGCCGAAATCGTTCTTCGGCAGCCTGAGCGAACGCTTCGGCACACCGATCAACAGCATCCTGCTCTGCGCCGTGGTGGCCTTGCTGGCGTTGAAGCTGGACGTCACCACCTCCACCTCGTTCATCAACTTCGGCGCCTTCCTGGCCTTCAGCCTGGTGAACCTGTCGGTGATCTTCCATTACTGGATCGGTGCGCAGCAGCGCGGTCTGCGCGAGCTGCTGCTGTTTCTGGTCTGCCCATCGATCGGCCTGCTGGCGGACCTGTGGCTGATGATCAGCCTCGATCACCTGGCGATCTACCTGGGCGTGAGCTGGCTGGCGATCGGCGTGGTGTACCTGGCTTTCCTCACGGGCGGCTTCCGCCAGCAGCCACCGGAGATGGATTTCCAGGAAGCCAACTGACGCGTATGGCGAACCGCCTCGATCAGGAGGCGGTTTTGTTCTGGCGGATCGGCAGCTCGATCCTGAAGGTCGTGCCCACGCCCAGCTCGCTGCTGACCGTGATCTGCCCGGCATGCTTCTGCACGATGCCGTAGGACAGCGACAGCCCCAGCCCCGTGCCCTTACCGATCGGCTTGGTGGTGAAGAACGGATCGAAGATCTTCTGCAGGGTCTGCGGGGCCATGCCCGAGCCGTTGTCGGCCACTTCCAGCCAGACCTTCTCCCCCGCGCTGCCGCCGCGCAGGCTGATGGTGCCGCGCTCGGGGCCCATGGCCTGGGCGGCATTGACCACCAGATTCATGATCACCTGGTTGATCTGCGAGGGCAGGCATTCGATTTCCGGCAGGTCGGCGTAGTCCCTGACCACATCGGCCTTGTACTTGAGTTCGTTGGCGACGATGTTCAGGGTCGAGTCGATTCCCTGCTGCAGGTTGCTCCACTGCCATTCCTGGCTCGAGTCGACCCGGGAGAAGTTCTTCAGGTCCTTGACGATCTGCCCGACCCGGGCGATGCCGTCCTTGGATTCCCTGATCAGCAGCGGAATGTCCTCCTTGAGGAAGTCCAGTTCGATCTTCTCGCGCAAGGCCTGCAGGCGGCCGAGCAGTTCGGGTGAGGCGATGCCTTCCTCGGCGCTGTGGTAGGCGTCGAGCATTTCCCACAACTGGGTGAAGTAGCCGTCGAGGGTGCCCAGGTTGGAGCCGATGAACCCGATGGGGTTGTTGATCTCATGGGCCACACCGGCCGCCAGCTGGCCCAGGGAGGCGAGCTTTTCCGACTGCACCAGTTGACCCTCGAGTTGCTTGCGCTCGTCGATCTCGTGCTGCAAGGCCAGGCTCGCCTGGGTGAGTGCCTGGGTGCGCTGTTCGACCAGTTCCTCAAGGTGATGCATCTGCAGGCTGGCCTGGCGGGTCATGTCCCATTTGTTGGTCAGGGTATTGGCCAGTTGCTGGACCTCGATATTGTCGAAGGGCTTCTTCAGGATCAGCAACCGGTCATGGCCGTGCAGGCGATCCAGCAGGTCCTCCCAGGAATAGTCGGTATAGGCGGTGCAGACCACGATCTGCAGTTGCGGATCGGCCTGCCACAGGTGCTCGATGGTTTCGACACCGTCCCAGCCCTGGGGCATGCGCATGTCGACGAAGGCCAGGGCATAGGGGCGTTCTTCGGCCAGGGAGCGTTCGACCAGCGCCAGGCCTTCCTGTCCACCATAGGCGGAGTCGAGTTCGAACGGCTGGCTGCCGACGGCCTTGGCCTCATGGCCGAACAGTTGGGCCTCGATCAGGTCCAGGTCCGGGCTCTCGTCCTGCTCCGGCATCAGGATCTTGCGAAAGTCATCATGGATCGATGGCGTGTCGTCCACCAGCAGGATGCGGCGGTTCGGCTGTGTTGTCATGGGACCCCCACGGCGGTTTTCAAGGGCAGTTCGAGAGTGAAGACGGCACCCTTGCCGGGGCCGTCGCTATGGGCGCTCAGGTGTCCGTTCATTTCCATCGCCGCCAGGGCGCAACTGTGCAGGCCGAAGCCGTGGCCATCCTTGCGGGTGGTGAAGCCATGGGCGAATATCCGCGTCATGTTTTCCGGCAGGATGCCTTCGCCGTCGTCCTTGACACTGATGCGCAGGGTCGTGTCGTCGACCACCCGCACCTGCAGGGTGATCTGCCGGGCACGGTCGGACAGGTTGGACATCGCCTGCTTGGCGTTGCTGATGAGGTTGATCAGGATCAGCAGCATGCGGTGCTTGTCGCCCATGATCCGCGGGACATCGCCGTAGTCGCGGATCACGACGACGTTGTGTCGGGTCAGGGCGCCGGAATTCATGCGCAGGGCGTCCTCGAGCAGGTCGCCGACGTGCAGCGCCTCCTCCAGGCTGGAAACCCCGGCATAGGATTGCTGGGTCGAGACGATTTCCTTGATGTGGTCGACGCTCTTGCTCAGTTGGCCCAGCTCCTCGGTCATGCCCTGCTGCTCGACGGCGATGGCCTCGACGAGCTGGTTCAGGTAGCCCGGCAACAGCTTGCCCTTGGCATCATGGGTGAGGAACTCAGCGAGGTCATCGGGGTGCTCGTTCATCAGCCCGACCGCCTTGGCCAGGCCCTGTGCCTTGCTGTTGCGCAATTTGCGGGCGACCAGGTCGGCGGAGATGTTCACGCTGTTGAGCACGTTGCCGACGTTGTGCAGCACGTTGGTGGCGATCTCGGCCATGCCGGCGTGGCGGGCGGTCTCCACCAGCTCGCTCTGGGCGTCGCGCAGTTCGCGGGTGCGCTCCTCGACCCGCTGCTCCAGATGCTCGTTGGCGGTCTGCAGGGCCCGGTTGATCTGGTTGATCTGCGCATAGCTGCGGGCCAGGCGACTGGCCAGGTACAACAGCAGCACGGCCATCAGCGCCGAGAAAATCAGCAGGTACAGGTGATACTGCTGGTCGATCCGTTCGGCGCTCTGCTGGTCCTGGTTCAACTGGTCGGTGATGGCGTCGAGGCTTTCGGAAACCGGTACGGCGGCAATCTCGTCCAGCAGGGTATTGACGTTGGGTTGTTCGCGCAGGATCAGTTGCACGTGGTTGAGCAGGATATCGATCGGCGCCTTGAAGGCCGGCGGCAGGCGCTGCTGATCGACCGTCAGTTGGTTGACCCCCAGCAGGATTTCGTTAGCCCTGTCGTCGGTGGTGATCTGGGAGAATTCGAGGGTACTGAGCAACAGGTCGTAGATATCGTTGGAGGTCGATTGCAGCATCAGTTTGTCGACATCCTCCAGCGTGCTCAACTGGCGCTGGATGTCGTCTTCGGCGGTGGGCAGGAAGGCCAGCGAGTTGCGCAGCACCGCGTTGCGCGACTTGAACTGTTCGACCAGCCGTTCTTTCTCCCTGAGTGCCTGGTTCAGCGTCGCACGACGGTCCTTCCAGGCCCCGGAGGTATCGGTCGGCTGACTCACCTGCAGCGCCTGGAAGGCCTGCCAGTGCGTGTGCATGCCGACCTGGGGTCTGATCAGCGGATCGTAGTTGCGGGCCACGGCGATCCTGGCCTTGAGGATCTCCGTATCCCACTGGGCGTCCAGTTGCTTGATCTGGCCGATCAGGTCGCGGCCTTCGGCGTACTCCTGGGTCAGGTCGCTGCGCGACATGACGTAGAGAAACACCAGCACCGCCGCCAGCACCGAGGTCAACAGCGGCAGGAGGATCCGGTTCAGCAGGCGCCTGGTCGGGTTCATTGCGGCTTGCCTCCCTGTTCACCGGTCAGTGTCTTGAGAAACAGCACGATCAGGCGTTTGTCCTCGGCCGAGGGGATGCGTCCCAACTGATAGGTGAACATCACGTCGACCGCCTCCTCAAGGGTCTTGGCCGAGCTGTCATGGAAGTAGGGGGCAGTGAGGGCCACGTTGCGCAGGCTGGGCACCTTGAAGACATGCCGGTCGTCCTGGTCCCCGGTGACCAGGAAGCGCCCGTCGTCGGCTGCGGTCGGGTTGCCACGGGCCTTGAAGTAGTCGCCCATCACGCCGAACTTCTGGAACATGTTGCCACCGATGTTCACGCCCTGGTGGCAGGCGATGCAGCCATAGTCCTTGAAGCGCTGGTAGCCGTACTTCTCGTCGAGGCTGAGGATGTCGGTGTTGCCCTTGAGGTACTGGTCGAAGCGCGAGTTGGGCGTCAGCAGGGTGCGTTCGTAGGTGGCCAGGGCGTTGCGCACGTTGGCCTCGGTCACGCCATCGCGGTAGGCTGCGGCGAAGGCCGCTTTGTAGGCCGGGTCCTTGACCAGCGTATCGATGATGTTCGGCCAGTTGTTGCCCATCTCGATGGGACTCAGCAGGACCTGGCCGACCTGGTCCTCCAGGCTGTCGGCCCGACCATTCCAGAACTGCTTGAAGTTCAGTGCCGCGTTGAACACGGTGGGGGTATTGACCGCGACGGTCTCGCCATGGAAACCGATGGACAGCGGTTTGTCGTCGACTCCGCCCTTGTCCAGTTGGTGGCAGGTGGCGCAGGACAGGCTGTCGTTGATCGACAGGCGTTTTTCGTTGAACAGCTGGCGGCCCAGTTCGACCTGGCGCGGGTCCTGCTGGGGGATGTCCGGCAGGGGCTTGAGCGGTTCGTCCAGTGGCAACGCCAGGACGGGTTGCCCCCAGGCGCCGGTGAGCAGTAGCAGCACGAGCAATCGGCGAAATGACATTGCAGGTTTCCCTGGCTGTAGACGGTCGTGGGGGCGTTCAGTCCTGTCCTGGCGCTTTTTCCCGCCAGTCCAGTAGCAGGCTAGCGAACGCGTTGGCTTCGACGGCTTTGCTGAAGTAGTAGCCCTGCACCTCTTCACAGGCATGGGCCTTGAGAAAGTCCAGTTGCTCGCGGGTCTCGACGCCTTCGGCAATGGTGTTCAGGTTCAGGCTCTTGCCCAGGCTGATGATCGCGCTGACCAGCGCCGCATCATTCCGGTCGCCGGCGAGATTGCGCACGAACGACTGGTCGATCTTCAGCACATCGACGGGAAAGCGCCGCAGGTAGCTGAGGCTGGAATAACCGGTGCCGAAGTCGTCGATCGCCAGGCGAATGCCCAGGGCCTTGAGCGCGTGCAGCACCTCGAGCGTGGCGTCGATGTTCTGCATCAGGATGCTTTCGGTGATTTCCAGTTCCAGGCAGCGCGGGTCCAACCCGGTTTCCTCCAGCACCTGGCGGATTCCGTCGAGGTAGTCCCGTTGGCGGAAGTCGATGGGCGAGACATTCACCGACATGACCAGCCGGCCCAGACCCTGCTCCTGCCAGGCCTTGGCCTGGCGGCAGGCCTGCCCGACCACCCAGCGGCTCAGTGGAACGATCAGTCCGCTGTCCTCGGCCACGGGAATGAAATCGCCGGGGAAGATCCAGCCGCGCTCCGGGTGCAGCCAGCGAATCAGCGCTTCCGCACCGACCACCTGGCCGCGCCTGAGGTCCAGCTTGGGCTGGTAGTGCAGGACGAACTCATCGCGCTCCAGGGCCAGGCGAATGCCCGACTCGATGGACTGCTGCCGACGCGCACGCAGGTTCATGTCCTCGATGAAGAAGCCGAAGTTGCCCGGCCCTTCCTCCTTGGTGTTGCGCATGGCCGTTTCGGCCTTCTTGACCAGGCCCAGCGCCTCTTCGCCATCGCCCGGGTACAGGCTGATGCCCATGCTCGCGGTGACCCGCAGGGCATGCCCGGCCACTTCCAGTGGGGTGTTCACGGCATTGAGGATCTTTTGCGCGATGCCGTTGGTCTGGTGCGGGTGGGCGATATCGGGCAGTACCAGGACGAATTCGTCGGAGCCATAGCGAAACACCGAGTCCGACTGACGCAAGGCGCCGATCAGGCAGCGAGCCACATGCTTGAGCATTTCGTCGCCGACGGGGTGGCCCAGGGCATTGTTGATGCGCTTGAAGCGATCCAGGCCGATGAACATGACCGCGGTCTGTTCGTCGTGCCGCTTGGCCAGGGCAATCGCCTGGCTGAGCCGGTCGACCAGCAGGGTGCTGTTGGGCAGTTCGGTGAGCACGTCGAACTGCAGCAGGCGCGAGACATGCAGCAGTTCCTGGACGCGCTCCTCGACGGTCCGCTCCAGTTCGCTCATGCGCGTGGCCATGTCCCGGGCCAGTTGCCATTTCCAGGTCAGGGCGCTGGCCATCTGGCGGATTTCCAGGCTGTCGAAGGGTTTCTTCAGGATCAGCAACTGGTCGCCGAAGGCCAGGCGGTCGGCCATCGATTCCCAGGAGTAGTCCGAGTAGGCGGTGCACAGGGCGACCTGCAGGTGGGGGTCGACTTTCCACAGCTGTTCGATGGTTTCCAGACCGTCCCAGCCCGGCGGCATGCGCATATCGATGAAGGCCATGGCGTAGGGCCGGTTGGCGGCCTGGGCCAGCCGGACCAGTTCCAGGGCCTCCTGGCCCTGGTAGGCCGAGTCCAGCTCGAAGACCTGGCGTTGCGGTTGGTCGACGCCGAACAGCAGGGTTTCGGTCGACTCCAGGCTCAAGTCTTCCTCTTCTTCCGGGCCGAGGATCTTGCGGTAGTCCTGATGAATCGAAGCGGTGTCGTCGATGATCAGAATGCGCCGGTTGGCGGCGCCGGTCAGCGCGGTCATCACGAACTCTCCAGGTTGGGCAGTGCCTGCGGAGCGATGCTGCCCCGCTGCAGCAGCCGGGCGGCCTCCTGAGTGTCGACAGGCTTGCTGAAGTAGTAGCCCTGGGCGGCCATCGGCGAGCCGGTGGAGATCAGCGAGCTGCGCTGTTCCAGGGTCTCCACGCCTTCGGCAATGATGCCCACGCCGATTTCACGGGCGAAATTGATGATGGCCTTGAGGGTGGTGGCGCTGTCGGCATCCTGGGTGGCATGGTTGATGAACGACTGTGCCAGCTTCAGGTGATTGACCCGGTAGGTCTTGAGGTAGTCGAAGGAGGAGTAGTCGGTACCGAAATCGTCGATGGCGATCTTCACCCCGAGTTCGCGCAGGCGCGGCAATACGTCGTTCTGCGTCCACTTGGTCTGGGCCAGGGTCGCCTCGGTGACATCGAACTCCAGGTCCGATGGCGACAGCCCCCAGCGGGCGGTGGTCTCGACAACATCGTTCAACAGTTCGCCACCGCTCTTGAGCTGGGCCAGCGACAGGTTGATCGCGATCACCGGCGGTGCCACGCCCTCGTCGCGCCACTGGCGCATCTGCTGGCAGGCGTGGTCCAGCACCCAGTGGCCGAGGGCGACGATGGTGCCGGTCTTTTCCGCAGCCGGTATGAACACGTCGGCCCCGAGCAGGCCGCGCTGGGGATGGTTCCAGCGCACCAGCGCCTCCATGCCGAGGATTTTGCCGGTGGTGAGGTCGACTTCCGGCAGGTAGTGCAGTTCCAGCTGATCCTGATTGATGGCTTCCCTCAGGTCGTTGGCGATGGAGACCCGTTCGCTGACCTCCTGGTTGATCTCCTCGGAGTGGAAGTGGTACTGGTTGCGGCCCTTTTCCTTGGAACGGTACAGCGCCATGTCGGCCTGCACCAGCAGGGTGTCGGCGCTTTCGCTGTCGGCGGCGTAGGTGCTGATGCCGATGCTCACGGAAATCCGCACCTCGTTGCCATCGAGGCTGTAGGGTTCGACCAGGGCATTGCGGATTCTCGCCGCCAGGGCGCCGGAAATGGACGGATCGTTCATTTCCGTCTGCAGGATCGCGAACTCGTCGCCCCCCAGTCGGGCGACCACATCGCCTTCGCGGGTGCAACGCCTGATACGCTGGGACACTTCCTGCAGCAGCAGGTCACCGACCGGATGGCCCAGGGTGTCGTTGATCCGCTTGAAGTGGTCGAGGTCGAGGTAGAACACCGCGAACGGCGAGGCGCCGCGCTGGGCGGCGGCAAAGCTCTGGTGCAGCCGCTCGATCATGGTCGAGCGGTTGGCCAGCCCGGTGAGCCCGTCGGTACGGGCGAGCTGGGCGATCTTTTCCTCGGCGGCCTTGCGCTCGGTGATGTCGATGATGATGCCTTCGACCTCCAGCAATCGGCCTTCGGCATCGCGTACCGGTACGTAGCGGTTCTCCACCCAGCGCCACTGGTCGTCGCCGGTATGCAGGCGAAACTCGATGGAGGCGCCCTGGGCATCCCTGTCCAGCACCCGGGCCATGGCGGCGTCGACCTTGGGCTGGTCCTCCTCGTGGATCAGTTCCCGGGTCCAGTCGCTGGAGGCCACCAGGTCCTTGGCCACGTGGCCGAACTTGGTGATGTTGTGGGAGATGTACATCAGCGGGAACGAAGGTTCGCCGCGCAGGCGATAGAGGATGGTCGGGCTGTTCTGCACGATGATGTTGGCGTCGGACAGCTCGCGGGTGCGTTCCTCGACGGCCTGTTCGAGCTGGTCCATCTTCAGCTCGGCGTCCTCGGTCATCTGCCATTTGACGGTCAGGGCACTGGCCATCTGGCGGATCTCGATCGCATCGAAGGGTTTTTTCAGGATCAGCAGGCGATCACCCATCTCGACGCGGGCGTTCATGTCCTCCAGCGAGTAGTCGGAGAAGGCGGTGCACAGCGCGACCTGCAGCTTGGGATCGACCTGCCAGAGCCGTTCGATGGTCTCCAGGCCATCCCAGCCCGGCGGCATGCGCATGTCGATGAAGGCCATGGCGTACGGCCGGCCCTGCTCCAGCGCCTGCTCGACCCTGGCCAGGCCTTCGCGGCCCTGGAAGGCCGAGTCCAGCTCGAAGACGTGCTCCAGGCGGCTGACGCTATCGCCGAACAGCGCCTGCTCGGCCGCTTGCAGGTCGTCTACACCCCCTCCAGGACAGAGGATCTTGCGGAAGTCCTCGTGAATGGACACGGTGTCGTCGATGATCAGGATACGACGGTTGATCGTGCTCATCGCGACGTCCCTGCCAGCCGGTTGAAATGCACTGAACGCATACAAAGAGGTCCTTTTCCCAGGCTACACAGCGAATGCGCGCTCGACTGCTTGCAGCATAGATGGAGTTTTGCACCAGTGCTGGCAAAGTTATGTCGCTCACCGTTCATGTGGCGCAAAAGCATCTACCCTTAGGGCGAACACAGGGATCGCCAGCCATTCGGGGTCCCGCAATTTGCAGCCCACGACGACATGAGGTGCGCCATGGATGAATCCGCCGTCAGACCCCGTATCCTGCTGGTCGATGACGAGGAGTCGATTCTCAACAGCCTGCGGCGCCTGCTGCGCAGTCAACCCTATGAACTGGTGCTGGCCGACAGCGGGGCGCGGGCGCTGGAGATCCTGGCCGAGCAGCCCGTCGACCTGGTCATCAGCGATGCGCGCATGCCGAACATGGATGGTGCGACCCTGCTGGCACGCATCCATGATTTGTATCCGTCGACCCTGCGGATCCTGCTGACCGGCTATGCCGACCTGGACATGATCACCAAGGCGATCAACGAAGGGCGGATCTACCGCTATCTCAGCAAACCCTGGAATGACGAGGAACTGACGCTGACGGTACGCCAGGCCCTGGCCTTCCAGCACTCCGAGCGCGAGCGCCAGCGCCTGCAGGCGCTGGCACGGGAGCAGAACAAGCAGTTGCAACAGCTCAACGCCACCCTGGAAAAACGCGTGCTGGCGCGTACCAGCGAAGTCCAGCAGACCGCCGACATGCTCGACCTGGCCTATGAAGAGCTCAAGCGCAGCTACGCGGTGACCGCCGAGGTGTTTTCGCGGATGGTCGAGTGGCGCCTGCCCAAGGACAAGCAGACCAACCGGGCGGTGATCGACCTGGTGCGGGCCTGGTGCAAGGCCACCGGCCAGGACGAGACCGACAGCCGCAACCTGGCCATGGCCGCGGCCCTGCACAATATCGGCAAGATGGGTTGGACGGACGGCATGATGGGCGCACCGGCCGACCAGTTGCACCATACCGAGCGTGAGCGTTATCGCGGTTATCCCAAGCAGAGCGAATCGCTGCTGATGACGCTGGAGCCGATGCAGGACGCGGCCCGGCTGATCCTGCACCATCAGGAACGCTGGGATGGCACCGGTTTTCCCGATCATCTCAAGGGCGAGGCGATTCCCCTGGGCTCCCGGGTGCTGAAGCTGGCGGTCGATTTCGTCGAGCTGCAGCACGGGCTGATTCTCGAGCGGCGGCTGAACAGCGACGAAGCCCTGCTGTTCATCCGCAAGTATGCCGGGCGACTCTACGATCCCGGGCTGGTGGAGGAATTCGTCCGGGTCTGTGCCGAGCACCTGAGCGATGTCACCACCGGCGATCCGACGGTCAAGGTGCTGGGCACACGCGAGTTGGAGGCGGGCATGGTCCTGGCCCGCAACCTCAATGCCGACAACGGCATGCTGTTGCTCAATGCCGGCAAGGTCCTGAGTGCGCCACTGGTGGAGAAACTGATCGGTTTCGAGGCCATGGAGGGCGCCAAGTACAGCGTGTTCGTCAAGGTGCCCGAGGAGGTCTCGCCACTGGAGCAGGCCACCTGAACCCGGCCTGGCAAGCCTGCTTTCGGTGGGCTTGCCAGTTTCCCGCACGGGTGTGATCCTGCCGGCTTTTGCCAGGATCGCGTTGACGCCATGACTGTTTCTGCTGCCTCCAAGACTATCCGTATCGCCGCGGCCCTGCTGATCGGCCCCGATGGCCGTACCCTGCTGGTGCGCAAGCGTGGCACCCAGGCCTTCATGCAGCCGGGTGGCAAGATCGAACCCCATGAGCAGCCGGCGCACGCCCTGGCCCGCGAACTCGAGGAGGAACTGGGGTTGCGGGTCGATCCCGCTGACGCCCGCTACCTCGGCCGGTTTTCCGCTCCCGCGGCCAACGAGCCGGGCTTCGAGGTGCAGGCCGAGCTGTTCCAGTTGCACGTCGCCGAAACCGTGGAACCTGCGGCCGAGATCGAGGAAGTGGTGTGGATCGATCCGGCGGGCGACGGCAACCTGTGCCTGGCGCCATTGACACGGGACCTGATCCTGCCGTTCTATCGGGCTTCGCTGGAACCCACCGCCTGATCGACACCGCACAGGGACTGCCCATGATTGCGCTTCAAGACCTGCTGATCTTCGCTGCCGCTTCGCTGTTGATGGTCCTGACCCCGGGACCGAACATGATCTACCTGATCTCCCGCTCGATCTGCCAGGGGCCCAAGGCCGGGGTGGTGTCGCTGTTGGGCGTGGTGGGCGGCTTCTTCGTTCACCTGTTTGCCGCGGCACTGGGTTTGACCGCAGTGTTCATGGCCGTGCCGCTGGCCTATGAGGTGCTCAAGTGGGCCGGTGCGCTGTACCTGCTGTGGCTGGCCTGGCAGGCGCTCAGGCCCGGCGCGCGCTCGCCGTTCGAGCCGCGCCAGTTGCCGCCGGACTCCCCGTTGCGGTTGATGACCATGGGGTTTCTCACCAGTGCCCTGAACCCGAAGATCGCGGTGTTCTACCTCTCGGTGTTTCCGCAGTTCATCAGCCCGGAGCACGGCTCGGTGTTCGCCCAGAGCCTGATTCTCGGCACCACCCAGATCAGCGTGAGCTTCACGGTCAACCTGCTGATCGCGCTGTTTGCCGGCGGCCTGGCCAGCTGGTTCAAGCACAACCCGCGCTGGCTGGCGCTGCAACGTTATGTCATGGGCTTCGTGCTGGGCGGCCTGGCCGTGCGGCTGATGTTCGAGCAGCGCCGTTCGGCCTGAGCCGGGAAAGCCCGTGGTGGAAAGCGACGGGGTGAGCGCAAGGCTCGCCCCGTTGTCGTTTCAGCGTACCGCGCTGACGCCGTCGAGGGTCGAGAACGAGGTGTCCTTGGCTGTCAGCAGGAAGTCGCGCATGTAGGGCACCTCCAGCATGTCCGTACGAATCGCCGCGTAGAGTGTGGCGAACAGGCCCTTTTCGCCCAGGCGCTTGGCCCTCACGTAGCCGCGCGAGCTGTACTCGTGCAGCGCCCAGTGGGGCATGCCGCAGACGCCTCGGCCACTGGCCACCAACTGCATCATCATCACCGACAGTTCCGAGGTGCGCACCTGCGCCGGCTCGACGTCGGCCGGTTCCAGGAAGCGGGTGAATATGTCCAGCCGATCGCGTTCCACCGGGTAGGTGATCAGGGTTTCCCGGGCCAGGTCCTCGGGGACGATATAGGGCCTGCTCGCCAGGGGGTGCTGGTTGGCGACCGCGAGCATCGCCTCGTAGGTGAACAGCGGCACGTAGGTCAGGCCTGGCAGGTCCAGCGGGTCTGAGGTGACCACCAGGTCCAGGTCGCCGCGGGCCAGGGCGGGCAGCGGGGCGAAGGCGAAGCCGGAGGCCAGGTCCAGCTCGACTTCCGGCCAGGCGTCGCGGAACTGGTCGATGGTCGGCATCAGCCACTGGAAGCAACTGTGGCACTCGATCGCCATGTGCAGGCGCCCCGCGGTGCCGCCGGCCAGCCGGGAAATGTCCCGCTCCGCCGCGCGCAGCAGCGGCAGGGTGGCATCCGCCAGTTGCAGCAGGCGCAGGCCGGCGCTGGTGAAGCGTACCGGCTTGGTCTTGCGCACGAACAACGCCATGCCCAGGCGTTCCTCCAGTTCCTTGAACTGATGGGACAGGGCCGACTGCGTCAGGTGCAGGCGTTCGGCGGCCTCCACCAGGCTGTCGGCCTCACGCAGGGCATGCAGGGTTTTCAAGTGACGGATTTCCAGCACCTGGGGCTCCATGAGAAAACTTTGGTAAGAAGTGCAATGTGAGTGAGTTTGTCTCATGTTGAGCCGGCTGTCGACCGGCGCGCCGAGCAGAAATGCCTTCACCTGCCTGATGGGACGAAGCCGCTGGAGCAATCTTCATCAAACTGTCACCGAACTGTGGCAGCGCGCTTGCACAAATATCATCAGACTCGCGCTCCACTGGGGTTCTGCGTTTCGGTATTTTTTCATGCGTGTACGTTTTCTTTCAGCGGCAGTCCTGCTGGCCGCCTTGCTGTTCGGCTTGCCGGCGTTTGCCGCGGGTCGCTGCGATGTCAATGTTCCCACCGAGCATGTCGACCTGGATCAGGTCAGCCTGGCCTACCAGAGCATCGGTCGTGCCTCGGATCCGGCGCTGCTGCTGATCATGGGCCTGGGTGGCCAGTTGATCCACTGGCCGGACGAGGTGGTGGTTGCCCTGTGCCAGCAGGGCTTCCGGGTGATCCGTTATGACAACCGCGACGTCGGCCTGTCGATCTGGCGCCAGGCGCCGGCGAGCGCCAACCTGACGTTCGAGGTGTTGCGCTACAAGCTCGGCCTGCCGGTGGCGGCGCCCTACAGCCTGAGCGACATGGCCGGCGATGCGCTGGGATTGATGGATGCGCTGCAGGTCGAGCGGTTCCACGTGCTGGGCGCCAGCATGGGCGGGATGATCGCCCAACGGCTGGCGGCCATGGCGCCGCAGCGGGTCGAGAGCCTGACGCTGGTGATGACCAGCTCCGGTGCCGAGGGTTTGCCGGCGCCGAGTGCGGCGCTGGTGCAGTTGCTGTCGCGGCGCAGTGCGCCGAACCGTCAGGTGGCGATCGAGCAGCAGGCCGACCTGCTGGCGGCGCTGGGCAGCCCCGAGGTGAAGGATGATCGGCACAAGCTGCTGCAACAGGCGGCGACGGCCTATGACCGGGCGTTCAATCCGGAAGGGGTAAAGCGCCAGATCATGGCGATCCTGGCCGAACCGAGCCGGGTGCCGCTGCTCAATCAGCTGCGGGTGCCGACCCTGGTGGTGCATGGCACGGCCGATCCGTTGTTGCCGGTGATGCATGGGGTGCACCTGGCGGCGCATATCCAGGGTAGCCAGCTGGTGCTGATTCCGGGGTTGGCCCATCGGTTCCAGGAGGCGTTCAAGGCGCCGTTGCTGGCGGCGGTGTTGCCGTACCTGCGGGCGCAGCAGCAGGATGTCGGCCATGTGGCGCAGCTCTGAGGCGAGCAGGACTGCCCCCCGCTGTAGGAGCGTGACTTGCCCGCAAAGTTTCTATGGCCCTTGAGGTCGCTAAAAGCTTCGCGGGCCAGCCACGCTCCTACAGTTGATGGGGCGCTTCTGAAAACTCCCTGGTGCTCAGCGAATGATTTTTTCCACCTGGATCGCCAGTTTCTTCAGGCGGTACCAGAAGCTGCGCTCGGAAATCCCGATCATCTGCGCGGCGGCGGCCTGGACACCGTTGGCCTCGTGCAGTGCCGCCAGGATGTAGCCCTTTTCCACTTCCGCCAGGGCCGCGTCGAGGTCCTTGGGGATCGCCGGGCCGGCGTGCAGCGCCACGGTCGGGTTGCCCGGCTCCGATGGCTGCGGGGTGAACAGGTAGGCCGGCAGGTCGCTTTCCTCGATCACCGGGCTGGTGGCGACGATGGTCGCCCGTTCCACGCAGTTCTGCAGTTCGCGTATGTTGCCCGGCCAACTGTAGTTGGCCATCGCCTGCAGGGCCTGCGGGCTGAAGCCGGTGATGCGCTTGCCGGCACTGGCGCCCAGGGCGTGGGCGAAATGCCGGGCCAGCGGGGCGATATCCTCGACCCGCTCGCGCAGGGCGGGCAGGGGAATCGGGAAGACGTTCAGGCGGTAGTACAGGTCTTCGCGAAACTCCTTGTTCGCCACCGCTTCGAGCAGGTTCTTGTTGGTCGCGGCAATCACCCGCACATCGACCTTGCGTTCGCGCGGATCGCCCACCGGCTCGATCACCCGCTCCTGCAGCGCGCGCAGGATCTTCGCCTGCAATGCCAGCGGCATGTCGCCGACCTCGTCGAGGAACAGCGTGCCTTTGTCCGCCTGCATGAAGCGCCCGACCCGGTCCGAGACGGCACCGGTGAAGGCACCCTTGCGGTGGCCGAACATTTCGCTTTCCAGCAGGCCCTCGGGAATCGCCGCGCAGTTGACCGCGACGAAGGGTTTGTCGGCGCGGCTGCCGTGCTGGTGGATCGCCCGCGCGACCATCTCCTTGCCGGTGCCGCTTTCGCCGGTCAGCAGGATGGTGGCGCTGCTCTCGCGTACCGAATCGATGGCTTGCAGTACCCGGCGAAACGTCGGGCTGTCGCCCACCAGGCTGTCGATCTGCCGGTGTTCGTCGAGTTCGGCGCGCATCCGCGCGTTGTCGCGCAGGATGTCGCGGAACTGCAGGGCCTTGCTGACGGTGATGTCCAGCTCGTCGATGTCGAACGGCTTGGCGATGTAGTCGAAGGCACCGTTGCGCATGGACTGCACGGCGTTCTTCACCGTGCTGTAGGCGGTCATCACGATCACCGGCAACTGCGGGAAGCGCGACTTGATCTCGGCCAGCAGTTGCGGGCCGTCCATGCCGGGCATGCGCCAGTCGCTGATGACCAGGTCGATCTCTTCCTGGTCCAGCACCACCAGGGCCTGCAGGCCGTTGCCGGCGGTGAACACCTGGATATCGTTCTGGCTCAGGGCCGAGCTGAGCAGGTCGCAGAGCTTGGGTTCGTCATCGACCACCAGGACCTTATGCGTCATCGTCGTGTTCCTCGTCATCTCCGGCGTCCAGGTCTTCGCCATGGGCCGGAATGTACAGCTTGAAGCACGCGCCTGCATCTTTCTCGCTGGTGCATTCGATCCGCCCGTCGTGGTTTTCCATGATCGAGAAGACCTTGGCCAGGCCCAGGCCGGTACCCGAGGCCTTGGTGGTGACGAACGGGGTGAAGATCCGCTCGATCATGTCCGGTTCGATGCCCTGGCCGGTGTCGCTGACGCTGATGATGGTGTAGTCCTGGTCCTTGCCGATGCCCAGGGTCAGGCGCCCGCCGTTGGGCATGGCGTCGATGGCATTGAGGATCAGGTTCAGGCAGGCCTGTTTCAACTGGCCGGCATCGGCGTACAGGGTGACGCCGGGGGCCTGGTCGTCGATCCGCGCGTCGATGTTGTGGGTCGCCAGTTCCGGGGCGCAGAAACCGAGAATCTCCTCGGCCAGGGCCCGGGCCGGCTGAATGGCGCGGATCGGTGCGCTGGGCTTGGCGAAGTCGAGGAACTCGGTGATCAGGTCATTGATCCGCGACACTTCGCTGATCACGTATTCCAGGTGGCGCTTGTCGTTGTCCGGCAGGCTGGCCCGGCGGTGCAACAGTTGGGTGGCGGTCTTGATGATGCCCAGCGGGTTGCGGATTTCGTGGGCCAGGCCCATGGCGACTTCGCCCAGGGCGTGCAGGCGGTCGCGGCGGCGCAACTGGGCTTCCAGGTGATGCAGTTCGCCCAGGCGCTCGGTCATGTGGTTGAAGGTGTGGCTGAGCTCGGCCAGCTCGTCGCTGCCGATCACCGGAATGCGCTTGTTGTAGTTGCCGGAAATGACCGCCCCGACGCCCTCGGCCAGGCCACGCAGTGGCAGGGTCAGGCGTTGCGAGACCAGCCAGCCGACACTCAGGGACAGCGCCGAGCCGACCAGGAAGATCAGGATGAACAGGTTGCTCTGGTTGACCAGCCCGACCAGGCTGGTGTGGCGCAGCAGGCCACTGAAGATCACCCCCTGCAGGTCGCCGGTATCGTTGAAGATCGGCCAGTACAGGCCGCTGTAGCGGCTGGTGAACAGCTCGCTGGGCAGGCGGGTCTCGCGCAGGTTCTTCTCGATTTTCGCCGGTACTTGCAGCGGGTGGTCCTCGAAGCGCTGGGTCGAGAAGATTTCGGCGAAACCCTTGGCGTTCGCCAGGTACAGACGCAGGTCGAGGGAGTGCACGTCGGCCACGCTGTTGAGGAAGCTGCTGTCCAGGTAGGTGGCGATCAGCAACTGATAATCGACCCCTTCCTGGGTGCTCTGGAACGTTGAGACCACCACCCCGGTCGGTACCTCGGCGACCTTGATGGTCTGCAGCACGGCATTGGGCGCGGTGTTGATCTGTTCGACGATGTCTTGCGAAGCGGTGCTGAACACCACCTTGTGATCCTGGGTGCGGATCAGTGCGACGACGTCGATGCCCATCGCGTCGGCGATATCGGCGGTCAGCTTGTCATGCTTGGCCGCCTGGCGTGAGGTCGGCGGGCGGGTGTAGAGCAGGAACAACTGCGCGACCCGCGCGTTGTCGCGCTGGATCTCGCTGATCTCGTCCTTGACGATCTTGGTCGATTCCTGCAGCCAGATGCGCACGTTGCTGTCGAAGATCTGCGACAGGGTGGTCGCCGCCAGCTCGGCGGCGATCATGGTCGGCACGACGCTGACCAGCCAGAACGCCAGCAACAGTTTGCGCTGCACGCTCCAGCGCGAGATCGAGAAGGGGCGGCGTTTACGGCGGCGTTCTGGATTGGAGTTCATCAGGTTTCGTTTATCGCTGCAGCCATGGCGGGGTCGAATCGATCCGGTCGGACAACCCATTTGACCAGTTTCAGGACATTGTTGACCAGCCGGTTTCGATGGTGAAAGAACAGGTTGTTGCCCTGGAAGGTGCAGCCCAGGCGAATCTTGCTCGCATAGCCGGCCTGACCGCATTCGTACAGGGCGATACCCTGCTCGATACAGTGCTCGACATTGGCCAGCCAACTGCGGAAATAGAGGTTGTGTTGACGGGTTTCGTTCAGGTCGTGGCCGAAAAATTTATCGATCAGCCGTTCCTTGTCCAGCAGGATCAGGTTGAACGCCACCAGCCGCTCGTCGATCCAGTACAGGACGCAGGCGGCGCGTTCTTCCAGCTGTTCGAGCACACCGGTGAAGTAGTCCGCCGGCAGGCGTTCGAACTGGGTTTCGCTGCGAGACAGGGTCGACTCGTACAGGCGCATGACCTGTGGCAGCACATCGTCGATGTTGCGTCGCCACTCGATCCGCGGACCGGGAGCGCGCAGCTTGCGCCGCAGGTCCTTGCGGGTGGACTTGCCCAGGGCGCCCAGGTAGGCGTCGATCGAGCCGAAGGCCACCGGCAGTGTCGAGCCGGGCAGGCTCGGCAACTGCTGGAAACCGGCCATTTTGCAGGCGCTGTTCCAGTCGTTGTCGGCACTGGGCGCGTCCTTGACCGCCGTGAGGCTGATGTTCAGGCGGGCGGCGTCTTCCCGAGCGAGCAACAGCAGGCGCTCCAGCAGGGCCTGGCGGCGTTGCGCCGGCACCTGGCTGGCGATGCCGGCATGGCACTGTTCCGCCACCGGCGAGCCAATGGCGTAGAGCCCCAGTTCCAGAAGCCCCGGTAGCGCCCGGTTGACCCAGCCAGTGATGCGCTTGGCCACGCCTTGCACCGTGGTGTCGAGCTTGTAGCGGGTAGTGAAGGCGGGGGCGACGGCCAGCAGGCAGCCGTCTTCGAACAGCGCCAGGTAGCGCCATTCGAAGTCGTCGATGCCGGCCTTTTCCACCGCCAGGTAATACTCCCAATTCTCCAGCGCACCCGGGAAACAGTCGTTCCAGGCTGCGCGTTCAATGGCCTCGATGCTGGAGAAGGCTTGGGCGTCAATCACGTGGTCTGTCCTTAGGCCCGTTGCCGATAGTCTTCGCGTACGCTCAGGCGCTCGATGAAACCGGCACTCAACTCGATCACCTCGCGGTACTGCAGGTCGACGGTGATCATGTGATAGCAGTTGTCGAGCATGACCTTGGTCACCGGGCCACCCAGGTGCTTCTCGACATAGTTGGCGTTCCACGGGCTGGTGATATCGTCCTCGACGGAGTGAATCACCAGCGCCGGGGTCCGGATCGACGGCATGCGGCGCATCACCACGGCGTTCATCCGGTGCAGTTCGCGCACCGTGATGCCCTCCATGGTCAGCAGCCCGGCATCGCTGCTCTGGCCGGCCTTCATCTGGCGCTCGACGATCGCCCGCAGGCGCTCGTTCTTGATGCCGTACGGCGGCTTCTCCTCGAACCGACAGATATGCACGCCGAACGGGATCTTCATCAGCAGCGGCGTCAGGAACGCCAGCTTGTTGATGCTCCAGCCGTCGTAGCGCAGGGTGGTCGAATACATCAACAGCCCTGTGACCTGGCCGGGGAACTCGGAGGCCAGGTACATGGACATGACCGCGCCCATGGACAGGCCGCCGACGAACACCTGTTCGTGGCGCTGCCTGATGCCGACGAAGGTCTTGCGCACGCCCTCGTACCAGTCCTGCCAGCCGGTGGCCTGCAGGTCGGCATTGCCGCCGCAATGACCGGGCAGGGTCGGTACGTACACCGTGCACGTACCGTCCTTGACCAGGCCCTGGGCAACCTTGCGCAGTTCCGTCGGGGTGCCGGTCAGGCCGTGGATCAGCAGGACCCCGACCGGACCGTCGCCGAGGACGAAGCCGGCATCGCCTTCGCCCAGATCGATCGCTGCGCTGTTCACCGCTTCATGGCCCGGTTCAGCAACTGCTCGAGCAGTTTCAGGCCCAGATCGATTTCTTCGTAGGTGATTTCCAGCGAAGGCGCCAGGGTGATCACGTTCTTGTAGTAACCGCCCACGTCCAGCACCAGGCCCAGCTTGCGGCCGTCGACGATCATGTCGCCCTTCATGCCTTCCTCGACCATGAAGTCCAGGGTCGCCTTGTCCGGGGTGAAACCGTCCGGGCCGCAGATTTCGCAGCGCAGGGCCAGGCCCAGGCCATCGACGTCGCCGATGATCGGGAAGCGTTTCTGCAGGTCCTGCAGGCCTTCGAGGAAGTACTTGCCCTTGGCCATGACCATCGCACCGTAGTCGATTTCGCTGGTCATCTTGAACATTTCCAGGCCTACCGCCGTACCCAGCGGGTTGGAGGCGAAGGTGGAGTGGGTCGATCCTGGCGGGAACACGGTCGGGTTGATCAGTTCCTCACGGGCCCAGATGCCGCCCAGCGGGTTCAGGCCGTTGGTCAGCGCCTTGCCGAAGACGATCACGTCCGGCTGCACGTCGAAGTGCTCGATCGACCACAGCTTGCCGGTCCGGTAGAAGCCCATCTGGATTTCGTCGACCACCAGAAGGATGCCGTGCTGGTCGAGGACCTGCTTGAGTTCGCGATAGAAGTTCATCGGCGGGATCACGTAGCCACCGGTGCCCTGGATCGGCTCGGCGTAGAACGCGGCGTATTCGCTGGCGCCGACCTTGGGGTCCCACACGCCGTTGTATTCGGTTTCGAACAGGCGGGCGAACTGTTTCACGCACTCGCTGCCGTATTCTTCCTTGGTCATGCCTTTCGGGCCGCGGAAGTGATACGGGAACGGGATGAACTGCGCGCGCTCGCCGAAGTGGCCGTAGCGGCGACGGTAGCGGTAGCTCGAAGTGATCGACGAAGCGCCCAGGGTACGGCCGTGGTAGCCGCCCTCGAAGGCGAACATCAGGCTCTTGCCGTTGCTGGCGTTACGCACGACTTTCAGGGAGTCTTCGACCGACTGCGAACCGCCGACGTTGAAGTGTACGCGACCGTCGAGGCCGAATTTCTTCTTGGCGTCGACCGCGATCATTTCCGACAGCTCGATCTTGCCCTTGTGCAGGTACTGGCTGGCGATCTGCGGCAGGGTATCGATCTGCTGCTTCAGGGCGTTGTTCAGGCGTGGGTTGGCATAGCCGAAGTTCACGGCCGAGTACCACATCTGCAGGTCGAGGTAGGCCTGGTCTTCGGTGTCCCAGACGTAGGAACCTTCACAACGGCTGAAAATGCGCGGTGGCTCGATGTAGTGGACGGTATCGCCGTAGGAGCAGTACTTGGCTTCTTTATCCAGAAGCACGCGGTCTTCGGCGCTAGCGATGCGAATCTCAGACATGGTGGAAGAGTTCCTGAGTTTGGGAAGGGTTTTCGGCGCCGTCGAGCGCGAAAGTGGTGGCGTTGGCGGCTTCGCTGCTGGGCAGCAGGGCCAGCAATGCCGGAAGTTCGCCGAACGATTCGAAACGCGCATGCGCGATGCCGTTGCGTTCGCAGTGATCGGCCAGGCGGCCCTTGGCGAATACGAAGTCGGCGGTGCCGGCCACGCACATGTCCGATTGACCGTCACCGATCACCAGCACACGCTTGCCCTTGGGCGTGGATTTGCACTTGCAGTTGCCGGAGGCCGCACGGCAGGCGTCGCTCGCATGTGGGAAGTCGATGCGCCAGCTGTTCTGGTCGACCTGGCGCAGGCGGTTGGCCAGGATCGGCAGCAGGGTCACGTAGTTGCGCGACAGAATCCGCGCGATGCCTTGCTCGATGCCGTCGCTGACCACTTCGATGGTCGCGCCCAGGCTCATCACGTGGTCGACGAAGTCGGGGAAGTCCGGGTCGATATCGATGGTGTCGAAGTAGGCCAGCAATTCGGCCGGCGTTGCCTTGACCAGGGCCAGTTGGCGGCTGAGGCATTCACGCGAACCGATGTGACCGTCCAGCCATTCCTGCTCGATCGCTTCCCAGCTCGGGTCGGCGAAACGTTCCAGGATGTTGTCGATCGCGTCGGTGCGGGAAATGGTCCCGTCGAAATCACACACGATATGCCAGTGCATCATCTGCAGTTACCTGTTGAATAAGAGCGCACCTTGCGCATGTCAGGGCTAGAGCACGGAGCGTGCCAAAGCGCTGAAGGCCCTGTATTCACGGGGTTTGCCGGATGTTTGTATGAAATTGGCTACAAGGAGCTACAATTTTTGTAGCTTGCTACAAACAAGATCAGTGCTTGCCTAAGGCAGGCGCTCTGGTGATTGATGCGCGCATGTTCAAAACAAGGAAACGTCTCATGGCCAGGTTTACCCCCACATTGCTGCTTGCCGGTCTGCTGGCCCTGGGCGGCTGGAGTGCTGCTGCGCTGGCCGAGGAAGGGCTCGGCGGGCAGATCGGTCTCGGTATCGGCTATCAGCCCCATGACCCTTCGGGCAGCAGTTACGACACTGTGCCGTTGCCCTATCTGGACCTGGATTGGGGGGACGTCAGCCTCAGTGGCGACGATGGCCTGACCTGGGATGCCTTCAAGGGCAGCGGCTTCACGGCCGGGCCGTTCATCAACTACCTGCCGGGGCGCAACGCCGACGGCGACCTGCGCGGCTTGCGCAATGTCCCGGACATGGCCCAGGTCGGCGGTTACGTGCAGTATGCGCCGGCCGACTTCTGGCGGGTATTCGTGCAGGTCGGCAGTGCGGTCGGTGGTGGCAATGCCCAGGGTGGCCTGCTCGGCAAGGTCGGCGGCGAACTCGGCTATCCGCTGGGCCTGGGCATCATCGGCAGCAGCAACCTGAGCGCCCATTTCGCCGATGCCCGGCAGACCCGGACCTTTTTCGGCGTGACCGCCGAAGAGGCCCAGGCTTCGGGGATCGAGCAGTACAAGCCGGGTGGCGGGCTGCAGAACTTCACCCTGACCCAGAACTTCGCGGTTCCGCTGGGTGGCAGCTGGTCGCTGATGACCAGCGCGAGCTGGATTCGCCTGGTGGGCAACGCGGCTGACAGCAGCATCGTGAGGGAACGTGGCAACAGCAACCAGGGCCAGGTGCAGACCGCGATCAGCTACAAGTTCTGACAGGAAGGGGGCGATCGGCTGGCTGAGGGCCCCGGCGGGTTTTGCCCGGGCGGGCAAAACTGGTCTGCCGTTTGCAATGGACCTCCCGGTAATCACTGTCCGGGAAACTTTCAGATGGCTCGTCCTGCTTATCGCCTGTTGGCCTATTCGCTCTGGGACCTGGTGCCCATTGTCATGGCGCTGGCCCATTTCGCCTTCGTACTCTGGCTGGTACTGGGTTTTCACGACCACTCCTGGTGGCTGATCATCCCGACGGCACTGCTCTATGCGGTCAGCCTGTCGTGGAGCATCAACAGCATCTCCCACAACCAGATCCACAATCCCTATTTCACCCCGCACTGGATGAACCGCGGCTTCGACCTGCTGCTGTCGCTGACCATCGGTTTTTCCCAGACGATGTATCGCGATATCCACAACCGCCACCATCGCGGCAACTCCGACCTGCCGCGGGAGGACGGGACCACCATCGACCCGCTGTCGATCTACCTGCATGGCAAGGACGGCCAGCCGGACAACGTCTGGGCCTACACCTTCCTGAGTTTCTTCCGCGATGATCCGAAGGCCTACTACGAGGAAATGCAGCGCAAGCATCCGGCGGATGCGCGCTGGGTCAAGGTCGAGATCTGTGCGACGGTGGCGTTCTACCTGGCTCTGGCGGCCTATGACTGGCACGCGGTGCTGGTGCTGCTGCCGTTCTGGTACCTGGGGCAGTCGCTGTCCTCGCTCAACGGCTACTACGAGCACCTGGGTGGCAACCCGGACCTGCCGATCGCCTGGGGCGTGAGTTCCTACAGCCGGCTCTACAACCTGATCTGGATGAACAACGGTTATCACGCCGAGCACCACTACCGGCCGAAGATGCACTGGACCAAGGTCAAGGCGTTTCATGCGCAGATCAGGCAGCAGCAGCGCGAGGCGGGGGTGAAGGTGATTCCACTGGCCCATGGCCTGGGCTTTCTGCTCAGGCACCGCTGAAGGGTGGAGCCGCGGGCCTGGAGTTGTCTCAGTTCTCCTCGCCCTCGGCAAGCAGGGCGATCCCGCCGATGATCACCAGCACGCCGATCCAGTGCAGCGGGCTGATCTGTTCGCCCAGCCCCAGCCACGAGCCGAGCAGCACGGCGATGAACACCAGCGAGCTCAAGGGGAAGGCCAGGGACAGGCTGCTGCGCCGCAGGATCAGCATCCACACGAAGAACGCGCCGATGTAGCAGGCGATCGCTACCCAGACGCCCGGGTTGACCAGCACCGCAGTGAGCCACTGCAGGTTGAAATCCACCTGGCCCAACTGGTCGCCGCCGACCTTGGTGGCGATCTGGCCGGCGCTTTCGAAGAGGATCAGCAGGGCCCAGAGGACGATGGTGCCCAGGCGGCCGTGAAGCCAGTCGATGTGTTTGACATTACTCATAATCAGGTTCCTTCAACTCTCAACTGCCAGCGATGGCAACCAGCATGACGCCCAGGGTAATCACCAGGGTGCCCATCCAGCGACGGCGGCTGACGGTTTCCCCCAGCACCACCTTGCCGGCCAGCACCACCCCGCAGTAGCCCAGCGCGGCGGCCGGGAACAGCAGGCTCAATGGCGCCCGGGACAGGGCCTCGAGCCAGACCAGGAATTCCACGGCATACGCGCCGATCCCGCACCACAGCAGCGGTGCGTTGAATACCTGGCCCCAGAAGGCGTTCAGGCGAAAGCCGCCTTCCAGCTCCGGCAGGCGGTCCAGGCCGATCTTGAAGCAGAGTTGGCCGACCACGTCGAGGACAATGGAGAAGGCCACCAGTAGAACAACGGTCAGGGTCACGGAAACAGCTCCTCGAACAGCGAGATCAATGCCTGGTTGGTGGTCGCGTTGCGTTGCAGGTCGGCCGCGCTCCAGCGTTCGGCCGGCGGCTGGTCGGACCTGGCTTCCCAGCGCTTGAAGGCGTTGCTGAAGGCCGGCTGGGCGAACTCGCCGCAGATATCGATGCCCAGCACGCGTTTGCGCGCCGCCAGGGCGCGGAGGGCGTCGAGCAGGTGGGTCAGGCGCATGCCGCCCTGGTCCCAGTTGGTGGCGGCATCCTCGCTGGCCAGCACGTCCTTGTCGATGGTGATCCAGATCGCTTCGGTGGGCAGGCTCTGGATCAGTTGTTCGAGGAAGTCCGGCCAGTGCTCGTCGGCCAGGTTGCGCCAGTGCAGCTGGTTCTCCTGCTGCTGGTGGCCGGCACCGTCGCCGATCCGCCCCCAGACCTTGGACGGTGCGTGCTGCCAGGGGAACAGTTGCAGGACGCCGCGGCGCAGGGCGCCGAGGTTGCCACCGCGCAGTTGCGGGGTATCGAGGTCCTCGCTGCAGGGGCCGAGGGTGACGATGCGCTGGATGTTCGGCAGCTTGAGTGCGCGGTTGACCCACGAGCCGCAGTGCCGGCGCGGGGCCAGGTGGACCCAGTCGGGGTGGTTGTCGAAGTGGATCAGGCTGACCGGTTCCGGCAGGTTGTCGAGGAAGGCCGGGGTCAGGTGATGGTAGTCGCCGGAGCCGACGAAGATGATCTGTGGCTTGCCTGTCGCTGGCGCGACGAGCTGGCGCAGGCGTTCGGTGAAGCGCCGGTACTGGCGTTCGGTGGTCCACAGACGCAGTTTCGGGCCGAGGTCGAGCAGGTCCAGGCGCCGGGCGCGACCGCTGTCGAGCAGGTTGCGGATCGGCGCCTGGACCGTGAGGCTGTGGTCGAGATCTAAGATGTTCAAAACGTCGTTTTTCCCGTGGCAGCGCCCGTGCATCGGATGCCCTGCCCAGGCTGGAGGGCAGGTGTTTCGGGCTTTGGCGGGGAAATGCAAAGGGCGGGCCAGACAGCTGTGCCGCCGTCATGGGAGCGCCGCCTTGATCAGCAGGCGGCTGTCAGTGACTCAAACCGTACTTCTTCACCTTGTCGAACAGGGTGGTCTTGGCCATGCCCAGTTCCTGGCTGGCCTGGGTCAGGTTGCCGCCACTGCGTTGCAGGGCTTCGTTGAGCAGGTTGCGCTCGAAGGCTTCCACCGCTTCGGCGAAACCCAGGCCGCCAGCGCTCTGTGCGCCGGGCTTCTTGAAGGCCGGCAGGCCGAGGGCGAAGCGCTCGGCGACGTTGCGCAGCTCGCGTACGTTGCCCGGCCAGTCGTGGCTCATCAGGCTCGACAGGGTCTGGTTGTCCAGCTCCGGCGCGGCACGATCGAAACGCAGCGACGACTGCTGCAGGAAGTGTTCGAACAGTTGCAGGATGTCCTCGCGCCGCTCGCGCAGTGGCGGCAGTTCCAGGGTCACCACGTTCAGGCGGTAGTAGAGGTCGCTGCGGAACTCGCCGGCCTTGCCCAGTTCGTCGAGGTCGGATTTGGTCGCGGCGATCACCCGGCAGTCCACCGCGACGCTCTGGTTCGAGCCCAGGCGCTCCAGGGTGCGTTCCTGCAGGACCCGCAGCAGCTTGATCTGCAGCGGGATCGGCATGCTTTCCACTTCATCGAGAAACAGCGTGCCGCCGTGGGCGTGCTCGATCTTGCCGATCCGCCGCTTGCCGGCGCCGGTGAAGGCGTTGGCCTCGTGACCGAAGATCTCGCTCTCGAAGAGGTTTTCCGGCAGGCCACCGCAGTTGAGGGCGACGAACTGTTGCGACTGGCGCCGGCTGAAGTCATGCAGGCAGCGGGCGACCAGTTCCTTGCCGGTACCGGTTTCGCCTTCGATCAGCACGTTGGCCGACGTGTCGGCGACGTTGGCGATCAGCTCCCGCAGGTTCTGCATCGCCGGCGAGCGGCCGATGATCCGCCCTTCCAGGCTGTCGCGCTCGGCCAGTTGCCGGCGCAGCGACCAGACTTCCCGCGACAGGCCACGTTGTTCCAGGGCGCGGCGGGCGACCTCGACCAGGCGTTCGGGCGAGAAGGGTTTTTCCATGAAGTCGTAGGCACCGTTGCGCATCGCCCCGACCGCCATGGAGATATCGCCGTGGCCGGTGATCAGCACCACCGGCAGGCTGCGGTCGCGGGCCTTGAGGCGGGTCAGCAGTTCCAGGCCGTCGATGCCCGGCAAGCGGATATCGCTGATGACGATACCGGGAAAGTTGTCGCCGACCCGTTCCAGGGCCGCTTCGGCGCTGGAGACACCTTCGCAGGGAATGTCTTCGAGGGACAGCGCCTGCTGGCAGCCGAGCAGTACATGGGGATCGTCTTCGACGATCAGGACGGTCAGGTCGTTGTTCATATCGGCTCGGCCTTGGCAGGGATGACCCGCGGTAGATGGAGGACGAAGGCGGTGCCGCCGCTGGCCGGGTGCTCCACGCCCAGGTTGCCGCCGGCCGCCGCCGCCAGGCTCGCCGAGAGCGTCAGGCCCAGGCCGAGGCCTTGTGCGCCGGGCTTGGTGGTGAAAAAGGGTTCGAACAGGTGCTTGCGCGCTTTCAGGCCAATGCCGTGGCCGTTGTCGCGCACTTGCAGGCGGTACTTGCCTTCGGCGAAGTCGCCCTCCAGCCACAGTTCCGGCAACGGCTGTGCCTGCATGGCGTCGAGGGCGTTGCCGAACAGGTTGACCAGGATCTGCTCCAGGCGGGTCGGATCGATCGCCAGCTGGACGTCGTCATGGTCGCGGTGGATTTCCAGGTGCATGGCCTCGATGCGGCCGCTCAACAACTGCAGGGCGGCATCGATGGATTTGCCCAGGTTGGCCTCGCCCTTGTCATCGCCCCGGCGGGCAAAGGCGCGCAGGCTGGCGGTGATGCGGCCCATGCGGTCGATCAGGTCGTTGATGGTGCGCAGGTTGGTGCTGGCCACCTCCAGCTCGCCGCGTTCGAGAAACCGAATGGTGTTGCCGGACAGGGTACGCAAGGCTGCCAGGGGCTGGTTCAGCTCGTGGGCGATGCTGGTGGACATCTGGCCGATGGCGGCCAGCTTGCCGGCCTGCACCAGTTCATCCTGGGCCCGGCGCAGGGTTTCCTCGGCCTGGCGCCGCTCGCGGATCTGGTCCTTGAGCCGGTCGTTGCTGGCGCGCAGGTCGGCGGTGCGTTCGGTGATGCGTCGTTCCAGCTGGTTGTTGGCCTCCTGCAGGGCTTCCCGTGCGGCCAGGCGGGTGGCGAGCACCTTGCGCCGCTCGTTCCAGGCGATCAGCAGGAACGCCACCAGGGCAAAGGCCACCGCGACCAGGATGCCCTGGTTGGCCGCTTCCCGCCGCAGGTCCTGCAAGGGCGTGAGCAGGGTGAAGTTCCAGGGGGTGTCGGCCAACTGGCGGGTCTGGGCCAGGTAACTGACATTGTCGCCGTCCTTGACCAGGTCGGGGTTGGCGGGGAAGGTCAGGGTCTCGACGCCATCGCCGAGGCGTTCGCGGGCCAGCGGCTGCAGCTCGTTGAGCGGCCACCAGTAGTATTGCAGGCTGCGCGCCAGGCGATCCTTGGTCTCCGAGTTGAGCGGGCGGACCGACTTGAGGCGTCGGCTCGGGTCGCTGGAGAGAATGATGATGCCGTTCTCGTCGCTGACGAAGGCTTCCAGCCGGGCACGCTGCCAGCGTTCCTCAAGGGCTTCGAGGCGCACCTTGATCACGGCCACGCCGATGATCTTGCCTTGTTCCTCAAGGCCGTGGGCCAGGTAGTAGCCGGGTTCGCCGAGGGTGCTGCCGATGCCGTAGAAGCGTCCCGGCTGGCCGCGTACGGCGTCCTGGAAATAGGCGCGGAACGACAGGTCTTCGCCGAGGTAACTGTCGCTGTCGCGCCAGTTGCTGGTGGCCAGCACCCGGCCGGAGGTGTCCAGCACATAGATCGCCCGGCTGCGGCTGCGGCGGTTGAGGCCTTCGAGATATTCGTTGACGGTCTGGCGATGGTCGGCGTCGGGCTCGCGCAGCAGGTCCGAGACGCTGGACTCAAGTTCCAGCAGGCTGGGCAGGTAGGTGTACTTGCTCAGTTCGCTTTCGACGGTGCGCGCATGCAGTTCCAGTGCGCGCTGGCCATTTTCGCTGAGGGTGCGGATGCCGTAGTGCTCGCTGATGCGATAGCCGGCATAGCCGAGGCCGATCATCAGCAGGATGATCAGCGGCGGCAGGAACAGGTGACGGATCAGGCGGGGTTTCACGGCGAGTGATGGCGGCGTCGCACGATAGAGATTGGGGTCGCATTTCATCACAGATGCCTTGGGTCAACCAGATCGTCTTGGTGGGAGCGGCGCTGCTGCCCGCGAGGGCAGCGAGTGCGCTGAAGGCTTCGCGGGCAAGCCCGCTCCCACAAGACTGCGCAGTCCGCGGATACTGCGGTCCGGCCCTGTCAGTGCTGCAGGATTTTCTCGAGGAAGTGCTGCGCACGGTCGGAGCGGGCGCTGATGTCGCCGAAGAACTCTTCCTTGTTGCAGTCTTCGATGATCTTGCCCTGGTCCATGAAGATCACACGGCTGGCGACCTTGCGGGCGAAGCCCATCTCGTGGGTCACGCACATCATGGTCATGCCTTCCTGGGCCAGCTGGACCATCACGTCGAGCACTTCGTTGACCATTTCCGGGTCGAGGGCCGAGGTCGGTTCGTCGAACAGCATGACGATCGGGTCCATCGCCAGCGCCCGGGCGATCGCCACGCGCTGCTGCTGGCCGCCGGAGAGCTGGCCGGGATGCTTGTGCGCATGGGCCGACAGGCCGACGCGATCGAGCAATTGCAGGCCTTTTTTGGTGGCTTCTTCCTTGCTGCGGCCCAGCACCTTGATCTGCGCGATGGTCAGGTTCTCGGTGATGGTCAAGTGCGGGAACAGCTCGAAGTGCTGGAACACCATGCCCACTCGCGAGCGCAGTTTCGGCAGATCGGTCTTCGGGTCGGCGATGGAGGTGCCGTCGACCACGATGTCGCCTTTCTGGAACGGTTCCAGGGCGTTGACGCACTTGATCAGGGTCGACTTGCCCGAGCCCGATGGGCCGCAGACCACCACCACTTCACCCTTTTTGACTTCGGTGCTGCAATCGGTCAGCACTTGGAAGTCGCCATACCACTTGTTGACGTTCTTGATAGAGATCATACGGCAAACCTTTTTTGCAGACGCTTGACCAGCAGCGAGGCGGCGAAGCTGATTGTGAAGTAGACCAGGCCGGCGAAAATCAGGAACTCGTTGGAACGGCCGACGATGTCGCCGCTCGAACGTGCCGAGTTGAGGAAGTCCACCAGGCCCACGGTGTAGACCAGCGAGGTGTCCTGGAACAGGATGATACTTTGCTGCAGCAGCAGCGGGGTCATCTTGCGGAAGGCCTGGGGCAGGATGATCAGGCGCATGGTCTGGCCATAGCCCATGCCCAGTGCCTGGGCGGCGCCCATCTGGCCCTTGGGAATCGACTGTACGCCGGCCCGGACGATTTCACAGAAGTACGCCGCCTCGAACATCATGAAGGCGACGATACAGGAGGTGAATGCACCGATCGGCGTGTCTTCGCCGGTGATCCAGCGCAGCACGAACGGTACCGCCAGGTAGAACCAGGTGATCACCAGCAGCAGCGGGATCGAGCGGAAATAGTTGACGTAGGCACCGGCGATCGCCGACAGCAGCTTGTTGTGGGACAGGCGCATGAGTGCCAGCAGGGTACCGATGATGATCCCGCCGACGACGCCCAGGGCCATCAGTTGCAGGGTCATCAGCATGCCGTTCCACAGGCCGGGGATGGCCGGGACGATGTCGCTGAAATCGAATTCCATTATTTACCCCCCACGGAGATCAGGCCGGGCACCGAGACTTTCTTCTCGACCAGGCGCATGAGCAGCATCAGGCTCATGTTCAGGGTGAAGTAGATCAGCGTCGCCAGGGTGAAGGCTTCGAACAGGTTGGCGGAGAACTCGGCGGTCTGCTTGGTCTGCGCGAGCAGTTCCATCAGGCCGATCAGCGAGGCGACGGACGAGTTCTTGAAGATGTTGAGGAATTCCGAGGTCAGCGGCGGAATGATGATCCGGTAGGCCTGGGGCAGCAGCACGTGCCAGTAGATCTGCGGCAGCTTGAAGCCCATGGCGCGGGCGGCCGATTCCTGGCCGCGGGGCAGCGCCTGGATACCGGTGCGCACCTGTTCGCAGACCCGTGCGGCGGTGAACAGGCCGAGGCAGATCACCACGCTGATGTAGGCCGAGGTGGTCGGGTTCAGGTCCTGCTTGAACCATTCCTGCAGGTTCGGCGGCAGCAGGTCGGGTACCAGGAAGTACCAGATGAACAGTTGCACCAGCAGTGGCACGTTGCGGAACAATTCCACGTAGCAGGTCGCGATACCGGCTACCAGACGGTTGGGTACGGTGCGCATCACGCCGAGTATGGAACCCAGGACCAATGCAATGATCCAGCCCACGATGGCGATCGCGATGGTCCAGCCCAGCCCGGAGATGAACCAGTCGAGATAGGTCTCGCTGCCCACGCCGGTGGTCTTGAAGAACACGCCCCAATCCCAGTTGTAATTCATTCGGGTCTCCCCTCAGGTCGATCGATGTACGAGCACGTGCTTCCCGGGACTCCGCCCCGCCCGCCAGTGTCTGTCGGGCACACCGGTACCGCTCGCGGTCCGAGTGTTGTTCCAGTTCGATTCAGAAGAAGCCAGTACAGCAGGTGTTCAACAGACTTCCCGGGCCGTGCTGGCGGCCCCGGGAAGTCAGGTTAGCTGTGACTCAGATCTTTGCATCCGGCGCTGGCTTGTCGTTCGGATTCTCGATCAGGGCCTTGAGCTCCTTGCTCATCGGGAACTGCAGGTTCAGGCCTTTTGGCGGAATCGGCTGGGTGAACCACTTGTCGTAGATCTTGTTGATCTCGCCGGACTTGTAGAGGCCCACGATGGCGTCATCCACGGCTTTCTTGAACGCCGGGTCGTCCTTGCGGACCATGCAGCCATAGATTTCGTAGGACTGTGGAGTACCGGTCACTTCCCAGTCGGTCGGCTTCTTGGCCTTGGCCATTTCGCCGGCCAGCAGTGCGTCGTCCATCATGAAGGCCACGGCACGGCCGCCTTCGAGCATCTGGAAGGACTCGCCGTGGTCCTTGGCGGAGATGACGTTCATGCCCATCTGCTTGTCGGCGTTCATCGCCTTGAGGATGCGCTCGGAAGTGGTACCGGCGGTGGTCACCACGTTCTTGCCCTTGAGGTCGGCGAAGTCCTTGTAGGTGGAGTCCTTCTTCGACAGCAGGCGGGTACCGATCTCGAAGATACCGACCGAGAAATCGACCTGCTGGGCGCGTTCGGCGTTGTTGGTGGTGGAGCCGCACTCGACGTCGACGGTGCCGTTCTGCACCAGCGGGATACGGGTCTGGGAGGTGACCAGGTTGTACTTGACCTTCAGGTCAGGCAGGTTCAGGTCTTTCTTGATACCTTCGACGATGGCCAGCTGGATATCGTGGGAGTAGCCGACCGGCTTGCCGGAAGCATCAGCGATGTAGGAAAACGGAATGGAACTGTCGCGATGGCCTAGGGTGATGGTCCCGGACTCTTTGATCTTCTTCAGGGTGCCGGTCAGTTCGGCAGCGGAAACTGGAGTGCCGATCAGAGCGGCAGCGATTGCGGCGCCCAGGATGTGGGGAACGATGCGCATCGGTTACTTTCCTCGAGATTGTTTTTCTTATGGAGCCTTTCAGTCGGCTCGGGTACTGCGAACGGCCCGCAGGGCCCAAGGGGCTGAGTGAGCATTCGGTAATGGAAGTATAGAGCACGACTCGTGCCACACCCGGCGATGTGGGCTTCTCTATTGATTTATAAGGGTTTTTTGTGGTTTTCGAGCGAAGGGGGAAGGGACTGGCGTCCGGTTCGCCGAATGCTGGCCGAACGGGCGTTCGGAAAACCGAATGGTAGAGGGGGGAGCGGGGGCGCTATTCGCGGCGGTGCGCCGCTCCTACCGATCCCGACCCCGGTTTCTGGAGCCCCATGAACCGCAGGAGCGGCCGGCCGACGCTCGGTTGCCCGCGAATAGGCCGGCCGCCCTGCCCGGAATCCTGAAGCAGCCCAGGCAGGAAAGTCAGGCCGCCTCGATCTTGCTGCGCGCCTGCTCGACCTTGTCCAGGTAGTCCTGCAGTTTCTGCTGCTGCTCAGGGCTGGTGAACAGCCCCAGCTTGCTGCGCCGCCAGAGAATGTCCTGGGCGGCGGTCGCCCATTCTTCACTGCACAGGTAATCGACTTCACGGCTGTAGAGGCCAGCGCCAAGGTGTTCGCCGAGGTCGCCGAGCGTCTGTACGCCTTCCAGCAGGCGCCAGGCACGGCTGCCGTAGGTGCTGGCCCAGCGCCGGGCGATTTCGCTCGGCACCCAGTCGAAGCGTTTGCGGATCGCCTCGGCCAGGGCCTGTGGCGTGGTCATGTCTTCGCCACCGGGCAGGGTCGAGGCGGCGGTCCAGCTCGGCCGCATCTGGGTGAAGAACGGGGCCAACTGGCTCATCGCCGACTCGGCCAGCTTGCGGTAGGTGGTCAGCTTGCCACCGAACACCGACAGCAGTGGGGCTTCCTCGGTATTGCCCGACAGCGCCAGGGTGTAGTCGCGGGTCACTGCCGATGGGTTGTCGGATTCGTCGTTGCACAGCGGGCGCACGCCGGAATAGCTGTGCAGGATATCGCCACGGGCCAGTTGTTTCTTGAAGTGCGCATTGACCACCTTCAACAGGTAGTCGGTTTCCGCCTCGGTGATCGCCACCTTGGCCGGGTCGCCCTGGTATTCGCGGTCGGTGGTGCCGATCAGCGTGAAACGGTCCAGGTAGGGGATGGTGAACACGATGCGCTGGTCCTCGTTCTGCAGGATATGCGCGTGTTCGCCTTCATACAGCCGAGGCACGATCAGGTGGCTGCCCTGGATCAGGCGGATGCCGTAGGGCGAGTCGAGCTTCAGGTCATCCTTGATGAACTTGGCGACCCAGGGGCCGGCCGCGTTCACCAGGGCCTTGGCCTGGATCGAGAAGCGTGCGCCATCGGCGCGCTCCATCTCCAGGTGCCACAGGCCCTTGGCACGGCGGGCGCTGGTGCAACGGGTGCGGGTGTGGATATGCGCACCCTTCTCCCGGGCAGCCATGGCGTTGAGCACCACCAGGCGAGCGTCGTCGACCCAGCAGTCGGAGTATTCGAAGCCCCTGCCGATTTCCGCCTTGAGCGGGCTGTCGGCGCCGAACTTGAGGCTGCGCGAACCGGCAAGCTTTTCGCGTTTGCCCAGGTGGTCATAGAGGAACAGGCCGGCGCGAATCATCCAGGCCGGACGCAGGTGCGGGCGATGCGGCAGGACGAAACGCATCGGCTTGACGATGTGCGGGGCCTTGGCCAGCAGGACTTCCCGTTCGGCCAGGGCTTCGCGCACCAGGCGGAACTCATAGTGTTCCAGGTAGCGCAGGCCGCCATGGATCAGCTTGCTGCTGGCCGACGAGGTGTGGCTGGCCAGGTCGTCCTTTTCGCAAAGGAACACCGAAAGACCGCGACCGGCTGCGTCCGCGGCAATCCCGACACCATTGATGCCACCGCCAATCACGGCGATGTCATAGATCTCGGCAAGGGGTGGTGCAGGCAAGGTGGTGGAAGTCATCGGCGAGCCTCGCATGGCGGTTGCTATATTTGAATTCGAACATTTATGTTCATTTTCGAAAATATTAGCTGATATGTACGCACGCAGCTACCCGCTTCCGATTGAAAAAATTCATCAGAAAGGTCTGAAAGGAAAATTATCGAACATCGAGGCGGCGTGGGGGAGGGTAGTGCGGTAGCGGGCTTGCGCGCGCAGCTCTGAGGGGCTGCGCTGGCCCTTCGCGGGCAAGCCAGCTCCCGCAGCGGTTGTCAGTGTCCCGGGCTCTGCCGGGGCAGGGATGTGGCAGCCGATCAGACTACGTCGAGGCGGATCTTGTGCTGGTTGAGCAGTTGCGCCAGGGCCGGAACCGGGGCCTGGTCGGTGACCAGGCAGTCGATCAGGGTGATCGGGCCCAGGCGCACCATGGCATTGCGGCCGAACTTGCTGGAGTCGGCGGCCAGGATGACCTGGCGGGCGTTGGCGATGATCGCCTGGGACACCCGCACTTCCTGATAGTCGAAATCCAGCAGGCTGCCGTCCTCGTCGATGCCGCTGATGCCCACAAGGGCGAAGTCGACCTTGAACTGGTTGATGAAGTCGACACTGGCCTGACCCACCACGCCACCGTCGCGACGGACGTTGCCGCCGGCCAGTTGCACTTCGAAGTCGTCCTTGGCGCTGAGGATCGACGCCACGTGCAGATTGTTGGTGATGATCTTCAGGTGATTGTGATTGAGCAGGGCGCGGGCAATCGACTCGGTGGTGGTACCGATATTGATGAACAGCGAGGCATGATCGGGAATCTGCCGGGCGATGGACTCGGCGATCCGCTGCTTTTCGTCGCGCATCTGGTCGGCGCGCATGGCGTAGGCGGTGTTTTCCACGCTGGAGTCATAGGCGGCTCCGCCGTGGTAGCGGCGCAACAGGTTGGAGTCCGCCAACTGATTGATATCGCGGCGGATGGTTTGCGGGGTCACGACGAACAGCTGGGCCATTTCCTCGATGCTGACATAGCCGCGTTCGCGGACCAGTTCGAGGATTTGCTGCTGGCGGGGAGGCAGATTCATGGGGCGTCCTTTGGGCTGCCATACAAATTCCACCATGATGCCGCAGGAAGAACCGGTCTGCCACTTGCAGGGCCGCTGAAACGATTCTCAGGTCGCAAACCGGGCGAGTGCCGGTCGCTCGGCGTGGGCAGTCGGATACGACTGGATTGTTGCGGGGGGATTGCGTGATTGTGGTCAAGCGTGGAGCCGTATTCGCGGGCAAGCCACGCTCCTACAGAAAACGGTGTCGTACACGACACGCGTCCTGCAGGAGCGGGGCTTGCCCGCGAATGGGCCCTTAAACCCGGCTCATCCGACTCAGTGGCTCTCTTCGTGCGGTTCCCAGTCGCGGGTACGGCTCACGGCCTTTTTCCAGCCACCGTAGAGTTTTTCCTTCTCGGCTTCGGCCAGTTGCGGTTCGAACTCGCGCTCGATGACCGCCTTGCCGCGCAACTCTTCCAGGCTGCCCCAGAAGCCGCAGGCCAGGCCGGCCAGGTAGGCGGCACCGAGGGCAGTGGTTTCACGCATTTGCGGGCGTTCGACCTGGGTGCCGAGGATGTCGGCCTGGAACTGCATCAGGAAGTTGTTGGCAACCGCGCCGCCGTCCACGCGCAGGGCCTTGAGGCGTTCGCCGGCATCCTGCTGCATGGCGTCGAGCACGTCGCGGGTCTGGTAGGCGATCGACTCCAGGGCAGCACGGATGATGTGGTCGACCTTCACGCCACGGGTCAGGCCGAACAGCGCGCCACGGGCATAGGGGTCCCAGTACGGGGCTCCCAGGCCGGTGAAGGCCGGGACCAGGTAGACGCCGTTGCTGTCCTTGACCTTGTTGGCGAAGTATTCGGTGTCGTAGGCGTCGTTGACGATCTTCAGCTCGTCACGCAGCCACTGCACGGTGGAACCGCCGTTGAACACCGCGCCTTCCAGGGCATAGGCCACTTCGCCGCGGGGGCCGCAGGCGATGGTGGTGAGCATGCCGTGGTTGGATTTCACCGCCTTGGTGCCGGTGTTCATCAGCAGGAAGCAACCGGTGCCGTAGGTGTTCTTGGCCTGGCCCGGCTCCACGCACATCTGGCCGAACAGCGCGGCCTGCTGGTCGCCGGCGATACCGCCGATGGCGATGCCGCTCTTGGTGCGACCGTAGATTTCCGAGGACGACTTCACTTGCGGCAGCATTTCCCGCGGAATGTCGAGGATTTCCAGCATCTTCGAATCCCACTCCAGGGTGTGGATATTGAAGAGCAGGGTGCGCGAGGCGTTGGTGTAGTCGGTGACGTGGGTCTTGCCGCCGGTGAATTTCCAGATCAGCCAGCTGTCGACGGTGCCGAACAGCAGCTCGCCATTGCGCGCACGCTCGCGGCTGCCTTCGACGTTGTCGAGGATCCACTTGAGCTTGGTGCCGGAGAAGTAGGGGTCGGTGACCAGGCCGGTGGTTTCGCGGATGTAGTCTTCATGCCCGTCGCGCTTGAGCTGCTGGCAGATCTCGGTGCTGCGGCGGCATTGCCAGACGATGGCGTTGTAGATCGGCCGGCCGGTGGTCTTGTCCCAGACCACGGTGGTTTCGCGCTGGTTGGTGATACCGATGGCGGCGACCTGGTCATGGTGCAGGCCGGCTTGTGCCAGGGCCTCGACCATCACTGCGCTCTGGGTGGCGAAGATTTCCATCGGGTCGTGCTCGACCCAGCCGGCTTGCGGGTAGTGTTGCTGGAATTCGCGTTGGGCGGTGCAGACCACGTTGGCGTCGCGGTCGAAGATGATCGCCCGGGAGCTGGTCGTACCCTGATCGAGGGCAATGATGTAGTTCTTATTCTGAATGTCGGTCATTTTCGATTGCCTTGGACTGGTATAGGGAAAAATGTTCAGGCGGGTCCCATCAAGGGAAGACGATACCCGCCGGGTCTGGCGTGACGCGGTGGATCAGGAAGCGCGAACCTTCTTGGCAGCGGTCGCAGGCTCTTCCTCTACGGCGGTGGTGCTGGGCAGGTGGCGGGCGATCATCCCGCGATACAGGGCGGCCCCGAGGCTGGCACCGAGAATCGGCGCGAAGATCGGAACCAGGAAGTACGGAATGTCGCGCCCGCCAGTGAAGGCTATTTCACCCCAGCCGGCAACGAAGGTCATCAGCTTGGGCCCGAAATCCCGTGCCGGGTTCATCGCGAAGCCGGTCAGTGGGCCCATGGCGCTACCGATCACCGCGATCAGCAGACCGATCAGCAGGGGCGCCAGCGGGCCGTTGGGCAGGCCGTTGTTGTCGTCGGTCAGGGACATGATCACGCCCATCAGGATGGCGGTGATCACCACTTCGACCAGGAAGGCCTGGGCCGTGGTCAGGGCGGCATTCGGGTAGGTGGAGAACACCGAGGCCAGCTCCAGGCTGGCTTGCGAACCGCGAACCATGTGGTGAGCCTGTTCGAAATCGAAGAACAGGTTGCTGTAAAGCGTGTAAACCAACGCAGCCGCGCAGAAGGCGCCGGCGATCTGGGCGATGATGTAGAACGGCAGTTTGCGTTTTTCGAAGTCGGCGAACAGGCACAGCGCAATGCTGACGGCCGGGTTGAGATGCGCACCGGAAACGCCGGCGGTCAGGTAGATCGCCATGCTCACGCCGACCCCCCAGATGATGCTGATTTCCCACAGGCCAAAACTGGCACCCGCGACCTTGAGCGCGGCGACGCAGCCGGTGCCGAAGAAAATCAGCAGGGCAGTCCCGAGGAATTCGGCAATGCATTGTCCCGATAGCGATGGTTGTTTCAGAGCGGTAGTCATTGGATACCTCGATTTTTGTTGTTGTGTGACGCCAGACCCGGTGGTTGGCGTGGTCTTCACATCGACTGTCGGGGATCCCCATCCCTGAAGTCGACTTACCGCTGGGTATTGCTGGATTAGGACTATGATCTTCAGATTCGAAAAAATATAGACAAGAAACACTGCTGTCAAAGGTCGAAAGTGAACGGTTATCCACATTGTGACTATTGATTGAGTGAATGAGGTTGTTTGGCTTGTAGGAATATGGCGAGCTTGCAGGTGCCTCCTGAGATTTCTGACCCTTGAACTAGAGGGTTTCGTGCCGCCAATAGAGCCTTTTGCGCAGGGATGACCTAAAATCCGCGCTTACCTACCCGTCTGCCAGGATTGATCATGACGCCTGCCTTGGATCTGCTGAAAAAAGTTCGTGCCGAACATCGTGTGCACAGTTACGAACATGATCCGAAAGCCGCCTCCTATGGCCTGGAGGCCGCGGAAAAGCTCGCGCTCGCGCCGGCCCAGGTGTTCAAGACGTTGCTGGCGAGCAGCGAAAAAGCCGAATTGCTGGTGGCGGTGGTACCGGTCGTCGGAAGTCTGGATCTGAAGGCTCTGGCCCACGCCGCCGGGGTGAAGAAAGTCGAGATGGCCGACCCGGCTGCCGCCCAGCGGGCGACGGGCTATCTACTCGGTGGCATCAGCCCGTTGGGGCAGAAGAAGCGCTTGCGCACGTTCATCGACCAGAGCGCCCAGGGTTTCGCGACCATCTTCGTCAGTGCCGGACGCCGTGGCCTGGAGGTCGAGCTGGCCCCGGCGCTGCTGGCCGAGCATACCCAGGCGAAGTTCGCGGACATCGGCCGCGCCTGAGCGGTCTGTATGGCGTAAATTCAGCGGTTCTGTCACTGGGCGACGATGGGGGAACGAGCACACTGACGCTCTTGGACAAGGAGAGAGGACGTCATGCAGCTTGAATTTCACCAGGTCGATGCTTTCAGCGAACGGCCCTTCAGCGGCAATCCGGCGATGGTCTATCGGCTCGACACCTGGCTGGCCGATGAGTTGATGCAGAAAATCGCCGCCGAGCATAATCTGGCGGAAACCGCCTTTCTGGTCCGCGAGGGCGCTGCCTGGCGTATCCGCTGGTTCACCCCGACCACCGAAGTGCCGCTCTGCGGCCATGCCACCCTGGCCAGCGCATTCGTATTGTTCGAGGTCTACGGCGAACGGCAGGAGACCCTCGAGTTCGTCTGCAAGGCCGGTGCACTGAGTGTCAGTCGTGAGGCTGATCGGCTGTGGCTGGATTTCCCGGTGAGGGTGCCAGGTGGAGTCGGTGTCACCGTCGAGGTCGAACGGGCACTCGGTACGCCGGTGATCGATGTACTGGGGGCCAATGAGTTGTTCGTGGTGCTGCCCTCCGAACAGGCCGTGCGCGACTGCACGCCTGACTGGGCGGCGGTGGCCAGGCTGCCCTGGCCGGGCGTGATCGTCACCGCGCCGGGCGAGCGGCATGATTTCGTCTCGCGCTATTTCGCCCCGGCCATCGGTATCAACGAGGATCCGGTTACCGGCTCGACCCATTGCGCGCTGATTCCCTACTGGGCGCAGCGCCTGGACAAGACTGCGCTGACGGCCTATCAGTGTTCGCCGCGGGGCGGGGAGCTGTTCTGCCGGCTGGAAGGCGAGCGGGTGAAGATCGGCGGCCAGGCCACCCTGGTGGCCAGTGGGCGGCTGACACTGGTCTGAGTCGGCAGAGCGGCGTTGTGGCCGCTTGCTCGCGAAAAACGCGCAAGTCCCTGTGGGAGCGGGCTTGCCCGCGAAGAACGATGACGCGACCTAGGCTGTGTACGAAATTGTTTGAAACGCAGGTTAGGCAAGGCAAAAACCGGCGAGGAAGCGCAGTTGACTGGTTGTCAATGAGCATTCCGAGCCGGTTTTTAACGCCGCATAACCAAGTTTCAAGCGATTTCGTACATAGCCTAGGCCTGAAACAGCACCAGGTGCTCGGCGGCCACGCGGATCCCGACTTCCTCGCCCGGCTGGTGATCGGCATGGCTGGGGAAGATCGACTCCAGTTGGCTGCCGCTGGGCAATTGCAGGCGATAGAGGGTCGCGGCACCGAGGAACGTCCTGCTGGTGACCCGTGCCTTCAGCGAACTTTTCGGCGCCGGGACGATGTCGTCCGGGCGCAGCAGTACATCCACCGCCGTGCCCGCCGGCCAGGCATAGGCGCGGTTGCCACGCAGCACACCCAGTTCGGTCTGCACCGATTCGTGCGTCTGCAACTGCCCGCGGATGAAGTAGCCCTGGCCGATAAAGCTGGCGACGAATGGCGACGCCGGCTCGTGATAGAGGTTATAGGGCGTATCCCACTGCTCCAGCCGACCTTCCTTGAAGACCCCGACATGATCGCTGACGGCGAAGGCCTCTTCCTGATCATGGGTGACCAGGATCGCACTGGTGCCGCGCAGCTTGAGAATGTCGCGGACTTCGTGACTGAGCTTGCGGCGCAATTCGCCATCGAGGTTGGAGAAGGGTTCGTCGAGCAGCAGCAACTGCGGCTCCGGTGCCAGCGCCCGGGCCAGGGCCACCCGTTGCTGCTGGCCACCGGAAAGCTCATGGGGATAACGCTGGCCCAGGCCCTTGAGGTTCACCAGCTCCAGCAACTCGGCGGTGATCCGCTCCAGGTCCGGGTGCCTGCGAATGCCGAAGGCGATGTTCTGCGCGACGCTCAGGTGCGGAAACAGCGCGTAGTCCTGGAATACCATGCCGATTCGGCGTTTCTCCGGGGCCAGGGTGAAACCGGCCCTGGAGATGACCTCGCCGGCCAGCTGGATCTCGCCCTGGTGGACCGGCTCGAAACCGGCAATGGCGCGCAGCGTGGTGGTCTTGCCGCAACCCGAAGGGCCCAGCAGGCAACCGATGTCGCCGGCATTGAGATGCAGGTTGAGGTTCTGCACGACTCGCTGGTCCTGGTAACCGCAAACCAGGTCGTGCAGATTCAGCAGTAGCGAATGGCTCATGCAGGGCGGTACGCCGGCTTGACCAGGAACTCGAGCAGGGCCTTTTGCGCATGCAGGCGGTTCTCGGCCTGGTCCCAGGCGACCGAGCGCTTGTCGTCGAGCAGGTCGACGCTGATTTCCTCGCCGCGGTGGGCGGGCAGGCAATGCATGAACACGACGTCCGGGGCTGCCAGGTCGAGCAGTTCACGGGTGACCTGCAGGGGTGCGAACAGCTCCAGGCGCTTGGCGGTTTCCTCTTCCTGGCCCATGGAGGTCCAGACGTCGGTACTGACCAGATGTGCACCGCGCACCGCTTCCCGTGGGTCGCGGACCAGGCGTACCCGCTCGCCGGCCTGGGCCAGCAACGCCGGGCTCGGGTCGTAGCCTTCGGGGCAACTGATACGCAGCTGGAAGTCGAACTGGATCGCCGCTTCGATGTAGCTGTTGCACATGTTGTTGCCGTCGCCGATCCAGGTCACGGTCTTGCCCTGGATCGAGCCGCGATGTTCGAGGAAGGTCTGCATGTCGGCGAGCAACTGGCACGGGTGCAGTTCGTCGGACAGGCCGTTGATCACCGGTACGCGGGAGTTGGCGGCGAACTCGGTCAGGGTGCTGTGCTTGAACGTGCGCAGCATGACCACGTCGAGCATGCTCGACAGCACGATGGCGCTGTCGCCGATGGGCTCGCCACGGCCCAGTTGGGTGTCGCGCGGCGACAGGAAGATCGCCTGGCCGCCCAGCTGGATCATGCCGGCTTCGAACGAGACCCGGGTACGTGTCGAGGATTTCTCGAAGATCATCCCGAGAATACGGCCCTTGAGCGGCTCGAACAGGACACTTCGATCACGCAGGTCCTTCAGCTCGATGCCTCGACGAATCAGCCCGGCCAGTTCAGCGGGCGTGCAATCCATCAGGGAGAGAAAGTTCCTAGCGCTCATCATTGACTACCTTTTTTGCAACAGACCGCAGATGCTCAAAACCGGGTTTTTCGGAAAAACGGGTGAGACCTGCGGCGTAAGCCGCACGGGGCGACGAAATAGGGGGAGACGCGATCGTATAAGAAAATGTCGCGTGATACCAATAGGAGGCTTCGTTTTGGAATGATGAAACGAGGGCGCGAGGGTTATTTCCGCGCTTTTTGCTACAGTTTTCCAAGCCGGTACCGATAATCGCAATGTGCCATTTGTACACGGCTGCCACCGCCTTTGGCAATTGACGCGGCGGCGGCAGGCGGCTGCGGGTCGTTTTCTGAACCGGTGGTCGAATCTTTTGCGGTCATGCTCGCGTGGCCAGGCAAAAGCGGAAACATTTCCTAAACTATGTGGCTAGGTTATAAATGTGTCATTGCAGACACACAGAGGCTTTGGAATGGAATCGAAAGAGCAACAGCTCATGGAATTGCTAAGGCTGACTGCACAGGCGCTGACGCATATGACTGCCTCTGTGACCGCAATGTCTTTCGAATTGTTGCGCAGTGACGACGAAGTCACGCGTGCGTCCGGACGACGAATGATCGATCGCATGGCCACCATCAGCTCCGGCCTCGACGAACATTGGCGCTTGATCGGCGAGCTGACCGGCGTGCAGGTGGCCCACGAGCAGGTCCAGACCGTCCAGGAAATCCAGATGCAGTCCACCCCCAGGTTGCCCCTGTCCTGATCCCCGCAGGCGCCATCGGCTCGCCTGATACTCCCCGATTCACAAGACGAACGTCGCTGGCAGGCCTGTCCGCCACGGGCCATAGTTCTGTTTCCGCAGCCTGTCGGGCTGCCCAGAACAAGACAGAGACTGGCCATGACCAAGACTCTTCACCACCGTGCCTGCCATCTGTGCGAAGCCATTTGCGGCCTGACCATCGAAACCACCACCACTGCCGATCAGGTTCAAATCACCTCGATCAAGGGGGATGCCCTGGACACGTTCAGTCGTGGCCATATCTGCCCCAAGGCGGTGGCGTTGCAGGATATCCAGAACGACCCTGATCGCCTTCGCCAGCCGATGCTGAGGGTGGGTGAGCAATGGCAGCCGATCGGCTGGGAGCAGGCCTTCGACCTGGTGGCCGAGCGCCTGGCCGCGATCCAGCAACAGCATGGGCCGAATGCCGTGGCGACCTACCAGGGCAACCCGAGTGTGCATAACTACGGGCTGATGACCCACAGCAACTACTTCCTCGGGCTGCTCAAGACCCGCAACCGCTTCTCCGCGACTTCGGTCGACCAGTTGCCGCAGCACCTGAGCAGTTACCTGATGTACGGCCACGGACTGCTGCTGCCGATTCCCGACATCGATCACACCGACTTCATGCTGATTCTCGGTGGCAATCCATTGGCCTCCAACGGCAGCATCATGACCGTGCCCGATGTGGAGAAGCGCCTGAAGGCGATCCAGGCGCGTGGCGGCAGGCTGGTGGTGGTCGATCCGCGGCGCAGTGAAACCGCAGCCATCGCCGACCAGCACCTGTTCGTGCGTCCGGGAGGCGATGCGGCCTTGCTTTTCGGTCTGCTCAACACGTTGTTCGAGGAAGGTCTGACCCGTGGCAGCCATCTGCCGGTGGACGGCCTGGATGAGGTGCGGGCCGCAGTGGCGCCGTTCACGGCGCAGGCGATGAGCCCGCTGTGCGCCATCCCTGCCGAGCAGATCCGGCAGTTGGCGCGGGATTTCGCCGCGGCGGACAAGGCGGTCTGCTATGGGCGGATGGGCGTTTCCACCCAGGCCTTCGGCACTCTCTGTCATTGGCTGGTGCAACTGCTCAACCTGGTGACCGGCAATCTTGACCGGGTGGGTGGTGCCTTGTGCACCGAGCCGGCGCTGGATCTGGTGGCCTCCACCGGCGGCGGGCATTTCAATCGTTGGCAGAGCCGGGTTTCCGGCTTGCCGGAGTATGGCGGTGAGTTGCCGGTATCGGCGCTGGCCGAGGAAATGCTCACGCCCGGCGAAGGGCAGGTGCGGGCACTGGTGACGGTGGCCGGCAACCCGGTGCTGTCGACGCCCAATGGCCGACAGTTGGAACAGGCGCTCGCCGGTCTGGAGTTCATGGTCAGCATCGACCTGTACATCAACGAGACCACCCGGTACGCCGATCTGATCCTGCCGTCGACCTCGGCGTTGGAGAACGATCACTACGACACCACGTTCAACCTGTTCGCCGTACGTAACGTCACGCGCTTCAATCGGGCGATCCTGGCCAAGCCCGAAGGGGCCTTGCATGACTGGGAGATCTTCGTTGGCCTGGCCAGGGCGTTTGCCGCCCGTACCGGCAAGGAACTGAAGCCGACGCTGCCACCGGCGCAGATGATCGATATGGGCCTGCGCCTGGGGCGCTATGGCGACGGCTCCGAGTACAAACTGTCGGTACAGCGGCTCGCCGAGCACCCCCACGGGCTCGACCTTGGCGCGCTCAGGCCCAACCTCGGCAAGCGCTTGAAGACACCCGAACAGCGTGTTCGGGCCGCGCCACCGGAAATTCTCGCCGACCTGGAGCGTTTTGCCGCGCAACAGCTGCCGCAGGCGGGGGAGTTGTTGATGATCGGGCGCCGCCATGTGCGCAGCAACAACTCCTGGATGCACAACTACCATCGCCTGGTGAAGGGCAAGCCGCGGCACCAGTTACTGATGCACCCGGATGACCTGGCCAGCCGCAGGCTCGAAGACGGGCAGCGGGTGCGGGTCAGTTCACGGGTCGGGACGATCGAGGTCGAGGTGGTTGCCAGCGTCGAGATGATGCCGGGGGTGGTGAGCCTGCCCCATGGCTGGGGGCATGCGCGCCCGGGCGTGCAGATGGCGATCGCCAGCGGCCAGCCGGGCTCCAGCGCCAATGACCTGACCGATGAGCGGCAGGTGGACCGGGTATCGGGCAATGCGGCGTTGAATGGCGTACCGGTACGGGTGGTCGCGGCTTGAGGGCCGTGCTGTCTGGCCACAGGCGGCCAGGCTCATGCGATTATCATCGGGGAGACCGAGCAGCGCGCTCGGCTTTCCGATACAATGCCTCACCGTGCCGACAACCGAGTCGGAAAGTTTTTGCCGAGGTGTTCCATGGATATCATCGAAACGATTAAAGAGCAGATTGCCAACAACACCATTCTGCTTTACATGAAAGGCTCGCCGAATGCCCCTCAGTGTGGCTTCTCCGCGAAAGCCGCGCAGGCGGTCATGGGTTGTGGCGAGAAGTTCGCCTACGTGGACATCCTGCAGAACCCGGAAATCCGCGCCAACCTGCCCAAGTACGCCAACTGGCCGACCTTCCCGCAGCTGTGGGTAGCCGGTGAGCTGGTCGGCGGCAGCGACATCATGGCCGAGATGTTCGCCAACGGCGAACTGCAGACCCTGATCAAGGACGCTGCCCAGAAAGCCGCGGCCAAGACCGAGGCCTGATCGGCGGTTGCGGCGTCGGGCTTGCCGAAGCCAGCCGCTTGGCGCGCAAGCCCTGACCGCACCGTTTCTGACGCCCAATAAAAAGCCCCGCCTCTCGACAAGAGGGCGGGGCTTTTTATTGGGTGACGTTTTTACTCGTCGCCCATCTGCGATTGCAGGTAGTTTTCAAGCCCGATCTTGTCGATCAGGCCCAGCTGGGTTTCCAGCCAGTCGATATGCTCTTCTTCGGATTCGAGGATATCTTCCAGCAGTTCGCGGCTGCCGAAGTCATTGTGTTTCTCGCAGCAGGCAATCGCTTCCTTCAGATCCTTGTGGCCTTGTCGTTCGAGCCTCAGGTCGCACTCAAGCATTTCCCGGGTGTGCTCGCCGATGAGCAGCTTGCCCAGATCCTGTACGTTGGGGATGCCTTCCAGGAACAGGATGCGCTTGATCAGCTTGTCCGCGTGTTTCATCTCGTCGATGGACTCGTGGTACTCGTGCTTGCCCAGCTTGTTCAGGCCCCAGTCCTCATACATCCGCGCGTGCAGGAAGTACTGGTTGATCGCGATCAGCTCATTGGCAAGGATCTTGTTGAGCTGCTGGATGACTACTTTATCGCCTTGCATGATGGGGTCCTGCCCTGTAATCGCTGTCTATAGGGCGGAGTTTGATCCCGGCAACTTCGAGTGTCAAACCTAAGTTATTGAATAATATATGAAAATTAATCGGAATAAGAATGTTTTTATTCTGCGTTATGCCGCTAAGCAATTGAATTGCGGACATAAAAAAACCGGACACCAAGTCCGGTTCCTTAAAATTCGCTGTTTTATGCGGCAGAAAATTCTACGGCATAGGGCAGGGCGGCCTGGCTGCTTTGCAGTTCGGTCAGCGTTTCACGCACCACCTGCTTGGCCAGGCAGGCACACTTGCCGCATTGGCTGGCAACGCCGGTCGCCTGGCGTACTTCACGGTAGCTGCAGCAGCCTTCGAAGATCGCATCGCGGATTTGTCCGTCGGTAACGCCATTGCAGAGGCAAACGTACATAGGGTGGGAACCGTCGCTGGTTGGAACTCGATTGCCGTTGATCTTAATGTTAACGAGAATGATTGTCAAAGTGGTTTGGGCGGGCATTTCGGCGATTCGAATACCGTCTGACGAATGGCGTGCGGGCCATAGGGGGACGGCTTTGCAAAAACCGTTTAGGAGCGTCAAAAAACGCGGTGTATGATGGTGGGTTCCAAGGACACGAGGTCGTCGCGTCATAGGCTTGTCGCTTAGAGGGGGCATCCTTGCACCGACCTCGTTCTGAACGTGACTATCACCAGGAGATATCCAATGAGCGTACTCGTAGGCAAACCAGCCCCCGACTTCACCGTGCCGGCCGTACTGGGCAATGGCGAAATCGTCGACAGCTTCACCCTGTCCTCGGCCATCAAGGGCAAATACGGCCTGGTGTTCTTCTACCCGCTGGACTTCACCTTCGTCTGCCCATCCGAGCTGATCGCCCTGGACCACCGCATGGCGGACTTCCAGGCGCGTAACGTCGAAGTGGTTGCCGTGTCCATCGACTCGCACTTCACCCACAACGCCTGGCGCAACACCGCCATCAACGACGGCGGCATCGGCAAGGTCAAGTACACCATGGCTGCCGACCTGAAGCACGAAATCGCCCAGGCCTACGACGTCGAGTCCGAAGGCGGCGTGGCTTTCCGTGGCGCCTTCCTGATCGACGACAAGGGCATCGTCCGCTCGCAGATCGTCAACGACCTGCCACTGGGCCGTAACATGGAAGAGCTGATCCGTCTGGTCGACGCCCTGCAGTTCCACGAAGAGCACGGCGAAGTCTGCCCAGCCAACTGGAAAAAAGGCGACAAGGGCATGAACGCCTCGCCAGAAGGCGTTGCCGCCTACCTGACCGAGAACGCCGGCAAGCTGTAAGCCGCCGCTTCACGGACAAAAAAACCGGCCTCAGGGCCGGTTTTTTCATGGGCGCGATTCGTTCGGGCGGGATCAGTCGTTGAAGTCTTCCCAGCCGCCCATTTCCTTCCAGCGGTTGACGATGCCGCAGAACAGCTCGGCGGTCTTCTCGGTGTCGTAGCGCGCCGAGTGGGCCTCGCGACCATCGAAATCGATACCGGCGGCCTGGCAGGCCTTGGCCAGTACGGTCTGGCCGTAGGCGAGGCCGGCCAGGCTGGCGGTGTCGAAGCTGGAGAACGGGTGAAACGGGTTGCGCTTCATGTCCAGGCGCGCCACGGCGGCGTTGAGGAAGCCGAGGTCGAAGCTGCTGTTGTGGCCGACCAGGATCGCCCGCTTGCAACCGTTGGCCTTGAGTGCCTTGCGTACGCCGCGGAAGATGTCGGTCAGCGCGGTTTCCTCGCTGACTGCCATGCGCAGCGGGTGATCGAGCTTGATCCCGGTGAACTCCAGGGCCGCCGCCTCGATGTTGGCACCTTCGAACGGCTCGACCCGGAAGAAGTAGGTGTGCTCGGGGAACACGAAGCCATCTTCGTCCATGCCGATGGTGGTCGCGGCGATTTCCAGCAGGGCGTCGGTGGCGGCGTTGAAGCCACCGGTCTCTACGTCGACGACCACTGGCAGGTAGCCGCGAAAGCGTGCGGCCATCGGGTGGCGGGGGCCACCTGAAGCACCGTTGCCTTCCAGTTCGTCGTCGAAATGATCATCACTCACAGGGTTTCCTCCAGCAGGCGCCAGCGCAGTTTTTCACCGGCGCGCAGCGGGATCACGGACAACTCGCCAAACGGCAGGCTGGCGGGGACGGTCCACTCTTCGCGAACCAGGGTGATGCGCTCGCTGTTCGGCGCCAGGCCGTAGAAGCGCGGGCCGTGCAGGCTGGCGAACCCTTCGAGCTTGTCCAGGGCATTACGCTGCTCGAACGCCTCGGCATACAGCTCGATGGCCGCATAGGCGGTGTAGCAACCGGCGCAGCCGCAGGCGGCTTCCTTGGCGTGCTGGGCGTGGGGCGCCGAGTCGGTGCCGAGGAAGAACTTCTCGCTGCCGCTGGTGGCGGCGTCGAGCAGGGCCGACTGGTGCGTATTGCGCTTGAGGATCGGCAGGCAGTAGTAATGCGGCCGAATGCCACCCACCAGCATGTGGTTGCGGTTGTACAGCAGGTGGTGGGCGGTGATGGTCGCGCCGACGTTGCCCGACGCCGCGTTGACGAACTGGACCGCGTCGGCCGTGGTGATGTGCTCGAACACCACCTTCAGCGTCGGGAAGCGCTCGACCACACGACTCATGTGCTCGTCGATGAATTGTTTCTCGCGGTCGAACACGTCGACCTCGCTACGGGTCACTTCACCGTGCACCAGCAGCGGCATGCCGACTTCGGCCATGGCCTCCAGGACGGGGAAGATCTTGTCCACGCTGGTCACGCCGGAGTCCGAGTTGGTGGTCGCGCCAGCCGGGTACAGCTTGGCCGCGTAGACGAAACCACTGGCCTTGGCGGCGCGGATCTGCTCGGGTTGGGTGCGGTCGGTGAGGTAGAGCACCATCAGCGGCTCGAAACGGCTGCCGGCTGGCCGCGCCGCGAGAATGCGCTGGCGATAGGCGTCGGCTTCGTCGGCATCGCGCACCGGTGGCACCAGGTTTGGCATGATGATGGCGCGACCAAAGGTGCGCGCAACATCCGCAACAGTGTGGGGTAACGCAGCACCATCGCGAAGATGGATATGCCAGTCGTCGGGACGCAGCAGGGTCAGGCGGTCGGACATTGGGGATTCCAGGCGGGTCGAACTCAGGGGAATGCTACCGGAAAAGACTCTCTCAGGCACTCGCTATCAAGTTTTGCCGGATGCAACCGATATCCCGAAGGTATGGCGTAGAACCGGTACGTCAGTCTCACAGCCGTAGAACCATTGGAGCCTCCCGTGCGCCAGCGTTATTTAGCCCTGCTCAGTATGTTTGCCAGCCTGCCGGCCATGGCGTTGACTTTCCAGACCCGTCTGGAAAGCATCGAATGGAAGGTGGAAGGGGACAAATTCGAGTGTCGGCTGACTCAGCCGATCACCGACTTCGGTGCCGGCGAGTTCGTGCGACGTGCGGGCGAGCAGGCGATTTTCCGGCTCAAGTCCAATAACCACATGTTCGGCGGCGGTTCGGCGACCCTGCTGGCCGCGGCGGCGCCCTGGCAGCCCGGGCGCGGCGACATCAACCTGGGCTCGGTGAAAATCGGCAATGGCGATGTGCTGTTCAACAGTTCCCAGGGCCAGGCCGGCGGCCTGTTCCATGGGCTGCTCGAAGGCCGTAGCCCGTTGGTCCGTCACTATTCCCGTGAGGGCGGGGTTTCCGAGGTGCGCCTGTTGCCGGTGAAGTTCAACCAGGCCTACAGCGACTTCCAGAGCTGTACCGCCAAGCTGCTGCCGAAGAATTTCGAGCAGATCAAGCAGGCCGAGGTCGGTTTTCCGGATGGCGGCATCGAGCTCAACGCCCAGGCCAAGGCCCAATTGCAGGTGATGCTGGACTTCATGAAGGCCGATCCGACCGTCAATCACATCGAGCTCGACGGCCATTCGGACAACAGCGGCAACCGCCTGACCAACCGCGACCTGTCACGTCGACGTGCGCTGGCGGTGATGGATTTCTTCAAGGCGGCCGGTATTCCGGAGTCGCAGATCGTCATGCGTTTCCATGGCGAGCGTTACCCGCTGGTGCCCAACACCAATCCCGCCAACCGGGCGAAGAACCGTCGGGTCAACATCCACCTTGAACGTGCCCCGGAGGCTCCCGCCGCACCCGCTCCCGCCGCGGCAGCGCCCGCTGCGCCGACGCCCGAGAAGCCAGCCGAAAAGCCGGCACCGACCGCAGCGGCTGGCAGCGCGGCGAAAACTTCCTGAAACGGCTGTTCTCGTCGCGCTCCCGACAGTATCTGTCGCATTGACATCCTTGGCTGTCGCGCCTCTGTAAAACCACGAACCGGGTCGGTAGAATCGGGCCTTTCCGTACAACCCCCGTGGAGTGATGGCATGGCCGACGTAAAAAAGGTCGTTCTCGCGTATTCCGGCGGCCTGGACACTTCGGTGATCCTCAAGTGGCTGCAAGATACTTATAACTGTGAAGTGGTGACCTTCACCGCTGACCTGGGTCAGGGCGAAGAGGTCGAGCCGGCTCGTGCCAAGGCGCAGGCCATGGGCGTCAAAGAGATCTATATCGACGACCTGCGCGAAGAGTTCGTACGCGATTTCGTCTTCCCGATGTTCCGTGCCAACACCGTCTACGAAGGCGAGTACCTGCTGGGTACTTCCATCGCGCGTCCGCTGATCGCCAAGCGCCTGATCGAAATCGCCAACGAAACCGGCGCCGACGCCATTTCCCACGGAGCCACCGGCAAGGGTAACGACCAGGTGCGTTTCGAGCTGGGCGCCTACGCGCTCAAGCCGGGTGTGAAAGTGATCGCTCCGTGGCGCGAATGGGACCTGCTGTCCCGTGAGAAACTGATGGATTACGCTGAAAAGCACGCCATCCCGATCGAACGTCATGGCAAGAAGAAATCGCCGTACTCGATGGATGCCAACCTGCTGCACATCTCCTATGAAGGCGGCGTGCTGGAAGACACCTGGACCGAGCACGAAGAAGACATGTGGCGTTGGACCGTCTCCCCGGAGAACGCTCCCGACAAGCCGCAGTATCTGGAACTGACCTACCGCAACGGCGACATCGTTGCGCTGGATGGCGTCGAAATGACCCCGGCCACCGTGCTGGCGACCCTGAACCGTATCGGTGGCGCACACGGTATCGGTCGTCTCGACATCGTCGAGAACCGCTACGTGGGCATGAAGTCCCGCGGCTGCTACGAAACCCCTGGCGGTACCATCATGCTGCGCGCGCACCGGGCGATCGAGTCGATCACCCTGGACCGCGAAGTCGCTCACCTCAAGGATGAGCTGATGGCCAAGTACGCCAGCCTGATCTACACCGGCTACTGGTGGAGCCCTGAGCGTCTGATGCTGCAACAGATGATCGACGCTTCGCAGGTTCACGTGAACGGCGTGGTTCGCCTGAAGCTGTACAAGGGCAACGTGATCGTGACCGGCCGCAAGTCCGACGAGTCGTTGTTCGATGCCAACATCGCAACCTTCGAGGAAGATGGCGGCGCCTACAACCAGGCCGATGCTGCCGGCTTCATCAAGCTCAACGCGTTGCGCATGCGCATTGCCGCGAACAAGGGCCGCAAGCTGTTCTGATCCAGTGCCTGCCTGAAAAGAACCCGGCCATGCAGGCCGGGTTTTTTTGCGTCGTGAACAGTAGGCGGAGTGCGCCTCGGGGGCATCTTCTCGTTCGGCCTGCTGGTTGAGGTATGCGGCGGGAGAGATAAGGCTGATCTGGCGCGAACAGGCGGTGCCAGGGGTCAATCCGGGTGCTCCTCCCGTTGATGGTGGAGCCCGAAGCGGTAGTTCTTCGCCAGTTCCCACACCTGGCGCACACTCAACTCCAGCGTCTGGGCAATCTCCTGGGCGGTGTATCCCAATGCCGCGTAGTGCATGGCATGGCCGGCGATCACGTCATCATCCTGCAGGCCGCCAACGTCCGGCTGGGGATGGCGGTACCTCCTGGCAGCCGCCAACGGGCGTCGCTGGGCGATTTTCAGCCCCTGATCCCGGGCCATTCTTTTTATTTCTTCCTTGTTCATCTTCAACGAATATTGCAAGGCATAAATGCCTGCGCCCTTCGTTATCAGGTCTTTCAGAAGTTCAACTTTCCTTGTGTAGTCCTCCTCTGTTTCAGTGGTTTTTTCCGAACAGCCTGCTGCTGTTCGATTGTTGGCGGGTGACTCTTTTTTTGCGCTGGTATCTATCGTTCCACCGCTTTTGATGAACTCGCTGATGGCCAGTTCCAGTTCGTGAGGTTTACAGGGAGTATTCTCTTTGTTTATTTTTGCGTTTTTCATGATATATAGCCTGCTCGTGGAAGTGGATAGGCTGTAATGGATTTTCCTGCGAGGGGACCGGGTCGAGGCGGTTCCTGTTTTCAAAGAAGCTAGCGGGAGAAATTTTTGCCTGCAAGGGAAAAGCATGTTGCTCAGTTGTCGGTAATTTTTTCGGTTGGCAAGTTTTAATGTTTTGGTAAGCGTTCTTTTGGTGATGTAGTCCGTTTCTTTAAGTTGAGGTTGGTGTGGATGTAAATTGTCTTGGTGCTGTTTTGTTATGATTTTTCTTGAATGTTTTTAATTATCCTTTTGCAAAGATTTATCTGGTGCCGGAGCACAGTCTTTTCTGTCGGGCCTCGCCGAGGCTCGTCCAGCCGGGTTCCTGATTGACAGATAAACGCTTTTTGGCCGGGCTTGTGTCATCAAATGATAAACATGTTTATTGCGTGGCCCAGGCCCTGGCGCGACATCGATTCAGGTGTGACGGTCGACTGTGGTGCCCGAGGCAAGGCCGGTTGGCACTGGAAACGGTCTTGTGAGAGGGCGCGTGGGGGGTTGCCGCAGGTGAGTGGGTTATTTCTTGTTGCAGAAAACCAATAGACATTCAATGCCTGGTATCTCTAAGGTTGATGTGTAATAAGCAAGGTGTCGTGAGTCGTATGTTTGTTCATTTTGTTTATTGGTTTCTTTTTCCGCTTCATGAGGCGATATCCATGCAGCGAGCCAGGGGCTTGTAGCGCAGAATCTCCGAATGGGGGTGTCATCACCTCGTTCCTGAAAACGGTACTTTTCTTGTGGTGCTTTTTTTGTAGGGCAATTCCTTGTTGTTTGTAGGGAAGGTCTTTGGCTGATACTGCCTGGGGTAGGTGCTATGCCCAGGAGGTTGTGACTAGGCTATTGTGCTGATTCTGAAAATTCGAACAGCGAAATTTGGACTTGCCCATGAATAAAGTGCTGATCGTGGATGATCATCCCGTCATTCGTCTTGCCGTACGTATGCTGATGGAACGGCATGGATACGAAGTCATCGCGGAGACGGATAACGGCGTGGACGCCTTGCAACTGGCGCGAGAGCATACGCCGGACATAGTTATACTCGATATAGGAATTCCCAAGCTGGATGGGCTTGAAGTGATTGCCCGTCTAACTTCCATGGGGCTCTCTTTCAAGGTGCTGGTGTTGACTTCGCAGGCTCCCGGTCATTTCTCCATGCGTTGCATGCAGGCGGGAGCTGCCGGTTACGTGTGCAAGCAGCAGGACCTGACCGAGATGCTCAGCGCCATCAAGGCCGTTCTATCCGGCTACAGTTATTTCCCCAACCAGGCATTGCATACCGTGCGTTCCAGCATGGGCAATGCCAGTGAGGCGGATATGGTCAACCGGTTGTCCGGCCGCGAGATGATGGTGCTGCAACAACTGGCCAGGGGAAAGAGCAACAAGGAAATCGCCGATGGCATGTTCCTGAGCAACAAGACCGTGAGTACCTACAAGACACGTCTGCTGTTGAAGCTCAATGCCCGTTCCCTGGTCGACCTGATCGAACTCGCCCAGCGTAATGGTCTGGTTTGAGCGCCGTTCCGGCAGTGTGGGGGAGGCGTTGGCAAGGTCGGAGTGATGAGGGCGGAACGGCACGCCTGTCGTCATAGCCAAAAGCCTCCGAACAGGAGGCTTTTGATGGGAGGGGCACGTTACTACAGGTCGAAATCGTAATCAGCCAGCTGCTTTTGCAGGCGGCGTTCTTCCAGCAGGTTGTCGATGGTACGACGCTTGCTCAGATTGGTCTTCGCCACCTCTACTTGAGGCTCCGTTTCGTCCGGATCGACCTGCATCAGGTCGTCCTCTATATCCAGCGCTTCTTTATCGGTACTCATAAAGTCAACTCCGGGCTAAGACTGCCGTTGGCGCTCCTTATATCGATAATTAACGATCGGGTAAAAAAGATTTTTTCAATCGACTTATCAATAATAGTAATGGAGGCTCAATCGTCGGATGTCTTGTGCTTGTATTCGCACAGATCCTCGATTCGGCAACTGCCACAGCGCGGCTTTCGGGCCTGGCAAACGTAGCGGCCGAGCAGGATCAGCCAATGATGGGAGTCGAGCAGGTACTGTTTAGGCACGAATTTCATCAATTGTTTTTCCACTTCCAGCACGTTCTTCCCGGGTGCCAGCCCCGTGCGGTTGCTGACCCGGAAAATATGCGTGTCGACCGCCATGGTCGGCTGCCGGAAGGCGGTATTGAGCACCACGTTGGCGGTCTTGCGGCCAACCCCGGGTAATGCCTCCAGGGCTTCACGGGTTTGCGGCACCTCGCTGCCATGCAGCTCGATCAGCCGTCGGCAGGTTTCGATGACGTTTTTTGCCTTGCTGTTATACAGGCCGATGGTCTTGATGTACTCGGACAGCCCTTCGACCCCCAGCGCGTAGATCGCTTCGGGGGTGTTGGCGACCGGGTACAGCCGTGCCGTCGCCTTGTTCACGCCGACGTCGGTGGCCTGGGCGGAAAGAATCACGGCAATCAGCAACTCGAACGGTGACGAGTACGCCAGTTCGGTCTTGGGTTCCGGATTGTCTTCGTGGAGCCGACGGAAAATTTCCAGGCGTTTGGCGGCATTCATGGGGCAGTCATTTCCTTGGAAGCACTCGGTGTGAGGTTGAACGCAGGGTCCAGGCTTGTTTCAGGGCCAGCAGCAGACCGAGCAGGAGAAACGCCCCTGGCATCAGCCCGGCCAGGCGCAAGCCGCTCGCTGCGGCGAATACCCTGACAGGCTCTGGGGGCGCCGAGCCGATCCACCATTGCAGGTGGGCGAACAGCGTGCCGTCCGCCAGCAGTTCGCGCAGCAGCCCCAGGCAGATCGACAGGGCGCCGAAGCCGGCGAACAGATGAACATTCTCTCTCAACCCGCCTGCGCGGAAAAAGCCCAGATGTTCCAGCGCCAGGCATTGCACGCCAAGCAGGGCCAGGTAGAAGCCAAGGGCCTGCTGCAATTCCCAGGACCAGACCTGCAGTCCCAGCGAGACCAGGCTGGCGCTGGCAGCGGCGAGCAGGGTCTGCGCCGGCCACGCCAGGGCTGGATTGAGCCAGGGTTTCAGGGCGCGGCTCGATGCGCCATAGAGTACGGCCACCAGCAGACTTGCCAGCCACAGGGACGCGGCCTTGATCAGCGAGTCGCTGGCTCCGAGCAGGGGGGCGAGCATCAATGAGCCGGGCAGCAGTGTGCTTCTATTCATTGGTCCGGCTCTCCCAGCAGTTGCCCGCGGTGCTCGTCGAAGTAGCGCAGGGCGTCATGGGTCGCATCGACCGCCGCCCGCGAGGTGATCGTGGCACCGGCCATCTGGTCGAACTGGCCACCGTCCCTTTTCAGCTTCCACGCCGTGTCGGGAGTATCCGTGCGTGACTTGCCGAGAAAGGTGCCCAGCCAGGCGCCGCCGTCCTCGGCGATCCTGGCACCCAGCCCGGGCGTTTCCCGCTGCGACAGGGTTTTCACGCCCAGCAGTCTGCCGTTCGTGTCGATACCGACCAGCAATTCGAGCGGCCCGCCGTAACCCCGGGTTCTGCTCTGGAGCACGATGGCCACCGGCTTTCCGTGCAGCCGCATCCGATAGCCTTGAGTCAGGCTGCTATGGGCCAGCTCACTGGCCTCCAATGCCAGCGACTGGCGCTCGTATTCACCGGGCGGGAGCACCTGGGACAGCGCTCGCGTCTGGACTGCCAGTTGCTGCGCCTGGATGCGCGGTGTCACCTGTCGCTGCAGATCCCAGACCAGGCCCGCAAGCAGCGCTGCCAGGGCGACCACCATCACCAGCGAGCCGGTTCTGTTCATGGCGTGCTGCGCTCGTCACGAGGGACCGACCAGCGCTCCACAGCCGGCACCGCCAGGTTCATCAACAGCACGGCGAAGGCCACGCCATCGGGGTATGCACCCCAGGTGCGGATAAGGTAGGTGAGCAGCCCGACCCCGGCACCAAACAGCAGGCGGGCCCTGGCACCAGAAGGGCCTGAGACCGGTTCGGTGACGATGAAGAAGGCTGCGAGCATGGTCGCGCCGCTCAACAGGTGAAACAGCGGCGAGCCGTTGGAATCCGAACCGCTGCCGTTCCAGCCGATCAGGCTGGCGAGGAACAGACCCGCCAGCATCCCGACCGGGGCATGCCAACTGAAAACCTTCTGTTTCAACAGCAACAGGCCGCCGGCGAGAAAGGCCAGGTTGACCCACTCGGTGCCCTTGCCGCCCCAACGGCCGAAAGCGGCATGGCTGGCGAACAGTTCTTCCATGGTCAGGCTTTTATTGAGCCGCAGGCTGTCGAGGGCGGTCGCCTGGGCCCAGGCGTCGGGCTGGCCGGGCAGATGCAGGCCGAATACCTGCTGCAGGCCGCCGAGCAGGTCCAGGCCATGGGGCGCCGGCCAGTGTGTCATCGGCTGCGGGAAACTCACCAGCGCCAGTGCATAACCGAGCATCGCCGGGTTGAAGGGATTCCTGCCGATGCCGCCGTACAGGTGCTTGCCCGCCAGCAGGGCGCCAGCGCTGGCGAACACCGCCAGCCACCACGGCGCGTAGGGTGGCAGCGCCAGGCCGAGAAGGGTGGCGCTGACCAGCGCGCTGCCGTCCTGCAACGCGGGCCTTAGCGGACGTGCGCGCAGCCGCAGCACAGCGGCTTCGGTCAGCAGTGCGGTGCTCGCGCACAGCAGCAGATTGATCGGCACGCCCCAGCCATACAGCCCGAACAGCACCAGCGCGCCGGGCAACGTGGCGAGCAGCACCCACTGCATGGCCTGCCGGATGCGCCTGTCCGGCTGGTCAGGGCGCAACATGGGCATTGACCTGGCGCTGGGCCTCCTCGAGCCTGCGTTGGGCGTCACTCAGCGCCTGTGCCGAGGTATCAGGGCGGCGCTGCAGTTTGCCAAGTTCGGCACGGGCATAGGCCAGTTCAGTTTTAAGGGCCCTGAGCTGCTGATCGATCGGCCTTTTTTCGATACGAACCAGATCGGGGGCGGGCTTCCCGGAGGCATCCTCGGCGGCATGCAGGTCGCGCTCGGCCTGTGCGAGCGCGGCGCTGAGGAGGGCGACCTGCTCGGCTGGCGCCGCATTCGCCTCGGCCTTCTTCAGCTCGGCGCGGCGCATGGCCAACTGGATCTTGGCGCGCTTGAGTTCGGCATCCTGGGGCATCGCGGGCGCCGGGGTGGCGGGAGCGGCGCTTTCCAGGCGGGCAAGGGCCAGCTCCGCGGCTTCGAACTGTTGCTGCAGCACCACCAGTTGTGCGGCCTGCTCGGCAGTCGGTGGATGGCCGAAGGCCTTCAGGGATTTGTTCAATTGCGCACGGCTCATGGCCACGTCGATCCTGGCCTTTTTCAGCGCGGCATCGGAGTCCAGGGCCTTTTGCGCCTTGACCCGTTCCAGGGCGGCCTTGACCGGATCGTTCGCCGTGTGGTCGGTTTGCGCCGGGCGCGCCGCCCTGGCCTGGCGCTCGGCATTGCGTCGTTGTTCCTCGCCCTGCAGCCGGGCGTTGTGCCGGTCGAAGCGGCGCCGGGCGCGGGCGCGTTTTTCGCTGCGAGCCTGCTGTTGCCCGGCGTCATGGGCCAACCCGCCGATAATGGGGACGACATTGGCCGGCAGCGGGCGCATTTCGATGCAGTCCACCGGACAGGGCGCCACGCACAGATCGCAACCGGTGCATTCGTCGAGGATGACCGTGTGCATCAGCTTGGCGGCACCGACGATGGCGTCCACCGGGCAGGCCTGGATGCACTTGGTGCAGCCGATGCACTCGGCTTCGCGGATGAACGCGACCTGGGCCGGTGCGGTGCCGCGTTCCGTATCCAGTTCCAGGACCGGTACGCGCAACAGGCTGGCCAGGGCGGCGATGGTTTCACTGCCGCCCGGCGGGCACTTGTTGATCGCTTCACCGTTGGCGATGCCTTCGGCGTAGGGTTTGCAGCCCTGGTGGCCGCATTTGCCGCATTGGGTCTGCGGCAGCAGCGCGTCGATGTGTTGAATCAGACTCATGACTTGAACAGTCCGTTGAAACCGAGAAAGGCCAGGGCCATGAGGCCGGCGCTGATCAGTTCGATCGGCAGCCCGCGAAACGGCAGGGGCACTTCTTCATGATAGGTACGCCGGCGCAGGTCGTGGAACAGGACCAGGACCAGCCAGAAACCCAGGCCGCCACCCAGGCTCGACAGCGCCGCCTGCCCTGGGCCGTGGTCGTCCTGCGTGGCGATCAGGGCCACGCCGAGAATGCCGGCGTTGGTCAGCAGCAGCGGCCACAGCCGTTCGAACGGCAGGTCGGGCAGCCAGCGCGCCAGCAGCTTCAGGCTCGGGCCGATCAGGGCGAAGCTGACGGGCAGGAACACCAATACTTGCAAGGCGCCCAACTGCAGCGGCAGCAATACCAGGTGATAGAGGCCATGGTTCAGCAGGGTGGCGACCAGCATCACCCAGGTGGTGGCGATGCCCAGGGCATGCAGCCGGCGGCGCTCGCCCCGGGTGTCCTGCAGCAACGGATCGACGCCCAGCGGCCAGTGCAACACGACGTTGTTGATCAGGGCGGCGCTGACGAGTGTGAGAAGGAGGTCGGTCATTGATCTTGCCGGGCAAGCGTATGGCGTGAATTATCCGGCAAGCGAACGGGCCGTACTAGCTATGAAACGTCGCGGGCCACGAAGATCGTGGCCCGCGAGGTCAGGCAGGACAGCGTTACTTGATCCGCTGGCCAGGCTTGGCACCGCTGTCCGGGCTCAGCAGGTAGATTTCCTCGCCGCCGGGGCCTGCGGCCATGACCATGCCCTCGGAGATGCCGAAACGCATTTTGCGCGGCTTGAGGTTGGCGATCATCATGGTCAGGCGACCTTCCAGCTCGGCCGGATTCGGGTAGGCGCTCTTGATTCCGGAGAACACGTTGCGCTGTTCGTCACCGATGTCCAGGGTCAGGCGCAGCAGCTTGTCCGCACCCTCGACCGCCTCGGCCTTGACGATCAGCGCGACGCGCAGGTCGACTGCGGCGAACGTGTCGAATTCGATCTCCGGCGACAGCGGGTCCTTGGCCAGTTCGCCGTTGCCCTTCGGCGCGGCGCTGCCCGTGTCGGTCTGGCTGGCGGCGAGATCTTCCTTCGAAGCGTCGGTCATCGCCTGCACTTTTGCCGGGTCGATACGGGTCATCAACGGCTTGAACGCGTTCAGTTGATGGTTGGCCAGCAGGTTGGCGTGATCGTTCCAGGTCAGCGGCGGGACGTTGAGGAACGCCTCGGCATCGGCGGCCAGCAGCGGCAGCACCGGCTTGAGGAAGATGATCAACTGGCGGAACAGGTTGATACCCGCGGCGCAGACGGCCTGGACTTCATCCTGCTTGCCTTCCTGCTTGGCCAGGGCCCATGGCGCCTTGTCGGCGATCCAGGCGTTGGCGCGGTCGGCCAGGGCCATGATCTCGCGCATGGCGCGGGCGAAGTCGCGGCTCTCGTAGGCATCGGCGATGCTCGGGGCCGCAGCGCGGAAGGCCTCGGTCAGCTCGGGAGCGGCATCGCCCGCGACCAGCACACCGGCGTTGCCCTTGTGGATGAAACCGGCGCAACGGCTGGCGATGTTCACCACCTTGCCGACCAGGTCCGAGTTGACCTTCTGCACGAAGTCGTCGAGGTTCAGGTCGAGGTCGTCGACGCCCTTGCCCAGCTTGGACGCGTAGTAGTAGCGCAGGTACTCGGGCGACAGGTGGTCGAGGTAGGTCCGGGCCTTGATGAAGGTGCCGCGGGACTTGGACATCTTCTGGCCGTTGACGGTCAGGTAGCCGTGCACGTTGATCCCGGTAGGCTTGCGGTAGCCCGCGCCTTCGAGCATCGCCGGCCAGAACAGGGCGTGGAAGTTGACGATGTCCTTGCCGATGAAGTGGTACAGCTCGGCCTTGGAGTCCTTGCCCCAGAACGCGTCGAAGTCCAGTTCCGGACGGCGGGCGCAGAGATTCTTGAAGCTGGCCATGTAGCCGATCGGTGCGTCCAGCCACACGTAGAAGTACTTGCCCGGCTCATCCGGGATCTCGAAGCCGAAGTATGGCGCGTCGCGGGAGATGTCCCACTCCTGCAGGCCGCTGTCCAGCCATTCGGCGATCTTGTTCGCCACGGCATCCTGCAGCGTGCCGCTGCGGGTCCAGCCTTGCAGCATGGCCTGGAAGTCCGGCAGCTTGAAGAAGAAGTGCTGGGATTCCTTCAGTACCGGCGTGGCGCCGGAAATCGCCGACTTCGGATCCTTCAGGTCGGTCGGGGCGTAGGTGGCGCCGCATTTTTCGCAGTTGTCGCCATACTGGTCCTCGGTGCCGCATTTCGGGCAGGTGCCCTTGATGAAGCGGTCGGCCAGGAACATCTGCTTTTCCGGGTCGAAATACTGGGTGATCGCCCGGTTGGCGATGTGCCCCGCGTCGCGCAGGCGCAGGTAGATCTGCGTCGACAGCTCGCGGTTCTCCTCGGCGTGGGTCGAGTGGAAGTTGTCGAAGTCGACCAGGAAGTCGGCGAAGTCGCTGCTGTGTTCGAGCTGGACGTTGGCGATCAGCTGTTCCGGCGTGATGCCTTCCTTCTCGGCACGCAGCATGATGGCCGAGCCATGGGCGTCGTCAGCGCAGACATAGATGCATTGGTTGCCGCGGTGCTTCTGGAAACGCACCCACATGTCGGTCTGGACATACTCGACCATGTGGCCGAGGTGGATGGAACCATTGGCATAGGGCAGGGCGCTGGTGACGAGAATCTGGCGTGGCTCGGACATGGGGCTCGGCTACTTGAAGTGAAACGGAGACCGGACACTATAAAGCGCCGGGAAATATATTTCACCTGTGGCGGTTTCCCCCTCGTAGTCGCGACAAATCAATGTCTGGCATGTCGCATCGGCCCAGAACGGTTACGATAGCCGTCTGTTTCACTCAGCCTTTTTCGGGAGTTGCCCATGAGCGCAGTCAATCGCGCAGCGGTGGAGGCCGTCCTTCGCCAGTACACCGATCCTTATCTGAATCAGGACCCGCTCAGCGCCGGGTGCGTGAAGGCCATCGACATCCAGGCCGACCGAGTCAGCGTCCGCCTCGAACTGGGTTATGCCGCCGGGCTGTTCAAGAACGGCTGGGCACAGATGCTGCAACTGGCTATCGAAGGCCTGGACGGCGTGGCCTCGGCCAGGGTCGAGATCGACTGCGTGATTGCCGCCCACAAGGCCCAGGCGCAGATCCCGGGGCTGGCCAACGTGAAGAACGTGGTGGCGGTGGCGTCCGGCAAGGGCGGGGTGGGCAAGTCGACCACCGCCGCCAACCTGGCCCTGGCGCTGGCCCGCGAAGGGGCCCGGGTGGGAATTCTCGATGCGGATATCTACGGCCCGAGCCAGGGCGTGATGTTCGGGATCGCCGAAGGCACCCGGCCGAAAATCAAGGAGCAGAAGTGGTTCGTGCCGATCGAATCGCTGGGCGTGGAAGTCATGTCCATGGCCTTCCTGACCGATGACAACACGCCGATGGTCTGGCGTGGGCCGATGGTCTCCGGCGCCCTGCTGCAACTGGTGACCCAGACCGACTGGGGCAACCTGGACTACCTGGTGATCGACATGCCGCCGGGCACCGGCGATATCCAGCTGACCCTGGCGCAGAAGGTCCCGGTGGCCGGCTCGGTGATCGTCACCACTCCGCAGGACCTGGCTCTGCTCGATGCGAAGAAGGGCGTGGAGATGTTCCGCAAGGTGAACATTCCGGTGCTGGGTGTGGTGGAAAACATGGCGGTGCACATCTGCTCGAACTGTGGCCATGCCGAGCACCTGTTCGGCGAGGGCGGTGGCGAGAAGCTGGCTTCGCAGTACGGCGTCGAGTTGCTGGCCTCGCTGCCGTTGTCGATGGTCATCCGCGAGCAGGCCGACGGCGGCAAGCCGACCGTGGCGGCCGAGCCGGATGGGCAGATCGCCATGGTCTATCAGGAACTGGCGCGCCATGTGGGCGCGCGGATCGTGCTGCAGGAAGCGGCAAGCCAGGCGTTGCCGAACATCACCATCAGCGACGACTGACCGGTAGGGTTGCTTGTGCCGGGCTGTCCGCCCAGTACAAGCAACCTTCGGCGCGGCCCGGGAAAACATCCGGGCACAAAAAAGCCCCGCATCTCGTCAGAGAGCGGGGCTTTCTACTGAATCAACAGAAGTTAGATAACTTCTACTTCTTCAGCTTGCATGCCTTTCTGGCCGCGGGTAGCGACGAAAGAAACCTGCTGGCCTTCTTTCAGGGTCTTGAAACCGTCAGCCTTGATAGCTTTGAAGTGTACGAACAGGTCGTCACCGGATTGTGGGGTGATGAAGCCGAAGCCTTTTTCATCGTTGAACCACTTGACGGTACCGGTTTGGCGGTTAGACATTTGATGTCTCCTTGGACAAAGTTAACTGCGGCTCAGGAAACGCCCTGGCCGAGACTGAGTGCAAAGAGCAGGAAAAATTCTTGGAGATGGTTGGATCGAAATTCAACATCGTGGAGAGATTCTCAGTGACACAAGCAGCACAGTGATGCCACCTTAACCCTTTTTCCAGAACGTGCCAATGGTCTTTGCCAAGGTTTCGCCTATTTCGTGACTGACGGTGTCCCGGCCGGCCAGCAGGCGCCCGCCACAAAGGTTTTTGCGGGGTTTGGCGGGGTGATCCGGGTTAGCTATTTTGTGGCAAATCGAGCCCCGGACTTTGAACCGGGCGATGCGCCCCGGTAAGATGCCGGGCAGAATTTCTCCACCTCGCTATTCAGGACACCCGCCATGAGCATCAAATCGGACAAGTGGATTCGCCGCATGGCGCAAGAGCACGGCATGATCGAACCCTTCGTCGAGCGCCAGATGCGTGGCGAAGGCGCCGATCGGCTGATTTCCTTCGGCGTGTCGAGCTATGGCTACGACGTGCGTTGCGCCGACGAGTTCAAGGTGTTCACCAACATCAACTCGGCGACCGTCGATCCGAAGAACTTCGATGCCGGCAGCTTCGTCGATATCAAGAGCGATGTCTGCATCATTCCGCCGAACTCCTTCGCCCTGGCCCGTACCGTCGAGTACTTCCGCATTCCACGCAACGTGCTGACCATCTGCCTGGGCAAGAGCACCTACGCGCGCTGCGGGATCATCGTCAACGTGACCCCGCTGGAACCGGAGTGGGAAGGCCACGTGACCCTCGAGTTCTCCAACACCACCACCCTGCCGGCGAAGATCTACGCCAATGAAGGCGTGGCGCAGATGCTGTTCCTGGAGTCCGACGAGGAGTGCGAAGTCTCCTACAAGGACCGCGGCGGCAAGTATCAGGGCCAGCGTGGCGTGACCCTGCCGCGCACCTGACGAAGGGCGGCAAGTCCGAGGGAATTCCTGGGCGCCGGTGCACTCTACAGAGTGTACCGCCCTGGTTGGCGCAAGGCTGGCCGGGTCATTTCGCCCAGGAGTCACCCATGAAGATCGATCCAAGCATCAGTGCCGAACTGGCAAGACTGGAACCCAATCAAGTGGGCCTGCTGGCCTGGTCATTGCTCGCCCATCCACAGAGCCTTTCCGGTGGTATTCCCGGCCAGCCGGATCCCGATACCCCCAACGAACAGCCCACCGAACCGGGTGAACCGGTGCTGCCCGACGAGCCACCACCGGCGCCGGTGGCCTGATCCGTGCCCGACTGGACGGCCGCGTGCCGTCCAGGGGTCGCCTGTTTCAGTCCTTGCAGGTAGTCTGCGCCAGTGCCATCAACGCGCACTCACGGATATCAGACAATAAGAAGGGCTGCCCATGACGTTTTCCATTCCCCTGGGATTTTCCCGGCTCCTGCTGTCGGCGCTCCTGGTCGCCACCCCGTTGGCCGAGGCTGCCGAGCTGGCGCAGGGTGCTGCGCCGGTGCAGGTGGTCGGTCGGCTCGACCGGATCATCCAGCAGGGTGTACTGCGAGTCGGCACCACGGGTGACTACAAGCCCTTCAGCTACAAGAGTGGCGAGCATTTCATCGGCCTGGACATCGAGCTGGCACAGGAGCTGGCGCAATCGATGGGGGCGAAGCTGCAGTTGGTGCCGACGACCTGGCCGACGCTGATGAACGATTTGCAGGCGGACCACTTCGACCTGGCGATCAGTGGCATCTCGGTGAACATGGAGCGCCAGAGAAAGGCATTTTTTTCACAGCCTTACCAGCGTGATGGCAAGACACCGATCACCCTGTGCTCCCGCCAGCAGGCCTTCCAGACCCTGGAACAGATCGACCAGCCGCAGGTGACGGCCATCGTCAATCCGGGAGGCACCAACGAGAAATTCGCCCGGGCCAACCTGAAACAGGCGCGGATCGTCGTGCATGACGACAACGTCACCATCTTCCAGCAGATCGTCGACGGCAAGGCCGACCTGATGATGACCGACGCGGTGGAGACACGCCTGCAGGAGAAGCTGCACCCGCAGTTATGCGCGGTGCATCCGGACCAGCCGTTCGATTTTTCCGAGAAGGCGGTGCTGTTGCCGCGGGACATCGTGCTTAAACAGTACGTTGACCAGTGGCTGCACCAGGACATGGAAAGCGGGCGGTTCGCCAAGCGCATGCAGAAGTGGCTGGCCTACCCATGGCAGGCCGCCCATAACTGAGGCAGAGCGTGATGGCCTCTTCGCGGGCAAGCCACGCTCCTACAGTATTGCGCCGTACACGTATTCCGGGCATGGCAGCAACCCCTGTAGGAGCGTGGCTTGCCCGCGAACAGGCCCTCAGGCCTTGCGCAATTACTTGAGGTTACCGCTGAGGAACTGCCGCAGCCGCTCGCTCTGCGGGTTGCCCAGCACGTCCTCGGGGGCTCCCTGCTCCTCCACCAGCCCCTGGTGCAGGAACAGCACCTGGCTCGATACCTTGCGGGCAAAGCTCATTTCGTGGGTGACCATGATCATCGTCCGGCCTTCCTCGGCCAGCCCCTGGATCACCTTCAGCACTTCGCCCACCAGTTCCGGGTCGAGCGCCGAGGTCGGTTCGTCGAACAGCATCACTTCCGGTTCCATCGCCAGCGCCCGGGCGATTGCCACCCGCTGTTGCTGGCCTCCGGAGAGAAACGCCGGGTACTGCTCGGCGACCCGCGCCGGCAGGCCGACCTTGTCCAGGTAGCGGCGGGCCCGGTCCTCGGCCTCCTTGCGATCGACGCCCAGCACCCGGCGCGGCGCCATGGTGATGTTTTCCAGCACGCTCATGTGGCTCCACAGGTTGAAGTGCTGGAACACCATCGCCAGGCGGGTACGGATGCGTTGCAACTCGGCTTCGTCGGCGACGCGCATGCCGTTTCGGTCGCTGACCATGCGGATCGCCTGGCCGTCCAGGGTCATGGCACCGTCGTTGGGCGTTTCCAGGAAGTTGATGCAGCGCAGGAAGGTGCTCTTGCCCGAACCGCTGGCGCCGATCAGGCTGATCACATCGCCCGTCCTGGCCTTGAGCGAGACGCCCTTGAGCACCTCGTGGTTGCCATAGCTCTTGTGCAGGCCTTCAATGGTCAGTTTGTACATGGGTACCTCAAGGAGAAAGTAGATAGCCGCTGCGATAGGCTTCGTGGCCGGCGACATGGGCGATGACCATGCCGGCGGTCGCCATGCGGCGCAGCGAACGGGCATAGAGCAGGCCCGCGGTGGCGCTGTGAACAGGGGTGACCCGGTCGCTGATCGGGTCGATGACTTCGGCGATCAGTTGCCCGGCTGCCAGGTGCTGGCCCGGCAGGGCATGGAATACCAGCAGGCCGCCGAATGGCGTGGCTACCGGTTCGACCCCGGCCAGCGGCGTCGCCGGATAACGCAGTGCCGGCAGTGGCGCGATCTCGCCTTCGATCACCCCGAAGTGGCTCAGGTAGTCGAGGATCGCCTGGCAGTCCTGGCTCGCCAGCGGGTGGGTGACATCACCCTGGCCGCGCAATTCGACGGTCACCGAAAAGCTGCCCATGGGCATCGCGAAGCGCTCGCCGAAGCGTTGCTGCAGGTCCCACCAGAGCAGGGTGAAACACTCGTCGAAGGACTGGCCGCCGGAGTCGGTCGCCAGCAGGCTGGCCTCGGAACCGATATAGCGGGCCAGCGGCTCGACCTGCGGCCAGGCCTCGGGCGTGGTGTACAGGTGGGTGACGGCCTCGAAGTCGCAATGCAGGTCGAGCACCATGTCGGCATCGCAGGCGATCCGTTGCAGTGCCAGTCGCTGGGATTGCAGTTGGGTGGCCGGGACCTCCGCCGCCAGCGCCGTCTTCAGTTCGCGCCGGATCAGCCACAGGTTGTGTCGCGGATCATCGTTGAGCAGGGGCTCGACGCGGTTGCCGATCTCCTCGCTGAGGTCGACGAACCAGCGGTTGAAGTTCTGCCCGCTTTCCAGCTCGTAGCGTCCCAGGGGCACGTCCATCAGCACCTGTTCCAGGCCGATCGGGTTGGCCACCGGTACCAGCACGATCTCGCCCCGCAGGCGGCCGGCCTGCTCCAGCTCGGCCAGGCGCTGCTTGAGGTGCCAGGCGACCAGCATGCCGGGCAGTTCGTCGGCGTGCAGCGAAGACTGGATATAGACCTTGCGTTCGGCCTGTTCCGGGCCGAAGTGGAAACTGTGGATCTGACGTGCGGTGCCCGGTACGGGCGCCAGCAGGTCATGAGTGACATGACGCATGGGCAAGTCCTAGTGGGCCGGGCCGAGGAAGGCCAGCCAGCGGCGTTCGGCCAGCCGGAACAGGCCGACCAGGGTGAAGGTGATCGCCAGGTAGATCACCGCGGCGATGCCGAACGACTGGAAGGTCATGTAGGTCGCCGAGTTGGCGTCCCGGGCGATCTTCAGGATATCGGGAATGGTCGCGGTGAAGGCCACCGTGGTCGAGTGCAGCATCAGGATCACTTCGTTGCTGTAGTACGGCAGCGAGCGGCGCAGGGCCGACGGCATGATCACGTAGGCGTAGAGCTTCCAGCCGGTGAGGCCATAGGCCTTGGCCGCCTCGACCTCGCCATGGTTCATGCTGCGGATCGCCCCGGCGAAGATCTCCGTGGTATAGGCGCAGGTGTTCAGGGCGAAGGCGAGGATGGTGCAGTTCATCGCATCGCGGAAGAACGAGTTGAGCAACGGCTGGTTGCGTACGGCCTCCAGGCTGTAGATCCCGGTGTAGCAGATCAGCAACTGGATATACAGCGGCGTACCGCGGAACAGGTAGGTGTAGAACTCCACCGGCCAGCGGATGCGGCGCTTGGGCGAGACCCGGGCGATCGACAGCGGGATCGACAGCAGGAAACCGATGAAGATCGAGGCGCTGAGCAACCACAGGGTCATGGCCAGGCCGGTGATGTGCTGGCCGTCGCTGTAGAGGAACGGGCGCCAGTATTGTTCGAGCAGTTCGATCATCGCACGGCCTCCCGGGCACCGGCGGCATAACGCCGTTCAAGCCAGCGCAGGACATAGTTCGAGGCACTGGTGATCAGCAGGTAGATCAGGGCGGCGAGCACCAGGAAGTAGAACAGTTGATAGGTGCTCTTGCCCGCATCCTGGGCGGCCTTGACCAGATCGGCCAGGCCGATGATCGAAACCAGCGCGGTGGCCTTGAGGATCACCATCCAGTTATTGCCGATTCCCGGCAGGGCGAAGCGCATCATCTGCGGGAAGGTCACGAAGCGAAAGCGCTGGGCCCGGGTGAGACCGTAGGCGGTGGCGGCTTCGAGCTGTCCGCGCGGCACGGCGAGAATCGCGCCACGGAAGGTTTCGGTGAAATAGGCGCCGTAGATGAAACCCAGGGTAATGACCCCGGCGGCGAACGGGTCGATCTCGATGTATTCCCAGTCCATCGCATCGGTCAGGCTGGAGAGCCAGGTTTGCAGGCTGTAGAAGATCAGCAGCATCAGTACCAGGTCGGGTACCCCGCGGATCAGCGTGGTGTAGATCTGCGCCGGCAGGCGCAGCAGGCCGATGCTGGAAAGCTTGGCACTGGCGCCGAGCAGGCCGAGCAGCACGCTCACCAGCAGCGACAGTATCGATAATTTGATGGTCATCCAGGTGCCTTGCAGCAGGATCGGGCCGAAGCCCTTCAAGCTGAAGGCGGAGAGCCCCAGGGTGTGCAGGAGGTTGTCGAACATGAACGTGTGCCTTTGGCCGTCAAGAAAGCGCCCCCTTTTGCAGGGGGCGCCCAGGGGATCACTTCCCGCTATACAGATTCAGGTCGCCAAAGTGCTTCTTCTGGATTTCGGCGTATTTGCCGTCCTTGTGTAACGCTTCGATACCTTTGTCCAACAGAGCCTTGAGGTCCTTGTTACCTTTTTTGATACCGATCGCGGTTTTCGATGGCAGCAGCGGATCGTCGATCGCCTTGCTGACTTCGTAGCCGGCGCCGGCTGGCGACTTCAGGAAGCCCAGTTCGGCCTGGAGCATGTCCTGTACCGAGGCGTCGAGACGACCGGAGGTCAGGTCGGCGTAGACCTGGTCCTGGTTGGCGTAGGCCTTGGTGGTTACCCCGGCCTTGTCCAGCACGGCCTTGGCGTAGGCTTCCTGGATGGTGCCTTGCTCGTAGCCCACGGTCTTGCCCTTGAGGGATTCGGGGGTGGAGTAGTTCGCCCCTTTCTTGAACACCAGGGAGGTCGGGCCGGAGAACAGCTCGCTGGAGAAGTCGATGGCTTTCTGGCGGGTTTCGGTCACGGTCATCGACGAGATCACACCGTCGAACTTGTTGGCATTGAGGCCTGGAATCATGCCGTCGAAGTCGCTTTCGACCCATTTGCATTTGACTTTCAGCTCGGCGCAGATGGCGTTGCCCAGGTCGATGTCGAAGCCGACCAGGCTGCCGTCAGCGGCCTTGGATTCGAAGGGCGCGTAGGACGGGTCCACGCCGAAGCGCAGTTCCTTGTATTCCTTGGCCATGGCGACGCCTGCGCCCATGCAGAGAGCCAGTGCGGAAAGGGTCAGCAATGCTTTTTTCATTATTTAATCCCTGAAGACCAGAATGAGCGCTTGTGGCGCACTAAGTACTGTTACTGGAACGCGTATGACCGGATAAAAGTAGCAATTTCCGAACCATAGTCCCGAACAAGCGTTTCAAAAGGTAGGAATATGGCTACAAGCCAGCTCATCATGCCCGAAATCGGGCAGCAAAAAACTGGTGCACTCTATTGGTGCTAAAAATCCTGCAAGTGAGAACGTCCCCGGTCCTGGGGTGAGTGGCTTTGGGAGCCGGGTAGCCCGAGGGGGCCCTGCGGACGTACTCGTGGATGAGCCGGGGGGCCGGCGATCCGGCACCCCGATATCATCCGCGAAGGGCTGACGCTACTTGCCCGGTGTCAGGGTCAGGCGACTGCTGCCGTAGGCCTTGTCGAGGTTCTGCGGCTGCATCGGGAAACTGACGTACTGGGCCTTCAGCCAGGCATCGAGGCCATTGGCGTAGTACGGGCTGGCCGGGTTGCCGGACTGGCCCGGGCTCTGCTGGCCGGTCATCGGTTCGAGCTGGCCGAAGTCGACGATCATCCGCACGGCCGGCGCCAGGATGGTCTCGAAGTCGCTACCGCCCCACAGGTAGGCCGTGGTGTTCAGGGTGGTGTGATCGCCACCGACCTGAACCGGGCCACGCAGGCTCTGGCCGCTGGCGTTCTTCCATTCGAGACGGTGCAGCTTGCCCCATTGCCAGGCCTTGCGGTCGCCGCCCAACTGGCTGTCGCCGGCGCTGATCGCCGCCGCCAGGCTACGGGCGAGGATCGCCGGCTTGTCTTCCTTCTGCGGGGTGCGGCTGTCATCCCAGAACGGGCTGTCCTCGCGCCCCAGCAGGTGATCGGCCTGGGCCGAGTAGGACAGCCGGCCGTTGGCGATGAAGGCCTGCCATGCCGGGCCGTTCTCCGGGCCGAGCTTGTCGAGGAAGATCTGCTTCATGCTTTCCTGCAGGAACAGCTCGTACAGCGCGGCGTCGGCCGAAACCGGGCTGAGCCTGCCATCGAACGCCATCAGCCGGCTGAGGGCTTCCCGCGCCTTGGCGCGTTCGGCCTCGGGCAGGGCGTCGATGGCCTGCTTGAGGGGCTGGGCCATGCCCGGAGCCTCGAACATCCGCTTCAGCTTGTCGGCGAAGGTGGTGCTCTGGTCGTACTGCATGGCGATGGTGCTGCGGCTGTCCTGCTTGCCGGCGCTGGCCAGTTGCGCCAGGCGTTCGCCACGCTCCGGGTAGTACCAGGAGTTGGACAACTGCATGCCGTAGCCTTTGGCCGCCGTGCGCTGGTTGGCGGTGCCGAGCCAGCCTTGCGGCGGGGTCTGGTCGTAGGGGTGGAGCATCGCGTCGGCATAACCGTCCCAGTCGAAGCGGCTGTCCCAGCCCGGCGACGGCAACAGGCCTTCGCCTTCGCGGCGGTTCGGGTAGCGGCCGGTGACCTGCCAGCCGATGTTGCTGGCGTCGGCGAAGATCATGTTCAGGGCGATGGCGCGGATTTCCCGGCTGGCGTCGGAGGCTTTCTCGGCGTTCTGGGCGCGGGACAGGTCGAAGAACGCGTCGAGGCTCCTGTCGTCCTTGAGCGGCGCGGTCTGCAGGGCCAGGCCATAACCGCCGGCCAGCGGTGCATCGCCCAGGGCGCTGTTGAGCAGCGGGCCGTGGCGGGTTTCGTAGACGGTCTCGCGGATCGAGCGCTGGCCCTTGATGAAGTAGGTTTCGTTGCGCACGAGCGCCGGCAGCCATTTGCCGTCGGCTTCGTAGTACAGGGCGTTGCCCTGGCGCTTGAGCTTCTCGAGGAACAGGTCCTGGCTGTCGCCCGGTACCGCCGCGAGGCTCCAGGCGACCTTGCCGTTGAAACCGCTGAGGATGGCCGGCAGGCCGGCGACCGAGAGGCCGGCGGCCTGGTACTTGGGCGCGCGGATCTGCACGTAGTTCCAGGCGGCGCTGGCGTTGGTCGGTTGCTGCAGATCGGCGGCCAGCAGGCTCTTGCCGCTGCGGCTGCGCTGCGGGGCGATGGCCCAGTTGGTCGAGGTGCCGGCGCCGAAACCGTTCAGCGCGCTGACTTGCGCCGAAGCCTTGTCGACCGCAGCCAGCCCGGCGATCTGGCTCAGGGCCACGCCCTTGAGCTTGTCCGCCTCGGCCTGTGGCAGCGGTTCGTCGGGAGCGGTCGGGGTCAGCCAGGCGAGTTTGTCGATTCCGACTTTCTGGGCGATGACCAGCGAGGAGATCTCTTCCGGCAGGTTGGCCGACAGCTGGAAGCTCAGCAGGCAGAAAATCAGTGCGGAATCTTCCGGCTTCCAGTATTCGGGCAGGTAGCCGGCGCTGGCCAGATCCGGCGGCAGCTTGTCGCGGTAGCGGAACAGGTAGGCGTTGACGCCCCGCGCGTAGACCTCGAAGAAACGCTTGAGGCGTGGCGAGGCGGCGTTGTACAGCTCGCCGGCGCTTTTCTTCAGGTTGACCGCGCGCATGAACCGGTCGGTATCCAGGGCCTGGGCGCCGTTCATCTCGGCCAGGCGGCCCTGGGCCAGCAGGCGCAGGGTGACCATCTGGGTGATACGGTCGCTGGCGTGGACATAACCCAGGGTGAACAGGGCGTCATGGAAGCTGCTGCTTTCGATCAGCGGCATGCCCAGGCTGTTGCGGCGCACCGAAACGTTCTGTGCCAGGCCCTTGATCGGCTGCACGCCGGAGGTCGGCGGCAGGCTGTCCCGGGCGTTCCAGGATTGGCAGCCGGCCAGGCCGAGCAGGCCCGCCACGGCGGCGGCGACGCCACATTTTTTGAAGAAGAGAGGGTAGGCTGGCGAGGCCATGGCAAGGCTCCTGCGGGGGTAGCGTCAGTAAAGGCGCTACGTTAGTGAGCGGGACCAGGCCGCGCAAGACGGGGGCTGCGGTTATTTTGCAGTTTTGTGCGATCCTGGCGGTTCCTGGCGCAAGGGGAGTGAACAAGACGATGGACAGGGCGGCATTGATCGTGATTGACCAGCAGCAGGGTATCCTTGAGCCGCGGCTCGGGCCACGCAACAATCCCGCAGCCGAGGAGCGGATCGCCGAACTGCTGCAGCACTGGCGCGAGCGGGGCTGGCCGGTGGTGCATGTGCAGCATCTTTCCCGTTCGTCGGAATCGGTGTTCTGGCCCGGTCAGTCGGGCGTCGAGTTCCAGGAGCGGTTTCGGCCGTGGCCGGGGGAGTGGTTGATCCAGAAGGATGTACCGGATGCCTTTTGCGCCACCGGGCTGCAAGCCCGTTTGCAGGCTGCGGGAATCCGTGAGCTTGTGATCGTCGGCGTGGCGACCCACAACTCGGTGGAAGCGACGGCACGTACGGCGGGCAATCTTGGCTTCGCCACCCGGGTGGTCGAGGATGCGTGCTACACCTTCGACAAGGCGGATTTTTTCGGCCAGATGCGCACTGCCCAGGAGGTGCATGCCATGTCCCTGGGCAACCTGCATGGCGAGTACGCGACGGTGGTGTCGGCGGCCGAGGTGATGGAGCGCTAGGCCCCGGCAGGAGGGATCAGCCCATTGCCTCATCCACCAGTATCTGCAGGGTCTGTCGCGAGCAGCGCTCGATCCGTGCCTCGACGCCATAGACCTCGGCGAACAGGCGCGCATCGAGGATCGCCTGCGGCTCGCCGCTGGCGAACAGTTGCCCCTGGCGCAGGACCGCGAGGTTGTCGGCATACCGCGCGGCGAGGTTGATGTCGTGCAGCACCACCACGGCGATCAAGCGGTGTTCACGCACCAGCGACTGCACGCAGGCCATCACCTTCAACTGGTAGTTGAGGTCCAGGGCACTGGTGGGCTCGTCCAGCAGCATCACCTGCGGCCGGCGGGCGATCAGTTGCGCCAGGCTGACCAGTTGCCGCTGGCCCCCGGACAGGCTGCTCAGCCACTGGTCGGCCAGATGGGTGATACCGATGCGCCGCAAGGCGTCGAAGGCTTCATCCAGGCATTGCTGGTGCGACAGCCGGCCGACGCGCAAGGCCGCGACCACGCTTTCCATCACGCTCAGGCTCAGGCCCGGTGGCAGGTTCTGCGGCATGTAGGTGACCCGCCGGGCGCGTTCCGCCACCGACAGGCGTGCCAGGTCCTCGCCGTTCAGGCGCACCGCGCCGCTCATGCTTTCCAGGCCGGCGATGCCGCGCAGCAGGGTCGACTTGCCGGCCCCGTTGGGGCCGATCAGTGCGGTCAGCGTGCCCGGCTGCAAAGCCGGCAGGCTAAGGCCGCGGACCACCTGGCGGCGGCCGTAGCCGATCACCGCATGTTCGACCGTCAGGCCTTGTGTTTGCTCGCTCATGGTTGCCTCCCACGCTTGAATACCAGCACGACGAAGATCGGCACGCCGACCAGGGCGGTGACGATCCCCACCGGCACCACCACACCGGGCATGATCAGCTTGCTGGCGATCGACGACAGCGACAGCAGCAGGGCGCCGACCAGGGCGCTGGCCGGCAGCAGGAAACGCTGGTCCTCGCCGACCAGGATGCGGGCGATGTGCGGGCCGACCAGGCCGATGAAGCCGATGGTGCCGACAAAGGCCACCGCCGTCGCCGACAGCAGGCTGATGCGCAGCAGCGAGGCGAAGCGCAGGCGTTTCACATCGACACCGAAGCTCATCGCACGGTCCTCGCCCATGCGCAGCAGGGTCAGGCGCGGGGCGGCGGCGAAGGAGAAGGGCATGACCAGGGCGATCACCAGCGCCAGGATACCCAGCTTGTCCCAGTTGGCCCGGGTCACGCTGCCCAGGGTCCAGAAGATCAGCTGTTGCAATACGTCCTCGGTGGCGACCAGTTGCAGCAGCGCCACCACCGCGTTGCAACTGAAGACCAGGGCGATGCCGAACAGCACCAGGCTCTCCACCCCGGCGCCGCGCAGCCGCGACATGGCCTGCAGCAGGAACACCGAGGCGGCGGCGAAGACGAAGGCCGAGAGGGAGATCGCCGTGTTGTTCGACAGCCAGGCGGTGGTCACCGGAAACACGATCACCAGCGAGGCGCCCAGGGCTGCCGCCGACGACACGCCGAGGGTGAACGGACTGGCCAGCGGATTGTTGAGGATCGCCTGCATTTCCGCCCCGGCCAGCGACAGTGCGCAGCCGACCAGCACGGCCATCAGGGTGTAGGGCAGGCGCACGTTCCAGACGATCACCTGGTCGGTCAGGCTCAGGTGGTCGGGGTGCAGCAGGCCGTCGAGCAGCGCGGCCAGGCCCATGCCGGAAGGACCGCTGGCCAGGTCGACGAGCATCGTGCACAGCAGGGCGCCGCCCAGTAGCACCAATAACCACAGGCGGCGCAACAGCAGACGGCGATAACCCTGGCTGGCCGTGGCCAGGTCCAGGGGCGAAGCGTTCAGGGATGTGGTCATCACGATCAGTTGGGCCCAGGCATCGTCTCACCGCCTTGTAGGAGCGGGCTTGCTCGCGAAGCGGCCAGTGAGGCCTTCAAAAGCTTCGCGGGCAAACCCGCTCCTCCAGGGCGGTGTGGGGCCGGGAGGCCCTTTTCCTCAGGGGTCAAGGCGGTTACTTGGCTTGCGCGTCGATCCAGTACGCACCCTTGAGCGGGGTGTCGAGGAACTGTTTGTTCATCGCATCCAGGGTGTCCTGCGGGTTCAGCCGGGCGAACAGCTCCGGGTGAATCCACTTGGCCAGAGCTTCGATCGCCAGCAGGTTGTACGGCGAGTTGTAGAAGTCATGCCACAGGCCGTGGGCATTGCCAGTGCGGATCGCCCGCAGGTTCTTGAACTCGGGCCGCGCCAGCACCGTGTCGAAGGCCGCGCGGGCTTCGTTCTGGCCGACCTCGGCACCGAGGACCAGGCCCGGCTTGTGGTTGCCAGTGGCGACATACAGGTCCGGATCGGCCTTGAGCGCGTACTCGACGCTGATGTCGCCGAGCGCACCCGGCACCACGCCTTCGGCGATGTTCAGGCCGCCGACGGTACGGATTACTTCACCCATGCCGCTTTTGCCGGTGGTATGCCCCGGCGCCTGCCAGGCACCGGCCAGCAGTTCGAGGAAAACTTTAGGCCGCTGGCTGTCCGGCAGGTTGCCGACCTGGTCGGTGATGGCTTTCAGGTGCTGGTCGTAGAAGTCCAGGTAGGCCTTGGCTTGCGCCTGGCGACCGAGGGCCTGGCCGAGGGCGTCGAGGCTGGCGTGGGTGCCCTTGATCGGGTTGATCCGGAAGTCGACGAACAGCACTGCGACACCGGCCTTGGCCAGCACATCGGCGACCGGGCTGTGTTCGGTCGGGCCGTGGCCGGAGATGCTGAACACTGCCAGGTCGGGCTTGAGGCTGAGGATTTCCTCGGCGCTGACGCTCTGCTCCGAGGCCTGGCCGATCAACGGGATGTCCTTGACCTTCGGGAACCTGGCGGCATAGGCCGCATAGGTGTGCGGGTCGAGCAGGCGCAGGTCGTTCTGCCAGCCGACGATACGCTGGAACGGCGCCTCGCGGTCGAGCAGGGCGAAGGCGGAAATCAGCCGGCCCTCACCGAGCACCACGCGCTGGACGTGGTCCGGTACATCCACCTTGCGGCCCAGCACGTCGGTGACTTCATGGGCCGAGGCCGCCGTCGCGGGGCCAAGCAGCAGAACGGTGAACAGGGCACTCAGGCGCAACAGCGCACGGGGTTTGATCATCACGATTTCTCCAGGGGCAGGCGGCGCATCAGACGTCACTCCAGCGCCGCAACGGGGTGTGGTAAGCGCCGCTCGGTTGTCGCAGCGGCAGTTCATCGGCGTGTTGCGCACCCAGGCGCCGGATCGCCATATCCATGCCTGGCGGCAGGCTGTCTTCAGCGGTCGAACAACGGCGGGTAGAGACCTCAGAATTCATAGTCGACGCTCGCCGTCAACGTGCGGCCGGCACCGGGGATGCCGTACAGCTGGAAGCCGTCCAGCGAGGCACCGATCTGGCTGTAGTAGAACGTGTTGAACACGTTGTTGAGGTTCAGGTTGACCCGGGTTTGCGAGTTGATCCGGTATTGCGCCGCCAGGTTGTGCAGCCAGTAGCCCGGTGCCTTTTCGTCGTCCTTCACGTAGACCGCGTAGACCCCGGCCGGCCCGGTGGCATAGCTGCTGTTGTTGTTCAGGCCACCGACATACTTGTTGTCGCTGTAGCGCCGACGGCCGACGTAGTTGGCGCCGTAGCTCAGGCTCAGGTCCTCGGTGACCTGGTAGGTGGTCCACAGGTTGGCGGTCAGGTCCGGAACGTTCTTGGCCTCGGCGCCTTTGTTGGCACCCTTGGTCTGTACGCTCTTGAGGGCGGAGAAGCCGCTGTACACGGTCCATTGCGGGGTGATGTTGCCCTGCAGGCCGAGTTCGACGCCGTCGACGCGCTTGGCCGGCAGGGCCCGCACCGGTGCGGTTTCGCCGCTCTGGTATTCCCAGGAGTTTTCCAGCTCGGTGCGGAACAGCGCGGCCGTCAGGTTCACCTGGTCGTGGAGCAGGTCCCACTTGGTACCGATTTCGTAGGTCCTGGACTTGGCCGGCGAGTACTGGGTGGTGCTCGAGGCGCCGTAGATCTGGTTGTTGGTCGAGGCGCCGATTGCCGATGGTTCCGCCGCCTCGCTGTAGGAGGCATAGAGGCTGCCGTTGGGCAGTGGCTTGTAGACCACGCCGGCGCGTCCGCTCACGGCGCCGTCGCTGCTGTCGATATCGGCCTGGCCACGCTGTGTGGTCTGGGCGCGCCAGTGGTCGTAGCGCAGCGAGCCGAGCACCTGCCACTGATCGTTCAGGGTCACCGTGTCGCCGATGTAGAGGCCGGCGTTGTCGATGATCGAGCGTGGTTCGCCTTCGCCCTTGGTCACCCAGGTGCTGGCGAAGTCGTGCTGCGGATCGGCCATGTCGAAGAACATGTCGCCGGCGGGTACTTCGGCGTTGCGCTTCAGGCCACCGTAGGTCTCGTGGTACAGCTCAAGGCCGCTGACCACCGCGTGGGACACGCTGCCGGTGTTGAAGCCGAAGCTGAAGTCGGTCTGGTTGTCGAGAATAGTGTAGCGCTTGGACTGGCCGAAGTCGGAGCCGCGCAGGATGCCGTAGGCGGTATCGCCATTGGCGACATGGCCGGGGTAGGCATTGACCGTCGAGCCGGGTACCTGGCCGACCGTCCCGACGCCGGTGTAGCCCAGGGTCGCGCAGCGGGTACCGGTGCAGGTTTTCTGGCCGTTGGCGCTGGCGGCGAAGAAACGCGCCGGCGACAGTACCGCGAAGTTGTCGGTGCGTTCCCAGCGGATCTGGTTCTTCAGTTTGGCGTCGTTGTCGAAATCATGCTCCAGGCGCGCGGTCAGCGACAGGGTTTCGGTCTGCTGGGTATAGAGGCTGGAGTCGCCGTACCAGTTGGAGCGTTTCACTCCCGGCATGGTGTCGCCATGGGTGCCGCGCTGGATCGGCAGGCCGCCGTCCGGGGTGTTGTCGTCTTTCTGGTAGAACAGATCGACGAGCACCCGGGTCGGCGTGCCCAGGCCCATCCCCAGGGACGTGGCCAGGCCCCAGCGGTCGTAGTCGACATCGTCGCGCTCGGCCACCTGGTTGTAGTGGCGCATCAGGTTGATACGCACGGCGGTGGTGTCGTTCAACTCATGGTTGAGGTCTGCAGTGAGGCGGCGGTAGTTGTCGCTGCCGACGCCGACCGAGAGCTTGTTCCTGTCGCCCAGGTGGGCTTCCTTGCTGACCAGGTTGACGCTGCCGCCGACCGCCGCGATGCCCGACTCGATGGCGCCGGTGCCCTTGAACACTTCGGCCTGCTGCAGGTTGAAGGTGTCGGTACGGGTCGACATGCCGGCATCGCGTACACCGTCGACGGTCAAGCTCTGTTCCGAAGAGAAGCCGCGGATCGAGAACAGGTCGCCCCAGCCGAGGTTGCCTTCGCCGGACATGAAGGTGATGCCGGGTACGTTGCGCAGCACTTCCTGCAGGGTCTGGGCGTTCTGCTCCTTGAGCACCTGCTGCGGCACCACGGTGACGCTTTGCGGGGTGTCGAGCAGCGGCTGGCTGAGCTTGGCCGAGCTGGCGCGGTCAACCTTGAACGGCGAATTGTACTCGCCCTCGACCTTCAGGTCCGGCAGGGTCAGGACGCCAGGGGTTTCCGTCTCCCGGGCCATGGCGGGGTGCAGCGCGCCCATGGCCACCAGACCGAACACCGGTGCCAGGGTGCCGGGCAGGGACAGGGGTTGCAGACGGGAGGCGGAGGGTTGGGGCGACGATGGCATGCGGGACAACCTGTGCTAAATTAAAATCAATCTTATTTAGATTCGGTAGTCTAAAGAGCCCGCCTCGGCGGACGGGGCGCTCTTTGTATTGGAACCGCATACAAACGCTTCTCAACACATTCCATTACATTTCATTTCTACAGGCCGAGAACTTTCGGCTATCTCGTAGCTTTTTTCGGATACTACCTTTCCTCATGAGCAAGCCAGATCACCTGTTGATCGTCGATGACGATCCGGAAATCCGTCAGTTGCTGTCCGAGTACCTGACCAACGCCGGCTATCAGACCTCTACCGCCTGCGATGGCAAGGAGATGCGCCGGCGCCTGGAGTTGAATGTCATCGACCTGATCGTCCTCGACCTGATGCTGCCGGGGGAGGATGGGCTGAGCCTGTGCCGCGAACTGCGGGTGACCTCCAACATCCCGGTGATCATGCTGACCGCCCGTGGCACTCTGGTGGACCGGATCCTCGGCCTTGAACTGGGTGCCGACGATTACCTGCCCAAGCCGTTCGACCCCCGGGAGCTGCTGGTGCGGATAAAGGTGGTGTTGCGCAGGGCCCAGAGCTTTCCCGAGCGGGCGCGGATCGACGATGTGCCGACCATTCGCTTCGCCGGCTGGCAACTGGATACCCGGGCCCGCCAACTGCTGTCTCCGCAGGGACTGGTGATCAGCCTGGGCAATACCGATTTCCGTGTGCTGCGCCTGCTGTTGCAGCATCCCAACCGGCCGTTGAGCCGGGATTTTCTGCTCAACCACGTGTTTGAAAAAGACAGCACGCCGTTCGACCGTTCGATCGACGTGTGCATCAGCCGCCTGCGTCAGCAACTGGAGCCGAGCCTGATCAAGACGGTGCGCAACGAGGGTTACATGCTGACCGCCACCGATGTGGAACCCCAGTCGTGAGATGGTGGCCGGGTTCGCTGTTCGGTCGACTGGTGCTGATCCTGGTGACCGGCATGCTGGCGGCGCAGATCCTCACCAGCAGCATCTGGTACGACGTGCGCCACAGCCAGGTGCTGGAGATTCCCACCCGCCTGATCGCCACCCGGCTGGCCAATATCGTCCGTCTATCGCATCTTGATCCGCAGCGTGCGGACAGCCTGATCGAGCTGATCGACTCGCCGAACTTCCACCTGACCTTGAGCGAGCAGGCCAGTGGTATCCCCAGCCGCCTGAGCGAAAAGGACCTGGATACCGAGCGGCTGCTGAACAAGGTGCTGTCGGAGAAGACCGGTTACTCGCAGACCCTGCGTCTGCTGCAACTGTCGGTGGTGGATCAGCAGGGGCAGATCGCCGGCCTGTCCACGCTGTTCGGTGCCCGTCCGGCGATCGGCCGCTTCCTGATCGACCTGCGCCTGCCGGATGGCCGCTGGCTGCTGGTGGAAGCCAGGGAGGAACAGGGCTGGACCAGCACTTCGCCGCTGGACCTGCTGTTCGACTACGTGATGCGCATCTATCTGCTGCGGATCGTCGTGGTGGTGATCATTGCGCTGCTGGCGGTGCGCCTGGCGATCCGTCCGCTGAACGCCCTGGCCAAGGCCGCCGAGGCGCTGGGCCGGGACATCCGCCGACCGCCGCTGCCACTGGACGGGCCGACCGAGGTGCGACGCGCGGCCCAGGCCTTCAACGTCATGCAACAGCAACTGATCGCCAGCATCGCCGAGCGCACCCGCTTCCTCGCGGCGATTTCCCATGACCTGCGCTCGCCGATCACCCGGCTGCGCCTGCGCACCGAACTGCTTGAGGACAACCAGGTCAAGGAGCGCTTTCGCACGGACCTGGAGGACATGGAACACATGGTTTCCAGCACCCTGGACTTCGTCAGCAGCGGGGAAGTGAACGAGGAACGCCAGAACATCGATATCAATGCTCTGCTGCGCAGCCTGCAGGCCGACCTGGAAGATATCGGCGAGCCGATTCGTGTCGAGGGCTGGGCGCAACGGCCCTTGCCCGGCTATGCCCGCAGCCTCAAGCGCTGCGTGCAGAACCTGCTGGAGAATGCGGTGCGGTATGGTCGCGAGGTGGTGGTGCGGATCGAGGACGAGTCGCAACAACTGCGGATCGTCATCAGTGATCGCGGCCCGGGTGTTCCCGAGGCGCTGCTGGAGCAGGTGGTGGAGCCTTTCTATCGGGTCGAGGGCTCGCGCAATGCGAAAACTGGCGGCTATGGCCTGGGGCTGAGTATCGCCCATACCATCGCGGCGGCCCATGGTGGCCGGATGATCTTGCGCAATCGCGAGGGCGGCGGGCTGGAGGTCACGCTGGCGTTCGAGCGGCGCGATGACTAGGTGCAAACCGCTTGGCCGTGGCACTGATCCGTGCCTGAGGGGCGAGCTGCATCACCTGTGGGGCCGGCCTGCTGGCTATCCGCCAAAGGCGGCCATTGCGCGCCTTGATGCAGCGTTCGCGAGGATGCTATCGCCAGCCAGCGGTATGCCGCCCGGCCGCCACCCACAACAGCGATGCCCGGGGTCTCAGGCGCCGTGGCACTTCTTGAATTTCTTGCCGTTACCGCATGGGCACGGGTCATTGCGGCCCACGTCCTTCAGGGCGTTGCGGACCGGCTCCTGGTGCGCGTGGTTGCAGTGCGGGCCGTGAACGTGGCCGTGATCGTGGTGCGCGTGATCATGATCGTGGTTGCAATCAGGGCCATGGACGTGAGGTTGCTGGGTCATGCTGGAATTACTCCGAAATAAGATCGCCGGGAATTATCTCGCCTTTGTGCTCCAGGTGCACGTCATAGCCGATGAATAATCCGGTTTCCAGGGTGCCTTCCAATCGATAGGGGATTGGCGTGCCGAGTTTTTCCAGGCGCTTGGCCAGCGGTTTCATGTACTGCCAGAGGTTGGTTCGCACCGGCACCACGAAAAACGCCCGGCTGTTGGGCTCCACGGTCATCCAGCGGTCGTAGTCGCCTTCGGCCAGCAGCCACTGGTCCAGATAGATCCGATAATGCAGGGCACGCACGGTCAGGGTGTTGTCATTGGGGTTGTCGAGGCGAAAGTGCAGCTTGAACTTCTGTTGCAGCAGCGTGGCCTTGACCAGTTCCACCCGGACCACGCTCAGCTCGGGGTCCCGCGGCCCGGCATCGAGCCAGGAGGTGCAGCCGGACAGCGCCAGGGCGGCCAGCAGGGCGAACGCAGCGAGTGTCCTTGGGTGCATGGCTTCCTCCTCTCGAAGCCCAGTCTAGCCGGCTACCCGCCGGTTGTGGCGGTAAAACTTCCTGGTCCATACTCAAGACCGGCCGGCAACGGATCGAGCCGGTGGACAGGAGCAGGGTCATGAGCCTTTACGAGATTGTCTTCAGTGGCGAGCTGCTTCCCGGTGCCCCCGCCGAGCAGGTGCGCAGCAACCTGGCGCGCTTGTTCCAGGCCGATGCCCAGCGCATCGAACGGCTGTTCTCCGGGCGCCGGCTGGTATTGAAGAACAACCTCGATGCGGCGGCTGCCGAAAAGTACCGTTCGACCATCGAGCGGGCCGGGGCGCGGGTCGAGGTACAGGCGATGCAGGTGGATGCGGTCGAGCCGGGCGCTGTGCCCGAGCCGGCCGGCCGTGCCCGGGTGGTGCCACGTGATGCCTACATGGCTGCGTTCAGTGAGGTCGATGCACCGGACTATGCGCTGGCCGAGGTCGGCAGCGATATGCAGGACCCGAGGCCCGTGCCGGCTGCGCCGGTGTTCGACCTGTCGGCGTTCAGCGTGGCGCCGGTGGGCAGCGACATGGGCCAGATCCCGGCACCCGCCGCACCTGCGGTGCCGGACACCTCCCGCCTGAAACTGTGTTGAGCGGCCTCAGCCGGCCAGGTAGCTCGAACAGCACTTCTTGTATTTCTGCCCGCTGCCGCAGGGGCAGGCGTCGTTGCGCCCGGCCTTGAGCGCCACGGTCGGGTCGATGAAGTACCAGCGTCCGGCATTCTGTACGAAGGCGGAGCGCTCGCGATGGCTGTGTTCGCCGCCGTTGTCATGCCAGCGGGCGGTAAAGGTCACGAAGGCGTGCTCGGGCTGGCCGCCGAACACCTCCGAACCTTCCACCTCCAGGCCCAGCCAGGTGCTTTGCGCGCTCCACTCGGCGATGGACTGGCGGTCCAGGCCGCCCTGCTGGATCGGCAGGGTGGTCGCCACCAGGTAATCGACCAGTCCCAGCACGTAGGCGCTGTAGCGCGAGCGCATCAGCGCTTCGGCGCAGGGCGCCGGATGACCGGCGTGATAATGGCCGCAGCAGGTGTCCAGCAGGTTGCCGCTGCCGCAGGGGCAAATGGATACGCTCACGGGAGTCACCACCAGTATTTGCCGAAGTTTTCCGGGTTGGCCCAGAACTTGGCGTTGAGCCAGTCCGGGACCTGTTTGTATTCGCGCAGGTCGTAGGTGAACAGGGTCAGTACCTGCTGGTCGCGCTGGAAGCGCTCGCTGCTCTGCAGGGCCAGGGCGAAGAAGTCGCTGTCCTGCCAGTCGGCGGCCGGCATGTCCACCAGCACCGCCATGCGGCTGGCATTGAGGTTGCGGATACCGCCGAGCAGTTCCCGGCCGGCACGTTTGGGCAGGTGTTCGAGGCAGTCGAGCACCAGGGCCAGGTCGAAGCGTCGTGCCGCCAGTTCCGCCGGCAGGGCACCCGGCCCGGCGAAGGCGACCTGGGTCTGCGGGTGCGCCGCCTGGAAGGCCTCGAGCGCCGGAAAGCTGCTCGCGCCTACCAGCAGCAGGGTCTGCGGGGCATAGCGGTCCAGGAGTGCGGCCAGGGCTTGCTGGGGCGTGCGGGAAGAAATGCTCTCGGTCATCGAAAATCCTCAATCAGGACTGTAAAGACTAGTGGATAGGCCGCTCTGAATCGATGAATTTCGTCGAACCGGCGGGCAAAGCTACCGTTGGAGAATAATTTCTCCAGGCCACTGGCAAATTGCCTGTGCAAGCCGTTACTGTGCGCCCAAAGAATAAATTCACGAGAGGGGCGTATGAAGGTGCTTTGGGGGTTGGGGAAAGTCCTGACGCTGCTGTTCTGGCTGGTGGTGCTGGTCAACCTGGTGAACCCGCTGATCAGTCCGTTCCGCCTGTTGGTGAATCTGGCCGGGAGCCTGCTGTTGTTGACTCATTTGCTGGAAGTGGCGCTGTTCGACGGCAGCCTGCGCGAGCGTGCCCATCCCTGGCGTGATCGGGCGCAGATCCTGATATTCGGCATGTTCCACGTGCAGGTTCTGCCACTGCCATCCCGTGAGGAGGCAAGCCATGCGTAGTCTGTGTCTGCTGGCAGCGCTGTGCAGTCCCCTGGCGTTCGCCCAGGTCGTCAGCGTCGAGTCCCATTCCGTGTTGCGTCTGCCGGGCAATACCAGTTCCCTGCACTTGGAACGCCTGGAGGTGGCCGACAACGGCACCCTGCTGGTTCCTGCGGGCATCACCCGTCTGGAAGTGGGTGAGTTGCACCTCGGACGCGAGGCGCGTATCGCCATCGTGCCCAGTGAGCAGGCTTTCGAGCTCAAGGCCGTACGCGCCGAACTCGACAGTGGCAGCCAGATTACCGCTCGCGGTGCTCCGGGTACCTATCAGAAGGCGCCCTTGCCTGGGCGGAACCTGAATGTACGGATCGACGCGCTGAAAGGGCCGCTGTTGTCGGTGGATGCCCGTGGCGGGACCGGCGTTCCGGGTTATGTCGGGCTCGATGGGGCCAACGGCGCGGAGCCGGGCTGCACCTGGGGCAGTGCCGGACGCGGCTCGGACGGTGACAATGGCGGAGATGGCCGCCAGGGTGCGCCGGGGGCGCAGGTCCACCTGCAGTTGCCGCGAGACTACCCGGCCGAACAGATCAAGGTTCAGGTCGATGGCGGAGCCGGTGGCCCGGCGGGAGCGGCGGGACGCCCGGGGGTGGGTGGCAAGTCCAAGGGCTGCTTCATTTATGACACGGCGGCTGGCAAGCCTGGCCGACCTGGCCTGGCTGGGCAGCCAGGGCCCCAGGGCGAGGCGGGCAGTGTCACCATCCAGCGGCTTTAGGACGCCTGAGGGGCGCCGGTCGGGCGCCCCTGCAAGCCCGTCTAGAACATCGGCCGCGCCGCGACGATCGCCACCAGCGCCAGGCCGATCAGCAGATTGACGCCCACCAGCCGCCGAATCCTTCCCAGTACCGCCGCTCCCTCGGCCCATTGCCCGGCTTCGACCGCCTTGCGCAGTTCCGGCAACTGCAACGACTGGATACGAAGAAACAGTGCCAACATCACGATGTATAGCCCCATCATGATCTGCACGTAACGTGGCGCCGTCTCGAACCCGCTGAAGCGCAGTTGCAGCAGGCCCACCCCGCTGATCGGCAGAACCGCCACCGCGATCCAGACCCAGACGAAGAACCGCTGAAACACCTGGACCCACAATTTCAGGCGGGCCGGCCCCTCCAGTGCGGCCATGGCCGCCGGGCGCAGGACCATCCAGGCGAAGAACATGCCGCCGACCCAGATCAGGGCCGCCAGCAGATGCAAGGTGTAGGCGAGAGCAAAAACGGTCATTCGGGCACTCCGTTCGGCGCGGGATGAATTAGCGGGGTATGATAGCGGCCATTCGAACCACTGAAAATTTATCCAGCGTTTTTCGCGCCCGAAGAATCATGATCAGCACCGAACTCAAAACCACGATCCAGGGCGCCTACTCGCGTTTCCTCGAAGCCAAGAGCCTCAAGCCGCGTTATGGCCAGCGGCTGATGATCGCCGAAGTGGCGAAGGTTCTCGGCGATATCGACACCGACGCCGAAGGCCGTCGCGACGGCGAGCCGGCGGTGGTGGCGGTCGAGGCCGGCACCGGTACCGGCAAGACCGTCGCCTACAGCCTGGCCGCGATCCCCACCGCCAAGGCCGCCGGCAAGCGCCTGGTGATCGCCACCGCGACCGTCGCGCTGCAGGAACAGATCGTCTACAAGGACCTGCCGGACCTGATGCGCAGCAGCGGGCTGAATTTCAGCTTCGCCCTGGCCAAGGGCCGTGGGCGCTACATGTGCCTGTCCAAGCTCGACATGCTGCTGCAGGAGGGCCATGCGCAAACCGCCACGGCCCAGTTGTTCGAGGAGGAAGGCTTCAAGATCGAGGTCGATGAGGCCAGTCAGAAGCTGTTCACCAGCATGATCGAGAAACTGGCCGGCAACAAATGGGACGGCGACCGCGACAGCTGGCCCACCGCCCTGGAGGACGCCGACTGGGCGCGGCTGACCACCGACCACAGCCAGTGCACCACCCGCCACTGCCCGAACTTCGGCCAGTGCGCCTTCTACAAGGCCCGCGAGGGCATGGGCAAGGTCGACGTGATCGTCACCAACCACGACATGGTGCTGGCCGACCTTGCCCTTGGCGGCGGCGCGGTGCTGCCGGACCCGCGTGACACCCTGTACGTGTTCGACGAAGGCCATCACCTGCCGGACAAGGCCATCGGCCATTTCGCCCACTACACCCGCCTGCGTTCGACCGCCGACTGGCTGGAACAGACTGCCAAGAACCTGACCAAGCTGCTGGCCCAGCACCCGCTGCCGGGTGACCTGGGCAAGTGGATCGAACAGGTCCCGGAGCTGGCGCGGGAGATCAAGACCCAGCAGCAGTTCATGTTCAGCGCCTGCGAGCAGTTGGCCGACTTCCGCAGCGGCGAGGACATGGAGGGCCGCGAACGGCCGCGCCATCGCTTTGTCGGTGGGGTGATCCCCGAGCACCTTCGGGAAATCGGCATCGAGCTGAAGAAGGGCTTCGCCCGTCTCAACGACCTGTTCACCCGCCTGACCGACCTGCTCAAGGAAGGCATGGACGGCGAGGTCAGCATCGGCATCACCAGCAGCCAGGCCGAGGAATGGTATCCGCTGTTCGGCAGCCTGCTGTCCCGCGCCCAGGGCAACTGGGAACTGTGGACCGCGTTCACCACCGAGGACCCCGAGGACAATCCGCCGATGGCGCGTTGGCTGACCCTGGCCGAAAGCGGTGCGCTGTTCGACATCGAGGTCAATGCCAGCCCGATCCTGGCTGCGGACATGCTGCGCCGTAACCTGTGGAACGTGGCCTACGGCGCCCTGGTGACCTCGGCGACCCTGACCGCCCTGGGCACCTTCGATCGTTTCCGCATGCGTGCAGGCCTGCCGAAGACCGCGGTGACGGCAGTGGTACCGAGCCCGTTCCATCATGCCGATGCCGGCGTGCTGCGGGTGCCGGATCTCAAGGCCGACCCCCGTGATGCCGCCGCCCATACCGCGGCGATCATCCGCGACCTGCCGGAACTGGTCGAAGGCTCCCGCGGTTCGCTGGTGCTGTTTTCCTCGCGCAAGCAGATGCAGGACGTGTTCGACGGCCTGGATCGCGACTGGCGCCGCCAGGTGTTCATCCAGGGCAACCTGTCCAAGCAGGAAACCCTCAACAAGCACAAGGCGCGGGTCGACGCTGGCGATTCCAGCGTGCTGTTCGGCCTGGCGAGCTTCGCCGAGGGGGTCGACCTGCCCGGTGCCTATTGCGAACACGTGGTGATCGCCAAGATTCCGTTCGCCGTACCGGACGATCCGGTCGAGGCGGCGCTGGCCGAGTGGATCGAGGCCCGTGGCGGCAATCCGTTCATGGAGATCGCCGTGCCGGACGCCTCGCTCAAGCTGGTGCAGGCCTGTGGCCGGCTGCTGCGCACCGAGGCGGACCGGGGGACCATCACCTTGCTCGACCGGCGCCTGGTCACTCAGCGCTACGGGAAGGCTATCCTCAATGCCTTGCCACCATTCCGGCGTGAAATATCTTGATGTGACGTAGGTTAAATCGCCTATTTCGTTGTCTATGGAGGGCGCTTTCGAGGGCCGCACGAAACTGCCCAGCCGCTTTCGTGCAGAGCCCGGCGCCACGCAGGCCGTTGACTGGCCGATAGGGAGAACTGGATTCAAATGATTCGCCGTACGCTGCCCACCGTTTTTGCTCTGCTGTTCGCCGCGCCATTGCTGGCCGCGCCTGCGGGCCAGCAGACCCTGTTCAACTTCGTTCGCCCCGCCGATGTGGTGCAGGTGGTGACCAATGGTACGGATCTGCCGCAATCCAACGCCGAACAGACAGCTGAGGGCGAGGTGCTGCGTCGCGTCACCTTCACCCCGACGGCGCAACCGAGTCTGCGTCTGACGCCCCAGAGCGGTGCGTGGGACTGGTCGCAGTCCGGGGTGATGAGCCTGCGCATCCAGAGTGCGATGGACTGGGCGCTGACGCTCAACGTGACGATCCAGAGCAACGACGGCAAGACCCTCACCAGTCGCGTCGACCTGCCGGCCGGCCCGGCACAGACCCTGCTGGTGCCGTTGCAGGCCTTTTCGCCGCTGAGCCAGGGCATGCGCGCCGGCCCACCGATGCCCCTGAGCGTGGATGGCCAGCGGGTGTTGCTGGCCAGCAGCGTGGGTGAGCTGGACCGCAAGCAGGTGGTGTCGGTGACCTTGTCGATGGACAAGCCGAAAGTGGCGCAGAACATCCTGCTGGAGCGCTTTGGCGTGCAGAACGGCGATGATGTGATCAAGGCCGCCTACAGCTCGCTGGTCGATGGCTACGGCCAGTCGAACCGCGCCAGGTGGCCGGAGAAGGTCACGTCCGATGAGCAACTCAGGAGTGCGGCCAACCGCGAGGGTCAACAGCTCAAGGGCTGGCTGGCCGAGCGTGAACGCAACGGCCTGGACAAGTTCGGTGGCTGGACCAAGGGCCCGGGCTTCGACGCCACGGGCTTTTTCCGTACCGAGAAGCATGACGGGCGCTGGTATCTGGTGACGCCGGAAGGCCATCCGTTCTATTCCCTCGGGGTCAATACGGTCAGCGCCAGCGACCAGCAGACCTATGTCGAGGGGCGTGAATGGATGTTCGGTGACCTGCCCAGGGACGGCGAGCCCCTGGCCGCCTACTACGGCCAGGGCGATAACAGCGTCGCCCTGGCCTCCAACGCCGGACGTGGATTCAACCGTGGACGCTGGTTCGACTTCTATGGTGCCAACCTGCAACGTACCTATGGCAAGCCTTGCGTCCAGCCCAAGGAGGGTGAGCCGGAGCCGCCGTGCGCCGAAGGTTTCGATGCCAAACGCTGGCAGACGCACACTCTGGACCGACTGCAGGCCTGGGGTTTCAACACCATCGGCAACTGGAGCGATCCGGCCCTGGGCCTGAACGATCGCGTGCCTTACACCCTGCCGCTATCGATCGTCGGTGACTACGCCAGCATCAGCACCGGCAACGACTGGTGGGGCGGTATGCCCGACCCGTTCGACCCGCGCTTTGCCATGGCGACCGAGCGTGCAGTCGCCATCGCTGCCCGCGATCATCGCGACGACCCGTGGCTGGTGGGCTATTTCGCCGACAACGAGCTGGCCTGGGCCGGTCCCGGCGACGATCCGAAATCCCGCTATGCGCTGGCCTATGGCACCTTGCGCCTGACCACCGACGTGGCCGCCAAACGTGCGTTCCTCAAGCAGTTGCGCGACAAGTATCGCAACCAGCAGGGGCTGTCGAAGGCCTGGGGTGTGGATATCCCGACCTGGGAGCAGATGGAGGACCCGGGCTTCGAGGCGCCGCTGCCGAACCCGGAGCACCCGGAAATCGAGGCTGACCTCAAGTATTTCCAGAAGGTCTTTGCCGATACCTACTTCAAGACCATCTCCGATTCGCTGAAGTGGCACGCCCCCAATCACCTGCTGCTGGGCGGACGCTTTGCCGTCAGTACACCGGAGGCGGTGGCCTCCTGTGCCCAGTACTGCGATGTGCTGAGCTTCAACTTCTATACCCTGCAACCCCGCGACGGCTACGACTTCGACCAGTTGAAGGCGCTGGACAAGCCGGTGCTGATCACCGAATTCAACTTCGGCTCGCGTGATCGTGGCCCGTTCTGGGGCGGCGTGACCGAGGTGGCGAAGGAAGAGGATCGTGGTCCGGCCTACGCCAACTTCATCAGGCAGGCGGTGAGCGAGCCGTCGATCGTCGGTGTGCACTGGTTCCAGTATCTCGATCAGCCGGTGACCGGTCGCCTGCTCGATGGTGAAAACGGTCACTTCGGGTTGGTGGGTATCACCGACGTGCCGTTCCAGGGCTTCGTCGAGAGCGTGCGCAAGAGCAACCTGCAGGCCATCGAGCTGCTGGGCAAGGCCGCGGAGAAAGCCAAGGTCGACGCCCAGCAGAAGGCGGCCAAGGGCATCGACCACGACGACAGTGGCGGCAAGGGTCGCTCCGGCAGCGCCGGCTCGGGTGCCGCCGGGCATGCCGGCGGACACTCGGGCAACGGCCACTGATCGATAAGACGCCCTGGGCCGACTCAGTGGCGTCTTTTCCTACAGGGCGGGTGTGAGAACCGTTCGACCCCTGTCTGTTCCCAAACCCGACAATCGCTGGAACAATGCACGCACTTTGTCAGGCGTTTGCCCGGGGGAATTCAAGGGTGCAGATTCAGGGTCATTTCGAGCTTCAATTCGAGGCGGTTCGCGAGGCGTTCGCGGCCCTCTTCGACGATCCCCAGGAGCGCGGTGCCGCGCTCTGCATCCAGATCGGCGGGGAAACCGTGGTCGATCTCTGGGCCGGCACTGCCGACAAGGACGGTGCCGAGGCTTGGCACAGTGACACCATTGCCAACCTGTTCTCCTGCACCAAGACCTTTACCGCCGTCGCTGCGTTGCAACTGGTGGCCGAGGGCAAGTTGCAGCTGGACGTGCCGGTTGCCCGTTACTGGCCCGAGTTCGCCGCCGCCGGGAAAGAGCACATCACCTTGCGCCAGCTGCTTTGCCATCAGGCCGGCCTGCCGGCCCTGCGCGAGCTGCTGGCACCGGAAGCCCTCTACGACTGGCAGGTGATGGTCGATGCGCTGGCCGCCGAGGCGCCCTGGTGGACGCCCGGTGACGGCCACGGCTATGCGGCGATCACCTATGGCTGGCTGATCGGCGAGCTGTTGCGCCGGGCTGACGGCCGCGGGCCGGGCGAGTCCATCGCCGCGCGGATCGCGCGTCCGTTGGGGCTGGATTTCCATGTCGGCCTGCCGGATGAGGAATTCCACCGGGTGGCGCACATCGCCCGGGGCAAGGGCAATGTCGGTGATGCGGCGGCCCAGCGGCTGCTGCAGGTGACCATGCGCGAGCCGACGGCGATGACCACTCGTGCATTCACCAATCCGCCGTCTATCATGACCAGCACCAACAAACCGGAATGGCGGCGCATGCAGCAGCCGGCAGCCAATGGACACGGCAATGCGCGCAGCCTGGCCGGCTTCTACAGCGGCCTGCTCGATGGCAGCCTGCTGGAAGGCGAAATGCTCGACGAATTGACGCGCGAACACAGCCTGGGCATGGACCGGACCCTGCTGACCCAGACCCGTTTCGGCCTGGGCTGCATGCTGGACCAGCCGGATGTCGCCAACGCCACGTTCGGCCTCGGTGCCAGGGCTTTCGGACATCCGGGGGCAGGAGGCTCGGTCGGCTTTGCCGATCCGGAGCATGATGTCGCCTTCGGTTTCGTCACCAACACCCTGGGCCCGTACGTTCTGATGGACCCGCGGGCCCAGAAGCTGGTACGGATTCTGGCCGGCTGTCTGTAGAATGCGTGCGCAAAGCCCCAGGTCGGAACCCTGTGGCTTTTCTGCTTTCGAAACGTCTGTTTATACGGCCCTAGGGCCCTTGTAACTACTACTTCATTTTGTGGATCTCCAATGTCATCTAACAAGTCCCTCGCCCTGGCCCTTTGCCTGACCATCACCGGTTGCGCACAAACTCCACAAGATGCAGATGGCGGCCACTGGTGGTCGTTCGGTTCTTCGGACAAGGTGGCCGAGAAGGACGCTGCCCAGGCTTCGACCGGCGCGCCCGCTCCCGCGGCGGCCAAGGACGCCAAGGCCGCAGCACCTGCCGCTGCCAAGGCTGACGAGAAGCCGGTGCCCCTGGCGACTGCCGTCGCTGCCGCGACCAACCCGACGCCTCCTGCGGAAACCCACTGGTGGTGGCCGTTTGGCGGCTCGAACAAGGCCAAGGATGCCGACCAGCCGCCGGTCAAGGCCGTGCCGATGCCTGATCCGAAAATCACCCAGGCCTGGCTCGACGACCATGAGCCGCGTCTGCGCGCCGCTATCCAGGACACTTCGCTGAAGCTGGAACGCCGCGAGAACGTGCTGGTGGTGGTGGCCCCGATCGACGGTTTCTACAATCCCAAGCGTCCGGAAATGCTGCTGCCCATCACCCTTGGCCCGTTCTCCAAGGTTGCCAAGGCAGTCGAGTCCGACCCGCAAACCGCAGTACTGGTGTTGGGCCATGGTGACAACGTCCTGGGTACCGAAGCTGCCCAGTCCCTGAGCCAGCAACGTGCCCAGTCCATCGCGGCGATCTTCCGCCTCAGCGGCCTGCAGCGTGATCGCCTGATCCTGCGCGGCATGGGTTCGGTGATGCCACGTGCGGCCAACGACAGCAATGAAGGGCGTGCGCTGAACCGTCGCATGGAAATCATCCTGACTCCGCAGAACACTATGGTGGCCTTGCTGAGCAAGTACAGCATCCCGGCTCCGGCTCCAGTGCCGGCGACCATGGTCGCCGCCCAGGACGTCAAGCCTGCGGCAGCGGCTCCGGCAGCCAAGAAACCGGCTTCAGCCGCCAAGGGCAAGGCCGCCGCGGCCAAGAAAGCTCCGGCCAAGGCTCCGGCGAAAAAGGCTCCGGCCAAGAAAGCTGCGCCAGCCAAGGCGACTGTGGCGAAGAAAGACGCGGCAGCCGACAGCTCGGCCAAGAACTGATTCGCGACCGACCGATCCTGGATTGAAAAGGAAAGCGCCATGACCCAAGCCCTGGCCGATATGCGCCGCGACTACACCCGCGATGGCCTCACCGAGGCCCAGGCCCCGGCCGAGCCGTTCGCGCTGTTCCACCAGTGGTTCGCCGAGGCGGTGAAGACCGAACAGGCACCGGTGGAGGCCAACGCCATGACCCTGGCGACCGTCGACGAGGACGGTCGGCCACATTGCCGCATCCTGTTGCTCAAGGGCCTGGACGAACAAGGTTTTACCTTCTTCACCAACTACGAGAGCGACAAGGGCCGGCACCTGGCGGCGCGGCCGTTCGCGGCCATGACGTTCTTCTGGCCGACCCTGGAGCGCCAGGTGCGGATCGAGGGGCGGGTGGTCAAGGTCTCGCCAGAGGAATCGGATGCCTACTTCCAGGTGCGCCCGCTGGGTAGCCGCCTGGGGGCCTGGGCGTCACCGCAAAGCCGGGTGATCGCCGACCGTGCGGAACTGGAAGGCCTGCTTCAGGCCACCCAGGCCCGGTTCAGCGATACCCAGCCGCATTGTCCGGAGCACTGGGGCGGTTATCGCCTGCTGCCGGAACGCATCGAGTTCTGGCAGGGCCGTGCCAGCCGCCTGCATGACCGCCTCGACTATCGCCTGGCGGGCAATGGCTGGACGCGTTCGCGCCTGGCTCCCTAACCCGGAAACTCTGCAGCGGCGGCTTCCAGCCAACGCTGCAGATCCCGCCGCTTGACCTTCTGCTTCCTGGCATCCTCGAGACGCTGCAGCATGAACTTTTTTCGTGCCTCGTTGTCTCCCGCAAGAGATAATGCGAGGTCACGATCCATCCAACGTCTGGTTTTCACATACAGCCACCCGTGGAAATACAAACCGGCGGCAGTGGTGATGGCGATGATGAAGTAATCCATGACGGTCCTTGTGGCAGGCGGGGCGGGCGTTTTGAAAGCGCGCTACCCTGTGCCCGTTTCTGATGTGCGCCGAGTCTGTACTGGCGCTGAATGAAAGCCATTTTATCCGCAGGCTGTCGTGACAGAGGTCAAGCCGCGGAGTTTAATTGAACAATGTCCTTTTGGAGCTGCCTCCCATGCGTAAGTCTGTTCTGCTGATTGCTTCCTTCTCCACAATGGCCATGCTGCTCGGTGGCTGCACCAACAGCCTGACCGGCGATACCTATTCCCGTGATGAGGCCCGTCGCGTACAGACCATCCGCCTGGGTACCATCGAATCCCTGCGTCCGGTCCAGATCGAAGGCACCAACTCGCCAATCGGTGCCGGTGCCGGTGCGATCGTCGGTGGTGTTGGCGGCAGCGCCATCGGTGGCGGCCGCGGCAGTATCGTCACCGCGGTGATCGGTGCGGTGGCCGGTGGCGTTCTGGGCAACATGGCTGAAAAGGGCCTGACCAAGACCCAGGGCGTGGAAATCACCGTACGTGAAGATGACGGCAGCCTGCGTGCCTACGTGCAGGAAGTTGCGCCGAACGAGATCTTCCGTGTCGGCGAGCGCGTGCGTATCTCCACCGTCGGTGGTACCAGCCGCGTTTCCCACTGATCCCTGCGATCAGGCTGTAACAGAAAACCCCGGCCAGTTTCCTGGCCGGGGTTTTCTTTTGTCCGGAGCGTACCGGTCCGCTCCCTCACGGCGCCTCCCGCTGTAGGAGCAAATCTGCTCCTGCGATGGCAAGTCAGCTTCCCACAGGGTAAGTCTGCTCCTGCAATGGCAAGCCATGTTCCTATGGAAGGGCGCTGCGCCGGCTGGCCATGGCCGTGACCACGTAGCCGATCACTGCCGCGAGAATCGAACCGGTGAGGATACCCATGCGATCCATACCGGCGTAGTCGCTGCTGCCCGGGATGAAAGCCAGGGAACCGACGAACAGGCTCATGGTGAAGCCGATCCCGCAGAGGACCGCCACACCGAGCAGTTGGCCCCAGTTGGCGCCCTGGGGCAGTGCCGCCATGCCGGCCTTGATCGCCAGCCAGGTCAGGCCGAATACCCCGATGGTCTTGCCGACCAGCAGGCCGGCGGCAATCCCCATCGGTACGTGATGGGTGAAGCTCTCCAGGCTGATGCCCACCAGCGATACACCGGCGTTGGCGAAGGCGAACAGTGGCAGGATGCCGAAGGCTACCCAGGGATGCAGGGCATGTTCCAGGTTCAGCAGGGGTGACGGCTCGGCGTTCTTCGTACGCAGCGGGATGCAGAACGCCAGGGTCACGCCCGCCAGGGTCGCATGGACGCCGCTCTTGAGCACGCAGACCCAGAGAATCAGGCCGATGATCAGGTAGGGGCCGAGATTGATCACCCTCAGGCGATTCATCGCGATCAGGGCCAGCAGGCAGGTACCCGCCAGCAGCAGCGAAAGCTCCGACAACTGGCCGGAGTAGAACATCGCGATGACAATGATCGCCCCGAGGTCATCGATGATCGCCAGGGTCATCAGGAACAGCTTCAGCGACACCGGCACACGCTTGCCCAGCAGGGCCAGTACACCGAGGGCGAAGGCAATATCGGTGGCCATGGGAATCGCCCAGCCATCGAGTGCCGCCGGGTTCTCCCGGTTCATCAGCCAGTAGATCAGCGCTGGCACCACCATGCCGCCAATCGCCGCCGCGCCCGGCAGGACCACCTGCGAAGGCTTGGACAGATGGCCTTCCAGCACCTCACGCTTGACCTCCAGGCCGATCAGCAGAAAGAACAGCGCCATCAGGCCATCGTTGATCCACAGCAGCAGCGGCTTGGCGATCTTCAGGGCGCCAACCTGGGCGACCACCGGAACCTCCAGGAAGCCGTTGTACAGGTGCGACAGCGGTGAGTTGTTGATAATCAGGGCCAGGACTGCAGCGGCAATCAATAACAGACCGCTGGCGGCTTCCAACTGAAAGAACCGTGTGAAAGTGCTACGCAGGGGCAAGGTTCGCCCTCCATCGATGAAGTCAAAAGGTGGGACACCCAAACCCGTACCCTGAGTTGTTGAAGCAGAACCTGTATTTCTATTTGCGATAACCACAAAGCTGGGGGATCAACTCATGGCAGCCTAGCAGTTACCTGTGCAAATGCGTCCTCACTGTATCTGTGCCGATTGTAGGAAAATTCCTATAGTTGCTGCCGGGTGAATCTCTCACCTTGTTCTTTTCGTGGTTTGGCCTTCAGCTATGCGACGCCAGCCCGTCAGCGCCTTCGGGCGTGTCCGTGACAACGAGTAATCCATCATGAGCGATAACCGACAGTGGTCCCGGGAAGCGATCCGGATCATCGAGGCCGATTTCCAGCGCAGTGCCGATACCCACCTGATTCCCCTGCCATTGCCCGGGCTGCCGGGTATCGAATTGTATTTCAAGGATGAGTCCAGCCATCCCACCGGCAGCCTGAAGCATCGTCTGGCGCGCTCGCTGTTCCTCTATGCGCTGTGTAACGGCTGGCTGAAACCGGGAGCGCCGGTGATCGAGGCGTCCAGCGGTTCGACGGCGATCTCCGAGGCCTACTTCGCCCGGCTGCTGGGGCTGCCGTTCATTGCGGTGATGCCGGCAACCACGTCCCAGGAAAAAATCGCGCAGATCGCCTTCTACGGGGGCAAGAGCCATCTGGTACAGGACCCGACGCAGATCTACGCCGAGTCCGAACGCCTGGCCCGGGAGAGTGGCGGTCATTTCATGGACCAGTTCACCTATGCCGAGCGGGCCACCGATTGGCGGGCGAACAACAACATTGCCGAATCGATCTTCCAGCAGTTGCGCTTCGAGCGGCATCCTGAGCCGAGCTGGCTGATCTCCAGCCCTGGCACCGGCGGCACCACCGCGACCCTGGGCCGTTACGTGCGCTACCGCCAGCACTGCACCCGGGTACTGTGTGCCGATGCCGAGCGTTCGGTGTTCTTCGAGTATTACCAGAGCGGCGATGCCAGCCTGCGTCTGGACTGCGGTTCGCGGATCGAGGGTATTGGCCGGCCACGGGTCGAGGCGTCGTTCCTGCCCAAGGTCATCGATGCGATGGTCAAGGTGCCGGATGCCCTGTCGCTGGCGGCCATGCACTACCTGGCACGGCGCCTGGGGCGGCGGGTCGGCGGTTCCAGCGGGACCAACCTGATCGGTGCGCTGATGGCGGCACGGCAGATGGTCGAGGCCGGGGAGAGCGGTTCGATCGTGGCGATTCTCTGCGATGGTGGCGAGCGTTATGCCACGACCTATTACGACGAGGCCTGGCTCAAGGCCCAGGGGTATGCCCTGGGTGAGCTGATCGAGCAGGTGGCGGCCACGGTCGAGCGGGGCGAGGCGTTGCCCGGGAGCGTTCTGCGCGCGGGGATCTGAGGGTGGCTGGCGGTTGCCAGCCGCGAACCATCAGCTACAGGCTGAACCCGCCATCCAACGGGATGATATTGCCGGTCATATAGGCTCCGGCGGTGCTCGCCAGGCTGATGGCCAGCGCCGCCATCTCTTCCTCGCGGCCCCAGCGTTTCATCGGGATCAGCGCGCAATCCTGCGCCAGGGCCTGTTCGTCCTCGACGATATGCCGGGTCATCCTGCTCGGGAAGCGCCCGGGGGCGATCACGTTGACGTTGATATGCTGGCTCACCAGTTCCCGCGCCAGTATCCGCGACATCTGGTGCAGCGCCGCCTTGCTCGGGCCATAGGCGTAGGCCTGTTCCCCAAAGGAGGCGATCCCCGCCACCGAGCCGATGTTGATGATGCGTGCCGGATTCTCTGCCGACCCGGCCCGGCGCAGCAGTGGCAGCAACTGCTGGATGCAGCCGAACACCGCCGTGACGTTCAGTTGCATGACCTTCTCCCAGCCCTTGGCCGGGTAGCTGTCCAGCGGCGCTCCCCAGGTGGTGCCGGCGTTGTTCACCAGAATGTCCAGGTGGTCGACGAGCCCCGCCAACTGCGTGGCCAGTTCCATGACGCCCGCCTCGCTGGCCAGGTTGGCAGCCAGGGCATGGCAGCGGCCGAGGGCGCCAAGCTCCGCGGCGGTCTGCCGGCAGGCCTCGGCATCGCGAGCGCAGACATAGACCGTGGCACCGGCCTCGACATAGGCCTTGGCGATCATCCTGCCGATACCACGGGTGCCGCCGGTCACCAGAGCGGTGCGGCCTTGCAGGGAAAAGTAGGGGTGCATGGCGAGTCCTGAGCGGGAAAGGGTCGTCATACCCTAGCCGCCGGACTCGGCCAGTGGAGCCATTATTGCCCCGGGGAATGTCGCGTCATGCCCGTGGAACCGGCCGGCCCGCGCCGGCCTGGGTCACTGGCGTACACGCAGGGTCAGGCCCTTGAGGAAGTTGCGCAGCAACTGGTCGCCACAAGGACGGTAGTTGTTGTGGCCGACCTTGCGGAACAGCGCACTCAGTTCCGGCTTGGAAATCGGGAAGTCGACCGACTTGAGGATCGCGTGCAGGTCGTCTTCCTTGAGTTCGAACGCCACCCGCAGTTTCTTCAGGATGATGTTGTTGGTCACCGGTAGTTCGATCGGCAGCGGCGGGCGGCTGTCGTCCTTGCCGCGCTTGAAGATCACCAGACCGTCGAGGAAGTGGGCCATGACTTCGTCGGGGCAGTGCACGAAGCCTTCTTCGTCATCCTTTTTCAGGTAGCTGACGATATCGGTCCGGGAGGTTTCGAAACCGGTCAGCCTGATGATATCGGCGAGCTTGGCGTCGCTGATATCGAGCATGTAGCGCACGCTGCGCAGCACATCGTTGTGAATCATGGGGACAGTCCTGGGGGTAGACGCCGCGTATCCGCAGCGGCGTGGAATTTAAAACTTTTCCTTGGGCGACAGGTAGCGCCACTGGCCGACCGGCACCTTGCCGATGGAGACACCGCCGAGACGAATCCGGCGGATGGCCACGACCTGGAGGCCGACGGCTTCGCAAAGCTGGGCGATCAGGCCCGGCTGCGGGTTCTTCAGGGCGAAGCGCAGGCGGTTTTCGTTCTGCCAACTGGCCTTGGCCGCCGGCAGTTCGCGACCCTTGACGGTGATACCGCGGCCAATTCGTTCCAGTCCGTTCTCGCTCATCTGGCCGCTGACTTCGACCACGTACTCCTGCTCGACCTTGGCGATATCCTCGGTCAGCTTGCGCAGGACCTTCCAGTCCTGGGTGAACACCAGCAGGCCGCTGGCATTGGCCTGCAGTTCGGCTGCACTGCTCAGGCGCAGGAAGTGCCCGCGCAACGGGCGCTTGCCGTAGCGGTGCTCCTCGGACAGGCTGGCGGCGCCCAGCAATTGGCGGGCGCTGTCGGTATCGAGGCCGGCGGGCTGGTTCAGCAGCAGGGTCACCGGCTCTGGCGCGGTGGCCTTGGCATTCGGGTCCAGCTCGACCTTCTGGCTGTCGACCTTGAACTGTGGCTCGTCGATGACGTCGCCGTCGACCGTGACCCAGCCACCCTCGATGAACAGCTCGGCCTCCCGGCGGGAGCAGCCGACCAGCTCGATGAGGCGTTTGGAAAGGCGAATGGGTTCAGACATGACAGCGGCCGTAACGAAAAAGGGCTGTCATTGTACCTGCCCGGCCCTCACAGCAGGCGAGTTTGTTTCCCGCTCAGCGTTTCAGTTGCAGGTGCAGCAGTGGATACGGCTGCCCCATACCGTCGTGCTCCGAACGCCCGACCACCTCGAAACCCTGTTTGAAGTAGAAGCCGATGGCCTGTGGATTCTGTTCGTTGACGTCCAGCCGGTCGGCGTTCAGATGGTCGATCGCATACCACAGCAGCAGCTTGCCCAGGCCCTGCCCGCGGTGTGGCGGGGCGATGAAGAGCATCTCCACCTTGCCTGCCGCGACGCCGGCGAAGCCGCTGATCCGCTGGCGTGAATCGCGGGTGCAGATCAGCATCACCGCGTCCAGGTAGCGGGTCAGCACCAGGTTCTTCAGCAGCTCGATGTAGCTGTCCGGGAGAAAATCGTGGGTGGCACGTACGGAGGCTTCCCAGACCTCGGTCAATTCCAGGTAGTCGTTCGGCCTGGGGGTGTAGATGGCTGAGTGCTGGCGCATGTCGCCGTTTCCTTGTCTGACGCGAGGCGGGTCGTTCAGCCAAACGATAGTCGTAAAAAAGCCCCGCATCTCGTGGAAAGAGCGGGGCTTTTCGACTTTTTTACGGCTTACAGGCGCTCGGCCCAGAGATCGTACTCGTCGGCGTCGGTCACCCGGCACCAGATCTTGTCGCCCGGCTTGAGGTCGCCGGCACCGTCGATGAACACGTTGCCGTCGATTTCCGGTGCGTCGAAGAAGCAGCGGCCAACGGCGCCGTTTTCGTCGACTTCGTCGATCAGCACTTCGATTTCCTTGCCGATGCGCTGTTGCAGGCGAGCCGAGCTGATGGCCTGCTGGTGCGCCATGAAACGCTCCCAACGGTCCTGCTTGACCTCGTCCGGGACCACGTCCAGGCCCAGGTCATTGGCCGGGGCGCCTTCGACCGGCGAGTACTGGAAGCAGCCGACGCGATCGAGCTGGGCCTCGGTCAGCCAGTCGAGCAGATACTGGAAGTCTTCCTCGGTTTCGCCGGGAAAGCCCACGATAAAGGTTGAACGGATGATCAGTTCCGGGCAGATCTCGCGCCAGTTCTTGATCCGCGCCAGGGTCTTGTCCTCGAACGCCGGGCGTTTCATGGCCTTGAGCACTTTGGGGCTGGCGTGCTGGAACGGGATGTCCAGGTACGGCAGGATCTTGCCGGCGGCCATCAGCGGGATCAGTTCGTCGACGTGCGGGTACGGGTAGACGTAGTGCAGGCGCACCCAGACGCCCAGGCTGCTCAGGGCTTCGCACAGCTCGGTCATGCGGGTCTTGACCGGGGCGCCGTTCCAGAAGCCGGTGCGGTACTTCACGTCGACGCCGTAGGCACTGGTGTCCTGGGAGATCACCAGCAGTTCCTTGACGCCGGCCTTGACCAGGCGCTGGGCTTCGTCGAGGACGTCACCGACCGGGCGGCTGACCAGCTTGCCGCGCATCGACGGGATGATGCAGAAGCTGCAGCTGTGGTTGCAGCCTTCGGAAATCTTCAGGTAGGCGTAATGGCGTGGGGTCAGCTTGACGCCCTGTGGCGGCACCAGGTCGATCAGCGGGTTGTGGTCCTGGCGTGGCGGCACCACCTCGTGCACCGCGCCGACCACCTGCTCGTACTGCTGCGGGCCGGTCACCGCCAGCACGCTGGGGTGTACCTCGCGGATGTTGCCTTCTTCCACGCCCATGCAGCCGGTGACGATGACCTTGCCGTTTTCCTTGATCGCTTCACCGATCACTTCCAGGGACTCGGCCTTGGCACTGTCGATGAAACCGCAGGTGTTGACCACCACGACATCGGCGTCCTGGTAGGTGGAGACGACGTCATAGCCTTCCATGCGCAGTTGCGTGAGGATGCGCTCGGAGTCCACGAGGGCCTTCGGGCAACCAAGACTTACGAATCCGACCTTGGGATTGGCCGGCGCGGTGGGGGTGGACATGTCTAACCTCGGTTGGGGTGTCAGGTCGTTCGGCGACGCGCAGGGTCGGCGACGACGGGCGCTTGCCGCGCCTCTGATCAAAAAGTGCGCAATTCTAGCGGCGGACGCGGCACTTGAACAGCTTTATGGAGGGAAATGCGACGAGTGCTGCGCTATGCTTCGCCGCGTTGCGCTTCGCTGTTATTTTTTGTTTCAAATTACCGGCAAAAGATTGAGCATCGGCAACGGTAGCAAAAGCAGCGCATGCTGCACTGACATGCTGAACTGAAAAAAGAATAGTGCTTCTTTGAAGAAGCCCCGGTCCGGGTTGTGGGGGAGTAGTTGATGGGTCAGGCAGTGAGTCAGGCGCAAGCCGGGCACCCGGCGGCGAAGCCGCTGGGCATGCTGGTTGCCGCGGTGGGGGTGGTGTACGGCGATATCGGCACCAGCCCGTTGTATACCCTCAAGGAGGTGTTCTCCGGCGGCTATGGGGTTCAGGTCAATCACGATGGCGTCTTCGGGATTCTGGCACTGATTTTCTGGTCGTTGATCTGGGTGGTCTCGATCAAGTACGTGTTGTTCATCCTGCGCGCGGACAACCAGGGTGAGGGCGGGATCATGGCCCTGACCGCGCTGGCGCGAAGCGCGTCGGCGTCCTACCCGCGGTTGCGGGCGATACTGATCATTCTCGGTCTGATCGGCGCGGCGCTGTTTTACGGTGACAGCATGATCACGCCGGCGATCTCGGTGCTGTCGGCGGTGGAGGGCCTGGAGCTGGCTTTCGATGGCCTGGAGCACTGGGTGGTGCCCCTGGCGCTGATTGTGCTGGTGGGGTTGTTCCTGATCCAGAAACACGGCACGGCGAGCATCGGCAAGCTGTTCGGTCCGGTGATGGTCGCCTGGTTCCTGGTGCTGGCGTTCCTGGGTGTGCATGGTATCGCCCAGCATCCGGAGGTGCTCAGCGCGCTGAACCCGATGTGGGGTGTGCGCTTCTTCATCGTGCATCCCGGCATGGGCGTGGCGATCCTTGGCGCCGTGGTGCTGGCGCTGACCGGTGCCGAGGCGCTGTATGCCGACATGGGGCACTTCGGTCGCAAGCCCATCGCCCGTGCCTGGTTCGCCCTGGTGCTGCCGGCGCTGGTGCTGAACTATTTCGGCCAGGGTGCCCTGCTGCTGGAGAACCCGGAGGCGGCGCGCAACCCGTTCTACCTGCTGGCACCGTCCTGGGCACTGATCCCGCTGGTGGGACTGTCGACCCTGGCCACGGTGATCGCCTCCCAGGCGGTGATTTCCGGAGCCTTCTCGCTGACCCGCCAGGCGATCCAGCTCGGCTATATCCCGCGCATGTACATCCAGCACACCTCGAGCGCCGAGCAGGGGCAGATCTACATCGGAGCGGTGAACTGGACCCTGATGGTTGGCGTGATCCTGCTGGTGCTCGGTTTCGAATCGTCCAACGCACTGGCTTCGGCCTACGGCGTGGCGGTGACCGGCACCATGCTGATCACCAGTATCCTGGTGTCGGCGGTGATGCTGCTGTTGTGGAAATGGCCACCGATTCTCACCGTGCCGATCCTGGTCGGGTTCCTGCTGGTGGATGGCTTGTTCTTCGCCGCCAACGTGCCGAAGATCGTCCAGGGCGGGGCTTTCCCGGTGCTGGCGGGGATCGTGCTGTTCCTGTTGATGACCACCTGGAAGCGCGGCAAGGAGCTGCTGGTCGATCGCCTCGACGAAGGCGGCCTGCCACTGCCGATCTTCATCGGCAGTATCCGCGTGCAGCCGCCGCACCGTGTGCAGGGTACGGCAGTGTTCCTCACCGCGCGCCCGGATGCGGTGCCCCATGCCTTGCTGCATAACCTGTTGCACAACCAGGTGCTGCACGAGCAGGTGGTGCTGCTGACGGTGGTCTACGAGGATATTCCGAGGGTGCCGGCCCAGCGTCGCTTCGAGGTCGACGCCTATGGCGAGGGCTTCTTCCGGGTCATTCTGCACTTCGGTTTCACCGACGAGCCCGACGTGCCGGAAGCGTTGAAGCTGTGCCATCTCGACGAGCTGGATTTCAGCCCGATGCGTACCACCTACTTCCTCAGCCGCGAGACCGTGATTGCCTCGAAACTGGTCGGCATGGCCCGCTGGCGCGAGTCGCTGTTCGCCTTCATGCTGAAGAATGCCAACGGCAACCTGCGGTTCTTCAAGCTGCCGGTCAACCGGGTGATCGAGCTGGGGACCCAGGTCGAGATGTAATCCCGGAGCATGAAAAAGCCCCCGTTACTTGGCGGTAGCGGGGGCTTTTTTATCGGTCTGGCTTGAGCCTACTCAGCCTTGTCCTTGTTCTGGCGCTTGTCGATCGCCGCGATCAGGCGCTTGGCCAGTGCCGGATAGTTCTCGTCGAAGTGGTGCCCGCCTGGCAGTTCCATCGGCTCGCCCACGGCGGTCTTGGTGGTGCAGCCGCTTTCGTCGACCTCTTCCTTGCCGTAGATGCACAGCACCTTGGCTGCTGGCAGCCTGGCCATGTCGGGGCCGGTGTCCAGCTCCATGCCGGCCTTGCCCAGCCAGCCGTCGACGTGGATCTCGAAGCTGCCGCTGCGGGCGAAGGCCAGCAGGATAATCGCGTCCACCCGCTGTTGTTCGGCTTCCGGCAGGTGGTTGTAGATCGCCGGCAGTACGTCCGCGCCAAACGAGTAACCGGTCAGCACGAAGCGCTTGGTGCCCCATTTCTGCCGGTAGTGCTGCATCAGTTCGGTCAGGTCGACGGCGCTCTGTTCCGGGCTCTTGTGTTGCCAGTAGTAGCGCAGGGTGTCGATGCCGACCACCGGGTAGCCCATCTTCGCCATTTCGCCGGCGACGTCACGGTCCAGGTCGCGCCAGCCACCGTCGCCGGAAAGGAACAGGGTCACGGTGTCGGTGGTCTGGCCGGCCGGCACCTCGACCACCGGGATCGCCAGGCCGCCGTTCTCGTTGCCCACCAGCATCTTGCGCAGTTCGTTGTTCAGGACCTGCGGCAGATGGATGTCGTAGTCGCTGATGCTGGTCTCGGCGTTGGGTTGATCGCGCACGAAGGCCGCGCTCGGATCGTCCGGACCGTCGTTCCAGGCCACCAGCCAGTGGCCATGGGCCGCGGTCTTCGGTACTGGCGTGCTGCAGCCCGGCTGCTCGAGGGTGAAACCGACCGAGATGGCCTGGGCCTTGTCGTTGCTCTGGCTGGCCAGCCAGTTCCAGGCCAGGGAGGCGCCGGGGCCGATGCCGGTGACCACGGTGGCCGGACCGTTCAACTGCTTCATCGCCGCGTCGAGCGCAGCCTGCTGCAGCTTGCAGTCGTCCTTGGGCAGGATCACCTGGACAATCTGCGCCGAGCCACCGCGGCTCAAGGCCGCCAGTTGCTTGTCGCTCAGGGCGTCTTCGGCGAGCGTGGCAACGATGACCTGGGCCTTGGGCTTGGTGCCGGGAATCAGGCGGGTCAGGGGCGAGCCATCGGGCTGGGCCAGGTGTTCGATGGCCGGTTCCGGCGCGGGACGCTTCGAGAACCAGTAGCCGACGCCGAGAAGCGCGGCCAGGACTACCACTATTACCAGTACAAACCGCCAGGAGCGTCGAATCATCAGCGTTTCACCAATCCAGTCAAGCCACCCGCGATCAGGGCAGCGGTATCGGCCAGGGCGACCAGCGGATCGAGTCCGGCTGGTACGGCCATGTAACGGGGTTCCCAGTCAGGCTGGAACTTGTCCTTGAAGCGGCGCAGCCCCTGGAAGTTGTAGAGCTGCTCGCCGCGCTGGAACACCATCGAGCCCAGGCGCTGGGTCAGTGGCGCACCCCGCCGCGGTTGCAGGCCGGAGAGCGGCACCATGCCAAGGCTGAAGCGGGCATAGCCCTGCTGCTTGTAGTGCTGGATCAGGCCGACCATCAGGAACTCCATGGTCAGCTTCGGTGCATCGGGGTGCGAGCGCATCAGGTCGAGGCTGGCCAGCTCGTGGCTGTGGGTCTCGAGCAGGTTGGCGAACGCCACCGGGCGACCTTCGAAGTGGATGATCGCCACCCGGAAGTGATTGATGTAGTCCGTGCTGAAGCGGCCCAGGGAGAAGCCTTTCTCGCGGACGTTCTTGCCGGTCAGCCAGGCGTCGGAGATCACCTTGAGCTCGTCCATCGGCGCCTGTCCCGGCTCGTAGATCTCCAGGGACAGGCCGTCGCGGCTGCCACGGTTCCAGGTGTAGCGCAGGTCCTTCATCTCCTTGCCCTTGGACTCGAGGTCGAAGCGCTTGAGATCGACCCGGGCCTCTTCGCCGAGCTTGATGGCAGTCAGGCCGATGTCCATGTAGTACGGCAGGTTTTCGGCGCGAACCTGATAGAACACCGGACGGGCGTGATGGGTGTCGCACAGGTCGCGGAACTGCCAGATCAGTTCGGCACGCTGGCGCGCCGGGCCGATCGGGTCGTATAGCGCCACCAGGCTGCGGCCGCGGCGGGCATACATGAGGAAGGCGGTATCGCTGGGGTGGAACAGGAACGCCTTGTCGCCGGTCAGCGCCAGGCCGCCGTCGGGCTGGTCGGAGGCCAGCAGGATCTTGTGGGCGCGCTCCAGTTCTTCGGCGTTGGGCTGGTGGATCACCGGGCGTTCGGTGCGCAGCAACCACGTCAGCGAGACCACCACCAGCAGCACGGCGGCGCCCAGCAACGAGCGCAGGCCACGGGGGGCGTCACCATCCAGTGCGAACTGCCACCACAGTTCATGGCTGTAGGGCACGTCCTGGTAGGCGAACAGCAGCAGCCATACCGACGCGCCGAGTACACACAGGCTGGCCACCAGGTACAGCGGCGAGAACGGCAGTTCGGTCAGGCGGCTGGGGCGGTAGAAGGAGCGGCGGAACATGCCCAGCAGGCAGGCGGTGGCCGTCAGCATGCTGGCTTCTTCCCAGTCGAAGCCCTTGAGCAGCGAAAGCAGGGCGCCGACCAGCAGCAGGATCATGGTCAGCATCCAGGCGGCCGACAGGCGCCGGCGCAGGCCCTGGGCCAGCAGCAGGCAGAGTACGCCGACCAGGCTGGCACCGAAGTGCGAGGCGTCGATCAGGCGGTCCGGCACCAGGAAGTCGATACCTTCCAGGCGGGTGTCGATTTCCGGGGTGGCGCCGGAGAACAGCAGGGCCACACCGGAGAGGAAGACCAGTACCGCGAGGATCGGCGCGGCCAGGCCGGAGGCCACGCGCATGCTCTGGCGCGAGGCGATCAGGCGCTGGGCTTCGGTGCTCAGCAGCGCCAGGCAGGCCAGCAGCAGCGGCAGCAGTACATAGATCAGACGATACAGCAGCAGCGCCGCAGCCAGTGGTGCCGCGCCCAGTTCATTGGTGAAGGCGGCCAGCAGGATCGCTTCGAACACCCCGACACCGCCGGGCACGTGGCTCAGTACCCCGGCCGCCAGCGCCAGCAGGTAGACCAGCAGGAAGGCACCGAACGGCGGCGCCTCCGGCAGCAGCAGATAGAGCACGGTGGCCGCTGCAGCCACGTCCAGGGCGGTGATGACCAGTTGCAGCAGGGTCAGGCGTGCACTGGGCAGGCGCAGGGTCCGGCGGCCGACCTTGACCAGCAGATTGTTCGGAATCGGTTGTTCCGGCAGGCGACGGCGATAGATGCCCAGCGCCAGCAGTGCGGACAGACCGAGGATGGCAACGGCGATGCCGCCCAGCAGATAGGGCGGCAGGTGCAGGGCCTGGGAGGCCGCCGGCAGGTTGCTCAGGGTCGCCAGGGCAGCCAGCGGTGGCAGGGCGCAGCCCAGCGACAGGCTGGCGAACAGGGTCATCCGTGCGACTTCGGCGGCGCCCAGGCCATTGCGGGCGTAGAGACGGTAGCGGACCGAACCGCCGGAGAGCAGCGACAGGCCGATGGCATTGCCGATGGCGAAGGCAGTGAAGCCGCCGAGCATCAGTGTCTTGCCGGGCAGTTGGACATCCGCGTAGCGGCTGGCGGACCACTCATAGCCGAGCAGGATGAGGAAGCCGATGGCGGTGGCCGCCACCGCTCCGCCCAGGGCCGGCTTGGGCACGCTCATGATCGAGTCGTGCAGTGCATCCAGGTCCAGCTCCATCAGCAGATGGCGACAGGCGACCAGGGCAATGGCGAACAGCAGCAGGGTGACGGCCAGGCCGACGGATTGGCGATATTTGCTCAACAGATCCAGCCAGCGCAAACGGGTGGCTGCAATCGGGTGTGTCGCTGTGACGGAGTCTTGTGGTTCAGACGAGTTGGCGCGCATCAATCACCTCTAGGATTGTGCGCGACAGGATGGAGGTATCCAGCCAAGTTACCAATCCCTATGGACAAAATAATTACAAATATTAACGCGTCTCGCCGCTTTGCGGCGACCCACGCCCCGGGGCTTTTGTAGAGGAAGTTTGTTGCGAATTCAGCATAGCCTGTGCAGCGATTGACTCCGATTTCCGTCGAGGGTTCGTGCGGTTGGCTGGAAGGACTTTTTCGACGGATACAAAAAAGGCCACTCTTTCGAGTAGCCTTTTCTGATATTTGGTTGCGGGAGCCGGATTTGAACCGACGACCTTCGGGTTATGAGCCCGACGAGCTACCAGGCTGCTCCATCCCGCGTCAGTGAGGCGGCATTCTACAGTCGAACGGCGCGCTGTCAACCATTAATGGTCCGAAAGGTCAAAAAAATGCAGAAATGTCGGGAATGACTCCATGGCTTCCATAAGCCTCAGGCAGCCAAGGCTTTTTTGAATCGAAGGGGAGTGGTGCTGGGTAGAAATAGCCAGAAACAAAAAAGGCCATATCTTTCGATATGGCCTTTCCTGATGTTTGGTTGCGGGAGCCGGATTTGAACCGACGACCTTCGGGTTATGAGCCCGACGAGCTACCAGGCTGCTCCATCCCGCGTCTGATGTGGCGGCATTCTACAGATCTGTGCGGGTCTGTCAAACCCTAATTTCAAAAAAACCTCTTTATTGTTCAACTGCTTAGCCTCTCCCGACAGGCTTTGAGGTAGCTCGGGGCCATGCCAGGCAAGGGTTTCAGCTCTATTGTGGTCGAAGCGTCGATTGAAAAAATAAATTCATTGGGGCTGATCCGCCCAATCTGCGAAGGAGGTGCAAACTACTGGTGCTATATACAGTTACTGGTGCGATACTGGCGCTCTATGGCATCCGTTTCCAGAACTGTCCTACATGACGCAACGCAAAATCATTCACGTCGACTGTGATTGCTTCTACGCCGCCATCGAGATGCGTGACGATCCGAGCCTGGCAGGCAGGCCAATGGCGGTGGGCGGTTCAGCGGAACGCCGGGGGGTGATCGCCACCTGCAATTACGAGGCACGGGCATTCGGTGTGCGTTCGGCGATGTCCTCGCGGCACGCCCTGGGGCTGTGCCCGGACCTGCTGATCGTGAAGCCGCGGATGGAGGTGTACAGGGAGGTTTCCAAGGAAATCCAGGGGATCTTCCGCGACTATACCGACCTGATCGAGCCGTTGTCGCTCGACGAGGCCTATCTCGATGTTTCCGACAGCCCGCACTTTTCCGGCAGTGCGACGCGCATCGCCCAGGATATCCGGCGACGGGTCTCCCGGCAGTTGCACATCACGGTCTCGGCAGGTGTTGCACCGAACAAGTTCCTGGCGAAAATCGCCAGCGACTGGAGAAAACCCGATGGGCTGTTCGTGATCACGCCCGACCAGGTGGAGGACTTTGTCGCCCAGCTGCCGGTGAGCAAGCTGCATGGCGTCGGCAAGGTCACGGCACAGAAGCTGGAGCGGCTGGGGATCGTCGACTGCCTGCAGTTACGCGAATGGGGCAAGTTGGCCCTGGTGCGCGAGTTCGGCAGTTTTGGCGAGCGTCTCTGGGGGCTGGCGCGGGGCATCGACGAGCGTCTGGTGCATAACGACAGTCGGCGGCAGTCGATCAGCGTGGAAAACACCTATGACACCGATCTGCCCGATCTTGAGCATTGCCTGGAAAAACTGCCGGAATTGATGGAGACCCTGGCCGGACGCATGGCGCGGCTGGACAGCAGCTATCGACCGGGCAAGCCGTTCGTCAAGGTGAAGTTCCACGACTTCACCCAGACCACCCTGGAGCAGGCCGGGGCCGCTCGGGATCTGGAGAGTTACCGGCAGTTGCTCAGCCAGGCGTTCGCCCGGGGTGGCAAGCCTGTTCGCCTGTTGGGAATTGGCGTGCGCCTGCAGGATCTGCGCAGCGGGCATGAGCAACTGGAGCTGTTCAGTCGTTGAAGGGCCCGCCTCGCAGAAGCTGGGCCCCCGATCGACTCAAATAGCCCCGGGATCGGCCACCAGGCGTCCGGCGTTCCTGGTCAGCGACTTGAGGAACTCCCGCTGCAACTCGGGATCGTTGCGGGTCAGTTCGATCAGGCTCTGTTCCAGCTCGCTGGCTTCCTCTTCCAGGCCCAACTCCGACAGGCGCTTGACCCGATGCACCCACTGGCTGACATCGTCGCCCTCGAGGTCGTCGTAGATCAGAGCGTGTGCCTCGACCAGCTTGCCGCGCAGCTTGCTACTGATAGACAGGCTGGAGTCGGAATGGATCTGGTCCTGGGTGTCCTCGACCCGAATCGTCAGGCTGCCGATTCGGTTCAGGTCCTGCTCGGCAAACGGACTGTCGAGCAGGTTCAGGCGCAGGACGCCGTGGCGGTCGGTGGTCAGTTCGTAGGTCTGGCGACCGGCTATCACCTCGACCGGACGCTCGGCCCAGGGCAGGCTCGAGTATTCCATGCGCTTGTCGCGCTGGACTTCCTCGATGGCGGCCAGGTTCTGCTGCGCCCGGCCATGGGACTGCATGTTCATGAACGGGTTGAGGCCGTCGACACCGTAGCTCAGCCAGTCGTGGGTCACGCTGGTGGGCAGGGAGCCGAGGGCGAACACGTTGACCACGTTGGCACCGATGCCACCGACCAGCGCCACGGCGCCCAGCGGTATCTCGTAGGCCTTGCGCCAGGGCTGGTAGGGTGTATAGCGGTCGTAGCGACGGGTGACATCGAACTCGGTGACCTCGAAGGTCTTCTGTTCGTGGATCCGTACGCGACGCTGTGGCAATTCGAGGATCTTCGGCTCGCCGACATCGATCTGCAGGCTGTGTTCGAGCAGTTTGCGCTCGACGCGTTCCTCGTGCTCGCTGCGCTGTGACATCGGGTTGGCACAGCCGGCCAGCAGCAGGGCGCCGCACAAGGCGGCGCCCCCTAGGGTCAAGGTACTTCGACTGGACATGAGGGCTCTATCCGGGTTCAGCGACGGATACGGGCCTGGAGGAACGACAGGACGTCGGCAACCGGCAGCACCTGCGCCTCGCTCTCGGTACGGCTCTTGTATTCCAGGTTGCCTTCGGCCAGGCCACGGTCGCTGACCACGATCCGGTGAGGGATACCGATCAGCTCCATGTCGGCGAACTTGATGCCCGGGCTGGTCTTCTTGTCGCGGTCGTCCAGCAGCACCTCGAAACCGGCAGCAGTCAGCTCGGCGTAGAGCTTGTCGGTGGCTTCGCGAACCTGCTCGGTCTCGTAGCGCAGCGGTACCAGGGCGATCTGGAAGGGCGCGAGGCTGTCGCTCCAGATGATGCCGTTGTCATCGTTGTTCTGCTCGATGGCCGCTGCCACCACGCGGGATACGCCGATGCCGTAGCAGCCCATGGTCAGGGTGACCGGCTTGCCGTTCTCGCCCAGCACCTGGCACTTCATCGCTTCGCTGTACTTGGTGCCCAACTGGAAGATGTGCCCGACTTCGATGCCGCGCTTGATTTCCAGGGTGCCCTTGCCGTCGGGGCTCGGATCGCCGGCGACGACGTTACGCAGGTCGGCGACAGTCGGTACGGGCAGGTCACGCTCCCAGTTCACGCCGAAGTAGTGCTTGTCGTCGATGTTCGCGCCGATCCCGAAGTCGCTCATCAGGGCGACCGAACGGTCGATGATGATCGGCAGTGGCAGGTTCAGCGGACCGAGGGAGCCGGCGCCGGCGCCGATGGCGTCACGCAGTTCGGCGTCGGAGGCCATGACCAGCGGGCTGGCGACGCCAGGCTGGTTGGCGGCCTTGATTTCGTTCAGTTCGTGGTCGCCACGGACGATCAGGGCAATCAGCTTGCCTTCTTCCTCGGCGTGGACGATCAGGGTCTTGACGGTCTTTTCGATCGGCAGGTTGTAGCCTTCCACCAGTTGCGCGATGGTTTTCGCGTCCGGGGTGTCGACCAGGCGCAGCTCCTCGGTCGGTGCGGGGCGCGAGGTTTCGCGAGGTACTGCCTCGGCCTTCTCGATGTTCGCCGCGTAGTCGGAGCCGTTGCTGAAGACAATATCGTCTTCGCCGGACTCGGCCAGTACGTGGAACTCGTGGGAACCGGCACCGCCGATCGAGCCGTTGTCGGCTTCCACCGGACGGAAGCGCAGGCCCAGGCGGGTGAAGATGTTGCAGTACGCCTGGTGCATGCGGTCGTAGGTGACCTGTAACGACGCCTGGTCGGCGTGGAAGGAGTACGCGTCCTTCATGATGAATTCACGGCCGCGCATCAGGCCGAAGCGTGGACGGATTTCGTCCCGGAACTTGGTCTGGATCTGGTACAGGTTGATCGGCAACTGCTTGTAGCTGCTCAACTCGTTGCGGCACAGATCGGTGATCACTTCCTCATGGGTCGGGCCGGCGCAGAAATCGCGGTCATGGCGGTCCTTCAGGCGCAGCAGCTCGGGGCCGTACTGTTCCCAGCGGCCGGATTCCTGCCACAGTTCGGCTGGCTGGATACCCGGCATCAACACTTCCAGGGCGCCGGCCGCGTCCATTTCCTCGCGCACGATGGCCTCGACCTTGCGCATCACGCGCAGGCCCATGGGCAGCCAGGTGTACAGGCCGGAGGCGAGTTTACGGATCATCCCGGCGCGCAGCATCAGCTGGTGGCTGATCACGACCGCATCGGAAGGCGTTTCTTTCAGTGTGGCGAGCAAATATTGACTGGTGCGCATGAATTGGCCGTTGTCGGTGCTTATGACTGGAAATGACGGAGCATTGTACGGGCGGGATACGGCGGCGTACAGGCATGAGGCGGGGGAGCCTGGCTCCCCCTGTATTTATGGGGTTTCCTGGCTTTCTTCCTGGGGAGATGGCGCGGGGCCGCCATGGCGAATCTCCTGATACCAGTGCAAGGCGATCAGGATCAGGGTCGGAATGCCCATTATCGCGGTCACGATGAAGAACTTGTGGTAGCCGAGTTTTTCCACCATCACTCCCGAGTAGCCACCGATCAGGCGCGGCAACAGCAGCATGATCGAGCTGAGCAGGGCGTACTGGGTGGCGGAGAACTTCAGGTTGGTCAGGCTCGACAGGTAGGCGACGAAGGCCGAGGTGGCCATGCCCGAGCTGAAGTTGTCGAGGGAGATGGTGACGATCAGCATGTTCAGGTTCGGCCCCATGTCGGCCAGCAGCATGAACAGCAGGTTGGTCGCGGCCGAGGCGGCGCCGCCGATGAACAGGATCGGCAGTATGCCGAAGCGCACGATCAGCAGGCCGCCCATGCCGGCGCCCACCAGGGTCATGATCAGGCCGAAAATCTTGCTGACCCCGGCGATCTGGTCCTTGGTGAAGCCCTGGTCGATGTAGAAGACGTTGGCCATCACCCCCATCACCGTGTCCGACATCCGGTAGGTGGCGATCAGCCCGAGCAGCAGCAGGGCCTGCCAGCGGTAGCGCACGATGAAGTCGTTGACCGGCGTCAGTACCGGCGCCAGGCCGCGGCGCCCCAGGCGCGACAGGCAGAGGGCAGTCAGGGTGGTGTAAAGGATCGCGCGCAGGAAGGCGCGGTCCTCGAGCAGCAGGTCGAGCAGGGTGACACCGTGGAACAGCACGCTGGCGAAGTCGGTGTTGTAGAGCTGGGTGAACATCGCCGGTACCGAGACCAGCAGGATGATCAACACGAATACCGAGGCCAACTGATGGATGAAGCTGTAGCGTCCGGCCGACAGCTGCGTGCGCAATGGCACCGGCGGCTCGCGCATCAGCAGGGTGGTAAGCAGCGCCGGGATCATCAACACGCCGAACAGCACGTAGGTGCCGGTCCAGGCCGAATGCTTGTAGCTGAAGCCGGTGGAGCCGAAACCTTCGGCGAAGAACAGTGCACCGGCCGTCGCCAGCAGTGCAGCGACCCGATAACCGGACATGTAGCTGGCGGCGAGAGCGGCCTGCTGGCTGTCGTTGGCGATTTCCAGGCGATAGGCGTCGACCGCGATATCCTGGGTGGCGGAGGCGAAGGCGACGAGCACGGCGATCGCGATCAGCCAGGACAGGTGCTTCTGCGGGTCGCAGAAACCCATGCCGATCAGGCCCAGGACAATCAGTGTCTGGGCCAGCACCAGCCAGGAGCGGCGGCGTCCCAGTTTGCCCAGCAGCGGCAGGCGCCATTGGTCGAGCAGGGGCGACCAGACCCATTTGAACGCGTACGCCAGGCCGATCAGGCTGGCATAACCGATGGTTTCACGGGCGACGCCAGCCTCGCGCAGCCAGACCGAAAGCGTCGAAAACACCAACATGTAAGGCAGACCGGCAGCGAAACCGAGCAGCAGCAACACTAATGTCGAGGGGCTGGCATAGGCAGCAAGCGCGGCGCGCCAGGTTTTACGGGGCATGGGCTGGAATCTGCCTCAGGGTTGACGGAAACAAAGCGCGCACTCTAACCGCTGTGCTCTATCGGGCGCCAGCCATGGCGCCTGATATCGACACGATTGTTCAGGACGCTGATGCCCTCGGTGCGCAGCCGGGCGCGCTGCTCGTCGCCGGACGGGCTGCCGGCCGGCAGGCTGATCCGACCGCCGGCACCGAGGACCCGGTGCCAGGGCAGGCGGGTATCGGCCGGCAGTTGGCTCAGGGTGCGTCCGACCCAGCGGGCGGCGCGGCCGAGTCCCGCCAACTCGGCGAGCTGGCCGTAGGTGACCACCTTGCCCTCCGGCACCTGGTCCAGGGTCAGGTAAAGGGCGGTACGGCGCATCTGCGCGGGGCTTTCGCTGGCGGCTTCTTCGCTCACGCGTTCATTCCTGTAGCAATTCTTACCTTTTATGTAGGTATTTTCTGAATTATTGAGAGTGATTACTGAACTCGCTAGTTGATGCCCGGTCAGTCCTTGTTCAGACGGCATCCAACGCGATAATGCCGGTTTTTTCTTGCAAACCCGAGTCCAGTGTTACCCATGTTGTCCAGAACCCTGTTGTGCCTTGCTGTTTTCAGCGCCTCCACGCCCTTGCTGGCCGATACCGTCTGGTTGAAGAACGGTGATCGCCTGAGCGGCAAGATCAAGCTGTTCGACGGCGGCAAGCTGGTGGTCCAGACCACCTATGCCGGCACCGTGTCGCTGGACTGGTCCCAGGTCAAGACCCTGGAAAGCGACCAGGAACTGCTGGTCAAGCAGGATGCCTACAGCGGCGAGAAGGCCAAGTCACTGCAGGCGGCCGATGCCGGCAAGGTGACCCTGGCCAATGGCGAGGCGCCGAAAACCGTCGAGCTGGCGAGCATCCAGCAGATCGTCAAGCCCAAGCCGCTGATCGAGGACATGGTCTGGAAAGGCAATGTCGACGTGGCCATGGACTACAAGCGTGCGGAAAAGGACACCGACGACTACGACATCGACTTCAAGACCACCGCCCGCCATGGGGCCTGGCGCCATCATGCCGAAGGCGAGTACAACCGCGAGTTCCAGGACCGTGTGGTGACCACCGACAACTGGGGCGTCGAGTACGCACTCGACCGCTTCCTCACCGATAAGTGGTTCTGGCAGGGGCGGCTGACCTATAAGCGCGACCGGGTCGAGGACCTGTCGCGCCAGCGCACCATCGGTACCGGTCCCGGCTATCAGTTCTGGGATGACGAACTGGGGGCCTTTTCCCTCGGTTCGCTGCTCAACAACACCAACTATGAATACTCCGATGGCGAAAAGAACTTCTATTCGTTGGGTGTGAAGTGGGATTACAACCGCTACCTGGTTGGCAAGACCATCGAACTGTTCACCAATGGCGAGTTCGGCCGGCCGCTGAGTGGCCCCGCAAAGTATTCCCTCGATGCCCAGCTTGGCCTGCGCTACAAGGTCACCGAGTGGGCTTCGCTGAACCTCAAGGCCGAACGCGACATTATTGATGGTAACGAAGAAACCAGCCTGAACAAGACCCGCTACACCGTCGGTTTCGGCGTGGCCTGGTAGGTTCGTCGCTCGCACCGGCGGTCGGTCGACCGCCCCTGGCAACCGCCGCGGATAATGATTACCTTGTCATTGAGTTGCATTTGCGTGCGTCGGCAGGCGCGCGGTGTTTGCAGTTCGTCAGTCAGCCAGAGCAGGCCCCGGGTGAGTCGGGATGCTCGTCCGTCGGTGACGGATTTTCGATGAGGAGTCATCAGGTGAGCGTTGAAGCAGCCAAGAGTGCGCGCGAATTGTTGCTCAAGGAGTACCGGGGCGTGCTGTCGACGCATTCCAAGGCCATGCCCGGCTTCCCGTTCGGCTCCGTGGTGCCCTATTGCCTGGATGACCAGGGGCGCCCACTGATTCTCATCAGCCGTATCGCCCAGCACACCCACAATTTGCAGAAGGACCCGAAGTGTTCGCTGCTGGTGGGCGAGCGTGAGGCCGAGGATGTCCAGGCGGTCGGTCGCCTGACCTGCCTGGCCCAGGCGCAGAAGCTGACCGAGGCGGATGCCATCGACGCCGCCGCCGAGCGCTACTACCGCTACTTCCCGGACTCGCGGAACTACCACAAGGCCCATGATTTCGATTTCTGGGTGCTCGAGCCGGTCCGTCATCGCTATATCGGCGGTTTCGGCGCGATCCACTGGCTGGATCAGGTGACCCTGGCCAACCCGTTCGCCGGCAAGGCCGAAGCGAGCATGGTCGAACACATGAACAGCGATCACGCCAAGGCCATCGCCCATTATGTGGCATTGACCGGGCTGCCCAGTCACGAGCCGGCGCAACTGGCGGGAATCGACACCGAGGGCATGCACCTGCGCATTGGCCAGGGGCTGTACTGGCTGGGCTTTGAAACACCTTGCAATACGCCCACCGAGGTCCGCGAAGCCCTGGTTTCCCTGGCCCGCGCCGAGCACTGGCCGAAAAAGCAGGCCGTCGAGGGTTGAATTCACGGGTTATCGACGGCATCTGAGAGTAACTGGAAGGACTTCTTCCGAAGAGGACTTATTCGATGCGCGCTTTTCTTTTGCTCTTTCTACTGTTTCCAGTGTTGGAGCTGTACGTATTTTTCCAGGTCAGCACGGCGATCGGGTTCTTCCCGGCGCTGGCGCTGATTATCCTCGGCTCGGCGATCGGCGTGCTGGTATTGCGGGTGGCTGGCCTGACCACCGCCTTGCGCGCCCGTGAGAGCCTGAACCGTGGCGAGTTGCCGGCGCAGACCATGCTCGAGGGGTTGATGCTGGCCCTGGGCGGCGGCCTGCTGCTTTTGCCAGGTTTCATCAGTGACGTGTTCGGCCTGCTGTTGCTGCTGCCGATGACCCGCCGCCTGGCGGCCGAGCGGATGCGTCGGCGGGCCGAGGAGCAGGCCCAGCGCCAGCGCGCCTTCGCCGATGACCTGTATGCCCGTGGCCAGCCGGGTGGTGCGCCGGCCAACGGTCGCCAGCCGCAGGTGATCGAGGGCGAGTTCGAGCACCGTGACTCCTGAATGCTGCGCTGTACCCGCACACGGCACCTTCGGGTGCCGTGTGCATTTTGGTCGTTCAGCGACCGTGTAAAAAAAATCGTCAGTCACCCTTGTAATCGATTTTGGTGCCCCTATGTAACGGTCACCGCAAGGTTTTGGCGAAAATCGCCAGACAGTCTTCCACGGTTCGCTCGTCGAGCCGTAACCGGCAACGCCGGATTCGTTAACCGGCCGGTACAGATTCCGGTCGCTGAAAATCATAATTAGGAGAGATCGACAATGAAGCTTCGTCCTCTGCATGACCGCGTCGTCATTCGTCGCAGCGAAGAAGAAAAGAAAACCGCCGGCGGTATCGTGCTGCCAGGTTCGGCTGCCGAGAAAGCCAACCACGGTGAAGTTCTCGCTGTAGGTGCTGGCCGTGTGCTGGACAACGGTGAAGTGCGTGCGCTGTCTGTGAAGGTGGGTGACAAGGTCGTATTCGGCCCGTACTCCGGTAGCAACACTGTGAAAGTAGACGGCGAAGACCTGCTGGTAATGAGCGAGAACGAAATCCTCGCCGTTATCGAAGGCTGATTCCCCGCTCATTCTTCCCGTTACTACAAAGTATTTAAGGAAAAACGATCATGGCTGCTAAAGAAGTTAAATTCGGCGACTCCGCCCGCAAGAAAATGCTGACTGGCGTTAACGTTCTGGCTGACGCGGTAAAAGCGACCCTGGGCCCGAAAGGCCGTAACGTGATCATCGAGAAGAGCTTCGGCGCTCCGACCATCACCAAGGACGGCGTTTCCGTCGCCAAGGAAATCGAGCTGGAAGACCGCTTCGAGAACATGGGCGCGCAACTGGTCAAGGACGTTGCTTCCCGTGCCAACGATGACGCTGGCGACGGTACCACCACCGCCACCGTTCTGGCTCAGTCGATCGTCAACGAAGGCCTGAAGGCCGTTGCCGCCGGCATGAACCCGATGGACCTCAAGCGCGGTATCGACAAGGCCACCGTGGCCATCGTCAAGGAACTGAAGGCGATGTCCAAGCCATGCGCCGACACCAAGGCGATCGCCCAGGTCGGTACCATCTCCGCCAACTCCGACAGCTCCATCGGTGACATCATCGCCGAAGCCATGGAAAAAGTCGGCAAGGAAGGCGTGATCACCGTTGAAGAAGGCTCGGGCCTGGAAAACGAACTGTCGGTCGTAGAAGGCATGCAGTTCGATCGTGGCTACCTGTCCCCTTACTTCGTCAACAAGCCGGACACCATGACTGCCGAGCTGGACAGCCCGCTGATCCTGCTGGTCGACAAGAAGATCTCCAACATCCGCGAAATGCTGCCCGTGCTGGAAGCCGTTGCCAAAGCCGGCCGCCCACTGCTGATCGTGGCTGAGGACGTCGAAGGCGAAGCCCTGGCGACCCTGGTCGTGAACAACATGCGCGGTATCGTCAAGGTGGCGGCCGTCAAGGCGCCTGGCTTCGGCGACCGTCGCAAGGCCATGCTGCAGGACATCGCCGTTCTGACCGGCGGTACCGTCATCTCCGAAGAGATCGGCCTGAGCCTGGAAAGCACCACCCTGGAGCACCTGGGCAGCGCCAAGCGCGTGACCCTGTCCAAGGAAAACACCATCATCGTCGACGGTGTCGGCGGGCAGGGCGATATCGAAGCGCGCATCGCCCAGATCCGTGCCCAGGTTGCCGAAACTTCCTCCGACTACGATCGTGAAAAACTGCAGGAGCGTCTGGCCAAGCTGTCCGGCGGCGTTGCAGTGATCAAGGTTGGCGCCGGCTCCGAAGTCGAAATGAAAGAGAAGAAGGCCCGCGTTGAAGATGCCCTGCACGCTACCCGTGCAGCCGTCGAGGAAGGCGTGGTTCCTGGCGGTGGCGTGGCACTGATCCGTGCCCTGCAGGCCATCAGCGAGCTGAAGGGCGACAACGCCGATCAGGACGTGGGTATCGCTGTACTGCGTCGTGCCGTTGAAGCACCGCTGCGTCAGATCTCCGCCAACAGCGGTGACGAGCCAAGCGTCGTGGTCAACGAAGTCAAGAACGGCAAGGGTAACTTCGGTTACAACGCTGCCAGCGGCCAATACGGCGACATGATCGAAATGGGTATCCTGGACCCAACCAAGGTCACCCGTTCGGCTCTGCAGGCTGCATCCTCCATCGGCGGTCTGATCCTGACCACCGAAGCTGCGATCGCCGAAGCACCGAAGAAAGACGCTCCAGCCGCTGGCGGCATGCCAGACATGGGCGGCATGGGCGGTATGGGCGGCATGATGTAAGCCACCCGGCTCCCGTATGAGAAAGCCCCGCCTGGTGCGGGGCTTTTTCATGCCTGCGATTTGCCTGCCGAACCGACGGCAAGGCATCGGCGGTGATCGATTTTGCCCGTGGTGTCGTGCCTGTCTCGTGAACCACGGGTGAAAAAACCATTAAATCTTCCTGCCCTAGCCGTGGGCGGAGCTACACCGTAAGCTGCGCGAGCCAAGACGCTCGTTACCGCGCACGGAGAGAGTACCCATGCGAATTCTACTGGTTGAAGACAACCGCGATATCCTCGCCAACCTGGCCGACTACCTGGGGCTTAAAGGCTACACCGTCGACTGCGCGCAGGACGGCTTGTCGGGCCTGCACCTGGCCGCCACCGAGCACTATGACCTGATCGTGCTCGACATCATGCTGCCGGGGATCGACGGCTTTACCCTCTGCAAGCGACTGCGCGAGGATGCCCGGCGCGACACGCCGGTGATCATGCTGACCGCCCGTGACCAGCTCGATGACCGCCTGCAGGGTTTCAAATCCGGTGCCGACGACTACCTGCTCAAGCCTTTCGCGCTGTCCGAACTGGCCGCGCGGATCGAGGCCGTCCTGCGCCGTGCCCAGGGTGGTGGGCGGCGGGCCCTGCAGGTCAGCGACCTGAGCTATGACCTCGATACCCTCGAGGTGACGCGCCAGGGCCGTCTGCTCAAGCTCAACCCGGTAGGGTTGAAGCTGCTGGCGGTATTGATGCAGAAGAGCCCGCATGTATTGCGCCGGGAGGTGCTGGAGGAGGCGCTGTGGGGCGATGACTGCCCGGACAGCGACAGCCTGCGCAGCCATGTCCACCAGTTGCGCCAGGTGATCGACAAGCCATTCGACAAGCCGCTGCTGCACACCGTGCACGGTGTCGGCTACCGCCTGGCCGAGGGCCGCGATGGAGTTTAAGCAGAGTCTGGCTCAGCGCATCATCATCGCCTTCGCCCTGATGAGTGCGCTGGTGGCAGGCACTTTCGCCATGGGGATCGTGGCCACGGTCCACCTGGTCGAGGAGAAACTGATCTCCGCCGGATTGGGCGGCGATCTGCAGCGCCTGCTGCTGATGGACAACGTCAGCGACTGGAGCCACCGGCCCGAACCCGACCAGTTGTTCTATTACAGCGGTGGCAAGGGCGATTTCGAACTGCCCAAGGATCTGCGACACCTCGAACCGGGCTTCCATGAAGTGTTTCGCGAACAACTGTCCTATCACGCGATGGTCGAGGTGGTCGACGGTCGCCGCTACGTGCTCCTGCAGGACCAGAGTGATTTCGAGGAGCGCGAGCGGGTGCTGTTCGCCGTGGTACTGGTGGGCTTTGTCCTGGCGCTGGTGCTGGCGGTCTTCCTCGGCTGGATCCTGGCGCGGCGGGTAATGGCGCCGGTGGTACGGCTGGCCCGCCAGGTACGCCATCGCGACCAGTTGCTCGGTTTTGCACCGCCTCTGGCGCCGGACTACGCGGCCGACGAAGTCGGCGAGCTGGCGGTGGCCTTCGATGCGACCCTGGGCCGCCTGCGCGATGCGCTGACTCGCGAGCGCCTGTTCACCAGTGATGTCAGTCATGAGCTGCGTACGCCGCTGATGGTGCTGGCCACCTCCTGCGAGCTGCTCCTGGAAAATCCGGCGCTCGACCCGCGTGGACGCAACCAGGTCGAGCGGATCGCCCGCGCCAGCGAGGAGATGCGCGAGCTGGTCCAGACCTTCCTGATGCTCGCCCGGGCGCAGCGGGAAGATGCCAGCATGTCTCCGCAGGTTTCACTGAGTCTGGTGGCCGAGGACCTGATCGGCCTGTGGCGCACCCCGATCGAGGAGAAGGGGCTGACGTTGATCTTCGAGCCGGGCTCTCCGTTGAGTACGCGCTATAACGCCACATTCCTGCATGCGGTGATGGGCAATCTGTTACGTAATGCCCTGCACTATACGGAGCAGGGTTTCATTCGGCTGACGCTGGAGCCCGAGGGGTTCGTGGTCGAAGACACGGGCGTCGGGATTCCCGAGGAGAAGCGCGAAGCCATGTTCCAGCCGTTCGTGCGGGGCGATGAAAAGCGTGGCGAAGGATTGGGGCTGGGTCTGTCGCTGGTGCAGCGGATCTGCGAGAACCAGGGGTGGCATGTCAGCCTGACGACCATGGAGCCCAATGGTTGCCGCTTCCAGGTCGACCTGGCGCGCTCCAGCACCTGAAACCGTCCCTCCGTGCCCCGCGCCGCTGGGGCACAAACTGCCACGGGGTTTACGACTGTGGCCCCCTGCTATTATTGTTGACCTGTAAAAATTTGTAATGGTTTGCCCTGGACGGTACGAATTTTTCACGAGGGAACGACCTGTAGCTGACGCGTGCCTGCCTAACCTCTGGCCGTCACTTACAGGAGACGGTTATGAGTTCCCCGGTAAAACTTGAATTTTCCGACAAGTACGACGAGCAGCACGCTCAGGAATATTTGCACAAGCATCAGAACGGCTTGTGGCGACGGTTGTCCCACCTGCGTGACGAGCAATTGGCTCGTCATGCCCTGGCGCTGGCGGGTGAGCCGGGCCTGGTGCTCGACCTGCCCTGCGGTGCCGGGCGTTTCTGGCCCTTGCTGGCACAGAAGCCGAACCGCGTGATCATCGGCGCGGACAATTCCGCGCCGATGCTGGAAACCGCGCTCAAGGCGCAACCGGCGAATGTGGTGAGCCGGATACGCCCGCTGCAGACCTCGGCATTCGATATCGACTTGCCGGAGAACTCGGTGGACAGCATTTTCTGCATGCGTCTGCTACACCATATCGGTGAGTCGGCCCATCGGCTGGCGTTGCTCAAAGAATTTTATCGGGTAACCCGTGACAGCGTGATCGTTTCATTGTGGGTGGACGGCAATTTCAAGGCCTGGCGCCGCAAGCGCCTGGAGCGCAGGCGGGAGGCCGCGGCGCAGCCGTCCAGCTACCGGAATCGTTTTGTATTGCCGGCCGCGCAGGTCGAAGAAGAGTTCAGGCGCGTGGGTTTTCGCGTCCAGCAACACCTGGATTTTTTCCCTTTTTACGCCATGTGGCGGGTCTATATCTTACGCAAGAGGTAGCAGGATGACCGTTGAGTACGCTTCGTATACCGCACAGACCACCACGGATCGTTTCGAGCACTTCTGGACGCGCAAGGGCGAGTGGGTCGAAGAACCCAACCGGCGTCGCGGAGGCGAAAGTGGGGTCCAGCGCGTGACGGGCAGCAGCGGTCGGCTGTTGTACGTGAAGCGTCAGGTGGGGCATATCTATCGCAGCCTGCTGCACCCCTTCGGTCGTCCGACCGTCCTGCGTGAGCAGGCGGCGCTGAACAACCTGCGCATGCTCGACGTCGGTGTCCCCGAACTGGTGTTCTGTGGGGCGCGCCGCGGTCCCGAAGGCCAATGGCAGGCCCTGCTGGTGACCGCCGCCCTGGATGGGTTCATCGAAATCGAGCAATGGTATGCCCAGGGTGGGCGTGAACGGCATGGCGAGGTATTGCACGATCGCCTGCTCCAGGAACTGGCCGGTACGCTGGCGCGCATGCACCGTGGCCGCTGGCAGCATGGTTGCCTGTATATCAAGCACGTGTTTGTCCGGGTCGTGGGCGAGGGCGAGTCGGCCAGTGTCGAGGTGGCCCTGCTGGACTTCGAGAAAGCCCGCCAGCGCTTGAGCCGTCGCCGGGCGGCGCAGCACGACATGAAGCAACTGCGGCGCCATTCGTCGTGGAATGAAGCGGACTGGGAGCGGCTGAACTACTTTTACAGTATGGCGTTCGGCAGCACCATCAAAGGCTTACGGTGATGAAGTTAGAATTGGCTAGAGGTTTGTTTCTGATCGGGGCATTGGCTATCGCTTCCCTGGCGCTGGTGGTCTGGGAGCAGCCGCGACCGCAGGTCCTCAGCATGACCCAGAGCGCAGAGCGCTGTCCCCTGCCGCGAGTGGCCAAGGCCAGTGTGAGTGTCAAGCCCGATCATGACCTGTTGCTGCTCATGTTCGGTCTTTCACAGGGCTTGAAACCGCAAAGTTGAACCCCCGCTCTCCCCGAAAGCCTCGCGATTGACGAGGCTTTTTCTTCTGGCCGACTAAACCGGCTGTGCTGTCATTCCGCGTTGCACAGCGCCAGGCAGTTATCCAGCATGCGGTTGGAGAAGCCCCACTCATTGTCATACCAGGCCAGGACCTTGAGCAGCTTGCCACTGGCCTTGGTGTGGTTGGCGTCGAAGATCGACGACAGCGGATTGTGGTTGAAGTCGCTGGAGACCAGCGGCAGGGCGTTGTAGCCGAGAATCTTCGAATGCCGGCTGGCTTCCTTGAACAGCGCGTTGATCTCGTCGGCGCTGGCTTCGCGCTTGAGTTGCACAGTCAGGTCGACCAGCGACACGTTGATCACCGGCACGCGTACGGCCATGCCGGTCAACTTGCCGGCCAGGGTCGGCAGCACCAGGCCGACGGCTTCGGCCGCGCCGGTCTTGCTCGGGATCATGTTCTGGGTCGCCGAGCGGGCGCGGTACGGGTCGGTATGGTAGACGTCGGTCAGGTTCTGGTCATTGGTGTAGGCATGGATGGTGGTCATCAGGCCACTTTCGATGCCCAGTTCGCGATGCAGCACCTGGGCCACCGGGGCCAGGCAGTTGGTGGTGCACGAGGCGTTGGAGATGATCTCGTGGGACTGGCGCAGGATATCGTGGTTGACGCCATACACCACGGTGGCGTCGGCACCCTTGGCCGGAGCGGAGATGATCACCTTGCGGGCACCGGCGCTGATGTGCGCGGCAGCCTTGGCGCGGTCGGTGAACAGGCCGGTGCATTCGAACACCACGTCGATCCTTTCGGCGGCCCAGGGCAGTTCGGCCGGGTTGCGGATCGCGCTGACCGCGATGCGGTCGCCGTTGACTGTCAGGCTTTCGTTGTCATGTTCCACGCTGGCATCGAAAGTGCCGTGGACGGTGTCGTACTTGAGCAGGTGGGCATTGATCGAGCTGTCGCCCAGGTCATTGATGGCGACGACCTGCAGGTCCTGACGGTAACCTTGGGTATAGAGTGCGCGCAGGACGTTGCGGCCGATACGGCCAAATCCGTTGATTGCGATTCTTAGCGTCATGGGAAAAGCGCCTGTCGTAATTTTGTTGTTGGAATTACAAGATTATTCGCATAGAAATAGAAAACAAGCCTTTTTAGTGGCAATATTTTGTTTTATCTACAACGAGTGACCTGAATCAACGGGTCCGGATGAACGAAAAGCCCCGCCAGCCGAGGCCTTCGCTCACCTCAGGACGCACAGGTCGCCCTATCCGTTAGCCTGGAGTTCTACACATGCATCCCCGCGTTCTTGAGGTCACCGAACGGCTTATCGCCCGCAGCCGCGCCACCCGCGAGGCGTACCTGGCTCTGATTCGTGGTGCCGCCAGCGACGGTCCCGTGCGCGGCAAGCTGCAGTGCGCGAACTTCGCCCATGGCGTCGCCGGCTGCGGCAGCCAGGACAAGGAAACCCTGCGGATGATGAACGCTGCCAACGTGGCAATTGTTTCGTCATATAACGACATGCTTTCCGCGCACCAACCCTATGAGACCTACCCGCAACAGCTCAAGCAGGCCCTGCGCGAGATCGGATCGGTCGGCCAGTTCGCCGGCGGCGTGCCCGCCATGTGCGATGGCGTGACCCAGGGCGAGCCGGGCATGGAACTGGGGATCGCCAGTCGCGAAGTGATCGCGATGTCCACGGCGGTCGCGCTGTCGCACAACATGTTCGATGCGGCGCTGATGCTCGGTATCTGCGACAAGATCGTGCCGGGCCTGATGATGGGCTCGCTACGCTTCGGCCATCTGCCGACCATCTTCGTGCCGGGCGGGCCGATGGTCTCGGGCATTTCCAACAAGCAGAAGGCCGATGTCCGCCAGCGCTACGCTGAAGGCAAGGCCAGCCGCGAGGAGTTGCTGGAGTCGGAGATGAAGTCCTACCACAGCCCCGGCACCTGCACCTTCTACGGCACCGCCAACACCAACCAGTTGCTGATGGAGGTCATGGGCCTGCACCTGCCGGGGGCGTCCTTCGTCAACCCGAACACGCCGCTGCGTGACGCGCTGACCCGCGAGGCGGCGTTCCAGGTGACGCGCATGACCAAACAGAGCGGCAACTTCATGCCGATCGGCGAGATCGTCGACGAGCGGGCGCTGGTCAACTCCATCGTCGCCCTGCACGCCACCGGCGGCTCGACCAATCACACCCTGCACATGCCGGCCATCGCCCGCGCCGCGGGAATCCACCTGACCTGGCAGGACATGGCCGACCTTTCCGAGGTGGTGCCGACCCTGGCCCACGTCTATCCGAACGGCAAGGCCGACATCAACCACTTCCAGGCTGCGGGCGGCATGTCGTTCCTGATCCGTGAACTGCTCGAGGCCGGCCTGCTGCATGAGGACGTCAATACCGTGGCCGGTCGTGGCCTGAGCCTCTACACCCGCGAGCCATTCCTGCAGGACGGCGAACTGGTCTGGCGCGAAGGGCCGATCGAGAGCCTCGATGAAAATATCCTGCGTCCGGTGGCCCGTGCGTTCTCGCCCGAAGGTGGCCTGCGGGTGATGGAAGGCAACCTCGGCCGTGGCGTGATGAAGGTTTCCGCGGTGGCGCCGGAGCACCAGGTCGTCGAAGCGCCGGCGCTGGTGTTCCAGGACCAGCAGGACCTTGCCGATGCGTTCAAGGCCGGCCAGCTGGAGAAGGACTTCGTGGCGGTGATGCGCTTCCAGGGCCCGCGTTCCAACGGTATGCCGGAACTGCACAAGATGACCCCGTTCCTCGGTGTGCTGCAGGACCGTGGCTTCAAGGTCGCGCTGGTGACCGATGGCCGCATGTCCGGTGCCTCGGGCAAGATTCCGGCGGCGATCCATGTCTGCCCCGAGGCCCATGTCGGCGGCGCGCTGGCACGGGTACGCGACGGTGATGTGATCCGCGTCGACGGGGTGACGGGCACGCTCAAGGTGCTGGTCGATGACACCGAATTCGCCGCGCGCGAGCCGGCAGTCGGTCTGCTGGGTAATAATGTCGGCTGTGGCCGCGAACTGTTCGGCTTCATGCGTATGGCCTTCAGCTCGGCGGAGCAGGGGGCCAGTGCCTTCACTTCGGCCCTGGAGAGCCTTGAATGAAATTGGCCCTGGTTGGCGATATCGGCGGTACCAACGCCCGTTTCGCCCTGTGGAAAGATAACGGCCTGGACTCGGTCAAGGTGCTGGCGACTGCCGACCACGCCTGCCCCGAGGACGCCATCAGGGTGTACCTGAGTGAGCTGGGGCTGCAACCTGGCGCCATTGGCGCGGTGTGCCTGTCGGTGGCGGGGCCGGTGAGCGGCGATGAATTCCGCTTCACCAACAATCACTGGCGCCTGAGCCGCGAGGCGTTCTGCGCGACCCTTCAGGTCGACCAGTTGCTGCTGGTCAACGACTTCTCGGCCATGGCCCTGGGCATGACCCGCCTCGAACCCGGTGACTTCCGTGTGGTCTGCGAAGGGACTGCGGAACCGCGGCGGCCGGCGGTGGTGATTGGTCCGGGCACCGGTCTCGGGGTCGGCACCCTGCTGGATCTTGGCAACGGCGGTTTCATGGCCTTGCCGGGGGAAGGCGGGCATGTCGACCTGCCCCTGAGCAGCCCGCGGGAAACCCAGCTGTGGCGGCACATTCATGACGAAATCGGCCACGTCAGTGCCGAGACCGCCCTCAGTGGTGGTGGCCTGCCGCGCGTCTACCGGGCGATCTGCGCGGTGGATGGACATGAGCCGGTGCTGGAGACACCGGAGGCGATCACCGCTGCCGGCCTGGCCGGGGACCCGGTGGCCCAGGAAGTGCTGGAGCAATTCAGCTGCTGGCTCGGGCGGGTGGCGGGCAACAACGTGCTGACCACGGGGGGCGCGGTGGTGTCTATATCGTTGGTGGGGTGATTCCGCGGTTTGCCGATTTCTTCATCAAGAGTGGCTTCGCCAAAAGCTTTGCCGACAAGGGCTGCATGAGCGACTACTTCAAGGGTATTCCGGTGTGGCTGGTGACGGCGCCGTATTCCGGCCTGATTGGGGCAGGGGTGGCCCTGCAGCAGGCGCTTTGCGGCTGATTCGGCGTGGATCTCTTCGCGGGCAAGCCCGGCTCCTACAGGCACAGCGGTGATTTCAAACTCACCGCAATCCTGTAGGAGCCGGGCTTGCCCGCGAATGGGTCCTCAAGGACAACACATCTTCACGGCTCAATCGATTAAGGCATAATCCGCGTTTCGGTCCTAACCACAACAACAGGGACATCCACCGTGAGCGCAGTCAGTAAGTCCATTCTCCTGGTCGACGACGATCAGGAAATCCGTGAACTGCTGGACACCTACCTCAGTCGTGCCGGTTTCCAGGTGCGTACGGTCGGTGATGGCGCCGGTTTTCGCCAGGCGTTCAACGAAGCTCCCGGCGACCTGGTCATTCTCGACGTGATGCTGCCCGACGAGGACGGTTTCAGTCTCTGCCGCTGGATCCGGCAGCACCCCCGTCAGGCCCATGTGCCGATCATCATGCTGACCGCCAGTTCCGACGAGGCCGACCGGGTGATCGGGCTGGAACTGGGCGCCGACGATTACTTGGGCAAGCCCTTCAGCCCCCGTGAACTGCAGGCGCGGATCAAGGCCCTGCTGCGCCGTGCCCAGTTCGGCCAGGAGCGCGCCGGCAGCGAGGTGCTGGCTTTCGACGAGTGGCGGCTGGACACGGTCAGCCACCGGCTGTTTCACATCGATGGTGAAGAGGTCATTCTCTCCGGCGCCGATTTCGCCCTGCTCAAGCTGTTTCTCGACCATCCCCAGGAAATCCTCGACCGTGACACCATCGGCAACGCCACCCGCGGGCGTGACCTGATGCCCCTCGACCGTATCGTCGACATGGCCGTCAGCCGCTTGCGCCAGCGCCTGCGCGACACCGGGAAACCACCGCGACTGATCCGCACCGTGCGCGGCAGCGGCTACCAATTGGCCGCCCACGTCACGGCCGCCAATGTTCTCTGAACTGCGCCAGCGCCTGCCGGTGCCGCGTTCGCTGCTCGGAAGGATGCTGCTGCTGACATTGCTCGCGGTGTTGCTGGCCCAGGCGCTGTCCAGCGTCATCTGGCTTTCGCAACTGCGTGCCACCCAACTCGAAGGGCTGGTCACCAGTGCCCGCAGCCTGGCCCACTCGATGACTGCCAGCGTCAGCTACCTGCGCTCGTTGCCCCTGGCCTATCGGCCGCTGGTGCTCGACCAGTTGCGCAGCATGGGGGGGACGCGCTTCGTCGTGACCCTCAACGACAAGCCGCTGGACATGCAACTGCTCGGCCCGACCCCGCGCAAGACCGCGGTGCTCGAGGCGGTCCATGAGGTGCTGCGCCAGTCCCTGGGCAACGACGTGGATATCACGGTGAATTTCGTCAGCCCCGACAATCTGCGGATCTTCAACGGCGGCCTGAAACTCGATGAACTGCCTCGTTCGTGGGCCCACTACGCCCTGACCCTGGAGCCGGTGAACCCGCCGGTGCTGGTGACGCAGATCCAGATGTCGCCCGGCGAATGGCTGTATATCGCCTCGCTGTTGCCCGAACCCTACACCAGCCTGGAGGAGGAGGGGCTGCCGGCCCAGCAGGTCTGGTTCATCCTGCTCACCAGCGGGTTCCTGCTGCTGTTCATCGGCCTGCTGGTGCACTGGCAGAGCCGGCCGCTCAAGCGCCTGGCCCGTGCCGCGCGGGACATGTCGCTGGGAGCCGAAGAGGTGCGGCCGGTGCTTGCCGGCGGTGGCAGCGAGGTGATGGAGGTCGGGCGTGCGCTCAATACCATGCGTGAGCGCATCAGCCGCTACCTGACCGAACGCAGCCAGCTGTTCAGCGCGATTTCCCACGACCTGCGCACGCCCATCACCCGTCTGCGGCTGCGGGTCGAGTTGCTCGAGGATGAGCAGATGCAGTTGAAGTTCGGGCGCGATCTCGATGAGCTGGAGATGCTGGTCAAGGGGGCGCTGCAATGCGTGAAGGACACCGACATCCACGAGAATATCGAGGCGGTGGACCTCAACCAGGCGCTCGATACCCTGGTCGAATGCTACCTCTCGCCTACCGGCAATGGTCTGGTCAGCCTCGAAGGCCGTGCGCTTGCCACCTACCCGGGCAAGCCGCTGGCCTTGCGCCGCTGCATGGGCAACCTGATCGACAATGCCCTCAAGTATGGCGAGCGGGCGCACCTGCACATCGAGGACGATGACAGTGCGTTCATCCTGCATGTCGACGACGAAGGTCCCGGGGTTCCCGAGCAGCGCCTGGAACAGGTGTTCGAGCCGCATTTCCGCCTGTCCGGCCAGCAGCCGGGTTATGGCCTGGGCCTGGGTATCGCCCGCAACATCGCCCACAGCCATGGCGGCGAAGTGAGCCTGCAGAACCTGCGCGAAGGCGGCCTGCGGGTTACTTTGTTCCTGCCGCGAAATGCCGACTGATCGACAGCGAGGCCTGCTCCGGGGTGATGACCAGTTGTGCCGGGTCGCCCGACAATTGGCTGTCGGCTGAGGTGCGGCGCCCCCGGGCCTGGCCGATGGCCGCCTGGATCCGGTGTTCGCGCACGCGGGCGTTGGTCTGGCTGAAATGCTGCTGCAGGATCTTCATGGCCTGTTCGTAGGGCTCTTCGCAAAGCGCCAGTTGCCGTTGCCGCTCGTTCAGCGCCAGGCGCTTGGCCTGTTCCTCGCCATAGCGTTCGACGCTGAAGCTGCGGTTCAGGTTGTAGCCATGGATCCGCGTGCTGGCCCGCCAGTAGCCGATGTTGTTGGTCTCGATCCGCATCACCCCCGGATGACCGCTGGTGTTGTTCGGCAGCAGGCGCTGGCGGCTCTCGTAGGTCAGCGCGGCTGGCATCTTCAGCACCAGTGCGTTGCGGCACGACTCGGCGGCCAGCCGCGCCGGCTCTTCGCCACCGTACTCCTCGAACGTGAATATTTCGCTCAGCAGCTTGCCGCCCCGCCGCACTTCCACCTTCCAGGCGTACTGCCGGTTGCCCTGGCGCAATGGAAAGATGCAGCACTGGCGTGCCAGGCGTGGATTGTCGTTGACCATGGGGAGTGCCTCCTTAACGGGTGTCGGCTTTTCATGGGGCATGTCAGGGATGACGGATGGCGAGATTCGCTCAGGCAAAGTCGAGCTTCAATGTGGGAAAAGGCTTTAGGGATAGCTCCTACAGAGAAAAGGGAAGCGGCCTAATCGGCATTTTTCCTACTTTGCGTCATGAAAGAACCTTACAGGCATCGCGTTGCAGAGCCCGGGAATTGTCACCGGTTGGTGACATTCTCGTCAGCCTTCGTTACCTGTCGTCACCAGGCCGCTGGTTAGAATCCTCGGCACGACAGGCGCGCGACCTGCCCCTGAACAAGCTCCTGAATAACAAGAACGGTGAAGCGCATGACAGGCGACAGCCTTGAATTTTCGTTCGGCAGCTGGCTGAACGCACCTGCCCACAGTGCCTGGTTGATGGACGAAGGACGGCGCCTGCTGGCGTTCGCCAGGGCCGCCAGGCTCGATGAAGGATTCGGCAATCTCGACGGCCAGGGGCGCCTGCCGGCCCACGCCATGGCCGAGACCATGAATACCGCCCGCATGACCCACTGTTTTGCCATGGCCCATGTCCAGGGCATTCCCGGCTGCCTGCCGCTGGTCGAGCACGGTGTCGCCGCGCTCTGGGGGCCGCTGCGCGATGCGACCTTCGGTGGCTGGTACGCGGTACCGGAACATCGCGATGGCAACAGTGGCAAGGCCGCCTACCTGCATGCCTTCGTCGCGCTCGCCGCCAGTTCGGCGGTGGTCGCCGGCAGCCCGCAGGCCCCGGCCCTGCTGGCCGAGGCGATCCGGGTGATCGACACGCATTTCTGGAGTGAGGAGGAGGGCGCACTGCGCGAGTCCTTCGCCCGCGACTGGAGCAACGAGGAAGCCTATCGCGGCGCCAACAGCAACATGCACGGCACCGAGGCCTTCCTCGCCCTGGCCGACGTGACGGGCGACAGTCGCTGGCTGGACCGCGCCCTGCGGATCGTCGAGCGACTGATTCACCGGCAGGCGGCGGACAACGGTTTTGCGGTCATCGAACACTTCGACCGGCATTGGCAGCCGTTGCGCGAGTACAATCGGGACAATCCGGCGGACGGTTTCCGCCCCTACGGCACCACCCCGGGACATGCCTTCGAGTGGTCGCGGCTGCTGCTGCATCTTGAAGCGGCCCGCCGCGCAGCCGGGCTGGCAACCCCGGACTGGCTGCTGGAGGACGCCCGTGGACTGTTCGCCGCCGCCTGTCGCCATGCCTGGGCGGCGGATGGCCGGCCGGGGGTGGTCTATACCCTGGACTGGGACAACCGCCCGGTGGTCAGCGAGCGCCTGCACTGGGTGCACTGCGAGGCCAGCGCGACCGCGGCGGCCCTGCTGCGGCGTACGGGAGAGCAGCAGTACGAAACCTGGTACCGACGTTTCTGGGACTTCAACGAGCTGCATTTCATCGACCGGCAGTATGGCAGCTGGCATCACGAACTGGACGATCACAACCGGCCCAGCGCGCGGATCTGGGGTGGCAAGCCCGACCTCTATCACGCCTACCAGGCACTCCTGTTACCCTGCCTGCCGTTGGCGCCAAGCCTGGCAAGCGCTCTGGCCCGGCACTTTGCGTCGAAAACCGCGGTCTGACTCATGTAACCAGACGGTGACATTTGCGCGTCCCTTCGTTACCTGCGAGGGCACTCGCCTTTACTAGAATCCGATGCAGCGCAAGCACCAGACTTGCATGCATAACAACAAGAAAGGTACTTCAGATGAATTCGATTTCTCGCCTCGCCGCAATGATTTCCCTCGCCTCGTTGTTCCCCCTCAGTGCACTGGCTGCCGACTCCAAAGGGAGTGTGGAAGTGGTTCACTGGTGGACGTCCGGTGGGGAAAAAGCGGCTGTCGATGTGCTCAAGGCCCAGGTCGAAAAAGACGGCTTCACCTGGAAGGACGGGGCTGTCGCCGGCGGTGGCGGTGCCACGGCCATGACCGTGCTGAAAAGCCGTGCCGTAGCCGGCAACCCGCCTGGCGTCGCGCAGATCAAGGGGCCCGATATCCAGGAGTGGGCCTCCACCGGGCTGCTCGACACCGACGTCCTCAAGGACGTGGCCAAGGAAGAGAAGTGGGACAGCCTGCTCGACAAGAAAGTCTCCGATACCGTGAAGTACGACGGTGACTACGTCGCCGTGCCGGTGAACATCCACCGCGTCAACTGGCTGTGGATCAACCCCGAGGTCTTCAAGAAGGCCGGCATCGCCAAGGCGCCGACCACGCTCCAGGAATTCTACGCAGCCGGCGACAAGCTCAAGGCGGCGGGTTTCATCCCATTGGCCCACGGTGGCCAGCCTTGGCAGGACAGCACCGTGTTCGAAGCGGTGGTGCTCTCGGTGATGGGGGTCGATGGCTACAAGAAAGCCCTGGTCGACCTGGACAACGCTGCCCTGACCGGTCCTGAAATGGTCAAGGCCCTGACCGAGCTGAAGAAAGTCGCGACCTACATGGACGCCGACGGCAAGGGCCAGGACTGGAACCTGGAAGCGGCCAAGGTCATCAACGGCAAGGCCGGCATGCAGATCATGGGTGACTGGGCCAAGAGCGAATGGACCGCGGCCAAGAAAGTCGCCGGCAAGGACTACGAGTGCGTAGCCTTCCCGGGCACCGACAAGGCCTTCACCTACAACATCGATTCCCTGGCGGTGTTCAAGCAGAAGGACAAGGGCACCGCGGCCGGCCAGCAGGACATCGCCAAGGTGGTGCTGGGCGAAAACTTCCAGAAGGTCTTCAGCATCAACAAGGGTTCGATCCCGGTGCGCAACGACATGCTGGGCGACATGGCCAAGTATGGCTTCGACTCCTGCGCGCAGACCGCTGCCAAGGACTTCCTGGCCGATGCCAAGACCGGCGGCCTGCAGCCGAGCATGGCGCACAACATGGCGACCACGCTGGCTGTTCAGGGCGCGTTCTTTGATGTGGTGACCAACTACATCAACGACCCGAAAGCCGACCCGGCCGACGCGGCGAAGAAGCTCGGCGCGGCGGTCAAGTCCGCCAAGTAACCCGTAGGCAAGCCCTCCCCGTAGGAGCGCGGCTTGCCCGCGAAAGCGGTCTGTCAGCCTGTTCATCCGTTGACTGATACACCGCTTTCGCGGGCAAGCCACGCTCCTACAGGGGGCGCTGAAGCAGTTCCTTTTTTCCTGTAGTGGATTTTCCCATGAGCTCTGTTGCTGTGTTCAGCAAGGCCTCGCCGTTCGATTTCCTGCAGCGCTGGCTACCCAAACTGGTGCTCGCGCCGAGCATGTTCATCGTGCTGGTGGGCTTCTACGGCTACATCCTGTGGACGTTCGTGCTGTCGTTCACCAACTCGACTTTCCTGCCGACCTACAAGTGGGTCGGCCTGGCGCAATACGCGCGGTTGTTCGACAACGACCGCTGGTGGGTGGCGAGCAAGAACCTGGCGCTGTTCGGCGGCCTGTTCATCGCCATCACCCTGGCGATCGGCGTGATGCTGGCGGTGTTCCTCGACCAGCGGATCCGTCGCGAAGGCTTCATCCGTACCATCTACCTGTACCCGATGGCGTTGTCGATGATCGTCACCGGTACCGCCTGGAAATGGCTGCTCAACCCGGGCATGGGCCTGGACAAGCTGCTGCGTGACTGGGGCTGGGAAGGCTTCCGCCTGGACTGGCTGATCGACCCCGATCGCGTCGTCTACTGCCTGGTGATCGCCGCGGTCTGGCAGGCCTCGGGCTTCATCATGGCGATGTTCCTCGCCGGCCTGCGTGGCGTCGACCAGTCGATCATCCGTGCCGCCCAGATCGATGGCGCGAGCATGCCGAAGATCTACTGGAAGGTGGTGCTGCCCAGCCTGCGCCCGGTGTTCTTCAGTGCGGTGATGATCCTGGCGCATATCGCGATCAAGAGCTTCGACCTGGTGGCGGCGATGACCGCGGGCGGTCCCGGCTACTCGTCCGACCTGCCGGCGATGTTCATGTACTCCTTCACCTTCAGTCGCGGCCAGATGGGCATGGGTTCGGCCAGTGCGATTCTGATGCTCGGTGCGATTCTCGCGATCATCGTGCCTTACCTGTACTCCGAGCTTAGGACCAAGCGTCATGACTAGTCTCACCGACAAACCTTCCATCAGCCTGAGCCGCATCGCCATCCACGCGGTCCTGATCATCGCCGTGCTGCTGTACCTGGTGCCGCTGGTGGTGATGCTGCTGACCAGCTTCAAGTCGCCGGACGACATCAGCACCGGCAACCTGCTGAGCTGGCCGACGGTGTTTACCGACATCGGCTGGATCAAGGCCTGGGCCACGGTCAACGGCTACTTCTGGAACTCGATCAAGATCACCGTTCCGGCGGTGCTGATCTCCACCGCCATCGGTGCGCTGAACGGCTACGTGCTGTCGATGTGGCGCTTTCGCGGTTCGCAGCTGTTCTTCGGGCTGCTGCTGTTCGGCTGCTTCCTGCCGTTCCAGACCGTGCTGCTGCCGGCCTCTTTCACCCTCGGCAAGATGGGCCTGGCCAGCACCACCACCGGCCTGGTGTTCGTGCACGTGGTCTATGGCCTGGCCTTCACCACACTGTTCTTCCGCAACTACTACGTGAGCATCCCCGATGCGCTGGTCAAGGCGGCACGCCTGGATGGCGCGGGTTTCTTCACCATTTTCCGGCGGATCATCCTGCCGATGTCGACCCCGATCATCATGGTCTGCCTGATCTGGCAGTTCACCCAGATCTGGAACGACTTCCTGTTCGGCGTGGTGTTCTCCAGCGGTGATTCGCAACCGATCACCGTGGCGCTGAACAACCTGGTCAACACCAGCACCGGGGTCAAGGAATACAACGTGGACATGGCGGCGGCGATGATCGCCGGGCTGCCGACGCTGCTGGTCTATGTGGTCGCAGGCAAGTATTTCGTGCGCGGGCTGACGGCCGGCGCAGTCAAGGGGTAATCATGGCAACGCTCGAACTTCGCAACGTAAACAAGACCTATGGCGCCGGCCTGCCGGACACCCTGAAGAACATCGAACTGTCGATCAAGGACGGTGAGTTCCTGATCCTCGTCGGCCCTTCGGGTTGCGGCAAGTCGACCCTGATGAACTGCATCGCCGGCCTGGAGAACATCACCGGCGGCGCGATCATGATCGGCGACCAGGACGTCAGTGGCATGAGCCCCAAGGATCGCGACATCGCCATGGTGTTCCAGTCCTATGCGCTGTACCCGACCATGAGCGTGCGCGAAAACATCGAATTCGGCCTGAAGATCCGCAAGATGAGCCAGTCGGCCATCGACGAGGAAGTCGCCCGGGTCGCCAAGCTGCTGCAGATCGAACACCTGCTCAACCGCAAGCCGGGCCAGCTCTCCGGTGGACAGCAGCAGCGCGTGGCGATGGGCCGGGCGCTGGCGCGGCGGCCGAAGATCTACCTGTTCGACGAACCGCTGTCGAACCTCGACGCCAAGCTGCGGGTCGAGATGCGCACCGAAATGAAACTGATGCACCAGCGCCTGAAGACCACCACGGTCTACGTCACCCACGACCAGATCGAGGCGATGACCCTGGGCGACAAGGTGGCGGTGATGAAGGACGGCATCATCCAGCAGTTCGGTACGCCGAAAGAGATCTACAACGACCCGGCCAACCAGTTCGTCGCCAGCTTCATCGGTTCGCCGCCGATGAACTTCATTCCGCTGCGCCTGCAGCGCAAGGACGGTCGCCTGGTGGCGCTGCTCGACAGTGGCCAGGCGCGCTGCGAACTGCCGCTGAACACCAGCCAGGCCGGCCTTGAGGATCGTGAAGTGGTACTGGGCCTGCGCCCCGAGCAGATCCTGCTGGCCAATGGCGATGCCGATCTGCCGAGCATCCGCGCCGAGGTACAGGTCACCGAGCCGACCGGCCCGGACACCCTGGTGTTCGTCACCCTCAACGACAGCAAGGTCTGCTGCCGCCTGGCGCCGGATGTGGCGCCGCAGGTGGGCGAGACCCTGACCCTGCAGTTCGACCCGGCCAAGGTGTTGCTGTTCGACGCCGCGACCGGCGAGCGCCTGGGCCAGGTGGTGCAGTCCCGGCCCCAGGCCAGTGGCGACAATGTGGCGCAGTTCAAGGGCCGCTGAATTCAGGGCGGGCGGCTTGCCGCTCGTCGCGTTCGATGTAAACCACGTTCAATAAAGACTGTTAATAACAATAAAGACGAGGATGTAGGGATGAAAAAGAGGAACACCAACACCCGCTTGATCTGCCAGTTGTCAGCGGCGGCGGCCTTGGTCATGGCTGGCCATGCGGTGGCGGACGAGGCGTTCAGCGCCGACTCCAAGTGGATGACCGGCGACTGGGGGGGCGAACGTACCCGGCTCATCGAGCAGGGCATCGATATCAAGGCCGACTACGTCGGTGAAGTCGGTGGCAACCTGCATGGCGGCTACAACGACGACAAGACCGCACGTTACGCCGACCAGTTCGGCCTCGGCGTGGCGCTGGACCTGCAGAAACTGTGGGGCTGGGACAACACCCAGGCAAAGATCCAGCTGACCAACCGCAACGGCTACAACATTTCCAATGACCGGGTCGGTGACCCGCGTGCCGGCACCCTCAGTTCCTCCCAGGAAGTCTACGGCCGTGGCCACATGGTCCGCCTGACCCAACTGTGGATCCAGCACCAGTTCCTCGACGGCAAGCTCGACGTCAAGGCCGGTTACTTCGGCGAAGGCGAAGACTTCAACACCTTCCCCTGCGACTTCCAGAACCTGGCGTTCTGTGGCTCCCAGGTGGGCAACTGGGCAACCGGCATCTGGTACAACTGGCCGGTCAGCCAGGCGGCGCTGCGGGTCAAGTACCACATCACCCCTGAGCTGTATGCGCAGGTCGGCGCCTACAACCAGAACCCATCGCAGCTGGAGCATGGCAACGGCTTCAAGCTCAGCGGCAGCGGCACCAAGGGTACCGTGCTGCCGGTCGAACTGGTCTGGTCGCCGAAGCTGAACAGCCTGCCGGGCGAATACCGGGTCGGCTACTACAAGAGCACCGCGCCGGCCAATGACGTGCGCGAGGACGTCAATGGTGCCGATGCCGCAACCACCGGCAACGCCTATCGCGTTCACGACAGCAAGCACGGCTACTGGTTCGTTGCGCAGCAGCAGCTGACCAGCCACAACGGCGACGCCTCCCGTGGCCTGAACATCGCCGCCAACGCGACCTTCCACGACAAGGACACCAACGTCGTCGACAACTATCAGTCGCTGATGCTGGTGTACAAGGGGCCGTTCGATGCACGTCCCAAGGATGACATCGGCTTCGGCGTCGCCCGTATCCATGTCAACGACGACGTGAAGAAAAACGCCGAGCTGGCCAACGCCGCCATCGGTGTCAGCGACTATGACAACCCGCTGTACTCGCCACTGCGCGAAACCGAGTACAACTACGAGCTCAACTACGGCATCCATGTCACCAACTGGCTGACCGTACGGCCCAACCTGCAGTACATCACCCATCCGGGTGGTGTGGATCAAGTCGACAACGCCCTGGTGGCCGGCCTGAAAATTCAGTCGGTCTTCTGAGGCGTCGGCTGATAAGCTCTCTCTCTATGTGCGCATCTTGCGGATGGTCACCCGACCGTCCGCTTTTTTTTGCGCATCAGGACGCGTTGGCTTCACGACGATAGAGATTCCAGGATTCGCGGCACATGCACGAGCAACCGCTACAACGTTTCTTCAAATCCCGGCGCGAACAGCCGGTGTTCCAGTGGGAGCGCTTCCAACAGCGTGAAGTGCTGGTGATCGACCATCCGCTGTGCCAGGCGGTGTTCAGTCGCCAGGGGGCGCAGTTGCTGCACTTCCAGCCGCGCGGGCAAAAGCCCTGGTTGTGGTGTGCGGCGAAGTGGCCGCAGGTCGGGGCGATTCGCGGCGGGGTGCCGGTGTGCTGGCCGTGGTATGGCCGCCATCCGAGCGAAAATGCCTGGCCGTCCCATGGCTGGGCGCGGCTGATCGACTGGAAGTTGCTGGAGAGCAGTTCCGACGAACAGGGGTCAGCCTGCACTGGCGCCTGCAACTGTGCGACTGGCAGGTGGATCTGCAGGCGCGCCTTGGCGAAAGCATGGAGCTGCGCCTGAGCACCGAGCACCAGGACAGCGAACCTTGCCAGTTGAGTCATGCCTTGCACGCCTATTGGCGTATTGGCGACGTGGGTGAGGTAGCGCTGTCTGGGCTCGATGGCGCCGAGGGATACGACCATCTGAGTCGCCAGGTCTGCCGGCAGCGCGGCGAGTTGCGGGTCGAGGGTGGCTGTCAGCGGGTGTTCCAGCACGAGGGCGAATTGCACCTCAAGGACCATGCCTGGCAGCGTGAGTTGTGCATCGATACCGGGGAGAGCGGCGATACCGTGGTCTGGCACCCGGGGCCGCGGCCGTTGCTCGGGGTGAGCTGGAACGAGGTGATGGGCTTCGTCTGTGTCGAAGCCGCCGGTGGCGGCACCGACAGCCTGTGCCTGGCCCCGGGGGAGCAGGCGCACCTGAGCCTGCAGGCACGCGCGCAGGCTGTCGGTTCACATCGTCAGTCGTACTCGTCGCCCACCGGGTAACGGCTGGCGTTGAGGCTTTCCTTGATCTTGCGCAGGTGTGGCTGGAAGTCCACGCCGCGGCGCAGGGTCATGCCGGTGGCCAGCACGTCGAGCACGGTCAACTGGACGATCCGCGAAGTCATCGGCATGTAGATGTCGGTGTCCTCCGGCAACGGGATGTTCAGGCTCAGGGTGCTGGCCTTGGCCAGGGGCGAGCCGGCAGCGGTCAGCCCCAGGACCGAGGCGCCGTTGGCCCGGGCGATGCGTGCCACTTCCACCAGTTCCCGGGTGCGGCCGGTGTAGGAGATGATCACGAACAGTTCGCCGGTATGGGCCACCGAAGCGATCATGCGTTGCATCAGTACGTCGGCGTGGGCCGTGACCGCAATGTTGAAACGGAAGAACTTGTGCAGGGCGTCCATGGCCACCGGTGCCGAAGCGCCGAGGCCGAAGAAGTGGATCTGCCGGGCCTGGGTCAACAGGTCGACGGCCCGGTTGACCTGCTCGGGGTCGAGCACCTTGCTGACGCTGTCGAGGGAGGCGATGGCGCTGGCGAAGATCTTCTGCGTGTAGGCCTCGGAATTGTCGTCGGCTTCCACCGCCCGGCTGACATAGGCCGCGCCGCTGGCCAGGCTCTGCGCCAGTTGCAGCTTGAGTTCCGGGTAGCCGCTGACGTCGAACGAACGACAGAAACGGTTGACCGTCGGTTCGCTGACCGATGCCGCCTGGGCAAGGGCGGCGATGCTGTAGCGGGTCGCCTGCTGCGGGTTGAGCAGGATGACTTCGGCGACCTTGCGCTCGGCCTTGTTCAGGTCTTCGAGGCGATTCTGGATCTGTTCCAGCAGATTTCGCACGCGGTCCATGTTGGTGTTCCTTGGTTCTGCAATGCATGGGAGAACGCGTTTTGGCAGTTCTCGGCGGTGGCCTATCCTACTGATGGCGCTTGTGGACCACCACTCGCAATCGTGATTTTGAAGAAATGTTGTGGTTATTACTACATTTTTTCCTTGAGTGATGCCTCGAAAAAAGGTATTTATCGTTTAACTTGATAAAAGAACAAACATCATGCCTTCGATAACGGTTGAACCGTGCACCTTTGCCTTGTTCGGCGCCCTGGGCGACCTCGCGCTGCGCAAGCTGTTTCCTGCCTTGTACCACCTGGATGGCGCCGGCCTGCTGCATGAGGACACGCGCATTCTCGCCCTGGCCCGTGAGCCGGGCAGCGTCGACGAGCACCTGGCGACCATCGCCAGCGAGCTGCGCGAGTTCGTCGAGGCGAAGGAGATCGATGAGGCGGTTGTCGAGCGTTTCCTCGGCCGCCTGAGCTACCTGCATGTGGACTTCCTCAAGCCCGACGACTATGTGGCCCTGGCCGATACCGTCGGGCGCAACGAACAGCTGATCGCCTATTTCGCCACGCCGGCCGCGGTGTATGGCGCGATCTGCGAGAACCTGGCGAAGGTCGGCCTGGCCGACAACACCCGGGTGGTGCTGGAGAAGCCGATCGGCTCGGACCTGGAGTCGTCGCGCAAGGTCAACGACGCGGTTGCGCAGTTCTTCCCGGAGAACCGCACCTATCGCATCGACCACTACCTGGGCAAGGAGACGGTGCAGAACCTGATCGCCCTGCGTTTCGCCAACAGCCTGTTCGAGACCCAGTGGAACCAGAACTACATTTCCCACGTGGAAATCACCGTGGCCGAGAAGGTCGGGATCGAAGGCCGCTGGGGCTACTTCGACAAGGCCGGGCAACTGCGCGACATGATCCAGAACCACCTGCTGCAGCTGCTGTGCCTGATCGCCATGGACCCGCCGGCCGACCTGTCCGCCGACAGTATCCGCGACGAGAAGGTCAAGGTGCTCAAGGCCCTGGCGCCGATCAGCCCGGAAGGGCTGACCACCCAGGTGGTGCGTGGCCAGTACATCGCCGGGCACAGCGAAGGCCGCTCCGTGCCGGGCTACCTGGAAGAAGAGAATTCCAACACCCAGAGCGACACCGAAACCTTCGTCGCCCTGCGCGCCGACATCCGCAACTGGCGCTGGGCCGGCGTGCCGTTCTACCTGCGGACCGGCAAGCGCATGCCGCAGAAGCTGTCGCAGATCGTCATCCACTTCAAGGAACCGTCGCACTACATCTTCGCACCCGAGCAGCGCCTGCAGATCAGCAACAAGCTGATCATCCGCCTGCAGCCGGACGAAGGCATTTCCCTGCGGGTGATGACCAAGGACCAGGGCCTGGACAAGGGCATGCAACTGCGCAGCGGGCCGCTGCAACTGAATTTCTCCGACACCTATCACAGTGCGCGGATTCCGGATGCCTACGAACGTCTGCTGCTGGAAGTGATGCACGGCAACCAGAACCTGTTTGTCCGCAAGGACGAAATCGAGGCCGCGTGGAAGTGGTGCGACCAGTTGATCGCCGGCTGGAAAAAATCCGGCGATGCGCCCAAGCCCTACGCCGCCGGGTCCTGGGGACCGATGAGTTCCATTGCACTGATCACGCGGGATGGGAGGTCGTGGTATGGCGATATCTGAACTGAAACTGCCCAAGGGCGTGGTCGGGCACGAGTTCCGCACGCCGGTGCTGTTGGCCGAAGGCCAGGCCCTGGCCGTGGCGCAACAATTGCGTACGGCGATTGCCGCCCGTGGCGTGGCAACCCTGGTGGTTTCCGGCGGGCGCAGCCCGGTGGCGTTTTTCCAGCACCTGGCCAAACAGGATCTGGACTGGAGCAAGGTGGTGATCAGCCTGGCGGACGAGCGCTGGGTACCGGTCGAGCACGCCGACAGCAATGCCGGGCTGCTCAAGCGTTATCTGCTGCAGGGTGCGGCGGCCAAGGCGCGCTTCATCGGCCTGTACAACGCCGCGGCCAACCTCGACGAAGCGGCGCAGCAGGCCGACCAGTTCCTCGCCGAACTGCCGGACATCGACGTGCTGGTGCTCGGCATGGGCGATGACGGCCACACCGCGTCGCTGTTCCCGGACAGCCCGAACCTGCAGGCCGCCTTGCAGGTGGACGGCAGCCGGCGGGTCTGGCCGATGCTGGCACCGACCGTGCCGCATCAGCGGCTGAGCATGAGCCGGGCCTTGCTGGCTTCGGCGACCTTTACCGTATTGGCGATTTCCGGTCAGTCGAAACTGACCACCCTGAATGCCGCCCTGGCCGGCGATGACCTCGCCGCCATGCCGGTTCGTGCGTTTCTGCAACCCCCCCTAGAGATTTACTGGTGCCCATGAGCCAAGGATCAGCCGCTATGACAAAAAATGCCCCGACCGTCTCCATGGCAGACAAGGTCGCCCTGATCGATCAGTTGTGCACCCGTGCGCGGATCCTGCCGGTCATCACCATCAACCGCGTGGCGGACGTGCTGCCACTGGCCGATGCCCTGGCCGCTGGTGGCCTGACCGCCCTGGAAGTGACCCTGCGCTCGCAGTTCGGCCTCAAGGCCATCGAGATCCTGCGGGAGCAGCGCCCGGAACTGGTGACCGGTGCCGGTACCGTGCTCGATCGCCAGATGCTGGCGGCAGCCGAGGCGGCGGGTTCGCAGTTCATCGTCACGCCGGGCATTACCCGTGATCTGCTGGAGGCTGGCGTCGACAGCCCGATCCCGCTGTTGCCGGGCATCAGCAGCGCCTCGGGGATCATGGAGGGCTACGCCCTGGGCTATCGCCGCTTCAAGCTGTTCCCGGCGGAAGTCAGCGGTGGCGTGGCAGCGATCAAGGCCCTGGGCGGGCCGTTTGGCGAAGTGAAATTCTGCCCGACCGGCGGTGTCGGTCCGGGCAACATCAAGAGCTACATGGCGCTGAAAAACGTCATGTGCGTCGGCGGCAGCTGGATGCTCGATCCGGAGTGGATCAAGAACGGTGACTGGGGCCGCATCCAGGAATGCACGGCCCAGGCCCTGGCGCTGCTGGACTGATTCACCTCTTACCGAATTCGTTGTGTGTTCTACGGCTTTACGGTGCGCTTGGTCGGCGCACCGTTTTTTTTTGCCTTGGGAAAGTGGCGGGGCTGTTCGCGGATGAGTCCGGCTCCCAGTGGCCAACCCGGTGTCGGGTGTACGCCGGTGGGCGCTGGACTCATCCGCGAACGGGCTTCACACCGACCCCAGGTCAGCCACTCAGTTCGGCCAGCGCCCTGATCAACTGACCCATCTCCTGCGGCGAAGTGGTAAAGCCCGGAGTAATCCGGATACAGGGCCCGCAAGCCGACCCGCTGCGCATCACGGTGAACAGGTTGTATTCCTTGAGCAACCGCTCGACCATCACCTGCTGGTTCGCCTGGCGGGTGAAGCGCAGCGAGGTGATCGCGCCATACAGCCGCGGATCGTCCGGGGTCAGCACCTCGATGCCGGGCAGCTGGCGTGCCTCGCTCACCCACAGGTCGCGCAGGTAGGCCAGGCGCGCACCCTTGGCCGCGGCGCCGCCGATTTCCCGATGCTCGGCGAGCACCGTCGGCAGGGTCATCAGTGCCGGAATGTTCGCTGTGCTGTGGGGCGTGCGCGAGCGTACGTCGGTGATGGGGAAGTGCGTTTCGCCCATGTCCGGGTCGATGTCGCCCAGGCGCTCGGGGGCGATGTAGAGCACCCCCAGGCTCAGTGGCGCGCCGATCCATTTCTGCAGGTTGAAGCCGGCGAACGCCACACCCAGTTCCTGCAGGTCGAAGTCGAGCTGCCCCAGGGCATGGGCGCCGTCGAGAATCACATCGACCCCATGCTCGGTGGCCGCGTCGACGATGGCCTTGACCGGCATCACCAGCCCGGTGCGGTGGGTGACATGGGTCAGCGCCATCAGCTTCAGGCGCGGGTAGCGGGCGAACGCCTCGCGATAGCTCGCGAGCAGGCTGTCGTAGCTGGCCGGATGCGTGTGCCCGATACGGACCACCTGCACGCCACGATGGCGCTCCAGCCAGTTCAGCGCGCCCTTGACCGTCTCGTATTCCAGGTCGCTGTACAGCACCTGGTCGCCTGGCTGCAGGCGGTTGTAGTTACGGATCAGCACCTGCAGGGAATCGGTGGCGTTCTGGCTGAAGGTGATCGCCTGTTCGCTGACGCCCATGAGCTCGGCCAGCTCGGCGCGAATCGCCGCGCCCCCGGTCCTGTCGAAATGCTGGCGGACATGCACCGAGTTACTGCGGTTGATGAAGTCGATATTGCGCTGGTACTCCTCGACCACCCGGCGGGTCATGCGGCCGAAGTAGCCGTTCTCCAGGTTGATCGGGCCCGGCTCGACGTCGTAGCGCCGGGCCACTGCCTGCCAGAAGTGTTCGTCGCGGGCGTTGTCTTGATTCCTTGGCATGCGTGCACTTTCCTTCGGGGGCGGGTTTCAGTGACGGGGCTTGGGCTTGCCGTGTTTGGCGCGCAGCGGGTCGAGCAGGTCGCCGAGGCCGTTGTGGTCGATCTCGTGCATCAGCGCCAGCAGGCCCCCGAGTTCGCCGTGGGGAAAGCCTTCACGGGCGAACCAGTTCAGATAGGGGCCGGGCAGGTCGGCGAGGATGCGTCCCTTGTACTTGCCGAAGGGCATCTCGCGCGTGACCAGCAGTTCGAGTTTTTCAGGGTTCATGCGGGCTTGCCTCAGGTGTTCAAGCAACGGGAAAAATACCGGCATTCTGCATGCAGGCCAATTGACAGATCATGCAAATAGCAGTGATACAGATTTTTCGGATATTCGTAAGTTATTGAAAATAAAAGGTAAAAATCCAGCTTCAAGGCTGGCATGCGCTCTGCAATATACGACTCAACTACCACCACCAGAAGGAATTGAGTCATGACCGACGTGAACAAAGAAGCCATTTCGATCCTCAACCACCTGATCGAGGTCAGCAAGGATGGCCAGGAAGGCTTCAAGACCTGTGCCGAGGATATCAAGCACCCTGAACTGAAGGCGCTGTTCGTCAAACGCTCCAGCGAATGTGCCGCCGCGGCGGCAGAGTTGCAGGCTGAAGTGCGCAAGCTGGGCGGCGACCCGGAAACCACCACCAGCCTTTCCGGTGACCTGCACCGGCGCTGGGTCGATGTGAAGGCGCTGTTCACCGGCAAGGGTGAGGAAGCGGTGCTCAACGAGGCCGAGCGCGGTGAGGACCATGCCAAGAAGGCCTATCGCGAGGCGCTGGAGAAGCTGGTCAAGCACAACATGCTGGGGCTGCGTGATCTGGTCGATCGCCAGTACCAGGGCGTGTTGCGCAACCATGACCAGGTCAAGGCGCTGCGCAACATCGCTCGCGCGAGCTGAGTGTCTGCCTGAATGAAAAACGCCGGCTCAGCCGGCGTTTTTTCATGGGTTCCCGGTAACGTTGAAGCGCTGTCGGCCGACCCTGGTATTCGCGGGCTGCCCGCGAAGGGGCCGGTCAGACGCCGCCGATGGTGATCGGTGGCGGGCTGGTCAGGGTTACGGTCTGCTGTTTACGCGGCGCCAGGATCTCCGCCTCCCCGTCCACCACCAGCTCATCGCGCTGGTTGAACACACGGGTGGCGATACGCACGCGGAACTTCGGCAGCTTCTCGAGGATTTCCAGGCGTACGGTCAGGGTGTCGCCGATTTTCACCGGCTTCTGGAAGCTCATCTGCTGGCCCAGGTAGATGGTGCCCGGCCCGGGCAGTTCGCAGGCGACCGCCGCGCTGATCAGCGCGCCGCTGAACATGCCGTGGGCGATGCGCTCCTTGAACATGCTGGCGGCGGCGAACTCGGCGTCCAGATGCACCGGGTTGTGGTCGCCGGACATCGCGGCGAACAGCTGGATATCACGTTCTTCCACGGTCTTGCTGTAGCTGGCGGTCTGGCCGACTTCGAGTGCCTCGTAAGGCGTGTTGGTCACCTGGGTCATCTGATACCTGTCCTGTGAAGAGATTCTTAAAATCAAACCATTGATTTTAAACGTTGGAAATTATTCGGCATGCCCCGGCCGACGATGCGCCAGGGTCTGTTCCAGCCACTGCAGCACGTCGGCGGTCACTTCGTCGCGGTTGGTTTCATTGAACAGTTCATGCCGCGCCTGTGGGTAGACGCTCAATTGCAGGTTCTGGCTACCTGCATTGCGCAATGCATCGGCAAGATCCTTCAGGCGCCTGCCTTCGCTCACCGGGTCATGTTCGCCGCCGATCACCAGCAAGGGCAGGCCGGGATCGATCTGCGCCAGGTTGCTGGCCTTGCTGATCTGCTGCAGGCCACCCAGCATGTCGATCCACATCTGGTTGGTGCAACGGAAGCCACAGAGCGGGTCGGCGACGTACTTGTCGACCTCCTCCGGGTCGCGGCTGAGCCAGTCGAAGGCCGTGCGATTGGGCTTGAAGGCCTTGTTGAAGGAGCCGAACGACAGCCAGTCGATCAATGCGCTGCGGCCGGTCGGTCCCTGGCGCCAGCGTTCGAAACGGGCGATGGCGCGGGCGGCGCGATAGAGCGCCACGGGCTGGAAGTTCGAGCCGCTGAGGATCGCCCCCTGCAGGCTGGCGCTGTGGTGCAGCAGGTAGGCCTGGGCAATATAGCTGCCCATGCTGTGGCCGAGCAGGATGATCGGCTTGCCCGGATACTCTTCGCCGATGCGCTGGTTGAGGCTGGCCAGGTCACTGACCACGGTACTCCAGCCATCCCGGTCGGCGTAGTGTCCGAGCACGCCCTGTTCGGCGGTTTTGCCATGCCCGCGCTGGTCGGGGGCATACAGGCCATACCCGGCCTCGCACAGCGCTTGGGCCAGGCGTGCATAACGCCCGCTGTGCTCGGCCATGCCATGGGACAGCATCACCAGCGCCACGGGCTCGCCCTGGGGCAGCCAACGATTGACGTAGAGGCGGCTGTGGTCACTCACGCTCAGCCAGAAAGTGTCATGGATCATGGCGGTTCCTTTGCACGGGACGAAACGGGGCAGGTGATGGAATACACAGTCGCCCCATTGTATAGCGCATCCTCGGTCAGGAAGCAGACCAAGCTGCACATTGGCGGCAAGATTCATGATGTTAATGAGTGTGTCCGGCATATTTGCCTGATTCCCCATTGCTGCTACCGTCCGCTAAGCAGCGCTTTTTCGCTTTGGCGAAGCGACTCCGGATAGGCTCAGGCAAGAGGACAAGAACAATGCAACCTGATTTCTGGAATGACAAACGCCCGGCCGGCGTACCCCTGGACATCGACGTGGGGGCCTTCAGGTCGGTGGTCGAGGTTTTCGAGCGTTCCTGCAAGAAATTCGCCGATCGCCCGGCCTTCAGCAGCCTGGGCGTGACCCTCACCTACGCCGAGCTGGAGCGCTACAGCGCGGCCTTTGCCGGTTACCTGCAAGCCAACACCGACTTGCGTCCGGGCGACCGCATCGCGGTCCAGTTGCCCAACGTCCTGCATTACCCGATCGCCGTGTTCGGCGCCATGCGCGCCGGGCTGATCGTGGTCAATACCAATCCGCTGTACACCGTGCGCGAGATGCGCCACCAGTTCAAGGACTCCGGTGCCCGTGCACTGGTCTACCTGAACCTGTTCGGTGCGCGGGTCCAGGAAGTGCTGCCCGATACCGGCATCGAGTTCCTCATCGAGGCGAAGATGGGCGACCTGATGTCGCCGGCCAAGGGCTGGCTGACCAACCTGGTGGTCGACAAGGTCAAGAAGCTGGTGCCGCCCTACCAGTTGCCCCAGGCCATCTCGTTCAAGAGCGCCTTGCACATGGGCCGCGGCCAGAGCATCCGGCCGCTGCAGGTCGGCCTCGACGATATCGCGGTGTTGCAGTACACCGGCGGCACCACGGGCCTGGCCAAGGGCGCGATGCTCACCCACGGCAACCTGGTGGCGAACATGCAGCAGGCGCGGGCCTGCATGTCCCAGACGGGCACCGACGGCCATCCGCTGCTCAAGGAAGGCCAGGAGGTGATCATTGCGCCGCTGCCGCTGTACCACATCTATGCCTTCACCGCGAACTGCATGTGCATGATGGTCACCGGCAACCACAACGTGCTGATCGGCAATCCGCGGGACATCGGCGGCTTCGTCAAGGAGCTGAAGAAGTGGCGATTTTCCGCATTGCTGGGGCTCAACACACTGTTCGTCGCGCTGATGGAGCATCCGGAGTTCAAGAACCTGGATTTCTCCGCACTCAAGCTCACCAATTCCGGCGGCACCGCACTGGTCAAGGCCACTGCCGAGCGTTGGCAGAAGGCCACGGGCTGCCGCATCACCGAGGGCTACGGGCTCACCGAAACCTCACCGGTGGCCTGCACCAACCCCTATGGCGAGCTTGGCCGCCTGGGCACGGTCGGCCTGCCGCTGCCGGGCACGGCGCTGAAGGTCATCGATGACAACGGTGTCGAGCAACCGCTGGGGCAGCCTGGCGAGCTGTGCATCAAGGGCCGCAGGTGATGAAGGGTTACTGGCAGCAGCCACAGGCGACGGCCGAGGTGCTCGATGACGAGGGCTGGTTCAAGACCGGCGATATTGCGGTGATCGACCCGGATGGGTTTGTCCGCATCGTCGACCGCAAGAAGGACATGATCATTGTCTCCGGTTTCAACGTGTACCCCAATGAAATCGAGGACGTGGTGATGGCTCACCCGAAAGTCGCCAACTGCGCGGTGATCGGCGTACCGGACGAGCGTTCCGGCGAGGCGGTGAAGCTGTTCGTGGTGGCGCGGGAGGCCGGGGTCAGCGTCGAGGAGCTCAAGGCCTACTGCAAGGAGAACTTCACCGGCTACAAGGTACCCAAGCACATCGTGCTGCGTGATTCGTTGCCGATGACGCCGGTGGGCAAGATTCTGCGGCGGGAGTTGCGCGATATCGCCTAGCGGGAAACAGCGGCGGTCTTGCGGGCCCATTCGCGGGCAAGCCCTGCTCCTACAGTTCAGTGTCATCCATCAATGGAACGTACGACATTGAACTGTAGGAGCGTGGCTTGCCCGCGAAGCTTTTTTGCTCCTGAAAACCCCGCTCTAGAGCGGAAAATCAGAAGAATAGAATTTTTGCTCTAAAATGACTGATTGGTATTCTTGAGTCATGTTTATGACTGTAGGGGCCATGTTTGGCTCTAGTCGACCCTCGGCAAAGCTGCTACTCTCGGCGCGCTTTGTGACTTCTCGGCGTAGGTTAGGCTGTGTACGAAATTGCTTGAAACGCAGGTTAGGCAATGCAAAAAGCGGCGAGGAACGCCCGGGGTCGCGCCCGACTTGACTGGTTGTCAATGAGTATTCCGAGCCGGTTTTTAACGCAGCATAACCAAGTTTCAAACGATTTCGTACATAGCCTAAAGCCAGATCACTCAATAACAAACATAGACAAATAATAATCGCATCAAATGCGGTGCTGAATTCGCGTTGCTGAGGAGTGGGCTTCCATGATCGAAGACTTTTGGAAGGATAAGTACCCAGCGGGGATTGCTGCCGAAATCAATCCCGATGAGTACCCGAATGTTCAGACGGTATTGAAACAGTCTTGCCAACGATTCGCCAGCAAGCCGGCCTTTAGCAACCTCGGCAAGACGCTCACCTATGGCGAGCTGTACGAGCTGTCCGGGGCTTTTGCCGCCTACCTGCAACAGCACACGGACCTGCAGCCGGGCGACCGCATCGCCCTGCAGTTGCCGAACCTGCTGCAATACCCGATCGCCGTATTCGGTGCCATTCGCGCCGGCCTGATCGTGGTCAACACCAACCCGCTGTACACCGCGCGGGAAATGGAACACCAGTTCAACGACTCCGGCGCCAAGGCCCTGGTGTGCCTGGCAAACATGGCGCACCTGGCCGAGGCGGTGGTGCCCAAGACCGGCGTACGGCATGTGATCATTACCGAAGTGGCCGACATGCTGCCGCCGCTCAAGCGTCTGCTGATCAACAGCGTCGTCAAGTACGTGAAGAAGATGGTGCCGGCCTATCACCTGCCCAAGGCTGTCAGGTTCAACGACGTGCTGAGCAAGGGCCTGGGCCAGCCGGTCAAGGAAGCTAACCCGGCGAGCAGCGACGTGGCCGTGTTGCAGTACACCGGTGGTACCACCGGCGTGGCCAAGGGAGCGATGCTGACCCACCGCAACCTGGTCTCGAACATGCTGCAGTGCAGGGCGCTGATGGGTTCGGAGCTCAAGGAAGGCTGCGAGATCGTCATCACGCCGTTGCCGCTGTATCACATCTACGCCTTCACCTTTCACTGCATGGCGGTGATGCTGCTGGGCAACCACAACATCCTGATCACCAACCCGCGCGACCTGCCGGCGATGGTCAAGGAACTGTCGAAGTGGAAGTTCAGCGCCTTTGTCGGCCTCAACACCCTGTTCGTTTCGCTGTGCAACAACGAGGCGTTCCGCAAGCTGGACTTCTCCGCGCTCAAGGTCACCCTGTCCGGTGGCATGGCGTTGCAACTGGCGGCGTCCGAGCGTTGGAAGGCGGTGACCGGCTGCTCCATCTGCGAAGGCTACGGCATGACCGAGACCAGCCCGGTGGCCTCGGTGAACCCGAGCCAGAAGATCCAGCAGGGCACCATCGGCATCCCGATGCCGTCGACCCTGTGCAAGGTGGTCGACGACGCCGGCGTCGAGCTGCCGCTGGGTGAGGTCGGGGAGCTGTGCATCAAGGGCCCGCAGGTGATGAAGGGCTACTGGCAGCGCCAGGATGCCACCGACGAGATCCTCGACAGCGAAGGCTGGCTGAAGACCGGCGACATCGCGATCATCCAGCCGGATGGCTACATGCGGATCGTCGACCGCAAGAAGGACATGATCCTGGTGTCGGGCTTCAACGTCTATCCGAACGAGCTGGAAGACGTGCTGGCGACCCTGCCGGGCGTGCTGCAATGCGCGGCCATCGGCGTGCCGGACGAGAAATCGGGCGAAGTGATCAAGATCTTCATCGTCGCCAAGCCGGGCGTGACCCTGACCAAGGACCAGGTGATGGAGCACATGCGCGCCAATGTCACCGGCTACAAGGTGCCCAGGTTCGTCGAGTTCCGCGATGCCCTGCCGACCACCAACGTCGGCAAGATACTGCGCCGCGAACTGCGTGACGAGGAACTGAAGAAGCTCGGTCTGAAGAAGACCGCCTGAGGCCCAGGCCAAAAAAATACAAAGCCCCGCATTGCGGGGCTTTGTCGTTTGCAGCGGTTGGTTTACTGCTGGAACTGCGCAAAACTCACGCCGGTACCGTTCGGCCGCACGTCCTGGAGGAAGGCGTCCTTGTCCGCGCTCAGTTCCAGGCTCACGGTCGGCTTGCGCTTGCCGGCATTGCGCACCACCAGGCCTTCAAGCTTCTCGCGCAGGAACACTGTCGGTACCTTCAGGTGCAGCAACTGGTCGGTGCTGGGCGTGTGCAGCAGCAGATGCACCCATTCGTACTGGCCGATAGCCAGGCGCCCCAGCGGGATGTCGAACCACCAGATGTTCCGGTTGCGGCTCAGTTCGGTGAAGTGGCAATTGTTCGTGCCCAACACCGCACCGCCCAGTTCCTGGTTCCTGCGGGCAATAGCCTGCTTTTTATCGAGTTTCATCACTTTCCTACCGTTATCGATCTTCAGCGCCGGAGCCTGAATCTGCCGCCTATTCTCGGGGGTTGGCGGACAAACATAAAGGTAAACCTGACTGCTCTGATGAAAGAACCGACGAAAAAAAATGAAACTCCTGGCGAAATCCTCGGTCAACCTTGTGTAGCGACACTGATACCCCGCATTTCCCCATGGAGAAATATCATGAGCAGCACTGGCGATAAGATCAAAGGCACAGCGAACGAAGCGGTTGGTAACGTCAAGCAAGGCATCGGCAAGGCCACCGACAATGATCGGCTGCGGGCCGAAGGCAAGGCCCAGGAGTTGAAGGGCCAGGCCCAGAAGGCCAAGGGCAACGTCAAGGAAACGATCAAGAAGGGCATCGACCGGGCCTGAAGTCCTGACCGATGAGTGACCGAGCGGCCATCCCAGGATGGCCGTTCTGCTGTTCCGGCAGGCTGGTGTCAAATCCGGAAATTGTTTACCGCTTGCCAACTGCGCTACCGTGAGTGAAAAACCGCCCTTGAGTCGCCTGCTGACTGACTCCGTGATTGCGGCGAAAGGAGACGCTATGATTTTTCCGGACTTGCGTGGTCTGCCCCTGCATCGCGTGCTGATACGCACGGTCCAGGAGTTCGTCGACGACGAGATGTCGACCTATGCTTCGGCACTGGCCTATCAGATGCTGTTTTCGCTGTTCCCCTTCCTGCTGTTCCTGATCGCCCTGATCGGTTTCCTGCACCTGCCGGACTTCTTCAGCTGGTTGCGCATGCAATCGGAACTGGTGTTGCCGCCCCAGGCGCTGGACCAGGTCAACCCGGTGATCGACCAGTTGCAGCAATCCAAGGGGGGCCTGTTGTCGGTGGGTATCGTCATCGCCCTGTGGACCGCCTCGGCAGGTGTACGGTTGATGATGAGCGCGATGAATGCCGCCTACGACGTGAACGAAGGCCGGCCGATCTGGAAGCGCCTGCCGTTGTCGGTCTTCTATACCGTGGGCATCGCCGGCATGTTGCTGGCGGCCGCCGCGCTGATGGTCCTCGGGCCGCAGGTGATGAGCTGGCTGGCCGGGCAGATCGGCATGGAGGAGTTCGTCGTGACCCTCTGGACCGTCCTGCGCTGGCCGGTGATCGTGCTGCTGCTGATGTTCGCCGTGGCGTTGATGTACTACGTGATGCCGGACGTGAAGCAGAAGTTCGTGTTCATCACCCCCGGCTCGGTACTGGCGGTGGTGGTATGGATCATCGCCTCGCTGGGCTTCGGCTACTACGTGAAAACCTTTGCCGACTACAACGCGATGTATGGCAGTATCGGTGCGATCATCGTGTTGCTGCTGTACTTCTACATCTCGGCGGCAGTGTTGCTGTTGGGGGCGGAAATGAATGCGGTGATCGAGCACATGTCGGCCGAAGGCAAGAATCCCGGCGAGAAGGATTTTCATGAACAGGCCGATCGGACGACGGTGCTCGGCCACGTGCATGAGCACTCCCCCAAACCGACTACTGACGAAAGCCGATCATGATCCGTGAAATCCTGAAAATGGGCGATCCGCGCCTGTTGCGTGTAGCGCCGCCGGTTCCCCCGGAAATGTTCGACAGCGCCGAGCTGTGGCAACTGATCGACGACATGTTCCAGACCATGGAGCACGTCGGCGGAGTCGGCCTGGCCGCGCCGCAGATCGGGGTCGACCTGCAACTGGTGATCTTCGGTTTCGAGCACAGCGAGCGTTACCCGGACGCCGAGGCGGTGCCGCAGACGATCCTGATCAATCCGCTGATCACCCCGCTGGGGCCGGAAGTGGAAGAAGGCTGGGAAGGCTGCCTGTCGGTGCCGGGCCTGCGCGGCGCGGTGGACCGTTACCGGCGTATCCGCTACGAAGGCTTCACCCCCAAGGGCGAGCCGCTGGTGCGGGTCGCCGAGGGCTTTCATGCGCGGGTGGTGCAGCACGAGTGCGATCACCTGATCGGCCGCCTGTATCCGTCGCGGATCACCGACTTCAGCAAGTTCGGGTTTACCCAGGTGCTGTTCCCCGAGCTCGACCCGGCTGCCGACGATTGAGTGGCTGACCGGCCACTAGCGGGCCGCCACCTTGTCCGGTTTGACGAAGCGCAGGGTCAGGCGGTCCGATTCACCGATGGCCTGGTATCTGGCCTTGTCCTGTTCACCCAGGCGTAGGGTAGGAGGCAGGGTCCAGACACCGTCGGGATAATCCTTGGTGTCCCTGGGGTTGGCGTTGATCTCGCTTTGCCCATCCAGCACGAACCCGGCATCGCTCGCCAGTTTCACCACGTAGGCGGTGGGCAGGTAGCCGCTGCGCTTGATGCTTTCCAGATCCGCGCCATCCTTCGCGCGATGGTCCACCACCCCAGCACGCCACCCGGCTTGAGCACCTGGAAGAAGGCCGAGAACATCGCCGGCGCGTCATCGGCCATGACCCAGTTGTGCACGTTGCGGAAGGTCAGTACCCGGTCGGCCGAGTTCGGCTTGCCGAGCACCGGCGCCTGGGGATCGAACTCGACGAGGCTGGCCCGCACGTATTGGCTCGGATCCCTGGCGAACTTCTGCTTCAGGCTGTCGGCCGAGCGTCTGGCGTATTCGCTGCTCGACGGCGCCTGCACGGCGGCGATGTACTGGCCCTGGCCGCGCAGCAGCGGCGCGAGCACTTCGCTGTACCAGCCGCCGCCGGGGGTGATTTCGATCACCGTCTGGTTGGCCTGCAGACCAAAGAACTGCAAGGTCTGGCGGGGATGGCGATAGACATCGCGCACGCTGTTTTCCGGCGCACGCCAGCTGCCCGCCAGGACCTTGGCATATTGGGCATCGGTGATGGTCGTGTCGGTGCTTGCCGCCTGGCCGAGAGCGGGAGCGAGCAGGGCGGTGAGGGATAAGGCCACGAGGGTACGGTTCATGATCATCCTGTCAGGAACGGGTGGAAACCGAGGCTATCACGGGGTTACCGGCGGCTGATCACACATTTTCCGCAGTCGAGCTAACCGATGGTTCTATACCCAGGGCAATCAGCGGCTTGCTGCGCGAGTAGCGGGCCAGTCGGTCGGCGAGGGCCTGGGGCAGTTGGCGGGTGGGGCTGAAACCGAGTTTCCCGTAGAAGTCGCGCAGGTCCGGATGGCAGAACAGCCAGGTGCGGCCGGTGAGTGTGGCCAGGGCATGGGCGACCAGTTGCCCGGCGATGCCCTGGCCGCGCCGTTGTGGGTCGACGAACAGGCCGGTCAGCCAGAAACCGTCGGCGACTGCGGTCAGCGAAAGCCCGGCGATGATTCCACCGTCGCGGGCCACCCACAGTTGCCCTTCGCCGTTGGCGCGCATGGAGGAACCATGGGCCCGGTAGAACTTGTCGAGCAGGGGGCGCAGCGAGGGGGATAGTAGGGCGTAGTCGAGGTTTGGCATGGGGCTTGTCGGTTGAGGCGGAAAGCCGATTATAGGGGCAGGGGCGGACATGTCCCGGTCACTTCGGGTTCTAAGCTGATAACCAATCGATCTGCAAGATTTTGCCGGCTCGTCGCACATCAGCAGATGAAGCCGAAGTGTGTCCTTCGGCCTGTCCCATGCGAAGCCGATCGATGCCCAACTACCTCGACCCCGTTCACCGCGAAGAAATTCTCTCCCTGACGCGCTCCTTCACCGGCCGTAGCGAATGGCCGACCTGGTTGCTGCTGGCGCTTGTCTACGGCGGCTGGTTCGCCGTCGTACTCGGCAGTGCCCGGTTGGGCCTGTGGCCGAGCACTGCCTTGCTGATTGTCCTGGTTACGCTCTGGCTGTCGCTGCAGCATGAATTGCTGCACGGCCATCCGACCCGTCTGGACTGGTTGAACAAGCTGCTGGGCTACGCGCCGTTTGCCGTCTGGTATCCCTACACCCTCTACCGCGACAGCCACCTGCTCCACCATCGCGATGAAGACCTGACCCTGCCGGGTATCGACCCGGAGAGCCGTTACCTGCGCCAGCAGGACTGGCAACGCTGCTCGCTGTTCGAGCGGAGCCTGTTCCGGCTGAACAAGACGGTCCTTGGTCGGCTGCTGATCGGCGCCCCGCTGGCCCTGTTCGACCTGCTGCGCGAAGAGGGCCGGCGCTTGTGCCGGGGCGAGCGCAAGGCCTGGCTGATGTGGTCGACCCATGGCCTGCTGACGCTGCTGATGCTGGCCTTCGTCGTCCGCTACAGCATCATTGCGGCCTGGCAATACCTGCTGCTGATCAGCATCCCGGCATTGTCGCTGGCGATGGTGCGTTCCTACTATGAACATCGGCCCCATGCCGCTCCCGAGCAGCGCACGGTGATCAACGAGGCCGGCTGGCCCTGGAGCTGGCTGTTCCTGCACAACAACCTGCACCTGCTGCACCATGATCTGCCCGGGCTGCCCTGGTATTTCCTGCCGCGGGTCTACCGGGCCCGGCGCGAACAGTGGCTGGCGCGCAGCGGTGGCTTTCTGGTGAAAGGCTATGGCGAACTGCTGCGCCAGCATGGGCTGAAAGCCATCGACAGCCCGCAACATCCGTTCGCCTGAGGAGGCCCCATGACCGCTGGTTACGCCGAACTGCTGATGTACGTGGCTCCGGAGGCCGTGCAACAGGCCAACGAACAATGGCTCGGGCGCATTCTCGACAAGCTCGGGGCGAGTCGCCGCCCGGCTGGCGGTTTGGACCTCATGGCGCTGTGGCTGGCACCGGACCTGCTGCTGACCCAGACCTGCGGTTACCCGCTGATGACCCGGCTACGCGGCCAGGTGAGTGTCGTCGGGCGCCCGCATTACCGGTTGCCGGATGCGGCCGACGGTCAGCATTGCAGCCTCCTGCTGGCTCGTGCGGACAATCCGCGCTCGGCGTTGGCGGAGTTTTTCGGCAGCCGTGGGGTGATCAATGACGATGGCTCCAACAGCGGCATGAACCTGTTGCGCCATAGCCTGGCGGCGCTGCACAGGGATGGGCGCTTCTTCGCCAGTGTCGGGCGCAGCGGCGCCCACCGCGAAAGCCTGCGCTGGCTGCGGGAAGACCTGGCTGACCTGGCCGCGGTGGACAGCGTGACCTTCGCCTATCTGGCCCGCTTCGCCCCGCAGGAGGTCGCCGGCTTGCGGGTGGTGGCGCGCAGTGCGTTGAGTCCCTGCCTGCCGTACATCGGCGTGGCGGGGTTGGCAGAGGGGGAGGTGGCGCGGATTCGCGAAGCGATGAACCAGGCGTTGCGGGAACTGCCCGAGGTTGGCGAGGTGCTGGGGTTGCGCGAAGTGTTGCCGGCCTGCGAGGCGGACTACCAGGTGTTGCTCGACTATCGCGATGAAGCTGAGCGTTCGGGGTTTCGCCTGGACCTTCCCGAGCAGGGCTGTGTGAGCGTTCGCGGATGAACCGGAGCGCCTGCTTCCATCAGGGGGCGTTTGTTAGTTTTGTTATATAAAAATACTTTTTAAGTATTATTAAAGAATAAGCAGGGTTGGTAGCATCCCGCCACCGGACCACCGGACATATAGCGCAACTCTTTTTCCAGGAGCCACTATGTCCGGCGCCGACACACCTCACAGCGACTATGTGGGCGGATTGTTCCGCAGCCATTACGACTGGCTCTGCGGCCGCCTGCGCCGTCATCTCGACTCCAGCGCCAGTGCCGAAGACATTGCCGCCGACACCTTCGTCCAACTGCTGGTGGCCGCCAATGGCCTGCCGATTCGCCAGCCCCGCGCCCTGTTGACCACCATCGCGCAACGGCTGATGTACCAGCTCTGGCGCCGCCGCGATCTGGAGCGGGCCTATCTCGATGCCTTGCAACAGGACGCCGAAGTACCGGTGCCATCGCCCGAGGACCTGGCGCAGATGCTCGAGGCGCTGGAGCGCATCGACCGTCTGCTCGGCGGGTTGCCGGACAAGGTCAAGGCGACCTTCCTGCTCTCTCAGGTCAATGGCCTGACCTATCCCGAGATCGCCGCCGAACTGGGTATTTCCCAGCGCTCGGTCAGCGATTACATGGCTCGCGCGCTCAACCGTTGCCTGCGGGCGAGGCTCGATTGAGATGAGCCAGGAACAGGAATCCGACCCGTTGATCGACGAGGCCGTGCGCTGGATCGTCCAGTTGCGCTCCGGCCATGCCAGCGAGGCCGACCGGCGCGCCTATCAGCAATGGCGCAGCCAGGACCCGCGCCACGAACAACTCTGCACGCAGTTGGAAACCCGTCTGGGGGTATTCCAGATCCCCATCGACCAGGGCATCCGAGGAGAACTGCTGCAACGGGCACTGACGGTCCCAACCGGTCGGCGCCGGCTGCTGCAGGGCGCATTGCTGGGCGTCGGGGCGTTGGTGGGTACCGGCCTGCTGCTGGGAGGGAGCGCAGCGTCGCTGGCCGAACTGACCGCCGACCTGCGCACCGGCACCGCCGAACGGCGCAGCCTCGAACTACCCGACGGCAGCGAACTGCAGCTCAACGCCCGCAGTGCCGCGGATATCGATTTCGACCGCCAGCAGCGGCGCATCCGCCTGCTCGATGGCGAGCTGCTGGCCAGGGTCGCCACCGATGCCGGGCGACCCTTTGTCATCCAGGCGCCGCAAGCGCGGGTGCAGGCCTACGGCAATCGCTTGCTGCTCCGTGAGCGCGACGGCCTGGGGCATGTCGTCGCCCTGGGTGGAACCGTGGACATCTTCGGTCCGGCCGGTGAGCGCCTGCAATTGCCGGGTGGTCACGAGGTGTCCTATGACCGCTACCGCTTCGGTTCGGTACGCCCCAGCCCCAAGGGTGCCACGGCCTGGGTCGACGGTCTGCTGGAAGTGCGCGATGCCCCTCTCGGCGAGGTGATCGACGCCCTGCGGCCCTGGCGGGCCGGGGTGCTGCGTCTCGATCCGGCGATTGCGCCGCTGCGGGTCAGCGGCCTGTTCCGGCTGGACCGGCCGGAACAGACCCTCGACACCCTGGCCCGCACGCTGCCGATCCGCGTCGCCCGCCATACCGATCTGTGGGTGACCTTGGGCCCGGCCTAGCGGCCTGGTTCTAAGGCCATAACCAAAGGGTCTGCAAGTTTTTCTCCGGTCACTGCACATCACTCCCGTAAGCGCTGCCGAGGGAGCAGCGTGGTTCGATTCCATGGGGGGAGTCATCTTGCGTTCGTTCAACACCACGACATCGTTGCGTCATCCATTTCGCAGCCTGGCCCTGGGCCCGCTCGCCAGCCTGTTGCTGGCCGCCGGGGCCCAGGCGGCCGAGGACAGCCGGCAGGTCTATCACATCGCGCCGGGTCCGCTGGACGAGGTGTTGCTGAACATCAGCCGGCAAAGCGGCCAGGTGATTTCCTTCACGCCGCAGTTGAGCAACTACTCCTCGGCCCGGGTCGACGGTTCTCTCTCGGCCCGGCAGGCGGTCAGCGCAGCGTTGCTGGGGACCGGCCTGCAACTGCAGGTCAGCCCGGACGGTGCGTTCATCATCCAGGAAGGTGGCAAGCCGGCCCAGACCGGTGCTGCGTCCAACGACAAGAGCCATGAGCGCGAGGCGGCTGCACCGACCCTCGACCGGGTGATCGCCCTCGGTACCCGCCGCAGCGATGCCACGGCGCTGACCAGTGCCGCGCCGGTGGACGTGATCAGCAGCACGGAACTCAAACAGACCGGCGCCACCAGTCTCAACCAGGCGCTGTTCCAGTTGCTGCCCTCGTTCAACTACCCGCAGAACCAGAGCGCGACCCGTGGGCAGAATCCCAAGGGCGCCTCGCTGCGCGGCCTGGCGCCGGACCAGACGCTGGTGCTGATCAACGGCAAGCGCCGGCATGCCTCGGCGGTGGTGAACATTTCCGGTGGCGTGCCGTTCATTGGCGCCCAGCCGGTGGACCTCGACATGATCCCGCTCAGCGCCATCGACCATATCGAAGTGCTGCGTGACGGCGCCTCGGCGCAATATGGTTCCGACGCGGTGGCCGGGGTGATCAACATCGTGCTCAAGGAGCGCGACAGCGGCGGCCAGCTCAATACCCAGGTCGGCAAGTACGCCCAGGGTGACGGCCTGAGCAAGACCGCCGACGGCTGGTACGGCCTCGGCCTGCCGGGAGACGGTTTCCTGACCCTGAGCTTCAACAGCCTGAACAACCGACCCGACGATATCGGCGACAAGTATGTGGCCGATGGTCGCGAGCAGGACCCGCGCTGGGGCGGTGCCGGACGCAACAAGTACAACCTGGTGGCGAATGCCGAGATCGGCCTGGACGACCAATGGCGGCTTTACAGCTTCGCCACCTTCGGCCAGGACACCTCGGTCAACAACACGCCACCGCTGCTGGCGGGCAACCCGAACAACGTCGCGGCGATCTACCCCAACGGCACTATCCCGAAGTATCGCTACCGCTACGAGGATGGTGCGCTGACCGTCGGCAGCCGCTACGAGGACGCCAGCCTCGGCCGCTTCGACCTCAGTGCCACCTATGGCCGCGACACCCATGACGAACTCGCTTTCAACACCGTCAACCCGAGTTTCGGCGCCAACAGCCCGACCAAGTTCGAGGTGGCGACGCTGATCAACGAGCAGACCAACCTGGGCCTCGATTACGCCAAGGATCTGGATGTCGACTGGTCGAGTCATCCGCTGACCCTGTCTGCCGGCATCGCCTATCGCAACGAGCGCTATCGGCTGGAGGCGGGCGATGCCTCTTCCTACTCGTTTGGCGGAATCAACGGCGTGCAGGTCGGCGCGGTGCAGGCTTCGGGGCTGACCCCGGACGATGCCGGAACCTACAGTCGCGATGTCGGCGGGGTGTACTTCGGCCTGGAGAACCAGCTCACCGACCAATTGCAGTTCGGCCTGGCCGGGCGCACCGAGCACTACTCGGACTTCGGTTCGGCCACCACCGGCAAGGTCTCGGCGCGTTACGACTTCACCCCGCAGGTCGGTCTGCGGGCGACCCTCAACAATGCCTATCGCGCCCCAACCCTGGGCCAGATCGGTACCTCCTGGACCACCACGACCAACGTCGACAGCAATGGCAACCCGGTGCTGACGCGCATGCTGCCGGCCGACAACCCGGCCGCCCGCGCCCTCGGTGCCCAGCCGCTGAAACCGGAGAAGTCCACCAACTTCTCCCTGGGACTGGTGCTGCGGCCAAGCGAGCAGGCCTCGCTGACCATCGATGCCTACCAGATCAGCATCCGTGATCGGCTGCTCTACAGCGGCGGCATTTCCGGACCGCGGGCCGAGCAGATTCTCCAGGCCGCCGGCTACGGCCAGTACACCTGGGCGCAGTTCATGACCAATGCCGCCGACACCCGTACCCGTGGCGTCGATATCGTCGGCAAGTACAACCTCGACCTGCAGCGCTACGGCGCTCTGAGCCTGAGCGCCGGCTATACCAGGGCCCGGACCATCATCGAGCGGGTCAACGAGAACCCCTACGGTTTCGACGTGTTGACCCGCGAGGCCCGTGGCTTCCTCGAACATGGCTATCCGCAGGACAAGCTGGTACTCGGCGCGACCCACCGTTACGGCCCGTGGACCATCGCCCTGAACGAGACCCGTTATGGCGAATACCGCAAATACGCGGCCTCCGCCGCCAACGCCCGATACGACCAGACCTTCTCCGCGCAATGGACCACCGACCTGGACGTGAATTACGCGTTCACCCGGCAACTGCGGGTGTCGGTCGGTGCCAACAACCTGTTCGGCAGTACGCCGGATGACTTCAACAGGCAACTGCGCCAGACGCCGGGCCAGCAGTACAGCTACCTGTCGCCGGCGGCGCCGGAGGGAACCTTCTACTACACGCGCCTGAGTTATGACTTCTGAGGTGTGCTCTGTGGGAGCGGGCCTGCCCGCGAAGCTGTTGTTGGCCAGAAGGGCCCGTTCGCGGGCAGAGCCGCTCCCACACCGAACATTCCACCAGGCTGTTTTGCTTGAACCCACCACATGAAAACCAGACCACCACGAGGTGACCATGACATCCATCAAGACCCTGCTCGGCAGCTCGCTGCTGGCACTGAGCCTGCTGGCCCAACAGGCCCCCGCCGCCGACCAGCCGCCCCCCATCCATTTCGGTGACATCACCTGGGAAAGCGGCAGCCTGATCACCGAGGTGCTGCGGCTGATCGTCGAGAAAGGCTACGGCTATCCGACCGACACCCTGCCCGGCAGTACCGTGAGCCTGGAGGCCGCCCTGGCGAAGAACGATATCCAGGTGATCGGTGAGGAATGGGCCGGTCGCAGCCCGGCCTGGGTCAAGGCCGAAAGCGAAGGCAAGGTGTTCGGCCTCGGCGATACCGTCAAGGGGGCCACCGAAGGCTGGTGGGTACCGGAATACGTGATCAAGGGTGACCCGGCGCGGGGTATCAGGCCGCTGGCGCCGGATCTCAGGTCGGTGGCCGACCTGCCACGCTACAAGGACGTGTTCGCCGACCCGGAAGACCCGTCCCGCGGCCGTTTCCTCAACAGCCCCACCGGCTGGACTTCGGAAATCGTCAACAGCCAGAAGATCAAGGCCTACGGCCTGAGCGACAGCTTCGTCAACTTCCGCACCGGTTCCGGCGCGGCGCTGGACGCCGAGGTCAGCTCCGCGGTCAAGCGCGGCAAGCCGGTGCTGTTCTACTACTGGTCGCCCACCCCGCTGCTGGGGCGCTTCAATCTGGTCAAGCTGGAGGAGCCACCCTTCGACGCCGAGGCCTGGAAGACCCTGGCCGATGCCAGCAACCCGCATCCACGTGGCACCCGCTCGCTGCCGGCGCATCTGGCGATTGGTGTTTCCGCCGCTTTCAAACAGCAGTACCCGGAGTTGGTCGAGGTGTTCGAGAAGGTCGACCTGCCCATCGACCTGCTCAACCGCACCCTGGCGCAGATGAGCGAGAAGCGCCTGGCGCCGCGGGCGGTAGCGACCACCTTCCTGCGTGAACAGCCGCAGGTCTGGAGCCAGTGGGTACCCGCTGCCGTTGCCGAACGCGTCAAGGGGCCCTGTGATGCTCAAGCGAATCTGGCTGGCCTTGTCCCTGGTCCTGCTGAGCCAACTGGCCCAGGCTGCCGAGCCCGCTACCCTGCGGATCGGTTACCAGAAGAGTTCGGTGAGCATGGTCCTGGCCCGCGAGCACAAGCTGCTGGAAAAGGCCCTGCCCGGCACCCAGGTGCAATGGGTCGAATTCCCGGGCGGTCCGCAACTGATCGAAGCGCTCAACGGCGGTAGCCTGGATGTAGGCAACATTGGCGATATCCCGCCGATCTTCGCCCAGGTCGCCGGTATCGATTTCGTCTACATCGGCATCGAACCCACCGATGGCCAGACCGAGGCGATCATCGTGCCCAAGGCCAGCGACGTGCAGGACGTGGCGGGTCTCAAGGGCAAGCGTGTCGCGCTGCTCAAGGGCTCCAGCGCGCACAACCTGTTCCTCAAGAGCCTGGGCAAGGCCGGCCTCAAGCTCAGCGACGTGAACCTGGTCTACCTGTCGCCGGCCGATGCCCGGGCGGCCTTCGAACAGGGCAAGCTGGATGCCTGGGTGATCTGGGACCCATACTACTCCGCGGCCCTGCTCGATGGCAGCGCGCGCCTGCTCAGCGACGGCCAGGGGCTCAACTCCGGCGGTTCGCTGTACATCGCCAGTGGCGCGTTCGCCCGCCATTACCCGCAAAGCATCGCGCCCATCCTCAAGGCCATCGGCCAGGGCCAGCAGGTGTCCTTCGACCAGCCTGATGCGAGCATCGACCTGATGACCCAGGCCCTCGGCCTGCAACGGCCGGTGGTCCAGCGTTACTTCGAGCATCGCTCGCGGGTACCGCTGCGCGCCATCGACCAGGCCACCGTCGATAACCAGCAGCGTACCGCCGACCTGTTTTTCGCCAATCACCTGGTGCCCAAGTCGATCAAGGTGCAGCAGAACGTGTTCAAGGCCGAATGAGCCCAGCAGAGGAAAACACCTTCCATGCAACCTGTTTACATCGACTTTCTCAACGGTCCGGACATCGACGCCCTGGACCTGGGCAATGACGAAATTCTCGACGCCATCGAAGCCAGCCTGGCGATCCAGGGCCGCGGCGAAGCGGTGATCGAACCGCGTACCCACCTGATTCCCGGTGGCGCGATCAAGGGGCACTTCAATATCCTGCGTGGTGTGCTGGGTGGCGATATCGGCTATGCCGGGGTCAAGGTGGTCGGCGATTTCGTCGACAACTATCGTCAGGGCCTGCCGTCGGAACTGGCGATCCTCAACCTGATGGACCCGGCCACCGGGGTGCCGAAGGCGATTCTCGATGCCTCGGCGATCACCGACATGCGCACCGGCGCGGTGACGGCCATCGGTGCCAAGTACCTGGCCCGTCCCGACAGCAAGGTGCTCGGGCACATCGGCGCACGGGGCACCGCCTACTGGAACGTGCGACTGCTCGATCACCTGTTCGACTTCGACGAGATCCGTGTGCATTCGCGTCGCGAGGAAAGCCGCGAGGCTTTCGCCGAACGCCTGCGTCGCGATCTTGGCAAGCCGGTGACGGTCACCCACGACTGGGAAAGCACGGTGCGCGGAGCCGATATCGTGGTCGAGGCCTCGCGCCTGGACCAGCCGCAACCGCTGTTGCGCACCGAGTGGATCAAGCCCGGCGCCTTCGTCGTGCCCTACGGCACCATGAGCGCGGTGGAGCTGTCGCTGACCGATATCATGGACAAGCTGGTGGTCGACGACTGGGGCCAGTGCAAAGGCGGTCTGTTCGGTGCGCTGCGAGCCCATGTCGAGGCGGGCAAGCTCAGTGAACAGACCCTGCATGCGGAGTTGGGGCAGATCGTCGCCGGCTTGAAGAACGGTCGACAGAGCCCCGGGGAACGTATTCTGTTCTGGCATCGCGGGCTGAGCCTGAGCGATATCGCCCTGGGCCATGCGCTGTTGCGCAAGGCGGCCAGGCTGGGGATCGGCCAGCGGTTGCGTTTCGCATGACGGCCATCGAACTGGGTGAGCGACCGTTGTCTGTGCAGGACCTGCTACGGGTTGCCCGGGGTACCGCCGCACTGCGCCTGGGCGAGCCGGCGCGCCAGCGGATCGACCAGTCCCACCGCTTGTTGCTGGCCCGGGCCGAGGCGGGTGCGGCGATCTATGGCGTCACCACCGGCCTTGGCGCGGCGGTGGATCTGCGCCTGCCGACGGATGACCCGCGGCGGCAGCCACGCATTGCCTTGGGGCGTGCGGTCGGGGTCGGACGCCTGGCCAGTCGCGAGGAGGTTCGGGCTATCGCCGCGGCTCGCCTGGCCGGGTTGGCCGAGGGGCGTTCGGGCATTTCCCTGGCGACGGCAGAGGCACTGCTGGCGTTGCTCGACGCCGATATCTGCCCGGAGATTCCGTTGACCGGTTCGCTCGGCGAAAGCGACCTGGCACCGCTGGCGCACCTGAGTCTCGGGCTGCTCGGCGAAGGCTGGGTGCAGTGGCGCGGGCAGCGCGTGCCGGCGGCGCAGGCACTGGCCGAATGCGGCCTGGCGGTGCCGGCGTTGTCCGGCAAGGATGGCCTGGCGCTGGTCTCGGCCAATGCGGCGAGCCTCGGACTCGGCAGCTTGCTGCTGGACGAGGCGGACCGGGCGCTGGACTCGTTGCTGGCGGCACTGGCTTTGTCCTGTGAGGGCTACCGGGCCAATCTCGGCCCGTTCCGGCCGCGGGCCGCGCAACTGCATCCGGTCAGTGGGCACGCCGCACAGGCGGCGTTGTTGCTGGCGCTGTTCGAAGGTGGTGAGCTGACGCAGCCACAGGCCGCGCGACGCTTGCAGGACCCACTGAGTTTTCGCTGTGCCGCGCAGGTTCAGGGCGCTGCCCGGCAGGCCTGGCAACAGTTGCGCGACACACTGGCGACGGAGCTGGCGAGCGGTGCCGACAATCCGGCGTTGGTGGTCGAGGATGGACAGGTACTGGCCAATGGCAATTTCGACAGTACCCATCTGGCACTGGCAAGTGAGGGTCTGGGCCTGGCTTTCAGTCGCCTGGCGGCGTGCTCGGCGGAGCGCCTGGCGAAGTTGTTGTCGCCGGCCTCCAGCGAGCTGCCGCGCTTTCTGATCGAGACGCCGGGGCATGTCGGGCTGGCGGCGTTGCAGCGGACTTCGGCGGCGCTGCTGGCGCAGATCGGGCACCTGGCCAATCCGTTGCCGGCCGTGTGTATCGCGGTGGCGGATCGGGTGGAGGATTATGCCGGGCAGGCGTTGGCGGTGATCGACAAGACCCGCGAACTGGTGCGCCTGGTGCAAACCCAGGCGGCCATCGAACTGATCGCCGCCGCCCAGGCGGTGGACCTGCGTGGCGATGTGCGCCTGGGGCAGGGGACCGCCGGGATCCATCGGGCGGTGCGCAGCCAGGTGGCCCGGCTGGAGACGGACCGGCCGGGCGCCTGGGATGTGCAGGCATTGCTGGCGTTGATCGAGAGCCGGAGGTGGCCGGAGCTGCGCAGGTCGTGAGTCTTGTGTCGGTCGAATCGGCGCTATCGCCCGCAAGCGGAGCGCCGCCCGGCCCTCTCCCGCAAGGGGAATATCACGGCGCCGACTCGACCTCCAGCGCCAGCTTGACGTTAGGCCGTTCGCCAATCCGTGTCATGAAGCGCACCAGGGCCGGCCAGGGCGCCAGGTCGATGGCGAAGAAACGGTTCCAGCGCATCACCGTGAACAGATAGGCATCCGCCACGCTGAAGTCGCCTTCGAGCAGATAGTCCTGCTTCGCCAGGGTGTTTTCCAGCAAGTCGAAGCGCTGGAACAGCCGTGTGCGGAAGATCGCCTTGACCTCCTCGGGATCGTCACGTTGAACAACGGCCCCATGGTCCCGTGGATCTCGCTGCCGAGAAAGTTCAGCCACTCCTGCAGGCGCACCCGTTGCCAACTGCCATGGGGTGGCGCCAGCCCAGCCTCGGGCCTGAGGTCGGCGAGAAACTGCAGGATGGCCGCCCCCTCGGTCAGCACCTCGCCGTTGTCCAGTTGCAGCGCCGCCACATAGCCCTTGGGGTTGATGCGGCGGAAATCGTCACCGTGCTCGGTGAGCTTGCTGCGGTTGTCGACCCGCACCCGTTCGAACGGCAAGCCGAGTTCGCGGAGCACGATATGAGGGGCCAGGGAGCAGGTTTCAGGAGCGTAGTACAACTTCATGGGCGATGGACTCCAGGGGGAAAACACAGTGGCGACAGTCTCGTCTGCGTCTGCAGTCCGGGTAAAATCGATCCTTCAGAAACGTGCCATAAGGACAGCTACTGGAATGATGAATCTGGTGCACTGGCGTCTGCTGGTGGCGGTGCTCGACAGCGGCACCATCAGCCGCGCCGCCGAGCAGGTCGGCATGACCCAGTCGGCGGCCAGCCAGGCCCTGGCCGGTATGGAGGAAACGCTCGGCGTACAACTGTTCGTGCGTGAGGCGCGCCAGGCGGTGCCGACGGCGATCGGGTTGCAGGTGCTGGAGCAGGCGCGGCTGATGCTGGGGGCCCTGCAGACCATTCGCCAGCGGGTCGACAGTGCCTGCGGATTGACCGGAGGCACCATCCGCCTGGCGAGTTTTCCCATGGTCCTGAGCAGCTTGCTGCCACCCTTGCTGCAGCGTTTCCGCCAGCGCCATCCGGGCATTGAGGTGGTCGCGCTGGAGGTCAGCGACCATGAGGTCGAGGCCATGCTCGCCGCTGATCTGGTGGATGTCGGCGTGGTCCTCAACCCGGAGCCGGGGCGCGTGGCCCATGAGCTGGGGCGCGATCGCTGGGTCGCGGTGGTGCCCCTGGGGCACCGCCTGGCGGCCCGTGGCCCCGAGGGCCGGGTCAGCCTCGCGGAACTGGTGGCCGAACCCTTTGTGCTGGCGACCGGGGGGTGCACGGTCAACGCCCGCAGCCTCGCGGCCGAGGCCGGCCTGCCGCTCGCGGATGTACGGGTCGAAGTGCGGGAGTGGAGCAGCGCCTTCGCGCTGGTGCGCGAGGGGCTTGGCGTGAGCCTGGTGCCGGAACTGACGCTACCGAAGGAGCGCCGGGGGCTGCGGGTGCTGCCGCTGGAAGTACCGGTAGAGCGCCGGTTCGCCCTGGTGGCGTGCCCGACGACAAGCCAGGGCGCGGCCGTGACGGCGTTGTTCGAGATGCTGGAATGACCCCGCCGGGTTCATCAATCAGCGGCCCTGGCGGGTGAGCGAAAGCGGGCGTACGCTCCATCTGCGCCAGGCACCGCCACTGCAGGAACCGGACTGGTCCGCGAAGCTGTTGGCGGCCTCGGGGCCCTTCGCGGACAAGCCGGCCACCGCGGTCCGATCAGCTATTGCTGGTGAGGAACGCGCTGGCCACCTGCTTCTCGACCGGGTTGGGGCTGTTCTTCTCGGTCTGGGCGTTGAACTGTTCCTTGATGCGCTCGGCGATCTTGTTGTTGATCGCCTGCTGCTGCTCGGGCGGCAACTGCTTGAAGCTTTCCTCGGTCAGCCCCTGGTCCTTGAGCATCTGCTCGCGCAGGCGTTCGGCCGGCGATTTGCTCATGTAGTCCTTGAATTCCTTCATCGCGTCGCTGTCGGTACTGGTGGCAGACGGCGCGGTGCGGGTGGTCGGCGGCGTGGCGCTGAGGGTCGCGGCGGCGGCCACGTCCGGGATCTTGGCCTGCAGGTGCACGCGGGTCTTGGCGAACGCGGCATTGACGTTGTCGGCGACCTTGTCGGCGGCGTTCTGGCTGGTCGGGTTCGAGCTGAGGCCGGCGGCGGCCTGTGCGGTTGGCACGTAGCCGCTGGCCAGCACGTTGTTGGCGGCGGTGGTGGGGTCCAGATCCGAACGGTTGGTGGGTTGGATCACCGGATTGTTACGGGCATTGACCAACATGGGATAAATACCTGAGTGTTAAGAGACCCCAGGCACCGAGCAATTTGTATGCCGGCTGGTACAAAGCCCGTTTTTCCACGCCTTGGGCGATACACGCCTGCAGGCGCTGGCCGGAAAGCGGAGAATCCTTGCCGCCGGGTTTGCCGCTCTGGCATGTTGAACATTCACTTGCAGCCCTGGGCGATAGCGCGTTCAGTAGCCTGCATCCGACGCCGTGAACGATTATTTGGGAGATAACCGATGACCGAAGCGAACTATGTGAACACGCAGTTGCTGATCGATGGCCAGTGGTGCGATGCGCAAGACGGCAAGACGCTCGACGTGCTGAACCCGGCCACCGGCCTGGTGATCGGCCAGGTCGCCCGTGCCGACATCGCCGATCTGGATCGGGCCCTGGCGGCGCTGCAGCGCGGTTTCGACGTATGGCGCTGGGTGCCGGCCAACGAGCGGGCGGTGATCATGCGCAAGGCGGCGCAACTGGTTCGCGAGCGTGCCGAGGGCATCGCGCAACTGCTGACCCAGGAGCAGGGCAAGCCGCTTTCGGAGTCGCGGATCGAGGTCAATTCCGCTGCGGATATCATCGAGTGGTTCGCCGACGAGGGCCGACGTGTGTACGGTCGTGTCGTGCCCTCGCGTAACGTCGCGGTGCAGCAGACCGTGGTACGCGAACCGGTCGGCCCGGTCGCGGCCTTCACCCCGTGGAACTTCCCGGTCAACCAGGTGGTGCGCAAGCTGTGTGCCGCGCTGGCCACCGGCTGCTCCTTCCTGGTCAAGGCCCCCGAGGAGACGCCGGCGTCGCCGGCGGCCCTGCTGCGCGCGTTCGTCGATGCCGGCGTGCCGCCTGGCGTGGTCGGGCTGGTGTTCGGCGACCCGGCACAGATTTCCTCCTACCTGATCGCCCACCCGGTGGTGCGCAAGGTCACCTTCACCGGCTCGACGCCGGTGGGCAAGCACCTGGCGGCGCTGGCCGGGCAGCACATGAAGCGGGCGACGATGGAACTGGGCGGGCATGCCCCGGTGATCATCGCCGAGGATGCCGACGTGGAAGCGGCGGTCAAGGCCATGGCCGGGGCCAAGTTCCGCAACGCCGGGCAGGTGTGCATTTCGCCGACGCGGTTCCTGGTGCATAACAGCATCCGCGAGGAGTTCACCCGGGAGATGGTCCGTTATGCCCAGTCGCTCAAGGTCGGCAACGGCCTGGAGGCCGACACCACCCTCGGTGCGCTGGCCAACGGCCGTCGCCTGAGTGCCATGACCCAGGTGGTCGAGAGTGCGCTGGCCAGCGGTGCGCGCCTGGAGACCGGTGGCGAGCGGATCGGCAACACCGGTAACTTCTTCGCGCCGACCATCCTGTCCGGTGTGCCGCTGGAGGCGGACGTGTTCAACAATGAACCGTTCGGCCCGGTGGCCGCGGTGCGGGGCTTCGACTCGCTCGACGAGGCCATCGCCGAAGCGAACCGGCTGCCCTACGGTCTGGCCGCCTACGCCTTCACCCGTTCGTTCGCCAATGTGCACCGGCTGACCCAGCGGGTCGAGGCCGGCATGCTGTGGATCAACCAGGCGATGACTCCCTGGGCGGAGATGCCGTTCGGCGGGGTGAAGGATTCGGGCTACGGCTCCGAAGGTGGACCCGAGGCGCTGGAACCCTACCTGGTGGCGAAGTCGGTCTACGTCAACTCGCTATGAATGGATGGCCATCCAGCTGGGTGGCCGCTCTCCACTGCCAGGGTTTCTCATCACCGGCTTCGGGTTGTTTGGGTGGGAACCCCGGGAACTGCCATCCAGCGGCTGGTAGCCCAGCACCCGACGGGTTTCGGCCAGGTCGAGGCGTTTGCCGTGATTGTCGGATATCCCGTGGGCAACCAGGTGCTGCACTCCTTGCACTTCGATGGCCCGTTGCAGCAATTGCACGGCGTCGCGCGGGCTGAGCCAAGTGCCCAGCTCGCGGGTATGCTGCCAGTCGTGATCGTCGGGGAGCCCGAAGACACCGAGGCGCAGGACGATGGTCGATAGGCCGTGCTGGCTGGCATACAGCGCGCATAGCGCTTCGCCATAGCATTTGCTGGCGCCGTACAGGCTCGCCGGCATCACCGGCATGTCCGGGGTGATCGGTCGATCCGGCGCATGGCCTTCGACGACCTGGGTGTTGCTGGCGAACACCAGCCGCTGGCAGCCGGCCTTCGCCGTGGCCTCCAGCAGGTAGGTGGTGGCGAGGATGTTGTTGGGCAGCAGCTCTTCGAAGGAGGCGTCCAGATGGGGGGAGCAGGCCAGGTGCACGACCACGTCGATGCCTTCGAGCAGCGACGGCAACGAGTCCTTTTCATCCAGGTCCAGCCGCACGAACCGGTGTTCTCCAATGGGGAAGTCCGGCAGGTGTCGATCGACGAGCAGGAACTCGTAACGGTCTTTGCTGGCGAGAAAAAACGTCTTGCCGATACGGCCGCAGGCGCCGGTGAGCAGGACTCTGGGCAGGTTCATGCGGGCTTCCTCGTCGGCGCTCCGGCCGGAATATGACCCATTGATGAACACTCACGTTAGCCCATCGCCCGTAACTTGCATGCCGCTCATCGGCTTTGTGCGAATCGGCCACCGAGACCCTAGCTGCTTTCGCGCACCATCAGTTCGAAGCCCATGTCCACCACCGGCTGGGGCACCGCATTGCCGGCCATCAGCTGCAGCAACTGCTCCGCCGCCCGTTGGCCGATGGCTTCGCGTGGGGTGCGGATGCTGCTCAGGCGCGGGACCATGAAGGCCGACACCGGCAGGTCGTTGAAGCCCAGCACCGCCACCTGTTCCGGCACCTTGATGCCGCAGCGCATGGCTTCGAGCAGGGCGCCCTGGGCCAGGTCGTCGTTGCCGAAGAAGATCGCGTCGACCTGTGGATGGCTGTTCATCATCTGCAGGAACAGCTCGCCGCCCAGGCCCACCGAGGATGGGCGTGGGGTCAGCAGTTCCAGGTCCGGGTCATAGAGCCCGGCCCGTTGCAGGGCCTGGCGGAAACCTTCGCCGCGCAGCAGGGTACGCTGGTCCAGCTGGGCGCCGATGTAGGCCAGGTGCCGGCGGCCCCGGGAGATCAGGTGCTCGGCGGCGGTGGCACCGGCGCTCTGTTGCGAGAAGCCGACGCAGTTCACGCCGGCGCCGGGATCGAGGTCCATCATGTAGACGCATGGCACATTGCTGGCCTCGACCATCCGTCGGGCGCTTTCCGAGCGGTCGAAGCCGGTCAGCAGCAGCCCGCGGGGCTGATAGGCCAGATAGTTGCGCAGCAGGTTCTCTTCTTCGTCACGGGAATAGTGGCAGTTGCCGATCAGCACTTCGAAACCGCGCGGACGCAGTACCTTGTGTATCGCTTCGAGGGTATCGATGAACAGCAGGTTGGACAGCGACGGCACCAGCACCACCACCGAATGGCTTTGTGCCGAGGCCAGGGCGCGGGCCGCCGGGTTGACCACGTAATTCAGCTCGTCAGCCGCCCGTTGGACCTTTTCCACCAGTTCCGTGGCCACTGTGCTGATACCGCGCAGCGCGCGGGACGCGGTGATCGGACTGACGCCGGCCAGGCGTGCGACTTCGTTGAGGGTGGGGCGTCCCGTGGTGCGGGTATTCTTGTCGTTCTTGGTGGAGGTCATCGGACGGCTTGCCAAACAAAATTCGAGGCACTAAGGTAGCGCTGTCTCGATGGGCCTGCAATTGGCTGGGCGTGGTTTGCCTGAACCCGCTCGGTAACACCTGCAAGCTGTAGCGCGGCAATCGATAAAAACGACAAGAAGACGTCGGCAACGAATGTTTTGTGCTTTGCTTTTGCAGTATCAAGAGCTCTGGCAAAGACAGCGCTGTCTTCGTGCTGAGGTGTTAGATGAGTCAACCCATCACTGCCCTGGTTATCATGGGTGTTTCCGGTTGTGGCAAGTCCAGCGTGGGTGAGGCTATCTGCCGGCTCGGCGCTGCCACCCTGATCGAAGGCGACAGCTTTCACCCTGCGGCGAACATCGCCAAGATGAGCGCCGGTATCCCCCTTAACGATGAAGACCGTGCCGGTTGGCTCGATACGCTGAGCGACGAGCTGCGTCGTGCCGTGGCGGCCGGCCAGCACCCGGTGCTGACCTGTTCGGCGCTGAAGCTGCGCTACCGCGACCGCCTGCGTAGCGCCGTGCCGGGCCTGGGCTTCGTGTTTCTCGAACTGACTCCGACGGTCGCCGCCGAGCGGGTCAACCATCGCCCTGGCCATTTCATGCCCGGCACCCTGATCGACAGCCAGTTCGCCGCCCTCGAATCGCCGGTGGGCGAACCCTTGACCCTGGCGCTCGATGCGACGCGGGAGGTCGAGCAACTGGCCCAGTCGGCCAATCGCTGGTGGCGGGACAACGGCCTGGAACGGATTGCCTGATGCCGGGAGCGAAAATCCCGGCCGGAAAAGATAGCGCTGTCCCCAGGGCTGTCGAACATTCACGAACACCATAAGAACAACAACCAGGAGACACCTCATGTTTGGACTGTCCCACGAGACCTACCTGCTGCTCGATGCAGTGGTCACGATTATCGGGCTGATCGTGCTGATCACCCGCTTCAAGATACATCCCTTCATTGCCCTGATCATCGCCTCGGCCTTCCTCGGGCTGACCTCGGGCATGCCGGTGGACAAGATCATCAAGGCCTTCCAGGACGGCTTCGGCGGGGTGCTGGGCTTCGTCGGCATCATCCTCGCGCTGGGGACCATGCTCGGCAAGATGATGTCGGATTCGGGCGGTGCCGATCAGATCGCCCAGACCCTCATTCGCGCCTTCGGCAAGGAGCGGGTGCAATGGGCGATGATGTTCGCGGCGTTCCTGGTGGGCATTCCGCTGTTCTTCGAGATCGGCTTCGTGCTGCTGATTCCGCTGGTGTTCATCGTTGCCCGACGCACCGGTGTGTCGCTGATCAAGATCGGTATCCCGTTGCTGGCCGGCCTGTCCGCGGTACATGGCCTGGTGCCACCGCACCCGGGGCCGCTGCTGGCGATCGGGGTGTTCAACGCCGACATCGGCAAGACCATTCTCTACGGGCTGATCGTCGCCCTGCCGACCGCCATCGTTGCCGGTCCGATCTTCGGCACCTTCATTGCCCGGCACATTCCCGGCAATCCATCGCAGGAACTGGTGGACCAACTGGCCCGCGAGCCGGTGTCCAGCACCTTGCCCAGCTTCAGCGTGACCCTGTTGACCGTGCTGTTGCCGGTGTTCCTGATGCTGCTCAAGACCTTCGCCGACATTGTCCTGCCGGACGGACATTTCTTCCGCCTCTGGATGGACATGATCGGCCACCCGATCAGCGCCTTGCTGCTGGCCCTGCTGCTGGCGCTATATACCTTCGGCAAACGCCAGGGCATGGATTCCAAACGGATCCTCAAGCTGCTGGATGCGAGCCTGGCGCCGACTGCGGCGATCATCCTGATCATCGGTGCCGGTGGTGGCTTCAAGCAGATGCTGGTGACCAGCGGCGTGGGCGATGTGATCGGCCATATCGCGGTGAATGCACAGATCTCGCCGATCCTGCTGGCTTGGCTGGTGGCGGCGGTGATCCGTGTGGCAACGGGCTCGGCCACGGTGGCGACGATCACCGGTGCCGGGATCGTGATGCCGGTGGTCGACCTGATTCCCGGTGTGAACCGTGAGCTGCTGGTGCTGGCGACGGGAGCGGGCTCGCTGATCCTGTCTCACGTCAACGATGCGGGGTTCTGGCTGGTCAAGCAGTACTTCAACATGACCGTGACCGAGACCTTCAAGACCTGGACGGCGATGGAAACCATCCTGTCGGTGGTGGGGCTGGTGTTCATCCTGCTGCTGTCGCTGGTGGTCTGATCGACTGATCACGCTCGTTCCCACGCGGAGCGTGGGAACGAGCGGCAAGGAGGGCGGATCAGCCTTCGGCTTTCTTCACCAGGCCATCGGCGCGGAACATTGTGCGAATCCCGCGTACCGCCTGACGGATACGGTCCTGGTTCTCGATCAGGGCGAAGCGCACGTGGTCGTCGCCGTATTCACCGAAACCCACGCCCGGCGAGACACAGACCTTGGCCTCGGCCAGCAGCTTCTTGGCGAATTCCAGCGACCCCAGGTGCGCATAGGCTTCGGGGATCTTCGCCCAGACATACATCGAGGCCTTGGGGTTCTCGACCATCCAGCCCAGTTCATGCAGGCCCTTGACCAGTACGTTGCGGCGTTGCCGGTACTGCTCGGCGATATCCCGCACGCACTGCTGGTCGCCTTCCAGCGCGGCAATGGCTGCCACCTGCAACGGGGTGAAGGTACCGTAGTCGTGGTAGCTCTTGATCCGCGCCAGGGCGCTGACCAGCTCGGGATTGCCGACCATGAAGCCGATCCGCCAGCCGGCCATGTTGTAGCTCTTGGACAGGGTGAAGAATTCCACCGCGATATCCTTGGCGCCCGGCACCTGCATGATCGACGGCGCCTTCCAGCCGTCGTAGACGATATCGGCGTAGGCCAGGTCGTGGATCACCAGCACGTCATACTGCTTGGCCAGGGCGATCACCCGCTCGAAGAAGTCCAGCTCGACGCACTGGGCGGTGGGGTTCGACGGGAAACCGAGAATCATCATCTTCGGCTTGGGGATCGAGCCGCGAATGGCCTGTTCCAGTTCGGCGAAGAAATCGACACCCGGCACCAGCGGCACCGACCGTACCTGGGCACCGGCGATCACTGCGCCGTAGATATGGATCGGATAGCTCGGGTTGGGCACCAGCACGGTGTCGCCATGGTCGAGGGTGGCGAGCATCAGGTGGGCCAGGCCCTCTTTCGAGCCGATGGTGACGATGGCTTCGCTTTCCGGGTCGATCTCGACGTCGTAGCGGTCCTTGTACCAGTGGGAAATCGCCCGGCGCAGCCGTGGGATGCCCTTGGACGTGGAGTAGCCGTGGGTGTCTTCGCGCTGGGCGACGGTCACCAGTTTTTCGACGATATGCGGCGGAGTCGCGCCGTCGGGGTTACCCATGCTCAGGTCGATGATGTCCTCGCCACGGCGGCGGGCGGCCATCTTCAGCTCGGCAGTGATATTGAATACGTAAGGGGGGAGTCGATCGATGCGCGCAAAGCGGCGCGGCGAACCTTGGTCTGCCATGTTGGCCTCTGAGACGTAAGCGCCCGGAACCGTCCGAGCGACGTTGGCCACTGCGGTGGCCTGCGCGGCAGAAGATAATGGCGCCGATGGCACTCTGTCCAGAGTCTTTTTTACTTCTATACTGCGACGCGGCTTCCTTTCTCTGACGGAGATCTGTACCCATGGATGATACCTCGCGCCATGTATTGGCACCGCCACGCTTCGAGCATGGCCACTTTCAATTGATCGCAGGACTGGGCGGGCGCTTCAACGCCGATACCTCGGCAGCCATCCCGGATCTTTGGGATGCCTTCGTACCGCATATCGGAAATGTGCCGGGCCAGTTGGGCGACGAGACCTACGGTATCTGCTGCAATCCCGATGGCAAGGGCGGCTTCGAGTACATTGCCGGCGTCGCGATCAGCAGGCTCGACGATCTGCCCGAACTCTATCGTTGGGTCGAACTGCAGCCCCAGTATTACGCGGTGTTCGAACACCATGGCCCGCTTGCGACCCTGAAACAGACCTTCGAGGCCATCTGGCAGCAGTGGTTGCCCAACTCCGGGCATACCGCAGCCGATGCGCCGGAATTCGAGCGCTACAGCGCCGACTTCGATCCGCAGGCCGGTACCGGCAAGGTGGAGGTCTGGCTGCCGATCCGCCACTGACCTGCGCCTTCGCCCGGTTGATCTGCGCGGCGCTATTCCCGCTCCTTCTGCGTTCTGGTTTCGCGCCAGAAGTCGAGGTAGAAGGTGACGACGCCAAAGACACTGATGCCGATCAGCACCGTCAGACCAATCTGGAAATTGCTCATGGCTGGACTCCGCAAAACACCGCATCAGGCGGCGACCTGCGGAGAAATAGTGGAAAACCGGCGCGAATGATATCGATTATACGGAAGCTTTACGGGGCGCTCGCGCAATAATACGGCGCGGATATGAAACGCCCCGAAGGTGCTGCCCGCGACCGTCTGCCCCGATCGAGACCGCCGGTGCCGAGCCTCCGGGCATCCGTTGGAAGACCGGAGGCGGTGCCGGTTCAGCGTCCGTGACAGCGAATGACCGCCGAGTGGGTCGCATAACGCCCGGATATCAGGATCTTGCCGTCGGGTTGCAGTTCCAGATGGGAGAAGTAGCTGGTGTCCCCCGGAATGCGGTTGACGTGGCTGATGCCCCGGTCGCCAAAGCCACCATCCACTTCACCATTGCCCTGGTGACGCATCAGCCAGGTCTGGCCGCCATTGTCGACATGACCGACACTGAGGATCATGCCGTCTTCCTGGATGAGGGTTGCCAGACACGACCCGATGCCGGGGAAGGCGAGCGGGCTGCCGGCGTTGAACCCGGGGTCCAGCGTGCCCTCTGCGGTGCTGCGTACCAGCAGGGCGACATCCTCCGAGCGGTTGGCCGAGCCGGCTGCGACGATTTTCTGGTCTGGCTGTACGGCCACGGCGAAGAACGTCGCGTTGCCTTCGCTGATGGATTCGAATTCCAGATAGCCCGCCTCGCCGAAGCGGGTGTCCGGCAGGCCGGTGCTGCCGTAACGCATCAGTACGGCCCGGCGGCCGCGGCGACCGGCGATCACCAGCCCGCCATCCGCCTGGAGCGCCAGTGCCTCGAAGGCGATGCCGGCTTCCCGTGCGGTGACCACGCCACAGGTTCCGAAACCGGGATCGTAGTTGCCGCTGCTGTCCAGGCGCACGATGACGTCTCTTTCCCCTTCGCCTGCGGCCTGACTCTTCAGCAGCAGGAGGATATGGCCGTCCGCCTGCAGGACGAGCCGGTGCCCACGGCCGGTCCACGGCGCCCGGTAGGGCAGCTGGACTTCGCCGTTGTCGCCAAAGGCCAGGTCCCGTTCGCCGGTCGGCGCAAGGCGTGTGCAAAAGGCCTGCTCACCATCGCGGAAGTTGCCGAGTATCACGAAGTTTTCCTGGTCGTCCTGCACCGCATGGATCAGTGCACGGCCCGCTCCGGGTAAAGGTGTAGCAAAATGACGATAATAAAAACCTTCGGGTTCGAAGTCGGCCAGCATTATATCGGTGGGCTCATCGTCATGAACGCCGATAAACAGATGTCGGCCATCGCGTTGTAATAGCGAAGTGCCGACGAAGCCGGGTCCCGCCTCCGAGAAGATCACGATGCCGTCCCGGTGTTCGCTGAACTCCAGATCCAGCGTGCCAGGCCGCTTCGGCAGTTGTGGGACGCCGGTTGGCGAGGTGAATGGGGTGTCGTTCGAAGTCCGGTTTCTGATGTCCATTTATCATTGAGTCCTTTCAATTCATTAATTGATCGCCCCGCTGTTCTTTTAAAACAGCAGGTGCGGATTCATTTAATGGCTGAACGGGAAGTTTGCCCAGTGCTCAAGTTTTACAGTTGATGAGTAACTGATCTCATATATATGGCCATGCTGATATTCAGGTAGGAAACAGCCTGAATGTGGCGGTGGGAAGATTCTCCGGCAATGGCTGGCGTGCGGTTTTTTCAGGCCTTTGTCGATCTGCTCGTCTTTCGTTCGACTAACAGGTGTCCGTACCAGGTGCAGGGCATTTCGCCAAACCTGGAAAAACAGCCATAGTTGTTCGACCGTCCGTGGAGACTTCCCATGAAATACCTGTGCCTGATCTACAGCAACGAAGAGGTGCTGCACACCCATCCCGACAGCCCCCGGGACCCGGAGTGCCTGGCCTACGCGCAGTCGATCCGCGACAGCGGACGCATGCTCGCGGCCGAGCCGCTGGAGCCGGTGCATACCGCGACCACCGTGCGCATGCGTGGCGGCAAGCTGTCGATCACCGACGGGCCGTTCGCCGAAACCAAGGAGCAATTGGCCGGTTTCTACCTGGTCGAGGCCCGTGACCTGAACGAGGCGTTACAAATTGCCGGGAATATTCCGGCGGCCCGTGTCGGCAGTGTTGAAGTCCGCCCGGTTCGGGAGTTGAATCTCTGAAACGCCGCCGGGATGCCGAGCCCTATGCGGCGATCCATAACAATAAGGAAACAGGAGCCCCGTCATGAGCAGCCTGCCGCTTCAACCGATGCGCGCGGATTACGAGCTATCCATCAGCCGCTTGCTGGAGGCGCCACGCAACGAGGTGTTCCGGGCCTGGACCGAACCCGATCTGCTGGCCCGCTGGTGGGGGCCGCACGGCATGACCACGCCGATCTGCGAGATGCAGTTGTGGGTCGGCGGCCTGTTCCGCACCGTCATGCGGGCACCGGATGGCAGCGAGTATCCCTACCAGGGCGTGTTCCTGGAAATCGCCGCGCCCGAGCGGATCGTCTTCACCGATGCCTTCGCCCCTGGCTGGACGCCGACCGGCAAGCCGTTCATGACGGCGCGGATCACGCTGCAGGAAGCCCCGGGCGGCACCCTTTATACCGCCAGTGCGATGCACTGGAGCGCGGCCGAACGCGACAGCCACGAGCAGATGGGTTTCCATCAGGGCTGGGGCGAAAGCCTCGACCGGCTGGCCTTGCTGCTCGCGCAGGGGCTGCCGGATTGAGCGAAATCACCCAGGGCATCAGGCAGCGGGTCGAGTCGGTCTATCGGCTGGAGTCGCGGCGGATTCTGGCGACGCTGATTCGTCTGCTCGGTGATTTCGACCTGGCGGAAGAGGCTTTGCACGAAGCGTTCTTCGTCGCTGTCGAGCGTTGGCAACGCGACGGCGTACCGGCCAATCCGCGAGCCTGGCTGGTTTCCACCGGGCGCTTCAAGGCCATCGATACCCTGCGTCGGCGGGCGCGTTTTGCCGCCTCCCAGGAGCGTCTGATCGCCCAGGCCGAACAGCTCGAACAGGCCGAATGGGAGGGCGAGGACCTGCAGGATGACCGGCTGCGCCTGATCTTCACCTGCTGCCACCCGGCGCTCTCGGCCGATGCCCAGGTGCCGCTGACATTGCGCGAAGTCTGCGACCTGACCACCGAGGAAATCGCCCGGGCGTTTCTCTCGACGCCCTCGACCATCGCCCAGCGGATCGTCAGGGCCAAGGCGAAGATCCGCGATGCGCAGATTCCCTACCAGGTACCGACCCTGGGCGAACTGCCCGAACGCCTGGATAGCGTGCTGCGGGTGATTTACCTGGTGTTCAATGAAGGTTATTCGGCCTCCCGGGGCGCCAGCGCGACTCGGGACGAACTGACCGGCGAGGCGATCCGCCTGGCGCGGCTGTTGCTGGAGCTGCTGCCGGACCCGGAAGTCATGGGGTTGCTGGGGCTGATGCTGCTGCACGAATCACGGCGTCAGGCACGGGTTTCGGCCAGTGGCGAACTGGTTTTGCTCGATGTCCAGGATCGCACGCTGTGGAATGCCGAACTGATCGCCGAGGGTTGCAACCTGGTCGAGAGGGCGCTGGCCTCCGGCCGATTCGGCCCTTATGGGCTGCAGGCGGCGATCGCGGCGGTACATGCCGAGGCGGCCAGCGCGGCGGACACCGACTGGGCGCAGATTGTCGGGCTTTATGACCTGCTGCTACGGGCCGTGCCGTCGCCGGTGATCGAGCTGAACCGCGCGGTGGCGGTGGCCATGCGCGATGGGCCGCAGGCAGGGTTGCTGCTGCTGGAGCGGATACTCGGGCGCGGCGAGTTGCAGGATTATCACCTGGCGCATTCGGCGCGGGCGGAGTTCTATCGGCGGCTGGGGCGCCTGGAGGAGGCGCGCGAGGCCTATGGGCGGGCGCTGGAACTGACGCAGCAGGAGCCCGAGCAGCGCTTCATCCGCGGGCGCCTGGCGGCATTGGGGAAGTAGGGTTGCCGGGGCTGTTCGCGGCCGATCACTCCAGCATCTTTTCCAGCAACCAGGTGCCGGCCGGCCCCGGCGGATGCAGGCGCGACCAGAGGGCATCGACCGCCACCGGCCTCGGCCAGCCGCGTACCTGCAGTTGCACCAGTGAGCCTGCGGCGAAACGCTCCACCAGCCAGCGCGGCAACGCTGCCCAGCCGACGCCGCGCTGGGCCATCTCCAACAGCATCAGGTAGCTGGATGACGACCACACCCGCCCCAGGGCACGGTCTTCGTAAGGATTGACGATGCTGGTCAGGCGCAACTCACGGTGCTGGCGCAAGGCGCTCTGATCAACCTTGGCCAGGCTGGCCAGGGGATGGCCGCGATGGACGAACACGGCGAACTCGGTGCGCTCATCCACTGTGGCGCTGCTCAGGTCCGGCGGGTAGCTGTCCAGCTTTTCGGCGAAGCCCACCTGGGCCCGGCCCTGTTGCACCAGTTCCACCACGTCGGCGCATTCGGCGATCAGGCACTCCAGCTCCAGGTCCGGATAACGTGCAGCGAACCCGCTGAGGGCGGCTTCGAAGCGATCGGACTGGTAGGTGTCGGAAATCACCACGGTCAGCTTCGGCTCCAGCCCCTGGGCCAACTGGCTGGCGGCCATTTCCAGTCGATTGCTGGCGGCGAGGATGTCCTCGGCCTTGCGCAGCATCACATGGCCGGCCGCTGTCAGGCCGGGTTTGCGGGTGCTGCGGTCGAACAGCTCCAGGCCGAGGTCGATCTCCAGGCCGGCTACCGCCGCGCTGATGGTCGACTGGCTTTTGCCCAGCTTGCGCGCGGCGGCGGAAAAGGAGCCGAGGGTGGCGGCCTGGACAAAGGCCTGGAGCACTTCATTGGAGGCCATGAACTATCGTCTTGCTCGATGGTAATTGACTTTTAGTATCTGTGTTGGTGGCGATAATCACAAGCCTCGACATTCCGGGGGAGCCCGCCATGAGTACCAGCAAGTCCCTTACCGAACGCGTTTTCCAGGCCATTGGCTTCGAATTGTTCGCGGTGCTGCTATGCACCCCACTGTTTGCCTGGGTGATGGCCAAGCCGTTGCTGGACATGGGCGTGGTGACGGTTGCCAACTGCCTGCTGGCCCTGGGTTGGAACGTGCTGTTCAATGGCCTGTTCGACCGGCTGCTCGAGCGCCTGGCCCTGGCGCAGAATGGCTGGACCCGGTTGTTGCACGCGGTGTTGTTCGAGGGTGGGCTGATCGTGGTGAGCGTGCCGCTGATCGCCTGGTGGCTGGAGTTGAGCCTGCTGTCGGCGCTGTTGCTGGATATCGGCGTGCTGCTGTTTTTCCTGCCGTACACCTACGTCTACCACTGGGTCTACGACCTGCTGCGCGAGCGGCTGTTGCAGCGGCGCCTGGCCTGAGCGGTTCAGCGCGAGCTGATCTCGATGATGAAGTCGAGAAAGGCCCGGACCTTGGCCGGTGGCAGGTGCCGCGACGGGTACAGCGCATACAGTGGGAAGCGTTCGTCGGGCCAGTCGGGGAACAGTTCCACCAGCCGGCCCGACGCGAGCATCGGTTGCACGCCGAGGTCGAGCACCTGGGCGATCGCGTAGCCGGTCTCGCAGATGCTGTGCAGGGTGCCGACATCGTTGAGCACCAGCCGTGCGTTGTTGCGTACATCGAGCCGCTGACCGCCACGGTGGAATTCCCAGGGAAACGGCCGGCCGGTTTCCGGGTCGCGGAACGATACGCAGACATGCCGCTCATCCTCCATCTCCAGCGGTGTCAGCGGCCGGCCATGGCGCTTGAGATAGGCCGGCGCGGCACAGGTCAGCACCCGCACGTCGAGCAGCTTGCGCGCCACCAGCGACGAGGACGCCGGGTGGCCGAACCGCACCGCCAGGTCGAAGCCGTCGGCGACCACATCACCCAACTGGTCACGGGTGTAGAGCTCCAGTTGCAACTGCCGATGGCGGCTCATGAATTCGCCCAGTGCCGGACCGAGGATCAGCCGGGAGAAATAGGGATCGATATTCACCCGCAGGCGCCCGCGTACGCTGCTGGCACTGCCGCTGGCGTTGTGCGCGGCTTCTTCCAGACCGGCCAGCAGCGGTGCGATTTCCTCATAGAGGCGACGGCCTTCGTCGGTCAGTTTGACCGAACGGGTGGTGCGGTCGAACAGGCGGATGCCCAGGCGCTTCTCCAGTCGCGCGATCGCCCGGCTGACGCCGGAGGGGGTCATGTCGAGGCTGTCGGCGGCCTTGGCGAAGCTGCCGCTGTCGACCACGGCACTGAGGACGCCCATGCCGCCGGCCAGGCTGGAGTCGAAGCTCATTGATGATTTCCTGTCACTGATCCAATGACATCCATGCTATCGGAGAATGACTGTGCGCTGCGGATAATTCTTTCCACCGCGACAGACGTCGCTTCTCGCTGGAGGAAATTCTATGTATGCAGTCATGGGCACTACCGGTCAGGTCGGCGGCGCCATCGCCCGTCATTTGCTGGCGGCCGGGCAGCCGGTGCGGGCCCTGGTACGCAACGCGGCCAAGGGGCAGCTGTGGGCCGCGCAGGGTTGCCAGGTGGCAGTGGCCGAGGTCGATGATGTGCGGGCGATGGCCCAGGCGTTCAGTGCCGCTGAAGGTGTGTTCGTGATGCTGCCGCCGACTTTCGACCCGACCCCTGGCTTTCCGGAAGCCCGGCAATGGGTGGAAAACCTGCGTTCGGCGTTGGAGCGGGCGCGTCCGGCGAAGGTGGTGTGCCTGTCGACCGTCGGTGCACAGGCGAGCCGGCCGAACCTGCTCACTCAGTTGCAGATCCTCGAACAGGGCCTGGCCGGCCTGGATCTGCCGGTGACGTTCCTGCGTCCGGGCTGGTTCATGGAGAACGCGCTGTGGGACGTGCCGGCGGCCTTGGAAAGTGGGGTGATCCCCAGCTTCCTGCAACCGCTGGACAAGCCGGTGCCGATGGTCGCCACCGAGGATGTCGGTCGGCTGGCGGCGCAACTGCTGCTGGAGAACTGGAGCGGCCAGCGCATCGTCGAGCTGGAGGCGGCACAGCGGGTGACGCCGAACCAGATCGCCGCCGGCTTTGCCGAACTGCTGGGCAGGCCGGTGCGCATGGAGGTGGTCCCCCGGGAGAGCTGGCAGGCGCTGTTCAGCGCCCAGGGCATGAACAACCCGTTGCCGCGGATGCAGATGCTCGATGGTTTCAACGAGGGGTGGATCGAGTTTGCCGGGGCGTCGCGCAAGGGGCGGGTGGAGTTGCTGACGGTGCTCCGGGAGTTGCTGCAGCGCAGTGGTGTGGTTGGCTGACAGGCGTCGTTCCGAGGGGCCCTTTCGCGGGCTTGCCCGCGAAGGGGCCTGCCGGCCCCATGCAGAACCTACAGGAACATCCCGCCCGAAGCCTCGATCCGCTGCCCATTGATCCACTGCCCACCGTCCCCGAGCAGCAGCGCGATCGCCCCGCCGATATCCTCCGGCAGGCCGGCCCGGCCGAGTGCGGTGACGCTGGCGACGAAGGCATTCAGTTGCTGGTTGTCACGCACCGAACCACCGCCGAAATCGGTCTCGATGGCGCCGGGGGCCAGCGAGTTCACGCTGATGCCCCGGGCACCGAGTTCCTTGGCCTGGTAGCGGGTCAGCACCTCCATCGCGCCCTTCATCGCCGCGTAGGTGCCATAACCCGGCAGGCTGAAGCGGGCCAGGCCGCTGGAGATGTTGATGATGCGCCCACCATCGGCCATCAGCGGCAGCAGTCGCTGGGTCAGGAAGAACGGGCCCTTGAAGTGGACATTCAACAACTGGTCGAACTGCTCTTCCTGGACGTCGACGAACAGTCCGTGCAGGCCGACGCCGGCATTGTTTACCAGGAAATCGAAACGCGGCTGGGCGAAGGTGCCTTCGAGTACCGCGGCCACGCGTTCGGCGAAGGTCCTGAAGCCGGCGACGACACCGACATCCAGCTGCAGCATGGCGGCGCGTGCGCCGAGCCGTTCGACCTCGGCCGCCACGGCCTGGGCCTCGTCCGCCCGGCTGTGGTAGGTACCGATGATGTCCACGCCGCGGGCGGCGAGTTGCAGCGCGGTATTCCTGCCCAGGCCGCGGCTGGCGCCGGTGATCAGTGCGATCTTGCGAGTCATGTCGTATTCCTCGGGTGATGGGTGAGTGTTGGAGAAAGTTTATTTGTCCGTCTGGCAGGCGATAAACTGAGGGAAAACGGAAACACTGATCGCTCTGTCCGAACAATCGGAGTCGCCCTGCCATGAACAAGCTGGAGTTGCTGCGCACCTTCATCCGCGTCACCGAGCTGTCGAGCTTTACCCAGGCCAGCGAGAGCATGGGGTTGCCCAGGTCGAGTGTTTCCGAGCATGTCCAAACCCTCGAGGACCTGCTGGGCACGCGCCTGTTGCAGCGCACCACGCGCAAGGTCCAGGCGACCCAGGACGGCCTGGTGCTGTACGAACGCAGCAAGGAACTGCTGTCCCAGGTGGATGAGCTGGAGGGGCTGTTCCGCCAGGATGCGAGCCTGCTCGGCGGGCGTATCCGCTTCGACATGCCCAGTGCCATGGCGCGACGGGTGGTGATGCCGCGTCTGCCGGAGTTCATGGCCCGGCATCCGCGGATCGAACTGGAGATCAGCAGCACCGATCGCCGGGTCGATCTGCTCAGCGAAGGCTTCGACTGCGTGCTGCGGGTCGGTGCGCAACCGGATCAGACGGTGGTGGCGCGGCCTGTGAGTTCGCTGCCGGTGGTCAATTGCGCCAGCCCCGCCTATCTGCAACGGCATGGCATGCCGTCGAGCCCGGAAGATCTCGTTGACCATCGGCTGATCCACTATGTCGGCGTGCTGGGCTCGCGGTCTTCGGGCTTCGAGTACCTGCACGATGGCAAGCTGATCCAGGTCCCCATGGCCGGCAGCGTCACGGTCAACGGTATCGACTGTTACGAAGGCGCCTGCCTCGGCGGCCTGGGGCTGATCCAGGCGCCGTTGCTGGGGATGGCCCGGCACCTGGAACGCGGCGACCTGATCGAGGTATTGCCCGGGTTTCGGCCGGCGCCGCTGGACGTGTCGCTGCTGTATGCCGGGCAACGGCACCTGCCACGGCGGGTGCGGGTGTTCATGGAGTGGTTGGTGCAGGTACTGCATGACGCCTGTGAGGGCGTGAAACGACAAACCCCACCTTGAGGGTGGGGTCTGCGGGTGGAGCCTGAAGGCGGGTTCAGAACAGCTGGGTGAACAGCCAGTACAGGCTGCCCGACAGCAGGATCGCCGCCGGCAGGGTCAGCACCCAGGCCATCGCCAGGTTGCGGATGGTCTTCATCTGCAGGCCGCCGCCATTGGCGACCATGGTCCCGGCCACCCCCGAGGACAGCACATGGGTGGTCGATACCGGCAAGCCGTACATGTCCGCCGCGCCGATGGTCAGCATCGCGACCATTTCCGCCGAGGCGCCCTGGGCGTAGGTCAGGTGGCTCTTGCCGATCTTCTCGCCGACGGTGACCACGATCCGCTTCCAGCCGACCAGGGTGCCGAGGCCCAGGGCGATGGCCACGGCGATCTTCACCCACAACGGGATGAAGCGGGTGGCGCCGTCGATCTGTTGCTTGAACAGTTGCAGCTTGCCCTGGGTGTCGGCGTCGAAGTTGCCGACCTTGTTCTTGTCCATCAGGCGAATGGCTTCGGAACTCAGGTACATGTCGTTGCGCACGTTGCCCATGGCCTCGGCGGGTACCTTGGCCAGTGAGCCATAGCCTTTCACCTCCTCACCGATCCGGCCGGTCAGGGCGGCCAGGGCCGGCACCAGGTCCGGCTTTACCTGTTGGGTGCGGATGTATTCGGTGAGCACCGGACGCGGATCGGCCGGGGCGGGTTGCGGGACGGCCTTGACCAGGGCGGCCTGGGTCACTTCGGCCACGGCGGCGAACTGCAGGGCCTGTTCGGCCGGCATGGTGCGGTTCAGCGCGTAGGCCATCGGCAGGGTACCGACCAGGATCAGCATGATCAGGCCCATGCCTTTCTGCCCGTCGTTGGAACCATGGGCAAAGGACACGCCGGTGCACGTCAGGATCAGCAGGCCACGGATCCACCACGGTGGTGGCTCGTTGCCCTTGGGCGCCTTGTACAGCGCGCGGTTTTTCACGAACAGGCGCAGCGCCACCAGCAGCAGGGCGGCCAGGGCGAAACCGATGAGCGGGGAGAACAGCAGTGCGTAGCCGATCTTGGTCACCTGGCTCCAGTCCACGCCGCTGGTGCCGTCGCGGCCGTGCATCAGGGCGTTGGCCACGCCGACGCCGATGATCGAGCCGATCAAGGTATGGGACGACGAGGCCGGCAGGCCCAGCCACCAGGTACCGAGGTTCCACAGGATGGCGGCGATCAGCAGGGCGAAGATCATCGCGAAGCCGGAGGACGAACCCACTTGCAGGATCAGTTCCACCGGCAGCAGGGCAATGATGCCGAAGGCCACCGCACCGCTGGACAGCAGCACGCCGAGGAAGTTGAAGCAGCCGGACCAGACCACGGCGAAGTGCGGCGGCAGCGAGTGGGTGTAGATCACGGTGGCCACGGCGTTGGCGGTGTCGTGGAACCCGTTGACGAATTCGAAGCCCAGGGCGATCAGCAGGGCGACGCCGAGCAGCAGGAAGGGCGTCCAGGTGGTGACCACGGTGCCGAGTTCGTGCATGTCATGCACGAGGCTGTAGGCGGTGAACAACAGGCCGACGGCCAGCAGCGCGAAGAAGAGGACGGCGGTGAAGACGTGGGGTTTGCTTTCCAGCTGCGGCCTGCCGTCGCTGGCGGAGGCAGCAGTCAATGAAGGGGTAGCCATGCCTGAAATCCTGTTTGGGAACGGGTATCAGTCATGATCATTGCTAAATGTTACAGAGAGGCTGCCACAGATCAGTATCCGTGGATTTTACCGGGCCGATGGTCTGACAGGCTGCCGCCAGGATGAGCGGGTACACCCTGAACCCGGGGGCTCAGTAATCCTGGCGCTTGCGAAACGCCCAGCGTCCGGCCAGCAGGGTGAAGGTCGCCACCAGCGCCACCAGAATCCAGAACCCTTCCGGGTCGCCGGCCAGCGGGATGCCACCGACGTTCATGCCGAAGAAACCGGCGATGATGTTGATCGGCAGCGCCAGCACCGTGACCACCGTCAGGGTGAACAGGCTGCGGTTGGTCTGTTCGTTGACGGTGGCGGCGATCTCTTCCTGCAGCAACTTGATCCGCTCGCCCAGGGCCTCGAGGTCGCTGAGGATCAGCGAAAACTCCTCGGTGGACTTGCGCAGTTCCTTGACGTCCTCCTTCTGCAGCCACTGTGGCGGGCGGTTGAGCAGCCGCAGCAGCGAGCCCGGCTCAAGGGCCAGCAGCCGTTGCAGGCGCACCAGCACCCGGCGCATGGCACCCAGCTCCGCGCGATTGATGGTCAGGCGCTGGGCGAGCAACTGGTCCTCGATCTGGTCGACGCTGAGGGTGGTCTTGCGCACGATCTGGGTCAGCACTTCACCCTGGTCGCGCAGCAGGTGCACCAGCAATTCCAGCGGCGAACGGAAGTGTTCGCCGGCCTTGACCGAGGAGCGCAGCTTGTCGACCGAGTGCAGGGGCTGCAGGCGGGCGCTGATCAGCAGCTTGCTGCGTGCGCAGACCCAGAGTGTCGAGACATCCGAGGAGGTCATGCTGCCAAGGTTGAACACCACGTCGTTGACCACCGCCAGCAGGGCGTTGTCGACATGTTCGATGCGGGTCGAGCGTGAGCCTTCGTGCAGGGCTTCGAAGAATTCGTCGGGCAGCGACAGATGGGTGGTCATCCAGCGTTCGCAGGCCGCGTGGGCGAGGTTCAGGTGCAGCCAGAGAAACGCTTCGTCGTCCTCGGGGTTCTGCAGGTAGCGCAGGGCGGTGGCGGAGTCGATTTCCTCGCCGCGCTCGCCGGCGCGAAAGCGAAAACCGTAAAGCAGGCCGAACAGGTCCGGATCGCGGTGACTTTGGTCAAGGCTGTGGTTCATGGAGGCTCGCTGAAATGAAGCGCCCGAAACATTTTTTTACAGGTTCGCTTGAGCCGCATCATCTCAGGGCGTTTTGACATTTTTGTTACGGATTGACGTGCACAATCGCGGCCCATGACCGGTGGTCGGCTCGACTCAAGCGCCGTACCGGTGCGCCGATGGCGAAGGTGTAGGCTGCGGCGTTTTGGGCCACAAGCCACGATGTCGCTGACAGGGATGTTTTGACTGTTCGCACTCCTGATCGGAGTGCCCAATCCCTGTCCAGAGATACCCACGATGTTGCAGAAATCCTTGAGAGCCCAGATTCTCGCGCTACTGAGCGGCAGCCTGTTGGCGATGCTGTTGATCGCACTGACCTGCTTCCACTTCCTGTCCAACGGCATACGCGACTATCGGGAGCTGATCGGGGGGCCGTTGCTCGCGTCGCAACTGGTGGACGAGGCCAACCTGCGGTTCAAGGAGCAGGTGCAGGAATGGAAGAACGTCCTCTTGCGTGGCAAGCAGCCTCAGGACCTGAACCAGTACTGGCGCCAGTTCGAGGATCGCCAGCGTGACGTGCAGGATATTCTCGGCCGCCTGGCGGCGCAGCCGGCTATCGACAGCAGCCTGAAGGCCCAGGTCGAAAGGCTGCGCGAGGAGCACCGCCAGCTCGGTGTCGCCTACCAGAAGGGCCGTGATGCCTACGTTGCCAGTGGCGCCGAGCCGAGTGCCGGCGATCAGGCGGTCAAGGGCGTGGACCGTGCCACCAGCGAGCAGATGAGCGTGCTGGTCAGCCAGTTGCGCAAGGCCGGCGATGCACAGTCGGCCGCCATCAGCGAGGCCGCCGGGCGCACGGTCTGGAGCGGTATCGTGGTGATGCTGGTGTCAGGTCTGCTGATCGCGCTGCTGAGCCTGTGGCTGGTCAATCGCAACCTGGTCGAACCGATTCGCCGCCTGATCGACTATGTGGCGCAACTGAGCCATGGCCAGTTCGCCGAGCGCGTGGCCGCCGACCGCCAGGATGAGCTGGGGCGTCTGGCCGTTGCCGCCAATACCCTGCGGGACTTTCTCGCCGATACGTTCAATCGCCTCAAGCTCAGCACCGCCAACCTGGACAGTGCCAGTGGCGAACTGAACGCGATTGCCGGCCTGATGGCTACGGGTACCCATGAGCAGTTCGAACGGACCGACCAGGTGGCGACGGCGATGACCGAGATGTCCGCCACGGCCCAGGAAGTCGCCCGGCACGCCGCCGCTGCGGCCGGCGCCGCCGACGAAGCCGACCGCTCGGCCCAGCAGGGCGAACTGGTGATGCGGTCGACCATCCAGACCATCACCCGCATGCGCACGGAAATCTCCACGACCGCTACGGTCATTCGCCAGCTGGAAAGCGACAGCGGGCGGATCGGCAAGGTGCTTGAAGTGATCCGCGGGATCGCCGAGCAGACCAACCTGCTGGCGCTCAACGCGGCCATCGAAGCGGCACGGGCCGGCGAGGCCGGACGTGGTTTCGCGGTGGTGGCCGATGAAGTTCGCAGCCTGGCCCAACGCACGGCCGCGTCGATTCTGGAAATCAACCAGATCATCCAGTCGGTGCAGACCGGGGCGGTGGACGCGGCCCAGGCCATCGAGGGCGGCCAGGCCCGCAGCGACGAAAGCGTGGAGCAGGTGACCGAGGCCGGCGCGATGCTCGAGCGCATCACCGCGGCCGTCGAGGCCATCCGTGACATGAACCGGCAGATTGCCACGGCCGCCGAGGAACAGACGTCGGTGGCCGAGGATATTTCCCGCAACCTCACCGAGATCACCGCGATTGCCAGCACCAACCTGGACAACGTCAAGCGTACCGAGGCAGCCAGCAGCAATCTACACGGCCTGTCGGGGCAATTGAACGAAGTCACCGCCAGGCTCGGGGCCTGAGCCTTATCCTGGCGTCGCGGTTGTGTATCGGGATGCTGACCAACGGGATACAGGATAGGTCTCAAACCGGCCAATCTTCTGTCGATGATGGGGTATCACCACCTCGATAGGGTATTTCCCATGGTCAGCATCACCTCGGTCACCATCACCCCAAGCCAGTCCACCCGTACCGCCACCCAGGCAGCCAGCAGCGACGACAGCACGACGACCGGTACCGTCGCCGCCAGCAGCACCGATACCACCAAGACCGCTGGTACCCAGGCGGCCGCTGGCGGTGGCGCGGCGGGCAGCGGCGACAGCTCCAGTTCGGAGTCCGATACCGTCAAGGCGCTGCGCAAGCAACTGGCCGAGTTGCAGAAGCAGTTGCAGGAACAGGAGCAGCAATTGCAGAAGGCCCAGGCCAGCAACGACAGCGACGAAGCCAAGGCGACTGCCGTGGCCACCGCTTCGGCTCAGGTCGCGACGATTTCCGCCTCGATCCAGACCGTCACCGCGGCCTTGACCCAGGCGCTCCAGGAGTCCGGCAGCAGTACGTCGGGCGGTACCGTCAACACGACCGCCTGAGTGCTTGGACAGCATCTCCCGGGGTTATGGGAGGATGAAAACGAACAAGCCGCACGTTCCGGGTGGAACGCGCGGCTTGTGATTCACGGGGCGGACGATCAGCTGTCGCGCTTCTCCTGCAGGACGGCGGCGCTCTTGGCGTCGAGTTTGACTTCCCACTTCACGCCGTCGGCGGCCTTGAGTTCGACTTCATAGACATAGCCACCACTGGTGCCATGGTCCAGTTCGGTGTCGGTGATGGTCGCGCCTGGGTACTTGGCCAGGGCGGCCTGGTTGAGCTTGTCGAAGTCGGCGATCGCACCGGATTTCAGCAGCCCGGGAATGTGGTCCGGACGGACATCGGCCGAAGCGAAGCCGGCAACGAGAGTCAGGGCGGAGGCGGTCAGCAGGGTCGAGAGGGCTTTCATCGGGGGATTCCTTGTCTGGATGATTTCAGTGGGGTCAGCCTAAGTGTTGCAACTTAATTCACCCTTAAATTGACCCCCTGTTCTTGCTGACTGACGATTGCGTCGTTTGTTCAATCGCGCGTAGAGCGCGCCTTTCAAGCGCCAGGCGCAGGCGGCGCCACAGTACCAGGCGGTGACCGGCGCCTCGGGCGTCAGGATCACCTGATGGGCGGAGTGGGCATGGGGCGCGGTGGCCCCAGCTCACCGTGGATCAGGGCGTAGTCACGCCCCAGCCAGAGGACGCCGTTCCACTCGCGGCCCGTCACTCAGTAACCGTTGGCCTCGAGGATTTGCGGCACGGTTTTCGGCGAGGCACGCTTGAAGTACTTGAGCAGTTCGGAGGCGCGGTTGGTGAAGATGCCATCGACACCGGCGTCCATGACCTTCTTGAAGTCCACCGGTTCGTCGACGGTATAGACGTGAACCAGCAGGCCTTTATCGTGGGTCAGCTGGTTCATCCACGGTTTGACCAGGTCGGAGTAGCTCTGGTCGCCGCCATGGGTCAGTTCGGCCGACGGGCCGGTGCCGATGGCGCCATTGGCCTTGGCGAAGTCCACCCACTTGATGAACTCGGCCTTGTCCTTCGGTTCCTGCTTGGCGTAGTAGGCGGCCTTGGTCTTCTCGCCGGAGTCGGCGAAGCTGACGTTCGACTTGGGTTCGATGCTGCCTTCGCCGACCCACAGCAGGAGAATCTTCGGCGTGTTCGGCATTTCCTTCTGCAGCAACTCCAGGCTGCTCTTCTCGAAGGTCTGCAGGATCACCCGGCCGGCGCCCTGGCCGACCTGTGGCTGCTCCTTGGAGTGGACCTTGTCCGGGCCGAGCAGGCCACGTTCCTGCAGCTTGTTCTTGAGGTCATGCTCGATACCGGGGAACTGCTTGGGTTCCTTGGTCTCGATGTACAGGCCGGGGCGATGCCTGGGGTTGGCCTGGGCGATGTCGATGATCTGGTCGAGGCTGAGAATCTTCAGGCCGACATAGGATGGCCGCGCGCGCTCGGGGTAGGCCTTGTTGAACCAGCTGCCGGCGTCCAGGGTTTGCAGTTCGGCCCAGGTGAACTCGTTGGCCGGGCTGTCCTTGCGTTCGGGGAACTTGCTGGCGACGTCGGTGGTGCGCGACAGGTTGTTGTCATGCAGGGCGAAGATCACCCCGTCCTTGCTGCGCTGCAGGTCCATTTCCAGGTAGTCGGCGCCGAGGTCGCGGGCCAGGGTGTAGGAGGCCGCGGTGGATTCGGGGGCATCGAAGGACGCGCCACGGTGGGCGATCACCGCCGGATGGGGAATCCCGGCCTTGGCCGCGAGCTCGGCCGGGGTGGTGCCGGCTTGTGCCGTGTCCAGCCCCATGGCCAGCAGCAGGCTCATGAGCAGAGCGCTTTTCTTGAAGGTGGCGGCGCTGAAGGTGACAGGCATTGCGAATTCCTTTCGTACGGAGTGAAGGTCCTCTTTTAACAACTGAATGCTTCAAGTGCTATCGCGAAATGGCTGCAAGAGCCGGTTGTGTCGTTTTTTCGACACAATCAGGACGGATTTTGCAGTAGGCTTGAGCGGCAGTTTCTCCTGTAGAAGGAAACGCGCTGCCCACCTTGTGTGTAAACCATCGACCCATGGGCCTTCGGGCTCGCCAGTGAGGTTTACCATGCGCATCACTTCCGAACTCATCTGTCAGGCCGCCGACCAGCTCAAGGGTTTCGTCGGCCTGAATCGCAAGACCGGCCAGTACATCGTGCGTTTCAGCGAGGACTCCTTCGGCTTGGACGTGGCCGACGACGGGATCATTCCGGCCAGCGAATTCGTCTGGCTACCGGCAGGGCAGGAGGCCATGCGTCTGGCCCGGGAGCGGATCCAGTTGCTGTTGGATCAGAACATCGACCAGCGGATCAACATCACCGAGCCGTTGCGGGTGTACATGCAGCGGGTGGACATGCCCCAGATCGCCGCATTGCGCCGGGTCGTGCCGGGCTGACACGAGCGGGCGGCCGGCTCAGCGATCGAAGCGATAGGCGCGTTCGACCTTGCAGACGCGGGTCTGGCACGTCTCGTACCAGGTCGAGCGGCCGCGCTCGCGGATTTCGCTGTGCTCGGCATGCTGCTTCCAGGCGAGGATCGCCGCTTCGTCCTGCCAGTACGAGACGGTGATGCCCAGGCCGTCATCCCCGCGTGCCGACTCGACACCGAGGAAGCCTGGCTGCTCGCGAGCCAGGTCGAGCATGCGCTGGGCGGCCTCGGCGTAACCCTGGTCGCCTGCCGTGCGCAGTGAGGTGAAGATCACCGCGTAGTAGGGAGGCTGGGGCGTGCTGGCAATCATGCGTGTTCTCCGGCGCAGGCGCTCAGGAAGGCGCTGACCAGTGGCGGCGCGATCCCCTGCAGGGCGGCCCGCTCCGGCTGGAACAGCGTCGCGACGAAAAACGGATGGTTTGCCAGTTCGACGGCCCGCAGTTCCCCCCTGTCGTCGTGGCCGGCGGCTTGCAGGTCGGTGTCGAGCAGCGCCGCTTCGAAGGCCGGGTTGATGCCGTAGCGGCAGTGATAACCCTCGTGGGTTCGCTGGCTGGCATAGGCCCTGGCGATACGCGAGCCTTCGACCAGGCGGATACCGTCGGTGGCCTCCACCAGGGAGCAGCTCAGGGCCGAGATCACCGCGCGCGGCGAATCCGGCGCTTCCTCACCGTGCTGCGCGTCGTCCCAGCCGAGCACGTGACGGGCATACTCGAGAATCGCGTACTGGAAGCCGGCACAGGTGCCGAGGTAGGGGAGTCGTTGTTCACGAGCATGGCCAATGGCAAGCAAGGCGCCATCGAGGCTGCGATACGGGCTGGCGGGAACGCACCAGATGCCGTCGAAGCCTGCCAGATCGTCCGCGGTCTCGATGCTGTCGGTCGCCACCCAGTGGGCCTGTACCTGCAGGCCGTTGGCCTGGGCGGCCAGTTGCAGGGCCACGGGGATGGCCTTGTGGGCCGTCACTTGCGGGTCGTGATCGCCGACCAGGGCAATCTTCAGGGCGGGGCGCAGTTCCATGGGCTTCTCCAGCTTGTCGGTCTCTGCGCCGGACTATAGGTCTGCCTGTTCGCCAGCAAAATAGGCATTCGCTCAAGTGAACAATGCCGCTGTGCAATCAAGTCGCGGGACGACGCGACAGGCACGCCAGGTCATCTGCCGATGTCCTGGCGTGTCGGGTGCTCAGTGCACCCTGTCGTTGGCGAACATGCTGACCGCCTGTACGGCATTGCTCGCCCCGTCGCGGATCTGCAGGATCACCGTACCGGCCTCGTCCGCCAGGCCGACGCCCTTGGACGCCCGGTCGCGGGTGCCGTTCATGCTCTGGATGGCCTGCTGGGTTTCGCTCTGGATCATGCCGATCATGCTGGATATCTCGGCGGTGGAGCCGCTGGTACGTGCCGCGAGCAGACGGACTTCATCGGCCACCACGGCGAAGCCGCGACCCTGCTCGCCGGCCCGGGCCGCTTCGATCGCGGCATTGAGGGCCAGCAGGTTGGTCTGCTCGGCGATCCCACGAATGGTGTTGACGATGGCGGTAATCTGTTCCGAGCGCTCGCCCAGCTTGGCGATCAGATTGGACGAACCTTCGATGTTCGAGGCAATCTCGCGCATTTCGCTGGCGGCCTGCTGGATCACTTCGGTGCCTTGCTCGGCGACCCTGCGGGTCTCCACCGAGATGTGATAGGCCTGGCTCGCGCTCATGGCGTCCTGGGCATGTTTCTCTTCCCGCCGGGTCACGTCCGAGGCGAACTTGACCACCTTGCACAGTTTGCCGCTGGCGTCGTAGACCGGGTTGTAGGTGGCTTCGAGCCAGACGCTCTGGCCACGCCTGGTCACGCGTTCGAACTGGCCGCTGAAGAATTCGCCCTGGTTCAGGCGGCGCCAGAAGTCCTGGTAGTCGCTGCCGCCGACAGTGGCCGGGGTGCAGAAGATCCGGTGATGCTTGCCCTGGATTTCGGCCAGGCTGTAGCCCATCAGGTCGAGGAAGTTCTGGTTGGCGCAGATCACCGTTCCGTCGGGCTTGAACTCGATGGCGGCCATGGCCCGGTCGATCGCCTGCAGCTTGCCGTTGGCTTCGCTTTCCTGCTGGATCTTGGCGGTGACGTCCATGGCGTACTTGACGATTTTCACCGCCTTGCCGTTCTCGTCACGGATCGGGTTGTAGCTGGCTTCGAGCCAGACGCTCCGGCCATCGGCGGCGACCCGCTCGAAAGTGCCGGACTCGAATTGGCCGGCCTTGAGGCGTGACCACAACTGGCTGTATTCGGCACTGCGAGCATAGGCTGGCGAGCAGAACATGCGATGGGGCTGGCCGAGCACCTGCTCCTGGCGATAGCCCATGGTCTTGAGGAAGTTGTCGTTGGCGCGCAGGACGATGCCGTCGAGATCGAATTCGATGACGGCCATGGAGCGGTCGATGGCCGCGAGCAGGTGGGCCTGTTGGTCGATGGTTTGTTGCAGGTCTTGCAGGGCTTTCTTATGGGCTGCAAAAAACATGGCATGAGAACTCGGAGAGAGGGGAGATCTATCCCTTTCCAGGCCCGGCAGACCCTTGGGGGAAGGGCGCCGGTGGCCAGCGTTCCATGGATGGCACTTTGCCTTATATTCTTATACAAAATAGATTGGTCTTGTACAAGAATCCGCCGTGTGGTTCTTTGCAGTAGCCGAATGGCGCTCAGGCGGAGCTTGCCAGGTACCCGTCCGAGGATTCGGTATTTTCACCGTCGGTGCTGTTGACCTTGTTGCGCCCGGTATTCTTGGCGATGTACAGGGCCTTGTCGGCCTCGTTGAGCCAGGCACCGGCGTCCTTGAAACTAGCCCGGAAGGGCGCCAGGCCGATGCTCAGGGTGACCCGCAGCTCCGGTATTTCCTCGCTGCGCAAGTTGCTGAAGACCTGGCGCAGCCGCTCCATGATCTCGCTGGCCTGTTCCAGCGACAGGCCCGGCAGGATCACGCAGAACTCGTCACCGCCATAACGCCCGGCCAGGTCGTGTTCACGCAGGTTGGCCTTCAGGTCGCGGCTCAACTGGCGCAGTACGCTGTCGCCGATCAGATGGCCGTAACTGTCGTTGATGGTCTTGAAGTGGTCGATGTCGATCAATGCGATTGCCGCCTGGCAGTGTGTCTGCCGGCACTTGTGGAACTTGATCTGCAGCAGGTCCTTCCAACTGCCGTGATTGAGCAGCCCGGTCAGGCTGTCGGTACGGCTCAGGGCGCTCAGTGCACGCTTGTGGTCGGCGAGCTTGATCGCCACCTGGAAGCTGCCCATGCCGATGACCACCGGGTACAGGATCAACACCGGCAGGCAGGCATAGATCTGGATCTGGGTGGTCACCCCATTGAACGCCGGAGTAAAGATCAGCCAGGAGACGAGGATCCCCAGCAACTGCGCGAGCAGGCCCCTGAGCATCAGCCGCGGGCCGCCAGCGGCGACGTTGTGCATGGTCATCAGCGCGAGCATGTTGACCGTGACGAGGGGATTGAACTGGATGGTCGCCGCCCAGAAACCACCCATCAACGAGTCGATCAGGATGTTGCGTCGTTCCGCCCGGTACGGATAGTGGGCGTGTCGGGCGATACGATAGGCCACATGCGGCCAGATCACGGCGTTGAATGCCAGCAGGGCCCAGATCCAGATTGGCATCGACAAGGGGGCGAGTGCGGCGATGATGCTGAAGCAGCCGACGCCTACGCCTATCATGCGGGGCAAGTAGATGCGTCTGGCAAATGATTGCCCTTTGCCTCGATGGATTTCCATAGGTCTCTGCGTCACTTATTTCTTTGTCGGAACACAGGCAATGTGTTCGGCACGGAAGCGCTATTCGTCTGATAAGCAGGATGAATATTGTCGGGGATTCCGTAAAGAATAATCAGTGTCCTTCCAAGCCATTTCTAGGGTTTGGCAGGTGATTTGGCGGGGCGTGTCGGCTATTTGACGATTTCGTAGCCGGAAAGGAACAAATCCAGCGCCGATTCTATGACGCGTGTCTGTGTCGCGGTATCCAGCGGTGGCTGGCCGAGGGAAATCTGCGGCCAGAAGGCGAAGGCCTTGAGCAGGCCGTAGATCTGGTGAGTGGCGAATTCGGGGTCGACCGCCTTGAGTTTGCCGTCGGCCTGGGCGTCGCGGATCCACTGCTTGAAACCTTCCTCCTGGCTGGCCAGTCGCGAGACCATGTCCTGCGCGCGCTCGGGCGCATGAATGGTGGCTGCGATCGCCACCCGTGCCAGATCGAGAAAGTTGCTATCGTTGAACAGCCGCATCTTGCGCATCAGCATGTCGCGCAGTTGCTCGCGCAGGGGGCGCTGCGAGTGATAGGTCATGTCCATCTGCGCGGCACTGCTGGCCCATAGGCGATGGAGAATTTCGGCGAACAGGTCTTCCTTGCTCTGGAAGTGGTTGTATACCGTACGCTTGGAGACCTCGGCCTTGGCCGCGATCCGGTCCATGCTGGTCACTTCGAAACCGTCGGCGCGAAAGGCCGCGATGGCCGCCTGGATGATGGCTTCGCGTTTACGGTCGGTGAGGCGCAGGGGGACGGTCATGGGCAGGCTTCGGCAGGTCAATAAAAGTTACACTCGGCAGTTTACTTGGCGAGTACTTTGGCGCAAGCTAGAAACTACACTGTGTAGTGTAGTTCTTTTTCTGCAACTTCGTCCGATCAAGGTTTGCCTGCGGCGGCCCCTGATCTTTCAGCACCTGAGCGTGGGAACTCCTTCGGGTTCCCGGGAGTCACCCTGTCATGGCCATTCGTTCGCGTATTGTCGCTGGATCCTCGTCCCGGAAAGAGCAGGGCGCTTTTCGCAACCTGGCGCCGACACCCCACGGCGGCCTGGGCAAGACCTTGGGTATCTTCTGGAAAATGACCTTCCAGAAACCGCGCAATACCCGGCCGGCGGGCAGCGTGCCGGTCCAGGCGCTGAGCCGTGAGCAGTTGCTTGCCGCTGCCGACTTCAGCGTATTCCGTCTCGGCCACTCGACCCTGCTGCTCAAGTTGCACGGCAAGTTCTGGCTGACCGATCCGGTGTTCTCCGAACGGGCCTCACCCGTTCAGTGGGCCGGACCGAAGCGTTTTCATCAGCCGCCCATCAGCCTGGAAGAACTGCCGCCGATCGAGGCGGTGATCCTTTCCCACAATCACTACGACCACCTGGACCACAAGGCGGTGTTGGCACTGGCGGCCAAGACCAAACACTTCCTGGCCCCGCTGGGCGTTGGCGACCTGCTGGTCAAATGGGGCATCGCCGCGCAGAAGGTGCAGCAACTGGACTGGTGGGAAGAGACGGTCGTCGAGGGCATCCGCTTTGCCGCCACACCGTCGCAGCACTTCTCCGGAAGGACGCTGTTCGACAACAACCAGACCTTGTGGGCCTCCTGGGTGATGATCGCCGATGACGTGCGGATCTTCTTCAGCGGCGATAGCGGTTACTTCGACGGCTTCAAGCAGATTGGCGAACACTATGGGCCGTTCGACCTGACGCTGATGGAAACCGGTGCCTACAACGTCGACTGGCCTCATGTGCACATGCAGCCGGAACAGAGCCTGCAGGCGCACCTGGACCTGCGGGGACGCTGGCTGCTGCCGATTCACAATGGCACCTTCGACCTGTCGTTCCATGCCTGGTACGAACCCTTCGAGCGGATCCTGGCGCTGGCCTGGGACAATAACGTGTCCATCACCACCCCGGCCATTGGCGAAGCCTTCAACCTGATGCAGCCTCATCGCGGGCGCGCCTGGTGGCTCGAGGTGGAACAGGCCCTGGAGAATGAATCCGCCCTGAGTACTCGCTAGGCGATCCAGGAAACGCCCCTGCGTTCACCCGTTTGCGTCGAAAGCCGGCGGGCCCGACCCGGTGCCCGGCTTGCAGGGCAGGCCGGCAGTGCCGACCTGAATCGATTACTCGATCAGTTCGTAGTCCTGTCGTTCGATCGGGTCCGGTGTAGTGCCGCGAATGTTCATTCCACGGCCGGGTGCAAAGCCTGGGAAGAACACCAGGCCTTCGGCCTCGAAGCGAAAGGCCAGGGCCAATCGGGTGACATCCCTGAGGGAATCGCCCTTCTCGAAACGCTGTACGGCGGCCACCGAGACGCCAGACTCCTGGCTCAACTGCTCGCGACTCCAACCCAGCATCGCGCGGGCCTGCCGGCAGTGCAGCGGGGTGAATTGATGCAGGACCATGCGTTCAACGGTAGTACTCATCACATGATTGGCAGCTTGGCTGGACATGGGGCTCTCCAGGATCGATGGGTTGACTTGAAAATACTGTGTTTTTGTACAGTTGTTTTCGAGCTGGAGCAAAGGATTTTTCGGCAATCCGACTATCGGTCGCCGGTCGGCACCGAGTAGGCCTGGGTGTCTGATCGGGAGGCTTTTCGATGATGTTGAGGGCTCATTGGCGGGCAAGCCCGCCAATGGCCCACCCATGAAAAAGCCCTGAACAGGTCAGGGCTTTTGGCGTCGCGATCCATGCGTGCGGGACGAATCAATCCCAGCTCAGTGCACCGCCGGTCTGGTACTCGATCACGCGGGTCTCGAAGAAGTTCTTTTCCTTCTTCAGGTCCATGATCTCGCTCATCCACGGGAACGGGTTGGTGGTGCCCGGGTACTCTTCCTTCAGGCCGATCTGCGACAGGCGACGGTTGGCGATGAACTTGAGGTAGTCCTCCATCATCGCCGCGTTCATGCCCAGCACGCCGCGCGGCATGGTGTCACGGGCGTATTCGATTTCCAGCTGGGTGCCCTGCAGGATCATCTGGGTCGCTTCTTCCTTCATCTCGGCATCCCACAGGTGCGGGTTCTCGATCTTGATCTGGTTGATCACGTCGATGCCGAAGTTCAGGTGCATGGATTCGTCGCGCAGGATGTACTGGAACTGCTCGGCGACGCCGGTCATCTTGTTGCGCCGGCCCATGGAGAGGATCTGGGTGAAGCCGCAGTAGAAGAAGATGCCTTCGAGCACGCAGTAGTAGGCGATCAGGTTGCGCAGCAGTTCCTTGTCGGTCTCGACGGTGCCGGTGTTGAACTGCGGGTCGGAGATCGAGCGGGTGTACTTCAGGCCCCAGGTGGCCTTTTTTGCCACCGAGGGGATCTCGTGGTACATGTTGAAGATCTCGCCTTCATCCATGGCCAGCGATTCGATGCAGTACTGGTAGGCGTGGGTGTGGATCGCCTCCTCGAAGGCCTGGCGCAGGATGTACTGGCGGCACTCGGGGTTGGTGATCAGGCGGTAGACGGCCAGGACCAGATTGTTCGCCACCAGGGAGTCGGCGGTGGAGAAGAAGCCCAGGTTGCGCATGACGATACGACGCTCGTCGTCGGTCAGGCCTTCGGGGTTTTTCCAGAGGGCGATGTCGGCGGTCATGTTGACCTCTTGCGGCATCCAGTGGTTGGCGCAGCCGTCGAGGTACTTCTGCCAGGCCCAGTCGTACTTGAAGGGCACGAGCTGGTTGAGGTCGGCGCGGCAGTTGATCATGCGCTTCTCGTCGACGGCGACACGGGCCGAGGCGCCTTCGAGTTCGGCCAGGCCTTCGGCGACATCGAGGGCGTCGAGGGCGGCCTTGGCGCGGATGATCGCGGCGGAGTCGCTGGCGGTCACGGCACGGGCTTCGAGGGCGGCGGCACCGCCGGCGCTGTCCAGGCGATCGAGGGTGGCTTCGCTGGCCTGGCCGGTCTTGCTCTCTTTTTCTGCTACTTCGCCGTCTTCTTTGTCGAATTCGTCCCAGCTCAGCATGACGTGTCGTCTCCTGCGTGAGGGCCTGACGCCGGTGTGAAAACACGGATGGGCGGTTTTTCACACGGCACGATGGCCACATTGGATATAAGGAATCGTTGCTTGCACCGGCTGTGCAGGCAAACAACGGGAAATTTGTACGGGGCCCCGAGGGGCGGATGGCGCGGGGATGACGCCGGTTCCTGCAGCGATGCCAGCGTGAGAACGCTACCCTGCAAGGGAATATTGCAAGCCCGTTTTACCGGGACATTATAAGGGCTTTTTGCGGTCAGTGGTGTGACGGATTCCGCCCTTGCGTGTGCTTGGGCCGGCACGGCTCGGGTTTGCAGGGCTTTGGCGGCAAAAGAATTTTTTGCCTGGCGGGGGTGTTGGCGACGAGTGGTTCGCTGCGGGAGGCGGCCGGATGATGACCGTTGTGCAAGGACACCCTTGCCGCAGCCGCAAGAATCGCTTCCTGCGGCAAGCGGCTTTCAAGGCGGGCGATCAGCCGTTGGAACAACCATTACCCATTACACGATATTCCATGACATGCCGAACACCCTGGGAGTCTTCATAAACCATGCGTGCCGGTACAACTTCGCAAACTTCCGGAATTTCACTCATGGAGATAACTTTGTGAATATCCGGGTGCATGGAGTAAGTGTATTCCTCTACCGGCAGGTTCCGGCTGGCTACATCGGTCGCCGCCTCGTCGGCCATGGCTGTTGCACAGAGGCTGCTGAGGACTAAAGCGGCAAAAAGTTTCATCGGTTCACCTATTGATGGTCGTGTAGGGGCACGCGGCCCTTGTGGGACCACGTGTGAAGCTCTGGAAGTTTGAATTCGAATTAACGGCCTTCGTGGGGGCTGTCGTCTGGTTAATTCGTTGCCTTAGTTGGCGAAGTTGATTTTAAGAGTGCGCCAGTCGTTCATACAGGTGGGCTTTTGATAAAGACTATTGACAAAACCTGTAACAATCGTCGAAAAACGTCCTGCCCGAAGATATTTTCCCTGGGCCGAATATCGCCACAGGCCACGTGCTTGAGCCCTGTTGGCGGTATTCACGACGTTTTGTAGGGTTTTGTTACTACCATCGTCGAATGGTCCGGCAGCGTCAGCCCGGCTACAACAGGGCCATAAAACAACAACTATGTCACCGAGGTAAGAAAGATGAGTGCGGCTTCCCTGTACCCCGTTCGCCCTGAGGTTCTGGCCAATACGCTGACCGACGAGGCGACCTACAAGGCGATGTACCAGCAGTCGGTCGTCAACCCTGATGGCTTCTGGCGCGAGCAGGCCAAGCGTCTCGACTGGATCAAGCCTTTCACCACGGTAAAACGGACTTCCTTTGACGATCATCACGTCGATATCAAATGGTTCGCCGACGGCACCCTGAACGTTTCCTATAACTGCCTGGACCGCCATCTGGCCGAGCGCGGCGACCAGGTCGCGATCATCTGGGAAGGCGACGATCCTGCCGACTCGCGCAACATCACCTATCGCGAGCTGCACGAGCAGGTCTGCAAGTTCGCCAACGCCCTGCGTGGCCAGGACGTTCATCGCGGCGACGTGGTGACCATCTACATGCCGATGATTCCCGAAGCCGTGGTGGCCATGCTGGCCTGTGCGCGGATCGGTGCGATCCACTCGGTGGTGTTCGGTGGTTTCTCCCCGGAGGCCCTGGCCGGTCGGATCATCGACTGCCGCTCGAAGGTGGTGATCACCGCCGACGAAGGCGTACGCGCCGGCAAGAAGATCCCGCTCAAGGCCAACGTCGACGATGCCCTGACCAACCCGGAAACCAACAGCATCCAGAAGGTCATCGTGTGCAAGCGCACCGGTGGCGACATCAAGTGGAACCAGCATCGCGACATCTGGTTCGAGGACCTGATGAAAGTGGCGGGCAGCGTCTGCGCACCCAAGGAGATGGGCGCCGAAGAGGCCCTGTTCATCCTCTATACCTCCGGTTCCACCGGCAAGCCCAAGGGGGTGCAGCACACCAGCGGCGGTTACCTGCTGTATGCGGCCCTGACCCACGAGCGTGTGTTCGACTACCGTCCGGGCGAGATCTACTGGTGCACCGCCGACGTCGGCTGGGTCACCGGCCACAGCTACATCGTCTACGGCCCGCTGGCCAACGGCGCGACCACCGTGCTGTTCGAGGGCGTGCCGAACTATCCGGATATCACCCGGGTGGCGAAGATCGTCGACAAGCACAAGGTCAACATCCTCTACACCGCACCGACGGCGATCCGCGCCATGATGGCCCAGGGTTCGGCTGCAGTCGAAGGGGCCGACGGCAGCAGCCTGCGCCTGCTCGGCTCGGTGGGTGAGCCGATCAACCCGGAAGCCTGGGACTGGTACTACAGGAATGTCGGCAAGTCGCGCTGCCCGATCGTCGATACCTGGTGGCAGACCGAGACCGGCGGCAACATGATGAGCCCGCTGCCGGGGGCCCACGCCCTCAAACCAGGTTCCGCGGCCCGTCCGTTCTTCGGCGTGGTACCGGCGCTGGTGGACAACCTGGGCAACATCATCGAAGGGGCGGCCGAAGGCAACCTGGTGATCCTCGACTCGTGGCCGGGCCAGGCGCGTACCCTGTACGGCGACCATGACCGCTTCGTCGACACCTACTTCAAGACCTTCCGTGGCATGTATTTCACCGGCGACGGTGCGCGCCGCGACGAGGATGGCTACTACTGGATCACCGGCCGTGTCGACGATGTGCTCAACGTCTCCGGCCACCGCATGGGCACCGCCGAAATCGAAAGCGCCATGGTCGCCCATCCGAAAGTCGCCGAAGCGGCCGTGGTGGGGTGCCGCACGATATCAAGGGGCAGGGCATCTACGTCTATGTCACCCTCAACAGTGGCGAGGAGCCGAGCGAAGCGCTGCGCCTGGAACTGAAGAACTGGGTACGCCGCGAGATCGGACCGATCGCTTCGCCGGATGTCATCCAATGGGCGCCGGGCCTGCCCAAGACCCGTTCGGGGAAAATCATGCGCCGTATCCTGCGCAAGATCGCCACGGCGGAATACGATGGGCTGGGTGATATCTCGACCCTGGCAGACCCGAGCGTGGTGCAGCACCTGATCGACACCCACAAGACTATGAACGTCGCCTAAGGCTGCCCAGGCACATAAGGCCCCGTCCGGCGATGAGCCGGGCGGGGCTTTTTCATTCTGGAGGAGGGCTATCGGATGGGTGATTGAAAAGAGATAAATATCGGTTTTTGTCGTGGGACGTTTCTTCTTGTTACCCATGCACTGCGAAGTAACCAAATATGTCACCTGTCGCCCGCATTCGGGGCATAGGGAAACGCTTTTGCCCGATTTCGGCTGACGATATCGGTCGAAAAGAGCCTCGTCGCACACCGCGCTTGCCGTAATAGAAGGCTTTGCGAATAATAGGCCCGCAATTTGCAGCGTAGATCGGTTGCCTTTCTTTTGCCCTTGCATGAATTTCAAGGGCTGTCAATGTGCCGGGTCGGCATTCTCGATGCTTCTGTAATTACTTGTCGCATTGAGGAAATATCGACTTCGGGCCTGTCGTTAGAATGCCGATCACTCGCTGGTCGTTGTGCATGGACCGCCGCCCAATCGGCCCTCGCAGGACGCGGCGCCGTAATCCCTGTTCACCCTTCGCATATTGGGCTCGCGCTCACTCTGCCGTTTTTGCCCTTTACCGATGGAGTCCTAAGATGAAGAAACTCGTGCTTCTTGGCGCCCTGGCACTGTCCGTGCTGTCGCTGCCTACATTCGCCGATGAAAAGCCTCTGAAAATTGGTATCGAAGCGGCCTACCCTCCATTCGCCTCGAAGGCCCGGACGGCAGCATCGTCGGTTTCGACTACGACATCGGCAACGCCCTGTGCGAAGAGATGAAGGTCAAGTGTGTCTGGGTCGAGCAGGAGTTCGATGGCCTGATCCCGGCGCTGAAGGTCCGCAAGATCGACGCGATCCTGTCGTCCATGTCGATCACCGACGATCGCAAGAAGTCCGTCGACTTCACCAACAAGTACTACAACACCCCGGCCCGCCTGGTCATGAAGGAAGGCACCGTGGTCAGCGACAGCCTGGTCGAGCTCAAGGGCAAGAAGATCGGCGTGCAGCGTGGCTCGATCCACAATCGTTTCGCCGAGGAAGTGCTCAAGCCGCTGGGGGCCGAAGTCAAGCCGTACGGTTCGCAGAACGAGATCTACCTGGACGTGGAAGCCGGTCGCCTGGACGGCACCGTGGCTGATGCCACCCTGCTGCAGGACGGTTTCCTGAAGACCGACGCCGGCAAGGGTTTCGCTTTCGTGGGGCCGCAGTTCACCGACGTCAAATACTTCGGTGACGGCGTAGGTATCGCCGTGCGCAAGGGTGACAAGGCCGATCTGGACAAGATCAACGCCGCCATCGCCGCGATCCGTGCCAACGGCAAGTACAAGCAGATCCAGGACAAGTACTTCGACTTCGATATTTACGGCAAGTAAATCTCGCCAGCTCGTCCGAAATGGCGCAAGCAACAGGATCCCTGCGGTTTGCGCCATTTTTTCATCCCAATTTTCGAGGACCTGAATCATGTTGAAAGGCTACGGGGCTGTCATCCTCGATGGCGCTTGGCTGACGCTTCAGCTCGCCTTGTCGTCCATGGCCCTGGCCATTGTTCTGGGTTTGATCGGGGTGGCGCTGCGCCTGTCGCCGGTACGCTGGCTGGCCCGGCTCGGTGACCTGTACGCCACCGTGATCCGTGGTATCCCCGATCTGGTGCTGATCCTGCTGATCTTCTACGGCGGCCAGGATCTGATCAACCGCGTCGCGCCGCTGCTCGGTTATGACGACTATATCGATCTCAATCCGCTGGTCGCCGGTATCGGTACGCTGGGTTTCATTTTCGGCGCCTACCTGTCGGAAACCTTCCGCGGTGCCTTCATGGCGATCCCCAAGGGGCAGGCCGAAGCCGGCATGGCCTACGGGATGAGCAGCCTGCAGGTGTTCTTCCGGGTGCTGGTGCCGCAGATGATCCGCCTGGCGATCCCCGGCTTCACCAACAACTGGCTGGTGTTGACCAAGGCGACCGCGCTGATTTCCGTGGTCGGTCTGCAGGACATGATGTTCAAGGCCAAGCAGGCGGCGGATGCCACCCGTGAGCCTTTCACCTTCTTTCTTGCAGTGGCGGCGATGTACCTGGTGATCACCAGTGTCTCGTTGCTGGCACTGCGTCACCTCGAGAAGCGCTACTCGGTAGGCGTAAGGGCGGCTGATCTATGATCTTCGACTACAACGTCGTCTGGGAAGCCATGCCGCTGTACCTCGGCGGCCTGCTGACCACTCTGAAACTGCTGGCCCTGTCGCTGTTTTTCGGCCTGCTGGTGGCGGTACCGCTGGGGCTGATGCGGGTCTCCAAACAGCCGCTGGTCAACGGTGCGGCCTGGCTCTACACCTACGTGATTCGTGGCACACCGATGCTGGTGCAACTGTTCCTGATCTACTACGGTCTGGCCCAGTTCGAAGTGGTGCGCGAAAGCTTCCTCTGGCCATGGCTGTCGAGCGCGACCTTCTGCGCCTGCCTGGCCTTTGCCATCAACACCAGCGCCTACACCGCCGAAATCATCGCCGGCAGCCTCAAGGCTACGCCCAATGGCGAGATCGAGGCGGCCAAGGCGGTCGGCATGTCCCGCTACAAGATGTATCGGCGCATTCTGCTGCCGTCGGCCCTGCGTCGGGCGCTGCCGCAGTACAGCAACGAAGTGATCATGATGCTGCAGACCACCAGCCTGGCCTCCATCGTGACGCTGATCGACATCACCGGTGCCGCCCGTACCGTCAACGCGCAGTATTACCTGCCGTTCGAGGCCTACATCACCGCGGGTGTGTTCTACCTGTGCCTGACCTTCATCCTGGTGCGCCTGTTCAAGCTGGCCGAGCGCCGCTGGCTGAGCTACCTGGCTCCACGGAAGCATTGAGATGGAACGTATCGATCATTCGCTGCCCTGGGGCAGCCTGGGTACCGAGCGTCGGTTGTCGGTGTTCCGTTTCGGCAGCGGTGAACGCAAGGCCTATATCCAGGCCAGCCTGCATGCCGACGAACTGCCGGGCATGCGTACCGCCTGGGAGTTGAAGAAGCGCCTCGCCGAGCTGGAGGCCCGCGGGGCCCTGAAGGGCGTCGTCGAGCTGGTCCCGGTCGCCAACCCGATTGGGCTTGGCCAGTTGCTGCAAGGCAATCACCAGGGGCGCTTCGAGTACTCCAGCGGCAAGAATTTCAACCGCGATTTCGTCGAGCTGAGCGAGCCGGTCGCGGCGCTGGTCGACGGTCGACTGGGTGACGACCCCCACGCCAACGTGCAGTTGATTCGCCAGGCCATGCGCGATGTGCTGGCCGCGTTGCCGCCGGCTGACAGCCCGTTGCAGGGCATGCAGCGGATTCTGCTCGGCCACGCCTGTGATGCCGACATCGTGCTGGACCTGCATTGCGACTGCGAGGCGGCGCTGCACCTGTATGCGCTGCCGCAGCACTGGCCGCAATGGCGCTCGCTGGCCGCGCACCTGAATGTGCGGGTGGCGCTGGTGGCGGAGGACTCCGGCGGCACCTCGTTCGACGAAGCCTGTTCGCTGCCCTGGCTGCGCCTGTCGCGGCGCTTCCCGCAGGCCGCGATTCCCCTGGCGGGGATGTCCACCACCATCGAACTGGGCGGCCAGGCCGATACCGGGCCGGACGCGGCGGTGGCCCATGCCGAAGGCATCCTGGCATTCCTGGCCGAGCAGGGGCTGATCGACGGCGAGTGGCCGGCGGCGCAGCACCAAGCCTGCGAGGCCATGCCGTTCGAAGGCACCGAGTTGCTCTACGCGCCCCATCCCGGTGTCGTCAGCTACCTGTGCCCGGTGGGCAGTTGGGTGGAGCCCGGCGAACCCTTGTTCGAAGTGATCGATCCCTTGTCCGACCGGGTCAGCACCGTCCGTGCCGGCACGGCCGGTGTGCTGTTTGCCGTGGAACGGCTGCGTTACGCCCAACCCTCGATCTGGCTGGCCAAGGTGGCGGGGCGCGAGCCCCTGCGCCACGGGCGCCTGCTCAGCGACTGACCTGACTGTTTTCGTGAGAACCGACCGCATGTACAAGCTTGAAGTCCAAGACCTGCATAAACGCTATGGCAGTCACGAAGTGCTCAAGGGCGTGTCCCTGGCGGCCCAGGCTGGCGATGTGATCAGCATCATCGGCTCCAGTGGCTCCGGCAAGAGTACCTTCCTGCGCTGCATCAACCTGCTGGAGCAGCCGCACGCCGGACGTATCCTGCTCAACAACGAAGAGCTCAAGCTCGTCGCGAACAAGGACGGCGCCATGAAGGCCGCCGATCCCAAGCAGTTGCAGCGCATGCGCTCGCGGCTGTCGATGGTGTTCCAGCACTTCAACCTGTGGTCGCACATGACCGCGCTGGAAAACATCATCGAAGCGCCCGTGCACGTGCTGGGCGTGTCGAAGAAGGAAGCGCTGGAGAAGGCCGAGCACTACCTGAACAAGGTGGGCGTGGCACACCGCAAGGACGCCTATCCGGGCACATGTCCGGCGGCGAGCAGCAGCGCGTGGCGATTGCCCGGGCGCTGGCGATGGAACCGGAAGTGATGCTGTTCGACGAGCCGACCTCGGCTCTCGACCCGGAACTGGTCGGTGACGTGCTGAAGGTCATGCAGTCCCTGGCCCAGGAAGGCCGGACCATGGTCGTGGTGACCCACGAAATGGGCTTTGCCCGTGAAGTCTCCAACCAGTTGGTGTTCCTGCACAAGGGGCTGGTGGAGGAGCGCGGCAATCCTCGCGAGGTGCTGGTCAATCCGCAATCCGAGCGTCTGCAGCAATTTTTGTCGGGCAGCCTGAAATAGTCGTCGCTTTTTCTGCTGCCACTGTGCACCAAAGTAGGTCATTCTGCGCGCCGTGTGCGGCCTGGTCTACTTTGATGAGGTCGTTCCCGGCCTTTAACCCTGTTCTGCTTTCGGATTGCACGCCATGACTGCCCATCGAATTGGTTTCCTGATTTGGCCCGGCACTAAAGCCTTGACGCTGGCGCTGGCCGAGGAGGCCTTGCGTGTCGCCCAGCGCGTGCATCCGGAAGTGATCTACGAGCTGTCATTCCTGCAGGCCGAGACACCGGCGCAAGGTGCCGCCGCAGCGGCCTGGCAATTGCCGGGGGAGCCCTGGGCTGGCCAGCTCGAGGGCTGCCAGAAACTGTTCCTGCTGGCTGACGAACCACCGGCCGCGCTGGCGCCGGCCCTGGCCAGTGCCCTCAAGCAACTGGTGCGTTCCGGTTGCATGATCGGCGGGTTGTCCGCCGGGGTCTATCCACTGGCCCAACTGGGCCTGCTCGATGGATACCGCGCCGCGGTGCACTGGCGTTGGCAGGATGACTTCGCCGAGCGCTTCCCCAAGGTGATCGCCACCAGCCATCTGTTCGACTGGGATCGTGACCGTCTGACGGCCTGTGGTGGCATGTCGGTGCTGGACCTGCTGTTGGCGGTGCTGGCCCGGGATCACGGTGCCGAGCTGGCCGGTGCGGTGTCCGAGGAGCTGGTGGTCGAGCGCATTCGCGAGGGCGGCGAGCGCCAGCGTATTCCCTTGCAGAATCGCCTGGGTTCCAGCCATCCGAAGCTGACCCAGGCGGTATTGCTGATGGAAGCCAATATCGAAGAGCCGCTGACCACCGACGAAATCGCCCAGCATGTCTGCGTTTCCCGCCGGCAACTGGAGCGGATCTTCAAGCAGTACCTCAATCGCGTCCCCAGCCAGTACTACCTGGAGCTGCGCCTGAACAAGGCCCGGCAGATGCTGATGCAGACCAGCAAGTCGATCATCCAGATCGGCCTGTCCTGCGGTTTCTCCTCGGGGCCGCATTTCTCCAGCGCCTACCGCAACTTCTTCGGCGCCACGCCGCGGGAGGATCGCAATCAGCGGCGCAGCAGCAGCCCGTTCGAGCTGTCCTCCGTTCCCGCCGAGCGCGGCTGAGCCCCGATCTCGGCATCGCTGTGCTGGCGATTGCCCTCCCGCTGACCGGATGGGCTGCCCATCCGGATTCGCGGCATTTTTCTAAAAATCACGTCGCAGGGTTCGTCAGTCGAAAATCTCCTTGTCGCGACTCTGCATGAAAAGCCTCTCACCGTTTAAACTGCGCCTTTGCGAAGCTATTTGTCGCATTGCCGAAAACCCCGGCAAAACCCGGTTTGGCGCTATAAGAAGTTGTCGCTTGGCGGCAAGGCCGGACCGAAATCTGTCCTTACAATCCCTCCATCGCTCGCCAGTTTCAGGCAGGCGTTCCTCTTCAGGAGACTCCGATGTCCGTTGAGCAAGCTCCGGTGCAACGCGCCGATTTCGACCAGGTAATGGTTCCCAACTACGCACCTGCGGCTTTCATTCCCGTGCGTGGTGCCGGTTCCCGAGTGTGGGACCAGTCCGGTCGTGAGCTGATCGATTTTGCCGGTGGGATTGCGGTGAACGTCCTGGGCCACGCGCATCCGGCGCTGGTCGGGGCCCTGACCGAGCAGGCCAACAACCTGTGGCACGTCTCCAACGTGTTCACCAACGAGCCGGCCCTGCGCCTGGCCCGGAAGCTGGTGGACGCGACCTTTGCCGAACGCGTGTTCTTCTGCAACTCCGGCGCCGAAGCCAACGAGGCCGCCTTCAAGCTGGCCCGTCGCGTGGCGTTCGACCGTTTCGGCGAGGAAAAGTACGAGATCATCGCGGCGCTCAACAGCTTCCACGGCCGTACCCTGTTCACCGTGAACGTCGGTGGCCAGTCGAAGTACTCCGATGGCTTCGGCCCGAAGATCACCGGTATCACCCATGTGCCGTACAACGACCTGGCGGCACTGAAGGCCGCGGTTTCGGACAAGACCTGTGCCGTGGTCCTGGAACCGATCCAGGGCGAGGGCGGCGTGCTGCCGGCCGAGCTGTCTTATCTGCAGGGTGCCCGCGAGCTGTGCGACCAGCACAACGCGCTGCTGGTGTTCGATGAAGTGCAGAGCGGCATGGGCCGGACCGGCAAGCTGTTCGCCTACATGCAGTACGGCGTGACCCCGGACATCCTCACCAGCGCCAAGAGCCTGGGCGGTGGTTTCCCGATTGCCGCCATGCTCACCACCGAGGCGCTGGCCAAGCACCTGGTGGTCGGCACCCACGGCACCACCTACGGTGGCAACCCGCTGGCATGTGCCGTCGGCAACGCGGTGGTCGACGTGATCAACACACCTGAAGTGCTCAATGGCGTTGCCGCCAAGCACGACGCGTTCAAGACCCGCCTGGAGCAGATCGGCGCCAAGTACGGCCTGTTCACCCAGGTCCGTGGCATGGGCCTGCTGCTCGGCTGCGTACTGGCCGATGCCTGGAAAGGCAAGGCCAAGGATGTGTTCAACGCTGCCGAGCAGGAGAACCTGATGGTCCTGCAGGCCGGCCCGGACGTGGTGCGCTTTGCGCCAAGCCTGGTGGTCGAGGACGCCGATATCCGCGAAGGCCTGGACCGTTTCGAGCGTGCTGTCGCCAAGCTGACCCAGGCCTGATCGGCCGAGTGCTGGCAATTGCGTCGTCGTGCCGGTCGGCCGGCGACGGACAGATTATTCCTGTGCCGGGCATGCCCGGCATTTTTTTCCCTGCGCCGGCGCTGTCGCCGGCCTGTTCTTCAAGTTAAGGAGTGACACCATGCTGGTGATGCGCCCCGCGCAAATGGCTGACCTGGACGAGGTACGGCGTCTGGCCGCCGACAGCCCCATTGGTGTCACTTCCCTGCCGGATGACGAGGATCGACTGCGCGACAAGATCGCCGCCAGCGAAGCGTCGTTCGCCGCCGAGGTCAGCTTCAACGGCGAGGAAAGCTATTTCTTCGTGCTCGAGGACACCGATACCGGCAAGCTCGCCGGCTGCTCGGCGATCGTTGCCTCGGCCGGCTACTCGGAGCCTTTCTACAGTTTCCGCAACGAGACCTTCGTGCACGCCTCCCGCGAGCTGAAGATCCACAACAAGATCCACGTGCTCTCGCAGTGCCACGACCTGACCGGCAACAGCCTGCTGACCAGCTTCTACGTGGTACCGGAACTGGTGGGCTCTGCCTGGTCCGAACTCAACTCCCGCGGACGCCTGTTGTTCGTGGCCAGCCATCCGGAGCGTTTTGCCGACTCGGTGGTGACCGAGATCGTCGGCTACAGCGATGAAAATGGCGACTCGCCGTTCTGGGACGCCATCGGTCGCAACTTCTTCGACCTGAACTACGCCGAGGCCGAGCGCCTTTGCGGGCTCAAGAGCCGGACCTTTCTCGCCGAGCTGATGCCGCATTATCCGATCTATGTGCCGCTGCTGCCGGACGCCGCCCAGGAAGCCATGGGCCAGGTGCACCCGCGGGCACAGATCACCTTCGACATCCTGATGCGCGAAGGTTTCGAGACCGATCACTACATCGATATCTTCGACGGCGGTCCGACCCTGCATGCGCGGGTCAGCGGCATCCGTTCGATCGCCCAGAGCCGCGTGGTGCCGGTGAGGGTCGGTGATACCGGCAATCCCGGTCGCCAATACCTGGTCTCCAATGGCCAGCTCCAGGATTACCGTGCGGTGCTGCTGGAGCTCGACTATGCCCCTGGCAAGCCGGTGACCCTGGATCAGGAAGCGGCCGAGGCCCTGGGTGTCGGCGAAGGTGGCAGCGTGCGCCTGGTGGCGGTCTGACGCCGGTATCGAAAGCAGCCTTACAGCGAGTTTCGCGGGAGCCGCCAGGCGGTGCCCGTTTGAGGAGATAGCATGATCGTTCGTCCCGTACGCAGCAGCGATTTACCCGCTCTGATCGACCTGGCCCGCAGCACCGGTACCGGCCTGACCACCTTGCCGGCCAACGAGGCGCGGCTGGCCCACCGTGTCGGCTGGGCGGAGAAAACCTTCCGTGGCGAAGCCGGGCGTGGCGATGCGGACTACCTGTTCGTGCTCGAAGACGACAACGGCCGGGTCGTCGGTATCTCGGCGATCGCCGGGGCCGTCGGCCTGCGCGAGCCCTGGTACAACTTCCGCGTCGGCCTGACCGTCAGCGCCTCCCAGGAGCTGAACATCTACCGCGAGATTCCGACGCTGTTCCTGGCCAATGACCTGACCGGCAACTCCGAGCTGTGTTCGCTGTTCCTGCATGCCGATTATCGCAGCGGCCTCAACGGGCGCATGCTGGCCAAGGCGCGGATGCTGTTCATCGCCGAGTTCCCGCAACTGTTCGGGCAGAAGATCATTGCCGAGATGCGTGGCATGTCCGACGAGGACGGGCGTTCGCCATTCTGGGAAAGCCTGGGGCGGCACTTCTTCAAGATGGAGTTCAGCCAGGCCGACTACCTGACCGGCGTCGGCAACAAGGCGTTCATTGCCGAACTGATGCCGAAATTCCCGCTGTACACCTGCTTCCTTTCCGAAGGCGCGCGGGCGGTGATCGGCAAGGTGCACACCGATACCGAACCGGCCCTGTCGATGCTCAGGAGCGAAGGCTTCAGCTACCAGGGCTACGTCGACATTTTCGACGCCGGCCCGGCGGTGGAGTGCGAGACCGGCAAGATCCGTGCGGTACGCGACAGCCAGGCGCTGGTGCTGGCCATCGGTACGCCAGGTGACGACGCCACGCCGTTCCTGATTCACAACCGCAAGTGCGAAGACTGCCGCATCACGGCCGCTCCCGCCCGGTTGGCGGCGGGCACCCTGGTGGTCGATCCGCTGACCGCCAAACGTCTTCAATTGAGTGCGGGCGATTCGGTCCGCGCCGTAGCGCTATCCGCTTCCCGGGAGTCGAAATAATGAGCACGCTTTACATCGCAGGCCAATGGCACGCTGGCCAGGGCGAGGCCTTCGAATCGCTGAACCCGGTGACCCAGCAGGTGTTGTGGAGCGGCAACGGCGCCAGCGCGGCGCAGGTCGAGCAGGCCGTGCAGGTTGCCCGTGAGGCTTTCCCGGCCTGGGCGCAACGCAGCCTGGATGAACGCATCGTCGTACTCGAAGCCTTTGCCGCCAGCCTGAAAGGGCATGCCGACGAACTGGCCCGCTGCATCGGCGAGGAAACCGGCAAGCCACTGTGGGAAGCGGCCACCGAAGTGACCAGCATGGTCAACAAGATCGCCATTTCGATCCAGAGCTATCGTGAGCGCACGGGCGAGAAAAGCGGACCGCTGGGCGATGCCAGCGCGGTGTTGCGCCACAAGCCCCACGGCGTGGTGGCAGTGTTCGGCCCGTACAACTTCCCTGGGCATCTGCCCAACGGGCATATCGTCCCGGCGTTGCTGGCCGGTAACAGCGTGTTGTTCAAACCGAGCGAGCTGACCCCGAAGGTGGCCGAGCTGACGGTCAAGTGCTGGATCGAGGCCGGGCTGCCGGCGGGTGTGTTGAACCTGCTGCAGGGGGCCCGCGAGACCGGTATCGCCCTGGCGGGCAACCCGGGGATCGACGGCCTGTTCTTCACCGGTTCCAGCCGTACCGGCAATCACCTGCACCAGCAGTTCGCCGGGCGCCCGGACAAGATCCTCGCCCTGGAAATGGGCGGTAACAACCCGCTGGTGGTGGATCAGGTCGAAGACCTGGATGCGGCGGTCTACACCATCATCCAGTCGGCGTTCATCTCCGCCGGCCAGCGCTGCACCTGTGCCCGTCGCCTGCTGGTACCGGCAGGGGCCTGGGGCGACCAGTTGCTGGCGCGACTGGTCGAGGTCAGCGGCAACATCGAGGTCGGCGCGTTCGACCGGCAGCCGGCGCCTTTCATGGGCTCGGTGATCTCCCTGGCGGCGGCGCGGGCGTTGATGGAGGCCCAGGCGAACCTGTTGGCCAACGGTGCCGTGGCGCTGCTGGCGATGACCCAGCCACAAGCCGGTGCCGCACTGCTGACGCCCGGCATTCTCGATGTGACGGCGGTGAGCGGGCGTCCGGACGAAGAGTTCTTCGGGCCGTTGCTGCAGGTGATTCGCTACAGCGGGTTCGATGCAGCGATCGCCGAAGCGAACAACACCCAGTTCGGCCTGGCGGCGGGCCTGCTGTCCGATTCCGAGGAGCGTTACCGGCAGTTCTGGCTGCAGAGCCGGGCCGGGATCGTCAACTGGAACAAACAGCTGACCGGCGCCGCGAGCAGCGCGCCGTTCGGCGGAGTAGGGGCCTCGGGCAACCATCGCGCCAGTGCCTACTACGCGGCGGACTATTGCGCGTACCCGGTGGCTTCGCTGGAGACGCCGAGCCTGGTGGTGCCGGCGAGCCTGACGCCGGGTGTGAAACTTTGAATCGTGTGGGGCCTGCGGGCCCCGTTCGCGGGCAAGCCCGCTCCCACAGGCCGGGTGTCCGGCCTCGCCCTCGCGAGTGGCCTGGGCTTGCTGGCGATCACCAGACCGCGTTCGCCATCCACTGCATTACCTGATGTCTATAACAACAGATTTTCCTGGAGCCTCGCCGATGAAATCCTTTGAAGTCAATTTTGACGGTCTTGTAGGCCCTACCCACAACTACGGCGGCCTGTCCTATGGCAACGTCGCCTCCCAGAGTAACAGCCAGCAGGCTTCCAACCCGAAGGAAGCGGCCCTGCAAGGCCTGGCGAAGATGAAGGCGTTGATGGAGATGGGCTTCGTCCAGGGCGTGCTTGCACCCCAGGAGCGTCCGGACGTTGCCGCCCTGCGTCGACTCGGCTTCGCCGGCAGCGATGCCCAGGTGATCGAACAGGCCGCGAAGCAGGCCATGCCGCTGCTGGTCGCCAGTTGCTCGGCGTCGAGCATGTGGGTGGCCAACGCCGGTACTGTCAGCCCGAGCGCCGACACGGCCGATGGGCGTGTGCATTTCACCGCGGCCAACCTCAACTGCAAGTACCATCGCAGCATCGAACACCCGACCACCAGCCGTGTGCTGGGGGCGATGTTCGCCGACGACAGATACTTTGCCCATCATGCCGCCTTGCCGGCCGTTGCCCAGTTCGGTGACGAGGGGGCGGCCAACCATACGCGCTTCTGCCGTGAGTACGGCGAAGCCGGCGTCGAGTTCTTCGTGTTCGGCCGCAGTGCGTTCGACACCCGCTACCCGATGCCGCAGAAATATCCGGCCCGCCAGACCCTCGAAGCGTCGCAGGCGGTCGCCCGCCTGCACGGCCTGAGCGATGACGGCGTGGTCTATGCCCAGCAGAACCCGGCGGTGATCGACCAGGGGGTATTCCACAACGATGTGATTGCGGTGGGCAACGGCGAGGTGCTGTTCTACCACGAGGACGCATTCCTTGACACCGACCGGGTGCTCGCCGAGCTGCGGGACAAATTGGCCCGGCGCGGCGGCAACTTCCAGGCGATCTGCGTGCCGCGTGCCCAGGTGACGGTGGAAGATGCGGTGCGCTCCTACCTGTTCAACAGCCAACTGCTCAGCCGCGCCGATGGCAGCATGATGCTGATCGTGCCGGAGGAGTGCCGCAAGAACGAGCGCGTCTGGCAATACTTGCAGGGCCTGACCGCTGCCGGTGGGCGGGTGCGCGAGGTGAAGGTCTTCGACCTCAAGCAGAGCATGCAGAACGGCGGCGGGCCGGCGTGCCTGCGTCTGCGGGTCGCGCTGAAGGAATCCGAGCTGGCGGCGGTCAACCCAGGGGTTATCATGACCGCGCCGTTGTACGACACGCTGACCCAATGGGTCGAAAAGCACTACCGCGACGCCCTGCGCGAAAGCGATCTGGCCGATCCGCAGTTGTTGCTCGAGTGCCGGACGGCGCTGGATGAACTGACGCAAATCCTTAAACTGGGCGCGGTTTATCCATTCCAGATCAATTGAACGCGTGAGCCCGGCCTTCAGCGCAAGGCCGGGTGCGCGAATTTTCTCCAGATGAGAGCACGAACATGAGCGATACCCCCTGCAGTTGATTCTCGAAGACACCGATGGCGCTCAACTGCAAACTTCCTGCACGCGTTTTGCCGTGATCTGGCAGGGCAAGGAAGTGTGGATCCAGCAGGACGGTCGTGGTCAGTTGCTGATCGGTGTCGATGTCGAAGAAGGCGATACCGAGTATGCCAACCTGCTGCTGCGGCCATTGGCGACTAATCTTGTAAGCCTGCAACTGGAGATGGAACCGGCCGACGTTGGCGACGACGATCACGTGCATGGTCCCGACTGCAATCACGATCACTGATCAAGGAACACCGCGCTATGCTCGCCCTCGGCAAACTGCTTGAACTGACCCTCGCCGGTCGTGAACCGGCGGAGAAGACTCAACTGACGGTCGAAGGCGTGCGGATGCGCTGGCTGAGTGAGGGCGCGCTGGAGGTGCGGCCTCCCCAGGGGCGGGACAACGGGCTGGACCTGTTGCTGTCCGCCGGTATCCACGGTAACGAGACCGCGCCGATCGAACTGCTCGATCGCCTGTTGCACGATATTGCCCGCGGCGACCTCAAGCCTCGGGCACGCATTCTGTTCCTGTTCGGCAACCCGGAGGCGATGCGCCGCGGCGAGCGTTATATCGAGCAGGACATCAACCGGCTGTTCAATGGTCGCCATGAACAGAGCAGCGGCAACGAGGCGTTGCGGGCCTGCGAGCTGGAACGGCTGGCGGCGAGCTTTTTCAGCGTGGCCGATCGCAGCCGCCTGCACTACGACCTGCATACCGCGATTCGCGGCTCGAAGATCGAGCAGTTCGCGCTCTATCCCTACAAGGAAGGGCGTGCGCACTCGCGTCAGGAGCTGGCGCGACTGCAGGCCAGCGGGATCAGCGCGGTGCTGCTGCAGAACAAGCCTTCCATCGTCTTCAGCAGCTACACCTACGACAAGCTCGGGGCCGAGGCCTTCACCCTAGAGCTGGGCAAGGCCCGGCCGTTCGGGCAGAACCAGGGCGTCGATGTGTCGCGCCTCGAGCTCCGCCTCAAGCAGCTCATCGAGGGCAGCGAGCCGGACACCGAGCAGCGGCTCGACGGCCTGCAACTGTTCAGCGTGGCGCGGGAGGTCATCAAGCACAGCGATGCCTTCCTGCTGCACCTGCCGGCGGATATCGAGAACTTCTCGCCACTGCCCAAGGGTTACCTGCTGGCCGAGGACCTGGCGGGCAGCCGGTGGGTGGTGGAGGAGGACGAGGCGCGGATCATCTTCCCCAACCCGAAGGTGAAGAACGGCCTGCGCGCGGGGATCCTGGTGGTCCCGTCCGGTAGCGAACAGTTGGCCTGACGCCTGCTCAGTCCTCCCGGTACTGTTTACGTGGCGGGATGCCGAATTCCCTACGCAAGCCGTTTTCGCTGAAGGCCTCGGGATTGCTGCTCAGGGGATCGGGGTGGCCGGCGAACGGGAACGAGGCCCCCTGGATGTTCAGCCCGACGGCCTGCAACTCGAGGTTGGGGATTGCATGGCGGGGTCTGTCGCCATCGATGCCATCCGCACTCATGCCGGGAAACATCGTGCCGGTCACGTAGTTATAGGCATGGCACAGCTCGTGATACAGGTGCACGATACTGGTGACCTCGCCCTTGAGAAACGACGGGTCGTAGTAGACCTGGCAACCGTCGCTCGGTGGTGCGGCCTGGCCGTTTTCGATGAACGGGTAGTCCTGCTCCGGGTGATTCGGAACGCACATGCCGTTTTCCTCTTCACTCAGTTCCCTGACCACGACGGGAATTCCGCTTCTTTCCCGGGCCTGGCCCAGGGCGTCGAGCAGTTGGCGGCCATTTTCCGAGCCCAGCAGCAACCTGAGATCGTCGTTGACCCGCTCCTGGAACTGCGCCGAGCCTTCGACGACCACGCCGCAGCTGTCCAGGTCCTTGGCGGCGATGATGACGCCGGGATCTTCAAGACGGCTGGGTGGTGCTGTTTCAGCGGCGGAGTAGGCATTGAACAACCGAACATCCGGCCTGAGGTCGTCGACGATGTCGGTTCCCGTTCCGGTGTAGGCGGTGGTGCGGGCGGCTCCGGAAATGATGTGGTCGTCACCATCGGAGCCGCTGAGCACGCTGTGGCCGGTGCCGCCCTGTAACAGGTCGTCGCCCTGGCCGCCGTCGAGGAAGCAGGAGCCTTTGCCCCCGATCAAGGTATCCCGGCCCTGGCCGCCGTAGGCGGTGATGGCGCCGCTACCCAGGGCCCTGACCAGATCGTCGCCGACGCCGGCCTCGACATAGCTGGCGCCGCTGCGGGTGAAAACCCGGTCGTTGCCGGCGCCTGCGTTGACCTTGGTGAAGCCGCCGCCAGCCACGACCAGGTCGTTTCCCTCTGCCGAATCGATGAAGACCGTGGTCTTGACCGCGTCGTCCACCCTGATGCGGTCATCGCCTGCCTGCGTGCGCAGGACGATCACCTGGGTGTCCGACGCCAGGTCGAGGTGATAGCGCCGCTCGTTGATGTCGATGACCAGATGATCGGTCCGGTAGAGATGGATGTGGTCGTCGTCGTTGCCGCTGGTGAAGACCAGATGGTCGGTCGGGCCGCGATAGCTGGGCGGCGCCTGCAATCTGTGGCGTTCGATCAGGACGTTGGTGTCCTGGTGAACCGAGTGCACCTGCAGGCTCCTCTCATCGTCCGGGTATTGCCGCAGAGGGGTGATGGTGGGCGTGTCGGTTTCAGTATTGCCGTCGATCCGGTACTCATGCTCGGGCGCGACGGCCGGGGTCGGGTTCAGGCTGGACAAATCATTCATGGGGCCTCCGTGGGCGTTGGGTCTCGATAGCGCTGAACAAGGCGCAAGGGTCGAGCCCACTTAACCCTGAAAGGGAGGCGGGGAGAGCGTAGATAGTTATGGAGGCATGACCTGCCGGCACCGGCCGGCAGGTCGAGGCGGCTTCAGACCGCCAGTTTCTGTACGGCCGGACGCGGCAGCGCGCGCAGCTTGCTCAGGGTGTCGGCGCAGGTTCTTGCGGCTTCCTGGCCCTTGTGCACGAAGTGATCGAAGAAGAATTTCTGGTGTTCTTCGCCCGCGTGGAAGTGGTGAGGCGTGAGGACCACGGAGAACACTGGAATCTCGGTGTCCAGCTGGACCTGCATCAGGCCGTCGATCACCGCCGTGGCGACGAAGTCGTGGCGGTAGATCCCGCCGTCGACCACCAGGCCGGCAGCCACGACGCCGGCATAACGGCCGGACTTGGCCAGCAGCTTGGCATGCAGGGGGATTTCGAAGGCGCCGCCGACCTCGAAGAAGTCGATATCGCTTTCCTGATAAGCGAGCTTGGCGATTTCGCTGACGAAGCCGTGGCGGGCCTGATCGACAATGTCCTTGTGCCAGCAAGCCTGGATGAAGGCGATGCGCTGGTTCTGGTGGATAGTGGTGGTTTGCATCTGTTCTGACTCCTGTTTGTATGAAAAACAGGGCGTTATGAATCGAATGGGATTCAAGGGTACGTTCAGGTCGGCCGTACGCTGCGGTCGGGCAGGCGTGTGGCGCTCCCGGGGAACGGCCCTTGGGTGCCAATCCCGTTCTCTCTTCATCCGGACTATGACCGTCGGCCCCGGAATCACACCGGGTCTGCTGACCTTGGAGGCGGACGGCCGTGACCGTCCAACTCGTCAAGCGCTCGCGGGCTAGGCGTGTTGCGCGCCATTACCGCCGGTGGGGAATTGCACCCCGCCCTGAGAACGTTGCCACCAGTCTTTCTGCTGGCGGCGATTTTTTACCATATATTTCCAGGGTGCGCATGGGCGACGTTACGATGATGATCATCGAATGCTTCCCGCACGCCTGGGCATTTGGCACGGTAGTGCTTGATTATCGCGGGCCATGACCGCAGTAATGGCTTTCGAACGGGACGTTCCCGATCTCACCCTTCATGACGAGGCCTGTTTCATGACTGTCATCGATCTTCGCAGTGACACGGTTACCCAACCCAGCGCCGGCATGCGCGCCGCCATGGCGAATGCGCCCCTGGGGGACGATGTGTATGGCGAGGATCCGACGGTCAATCGGCTCGAGAGCGAGCTGGCCGCCCGGCTGGGCTTCGCCCGGGGCTGTTCGTGCCTTCCGGGACCATGAGCAACCTGCTCGGGCTGATGGCTCACTGCGGCCGGGGCGACGAGTACATCGTCGGTCAGCAATGCCATACCTACAAGTACGAAGGCGGTGGTGCCGCGGTACTCGGTTCGATCCAGCCGCAGCCGCTGGAGGTGCAGGCCGATGGCTCGCTGGACCTCGAGCAGGTGCGGGCGGCGATCAAGCCCGATGACTTCCACTTTGCCCGCACCCGCCTGCTGGCCCTGGAAAACACCATGCAGGGCAAGGTGCTGCCATTGGAATACCTGGCGGCGGCCCGCAGCCTGACCCGTGAGCAGGGGTTGGCCCTGCACCTGGACGGTGCCCGTCTGTACAACGCGGCGGTCAGGCTGGGGATCGATGCGCGGGAGATCACCCGGCATTTCGATTCGGTGTCGGTCTGCCTGTCCAAGGGGCTGGGGGCGCCGGTCGGCTCGGTGCTGTGTGGCAGCGAGGAACTGATCGGCAAGGCGCGGCGGCTGCGCAAGATGGTCGGTGGCGGCATGCGTCAGGCCGGCCTGCTGGCAGCGGCGGGGCTGTACGCCCTGGAGCATCAGGTCGAACGCCTGGTCGACGATCACGCCAATGCGCGGTACCTGGCCGACGGGCTGCGTGACGCCGGCTATCGCGTCGAGGCGGTGCAGACCAACATGGTTTACGCTGACCTGGGTACCCGGGCCGAGGCGCTCAAGGCGTTTGCCGCCGAGCGCGGGGTACGCCTGAGCGCCGCGCCGCGCTTGCGGATGGTCACGCACATGGACGTCAATCGTACACAAATCGAGCAGGTGGTCGCGGTATTGGCCGAATTTAACCGCCAATGAGCCTGCAGGCCGTCCAATTGAGGGTTTCTATCGTATAAACACACTGTACCCAGGGCGCAGGGCCGATATAATGCGGCCCTTTGCAAGTCGCAAATCCATTCAGACGTGATGCACTTGCCTCCGGCTGCAGACTCCGTGGAAGAACCTATGAAAAGCGCAGAAATCCGTGAAGCCTTCCTTCGCTTCTTCGAAGAGCAGGGCCACACCCGTGTCGCCTCGAGCTCTTTGATTCCGGGCAACGACCCGACCCTGTTGTTCACCAACGCGGGGATGAACCAGTTCAAGGATTGTTTCCTGGGGCAGGAAAAACGCGCCTACACCCGCGCGGTCAGCAGCCAGAAGTGCGTTCGCGCCGGCGGCAAGCACAACGACCTGGAAAACGTCGGTTATACCGCTCGTCACCACACTTTCTTCGAAATGCTGGGCAACTTCAGCTTCGGCGACTACTTCAAGCGCGACGCCATCACCTTCGCCTGGACCTTCCTGACCTCCGAAAAGTGGCTGAACCTGCCCAAGGAAAAGCTCTGGGTCACGGTCTACGCCAGCGATGACGAAGCCTACGATATCTGGACCCGGGAAGTCGGCGTACCGGCCGAGCGCATGGTCCGTATCGGCGACAACAAGGGCGCGCCCTACGCCTCCGACAACTTCTGGACCATGGGCGACACCGGCCCGTGCGGTCCTTGCACCGAGATCTTCTACGATCACGGCGCCGACATCTGGGGCGGCCCACCCGGCTCGCCGGAAGAGGACGGCGACCGCTACATCGAGATCTGGAACAACGTGTTCATGCAGTTCAACCGCACCGCCGACGGCGTATTGCACCCGCTGCCAGCACCGTCGGTGGACACCGGCATGGGTCTGGAGCGGATCAGCGCGGTGCTGCAGCACGTGCACTCCAACTACGAGATCGACCTGTTCCAGAGCCTGCTGAGCGCTTCGGCGCAGGCCATCGGTTGCGCCAACGACAACCAGGCTTCGCTGAAAGTGGTCGCCGACCACATCCGTTCCTGCGGCTTCCTGATCGCCGATGGCGTGCTGCCGTCCAACGAAGGTCGCGGTTATGTGCTGCGCCGGATCATTCGTCGTGCCTGCCGTCACGGCAACAAGCTGGGCGCCAAGGGCAGCTTCTTCTATCTGATCGTTGCCGCGCTGGTGGCCGAGATGGGCGAGGCCTTCCCCGAGCTGAAATCCCAGCAGGCGCACATCGAACGTGTGCTCAAGGCTGAAGAGGAACAGTTCGCCAAGACCCTGGAGCAGGGCCTGAAGATCCTCGAACAGGACCTGGCCGAGCTCAAGGGCAACATCGTTCCTGGCGACGTGGTGTTCAAGCTCTACGATACCTACGGTTTCCCGATGGACCTGACCGGTGACATCGCCCGCGAACGCAACCTGACCCTCGACGAGGCCGGTTTCGAGCGCGAGATGGAAGCCCAGCGCGAGCGTGCCCGTTCCGCCAGCTCCTTCGGCATGGACTACAACAGCCTGGTCAAGGTCGACGTGGCCACCGAGTTCACCGGCTACAGCGCCACCAGCGGTGCGGCGAAAGTAGTCGCACTCTATAAAGAAGGGCAGTCGGTGGACGTCTTGAATGAAGGTGAAGAGGGGGTCGTGGTCCTGGACCGGACGCCGTTCTATGCCGAATCGGGCGGTCAGGTTGGCGATTGCGGCTACCTCAAGGCGGCTGCCGGTCGTTTCGACGTGCGCGATACCACCAAGACCGGTGGCGCTTTCCTGCACCATGGCGTTCTGGCCCAGGGCAGCCTGCTGGTCGGTGCCGAGGTCGAGACCCAGGTCGCCGCCGAGGTGCGTCACGCCACCTCGCTGAACCACTCGGCCACCCACCTGCTGCACGCCGCGCTGCGCCAGGTCCTGGGTGAGCACGTACAACAGAAAGGCTCGCTGGTTGACAGCCAGCGCCTGCGCTTCGACTTCAGCCATTTCGAAGCGATCAAGCCGGAACAGATCAAGGCTCTGGAAGATATCGTCAACGCCGAGATCCGCAAGAACTCGGTGGTGGAAACCGAAGAAACCGACATCGACACCGCGAAGAAGAAAGGCGCGATGGCGCTGTTCGGCGAGAAATACGGGGATACCGTTCGCGTGCTGAGCATGGGCGGTGACTTCTCCGTCGAGCTGTGTGGCGGTATCCACGCCAACCGGACCGGCGACATCAGCCTGCTGAAGATCATCAGCGAAGGTGGTGTGGCGTCGGGTGTGCGGCGTATCGAGGCGGTGACCGGTGCTGCGGCGCTGGCCTACCTGAATGCCTTTGAAGAGCAACTCAAGGAAGCCGCGAACCTGATCAAGGGCAATCGCGACAACCTGATCGACAAGCTGTCGGCTGTGCTGGAGCGCAACCGCCTGCTGGAAAAACAACTCGAGCAATTGCAGGCCAAGGCCGCGAGCGCTGCGGGTGACGACCTGTCGGCCCAGGCCCGGGACGTCAAGGGTGTGAAAGTACTGGCCGCACGCCTGGACGGCCAGGATGGCAAGGCCCTGCTGGCACTGGTCGATCAGTTGAAAAACAAACTCGGCCGCGCAGTGATCCTGCTCGGCAGTGTCCATGAGGAAAAGGTCGTGCTGGTTGCTGGCGTGACCAAGGACCTGACCGGCCAACTCAAAGCCGGTGATCTGATGAAACAGGCCGCTGCGGCGGTGGGTGGCAAGGGCGGTGGTCGTCCGGATATGGCGCAGGGCGGCGGTACCGACGCCTCGGCGCTGGACGCCGCACTGGCCCTGACCGTGCCATTTGTCGAGCAGGGCGTTTAAGGCTTCGCGCAAATGCCTATCGTCCAAGGGCTGTACGAAATGTTTTTGGGCGAAAGCCAGGCCAGGCGAAAACCGGCGAGCAAGCGCAGTTGACTGGAGTCAATGAGCATGGCGAACCGGTTTTCAACGCAGCCTGGGCGAGCGCAGATACATTTTCTACAGCGCCTGGTGATAGGCAGCGAGGCTGTGGTTTGAATGATTAATGGGCGCCCCTTTACGGGCTGAGGCGGCTTAGAAATGGCTTTGATCGTACAGAAATTTGGAGGCACCTCAGTCGGCACTGTCGAGAGAATCGAGCAGGTCGCCGACAAGGTTAAGAAATTCCGCGAAGCCGGCGATGACCTGGTGGTTGTGCTGTCTGCGATGAGCGGCGAAACCAATCGCCTGATCGATCTGGCCAAACAAATCAGTGGCGAGAACCAGCCGGTTCCACGCGAACTGGATGTGATCGTTTCCACCGGTGAGCAGGTGACCATCGCGTTGCTGGCCATGGCGCTGATGAAGCGCGGCGTGCCAGCGGTGTCGTATACCGGTAACCAGGTGCGGATCCTGACCGACAGTGCTCACACTAAAGCACGCATCCTGCAGATTGACGATCAGAAGATTCGTGCTGATCTGAAGGAAGGTCGTGTGGTTGTCGTCGCCGGCTTCCAGGGTGTTGACGAGAACGGCAATATCACCACGCTCGGTCGTGGGGGGTCCGACACCACCGGTGTGGCACTGGCCGCGGCCCTGAAGGCTGACGAATGCCAGATCTACACTGACGTCGATGGGGTCTACACCACCGACCCGCGGGTCGTGGCGTCGGCTCAGCGCCTGGACAAGATCACCTTCGAGGAAATGCTGGAAATGGCCAGCCTCGGCTCCAAGGTCCTGCAGATCCGCGCAGTCGAGTTCGCCGGCAAGTACAACGTTCCGCTGCGCGTTCTGCACAGCTTTAAGGAGGGTCCGGGTACCCTCATTACTATTGATGAAGAGGAATCCATGGAACAGCCGATCATTTCCGGCATCGCCTTCAACCGCGATGAAGCCAAGCTGACCATCCGTGGCGTGCCCGATACTCCGGGCGTGGCCTTCAAGATTCTCGGCCCGATCAGTGCCGCCAACATCGAAGTCGACATGATCGTGCAGAATGTCTCGCACGATAACACCACCGACTTCACCTTCACCGTACACCGCAACGACTACCAGTCGGCGCAGAATGTACTGGAGAACACCGCGCGTGAAATCGGCGCCCGGGAAGTGATTGGCGACACCAGGATTGCCAAGGTCTCGATCGTCGGTGTCGGCATGCGCTCCCACGCGGGCGTTGCCAGCCGCATGTTCGAGGCACTGGCCAAGGAAAGCATCAATATCCAGATGATCTCCACTTCCGAAATCAAGGTTTCGGTGGTGATCGAGGAGAAGTACCTGGAGCTGGCCGTACGTGCACTGCACACGGCGTTCGAGCTGGACGCTCCGGCCCGACAGGGCGAGTGATTGCGTTACTCCAAAGGGCGCGGTTGAACCGCGCCCTTTGTATTTTTTGATAAGTGTGGGCAAGCGCTGTTCTTTTGCCCGCTCTCGTCAATACTTAGGGGCGTAGGGCTATGGCTATCTTGGGTGTAGGCCGAAGCCCTTTTTTTTGCAGACTGTGTTGTCCCTGAACTGAAATGCGTGAGGAGATAGGTATGTTGATTCTGACTCGTCGGTGCGCAGAAAGCCTGATCATTGGTGATGGCGAAATCACTGTGACCGTGCTCGGCGTCAAAGGAAATCAAGTGCGTATTGGTGTCAGCGCCCCCAAGGAAGTGGCCGTCCACCGTGAGGAAATCTACCTGCGGATCAAGAAAGAGAAGGACGAAGAACCAAGCCATTAATTTTTCTCGTTTTTTTTGTTTGCAAACGGGGAAAAAGCTGGTTAATATACGCCCCGTGTTGCGGAGAGCTGGCCGAGTGGCCGAAGGCGCTCCCCTGCTAAGGGAGTACACCTCAAAAGGGTGTCGGGGGTTCGAATCCCCCGTTCTCCGCCATTATTTGCTTAGTGCGTTACGATCTGGCTTCTTCTGTAAGTTGTTGAAATTACTAGAAAAAGTGCTTTACAAAAAGATTTGACGACCTATAATGCGCGGCAACAAATGCACTCGTAGCTCAGCTGGATAGAGTACTCGGCTACGAACCGAGCGGTCACAGGTTCGAATCCTGTCGAGTGCACCATTTAAGCGTCATCGGTAGCAATACGGATTACGTGGCTTCAACCAGTTGTGGTCTGGTCTAAAAACACAAAATGCACTCGTAGCTCAGCTGGATAGAGTACTCGGCTACGAACCGAGCGGTCACAGGTTCGAATCCTGTCGAGTGCACCATACACCAAGAAGCCCGCACATGTTGCGGGCTTCTTGCTTTCTAGCGTTTGACGCATCCTCTTTCATCGAACTGCACCAGGCTGCTGCGACCTTTTTTCAGGTTGTAGTAATAGCGCGTGGTGCTGTTATTTGTACTTATCTTGTCCGGCTTGCCCAGGGCGCTTTCCACTTCCTGGCGATTCATGCCGGGGCGCACCTGTTGCTGGATGACAGCCTGGCGTCGTGAGCGTGCATCCAGCAGGTTGCCACATCCATCTTCATGTTCGCCCACTACGATCAGCTCCCGGGGCGTTGGAGAGATTTCCCGGGATGCCGGTTGCTGTCTGGTGGGCAGGGGCTTGCTGCCGGGCGCGTGATTGTCTGCGCGTTGCGTTCGCAGGTGGGCGTCGTGCGGGCAGCCCAGTGTGGTGAAGGTGATGTGGCCGCTGGCGTCTTCGCAACGCTGCACCATCGCGGCGCTCGCGCCGGGAGGCTGGTAAAGCGCCAGGGGGATCAGCAGGTAGCAGGTTCTTGGTGGCATCGAGGGTCCTCCATGACGGTCGTTGCTAAAGCCTAGTTGCGGGCTTTTACAGCGGGCGTGTGTTTTCTTTTCGGGATGCGTCGTCGAATTCAAAAGCAGCTGAAGAATGTCCGGCTTTTCTCGCAAGCGCTTGTTCTTGCCAAGATTTTTGCCGTTAAAGCGTCTAAGGCAGTGTATGATTGCGCCCGTCAGCCCCGCCGGGGCTTGTGGAAAACCTCCATGGACTTACCCAGTAGTTACTCAGTATTTCGCTTTACCAATCAAGAATTGACTGATTGATCCTTCCGGCGTGTTCCACTGCTGGGAGTGGAGTTCGCCTATGACCGAAATCGAAGTAAAGAAATCTCAAGAAAGCTTGCAGGACCGCCTGGCTCAAGTCGTCGAGCTGCTGCATCGTCAGCGGGTGGTCGAGGACCTGACCCATCGTCAGGAAGGTCATCATCAGGATCGGGTGGAGAACCTGGTCCACCGGCAGAATCTCGTCGAGCTGCAGCGCAAGCTCGATGATCTGCACTCCGCTGACGTCGCTCATATTCTTGAAGCCTTGCCCCTGGATGATCGCCTGACGGTCTGGCAACTGGTCAAGGCCGAGCGCGACGGCGACATTCTGCTCGAAGTATCCGACGCTGTTCGTGAAACGCTGATCGCCGACATGGACGATCACGAACTCCTGGCCGCGGCCAAGGAGATGGATGCCGACGAACTCGCCGACCTGGCGCCCGAACTGCCACGGGACGTCGTGCATGAGCTGATGGAAGCTCTCGACGGTCAGCAGCGTGAGCGCGTTCGCTCCGCGTTGTCCTATGACGAGGAGCAGGTCGGCGCGCTGATGGACTTCGAGATGGTCACCATCCGTGAAGACGTCAGCCTGGAAGTCGTATTGCGTTACCTGCGCCGGCTCAAGGAGCTGCCGGGGCACACCGACAAGCTGTTTGTCGTGGACTATGACGGCGTGCTCAAGGGCGTGCTGCCGATCAAGCGGTTGCTGGTCAATGATCCCGAAAAGCAGGTGGCCGATGTCATGGCCAGTGATCCGGTCAGTTTTCACCCGGATGAGGATGCCTATGACGCGGCGCAGGCCTTCGAGCGTTATGACCTGATTTCGGCACCGGTGGTCGACAAGAACGGCAAGCTGATCGGCCGTTTGACCATTGACGAGATGGTCGACCTGATTCGTGAGGAGAGTGAGAGCGAAGTCCTCAGCATGGCGGGTCTGCGGGAAGAGGAAGACATCTTCGCCTCGGTCTGGAAGTCCTTGCGTAACCGCTGGGCGTGGTTGGCGATCAACCTGATCACCGCCTTCATCGCCTCGCGGGTGATCGGTCTTTTCGAGGGTTCTATCGAGAAGCTGGTGGCGCTGGCTGCGTTGATGCCTATCGTTGCGGGGATTGGTGGCAACTCCGGTAACCAGACCATCACCATGATTGTGCGTGCGATGGCCCTGGACCAGGTCAGTACCGGCAATACCTCGCGGCTGATGCGCAAGGAGTTGGCGGTGGCGCTGCTCAACGGTCTGATCTGGGGGGGCGTGATCGGCGTCGTGGCCTATGTGCTGTATGGCAGTTGGTCGCTGGGGGTGGTCATGACGGCCGCAATGACGCTGAACCTGTTGCTGGCGGCCTTGATGGGGGTGCTTATTCCCATGACGCTGGCGCGTCTGGGGCGCGATCCGGCGATGGGCTCCAGCGTCATGATCACTGCCATGACCGACAGTGGCGGCTTCTTCATCTTCCTCGGGTTGGCGACACTTTTCCTGCTCTGAGTCTCCGGGCGCGGCCTTCTGGTTGCGCCACCTCTCCAGGTTCCCGGGCTTTTCCCGGGACCTTCCCGAATTTGACGCAAAAAAAAGCCAGCACGAGGCTGGCTTGAGCTTTCAGGGATGAATCAGCTGGCGTCTGCGGCCATTTCGGCGTCGTGTGCAATCAGCGACACCAGGGCATTCTGCTGACGATGGGACAATTGACGGAAGCGTTGCAGCAGCTCGCGCTCATGCAGGGACAGCTCCGGGCTGTCCAGACGCATGCTGAGCTCGTCGCCCAAGGCACCTTCCTGAATAAGACTCTGCTCCAGGCGTGCAATGATCTCGGAATTCATGCTGCGGTGGTGGTTACGAGCCACGTCGGCGATGCGTTCCCGCATTCCATCGGGCAGACGCACGACGAATTTGTCAGCTGTACGGCTGGAATAAATTGCCTGTTTCAATGGGCGCATAGTTTTAAACCGGTTAGTTCAGGGGAGCGGTTCTCGGAATTGGCCGCAGGATGTCAGTAGGACAGCATGCTTTGCCAAATGTTCAACCTGAATTGAGATGAGGCCCGCATCATGCCTCAAATTTGCCAGATCATTGGCGTCAATTCTGTGACAAATATTGAACTGGATAAAGGCGATATGCCAGCACCAATTATCAGAAATGCGCACTGGTTTGAAAGTTTTTGCCGGTGCGGTGCTCTGATCGGCCATCCCAAGCCAGTCTGAAGGCTACGAGCCTTCCAGCCGCATATGCTACGCGGTGATCTGGCCTTTTGCCTCTATTGTTGAAGGATAGTGGCAAATGGCTGATTTTCTAGTGGACGAACGGTCCGAAGCGGGGCAGCCAGGGCCTTTTCCGACCGACGAGCGTGAGAGGTAAGGTGATGTCCCTGCTATCAGTGGCGACAGTGTCTTGTGGTACCCATAGGGGCGACTTACCGTTAAAAAGCCCATGGATGACATGACAAACGCCGGCGTGCCCGTTAACATGCACGCCGTCCGTCGCGTCGCCTGTTCGGGTAGACGCTCGTTGTCTCAGTAGCTCAATTGGATAGAGCATCCCCCTCCTAAGGGGAAGGTTGGCAGTTCGAACCTGCCCTGGGACACCATCAACACAGTCTCGCAGCCTGCACGCCAAGCCTGAATTGCCTGCACGGCGCCTCCCGGTGCGCGCTAGGCAAAGTTTCCCCCTCTCCTGCGCAGATAAATCATTTGTGCGCTCAGTCCCACAACCAGCACTACAGCGATGGCACCCTGGGCTCCCAGCAGTATCGGCGATTTCAGATCGGTGACGAACGGATGTCCGTCTGGCACTCGGCGCAGCGTTTCGGAGACGGTGGGTAGCATCAGGAAAAACGCGGTCAGGCTCAGGAAAATGGTTTCCAGATAATTGCGGGCCCGTCCCAGCCAGTTGATGCTGCCAACGCCATAGCCGGCCAGCAGCAATGCAATCGTGATGACGCCCACGATTTTACTGACGGGTTGATGAGCGACCAGGAAGACAGTGAAGCCGCCGATCAGCATCGACGCCAAATAGAGCAGTCCGGGCGTGGAACGAGGGACGATACGGCCGTGGCGGATGAACATGTGGATTGCCAGTGGGATGGCAGGCAGGCTGCCAAGCGTGTGTATCCAGCCGAGGGGGGAGATTCCAGACATTTGATTTTTCCACGTGATTGGACGATGTGCATAAACGGCCAGCGTTGGAGGACTTCGTTTCAGTTGCGTCAGCGCGTTATGATTCCGGGGCAGCTTAATAAAGGCGCGGCCGGCCAGACATGATGAATCCCCGCGAAAACTTGATCATTCATCCGGAAATGCAACTGGAGGGCCTGGCCACGGGCGATCTGCTGTCCCAGGTGCTTGCGCAGATTCGTCTGACCGGGGACCGGGTCTATTCCTGCGTCTTGGCGAGTGGGCAATGCCTCGACCTTGATGAGAAGAGTGCGCACATTTGCGTGCTGCAGAGCGGAGAGTTACAGCTCGAGGAAGGGGGGCAGGCGATCGCGACGCTGGAGCAGGGCGATCTCATTCTGCTTCCTCATGATTCCTCCGGGGTAAGGATCATGGCCAGCAAGGGGGCTGTGGCCGTGGTGATCTGCCGATTCTGGTTCGATGCGAGCAGTTTCCAGGCCATGCTGTTTGCCCTGCCCCGATTGATCCATATCCGCAAAGCCGAAGCTGTGGCCTGGGCTGAAGGCATCCTGCATTTCATGTTGCTCGAAGCCAATGACACTCAACCTGGCGGTGCGCTGATGGTTTCGCGCCTTATCGACCTTACCGTTATCCGCATGTTGCGAACATGGGTCCAACAGAACGCCGCTTCAGGCTGGCTGGGTGGCCTATCGGATGCGCGTATAGCCCGTGCGCTCAGGGCTATTCACGGAAGTCCCGGGCAACAATGGCGCATTGACGCGCTGGCGGAGGTTGCTGGCATGTCGCGCTCCAATTTCTGTGATCGGTTCAGCGCATTGGTTGGGCGCTCGCCGCTGCGTTACCAGAATGAATGGCGGCTCACGTTGGCGAAAACGATGTTGTCGAAACATGACAGCCGAATCGGCGAGATCGGCTTCGCGATTGGCTATGAGTCGGAGGCGGCGTTCAGTCGCGCCTACAAGGCTTTTTTTGGCCGTTCGCCCCGAGAGGATAGCGGCCGGCCGGGTTAGGGGCCAGTGTGTGCTTGTTCGCCGGTTTTCGCCTTGCCTGGCCTTCGCTCGAAAACATTTCTTACAGTCCCTGGTCGCTATGACTGACATCCGTGGGAGCGATACTCTGATCGTTCTGCTTGTGATGTGTAGCGGCTACCTCTTATATAGAAGGAGTTTTCTGTTCTCGACTGCCAGGAAGGAAGCAGGCTATGAGTGAAGCGTGGAACGACGGTTATTTCACCGATGAGGGGTACACCTACAGCTATAGCCGGGAGATCAACCCCGTCTTCCAGCGCTACTGCTTGTTGTTGCGTGGTTTCGCAACCCTGGAGAGTGCAAGTGCCTATCATTGTGAGCTGGGCTTTGGTCAGGGTGTGTCGATCAATATTCATGCGGCGGCCAACCCGGGATGTTATGTCGGTAACGATTTTCATCCGGCACAGGCTGCGCATGCCAATACCTTGGCAGTGGCCAGCGGTAGCAATGCCCGGCTGTATGACGACAGCTTCGAGCAGTTGCTGGCACGCGATGACCTGCCGCAGTTCGACAGTATCAGCCTGCATGGCATCTGGACCTGGGTCAGTCGCGATAATCAGAAGTTGATTGTCGAGTTCGCCCGGCGGTATCTCAAGCCAGGTGGGCTGCTGTATGTCAGCTACAACTGTTTTCCGGGGTGGTCGCCGTCGGCGCCGTTGCGCCAGTTGTTCCGTCTCCACGACCGATTTGCCTCCAATGCCTCGATGCTGCCGGCCGAACGTATAGATGCAGCGCTGCAATTCTCTGAGGCGTTGTTGGCGGCAAATCCCCTGTACGCCGAGGCGGCTCCGAACGTCGTTGCCAAGTTGCAGGGCGTCAAGGGGCAGAATCGCCAGTATGTTGCCCATGAATATTTCAACCGCGACTGGAACTGCATGTATTTCACCGATGTGGTGGATGCCCTGTCTGCGGCCAAGCTCGACTATGCCACGACAGCCGTGCCACTCGACTCGGTGGATCCGCTCAACCTGACCGGTGAAGGCATGGATTTCCTGGAAGGGATCGAGCAGCCGGTCATGCGCGAGCAGGCGCGTGACTATTTCGTCAATCAGCATTTCCGTCGGGATCTGTACCAGCGCGGCGCTATCAGATTGTCTGCTGCAGAGCAGCGCGAGGGTATGCTCAATACCCGCTTTGTCCTGTTGCAGGCAGCGGAGACCGTTCCGGGTAGCGTCAAGGGGCCGGCCGGTGAAGCGACATTGCAGTCAGAGATATACGGCCCTGTGCTCGAAGCGCTGGCGGCGAAGGCCTATGCGCCGAAAACCTTGCGGCAGTTGTTGGGGGCTGTGCCTTCGATGGCCTATGGCGACCTGGAGCAGGCGGTAACGGTACTGGTCGGCATGGGGGTGGCGGCACCCTGCCAGAGCGAGGCTGCCGAAAAGCTGGTGCAGGCCAATTGCAGTGCTCTGAACCTGCATCTGTGCAAACGTTCGCTGTTCAACAACCCGATATCGACCCTGGCTAGCCCGGTGACGGGAGGTGGCGTGTCGATCAGTCGTTTCGGGCAACTGTTCCTGATATCGATCATGCAGGGTAAAAAACACCCTGCTGAGTGGGCGCAGTTTGCGTGGGGCATCATCAGTTCCCAGGGGGAGGGGATCGTCAAGGATGGACGGGCCCTTACCACTGCCGAAGAGAATACTGCGGAGTTGCTGGCCCAGGCCGAGGCATTTGGCGATAAGTCGCTGGTTATCCTGAAGGCACTGAAGATCGTTTGATGGCAGGAGGTGGGCCGGCCTTCTGCTTGTTTGGGGGGGGCTGTTCCGCTTTTGCCTTTTAATAGGGGCCTGCACATGACACAACACCCAGGCTCCTCCCTCCTGCAGCAGCGAGCGGGCTTTGGATTGGCGGTTTTGACCTTTATGACAGAAATCTGAAAATAACGGTTGACGCTCATTCCCAGGGGCCTATAATGCGCCCCACTTCCGGCGCAGTTCGAGCGGAAAACTCCTTGAGATTCAACGAGTTATCTTGTTTCAGGCGGCGCAGCTTCAAATCATCGAAGCACGGAAGAAGCTGTAAAAGAGGTGTTGACAGCAGCGTGTAACGCTGTAGAATTCGCCTCCCGCTAACGAGAGATCGGAAGCGCAAGTGGTTGAAGTTGAAGAAGAAATTCTGAAAGCTTCTGAAAATAATCACTTGACAGCAAATGAGGCTGCTGTAGAATGCGCGCCTCGGTTGAGCGAACAGCTCGCCAAACGCTCTTTAACAACTGAATCAAGCAATTCGTGTGGGTGCTTGTGGTGTCAGGCTGAATAGTCACTAGATTATCAGCAACACAAGTGGCCATGCGAGAAATCAAATGAGTCATTTGAGTATGCTGAGCCAAG
>NZ_AP024344.1:4752500-5485000 GCF_055390395.1 Pseudomonas sp. Tof1 | reverse complement strand
ATAGTGAACTAGTACCGTGAGGGAAAGGCGAAAAGAACCCCGGAGAGGGGAGTGAAATAGATCCTGAAACCGTATGCGTACAAGCAGTGGGAGCAGACTTTGTTCTGTGACTGCGTACCTTTTGTATAATGGGTCAGCGACTTATATTCAGTGGCGAGCTTAACCGAATAGGGGAGGCGTAGCGAAAGCGAGTCTTAATAGGGCGTTTAGTCGCTGGGTATAGACCCGAAACCGGGCGATCTATCCATGGGCAGGTTGAAGGTTAGGTAACACTGACTGGAGGACCGAACCGACTACCGTTGAAAAGTTAGCGGATGACCTGTGGATCGGAGTGAAAGGCTAATCAAGCTCGGAGATAGCTGGTTCTCCTCGAAAGCTATTTAGGTAGCGCCTCACGTATCACTCCAGGGGGTAGAGCACTGTTTCGGCTAGGGGGTCATCCCGACTTACCAAACCGATGCAAACTCCGAATACCTGGAAGTGCCGAGCGTGGGAGACACACGGCGGGTGCTAACGTCCGTCGTGAAAAGGGAAACAACCCAGACCGTCAGCTAAGGTCCCAAAGTCATGGTTAAGTGGGAAACGATGTGGGAAGGCTTAGACAGCTAGGAGGTTGGCTTAGAAGCAGCCATCCTTTAAAGAAAGCGTAATAGCTCACTAGTCGAGTCGGCCTGCGCGGAAGATGTAACGGGGCTCAAACCATGCACCGAAGCTACGGGTGTCACGCAAGTGACGCGGTAGAGGAGCGTTCTGTAAGCCTGTGAAGGTGAGTTGAGAAGCTTGCTGGAGGTATCAGAAGTGCGAATGCTGACATGAGTAACGACAATGGGTGTGAAAAACACCCACGCCGAAAGACCAAGGTTTCCTGCGCAACGTTAATCGACGCAGGGTTAGTCGGTCCCTAAGGCGAGGCTGAAAAGCGTAGTCGATGGAAAACAGGTTAATATTCCTGTACTTCTGGTTATTGCGATGGAGGGACGGAGAAGGCTAGGCCAGCTTGGCGTTGGTTGTCCAAGTTTAAGGTGGTAGGCTGAGATCTTAGGTAAATCCGGGATCTTAAGGCCGAGAGCTGATGACGAGTGTCCTTTAGGACGCGAAGTGGTTGATGCCATGCTTCCAAGAAAAGCTTCTAAGCTTCAGATAACCAGGAACCGTACCCCAAACCGACACAGGTGGTTAGGTAGAGAATACCAAGGCGCTTGAGAGAACTCGGGTGAAGGAACTAGGCAAAATGGCACCGTAACTTCGGGAGAAGGTGCGCCGGTGAGGGTGAAGGACTTGCTCCGTAAGCCCATGCCGGTCGAAGATACCAGGCCGCTGCGACTGTTTATTAAAAACACAGCACTCTGCAAACACGAAAGTGGACGTATAGGGTGTGACGCCTGCCCGGTGCCGGAAGGTTAATTGATGGGGTTAGCGAAAGCGAAGCTCTTGATCGAAGCCCCGGTAAACGGCGGCCGTAACTATAACGGTCCTAAGGTAGCGAAATTCCTTGTCGGGTAAGTTCCGACCTGCACGAATGGCGTAACGATGGCGGCGCTGTCTCCACCCGAGACTCAGTGAAATTGAAATCGCTGTGAAGATGCAGTGTATCCGCGGCTAGACGGAAAGACCCCGTGAACCTTTACTATAGCTTTGCACTGGACTTTGAATTTGCTTGTGTAGGATAGGTGGGAGGCTTTGAAGCGTGAACGCCAGTTTGCGTGGAGCCATTCTTGAAATACCACCCTGGCAACTTTGAGGTTCTAACTCAGGTCCGTTATCCGGATCGAGGACAGTGTATGGTGGGTAGTTTGACTGGGGCGGTCTCCTCCTAAAGAGTAACGGAGGAGTACGAAGGTGCGCTCAGACCGGTCGGAAATCGGTCGCAGAGTATAAAGGCAAAAGCGCGCTTGACTGCGAGACAGACACGTCGAGCAGGTACGAAAGTAGGTCTTAGTGATCCGGTGGTTCTGTATGGAAGGGCCATCGCTCAACGGATAAAAGGTACTCCGGGGATAACAGGCTGATACCGCCCAAGAGTTCATATCGACGGCGGTGTTTGGCACCTCGATGTCGGCTCATCACATCCTGGGGCTGAAGCCGGTCCCAAGGGTATGGCTGTTCGCCATTTAAAGTGGTACGCGAGCTGGGTTTAGAACGTCGTGAGACAGTTCGGTCCCTATCTGCCGTGGACGTTTGAGATTTGAGAGGGGCTGCTCCTAGTACGAGAGGACCGGAGTGGACGAACCTCTGGTGTTCCGGTTGTCACGCCAGTGGCATTGCCGGGTAGCTATGTTCGGAAAAGATAACCGCTGAAAGCATCTAAGCGGGAAACTTGCCTCAAGATGAGATCTCACTGGAACCTTGAGTTCCCTGAAGGGCCGTCGAAGACTACGACGTTGATAGGTGGGGTGTGTAAGCGCTGTGAGGCGTTGAGCTAACCCATACTAATTGCCCGTGAGGCTTGACCATATAACACCCAAGCAATTTGCGTCGAATGAGCAGATTGCGGTGTATGAAGACGAAGTGAACCGAAAGTTTGCCACGCACAAAACACCAAAGACTGTCACGTACCCGATTCGCTGGAGCGTTGCCCAGGCAACGAGCTGGCTACCGAATTTCTTGACGACCATAGAGCATTGGAACCACCTGATCCCATCCCGAACTCAGAAGTGAAACGATGCATCGCCGATGGTAGTGTGGGGTTTCCCCATGTGAGAGTAGGTCATCGTCAAGATTAAATTCCAAAACCCCTATCTGCGCAGGCAGGTAGGGGTTTTGTCTTTTCAGCGGTTGAGAATCTCCCAAGGCTGCCAGCCAGCCCTGCGTTTGCTCTGGCCACCAGTCGGCATCGGGTCCGCCGCCGCCTGAGAGAGCCGTGTGTCGGATGAAGCTCAGCAGCCCTGCATGCTTTTTTTTCCTTCGATACCGGGCAACCCTCAGGTTTGGCCAACTGCGGGCGATATCCTGACTAGCGATGGCTATGAGTTGCGCAAAGGGCCTTGTGTCTTGCGTCACTTGATGGAAAGCACCACCTGTACATCGGCTACCCTTGGATTGAATATCAGGCCGGGGCCACTCAATGCGATGACAGGTTGGTGTAAAATCGATTAGTGGCAGTTTGCCTTTAGTTATTATCTGCTCGCGAAAGCGACAGTGAAGTGGGTCCGTGCTTGCAATAGCCTTCGGGCCCTCTTCTATTTCCCATGACAGGAATCTCGATGCTGGCGTATCACCAAAAAAGCTTTCTGATCGTCGACGATTTCTCCGATTTTCGCAGTTCAGTCAGGTCCATGCTGCGGGAGTTGGGCGTCAAGGAAGTGGACACCGCCGACACCGGAGAACAGGCGTTGCGCATGTGCGCGCAGAAGCGCTACGACTTCATCCTGCACGATTACCACCTTGGCGATGGCCGCAAGAATGGTCAGCAGGTTCTCGAAGACCTGATGGTCGACAAGCTGATCAGCCATGAAAGCATCTTTGTCATGGTCACCGCCGAAAGCAGCCAGGCCATGGTCCTCAGTGCCCTGGAGCACGAGCCTGACGCCTATCTGACCAAACCGTTCAACCGCGCCAGCCTGGCCCAGCGCCTGGAAAAGCTGGTCCAGCGCAAGAACCTGCTCAAGCCGATCATGCAGGCGCTCGACCGTGACAAACCGGCCGAAGTGTTGGCCGCCTGTACCCGGCTCACCCAGCAGGACACCCGTTTCGCCCCGCTGTGTCTGCGTTATCGTGCCGATGCAATGCGTGCCCTCGGCCAGAATGAGCCGCTGGAACGCTTCCTCAATGGCATCCTCAATGATCGCCCGCTGCCATGGGCTTATGCCATGCTGGGGCAACTGCTCTACAAGCGTGGTCAGATGACTCAGGCCAAGGAATTGTACGAAACCGCACTCAAGGCATTCCCGATGATGCCAGCCCTCTACGACGGGCTCGCCGATGTGCTGGTCCAGCAGGGGGAAACCCGACGTGCCCAGAGCGTGCTGGAAGAGGCCGTGCGCCTGTCTCCATTGGCCGTACGTCGGCAGTCATTGCTGGGCAAGCTGGCCTTGGCCAACGAGGATTTCGAGGGGGCTTCCCGGGCCTATCGCCAGGCTGTCGCCCAGGGCGAGCAATCGCGTTACAAGGATCCGGAAAGCAATCTGGGCCTGGCTCACGCGTTGATCAGCAAGGGCAGCGAGCGTGGGCTGGACACACGTACGCGGCTGGAGATCAACCAGACACTCAGCACAGTCGCCAAGGAAAACGCCAACGATCCAGGGTTGCAGGTGCGTGCCCGGCTGATGAAGGCCACCAGCCTGCTGCTCAACGATGCCGAAACCGCCGACAAGCTCACCGAGCAGGCGATGGCACGCCTGGAGGGTATGGAGAACTTTCTGAGTGCCGACGCCGCCTTGCTGGTGGCCAAGCAACTGCAGCAACTGGGGCAGGCCGAGGCCGGTGCCTCGATGCTCAAGAACTGCGTGGAGATCTATGGTGACGACCCGGCGGTGATGAAAGGCATCGCCAAGCTGACCGATGACCCGGAGATTCTCGGCAGCGGCAAGGCCGCCATCGACCTCAACGTCCAGGGCGTGCGCAGCTACAAGAGCGGCAACCTGGAGGAAGCGCAGGCACTGTTCCGCAAGGCGCTGGCCCTGCAGCCGAAAAATATCAGTATCGCCCTCAATGCCGCGCAGGCCCTGCTGGTGACCGCCCAGAAGACTTCCGATGCGGCAATCCTCGAAGAGTGCCGGGCCTGCCTGAAAATGGTCGGCAAGATGCCGGACAGCGATCCACGTTATGAGAGGTATCAGAAATTGCGCAGCCGGGCGTTTGGCGAATGAGCGACAAGGACCAGGGGCTGGATTTCTCCACGGTGATCGCCTCGACCGTGCATGACATGAAAAACTCGCTGGCGATGCTGATCCAGGCCCATGGCCAGTGGCAGAGCCACCTGCCCGCGGCGCAGCGGGAGAACCCCGAGCGTGCGGTGATCGAGTATGAGTTCGCGCACCTCAACAGCATGCTGGTGCAGTTGCTGGGGTTGTACAAGCTGGGCGTCAACCAGTTGCCGTTGCGGCCCGATTATCACGACATGGATGACTTCATCGGCGCGCAACTGGCGTGCCGTCAGGAGGTCCTGAACAGTCGTGGCATCGTTGCCAGTTATGAAGTCGACGACTTCAGCCCGCTGGGCTTTTTCGATCGCGAGCTGATCGGTTCGGTGGTGGGCAATATCGTCACCAATGCCATTCGTTTCGCTTGCCATGCCTTGCTGATCAATGTCCGCGAGGAAAACGAGCAACTGGTGCTGAGCATCAATGACGATGGTCCCGGCTTCCCGGCGCAGATGCTTGAACGCCAGATGGATTATGTACAGGGCATCAATCCGACCACGGGCAGTACCGGCCTGGGCCTGTATTTCGCCGCAAGGATCGCTGCGTTGCACGAGCGCAACGGCGTACGCGGGCGTATCGAACTCAGCAACGGCGGTACCCTGGGTGGTGCGCTGTTCAGTCTCTATCTTCCCTGAGTCAGGCTTTTTCCTCGTCCCTGCTTGAAATCCCGAACAGCTGGTGCGTATTTTGTACGGGGCGCCGTTCGCGGCTTCTATAAAAACAAGGATTGAGTCATGACTAGCGAAGGCCAGAACTCGCTCGCGCAGCGATTGACCGGCATTGATGAGATTGAATGTGTCACGCCTGACCTCAATGGCGTGCCGCGGGGCAAGGTGATGACCGCCGAGGGTTTCCTGGAGGGGCGACGTTTGCAACTGGCGCGCGGGGTGCTGCTGCAGTGCATCATGGGCGGCTATCCACCGGCGCGTTTCTACGGCAGCGATGATGGCGACCTGGCCCTGACGGCCGACCCGCGGCAGATCCACCGCCTGCCGTGGAGTCAGCAACCCCGTGCATTGGCGATCTGTGACGCGGACGAATTGACCGGGGAAAGCTCCTGCCTGTCGACCCGTGGCCAGCTCAAGGCGATCATCGCTCGCTATGCGGCACGTGGCCTGGCGCCAGTGGTGGCGACCGAACTGGAGTTCTTCGTCTTCGCGCCCAATACCGATCCGACTCAGCCGTTCCAGCCGCCTGTCGGCCTCGACGGGCGGCGCGAGGAGGGGCATTCGGCCTTCAGCGTCAGTTCCAACAATGGTTTGCGGCCGTTCTTCAGCGAGGTCTATGCAAGCATGGCGGCGCTGGGCCTGCCGCGCGATACCTTCATGCACGAGATGGGCGTCAGCCAGTTCGAGATCAACCTGTTGCACGGTGATCCGCTGTTGTTGGCCGACCAGACCTTCCTGTTCAAGCATCTGCTCAAGGAAGTGGCGCTCAAGCATGGCTTGAGCGTGGTATGCATGGCCAAGCCGTTGGCGAAGACCCCGGGCAGTTCGATGCATATCCACCAGAGCCTGGTGGACATCGGCAGCGGGAAAAATGTCTTCAGTGATGCCGCCGGCGAGCCTACCGCGATGTTTCATCATTTCATCGGCGGGCAGCAGGCGTGCATGGCGGATTTCACTGCGCTGTTCGCGCCGAACGTCAACTCCTACCAGCGCCTGTGCCATCCGTATGCGTCGCCCAACAACGCCTGCTGGTCCCATGACAACCGCGCGGCCGGCCTGCGGATTCCGGCCAGTTCGCCCGTGGCACGGCGTGTGGAAAACCGCCTGCCGGGAGCGGATGCCAACCCGTACCTGGCGATTGCGGCCAGCCTGGCCGCGGGCCTTTACGGTATCGAGCATGAGCTGGAGCCGACGCCGGCCATTCAGGGCGAGTTCGAGGTGCCGGACGCCCTGTCGCTGCCATGCACCCTGCACGCGGCACTGGAGCGCCTCAAGTGCAGCCAGCTGGCCAGGGAGCTGTTCGGCAGCGAGTTCATCGAAGGCTATATCGCGTCGAAAACCATGGAGCTGACCAGCTTCCTCGATGAAATCAGCCCCTGGGAACGCCGTGTTCTGGCGGCCCAGGCTTAGACGTAACTCCCGCTTCGGGCTATCTTCCGGGTAGCCCGAAACCTCATTCAAAGAGCCGCCAGGAACGTCAATGCGCCAAATCTGGAAATCCTTTAGAGCGCTTTATTTTGCCTCGCTGATGATGCTGATCGGTTCGGGCCTTCTGAGTACCTACCTTGCCCTGCGTCTGGCGGCCGACCATGTCGACGGCCTGTGGGTGGGCGCCCTGATGGCGGCCAACTACTTCGGCCTGGTGCTGGGCGGCAAGATCGGCCACCGGCTGATCGCCCGTGTCGGGCACATCCGCGCCTATGCCACATGTGCCGGGATCGTCGGTGCGGCGGTGCTGGGCCATGGACTGGTCAACTGGTTGCCGGCCTGGCTGTTGCTGCGGATGATCGTCGGCCTCGGAATGATGTGCCAGTACATGGTCATCGAGAGTTGGCTCAACGAACAGGCCGAGGCCAGGCAGCGTGGCGTGGTCTTCAGTGGCTACATGATCGCGTCCTATCTCGGACTGGTGCTTGGGCAACTGATCCTGGTCATGCATCCTGCCCTCGGTCCCGAGTTGCTGATGCTGGTCGCACTGTGCTTCGCATTGTGCCTGGTGCCGGTGGCCATGACCCGGCGGATTCACCCGGCCCCCTTGCATCCGGCGCCGCTGGAGCCGCGTTTCTTCATGAAGCGTGTGCCGCAGTCGCTGACCACGGTGCTGGGCGCGGGGATCATCGTCGGCTCGTTCTACGGTCTGGCGCCGCTCTACGCTTCCCAGCAGGGGCTTTCCACCGAGCAGGTCGGTCTGTTCATGGGGAGTTGCATCTTTGCCGGCTTTCTCGTGCAGTGGCCCCTGGGCTGGCTTTCCGACCGCTATGACCGGGCGGTGCTGATCCGCAGTGTCGCCATGCTGTTGATGCTGACGTCCCTGCCGCTGGCGATATTCTCCACGGCTCCATTGGAGGTGCTGTTCGTCGTCGGGTTCATGGTGTCGTTGCTGCAGTTCTGTCTGTATCCGTTGGCGGTGGCGTTCTCCAACGACCATATCGAGGGGGATCGGCGGGTCTCGCTGACCGCCATGCTGCTGGTGACCTATGGCGTCGGCGCGAGCATCGGGCCGCTGGCGGCGGGCGTGCTGATGAAGCTGTTCGGCAGCCAGATGCTCTATGCGTTCTTCAGCTTCTTCGCGCTCATCCTGGTGCTGCGCATCCGACCCAAGGCGGTGACCAATCTGCATCAGGTCGAGGATGCGCCGTTGCAGCACGTGGTCATGCCGGAGGCCATGTCGCCCCTCGGCGCGGCGCTCGACCCGCGGGTCGACGAACAGGTGGTGCTGGACCAGATGTGCGACAACCCGGCGGCAGCGCCATCGGTCGCGGATGTCGCGTCCACCGAGCCGGCGGCAGAGGCTGTTGCCGAAGTGGACGAGTCCGACCCTGAGCCGGCGCATAAGTCGAGCAACTGACAGTGTCGATAAAAAAACGGGCCGCCCTTATCAGGTGGCCCGTTTTTTGTGGGTGAAGGCAGCGTCAGACTCAGTAGTCGTCGTCCTTGTCGAAACGCCGTGCTTCACGTTGCAGTTGGTAGACGAAGCGCTCGACCTGGCGTTGTACCAGGCCGCTCATGTTGTGGAAGCGTACGCCGGCGAAGGTGGTGTTGATCCTTTCCTCGAAGTGCAGATGGCGCAGTTCCACCGGAGCGGTCATGGGGCCGAAGGGCAGGGCGGCGATAAAACGCTCGTAGACCTGGCCCAGTTGCAGGCGATCGGAAATATCGCCGTCGAAGCGCAGCTTGCAGCCGCTGGCGGAGATATCCAGCAGTTTGCCGTTGATCGGTGCCTTGAGCTTGTCGCCACCCAGTTCGATGTTGACCAGTGCGGTGAGTTTCAGGGCGGCGCGGAAGGCGTTGCGACGCTGATGGTAGACCACCTCGGCCGGCATCGAGCCACGGTAGCAACCGTTGGTCTCGTCGACGGTCATTGGCTGGGGTTGTTCCCAGGTGATGCGTACACCGTCGTGGAAGCCTTCGACGCGGAACGGTTCACCCGCTGCCAGGAAGCGTTCACCGTCGCGTGGCATCATTTCGTCCAGGGCCAGGGTGCCCGCATCCCGGTCGACATCGATCACGAAACTCTGGAAACGCTGGCTGCGTTCATGGAACGTGATGATCAACGGGTCATGGCTATCCTGCAGCATCCGCAGGTTGGCGGAAATTTCCAGAGGCGTGGTTAGCACCTTCGGTGGCTGCGGAGCATCATCCGCGCTTGGGGCATTGGACACGGTTCATCAATCTCCAGACAAAATACGACTACACGCAAAAGCCAGCATTTTGCCAGCATGTTACGCGCCTTGAACAGAGCGCGCAGCAGTTTGGGTTCAAGCCTGACTCAGCGGGCGTTGCTTCGCAAGCCTCGCCGTCGAGCCGCGGGCATCATAAAGTGCGGGAGGCTCGCCGCCGGTCAGGATCTTCAACTGGTTTGCGGTCGTCGCTTGCTGAACCTGGATGTTGCGCCCATTGAGTTCATTGGCGGCCTGGCAATCGGCCAGGATGCGGGTGAGTTCTTCGCTCTGGCTCAGCAGTTCGCCGCCCACGCTCGACTGTGCCGCCAGTTGTTCCAGGCCGGAGCGGTTGGCGGGCAGGTTGAGACTGGCGAGAATCTGGCTGCGCTTGCGGCCATGCTGTTCCAGCAGAATGATCAGCGCCTGCTTGCGCGCCAGAATATCTTCCAGCTCGACCATGTTGCGACCATGGAGCGCCAGGGACTCGGCGCGCAACAGCTCGAGCAGATCTTGAGCTGGAGCAAAATCTTCGGTGATCAGTTGCAGTAGAGTGGTGTCTTGCATGGCTGGCCTTGGGTTTTAAGCGTCCAAAAGCCTCGCGCCGGCAGGTGCCTAGCGCTGGGCTTCGAAGTTGAGCAGTTTGCTGGCGACGCGGTTGCTGTCGACCTTGTAGCTGCCATCCGCGATCGCCTGTTTCAACTCGGCCACACGGGCGCTGTTGACTACGGGCTGCTGCTGCAGCTTGTCAGTGATCTTTTGCAACTGCTGAGCCTCATTGCTGAGGTGTACCGATTCCCCGCTCTGGCCGACCGCTTCGGTCTGGCTGTTCACCGCCGAGGATTTGCCGCTGCTGTCGGCTTCCTTGTTGGCGCTGGTGCGCGTGCTGCCTGTCAATGACGGGGCGTTATTCAAACGACTGAAATCGATGACCATGATAAAAAACCTCTGGGTATTTGGACGCTTGCCTTGTTTTCGGCCATACCCGGAAAAACTTTAGCCTCATCTGAAAATGAGTCTGCATCTAGGCTGTAGCCCTGTCTGGGCCACAGTTTAGGAAAAGTGGCGGCCTGGCGCCAGTGAATGCGAGGTGGCCTTATCGATCTATAAAGCCACCTCTACCTGGCCGGGGGCGGTGACGCGAGCCTTGATGACCCGCTGCGAATTGAGGTTCTTGATCCGGATCTGCTCGTTCAGGCCGCCGTTGGAGAGGGCTTCGCCCGGCATCTTGACCACCAGGCCGCCGCTCGTTGCGCTGATGACCACCTGATCGCCCTTGCGCACCACTTCCGCCTGTTCCAGGTGGACCAGGGTGACGACCTGGTCCATGACCATTGGTCGGACAAGTTTCTGCCCGATGGCCTGGTCCGGTGACGTCAGGAAGCCCTGGTTGATCAGGCTGATATCCCGCTCGCGCAACGCCACGTCGCCTGGCTCGATGATCCCGGCGCGCTTGAGCGGGCGGGTGGTCACCACCACATCGCGATACAACTTGACCTGGGCCGGGACGAACACGGTCCATGGCGAGCTGCCTTCGCAGCGGATTTTCACCGTGACCCGGCCGATCGGTGTCGCCGGGCTTTCCAGGCTGGCTGTCAATTCCTTGTCGCAGGCGGCCATGCGCAGGCGCGGGTCCAACTGGTTGACCTGGATCTCGTAGCGCCCTTCGGTTTGACTGGTGGCCAGATAGTCTTCTACCGTGAACTCAAGAAAGCCTTGGGTCACGCCGATAAGCTGATCAGGCAGGGTCGCCGATTCCGCAAGAGCAGGGTTGCTCGGGTTCAGGCAGCATAAAACGGACACCACCGCGAGCAATCTGCGGTACTGTGATGTCAGGCGTCGAAAAAATGTCGTTTGTGCTTTCATAACGGTATAAAAAGCAAGGCTCGTGCCGTTTGTTCCTGAGTGGGCGTCGGATGATGAGGCTTTGATCAGAGAGGGCAGTCATGGCTGGTGTGATGGATTCGGTGAACCAGCGTACGCAACTGGTGGGGCAGAATCGCCTTGAGCTGCTGTTGTTCCGTCTCGACGGCCAGCAGCTCTACGGGATCAACGTGTTCAAGGTGCGCGAGGTGCTGCAATGCCCCAAGCTGACCTTGATGCCCAAGTCCAATCCGGTGGTGTGCGGTGTGGCGAACATTCGTGGGGCTACCATCCCGATCCTCGATCTGGCGATGGCCACGGGGGCCGGTGCACTCAAGGATCAGAGTAATCCGTTCGTGATCATTACGGAGTACAACACCAAGACCCAGGGGTTTTTGGTGAAGTCGGTGGAGCGCATCGTCAACATGAACTGGGAAGAGATCCATCCGCCACCCAAGGGGACCGGGCGCGATCACTACCTGACGGCGGTGACGCGCATCGACAACCAGTTGGTGGAAATCATCGATGTGGAGAAGATCCTCGCCGAGGTTTCGCCCATGTCCGAATCGGTTTCCCTGGGCGTGGTGGATGTCGAGACGCAGACCAAGGCGGTGTCCTTGCGGGTGCTCACGGTCGACGATTCGTCGGTGGCGCGCAAGCAGGTCACGCGTTGCCTGCAGACGGTCGGCGTCGAGGTGGTGGCGCTGAACGACGGCCGGCAGGCGCTGGACTATCTGCGCAAGCTGGTCGAGGAGGGCAAGAAGCCGGAGGAGGAATTCCTGATGATGATCTCCGACATTGAAATGCCGGAAATGGACGGCTATACCCTCACTGCTGAGATTCGCAGCGATCCGCGGATGCAAAAGCTGCACATCACTCTGCATACTTCCCTGTCAGGGGTATTCAACCAGGCGATGGTGAAGAAGGTCGGTGCCGATGACTTCCTTGCCAAGTTCCGACCTGATGACCTGGCGGCCCGGGTGGTTGACCGGATCAAGGCTGCAGGATAACAGCCGGGGACCCGTGTCCCCGGCGGTACAGACGATTTAAGAGGCGGCATCATTGTCTACGGGTAATTTGGATTTCGAACAGTTCCGGGTCTTCCTGGAAAAGGCCTGTGGCATTCTGCTCGGTGAAAACAAGCAATATCTGGTTTCCAGCCGTCTCAACAAGCTGATGGAGCAGAATGGCATCAAATCTCTGGGCGAACTGGTCCAGAGGATCCAGAGCCAGCCACGCAGCGGCTTGCGTGAACAGGTGGTGGATGCCATGACGACCAACGAAACCCTGTGGTTTCGTGACACCTATCCGTTTGAGGTGCTCAAGAACAAGGTCTTGCCGGAAGCGATCAAGGCCAGCCCTGGCCAGCGCCTGCGGATCTGGTCGGCTGCTTGTTCATCGGGGCAGGAGCCCTACTCGATCTCGATGTCGATCGACGAGTTCGAACGGACCAACATGGGCCAGTTGAAGGCCGGGGCGCAGATTGTCGCCACCGACCTGTCGAGCCTGATGCTGACCAACTGCAAGACCGGCGAGTACGACAGCCTGGCGATTGGCCGCGGCCTGTCGCCCGAGCGCCTGCAGCGCTACTTCGATGCCAAGGGGCCGGGTCGCTGGGCGGTCAAGGCGCCGATCCGCAACCGGGTCGAGTTCCGCTCGTTCAACCTGCTGGACAGCTATGCCAGCCTGGGCAAGTTCGACATCGTGTTTTGCCGCAACGTGCTGATCTACTTCTCCGCCGAGGTGAAGAAGGACATCCTGATGCGCATCCACGGCAGCCTCAAGCCGGGCGGTTACTTGTTCCTGGGGGCGTCCGAGGCCCTCAACGGCCTGCCGGACCACTACCAGATGGTGCAATGCAGTCCGGGCATCATCTACAAGGCCAAGTAGCCAATCGTTCAATACCCCCGGCGGGAGCTCAAAAGGCTCCCGCTTTTTTTTTGCCGCCAGTCTTGCCGCTTTGCTGGCGCTCGGCGGAAATGCCTTGCCGCTTTTCTGGCATTGCCGGCGGCAGTTATCCGGCAAGGCCTTGATTTACGGGGCTTGAGGAAACTGGCATGAGGCTTGCTATAGCTCTGTCAACGAAAAACCTGTTCCGACGATCAGGTCAACACTCGAAGGTTTCCCGACATGAGCATCAGTTTCGACAAAGCGCTCGGCATCCACGAACAGGCCCTGAGCTTCCGTGCCCAGCGTGCCGAAGTCCTGGCCAACAACATCGCCAACGCCGATACCCCGAACTACAAGGCCCGGGACATGGACTTTTCCTCCGTGCTCGCCGAGCAGAGCGAAAAGGCCAGGAATGGCACCTTCGCGCTCAACACCACCAACAGCCGCCATATCGAAGCCCAGGGGCTGAGCAATGGCGACGCGGCATTGCAGTACCGCACCCCGATGCAGCCGTCGATCGACCAGAACACCGTGGATGCGCAGATCGAGCAATCGAACTACGCCCAGAACGCAGTCGACTTCCAGGCCAGCTTCACCCTGCTCAACAGTAAATTCAAAGGGCTGGTATCGGCCCTGCGTGGAGAGTAAGCCATGTCCCTTGCCAGCGTTTTCAATATTGCCGGTAGCGGCATGAGTGCCCAGACCACTCGGCTGAACACCGTCGCCAGTAACATCGCCAACGCCGAGACCGTCTCGTCGAGCATCGACAAGACCTACCGGGCGCGCCACCCGGTGTTCGCCACCATGTTCCAGAACAGCCAGGCCGGCGGCAGCAATTCGCTGTTCGAGGACCAGAACGCCGCGGGCCAGGGCGTGCAGGTGCTGGGTGTGGTCGAGGACCAGAGCAACCTGGAAGCGCGCTACGAGCCGAACCATCCGGCGGCCGACGCCAAGGGGTATGTCTACTACCCGAACGTCAACGTCGTCGAGGAAATGGCCGACATGATCTCCGCCAGCCGTTCGTTCCAGACCAACGCGGAAATGATGAACACCGCCAAGACCATGATGCAGAAGGTCCTGACCCTCGGTCAGTGATAAGGGGCGACAGACATGAGCGTTACCGACTCCACCAGCACCTCTTCGACTCTGAACGACATTCTTGCGGCGTCCAACGCCAAACTGACGAACAAGACCAGTACCGACTCGCTGGGCAATGCCATCAGCAGCGCATCCGGGGCCAGACCCTGGGCAAGGACGCGTTCCTGAAGCTGCTGGTGACCCAGCTGAAGAACCAGAACCCGCTGGACCCGCAGGACAACAGCGCCTTCGTTGCGCAGTTGGCCCAGTTCAGCAGCCTGGAAGGCATCACCACGCTCAACAGCAGCGTCAACAACATCGCCAGCGCGTTCCAGTCGTCCCAGGCGCTGCAGGCGTCGTCGCTGGTCGGTCGTTCGGTCATCGTGCCGACCGGCAAGGCGGTGGTCGATACCAGCAAGAGCTTTACCGGCACCGCGGTCGTTACCGGTGCCACCGACAAAACCACGCTCAAGATCAGCGACTCCACCGGGAAAGTGGTCCGTACCATCGACCTGGGGGCCCAGACCGCGGCCGGTAACGTGCCCTTCGTCTGGGATGGCAAGGATGACTCCGGGACTCTGTTGTCCAGTGGCACCTACAGCTTCAGTGCGACCGCCAACCTCAAGGGCTCTGCGGACTCGACGGCGCTGGTCACCAACCTGCCGGCCACTGTCAGCAGCGTGAGCCTGTCGCAGAACGGCGGTGAAATGATGCTCAACCTGGCGGGCGTGGGCAGTATCGCTCTGTCCAAAGTCCAGACCATTGGCCTGTAAGAGCCGACCAACGCGAAACAAAGGAGAGAAGCATGTCTTTTAATATCGGTTTGAGCGGTCTCAACGCGGCCCAGAAACAGCTCGACGTCACCGGCAACAACATCGCCAACGTCAACACCACCGGCTTCAAGTCGTCCCGTGCGGAATTCGAAGACGTCTATTCGGCGACCAAGCTCGGTGTATCGTCCAAGACCATCGGCAACGGTGTGCGCCTGGCCAACGTTTCGCAGAACTTCGGCAACGGTGGCATGAACGTCACTGGCAACGCGTTGGACCTCGGTATCCAGGGCAACGGCTTTTTCACCCTGAGCGACAACGGCTCGCTGATGTACACCCGCGCCGGTACCTTCAAGACCGACAAGGACGGCTACGTCACCAACTCCGATGGTACTGCGCGCCTGCAGGGCTTCGCTGCCGACTCCAATGGCAACATCATTCCGGGCGTGCTGACCGACCTGCGTATCGACGTGTCGAACCTGCCGCCACAGACCACCACCAAGATTGGTGCAACGATCAACCTGGACTCCAAGTCGGCGGTGATCGATCAGTCCGTCACGCCGTTCGATCCATCGAATACGGCCAGCTATACCAAGCCGTTCAGCTCCGACATCTACGACTCCCAAGGCAACAAGCACTCGCTGGACCAGTATGTGGTCAAGACTGGTGCCAACACCTGGAACGTCTATACGCTGATTGACGGTCGCAATCCGAACGGTACGCTGCCCACTGTGGGGACCGTACCTCCGACCGTTCCGCCTGCGGCAACCGACCCTGTTCCCGTGGCAATGGTCTTTGACTCCTCCGGCAAGCTGACTTCCATCGGTGGCACCGCCGGCAAGACCAATATCACCATTACCGGTTGGGTTCCAGGTACGGTGACCAATGGTGTGTGGGCGGCCAACGGCGCAGGTGCCAACCCTACCGGTATCCTTACCGACTGGACAAAAACCACCCAGTTCAACGCCGACACCTCCCGTGCAGCCATCATTGGTGACGGTTATGCCACTGGCCAGATCACCGACATCAGCATTGATGGTACCGGCATCATTTTCGCCAACTTCAGCAACAACCAGCACAAGGCCATCGGCCAGGTGGCGATCGCCAGCTTCACCAACGAGCAGGGCCTGCAGCCTTCGGGCGGGACCAACTGGAAGCAGACCTTCGCTTCCGGCCAGCCAGCCTATGACGGCGGTGAAGTCGGCACCAACGGCTCGATCGTTTCCGGCTCCCTGGAGGGTTCCAACGTCGAACTGACCAATGAACTGGTGGACCTGATCAAGGGCCAGAGCTACTACCAGGCCAACGCCAAGACCATCTCCACCCAGAGCACCATCATGCAGACCATCATCCAGATGACCTGATGGCTTTTTCGGTGTCTCGCCAATCCGGCGCCCTTGGGCGCCGGATTTTTTTTGCCTGATTGTTGCGTTGACTCAGTTTGCAACTCTTTTCCTGCGCGCACCCCGACAAGCTGGTGCAGAACTTGCTCGCACTGCCTGCGCTAACGAACGACGTCAAGTTTTCGTTATATCAGCATCATCAGGGCAGAGCTTTCGTTCTGACTGCATGGACGCTATGCAAGCTCACAGGGACGGAAGAAGAATTGAAGAGAAGTCACGCCCTCAATACGCCTGTCGTTTCGGCGTCGTTGAAAACCCTCCTGCGTAAAAGCCTGATCGGCGCTGCGCTGTTTTCCGGTGTCATCAATATCCTGGCCTTGGCCGGCCCGTTGTTCATGTTGGAAGTGTACGACCGGGTCATTCCCAGCCGGAGCATTCCGACGTTGGTGGCGCTGGCGTTGTTGGTGTTGGGGGTGTACGGATTTTCAGGCCTGCTGGATATTGTCCGCTCCCGCCTGATGGTGCGGATTGCCTCCGCCTTCGATCTGGCCCTGTCTCCCCGGGTGTTCAAGGTGATTGCGGGGGTATCGCTGAAAACGGCGATTACCGGCGACGCCCTCAAGCCCGCTCAGGAAATGGATCAGATTCGCGGGTTCATTGGCGGCCCGGGACTGGTGACATTTTTTGATTTGCCCTGGATGCCGGTGTACTTGGCCGTCTGCTTCTACATTCACCCACTGTTCGGCCTGCTGACCAGTGGGCTGGTCATCGTGCTGGTGGCGCTGACCTTCATCACCGATCGGCAGTCCCGACAATTGGCGCAAGCCTGCGCCGAGGCGCAGAACAAACGCAATTACCTGGGGCAGCAGGCGCACCAGAATGCCGAGGCGCTGGCGGCCATGGGCATGGCGCAACGTACCTCGGCGCTCTGGCAGGCACATCACTCGACCTACAGCACGCTGCAACGCCAGACTGTCGACATCGGCTCTTTTTTCGGTGGAATCTCCAAGTCCCTGCGTCATCTGGTCCAGTCCGGCTCCCTGGCGCTGGGCGCCTACCTGGTGATCCAGGGCGACCTGAGCGGCGGCACCATCGTGGCGGCCTCGATCATCGTGTCGCGAACCCTGGCACCGGCCGAGCAGGTGATTGCCACCTGGCGCAGCCTGCTGGCCGCCCATCTGGCCTGGAAGCGGCTGCTCGAAGTGTTTGCCCTGTTTCCCGAGGAGCCGAGCAAGACCGAATTGCCGGCGGCACATCGCACACTTCAGGTCGACAGCCTCTTTACCGCACCACCGGGCAGCCAGCGCCTGACCTTGCAGAACGTCAGTTTCGCGATCGCGGCGGGGAGCGCGATGGGGGTCGTGGGGCCGAGTGCTTCCGGTAAGTCGTCACTGGCCCGCGCCCTGGTTGGCGCCTGGCCCGCGGCTCGTGGCCAGGTCAAGTTGGACGGTGCACCCCTGGAGCTGCTGAGCGAGCAGTCCAGGGGCAAGCTCATCGGCTACCTGCCGCAAAGCGTCGGGCTGTTCAGCGGCACCGTCGCCGAGAACATCGCGCGGCTGGATCCGCAGGCCGATGACCGGTCCATTGTCTCGGCAGCGCAACTGGCGGGCGTGCATGAGCTGATCCTGCAATTACCCGAAGGCTATCAAACCCAGGTCGGCGAGGGCGGGCTCAACCTGTCGGCGGGGCAGCGCCAGCGGATCGCGCTGGCCCGGGCGTTGTTCGGCGATCCGTTTCTGGTGGTGCTCGACGAGCCTAACTCCAATCTCGATGCCGAGGGGGAGCAGGCCCTGTCGCGGGCCATCCTGTCGATCAAGGCACGCGGCGGTATTGTCGTGGTGATTGCCCATCGCACCAGCATTCTGTCGGTCATCGACCAGGTCCTGATTCTGGAGCATGGCGTTCAGGCGGCATTTGGCGCCAGGGACGCGGTTCTCAGAAAACCGTCGGCACCGGTACCTCGGCCGACGGCCAGCGTCGTGGAAATGGGAGTTGCCCAATGACCGTTCATGATCAGGAAAACAGCCTGGCCGGTTCGTTGAACCGACATCTTCGTCTCGGCGCTGTCAGCCTGCTGGTCCTCCTGGGCGGCGGGTTGGGGTGGGCAATCAGTACCGACCTGTCCGGTGCGGTGATCGCTGCCGGCAGCGTGGCGGTGGAAAGCAACGTCAAGAAAATCCAGCACCCCACGGGCGGTATCGTCGCTGAACTGCTGGTCAGCGAAGGCCAGCAGGTCCGCGCGGGGACGTGCTGATCCGGCTCGATGCGACGCTGCCGAAAGTTGGCGAGGCCATCGTCTCCAAGTCGCTGAGCCAGGCCCTGGCGCGCCAGGCGCGCCTGGAGGCCGAGCGTGATGGCGCGGCTGATCTGGTGACGCCGGCGTCGCTGATCAACCGTCTGGGGGCCGACGCCGCGCAGGCATTGATGAGCAGTGAGCAGCGGCTGTTCGAGGACCGGCGTTCGTCCCGCGAAGGGCAGAAAAAGCAGTTGCGTGAGCGAATCCGGCAACTCAACGAGACGATTGCCGGCCATGACCTCCAGCAGAAAACCAAGACCGAAGAAATCGAGTTGATCGACAAGGAGTACCAGGCTGTCCGCAAACTCTTCGAGAAAGGGATGATGACCATCGACCGCGTCAACGCCCTGGCCCGTGGCATCGCCCGTTTGCGCGGAGAGCGTGGGCAACTGATTGCGTCCATTGCCGAAGCCCGCGGCAAGATTGCCGAGACCGAGCTGCAGCGCCTGCAGATCGACCAGAGTTTCCGTAGCGAGGTGTCCCTGGAACTGCGCGAGCTCGAAGCCCGACAGGGTGAATTGGTCGAGCGCGATATCGCCACCAATGACCAGCTCAAGCGCATCGATATCACCGCCCCGGTTTCCGGGCGGGTCCAGCAATTGGCCGTGCATACCCTGGGTGGGGTGATTTCGCCGGCGGAAAACCTGATGCAGATCGTGCCGGCCGACGATGAGCTGCTGGTCGAGGCGCGCATCAGTGCCCAAGACATCGACCAGGTATCGCTGGGGCAGGATGCGGTGCTGCGGCTCAGCGCCTTCAATCGCAGCACGACGCCGGAGTTGAAGGGGCAGGTGGTCCGGCTATCGGCGGATCTGGTCCAGGACGAACGCACTGGCATGGGCTTCTATCGAGCCGGGATCAAAATACCGCACAGCGAACTGACGCAACTGCAAGGGCTGACCCTCGTACCCGGAATGCCGGTGGAATCGATGATCCAGACCGGCACACGCAGCGTTATTTCCTATCTGCTCAAACCTATCAGTGATCATGCCCAGCGCGCCTTCCGCGAAGGATGAAGAACAAACGAGTTCACCGTGGTACCCATGACTCAACAAGGAGCAAGGAAGAAAAATGGCAGTGATCAACGGAACATCAGGAGCGGATACGCTGGTAGGAACGACAGGAGCCGATGAGCTGTATGGCTTCGCCGGGAACGACTCGCTGGATGGCGGGGCGGGCAATGATCTGCTTGATGGAGGGGCTGGGGCGGATGTTCTGAATGGTGGGGCGGGAACCGATACTGCTTCGTATGCCAATTCGACTGCTGGGGTGACGGTCAACCTGGTTACAGGGACGGGGGTTGGTGGTGATGCGCAGGGCGATACCTTGATGGGTATCGAGAGTGTTGTCGGATCCGCGTTCAATGACACACTGACTGCACAAACCTCCGGGCACAGCCTGGTGGGGGCAAGGGGAACGACACCTACTTCGTCAACGGCACGGGCGTGTCGGTGGTCGAAGCGGCCGGCGAAGGTGACGATGAAATCAGAACCACAGTCAACAGCCTGAGCCTGGCAGCCAACGTCGAGCGCCTGACCTACGTTGGCAGCGGCAGCTTCACCGGGTACGGCAATGGCTTGGACAACATCATTACCGGCGGTGCGGGCAACGACCTGCTGTACGGTGGCGCCGGCGCCGACCAGTTCATTGGTGGTGCGGGCACGGATACCGCCAGCTACGGCGACAGCAACACTGCCGTGGTGATCAACACCAAGACCGGGATCAACACCGGTATCGCCGAAGGCGATACTTATGTGGGGATCGAGACGATCCAGGGTTCCAGCTACAACGATACCTTTATCAGTGGTTCGGCGGCGGACCAGTTCGATGGGGCTGGCGGTACCGATACCATTGATTACTCGGGTTCTTCGGCAGCGGTGAGTGTCAGCCTGGTCAACGGCTCGGTCGGTGCGGGCGGTGACGCGCAGGGCGACCGCCTGAGCAACTTCGAACGGGTGATCGGTTCGGCGTTTGACGATGCGCTGACCGCGCAGACTTCCGGGCACAGCCTGGTGGGTGGCGTGGGGAACGACACCTACTTCGTCAACGGCACGGGCGTGTCGGTGGTCGAAGCGGCTGGCGAAGGTGACGATGAAATCAGAACCACAGTCAACAGCCTGAGCCTGGCGGCCAACGTCGAGCGCCTGACCTATGTCGGCAGCGGCAGCTTCACCGGGTACGGCAATGGCTTGGACAACATCATTACCGGCGGTGCGGGCAACGACCTGCTGTACGGCGGTGCCGGCGCCGACCAGTTCATCGGTGGTGCGGGCGCGGATACCGCCAGTTACGGTGACAGCAACACTGCCGTGGTGATCAACACCAAGACCGGGATCAACACGGGTATCGCCGAAGGCGATACCTATGTGGAGATCGAGACGATCCAGGGTTCCAGCTATGGCGACACCTTCATCAGTGGCGCAGCGGCGGATCAGTTCGACGGTGCCGGTGGCGTCGATATCATCGACTACTCGGGCTCCTCGGCCGCGGTGACGGTCAGCCTGGTCAACGGTTCGGTCGGTGCGGGCGGTGATGCCCAGGGCGATCGTTTGAACAACTTCGAACGGGTGATCGGCTCGGCCTTCGATGACTCCCTCACGGCCCAGACCTCCGGGCACAGCCTGGTAGGCGGTCAGGGCAACGACACCTACTTCGTCAACGGCACGGGCGTGTCGGTGGTCGAAGCGGCTGGCGAAGGTGACGATGAAGTCAAGACTACCCTGAGCAGCCTGAGCCTGGCGGCCAACGTCGAGCGCCTGACCTATGTGGGCGGCGGTAGCTTCACCGGTTATGGTAACGCCTCGGACAACATCATCACCGGTGGCACCGGCAACGACCTGCTGTACGGCGGTGCCGGCGCCGACCAGTTCATCGGTGGTGCGGGCGCGGATACCGCCAGTTACGGCGACAGCAACACTGCCGTGGTGATCAACACCAAGACCGGGATCAACACGGGTATCGCCGAAGGCGATACCTATGTGGGGATCGAGACGATCCAGGGCTCCAGCTATGGCGACACCTTCATCAGTGGCGCAGCGGCGGATCAGTTCGACGGTGCCGGTGGCGTCGATATCATCGACTACTCGGGCTCCTCGGCCGCGGTGACGGTCAGCCTGGTCAACGGTTCGGTCGGTGCGGGCGGTGATGCCCAGGGCGACCGCCTGAGCAACTTCGAGCGGGTGATCGGCTCGGCCTTCGATGACTCCCTCACGGCCCAGACCTCCGGGCACAGCCTGGTGGGCGGGCAGGGCAACGACACCTACTTCGTCAACGGCACGGGTGTGTCGGTGGTCGAAGCGGCTGGCGAAGGTGACGATGAAGTCAAGACTACCCTGAGCAGCCTGAGCCTGGCGGCCAACGTTGAACGGCTGACCTATGTGGGCGGCGGTAGCTTCACCGGTTATGGTAACGCGTCGGACAACATCATCACCGGTGGCACCGGCAACGACCTGCTGTACGGCGGTGCCGGCGCCGACCAGTTCATCGGTGGTGCGGGCGCGGATACCGCCAGTTACGGTGACAGCAACACTGCCGTGGTGATCAACACCAAGACCGGGATCAACACGGGTATCGCCGAAGGCGATACCTATGTGGAGATCGAGACGATCCAGGGTTCCAGCTATGGCGACACCTTCATCAGTGGCGCAGCGGCGGATCAGTTCGACGGTGCCGGTGGCGTCGATATCATCGACTACTCGGGCTCCTCGGCCGCGGTGACGGTCAGCCTGGTCAACGGTTCGGTCGGTGCGGGCGGTGATGCCCAGGGCGACCGCCTGAGCAACTTCGAGCGGGTGATCGGCTCGGCCTTCGATGACTCCCTCACGGCCCAGACCTCCGGGCACAGCCTGGTGGGCGGGCAGGGCAACGACACCTACTTCGTCAACGGCACGGGCGTGTCGGTGGTCGAAGCGGCTGGCGAAGGTGACGATGAAGTCAAGACTACCCTGAGCAGCCTGAGCCTGGCGGCCAACGTCGAGCGCCTGACCTATGTGGGCGGCGGTAGCTTCACCGGTTATGGTAACGCCTCGGACAACATCATCACCGGTGGCACCGGCAACGACCTGCTGTACGGCGGTGCCGGCGCCGACCAGTTCATCGGTGGTGCGGGCGCGGATACCGCCAGTTACGGCGACAGCAACACTGCCGTGGTGATCAACACCAAGACCGGGATCAACACGGGTATCGCCGAAGGCGATACCTATGTGGGGATCGAGACGATCCAGGGCTCCAGCTATGGCGACACCTTCATCAGTGGCGCAGCGGCGGACCAGTTCGACGGTGCCGGTGGCGTCGATACCATCGACTACTCAGGTTCCTCGGAGGCGGTGACGGTCAGCCTGGTCAACGGCTCGGTCAGTGCTGGCGGTGATGCCCAGGGCGACCGCCTGAGCAACTTCGAGCGGGTGATCGGCTCGGCCTTCGATGACTCCCTCACGGCCCAGACCTCCGGGCACAGCCTGGTGGGCGGGCAGGGCAACGACACCTACTTCGTCAACGGCACGGGCGTGTCGGTGGTCGAGTTGGCAGATGGTGGCGACGACGAGGTCAAGACTGCGCTGAGCAGCCTGAGCCTGGCAGCCAACGTCGAGCGCCTGACCTACATCGGTACAGGCAACTTCACTGGCCGCGGCAATGCTTCGGACAACATCATCACTGGCGGCACCGGTAACGATGTACTGTACGGCGGTGCCGGTGCCGACCATTTCATCGGTGGTATCGGTACCGACACGGTCAGCTACGGTGACAGCAGCCAGGGTGTGACGATCAATACCAAGACGGGGATCCATACCGGGATTGCGGCTGGCGACACCTATGAGAGCATCGAGGTGATCCAGGGTTCCAGTTATGGCGACGTCTTCATCGGCGGCGCTGGTGCTGATCGTTTCGATGGCGGCGCCGGCATGGACATGCTTAGCTTCGCCAGCGAGACTTCCGGCATTGTGCTCGACCTGAGCACACCCGTGCTGACTGGCATCGCCGCAGGCGACACCTACACTTCCATCGAGATTTTCCAGGGTACTGACCAGGCCGATACCTTCACAGGCAGCCTGGCCAATGCCGAAAACTTCATTGGCGGAGTGGGTGCCGATACCTTCAACGGTATGGGACGCGGGGACGGTGCCTGGTACCTGACCAGCAGCGATGCAGTCCAGATCGACCTGCAAAACGGCACCGCTTCCGGTGGCGATGCCCAGGGCGATGTGCTCAACAACATCGACAACCTGATGGGCTCGGACTTCGATGACACGCTGACTGGCAACGCCTATTCCAACAGGCTGGAGGGCGGCGCGGGTAACGACACCCTCTACGGCGGGGACGGCAACGACTTCATCTACGGTGGCACCAGTACCGATACCTCGGCTGTGAAACCGGCATCGGGCCTGAATACTGCCCAAGCCGACATGCTCTACGGCGGCAATGGCAACGACACCATGGTCAGCAGCACCAACGACACCGGAAGTATCCTGTATGGCGAGGCCGGCAGCGACAACATCACGGTGTATTCGGGTGTCGCTATCGGCGGTGATGGCAACGATACCCTGAGTGGTCTCGGTTATGGCTATGAGCTTCACGGGGGAGAAGGCTTCGACACGCTCAACCTGCACAACTCCGGAGACGCTTACGGTGGTGAAGGCGGCGATGCCTATATCGTCTACTCGAAAACCATGGTGGCCATCCTCGACACCGGTACCTCGGGTGTCGATACGGTGACACTGAAGAACATCCAGAGTGTCAGTGATGTCCAGGTCGTCAGGACGGACCTGGGGGCCTATATCTTCTCGGCGACCGACGTGAAGAATGGCAACCTGGACTCGGGGGTTTTCCTGAAGGACTGGTACAGCGGCAGTAACACGATCGAGCTGTTCTACACCAATAATGGAGAGTCGTTCACCCTTCCGGTTTGACAGGCAATAAGCGAAGTCCGCAGTCAGGGGCTTTTCTGAGGTAAAAAACGGCACTCCCGGCTTATCACCGGGGGTGCCGTTTTTCATGGCTTGTGAAAATTCCCAATGGGCAAAAGAAAACCCCCGCCAGATCCAGGACCTGGCGGGGGTTTCTCAGGCTCGCGCCGTTAGGCGCTCACCCGCTCGGCTTATTGGCAAGCTTCGCAATCCGGCTCGTCGATGGCGCAAGCCTTCGGTACTGGAGCCGGGCCGGCTGGCGCAGCCGCCGCAGCGGGAGCTGCCAGGACCGAGTCGTCGCCGTGGTTGCCGCCGCTGGAAACAGCGTTCAGCTTGCCGGTGTTGATGGTCGACTTCTCGGTGCTGGTCGCGGCCAGGGCACGGAGGTAGTAGGTGGTCTTCAGGCCACGGTACCAGGCCATGCGGTAGGTCACGTCCAGCTTCTTGCCCGAGGCGCCGGCGATGTACAGGTTCAGCGACTGAGCCTGGTCGATCCACTTCTGGCGACGGCTGGCGGCGTCGACGATCCACTTGGTTTCCACTTCGAACGCGGTCGCATAGAGCGCCTTGAGCTCCTGTGGAATACGCTCGATCTGCTGTACCGAACCGTCGTAGTACTTCAGGTCGTTGATCATCACCGAGTCCCACAGGCCGCGGGCCTTCAGGTCGCGAACCAGGTACGGGTTGATCACGGTGAATTCGCCCGACAGGTTCGATTTCACGTACAGGTTCTGGTAGGTCGGTTCGATCGACTGCGATACGCCGGTGATGTTGGCGATAGTCGCGGTCGGTGCGATGGCCATGATGTTCGAGTTGCGGATACCTTTCTGCACGCGGGCACGTACCGGCGCCCAGTCCAGGGTTTCGTTCAGGTCGACATCGATGTACTTCTGGCCACGGGCCTCGATCAGGATCTGTTGCGAATCCAGCGGCAGGATGCCCTTGGACCACAGCGAGCCCTGGAAGGTCTCGTAGGCGCCACGCTCGTCGGCCAGGTCGCAGGAAGCCTGGATCGCGTAGTAGCTGACCGCTTCCATCGACTGGTCGGCGAACTGCACGGCAGCATCGGAACCGTAAGGGATGTGCTGCAGGTACAGCGCGTCCTGGAAGCCCATGATGCCCAGGCCGACCGGACGGTGCTTGAGGTTGGAGTTCTTCGCCTGTGGCACCGAGTAGTAGTTGATGTCGATGACGTTATCGAGCATGCGTACGGCGGTGTTCACGGTGCGCTGCAGCTTGGCGGTGTCCAACTTGCCGTTGACGATATGGTTCGGCAGGTTGATCGAGCCCAGGTTGCAGACGGCGATTTCGTCCTTGTTGGTGTTCAGGGTGATCTCGGTGCACAGGTTCGAGCTGTGGACCACGCCCACGTGCTGCTGCGGGCTGCGCAGGTTGCACGGGTCCTTGAAGGTCAGCCATGGGTGGCCGGTCTCGAACAGCATCGAGAGCATCTTGCGCCACAGGTCCTTGGCCTGGACCACCTTGAACAGCTTGATCTTGTTGTACTCGGTCAGGGCTTCGTAGTACTCGTAGCGCTCTTCGAAGGCCTTGCCGGTCAGGTCGTGCAGGTCCGGCACTTCCGATGGCGAGAACAGGGTCCACTTGCCGTCGTCGAAGACACGCTTCATGAACAGGTCGGGGATCCAGTTGGCGGTGTTCATGTCGTGGGTACGACGACGATCGTCACCGGTGTTCTTGCGCAGCTCGATGAACTCTTCGATGTCCATGTGCCAGGTTTCCAGGTAGGCACAGACCGCGCCCTTGCGCTTGCCGCCCTGGTTGACCGCCACGGCGGTGTCGTTGACCACTTTCAGGAACGGCACGACGCCCTGGGACTTGCCGTTGGTGCCCTTGATGTACGAACCCAGCGCGCGGACCGGTGTCCAGTCGTTGCCCAGGCCGCCGGCGAATTTCGACAGCATGGCGTTGTCGTGGATCGCGCCGTAGATGCCCGACAGGTCGTCCGGCACGGTGGTCAGGTAGCAGCTCGACAGCTGTGGACGCAGGGTACCGGCGTTGAACAGGGTCGGGGTGGAAGCCATGTAGTCGAAGGACGACAGCAGGTTGTAGAACTCGATGGCGCGCTCTTCACGCTGCTTCTCTTCGATCGCCAGGCCCATGGCCACGCGCATGAAGAAGATCTGCGGCAGTTCGAAGCGGATACCGTCCTTGTGGATGAAGTAACGGTCGTACAGGGTCTGCAGGCCCAGGTAGGTGAACTGCTGGTCGCGCTCGTGGTTGATCGCCTTGCCCAGCTTCTCCAGGTCGAACTCGGCCAGTACCGGGTTCAGCAGTTCGAACTCGATGCCCTTGGCGACGTAGGCCGGCAGGGCCTTGGCGTACAGGTCGGCCATCTCGTGGTGGGTGGCGCTTTCGGCCACGCCGAGGAAGCCCAGGGCTTCGGCGCGCAGGGTGTCCATCAGCAGGCGGGCGGTCACGAACGAGTAGTTCGGCTCGCGCTCCACCAGGGTGCGGGCGGTCATCACCAGGGCGGTGTTGACGTCTTTGAGGGCCACGCCGTCGTAGAGGTTCTTCAGGGTTTCGCGCTGGATCAGGTCGCCGTCGACCTCTTCCAGGCTTTCGCAGGCTTCGCTGACGATGGTGCTCAGGCGGCCCATGTCCAGTGGTGCTAGGCTGCCGTCGGCGCGGGTGATGCGAATCGACGGGTGAGCGTTGACCGGCTCTTCGGCCGGCGCGCGGGTGGCGCGTTCCTTGGCACGCGAGTCACGGTAGATCACGTAGTCGCGGGCGACTTTCTGCTCGCCGGCACGCATCAGGGCCAGTTCGACCTGGTCCTGGATTTCCTCGATGTGGATGGTGCCGCCCGAAGGCATGCGGCGCTTGAAGGTGGCGGTGACCTGTTCGGTCAGGCGCGCCACGGTGTCGTGAATGCGCGACGAGGCAGCGGCGGTGCCGCCTTCAACTGCAAGGAACGCTTTGGTGATGGCGACGGTGATCTTGTCATCGGTGTAAGGAACGACAGTGCCGTTACGCTTGATCACGCGCAGTTGGCCTGGCGCGGTGGCGGACAGATCCAGAGTCGAATCGGAAGCCTGCGGCACAGTGCCCTGCGGGTTCTCGCGAGTTGTGTCGGTTTGCATGGGTGTCTCCACGTTCTTTATGTTTGTTTGGGCACCATGACGGTGCCCACCGTTCCGTCCTGAAGCACTACAACCGACGAGTGTCGTCGGGCATAACCACTTCGGGACAGTAGGAAGGGGGCTTTTGGCTCCGCTTCCTTGCCGAAGTTTCGCTGGCGGCGGGTCAGCGACCCGCTGCCGAATTCCTGGTGGTTGACAGCTTGCTACTGCAACACCCGTACCGTTTTCCCGCGCAACAGGGGGAAAAGGCTGCCATCCGCAGGCGCGGTTTGGTCTTCGAAAAATCTGTTTAGTTCAACCCCTCGGGAGCAAGAAAAAAGCTTGAGTTTTTCGTCCGAAATATGTTGGGGCTTGAGGTGGAGAAACCCTAGATGTAGGGTTTTTTTTCCACGGGGGTACAAGATAATGCGTTTTTGGGGGGATTGCAACGGACTACCTGTGGATAAGACTGTGCGTAATTTGTGTATGAAAGGCTGAAGTCGCGCGTAGGCCGCAGCAGCACTGCATCGGACCGTTTGTCACTGTTTTTTACCGCCTGCAAACGTCCGTGACGGATTTTTGCGGGCGCGAACCCTATCACAGAAAAAGCCTGTTACCGAGTGCTGATTCAAGCCTGTGTGCTATTGCCGCACCGTTGCTACAATCGGCCGGTCACATGCTTTGATCATCCGCCCGAATCATTACAAAAAGACGGGCGGAGCCTTTCCCAACCGATATGCGTACGTAGAGGTAGCCCGTGGAGCAAGAGGCCTGGCAGGTATTGATAGTCGAGGATGACGAGCGTCTGGCCGAACTGACCCGCGAGTACCTCGAGGGCAATGGCTTGCGGGTTTCCATCGAGGGCAACGGCGCCCTGGCGGTCGAGCGGATCGTGCGCGAGCAGCCGGACCTGGTGATCCTCGACCTGATGCTGCCCGGCGAGGACGGCCTGAGCATCTGCCGCAGGGTCCGTGATACGTATGACGGGGTGATCCTCATGCTCACCGCGCGTACCGACGACCTCGACCAGATCCAGGGCCTGGACCTGGGCGCCGACGACTACGTCTGCAAGCCCGTACGCCCGCGCCTGCTGCTGGCGCGGATCCAGGCGTTGCTGCGGCGCAGCGAGCCGTCCGAGAGCGCCACGCCGCCGGTCCGCCGCCTGCAGTTCGGCCCGCTGGTGATCGATGAGGCACTGCGCGAGGCCTGGTTGGACCAGGCCGGCATCGAACTGACCAGTGCCGAATTCGACCTGCTGTGGCTGCTGGTGGCCAACGCCGGGCGGATTCTGTCCCGGGAAGAGATCTTCACCGCGCTGAGGGGGATCGGCTACGACGGCCAGGACCGCTCCATCGATGTGCGCATTTCGCGCATCCGCCCGAAGATCGGTGATGACCCCGAACACCCGCGGCTGATCAAGACCATTCGCAGCAAGGGCTATCTGTTCGTGCCGGAAGCGGCGGCAGAACGGGTCCTGTGAACTCGATCTTCCTGCGCATCTATGGCGGCATGTGTGCCGCCCTGGTGCTGGTGGCGCTGCTTGGCGTGCTGGCCTTTCACCTGCTCAACGAGGTGCGTGGCGAGCAGTACCGCGAGCGGCTGGCCCACGGGACCTTTTCACTGATGGCCGACAACCTGCAGCCGATGGCCGACATTGAGCGTCGTCGGGCCCTGGTGGTGTGGGAGCGCCTGCTGGGTATCCCGCTGTCGCTGCAGTCGATCAGTGCCGCCGGCCTCGATCTCGGGCAGCGCACCCGGGTGCTGCGCGGCCAGGCCCTGGTGGTACAGAGCGGCCCGCATGCCGCGCGGGTCTACCGCCTGATCAGTGAGCAGGAGCAGTTGCTGCTGGCCGGGGACGTCCAGCAGATCAGCGAGCAACTGGCGCGGGCCACCATCTATCTGCTGGCCGATGAGCTGGTGCGCTACCCGGTCGCCGCGCAGCCGGCCCGCCTGGCCGCCTTGAAGACGGACAAGGGCTTCGGCTTCGACATGCGCCTGGTGGGGCTCGACCGGGCGGACATGGATGAGGACCAGCGCCGGCGCATCACCGAGGGTGACACGGTCATGGCCCTCGGCAAGGGCGGTGATTCGATCCGGGTATTTGCCGGGGTGGCGGGAACGCCCTGGGTCCTGGAGATCGGCCCGCTGTACCAGATGAACCCTTATCCGCCGCAGTGGCTGGTGCTGATCGCGGTGCTGGGGCTGAGCCTGATCGGCCTGATTGTCTACCTGCTGGTCCGCCAGTTGGAGCGGCGCTTGCGTGGCCTGGCCTCGGCCGCCACGCGAATCGCCCAGGGCAGCCTGGAAACCCGCGTCCCGGCCGGCGGTGCGGATTCCATCGGGCGCCTGGCCGGGGCCTTCAATGACATGGCCGAACACCTGCAACGTTCGCTGATGATCCAGCGCGAGCTGGTGCGGGCGGTCTCCCATGAGCTGCGTACGCCGGTGGCGCGCCTGCGTTTCGGCCTGGAAATGGTCGGGGACGCGGCCACCGAGCAGGCCCGCGTCAAATACCTGGAAGGGATGGACAACGATATCCAGGACCTGGATCGCCTGGTGGATGAGATGCTCACCTATGCGCGGCTGGAGCAGGGCTCGCCGGCGCTGAACTTTCAGCGTATCGATCTCGATGCCATGGTCAACCAGGTGATCGGCGAACTGGCGCCGTTGCGCGCCGAGGTCCGGGTTTCACGGGGCATCTGCCTGTCGGCGGCAGACTGTGACGACGCCTGGGTCGAGGCCGAGCCGCGCTACCTGCACCGGGCGCTGCAGAACCTGGTCACCAATGCCATGCGCCATGCGCAGTCGCAGGTCAGCATCAGTTACCAGGTGGGGCAACTGCGTTGCCGGATCGATGTCGAGGATGACGGTCCCGGCGTACCGGAGAGTGCCTGGGAACGGATCTTCACCCCGTTCATGCGCCTGGACAACAGCCGTACGCGGGCTTCGGGCGGGCATGGGCTGGGGTTGTCGATCGTCCGGCGGATCATTCACTGGCACGATGGGCGGGCGCTGATCGGCAAGAGCAAGAACCTGGGCGGGGCCTGTTTCAGCCTGAGCTGGCCGCGGCATCAGGAGAAAGTCTGAGGAGCACCGCCGGATTCAGGCCGCAATGCTGACCAGGCTCAGCAGATGTTCCCCTTGCACCACGTACTGGGCATCCAGCTCGGTACCCTGGCGCCATTCGCCGGAGAGGTCGGTCAGCAGGCGCATCCGCACCTGCCCCCGTGTGTCCCACTCCAGCACTTCGGCATGCTCGAAATAGAAACGCTGCAGTACCAGCGGGTACAGCGCCTTGAACAGGCTTTCCTTGACCGAGAAGGTCAGGGTCACCGCCAGGGAGACCCGTTCGGCGGGGCCGGCCGCCAGGCGTTGCAACTCGTCCGGCGTGAGGATTTCGCCGGCCAGGCGTTCGGCCCGTTCGTGGGGCAACAGGTTTTCCAGGTCCATCCCCAGGCCGCGCCAGTGCTGTTTGTCGGCGACGATGGCGGCGGCCCGCCCGGTGCCATGGGTGATCGAGCCACAGGTATGGCCTGGCCAGACGGGCGCGCGGTCTTCCCCGATGGCCGGTACGCAGTCGGTGCCGTCCAGCTTCAACAGCGCGGCGCGGGCGCAGATGCGACCGGCGAGGAATTCGGCCTGGCGCTTGGCAACCGAGCGCTGGATACTCGCCGGCGCCGCGATCCGGCTGCGCTGGAAGTCGTCCGGCGCCAGTCGTGTCGCGTCGAAGTGGGTGCCCAGCAGCACGCTGTGGGGCACGGCCACGGGCAGCGGCCAATGGTCGTCGAGTGGTGTGCAGCAGGCGGGGAGGATATGGGGTGGATTCATGCCGGACATTCTGCCGGCTCGGGCCGGGGCTGGATAGTGGCGAATTCGATTCGGGCTGTGTTCAGGGGGAGTTCAGGGCCACTTGGGTACCCTGTAACGGTGATGATGCGCCGGGTCTGCAAGTGCTGGTTGGCCGTATCTTTTACGAAACACTTTGGCAGAACTGAGTTACCGTTAGTGGTGATGCAATGCCCGTATCGTTGGAGAGCGTTATGAAGTTGCTGGTGGTAGAAGATGAGGCGTTGCTGCGCCATCACTTGCAGACCCGGCTGACCGACAGCGGCCATGTGGTCGAGGCGGTGGGCAATGCCGATGAGGCGCTGTACCAGACCGAACAGTTCAATCATGACCTGGCGGTGATCGATCTTGGCCTGCCCGGCATGGGCGGGCTGGACCTGATCCGCCAGTTGCGCACCCGTGGCAAGGCCTTCCCGATCCTGATCCTGACCGCTCGCGGCAATTGGCAGGACAAGGTCGAGGGGCTGGCCGCCGGGGCCGATGACTATGTGGTCAAGCCTTTCCAGTTCGAGGAGCTGGAGGCGCGGATGAACGCCTTGCTGCGGCGCTCCAGCGGCTTTACCCAGTCGACCATCACCGCCGGTCCCCTGTTGCTCGACCTCAACCGCAAGCAGGCCTCGCTCGATGAGCAGCCGCTGGCCCTGACGGCCTATGAGTACCGGATCCTCGAGTACTTGATGCGCCACCATCAGCAGGTGGTCGCCAAGGACCGTCTGATGGAACAGTTGTACCCGGATGACGACGAGCGTGATCCGAACGTGATCGAGGTGCTGGTCGGTCGCCTGCGGCGCAAGCTGGAGGGGCCGGTCGGCTTCAAGCCGATCGATACCGTGCGTGGCCTGGGCTACATGTTCAACGAGCGCTGCCGATGATTCGTTCGCTACGGGTGCGGCTGATGCTGGCCGCCACGACCCTGGCGATTCTGTTCATGCTGGCGCTGCTGCCCGCGATGCAGGGGCCTTCAGTCTGGCCTTGCAGGACGCTATCGAGCAGCGGCTGGCCTCGGATGTCACCACGCTGATTTCCGCGGCGCGGGTGGACAACAAGAAGCAACTGCAGATGCCCACCCTGCTGCCCGACGAGCAGTTCAACCTGCCGGACAGTCGCCTGCTCGGTTATATCTACGACCGCGACGGTCGCCTGGTCTGGCGCTCGCGGGCGACCCAGGAAGAGAACATCAACTACAAACCGCGTTATGACGGCCGGGGCAACGAATTCGCGAAGATCCGCGAAGACAACGGCAACGAGTTCTTCGTCTATGACGTCGAGGTCAAGCTGCTGGGCGGCAAGAGCGCGGCCTACAGCTTCGTCGCCCTGCAGCCGATGCGTGAATACAAGATGACCCTCGCCGGCCTGCGCGAGAAGCTCTACCTGGGCTTCGGCGCGGCGCTGTCGGTGCTGTTGGCGTTGCTGTGGATCGGTCTGACCTGGGGCCTGCGGGCGTTGCGGCGGCTGAGCCAGGAACTGGACGAGATCGAAAGCGGTGAACTGCAGAGCCTCAGCGAGGAGCATCCGCGCGAGCTGTTGCGCCTGACCGGCTCCCTCAACCGCCTGCTGCGTAGCGAGCGCGAGCAGCGCAGCCGCTATCGCGATTCCCTGGACGACCTGGCCCACAGCCTGAAAACGCCGCTGGCGGTGCTGCAAGGTGTCAGTGAGGGGATGGCGCAGCGTCCGCAGGACCGCGACCAGGCGTGGATCCTGCAAAGCCAGATCGAGCGCATGAACCAGCAGATCAGCTACCAGTTGCAGCGCGCCAGCCTGCGCAAGAGCGGCCTGGTGCGACATCAGGTCGAGCTGCGGCCGGTGCTCGACAGCCTCTGCAGCACCCTGGACAAGGTCTACCGTGACAAGCGGGTGCGGGTCGACATCGATGTGCCCGAGTTCAGCCATGTGCCGATCGAGCAGGGCGCCCTGCTGGAACTGCTCGGCAACCTGCTGGAAAACGCCTACCGGCTATGCCTGAGCCAGGTGCGCATCAGCCTGCGCCGTGGTTTGCAGGGGATCGAGGTGTATGTCGAGGACGATGGCCCCGGGGTGCCGCCGGACCAGCGGGCGCGGATTCTCCAGCGCGGCGAACGTCTGGATCGCCAGCATCCGGGGCAGGGGATCGGCCTGGCAGTGGTCAAGGACATCATCGAAAGCTACGACGCCGAGCTGACCCTGGGTGACTCACCCCTGGGGGGGGCATCGTTCCGCATCCACTTCCCGACGCCCTGATGGCCTACAACTCCTGGGCGCGATAGGCGCCCGGGGTCAGGCCGGTCCACTTCTTGAATGCCCGGTGAAACGCCGAGGGCTCGGAGAATCCCAGTTGCTCGGCGATCTGTTGCAACGACAGGTCGTTACGGCCCAGATGGTAGATGGCGATATCCCGCCGCAGTTGATCCTTGAGCTCCTGGAAGCGGGTGCCTTCCTCGCGCAGATGCCGTCGCAGGGTCTGGGCACTGATGTGCAGATGCTGGGCGACGGCCTCCAGGTCCGGCCAGCGGCTGGCGTCGCGGCTGAGCAGGCGGCGCAATTGACTGCTCAGGCTGTCGCCGTCATCGGGGCGGGCCAGCAGGTCGGCCGGGGCCCGCCGCAGAAACTGCTTGAGGGTCCGTTCGTCCTGCAACAACGGCATGCCCAGGTAACGGCTGCTGAAGAGCAGGCTGCTGGTGGGGGCGCAGAATTCCAGCGGGCAGGGGAACAGCAGGTCGTACTCGCTGGCATGGGCGGGACGCGGGTAGTGGAAAGTGGCCTGTTCCAGGCGGATGCGCTGGCCGACCAGCCAACTGCCGAGGCGATGCCAGATCACCAGCAGGCATTCGCAGAGGAAATGTTCCGGGTCCCAGAGATTCGAGGCATCCAGGCTCAGCCGGACCTTGTCGCCCTCGCGCGCAAGACTCAGCAGCGGCCCTTCGGGAAACAGCCGGTAGAACAGCAACCCGCGGTTGAGGGCCTTTTCCAGGTTGCTGCAATGGATCAGCGCGTGGCACATCATGGCGAAGGTGCCGCGCTGGCTGCGACTCTGGCCGAACCCCAGGTATTCGTCATCCAGTTCCAGCCACAGGCCTTGCAGCAACTGGGTGAACTGCTCCGGGGCCAGGCGTGCCTTGGGTTCGCTCAACAGCTCCGGGGCGATGCCCAGTCGTTGCAGCAAGCCCGAGTAGGCGTAGCCCCGGCGACGTGCGCCATCCAGGGCGGCATTGGCAAAGTGGCTGGCGATGCTGCGTTCACGCATGGGGCGGTCCATGTCCGTTGAATGGCGGATCTTAGTCAGGGATGTTGACGCGGAACAAGGCGGATATCCGCCAAAATCCATGGCTGCTGACAGTGGAAGGGCGGAAATCCGCCATCTATTCTGTAAGGGCTGGCTGACAGAAAACGACTGAAAGCCTGATGGCTAAAGGCTTTGACGGAATTTTCCGAAAGTGGCACGCGCTTTGCGATAGGGGAATGGTCTGCCCACGCAGTTCGACAAACAACAAATCCCTCCGGTGCAGGAGGGTTCGTGCTTCAGGTTGCGCATCTGTCAGATGGATGACAGCTGGGTGATCTCTTGAGGAACTTTGCAATGACGACTCGTCAGCCACTGTACAAATCGCTGTATTTCCAGGTCATCGTAGCGATCGCTATCGGTATCCTGCTCGGCCATTTCTACCCACAGACCGGCGTGGCCCTCAAGCCACTGGGTGACGGCTTTATCAAGCTGATCAAAATGGTCATCGCCCCCATCATCTTCTGCACCGTGGTCAGCGGTATCGCTGGCATGCAAAGCATGAAATCGGTCGGCAAGACCGGTGGTTATGCACTGCTCTACTTTGAAATCGTCTCGACCCTCGCTTTGCTGATCGGCCTGATCGTGGTCAACGTTGTCCAGCCGGGCAACGGCATGCACATCGACGTCGCCACCCTGGACGCCAAGAAAGTCGCTGCCTACGTCACTGCCGGTGCGGACCAGAGCGTGGTCGGCTTCATCCTGAACGTGATCCCGAACACCATCGTCGGTGCCTTCGCCAACGGCGACATCCTGCAGGTGCTGATGTTCTCGGTGATCTTCGGCTTCGCCCTGCATCGCCTGGGCGACTACGGCCGTCCGCTGCTGGACCTGATCGATCGCTTCGCCCACGCGATGTTCAACATCATCAACATGATCATGAAACTGGCGCCACTGGGCGCGCTGGGTGCCATGGCCTTCACCATCGGCGCCTATGGCGTGGGCTCGCTGGTGCAACTCGGCCAGCTGATGATCTGCTTCTACATCACCTGCGTGCTGTTCGTGCTGCTGGTGCTGGGCGCCATCTGCCGTGCCCACGGTTTCAGCGTGCTGAAGCTGGTTCGCTACATCCGTGAGGAACTGCTGATCGTACTGGGGACTTCCTCCTCGGAATCGGCCCTGCCACGCATGCTGGTGAAGATGGAGCGCCTGGGCGCGAAGAAATCGGTCGTGGGCCTGGTGATTCCAACCGGCTACTCGTTCAACCTCGACGGTACCTCGATCTACCTGACCATGGCGGCCGTGTTCATCGCCCAGGCGACCGACACCCACATGGATATCACTCACCAGATCACCCTGCTGCTGGTGCTGCTGCTGTCCTCCAAGGGCGCTGCTGGCGTGACCGGCAGTGGTTTCATCGTACTGGCCGCCACCCTGTCCGCCGTCGGCCACCTGCCGGTTGCCGGCCTGGCGCTGATCCTGGGTATCGACCGCTTCATGTCCGAAGCCCGTGCCCTGACCAACCTGGTGGGCAACGCGGTGGCGACCGTGGTCGTGGCCAAGTGGGTCAAGGAACTGGACGAAGACAAGCTGCACGCGGAACTGGCTTCCGGTGGTCGCGCGATCGAAGACGAGCGCACCCTGGACGACCTGGGCGTGGCCGAAGGCCAGGCGCCAAACGTCAAGTAAGCCTCTGCGCAAGTTGAAAGAACCCATCCTCGGATGGGTTTTTTCATGCCTGTCGATGAGCGTTTGCGTCAGTCTTCCCGAGCGTTGTGGTAATTGCCGTCGAGCCATCGGCTGCCTAGTCTTTGAGGCATCGCGCTGATCAGGTAGGTGGCTATGCGGGAATCCGTGCAAGAGACCGTGCAAGTGCCGGCAGCGGGCCCGCTGGCCTCGCTGAAGATTCTCGATTTCTCGACGCTGCTGCCGGGGCCGTTCGCCTCGTTGTTGCTGGCGGACATGGGCGCCGAGGTCCTGCGCATCGAATCGCCCACGCGCCAGGATCTGTTGCGGGTGCTGCCCCCTCACGACCAGGGTGTTGCCGCCAGCCATGCCTATCTCAATCGCAACAAACGCAGCCTGGCCCTGGATCTCAAGCAGGCCCAAGCGCGGGCGATCGTTCATCGACTGGTGCTCGAGTACGACATCCTGCTGGAGCAATTCCGTCCCGGTGTGATGGATCGCCTGGGCCTGGGCTATGAAGCGCTCAAGCGCCTCAATCCGCGGCTGATCTACGTGGCGATCACCGGCTACGGTCAGACCGGGCCCTATCGTGATCGCGCCGGGCATGACATCAACTACCTGGCATTGTCGGGGCTGGCCAGCTACACCGGGCGGGCGCAGGGCGGGCCCTTGCCGTTGGCAATGCAGGTGGCGGATGTGGCGGGGGCTCCCTGCACGGGGTGGTCGGCTTGCTGGCGGCGGTGATCGCCCGGCAGCAGACGGGGCAGGGGCAGTACGTCGACGTGAGCATGACCGATTGCGCGTTCAGTCTGAATGCCTTGGCTGGCGCCGGTTTTCTGGCCTGTGGCGTCGAGCCGGGACGGGAGACGCAAGTGCTCAATGGTGGCAGTTTCTATGACTATTACCGCAGTCGCGACGGGCGCTGGTTTTCTGTCGGCAGTCTGGAACCGAACTTCATGAATGCGTTCTGTGGCGTGCTGGGGCGTCCGGAACTGGCCCGCCATGGGCTGTCGCCCGACCCTGCGCGACAACAGTGGCTCAAGCAGCAGTTGCAAGAGGAGTTCGAGAAGCATGACTACCAGGCGTTGTGCGGGTTGTTTGCCGGCATCGATGCCTGCGTCGAACCGGTGCTGGATCTGGCCGAGGCGGTCGAGCACCCGCAACTGAAGGCCCGGGGCGCCGTGGTGCAGGTGCCACGTGGAGAGGGCGGCAGCCAGGCGCAGATGGCGTGTCCGCTGAAGTTTTCCCAGGGGTTGCCGCAGCCCAGGCATATCGGGGCCGGCGTGGGCGAACATGGGGATGAAGTATTGCGTGGGCTGGGCTACAGCGACGAGGGGATCGTGGCGTTGCGCAGGGCGGGTGTGCTGGGCTGAGCCAGGGGAGGGGCCGTGCCGGCTTTTTCGCGGGCAAGCCCGCTTCCACAAGGGCCGGTGTTGGTCCTGCCGATTACTCGACGCGGACCTCGCCACTGAACACCAGCGTCTGCCGGCAGCGCCGACACAGATAACGGCGCCCCTGGCCGACCAGCCGATGGCGTTGGGCCGAGAAGGGAAAATCACTGTCGGCACAGGGGCAGCGATAGATGTAGCGGGTCACGCTGCGCCGTTGCACTTCATAGGTGTGGCAGCGGTTGGGCGGCAGTTCATAGACGCCGCGCATGATCAGTTGCCATTCCTCGCCATGGGGCTGGATACGGTCGCCGAACAGTTGGTGGGCAATCAGGTGGGCGACCTCGTGGGGTACGGTCTGGCGCAGGAAGTCCTCGCTGTTCTCCCGGTACAACTGTGGGTTGAAGCGCAGCAGGTTCTCGTGCAGGTGGGCGACACCGGCTTTCTGGCCCCGCAGCTTGAGACTGATGGTGGGGCGTTTGAAGGATCGTTTGAAAAAGGATTCGGCTTGCAGGAAACAGTCTTCGACGCGGGTATTGAGTTGCTCGGGCATGCTGTACATCTCTCCAGAGACGTGGAGTATGCCGCAAACCCCGGCGATTCCGAATCCGTCAGGCGCCGAATGGTCGTGCCGACATGAAGAGGCCGCCTTGCGGCGGCCCGTGTCGGCAGTTTTCTGGTTATTCAGTTGGTATAGACCGGGCCCACTCCCAGGCCCCAGACGACCACGGTGAAGGCCATGATCGCCACCAGCACGACCAGCCCGACGGCCAGTACCGAGCTGGAGAACAGGAAACCTTCGTCCGAAGGTATGTTCATGAACGTCGGCAGGCCGACGTACAGCAGATAGACGGTGTAGCAGATCGCCGCCGTGCCGACGATCATGCCCAGCCACATGTGCGGGTAGAGCGCTGCCAGGCCGCCGATGAACAGCGGGGTGGCGGTGTAAGTGGCAAAGGCGACGCAACGCGACAGAGTGGGGTTGGCGTCGTAGGTGCGGGCCATCCAGTGGATGAACGCGCCCATCACCGCCACCCCGGCAAGCATGGCCAGGTAGGACATGATGGTCATCCAGATCGCGCTTTCCTGGGTCAGCATGACCGGCGCCCGGTTGCCGATGACCCAGCCGACCCGGGTGGTGCCGATAAAGGCGGAGACCGCAGGGATCGCGGCAAGAATCAGGGTGTGGGTGAGGTACATGTGGCCGATGCTTTCCTCGGCGTCGCCACGGATCTCCCGCCATTCCTGATCAGGATGGGTGAACAGTCCCACAACGTGATGGATCATCTCAGTCACTCCTTTCGTTATTACCATCGCCCCCCAAACGGAGCGCCGGGACAGACGGCCAGAGTAATCGGAGGTCTGGATATGTCTGCGACCTTATGTCGCAGTATAGAAAGGGCTGGGGCCAATAAAACCGGGGTTTTAGAGCAAATCGCACTGTCGGTCGTGGCTGTAATCGCGTTGTAGCATTTGGTGAAGTACCCCAGAGGGCTTCGCGGGCAAGCCCGTACCCCCAGGATCAGCGTTTCAGGGACTGCCAAGGCCTTGTGGGAGCGGGCTTGCCCGCTTGAGTGCAGCAAAAGCCCCGCCGGCAAGCCCGCGTCCGTCCGCTCCACTCCCACCCCGCTCGGTTTGTGCGTAAAATAGCCGCCTTTTTCGACACACCGCGCGGATTTCAAGGGCTATGGGCACTCTTTCGGTCAATCAGAACAAACTGCAGAAACGCCTTCGCCGGCAGGCGGGCGAGGCAGTCGCCGACTTCAACATGATCGAGGACGGTGACAAGGTGATGGTCTGCCTGTCGGGTGGCAAGGACAGCTACACCATGCTCGACGTTCTGATGCACCTGCAGAAAGTGGCGCCGATCAAGTTCGACATCGTGGCCGTGAACATGGACCAGAAGCAGCCCGGCTTCCCCGAGCACGTATTGCCCGCCTACCTGAAAGAGCTGGGTGTGGAGTATCACATCGTCGAGAAGGATACCTACTCGGTGGTCAAGGAGCTGGTACCGGAAGGCAAGACCACCTGCTCGCTGTGCTCGCGCCTGCGCCGTGGCACGCTGTATACCTTCGCCGACGAGATCGGTGCGACCAAGATGGCCCTGGGGCACCACCGCGACGATATCGTCGAGACCTTCTTCCTCAACATGTTCTACAACGGTTCGCTCAAGGCCATGCCGCCCAAGCTGCTGGCCGACGATGGCCGCAACGTGGTGATCCGGCCGCTGGCGTACTGCAGCGAGAAGGACATCCAGGCCTACTCGGACTTCAAGCAATTCCCGATCATTCCATGCAACCTCTGCGGTTCCCAGGAAAACCTGCAGCGCCAGGTGGTCAAGGAAATGCTGCAGGAGTGGGAGCGCAAGAACCCCGGCCGTACCGAGAACATCTTCCGCGGCCTGCAGAATGTCAGCCCGTCGCAACTGGCCGACCGCAACCTGTTCGATTTCGCCAGCCTGCGTATCGACGAGACCGCCGCCTCGCGTTTCGTCAATGTCGTGAACCTGTAGGGGAAGCGGCATGCGCGACTACAAGTGGCTGCACGAGTACTGCCTGAACCGTTTCGGTTCGGCAGCGGCGCTGGAGGCGCAACTGCCGGTGCCCCGGACCCCGGAGCAACTGCGTGCGCTAGGCGATGATCGCTACCTGTCGCTGATCGCCCTGCGGGTGTTCCGTGCCGGGCTCAAGCACAGCCTGGTGGACGCCAAGTGGCCGGCCTTCGAGCAGGTGTTCTTCGGCTTCGATCCGGAAAAGGTGGTGCTGATGGGCGCCGAGCACCTGGAACGGCTGATGCAGGACACGCGGATCATCCGTCACCTGGGCAAGCTCAAGAGCGTGCCGCGCAATGCGCAGATGGTGTTGGACGTGGCGAAGGAGAAGGGCAGCTTCGGCAACCTGATCGCCGACTGGCCGGTGACCGAGATCACCGGTCTGTGGAAGTACCTGGCCAGGCACGGGCATCAGCTCGGCGGCCTGTCGGCACCGCGGCTGCTGCGTATGGTCGGCAAGGACACCTTCGTGCCGAGCAATGACGTGGTGGCGGCGCTCAACGCCCAGGACATCATCGACAAGGTGCCGACCAGCCTGCGCGACCTGGCGATCGTCCAGGACGCCTTCAACCAGTGGCATGCCGAGAGTGGCCGACCGATGTGCCAGTTGTCGATGATGCTGGCGTTCACCGTCAACCACTGATCCTGCTCCCACAGCGTTTCACTAAGCCGTTTGTGGCAGGCCTTCCCCGGCCAGGCGCCGGTTCAACTGGTGGCGCCAGCGCACATACAGCATCGCGCTGCAGAACACTGCCAGGCTCGCGGCCATTTCCAGTACACCGAACACCTGCCGGTTCGGGTCGAAGGCCGCCAGCGCACCCTTGATGAAGTACAGGTTCACCACATAGCAGGTGAACGAGTGACCGCGGGCACTGCCGGTCAGCATCCCCGGTACCAGGGGCAGCAGCGGGACCAGTTCGATCAGCAGGATCACCCAGGGGCGGGCGCCGTGCAGGTCGGCGAATACCAGGTAATACAGGCACAGCAGACCGATCAAACCGAAGAAGCACGCCAGGGCCAGCCAGCGGCCGAACCTGACGCGCGGTTCCAGCCACTCCTGGCTGGGCAGTACCTTGGGCTTCCTAGCCACGACCTTTCTCCAGTTGCAACGCCGTCTTCGCCAGGCGCTGGCCGAGAGCGCGGCACAGGGCGATTTCATGTTCGTCCAGCGGGCGCTTGCCATCGCTGCCGGTGTGGTGGCTGGCACCGTAGGGCGTTCCGCCGCCACGGGTATCGAGCAGTGCCGATTCGCTGTAGGGCAGGCCGGTGATCAGCATGCCGTGGTGCAGCAAGGGCAGCAGCATCGACAGCAGGGTGCTTTCCTGGCCGCCGTGCAGGCTGGAGGTGGAGGTGAACACCGCACCCGGCTTGCCCACCAGGGCGCCGGTCAGCCACAGGTTGCTGGTGCCGTCGATGAAGTACTTCAGCGGCGCCGCCATGTTGCCAAAGCGGGTCGGGCTGCCCAGCGCCAGGGCCGAACAGTGCTTCAGGTCGTCGAGGCTGGCATACAGCGCGCCTTCCTCGGGGATGGCCGGCGCCACCGCCTCGCATTCGCTGGAGATCGCCGGAACGGTGCGCAGGCGTGCCTCCAGGCCGGCCTGCTCGACGCCACGGGCAATCTGCCGGGCCATTTCGCGGGTGGAGCCGTTGCGGCTGTAGAACAGCACCAGAACGTACGGCTCGCTCACGGCAGGATCTCCAGTACCTTCTCCGGCGGCCGGCCAATGATGGCCTTGTCGCCAGCGACCAGGATCGGCCGTTCCATCAGCTTCGGATGGGCGGCAATGGCGGCGATCAATTGCTCCTCGCCGAGCTGGCTGTCGGCCAGGTTCAGGCTCTGGTACTCGTCTTCGCCGCTGCGCAACAGTTGTCGGGCGCCGATGCCGAGCTTGCCCAGCAGGCTGCGCAACTGGGGCGCGTCGAGTGGGGTTTCCAGGTAGCGCACCACGGTCGGGGCCAGGCCACGGGCTTCGAGCAGTTCCAGCGCACCACGGGATTTCGAGCAGCGCGGGTTGTGATAGAGCGTCAGATCGGTCATGTGCGGGTCGCATCTTGCCTAAGGTGGCGGGTATTCTACCTGCCTGGCGAGCGCTCCTGAACCGTACGAGGTAAATGGTCGCAGTCGATGACTCATTTGACGGGGGATTGCACACATGGCAAGGCGATTGGCAGCCGTACTGGCGATGATGGGCGCGCTGCTGCTCAGCGGTTGCGGTAATGACTACGGGGTTGACCAGCACGGCCAGAAGGTGGCGGCCGAGCGCCTGGACAAGCACTGGAAGGTGGTCAACTACTGGGCGGAATGGTGCGGCCCGTGCCGCACCGAGATTCCCGAGCTCAACGCCCTCTCCGAACAGCTCAAGGAGCAATCGGTGGGTGTGTTCGGGGTCAACTTCGACGGTTTGCAGGGCGATGACCTGGCCAAGGCGGCCGAAGCGTTGGGGATCAGGTTCACGGTGCTGGCGCAGGACCCGGCGGATCTTTTCGAGCTGCCTCGCAGCGAGGCGTTGCCGGTGACCTACATCATCGACGACAAGGGCAAGGTGCGCGAGCAACTGATGGGCGAGCAGACCGCGGCCGGTGTGCTGGCGAAACTCAAGGCGCTCAAGGGCTGAGCGCTGACCCGGCAGACGTCACGGCGCCTTGGGTGAAGGCGCCGCGCAACGGCCGGGCCGTCAGCCTTCTTCAGACCACAGGCGCAGTGGTTGGCCCCGGGCTGGCCAGAAGCGTACCTGTTCGACGGGGGAGATGTCCCAGCGCTGAACGTTTTCCAGCGCCTGCAGGAAGCGTTTCTCCTGCTCCATCAGGGCAGGGGCGCAGAGTTTGCGGGTGCTGCCGACCTTGCCGAAGCTCAGGTTGTCGCCGTCCAGGGTGTAGGGGGCGAACCAGTGGTTGCAACCGCCGCTGCCATAGGCCCGGCCGTCATCGCCAAGGGTGACGGTCAGGTGGCTGTTGTCGATCAGTGGACGTTCCCCGATCCACTCCAGCACATAGCTGTGATCCTGTTGCAGGTGCACACGGTCGCCGGCACAGCCCAACAGGCTGGTGGCCAGCATCCCCAGAATCACCGCTTGTTTCATCATATTGCCTCCTGGCATTTCGGGCAGAGGTGCTTCTCGCCCTGGGTGGTCCAGCCCAGCTCGGCGATACGGGCCGTGGCTGCGGGTTTCTGTGCCGAGGTGCCGAGCTTGGCGTCCACGGCGAATTCGAAGTCCAGCTGTTTGGCGCAGCTGTCGCAATTGACCTGCCACTGGTGGATGGCCAACTCGCCGAACACCGGCCCACGGGCCATGGCGGTCCACTGCCCGGGCGGGTTGATCAGGTGCCTTACGGTTTCGACGGTCAGGCGCATGGACAGGTCACGGCTGCCCTTGAGGGTGACCAGCAGCACGTCGTCGATGCGGATCGAGCCACCGTTGCCGGTGACCTGGTAGCGACCCGGCACCAGGGCGCGGCATTCGGTCAGGGTGTGTTGCGGGTTCATCAGGCTGTAGCGGAAATCGTGTTCGACCATGGGTCCTCCAAATATGGCCGATATGCTAGCACGCAGAGGCCCGACCGATGGCAGCCGCTTGCGACCTTCGATCCGGTTGGCCGGGCTTTCCCGCCGATCAGCCCTCCACCAGGTTCTGCGGCCGGCCGGCTTGCCAGGCGGCGATGTTGTCCAGGGTGGTGGCGGCGATCGCCGCCAGGGCTTCCTGGGTCAGGAAGGCCTGGTGCGCGGTGACGATCACATTGGGAAAGGTCAGCAGCCGCGCCAGCACGTCGTCCTGCAGCGGCAGGTCGGAGCGGTCCTCGAAGAACAGTTGGGCCTCCTCCTCGTAGACGTCCAGCCCGAGGTAGCCGAGCTGGCCATCCTTGAGCGCGTCGATCAGGGCCGGCGTGTCCACCAGGCCGCCGCGCCCGGTATTGATCAGCATGGCCCCGGGCTGCAGGTGGGCGAGGCTGTCGCGGTTGATCAGGTAGCGGGTGTCGGCGGTCAGCGGGCAATGCAGGCTGATGATCCGCGACTGGGCGAGCAGTTCCGGCAGTTCCAGGTAGCGGGCGCCGAGGGCCAGGACCTCCGGGTTCGGGTAGGGGTCGTAGGCCAGCAACTGGCAGCCGAAGCCGGCCATGATCCGTGCGAAGGTCGCGCCGATCTGGCCGGTACCGACGATGCCGACGGTCTTGCCGGCGAGGTCGAAGCCGGTCAGTCCGTGCAGGCTGAAGTCGCCCTCGCGGGTACGGTTGTAGGCCCGGTGCAGGCGACGGTTGAGCGCGAGGATCAGCGCCACCGCATGTTCGGCCACGGCGTGGGGCGAGTAGGCGGGTACGCGGACCACGCTCAGGCCCAGGCGCCGGGCGGCGGTCAGGTCGACGTGGTTGTAGCCGGCCGAACGCAGCGCGATCAGGCGGGTGCCGCCGGCGGCCAGTTGTTCCAGTACCGGGGCGCTCAGGTCATCGTTGATGAAGGCGCAGACCACCTCGTGCCGCTCGGCCAGAGGCGCGGTATCCACGCTCAGGCGCGCGGCCTGGAAGTGCAGTTCGAGGCCGGCGGGCGGGGCGCTGGCCTGGAAACTGTCGCGGTCGTAGGTCTGGCTGCTGAAGAGTATTCCACGCATGACGATTTTCCTTTCGAAAGTGACCGGCAGCCTAGCGCCGCTCACCTGGGCGTGTATTGCCGTGGATCAGGCGCTGACCCGGGCCTCGATGGCCAGGCGGGCGATCGCCATGTCCAGCTCGTCCAGGGCCTGGTGGGCGTTGGCATCGTCCTGCTTGAGCAGGGTCTCGCTGCGCTGGCAGGCCGCGCGCAACTGCGGTACGCCGCAGTAGCGGGTGGCGCCATGCAGGCGATGGACGCGCTCGATCAGGCCATTGTTGTCCTGGGCCTCGCGGGCTGAACGGATCGCCTCGCGGTCGGCATCCAGCGAGGCCAGCAGCATCGCCAGCATGTCGGCGGCCAGGTCGGCCTTGCCGGCAGCCAGGCGCAGGCCTTCTTCCGGGTCGAGCACCAGCAGCTCGGCAGCGTTGCTGCCGGCGTCGCCGCCACGTTCCTGGCTCTGGTTGCGCAGGGCCAGGCCGGTCCATTTCAGCACCACCTGGGCCAGTTGGCGTTCGCTGATGGGCTTGGTCAGGTAGTCGTCCATGCCGCTTTGCAACAACGCCCGCTTTTCGTTGGCCATGGCGTGGGCGGTCAGGGCGACGATGGGCAGCGCGGCGCTTTGCCGTTCGTTTTCCCACTGGCGAATCGCCTCGGTCGCTTGCCGACCGTCCATGCCGGGCATCTGCACGTCCATCAGGATCAGGTCGAAACTGGCCTGCTGTACCGCATCGATCGCCGCGTAGCCGCTATCGACCGCCAGCACCTCGGCGCCCATGTCTTCGAGCAGGGTCTGCACCAGCAGCAGGTTGGCCGGGTTGTCGTCCACGCACAGCACCCGTGGCGCCCGGCTGCCAAGCGGTTCGCTGGGCTCCAGGCGTGCCGGGCGCGGGGCGATCAGGTCCGACAGAGCCCGACGCAGCTTGCGGGTGCAGGCCGGTTTGGCCTGGAGCTGGTTGTGCGGGTTGGGCACCGAGAGATGGAACAGGGTCTGTTCGGTGGTCGGGCACAACACCAGCACCCGGCAGCCGAGGTGTTCCAGGTCCCAGATGTGCTGGTTCAGCCGCTCTGGCGGCATGTCCTGGGCCGTGACGCCGAGGACTGCGAGGTCGATGGCCTGTTCGGTCTGGTGGGTGCCGGTGACGCCGTTGGCCAGGCCCGGCAGGCTGTTGAACGGAATCACCTCCAGGCCGCAGTCCTCCAGTTGGTGCTGCAAGGCCTGGCGCGCCAGTTCGTGGTGTTCCAGCACGGCGACGCGTCGACCGAGCAGCGGCGCGGCGGGCAGGTCCTCGATATCGTCGCGGGTCTTGGGCAGGCTCAGGCTGATCCAGAACTCGGAGCCTTCGCCCGGCGTGCTGTCGACGCCGATCTCGCCGCCCATCTGCTCGATCAGGCGCTTGGAGATCACCAGGCCAAGGCCGGTACCGCCGGGTTGCCGGGACAGCGAGTTGTCGGCCTGGCTGAAGGCCTGGAACAGCGCCCGCACATCCTGGCTCGACAGGCCGATGCCGGTGTCCTGCACGCTGATGCGCAGTTGCACGCTGTCCTCGTGTTCCTCTTCGAGCATGGCCCGGGCGACGATGGTGCCTTCGCGGGTGAACTTGATGGCGTTGCTCACCAGGTTGGTGAGGATCTGCTTGAGTCGCAGCGGGTCGCCGATCAATGACAACGGGGTGTCGCGATAGACCAGGCTGACCAGTTCCAGCTGTTTGGCATGGGCCGCCGGGGCGAGGATGGTCAGGGTATCCTGCAGCAGGTCGCGCAGGTTGAACGGAATGCTGTCGAGCACCAGCTTGCCGGCTTCGATCTTCGAGAAGTCGAGGATCTCGTTGATGATGCCCAGCAGGCTGTCGGCGGACTTTTCGATGGTGCTCAGGTAATCCAGCTGGCGCGGCGTCAGCTCGCTTTTCTGCAGCAGGTGGGTGAAGCCGAGGATGCCGTTGAGCGGGGTGCGGATCTCGTGGCTCATGTTGGCGAGGAATTCGGACTTTATCCGGCTGGCTTCCAGGGCTTCCTTGCGTGCCAGGTCGAGTTCGATGTTCTGGATCTCGATGGTTTCCAGGTTCTGGCGCACGTCCTCGGTGGCCTGGTCGATGCTGTGCTGCAACTCTTCCTGGGCGTTCTGCAGGGTCTCGGCCATGCGGTTGATACCCGAGGCCAATTGGTCCAGTTCCTGGCTGCCGAGCGCCGGCAGGCGGGTTTCCAGGTTGCCATCCTTGAGTTGCGCGACGGCCTGCCGGATCTTGCTGATCGGGGCATTGATGGTGCGGCTCATGCGCAGGGCCAGCAGCGCGGTACCGAGCAGGCCGGTGGCGATCAGCAGCAGGCTGGCGAACAGGCTGCGGTAGCCGCGCAGCAGCATGCCGTTGTGCGACAGCTCCAGCTCGACCCAGCCCAGCAGCCGGTCGGCCTCGTCGGGGACCGGTTCGCCGGCCATGCTGCGATGCCGTCCGAACACCGGCAGCAGGTAGCGGGTGGCGTCGTTGCCGCTGCGTTGCAGCATGTGGCTGCTGTTGCCGGTGGGCGGCTGGTTGAGCATGCTCGGGCCGGCATGGGCCAGTTGCTCGCGATTGGCGCCGAGGAATGACACCGCGCGTACATCGGTCTGCTCCAGGGCCTGGGCGGCGACCCGCTCCAACTGTTCGCTGTCGTTGCGGCTCAGAGCCGGGGCCACCAGCGGGGCCAGCTGTTCGGCGATCATTTCGCCACGCTGCAGCAGCTGGCTTTGCAGTTCCGATTGCTGCAACCAGGTGAAATACCCGCCCAGCACCAGCGCCATCAGCGTGGTCGGCAGCAGGGTGAGCAGGAGGACTCGGCCTTTGATGCCCAGGTTCTTAAGCACGCAATACTCTCCATCAGATACGGCGTTTGGCAGACACGGCGATCTTCTATTTCCTGCGAGCGCTTCCTGCGCCCGCTCCACCTGCGCAGTGTAGCCATATGAGGTGGCGGAAATCTCGCAAAGTTCGCCGGGCCGTCCATGCCTGCGGGAGCGGCATCTGACGGCCGGGCGCCGTCGCCGGCTTGTCGCGGCGGCGGCAATCTTGAATAATTGGTTATTGAGAATTGTTTGCAGAAACTAATGAATCCCGTACCTGCTGGCCACCCGAGTATTCTGGCGATCGAAGATGACACCGTGCTGGGGGCCTACGTGCATGAGCAACTGGGCCGCTGCGGCTTCGAGGTGACCTGGTGCCGCAACGGCCAGGACGGCCTGGAGCTGGCGCGCAATCAGGTCTTCGACGTCGTGTTGATGGACATCCTGCTGCCAGGCATGGATGGCCTCGAAGTACTGACGCATCTGCGTCGCAGTCATTCGCTGCCGGTGATCCTGATGTCCGCCCTCGGTGCCGAGGCGGACCGCATCAGCGGTTTTCGCCTGGGCGCCGACGACTACCTGCCCAAGCCGTTCAGCATGGCGGAGTTGCGGGTGCGGATCGAGGCCATCCTGCGCCGGGTCGCCCTGGAGCGGCGCCCCATGCCCCTGCCGGTGGCGCTACCGCGTGAGGCCGGGCATGCCCTGCGTTTCGACGATGAACTCTGCGATGTGCACTTCGGCGCGCAATGGGCGGGCCTCACCCGCAGCGAGTACCGTCTGCTGGAGACCCTGCACCGTCATGGCGACGAGGTACTGAGCAAGGCCTTCCTTTATCAACATGTCCTGCAGCGTGGCTATGCGACCCACGACCGCAGCCTGGACATGCATGTCAGCCAGATTCGCCGCAAGCTCAAGGCGGTCGGCTACACCGAACGCGAGCTGCGCACGGTCTGGGGCAAGGGCTACGTGTTGAGCGCCGGCGATGAGGTGTAGGCTGCCCGGGCGGCATTCGCTGTTCTGGAAGCTGGCCCTGCTGCTGGTCGCGTTCTGTCTGCTGATGATCTGGCTGAGCTGGTACTGGGGCCGCTACATGGAGCAGCAGAACGCCTACCTGTCCGAGGAGGCACGCACCACGCTCAAGGGTTATGCCTTCGCCGCCGGGCAGGCCTGGGAGGCCGACGGGCAGGCGGGGGTCGACCGCTGGCTGCAGGAACTGCGCGAGCATGAGTCGACCTGGAGCGGGGTCATCGGCGGCGACCTGCAGTCGTTGTCCTCGCAGCCCCTGCTCTGGAGCGAAAGCCAGCGCCTGACCTTCCTGCGTGGGCTGGACTGGCCGGTGAGCCGTCATGTGGTCGGGTTGCCCTGGCTGAAGGTTCCCTTCCCGCAGAATCCGGAGGCCGGCAGCCTGGTGATGGAGTTGCCACAGCGCTTCATGCCCGGGCGCTACCAGTGGTTCTGGCGCCTGGTCACCAATGGGCTGATTCCGGGGCTGTTCACGCTGTTGTTGTGTGTCGGCCTGTACCGCCTGCTGATCCAGCCGTTGAACCACCTGCGGGCCCAGGCCAATGCCTGGCGTGCCGATCAGTTGGGCACCCGCTTGTCGTCGCGCACCACCAGCCGCCAGGACGAGCTGGGCGAACTGGGGCGGGCATTCGACCAGATGTCCGAGCGCCTGCAAACCACCGTGGGCCTGCAGCAGCAACTGTTGCGCGACCTCTCCCATGAAATGCGCACCCCCCTCAGTCGCCTGCGTGTCTGCTGTGATGGCGAGGAGAGCCTGGATGAGCTGCGCAGGCGCCTGGCCCGTGAAGTCGACGGCATGCAGCGGCTGGTGGAGGACACCCTGCAACTGGCCTGGCTCGATACCGAGCGGGCGCCCCTGCACAAGGAGGACATCCAGCTCCAGGCCCTCTGGGAAATGCTCGTGGAGGATGCCTGTTATGAAAGCGGCTGGCCCTCGACGCGTCTGCACTGCGCGCTGGATGCCTCGTGCTGGGTGCGTGGCCACCTCAACAGCCTGGCCCAGGCCCTGGAGAACATTCTGCGCAATGCGATCCGCCATTCGCCGCCGGGCGGTATCATCCGTCTCGACGGGCGCCGCGAAGGTCCGTACTGGGTCGTGTGGCTGGAGGACCAGGGCGGTGGCGTGGCCGAGCAGGACCTGGAGCGGATCTTCGCACCGTTCACCCGCCTTGACGGTTCGCGCCCCGGAGACGGCGGCTTCGGCCTCGGCCTGAGTATCGCGCGCAATGCCGTGCAGCGTCAGGGCGGCTCGGTCTGGGCACAGAACACTGCGCAGGGGCTGCGCCTGAATGTACGGCTGCTGGCCTGCATGCCTGCGGATGCGGGCAGCGCCCTCGGCATTCTCGAAGCGGCTTATAGCCAGAAGCCATAAGCATCGCACTTTGCGTGATATGGGCCGCAGGCGTTTGCCGGTATGATAGGCGCCCCCCGCAGTCTGGATTGCGAATACGCCATGACCTTGCAGTATCCAACTATCGCCGATTGCATCGGCAACACGCCCCTGGTTCGTCTGCAACGCCTGCCTGGAAATACCAGCAATACCCTCCTGCTCAAGCTTGAAGGGAACAATCCAGCAGGCTCCGTGAAGGACCGTCCGGCCCTGTCGATGATCACCCGCGCCGAATTGCGTGGGCAGATCCAGCCCGGCGACACACTGATCGAGGCGACCTCGGGCAACACCGGGATCGCCCTGGCCATGGCCGCGGCGATCAAGGGCTACAGGATGATCCTGATCATGCCCGACAACTCCACCGCCGAGCGCAAGGCGGCGATGACCGCCTATGGCGCCGAGCTGATCCTGGTCAGCCGAGAGGAGGGCATGGAAGGTGCCCGCGACCTCGCCGAGCGGATGCAGGCCGAAGGCCGCGGCAAGGTGCTCGACCAGTTCGCCAACGGCGACAACCCCGAGGCTCACTACACCGGCACCGGTCCGGAAATCTGGCGGCAGACCCAGGGCACCATCACCCACTTCGTCAGTTCCATGGGCACCACCGGCACCATCATGGGCGTATCGCGCTACCTGAAGGAGCAGAATCCCGGCGTGCAGATCGTCGGCCTGCAGCCGATGGAAGGTGCCACGATCCCGGGCATCCGTCGTTGGCCCCATGAGTACCTGCCCCGGATTTTCCAATCCGAGCGGGTCGACCGCATCGTCGACATGGGCCAGGAGGAAGCGGAAGACGTCATGCGTCGTCTGGCCCGTGAGGAAGGCGTATTCTGTGGCGTGTCCTCGGGCGGTGCGGTGGCGGCCATGCTGCGCCTGTCGCGCGAGGTCGAGAACGCGGTGATGGTCGCGATCATCTGTGACCGCGGCGACCGCTACCTGTCGACCGGCATCTACGATTCTCCCAACTGATGGCCAGACAGCACAAAGGCCTGCGCTTCCAGCCGACTGGCGGCAGCCGGGCCCCGCAAGTGCCCGTGGGCAAGAAACAGCGGCTGACGATCGAGCGGCTGGCCAATGACGGCCGCGGCATCGCCTTTATCGAGGGGCGTACCTGGTTCGTCGCCGGCGCCCTGGCCGGCGAGGAAGTCGAGGCGCGGGTATTGGGCGCCCATGGCAGGGTCGTCGAGGCGCGCAGCGAGCGCCTGCTGCTCGCCAGCGACCAGCGCCGTGCGGCGCCCTGCGCCCATGCCGGGCGCTGCGGTGGTTGCAGTATTCAGCACATGCCCCATGCAGACCAGTTGGCGCTCAAGCAGCGCCTGCTCGCCGAGCAGCTGTCGCGGGTGGCCGGTGTCGAGCCGGAGGAATGGGCGGCGCCGCTGAGCGGTCCCGAGTTCGGCTATCGTCGGCGGGCCCGGGTGGCGGTGCGCTGGGATGCCCGGGCCAGGCGACTGGAGGTCGGCTTTCGTGCGGCGTCCAGCCAGGACATCGTCGCCATCGACGACTGCCCGGTGCTGGTCGCGGCCCTGCAGCCGCTCATGAACGGTCTGCCGGCGATGCTCCGGCGCCTGGGCAAACCCCAGTCGCTGGGGCATGTCGAACTGTTCAGCGGTTCGGCGGTGGCGCTGTTGCTGCGGCACATGTCGCCGCTGTCGGCCGATGACCTGCAGATCCTGCGCGACTTCTGCGAACGGCATGGTGCACAGCTCTGGCTGCAGGGCGAAGACGCTCCGCAGCCGGTGGACGCCTCGCTGCCGCTGGGCTATCGCCTGGAACGGTGGAACCTGGAACTGGCCTATCGGCCGGGGGATTTCGTCCAGGTCAACGCCGGGGTCAACGAGGCGATGGTGGCCCAGGCGCTCGACTGGCTGCAGCCGGCGCCCGATGAGCGGGTGCTGGACCTGTTTTGCGGCCTGGGCAACTTCGCCCTGCCACTGGCCCGCCAGGTGCGCGAGGTGGTGGCGGTGGAGGGCGTGCAGACCATGGTCGAGCGGGCTGCCGCCAATGCCGCTGCGAACAATCTGCATAACGCGAGCTTTTTTCAGGCCGATTTATCCCAGCCTCTGAATGATGCCGGTTGGGCCAAAGCAGGCTTTTCTGCGGTACTCTTGGACCCACCACGCGACGGTGCCTTCGAGATGGTCGGCAAGCTTGCCGGATTGGGTGCCAGGCGTCTGGTGTATGTGTCGTGCAACCCCGCGACTCTGGCGCGCGACACGGTCGAATTGATCAAGCAGGGCTACCGGTTAAAACGTGCCGGGATCCTCGATATGTTTCCGCAGACAGCGCATGTCGAGGCCATGGCGTTATTTGAAACGAGCCAGGATGCTCGTCTAGTCTGACTGGCCGTCCCCGCACTCCGACCAGCCCTGCCGGAGTGCAGGGGACAATGTACGGCCAGCGATTCTGACGCATTGAATCTGCGTCGTAGGGAAGGTAAGCAAGATGGTACAGGTGAGAGCACACCAGCCGATCAACACCGACGGCAGTATCAATCTCGAGGCATGGCTCGACCATACGGTGAGCGTCGATCCGGCGCTGGACCGCGAAGCATTGAAGGAGGCCTGCGAGTACGCACGGCTTGCCGAACAGCAGACCCTGCCGACCCAGGATGCATGGGCCGAAGGGGGCAGTTTCAGTACCGGGCTCGAGATCGCCGATATCCTCGCCGACCTCAAGCTCGACCAGGATTCGCTGGTCGCCGCCGTTCTGTACCGTGGCGTGCGCCAGGGGCAGATCCTGTTGCCGGCGGTCAGCCAGAAATTCGGCCCGGTGGTGGCCAAGCTGATCGATGGCGTGCTGCGCATGGCGGCCATCAGTGCCAGCCTCAGCCCGCGCCAGTCCCAGGTCATGGGTACCCAGGTGCAGGTGGAGAACCTGCGCAAGATGCTCGTGGCGATGGTCGACGACGTGCGTGTCGCGCTGATCAAGCTGGCCGAGCGGACCTGCGCCATCCGGGCGGTGAAGACCGCCGACGAGGAGAAGCGCAACCGCGTGGCCCGCGAGGTGTTCGACATCTACGCGCCGCTGGCCCATCGCCTGGGTATCGGGCATATCAAGTGGGAGCTGGAGGACCTGTCCTTCCGTTACCTGGAGCCCGACCAGTACAAGCAGATCGCCAAGCTGCTGCACGAGCGGCGGCTCGATCGCGAGCGTTTCATCAGCGAGGTGATGTGCCAGCTGGAAAACGAACTGCTGGCGACCGGCGTCAAGGCTGACATCAGCGGCCGGGCCAAGCACATCTATTCGATCTGGCGCAAAATGCAGCGCAAGGGTCTGGAGTTCAGCCAGATCTACGACGTGCGCGCGGTTCGTGTGCTGGTGCCGGAAATGCGCGACTGCTACACCGCGCTGGGGATCGTCCACACCCTGTGGCGGCATATCCCCAAGGAATTCGACGACTACATTGCCAACCCCAAGGAAAACGGCTATCGCTCGCTGCACACCGCGGTGATCGGGCCGGAAGGCAAGGTGCTGGAAGTGCAGATCCGCACCCACGCCATGCACGAGGAGGCGGAACTCGGCGTCTGCGCCCACTGGAAATACAAGGGCACCGACGTCAAGTCCGGCTCCAACCACTATGAAGAGAAGATCTCCTGGTTGCGTCAGGTGCTGGAATGGCACGAGGAACTGGGGGACATCGGTGGCCTGGCGGACCAGTTGCGGGTCGATATCGAGCCGGACCGGGTCTATGTCTTCACCCCGGACGGGCATGCGATCGACCTGCCCAAGGGCGCCACGCCGCTGGACTTCGCCTACCGCGTGCACACCGAGATCGGCCACAACTGCCGGGGCGCGAAGATCAACGGGCGCATCGTGCCGCTCAACTACAGCCTGCAGACCGGCGAGCAGGTGGAGATCATCACCAGCAAGCACGGCACGCCGAGCCGCGACTGGCTGAACTCGAACCTGGGCTACGTGACCACCTCGCGGGCGCGGGCGAAGATCGTCCACTGGTTCAAGCTGCAGGCGCGTGACCAGAACGTCGCGGCCGGCAAGACCTTGCTCGAACGCGAGTTGACGCGCCTGGACCTGCCCCAGGTGGACTTCGACAAGCTGGCCGACAAGGCCAACATGAAGACCGCCGAGGACATGTTCGCCGCCCTCGGCGCCGGCGACCTGCGCCTGGCGCAACTGGTCAACACCGCGCAGCAACTGGTTGAGCCCGAGCGTGGCAACGAGCAGTTGGAACTGATCCCGCGCAAGTCCGCCGGGTACAAGCCGGGCAAGCGCGGCGACATCCAGATCCAGGGCGTCGGCAACCTGATGACCCAGATGGCCGGCTGCTGCCAGCCGCTGCCGGGCGATGCCATCGTCGGCTACATCACCCAGGGCCGCGGGGTGAGCATTCACCGCCAGGACTGCGCCTCGGTGCTGCAACTGAGCTCGCGCGAGCCGGAGCGGATCATCCAGGTCAGCTGGGGGCCGGTGCCGGTATCGACCTATCCGGTGGATATCATGATCCGCGCCTACGACCGTTCCGGTCTGCTGCGTGACGTGTCCCAGGTGTTGCTCAACGAGCGGATCAACGTGCTGGCGGTCAACACCCGCTCGAACAAGGAGGACAACACCGCGTTGATGTCCCTGACCATCGAGATCCCGGGGCTGGACGCGTTGGGGCGGTTGCTGGGGCGGATTTCCCAACTACCCAACATCATCGAAACCCGGCGCAACCGCACGACTTGAGCTGCTGCGCTCGGTCCGGCTTCGTTGGAACCTGGACGAAAATGCTTATTGACTACAGTCAACTCCGCTTTTTCGTCCAGGCTCCGCCTCGCCATACCCTCGCTCGCGACGCTCAATTCAATCGTACAGAGAACGACTGATGTACAGCCTCCAAGACCTGCTGCACCTGATGGCCCGGCTGCGCGACCCGCAATACGGTTGCCCCTGGGACATCCAGCAAAGCTATGCCACCATCGTTCCCCACACGCTTGAGGAAGCCTACGAGGTGGCCGACGCCATCGAGCGCGGGGATTTCGAGCATCTGCTGGGGGAACTGGGCGACCTGCTGTTCCAGGTGGTCTACTACAGCCAACTGGCCCGTGAAGAAGGGCGTTTCGAGTTCGACGGCGTGGTCGATGGCATCGTCCGCAAGTTGATCCGTCGCCACCCCCATGTATTCCCCACCGGCGACCTGTATGCCCCGGTGGACTTGCCGCGTCTGAGCGAAGAGCAGGTCAAGCGGCGCTGGGAAGAGATCAAGGCCGAGGAGCGCGCCGAGAACCACCGCGCTCCCGAGCAGTTGTCGCTGCTTGATGACGTGCCTGCCGCCTTGCCGGCACTGTCCCGGGCGGCAAAACTGCAGAAGCGTGCCGCCCAGGTCGGTTTCGACTGGCCGGCGGCGCTACCGGTGGTGGACAAGATCCGTGAAGAACTCGACGAAGTGCTTGAAGCGATGGCGGACAACGACTCGGCGGCCATGGCCGACGAGGTCGGCGACCTGCTGTTCAGCGTGGTCAACCTGGCCCGGCACCTCAAGGTCGACCCGGAAAACGCCCTGCGTGGTGCCAATGGCAAGTTCGACCGACGTTTCCGATTTGTCGAACAGGCATTGCGCGATACCCATCGTCCCATGGAAGATTGCACCCTCGAAGAATTGGACGCCTTGTGGGGCGAAGCCAAGCGTCAGGAAAAGAATGCACCCAGCTGCGGCTGAGTCGTTGACCCCAAGTGAGTAAGCATCATGAGCCTTTCCCTTCGCGACCAGCTGCTCAAGGCAGGCCTGGTCAATCAAAAGCAGGCCAAGCAGGTCAGCAAGGATAAACAGAAACACCAGCGGCTGGTCCACAAGGGCCAGGCCGAGGCTGACGATACCCAGGCGCGCCTGGCCCAGCAAGCGCAGGCCGAGAAGGTCAAGCGCGATCAGGAGCTGAACCGCCAGCAGCAGGAAAAGGCTGAAGCCAAGGCCCGTGCGGCCCAGGTCAAGCAGTTGATCGAAACCTCGCGCCTGCCCAAGCTGACCACCGAGGACTACTACAACTTCGTTGATGACAAGAAGGTCAAGCGCCTGTCGGTCAACAACCTGATGCGCAACAAGCTCAGCAACGGCTCGCTGGCGATCGTCCATCACGGTGGTGGTTACGAAGTGATCCCGCGCGAGGCGGCACTGAAGATCCAGGAGCGTGCTCCGGAGCGCATCGTCCAGCTCAACGCCCTGAGCGAGACCCAGGTGCCGGACGAGGATGATCCGTACGCCGCCTACCAGATCCCTGACGATCTGATGTGGTAACCCAAACAAACCCCGCTCCAAAGGCGGGGTTTGTTTTGGCCGGCGCCACCGGCTGCGTGGGCCGGCGATGCCATTGGAGCCAGGGCTTCAGGAGTTTTGTGCCTGACGCTTCAGTTCGAGGCTTTCCAGTTCGCTCTTGTATTGTTGAGCATCGGCCTCGTTGTGAAACATGCCTACCAGCAGGTCCTGTTGATGGACGTCCCAGATCCGGATACCGGCGGCCAGGCCTTCATGGGACATGTGTGCATCATCGCGTTCGGTCACTTTTACGGTCATCTGCAAGCTCCTGTTACTGTTGAGCTGCGGCAATGCGTCGCAGGACTTCGTTATATGATTCATTAGCTTCCTACGTAAATCGTTGGGAAATGAAATTCACTTTTGCAGAATCTGTATCAATCCGCTGAGGCCCGGATTTACTGGGTTTCACGGTTTCACTCGGTGCTTTGCTGACAAAAGTTTCATGTTTTCGCAGTGGAAAGTCGCGTGCCAGAGCGTTGCAATCGCTGGCGCCGGAGGGGCTGTTCCAGCCGGTGGCGATATGTTCCGGCAGTTATCAGAGCTTTCCTGCTTGGAACTTTCTGTGCTAAATACATTCGCCCCAGGAATAATGGGGCACCCTGAAGTTTCGCGGTATCTCCGGCCAGGCGGCCGGATCGAGGGAGAGAAAACGTTTGGCATGGAAGCCACAGTCAACGCCTGCATCTATCTGGCAGCCTCATGCTGCCGCCTGCATCGTCCACCCCTGGCGCTCGGCGAGACGGTCGCTTCTAACTGAAGCTTCTGTCCGGACCGTAAGCGGGGTTCTGTGTTTTCCATGATTTTCGACGTTCTGCCATCGACCTGGCTGTACCCGGGACGGATGTCTCCGGGGAGTCGGAAAGACCGTGGATAGGGAATCCAACCAACACAGGAGTAGAAGCATGAAGCTGTTCAAGTCGGTGTTTTCGGTAGCGGCCCTGGCCACCCTGGCGGCCGGATCGGCGTTCGCCGGGCCGCCGGTGTCCGTGACCTTCAAGAACCTCGGTACCGCCGATGCCACCTATAAGATCATCACCAGCAACGAAGCCACCACCAGCGTCAATGCGGTGCCCAAGCCGGTGACCACGGTCAAGGCTGGCGGGGCTGACACCTACGTCGTCCAGAGCAACATCTCTCCGCTCGCCAACTATGCCAACCTGCGCTACACCATCGGCAACAAGACCTGCACCTTCCTGGCCACCTATGTCGCAATGGCCGGCCCGCTGGGGTCGACCACGCCGAAATGGAACAACACCGCGACTCCAAGCGGTGGTGCGGTGTGCACGGCGAAAGTGACTTCGACCAACATCTCCACCTATGCCTGGTCCGTCGAATTCACCATGAAGTAAGTCGGTGGCGGAGCCTGCGGGCTCCGCTTTCCTGCCGTCCATCGTGTCCGGTCAAGTTTCCTGAAACAACGCCGATACAATCTGACAGGTCAGGGTTTGAGGAGTGGCCATCAACAGGGAGGGTCCCATCTTGGTAGGTTCAATCAATTCCAGTTCGCTGTCCGGCGCCCAGGTCACCACGGTTTCGTCCGCCCAGGGCGACTCCGCCAAGGCTGCAACGGCGGTTCCCGCAACCACCGGGCAGAAGGACACCAGTCGTCTTTCCCCGCTTTCTCGACAACTGAGCGAGAGCGCCGCCCGTGCCGCCGCCAGGGATGCAAGCCTGAGTCGAAAGGAGTTGGGGGCCAAGGCCAGCGAACTGCTGGGCCAGATCAGCGGCGATGGCTACTTCGCCAACAAGGCGGCCAACGATGCCGAGGTACCGGCGACCGATGATCCCGAGTTGCTGGCGCGGGCACGCAATGCCACCGACTTCGTCAATGGCAATGGCCGCAACCCCTTTGCCGGCATGTCGCAGGACCAGCTCTCGCTGATCATCTACGACGACAGTGGCAACTTTACCGCCAACGAGCGACGCGCGGCCTGGAGCGAGTCCTCCGATCAGGAATATGCCTGGCGGCAGAAGGCCGTGGCCAGTGCGATGGCCGAATACAATGAGACCGGCAAGCTGACCAAGTTCTTCACCTCGGCACTGGAGCATTACAAGGAGCTGCCGGCGATCGAACAGGCCCAGTATCCGAACAGTTATGAGGCCAAGCTGCAGGCCTGGATCGCCCTCGACTTCAACTACAAGACCCACACCGTCGAAGGTCAGGGCAGTCCGCAGGCAATATTGGACAAGGTGCTCGCGCTGGACAGCGAGACCTTCGACGAGAGCCGTTCAGGCCCCGCGGTCTGAAGCGCCATGAAAAAGCCCCGCATCCGGCGGGGCTTTTTCATGGCGTTGTGGTGGCTCAGTTGCCCTTGACGGGCTTGCCGTCGACGGTACCGTCCTGGAGCATGATGTTGTACTCCTTGCCGTCGGTCTCGACCTGGCGCAGGGCGACCAGGATGTAGCCCCAGTCCTTGGCGAACCACATCTGGGTGATGCGCTTGCTCTGCGTTGGATCACGTACCCGCTCGACCTTGATCGCATCGATCGTGCCGGCCTTGGTCTGGACCTTTTCCGGGCCGATCACGCGGAAGTCGTAGGTGTCGGTATCGGTGCCTTCGGCAACCCGGTAGCTCATGCTCTTCTTGCCGGCGGCCACGTCACGCTGCAGGGCCAACTGGTAGGTGGACTTGTCCAGCATGCCGCTTTCCAGGGGCAGGTTGACCGAGTCCTTGCCTTCGAAACCGGTGACCTTGTTGCTCGCCCAGTCGAAGTCCAGGTTGATCTTCTTGGCCTTGCCCAGGCCGCCGCGCTCGAAGGTGTAGGTCTGTGGCAGCAGCTTGTCCTTCTCGAGGCGCAGGGTGCTTTCCTCGGTCAGGCTGGCGATCATCATGGAAGCCTTGAAGTTCAGGGTCCAGGTGCCGTTGTCGTTTTTCTTCAGGCTGCGTTCGGCCGAACCGCTCATGGGCAGTTGTTTCCAGTCTGCGGTGTAGCTGGCGGAGAACGGCTGAAGATCCGCCGCCTGCACCACGGGCAGGGCGAGCAGGGTAAGAGCGAAGAGCAAAGCGCGACGCATAAAATCTCCTAGGTTCGAATCGAATGACCGCTGGCCGCGAGTAGCTGGCCGTCCAGCAGGGCACCCTGTTCGCCAAGGCGCAAGCGCCCTTCGGCGAACCAGCGTACCGCCAGGGGGTAAATCCTGTGTTCCTGGGTATGCACCCGTTGCGCCAGACTCTGCGCCGAATCACCAGACTCTACCGTAACCACAGCCTGTACGACCAGAGGCCCGCCATCGAGTTCCTCGGTGACGAAGTGTACGCTGCAGCCATGCTCGGCATCGCCGGCGTCCAGGGCGCGCTGGTGCGTGTGCAGGCCCTTGTACTTGGGCAACAGCGAAGGATGGATATTGAGCAGGCGCCCCTGATAGTGACGGACGAAATCGGCGCTGAGGATGCGCATGAAGCCGGCCAGGACCACCAGTTGCGGATTGAAGGCGTCGATCAGTTCGATCAGGGCGGCATCGAAGGCTTCGCGGCCTTCGAAGGCCTTGTGATCCAGGGCGCGGGTTTCGATACCCGCGTCCCTGGCGCGTTGCAGGCCGTAGGCGTCGGCACGGTTGGAGATCACCGCGGCGATATGGGCCGGGTTGCCTCCGGTCCGCACGTCGTCGATCAGGGCCTGCAAGTTGCTGCCGGAGCCCGACAGCAACACCACGACGCTGCAGGTCGGGCTTATCGGCTCGGACATCAGTGAGCCTTGAGGTTCTTCAGCTCGACCTGGGCGGCGCCTTCGGCGGCCACGGCGATCTGGCCGATGACCCAAGGCTGTTCGCCGGCTTCGCGCAGCACGTTCAGGGCGCTTTCAACGTGTTCCTGGGCCACGCAGATGACCATGCCGACGCCGCAGTTCAGCACGCGGTGCATCTCGGTTTCGTTGACGTTGCCTTTTTCCTGCAGCCAGTCGAACACCGCCGGACGCTGCCAGCTGGCCACGTCGATCACGGCCTGGGCGCCTGCCGGCAGGACGCGCGGGATGTTGTCCAGCAGGCCGCCCCCGGTGATGTGGGCCATGGCCTTGACTGCGCCGGTTTCCTTGATCAGCTTGAGCAGCGGCTTGACGTAGATGCGGGTTGGCGCCATCAGCAGGTCGGTCAGTGGCTTGCCGTCGAGCTGGGTGTTCTCGATGTCGGCGCCGGAGACTTCGATGATCTTGCGGATCAGCGAGTAGCCGTTGGAGTGCGGGCCGGAAGAAGGCAGGGCAATCAGGGCGTCGCCGGTGGCCACTTTCGAGCCATCGATGATTTCCGATTTTTCCACCACGCCGACGCAGAAGCCGGCCAGGTCGTAGTCCTCGCCTTCGTACATGCCCGGCATTTCAGCGGTTTCGCCGCCGACCAGGGAGCAGCCGGACAGCTCGCAGCCGGCGCCGATGCCGGTGACCACCTGGGCGGCGGTGTCGACGTTGAGCTTGCCGGTGGCGTAGTAGTCGAGGAAGAACAGCGGCTCGGCGCCGCAGACCACCAGGTCGTTCACGCACATGGCCACCAGGTCGATGCCGATGCTGTCGTGCTTGTTCAGGTTCAGCGCCAGGCGCAGCTTGGTGCCGACGCCGTCGGTGCCGGAGACCAGAACCGGCTGCTTGTAACCGGCCGGGATCTCGCAGAGGGCGCCGAAACCGCCCAGGCCGCCCATGACTTCCGGACGCGCAGTACGCTTGGCCACGCCTTTGATGCGTTCGACCAATGCTTCACCGGCGTCGATGTCTACACCGGCGTCCTTGTAGCTCAGGGAGGGTTGCTTGCTCATGATCCAGGCCTATAGGGGGGATTCTTGGGGTATCGACCGGGAACGACGGGACCACCGCAAGGCCGACTGCAAGTCGGCTTTTCAGTTGTCCGGCCATTGCCGGTCTGCGAAGGCGCGCGATTTTATCAGGCTTGAGCAGCAGCGGCCATCCTCGGGCCGACGGGCAGGGCGATATCGGCGAAAAAATCCGTGGCTGTCGGCGCTGGCTGCATCGGGCGCTGCTGTATAAGGTATAGCCTCATCAACCGCTGTCTTTGATGACAGCGGAAAAACTTTCGTGATGGTATGAATGATGGCACTGCGCTGTGGTCACACGCCTGTCCCTTTGTATTCATGCGGTCGTTCCAAGCCGTTTTCTGCCTGTCGGGAATTGTCCATGCGTCTGTTCAAGTTACTGAGTGCCGGTTGCCTGTCGTTGTTGAGCCTGGCGATCCATGCCGAAACCTTCAATGGGCTGTACCAGGTGCGCGAGCCGGTCAGCAGCCAGTCCCCCGATGAGCGCAACCAGGCCACCCAGCGGGCGCTGGAAACCCTGGTGCTGCGCCTCACCGGTGACCCCAAGGCGCTGCAGAGCGCGGGGTTGGCCGAGGTGCGCAAGGACCCGCAGCAGATCATCAGCCAGTATGGCTACGACGCCGGGCCACCGGAGAGCCTGCAGGTGGATTTCGACCCGGTGAGCACCGACCGCGCCTTGCGCGGCGCCGGGTTGTCGTTGTGGGGCAGCAATCGCCCCGCGATTCTCGGCTGGTGGCTGAACGATTCCACCGAGGGTTCGAGCCTGGTGGGTGATGGCCAGTCGGCGGCGGAGCCATTGCGTCGCGCGGCGCAGCATCGCGGCCTGCCACTGCGCCTGCCGCTGGCTGACCTGGAAGAGCAGATCGTCGCCACCGCGAAGAATCTCGAGGGGGCGGATGCCACGCCGTTGCAGGCGGCGTCCGAGCGATATGGCGCCGATGCCCTGCTGGCGGTACATGCCCGCCAGAACGGCGCGCAGTGGGAGGCCAAGTGGCGCCTGTGGCTGGGCGGCCAGAAGGAGCAGGGTACGGTGCAGGGCGCGGACACCGCGGCGCTGGCCGATGCCGTGCTGCTGGCGGTGAGCGAGCGCCTGGCGCCACGTTTCGCCGTCAAGCCGGGAGTGGCCACGGAGCAGTTGCTGGAGGTGCAGGGCATGACCCTGGAGCATTATGGCGCGCTGGAGCGCCTGCTCGAGCCGTTCGGTGGTCGGCCGGTGAGCGTGGACGGCGACCGCATCGTCTATCAGGTCAGTGGCAGCGCGGAGCAGTTGCGCGCGCAACTGGGGTTGGCGAAGTTGCAGGAAGTGCCTGCGGGCGAGGCGCCTGCGCCGGCCCCGGCGGCGAGCGATCCGGCGGCGGCCAATGCGGCTCCGGTTGCAACGCCGCAACTGCGCTTTCGTTGGTAATTCATTTTTCTTCTATATATAGGGCTGGAATCGTCCATGACTGACATTCGCCGATGGATCTGGCTGGGCGCGGCATTTGGGCTGTGTTTGCTGGTGTATCTGCTGCACCCGATCCTGTCGCCGTTCCTGGTGGGTATCCTGCTGGCCTACCTGTTCGACCCGGTGGTCGACCGGCTGGAGAAGTTCGGCCTGTCGCGGACCTGGGGCGTGGTCACGGTGTTTGCCCTGTTCACCCTGATCCTGATGACCTTGCTGCTGGTGCTGGTGCCGATGCTGGCCAAGCAGTTGGTGCGGCTCTATGAGCTGGCGCCGCAGGTGCTCGACTGGCTGCAGCACACCGCGATGCCCTGGGCGCAGCAAAAGTTCGGCCTGGCGGACGGCTTCTGGAAGTTCGACAAGGTCAAGGCCGCCATCAGCGAGCACATGGGGCAGACCACCGATATCGTCGGTGTGGTGCTGTCCCAGGCCACCGCGTCGGGCCTGGCACTGATGGGCTGGCTGGCCAACCTGGTGTTGATCCCGGTGGTGAGCTTCTACCTGCTGCGGGACTGGGACCTGATGATGGCGAAGATCCGCAGCCTGCTGCCGCGCCAGCAGGAAGGTCGCATCGTCGCCCTGGCCGGTGAATGCCACGACGTGCTCGGCGCCTTCGTGCGCGGGCAGTTGCTGGTGATGCTGGCGCTCGGCGGCATCTATGCCGGTGGCCTGATGCTGGTCGGCCTGGAGCTGGGGTTGTTGATCGGCCTGTTGGCGGGGCTGGCGGCCATCGTGCCCTATATGGGCTTCGTCATCGGGATTGGCGCGGCGATCACCGCCGGGTTGTTTCAGTTCGGCGGCGAGTTGTACCCGATGATCGGCATCGTCGCGGTGTTCATGGTCGGCCAGGCCCTTGAGGGTATGGTGCTGACGCCGCTGCTGGTGGGGGATCGCATCGGCCTGCATCCGGTGGCGGTGATCTTTGCGATTCTCGCCGGCGGCGAACTGTTCGGTTTCACCGGGGTGCTGCTGGCGTTGCCGGTGGCGGCGGTGATCATGGTGCTGGTGCGGCATGTCCATGATCTGTACAAGGAATCGGACATGTATGGCGGTCAGGAGGATCCTGATCTCTGATGCCGCCTTCTGTAGGAATGGTCGGCCGGCGGGCGGCGTTTTGAGTGTGCTGTCCGCAAGTCGGTTCCTGCAGGGGCTGTGCAAGTTTTGACGATGCTTTCCTTTGGTTAACGCAAACCTTTGATTTTGCTTGTGGTCTGTTGCATTGTGCGCCCGGCGTCACGGGTATAAACTTTGCAGACTTTACACAGAGGCCACTAACGGTTCCCGGGAACTGTTCAGTCAGCATGAAACCGATTCAGCTGCCCCTAGGTGTGCGTCTACGGGATGACGCTACCTTCATCAACTACTACCCAGGCGCCAATGCCGCTGCACTCGGCTATGTCGAGCGGCTATGCGAAGCCGACGCCGGGTGGACGGAAAGCCTGATCTATCTGTGGGGCAAGCACGGCGTGGGGCGTACCCACCTGTTACAGGCCGCGTGCCTGCGTTTCGAGCAGTTGGGTGAGCCGGCGGTGTACCTGCCGCTGGCCGAGTTGATGGACCGTGGGGTCGAGCTGCTGGATAACCTCGAACAGTACGAGCTGGTCTGCCTGGATGACCTGCAGGTGATCGCCGGCCGGGCCGACTGGGAAGAGGCGCTGTTTCATCTGTTCAACCGTTTGCGTGACAGTGGTCGGCGCCTGCTGATCGCTGCATCGACCTCGCCCCGTGAGCTGCCGGTGAAGCTGGCCGACCTCAAGTCGCGGCTGACCCTGGCGCTGATTTTCCAGATGCGCCCGCTTTCCGACGAAGACAAACTGCGTGCTTTGCAACTGCGTGCTTCAAGGCGTGGGCTGCACCTGACCGATGAAGTAGGACATTTCATCCTGACTCGTGGTACTCGCAGCATGAGTGCGTTGTTCGAGTTGCTCGAGCGTCTCGATCAGGCTTCCCTGCAGGCCCAGCGCAAGCTGACCATCCCGTTCCTGAAGGAAACCCTGGGCTGGTAACGCACCGGCAAAGTCCCCGGTTATCGGGGGTTTCAGGGCTTTTCGTCAAATTACAGACACGAAAAAAACCGCGCTGAAGTCAATTTTCAGGCGTTTGAAAGACGTTCGGGTATTAAGCCCTTAGATGTTTTCAAGATACAACCGAGTCACATTTTGCCTGATAAAATTTGCAAATGAGGGTGATAGAAGGCATAGTCACACCTTCTAACAAACTCAGCCACGGTCGTGCCCATGCTAAATCGCTTCGCACCCCTCGTGCCTCTCGCACTCGTTACCTTGCTTTTTGGTTGCGCGGCGCATACGCCAGTTTCGCAACAGCAGGTAGATAATTCGGCCAGGGCCGCTTCGGTTTCTGGCGTCAAATCCTCCACAGTGCTGGATGATGAACTGGCTACTGAAAAGGAACTCGCCGAGTTCTCCGACAGCAAGCCTTACCAGTTGCCTGTACTGGCCGACAGCATTCTCGAGCGCGGCATGTCGCTGATCGGTACCCGCTATCGTTTCGGCGGTACCAGCGAGACTTCCGGCTTTGATTGCAGCGGCTTCATCGGTTATCTGTTCCGTGAGGAAGCAGGCCTGGACCTGCCGCGCTCCACGCGTGAGATGATCAACGTGAAGGCGCCGCTGGTTGCCCGCAACAAGCTCAAGCCGGGTGACCTGCTGTTCTTCGCCACCAACGGTCGCCGCGGTCGTGTCAGCCACGCCGGCATTTACCTGGGCGATGACCAGTTCATCCACTCCAGCAGCCGTCGCAGTGGTGGCGTGCGGGTGGACAGCCTGGGCGACAGCTACTGGAGCAAGACCTTCATTGAAGCCAAGCGCGCCCTGGCGATGGCTCCAACCACGGTCACAGCCAGCAACAAGTAAAGCGTCGGACGTTTCAGTGCCGCCAGCCACGGCTGGCGTGCAAGCTGCTAAGCTTCACTGGCAGCTGCGCTGTACAAAAAACGTCCGAAGTTAAAGTGATACTTGAAGTTTGGCGCGTAACCGCTAGAATCCTGACTTATTGTTGAGTACCTGACCGCGCAAGCTATGCCTGCGCGGTTTTGATTTCTCTACGCCACGGCAGAGCAAGCCACATTCAGTCAGGATTTCTGCATATGTCGATCTCGGCCCGCATCGCCCTCGTTGCCCTCACCGCATTGCTCGGTGCCTGTGCCAGTCATCCGCCACCCCCTCCGGCCCCGGTGGCCCGTCCCGTGGTGTTCGCCTCGCCCCAGCCTACCTCGCCGGAAGCCGAAGACGTGCTGTTCCGGGCGCTGGGTCTGGTCGGGACGCCCTATCGCTGGGGCGGCAATACCCCGGACTCCGGTTTTGATTGCAGCGGGCTGATCAGCTATGTCTACCGCGATATGGCAGGTATCAACCTGCCGCGTTCGACCCGCGAAATGATCGTGATGCGTGCGCCGAACGTGCCACAGGATGCCTTGCAGACCGGCGACCTGATCTTTTTCGCCACCAACGGCGGCTCCCAGGTCAGCCATGCGGGGATCTACGTGGGTGAGGGGCGTTTCGTCCACGCCCCGGCCACCGGCGGAACGGTCAAGCTGGACAGCCTGTCCAAGGCCTATTGGCAGCGTGCCTACCTCAATGCCAAGCGGGTCCTGCCGGCCGAGCATCTGGCGCGGATTCCGTAACCATCCACCGGCTGGCGTGAGGTTGTCATGACCGCCCGCACCCTGCAGCTCGACGATGCGCTCTACCGCTACCTGCTGGAGGTCTCCCTGCGCGAGACGCCGCTGCTGCGCCGTCTGCGCGAGGAAACCCAGGCGCTGCCCATGGCGCGCTGGCAGGTGGCGCCCGAGCAGGGCCAGTTCCTCGCCTTGCTGGTCAGCCTGACCGGCGCCCGACGCCTGCTCGAAGTCGGTACCTTCACCGGCTACAGCGCCTTGTGTATGGCCTCGGCGTTGCCGCAAGACGGTTCGCTGCTGTGTTGCGACATTCCCGGCGACTACAACGCCACGGCACGGCGTTACTGGCGCGAGGCCGGCTTGGCCTCGCGCATCGAACTGCGTCTGGCGCCGGCCCTCGACACCCTGGCCGAACTGGAGCGCCAGGGGCAGGGCGAATCCTTCGACCTGATCTTCATCGACGCCGACAAGGCCAATTATCCGCATTACCTGGAGAGCGCCCTGCGTCTGCTGCGGGTCGGTGGTCTGGCGATTTTCGACAACACCCTGTGGAGCGGACGGGTCCTGGAGGCGCAGGCCCAGAGCGAGGACACCCGGGCCATCCAGGCCCTTAACCGGGCCTTGAAGGATGACGCGCGGGTCGACCTGTCACTGCTGCCCCTGGGCGATGGCCTGACGCTCTGTCGCAAGCGTTAGCGCGGGCTGTTACTGCCTGGCCGGTGAAACACGCCAGACCTTGTTGCCGACGTCGTCTGCCACCAGCAGGTCGCCCTGGCGATCGATCGCCACGCCCACGGGCCGGCCCATGGCGTTTTCCTCCTTGTCGAGAAAACCGCTCAGCACGTCCACCGGCTGACCATTCGGCTTGCCGTCGGCGAAGGGGACGAAGATCACCTTGTAGCCGCTGTGGGGTTTGCGGTTCCACGAACCATGCTGGCCGATGAACGCACCCTGGGTGAAAGGCGCTGGCAGCCTGCTGCCCTGGGCAAATGTCAGCCCGAGGGCGGCGGTGTGGGGGCCGACGGCATAGTCGGGGGCGATGGCCTTGGCAACCATGGCCGGATCCGAAGGCGACACCCGGACATCCACGTGCTGCCCGTAATAGCTGTAGGGCCAGCCGTAGAAGGCGCCATCCTTCACCGAAGTGATGTAGTCCGGCACCAGGTCGCTGCCAATCGCGTCCCGTTCGTTGACCGCCGTCCACAGCGCGCCACTCTGGGGTTCCCAGGCCAGGCCATTGGGGTTGCGCAGGCCGGAGGCGAAGATCCGGTGGTTGCCGTTCGCCGGGTCGACCTCCCAGATCGCCGCACGGCCCTGTTCCTTGTCCAGGCCGTTTTCGCCGACGTTGCTGTTGGAACCGACCGTGACGTAGAGCTTGCTGCCATCCCGGCTGGCGATGACGTTCTTGGTCCAGTGGTGATTGAGTGTGCCGCCGGGCAGGTCGACGACCTTCTGAGGCTTGGCCTTGAGCGTGATGTCACCTTCCTCGTAGTGGAAGCGCAACAGGGCGTCGGTGTCGGCCACGTACAGGTCCTTGCCCACCAGCGTCATGCCGAACGGCGAGTTGAGGCCTTCGATGAAGGTCGTGCGCGTTTCCGCGACCCCATCGTGATTGGCGTCGCGCAACAGCGTGATGCGATTGGCGCTGGGCACGCCGGCTCCGGCGCGGTCCATGACCTTGCCGGCCACCCAGCCGCGGATGCCCTGGTTGTCATCGGGCCTGTCGGGGGCATTGGTCTCGGCGACCAGTACATCGCCGTTGGGCAGTACATACAGCCAGCGTGGATGGTCGAGGTTTTCGGCAAATGCATTGACCTGGGTGCCCGCCGCCGTCAGGGGCCGCGCGCCTTCGGGCCAGCCGATGGCCGGAGCGATGTTGACGGTGGGAATCAGGGTCTTGTTCGGTTCCGGAAGCTTGGGCGAAGGGCCGGTGCCGTCGGCTACCGACAGGCTGGAACTTTCGCCACAAGCAGCCAATCCGCTGGCGAGCAGAATGATCAGCGCGTGTTTCTGCTGGAACATGTTGAATCTCCATTGATGCTTGTGTTTGCCCAGCAATAGAGAGGTCGGATCGATACAGGTTCAATCCTTCCTCCTGCAGCCTGCGCTGGATGGTTCGGGGCATTGACCGCCGTTATCGGGGGTATTGCTGGAACTCGTTGGGCAGGGCTGGGCATTGCGTCCATAAAAAGCACTCCAGTGCAGGCAAGGGAGTATTCCATGAAAACGACAGTCATTGACCCAACGCTATTCCGGGTGGTGGGTTGCAGGGTTGCAGAAGCAAGTTTGTGCCATGACGCTGAAGCGACGCTGGATCGGCGCAGTTGGCGGATGATGGCCGAACTGGGAATGTGGAAAGTACCGGTCGGGGTCGGACAGGGTGGGTTGGGGGGGAGCTGGATCGAATGTGCCGAGTGCCTGGACCAGGTTGCCAGGGAGTGTGAGGACCTGGGGTTCCTCATCACTGTGCTCGGGCACATGGGGTCGTTGCGCCTGCTGTGCCGCTACGGTAGCCCGCAGCAGGTGCAGCGTTGGGTCCCCAGGCTACTGAAAGGCGAGATATCGGTGACAGCGATGACTGAGTCCTCGGGTGGCTCGGACCTGTCGAAAATGCAGTTGTCGGCTGTCGAGCAGAGCGGCGGTTATCGTCTGACAGGACAGAAGAAACACATTACCAACGCACCTGTTGCCACCATGGGCATGCTGGCGGGGCGTGTGCCAGCGCTGGGTAACAGGCGCGACATCACCCTGTTCTTCATGGATCTGGATATACCCGGCATCACGCAGGGGGAGGAGGAGCGCAATCTTGGGATTCGTACCAGTCCGACCGCCGACCTGAATTTTGATGATGTGCTCCTGCAGCCTGACAACATTGTCGGTGTGCCCGGTGGTGGTTTGAGCGTGCTCTACGACATCATTGCCTTCGAGCGGGCGTTGTACGGGATCATCGCCGCCGGACTGATCGACAGTATGATCCGCCTGGCAATGAGCCGAAGCCAGCAGCGCCAGGCATTCGGCCAGATGATTGGTTCATTCCAGTACATTCAGGGGCGCCTTACGGATATGAAAATGTCGTCCATCATTTGTCGCGGGTTGGCCTACGAGGCGTTGGGGCTGTTGGAGCGTAATCATGCCGAGGCTTCCATAGCCTGTTCCACGGCGAAGTACCAGGCGGCCGAGAGTCTGATGAGAACTGCCGAAAGCCTGATGCAGATCCATGGTCACCAAGGCTACTGCGATCCCAGGATCGGCAAGTACCTGCGTGATGCTGCAGGTTTGAAGATCGCAGGTGGCACCAACGACATACAGAGGGTCAATATCTTCAATCAGATGTTGAAACTGTCGCTGCGCTGATGGTGTTGAGGACCTCCATCATCTGGATGGCCAGACTATTGACTGCCGGGCTGGCCTGGGAGGAGATCTTGGCGGACAGGTGCAATTGGGGAAGGGGTGGCAGTTCGTCGGTGTCGATGATGTGCAGGCCGACGGGAACTCCACGTGTCGGCAGTACGCCGATGGCTTTGTCGGCGGCAATCGCTGCTTCAAGGGGGATGAGGTCGCTGGCGCTACAAAGAATACTGAAACTTCTACCGTGATCTTCCAGGGCCTTCTGTGCTATCTGGCGAATGGTACTGCCCGGCGCCGGTAGTGCCAGGGCAATGGGTGTGTCCTGGTGCAGTCGGGAGCCGTGGGCTGATACCCAGCTCAAGGAAATATTGCTGAGAGTTGGTCCATCAGTTGGGGCGGCTTGCAACAGGAAGGCAATATCCAGGAGGTGGCAGTCGACCATTTTCGAAAGGTTTGCGCTGCGGTCGCTCAGGAATGAACAGTGGACATCGAAGGGTCCAGTGCTGTCGAGTATTTTCCCGATGACCTGCGGGTCGTGCAGTTCGGGCAGGCCGATCCTGATGCATGACGGCATGTGCTCGTTGACCACCGAACTGATCAGTTCGTCATTGAGCCGCAGTATCTTCAAGGCATACTCATGGACTTTCAGCCCGGCGGGTGTCAGGCGTACTTCCTTTCCTCGCTCCAGCAGTTGCCTGTCAGTAAGCTGTTCCAGTTTCTTTATCTGCAGGCTGATGGCCGATTGCGTGCGGAAAAGCTTTTCGGCTGCCCGGGTGAACCCTCTGGTGTCGTTGACATAAACAAGAGCCCTGAGTAGATCCATATCGATGTTGATGAGTTTCATCGCGACAGGCTTTCAGTTGATAAGAGACTATCCTTCTCCTCCCTTTTTCGGCTGTCAGCGGAAGTTTGCTGGCATTCGTGTAGGGAGACTCCTGTTTAGGTTTGTGTAAATACTTGCTACTGCGTTTGTCCAGGCAACAGCGAACTGGCAGTAATAGCCAGCAGTATGATTGTCATGCCTGATAGCTGGATTGCTGTCAGCACTTCGCCGAGCAACGACCAGGACAGGATTGTCGCAATGACCGGCTGCAGGAGCAGCACTAATGAGCTGAATGAGGCCGAGAGCTTTTTCAGGGCAAGGGTCACCAGCAGTTGCCCGACCACCTGGCCACATAACACCAATGCCAGGAGCAGTAACCAGGTGGAACTGTCATGGGGGATTGGGGCGCCAGACAGAATAAACGTCGGAAACAGCAATAGGCTGCAACTTGCCGTGATGAGCAGCATGAGCAGGGCAGGTGTGCAGTCATACTCCCTGAGCTTCTTGATACTCACGATATAGCCCGCATAAAAGAACGCAGCGAGTAGGGCGATACCCTCTCCTGCGTAGTCGCGGGTAACCGGCTTACCCATGATACACAGCACGTACATGCCGCCGATCGCCAGCAACAGGAAAAGAATTTCGATCTTCCTGGGCTTGTCGATGATCCCGAGCAGTCCCATCAGTACCACGAAGAAAGGTGCGCAATTGGTCAGGAGAGTGGCGACCGCGACATCGGTGCGTCTGATCGCCAGATGCATCACCGCCAGGTCGGCGGTAAAGAACAATGTTGCCAGCAATGCCAGTCCGTAGAAGTTCCAGTTCCTGGGTAGGCGCAGTAGTTGCACGGGTTGGAGTGCACAGATCAGCAGCATGAACGGGATCGCCAACAGGACCCTGTAGAAGGCCGAGACTTCGGCATCGAAAGGCAGGGCCTTGACAATGACCGGCGCAACTCCTAACAGTGCGGAGCCGGTTACCAGTAACAGAATCCGGGAGTGACTGCGCTCGGCCCGCATGACTGGTCGATTCATGGTTGCAAGCCGGGATGCTTATTGGCGACCCGTGCCTTGAAGGCCTTGCGATCGACAACCGCTCGCGTGTGGAGGCCCGATAAAATGCGTTCCGAGCCATCGCTCGCCTCGACTGCGAACTCGATGCTTTTATCGGTTGCCTGGATGACAGTGGCACGCACGCTAAGGGTAAAGCCTGCCGGTGTCGGGGCCAGGTGCTGGCTGTCATGGGCGATGCCGACGGTCATGAGGGTATCGGGTAGCAAACCCTCGATGGCCATCATTGCCGCCAGCTCTGACAGCCAAAGCAGTATCGGTGTAGCGAGGGCGGGGATGTCATTGTTCCAGTGTGTGGCCAGGTCGATCGGTTGGACGGTATGTCTCAGCAGTCCGATTCGACCGATGAGGTCAGGCATGATCAGCTTCCTTGTGCAGGTGGCCGGGAGCGCTCTGGAGGATTTGCTCAAGGAGTAAAAGCATTTCCTCAAGCATGGGCATAGGGGTGTTGAGGGGCGGGGCAAAAATCACTGCGTCACCATGCCGATGTGCAGCAAAACCGCTGGCGGGATAGAGATTCAGGCCTTTGGCCCAGGCGAGCCGTACCAGGCTTTCGGCGGCTTGGGCACCCGGTACGAAGGGTGTTTTGCGAGGTTTGTCCTGGACTATTTCCACTCCCCATAACATGCCTGCCCCGCGAATCTGGCCAATGATGGGTGAGCTGTCCGTGCACCGCTGCAGATATGATTCGATGATTGGCCCGCGGCTGGCGGATAGAGGTACCAGGCCCTCGGTTTCGAGCACGTCCAGGACGGCATGGCCAACTGCGGCCCCTATGGGATGATTGGAATGGGTGTGGCCGTAGGAAAACACCCCGCTACCCAGTTCGATTGCCTCTTTGATCGCCTCTGTCACCAGGATGCCGGACAACGGGAAATATCCCGCATTGAGACCCTTGCCCAGCACACTGATGTCGGCCTTGACTTGACCGTGGTCCATGGCCAGCCAGGTGCCGGTGCGACCGAGGCCAGTCAGTACCTCATCGGCGATCAGCAGTACATCGTTGCGTTTACAGATGTCGCTGATCGTTTCCAGGTAGCCTGCCGGTGGGAGGATGGCCGCTCCTGAAGCTCCGGTGATGGGCTCTATGAGCAGGGCCGCCACTGCGTCGGCCCCGATCTGGCCCAGCTCGATTTCCAGTGCCTGGGCACAGGCGAGTTGGCAGGTCTTGCGGCTCTTGCCGTAAGGGCAGCGGTAGCAGTAGGGGGTGGGAATTGTTGGCCGTTGGTCGGGACTGCAGACATTGCGACGCCTGGGCCAATGACCGGATAGGGACAGGCTGGCCTGGGTCGAGCCGTGATAGCTGATGGTCCTGCTCAAGATATGTCTCTTTTTTGACCGGCCGACCTCGTCCCAGTATTGAATTGCAGTGCGGCAGGCTGCCTCCACGGCTTCTGAACCGCTATTGACGAAAAATGCTCCGGCCTGCCCGAGCTTGCTGCAGAGTCTTTGTGCCAATCGCTCGGCCGGGAGGTTCAGCGATTGTGTGCGATAGGCGGCGCTGAGCCTGTGGGCTTGCATCCGCATCCGATCGATGATGTATGGGTGGCCGTGACCCAGGGAGCAGGCTATGGCGCCGGAGCAGCCATCGAGAATCGTCCTGTTGTCATCGGTCATGATCGTGCTGCCCTGGGCCGAGAAGGCCATCGGGTAGTACTGACGCAGGTTTGGCTTGATCAGGTGCACGCCGTTGCCTCACTGAGGTGTTATGTGGAGAAACGTTATTCCCACCTTTACCCTCAGGAGAAATGAGTTTTCCTCGTGAGGCTCATTTCTCCTGTTCATGCCACCGTTCGCCGGGGCTGGCGGTCGACTTCAATTGACGCTCCACCCCCAACCCTCTAACCTTCCCGGCTTGTTTCAGGTGCTCTGTGGCCCGGTGTCAACAGAGTGAAACAGGGAAGCCGGTGAGCCCTTCGAGAGGCGCGATCCCGGCGCTGCCCCCGCAACGGTAAATGAGTCAAGACTGCGCTTTTCGCCACTGTGCCGACGGCATGGGAAGGCGCGCGGTCCCGCGTTCGCGCGCTCATGAGCCCGGAGACCGGCCTGATCCATTCCACAGCATCACGGCGGGCGATGCTGGACGGCTTTGGCCGTGCCTGCGTCTGCCCGCCGTTTGCGTTATCCAGCCCAACGGAGAGCTGTCATGAACGAGTCCCCCGAGCGCGACGAACGCCACCTGGCGCGCATGCAGCGCAAGAAGGCGGTGATCGACGAGCGTATCGCCAATGCCCCCAACGAGTGTGGCCTGCTGCTGGTGCTGACCGGCAACGGCAAGGGCAAGAGCAGCTCGGCCTTCGGCATGCTCGCCCGGGCCATGGGCCACGGCATGCAGTGCGGCGTGGTGCAGTTCATCAAGGGCCGCAACAGCACCGGCGAGGAGCTGTTTTTCCGCCGCTTCCCCGAGCAGGTGCGCTTCCATGTGATGGGTGAGGGCTTTACCTGGGAAACCCAGGACCGCCAGCGTGACATCGCCGCGGCCGAGGCGGCCTGGGCGGTGTCGCGGGAAATGCTCGCCAACCCGGAGATCGGCCTGGTGGTGCTCGATGAGCTGAATATCGCCCTCAAGCATGGCTATCTGGATCTGGACCAGGTGCTGAGCGACCTGCAGGCCCGTCCACCGATGCAGCACGTGGTGGTGACCGGGCGCGGCGCCAAGCCGGAACTGATCGACCTGGCCGACACCGTCACCGAGATGGGCCTGCTCAAGCACGCGTTCCAGGCCGGGATCAAGGCGCAGAAAGGCATCGAACTATGACTCAGGCGCGTCATTGCCCGGCGGTGCTGATTGCCGCGCCGGCCTCCGGCCAGGGCAAGACCACGGTGACAGCGGCCCTGGCGCGTCTGCATCGCAACCAGGGGCGCAAGGTCCGGGTGTTCAAGTGTGGCCCGGACTTCCTCGACCCGATGATTCACGAGCGTGCCAGTGGCGCACCGGTGTACCAGCTCGACCTGTGGATGGTCGGTGCCGAGGAAAGCCGCCGGCTGCTCTGGGAGGCGGCGGGCGAGGCCGACCTGATCCTGATCGAGGGGGTCATGGGGCTGTTCGACGGCACGCCATCGAGCGCCGACCTGGCGCGGCACTTCGGTGTGCCGGTGCTGGCGGTGATCGACGGTACGGCCATGGCCCAGACCTTCGGCGCGCTGGCCCTGGGGTTGGCGCGCTACCAGCCGGACCTGCCGTTCGCCGGGGTGCTGGCCAACCGGGTCGGTACCCCGCGTCATGCGCAATTGCTCGAAGGCAGCCTGACCGAAGGCCTGCGTTGGTACGGTGCGCTCTCCCGCGAGACCGGGATCGAGCTGCCGAGCCGGCACCTCGGGCTGGTCCAGGCCAGCGAGCTGAACGACCTGGATCGTCGCCTGGAGGTCGCCGCCGAGGCCCTGGGCGCCAGTTGCGAAGTCGCCTTGCCGCCGGCGGTCGAGTTCGCCGCACCGCCAGCAGCGGCCGTCGAGCCGCTATTGGCCGGTGTTCGAATCGCGGTGGCCCACGACGAAGCGTTTGCCTTCATCTATGGCGCCAACCTGGATCTGTTGCGCGCGCTGGGGGCCGAGCTGTGCTTCTTCTCGCCCATACATGATGCCGAACTGCCGCCGGCCGACAGTCTGTACCTGCCGGGCGGCTACCCGGAATTGCACCACCGGATGCTGGCGCAGAACCATTCGATGCTGGCGGCGATCCGTGGGCACCACGCGGCGGGCAAGCCGCTGCTCGCCGAGTGCGGTGGCATGCTTTACCTGCTCGAGGCGCTGACCGATGTCGACGGCCAGCGGGCCGAACTGCTCGGCTTGCTGGCGGGAGAGGCGGTGATGCAGAAACGCCTGGCCGCTCTGGCCCTGCAGGCCGTGGAACTGCCGGAAGGCTTGCTGCGCGGGCATACGTACCACCACTCGTTGACCACCACCGAGCTGGCGCCGATTGCCCGTGGGCAGAGCCCCAATGGTGGGCGCGGCGCAGAGGCGGTCTATCGTGAGGGGCGCACGACCGCCTCCTATGTGCATTTCTATTTTCCATCCAATCCCCGGGCGGTTGCCGCGCTGTTGGCGCCGCAGCCGCAGGATTGCATTTCTGAGCATGCCAGGGCCGGCGCAGTCGATGTGGGCGCAGGCACTGCGCAGAGGCCATGACAGACAAGGTTTTTTCCATAGAGGAACGCGAGGCCATCTACCGGGCCATCGCCGAGCGGCGCGACATGCGTCACTTCAGTGGCGGCACGGTGGCGCCGCAACTGCTGGTGCGGCTGCTGGAGGCGGCGCATCAGGCGCCGAGTGTCGGCCTGATGCAGCCCTGGCGGTTCATCCGCATCAGCGATCGCGCGTTGCGCGGGCGGATCCGGCAGTTGGTGGAAGACGAACGGGTGCGTACCGCCGAGGCCCTGGGCGAGCGCTCCGACGAGTTCATGAAGTTGAAGGTCGAGGGCATCAACGACTGCGCCGAGGTGTTGGTGGCCGCGCTGATGGATGGGCGTGAGCGACACATTTTCGGTCGCCGGACGTTGCCGGAGATGGACATGGCGTCGTTGTCCTGCGCGATCCAGAACCTCTGGCTGGCCTCGCGGGCCGAGGGGCTGGGCATGGGCTGGGTGTCGTTGTTCGAACCGCAGGCGCTGGCCGACCTGCTGGGCTTGCCTGAGGGCGCCAAACCGCTGGCGGTGCTGTGCCTGGGGCCGGTCGAGGCGTTCTACCCGGCGCCGATGCTGGCACTGGAAGGCTGGGCGCAACCGCGTCCGTTGAATGAGCTGTTGTATGAAAACTACTGGGGAGTGAGTCAATGAGTGTGGCGTTGTTGAGTGTCGCCGGGGTTGCGCTGGATGCGCTGCTGGGCGAACCCAGGCGCTGGCATCCGCTGGTGGCGTTCGGTCGTCTGGCCGATCGCATCGAACAACGCTTCAACTCCGGCGGCCGTGGCTGGCGCAGCCATGGCGTGACGGCCTGGGTGCTGGCGGTGGTGCCGCTGACGCTGCTGGCCACGGCCCTGTCGTGGGCGCCCTGTATCGGCTGGCTCATCGAGATCCTGTTTCTCTACTGTGCCCTCGGCATGCGCAGCCTGGGCGAGCATGTGGCGCCGGTGGCCCAGGCGCTGCGCAGTGGCGACCTGGAACTGGCGCGCCAGCGCGTGGGTTACCTGGTCAGCCGGCAGACCTCGGAACTGGACGAGGCCGCGGTGGCCCGCGCCGCGACCGAGTCGGTGCTGGAGAACGGCAGCGATGCGATCTTCGCCGCGCTGTTCTGGTTTGCCGTCGCCGGCGTGCCCGGGGTGGTGCTGTACCGACTGAGCAATACCCTTGACGCCATGTGGGGCTATCGTAACGAGCGCTTCGAGCGTTTCGGCTGGGCGGCGGCACGGATCGACGACCTGCTCAACTATATTCCTGCCCGGCTGGTGGCCTTGACCTACGCTCTGCTGGGCAAGACCCGCCTGGCGCTGAAGTGCTGGCGCACCCAGGGACCGACCTGGGACAGTCCGAACGCCGGGCCGGTGATGGCGGCCGGTGCCGGTGCCCTGGGGGTCGAACTGGGTGGCGCGGCGATCTACCACGGCGAGTTGCACCAGCGTCCGCAATTGGGGGAGGGCCCGGCTGCCGATGCCGACGCGATCGATCGCGGCTGGCAATTGGTGCAGCGCGGGGTATGGCTATGGTTGCTGGTTCTCTGTCTGGGAGCTGAGTTTTATGCTTGAGCACGGCGGGCGGTTGCGCAAGGCGGTGGAACAATACGGGATTGCCGAGGCGGATTGGCTCGACCTGTCCAGCGGCCTGGCGCCCTGGTCCTGGCCGATTCCGGCGATTCCCGAGCGCGCCTGGGCGCGTCTGCCGGAAACCGACGATGGCCTGGAACTGGCCGCCTGCGCCTACTACGGTGCGCCGCTGGCCCTGCCGGTACCCGGCTCCCAGGCCGCGATCCAGGCGTTGCCGCAATTGCGCCGCAGCGGCAAGGTCGGCGTGCTTTCACCGTGTTATGCCGAGCATGCCGAGGCCTGGCGTCGCAACGGTTACATCGTGCGCGAAGTACTGGAGCACGAGATCGACTTCTTTCTCGACAGCCTCGATGTGCTGGTGGTGGTCAACCCGAATAACCCCACCGGCCTGAAGCTGTCGGCCGAGCAGTTGCTGGACTGGCATGGCCGCCTGGCCCAGCGCGGCGGCTGGCTTGTGGTCGACGAGGCCTTCATGGACAACACCCCGCAGCATAGCCTGGCGGCGCATACCCATAAGGTCGGGCTGATCGTGCTGCGCTCGTTCGGCAAGTTCTTTGGCCTTGCCGGCGTGCGGCTGGGCTTCGTCCTCGCCGAGTGCAAGCTGCTCAAGCTGCTGGCCGAGCAGATCGGTCCCTGGGCCGTGGCGGGGCCGACGCGGGTATTGGGACAGGTGTGCCTGGCCGATAGCGATGGCCACACCCGGCAGCGGCAGCGGACCGAACAGGCCAGCCAGCGCCTGGTGGCCTTGCTGACAGACCATGGCTTCGCCCCCCAAGGCGGCTGTGCGCTGTTCCAGTGGCTGATCACCAGTCGCGCCGAGCACCTGCACGAATTCATGGCACGACGCGCAATCCTGCTGCGTCTGTTTGTCCAGAACAGCAGCCTGCGTTTTGGCCTGCCACCCGACGAGGCCGGCTGGTCGCGTCTGGAGCAGGCGCTCAAGGCCTACAACGAGGAACATCCATGAGCACCCTGATGGTCCAGGGCACCACCTCGGATGCCGGCAAGAGCACGCTGGTGACAGCCCTGTGCCGCTGGCTGACCCGCCAGGGCGTCCGTGTGGCGCCGTTCAAGCCACAGAACATGGCGCTCAACAGTGCCGTGACCGCCGACGGCGGCGAGATCGGCCGGGCCCAGGCGGTCCAGGCCCAGGCCGCCGGTCTGCCGCCGCACACCGACATGAACCCGGTGCTGCTCAAGCCCAACAGTGACACCGGGGCCCAGGTGATCGTCCATGGTCGCGCCGTGACCACCATGAACGCGGTCGCCTATCACGACTACAAGGCCATCGCCATGCAGGCGGTGCTGGCGTCCCACCAGCGCCTGAGCCATGACTACCCGGTGGTGATGGTCGAGGGGGCCGGCTCCCCGGCGGAGATCAACCTGCGGGCCGGCGATATCGCCAACATGGGCTTTGCCGAAGCGGTGGACTGCCCGGTGCTGCTGATCGCCGACATCAACCGCGGCGGGGTGTTCGCCCACCTGGTCGGCACCCTGGAGCTGCTGTCGCCGAGCGAGCAGGCGCGGGTCAAGGGCTTCGTCATCAACCGTTTTCGCGGCGACATCGCCCTGCTGCAGCCTGGGCTGGACTGGCTGGAAGCGCGCACCGGCAAGCCGGTGATCGGCGTATTGCCCTATGTCATGGACCTGCACCTGGAGGCCGAGGATGGCCTGGATCGGCGCCAGATCGACAAGCTCGACCAGGTGTTGAAAGTGGTGGTACCGGTGCTGCCGCGCATCAGCAACCACACCGATTTCGATCCATTGCGCCTGCATCCCCAGGTCGACCTGCGGTTCGTCGGCCCCGGCGAGACGATCCCGGCAGCGGACCTGATCATCCTGCCCGGCTCGAAAAGCGTGCGCAGCGACCTGGCCTATCTGCGCCAGAACGGCTGGGACATCGCGATCAACCGGCACCTGCGCTATGGCGGCAAGCTGCTCGGCATCTGCGGCGGCCTGCAGATGCTCGGCGAACAGGTGCACGATCCGTTGGGGTTGGAGGGAGCGCCGGGCTCCAGTACGGGTCTTGGCCTGTTGGCGTTCAGCACCGAACTCGAGCGGGAGAAGCAGTTGCGCAATGTGCGCGGGCACCTGACGCTGGAGAACGCCGAAATCAGTGGCTACGAGATTCATGCCGGGGTGACCACCGGGGTGGCGTTGGAGCGGCCGGCGGTACAGCTCGATGATGGACGCTGCGACGGTGCCTGCAGCGCCGACGGACAGATTCTCGGTACCTACCTGCACGGCCTGTTCGAGTCGCCCCGCTCCTGCGCCGCGCTGTTGCGCTGGGCAGGGCTGGAAGCGGTGCAGGAGGTGGACTATCACGCCCTGCGCGAGCGGGATATCGAACGCCTGGCCGATCTGGTCGAGCGACACCTGGACACGGCTCGCCTGCGCGAGCTGTGCGGACTTGATTAAGCGGGTCGATCGAATATGCAGCAACTGATTCTGGGCGGTGCCCGTTCCGGCAAGAGTCGCCTGGCCGAGCGGCTGGCGGCGCAGAGCGGGCTATCGGTGATCTATGTCGCCACCAGCCAACCGCTGGATGGCGAATTGAACGAGCGGGTTGCCTTGCATCGCCAGCGACGGCCTGGCCATTGGGGGTTGATCGAAGAGCCGCTGCAACTGGCGCAGATCCTGCGTGATAACGCGGCGGCCGATACCTGCCTGCTGGTGGACTGCCTGACCCTGTGGCTGACCAACCTGCTGATGCTCGACGATGCCGAGCGCCTGCGCGCCGAGCGCGATGCCCTGCTGGACTGCCTGGCGTCACTGCCGGGCGAAATCATTTTTGTCAGCAACGAGACCGGTCTCGGTGTCGTCCCGCTGGGCGAATTGACTCGCCGTTATGTCGATGAAGCCGGTTGGCTGCATCAAGCCCTGGCCGAGCGCTGTCAGCGTGTGGTACTGACCGTTGCCGGCCTGCCCCTGACTCTGAAAGGAGCTGCGTTATGACTCAATCGTGGTGGCTGGACCCCTGCAAGGCAATCGACGGGCAAGCCCGGGAGGCGGCGTTCGAGCGCCAGCAGCAGTTGACCAAACCGACCGGCTCCCTGGGCCTGCTGGAGCTGGTGGCGGTACAACTGGCCGGTCTGCAGGGGCGGCTCAAGCCGCGGGTCGATCACCTGTGGATCGCGATTTTCGCCGGTGACCATGGCGTGGTCGCCGAGGGCGTGTCGGCCTATCCCCAGGAGGTCACCGGGCAGATGCTGGCCAACTTTGTCGGTGGCGGAGCGGCGATCAGCGTGCTGGCCCGGCAGTTGGGCGCGCAACTGGATGTGAATGACCTCGGCACCGTCACGCCGATGCTCAACCTGCCGGGCGTGCGTCACCTGCAGATCGGTGCCGGTACGGCGAATTTCACCCAGGGCCCGGCGATGACCGAGGCCCAGGGGCTGCAGGCGCTGGAAGCCGGGCGCGACAGTGTGCGCCGGGCGGTGGCGGCCGGCAGCGAGCTGTTCATTGGTGGCGAGATGGGCATCGGCAATACCGCCGCGGCGAGTGCCGTGGCCTGTGCCTTGCTGGGCTGCCCGGCGAGCCTGCTCGCCGGCCCGGGTACCGGCCTGGACCCGGCCGGGGTCAGCCGCAAGGCGCAGGTGATCGAACGGGCGCTGGCGTTGCACGCCGAACAGACCCGTGACCCGTTGCAGGCGCTGTTTCGCCTCGGCGGCTTTGAGATCGCGGCGTTGACCGGAGCCTACCTGGCCTGTGCCCAGGAAGGGGTAGCGGTGCTGGTCGATGGCTTCATCTGCAGCGTGGCGGCGATGGTTGCGGTGCGGCTGAACCCCGCTTGTCGCGACTGGCTGATCTTTGGCCATCGCGGCGCGGAGCTGGGTCATCGGCATGTCCTCGAAAGCCTGTTGGCCGAGCCGTTGCTGGAACTGGGCCTGCGCCTGGGTGAAGGCAGCGGTGCGGCCCTGGCGGTGCCCCTGGTGCGCCTGGCCTGTGACCTGCACGGCCAGATGGCGACCTTTGCCGAAGCGGCGGTGGCGGATCGTCCGGCATGACCACGTTGTACCTGGACCTGCTGCGCCATGGCGAGACCGAGCTGGGTGGCGGCTTGCGCGGCAGCCTGGATGACGCGCTGACCGACAAGGGCTGGGCGCAGATGCGCCAGGCGGTGCTGGAGGGGGGGCCCTGGAACCGGCTGGTGAGTTCGCCGTTGCGGCGCTGTGCGCGGTTCGCCGCGGAACTGGGCGAACGGCTGGGACTGCCCGTCGAGCTGGAAAAGGACCTGCAGGAACTGCATTTCGGCGCCTGGGAGGGGCAGAGCGCGGCGGCGTTGATGGAGACCGATGCCGAAGCGCTGGGGCGCTTCTGGGCTGACCCTTATGGCTTCACACCGCCCGACGGTGAACCGGTATCGCGATTTGCCGAGCGGGTGCTGGCGGCGGTCGAGGGCTTGCAGCGACGCTACGCCGGGGAGCGGGTGTTGCTGGTCAGCCATGGCGGGGTGATGAAGTTGCTGCTGGCACGGGCACGGGGATTGCCCCGCGAACAACTGCTGCAGGTCGAGGTGGCCCATGGTGCCCTGTTCACCTTGCAGGTGTCGGCCGATGGCCGCTTGGGAGAGGTGTCTTGAGCCCGCTGCCGTTCTGGATTGCCCTGCAGTTCCTCAGCAGCCTGCCGATCCGCCTGCCGGGCATGCCGCAGCCGCAGGAGCTGGGGCGTTCGCTGCTCTGGTACCCGCTGGTCGGGTTGCTGCTGGGGGCTGGGCTGTATGGCGTCGACTGTCTGTTGAGCGCGACGCCGGCGTTATTGCACGCCGCCTTGCTGCTGACGGCCTGGGTGCTGTTCAGTGGCGGTCTGCACCTGGACGGCCTGGCGGACAGTGCCGACGCCTGGCTGGGTGGTTTCGGCGATCGCGAGCGTACCCTGTCGATCATGAAGGACCCGCGCAGTGGGCCGGTTGCGGTGGTGACGCTGGTCCTGGTGCTGCTGTTGAAGTTCTGCGCCTTGCTGGCGCTGATCGAGCAGCGCCAGACCGTCGCGCTGGTCCTGGCACCCTTGATCGGCCGCAGTGCGTTGCTGGGCCTGTTTCTGGTGACGCCCTACGTGCGGGCGGGCGGATTGGGCCAGGCATTGGCCGACCATCTGCCACGGCGGGCCGGTTGGCAGGTGTTGCTGCTCAGCGCGGCGGCCTGCCTGGGGCTGGCGGGTTGGCACGGGGCATTGGCGCTGCTGCTGGCGGTGGTGTGTTTCGGCTGGTTGCGGCACTTGATGCTGCGGCGGCTGGGTGGGACGACCGGGGATACTGCCGGTGCCTTGCTGGAGTTGCTGGAGATGGCGGTGCTGGTGGGGCTGGCGCTGGCCTGAGGGGGCTGTTCACCAACCCCTGAACATTGATTAAACTTGTATTTGGAACGTTACGGGTATATACACGCATCATGTTATCCACCGACTGCTTGTGCATCAGCCTGCGTCGCGCCGCTCGTGGCGTCAGCAGGCATTACGACGGCGCTCTCGACGGCTTCGGGATCAACGTTGCGCAGTATTCTCTGCTGTGCAATCTGCGACGCCTGGATAAGCCGAGCATTTCCGGCCTGGCCGAGGCGATGGGCCTGGATCGCAGCACCCTGGGGCGAAATCTTCGGGTACTGGAAGGCGAGGGCCTGGTGAAGATGAGTGAGGGCGCCGATCAGCGCAATCGTCTGGTGTGTCTGACCGAAACCGGAGCCCAGCGGCTGGAGGAAGCCTTTCCGGCCTGGGAGGCGGCGCAGCAGCGCCTGGCCGAGCGTCTGGGTGAGGAAAAGCGCGCTGCCTTGCTGGCATTGCTGGATGAACTGGCGGATGGCGAGTAATCGCCTTTTTATTCGAATTAAAGCGGGTATATACCCGTTAACGGAGAACAATAATGACATCGCTCTGGCGCAGCAGCGGCTGGATTCTTCTCGGGAGTGCGCTGATCCTGGCGCTGTCGTTGGGGGTGCGGCATGGTTTCGGCCTGTTCCTGCCGCCGATGAGTGCGCAGTTCGGCTGGGGACGTGAAGTCTTCGCCTTCGCCATTGCCCTGCAGAACCTGATCTGGGGGCTGGCACAGCCCTTCACCGGGGCCCTGGCCGATCGTTTTGGCGCTGCCCGGGTGGTGCTGATCGGCGGTGTGCTGTATGCCCTTGGCCTGGTCTTCATGGGGCTCTCCGAGTCGGCCGTGAGCCTGTCGCTGAGCGCCGGTCTGCTGATCGGTATTGGCCTGTCGGGGACTTCGTTCTCGGTGATTCTCGGCGTGGTCGGGCGGGCGGTGGCACCGGAAAAACGTAGCATGGCCATGGGCATTGCCAGTGCCGCCGGTTCGTTCGGCCAGTTCGCGATGTTGCCGGGGACCCTGGGGCTGATCGGCTGGCTGGGCTGGTCGAGTGCCTTGTTGGTGCTCGGTGTGCTGGTGGCGATGATCGTGCCGCTGGTGGCGATGCTCAAGGACAGGCCACTGCCGGTACTGGCCGGCGAGCAGACCCTGGGCGAGGCGTTGCGCGAAGCCTGTGCCCACCCGGGTTTCTGGCTGCTGGCGTTCGGCTTTTTCGTCTGCGGCTTCCAAGTGGTGTTCATCGGCGTCCATCTGCCGGCCTACCTGGTGGACCAGCATCTGCCGGCCAGCGTCGGCACCACGGTGCTGGCGTTGATCGGCCTGTTCAATATCTTCGGCACCTACACCGCCGGCTGGCTCGGCGGGCGGATGTCCAAGCCGCGTCTGCTGACGGCCCTGTACCTGGCCCGGGCGGTGGTGATCGGACTGTTCCTGTGGCTGCCCGTGACTGAAATCGGTGCCTATCTGTTCGGTATGGCCATGGGCTTTCTCTGGTTGTCGACGGTACCGCTGACCAACGGTACCGTGGCGACCCTCTTTGGGGTTCGAAACCTCTCCATGCTGGGTGGGATCGTTTTCCTGTTCCATCAGTTGGGTTCCTTCCTCGGTGGCTGGCTGGGTGGTGTGGTCTATGACCGCATGGGCAGTTACGACCTGATCTGGCAGGTGGCGATCCTCCTGAGCCTGCTGGCCGCGGCCTTGAACTGGCCGGTCCGTGAGCGGCCCGTGGCGCGCCTGCAGACGCAAATGGGGGCGGCATGAGTTCCCGCTGGTCCAGGCCGCTGGCGCTGGTGATTCTGGTGTTGCTGCTGGTGTTGGCCTGGTGGGGGTGGCATCGAGGTGGCCTGGCGCTGATGCAACTGGGCATGGGCGTTTGCTAGTGGCCGCTTGCTGGGGAGTGTACAGGCGCGTAACTTCCTCCTGAGAACTCTTTACCTGAGGAGACAGGATATGGCGATGCGCTGGTTGCTGGTGCCGATGGCTTTGCTGGCTTTTTCGGGGGCTGCGGCGGCGGCCGGCTGTCCCGAGTTGCTGCAGGGGCAACTGCCCAAGTTGCGGGCCAAGGAGTCCATCGACCTGTGCCAGAAGTTTGCCGGCAAGCCACTGGTGATCGTCAATACCGCCAGCTTCTGTGGCTTCGCGCCGCAGTTCAAGGGGCTGGAGGCGCTGTACCAGCGCTACAAGGGGCAGGGGCTGGAACTGATCGGCGTGCCGTCCGACGACTTCAGGCAGGAGTCCAAGGATGGCGCCGAGACGGCCAAGGTCTGTTACGTGAACTATGGCGTCACCTTCACCATGACCGAGCCGCAAGTGGTCAGGGGTGGGAATGCCGTGCACCTGTTCAAGGTATTGGGCGAGCAGGCTGGGGCGCCGAAGTGGAATTTCTACAAGTATGTGGTGGATCGCCAGGGCAAGGTGGTCGCCCATTTTTCCAGCCTGACCAAGCCGGATAGCCCGGAGTTGATCGAGGCGGTGGAGAAGGCGATTGCATCGAAACCCTGATGATAGTGCCCATTAAAAAACCCGCCGAGGCGGGTTTTTTTCTGTTCAGCCGTTGAGCCGTTCAGGCTCGCTGCGGATCAGAACTTGTACGTTGCGCCCAGGCCATAGCCCCATGCGCTGTTTTCGTACTTGGCGCTGTAGTTGCCCAGAGCGTTGGTTCTGTTGACGGTGACATCTTCTTCCTTCAGGTAGGAAACCGCTGCATCGATGGTCAGGTTATCGTTGATGGCATAACCCAGGCCAGCACTGATGATGGTGCGGTCACCAGTAGGAATACGTGGCGAACGATCGGTATTGTTGGCAGGCGACTGGTCGAAGGTCAGGCCGGTACGCACGACCCACTGCTTGTTCAACTGGTAGGAAGTACCCACGGCGTAGGCCCAGGTATCGTGCCAGTTCTGGTCTTCCTTGATGGTGCCGACCAGTGCAGGGGAAAGGGGGCCGCCAGAGGCTGCAGTCACACCTTCGTTATTGATGGTGATGTCTTTCAGGCGACTCCAGCGGGTCCAGGTAGTGCCAGCATACAGTTTCCAGGCGTCTGTCAGGTCCTGGGTAACGGACAGGTCATAGGATTCAGGTGTTTCAATCTTCAGGGACGCGTCGTAACGGTTGCTGCGGATCAGCGGTACAGGGCTATTACCTGCGGTTACGTCAGTGTGGCCTTCCAGTTTGTAGTTGACTTTCGAGTGGTAGGTCAGACCGACACGAGTGGTATCGGTTGCCTGGACCAGGACGCCAACGTTGAAGCCCAGGGCAGTATCGTCACCCTTGATTCGCACGTTGGTGTCGCTGGTGGCGAAGGGAGCCCGCACATCGGATTGCAGCTCACCGGAAATACGGTTGATGGTCGGACCGAAACCGATCGACACCCGGTCGTTGAAGGCGTAGCTGACAGTCGGTTGCAGAGTCACGACCTTGACTTCGCTCTTGCTGCCGAATCCGCGGCCCTGGAAGCCGTTTTCATAGTTGGTAACCAGGCCGAAAGGAGCGTAGGCACCAAAACCAACGGACCACTGGTCGTTGATCTGGTTGGTGTAGAACGCCATCGGCACTGTCGTGAAGGGCACCATGTCGCCCTTGTTGGTGCCGCTCGCGCTACCGCGAGCATCCTTGATGTCGGTGGTTGCGTCGATGGACGCGGCACCCACAGTGATTTGCTGCCCTTTCAGGCGGGACATGCCGGCAGGGTTGCCATAGACAGTGCTTGCATCATCGGCAGCGGAGGATCGACCCGCAAAACCAGTACCCATCCCGCTGATACTCTGTTCGTTGAGCGCGAAGCCGCTGGCGAACAGCTGGGTGGATGCGAGGGTAACGGCGAGGCTGAGTGTGGTCTTGAGCATTACTTTTTTCATTATTAGAACTCCGTGGTGATCACCGAGGCGAAAACTACCAACATTTTTGCTTGGGCGCTATAGGCTGTATCGCAGGAGATAGAGCGGTTTTGTAGGACAATCCAACCAAATTCGTAAGATTTTTCTGAATTCGAATCCTGTGACTAACAGGCGACAAAACTGACCGATGAGTCACAATTTTTCCAGGCGCGGGTGAAGTCCCGTAAACGCCCTTGTGGCTGGAAAGTCTGTCGCCAGATCCGTGCCATTCCGAGCAGGTCGTCCAGGGCTGGCAGTCGCAGTTGCTGTTGTTCGATCAGCAGCCAGGCAATGGCTGTGGCGTAGCGCAGGTTGACGGTCAGTTCGAGGTGCGGGCTGCTCAGGAAGGCATGTTGGCTGGCCAGGCCGCGAACCAGGCTGGCCAGGTCCGGGTCCTGGGCCAGGTAGTGGTCCCACAGTTCGGCGTGGCGCCGTTCGCCGATGCGATACAGGCCGTGGCCGCCACGGTTGTGCAGGGCCGAGCCGAGGTCCGACTGGCTGGCGGCGATACCCAGCAGCAGTGCTTCCGCAGATGGGCTGTGCCGGCCCAGATACCGTAATGTCGGGCGGATCACATAAAGGCGCAGTTCCCTCGCAGCAATACCCATGACACCCTCAAGACTGCTCGTAATGTCGTAATCGGCCGGCGAGACCTGGCGCTTGGCAGCAATGGATCGAGCAGGTCTGCCGGAAGCGACCCGAGTCGCTTGAGTTGAAGTGTAGTGTCATATCTTTGCTGTAAAGGACTGTTTTTAAAATATTTAAAACATGCACTTCGCGCTTGATATATTGATTGGCAATTAGGCTGGTCGGCAAAATTGCGAAACTTCAGGCAATAAAAAGCCCCGCTTGCAGGGCGGGGCTGGTGTATTGCCGTTCGTCCGAACTTCAGGCAATCAATGCCTGGCGGGTGCGGTCGATCACCGCTTGCAAGGGTTCGGCACTGGCGTATTGCTCGGGGTACAGGCGCTCGCTGTGGCGGGCGATCCCGTGCTCGTTGACCAGTGTGAAGCTGAAGCTGCCCTTGCGCGCAGCCATGATCAGGCAGTTCATGGGAGCAAAGGCGTTGGTCAGCGTACGAATGGCTTCCTGGGTGTGGATTTGAGTCGACATATTATTGGTGTTCCTACAAATGACACGGTATCTGAACCGTGCAGCGTTAAAACGTTCCAGTAATGCCGTGCCACCATTGGCCGGAAAAAGAACCTGACTGGAACAAGGCAGCCAGTTTGCAGCGCTTGAAATATGAGTGGCGCTCGGGCTGGCAGGTAGGTACTCAGGAGGGCAGGCAATCACGACAGGGGCAAAGGTTCTGTGCCCGGGGTGAAGATCCTGATCAATTTGCAGGTTGGTTCGGTCAGAGAAAAAATCTTGGCAACACCCTTTTCAAGGGTGTCGTGGCGCAATTTTTACCTGGAAACCATCGAGGGGTCGCTCCCTGTTTTCAGTGGCCGGCTTCTTCGAAGCGTGGCTACCAAGGGATGTTTTCGACCAGAATTGACTTTCAGCTTGGTACTAACGGCGTGGATACTAGCGTATTGGAAAGCGCAAGGGAAGGGTTTTTTGCAAAAAACTCGTGATGTCGATGGCGGTGAACCGCTGGTTTTCGAGCTGCCCGATAGCGAGGCACTCGAGGGCGGCACCGGCGAGGTCAGCGGGCCTGTCGCCAGGCCTTGTCTCATCTGCTTGTGCAAAAAAGGTGCGCCGATATAACCGCGCACGTATCACTTGTGCACATTATTGGCCCGGCTTGTCACCTCTTTGTCATCTACCTCTCCGGGCCCGCGAATGCCTGTATTGGAAATACAAGTCAATGAAAAATATCGTCTTTTTTTATTGGTGAAAAAATCGACAGTTTGACTGCGAGCCCCGTTCCATGGGGCTTTGCGGGGGTTAAAGGGGGGTTGTCCACTGAGTTATCCACAGCTTCTGTGGATTGTCCCAAGCGCTTGCTCTAGCTCGGGCATGTGGCGTTTTTTCGACTTTACCTTCGTGAAAAAAAGAGTAGAGTGGCGCGCCCTGCGATTTGCCCTACTGTCTGATATGAAGTTTCGTTCGACCTCATCATCTCCATCTTCGTCCAATACGATTTCAACCGAGCCGAAGCGTTTTTCGCTGCGCGTCGCGCTCTGGTTGCTGGACAGCCCGAGCCTGGGCCACAACCCCAACGTCAAGCACTTCGCCGGCCGCCTGTTGAAGCAGCCGGCGCGCCAGGGTGTGGTGCTTGCCCAGCGTCGCCTGGGGCAGTTGATGTGCCGCGATTGCGGCAGTTCCCGTGAGCGGCGTATCGGTCACGAGTTGCTGCGCCAGGCGGCCCGCGCTGGCGACCAGGTGGCCCGGCGCGAACTGGGACTGCTCGAAGACTGAGCTGTCCCTGGCGTGGCGTGTTCGCTACCCTTGACCCTTTGAGTCCGGTGTTGCGTGGGAGTGCTTATGGCGTTGGATCTGACCAGTCTGTTGCTGGGTTTGGCGGGGCGGCGCTGCCATTGCTGGCGTTCGCCTGGCAACTGCAGCGTCGCGCCGGCGCGGCGCAGGCCGAGCTGGCCCTGCAGGATGAACGCCTGGCCAACGCGCAACTGGCCCAGGACGGGCTCAATGCCCAACTGGATGCCTGTCGAGACGAGGTCAGCGACCTCGGCCAGGCCAATGCCGCCAAGCAGGCGGAGTTGGCGGCATTGCGGCGCGAAGTCGACCTGTTGCAGATCGAGCGTGACAACGCCCGGGATGCGGCCCATGCCTGGAACCTCGAACGCAACGGCAAGGAAACCGAGTTGCGCCGCCTCGATGCGCAGGTGGCCTCGTTGAATGCGGCCCTGCGTGAACAGCAGGAGGGGCACCAGCAACGGCTCCAGGACCTGCAAGGCTCGCGGGACGAACTGCGGGCGCAGTTTGCCGAAATGGCCGGGAAGATCTTCGATGAGCGCGAAGCGCGTTTCGCGCAAAGCAGCCAGGAACGCCTCGGACAATTGCTCGACCCGTTGAAGGAGCGTATCCAGTCCTTTGAAAAACGTGTCGAGGAAAGTTACCAGGCCGAGGCCCGCGAGCGTTTTTCCCTGGGCAAGGAACTGGAGCGCCTGCAACAGCTGAACCTGCGCCTGAGCGATGAGGCGACCAACCTGACCCAGGCGCTCAAGGGCCAGAAGACCCAGGGCAACTGGGGCGAACTGATTCTTGAGCGGGTGCTCGAGCATGCCGGCCTGGAAAAGGGCCGCGAGTACCAGACCCAGGTCAGCCTCAAGGGCCCCGATGGCGAGCGTTTCCAGCCGGACGTGCTGATCCTGCTGCCGGGAGACAAGCAGGTGGTGGTGGACTCCAAGGTCAGCCTGACGGCCTATCAGCAGTATGTCGGCGCGGCTGACGAGGTGATCGGCCAGGCGGCACTCAAGCAGCATGTGCTGTCGTTGCGCAATCACGTCAAGGGCCTGTCCGGCAAGGACTACAAGCGTCTGGAAGGCTTGCACAGCCTGGATTTCGTCCTGCTGTTCGTGCCGATCGAGGCGGCGTTCTCGGCGGCCTTGCAGGCGGAACCGAACCTGTTCCAGGAGGCGTTCGACCGGCAGATCGTGATTGTCAGCCCGACCACGCTGCTGGCGACCCTGAGGGTGATCGACAGCCTCTGGAAACAGGAGCGCCAGAGCCAGAACGCTCGGGAAATCGCCGAGCGCGCCGGTTGGCTGTACGACAAGTTCGTGCTGTTCATCCAGGACCTGGACGAAGTAGGCAGCCGCCTGCAGCAGTTGGACAAGGCCTACGCGGCGGCGCGCAACAAGCTGACGGAAGGCCGGGGCAACCTCATCAGCCGCAGCGAGCAGCTCAAGCTGCTGGGGGCTCGCGCGAGCAAGAGCCTGCCTGCCGACCTGCTGGAGCGGGCGATGACCGATGCCGATGGCGTGGTCGAATTGCCGGAGTGATTCATCCGGTGGGGCTGGAGTCGTGGGTCTGGCTTGAGGGCCTGTTCGCGGGCAAGCCCGGCTCCAACCGTATTGCGGCGTTCATGCCTCTTGAACTCGACTCAAACCTGTAGGAGCCGGGCTTGCCCGCGAACAGGCCCCAAAGCCAGGCCCAGGTCATGAAAGCGCAGCTCAACGCGCCAGGTGTCGACTCAGCAGGGCCCGCAACGCTGCCGGCTTCACCGGCTTGGCCAAGTAGTCCAGCCCGCTGCCATGCACCTGCGCAACGGTTTCCTGCCTGCCATCGGCGCTGATCACCACGCCGGGCAGCGGTTCGTTCAGGCGTGTACGCAGCCAGGCCATCAGGTCGGTGCCGGTTTCGCCGTCGTCCAGGTGATAGTCCACCAGTGCCAGTTGCGGACGAATGCCCCTTGCCAGCAGTCCCTCGCATTCCTCGCGGTTGCGTGCGGTCCATACCTGGCAACCCCAGCGGCTGAGCAGGCTGTGCATGCCGATCAGGATGCTGTCCTCGTTATCGATGCATAACACTTGCGCACCGCTCATGGGCTGCCCATTGACTGCCACGCTGGCATGGGTCACGGCCTGCGACGCGCGGGCCAGGGGCACGCTGACGCTGAACACGCTGCCACGCCCCGGCCAGGAGCGGACCTGCAGTTGATGCCCCAGCACCCGGCACAGGCCGTCGGCGATCGCCAGGCCCAGCCCCAGGCCCTTTTCCGCGCGGGTCTGGTGGCTGTCCAGGCGCTTGAACTCCTCGAAGATCACCTGGCGCTTGTCCTCGGGAATTCCCGGGCCGCGATCCCACACCTCCAGCAGCAACAGCTCGCCGCGCCGACGTACGCCGAGCAGCACCGGGCCCTTGGCGTAGCGAAAGGCATTGGTCAGGAAGTTCTGCAGGATCCGCCGCAGCAGCTTGATATCGCTGTCGATGCGCAACTGGCTGCCACGTACCCGGAACTTCAGACCCTGTTCCTGGGCCAGGAGCTTGAACTCGGCGCCCAGGGTGTCGAACAGTTCGTTGACGGCGAACGGCTTCGAGTCCGGAGTGATCTTGCCGTTTTCCAGGCGCGAGATATCCAGCAGGTCGCTGATCAGGTCCTCGGCCGAACGCAACGAACTGTCCAGGTGCTGTACCAGTTGTTGCGCCTCCGCCGACAGCCCTTCCTCCTGGTGTGACAGCGCGGCGGAGAACAGTCGGGCGGCGTTCAGCGGTTGCATCAGGTCGTGGCTGACCGCGGCGAGAAAACGGGTCTTGGACTGGTTCGCCGCCTCGGCGTTACCCTTGGCCTCGGTCAGCGCCAGGTTGAGTTGCGACAGTTCGTGGGTACGCTCGGCCACCCGTTGTTCCAGGCCCTCGTTGGCTTCGGTCAGGGCCTGCTCGGCCTCGCGGAACGCGGTGATGTCGGTAAAGCTCATGACGAAGCCACCACCGGGCATCGGGTTGCCGATCAGTTCGATCACCCGACCGTTGGGAAACAGCCGTTCGGAGGTGTGCGCGCGGCCCTGGCGCATCCAGTGCAGGCGCCGGGCCACGTGGACTTCGGCCTCACCCGGGCCGCAGAGACCACGCTCGGCGTTGTAGCGGATGATGTCGGCGATCGGCCGGCCGACGCTGATCAGCCCATCCGGGTAGTTGAACAGTTCCAGGTAGCGGCGGTTCCAGGCCACCAGTTTCAGCGACTGGTCGACCACGCTGATGCCCTGGGTGATGTTCTCGATGGCGCCTTGCAGCAGGGCACGGTTGAACTGCAGCACCTCGGAGGCTTCGTCGGCGATACGCACCACGTCCTCAAGCTGCATGTCGCGACCCTCGATGGCCGCCTTGACCACCGCTCGGGTCGAGGAGGCGCCGAGTACACCGGCCAGCAGGCGTTCGGTGTGGGCGATCCAGTCGCTGTCGGCGTTCTGGTTCGGGTTGAAGCCCTTGCCCTGGCGGTAGGCGAAGCGAATGAAGCTCTGGCGCGCCCGCTCTTCACCGACGAAACGCGCGGCGAGGGTCAGCAGGTCCTCGATCTGTACCGCCAGCATCGAGCGGGCACCGGGACGGGCGCTGATTTCCTGGCCGATGAAGCGCCCGGCCTGCCAGTGTTCGGAGACGCGGCTGCGCGACAGCACCGAGACCCAGGCGAACAGCGTGAAGTTGCCGGCCAGCGACAGCACCACCCCCTGGGTCAGCGGGGAAATGGGCAGGCCCAACGGGTTGCCATGCAGCCAGGCAAGGCCGGGGAAGCTATTCAGCGACCAGCCCAGGCTGTGGGCGGCAATCGGCAGGACCAGGGTGTAGAACCAGAGGAAGGTACCGCCGGCGATCCCGGCGAACACCCCGCGACGGTTGGCCTGTTTCCAGTACAGCGCACCGAGCATCGCCGGGGCCAGTTGGGTGACGGCGGCAAAGGCGATCTGGCCGATGGTCGCCAGGCTGGCGGTGGAACCCAGCAGGCGGTAGCTGACGTAGGCCAGCAGAAGGATGGCGACGATGCTGACCCGGCGCACCGACAGCATCCAGTGACGGAACACTTCGAACGGCCGCTCGGAATTGGTCCGGCGCAGCAGCCAGGGCAGCAGCATGTCGTTGGACACCATGGTCGACAGGGCGACGCTGGCGACGATCACCATGCCGGTGGCCGCCGAGGCACCGCCGATGAAGGCCAGCAGCGCCAGGGACGGGTGGGCCTGGGCCAGTGGCAGGCTGATCACGTAGGAGTCGCGCAGGACCTCGGCCGGCAGCATCATCCGCCCGGCCAGGGCGATCGGCACCACGAACAGCGCGGCGAGAATCAGGTAGGTGGGGAATACCCACTTGGCCAGCCGCAGGTCCTGGGGCTCGATGTTCTCCACCACGGTGACATGGAACTGCCGCGGCAGACAGATGATCGCCATCATCGCCACGCCGGTCTGCACCACCATCGAGGGCCAGTTGACCGTTTCCTTCCAGTACTCGGCCAGCAGCGCCGAGTTCCTCGCCTGGTCGAACAGGTCGTCGAAACCGTCGTAGACGCCATAGGTGATGTAGGCGCCGACCGCGAGAAAGGCCAGCAGCTTGACCAGCGATTCGAAGGCGATCGCCAGCACCATGCCGCGGTGGTGTTCGGTGGCGTCGAGGTTGCGGGTACCGAACAGGATGGTGAACAGCGCCAGCACCAGCGAGACGATCAGGGCCGTGTCCTGGGCACGCACGCCCATGGCGTCGGCCCCGGCACCGATCAGCAGGTTCACCCCGAGGACGATGGCCTTGAGTTGCAGGGCGATGTAGGGCAATACCCCGACCAGACAGATCAGCGCCACCACCACCGCCAGCGACTGTGACTTGCCGTAGCGGGCGGCGATGAAGTCGGCGATCGAGGTGATGTTTTCCTGCTTGCTGATCAGCACCATCTTCTGCAGGACCCAGGGCGCGAACACCAGCAGCAGTACCGGCCCGAGGTAGATCGGCAGGAACGCCCAGAGCTGGTCGGCAGCCTGGCCGACCGCGCCGAAGAAGGTCCAGCTGGTGCAGTAGACCGCCAGCGACAGGCTGTACACCCAGGCGCGTAGCCGCGGCGGCAAGGGCGCGCGGCGACGGTCGCCATAGAAGGCGATGGCGAACATGATGGCCATATAGGCCAGGGCGACGACGGCGATCAGCCCGCTGGACAGCGACATGGAAACTCCCGGCAAAAGACATCCCGAGGGCCGTCCGGCCCCGGGACCACAGTCTCGCACGATGGCCGGGCGGCGTCAGTGTCGACCAAGGTCGCAGCGTGGCCTGGTGTCGCAGCCGATGCTCAGGTGCGCAGGGCGATATCGATCAGGCGGTGCAATTCCTCGACGGTCAACGGGGCGCTGGAAAACAGCACGCGAAACACGATCGGGGCGACGATCAGGTTGAGCAGGTGATCGACGCTGGGCAATTGACCGGCCTGCGGATAGCGATCGAGGATGATCCGCAACTGGCCGCCGAGAATTTCCACGCAGTGGCCGGGAATGGAGGTGCTGTTCTGCACATCGCGCATCATGTTGCGCCCCGGCTCCGAACTGATTTCGTCCAGGTACTGTTCGGCCCAGGCACGCAGGTCGCCGGGCAGGCTGCCGGTGTCCAGCGGTGGGCGGTCCGGCTGCATGCGCGCCAGGGCGACATCGGCCAGCAGTTCAGAGAGGTCGCCCCAGCGCCGGTAGATGGTCGATGGGGTGACACCGGCGCGGCTGGCAATCTGCGGCACGGTGATGCTGGAGCGCTCCTGTTCTTCAAGGAGCGTACGGACGGCCGCGTGAATCGATTCCTGCACCCGGGCGCTGCGGCCACCGGGGCGGATACTTTCTTTTATCGCCATGGGTAAAACCTTAACACAAAGAATTTGCTTTAAGCGAAAAGCGGTAGCACACTGCGCAAAAGCAAAATTTTAGCTTTTGTGGAGTCCGTTCATGTCCAACCGTGCTGAAGTGACTGTTTCAAACCGTTCCGGCCTGGTCTTCCTGTCGATCACCCTGCTGACGTTTCTGGCCGCATCCAGTGCACCGACACCCTTGTACCACCTGTATCAGGAGGCGCTGGAATTTTCCGCCGCAACCCTGACGCTGATTTTCGGGGTGTATGCCCTGAGCCTGCTGGCGGCCTTGCTGACGGTGGGTTCGTTGTCCGACCACCTGGGCCGTCGACCGGTGCTTTTCAGCGCGTTGCTGCTGGAAATCATTGCCATGGGCCTGTTCATCGCTGCCGACAGCATACCGCTGTTGATCGCCGCCCGGGTGCTGCAGGGGTTTGCCACCGGCATGGCCACCAGTGCGCTCGGTGCGGCGCTGCTGGACCGCGACAACCGCAAGGGCCCGCTGGTCAACAGCCTGGCACCGCTGCTGGGCATGGCCTGCGGGGCCCTGGGGGCGAGCCTGCTGGCGGAGTACTGCCCGCGGCCGACGCAGTTGGTTTACGAACTGCTGCTGGCCCTGCTGGTGTTCCAGGCTCTGTATGTCTGGCGCCTGGCGGAGAGTGTCAGCGCGCAGCCGGGAGCGTTGGCTTCCCTGCGGCCGGCCCTGCACGTGCCGCCACAGGCAAGGCGGGCCTTGTGGCTGTCGTTGCCGGTCAACGTCGCGGTGTGGATGGTGGGCGGCTTCTACTCGTCGCTGGCACCCTCACTGGTCCGGGCGGTCACGGGGTCGACCTCGAACCTGATCGGCGGCGGCCTGGTGGCGATCCTGACCCTGAGTGGGGCTGCGGCGATTTTCAGCCTGCGCGAGCGGGCCGCCGGCAAGGTGTTGCAACTGGGCGCGGGCCTGCTGGCGATTGGCGTGGCGCTGGTGCTGGTCGCCGTGCACGAGGCGAGCCTGTGGTTGTTCTTCGTCGGCACACTGCTCACCGGCAGTGGTTTCGGTGCCGGTTTTCTCGGCGCGCTGCGCAGTGTCGTGCCACTGGCTCTGCCCCATGAGCGGGCGGGGCTGATGTCGACGTTCTATGTGCTCAGCTATCTGGGCTTCTGCATGCCGGCCTTCCTGGCCGGAAGTCTCAGCCGTAGCCTGGGCTTGATCGTCACCACCCAGGGCTACGGCGGCGTGCTGATCCTGCTGTCGCTGGGAGCCCTGCTGGCGCTGCGTCTGCAGCGGCCGGCCAGGACCTGTGCCGCCTGACAACGGGATGGGCTCGCCGCCACGGCGGGCGGCGAGCGTAAATTGAAAGCCGTGAAAGCGACGGGCGCTCAGTCTTTGGCCGGTCGCTGAGCCGCCTTTCAAGGACGATCATGCCTGCCCCCGTTCCTCGGACGTTCACCCTCAACGCCGATCACCTTGCGCGCCAGCTCGCTGGCGCGGATCTGTCGCAAACCTTCACCCTCGTTCTCGAGGTCGCCGCACAACCCTTGCCCCGTCAGGCCGTGTTGCTGTTGCGCGCGGGTGTGTTGCCGGCCATTGGGCGGCAGTTGCGGCATGTCCTGCCAGGAACGGCGATGCGCCCGCGCGGGGCTGTGCCGTTGGCCTATGCCTTTCATACCCTGCGCGAGGCGATGCTGCTGGAGCCGGACCCCAGGCGCCGGGTGTTGCTGGCCCATGAGTGCATCGACTGCCTGCTGGCGGGCCGGGGCGCCCGCTCGATCGGCAGGCGCATCGCCGTGCTCCATGGCCTGGAGTCGATGGACCTGGTGGTGCAGGGTTTCATCGCGCTGGTGGAAGTCTGCGCGTCGATCCTCAGGGATCACGCTTTCATCATGGCCCGCCTGGGAGTCGCCGCCGGCTGGTTCGGTGGCGACATTGGCGTCGCGGCCAGGCTGGGGCGGCCGGCCTTTTATGGTTCGGGCGGGCATATCAGCCGGGCACGCTTCGCGATCATGCGCAACCTGTTGCTGCGCAACGATGAAATCAGGCGACCGGCGCCGGGGATGGAACCGGTGCTGGACGTCTCCTGGCTGCGCCGGGAATACCGGCTGGATCTTCATCGAAGCCTGCCCGGCTCGCTGGAATCTGCGCCGCAAACGCCCGGTCCCTGGGTCAGCGCGCAATGAACTGTGCCCGGTAGGCCGACGGAGAAATATGCAGCGAGGCGTTGAAGTGCTGCCGCAACGACAGGGCGCTGCCGAACCCGGACTCCACGGCGATGGCCTCGATGCTCCGGGAGCTGCTTTCCAGCAGGCGCTGGGCATGGCTCAGGCGTTGGCCCAGCAGCCATTGGCCAATGGTGGTTCCGGTCATCTGCCGGAAGTGCCGGGTCAGTGAGCGGCGGCTCATGGCCGCGCGTTCCGCCAGGTCGTCCAGGGAGTGGTTGCGGGTGAAATGCTGCCCCAGCCACTGCAGCAACTGGCCCATGCGGTCCTGCTCGCCGGTGGTGGCGATCGGCCGTTCGATGAACTGCGCCTGTCCCCCCGAGCGATGGGGCGCGATCACCAGGCGGCGGGCCACCTTGTGGGTGGCTTCGGCGCCGCACAGTTGCTGCATCAGGTACAGGCAGCAATCGAGACCGGCGGCGGTGCCGGCGGAGGTCAGCAGGTGATCGGACTCGGCATACAGCACATCGGCATCGAGTTTTACCTGCGGATAGCGCCGGGCAAAGGCCGTGGCCCAATTCCAGTGGGTGGTGGCCGTGCGCCTGTCCAGCAGGCCGGCCTCGGCCAGGACGAAGGCCCCCAGGCACAGGCCGACAATCCGCGTGCGCCTGGCGTGCGCCTGGCGCAAGGCTTCGAGCAGGCGCTCGGGTGGCCGCTCCTCGGTGTCGCGCCACGACGGCATGATGATCACGTCGGCCTGTTCCAGCGCTTCCAGCCCGTGGTGCACCTGGATATCGAAACCGGCCGAGGTGCCGAGCCGTCCCGACTCGAACCCGCAGACCTTGAGGCAAAAGCGCGGCATATCGATGCCTTCACGCTGCTCGGCGAACACCAGGGCCGGTACGGACAGGTGGAACGGGCTGATGCCGTTGAAGGCGATCACGGCGATCTGGAGGGTGGTCATCGAGCGGGCCTTGGGCAAACGGATTTGGCCTGATCTTATCGAATATTGTCTTTCAGGCCACTTATGCGTTTTGCGCCGACCGGCAATCATGGTCTTCCGAACCCGCTACCAGGTACCGAACCATGTCCCAAGCCCCTCGTCGTGCGCTGATCGTGATCGATGTGCAGAATGAATACGTCAGCGGCAACCTGCTGATCGAATACCCACCCGTCAGCGAGTCGCTGGCCAACATCGGCAGGGCCATCGACGCGGCGAATGCCGCGGGTATCCCGTTGGTGCTGGTGCAGAACGATGCTCCGGCGACGTCGCCGCTGTTCGCCATCGGCTCGCCGGGTTGGGAACTGCATCCGGTGGTTGCCGCGCGCCGCCATGATCATCGGGTGAACAAGACCCTGCCCAGCGCCTTTGCCGGCACTGACCTGGCCCAATGGCTGGCGCAGCGCGAGGTCGACACCCTCAGCGTGGTCGGCTACATGACCCACAACTGCAACGCCTCGACCATTTTCGAAGCCACCCACCGTGGCCTGGCAGTCGAGTTTCTGGCCGATGCCACCGGCTCGTTGCCGTATGCCAACGAAGCGGGGCGGGCCAGTGCCGAGGAAATCCACCGGGTGTTCAGCGTGGTGTTCCATAGCCGTTTCGCCGCCGTGGCCAGCACCGCGCAATGGTTGTCGGCGGTGGAGCAGGGGGTGGCCTTGTCCCGATCTTCGATCCCGGCCTCCAACCAGCTGGCGCTGCAACAGCCATGACCGTCATTCGCAGCCGCGACTTCACCGGTGCCCGTCCCTGGGCGGCGCTGGACATTGCCAGCATGAACGGCATCAGCACCCGCCTGCACTGGACCGACCAGCCCTACATTTGGCATGTCAACGACGGACAGGAAGTGTTCGTGGTGCTCGATGGTCAGGTGCGCATGCGCTATCGCCTGGATGGCATCGAGCAGGCCGTGATGCTGGAAAGCGGCGATATCTTCTACGCGGGTGTCGGTTGCGAGCACCTGGCCGAGCCGCAGGGGCCGGCGCGGGTACTGGTGATCGAGAGTGAGGGCAGCCTCTGACGTATATCTTTAAAATAGATAAGATATAGAGAAAATACACGTTATATAGATATTCGATACGGTTCTATGATGGCTGCAACCTCACCAGGGGACAGGAGACAGCCATGCAAACCTGCACCAACAGCATCAAACCCGGACTGCGGCCTCTGAGCCACTTGCCGCACCCCCTCGAAGCCATTCGCCAGTTCACCCCCAACTGGTTCGCCGCGACCATGGGTACCGGTGTGCTGGCCCTGGCCCTGGCGCACCTGCCGGTCGCCATGCCGGGCCTGCGCACCGTGGCCGAAGGCCTGTGGCTGTTCAACATCCTGCTGTTCAGCGTGTTCAGCCTGCTCTACGGTGCACGCTGGGTGCTGTTCTTCCATGAGGCACGGCGGATCTTCGGGCACTCCACCGTCTCGATGTTCTTCGGCACCATTCCCATGGGGCTGGCGACCATCATCAACGGTTTCCTGCTGTTCGGTGTGCCGCACTGGGGCGAAACGGCCGTCGGCATCGCCGAGGCGCTGTGGTGGCTCGATGTGGTGTTGTCCCTGGCCTGCGGGGTGCTGATTCCGTTCATGATGTTCACCCGGCAGGAACACCGCATCGACCAGATGACCGCGGTCTGGCTGCTGCCGGTGGTCGCGGCGGAGGTGGCGGCGGCCAGTGGTGCGCTGCTGGTCCCGCACCTGGGGACAGCGCGCAGCAGTTCAAGGTACTGGTCACCAGCTACGTGCTCTGGGCTTTCTCGGTCCCCGTGGCTTTCAGCATCCTTGCCATCCTGCTGTTGCGCATGGCACTGCATAAGTTGCCCCATGAGAACATGGCCGCGTCGAGTTGGCTGGCCCTTGGGCCCATCGGTACCGGCGCGCTGGGCATGCTGTTGCTGGGCGCGGACTCGCCGGCAGTGTTCGCCGCCAACGGGCTGGCGGGCATCGGCGAGATCGCCAGCGGCCTGGGAGTGGTCGCCGGGATGATTCTCTGGGGCTTCGGCCTGTGGTGGATGCTGATGGCGCTGCTGATCACCCTGCGTTACCTGCGCAGCGGCATTCCGTTCAATCTCGGCTGGTGGGGGTTCACCTTCCCCCTGGGGGTCTACTCCCTGGCCACGCTGAAACTGGGCAGTGTCCTGCATCTGGGCTTTTTCAACGGTTTTGGCCTGTTGCTGGTCGGGCTGTTGAGCGTGTTGTGGCTGATCATCGGTACCCGCACGCTGCGGGGTGCCTACAGGGGCGAGCTGTTCGTTTCGCCCTGTCTTGCAGGAATCGCGAAATAAATCTTCAGGATTAGGTAATGTTGTGGCCTGGAGCGGTGATCCGCACTCCAACAAGAAAGCCGCTCTCGGCGCCACTCAGGACCATGGAAGATGAGTCACCCCTCGCAGTTCAGTCTGTTGCGTACACGGCGTTTCCTGCCGTTCTTCGTAACCCAGTCGCTCGGCGCGTTCAACGACAACGTTTTCAAGCAGTCGCTGATCCTCGCCATCCTCTACAAACTGAGCATCGACGGTGACCGTGGCATCTGGGTCAACCTCTGCGCCCTGCTGTTCATCCTGCCGTTCTTCCTGTTCTCGGCCCTGGCCGGGCAGTTCGGCGAGAAGTTCGCCAAGGATGCGCTGATCCGGGTGATCAAGCTTGCAGAGATCGCGATCATGGCGATCGGTGCGGTGGGCTTCGTGTTCGATCACCTGTCGCTGATGTTGCTGACCTTGTTCGCCATGGGTACCCACTCGGCGCTGTTCGGGCCGGTGAAATACTCGATCCTGCCCCAGGCGTTGCGTGAGGAGGAACTGGTTGGCGGCAACGGCCTGGTGGAAATGGGCACGTTCCTGGCGATCCTAGCCGGGACCATCAGTGCCGGGGTCATGATGTCCTCGGCGCACTACGCGACCATTGTGTCCGCGGCGATCGTGCTGGTGGCGGTATTCGGCTACCTGGCCAGTCGCGGCATACCACGGGCGGCGGCATCCAGCCCGCAGCTTCGGCTGGACTGGAACATCTTCAGCCAGTCCTGGGCCACCCTGCGCCTGGGGTTGGGACAGACCCCGGCGGTCTCGCGTTCGATCGTCGGCAACTCCTGGTTCTGGTTCGTCGGAGCGATCTACCTGACGCAGATTCCCGCCTATGCCAAGGAGTGGATGTACGGCGACGAAAGCGTGGTGACGCTGATTCTCACCGTGTTCTCGGTCGGCATCGCCGCCGGCTCCATGCTCTGCGAGCGCCTGTCCGGGCGCAAGGTGGAGATCGGCCTGGTGCCCTTCGGTTCGTTCGGCCTGAGCCTGTTCGGTCTGTTGCTGTGGTGGCATTCGGGCAACCTGCCGCAGAACGTCCAGGCCAATGACTGGCTGGCCCTGCTGCACCACAGCCAGGCCTGGTGGGTGCTGCTGGATATCCTCGGGCTGGGTGTCTTCGGCGGTTTCTACATCGTGCCGCTGTATGCGCTGATCCAGTCGCGCACCGCGGAAAACGAGCGGGCCCGGGTGATTGCCGCGAACAACATTCTCAACGCGCTGTTCATGGTGGTGTCGGCGATCGTGTCGATCCTGCTGCTGAGCGTGGCGAAGCTGTCGATTCCGGAGCTGTTTCTGGTGGTGTCGCTGATGAACATCGCGGTCAACACCTACATCTTCAAGATCGTCCCCGAGTTCAGCATGCGTTTCATGATCTGGCTGCTCAGCCATTCCATGTACCGGGTCGAACACCGCAATCTTGAGCTGATACCCGACGAGGGGGCGGCGCTGCTGGTGTGCAACCACGTGTCGTTCGTCGATGCGCTGCTGATCGGTGGGGCGGTGCGGCGCCCGATCCGTTTCGTCATGTACTACAAGATCTACCGGTTGCCGGTGCTCAACTTCATCTTCCGTACGGCCGGCGCGATTCCGATTGCCGGGCGTGGCGAGGACCTGGAGATCTACGAGCAGGCGTTCAGGAAAATCGCCGAGTACCTCAAGGAGGGCGAGCTGGTGTGCATCTTCCCCGAGGGCAAGCTGACCAGTGATGGCGAGATCAACGAGTTCAAGGGCGGCATGACCCGCGTGCTGGAGGAAACCCCGGTGCCGGTGATCCCGCTGGCGCTGCAGGGGTTGTGGGGCAGTTTCTTCAGCCGTGATCCGCAGAAGGGCTTCTTCCGGCGTCTGTGGTCACGGGTGACGCTGGTGGCCGGGCCGGCGGTGGCCGCCGAGTCCGCAGTACCGTCACGGATGCGCGAGCAGGTGCTGCAGTTGCGCGGGATGGCCCGTCGCTAAGGGACGATGCAAGACGGCTGGGGAGGGACGTCGTACGGATATCCCGCGTACGACGCTTGCCCTGCAGGAGCCCGGCTTGCCGGCGAAGAGGCCTGTCAGGCCACTGGAAGCTTCGCGGGCAAGCTCTGCTCCTACAGGCCGGCGTGTCAGGAAGCCGAGACCTTCAGGCCGATCAGGCCGGTGATGATCAGGGCCACGCTCGCCAGCCGTATCAGCGCCATGGACTCGCCGAACAGGATGATCCCGGCGATGACGGTTCCCACCGCGCCGACACCGGTCCACACCGCATAGGCGGTGCCCAGTGGCAAGTCCTTCACGGCAAGGCCGAGCAGGCCAAGGCTGATGGCCATGGCGCCAACGGTCAGTACGGTAGGGAGTGGACGGCTGAAGCCATCGGTGTATTTGAGGCCAACGGCCCAGCCGACTTCAAACAGGCCGGCGAAAAACAGAATGATCCAGGACATGCGAACCTCCATCGAGTGATGGGGCCGTCCCCGGATTGATAGCTCGAGCGAGCCGCAGGGTCGTCCCTGCCTTGCGCACTATCGTGCACATTATCGATCCGGGGAGCAAGTTTTCCCTAGTCGGTCGCTTGCCGTTCCTGCCCGTCAGTCATTCGGCGGAACCAGGTCGAAAGCAGGGCGCCGGAAATGTTGTGCCACACACTGAACAACGCGCTCGGCACTGCCGCCAGCGGCGAGAAGTGTGCACTGGCCAGCGCCGCGCCCAACCCGGAGTTCTGCATGCCGACCTCCAGGGCCAGCGACTTGCGCTGGGCCAGCGGCAGCTTGAACAGACGGCCGGTGAAGTAGCCCAGCAGGTAGCCGAAGCTGTTGTGCAGCATCACCACCGCCATGATCAGCAGCCCGGATTCGGCGATCTTCGCCTGGCTGGCGGCGACCACTGCCGCGACGATGATCACGATGCTGATCACCGACACCAGCGGCAGCACCTCGACCGCATGGCGCACCCGTTCGCCCAGCAGGCGCTGGGCGACCACGCCGAGCACGATCGGCAGCAGGACCACCTGCAGGATCGACCAGAACAGTTCCGCGAACGAGACCGGCAACCAGGCCGAAGCCAGCAGCCAGATCAGCGCCGGGGTCAGTAGCGGGGCGAGCAGGGTAGTGACGGCGGCGATGGCCACCGACAGTGCCAGGTCGCCGCGGGCCAGCCAGGTCATCACGTTGGAGGCGGTGCCGCTCGGGCAGCAGCCCACCAGGATCACCCCGACGGCGATTTCCGCCGGCAGGTGAAAGGCCTGGCAGAGCAGCCAGGCGACGCCGGGCATGATGACGAAATGCGCCACCACGCCGAGGGCCACGCGCCAGGGATGGCGGGCGACTTCGGCGAAGTCTTCGAGCTTGAGGGTCAGGCCCATGCCGAACATCACCAGGCCGAGCAGCGGCACGATGGCGACTTTCAGGCTGAGGAACCAGCCGGGCTGGAGAAACGCCAGTACGGCGAAGATCAGTACCCAGTAGGCGAAGGTGTTACCGACAAAACGACTCAGTGCCGCCAGTGCACGCATGGTGTTTTCCTTGTCATGTGCGGGGCGGGGCAGGCAAGCGTCGACCCATAGGGGCCCGGCTTGCCGGCGAAGGGATCTCTGGATCGCCAAAGCCTTCGCTGGCAAGCCAGGCGCCTGCAGAACGGTGCCTGGCCCCTACGTACGGCCCATCAGATGCCCTGCGGGATTTCCTCGCCGCCCAGCGCCTCGAACAGCTCCGGCAGGAACTCGCCGAAGGTCAGCATCATCAGGGTGAAGCTGGCATCCAGCTGGCCCAGGGCTTCGTCGCCGCCGTCCTGTTCGGCCTGATCCTGCAGCAGGTCTTCGAACTTCAGGCGCTTGACCACCATCTTGTCGTCGAGGACGAAGGACAGCTTGTCCTGCCAGGCCAGGGCCAGTTGGGTGACCATCTTGCCGGTGCTCAGGTGCAGCTGGATTTCGTCACCGGTCAGATCCTGGCGCTTGCAGCGGATGATGCCGCCGTCTTCCTGGACATCACGCAGTTCGCACTCGTCGAGGACGAAGAAGTTGTCGGCGGCCTTGAGGGTCTTGACCCAATCGGTCATCACCGCGGTCGGGGCGATCTTCACGGTCAGTGGCCGCACCGGCAGGGTGCCGAGCACTTCGCGCAGGGTCGACAGCAGGTCTTCGGCGCGTTTCGGGCTGGCCGAGTTGACCAGGATCAGGCCCTGTTTCGGCGCAATGGCGGCGAAGGTCGCCGAGCGACGGATAAAGGCGCGCGGCAGGAAGGCCTGGATGATTTCATCCTTGAGCTGGTCGCGCTCCTTCTTGTAGACCTTGCGCATCTGTTCGGCTTCGATCTCTTCGACCTTTTCCTTCAGTGCGTCACGTACCACGCTGCCTGGCAGGATGCGTTCTTCCTTGCGGGCCGAGACCAGCAGGAAATCGCCGCTGACATGCACCAGCGGTGCGTCTTCGCCCTTGCCGAATGGAGCGATGAAGCCATAGGTGGTCAGCTCCTGGCTTGCGCAGGGGCGGGCCGGCTTGGTCGCCAGCGCGGCCTCCAGGGCCTCGGCGTCAAAAGGCAGATCCTGGGTCAGGCGGTAGATCAGCAGGTTCTTGAACCACATGGGGCGAATCTCTCCTTTATACAAAGGTGGGCATTATTCTCTTCGTGGCCCGATAGGCCAACCCTCTGCTAAGTCTTTGGAAGGCCTGAAAAAAATATTGAAGAAAGTGCTTGCCAGAGTGGGGAGCGCTCCGTAGAATGCGCGCCACACCGAAAGCGAAGGGTGATTAGCTCAGCCGGGAGAGCATCTGCCTTACAAGCAGAGGGTCGGCGGTTCGATCCCGTCATCACCCACCATTCGTTCAAGTGTTTAGCGCAGCGGTAGTTCAGTCGGTTAGAATACCGGCCTGTCACGCCGGGGGTCGCGGGTTCGAGTCCCGTCCGCTGCGCCATATTCGATGATCTGGACCACTGAACGCCAGGTCATCACGCAAAGCCCGCCTAACCGCGGGCTTTTTGCTGTCTGGTGTGTGGAAAAGTCCACGATTTAAATTTTTTTATTTAAATCAGTGCTTTATGGATTTTTTGTGGCATAATGCGCTCACACCGGAAGCGAAGGGTGATTAGCTCAGCCGGGAGAGCATCTGCCTTACAAGCAGAGGGTCGGCGGTTCGATCCCGTCATCACCCACCATTCGTTTCAAGTGTTTCGCGCAGCGGTAGTTCAGTCGGTTAGAATACCGGCCTGTCACGCCGGGGGTCGCGGGTTCGAGTCCCGTCCGCTGCGCCATATATCGATGTTCTGGACCACTGAACGCCAGAGCATCACGGAAAGCCCGCCCAGTGCGGGCTTTTTTTCGTCCGGGATTTTTGTGGTGCCTGTTCGCGGATGAATCCGCGAGCAGGCTCGTAAGGCCGCCAAAAGCCTTGCGGGCATGACAGGGGCTTAGCCGCCCTGAGGTTCTCTCCTATCGTTCGGCGTTCCGGCTGTGCCGGTAATCGCTGACCGCGTCATACACCGCCTTGCGCAGGCGGTTGATCCCCCGATCGGCCGGTGCGCCTCAAGCCCGTGCCACGGACTGAACGACTGGTTGTCACAGGCGATGTTCTGCTCCAGCGTGTCGAAATCCTGCGCCGGAATGCGGATGTGCGCCACCGTCTCGAAGGGGGCATCGCTTTCCTTCCATTCGATGCTGGTGTCTTCGATCGGCATGTACCGGTTGGCGTTCTGGCGCTGGATCTGCAGCACGAAGCAGGCCGGAACCCGGTCCGTGGACAACTGCTGGACCAGGGCGCTGCGCAGGAAGTTCGGCAGGTCCTCGTTCTGCTTCGGCAACTCGTATTCCGGGCAGCTTTGCGGATCGGGGGCAACACGGAACTTGGCGTTGGCACTGCCGAACTTGTAGGGCGATACGGAAAAGTAGGTCGTCTGCAGCGGTGTTTTCGGCGCCGGTGCCAGGGTTGCCAAGGCAATGAACAGGTGGCGGATCTGCCAGCCGGTGGGGTTCCAACTGGGGAAGAAGGCCAGAACCTTCTTGCCGTCGGCCTGGGCGGCGATGTTCTGCTGGTATTCGGCGACATCGCTGACGAAGAAGTTCGGATGGTTGAACATCACGAAATCCTGCTCATGGCGCCCCTGCTGACCGGCCAGCAACTGCCTGCCGGGAACATCCAGCAGCTTGATCGCCATGCCGCGGGCATCGCGGATGCTGTCGAACTGCGGATAGGCATTGCCGTTGGACAGGCGGATCAGCGCCTGCCAGGTCTTGCCCGGCTCGGCGAACACGCCCTGGCGCAGTTCGCTGCCCAGGCCTTCGAGCACCTGCACTTCGGCATTCACACAGCCATGGGCCTTGGCGTGGGCATCGCGCAGGTAGCGGGTGCCCTCGCGGTGCTGGTCGACGATGCGCACGGCGGTCTGAATGATGTCCTGGGTCCTCGCGGTCTCATCGCTCGGCACCTGTTCCACCGTCGGCACCGGGCCGCTGTGGCGCCAGGCGTACCAACCGGTGGCCAGGGCCCAGCCGAGCAGGCCGAGGCCTACCAGGAGCAGCAGGCTCTTGCCGAGAAATGCGCCGAGGCGCAGCCACAGTCGCTTCAGCATGTGAACGTCCTTTCAGGCTTGTCGGGAGGGCATGGGTTCATGGCAACTGCTGCTCCAGCGGGCCACCCAGCACCTTCAGGTATTCGAGCAGGGCCCAGCGCTCCTCCGGTTGCAGCAGCCGGCCGATCACGCCGTTGCCGCGCTTGCCGGCACGGAATTCATGACCGCTGTTGTGGTTGCCGCTGATCCGGGTGTCGAACAGGAAGCCGTTCTCGAAGGCTTTCTGGCGATAGCCCAGGTGACGCGGATCGTATTCGAAAGTGCCCCGATAAAAAGTGGTGGAGCGCTCGTCCTGCGGCGACAGCAACTGATAGAGGCTCGGCACCGAGCCGTTGTGCAGGTAGGGCGGTGTGGCCCATACCCCCGCCAGCGGCCGCGCCTTGTAGGCCCGTTGTTCGAGTACGCCGATCGGCAGGCCGAAGCCGTCCAGTTGCGGGCGCTCGGCAGGTGTCACGCCGGCATCGCGATAGGCGCGCTCCTCGACGAACGCCGTGACATAGGCCAGGCCCTTGGCTACCGACAGCTGGCTCAGGTCCAGCGGCTGGTCGCTCCTGGGATGAAGTTGCACCGGCAGTTTGGCCAGTTCCGCCGGGTCCCATTGCAGCGCGCTCAGGTCATAGCGTTGGTCGGCGATGTTGTTCGCGGTGTTCGGGTCGGTACCGATCGCGGCCAGGGGAATGCTGGTGAGGTGTTGCACCGCACGACCGTTTTCCTCGGTCACCGAGGGCACGTGGCAGCCGGCACAGTTCTCGGCAAACAGCTTGCGGCCCTGGGCGGCCCGGGCCAGGTCGACCTTGCCGAACAGCTCCTCGGGCCAGGTCGGTGGCTTGAGGCGTTGCAGGGTTTCCTCGATCTTGTGCAGGTCACGCACCCGCACGCTGGACGGATAGCGGTCGTCGCCACGCAGTGGCTGGCCGTTGGCGTCGAAAAAGTTCAGCGTGGCACCGACGCCCAGGGCCTCACCGATATTGCGGGCCATCGGTTGCTGGGCCGAGGCGGTCCACTGGACCCAATCGAAGGTCCAGATATCCCACAGTTGCGGGTAGTCCACCGGCGCGTTGGCGACCCGGTAGTTCTTGTCGGAGATGGCATCGCCGAAGCTGGCGTTGGCGATCCGGCCGAAGGCGTCCGTGCGTCCCGGACCCTCCAGCGTCGGATAGAGTCCGCGGTGGGTATCGTTCCAGGCGACGTGGAGGAAGGTATCGAGGGACTGTTTCAGCGCCACCCGCAGTTCGGCACGCTTGGCCTCGTAGTCGTTGCCGAGGACCTTGCGGGCGAAGCGCTCGAACTTCCAGGGGTTGTAGTAGGTGGCCGCGAGGCTGGCGACCAGTGCCTGGCCGAAGCTGCCGCCACGCACCGTCGGTACGCTGGAGGGCAGCACATGCTGGGCCGAACCACCGTCGATCCTCAGCGCCTGGCCTTTGTAGCGCAGTTCGCCGGTGTGGCAGGCCGAGCAGGTGATGTCCAGGTACTGCTCGCTGCTTGCGGGGTTCTGGTGGCGGGTGAAGCCCACCGGCAGGTTGCCGGGATTATCCGCCGTGGCCTGTTGCCGAGGATCGACCAGGAAGCCGAAGCGTGCCAGGTATTCCGGCGCGGCGAAGCGTTGTTCGGAGAAGGGCAGTTCCAGGGCGGTGAACCATTCGTAGCGCAGGCCCTTTACCTGGGTACCCTGGGGCGTGTAGTAGAAGGTCTGGCGATCGGCCGGGCTCCACTGTTCCAGGTAATGCACCTGCTCGGCCGGTATGTATGCCGGCAATTTCGGATTGGCGATGTAGTACAAGATCACCGCGAGGCCTAGGCCAATCAGCAGTATCAGAGCCAGTAACACACGGTAAAAAATGCGCAAGATAACGATCCTTGTCGAGGTGTGATGCTCTTATGCCTCAGCTGCTGCCTGGCATCAAGTGGCCGTGATGGCCGCCCGTACTGGCTCCCGCTGGCGGAGCGGCTGTTTCGTTGGACGTAAGCAGAATGTCAGCACTGTGTAAAATGCTTTGCGGACCTGAACTTATCGACTGTTTTCGGCTCTGATCCCGGTAGCCATTGGTCGCGGCCGCCTGATAAGCTCGCGACTTTATTCGAATGCCCCCTAGGCGCATGAACAAGGAAATAGCATGAAACAGCATCGGTTGGCGGCGGCGGTGGCCCTGGTTAGCCTGGTACTCGCGGGCTGCGATTCGCACTCCAGCGTAGAGCTGAAAACCCCGGCGCAAAAAGCCTCCTACGGTATTGGCCTGAACATGGGCAAGAGCCTGGCCCAGGAAGGCATGGATGATCTGGATTCCAAGGCCGTGGCCCAGGGCATCGAGGATGCCATCGGCAAGAAAGAGCAGAAGCTCAAGGACGAAGAACTGGTCGAGGCGTTCGCCGCGCTGCAGAAGCGTGCCGAAGAGCGCATGGCCAAGCTGAGCGAAGAGTCGGCAGCCGCCGGCAAGAAATTCCTCGAGGAAAACGGCAAGAAGCCTGGCATCGTGACCACCGCTTCCGGCCTGCAGTATGAAGTCGTCAAGAAAGCCGACGGTCCTCAGCCCAAGCCGACCGACGTCGTCACCGTCCACTACACCGGCAAGCTGATCAATGGCACCACCTTCGACAGTTCCGTGGATCGCGGCAGCCCGATCGACCTGCCGGTCAGCGGCGTGATTCCTGGTTGGGTCGAAGGCCTGCAACTGATGCACGTCGGCGAGAAGTACAAGCTGTACATTCCGGCTGATCTGGCTTACGGCGCGCAGAGCCCGAGCCCGGCGATTCCGGCCAACTCGGTTCTGGTGTTCGACCTGGAACTGCTGGCGATCAAGGATCCGACCAAGGCTGACGATGCGGAAGCTCCTGCCGCCAAGCCTGCCGGTAAGGCCGCCGAGAAAGCTGCGAAGTAATCCTCCGGTTTGCCCCGCGAAAACGCCCCGTTCTACGGGGCGTTTTCGTTTGTGCGGCATGATGGGTTGCAATAAACCGAACATATACTGCCGACAGCAGTCTTAACATTGAGCTAATTGGCGTAGTCGTAGACTGTCGCCAAGTCAATGAAATATTGGGGTTTTTTTAGTGAGTAAAAAACGCCCGATCTGACTCGGACCCTTGTGCGACGGGGCTTTCAGCCATGAAATGCCGCTCTGTTCACAAGGTTATCCACAATTTGTGTGGATAACCTTGTGCGCCTGATCGCTGGAGTGATGATGAAAACACCGTGGAATTTCGCTCGCTTCCTGCCCCTGGCCCAACGCCTCCTGGCGCGTGGACGCCTGCCCACTTTACTGTTCGCAGTGGCGAGCAAGAGTGCCCGGGAAGGCGGGCGGCTGGGCAAGCTCAAGGAGGACCTGAAGCTGTTGCAGGTCTTGTGCCTGGCCTACTGGCGCGGTGAATATCGCGCGGTCAGTGCCAAGTCGATGGTCATCGTGGTGGCGGGCCTGATGTATTTTCTCAGCCCGATCGACGCGATTCCGGATTTCATCCCGTTATTCGGCATGCTCGACGATATCGCGGTGCTGGCCTGGGTGATGAATGCCCTGGACCAGGAGTTGAATGCCTTCCGGGCCTGGCGCGAGCGCCAGGTGCCGGAACACCTGGTGGCGGTCGAACGCCTGCCGGAGACCCCGAAGCAGTTGCAGCTCGAACGCAACGACAAAAATTGACCTGAATCCCCTCGTTTGAAGATCACACACACGAGCGACTCTGGTGGCTGTTAATATTAAGCTACTAGGAAAGCGCTGACTCGCTATGTGTAATCGTCCTACGGGGTGTAGTAATGGATCTTCAAATAATTACACGTGACGGTGAACCGGAATATGCGGTTCTCCCCTGGGCTCAGTACCAAAGTTTGCTCAAGGCTGCCGGCTTGCGCAGCCAACAACCCCCTCCGACCTCTTCTGACACGCCTGTGGCGCCGGCCGCCGCCATGCCGGCGTTCGACCAGTTGCGCACCCTGCGCGAAGCCAAGGGGCTGGCGATCGAGGTGCTGGCACGGACCGTGGGCATCAGCCCATCATACCTGGGGTTGATCGAGAGTGGTGAGCGGGAGCCGGATGCCGCGATTCGCCGCAGCCTGGCCTGGGAATTGGGTGTCGCCGGATGGAGGGATGCATCGTGAGCGTGCGAATCAGTCGTCAGCATTGGGAGGGCCTGCTGGGGGAACTCGATCAGGCCCGTCGGCAGCGGCATCTGTTGACCTATCGGGCATTGCTCGAGCGTCTGCAACTGCCCAGCCCTGCCATGCAGACCCTGACGGCGGCGCTGGAGCACCTGGCAGCCCTGGATGCCAGGGCCGAGCAGCCGTTGCGCAGTTCATTGGTGATCAGCCAGGGCGCGAGCCGTCTGCCGCGTACCGGTTTTTTCGAATGCGTGGAGCGCCTGGGGCGCTTTTCCGGTCCGTCGGACGGCGTGGCGGCGGCTTCCTGGCACGCATCGGAAGTGGTGCGGGTGTTCGAGTACGACTATCCCGAGTCGGCCGAAGCCTGATCTCGTGGGGCCTGTTCGCGGACTTGCAGCTCAGGCGCTGTCTTCGAGCGAAGTGATCTCGGTGCTGTCGATGACGTGGATGCTGTGGCCCGGCACGTTCTTGGCGTGGTGCTTGGCCTGTGAGGCCAGCTCGGCCAACTGGCTGGCATCGAGCAGCCCGCAGGACTGCGGCTTCAGGTGCACCGCACCGATGGACAGGGACAGCAGGGCAAACTCCTGGCGCAGGCCCTGGCGGTTCGACGCGATGAAACAGCCGGCCTCCAGATGCTCGGCACGGTAGAAGCGCCGGCACTGGTTCTGGAAGTCATCGACCAGGTGATCCAGGCGTTTCTGCCAATCATCCGAACCCAGCACCAGCAGGAAATCATCACCGCCGATGTGGCCGACGAAGTCGCGGCTCGGGTCGACCCGCTCGTTCAGGCACTGCGCCAGGCATAGCAATACTTCGTCACCCCGGCCGTAGCCGTAGATATCGTTGAAGGGCTTGAAGCTGTCGATGTCGACATAGCAGATCAACGCTTCGCGTTGCTGTTGCAGCAGACGGGCCAGGCACTGCTGGATCGGCACGTTGCCGGGCAGCAGGGTCAGCGGGTTGGCGTAGCGGGCCTGCTGGATCTTCAGTTCGGTGATCAGTTTCAGTACGTCGATCACCCGTCCAAGGCCCAGGTAGCGGCCATTGAGGGTGATGATGAAATCTTCCTCGATACGTTGCCGGGCACGGCTGGTCAGCAGTCGGCTGACCTGTTGCAGCGACTGGCTCGATTCCACGGCGAGGAAGTCATCGCTCATCAGCCGGCTGATGGGCTTGCGGGCGAACAGGTCGGTGGCGAACGGCTTGAGCAGCGCATCCGACAGCGAATGCCGATGGACGATGCCGCAGGGCCGGTTCTGTTCGTCCAGCACCGCCAGCGAATTGAGATTGGCCTGGCGCCGAAAGGCCTCCAGCACCGTCGCCGTGGCGGTGTCCTGGGTCACTGCCGGTTGTTCGATGAGCAGGGCGCTGAGGTCGCTGCCGTCCTCGCTCAGGACGATGGAGGTGTTTTCCACCTTGGGCAGCAGGGCGTGGGCATCCTGTGGCGGGTTTTCCTGGGGACGGCAGAGCAGGTAGCCCTGCACCAGGTCGACGCCCATTTCGGTCAGTACCGCCAGTTCTTCCGGCAATTCGATGCCTTCGGCGATCACCCGGGCCCGCGAGGCCTTGGCGATCTGCAGGATGGAGCCGACGAACTCGCGCTTGAGGCCGTCCTGGTGGATACCATCGATGAAGTGTCGGTCGATCTTGACGTAGTCCGGGCGCAATTCCGACCACAGGCGCAGGCTGGAATAGCCGGCCCCCAGATCATCCAGGGCGATCGAGAAACCCATGTCGCGGTAGTGGTGCAGCGCGTTCTGCAGCAGTTGGAAATCGTCGGTGGGGGTTTGCTCGGTCAGTTCGATGACCACGTTGCTGGGGTCGATGCCGAAGTCCTGCAGCCATTGCAGGGTTCGTCCCGGTGGGTGGCTTGGCTCCAGCAGGGATTCGGGGGATACGTTGAGAAACAGCTTGCCGGGCAGTTTCTGTTCGCTGAAACGGCGGCAGGCACTGAGCCGGCAGGCCATTTCCAGTTCGCTCAGGCGTCCGGCCTGACGGGCCACGGCGAACAGGCTGACGGGTGAGTGCAGCGGGCTGTTGGAGGGCCCGCGACTGAGCGCCTCATAGCCGACGATACGTCTCTCGGACAGTGAAATGATCGGTTGGAACAGGCTGTGCAGACCACTCTGAGCCAGGATTGAACTCAAGGCGTTCAGCTGTTCGGTCATGGTCATGGCAGTCTCTGTCGAAAGAAAAGGACCGGAGGCGGCTCCCGGCTCGGGAGACGTGTCCAGTCCTTTATTTCACGACAGAATGATGACTGTTTGATGACGCTCCGAAGAGCAATCACACTAAATTGCTATCACTCGTCAGTGCTTGGCCACCGCGGTATTCAGACGCAGGTAATCGAGCAGGATACGCCCGGTCTCGCTCAGGTAGGCGTCGTCTTCCGGCTTGGTTTTCTTGTCCGGGTCAGGCGGCAGGGCGTCGTCGTCCTCTTTCTTGAGTTCCTTGAGCGCGTCCTCGCCCTTGGCCTTGCGGCGGGCGTTTTCCATGGCCAGTTGCTTGGCATCGATATCGGCACGCTGGGCGCGACGCTCGGCCTCGTTCAGGCTCACGGTCTTTTCCTTCAGCAGCTTCTCGGCCAGGGCCAGCTTGTCGCGAATGAAGATGAACTCGGCATCCTTCGCCGCGCGGGCCTCGTGGTCGGCCTTGAGCTGGGCCAGGAATGGCTTGAACGGGTCCACCGCCGGCTTGATCGAAGGACGGATGGTGTCCCACGGCATGGCTTCCGGCAGCGCGCTTTCGCCGATTTCCTTGGTGTCGATGATCGACGGGAAATCCACGTCCGGCAGTACGCCCTGATGCTGGGTGCTCTGTCCGGAAACCCGGTAGAACTTGGCCAGGGTCAGTTTCAGCTCGCCATGGTTGAGCGGCTGGATGGTCTGCACGGTGCCCTTGCCGAAGGTCTGGCCACCGATAATCAGTGCACGATGGTAGTCCTGCATGGCGCCGGCGAAGATCTCCGAGGCCGAGGCCGACAGGCGGTTGACCAGCAGCGCCATCGGACCCTTGTAGAACGCACCGGGGTTTTCGTCCTCGAGCACGTCGACCTTGCCGTCGGCGTTGCGCACCAGCACGGTCGGGCCCTTGTCGATGAACAGGCTGGTCAGCTCGGTGGCTTCCTGCAGGGAGCCGCCGCCGTTGTTGCGCAGGTCGATGACCACGCCGTCGACGCCTTCCTTCTGCAGCTCGCCCAACAGTTTCTTCACGTCGCGGGTGGTGCTCTTGTAGTTCGGATCGCCAGCACGGAAGGCCTTGAAGTCCAGGTAGAAGGCCGGGATGTCGATCACCCCGAGCTTGTAGTCCTTGCCATCCTGCTTGAGGTGCAGGATCGACTTGCTTGCCGCCTGGTCTTCCAGTTTCACCGCCTCGCGGGTGATGGAGACGATCTTGCTGGTCTGGTCGTTCGGCGCGTTGCTCGCCGGGATGATTTCCAGGCGGACCACCGAGCCCTTCGGACCACGGATCAGCTTGACCACTTCGTCCAGGCGCCAGCCGACCACGTCGACCATTTCCTTGTCGCCCTGGGCGACACCGATGATCTTGTCGGACGGCGCGACCTGCTTGGTCTTGTCGGCCGGGCCCGACGGCACCAGGCGCACGACCTTGACCTGGTCGTTGTCGCTTTGCAGCACGGCGCCGATGCCCTCGAGGGACAGGCTCATGTTGATGTCGAAGTTTTCCGCGCTATCAGGAGACAGATAGTTGGTGTGCGGGTCGTAGGACATCGCGAAGGTGTTGATATAGGCCTGGAAGATATCCTCGGCCCGGGTCTGGTCCAGGCGGGCCAGCTGGTTCTTGTAGCGCTTGACCAGCAGTTCCTGGATCGCCTTGGGATCCTTGCCGGCGATCTTCAGGCGCAGCACCTCGTCCTTGACGCGCTTGCGCCACAGGTCGTCGAGTTCGGCGGTGCTCTTGAGCCACGGCGCGTCCTTGCGATCGATCAGCAGGGTCTCGTGGGTGGTGAAGTCGATCTTGTCGACGCCCTTGTTCAGCTCGGCGAGGGCGAAGTCCAGGCGGCCCTTGACCCGATCCAGGTAGCGCTTGTAGATGGTGAAGCCGGCATTGAGGTCGCCGCTCTTGAGGAAGTCGCCGAACTGGGTCTTCCACTTGTCGAATTCGGCGATGTCGCTGGCCAGGAAATAGCTGCGCGACGGGTCGAGCAACTTGATGTAGCTGTCGTAGATGATCACCGAGCGCGCGCTGTCCAGCGGCGGCTTGCTGTAGTGGTGGCGCTTGAGCAACTCGACGACGTTCAGGCTGGCGATCACCTCGTCACGGTCGGGCTGAAGATTGTCCCAGCTGTTGGCTGCGAACGTGTTGCCCGAGAACGCCGAAACGCCAAGGCCGATGAAAAGGGCAAGTGCAGTGCCGGGGAACAAATGCTTCATGCTGAGTCGACGCGGGGACAATTGATCACGCATATTAGGCCGTCTTTAAAGTCGCCGGTTCCGTGGGACTGAGTGCCAAAACCGCCATTGAGGGTTTCGCACGAGTCGCGGACCGGTCGCATAATGCAAGAAAGCCCGGTGCTACAGCTCCGGGCTCAGTCCAGACTCACTATGGAGGCACTGTGAAGGCATTGCAAGGCGTTGAAGGTCAAGTGGAGTGGCTGGAAGAGCCGAATCCGGGTTGTGATGTGGGGCAAGTGCGCATTCGCGTCGCTGCTGCGGGGCTCAACCGGGCCGATCTGTTGCAGAAGGCCGGGCTCTATCCGCCACCGCCGGGAGCCAGCCAGGCGCTGGGGCTGGAGTGCTCCGGAGTGATCGTCGAAGTGGGAGCCGGTTCCGCCTGGCAGGTCGGTGATCGGGTCTGTGCGCTGCTCGCCGGCGGCGGCATGGCCGAGGAAGTGGTGGTCGATGGCCGCCATGTGCTGCCAGTGCCGGAAGGCCTGAGCCTGGTCGAAGCGGCCGCGCTGCCTGAGGTCTACGCCACGGCATGGCTGAATCTGTTCCAGTTGGCGGGCCTCAAGCCCGGTGAAAAGGTGCTGTTGCATGCTGGTGCCAGTGGCGTCGGTTCGGCGGCGATCCAACTGTGCAAGGCCTTCGGCAACCCCTGCTGGGTCAGTGTCGGTTCGGCGGATCGACTGGCCTATTGCGAGTCGCTGGGTGCCCAGGGCGGGGCGATTCGTGGTGACGATATCGAAAGTCTGAACGACTTCGCCCCCTTCGACGTGATCCTCGACCCGGTGGGCGCGAACTACGCGGCGCTCAACGTGAAACTTTTGTCAGCTGACGGGCGGTGGGTGCTGATCGGCCTGATGGGCGGGCGGGAAACCCAGTTGGACCTGGCGAAGATCCTCGCCAAGCGTATCCAGTTGCTGGGTTCGACCCTGCGCAGTCGCGATGCGCAATTCAAGGCCGATCTGCTCGCGGACTTGAACCAGCACGTCTGGCCGCTGTTTGCCGACAAGCGCCTGAGCCCGCAACTGGCCAGGACGTTCCCGATCCGTGATGCCGAACTGGCGTTTGCCGAGCTGGCCGGCAACCAGGTGGCGGGCAAGCTGGTGCTGGTGATTGATGAAGCCCTGGTCTGATTGATTCTTCCGTGGGGGCGCAGCCTCTTCGCGGGCTTGGCCGCGAAGAGGCCGTCGCTGCGTGTCTCAGTGCCAGGCGTGAATCGGCCAGCCGGCCTTTTCCGCCTGTTCGCGCAACACCGGGTCCGGGTTCACCACGTGAGGGTGGTCGACCTTGAGTAGCAGCGGCAGGTCGTTGCGCGAATCGGAATAGAAACTCGCGCCTTCGAGGTTTTCCCCTTCGGCGTCGAGCCATTCCAGCAGACGGGTGATCTTGCCCTCGCGGTAGGTCAGGATGCCGGTGGTCTGGCCGCTGTAGACCCCATGCAGCACTTCCAGCTCGATGCCCAGCACCTCGTCGATGCCCAGGCGTTCGGCGATCGGCCTGACCAGGTGGGTGCCCGAGGCGGAGATCACCAGGATCCGGTCACCGGCCGCACGGTGCTCGGCAATCGCCTTGCACGCATCGCTGTAGATCAGCGGCTCGATCACCTCCTCGACCCACGGTTCGACCAGGTGTCCGATTTCATCCGGGGTCCGCCCGGCCATGGGCTCCAGGCTGAACAGCATGAACTCCTCCATGGCCAGTTCGCCCCGGCTGTAGGCGTCCATCAGTTCGTTGTTGCGGCGCATGAAGGACTCCGGGTCGACCCAGCCCAGGCGTCCCATCTGCTCGCTCCAGAGCGTCGCGCAGTCGCCGTGAATCAGGGTTTCATCCAGATCAAAAATTGCCAGGGCCATCAGTGCAGCTCTCTCTTCGGAAGGACATGCTTGAAACAGGGCATCAGGCTACCTCACAAAGGGCCGCCGGATCGATGGACAGGGCCAGGCGTCGACCATCGGGGTGCAGGTCGGCGGCCGAGCGGTTGAGCACGTCCACCAGCAGTTCGACACCGCGGGCCTCGACCCGGTAGCGGATGACGTTGCCCAGCAGACTGTGGCCACGGACCAGGGCATCCGGTTCGCCTTCGGTGTGCAGCTCGATGGCTTCCGGGCGGATCGCGATGCGGCTGCTGACCGGCCGTTGCAGCAGGCGGCTGGCGGCCTCGGCGTCGAGCAGGTTGTAGTTGCCGATGAAGCCGGCGGCGAACACGTCCACCGGCGCGGTGTAGAGCGATTCGGCGTCGCCGCTCTGGACGATGCGGCCCTGGTTCATCAGGAAGATACGGTCACTCATGGTCAGGGCTTCTTCCTGGTCGTGGGTGACGAAAATGGTGGTCAGGCCCAATTCGCGCTGGATCGCCCGGATCTGTTCGCGCAGGTGCTTGCGAATGCGCGCATCGAGGGCCGACAGCGGCTCGTCGAGCAGCAGCAGGCGCGGGCGTGTCACCAGCGAACGGGCCAGGGCCACGCGCTGGCACTGGCCGCCGGACAACTGGTGCGGGTAGCGGGCGGCGAAATCGTGCAGCTCGACCAGCTTGAGGGCTTCCATGACCCGCTTGTGGCTGTCGTCGGCGTTGACCTTCTGCATCTTCAGGCCGAAGGCGACGTTCTGCTCCACGGTCATGTTGGGAAACAGCGCGTAGCTCTGGAACACCATGCCGATCGCGCGTTTCTGCGGGCTCAGCGGGACGATGTCCTGGCCGTCGAGCAGGATCCTGCCGCTGTCCACCGGCGTCAGGCCGGCGATGCAGCGCAGCAGGGTGGACTTGCCGCAGCCGGAGGGACCGAGCAGGGTGATGAACTCGCCCTTGGCGATTTCGCAGTTGATATCGCTGAACACCGTGGTGCCGGCGTAGGTCTTTTTCAGGTTCTGGACGCTGATGAAGCTCATTGGCTCTTGTCCTTATTGAGGCGATTGGCAACCCACGTGAGTACCAAGACGAAGAGGAAATAGGAGATCACCAGCGCACTGGTGAAGTGACCGCTGCTGTTGCGCATGTTGTTCAGGTACACCTGCAGGGTCTCGTAGCGGGTGCCGACCAGGATGTTGGCGAACACGAACTCGCCGAACAGGAACGAGAACGACAGCAGCAACGCCACCATCAGGCCCTTGCGCAGGTTCGGCAGCACCACCAGGAATGCTGCCTGCCAGGTGCTGGCGCCGAGCAGATGGGCGGCGTCCATCAGGTCGCGCAGGTTGATCGCCTGCAGGTTGTTGGTGATCGCCCGGTACATGAACGGCAGGGCCACGGTGAAGTAGCAGCCGATCAGGATCCACGGCGTGCCGACCATGGCGAACGGCCCGGAGCCGTAAAGTTGCAGCAGACCCACCGAGGACACCACCGGCGGCACCGCGAAGGGCAGCAGGATCAGGATGTTCATCAGCGCGTCGAGGCGCGGGAAGTGGTAGTGCACCACGAACAGCAGCGGCAGGATCAGCACCACCGACAGCAGCAGTGCGCCGACGCAGACGATCAGCGATTGGCCGAACGCGCCGAGAAAGCGCGGGTCGCTCCACAACTGCAGGTACCACTTGAAGGTGAAACCGCTGGGCAGCACGGTCGCCGACCAACTGCTGGCGATGGAGTAGACGAAGGTGCCGGCCAGCGGCAGCAGCAGGATCAGGAACAGCAGGTAGACCACCACGCGGTGGTAGAGGCTGGCGGAGCCGGGTTCAACGCGCGACATGGTGGCTCCTTTTCAACAGCCATTGATGGATGACGGTGACGAAGGTCATCAGGCCGACCAGGATCACCGCCAGCGCGCTGGCCATGTTCGGGTCGAGGCTGATGTCGCCGGAGACCATCGCGGCGATACGGATCGGCAGCACGTTGAAGTTGCCGGTGGTCAGGGCGTAGACCGTGGCGTAGGCGCCCAGGGCGTTGGCCAGCAGGATCACGAAGGTGCCCAGCAGCGCCGGAGTCAGCACCGGCAGGCCGATGTGCCGCCAGAACTGCCAGCCCTCGGCGCCGAGCAGCGCGGCGGACTCGCGCCAGTCTTCGCGCAGGGCGTCGAAGGCCGGGTAGAGCAGCAGCACGCCCAGGGGGATCTGGAAGTAGGTGTAGAGGATGATCAGGCCGGTCTTGGAGTACAGGTTGAAGTCCTGGATGATCCCGGCCTGTTTCAGCAGGAGGGTGAGGGTGCCGTTGAAGCCCAGCAGGATGATGAAGGCGAAGGCCAGCGGCACGCCGGCGAAGTTGCTGGTCATGTTGGCGAAGGCGTTGACGAAGTCGCGCAGGCGCGAGTCGACACGGCGCAGCGAATAGGCGCCGAGCAGGGCGATGAGCATGCCGAACACGCTCGACCAGAAACTGATCTCCAGGCTGTACTGGATGGCCTGCAGGTAGAACTTCGAACCGAAGATCTTGTTGAAGTTGGCCAGCCCCCAGCCGTCGTCTTCCGATTGCAGGCTGTTGATCAGCACCCAGGCCAGCGGGGCGATCTCGAAGACGATGAAGAACAGGGCGAAAGGCGCCAGGCAGAGCAGGGCGAGCCATTTGCCACGGGTGATTGAATTCACTTCAACAGCTCCCGGCATACAGGTTTGTCGTGGTGCACGCCCAGCAGTGTGCAGATCGTGCCGCAGAGCTCGGTCTGCCGGGGTGCGGCATCGGGATTGAAACTGAAGGCGTCGCCGAGGACGAACAGCGGTACCTCGCGCTCTTCGGCCAGCAGGCCGTTGTGCGAGCGGTCGTTGTTCATGCCGTGGTCGGCGGTCACCAGCACCTGATAGCCGGCGTCGAGCCAGCCTTGCAGGTAGTCGGCCAGGATGATGTCGGCCGAGCGTGCGCTATTGCGGTACTGGGCGCTGTCCAGGCCATGCTTGTGGCCGGCATCGTCGATATTCATCGGATGCACCAGCAGGAAGTTCGGCGCGTGTTGCAGGCGCAGGCTTTCGGCGTCGGCGAACAGGTGCGAGTCGGGGTAGTGATCCATCCAGTAGAAATGCCCGTGCTGGATCGGCAGGCTTTCGTTGTGGGTGTGGCGATCGCGGGCGGCGACGAAGGGCGAGCGGTTGTACAGCTCGCTGACCCAGTGATAGGCCGCTGCCGCAGTGCGCAGGCCACCGTCGCGGGCGTAGTGGAACACGCTGCGCTGGTGGGACAGGCGCGTGACCTGGTTGTGCACGATGCCGCTTTCGATCGGGGCGACACCGGTGAGAATGCATTCGTAGAGCGGTCTGGAGAGCGACGGCAACTCGCATTCCAGTTTGTACAGCGCCGCGCGTCCTGCGCCTGCGTAAGCCTGGAGATGGCCCATGGCGTGCCGGGCGACCTCATGGTTCAGGCCATCGAGCACGACCAGGATGACGTTGTGCTGCATGAGTCGGGTCTCTGTTTCAAGGAATCTGCAAACTTGTAGGAGCCTGGCTTGCCAGCGAAGGGGGCCTTGAGGGCGATAAAAGCTTCGCGGGCAAGCCCTGCTCCTACACAGTTCAGTGGTGCTTGCTCGACAGTCAGCTATCGAGCCTTACTGCATGTTGATGATGACTTCTTCCTGCCATTTCTGCGGCAGTGCCTTGGACGTCTTCTCCCAGGCGTCGGCATCCTTGATCGGGGTGACGTGCTTGTACTGCTCGTTGGGCAGCAGCTTGGCCTTCACGTCTTCCGGCAGGGTCAGGTGCTCGGCGCGGATCGGCCGGGCATTGCCGCGGGCCAGGTTGGTCTGGCCGGCATCGCTGAAGATGTACTCACGCGCCAGCTTGGCGGCGTTCGGGTGCTTGGCGTACTTGTTGATGATGGTGGTGTAGCCGGAAATCACCGAACCATCGGAGGGGATCAGCACGATGTAGTCATCGGGGTTGGCCATCTTGGCCTTGTAGCTCAGGCCGTTGAAGTCCCAGACCACGCCGACTTCCACTTCGCCCTTCTCCATGGTGGCGATGGTCGGGTTGGCCAGCGACAGGCGACCCTGCTTGGCGATCTCGGCAAACATGAGCAGCGCCGGCTGGATGTTCTTCTCGTCGCCGCCGTTGGCCAGTGCCGCAGCGAGGACGCCGTTGGCGGCCTGGGCGGCGGTGCTCACGTCACCGATGGAGACCTTGTACTTGCCGGTCTTCAGGTCAGCCCAGCTCTTGGGGACTTCGGAGCCGTGCAGCAGCTTCTTGTTGACGATGAAGGCGATGGTACCGGTGTAGGCCAGCGCCCAGTTGCCGTCCTTGTCCTTGGCCCAGGCCGGAACCTGTTCCCAGGTGCTCGGCTTGTACGGCTGGGTCACGCCCTGCTTGGTCGCGATCGGACCGAAAGCCGCGCCGACGTCGCCGATATCGGCGCTGGCGTTGTCTTTCTCGGCGGCGAACTTGGCGATTTCCTGGGCCGAGCTCATGTCTGTGTCGATGTGCTTGAGGCCGTACTTGTCGCTCAGGTCCTTCCAGGTACCGGCCCAGTTGGCCCAGTCATCGGGCATGCCGACGCTGTTGACGGCGCCTTCTTTCTTGGCCGCGGCCTCCAGGGCCTGCAAGTCGGTATCAGCGGCCATGGCGCTGGTGCACAGGGCGATGGTCGAACCTAACAGTGATGCCAGGAAAAGCTGTTTCATCCGAAGCTCCTTTGGGCGTTTTTCAACGCGAAGATCTTGATCGACAGTTTTTATATGCGTAGTGCGGCGGTTGGACGTTTGGTCTAGGTCAGCAATACCTGAGCCAATTTAAGCCTGCTGCATGACACTTTAATGTCGGCATCAGTCCTGCAAGGATTTTTCCTCGTAGCACCCATGACCGCCGAGTTAAGCGTAGACCATTGATAAACTACTGATATTCAAGGGAATTGGTGTTGTGGGACGGGCGTTCCGCTGCACCGTTTCGTCGCTTTGTCACATATCAGTCATGTGCATTGCCTAGGCTGGGTGCTGCAACCGGAGACCGCGATGCCGCGCGGTTTTGCCCTGAAATAGTGCTGGACTAGTCCAAATAGGTAACGTTGATGCGCGAAGAGGCACCAAAGGCGGTGACAGCTATCGGTCTGGCGCTGCACGAGCAGATCGAGCATGGGCTGCTGCCCGGCGGAAGCAAACTGCCGGCCGAGCGCAAGCTCAGCGAGTTGTTCAGCACCACCCGGATCACCGTGCGCGAGGCCTTGTTGCAACTGGAAGCCCAGGGGCTGATCTACCGCGAGGAGCGTCGGGGCTGGTTCGTCTCGCCGCCGCGGCTGGCCTACAACCTGATGCAGCGCAGCCACTTCCATGCAATGGTCAGTGCCCAGGGGCGGGTACCTTCCACCCAGGTGCTGTCGGCACGGCTGCAGCCGGCCTCGGCGGCGGTATGCGAGTGGTTGCAATTGCCGGCGCTGTCGAGCGTGATCCAGATCTGCCGGGTGCGACGGATCGACGAGCGGCAGGTGCTGTATGTCGAGCACTACCTCAACCCGCAGTACTTCCCGGGCATTCTCGAGTTCGACCTGAACCAGTCGATCACCGAACTCTATGCCCGGCACTATGACCTGCACTACGGGCGGGTGCGCTTCGAGATCGTGCCGACCTCATTGCCGCTGGAGGCTGCCGCGGCATTGCGGGTGTCGTCCGGCAGCCCGGGGCTGCGGATTGCACGGGTCAACTATGACCAGCACCAGCGCCTGATCGACTGCGACCTGGAGTTCTGGCGGCACGATGCGATCCATGTCGGGGTGGATGTGCTGTAGGAGCCGGGCTTGCCCGCGAATGCGTCCGAAATATCTCTAAAAGCTTCGCGGGCAAGCCCGGCTCCTACAGGGGGGGAGAGGCAGGACGGTGGTGCTCAGGACTTGACTGGTTGCTCGGTTTGCACACCGCCACCGGCCGTCACCACCTGCACGCTCAGGCGCGGAGTCGCCAGGTCCAGGCCGGATTCGTCCATGGTCCGTTTCAGCGCCAGGTTGAACGCCCGCGAAACCTCCCATTGCTTGATCGGTGCGGTCTTGAAGCGGGCCCGCAGGACCGCGCTGCCGGACTCGAAGCTCTCTACGCCCTGGATCTCCAGCGGTGACCAGATGTTGCGCCGCTGCAACGGATCCGTGCGCATCTTCTGGCCGACATCGCGCATCAGCTTGATCGCATCGTCGATCGCCATGTTGTAGGGGATCGCCACGCGGAAGATCGCGTAGCCGAACTCCCGTGAGTAGTTCTTGATGCTCTTGATCTCGCTGAACGGAATGGTGTGGACGATGCCGTCGATGTCCCGCAGGCGCACCGTGCGGATGGTCAGGCCCTCGACGGTTCCGAGGTGACCGCCGACGTCGACGTAGTCGTCGATGGCCAGGGAGTCCTCGATGATGATGAACAGGCCGGTGATCAGGTCCGCCACCAGCGACTGCGCACCGAAACCGATGGCCAGACCGATCACACCGGCACCGGCCAGCAGGGGCGTGACGTTCATGCCCATGTTCGCCAGGGCGACGATCAGCGCGATGATGAAGATCGCCACGAACAGCACGTTGCGGATCAGCGGCATCATGGTCTGCGCCCGGGCGTTGGCCAGGCCCTTGCGCGAGCGGGTGAGGGCGTGGTGCACGGCGGTATCGGCGAGAATCCACACCAGCCAGGCGAAGATCAGCGTGCCGCCGAGGCCGAACAGCCGAACACTGACCTCGCGGCCCTCGCCTTCGGTGAAGCGGATCAGCGACATGCCCCAGACCCGCAGGCCGAGTTCGATGAAGAACAGCCAGACCGCCAGGTGCACCAGGGTGTAGCAGAAGCTCTTCAACCGTTCGGAGTACAGCGTATGGCGCCGGTGCCCGCGCTGGGGCTTGAGGGCATGGCGGCGCACCAGGCCGTTGATCACCATGCACAGCACCACCAGCACGGTACAGATCAGCGACTGGCGCAGGGCGGTACTGGTGTCGCCAGCGGAGAAGAAGGTCGCGAACAGCGAGATCGCCACCAGGATCAGCGCGGGAACGAACCAGAAGCTGCCGAGGATATCGATGGTGTCGCTCAGGGCGCGGCGGGTCAGCCGGCGGGACAGCGGCTGGTTGCGGATCAGGTGCGCGATGGGGCGACGGAAGCGCAGGATGAACAGGCCAGTGGAGAGCGCGGCCATCACGTTGACGAAGGTCGCGGCGGTATGGGCCAGGTGGCTGCCGAGGCTGGCGATCAGGCGCGGGTCGCTCAGGGCTTCGCCGAATGCGGCGAAACTGCCGATCAGCCACAGCGGCCGGAAAGCCCGGCGGCGCAGGATATGCAGGGCCTGATGGCGATGCGGGCCGTCGAGCAGGGAGAAGGCGATCACGCAGATCGCCGAGAAACAGGTACCGACCACCAGTGCATAGGCCAGCGCCATCGCCAGATCCTTGCCCAGGGACGAGGGCAGGGCGTAGGTCAGGTAGACGGTGATCAGCAGCGCGATCATCCACGGCCCGAGCTTGCGCAGGGCAAAGCGCAGCAGGTCGACGGTGCGTGGGTGCTGGGGCAGTTCCTCGGTGAGGCCGAAGCGCAGGCGCACCCGATGGCCGAGCCAGATCATCGCCCAGGCCAGGCAACTCCAGAGCAGCAGGATCAGGGCAAAGGCGGAGATGATCGGCAGCCATTCGCTGGCCGGAAGCATCAGCGCCATCATCTCCTGCCTGGCCTGGTCGAACTCCAGCGACCAGCGAGTGAGCGGGCTGTCATTGCCGGTGAACTGCTTTTCGAAGTCGGCCAGGGTGCTGCCGATCAGCCCCAGTACCCCCACTTCGGCGGCCGGCTGGGCCTTTTTCGTGCTGTCCCGGAGCTTTTTCAGGTCGCTCAGCAGCTTGCTGCGCTGCTGGTCGTTCTCCAGGTTCCTGATGACTTCGTCGAGCGACTGGGCCAGGGGCTCGGTCGGTTGTGGCTGGGTTTTCTCGGCGCTGCCCAGCAGGCTCGGCAGGCCGACAGCCTGGGCGGGAACCAGGGGCAGTAACGCCAGCAGGCAGATGAACAGTAAGGTGGGCAGAGCGGAAAGGCGGGCGAACACTAGGCAGTCAACCATACAGGTGCGGATCGACCGAGTGTACGCCAGCCTCGGGCGCCGCGCATTTATTCAGCCAGTTTGGCGAGGATCTTGTAGACCACGGTCCCGAGGATCAACAGCATGCCAAGCCACATCAGCACCGGGCCGGCCCGGTTTTCACGAAAGTTGAAGCCCACGGCCAGCAACAGCATGCCTCCCAGGATCGGGATGAGCATCGAGTGGAACTCGAACGGTGTGATCATGACGACGGCCTTGTCGAAGGGATACACCTTTAGTTTAGGTCGCTTTGGTGGAGATGCCTTGATGTGTATCAGGGGCGATCAGGTCAGGTGATGGTGCCTGATCCGGTAGGGACGGTGGGCATTGTCGGAGCCAACTGTCTTCAGCGTACTGCCGATAAGCGGCAGAACAGGCTTGCGCATGTGGGGCGCTGTTCATCGGGCTGGCGTGCGCCGGGAGCGGGCTTGTCAGCCAAGCCGGTCTGGCGTGCGCCAGAAGCTTCGCGGACAAGCCCTCCCACAGCCAGGTGTGTTCCCGCTGCTGCTCTTTCCTGCGAGAGCACAGGGCTCAGGGCAGTTCGGGGCTGGCGTAGAACGCGCTCAGGACCTTCACCAGGTGGGCCAGGTCATGGCTGCCCGCCAGTTCGCGGATCGAGTGCATGGCGAAGGTCGGCAGGCCGATATCCACGGTACGCACGCCCAGGTGGCTGGCGGTGATCGGGCCGATAGTCGAGCCGCAGCCCATGTCGCTGCGCACCACGAAGCTTTGTACCGGGACTTCCTCGGACATGCACAGGTGGCGGAAGAAACCGGCGGTTTCGCTGTTGGTGGCGTAGCGCTGGTTGTTGTTGACCTTGATCACCGGCCCGGCGTTAAGTTTCGGGCCATGGTTGGCGTCGTGCTTCTCGGCATAGTTGGGGTGTACGCCATGGGCGTTGTCCGCCGAGACCAGCAGCGATTTCTGGATCGTGCGCACATAGTCCTCGCCATCCGGCAGGAGGCGGCGCAGGGTCTGTTCGAGCATCGGGCCGTCGGCACCGCAGGCGGAGCAGGAGCCGACTTCCTCGTGGTCGTTGCAGACCAGGATGCAGGTTTCATCACTGTCGGCGCTGAGCAGCGCCTGCAAGCCAGCGTAGCAGGACAGCAGGTTGTCCAGGCGGGCACCGGCGATGAAGTCGCCGTTGAGACCGATCACGGCTGCGCTCTGGGTGTCGTAGAAACTCAGCTCGTAATCGAGCACCACGTCGGCGCTGAGGTCGTGTTCACGGGCCAACTGGTCGGTGAGCACGGCGCGGAAGTCCACGCGCTCGTCGCCGGCGAACTGGGCCAGGATCGGAGGCAGCTCGTTCTGCGGGTTGATCGCCCAGCCCTGGTTGGCTTCACGGTTGAGGTGAATGGCCAGGTTGGGAATGGTCGCTATCGGCGCCTTGAAGTCGATCAGTTGGCTTTCGACCTTGCCGTCGCGACGGAAGGTGACACGACCGGCCAGGGACAGGTCGCGGTCGAACCACGGCGCTAGCAGGGCGCCGCCGTAGACTTCGACACCCAGTTGCCAGAAGCCCTGGCGCTGCAGTTCGGGTTGCGGCTTGACCCGCAGGCACGGGCTGTCGGTATGGGCACCGACCATGCGGATACCCGATTGCAGCGGCGCGTTTTCGCCGAGCTTGATGGCGATGATGGAAGAGTCGTTGCGGGTGACGTAATAGCGACCACCGGCCGCGGTGTGCCAGGTTTCACGCTCATCGAGACGCTGATAACCCGCTGCCTCCAGGCGCTTGACCAGGCTGGCGGTGGCATGAAAGGGGGTGGGGGAGGCCTTGAGGAAGTCGATCAGGCCTTGGTTCAACTCTTCGCGCATAAGTGGCTCCAGACAGCAGTGTCGGGAGTTTACCGTATCTTTGTAGGAGCGTGGCTTGCCCGCGAAGCCTTTGGCGGCCTCAAGGACGCATTCGCCGGCAAGCCGGGCTCCTACAAGAGCGAGCTACACTCAGGAATCGATGTCGAGCGCAGGAGCCTTGCACGACGCGATTCAGAACGGCGCCGGGCACTCGAAGCGCAGGCGCTCGCCGCTTTGCGGGTGGGTGAAGCTCAGCATGCTGGCATGCAGGCACAGCCGTGGCCAGGCCGCCAGGGCCTGCGGGTGGGCATACAGGCCGTCACCGAGCAGCGGATGACCGATGGACAGCATGTGTACCCGCAACTGATGCGAGCGCCCGGTGATCGGCGTCAGTTCCACCCGGCACCAGTCGGCATGGCGCTCCAGCACTTTCCAGAAGGTCAGGGCATGCTTGCCAAACTCGTGATCGACCACATGCCGGGGCTTGGTCGGCGGGTCGTAGCGCAACGGCAGGTCGATGCTGCCGCTGTCCAGTTCCGGCTGGCCCCAGCAGAGCGCGGTGTAGGCTTTCTCGGTTTCCCGGTCATGGAACTGGCGCGACAGTTCGCGATGGGTATCGGGGTCGCGGGCCAGCAGGATGATGCCCGAGGTTTCCCAGTCCAGCCGGTGAACGATCTGGGCTTCCGGATAACCGTTTTCCTGCAGGCGGGTGATCAGGCAATCCTTGTTGTCATCGGCGCGGCCCGGGACGGAGAGCAGCAGGGTCGGCTTGTCCACCACCAGCACGGCGGCGTCCTGATGGATGATGCGGATATTCGACAGCGGCATTGAAACAGTCTCGTAACAAACGCCAACGGCGGCCCGATGCTGCTCACACCGCGCGCCTTGCAGGAGCCGGCTCCCACAACAGCGTTATGTGTGAACATCACCGGGCCGCCGTGGCGCCGGCCGGATCGATCAGCGATCAGGCAGGGTGATATTGAGTTCCAGGATCGAGCAACTGCCCTGGTTCTCCAGGGCGACGTGCACGTCATCGGACCCGATATTGACGTACTTGCGGATCACTTCGACCAGCTCCTGCTGCAGGGCGGGCAAGTAGTCCGGGGTGCTGCGTTGGCCGCGTTCGTGCGCCACAATGATCTGCAGACGCTCTTTCGCGACCGACGCGGTGCTTACTTTTTTGCTGGCACGAAAGAAGTCAAAAAGGTTCATTGCTTAGTTGCCTCCAAACAGGCGCTCGAAGAATCCCTTCTTCTGTGCATCGAGGAAACGATGCTCGACGGTCTTGCCCAGCAGGCGGTCAACCGCATCGCTGTAGGCCTGGCCAGCATCGCTCTGGTCGTCGAGGATGACCGGTACGCCCTGGTTGGATGCCTTGAGCACCGCCTGGGATTCGGGGATGACGCCCAGCAGGGTCACGGCCAGGATTTCCTTGACGTCCTCGACGCCAAGCATTTCGCCCTTGCTCACGCGCTCCGGGTTGTAGCGGGTCAGCAGCAGGTGTTCCTTGATCGGCTCGCCGCCCTGTTCGGCACGACGCGACTTGCTGGCCAGCAGGCCGAGCATGCGGTCGGAGTCACGGACCGAGGAGACTTCCGGGTTGGTCACGACGATCGCCTCGTCGGCGAAGTACATGGCCAGGTGGGCGCCGGTCTCGATGCCGGCCGGGGAGTCGCAGACCACGAACTCGAAGCTTTCCTTGAGTTCCATCAGGACCTTTTCCACGCCTTCCTTGGTCAGCGCATCCTTGTCACGGGTCTGGCTGGCTGCCAGCACGTACAGGTTTTCCAGGCGCTTGTCCTTGATCAGGGCCTGCTGCAGGTTGGCTTCGCCGTTCACGACGTTGACGAAGTCGTACACCACGCGGCGCTCGCAGCCCATGATCAGGTCGAGGTTACGCAGGCCGACGTCGAAGTCGACGATCACTGTCTTGTGGCCGCGCAGCGCGAGGCCGGTACCGATGGCGGCGCTGGTGGTGGTCTTACCCACACCACCCTTGCCGGATGTAACCACGAGAATCTTGGCCAAGGTGTTTCACCCCTAAGGAAAAAGGACTCTGTTTTAGCCCCTGAAGAACGTCGCTGAAAAACAACTGTAGTCGTATGGCTTGGGCCGGGAAGCGGCGAAATGTTTAAAGTACCGGCGGTAATTTTTACATTTCGTGTTTTCCTAAGCCCTTTAAGCCATTTTCGCTACGAAGAAGGCGACATTTCGGAAATGGCGGCAAGTATCCGTTAAAGACGGATGATGTTCAACACATCGCCGGACAAGCTGATCTGAACGCCCGACCCCCACAGCGGATCACGACGCAGATCCTCGGAAACCTTGTAGTGGCCGGCAATCGACACCAGTTCGGCGCTCAGTTGCTGGCAGAAAATTCGTGCCTTGGTGTCGCCCTTGACACCCGCCATTGCACGACCACGCATAGGTCCGTAAACATGGATGTTGCCATCGGCCATAAGTTCCGCGCCGGGGCTGACGGAAGAGACCACCACCAGGTCGCCGCCCTTGGCGTAGACCTGCTGGCCACCGCGCACCGGGGTGGTGATGATCCGGGTTGGCTGGATGGTCGGCTCCGGTGGTTTTTCCGGTACTTTCTTCACTTCGCCTTCGGTCGGATCGACCGGCCGCTCGCGGGCACCGGACGGCGGCAGCACGGGCAGGTCAATGGCGATCGCGGCGGCGATGTCTTCGATCCGGTTGGCGCGGATTGCCAGGGTCCGCAGGCCGTGCTGGCGGCAGACGCGCATCAGCCCGGGCAGGTCGATGGCACCCTGGTCGGCGGGAAGTTTGTCCAGGGCCAGCACCAGCGGGGTATTGCTGAAGAAGTTCGGCGCCTGGACGACCTTGGCTGCCAGTTGGCGGTCGAGGGCTTCGAGGTTGTTCTGCGCCAGTTCCAGCACCGTAATGGCGAGCATGCTGCCCTTCAGCTGGAACACGGGATCCTGGTCTAGCGGTTCGGTTTGGCTCATGGTCGGCATAACGTGGCTTGTCGCTAAAAGTGCCGAGACTTATAACGAGAACGCCCGCGCCCCGCAAGCCGCGCCGAACCGTTGTAGAATGCGCGACCCTGTGTCTGCCCGGAATCATTAATGGATCGCCCGCGTTTTCAAGCCGCTTTTCTTCATCCACGCTACTGGCTGCTCTGGTTGGGGCTGGGGCTGCTCTGGCTGATCGTCCAATTGCCCTACTGTGTCCTGTTGCGCATCGGCCGTGTGCTGGGGCTGGCCATGTACCGGGTGGCCGGCGAGCGCCGGCGCATCGCCGCGCGCAACCTGGAGCTGTGTTTCCCGGAAAAGGGCGCCGCCGAGCGCACCCGTCTGCTCAAGGAAAACTTCGCGTCCACCGGCATCGCCTTCTTTGAAATGGCCATGAGCTGGTGGTGGGCCAAGCCGCGCCTGGCGCGCCTGGCCCATGTCGAGGGCCTCGAGCATCTGCTGCAGGCCCAGCGCGAAGGCAAGGGCGTGATCCTCATGGCGCTGCATTTCACCACCCTGGAAATCGGTGCGGCTCTGCTCGGCCAGCAGCACACCATCGATGGCATGTATCGCGAGCACGGCAATGCGCTGTTCGACTTCATCCAGCGACGTGGGCGCGAGCGGCACAACCTCGATTCCCTGGCGGTGGAACGTGACGACGTGCGCGGCATGCTCAAGCTGCTGCGTTCCGGTCGGGCGATCTGGTACGCCCCCGACCAGGACTACGGGATCAAGCAGAGCATCTTCGTGCCGCTGTTCGGCATTCAGGCGGCGACCGTCACCGCGACCAGCAAATTCGCCCGCCTGGGCAAGGCGCTGGTGGTGCCGTTCACCCAGGAGCGCCTGGCCGACGGCAGCGGTTACCGGCTGGTGATCCATCCGCCGCTGGAGGATTTCCCGGCTGAGTCCGAGGAGGCCGATTGCCTGCGGATCAACCGCTGGGTCGAGGTTTCGCTGCGGGCCTGCCCCGAGCAGTACCTGTGGACGCACCGCCGGTTCAAGAGCCGGCCGGCGGGAGAACCACGACTCTACGACAAAAAGCGACGATAAACCGGAGCAGCCCCTTGCTGTCGGGGAAGGGCCTGGTGTATCAGGTAGCTAGCTGACTGACGGAGTGTCGCGATGAGTCCAACTGAACCGGTTACCGGCCTTATTCTCTCGGGAGGGGGCGCACGAGCCGCGTATCAGGTGGGGGTATTGGCGGCCATTGCCGAACTGCTGCCGCCGGGGGCGAGCAACCCGTTTCCGGTGATCGTCGGTACTTCGGCCGGAGCGATCAATGCGGTCAGTCTCGCCAGTGGGGCGATGAACTTCACCGCGGCCATCGAGCGTCTCAGCGCGTTCTGGCAGAACTTTCGCAGCCATCGGGTACTGCGCAGCGACTGGCCCGGGGTGATTCACCAGGCTGCGCGGTTTTTCGGTCACAGCCTGCTTGGCCTGGGCTCACAGGTGCCGGTGGCCCTGCTCAACAGTTCGCCGCTGCGCGATCTGCTCAACGAGAAAATCCATCTGCCGGGTATCGAGCAGGCCATCGAGCATCACCAATTGCGTGCGGTGGCGGTGACGGCCTTCGGCTACGAGTCGGGGCAGGCAGTGACCTTCTACCAGGGCAAGGGCGCCATCGATTCCTGGCTGCGTCACCGGCGCATCGGCGTGCCGACCGAGTTGACGGTCGATCATCTGCTGGCCAGCTCGGCCATTCCCTTGCTGTTCGCCCCGGTCAAGCTGGACCACGAGTATTTCGGCGACGGTGCGGTGCGCCAGTCGGCGCCGATCAGTCCGGCGCTGCACCTGGGCGCCAGCCGGGTACTGGTAGTCGGGGTCAGCGGCAATTCCCGTGGTCTCGACACCCGGGCCGCGGTGGAGCGTACCTACACCGGCCAGCAGCCGAGCCTGGCGCAGATCAGTGGGCACATGCTCAACAGTACCTTCATCGACAGCCTGGAAAGCGACATCGAGCTGTTGCAGCGCCTGAACCAGTTCAGCCGGATGCTGCCGCCTCACCAGCCGCGCAGCCTGGGGTTGGCACCGGTGGATGTGCTGGTGATCGCGCCCAGCCGGCCTCTGGACGAGATCGCCGCCCGTCACCGACATGAACTGCCACCGGCGCTGCGCACCTTCCTGCGTGGCCCGGGCGCGACCCGCACCAGTGGCGCCGGAGTGCTCAGCTATCTGTTGTTCGAGGCGGGTTACTGCAGCGAGCTGATCGAACTGGGCCGCCGTGACGCGTTGGCCAAGCGCGATGAGTTGTGCCATTTCCTCGGTTTGCCCCATGCGGTGATGTTGCAGACAGCCTCGGCCAGTTGACCCGATCGATGGCGGTTGATCTTCTGTCGTCGGCTCAGCCCAGCAGGTTGATCGCCAGGTAGCGGGCCACCGCCTCCTCGGTGCAGGCACCGATGGTTTCGTGTCCGGGCAGCGCCTCTGTCACCTTGTGGTGCGCCGTGCCCATGACCAGGCCCTTGCCGGCGATCGTGAGCATTTCCACGTCGTTCATGCCGTCACCGAAGGCGATGCAGCGGCTCAGGGGGATGTCCAGGAACTCGGCGAGTCGTTTCAGTGCATTGCCCTTGGACACCGTGCTGGCCATGAACTCCAGGCAGAAGGGTGATGAAAAGGTGCTGTGCACGGTGTTGCCGAGCAGGGCCTTGAGTCGCGTGTCGAGCGCCACCAGGGCCTCGTGGTCACGCCCCGGGTGGATAAAGAAGAGCTTCTCGACACCCTGCAATGGAAATTCCCTGGCCGCGAGGATGGTCGGCGCAAAATTATCCTGCAGGGTGAAGGTGGCGAGCAGGGCGCGATCGGCGTTGGTGATCCAGCGGGAGTCGCAGTAGGCGTTGATCATCAGGCCCACAGTTCCCTGCGTGGCGTCGAGCAGGCTGCGCACCACGTCTTCGTCCAGGTACTCGCAGGCGACCAGGCTTTTGCAGGCGCTGGTGATGCAGGCACCGTTGGAGGTGATCAGGTGTACCGGCAGCGGGTAATCGTGCAGGATCGCTTCGACCTCGGGGCGGCTGCGTCCGGTGGCAATCACCACATGGCGACCGGACTCGACCAGTCGGTCGAGCACCGAGCGGGAATACTCACCGATCCGGTCGTTCGGAAGCAGCAGGGTGCCGTCGAGGTCGGAGGCGATCAGGCTGTACATCTCTCAATCCTTATGGTTTGCGCTGCTTTTTGTGGGGGCCGGCTCCCCCACCATCCCCCATGGGTTCCCGGCCTACTCGGCGATCTGCAGCTTGCGCGCCTCGGTATAGACGTAGCGTACCTTCTCGTACTCGAACGGCGAGTTCAACTGGCCATAGCGGAAGCTGGTGGTATAGCGCTTGTCGATGGCGCGCAGGGCGTAGATTTCCGGATGGTTCTCGCTGGTCTCGGAGACGTTGAGGAAGTTGATCTGCGATTCCGCCGCGAAATCGAACACCAGGCCGCCGGTGTCACGCAGGTTCGAGGGACCGAAGAACGGCAGTACCAGGTAGGCGCCGCCCGGCACTCCGTAGAAGCCCAGTGTCTGGCCGAAGTCCTCGGCCTGGCGCGGCAGGCCCATTTTGGTCGCCGGGTCCCACAGGCCGGCGATGCCGATGGTGGTGTTGAGCAGCAGGCGCCCGGTGGTTTCCAGCGAGCGCTTGCCCTTGAGCTGGAGCAGGCTGTTGAGCAGGTTGGGCACGTCTCCCAGGTTGCTGAAGAAGTTGCTCACGCCACTGCGCACGAAGCCCGGGGTGATGTAGCGGTAGCCGTCGACCACCGGCAGGAACACCCACTGGTCGAAGCGGTAGTTGAAGTGATAGACGCGACGGTTCCACGACTCCAGCGGGTCGTAGACGTTCAGCGCGTTGAGCGTCGAACGTTCGAATTCACGCTGGTCCAGCCCCGGGTTGAACTTGAGTTTTTTCAGCGGCTCGGTGAAACCGTCCGCATCGGGTACGACCGGGTCGTGGGCCTTGCTGTTGTCGGCCTGGGCGTAGCCGGCGCAGAGCAGGGCGGCGATAAGCATCAGATGTTTAGCCACGGAAGAACTCCAGCATGGCGTCGGCGTTGACGCGGTAATTGAGGTTGCCGCAGTGGCCGCCATGGGGATAGACGGTCAGGCGATTGCCGAAGGTGCTGCGCAGGAAGCCCAGGTCGCCAGGGCCGAGGATGACGTCGTCGGCGTTGTGCATCACGGCGATTTTCGGGCTGTCGTGCAGGTAATCCTTGAGGGCGTAGAGGCTGACCTGGTCGATCAGTTGCAGCAGGCTGCCGCCGTCGGTACGGGCGCGCCACATCGGAATCACCTGGTCGGTCAGGTAGCAGTCGAAGTCGCACTGCAGGGCGCGCTTGAGCATCGGCGTCAGGCTGGTGCCCTCGGTGATCGGGTACTTGGGCGGCGTGATCAGGCCGCGGCGGTTGATCAGGTCGGAGGTGAAGGCGATATCGGCCGCCGAGAAGCGGAAGGAGGTGCCGATCAGCATCGCCATCTGCTCGTTGGTCAGGTGCTGTTTGGACTGCTGGAAGTCGTAGAGCAGGGCGTCGTTGAGGTCGATGTAGCCCTTCTGCTGGAAGTAGCGGGTCAGCTTGGCCAGCACCAGTTCATAGAAGGTGGTGCTGTTGTTGATGCCCTTGACCTCGGTCTGCACCAGCTTGTCGAGGTTGGTGATGGAGGTATAGAGGTTGACCGGCGGATTGAGCAGCAGCACCTTCTTGAAGTTGAAGCTGCGCCGGGTTTCATCCAGCTTGCTGACGAACGCCGCATCCAGCGCCCCCAGGCTGTAGCCGCTGAGGTAGTAGTCGGTGACCGGCAGTTTCGGATTCTGCGCACGCACGGCCTGCATCACCCGGTACATGTCCTCGGCATCTTCCTTGGTGATGCCCGGGGTGGCGAAGCGCGAGGCGGCGCTCATGAAATCGAAGCTGGTGGGCGACGACAGCTGCACCACGTGGTAGCCGGCCTTGTAGTAGAGCTTCTTCAGGTATTCGTTGAGGCTGCTGTCATAACGTGCGCCGGTGCCGGCGATCAGGAAGATCAGCGGTGCCGCGTGATCCTGACGGGCGACTCGATAGGTGAGCTTCTTCACCGCCCAGAAGTTGTCCGGGAGGATGAACTCGCGTTCCGGACGCAGTTGCACGCTGTAGTCGGACTGGTCGATGTCATCGTCGTCGGGCAGCTCCGGACGCAGGTCCGGCGGGGTGGTGGCGATGGTCGCTTCGAACGGGTTGGTCAACGGGTAGCCATAGCTGGCGGCGTCGACATCGACCGCCAGCGCGGACGCACTCAGAATGAGACCGCCGACAAAAGTGGCGAGACGCAGGGAACGGAGCATGACTACATCCTTTAAAAGGCGATGCTGAATGGGAGTCGCAGGCTATGACCACTGGGGTACTGCCGAAGTGCCATGTCCGACGACGAAATAATGCAGTCGTGCGGCATTCATCCAGACAATAGCCCACAGACGATACACTTTGCCGCAGTTCGCTGACCAGTTAACCGTTGTTAAAGCTTGCAAGCAGCGCCTCGACGATTATGCTGGGCGCCGTTTTCGCCTATCGGAGCCGTTCATGTCCCGTCGTTTGCCGCTGATTCTGCTGCTTCTCGTTCTGCCGCTGTGGCTGGCTGCCAGTTATGGCGTGCGTTACGGGTTGATGGAGGATGGCCAATGGGTCGGCATCTGTGTCGATGAGGCGCTGCGCTGGGAATGCCAGGCGCGATCGAACCTGGGTTGGCTGATTCACTTCAAGGTACTGGGCTGGACTGCCCTGGGGGCGGCGGCGCTGGCATTCGTGCTGCCGCGCGGGGTCGGTTGGGGGCTGGCGGTGCTGGCGCTGCTGGTCGGGTTTCCGGCGCTGGCGCTGTACAACACCAGCCTGGCGGTGTTTGCGGTGGTGATCGCTGGTTTGAGGCTGGTGCGGGCGGCCTAGGGGCTGGCTGCAAAGGGGAGCCCGCAAGCCGGCTCCCACCGCTCAGCAGCAACTCATATGAAAGTCAGCGGCGAACACCCAGGCTGCGCCACAGCGCGGCGACCATCAGCACGCTGACCAGCGCCCAGCCCCAGGCCTGCGGGTTTTGCAGGCCTTCGCGATACAGCTGCGGCACGATACCGGCACCGATGATGAAGGCCAGCAGGGCGGTTTCTCCCGGGGCGCGCGGACCGGGCGCATCAGGAACGCCAGTGCCGGTAGCAGCAGTGCCGCGCTCGGGAAGCTGCGATAGCGCGGGTCCAACGCCAATTCCAGCATCATCACCGCCCCGGCGAAGCCAGTGCCGACCAGCAGCCAGCCGGCACGACGCTCCAACCAGGCAAAGACGCCCTGGCGCCAGCCCGAGCGCTCGCCCAGGGCCAAGGTCGCGTGGGCCAGTACCAGCAGGTTCAGGCCCACCAACAGGCCGGCCCAGAGCCATTCGCCAGTATCGCGGCTGGTCACTCGCGCCAGTTCGCCCCAGGCGCCGATGGAGCAGGCGGCCAGCGCGCCAAGCAGAGGCAGGAGCAGGGCATCACGACGACTGCGTACTGGCCCTCCGATCAGCAGGGTGGCGACGAACACCGCGGCACCGAATGCCAGCCATTGTGGCCAGTACGGCAGGTTCGACACCGGCCCTGCGAGTATGCCCTTGTCCTGGCGGTCGGCGTCGAACAGGCCCCAGTAGCCACCGACCGCGCCTTCGCTGCCGCGTTTCCACGGTTGGTCGAAGGCTTCGATCAGGTTGTAGTGCCAGCCGTTCTGTTCGGCCAGGTTGACGAAGCCGCGAATGAAGCGGGCTTCGTTGACCCGGCTCGGCAGGGCGGTCTCCCGCTGGCGGCCTTCACTCGGCCAGCCGGTTTCGCCGATCAGGATGTCCTTGGGCGCGAAACGGTTGCCGAAGGTCCGGCGGATCTGTGCCACATGGTCGATGGCCGCCTCGATCCCCGCCGGATCGTCCTCCCAGTACGGCAGCAGGTGGATGGTCAGGAAGTCCACCGCCGGTGCGACATCCGGATGGCTGAGCCAGAACTCCCAGACATCGGCATAGGTCACCGGCTGCTTCACATGGGCCTTGACCTTGTGGATCAGCCTCACCAGTTGCGCCGCGGTCACTTCCTTGCGCAGCAGGGTCTCGTTGCCGACGATCACCGCCGTGACCACGTCGGCATTGGCGTTGGCCGAGGCGATCAGCGCGTCGACTTCCTTCTCGGTGTCCACCGGGTTGCTGTTGACCCAGGCACCGATCATCATTTTCAGGCCATGCTTGCGCGCCAGTTCCGGCAGGGCTTCGAGGCCGGTCATGGAATAGGTGCGGATGCATTCGAAGCGGGTCGACAGCAGGGCCAGGTCGGCATCCATGCGCGCAAGGCGCGGCTTGAACGGCTGGTCGAACGGCGATTGGTCCTTGTCGAACGGCGTGTAGGACGCGCATTGCAGCTTGTGCGTCGGCGTCGCGGCATCCGGGAGGATCACCGGTTGGCCAAGGCCATACCAGAATCCGCAGAGGGCCAGGAGGCCCAGCAGGCAGGCAAACAGATAGGGCAATAGCGGAAAGCGGGCGGTGGCGGGCATGGTCGGGCTGTCTGGGGGCAAAGCCGCGCATATTACCCGGAAATACTCTGGCCTTGGGCTCGCGCAGTATTTTGTCATGCAAAGTCCGCAGCAACTGGATGAGGTGTATTCCCAACTGGGTGATTACTGGCTTTCTGATGTCGCTTCTCGCTGCCTTGAGGTCGCTGTCGGATCAGGTTGGTCGCCTGAGTGGGTTGATGATCGGAGTATCAGTACTCCGCTGATGATCGGATGGGTTTGGCCGTGAGGCGTGAAGGGGGCGCCGTGCACCATAACTACACGTTGATGCCGCCCGGCATCCGTCGGGCGCAGCACTTTCGGGGAAGTAACGATGAAAATGCGACGACTCTTAGGCGCAGGTGCCGCTCTGGTACTTGCCATCAGCTCCAACCTGGCCAGTGCCGAAACCAAGACCGTGACCATCGGTTACGTCGACGGCTGGTCCGACAGTGTTGCCACCACCAACGTGGCTGCCGAGGTGATCAAACAGAAGCTGGGTTACGACGTGAAGCTGCAGGCTGTCGCCACCGGGATCATGTGGCAGGGGGTTGCCACCGGCAAGCTCGATGCGATGCTTTCCGCCTGGCTGCCGGTGACCCACGGTGAATACTGGGCCAAGAACAAGGACAAGGTGGTCGACTACGGTCCCAACTTCAAGGATGCCAAGATCGGTCTGATCGTGCCGGAGTACGTCAAGGCCAAGACCATCGGCGACCTGAAGACCGACGAGAGCTTCAAGAAGAAGATCGTCGGTATCGATGCCGGTTCCGGTGTGATGCTCAAGACCGAGCAGGCCATCAAGGACTACGCGCTCGATGGCTACAAGCTGCAGGCCAGTTCGGGTGCGGCGATGATTGCCGAACTGACCCGTGCCGAAGAGAAGAACGAATCGATTGCCGTCACCGGCTGGGTGCCGCACTGGATGTTCGCCAAGTGGAAACTGCGCTTCCTCGAAGACCCCAAGGGCGTGTATGGCGCGGCGGAGACCGTCAACAGCATCGGCAGCAAGGAACTGGAAAAGAAGGCGCCGGAAGTGGCGGCGTTCCTGAAGAACTTCCAGTGGGCCTCCAAGGACGAGATCGGCGAAGTCATGCTGGCGATCCAGGATGGCGCCAAGCCTGAAGCGGCGGCCAAGGATTGGGTGGCCAAGCACCCGGATCGCGTCAGCGAGTGGACCAAGTAATTCCCCGAAGGCTCTAAATCGCAGTATCCGAGGCCGCCTGGCGTTTTCGCCCGGCGGCCTTCGCGTTTCCGCTCGTTGAACATTTGCCGCGCACAGGCTGAAACCGCGCAACTGAACTAATGTCGTTCTAATACTAAGGTCGTCTGGTTTCGGCTCCAGAGCCGCCTAAAGTGAAAAATGTTTCATCTCATCTGTGCTGCGAGGATAAAAACAATGAACGACAGCATTTACCTCTCGATCCAGAACAGCCCGCGCTTCAAGGAGCTGGTCAGGAAAAGGGAGCGGTTCGCCTGGATTCTCTCGGCGATCATGCTTGGCCTGTATTCGGCTTTCATTCTTCTGATTGCGTATGGACCTCAGGTTCTGGGCGCCAAGCTCAGTCCGACGTCGTCGATCACCTGGGGCATACCCCTGGGTATCGGCCTGATCGTCTCGGCTTTCGTCCTGACCGCCATCTACGTGCGTCGCGCAAACGGCGAATTCGACGACCTGAACAATGAAGTCCTCAAGGAGGCCCAGCAATGATCCGGCGTCTATCCGCGGCCCTGGGCCTGATGGCCTTCGCCCCCGCCCTCTGGGCAGCCGATGCGCTGACGGGCGAAGTGCACAAGCAACCCCTCAATATCCCGGCGATCGTGATGTTCATCGCATTCGTCGGTGCCACCCTGTGTATCACCTACTGGGCGTCCAAGCGCAACAAGTCGGCGGCCGACTACTACGCGGCCGGCGGCAAGATCACCGGTTTCCAGAACGGCCTGGCGATCGCCGGCGACTACATGTCGGCAGCCTCGTTCCTGGGGATTTCCGCGCTGGTGTTCACCTCCGGCTACGATGGCCTGATCTACTCGATCGGCTTCCTGGTGGGCTGGCCGATCATTTTGTTCCTGATCGCCGAGCGTCTGCGCAACCTGGGCAAGTACACCTTTGCCGACGTGGCGTCCTACCGTCTCGGGCAAACCCAGATCCGCTCGCTGTCGGCCTGCGGTTCGCTGGTGGTGGTGGCGTTCTACCTGATCGCCCAGATGGTGGGTGCCGGCAAGCTGATCCAGCTCCTGTTCGGCCTGGACTACCATGTGGCGGTGATCCTGGTGGGCATCCTGATGTGCCTGTATGTGCTGTTCGGCGGCATGCTGGCGACCACCTGGGTACAGATCATCAAGGCCGTGCTGTTGCTGTCGGGCGCCTCGTTCATGGCGCTGATGGTGATGAAGCATGTCAATTTCGACTTCAACACGCTGTTCTCCGAGGCGGTCAAGGTTCACCCCAAGGGTGAGGCGATCATGAGCCCGGGCGGCCTGGTGAAAGACCCGATCTCGGCGTTCTCCCTGGGCCTGGCGCTGATGTTCGGTACCGCCGGCCTACCGCACATCCTGATGCGCTTCTTCACCGTGAGCGATGCCAAGGAAGCGCGCAAGAGCGTGCTGTACGCCACCGGCTTCATCGGCTATTTCTACATCCTGACCTTCATCATCGGTTTTGGCGCGATCCTGCTGGTCAGCACCAATCCGGCGTTCAAGGATGCGGCAGGGGCCCTGCTGGGCGGCAACAACATGGCGGCGGTGCACCTGGCCAACGCCGTGGGAGGCAGCGTGTTCCTCGGCTTCATCTCGGCGGTGGCCTTCGCGACGATTCTCGCGGTGGTGGCTGGCCTGACCCTGGCTGGCGCCTCGGCGGTGTCCCATGACCTGTACGCCAGCGTTTTCCGCAAGGGCAAGGCCAACGAGAAGGACGAGATCCGCGTCTCGAAGATCACCACTGTCGCGCTTGGCGTGCTGGCGATCGGCCTGGGCATCCTGTTCGAGAATCAGAACATCGCGTTCATGGTCGGCCTGGCGTTCTCCATTGCCGCCAGTTGCAACTTCCCGGTGCTGCTGCTTTCGATGTACTGGAAGAAGCTGACCACCCGCGGGGCGATGATCGGTGGCTGGATGGGGCTGATCAGTGCGGTCGGGCTGATGGTTCTTGGCCCAACCATCTGGGTGCAGATCCTGCATCATGAAAAGGCGATTTTCCCCTACGAGTATCCGGCGCTGTTCTCGATGATCATTGCCTTCATCGGGATCTGGTTCTTCTCCATCACCGACAAGTCGACCGCGGCTGAAAACGAGCGGGCGTTGTTCCTCCCGCAGTTCGTGCGTTCGCAGACCGGCCTGGGAGCGAGCGGGGCGGTTTCCCACTGAGGGGTTGTATAGGCTTCTATATATAAGCTGCAGGCAAGCCAATGCCCCGATCGAAAGGTCGGGGCATTTTTATTGAGCCGCAAGCGAAGGTGGCTGTGAGAGCGCTTTCGCGGGCAGGCCCTGCTCCGGCGGGTTTCAGTTGCCTGCAGTCCCTGGGTTCGGCACCAGTCCTGTAGGAGCGGGGCTTGCCCGCGAAGAGGCTCGTCCAGGCAATACAGGCCAACCAGAGACGGCACAAATGAAAACGGCCTCTATCAAGAGGCCGTTTCCGGTGCAGCAAAAGGCGTTACGCGAGGCAAACCTTACTTGCGGTCTTCCAGTTTGGTGATGTCACGCGACTCGTAGCCGGTGTACAGCTGGCGTGGACGGCCGATCTTGTAAGGGCTGGAGAGCATTTCCTTCCAGTGGGAGATCCAGCCGACGGTCCGCGCCAGGGCGAAGATCACGGTGAACATGCTGGTTGGAATGCCGATCGCCTTGAGGATGATCCCCGAGTAGAAGTCGACGTTCGGATACAGCGAGCGCTCGATGAAGTACGGATCGGTCAGGGCGATCTCTTCCAGGCGCATGGCCAGTTCCAGCTGCGGATCGTTGGTGATGCCCAGTTCCTTCAACACTTCGTCGCAGGTCTGCTTCATCACGGTGGCGCGCGGGTCGCGGTTCTTGTAGACGCGGTGACCGAAGCCCATCAGCTTGAACGGGTCGTTCTTGTCCTTGGCCTTGGCGATGAACTTGTCGATGTTCGAGACATCGCCGATTTCATCGAGCATGGTCAGTACCGCTTCGTTCGCACCGCCGTGGGCAGGGCCCCACAGTGCGGCGATACCGGCGGCGATACAGGCGAACGGGTTGGCGCCCGAGGAACCGGCCAGGCGCACGGTGGAGGTCGAGGCGTTCTGCTCGTGGTCGGCGTGGAGGATGAAGATCCGGTCCATGGCCTTGGCGAGTACCGGGCTGATCGGTTTGATCTCGCACGGGGTGTTGAACATCATGTGCAGGAAGTTTTCCGCGTACGACAGGTCGTTGCGCGGGTACATCATGGGTTGGCCCATGGAGTACTTGTAGACCATCGCTGCCAGGGTCGGCATCTTGGCCACCAGGCGGACCGCCGAGATCTCGCGGTGCTGGGGGTTATTGATGTCCAGGGAGTCGTGGTAGAAGGCCGACAGGGCGCCGACCACGCCGCACATGACGGCCATCGGGTGGGCGTCGCGACGGAAGCCGTTGAAGAAGCTCTTCAACTGCTCGTGAACCATGGTGTGGTTCTTCACATTGCTGACGAACTTGGCTTTCTGCTCCGCGGTCGGCAGTTCGCCGTTGAGCAGCAGATAGCAGGTTTCCAGGTAGTCGGATTTCTCGGCCAGTTGCTCGATCGGGTAGCCACGATGCAACAAAATGCCGTTATCGCCGTCGATATAGGTGATCTTCGACTCGCAGGACGCGGTCGACATGAAGCCAGGGTCGAATGTGAACCGGCCCGTGGCCGTCAGGCCCCGCACGTCGATTACATCGGGACCAACGGTGCCGGTTAAAATGGGCAGCTCGACGGGGGCTGCGCCCTCGATGATCAACTGCGCTTTTTTGTCAGCCATGTGGCCTCCTATTTATGCTTGAAATCATCTGACAGGCCCCCACGCAGGGCCCGCACCACTATAGTGAGATAAATTCGAAAGTCAATTTGCCAAAAGTCTTACGGCATAGGGCTTTGAACGGCGCTTTTCCTCGAAATTGACGGCTATTTACGCCTTTTATCCGGTTAACGCAATGCACCCTTAGGGGTAGTCCTTTGCGTTGTCATTAGTAGCCTAACTGTCTATACTCGGCGTCCGACCGCCATGGGCTTTTAGGCCCGATTTATTGGGGGTCGTCACTCCCTGGGTGGTGGGTACCTGACCAGTGCACTTGCCCAACAACTTTGCCCTGATTGTTAGGGGCTCTTCAGTGTGAAAAAAGCCGTGAAAAGCCAACGACCTGTAAACCTAGACCTAAGGACCATCAAACTCCCAGTCACTGCTTACACGTCCATCCTTCACCGTATCTCCGGTGTCATCCTCTTTGTCAGCCTGGCCATCATGCTCTACGCATTGGACAAGTCGCTGAGCTCCGAGGAAGGCTTCGGTCAGGTGAAAGCGTGTCTGACCAGTCCGCTAGCCAAGCTAGTGATTTGGGGCATCCTGTCCGCCTTGCTGTATCACCTGGTCGCCGGTGTGCGCCATCTGATCATGGACATGGGCATCGGTGAGACGCTGGAAGGCGGCAAGCTGGGCTCGAAAATCGTTATCGCCGTTTCCGTGGTGGTAATCGTTCTGGCAGGAGTTTGGATATGGTAACCAACGTCACGAACCTCTCGCGTTCGGGCCTCTATGACTGGATGGCACAGCGTGTGTCGGCGGTCGTTCTCGCGGCTTATTTTCTGTTTCTGATCGGATACATCGTCGTCAACCCAGGCCTGGGCTACGCCCAATGGCATGAGCTGTTCTCTCACGGCTGGATGCGCATCTTCAGCTTGCTGGCCCTGGTGGCCCTGGGCGCTCACGCCTGGGTCGGCATGTGGACCATCGCGACCGACTACCTGACGCCGATGGCGTTCGGCAAGTCCGCGACTGTAGTGCGTTTCCTTTTCCAGGTGGTATGCGGCGTGGCAATGTTCGCGTACTTCGTCTGGGGTGTGCAGATTCTCTGGGGTATCTGATTCATGGCTAACATTCCAACGATTTCTTTCGACGCCATCATCATCGGCGGCGGCGGCGCAGGCATGCGTGCCGCGCTGCAGCTGGCTCAGGGCGGTCACAAGACGGCCGTGATCACCAAGGTGTTCCCGACCCGTTCGCACACCGTATCCGCCCAGGGCGGTATCACTTGCGCCATCGCTTCGGCCGACCCGAACGACGACTGGCGCTGGCACATGTACGATACCGTCAAGGGTTCCGACTACATCGGTGACCAGGACGCTATCGAGTACATGTGTCAGGAAGGCCCGGCTGCGGTATTCGAGCTGGACCACATGGGCCTGCCGTTCTCGCGTACCGAATCCGGCCGCATCTACCAGCGTCCGTTCGGTGGCCAGTCCAAGGACTTCGGCAAGGGCGGCCAGGCGGCACGTACCTGCGCGGCCTCCGACCGTACCGGTCACGCCCTGCTGCACACCCTGTACCAGGGTAACCTGAAAGCCGGTACCACCTTCCTGAACGAGTATTATGCCGTTGACCTGGTGAAGAACCAGGACGGCGCGTTCGTCGGTGTGATCGCCATCTGCATCGAGACCGGCGAAACCAGCTACATCCGTTCCAAGGCCACCGTTCTGGCCACCGGCGGTGCCGGTCGTATCTACGCCTCCACCACCAACGCCCTGATCAACACCGGTGACGGTGTCGGCATGGCCCTGCGTGCTGGCGTACCGGTGCAGGACATCGAAATGTGGCAGTTCCACCCGACCGGCATCGCCGGCGCCGGTGTGCTGGTCACCGAAGGTTGCCGCGGTGAAGGTGGTTACCTGATCAACAAGCACGGCGAGCGCTTCATGGAGCGTTATGCGCCGAACGCGAAGGACCTGGCTGGTCGCGACGTGGTTGCCCGCTCGATGGTGAAGGAAATCATCGCCGGCAACGGTTGCGGTCCGAACGGCGACCACGTGATGCTCAAGCTCGACCACCTCGGCGAGGAAGTGCTGCACAGCCGCCTGCCAGGCATCTGCGAGCTGTCCAAGACCTTCGCCCACGTCGACCCGGTCGTTGCCCCGGTGCCGGTCGTTCCAACCTGCCACTACATGATGGGCGGCGTTGCCACCAACATCCACGGTCAGGCCATCACCCAGAACGCCGACGGCGAAGACACCATCATCCCTGGCCTGTTCGCAGTGGGTGAAGTGGCTTGCGTATCGGTTCACGGTGCCAACCGCCTGGGCGGCAACTCGCTGCTCGACCTGGTGGTCTTCGGTCGCGCGGCCGGCCTGCACCTGGAGAAGGCGCTGACCGACGGCATCGAATACGACGACGCCACCGAAGCCGACATCAACGCGGCTCTGGCCCGTCTGTCCGCGCTGAACGCGCGTACCGAAGGCGAGGACGTGGCAACCCTGCGTCGCGAGCTGCAAAGCTGCATGCAGAACTACTTCGGTGTATTCCGTACCGGCGAATACATGCAGAAGGGTATCGCCCAGCTGGCCCAACTGCGCGAGCGTATCGCCAACGTCAAGATCAACGACAAGTCGCAGGCGTTCAACACCGCCCGTATCGAGGCGCTGGAACTGCAGAACCTGCTGGAAGTGGCCGAAGCCACCGCCATCGCTGCCGAAGTGCGCAAGGAGTCCCGCGGTGCCCACGCCCGTGAAGACTTCGAAGATCGCGATGACGAAAACTGGCTGTGCCACACCCTGTACTTCCCGGGTGAGAAACGCGTTGCCAAACGTGCTGTTAACTTCTCGCCAAAAACCGTACCGGCTTTCGAGCCTAAAGTCCGGACTTACTAAGGGTGGCCGCCATGTTGCAAGTCGAAGTTTATCGTTACAACCCTGACACCGACTCGGCTCCGAAAACCCAGGTATTCCAGGTCGATACCGGTGGCAAGGACCTGATGGTGCTGGACGTGCTGGCGCTGATCAAGGAACAGGACGAGGGCTTCTCCTACCGTCGTTCCTGCCGTGAAGGCGTTTGCGGTTCCGATGGCATGAACATCAACGGCAAGAATGGCCTGGCGTGCATCACGCCGCTGTCTTCCGTGGTGAAGGGTAACAAGCTGGTCATTCGTCCACTGCCAGGTTTGCCGGTTATCCGTGACCTGGTGGTCGATATGAGCATCTTCTACAAGCAATACGAGAAGGTGAAGCCATTCCTGCAGAACGATACGCCGGCTCCGGCCATCGAGCGTCTGCAGTCGCCGGAAGAGCGTGACAAGCTGGACGGTCTGTACGAGTGCATCCTGTGCGCCTGCTGCTCGACCTCCTGCCCATCCTTCTGGTGGAACCCGGACAAGTTCCTGGGCCCGGCCGCCCTGCTGCAAGCCTACCGCTTCCTGGCAGACAGCCGCGACACCAAGACTTCCGAGCGTCTGGCTTCGCTCGATGATCCGTTCAGCGTATTCCGCTGCCGCGGCATCATGAACTGCGTCAACGTATGTCCCAAGGGCCTGAACCCGACTAAGGCCATTGGTCACATCCGTAACATGCTGCTGCAAAGCGGCGTGTGACTCAGCTGTTGTAACCGTAGGACCGCAACACCCGTAGAGGCTGTGGCGCAGGCTTGAACCGGCGCCGCAGTTTAACCAGAGCAACGGCTTACAAGGCTGTTGCTCTTATTTTGAAGAAATGAAGACCAGCAGGGGCATCCGGGCTGGTACCCGGACTATCAGCGTGATTCTGAGTGGCTTGTTTTGGTCGCTGTATTCCGACTGCTTCAAGCTTGCTTGGTGTATTCGCCGGTGGTGTCCCCTAACCGAGGGTGACCAAGCATGCAAGAAAGCGTGATGCAGCGCATGTGGGAAAGCGGCTATCTTTCAGGTGGTAACGCAGCCTATGTGGAAGAGCTTTATGAGCTCTACCTGCACGACCCTAACGCTGTGCCAGAAGAATGGCGCACCAAATTTCAGACGTTGCCTTCCGACGGCAACTCTGCCACTGATGTATCGCACTCGACGATCCGCGATCATTTCGTGCTGCTGGCGAAGAACCAGCGCCGCGCTCAACCGGTTTCCGCCGGCAGCGTGAGCAGTGAGCACGAGAAGAAGCAGGTTGAAGTGCTGCGATTGATCCAGGCATTCCGGATGCGTGGCCACCAGGCGTCCCAGCTCGATCCGCTGGGACTCTGGCAGCGTCCTGCACCTGCTGACCTGTCGATCAATCATTACGGCTTGACCAATGCCGATCTTGATACGACCTTCCGTGCCGGCGACCTGTTCATCGGCAAAGAGGAAGCGAGCCTACGCGAAATTCACGAAGCTTTGCAGCAGACATATTGCCGCACCATCGGCGCCGAGTTCACGCACATCGTCGACTCCGAGCAGCGCCAGTGGTTCCAGCAGCGTCTGGAAAGCGTTCGTGGCCGTCCGACCATCTCCCCCGACGTCAAGAGCCACCTGCTCGAGCGCGTCACCGCGGCTGAGGGTCTGGAGAAATACCTGGGCACCAAATACCCGGGCACCAAGCGTTTCGGTCTGGAAGGTGGCGAAAGCCTGATCCCGATGCTGGACGAGATGATCCAGCGTTCCGGTTCCTACGGCGCCAAGGAAATCGTCATCGGCATGGCCCACCGTGGCCGTCTGAACGTACTGGTCAACACCTTCGGCAAGAACCCGCGCGAGCTGTTCGACGAGTTCGAAGGCAAGAAGAAGGTCGAGCTGGGCTCCGGTGACGTGAAGTACCACCAGGGCTTCTCCTCCAACGTGATGACCACCGGCGGCGAAGTCCACTTGGCCATGGCGTTCAACCCGTCCCACCTGGAAATCGTTTCCCCGGTGGTCGAAGGGTCGGTTCGCGCCCGCCAGGACCGTCGCAACGACGCCAGCGGTGACAAGGTACTGCCGATTTCCATCCACGGTGACGCGGCGTTCGCCGGTCAGGGCGTGGTCATGGAAACCTTCCAGATGTCGCAGACCCGTGGCTTCAAGACGGGCGGCACGATCCATATCGTGATCAACAACCAGGTCGGTTTCACCATCAGCAACCCGCTGGACTCGCGTTCCACCGAGTACGCCACCGACGTCGCGAAGATGATCCAGGCGCCGATCCTCCATGTGAATGGTGACGATCCGGAAGCCGTGCTGTTCGTGACCCAGCTGGCTGTCGACTACCGCATGCAGTACAAGCGCGATGTGGTGATCGACCTGGTCTGCTACCGCCGTCGCGGCCACAACGAGGCCGACGAGCCAAGTGGCACCCAGCCGCTGATGTACCAGCAGATCACCAAGCAGCGCACCACCCGCGAGCTGTACGCCGAGCGCCTGGTCCAGGCCAAGGTGCTGGACGACGCACGCGTCCAGGCCAAGGTCGACGAGTACCGCAACGCGCTGGACAACGGCCTGCACGTGGTCAAGAGCCTGGTCAAGGAGCCGAACAAGGAGCTGTTCGTCGACTGGCGTCCATACCTGGGCCATGCCTGGACCGCGCGTCACGACACCCGCTTCGATCTGAAGACCCTGCAGGAACTGTCCGCCAAGCTGCTGGAAACGCCTGAAGGTTTCGTGGTTCAGCGCCAGGTCGCGAAAATCTACGAAGACCGCCAGAAGATGCAAGCCGGCGGCCTGCCGATCAACTGGGGCTACGCCGAAACCATGGCGTACGCGACCCTGCTGTTCGAAGGTCACCCGATCCGCATGACCGGCCAGGACATCGGCCGTGGCACGTTCTCGCACCGTCATGCCGTACTGCACAACCAGAAGGATGCGACTACCTACATCCCTCTGCAGAAGCTGTACGACAACCAGCCGCGTTTCGACCTGTACGACTCGTTCCTGTCGGAAGAGGCGGTACTGGCCTTCGAATACGGCTACTCGACCACCACGCCGAACGCGCTGGTGATCTGGGAAGCCCAGTTCGGCGACTTCGCCAACGGCGCCCAGGTGGTTATCGACCAGTTCATCACCAGTGGCGAGCACAAGTGGGGCCGTCTGTGCGGCCTGACCATGCTGCTGCCGCACGGTTATGAAGGCCAGGGTCCGGAGCACTCCTCGGCCCGTCTGGAACGCTACCTGCAACTGTGTGCCGAGCACAACGTCCAGGTTTGCGTGCCGACCACCCCGGCCCAGATCTACCACCTGCTGCGTCGTCAGGTCATCCGTCCGCTGCGCAAGCCGCTGATCGTGCTGACGCCGAAGTCGCTGCTGCGTCACAAACTGGCCATCTCCACGCTGGAAGATCTGGCGGAAGGTTCGTTCCAGACCGTTATCCCGGAAGTCGACGCCCTGGACCCGAAAAAGGTCGAGCGCATCGTGCTTTGCAGCGGCAAGGTCTACTACGACCTGCTGGAGAAACGCCGTGCCGAAGAGCGTGACGATATCGCCATCGTGCGTATCGAGCAGCTGTATCCGTTCCCCGAGGACGATCTGGCCGAAATCCTGGCGCCGTACACCAACCTCAAGCATGCGGTCTGGTGCCAGGAAGAGCCGATGAACCAGGGCGCCTGGTACAGCAGCCAGCACCACTTCCGCCGTATTCTCAGCGCACACAACAAGGCGCTCGTACTCGAGTACGCCGGCCGTGACGCGTCTGCTGCACCGGCATGTGGTTATGCATCGATGCACGCCGAGCAGCAGGAAAAACTGCTGCAAGATGCCTTTACTGTTTAACGCCTCGCGCACCTGAAACCGAATTTAAGGAACCACAGATAATGGCTATCGAGATCAAAGCCCCCCAATTTCCGGAATCGGTTGCCGATGGCACCGTTGCCACCTGGCACAAGAAGCCGGGCGAAGCGGTCAAGCGCGACGACCTGATCGTCGACATCGAAACCGACAAGGTCGTACTGGAAGTCCTGGCTGAGGCCGACGGCGTTCTGGGCAGCATCATCGCCAACGAAGGCGACACCGTGCTGTCCGCGCAGGTACTGGGTACCATCGAGGAAGGTGGTGTAGCCGCCGCTCCTGCTGCTGCCGCTCCAGCCGCTGCCCAGGCCGCTGCGCCTGCCGCCGCTGACGGCGAAGACGATCCGATCGCTGCACCGGCTGCCCGCAAGCTGGCTGAAGAGAACGGCATCAACATCGCTTCCGTTGCCGGTACCGGCAAGGGTGGTCGCGTGACCAAGGAAGACGTGGTGGCTGCTGTCGCCGCGAAGAAGGCCGCTCCTGCCGCCGCTCCAGCCAAGGCCGCCGCTCCGGCTGCCACCGCGCCTGTATTCGCCGCCGGCGATCGCACCGAGAAGCGCGTGCCGATGACTCGCGTACGTGCCACCGTGGCCAAGCGCCTGGTCGAAGCGCAGTCGAACATGGCGATGCTGACCACCTTCAACGAAGTGAACATGAAGCCAATCATGGACCTGCGTTCGAAGTACAAGGAACTGTTCGAGAAGACCCACAACGGCGTGCGCCTGGGCTTCATGTCGTTCTTCGTCAAGGCTGCTACCGAAGCGCTGAAACGCTTCCCGGCGGTCAACGCCTCGATCGACGGTGGCGACATCGTCTACCACGGCTACTCCGATATCGGTGTGGCGGTGTCCAGCGACCGTGGCCTGGTGGTACCGGTACTGCGTAACGCCGAGCTGATGAGCCTGGCCGAAATCGAGAATGGCATCGCCACCTTCGGCAAGAAGGCACGTGACGGCAAGCTGTCCATCGACGAAATGACCGGCGGTACCTTCACCATCACCAACGGTGGTACATTCGGTTCCCTGCTGTCGACGCCGATCGTCAACCCGCCACAAGCGGCCATCCTGGGCATGCACAACATCAATGAGCGCCCGATGGCGGTCAAGGGTGAGGTCGTCATCCTGCCGATGATGTACCTGGCACTGTCCTACGATCACCGCCTGATCGATGGCAAGGAAGCCGTGTCCTTCCTGGTCACCATCAAGAACCTGCTGGAAGACCCGGCTCGCCTGCTGCTGGATATCTGATTTCAGCCGACGCGGGCGCAGGTATCGGCCCCGCCCGCGTGCGAATATCAGCTCCATCCCACGACGGTTCCCAAAAGGAACCGTCCGGTTTGATTCGATAAGGAATGACACATGACTCAGAAATTCGACGTGGTAGTGATCGGTGCGGGTCCTGGCGGCTACGTGGCTGCGATCAAGGCTGCGCAACTTGGCCTCAAGACTGCCTGCATCGAGAAGTACCAGGACAAAGAGGGCAAGCTGGCCCTCGGCGGTACTTGCCTGAACGTTGGCTGCATTCCTTCCAAGGCGCTGCTGGACAGCTCCTGGAAGTACCACGAAGCCAAGGAATACTTTGGTGTCCACGGTATTCAGGGTTTCAGCACTGACAGCGTTCAGATGGACGTTGCCACGATGGTCGGTCGCAAGGCCAACATCGTCAAGAACCTGACCAGCGGTGTTGCCACCCTGTTCAAGGCCAATGGCGTGACTTCGATCCAGGGCCACGGCAAGCTGCTGGCTGGCAAGAAAGTCGAAGTGACCGGTCCCGATGGCGTCGTCCAGGTGCTGGAAGCCGAGAACGTGATCCTGGCTCCAGGCTCGCGTCCGATCGACATCCCGCCTGCTCCGGTTGACCAGAAGGTGATCGTCGATTCGACCGGCGCCCTGGAATTCCAGGCCGTGCCAAAGCGTCTGGGCGTGATCGGTGCTGGCGTGATCGGTCTGGAACTGGGTTCCGTGTGGTCCCGCCTGGGTGCCCAGGTGACCGTTCTGGAAGCCCTGGACACCTTCCTGGTAGCTGCTGACACCGCCGTTTCCAAGGAAGCCCTGAAAACCCTGACCAAACAGGGTCTGGACATCAAGCTGGGCGCTCGCGTCACCGGTTCGAAGGTCAACGGCGAAGAAGTCGAAGTGACCTACACCGACGCCAACGGCGAACAGAAGATCGTTTTCGACAAGCTGATCGTGGCCGTTGGTCGTCGTCCGGTGACCACCGACCTGCTGGCGGCCGACAGCGGCGTGACCATCGACGAGCGCGGTTTCATCTTCGTAGATGACCATTGCGCTACCAGCGTACCGGGCGTCTACGCCATCGGTGACGTGGTTCGCGGCATGATGCTGGCGCACAAGGCTTCGGAAGAGGGCATCATGGTGGTTGAGCGCATCAAGGGCCACAAGGCCCAGATGAACTACGACCTGATCCCGTCGGTCATCTACACCCACCCGGAAATCGCATGGGTCGGTAAAACCGAACAGGCCTTGAAAGCTGAAGGCGTTGAAGTTAACGTCGGCACCTTCCCGTTCGCCGCCAGTGGCCGTGCCATGGCAGCCAACGATACCGGCGGTTTCGTCAAGGTCATCGCCGATGCCAAGACCGACCGCGTACTGGGCGTCCACGTGATCGGCCCAAGCGCCGCCGAGCTGGTTCAGCAAGGTGCGATCGGTATGGAATTCGGTACCAGCGCCGAAGATCTGGGCATGATGGTCTTCTCCCATCCGACCCTGTCCGAAGCGTTGCACGAAGCGGCGTTGGCAGTGAATGGCGGTGCCATCCACATCGCCAACAAGAAAAAACGCTAAGGACATAATAAGAAACCACGGCGGATCGCCCGTCGCGAGCCTTGTGCGCAAGACTCACCGCGGAACATCCGCTGGACGCAGTCTTGCGTCGTTGCACCGGGCAACCGGAAGACGATGCAAGCAGCAGTCACAGGTGGTGCGGCCCTGGTCACCAGAGCAGCACCGAATGCGCAGTACCTAAACGAAGACGGTAAAAAGCATGAATCTTCACGAGTATCAGGGTAAGCAGCTGTTCGCTGAATACGGCCTGCCAGTATCCAAAGGCTACGCGGTAGACACCCCGGAAGAAGCAGCAGAAGCTTGCGACAAGATCGGTGGTTCCGAGTGGGTAGTCAAAGCCCAGGTCCACGCCGGTGGTCGCGGTAAAGCGGGCGGCGTCAAGCTGGTTCGCAGCAAAGAAGACGCCAAAGCCTTCGCACAGCAGTGGCTGGGCAAGCGTCTGGTGACCTATCAGACTGACGCCAATGGTCAGCCGGTCACCAAGATCCTGGTTGAATCGTGCACTGATATCGCTAAAGAGCTGTACCTGGGCGCTGTCGTTGACCGTTCGAGCCGTCGCATCGTGTTCATGGCTTCCACCGAAGGTGGCGTGGACATCGAGAAAATCGCTCACGACACCCCTGAGAAAATCCTCAAGGCCACTATCGATCCACTGGTTGGCGCCCAGCCATTCCAGGGTCGCGAGCTGGCATTCCAGCTGGGTCTGGAAGGCAAGCAGGTTGCTCAGTTCGCCAAGATCTTCGTTGGTCTGGCCAAACTGTTCCAGGACCACGACCTGGCCCTGCTGGAAGTCAACCCGCTGGTGATCAAGGCCGACGGCGACCTGCACTGCCTCGATGCCAAGATCAACATCGACGCCAACGCCATGTACCGTCAGCCTAAGCTGAAGACCTTCCACGATCCGTCCCAGGACGATCCGCGCGAAGCCCACGCTGGCAAGTTCGAACTGAACTACGTCGCGCTGGAAGGCAACATCGGCTGCATGGTCAACGGTGCCGGCCTGGCCATGGGTACCATGGACATCGTCAACCTGCACGGCGGCAAGCCAGCCAACTTCCTCGACGTGGGCGGTGGTGCTACCAAGGAGCGCGTAACCGAAGCGTTCAAGATCATCCTGTCCGACACCAACGTCGCTGCAGTACTGGTCAACATCTTCGGCGGCATCGTTCGCTGCGACATGATCGCCGAAGGCATCATCGGCGCCGTGAAAGAAGTCGGCGTGAAAATCCCGGTTGTTGTGCGCCTTGAAGGCAACAACGCTGAACTGGGCGCCAAAGTACTGGCAGAAAGCGGTCTGAACATCATCGCTGCTACCAGCCTGACCGACGCTGCTCAACAAGTTGTCAAAGCTGCGGAGGGCAAATAATGAGCGTCCTGATCAACAAAGACACCAAGGTTATCTGCCAGGGTATCACCGGTTCGCAGGGTAGCTTCCACACCCAGCAAGCCATCGAATACGGCACCCAGATGGTCGGTGGCGTAACTCCGGGCAAAGGCGGCACCGAGCACCTGGGCCTGCCAGTGTTCAACACCGTGAAAGACGCTGTAGCTGCCACTGGCGCCACCGCCAGCGTGATCTACGTTCCAGCACCTTTCTGCAAGGACTCGATCCTGGAAGCTGCCTTCGGCGGCATCAAGCTGATCGTCTGCATCACCGAAGGCATTCCTACCCTGGACATGCTGGATGCCAAGGTCAAGTGCGACGAGCTGGGTGTTACCCTGATCGGCCCTAACTGCCCAGGCGTCATCACTCCGGGCGAGTGCAAGATCGGCATCATGCCAGGTCACATCCACTTGCCAGGCAAGGTCGGTATCGTTTCCCGTTCCGGTACCCTGACCTATGAAGCCGTGAAGCAGACCACCGACGCCGGTTTCGGCCAGTCGACCTGCGTCGGTATCGGTGGTGACCCGATCCCTGGTTCGAACTTCATCGACATCCTGAAACTGTTCCAGGAAGACCCGAAGACCGAGGCGATCGTGATGATCGGCGAGATCGGCGGTTCGGCTGAAGAAGAAGCGGCTGCCTACATCAAGGCCAACGTGACCAAGCCGGTCGTTTCCTACATCGCTGGTGTGACTGCTCCTCCGGGCAAGCGCATGGGCCATGCGGGTGCAATCATCTCCGGCGGCAAAGGCACTGCAGACGAGAAATTCGCTGCTCTGCAAGACGCAGGCGTGAAAACCGTGCGTTCGCTGGCCGACATCGGCAAGGCCCTGGCCGAGCTGACCGGTTGGGAAGTGAAGAAGTAAGCTTCGGCTGACTTCCCGCTTCAGGCAAAGGCCACCTTCGGGTGGCCTTTGTGCTTTCTGTCCTCCAGCTTGCAGGCATGGCTTGAGGGCCATTCGCGGACAAGCCCGCTCCTGCAGGGCGGTGGAGAGGGGGGAGTTCTTGCGGTTTCATATGAAATCGCGACAGCGAAGTGTCGCTTATCGGACAAATCGCCCTCAAACAGTGCGTTTTTTGTGCGAATTCGGTACTCTGGCAGCCATTTTGCGTTTGCGCCCCAAAAGGGTAGCTGCGCGCTAAACGGGTCAACCCCATACGGGTCGACAGCATTTCCCTAACCTGACGGGAAATCCCTCTCTAAATTCCGATTCAGCAGTGTGGTATTTCCTTAAATGAAAGTGTTGAAAGGTCAGGACATCCTGGCACTTGGCTTTATGACGTTTGCGCTGTTCGTCGGCGCCGGCAACATCATCTTTCCACCTATCGTCGGTTTGCAGTCCGGGCCCAATGTCTGGATGGCGGCGCTGGGTTTCCTGATCACCGCGGTCGGCCTGCCGGTCATCACCGTAGTCGCCCTGGCCAAGGTCGGCGGTGCCATGGACGACCTGAGCAGCCCGATCGGCAAGATCGCGGGCGGCCTGCTGGCAGCGGTCTGTTACCTGGCGGTCGGCCCGCTGTTCGCCACGCCACGTACCGCGACCGTGTCCTTCGAAGTGGGCCTGGCGCCGCTGACCGGCGAGAGCCCACTGGCGCTGTTCCTCTACAGCTCGGCCTACTTCCTGCTGGTGTTCTTCATCTCGCTGTATCCGGGACGTCTGCTGGACACCGTCGGACGCTTCCTCGCACCGCTGAAGATCATTGCCCTGGCAATCCTCGGTATCGCCGCGTTCGCCCTGCCGGCCGGTGACATCGGCAGCGCCACGCCCGAGTACGTCGCTGCGCCGTTCTCCCAGGGCTTCATCAATGGCTACCTGACCATGGATACGCTCGGGGCGCTGGTGTTCGGTATCGTCATCGTCAACGCGATCCGCTCGCGGGGCGTCGAGTCGCCACGGCTGATCACCCGCTATGCGGTGATCGCCGGCCTGATCGCCGGTGTGGGGCTGGCGCTGGTGTATGTCAGCCTGTTTCGCCTGGGGTCGGGCAGCCATGAAGTGGCGGCTGGCGCCACCAATGGTGCGGCGGTGCTGCATGCCTACGTTCAGCATACCTTCGGCTCGCTGGGCAGCGGTTTCCTCGCGGTGCTGATCTCTCTGGCGTGCCTGGTGACCGCCGTTGGCCTGACCTGCGCCTGCGCCGAGTACTTCAGCCGGGTCCTGCCGCTGTCCTACAAGGCCCTGGTGATCATCCTGGCGGCGTTTTCGCTGCTGGTGTCGAACCTCGGTCTGACCAAGCTGATCGCCTTCTCGATTCCGGTGCTGACGGCGATCTACCCGCCATGCATCGCGCTGGTGGCGTTGAGCTTCTGCAAGGAGTTCTGGCATTCGCAAGGTCGTATCGTGGGGCCGGTGATGCTGGTCTCGCTGCTGTTCGGCATGATCGACGCCCTCAAGGGCGCGGGTCTGGCCGATTGGTTGCCTTCGCAACTGTCCCACCTGCCGTTGAGCGAGCAGGGGCTGGCCTGGCTGGTGCCGTCGGTGGTCATGCTGGTGGTGGCTGTGGTCATCGACCGGATGCTGGGCAAGCCGAGCGAGGCGCTGGCCTGATATGAGGTTTTTTATCCGCTCGTCATGAGCGGGTTGTGGATGAAATGAAAGCCCCGTGTCGGATACGACATGGGGCTTTTGGTTTGGGCGTATTGGATATGTACAGCTACCCGGTTATCCGCAGGGGCAAATGATCCACCGGGCACCCAACTCACTCGTTCTGCATTTATCCACTGTTTCCCGGCAATTCCAAAACGGCCAGGTTATTGGCAGGGCAAAAAATAAAGCCCGCACAAGGCGGGCCTTACTTATGCAACTTGAGTTCTTTCGTGGAAAGAAGGAACTTCAGTCACTCAGGAGCCGGTGGCTTCCTTGGCGCTTTCCTCGGCTGCAGCCTTGTTCGATTCAGCCTGAGCTTTGGCAGCTTCGGCGTTTTCCTTGGCGGCCTCGTTCACTTTATCCTGAGCTTCGTTCATTTTTTGCTGAGCTTGCTCGGCGTGTTGGTTTGCGTCTTGAGCTTTGTCCTCGGATTTCTTATCGCAGGCAGCGAGACCCAGAGAAGCGGTCAGCATCAAGGCAATAGCTAAAGTCTTACGCATGGGGGTGTTGCTCCTTTGTGGAAATAGTGACTACTGGCCTTTTGAACGCCCGCCGATGGCTTAAGTTCCTTTATTTCCAAAGATATATAAGTGCTTGAGGCACGGAACTTTTTCCAATGCCCAGAGTTTGTCGCTGCAGGTACCCCGATGAGGATTGTCGTCCATGAGCCAAACCGCCGTTTTTGAGCGCGCCACACGCTTTCTCAGTGCCCTCCGGCATTGCCAGGTTCTCGGGCTGCGGCTGCACAGCGTCGACGATCGCGGGCTGACCCTGATCCTGCCCTACAGCGCGGGAATCGTCGGTGATCCGCAGACCGGCGTGATCCACGGCGGCGCCCTGAGTTCGCTGATGGATACCGCCTGTGGCATGGCCACACTGTGCGTGCTGCCGGAGTTCGAGGTCTGTCCGACTCTCGACCTGCGCATCGACTACATGCACCCGGCCGAGCCCGGCCAGGATGTCCATGGCTACGCCGAATGCTATCGGGTGACCCGTGACATCATCTTTGCCCGGGGGCATGCCTATCAGGGCGATCCGGCCAACCCCATTGCCCATGTGGTCGGTACCTTCATGCGCATGGGCAAGGGCCTCAAGGGCAGTCGCAGTTTCGGCAGTTCGATCAGTGGGGATTCGGCATGAGCCAGGATTTCAAGGAGCAACTCCAGCAGGCCCATCAGCAGGGTGACTACGGCCAACTGCTGCAACGGATTCCCTATGCCGGGCTGATCGGCATCGAGTGCTCGCGCCTGGGTGACGAGTTGCTGTTCCGCCTGCCGGCCAGCAAGGACAATATCGGCAACCCCCTGTTGCCGGCGATTCATGGCGGGGTCATTGCCGGGTTCATGGAGCTGGCGGCGGCGTTGCATCTGCTGGTGTTCACCGGCTCGCCGGGAGTGCCCAGGGTCATCGATTTCTCCGTCGACTACCTGCGGGCCGGGCAGTTTCGCGATACCTATGCCAAGTGCCAGGTCTGCCGCCAGGGGCGGCGGGTGGCGAACGTTGCCGTTACCGCCTGGCAGAGCATCGAGGCCGAACCGATCGCCACCGCCCGTGCTCACTTCAAGATCGAGGAAGCGTTACCGGGCTCTTGAAATCCCCGTGGCAGTCCCCAACTTTGATGACAACCCGCCGCCAACGCCTGCATGGGCGGCCATTGCCATCCAATTGGAGTTTGATGACCATGAGTGTGGAAACTCAAAAGGAAACCCTGGGCTTCCAGACCGAGGTGAAGCAACTGCTGCACCTCATGATCCATTCGTTGTATTCGAACAAGGAGATCTTCCTGCGCGAATTGATCTCCAACGCCTCCGACGCCGTCGACAAATTGCGTTTCGAAGCCCTGTCCAAGCCCGAGTTGCTGGAAGGTGGCGCCGAACTGAAAATCCGTGTGAGCTTCGACAAGGACGCCAAGACCGTCACCCTCGAAGACAACGGTATCGGCATGAGCCGTGACGATGTGATCACCCACCTGGGGACCATCGCCAAATCCGGCACTGCCGATTTCATGAAAAACCTCTCCGGCGACCAGAAGAAGGACTCGCACCTGATCGGTCAGTTCGGCGTGGGCTTCTACTCGGCCTTCATCGTCGCCGAGCAGGTCGAAGTCTTCAGCCGCCGTGCAGGCCTTGCGGCCAGTGAAGGTGTGCACTGGTCGTCGAAGGGCGAGGGCGAGTTCGAAGTCGCCACTATCGACAAGACCGACCGTGGTACCCGTATCGTCCTGCACCTGAAGTCCGGTGAGGAAGAGTTCGCCGACGGCTGGCGCCTGCGCAACATCATCAAGAAGTACTCCGACCACATCGCCCTGCCGATCGAACTGCCGAAGGAAGTCGCGGCCGCCGAAGGCGAAGAGAAGCCGGCGCAGGAGTGGGAAACCGTCAACCGCGCCAGCGCCCTGTGGACCCGTCCGCGTACCGAGGTCAAGGACGAGGAGTACCAGGAGTTCTACAAGCACATCGCCCATGACTATGAGAACCCGCTGAGCTGGAGCCACAACAAGGTCGAAGGCAAGCTGGAATACAACTCGCTGCTCTACGTGCCGGCCCGTGCGCCGTTCGACCTGTACCAGCGTGAAGCGCCGAAGGGCCTCAAACTCTACGTGCAGCGCGTATTCGTCATGGACCAGGCCGAATCCTTCCTGCCGCTGTACCTGCGTTTCATCAAGGGTGTGGTCGATTCCAATGACCTGTCCCTGAACGTTTCGCGGGAAATCCTGCAGAAAGACCCGATCATCGATTCGATGAAGTCGGCACTGACCAAGCGTGTTCTCGACATGCTGGAAAAACTGGCGAAGAACGAGCCTGAGCAGTACAAGGGCTTCTGGAAGAACTTCGGCCAGGTCATGAAGGAAGGTCCGGCCGAAGACTTCGCCAACAAGGAAAAAATTGCCGGCCTGCTGCGTTTCGCCTCGACTCACGGCGACGATGGCGAGCAGGTGGTGTCGCTGGCCGAGTACCTGGCGCGTGCGAAGGAAGGTCAGGACAAGATCTACTACCTCACCGGCGAAACCTACGCTCAGGTCAAGAACAGCCCGCACCTGGAAGTCTTCCGCAAGAAAGGCATCGAAGTGCTGCTGCTGACCGACCGCATCGACGAGTGGCTGATGAGCTACCTCAACGAATTCGATGGCAAGAGCTTCGTCGACGTCGCCCGTGGCGACCTGGACCTGGGCAACCTGGACTCGGAAGAGGACAAGAAGGCTGCCGAGGAAGTTGCCAAGAGCAAGGAAGGCCTGGTGGAGCGCCTCAAGACCGCCTTGGGCGACGCCGTCAGCGAAGTGCGGGTTTCCCATCGCCTGACCGATTCGCCGGCTATCCTGGCGATCGGTGAGCAGGACCTGGGTCTGCAGATGCGCCAGATCCTCGAGGCCAGCGGGCAGAAGGTGCCGGATTCCAAGCCGATCTTCGAATTCAACCCGAGCCATCCGCTGATCGAGAAGCTCGACGCCGAGCCGGATGAAGACCGTTTTGGCGACCTCTCGCACATCCTGCTCGACCAGGCGGCCCTGGCGGCCGGCGACAGCCTGAAGGACCCGGCGGCCTACGTGCGCCGACTGAACAAGCTGCTGGTTGAGCTGTCGGTCTGATAACGCTGTAGAAAAACCCGCTTCGGCGGGTTTTTCATTTTTGGGATGTCCTTACGGAGTATGTAATGAGCCAAATCACTGTCAGTTCCGTGGTCTATCAGGTCGATGGCCAGTCCTATGAAGGTCGCCTGGCCTTCGATGCCAGCCACAAGGGCGCGCGTGCGGGCCTGCTGATGGCGCCGAACTGGATGGGCGTCAGCGCCGGCGCGGAAAAGATCGCCCAGTCGGTGGCGGCCAAGGGGTATGTGGTGTTGGTCGCCGACCTCTACGGCCAGTCGGTACGTCCGCAGAATGGCGATGAAGCCGGTGCGGCGATGATGCCGCTGAAGAACGATCGGGCCGAGCTGCGCAAGCGCATGCAGGCCGCGTTCGAAGCGCTGCAGGGGCAGGTGCTGGCGCCGGTCGACAGCTCGAAGCTGGCCACCTTCGGTTTCTGCTTCGGCGGCTGCTGCTCGCTGGAACTGGCCCGTACCGGTGCGCCGCTGAAGGCCGCCGTCTCCTTCCACGGTACGCTGGACACGCCCAACCCGGCGGATGCCCACAACATCAAGGGCTCGGTGCTGGTGCTGCATGGTGCGTCCGATCCGCTGGTGCCGCGCGAGCAACTGCCGGCCTTCGAAGAGGAAATGAATGCCGCCGGGGTCGACTGGCAACTGCTCAGCTACGGCGGCGCGGTGCATTCGTTCACCGATCCGCATGCCAATGTGCCGGGCAAGATGATGTATGACGCGAAGACCGCCAGCCGGTCCTTCACCGCTATGCACAATCTGCTTGAGGAAGTATTCGCCGGCTGAGGCCTGCGTCGCGTCTGAGGGCCCTATCGCCCGCCGGACGGTCCCACAGGCCTTTCGGCGCCCGCAAGGCACCTGCCTGGCGCGGCCATGGTGGGAGCCGGCTTGCTGGCGATAGCGGTCTTGAGAGCACCCGTGGCCTAAGCTCGTACGGGAAGCTCGATCCGCCCGATTTCCCCTGGCACTTTCGGCCAGTCGCCGGCCGCCCAGCGCGCACGGGCCTGGTCGATCAGCGCCGGGTCGCTGGCGACGAAGTTCCAATTCATCCTTCTCGGCCCATCCAGCGGTGCGCCACCGATCAGTACCAGATGCACCTCGCCCTCGGCTGCCAGCGTCGGGCTTGTGCCCCTGGGCAGCACTACCAGGCTGAGAGGCTCGAGGCATTCGCCATCGAGCTCCACGTCACCTTCGAGCACATACAGCGCCCGTTCCTCATGCTCATCGGGCACCAGCAGAGTGGTCGCCGACTCCATCTTTACCTCGGCATAGACCGTGGGCGACAAAACCGGTACCGGCGACGTCAGGCAGAAGCCGCTGCCGGCGATCAGTCGGATTTTCACCCCCAGATTCTCGCTGGTCGGCAGGCTGGCGGCCGGATGATGGCTATAGTGGCCGGCTCCCTGTTCATGCTCCCTGGGCGAGGCCAGCCAGACCTGCAAGCCATGCAGCGTAGAGCCGCTGGCGGTCAGGTCGGCCGGGGTACGCTCGACATGGGCAATGGCGCTGCCGGCAGTCATCCAGCTCACTTCGCCGGGGCCGACCCGCTGGTCGGAACCCAGGCTGTCCTTGTGCTGCAACTGGCCTTCGAACAGATAGGTCAGGGTCGACAGACCGATATGCGGGTGCTGCCGGATGTCCATGCCGCTGCCCGGTGGGTAGCGGGTCTCCAGCATGTGATCGAAAAACACGAAGGGGCCGACACTGCGGCACTGGGCCGAGGGCAGGGGACGCAGGATCGGTTGACCTTCGACATCCTCGGCACGGGGACGAATCACCAACGGTGTACTCATGGGGGTTCCAGGCTGGGCGGGTAATGCGCAAAGCATAACCCGCTTTTGCGGTGTTGCCCCTACTGGCTGAAGGCCCCTTCGGCCAGCAGGGTCTCGATGCTGACGTCGGTACTGGTCATCAGTTTGTGAATCGGGCAGCGGTCGGCGACCTTGTGCAACTCCTCGCGCTGGGCGTCGCTCAACACGCCCTTGAGGGTCAGCTTGACCTGCAGGCCATACTTGCCTTTCTGCTCCTGGCTGCTGTCACGCTTGACCTCGACGGTGACGCCGGTCAGCGGGATGCCTTTCTTCTGTGCATACAGCTTGAGCGTCAGTGCCTTGCAGGTACCCAGTGCCGTGTCGAAGTAGTCGTGGGGTTCCGGTGCGGAGCCTTCGCCGCCCACGCTTTTGGGCACATCGGTGAACAACTGGTGATCATCGATCTGCACACTATGGCGAAAACCTTCGCTGGATTCGGTGTTGATGGTGATGGTCATGATGAACCTCCTGGAGACAGTGGTGGGAAAACCCTTCGAACCTTAATAGAGCACGGCGTTGTGACGGTGTTCAGCTTATTTCGTGGCCGGAACCATCCTGGCACAGGCATCGGGCTTCTCAGGGGGGTTGATATCACTGTTTCGTCCAAGGCAAAACTGCTGATTGCCACCAGGGTTGAACGTCAGGCGGGCTGCATGGCGTGATCAGGGGCTGAAGACATGGACCACAGGGGTTGTGCCGGGCATCCGTGAGGAGGCTGCAACTGGCAAAAAAAACGCCCCGAACCAGTCGGGGCGTTTTTCAGATCGCGATCAGGCCGGGCTTACTTGCCCTGCCAGCGCTTCAGGACCAGGGTGGCGTTGGTGCCGCCGAAGCCGAAGCTGTTGCTCATCACGTTGTTCAGCTTGACGTCTTCGCGAGTCTTGGTCAGTACCGGCAGGTCGGCGACTTCCGGATCCAGCTCTTCGATGTTGGCGGAACCGGCAATGAAGTTGCCTTCCATCATCAGCAGGCAGTAGATCGCCTCGTGTACGCCGGCAGCGCCCAGGGAGTGGCCGGACAGGCTCTTGGTCGAGCTGATCAGCGGTGCCTTGTCGCCGAAGACTTCACGCACGCCCTTCATTTCCGCGACGTCGCCGACCGGAGTCGAGGTGCCGTGGGTGTTCAGGTAGTCGATCGGGCCGTCAACGGTGGACATCGCCATCTGCATGCAGCGCACAGCGCCTTCGCCGCTTGGTGCAACCATGTCGTAGCCGTCGGAGGTCGCGCCGTAGCCGATGATTTCGGCGTAGATCTTCGCGCCGCGGGCCAGGGCGTGTTCCAGTTCCTCGACCACCACCATGCCGCCACCGCCGGCGATGACGAAACCGTCACGCTTGGCATCGTAGGCACGGGAAGCTTTCTCCGGCGTGTCGTTGTACTGGGTGGACAGGGCGCCCATGGCGTCGAACAGGAACGACTGGCTCCAGTGCTCTTCTTCACCGCCACCGGCGAAGACGATGTCCTGCTTGCCCATCTGGATCTGCTCCATGGCGGTACCGATGCAGTGGGCACTGGTGGCGCAGGCGGAGGAGATCGAGTAGTTCAGGCCCTTGATCTTGAAGGGCGTGGCCAGGCACGCGGAAACGGTGCTGCCCATGGTGCGGGTTACGCGGTACGGACCGACACGCTTGACGCCTTTTTCACGCAGGGTATCCAGCGCTTCCATCTGGTTCAGGGTCGACGCGCCGCCGGAACCGGCGATCAGGCCGGTACGCGGGTTGGAGACCTGCTCTTCGCTCAGGCCGGAGTCGGCGATCGCGTCCTTCATGGCCAGGTAGGCGTAGGCCGCCGCATGGCCGACGAAGCGATAGATCTTGCGGTCGATCAGTTCTTCGAGGTTGAGGTCGATGGAGCCGGAAACCTGGCTACGCAGACCCATTTCGGCATATTCCGGGTTGTAGCGGATGCCAGGGCGGCTTGCACGCAGGTTAGCGGAGACGGTCTCTTTGTCATTGCCCAGGCAAGAAACGATGCCCAGACCAGTGATAACGACGCGGCGCATGCGGATAACCCTTAGAAATTGTCAGTGGAGGTGAACACGCCGACCCGTAGGCCTTCGGCAGTGTAGATTTCGCGTCCGTCGACACTGACCGAACCGTCGGCGATGGCCATGTTCAGCTTGCCTTTGAGGACGCGCTTGATATGAATGTTGTAGGTGATCTTCTTGGCGGTCGGCAGTACCTGGCCGAAGAATTTCACTTCGCCCGAACCCAGGGCGCGGCCACGGCCTGGCAGGCCCTGCCAGCCGAGGAAGAAACCGACCAGTTGCCACATGGCGTCGAGGCCCAGGCAGCCCGGCATCACCGGATCGCCTTCGAAGTGGCAGGCGAAGAACCACAGGTCCGGAGTGATATCCAGCTCGGCGACCAATTCACCCTTGCCGTACTTGCCACCCTCTTCGCCGATATGGGTGATGCGATCCACCATCAGCATGTTCGGGGCGGGCAGTTGCGCGTTACCTGGGCCGAACAGCTCACCGCGACTGCAGCGCAGCAGTTCTTCCCGGGTAAAGGCGTTTTGTTTGGTCATGCGAGCTCCTCAATAGTTCCATGCGGCAGGGTGGGGTGTAGCTTCCCGGCCGATCGAAGCCCTCATGCCTCGAATCGACAGCCTACTCATAGACTATTGCGTTGTAGTGAAAGTCACAGCACAGGGGACATGAATGTACACTTGTGCACTGAAATTTTAAATCAAGCCGCTCTCACGGCTCGTTCGGGTGCCTAAGACTGCCGCACTTTCGCCTTTCACGCCAGTCGCACGTCGTATTCAGGGCACCCAGCGCTGCAGAATCTGCTGCAGATCGGTGCGTTTGAAGGGCTTGGCCAGATAATCGTTCATCCCCGCCTGCAGGCACTGTTCGCGGTCGCCCTGCAGGGCATTCGCGGTCAGGGCGATGATCGGCAATCGGGCGGCGTCGTGGAGCTGGCGGATCTGCCGGGTGGCCTCGTAGCCGTCGACGAGCGGTAGCCGGCAGTCCATCAGAATGGCGGCGAAACTGCCGTTCCTGACCTTCTCGACCGCCTCGACACCGTCATGGGCCAGGCTGACCTCGAAGCCCAGGCTGCGCAACATGGCTTCGATCACCGTCTGGTTTACCGGGTTGTCCTCGACCAGCATCACCTTGCGTCCTTCGCCGTGCCCGGCCAGCAACTGTGGCAGGTTTTCCGGTTCGGCCACGCGGTGCAGGGCCAGCGGGATTTCCAGGGTGAACACCGAGCCCTGGCCCTCTTCGCTGCGCGCGTGCAGGGTGCCACCCATGCGTTCGGCCAGGGTCCGGGCGATCGGCAGGCCCAGGCCGGTGCCGCCATAGCGCCGGGAAATCGAACTGTCGGCCTGCTGGAAGGCGTCGAACATCAGTTCCAGGCGTTCGGCGGAAATGCCGATGCCGCTGTCGCGTACCGTGCAACTGAACCAGATCACCTCGTCATCCAGGCTCTGCCAGGCCGGTTCGATGCTGACGCTGCCGTGCTCGGTGAATTTCAGCGCGTTGCCCACCAGGTTGACCAGGATCTGCCGGATCCGTGTCGGGTCGCCCTTGACCTGCAGCCGCTCCAGGCCCGGCGGGAACTGCAGGTTCAACTGCAGGCCGCGTTGCACGGCGCTGTGCTGGAAGGCCTGGACGCAACTGCTGATCAGTTCGCCGAGGCCGAACGGGATGTGTTCCAGCTCCAGTGCCGAACGCTCGATCCGCGAGAAGTCGAGAATGTCGTTGATGACCTTGAGCAGGTGCTCGGTGGATTCCGATGCCAGCGCCGCATATTCGGCCTGTTCCTCGCTCATGTCCGTGGTTTCGAGCAGTTGTAGCATGCCCAGCACGCCGTTCATCGGTGTGCGCAGTTCATGGCTCATCATCGCCAGGAAGTCGGACTTGGCGTTGTTCGCCCGTTCCGCTTCCTCGCGGGTCTGGATCAACTGGGCAATGGCCTGGTGCTGTTCGCGGCTGGCCTGTTCGAGGCCGCTGGCGAGGTTGTTGATATGGCGTGCCAGATCACCCAGTTCGGTGTCATCCGGCACTGGCAGCGGGGTCTTGTAGTCGCCCTGCTGGATGGCCTTGACCGCATGGCCCATGGCGCTGATCGGTTGCGACAGATTGGCCGCCAGGCGGCGGGCCAGCAGGAAGGTGAAGAGCAGGGCGAACAGCGCGAGGATCCCCGCCTTGAGCAGGATTTCCTGCTGGCGCTGGTTGAAGGCGCCGTTGGACATGCCGACGATCACGCGGCCGAGATAGTCCTCGCCGGTCACCGTCGGATTGGCGTAGGTACCCTGCAGGAAATCGCTGTCGAGCTTGATCCGCTGCAGGCGCACCGGTGCCTGGAAAATCTCGACCTGCTGGGAGCGGCTATGGCTTTCGGCCGGTTGCTCGACATACACCAGGATGTTGTTGCTGCGGTCCTGCACTTCGAGGAAACGCACGTGCGGGGTGGTCAGGCTGGCCTTCATCAGGGTTTCGAGGACGTCATTGTTACCGGATATGACGCCATACTCGGTCGCCGGGGCCAGTTGGTTGGCGATCAGCTGACCGGTGTGGTTGAGTTCCTGGCGCAGGTCCTGAATCCGTACGAAGGTAAAGAAACTGATCAGCAGCAGGGTCAGCAACAGCGCCGGGCCGAGGCTGATCATCTGGGTACGGGCGTTGATGCCCCAGTGCCGGCGAAGATTCATGGGTGGGGTTCTCCTTCGGCCAGCCGGGTGGCGACGGACGCTTCGTCGATCACCTCGAGGCTCAGCGAGCGGGCAACCTGTGGATTGCTCAGTACCTTGAACCGTGGTGGATAGAGTGCGCGCGGCCAACTGGAGGGCGGCTTGTCGAGCAGGCTGTCGAGGATCGCCAGCCAGTCGTTCTGGTCGCTGTAGCTGCTGGCCAGGCTGCCGGCCCTGACGAAGCCGGCGTTCGGCCCGATCAGCGCCAGTTGCCGAGCATAGCTGCTGAGCAGCAGGTTTTTCGCGGTCTTGGGGTTGTACAGCGTCGGATCGTCGATCCCCAGCAGCACATCGCTGTTGCGCAACAGGTTCTGCAGCGGGCGGCTGTCGGCGGTGTTGTCCCAGCGCTCGGCGACGATCTCCAGGTCCAGCGGCCGGGCAGCCTGGCGCAGTTCGCCGAGCAGGAACTCGCTGTCCGCGTCGTACAGCACGCCGACCCGGCGCGCCTGTGGCAGCACGGCGCGGATCAGGTGCAGTTGCCGCCAGGGCGGTGGGTCGCTCCAGAGCAGGCTGAGCTGGCTCGGCTGTTGCTCGCCCAGGCGCTGGCGCGCTTGCAGGCGGCTGATGCGCAGCACCAGGGTCGGTGGGCCTTGGTGGTCGGCCAGGCGCCAGTCGAGGCTGGGCGGGTCGAGCAGGATCAGCCGCGTGCCGGCTGGCAGCTTGCTCGGGGGCGGCAGTTGGCCGAAAGGCACGAAGCGCACCTGGTCCTCGGGGCGCTGCTGCGCCAGGGCGCTGGCGAAACCCTGTACGCCGGGGCTGTCCTCGACGCCGGTGAGCAGCACATCGGCAGCCCGCGCCTGGGGCAGGGGGTGGCAAACCAGCAGGGCCAGCAGGCACGCGGCCAGCTTTGGCAGCCAACTCGTGCAGCCCCGTGTCATCCGTGACTCGCTCATGCTCAGAATTCCAGCTCGGCGCTGAAGTAGAGAACCTGGCGCTGGTCATAGTTGTTGTCGGGCCAGGTGAGGGGCTGGTTGTCCAGACGCTGCTGCATCACCCCGGCCAGTTCCAGGCTGGCCCTGTGCAAGGGAATGCGCTTGGCGACACGCAGGTCGACCCGCTCGAAACGATACCGGTTGATCGCATCGTCGCCATAGTAGAACAGCGAGCTTGACCAGCCCTTGCCCCAGTCGCGCATCCAGCCGGCCGAGCCGCTGTTGCGTGCGGTGAACTGGGCATCGGCAGGGTTGCTGGCCTGCACATCGACATAGGCGTAGGTCAGGCGCAGCCGGTCGGCGCTGCCCAGGCGCCAGTCGAGTTGGGTTTCGCTGCCGGTGAAGCGTGCGTTGTTGGCATTGCTGGCGATGAACTGGTTGTTGCGCAGGGGCGTACTGACCATCGAGGTGATTTCGTCGTAGAACAGCTTCACGTCGAGGTTCAGCCCGATATCCGCGAAGAAACCGTTGTAGCCCAGCTCCCGCGAGCGCATCAGCTCCTTGTCGAGGTTGCCCGGGCCGCGGGTCCTGACGAAATACTGGCCGCTGTTCTGGCCGTAGGTCGGTGAGTCCAGGTTGGTCACCCGGTAGCTCCAGTTGACGTTGTTCTCGAACATGTCCGGCGAGCGGATGGCTTCCGAATACACCGCGCGCAGGCCATGGCGCGGGTTGATCAGGTAGTTGACGGCAAAGCGCGGGGTCAGCGAGTCGCCAGTCAGTTGTGTGTATTCGTACATGGCGCCGCCCTGGAGCAGCCAGTGTTCGCTGGCCCGCCACTCGAGCTGGCCGAACAGGCGCCAGGTGTTGTCGTCGAGGGTGCCGTTGAAATAGGTTTCGGAATCTGCCCGGTCATAACGATAGTTCATGCCGCTGACCAGGCGCAGGCTGTCCGACAGGCTCAGGGTGTCCTGCAATTCGAGGTCGTAGCGGGTCTCGCGGGTGCTCTGGTCGATATCGCCGCAGACCGACTGATTGGCGCCCTGGTTGAACCACTGGTCCAGTACCTGGTTGGCCAGGGCCTGTTCACTGGCGCTGCCGGGCGGTGGGCTGCCGACCGAGTAGCTGGTCATGTGGCGCGCCAGGTTTTCCGCGTAGTTGGGGTTGAGCTGCCACAACTGGGTCAATTGCGGGCTGAACGACACCTTGGCATCACAGGCGCGCCAGATCTGCTGGCGGTCCCAGTGCTGGGCCGAACCCTGTACGTACAGGCTGTGCTGCGGGCTGAGGTCGAGGTTCCAGCGCAGGGAACCGGCGTAGTCCTTGGCCACCACGTCGGAGTTGTTGCCGGCCTCCTGGATATCGGGAAACACCGCCTTGTAGGTGTAGGGCCGCTGGTTGGTGCCTTCCTTCGCATTCAACTGCCAGTCGATGCTCTGGCTGTCGTTGAGCATCTGGCTGACCGACAGGTTGAAGCGGTTCAGGCGTCGGCTGTCGCGGTAGTCGGCACCGATGCGATCGCTGTCGAAACCGTCGTCCTGCTGGCCGGACATCGACAGGCGCAGGTCACCGGTGTCCCAGCCCACGCCTTGGCTGGCATACCAGTCATTGATGCCGCGCCCGCCACGGGTGACCTTGAGCCGCGAACCGTGGGTACTGCCGGGCGACTTGGTCAGGATGTTGACCACCGCCATCAGCGCATTGGCGCCATAGCTGACGGTGTTCGGCCCCCTGAAGACCTCGATGCGCTCGATATCCTCCATGGCCACCGGAATGTCGCTCCAGTCCACGGTCGCCAGGCCTGCGCGATACACCGAGCGGCCGTCGATCAGGACCTGCATGCGCCGGGCATTGCTGGCATCGGTGCCGTGGTAGTTGATCGCCGCCTGGTTGCCGTTGGTGTAGCCGACCATCATGCCCGGCACCAGGCGCAGCAGTTCGGCGATATCGCGGGCACCGCTGGCCTTGATCAGTTCGTTGTCGATCACCGTCATGCTGCCGGGGACCGACGCAGGGGATTGTTTCAGCCGCGTGGCGGTCAAAACCTCGGGCAGCGGCTGGTTTTCCAGGAACAGGTCGTCGGCCAGCACGGGAGTGCTGAACAGCAGCGCCAGAAGGACGGAGGAACGGTGAAAGGGTGGGCCTGAAGACACGGATCAACCTTGATCGCAGGTAATAGCCGCCCATGTTAACCGAGCTGGACGGGTTTGCCATGGCACAGAGCCTGCATTCCGTCTGCGAAAGCGGAAAAATCCTCGCGTCAGAGCGTCGCGTGCCGAATGCGTTTGGGACTGGCTGCCGCCCGGTGGCTCCGTATAATGCGGCCATCGCCATTGGTAAAAACGGATTGCATATGACTGAACAGCACCCTATCGCGGTCCTGGGGGGAGGGAGCTTCGGAACCGCCGTGGCCAATCTGCTGGCCGAGAACGGTCATCGGGTGCGCCAATGGATGCGCGACCCGGAACAGGCCGAGGCCATTCGTGTCAATCGCGAGAATCCGCGCTACCTCAAGGGCATCAGGATCCACCCGGGGGTCGAACCGGTGACCGACCTGGCCGCGACGCTCGACGGTTGCGAGCTGTTCTTCGTCGCGTTGCCATCCAGTGCCCTGCGCAGCGTGCTGGCCGAGCATGCCGAGCGTCTGCGCGACAAGCTGCTGGTCAGCCTGACCAAGGGCATCGAGCCGCAGACCTTCAAGCTGATGAGCGAAATTCTTGCGGATATTGCCCCGCAGGCGCGGATCGGTGTGTTGTCCGGGCCGAACCTGGCCCGTGAAGTGGCCGAGCATGCCCTGACCGCCACCGTGGTCGCCAGCGAGGACGAAGCACTCTGCAGCCGGGTCCAGGCGGCCCTGCACGGCAGCACCTTCCGTGTCTACGCCAGTGCCGACCGCTTTGGTGTCGAGCTGGGCGGTGCGCTGAAGAACGTCTACGCGATCATCGCCGGCATGGCGGTGGCGCTGGGCATGGGCGAGAACACCAAGAGCATGCTGATCACCCGGGCCCTGGCGGAGATGACCCGGTTCGCCGTGAGTCAGGGGGCCAACCCGATGACCTTCCTCGGCCTGGCCGGCGTCGGCGACCTGATCGTGACCTGTTCCTCGCCCAAGAGTCGCAACTACCAGGTCGGTTTCGCCCTCGGCCAGGGCCTGAGCCTGGAGGAGGCGGTCAACCGCCTGGGCGAGGTGGCCGAAGGGGTCAACACCCTCAAGGTGCTCAAGGCCAAGGCCCAGGAACTGAACGTCTACATGCCGCTGGTGGCCGGCCTGCATGCCATCCTGTTCGAGGGCCGCACGCTTGAGCAGGTGATTGCCCTGCTGATGCGCGGCGAGCCGAAGACCGACGTCGATTTCATTTCCACCAGCGGTTTCAACTGAGTCCACGCAACAGGAGCAAGACATGAACGAAGCCAAATATGAATCCATCGTGCTGCGGGTGCTGTGGATGCTGGTGTTCCTGCTGGTCTGGCAGGTCGCGCAGTTCCTCCTCGGCGCGGTGGTGCTGATCCAACTGGCCTATCGGCTGTTCTACGGCGCGCCGAGTGGCAACCTGATGAACTTCGGCGACAGCCTCAGCCAGTTCCTTGCCCAGATCGGCCGTTTCGGCACCTTTCACAGCGACCAGAAACCCTGGCCGTTCGCCGATTGGCCGGCCCCACGCGCGCCGGAAGGCGAGGCCCCGCACAGCGTGCCGCCCGCAGCGCATCCGGTGCGTGACGAGGAACCCAGGCTGTGAAGCTCTGGGTGCTGCGCCATGGGCAGGCCGAGCCCCAGGTGAGCAGTGACGCCGAGCGCAACCTGACTGTCCACGGGCGCCAGGAGGTGTTGCGCAGTGCCGCGCACCTGATCGGCCAGCCGCTGGCGGCGATCTACGCCAGCCCCTATGTGCGCGCCCAGCAGACCGCGCAACTGGTGCGCGACGTGCTGGGTTTCGAGCCACCGATCATCACCGTGCCCTGGCTGACCCCCGACAATCATCCGGCCCGCGTGCTGGAGCAGCTCGATACGGCGGACAACCTGTTGCTGGTCAGTCACCAGCCCCTGGTCGGCAGCCTGATCAGCCTGCTCGAGGCCGGCCACCTGCGCAGCCCGCAACCGATGAATACCGCCAGCCTGGCGGAACTGGAAGGGGACTGGCCGCTGGCCGGGGCCATGACGCTCAACGGCGTTCGTCACGTCTGAACGCCTTCACGGAGTCAGCACGGCCCCGTTCAGCTCGCTGCGGGTCTGTCTCAGGGTCACCGCGTTGACCTTCGCGCCCTTGAAGCTGCACTGCTCGAAATAGCCCGAGAGCATGGCGTGGCGCAGGTCGCAATGTTCGAAGTTGTTGCCCTTGAACCCGCTCGACAGCATGGCGCCCTTGAGGTTGGCCGCCATGAAGTTCGCCTCGTGGTACTGGCCGAAGAAGCGCACGCCGGCCAGGTCGCCGCCACTCAGGTCGGCACCGGTCATGTTGACGTTGGTCACCTGCAGGGTGCGCAATACCTGGCAGATCGCATGCTTGTTCCATTCCTTGAACGGCTGGCGAATGTCGATATCGTCGAGCAGCCGTCCCGTGGCGCTGCCGTCGAGGTTGGCCGCGATGTTCAGGGCGCAGTTCTTCAGGGCCTTGGTCAGCGGCGGAGACAGCGTGGTCGACACCCGCAGGTCGAACAGCTTCTTCTGCACGTGCAGCGACACCCGGCCGCCACCCTCCAGCGGGACACCGTCCCAACTGCTCAGGATGTTGGGAAAGCGCAGGCTGCTGGCCACCATCAGCTCGAGCAAGCCGCCAAGGGGGTAGGCGCGCAGGGTCGGGCTGGCGCCGAGAAAGGCCCGCGCCGAGTCCAGCGAATCCTTGAGCCCCAACAGGGTCATGTCCCTTTCGATCCTTGACGGCTCCGACGCCGGGGATGGTCCGGGCCAGGGCTGCCGGTAGCGCTCCGTCCCGGTCGCGGGTGGGGGCTGGCCTGCTGGCGTGCGGCGGCCGCGCAAGGGAATGAAGCTTCGCAAGAGATTGCCTATCGTCGACATGAACGCCTCGTAAAGGGCTGGGAAACCGGGAATTCGACCCGAGCCCGAGCCACCCGGCTATCAGATTCCACCCCCGTTTCGCATCGTCCGGCCCCCTGGCATGAAGGGCTGGGGTTGCAGCGGCGACTCGCCCGTGAAATAGTCTGCCAAGCAAGTGCTTGGTTGGTTTTCTCCGGAATAAAAACAAAAGGGAGGGAGTCTCATGTCTGCCGCTTTTCGTTTGCCGCTGGAAGTCTTCTACGAGCGCGAAGCTCGCCATCCCCGGCAGCCATACCTGGTCCAGCCGGTCGGCGGTGGCGAGGTCCAGACGCTGAGCTGGTCCGAGGTCGGCCACCAGGCCCGCTGTGCGGCCCACTGGCTGCGGTCCCGGGAACTGCCAGCCGGCAGTCATGTGGCGATCATTTCGAAGAACTGTGCCCACTGGATCATTGCCGACCTGGCGATCTGGATGGCCGGGCATGTCTCGGTACCGCTGTATCCCAACCTGACCGCGGACTCCGTCGCCCAGGTGCTCGAACACGCCGAGGTCGCGCTGGCGTTCATCGGCAAACTCGACGACTGGCCAGGCATGTCGGCCGGGGTCAGGCCCGGCCTGCCGACCATCAGCCTGCCGCTGTGTCCGCCGGGGGCGTTCGACTTCCGCTGGAGCGACCTGCAGGCCTGCCCGCCGATCCAGGACGATCCGCGACCCGCCGCGCAGCGACTGGCGACGGTGATCTACACCTCCGGTACCACCGGTCAGCCCAAGGGCGTGATGCACAGCTTCGCGACGCTGTCATTTGCTGCCAACAACGCCGTCGGCCTGTTCGGCCTGGGGAGGGCGACCGGGTGCTGTCCTACCTGCCACTGTGCCATGTGGCCGAGCGGATGTTCGTCGAGCTGGCGTCGATCTTCACCGGGCAGACGATATTTTTCGCCGAAAGCCTGGAAACCTTCCTGGTCGACCTGCGACGTGCGCGGCCTACGGCGATGTTTGGCGTGCCGCGGATCTGGAGCAAGTTCCAGATGGGCGTCTACGAAAAGGTCGCCCCGGCGCGCCTGGATTTCCTGTTGCGCCTGCCGCTGCTCGGGCGGCGGATCGGGCACAAGGTGCTGGCCGGGCTGGGGCTCGATGCCCTGCGCATTGCGCTGTCCGGTGCGGCACCGGTACCCCGTGAGCTGTTGCACTGGTATCGGCGCCTGGGGCTTGAGGTGCTCGAAGTCTATGGCATGACCGAGAACAGCGGTTACTCGCATATCTGCCGGGTGGGCCGGCATCTGCCGGGATGGATCGGCGAGGCGTGCCCGGGCGTCGAGGTGCGTATCGACGAGCAGGGCGAGGTGCTGGTACGCAGCGGGGCGACCATGCTCGGCTACTACAAGGAACCGCAGAAAACCGCCGAGGCCCTCACCGCCGACGGTTTTCTGCGTACTGGCGACAAGGGCGAGCAGGATGCCGGTGGCAACCTGCGCCTGACCGGACGGCTCAAGGAGATCTTCAAGACCAGCAAGGGCAAATATGTCGCGCCGGCGCCGATCGAGAACCGCCTGGCGGCCAATGCCTGGCTCGAGCAGGTCTGCGTGGTCGGCGATGGCCTGCCGGCGCCGCTGGGGCTCTGCGTGCTCTCGGCCAGCGCCGCCCAGGCGTCGCGGGCGAACCTGCAGGCGGGGCTCGCGGCCCTGCTGGAGGAGGTCAACCAGACCCTCGACAAGCATCAGCGCTTGCGCGCGCTGGTGGTGGTGAAAGATAGTTGGGCGGTTGAAAACGGTTTTCTCACGCCCACGCTGAAGATCCGGCGGCCGGTGATCGAGCAACGCTACGGCCCGCGTTTCCAGGTCTGGAGCGAGCACGGGCAACCGGTACTGTGGCAGGAATGACAAACAAGAACAGAGGGATTGCAAGATGGCCTTGTGGCGCACCGTTCCAGATATCGACCAACTCAACGCCTCGGCGAAGAACACCATCAGCGAAGTGCTGGACATTCGCTTCGAGTCCTTCGACGACCAGTCGCTGACCGCCAGCATGGTGGTCGACCACCGCACTCACCAGCCATTCGGCCTGCTGCATGGCGGTGCCTCGGTGGTGTTGGCCGAGACCGTCGGTTCGATGGCCAGCTACCTGTGCGTCGATACCAGCCAGTACTACTGCGTGGGCCTGGAAATCAACGCCAACCACCTGCGTGGCGTGCGCAGCGGGCGCGTGACGGCGGTGGCGAAAGCGATCCACATCGGCCGCAGTACCCACGTCTGGGACATTCGCCTGAGCGGCGACGACGGCAAGACCAACTGCGTCTCGCGCCTGACCATGGCCGTGGTGCCTTTGGGCCAGACCCCGCCGAGCCGCTGAGCGGCGCCATAGGCTTGACCGGACTGTCATCATTCCTGGCAGTTACGGTCATTGCTGGCGGCGGGCGTCCTGTCGACAATGAACGCCTGTTTTTCATGAAATGGTTCCGGTATGTCGCAGCACGTGTTCTTCGCCCACGCCAACGGTTTTCCCTCGGGCACCTACGGCAAGCTGTTCGCCGCCCTGGCGCCGGAGTATGAGGTTGCCCATCTGCAACAGCATGCCCACGACCCGCGTTTCCCGGTGGACGACAACTGGCGCAACCTGGTCGACGAACTGATCCACCACCTCGAACGGCAGCCCGGCCCGGTCTGGGGCGTCGGTCACTCCCTCGGTGGCGTGCTGCACCTGCATGCGGCGCTGCGGCGGCCGCAACTGTACAAGGGGCTGGTGATGCTCGACTCGCCGGTGCTGACCCGCACCGACCAGTGGGTGATCCGCGCGGCCAAGCGTTTCGGCTTCATCGACCGGCTGACCCCGGCCGGGCGCACCCTGGGCCGGCGCGAGGAGTTCAGCGACCTGGAAACGGCTCGCCAGTACTTCGCCGGCAAGACCCTGTTTCGCGGGTTCGACCCGGACTGTTTCGACGCCTACCTGCAACATGGCCTGCGTGCCGAGAACGGTCGCCTGCGGTTGAGCTTCGATCCGGACACCGAAATCCGCATCTATCGCGGCGTGCCCCACACCAGCCCGGGCCTGGCCCGGCATCTGCAGGTGCCGTTGGCGGTGGTCCGCGGCCGTTCGAGTCGCGTGGTGATGCGCCATCACACCCGCACCGTGGGGCGCCTGCCCCAGGGCGAATCCCTGAGCATGCCGGGAGGCCACATGTTTCCGCTGGAACGCCCGCAAGACACCGCGCAACTGCTCAAGGACATCTTCGCCCGCTGGCAGCGGCGTGCCGGCGAAGGTCGGCAGCCATGAGCACGGCGGTCGAGGAAGTGCGCCTGAGCCTGCCGCATATCGAGTTGGCGGCCCATCTGTTCGGCCCTGAAGACGGGCTGCCGGTGATCGCCCTGCACGGCTGGCTGGACAACGCCAACAGCTTCGCCCGCCTGGCGCCGAAGCTGAAGGGGCTGCGCATCGTCGCTCTCGACATGGCCGGTCACGGGCACTCCGGGCATCGCCCGATCGGTGCCGGTTATGCGCTCTGGGACTATGTGCATGACGTGTTGCAGGTGGCCGAGCAACTGGGTTGGCAGCGTTTCGCCCTGCTCGGGCATTCCCTCGGCGCGATTGTCTCGGTGGTGCTGGCCGGCGCCTTGCCGGAGCGGGTTTCGCACCTGGCGCTGATCGACGGTGTGATCCCGCCGACCGCCAATGGCGAAAGCGCAGCCGAGCGCCTGGGCATGGCCCTGCAGGCGCAGTTGCGGCTGCAGGACAAGCGCAAGTCGGTGCACCCGAGCCTGGACCAGGCCGTCGAGGCACGGATGAAGGGGCTGGTGGCGGTCAGTCGCGAGGCTGCCGAGCTGCTGGCCCAGCGTGGCCTGATGCCGGTTCCGGGAGGCTACACCTGGCGCAGCGACAGCCGTCTGACCCTGCCCTCGCCCCTGCGCCTGACCGAGGAGCAGGCCATGGCCTTCGTGCGCCGGGTGGCGTGCCCGGCGCAACTGGTGGTGGCCGCGGACGGCATGCTGGCCCAGCACCGCAGCCTGCTGGAGCAGCTACCCTTCAAGCAACAGGTGCTGCCCGGCGGTCATCACCTGCACCTGAACGACGAGGCCGGGGCGGCCCTTGTTGCAGACTGTTTCAATCGCTTCTTCGCCATGCCTTGACTTGCGCCCGGCAACTGTCGAGGCTTGGCGGGTTGAAAGGGAGACAACCATGCCAGACCTCGCTAACGCCGCGACTTCGTGTCGTCCCGTCCCGGCATCCGTGCCCCATGTTCAGGCGCTGCCGATCCGATGAAGTTATCCACAACCCTGGCCGGGGCGCTCGGCCTGGCCTGTTTCAGTGGCGTGCTGCTGGCCGCCGACGTACCCGGCAGTCATGACCTGCCGCTGGTGCCGCGCCTGGCCGACGCGCAAATCGTCGACTACCGGGCCCCGACGGAGCTGGAACGCATTTATCCACAGGGCTCGATCCGCAAGATCAGCAACCGGTTGCGCAGCGAGGGCCAGGTCAATGCCCGCGGGCAGATGACCTCGGTGACCTACGAGCTGCCGCCGGAACACTCGGCCAACGAGGCCTTTACCGCGGCGCGCGAGGCCTTGCAGAAGGAGGGCGCGCAGTTGCTGTTCTGGTGCCAGGCCCGCGATTGCGGCGAGAACAGCCTGTGGGCCAACGAGGTCTTCGGCAATCCGCTGCTGTCCGGGGCCGATGATCAGCAAGCCTATCTGCTGTTGCGCCTGGCGGCGCCCCAGGATGATTCGCTGATGGTCCTGTACAGCATCACCCGCGGCAATCGGCGGGCCTACCTGCATGTCGAGCAGTTTGCCGCGAACGCGCCGCTGGGCGAGTTGCTGCCGACCTCGGCGACCCTGGCGCGCGAGTTGCGCGACACCGGCAAGCTCGACCTGCCGAAGTTGCCCGCTGAGCCGCAGGCCATCTGGATCACCCTGATATCACGGGGCCTTAACCTCGACACCACCTCCCGCATCAGCCTCTCGGGCAGCTCCGCCGAAGCCTGGCGCCAGGCGCTGGTGGCCGCTGGCGTTAGGGCGTCGCGGCTGGAACTGGGCGACAGCAGGAGCGCCGGCCTGCACCTGGAGCTGTTGCGATAGTCGCGGCAGGGGCGAACGCACGCTTGTGGGTTCGCCTAAGCTTTCCTTTCTGACCTCTTTGTGGAATCCCCATGCTCAATAATGATCGGCTGTTGGTGCAGATACTGCTCCTGGTGCTGTTTGGGGCCAGCCTGTGGGTGATGGCGCCGTTCTGGTCGGCGCTGTTCTGGGGCGCGGTGCTGGCCTTTGCCAGTTGGCCGCTGATGCTGTTGCTGACGCGCCTGCTGGGTGGGCGTGAGTCATTGGCCGCCGGCCTGCTGACCCTCGGTTGGACGGTGCTGGTGGCCGCGCCGCTGGTGTGGCTGGGGCTCAACCTGGCGGACCATGTGCGTGATGCGGTGAGCTTCGTCAAGGACGTGCAGGTCGATGGTCTGCCCGAGGCGCCGGCCTGGCTGGCGGGAGTGCCGATCGTCGGCGAGCGCCTGGTGGGCTTCTGGAACACCGTCGACCAGCAAGGAGCGGCCCTGATGGTGGCGGTCAAGCCCTACCTGGGGCAGGTCGGCAACTGGCTGCTGGCGCGCAGCGCGCAGATCGGTGGCGGGATTCTCGAACTGACCCTGAGCATCCTCTTCGTGTTCTTTTTCTATCGGGATGGCCCGCGGCTGGCGACGTTCGTGCTCAGCCTGCTGGAACGGCTGATCGGCGAGCGGGCCGGCTACTACCAGGAACTGGTGGCCGGCACCGTGCAGCGGGTGGTCAACGGGGTGATCGGCACGGCGGCCGCCCAGGCCGTGCTGGCGCTGATCGGTTTCCTGATCGCCGGAGTGCCCGGCGCGCTGGTGCTGGGGCTGGCCACCTTCCTGCTCAGCCTGATTCCCATGGGGCCGCCACTGATATGGATTCCGGCCACGGGCTGGCTGGTATGGAAGGGCGAGTACGGCATGGCGGTGTTCCTGGGCATCTGGGGCACGTTCATCGTCAGTGGCGTGGACAACGTGCTCAAGCCGTACCTGATCAGCCGTGGTGGCAACCTGCCGTTGGTGGTGGTGTTGCTGGGCGTCTTCGGCGGGTTGATCAGCTTCGGTTTCATCGGCCTGTTCATCGGACCGACCCTGCTGGCGGTGGCCTACAGCCTGTTGCTGGACTGGAGTGCGAGCCAGGGGCGGCGCGAAGAGAAGACCTGACATTCATGGCTGGGGGCTTCCGGGGTTGCCCGAGCCTCACGGGCCTCTTCGCGGGCAAGCCTCGTTCCTGCAGAGCTTGTGTCGCACACCTGTTCTGTGCACGACATAGGCTATGTACGAAATCGCTTGAAACTTGGTTATGCGGCGTTAAAAACCGGCTCGGAATGCTCATTGACAACCAGTCAAGTCGGGCGCGACCCCGGGCGTTCCTCGCCGGTTTTCGCCTTGCCTAACCTGCGTTTCAAACAATTTCGTACACAGCCTGAAACTCTGTAGGAGCGAGGCTTGCCCGCGAAGGCGGCGGTGAGATAGGCGCGGCACTTTCAGGCACCCCCGCATCTCCCATTACCGCAGGATCAGGCCGCTGCCGCAGTGCTGCTGGTCGCCGTCACGGTATTACGGTTCTGATACTGGGTGTTGAGGTTGACCAGCAACCGGCTGAGGGCCTCGGTGATATTGTCCTGGGCCGTCTGGGTGGTGGTGCGGGTGCCGCTGGCGTCGGCCAGGGCCTGGAGCAGCATGGCGCTGGCCGTGTTGCTGGTACTGGCCGTTGTGACGGCGCTGCTGGCGGTGTTGGTCGCACAGCTGTCGGTGGTGCCCTGCAGCGCGCTGGCCAGTTCAGCCTGGCTGATGCTGCCATCGCCATCGGTGTCCAACTGGCTGAACAGCTGGCTGCTCGACAGTTGCGCCGGCGGCGGAGGCGGGGCGAAGGCTGCGGCCAGTTCGTCGACGCTGAGGCTGCCGCTCGAATCCTTGTCCAGGGAGGAGAGCAGCGAAGAACTGTCGGCGTTGATGCCGGTATTGGTCAGGCCGGTATTCAGTTCGTCGTTGCTGACGGTACCGTCGTCATTGGTGTCGAGGGCTTTGAGCAGGGCATCGGCCAGCCTGGTGTCAGGTGCGCGATCGCCATGTTCCGGGCGCTTGAGTGCGGCCAGTTCGTCAACGCTGATACCGCCGCTGCCGTCGCTGTCGAGTGAGGTGAAATTCTGGCTCAGGTCAGTGAGCAGCTTGTTGTCGCCATCCTTCGACAGGGCGCTGTTCAGTTCGTCCTGGCTGATGGAACCGTCGCCGTTGGTATCGAGCTTGGCGAGCAGTTGCTTCTGGAATTGTTGCTGGCGTTGCGTGGCCGTCGTCGTGCTGTTGTAGCCGACGTAGCTCAGTAGACTGCTGACGCTACCGATCATGGTGCTCACTCCCTAAGTGTTGGCAAGGCCGGTGGCGGTGCACCGGCTCATGCAGGCTCCCAAGGACAGGTATCGAGGGTATGTGGGCTTTGTACCGGTGGGTACACAGAGCGATCAGGCGCGGGGCAGGGTGACCACGGCGGTCAGGCCGCCACCGGCGGTTTCCTCGAGGATCAAGTCACCGCCCAGGCGTTGCGCGGCTTCCCGGGCGATGGTCATGCCCAGGCCGACGCCACCGGAGTTGCGGTTGCGCGAACCTTCCAGACGATAGAACGGTTCGAACACCGCTTCGCGCTTGTCGGCGGCGATGCCGGGGCCGTGATCGATGACCCGGATGATCAACTGCCGCCGGCTGTCCTCCAGGGTGATCAGGGCGTCGCCGGCGTAGCGCAGGGCATTGTCCATCAGGTTGTTCAGGCAGGAGCGCAAGGCCATCGGCTGCACCAGCAGTGGCGCGCAATGACCGCTGGCTCGGACCTGGGCGCCCTGGTCCTGGGCGTTCTCGCACAGGGACTCGACCAGGGCCTGCACGTCCATCCACTGCATGGCTTCGCTGGTGCGTTGTTCGTGCAGGTAGCTGAGGGTGGCGTCGAGCATGCCGATCATGTCGTTCAGGTCCTGGCGCATCTGCGCCTGCAGCTTCACGTCATCGATCTGCTCCAGGCGCAGCTTGAGGCGTGACAGTGGCGTGCGCAGGTCGTGGGACACCGCACCGAGCATGCGGCCACGCTGCTGCACCTGCTCACGGATACGCTGTTGCATCAGGTTGAAGGTGGCGGCGGCCTGACGGGCTTCCTGCGGGCCGGTTTCATCCAGTGGCGGGCTGTTGAGGTCTTCGCTCAGGCGCTCGGCCGCCTCGCTCAGACGCTGGATCGGCCGTGAAAGCAGCTTGGCACCGTACCAGGCGGCAATCACCAGGGCCACGAGTTGAAAAGTCAAAGGCACCAGCGGGCCGCCAAACCACGGGCGCGGCGGGTGACGAAAATGCGATGGCGGCGGCCCGAGGCGCGGATCGAAGTTCTGCGCCATGTCCATTGGGGGCGGCGGCGGTGGCGGGCCGCCACCGTAATGATGGAACCAGAGAAAGGCCAGCAGGTGGGCCAGGACGATGGCCAGCAGCAACACGCCGAACAGGCGGCCGAACAGCGTGTTGAAGCGGGGGCGCATCAACCGATGTCTCGCGCGTCGAACAGGTAGCCTTCACCGCGTACGGTCTTGATCAGTTGGGGCGATTTCGGATCGTCGCCGAGCTTCTGCCGCAGCCGCGAGACCAGCAGGTCGATACTGCGGTCGAAGGCTTCGATCGAGCGACCCCGGGCGGCGTCGAGCAACTGCTCGCGACTCAGCACCCGCCGCGGACGTTCGATGAACACCCACAGCAGGCGGAACTCGGCATTGGACAGCGGCACCACCAGGCCATCGTCGGCGATCAGCTGGCGCAGCACGCTGTTCAGGCGCCAGTTGTCGAAACGGATATTGGCCCGCTGTTCGGTACGGTCGTCGCGCACGCGGCGCAGGATGGTCTGGATGCGCGCCACCAGTTCCCGCGGCTCGAACGGCTTGGCCATGTAGTCGTCGGCGCCCAGTTCCAGGCCGATGATGCGGTCGGTGGGTTCGCAGCGGGCGGTCAGCATCAGGATCGGGATGTCCGATTCGGAGCGTAGCCAGCGGCACAGCGACAGGCCGTCCTCGCCAGGCAGCATCAGGTCCAGGACCACCACATCGAAGGTTTCCAGTTGCATGGCCTGGCGCATCGCCGCGCCGTCGGTCACGCCGACCGCCTGGATACTGAAGCGGGCGAGATAGTCGATCAGCAGTTCACGGATCGGAATATCGTCGTCGACGATCAGCGCGCGGACATTCCAGCGTTTGTCATCGCCCGGCGATAGCGGTTTGTTGACATCGGCCAGAGAGGCGGGAGTGTTCTGCATGCGTGTGATTATCTGCCGGTAAAGCCGCGAAACGCCAAGCGCTGCGCGAGGTTGTTGCACGTCGGGAGTGCCCGGCCCGCAGGCGGGGTATCCATTTCAAGTGTAGCTGCGGCAGGAAGCTACAGGCGCCGCATGTTGACTGGTTGTCGGTTATGTAACGAGTTCGACACAAATCGGTGGGCACCCAAACCCCCTGCCGGCATCGGCGCCAGGTCAGCGGCCCGGGGATTCTAGGGCGTAACGCCTGTGTAAATTGACTCTTTACGCCTTCTTTACGTATCGACCCGGGCGTCGCTCTCGTTCCTTTACGGGCTTCCTTCCGACAATGCCTCCACACGCGGCGATCGCCGTATCACGGAGAAATCCCATGGGCATTCTGGACGGAGTGTCACTGCTGCTGGCGGTGGCGCTGTTCATCTATCTACTGGTTGCGCTGTTGGGCGCGGATCGGAACTAGGAGCGGCGGTTATGCATGGTTACGACTATTGGCTGATCCTGGCATTCCTGGCGCTGGTACTGCTGCCGGCGCCCGCACTGGGGCGGTTCTACTACAACGTCATGGAAGGCCGGCGCACCTGGCTGACTCCGCTTCTGGGGCCGGTGGAGCGGGTCTGCTATCGGCTGTCCGGGGTGGATGAAAAGACCGAGCAGAGCTGGCAGAAATACACCCTGGCGGTACTGGCCTTCAACTTCGCCGGTTTCGTGCTGCTGTTCGCCATCCTGCAACTGCAGCAGTACCTGCCGCTCAACCCGCAGAATCTGCCGGGCCAGGAGTGGACGCTGGCGTTCAACACCGCGGTCAGTTTCATGTCCAACACCAACTGGCAGAACTACAGCGGCGAGGCCTCCCTCAGCTACCTGAGCCAGATGGTCGGCCTGACCGTGCAGAACTTCGTCAGCGCCGCCACCGGCCTGGCCGTGCTGGTCGCGCTGTGCCGCGGCATCGCCCGGCGCTCGGCGTCGACCCTGGGCAACTTCTGGGTCGACATGACCCGCGCCACCCTCTACGGCCTGTTGCCGCTGTGCCTGCTGCTGGCGCTGTTCCTGGTCTGGCAGGGCGTGCCGCAGACCTTCGCCCACTACGTCAATGCCGTGACCCTGCAGGGCGCCGACCAGGTGATTCCGCTCGGCCCGGCCGCCAGCCAGATCGCCATCAAGCAGTTGGGCACCAACGGCGGTGGCTTCTTCGGCGTCAACTCGGCGCACCCGTTCGAGAACCCGACGGCCTGGAGCGACCTGTTCGAACTGGCGGCGATCATCCTGATTCCGGCAGCGCTGGTGTTCACCTTCGGGCACTACGTCAAGGACCTGCGCCAGAGCCGCGCGATCCTGGGCTGCATGCTGGCCCTGCTGCTGATCGGCGGTGCGGTCTCGCTGTATGCCGAGTACCAGCCGAACCCGACGCTGAACAATCCGGTGGTGGAACAGACCGCGCCGCTGGAAGGCAAGGAGACCCGCTTCGGCACCACCGGCAGCGTGCTCTGGGCCGTGACCACCACCGCCGCCTCCAACGGTTCGGTCAACGCCATGCATGACAGCCTCAACCCGCTGAGCGGCATGGTCGCGCTGGTCAACATGATGGTCGGCGAAGTGATCTTCGGCGGCGTCGGCGCGGGGCTCTACGGCATGTTGCTGAACGTGCTGATCGCAGTGTTCCTCGCCGGCCTGATGATCGGCCGGACCCCGGAATACCTGGGCAAGAAACTCCAGGCTCGGGAGGTGCAACTGCTGGTGGTGACTCTGCTGGTGATGCCGGTCGGCACCCTGGTGCTGGGGGCGATCGCCGCCAGTCTGCCCGGCCCGGCCGGAGCGGTCAGCAACCCCGGCGCCCACGGTTTCAGCCAGCTGCTGTACGCCTACACCTCGGCCAGTGCCAACAACGGTTCGGCGTTCGGTGGTTTCAGCGGCAACACCGCGTTCCACAACCTGATGCTGGGCCTGAGCATGCTGCTCGGCCGCTTCGGCTACATCCTGCCGGTACTGGCCCTGGCCGGCAGCCTGGCGATGAAGAAAACCGTACCGGTCGGCCAGAACAGTTTCCCGACCCACGGCCCGCTGTTCGTCACCCTGCTGACCGTGACCATCCTGCTGGTCGGTGGCCTGACGTTCCTGCCGACCCTGGCCCTGGGACCGATCGCGGATCACCTGAGCCTGGCTGTGACCGGATTGAAGAATTGAGGACCTGATGATGAACATGCCGCTTCCCGCAACAAAACCGGCTGTCGTCGAACAGCCCAGGACCACCGTCGCCGACCTGTGGCGGCCGGCGCTGGTGCAAGCCTTCGTCAAGCTCGATCCGCGCCAGTTGCAGCGGGCGCCGGTGATGCTGGTGGTGGAGCTGACGGCGGTGCTGACCACCGTCCTCTGCCTGGTCCCCAACAGCGCCGTACCGACCTTCGTCGCGGTGCAGATCGCCATCTGGCTGTGGTTCACCGTGCTCTTCGCCAACTTCGCCGAGGCCCTGGCCGAAGGCCGTGGCAAGGCCCGCGCCGACAGCCTCAAGGCCGGCAGCGAGGGCTTGAGCGCCCGGCGGCGCAAGGCCGACAACAGCTTCCAGGTGGTGCCCGCCAGCAGCCTGCGCAAGGGCGATGTGGTTCGGGTCGAAGCCGGCGAAATGATTCCCGGCGACGGCGAGGTGATCGAAGGTATCGCCGCGGTCAACGAGGCGGCGATCACCGGTGAGTCGGCGCCGGTGATCCGCGAGTCCGGCGGCGACCGTTCGGCGGTGACCGGCAACACTCGGCTGGTCTCCGACTGGTTGCTGGTGCGCATCACCAGCAACCCCGGCGAGTCGACCCTGGACCGCATGATCGCCCTGGTGGAAGGCGCCAAGCGGCAGAAGACGCCCAACGAAGTCGCGCTGGACATCCTGCTGATCGGCCTGACCCTGATCTTCCTGCTGGTAGTGGTGACCCTGCAGCCGTTCGCCCACTTCGCCGGTGGCAGCCTGCCGCTGGTGTTCCTGGTGGCGCTGCTGGTGACGCTGATCCCGACCACCATCGGCGGCCTGCTGTCGGCTATCGGTATCGCCGGGATGGATCGCCTGGTTCGCCTGAACGTGATCGCCAAATCCGGCCGTGCGGTGGAGGCCGCCGGCGATGTGCACGTGCTGCTGCTGGACAAGACCGGCACCATCACCTTCGGTAACCGCCGCTGCTCGGCGATCCACCCGGCGCCCGGCGTGCCGGTTCGTGAACTGGCCGAGGGGCCCTGCTGGCATCGCTGGCCGACGAGACCGCCGAAGGCAAGTCCATCGTCGAATACCTGCGTGACCTTTATCCACAGACGGAGCCGGCGGCTGCCGAGCTGACCGCGGTACCGTTCAGTGCCGAGACCCGGCTGTCGGGTGTCGACCATCAGGGCCGGGTGTATCGCAAGGGCGCGGTGGATTCGCTGCTGGCGTTCCTCGGCCAGAAGCGCGCCGACCTGCAGCCGGCGCTGTCCCGGGAGATCGACCGGATCGCCCAGAGTGGTGGCACGCCCCTGCTGGTCTGCGCCGAAGGCAAGCTGCTGGGGGCCATTCACCTCAAGGACGTGGTCAAGCCAGGCATCCGCGAGCGTTTTGCCGAACTGCGCAAGCTGGGTATCCGCACCGTCATGGTCACCGGCGACAACCCGCTGACGGCGGCGGCGATCGCTGCCGAGGCCGGCGTCGACGACGTGCTGGCCGAGGCCACGCCGGAGAAGAAACTGGCGCGGATCCGCCTTGAGCAGAACGATGGGCGCCTGGTCGCGATGTGCGGCGACGGTGCCAACGATGCCCCGGCGCTGGCCCAGGCCGACGTCGGCATGGCGATGAACGATGGTACCCAGGCGGCGCGGGAAGCGGCGAACATGGTCGACCTCGACAGCGATCCGACCAAGCTGCTGGATGTGGTGCAGATCGGCAAGGAATTGCTGGTGACCCGTGGTGCGCTGACCACTTTCTCGATCGCCAACGACGTGGCCAAGTACTTCGCGATCCTGCCGGCGCTGTTCGCGGCGATCTATCCACAGCTCGGGGTGCTCAACATCATGCAGTTGGCCAGTCCGCAGAGCGCGATCCTGTCGGCCATCGTCTTCAACGCCCTGATCATCGTCGTGCTGATCCCGCTGGCGCTGCGTGGCGTGCGGGTCCAGGCGGCGAGTGCCGCGCACCTGTTGCGGCGCAACCTGCTGATCTATGGCCTGGGCGGAATCCTGGTGCCGTTCGTGGGCATCAAGGCCATCGACCTGCTGTTGACCGCGCTGCACCTGGTGTAGCTCATGCAGCCCGCTCCATTGTGGGAGCGGGCTTGCCCACGCATCAGCACACCGGACCCATCACCGCATCACCCGAATCGAGGAACTGAACATGTCTAGCGTATGGCGCCCAGCCCTGAGCCTGTTGGCCCTGATGACCCTGATCACCGGCATCGCCTACCCCCTGGTGGTCACCGGCGTGGCCCAGGCCGTTTTCCCCGACCAGGCCAACGGCAGCCTGCTGGTCGATGCCGACGGCAAGGTCCGCGGCTCGTCGTTGATCGCCCAGGATTTCACCGGCGATGCCTGGTTTCACCCACGGCCGTCGGCCGGGGCCTTTGCCACGGTATCCAGTGGCGCGAGCAACCTGTCGCCGGGCAACCCGGCACTGGCGACACGGATTTTCGACGATGCGGCCAAGCAGGTCGTGCCCGGCCAGGGGCCGGTGCCGCTGGCGTTGCTGACCACTTCCGGCAGCGGCCTCGATCCGCACTTGCCACCGGCTGCGGTTCGCTATCAACTGGCACGGGTGGCGCAGGCGCGCAACCTGCCGGCGGCGACCGTGGAAAAACTGCTGGAAGCGCATATCGAGCAGCCGCTGATTGGCCCGCCGGTGGTCAATGTGCTTGCATTGAATGCGGCGCTGGCCGATATCTCGAAGTAAGCATGCTCCCAGGTAAAAGTGCGGTGATTCCTCTAGGAGCGTGGCTTGCCCGCGAACAGGCCCTCAAGGCCTGCTCAAATCCATGAAATCCCCGCATCGGGGCCAGTTCTATCAGTGGGAACCCAGTACATGAGTGATTCAGGCCGCGCCGACGCGCTGCTCGCCGAACTGCCCCGGACCGGTCGTGGCCGGCTCAAGGTGTTTCTCGGTGCCGCCCCGGGCGTGGGCAAGACCTATGCGATGCTGCAGGCGGCCCACACGCAACTGCGCCAGGGCGTGAAAGTACTGGCCGGCGTAGTGGAGACCCATGGTCGGGCGGAGACCGAGGCGCTGCTCTCGGGGTTGCCGCAACTGCCCCTGGTGCGGTCCGAGTACCGTGGCGTGCTGCTTGAGGAAATGGACCTCGACGGCCTGCTCAGGGCCCGGCCGAAACTGGTGCTGGTCGATGAGCTGGCCCACAGTAATGCACCCGGCAGCCGACATCTGAAACGCTGGCAGGATGTTCAGGAACTGCTGGCCGCCGGCATCGACGTGTTCACCACGGTCAACGTCCAGCACCTGGAAAGCCTCAACGACCAGGTACGCGGTATCACCGGCGTGCAGGTGCGCGAGACCCTGCCCGACTGGGTCCTGCAGGAGGCCGACGAACTGCTGCTGATCGACCTGCCGCCACGGGAACTGCTCGAGCGCCTGCGCGACGGCAAGGTCTACGTGCCGGAACAGGCGCGGGCGGCGATCGATGCATTCTTCACCCAGACCAACCTCACCGCCCTGCGCGAATTGGCGATGCAGACCGCTGCCGCGCAGGTCGACAATGACCTGACCCTTGGCTACCGCTCCCTCGGCCAGGATGCGCCGGCGATTCGCGGGCGCCTGCTGGTGGGCGTGGATGGCGATGCCCAGGCCGAGCGCCTGGTGCGCCATGCCAGCCGGGTGGCCCAGCGTCGGCACCTGCCCTGGAGCCTGGTCCATGTGGACAACGGCAGCAGCCGTGACGAACAGTCGCGACTGCGCCTGCAGAGCGCCCAGCAACTGGCCGAGCGACTGGGCGGCGAAGTGGTGCTGCTGCGGGCCGGCGAGGTGGCCAAGACCCTGATCCAGCACGCCGCCGAGCGTCGTGCCAGCCTGGTGCTGGTCGGCCAGTCGCGCCAACGCCTGCGTCGCCGGTTGTTCGGTGGCGGGCTGGCCGCGCGGCTGTTGCGCAATGCCCGCGGGCTGGAAATCAACGTCCTCGACAGCCAGGAGGAGCAACGTCAGCCCCGTGCCCGTGAACCCCATGCGGTCGTCTGGACCGACTACCTGCTGGCACTGCTGGCGACAGTATTGGCCAGCGCCCTGGCCTGGGGCGTGGCCAGTGTCCTGCCGTTGCCGAACATCTCCCTGGTGTTTCTGGCCGCAGTGCTGCTGGTGGCGGTGCGCAGCAGCCTGGGGCCGGCCCTGGCCTGTGCGGTGCTGTCATTCCTGACCTATGACTTCCTGTTCATTCCGCCGAACTTTTCCTTCGAGATCCAGCGCGAAGAGGATGTGCTGACGCTGCTGTTCTTCCTGATGATGGCGGCGCTGACCGGCAACCTGGCCGCTCGCCAGCGCCGGCAGTTGCAGGCCCTGCGCGATACCCAGGAGGAAACCAGCGAACTGCTCGACCTGTCGCGCAAGCTGACCGCCGCCACCGACCGCCAGGCGGTGATCAGTGCGGCTTCGCAGCACCTCAGCGGTTGGGAAGAGCTGGAGCTGTGCCTGTTCAACCGTGACGGCCAGGGTGGCTGGAAGATCGAGAGCGGTGGCGCATTGAGCTTTTCCGAGGCCGAGCGCGCCGCCGCCGATTGGGCCTGGCAGCACGACCAGCCGGCCGGGATGGGCACCGGTACCTTGCCGTTCGGGCGCTGGTGGTGGTGGCCGTTGTCGGTGGAGGACGGCCCGCTGGCGCTGCTCGGCGTGCGTCCCCGCGAGGGCCAGTCATTGACCGGCCAGCGCCGTCGCCTGTTGACCGCGCTGAGCCAGCCACTGGCCCAGGCCCTGGCGCGGGCACGCTTGGCCGACGATCTGGAGGCGGCGCGTCTGCATGGGGAAACCGAGCAATTGCGCAGCGCCTTGCTGGCCTCGGTGTCCCATGACCTGCGCACGCCCTTGACCTCGATGCGTGGCAGTATCGACAGCCTGCTGGCCCTGGGCGAGGCGATCCCGCTGGCCGACCGTGTGGAGTTGCTGGAGGGCACCCGCGACGAGGCCGAGCGGCTTGACCGCTATATCCAGAACCTGCTGGATATGACCCGCCTGGGCCACGGCGCGCTGAAACTGGCGCGGGACTGGGTGGCGCCAGCGGATATCGTCGGCAGCGCGCTGAACCGGCTGCGAGCGGTACTGGCACCGTTGCAGGTCAGCACCCAGGTACCGGATGAACTGCCCTTGCTCTACGTGCATGCGGCGTTGATCGAGCAGGCCCTGGTCAACGTCATGGAAAACGCCGCGCGATTTTCTCCTGCCCATGGCCGTCTGCAGATCCGCGCCGGCACCGCCGAGGGTGAACTGTTCTTCGCGGTCAGCGACGAGGGCCCGGGGATTCCCGAAGAAGAGCGCAGCAAGATCTTCGACATGTTCTACACCGCTGCCCGCGGCGATCGCGGCGGGCAGGGCACGGGGCTGGGGCTGGCGATCTGCCAGGGCATGGTCGGTGCCCATGGTGGGCATATCGCCGTGGCGGAGGGCATCGACGGGCACGGTACCTGTATCACCCTGTTCCTGCCCCTGCAGGAGCAACCGGGACTTGAAAGTGAAGCCTGATATGCTTCGGCCATTTCTCAGCCAGATGCCGCAATCATGAGCCAGATATCGACCATCCTGGTCATCGACGATGAACCGCAGATTCGCAAGTTCCTGCGTATCAGCCTGGCGTCCCAGGGGTACAAGGTACTGGAGGCGGGTACCGGCGCCGAGGGCCTGGCCCAGGCGGCGCTGAACAAGCCCGACCTGCTGGTGCTCGACCTCGGCTTGCCGGACATGGACGGCCAGCAGGTGCTGCGCGAGTTTCGCGAGTGGTCCGCGGCGCCGGTGCTGGTGCTGTCGGTGCGCGCCAGCGAGGCGCAGAAGGTCCAGGCCCTCGACGGTGGTGCCAACGACTATGTGACCAAGCCCTTCGGCATCCAGGAGTTCCTGGCGCGGATCCGTGCGCTGTTGCGCCAGGTACCGGCGGGCGAGGTCCAGGAGGCGGCCTTGAGGTTCGGCCCGCTGACCGTCGACCTGGCGTATCGCCGGGTGTCGCTGGACGGGGCGGAAGTGGCGTTGACGCGCAAGGAGTATGCGGTGCTGGCCCAACTGGCACGGCATCCCGGGCGCGTCATCACCCAGCAGCAACTGCTCAAGGACATCTGGGGCCCCACCCACACCGAGGACAGCCACTACCTGCGGATCGTGGTCGGGCACCTGCGCCAGAAACTGGCGGACGACCCGACACGGCCACGTTTCATCGTCACCGAGGCCGGCGTCGGCTATCGCCTGCTCGATAACCAGGCCTGAGACACGATCCATCCACTACTGTGGAAGCTGCGTGGTCCCTCGGTCTCAGCGCCGTTCCTCCTCGTAGCGATCCAGCGTATCGCGGGCGATCTCGCGGCCCAGGGCAATCAGCTCCGGCGCCTTGTAGAACTCGAAGAACCGGCACACGCGCTTGGGCACGTTGATCAGGATATCCGGCGGGTATCCGGCGATCTTGTACTGCGCCAGCGACGTCTGCATCACTTCGAAACTCTGGTTGATCAGGTCCAGCAAGGACGCCGGGCCGACGTTGTCGACGATGAACGAACCCGTCGCCGACTTCGGCGCACCAGCGACCTCGGGGGCCGCTGCCGGTTGCTGGGCCTCGGGATCGGCGGGGTCGAGCCAGGCATTGCTGAGGTCCGCCGAATCCGCGGCGAGGGTCTGCTGTTCCAGGCGCAGCAGTTCCTCGGCCTGCTTGCGCCGGAACGGCAGGCGCGAGCCCATGGAGCTGAGCAGGGCGTTGAAGCGGCTCTTGAAGGCCGGCGGACGCTGGATCACCGGCAACTGATACTGCTTCTGATTGGTGGCGTTGAGGTTGACGGCGATGATCAGGTCGCAGTGGCTGGAGACCACCGGCACGATCGGCAACGGATTGAGCAGGCCGCCATCGACCAGCATGCGGTTGCCCTGCATGACCGGGGTGAACAGGCTTGGGATGGCCGCCGAGGCGCGCATGGCCTGGTGCAGGCAACCTTCCTGGAACCAGATTTCCTGCTGGTTGGTCAGGTCGGCGGCGACCGCCGTATAGGGGATGCGCAGGTCTTCGATATCGATTTCACCGACGATCTTGCGGATCTGGCCGAAGACCTTTTCGCCGCGGATCGCCCCCAGCCGGAAACTGACGTCGACCAGGCGCAGGACGTCGAGATAGTCCAGGCTCTCGATCCAGTTGCGATACTCGTCGAGCTTGCCGGCGGCGTAGATTCCGCCGACCACCGCGCCCATCGAGCAACCGGCGATACAGGCGATCTCATAGCCGCGCCGTTCGATCTCCTCGATCACCCCGATATGCGCGTACCCCCGGGCCCCACCCGAGCCCAGTACCAATGCGACACGTTTTTTCATCATGCACTCCTTCCGGCCGGTGACTCACAATGCACCCAAGGCGGGCTGAGGTACAATCGCCGAGCTGTTCGAAAGGCCGGATGGCTTGCGTTCATGTGGATTGGCTAAGCTTGTGGAACGGGGCAAGGCACTTTTTGCCTGGCGCACCGTCATAAGCTGCACGACTGTTTTTTCTCTGAGGTGTCATCGATGAAAGCCTGGATCTGTGTGCCATTGATTGCATTGGCGTTGGCTGGTTGCGCGGGCAAGACCGCCTATCGCGAAACCTGTGGTACCCAGCTGGATGCCGCCTGGCGTGAACTGGACCTGGCCAAGGCCGAAGGCTTTGCCGGAACCGTGAGCTATTCCAAGGCGCTCTCGTTGCTGACCGGGGCCAAGACCCAGCAGCAGTTCGAGGCCTATGAGGGCTGCTCGGCCAAGGCCGAGAAAGCGCGTTTCTACATCCGCGAGTCGCGCGCCGGTCGTTGAACGCAGTGGCGAGGCGGGATGCCTGATCTTGCAGGAGCGCTTCTCCCTGGCGAAGCTGAAGGACAACTTCCCGTGGGAGTCGGATTTATTCGCGAAGAACGATAACGAGGTCTTGCTGAAAGACGCGTTGCCCTCTTCGCGGATAAATCCGGCTCCCACGGGGTTCCTGCGATAATATCTCCGGCGTTTCCCTCGTTTGGATGTCTGCCTATGCGCAGTAAGCTGGAAGCCTGCCTGCAGGCCGTCAACCAGGTGGTATTGGGCAAGGATGCGCAGGTCCGTCTGGCCCTGACCTGTCTTCTGGCCGACGGCCATCTGCTGATCGAGGATCTGCCCGGCATGGGCAAGACCACGCTCAGTCATACCCTGGCCAAGGTCCTTGGCCTGAGTTTTCAACGTATCCAGTTCACTTCCGACCTGCTGCCCAGCGATATTCTCGGCACCTCGGTGTTCGACAGGGATAGCGGCGCTTTCGTCTTCCATCCCGGGCCGATCTTCGCCGAGCTGGTGCTGGCCGATGAAATCAATCGCGCCACGCCCAAGAGCCAGAGCGCCCTGCTCGAAGCCATGGAGGAAGGCCAGGTGACCATCGAGGGCGCCACCCGGCCGTTGCCATCGCCGTTTTTCGTCATCGCCACGCAGAACCCCACCAGCCAGGGCGGCACCTTTGCCTTGCCCGAGTCGCAGCTCGATCGTTTCCTGATGCGCGTGTCCCTCGGTTATCCGGCCCGGGCGGCGGAAAAGGCGCTGTTGCAGGGCACCTCACGGCGGGACCTGCTGCCGCGGCTGCAACCGATCCTCAGCCATGGCGAACTGGCCGTGTTGCAGCAGGAGGTCAAGCAGGTCCGCGCCAGCGATGCGTTGGTGGACTATGTGCTGCGCCTGGTCGGTGCGACCCGCAGTGAAGCGCAATTCGCCTGGGGCCTGTCGCCGCGGGCGAGCCTGGCGATCCTTGCCGCTGCCCGGGCCTGGGCGTTGCTGGCCGGGCGGGACTACGTGATTCCAGAAGACGTGCAGGCGGTGTTGCCGGCGGTGATCGGCCATCGCCTGCGCGAGCGTGCCGACCCGGCCGGGCTGGGTGGTGGCGCCCTGGTGCAGTGGCTGTTGCGCGAGGTGCCGGCGCTTTGATGAGCCGGCTGCGCACGGCGTGGCGGGCCTGGCTGGCCCGGCGCCTGCCGCCGTCGGCGCGGGTGGAGCTGACCCAGCGACGGATCTTCATCCTGCCCAACCGTACCGGTGGGGTGTTTGCCGCCTTGCTGCTGCTGATCCTGCTGGTGGCGATCAATTATCAGAACAGCCTCGCCTATGGCTTGTGCTTCCTGCTGTTGTCGCTGTTCGTCGTGGCGATCCTGCATACCTATCGCAACCTGCGGGGGCTGGTGCTGAGCGCCGGGGTCGGGCCGGCGGTGTTCGTCGGTGAGCAGGCGCGTTTCGTGGTCCGCCTGGAAAGCGCCGGCAAGAGCCACCAGGCGGTCCATCTCGGCTGGTCGGCCCGGACGACCCAGGCGACCGATGTCCGCCGGCGGGTTTCAGCGAGCTGGAACTGACCCGGCCGACCGTGGCGCGCGGCTGGCTGGCAGCCCCGCGGATCGGTGTGCGCAGCAGCTTCCCCCTGGGTATCCTGCGTGCCTGGAGCTGGGTCGACCTGGGGCAGCGGGTGCTGGTTTATCCACAGCCGCTGGAAGGTGAGCTGCCGGTCCTGGCCAGCCTGCCGGAGGATGAGCGGGAGGAGGGCGCGCGGGCCCACGGGCACGGCGTCGATGACTACCAGGGGCTCAAGCCCTACCAGCCCGGCGACTCCTGGCGTCGCTTGCACTGGAAGGCCTACTCCCGTGGACAAGGGCTGCTGATCAAGGATTTCGCCCGCCTCGAGGGTCGGGAACATTGCCTGGATTTCCTCGCCCTGGGCGGCGATGTCGAGCAGCGCCTGTCGCGTCTGTGCTATTGGGTGCTGGAGTTGACCCGTCGCCAGCAGCCGTTCGCCTTGCAGTTGCCCGGTCGACGCCTGGCCACCGACAGCGGTGCGGCCCATTGCGAAGCGTGCCTGCGCGCCCTGGCGCTGTTCGGGCAAGAGGCATGAGTCACGTGACGACGATTTCCCGGGCCAGCCTGGTCTGGCTGTTGGTGGCCCAGGCCCTGGTCATGGTGCCGTTCTGGTTCCACGTGCCGTTGTGGATGGTCGCCTTCTGGCTCGGTTGCAGCTTCTGGCGTATCCAGGTGTATCGCATGCGCGCGGCCTTTCCCGGGCGGCTGCTGGAACTGCTGTTGCTGCTGTTCACCATCGCCGGAATCTGGCTTTCGCGCAGCAGCCTGATCGGCCTGGACGCCGGCGCGGTGCTGCTGGTGGCGATGTTCATCCTCAAGCTGGTGGAAACCCGCACCCACCGCGATGCGCTGGTGCTGATATTTCTCGGCCTGTTCTGCGTGGCGGTGGCCTATCTGTTCGAGGACAGCCTGCCGTGGGCGGCCTACAGCCTGCTGCCGATCGGGGCCCTGCTGGCGGCCCTGATCGGCTTGCAGCAGGGACCCGGCACCCGGCCGGCGGCGACCTTGAAACTGGCCGCGACCCTGTTGGCGCAGGCCGTGCCGCTGATGCTGCTGTTGTTCCTGTTCTTCCCGCGGATCGCACCGCTATGGTCGTTGCCGTTGCCGAGCGACAAGGGCCTGAGCGGGCTGTCCGAAAACATGTCGCCGGCCGATGTCGCCGAACTCGGGCGCTCCGCCGACCTGGCGTTTCGTGCCAGTTTCGACGGCCCGCTGCCGCCGCGACGGGCGTTGTACTGGCGTGCCTTGACCCTGGAGCAGTTCGACGGCCGCCGCTGGAGCCAGTCGCCGGGCATCGCCTCGAGCCCGGCGCCGAAATGGCAGGCCAGCGGTGAGCCCTGGCGCTACAGCATCCTCCTGCAACCGAGCGGCAAGCCCTGGCTGCCGACGCTGGATGTCGCCAGCAGTGATCTGGGCGATGTGCGCCAACTGGCGGACTATCGCCTGCAACGTCAGCGCCCGGTGCAACAGGCGCTGCTGTACCGGGCCAGTTCCTGGCCGCAGGTGTCACGCGACCCGCAGCTCGACGAACGGGCCCGCCGTCGCGCCCTGCAACTGCCGGCCCAGGGCGACCCGCGAACCCGCCAATGGGCGACCGAACTGCGGCGCACCTATCCACAGCCCGACGCGCTGGTGGCGGCGCTGCTCGGGCATTTTCACGACGAACCCTATCACTACACCCTCAGGCCGCCGACCCTGGGGCCCGACAGTATCGACGGCTTCTTGTTCGACAGCCGCCAGGGCTTCTGCGCGCACTTCGCCGGCGCCATGACCTATGTGCTGCGCGCGGCGGGCATTCCGGCGCGGGTGGTGGCCGGCTATCAGGGAGGCGAGTTGAATCCGGCCGGCCACTTTCTGACCGTGCGCCAGTACGACGCCCATGCCTGGGTCGAGTACTGGCAGACCGGGCAGGGCTGGCGCAGTGTCGACCCGACCTACGTGGTGGCGCCGCAGCGCATCGACCAGGGCATGGAGCAGGCCCTGGCGGCCGATGAGGGCGCGCCGGGGGCTTTGGCGTTCTCGCCGTTGCGGTACCGTCAGTTGAGCTGGCTCAACGAGTTGCGCCTGGGCTGGGATAACCTCAATTACGCCTGGCAACGCTGGGTCCTGGGCTATCAGGGCGAGCAGCAGTTGCAGATACTCGGGCGCTGGTTCGGCGACCTGGCCGGGGTGATGCTGCCGATCGGCCTGGTGCTGATCCTGGCATTGCTGTCGTTATGGCTGCTGCGCCCCTGGCAGGCGAAGGCCGATCCGCAACTGCGCGCGTTCATGACCTTTGAACGACTGCTGCGCCGCCGTGGCCTGGTCCGTGAGCCGGGCGAGGGACCGTTGGCATTCGTCGAGCGCGCCGCCGTACAGTTGCCGCTGCAGGCGCCGGACATCCGTCGCTTTGGCGAGTTGTTCGTCAGCCAGCGCTATGCTGAAGAAACCCCGTCGATGGATGTATTGCAACAGGCGTTGCAGGCATTACGTCGCAGTCTTTGAAGTTCGATTTGGGAGGAAATGTCGATGTCGGCCCTGGTGGATCGTTTGGTGGCTCAGGTGTTGAACCTGCACGTGCGGTTGTTGGCCTGTCATGCGCGGGTCGATGCGCTGACCGATGACGAGGGCCTGCATGACCTGCGCATCGCCGTGCGCCGCCTGCGCGGCCTGCTGCGGCCATTGCGCGGATTGCCGGGTGTCGAGCAACTGGAGCAGGCGGCAGCCGAAGTGGGGCGCTCGACCACGCCGATCCGCGACCGCGAGGTGCTGGCGGCCTATCTGCACCGCCAGGGCCAGCATGCCGCGGCCACGCGGCGCACCGCGCAACTGTCCCAGGACTACTGGGCCGTGGCGCGCAGCAATGAACTGCGGCACCTGCTCGATGTACTCGATGCCTTCCCGCGTTTCCTCCGTGCCGCGGAGCGTCAGGGCCTGCTCAAGGGCTTGCGCAAGCGCATCGAGAAGCGCCTGGCCAAGCAGTGGCAGGCCCTGGACGAGGCCTTGCACGCACCGGGGCACGACCGCCATCGCCTGCGTCTGCTGATCAAGCGGGTGCGTTACGCCGCCGAAGCCTACCCGGAACTGGACCGGCTGCCGGCACCGGCATTGCGGCGGCTCAAGGCGGCCCAGGAAGCCCTGGGCGACTGGCATGACTGTTGGCAATGGTTGCTCCAGGCCCAGACCCAGGAGGACCTGCAACCCTGCGTCAAGGGTTGGCGCCATACCATGGCTCGCGCCGAAGGCAAGTCGGACCGCATGCTGGAGAAACTGAGCAGCAGCTGTTTCCCCTGAGATGACGACCTGTATGGCGGGTCATTTGGCTGGAATGGACGCTTTACCTCGCGAAGAGGCTGGTTAAGATTCACTTCCATGATGCAAGTAGGGTGGCCTGTGTGGTTCATTCGCTTGCTCAACTTCGGTCCAGGGCTGCGTTGCCATTCTCGCCGTAGCGTGACTACGAGGGGTCATGGCGTCTTGCCAGGCAACCCCCAGGGCTCGAATTTGGGTAGGCGAACCAATCTTGTGGGCCACTGGCTTGCAGCGGGTTTCAGGGAATTCTTGTCCAGCCGAGGTGTGCATGCGCTTTTCCGATTTGCTCGAAGGGGTTCGTCGCGACCCCCAGGCTCTTGTCATTCCGGCCGAATGGGGCCAGGGGCGCGCCTCGTTCGGCGGCCTGGTGGTCGCGCTCCAGTACGAAGCCATGCGCGCCCGGGTGCCGGCTGATCGCCCCGTCCGTTCGCTGGCGGTGACCTTTGTCGGTCCGGTCGAGCCAGGGGTGCCGGTCAGTTTCGAGGTCGAGGTGCTGCGCGAAGGCAAGGCGGTCAGCCAGGTGCTCGGGCGGGCGCTGCAGAACGGTCAGGTGGTGACTCTGGTGCAGGGCAGCTTCGGTGCCTCCCGGGAGTCGGTGGTGGCGATGGCGGCCGAGCCGGCGCCGGACATGAAGCACTGGGACCAGTGCCAGGAACTGCCGTACGTCAAGGGCGTGACGCCGGAGTTCATGCAGCACCTGGCGATGCGCTGGGCGGTTGGCGGCTTTCCGTTCACCGGCAACACTTCGCGGGAGATGGGCGGCTGGGTGCGCCTGCGCGGTGATGTCGAGCAGGAGCCACTGAGCGAGGCGCACCTGCTGGCCCTGGTGGATGCCTGGCCGCCGGCGCTGTTGCCGCAGCTGAAGAAGCTGGCGGCGGGCAGTACCCTGACCTGGACCATCGAGTTCGTGCAACCGCTGCTGGAGCTCGACACCCTGGACTGGTGCAAGTACCTGGCGGTGATCGAGCATGCCCGCGATGGCTACGGGCATGTGGCGGCAGCGCTGTGGAGCCCGGATGACCGGCTGATCGCTCTTAGCCGACAGACCGTCACGGTATTCGGCTGACTGGCGCTGTGTGTGGGAGCCGAGGTACTTATTTTGGGATAGGAATCCCCCAAGGGTTGGATGGGTGTCCAACTTCTTGGGGGCAGTCCGGGACCGTGTGCTCCTACAGGAGCGTTGTGCTTTCGGCGTCCGGTTACTAGGCTTCGAGCGTCTGCCGCTTGCGCTGCACTGCGCTGGCCGCGACCAGGCCGATCACGCCGATGGCGACGTTGGTCAGGTCCTGGGTGAACACTCCGCTGGCCAGCAGCAGGAAGGCCAGGGCAAACAGGATCACCGAGAGCAGCTGCAGGCCTTCGCGGGTGCCATCGTTCGAGTGTTGCGGCGCAACGCGCCATTGCCAGGCGGGAAGGTTGGGATGACGTTTGCCCATGGTTATGCCCCTTGGTTCGTGGATTCGATGGACCAAGAATAAGCCGGGCAAACCTCGGCGACGAATCAACTGTTGCTATCGCACCTATAGCTTGAGCTGGCCAATAGCCCTGTTCAGTTCACCGGCCAGGGTCGCCAGTTCATTGCTGGTGCTGGCCGAGTCCACGGTCTGTTGCACGGTGTTTTCGGTGACATCCCGGATGCTCACCACGGCCCGGTTCATCTCCTCGGCGACCTGACTCTGCTGCTCGGCGGCCACGGCGATCTGGGTATTGCTCTCGCGCATCTGCGCGACCGCGCCGGTGATTTCGGCCAGGGCGGCCCCGGCCTCCTGGGCCTGCTGTACGCAGTCGTCGGCCTTGAACGAGCTTTCCTGCATGAAATCCACGGCATCGCGGGTGCCGGACTGCAGGGCCGAGACCATGGTGGTGATTTCATCGGTGGAGGTCTGCACACGCTTGGCCAGGTTGCGCACCTCGTCGGCGACCACCGCGAAACCCCGGCCCATTTCACCGGCCCGGGCGGCTTCGATCGCCGCGTTCAGGGCGAGCAGGTTGGTCTGCTCGGCGATGCTGTGGATCACACTGACCACGCCGTTGATCTTCTGGCTGTCCTCGGCCAGGCGCTGGATCATCTCGGCGGTCTGCTGTACGCCGCTGGACAGGCCGGCGATCGACTGCTGGACACGGCTGACCACTTCCTGGCCGCTGCCGGCCAGGGTGTCGGCGGTCTTCGACAGGTCGCGGGTGGCGCCGGCATGCTGGGCGATGTGATAGACCGTCGCGGTCATCTCGTTGATGGCAGTGGCGGCCTGGTCGGTTTCGCTCTGCTGGCCGAGCATGCCGTGCTGCACATCGTTCATGCTCGAGGCCAGGCGCGCCGCGCCGACATCCAACTGCGCGGCGGTGCGGGCGACGGTGCCGACCACGCGCTGGTAGCCGGCCTGCATGGCGTTGAAGGCGCTGGCCATCTGGCCGACTTCATCCTTGCACGCCAGCGGCACGCGGGCGGACAGGTCGCCGGTCTTTTCCACGTGCAGCATCACGTCCTTGAGGGTGTTGAGCTGGCTGAGCAGGAAACGGATCAGCAACTGCGAGGCGCAGAGCATCGCCAGCATCAGGATGAACACGGCCACGGCGTATTGGGTGAAGCGCTCGCCGAACACCTGCGCCAGGCTCGGCGCGTAGGCGAGTACGGCCACCCGCTGGGTGCCATGGCTGACCACTTCGGCACCGAGCAAAGGGTTGTCGCCGAACAGCGGCATGTAGTCGTAGCCGACCCAGCCCTGGGCGTCGCTCAGGCGTGGCAGCATCTGGCCGTTGAGGCTGGGCGTCTGGCCGCTCTGGAACACCAGCAACTGGTCGTTCTGCGGCAGGGGCTGGCCGGCGGGCCAGCTGGCCAGCAGCCGCGCCTCGGCCTGGGCGGCGGCGCGCGCGGCGTCGGTGCGGGCCTGCTGCTCCAACTGTACCGCGTACAGCACCAGCAACAGGGTGGTGACGAAGGCCACTGCGTTGACGGCCCAGAATTTGTATTTCAGCGAGATATTGCTAAGCCAGGCACCCATGGAAGGTCTTCTCTGATTGAGCGGAAACAGTATTGGCAAGGTGCCATCATTGTGTCCCGCGCAAAGTGAAGACGTGTTGATATGGGTCAAGCAATCGGCGGCAGGCCAAAGAACGCCCGGGCGCAGGCGCTGCTGTGGGCGGCCAGGTCGGCCTCGGTTTCGCCGCGGTGCAGGGCCACTTCACGCAGGACTTCGGTGAGGAATGCCGGTTCGTTGCGTCCGTTCTTCGGCTTGGGCCGCAGGCTGCGGGGCAGCAGGTAGGGCGCATCGCTCTCCAGCATCAGGCGGCCACGGGGAATTTCCCGTACCAGCGGGTGCAGGTGGGTGCCGCGGCGTTCGTCGCAGATCCAGCCGGTGATGCCGATGTGCAGGTCCAGGTCCAGATAGCTGAACAGCGCCCGCTGTTCGCCGGTGAAGCAGTGCACCACGGCGGCCGGCAGGCGGTCGCGGTAGTCGCGCAGGATCTGCAGCAGGCGCGGGTTGGCATCGCGTTCGTGGAGGAACACCGGCAGTTGCAGTTCCACCGCCAGGGCCAGGTGTTCCTCGAGGACTTTTTTCTGTTGTGGGCGTGGCGAGAAATCGCGGTTGAAATCCAGCCCGCATTCACCGACCGCGCAGACGTTGGCTTCCCTGAGCAGGGTTTTCAGACGAGCGGCACTGTCGGCATTCCAGTCGCTGGCGGAGTGGGGGTGGATACCGGCCGTGGCGAACAGCTGGCGACCGCTCTCATCCAGCGTCCGGCATAGCTCCAGGGCCTGCTCGCTGCCCTCGATGCTGGTGCCGGTGACGACCAGTTGGCAGACCCCGGCGGCCTGTGCGCGGTCGAGTATTTCCCGGTGTTTTCCGGAAAAAGCCGAGTTGGTCAGGTTGACGCCGATATCGATGAGTTGCATGGTTCGTCCTCAGGCCGCAGGCCACAAAGCATATCAGAGCTGTAGATTTATAATAAAAACCAAGAACTACAACGAGTTATGACTGTCTTTTAAGGCCGCAAGCGAGCAGTGCCAGCCTTCAGGCCGCTGCCGTACCCGTCTTGCGCACCTTGATTCGCGTTCACAGAGACGCTCGGTTCCAACGACCCGTACCAGGCCATGGGGCTTGCGGCGGGACAGTATTCTTTGCGGAGAACGGATGAAGCGACCCTCGCTGTTGCTCCTGCTGTGCCTGTTCCTGCTGCCGTTGCCGGCGGTAGCGCGGCTGGCTGGGCCATTGGAAATCGGCCATCCGGGCAAGGTCCGCGACCTGGCGGAAATCCGCGGCAGCCGTGTCCTGCGGGTGCTGGTCAACCAGAGTCGCAACAGCTCGGGAGAAATCCAGGGCGAGGCGATCGGGGTCGAGTACCACCGGCTGCGGGCCTTCGAGCAGTACCTGAACGGGCATGCCCGGGACAATCAGGAAATCACCCTCAAGCTCATCCCCAAGGCCAAGGACCAGTTGCTCGGCGCACTGCAGCGGGGTGAAGGCGACCTGGTCGCGCCGGGCGAACTGCTCGAGGCGCAAGCCGGGCATGCGGTCAGCGCCAGCGAGCCGATCGGCAACCCGGTGCCGCTGCTGCTGGTGGGGCTCAAGGGGAAAAGCGCATTACCCGGGTCGAACAGCTTTCCGGACGCACGCTGACCCTAGCCACCGGCAGCGCCGCCGCCGATGCGGTGAACCAGATCAACCAGAAGCTGGCCCTGCACAAGCTGGCGCCGGTGAAGGTCGAGTGGGTCGACCCGAGCCTGGCGGTGGAGGACGTGCTGGAAATGGTCCAGGGCGGGATCTTTCACCTGACCGTCGTCGAGCAGCCGATTGCCGAGCGCTGGGCCAGGATCATGCCCAAGCTGCGCTTCGACCGGCAGGTGCTGGTCGGCGAGCCGGGACAGATGCGCTGGTTCGTGCGGCGTGACGCGTCGATGTTGCTGGCCAGCATCGATCGTTTTTTCAAGACCTATAAATCGCCCTCCGACCAGGATGCGGCCTTCCTGCGCATCTATCGGCGCCTGTACCAGGTGCATTACCCGCTGGCCCGCGATGACCGGCAGAAGCTGGAGAAGCTGCGGCCGGTGCTGCAGCGGCATGCCCAGGCCCAGGGTATTGACTGGCTGAACCTGGCGGCGCTGGCGTTCAAGGAGTCGGCGCTGGACCCCAACGCCCGTGGCGCGAGCGGTGCCACCGGGTTGTTGCAGATCACCCCGTCGGCGGCCCAGCGGGTCGGGGTGGGCAATATCCAGAATGTCGATAACAACGTGCAGGCCGCAGCCCGCTACCTGGCGATGATCCGCCGCAAGTTCTTCGCCAGCCCCAAGCTCAACGAACGCGAACGCATGGCTTTTGTCCTGGCCGCCTACAACATGGGCCCCGAGCGGGTCCAGGGCATGCGCACCGAGGCGCGGCGGCGCGGCCTGAATCCCAACCAGTGGTTTTTCCAGGTTGAACGGGTGGCGATGGAGCAGGTAGGAATGGCTCCGGTCAACTATGTTAATAGTGTGAACAAGTATTACCTGGCGTTCGATCGGGAGCGCGGTTCCCTGGAAAGGGATTCTCTGGAACACAACGGAAGGAAGATTGCCTCACGGAAATGATCGAATAGTTCGATTGTTATGTCAGGTTTTTTGCGCTTTTTTCATTTTAAAAACTGATTAGTATGGCGCCCATCAACTCGACATTTGAATTAAGGATTCAACCATGAGCACTCTGACCCAACGCGTTCTGAACACCCGTGCCGGCTACGGCCTCACCATCCTGCGGATTCTGGTGGGGATCATCTTCGCCGCCCACGGCGCGCAAAAACTCTTCGGCCTGTTCGGTGGCTATGGCCTGGCGGGTACCGCACAGTGGATGGAAAGCATCGGCCTGGCACCGGGCCACCTGATGGCGCTGCTGGCTGGCGGCACCGAGTTCTTCGGCGGCCTGGCGCTGATCATCGGCCTGCTGGCACGTCCTGCGGCGTTGGGCCTGACCTTCACCCTGGTGGTGGCGATCCTCTCGGTGCACATCCACAACGGCCTGTTCATGAGCAACAACGGCTACGAGTTCGCCCTGGCGCTGCTGGGTGGCACCCTCGCCGTGCTGATCGAAGGCGCCGGCAAGGCCTCGGTCGATGGCATCATCAACCGCTGATATCCCCCGATGATCACCAAAGGCCCGCACTTGCGGGCCTTTTTCGTTGTCATGCTTTTACGGGACACCGTCCGGCGCGATTCTTGACAGTGCCCCCCGCGCTTCTCTAGGATGCTTTGCATGCGCCGATTTAAACAGCTACTTGCGGGGCGCCAGGGGAGTCCACAGCACTCCGCCAGAGGCCTGGTCCAGGCTTCGAAATACCGCTAAAGCGCTGGTTCGGTGTTGCCTCACACCTGCCCGGCAGATCGTTGAGGCGGAGACACGCACGTTGAACAATCCACGCCCTGTTGTACGTCTGGTGCCGATCACGGCCAACCTTCCCGAACGCAACCCGAAAATTCTCCTGTGCGGCCAGAATCAGCCGACGCTGCTGCGTTGCCTGGACGGCTGGCCGCGTCGCAAGGGACGGGCTTCGGCGTTCCTGATCCAGTTTGCCGAAGATGGCGATTCGCTGGAGCGCTTTGCCAGCGACAGTTTCGACATGGCGGTGATCCAGTCGCCGAGTGCGGAGCGGGCCGAGGCGGTGATTCGGCAGTTGACGCGGGTGGCGCGGCAGGGGCTGATCACCCGGCGGTGAGTCTTTAAGGGATTTGGGTGAGGCCCTTCGCGGAAGTATCCGCGAAGTGGGCGCCGCGAATCAGGGATAGTCGATTGCCGTGATGTACACCAGTTGCTCGCCCGTCGGGGTCATCACCCGCACTTCGGCATCCAGCGTCTTGCCGATCAGGGCACGGGCCAGGGGTGAGTCGATGCTGATCAGGTTCAGCTTCAGGTCCAGTTCGTCCGGGCCGACGATGCGGTAGCGCGACTCCTTGCCTTCCTCGTTCTCGATGGTGACCCAGGCGCCGAAATAGACCTTGTTCGGATCGCTTGGGCGTTCGCCGACCACCTTGAGGTTTTCCAGGCGCTTGGTCAGGAAGCGCACGCGGCTGTCGATCTCGCGCAGCATTTTCTTGCCATAGGTGTATTCGGCGTTTTCCGAACGATCGCCCTGGGCGGCCGCCTCGCTGACCGCTTGCGTGACCTGCGGCCGGCGCACGTGCCACAGTTCATGCAGTTCGGCGCGCATGCGGGCCTCGCCCTCGGGGTGATCAGGGCGGTGCCGGCGGTGCGGGGAGGGCGATAACGGCTCATCGTCATTCCATTGGACAAACAGGGCGCGAGTCTATCAGCCCTCGCGCAGCACTGTCAGCGGGCTGGCATTCAGCGCCCGACGGGTGCCGAAGACGCCGGCACCGCCGATCATCAGGGCGCCGATCAGCGGCAGCAGCAACAGCCAGGGATGCGGGTGCCAGGGCAGGTCGAAGGCGAACCGGTACAGCACCAGGCTCACCAGTTCCGCGCCGAGCGCGGCGAGCAGGCCACTGGCGGCACCGAGCAGGCCGAATTCGATTCTCCGCGCCTTGACCAGCAACCGCCGTTGCGCACCCAGCGCCCGCACCAGGGCCCCCTGGCGAATGCGTTCGTCCAGGGTTGCCTGCAGGCCGGAGAACAGCACCGCCATGCCCGCCGCCAGGACGAACAGCAGTACGTATTCCACCGCGATGGTGACCTGCGCGAGGATGCTGCGCAGCTGTTCGAGCAGGGCCTCGACCTGCAGGATGGTCGCCGCCGGGAAGGCCCGGGACAGCTCGACGATGTCCTTGTCGTGACCGGGCGCCAGATAGAAGCTGGTCAGGTAGGTGGCCGGCAGGTCCTGCAAGGTGCCGGGCTGGAAGATCATGAAGAAGTTCGGCTGGAAGTTGTCCCAGTTGATGCTGCGCAGGCTGCTGACGCGCGCCTCCCGCTGGCTGCCACCGACGCTGAACACCAGGTGGTCGCCCAGCTTGATCTTCAGGCTGGTGGCCACCTTGGCCTCCACCGACACCTCGGGAATGTCGCTGCCGGGCAGGTTCGACCACCAGTTGCCGGCAGTCAGGCTATTGCCCGCCGGCAGGTCGGCTGCCCAGGTCAGGCTGAGGTCGCGCTGGATCGCCCGGTCGCCGGCGGTGTCCTTGCTGACGATGTCCTGCACCGGCTCGCCGTTGATGCTGATCAGGCGCCCCGGCACCACCGGGTAGATCGGTGCCGACTGCGCCGACAGCCTGATCAGGTGGTCGCGGAAACCGTCCTTGTCCGCGGGCAGGATGTTCAGCGCGAAGTAGTTCGGTGCGTTCTTCGGCAACTGGTTCTGCCAGGTGTCCAGCAGTTCGCCGCGCAGCAGCGCGATCAGGGCCATGGACAGCAGGATCAGGCCGAAGGCCAGGGATTGCCCGGCGGCGGCCAGTGGATGGCGCAGCAACTGGCCCAGACCCAGGCGCCAGGGCAGTGAGGCCTGGGCCAGCAGCCGGCGCAGGCTCTGCAAGCCGAGCAGCATCAGGCCGCCGAGCAACAGGGCGGCGATCACGCCGCCACCGAGCAGCGCGAAGGTCAGTACCAGGTCCAGGCTCAGGCGCCACATGATCAGGCCGAGGGCCAGCAGCGCGGTGCCGTAGACCATCCAGGTACTGGCGGGAATCGGCAGCAGGTCGCGGCGCAGTACCCGCAGCGGTGGCACTCGGCCCAGCGCCGCCAGCGGCGGCAGGGCGAAGCCGGCCAGGGCCACCAGGCCGGTACCGATGCCGGCCAGTGCCGGTGTCAGGCCGCCGGGTGGCACATCGGCGGGCAGCAGGTTGTGCAGCAACTGGAACAGGCCCAGTTGGGCCAGCCAGCCGAGCAGGGCGCCGCTGATGCTGGCGAGCAGGCCGAGGATCGCCAGTTGCAGGCTGAACAGGGTCATGGTTTCCCGGCGCGACAGCCCCAGGCAGCGTAACAGCGCACTGGCATCGAAGCGGCGGGCGGCGAAACGGCTGGCGCTGAGCGCCACCGCCACGCCGGACAGCAGCACCGCGACCAGGCTCGCCATGTTCAGGTAGCGCTCGGCCTTGCCCAGGGCGCCGCCGATCTGCTGGTTGCCGTCGCGGGCGTCGAGCAGCCGCTGGTTGGCCGCCAGCCCCGGCTTGAGCAGGTCGCGATAGGTCGCCAGGGCGCTGGCCGGACCCCGCCAGAGCTCGCGGAAATTGACCCGGCTGCCGGGTTGCACGACACCGGTGGCTTCCAGGTCCGCCAGGTTGATCAGCACCCGCGGGGTCAGGCTGTAGAAATTGGCGGCACGGTCCGGTTCGTAGGTGAGCACCCGGGCGATACGGACGGTCTTCATGCCGACGTCGATGCTGTCGCCGATCTTTAGATTCAGGGCGGTCATCAGTCGCGCCTCGACCCAGGCTTCACCAGGGGTTGGGCCGCCGCCGGCGGTTTCGGCGCCGAAGGGCTCGGCGGCGCTCCTGAGCTCGCCACGCAGGGGGTAGTGCTCGTCCGCCGCCTTGATGCTCGAGAGCTGGATGCCATTGTCGGTGGCGATCACGCTGGAGAACTCGACCACCCGGGCATGCTCGAGACCGAGCTCGCGGCCACTCTGGACCTGCTCCGGACGAGCCTTGGAGGTACCGTCGAGCACCAGGTCGGCGGCGAGGAATTCGGTGGCACGCAGCATCATCGCGCCGTTCAGGCGGGCACCGAAATAACCGATCGCGGTACTGGCCGCCACGGCGACCAGCAGGGCGAAAAACAGCACCCGCAACTCGCCGGCGCGGGCATCGCGCTGCAGTTGGCGGGTGGCGAGACTGAACAGGCGCAACAGCGGCAGGCGTGCCATCAAGGCTCCAGGGGCGCGACCAGCTGGCCGGCATCAAGGCGGATCAGGCGCCGGCAGCGATGGGCCAGGCGTTCGTCATGGGTCACCAGCACCAGGGTGGTGCCGCGCTCCTTGTTCAGTTCGAACAGCAGGTCGCTGATGCGTTCGCCGGTGTGGCTGTCGAGGTTGCCGGTGGGCTCGTCGGCGAACAGGACGTCCGGCTCGGCGGCAAAGGCCCGGGCGATGGCCACCCGCTGCTGTTCGCCGCCGGACAACTGCCGTGGCGAGTGGGTCAGCCGCTTGCCCAGGCCGACCCGTTCCAGCAGGCCGCGGGCGCGTTCCCGGGCGTCGCTGCGGCCGTCCAGCTCCAGTGGCAGCATGACGTTTTCCAGGGCATTGAGGCTGTCGAGCAGTTGGAAACTCTGGAACACGAAGCCGACATGCTCGGCGCGGATACGCGCGCGCTGGTCTTCGTCGAGGCTGCTCAGGGCGCGTCCGGCCAGGGTCACTTCGCCGCCGCTGGGCAGGTCGAGGCCGGCCAGCAGGCCGAGCAGGGTGGATTTGCCGGAGCCGGACGCGCCGACGATGGCCAGGCTGTCACCCTTGTTCAGGTGCAGGGAAAGAGGGTGCAGGATGGTCAGTTCGCCTTCCGTGCTGGAAACCACTTTGCTAAGGTTCTGCGCGGTGAGAATGCTTTCGCCCATGGAGAATCCGATGCGAGTTTGGTTTTTGAGTGCCGGCCTGGCGCTGATGTGCATGGCTCAGAATGCGGCGGCGGGCACGGTCCTGATCGTTGGCGATAGTATCAGCGCGGCTTTCGGCCTGGATACCCGTGTCGGCTGGGTCGCCCTGCTGGAAAAGCGGCTCAGGGACGAGGGTTTCAAGGACAAGGTGGTCAATGCCTCCATCAGCGGCGACACCAGTGCAGGCGGCCAGGCGCGGCTGCCGGCGCTGCTTGCGCAGCACAAGCCGGAGCTGGTGATCATCGAGTTGGGTGGCAACGATGGCCTGCGTGGGCAGCTTCCTACACAATTGAAACAAAATCTTGCGTCGATGATCGACAACTCCCGGGCCAGCGGGGCCAAGGTGCTGTTGCTCGGCATGCAGTTGCCACCCAATTACGGTGCCCGCTACACCCAGGCGTTCGCCGAGGTCTACCCGGCCCTGGCGGAAGAGAAAAACGTCGCGCTGGTGCCGTTTTTTCTCGAGGGCGTGGGCGGCCATCCGGAGCTGATGCAGGCCGACGGGATCCACCCGGGGCCCGCTGGTCAGGACAAGTTGCTCAATAACGTCTGGCCGACCCTGAAACCGCTGCTTTGAGCTTTTTTACCGGCGGTTTTTCGGCTAATGTGGCGCCCCCCTGTCAGGAGCCCCCGATGCAGCGTCCCGCCTGGTCCCTATTTGCCTACCAACTGATCGAGCCCGACGAGCAGCTGGATCTGTTCGCCTGCCAGGAAGTGCGGGTGCATCTGGTCACGCGTCAGCTGGAACTGGGTGGCTCCGCCGATCGCACGCTCTGTGGCAGCCTGCTGCCGGCGCAGCCGCGCTGGTCGGGGGTGGACAAGTCGATTTTCCGCGACCAGCGCCTGTGCCCGTTCTGCCGGGCGATTCTCGAGTCCCAGAAACGCGGTACGCCACCGATCTGGCCGGAATTGCGTTTCGAACTGTAAAACCTGCCTGTCTGCCAGCTGAAGCGCCGCCAATGTCCTGCCGGGCGGCTGGCGGCAGGTGTACAATCGAACTTTATTTCTCCGATGATCATGCGAAGGATTTCCCGGATGCTGTCGCGCTTTCCTGCCGTCACCCGTTGCCTGTCCATTGCCGCCCTGTGTGCGGCGGGTCCCGTTTCCGCGCTGGAATTGCCGTTGCCGCCGCCGGGCGAGGATATCGTCGGCCAGGTCCAGGTGATCAAGGCCAAGTATGAAGATACCTTTGCCGACCTCGGTACCACCTACGACCTGGGCTACTCGGAGATGGTCGCGGCCAACCCGGGGGTCGACGCCTGGTTGCCGGGTGCGGGTACCGATATCGTCCTGCCGACCCGCTTCATCCTGCCGCCGGGCCCCGTGAAGGCATCGTGATCAACCTGGCCGAATATCGCCTGTACTACTTCCCCAAGGGACGCAACGTGGTCTACACCTTCCCGCTGGGTATCGGGCGTGAAGGCTGGGGCTCGCCGATCGCCCACACTACCATCACCGCCAAGACACCGAACCCGACCTGGACGCCGCCGGCCTCGATCAAGGCCGAACATGCCGCCAACGGCGATCCGCTGCCCAACGTGGTGCCGGCCGGTCCGGACAATCCGCTGGGCCCGTTCAAGTTCACCCTGGGCACGCCGGGCTACCTGATTCACGGTTCGAACATGAAGTTCGGTATCGGTACCCGTACCAGTCACGGCTGCTTCCGCATGTTCAACAACAACGTGCTGGAGATGGCCGGCATGGTGCCGGTCGGCACCTCGGTGCGGATCATCAACGAGGCCTACAAGTTCGGTGTCAGTGGCGGCAAGGTCTACCTGGAGGCGCACACGCCGCTGGACGACAATGGCAACCCGTCGGTGGTCGACAAGCACACCGCGGTGATCAACGCCCTGCTCAAGCGTGACGACCTGGCAAAGAACCTGCGGGTGAACTGGGACCAGGTGCGCGACGTGGTCGCGGCCGAAGATGGTCTGCCGACCGAAATCGCTGTGCCGGGCGCGGCGCCGGTGGTCTCGAGCGCACCGATCGACCTTCAGCAGTAACGGCTTCGAACGACCCGCCTGGGGCCTTGCGCGCCAGGCGGGTTTTTCATGCCCGCCCATAAAGCGGGCGGGCATAAAAAAGCCGACCCAAGGATGGATCGGCTTGATAACAGCCCCGAAGGACTATTACTTGCGGCTTGCTTTTTCCAGCATGCGCAGAGCGCGCTCGTTCGCTTCGTCAGCAGTCTGTTGTGCTTTTTGAGCAGCAGCCAGAGCTTCATCAGCTTTGCGGTAGGCTTCGTCAGCACGAGCCTGAGCACGAGCAGCTGCGTCTTCGGTAGCAGTCAGACGAGCTTCGGTTTCTTTCGATGCGCTGCTGCAACCGGTAGCCAGTACAGCGGCCAGGGCCAGAGCCGAGAATTTCAGAACGTTGTTCATCGTGTTCCCCTTCAAGGACTTTCTATTAATGACCATAACCCCAGAGTGAGGAAATAGCCGGCGTACATACTACCCATTACTTGTAGTAAGTAAACTGACGTAACGCAAGAAGCAAAAAAAATTCTTGGTACAGAATGTTTTTCAGCTAACTTTGCCTGGCACTGTATAAAAAACATACAGTGGTAAAGCCCGTTCCGAGCGCTTTATGCGATCTTCAGTCGGCCCGTCATGCAACAGGTGGCAAGTGTCCGGTTGTATCCAGGCCTCGTTCTGACCGCAACGGGTAACTCTTGTTCCCTACCGTCCACGTGGCGGGGAGTATCTTTTGCTAGTTGGAAAGTGACTTTAACCGGGAGTGTGCGTCATACAACATGACATTCCGGCAATTTTCAGCCCATGTTCAGCTTCTCGCCCGCCAGGGAGTGTTGGCCCGTGCCATGATCCGAACGGTGCCGGGCGACGTGACGAGCGTGTCTTGAGCATTTTTGCCAAGGGTGCCTACTATTTGATACGTGCTCGTTTTTTTCAGGGAGCGGTCGGCTGTTCTCGTTGTCCAAACAGGCACGGGGTGGCGTAGAGGTTCCTTCGCCGGAAAAACATCGGTAAGGTAGGGTCGAATACCAAGACCCGCGAGGAGTAGTGATGAGCGAGGCGTTGTCCATCCACCATGACCAGGCTGGTCATCAGTTCGAGACCAATGTGGACGGTCATCGTGCCTACCTGACCTATATGGACCTGGGTAAGCAGACCCTGGATATCTACCGCACCTTCGTGCCCAACGCGTTGCGTGGCCGAGGCATTGCAGCGGCGCTGACCGAGCAGGCGCTGGAGTACGCCGAACGCATGGGGTACACCGTCATCCCTTCCTGCTCCTATGTGGAACGCTACATGGAACGGCATCAGCGGCACGCCGCTAAGACCTGATCCCATCGAACAGACATGAAAACGCCGGGCATTGCCCGGCGTCTTTGTTTCTGCGCAATCGCTGTGCGATCAGCCGCGGGCCCGCTTGGGCAGTACGTCCTTGAGCTTGGCGTGCATGCTGCGCAAGGTCTTCTCGGTGCTGTCCCAGTCGATGCAGGCGTCGGTGATCGACACGCCGTACTGCAGGTCGGCGAGGTCCTTCGGAATTGCCTGGCAGCCCCAGTTCAGGTGGCTTTCGACCATCAGGCCGATGATCGACTGGTTGCCTTCGAGGATCTGGTTGGCGACGTTCTCCATTACCAGCGGTTGCAGCGCCGGGTCCTTGTTGGAGTTGGCGTGGCTGCAATCGACCATGATGTTGTTCTTGATCCCGGCCTTGCTCAACGCCTGCTCGCAGAGCGCAACGCTCACCGAGTCATAGTTGGGCTTGCCGTTGCCGCCGCGCAGCACCACGTGACCGTAGGCGTTGCCCTTGGTGGTGACGATCGACACGCCGCCTTCCTGGTTGATGCCGAGGAAGCGGTGCGGCTTGGAGACCGACTGCAGGGCGTTGATCGCCACGGTCAGGCCGCCATCGGTACCGTTCTTGAAGCCGACCGCCGAGGACAGGCCGGAAGCCATTTCGCGGTGGGTCTGGGATTCGGTGGTACGGGCACCGATGGCCGACCAGCTGATCAGGTCCTGCAGGTACTGCGGCGAGATCGGGTCGAGCGCTTCGGTGGCGGTGGGCAGGCCCATTTCGGCCAGGTCCAGCAGCAGTTGGCGACCGATGTGCAGGCCATCCTGGATCTTGAACGAGTCATCCAGGTACGGGTCGTTGATCAGGCCTTTCCAGCCGACCGTGGTCCGCGGCTTCTCGAAGTACACGCGCATCACCAGGTACAGGCTGTCTGAGACTTCGGCAGCGAGCACCTTGAGGCGTTCGGCATATTCGTGGGCAGCCTTGATGTCGTGGATCGAGCATGGCCCGATGACGACGAACAGGCGATGGTCCTTGCCATCGAGAATGTTGCGAATCACCTCGCGGCCCCGGGTCACGGTGCGCAGGGCAGCCTCGCTCAGGGGAATGTCACGCTTGAGCTGATCAGGCGTGATCAGCGTCTCGTTGGAGGCGACGTTAAGGTCGTTGATCGGTAAATCAGCCATCGTGTTACTCGTCAGGTCACGGGTGCCGTCGCCAGCCCCGCGCGGCGGAGCACAGCGATATGAGCGTGTCGGGGAGCCGAACCTTAGCGCGTTAGGCCGTAACCGGGCAATGGGCAAAGGCCGGATTAATCGAGCAGGGCCCGGGTAAAGGGTCGTTCGAGGCTGGCATGGGAGAAATCGCCGGCATGCCGTTGCACCCATTCGCGGGCAATCGCCTCGATGCTCTGCGGCCCGGCGTCGAGTTGCTGGCGGGCGCGCCGGTAGCGTTCGATCTGGCAGATCTGCTCGCCCATGCGCGCGCCGAACAGGGTCTGCTCGTCGACGAAGGCGATGCCCACCAGAAATACATGCTTGCGTTTCAGGCACCAGGCCACGTAGCCGGAGTAACATGCGCTGTCGCCCAGGCTCGGGATACGCATCTCCAGGGCCGAGCCATGCCGCCAGGCCCGTGGCGAGTGGCAGGCGATGCCGCCGAGGCTGAGGCAGTGCAGGCGGTGCCTCGAGATGCACGAGTGTTCGAGCAAGGTCAGTTTCACTGGAACGTCTACGGGATGAGGTAGAAAGCGCACCATGACAAACGACTCCGTGTGCCGGTCACCGGAAAAACCTTTCCCCAGTATAGTGAAGGGGGTCGAGTTGTCCGATTTTGATGCGGACCGCCAACTGCTCGACCTGCCGGGGGTTTCATTGCTGATCTTCACCAGTGCCGGTTGCGCGTCCTGCCGTTTCGCCCGCCAGGCACTGCCGGGGCTGGGGTTGCCGGTCGACCGCCTGTGCTGGATCGATGCCGGTGACAATGGCGGCTTGGTCCAGCGCTACGAGGTCTTTCACCTGCCGGCGCTGTTCGTGGTCCGGGACGGTCGGTTCCAGGGGGCACTGCGTGCTCCCCTGGCCCTGCGTGAGCTGAGCGAGGGACTGCGGCAGGCCCTGGGGCGTGTCCCCGAGGAGTTGCCATGAACCAGGCAGCGTCGCCGGGCATCGGTGGTGTCTACGGGGGCATGCTGGCACCTGCCGGCTGCGAAATGCCCAGGACGCAGACACTGCTCCAGACCTTGAGTTTTCTCGAATCACGACAGCTTTGCATAAAGGAGCAGCCATGACAGTTTCAACGAACAGGCCGCGTATCGGCATCATCGGTACCGGGGCGATCGGCGGGTTCTACGGGGTGATGCTGGCGCGTGCCGGTTTCGACGTGCACTTTCTACTGCGCAGCGAGTTTTCCGCCGTGGCTGAAAACGGGTTGCGGATCGACAGTGCTGTCCACGGCCAGCTACACCTGAACCCGGTGCAGGCCTATGCTTCGGCCGAAGACCTGCCGCCCTGCGACTGGCTGCTGGTGGGGGCCAAGGCCACCGCCAATGCCGAACTCGCTCCGCTGATCGCCAAGGTCGCAGCGCCCGGCGCCCGGGTGCTGTTGTTGCAGAATGGCCTGGGTGTCGAGGAACAGTTGCGTCCGTTGCTGCCCGACTCGCTGCACCTGCTCGGTGGGCTGTGCTTCATCTGCGTGCATCGCACCGGTCCGGGGGCGGTGGTGCATCAGGCGCTGGGCTCGGTGAACCTCGGTTATCACAGTGGCCCGTTGTTCGATGACGAGGGCGCCCGCCAGGCGCTGGTCGAGGAGGGCGCCGCGCTGTTCCGCCTGGCCGGTATCGAATCCCGGGCCATGGCCAACCTGGAGCAGGCGCGCTGGCAGAAGCTGGTATGGAACGTGCCGTACAACGGCCTGTCGGTGCTGCTGCGGGCCAGCACCACGCCGCTGATGAGCGATGCCAGCAGCCGCGAACTGGTACAGGCACTCATGGCGGAGGTGGTGCAGGGCGCGCAGGCCTGTGGGCATGTCTTGCCGGCCGGCTACGCCGAGCACCTGTTCAAGGTCACGGAAAAGATGCCGGACTATTGGCCAAGCATGTACCACGACTTTATCCACAGGCGGGCGCTGGAACTGGAGGCGATCTACGTCCGTCCGCTGGCTGCCGCCCTTGAGGCCGGTTGTGACTTGCCGAAGATCCGCGCCCTGTATCAGGCTCTGGATTTCATCGACGTGCACAACCGCTGAGACCATCGGGAGAACATCATGGCAAACAGCCTTGGCGGCAAGTTGGTACTGGCGATTTCCTCGCGGGCGCTGTTCGACCTCAGTGAAAGCCATCAGGTCTATCTGAGCCAGGGGTGGAGGCCTATCGCAAGTATCAGATCGAACACGAGGAGGAGATTCTCGAGCCGGGTGAGGCGTTTCCCCTGGTGCAGAAGCTTCTGAGCCTCAATGCCAGCCTGGGGCGTTCGCGGGTCGAAGTGGTGCTGGTGTCGCGCAACAGTGCCGACACCGGCCTGCGGGTGTTCAACTCGATCCAGCATTACGGCCTGGATATTTCGCGAGCGGCGTTTGCCGGCGGACGTACTCCCTATCCCTATCTGGCGGCTTTTGGCTGTCATCTGTTTCTGTCGACCCACGCTGAAGACGTGCGCAGCGCCCTGGAGGCCGGATTTGCCGCGGCGACCATCCTGGCCGGTGGTGCCCGCCGGGCAGCCAGCGCCGAGTTGCGCATCGCCTTCGACGGCGATGCGGTGCTGTTTTCCGATGAGTCGGAGCGGATCTACCAGCTCGGCGGGCTGGCGGCCTTCCAGGCCGCCGAGCGCCAGTCGGCCCGCGAGCCGCTGCGTGGCGGGCCGTTCAAGGGCTTCCTGGCGGCGCTCAACCTGCTGCAGCGCGAGTTCGCCGACGAGGCCTGTCCGATCCGCACCGCGTTGGTCACCGCCCGCTCGGCGCCAGCCCACGAACGGGTGATCCGCACCTTGCGCGAATGGGACATCCGCCTCGACGAGTCGCTGTTCCTCGGTGGCCTGGACAAGTCGGCGTTCCTCGAGGCCTTTGCCGCGGACGTGTTTTTCGACGACCAGACCGGGCACTGCGAAAGGGCCCGCGAAGTGGTCGCCACCGGCCATGTTCCCCATGGCATCAGCAACGAGCCCCAGGCTACGGATTAGCCCGACCAGCAGGGCGCCGAACTGTCCGGTGCGCTGCTAAGCTCAATCCATCTCCGCCCTTCTGGCAATCGAGGAGGTCCCATGATTCGTTCGATGCTGTATGCCACCGACCTCGGCCTGTATGCGCCTTACGTCATGCAGCATGCGCTGGGTCTGGCTCGAACGTTCAAGGCCGACTTGCATGTGGTGCACGCGGTCGAACCCATGGGGTTGTTTGCGGAGTCGGTGTTGCAGAGCTATCTGGACGAGCAGGCATTGAACGAATTGCACAGCCAGGGTCTTAACACCGTGATGGCCAATATCGAGCAACGGGTATTGGACAGCTTTCGCGAGGAGTTGGGGGAAGGGCAGCAGGACCTGGCGATGATCCAGTCGGTCCAGGTGCTCCAGGGGGATCCTTCGCAGGTCATTCTCTCCCACGCGCAACGGCTGGCAGTCGATCTGTTGATTGTCGGAAGTCACAGCCATGGCACCGGTGCGCAGGCACACTTGGGCCGCACCGCAGCGCGGGTCCTGCAGTTGTCGCGGGTGCCGGTGTACCTCGTGCCGCTGTTGCAGCGCCGTCGGCATGACGACAACTGAGGCGAAATTCGGCGGATCGATAAAAAGTTCTAGATTTATTCTTCAAACCTTTCATATAGTTATATATCGCCGCTGCTGCCTGTGGCGTCTACCTGCTTTGAGGGATACATATGAAGCTCCAACAACTGCGCTACATCTGGGAAGTGGCGCACCACGACCTCAACGTTTCCGCGACGGCGCAAAGTCTCTACACCTCACAGCCAGGTATCAGCAAGCAGATCCGCCTGCTCGAAGACGAGCTGGGCGTGGAAGTCTTTGCACGCAGTGGCAAGCACCTGACCCGCGTCACCCCGGCCGGCGAGCGCATCATCAACACCGCCGGCGAGATCCTGCGCAAGGTCGAAAGCATCAAGCAGATCGCCCAGGAGTTCTCCAACGAAAAGAAAGGCACCCTGTCGATCGCCACCACCCACACCCAGGCGCGTTATGCCCTGCCGCCGGTGATCAGCAACTTCATCAAGCAGTACCCGGATGTCGCGCTGCACATGCACCAGGGCTCGCCGATGCAGATCGCCGAGATGGCCGCCGACGGTACCGTCGATTTCGCCATTGCCACCGAGGCGCTGGAGCTGTTCGGTGACCTGGTGATGATGCCCTGCTATCGCTGGAACCGTTGTGTGGTGGTGCCTCAGGGGCACCCGCTGACCAAGCTGCCGAAGCTGACCCTGGAAACCCTGGCCGAGTACCCGATCGTCACCTACGTATTCGGTTTCACCGGACGCTCCAAGCTGGACGAAGCCTTCAGCCATCGCGGCCTGACGCCGAAAGTGGTGTTCACCGCCGCCGACGCCGACGTGATCAAGACCTATGTCCGCCTGGGCCTGGGGGTGGGGATCGTGGCGAAGATGGCAGTCGATACGGTGCTCGACAAGGATCTGGTGGTACTCGACGCCAGCGAGCTGTTCGAGTCCAGCATCACCAAGATCGGCTTCCGCCGCGGGACCTTCCTGCGTGGATTCATGTGCGACTTCATCGAGAAGTTCGCGCCGCACCTGACCCGCGAAGTGATGGCCAAGGCCATCCAGTGCCACAACAAGCAGGAACTGGAAGAGCTGTTCGAGGGTGTCGAACTGCCGGTGCACTGATCACTGCTTGCCATGCGAGCGGACGCGGAACGTGCTTTGGCGGCATTCCCAGGCAGCGCATGGGAATGATCCGCGCCGGCTGACCTTCTCGATAGCAAGCATGAAAAAGCCCCGACTGGTTCGGGGCTTTTTCATGGCAAACGTTCAGGCTCAGTGACCGATCGTTCCCACGCTCCGCGCGGGAATGCCGCCCATGGCGCTCCGCGTCCGGGGTCAACCTTTGCTGATCAGGTTGCCGGCGTGCAGGCCGCACTCCTTCTGCGTGGCCTCCTCCCACCACCAGCGGCCCTCGCGCTCGTGCTGGTTCGGCAGTACCGGGCGGGTGCAGGGTTCGCAGCCGATACTGATGAAGCCGCGTTCATGCAGGCTGTTGTAGGGCAGCTCGAGCATGCGGATGTAACCCCAGACTTCTTCGCTGGTCATCTGCGCCAGCGGATTGAACTTGTACAGGGGACGTTCCGGGGTCGAGAAGGCGCTGTCGATTTCCAGCACCGCCACCTGGCTGCGGGTGCCAGGGCTCTGGTCGCGACGCTGGCCGGTGGCCCAGGCGTTCACGCCGGACAGCTTGCGCCGCAGCGGCTCGATCTTGCGGATGCCGCAGCATTCGCCATGACCGTCCTTGTAGAAGCTGAACAGGCCCTTTTCCTTGACGAAGGGCTCAAGCCGGGTGTGATCCGGCGAAATCAGCTCGATATCGATCTTGTAGAACTCGCGAACCTGGTCGATGAACCGATAGGTTTCCGGGTGCAGACGGCCGGTATCGAGGCTGAACACCTTGACGTTCTTGTTCAGCTTCCAGGCCATGTCCACCAGGACCACGTCCTCGGCGCCGCTGAAGGATATCCACAGGTCGTCGCCAAACTGGGAGAAGGCCAGCTTGAGAATGTCCTGGGGGATTTTGTGGCGTATGTCGCGGCGAGTTCGGCGACGTCGAACGTTTGACTCATCAGGCGGTTCCTACAGTCGTTGGCGCTTTGCGCTCATATAGGGGGCAATAGTAACAAAATCCGGCCTGTGGGAGATTCCAGGGTGGTGGGCAAGCCGGCTCCAGCGCGCGTGATGGCATCTAGAGTGTCTGCAAGGTATCGAGCAGAACTTTCACCTTGGTAATGGATTCCTGGTATTCGGCCTGCCAGTCGGAGTCGGCGACGATCCCTCCGCCGCCCCAGCAACTGATCTGGCCGTCCTTGACCAGCAGGCTGCGGATGGCAATCGAGCTGTCCATCTCGCCGCGTACGTCCAGGTACAGCAGTGAGCCGCAGTACAGCGCGCGGCGCGTCGGTTCGAGTTCGTCGATGATCTGCATGGCGCGGATCTTCGGTGCGCCAGTGATCGAGCCGCCCGGGAAGCTGCCGGCGATCAGGTCGAGGGCGTCGCGGCCGGCGGCCAGTTCGCCGGTCACGCTGCTGACCAGGTGATGCACGTTCGGGTAGCTCTCCAGGCTGAACAGCTCCGGCACCCGCACGCTGCCGATCCGACAGGTACGGCCGAGGTCGTTGCGCAGCAGGTCGACGATCATCAGGTTTTCCGCACGGTCCTTGGTGCTGGCCAGCAACTGCGCGGCGTTGGCTGCGTCTTCGGCGGCATCCCGGCCCCGTGGGCGGGTGCCCTTGATCGGCCGAGTCTCCACCTGGCCGGCGCTGACCCGGATGAAGCGCTCCGGCGACAGGCTCAGCACCGCGCCGTTGTCCGGCAGGCTCTGGAAACCGGAGAACGGTGTCGGACAGGCGGCCCGCAAGGCCAGGTAGGCCGCCCACGGGTCACCCTGGCAGCTCGCACGGAAACGCTGGGCGAAGTTGACCTGGTAGCAGTCGCCGGCCTGGATGTACTGCTGGATACGCTCGAAGGCCTGGCGATAGGACTCGGCGTCGAGATCGGCGGCCATCGGTGCGTTCAGCCGGAAGCTGGCGGTCTCGGTGGGCGCTGGCTGGCTGAACAGTTGCACCAGGCGCTCGCGCTCCTCCTCTGCGACGGTGGGGTGGAATACCAGCTGGCTGGTGGCCTGCTGGTGATCGCTGATCAGTGCCCAGGCGTACAGGCCGAAGCGCGCGTCGGGCAGTTGCAGATCGTTCCGGGCCTGGCTGGGCAGGGCTTCCAGGTGGCGGCCGAAGTCGTAGCTCAGGTAGCCGATCAGGCCGCCGGCGAATGGCAGCTCGACGGTGGCGGGCAACTCGGCTCGTCCCAGGCGTGCCAGCGTGCCGCGCAGGCGCACGAGGAAATCCTCGCCCCGTTCATCCGGCAGCACGCTCAACTGCTCCAGTGGCCAGGCGCTGAGCAGGTCATAGCGCCCGCGCTCGGCGGCCGGCCGGCCGCTGTCGAGCAGCACCGCGCCGGGGGCGTGGCGAATGGCCGCGAAATAACTGGCGGGGTCGGGGGAATAGGGTAGCGGGTATACGGAGCAGGTCTGCATGCGGGGCGAATCAGCCTTGAGGGCGGGGAGGGCGATTGTAGTCTCCTGTAGGAAATGCTCCTAGAGGGATGTGGTGATGGTTATATCCATGAGCCGGAATTCAGAGTGTGCGTGGGTAGGGCGTTATTGATGCCGTGCCGGTGGGGGGCGGATTTATCTGAGCCCTGTAGGAGCGCGGCTTGCCCGCGAAAGCGTCCTTGAGACCGCCAAAAGCTTCGCGGCGGTTCGGCGCCCCGACAAGCCACGCTCCTACAGGGCAAATCTGCTCCTGCTCGTCAGACATTCCTTGGGGCCACATGGCCGAACAGCTGCTGTACGAAGCGTACCCGCTCCTCCGCGGTTTCGCTGAGGCCGGCCACTGCCAGTTCTTCCAGGTGGGCTTCCACCGCCTGGGCCCGGGTGGTCAGGCCGCAGTCGTTGGCGATCTGGATGTTCAGCCCGGGGCGGGCGTTGAGTTCGAGAATCAGCGGACCCTTGTCCTGGTCCAAGACCATGTCCACGCCGATATAACCCAGGCCGCACAATTCGTAGCAGCCGGCGGCCAGCTTCATGAAACCGTCCCAGTTGGGCAGTTGCACACCGTCCACCGCATTGGTGGTATCGGGGTGCTTGCGGATGATGTTGTTCAGCCAGGTGCCGCGCAGGGTCAGGCCGGTCGCCAGGTCGACACCGACACCGATGGCGCCCTGGTGCAGGTTGGCCTTGCCGCTGGACTGGCGGGTCGGCAGGCGCAGCATGGCCATCACCGGATAGCCCATCAGCACGATGATGCGGATGTCCGGCACGCCTTCGTAACTGATGCTTTTGAAGATCTGGTCGGGGGTCACCCGGTATTCGATCAGGGCACGGTCGCGGTGGCCACCCAGGGAGTACAGCCCGGTGAGGATGCTGGACACCTGGTGCTCGATTTCCTCATGGCTGATGATCCGCCCGGAAATGGTCCGGTAACGTCCCTCGAAGCGATCGGCGATCACCAGGATGCCATCGCCGCCGGCACCCTGGGCCGGCTTGATGACGAAATCGCTGCGCCCACCGATGATCTCGCCGAGCTTGTCGATGTCCTTTTCGGTGGAGATCACCCCGTACATTTCCGGCACGTGAATGCCGGCGGCGATCGCCCGTTCCTTGGTGATGATCTTGTCATCGACGATCGGATACAGGCTGCGCTTGTTGTACTTGAGCACATAGTCGGCGTTACGCCGGTTGATCCCCATGATGCCCTTGGCTTCCAGGGCCTTCCAGGTTTTCCACAGGCCGAACATCAGGCGTCTTCCTTGAGAAAGGCCTTGAAGCGCACCAGTTCGGTCAGGCGGTAGCCGCGATAGCGCCCCATGGCCAGCATGAAGCCCACCAGGATCAGCAGGACCGCCGGGAAGGTGAAGACGAAGTACACCAGCTCCGGCACGCTCATGATCAGGTGCGCCAGCGAGGCGGCGAACAGGGTACCGATCGCGACCTTCATCGCATGGCCGCCGCCGCGCTCTTCCCAGGTGATGGACAGGCGCTCGATGGTCATGGTCAGGATCACCATCGGGAACAGCGCCACCGACAGGCCGCGCTCCAGGCCGAGCTTGTGGCTGAACAGGCTGATGGCGGCGATCAGCACCACGACGAAGGTCAGTACCACCGACAGCCGCGGCAGCATCTGCAGCTTCAGGTGTTCCAGGTAGGAGCGCAGTGACAGGCCGAGGGCGGTGATGATGGTGAACAGCACGATACCGAAGCCCAACTGCGTCTCGCGAAACGCCAGGGCGATCAGCACCGGGGTGAAGGTGCCGAGGGTCTGCAGGCCGATCAGGTTGCGCAGGATCAGGATCACCAGCACGCCGATCGGGATCATCACCATGATCATGAAGGTCTGCTGGGTCTGCAGCGGCAGGCCGTAGAGCGAGTATTCGAGGAAGTTGGCGTCGGAATTCTCGTCGGTCAGCTTGGCCAGGCGGATGGCGTTCATCTCGCTGTTGTTCAGGCTGAAGTTGACGCTGGCCTTCTTGCCGCCCTCGACGGTGATCAGGTTGTCGTCGCCGGTCCACCAGACCAGGCGGTCCTCGGGCAGGCCCTGTTCGCCGGTATCCGGGTTGAAGTACAGCCAGTCGTTGCCGTTGAAGCTGCGCAGCCAGAGTTCCGGGGTCTGCGGCTGGTCGGCCACCAGGCGGATGGTGTGGACCTTCTCCAGCGGCACGTGGGCGATCGACAGCAGCAACTCGATGATCTGCGCCTTGTGCGGGGTCGACGGATCGCCGGCCAGCAGCAGCTTGACGTTGTCGTCATTGAGATTGTTGACGCGCTTGATGGTTTCGCTGATGAAGGTCTCGACATCGGCCGAATGTTGACGGATCGGCGCCATCAGTGCTTCGGCGGCGATTTTTTCCGGGCCCTCGATGGCCATGCTGTCACGGAAGGTCGGGCCCTTGACCTTGGGTTTTTCGCCGGTGTAGCGCTTGGTCAGCACCAGGCGGTAGTAGAGCGTCTGCTTGCCGCTGACCCGACGGGCCGACCAGGTGACCTTGCGGTTGCCATCGGTGCGGTTGACGCTGACCCCGTAATTGTTGGAGATGAAACTCTCGTTGAGGCTCACGTAGTCGCGGCTCAGCGGCGGCACGAACATCTGGATCTTCACCGGGTCCTTGCTGGCGGCGACGAACTCGACCTTGGCGTCGATGTTCCACAGGTCGTCGGTGGCATCTTCGGTGACCGGAATCCCCAGCACGAAAATCTGATAGGCCGTGACCGAAATCCCCAGCACCACCAGGATAGCGATCAGGACTTTCAGATGGAGGGTAAGAGAACGCATGCGAATTACTCGGCGGTTAGAGCGTCGGCGGTGCAGGCGGGTTTGCCGGCAGCGTATTTAAGGCTGGGGTCTACCAGCGCATCGAAGCGCTTGAGCGCCTCGGAGCCAATCAGAAGCGGGTATTGGAAAGCGCTTCGGTCGGTCAAGTTCACTTCAATGGTGCGCAAGGCGCTGCCCATGCAGACATTCAGGGTGATCACCGGGCGGGCAGTATAGGCCTTGTCCTCATCCGGGTCGTAGTCGCCGGAGCGGCGCTTGATCTTGCTGACCCGGGCCAGCGGCTGTTCGATGGGGTGCGAGTGGGCGGTGTCGATGGCCAGGTAGAAGCGTACCCAGCTCTCGCCGTTGCGTTTGAAGCGTTTGATGTCACGGGCGCTGAGGGAGGCGGTCTTGGCGCCGGTATCGAGCTTGGCCGCGACTTCCAGGTCGATACCGCCCAGGGTCGCGTACTCGTTCAGCCCGTACACGGTCTTTTCGGCCGCGCTGCCGAGGCCCGGCAGGCAGAGAAGGAACAAAAGCAGTAGAGGGTAGGGCTTGAGTCTCATAAGTCCTGGCGCGTATTCAAGGTGACTGGCAATACCGCGCAAGCTTCCTCGTGCGTCTGTCGGATGAAGATGACAGGCATGGCATCGTCAGATGCGCGCGGCATTCTAACATGCTGGTTTTATGGCGCCAGCGCCGGGGCGGCTGTCCTTGTCACGCTCCGGTATTTTTCAGGGCTCTTAGACTATTGTCGACAATATCGATTAATTCTTTGACTGTGACAGCCTGATTGGCTAGTTTTACCGTCATCGATTTTAAAGGTGTCGACAATATGCTGGAGAATCTGGAGCCGCTGCCGACTCCCCAGGAGGATTCGGAAACCCTGTCCGAGAACGTCTTCCGGCGTATCCAGGCCGCTATCGTCAAGGGCGAGATCGCCCCGGCAGCAAGATCTCCGAGCCGGAACTGGCCCGCACCTACGGCATCAGCCGTGGCCCGTTGCGGGAGGCCATCCATCGCCTGGAAGGGCAGCGCCTGCTGGTGCGGGTGCCCCATGTCGGGGCGCGGGTGGTTTCGCTCAGCCATGCCGAACTGATCGAACTCTACGAAATCCGCGAATCCCTCGAAGGCATGGCCTGCCGCCTCGCCGCCGAGCGCATGACCCGTGAAGAGATCGAGGAACTGCGCCAGGTGCTGCACACCCACGAACGTGATGCGGCGTTCCAGGCGGGTGTCGGCTATTACCAGCAGGAAGGCGACTTCGACTTCCACTACCGGATCATCCAGGGCGCCGGCAACCGGACCCTGACCCAGATGCTCTGCGGCGAGCTCTATCAGCTCGTGCGCATGTACCGCATCCAGTTTTCCGCGACACCCAACCGGCCACGCCAGGCCTTTGCCGAGCACCATCGGATTCTCGATGCCATCGCCGATCGCGACGGCGAACTGGCCGAACTGTTGATGCGCCGTCACATCGGCGCCTCGAAACGCAATATTGCGCGTCACTACCAGGACGGCGCGAAACCGACAGCCACTCCACGAGGTGAGTCATGAGTCAGGGTTCCAACAAAAACACGCCCGGTCAGCGTTTCCGCGATGCGGTCGCCAGCGAACATCCACTGCAGGTGGTCGGCACGATCAACGCCAACCACGCCCTGCTGGCCAAGCGCGCCGGTTTCAAGGCGATCTACCTGTCGGGTGGCGGGGTTGCCGCCGGCTCCCTCGGCCTGCCTGACCTGGGGATCAGCGGCCTGGACGACGTGCTGACCGACGTGCGGCGCATCACCGATGTCTGCGACCTGCCGCTGTTGGTGGATGTCGACACCGGTTTCGGTTCATCGGCCTTCAACGTCGCGCGTACCGTGCGCTCGATGAGCAAGTTCGGCGCGGCGGCGATCCATATCGAGGACCAGGTCGGCGCCAAGCGCTGCGGTCACCGGCCGAACAAGGAAATCGTGTCCCAGCAGGAAATGGTCGACCGTATCAAGGCGGCCGTCGATGCCCGTATCGACGACAGCTTCGTGATCATGGCGCGTACCGATGCGCTGGCGGTGGAAGGCCTGGAGGCTGCCCTGGAACGCGCAGCCGCCTGCATCGAGGCGGGTGCCGACATGATTTTCCCGGAAGCCATCACCGAGCTCGAGATGTACAAGCTGTTCGCCAACCGGGTGAAGGCGCCCATCCTGGCCAATATCACCGAGTTCGGTGCGACACCGCTGTACACCACCGAGCAACTGGCGTCCGTCGATGTGTCGCTGGTGCTGTACCCGCTGTCGGCGTTCCGCGCCATGAACAAGGCGGCGGAAAACGTCTACACCGCGATTCGTCGCGATGGCACCCAGCAGAGCGTGATCGATACCATGCAGACCCGCATGGAGCTTTACGATCGTATCGACTACCACGCCTTCGAGCAGAAGCTCGATGCGCTGTTCGCCCAGAAGAAGGGCTGAAGCATTCCTTCTGTTGCCAGGTTCCCGACAAAATCAAGAATTGGAGAAGACAATGGCTGAAGCAAAAGTACTGAGTGGCGCCGGCCTGCGTGGCCAGGTTGCCGGACAAACTGCCCTGTCCACCGTGGGCCAGGCCGGTGCCGGCCTGACCTATCGCGGTTATGACGTGCGCGAGCTGGCGGCCGAGGCGCGCTTCGAGGAAGTCGCCTACCTGCTGCTGTACGGTGAATTGCCCAACGCCACCCAGCTGGCGGCCTACATGGGCAAGCTGCGCACCCTGCGCGACCTGCCCCAGGCACTGAAAGAGGTGCTCGAGCGCATTCCGGCCGACGCCCACCCGATGGACGTGATGCGTACCGGCTGTTCCTTCCTGGGCAACATCGAGCCCGAAGGCGATTTCTCCCGCCAGCATGAAGCCACCGACCGCCTGCTGGCGGCTTTCCCGGCGATCATGTGCTACTGGTATCGCTTCAGTCATGAAGGCAAGCGTATCGACTGCATGACCGACGAGGAGTCCCTGGGCGGACATTTCCTGCACCTGCTGCACGGCAAGGCGCCGAGCGAGCTGCATCGCAAGGTGATGGACGTGTCGCTGATCCTCTACGCGGAGCACGAATTCAACGCCTCGACCTTTACCGCGCGGGTCTGTGCCTCGACCCTGTCCGATCTGTTCTCCTGCGTCACCGCGGCCATCGGTTCGCTGCGCGGCCCGTTGCACGGCGGCGCCAACGAGGCGGCGATGGAAATGATCGAACGCTATGCCTCGGCCCAGGAGGCCATCGAAGGTACCCTCGGCATGCTGGCGCGCAAGGACAAGATCATGGGCTTCGGCCACGCGATCTACAAGGACAGCGACCCGCGCAACGAGGTGATCAAGGGCTGGTCCAGGCAACTCGCCGATGAGGTGGGCGATACCGTGCTGTTCCCGGTATCCGAGGCGATCGACAAGACCATGTGGGAGCAGAAAAAACTGTTCCCCAACGCCGACTTCTACCATGCCTCGGCGTATCACTTCATGGGCATCCCGACCAAGCTGTTCACACCGATCTTCGTCTGCTCGCGCCTGACCGGCTGGGCGGCGCACGTGTTCGAACAGCGTGCCAACAACCGCATCATCCGTCCGAGTGCCGAGTACACCGGCGTCGAGCAGCGCAAGTTCGTGCCAATCGAGCGTCGCTGACCGAAGAACGCACGACCTGGGGCGGCCCCTTTCCTGTAGGAGCCGGGCTTGCCCGCGAAGCTTTTAGCGGCCTCAAGGCCTTATTCGTGGGCAAGCCCGGCTCCTAAAGAGGCAGGGTCGACAAGCCGTGTGTGCCTTTGACTTAACCGTGATCGAGTCCCAGACCATGAATACCCAATACCGCAAACCGCTGCCCGGCAGTCACCTGGACTTCTTCGATGCCCGTGCGGCGGTCGATGCGATTCAGCCCGGGGCCTACGCCACGTTGCCCTACACCTCCCGGGTCCTGGCCGAGAACCTGGTGCGCCGCTGCGAGCCGGCGACGCTGACCGACTCCCTCAAACAACTGATCGAGCGCAAGCGCGACCTGGACTTCCCCTGGTTTCCGGCCCGGGTGGTCTGTCACGACATTCTCGGCCAGACCGCCCTGGTGGACCTGGCCGGCCTGCGCGATGCCATCGCCTCCCAGGGCGGCGATCCGGCCCAGGTCAACCCGGTGGTGCCGACCCAACTGATCGTCGACCACTCGCTGGCGGTGGAGTGCGGCGGCTTCGATCCGGATGCGTTCGCCAAGAACCGTGCGATCGAGGACCGTCGCAACGAGGACCGTTTCCATTTCATCGACTGGACCAAAAAGGCCTTCAAGAACGTCGATGTGATTCCGCCGGGCAACGGCATCATGCACCAGATCAACCTGGAGAAGATGTCCCCGGTGATCCAGGCCCGTGACGGCGTGGCCTTTCCCGATACCTGCGTCGGCACCGACAGTCACACCCCGCATGTGGATGCGCTGGGCGTCATTGCCATTGGTGTCGGTGGCCTGGAGGCCGAGAGCGTGATGCTCGGGCGGGCCTCCTGGATGCGCCTGCCGGAGATCGTCGGCGTCGAACTGACCGGCAAGCTGCAGCCGGGTATCACCGCCACCGACATGGTGCTGGCGCTGACCGAGTTCCTGCGCAAGCAGAAGGTGGTCGGGGCCTATCTGGAGTTCTTCGGCGAAGGCGCCAGTGCGCTGACCCTGGGCGACCGCGCGACCATTTCCAACATGGCCCCGGAGTACGGCGCCACGGCGGCGATGTTCTACATCGACCAGCAGACCATCGATTACCTGAAACTTACCGGCCGTGAAGACGCGCAGGTGCAACTGGTCGAGACCTACGCCCGCGAGAGCGGCCTGTGGGCCGACAGCCTCAAGGGCGCGCAGTACGAGCGTGGCCTGCAGTTCGACCTGTCGTCGGTGGTGCGCAACATGGCCGGGCCCAGCAACCCCCACGCCCGGGTCGCCACCAGCGACCTGGCGGCCAGGGGCATCGCCGGGCAGTGGAGCGAAGTGCCGGGGCAGATGCCCGACGGCGCGGTGATCATCGCCGCCATCACCAGTTGCACCAATACCAGCAACCCGCGCAACGTCATCGCCGCCGGCCTGCTGGCGCGCAACGCCAACCGGCTGGGCCTGACCCGCAAGCCGTGGGTCAAGTCGTCGCTGGCGCCGGGCTCCCGGGCGGTGGCGCTGTACCTGGATGAGGCCGGGTTGACCCGGGAGCTGGAGCAATTGGGCTTTGGCGTGGTGGCCTTCGCCTGCACCACCTGCAACGGCATGTCCGGTGCGCTGGACCCGGCGATCCAGCAGGAAATCATCGACCGTGACCTCTATGCCACGGCCGTGCTCTCGGGTAACCGCAACTTCGACGGGCGCATCCACCCGTACGCCAAGCAGGCGTTCCTGGCGTCGCCGCCGCTGGTGGTGGCCTACGCGATCGCCGGTACCATCCGCTTCGACATCGAGAAGGACGTGCTGGGCCGGGATGCCGAGGGCAGGGAAATCCGCCTCAAGGACATCTGGCCGAGCGATGAGGAAATCGATGCGATGGTCAAGGCGTCGGTCAAGCCCGAGCAGTTCCGCAAGGTCTATACGCCGATGTTCGCCATTCACGAGGACAACGGTCCGAAGGTCGAGCCGCTCTATGACTGGCGGCCGATGAGCACCTACATCCGTCGTCCGCCGTACTGGGAAGGCGCCCTGGCCGGGGCCCGGCCGCTCAAGGGCATGCGCCCGCTGGCGGTGCTGCCGGACAACATCACCACCGATCACCTGTCGCCGTCCAACGCCATCCTGCTGGACAGCGCGGCCGGCGAGTACCTGGCGAAAATGGGCCTGCCGGAGGAAGACTTCAACTCCTACGCGACCCACCGCGGCGACCACCTCACCGCCCAGCGCGCCACCTTCGCCAACCCGAAACTGTTCAACGAAATGGTCCAGGAGAACGGCAAGGTCAGGCAGGGTTCCCTGGCGCGGGTCGAGCCGGAAGGCAAGGTCATGCGCATGTGGGAGGCCATCGAGACCTACATGGAGCGCAAGCAGCCGCTGATCATCATCGCCGGTGCCGACTACGGCCAGGGCTCGTCCCGTGACTGGGCGGCCAAGGGCGTGCGGCTGGCCGGGGTCGAGGCGATCGTCGCCGAAGGCTTCGAGCGCATCCACCGCACCAACCTGGTGGGCATGGGCGTGTTGCCGCTGGAGTTCAAGCCGGGCACCGATCGCAAGACCCTCGGTATCGACGGCACCGAGACCTTCGACGTGGTCGGCGAGCGGACGCCACGGGCGACGCTGACCCTGGTCATCCGGCGCAAGGACGGTGAGCGGGTCGAAGTGCCGGTGACCTGCCGCCTGGATACCGCCGAGGAGGTGTCGATCTACGAGGCGGGCGGCGTGTTGCAGCGTTTTGCCCAGGACTTCCTCCAGTCGGCGAGCGCAAGCTGACAGAAGAGTGCGAACCCATTCCGGTCCTGCCGCGCAACCCAGGTGTGCAGGCCCCGCAGGAGGCTTCATGACCCACGCAGCACAAATCAGGATCCCCGCCACCTACATGCGTGGCGGCACCAGCAAGGGAGTGTTCTTCAACCTCAACGACCTGCCCGAGGCGGCGCAGTTGCCCGGTGCGGCGCGTGATGCGCTGTTGCTGCGGGTCATCGGCAGCCCCGATCCCTATGAAAAACAGATCGACGGCATGGGGGGGGCGACCTCCAGCACCAGCAAGACGGTGATCCTGTCACGCAGCATCAAGGCCGACCACGACGTCGACTACCTGTTCGGCCAGGTGTCGATCGACAAACCGTTCATCGACTGGAGCGGCAACTGCGGCAACCTGTCGGCGGCGGTCGGCTCGTTCGCCATCAGTGCCGGCCTGGTGGGTGCCGAGCGGGTTCCGCGCAACGGCGTGGCGGTGGTGCGGATCTGGCAGGTGAACATCGGCAAGACCATCATCGCCCATGTACCGATCACCGACGGCCAGGTGCAGGAAACCGGCGACTTCGAGCTCGATGGCGTGACCTTTCCGGCCGCCGAGGTGCAGTTGGAGTTCATGGACCCGGCCGCCGAGGAGGAGGGCGCCGGCGGTTCGATGTTTCCCACCGGCAATCTGGTGGATGACCTGGAGGTACCGGGTGTCGGCACTTTCAAGGCGACCCTGATCAATGCCGGGATTCCGACGATTTTCGTCAATGCCGCGGATATCGGCTACACCGGTACCGAGCTGCAGGGCGACATCAACGGCGATCCCAAGGCCCTGGCGATGTTCGAGACCATTCGCGCCCATGGTGCGCTGCGCATGGGGCTGATCGGGCGCCTTGACGAGGCGGCCAAGCGTCAGCACACGCCGAAAGTCGCCTTCGTCGCGCCGCCGGCCAGCTATACCGCATCAAGCGGCAAGGCCGTGGCGGCGAGCGATCTGGACCTGCTGGTGCGGGCGCTGTCGATGGGCAAGCTGCACCACGCCATGATGGGCACGGCAGCGGTGGCCATCGGTACTGCGGCGGCGATTCCCGGCACCCTGGTGAACCTGGCGGCGGGCGGTGGCGAGCGCAGTTCGGTGCGTTTCGGCCACCCGTCGGGGACCTTGCGGGTCGGTGCCGAGGCGGCCCGGGTCGAGGGTGAGTGGACCGTGGTCAAGGCCATCATGAGCCGCAGCGCGCGGGTGCTGATGGAGGGCTGGGTGCGGGTGCCGGGCGACGCGTTCTGAGTCCGGTGGTCCCTGTAGGAGCCTGTTCGCGGGCAGGCCCGGCTCCTGCAGGGATCGGCGTCTGTAGGAGCCGGGCTTGCCCGCGAATGCGGTTTACCCTGCCACCAGACCTGCGGGAACCCTACTTGAACCGCCGCTCCACGCCTTTCTCCACGAGGATCTTTGCCGAAATCTCCTCCACGGAAAAATGCGTGGAGTTGATGTGCGGAATGTTTTCCCGGCGGAACAGGTTTTCCACCTCGCGCACCTCGAATTCGCACTGGGCATAGCTCGAATAGCGGCTGTTGGGCTTGCGTTCGTTGCGGATCGCGGTCAGGCGGTCGGGGTCGATGGTCAGGCCGAACAGCTTGTGCTGGTGGGCACGCAGGGCGGTCGGCAGTTGCAGGCGCTCCATGTCTTCCTCGGTCAGCGGGTAGTTGGCTGCCCGGATGCCGAACTGCATCGCCATGTACAGGCATGTCGGCGTCTTGCCGCAGCGCGACACGCCGACCAGGATCAGGTCGGCCTTGTCGTAGTAGTGGGTGCGGGCGCCATCGTCGTTGTCGAGGGCGAAGTTCACCGCCTCGATCCGTTCCATGTAGTTGGAGTTGCCGCCAATGGAGTGGGATTTGCCCACGGAGTAGGAGGAGTGCTCGCTCAACTCCTGCTCCAGCGGGGCGAGGAAGGTGGAAAATATGTCGATCATGAAACCATTGGACGTGGCGAGAATCTCACGAATGTCCTGATTGACGATGGTGTCGAAGATGATCGGGCGGAAACCGTCCCGCTCGGCGGCACTGTTGATCTTCTGGACCATGGCCCGGGCCTTGTCCACGCTGTCGATGTACGGTTGCGTGGATTTGGCGAAGGTAATGTTCTCGAACTGCGCCAACAGGCTTTGACCCAGGGTTTCGGCGGTGATGCCGGTGCCATCGGAGATAAAGAAAGCAGATCGTTTCATTTGCACCTTGGGCCTTAAGCTGATGACGATTCTTGGATATGATAGGCAGGATTTGCCGGCCTGGAATGGCTGGCATTTTCACTTATTTTCCAGGTCCAGGCCACAGAGCGGATCGACCAGCCATTGAATTTGGCCCGCCCTGAGCTTCATCCAACACAGTCAGTGGAGAGATCACCTTGGTAGAGTACGTAGTTTCCCTCGATAAGCTCGGCGTCCATGATGTGGAGCACGTAGGGGGCAAGAACGCATCCCTTGGCGAGATGATCAGTAACCTCGCGGGCGCCGGTGTATCGGTTCCCGGCGGCTTTGCCACTACGGCTCAGGCGTATCGCGATTTTCTCGAACAGAGTGGCCTGAACGACCGCATCCACGCCGCGCTCGACGCGCTGGATGTCGATGACGTCAATGCGCTGGCCAAAACCGGCGCCCAGATCCGCCAGTGGATCATGGAAGCGGAGTTCCCCGAGCGCCTCAACAGCGAAATCCGCGCCGCCTTCGCCACCCTGTCGGCGGGCAACCCGGACATGGCCGTGGCCGTGCGCTCCTCGGCGACCGCCGAAGACCTGCCGGACGCTTCCTTCGCCGGCCAGCAGGAAACCTTCCTGAACATCCGTGGCGTGGACAACGTCATCCGCGCGGCCAAGGAAGTCTTCGCCTCGCTGTTCAACGACCGCGCCATTTCCTATCGCGTGCACCAGGGCTTCGACCACAAGCTGGTGGCCCTGTCGGCTGGCGTGCAGCGCATGGTCCGTTCGGAAACCGGCACCGCCGGCGTGATGTTCACCCTCGACACCGAGTCGGGCTTCCGTGACGTGGTGTTCATCACCGGCGCCTACGGCCTGGGTGAAACCGTCGTGCAGGGCGCGGTGAACCCGGACGAATTCTATGTCCACAAGAGTACCCTGGCTGCCGGTCGCCCGGCGATCCTGCGCCGCAACCTGGGCAGCAAGGCGATCAAGATGATCTACGGCGACGAGGCCAAGGCCGGTCGTTCGGTCAAGACCGTCGAGGTCGACAAGGCCGATCGCGCGCGTTTCTGCCTGAGCGACGCGGAGGTCAGCGAACTGGCCAAGCAGGCGATGATCATCGAGAAGCACTACCAGTGCCCGATGGACATCGAATGGGCCAAGGACGGTGACGACGGCAAGCTGTACATCGTGCAGGCCCGCCCTGAAACCGTGAAGAGCCGTGCCAGCGCCAACGTCATGGAGCGCTACCTGCTCAAGGAAAAGGGCACCGTACTGGTCGAGGGCCGTGCCATCGGCCAGCGCATCGGTGCCGGCAAGGTCCGCATCATTCGCGACGTGACCGAGATGGACAAGGTCCAGGTCGGCGACGTGCTGGTCTCCGACATGACCGACCCGGACTGGGAGCCGGTGATGAAGCGCGCCAGCGCCATCGTCACCAACCGCGGCGGCCGTACCTGCCACGCGGCGATCATCGCCCGTGAGCTGGGGATTCCGGCAGTGGTCGGTTGCGGCAACGCCACCGAACTGCTCAAGGACGGCCAGGGCGTGACCGTTTCCTGCGCCGAAGGCGACACCGGCTACATCTTCGAAGGCGAACTGGGCTTCGACATCAAGAAGAACTCCGTCGACGCCATGCCGGAACTGCCGTTCAAGATCATGATGAACGTCGGCAACCCGGACCGCGCCTTCGACTTCGCGCAACTGCCGAACGCCGGTGTGGGCCTGGCCCGCCTGGAGTTCATCATCAACCGCATGATCGGCGTGCACCCCAAGGCGCTGCTCAACTACGCCGGCCTGCCGTCGGAGATCAAGGACAGCGTCGACAAGCGCATCGCCGGCTACGACGATCCGGTCGGCTTCTATGTCGAGAAGCTGGTCGAGGGCATCAGTACCCTGGCGGCGGCGTTCTGGCCGAAGAAGGTCATCGTGCGCCTGTCGGACTTCAAGTCCAACGAATACGCCAACCTGATCGGCGGCAAGCTCTACGAGCCGGAAGAAGAAAACCCGATGCTGGGCTTCCGTGGTGCCTCACGCTACATCAGCGACTCGTTCCGTGACTGCTTCGAACTCGAGTGCCGTGCGCTCAAGCGTGTGCGAAACGAGATGGGCCTGACCAACGTCGAGATCATGGTGCCGTTCGTCCGTACCCTGGGCGAAGCCAGCCAGGTGGTCGAACTGCTGGCGGCCAACGGCCTGGCCCGCGGCGAGAACGGCCTGCGGGTGATCATGATGTGCGAACTGCCGTCCAACGCGATCCTGGCCGACGAGTTCCTCGAGCACTTCGACGGCTTCTCGATCGGCTCCAACGACCTGACCCAGCTCACCCTGGGCCTGGACCGTGACTCCGGGATCATCGCGCACCTGTTCGACGAGCGTAACCCGGCGGTGAAGAAGCTGCTGTCCAATGCCATCCAGGCCTGCAACAAGGCCGGCAAGTACATCGGCATCTGCGGCCAGGGCCCGTCCGACCACCCGGACCTGGCGCGCTGGCTGATGGAACAGGGCATCGAAAGCGTGTCCCTGAACCCGGATACCGTGCTGGAAACCTGGTTCTTCCTGGCTGAAGGCCAGGCGTAAATCGCCAGCCGATCTCGCGCCGCCCCCCTGTGGGGCGCGCCACCTGTAGGAGCAGGGGCGGTGTATCCACAGGAGCGGCGCGTCCCACAGCAATAGTGTATCCCACAGGGGCACGCGAGATAGGTCGGTCTGGGTATTACATGGGGCGAAGCCATGCCGGCATCGCCCTTTTTTGTGCAAGAGCCTTATGCAAAGCAGCAGTGATCTTTTTCCGGTGGCTTTGCTCAGCGCCGAGCGTCGTGGCGATCTGAGCGAAGACGTCTATCGTTTGAAACCGGGCAACAGCCCCGATGCCTCGGTCGAGCTGGCGGTGACCCGCCTGGGCCTGGCCGACGAACCGCAGGCCCGTGGCGTGCCGGTCATTCTCCTGCATGGCAGTTTCTCCAACCGGCGCTTCTGGTTCTCGCCCAAGGGCATTGGCCTGGGCGCCTACCTGGCGCGTGCCGGGTTCGATGTCTGGGTGCCGGAGATGCGCGGCCATGGTCTTTCCGTGCGCAACCAGGACTATCGCCGCAATCGCGTGGCCGACTACGCCCGCTACGATCTGCCGGCGATCGCTGCCTTCGTCCGTGAACAGAGTGGCCAGGTTCCCCACTGGATCGGCCATTCCCTCGGCGGCACGACCCTGGCAGCGGCCCTCGGCGGCCAATACCTGGGCGCGCCGGCGGTGGCTTCGGCGGCATTGTTCGGTTGCCAGGTCAGCCGTAACTACTGGCCGCTGAAGATTCCACCGGTGGAGTGGAGCGGGCGTTTTCTGCTCAAGCGCTTTCCCCACCTGTCCGGTTCGCGCCTCAAGCGCGGCCCGGAGGACGAGCCGATCGGCCTGGCCCTGGAAAGCATGCGCTGGTACGGCCTGTTCGGCCGTTTCGGCGACAAGGAGCGCAATTGGTGGGAGGGCCTGGTGGAGGTCGACGTGCCGGTACTGGCGGTGAGCGCCGACGGCGACCGGCAGGACCCGGCCTGGGCCTGCCGCAAATTGTTCGAGCAGATCGGCTCGCCCCTCAAGCGCTTCATCTGCCTGGGCCGGGAGGCCGGGTTCAGTTCGGAATTCGGCCACGTCGAGATGCTGGTCAGCAAGCCGGCCCAGGCCGAGGTATGGCCTTTGGTGGCTGACTGGTTGCGTGATCAGCAGGCTTTTATGGCGCCTCAGTCAGGCGAGGTTCAGCAAGCGCTCTGACAAGGGCATTCCGCTTCAGGGGCGTTGCGGCTAACATATGACGCATTGAGCATTTCTGGTCATTGTCTAAACAATCGGCCGGGCAGAGCGTTTCTTTGAAGAGGTGCCGGGGAGGGTTGGCGCCTCGATTGCGGTCTCTCACCTACAGGAGTTAGTCCATGAACCATTACGTCACTCCCGACCTGTGCGATGCCTATCCGGATCAGGTACAGGTGCTTGAGCCGATGTTCAGCAACTTCGGTGGTCGCGATTCCTTCGGGGGTCAGATCGTGACCATCAAGTGTTTCGAGGACAACTCCCTGGTCAAGGAACAGGTCGAGGTCGATGGCCGCGGCAAGGTTCTGGTCGTCGATGGTGGGGGCTCGCTGCGTCGCGCACTGCTCGGGGACATGCTGGCCGAGAAGGCGGCGAAGAACGGTTGGGAAGGTCTGGTGGTCTATGGCTGCATCCGCGACGTCGATGTGATCGCGCAGACCGACCTGGGCGTGCAGGCCCTGGCCAGCCATCCGATGAAGACCGACAAGCGCGGTATCGGTGACCTGAATGTGCCGGTGACCTTTGCCGGCGTCACATTTCGGCCGGGCGAATACGTTTACGCGGACAACAACGGGATCATCGTTTCGCCCAGCCCGCTGAAGATGCCTGAATGACTTTTCGCAGTAGACCACAGGGGTAGGGATGTTCGAGGAAGACAACGCGCAATGGGGGCTGGTCCATGCCCTGGTTCTCGATGGTAAGGGTGGTGCGCGCTCGATTGCTCGGACCGAGCTGGATGACCTGCAGTTGCAGCCGGAGGAAAGCCTTTGGCTGCACTGGGATCGCAGCCATCCACAAACCCGGACCTGGCTGCGTCATTCCAGCGGGCTGAGTGAATTCAGCTGCAACCTGCTGCTGGAGGAGAACACCCGCCCGCGCCTGTTGCCGTTGCCGGACAGCGAATTGCTGCTGTTCCTGCGCGGGGTCAACCTCAATCCGGGCGCCGAGCCCGAGGACATGGTTTCGGCACGCATTTTCGCCTCGGCCAGCCGGGTGATTTCCCTGCGCCTGCGACCATTGCGGGCAACCGATGAGTTGCTGGCGCAACTGGAGGAGGGCCAGGGGCCGAAAACCGCTTCCGAACTCATCCTGTACATCGCCCAGCACCTGACGATGAAGGTCCAGGATTTGATCGGCGAGCTCTCGGAAGTGGTCGATGCCGAGGAAGAAAAGGCAGATTCCGACGAACGGTATTGTCCGGAGCATGGGGCGGTCGTGCAGATCCGTCGCCGGGCCGCCGGACTGAAGCGCTTCCTGGCGCCACAGCGGGACATCTTCGGCCAGTTGACGCGGATCAAACTGCCCTGGTTCGCCAGTGACGATGCCGACTACTGGAACGAATTGAACAACAGCCTGACCCGCTATCTCGAGGAGCTCGAACTGACCCGCGAGCGCGTGGGGCTGCTGCTTGACGCCGAGGACCGGCGCCTGAACCAGCACATGAACAAGATCATGTACCGCTTCGGGATCATCACCGGGATCTTCCTGCCGATGAGCTTTCTCACCGGCCTCCTGGGGATCAACGTCGGCGGGATTCCCGGCTCCCAGGACCCCTATGGTTTTGTCATCGCCTGCCTGCTGATCGTCGCCGTGGCGCTCGGGCAGTGGTGGCTGTTTCGCCGTTTGCGCTGGCTCTGAAGGATGTTGCATGTGACCCGGAAAAATCCGATCGCGTCTTTTCAAGACATTCCGAGAGGTGCTTATGCACGATCCGTTTGAACAGTCTCTGCGTGACATGCTCAAGGCCTCGCCGTCCACACCTCGTGACGACGACGCGTGCCTGGGCCGTGTGCTGAAAACCGCCAACCGCCAGGTTGGCGCGGGCGATCTCTTCAGTCTGCTGGGGCGCTGGCTGCAAGCGCTGATGATCGCCCTGAACAATGGATCGGCCCATGTGATGCCGGTTTCTCGTCGTACCCCTGGTTCCCGCTCTGCGGATAAGGCTGATTGAATATGGAACTTGATCTCTGGACTCGGAGTCTGGTGACGGCGATGACAGCGTTGTGGACGAAGGTCGCGAACTTCATCCCGAACCTGTTTGGCGCCCTGGTGGTCGTACTGCTGGGCTTCGTCGTGGCGAAGCTGCTCGATACCCTGTTGTCCAAACTGCTGGCCAAGCTGGGGCTGGACCGCCTCATGGCCGGTACCGGCCTGACCAAGCTGCTAGGCCGGGCGGGCATCCAGGTGCCGATCTCGACGCTGATCGGCAAGATCGTCTATTGGTTCATCCTGCTGATTTTCCTGGTTTCCGCCGCGGAATCGCTGGGCCTGGAGCGGGTTTCGGCGACGCTCGACATGCTGGCGCTGTATCTGCCCAAGGTGTTCGGTGCGGCGCTGGTGCTGCTGGTCGGCATGCTGCTGGCGCAACTGGTCAACGGCCTGGTGCGCGGCGCCGCCGAAGGCGTCGGCCTGGATTATGCCAGTGGCCTGGGGCGCGTGGCCCAGGGCCTGGTGGTGATCATCAGTATTTCGGTGGCGATCAGTCAGCTGGAGGTCAAGACCGACCTGCTGAACCATGTGATCGTGATCGTGCTCATTACCGTTGGTCTGGCCGTGGCGCTGGCCCTGGGCCTGGGGAGCCGGGAAATTGCCGGGCAGATCCTGGCGGGAATCTATGTGCGCGAGTTGTACCAGGTTGGGCAACAAGTGCGAGTTGGCGAGGTCGAAGGGCAGATCGAAGAGATCGGCACGGTTAAGACCACATTGCTGACCGACGAGGGTGAGCTAGTCTCTCTCTCCAATCGGATCCTGCTGGAACAGCATGTGAGTAGCCGCTAAACCGGCAAACCCTGCTAATGTATGCCGCCGCAAAAAGCCTCCAGCCCGGGGCCGCGGCGGCCATTGACCTGACTGTCGGCAAGACTCGTTTTGAATAAAACCCAATCGCTATCGATGCGTTACGACCCCCGCGAGCTCACCGATGAGGAGCTGGTGGCGCGTTCGCATGCGGAGCTGTTTCACGTGACGCGCGCCTACGAAGAGTTGATGCGGCGCTATCAACGAACTTTGTTCAGCGTTTGTTCAAGGTATTTAGGGAACGATCGTGATGCGGATGATGTCTGTCAGGAAGTGATGTTGAAGGTCTTGTATGGCCTCAAGAACTTTGAGGGTAAATCGAAGTTCAAGACATGGCTCTATAGCATCACGTACAACGAATGCATTACCCAGTACCGCAAGGAGCGGCGCAAGCGTCGCCTGATGGATGCCCTGAGTCTCGATCCGCTCGAGGAGGCCTCCGAGGAGAAGACGCCGGCGCCCGAAGAAAAGGGTGGTCTGGACCGCTGGCTGGTGCATGTGAACCCGATCGACCGTGAAATCCTGGTGCTACGTTTTGTCGCAGAGCTGGAATTCCAGGAGATCGCCGACATCATGCACATGGGCCTGAGTGCTACGAAAATGCGCTACAAGAGGGCGCTTGATAAATTGCGTGAGAAATTTGCGGGCATTGCTGAAACTTAGTTGGACGCAAATATCTCTTACGTTCAGGCAAGTTCTGCTAGACTTGTCGCCGAGTTGTCCCCCGGTTTGGGGACTGATTCACAATCACCAGATGGGGATTTAACGGATGAAACTGAAAAACACCTTGGGCATTGCCGTTGGTACACTTGTAGCCGCAACTTCGTTCGGCGCTCTGGCACAAGGCCAAGGCGCAGTCGAGGGTGAGCTGTTCTACAAGAAGCAGTACAACGACAGCGTCAAGCACGTCGAAGACGGCTACAACCCAGGCGCTTCGCTGGGCTACTTCATCACCGACGACGTATCGGTCAACCTGACCTACGACAAGACCAACCACACCCGTTCGAACGACGGCACCGGCAACCAGAAGCTGGGCGGTGACAAGTTCGGCCTGAAAGGTCAGTACCACTTCGGTACCGTTGGCGATGCAATCCGTCCATACGTTGAAGGCGGCGTTGCCCACGGCAGCCTGACCAACGTTGCTGCTGACGGCCACACCGGTCGTGACCAGTCGACTTTCCTGACCACCGGCGCTGGCGCCAAGTGGTACATCACCGACAACCTGTACGCTCGTGCCGGCGTTGAAGCCGACTACAAGCTGGACAACGGCAAGTGGGACTACGCTGCTCTGGTAGGCCTGGGCGTGAACTTCGGTGGCAGCGGCGGCAAGGTCGCTCCTGCACCTGCTCCAGCTCCAGTTGCTCAAGAGCCAGCTCCGGCTCCTGAAGCTCCAGTCGCTGAAGTGGTCAAAGTTGAGCTGGACGTGAAGTTCGACTTCAACAAGGCAGTGGTCAAGCCAAACAGCTACGGCGACGTGCAGAACCTGGCTGACTTCATGAAGCAGTACCCACAAACCACTACCGTGGTGGCTGGTCACACCGACAGCATCGGTACTGACGCCTACAACCAGAAGCTGTCCCAGCGTCGTGCTGACGCTGTGAAGCAGATCCTGGTCAAGGACGGTATCGCTCCTAGCCGCGTTCAGTCGGTTGGCTACGGTAAGACCCGTCCAGTGGCTGACAACGCCACCGAAGCTGGCCGTGCGATCAACCGTCGCGTAGAAGCTTCCGTTGAAGCCCAAGCTAAGTAATTAGCCTGGTGTTGTGAAAAGCCCGGCTCAGGCCGGGCTTTTCTTTGCCTGCGATTCAGTGCTCAGGGTTTCAGCATCCAGAGCAGCAGGGCCAGGTTGGCCAGCAACGACAGCAGCGCCACCGTGCGCCAGACTTTCAGCGGCTCGCGCTCCAGTAGTGGTCGCGGGCGCACGACCAGCACATTGCGCTCACCTTTTTCCAACTCCAGCAGCCACTGCTCGGCCGTCTCGTAGCGTTCCGAGGGATCCACCGCGATCGCCCGATTCAGGCTGTGGGCCAGCCATTCGGGAAGATCCGGGCGATAACGTGCGGCACTGACCGGCGTACCGAAGCGCGGGCGCTGGAAGGCTTCGAGCTCGCCATGGGGGTAATGCCCGGTCAGTAGATGAAACAGGCTGACGCCGACACTGTAGAGGTCCTGGCGGACGTCCGGCGGCTGCCCGTCGAAGGCTTCCGGTGCGATGTAGCCGGGGGTGCCCGGCAGTTCCGGGCCAGGTGCTTCGCTCAGCCCGGGACAATAGGCCAGGCCGAAATCCAGCAGGCGCAACTCGCCATCGCTGCCCAGGTGCAGGTTCTGCGGCTTGATGTCGCGGTGCAGGATGTTGCGCCGATGGAGCATGCCGACCGCCTGCAGGGTGCGCCTGGCCAGCTCCTGCCATTGCGCCAGCGGCAGCGGCCCGACCTGCCGGAACCGTTCGGCGAGGGTCTGGCCCGGATATTCGCGCATCAGGTAATACAGGTGCTGGCGTTGCGGGGCAGGGTGCACTTCGGGAAAGCAGCGCCCGGCCACCCGGCGCAGAAACCACTCCTCCAGCAGCAGCCCCTGGCCGGCGTCGGGCTCGGCGTGACGGCTCGCGGGCAGGGTCTTGAGCAACCAGGGCTGTTGTTGGGCATCCCGCACCCGGTAGAGCAGCGATTGCCGGCTCTGCGCCAGCAGGCTGTCGACCTGCCACCCCTCGAAGAACTGGCCGGGCTTGAGCAGCGGCGGCAACGGCCATTGCTGCAACTGGATCAGCGTGTCACCGAGACTGTTTTCCCCCGGTTGCTCGACCCTCACCAGCAGCGCACTGGCGTTATCCTGGCTGCCGGCCAGGTGTGCGGCATTGACCAGGGTCTTCACCGCATCATTCGGCTCGGGCTGTTCACGCAGGATAGTGGCAATCGCCCCATCGCCGAGGGTGGCCCAGACGCCGTCGCTGAGCAGGACGAAACTTTCGCCCTGGCGCAGTTCGCCATCGAGATAGTCGACCACCAGGTGCTGGTCCAGGCCCAGGGCGCGCTTGAGTACGTGCTGCATGTCCGGTTGTTCCCAGACATGATCCTGGCTGATCCGCTGCAACTGGTCGTCATGCCAGCGATAGACCCGGCAATCGCCGACATGGGCCAGGGTGAAGCGCCGTCCGCGCAAGACCACGGCGCTCAGGGTGGTGAGCAGCGGTTGTCCGCCGCCATTGGCCTGCAGCCAGCGATTCTGCGCCAGCAGCAGGCGGTCCAGCGCCTGGGCCACGCCCCAGGTCGCCGGCGTGGCGTAATAGTCGAGTGCCAGCGCCTGCAGGGTCGCCTGCGCCGCCAGCGCGCCGTCGGCGCACTGGCTGACCCCGTCGGCGATGGCGAACAGATAACCCTTGCTCGCCGCCAGCTCCGGTGCCGGCGTGACCAGGCGCACGGCGTCCTGGTTCTCCGTGCGGGGGCCGGTGGCGCTGGCCTGGGCAAAGCTCAGTTGCAGAGCCATCGGCCGCTCAGACCCTGGCCGCGGTCACGGCCGCCGAGCCCCAGGTGGTGCGCCAGCGCCGCTTGACTCCGTGCAGGCCGAACCAGGCGAGCACCCCCAGGCTGGCGAACAGCCACAAGGCCAACTGGTAGCTGCCGGTGCTCTGCTTGATGGCGCCCATGCCGGCCGCCAGGGCGAAGCCGCCGATGCCGCCGGCCATGCCGATCAGCCCGGTCATCACGCCGATTTCCAGGCGGAAGCGTTGGGGGACCAGCTGGAATACCGCGCCGTTGCCGGCCCCGAGGCCGAGCATCGCCAGGACGAACAGCCCCAGGGCGGCATGGGAATCGGGCAGGTTGAAACCGACGGCGGCGATGCAGGTGGCGGCCACGGCGTACATGCCGAGCAGCGTACGGATGCCGCCGAAACGATCGGCCAGGGCACCGCCCAGCGGACGCATCAGGCTGCCGCCGAACACGCAGGCGGCGGTGTAGTAGCCGGCGGTCACCGGGCTCAGGGCGTACTGGTCGTTGAAATAGCCGGGCAGTGCGCTGGCCAGGCCGATGAAGCCGCCGAAGGTCACGCTGTAGAAGAACATGAACCACCAACTGTCGCGGTCGCCCAAGGCTTTCATGTAGTCGCCCATGGACTTGGCCTTGGGCCGTTGTGGGGCGTTGCGGGCCAGCAGGGTGAACAGCAGCAGGGTGGCGAGCAGCGGAATCAGGGCGAAACCGAACACGTTGTTCCAACCGAAGGAGGCCGCGAGCAGCGGTGCGATCAGTGCGGCGAACACCGTGCCGGAGTTGCCGGCGCCGGCGATGCCCATGGCCTTGCCCTGGTGCTGTGGCGGGTACCACTGCGAGGCCAGGGGCAGGGCGACGGCGAACGAGGCACCGGCCATGCCGAGGCACAGCCCCAGCAGCAGCGCCTGTTCATAACTGTGGATACCCAGTTGCCAGGCGCCCAGCAGCGCGACGATCACACAGACCTGGCCGATGATCCCGGCGGTCTTGGGCGACAGCCGGTCGGCCAGCATGCCCATCAGGAAGCGCAGGACCGCGCCGGCCAGGATCGGCGTGGCCACCACCAGCCCGCGCTGCTGGGTGGTCAGGTGCAGGTCGGCGGCGATCTGCACCGCGAGGGGGCCGAGCAGGTACCAGACCATGAAACTCAGGTCGAAATACAGAAAGGCCGAAAACAGGGTCGGGGTATGGCCGGACTTCCAGAAACTTGCATTCATCACGCACCTCAGCGGTAAGAGTCTCAGGGGGGCTGTCGCAAGGGGGCGGTGATGCGCCTGCACGGCTGCACCACTGGCCCCCATTTGCGGGACCAAAACGCAAAAGACGTCGCCACCCGCTGCGCTGGCGCGAAAGGGGTGGGCGACGTCTTTGTCGTAAAGTGGGGCAACCGCCGTTGGTTACCTGCAGGTTCGGATAAGCAAGAGGCGGGCCAGGCTGGCTGCGCCTCAGCCGAGCAGTTCGCTCATGGCGATGATCTGCTCGGCGACCTGGATCAGTTTCTGTTGGCGGCTCATGGCCTGGCGCCGCATCAGGGTATAGGCCTCCTCTTCCTTGCAGTCCTTCATCTTCATCAGCAGGCCCTTGGCCTGTTCGATGCGCTTGCGTTCGGCCAACTGCTGGTCCCGTGCCTGCAATTGGGCACGCAACGCCTGGTCGCTCTCGAAACGGGCCATGGCCACGTCGAGGATCGGCTGCAGGCGCTGGGCCTGGATACCTTCGACAATGTAGGCACTGACGCCGGACTTGATGGCCTGGCGCATCACCCCCGGATCGTGTTCGTCGGTGAACATCACGATGGGCCGGGGCTGGTCGCGGCTGACCAGCACCACCTGTTCCAGTACGTCGCGGCTGGGGGATTCGGTGTCGATCAGGATCACGTCGGGGCGCACGCTCTCCACGCGCGCGGGCAGGTCGATGGTCAGTCCCGACTCGTCGATGACCTCGAAGCCGGCCTCGACCAGGGCGGCCCGCAGGCGTCCGACCTTTTTCGCGGTGTCGTTGATCAGCAGGATACGCAGCATGTTCAGGCCTCCGATCAGTGACGGGCGAACGCGGCGGGCGCGTCGCTCATGGCATGCAGCCGGAAACTGCGGGCATAGCCGGCCGGGTCGCTGCCGTCCCAGATCTGGCCATCGATCAGGCGGCTGCTGCGCATCACCTCAGGCCCGTGCGCGATCCCCAGCGCGGTGGCGGCCTGGCGATACAGTTCCAGTTGCTGCACCTGGCGGGCGACGCCGAGGTAGTCGGGATCCTCGCGCAGCAGCCCCCAGCGGCGGAACTGGGTCATGAACCACATGCCGTCCGACAGATAGGGCAGGTTCACCGCGCCGGCTGCGTGGAAACGCAAGGCGTGGGGATCCTGCCAGCGTTGGCCGAGGCCGTCCTCGTAGTCGCCGAGCAGGCGTGGCTGGATATGCTCCAGCGGCGCATCGAGATAATCGCTGCCGCTGAGCAGTTGCGCCGTGCTGCGGCGGTTTTCCGGGCTCTGCTCGATGAACCGGCTGGCTTCGAGCACCGCCATCATCAGGGCTCGTGCGGTATTGGGGTACTGCTCGACGAACGCCCGGGTGCAGCCCAGCACCTTCTCCGGGTGATCGGGCCAGATCGTCTGGCTGGTGGCCAGGGTGAAGCCCAGGCCCTGCCTGACCGCGCTGTCGCTCCAGGGCTCGCCGACGCAGAAACCGTCGATCCGTCCGGCGCGCAGGTGCGTGATCATCTGGGGCGGCGGCACCACCACGCTGTTGACGTCCCTGAGTGGGTGTATGCCCTGGCTGGCCAGCCAGTAATACAGCCACATGGCGTGGGTGCCGGTGGGAAACGTCTGGGCAAAGGTCAGCCTTGCGCCATTCTGGTGCGCGTGTCGGCCCAGTGCTTCAGGGCTGGTCACGCCGGCCTTCTGCAGGGCCGGGGAGAGGTTGATGCTCTGGCCGTTCTGGTTCAGGCCCATCAGCACCGCCATATCGGTGGCCGGGCTGCCGCCGATGCCCAGGTGCACGGCGTAGATCAATCCGTAGAGGCTGTGGGCGGCGTCCAGTTCGCCGCTGACCAGCTTGTCGCGCAGACTGGCCCAGGACGGCTGGCGCCTGAGATTCAGGGTCAGGCCGTATGGCTGGGCAAAGCCCTGGGTGGCGGCGACCACCAGCGAGGCACAGTCGCTCAGGGGCATGAAGCCGAGATCCAGGCTGGGTTTCTCTGGCGCATCGCTGCCGTTGACCCAGGCGAGGGGGGAGGCGGGGAGTTCGTTCATCGGCGTTTCACTCTTCAAAAAAAAACGTCGCACCCGGCCGACGCCTCTGGCGCTGGCGGGTTACGACGTCTTTGTCCTTGCAGCCCGGCCGCCGTTGGCCAGGGTTTGTCGGGATGTAGCAAGGCATATGCCACTGTCGCGGACGTGCCGGGTGGCCATCAGCTTCTCATCATGATCTGGCAGGGGGATCGGGCCATCATCGTCCGCGACTGATCGACGACAGGTGGAATACACGGTGCAGGCTGATCAACGCTTTGCGATGACGTGTCCCGGAGGAGTCTCCGCGCAACGGGTGTCGTTCGTGCGGGCCGGTGACGCCGGTGCATGCCTGGCTTGCGACGAGTCGATGGTGGGGGGCTACCTGCCGCCCGGCTGGCAGGGCCTGGTGGTCGGGCGCAATGCGTTGCGGGTCGTCTCCGGAGACTGGTGCAGTGCGGCGTTGCCCGGCACTTGCCTGATGAAACTGCAGGTGTTCATCGACATGGGCGTGACCGTCGAGCGCGACCGTCCGTGCGCACAACCCTGGGCGGTCCTGCCCATGCCGCCGGCGGTGAGCCGCAGCCGGGCGTGCCTGGAGCGCTGGTACATCGAACGGGCGCTGCGCGACGATCCCGACTATCGACGATTCGCCAGCGTGCTGCGCCAGAGCGCGAGCTACTGGCTGGTGCGGTTCCTGCTGGAGCAGGGCACCGCCAGCGAAAAACTGATCGGCCTGGCCCGACGCTACGGGGTTTCGGTCTCGCATTTTCGGCGGCTGTGCCACCAGGCGCTGGGAGGCGCGGCCAAGCCGGAGCTGCGGGACTGGCGCGCGGCCAAGGCGCTGTTGCGGATGATCCGCGGCGGTGGCTCGCTGACCGACGTCGCACTGGAATACGGTTATGCCTCCTCGTCGCATTTCTCCAAGGAAGTGCGCGAACTGCTCGGCGTCGCACCGAGCCGGCTGCTCGATCTCGTGGAGCAACCGGATTGACAGCGCGGACGTTGCGACGCTGGCTCGGTGCCTGGCTGCTGTTCTGCCCGCTGTGCTGGAGCGTCAGTGCCGCGCCCGCCGGGAGTGGCGACTACGTGGCCCGCGAAGAGGGCCTGCGCAGTTTTTTTTCCGCGCTGTCGGCGCCGTTGGGCAAACCGATCATCGTCAGCAAGGCGGCCGCCGGCAAGCGCATCAGTGGCGAATTCCCGCTGCACTCGGCCCGCCAGACCTTCGACCGCATCGTCGCCCAACTGGGGCTGATCTGGTACAGCGACGGCCAGGCCATCTACCTGTATGACGCCGCCGAGGTGAAAAGCTCGGTGGTGGCGCTGCGAGTGATCAGCGTCGATACCCTCAAGCAGTTCCTGCGCCAGTCGGGCCTCGAGGATGCGCGCTATCCGTTGCGCAACGACGGGCGCCGGACCTTCTATGTGTCCGGCCCGCCGATCTATGTCGACCTGGTCATGCAGGCGGCGCAACTGATGGACAACCGGCCTTCGGAACTGCTGCTCGGCCAGCAGCGGATCGGCGTGATCCATCTGCTCAATACCTTCGTCGGCGATCGCGAGTACGAACAGCGCGACCGCAAGGTGTCGATTCCCGGCATGGCCACGGTGATCGAGAGCCTGCTCAAGGGCGAGCCGGGCGGCGTCGAGCCCCAGGTCGAAGTCAAGACCGTGGGCGGCAGCCCGTTGCGCATGCCGCAGTTTCCCCTGGAAGGGCTGGCGACGCCGATTTCCCCGGAGGACCCCACCGCACCCCGGGTGCTGGCGCGGGAGGCCGCCGCCGGCAATATCCGGGTGGTGGCTTACCCGGATACCAACAGCCTGCTGGTCAAGGGGCTGCCCGAGCAGGTGCGCTTCATCGAGAACCTGGTGGCGGCGCTGGATGTACCCAAGCGCCATGTCGAGCTGTCGCTGTGGATCATCGACCTGAACCAGGACGAACTGAACCAGCTCGGCGTGAACTGGCAAGGCGGGATCAAGGTCGGCTCGCAACTGCAGGTGTCGCTCAATGCCGGTTCTGTGACCACCCTGGATGGCGTTTCCTTCATGGCCCGGATCCTGGCCCTGGCCCGGAAGAACCGCGCCAATGTGGTGGCGCGGCCGGTGATCCTGACCCAGGAGAACGTACCGGCGCTGTTCGACAACAACCGCACCTTCTATACCCAACTGCTCGGCGAACGCAGTGTCGATCTGCAGAGCGTGACCTACGGGACCCTGGTCAGCGTGCTGCCGCGCTTTGCCATCGCCGATGAAATCGAGATGTCGCTGAACATCGAGGACGGTAGCGAGGTCGAGCGCAGCGCGGGCGACGCTGGCGCGTTGCCGGTGGTCGGGCGCACCCGGATCAATACGGTTGCCCGGGTGCCCCAGGGCAAGAGCCTGCTGGTCGGTGGTTTCACCCGTGACGATTACCGCGAACAGGTCGCCCGTATTCCGTTGCTCGGTTCGATCCCGCTGATTGGCGGGCTGTTCCGTTACCGGGTCGACAGTTCGGCGAACACCGCCCGGGTGTTCCTGATCCAGCCCCGGGAAATTCTCGGCGCCTTGCAGGCCAGCACCCAGGACCTGGGCAAGGGCCTGATGAGCGTCGAACAGCAGGAAATGGTGCGCCGGGCCTTCATGCGGGCGGTGGACGGCTGATGGTCTCGATCCATTCCGTTTCGAGCCGGGCCCTGCTCGCCCGCCTCGATGCCGCCCGGCAGGATGCCCAGGCCCAACCCGATGCCGAACCGAGCGATGCGGAGGCGGATCCGGTGGCACTGTTGCAGCGCTTCATCGAGAAGAGCGACGACATGTCGGCGGCCCTGGCCGGCTTTCGCCAGCGCCGACATTTCGAACTCAAGGCCGAAAGCCGGCCGGACAGTTTCGAGGCGGTTCTCGACGAAGATGTGCAGCCCAAGGCCCGGCAGGTACTGGCCCTGGCCAAGGCCACGGACAAGCCGGTCGAGTGGCTGTTGCAGGCGGCCCGCGGGTTGTTTCCCGATGACAGCGACCTGGTGCTGGTGCTGCGCGAACTGCTGCGCCGCAGCAGGCTGCAGGCCGCGACGCGCCAGCGCCTGGAACAGCTGCTCGAAACGGTGGTGGCCCAGGCCTCGCCCCGGCGGCTCAAGGCCGGCATCAACAGCGCCCTGAAAGCCCGTTTGTTTGGCCGGGTGATGGAACTGCGCGCGGGACTGTTGCGTGAAGCCTACCGGGACTACCTGGAGAGCGAAGCCGGCGCGGTCACCTGCTACGAGGACTGGGTGGCCCTGTTCGGCGCCGGGCGGCGGGCCACGGTACTGGCTTTCATCGAGGCGGCCCTGCTGACGGACATCGCCGCCCAGGACCCCAGTTGCTCGCGTCAGGAGTTCGGTCCCCTGCTGGCCCGGCTCACCGACCTGAAACGCCTGCGTTCGGCCGATGCCATGTTTGTCGCCAGCGTGCTGGGCGACGAACGGGTGTGTCGCTGCAATGACGAGGAGGCCGACTGGCTGGTGTTTTTCTTCGGCGTGCTCAGGCACCCCGGCGAACTCGACCAACTGTTGTCGGGGGTGCTCGGTGAACGGGTGTTGCTGACGCTGTACCGGGAGCGCTCGGCATTGCTGCAGGTGCTGCGGCGGGCCTGTCTGCGACTGCCCCACGAGCTGTTCGCCGACGAGGACGCCCTGGCACGACTGGCCGAGCAGTTCCTGGCCCTGGCCGATGTCGTCCTGGGCCATGAGCAGGTCGAACGGCGGCGTGGCGTCCGGCCTTTCGACGAGACTGGAAACTAGCCGGCCATGCCCGATCGATTCCTGCGCGCGCTTTCGGCCCGCCCCGAACTGCTGATCCTGTCGCTGATGGTGATGATCATCGCGATGCTGATCATTCCCCTGCCGACGCCGCTGGTGGACTTCCTGATCGGCCTGAACATCGTCATTTCCCTGCTGATCTTCATGGGCTCGTTCTACATCGAACGAATCCTAGGCTTCTCCACCTTTCCGGCCCTGTTGCTGCTGACCACGCTGTTCCGCCTGGCGCTGTCGATCAGCACCAGCCGGCTGATCCTGACCCAGGCGGATGCCGGCGAGATCATCGCCTCGTTCGGCGAGTTCGTGATCGGCGACAACCTGGTGGTGGGCTTCGTGATCTTCGCGATCGTCACTGTCGTGCAGTTCATCGTCATCACCAAGGGTTCGGAGCGGGTGGCCGAGGTGGCGGCGCGGTTTTCCCTGGACGGCATGCCGGGCAAGCAGATGAGCATTGACGGCGACCTCAAGGCCGGCGCCATCGACGCCGACCAGGCGCGAGACAAGCGCAACGTGCTGGAGCGCGAGAGCCAGCTCTACGGCTCCTTCGACGGGGCGATGAAGTTCATCAAGGGCGACGCGATTGCCGGGATCATCATCATCTTCGTCAACTTTCTCGGCGGCATCGCCATCGGCGTCGGCCAACAGGGGATGGACTTCGGCGCGGCGTTGTCGATCTACACCCTGCTGACCATCGGCGACGGCCTGGTGGCGCAGATCCCGGCGCTGCTGATCGCTATCGGCGCCGGCTTCATCGTCACCCGGGTCAACGGTGACGAGGCCAACCTGGGGCGCAACATGCTCACGCAGATGTTCGCCAACCCGTTCGTGGTCGGCGTCACCGCCCTGCTGGCGGTGGCCGTCGGCCTGCTGCCGGGCTTTCCGCTGGCGACCTTCGTGGTAATTGCCGCGGTGCTGGCGCTGGTGGTGTTCCTGCGCTGGCGCCAGTCGCGTGTCGCCTCGGGCGAGAGCCGGCAGAGCGAAGCGCAGGCGCCGGTCGAAGCGCCGGCTGACGGTGAACTGGGGCTGCTGGACAGCGTCGATGAAATCGCTACCGAGACGGTGGCGCTGATCCTGCTGGTGCCCTCGGCGCGGTTGGCCGAGTTGCGTGCGGCCAGGCTCGCCGAGCGCTTTCGCAGCCAGTTCTTCGTCGACTACGGCCTGAAGATCCCGTTGCCGCAGCTACGGGCCTCCGAAGTGCTGCCCGACCACCAGGTGGCGGTGCTGATCAACGAGGTGCGCGCCGACCAGTTCGACATTCATTTCGATCACTGGCGGGTCCTCGACTATTCGCCGGAACTGGCCGCCATGGGCCTGCCGCTTGTGCGCGGGCGCGACAGCAACAACCTGGAAAGCATCTGGATCGCCGCCTCGGGCAGGGCCACCGCGACGGAGCTGGGCTATCGGCTGCGTGCCGCCCATGACGAATGCTACCGCTGCCTGGTGACCCTGCTGGCGCGCAACATCACCGAGTTCTTCGGCGTGCAGGAAACCAAGGCGCTGCTCGACGAAATGGAGGGACGCTACCCGGACCTGCTCAAGGAGGTCTATCGCCACGTCACCGTGCAGAAGATCGCCGAGATCCTCCAGCGCCTGGTCGGCGAGCGGATCTCCGTGCGCAACCTCAAGCTGATTCTCGAATCCCTGGCCCATTGGGCCTCCCGGGAGAAGGACAGCATCACCCTGGTCGAGCACGTGCGTGGCGGCCTGGGGCGCTACATCAGCAACAAGTTCGCCCATGGCAACGACCTGCGCGTGCTGCTGCTGTCGCCGGAGTTCGAGGACGTGGTGCGCCATGGCATCCGCCAGACCTCCAGCGGCAGCTTTCTCAACCTGGAGCCGGCGCAGTCCGAGGACCTGATCGATCGGCTGAGCCTGGGCCTGGAAGGCCTGCACGTGCCGCAGAAGGACCTGGTGCTGCTCTGCTCGGTGGATGTGCGGCGCTATGTCAAGAAACTGGTCGAAGGACGATTTCGCGAGCTGGACGTCATGTCGTTCGGCGAGATCAGCGAAACCATCTCCGTCAATGTCATCAAAACCCTCTGAAGGAAAGTACCCATGCAGAACATGGACATCGCCGAACGCCTGCGGGCCGCTCTGTTGTACAGCGGGTGCACCGCTGCGCAACTGGGAAGTTTCGACGGCCACAGCACCATCGAACTGGAAATGAAGGAGCAGCCCAACATCCGCGTCGACGTCATCGATGGCGACGTCTGGCTGTGGAGCGTGCTGGCGCAGATGAGCCCCGCGGCCTTCGCCTACAGTGCCGAAGCGCTGCTGCGTTATCTGTTGCGGGGTAACGCCGATGCCCGCACCGGGCAATTGCAACTGTTCGAGGCCGACGGGCAGTTCGAGGTGCGACTGATGCTCGGCGAGCCGGCGCTGGCCAGCGACCAGTCCTTTGCCGAGGCGATCGACGGGTTCATGCAGGACACCGAGGAACTATGCCGCATCATTCGCCAGTGAGCATGCTGCGCCTCGAACGCCGCGGTGCGCACCCGCGGCGCCTGAGCGGTCCGCTGATCGAGGCGGCGTTGCATGGGGTGTCCATCGGCGAGGTCTGCGAGGTCCGTCGGCACTGGGCCTCGACCGGGCTGCTGGCCCGGGCCCAGGTGATCGGCTTCAAGCCCGACGTAGTGGTGCTCAGCCTGCTCGGCGAGGCGCGCGGGCTGTCCCGCGAGTCGATGATCGTGCCGACCGGTTCGACCCTGCGCCTGTATTGCAGTGCCGGGATGCTCGGCAGCGTGCTCGATGCCCGCGGTGCAATCGTCGAGCGGCTGGCCCCGGCGGCGGGGTTCGCCGGCGAGGATTACCCGGTGGATGCCGACCCGCCGTCCTACCGGCAGCGGCGGCCGGTGAGTGCGCCGCTGATCACCGGTGTCCGCGCGATCGACGGCCTGCTGACCTGCGGGGTCGGCCAGCGCATGGGGATCTTCGCCGCGGCCGGTTCGGGCAAGACCACGCTGATCAACATGCTGATCAGCCATGCCGAGGCCGACGTGTTCGTCATCGGCCTGATCGGCGAGCGTGGGCGTGAGGTGACCGAGTTCATCGAGCACCTGCGCCACAGTCCCAGGCGGGCGCGTTGCGTAGTGGTCTACGCGACCTCCGACCTGTCCTCGGTGGACCGCTGCAACGCGGCCCTGCAGGCGACCGCGGTCGCCGAATACTTTCGCGACCAGGGGCACTGCGTGGTGCTGCTGCTCGACTCGCTGACCCGCTATGCCCGCGCCCGGCGTGACCTGGCCCTGGCAGCCGGCGAGCTGCCGGCGCGGCGCGGCTATCCGGCTTCGGTGTTCGATGCCTTGCCGCGCCTGCTCGAACGTCCCGGGCACACGGCGCAGGGCAGCATCACCGCGTACTACACGGTGCTGCTGGAAAGTGACGATGAACCGGACCCCATCGCCGAGGAGATCCGCTCGATCCTCGATGGGCATATCTATCTGAGCCGCAGCCTGGCCGCCAAGGGCCATTTCCCGGCGATCGATGTGCTGCGCAGTACCAGCCGGGTGGCGCTGCAGGTAACCGATGAAGCGACCCGGCGCCTGGCGATCGCGACCCGCGATGTGCTGGCGCGCCTGGAGGCGTTGCAGGTGTTCCTCGATCTGGGCGAGTACAGCCCGGGAGCCGACGCGGCCAATGATCAGGCCATGGCCTGCCGCGACGACCTGTACGCCTGGTTGCGCCAGGCCGCCGATCAGCCGAGCCGAGCGGACGAAACCCTGCGGAGCCTGCATGAGCTCATTGGCTGATATCGACCGACTGCTCGGCTTCACGACCTGGCGCCTGCGCCGGGAAGAGATCGCGTTGCTGCGTCTGCGCCAGCGTCGGGCACAGTTGCTGCGCGAAGGGGCGGCGCTGGAGGAGCAGGAGGTGTCGTTGCGGGCATTGCTCGACAGTCATCGTGCCGACAACTGCGTGCTCGACCCCTGGCAGCTGCGCGAGACGCTGCGGCGCCAGGCGGTGATTCGCCGGCAGATCCAGCTCCTGGCACTGGAGCGTCAGCCGCTGAACGAGCAACACGCGCAGCTCGACGGGCAGATACGGCAAGGCCAGCAGGCGCTGGAGCTGATACGGCGCAGGCAGTCGAAGTACGCCGTGGTGCGGCGGCGCTTGAGTCGTGAGTTGCAACTGGAGCGGTTGCGTCGCGATGAAGCGGAAGTCGATGAACTGATGGGAAGCAGACGATGAACAGCATTTTCCCCGTATTGCCTGTGATCGAGCCTGTCACGGGCGAGGGGCTCGAATGGCCGGGACGGATCGACCCGGACAGGGAGCCTCTCGATGAGGAGGCGATACCCGAAGGGGTGGCCCTGTTGCTGGCGGTGCTTGAGCCGAGGCTGGCACGCCGTCCGGGCGCGTTGTCGATGGCGGCGGCCGGTCAGCCTGCGGATCTGGGCGACCGGTCGGCAGAGGGGGTGGGTATACGGAAAGTCGCAGAGATGGCTGTGCTGGCGAGCGGCGCCGGGCTGGGCGATGAAGGCGTGCCCGGTGGGGAGAGGGAGGTTGTCCGGATCGAGGGTGCGCCTCGTGACGGGCTGGCCGCCCCGGTGCAGGGTGCTGCGGTCGAAGAGCGTGCGGTGAAGGCGGCCGAAGAGGACCTGGCAGCGGCAGAGATCGCGCAGGAGGAGGCTGTCCTGCGGGTGGCTGCCGAGCTCTTCCAGGGTATGGCGCAGGCGCGCCCGGAGACTCCGGTCCCGTTGGCCCAGGCATTTTTCGAGGGCGCGGCTGACGAACGGACGGCGATGTCCGGGCAGCATGAGGACGCCGCGCCGGAGTCGCGGGAACAGGACGATGAGGCGAGTGGCGATTTCCTTCAGGTGCCTTTCCACAATGCACATGCCCAGGGGCAGGTGCTGGTCAGCCGGGACGAAACCGGAGAAGCCGGGTTGTTGATCCGCGCGACCGACCGACGGGTGTTCGAGCAGCTCAGAGGGCATTTCGAACAGGCCGGGCAGCCAGGCTGGCGACTGGGCGGTGTGGCCGAAAATGACCGGGCTCGTTCGGCGTGACGGGGCGGTGGCCGAGGCTGCGCCGGCTCGACCCGCTGGATTATGCGTACCGGCACCGGGTCGAGCGTTGGCGCCAGGCGGGTTGCCAGGCGGACCTGCAAGTGCCGCCGCCCGGGGCCGACTATCTGCAGTTCCACGCCGAAGGCCCGGGAGGAGGCTGGCAGGGGCTGGTCGAGGCCCGTGAATGGCTTGCCGGCCTGCTGCCGACATTGCCCGCGCTGCTGAAGGCGCCGTGCTCCATCGAACGGATCGTCGAGTTGTTCCAGGCCCTGGCGCGTCCGCTGGAGGTTGGCCTGGCAGAGCTGGATTACACCCAGTTGGCATCGGTCGTGGTGAGTACCGTGCCGGCGCGGGATCAGCCTCTGCCACGCCTCGTGACGGCACGGGGTTCGTTGTGGCTGTTGCGCCTGCCCGCCGGGCCGCGACCGCCGCAGCCGCTGCCGTTCAGCCCCTGGCTCTGGCATCTGCCGCATTGCCTGCGGATGACGCTCGGCTACAGCCGGGTGCCACCGACCCTGCTGTCCATCCTCGGCAGTGGCGACGTATTGCGAATCAGCCGGTTGACCCGGCAATGGCTGCTCGCCGACCGGCCGGTCGGCGAGTTCACCCTTATCGAACAAGGCCTGCACATGACCCTGTCACCCAACCCTGCCGATACCCCACCAGCCGAACCCGGCACGGCGCTGGGGCACCTGCCCGTGCACCTGGAGTTCGTGCTGCATGAGCAGCGCATCAGCCTGGCCGAACTGGCGGCGTTGATCGAGGGCCAGATACTGGAACTGGAACCGTCGGTGCTGGACCGGATCGAGATCCGCGTCAATGGCCGGGTGCTCGCCCGCGGCGAGCTGGTGCAACTGGGCGAGGGGTTGGGCGTGGAGTTGCAGGAAGTCCGTCGGGAGGCTGCCGGTGAACAATGATGTGTCGCTGATCGCGCTGCTGGCGTTCGCCTCGTTGCTGCCATTCCTGGTGGCGGCGGGGACCTGCTACCTGAAGTTCTCCATCGTCTTCGTGATTGTGCGCAATGCCCTGGGCCTGCAACAGGTGCCGTCGAACATCAGCCTCAACGCGATTGCACTGTTGCTGGCGCTGTTCGTCATGAGCCCGGTGGTGCAGCAGGGTCATGCCTACTACCGGGATCACCAGGTGCGCTTCGACAGCGTCGAGGCGCTGGTCGAGTTCAGCGAGAACGGCCTGGGCAGCTACAAGGACTATCTGCGCCGCTACACCGACCCGGAGCTGGCGTTCTTTTTCGAACGGGCCCAGCGGGCCGGCAACACCGATGCCGCCGCGTTGGCCGACGAGGAAACCGAACCCTCGCTGTTCGCCCTGCTGCCGGCCTATGCGCTGAGCGAAATCAAGAGCGCCTTCAAGATCGGTTTCTACCTGTACCTGCCCTTCGTCATCGTCGACCTGGTGATCTCCAGCATCCTGCTGGCGCTGGGCATGATGATGATGAGCCCGATGATCATCTCGGTGCCGATCAAGCTGGTGCTGTTCGTTGCGCTCGATGGCTGGGCCCTGTTGTCCACCGGGCTGGTCGGGCAGTACCTGGCATTGCACGAGTGAGCGCCGACGGATGAACGACCTGGTGTATGCCGGCAACAAGACCCTGTACCTGATCCTGCTGCTGGTCGCCTGGCCGATCATCGCCGCCACCGTGGTGGGCCTGGTGGTCGGCCTGATCCAGACCGTCACCCAGTTGCAGGAGCAGACCCTGCCGTTCGCCCTCAAGCTGCTGGCGGTCTCGGCCTGCCTGTTTCTGCTGGCGGGCTGGTACGGCGAGACGCTGCTGGCGTTCAGCCGGGAAATCATGCGCCTGGCGCTCGGTTGACGGCCCCGTGTCGGTCACGCTGTTCTTCGATCTGCACGCCTGGCTGGCGGCGGCGCTGGTGGCCTCGGCGCGATGGGCGCCGATCTTCTTCATGCTGCCGTTTCTCAATGGCGGGGTGCTGACCGGGGCTTCGCGCCAGGCGGTGCTGGTGCTGGTCGCGCTGGGTTTCTGGCCGAGTGCGGGTGTTGCCTTGCCGGCGCTGGACAGCCTGGCGTTCGCCGGCCTGCTGGTCGGCGAGGCCGGGCTCGGCATCCTGCTGGGCTGCCTGCTGTGCTGGCCGTTCTGGGTGCTGCACGGCATGGGCAACCTGATCGACAACCAGCGCGGGGCGATGCTCAGCAGCACGGTCGACCCGGCCAACGGCGTGGATACCTCGGAGCTGTCGAACTTCCTCCAGCTGTTCGCCGCGGTGGTCTACCTCGAAGGGGGCGGGCTGCACCTGATGGTCGAGACCATGGCCCGCAGCTACCAGTTATGCGCGCCGGGGCTGGCCTGCCAGATGAGCCTGGCGCTGCTGATGGCCGTGCTCGATGGCCTGCTTGGCAAGATTCTGGTCATCAGTGCGCCGGTGGTCGCCAGCCTGCTGATCTGCGAGGTACTGCTGGGGCTGTTGTCGCGCTATGCGCCGCAGATGAATGCCTTCTCCGTCTCGCTGACGGTCAAGGGCCTGGTGGCGCTGGCGGTGCTGATGCTGTATTTCGGCAGCCATCTGCCGGACGAGGTGCTGGGCATGGCCCAGTCCCTGGACAGGCTGGCGGCATACCTGGGCACGCCGGGGCGGTCGTGACATGTCCGACAGTGCCTCGAAAACCGAAAAGCCGACCACCAAGCGCCTGCGCGATTCCGCGCGCAAGGGCCAGACCTTCAAGGCCAAGGACCTGGTCATCAGTTGCATGATGCTGTGCGCGATCCTGTTCCTGGTGTTCGGCGTGTCATTGCTGGAGGTCATGGAGGTCTACCGACGGATCATCGCCGCCGGCCTGGCCGATGATACCCAGCGCTACAGCGCGCAACTGCTCGAACTGGCGTTGCTGTGCATCCTGCCGCTGTCGCTGGTGTGCGTGTTGAGCAGTGCCCTGCCGGCGCTGTTGCAGAGCGGTTTCGTCCTGGCCTTCGAGGCGCTGAAGCTGAACCTGGACGCGCTCAACCCGATCAACGGGTTCAAGAAGCTGTTCAGCCTGCGCACGCTCAAGGACAGCCTCAAGGCCGTGCTCTACCTCGGCAGCTTCGGCGTGGCGCTGTGGATGGTCTGGCAGGCGGAGCGCCAGTTGCTGTTCGCCCAGCTGTTCGCCCAGCCGGCCGACCTGTTCCCGGCCTGGGGGCGGATGCTGCTGAGCCTGCTGCTGACGTTCATGGCCTGTGCGCTGCTGATCGTGCTGCTCGATGCCCTGAGCGAATACTGGCTGCACATCCGCGAACTGAAGATGGACCTGCATTCGGTCAAGCGCGAGCACAAGGAGCAGGAGGGCGATCCGCAGATCAAGCACAAGCGCCGAGACCTGCACCTGGAGCTGCTTTCCGAGCAGGTCCGCTCGGACATCCGTGGCTCGCGGGTCATCGTCGCCAACCCGACGCATATCGCCATCGGCATCTACTTCCGGCCGGACCTGAGCTTCATCCCCCTGGTCAGCGTGATCGAGACCAACCAGCGGGCCCTGGCGGTACGCGCCTATGCCCGCGAAATGGGGATTGCGGTTGTCAGCGATATCCGCCTGGCCCGGCGGATCTACCGCACGCACCAGCGCTACAGCTTCATCAAGCTGCAGGAAATCGAGGAGGTCCTGCGCCTGCTGGTCTGGCTCGAACAGGTCGAGCAGGCCTGAGCCGGCCCCGTTCGGGGGGCTGCCGGCATGAGCGCATTTTGGCGGTGGGGGCGTGGGGATTTTGGCTCAATGCAGGCGTCAATCAGGCTGGCGCCATCTTCAGGAGTGTGGTCGATGAGTCGCAAAGACATGCAAGAGGACGAACAGATGGCTTTCGAGGCGGTGCAGGCCGTCCTGGAAGGCCTGCCGCTCAAGGATGTGCGCGGGATCAGCGATGAGCAGATGGACAGTCTTTATGCCTATGCCTACGAGTTCTACGAACAGGGGCGACTGGACGACGCGGAGAAGTTTTTCCACTTCCTGTGCATCTACGACTTCTACAACAGCCAGTACTGGATGGGGCTGGCGGCGGTACACCAGTTGCGCAACAACCACCAGAAGGCGATCGAGCTGTATGCCGTGGCCTTCGCCCAGGGCAAGGACGACTACCGCCCGATGTTCTACACCGGCCAGTGCCAGCTCGCCCTCGGGCAGGGGGGCAAGGCCAAGCTGTGTTTCGAGTATGTGCTGGAACGGGTCACCCATGATGACTTGCGCAGGCAGGCCCAGGTCTACCTCGATGCCTTGAGTCATATCGATAGCCGAGCAACGGAGGATCAGCAATGACAGACATCAATGGGGTCGTGGGTACCAGGCCCCTGGTGGTTCCTGACGCAAGCCCCTATGCCGAGGCCGCCCGCAAGGCCGCCAGGACCGACGAGTTCCAGCGGCTCAACCATGAACTGCTGGCGGGCCTGGAGTCGGTGGACTACCAGGCCGAAGGTGACGTGCGCAGCGATGCCCGGCCGCGGCTGCAACCGCCACCGGCGCGGGCCGGCGAAGGTCAATTGAACGCCGAGGGCGAGTTCGTCCGCCTGATCGCCTCGCTGGTCGAACTGCTGGGCAATAGCAGCCTGGAGAGTTTGAAGAACCGCCTGTCGCTGCTGCGCTCGATGGCGCATGCCTCCCAGCAGGCCTTGCAACAACTGTCCGCCGATTATGCCGGGGCGCTGGCCGAACTGGTGGCGGCCCAGGGCGACGTCGATACCAGCCAGGAGCGGCTGGAGGCATTGAAGGCCCGGCTCGACCAGGCCCAGCTCGAACTCGACGCGGCCGAGTCGCACCTGGCGTCGCTGAATCCGTCGTCGCCGGAGTATGCCGAGGCGTTGGCCAGGCGGGATCGGGCCAAGGCGGCAGTCGCTCCGTTGCAACAGGGCTTCTCGCAGGCCGCGGATGCCCATGTCCAACTGCTCGGCAAGGCCAAGCTCGCGGCCATCAGGGCCGAGGGGTTGGCCCGGCAGGTTCAGGACAAGGCGGGGGGACGGCCGATCGCTGACGAACTCGGCAAACAGCACCTGAGTTCCGCGGGCGCCCTGGTGCTGGCGATGGCCAGGTTGATCGAGTTGCTGGGCGACGCGGCCGACCGGCAGCTGCAGGCCGACCAGGAACTGTTCCTCGATATGCAGGCGGCCCGCCAGGAGTTCATGCGGATCAAGTCCGAGGAATACCAGGAGGAAGTGCGCAAGGCCGAGGCGGCCCAGAAGGCCATGGGCTGCATGGGCAAGATCCTCGGCTGGCTGGTCATGGCCATCAGCGCGGTGGTAGCGGTGGTCAGCACCGTTGCCACCCTGGGAGCGGCCGCACCCGCCGCTGGCGCGCTGGTCGCCGCGGCGGTTGGCATTGTCGGGGTGCTGGCTTCGCTGTCGGACATGATCGTCAAGGAAGCGACCGGCAACTCCTTCATGGAAAAGGCCATGAAGCCGGTGATGGAGGTGTTCCAGAAACTGGTCAAGCTCATGGCGGACATGTACAGCCAGGCCTTGATGGCACTGGGTGTGCCCGAGGACAAGGCGAAGATCATCGGCGCGGTGTTGGGCGCGATTGCCGCGGTGGTCATGGTCATCGCCGCCGCGGTGGTGGGTATCCAGGCCGCCGGGCCGGTGCTCGGCTCGGTGATGAGCAAGGTCATGGAAAAGATGGGCGATGTGTTCTCCAAGGTGGTGCCGGAGCTGCTCAAGCAGAGCCTCGGCAGCCTCGGCAAGAGCCTGGCCAGGCTGGCGGAACAGTTGCGTGGCCTGGTGGCGTCGTCCACCGACGAGGTGGCGGTCGGTCAATTGAAGAACCGCCTCGAACTGCTCCTGGCGACGGTACAGACAGCGGGAACCGCCACCCAGTCGGGGCTGCAGATCAAGAACGGGATCCACCAGAAACAGGGGGCGGAGCACCTGGCCGACATCCGCGTCAGCATGGCCATCGTCGATGCCCTGGGCGGCTACCTGGAGGAGGCGCTGGAGACCTTCGCCCGCCTGGTCGAAAACAATGACGAGCAGATGAAGCGCTTCATGGCCAAGGCGCAGCAGGATCACAGCGCGGCGCTTCAGATCGCCCGCAATATCAGCCTGGAACGGAGGTAGTGCTTATGAACGGAATTTCCCATACGGCGCCCATGCCGTCGGTGACCGGTGAGGTTGTCCAGCCCGCGTCGGTCGAGGTAGCGCCGCAAGCGGTGAAGTCCCTCCTCGACGGCGCGTTGCTGCAGCAGCGGCTCGACAGGCAGGTCGCTTGCGCCCATTCGCATACCCTGCAGGCGCTTAAAGGGCCGCTGGAGAAGTTTGGTTTCACTGATGCCCAGTTGGCCGTACTGCTCAGCCCGATGGATGCACAGCAGCTTGGCAAACTGCGTGAACTCTGTTCGTTCGACCTTGCCGCTCTGGCCCGCCTGGTTGGCCAGCTTGGCGACGAGGAGCGGGCATGGCTGACCGATATCAGCCGGCTCAGCGACAGCGAGCTGGCCATGGTGACGAGCGAGGTGGCCAGGCAGGTCGGCATCGAAGAACCCGAGTCGTCCGGCTTCGATCCCAGGGTCTGGGAAAAGCATGTCGGCGTGTTGCTGGCGGCGATCACTGCGTTCAATTTTGCCCGGGTGGCGAATGCCCAGTTGCGCGGGCACTTCAGTGTGATGGCCGCCAATGCCGCGGTGGAGCAGGGCAAGGCGATCCGTGAAGCGGGCAATGCCAGCCTGTATTCCAGCCTGGGTATGGCGATCGCCGCCGGCGCTTTGTCCGGGGGCAGTCTGGTCCTGTCGCTCAAGAGCTTTCAGGCCAGGCAGGCTGATATCACCACCCACCGGAGTGAAGCCCTGGAGGCCGGGCGTCTGCAGGCGGACCTGGACAAACAACTGCGCGACACCCATCAGTTGAGTGCGCTGACGCCTGACGAACAGGAGGTCTACCGCAATGCGCTGAAGGATCTGATCAGTGACGCCGGCCAGCGTCGAGAGACTGCGCAGTGGATGAGCCAACTGGCGTCACGGACTCCGGATCAGTTGGCGGCGATCGGCAATAGCATGAGTTCGGTGTCCTCGGTCGTCAGCAATGTGGTGAGCGCCTCCATTCGTCTTGAAGAGAACGCCCAGAATGAGCGCGGGGTGCTGCAGCAGAGCAATCAGAACGTGCACAAAAGCCTGGCGGAAGAGCAGGGCCAGGTCGAGGCCAGGGATGCCGCGTTGTTGCAGAAACTGATGGACATCTTCCAGCAGATCTTCCTGTCCCGTAACAGCGTTATTGACGGCGTGGTGCGTGCCTGATGGAAGTTTTAACCAACGCGCCTGTCTTGAATCGGGACCACGATCATGCTCGTGACTTGGCTTCGGTGCCGAAGCCGAAGCCGAAAATCGAAGTGCCATTACCCCGGCCTGAGTCCAAGGAACCGCTGGATATCGCACTGAAGGAAGTCCTGGCGCAATTGAAAGGATTGAACGCAGAAGCCAGTAGGGACAGCCGTGATTACACTGGGCAGGTGCTGGTGCAACGCCTGAAGGAGTTCGAGGTACTGGTCGCCGGGATGATCGAGGGCCGGGACGATGTCGTGCTCAGGCAGCAGTCGATCGTCGACGAACTGGGCGACGAGTTGCCCGACGAGATCCGCGCGCCGGGTGAAAAGCCCTTGCCCCAGGCACCGACGTTCTTCGACAAGCTGATCGAGCTGATCAATCTGATCGGCGAGCGTTACCTGAATATCTACAAGGACATCGTGGACAAATTCTCGGCCTTTTTCGATGCGTTCAACAGCCAGATCACCTCGAAACTCCAGCAATGGATGGAGGCGGTCAACGAGGGCAAGGACATCGAGCTGGATGTGGGCGAGTTGAAGAAGGCACTGGAGGCACTGTTGGCGGAACTGGATGACGAGCTGTTCAAGGGCTCGAAGGAAGATGCCGCCAAGTGGTGCGAGGCGCTGGGATTGCCGGCCAGTTGCCTGCGCGACAACGGTGATGGCACCTGGTCCGTGCTGATCGATCGCAGCCCGCTCACGCAGATGATCGAGGACCTGGACGCCTTGGAAGTGGGGGAGGATGGCAAGGTGGTGCTCGACAGCGCCAGTTTCCAGGCCTGGCAGACCGGTTTCAATGCCCAGACCGAGCGCCTGAAGAACAAGCTCCAGGAACTCACGCAGAAGTATTCCAGCGCCAACACCACCTACGACAACTTCATCAAGGTCCTGTCCAACCACATCAACCAGTTCACGGAGATGTTGAAAGGCATGACCCACACCTGATCCGCCTGCCTGAACCGTTCATACCTTCTCGAAGACGAAGCCCGCGGCCTGCTCCGCAGGCTTCGTCCTGCCCTGGAGAAACAACCGATGAGCTATCTGACACCAGGCCACTGCGAGCACTTCATCGAACAACAGGTGGTGGTGCTGCTGGCGGGCCACTTTCAACTGGAGCGGCGCAAGGTCCTGCTGGAGTCGCGCCTGATCGAGGACCTGTACCTGAATTCGATGGGCATCATCGAGATGGTGCTGCTGCTCAACGAGGCTTTCGAGATCGACTTGCCCGAGGAGGGCGTGGCCGGCTGGCGCACCATCGCGGATGTGTGCCGGGTTGTAGGAAATGCCCGGCAGCGCAGGAAAACCGAGGAAAAGGTCGACGGTTCGTAACGACTTTTCTGTCGTTTGTGCTCTGCCGCTGCCTGAAGTTTTTTCACTCCTCAAAGCTTGTGGTGTTTTTCTTGTTTTTATGGAGAAACGTCCTACGGAATGTTGTTGGTCAAATTTCTATAGTCGCTGGGTTCTTCGTGACGGGCCTGGGCTCCCCGGGCCCCGTTTCCGAATGTCAGTCGATCTGCATAGAGGTTTCTAGCTCGATATGGGCCTTGCCACTGAAAACTTCCTGAAACAATCCTTCGCGTTCGGCGAGTGGCTGCTGCAAGGCGATGGCGTGCTGCTGCGCAATGGAAAGGGCGTGCACCTGCCGCCCAAGGAGCTGCATGTCCTGCGTCTGCTGCTCGGCCGTGCCGGCCGGCTGGTGACCAAGGACCATCTGCTGGATTGCGTGTGGGCCGGCAGCGATGCCGCCGAGGAGTCGTTGACGCGCTGTATCTATGCGCTGCGCAAACTGCTCGGGCCGGGGCGCGGCTACATCACCACCGTGTATGGCAAGGGCTACCGTTTCAACGCGGCGGTGGCGCCGCTGGCGCCTGCGCCGGGTGATTATCCGGCGGGGCCGTCGCTGGCGGTATTGCCGTTTCGCCAGGCGGATGAACTGGCGGCGTCGAATCTGCAGGAGGCGACCATTCGCCAGTTGAAGACGGCATTCGACGCAACCCTCAGAATCCTGCCGGCGGCGTTGACCCTGCCGGGGCCGGGGGCGGTCGATACCCGGCAATTGATGGAGCAGTTGGCGCCCGACTACTACCTGAGTGGGCGCTTTGAGGTCCGCGGCGAGCAGTGGGAAGCGTCGGTGGAATTGATCCGGGGCCACGGTCACTGTCTCGTGCATGGTCCCGTAGCCATCCAGGGCAGCAGGGACGAACTGCTCAGGTCGATGGTCTCGCTGGTGGCTCAGCACCTGCCCGAGGTGCGCCCGGCCGTCGACGGGTGTTCCTCCTACCCCCTGGCCCTGGCCTTTCTCAAGGGCGTGTACGGTTTGCAGCGGCACACCCCGCAAAGCGTGCGCGAGGCCCTGCTGTATTTTCGCCAGTGCCTGCAGATGGATGCGACTTACGTTCCGCCCTGGTGGGGAGTGGCCGACGCGTACCTGGCGCTGTCGCTGCTGGGGCTGGTCGACCAGCAGACGGCGCTGGGCAACGCCCGCGAGGCGCTGGCCCGGGCGCTGCAACTGGAGCCGGGCAATCGGGAAGCGTTGGCACGTCTGGCCCTGGTCACCAGCCTGCAAGGCTGCGACGAGGCCGCCCAGGCGTTGTTCCAGCGCTGTCTGCCGGGCTGCGAGCGGGCCGATATCCACTACCTGCACGGCTGGCATCACTGGTCTGGCGGGCGTGATGAACGGGCGCTGGAGTGCCTGGACTCGGCGTTGCGGCAGGACCCCACCTCGATGCCCGCCCAACTGATGCGCATCCGCATCGCCTTTGCCCGCGATCCCCGGCTGGCTCTGGCCATGACCCGCGAAGTGCTGGAGGAACAGGCCGATGAACATCCGGTGCTGCGTGACCAGTACGCTGCCATCCTGGCCCATTGTGCGCAGTTGGCGCCGCCGGCGGATGCGGTGGCAGGGCAGCCGCCACACCGGGCATGAGGCCCAGGCGCATTGCCTGGTGGCTGCTGGCGTGGGCGGGCTCGGCACCGGCGTTCTGCTGGGAGAGTGCCGGGCGCGGCCATGGTATCGAGCCGGAACTGTTGTACGCCATCGCCCATGTGGAGAGCGGCCTGCGCCCGCAGGCGATGAACCACAACCCGGATGGCAGCCGCGATATCGGCCTGATGGAGATCAACAGCCTGCACCTGCCGCGGTTGTCCGAGCAGGGGATTACCGAGCAGCGTCTGCTTGAGGAGCCTTGCCTGAGCGTGTGGGTCGGTGCCTCGATCCTGGCACGTTTCATCGATCGCCATGGCTACGGCTGGGACGCCGTGGGTGCCTACAACGCCGGCAGCGCCGAGGATCGCCAGGCCGCCCGCGAGCGCTATGCGCGCAAGGTCTGGCGTTTCTATCGGGTATTGGTGCCGTGAGTGGCGCGCGATTCTGATTGGAATATTCCGACAACGACGGTGGGGCGATCAGGATCGGCCGGAAAGGGCTGGCTAACATCCACCGACGCTTTCCCTATCGAAGAGGGTAGTGATGTCGGATAACCCCTTTTTACCCTGCGTGTTGCGAGTGGGCAGTGGCCTGTTGCAAGGGTGCGAGTTCAGGCTCTGCAACAGCCGCACGCTGTTCATCGTCGGTGCTGCCGAGCTGCTCGGCGACAATGACCTGGTCGCCGCCGTGCCCGATGAAGCGATCTTCGTTCCTCTCGAACGACGGGGTTGCAACTTCGAGGTACTGCTCGACCCGCAGGGGGCGAGCCTGCGCATTCTCGGCGACGAGGTCGAATTGCGCGAGGTGGCGTTCCAGCGCTGCGAGCGGATCGGCGAGCTGGTCGTCGCCCTGCGGCCCGAGAGCGAGCCCTGGATGCCGGGGCTGTTCGATGGCGCGCTGCCGAGCGGGCCGCCGGGCATTGCCCGTGACGGGCGGCCGTGGCTCAGGAAGGTGGTCGCCACGGTCTTGCTGTTCATCCTGCTGGCGGTCTGTGCGGCCGTCTCGTCGGTACCGATGGAGCGTCCCCGGGCGGATATCGCCGCGCTGGTCGCCGGCACCCGCGAGGCGACCCAGGTTCTGCAGGGGCGCGATGATCGGGTCTATGTGTTCGTGACCTCGGTGCACGATGCGGGCTGGAGCCGCCAGGTACTGATGCGGCAGCGCATCCCCAGCACGGTGCTGGATGTACTGGAGGAAGGCCGGCGCCTGGAGTCGTTGCTGGCCGAACGGGTGCCGGCCTTGAAGGTGTTGCGGGTCGACCTGTCGCAGCCGGCCAGCGTGCGGGTACTGCATGGTGCCGACGTCCAGCCCGATGTCGAACTCCGGCAGCAGGTCTCGCGGCTGCTGCTGGGCGAGGCCGCGTACTTGCGGCAGGTGGACTTCGAGGGGCTGGATCAGGGCCTGCCCGCCATTCTGGCGGCCCGTGGCCTGGAGCAACTGGGGCTGCCGTTCGAGCGGGTCGGCCAGGGCGAGGGCACGCTGTTCAAGGTTTCCGGTGATCTGCGCGATGCCGAGCGCGAGCAGGCCCGGCGCTTCGTCGATGAGTTCTACCGGCGCTGGGGCAGCCGCAGCGTGCGCTTCGATATCGAGCTTCGTGACGATCCGTTCAAGGGCCGCTCTTTTCAGGCAGGGCCCGGGGGCTACATCAAGGCCGGCCATTCGTCCTGGCATTTTCCAACGACGCAACACGTGAGGTGATGAATGAGTACCCCAACTCCGATCGACTTTCCCGACGATTTCCTGGGCAGGCAGGCGCAAGCTTTCGAGAGTGGCGCCAAGGAGCTCAAGGATATCCTCGACCAGACCCTGGAGAAACTCAAGGATGACCCGTCGAACCCCGGCCTGCTGGCCGCCTACCAGACGGCCTTTTCCTCCTACACCGTGTTCCGCAACGTCCAGACCAACACCACCAAGGGTTTCAAGGATATCGACATGTCGACCATCCAGGCGGCGCGCTGATCTTCCGTTACCGAACCGGCCGGTGCCGAGCGCCGGCCTTTGCGAGGGATGCCATGTCCAATTCGATTCCGACCGTTGGCCTTGTCGAGCAGGTGGCGATGGTCGAGCTGCGCAGCGCCGGGGAAAGCTCGGCGGTCTCCCTGGAGGCCCGCCTTATCGAGGCGTTTGCCGGCGCTGCGGTGGGCTCGGCGGAGCGGGTCGAGAGTATCCGGCAGATACTGGCCAGCCCCGATGTCACCCACCCGGAAAGGTTGGCACAACTGCAGGAGCAGCTCGCGCAGCACACCGTCGATATCAACCTGCTGAGCGTCCTGGTGCGCAAGGCCGTGGGCACGGCAGAAACCCTGCTGCGTGCGTCATGAAACCCTGGGTATGGTTGCTGCTGTGCCTGGGCCTGGCGGGTTGTCGCCAGCCGGCGCTGCTCGAAGGCCTTGACCAGCAACAGGCCAATGAAGTGCTGGCGGTGCTGCAGCGCAACAACATCGGCGTGGTCAAGCACGACAACGGCAAGGCCGGCTACAGTGTCAGCGTGGCCCAGGTCGACTTCCCGGCCGCGGTGGACCTGCTCAACCTCTACTCGTTGCCCTCCAGGCCGCGGCTGGAGGTGGCCGAGCTGTTTCCGGCCGACTCCCTGGTCGCCTCGCCCAGGGCGGAAAAGGCCCGGCTCTACTCCGCCCTGGAACAGCGCCTGGAGCAGTCCCTGAGCCTGCTCGAAGGCGTGGTCTCGGCCCGGGTGCACGTCAGCTATGACCTGGATGCCGGCGACGGCGGGCGCAAGGCCGCGCCGGTGCATCTTTCGGCGTTGGCGGTGCATGAGCGTGACGTCGAGCCGGGCCTGTTGATCAGCGATATCAAGCGCCTGTTGAAGAACAGCTTCGCCGCGCTGGAATACGAACACATTTCCGTGGTACTCAGTCGGCGCGAGCCTATCCAGCATGTGGCGCCGGCAGCCGTCGAGCCGCCCGGCGGCGGCTGGTGGATTGCCGGTGTGCTCCTGGTCACCTTTCTCGGATTGCTCGCCACCGCCGGCTGGTTCCATCACATGCGCACCCGGCAGGTACGGCCATGAGCGAACTGGACCAATGCCTGCGGCGGATTCTCTGGCAGCCGCTGGACTATCTTGCCGCCGGACGCCTGCACCTGCCCGAGGCTTTCACGGGCGAACCGGCACGGCAGGCACTCAACCGAATACTGCTGGAGGGGCTGCAACTGCCCATGTCGTTGCCCGCGCCTGGCTCGTTCAGTCGCGTGTGGATTCGGCAGTGGCGGCATTTGCCGCAGATCGCCCGCTTGATGGGCGCGCAGCGCCTGTGGCCGGAGCTGGCGCGGGGCGCGCGGATGGGCTTGTTGTCCGCGCAGGAGCGTGACTTCGCCCGGCGCGCGATCGGCCCCCGACGGGCATGGGCGCTGAGCGTCGACCATCCGCTGCTGGAGCAGGTGGAGGGTGTGGGGCTGGCCGAGCTGTTGGCGTTCAGCGAGGAACTGCCCGCGGCGCTGAGCGAGCGAGTGCGGCTGCTGTTCCCCGAAACGGTGGTTGCCTGGCAGGCCCGCTTGCCGGTCGTACGGCCCGATCCCACGCTGTTTTTCCTGGCGGTGCAACATGTTCGACACCATTCGTAGCCTCGACGTGTTGCCTGCGGGCGAGCGCGTGCACATCACCCGCCAGGAACTGGCGACTGCCCGTCGCTGCCGGGCGTTGGAACTCGAGGCCCGCCGCCGTGCCCGTGATCTGCTCGATGAGGCCCAGGCGCAAGTCGAGGCTATCCAGGCCTCGGCCTTTGCCGAAGGGTACGGCGAGGGCGTGATGCAGGCGGCGGTCGACCTGGCCCGCGGGTTGTGCGAGTCGCGGCGTCTGGCCGACCAGTTGCATGGGCAGATGGCCGAGACGCTCCGACAGTTGCTGAAGTCCCTGCTGGACGATCCGCGCTGGTTCGACCAGATGCTCGAACAGTGGCTGGCGGAGCAGGCCGATACCACGCGGATGACCTTGCAGGTGCTGTTGCCCTTGCGCTGTCGAGGGCGAGTGGCGGTCTTGCGTGAGCAACTGGAGCGCCTGGGTGTGGTTTCGGTCAAGTTCGAGTTCTCCGATCAGGAACGGTATGTGGTCCGTCTGGGCGAGCAACTGTTCGAGTTCGAGCTTGAAGCAGCTCGTGAGCAACTGGCACCGCGGGTGCTGAGCCGCCTGGCGGGCCTGCCCGACAGCGTGCGCGAACTGGATGAGCAGGCGCGGCAGGCCCTGGCGCGATTGGTCGCGACATTCACCGGGACCGATCTGCCGCCACCGATGGGAGCCGACGATGCGGATTGAAGGCAACCCGTCGATTTCTGCTGCCGCCGCCGACCCGGTGTCGTCCCTGGAGCAACGGCTGGTCGCCGCCCAGCCGCCCGGGCCGGGCTTCGAGGACTTCTACCGACAGGTGCTGGAACTGGCGGGAGCGGGTGGGCCGGCGATCGTGCGGTTCATCAGCGGCTACCGTAGCAGTGACGAAGGCCGGCCGGACTACCACACCCTCAATGAACAGGTGAAAGTGGTCGGGCAGGTCCTGGCGCGCTTCAAGGAGGAGGGTTTGGCGGGCTCGGCACAGGAACGCGAGATGCGCGAGGTGATGACCCGGCTGTTTGGCGCCAGCCTGTTCATCAGTCGCTATATGCAGGAGGTGTTCCAGCCACCCGCTGACGATAGTTGGGAAAACGCGGACTGGTGACCTCGCTTGTCAGGGGGCGGCCCGGCTATAATCACCGGTTCAATTCGCCGCCATCCGAGTCATGTCCGCCCATGTATAACCTGGCCCGCCAGCTGCTGTTCAAACTTTCCCCGGAAACTTCCCACGACTTGTCCCTGGACCTGATCGGTGCGGGCGGTCGCCTGGGACTCAACGGCCTGCTGTGCAAGGCACCGGCCTCGAGCCCGGTGACCGTCATGGGGCTGAACTTCCCCAACCCGGTAGGTCTGGCCGCCGGCCTGGACAAGAACGGTGCGGCCATCGACGGTTTCTCCCAGCTCGGTTTCGGCTTCGTCGAGATCGGCACGGTGACCCCGCGGCCACAGCCGGGCAACCCCAAGCCACGGATCTTCCGCCTGCCCGAGGCCGAGGCGATCATCAACCGCATGGGCTTCAACAACCTGGGCGTGGACAACCTGCTGGCCCGGGTGCGTGCCTCGCGCTACAGCGGCATCCTCGGGATCAACATCGGCAAGAACTTCGATACGCCGGTGGAGCGGGCGGTCGACGACTACCTGATCTGCCTGGACAAGGTCTACGCCCATGCCAGCTACGTCACGGTCAACGTCAGCTCGCCGAACACCCCGGGCCTGCGCAGCCTGCAGTTCGGTGATTCGCTCAAGCAGTTGCTCGAAGCCCTGCACCAGCGCCAGCAGGCACTGGCCACGCAGCATGGCAAGCATGTGCCCCTGGCGATCAAGATCGCCCCGGACATGACCGATGAGGAAACCGTACTGGTGGCCCAGGCGCTGCTGGAGTCGGGCATGGATGCGGTGATCGCCACCAACACCACCCTGAGCCGGGTCGGTGTCGAGGGCCTGGCTCACGGTGACGAGGCCGGCGGCCTGTCCGGTGCGCCGGTGCGCGAGAAGAGCACGCATACGGTCAAGGTGCTCGCGGCGGAGCTGGCGGGCCGCCTGCCGATCATCGCCGCAGGCGGCATCACCGAGGGCGAGCACGCGGCCGAGAAGATCGCCGCCGGTGCGAGCCTGGTGCAGTTGTATTCGGGCTTCATCTACAAGGGCCCGGCGTTGATCCGCGAGTCGGTGGACGCTATCGCGGCCTATCGTCGCTGAAGGCGCTGGGAAGGTGAATCGCGGGCATTAAAAAGGGCTCCACCTGGAGCCCCTGGGCCGAAGCCCGCCGCCCGGATGGGGCGCGCTTGGTTGAATCGTCATGCTCGAATTGTGGTGTCGGAATGCGCCCTGATCAGCCGACAGCGTGAAGTTCGTTGAGTCTGTGGATGCCCGCGGTGCCGGTCATACCGTCCCAGTTGTCGCCACGTCCTTCGCGCCAGCCGTTGATCCAGGCTTGGCGCACCGACGGTAGAGTAAAGGGGCAAAGCTCACGGGATTTGCCGTTAACGCCGTACTGATATCCGCGTAAAAACGCTCTTTCCAACGGATCACGCTTGAGTCTTCTCATAGGGTGTTGCCCTCACTGGTTGACTGTTATATGTCCCGTCGACCTCCGTCGAGGTCGCGCAGATTGCATTGCTCTGCATCTGCTTGGTGCCCGCTGCCGGCGTGGCGGGCTCCGCTCCGCACGAAACGACCCGCACGCGTTGGTCGGCGAGATTCGGCTGGGGCGGGTTGTTGACGCCATTACGACGTCAACCTGAGTTGATTTCTAACCAATGCGCAGGGGCGTGTGAATGATCGTTTTGTCATAAGGACGTAACGATATGAGTGTTAGGGCGATAAGATCGGCTGGCCAGTTGCTCGGCTGACGGCAGAAAATCCAGCTATGATCAGCCCTTGCATGAACAACGAGTTTGATTCGCCCCTGCGAATACCGACCCGTTGTACTCAGGTATTATTCGACGAAGGGTCACGATGTGACTTTTTGTTACGGAAAGATTGAACTGCTCCGGCGTCCAATTCCTTTTATTCCGTGCTTTTTCAAGCCGCCGGGAAATGGAATCAGCCGGGGTGGAACGGCGTAATGATGCGCCACACGGGCACTCTTCGAGAAAAGTGTCCGATCGAAACCGAGCGGGCGATGCGTCGTCCGTTCATTGACTGCTCAAGGCCCTGGAATTCCCATGTCGGATCGTTACGAACTCTTCCTCACTTGCCCCAAAGGTCTCGAAGGCCTGCTCCTTGAGGAAGCCGTCGGGCTTGGCCTTGAGGAGGCGCGCGAGCACACCTCGGCCATTCGTGGCCAGGCCACCATGGAGACGGCCTACCGGCTGTGCATCTGGTCACGGCTGGCCAACCGCGTGCTGCTGGTGCTCAAGCGGTTCCCGATGAAAAACGCCGAGGACCTCTACCAGGGCGTACTGGATGTCGACTGGCAGGACCACATGCTGGCCGATGGCAGCCTGGCGGTGGAGTTCAGCGGTCACGGTTCGGGTATCGACAACAGCCACTTCGGTGCCCTCAAGGTCAAGGACGCGATCGTCGACAAGTTGCGCACGCCGGCCGGCGCGCGCCCGACCATCGACAAGGTCAGCCCGGACCTGCGCATCCACCTGCGCCTCGACCGTGGCGAGGCGATTCTCTCCCTCGACCTGTCCGGGCACAGCCTGCACCAGCGCGGCTATCGCCTGCAGCAGGGCGCCGCGCCGCTCAAGGAAAACCTCGCGGCCGCGGTGCTGATCCGGGCCGGCTGGCCGCGGATCGCCGCCGAAGGGGGGGCCCTGGCCGACCCGATGTGTGGCGTGGGCACCTTCCTGGTGGAAGCGGCGATGATCGCCGCCGATATCGCGCCGAATCTCAACCGTGCCCACTGGGGCTTCGATGCCTGGCTGGGGCATGTGCCGGCGGTGTGGAAAAAGGTCCATGCCGAGGCCGCCGCCCGTGCCGAAGCGGGCCTGGCCAGGCCACCGCTGTGGATTCGCGGTTATGAAGCCGACCCACGGCTGATCCAGCCGGGGCGCAACAACGTCGAGCGGGCCGGCCTGAGCGATTGGGTCAAGATCTACCAGGGCGAGGTCGGCACCTTCGAACCGCGCCCGGACCAGAACCAGAAGGGCCTGGTGATCTGCAACCCGCCTTACGGCGAGCGCCTGGGCGATGAGGCAAGCCTGCTCTATCTCTACCAGAACCTCGGCGAGCGCCTGCGCCAGGCCTGCCTGAACTGGGAGGCGGCGGTATTCACCGGCGCGCCGGACCTGGGCAAGCGCATGGGCATCCGCAGCCACAAGCAGTATGCGTTCTGGAACGGTGCGTTGCCGTGCAAGCTGCTGTTGATCAAGGTACGTCCCGACCAGTTCGTCACCGGCGAACGCCGTACCGCCGAGCAGCGCCAGGTCGAGCGTGACCTGGCCGACGCCGGCGCCGAGGCCAAGGCGGCCGCACCCGCCAGCGAGCCGGCGCGCCTGAGCGAAGGCGGGCAGATGTTCGCCAACCGCCTGCAGAAGAATCTCAAGCAACTGGGCAAGTGGGCCAAGCGCGAGGGGGTGGATTGCTATCGGGTCTATGACGCCGACATGCCGGAATACTCCCTGGCGATCGACCTGTATCACGACTGGGTGCATGTCCAGGAATATGCCGCGCCCAAGTCGGTCGACCCGGAAAAGGCCCAGGCTCGCCTGTTCGATGCCCTGGCGGCGATTCCCCAGGCGCTGAACGTCGACAAGAGCCGAGTGATCATCAAGCGTCGCGAGCGTCAGAGCGGCACCCGTCAGTACGAGCGCCAGGGCGCCCAGGGCAAGTTCCTCGAGGTCAGCGAAGGTGGTGTGAAGTTGCTGGTCAACCTGACCGACTACCTCGACACCGGTCTGTTCCTCGACCACCGGCCGATGCGCCTGCGGATCCAGAAGGAGGCGGCCGGCAAACGCTTCCTCAACCTGTTCTGCTATACCGCGACCGCCAGCGTGCACGCGGCCAAGGGGGGGCGCGTACCACCACCAGCGTCGACCTGTCGAAGACCTACCTGGACTGGGCACGACGCAACCTGTCGCTGAATGGCTTCTCCGACAAGAACCGCCTGGAGCAGGGTGATGTGATGGCCTGGCTCGAAGGCAACCGCGACGAGTTCGACCTGATCTTCATCGACCCGCCGACCTTCTCCAACTCCAAGCGCATGGAAGGCGTGTTCGATGTCCAGCGCGACCATGTGCAACTGCTCGACCTGGCCATGGCTCGCCTGGCGCCGGGTGGCGTGCTGTATTTCTCCAACAACTTCCGCAAGTTCCAGTTGGAGGAGAACATCAGCGCGCGCTATGCCGTCGAGGAAATCAGCAGCCAGACCGTCGCCCCGGACTTCGCCCGCAACAGCAGGATCCACCGCGCCTGGAAGATCACCGCCCGCTGATCCGTCAGCAGCCCCGGAGTCCGGTTTTTCCGGGCTCCGGGGCTGGCTAATCTACTGGCTAATAGCTATAACTCAGTCGAAGCCAAAGTGATGTAAACACGCCGGCGTGATGAGTTGTCGCCTATGTCGTCGCATGCCGTACGCCCCAAGATTCTTGGCTTTATCAGCGAGGACGCCTCCGCGTGGCTGGTCGCCGTGCTGGTCCTGCTCGGCGGTGGGCTGCTGACGCTGCTGCTGGCCGTTGGGACCCGCGGTCTTTATGAGCGCCAGTTGCAACAGCGTTTCGAGCTGTTGGCCAGCGAGCGTTTCAGCCGTATCGAGGAGCGCTTCGACGATCAGGTGCAGCGGCTCGACAGCCTGCGGCGCTTTTTCGTCAACTCCGATGTGGTGTCGCGCCGCGAGTTCGCCGGTTATGCCCGGCCGCTGCTGCTGCGCACCCAGGCCTATGCCTGGGCGCCACGGGTCGGAGGCAGTGCACGCAAACTGTTCGAGCGGCGGGTCCGGGCCGAGGGGTTCGGCGATTTTTCCATCCGGGAGCTCGATGCCCAGGGGCGCCTGCGTCCGGCGAGCGTACGGGACGAGTACGTGCCGGTGCTCTACAGCGAGACCCAAAGCTCCCTCGGCTCGCCGCTGGGTCATGACCTGTTGGCGCAACCCCAGCGCCGGGAGACCCTGGAGCGTGCCCGCCAATCTGGCCTCATGGCGATTTCGCCGCCGTTGAACCTGGTAGGCGTCGAGCCGGATTACGCCCGTGGGGCCTTGCTGGTGGCTCCGGTGGTCATGTCGGCCACCGTCGGGCAGCCGCAACCGGGGCCCCTTGGCTACGTACTGGCGGTGATCAGCATGCGCCAACTGGTGGCCGACGGCTTGCCGGAGCAGAGCCACGACAATCTGTCGGTGCGCATTCTCGACCTGTCGACCGCCGCCGAGCACGGGCTGTTGTACCAGTCGCTCAATCCGCCGGCGGAGAGTGCACTGGTGGCCGTACGCCTGTTGCGGCTGGCCGATCGCGATTACCAGGTGACCCTCAACCCCAGCGAAGCCTTCATGCAGTCCAATCATTCGTCGGTGGTCAGCCTGGGGGTACTGGGTGGGCTCCTGAGCGTGCTGCTCAGTGCCTTGCTGTACAACCTGGTCAGCCAGCGCCAGCGCGCCCTGCGCCTGGTGGAGCAGCGCACCGCGCAATTGCGCGGCCGTGACCTGTTGCTGGAAAAGCTCAGTGCCAACGTGCCCGGCAGCATCTATCAGTACCAGCTCAATCTCGACGGCAGTGCGCATTTCGTCTATGTCAGCGCCGGCACCGGGGATATGTTCGAGGTCGATACCCAACGCCTGCAGGAGGATGCCGAGCCGGCGTTCGAGCGGGTACACCCGGATGACCTGGACCCGCTGCGGGCTTCGATCCAGGTTTCGGCGGGGCAGCTCAGCCCCTGGCGCGAGGAATTCCGCGTGCTGCTGCCCACCCGTGGGCTGCGCTGGTTGCGTGGCGAGGCCACGCCCGAACGCCTGCCCGACGGCGCCGTGCTCTGGCACGGCTACCTCTCGGATATCTCCGATCTCAAGCGGGTCGAGGAGGAGCTGCGGGCGCTGTCGGTCACCGATTCTCTGACCGGCATCTACAACCGGCGCTACTTCCAGGAACGGCTACGGGTCGAGCTGGCGCGGGTGCAGCGTGGGTCTGACCACTTGGCGGTGATCATGCTCGATATCGATCATTTCAAGCGCATCAACGATCAGTACGGTCATGCCGAAGGCGATCGGGTGCTCAAGGAGCTGTGCCAGCGGATCAATCATCGCCTGCGACGCACCGATGTGTTCTGTCGCCTGGGGGCGAGGAATTCATGGTGTTGTGTCCCAATACCGACGCCGAACAGGCCGAGACCCTGGCCCTGGAGTTGTGGCTGGGGCTGCGGGCCACGCCCTTCGAGCGGGTCGGCCAGGTGACGGCGAGTTTCGGCATCGCCAGCTGGCGGGCGGGGGAAGGGGCCGACGCCCTGTTGCTGCGGGCGGACTCTGGGGTCTACCTGGCCAAGCAGAATGGCCGTGACCGGGTGATGGTGGAGCAGGACTGAGGATCCGGTCGCCGCACCACCGTTTCGACGAGAGGCGTCAGTCGTCGGACCGGGCCGGCCGTGGCTGGCGATACAGGTCCAGCAGAACCTGGTCGAGTATCGAGGAAGCGCCCCAGGGTTTCGGATCGTTGAGAATCGCCACCACCGCCCAGGTCGTGCCATTGCTGTCGCGGCTGAAGCCGGCAATCGCCCGCACGGTGTTCAGGGTGCCGGTCTTGATATGCGCCTCGCCCGACATCGCCGTGTGTTTCAGGCGCTTGCGCATGGTGCCGTCCATGCCGGTGATCGGCAGCGAACTGATGAACTCCGCGGCATAGGGGCTCTTCCAGGCCGCCTGCAGCATGCTGGCCATTTCCCGTGCACTGACGCGCTCGGAGCGCGACAGACCGGAGCCGTTTTCCATCACCAGGTGCGGGGCGGTGATGCCCTTTTGCGCCAGCCACTGGCGGATGACCCGCTGGGCGGCCTTGGCGTCGTCGCCGTCGGCATCGTTGCGGAATTTCGCGCCCAGGCTGAGGAACAACTGCTGGGCCATGGTGTTGTTACTGTATTTGTTGATGTCGCGGATGATCTCCGTCAGGTCCGGCGAGAAGGCGCGGGCCAGGACCTTGGCATCCTTGGGCACCACGTCCTGGCGGTCCTTGCCCTGGATGCTGCCGCCCAGTTCCTTCCAGATGGCGCGTACGGCACCGGCGGTGTAGGTCGGGTGGTCGAGCAGCGACAGGTAGGTCTGCGAGCTGCAGCCCTCGGCCAATTGGCCGCTGACGGTGACAGTGGTCGAACCGTCGGCCTGGGTTACCGGGTTGTAGCGCACATCGCCGCTGCACTGCTTGGCGTTGATCACCTTGACCTGGTTATCGATGTGGATGCTGGCGATCGGCGGCTCGACCGAGACCAGCACCTTGCCCGAGTCGTTGCGGGCCACGAAGCGCAGCGCCTTGAGGTTGACCAGCAGGGCATCGGGCTTGACCAGGAACGGCCGGTTCTCGTCGTTGCCGTCGTCGTCGAACTCCGGCAGTTGTTGCGGTGGGACGAAGAAACTGCGGTCGAGCACCAGGTCGCCGGTCACCTGGGTCACGCCGTTGGCCCGCAGGTCGCGCATCAGCAGCCAGAGCTTTTCCATGTTCAGCTTGGGGTCGCCGCCGCCCTTGAGGTACAGGTTGCCGTTGAGGATGCCGTCGCTCAGGGTGCCGTCGGTATAGAACTCGGTTTTCCACTGGTGATTGGGGCCAAGCATTTCCAGGGCGGAATAGGTGGTGATCAGCTTCATGGTCGAGGCCGGGTTCACCGACACATCGGCGTTGAACACCGTCGGGGTGCCGGGGCCGTCGAGCGGCAGCGTGACCAGCGACAGGGCATTGTCCTGCAGCTTGTTGGCCTTGATCGCCTGCTGGACTTTGGGGGATAGGGTGGTGTTGACGGGAGCGGCGTAAGCGGGGAGTGCCAGGGGCAGGAGAAAACTGGCGAGTAGCCATGGGCGTAAAGATTTGGTCATGTGCAATAAAGCCCTGCAGCCGAGGGGAAAAATACGAGGGCGTGGATAAAAAAGCCCTCAACGGTCATGAAAGTGACGGCATTATGCATCAGGCTGGTGCTCGTGGGGGGCCGCCGGCCATGGCGTTCGCGCGAATTTTTCCTGCCGTTCGGTCGGTGTTGCGCACGGAGCCGGGCAATTGCGCCCTTAAACTGCTAAAGTGCCGCCCGTTATTACTTTTGAGGATTGTTTCATGGCGACCAACCGTTCCCGGCGTCTGCGCAAAAAACTGTGCGTGGATGAGTTTCAAGAGCTGGGTTTCGAGCTGAACCTGGATTTCAAAGAAGACCTGAGTGAACAGGCTATCGATGCGTTCCTCGACGCTTTCCTGAAGGAAGCCATGGAAGCCAACGGTCTGGGCTATGTCGGTGGCGATGACTTCGGTCTGGTCTGCCTGATCAAGCGTGGCTCGGTTTCCGAAGAGCAGCGCGCTGCCGTTGAAGCCTGGCTCAAGGGCCGCAGCGAACTGACCTCGGTCGAAGTCAGCCCGCTGCTGGACGTCTGGTACCCGGAAAAGCCGCTGAATCCGGTAGCCTGATGCCGTTCGGGCATTGGCTCCAGGCATAAAAAAACGGACACGCTGGCGTGTCCGTTTTTTTATGCCTGTCGAAACATGAACCTGGTTCGATCTCTTGGGGGGCTCCAAGGTCATGAGTCTGGCTTGAAAGCCCATTCGCGGACAGCTTCCGCTCCAAGGCTTGTTGGCACCACAACCATCCCCTGCAGGAGCCGGGCTTGCCCGCGAACCGCCAACGGCGGCCATTCTCCCCGCCAACCCGCCTCAGTCGTAGATCGCCTTCTTCTTCCAGTCCGCCTCGACTTCCTTGAGCCCCTGGGTCAACTCGTTCACATCGTCCTCGGCCGGCTGGGATGTCTCCAGCACCAGCGCATTGGCCCGGGCCAGCAGTTTTTCCATCAGTTGCAGCTGTTCGGCATACATCGCCGGTTCCTGCTGCTTGCGCAGGTACTGCGCGCCCCGCTCGAAGGCCAGGCGTGCCTGCCCTGGTTGTTCCTGTTGCAAGGCCTGCTGCCCGAGGTTGTTGAAGAACTCGATGTGCAGCAGCACCAGGATATGGCGAACCTCGCGAATCCATTGCTTGGCCTCGTTGGCGGGCAGGAAGCCTTCCTGTGCGGCGCGGGTGATCTGGCTGTGCATGGCTTCGAGCAGGAAGCGTACGTCCTTGGCCTTGGCTTCGGTCTGGATCGGCGCGGTTGGATTGTTGATCGGGATCGATTCGCCCTGGGCAACCAGGCCGTTGAGTTCGGCGATGCGGGTCTTGAGGCGCTCGTTGCCCTTTTCCATGTTCAGCAGGCGCTGGGTGACGTTGAGTTCCAGGCGCGTCAGCAGCAGCTTGAGCCCGGGGCTCATGAACTGGCCGGGGAAGGTTTCGGTGAGTTCGCCGCAACGACGCAGGCGATCACCGAGTTCGACCTTGAGGCGAGCCTTTTCCAGCTTGCTGTTCTCGGCCATATGGTTGAGGAAGCCGATGCCGATCAGGAGAAAGATCCCGGCTGCGACCAGCAGGGTGATCATGAGTGGTGTCACCGTTAAGACCTCTTCAAGGTGTAGTGCAGAATCAGTGTAGTGGCTTGGCGTTATCGCTGATAGCGTCGAATGACGTGCTGCACGGCGCCAGAGTGCTTCTCCAGAGATATGTGCACATTGCCACTATTTAGGCTGGCGGACTATAGCGTCTTGTCGAGCGCCAGAATACAGGCGTCAAACCCAGGACGCGAGAACGCTTCCAAAAGGGCTGCAAAGCGGGGCGAAGTCATTGATTTAAATAAATTTATCTTTGGGGGTTGACGACCCTGCGAACCATCCATAGAATGCGCGCCACTTGCAGCGTAAAGCACACAGCGAAACGCGGCAGGGAGTGAATGTTGTAGCGTGTCCCCTTCGTCTAGTGGCCTAGGACACCGCCCTTTCACGGCGGTAACAGGGGTTCGAGTCCCCTAGGGGACGCCAATGCGGGAATAGCTCAGTTGGTAGAGCACGACCTTGCCAAGGTCGGGGTCGCGAGTTCGAGTCTCGTTTCCCGCTCCAATTTTAAACGGTCTTGCCTTCGGGCAGGGTCGAGTGAAACCAGGGTCAGGTCTTCGGATGTGATTCTGGGCACCGTAACACACCATGTGTTCCGGGTAGCGTGTCCCCTTCGTCTAGTGGCCTAGGACACCGCCCTTTCACGGCGGTAACAGGGGTTCGAGTCCCCTAGGGGACGCCATTTGCGGGAATAGCTCAGTTGGTAGAGCACGACCTTGCCAAGGTCGGGGTCGCGAGTTCGAGTCTCGTTTCCCGCTCCAAATTAAATGAAAACGCCGCTCAGCAATGAGCGGCGTTTTTGTTCGTGCGCGTTATTCAGGTCTTCGGCGACGAGTGTCTCGCCTGATGGTGGTCCGAACGGATCGCGATGCCGTCGTCTCCTTGTGTGTCAGTCCCTCCCTTGCCGTTGCGAGCAACTGCTCCTGCAGGCGAAACAGGAAGCCTGTTTCGAACGCGTGTCGGTTGTCACCGGCGGCGCAGTCCTGCCGTGCCTGGGAGAATTGCTCCCAAATCTAGTAGTCGGACCCTGCCTACGCAATAGATGTATGTGTCTTGTTATTTCGTAGGCCTTTTCTTTTTGCCAGGCTCGAGAGTGGCTCGTACCCGTTCATCAGGCTGCTGTTGGATGAATGGACGGGGTACAGTGTGCTTGTTACCTTATTCAAAGGTGATACCTATGAATATATGAGAAGACGACATGGCGACCTCGATCAAGATCGATGAGGACTTGAAGCTCCGCATCCAGCAACTGGCGGGAGCCCGACAACGCTCGGCGCACTGGATCATGCGTGAAGCTATCTCTCAGTATGTGGAGCGAGAGGAGGCGCGGGAAAGTTTCAAGCAGGAAGCGTTGGCCTCGTGGAGGGCCTACCAGGAAACGGGACAGCATTTGACCGGGACCGAGACCCGCGACTGGCTTAAAACCTGGGGGACCGAGGAAGAATCGGAGCTTCCCAAGTGCCACGATTGATTGTGACGGCGGTTGCCGCTGAAGGGTTGGAGCGTTGCCGTTGTTTTCTGCTGGATAAGGATCGTCAGGTCTCACGCAGGGCGGCTCAAGTCATTGAGCAGCAATTGATGCGTCTGGAGACGGATCCACTCATAGGTAGACCCTTCGTTGAATTACCTGAGTTGCGCGAGCTGGTCATTGCTTTTGGTGATGGCGGCTATGTTGCACTCTACCGCTTTGTTCCTGCGGAAGAAGCGGTGTATGTCCTGGCCTTCCGGCATCAGCGGGAAGCGGGTTACTGACAGGCACTGATTGGCCGACATGAGTCGTGTTCACCGACCAGGTCTAGGCTGTGTACGAAATTGTTTGAAACGCAGGTTAGGCAAGGCAAAAACCGGCGAGGAAGCGGAGTTTACTGGAGTAAATGAGCATTCCGAGCCGGTTTTTAACGCCGCATAACCAAGTTTCAAGCGATTTCGTACATAGCCTAGAGTCGCCGGGTCGGTGCTGCAAGGTTGTGTTCCGGACTGCATGAAGAAAGGACCCGCTGTAGCCGCGGGCCCTGAATGCCATCAGAGCTTCGGCAACTGCCCGATGCGGCCCATCATCTCGGTGACGATCTGCAGGTCCAGTTGGAACTGCTCCACCGTCTTGAACTCGTTGTCGGTGTGCCCGGTGTACTTGACCTCCGGCCGGGCCAGGCCGAACTGCACACCATTGGGCAGTTCATGGACCGAAGTCGCACCGGCGGAGGTGCCGAACCTGTGCGGCATGCCGAGGTTCTCGCTGGCCACCGCAAGCAGTGCCTTGACCCACTCACCCTCGGGGTTGCGGTACATCGGTTCGGCGATCTTGTAGTCGAAGGTCACTGCCACATGGGTCTTGCTGCTCCAGGCCTCGAGCTTTTCGGCGATTTCGGACTTGAGCACCTGCGGGCTCCTGCCCTTCGGTACCCGCAGGTTGACCGCCAGCTTGAGAACCTTTTCATCCAGCCCGACATAGGTCAGCGAGGTGGTCAGCGGGCCCATGAAGTCATCGGCAAAACCGACGCCCAGCTTGTTGCCCAGGTAGTCCAGCCCCCAGTTGTCGGCGGCGTAGCGGGCGGCATCGGTGATGTGGTTGTGCTTGAGCGCGACCTTGCCGTCCAGGCTGTGGATGAAGTCCAGCATCCGCGCCACCGGGTTGACGCCCGATTCGGGTTCGGAGGAGTGGGCGGAAACGCCGGTGACGGTCAGCGTGACATCCTTGCCGGCAACCTTGGCAGTCACCTCGAAGTTGTCGCCATGTTGCCTGACATACTCGGCGCCGGCCTTCTGCAGGCTGGCAGCCAGTTCGGCAGGCTGGTCGGTGACCAGGGTGGCGACCGATGCCGAAGGGATCTGGTTGGTCGCCAGGCCGCCGGTCAGCGCGGTGATCTCGGCGCCCTGGCCTTCGGCAGCGCGCCGGCTAAAGCGGGCCATGACGGTGCCGTAGCCTTTTTCGGCGATCACCACCGGGTAGCCGCCATCCAGCGCCAGGTTGTAGTCGGGGGTCGGGTTGCGTTCGAAGTAGTAGGGGATGGCGTCACCGCTGGTTTCCTCGGTGGTGTCGATCAGCAGCTTGAAGTTTCTTGCCAGCGGCAGCTTCTCTTCCTTGATGATCTTCATCGCGTAGAGCGCCACCACGATACCGTTCTTGTCATCCTCGGTGCCGCGGCCATACATGCGGTCGCCGATCAGGGTGACCTTGAAGGGATCAAGGCGGGTGCCGTCCTTCAGGACCCAATTCTCCGGGGTCACCGGCACTACGTCGGCATGGGCGTGAATACCTACGACTTCCTTGCCGCTGCCGTCGAGGGAGATTTCGTAGACGCGGTTGTCGATGTTGCGAAAGTTCAGGTTGAAGGACTGTGCCAGGCTCTTGATCCTGTCGGCGATCCGGATGAACTCCGGGTTGTCGTGCTGCTCCACGCCGTCGACGCGAAAGGTCGGGATCTCGACCAGTTCGCGCAGGGTTTCGGTGGCGGCCTTGCCATACTTCACCCGTGCATACAGGCCGAGCAGGCGGTGGATCTCGTTCTGCTGTTCGGGGGCAGGCTCTTGTCGCCCAGGAACGCGCTGATGGCCGGGCCCAGGTTGGCGCTCTTCGCCAGCTCGCTCTTGCCCAGGCTGCCGAGGAACTGCCGGAAATCCGTGACCGAAGTGTCGCTGAAGGACTTGAGAATAGCCTCGTTCTGTTGTGCGCTGAGGTTGGCCGAGGCGGGGATGGCGAGCGCCGAGAGACCGGCCAGCAGCGTGGCGCAGGCCAGTCGTTTGAGTGCGAAGTTCATTGCAGGAGGCATTCCTTTGCAAGCGGATTGTGGGAAATATCTGATCGATCAGACAAAAACCTGTTCAAGCTAACACCTTGAGCGCGTGATAAGGGAGCCCTTGTCCGTCGATTTTTCGCACAACTGTCGTGCAAATCTGCTTGCAGCACGCCTTCCATGTCGGCGCGGTCGGGCTTACAGGGACAGTACCAGCCGCCCGGCAAAGAGGATCAGCACGACGCCCATGCTGCGCTCGAACCAGTGACCCATTCTCAGGAAGGCCTGGCGTACCCGCTCGCTGGAAAACAGCAGGCTGACCAGGATGAACCACAGCGCGTTGACGGCGCACATCCAGAGCCCATAGAGCGCCTGGATCTGCAGCGGTGTCGAGGTGCTGACCACCGTGGTGAAGATCGCCAGGAAGAACAGCGTCGCCTTGGGGTTGGTGGCGTTGGTCAGGAAACCGGTTGAAAAGGCCTTGAACAGGCCCTGGCGCGGCGCTCCATCCGCCGCCTGTGCGGCGATGTCCGCCCGGGCCGCCTGCGGTTTGCTCCTGAGCAGGTTGAGGCCCAGGTAGAGGATGTAGCCGGCCCCGATGACCTTGGCGACATGCAGCAGCCAGGGTGCGCTGTTCATCAATGCGCCGACGCCCAGCAGCGTGTACAGCACATGCACCGAGATGCCGGCGCCAATGCCGATGGCCGTCAGCAGCCCGACCAGCCGGCCGAAGCGTACGCTCTGGCGGATGGTCACGGCGAAGTCCGGGCCGGGGGCGACCACGGCGAGAAAATGGATGGTCGCCAGGGCGATGAATTCAGGGAGGTACTGGGAGTGCATGACGGTTTCCACGGGGCAGTCGTTGAGGGGCGGGGCGCTGATCAGCCTTGTCGGTGGCCAGTATAAAAATGGCCTGGACATGTGATAATCCACTCAAATCTCAATGGACCTGTGCGTCATGAGCATGAATCCACCCCTGGCACTGCTCGGCGAAATGGCGATTTTCGTCAAGGTGGTCGAGACTGGCAGTTTCTCCGAGGCGGCCCGTCAGCTCGGCTCGTCACCTTCGGCCGTCAGCCGCTCGATCGCCCGCCTGGAAAAGGCCCTGGCAACCCGACTGCTGCAGCGCACCACGCGCAAGCTGCGCCTCAGTGAAAGCGGCGAGGAGACTTTCAAGCGATGCCGGGAGATGGTCAATGCGGCCCGCTCGGTCATGGAGATCAGCGGTCAGTACACCGATGAGGCGCAAGGCCTGGTGCGCGTCAGCGTGCCGAAGGCGGTGGGGCGCTTCGTGGTGCACCCGCACATGCCGGCGTTTCTGCGACGTTATCCACAGGTCGACGTGCAGATGATTCTTGAAGACCGTCCCGTCGACCTGATCGAGGACAATGTCGACCTGATCCTGCGCATCACCGATCACCCACCGGTGGGGCTGGTGGGGCGCCAGTTGATGCCCATCGAGCACCTGCTGTGCGCGACCCCGCACTACCTGGCCGAGCACGGGACGCCGCGGCATCCCCATGACCTGTTGGAGCACAGTTGCATCTATCTGGGGGATACGCCCAACGATTCGCGCTGGAAATTCAGGCGGGGTGGCAAGACGGTGACGGTTGGCGTGCGCGGGCGCTATGCGGCCAATCATACGGGGGTGCGGCTGGACGCGGTGCGGCAGCATATCGGCATTGGCAGCCTGCCGTATTTCACGGCCAAACATGCCCTGGAGCGGGGCGAGATCGTGCAGGTATTGCCGCAATGGACTTTCCTCGCGTCCTACCATGGCGGGCTGTGGCTGCTGTATCCGCCGACGCCCTACCTGTCGCCGAAGTTGCGGGTGTTCATCGATTATCTGGTGGAGTGCCTGGCGCGGGAGCCGACCCTTAAATCCGCCCAGGCCTCGGTATCACCTTGACCCGGGAGGCGCAACGGGCCTTGCAGGAGCCGGGCGGCGTCAGGCCACGGGGCGCAATTGACCCTCGGAGAGGAGGGGAGGCGGGAAATCAGTGCTTGCTGTCCTGATCCGACAGCGCCAGCAACTGCTTTTCCTGGTTCCAGTCGAACGGCTCGTCGTTCTGTTCGGCTTCGTAGCGGCGCTCTTCCAGGGCCTGGTACAGGTCCAGTTCCTCGTCGGGCATGTAGTGCAGGCAATCGCCGCCGAAGAACCACAGCAGGTCGCGCGGGACCAGATGGGCGATCTGCGGGTAGCGCTGGATCACCTGGCACAGCAGGTCCTGGCCCAGGTACTGGCTTTCGATCGGATCGACCGGCAGTTGCGCGCGCAGTTCATCGAAGCGCTCCAGAAACAACGCGTGGCTTTCCTCGGGCACCTGTTCGGCTTCGCCGACGGCGACCAGGATGCTGCGCAGGTGGTCGAGCAGGACCAGATGATCGGCAAGTACGTTGGACATGGCAGGGGCCTCAAGAATAAAACAGGCGCGGGAGTATAAAGCTCCGCACGCCTGTTGTCCCGTCGGGCGAGGCTGGGCGACGGACGGAGCGTCGCCGGCCGCTGGGCTGTCAGCGCACCTTGCCCGCGCTCGGGCTCAGTTCCTCCTTGCTGAAGTCGTCCACGTCGATCACCCTGCGCCGTGCCGCTTCGGCTTCGCGCAAGGCTTGCGCCTCGCGTGGTTGCAGCACTCCGGCTTCCAGGCCCGCATCGATCGCCGATTCCCCGGGGGCCGGCGCGAGCTGGCCGCTCCTGAGTGCCGTGTGCAGTTTTTTCTGCGCTTCATGGCTGGCGGCCAACAGGTCGTGGGCTTGCTGCAGGGCACCCACCGGATCGTCCGCCGCTTGCGGGCGATAGCAGCCGGCGAGGATCGCTTCCAGGGCCGGATCGCCCTTGGCTCGGCCCAGCACGGCGGCGACTTCGGCGTCGAGGGCGTCCGACGGCCCGGTATGCCGGCGGCCGAACGGGAACACGATGACCCGCAACAGGCAACCGAGCATTCGGCTTGGGAAGTTGCGCAGCAGTTCGTCCAGGGCCCGTTCGGCATGGCCGAGGCTTTCTTCCAGGGCCCAGGCCAGCAGCGGGTCGAGTGCTTGCGGCGAGTTCAGGTCGTGATAACGCTTGAGCGCCGCCGAGCCGAGATACAGGTGGCTGAGCACATCGCCCAGGCGGGCTGACAACCGCTCGCGGCGTTTCAGCTCGCCACCGAGCAGCATCATGCTCAGGTCTGCCAGCAGGGCGAAGGCCGCCGCCTGGCGATTCAGGGCCCGGAAATATTTCTGGCTCAGGCGGTTGCCCGGTGCCGCTTCGAAGTGTCCGAGCCCGAGGTTCAGCAGCAGGCTGCTGCCGGCATTGCCCACGGCAAAGCCGATATGCCGCAGCAACAAGCCGTCGAACTCCTTCAGTGCCTGGTCGTGGTCCTCGCGGGCGGCCAGGGCCATTTCCTTGAGCACGAACGGATGGCAGCGAATCGCCCCCTGGCCGAAGATCATCAGGTTGCGCGAGAGGATGTTCGCGCCTTCGACGGTGATGAAGATCGGCGCACCTTGCCAACTGCGGCCCAGGTAGTTGTTGGGGCCCATGATGATGCCCTTGCCGCCGTGGACATCCATGGCGTGGCCGATGCACTCGCGGCCGCGTTCGGTCAGGTGGTACTTGAGGATGGCCGACAGCACCGAGGGCTTCTCGCCCAGGTCCACGGCATTGGCGGTGAGCATCCGCGCACTGTCCATCAGCCAGGCATTGCCGCCGATTCGTGCCAGGGCCTCCTGGATGCCTTCGAAGGCGGCCAGCGGCACGTTGAACTGCTCGCGCACCTGCGCGTACTGGCCGGTGACCAGGCTGGTGAACTTGGCCGCGCCGGTGCCGACCGCCGGCAGCGAGATCGAGCGGCCCACCGACAGGCAGTTCATCAGCATCATCCAGCCCTTGCCGAGCATGTCCCGGCCGCCGATGAGGTAGTCCAGGGGGATGAACACGTCCTTGCCGGCGTTCGGGCCATTCATGAAGGCGGCGCCCAGCGGCAGGTGACGACGGCCGATCTCGACGCCCGGGTATCGGTGGGGATCAGCGCGAGGCTGATCCCCAGGTCCTCCTGCTCACCGAGCAGATGGTCCGGGTCGTGAGCCTTGAACGCCAGGCCGAGCAGGGTGGCGACGGGGCCGAGGGTGATGTAGCGCTTTTCCCAGTTCAGGCGCAGGCCGAGGACCTCCTCACCGTTCCAGTCGCCCTTGCAGACCACGCCGGTATCCGGCATCGCCCCGGCATCGGAGCCCGCCAGTGGCCCGGTCAGGGCGAAGCAGGGGATGTCGTCGCCGCGGGCCAGGCGTGGCAGATAATGGTCGCGTTGCGCTTCGGTACCGTAATGCAGCAGCAGTTCCGCCGGCCCCAGGGAGTTGGGGACCATGACGGTGGAGGCCAGGTCGCCGCTGCGGGTCGCCAGCTTCATCGCCACCTGGGAGTGGGCGTAGGCAGAGAAGCCCTTGCCGCCGTACTCCTTGGGAATGATCAGGGCAAAGAAGCCGTGCTCCTTGATATGCGCCCAGGCTTGCGGCGGCAGATCCATGTCCTGGCCGATCTGCCAGTCGCTGACCATGGCGCAGAGTTCTTCGGTCGGGCCGTCGATGAAGGCCTGCTCTTCCTCGGTCAGTTGCGCCTTGGGATAGGCCAGCAGCTTGTTCCAGTCCGGGCGACCGCTGAACAGCTCGCCATCCCACCACACGGTGCCGGCATCGATGGCATCGCGTTCGGTCGCGGACATCGGCGGCAGGACCTTGCGGAACCAGGCGAACAGCGGAGCCGTGAACAACCGGCGGCGCAGGTCGGGCAGCAACAGGGGGGCGGCGACCGTCGCGAGGATCAACCAGAGCACCAGCATCAGGCCGCCGGGGGCATGACCGAGGGTTCCCATCGCCAGGAGATACAGCGCCACTGCGCCAAGGGCGGGCAGCGCGGCGATGCGCCGGTGTGCCAGGTAGGCGACGCCGAGCAGCAGAACCAGTATCCACAACAGCAGCATATTCAATCCTCCATGAGACAGGGCAAAAACACTTCAGAGCTTAGTCGGCATCCGGCAAGCCGGATGCCGGGGCTGTGTATCCAGATCGGTGGGAGCGGGCCGCCGGACGGATGCCGCCGCGCACTGCCCGCAAGAAAGGCACGGTGGGTCTGTGACTTGGCCGAATCGTCGTGCCCGGCGCGCAGGGCACGGGGCTAGACTCGAGACTGGCCACGGGGACTGCGCTCATGCACGAGTATCTGAATCCAGGACGCTTCATCGATAGTGACCACCCGGCGGTGATGGAGTTCGCCGAGAGTCGTCGCGGCGCCAGCCGCGACCCGAGGGAACAGGCCATCAGTCTGTACTACGCCGTGCGTGATGAGGTTCGCTACAACATCTACGCCTTCAGCCGCAACCCGCAGACCTTGTGCGGCAGCCATGCCCTGGCGCTGGGGCAGAGCTACTGCGTGCCCAAGGCGACCCTGCTTGCCGCCTGCGCCCGGCACTGCGGGATCCCGGCCCGGATCGGCCTGGCGGACGTACGCAATCACCTGTCGACGCCCCGGGTGCTGGAGTTGCTCAAGAGCGAAGTGTTCGCCATGCACGGCTATACCGAGCTCCATCTGGACGGACGCTGGGTCAAGGCCACGCCGGCTTTCGACAAGGGGTTGTGCGAAGCCTTCGGGGTGATACCGCTGGAATTCGACGGGCATAGCGACAGTGTGTTCCATCCCTACACCCATGATGGCCAGCGGCACATGGAATACCTGCGCGACCACGGGCAGTTCGCCGATGTGCCGCAGGCGTTGTTCTTCGGTCATCTGGCCGAGTGTTATCCCCACCTGTTCCTCGCCGACGCGCTGCCCTGGCGAGGTGACATGCGCGGCGATTTGAGTCGTGGCTGATCGGGCGTAGACTGCGTCGGCATTTATCCTGTGAGAGGCCGTCATGCTGAAGATCTGGGGTCGGAAGAATTCGTCGAATGTCAGGAAAGTACTATGGATTGCCGAGGAGCTGGGACTTTCCTACGAGTCCATCGATGCCGGTGGTGCCTTTGGTGTCGTGAACACGCCGCAATACCGTGAGAAGAATCCCAATGGCCTGGTGCCGATGATCGAGGATGGCGACTTCGTCCTGTGGGAATCCAACGCCATCGTCCGCTACCTGGCGGCCAGGCACGCCGCCAACCCGGTCTGGTCACCGGCGGACTTGCAGGTGCGGGCCCGTGCCGAGCAGTGGATGGACTGGGCTACCTCGTCCTTCGTCGCGCCGTTTCGCGTGGTGTTCTGGGGCGTCATGCGCACGCCGGCCGAGCAGCAGGACTGGACCGCGATCAACGCCGGCTTGCAAGCCTGTGGCGAGCTTCTGGCCATGGCCGACCGGGCTCTGGCGCAGCAGCCCTACCTGTCCGGCCAGGAGATCGGCCTGGGCGACATTCCCCTGGGCAGCTTCATCTACGCCTGGTTCGAGATGCCCATCGAACGACCGGAGTTGCCCCATTTGAGTGCCTGGTACGAGCGCCTCAAGCAACGTCCGGCCTACCAGCGTGCGGTCATGACCGCTTTGACTTAATAGCTACTATTAACGCGGGTTGCTGTACTTGTGCGGCGTAGCCAAGCACCATAGTCCTGGCGCGCCGCTATTGTTCACGACCCGGCGTGCCCTTATATGGGGCTATGGAAGGCCGGCCATGCGGTTGGTTTTCGCGCAGTTTCCCGACTTTTTCCTTCCTTCTTGGTGCATCGTCCGCTATGAGTTCCGCTCTGTCCATCCGGCAGCTAACCAAAACCTACGGCAACGGTTTCCAGGCCCTGAGTGGTATCGATCTGGACGTCGCCGAAGGTGATTTCTTCGCCTTGCTCGGCCCCAACGGTGCCGGCAAATCCACCACCATCGGCATTCTCTCGACCCTGGTGAACAAAACCAGCGGCACGGTGAATGTCTTCGGCCACGACCTGGACCGGCAACCCGCCGCACTCAAGCGCAGCATTGGCGTGGTGCCGCAGGAGTTCAACTTCAACCAGTTCGAGAAGACCTTCGACATCGTCGTGACCCAGGCCGGCTACTACGGTATCCCGGCCAAGGTCGCCAAGGAGCGCGCCGAGCAGTACCTGACCCAGTTGGGCCTGTGGGACAAGCGCGACGTGCCGTCCCGTTCGCTGTCCGGCGGCATGAAGCGCCGGCTGATGATCGCCCGGGCACTGGTGCACGAGCCGCGCCTGCTGATCCTCGACGAGCCGACCGCCGGGGTCGACATCGAGTTGCGTCGTTCGATGTGGACCTTTCTCACCGAGCTGAACGAGAAGGGCATCACCATCATCCTCACTACCCATTACCTGGAAGAGGCCGAACAGCTGTGCCGCAACATCGGCATCATCGATCACGGCACCATCGTCCAGAACACCAGCATGCGCCAGTTGCTCAGCCAGTTGCATGTCGAGACCTTCCTGCTCGACCTCAAGCATGCACAAACCGTCGCACCTAGCCTGATCGGCTACCCGAGCAAGCTGCTCGACAGCCATACCCTGGAAGTGCAGGTGGACAAATCCGTGGGCATCACCGAACTGTTCGGCCAACTGGCCACGCAGCAGATCGAGGTCCTCAGCCTGCGTAACAAAACCAATCGCCTTGAGGAACTGTTCGTGTCACTGGTAGAAAAGAATCTGTCGAAGGTGGCGGTATGAGTTCGGAGCTGCAGGCCAACCTGGTCGCCCTCAACACCATCGTCTATCGGGAAGTGCGGCGCTTCATGCGGATCTGGCCGCAGACCCTGCTGCCGCCGGCCATCACCATGGTCCTGTACTTCGTGATCTTCGGGAACCTGATCGGCCGGCAGATCGGCGACATGGGTGGCTTTACCTACATGGAGTACATCGTGCCGGGGCTGATCATGATGTCGGTGATCACCAACTCCTACGGGAACGTGGTCTCGAGCTTCTTCGGCAGCAAGTTCCAGCGTTCGATCGAGGAACTGATGGTGTCGCCGGTTTCGCCGCACACCATCCTCATCGGCTACACCCTGGGCGGTGTGCTGCGCGGCCTGATGGTGGGGATCATCGTGACCCTGCTGTCGCTGTTCTTCACCCACCTGCAGGTCCATCACCTGGGCGTGACCCTTCTGGTGGTGGTGCTGACGGCGACGATCTTCTCGCTGCTGGGGTTCATCAACGCGGTGTTCGCGCGCAACTTCGACGACATCTCGATCATCCCGACGTTCGTGCTGACGCCACTGACCTACCTGGGCGGGGTGTTCTACTCCATCAGCCTGCTGCCGCCGTTCTGGCAGACCGTATCGCTGGCCAACCCGGTGCTGCACATGGTCAACGCCTTCCGCTATGGCATTTTAGGGGTATCGGACATCCGTATCAGCGTGGCCATCGCCTTCATGCTGCTGGCGACCGTGGTGCTGTATTTCGGTTGCGCGCGGCTGCTGGTCAGCGGGCGCGGCATGCGCCAGTAAGCCCAGGCGACCCTGGCATGCCTGGCGGGCCGGGGCGCCCCGATTTCTTTGGTACAGCGCAACCTTGTAGGAGCGTGGCTTGCCCGCGAAGCTCTTGGCGTTCTCAAGGAACTCTTCGCGGGCAAGCCACGCTCCTACAGGGGGCGGTATTCATTTGGGGCGGCGCTGTTCCCGGCGCCGCTGCCACTGCCGGGCCACCCACCAGCGCCAATAACCCATGGTCAGGCAGTAACCGAGGGCCGCCATCACCAATCCCAACAGCACCGAGCCCAGCAGGAACGGCTGCCACAGCGTCGACAGCTGGTCGCTGATCCACGCCCAGGTCAGTTCGTCCGGCAGGCTGCGTGGCGGCAGGTTCATCACCCAGCTTCCCAGCTTGTAGGTGCAATAGAAGATCGGCGGCATGGTCAGCGGGTTGGTCAGCCACACCAGGCTGACGGCGATCGGCAGGTTGCCGCGCAGAAAAATCGCCAGGCACGCCGCCAGCAGCATCTGCAACGGGATGGGTATCAGTGCGGCGAACAGGCCGACCGCCATGGCCCGTGACACCGAGTGGCGATTGAGGTGCCAGAGGTTCGGATCGTGGAGCAGCCGGCCGAAAAATCGTAAGTGCTTGTGTTCGCGGATGCTCTGCGGGTCGGGCATGTAGCGTTTGAATAGGCGACGCGGCATAGGGCTTCTCGGTCGGTTCAAGCGGGCAGTATGCCCGGATTCTACTGACGACCCATTCAGACATTGTGACAATTGATAAAGCAGCTGCCGGCCAATCGGGCTATTCCGAGAACTGAACGGGTTCATGGAGTGAGAGATGCGCACAGGGATGTTGGCGCTGGCGGCGGGCCTGCTGAGCCTGCGTTTTCTGCCGCAGTTGCCGCCGCTCGGGTGGCTGCCGGTGTTGTCGCTGCTCGGCCTGATGCTGTTGCCGTTTCGCAGCTATCCGGTCGCGCTGGTGCTGTTCGGTTTCAGTTGGGCCTGCCTGCAGGCTCACCTGGCCTTGAGTGACCGCCTGGCAGCGGAGCTGGACGGCCAGACACTGTGGCTGGAAGGGCAGGTGGTGGGACTGCCGGAAAACGATGGAGCGGTGCAACGCTTCGTGCTGGAAGACGCGAGCTCCCGGCGCACGCTGCTGCCGCGGCGCATGCGCCTGGCCTGGTACGGCGGGCCCGCGGTCGGCAGTGGCGAGCGCTGGCGGCTGGCGGTCAAGCTCAAGTCGCCGAGCGGGCTGCTCAATCCCCATGGCTTCGACCGTGAGGCCTGGTTGCTGGCTCAGCGGATCGGCGCCACCGGTACCATCAAGGACGGCCAGCGACTGGCCGCATCGCCAGGGTCCTGGCGCGACGGGATTCGCCAGCGCCTGCTGGCGGTCGATGCCTGGGGGCAGTCGGCGACCCTGGTGGCGCTGGTGCTGGGCGATGGTTCGGGTTTGTCGCCTGACACCTGGCGCGTCCTGCAGGACACCGGCACCGTGCACCTGCTGGTGATTTCCGGGCAGCATATCGGGCTGTTCGCCGCGCTGGTCTATGCCCTGGTGGCGGGGCTGGCGCGTTATGGCCTGTGGCCGCGGCACCTGCCCTGGCTACCCTGGGCCTGCGGCCTGGCCTTTGCCGCGGCGCTGGGCTACGGATTGCTGGCCGGCTTTGGCGTCCCGGTGCGCCGGGCCTGCGCGATGATCGGCATGGTGCTGCTCTGGCGCCTGCGCTACCGCCATCTGGGGGTGTCGTGGCCGTTGCTGGTGGCGCTGAACCTGGTCCTGCTGGTCGAGCCCCTGGCCAGCCTGCGACCGGGTTTCTGGCTGTCGTTCGCCGCAGTGGCGGTGCTGATCTTCTGTTTCGCCGGCCGGCTGGGGGCCTGGAACCTCTGGCAAACCTGGACCCGCGCGCAATGGACCATCGCCCTCGGCCTGCTGCCGTGGCTGCTGGTGCTCGGCCTGCCCATCAGCCTCAGCGGCCCGTGGGTCAACCTGGTTGCGGTGCCCTGGATCAGCCTTGCGGTACTGCCGCTGGCCTTGCTTGGGACCCTGACCTTGACGCTGCCCTGGATCGGTGAAGCGCTGTTGTGGCTGGCCGGCGGCCTGCTGGAAATCCTGTTCCAGGGGTTGGCCCAGGTGGCGACACGGGTACCGGCCTGGCTACCCGGGACCCTTGCACCCTGGGCCTGGGGCCTGGGCAGCCTGGGTGTTCTGCTGTTGTTGCTGCCCGCGGGCGTGCCGTTACGGCCCCTGGGCTGGCCGCTGGTGGCCATGGTGTTGTGCTCGCCGCCGTCCAGGGTGCCGCAAGGGCAGGCCGAAATCTGGCAACTGGACGTCGGGCAAGGCCTGGCGATCCTGGTCCGTACCCGCCATCACAACCTGCTGTATGACGCGGGGCCGCGCTTCGGCGCGTTCGACCTGGGCCAGCGGGTGGTCCTGCCGACGCTGCGCAAGCTGGGGGTACGCGAGCTTGACCTGATGCTGATCAGTCACGCCGATGCCGACCATGCCGGTGGTGCCCTGGCGGTCCGCAACGGTATGCCGGTGAACCGGGTGATCAGTGGTGATGCCCCGGGATTGCCGGCACCCCTGCATGCCGGTACCTGCCCCAGTGGCGAGCGCTGGCAATGGGACGGAGTGAGTTTCGGGCTCTGGCAATGGGCCGCGGCGCAGGACAGCAACCAGCGTTCCTGCGTGCTGCAGATCGAGGCCCGGGGGGAGCGGCTGCTGCTGACCGGAGACATCGACACCCACGCCGAGCAGGCCTTGCTGGACAGTCCGCTGGCGGTCGCCACCGACTGGCTGCAGGCCCCTCATCATGGCAGCCGCAGTTCCTCGTCGATGAGCTTTCTCCAGCGACTGGCGCCGAGGGCCGTGCTGATTTCCCGGGGTCGTGGAAACAGCTTCGGCCATCCGCATCCGCAGGTGATGGCTCGTTACCAGGCATTGGGGATGGCCGTACATGACAGTGCCGAGCAGGGTGCGGTGCGCCTGGTGCTGGGGGCTTTTGGCGATGCGCAGTCGCAGCGCGAGGACAAGCGATTCTGGCGTTGATCCGATAGAGAGCTGAGCACTCCAGTCCCCTTGTGGGGGTGCCGGTGCAGCGTGATTCAAATAGCCCAGGGTTATTAAACCGCTCCCTGATGCGACATCACGTTCTTCGGCCCGGCCGACCCCTATGTTAGAGTGGCGCACTTTTTCGAGGGGGCTGTCACTGTGTGGGAATTGGTCAAATCCGGCGGCTGGATGATGTTGCCGATCATTCTGAGTTCCATCGCCGCCGTGGGTATCGTCGCCGAGCGCCTGTGGACCCTGCGCGCCAGCCGGGTGACCCCGGAGCATCTGCTGGGGCAGGTCTGGGTGTGGATCCGTGACAAGCAGCTGGACAAGGAAAAACTCAAGCAACTGCGCGCCGACTCGCCCCTGGGTGAAATCCTCGCCGCGGGCCTGGCGAACTCCAAGCACGGTCGCGAGATCATGAAGGAGTGCATCGAAGAGGCCGCCGCCCGGGTGATCCATGAACTGGAGCGCTACATCAACGCCCTCGGCACCATCGCCGCCATGTCGCCGCTGCTCGGCCTGCTCGGTACGGTGCTGGGCATGATCGATATCTTCAGCTCGTTCATGGGCTCGGGCATGACCACCAATGCGGCCGTCCTCGCCGGCGGTATCTCCAAGGCGCTGATCACCACCGCATCTGGCCTGATCGTCGGTATTCCCGCGGTGTTCTTCCACCGCTTCCTGCAACGCCGCATCGATGAGCTGGTGGTGGGCATGGAGCAGCAGGCGATCAAGCTGGTAGAAGTGGTCCAGGGCGACCGCGATGTGGAAATGCCCGGGGGCAAAGCGTGAAGTTCCGCCGCAAACCCCGGGAAACCATCGATATCAACCTCGCCTCGCTGATCGACGTGGTGTTCGTCCTGCTGCTGTTTTTCGTGGTCACCACCACCTTCACCCGCGAAACCCAACTGCGGGTCGACCTGCCGCAGGCGGTCAGCGGTTCTCCGGCGGAGGATCAACTGGTCAAGCAACTGGACATCGCCATCAGCGCCGATGGGGTGTTCTCGGTGAACAACCAGATACTGCCGAAGAATGACCTGTCGACCCTGATGGAAGCGTTGCAGAAGGAGTCCAACGGTGACACCAACATGCCGCTGTCGATCAGTGCCGACGGCAAGACCCAGCACCAGGCCGTGATCACCGCGATGGACGCCGCCGGCAAGCTCGGCTTCAGTCACTTGCGCATGACCACCGTCGAGGCGGCGCCGGCGCCCTGATGGCTCTCTCGGACCGTTTGTTGCGCGCCTGGTACGAGGGCCATCCGGCCCTCACCCTGCTGCGCCCGCTGGAGTGGCTGTATCGTCGCGTGGTCGATGGCAAGCGCGCCCGCTTCGTTGCCGGCGCAGGCGACATCTACCAGCCTGCGGTGCCGTTGATCGTGGTCGGCAACATCACGGTCGGCGGTACGGGCAAGACCCCGATGATTCTCTGGCTGGTCGAGCATTGCCGGCGTCGCGGCCTGCGTGTGGGCGTGGTCAGCCGTGGTTACGGCGCCAGGCCGCCGAGCCTGCCATGGCGGGTACGTGCCGAGCAGTCCGCGGCGGTAGCCGGCGACGAGCCGCTGCTGATCGTCCGGCGCAACAATGTGCCGCTGATGATCGATCCGGATCGCAGCCGCGCGGTGCAGGCCCTGCTGGCCGAGGAACAGCTCGACCTGATCCTCTCCGACGACGGCCTGCAGCATTACCGCCTGGCCCGCGACCTGGAACTGGTGCTGATCGACGCCGCCCGTGGCCTGGGCAATGGCCGCTGCCTGCCCGCCGGCCCCCTGCGCGAGCCGCTGGAGCGCCTGCAGAGTGTCGACGCGCTGATGTACAACGGCGCCGACGCCGATCGCGGCGACGGTTTCGCCTTTCGCCTGCAGCCGACCGCTCTGGTCAATCTGCTGAGCGGCGAACGCCAGCCGCTCGACCACTTTCCCGTCGGCCAGGCGTTGCACGCGGTGGCCGGCATCGGTAATCCGCAACGTTTCTTCAATACCCTCGAAACGCTACACTGGCAGCCTGTGCCCCACGCCTTTGCCGATCATGCCGAATACAGCGCGCAGGCCCTGAGTTTCACGCCGTCGCTGCCATTGGTCATGACCGAAAAGGACGCGGTGAAATGCCGGGCGTTCGCGGCCGCCGACTGGTGGTACCTGGCGGTCGACGCGGTGCCTTCCGAAGCGTTCGTGGCCTGGTTCGACACGCAATTGCTGCGTCTGCTGCCCGATCGTCTTTTGCCCTAAACCCCTTTTTATCCAGGGAACTCCTCATGGACACCAAACTGCTCGATATCCTCGCTTGCCCGATCTGCAAGGGGCCGCTCAAGCTCAGCGCCGACAAGACCGAGCTGATCAGCAAGGGCGCCGGCCTGGCGTTCCCGATTCGCGACGGCATCCCGGTGATGCTCGAGAGCGAGGCGCGCACCCTGAGCGCCGATGAGCGTCTGGACAAATGAGCACTCCGTTCATCGTCGTGATTCCGGCGCGGTATTCCTCCACGCGCCTGCCGGCCAAGCCACTGCAACTGATCGCCGGCAAGCCGATGATCCGGCACACCTGGGAACAGGCGCGCAAAAGCAGCGCCCAGCGGGTGGTGGTGGCCACCGACGACCCACGGATCGTCGAAGCCTGCCAGGCCTTCGGCGCCGAAGTGCTGTTGACCCGCGAAGACCATGAGTCCGGCACCGATCGCCTGGCCGAAGTCGCCAGCCTGCTGGGGCTGGAACCGGAGGCGATCGTGGTCAACGTCCAGGGTGACGAGCCGTTGATCCCGCCGGCGGTGATCGACCAGGTTGCGGCCAACCTGGCGGCGCACACCGAAGCGCGCATGGCCACCCTGGCCGAGCCGATCGAAGAGGTCGAGGCGCTGTTCAACCCGAACGTGGTCAAGGTGGTCAGCGACATCAACGGCCTGGCCCTGACCTTCAGCCGGGCCACCTTGCCCTGGGCCCGCGACGATTTTGCCGGGGATCGTGAACACCTGCCGAAAGGCGTGCCGTTCCGTCGGCATATCGGCATTTATGCCTACCGTGCCGGCTTCCTGCATGACTTCGTCGGCTGGGGCCCGTGCTGGCTGGAAACCACCGAGCGCCTGGAGCAGTTGCGGGCCCTGTGGCACGGCGTGCGAATCCATGTGGCCGACGCCCTGGAGGCACCGCCCACCGGCGTCGATACACCACAAGACCTCGAACGCGTTCGTCGTTTGCTGGAGGCCTGATGCGGGTCCTGTTTGTCTGCCTGGGCAACATCTGTCGTTCGCCCACGGCTGAAGGCGTCTTGCGCCACAAGTTGCGCGCGGCCGGTCTCGCCGAACTGATCGAGGTCGATTCCGCCGGTACCGGCCACTGGCATGTCGGCAAGGCGCCGGACAGCCGCAGCCAGCGGGCTGCGCGGCTGCGCGGCTACGACCTGTCGGCGCAGCGCGCCCGCCAGGTGAGCAGCGCGGATTTCAACCGCTTCGACCTGATCCTCGCCATGGACCAGAGCAACCTGCGCCACCTCAAGCAGCTGCAGCCGGCCCAGGGCAAGGCCGAGCTGGACCTGTTCCTGCGTCGTTACGACGGTGCGTTGGACGAGGTCCCGGATCCGTACTACGACGAGGAACACGGCTTCGAACAGGTACTGGACCTGATCGAGCAGGCCAGCGATCGCCTGGTCGACGAACTCCGGGGGCGTCTATGAGCCTGCAACCGCAAGCCGGTGTTTCCCTCAAGCCCTACAACAGCTTTGGCGTCGATGTCCGTGCCCAGTGGTTCGCCGAGGCCCACGGTGATGACGACGTGCGCGAGGCCCTGGCTTTCGCGGCGCAGCGGCAATTGCCCCTGCTGGTGATCGGCGGTGGCAGCAACCTGCTGCTGACCGGCGATATCCAGGCGCTGGTGTTGCGCATGGGCAGTCGCGGCATTCGCCTGCTCAGCGATGACGGCCAGCGTGTGATCGTCGAGGCCGAGGCCGGCGAACCCTGGCATCCGTTCGTGCTGGCTACCCTGGCCCAAGGCTGGTATGGCCTGGAGAACCTCAGCCTGATCCCTGGCACCGTCGGCGCCGCGCCGATGCAGAACATCGGTGCCTATGGCGTCGAGATCAAGGATGTGTTCGCTGGCCTCACCGCCCTCGACCGGCAGACCGGCGAATTGCGCGAGTTTTCCCTGCAAGAGTGCCAGTTCGGCTACCGCGACAGTCTGTTCAAGCACGCCCAGGGGCGCTGGCTGATCCTGCGGGTGCGCTTTGCCCTGAGCCGGGTCGAGCAGTTGCACCTGGGCTACGGTCCGGTGGCCGAGCGCCTGAAAGAGCAGGGTGTCAGTCAGCCGGGGGCGCTTGATGTCAGTCGGGCGATCTGCAGCATTCGCAGCGAGAAACTGCCGGACCCGGCGGTACTCGGCAATGCCGGGAGCTTCTTCAAGAACCCGCTGGTCTCGGCCGCTCACGCCGCCGAGCTGAAGCAGGCTCACCCCGCGCTGGTTGGTTATCCACAGGCCGACGGGCAGGTGAAACTGGCGGCCGGCTGGTTGATCGAGGCGGCCGGCTGGAAGGGCTTCCGCGATGGCGACGCCGGTGTGCATCGCCTGCAGTCGCTGGTGCTGGTCAACCACGGCGCGGCGACGGGGGAGCAACTGCTGGCCCTGGCCCGGCGGATCCAGGCCGATATCGCCGAGCGTTTTGCGGTTCAGCTGGAAATGGAACCGAACCTCTACTGAATGAGGCTATGCTGATCGTTGGTCAGCCGGAGCGCTTTCTCTCAAAGCCCTGTGCAGTCGGACTGCATGGGGCTTTTTTGCATGGAATGGCTTTCCCCGGGCTGGTCAAAACGGTAAAAAAGCCTCAACGAACGGCCCGGTGAAGCATCCGCTTCACAAGAGAGCCGATTAGCCTGAGTCGATCTGCTGCCGTCCGTGCGGCCCCTTGCAGATGGCTCGACCCCATGACCTTCAACGATGCGGGCGTGCCCATGATTACCCTGAAACTCAATGGTCAAGACCATCCCCTGGACGTCACCGAGGATATGCCGCTGCTCTGGGCTATTCGCGACGTGGCGGGTTATACCGGGACCAAATTCGGCTGCGGCATGGGCCTGTGTGGTGCCTGTACCGTGCATATCGACGGCCTGGCGGCCCGTTCCTGCGTCACGCCGATCGGCTCGGTGGTGGGCCGCGACGTGCGCACCATCGACAACCTGCACAGCGATCCGGTCGGCCAGGCGGTACAACAGGCCTGGCTCGACGGTGGCGTGGCGCAGTGCGGGTTCTGCCAGGGCGGACAGATCATGTCGGCCACTGCCCTGCTCAAGGTGAACCCCAAGCCCAGCGACGAGCAGATCGAGGAAGCCATGCTTGGCAATATCTGCCGCTGTGGCACCTACAACCGCATCAAGACGGCCATCCAGGCCGCGTCCGCCCATTTGCAGGAGGCCAAGGCATGAGCCGCTCCCTGAACGATTTCGCCCTGAGCAACCTCAGCCGGCGCGGCTTTCTCAAGGGGGTCGGCGCCACTGGCGCGCTGGTGCTGGCGGCCACCTGGGGCCTGCCCGATGCCTTTGCCGAAGGCGAGAAGAAGTACGGCGCCGACGGCATGCCCAATGGCTGGGTCGACGATCCCAAGGTTTATGTCAGCATCGACGCCGATGGCAGTGTGACGGTGGTCTGCAACCGTTCGGAGATGGGCCAGGGCGTGCGTACCAGCCTGAGCATGGTGGTGGCTGACGAACTGGAGGCCGACTGGGCGCAGGTCAAGGTCCGCCAGGCGCCGGGAGACGAAGTGCGTTTCGGCAACCAGGACACCGATGGCTCGCGCAGCATGCGTCACTGGTACGAACCCATGCGCCGCTGTGGTGCTGCCGCACGGACCATGCTGGAACAGGCTGCCGCGCAGCAATGGAACGTCCCGGTCGGCGAGTGCCGGGCGCAGTTGCACAAGGTTATCCACAGCCCGAGCGGGCGCGAGCTGGGCTATGGAGTCCTGGCCGCCGCTGCCGGCGCCCTGGCGGTGCCGCCGCGGGACAGTCTGCGGCTCAAGCAGCCCGCGGAGTTCCGCTATATCGGCAAGGAATCGACGCGGGCCATCGACGGTGCGGATATCGTCAACGGCCGTGCCCTTTACGGGGCCGATATCCATTTCGAGAAGATGGTCTATGCCACCGTGGCGCGTCCGCGGGTGTATGGCGGCAAGCTCAAGTCGTTCGATGCGGCGGCGGCGCTGAAGGTGCCTGGCGTGCTCAAGGTGCTGGAGATCGAACCTCGCCCGTTGCCGTCCGAATTCCAGCCGCTGGGTGGCGTGGCGGTGATCGCCAGCAACACCTGGGCCGCGATCAAGGGGCGCGAGGCGCTGAACATTGTCTGGGACGATGGCGACAATGCTCGCTACGACTCGGTTGCCTATCGCCAGGAACTGGAAGCCGCGTCGCGCCAGCCGGGCAAGGTGGTGCGCAATACCGGCAATGTCGATGAGGCGCTCAAGGGGGCCGCGAGCCACTTCGAGGCCGGCTACTACCTGCCGCACCTGGCGCAGGCGCCGATGGAGCCGATGGTCGCCATCGCCCGTTTCAACGACGGGCAATGCGAGGCCTGGGCGCCGACCCAGGCCCCCAGGTCACCCGCGAGCGGATTGCCGAGCGGCTGGGCATCGGTTTCGACCAGGTCACCGTCCATGTCAGCCTGCTCGGTGGTGGCTTCGGGCGCAAGTCCAAGCCGGACTACGTCATCGAGGCGGCGATCCTGGCCAAGGCGATGCCGGGTACGGCGGTGCGGGTGCAATGGACCCGCGAGGACGACATCCACCACTCCTATTTCCACACCGTGTCGGCGGAATACCTGCAGGCCAGCCTGAACCAGGACGGTACGCCATCCGGCTGGCTGCACCGCACCGTGGCCCCGAGCATCACCGCGCTGTTCGCGCCGAACATGAACAACGAGGCGGCGTTCGAACTGGGCATGGGTTTCACCAACATGGCCTATGACATTCCCAACGTGCGCCTGGAGAACCCCGAGGCGAAAGTCCACACCCGGGTCGGCTGGTACCGCTCGGTGTCGAACATTCCCCATGGTTTCGCCATCCAGAGCTTCGTCGACGAACTGGCGCACAAGGCCGGCCAGGATCCGCTGGCCTATCAGCTCAAGCTGCTGGGACCCGACCGGCAGATCGATCCGCGCAGCCTGAGCGAACAGTGGAACTACGGTGAGTCGCCGGAGCGTTACCCGATCGATACCGGACGCCTGCGCACCGTGCTGGAAACCGCGGCCAAGGCGGCCGGTTGGGGGCGCAAGCTGCCCAAGGGACGTGGCCTGGGCCTGGCGGTGCACTACAGCTTCGTCACCTATGTGGCGGCGGTGATCGAGGTCGAGGTCAAGGACGATGGCACGCTGATCGTGCACAAGGCCGATATCGCCGTGGACTGCGGACCGCAGATCAACCCGGAACGGATCCGCTCGCAGTTCGAGGGCGCTTGCGTGATGGGCCTGGGCAACGCGGTGCTGGGCGAGATCAGCTTCAAGGAGGGCCAGGTCCAGCAGGACAACTTCCATATGTACGAAGTGGCGCGCATGTCCCTGGCCCCCGGGAAGTGGCGGTGCACCTGGTCACGCCGCCGGGCCAGGTGCCACTGGGTGGTGTCGGTGAACCTGGGGTGCCGCCGATCGCGCCGGCGCTGTGCAATGCGATCTTCGCTGCCACCGGTCAGCGTATCCGCAACCTGCCGGTGCGTTATCAACTGCAAGGCTGGAACAAGGCGCAGGCCTGATGGACAGCGTCGATCTGAATGTCCTGCGCAGCGTCCTGCAGTGGCGCCGCGCCGGGCACCGGGTAATGCTGTACAGCGTGGTCCGGACCTGGGGCAGCGCGCCGCGCCAGCCCGGGGCGATGCTGGCCTTGCGTGGGGATGGCATGGTGATCGGCTCGGTGTCGGGTGGTTGCATCGAGGATGACCTGATCGCCCGCCTGCACGATGGGCGCCTGCCCGCAGACGGGCCCCCGGTGCAACTGGTGACCTATGGTGTCAGTCGCGAAGAGGCGGCGCGCTTCGGCCTGCCGTGTGGTGGCACCCTGCGTCTGACCGAGGAACGGGTCGGCGATGTCGCCTGGGTCGAGCAACTGCTGCGGCGTTGCGAGGCTCACGAGATCGTCGCGCGTGAACTGGATCTGCTCAGCGGAACGGTGACTCTGCATGAGGCCGGCCGGCAGGATCTGCTGAGCTTCGATGAGCGCACGCTGCGGGCCATCTACGGGCCGCGCTGGCGCCTGCTGCTGATCGGCGCCGGGCAGTTGTCGCGCTATGTGGCGCAGATGGCGCGGATGCTGGATTTCGAGGTACTGGTCTGCGATCCGCGCGAGGAGTTCATTCACGGCTGGGAGGAACCGCACGGCCGTTTCGTACCGGGCATGCCCGATGAGGCGGTGCTGAATATCCAGGCCGACGAGCGCACGGCGATCGTCGCGCTGACCCATGACCCGCGGCTGGACGACATGGCCTTGCTGACGGCGCTCAATTCCAGGGCCTTCTACGTCGGTGCGCTGGGCTCGCGGGTCAACAACCGCAAGCGGCGGGACAATCTGGCGCTGCTGGGGCTGGGCAGCGAGGCGATCGCACGGTTGCATGGGCCGATCGGCTTGCCTATCGGCAGTCACACGCCGGCGGAGATCGCCTTGTCGCTGTTGGCCGAGATCGTCGCGATCAAGAACGGCGTGGAGTCACGGCAGAAGAAAGCGGAGCTGGCACCGGGTGAATGAGTCGATTGCCGCGATCATCCTGGCGGCGGGGCAGGGCAGTCGGTTCCGGCAGGTGGCCGGGGCCGATCAGGACAAGTTGCTGGCCGCTTGCGAGGGGCGTGACGGGGTGGTGCGTCCGGTACTGGAACAGGTGCTGCGCAGCCTGCCTGACAGCCTGGGCGCGCGGGTGCTGGTGACCACGGCGGATCGGCCTGAAGTGATTCGCCTGGGCCAGGCCCACGGCTGCCGGGTGCTGTTGCCCGGGTCCACGGGCATGGGTGAAAGCATTGCCACCGGGGTCGCCGCCAGTGCCGAGGCCGACGGCTGGCTGATGGTGCTGGGGGATATGCCATTTATCCTGCCGGAGACCTTTGAACGGGTGCTGGCGAGGATGACAAGGGAGCGGATCTGCGTACCGACGCTGGCTGGCGGGTATGGGCATCCCGTGGGGTTCGGCCGCGATTTCGGGGAGGCGTTACGGGCGTTGTCCGGTGATCGTGGAGCGAAGGCGCTGTTTGCCACGGGGCGGGTCGAGCCGGTGCCGGTGGGGGACCGCGGGATCGTCTGGGATGTCGATGTGCCTGCAGCTCTGGTTTTCGAAGCGCACCACCCATGACCCATGAAAAAGCCCCGCCTGCATCACTGCAGGCGGGGCTTTTCATTGGCCATCGAATCAGGCGTGAGGCTTGTGCTCTTCGACTGTTTCCAGGGCTTTTGGCGCGTGCTCGATCACTTCTTCGGCAGGCTGCGAGTTTTCCTCGGTAGCCGCTTCGTTGTGAACGACAGGGGCCGCAGGGGCCTGTTCCGCCTCGACAACCACCGGCGCCGGTTCGGCAGCAAGGGCAGCTTCCTCGGCAGGAGCAGCCGCGGCGGCAGCCAGTTCGGCAGCCTTGCGTGCTTCTTCCTCGCGCTTGCGACGGCGTACTTCACGTGGGTCGTTCGGTGCGCGGCCATTGCTGGTCAGGACCACCGCTGGGGCTTCCACCGCAACCGGAGCCGCTTCTTCAGCGACCACTGGTGTGGCTTCGACAACCGGAGCGGGCTCAGGCTGAGCGACGACCGCAGGTTCCACGGCAGCAGGCTCGGCAACCACGGGCTCGGCAACCGGCGCTTCGACGGCGGCAGGTTCGGCAGCCCACTGGAAGGTGGCCTGGATTTCCTGAGCAGGTTCGGCAGCCTTCTCGACGACCGCTGCTTCAACTGCCGGTGCTTCAGCCGGGGCAGCCTCGACAGTCGGGGCTTCGGCGGCTGGAGCTTGCACGACTGGAGCCTCGACCGCCGGCTCAGGCGCGACGAACACCGGCAGCTCGGCGGCAGCGGTTTCGATCGGTGCTTCAGCTACCGGCGCAGCTTCGCGAACCTCGGCGACTTCCACTTCCGGTGCGGCGATCACCTCAACCGGGGTGGTCGCTTCAACGGCAGGCGCTTCAGCGGTCGGGGTTTCCAGGGTGGCGGCGGTGGCACGTTCAGCCTGCTGATGCGCTTCGGCTTCGGCGTTGGCGCTGATCGCGCTGCTGGCAACGGCGGCGGTCACGGCCAGGCCGGCAGCCAGTTCGGCGCCGCTGGCTTCGGCCTGCTGGCCTTCGCCGGCTTCATCCGAGCCTTCGATCACGTTGCCGTTGGCATCGCGCTGACGTTCACGACGGTTGCTGCGACGACGCTGGCCACGGGAGCGACGACGTGGACGCTCGCCACCTTCGGCGTTGTCCTGGCCATCTTCCAGTTGCTCTTCGCCCTGCAGGACTTCTTCCTCGCTGGCCGCGGCAGCCTGTTCGGCGCGTGGCTGACGCTCTTCACGCGGTGGGCGTGGCTGGCGTTCCTCACGTGGCGCACGGGCTGGACGTTCCTCGGCGACTACCGCGGCAGCGGCAGCAGCGGCTACGGCACCGACGGCCGGGGTGGCATCCAGCGGCTCGCGCAGTTCGCGTACACGTTCCTCGCGCTCGCCGCGTGGCTTGCGCTCTTCACGTGGGGCACGCGGCGCGCGTTCCTCGCGTGGTGGGCGCGGTGCACGTTCTTCGCGGGCGGCTGGCACGTCGTCACGGGTTTCACGCAGTTCGCGCGGGGCGCGCTCCTCGCGTGGCGCACGCTCCTCACGTGGGGCGCGCTCTTCACGCGGCTCGCGTGGTGCCCGTTCTTCACGAGGTGCACGTTCTTCGCGCGGCTTGCGGTCTTCGTCGCGGCGGCCGTTGCGGTTGCGGCTCTGCTGACGGCCGTTGCGGCGCTCTTCGTTGCGCGCCGGGCGTTCGGCGACAGGCTTCTCGACCACCACCGGCGCGGCCGGTTCTTCCTTGCCGGCGAACAGGCTGACCAGCGACTTCACCAGGCCCTTGAACAGGCTTGGTTCCGGGGCTGGAGCCGGAGCCGGAGCGGCGGCAACCGGGGCGGCCACTTCGGTCGGCACCGGTGCATTGGCGCGGGCCGGGGCGGTCTTGACCGCAGCTTCCTGGCGAACCAGGGTGCGGGTCGCGGCCGCCGGCTGGGCTTCTTCCGCTTCGGCGGCGGCGGCAGCGATCTCGTAGCTGGACTGGTTGTTGGTGGCGTCCGGGTTGTCGTCACGCAGACGTTGCACTTCGAAGTGCGGCGTCTCCAGGTGATCGTTCGGCAGGATCACGATGCGGGCGCGGGTGCGCAGTTCGATCTTGGTGATCGAGTTGCGTTTTTCGTTGAGCAGGAATGCGGCAACCGGGATCGGCACCTGGGCGCGGACTTCGGCGGTGCGGTCCTTCAGGGCCTCTTCCTCGATCAGGCGCAGGATTGCCAGGGACAGCGACTCGACGTCACGGATGATGCCGGTGCCGCTGCAGCGTGGGCAGACGATGCCGCTGCTCTCGCCCAGGGATGGGCGCAGACGCTGACGGGACATTTCCAGCAGGCCGAAGCGCGAGATGCGGCCGACCTGAACGCGGGCACGGTCGGCTTCCAGGCATTCGCGGACCTTTTCTTCCACGGCGCGCTGGTTCTTGGCCGGGGTCATGTCGATGAAGTCGATCACGATCAGGCCGCCGATGTCGCGCAGGCGCAGTTGGCGGGCGATTTCTTCAGCGGCTTCCAGGTTGGTCTGCAGCGCGGTCTCTTCGATGTCGCTGCCTTTGGTGGCGCGCGCCGAGTTGATGTCGATGGACACCAGGGCCTCGGTCGGGTCGATCACGATGGAACCGCCGGACGGCAGCTCGACGACGCGCTGGAAGGCGGTCTCGATCTGGCTTTCGATCTGGAAGCGGTTGAACAGCGGTACGCTGTCTTCGTACAGCTTGATCTTGCTGGCGTACTGCGGCATCACCTGGCGGATGAAGGTCAGGGCTTCGTCCTGGGCTTCGACGCTGTCGATCAGCACTTCGCCGATGTCCTGGCGCAGGTAGTCGCGGATCGCGCGGATGATCACGTTGCTTTCCTGGTAGATCAGGAAAGGTGCGGAACGATCCTGGGAGGCTTCCTTGATCGCGGTCCACAGTTGCAGCAGGTAGTCGAGGTCCCACTGCATTTCTTCGCTGCTGCGGCCCAGGCCGGCAGTGCGGACGATCAGGCCCATGTCGGCCGGGGCGACCAGGCCGTTCAGCGCCTCGCGCAGTTCGTTGCGCTCTTCGCCTTCGATGCGGCGGGAGATGCCGCCGGCACGCGGGTTGTTCGGCATCAGCACCAGGTAGCGACCGGCGAGGCTGATGAAGGTGGTCAGGGCGGCGCCCTTGTTGCCACGTTCTTCCTTCTCGACCTGGACGATGACTTCCTGGCCTTCGCTCAGGACTTCCTTGATGTTGACGCGGCCTTCGGGTGCCTTCTTGAAGTACTCGCGGGAGATTTCCTTGAGGGGCAGGAAGCCGTGGCGCTCGGAGCCGAAGTCGACGAAAGCGGCCTCGAGGCTGGGCTCGATACGGGTGATCCGGCCTTTATAGATGTTGGCCTTCTTCTGTTCGCGCGCACCGGACTCGATATCCAGGTCGTAGAGGCGTTGGCCGTCTACCAGCGCAACACGCAACTCTTCGGGTTGAGTTGCGTTAATCAGCATTCTTTTCATGTAGTACCGTCGGTTTCCGGGCTGCCGGAAACGGCGTTCGGCACACACGACTTCTCACGGTCGGTGTCAGGTGCGTCATGGAGTGGCGGGCCATTCCAGTGTCTAGCGAGATTTCGGCCTACTAGTACTAGTGGCGAAGTCGCGACCGACGCTTCCTGCTTGCTGTGGTGGCATAAGCCCCGCTTTAAGCAAAACTGAGTCAGGAGGAGGAATCAACCGCGGGTGTGGACGATATGAAGCGTCTTGAACAAGCCTAATGCTACACAGTCCGACGGTTGTGCATCTCCACCCTACACGTATCCCTGATAATTCGGGTGCTGCCGCGCGCAGAATCCGCAGCGGGTTGCATTTACCGTGAACGCCGAAAGGGCAGTTCACGCATCATGGCTAATTAGGCGTTGTTTCCGACGCCTTCGCTGTCGGTGGGTCCTGCGACTGACTGCACTTTGTGAACTGTCCGTGAATATCGGCTCGGGAGACGAGTGGTTACTCAGTTTCCCGGCTCGCTTCAGGCCTCATGTCACCTGCGCTTGTTACAATCGCGAACCTGCCAAATGTAGCGAAAGCCCCGTAGGACGGCCTCGCGTCCTGATGAATTGCGTGGGTCAGGGTCGGCTGTTTGCCGTTGTTCCGCTGCCCGGCCGCTTTTGGCGGCGTTCGCGACTATAGCAGCAATGATTAAGTGCTTCAATTCCATAAAAAATTGTTATCATCCGCGACATGACGACGACTACCCCCCCGACCTCTGGCGTTCAACTGCTCGAGGTTTCGCCGGAATTTGCCGGCCAACGCATCGACAATTTTCTCCTGGCCCGGCTCAAAGGCGTACCCAAGACCTTGATTTACCGCATCTTGCGCAAAGGCGAAGTGCGAGTGAACAAGGGGCGGATCAAGCCCGAGTACAAGCTGCAGGCAGGCGATATCGTTCGTGTGCCTCCCGTGCGCGTTCCCGAGCGCGACGAACCCGTGCCTGTCGCCCAGGGGCTGCTGCAGCGCCTGGAGGACTCGATCGTGTATGAGGACAAGGCGCTCATCGTGATCAACAAACCGGCGGGTATCGCCGTGCATGGTGGCAGCGGCCTGAGTTTCGGCGTGATCGAAGCCTTTCGTCAGTTGCGTCCCGAAGCCAAGGAGCTGGAGCTGGTGCACCGCCTGGATCGCGACACCTCCGGGCTGCTGATGATCGCCAAGAAGCGCAGCATGCTGCGCCATCTGCACGAGGCGTTGCGCGGCGATGGCGTCGACAAGCGCTACATGGCGCTGGTGCGTGGTCACTGGGCAACCTCGGTCAAGCAGGTGCGGGCTCCGTTGCTCAAGAGCAACCTGCGCTCCGGCGAGCGCATGGTGGAGGTCAACGACGAGGGCAAGGATGCGCTGACGGTGTTCAAGGTGCTGCGTCGTTTCAACGACTTCGCCACCCTGGTCGAAGCCAAGCCGGTGACCGGTCGCACCCACCAGATTCGGGTGCACACCCTGCATGCCGGCCACTGCATCGCCGGCGACAGCAAGTACGGGGATGACGACTTCACCCGGGAAATCCGTGAACTGGGCGGCAAACGCCTGTTTCTGCATGCCTACATGCTGACGGTGCCGCTGCCTGATGGCGGCGAGCTGAAGCTGCAGGCGCCGGTGGATGAAATGTGGGCCAGGACCGTGGAGCGCTTGAGTGCGGGCTGATTACAAACTGCTGATTTTCGACTGGGACGGCACCTTGGCCGATTCCATTGGTCGGATCGTCGAGGCGATGGGCGCGGCGGCAGGGCGCTCCGGTTTTCCACTGCGGGACGAGCGGGCGGTCAAGGGCATTATCGGTCTGGGCCTTCCAGAGGCGATTCGCACCCTTTATCCAGAAATCTCCGACGAAGAGCTGGTAGTTTTTCGTCAACACTACGCCGATAGCTACATCGCCCTGGAAGCGGTACCTTCGCCACTGTTTCCGGGCGTGGTCGAGTCCATGGCGGCGTTCCGCGAGGCCGGCTACCAATTGGCGGTGGCCACTGGCAAGGCTCGTCGCGGGTTGGACCGGGTGTTGAAGGCCCATGGTTGGCTGGATTATTTCGATATCACCCGGGCCGCCGACGAAACCGCGAGCAAGCCGCATCCGCTGATGCTTGAGGAGATTCTCGCCCATTGCGGCGTGCCGGCGTCCCAGGCGCTGATGGTCGGTGACTCGGCCTTTGACCTGCAGATGGCCCGCAATGCCGGCATGGACAGCGTGGCGGTGGGTTACGGTGCCTTGTCCCTGGATGAGTTGCAGGTGTTCGAACCGCGCCTGGCGATCGACAGTTTTCCTGAGTTGCATGCCTGGTTGAATGGCCAGGCCAATTGAGTCTACTGGGGTGAGCACATATGGCTGATGAATGGAATGCACCGTCCAAGGCGAATGCCGACGGCGAAGATAAAAGCTGGAAGCTGCTGGAGCGTACGCTTCAGGCCGGCATCACCGAGCAGCGTCGGGCCCGGCGTTGGGGGATCTTCTTCAAGCTGCTGGCCTTTGTCTACGTGGGAACCGTGTTGGTGATGCTCTCGCCCCTGGTCGATGTGGAAAAGAGCGCCAGTCGTGGCGCTCACTACACCGCGTTGATCGAGGTGCGCGGCATGATCGCGGACAAGGAGTCGGCCAGCGCCGACAATATCGTCGGCAGCCTGCGTACGGCCTTCGAGGATCCCAAGGTCAAGGGCATCATCCTGCGTATCAACAGCCCGGGCGGCAGTCCGGTGCAGTCGGGCTATGTCTATGACGAGATCCGTCGCCTGCGTGGCCTGCATCAGAATACCAAGGTCTATGCGGTGATCTCCGATCTCGGTGCGTCGGGCGCCTATTACATTGCCAGTGCGGCCGACGAAATCTATGCCGACAAGGCCAGCCTGGTCGGTTCCATCGGTGTGACGGCGGCGGGCTACGGATTCGTCGGTACCATGGAGAAGCTCGGCGTGGAGCGTCGCGCCTACTCCTCGGGTGAGCACAAGTCGTTCCTCGATCCGTTCCAGCCACAGAAGGCGGATGAGACCCGCTTCTGGCAGGGCGTGCTGGACACCACCCACAACCAGTTCATTGCCAGCGTGAAGAAGGGCCGGGGTGACCGCCTCAAGGACAAGGAGCATCCGGAGCTGTTCTCCGGGCTGGTCTGGTCCGGCGAGCAGGCGTTGTCGCTGGGGCTGATCGACGGCCTGGGCAGTGCCAGTTCGGTGGCACGGGACGTGATCGGCGAGAAGAAGCTGGTGGACTTCACTGTTCAGGAGTCGCCGCTCGACCGCTTCTCGAAAAAGCTCGGGGCGAGCGTGGCTGAACACCTGGCCATGTGGATGGGTTTCCAGGGGCCGACCCTGCGCTGACAGCCTCTGCGTACGCCCACCGTCATCCTGCGGTGGGCGTGTCCCGGGGTCAGGGAATCTCGACGCCCTCGGCCAGCAACATATCCACCAGGCGGATCAGCGGCAGGCCGATCAGGCTGGTGGCATCCGTCCCTTCGGTGCTCTGGAACAGGCTGACGCCCAGGCCTTCGGCCTTGAAGCTGCCGGCGCAGTCGTAGGGCTGTTCGGCGCGCAGGTAGCGTTCGATGCGCTGTTCGTCGAGCTGGCGCATGTGCACGGTAAAGGCCACGCAATCGACCTGGCAGCGGCCGCTCTGGCTGTTGAGCAGCGCCAGGCCGGTGAGGAAGCTCACCCGGGCACCGCTGGCGGCCAGCAACTGTTCCCGGGCCGTTTCGAAACGGTGGGGCTTGCCGAGGATGCGCCCGTCGAGCACCGCGACCTGGTCCGATCCGATGATCAGGTGCCGCGGGTGGCTGGCGGACAGGGCTCGCGCCTTCTGTTCGGCCAGGCGCCGTACCAGCGCTTCGGCAGGCTCGCCCGGCTGGTGGCTTTCGTCGATATCGGGCGAGCTGCACGTGAAGGGCAGGCGCAGGCGGTCGAGCAATTCCCGGCGGTAGACCGAGCTTGAGGCGAGTAACAACGGCAGCATGCGCTTCTCCTGAAGGTGGTCGGCGATTCTATCCACAGGCGAAGCCGACGGACAGGGCTGAATTTCCTTTGACATGGGCGGGTGCATCCCTATAATGCTGCGCCTATGTTGAATGACCCGATTCCACCTCACGTTGACCCGCGCAAATTGGCTGATCGCGGCACCACCCTCCAGGGTGAGCTGCTGCTGGCCGATTTGGAGAGACTCTGCGACCCGCTTTCCGACACAGTCGGTACGGTGCAGGCCAAATTCGTTTTTGAACGAGATGAACGTAAGTCTGTGGTTATCCACAGCTTTATTGACACCGAAGTCAAGATGGTTTGCCAGCGTTGTCTTGAGCTGGTCACCCTGCCGATTCACAGTGAATGCAGTTATGCTGTGGTGAAGGAGGGTGCGAATACCCAGTCGTTGCCGAAAGGTTATGACGTGCTGGAACTGGGCGAAGATCCTTTGGATCTGCAGGCATTGATCGAGGAAGAGCTTCTGCTCGCCTTGCCCATTGTGCCTGCTCATCATCCGGAAGAATGCCAGCAGCCGGCGGGGCTCGACGAGCCCGAACCAGCCGAGGACGAGGTAACGCGGTCCAACCCGTTCAGTGTATTGGCGCAGTTAAAGCGTGACCCAAACGTTTAGGAGTTAATCAATTATGGCTGTTCAGCAGAACAAAAAATCCCGCTCTGCCCGTGACATGCGTCGTTCGCACGATGCCCTCGAGGCCAACGCTCTGTCCGTGGAAAAGACCACCGGTGAAGTTCACCTGCGTCACCACGTTTCGCCAGAAGGCGTATACCGTGGTCGTAAAGTGATCGACAAGGGCGCTGACGAGTAAATCTTGTCCGCTCAGATCATCGCGATCGACGCAATGGGCGGGGACTTCGGTCCCCGCAACATTGTCCAGGCCAGTGTTGCCTGCCTTTCTACTACACCCTCGCTGCACCTGACCCTCGTCGGTCAACCCTCCCTCCTGGAAGAATTGATTGCTGGCTATCCGGCCGTTGATCGTGCGCGCCTGAATATCGTCCCGGCGAGCGAAGTCGTCACCATGGATGACCGTCCGTCCCAGGCCTTGCGGGGCAAGCCGGACTCGTCGATGCGGGTGGCCTTGCAATTGCTGCACGATGACCGCGTCCATGCGGTGGTCAGCGCCGGCAATACCGGGGCGCTGATGGCCCTGTCGCGCCATGTGCTCAAGACCCTGCCGGGCATCGATCGGCCGGCGATGGTCGCGGCGATTCCGACCCAACGGGGCTACTGCCAGTTGCTCGACCTGGGGGCGAATGTCGATTGCACCGCCGAAAACCTGTTCCAGTTCGCCGTGATGGGCTCGGTGGCCGCCGAGGCCCTGGGCGTGGTGCGCCCGCGGGTGGCACTGTTGAACGTCGGTACCGAGGACATCAAGGGCAACCAGCAGGTCAAGCTGGCGGCGGGGCTGCTGCAGCAGGCGCGCGGCTTGAACTACGTCGGTTTCATCGAGGGTGACGGCTTGTATCGTGGCGAGGCCGACGTGGTAGTCTGCGACGGTTTTGTCGGCAACATCCTGCTCAAGTCCAGCGAAGGGCTGGCGACCATGATCGCCGCACGCGTCGAGGCGCTGTTCCGGCGCAACCTGGCGTCGCGGCTGGTCGGTGCCCTGGCCTTGCCGTTGCTCAGCCGGCTGCGGGCCGATCTGGCGCCGGCGCGGCACAACGGTGCGAGCTTCCTCGGTCTGCAGGGGATCGTGGTCAAGAGCCATGGCTCGGCCGGCGTGCAGGGTTTGCAGAGCGCAATCCAGCGGGCGCTGATCGAGATCCAGGAAAACCTTCCCGAACGCCTGCATGGGCGTCTGGAGGACCTGTTGCTTTAGGCGTTTTGCCCGGCAGGCGCTTACAATGTGACCGCCCGGTTCAATGGGCCATCCAACTGACAGTTTATTGCGTTTCCGTTCGTTGTATTCCGACGGAACGCCAACTCTCCGACGATAAGATCATTAGGGGCTCGTTTCATGTCTACCTCCCTCGCATTCGTCTTTCCAGGGCAGGGCTCGCAGTCCCTCGGCATGCTGGCCGAGCTGGGCGCACAGTACCCGCTGATCCTGGAAACCTTCGCCGAGGCCTCCCAGGCTCTGGGCTATGACCTCTGGGCACTGACCCAGCAAGGTCCGGAAGAACTGCTGAACCAGACCGACAAGACCCAGCCGGCGATCCTCACCGCCTCGGTCGCCCTGTGGCGCCTGTGGCTGGCCGAAGGTGGTCGGTGTCCGGCCTACGTTGCCGGTCACAGCCTGGGTGAATACAGCGCACTGGTTGCCGCCGGCAGCCTGAGCCTGGCCGACGCCGTTCGCCTGGTCGAGCGTCGTGGCCAACTGATGCAAGAGGCCGTACCGGCCGGTCAGGGTGCCATGGCAGCGATCCTCGGCCTGGAAGATGCCGATGTCGTGGCGGCCTGTGCCGACTCCGCCCAGGGCGAAGTGGTCAGCGCGGTCAACTTCAACTCGCCGGGCCAGGTGGTGATCGCCGGTGCCAAGGCCGCCGTCGAGCGCGCCATGGAGGCCTGCAAGGCCAAGGGCGCCAAGCGCGCCCTGCCGCTGCCGGTGAGCGTGCCGTCGCACTGCGAACTGATGCGTCCGGCTGCCGAGCGTTTCGCCGAATCCGTTGCCGCCATCGACTGGCAGGCACCACAGATCCCGCTGGTGCAGAACGTCAGCGCCAGCGTTGCCGCCGATCTGGACAGCCTCAAGCGCGACCTGCTGGAACAGCTCTACAAGCCGGTACGCTGGGTCGAGTGCGTGCAGTACCTGGCGGCCCAGGGCGCGACCGAACTGGTCGAGTGCGGTCCTGGCAAGGTCCTGGCCGGCCTGAACAAGCGTTGCGCCGACGGCGTCAACACGTCCAACCTGAATACCCCGGATGCCTTCGCCGCCACGCGCGCGGCGCAGGCCTGAATTAGGAGAAGCCTGCATGAGTCTGCAAGGTAAAGTTGCACTGGTCACCGGCGCCAGCCGTGGTATCGGCCAAGCCATCGCCCTCGAGCTGGGTCGCCTGGGCGCCGTGGTGATCGGCACCGCGACGTCCGCCTCGGGTGCCGAGCGCATTGCCGCGACCCTCAAGGAGCACGGCATCCAGGGCACCGGCCTGGAACTCAACGTCACCAGCGACGAGTCGGTCGCTGCCGTCCTGGCGAGCATCACCGAGCAGTTCGGTGCGCCGGCCGTACTGGTCAACAACGCCGGCATCACCCGCGACAACCTGATGATGCGCATGAAGGACGATGAGTGGTACGACGTGGTCGATACCAACCTCAACAGTCTGTACCGCCTGTCCAAGGGCGTTCTGCGCGGCATGACCAAGGCGCGTTGGGGCCGAATCATCAATATCGGCTCGGTAGTGGGTGCCATGGGCAACGCAGGCCAAGTAAACTATGCGGCAGCCAAGGCAGGCCTCGAAGGTTTCAGCCGCGCACTCGCGCGTGAGGTCGGCTCGCGGTCGATTACGGTAAACTCGGTGGCGCCAGGCTTCATCGACACCGACATGACCCGCGAACTGCCGGAAGCACAGCGCGAAGCCCTGTTGACGCAGATTCCGCTGGGCCGTCTGGGCCAGGCTCAGGAGATCGCGCAAGTGGTCGCTTTCCTGGCTTCGGAGGGTGCGGCATACGTGACCGGAGCTACAATTCCGGTGAACGGCGGGATGTACATGTAATTCAAATGTGACGGATTGCTTCAAAAAAATGTCATACCAGCTGTCTAAAATCCGTTATAAAGCTGCAACTTATTGACGGGCAGGGGGACACGGCGGGGTGAAGGCGCAAGCTTTCGGTTGAAAAGCTGAAAAGCCTTTCTATACACTTACCCACCGGCCAGCTGCCTGAATTTTTCCATTAGGAGTGAAAACAAGGTATGAGCACCATCGAAGAACGCGTCAAGAAAATCGTTGCCGAGCAACTGGGTGTGAAGGAAGAAGAAGTCAAGAACGAATCTTCCTTCGTTGAAGACCTGGGTGCCGACTCCCTTGACACCGTTGAGCTGGTGATGGCTCTGGAAGAGGAATTCGAGACCGAAATCCCTGACGAAGAAGCTGAAAAAATCACCACCGTACAAGCTGCTATCGATTACATCAACGCCAACCAGGCGTAATAGTTTGTAATCTTTGCCTGCTGTCATGGAAAAACCGCACTGCCATCATGGCGTGCGGTTTTTTCTTTAGGTGAGGCAAACTGGTCAACAGGAAAAAGGAGAGTGCTGTGTCGCGTAGACGCGTCGTAGTCACCGGTATGGGGATGTTGTCGCCATTGGGTACGGATGTTCCGAGTACCTGGCAGGGCATTCTGGCTGGCCGTAGTGGCATTGGTCTGATCGAACACACAGACCTTTCTGCCTATACCACCCGTTTTGGTGGCTCGGTAAAAGGCTTCAATGTCGAAGAATACTTGTCGGCCAAAGAAGCCCGCAAACTCGACTTGTTCATTCAATACGGCCTGGCAGCCGGTTTTCAGGCGATCCGCGACGCGGGCCTGGAAGTCACCGACGCCAACCGTGAACGTATCGGCGTGGCCATGGGCTCGGGTATTGGCGGTCTGACCAATATCGAGGAAACCAGCCGCACCCTGCATGATTCCGGGCCGCGGCGCATTTCGCCGTTCTTCGTGCCTGGCTCGATCATCAACATGATTTCCGGCTTCCTGTCCATCCACCTGGGTGCGCAGGGACCGAACTACGCCATCTCCACCGCCTGCACCACCGGTACCCACTGTATCGGCATGGCGGCGCGCAACATCGCCTACGGCGAAGCCGACGTGATGATCGCCGGCGGTGCGGAAATGGCGGCCTGCGGCCTCGGCATGGGCGGCTTCGGCGCTTCGCGCGCGCTGTCGACCCGCAACGACGAGCCGACTCGCGCCAGCCGTCCTTGGGACAAGGGCCGTGATGGCTTCGTACTGTCCGACGGTGCCGGTGCCCTGGTACTCGAAGAGCTGGAGCATGCCAAGGCACGTGGTGCGACCATCTACGCCGAACTGATCGGCTTCGGCATGAGCGGCGACGCCTACCACATGACCTCGCCACCCGCCGATGGCGCCGGCGCGGCACGTTGCATCGCCAACGCCCTGCGTGATGCCGGGATCACCCCGGACCAGGTGCAGTACATCAACGCCCACGGTACGTCGACCCCGGCCGGTGACATCGCCGAAGTCGAGGCGATCAAGACCGTGTTCGGCGAGCATGCCCACAAGCTGGCGGTCAGCTCGACCAAGTCGATGACCGGTCACCTGCTGGGTGCCGCCGGTGCGATCGAGGCGATCTTCAGCGTCCTGGCCATCGCCGACCAGGTGGCGCCGCCGACCATCAACCTCGACGAGCCGGACGAAGGTTGTGACCTCGACTTCGTGCCTCACGAAGCACGGCGCATGCCGATCGACGTGGTGCTGTCCAACTCCTTCGGGTTCGGTGGCACCAACGGTTCGCTGGTGTTCCGTCGGTTCGCCGAGTGATGCAGAGCTGGGTCGACGGTCAGCCGGCTGATTCGTTGCCGCTCAAGGACCGCGGCCTGGCCTATGGCGATGGTCTGTTCGAGACCATCGCCGTCAGGGGCGGGCGCCCGCTGCTGCTCGAACGGCACCTGCAGCGCCTGGCCGACGGCTGCCGCCGGCTGGGTTTCACCGCCAATCAGGCGGTGATTCGCAGCGAACTGCTGGTCTACAGCGCCGCGCTGGGCGAGGGTGTGCTCAAGCTGATCCTCACCCGCGGCGACAGCCTGCGTGGTTATGCCGCGGCGGCCGATGCGCAGCCGCGGCGCATCCTGCAAGGCAGCCCGCTGCCGACTTATCCACCGGCCCTGCAGAACCTGGGGATCCGTCTCTTTCCCTGCACCACCCGTTTGTCCGAGCAGCCGTTGCTGGCCGGTCTCAAGCACCTCAACCGGCTGGAACAGGTCATTGCCCGTAGCGAATGGCAGGATGGCGAGCATGCCGAAGGGCTGATGCTCGATGCTGCCGGGCGGGTGATCGAGGGCGTGTTCAGCAACCTGTTCCTGGTCAGCGATGGCGTGCTGCGCACGGCCGATCTGAGCCGTTGCGGCGTGGCCGGGGTGATGCGTGCCGAATTGCTGGACCAGGCCCGGGACCTGGGTATCCCTGTGGATATTTCGGACATCAGCATGGAGCAACTCCGGCAAGCTGATGAGGTCTTTCTCTGTAACAGCGTTTACGGCGTCTGGCCGGTTCGCGCCTTGGCCGATCTGAGCTGGTCGGTAGGGCCGCTCACCCGTAAACTGCAAGGCATTGCCCGCGCGCTATTGGAAGTTTGAATTGAGACGTAAATTCTTGTTGCTGCTGCAGACGGGTCTGGTGCTGGCGGGATTGCTGCTGGGCGTATCGGCCTGGAAGATCCACTCCGCGCTGGAGCAGACTCTCGACCTGAAGCAGGAGCAACTGCTCGACGTGCCGACCGGTGCGACCCCAACCGGTACCTTCAACCGCATGGAGGCCGAGGGTACCCTGCACGATGCCTTCTGGCTGCGCCTGTACTGGCGCTTCAACATGGCCGGGGTGCAGTTGCACAGCGGCGAATATCGCCTCACTCCAGGCATGGATGTCCGCACCCTGCTGGGCCTCTGGCAGCGTGGCGAAGTGGTGCAGTACAGCCTGACCCTGGTCGAAGGCTGGAACTTCCACCAGGTACGCAGTGCGCTGGCCAAGCAGGAAAAACTCCAGCAGACCCTGGCTGGCCTCAGCGACAGCGAGGTCATGGCCAAACTTGGACATAAGGATGTGTTCCCGGAGGGGCGTTTCTTCCCGGACACCTATCGTTTCGTACGCGGGATGACCGATGCCGAGCTGCTGGAAAAGGCCTACGATCGCTTGCAGAGCGTCCTGGCCCAGGAATGGGAAAAGCGTTCGGCCGATGCGCCCTACACCGAACCCTACCAGGCGCTGATCATGGCGTCGCTGGTGGAAAAGGAGACCGGCGTACCCCAGGAGCGCGGGCAGATCGCCGGTGTCTTCGTCCGCCGGCTGCAGCTCGGCATGCTGCTGCAGACCGATCCGACGGTGATCTACGGTCTGGGTGAGCGCTATACCGGCAAATTGACCCGTGCCCATCTGCGCGAGGCCAACCCCTACAACACCTACCTCAACGTCGGCCTGCCGCCGACGCCGATCGCCATGGTTGGCCGCGAGGCGATCCATGCCGCACTGAACCCGGTGGAGGGCAAGAGCCTGTACTTCGTCGCCCGCGGTGATGGCAGCCACGTCTTCTCCGATGACCTGGACGCCCATAACAACGCGGTGCGCGAGTTTCAGCTCAAGCGCCGGGCTGACTATCGCTCCAGTCCGGCGCCGTCTCCGGCTGCGGGGGCTACGGTGAATCCGGCGCCGGGCGCTGAAGCCAAGCCTGCTGCACCGGCCCAGGAGTCCGGCGACCCTAATGTAAAGCCGGCTCCGGCCCCGGCAGAAATGCCGTCTGCTGCGGAGTCTGAGGCGAAAGGAATGCACTGATTATGTGGTTACGGGTTGTTCTGGGCTGAGTTTGTTTGGCCTGGCTCGAATAGTCCGATCTGAATATCGATATTTCCGTTTGAGTTCGGGCAGATTCCAATGGGACTGCTTGTTTCTTGCTGGATCATCGTATGACGACCATCTGGGTGAGATAGGTGAGCGCCATGACAAAAGAAACCACTCTCGGTCTGGCGTGGGAAAATGTCTTCAAACGCTCAAGATGAGTCGGTGCGGCCTTCAGGCCATCCTGGGCGTCTGTAGCTCAGTTGCGCAAGACTGACGCCGATTTCCTGCAAGAGCGGCTCGCAGTGATCGATGATAGGGAGGGCAATCCGCGTGACCCTTTCGGCGCGGCAAATCTGTCTTTTCTGAATGGTCAGGGGCGCTCAGCGCGTCCGCGTGGAAACACTTGAACAAAAAAAGGCTCCTTTTTAGGAGCCTTTTCTTATCAAGAATGCATCAGCTAGTAAAAAATGCCAAAAAGGTCGCCATCAGTTACGAATTGACGCGAGTTGCGTAGAACCTGCTCCAGAAGGACGGGTCTCGCGCCGCTTTCTTGGCATACCAGGGATCGGAAGAGTATGCATCTTTTAAACGTAGTGATCCCCGCGCTCGCCTTTCCGCTTCTTGCAAGGTGATTACTCCAGCTTCCAAAAACTGGCTCCAATAGCTGTCCGCCTTCAGAATCGCAGAAGGTTTTTGCGATAAAGTCGTAGTGGGCATTGGCTATCTCCGGCACCGCATATTCAAGGGATGCAATCACAGTTTCAATCATGCGCTGGATGTTGTCCAGCGTGTGCCCCTTCACCCACTTCAATGGGGGGACACCTAACCGATCACTGCCCGTGATTTGCTCAGGATGGGGGGCAAGATGATCTGTAGTTCCGTATTTGATTGCGGAGCATAGCATGTTGTCGAGGCGCCTACGAAGCGCCAGGTCTGAGAGACCATCGGGATCTCCGACGAACGTGAGGCCTCGATTATAGGAAAAGGTCGCTACGGCAGCATAAATTGCAGAACCACCTAGGCCGGGGCGGCTTTCTGAGACGTCTAGCCAGGTTTCAATGGAGTTCACATAGACATTAAAGAAAATGTCCTGGTGGGCTGCTTGAAATGCAAAATCGTAGCGATGAGTCTCAGGCCTGTCTGCCACTGAATGTATGCTGTGGAGGGTCGAGCCTGGCAGGAAGCGCTCCATGATGTTCTTGAGGTTTCCTTCTCCTGACCGAGGGTTGAAAAAAGATCTTCTTCCTTTGAAAGCCTTAAAAGCCATTCGGCTGCAAAAGTTCTGCCTTCTTTATCAACCATTCCCGACCTGCTTATCGTAAACATCGCCCCCCCATTAGCTTTGTAGCTAACGGTCTGCCCCTCTGGGGCTGTAGAGGGGCTTCCCAAGCTAAGCTCTTCATGAAGTCTAGCGTAAGCGTCCGGCGAACTCACCTTGCGTAAGTCAGGCCGGCACCCACTGATGCGGTAGCAATTGCCCGATCTCACTGGCCCGCTGCGTCGGCAGCCGCATCAGCACATCCTTGAGATAGGCATACGGATCATGCCCATTCATGCGTGCCGACTGGATCAGACTCATGATGGCAGCCGCCCGTTTGCCACTGCGCAGCGACCCGGCAAACAGCCAGTTCGAGCGGCCAAGCGCCCATGGCCGTATCTGGTTTTCAACTTGGTTGTTGTCGATGGGCACAGCCCCATCATCTAGGTAGCGCGTCAGCGCTACCCAGCGTTTCAGGCTGTAATCGAGGGCTTTGGCCGTGGCTGATCCGTTGGGCACCAAGTCGCGCTGGGCCAACATCCAGTCATGCAGTGTTTTGCTGATCGGTACCGCCATTTCCTGACGTATTCGCCAGCGGTCTTCGTTGCTCATATCCCGAGCCTGGCGTTCAACCTCGTACAAACCGCCAATCGAGTGCAGCGCCTGTTCGGCCAACTGGCTTTTGTTCGCGACATGCAGATCGAAAAACTTGCGGCGGGCGTGAGCCATGCAGCCGATTTCAGTGATGCCTTGCTCAAAACCAGCTTTGTAGCCAGCGAAGTCATCGCAAACCAGCTTGCCGTTCCAGACGCCCAGGAAGTTGCGTGCATGTTCGCCGGCACGGCTTGGGCTGAAGTCGTAAACCACCGCGTTGAGCGCCGAAAACGGCGTCGTGCTGTAGGCCCAAACATAAGCTCGGTGAGTTTTCTTCTCGCCTGGCGCAAGCATTTGCACTGGTGTTTCATCGGCGTGAATCACGCCTTGGTTCAGCACCGCCTCACGCAGTGCGTCAACCAGCGGCTGGAGCCGCAATCCGGTTTGTCCGACCCACTGGGCCAAGGTCGAGCGAGCAATGGCCAGCCCGGCGCGACCAAAGATCTTTTCCTGCCGGTACAGCGGCAAGTGATCGGCAAACTTGGCCACCATGACGTGGGCCAGCAAGCCTGCGGTCGGGATACCTTTGTCGATAACCTGCGCTGGCACCGGCGCCTGGATCAGTGTTTCGCACTGACGGCAGGCCCATTTGCCACGCACATGTTGCTCGACGGTAAATACACCCGGTGTGTAATCCAGCTTCTCACTGACGTCTTCGCCGATGCGTTGAAGTTGGCGGCCTCGATAGCCTCAAGGTCTGTGTCGAGCAAGTCATCCAGCAAGCTGCTTTGCGCCGGGCTGATTTGCTCGCTGCGCTTGGCAAACTTGTGCCGTTTGAGCAGGGCAATTTCGTAAGTGAGCTGCTCAATGACGGTTTGATCGTTCTGGATCTTCTTGCTCATCGCCTCGACCTGGGACTGCAACTGCAACGCCTGTGCCGCCAAGGCACGAAGCTGTTCCGGGGTCATCTGGTCGAGGTTGGGCGAGGAAGTCATGCCGCCGATTGTGCCAGAGCAGGCACGTGACGACGACACGTAGACCGGCCAAATGCACGGCGGTTACAGCATGCTGATCACACCGCCTGCACCAACGCGCTGCCACGGCAGGCCCAGCACCAAGGCCTGGAGTTGTTCGCTGTCGAGTTCAACCTCGCTGCCATGGCGAATGCCGGGCCAGTGAAACTTGCCTTGATTCAGTCGTCGCGCTGCAAGCCAGACGCCTACGCCGTCGTGCACCAGGACTTTTATTCGGTTAGCCCGGCGATTGGCGAACAGGTAAGCGCAGTGCGGCTTCGCCGCACCGAATACCGCGATCACACGGGCTAATGCGGTTTCGGTGCCGGCGCGCATGTCCATCGGCTCGGTGGCCAGCCAGATCGCATCGATGCGGATCATTGGGCGACAGCCCGGATAAATTGCGCACAGCCCTCGGGATCTGAGGTCGGCCATCTCACCGTGATCACTTGCCCGGCCATGGCTAACTCAATGATCACTGACGCTTCAGCTGGCCGTTTAGGGGCAGCCTTCAGTGGCACAAAGGCCGGTAGCGAAGTTGTCGCGGATTGGTCTCGATAGAGCGGCAGCCATTTGCGGATGACGTTGGCGTTGATGCCGTGGCTGATGGCGACACTGGACACGGTTGCGCCAGGTTGCAGGCATTCCTGAACGACCTGGGCTTTGAAAGGCTTCGGATAAGAGCTTCGTTGGCGCATGGAAATCCTGGCGATAAGGGTGATCGCGTCCGCTTAAAAATACGCGGACACCATCGCCCTTAAAGCTGGAGTTCGGAAGGTGAGTTTGCCGGACGCTTACAGTCTAGCTATCTGCCATGCGCCCCTGCATCGCATCCAGCGCATCACAGCCATCCTGTAGTAGCAGATAGGCAGCGCCAGCAAAGTGGTAGAGATCGCGGTCGCAGGTATTGCCGATACTCATGCAAGTGAGGCTGTGGGCCAGATCGCGAGCGGCCTTGATTCGTTGTACGGCGAATTCATGCAGGTCGTGAATCGGGGCTTTGAGATTGAGGAAGAGAACGGGTGTAGGAGTGAGGTTGCTTTGCAGTGGACGATATTGAGTCATTGATGAGGCTCCGTAACTTTGGGGCCACCACCTTTTTGCGGCTAAACAAAAGTAGGGTGGCAGCTGCGCGCGGGTTAGCCGACCGGGTCCCATCGGAGCTACACCCGGCACACCCGTAGGTGTCCCGCGCACAGCTGCCATAACGTAAACGTCAGACAGTAGTAAGCCCCAGCATTGTAATCGCGGTGCTCAAGCTTCGTTAGGATTTTCGACCGGCTAAGATCGATCACCGATATGTCGATGACTACCGAACTATAGTCCAGCTCTTTTCCAAATAGTCGCTGCTTTTACACCTTGAAATACGAGCCACTGCAAGGGCCATTAATGGCGATTTGTAAGGGCTATTCCAGCCGAGACGCCAAGCAGAGTTGTTGTGGCATCGCCGTTTCTGCGTTAGCATGCCGGCCTTTCTTCCACCACGCAGCCAAGGAGACCATCATGCAAAACACCGCATCTTCCCTGGCAGAGCGCGCCCAAGCTTGAATTCCCCCGTGCCCGGCATCAGTGCCGCGCACGTCGAATGGCCTTCGGCCCCGGCTCTGCCCTAGCCAATTCATCTGTTGATTTCGTTTTACTGAACCGTCCGGTTCGGGACCGTATTGCGCCTGCGCGTTCGCCGCGCCAGGTCGTCGGCGTCCTGCCGGATGGATGGGACTATTCATGGGCAATTGCATGCAAACCCTGTCCGAGACCGTCACGCTGCTGGCCTCGGACGACACCTGGATCGAGGGCACCGCGATCCAGCAACTTCACACCACCGCTGCGCTGCCGGGCATGGCCCGGGTGGCCGGCATGCCGGACCTGCACCCCGGTCGCGGCTATCCGGTGGGCGCGGCTTTCTTCTCCGTTGGCCGCCTCTATCCAGCCCTGATCGGCGGTGATATCGGCTGCGGCATGGCGCTGTGGCGAACGGACCTTGCCGTGGGCAAATTGAGCGCCGACAAGCTGGACAAGCGACTGGGCAATCTGGATCGCCCGCTGGACGAGGACTGGCGCGAGCGGGTGGCGGCGCTGGGGCTGCCGGCCAATGGTTTCGACACCGCGCTGGGCACCATCGGCGGCGGTAATCACTTCGCCGAGCTGCAGCGGGTGGAGCAGATTTACGACACCGAACGCACCGCCGCGCTGGCGCTGGACCCCAAGCGCCTGCTGCTGTTGGTGCACAGCGGTTCGCGCGGCCTGGGCCAGGCCATTCTGCGCGAGCAGGTGGACCGGCACGGCCACGCCGGTCTGCTGGAGGGCAGTGCCGATTTCCTCGCCTACCTGGCCCGCCACGACGAGGGCCTGCGCTTTGCCGAGGCCAACCGGCAGCTGATTGCGCAGCGCATGTTGGAGCGCTTGCGCGCCAATGGCGAGCCACTGCTGGACGTCAACCACAACCTGGTGTCGCCGGCCCGCATCGGCGGCCTCGACGGTTGGCTGCACCGCAAGGGCGCGACGCCGGCGGATGCCGGCCTGGTGGCGATTCCCGGTTCGCGTGGGGATTTCACCTACCTGGTGGAGCCGCTGCCCAGCGAGCTGAGCCTGTTGTCGCTGGCGCACGGTGCCGGCCGCAAGTGGATGCGCAGCGAGTGCAAGGACCGGTTGTCGCGGCGTTTCAGCCCGGCGCAACTGATGCGCACCCGCCTGGGGGGACATGTGATCTGCGAGGATCGGCAGTTGATCTACGAGGAGGCGCCGGAGGCCTACAAGCCAGTGGACAGCATCGTCGACACGCTGGTCCGGGCCGGCCTGGTGCGACCGCTGGCACGGTTGGCTCCGGTGTTGACCTATAAAACCCGCGGGGAGTGCTGCTGATGATTCTGCTGCAATTTTCCGCCGCCCAGGGACCGGAGGAATGCTGCCTGGCGGTGACCAGGGCGCTGGGGCGCTTGCAGCTGGAAGCCGAGGCGCAAGACGTACGCTTGCAACTGCTGGAGCAGGAGGCCGGCCCGCGAGCGGGTACGTTGCGTTCGGTGCTGCTGAGTCTGGAAGGCTCGGACGCCGAAGCGCTGGCAGCGCAATGGACGGGTACGTTGCAGTGGCGGGCGACCAGCCCCTACCGGCCGCGCCATCAGCGCAAGAACTGGTTCATCGGCGTGGCGCGCTGCCCGGAGCCGGCCTTGGGGCTCGAAGGGGAAATCCGTTTCGAGACCCTGCGTGCTTCCGGTCCCGGCGGCCAGCATGTCAATCGCACCGAGTCGGCGGTGCGGGCTACCCACCTGGCCAGCGGTATCAGCGTCAAGGTGCAGTCCGAGCGCAGCCAGCACGCCAACAAGCGGCTGGCATTGCGCCTGATTGCGCTGAAACTGGAGCAGTTGCAGCAGCAGGGCGCAGCCGACGCGCGTGCGGCGCGACGTTTGTTGCACCACCAGTTGGAGCGCGGCAACCCCAGCCGGGTGTTCGTTGGCGAGCGGTTCGAGCCGCTGGGTTGAAGCCGCGAGGGCGGCGGCGGGCTTGCCGGCCCCTTCGTAGGCAAGCCAGGCTACTATAGGGGCGTGGGCTGCGGCAGGATTATCAATGTGCCTGTTGGGCGGTCTTGTGGTGTTGCCAGGCTCGTATCACCGCCGCCTGTAACTGTTCCAGGCTGCCGTCATTGACGATCAGCACATCCTCGGGCTGGCGCGCCACGCCCAGTTCGGAGGAGTGGGCATTGACCCGCTGCAGGTTGGGGCGGGTGATGTGCCAGATGACGCCATGGTGTTCGCGCAGGTACCGGGCTTCGTTCTCGAAGCGGATGTCCTTGATGATGATCGTCGAGGCGCTCGCCGGCAGGGGAGGACGGCGCTTGAGCGGGGTCAGCGGCAGTTGGCCGCGTTTGGCCGCATAGTCGGGGTCGAAGGCCAGGGCGTGCCGTTCGATCAGGGCAACGGCATCCCGTGGGGAAATGTCCCAACTCGGATCGACTTGTGCGTAATGCTGCGGGTCCCAGATCTGCCCATCGGAAAAATCGAAGAAGGCCTGGGCCGCCAGGCGGAAGGGGGCGTCGGTCGCGGACAGGTCCGCGGTGCCCGACCAGGTGCTGTCGTCCCGCGGTGGATTGATCTCGCGATCCGCCCGCTGCAACCAGTGGTCTGGGTTATGATTGCGCATCCACTCCGTGCCGACCTGCTGGAAGAACTCGCGCGGGGAGCGGTTCCACAGGTCAATCCTGCGCTCTTTTACTGTATCGTCCCAGGTTTGTTCATCGCTCAGGCCGAAGAGGGCCTGGCAGCCGACCTTGAGCGGATCGGCCAGGGCAAAGGCGGCAGTCTCCGCCTGTGCGAGCAGCATTGACGCTACCGTGTCCTTGCCGGATCTGGCGAGTGCGGCGAGCCCGATGATGGTTCTCAAACTGTTGCTCCTGAAGCCTTGCCAGGGCGACCGGCGCGGACGGCCTCCCTGTTCACCTGTTGTCGAAAGGATACCCATACTGCTGTGTTTAGATTTTTTATCAAGATAAAACAACAGGCTGGCGCACCACGGGGCGTGATTGCGACGGGGTTGCAGCATGGCTGACGCCTATCCCTGGCAGGACACCCTCTGGCAGCAACTGGCCGGCCGTACCCAGCATGCCCATGCCTATCTGCTGCATGGCCCGGCCGGGATCGGCAAGCGCGCGCTGGCCGAGCGGCTGATGGCGCTGCTGCTGTGCAAGAGCCCGGCGGGCCTGGAGGCTTGCGGGCAGTGCAAGTCGTGCCTGCTGCTGGCGGCCGGCAGCCACCCGGACAACTACATCCTCGAGCCCGAGGAAGCGGACAAGGCGATCAAGGTCGACCAGGTGCGTGACCTGGTGGCGTTCGTCGCCCAGACCGCGCAACTGGGGGGCGCAAGGTGGTACTGATCGAGCCGGTGGAGTCGATGAACATCAACGCCGCCAACGCCCTGCTCAAGAGCCTGGAAGAACCGTCCGGCGATACCGTGCTGCTGCTGGTCAGCCACCAGTCCAGTCGGCTGCTGCCTACCGTGCGCAGCCGCTGCGTGCAGCAGGCCTGCCCGCTGCCGGGCGAGGCGATGAGCCTGCAATGGCTGGCCACGGCCTTGCCCGAGTGCAGCGAAGAGGAGCGGATGGAACTGCTGACCCTGGCGGCGGGTTCGCCACTGGCGGCCGCGAACCTGCAGGCCCAGGGCGTACGCGAGCAACGGGCGCAGGTGGTCGACGGGGTGAAGAAACTGCTCAAGCAGCAGATGTCGGCGACTCAGCTGGCCGAAGGCTGGAACGCCATTTCGCTGTTGCTGCTGTTCGACTGGTTCTGCGACTGGTCGAACCTGATCCTGCGTTATCAACTGACCCAGGACGAGGAGGGCCTCGGCCTGCCGGACATGCGCAAGGTGGTGCAGTACCTGGCGCAGAAGGCGTCGCGGGAAAAGGTCCTGAATATCCAGGACTGGATCCTCGCCCAGCGCCAGAAAGTTCTGAGCAAGGCCAACCTCAACCGGGTACTGCTGCTTGAGGCCCTGCTGGTGCAGTGGGCCGCTTTGCCTGCTCAAAACTGAGGTAGAATCGACTTATCCGCATTTCGGGAGTCCGCATGAACGAACCTATTGGTCCTGGCCCGCGCAACGGCATCCTGTCATTGACCATCAAGGACAAGTCGGTGCTGTACGCGGCCTACATGCCCTTTATCAAGAACGGCGGCCTGTTCATCCCCACCAACAAGAGCTACAAGTTGGGCGACGAGGTGTTCATGCTGCTCAACCTCATGGACGAGCCGGAGAAGATTCCGGTCGCCGGCAAGGTCACCTGGATCACTCCCAAGGGCGCCCAGGGCAATCGCGCCGCCGGTATCGGCGTGCAGTTCAATGACGGCGACAACACCGCCCGCAGCAAGATCGAAACCCATCTGGCCGGTGCCCTGAAGTCCGACCGTCCCACTCATACGATGTAGTTGCCACCTTTGCCATGCTTGTAGATTCCCATTGCCACCTCGACCGCCTGGACCTGACCGCGCACCAGGGCTCCCTGGACGCCGCCCTGGAGGCTGCGCGCCAGCGCGGTGTCGGTCATTTCCTGTGCATCGGCGTCAGCGCCGACAACGCCGCCGAGGTGAAGGCCCTGGCCGAACGTTATGCCGATGTCGACTGTTCGGTCGGGGTGCACCCGCTGGACGTCAAGCCCGACGCGACCCCGGCCCTCGACTGGCTGCTGCGCGAGCTCGATCATCCGCGGGTGGTTGCGATTGGCGAAACCGGCCTGGACTATCACTATGAGCCGGAGGCGGCCGAGGTCCAGCAGGCATCTTTCCGCCTGCACCTGGAGGCGGCACGCAAGACCGGCAAGCCGGTGATCGTGCATACCCGCGGTGCCCGTGCCGATACCCTGCAACTGTTGCGTGAAGCGCAACTGCCCCAGGCGGGCGTGCTGCATTGTTTCACCGAGGACTGGGATATGGCCAAGGCCGCGCTGGACCTGGGTTTCTATATCTCGCTGTCGGGCATCGTCACCTTCCGCAATGCCGATGCGCTGCGCGATGTGGCACGGCAGGTGCCGGCCGACCGTCTGCTGGTGGAAACCGACTCGCCGTATCTGGCACCGATTCCCCATCGCGGCAAACCGAACCTGCCGCAATACGTGCGGGAAGTGGCGGAATACCTGGCGATGTTGCGGGGCGTGCCTTACGAGCGTTTTGCCGAGCAGACCACCGGGAACTTCAAGCGACTGTTTCCGCTGGCGCATGTGGCCTGAGGGGTCGCCGGCTCGAATCGCAGGCAAAAAAAACCCGGGTTCTGGGGGGTGAATCCGGGTCAAGACCATTAGGAGTAAAACAAAGGCGCGCGGTCCATTGGCACCTTTATCGACGTGACACTTGGGGGATATGCCCGTCGACATTTGAAGTATTGGTCAGTATCGCGGTACGTCCAGTCAGGCCTGCTCATTTTTTAAACAGATTTGGAATACATCCGCTTCCCTTGAGTTCTCACATGTTCAGCCGGGGCGCGGGCCTTGTCGTAGAGCGACGCAGCGTGACCCGAACGAAGACTTTTTGACTGGCGAAGGCTGATTCGTCGACAGTGAAAACGAAAAGCCGCTGATGATTCGTGCAATTTGGCGCGGCTCAGGCATAATACTTCGCTTCGATTTTGCCCCTACAGACCTTTTTCTTATGCACAAAGAACCCCGTAAGGTCCGTGAGTTTCGTCGCCGCGAGCAGGAAATTCTCGATACCGCGCTAAAGCTGTTCCTCGAACAGGGTGAAGACAGTGTCACCGTCGAGATGATCGCGGATGCCGTCGGTATCGGCAAAGGCACCATTTACAAGCACTTCAAGTCCAAGGCGGAGATCTACCTGCGCCTGATGCTCGACTACGAGCGCGACCTGAACGAGCTGCTGCACTCGGCCGACGTCGACAAGGACAAGGAAGCACTCTCCCGTGCCTACTTCGAATTCCGCATGCGCGACCCTCAGCGCTACCGGCTGTTCGACCGCCTGGAAGAGAAGGTGGTCAAGGGCCACCAGGTCCCGGAGATGGTCGAGGAACTGCACAAGATCCGCGCCTCCAACTTCGAACGCCTGACCCTGCTGATCAAGGGCCGTATCAGCGAAGGCAAGCTCGAGGACGTTCCTCCGTACTTCCACTACTGTGCCGCCTGGGCGCTGGTGCACGGCGCGGTCGCGCTGTACCACTCGCCGTTCTGGAGCAACGTGCTGGAAGACCAGGAAGGCTTCTTCCAGTTCCTGATGGATATCGGCGTGCGCATGGGCAACAAGCGCAAGCGCGACACCGATCATTCGGTAGCCTGAGCTCTATACTTGTCACTGGAAGGGACTTCCGAGAAAGAACTTGCCAAAACCTGATTTTGGAGTCAGGTTTTGGTGGGTGCGGTGTCTTGATGTCACGCTGCACCTGTAGGAGCCGGCTTGCTGGCGATAGCGACCTGTCAGTCACGGATTGGCCGTCTGACATCCTGCCATCGCCAGCCAGCCGGCTCCTGCGGGGTCCGAGTCTGCAAGTTTCCAAGTTCTCCGTCGGAGTGTCCCATGATCGTTGACCGTCAAGGCAGGCGTTTTCGCAATCTGCGTATCAGCCTGACCTCCGCCTGCAACTACGCCTGTACCTACTGCGTGCCCAATGGCAAGCGGCTGGTGGCGGCCCAGGACGAGTTGTCGGCCGAAGCGATGGCGCGTGGGGTTGCCTACCTGATCGAGGCGGCGGGCATCGAGCGGCTGCGCATCACCGGTGGCGAACCGCTGGTCAGTCCAAAGCTGGAGGCCTTCATGGGCGCGGTGGGCAAGCTGGGGCTGGACGACATCAGCCTGACCACCAACGGCCAACTGCTGGCGCGCAAGCTGCCGCTGCTGCTGGAGGCGGGGATCCGGCGGATCAACGTTTCCCTCGATACCCTGGATGCGGATGCCTTTCGCGGTATCGCCCGGGGCGGCGACCTGGCCAGCGTGCTCGATGGCATGGAGCAGGCGCGGGCGGCCGGGTTGAAAATCAAGGTCAACATGGTGCCGTTGCGCGGGCAGAACCTGGACCAGGTGATGCCGCTGCTCGACTACTGCCTGGCGCGCGGTTACGAGCTGCGCTTCATCGAGCTGATGCGCATGGGGCATCTGGCCAGTGACCACAACGCCTTTCTTCAGCAGTTCGTCAGCCTCCAGCAGTTGCTGGAGTTGATCGGCGAACGCTACGCCTATCTGCAGGCCAATGCGCCGGTGGATGCCACTGCGGTGCGCTACGAGATCCCCGGTCGCGGTCATTTCGGGGTGATCGCCAACGAAAGCGTACCGTTCTGCCGCACCTGTTCGCGCTTGCGGCTGTCTTCCACGGGGTGGCTGCATGGCTGCCTGTCATCGAGCAACCGGCATTATGTCGGCGACCTGCTGGACAAGCCGCGCCATGAGGCCCTGCCGGCGTTGCAGCGCCTGTTGGTCCGGGCGTTGGGCGACAAGCAGTCGGTGGCGTTTTCCGGTGGCGCGACGGTGATGAAGATCATTGGTGGGTGATCGGCCGGGCTTCCTGTGCGCCCCGTTCGCGGATGAATCCGGCCCCCAGGGGGCACTGCGGTGATCACCAATCTTGTAGATGCCTCACAAACCCGTGGGCACCGGATTGATCCGCGAACAAGTCCGCCGCTGTCCTGCAAATCCCGACTCCCCATCAATCTGGCGCGGAAGCTGCATCCTGGGGCTGTTCGCCGGTTTTCCGTCACCGGCCTCTGGAGGATTAGGATGCGTAGCCTGGTTATGCTGCTGGCGCTGTTGGCGCTGGGCGGCTGCATGAAAGTCAGCGATCTGGGAGAAGGGGCTCGTTATCAGATGAGCGACGCAGGGCTGCTCGATCATAGCGATACGCGCCGCATCCACTCGTTCCGCATTCAGCCGGACTCCTTTATCTACATCGCCCAGGGCGCGTTCGCCCCGCCCGGCAGCGCCTACCCACGGCCCAACGTGGTGGCCGAAGAAGCCTTCAACGGCTTCGTCGAATACTTCCCGATGGTCCGCCGCGCCCGCGCCCCGGTCGGCCTCGACCAGGCCATGGCCGAGGCCCGTTCGGCCGGTGCCCACTACCTGCTGTACACCCGTTTCGCCAAGGCCGACGACCGGATCGGCAACTATGACGAATGGGCCGACCAGGAAGCCGTCGACCGCCTTGGCGTTGACACCGGGGTGATCCAGATCATGCTGATCGAGACCAGTACCCAGTACCTGATCGACACCGCACGGATCAGGAGTCGTGGCGGTTTACTGACGTTCCATGACAACAAACCGCAAGACCTGATCGCCAAACCGCTGGCAGAATATGCCCGTAGCCTGCTGGGCTTGAGCGATCAGTAAGTCATTCGGAGCGGACATGAGTGAATCAGGCAAGGCCAACGACCTGTTGGCGCAGATCCCCGGGACGGAAAAGGGGCTGCCACCGGTTCACCTCTGGAACCCGGATTTCTGCGGCGATATCGATATGCGCATCGCCCGCGACGGCACCTGGTATTACCTGGGCACGCCGATCGGGCGCAAGCCGATGGTCAAGCTGTTCTCCACCATCCTGCGCCGCGAGGGTGACGACTATTTTCTGGTCACCCCGGTGGAGAAGGTGGGCATCAAGGTCGACGATGCGCCGTTTGTCGCGGTGACCCTTGAGGTGCAAGGGCAGGGTGAGGCGCAGCAACTGCGTTTCACCACTCAGGTCGACGAGCAGGTGACGGCCGGTGCCGAACATCCGATCCGGGTGCTGATCGATCCCCACAGCGAAGAGCCGGCACCCTACCTCCTTGTGCGCAGCAACCTCGAGGCGCTGATTCACCGCAATGTGTTCTACCAGTTGGTCGACCTGGCGGTGACGCGGCAGATCGATGGCCAATCCTGGTTGGGCGTGTGGAGCGGCGGCGAGTTCTTCCCCATTGGCCTTGAGCCCTGAGGCCTCCCGGAACCGGGTTTTTGTGCGCTTTCTTGCTGCCGCCCTCTTGTGTAGGAGCAGGGCTTGCCCGCGAAAGCGGCCTTGAGATCGCCAGTGGCTTTGCGGCAAGCCGCAGGCCCCGGTGGCCTCGTGGGCCAGTCCTTTCCCGCAGGCTGCGCAGTCCTCCTGAACCCGTTCGTCAGACCACCATTCATCTTCCGGCAAGATAAATTTCTTGCAGCCACACGCCTCTTTCGGTTATCAAATTGTACATGATTAGACATGTCCGATTTGACAAGAAAAAACGGGTGGTCGATGAGCTCATCCGGCGCATCGAAAGCGGTCTTCTCGAAGACGGCTTTCTGTTGCCGGGCGAGCATCAGTTGGCCGAAGAATTCTCGGTGAGCCGTGGCACGCTGCGCGAAGCCCTGGCCGAGCTCAAGCGACGCAACTACATCGCCACCCAGAGCGGCGTCGGTTCGATCGTCACCTACGACGGCATGACCCTCGACCAGGGGGCCGGCTGGGCCCAGGCCCTGGCCGATACCGGCGCGCGTATCGACACCGAGATCCTGCGCTTTGAGGCCGTGCGTCGGCCGGACCTGCTCAGCCGCTACGGCACCGAGCAGTTCATCGCCCTCGACCGGCGTCGGCGCAACCCCGAAGGGGTCGTGGTGTCCCTCGAATATTCGCTGATGCCGGCCAGCGGCGGCCTGGAACGCCTGCCCGAAACCGGCCTGATCGACGACTCCCTGACCATCACCCTGGCCGCCCATGGCTTCATCGGCCAGCACGGCGACCAGTGGATCGGCGCCGAACCCCTCGGCGAAGTGGAAGCCGAACGCCTGGGCCGCCCGGTCGGTACGGTGTTCCTCAAGGCCCTGCGCACCACCTACGACCGCCAGGGACGTTTCATGGAGCAGGTCGAAAGCCTGCTCGACCCCCAGCATTTCCGCCTGCACCTGGCTTTTGGAAACCCGACATGACCCCGACCAGCCGCGCCCTTGGCGCTTTCTACGGGCTGGCTCTGGGCGATGCCCTCGGCATGCCGACCCAGTCCCTGAGCCGCGCGCAGATCCAGGCGCGTTTCGGCAGCATCCGCACCCTGGTGGAGGCCGGCCCGGATCAGCCGATCGCGCCGAACATGCCCGCCGGCTCCATCACCGACGACACCGAACAGGCGATCCTGGTCGGTCAGTTGCTGATCGATGGCCAGGGCCATATCGAGCCCGCCGTGCTCGCCGAACGGCTGATCGCCTGGGAGGCGGTGATGAAGGCCAAGGGTTCCCAGGACCTGTTGGGTCCCTCGACCAAGCGGGCGATCGAAATGATCCTCGCCGGCCACAGCCCCGAAGAAGCCGGGCGCTACGGCACCACCAACGGTGCGGCGATGCGCATCACGCCGGTGGGGATCGCCGCCGACATCGCCCGGCCCCGGCACTTTATCGACGCGGTGGTACAGGCCTGCCAGGTGACCCATAACACCACCCTGGGCATCGCCAGTGCCGCGGCGGTGGCCGCGGTGATCTCCAGCGGGATCAATGGCAAGGGCCTGGTGCATGCGCTGGAGGCCGGCACCGAGATGGCCTTTGTCGCCGAGCGGCACGGGCACTGGGTCGCCGGTGGCCGCATCGGCCCGCGCCTGCGCTGGGCCCGGCAGCTGGTCGCCGATTGCGCCGACTCGGAACTGGCCGACCTGCTCTACGACGTGGTCGGTACCTCCGTGGCCAGCCAGGAGTCGGTGGTGGTCGCCTTTGCCCTGGCCCAGCGCGTGGCCCGCGGCCAACTGAGTGCCTTTGACGCCATCTGCCTGGCCGCCAGTATCGGCGGCGACACCGATACCATCGCCGGCATCCTCGGTGCCATGCTCGGCGCCTGTGACGGCCTGGAGTGCTGGCCGGCCGAACTGATCGCGCAAATCATCGAAGTCAACGGTCTGGAACTGGTCCCGCTGGTCCAGGGCCTGATCGCCTTGCGTACCGCCTGACGCAACAACCCGCAATGGATTGCAGACCGCCGGGGCTGAAGGGGCGCACGTTCCCCCACGCCTCGTGCATTGCCCACAACCACAACAATGGCATCAGGAGCAGAACAACATGACCTCATCAAACGCCGGGCAAAGTGCCGGGCAGTTGGAAACCCGTGGCATCGAGCCGGCTCCCGAGGCCGAATGCAATGGCCATCCCCTGCAACTGTTCTGGGTCTGGTTCGCCGCCAACATCAGCATCCTCGGCTTGCCGCTGGGCGCCACCCTGGTGGCCTTTCGTGGCCTGGCGATCTGGCAGGCGGTCATCGTCGCAATCATCGGTGCGGCGGGTTCCTTCGCCGTGGTCGGGGTCATCTCGATTGCCGGCCGTCGCGGCCGTGCACCCAGCCTGACCCTGTCACGGGCGATCTTCGGGGTACGCGGCAACATCGGCCCGACCCTCGTCTCGCTGATGTCGCGCCTGGGCTGGGAAACGGTCAACACCACCACGGCGGCCTTCGTGCTGCTGTCGCTGTGCTCGATCCTGTTCCACTCGCCGGTCGAGGCCAAGAGCGCGCCGCTGCTGACGCTGTTGTTCATCGCCATCTTCGTGCTGCTCACGCTGTGCGTCTCGGGTCTGGGCCATGCGACCCTGCTGGTGATCCAGAAATGGGCGACCTACGTGTTCGGCGCCCTGAACATCCTGGTCGGCGGTTTCCTCTGCGCCACCATCGACTGGAACGCGGTGTTCAATGCCACGCCGGCCCCGCTGAGCGCGATGATCATCGGCATCGGTACCATGGCCGCCGGCACCGGGATCGGCTGGGCCAACGCCGGCGCGGACATGTCGCGCTACCAGCACAGGAGCGTCAAGGCCGGCCGCCTGGTGGCTTCGGCGGCCTTCGGTGCGGGTATCCCGCTGGTGTTGCTGATCACCCTCGGCGGGCTGCTGTCGGTGGGCAACCATGACCTGGCCCAGGCCAACGACCCGATCATCGCGATCCGCGACATGCTGCCGACCTGGATGGCGGTACCGTACCTGATCACCGCCTTTGGCGGCCTGCTGCTGTCGAACAACCTGTCGGTGTATTCGGCGGGCCTGACCACCCTGACCCTTGGCCTCAAGGTCAAGCGCGTGCATGCGGTGATCGTCGATATCGTGGCGATCTTCGCCGGCTCCATCTACTTCATGCTGATCGCCGACAGCTTCTACGGTCCGTTCATCACCTTCATCTCGCTGCTGGCGGTACCAATCACCGCCTGGGTCGGGATCTTCGTGGTCGATCTGCTGCACCGCCAGTACTACAGTGCCAGGGACCTGATGAACGTCGGGCCGGGCAGCGCCTACTGGTATCGCGGCGGCGTCGAGTGGCGTGCCTGCGGTTCCTGGGCCGTGGCCATCGTGCTCGGCTTCAGTTTCACCACCATCGGCACCACGGCGCAAAACGTCTGGTTCCGCGGTTTCCTGTCCGACTCCTGGCTGGGCCACAATGGTTTGGGCTGGGTCGTCACCTTCCTGGTTGCAGGCGGTCTCTACGGCCTGCTGGGCGGCGCGGCGGACCGTCGTGCCGCCCTCGTGGAAAATGCCAATGGCTGAGGATGGCTGCCTGTGAGACGCAACCCCCGATTGCTGCATACCGGCCAGGTCATCGTCGACCTGGTCATGGCTGTCGACCAACTGCCCGGCAGCGGTGGCGATGCCCTGGCCCATTCGGCCACCTTCGAGACCGGTGGCGGTTTCAACGTCATGGCCGCGGCGCAGCGCAACGGCCTGCCGGTGGTCTACCTCGGTCGCCATGGTACCGGCCGTTTCGGCGACCTGGCCCGTCAGGCGATGACCGCCGAAGGCATCCGCATGGCGCTGGAGCCTGATGCCCGGCGCGATACCGGGCTGTGCGTGGCCGTGACCGATGCCAGCGCCGAGCGGACCTTCATCTCCCATATCGGTGCCGAGGGTGGGTTGTCGGCCGAGGATCTGGCGCGGGTGCCGGTGCAGCTCGACGACTACGTCTATGTCAGCGGCTACAGCCTGCTGCAGCCGAACAAGGTCCAGCCGCTGCTGGACTGGCTGCTGGCATTACCGCGCGAGGTGGTCGTGGTGTTCGATCCGGGGCCGTTGGTGGACTCGCCGGAGGTTGCGCCGATGGCGGCCCTGCTGCCGCGCATCGATATCTGGACCAGTAACGCCGATGAGGCCCGGCGTTTTACCGGGACCGTGCAGATCGGCAGGGCGCTGGAAGGGTTGGGCCGGTTGCTGTCGGAACAGGCGCTGCTGCTGGTGCGTGATGGTCCGCAGGGTTGCTGGATCAGCCGGGCAGGGCAGGTCGAGCAGGTGCCGGGCTTCAAGGTGCAGGCCGTGGACAGCAACGGTGCCGGCGATGCCCATGCCGGGGTGTTCATCGCGGCGCTGGCCAACGGCCTTACGGCCAGTGAGGCGGCCCGACGGGCCAATGCCGCAGCCGCCATTGCGGTCACCCGCTGGGGGCCGGCGACGGCGCCGGGGACAGGGGAAGTCGATGCGTTGCTGGTGGCGCAAGGAGATATTGCCGGGCAGCCGACCCGCTGATACCAGCACAACGTGACAGCGTGCTGACATGCAGACGTCGGTCTGGCCGGCTGTCGATGAAGTAGCGCGCCCTTACGGGGCTTGCACCTTCGTATTGCCAGAGCAGTTCGTGGGTTTCTCCCGCTCGGTGTTCATACAGGGTCACGGTCTATGAGTAGGCTTCCACCCCGCTTGCCTGGGAGCGTGCGCCGACACATAGAGAGGGCAGGGAATGCTTGTCGCTGTTCATCGCTGTCTCCTTTTCCGTCTGGTGAGCCACGTCCTTTGCCGATTCCGGACGGGCACCCCGGATTTAGCGCTGAACAGGGCGGTTTGCCTAGCTGTCAGAAATGACAGGTGCCTGGTCTTTTCAGCGCTTCACCGGGCGGCGAAAGGGACGCTGTTCGCGGCGGGTCGATCCATGAAAAATTGACGGAGATCCATACTGTGGGTGTTTTCCGGGCGGGTTGAACAGGAAACACTGGAAACCGGCGCGGCTGCTGTTCTACCCTACTGCGTTGGCTTCCCTTTCCCGACACCAGGATTCCGGTTTCTGCCCCGGGCCACCTGTGTGCACAAAGGGCAGCGTTCTTCCCGACTCTTGTGACGACGCCTGTGAAACTCATCATCATTGCTGTTTACGTACTGTCCATCGCGTATGTACACCTGCGCGGCCAAGTCCGGCACAAGCTGGGCCGCCAACTGAGCGACCACTCCAGCTTCCTGGCCCCGATCAACTGCTTCCTCTACCTGTTCTCGAAGATTCCGAGCCGCCCCTACCTGGAGGTCAAGGACTTCCCGGAATTGAAGCCTCTGCAGGACAACTGGCAGGAAATCCGCGAAGAGGCCCTGGCACTGCTGCGCGCCGGCGAAATCAAGAAGTCCGAGCGTCCCGATGACGTGGGTTTCAACTCTTTCTTCAAGACCGGCTGGAAACGCTTCTACCTGAAATGGTACGGCGACAACCACCCGTCGGCCCTGGAGTTGTGCCCGCGCACCACCGAACTGCTCAACAGCATCGGCACGGTCAAGGCGGCGATGTTCGCCGAACTGCCACCCGGCTCGCGGCTGGTTCGCCATCGTGATCCCTACGCCGGCTCCCTGCGTTATCACCTGGGGCTCGAAACCCCGAACGATCCGGGCTGCTACATCAACGTCGACGGCCAGAACTACCACTGGCGCGACGGCGAGCCGGTGATGTTCGACGAGACCTTCATCCACTACGCGGAAAACACCACCGACAAGGACCGGGTGATCCTGTTCTGTGACGTCGAGCGGCCGATGCAGTACCGCTGGGCGGCGGCATTCAACCGCTGGTTCAGCCGCAACGTGATGGCTGCCGCCGCGGCGCCGAACGGCGACGGCGACAAGACCGGCGGGATCAACAAGGCCTTTACCAAGCTCTACGGCATCCGCCAGCGCGGCAAGGCGCTGAAGAAGACCAACCGCACGCGCTACTACCTGGAGAAGTGGGCGATCTTCGGTGGTCTGCTGGCGTTGTTCCTGCTGATCTAGTACCGCGATCCAGGGCGATGAAAAAGGCCGGACTCCTCACAGAGTCCGGCCTTTTTTGTAGCGCTCTACAGTGAATCGATCAGATGCCATCCTGCGGATGCAGGGTGCGCTTGGCCAGGTCTTCGGGGCTCTTTTCCTGCCAGACCTTCCAGTACTCGACGCGTTTCTCTTCAACGCTGCCCTTGTTGTTCTCGAACCAGGACAGCGACTTCGGCGAGTTGCCGACCAGTTCGGTGTCCTTGATCAGGTTGTCGACTTCCTTGCTGCCCTTGGCGAACTCGGCCTTGCTGTCGGAACTGACCGGCCACAGCGAGAAGCGGGCTTTCCAGGCGCCCATGCGCGGTGTCACCACGCTGTAGTAGGTCTTGCCCGCAGCCAGGTCGGCCTTGAGGAAGTCGGCGGCTTCGGAAACCACCATGAACGTGTGCTTGCCCGGGGTAGTGGGGTAGTTGATCTTGCTGCCGTTGGCCATGATGCCTATGAATTTGGTCTGGCCGCCGGTCACGTCATACAGCGACGCATCGATGATCTTGCCGACGAAGGAGGAGCGCATGAAGACGACCTGCGCGGCGTTCGGTTCGGCGCTCGGAATGGTTTGCGTGGGGCCACCTGCATCGGGTTGCCGGCACAGCCGCCCAGCAGGGCGGCAGCGGCCAGAAGGCAGGCGTGGATAATGCGCATCGATTGCTCCTTGGTCTTGTATTCGAGTGGTTCCCTACTCAGGTGCGCCGCGGCAAGGCAATGCTCGCCGCTGCGGGCATCTTTCAGGCCCGCCCTTTAAAGCATGAAGGCAATTGGCTATCAAGTATTTTCGGTTTTGTCGGAGCGGCCGTCAGCGCTCCTGTACCCCGCGAAACGCCGCACTCAAGGCCCGCAGTGTTTCCTGCGAGCGGGCATCCGTCGGGCGTGCATGCAGGATGATCTCCGTCATCGGCAGGGGCGGCAGCCCCCATTGTTCGCCGACTTCGATTGCGCCGGTCGGTGCCACCCGTTTGGCCAGGGCGGCGACGCCTAGGCCGGCGCTGACCGCCGCACCCACCGCCATCACGCCGCCACCGACGAAGACTTCGGTCCAGGCGATCGCCGCTTCGTCCAGCACCCGCACCGCCAGTTGCCGCACGCCACAGGGCGAAGCCATGGTCGCCAGGCGCAGGACACTGCCCGGGGTGTGCTGCCAGGTGGGGGAGGCGAACCAGCCGAAGCGCTCGACCACCAGCACCTCACCGTCATGCCGCTCGCCTTCGCTGCGCACGATGGCGGCATCCAGTTCGCCGCGGTCGAAGGCCGCACTCAAGTCCCGCGACGAGCCGATGCGCACCTCGATGATCAACAGCGGGTCGTATTGCGCCAGGCGGCTGAGCAACAGTGGCAGGTCCGGGCCGGCCACATGGTCGCTGATGCCGATGATCAGCCGGCGGTTTTCAGGCACCTCCATGTCGCCCAGGGCCCGCTCATGGGCCAGCAGCAGGTGGCGGGCGGCCTGGATGAACTGCTCGCCGCGGGGCGTCAGGTGCACATGGCGTGGGGTGCGTTCCAGCAGGCGATAACCCAGGCGTTCTTCCAGGCGCTTGAGTTTCAGGCTGATGGCCGCCTGGGAGGTGTCCAGCGCCTGGGCCGCCCGGGTGAAGCTGGCGAAGTCGGCGATCAGCACAAAGGCCTGGACGGTATCGAGATCGAGAGGTCTGCCGACGTCTGCCATATCCATCTCTTATCACACATATATTGGAGGATATCTTGTTGTAATTATCGACCTTGCGCAAGCTGGCTCCGGGTTATCCACATCCGGTCATTGCCGAAGGAGCACAGTCATGTTTGCCAAACAATATTCACACCGCTTGCCCGCCAACTACGACATGGAGCTGATCCGCCGCCGCGCGAGGGAACTGGGGCCGCGCTGGGACGGCACCCCAGGCATGCTGTTCAAGGCGTTCATTGCCCGCGAGCGGGGTGTGTTCGCTGCCACGGACAATCTCTACGCGTCGGTCTACCTGTGGGCTGACCCGCAGGGCGCCGCCCATTTCCTGATGGACGAGCGTTTCCAGGTGGTCATCGATTCGTTCGGGCGGCCGCAGGTCGAGGCCTGGCTGCCCTTGGAATTCAGCTTCGGCCCGGCGCGCGAGGCGAAGGCGCTGTACCGGGAGGAGTGGGCGATCGAGCCGCAGACCGATCGTATCGGCTTGCTGGCGGCCGAGAGAGAGCGGAGCCAGGCGATCCTGAGTCGGGAGGATACCCTGGCGTCCTTCCTGGCACTGGATGCGGCCAACTGGCGGCTGCTGCGTATCACGCTGTCGTCGGCCGCCCCGGATCGCAGCCGGGGAGGGCAGGTCTACGAAGTGCTCTACCTGGCGCAGTCCGATCTTGAGAGCCTGCGCCATGGGTGCTCATGAGCAGGGCCCGGAGCACTTTCGGCCCATGGCCCATCTGCAGGGACTGGCAGTAGGCGCCTTGCCGATCCTGGGGCTGACGCTGCTGGCCTGTCTGCTGTCGCCGGCGAATTTTCGCTGAAGTGTTTCAAGTGGCGACACAATCCGAATAGCATGGGCGACTTCATCGATTCTGGAAGCGCCCATGTCCCTCGAAATACGCGAAGCCCGGCCCAGTGATGCGCCGCAGATCCTGACCTTTATCACCGAGCTGGCCGAATACGAACGGGCCCGCCACGAGGTGCTCGCCAGTGTCGTGGACATCGAGCGCAGCCTGTTCGGCGAAGGCGCTACGGCCCACGGCCTGATCTGCCTGCGCGATGGCGAGCCGGTCGGTTTCGCGGTGTTCTTCTTCAGCTACTCGACTTGGCTGGGCCGCAATGGCCTGTACCTGGAGGACCTGTATGTCTCGCCACAGCAGCGCGGCGCGGGGGCGGGCAAGAAGTTGCTGCGGCACCTGGCGAAGATCGCCTGTGCCAATGACTGCGGGCGCCTGGAATGGAGCGTGCTGGACTGGAACGAGCCGGCGATCCGCTTCTACGAATCCATCGGTGCGCAACCGCAAAGCGAGTGGGTGCGCTACCGGATGGATGGCGAAGTGCTGAAGAATTTCGCCTATTCCGAGGACTAGGCCAGCTTCACGGGCCCAGTCGCGGATTTATCCGCGAAAGCGCTGGCGCAGGCAGCACTTTTCCACGGGATAACCTGGGGGGCAGCTTTACTGGAACCACTGCCACAACAGCAACGCCCCCACCAGCCCCACCACCGAGACGATGGTCTGCAACACCGACCAGACCCAGATCGTCTGCTTGAGCTGCAAGCCGAAGTACTCGCGCACCATCCAGAAGCCGGCATCGTTCACATGGCAGAAGAATACCGAACCGGCACCGATCGCCAGGGCCACCAGCGAGCTCTGGGTGCTTGCCAGGCCGGCCATCAGCGGGGCGAGGATGCCGGCGGTGGTGGTGGTCGCGACGGTGGCCGAACCCGTCGCCTGGCGCAGGGCGACGGCGATCAGCCAGGCCAGCAGCACGTAGGACAGGTGCGCTCCGCTGGCGATCTTGCTGATGGTATCGCTGACCCCGGCTTCCAGCAGCGTCTGCTTCAGGCCGCCACCGGCACCGATGGTCAGCAGCAATACGGCAATCGGCGCCAGGCTCTTGCGCAGCACGCCACCGACCTGGTCCCGGGCCATGCCGATCGACCAGCCCAGGCAGATCACCGCCGCGATTACCGCAATGCCCAGGGCGATCAGCGGTTCACCGAGAAATTTCAGGGTGATCGCCAGGCTGCCTTGCGGTGCCATGGCGACCTTGGCCAGCGTACTGCCGAGCATCAGCAGCACCGGCAGCAGGATGATCAGCAGTGACACGGCAAAGCTCGGCTTGCGGCGGGTTTCGATCTTGGCGGTGAACAGCGCGCCGAGTTCGGCAGGTTCCTGGACATCCAGTCGCTTCGACAGCCAGATGCCATACAGGGGGCCGGCAAGAATCACCGCCGGTACGGCGATGCACAGGCCCAGCAGCATGGTCATGCCCAGGTCGGCATGCAACGCGCTGACGGCGATAAGCGGCCCGGGGTGCGGAGGCATCAACGCATGCAGTGTGGTCATGCCGGCCAGGGCCGGGATCGCCACCTTGAGCAATGGCTGGCCGGACTGCCGGGCGATGACGAAGATCACCGGCACCATCAGCACCAACCCGACTTCGAAGAACAGCGGCAGGCCGATGACCATCGCCACGAATGCCATGACCCAGGGCAGGGCCTTGCCTTTCGCATGCCGCAGCAGGGTCGAGGCGATCCGGTCGGCCGCGCCGGATTCAGCCATCAATGCGCCGAGCATCGCGCCCAGGGCAATGATGATCCCTGCCTCGCCGAGCAGGCTGCCGGCGCCCTTGCTGAAGGCCTTGGCGACTTCTTCCGGCGGCAACGCCGCACCGAGCCCGGCAACGAAGGTACCGATCAGGATCGACAGGAAAGGCGGCAGTCTGGTCAGGCTGATCAGCACGATGATGCTGGCTATAGCGGCCAGGCAGCAGAGGATCAGGCGGGTGTCGTGGGCGAGCCACGCGGCATGTGAAAGATCCAACGGAAACCCCTTATTGTAATATCTTGTTACGTGTTTCCAGGGAATATACCTGAAGGATTCATATAGATGACTATCTGAGTCGGTTTTTTTACAAATTACCCGCGAGGACGATAACTGGTCAGGGCGTCCGACGCGGACCCGGCAGGCGGGGCGGAGTGTGGAGGCCGACGCGGATCTTGCCGGCGGGCCGGGCGTGTGGGCCGGCGCGGATCTTGTAGGAGCCTGGCTTGCCAGCGAAGGGGCCCTCAAGGTTGCCAAAAGCTTCGCGGCGGTTCGGCGCCCCGACAAGCCCGGCTCCTGAAGGTCTGGTATGGCCGGGTCAGTTCATCAGCACGGGCGGCAGCGTGCCCAGCAGCGACACCGCGAGAATCGCGCCAAGGCCCAACAGCCATTCGAGAGTGACGCTGCGCCGCAGCATCGTGAAGCGCCCACGACGGCTCATCACCAGGTTGAACAGGGCCAACCCGAGCATCAGCAGGACCACCAGCACCTTGGCCAGCAATATCAGCGCAAAGCCCTGCAACAACGGTGTCGGCCAGAGGGTCCCGGTGAGCACGCGGACGTTGACCAGGCCGGTGACGACGATCACCGCGACCATCAGATAACCCAGATTGCTGAAGCGTCGCAGGATCCGCTCGAGGTCATGCCCGGCCGGGCGGCTCAGCACCAGGGCCAGCAACATCAAGCCACCGATCCAGGCGCCGACCCCGCTCAGGTGCAGCAGTTGATTGAACATCAGCAACTGCCCACCCAGCCCGTCGAGCATGGCGCCATGACCCACCGGTGCCAGGGTCGCCAGTTGCAGGAACGCCAGCAGCAGGCTGACCCGTGGCGGCGCATTGGTGCCGAGGGCGATCAACAGCAGCAGGCTCAAGCCCAGGTGCCAGGTCCAGACCTGGCCGAAGAAGGTGCTGCCCAGCACCAGTTGCAGGGTGGGCAGGCGGATGGCGTCCGCCCCGTCATCGGTCATGCCGACGGTGGTCAGCAGCAACCAGGCCGTCGCACTGAGCAAGGCCAGCCCGGCCATCCAGCGGCGCGCCCTGAGCAGGCGTGAATCGAGCGCTGTGTCGGGCGTCGAACCGATCAGCAGGGGCCTGAACAGAGAGACCCCGAACAGCGACAGGACCATGGTGAAATGCACGAAACGACACAGGACCATGGCATCCGGCATGAACTCAGTTGCTCACCTTGAAGCCGTAGTTGCCTTCACTCTTGTGGGTATCGACCGAGACCGCATGCCAGTTGACCTGGTAGTCGCCCGCCTTCAGGGCGGCCGCCGGGGTCACGATCAGCACCTTTTTGTCGGCCGGATCGGTGGCGATGCCTTTCAGCGCGACCTTGCCATCGCCATTGCTCAACTCGACCTTGGTCAACGCCGCCTCGACACCTTCGCTGAATACCAGGCGCAATTCGCTCGGGGCGCTGACGGTGCTGTCGGCTGCCGGGGTTTCGCTTTTCAGGTGGGCATGGGCGAACGCGGAATCGGTCGCGGCGAAACCGCCGAGCAGGACAACGGTGCCGAGGAATTTTTTCAGGCGGGAAGATGACATCGATCAGTACCTTGATGATGGGAACAGGTGAGGATGCCGCGCAATGGCATGGAGGCCACAATAGCCGCTATGGAAGCGTTTGGCACCTGCAAGACAAAAAGGGAGCCGGGATGACCGACTCCTTTTTGTGTTGCAGATGTCCGATACTGTGGCGTCGGCCCTCTGAAAATTCTCCCGGGATTGTGCGTCAGGTCTGAGAAACGACCGCGCCTGGAAGGAGCTCGCGCTCGGTATCCAGAATGCGATTACAGTGGCGCCGTCGTGCCGGGTTCTCACCGGCTTCTATTCTTACAATAATGACCAGTGCTCGTGCGGCGTGTGCCCGCAGCGGGGCAGAACGGGAGAAATGTCCATATGGCGATCCGGCTCAGCGTTGTTTGCCATGCCCGCACCGAGGCTCAGCGTCTGGGGCGCTTCCCGCTGGATGAGCCGGTCGAACCCAAGGGACTGGCCAAGGCTGCCGAATTGGCCAGCCGGCTGAAAAAGCCGGTACGTATCCTCAGTGCACCGGAGACTCGCGCCTGGCAGACCGCCGAGGCGCTGGGCAGCGAGATCGAGATCGTGCCGGAGCTGGGCGACTACGATTTTGGCGAGTGGCAGGGCCTGAGCCTGAGCGACCTGCAGGAGAACGCCCCCGAGGCACTGGCAGCTTGGGTCAGCCATCCGGAGATGGCCCCGCCGGCGGGCGAGTCGGTGATCGCACTGTGCGCCCGGGTGGCGGCCTGGCTCGACAGTTTCCAGGAGGACGGGCACTTCGTTGTCGTCACCCACCCCTTCGTGATTCGCGCGGCGATTCTCCATGCGTTGCAGGCCGGGCCGGCCTCGTTCAACGCCATTGATATCGAGCCGTTGTCGGTGGTCGACCTGCGTCGCAACGGGCACTGGCGTCTGCGGTTCTAGTGCGTCTGCTTGCTGATGGCTGCGAGATAATCGGCGTCGCCCAAGCCCACCTGCGCCCAGACCCGCCGCTCTTCACCGCCCATGCGATCGTACTGCTCGTCGGCATCCCACAGCGTGAGGATCTGTCTGGGAAACAGGTGCTCGTGGGTATTGAGCGAATGCTCGCCTGAACCATCGGCCCGCGCCATTCGCCCGAACAGCTCCTCGGCCTCGGTATCGAAGACGTTCACGCCGTCATACATGACCTGGCACGCAGCGTAGCAGGACACCCCGATGAACGAGGCCTGGCCCGCGCTGTACTCGACCTGAATCCCCAGTTCTGGCAGATCGAAGTAGTCCTGTGTTTCGGTGTCGTGCTTGAGCGTGAAACCGTCGGCTGTCATCGCCAGCCTGGTGTTCTCCCGTGATGCGCCCAGCCTGGCGGGGCCGATACCTTCATGCGGGACGATGTTGAATACCTTCATGGCCGGACCTCGGCCCGTAGCTGCTGCCACTCATGCCAGCAGTTTTCAGCCGAAATATCCGGGTAGCCCCTGCTGTCGTCCATGGCTTGCGCGACCTCCACCGGCAGGCTGATACAGGCGGCGTTGTCCCGGATTTCCAGGACTTGCGCTTCTGATAGCGGCGCACCTTTTTTCTGTTCGGCGGCAGTCAGGATAACCACCAGTGCGGGGACGAAGACAATGCAGAGCTGTTCGGATTGAGGCATGGCGCATCCGTGCGCAGGATTGAAGGTGTTCAGCACACTATCGGTATGAGGCGTGCAAGTTCAAGCGTGGAATGTCGACCGGGATGGGGTTGTCAGGTTGCGGGTCGCTGTTGCATGATCGATTCCATGAACATGATATCGCTGCAGTCGACCATCACCTCTACCTCCGTGACCGCCCTGGGCGGGTGCGAGGTTGCCGTGTGAGTGATTGACGCGTAGTGAACCAAGGCCCCGCCAGCAATGGACGGGGCCTTTTGGTTTCCGGCCCCTTGCTGGCATCACCAGGAAGGAGAAACACCATGCAGGTTCACAGTTCCCAGCGCTCGGCGCTGTTGATCATCGATATGCAGGTCGGCCTGTTCCATGGCCCGGACAAGCCATGGGACGGTGAGCAGGTGCTGGCGCGTATCACCGCGCTGGTCGGGCAGGCGCGCGAGTCCTGCGCACCGATCTTCGCCCTGCGGCACACCGGGCCGCAGGGTTCGCCGATCGAGGCGGGCAGTGCCGCCTGGCAGGTCTTGCCGGAGCTGGGACTGGACCCGGCGGCGGATCATCTGCTCGACAAGAGCCGTCCCAGTTGTTTCTTCGAAACCGGGTTGGCCGAGCAACTGGACGACGCCGGGGTGAAACGGTTGGTCATCGTCGGCATGAAGACCCAGTACTGTGTCGACAGCACCTGCCGGCTGGCTCGCGACCTGGGCTTCGAGGCGGTGCTGGTAGGTGATGCGCATACCTGCATGGACACGCCCGGGCTCTCGGCCCGGGCGATCGTCGAGCATCACAATGCGACCCTGAACGGGGCTTTCGTGCAGGTGATGAAGGCGGCGGATGTGAGCTTCTGAACCCGTATGGTCACGGTCGGTGTCGGAGACACGGACCGTGCGCCAATCAGGGCTTTTTCACCGGCGTCGGCAAGGTCACCAGCGACACATAGTCGTTCCAGAACTTCTTCTGGTCGACGGCGAACACCACCCTGGCCTTCTGCGTACCGACCGGTGCACCTTTGCTGTAGCCCAGCGCCCGGCCGTAGTCCGGACCGAAGTGGGTGTCGACATCGATCCACAGGTCCCGCGATTCGGTGACGATGCCCGGCTCGGTCAGGAACAGCGCCGGCAGGCTGTCCCAGGTGAAGCTGTGATAGCCCGGGTCCTTGGCGAATTCCGGTCCGAACACGCGCTTGTACAGTTCCGGCACCGCGCCCTTGGCGGCGATCACCCGCTTGTAGACGGAGGCATCGAAGATGACCTTCTCGCAGACATCGTTGGGGAAGATCACCTGTTCGATCGGCGAGCGCAGGACGATCCGCGCCGCTTCCGGGTCGAACCACCAGTTGAACTCGGCGGCCGGCGTGGTGTTGCCGGGAACCTCGATGGCCCCGCCCATGTACACGATGCGCTTGATCAGCGGCACGATATCCGGGGCCTGGCGGATCGCCAGGGCCAGGTTGGTCAGCGGGCCGATGGCCAGCAGCGTCACTTCGTGGGGGTTCTTGCGCACGCTGTCGATGATGAACTGCGGGGCGGTTTCGCTGCGCAGTCGGGTATGGGTCGCCATGCCGTCCGGCGGGGCCACCAGTTGCGCCGCCGAGGTCGGCCGCGGGTTCTTGAACGCCCCGGGCCAGCCGGAGCCGAACAATGCCTGCTCCTGGGGGTAAGTGGCGAAATCATGCAGCAGCGGGTAGGCCGCGCCGGAGTAGACGCCGATCTCCTTTTCCACGCCCATGCGTTCGACGGCCTTCAGCGCGTCGACCTGTGCCTGGTCGACCCAGGCATTGCCGCTGACCAGGGTCATGCCGAGCAGGTCGATTTTCTTCTGCGCATGCAACTGCGCGAGCATGATGAAGGCCTGGCCGTCGTCGTTGAGCACGTTGAAATCGGTGTCGAGAATGACCTTGTCCGCCGCGTGCAGCGAACCGGTCGACAAGCCGACGGCCAGCGCCAGCGCGCAGCCCTTGAGAAAGCGTTGCATGGTGATTTGCCCCAATGAGTTATTGTTGTATTGCGGTGGCCCAGCATGCCTGGCGATGCGAGGAAAGGCTATCGCCAGGTAAGTGGTTACTTAACCAGGGGTGTCTGGGAGGGGCTCGGAAGGGTAGCGATTGCCGGCCTGTTCGTGGGGACGCCCGTTCCGGCAGTTGAGTGCAGAACGCCACGTACCACCAGGTCGCTGATGAAGGCCAGCCAATCCTGTCGCTGATGCTTGTCCGCCAACGGTTCGCCGAGGAACGAACTCAGGGTGTGCTGGTTGGAATTGTAGAAGTAGCAGAGCGAGGCGATCATCAGGTAGACATGCTTGATGTCCAGGTCCTGGCGGAAGAGCCCCTGGGCCTGGCCGGCCTCGATGATCGGGCGCAACACGCCCACCGCCTCTCCCGACAGTCGCCGCAGTTCCCCGGACTGCCGGGCGTGCTTGCCCTGGTGCAGGTTCTCAATGCTCAGGATGGCGACGAATTCGGGATGGCGGACGTAGTAGTTCCAGATGAACGCGACCAGTTCACGCAAGGCTTGCTCGGGCTTGCCGAGCTCCAGGCGCAGTTTGCCTTCGGCCTTGTTGAACTGCTCGTAGATGTGTTCCAGCACGCAGAGGAACAGGCGTTCCTTGCTGCCGAAATAGTAGTAGAGCATGCGGTCGTTGGATTCGGCTTCCTGGGAAATGCTCTCGACCCTTCCGCCGGAATAGCCGTCGCGGGCGAACACCTTCACCGCGGCCTTGAGGATACGGGCGCGGGTCTGGTCGGCTTGCTGGGCGCGGATGCCGGTTTTCCTGGTCACCGTCTGGCGGTCCTTCGGCTGGAGGGCAGGAAGGCGAATATACCACGGCCCCCCGAAGGCGCTGTACACCGTGCTCTCGGCCCGCACACCCCAGCCGTCCGTTGCCCGCAGATCTACGAGCCGAGCCTGATCATCGTCGCCAGGGCGGCAAGCTGACCCACCTGGCGTTACTTCGAGCGCAGCCCGGAGGGCGGAGCAGGTGCCTTGAGGTCAGAAAGCCACTGCCGCTGAAAACCTGTCATTTCTGACAGTATCCAAATCCTTGAGCATGGCGTTAAATCTGTCCAGGCCCCAGTGGCCGGGCGAGTCAAGCCGAAGTGTCCGTGGACTGTCGTCTCGATCGACTGCCGAATCTTATTCCTTTCCCTGGCAGACAGGGTTTGATAGCGAACGAGAGGAGTGCAAGGACATGACAGTCTCCGATATCAAGAAGCTTGCGGCCCAGGGGCGGCAGGCGTTTCGTAAGACCCTGGCGGAGGGTCGCACAACGCCTAAAGATCCAGTGCTGCCTGTTCCCGTCGGAGTTATCGATCCTGCGGATGGCACCATCGGCAGGCCGTATAACTATGCGGCATTGAAAGTGAGTATTCAGAGATGGACCAATACTCCAAATCCTGGTGAAGACAATGAGGTGTTTCTATTCTGGGCGCCGGGACGCAACCCATCCGATGGTGTGTATCAACAGGTTGATAAAAGGCTCATCGATGGCAACAATTTGCCAGGTTTTCCTTTGGAAATGAATATCCCGCTTGAAGTTTGGAGAGATACCGAAGGTGCTTTTTCGATCAAGTATGATATTCGTTTAGCCAACGGCACTACGGATCACAGTGGTGTGTTCTCGGCGATCCGCGATACTAAAGCTCCTTACGCCGATGCTGATGAGCCTGAACCGTTGAAGTTGATACTGCCGACAGAACTCGAAGATGCCGATCTGGATGCGGCGGAGCCTACAGGCGTGGAAGCGGAGATTCCCGATTATCCCGACTATCAGCCGAAAGACAAAATAGCCTACTGGTGGGTCACCGAAGTCCCTTCATTCGATCCAAATGATCCAAATGCTCCGCTTCCCATTGCTAATGTTTCAGTGCCAGACGATCGAAAGATCTACTTTCCTGTCGATTATATTCGTGACAAAGGCGATGGCGGTTGCTTTGTCGCTTATACACTGTTCGATAAGGCGGGAAACCGCACTCCATTGTCTCATCCGACAGAGGTGGGTGTGGCGATTGGGGTGATGCCCAGCAACTTTCAAAATCCGAGCGTCCCTCAGTCCCAGCCCAAGGGCTTTGTCAATCAGAACGATGCGCTTGATGGTATCTATGTCGTTATCGAGGAGTTCACCCCCCATAAACCGACCGACAATATCGAGGTGACCTGGGGTCAGAGCAAGTTGACAGCGGAGCCCATCGGTTCATCACCGACATGGCCAAAGCGGATCAAGGTACCCGAGGATGTCCTGATCAAGGAGTACGATTGGAGTAACGGAGGGCGGATACCGACCCCCATCGGCTACCGGTTTCTGCGCGGTACGGTGCCACGTGGACCTTTCACCAGTTCGGTGGATGTGTACTTTTCCGTCCCGGGACCGGGCCCCGATAATCCGATCGATTGGCCCGACCCGGTCAATGCCGATATGACGCCTGGCGAAGTCTTTGGCAAGAGCACACCCGGCCAGCCCAATGTGCTGGTGCGTGCGGATGACGGGGAAGATGCGACGTTCGAGTTCACCTTTTATGACGATACAACGGCCGATGTTGGAAAGGTCATAGAGTTCTATTGGGGCGCTTACCATGTCGAGGAAGCCGATATCCCGCTCAAGGGCAATGAAGGCGGCGAAGACGAAACGGTGACTATACCCTGGAAGTATATCTATGATGAGGGCAACGATCCCAAGGTGCTTGTCCATTATCGGATCAGGGACAAGACATCCGACAACTGGCAGCGTTCGCCTTATACGGAGGTCAATGTCAATGCCGTGGTCTATCGGCCCGATGCTCCGGAGTTCGAGGGCGTCAACGAATTTGGTTTCCTCGCCTGCCCTGCATTGTACGATCCACCCTATACACCCGGTGGCCCGAATAACCCCGATGATCCGTCTGTGCGCCTGAGAATACCGGATCTGAGCAAGGATCTTGGACCCGGCGATACACTCACATTGAAGTGGGTGGCTTATCAGCATTCGGACCCCACTGACGGCGAAATCGCTGCAGAATACGAGCTACCCGTCACTTTGGGACCGGACTGGCCCGTTACGGGATTTGTTTGGCGTATTGGCTATGACGCTTATGTCAAGCCTATCTATATACCGACGACCAGTCCGGGTGGAAGAGCAAGGGCAACTTACTCCTTTGTGGATAAGACAGGGGAGACTGTTACTTCGAAATGTGCCGATATTAAAGTCGGCATGTACGAATCCGATGAGCCCTGCCCAATACCGCCCAGGCAGCCGACGCCCTAGTTGTTTGAATAGCCAGAGTGGATAACCGCTCTGGCTGTTGTTTTTGTATAGGGTCGGCGTTTTTAATCGGAAATTTTCCTAACTCTATCAGGAATATTCCTACATATCAGTAGCTAATGAATCTATAGGCTTTTTCCTCCTTTTGGGTGTGACGATGGTTTAAAAATCAATGAATTTTCAATTTTCAGATGGCGTTATGCCGGTCGGTTCTGTGCTCAACCTCAATCCACTGGTGCGTGCGATCAGTTCGCCGGCCCGTCGTTCCCTATGGCGTCGTTGTTCATGGAGCAAGGCCGCCGCATTGACGTTCATACCGTTGCTGGTGTTCTGCAACGCCGCTCAGGCGCGGGATCTGATCAACGAGAATCTGACCATCGACCACACGACCGCCCCGGACAGCTATCGCCTGGTGGGCACTTCGGTACTCACCGCGACAGGCGCCTCGACCCTCGGCATTAGCGCGGATGTGGGGACCAGCCTTGACCTTGGCGGTACTCAAGTCAGCGGGGGGCGGCGACCGGCGTTGCCCTGATAGGGGGCGCCACCGCCAGGATCGCCGCCGGCAGCACGGTGACCAGTGATAGAACCGCGCTGATTGTCGGCGAGACGGGGGGAACGGTTCCACGGCCATCGTCAGTGACAGTGTCCTGGCGGGCGGTACCGCCGGCGCATTGGTGAGTGGGCTCAGCAGCCTGGTGTTGAACAACAGCGTGGTGTCCGGCGCCACCAGCGATGGCGTGCAGGTTTTCGGCGGCACCCTGCAGGCAACCGGCGGTTCGATCACCGGCGGGCGCAACGGACTTCTCCTCGGCGATACCGCAGGCAGCTCCAACGGTTCCCAGGTGACGCTCGATGGCACCCATGTCGAAGGCCTCAGCGGGGCGGCGATCCTGGTCAACAACCCCGGAGGCAACAACGAGTCGACGATCAACGTCCGCAATGGCGCGACGCTGGTGGGCAGTAACGGCCTCCTGCTGCAAGTGATCGACGGTGCCAAGGCGAATCTCGATGTCAGCAACAGCGCTCTGGTCGGTGACGTGGTGGCCGAGGCAGGCAGCATCGCCAATGTGACCCTGCAGAACGCTGCGACCCTGACCGGACGCCTGCAAAACGTCGACACCCTGACGCTCAACAGCCAGGGCAAGTGGATCATGGTCGAGGACGGCGAGCTGAAGAACCTGGCCATGAGCGGCGGCTCGGTGCAGTTCGGCCAGCCGGGCAGCTTCTACACCCTGTCGGTGGAGAACCTCAGCGGCAATGGCAACTTCATCATGCACACCGATTTCGCCACGGGCCGTACCGACTTCCTGGATATCACCGGCACCGCCACCGGCAGCCATACCCTGGATGTGGCCAGCAGCGGAGCCGACCCGTTGTCCGACAAGCAGATCCATGTGGTGCGTGCCGCCGCCGGCGATGCGTCGTTCTCGCTGCTCAATGGCCGGGTCGACCTCGGGATCTTTTCCTACGACCTGATCAAGGTCGGTGCCAACGATTGGTACCTGGATGCCTCGAGCAAGGTCATCAGCCCCGGTACCGACTCGATCCTCTCGCTGTTCGACGCCTCGCGCACCGCCTGGTATGGCGAGTTGAGCACCCTGCGCAGCCGCATGGGCGAGGTGCGCATGAACAACGGCCAGACCGGTGGCTGGATGCGCGCCTATGGCAACCGTTTCGATGTCTCCGCCGACTCGGGCATGGCCTACAAGCAGACCCAGCATGGCCTGAGCTTCGGTGTCGACACGCCGTTGCCCGCCCTGGGCGATGGCCAGTGGGTGGTCGGCCTGCTGGGCGGCTACAGCCGTTCCGACCTGCAGATCAAGCATGGCACCACCGGTGAGGTCGACAGCTACTACATCGGCTCCTATGCCACCTGGCTCGATGCCGACAGCGGCTACTACTTCGACGGTGTGCTCAAGCTCAACCGTTTCCAGAACGCGTCCAGCGTCAGCCTCAGCGATGGCGCCAAGGCCAAGGGCAACTACGCCACCACCGGCGTGGGCACCACCCTGGAGTTCGGCCGGCATATCAAGCTCGACGATGGCTATTTCGTCGAGCCCTATGCCCAGGTCGCGGCCCTGGCGGTACAGGGCAAGTCCTACGCGCTGGACAATGGCATGACGGCCCATGGCGACCATGGCCGTTCGCTGCTGGGCACCCTGGGTTCCACGTTCGGGCGCGATATCGACCTGGGCGACGGGCAGGTCGTGCAGCCCTATCTCAAGGCCGCGGTGGTCAACGAGTTCGTCAAGCGCAACGACGTGCGGGTCAACAACACCACCTTCAACAACGACCTCTCCGGTTCGCGCTTGGCCCTGGGTGGCGGTGCGACGATGAAGGTCAGCGACAAGGTGCAGATGCATGCCGACCTGGACTACAGCCATGGCAATCAGGTCAAGCAGCCGTGGGGCGTGAATCTGGGCGTCGAGTACAAGTGGTAAGGCAGTGCCGGGTCGGCCTGGTGCAAACCACGGCGGGCAAACGACGATCCGCACCTGAGTAGTCGTGCGGCAGGGCGTTCAACAGCTTCACAGGTCAAGGCGCAGGCGGTCAGGTTCACTATACCCGGCTGCCTGTCCGGGGCGAGGAGAGCGATAATGTCGAAGTCCAAGCGTTCGAAAAACCATTCCCCCCTCCAGCAGGTCCAGGAACCGAAGGCTCCGCGGGCTCCGGACGCGCTGCCGGACATTCCGAATGGCGAGGAAAACCTGCTACCGATTTCGGCGCTGACCCGGCCTTTGACGATTATCGTCCCCATGTGGGGTAACTCCGTGCCGACCCCGCAAACCCCGGAGTCGGTGCGACTCAGATGGGACCGTTCGGAATTTGGCTTCCGGCAATGGACGGCTCCGGTCCCGGAGACGGACCTGGTCTTCGAGGCGCCGGTGGAGGGCTTTGGCGAAGGTCAGCATGAAGTCATGTATGAGCTGACCCTGGCCAACGGCGAGAAGTTCGACTCGCAGAAGCTCACGCTGACCATCGATAAAACCAAGCCGCTGTTGAACCAGACCGACGAAAAACCGATTTTCCCCGACGAGATCCGCCTCAATGGCGTGACCGCCGCCTACCTGGCGCGTCCGGAAAACAACGATGAGGTCAAGGCGATCATCCCCCCTTACGATGCGCTTGCTGGCGGGCCCAGACCGGGCGATGTCATCACCTGGTACCTGAATGAAAGAACCGGAACGGGCGAGCCGGATCAACTGAGGGTCGATCAGTTGACCGTGCCTGATCCGGTCCCTGCCGTACTGGAAGCGGTGTATCCGGGACGGGCGTTTCGCGATTTCGGTGACCGCGAAGGTTATGCGCGCTATCGGGTCGAGGACCGCGCGGGCAATCGCAGCGAGTTGTCGGCGCGGGTCGATCTGGATATCAAGGCCGCGCCAATACCCCGTGACCTGAGCTACCCCCGAGTGAAGGAAGCCACGGGCAGTCCCCAGGCCAGTCAACTGAACCCCAACCCCGCCGACGTCGTGCTGAATGGCGCCATCGTGATCATCCCGCAAAATGCGCTGATCTCGGAGGATGAAACCGCGGCGGTGCTGTTTGGCGAACCGGGTTCCTTCGGTTTCTATCAGGCGGACACGCCGACCACCGTCGGCGGTCGCGAATACCGTATTCCAAGGGAATACATCGCGCGCAATCTGAAAAAGACCATTCCCGTCTCCTTTGCCGTCAGCGTGCCCAGCCGTCCCGATCCGCTGCCCTCCGCCGTCCATCAACTGAGCATTTCCAGCCTGACCGACCTGCCGATGATCCAGTGCGACAAGGTCACGAACGACCGGCTGCCGCTTTCGAGCATTGTCGACGGGGGCGTGGCGACCTTTACCCTGGGCAGTTGGAAGTACCTGTCGACCTCACAATTCCTGCGGGTGAGGGTCATAGGGCTGCTCGCCGGCGGCGGGCAGGAAACCATCACGGTACTGGAGGCCGCTTCAGTCCCCGCGTCCGGGACGGTGCCGGCGGGCACTATCTCGAAAGCTACACTGCAGCGTTTCAAGATAGGTGAAATGCTCGAGATCCGCCCGTACGTCAGCTTCGACAACAAGGCGACCTGGTATGACTTTCCCTATCCGACTCCGACGCTGACCGCCTGACACGCCCGATACCTGTTTCTAGCGGTAGGTGATGGTGAAATTCAGCGCTCCCCTGGCATTGCCGGGCTCCACCCGAGCCTCGGTCTGGTAGAAGCGGGCCATGAAGTCCAGCACCGTCGTGCCGGGCCTGATCGGCGTCATGGGCACCTCGGTGCCCAGGGCCACCGGGGTCACGCCATCGCCGCGCAGGACCTGGATGCCGAACCCCGAGGCGCTGGAGTCGCTGGTCAGGCTGAAAATCCCGCGGTCTTCGTCGATCGGTTGCGAGCCGCGAACGCCATCGAGCCTGATGGTCGCCATGGCGACGTTCTCGTCTTCGGGGTCGGCCTCGCAACCGGTGAGCGTGATGGAGAACGACACCGCCGGGGTGCCAAAGCCCGGGCCGCTGAAGTCGGCCGCGTCCCACTCGCCCAGCCGTACCGGGTCGGCACTCACCGGGTTGCCGGTGGTGCCGCACTGAGCCTGGATCACCGTGCCCTGGGCGGCGAAACTGAAGCCTTTGCCCACGCCGCTGAACTGGCCGCTGAACAGTTCGCTGCCATCCAGCGAATGGGGACCGGCGGGAATCGGGCCGGTCTTGATCAGGGTGACCCAGGCCCGCAGGCTCTGCAGGGAAAAGGCGAAGTGGCCGGTGGGTTGGTCCTGATAGGCGTCGAACGGCGCCACCGGACGGCCGTCCACCGGGATGAAGGTGTTCAGGCCGCTGCCGTCGAAGGGGAATCCCAGTTTGATAAAGGCCCCGACGCCCGGAATATTGGTATTGAATACCTTGCCGTTCAGATCCTCGCCATTGACCGGCGGCAAGTCGCCCGGGAACAGCGCGACACTGGGCCGTGCCTGGAAATTCAGCACCACGCCGGGGGTTTCGATCCGGCACCCCAACTGCGAGCTGCCGCCGCTGCTGAAGGTGTGCCGGGCAAAGGTGCCGATGACACTGCCCTGCGGTGCATTCAGGGGAACGTAGAGGGTACCCAGTTGCGCCTGGAAGGCCAGAGGCCCGCTACCGATCTCCCAGTAGCAGCTGTCGTTGCCGGCGAAGGCCGCCCCGGCCTGGCCGCCGGCCGCCAGCAGCAGGGCGGCCAGCAGTTTTCGTATCGATCGGTTCATGTCGTTTCCTGCGTTGAAGGGGCGGTCGGTTCCGAGGTCTGGCACGTCAGTGTCTGCACGTAGTAGCCCTGGGTCTGTTCCAGCTGTTGCGGGTCGAGCCACAGTGGGCAGCCCTGGCCGTTGTCCTCGCCCCAGCGTACTTCCAGGCGCTGAGCCTGCGGGTCGATGGAGAGCAGCACCTGGCCGGCCTGGCCGACCGTGCCGAGTGGATTGCCGTGGGCATCGCTGACCTGGGCGCCGAACGGCAGTGGCTTGCCCTGGGCGGTCAGGGCGGTGATCAACAGGCGGTTGACCGTGCGCGCCGCGAACCGGGTCTTGACCACCGCGCCCCGGCGCGGCACCACCTGGGCCGTGCCGTTGTCGATCTCGACCTCCGGGCCCAACTGGTCGGTCTGCAGACTCAGGGTGTTGGCGCGATAGGGGCGCAGATAAGGCACCAGGGCAAAGCCACGATCATTGGTGATCACCCCGGCGGCGTTCTGCACGCCGATGCCGGCGATATCCGGCACCTCGACCAGGGCCGCGGTCTCACCCAGATAGGGCCCCATTTCCAGGCCGTCGGCATGCAGCAACAGCGCGCCGCTGGCATTGAGCGAGGCGTTGCGGTAATTGCTGCCCTGGGTCAGGCCGGCACCGATGTTGCCCGAGGCGCCCTGATAGCCCAGCGACAGCGCGGTGTTGTATTGGTCATGGGCATCGCGGCTGACGCTGGTGCGGTAACTGATCCGGTTGTCGTCGGCCTGACCGCTCAGGCTGCTGCGTTGGCTGGAGCGGCCGGCGCTGTTCTGCAGGTCGAACGAGAGCATGCTCGACGAGCCGAAATCCAGTGGCAGCGACACGCTCAGACCGAACTGGCGTTGCTCGCCCACCCGGGTATTGGGCCTTTCGCTCAGCGATTGTTGTGCGAAGACGCTATAGGAAACGCCACGATGGTGGGTGTTGAAGCCGAATTGAAACTGGCGCTGGGTGTAGTGGGTCTGCCAGTAATCCTGGTGCGACACGGTCAGGTTGAGGGAACTCTGCCGGCCGACCTTCTGGTAGACACTGGCCTCCAGGCGGCTGCGCCGGCTGCCGATGAAGCGGGTATCGCGTTCGCGTTCGCGCACGGCCTCCTCGAAGTCGCGGTAGCCGGCGGTGGAGTAGCGATAGCCGGCGAAGCGCAGGTTGGTGCCGGTCTGGAACGATTTGCCGTATTTCATCGCATAGCTCAACCCCTGCACCTTGCCTGTCGCCGGGGCGTCGATGGTCGCGCTGGAGTGGGTCAGGTCCAGCGCCAGGGCGCCGAACGAGCCCAGGTCACGGGCCACGCCCAGGTTGCCGGCGCGATAGAAATCGCTGCCCATCAGGCCGCCGTAGAGGGTCGAGCTCCAGCCGGTGCCGACGGCCAGGGTGCCTTGCCAGAGTGGCGCGTCCGAGTCGAAGCCGATGGCGTTGTGGCGCCCGATGGCTGTGCTGTAGCGCCAGACCCCTTCGCGCAGCAGATTGGACAAGGTGGAATAGGACTGGGTGAAACGCTGGACCTGGCCGTCGGCCTCGGTCAGCACGATCTCCAGTTCGCCACTGCTGGCCACGGTGCTGAGGTCATCGATTTCATAGGGGCCGGGGCTGACGAAGGTGGAGTAGATCGGGTAGCCGTTCTGCAGGATCTCGAGCTTGGCGCGGCTCTGGGCGGTGCCGCGAATGATCGGCGCGTAGCTTTGCAGGGTGTCCGGCAGCATGTCCTGGTCGGAGGCGATGATGGCCCCGCGAAACGCCAGGCTCTTGAAAATATCGCCACTGGTGAAGGTGTCGCCCAGGGTCAGGTTCGCATTCAGGCCGGGCAGGTCGCGCTGGGCATAGCTGTAGGCACTGTTCCATTCCCGCCGCCCCTGGTCGTCCAGGCGCAGCGAACGATTGCCGCGCAGACGCCAGGCGCCGAGGTTCACGCCGCCGTTGAGGTAGAGGTCGTCGCTGTGGCTGGAGCCCCCCAGGCGGTGTCGGCTCTGCTGGGTCGAGAGCTGATAGTTGACGAAGGCGGCATTGATGCCGGTCTCCCAGTGCTCCGGTGCGATATAGCCGATGACGTCGCGGCGCATGGCGATCTGTGGAACGGAGATTTCCAGGCGCAGCTGGCTGCCTTCGAAGTGGCTGTCGGCGCCGGGAATGACCCGGGCCAGCTCGACGCAGCCGCCTGGTGCAGGCGCGGTTTCGGCCAGGCTGTCGAGTTTGACGCCCAGTGTGCCGAGCAACTCGGCGGACAGGCAGGGCAGCAGGCGGTTGCCCTTGGGGTCCAGGCTGAAGTCCAGTTCCCGGCTGCCGGCGGGGCGCTGGTTGATCAGCAACTCGACCCGGTAGCGTCCCGGTCCCAGGTCGTTCTGCTGGCCCAGCGCCTTGAGTGCCTGGCTGCCGGCCTCGTGGGCATATCCCGGGTGCTGGTGCAGAAAACCGGATTGGAACTCGATGGGCGGTTCCGCCAGCGCGCATTGGCTGGCCAACCACAGGGCACTACCGCCGGTCACGGGCAGCAGGTAACGCAGACGCCGGCGCCAGACTGGCCGCCGGTCTCGGAAGAATGGAGTCATGATGGCTTTCACGCAGGGCAGGAGGGCGTGCCTCAGGGGGTCGATTGCACGGGCGCATGCAAGGGCGCGCTGACGGCCCCGTAGTCATTGATGGCGTTGAAGCTGACGCGCAGGCCGGATGCCGGTCTCACCGTATCCAGGGCGAAGTGCTGTTGCTTGAGCGGCTCGACCATGGCCGGATTGTTCAGGGTTTCCACTTGGCCGTTGCCGCTCAACTCGATGCGGTTGAACGACACGTGAAAGGGCGTCGGGTTATGCACCAGCAGGTGCGGTTTGCCATTGATGGGCCGGACCGACCACTGCAGGTCCTTGAGGCGGCTACCGGGTTTTTCCTTGAGCTGCACGGGCCGGTAGAACAGCTTGATCCGGGTGCGCAGGGCGATGTTCAGCACATTGCCTTGCACGCCGCTGGCCTGGGGGATTTCCTGGACGTTGAAGTAGAACAGCGACTCGCGATCGGTCGGCAGGCTATTGGGCAGGCCATTGATCTGAACCTGCTGCTCCTTGCCGGGGTTGAGCCGGAACATCGGCGGCGATGGCATGAAGGGCACGGCGGTGGTGGTGTCGTCTGCGGCGGTGTTGACCCAGGTCTGCACCGCGTAGGGGCTTTGGCTGGGGTTGTTGACAATCAGCGAGACGTTGCGTTTGTCGCTGTCGAACACCACGCGCGTGGCGTTCAGGCTCAGGGCGGCCTGGCTGGACGGGATGTGCGAGGCCAGCAGCAACAGGGCCGTGCCGGCGCCGGCGGCAAGACGCCAGGACGCCACCTGGGGAATGAAACCGAGCATGGATCAGTACCTCTGGAACAGGCGCGAGGTTCGCGCCTGAAATACAGCGTGAAGTGCCCTGGCTTGATCGAGGTTCAGGCGCGGCTGGCCGTCGCCGCCAGGGAACGCGGTAATGGCCGGTCAGTTGACGGCGACGACGAACAGCACGTCGGCCGAGGCGCTGCCGGGCAGCACGCTGCTGCCGGCCGGGGCGGTACGGCGGTAGTAGGCGTTGAACAGCATGTCGGTCGGGCCGCTGGCGTTCAGGTCGTATTCGGCAGAGGTGCCGCCGGGGGCGACCGAGCTGCCGGTCTTGTCGCGGATCACGATGGCCACACCCTTGGCCACGCTCGGATCCTGATCGGAGCCCACGGAGAAGTAGTTGCCGCTGGGGTCGGCGGTGCCGTTGAAGGTCACTTCCGCCGCGGTACCGCCACAGGCGGAGGCGTCCCCGACGCGCAGGGCGAAGGACTTGCCACGGTATTCCTGGCCGGGGCGGTGAAGCGGCCGGCGTCGACGCTGCCCATCTTGACCTGGTTGCTGATGGAGCCGTCCTCGGGGTTGACCACTTCGATCGGGCAGGTGCTGCTGGTGATCTTGCCTTCGAAATTGATGGTGCCGGTGTTGGCGAAAGCTTGTGTGCCCGCCAGGCTGGCGGCCAGGCCGAGGGAGAGGGCGATCAAGGGTGTTTTCATCGATGCTGATCCTGTTGCTGCGCAGTGCCCGGCGTTTTTGGGGGTAAGGCGAGACTCCCGGGGTGCACTGCGATACTGAGAGGCCGGTGTTGTAGGGAAGTGTCTCGGGGCGGGAGTCTAGGGAGGGGGGGGGCGGGGGATATGAGAGAGTTCTCATAGTGAGAGAAACGCGGGAAAGCTACACACAACGGCAATTGCCGTTGTGTGTAGCTTCAAGGAAGGGGATGAGGCACTACTACACCGAGGACACCATAGTCCTTACAAGGTGGTTCTTAACCAAATGGGATTCTGTAGACATTGCATTCGCAATAGTTACTGATTCTTTTATGTTGTATCCTCGATTTTTTGCTGAAACTGCCACCATCATCTGGTCTAGCGTAGATTGGGGCTGAGCCGGTGATGAATGAAGTGGTCGCAGGTTCTCTGCCCCCGGAGGTGGAGCAGGAGCAGGAGCAGGAGCAGTAGCAGACCGTACTATTGGCGTTGGGGCTGGCATTGGAGCCGCCGAAGCAGGCTGAGCTAGACCAGCACTGATTGGTTGCGCTCTTGGTATTGTAATGCCGGGTTCTGGCACTATTGTTGGCATTTTTGGGCTAAAGCTTCCTTGATGACCCAGCAACCAACTGAAGCCCGAGGTGGAGCGGTAGCCTGAGGCGGAGCCCCGCATGACGGTGCTTGCCAGCCCAGCCACCGCTATATGGGCAACACTGAGAACCGCTGAGGCTATTCCCATCCCAAAGGCGGCCTTGCTAAAGGTCTCATTCCTGGTTTCCACACCCACAGCCTCGAAAACCGTGGCACCGGCGGCCATCCCTACGCCCACTGCCGAGATTATCACCGCGGCCGGTGTGGCGCTGCCCAGGGTGCCTATCGCGACCGCGAAGGAGACCGCTACCATGGCCGCGCCGATGATCACGCCAATCCAGTTCTTTTTCGGCGGATCCGGCCGCCGTACGGGGGCTCGTCTTCGTTCGGTACGCGCGTGCGGCCCGTGGATGAGGCGTGGCCAGTGGGGTCGGTCATCAGGATCGGGTTGCCCAGGCAGTAGCAATAGGGGTTCAGGCCGCCTGAGCCGAATGGGCTGAGGTTATCGCGGCTATGGAACCGCATCAGTTGCGGGTTGTAGGCCCGGTAGCCGCTTCCCAGCAGATACCAGCCGCTGGCCGCTTCGCGCAGCTCGCCGTTGAAGGCCTTGAGGCTGAGCAGCGTTTCGTCGCTGCTGCGTTCGCCATAGGCGTTATAGACCGCCGTGCGCAACTGGCCGCTCTGGCCTTCTCCGAGCACGCTGCCATTGCCGTCGCTGAGCAGCAGCAGGGTCTGGTCGGGGTCGCCGGGTTGCTGCTGACCCAGGTTCTCGAGAAAGTGGGTTTGCCGGTCGCCCTGCACCAGATGGCTCAGTTGCCCGCCCTGGTAGAAACGCAGGATTTCTTCCTGGTTGGCCTCCTGGGAAGCCAGCAACTGGTCGTGGCCGTCATAGCGATACTGGCTCACGGGCTGCTGGTTGGCGGCGCGAACCTCCAGCAGGCGGTTCTGGCTGTCGTAATACAGCCGTTGCCCCTGCAGGTCGTTGAGCAGGTTGCCATTGGCGTCGTACTCGAAGTCCTGCCGTTGCACCGCCTGGCCATCGAGGCTGCGGCTGATACCGGTCAGTTGGAAGGGATCGTCGCTGCGGTAGTGGTATTCGCACATCTCGTCCGTACCGTCGGCGAACCGGGTCAGCCGCAGGGTGATGTTGTCCAGCGGGTCGAATACATAGACCTGTTCGCTGATGGCGCGACCGTCTTCGCCCTTGGGCAGGGTCAGGCCGGAGCAGCGGTGCACTTCCAGGCGCCCGCGCTGGTCATAGAAGAAGGTTTCCTTGAGCAGGCTGGTCAGGTTGCCCTGGCCGTCATCGAGCTGCAGATGGCGGCTGCCGAGTTGCCCGTCGATATCCCAGTGCTGTTCGAGCCGGCGTGTGGGGTGGCCGTCCAATTGTTGGGTGCGCAGGATCTCGCGGTTCTGTTCGTCATACCCCAGGGTCGTGACCAGGTGGCTGCCGGCGGCGGTATCGGTGGTGGTGCTGCTTTCGAGCCGACCCAGGCGGTCGTAGTGGAAGCTGGCCTGCAAGTTACCCTGGGCGATAAGTTTCAGGCGCCCGTCGCCGTAATAGTGGTATTCGCTGACGAACTCGCTGGAGCCGTTGCGGTCGATGCGGCGGATCGGTGATCCGTTGAGCGAGCTGACATGCTCGGTTTCCCAGGTCTTGCCCTGGGAGTCGGTCCAGCTTTCGTGGCGCAACCGGTTATCCGGGTAGTAGCGGTAGGTCCTTTTACCCTGCGAGTTCTCCGCCGCGGTCAGCAGGGCACTGAGGGGGTCGTGGACGTAGGTGGACAACTCTTCCGGGGCCTCGCGCCGTTCGGGTTCGTCGGTCAATTGCAGGTTGTACTTATAGGTGATCGACTCGCCCGCGGCGGTGATGCGTTCATGGGGCTGTAGCTGTTCGCCCTGGTAGAAGAAGCTTTCCCGGTAGGGCCCGGTTTGAGTCCAGGTAAGGCGTTCCAGGCCGTCGAAATGTTGGGTGCCGATTTCGGTTTCCTCGCTTCCCCGCAGCACGCTGAGCCGGGTCGGCAAGTCGGCCTGGCTATGTTCTGCGTAGGCGCGCCGCACCGTGGTGTTGTCCGGCAGGGTGGTACTGAGCATGCGCAACCAGGGGTCGTAGCTGAAGCGGGTCACACGTTTTTTTTCATCGGTCTGCCGGGTGCAGTTGCCCAGCCCGTCATAGCGGAAGCTGCGGCTGGAAAGCCTTGCACCCTGGGCATCCTGGCTGTGCACTTCCACCGGTTTTTCGAACAGGTTCAACCAGGTTTCGCTCTTGCCGCTGATCAACGGCCTGGCCCCGGGGCTCTGCTGCCAGGTGGTCTGGATCGGCCCCCGGATCCATTTCAGCGGATCGCCGATGGGATTGAGGTCGGTATGTTGTTCGACCCCCGCCGAGTCGATGACACAGGATTGCCGGCCCCAGTCGTCATACTGGTAGCGGGTGACATAGGCCTGTTTATCCTCTTCGAAATAGTCCCACAGCGTCTCTTCGATCAGGTCGCCCAGGCCGTCGAAACGGGCGCCATAGATTGGCTCGACCCGTCCCTGGTTATTCTCGTGGACCTGGTCGCGCTCCTCGTAAAACGCTCGACCCAGGCCGTCGAACACGGTTCGGGTGGTGATCTCGCGGGCACTGACGATGGTCTGGCTGCCGAACTTGCCCAGCCCGCCGGACAAACTGTACGAATACTGGCGAGAGGCCTCGAAGGCGGTGCCTGGGGCTGTGGTTTCGCGGGTGAGTCGACCCAGGTTGTCGTACTCGTAGCGGATCCGGGTTTCATTCGACTGTTCCAGCAGCAGCCAGCCGGTGAGCAGCGCATGCTGCTGGATCGTGGTGCTGCTGGCCGCGTCGAAATCGGTGGTCAGGATTTCCATGGTCTGCCTGGCTGGTTCGGGCACGCCGCCGCCACTCACTACTTCATAGTGGAAGCGGGTCCGGGTGGTCATGCCATTGAGGGTGATCGCCTGTTGCCGGGGCTGGCCGTGAAGAAAGCGATCAGCAGGCGCGTCATGGTATTCAAAGCGCGTTTGTTGCAGGGTTTCTTCCCGTTCCTGGGCCGTGCCCGGGTTATGCACCTGCACCAGGGTTTCGCTTTCCAGCACCGTGACGGGCGGCTGCCGGCTGTCGCTCAGCGGTTGTTGCTCGATATAGCGGCAGTATGTCTTAAGGGTGGGCGCGGCATCGTAGTCGCTGGACACTGCCGGGCTCATGGTCCTGCTGCGGAGCTTGCGGACAAACCCATAAGGGTCCCTCGGGCAGTCGGCCTCGGTGCCGTCTGCGAGGAAGTAGCTGCTGGTCCTGATCTGGCCATTGGCCTGGGTATGTTTCAGTTCATTGCCCGAAGTGTCGTAGGCGAAGCTTTCGGTTTCCTCGCGATGGCGCGTGGCATCGTTCTTCAGGCGCCAGCGGGTGACGACTTTCATGGGCAACTGGTAGGTCGTCGGCTGGGCTACGACCGAGCCGCCGACCAGGTTGTAGTCTGTCTGGGTCTCCTGGATCGTATTACCCTGCTCGATGCGTTCCAGGGTGAGCGAATGAAACCGGTTGAACTGGCGCAGGGTGCTGCGCACGGGAATTCCACCTCGATAGTGGGTCTGCGTGGTTTCATAGATGTAGTCGGCCATCTGATAGATCAGCGGATCGTGGTAAGTACCGCTCCAACTGATGGGCAGGGTATTGCCCAGGAAGTTCTTTCCGTCCGCTGAATAGCTGTAGTGCACTTCCAGTTTGTCGGGGTTCTGTGGATCGCCATCCGGATACTGCTCGTGCCGGGTGACCCTGGGCAGTTTGCGCGTGGCGCTGTTGGGGAATGCGTGGTCTTCGCCGTAGGTGATGCTCTCGCTGCCACCCAGCGGGTTCTGTACGGCGACGATGACAAGGTGTTCATGGCGGTAGTCGTAGTCAAAGCGCCAGGTACCGGTTTGTCCCGTGCTATCGGCCGGCAGGGTGATACTGCGTACGTGGTTCTCGGTGCCGATATCGAAACCCAGCACGTAGCGGGCCAGGGGGCCTCCACTGGGGCCGCTGCCGGGATGCAGGTCCAGGGTGAGGCTACCGGTATCGCGCCTGATCTCGAGAATGGGCGTGCCGTTCTCATCCTTGATCGATTCGAGCCGGGGATGCTGGCTGTTGAACAGTGCATAGCTCAGCGTCAACTTGTGCCCCAGGGGCGAGTGGATCTCCACCGGTACGGCGATGATTTCGTTGCGGCCATGTTCCTCCAGTACTTCTACCAGACCGTCCTTGTGCACCACCTTGTAGCGACGCTTGCCCAGTTCGGATGCCGGGTAGTTGTAGAAGCGGAAACTGTCGAGTTTCTTGGCCTGCATCAGCAGTTCGTCGTTGGCGCCGTTGCCGGTGACGATATGCAACTCGCCGGTATAGAGAGACAGTACCCGGCTCGTCGGCGCGTACTCCGACAGTTGCAGAGTCCAGCCGGTGCCGTAGCCACGGTCTTCGCGATTGAGCGCGCTGAAGGCCAGGGACAGGGGAAAGGCCGGGCCGCGCAACTGGTTCGCTTGCAGTTCCGAAAGGTCGAGCGATATCCGGTATTGCCCGGTACGCGGGTCGACACCGTTCTGTATCGCCTGCATGAAATTCAGTGCCGACGAATGGAGGGAAGTGGAGCTGCTCATGGAAGTAAGCCTCTGTATTGATCGCGGACCAACACTCTCGATATCGCCGACGAGTACACTTCAGCCCGTTTTTAAACCGTATGGAAGTTTCGTTGAGAACATGGGAACGATAATTGGCGAATCTTCGTTATCCACGGTAACAGATCGCTTGGCGGGACAAACCTAGCAGTTCTACTAGTAGGCACCGGGCTGGGCCAGGCGTAGAAGTCGCTTATTCAAGTGGGGTTCCCTATCATAACGGAGCTACGGTCATGGTGGCGTCGACTTATACAAAAGCTGAATTATTGGCTTGGTTGAAAGATGAAAAACGCATGCTCGGTTGGGATGCGATTATCGCGTTACAGCGCGATGCCACCAATACCCTGCTGCTGCAGCAATACATCGAGCACTTCGACCAGGGCGTTTCCTACTGGTCGGGGATTGGCGGTTTCATCCCCACCAGCGGCAATAATGTCATGGAGGCCATCAGCAACTTCACCCTGGATGTGCCGCGTTTGTTCTTTGAAGACACCGGGCTCGACAACTCCCGGGCCAATCTCGAGATGGCGATTGTCGAAGGCAGTCAGTTGACGCTGCTTCGAGTCATCAACCACTGGGCGGTGACCCGGATTTCCGAGTATACCCCCAGCGAAGGCCCGCGCCTGTACCTGGACCTGCTGCTGGCCGATGTGCCGGGGCAGATCGCCGGTGACCGGCGCATCCGTCTGGACCTTAAGCAAAGCAGCGATTTTCGCCTGACCTTCGCCAAGACCCAGCTGGAGCAGCTCGAGGGTGGCCGGTTTTTCAAGCTGCTGTTCGAGCAACTGCCCGATGATCAACGTATCTGGGTCATGGGGGAGATCAAGGAGGGCACCAACCCGATGATGCAGCCGGAATCCTTTGGTCTTCGTACACAACAGGGTGGGGCAGCGGGCGAGGGGGCGATCCTGGCCTTCGTGCGCATGAAGGGCCGGCACGAAGGTGGCTTTCCGGGTGCGAGCAGCGGTTTTCGCTACCTGATTCCGAAGGACGCGGGCAAGGACTATTCCGCCACGGTATTGCTCAGCCGGGGGCGGGTGATCATGGCGCAGTTGCTCAAATCGTTCGGTGAATTGATGGGAGATGATGATTTTTCCTACGTCTTCGATCAGGACAATGAGCTGATTTTGGCGACCTCGACCGGAGGAAAGTTTGATATTCCGAATCAGCGATTTACAGAACGTTTCGAATTTGCTTTTCCTTCCGGGATAGCCTGGATAAATATTATTTTTGGGTTCGACAGTTTTTCGATACCCTTGGCTAATGCGTTGGTGTTGGAAGTCAAAGGGCAGGAAGTGACGGCCCGGCTGCGTGCTCGTGGTCAGATACCCATCAAGTTTTACCGTGTGGAAGATAGTGATCCACCGATGTATGTCGAATATTTTTCCGGGGATTTCTCTCAGCACTACAACCTGTCCATTCTTGCGAATTATGAGTTGGTAGACAGCAGTGATGGTGGAGAGATCAGGCTGAAATCATTCAAGTATGAGGCCTATACCGATGAGTCAGGTTCGCCCAGCGAATGGGTATCCTCTTCAAAAGTCAGTCGTGGAGGCTTGGAACCAGAGGAGCTGGCGTATTTCATACAGTATGTAGAAAGTCAGAGTGCCGCGATCACGGCTGCGGCCACGAAAAGAATTATAGACGGTCCCGAGTTTGAAAATGCAATCAAGGAAGCATTCGAGCGTCATTTTCCCTCAACGTTTTCGGTAAGAGAGTTTGTCGAAGAAAACATTGAACTGCATTTTGGCAATGCCATTGTCGGCAACGAGGTTCATTCTCCCGGCGATGTCGGTTTCTTCGGCCGGATCAGCCCGCAACAAACCCATTTTGCAATCACCACGCCAGAGCCGCTGCTGGCGGCGGGGGCTTCCCATGCATTCCAGACCCAACCGGCCGTCAGCGGCCTGCGCTGGACGGTGCAGGACCTGCGCCGCAGCGCACGCAACCCGGGCAGCATCGACCCTTCCACCGGCCTGTACCAGGCCCCGCAAGCCGGGCAGATCGATGGCCGCTTCACCCGGGTGCGGGTCACCGCGACGGACCCGGCGACGAACTTTCGCAGCGCGGCCCTGGTGACGGTGGTGGCCAACCCCCTGACGATCAATCCGCTGATCAGCGTTTGCGATCCCAATGAACGGGTCGACCTGGGTCTGGGGGTTCTGGGGCAGGGCCGCGTCGAGGTAACGGTCAGGCGTCCGGGGCCTGGCAGCGGCACGATCGAGCAGCAAGATGGCCAGTACACCTATGTCGCTGGGGATCGAGTGCAAAGGGAAACCTATGTACTGGACGAAGTCGTGGCGACCTGCGAGGGGCAATCACGATCGGCCTGCATGCTGGTCAAGCAGCAGAATCCGGCCCTCACCGTATCGCCAGTGACCGATGCAGGCCAACTGTCGGCGGGGCAGATACAACTCAAGACCGAGTTCAATGGCCTGGATATCACCAAGGATGTGGAATGGCTCATCGCGTTCGACGGGCCAGGGCAGATGGATGCGGATGCCCCAGGCCTCTATCACGCGCAGCCGAGTGCCGATGCGCGGTTCGTCTGCATCATCGCGCAATACGACATGGCGGGTTTCGGCACTTTCAAAGGCCACGTCATCCTGCCGTTACCGCTGATCGAGTTTCCCAGTGAGTTGCAGATGCTGAGTGAGCCATGACGCCAGCCCTCCAGGGTTGCACGCTGACGCTAGCCGACCGCCCGTCTCTTGCAACCTAGCAGTTCTGCTAGTAGGCAGCCTGTTACGACCAGCGTACAAAAGACTCATCCGCGACACGTCGAAGTCTCTGTGTCGGCGACCCGAGCAATGACGGGAGTCAAACCGGAGACGCCATTCCATGAGTACCAAGATCACCCCACCTGTCCCTCTCGTTCCGCTGCTGAGCCGTGACAATGCCCTGGATCTCGACAGCCTGGGCAGCGATGATCTGATGACCTACATCCAGTACCCCGGCATAGCCAAAGGCCATCTGATCGCTCCGCAATGGCGGGGCCGTGCCAGGGACGGCCAGGCGATCGATGAAACGGCCAATCAGGATGTGGACGATCGCCTGGAGTACGACGATAACGGCGACCCCTGGATGCCGATCCCCCTCGTCAACAGCAAGGTCGTGGCGCTGGACCAGGGCGAGGTGTTCTATTCCTATCGCTACTCCGAGGATGGCGGCAACACCTTTACCGATGAGTCGTTGCGGCTGTTTTTTTATGTCGGCAAACGGCCCTGGATGTCCCGCCTCCTGTTGCCGGTCGCTCACCTGAAAGAGTCCCATGATCGCTGCGTGGACGTGAACAGCGACCCGGTACTCGATGGCGCCACCCTCACGACGGTGCCCTACCAGGCCATGGCGGAGGGCGATGAGCTGGCGTTCGTGTGGGCAGGCTACCGGCCCGGCTCCCCCACTCCGATTGTGGAAACGTACTACAAAACCGTCAGTGCCGAGGAAGTGGGGCATCCACTGGAGTGGCACCTGCCCTATGCCCGGTTGCAGATCATCAAGAACGGCTATGCGTTGATGAGCTACAGCGTGACCTATGCCGATCCGGTGGATCCGGCTGCGCCACAAACATACTCCGCCGAACAGCGGATCGCCGGTGTGCCCCCCAGCGAGCCGCTGCTCCCCCTGTTGTCGGTGGTTGGTCATGCCGGCGGGCAGATCGACCCTTCGCTTTACCCATTCGGCGTACCGCTGCGCATCCCACCTTATGCCGACCCGCAGGTCGGCGACACGGTGGTGGTGTATGCCGATGGGGAGAACTCCTCGATCCAGCTTTCGATGCAGTTGGATATTACCAACGTCGAGAGCGCCATCCTTGAACTGCGCCTGGATGCCCGCTGGTTGCAGGCACATTATGGCGAAGAGGTCAGCTTGAGCTACCAGTACGCAAGGGCCGGTGCTTCACTCAGCTCTGAAGCCCTGGTCCTGAGGGTACGCAGGCAACTACGGTTGTTGGCGCCGGTCGTCAAGGACGCCCAACCCTACGACGATGATGGCAGCGGCATACGCAAAGGTTGGATCACTGCGTCCAATGCCCAAAATGGGGTGCTTATCGATATACCTGAACAGGATGAGATCGCCCGCGGTGACAGACGCTGGATGGTATGGAGCGGTCATGACGGAGATCACGAGGTGGACAGGCCCATTGATGGCTCCGATTGGCGATACAAGATCGTTTCCGGGGTCATCCCGGCGGACTTGGGCAAGTGGGTGACGATCCGTTATGCGGTCGTACCCGTCGGCGAAAGCGATCCTCACTGGTCGCCGCCATTCGTTTTGGAAATCAGGAATTTCGAGGGCGGCTGGCCGTCGCTTCAGGCCGAAAGCCCAAAAGTCAGCGATGGACTAAACGGTATCAGGCTGAGCCAGGTGGGCCAGTTCATGGTTTTCAAGGTGTCCTACTGGCAATTCATGGATGAGGGGCAATTGCTCAAGTCGCAAATCTCGGGGATTCGTGACAGCGATGGTGAAACTGTTTCCCGAACGATGCGAGATGAGAGCGAACCGGTGACTGAGAAAGAGTTCTACGAGGACGGACAGGTTCTGGTGCAGGTTTCCGGTGATTTTATCCGGCAACTGAGAATTGGCGAGCAGTTTGATGTCACCTTCGAAGTCAGCTTCGATAAAGGTAATTCCTACAAGTCTTTTGGTGTAAAAGCATTCAAGTTGCTGGAGTGATACTCCGTACTTTCAAGGTGTTTGCCGGTTTTTAACGAGCAGGGCTTTTCTGTGAATTGACGGTGCTTGGGATAAGTGTCTGCTGTTTTTGAACGGTATCAGGGGTCATGATCATGACAACTACGACATATACAAAAGCTGAACTGCTGGCTTGGCTGGAAGATGAGAAACGCATGCTCGGTTGGGACGCGATTATCGCATTGCAGCGCGATGCCACCAATACTCTGCTGCTGCAGCAATATATCGAGAGATTCGACCAGAACTCCTACTTGTCGGGAATTGGCGGACTCGTACCCACCAGTGGCAATAATTTCATGGAGGCCATCAGCAACTTCACCCTGGATGTGCCGCGTTTGTTCTATGAGGATACGGATCTCAACGATTCCCGGGCCAACCTTGAGATGGCGATTGTCGAAGGCAGTCAGCTGTCGTTGCTTTGGGACATCAACCACTGGACGGTGACCCGGATCCAGGAGTACTCCCCCAGCCAAGGCCCCCGCCTGTACCTGAAGCTGCTGCTGGTCGATGTGCCGGGACAGATCGACGGTGACCGGCGCATCCGCCTGGACCTGAAGAAAAGCAGCGACTTTCGCCTGACTTTCGCCGAGAACCCACTGGAACAGAGCGAGGGAGGAAAGTTTTTCAAGGAGCTGTTCGAGCGACTGGACGATGATCAGCGGGTATGGGTCATAGGGGAGATCAAGGAGGGAGCGAACCCGCTGATGCAGCCACAATCCTTTGGCCTTCGTACCCAGCGAGGTGGGGCGCAGGGCGAGGGGGCGATCCTGGCCTTCGTGCGTATGCAGGGCCGTCACGAGGGTGGCTTCCCGGGTCCGAACAGCGGCTTTCGCTACCTGATTCCGAAAGATGCGGACAAGGACTATTCCGCCACGGTATTGCTCAACCGCGGACGGGTGATCATGGCGCAGTTGCTCAAGTCGTTCGGTGATTTGATTGGTACCTATGATTTTTCCTACGAATTCAATGATGACAAGGAACTCATCAAGGCGACATCGAACGGAGGAAAACTCGATATTCCGGCCTTGGAGCTTACAGAACGTTTCGTGCACAACTTTTTGGGTCGTGAGGCCTGGGCCGAAGTGACCTATTGGATCGATGCTTTCTCGATACCCTTGGCCAAGGCTTTGGTGTTGGAAGTCAAAGGGCAGGAAGTGACGGCCCGACTACAGGCCTCTGGTTCTGTACCCATCAATTTAAAGCCAGGGGAGGGTGACCCAAAACTTTCTCCTGGAGATCTTGAAGAGGGTAAATTATTCAAATGCTACAGTTTGTCCATTTTGGCGGATTATGAACTGGTCGATACGAACGATGGCGGAGAAATCAGGTTGAAGGCATTCAATTATGAGGCCGATACCGAAGAGCCAGCTTCGTCAAGCGAGTGGGTACCCTCTTCAAAAGCCAGTCCCGGGTGGCTGACGCCGGAACAATTTGCTACTTTCATTTTTTATATCATAGGGTCGATTATCTGGTTTTTGGGTGATGCTCTATTGAGAATCCTGCTGGGGCCCGCGTTTAAGAATGCGATTGAAGCAGCCTTCAAACACAGTATTCCCTCAAACCTTTCAGTCAGAGAGTTCGTCGAAGAAAATATTGAACTCAACTTTGGTAATGCCATTGTTGGCAACGAAGTTCACTCTCCCGGCGATGTCGGTTTCTTTGGTCGGATCAGCCCGCAACAAACCCATTTTGCAATCACCACGCCAGAACCGCTGTTGGCGGCGGGGGCCTCGCACAGGTTCCAGACCCAACCGGTCATGAGCGGCTTGCAATGGACAGTGCAGGACCTCTGCCTGCGCACTCGCAACCCCGGCAGCATCGACCCTGCCACTGGCGTGTACCAGGCCCCGCAAGCCGGGCAGATCGAGGGCCGTTTCACCCGGGTACGGGTCACCGCGACCGATCCCACGACGAGCTTCTACAGCTCGGCACTGGTAACGGTGGTGGCCAATCCCCTGACGATCAACCCGCTGATCACCGTTTGCAGTGTCAATGAGAAAGTCGAGCTGGGCGTGGGGTACTGGGGCAGGGTAGCGTCGAGGTGACGGTCAAGAGTCCGGGGCCCGGCAGCGGCACGATCGAGCAGCAGGGTGGCATCTACACCTATGTTGCCGGGGCAGGAGCGGGGACGGATACCTATGTGCTGGACGAAGTCGTGGCGACCTGCGACGGGCAATCACAGTCGGTCTATATGCTGGTCAAGCGGCAAAACCCACTGATCACCCTATCGCCGGATCCCGATGCAGGCCAACTTCCGCCTGGGCAGATACAACTCAAGGCCAAGGTTGCTGATGATGTAACGGGCGTTGTGGAGTGGCTTATTGCATTCGAGGGTCCAGGTCATATGGATGCGGATATCCCGGGCCTCTATCACTCGGACCCGAATGCCGATGCGCGGTTCGTCTGCATCATCGCGCAATACGAGATACCGGGCTTCGGCACTTTCAAAGGCCACATCATCCTGCCTTTGCCGCTGATCGAGTTTCCCAATGCATTGCAGCAGTTGAGTCATCCGTAACGCGGTTCGACTTTTAAACGAACAGCTCTATTTCATCCACGCTGATCCGTTATCAGCAGGAGATTGAACATGGCCGGTTTTTCGCTGGAGGAACTGTTGGGCTGGATGCAAGGTACCAGCCGCATCAATGACTGGGACCATTTGCTCGCTTTATCGGGGCGTGCCCTCAATACCGCATTGCGCGATCAGCACGCGACCCGCTTGAGCCTGGGTAACGCCTTGCGCGGCATCAGCGGTTCTTTTGAAATACCCGATACGCCGGGGTGATGGTCCAGTACCACCTCAACGACTGTGCCCTGGATTACCCCGTACTGTCTTTTGCCCAGGCTTCGTACGTATCCAATAACCTGAGCGTCAGCCTGCAACTCAGCGGCGGCCAGAAAATCATCACCCACGACGGTGCTGTCCGTTCGCTGGGTACCTACAGCCTGCTCGATGGCCCACGGTTGGAGTGCGTCGTGCCGATCACCTTCCGCGCCGCCAGCGCCGGGCAGGAGGCACAGGTGGTGTGCGACCTGGCGCAGGAGGGGGCCGTTTTCCAATTCATGGACGCTGACACGCAGAATGAGCGGGATGCCGGCGGGCACTTTTTCAAGCAGCAACTGCAAGCGCTGGGCGAGCGCAGCAGCTATCCGCTGGTGGGTTTTGCCGACCAGGGCAACCCGTTCATGCACCTCGAACGGGTCGAGATCGGTAGCCAGTCGCCCGAGCCCGGTTCCGAAGAGGGGGCCCTGCTGCTGTATTCAACCATGGCCCATGGGCAAGCCGGCCACAAGCCGAGCAATGACTCGGGCTACAAATACCTGATCCCCAACGACCCCGGCCAGGACTACGAGTTCGCCGCCCAGTTTTCCGCCAGCCTGGTCAGCCGTGCCGGCTTCGCCGTGGCGCTGCTGGATACCTTCGGTGCCGATAATTTCGAATTCGTCCACCAGCGGGGCCGCGCCCGTCGCGCCCGGGCAACCGGCATCCGGGCCAAGGCCGGCGCGTTCAGCGTGCCCCCGGTGAACCAGTACAAGGATGACCGCTACGAGTACCGCAGCGAGGCCTTCGAACTCTCGGCGACGCAGGGCGCCGCGCCGCTGTCGGCCGATTTCGAGGAGACCCGGGTGGTGCAGCACTGGCAGACCCGTGGCAGGGTGAAGGTGGAATATCGGCTACAGAGCGACACTTCCTCCTGGACCACCTATACCGTTGAGTTTTCCTGGCGCCTGGAGCAGGTGTTCCAGTTGGTGAACGACGAATTTGGCGCGGGAGTGGAAGGCGAAGTGTTCGTGCCCCAGTCCCGCGAGCCAGACGTCGTGCCGATCGATTTGCCAGACAACGTGTCGGCGGATATGCGCCAGCGCATCGTGGCTTTTGTCGGCCATATCGTGAAGACGGCGCTGCTTGAACGCTACTCCGAGAAGCTGACGGCCGAGGTGGCACCGGATTTTCTCGAGCACACCGACGTGGCCGATATCCTGCCGCTGCAACCTTCGATGATCGCGATGCCACGAGATTATGTTGCGTTCGGCCCATTTGCCTCACCTTCGGGCTCGTTGCGGATCGTACCGGCCAACCCCTCCGTGCTGGCGGGCGGGCGCCTGGCGTTCTCCGTCGAACCACAGCGGTCGGTGGTGTACTCCCTGGATAACCTCGACGCCAGCAACGCGGGGACGATCGATGCGCAGGGAAACTACCGCGCACCCCCACGCCATACCCTGGGAGCCCGGCCTTCGGTCCAGGTATTGCTGCGCGCCGAAGACCCCCAGAGCCGTGAGAGCTGCGTCACGATCATTACCGTGCTGCGCCAGGCGCTGGGGGTGCTCACCGATATCCAGGTGTGCAACCCGGGCGAGCAGGTCGAGTTGGCCGCGTACTCGCAGGGGCACGGGCCCTTGGAGTGGCAGATCGAGAACCCGGTCGAAGGTGAAAGCGGCACGCTTGATCTCGACGAGACTTCGCGGCACTGCACCTATACGGCGGCCGGGCCGGTGGCGGGGAAAACCTATGTGCTCGATGAAGTGAGCGTGACCGACCCGGCCAGCGGCGAGACGGCCTCCAGCCATGTGGTGGTGCTGCAGCGCACCTCGCTCCTGCACATCAGCGCCGATTTCGCTGGCTCGACTCCGGGCAGCGTGCAGTTGCAAGCCTCGCTCAATGGCGTGCCCGTCGAGCTTGGCGTGGAGTGGGGCATCGGCTTCGCCGGCCCCGGCACCATCGACTCACAGGGGCTGTACCGGGCGGACGCCGAGAGCACGGCGCACTTTGCCTTGATTACCGCGGTTTTCAACGCCCCGGTCATTGGCACGCTGGAAGGCTATTTCATCCTGCCACTGCCCCTGGCGAACGCGGCAAAGGTCCTTGGCCGCCTGCGTCGCTAACCAAGCGGCTGGCGGTTTTCATCAGGATGTGACGCATAAACTTGAGAGAGTACGCAATCATGGCCCGGTTAAACGAACTGCTGTCAATGATGCAAGGAAAGTTGATCACACGCGGGTGGGATGCGATTTTTTCCTGTAACCGCGTGCGGCTTAACCATTTGCTGGAACAGCAATATATCACCCGTTACGAACAGTTCTGTTTCCTGCCGTATATCAGTGGTCAAACCCGCACGGGTGAACAGAACGACGAGGTTATCCAGGTGCAGTCCCTGCGGTTGGGGCCGCCCCGCCTGTCGTTCGAAAGCGCCACATCCAGGGATTCCACGGCCACGGTCACCATGGCCATCACCTCGGGCGAGATTCATACCTGGCATCGCGAGGCGGGTGCAGCGCTGCAATTGCGTTCCCGGTTCGATGTCACGCAGCAGCAGGGCTTCAGCGTGACCATGAGGGTCGACCTCAAGGTGGTGGTGGCCGAGGTCGACCACCAGGGCCGTATCACCATGGACCTGCGCGGGGCCACGCGATTTTCCTGCGACTTGCTGGGGGCGCCGGAGGCGGAGGCCCTGGGCGCGTTCTTCGAGCAGCGGTTCAATGAACTGGATCCCGGCCAGACGAGTTTCCAGTTGGGGCGCATCAACCTCAAAGGCTATCGCAAGCTGACGCCGGAACGCTTCCGTCTGCGCACCCAGGCGGAGCCGGGGGCGCGAATCAAGGGCGCTCCCAATGAAGGCGATGGTGTGGTGCTGGCGCTGATCGAGGTACGGGGCGGCAAGGGGGGGGGCAGGAACTGGGCGAGGATTTTCCCATTCTGATCCCCAGCGATCTGGACAGCGGTCAACCCAGGTACACCGCCTCGCTGGTGGTGTCGCGGGAGGTGCTGTCCTATGCGGTGGGCGATGACCTGGAGGTGCCGGAAAGCCTGTTGTTCCCCGAGCAGAACTACTTCAAGGTGCTGTCGACCCACACGCCGCACGATTGGCTGGCGGTGGGCCAGATCAGCCCGACCACCGCCAGTGTGGTGGTGCAGCCCGCGTTCGCGGCCATCAAGGCCGGCCAGCAGCAGCGTTTCCAGTTGCTCGACTGGCAGGGCCAGCCGCTCACCGGGGTGACCTGGAGCGCGGTCAGCCTGCGCAGCCACTCCCTGGAGGGGCATGGTCGGATCGATGGCAGCGGTCTCTACACCGCCGTGTCACCGCAAAGGATCGGTTATCACAATCTGGAGGTGGTGGTGACGGCCTCCGTGGGCAACTACCACGCGTCGGCCCTGTTGCGAGTGGATTTCGAGTCCCTGGAAGTGGCTCCGGCGCTGCAGGTGCAGGATGTGGCGCAGCAGGCCGCTATCGACTTGAGCGTGGCGGCCAACGATGGCAAGACCGTCACCTGCAGCCTGCTTGCCCCATTGCATGGCAGCCTGCAGAAAACTGATCAGGGGGCGCATTGGCGGTTCACCGCTAATGCTGAAGCCAGGGGCAAGTCGCTGTCCCTGCAGCGGGTGCTCTGCGAGACCGGTGCGCCTGTCCAATCGGTTGAGTCGCTGCTGGTCTTGAACAATGCGCAGTCCTTCCTGCACGTCGAGCCGGCCTTCATCCCGCACCTGGCGGGGGGCGCCAATGTGCAATTGCGCAGCGACGAGAGCGTGCTGCCCGATGTGCCCAGGCGCTGGAGGATTCTCAGTGGTGTCGGCAGTATCGACCAGCAGGGCCGCTACACGGCACCGGCGGGCGGCGTCAGCGAGGCCACGGTGCTGGCCTGTGAGGTGGTGCGAAATGGCGTGGTGCTGTTCCGGGACATCGCCCTGCTCGACAGGACGCAGGCGGAGCCGGAGCCGACCTGGAAGGAATTATCCCTGTTCAAGATCGAAATACCCGCCGGAGAGTTTGACGAGAGCCAGGGGCGGATGTTGCGCAACGGTTATCAACAGTTGCGCGTTCGCGTGACCACCAAAACCCAGGGCGTCCTGGTGGAAGGCGAGCTCAAGTATTTCAAACTGAGCCTGGCCGAGCGGGCGAGTATGCGCCTGGCCACCAATGTCGGGCGGAATTTCCTGGAGATTATCCCGCCCGACCAGGAGGGTATCGAGGATGTCCCTTCGGGGCTCGAATGGCAGGTGCGCAAGACGCCCAGCGAATATTTTGCTATCGCCGATCCTCGGAACCCGACCCAGTCGAAGATCGCGGATGAGCCGCCTGTTACGTCAGGAGAGGACGATTCGTTGACCGAGCAGTACTTCTATCTGCTCAGCGTGGCGGCGAAGAACGAGAGCACCGACCTCAGTGCCGGATTTCAGCAGGACCATGTCGATACCTGGCATTGGTCCGGAGAATCAGGGGGGGCGGTGTGGGAACGAAAATCACCGTGGTCGCCGTGGATCCCGGAGTGTTCGAGTACAGCTTTACCCGTGAGAAGCGGCTATGGGGCATACCCACGGGCAGCGTGGAAGACCAGATGAACTATGAACTCAACAGCGGTGATTTCTGGTTATTGACGTGCCGCGGGCAGAAGTTTATCACCCTGGAATTCCCGCCGCACCCGGGGGCAATGAACGAGATCAATCGGTCGATGATTCGTTGGGAAAGCGAACGGCCTACGGAAATCATGTTCAGTTATACCGTGTATTACTTCGAAAGCCCGATGCTACCCGATGAAAATACCGGGAAAACCGGATTTGACGATGCTCTGCGTACGATCCCTGTAATGGACAACCAGCCCTTGAGGCTGAGTATCGAAAAGCCCAGCCCTTATGAGCCAGGAACGTTTGGTGTCGTGTTGGGGCGGGCCGATAATGTTAAGTTTATTATGCCGAAAGATTCTCCGCGCCCGTTACTGGATCAGGATCTGATCGTTGCCCTGCGGGACGAGAACGGTAATTTGCACCAGCGTCGGATATATTTCAACGCCAGTCAAAACGTAGGCACCCGAAATATGCTTGATCAGTCAAAATATGCTTGATCAGTCGAGGTTTGCGATCTGGCGGCGTTGATATCATTTAATGCGAGAGGATTATTGTCATGAATCGGCTCAAGGTGGTTTCACTGGGGCTACTGTTCTGCTCGATCAACCCGGTCGCCAGTTATGTTCTGGCGGCGAATGAGGTGGAGGGCTCGATAAGCATGGCCCAACACGCGGATGGCGGTGGCGCTACTTGCGTTGTTGAATTAAAAACCATGCAGATCGATCTGGGGTATTACAAGGAGTGCAAGAGAGATAAGCTGAACTTCTTTAAACTGAATGGTGTTCCCTCGGGAACGACTATTGAGTTTAATTCGAATGCTCAATGCAGTCCCAAGGGTAATTGGCATTATACTGTGCGCACTTATATTGAGCCGACCGATACCATATATATATCTATTCCTGACAAGCTTTCTACGCATAAGCCTAAAGACATTGTTTACAAAGGGGTGCTGTTGGAGTCTTATCATTATAACGGTGGGTATATAACTGGTCAGTTGGCTTGCATGCGTATCAAAAAAGGCGATTTGGTGCCAAAACCATAAGTTACGGAGCACAAGGTCATGAGCGATGCCACTTCAGTTCATTCCAATGCCTTTAACTTCATGAGTTACTGGCAGGGCGGGGTTGATCCACGAACCAACCAATACACCCTGTCCATTGACTTCCCGGAGTTCAAGACCAACTACCTCAATGGTCCGCTGGTGCCCCTGGCACTGAGCTTCAACCCGATGAATCTGCTCGACAGCGGTTACGGGTTGGGCTGGAACCTGCAGTTGTCGCAGTTCACCCCCATGACCAGATGCTGTCGTTGAGCACCGGCGAGCGCTTCAAGGTCACCGGGCAGGATGGCAACGAACAGATCATGAAGGAGCGCAAGCTGACGACCTTTCGTTTCTATACCCATGACGGGACGGACTACGACTATCGCCTGGTGCACAAGTCCGGCCTGATCGAGCGGCTCAAGGTGCATGGCAGCGGCAATGATCGGATTGCCCTGCCGGTGCAGATCCTGTCGCCCGAAGGCCATAAGGTCAGGCTCGGTTACCGGAATTTCGAGCAGCGCCACTGGATGCTCGAGTGGATCGACGATATCCAGGGGCGCCTGGTGCAGGTGCGCCGCGATACCGGCAGCCTGACCCTGGACCTGCATCCCGGCAAGGGCCCCGGCAATGGTGCGCTGGCCAGCTATGTGGTGACTCTGGATACCAGCGCCAGCAAGTTGGCCAGGGTCATTACCTTGCCGGCTGATGCCGGAAGCAATATCAGCTGGCGCCTGGATTATCAAAAGATCGGCGATTATTTCTGCCTGTCGCAGATCCAGACGCCCATGGGAGGGCGCGAAGTCGTGGACTACGATGCCGTCGGCCATGAGTTCCCCTCCGGCAGCGGCCGCCGGCCCGTGCCCCGCGTATCTCGTCATCGGGTTTTCCCCGGCGGCGGGCAGCCCGATGTCGATACCCGCTACAGCTATGACGACAGCAGCAGCTACCCCGCCTCGAACAATTTCCTCGGACGAAACCTGTCGTTGACCTGGACCGACGACGGCCTGGACAACCTCTACAAGGCCACCGATCGCAGCTATGAGTACGGCAGCACCGAGCACCTGATGTCGGAAAAGGGTGAGAAGCTGCGCAGCATCAAGCGCACCTTCAACCGCTTTCACCTGCTCACTCGGGAAACCACCCGGCGCCATGACAAGGAGCAGGAGGTCGAGACCACCTACCACCTGGTCGATGGCCCCTTCGACAGCCAGCCGGCCTATTTCCAGTTGCCCTTCGAGACGATCAACCGTTGGTGGGTGGTCGACACCAATCGCCGGCGCAGCGAGAAGTCGAGCACCACCTACGACAGTTTCGGCAACCCGCTGGTGGAGACCCAGGCCAACGGCATCGTCGAAACCAGCACCTACTACCTGGCCGCGGGAGAGGACGGCTGCCCCGCGGACCCCGATGGTTTTGTCCGTAACCTCAAACGCAAGACCACGACCCCGGCGCCGGGCCATGTTGCCGGAGCCCCGACCCTGCGTACCGACTATCGCTACACGGCCCAGCCACCTCTGACCGGCAGCGCCCGTACGGACTGGCTGGCGCTCGAACGGGAAACCCGGGTGCGGCAGGGCACCACCGACAGCGAGTTGCAACGTACCGACTACAGCTACTACAACGCGCCCGACGACCCGGTGAGCCATGGCCGCATCCAGCGCCAGGGCGTCGTCATGAACGGCAAGACCACCTACACCGACTATGTCTACAGCGCGCTGGCCAGCGCCCGCCTGGGCGAGACCGTGCTGCAGACGCTGCAGACCCTGAGCACCGACTTCGATACGGTGAACAAGCTCATCACCCTGGAAAGTTCGTTGCTCAATGGCGAGTCGCTGCTGGAGCGCGATGACAACGATGTGGAGATCCGCCGCACCTACGATGCCCTGAACCGGGTCACCAGCGAGACCGTGGCGCCGGACGACCCTGTCTACAAGGCTACGCGGCGCTACGAATACTCCCTGTCGTCCAACCTGCAGCAGCGCGCCGAGCAACGGCTGTTCGACGTCAAGGGGGTCAAGACGGTGACCACCCTCGATGGGCTGAACCGACCGATCCGCGAGGAGCGCGCCGATGCCGACAGTGCCACGCCGACGACGATGCGCCAGACCTACGAGGCCAGCTACGACGAGTTCGGCAACCTGATCCGGCAGGTGGAGTTCGACTGGTGGGACGTGGACTGGGCAATGTTCAAGAACGTACCGCTGGTCAGCCAGTTCCAGTTCGATGACTGGAACCAGCAGTGCTGCGTGATCCGCCCCGACGGGGTCGAGGAGCACACCGAGACCGACCCCATCGGCGACGGCGTGACCGGGCCCACGGAGCGTAGCTGGCAACAGGACGCTGCCACGCCGGCCAAGCGCAGCGGCGTCACCGTCACCCAGTTCAACCTGTTCGAAAAGCCGGTGCTGGTCGAGCGTATCGATCTGGCGGACAAGCCGATCAGCCGGCAGAAGAACAGCTATGACGGTCTGGGCCGTTCGGTGAAGGAAGAGGTCGGGTTACGCAGCCCGTTGCGGATCACCGAATACAGCTACGACGCCTTCAACCGGCTGGTGCAGAACAGATTGCCACTGGGGGCTGTGGTGGTCCGTGAGTATGCCGAACACAGCGCCGAGGACTGGCCCACCCTGATCAGCGTCGACAAGAAGACCCTGGGCACGCAAGCCTTCGATGGCCTGGGACGGATGACCGAGTCGGTCACTGGTGGCCGCGTGCAGACGCTCAAATATGAACCGCAGCAGAACCAGCCCAAGCTGGTGACCACGCCCGGTGGGCAGGATATCGGTTACGAGTACCGCCCCTCCCTCTGTGAGGAACCGCGGCAGCGCCGCCTGCCCGGAGTCACCAGCGACTACGAGTACGACCCGCAGAACGCCCGCCTGTTGAGCTGCAGCGAAACGGGCCAGACCCTGAGCCGCACCTACTTCAGCCACGGCGAACTGAAAAGCGAGACCCGCCAGGACGAGGGCGGGCCCGAGCGGGTGATGCACTACCTTTACAGCCTGCGCGGGCGCCTGCTGGAATACACCGATGTGCTGGGCCAGACCCAGGAATACCGTTACGACCTGCAAGGCCGTCTGGAACAGACTTCCCTGGGCAGCACACTGTCGCGCTTCCATTACGATGAGCTGGGCAATGTCCGCCTGATCGAGACCGAGGATGAGAGTGCCCCCGGTCAGAAGCGGCGGGTGAGCATCGCCCTGGAATACGACGAGTTCAACCGCGAGATCGAGCGACATTTCGACCTCGATGGGGTCCGGCAGACGCTGACCCAGCGCTACGACGATGTCGACGCCCTGCTGACTCGTACCCTGGCCGAAGGCAGCGAGACCCTGCGCGCCGAGCGCTACACCTATGACCTGCGCCGCCGGCTGGAGACTTATACCTGCACGGGCAGCCAGCCGCCTGAGGACCCTTATGGCAATGCCATTGCCAGCCAGACCTTCATCCTCGATGGGCTGGACAATATCACCCTGGTGATCACCGACACGGCCGATGGCAAGAGCAATGTGGCCGAGTACCTGTTCAACAATCCCCAGGACCCGGTCCAGTTGACCGAGGTGATCAACGCTGGCGATGCCGGCTACCCGCCATCGATTCAACTGACCTACGACCCCAATGGCAACCTCACCACCGACGAAGCTGGGCGAATCCTGGAATACGATGCGCTCAATCGCCTGCTCAGCGTCAGTGCGCCGAGTGGGGGAACGCCGCGCCGTTACAGCTACGATCCGTTGGATAGCCTGTCGCACCAGCAGGAGGGCAGTGAGAGCCAGCAACGGTTCTATCGTGACGGGGAACTGGCCAATACCCTGGGGCCACAGCAGAACCGTACCTTCATGCGTGGTGGCGATAGCCTGCTGGCCGAGCGGCAGGGCAGCGGCACGCTGTTGCTGGCCGGCGATGCGGCCAACAGTGTGCTTAGTGAAGTCGACTCGCAGGGCGAGCGACGGGATATGGCCTATAGCGCCTATGGTGAGCGCAGCAGCGGGCAGGCGGTGAGCTGCGGGCTGGGTTTCAATGGGGAATTGCTGGAGGAGCAGAATGGGTGCTATCTGCTGGGAAACGGCTACCGGGCGTATAGCCCGGGGTTGATGCGGTTTTATAGCCCGGATGATGAGAGCCCGTTTGATGAGGGGGGGATGAATGCGTATGCGTATTGTGAAGGGGATTCGATCAATAGGGTGGATCCGACGGGGAATCTTTCGTTTAAAATATTGGCCAAAACTATTAGCTTCTTCATTAATCGTAATTTGACAGCGCAGGCAGCTAGGCTTAACGCAACTAAGGGGGCGGCTGGTACACGGCTAGGAGCTGGAAATTTCTTTAGCTCTGAAAGTATGCTTCGCCCCACACCCATCTCTGCACCACAAAAAGCTGTTGAGGCTGGAAATTTCGTTAAGAGTAATTCGTCAGCTACCCTTAAAGCATCAAATCAGTCGCAACTATATCCTATCAAATTTTCTCAGAGTAATAAACTACCGTCGGTGCCTAAGAATGCGAGACTTCATACTGAGTGGTCAAGCCCCCCTACATCAAAAAACCACTTCTATGAGTCGATTCCTTCCAAGCCTAACTCTGCTCAATTTTCGTCAGTGCAGGAAAACGCGACGAGATTTAAAACATCCGAGGTCAATGATGTTGTTAGGAAAAGTAAATATTTAAATCTTGAAGAGCAAATGATGAGTCAAAAGGGGGTTGTTAAACATGGAAAGTTTGTTCCTGATCCGAATGTCAGAGGTGGTGCGCGTCAGAATGCTAGAGCTTATTTGTCTTCGGGTACGCGAGGTAGTGCGCCTAAGGATAGAAATCGGCGTCTGGGTCCGTAACTTCCTATAATTCTGACGATATTTCTTGTGTCGGTGAGGAAAGTAAGCGTGTAGGTCTATTGTTTTATAAAATTTCATGCCGGATGCTGTCCGGTGTGGAGGTCTTGAGAGTTTTCCTACTTAATATGATTTGTTGTTTGATTTCTGTACATAATATCTAAAACTTTCTCCACTGTTGCAGCCTTGCGCTACCTGAGGAAAAAGCCCTATAGTCCATTGGTCGCTCATATTGGCGACACGGGTTTGGCGACTCGTTAAATAGACGAGCGATGTTTTCATTTAAAAACGAGGCCTTACCCATGACCCAATACGTACCCCTCACCGCCATCGATTGCCTGATCCCCAGCCTGCTGATCGACGCCGACAGCCCGACCGATGTCCTCCACGCCAACGCTGCCGCGCGCTTTCGAACGGCAACGCAGATGCTCGAATCCCTGGCCCGCATCGAGTTGCACAATGCCAATGATATCGACTTCCAGCACCTGCTCCAGCTTCCGGCCATGGTGCTGCGCGATGGCTGCGACCTGATGGATGTACTGGGCGGGCGCCTACCGGCCTGAATCGCCCTCGCGCCCCTGAGCACCTGCCAGGGGCGCGGCGCAAACCTGATACTTCTGCCAGTACCCAGCGCCGCTGGCCAGGCGGACACTACCTCCAGGGATTTCGAACCCCTTGGAGCCTGCGCCATGGCAACCCCTCGCACCTTGCTGAGCCAGTACCGCTACGACCCGCTCGACCGTTTGGTGGCTTGCCTTCCGCTCAACCTTGACCCGCGCATGATAGCGAGCTGGTGGACTATATGCGGAGGGCGGGGTTGGGCTGAGGTTCTCTCGAAACCACTACGCCCCTCTAGGAGCAGGGCTTGCCCGCGAAGCTCTTATCAACCTCACTGAGCTCTTCACGACGGTCCGGCGCCTCGATGAACCGGGGGCGCCGTGCAGAACCATCACCGAATGACAATCCATCTATGTTATCGATGGCGTCACTCCCTGCCTTAGTTGTTTTGCCTGATCATAAGTTGGTGGAGGCAATTTTGTTGCTGTTGCTGTTGCTTTGGAATAGCTAGGCGGCGGAGTTAGTGGGGTGGACACTGCTGGTGGCGCTGATGGCATTGGCGACGAAGAAGTTGATGATGCTATCGACGAAGAACGAGGTTGCGTCGATGGCTGCTGATGATAGGAAAAACTACCCCCCCTTCCAGAACGGAGGGGCTCGGAGCGGTTGGTGTTCTCCACCCAACATTAGGTTGAGTCCCTCCTCCCTGCACAATATCCCAGCCTCTCCGAGTTATGCTCGCGCTGGACACAGTCCTCGCACCACCCGGGTTAAGAAATATAGATCCCATCACGGCGAACCCCGTTATCGGACCAGCTATACCCAACACCTGACCAGCCGTGCCCCCAGAGCGATGCCACCAATACTCGAACCAACAACCAGCACCCCACCCACTGCAAAGGCAGCAAGCCTCCAGTAAAAATGCCCTGTTGGGTCAATGTTGCCCACAGGGTTCAAACCACAATACGCATACACATTGATCCCACCCTTGCCAAACGGGCTCAGGCTGTCCGGGCTATTGAAGCGCATCAACACCGGATTGAACGCTCGATACCCATTGCCCAACAGATAATGCCCGGTCACCGGATCCGGCCGTTCGCCGTTGAAGCCCAACACACTCGACAGGCCGCTGGTAGGTGTTTGCCCTCCATAGGGGCTGTACGTCATGGCCTGGCGCTGCGCTCCGTCCAGGGCCTGCAACACCGAACCTTGTGAGTCCATCGCCAGCAGGTTGGTCTCGCGGTCAGCGCCTTGACGCCGCTGCTGTGCCAACCGCCAGTCATCCGCCTGGAAGATCGAATGAGCAATCGCGCCCTGGATCTCGGTGGCTAGGCGTTTTTTGCAATAGAAGCGTCGATGCGGCTCGAGGTTGGCCGGGCTGCACGCCGTCAATCGGTCGAGCGGGTCGTAGGCGTATTGGCTCAGCAGGATAAGAGAGGTTGACATGGCGCGGATTCCAGAGGCTTTGATATCCTTGGAGACAGTGTTCACCTGGGCGGCGGCGATGGGTACTAGCAGAACTATCAGGTTTCTGCCCGGTGGCATCTACCTGGTCTCTAGGGAGATATGTACGAAAACGTGGACGCCCTACCGATGTCTTCCGTGCCAATGCTGCCGCGCGCCTTCGAGCTGTGCCCAGATGCTCGAGTCCCTGGCTCGCATCGAGTTGCACAATGCCAATGATATCGACTTCCAGCACCTGCTCCAGCTTCCGGCCATGGTGCTGCGCGATGGCTGCGACCTGATGGATGTACTGGGCGGGCGCCTACCGGCCTGAATCGCCCTCGCGCCCCTGAGCACCTGCCAGGGGCGCGGCGCAAACCTGATACTTCTGCCAGTACCCAGCGCCGCTGGCCAGGCGGACACTGCCTCCAGGGATTTCGAACCCTCTGGAGCCCGCGCCATGCCAACCTCCCTTGTCCTGCTGAGCCAATACGCCTACGACCCGCTCGACCGATTGACGGCGTGCAGCCCGGCCCACCTCGAGCCGCATCGACGCTTCTATTGCAAAAACCGCCTCGCCACCGAGATCCAGGGCGCGATTGCCCATTCGATCTTCCAGTCGGATGACTGGCGACTGGCCCAGCAGCGGCGACAAGGCGCTGACCGCGAGACCGGCCTGCTGGCGACGGATCAATCAGGTTCGGTACTTCAGGCTCTGGACGGGGTGCAACACCAAGTCATGGCATACACTCCCTATGGCCATCGGACACCTACCAGCGGCTTGTTGAGCTTGTTGGGCTTCAATGGCGAACAGCCGGACCCGGTGACTGGGCATTATCTGTTGGGCAATGGCTATCGGGCGTTCAATCCGGTGTTGATGCGCTTCAATAGCCCGGACAGCCTGAGTCCGTTCGATAAGGGGGGGATCAATGCCTATGCGTATTGTGGTTTGAACCCTGTGGGCAACATTGACCCAACAGGGCATTTTTATTGGAGGCTTGCTGCTTTTGCAGTGGGTGGGGTTCTGACTGTCGGTTCGGTTATTGGTGGCCTCGCTCTGGGGGACAAGGCTGGTCAGGCGTTGGCTATAGCCGGTTCGATAACGGGGTTAGCCGTGATGGGATTGGGATCTATATTTCTTAACCCGGGTGGAGCGAGGACTGTGCCCGGCGCGAGCATGACTCGAAGAGCCGGGAGTATTGTGCAGGGGGGAGGGACTCAACCTCTGCTCTCCTCTGCAGATTTGCCACCTGAGTATATTCAGACAACAAAGCTAGCTTCTATACAGCGGTCAGATAAGTTGGCACGGAAGTTCGGGATGGTGCTGAGCTCAACGCCTCCCGAACCGCCTCCGCCAACTTATGAGCAGGCAATGCAACTAAGGCGGGGAACATAGATGGGTTGTCGTTCGGCGATGGTTCTGAACAGAGCCCCGATTCACCGAGGTGTCGGACCGCCGCGAATAGGCCAGTGAGGCTGATAGGAGCTTCGCAGGCAAGCCCCGCTTCTACAGGGCGTGGCGGCTTCGAGGGAGTGCCTGCGCAGGCCGGATGCCCTGGCGCAGAAACCTGATACTTCTGCCAGTATCCATCGCCGCCCCTCAGGTGGACACTGTCTCCAGGGATATCAAGGCCTCTGGAGCCCGCGCCATGCCAATCTCTCGCATCTTGCTCAGTCAGTACCGCTACGACCCGCTCGACCGGCTGTTGGCGTGCAACACAGCCAACCTTGGGCCACAACAGCGCTTCTACTGCAAAAGCCGCCTGGCCAGTGAGATTCAGGGGGCGATTGCGTATTCGTTTTTCCGGACGGATGACTGGCTGCTGGCTCAACGGCGGCGCAAAGGGGAACACCACGACACCGGCCTGCTGGCGACGGATCAACCCGGTTCGGTGCTGAAGTTCCTGGGTGAGGCGCAAGCCGAGGCCATGGTGTACAGCCCTTATGGCCAGCGCACGCCTGGCGGTGGCCTGTCGAGCCTGCTGGGCTTCAACGGCGAGCGGGCCGAGCCGGTGACCGGGCATTATCTGCTGGGCGATGGCTATCGGGCGTTCAATCCGGTGTTGATGCGGTTCAACAGCCCGGACAGTTTGAGCCCGTTCGACAAGGGCCGGATCAATGCCTATGCGTATTGTGGTGGAGATTCGATCAACAGGGTGGACCCGACTGGGCATGTGTGGGTGCCGAAGCAAATGAATTCGCTTGGGACAGTAGCATCGTCCTCCCTGACACAGACCGGCCGCGTGTCCGGGGCTGCTGCGGGTTCCAGTGGTCGTGCTGTAGTTGCATCTCGAACTGCTTGGTCAGGTTCATCTGCAGGTACCTCTCGAGCTGTGCCTGACCTGGCCAGTGCTGCTGAAGGGATAACCACGGCTTATCCGTGGCAGCGTCGACCAACCTTGGGGGCTATATCGGAAGACTTTTACAGCGGGAGGCAAGTGCTGTCGTTGGAGTCTCGACAACCTGCTCCGGTGGCGCGGCAAAAAATCGGAGGGTTCAAGCCGGCGCAAGAACAACAACCCGCGACTGAGGTGCCGCGAATTCGGGAGGATGCTGATTCACCCGCTGCGGGAAGTGATTCGTCTGTAACTACTGCGGCCTCGCCAGTGGCTTATAGACAAGCTTCAAAAAAAAGAAGACGGATTATGCGTGAGATTTTTTTGCTTAGAGAGTCTGGGCTGTCGGGTTCGCCTGAACATAAATACTGGGTGCATCAATTGAATAACGTTGAGTAGTCTGTAAGGAGTAAGGGCTGTGGTCGATTATTCCGGCTGCCATTTTTTTGCTTTGTCTCGCTTGAAGTCCTGCGCCTACAGTCCATGGTTTGCCTACAGTAGCGACCCGAGTATCGGGCGGGCGCCTGCGTGGTGCAAAAACCTGATAGTTCTAACAAGTAGCCAGCACCCCTGGTCAGGCGGACACTGTCCCTAGGGATTGCACCTCTTTGGAGTCCGCACGATGGCAACCGTCCTTATCCTGAGCCAGTACCGGTACGATCCGCTTGATCGGCTGGTGGCTTGCGCCCCGACCAACCTGGCACCGCATCAGCGTTTCTATTGCAAAAGCCGCCTGGCCACCGAGATCCAGGGCGCGGTGGCCCATACGTTCTTCCTGTCGGATAACGTCCCGTTGGCCCAGCAACGGCGACAGGGAGCGGGCCGCGAGACCAGCCTGCTGGCAACGGACCAGCAAGGCTCGGTGCTACAGGCCCTGGATGGAGCCCAATACCAGGCCATGGTGTACAGCCCCTATGGCCACCGTGCGCCTGCCAATGGTCTGTCGAGCCTGCTGGGCTTCAACGGCGAGCGGGCCGAGCCGGTGACTGGGCATTATCTGCTGGGCAATGGCTATCGGGCGTTCAATCCGGTGTTGATGCGGTTCAACAGTCCGGACAGTCTGAGTCCGTTTGATAAGGGTGGGGTGAATGCGTATGCCTACTGTGTGGGGGAACCCATTAACAACGTTGACCCGACAGGGCATATCAAATTCCGTAAAATGTTTGAGATTATCGGGCAGTATCCCAAGAAAAGAATAACCTACTCTATTCAGGGTGTTGAGGTTAAGCTTTACAAGGAACATGCCCCAGATTTTTTCAATGATCCTACACCCGTTTACAAAGGGATTGACGAGACTTTGTATGATCGCACCAGTGAGGGTGTTTCAAAAATGCTGCCTCGGGATAGGGAATTGATTTCCTTGAATGCTGAAGTTGTAGAGGCAGAGAGGGCGCTCGCTGACAGAATTAGTTTTGAGGGTAATACTATTGGCCGTATTAATGGTTATCCTCAATGGGTCCGGTCGATAGAAAATAAGAGGCTTGAGTATAAGAAGGAATATGATTTGCTCCAGGCTGAGTTGAAAAAGCACCTGTTTGAGCCTGTCCCCAGGTTTGAATCTCCAAAAGAACAGGTTGGCAAAATACGCAGCGGCAAGAAAAAATGGGAGACATTTGAGGATTAGCCCAACAGAGGGTAAAGGTTTCGAGAGTTTTCTGATCGAGGTCTCAGCTGTCGTACAGGTTGCCACTTCTCGATGGTACGCGCCTGGGGATGCCTGCCGGCGGGAACCTGATAGTTCTGCCAGTAGTCAGCATCGCTGGTTGGGCGGACACTGCCTGAAGGGATAGCAACCCCTTTGGAGCCAGGCCATGGCAATCTTGCGCACCTTGCTGAGCCAGTACCGTTACGACCCGCTCGACCGGTTGGTGGCCTGCAGTCCGGTCAACCTTGACCCGCAACAGCGTTTCTATTGCAAAAGCCGCCTGGCCACTGAGATACAGGGGGCGATTACCCATTCGTTCTTCCAATCGGATGATTGGCGGATGGCCCAGCAGCGGCGACAAGGGGCAGACCGCGAGGCCACTCTGCTGGCAACGGATCAACAAGGTTCGGTGTTACAGGCTGTGGACGGCGTGCAGCGTCAGGCCATGGCGTACAGCCCCTATGGCCATCGGACACCCGGCAGCGGCTTGTTGAGCTTGTTGGGCTTCAGTGGCGAACAGCCGGACCCGGTGACTGGGCATTATCTGTTGGGCAATGGCTATCGGGCGTTCAATCCGGTGTTGATGCGGTTCAATAGTCCGGACAGTTTGAGTCCGTTTGGCAAGGGCGGTATCAATGCCTATAGGTATTGTGAAGGAGATCCGGTTAACCAGATGGATCCTACGGGACATGCTCCTGGATTATGGAATTTTTTAAAGGAAATGAAGGATTATGTTTTGAATCGGAGAAGGGGGGTGGCTGTGACGGGAGCTTATATCATTGTTCATGGTGTTCGTATTAATCCTCCCGCTGAGCCGGGCCATTTTTTTAATATGGTCAACAAGCCGACAGAGAGCTTTTCTCTGAGTGACTTTGTAGGGCGTCTTGATCTTCAGAGTGCGTCTCCTGGCTCCGAATATCTAAGAAGGAGAGGTCATGGACTTGTGAGGTATAGTGGTTTTATCATAAAGAAGGAGAGGGAGCTGGTTAAGGCTTATAAAAAGCATCCTGAGGTGTCGTATGCTAAATTAAATAATTACGCCTATCAGCTTGAGCACGAAAGAGATGATTATCGGAGGAGTAGAGATCTTTTTAAGATTGAGCTTCGTGAGTTTCTTGATCCGCCGCCTTATGAATCGCCACCTAAATACTCTGATATTGCCGATAGTTCTCACATACCTATAGGGTCTGTGGCGGTTGAGGCAACTGACATACGTGAATCATAAACCCGCTGCATTGGGTCATTTGGTCATTCTGCCAGCCACCAGCTCTGCCATAATTGGCGGTCGGGAGACTGCTACCGCCAGCAAACCGGCTCCCACAGGGCAGCGGTGGCTTCCAGAGAACCTCAGCCCAACCCCGCCCGCCGCATATAGTCCACCAGCTCGCTATCATGCCGCAGCCCCAGCTTTTCCATGGCGCTGCGCTTCTGCCGGCTGATGGTCTTTTCGCTGCGATTGAGCCGTTCGGCGATCTGTCGGCCGTTGCAGGACTGGCCGAACAGGCGCAGCACTTCCAGCTCCCGTTGCGACAGCGGGGCATCGAGCAGGTCGCTGGTGCCGTGCATTTTCAGCATCAGCGCGAAGCTGGGGCTGAGGTAGCGGCGGTCGGCCCCGACCTGGGCCACGGCGTTGCTCAATTCGTGCAGTGGCCGATTCTTGTCGAACAGCCCGGTCACCCCCTGGTCGAGCAGCTCGCGCAGCAGCGCCGGGCTGCTGAGCATGGTCATCACCAGCACCTTGAGCGTTGGATAATGCCGGCGGATATAGCCGATCAGGGTAATGCCATCGGGGAAGCGGCCGTTGGGCATGGACAGGTCGGTCAGCAGCAGGTCGCAAGGGTGCCGTTGCAAATGGGTGACCAGGGCATCGGTGCTCAGGGCTTCGTGCAAGGTCAGGTCGGCATCGCGGTTGGCGACGGTAATGGCCATTCGCGCACCTTGCAGCACGACGGGATGATCGTCGGCCAGGAGGATATGTCGGGTCATGGAACGGGATCTTGGGCTTGGAAGGTGGCTGGGGCGAAGAAGCTGGCGTTGCGGATCCTGAGGGTCACAACCGCCGAGTGCAGGTCTCGTGTGACGATCAGGTCAAGGGCGCGGATTCATGCAGGGCATGGAATCACGGCTTTACCAGGCCCATCTGAGCGGCCTGGCGCAAGGCGACCCAGCGCGATGACACGTTGAATTTCACACGGATATTGGCGAAGTGGTAATTCACCGCCGACTCCGTGCAGTCGAGGATCCGGGCGATTTCCCAGGAGGACTTGCCCAACATCGCCCAGCGCATGACCTCCAGCTCCTTGCGGGTGAGTCGGATGTGGGGCGCGCCATCGCCGCTGGGTTGTACGACTGGGGGAAGGGAGGGGGTGGGTTTGGGTTGTAACGCACGCATATCGGAAACTCCCGCAAAAAACAGTTGAGGAACTTCAATCGGTTTTCGGGCTGGGCGGCTCGGGATCCCTGACGGAAACGGCCCTGAGGCCAGCGGTGACTTCCCTAGGTTGCCCATGAGGTTATAAACAAAAAAACGCCGTTTGGGACCTGTCAGAATTGACAGGTGGCGACCGATGGAAACTGTACTTGGATGAGTGGTCCGTTTCTGTAAGCTGATTCTTTATGTGCTGTGGGCTGGAGGATCAGGCGGGCCGGTAGCCAGAAAAGACGGGGAAGGTCTTTGTTTACAGTCAGTTAATGGAGCGTTTTTTACCGTTGGTTTTTCGGGGGGAGAGGGCAGGGGCGGGGGCGGAGCACGCTGGTTTTTCGGGTGCCGCTGGTCGTTTTCTTACCGAGTGTTTCCTGCTTTCGCAAAGGCAACAAAAAGGCCCCCGAAGGAGCCTTGATGCCATTCAGCCAGCCATCTCACATGTTCGGATAGGTCGGGCCACCAGCCCCTTCCGGCGCCACCCAGGTGATGTTCTGCGATGGATCCTTGATGTCGCAGGTCTTGCAGTGCACGCAGTTCTGGGCGTTGATCTGGAAGCGCTTCTCGCCGTCTTCCTGGGTGATCACTTCATACACGCCCGCCGGGCAGTAGCGCTGCGCCGGTTCGTCGTACAGCGGCAGGTTCCTGGTCAGCGGAATGCTCGCATCCTTGAGCTTGAGGTGGCACGGCTGTTCTTCTTCATGGTTGGTGCTGGAGAGGAATACCGAGCTGAGCTTGTCGAAGCTGAGCTTGCCGTCCGGCTTGGGGTAGTCGATTTTCACCGAGTCCTTGGCCAGCTTCAGGCAGGCGTAGTCCGGCTTGTTGTCGTGCAGGGTGAACGGCAGCTTGCCGCCGAACAGGTTCTGCTCGACCCAGTTGAAACCGCCACCGATGATCGGGCCGTACTTGTGGATGGCCGCGCCGAAGTTGCGGCTGGCGAACAGTTCCTCGTACAGCCAGCTGGCCTTGAACGAGGTGACGTAGTTGTCCAGCTGGTCACCGCCCTCGGCGCCGGCCAGCAGCTTCTCGGCCACCGCTTCGGCGGCGAGCATGCCGGATTTCATCGCGGTGTGGCTGCCCTTGATCTTGGCGAAGTTCAGGGTGCCGAGGTCGCAGCCGATCAGTGCGCCGCCGTTGAAGACCATCTTGGGCAGCGAGTTCAGGCCGCCCTTGCAGATGGCGCGGGCGCCGTAGCTGATGCGCTTGCCGCCTTCCAGGTACTGCTTGAGCACCGGGTGGTGCTTGAGGCGCTGGAACTCGTCGAACGGCGACAGGTAGGCGTTGCTGTAGGACAGGTCGACGATCAGGCCGACCACCACCTGGTTGTTTTCCAGGTGATAGAGGAAGGAACCACCGGTGTTCTCGGTGCCCATGATGTCCAGCGGCCAGCCGGCGGTGTGGACCACCAGGCCCGGCTGGTGCCTGGCCGGGTCGATTTCCCAGATTTCCTTGAGGCCGATGCCGTAGTGCTGGGCGTCGGCTTCGCTGTCGAGCTTGAAGCGCGCGATCAGTTGCTTGCCGATGTGGCCGCGGCAACCTTCGGCGAACAGCGTGTATTTGCCACGTAGTTCCATGCCGGGGGTGTACAGGCCGTCTTTCGGGTTGCCTTCACGGTCGACGCCGAGGTCGCCGGTGATGATGCCGCGTACCACGCCATTTTCGTCGAACAGCGCTTCCTGGGCGGCGAAGCCCGGGTAGATCTCCACGCCCAGGTTCTCGGCCTGCTGGGCCAGCCAGCGGCACAGGTTGCCCAGGGAGATGATGTAGTTGCCTTCGTTGTGCATGGTCTTGGGCACGAAGAAGTCGGGAACCTTGGTCGCGGTCTCGCCGTTGCGCAGGACATAGATGTCGTCGCGCTTGACCGGGGTATTGAGCGGCGCACCGAGTTCCTTCCAGTCCGGGAACAGTTCGTTCAGGGCCCGTGGTTCGAACACTGCGCCGGAAAGGATGTGGGCACCGACCTCGGAGCCTTTTTCCACGACGCAGACGCTGATTTCCTGACCCGCTTCGGCGGCTTTCTGTTTCAGCCGGCAGGCGGCGGACAGGCCTGCGGGGCCGGCACCGACGATGACCACGTCGAATTCCATGTATTCGCGTTCCACAGACTCTCTCCTACTCTCAAGGCTCAACAGTTTTCTTCTGATTGGAGGTTTGGTGTCCCGCTCCAGGAGGGGGGAGACATCTTTCTCTCTAGGTGGCGCATTATATCTACACCACTATCAGCGTCCAATACAAACGTTTGTTTGAATTCGCTGGAGGCCAGATAAATCAAAGTAGCGCGGCTTATGACTGACCATTTTGCCGTATTGACCAGAATAGGCGTTCCGGTCAAGATACGAGCGGTTTTGCGCTTGCCGTAGGCTAAACGGAGGCCGCAAGAGCACGTCTAAAGACAGGACGAAGACAGCGAAAGTGAAGTGGCACGCCGATTCTGGCGCGAAGTTTACACGTCCATCGGTCCCGTGACTGCACGGTCACGTCGGACGGACGGTCATGAACCGGAAGACAGCCAGGCTTTCGTGCAGATGTCGGCGTTTTTGGAGGTGCCCTTGAGCTTCACGCGCGCGCCGCTGAGCATCCAACCGCCAGGTACGCCTGGGCGACTTTCTTTTCACCGGAGAGTGAGGAATCCATGAAGGTTCTTGTAGCTGTCAAACGCGTTGTCGATTACAACGTCAAGGTTCGCGTCAAGGCGGACAATTCCGGCGTCGACCTCGCCAACGTCAAGATGTCGATGAACCCGTTCTGCGAAATCGCCGTGGAAGAAGCGGTACGTCTGAAGGAAAAAGGCGTGGCGACTGAAATCGTCGTCGTCACCATCGGCCCGTCCACCGCCCAGGAGCAACTGCGTACCGCGCTGGCGCTGGGTGCCGACCGCGCCATCCTGGTCGAGTCCGCCGACGAACTGAACTCCCTGGCCGTGGCCAAGCTGCTCAAGGCCGTGGTCGACAAGGAACAGCCACAACTGGTGATCCTCGGCAAGCAGGCGATCGACAGCGACAACAACCAGACTGGCCAGATGCTGGCTGCGCTGAGCGGCTACGCCCAGGGCACCTTCGCCTCGAAAGTCGAAGTGGCGGGCGACAAGGTTGCCGTGACCCGCGAAATCGACGGCGGCCTGCAGACCGTGTCGCTGAGCCTGCCGGCCATCGTCACCACCGACCTGCGCCTGAACGAGCCACGCTATGCGTCGCTGCCGAACATCATGAAAGCCAAGAAGAAGCCGCTCGAGACGCTGACTCCGGATGCTTTGGGCGTTTCCACCGCCTCCACCAACAAGACCCTGAAGGTTGAAGCACCGGCTGCACGCAGCGCGGGCATCAAGGTCAAGTCGGTTGCAGAACTGGTCGAGAAACTGAAAAACGAAGCGAAGGTAATCTGAACATGACTATCTTGGTAATCGCCGAACACGACAACAAAACCGTCGCTCCGGCCACCCTGAACACCGTTGGCGCCGCCGCGAAGATCGGTGGTGACATCCACGTGCTGGTTGCCGGCCAGGGCGTTGGCGCCGTTGCCGAAGCCGCCGCGAAAATCGCTGGCGTGTCGAAAGTGCTGGTGGCCGACAACGCCGCCTACGCTCATCAACTGCCGGAGAACGTCGCTCCCCTGGCTGCCGAGCTGGGCAAGGGCTACAGCCACGTCCTGGCCGCCGCCACCTCCAACGGCAAGAACATCCTGCCACGCGTGGCCGCCCAACTGGACGTCGACCAGATCTCCGAGATCATCTCGGTGGAAAGCGCCGATACCTTCAAGCGCCCGATCTATGCCGGTAACGCCATTGCCACCGTGCAATCGAGCGCTGCGGTCAAGGTCATCACCGTGCGTGCCACCGGTTTCGACCCGGTTGCCGCCGAAGGGGGTTCGGCTGCCGTTGAAGCCGTTGGCGCCGCTCACGATGCGGGCAAATCGTCGTTCGTCGGCGAAGAGCTGGCCAAGTCCGATCGTCCTGAGCTGACCGCTGCCAAGATCGTCGTCTCCGGCGGCCGCGGCATGCAGAACGGCGACAACTTCAAGCACCTGTACGCCCTGGCCGACAAGCTGGGCGCGGCAGTCGGCGCTTCCCGCGCCGCGGTCGACGCCGGTTTCGTGCCGAACGACATGCAGGTCGGCCAGACCGGCAAGATCGTCGCGCCACAGCTGTACATCGCCGTCGGCATCTCCGGCGCGATCCAGCACCTGGCCGGCATGAAGGATTCCAAGGTGATCGTCGCGATCAACAAGGACGAAGAGGCGCCGATCTTCCAGGTGGCCGACTACGGCCTGGTCGCGGACCTGTTCGAAGCCGTGCCCGAGTTGGAAAAGCTGGTCTGATCCAGCCGCTTCACTTATAAAAGAACCCGGTCTGGTGACCGGGTTTTTTTTTACCGAATCGCCGTATCTGTACCGCGTCATGGCGACACCGCCTAGGCTATGTACGAAATCGCTTGAAACTTGGTTATGCGGCGTTAAAAACCGGCTCGGAATGCTCATTGACAACCAGTCAAGTCGGGCGCGACCCCGGGCGTTCCTCGCCGGTTTTTGCCTTGCCTAACCTGCGTTTCAAACAATTTCGTACACAGCCTGCTGTAGGAGCAGGGCTTGCCCGCGAAAGCGTCGGCTCGGCCAGCCAATATGTCGACGGACCTGACGCTTTCGCGGGCAAGCCGTGCTCCTACAGGGGGCGGCGTGGATTGGAGAAATTTGTCATGGACGTGCTTCGCGTCGCCGCATTGTCACTGCTGTTCGGTCTGCCTGCGCAGGCCCTCGCCGTCGGTAAGTGCGAGCGTCTGATCGTCACCGGCAGCCCGGATGCACCGCCCTACCTGTGGCGTGACCCTGAGGATCCGGTGCACCTGATCGGCGCCAGCGCCGACCTGTTGCGCCAGGTCGGCGGCGAGCTGGGCCTCAAGATCGAGGTGCTCTACGGTGGCAAGCGCTCCCAGGCCCAGGAGGAGGTGCGCAGCGGGCGCATGGACCTGCTGGTGGACGCGCCGATTGCCGTCAATGAACTGGACGCGCTGGATTACATCCACCCGGCGCTGGTGCAGAACGACTTCCTGGTCTGGACCCGCAACGATTCGACGCTCGTCTACAACACCGCCAACGACCTGCATGGACACACCGGTGCCGTCTCGCAGAAGGCCCGGTTGACCCAACCGTTCGTGGAATTCAGCAGGCAGCACCTGACGCTGCAGTACACGCCGGCCTTGCCCCAGGCCTTCCAGAAGCTGCTGCTGGGCGAGGTCGAGTATGTCCTGGCCGGGCGGTATGCCGGCATGGTCACCGCCCAGAGCCTGGGCATGGCCCGGGACATCGCCCCGCGGGCCCAGCCGGTGGACCAGCCGGGCCTGTTCCTGGCGGTGTCCCACAACTCGGCCTGCAATGACGCCTGGTTGCGCGGACAGCTGGCAAAAAAAATGACAGAATTGCCCGCTTCCGGTCTGACCGAGGCCGTGTTGCAGCGCAATCTGGAGCGTTGGAAGGCGCAACTGCAACCGGTCGGCGCCCCCAAACAGTAGGAATTTGCTTTGAGTATTCGACCTTTATTCGCTGCCCTGGCCGTCGTGGCCCTGGCGGGTTGCGCGGCCGATCCGGCGCCGAATGAACAAATGCGTCTCACCGAACGTGCGCTCGAACAGGCCCGGGCGGTTGGCGCCAAGGCTGACGAAGTCGCCGAACTGAAACTGGCCGAAGGCAAGTTCGACCGTGCCAAGTCCGCCATGGCCGACCAATCCTTCAAGAAGGCCCGCATGCGGGCCGAGCAGGCCGAGCTGGACGCGCGCCTGGCCGAAGCCCAGGTGCTGACCGCCAAGAGCGAGGAGGAGCTGAAACTGCTCAATGCCCGTATCACGCGCCTGCGCAAGCAGTTGGGAGACGCCCAATGATCTATCCGAGCCGAATGGTCGGCGTCCTGCTGGCGCTGGGCTGTGTCAGTCTCTACGGTTGCGCCGGCCAGCAGGCCAGCGAGGCGGCGCTGCAACAGGCTTCCGCCAGCTTCCAGAAGGTCAAGGAAGACACCAATGTGTTGCGTTATGCGCCCAAGGACGTGATCCGCGCCGGTGAGTCGCTGGCGCGCGCCGATCGCCTGTCCGGCTACTGGGGCAGCAGCGGCGATGTGGCGCATTACGCCTACCTGAGCGAGCGCTACTCGGACATCGCCCGCCAGCACACCGAGCAGGCCCTGAACCAGGAGCGTGCCGCCAAGCTGGAACTGGAACGTCAGCGCCTGCAACTGGCCCTGCGCGAGTCCAAGCTGATCAGCGTGCAGCAGCAGGGCAAGTGGGTGGAGGAGCAGATCAGCCAGGCCAGCACCCAGACCGATCGCGGGCTGGTGATGACCCTGGGCGACGTGTTGTTCGATACCGGCGAGGCCGAACTGCAGAGTTCCGCCAACCGGGCGATCCTCAAGCTGGTGCAGTTTCTCCAGCTCAACCCGAAACGGGTCGTGCGCATCGAAGGCTACACCGACAGCACCGGCGAGAAGGACAGCAACCTGCAGTTGTCCCGCGACCGGGCGCAGTCCGTGGCGGACATGCTGGTGGACCTGGGCATCGACGAAAAGCGTATCGAGGTCGTCGGCTATGGCGACGAATACCCGATCGACGTGAACGCCACCGAGCGCGGCCGGGCGCAGAACCGTCGGGTGGAGGTGGTGTTTTCCGACGAGAAGGGCCATCTCGGCGCAGCCCGCTGAGGCGTCGGCCGATGCAGGAACAGACCCGGTATCCGCAAGGTGCCGGGTTTTTTCATGCCCGAACGCCCGGGCTGAAACACCTGGCGGTGTGCCGATACAGTTTTACTTCTCTCGTCACTGTATTGTCGACTATTGTAGGAACTGTGCCAGTACACTTTGAAACTGTTCCGGTATCGTTGCTTTCAAGAATAAAAACGCCGTTGAAACCGAGTGCCGCTTCATGACCAACCTATTGCTCTACCAACGTATTGCGCAGCAACTGGCCGACGACATCCGCCGTGGTGTCTATCAGCCAGGCGAGCGCGTGCCTTCGGTACGCAAGATGAGCTCGCAGCTCAACGTCAGCCACGCAACGGTGTTGCAGGCCTACGCCAACCTGGAAGACCAGGGGCTGATCCGTGCCCGTCCGCAGTCGGGCTACTACGTGCACCAGACTCCCGCGCTGACCGCGCCGACGCCGGATATCGCCCGGGTCGAGCGGCCGGGCCTGGTCACCCGCAGCAGCATCATCCACCAGGTGCTGGTCGAATCCCGCCGTGAAGGGGTGTTTCCATTCGGCGCGGCGGTGCCGTCGGTGGATTACCTGCCGGTACGGGCGCTGCACCAGCAGTTGGCCAAGGTCACCCGGTTTCACAGCCCGCGGGCTTTCAGCTACATGTTCAGCCCCGGCTTCGAGCCGCTGCGACGCCAGGTGGCGATCCGCATGCGCGATGCCGGGGTGGTGGTCGATCCCTCCGAGGTGGTGATCACCCACGGCTGCGTCGATGCGCTGCAGATGTCGCTGCGGGTGCTGACCCGCCCCGGCGATCTGATCGCGGCCGAGTCGCCAACCTACTACGGCCTGCTGCAACTGGCCGACCTGCTGGGCCTGAAGGTCATCGAGATTCCCAGCGATCCGTCCACCGGCATGAGCCTGGAAGCCCTGCAACTGGCGGCCAACCAATGGTCGATCAAGGCGCTGGTGCTGACCACGCGCCTGAGCAACCCGCTGGGCGGGACCATGCCCGAGGAGCGGCAGAAGCAACTGCTACGCCTGGCATCGGATTTCGATATCCAGATCGTCGAGGACGATATCTACGGCGAACTGATGTTCGAGGTGGGCCGGACCAAGGCGCTCAAGGCCTATGACCGGCTGGACCGGGTGATCTACTGTTCGAGCTTCTCCAAGACCCTGTCGCCCGGCGTGCGGATCGGCTGGATGATCGCCGGCAAGTTCCAGCAGGAAATCCAGCGCCTGCAGACCTTCAGCACCCATTCGGCCTGCAGCGTGACGCAGATGGGCGTGGCGGCCTACCTGGAGAACGGCGGTTACGACCGGCACCTGCGCTACATTCGCCAGGAGTACCGCAAGAATCTCAGTGCCTTCCAGTTGGCGGTGCAGCAGTATTTTCCCGAAGGTACGCAGATGACCCGTCCGACCGGCGGTTTCATTCTCTGGGTCAGCCTGCCGGGACGGGTCAACACCCAGGAGTTGCATGTCCGGGCGCTGCAGCAGGGCATCAGCATTGCGCCGGGGCTGATCTTCAGCAACACCGAGCAGTTCAACCACTGTATCCGGCTCAACTGCGGGATTCCGTGGAACCGCGAGGCCGAACGGGCGCTGATGACCCTCGGCATGCTGGCCAACCAGCTCTGCCAGGAAACCGCGGCCGGGCTGTTCTGAGCGGGCTGCCGGGAGCTGCCAGCGGGCACTCCCGGCGGTGGCATCCGGGGACGATTCGCGATCGCATTACTTGTCATTACCTGCCCAACGAGCGAGCATAGGGCACTCTGTTGTCGATGCCGTAGAGTTCATGAACGCGACTTTCGCTGTACGCCTGCTGTTGCTTGCCTTGCTGACCGGCCTTGGCGCTGGTGGTACGGTTATGGCGCAGGCCCAGGAAAAGCCGCCGGCCGCCCGTGGCACGACGCAGGAAAACACGGCTACTTCAGCGAAGCAGACCCGTGCTTCGACGAATAAGGCCGCAGCCACTCAGAAAAAAGCCCAGCCGAAAAAGACCACGCCTATAAAGAAAACCACCACGGGCAAACCACGCAAGGTCGATAATGAGGTGGTGAAGACTCGTCTGCCACCGCCCAAGCTGGACTTGAGCCTGCCCCAGGAACTGGTCAACAAGATGCAGCCGGTCGGCAAGGTGCCGCTGTCCAGGAGCCGGCCGCTGTTGCCGCAGATGTTCGTGGAAAAGCCGGCCTCGCAGACGCCTTTTCAACTCAACGGTCGACTGCTGAGCAACGAAATGGAGCTGCAGCTGCGTAACGACAGCCGTCGGGAAATCGAGGGTGCAGCGCTGGATTTCGAGTTCAAGCAGTAGAATCCCCCTCTCGGTCATGACGCTTCGTCGGTGACTGACCAGTCATCTACCCAGTTATTGAAAAACCATTGTGCGACCAATTTTAAACAGCCGTTTTAGCGGTTACTCTGTCTTCCACACCCCGGGTCCGTTGCTGGGAGCGTATCGCCATGAACTGCCGTGAGGGTTGTGGTGCCTGCTGTATCGCTCCTTCCATCAGCTCGCCGCTGCCGGGCATGCCCGAGGGCAAGTCGGCCGGAGAACGTTGTGTGCATCTCTCGGTCGAAAACCTCTGTGAGCTGTTCGGCCGGCCCGAGCGGCCGGCCGTGTGTGGGGGGTTCAAGGCCGACCCGGAAGTCTGTGGCGGCAGTCGTGAAGAGGCCATCCGCCTGATCGGCTGGTGGGAGAAAATGACGGCGGCTTGAAGCGTGTTTACCTTCGACAATAAGGAATAAGAAAATGGGTTCGCTGCATCGTTTAGCTGTGGTTTGTGGTTTGAGTGCCCTGTTGACCGGGACCGCCTACGCGGAAACCTGGGAGACGGCCAAGGATGAAAACGGCATCAAGGTATCGCTCGCCGAAGTGAGCGGTTCCAAGTACAAGGCCTACCAGGGCGTGACGACGATCAAGGCTTCGGTGGCCAAGATCCGTGCCCTGCAGGAGGATGTGGTCGGCGCCTGTGCCTGGATCCACGAGTGCAAGTCGCAGAAACTGGTGGACAAGAAGGGTGACGAGAGCTGGACCTACACCCAGTTCAAGGCACCGTTCCCGGTCACGGATCGCGACTCCTACCTGCATATCACCACCATCCAGAATGCCGACGGCAGCCTGACCCGCAAGCTCCAGGGCGTACCGACCTACAAGCCGGAAGAAAAGGGTTATGTGCGCGTCGCCCAGGTCGATGGCTTCTGGAAGCTGGTACCCAAGGGTGACAACCTCACCGAGGTGACCTACCAGGTGCACACCGAGCCAGGCGGCAGCGTGCCTTCGTGGCTGGCGAACAAGTTTGTGGTCGAGGCCCCTTCAATACCCTGCAGGCCCTGAAGGAACGCGCCGAGAAGTGATCGGCCGGGGGCGCAGGTCCCTCCTCGGAGCAGGAGCCCAGGACCGCCGCCCCTTGTAGAAGCGCGGCTTGCCCGCGAAGGCGGTCGACCAGCTGACATATCCGCTGACTGAGCCACCGCCTTCGCGGGCAAGCCACGCTTCTACAGGTTCTGGTTGCCTGCAAACGCCTTGAACGATCCCTGTTGCCGCGAGGTCCAGATATCTGTGGGCCCGTGATGGGCTTGAGCGAGGAGACACCGATGAAGATGTGGGCAGTCACTTTCGTGGATGATCATGGTGTTCAGAGCGTCGAGCACTTCGATTGCGAGCACCAACCGAGTAGGGAGCAGGCCGCGCAGTGGGTTCGCGCCCGTTTGCTGCCGGTTCCGGCCGAACTGGACCTCAATGATCTCGACGGGCGCATGGACGAGCCGACAGTCAAGAGCCTCAAGGAGCAGAACAGCATCCAGATCCTGCGCATCGCGCCGGCTTCGTAAAGTCGGTTTTTCTACTTCAGACCCTCTGGCAGAGCTGCTGGCATCACGCTACTCTGCAATCGAGATCAGCGAGAGATTCGCTAAGGTGGTCTGATCTTGTCAGCTACATGCTTGTTTCCCGGCGACGGCCATCCGTCGCGCTGCCGGCACCGTGGGTGCACGGCCCGGGATCGCGGAAAGTCTATCCAACGCTTGCTGAGGAGGACGTTTCATGAGCACAGCCTATCAAGAAGACATCAGCAGCCAGGTGCTGCGCCGCATGAAAGAAGGCGGTTTTGATTTCGCACGTATCCATCCCATCGAGTTCTATGCGGTTTTCCCGGACGAGGAGCGGGCGCGCAGGGCTGCAGGTCAGTTTCGTGGTGAATCCCTGAACGCTCAGGTCAGCCCCAGGGACGACGGTGCCTGGTATCTGGAACTGAGCAAGGTGATGTACGCCACCTATGGCGGCATCGATGACTTCGAGCACGACTTCGGGGCGGTGGTCGAACCGCTGGGCGGCGTGATCGAAGGCTGGGGTGTCAAGCATCCGGTCCGTGCGCGCAACTGAACGTACGGAATTCTCCCTCAAACGACGGCTGACCTGTGGGTCGGCCGTTTTTGTTTTCGGCGTAGGGTGGGCGCAAAAAAAGGCCACCGCAGAGGGTGGCCGAATGGGAAGCAGGGGGCGCGGACGAGGTATCGGTCGATCCACGGGCAGACGCCGCTTGGCGCCTGGCAAAAGGGGGCAAGTCGCCTGGGCGGTGCTTGTCGCCCTGGCCGGCTTGATGGGGGGATTATCCGCCAGCTCTCTCCCAGGCGGAAATCAACTCTGGCTATGTAGGTGATAGCCAAAAGCCTGCTTATTGCACTGGCACCTTGCGCTGGGCCATGTGCCTGAGATAGCCCACCAGCAGATCGAGGTCGCTGTCCGGCAGCACCGCCGGGGCGAACGCCGGCATCTTTGCCTGTGGCCAGTGGCGCAGGCTCTGCGGGTCGCGGATGTAACGCTTGAGATAGCCTTCGGCGAAGTACTCGGTCGGGCTGTACGGCACGTTCAGGTCCGGTCCCACCTGCGCATCGCCCGCGCCGTTGAGCGTGTGGCAGGCCAGGCAGTTTTTCTGGAACAGCGCGAAGCCCTGGTTCACCGGGTCGTTGGCCGCCAGCGTGGGGGCCGGCAGCAACGCCGGGAAACGCTGCGCCACCGGGGCCAGGCGCTGGATACTGGCGACCTGGAAAGGCCATTGTTCGGGGCTGATGTGTCCGGCTTCCGGATGCGTCCACACCAGGTAGAACGGCCCGGCGCCCGGTTTGCCCTCGGCGAGTGGCGGCCAGGGGCTGGCCGGGTCTTCCACCGCCAGCCAGGCCTGGGCGCCACTTTTGCCGAGCAGCGGCGCAGCGCTCATTTCGGCGGCGAACCCGTCCAGCGCCACGGCCTGCAGGTGATCGTCAGGCTTGACGCCGTCCAGCAGCACGGCTATCGGCACCGCACGATAGGTCATCTGGCGTTTGTAGGAGACATCGTCGTCGATGGTGATGGTCTGTGCCTTGGGATGGGCCAGCAGCGCCTCGGTCTCCCAGGTCCGGGGGCCGGAGCCGAGGTCGAGGGTGAGTTGGGCGGCATGCAGTTGGCTGCAGAGCAGGGCGGTGGTCAGCAGGATCAGGCGTTTCATTCGTGGGTCTTATTCGATCGGGGCGGTGGTGGGGTTGGATTGGTCGGCGATATCGTCGTCATTGTCGAAGACCCAGGTCGGGGTGTCCTCGACATGATCGAACAGCGCATCGCGCAGTTCGCTGTAGTTGCCGCCATTGACGATGCCGAAGTAGCCACGCCGGATCAGCGTGTCCTCGGCTTCCAGGGCGTGCTGGTTGGTGTCGCTGTAGATCACCACGGTGGCGTTCGGGTCGAGTACCACCAGGCGCAACTGGTAGGCCAGGCCTTCGGCACTGATGCCGGTGCCGTCTTCCAGGGTCAGGTCCACCTGCAGGGAGTTGTGGATATTGCCGGCGGCGAAGTCGCTGTTGTTGCGCAGGTCGAGGATCAGTGCACCGTCGCGGATTTCGTCGACCGCGCGGTTCACATCAATGATCCCGGCCTGGGCGTGGAAGCTGCCGAGCAGTGCCGTGGCTGTCAGGGCGGCGGCGATCCAGTGGCGCATGAGCTTGTCTCCATCAAGTCATGGCTCAAGATTGGCACACAAAACCGAACCCCGGTAGTTGACCGGGGAGAGAATTCGGTTTTGTGAAAAAGCGCCACAGGCTCTAACCGGCCAACCTGGTGAGGTTCGGCAGGATGAGCAACAAGGTGGTGGCGAATAGGATCAAACCGGCCTGGCGGACTTTCGAGTGCTTGAACATGGCTGACTGCCTTTTGTTGTTATTCCTGAAATACGACTCGATGACTCGGTGTTGGTGCCCCGGCAAAACCCGGCGGCAACTCCACAGGAATAACCTTAGGGCCCGCGTCACACTTGGCTTAGAACTCTTTGCCATGTGTTTAGCAAAATTTTATTTAAAAAAGACATGAGGCATATGGCCAGCTGGCTAGCGGGCCTTTGGCTAGACACCTGCAAGCACTCAACCGGTCAAGCGCTTAGCACACTACCGTTCGTCCGAGCGTGAGGGTCAAGGCCGATGAGCGCTTCGGTCATTGAATCCTGGCGGGCCGGGCCTAAGGTGGGAGCGCGGCTTTTTCTCCACCCGAACGGTTCGAGGACGTCATGACAGAGGCTCTGATATTCGATGCGGTGCGTACGCCCCGGGGCAAGGGCAAGGCCGGTGGCGCCCTGTACAGTGTCAAGCCGGTGAACCTGCTGGCCGGGTTGCTCACGGCGTTGCAGCAGCGCAACGGCTTCGATACCCGCGAAGTGGACGACCTCGTGATCGGCTGCGTGACGCCGGTGGGTGACCAGGGGGCCGATATCGCCAGGACGGCGGCGTTGGTGGCGGACTGGGATGTCAGCGTTGCCGGGGTGCAGGTCAACCGGTTTTGCGCCTCGGGCCTGGAAGCGGTGAACCTGGGCGCGATGAAAGTCCGTTCGGGCTTCGAGGACCTGGTGGTGGTCGGTGGCGTCGAGTCCATGTCGCGGGTACCGATGGGCAGCGATGGCGGGTCCTGGGTGCTCGATCCACAGACCAATCTGCATTGTCACTTCACGCCCCAGGGGATTGGCGCGGACCTGATCGCCACCCTGGAAGGCTTCAGTCGCCAGGATGTCGACGGCTTCGCCTTGCAGTCGCAGCAGAAGGCCGCACGGGCGAGGGCCGCGGGGGCGTTCCGCAAGTCCCTGGTGCCGGTTATGGACCAGAACGGCCTGGTCCTGCTCGACCATGACGAATTCATCCGGGCCGATTCGACCCTCGAGGGCCTGGGGCAACTCAGGCCGAGTTTCGAGGCGATCGGGCAGATGGGCTTCGACGCCACGGCCCTGCGGGTCTACAGCCATGTCGAGCGGATCCGCCATGTGCATACCCCGGGCAACAGTTCCGGGATTGTCGATGGCGCCGCGCTGATGCTCATCGGTTCGCCCGACAAGGGCCGTGAACTGGGCCTGCGGCCGCGGGCGCGGATCGTGGCGAGTGCGGTCACCGCCACCGATCCGACCATCATGCTCACCGGCCCCGCACCGGCCACCCGCAAGGCGCTGGCCAAGGCCGGCCTGCAGATCGGCGACATCGACCTGTTCGAGGTCAACGAAGCCTTTGCCTCGGTGGTGCTCAAGTTCATCAGGGACATGGCGGTCGATCCGCACAAGGTCAACGTCAATGGCGGCTCGATTGCCCTGGGGCATCCGCTGGGGGCCACCGGTTGCGCGATGCTCGGCACGCTGCTCGACGAGCTGGAGGCAAGGCAGTTGCGCCATGGGCTGGCAACGCTTTGCGTCGGTGGCGGCATGGGGATCGCCACCATTATCGAACGCCTTTGAACCGATCGGGAAACCTGCCATGACGGATGCCATTCGCTACGAAAAGGGGGCCGACCGGATCGTCGTCCTGACCCTGGACATGCCCGGCCAGACGGCCAACACCCTGAATGCCGCCTATCGCCAGGCCATGGCCGCCTGCGTGGCGCGCCTCACCGCCGAGCGCGAGGATCTGGCCGGGGTGATCATCACTTCGGCCAAGCCCACCTTCCTTGCCGGGGGCGATCTCAATGAACTGATCAGGGTCACACCGGCGGATGCGCAGGCTTTCCAGGACGGCGTACGCGAACTGAAGGCCCAGTTGCGCGCCCTGGAAACCCTGGAGCGGCCGGTGGTGGCGGCCATCAATGGTGCTGCGCTGGGCGGTGGCTGGGAAGTCTGCCTGGCCTGCCAGCACCGCATCGCCCTGGACGACAAGGCCGTGCAATTGGGCTTGCCGGAAGTGACCCTGGGCCTGCTGCCGGGCGGTGGCGGGGTGGTGCGCATGGTGCGCCTGCTGGGCCTGGAGAAGGCGCTGCCGTACCTGCTCGAAGGTCGGAAGGTTGGCGCCCGGCAGGCGCTGCAGGCCGGCCTGGTCGGCGAGTTGGCGGGCGACGTCGACGAGCTGCTGGCCAAGGCCCGGGCCTGGATCGTCGAGCATCCGGCGGCCCGCCAGCCCTGGGATCTGCCGGGCTATCGACTGCCGGGGGAAGCCCCTCCGAGCCCAAGGTGGCGCAGATGCTCGCCATCGCCCCGTCGATCCTGCGCAGCAAGACCCAGGGTTGCCTGCCGGCCCCGGAAAAAATTCTCTGTGCGGCGGTGGAAGGGCCCAGGTCGACTTCGATACCGCGCACCTGATCGAGACCCGCTATTTCACTGAACTCGCCACCGGCCAGGTGGCGAAGAACATGATCGGGACCTTCTGGTTCCAGTTGAACGAGATCAATGCCGGCGGTTCCCGCCCCGGGGGATTTGCCCTCCATGTCACCCGCAAGGTCGGCGTGCTCGGGCGGGGATGATGGGCGCGGGTATCGCCCATGTCAGCGCCGTCGCCGGGATCGAGGTGGTGCTCAAGGACGTCAGCCTGGCCGTGGCCGAGCAGGGCAAGGCCCGCTCGGCGGCGTTGCTGGACAGCAAGGTCGCCCGTGGCCAGCTGAGCGGCGAACAACGCGAAGCGATCCTGGCGCGCATCCGGCCGACCGGGACGGATGACGACCTGGCCGGGTGCGACCTGATCATCGAGGCGGTGTTCGAGGACCGTGAACTCAAGGCCAGGGTCTCGGCGGCCGCACAACGGGTGGTGGGCAGCGAGGCCGTGATCGCCTCCAACACCTCGACCCTGCCCATCACCGGCCTGGCTACGGCAGTAGCGCGCCAGGACCGGTTCATCGGCCTGCATTTCTTCAGCCCGGTGGAGAAGATGCCGCTGGTGGAAATCATCCGGGGCGCGCAGACCAGCGACGAAACCCTGGCCCGCGGCTTCGATTTCGTCCAGCAGATCCGCAAGACGCCGATCGTGGTCAATGACCGCCGCGGCTTCTTCACCTCGCGGGTGTTCGGCACCTTTACCCATGAAGGCATTGCCATGCTCGGCGAGGGAATCCCGGCGGCGATGATCGAAACCGAGGCGCGCAAGGCCGGTATGCCGATCGGGCCGCTGGCGGTTTCCGACGAGGTGTCGCTGAGCCTGATGAGCCACATCCGCCAGCAGACCGCCCGGGACCTGCAGGCCGAAGGCAAGGTGCCGCCCAGTCACCCGGCCTACGCGGTGATCGATGCGCTGCTGGAGTACAGGCGCCCCGGCAAGGCCGGTGGTGGCGGGTTCTACGATTATCCGGCGGGCGGGCAGAAACACCTGTGGCCGGACCTGAAGCGGCATTTCGAGAACCCCGAACGGCGGATTTCGCCCCAGGATGTGCGCGACCGCCTGCTCTTCGTACAGGCCCTGGAAACCGTGCGCTGCCTGGAGGAGGGCGTGCTGCAGTCGACGGCCGATGCCAACGTCGGCTCGGTCCTCGGTATCGGCTTTGCCGCCTGGAGCGGCGGCGCCTTGCAGTTCATCAACCAGTACGGCCTGGCGAACTGCGTTGCCCGGGCCCGCTACCTGAGCGAACAGTACGGCGAGCGTTTCGCGCCACCGGCGCTATTGCTGGACAAGGCCGCCAGGGACGAGCGGTTCTGAGGCAACTGAACCACGCCTGGCGCAGGCGCGTTCCGGGCTTGCCTTGAATACAGGTTTCAAGGCAGGCTCAGGCCTCACTCTTTGGTCTTTCGCGTCAGGTACTTTTATGTCGTTACACATCTGCATTCTGGAAACCGATGTCCTGCGTCCAGAGCTGGTCGAGCAGTATCAGGGGTATGGGAAGATGTTCGAGCGTCTGTTCTCCCGCCAGCCGATCACTGCCGAGTTCAGTATCTACAACGTGATGCAGGGCCACTATCCGAGTGACGACCTGACCTTCGACGCCTACCTGGTGACGGGCAGCAAGGCCGACTCCTTCGGCAGCGACCCGTGGATCCAGACCCTCAAGACCTACCTGCTGAACCGCTACGAGCGTGGCGACAAGCTGCTGGGCATCTGCTTCGGCCACCAGTTGCTGGCGTTGCTGCTGGGCGGCAGGACCGAGCGTGCCCACCAGGGCTGGGGCGTTGGCATCCATCAGTACAAGCTGGCCGCGAAAGCCCCCTGGATGAGCCCGGTGCGCGAAGAACTGACCTTGCTGATCAGCCACCAGGACCAGGTCACCGAACTGCCGGAGAATGCCACGGTCATCGCCAGCAGCGATTTCTGCCCTTACGCGGCGTACCACATCAACGACCAGGTGCTGTGCTTCCAGGGGCATCCGGAGTTCATCCATGACTACTCGCGGGCCCTGCTGGACATCCGCCAGGAGAACCTCGGCGAGACCCTCTATGCCAAGGGCGTCGCCAGCCTGGACCAGGAACACCACGGCACCACGGTGGCGGAGTGGATGATGCGCTTCGTCGCGCACAAGCCGCAGGCCGGATCCGCCTGATCCCGGCTCCCACGGTGAGTTGCAGGCGACACAAGTCCCTGTGGCAGCGGGCTGGCCCGCGAAGCCTTTGACTTCACAACCAGCCTGAGCGCTTGAAGCTGGCCCACAACGCCGTGCAGCCGACCGCAATCGCCCCGAGCACGGCGAAGTAGCCGTAGTGCCAGCTCAGTTCCGGCATGTTCTGGAAGTTCATCCCGTAGATCCCCGCCACCGCGGTGGGAAACGCCAGGATCGCCGCCCAGGCAGCGAACTTGCGCTGCACGATGCTCTGCCGGGTCGACTCCAGCAGCGCGCCGATCTCGATGGTCTGGCTGGCGATATCGCGCAGCGTCGCCAGGTCTTCCATCTGCCGGGTCACGTGGATCTGCACGTCGCGAAAATACGGACGCATGTTCTTGTCGATGAACGGGAAGGCCAGGCGCGAGACCTCTTCGCTGATCTCGACCATCGGCGCCACGTGGCGGCGCAGGCGCAGCACGTCCCGGCGCAGGTGGTGGATGCGCTGGATGTCGCCCTCGTTCAGCGTGCTGCACAGTACGTTCTTTTCCAGTTCGTCGATTTCGGCATGAATGGCTTCACTGACCGGCTGGTAACTCTCGGTCACGAAGTCCAGCAGGGCATAGAGTACGAAGTCTTCACCATGCTCCAGCAGCAGCGGACGGGCTTCGCAGCGCTGTCTGACATGGGCGTAGGATTTCGAATGCCCATTGCGGCAGGTGATGATGTAGCCCTTGCCGGCAAAGATGTGGGTCTCGATGAACTCCAGCCTGCCCTCGTTGCGGATCGGCGAATAGGTGACGATGAACAGCGCGTCGCCGAAGGTTTCCAGCTTCGGTCGGCTGTGCTTTTCCAGGGCATCCTCAATGGCCAGTTCGTGCAGGTTGAACTGTTTCTGCAGGTTGGCCAGTTCCTGGGCGTTGGGCTCTTCCAGGCCGATCCAGACGAAATGTCCCGGCTTTGCCGCCCAGGCGGCACCTTCGTCGAGGGTGATATTGGTGACTTTCTTGCCGGCGCTGTAGACCGCGGCCGCAACGACTCTACCCATAATGCTGATCGCTTCTTCTTGAGGGGGAAAGACAAGTTGCAGCTTAGCCTGCCTGGCCTCTCTCCAGGAGATGGCGATGCCTTGCACAAGGCTCGGTCCCCTGTCGGAGCCGGCCCCGACAATGTATTCCCATAGCGACGACGCTCAGGGCTCGGCCTGCACCTGCCGATCCAGCGCCTCGATGCACTCGCGCATCTGTTCCCGACATTGCGCCATCAGCTTCGGTATGTCTTCCGAGGTCAGCCCCGCGGTGGGAATCGCCGGCAGCGAGCGGATCATCACCTGGCCGCTGTTCCAGCGGTTCAGGCGCATGTGTCGGACATAAGTGCTGGCGCACACCGGCACGATCGGCACACCGGCGGCGATTGCCATCTGGAACGCGCCTTTCTTGAACGCCAGCAGCGCCTGGCCGCGGTTGCGGGTGCCCTCGGGAAACACCCAGATCGACGTATCCTTGTGCTGCAGGGTATCGGTGGTGGTGCGTATCGCCCGGCGGGCCTTGTAGGCGTTGCCGCGGTCGATCAGCACATTGCCCGCCAGCCAGAAGATCTGGCCGAAAAACGGCAGCCACTTGAGGCTCTTCTTGCCGATGGCGACCGTGCGCCGGGGCACCACATTGCCGAACACGAACAGGTCGTAGTTGGACTGGTGGTTGGCGATGATCACGCCGCTTTGCGATTGACCCTGCAGGGACTCGACCTCGGCCCTGAGCTTCAGGCCCAGGATGCGCATGGCCGGCCTGGCATAGAAGCGGGCACATAGCCGGCTGTTGTCCGGGTTGAAGGGGCGGCAGAGCACCAGCAGCAGGCCGAGCAGACCGGCCAGCAGGAAATGCAGCCCCATCAATGACATGCGTAATACGAACAGCATCTGGCGAGCTTCCCTGACAAAAGGCAAGCAGTGTACGGTTGTACACTGGATTCGGCAATCAATCCGCTGGCGCGGGTTATTGGCGGAGGGCGGCCGGGAAACCGTGGCGAGACGGCCTGGACGGGCAAGAAAAAGCCCGGCACGAAGCCGGGCTGCAGGGCGCAATGCGTCGTGCGGATCAGTTCAGGTGTTCCTGGTCGAGGATGATCGCGTTGTCCAGGGTTTCCAGCAGTTCCTTGCGCACTTTCAGCTTGGTCTTCTTGTGCGCGTTCATGTTGATCTTCTTCAACTGCCGGGCGGCGTTCAGCGCGGCTTCCCGAAGATCTTCCGGGGCGACCAGCTTGTCGAGGAAGCCGGCATCCACCGCATCTTTCGGCGAGAACATCTCGCCATTGATCACCGAGCGGTGGAAGGCCGAGCGCCGCAGCCGGTCACGGGCCAGCTCGATACCGGCGTGGTGCATGGTCATGCCGATCTGCACTTCGTTCAGGCCGATGCTGAAGGGGCCGTCGACACCCAGGCGATAGTCGGCCGACAGCAGCAGGAAGGCGCCCTTGGCGACGGCATGGCCGGGGCAGGCGACGATCACCGGGAACGGGTGGGACAGCAGCCGGCGGGCGAGGGTGGAGCCGGCGGTCACCAGGCTGACGGCCTCCTTGGGCCCGGCGGTCATCACTTTCAGGTCGTAGCCGCCGGAGAGGATGCCGGGCTGGCCGGTGATGATCACCACGGCACGGTCGGCGGTGGCCTGATCCAGGGCAGCGTTGAAGGCGGCAATCACGTCCGGGGAAATGGCGTTGACCTTGCCATTGTTCAAGGTCAGGGTCGCGATACCGTCGTCGAGGTGGTAGGAGATCAATTCACTCATGACGTAATTCCTTATAAAGAAGTGCAGCAGACGTTACCCAGCCGCACGAGGCAGGTAAAGCGTCGTGACTGACTGGTGAGTCAGGCTTTGCCACCGGGACGCGGCGCGGGCGGGCGCCAGGCGTCCGCTCCAGCCGGGTCGAAGGCGGCGAGCCGGGCCGGAGATTGGCGGGTTTGCCCTGATCGATGGGAGCGCCCATGGCGGAAAATCGGCTATTTGACTTAACCGCATGAAAATTCTGAAAAAAACCTTTGCCATCGGGAACGCTTTCGACTACATTAGCGCGCCTCGACAGACTGAATCGGTTTGACGAGATACGGTGAAGTGTCCGAGTGGCTTAAGGAGCACGCCTGGAAAGTGTGTATACAGGAAACTGTATCGAGAGTTCGAATCTCTCCTTCACCGCCAAATTCGATATAGCAGAACCCCTGGCTCTCTCAAGAAGCCAGGGGTTTTGTGTTTCTGGGGCTGGAAAGTTGGTCGGGTGAATCCGTGTTCTGCGGTAGTCAGCCTAATCACTGACAGTTCCCTCGGCTTTTCCCTACCTGCTCAGGTAAACCTTTCCAAATCGTAATACCGACAAACAATTTGCTCGGGCACGGCCGCTTTTGATCGGGACGCCAGCCGGGAAATAAGTCATTCTGAACCCATTGAGCCGCGACTCTCGACGGCTCGCCACGGGAGCAATCTCCATGTTCATGCCTGACCTGAAGACTCCGCGACTCGTCCTTTCCGGTGCCTTGCTGGGGATCGCGGTTGCGAATGTACTGTTTGGCACGGGAGACTCCGCTGCTGGTGAATGGCTGGCGGGCGCTGTCGGGGCCAGTGTTGCCTTTGTCGCCATCAAGGTTCTGGCGATTGCCTGAATGATCAGTGCCTTCGGCCACGAAATCGGCAGTGAAGGCATCACGCTGATCATCGCGGCAGTCTGTGTGTTGATAAGCTTTGTCCAGCAATGGCGCTGCAGGCGGCAGATTACGGCGACGGACTCGATTGCCTCACTGCTCAACGGCGCTTCGTTGTTTCCCTTCTGCCTGATGGTGGGTGCGAGCTTTTCGAGCGACTTCATGCATGCTGCCATTGCCTCGAGGGCATCTCTGAGCATTGCGGGATTTCTGGGGTTACTGTTCGTTTGTGGAGAGGTTCTTTCTCCTTCGGGGCTCAAGAGGTATTCGGGGAAAAGTGTTCATTCCGAGCCTGCTGTCTCGTCGAAACTCCCCTGAGTTTCCCTAGGCTATGTACGAAATCGCTTGAAACTTGGTTATGCGGCGTTAAAAACCGGCTCGGAATGCTCATTTACTCCAGTAAAGTCGGGCGCGACCCCGGCCGTTCCTCGCCGGTTTTTGCCTTGCCTAACCTGCGTTTCAAACAATTTCGTACACAGCCTAGGCGTGTTTTACTGGGTGTAGTTCCTCCCAAGAAAATCCAGCAACGCCGCATTCACCTCCTCGGGCTTTTCGTTCTGGATCCAGTGCCCGCAATCCTCCAGCACCTGTTGTTCCAGATGGGGCACCACGGTGGGCATGCGCTTGATCGTATGCGCTTCCAGGGCACCGACCGGGTCGCGGTCGCCGACCATGAACAGTGTCGGTTGCAGTACCTGGGCCCCGGCCAGGAACTCGGTCTCTTGCCAGTTGCGTTCGAAGTTGCGGTACCAGTTCAGAGCGCCGTGAAAGCCCTTGCCGGTGAAGGTCTGGCGATAGGCCTCGAAGTCTTTTTCCGTGCACCAGTGCGGCAGTGCCGAGGGCATGTTCACGCCGTCAAACAGCCTGGCGTCGGCCGGCTTGCTCTGCAGGAACACCTCGGTATCGCCCATGAAGGTTCGCAGGGTGCGATCGATGTCCGCATCCAGTTCCTGCTCGGCAACACCCGGCTGCTGGAAGTAGAGAATGTAGTTGAAGCGATCGGCGAAGAACTCGCGCATGCTTTCGATGGCCGGGCGTTTGGAACGGCCGGCGAAGGGCACCGACAACGTCACCAGGGCCCGGACCCGCTGCGGCTCCAGCAGCGCCAGGTGCCAGGCTACCGGTGCGCCCCAGTCGTGGCCGATCATGGCGACCTGCTCGTGAGCGAAGGCCTGCATGGCGGCCTGGATGTCGCCACAGAGGGTCAGTAATGCGTAGGCTGCGCTGTCCGGCGGTGCGCTGCTGCGGCCGTAGCCGCGCATTTCCGGGACGAAGACCCGGTAACCGGCCTGAACCAGCGCCGGTACCTGCTTGCGCCAGGAGTGCCAGCACTCCGGGAAGCCGTGCAGCAGCCAGACCGGCCGACCCTCCTGGGGACCTGCCACATGTACGCTCAGGGTGATGCCGTTGACGGACAAGCTGTGCTGTTCGAGTGCGTTCATCCCGTGGGCTCCTGATCGGACGTATCGACCCTAGTGTCCTGTCTCGGAAATAGGCTGTGCCCTTTTGGCGGCGTCCTGGGCGCCCGGCCGGCGTTGCCGCTCCTCGCCATAGCCCTGCTATGACTCGTCGCGGCGCCTTGGCCGAACACCCAAGCCACTCGCTAAAAGAGAACTTATTCCCGAGACAGGACATTAGCAGAAACGCGGAATGGCGCTAATCATCATTCATTGATCGAATGATGACTGAAACACGCCTTTCAATGCAGGGCCACCAGCATCGACCGGGCGGCGTAGCCGGCACCGAAGATTGCCACCAGCAGCAGTACCAGGCTGGAGGCGAAAGTCACCTTGGCCTTGTGTCGGGCAGAGAACATCCGGTTGGCCAGGTGGATGTACAGACCCAGGATGATGAAGTCGACCAGGGCCCAGAGTACGGTCAGCAGCAGTGCGCTGTGGCCGAACGAAGGCGTGATCTGGATGAACTGCGGGAAGAAGGACACGAAAAAGATAATGTCCTTGGGGTTGGAGATACCCACCAGGAAACCTTTGAGGAAACCGCTGCGGGAACTGGGCAGCGGTTGCTGCACGGTGTCGTCCACTGGTGTGCGCAGGGCGTCCTTGAGCCCCTGAAGGCCCAGATGGCCGATGAACAGGCAGCCGATGAAGCTCACCAGGTTCAGCAGGTGTTCGTTGAGCGACAGGCTGCCGGCCAGGATCAGTACCGCCAGCAGGGCGAGCATCAGCGAGGCGCCATTGGTGCCGAGCACCGTGAGCATGGCGCGGCCGGTGCCAGCCTTCAGGCTGGTGTTGATCGCCAGGGCGACCACCGGGCCGGGGTGACGATCAGCAGGGCAACGCTGAGCACGTAGAGCAGCAGTAGCGAGAAGTTCATGGCAGGGATGTCGCCTTTGTACGGGGATTCGAGGACGCCAAGCCTGAGGCGACACGGGCGGTTTGAAAAATGGATAAATCTGTGACCAACTATGATTATTAATCATGCTTGGTGTCTTCATGGCCGAACGTATCCCCCCGCTCTATGCCCTGCGTGCCTTCGAGGTGGCGGCGCGTTCCTGCTCGTTCACCCGGGCGGCCGAGGAACTGTCGCTGACCCAGAGTGCCATCAGCCGGCATATCCGTAATCTGGAAGAGTTGTTCGGCTGCCATCTGTTCGAGAGAAAGGGCCCCAAACTGCAACTGACCGACGCCGGGCAAGGCCTGGCCCAGGAGCTCAAGGCCGGCTTCAAGCTGATCGAGGACGCCTGTCTGCCGTTTCGGGCCAATGCCAGTCACCTGCGCCTCAAGGCACCGTCGAGCCTGACCATGCGCTGGCTGCTGCAGGTGCTGGAGAAACTCAAGACGGTGGAACCCGGGCTGCCGGTGCAATTGTCCAGCGTGTGGATGGACATCGACAGCGTGGACTTCTACGCCGAGCCCTACGATTGCGCGATCCTGCTCGGCGATGGGCATTTCGGGGCGCAGACCGAATGCTGCAAGCTGTTTGACGAGTGGCTGATTCCCATCTGCTCGAGCAAGGCCCTGGGCTCGGAGCCGTGGAGCCTGGAAACCCTGGAGCACCACGAACTGATCCACCCGTCGGCGGATCGCCGGGACTGGCGTCGCTGGTTGCGCCGCCTCGATCTCGACGAACGGGTCCGGCTCGACCGCGGCAAGGTGTTCGGTACCCTCGACCAGGGCATATCCGCGGCGATGCGCGGTCACGGCGTATCGATCGCCGACCTTGGCCTGGTGCTGGAGGATGTGCGTGACGGCCTGTTGGCCTTGCCGTTCATGACCGCCGTCGGTACCGGCGACAGCTACTACCTGGTCTGGCTCAAGGGCAGCCTGCGCAAGGAGCGGATCCTGGCGTTCCGCGATTTCCTCAATGGCGAATTGCCGCAGCTGGAACTGCCGCAGATCGAATTTCTCTGAGCCAGGGTCAGGGCAGGACGATGTAGTCGTTGCCCTGCACGATACCCCGGTGCGGTGCTTCCAGCAGCTCGACATAACGCCCGCCCACCTGGTCGATCGGCAGGCAGTCGTCGACGTCGAGCAGGGCGTCGGTGTGGGGCTTTTCCCACTCGCGGAGCATCTGCCGCTTGCCTTTGGCCTTGGCCTGCTCGCTGTTTTCGGCAACCACCAGCAGATACCGGTGGGCCTCGCCATAGACCCCGGCCTCATAGCCGCCAAGATTGATGAAGAACAGCCGTGGCGAGCCGGGCGCGGGGGCCAGGTCGCTGAAGCCGACCTTCCAGCGCTCGACGCCATCGACCCGCATCCAGGCATCGATATGCAGGCCCTTCTGGCTGCCGAACCAGTCCTGGCGCAACTGCGGATAGCTCGCCGCCAGGCTGTCGGCACGGACGAAGGCGACATCATGTACTTCTATCTTGGCCCGGGGATGTTTTCCGCCCAGCATCACCACCCACAACATTTCTGTTCCTTTTTGAGAGATCGGCGCGGTCCGCGCCGTTTTTCCAGCGTGCCTGCCATTATGTCGCAGTTGCTCGGACAGAAGCTTGCCCCAAGGGCGGCACCCCAGGAGGGAGGTGCTCAATGCTCCTCGCGATTACCCGTGTGCTTGGGGGCGCTGGCGGGAAGTGGCCGATGCAGCCAGGCCAGGCAAACCTCCTCGACATCGACCCAGTTGCCATTCTGCGGCCGGGTTCGGCAGCTCTTGAAAGCCAGGCAGATGCCGTTCTGGTCCAACAGGGCGAAATGGCGTGGGGAAGCGGGATAGGTGAGAAAAAAGCGGGGGGCAGTCATGGTGATGTTTCCGGTGGCTACCGGCCTTTTATAGGCGATATCTTCGGTGAAACCTCCATGAAAAATTGTGCAATTGTGTCGACCCAAGGAGCTGGAAATGACGCCCCGCCGCCTTTGCCGGTGCCTGGGCGCCTTGGTCTGGAAGGGAATTGCCATTACCTGCGGCAAGCCACGCGGAAGATGAAAATTCTTTCACTGTGACGGTTTCGCGCGGCGGATATAGTGTGATCGCTCGTTCAAAAGCTTCCCTTGCCCGCCCTCCCGCGGGCTTTTTTTGGCCCGCCGTTCGTCGCTGTCGTGCAGTTTTTTCTAAACCTTTGCCGCCTGGGGAATTCACAACCCGGTAGAGCACGGTTTTTCAACAGGAGGACAGCCATGAGCCGAAAGGCCCCACGACTACGCCCGATGTTTTTCAGCCTGATCCTCGGCGCCAGCCTGGCCACCCAGGTACAGGCGCAGACCCCGGCCGAGTTTATCGACAGCGCTTCGGCGGCCGGTATCGCCGAGATCGAAACCAGCCGCCTGGCGATCCAGAAGACGTCCGCCACGGATATCAACAGCTACGCCGTGGAAATGATCAAGGATCATACCGACGCCAATCGCGACCTCAAGGCCATCGCCAGCAAGCACGACCTGCCGATGGCCTCCGATGCGCAAATCATGGACCGGGCCAGGAAACTGATGTTGCAGGTGCAGGAAGGCGAGTCATTCGACGTCGCGTACGTGGCCAACCAGATCAAGGCCCATGAACAAGCCATCAAGCTGTACGAGGACGAGGCCAGCCAGTCGCAGTCGCCCGAACTGAAGGCGTTCGCCGAGCAGACCTTGCCCAAGCTGCGCATGCACCTGGACATGGCCAGGAAACTGGAAATGAGTCATCACAAGGGCGACTGATCACAGCCGCTGCAGTCGACTGGTCTTGCTGCCCTGGCGCGACAGGACCATTTCCTCGAGGATTTCCCTGGCCAACCGGGCCAGGGATTCGCGCCCGCGGTAGTCGGCCCGGACGATGCCGGTCACGGCGAAGTGATCGGCATTGGGGCCACTGAGGATCGCCGACAGGGTTCCATCGGAATGCAGCGTGCATTCGACTTCGTAGCTGGGCAAACGGGAGGCCAGTTCGGCCTCGATTTCCGACTTGCTCAGTGTGTCCATTCCAAAGGCTCCATGTCCGGTGGGCAGTCCACTCAAAAGGATAGAATCCCCTCTCGCGTCGTGTTACAAGAATGTAAGTTCATGTTACGCCAAATCTGACGGCTCGGGCCTGCTAGGCTGTGTACGAAATTGTTTGAAACGCAGGTTAGGCAAGGCAAAAACCGGCGAGGAAGCGCAGTTGAGTGGTTGTCAATGAGCATTCCGAGCCGGTTTTTAACGCCGCATAACCAAGTTTCAAGCGATTTCATACATAGCCTAGGCTCACAGACGGGCAATGAATGCCCGTGTATCTTGTCACTTCAAAAGGATGTATAGACGTGATTTCCATTCTTGAACTGCGCAACATCATCGAGCTCGGCTTCCTGCCCCTGCGCTGCCAGTGCACAGTGGCGCCTGATTCATCGCTGACGGTAAAGGTCTTCGACGAACCGACCGGTAGAGTGGACCTGCTGGTGACGGGGATTTCCAGCAACACCCTGACCAGCGCCAGGGCCATCGCCAACCTGGTGGCCGAGTTGCGCGCGGAGTTGCAGAGCAACCAGGCGTCTTCGGCGCGTACTTCGCGGGTGGCCGGCTAGCAGCCACCCTTTCCTCTGCGGATCAGGCCGCCTTGTGCAAGGCCTCGATCAGTTCCTGCTTACTCATCCTGTAGCGTCCGACGATGTGTCGGGCGCGGGCTTCCTGCAACAGGCTGGCCTTGCTCTGGGTCTGCAGTGAAGCCTGGCTGTCGCGGGGATGGCCCTGACGACTGGCCGCCGCGCGTTTCGCCGAGTCCGAGCGGGCCCTGGCCTTGGCCGTATCGGATTTGTTGCGACCCGAGCCGCCGGCCCGCTCGCCACCGCCCGACTGCTTGTTGACGGTGGCCCAGGCGCGCGCCTCGGCCTGTGCTTGCGGCAGGCCTCTTTCTTCATAGCTGGATTCGATACGAGCCGCCTGGCGCTTTTGCGCGGCGGTGTATTTGGCTTTGCTGGCTCGTGGCATTTTCTGACTCCTTGACGTGAGTGGACGCAAGGGCACCGACGGAGCGCGACGGCGCCGTCGAGGATCTACGGGGTACCGGAACCGCCGGTTCCGCTGGACCCCATTCCCTTGTTGCCGGAGCCCGGGACGTGGCCGTCGCCGATGGGGCCATTGCCATCGGTGTTCATGCCGCCCTGGCGCCCGGTGTCGTTGCCCTGGTTGCGCGGGTCGATACCGTTGCCGGGGGCAGGGCGCCGTTCTTGATCACGCTGCCATTGTCGGGGTTGATACCGCCGGGCAGTTGGGGCGGCTTGGGTTCCTGTACCGGGTTGGTCGGCCCGGTCGTGGATGGCGCGGCGAAACTCGCCAGGGATACCGATGACAACAGACCGGTCAACAGCAGCGTCGCAAGTCTTGATGAAATCATGGTCAGTCTCCTCGTTCGAGAGTCCTTACCTGATCTTGGGCCTTGCTTGGCGGCTGTTGGTGCCGGTGAATCGACGAATGGCGGGGGTTCAGTCTTCGCAAATATCGTTGAACGAGCAGTATTCGTCCCAGTCCATGCCCAGTGCCTCGGCCACTTCACGGTGCACTTCCAGGCGCATGGCCTGCAGTTCCTGCGGGTTTTCGGCGATCAGTTGCAGCGTCAGTTCCCAGGGTTCGATGCCCTGGTTTTGCGCTTCGTCCTCGAAGGCCCACTGAAATTGCTGCTGCTGTTCGGTCGGGCTCAGGCCCTGGGTCTCTTCGCGCAGATGCGGGTTGGCGTCGAGGAACTTGGCGAGGGCGACCTCGCTGCGGGATTCTTTGGGGATCATGCTGGCGTCTCTGTGCGATACGATGGCCACGGGCCTGGAAAACTGCGGACATGATAGTGCGCCACAGGGAAAATGACTGCTCAAATTTGCGCGTCTGCGTGCTCGTTGCATGGGGGGGGGCAATAACGCTTTTTTCGCGGATGGACATCACCGCGTCATTCAACGATGGAAACAATCACCCGGCTCTGCGACGCTTGCACTTCCCTGGCCGCACCTGAGCCGCCCTGAATTCAACTTCCTGTATACGGATCGGATGCGATGACTGCTGCTGATTTTGCTTCCCCGGGCCCGATAAAGGCCGTGATTTTCGACATGGACGGTTTGCTGCTCGACACCGAGGGTATCTACTCGGAGGTTACGCAGATCATCGTCGGTCGTTATGGCCGTCGCTTCGACTGGAGTCACAAGCAGAACATCATCGGTCGCGGCGCGGGCGACCTGGCGCGTTATGTGGTGGAGGCCATGGACCTGCCGATCAGCCCCGAGGAGTTTCTTGCGGTGCGTGAGCCGCTGATGCGCGAACGCTTCCCCCTGGCCGGGTCGATGGCCGGTGCCGAGGCGCTGGTGCGCCATCTGTCGGCGCACAACATTCCGATTGCGGTGGGGACCAGTTCCTCGCGGGGCTCGTTCGAGCTCAAGACCACCCGGCATCGCGAGTGGTTCGCCCTGTTCGACACCATTGTCACGGCCGATGACCCGCAGGTGGGCCAGGCCAAGCCGGCGCCGGATATCTTCCTGCTGGCCGCCAGCCGCCTCGGCGTGGCGGCCGAGGACTGCCTGGTGTTCGAGGATTCGCCATTCGGGGTGACGGCGGCGAAGGCGGCCGGGATGTACGCGGTGGCGGTACCTGACCCGGCGATGGCGGTGGAGAAGTATCACCATGCGGACCGGGTGGTGACTTCGCTCAAGCACTTTGCCCTGGAGCCGATGGGGTTGCCGGCGATCGACTGGGCCAGTGCCTGACTGGGGCGTTTTCCGCCGCGAAGAAGGCGACGCGTCTTTATCGGCAAGACCTCGTTATCGTTCTTCGCCGCGGCCGCGTCCGGATCAGGCCGACACCGTCGCCCCGATCCGCCGCTGCACCCAGGCCCAGATCCCCAGCGCCAGCGCCGAGATCAGCCCGCCGGCGACGACGATCCCGTTCCAGCCATAGGGCCCCCACAGCTGCGCCCCCAGCAGCGAGCCCAGTGCGCCGCCGACGAAGTAGCAGGTGATGTAGCCGGCATTCAGGCGGTTGCGCGCCGCCGGGCGCACCTTGAAGACCGCGTTCTGATTGCTCACGTGCACCAGTTGCACGGCGAAGTCGAGTACCAGCACCCCGACCAGCAGCGCCACCAGCGAGTGCCCGGCGAACCCCAGCGGCAGCCAGGACAGCAACAGCGCCAGCAGGCCGATAGTGGTGGCGAATTCGCCCTTGCCGCGGTCGGCCATGCGCCCGCCGAGGTTGGCGGCCATGGCGCCGACGGCACCGGCCAGGCCGAACAGGCCGATCACGCCATCCGAATAGCCGTAGGGAGGATTCGCCAGCAGGAACGCCAACGGCGTCCAGAACAGCGCGAACAGGCAGAAGCTCAGCAGACCCAGGACCGCCCGCAGACGCAGCACCGGTTCCTCGACGAACAGCCGGAACACCGAGCCGAGCAGGGCCGGATAGCTCAGCCCGGCATTCTGCCGGTGGTGCGGCAGGGCCCGGGACAAGGCGAGGGCGCAGACGAACATCAGCCCGGCAGCCAGCAGATAGATGGCGCGCCAGTCGCCGAACGATGACAGCGCTCCGGCCGCCGTGCGCGCCAGCAGGATACCCAGCAGTAGGCCGCTCATCAGTGTGCCGACGACTCGTCCACGTTGCTCCGGTGGCGTCAGGCTGGCGGCCATCGGCACCAGCACCTGGGCCACCACCGAGAACAGCCCGGTCAGAGCGGTGCCCAGCAGCAGCCAGGGCAGGCCCGGTGCGAAGGCGCTGATCAGCAGGCCGATGGCGCTGATCAGGGTCATCACCACGATCAGCCGGCGCTGCTCGAACAGATCGCCCAGCGGCACCAGCAGCAACAGGCCGGCACCGTAGCTCAACTGGGCGGTGATGACGATGGTCCCGGCGGTGGCCATGCTCAGGCCCAGTTGCTGGGCGATGGTGTGCAGCAGTGGCTGGGCGTAATAGTTACTGGCCACGGCCAGGCCGGTTGCGGTGGCCATCAGCAGGATCAGGGCAGTACTCAAGGGTTTGTTCGGTGTGTCGGACATTGCCTGTCTCGTTGTGTGATCTGGGTGTGCGGAGTATTCGGAATGTCTTAGCATGACGCCAATGCATTGTTTTCATTTTATCCATCTGCAAACGAGATACAGGCGATGAACCTGAAGCAGATCGAATACGCCCTGGCAGTGGCGGACGAGGGCAGCTTTACCCGGGCGGCGGAGCGTTGCCATATCGTCCAGTCGGCGCTCAGCCATCAGATCGCCCGGCTGGAGGAACACCTGGGCACGCCGCTGTTCGAGCGCAGTTCGCGCAAGGTCCGGCTGACCGCCGCTGGCGAGGCCTTCGTGCGCGGCGCCCGACCGGCGCTGGAGGCGACCCGGCGGATTGTCGCCGAGGTGGCGGCGGTGTCGGGGGAGGTGCGCGGCAGCCTGTCCATCGGCAAGATCTCGTCGCTGACCGAGGTCGATCTGGTGGAATTGCTGGCGCGGTTTCACGGGCTTTACCCACAGGTGGATATTCACCTGAACATGAGCAAGAGCGAACTGCTCATGGCGGATGTCCGCGAGCGTCGGTTGGACCTGGCCTTCGTCGGCCTGTGGCCGGGGGAGAAGATCGAGGGGCTGGCGATGCGCCTGCTGGCCGAGGAGGAACTGGTGGCGGTGGTGCCGCCCGGCCATCCACTGGCCAGCTACGAGTGCCTGCCGTTGGCGAAACTGGAGGACCAGCCGCTGGTGGACTTCCAGGCCGGCACCGCCGGGCGCCGGCAGACCGACGAGGCCTTTGCCGCGGCCGGATTGCGGCACCGGGTGCAGTTCGAGGCGGGTAACGTGATGCTGGTGGGCGAGTTCGTCCGGCGTGGATTGGCGCTGGGCCTGGTGCCGAGCCGGATTGCCGAGGGCTTCAGTGGCGTGGTGACGGTGCCGGTGTACGACGCACCGTCACGGCACCTGTACGCGGTCTGGTCCCATCGGCCGACGCCGGCGGCGGCGGCGTTTCTGGTGTTGCTGGAGCAGGCGCTGGGCCGCCGGGAACACCCCGGCAGCCCCGTGCAGGTCACGCGCTGAAGCCACCGTCGATGGTCAGGCTGGCGCCGGTGATATAGCCCGCCTGCGGCCCCGCCAGGTAGGTGACGAAGCTGGCGATCTCATCGACGTTGCCATAGCGACCGCTGGCCATCAGTGCCAGCAGGCTGTCGGCGAAGTCGCCGTTGGCCGGGTTCATGTCGGTGTCCACCGGCCCTGGCTGCACGTTGTTCACGGTGATGCCACGGGGGCCGAGGTCGCGGGCCAGGCCCTTGGTCAGCCCCACCAGTGCCGATTTGCTCATCGCATAGGTGGCGCCACCGGCAAACGGCATGCGTTCGGCGTTGGTGCTGCCGATGTTGATGACCCGGCCGCCGTCGCCCATGTGCCGTGCGGCTTCCTGGGTGGCGACGAAGACGCTGCGCACGTTGATGGCCAGGGTTCGGTCGAAATCCTCCAGGCTGAATGCTTCCAGCGGTCCCATCGCCAGCACGCCGGCATTGTTGACCAGGATATCCAGGCGACCGAAGGCCTCGACGGTGTTCGTGACCGCCTGGCGCACCGCGTCGGCGTCGGCACTGTCGGCGTGGATCGCCAGGGCCTTGCCGCCGCTGGCGATGACGCTGTCGCGCAGTTCCTCGGCCTTGGCCGCGGAGCTCACGTAGGTGAAGGCTACGGCGGCGCCCTGGGCCGCCAGGTGCCTGACGATGGCCGCGCCGATGCCACGGGAACCGCCCTGGACCAGGGCCACTTTACCGCTCAGGTGTTGTTCGCTCATTTCGTTCTCCAAGGTTCAAGGCCGGTAGGGGAAGGTGGGGATGGCCTTGTCGTTGGAGGCAAGTATTGACCGTGGATTGATGACCCGGTAGACGGTAATTGCTACAGTCTGTGTAAACCATAAGTTTATAATGGTGATCATGGAAAGCCTCGGCAGTATCGAATGTTTTGTCCGTAGCGCCGAAGTCGGCAGCTTTGCCGAGGCGGCGCGGCGCCTGGGTCTGACGCCGGCCGCGGTGGGCAAGAGTGTCGCCAAGCTCGAGGCCCGTCTCGGCGTGCGGCTGTTCCAGCGCAGCACCCGCCGGTTGACCCTGACCGAAGCCGGGCAGTTGTTCCTCGCCGAGGTCGGCACCAGCCTGCACAGCATCCAGAACGCCGTGGCCAACCTGGCCAGCGCCAAGGGCCGTCCGGCGGGAACCCTCAAGGTCAGCATGGGCACGGTGTTCGGGCGTTTGTACATCGTGCCGCTGCTCGGCGAGTTCCTGCAGCGCTTCCCGGAGATCCGCCCGGACTGGCATTTCGATAACCGCCAGGTCGACCTGATCGGCCAGGGTTTCGATGCGGCGATTGGCGGGGGGTTCGAACTGCCCCTGGGGTAGTGGCACGCAAGCTGACGGTGGCTCATCGGGTGCTGGTGGCTTCTGCGGATTACCTGGCGGGGCAGGCACCGGTGCGGGTGCCGGACGATCTGCGCCGTTGCACGGGGATCCTGATCCGTTCACCGCAGACCGGTCGCGTGCGTTCCTGGCAACTGACCGGCCGTGATGGCGAGCAGCAGCCGCTGAGCCTGCCGGCGTGCATGACCATGAGCGATTCGGAGGCGGCCTGCGCGGTGGCGGCCCAGGGCCTCGGCGTGGCCCTGGTGAGCATGCCGTTCGCCGTGCCCTGGCTACGGGCCGGAACCCTGCACCGGGTATTGCCCGACTGGTACGTGGACGATGGCCATATCTCGATCTATTACGCCGAGCACCGGTTGCTGCCGGGCAAGACCCGGGCCTTCGTCGACTTCATCATCGAGTGTTTTGCCGAGCAGCGGTTGGCGCTGCAGTTCGATGCGCGCCCATCGTCCTGACGATACCCATCCCCCTCGGAGGCTAAGCTGTCAACGACGCAGATGCCCGGGCCAGCCGATGATCTGCTTCGGCCGCGGCTTGGCGTAGGTGCGCACCTTGGAGGTCGACAGTCCCAGGCGCACCAGCGATTCGGCAAGGGTTACCGCGGCGGTCACGCCGTCCACCACCGGGACGCCGGTGCGCTGGCGGATCTGTTCATCGAGGCCGGCCATGCCGCCGCAACCCAGGCAGATCACTTCGGCCTTGTCATCCTGCACGGCCCGCTCGGCCTGCCGGACGATGGCATCCACCGCCCGTTGCGGGTCTTCCTCGAGTTCCAGCACCGCCAGGCCACTGGCCCGCACCGAGGCACAACGCTGATAGAGCCCGGCCAGCTTTAAGCGGTCCTCGATCAACGGCACGGTACGATCGAGGGTGGTGACCACCGAGTAGGCATGGCCGAGAAACATCGCCGTGCTGGCGCCGGCTTCGGTGATATCCACTACCGGCACGTCGAGCAGCTCCTGCAGGCCTTCGCGGCCGTGCTCGCCGTAGCCGGCCTGGATCACCGCGTCATAGGGCTGGTCGTAGGCCAGCACCCGGTCCATGACGGCGATGGCGGCCAGATAGCTTTCGAAATTGCCCTCCACCGAGTCGGCGCCGAAGTAGGGCGTCAGACCGACGATTTCGGTTCCCGGCGCGGCGACGGCCTGGGCCTGGCGGGCAATGGCCTCGGTGATCGAGGCGGTGGTGTTGACGTTGACGATCAGAATCCGCATGGGGCAATCCTTGTTCGGCAGGGGAGAGGCCCGCCTGAGGCGGGCCGGTATGTTCAGTGGCTGGGGTTGTCGACGGCGATCGCGGCGCCGCTGACCTCGGTGTAATGGACGTCGCGCCTGGCAATGAGCAGGTAGAGCAGCCCGGCGATACCGGCACCGAACATCCAGGAGAACGGCGAGACACTGTCGAACCCCGGGACCAGGGCCAGCACGATGGCGATCAGCGCGGCCGGAATGAATGCCGCCAGCGCCCGCAGGTTGATGCCATGGCTGTAGTGGTAGGGGCCGGCCGGGTCTTCGCTGTACAGCGCCGGTACGTCGACACGGCCTTTGCGCAGCAACCAGTAGTCGACCATGATCACCCCGTACAGCGGGCCCAGCAGGGCGCCCAGCCCGGACAGGAAGTAAACGATCACCAGCGGGCTGTTGTAGAGGTTCCACGGCAGGATCAGCACGGCGATCGCGGCGCTGATCAGCCCGGCGCGGCGGAAGGTCAGCAGGCGCGGTGCCAGGTTGCTGAGGACGAACGCCGGGGCGACGAAGTTGGCCATGATGTTCACCGCCACGGTGACGATCAGGAACGCCAGGCAGCCGAGCACCAGGAAGAAGGTGTTGGGGATCGAGGCAATGATGTCGGTGGGGCTCTGGATCACTTTGCCGTTGATCTGGAATTGGGCGCCGCAGAGCAGCACGGTAATGGCGGCGAACATCAGGATGTTCACCGGCAGGCCCCAGAAGTTGCCGACCAGGATGGTTCGGCGGCTTGGCGAGGAGCGGGCGAAATCGCAGAAGTTGAGGATCAGCGTGCCGTAGATCGACAGCCACAGGGCCGCGCCGGCAAAGATGTTGCGCCACATCTCGGTGCCGCTCAGCGGCTCGCGGATCGACCAGGCGATGGTCGCGCCGGCCTGGCTGTACATCCACAGGGCCAGGGCGGCCATGGTGAACAGGATCACCGGCCCGGCAAAACCTTCGTAGCGGCGGACCGTTTCCATGCCGTAGGCCAGGATCACCAACTGCACGAACCAGATGATCACGAAGCAGGCCCAGCCAAGCGTGGACAGGCCGAGAATCGAATTGTGGTCATAGTCGGCAAAGCCCGGGTGGATGGCGCTCAGCAGCACCCGGAAGACGACGGAGGCCAGGTAGGTCTGGATACCGAACCAGGCAATCGCAATCACCGCGCGAATCAGCGCCGGCAATTGCGCGCCATGGATGCCGAAGCTGATCCGGCTGATCACCGGGAAGGGCACGCCGGTCTTCTGGCCCATGAAGCCGGAGAGGTTCATGAAGAAATACACCAGTGCCGCGCCGATACCCAGCGACAGCAGGATCTGCCAGCCGCCCAGGCCCATCGCATAGAGGCCGATGGCGAAGGAGTAGTTGGCGATGTTGTGCACATCGTTGGTCCACAGGGCGAAGATGCTGTAGCCGCCCCAGCGCCGGCCTTCGACCCGGGTCGGCGCCAGATCCGGGTTGTGCAGGCGCGGACTGAGGGCGGTGGTGTTGGGGTCGAGCGATGAGACGGGAAGATCCAGTGCGGCGTGTGACGAGAGACTGGTAGGCATTCCGGCTGGCTCCTGGCTCCGGGCTGAGGTCCCGCAGGGTGGCGGGGCGGCGCTCGGCGAGCTTTTTGTATGTAGGTTTAGGTTAATTTGTATACAAGTTCGCTGTCGAGCTAAGCCAGTTTTGTGCCAGTTTCCGATCTATAAAATTTCCCGCTAATTTCTTTTTCTTCTTTTTGTTTACTAACTGCATGAAATTAAAGAACTATAAGTTGACCGATCGAACAGCTATTTTGCTTTGTGCAGCTATTCGGAGTGATGCGTTATCGCCGTGATCGAATGAGGGTCTGTCACTTTATGGTGCGCAGGGATTTACTGTGCACAGTGATGTGACACTTATGGTTACAGGAGTGTGTACAGTTATTTTCTCGCCATTTGACAGCCTCCCGCTGGTCGTTCGATAGTGCCGACGCCTGCCCTGGTACCGCTTTCTCTCGTTCTTCCAATAAAACCAATCGGAATCGGAGTCTCGGATGTCTGCACCACGCGATACGGCTACTCAACACATTTCCTACGCTGATCTGGTTGTGCTTTTGCAGCAGGTTTTCGAGCGCCACGGCACCTCGCCGGAGGTGGCGCGGGTGCTGGCCGGGAACTGCGCCAGCGCCGAGCGCGATGGTGCCCACAGTCACGGCGTGTTTCGCATGCCGGGTTACGTTTCGACGCTGGCCAGTGGCTGGGTCGATGGCCACGCGGTGCCGGTGGTCGAGGACGTGGCGCCGGGCTTCGTGCGTGTCGATGCCGCCAACGGATTTGCCCAGCCGGCCCTGGCCGCGGCCCGCGAACTGTTGCTGGAGAAGGTCCGCAGCGCCGGGATCGCGGTGCTGGCCATTCGTAATTCCCACCACTTCGCGGCGCTCTGGCCGGATGTCGAGCCGTTCGCCTATGAAGGCCTGGTGGCGCTGAGCGTGGTCAATTCGATGACCTGCGTGGTGCCCCATGGCGCCGAACGGCCATTGTTCGGCACCAACCCGATCGCCTTTGCCGCCCCCCGGGCCGGCGCCGACCCGATTGTGTTCGACCTGGCCACCAGCGCCATGGCCCATGGCGACGTGCAGATCGCCGCGCGCAAGGGCGAGCAGGTGCCGGCCGGCGTTGGCGTGGATCGTGAGGGACGACCGACCTGCGATCCCAAGGCGATCCTGGACGGCGGGGCGCTACTGCCGTTCGGTGGGCACAAGGGCTCGGCGTTGTCGATGATGGTCGAGCTGCTGGCGGCGGCCCTGACCGGCGGGAATTTTTCCTTCGAGTTCGACTGGTCCCGGCACCCGGGCGCCAAGACGCCCTGGACCGGGCAACTGATCATCGTCATCGATCCCGCCCGCTCGGCCGGAAGGGATTTCGCCGAGCGCAGCCAGACGCTGGTCAGCCAGATGCATGGCGTGGGTCTGCAGCGCCTGCCCGGTGACCGGCGGCACCAGCAACGGGCCACCTCGCTGGCGCATGGCATAGAACTGTCGGTGGAGGCGTTGCGGCAGTTGCGCGAGCTGGCCGGGTACTAGGCCAGCTCGACAGTGAGTGGGGCGGGCCGGTCAGGAACGGCGGCCCAGCAGCAGACCGACCACCAGGCCGAACCCGGCGGAGATCGCCACGGTCTGCCAGGGGTGGCCGCCGATGTAGGTCTCGGTCGCCTCGACCACCGGACGGGTGGTTTCACGCACATGGGTGACCGAGTCCAGGGCCTGCTTGAGTTTCTGGCTGACCTGGGCGCGCAGGCTTTCACCTTCTTCGCCGACCAGTGTCGCGCTGTCCTTGAGCAGCTTTTCCGATTCCTGGATCAGCGCCTGCAACTCGCTGAAGGCCTGGTCCTTGATCTGGTCTTCGGCGGCTTGTACGGCGGATTTACGGGCCATGGCGATATTCCTTTGCAAGTGAATGAGGCTCTGAACAATGGGAGTCGAACGGAGCGGGGAAAGTTGCAAATTTTTCCTGTCACCCGTGGGGCGAGCGAAAATCCCCGGTCGGATGTTGCCAGCGACAGTGTAAGATACAGCTCTATTTGCACCGCAGGATTTTCCAATGAGCTTCAATCTGGCTAACAAGTCCCTGGCCGAGCGGGCCGCCATCGAGGATGAGAAGTCACGCCTGTTCGAACTCTGGCAAAGCAATCTGGGCAAGGCCAAGGGCGAGGCCGCGCGGCTGTTCGGCGAGCGCGCCAAGCGCAAGGGCAAGTGGGCGGAGTGGGTGCGCGCCGAGCTCGATACCCTGTCGCCGCCGGAATACACCAGCATGGTGCGCAGCGAGGTCAACCGCCTGATGGCGGCGGCCAAGTAGGGCGCGGCTTCAACTGACGCGGGTCACCCAGTAGTTTTGCCGGACCCCGGCGACGGCGATCTGCACCTCGTCACCGTCGAGCTTGCCCAGCAGTGCCTGGCCCAGGGGCGAGCGCGGGCTGATCAGCGTGATCAGGTGCCCCTCCCATTCCACTTTCAAACCGGCGGCGTCCGGGGCCAGGAACAGCAATTGTTCGCTGCCGTTTTCGGCTTCGAGGGTCAGTAGGGCGCCGAGCTGGATGCCGACCTGCTCATCATAGGGGCGCAGGGGCAGTTCCCGGCAGCGCTTGAGGGCCTGACGGATCTCTTCGGTGCGCCGGGCCTGGCCGGTCGCCAGGTAGGACGCTTCCAGGCCGAGGGTGTCGTACTTGTTCTCGGCGACATTCTCTTCATGGGTGGCGGCTTCGTAGGCGGTTTGCGCCGCCCGCTGCAGGACATCGAGGTCGACCGCCAGGGTGTCGACGATGCGCTGATGAATCGCCTGCTTGTCCACGCAGCCCAACCCGTTCAATTGCAGAACTGCAGGACGTTGGCCCGGCTCTTGTCGCTGGGGCGGTCTGGTCCTGCTGCAGCCAGAACTGGCACTTGGGGTTGGACAGGTTGCGATAGCTGTTGCGGGCCTGGTCCAGGCGCTGCTGCTCTTCGTTCTTGCGCAGGTTTTCCTTGTATTGTTCGAACATCTGCGTCGAGTCGCCCGGTGCCTGTGGCGCAGCGGGCGCGGTCGGGGCCGTGGGCTGGCCCAGTTGCCGGGCCGCATCGGCCAGGGGTGCCAGCGGCTGGGGCATGAACACCCGTGCCAGCAGCCAGGCGGTGAGGGCCAGGGCCACGAAGCCGAGCCAGATGCCCAGGGCGATGCTGCCGGTCAGTTGCAGTGGATTGAGTGTGACATACAAGCGGCGCGGCGGTTGTGGGCGATAAGGCATGGCGGCCTCCTGGCGGTTGGGTCGGTGCAGGCTGCAATTGTCCCATGAAGATTAATCGACGTGGACTCTTCTGCGCAGATGGATTTGCGCGGACAATCGACGCCTTTGCCAAACGGAGCCCTTGCATGCCGGCCAACTGGGATATTTTCTGCACCGTCGTCGACAACTATGGCGATATCGGCGTGACCTGGCGCCTGGCCCGGCAACTGGTGGCGGAGCACGGGTTGGCGGTGCGCCTGTGGGTCGACGATCTGCGCGCCTTCGAGCGGCTGTGCCCGCAGATCGATATCGACTGCCCGCAGCAGTTGCAGCAGGGGGTCGAGGTGCGCCACTGGTCGCCCGAATGGCCGCCGGTGGAGGCGGCGGATGTGGTGATCGGGGCCTTCGCCTGCCAGTTGCCCGAGGCGTACATGGAGGCGATGGCCCGGCGGTCGGTGGCCCCCGTTTGGCTGAACCTGGACTACCTGAGTGCCGAGGACTGGGTAATCGGCTGCCATGGCCTGCCGTCGCTGAAGTTCAGGCAGGTGCAGCGTTATTTCTTTTTCCCGGGATTTTTGCTGGGCACCGGCGGCCTGCTGCGCGAGGCCGGCTTGCTGGAACAGCGGCGGGCCTTTCAGGCCGATCCCGCGGCGCGGCGCGACTTCCTGCGGGGCCTCGGGGTGGAGGTGAGTGGTGGCGAGCGGCTGATTTCGCTGTTCGCCTACGAGAATCCGGCGGTGGCCGGCTGGCTCGAGGCGCTGGCGGCTGACACCCGGCCGACCCGGTTGCTGGTGCCGGAGGGCCGGGTGCTGGCGGATGTTCGGGGCTGGCTGGGTGTCTCTGGCCTGAAAGTCGGTGACAGCCAGGTACGGGGTGCGCTGACGGTGCAGGTCGTGCCGTTCGTCCCCCAGCAGGACTACGATCGACTGCTGTGGAGCTGCGATTTCAACGCCATTCGCGGCGAAGACTCGTTCGTCCGGGCGCAGTGGGCCGGCCGGCCGTTGCTCTGGCATATCTATCGGCAGGAAGAGGACGTGCACCTGGAGAAGCTGGAGGCCTTTCTCGCTCTTTATACCCGTGGTTTGTCGGACTCGGCGCGCGATGCGTTCAATGGCTGGTGGCGGGCCTGGAACACCGCGGGCGACATGGCGACGGCCTGGTCGGGGCTGTTGCAATACGAGGGCGAACTGGCCGAGCACGCCGAGCGCTGGTGTCAGGAACAGGCTTCTCGGACCGATCTGTCGACAGCGCTGGTACAGTTTCGCCAAAGTTCGATATGATATGCGGCCTAGATTTTTGTACATCCCATCCAAATTCGGATATTCGCAATGAAAACTGGTAAAGAACTGAAACCCGGTACCGTGCTGCGTATCGACAACGACCCTTGGCTGGTTCAGAAGACTGAATTCACCAAGTCGGGTCGCAACAGCGCGATCATGAAGACCAAGCTGAAGAACCTGCTGACCGGTTACAAGACCGAAACCGTTTACTTTGCAGACGACAAGCTGGACGACGTCATCCTCGATCGCAAGGAAGTGACCCTGTCCTTCATCAGCGGTGACTCCTACACCTTCATGGACACCACCGACTACACCATGTACGAGCTGAACGCCGAAGACATCGACGCCGTTCTGCCGTACATCGAGGAAGGCATGCAGGACGTCTGCGCGCTGACCATGTACGAAGAGAAAGTCGTATCGGTTGAACTGCCGACCACCATCAGCCGTCAGGTTGTCTACACCGAGAACGCTGCTCGTGGCGACACCTCGGGCAAGGTCATGAAGCCTGCCAAGCTGGCCAACGGCACCGAGATCCAGGTGGCCGACTTCATCGAGATCGACGAGTGGATCGATATCGACACCCGTGACAACTCCTTCAAGGGTCGCAGCAAGAAGTAATTGCTCGATGTCACATGAAAAACCCGGAGCTTTCCGGGTTTTTTTATGCCTGTTCGCCGGGGCTTGCTTTGGGGGCAAAAAGCTTTGCAGGCAAGCCTTGCTCCTGCAGGATCCGTGGTGTCATTGAAGTTCGACTTCGACGCAGATCCTGTAGGAGCAAGGCTTGCCTGCGAACGGGCCCTCGACATCGCCGAAGGCCCACGGTGACAGCGCTTACTTCAGGTGTTGCTTGAGTTCCCCGGAGGCCTGCAGCAGGGCCGAGCGGACTTCCGGTACCTGGCTGACCACGTTGAGCAGGCCGAAGTCGTGGATCATGCCGTTGTAGCGTACGCTGGTCACCGGCACGCCGGCTTCATCCAGCTTGCGCCCGTAGGCCTCGCCCTCGTCGCGCAGCACGTCGGCCCCGGCGGTCTGGATCAGCGCCGGCGGCAGGCCCTTGAGTTGTGCCGTGGTGGCCCGCAGCGGCGAAGCGTAGATCTCGTTGCGCTGCGCGGCATCGGTGGTGTAGTTGTCCCAGAACCACTTCATCATGTTCTTGCTGAGGAAGTGACCCTCGGCATACTGGTTGTAGGACGCCGTCTCGAAACTGGCATCGGTCACCGGCCACAGCAGCAGCTGGAACCTGATCGCCGGTGTGCCCTTGTCCTTGGCCATCAGGCTGACCACGGCCGCCATGTTGCCGCCGACGCTGTTGCCGGCCACCGCCAGGCGCTTGCCGTCGACACCGATTTCCTTGCCATGCTCGGCGACCCATTTCGTCGCGGCATAGGCCTGGTTGATCGCCGTGGGGTAGTGGGCCTCGGGGGACGGCGTGTAGTTGACGAATACCGCGGCCGCTCCGGAACCCACCACCAGGTCGCGCACCAACCGTTCATGGGTGGGGAAGTCCCCCAGCACCCAGCCGCCACCGTGGAAGTACATGAACACGGGCAAGGTGCCCTTGACTCCGGCCGGCCGGACAATGGTCAGTTGCAGCGGCTGGCCGTCGACCTGGATGGTCTTCTGGCTGATGTCGGTGCGCGGCAGGGTCAGTTTCACCCCCGACTGCGCGCCGGACAGCACGGCGCGGGCCTCGGTTGGCGTCATCTGTTCCATCGGCTTGCCGGTACCGGCATTCAGTGCATCGAGAAACGCCTGGGTGTTGTGCTCGATACCGGCGTTTTCGGCGGCGAACGCCCCCTGGACGGACAGTGCGAGCAGAGTACCGGTCAGGACCTTGCTGAAAGTGTTCATGTACGACTCCTTGGTGGGCGGTTCGGTCAGACGGTGACGTGCAGGCGGACGTCGACGTTGCCACGGGTGGCGTTGGAGTACGGGCAGACCTGGTGGGCTGCATCGACCAGGCTCTGTGCGTCAGCCTGTTCCAGGCCTGGCAGGCTGATGTGCAGGTCGATGTCCAGGCCGAAACCGCCAGGGATCTGGCCGATGCCGACATGGGCGGTGATCGAGGCGTCAGCCGGGATCTGCCGCTTGCTCTGGCTGGCGACGAACTTCAGGGCGCCGATGAAGCAGGCCGAGTAGCCGGCGGCGAACAGTTGCTCGGGGTTGGTGGCTGCACCACCGGCACCGCCGAGTTCCTTCGGCGTGGCGAGTTTCACGTCGAGGATGTTGTCGCTGGAAATCGCACGGCCATCACGGCCACCGGTGGCGGTTGCAACTGCGGTATAGAGAGCTTTCATGGTAGACCTCGTCATTTCAGATGATTGATTTGCGCTAAATGTTTGCGCGCTAACTAAGTACGGTTTAAATGTACTGCGCAAATATTTAGCGTGCAAGATAAATTTTCAAAAAAATTGCTCGCAGGCTTTGGGGCCGTCCGGGAGCAGCGGCGCTACGAGTGAAATTGTCGCGGCAGCCGAACGCGTCGGCTTGTATGCCAGTGCTGTGTTTGGGGGGGAGGCAGCGGTGACGGGCGGGCTCGCCACCGTGGGGGGAAGTGGGCCTAGAGGCTGTCCTGCAGATGGCCGCGCAGGGCGAGCAGTTCGGCCTGCAGGGCGCGCAGGCGCTCCATGGAGCCGCCGCCGGCGGCCAGGATGCATTGCGGAATGCCCCGGGCCTTGTCGCGCAGGGCGCGGCCGGCGTCGGTCAGTTCGATGATGACCACGCGTTCATCCTCCTTGCTGCGGGTCCGGCTCAACAGCCCTTCGGCCTCGAGCCGCTTGAGCAGCGGGGTCAGCGAGCCGGGATCGGTCAGCAGCCTGTTGCTGATTTCACCTACGGTCAGGCGGTCCTGTTCCCAGAGTACGATCATCGCCAGGTATTGTGGATAAGTCAGGTTCAACGCCTGGAGCAAGGGTTTGTAGACCTTGGTCATCAACAATGAGGTGGAGTGCAGGGCAAAGCACACCTGATTGTCCAGGAGCAGGTCGTCACAGTTGTCGGTAGTGCTGTTCATCACTGAAGCCTTGTGTGTCACGTCTGTTGAATCTAGCGGGCGAATCTTTAATGCGCCAGGGAATTTTCCCCGTCAGTGCCGTCCCAGTCCGCTTTGCAGGGCCAGGTCCCAGGGCGGGATCGGGCTGAAGCGGCTCTTGAGGAACTCCAGCAGCAGGCGGCTGCGGGAGTTGGCCGGCTGATCCAGGCGCAACGCATAGATGCCGGAGGTTTCCGGCTTTGGCAGGCCGTTGTCGCAAAACAGTGGCAGCAGTTCTCCACGCAACAGGTACTCGCTGCTGAGCCAGGTCGGCAGGTGGGCCACGCCCAGGCCGCTCAGGGCGCCGGACAGCAGGGCCTCGGCGTTGTTGGAGGTCATGCGGATCCGCGACGGGCGGTGCAGTTGCATCTGGCCGTCCTGCTCGAAGCGCCAGGCCATCGGCGGCGCGAGGGCATCCCAGTCGAGGCCGTCGTGCCGGCCCAGGTCGTCGGGGCGCAGGGGCGTACCGCGTGCCTTGAGATAGGCCGGGCTGGCGCAGGCGATACGCACGATGCTGGCCAGGGGAGTGGCGACCAGGCGGGTGTCGGCCATCTGGCCGGCCCGTAGCACCAGGTCGACCTTGCCCAGGTTGGAGCCCTGCATGTCGACGAAACTGTCGATCAGGTGCAGTTGCACATCGAGCCCCGGGTATTCGACCAGGAAATCGGCGATGGCCGGGGCCAGGTGACGGCGGCCGAAGGCGGCGGGAGCGTCGATGCGGATCAGGCCTTCCGGGGCGTTGCTCAGCGATACCGCTTCGGCCCGGGCCAGGCGCAGTTCGGCGACGATCCGCCGGGCCCGTTCGGCAAACGCCAGCCCGGCGGGGGTGGCCCTTACCGCATGGGTGCTGCGGATGAACAGGCGCGAGCCGACCGAGGCTTCCAGGCTGTCGATCCGCCGGGCCACCGCCGAGGGCGTCAGCGGGTGGCGCCGCGACGCGGCGGAGAAGCTGCCGGCTTCCAGGACATCGAGAAACAGGCCGAGTTGATCGGTGAGGCTGGTAGGGTTCATGAACTTTGCCTGTGCGTAATTGGCAAAGCCATTGTGCGTTGTTGTGCGTTTCCGTGCCAGAGCCGACTGCGTAGCATGCAGTCCATCGAGCGGGGAGGTGGTTGTGATTGAGTTGATCGAGTATCTGCTGCTGGGGGTGACGATGGGGGCCGTGGGCGGCCTTTTCGGGATCGGCGGCGGCCTGATCGCGATTCCGGTGCTGGGTATCCTGTTCGGCCTGGATCAGCAGATGGCACAGGGCACGGCCCTGGTCATGGTGGTGCCGAACGTGGTGCTGGCCTTGTACCGCTATCACCAGCGCAACCGTATCCAGTTGAAACACGCCCTGCCCCTGGTGGTGACGAGTTTCTGCTTCGCCTGGTTCGGTGCGCTGTGGGCGGTAGGCCTGGAACCGCGCAGCATGCGTCTGTGTTTTGTCGGCTTCCTGCTGGCGTTGGCGGTGTTCTACCTGGTGCGGTCGTTCATGGCGCCCTCCGCGGTATCGGCGCAGATGCGCCATCCCTGGCCGTGGCTGGCCGTGCTGGGCGCCGGTTCCGGGGCCATGGGCGGGCTATTCGGGGTTGGTGGCGCCGTGGTGGCGACGCCGTTCCTGACCATCGTCTTCGGTACTTCACAGGTGGTGGCCCAGGGCCTGTCGCTGGCCCTGGCGCTGCCCAGCACCGGCGTGACCCTGATGACCTACGCCGTGCACAACGAAGTGGACTGGCGCATGGGCATCCCGATGGCCGTTGGCGGCCTGCTGAGTATCAGCTGGGGCGTGAAAATGGCCTATGCCCTGCCAGAGAGGGTGTTGCGCGCGTTGTTCTGTCTCTACCTGGTGATTGGCGCGCTGCTGCTCGGCTTCAAGGCTTGAAGCCTTCGATGATGTGCTCGGCCAGGCATTCGGTGATCGGCGAGGGCTTGTTCGGGTGGCGCACCAGCATGATGTTGAGCAGGGGCAACTGCGGCAGGCCCTCGGCCTCGCCGAGAATGCGCCAGTCCTGGGGGACCAGGCTTTCCAGCTGGGCGGTCATCGCCAGCCCGACATTCACCACCGCCATGATCGTCGACAGGCTCGGGCAGTTGTAGGCCAGACGGTAGTCGCGGCCACGGGCATCGAGGGCATTGCAGGCCCATTGCGTGCAGAAGCAGGTCATGCCGTCCATCGCCAGCGGCAGCGGATTCTGCTCATGGATCGCCGCGTTCTGCGCCTCGGCCCAGACCAGGCGTTCCTGGCGCAGCAACTGGCCGACTTCGTCGCCGGGCTTGCGGGTGACGATGGTCAGGTCCAGGTCCTGGCGCAGCAGCAACTGCGTGGAGGATTCGCAGTTCACTTCGATCTGCACCAGCGGGTAGGACTGGGCGAAGCGCGACAGGATGCCCGGCAGGAAACGCATGACATAGTCATCGGGCACGCCGATCCGCACCAGCCCGACCATGTGCGGTTCGCGCAGGGTATTGAACACCTCGCTCTGCAGTTTCAGGATCCGCCGGGCGTAGCCGAGCAGGACCTGGCCTTCGGCGGTCAGGCGCATCTGCCGGCCGTCGCGTTCGAACAGCTGACGCTGCAGCACATCTTCCTCCAGCCGTTTCATCTGCATGCTCACGGCCGATTGCGTGCGATTGACCATCTCCCCGGCCTTGGTGAAACCGCCGTGTTCGGCAATCGCGACGAAGGTGCGCAGGACGTCGGTATCGATACTGGGATAGCTGGACAACTCATCAATCTCCGAGATGTGTTGCATAAGAAACATTCGTTGGATTGATCTTAGCCCCAGGCACAGACTTCAGTCATCCCCTACTGGAGGGCAGGATGATGAAAGGTCAGAAAGGTTATCTGCTGGTTGGCGCAAGTGCGCGTACGGGGCTGTCGCTGTCGGGTATGTGGCAGCGGTTGGCGCGCTGGTACGAGTTGTCCCGCGAGCGCCAGATGCTGGCGTCATTGAGCGACGATGCACTCAAGGATATCGGGCTCAGTCGTGCCGATATCGATGGGGAAACCCATCAGCACTTCTGGAACGATCCGTTGGGCAAGGGCCGCTGATGGCGAGCGGGCCGGTGCTACCCAAACAGGGGGCGACTGGAGTAGTTTGCGGGTTCACAAGGAGGCGTACATGCCCGCAGACCTGTCGTTTTCGTTGAAGCAAGCCCGTCGCCTGGCGCTGGCGGCCCAGGGATTCCAGAGCCGCCAGCGCCAGGTGACGATCCAGCCGCGGCAGGTCAATCGCCTGATCGAGCGCCTGGGTGTGGTGCAGATCGATTCGGTCAATGCACTGGTGCGTTCCCATTACCTGCCGCTGTTTTCCCGCCTGGGCAACTACCCCGCCGATCTGCTCGACCAGGCCGCCTGGAGCCGGGGGCGACGACGTACGTTGTTCGAGTACTGGGGGCATGAGGCTTCGTTGCTGCCGATGGCGTTGTATCCGTTGATGCGCTGGCGCATGGTGCGGGCTTCCCGGGGCGAGGGCATCTATAGACAGATGGCGCAGTTCGGTCGCGAACAGCAGGCCACCATTCGCCGGGTGCTGGCGCAGGTCGAGGCGCGTGGGGCGCTGGGGGCTGGCAGCCTGTCGAACCGTGAGGAAAAGGCCGGGCCCTGGTGGGACTGGAGCGCCGAGAAACACGCGCTGGAATGGCTGTTTGCCGCCGGTGAGGTCACCGTGGCCGGGCGCCGCGGTTTCGAACGGCTCTACGACCTGCCGGAGCGGGTGATCCCCAGGGCGGTGCTCGGGCAGGCACCGGTCGATGAGGCCGAGGCCCAGCGCGGGCTGCTGCGTCAGGCGGCATTGGCCCTCGGGGTGGCGACCGAAAAGGATTTGCGCGACTACTACCGGCTTGACCCGGCCGACAGCCGGGCGCGTCTGGCGGAACTGGTGGAGGCGGGCGAAGTGCAACTCTGCCAGGTACAGGGCTGGCGTCAGCCGGCGTACTGTCCGGCAGCGGTCAAGGTGCCGCGCAAGGTCGAGGCCAGCGCCTTGCTGTCGCCGTTCGACTCATTGATCTGGGAGCGCAGCCGAACCGAGCGATTGTTCGATTTCCGCTATCGGCTGGAGATCTACACGCCGCAGCACAAGCGGGTCTATGGCTATTATGTGTTGCCGTTCCTGCATGGCGAGCGGATTGCCGCGCGGGTCGATCTGCGCGCCGAACGGGCGCAGGGCCGGTTGGCCGTGCATGCGGTGCATGAAGAGGAACACGGATTGGACGACGCGGGTATGGTGGCGCTGGCGGCCAACCTGCGGCAGTTGGCGGACTGGTTGGGCTTGGCGGATATCCAGCTCAATTGTCCGCGCGAGAGTGCACGGCGGTTGAGTGGGCTGCTCTGAAAGATGTGCAGTCAGGTAGATCGCATTCGCCGCGAATGCGATCTACCTGACTGCAAGACAACTCATTGGCTCAACGCCGCACCTGCTTGAGCGTCTCGGCAATCAGGAACGCCAGTTCCAGCGACTGGTCGGCATTCATCCGCGGGTCGCAGTGGGTGTGGTACCGATCCGACAATCCATCCTCGGTAATCGGTCGTGCACCACCGATGCACTCGGTGACATTCTGCCCGGTCATCTCGATGTGGATGCCGCCGGCATAGCTGCCTTCGGCCTGGTGTACCTGGAAGAACTGCTTCACTTCGCTGAGGATCTGCGCGAAGTCGCGGGTCTTGTAGCCGCTGCTGGCCTTGATGGTGTTGCCGTGCATCGGGTCGGAACTCCACAGCACGCGCTTGCCTTCGCTTTCCACCGCACGAATCAACGGTGGCAGGTGCTCGCCCACCTTGTTCGCACCCATGCGCACGATCAGGTTCAGGCGCCCGGGGTCGTTGTCCGGGTTGAGGATGTCGATCAGGCGGATCAGTTCGTCGGTGTTCATGCTCGGACCGACCTTGACCCCGATCGGGTTGTTCACCCCGCGCAGGAATTCGACGTGGGCACCGTCGAGCTGGCGGGTGCGGTCGCCGATCCAGAGCATGTGCGCCGAGCAGTCGTAGTAGTCGTTGGTCAGGCTGTCACGGCGGACGAAGGCCTCCTCGTAGTTCAGCAGCAGTGCTTCGTGGGCGGTGAAGAAGCTGGTTTCGCGCAGTTGCGGTGCAGTGTCCAGGCCGCAGGCGCGCATGAAGGCCAGGGTTTCATCGATACGGTCGGCCAACTGGCTGTACTTCTCGGCCAGGGCCGAGTTGGCGATGAAGTCCAGGTTCCACTTGTGCACCTGGTGCAGGTCGGCAAAGCCGCCCTGGGCGAAGGCCCGCAGCAGGTTCAGGGTGGCCGTCGACTGGTGGTAGGACTGCAGCAGGCGTTCGGGGTCCGGCGCACGGCTCTGGGCGTCGAAGCCGATGCCATTGACGATATCGCCACGGTAGGCCGGCAGGGTCACGCCATCGAGGGTTTCGTCATTGGCCGAGCGCGGCTTGGCGAACTGGCCGGCCATGCGCCCGACCTTGACCACCGGGCAGCCGGCGGCGAAGGTCATGACCACCGCCATCTGCAACAGCACCTTGAACGTGTCGCGAATCTTCGCCGCGGAGAACTCCGCGAAGCTCTCCGCACAGTCGCCGCCCTGGAGCAGGAAGGCACGGCCTTCGGTGACCTCGGCGAACTGGCGACGCAGTTCGCGGGCTTCGCCGGCAAACACCAGCGGTGGGTAACTGGCCAGGGTCTGTTCGACGCGCAGCAGATGAGCGGCGTCCGGGTATTGCGGTTGTTGCTGGATCGGCAGGGGGCGCCAGCTGTCAGGGCTCCAGGGTTGGCTCATCATGCACTCTAGTCGTTGACGGTAAGGCACCCATGGTAGCAGCAAATTAGTACGTGACCTGCTGCCGTGGCATGGCTGACAATCGCGCTTTGCCGCTCGTGGCCGAGCGGCTGATTCATCGCGCCGGCAGTGGCCGGTTGCGCCAAGGAGTTGAAATGAGTGAGGAGCGCGTCGAGCGTCTGCTGGCTGAAGTGCACGACGCCTTCGGCATGATTCGCGTGCTGGAAGTGGAGGACTACCGCTTTCTCGAATTTGGCGATGCGATCGAGCAGAGCTGCGTGTTTACCGCCGATCCCAGCTGGCTGGAGTATGACTATACCCGGGCGATGCTGATCGGTGCCCTGTGCCATGAGCAGCCGGAAAGTGCGCTGTTCCTCGGGCTGGGCGCCGGGACGCTGACCCAGGCCTGCCTGAAGTTCCTGCCGCTGGAGGATGTCGAGGCTATCGAGCTGCGCCCCGACGTGCCGCGACTGGCCATCGAGTACCTGGGGCTGGATGACGATCCGCGCCTCTACATTCGGGTCGGCGATGCCCTGGAACTGCTGGACACGGCGGAGCCGGCGGACCTGATCTTCGTCGACCTGTATACCGATGTCGGCCCGGGGGCGGGGCACCTGGCCTGGGTCTTCCTGGAAAACTGCCAGAAGAAGCTCAACCCCGGTGGCTGGCTGGTGATCAACCAGTGGGCCACCGATGATGGCAAACCGCTCGGCGCGGCCCTGTTGCGCGGCCTTTATCACCGGCATTACTGGGAACTGCCGGTGAAGGAGGGCAATGTCATCCTGATCATCCCGGCGGACCTGGACCAGGCGTTGGACATGGACGCGCTGATTGCCCGTGCTGACGGCCTGGCACCGCGCCTCGGCTATTCGTTGCGGCCGTTGATCAAGGACATCCGTCCGGCGAGTTGAACCCTGTCGCCATGGAACCGACGAGTGAATCGTTTAAGCCGCCAGGCACGCGGACAGTCGGCAGCCCGTTGGTCGGTTATCCGCAAAGCCCGGTGCAGAGGGCCGTCAACTGGTGTTTTCCGATAAAAAAAACTCCCTTTTTTTGTCAGTTCCGGTATAGTGCGCGCCGGCCTTTAGCCGGGCCGCGTTTAGGAATGCAATTGCCCGAAGACAACTTCGGGTGCTGTTCGCCCCAGCGGACGATCCTCGACGATCCTTTCATTCAATCGTTTTCGCAAATCCCCGCCGACAAAGCTGCCAGGGTGACTCTCAGAGTCTTACACGGCATGTGCAGCTTTGGAGCATGGGTCTTTGCGGATGCACTTAGAGGCAGACCCATGACCCAGGAAATCGGCGGCTTCGCCGCTCTTGAACTTCATCCCAGTATTGTCGCTGCAGTAGTCGCCACCGGCTACGAAGAGCCTTCGGCCATTCAGCAGCAGTCGATCCCGATCATCCTTGCCGGTCATGACATGATTGGTCAGGCACAAACCGGTACCGGTAAGACGGCCGCTTTCGCCCTGCCCATCCTGCACCGCATCGATCCGTCCAAGCGCGAGCCGCAAGCTCTGATCCTGGCCCCAACCCGTGAGTTGGCGCTGCAAGTTGCAACCGCTTTCGAAACCTACGCCAAGCAGATGCCTGGCGTGACTGTCGTGGCCGTCTATGGCGGTGCGCCGATGGGCCCGCAGTTGAAAGCAATCCGTAATGGCGCACAGATCGTTGTCGCCACCCCAGGCCGTCTGTGCGACCACCTGCGTCGCGACGAAAAAGTCCTGGCAACCGTGAACCACCTGGTTCTCGACGAAGCGGACGAGATGCTCAAGCTCGGCTTCATGGATGACCTGGAAGTCATCTTCAAGGCCATGCCTGAAAGCCGTCAGACCGTTCTGTTCTCGGCCACCCTGCCGCAGTCGATCCGCGCGATCGCCGAGCGTCACCTCAAGGACCCGAAACACGTCAAGATCCAGAGCAAGACCCAGACCGTCACCGCGATCGAGCAGGCTCACCTGCTGGTTCACGCCGACCAGAAGACCTCGGCCGTGCTGAGCCTGCTGGAAGTCGAGGACTTCGACGCGCTGATCATGTTCGTGCGTACCAAGCAGGCCACCCTGGACCTGGCCAGCGCCCTGGAAGCCAAGGGCTACAAGGCTGCTGCCCTGAACGGCGACATTGCCCAGAACCAGCGTGAGCGCGTGATCGACTCGCTCAAGGACGGTCGCCTGGACATCGTCGTCGCCACCGACGTGGCCGCCCGTGGCCTGGACGTACCGCGCATCACCCACGTGTTCAACGTCGACATGCCGTACGATCCGGAGTCCTACGTGCACCGTATCGGCCGTACCGGCCGTGCCGGTCGCGAAGGTCGTGCGCTGCTGCTGGTGACGCCACGTGAGCGCCGCATGCTGCAGGTGATCGAGCGTGTGACCGGGCAGAAAGTGGCTGAAGTGCGTCTGCCGGACGCCCAGGCGATTCTCGACTCGCGCATCAAGAAACTGACCAACAGCCTGGCTCCGCTGGTGACCGAGGCCGAAGCGACTCACGGCGATCTGCTCGACCGCCTGACCGCCGACATCGGTTGCAGCCCGCGCGCCCTGGCCGCGGCCCTGCTGCGCAAGGCCACCAATGGTCAGGCGCTGAACCTGGCGGCGATCGAGAAAGAGCGTCCGCTGGTGCCGAACAGCACCCCGCGTGGCGAGCGTCCGGAGCGTTCCGGCGATCGTCCCGAGCGCGAACGTCGTGCGCCGATGCCACTGGCCGAAGGCCGTGCCCGTTGCCGTACCGCGCTGGGCGCGCGTGACGGTATCGCGGCGAAGAACCTGCTGGGTGCCATCCTCAATGAAGGTGGCCTGGCACGTGAAGCCATCGGTCGCATCCAGGTGCGTGACAGTTTCAGCCTGGTGGAACTGCCTGAAGAAGGCCTGGACCGCCTGCTGACCAAGCTGAAGGACACTCGGGTTGCCGGCAAGCAGCTGAAACTGCGTCGCTACCGCGAGGATTGATCGGCCTTGGGTTGATTGATCGATAAAAAAATCCCCGACCGGTTCGGGGATTTTTTTTGCCTGGTGCCAGGCGGTGCGCCTGGCTCGAGGCCTGCGGGAGCGGGGCTTGCCCGTGAACAGGATTTCAAGACTTGCTCATGGCCATGAAACCGCCCCCATGCGCGGGCAGCGTCATGATACCTGCTCAGTCGAAGCGGTAGATGTCCATGCCCAGCGCGCCCAGGGTGAAGCCCTGGTGAACGATCCCCATCCGCTCGCCGGCGCCGCGGGCGAAGTACAGCGGCAGCAGATGTTCGTCGCTGGGGTGGTTGCGCACGGCATGGGGGGCCTGGCGGCGATAGTCGTTCAGGGCGGCGTCGTCATCGGCGGCGAGCTTTTCCACCATCCAGTCGCGGAAGGCCTTGGCCCAGGGTTCGATGACCTCCGGGCCGGCGCGCCAGTTCAGCTCGCCGAGGTTATGGGTGATGCTGCCGGAGCCCACCAGCAGAATGCCCTGCTCGCGCAGGCCGCGCAGGGCCTGCCCGATGCGGGTCTGCAAGGCCGGGCCCATGTGGCTGGGCAGCGAGACCTGGACGATGGGGATATCGGCTTCGGGATACATCAGTTTCATCGGCACCCACACGCCATGGTCGAAGGGGCGGGTGGCGTCCAGCCGCGCCGGCAGGCCCGCCTGCGTCAGCAGCCCGGCCACCTCGGCAGCCAGCTCCGGCTGGCCCGGCGCCGGGTACTGCACGGCGAACAGTTCGCGGGGGAATCCGCCGAAGTCATGCCAGGTTTCCGGGTGCGGGCTGCTGCCGACCAGCAGTCCCTGGCTTTCCCAGTGCGCCGAGACGATCACGATGGCCCTGGGTCGTGGCAGTTCGGCGGCCAGCCTGGCCAGGGCCGGGCCGCTGGCGCCGGGTTCGAGGGCCAGCATGGGCGAGCCGTGGGAGATGAACAGGCTGGGGAACATGGGCAAGGTCCTGAGCGTTAAGATGGCACCATCTTCATTCAAAACATTGATCTAAATCTAATATAAGTTTTAGTGGATTCTGATCGAATTATTGGGGTTAAACATGCAGCCTGAGTTTTGGCACAAACGCTGGGAGCTCGGCCAGATCGGCTTTCATCTGGATCAGGTCAATCCCTATCTGCAGCGCTACTGGCCGGACCTGCCGTTGGAGCCGGGTGGGCGGGTGCTGGTGCCATTGTGTGGCAAGAGTCTCGATCTGGCCTGGCTGGCGGCGCAGGGATTGCGGGTGCTGGGCGTCGAGCTGTCGAGGAAGGCGGTCGAGGACTTTTTCCTGGAGCGTCAGTTGCAGCCGCGGGTGCGCGAGCAGGGCGGCTTCCGGATCTACGAGGCCGGGTCGCTGCAGCTCTGGTGCGGGGATTTCTTCGCTCTGAGCGCCGAGGACGTCGCCGACTGTGCGGCGCTCTATGACCGGGCTGCGATGATCGCCTTGCCAGCCGAGATGCGCCAACGTTATGCGAGCCACCTGACGCGGATTCTGCCCGGCGGCTGCCAGGGCCTGCTGATTACGCTGGACTACGACCAGTCGCTGCTGAACGGGCCGCCCTTCGCCGTCCTCGACGGTGAGGTGCGCAGTCTGCTGGAGCCGGCGTGGGAGGTTCAGGTGGAAGAGCAGAAGGATGTGCTCGGTGAGAGCTGGAAGTTCCTCAAGGCGGGGGTGACTCGCCTTGAGGAACGGGTGTATCGGTTGGAGAGGAACCGGATCGGCTGAGGGTACTGTGCCCTGTGGGAGCCAGCAGGCAGGCTCCCGCAAGTGGCGGTCAGCCGCGGCGACGCAGGGCGTCGATACGCTCTTCCAGCGGCGGGTGGCTCATGAACATCTTGGCCAGGCCCTGCTTCAGGCCGCCGTTGATACCGAAGGCGTTCAGCGTGTCGGGCATGTGCACCGGCAGGCCCTGTTCGGCGCGCAGGCGCTGCAGGGCGCCAATCATTGCGGCGGTACCGGCCAGGCTGGCACCGGCTTCGTCGGCACGGAATTCGCGCTTGCGCGAGAACCACATGACGATGGCGCTGGCGAGGAAGCCCAGGACCAGTTCGGCGAAGATGGTCGCCACGTAGTAGGCGATACCCTGGCCTTCTTCGTTCTTGAAGATGACCTTGTCGACGAAGTTGCCGATGATCCGCGCGAAGAACATGACGAAGGTGTTCACCACGCCCTGGACCAGTGCCAGGGTGACCATGTCGCCGTTGGCCACGTGACCGATCTCGTGGGCCAGCACGGCCTTCACTTCATCGGGCGAGAAGCGCTCCAGCAGACCCTGGCTGACCGCGACCAGCGCGTCGTTCTTGTTCCAGCCGGTGGCGAAGGCGTTCGCCTCGTAGGCCGGGAAGATGCCGACCTCCGGCATCTTGATCCCGGCTTCACGGGACAGTTGCTCGACGGTTTGCAGCAGCCATTGCTCGTGGCGGGTGCGTGGCTGGGTAATGATCTGGGTACTGGTGCTCATCTTCGCCATCCATTTGGATATGAACAGCGAGAACAGCGAACCGGCAAAACCAAAGACCGCACAGAAGATCAGCAGCTGATTGAGGTTGAGATCAACCCCATTGGCCGCCATGAACCCGTTGAAGCCGAAAAGGCTCAGGGTGATGCTGGCAATCAGCACGACCGCCAGGTTGGTAGCCAAGAACAGCAGGATGCGCATCATGGTTGAAAGTATCTCCTCATCTAAAGATGTCGCTTTATGCGGGGTATATAAGGTGCCGCTACCGCCTATTCAACCGGGTGACTATTTCAAACTGTGTCCTACAGCTCAATTGTAGAATCCTGCCGGCCATTTCCGAATCACAAAGGTCGGCGTTTTTCTTCCCGCAGCCGGTCGTAGCCCGCGGAAACTGCGTTGCAGAGCCTTTGACAGCATTGCACGGAACAGTTCGGCGAACGACGTATGTGCATACAAAAAACAGCTGATGAGAGAGGGGCCGCACGGCGACGCCACTCGGGAGTCGCCGTGGGTTGTAGGATATTACTGGCGGTAGGATTTCAGGAAGTGGCCGATGCGGCCAATGGCCTGCTCCAGGTCGTCGACCCGTGGCAGGGTGACCACCCGGAAGTGATCCGGCCATGGCCAGTTGAAGGCCGTACCCTGCACCACCAGCAGTTTTTCCGAGAGCAGCAGGTCGAGGACGAACTTCTCGTCGTTGTGGATCGGGCAGACCTTGGGGTCGATCCGCGGGAAGGCATACAGTGCGCCCATGGGCTTGACGCAACTGACGCCGGGGATGTCGTTGAGCAGTTCCCAGGTGCGGTTGCGCTGCTCCAGCAGGCGGCCGGGTGGCAGCACCAGGTCGTTGATGCTCTGGTAGCCGCCGAGAGCGGTCTGGATCGCATGCTGGCTCGGCACGTTGGCGCACAGGCGCATGTTGGCCAGAATGTCGAGGCCTTCGATATAGCTCTGGGCATTGTGCTTGGGACCGGAGATGGCGATCCAGCCGGAGCGGAAGCCGGCGACCCGGTAGGACTTGGACAGGCCGTTGAAGGTCAGGCACAGCAGGTCCGGTGCCAGCGAGGCGGTGCAGACGTGCACGGCGTCGTCGTAGAGGATCTTGTCGTAGATCTCGTCGGAAAACACCACGAGGTTGTGCTGGCGGGCCAGTTCGAGCATGCCCAGCAGGACTTCCTTCGAATACACCGCGCCGGTCGGGTTGTTCGGGTTGATGATCACCATGGCCCTGGTGTTGGGGGTGATCTTGGCCTTGATGTCGGCCAGGTCAGGCCACCAGTTGGCCTGCTCGTCGCACAGGTAATGCACCGCCTTGCCGCCGGACAGGCTGACCGCGGCGGTCCACAGTGGATAGTCCGGTGCCGGGACCAGCACTTCGTCGCCGTTGTTGAGCAGGGCCTGCATCGACATCACAATCAGCTCGGAAACGCCGTTGCCCAGGTAGATGTCCTCGATACCGACACCTTCGACCTGCTTCTGCTGGTAGTACTGCATCACCGCCTTGCGCGCGCTGAAAAGACCCTTGGAATCGCTGTAGCCCTGGGCGGTCGGCAGGTTGCGGATCACATCCTGGAGGATTTCGTCCGGCGCTTCGAAACCAAAGGGCGCCGGGTTGCCGATGTTCAGCTTGAGGATGCGATGGCCTTCCTCTTCCAGGCGTTTGGCGTGCTTGAGCACCGGGCCGCGAATGTCATAGCAGACGTTGGCGAGCTTGTTCGATTTGCTGACCTGCATGGTGATGTGATCCCGATAATGGACGATCCAGGCGACCCGCTGGGGTCGCTGTGGCAATACTGCGTTTGCGGCGCGTCCCGTGGCCCCTTGCCGCCGCTGCGGAAAATCCGATTTGAATGCGGTTCAAGCGGGTGCCAGACTGGCGTTCAACGAGGCGCAATCATACGTGCCACCCGATCCGTGGAAAAGGTACAGATCGGGGTTTTATCTGCCGCCGAGGTGCAATGATGGAAAAGCTGGAGAAAACCCTGGACGAATGGCGCGCCATGCTCGATCCGGAGCAGTACAACGTCTGTCGCCTGAAAGGCACGGAGCGGCCGTTTTCGGGGAAATACAATGGCACCAAGACCGATGGTGTCTATCATTGCATCTGCTGCAATGAGCCGCTGTTCGATTCGAAGGCCAAGTTCGATTCCGGTTGTGGCTGGCCGAGCTTCTACGAGCCGATCGCCGACAGTGCGATGATCGAGATCCGTGACACCAGTCACGGCATGATCCGTACCGAAGTGGTCTGTGCGCGCTGCGATGCGCATCTGGGGCATGTGTTCCCCGATGGCCCGCCGCCGACCGGCCTGCGTTACTGCATCAACTCGGTGTGCCTGGACCTGGTGCCACGGGTTCAGGGCTGAAGGTGAGGACGGTCCCGGGCCTGGTGGGGGAGTTGCCGCAGGCCTGGTGCTATCCGGCAAGAGTATGACCCCATATAAACTTGAGCAATTGAATTGTGTGCAATTAAATTGCTCGCTATCTTGATCGGCATTCAATGGAGGAACCGTCATGAGCGCAAACCTGCTGAACATCCCGTGCACCACTATCAAGGGCGAGCAGAAGACTCTCGCCGACTTCGCCGGCAAGGCCCTGTTGGTGGTCAACACCGCCAGCAAGTGCGGTTTCACCCCGCAGTACAAGGGGCTCGAAGCGCTCTGGCAGCACTACAAGGACCAGGGGCTGGTGGTCCTCGGTTTTCCCTGCAACCAGTTCGGCAAGCAGGAGCCGGGCAACGAAGCGGCGATTTCCGAATTCTGCGAGCTGAACTATGGCGTCAGCTTCCCGCTGTTCAAGAAGATCGAGGTCAATGGTTCCGGGGCACACCCGCTGTTCGTGCAACTGAAGAAGGACGCTCCCGGGTTGCTGGGCTCCGAGCGCATCAAGTGGAACTTCACCAAGTTCCTGATCAGCCGCGATGGCAAGGTGGTCAAGCGTTTTGCCCCGCTGACCAAGCCCGATGACATGGTCCGCGAGATCGAAGACCTGCTCGAGCATGAATGATCTGCCCGCCGATTCGCTGCGGCTCGACCGCCAGCTGTGCTTCAAGCTCTATGCGGCGTCGCGGGCGGTGATCCGTGGCTACAAGCCGATGCTCGACCGCTTGGGACTGACTTATCCACAGTACCTGGCGATGCTGGTGCTGTGGGAGTGGCACGACAGTGCGCCGCAGCAGCCCACGGTCAAGGCGCTGGGCGAAAGGCTGCTGCTCGATTCGGGGACGCTGACGCCGTTGCTCAAGCGCCTGGAGCAGATGGAACTGGTACAGCGCCGGCGCTCGCCCGATGACGAGCGCGAGGTGCACCTGAGCCTGACCCCGGCCGGTTGGGCACTGCGCGAGCAGGTTGCGCCGCTCAAGGCGCAACTGCTCTGTGACAGCGGTATCGATCTGGCTCGGCTCGATCAACTGCGCGACGGTCTGGACCAGTTGCTGGCGTACGTCAGGTGATCTGCGGCGCGACCCAGAGTTCGAGCAACGCCATCAGTTCCTCGCGGCGGAACGGCTTGGCCAGGTAGTCGTTCATGCCCGCTGCCCGGCAGCGTTCGCGCTCCTCGGGCATGGCGTTGGCGGTCAGGGCCACGATCGGCAGGTTCGGCCAGCGTCCGCTGCGGCGGATCTGCCGACTGGCCTCGTAGCCATCCATGACCGGCATGTTGCAATCCATCAGCACCATGTCGAAATCCTGCTGCTCCAGCTGGCTCAGCGCTTCGCCACCATGGGCCGCCACGGTCACCTCGCAGCCCAGCTTGCCGAGCATGCCCTTGGCGACCAGTTGGTTGACCGGGTTGTCCTCGACCAACAGGATCCGGCCGCGCCGCTGGGGCGGGCTGTCCTGGGCCTGGACCGATTGAGCCTCGGGGTCATCCACTTGCAGGGTGCGCTGCAGGATCTGGTACAGCGCATTCCGCGCCAGGGGGCGTGCCTGTTGTTGCAGGGGAGCCAGGGCGCTGGCCTCCTCGGTGGGCATGAAGTTGCCGTAGGCGGTCACCAGCAGGATCGGTGCGGTGATGGCCGGTCGCAGGCCGAACAGGCATTCGGGGCAGTCGGTGATCAGCAGGTCGATCTGCAGGCCGGCCAGGCTGTCGTCGATCCCGTAGCGCTTGTATTGCAGGCCCCAGGCCGGCAACTGGTTGTCGAGCAGTTCGCTCAGGCCGCTGCCTGCGGAACTGACCGCGATGATCCGGCCGTTGAGCGGCTTCGGCGGGGCGGCGGGGGTGTGGCAGGGCAGCGGCAGTTCGGCGCAGAACTGGCTGCCGAAGCCGACTTCGGAACTGATGGTCAGGCGGCCCTTCATCGCTTCGCAAAGGTTGTAGGTCAGGGCCAGGCCGAGCCCGGTACCGCCGTACTGGCGAGTGATGCCGGCGCCGGCCTGGGTGAATGGCTGGAAGATCTTCGCCTGGGCTTCCTGGGCGATGCCGATACCGGTGTCGCAGACTTCGATCCGCACGCCGTCGTCGCGGGCCGTCAGGCGTACGTCGACGCGACCGAAGCGGGTGAACTTCAGGGCGTTGGACAGCAGGTTGCTGACGATCTGCCGAACCCGGGTCGGGTCGCCCAGCACCAGGGCGGGGAACTGCGGCTCGATCAGGCAGGCCAGCTCGACGCTGGGGGCGGCATTCTGCGAGAGCAGGTTGGCGGTATCCTCGATCAGTGCGCCGAGATCGAAGGGGATCCGTTCCAGCTCCAGTTGCCCGGCGTCGAACTTCGACAGGTCGAGGATATCGTTGAGCAGTTCCACCAGGACCTTTCCCGAGTCGTGGGCAATCGACAGCTGCTGGCGTTGCTCGGCATTCAGCGAGCTGTCGAGCGACAGCGCGATCATGCCGAGCAGGCCGTTCAACGGCGTACGGATTTCATGGCTCATGTTGGCCAGGAAGGCCGAGCGTGCCTGGGCCATGTTCAGCGCCGTGCTGCGGGCCACTTCCAGCTCCTGGTTGGACTGGCTCAGGCGGGCGTTGATCGCCTTGAGTTCGGTGGTCCGGGCCGAGACGATGTTTTCCAGTTGCCCGAGGTAGTCGGTCAGGCGGTTTTCGGCGTTGCGCCGCTGCTGGATCTCGGTGGCCATGATGTCGAACTGCTGGTTGGCAACCTTGACCAGTACACCGATCTCGTCCTTTTCATGGCCGGGTGGAAACTCCAGTCGCGCTTGCCGGGGGGCTCCCGGCTGGGTGCTGGCCAGCGCATCGATGACCCTGACCAGGGGCTTGGTCAGCATCACGTAGAACAGTGCCAGGAGGATGCCGGTCAGGATCAGGCCATGGATCAACCCGTTGAGCAGGCTGATTTCGGCGCGTTTGAGGAAACGGATGCCGAAGGTGTAGGTGTCGACATCCAGGTGCAGGACGCCGAGGGATTCGTTCGGCAGGTGGTCGAGGAACAGGCGGTCCTCGAACTGCCGGTCGGCGCCGAAGAGAAAGTCGCTGATCGCCCGGTAGCGGCCATCCTGGCGGGGCCGCTCGACGCTGGCCAGCACCGCATTGTTGTTGTCGGTCAGTTTTGCCCGCAGCACCGCTGGCGAGTGCAGCAGCCCCAGCGCCAGTTCCTGGGCCAGTTCGGCATCGATGTTGTAGGCGATCCGTGAGGCGGGATTGTGGCTGATTTCCAGCAGCGAAAGGATTTCACGATTGATGGAGGCGTTTTCGCTGGCATAATCGAGACCGATCTGCAGCAGGCTGAGCAGCGTCCCCAGAATGAACCCGACCACCACGGTCGATCGGGCTTGCTTGTAGGACAAGCGCTGGGTGAATTTTATATCCATGGGATGATGTACCACATTCGTTTCCCTTCGCCGGGCAAGCATAGCTGATCTTTCGATAGCACCGGCAGACAAGTGGTGGCGCCCTGATCGGGTGTTTGCCGAGACAGCCTGCTTGATTTTCAAGCGCCCTGTGGCGCCGACGCGACATCATGAGTGTGAACTTGCCCGAGGAAAAGTCGTGGATGCTCGATTGAATGCCTTTCTGGAGCGCGCCGACGCGTTCCTCTCCCGTCTGGAACCGCTGTTGCCCGCCACCCGCCAGGTGATCGACTGGGATCGCTGCCTGGCGGCCCGCTGGCAGCGCGAAGGTCGCACGGGGTTCCTGTTGCCGCTCGAGGTCAGCCTGGACATGCGCCTGTCCGACCTGATCGGCGTCGACAAGCAGCGTGAACAACTGGCCCGCAATACCCGGCAGTTCATCGACGGCCTGCCGGCCAACCATGCCCTGCTCTGGGGTTCGCGTGGCACCGGCAAGTCGTCGCTGGTGCGTGCCCTGCTGGCCGAACATGCCGGTGCCGGCCTGCGCCTGATCGAGATCGAGCGCGATCACCTGGCGGATCTGCCGCGGGTGGTGGAGCAACTGACCAGGCTGCCGCAGCGTTTCGTGCTGTTCTGCGACGATCTTTCGTTCGAGTCCGGCGAGGGTGACTACCGGGTGCTCAAGAGCGTGCTCGATGGTTCGCTGGAGCAGGCTCCGGACAACGTGTTGCTGTACGCCACGTCGAACCGCCGGCACCTGGTGCCGGAGAAGGAGAGTGACAACGAGAACTGGAAACGCGTCGATGGCGAGCTGCACCCGAGCGAAGCGGTGGAGGACAAGATCGCCCTTTCCGATCGGTTCGGCTTGTGGCTGTCGTTCTATCCGTTCACCCAGGAGCACTACCTCAGCGTGGTCGAGCACTGGATCGGCGAGTTGGCGCGCAAGGCCGGCCTTGCGTGGCAGCGTGATGACGAACTGGATGTTCTGGCGGTACGCTGGGCCACCGGGCGGGGTAACCGCAACGGTCGCTGCGCCTATCAGTTTGCGCGGTATTGGGTTGGATTGAAGTTGTTGGAGCAGGCACCATGATTGATTTGCAAAAGGCTGGCGCAGGGTTGGACGGCTACGGGCTGCTCTGTGCGCAGTTGGAGTCGCTGTTGGCGGACGAGCGCGATTTCATCGCCAACTCGGCGCAGTTCTCGGCGTTTCTGTTCAACCAGTTGGAGGATCTGAACTGGGCCGGTTTCTACCTCAACCGCGACGGCGAGCTGGTGCTCGGCCCGTTCCAGGGACAGATCGCCTGTGTTCGCATTCCCTTCGGGCGTGGGGTCTGCGGTGCGGCGGCGGCCAGCCGGCAGACCCAGCGGGTGGAGGACGTGCATGCGTTCCCCGGGCATATCGCCTGTGACAGCGCCTCGAACAGTGAACTGGTGGTGCCACTGGTCAAGGAGGGCCGCCTGATCGGCGTGCTCGATCTCGACAGTCCACGCCTGGCCCGCTTCACCGTCGAAGACCAGGCGGGCATCGAGCAACTGGCGGCGATCTTCCTCCGCCTGACCGACTGCTGACGCGGCCTCAGGCCTTCAGACCGGCCTTGGCCAGCAGCCCCGGTACGTCGATCGCATCGATCTGCTGGGGCTGCAGATAGCTGTTGGCATATTGCAGGTAGATCTCCTCCTGCATGAACAGCTCGAACAATTGTGGGTCGATATGGGCATCGCGGCACATCGCGGCCATGATGTTCAGCGCCTCGCTCAGCGACTTGGCCTTCTTGTAGGGCCGGTCGGCGGCGGTCAGTGCCTCGAAGATATCGGCGATCGCCATCATCCGCGCCGGCAGGCTCATCTGCTCGCGCCTCAGGCGTTTCGGGTAACCGGTCCCGTCCATCTTCTCGTGATGACCGCCGGCGATTTCCGCGACCATCGACAGATGGCCGGGGAAGGGCAGGCGGCTGAGCATGATGATGGTCTGCACCATGTGATCGTTGATGATGTAGCGCTCTTCGCGGGTCAGGGTGCCGCGGGTGATGCTCAGGTTGTACAGCTCGCCGCGGTTGAACTTGCAGGGCGGGACATCGAGCTGGAAGCCCCAGGGATTGTCGGCCGGCATCCGTTCGCTGTCGCTGCGTTCGAACAGGTGCTCGGGCTTGTCGGCCAGCAGGTACTCGGTGACGGGCAGGGTGGGTGCCGGGGTGCGTTCCTGGCGCCGGTGTTCTTCCCAGGACACGCCGAGACGATCATCCAGGGTGCGGCTCCAGGTGCGCTGGGCAATCTTGCGCAGCCGCTCCAGGTCGGCCTCGGCCATGGCCTCGCTGCCCAGGTTGCACTGGGCGACAAAGGCGAAATCGTCGTCCAGTGCGCTCAGGCGGGCGTCCCGTGAAACGGCAAGCGCCTGCTCCTCGGCAGCGATGGTGGCGCGGGTCTGCCAATAGTCGATCCAGACATCACGCTTGAGCACTTCGAAACGCGTACGTACTTCGTGGATGCGATCGTGGAGGGTCTCCAGCTTGGTCGCCTTGTCGACCACATATTCCGGCGTCGTGACCTTGCCGCAATCATGCAGCCAGGCCGCCACATGCAGGGCCTCCCACTCGTCCTCCGAAGGGTTGTAGTCACGGAACGCCGGCTGCTCGCTGGCGGCCGCGGCCCTGGCCAGCATCTGGGTGAGCACCGGTACGCGCTGGCAATGGCCGCCGGTATAGGGGCTCTTGGCGTCGATGGCGCCTGCCAGCAGCTGGATGAACGCATCGAGCAGTTGCTTCTGCCTGACCTGCAGGTGCTGGCTCTCGATGCACGCCGCTGCCGTGCCGGACACCGCGCTGATGAAGGCGATGCGGTCGGGCTTGAGGTTTTCCAGGTCGGCTTCGGTGCCGCTGTCGGGCAGCAGCAGCGCCAGGACCCCCACGGTTTCGCCATGGCGGTTGTGCAGGCGGATGCCGATCAGGTGAATGCGCGGCGTTTCCAGGGCGATCATCACCCGTTGCAAGTCATCGGCCTGCTCGAAACCGAGGGTGCTGACCGTGCTGTTGTGGCTGTCGAGCCGGCTCAGCCAGTCCGCGCGCCGGCTGTCCGTGGCGGCGTCGCTGCGGATGTCGAACTGCTGCGGGGCGTGCTGGATACCGTCGATGATCAGCGCCTGGGGCTCCAGTCGTCGGTTCTCGCCGTTGACCAGATAGAGCAGGCCCGCCCGGGCCTGGCCGATCTTTATGGTTTCGTTGAGTACCAGTTGCAGCAACTGCTCGAAGCGGGTTTCCGCCGACAGGCTGGCGGATATCTCGAAGAAGCTGGCCAGGGTCCCTTTCATGCGGCTCATCGATACGGTCAACTGGTCGACTTCCAGTACCGGCGAGTTCGGGGTGGCCGGGTAGTTGAAGTTGAAGCTGCGGATCGCATCGGCTTCGCGCACCAGCGCATGCAGCGGCTTGACCAGGATCCTGGAGGTCAGCCAGCCCAGCGGCAGGCAGAGCAGCAGCGTCGCCAGGGTCAGCAGCGCGCCTTGCCAGCGCAGCCGGTAGGCATCGGCCAGCAATTGATCCTCCGGTACCAGCAGGGCCAGGTGCAGCCCGGTCGGGCCGCCTTCGGCGAGATTGCTGCGGGCGACGATCCACTGCCGATCGCGGGTGCGCATGTGGCGGCCGGACGGGTTGGCCGGGTCCATGAACTGTTGCAGTGCCGGGCTCAACTCGCGGACCGGCGTCAGTCGATCGCCGCCCTGGGCGGTCAGCTTGCCGTAGTCGGGGTAGGCCACCGCATTGCCCTGGTCGTCGAACAGGACGATCTCGGTATCGGGGGTGACCTTGTGTTTGCCCAGGGTGGCCGACAGGTCCTCCAGGGTCAGGTCGGCGGCCACCACCACCGTCGGGGAACTGCGTCGGGCCAGTGTGGTACCGACATTGTGGGTCGAGAAGAATACATAGGGTTCGGTGGTGATCTGGCCAGTGCCGCCCAGGGCGGTGTCGAACCAGGCGCGGCTGCGTGGGTCGTAGATCTCCTCGGGGTTTTCCTGGCGGCTGATCAGGTTCAGGTTGGCATCGTAGAACAGCGATTGCGACTGCAGGCTGCCCTTGCCGGCATTGCGCTCGATGCTCCAGACCTGGAAGGCCGCGTTCTCCGGCCCCTTGACGTAGGCCCGCAGCGCCGGGTCGCGCAGCGGTCGGACCATGAAGAAGTCACCGTCGGTATAGCCCAGGTACAGCGAGGCGAGGTTGGGGTTGTCGTTGAGTGCCTGGGTAAAGGGCCGCAGCAGGGCCAGGCGTTCTGCCAGGGTGGTGGCCGAGTTGCAGGGGTCGATGGCCAGCAGGCTTAGCAGGTGCCGAATCGGCTGGTAGGTGTGCTGCAGGTCCAGCTGGACATCTTCCTGGATCTTGCCGAAGAGTTTTTCGCTGCTGGAGAGGATGATGCGGGTGGTGTGCTGGTAATTGAAGATCCCCAACAGGGTGCCGGTCAGCAACAGCAGGCAGGTGAACAGGATGCTGATGTGGATGTGCAGGGGGAACCGGCGCTGCTGGACGGGCATCGAACTGGGCATCGCAGCTATCTCCTTGGTGATGCGGTGCACTGCTCAGCAGCCAGGGGCAGTCAATGGTTCGCCGAAAAGGCTGGCGGTCGCATTTTCCGTATGGCCCTGCCTGAGGTGGGGCTGCGCAGGGAAGTGCCCAGCCCAGGCTGTTTTACTCCATTTCGGGGGATTTGTCTGGTGGCCGGCGTCATCCTGCGTGGATTTTTTTTTATCCAGTTCGCCAAGGTACTTCCGGAGGGCCTCTTCCAGTGTCGCCAGGGTCCGGACGACTGCCTCGCGGGCACTTTCGATCGTGCTCGCCGGGGCGTTCCGTTCGCCGGCGGCTTCCAGGCTTTCGCACTGCTCGACCAGCGTGGCGGCCTGAATGATGCGGGCCGCGCCCTTGATCTTGTGCGCCAGGTCGATGAAGGCCGTCATGCCGTGCCCCAATGGCAATCCCTGCAATTCCTGCCGGTCGGCCTGGCAACTGCTGAGCAATTCGTCCAGCAGCCGGCGTATCAGTTGCGGCTCGCCACCGGTCAGGGCGTTCAGGCCTTCGATGCTGAACGGTGGGTTGAAGGGCACGGCACGCAGGTCGGCCAGTTTCCTGCTCAGCGCGGTCAGGCTGATCGGCTTGAACAGACAGTCGTCCATTCCGGCCTGCAGGCAGCGGCTGCGTTCTTCCGGCTGGGCATTGGCGGTGAAACCGAACACCGTGCAACGCGGGCGCGCCAGTGCCGTTTCATGGTCGCGCAGTTGGCGGGTCAGGTCATAGCCGTTCATGACCGGCATGTTGCAATCGACGATCACCAGGTCGAAGTGTCCGTCTTTCCAGATCTGCAGGCCGCTAGCGCCGTTCTGCGCGGTGCTGTAGCGATGACCGAGGTAACCCAGTTGCTGGCACATCAGCAGGCGGTTGGCGGGATGGTCGTCGACCACCAGTACATTCAGTTCATGCAGGGCCGGGGGCAGCTCCGTCTCGCGCTCGATCGGCCCTTGCAGCGGTTCCAGGCTGTCCAGTTCAAGGGTCACGGTCACCTGGGTGCCCTGGCCGGGAACGCTGGCAAGGGTCAGTGTTCCTCCCATCATTTCGCAGAGGCTGCGGCAGATCACCAGCCCCAGCCCGGCACCACTGCGGGCCAGCTGGCCGGAGTTGTCGGCCTGGGCGAAGGGTTGGAACAGGCGTTCCTGGTCGGCCTGGCTGATGCCGATACCGGTGTCTTCGACCCGCAGTCGCACCTTTACCCGTTGCGCCACTTCGGTGGGCTGGATGGCCAGGTCGATGCTGATCCGGCCCTGCTCGGTGAACTTGATGGCGTTGCTGACCAGGTTGGACAGAATCTGTCTGAAGCGCAGCGGGTCGACCAGCACATCGCAGGGCTGCTCCCGGAGCGTTTCCTTCATGACCAGGCTCAGGCTTTTCTGGCGCGCCAGGCCATCGAAGACGCGGACCACCGATTCCGCCAGCTCCTCCAGGTTGACCCGTTCGGGGGACAGGCTGAGGCGGCCGGACTCGATGCGGGCGATGTCGAGAATATCGCCGATCAGTTCCAGCAGGTCCTTGGCCGAGTTGTACGCGACCTCGATGGCCGGGCGATCCAGATGCCCCTGGTCGGCGCGCTTCAGGGTCAGTTCCAGCATGCCGATCACGGCGTTCATCGGCGTGCGGATCTCATGGCTCATGGTCGCCAGGAAGGTGCTCTTGGCCCGGTTGGCGTCATCGGCCTGTTCCTTGGCACTGCGCAGGTCCTCGAGCAGTTGGCGTCGTTCGCTGACGTCGATCCAGCCGCCGATGATGCCCTGCACCTCACCCAGTGAGTTCCGGTAGGGCAGTATCCAGTGATAGATGGTCAGCTCACGGCCCCTGATATGCAGTGTGCGGTCGCAGATCAGCGGCGTGCCGTCCTCGATCACCCGCAGGTAGTCGGCCTGGTATTCGCTGGCCTCCTGTTCGTTGCCGAGGGCGCGTGCACCTTCCAGCGCGCTTTTGCCGACCAGGTCTTCCAGCTTCGCCGAGAAGGCTTCCAGGTAGCTGTCGTTGCAGGTCTGCAGCAGGCCCTGGCGGTCGCGCACGTAGATCGGGTGAGGAGTGCCGTTGACCAGCGCACGCATGAATTCGAACTGGTCGCTCAATGCCCGTTCCGCCAACTGGCGCTGCCTGATCTGCCGTCGCATGTAGGCATTCCAGGTCAGCGATAGCAGCAACAGCACACTGGCACCGACGATGATCTGGATGATCAGGCGGTGATAGTTGCGCCAGTAGCTGTCGGAGGCCGGGGTGTAGCCGCGCCAGCGGCTGTTGACGATACCCAGTTCGTCCGGGGCGATGCTCAGCAGGGCCTTGTCGAGGATCGAACCGAGTTCGGTGGCGCCGCGGGCGGTGGCCAGGGCGAAGACCGCCTGCTGGGTACCGATGGTGGCGCTGATCTGCAGACGGTCGTCGAATATCTGCGAGGCGATCAGGTAGTTGGCGATCACCAGCGAGCCGACCGCACCCTCCACCTGGCCCTGGGCGAGCAGTTCGGCCGCCTTGAGGCCGTCGTCGGTCTCCACCAGGCGGATCCCCGGGAATTCGCGGCGCAGGTAGTCGATCAGCGCATTGCCGCGGGTGATTGCCAGGCGCTTGTTCTCCATCTGCTCGAGATTGATCGGGCTGTCCTTGCCTTTCGCGGTGAGCAGGACGAAGGAGTTCTCCATGTAGGGACGGCTGAAATGCAGCAGCTCTTCCCGGGCATTGGTCGGGCTGATGGCCGCGATCACATCGGCCTTGCCGCTGCCGATTCGGCCGATCATGTCATCCACGCTGCGTGCCCGCTGGATTTCGAAACGCAGGCCGGTACGCAGGCGGATCAGTTCCAGCAGGTCGGCCGTCACCCCGCGAAAGTTGCCGTCGGCGTCGAAGAAGGTGATCGGCGCCAGGGCCTCGTTGACTACCACGCGCACCAGCGGATTGGCCTTGAGCCACTGCTCTTCGCGAGGGCTCAGTTGCAGCTTGTGATCGGTCAGCAGGATATCGCTGCCGGCACTCCAGCGTTGCGCGATGCTCTCGCGCTCACCGGTGGGGATGGCCCTGAGAATGCTGTTGACGATACCCAACAGCAACGGTTCGTCGCCGCGCACGGCAAAACTGAAACCGTAGGCTTCATGTTTGCCGAAATTGGCCATTTTCACGTTGCGCAGGTAGCCCTTGTTGATCAGGTAGTGGGTCGAGATGGTGTCGCCCAGGAACACATCGGCCTGGTCGAAGGCGACGGCGTTGATGGCATTGAGGTAGGAGGGATAGAACTGGATGATCGCCTCGGGATACTGCGCCTTTATCTCGTCCAGTGGCAGGTAGTGATAGACCATGCTCAGGCGCATGCCGGCCAGACCGTCGGTGAGCGAGCGGGTTTCGCCCTCGCGGGTGACCAGTACCGGCTGGTCGACGGCATAGGGAATCGATAGCGCGATGTTCTTGTTGACGGCCTCGAAGCCGTTGGCGCTCCCCAGCAGATCGATCTGTCCGTTCTCGAGGGCCTGGATGGCTTGCTCCCGGCTGGCGAAGCTGTGCACCTTGACCGGCAGGCCAAGTGCGCCGGAAAGAATCCCCGCGTAGTCCGCCGTGATGCCTTCGTAGTCACGCCCGCTGGCGGTGATGTCGAACGGTGGATAGTCCGGGGAGGAGGTGCCCAGTACCAGCACGCGCCTGTCCTGTATCCAGCGGCGCTGTTCCTTGTCGAGCTGCACCTCCATGTGTCCAGCATTCGAACGGCTGAGCAGGGCGAAGTGGGTCACATCGCCGGGTATTGCATGCGCTGACAGACACAGGAGCATTCCCGTGATGATTGTCAGATAATCCTTCAAGCGCGTGGGCATCCGTCTTCTCACACTACCGCGTTGCGTTTGGCCATTTCGATCAGTTCGACGAGGGTCTTGGCTTTCAGTTTCTGCATCAGGCGTTTCTTGTAAGTGCTGACGGTCTTGTTGCTGAGGAACATGCCCTTGGCGATTTCCTTGTTTGTCCTGCCCTGGGCGAACAGTTGCAATACCATCAGTTCCCGGTCGTTGACCAGTTTGAAGAGTTCCATTTCCGGATTGATCGCTTCATCTTTTCGGCCGCTGATCAATGCCTGGCTGGGAAAGTAATTGTAGCCGGATAATACCGCTTTCACCGCACTCATCAGTTCGCCCAGATCTTCGGTCTTGCAAACATAGCCTGCAGCGCCCGATTGCATGCAGCGAATGGCGAACAGCGAGGGAGACTGCCCGGTCAGTACCAGGGTTTTCAGCGACAGGTTCATGCCGTCCAGGCGGGCCAGCACTTCCAGGCCGTCCAGCTTGGGGATGCTGACGTCGAGAATGACGAGGTCCGGCATGCATTCGCGGACCATCTGCATGGCGTCGACACCATTATCCGTCTCACCGACTATTTCATAACAATCTTCCTGCTCCAGCAATATCCGAATGGCAAGACGGACAACGGGGTGGTCGTCGACGATAAAAACCGAATTCATAATAAATCCCATACGAGCTGCGTAGAAAGCGCGCACATTAGCTCACTTGTCTCCCGGGACGCATGAATAGAGATGCCTACAGAAGCTGTATAGGAATATTCCTACTTTAATTGAGCTGTCGACTTACATTCTGAGGATACATGGAGGGGTGTGTTTCCTGCTTTTATAGTTTTTTGTTATTAAAAGGGCTTGGCTGTTTGTAGGTGTTTAATAGTATTTCGGATAATTCCTACGTATGGATAGGCTTGATTCTGCAGTTCTGTTGGCTGGCAATCACGATATTAGTGACAGTTGCCAAGACATTCGTCTGACAAAAGATGCTGTTTTCTATCGGACGCAGCGTGAGCCCAATATGTTTTTCAGCGCCAGGCCGTTGAGCGGCTTGCTCAGGCAGCCCAGCAGAGGGAGATGGCGCAGCAACGCGCTCTGGTTGAGTGCCCACAGTTCGTCGAGGCTGAGACTGCTGAGCAGGATAGCCTGCCTGATCTTGCCGCGCTGATTGGCGGTGTGGATCAGTTCGAGCCCCGGTATATCGGGCAGGCACTGGTCGCAGAGCATCAGGTCGAAGGGCGTTGGCACGGCTTCCATCGCCCGCAGGGCTTCGGTTGCGTTGGCGGCCGGGGTGAGGTGGTGGAAGCCATAGCTGTTGAGCAGGCTCTGCGTAGCGACCAGTTGAAAGGGGTGATCCTCCACCAGCAATACGCGCAGATTTTCTTTGGGCATGTAATTTTCCAGGCGGGCTACCTGTTTCGAACAAGGCCTCAGGTGCAGGCGGTGAGGTGTCGATCCTGAAGAGGGGCCTGTTGAGCGAGGGGATGGATTGAGTCCAGGCGGCAGACTAAGAGGGTAATGGATTATTTCAGTGGGTCGAACGAAAGCTCCATCAGCGGATTCCGCGGCCAATGTAGGCTTTCTCCGCGCGACGTAGGGGGGCCTTCGGCAAGGGCTGCAGTCCTTGCCGAAGGCGAGCGGGGCAAGGTTACTGGGGACTGGAGCGTCCGGTCATTTCCCTGGCCATTTCACTGGCGTAGCTGTCGGTCATGCCGGCGATGAAGTCGATCATGCGCAGGAACGAGGCGTGCAGCGGCCAGTCGGGATTGGGCGCGTTGTTGCCGAGCAGATCGAGAATCCGCCGGTTCTTGAACGACGGCGTACGCCCGCCGTGCTGCTCCAGGGCGGCACCGCAGAAGGCATTCAGGAGAATCTCCAGGGTGGTGTAGGCGCCGATTTCGTGCAGTGTCTTGCGTTTGTCCTGGAAGATCTTTTTGCGGGCGATGTCCTTGGCGTTGAGCACGCAACGCTTGGCCGGACCGTGCATGTGTTCGACCAGGTCGCCCGGCAGGGTTCCCGCCAGCAGGGCGTCCTGCTGCTCGACGAAGGCCCTGGCGGCGGCATTGGTCAGGTGTTCGATGGCCTTGCCACGCAGAATCGCCAGTTTGCGTCGACGCGAGTCCTGCGGGCCCAGCAGTCGATAGGTTTCCGGCAGATCGTCACCGACCAGGTCGAGCAGCAGCGATTCGACCTGTTCATAGTCGAGCAGGTCCATCTCCAGGCCGTCTTCCAGGTCGATCAGCGCGTAGCAGATGTCGTCGGCAGCCTCCATCAGGTACACCAGCGGGTGCCGGGCCCAGCGTTGTTCCTCCAGTTGCGGCAGGCCGAGCTTGTGGGCGATCTGCTCGAGGATCGGCAGCTCGCTCTGGTAGCAGCCGAACTTGTGCTTCTTGTAGCCCAGCGAGTCGGCGTGACGGGCGCTCCAGGGGTATTTGAGGTAGGTGCCGAGGGTGGCGTAGGTCAGCCGGGTGCCGCCGTCGAACTGGTGGTACTCAAGCTGAGTCAGCACCCGGAAGCCCTGGGCATTGCCCTCGAAGTTGAGGAAGTCGGCCCGCTCGGCGATGCTCATGTCGTCCAGCCAACCGCGGCCGGCGGCCTGCTGGAACCAGTGGCGGATCGCATCCTCGCCGGAGTGGCCGAAAGGCGGATTGCCGATGTCATGGGCCAGGCAGGCCGACTGCACGACCATCCCCAGGTCGCTCGGTTCGCACCAGTCGGGCAGGGCGCTGCGCAGGGTCTCGCCGACCCGCATGCCCAGGGAGCGGCCGACGCAACTGACTTCCAGCGAGTGGGTCAGGCGGGTGTGGATATGATCGTTGCTCGAAACCGGATGTACCTGGGTCTTGCGGCCCAGGCGGCGGAATGCCCCGGAGAAGATGATACGGTCGTGGTCCTTGTGGAAAGGGCTGCGGCCCAGCTCTTGCGGGCTGTGCAGGGGCTTGCCCAGGCGTTCGCGGTTAAGCAGGGTTTGCCAGTCCAAGGCGGGTTCCCTCCGTCGAATGATCGAACCGCCAGCTTCCCGGTTAGCTGGCGCGCCTGCAAGCAAAAACTGGCGAGGTGTGGCAAAACCAGGTGGTCTTTGCGGTCAATGCGATTCAACCGGGCGAATCAGCCACGCAGCCCTCTAAAGGATGGCGGCATCGATATCGATAAGCAGCAGGCGCCGGCCATCGTCGAAGAATTGCCCGGCGGTCAGGCAGTACTGGTTGGTGGTGGCGTCGCGATAGGTGCCGGACAGCGTCAGGCGCCGCCCATCCCAGCCTTCGGCGAGCAGGTGATAGAAGTACGGGCGCCATGACCAGTTGTGGCCCACATAGCTGTTGTCAGCCTGCCAGGCCTGGTTGCGCCATTCCACGTTGGGTGTGAGTTGCGTGCCGTGGCGGTCGCACTGGTAGAAACGCAGCAGCCAGGGGTAGCTGTCCAGCCGTGGCAGTTGGCTGAGGGGCGCCTGCGCCTGGGCCCAGGCCTGGAGGATGCCCATCAGTTCACCCAGTTGCTGGCGCAGCTTCATCAACTGCGCGCGCTCGGCGAGCTTGCGCTGGACATAGCGTTCGCGCAGTTCGGCGAATTGCCTGACGAACCTGTCGCTGGGGAAAAACGCCTGTTCGGCCTTGGCGAACAGATAACCCTGAACATAGCGTGAACCGCATTCGAGGGCGAAGTTCAACTCTTCCTCGGTTTCGACCCCTTCGGCAATGATCCAGCAGCCGGTCTTTTCCGCCATCTGCGCGAGCGCCTTGACCACCTCGCTGCTCGGCCCGCCACGGGCCGCCGCCTGGAACAGGCGCATGTCGAGCTTGAGAATATCCGGCTGCAGGGCCAGTACCCGATCCAGTTGCGAGTAGCCGGCACCGAAGTCGTCGATGGCGATCCGGGCGCCGGCCTGGCGATAGCGCTCGACCACCTGGGACAGTTGCTGGCTGTCGCCATCCAGTTCGGTGATCTCGAAGACGATGCGGGCCGGGTCCACGCCGTGCCGTTGCAATTGTTGCAGGCTCGGCAGGGCCTGGCCCGGTGTCAACAGGCTGATCCAGCGAGGCGATATGTTGAGGCTCAGAAACCACTCTGGCGGGGCTTCGTGCAGCCGGCTCAGGGCGTCATCGCGCAGTTGCCGGTCGAGGTCCAGCAGGTCTGCTGCGGGTGTCAGCGGGTCGCTGAACAGGGGGCCGACGGAGACCAGTTGCCCGTTCGCCTGGCGCAGGCGGCCCAGGACCTCGACGCCGGCTATGCGCCCCGTCGCGGTATCGATGAATGGCTGAAAGCAAGCGAGCGGTTGCCCGTCGATCACGGAGCCTCCTGAGGCGGTTTGTCGGCTGGTGGCTCGTGGGCAGGCAGCGGGGTCGCCAACCGCCGAAAACAACCGGCGGTTATTGTTCGATCAGTTATCTTTGCAAGAATGCAGCCAGCTCCACCGCCGTCAACGTTTTCCGGATGAGCCCTGCATGACCAGCCTGATCAGCGGCAGCAGGCTGGTGCCCAGGCGCACCAGGCGGGACAGGCCGCCCACCCCGGCACCCTTGGCGCCCTTGCCGCCAAGGAAGCCCAGCAGTGTGACCACGGCGATACCCCACAGGGGGGCATGCTTGATGCCGAGGTTTTCCTGCCAGTTGCGGCCCAGCCCGCGCACGCGCTGCAACGGCTCCAGCAGTTGCCGGGATTCGTGGCGGATTTCCTGTCGATGCATTTCCATGCGCAGGCGGATCAGTGCCTTGCGCATCTCCCGGCGGGAGTTGCCTTGTGGCAGTTCTGGCAGGCTCATGGCAGCAGTCGCTTGCGGTCGTTGGCCAGCTCTTCGAGCGTGGCGTGGAAGGGAGAGGACTCATCGAAGACGGCCGCCTTCAGGCGCAGGCCACAGAACAGGGCGGCCAGGCTGTAGAAGACGCACAAGCCGATGATGCCGGCCAGGCGGTAGGTGTCCCAGACCAGGATCAGCACCAGTGCCGACAGGCCGATCAGCAGCAGCAGGGCGAAGACCAGCGCCAGCCCGGCGAACAGCAGCAGGCTGACGGTGCGGGCCTTCTGTTCCTGCAGCTCGATGCCGAACAGCTCGATATGGCTGTGCAGCAGGCCGAGGACGGCGGCACCCAGGCGCCGGCTGGAGGAGCCGGTGTTTTGCGCTTCGTCGATAGCCATGATCAGCGCCGTGTCACCAGCAGGCCGACGATAAAACCGAGGCCGGCGGCGATGCCCACCGATTGCCAGGGGTTGGCCTGGACATAGTCTTCGGCCGCGACCACGGCTTCCTTGCTCCGCTCACGCAGAGTCGCCTCGGTCAACTGCAGGGTCTCCCGGGCTTTCGACAGGCTGTCGTGAATCTGCGCGCGCAGCTCGTCAGCCTGTTCGCCGGCCAGGCCCGCGGTGTGTTCCAGCAAACGCTCGGCGTCGCTGACCAGGGTCTGAAAATCCGCCATCAATATTTCCTGAGCAGTCTTTGCCGGATTGCGGGCCATAGGGGCATATCTCCTTGAGAGGCGTGTGAAAGGTTCGAGTGCGGGCCTTGTCCGAAGGTTCACTGCAATCGACTGGTACAGCTTTTGCTGTGTGCTGGTGCGTGGTCGCGGGCCCGTGCGCCGTATCCGGGCGTTTATGGGCGCGCACCACGAAAACCTTACCTCAAATAATCGAAACACGCGGAAAAAACCGAAGCGGCCACCGAGCCTGTTTTTCGTGCTGCGCCAAAGCGGTTCGCTGCTTGCCCGGCGTGCGCCAATAGAGTGCGAAAAAAACCGGTGTCCCGAACAGCCGCGGTGCCTTTCCCTGACTTCAGGTCTGCCGTCCCATGGAAAATTTGCAAAGTGCCGTGGATAGTCTGGTCCATGGTTCCAACACCCTGTTCATCCTGCTCGGCGCGATCATGGTGCTGTTCATGCACGCCGGCTTCGCCTTTCTTGAAGTCGGTACCGTACGCCAGAAGAACCAGGTGAACGCGCTGTCGAAAATCCTCAGCGATTTCGCCATCTCGACCCTGGTGTATTTCTTCGTCGGCTACTGGATCGCCTATGGCGTGAGCTTTCTGCAGCCGGCGGCACAGATCAGCGGCGATCACGGCTACGGGCTGGTGAAGTTCTTCTTCCTGCTGACTTTCGCCGCGGCCATTCCCGCGATCATTTCCGGCGGGATCGCCGAGCGGGCGAAGTTTGCCCCGCAGTTGTGCGCCACGGCGCTGATCGTCGCGTTCGTCTATCCGTTTTTCGAAGGCCTGGTCTGGAATGGCAATTTCGGCCTGCAAGCCTGGCTGCTGGCGCGCTTTGGCGCAAGCTTCCATGACTTCGCCGGCTCCGTGGTGGTGCACGCCATGGGCGGCTGGCTGGCGCTGGCGGCGGTGTTGCTGCTGGGGCCGCGCCAGGGGCGCTACCGTGAAGGGCGGCTGGTGGCGTTCGCGCCGTCAAGCATCCCGTTCCTGGCGCTGGGCTCGTGGATCCTGATCGTCGGCTGGTTCGGCTTCAACGTGATGAGCGCCCAGACCTTGCAGGGCGTCAGTGGCCTGGTGGCGGTGAACTCGCTGATGGCGATGGTTGGCGGCACGGTGGCGGCGCTGATCATCGGCCGCAATGACCCGGGCTTCCTGCACAACGGCCCGTTGGCCGGGTTGGTGGCGATCTGTGCCGGTTCCGACCTGATGCATCCGGTGGGGGCGCTGGTGACCGGGGTGGTGGCGGGCGGCCTGTTCGTCTGGTGCTTCATTGCCGTGCAGAGCAAATGGAAGATCGACGATGTGCTGGGTGTCTGGCCACTGCACGGGCTGTGCGGCGTATGGGGCGGGATTGCCTGCGGGATCTTCGGCCAGCAGGCGCTGGGGGGCCTGGGTGGCGTCAGCCTGGCCAGCCAATTGATCGGCACGGCGCTGGGGGTGGTCGTGGCACTGGTCGGCGGGTTTGCGGTGTATGGGCTGATCAGGGCCGTACACGGCCTGCGGCTGAGTCAGGAAGAAGAGTATTACGGCGCCGACCTGTCGATTCACAAGATCGGCGCCGTGAGCCAGGACTGAATTCTACCCACCCAGCAATCGGGCCTCGCAGGCCTCGATGGCTGCCAGCGGCCCGGACACCCGCACGGTGTCGCCGGCCTGCAGCGTGGTATCGGCATCGACTGCCAGTTCGCTGCCGCCGCGCTGCAATCCCTGAATCTCGACCCCCAGCTGTTCAAGGGCCAGGTCATTGACCGAGCGGCCGCAGGCATGGGCGTCGGCCCCGAGGTTCACCGCATGCATCAGTACCCTGGGCTGGCCCTGGCTGCCCAGCAGGTTGGTCTGCGCCCCGTGGTAGAAACCGCGCAGCAGCTTGTAGCGACTGTGCCGTACTTCGTTGATTCCGGCCCGTACCCGCTGCTCCTCGACCCCGAGCATCACCAGTGCATGGGAGGCGAGCATCAGGCTCGACTCCAGCAACTCCGGCACCACCTCGCTGGCGCCCGCCTCTTTCAACTCGGTGAGCTGGCTGTCATCGCGGGTCCGGACCAGGATCGGGACCGTGGCGCTGAGCCGGCGGGCCTCCCTGAGCACCTGCATGGCGATATCGGTCTTGTCCACCGCGACCACCAGCAGGCGTGCCCGCTCCAGGCCCACGGCGCTCAGCAGGTCGCCACGGCGTGAGTCGCCGTAGTGCACGCAGCTTTCGCCGGCGGCGGCTTCGCTCACCCGCACCGGATCGTCGTCGAGCGCGACGAAGGGCTGCTGCTCGCGGCGCAGGAAGCGGCCGATGGACTGGCCGACACGGCCGTAGCCGCAGATCACCACATGCCCGTGCAATTCGGCGTTCAGCGCACTGATTTCCTCCAGGCGGGCTTCCTGGTTCGGCTTGCGATGCAGCGTGGCGGCGATCCGTGGCGCGGCGCGCAGCAGCAAGGGGGTCATGACCATGGAGCAGAAGGTTGCCGCCAGCAACGGACCGCTGATATCGGCGGGCATCAACCGGTTCTGTTGCATCTGGGCCATCAGGGCGAAACAGAACTCGCCGCCCTGGGCCAGGGCCAGGCCGCTGCGCCAGGCGGTTTCCGCATCGCTGCCGCGACCCCTGACCAGCAGCGCCACCACCGAGCCCTTGATCAGCAGCAGGGCCAGGGTCAGGCCGAGGATCAGCAGGCCATGATGGGCGAACAGTTGCAGATCGATCAGCATGCCGATACTGACGAAGAACAGGCCGAGCAGGATGTCGCGAAACGGGCGGATATCGGCCTCGATCTGATGGCGATAGTGGCTTTCCCCCAGCAGCATGCCGGCGAGAAAAGCGCCCAGGGCGGGCGACAGGCCCAGCAGGTGGGTCAGCCAGGCGGTCAGCAGCACGATCACCAGGGCCAGCAGTACGAACAGTTCCGCCGAGTGCGAGGCGGCGACCTCATGGAACAACCGTGGCAGCAGCCAGCGGCTGGCCAGCAGCAGGCCGACGAACAGCACCAGGGTCTTGCCCAGGGTGAGTGGCAGCGCCCAGTACCAGGCCTGGTCGCTGCTGCCGGCGAACACCGGGACCAGCGTCAGCAGCAGGACCGCGATGACATCCTGGAACAGCAGCACGCCAATCGCGTTCTGGCCATGGCTGCTGAAGATCTCCCCGAGGCTGGTCAACTCCTTGCTGACGATGGCGGTCGAGGACAGGGCCAGCCCCGTCCCAAGCATCAGCGCCGCCGCCAGCGGCATGCCGAAGAATGCCAGCAGCGCGCCCAGCACCGCCCCGGTGCAGACCACCTGCAGGCTGCCCAGGCCGAAGACCACACGCCGCAGGGCGAGCATCTTCGACAGGGAAAACTCCAGGCCCAGGGAGAACAGCAGGAACACCACGCCCAGCTCGGCCAGGTCCGGCAGCGCTTCGTTGTCGTTGACCCAGTCGAAGGCGGTCGGCCCCACCAGCAGCCCGACGCACAGGTAACCCAGCACCGGTGGCAACTGCAGGCGCCGGAACAGCGCAATCACCACCAGTGACGAGGCGAGAATGATCAACAGATTGGCAAACACAAGCATCTCCGCAACGGTTCGGAAAAATGGCCCGGAAAAAGTAACCGGAAAAAAGCCGTCAGTTTCTCGCAGATGATCGAAACCAGGGTTGATGGAAATCATCCGCCAGTGGCAATGTCTCATATCCGGCACGGTTCGCTATGCTCAATCTCGGAATGCCGGAGCACAGGCGTGACAACGGAGAGAAGCATGGAGCGGCTGTATTCGCTGCAGGGCCTTAGAGGGGCGGCAGTGGTTGGGGTAGTGCTGTTTCACATGGCGGCGGTGGAGCTCAAGTACTCTGGCGGCGATACCCTGCTGCCGGCGCTGGTGGATTTCTTCCAGCTGGGCGTCGACCTGTTCTTCGTCATCAGCGGTTTCGTCATGGTGATCGTCACCCGTGGCCGCTTCCAGGACAAGGCGCAGTTCCAGCGCTTCCTGTTCAACCGCGTGTCGCGGATCTACCCCAACTACTGGCTGTATTTCTTCATCACCCTGGCGGTGTATCTGGCCTCGCCGACGCTGGTCAACAGCTCCCACGGCGGTTCCAACCTGCTGATGTCATTCCTGTTGCTGCCCAACGAGCGCGTGCTGCTGGTGATGGTGGCCTGGTCACTGGTGTTCGAGCTGTGGTTCTACCTGGTGTTCAGCGGGCTGCTGGCCTTTCGCGAACGCTGGTTGCCAGCTCTGTTGCTGGCTTGGGCGCTGGCACTGCTGGTGTTCAACCTGCTCGGTTCCTGGCAGGCCCATGGACCGGCCCTGAAAATCATCCTGCACCCCTATGCCCTGGAGTTCATCGTCGGCAGCGCGCTGGCGCTGTTCTTCTACGGGCCGCACAGCGCAAGGGTGCCGACGCCGGCGCTCTGGCTGCTGTTCGCGGCCAGCCTGCTGCTGGGCTTTCCGCTGATCTATCACTACCAGTTGTTCCAGCAGGAAGGGCTGTTGCGGATGCTCTCGGTGGGCCTGGTGTTCGGTGCCCTGACCCTGTCGCTGGTGCTGCTCGAACGGCGCCAACTGATCCGTATCCCGACGCCGCTGGTGTTCACCGGTGACATGTCCTACACGATTTATCTGTCGCATCTGCTGGTACTGGGCGTGCTCGGTCGGACCTGGCTGGTGATCGGCAACTGGCCAGGCAGCCTGCTGGACAACCTGCTGTTCCTGCTACTGATGCTGGCGGCGGTGTTGTGCTACGGCTGGGTCGGCTACTCGCTTTTCGAGAAACCGGTGCTCGATCGGGCGACCCGCTACTGCAACCGCCGGTTTCGCCGCGCCTCGTCGCGCAAGCCGTCCGATTCCTTGCCGGAAAGCAGGTGAGTGCCGATGTCCAAAGTCCTCAACGGTAACCTGGATGCTCTGAAGGTTGTGCTGGCGGTGTTCGTGGTGGTGTTGCACTGTCATTTCATGGGCGGCAACTACACGGCGATGGGCTACCTGCTGTGCAACGGGCTGTTCCGGGTCGCGGTGCCGACCTTCTTCGTGATCAACGGCTACTACCTGTGGAAAACCCTGGATTCCGGCCACTCGTTCGCCGTCTGGTTCAGGCGCGGGCTGCTGCTGTATCTCTTCTGGATGCTGGTCTACAGCCCGACCTATGTCAGTCTCCAGGCACTGGGCAGCGTCGGTGGGGTGCTGTGGATCGTCAAGCAGTTCGTGATCGGCTACTTCCACCTCTGGTACCTGCTCGGCATGCTCGGCGGCGGCCTGATCCTGTACCTGCTGCGCGGACGCCCGACCGGGCTGCTGGTGGTCCTGGCGCTGGGTGCCTTCACGATCGGCCTGGTGCTGCAATATGCCCGGGTCTATTTCGAGCTGCCCAACGCCTTTCTCCAGCACTTCAACCAGAACGACTACACCGCGCGCAATTTCCTGTTCATGGGCTTCCCGTTCATGGCGCTGGGCTTTCTATTGGCCCGGCACCAGGTGCCGGAGCGGGTTACCCGGGCGCAAGTGTGCACGGCCCTGGTGATCAGCCTGCTGCTGGTGTTCGGCGAAGCCTGGCTGAACTATTCGCACCAGGCCGATGCCCGGCAGAACTTCGACTTCCTGCTGTCATTGCCGCTGATCACGCCGGCGCTGTTCCTGCTGCCCTTCGTGTTTTTCCGCCCCTCCACCAGCAGCCGCAACGCCAAGCTGTCCTCGGCGCTCTACTACGTGCATCCGCTGTTTCTCTATGGGGCATTGGCGCTGGGCATCCCCTACGGAAACGGGATGACCGCCATCGTGCTGCTGCTGGCGCTTGCCGCCGCGCCGCTGCTGATCCTGCTCAGCCGCCGGCTGCGCTTCGTGCTCTGAGCGTCGGCTCGACGCAGGCGGGGGGGCGGCCTAGAATGAGGTTTTCCCCTGCCCAGGACCCCTCGCCATGCTGCCTGAATGCCAACTCTTCGGCACCTTGGGTTGCCACCTCTGCGAAGTCGCCGAAGCGGTGCTGATGCCGCTGGTGGAGCACGGCCTGCTGGTGGAACTGGTGGATATCGCCGACGACGAGTCCCTGTTCGAGCGCTACGGCCTGCGGATTCCGGTATTGCGCCGGGTGGATACCGGTGCCGAACTCGGCTGGCCCTTCGATGCCGAACAGGTCGTGGCCTTCGTGCGCTGAGCGCGCCTGCCAGAGCCTTTCCCGGCCCTTCTGTTTCATCAGATTACCCTGGCTTGCACCTGGAAAACGGCTGTGCTTACGTCCAGGCATGACGTTTTGACGCAGCACGCATGCGTGGTGCAGGGAGGAAGTGAAATGAAAGGGAGACAAGTGTTGCTGGTCAACCAACTGGGGGACGCAAGTTTCTCGCGATGTTGGTGGTTGGTATGAGCACCGCGACCCTGACATGGTATGGAAAGATTGATGGCGCAACCTATGCCATGGTGATCCTCGGTACGGTGGGCTCGTTCATCGGCGGCAACGTCTATGGCAAGGTCCACCCCAGGGAGTCATGACCGCTCGTGCGGCAGGAATCCGTTGGCGAATTGCGTAAAATTAAGTTACTGTATATTCATACAGTTTTGTCCCGGTGTTGGTGACAGGATGTCCACCACGACATGCGCACCCGGGGATGAAACCAGGAAGATCAAGAGGGTAAAGCATGGTCAATGTCGAACAATTGAAATCCAGCGTCAATCGCATGTCCGCCGATGTGGTGCGCGAGGCGGTGCTGGAGTTGCGACTCGATGGGCTGGTGACAGAAGGCAAGACACCGTTCAACAAGCTGCATTTCAACACCTGTTTCGCGGAAATCGAGGCACTGTTCCAGCGCGCGGGTTATCACCGCCAGCTGGATGTGGTGGGCTATCAGGGGCTGCTCTACGCGCTCTACGACCCGGGGCGCTGGGAAGCGGTGGATGTACTGCGCTGGCTGAAGGACTACACCGAGGCGGCCAGTGGCTCGCCACTGCTCAAGAGCCAGGTGGCGGCCGGTTGAGGCCAACCGGCACGATCGATTGACGGGGCGGCGGGGTCTTGCCGGATAATGTCGGCCCAGCCCGCCGTTCGAGCCCCCGTCATGTCCGCTTCACTGTTCAATGCCGCCGAAAACCAGGCCAGCACCCTGTATTTGCCACCGGGTAGCTGGCCTACCGTGCTGGACTGCCTGTGCGGGCATTTCCCGGCCATCGGTCGCGAGCAGTGGCTCGACCGGATCGCCCGCGGGCGGGTGCTCGATGCCCAGGGTGTGCCGATCACGACACAACTGGCCTATCGCGAAGGGCTGCAGATCTACTACTTTCGCGAGGTGCCGAACGAGGCAGCGATTCCGGTCACGGAGGCGATTCTGTATGCCGACGAGCACCTGGTGGTGGCGGACAAGCCACATTTCCTGCCGGTGACCCCGGCTGGCGGGTACGTCGAGCAGACCTTGCTGCGCCGGTTGATCCGCCGTCTGGACAACCCTCACCTGGTGCCCCTTCACCGCATCGATCGGCATACCGCCGGGCTGGTGCTGTTTTCGGCGAACCCCGCGACACGCTCGGCCTATCAGTCGCTGTTTCCGACCCGGCAGATCGACAAGTTCTACGAGGCGATCGCCCCGGCCCTGCCTGGGCTGGACTTCCCGCGGGTGCACAAGAGCCGGCTGGTCGATGGCGAGCCGTTCTTCCGCATGTGCGAAGGCGAGGGCGCCAGCAATACCGAGACGCTGATCGAGGTCGCCGAAAAGAACGGTGACCTGTGGCGCTACGCCCTGTCCCCGGTGACCGGCAAGAAGCATCAGTTGCGCGTGCACATGGCCGCCCTGGGCGCGGCGATCTGCAATGACCCGTTTTATCCACAGGTGCTCAAGGACGTCGAGGACGACTACGCCAACCCGCTCAAGCTGCTGGCCAAGGGGCTGCGTTTCGTCGATCCGGTGACGGGGCAGGTGCGTCGGTTCCAGAGCGAAATCACCCTGCACTGGTAGCCCTGAACATCCGGCTCGTCATGGCGTGGGCCGCGTTGACCACCGCCCGCAGGCCGAGCAGGTAGCTGTCGACCCCGAAGCCGCAGATCTGCCCCATGCTCACGTCGGCCAGCACCGAGGGCTGGTGCAGGGTCTCGCGTCCATGGATGTTCGACATGTGCAGTTCCACCACCGGCACCCTCAGGTCGGCCAGGGCATCGCGAATATCGTAGCTGCTGTGGGTCCAGGCCCCGGGGTTGATCAGCACCGCGTCCACATGGTCGCGGGCAGCCTGCTGGATCCGTGCGCACATCGCTCCTTCGTGGTTGGTCTGGTAGCTGGTGATGTCGACTTCCAGTTCCCTGGCCAGTTTCAGCAAACGGGCGTCGATCTGCCTGAGCGTGATACCGCCATGGCGGATCGGTGCGCGTTTGCCGAACAGGTCGTGATTGATGCCATGGAGCATGAGCACTTTCATGATTCGTCTTCCGCAAGCTGGCTGGCCCCGATAGGGGGGACACCTACAGAATAGGCTTGGGCGGCGGATCGTGCCGGGTGGCGGCTTTCTGGTCGTCGGAAACGACAAAGCCCGCACGCGGCGGGCTTTGCTGGTGATCGTGAAAGGGCTTACAGCTCCTTGACGGTACGCACCTGGTCCTTGTTGATACGGGTGTTCTTGCCGTCCAGTTGCTTGAACTCGTAGAAGCCCGAGTCGGAATCGTACTTGGGAGTGTCCACCGCCTGAATCTCACGCCCGTCGTTCAGGGTGATCACCGTCGGCGTCGAGCAACCGGCGAGGGTGGCCAGGCCCACAGTCAGCATGAGTGCGGCGAGGGTCCGTTGGGTCATGGTGCTTCTCCAGAAAAAATACGGATGGATTACTGCTAGGACGCCATTATTTTCGGCAAGTTCCTTGCGGCTGTCCATCGAGCCTGCTGTCGCAATGCTGAAGCAATTGCGGAGTGTTGAGGTTGGCAAGCCTGGCGTCGCCTGCCGGGCACTGCAGGGCCTGGGCCTGCAACGGCAGCATGACCTGTCGCGGGCTGCGCTCGCCTGCCGCCCAGGCGCGTTCGAAGGCGTCGGCCAGCGCCACCGGGATCACGCAGAACAGCGGTTCCCAGTATTCGCCCTGGCGCACCATCAGCGGCCGCTGTGGGTGCTCGCCGGCCACCTCGAGCATGCTCTGCAGCAGTGACCGATCGACCTGTGGCACATCGCAGGGCAGCACCAGCAGATGCGGGTGACGTGCCACCGCCAGGCCGGCGCGAATCCCGGCCAGGGGCCCGGGGAAATCGCTGCTGTCGTCGCTGACCAGGCGATCGGCATAGACCGCATAGCGTTCCTGGTTACGGTTGCAGGAAATGATCAGGTCGTCGGTCAGTGGCCGCGCCGTGGCATGCAGATGGGCGATCAATGGCTGGCCTCGCCAGGGCAGCAGGCCCTTGTCCCGGCCGCCCATGCGTTGGCCGCGGCCGCCGGCCAGGAGCAGGATGGAGAAGTCGGTCAGCGGCATGGCGGGTCTCGAAGGCGATGGTCGTGCCACTCAAGGAGCGCACTTGTAACAGGCAACGCTGTGATATAACACCGGCCTGTTTTTCCGACAACGCATTCTTCCATCACATTGGACCGAGCCTATGAAAGCCAAGGCTGATACCCCTTTTGTACCGCTGAATATCGCGGTCCTGACTGTCAGTGATACCCGTACCCTGGAAACCGACACCTCCGGGCAGGTCTTCGTCGATCGCCTGACTGCCGCCGGTCACCACCTGGCCGAGCGGGTGCTGCTCAAGGACGACCTGTATCGGATCCGTGCCCAGGTCGCTACCTGGATTGCCGAGGAGGTGGTCCAGGTCGTGCTGATCACCGGCGGCACCGGCTTCACCGGCCGTGACAGTACCCCGGAGGCGGTAACCTGCCTGCTGGACAAGCAGGTCGACGGTTTCGGCGAATTGTTCCGGCAGATTTCCGTGGCCGATATCGGCACCTCCACCGTGCAGTCGCGGGCCCTGGCCGGCCTGGCCAACGGCACGCTGGTCTGCTGCCTGCCGGGTTCGACCAACGCGGTGCGCACCGGCTGGGACGGCATCCTCGCCGAACAGCTGGACTCGCGTCACCGCCCCTGCAACTTCGTTCCACACCTGAAACAGGCGGCGCCTTGTGAATCCCGCGGGTAAGCCGGGCAAGAGCGGTGCGCTGATGCCGGTCGAAGTCGCCTTGGCCCGGCTGCTCGAACTGGCCGAGGCGGAGCCGATCCGCGAGGTCGAGCGCCTGCCGCTGGCGGCTGTCGAGGGTCGGGTGCTGGCCGAGGACCTGGTCTCCAGCCTCGATCTGCCGCCCTGGCCGAACAGTGCCATGGATGGTTATGCGCTGCGCCTGGCCGACTGGCAGGGCGAGCCGTTGCCTGTCAGCCAGCGGATTTTCGCCGGGCAGGCCCCGCAGCCGCTGCTGCCTGGCACCTGTGCACGGATCTTCACCGGCGCGCCGGTGCCGGCCGGCGCCGACTGCGTGGAAATGCAGGAAAACGCCGAGGTGCAGGACGATCAGCGGGTACGTTTCACCCAGCCACTCAAGCCACAGCAGAACATTCGGCCCCAGGGCCAGGAAACCACGGTCGGCGAACGGGTCTTGTCGGCGGGCACTCGCCTGGGGCCGGTGGAGCAGGGGCTGGCGGCCTCACTCGGCTGTGCCGAACTGGCGGTGATCCGCCCGGTGCGCGTCGCGGTGCTGTCGACCGGTGATGAACTGGTCGAGCCGGGCCAGCCGCTGGGGGCAGGGCAGATCTACAACAGCAATCGGGTCCTGCTCTGCAGCTGGCTCAAGCGGCTGGGTTGCACCGTGGTCGATGCCGGAATCCTGCCAGACGATCTGCCGGCCACCCGCCAGCGCCTGGCGGAGCTGGGGGATGTCGACCTGATCCTGTCCACCGGCGGCGTGTCGGTCGGTGAAGCGGACTTCCTCGGCATCGCCTTGCGCGAGGCCGGCGAACTGGACCTGTGGAAACTGGCGATCAAGCCGGGCAAGCCGCTGACCTTCGGGCATTTTCGCGGGGTGCCGGTGATCGGCCTGCCGGGTAACCCGGCGTCGACCCTGGTGACCTTTGCGCTGCTGGCGCGCCCCTACCTGCTGCGCCGCCAGGGTGTGCAGGAGGTCGAGCCGTTGCGCTTGCGGGTGCCGGCCGGGTTCGCCTGGCCCAAGCCCGGCAATCGCCGCGAATACCTGCGTGCACGGCTGGAGAAGGGCCGGGCGATCATCTACCGCAACCAGAGCTCCGGTGTCCTGCGCAGTGCGGCGTGGGCCGAAGGGCTGGTGGAAGTGTTGGAGGGGACCACGCTGGTGGAGGGCGATTGGCTGAACTTCATTCCCCTGAGTGAAGTGCTCGGCTGACAGTCGCCAAGCGCTTCGCGGGCAAGCCACGCTCCTACAGGCCCAAGCCGGGCATCAGACTTGCGTACGACTCGGGCCTGTAGGAGCGTGGCTTGCCCGCGAAAGCATCCTCAATATCACCGCATGCAAGGGACTTGAAAACCAAGCAAGCGCTAGGTAAGTTCTCTGGGTCTTCCCAGGGAGCTTGCCCATGTCTGCCTTTCAGGAATACTTCAACCCCGGCCATCAACTGATACGCGACAGCGTCAGGCGTTTCGTCGAGCGGGAAATTCTTCCGGACATCGAGCAATGGGAAGAAGCCGAAGGCTTCCCCCGCGAGCTTTACCTCAAGGCTGGTGCCGCCGGTATCCTCGGTATCGGTTATCCCGAGGTGCTGGGCGGCAGCCATGAAGGCGATCTGTTCGCCAAGGTCGCGGCCAGCGAGGAACTGATGCGCTGCGGCTCCGGCGGCCTGGTGGCGGGCCTCGGCTCCCTGGATATCGGCCTGCCCCCCATCGTCAAATGGGCGCGACCGGAGGTGCGTGAGCGGGTGGTGCCGGCCGTGCTGGCCGGCGAGAAGATCAGTGCCCTGGCAGTGACCGAGCCGGGCGGCGGATCGGATGTCGCCAACCTGCAGACCCGTGCCGTGCGCGATGGCGACTGTTACCGCGTCAGCGGCAGCAAGACCTTCATCACCAGCGGCGTGCGCGCCGACTATTACACCGTGGCGGTACGCACCGGCGAGCCGGGTTTTGGTGGTATCAGCCTGTTGCTGGTCGAGAAGGGCACACCGGGTTTCACCGTCGGCCGGCCGTTGAAGAAGATGGGCTGGTGGGCGTCGGATACCGCCGAACTGTTCTTCGACGATTGCCGGGTACCGCTGGGCAACCTGATCGGTGCCGAGAACATGGGGTTTGCCTGCATCATGGGCAACTTCCAGAACGAACGCCTGGCACTGGCGATCATGGCCAACATGACCGCCCAGCTGGCGTTGGAGGAAAGCCTGAAATGGGCGCGAGCACGCGAAGCCTTCGGCAAACCCATCGGCAAGTTCCAGGTGATCCGGCACCGCCTGGCCGAGATGGCGACGGCACTGGAGGTATCACGGGAATTCACCTATCGCCAGGCGGCGAAGATGGCGGCAGGGCAGAGCGTGGTCAAGGAGGTGTCGATGGCGAAGAACTTCGCCACCGATACCGCCGAACGGATCACCCACGATGCGGTGCAGATCCTCGGGGGCCTCGGCTATATGCGCGAGAGCCTGGTGGAGCGGTTGTACCGCGACAACCGCATCCTCTCCATCGGCGGCGGTACCCGCGAAGTGATGAACGAGATCATCGGCAAGCAGATGGGGCTCTGAGCCCACCGGCCGTTACTTTTCCGCCAGCGAGAATTGGGTCAGGCAGTAGGTCGGCACGTTCATGTCGTTCAGCCGCCGGGAGCCGCCCAGCTCCGGCAGATCGATGATCGCGGCGGCCTCGAAGACCTTGGCGCCCATGCGCCGGACCAGGTTGGCGGCGGCGATCAGGGTGCCGCCGGTGGCGATCAGGTCATCGAAGATCAGCACCGAATCGCCTTCGCACAGGCTGTCGGCATGCACTTCGAGGAAGGCCTCGCCGTATTCGGTCTGGTAGCCCTCGGACAGGACATCCGCTGGCAACTTGCCCTGCTTGCGGAACAGGATCAGCGGCTTGTTCAACTGGTGGGCGATGATCGAGCCGATCAGGAAGCCGCGGGCGTCCATCGCGCCGATGTGGCTGAAGTCGGCTTCGACATAACGGTGGATGAAGCTGTCGGCCACCAGCCGGACCGCCCGTGGCGACTGGAACAGTGGCGTGATGTCGCGGAAAATCACGCCCGGTTTCGGGAAATCGATAACCGGGCGGATCAGGGATTTGATGTCGAAGGTGTCGAAAGCCATCGTCGCAGGTTTCCTGGAGAGCGGTAGGTGCCCAGTATACCTGCGACGGTGCCCAGTGGCCTGTGCGAATTGGTCAGGCCGGCCGCCGGATCAGCTTTCCAGCGAACCGCCGGCGAGGGCACAGAGCTGGATCGGGTCGAGGATGTGCACTTCCTTGCCTTCGGCGGCGATCAGTTCGCTGCCCTGGAAGCGGGTGAACACCCGCGAGACGGTTTCCACCGCAAGGCCCAGGTAGTTGCCGATCTCGTTGCGCGACATGCTCAGGCGGAACTGGTTGGCGGAGAACCCGCGGGCGCGGAAACGGGCCGAAAGGTTGACCAGGAACGTGGCGATCCGCTCGTCGGCGGTCTTTTTCGACAATAGCAGCATCATCTGCTGGTCGTCGCGGATCTCCCGGCTCATCACCCGCATCAGTTGGCGGCGCAACTGCGGCAGTTGCAGGGCCAGTTCGTCCAGGCGCTCGAAGGGAATCTCGCACACCGAAGTGGTTTCCAGGGCCTGGGCCGATACCGGGTAGGTCTCGGTGTCCATCCCCGACAGCCCGACCAGTTCGCTGGGCAGGTGGAAACCGGTGATCTGTTCCTCGCCGCCGTCGCTCAGGCTGAAGGTCTTCAGTGCGCCGGAGCGCACGGCGTAGACGGAGCCGAAGGTATCGCCCTGGCGAAAGAGGAATTCCCCTTTCTTCAGCGGGCGGCCGCGTTTGACGATTTCGTCCAGCGCATCCATGTCCTCCAGATTCAATGAAAGTGGCAGGCAGAGAGGGGCCAGGCTGCAATCCTTGCAGTTGGCCTGGCTGTGGGCGCGCAGCTTCACGGGCTCGGACATTTCTTGAATCCTTGTGGGAAATCACACATAAGCCGTAAGGGTACCCCAGCAGGGCTTGTTCAGGCCAGCCTGCGCCAAAATGGCGCACCCCTACGAAAGTGTAATTTTCAGATCACCCGGGAGAAGCGCTGGCGATTCTGCTGTTCCAGGTAGGCATCGAATACCATGCACACCGAGCGTACCAGCAGGCGCCCGGCGGGCAGAACGGTGAGCCGCTCGTTGTCCAGCTCGATCAGGCCATCGTCGGCCATGCCCATCAGGCGTGGCCAGAGTTCGGCGAAGTAGCCGCGGAAGTCGAGGGTGAACTGCTGCTCGATCCGGGCGAACTCCAGGCTGAAGTTGCAGATGATCTGCTGGATCACTTCCCGGCGCAGCCGGTCGTCGGCGTTGCACAGCAGGCCGCGACTGGTGGCCAGTTGCGCGCTGGCCAGGGTGTTCTGGTACTGGTTCAGGTCGCTGCTGTTCTGGCAGTACAGGTCGCCGATCTGGCTGATGGCCGACACGCCCAAGCCGATCAGGTCGCAGTGGCCATGGGTGGTGTAGCCCTGGAAGTTGCGCTGCAGGGTGGACTCTTCCTGGGCGATCGCCAGTTCGTCGTCCGGCAGGGCGAAGTGATCCATGCCGATGTAGCGATAGCCGGCGGCGGTCAATTGCTCGATGGTGCGATGGAGCATTTCCAGCTTGTCGGCCGGAGCCGGCAGCTCATGGCTGTTGATCCGCCGCTGGGGCAGGAAGCGCTCGGGCAGGTGGGCATAGTTGAACACCGAAAGGCGGTCCGGCTGCAGGTTGATCACTTCGTCCACGGTGCGGGCGAAATGTTCCGGGGTCTGCTTGGGCAGGCCGTAGATCAGGTCGATATTGATCGAGCGGAATTGCAGGGTCCGCGCCGCCTCGATCACCGCACGGGTTTCATCCAGGCTCTGCAGGCGATTGACCGCCCGCTGCACGCTCGGGTCGAGGTCCTGCAGGCCGATGCTGATCCGGTTGAAGCCCAGCTCGCGCAACAGGCCCATGGTCGACCAGTCGGCTTCCCGCGGGTCGATCTCGATGCCGTAGTCGCCGGAGTCGTCATCCAGCAGGTTGAAGTGCTGGCGCAGCCTGGCCATCAATTGGCGCAGTTCGTCATGGCTGAGAAAGGTCGGCGTGCCACCGCCGAAGTGCAACTGCTCGACTTTCTGGTTCGGGTCCAGATGGCAGGCCACCAGCTGGATTTCCTGCTCCAGGCGCTGCAGGTAGGGCTGGGCGCGGCCGCGGTCCTTGGTGATGACCTTGTTGCAGGCGCAGTAGTAGCAGATGTTCGCGCAGAACGGCACATGCACATACAGCGACAGCGGCCGCGAGGCCTTGCGGCTGTCGCGCAGGGCGTGCAACAGGTCGAAGGTGCCGACCTGGCTGTTGAATTGTACGGCGGTGGGGTAGGAGGTGTAACGCGGTCCCGCAAGGTCGTAACGGCGAATAAGATCAGAGTCCCAACGAATGGCGTCGAGCATGCGGGCGTTCCCCCGGATTGGCTGCAATGCCCGGAGTCTAGGGGGATCGCGACGCAGGCATGTTGATTTGTATCAAGGGTCTCGGAGCCGCTCAGTGCCCCATCAACCAGTGCTGGTGCGGTCCCGGCAGGGTCCACAGGCCGAACAGCATCACCAGCAGGCCGCCGCCCAGGCGTACACCGCGTTTGCGCAACAGCGCCGTGACCCGTTCCGCCGCCAGCCCGGTCGCCAGCAGCACCGGCCAGGTGCCCAGGCCGAAGGCGAGCATCAGCAGCGCGCTGTCCAGCGCGTTGCCGCGGCTCGCCGCCCACAGCAGCGTGCTGTAGACCAGGCCACACGGCAGCCAGCCCCAGAGCGTACCCAGCAGCAGCGCACGGGGCAGGCTCGACACCGGCAGCAGGCGATTGGCAACCGGTTGGATATGCCGCCACAGACCGCGGCCGAGAGCTTCGATGCGGGTCAGGCCACTCCACCAGCCGGCCAGGTACAGGCCCATGCCGATCAGCAGCAGGCCAGCCACGACCCGCAACGCCGCCGCCGCCGGGCTGCTGGCCACCGCCCAGCCGGCCAGCCCGGTGAGCAGGCCGGCCGCTCCGTAGCTGAGCCCCCGCCCGAGGTTGTAGGCCAGCAGCAGGCGCAGGCGTCGCGCCCGTTGTTCGCGGGGGATCGCCAGGGTCAGGGCGCCCATCAGGCCGCCGCACATGCCCAGGCAATGACCGCCGCCGAGCAGGCCGAGGATCACCGCGGAAACCAGCAGTGGCACCAGTTCAGGCATGGGGCGGCGTCCGCCGATCGCGCTCGTTGCCCGTACCGTCGGCCTCGTCGATGGCGGCCTTGTGGTTCGGGTCCTGGTCGTCGAACAGGATGCTGTGGGCCGGGCCGTCGAGGTCGTCGTACTGGCCGCTGTCCACCGCCCAGAAGAAAATGTAGACGGCGATGGCGACGATCAGCAGTGCCGCCGGGATCATCACGTAGAGTGCTGGCATCTTTACTCCAGGCCCGCCCGGTTCAGGCCGGTTGCGGGCGGGTTTCGTTCAGGACGTGGTCGCCCTGCGGGCCGGGCAGGCGAGTCAGGCGCAAGGCGTTCAGCACCACCGTCAACGAGCTGATGGACATACCGACCGCCGCCCATATCGGCGTGATCCAGCCGAGGGCGGCGAACGGCAACATGAGGCCATTGTACAGTGCCGCCCAGGCCAGGTTCTCGATGATCACCCGACGGGTCCGGCGGGCCAGGTCGAAGGCCTGCACCAGGGCGTCGAGGCGGTTGGACAGCAGCACGGCGTCGGCACTGGTCTTGGCCAGGTCGGTGGCCGAGCCCATGGCGACGCTGATGTCGGCCGCGGCCAGCACCGGCACGTCGTTGACCCCGTCCCCCAGCATCAGCACCTTGCGGCCCTGCTGCTGCAATTGCCTGAGCACCTGCAACTTGTCATCCGGGCTCAGCCCGCCACGGGCCTCGTCGATCCCCAGTTGCGCAGCCACGTCGGTGACCATCGGCGAACTGTCGCCGGATAGCAGCAGGGTGCGCCAGCCACGGGCACGGCAGGCCGCGAGCAGGTCCGGGGCATCGCCGCGCAGCCGGTCGTCGAGGACGAACCAGGCCAGCGCGCCCTGGCGGTCGCCGAGCAGCAGCCACTGTCCGCTGGCATCCGGCGCTGTCGGCAGGGCGCAGCCGCTGAGTTCACAGACGAACTGCGCCTGGCCGATCCGCAACCACTGCGCGCCGACCCGGCCTTCCAGGCCGCGTCCGGGTGTACTCAGGACGTCTTCGGCGGCTTGCGGGGCACGGCCGAAGGCCCTGGCGATCGGGTGCTCGGAGCGGTTCTCCAGCGCCGCGGCCAAGGCCAGGCAGCGTTCGCTGTCCAGCGCTCCCAGCGGGTGGATGGCGCGCAGCGCCAGGCGGCCTTCGGTGAGGGTGCCGGTCTTGTCGAAAATCACCGTGTCGATCTGGTTCAGCCCTTCGAGCACATGCCCGCGGGTCAGCAGCAGGCCGAGCTTGTGCAGGGTGCCGGTGGCCGCGGTGAGGGCGGTCGGGGTGGCCAGCGACAGGGCGCAGGGGCAGGTCGCCACCAGCATCGCCAGGACGATCCAGAACGCCCGCTGTGGCTCGACCTGCCACCAGAGCAGGCCGATGGCCACGGCGGCGATCAGCGACAGCAGCAGGAACCATTGCGAGGCGCGGTCGGCGATCTCCGCCAGGTGCGGCTTCTCGCTCTGGGCCCGTTCCAGCAGGCGGACGATGGCCGACAGGCGAGTGTCCTGGCCGAGGGCGAGGATCTCGACCGTCAGGGCGCCTTCGACGTTCAGCGTGCCGGCGGTGACCGCCTCGCCCGGGCCACGCGGTTGCGGCAGGTATTCGCCGGTCAGCAGCGATTCGTCGATGCTCGACTGGCCCTGGAGAATCCGGCCGTCCGCGGGTAGCACGGCACCGGGATGCACCAGCACCTGGTCACCCAGGCGCAGTTCATCGAGCAGGATGCGTTCGCTCTGGCCGTCCGCCTGCAGGCGCAGGCAGGACGCCGGCAGCAGGTTGACCAGTTGCGCGGTGGCCGCCGCCGTGCGCTCGCGGGCGCGTCGTTCCAGATAGCGGCCGGCCAGCAGAAACAGGGCGAACATGCCCACCGCATCGAAGTACAGCTCGCCGACGCCGCTGATCGAGGTCCAGATCCCGGCGCAGTAGGCGCTGCCGATCGCCAGCGAGACCGAGACGTCCATGGTCAGGTGGCGGGTACGCAGGTCGCGCAGGGCGCCGCGAAAGAACGGCGCGCAACTGTAGAAGACGATCGGGGTGGTCAGGAACAGCGCGACCCAGCGCAGGATGACATGCAGCTCCGGGCTCAGGTCGATATTGAATTCCGGCCAGGTGGCCATGGTCGCCATCATCGCCTGGAACCACAGCAGGCCGGCCACGCCCAGCTGGCGCAGGGACTTGCGGTTCTCGGCGGCCAACTGTTCGCTGGCGCGGTCGGGTCGATAGGGGTGGGCGGCGTAGCCGATCTGCCGCAGTTCGGCCAGCAGGCTGCTCAGCGGCAGTTGGCTGTCGGCCCAGCTGACCTGCAAGCGGTGATTGGACAGGTTCAGCCGCGCCTCGGCCACCGCCGGCAGGTTGCGCAGGTGCCTTTCGATCAGCCAGCCGCAGGCCGCGCAACTGATGCCTTCGATCAGCAGGGTGGTTTCGGCCAGTTCGCCGTCGTGACGGACGAAGGGCTGCTGCACATCGGCACGGTCGTACAGCGCCAGTTCATCCGGCAGTTGCACCGGCAGGACGTCGGGGTTGGCGGAGGTCTCGCTGCGATGGCTGTAGTAGTGCTCCAGGCCGCCGGCGACGATGGCCTCGGCCACGGCCTGGCAGCCCGGGCAGCAGAACTCGCGGGTCTCGCCCAGCACTGCGGCGGTGAAGCGGCTGCCCGAGGGGACGGGCAGGGCGCAGTGGTAACAGGGGAGTGGGGTGGTCATAAGTGATGTGGGTCGATCGATTCCGTGCGCGGTCAGTTGTCGAGGTCTTCGGCACCCTTGAGCGGCTCGTCGCCCAGCAGCAGGTCGCGGTCGTGGCTGACCTGCTCTTCCTCGAACATCCGCCAGGTCTTGCCGTCCTGGGTACCCAGCAGTTCGACGAAGCGCCGGCCCTCGACCTTGTCGCTCAACTGGCCGATGTAGCGGCCCTGTTCGGTCTGGCTGCGGTTGAGGCTGATCTTGCGATCCTTCTCCGGCTGGGTCGGCGAGATCAGGTTCAACTCCAGGGTCGCAGGCGTGCTGTCGCCGCTCAGGCGCAGGTCGACCTCACCGGTCACGTCGTCGAAGTGCACGTTGGCGCGCATCTTCAGCGACTGGGCCAGCAACTCGCGGTCCAGGGAACGGTTGATGCCCTTGCCGGCCTCGTAGTAGTTGTCGTTGACCAGGTTGTCCGGGTTCTTCACCGCGATGGTCACCATCGACAGGGTCAGGGCGACCGAGCAGGCCAGGATGCCGATGATGATCCACGGCCAGAGGTGCTTGTACCAGGGGTGGGTGGCAGTTGCGACGGACATTGTGGCTTCCCTTAGCGAATTTGCGGGCCGATGAACCGGCTCTTGGCTTCGACGTGAACGCTGGCGTCATCGGCGTCCCTGAGGATGAATTTCACCTCGTTGGTGCTCGACGGCAGTTGCTCGGGAGAACTGGAGAGTTCCACCGGCATGCTGAAGATCTCCCCGGCCGGCACGCGGATCTCGCGCCGCCCCTGCAGGCGCAGGTCGGGCAGGCCGGCGGCATCGAGCACGTAGGTGTGGTCGCGCTGGTCCTTGTTCATGATCTTCAGGCTGTAGACGTTCTCGATCCGACCCTCGGCATTTTCGCGATAGAGGACGCGGTCCTTGCTGACGTCGAAGCCGACCAGCGAGCGCATGAGGAACGCGGTGATCAACAGACTGATCATCGCCAGCAGCACCACCGCGTAGCCGATCAGGCGAGGGCGCAGGGTGTGGGTCTTCTGCCCGGACAGGTTGTGCTCGGTGGTGTAGCTGATCAGCCCGCGCGGATATTCCATCTTGTCCATGATGCTGTCACAGGCGTCGATGCAGGCGGCGCAGCCGATGCATTCGATCTGCAGGCCATCGCGGATGTCGATGCCGGTGGGGCAGACCTGCACGCACATCGTGCAGTCGATGCAGTCGCCCAGGCCCTGGGCCTTGTAGTCGGCGCCCTTCTTGCGCGGGCCACGGCCCTCGCCACGGCGCGGGTCGTAGGAGACGATCAGGGTGTCCTTGTCGAACATCACGCTCTGGAAACGCGCGTAGGGGCACATGTAGATGCACACCTGCTCACGCAGCCAGCCGGCGTTGCCATAGGTGGCGAGGGTGAAGAAACCGACCCAGAAATACGACCAGCCATCGGCTTGCCCGGTGAAGAAGTCGATCACCAGTTCGCGGATCGGCGAGAAGTAGCCGACGAAGGTCATGCCGGTGACGAAGCCGATCAGCAGCCACAGGCTGTGCTTGCTGAACTTGCGCAGGAACTTGTTGGCGCTCATCGGCGCCTTGTCGAGCTTGATGCGCTGGTTGCGATCACCCTCGGTGACTTTCTCGCACCACATGAAGATCCAGGTCCAGACGCTCTGCGGGCAGGTGTAGCCGCACCAGATGCGCCCGGCGTAGACGGTGATGAAGAACAGGCCGAAGGCGGCGATGATCAGCATACCCGACAGCAGGATGAAGTCCTGGGGCCAGAAGGTTGCGCCGAAGATGAAGAACTTGCGTTCCGGCAGGTTCCACCAGACGGCCTGGTGGCCACCCCAGTTCAGCCAGACCGTACCGAAGTAGAGCAGGAACAGCACGGCGCCGCCGGCCATCCGCAGGTTGCGGAACAGCCCGGTGAAGGCTCGGGTGTAGATTTTTTCGCGTGAGGCGTAGAGGTCGACGGCGTTGTTCTGTTGCTTGGCAGGCGGAGTGACGTCGTGTACCGGAATCTGATTGCTCATCATTGCATCCCACGGCAGGGGGAAAATGTCGCGGTCAGTACGTGCCGACCGTGATCGGATAGCGTTGAAGCTTAGTGCAGTGGCTTAATGATACGCCTCTGCCCCGGCTCAACGGGTGCGACCTTTGGTCGCGTTGGGTGAAAGCTCGGTATGGTGTAGCGAATGTAACAAAGCATGACTCAGATCAATTGACTATAGGCCAAGGCCGTGGCTGGCATGTGCCGATTCTGGCGGGCGTGAGGGCCCTGCACCATGAAAAAGGCCCCGTCGGTCCATGCCGGCGGGGCCTTTGTCGTTGCGGCAAGCCGGGGCTTATTCGGCGGGCTTGTCGTTACCGTGGGACAGGCTGTAGACGTAGGCCGCCAGCAGGTGGACCTTGTCGTTGCCCTGGGTCTGCTCCTGGGCCGGCATCTGCCCCTGGCGACCGTAACGGATGGTCTGTTGCAACTGCGCGAAGCTCGAACCGTAGATGAACGCGGCCGGGTGCGTCAGGTTCGGTGCGCCCATGGCCGGGGTACCCTTGCCTTCCGGTCCATGGCAGGCCACGCAGTTGGCGGCGAACAGCTTCTGGCCATTGACCGGGTCGGCCTTGGCGCCTTCCGGCAGCTTGCGACCGTCGAGGTTGGTCAGCACGAACGCGGCGACATCGGCCACGCCCTGCTCGCCGATCACCTCGGCCCAGGCCGGCATCACCGCATGGCGACCGCCCATGATGGTCTGCTTGATGGTCTGCGGGTCGCCGCCCCAGCGCCAGTCTTCATCGGTCAGGTTGGGGAAGCCATAGGCCCCCTTGGCGTCTGAACCGTGACACACCGAGCAGTTGGAGGCGAACAGTCGCCCACCCATCTTCAGGGCCTGCGGGTCCTTGGCCACTTCCTCGATGGGCATGGCGGCGTATTTGGCGAAGATCGGCCCGAATTTGGCATCCGACCTGGCCATTTCCTTCTCCCACTCGTGCACGCCGGTCCAGCCGGTCTGACCGTTGGCGAAGGGGGTCTGCTTCTCGTTGTCCAGGTAGTTGTAACCTGGCAGTACCCCTTTCCAGTTGCCCAGGCCCGGGTACAGCACCAGGTAGCCGAGAGCGAAGATCAGGGTGCCGACGAACAGCATGAACCACCATTTCGGCAGTGGGTTGTCGTACTCCTCGATGCCGTCGAAGGAGTGGCCGACGGTCTCGTCGGTCTGCTCGGCGCGCTGGCCCTTGCGGGTCGACAGCAGCAGCCAGGTCAAGGCGAAGATGGTACCCAGACTGAGGACTGTGACGTACAGACTCCAGAACGTAGTCATTCTTTGTTACTCCTAGAAGCTTGCTCGACGTGCTTGATGGCTTCGGGATCGTCCGCGAAAGGCAGCAAGGTCGCGTCTTCAAACTCCGCCTTGCGCTTGGGGCTGAAGACCCACAAGGCCAGGCCGACAAAGGCCACCATCACCACGAGGGTGCCAAGGCCACGAATCATCCCGATATCCATGAACAATCACCGTTTGCTTTTGATGATGGTGCCAAGGCCTTGCAGGTAGGCCACCAGCGCGTCCATTTCGGTCTTGCCCTTCACGGCATCCCTGGCACCGGCGATGTCTTCGTCGGTATAGGGCACGCCGAGCGAGCGCAGGACTTCCATCTTCTTCGCGGTGTCCTTGCCGTCGAGCTTGTTTTCCACGAGGAACGGGTACGCCGGCATTTTCGACTCGGGCACCACGTTGCGCGGGTTGTACAGGTGCGCGCGGTGCCAGTCATCGGAGTAACGACCGCCGACACGGGCCAGGTCCGGGCCGGTACGCTTGGAGCCCCACAGGAACGGGTGGTCCCAGACGCTTTCACCGGCTACCGAGTAGTGCCCGTAGCGTTCGGTTTCGGCGCGGAACGGCCGGATCATCTGCGAGTGGCAGCCGACACAACCGTTGGCGATGTAGATGTCGCGGCCTTCCAGTTCCAGGGCGGTACGTGGCTTCATGCCTTCGACCGGCTTGTTGGTGACGTCCTGGAAGAACAGCGGGACGATCTGGGTCAGGCCGCCGATGCTCACGGCGATGACCATGAAGAAGGCCAGCAGGCCGATATTCTTCTCGACTACTTCGTGCTTCATCAGTGGGCTCCAACGACAGCGATCTGAGCGGCGGCTTCAGCTTCAGCCGGGTTCGAGGCGCGAACGGTACGGAAGGTGTTGTAGGCCATCAGCAGCATGCCCGTGGCGAAGAACGCCCCGCCCAGGGCGCGGACGATGAAGCCGGGGTGGCTGGCCTGCAGCGCTTCGACGAAGGAGTAGGTCAGCGTGCCGTCGTCATTGATCGCCCGCCACATCAGGCCCTGGGTGATGCCGTTGACCCACATCGAGGCGATGTAGAGCACCGTGCCGATGGTCGCCAGCCAGAAGTGCGCGTTGATCAGGCCGACGCTGTGCATCTGCTCGCGGCCGAACAGCTTGGGAATCATGTGATAGACCGCACCGATGGAAATCATCGCCACCCAGCCGAGGGCGCCGGCGTGGACGTGGCCGATGGTCCAGTCGGTGTAGTGCGAGAGCGAGTTGACGGTCTTGATCGCCATCATCGGACCCTCGAAGGTCGACATGCCGTAGAACGCCAGGGAGACGACGAGGAAGCGCAGGATCGGGTCGGTGCGCAGCTTATGCCAGGCGCCGGAGAGGGTCATCATGCCGTTGATCATGCCGCCCCAGCTCGGGGCCAGCAGGATGATCGACATGGCCATGCCCAGTGACTGTGCCCAGTCCGGCAGGGCGGTGTAGTGCAGGTGGTGGGGACCGGCCCAGATGTACAGGGTGATCAGTGCCCAGAAGTGGACGATGGACAGGCGATAGGAGTAGATCGGGCGTTCGGCCTGTTTCGGCACGAAGTAGTACATCATCCCGAGGAAGCCGGTGGTGAGGAAGAAGCCCACCGCGTTATGCCCGTACCACCACTGGATCATCGCGTCGGTCGCGCCGGAGTAGGCCGAGTAGGACTTGAAGAAGCTCACCGGCAGCGAGGCGTGGTTGACGATGTGCAGCATGGCGGTAACGATGATGAACGCACCGTAGAACCAGTTGCCGACATAGATGTGCTTGGTCTTGCGCTTGATGATGGTGCCGAAGAACACCAGGGCGTAGACCACCCAGACGATGGCCAGCAGGATAGCCAGCGGCCACTCCAGTTCCGCGTATTCCTTGGTGGTGGTGTAGCCCAGCGGCAGGGTGACCAGGGCGCCGACGATCACGGCTTGCCAACCCCAGAAGTGGAAGGCCGCGAGGCTGTCGGAGATCAGTCGCACCTGGCAGGTACGCTGCACCACATAGTAGGAGGTGGCAAACAGTGCACAACCACCGAAGGCGAAGATCACCAGGTTGGTGTGCAGCGGGCGCAGGCGTCCAAAACTCGTCCACGGCAGACCGAAATTCAGCTCCGGCCAGACCAGTTGAGAGGCAATGAAGACTCCGAGCCCCATGCCAAGGATCCCCCAGACCACCGTCATGATGGCGAACTGGCGGACTACCTTATAGTTATAAGCAGTCTGACTTATTGCTGTGCTCATTCTAAGGTTCCACGGTTTGGGTATAGTTATTAGGGGTGAAAATCGGCCGCAAGTATGGATAAAGAGTAGGGTCATTGCAACGCGCCATGACCTGGGTCAATACCTTGCGACGCTGATTCTGCGGCCTTTCCATGCTCGGTGTAGGGTCAAAACGCGCGCTCGCGAAAACCGTGACCGACCGGTTGACGAGGGGTTGCGGATTGATCGAGGTTTGGAAAGCTTAGTACCGATTCCCGGGAGTGGGTAGGCAGAGCGAAACCGAGGTGCGACACTCGGTCGCGCAGGGAAGGGGAACTGCCGCATCCTGATCGATGCGGCAGGAAATATCCGGTATTTATTGAGCTTTGTTTTCTCCTTGACTGCCGTGGGAAAGGCTGTACACGTAAGCGGCCAGCAACTGCACCTTGTCGTTGCCGAGCAGTTCGCTCTGGGCCGGCATGTGGCCCTGGCGACCGTGGCGGATGGTCTGCTGCAGTTGCGCCAGGCTGGTGCCGTAGATGAACGCGGCCGGTGTGGTCAGGTCCGGTGCGCCCATGGCCTGGGTACCCTGGCCGGTGGCGCCATGGCAGGCGACGCAGTTGGTGTTGAAGACCTGCTGGCCGGCGGCCAGGTCCGCGCCGTTGCCTTCCGGCAGCGGCAGCTTGCCCAGGCCGTGGCGCACATAGGCGGCGACGTTGCGCACACCGTCCTCACCGAGGATGTCGCCCCAGGCCGGCATCGCCGCGATGCGGCCACCCATGATGGTGGTCTTGATCGTGTCGGCACTGCCGCCCCAACGCCAGCTGTCATCGGCCAGGTTCGGGAAACCGTAGGCGCCCTTGGCGTCCGAGCCGTGGCAGACCGCGCAGTTGGAAGCGAACAGGCGTCCGCCCATTTTCAGCGCCTGTGGGTCCTTGGCCACTTCTTCCACGGGCATGGCCGCGAACTTGGCGAAGATCGGCCCGAACCTGGCATCGGCCTTGTCCATTTCCTTTTCCCACTCGTGCACGCCGGTCCAGCCGTTCTCGTAGCCGGGCAGGATGCCTTTCCAGTTGCCCAGGCCGGGGTAGAGGATCAGGTAGCCTACGGAAAACACCAGGGTGCCGGCGAACAGCATGAACCACCACTGCGGCAGCGGGTTGTCGTACTCCTCGATGCCGTCGAAGCTGTGGCCCATGGTCTGGTCGACACTGCCCTTGGTCTCGCCCTTGCGCGTGCCGATCAGCAGCCAGGTCAGGCCGATCAGGCTGCCGATGGTCAGTACGCAGATGTACGTACTCCAGAAGGTGGTCATGGCCGGTTGCTCCTTGTTGCAGGGTCTTGTTCAGGTGTTTCGGGCAATGGATCGTCGGCGAACGGCAGCATGCGTGCCTGGGCGAACTCCGGATTGCGCTTGCCGTTGAACACCCAGATGGCGAGGCCGACGAAGGCGATCATCACCACCAGGGTGCCGAGGCCGCGGATCATTCCGCTACTGATCTCCATGGCTCACCTCTTGCTCTTGATCGCGGTGCCGAGCACCTGCAGGTAGGCGACCAGCGCGTCCATCTCGCTCTTGCCCTTGAGGCTGGCCACGGCGCCGGCGATGTCGTCGTCGCTGTAGGGCACGCCGAGGGTGCGCATGGCGCGCAGCTTGGTTTCGGTGTGGCTGCTGTCCAGGGCGTTGGCGACCAGCCACGGGTAGGCCGGCATCTTCGATTCCGGTACCACGTTGCGCGGGTTGTACAGGTGCGCACGGTGCCAGTCGTCCGAATAGCGGCCGCCGACCCGGGCCAGGTCCGGGCCGGTACGCTTGGAACCCCACAGGAACGGGTGGTCCCAGACGCTTTCACCCGCCACCGAATAGTGCCCGTAGCGTTCGGTCTCGGCGCGGAACGGCCGGATCATCTGCGAGTGGCAACCGACGCAGCCTTCGCGGATGTAGATGTCGCGGCCTTCCAGTTGCAGTGCGGTGTAGGGCTTCATGCCTTCGACCGGCTTGTTGGTGACGTCCTGGAAGAACAGCGGGACGATCTGTGTCAGGCCGCCGATGCTGACGGCGAATACCATCAGCAGCATCAGCAGGCCGACGTTCTTTTCGATCACTTCGTGTTTCATGGCGAACTCCTCAGGCCATCTGCGCGTTGGCGGTGACGGTGGCAGGTGCTGCACCGCGCACGGTGCGCCAGGTGTTGTAGGCCATCAGCAGCATGCCGCTGAGGAAGATGGCACCGCCGATCAGCCGCACGATGAAGCCGGGATGGCTGGCCACCAGGGTTTCGACGAAGGAATAGGTCAGCGTGCCGTCCTCGTTGACCGCGCGCCACATCAGGCCCTGGGCGATACCGTTGACCCACATCGAGGCGATGTAGAGCACGGTGCCGATGGTGGCCAGCCAGAAGTGCGCGTTGATCAGGCCGACGCTGTGCATCTGCTCGCGGCCGAAGACTTTCGGGATCATGTGGTACAGCGCGCCGATGGAGATCATCGCCACCCAGCCCAGCGCCCCGGCGTGCACATGGCCGATGGTCCAGTCGGTGTAGTGGGAGAGAGCGTTGACGGTCTTGATCGCCATCATCGGACCCTCGAAGGTCGACATGCCGTAGAACGCCAGGGAGACCACGAGGAAGCGCAGGATCGGGTCGCTGCGCAGCTTATGCCAGGCGCCGGAGAGGGTCATCATGCCGTTGATCATGCCGCCCCAGCTGGGTGCCAGCAGGATCAGCGACATCACCATGCCCAGCGACTGGGCCCAGTCCGGCAGGGCGGTGTAGTGCAGGTGGTGGGGACCTGCCCAGATGTACAGGGTGATCAGCGCCCAGAAGTGCACGATGGACAGGCGATAGGAATACACCGGGCGTTCGGCCTGCTTGGGCACGAAGTAGTACATCATCCCCAGGAAACCGGCGGTCAGGAAGAAGCCCACCGCGTTGTGCCCGTACCACCACTGCACCATGGCGTCGGTGGCACCGGCGTAGAGCGAGTAGGACTTGGTCAGGCTGACCGGGATTTCCAGGTTGTTGACGATATGCAGGATCGCCACGGTGATGATGAATGCGCCGAAGAACCAGTTGCCGACATAGATGTGCTTGGTGGTGCGCTTCATCACCGTGCCGAAGAACACGTAGGCATAGGCGACCCAGACGATGGTGATCAGCAGGTCGATCGGCCATTCCAGCTCGGCGTATTCCTTGGAGCTGGTGTAGCCCAGCGGCAGGCTGATGGCTGCCAGCAGGATCACCAGCTGCCAGCCCCAGAAGGTGAAGGCCGCCACCTTGGGCGAAAACAGCTGGGTCTGGCAGGTGCGCTGCACCGAGTAGTAGGAGCTGGCGAACAGTGCGCAGCCGCCGAAGGCGAAGATCACCGCGTTGGTGTGCAGCGGGCGCAGGCGGCCGAAGCTGGTCCACGGCAGGTTGAAGTTGAGTTCGGGCCAGACCAATTGGGCCGCGAGGAAAACCCCGAGCCCCATACCGACGATGCCCCACACCACCGTCATAATGGCGAATTGGCGGACCACCCGGTAGTTGTAGGCGGTACTGATTGAAGTGTTCATGGTTCCCCATCCACGGTTCGGGCCAACGCGCAGACGGCCTGCCAGGCGGCCTGCATGTCCGGCCCGGAGTTATAGGCAGACTAAAGCAAGCCAAGCATGGGCAAATAGCCAGCGGCGGGTATTGACGGGGGTCAATGGGCTCCGCCATGGAGCCCGGGTGCAGGCGTGGGGCGTCGTCGCAGCGGGCTGCGCGACGCCCGGATCAACGGATCAGGTGCAGGGCAGCAGCCTGCTGCCCAGGCCCAGGCCCGAGGCATGATGGGTCAGGGTCACCAGGCCGAGGTCGACGGTGAGCCCGGGGTGGGGGATCTCCGCCACGTCCGGCTTGCGCATGTCCAGCACCAGCAGGATCAGGCCCAGCGTGCCTTTCTTCGCGGTCATCGACCAGGTGAACTTCTCCGTGCTGTGCTGCAGTGGCCAGCGATTGCCATAGAGCCTGCGAATGGCCTTGAGCTCGTCGATGTCGGGTAGCCTCAGGCCCTTCATCGTGGCGTTCTCGGTCGTGTCATCGCTGTTGGCGACGCCGAGGTCGTAGCACAGCATCACACCGTACACGTTGACCTGGTATTTCTTGAACTGCCCGGCCTTGTCCCGCACCACGATATGCGTGCTGCCGTTGCTGCGTACCGTTACCCGGCCATTGCGGTCGACTGCGGCGACCTTCGGATTCTCGCTGCTGTAGGTGTAGCCGGGGACTCCGCCGCTGGGCACCCGCTGGACCCAGGTGCCCGGGCCGAATTCGGGCAGCACCTGAGGGTGGCAGGGGATCAGGAATATCTGGCCGTGCAGGTTGACCGGGCTGGTATCGAGCAGCAGTTCAGGCACGCGCATTTTCGCCCGCACCGTCAGGGTCAACCGTGGGAAGAGTACGGCCGTGGTTTCGTCGGCACTGCCATCGAAGCTCGCCTTGAGGGTCAGCGTCAGGCCGCTCAGGTCCCGCAGGCTGTCGAGCCCGCTGCGTGGCAGCTTGCCGTGAATGACGTCGGAGATACTGGTGATTTCCTCCGCCTTCCAGAGCGTGAAACGATAGGGCGTACCATCGTTGCGGGTGCCTTCGACCTGCAGCCAGACCCGTTGCCCGACCTGGATATGCGGCCACTTGCCGACCTCCACGGTGGCATCTGCGCTGAAGGTGTTCAGGTCCAGCAGCCGATCCCTGGCCTCGCGAACCTCGGGGGCCGGCAGGTTTCGCGGCAGCAGCACCGACAGTGGCAGGACCTCGGACGGTGACGCCACACTGCCACGGGTGAGGGTATAGCCGACATCCACGTTTTTGCCGATGTTGGCGCTGACCGCAGTGACCGGGGCGAAGAAGGCCAGGCTGCCGCTGTCGCTGCCCGGTTGCGCCGGCAGCGTCGGCGTGCCGTTGCCCGCAGTCCCGCGCCAGTAGGCCTGGACGCTGTCGCTGCCTTGCATGCCGGCATAGCGCACGTCGATGGTCGCCCCGCGCTGGGCCAGTTCCGGTAGCAGGAACGTGCCGCCGGCTTCACGGACCCTGGGCCTGGGCAGATCGAGCGGGCCGGCACTGACCGGCAGGTAGCGCGGCAGCGACGGGAAGCTGTCCCCGGCGCTGGTGGTGACTTCGTAGTGCAGGGTGACCGAGCCACCGGCCAGCACGCTGACCTTGTCGTCGGGAATCAGGAACTGGATGTCCTTGTCGATGTCCTCCTCGCGCAGGGTGATCGTCCGGTCATACGGCACCTCGCTGCCGCTGGCCGTCCGGCCGAGCCAGGTCAGCTTGACCTGCTGCCCGGCGGCGATGAAGTCGTAGGGCTCGACATGGGCGATCACATTACGGAATGCCGGGTCGAGCACGTTGCCGTTCTGCTCGGCAAGCGGCACCCGCGGCGGCTTGAGGGTGCGTGCCCGGCCGGTGATCCACAGCGGCCGGCTCTTGGAGCGACGGCTGGGCTGGCCGGCGATGTCGACATAGTAATAGAAGCGGGCCAGGCCACGGAGAATGGCAATGAACTGCTCGTAGGGGACCATGAAGGAGACGAAGGGGTCGCTGTCGTGTCCGGGGCTGCTCTGGGTATGGGGCAGCAGCTGCTGGCCCTCGGCATCCTCGCGCTCCACCACCAGGCGCACGGTATGACCGCTGTTCATCCCTTCGTAGCGCAGTACCAGCACCTGCACGTCGGCGCCGTCGAGTTCGTCCAGGTTCAGCATCATGCCCTGGGCCTTGGGAACCACCGGTGCGAGCAGGGACGGATCGCCGATCCCGACCTCGATGAGCGCCGGCCGTGACCATTGCGACCAGTTGCCGATCTCGTCGCGGATCTCGTAGCGCACGATGATCGAATCGGAGTTGCCGGCATCCCGGATGATCTCCGGATCGATGGGGATCACCACTTCGTCGCTCGGCTCCATCAGCTCGGGGTGCTGCACGTGGCGACCATGCCAGGACACCAGGATCCGGTCGCCACGGGCCATGTTCGCATAACGCCTGACCACCACGCTGACGCCCTCGGGGTCCTCGATCACCCCGGGCGGCAGCACCTGGGGCAAGGCGAGTTTTTCGTTCTCGCAGAGGGTGGCGCCGTTGCCGGCCTTGCACGAGCGTTCGGGAGCACCGGGACTGTCGAGCTTGACCCGCACCGTCTGCCGGCCTTCCTCGGGCGTACCGCCGGGAAAGGGGGTGAGCACATAACGCACGGTCGTGGTCCCGGAGGTGATCCAGCGGGTTTCGACTTTCAGGGTGATGTGCCCACTGCTGGGCGTGTTGCCCTGGACATGGGTGGCGACGGGGTTGGGATGAGTGCCCCAGTACAGCTCTATCCTGTCCTTCGGCTGCAGTTGCAGCGGCCCGACCAATACCGGCAGGGCCCGCTGCGGGTCGATGACATCGGTCGCGCCCACGCCCAGTTCATGGAAGCTGTTGATCAGCGGGGGTGTCAGGGCCCGTGCGGTCCTCGACGGGCGGGTGGGGAGGCTGGCCAGCGGTTTCCAGCTGGGCTCCACCGGGCCTGCCTGTCGCCACTGCCCGCTGGTGACCAGCACGCTGAGGTTGCCGGTGGCGGCGACCTTCTGCACGAAGGCGGCATCGGGCAGTTCGATCACCTGATGCTCGGCCGAAGAACCGTTCTGCGCGGGCAGGCCCGTGGCGCACAACTGGCGTTGGGCGGCGGAGCCACGCGGGGTGTACTTGAGCAGCGCACCATCCGCCGCGGAGAGATACAGCCCCCCGAGATAGGTCCCCTGGTTCTCCAGGGTCCGGGTGGCGAAGCAGATAAAGGTGACGGAAAAGAAGTCGAGCACCGCCGTACGCTCGGTGCCCAGGTAGGCCGGGCCCGTGGCATGGGCGATATGCAGGCTGTGCAGGTCATAGGTGTGGTCGAACGTCAGTGGCAGGCGCTCCTGGTCCAGTTCCTGGGCCTTGGTCGCGGCGATGGCGCGAGTGACCTTGACCTCCCGCTCATTGCTGAACGGTTCGATGACCGCGTAGCAGTGACTGGCCTGGCAGCGATAGGTCGCACTGACCACCAGTTGCTGATGCCGACGCTCGATCCGCCGATGGCTGTAGCGTGCGGCGTCGTCGGCGTGATTGAACAGCGGGCCGACTTCATAGCGTTCCGGTTGCCTGGCCGCCTGCAGGGTGGGGTCCCAGTTCGTGCCGATCGGGCCGCGTGCCGACCAGAAGCTGCCGCTGCGCAATACCTGCAGCTTGCCGCCGGCCGCGACCTGGCGCAGGTAGGCCAGCGGAGCCAGGGTGCCCTCCTCCAACTGGCCCTGGGTCGGGATGCCATCCGAGGCGAAGACCGCGCCCTCGGCGGTTTCGTCCTGCTTGGGAAACACCTCGACCTGGTATTGCAGCAGGGCTCCATCAGGGATCGACAGGTAGAGCTTGACGCTCGATTCCAGCCCGGGTGTCTGGGACACGGGGCAGACGCCACGGGCGGTGGCGATCAGGTGGGCAAAGTCGCGGGCACCGATGAAGTGGCGATAGGTCGGGTCGGCCAGCAGTCCGGTCGCACCTTGGCGGGCGGGTGGGGCGACATAGACCCCGTCGAAGTCGTAGCCCTGGGCAATCATCTTGAACAGGTCGACATGCTCGGGAAACACCCGGTAGCGGTTGAACCGGGACCCGCCATCGGCGACGGCAGCGGTCGAGACATATTCCTCGCGCCCGGTTTTCCTGAAGATGAAACCGAACAGCGTCTCGTCCGGCTGGCCTGCCGCGACCAGGGCATGGCGCAGGGCATCCTGGGCGTCGATATGCACCGGGCTCAGGTCCGGGAAGGCCGTGGCGTGTCCGTGATTGCTCGCCTGGCGGCTGTTGCCGGCGCGAAAGCCGTCGGCGCTGGCATTCAGGCTGGAGACCACACCCTTGTGGACCCAGATCGCGCCCGGTACCAGCACCAGCAGTTCACCGGCCTGCAGCAGGTCCCGGGCATAGGTGGCCAGCACGCCCTTGTCATCCGCCCTGGCACTGCTGATCCGCCGTTGCAGGGGGTTGTCCATCACCTGCAGCGGGCGGTCGGCGGGCGGTGACAGCTGGTTGAACAACACCTGCTCATGGGCGGAGCCGCTGGCCGTATAGCGAATCAGCGAGCCGTCGCTGCCCGAGAAATAGCGGTAGGGGATCGAGTCGCGTTCCCTGATCGCCTGGTGGAGGTCCCAGGTGCGGAACAGATTGAGGTAGAGCTCGGCTTCGTCCTCGGGCAGGTGGAAGTCGATGGTGCCCAGGCCCGAGTGGTAGACGCCGACCACCTTGTGGTTTTCGGGGAAGAACGCCGCCTTGACGTCCTTGGGGAAAACCCGCTTGTGGTCGAAGACCGCCGTCGGCGACAGCCAGGGTTCGGTGGCGACGAACAGCCCGTCCGGACGCTGCAGCACCAGGCCGCCATGGACCTGGTCGTGACGATGCGGAATCTGCCCATGGGCATGCCGGGCGGCATCGTCGGCGCGGGAGAACACCGGCCCCAGCAGGCGGCGCTGGAAGTGCTGGTAGGGCTTCCAGGTGTCGCTGACCGGCCCTTCGCGATCCCACAGTTCGCTGCTCCTGAGCACGCTCAGGCTGCCGGCACGGGCCAGGCCATGGACGAAATGGCGAACTTCCAGGTTGCCCAGGGTCACCTGTTCGCCGAGGCTCGGCTCGCTGCCCTGGCGCTTGAGCAGCAGGTCGTCGGCCTCGGCATCCCGTGACAGGTACTTGAGCCAGGCGCCCTCGCGGGTGCTCAGGTAGAGGGGCAGCGCTTCGTCGAGCGGATCATCCGGGCGCAGATAGGGCAGGGCGGCGGCAAGATCGATGGGGTTGAAGACATTGCGGTACTGCCAACTGTCCCCGGCAGGGACGGGGTCGGGATACAACGCGGCGCTGTAGCTGATGGCCGCCAGCTCGAAATCGGCCGGCAGGTCGGGATGGCCCATGGCATTCGTGCCGAATACCGCGGCCGGGGAAAACGGCGGCGTGCCGGCCACGACCGGTTCGCAGGCGACGTATCGTGCCCCTTGCCGATGCTTGAGGATGAAGCTGATCCGCTGTTGCGGGTGCTGGCCATCGAGGCGTTGCAGGGTGTGGCGGGCGGCGGCTTCCAGGTTGTCGAACAGCGGCCCCAGGGCCGGCCTCGGCTGATCGAGCGGTGCCACGATGGGATTGGGGGCCCAGTTCGCTGGCAGCTTGCCAGGCTTGCCCCAGTAGCGGTCGCCCCGGACCAGGTAAAGGCCCTGGGTCTTGGCCAGCAGCCTGATGAAATCGCTGGGCAGCAGTTCGCCCTTTTCCAGTTGTTCCTCGATGGCACTGCGGCCAGAACGGGCCTTGGGCAGCAGACGGATGACCAGTTGGTCCTCCTCCTGGCTGTCGCTGGGCAGGTACTTGACCAGGTTGAGGTCGCTCATCAGCACATAGAAGGCCTGCAGGCCCGCGGACCGGCCGGCGATGGTGGCCAGTACTTCCTGGGCGGTGATGCTGCGGTGAGCCAGGCGGAATTCGTCCTCGGGCAGGTTCGCCAGCGCTCCGGAACGCTCGACATTCCTCAGGTTGATGTTGGAGCGATACACGGCATGCAGCCGATGCCCGGCCGGGAAGGCGGGAAGGCCGGTTTCCGTGCTGGGATAGAGCTGGCTGGCGTCGAACAGCCGGCCTTCGGTGAAACGCGGTTGTGTGGCGACGAAGCTCTGGTCCGCGCGTTGAAAGATCAAGCCGCCCATTTGCCGGGCGTGGCCGCCCAGAGTGATCTGCTGGGCATAGCGCGCCGCATCATCGGCCGAGAGAAACGCCTGGCCCAGTTCCGGTACGGGGCTGTCGGCGAAGGGTTGCCAGGTATCGGCCGGCACCCTGCCGGCGCGATTCCACAGGCGGCTGCCGACCAGTACCCGCAGGGTCCCGGCTTCGGCCAGGCGGCGTACCCATTGCGAGGTCGACAGCTTGCCATCGAGCAGTTCGCGGTTGAAGCGCTCGGCTCGCGCTTGCCAGTCGGCGCGTTCGGGGAGCAGGGCCCGTTCCAGTTCGCTGTCCCCGGACTGGTAGGACAGCAGGGCGCCATCGGCGGTACCCAGGCACAATGGCAGGGGCGCTCCGCCCTGGGGGCGCCGGCGCCGGGCCTGGTCGAGCCCGGCGAGCAGGTCGTGGGGGCGCAGGGTGTTTTCATACAGCCAGTTTTCCTCTGGCGGCGACTGCCCGGGCAGGCTGTCGGCCTGGGCGTACAGGCCGGCCAGCACCACTTGCGCTGGCAGCGCCTGCAGGCCTATGGGGTCGAACAGCGGGCCGGCAACGGCGACCGGCTCGGTGGCGCGGAATTCGTCCTTGTGTGGATGCTTCACGATCAGCGATTGTTGTCGGTGCCGGCCCTTGAGCCCCACCTGGCCATGGATATGCCGCACAGCCTCATCGAAGCTGACGAAGGTTCGGCTCAGGGCCGACGTGGGTTGATCCTTGCGTGCCTGCGTGGTGCGGATCCCGGCAGCGTCGGGTTTCCAGGTGCTGGTGATGCGCTGCGCCGGGCCCCAGAAGGCATCGCCGCTGACGATCGACAGCTCGCCGGCCTCGGCAACCTGGTGAATCAGGGCCAGTGGCGTCAGTGTCCGCTTGTCCAGGGCCGAAACCAGCGGCGCAGGCAACTGCAGCAGATGACCGAGGATGGCCGAGGGGGCCTGCAGGCCGGCCTGGAGTTCCTGCTCGGCTTTCGAGTCGCTGGAGAGGTAACGCAGCAGCACGCCGTCGCCGACGGCCAGATAGCATGTCGCGAACCGCGCACGCAGGCTGATCGCCTGCTGCAAATAACCGATCTTGTCGGAGAAGCCCGAAGCCAGCGCCTGGTGGATCTGCTCGTCCTCGGACAGGCTGGCGGCGGGTGCGGTGTCGCTGTAGGACACATAGCCAGCCTCGATCCGGTGGCCCGTGGGCAGTTCGCTGTCTTGCGGCACGGAGGGCCACAGGCTGGCCGTGCTACCCTGGCGGGCGGTGAACTCCTGCGGGGTGCTGGCGTGAAACAGGCCCTGGGCGTCCCGGGTGAGCAGCCCCCTGAAGCGGATATCGGTGCTGAATTCCGAGGCCTGGTAGGCGGCCCGCAGCTGGATGCACTGGTGCCTGGCATCGAGCATGGCGGCATCGAGGGTCGCGAAAGCGGCGCCGAATGCCGATACAGTCCGGGATGAGGCGGTGGAGCGGGAATCGCTGAGCGACGGTTCTGAGGTCATGACATTACCCGTTGACGGAAAGAGAGGCGGGCATCGGCGCCCAGGGGCGCTGGCCCGATGCTTCTGAGTGTTCAGAAGGTGGGCGGTCATTCTCGAAAGATCCCCGTCGCGGGGGGCGTTACATATCTAGTGGGTGCAGTGAACGATGAGGAATGAGATGGGCGAACAAGCATGGCCGGGGCACCAGGGCTGGCTGCATGATCGGGCGGCCGCTGGCGAGTCGGCGCCGACCCTGATCCTGGCCCATGGGGCCGGGGCACCGATGGACAGCGATTTCATGAGCCTGATGGCCGCGCGCCTGGCGGCGCAGGGTGTCAATGTCCTGCGTTTCGAGTTTCCCTACATGGCGCAACGGCGCCTGGATGGCGGCAAGCGCCCGCCCAATCCCCAGGCCAGGCTGCTGGAGTGCTGGCGCGAGGTCTTCGAAACGGTGCGCCAGCAGGTCCGCGGGCCGCTGTTCATCGGCGGCAAGTCCATGGGTGGACGCATGGCCAGCCTGCTGGCTGACGAGCTTGGCGCGCAGGGATTGGTCTGCCTCGGCTATCCGTTCTACGCCGCCGGCAAACCGGATAAGCCGCGGGTGGCGCACCTGGCCGACATCGCCACGCCGACCCTGATCGTCCAGGGCGAGCGTGATGCCCTGGGCAACCGTCAGGCGGTGGCGGACTATGTGCTGTCGCCGCGTATCGAGCTGTGCTGGCTGACTGCCGCCGACCACGACCTCAAGCCGCTCAAGGCCAGCGGCTTCAGCCATGCGCAGCATCTGGACAGGGCCGCGCAGCAGGTTTGCGCATTCATTCTGCGCCAGAGCGCATAGGGCCGGCAGCCCCGGGTGGGACTGCCGGCGGCACGGCGCTCAGGCCTGGAGGTCGACCACGACCCGCGTGGCGGGCGAGTGCTTTGACCAGTTGCCGACCACGTCATGGATCTCGTAGCGCACCGGCAGGCTGGGCGAACTGCCGACGGCTTCGACGATCTCAGTCGGGACAGCGATGAGCAGGTTGCGGTTCAAGTGCTCCTCGCCCAGGGGCGGGTAATCGATCTTCCGCTCATCCCAGGCCACGCTGACCTGATCGCCCACGCTCATGTTCAGGTAGGGCGCCACGATCACGCTCACACCGTGGGGCGATGTGATCACGCCGGCCGGCTGTACCTGCGGCGCTTGCAGGGCCTCGTTCTCGTAGGGGGTGGCCGGGTCGATGTCGACGCCGCCGGGGATCTCCAGTTTGACCCGGATGAGGGTGATGTCGGAGTCTTGCCAGGTTCCGCCCGGAAACGGTGTGAAGCGAAACCAGACGGGCACGGGCTCCCTGTCGGACTGGATATCCCGGATGTCCACCGCCAGGGTGACGAAATCGCTGATCGGCGGCTCGTCCATGGGGTGTTCGTAGGTGCTGACGGGACGGGCGGCATCTTTCCAGTACAGGTCGATGCGATCCCCGGGCTCGAGGTCCAGGGGGCCAGCCAGCACTGGCAGCGGTTTCGCAGGATCCTGTGTGTCGACTGTACCGACGCCGCCTGGATTGGCGCTGAGTACGACCGGTTGATCGAGTTTTTTCAGATTTTGCGGGTTGATGTTCACGGACATGATCGTGTCTCCGTAAGTGATGGAATAGGGAGTCAGGGGCTCAGGCACCTGTCGGGCAGGCACCGCTCACGCGCATGTCCACGTAGGCACTCTGGCGTTGCGAATGGCCGGTTCCGGTGATGCTGTCGACGCTGAAGGTGGCCTCGGCGTGGCCGTAGCAATGGTTGTCCAGCACTGCCCTGGGCACGCGCAGGTCATAGCCGTTGCGGACCTGCTCCTCGGTCAGCGGGTTGGAGGTGTGCGGCCACCGGATCTTCCTGTTGCCGCCCACCAGACGGTCGAAACCTTCGTAGAGGAAGTGGATGACATCGCCCTGCCTGATATTGAGGTAGGGGGCGATATGCACCGGTGCGCCGTCACGGCCGTTCACCGTATTGATGGCGCCGTGTTCGTTCAGGTCGGTGAATTCCGGTGCGTCGGGCCCCGGTCGGCCACCGGGCAGTTCATCCCAGTTGCGCACGATGATGCCTTGCTCGGCGGATCTGGAGGTGTTCGGATTGCCGGCCTGGACGATGCCGTAGTGGACACGGATATCGGTGCCGGTGCCCAGTGGCCGGAAACGTTCGCCGGGCACCGTCAGGTTCAGGTCACGGCCCGCGCTGACATCGCTGGCGGTGATGCGATAGGCAGGCTCGAACATCGCCTGCCCGCGCCAGTACAGCTGCAGTTCCTGTCCTTCGATGAAACCGGTGTTCCAGGTAATGACGGCCTTGGCATCGCGCTCGAAATCGTCCGGGGAAATGAGGTTGTCCTCCCCATCGGGCGAGGCACCACGGATCAGCGGCTTGCGCAGCTCACCGGGCACCGGCAGTCGGGCCTTGACCACGATATCCTTTGGCCGCGAGTAGCCCATCACATGTCCCTCGCGACTGAGCTCATACTCCAGGCGGATATCCCCATCGCCGGCTTGCTCGATGCTTTCGAAAGGCACGTCGATGTGCAGGATGATCGGTTGTCCAAAGGCATCGAGGGGGAAGGGACCCAGCTCCACGCTGCCCCAGTGCAGGAGAATCCGGTCATCGGCCTGGACCGGTTCCGAGGTAGGAATCGTCACTTCGACACCGGCTTGTGCCTGTTCGTGGTCGATAGGCTCGACGTAGCCGTCGATGATCGGTGCCGGCAGGTCGGTGACCGGCTCGTTGAGCAGCAAGCGGACGTTGACCGCGACCGAGTCCCTGGAGAGGTTTCCGGCCCGGTCGGTGACGCTGTAGTGCACCGGTCCGTTGAAGTCTCCCAGGGATTCGAGAAAGGTGCGGGGAAACTCGACGATCACCTGCCGAGGTTCCATGTCATCGTCCTCGACCAGGGCGTCGGGACCCTCGGTGGCTCCCCAGAAGGTTCTAACCCGGTCGCCGATGGCGAAGCCGGTGTAGCCGTGGACGATGCCCGGTAGTACATCATCCATGTCGGTCAGCTCTTCGGAGGTGAGGCCATCGCGGACCTCGGGCGGGAACTCCAGGGGAGCGAGGGAAGGGAGGCCGGGAGCGGTGGTGTCGATTTCCAATGCCGGGGGAAGGAGTCGCTGGATTGCTCACTTTCGCTATCGGTGACCCGGAAGGCCAGCTCATAGTGCCCTTCGACCAGGGCAGCGACCGGAACATGCAGGTGCAGAGTGTCGCCTGGCCTATCCCCTGGTTGGATGGGAAGCGACTCGCCAATGGGCTCATTGTTCCAGAGCAATTGATAGTGGTGGCTGGTCGAGGGATTGTTCCAGACAGGAAAGGTTACCCTCAGCGGGGCGTTCAGTGCGCTGATGGGCAGTAAACCGTCTTCCAGGGCGGCGGGTACGTCAGGGCGTGGAAAAACGGGAGTGGACTGGATATTCATGAGCGTTTCCTCGTAACGGATAATGGCTGCGGCCTTGCAGGGAAGGCCGCGCATAGGTCCGCAAGCTCCAGCCGTCATGGCCGTTCAAGCCTGCGGGCGATGGGGTCAGGTTGTGGGCATTTCAGGACAACCCGCGCCAGGTCGGTCCATGCTGACCGGCGCTTCACCGGTTTCCGAGTTGGCAGGTTCCTGGTTGTGTTCGGGCAGCGGCGTGACCCGATAGGTGATTTGCCCATAGCCCTTGCAGACCTTGTACAGGTTGGCCAGGGGGATCTGTATGGTCAGGCCGGTAGAGATGTTGGTTTCGTTGACTGTTTCGGTTTTCTCGAAACGTGCCTCCGGGATTGGCCGGTGGTTGAGGTCGAAGCCCTCGAAGACCAGGGTGACGTCGTGGTTCAGCTTGATATTTTCATAAGGGCGTATCCAGGCCGGTGTGCCATCCGGGTTCGGGCCGGGATTGATGTGACCGTTGTCGGCGAGTCTGGTGAATAGCGGCTCGAGGAGGCCATTCTCACCACCGGGTTGTTCCATCTTCGAACGTACAACCACGTTTTGTGGCTGACCCAATGACGGATTGGGATTACCTTCGCGGCTGAGGCTGTAGTTCACCACGATGGCGGGACCGGTGCCCTGGTCCTTGATCACCTTGTTGTCCACCTGGAGGTCGATATCGACCCCGGCGTTGAACTCCTCCTGGCTGATCTCATGCCAATCCGGTACCTCCTGGCGGCCCCAGTTCAGGTGAAGCTTGTCGCCGATACGCAGTCCGTTGACCCAGCGGAAGATGGCTCGGGCATCGAGCTCGTAGTCGTCCGGATCGATGAGATTGTCCTCGCGATTAGGGTTTTCGCTGGTGCCCTGGACGGTCAGGGGCTGCAGGCGCCCCTCCGGTAGCGGCAGTGTCAGGTGGACCTGTACCGGTAGCTTCTCGGACGTGCCCTTGAGCTGACCATCGGCGCGGCGAACCTCATAGTGGACATTGACCATACCCTCGGGGAAACGGTTGATAACGTCGAACTGCAACACCGGTGACAGGATCGGGTCGTTGTTTTCTTCTCCCGGCTCGACCCGCATCGGCGGCAGCGGATTGTTGTCGCCCCAGTAAAGGGTCACCCTATCCCCGGGCTGGCCGCCTCCCAGGTAAAGCGGGATGTCGACGGTGACACCGGCTTGTGCATCGTTGTAGTCGATCAGCCCACCCTGTTCCGGGCTGGCCTGTTCGACGAGGGGGGCCGGCAGGTCATCGGGGGCCTCGGCCAGCAACAACTTGATGTGGCGCGCCACGGAACGGTCCGAGATGTTTCCGGCTCGATCGGTCACCAGGTAGGTTACCGGCTGCAGGCTGTCGCCGACCTGGGCCTCGACACTTTCGAGAAAGGGACGGCTGAAAGTCAGTGGTACTTCCTCCAGCTTCATGTTGTCGTCGCCCACCGTGGCGGTGGGGCCGGGGATAGCGCCCCAGAATGACTGGATAAAGTCGCCGACTGCCATGGTGCTGTAGCTGGTAACGACGACATCGAGTTGGTCGCCCAGGTCGCTCAGTTCCGCAGAGGTCAGGCCATCATCCACTTGTCGGGGGAAGTCCATTGGACCATGGCTGGGCAAGCCGGGTTTGGTTGTGTCGATTTCGATTGGTTTGGGGAATGAATAGTTGGCCTCATTGCTGTCGTTATCGAAAACTCGGTACTCCAGTGTGTATTGCTTATTCTTTGGATTGGTAGGGTCGTTCTTCTCAACCAGTAGTTCCTGGGGGAGGTAAAGCTTCAGTTCATGTTCGGGATTGTCCAGATCCTCCTGCCGGATATCCACGGCAGTGCCGATGAGGTCTCCATCCCAGCGTAATTGATAGTTCTGTGCAAGCGAGGGGCCCGACCAGAGCGGAAAACGCACTTCCAGCGGCGCATCGAGTGCGGCAAGTGGTAATAGGCCGTCGGCAAAGGCTGACGGCACCGTGGGGATTGTCAGTAGCTTTTCGGCTGAACGGGTGTAGCTGTTCTGGGTCAGAACAGATCGGTTCTTGTGTCTGCACATATTCTATATATTCCTTTTTAAAGGCAATAAGGTTCACTTTGCCGAGACTTTGGGAAAGCTCGATCAATGTCATGCCGTCTTGGTTTTATAGATAGAAGTTTCTATCTGTTTTTCACGTAATATTAATGGGTGTTTGGTGTCAAGGGTGGTTTGGATTTTTTTGGTTTTTTAGGGTGAATGATTGTTGAATTTTCTGTGGGCGGTTATCCCGATTTTCTTGGGAGTTTTCCTACAATTTTGAGAGTTGGTTTTAATATTAAAACCATGGGGGAGTTATCAGGCTACTACTTCTTGCTAGATGGAGAAGAAGTAATGCTATACAAAAACTATCGATTGTGTCCTTTGCGTATCCGGTACTTGGGTATTGGAAAAATGGCCTGGATCATGAGTGCGGCATTAGTACCCCAAGTGGGCTTGGCCCAGAGCAACGAAACGCAGGGCTTTGTGGAAGGCCGCTTGGAAACGGTCACTGCCGAGAGCGAGGTTACGTCGTGGCACGTAGGTCGTAGTGGTGTACTGGAGATCATCGACGGCGGTACTGCTACCCGTGTCACTGCCTCGGATTATGGTCAGGTGAGGGTAAACGGTGGTCGGATCACTGAAGGATTGGAGCTGTCTTATGGGGCTAGGGGTGTTCTTGACAATGCCGACATTCGGAATGGCACAGGAACGGGCCTCTCGCTGGTGACCAGTTTTCTACCGGGAGGCGTCGTCGCGGCTTCAAGGGCCGATGTGCGGGACAGCATTGTATCCGGTGCGGGAAATGGTGCACATGTAGCGTTTCGGGGACGCCTCAGTCTCGATAATAGCCAAGTGATTGGTCGTGACTATGCCGGTGTACCAGGTATCGGAGTCAAATTGAACGGTGGATCGCTGAGTATGAGTAACGGCAGCCATGTGCTGGGTGACTCGCTTGGCCTGCTGATCAGTGGACGATCCGGCGGTTTGCCAGATGACCCCGGTGATCCTCGGGAGTCGGATGTGCTGATCGACAACTCGACCGTGCAGGGACTTGCCGGATCCGCTATTGTCGCCCAGGACGCGATCACGGCGCGAATCACGGTGCGGAACAACGCCAGCCTGTTGGCGGGTAACGGCACTTTGCTGGATGTCAGCGGCAACAGCACGGTCGGCTTCACCGTCGACAATTCTGTTCTGGGCGGCGACCTGGTCGCCGATGACACCAGCACCCTGGACGTTACCCTGCAGAACAACGCCCAGCTCACCGGCAATCTGGTCAACACCAACAGCGTGGCCATCAACAGTGGCGCGAACTGGACCCTGGTCGCCGATGCCGAGGTCAAGTCGTTGTCCCTGGGCGGCGGTAGCGTGACCCTGGGTTCGGCCGACCAGTTCCGCACTCTGTCCCTGGGCGAGCTGTCGGGGACCGGCATGTTCAACATGCACGTCAACCTGCTGGACAATACCGGCGACCTGCTGAGTGTCAATGGCCAGGCCAATGGCGAGTTCCTGCTCAATATCGAGAACACCGGCCAGGAGCCGAACTCGCCGGAGATCACGCCATTGCATGTGGTGCATACCGAAGGCGGCGATGCCTGGTTCGATGTGGTCGGCGGCAGCGTCGACCTGGGCGCCTATTCCTACCTGCTGGAAAGGCAGGGCGACGACTGGTTCATCGTTGGCTCAGGCAAGACCATCAGCCCTTCGAGCCAGGCGGCTCTGGGACTGTTCAGCGTCGGACCGACGATCTGGTATGGCGAATTGGCGACCTTGCGCAGCCGCATGGGGGAAATTCGTACCAGCGGCGAGGGCGGCGGCTGGATCCGCGGTTACGGTAACCAGTACAACATCACCGCGGATGCAGGGTTCGGTTACAAGCAGCGTCAGAAGGGCTTGTCCCTCGGCTTCGACCTGCCCGTGCCGGTCAGCAACGGGCAACTGCTGGTCGGTGCCATGGTCGGTCACAGCGAGTCCGACCTCAGTCTCAGCCGGGGGACCGCCGGTTCGGTGGACAGCGGTTATATCGGGGCCTATGGCACCTGGTTGATGGACGAAGGTTATTACCTGGATGCCGTCGCCAAGTTGAACCGCTTGCGCAACAAGGCGGATGTGGCGATGACCAACGGCGTCAAGGCCAAGGGCAGCTACGACAACTTTGCCTATGGCGGCTCGCTGGAGTTCGGCAAACACATCAAGCTGCAGCAGGATGTGTTCATCGAACCCTATGCGCAACTATCGACGGTCATGGTCAAGGGAGAGCGCTATACCCTGGACAACGGTCTGAGAGCGCAGAACGATCATACCCAGTCGGTACTCGGCAAGGCGGGAGCGACGCTGGGGCGCAACCTGCAACTGGCGGATGGCGGCTTGTTGCAGCCCTATCTCAAGGCAGCCCTGGTCCATGAGTTTTCCCGTAGTGGCAATACCGTGAAAATCAACGACGTGTCGTTCGACAACAGCCTGTTCGGCAGCCGCGCCGAGCTGGGGGCGGGTGTTTCCGCCGCCTTGTCGAAGAACCTGCAGTTGCATGCTCATGTCGACTACATGAAGGGCGAGCACATCGAGCAGCCTTGGGGGGTGAGCGTCGGCGTGCGCTACGGATTCTGATTCCTGGCCTCTCCTGACCCATGAAAAAACCCTCGACGACGCCTCGTCGAGGGTTTTTTCATGGCCGACGCTCAGCGCACCTTGACCGGCGTGCGGGACGAGATATACACATCAGCCGGCAACGAGGTGGCTCGTCCCAGGCTGTTGCTCACCTCGTAATGGGCCCGGCCACGGCCGTGCTCCACGGCCATCAGGCGTGCCAGCGGCACCCGGAAGCGATAGCCGTAGCGCAGGTCGCGGCCGGTGACCACGTGTTCGCTGGTGTAGGTGGCCTTGTCGATCGGATTACCGCCCGTCAGGGCATCGAAACCGCAGAAACGCAGGAGGATACGGTCACCTTCCTTCATGTTGCGGTAGGGTGCGACGTGTACCACGGTGCCTTCCGGATCCTTGCGCGGGTCGACCACATTCAACACGCTGGCACCGCTGAACACCGGTTCCATCAGCCCCTCCTCACCGCCCGGCAACTGGATCTGGAAGATCACCGCCACCAACTGCTTGGGGGAGTAGGAGGTATTCGGGTTGCCCTCGCGGGTCACGGTGTATTGCACACGGATATCCACCCCGCAGCCCTGCTCGACGATCAGGCTGTTCGGCACGTTGATCACCAGGTAGCAGCCGCTGTTGACGTCCTGCTGGGTGATGGGGCGAACCAGCGGATGTTCCGCCTTGCCCCAGAACAGGTTGATCCGGTCACCGGCCCGGAAGGCGTCGCGCCAGGCGATGACGACGTCGGCGGCCAAGTGTGCACTGTCTTCGTCCAGGTAGTTGTCCAGGGTCTGGGCGTCCGGATTCTTGCTCTTGACCACCGGTGCGGCCAGTGCCTCGTTGACCAGGGTCTTGGGCGTCGGGTCCTGGGGGCCGGGCAGTTGCAAAAAAACCTCGAGCTCCAGGTCCGGGGAGACGAAGGTCTCGCCATTGCGGCAGACCTGGTAGGTCACCCTGGCCGGACCATCGCCGTGGCGGGAAATGGACAGGTAGGTGACCATCACGTTGAACAGCAACGGCTTGCCCAGTTCATGGACACTGATCATCCGCTTGCCGCCGACCGGCTCGCCATTCCACAGCACGCGGATTTCGTCGCCGATGGCGACATGGTCATAGGTCGGCACGCCGATCTTCACCCCCAGGCGCGCATGCAAGTCATGAACCTGACCATCTTCGATCTTCAGCGGTACGGGGGCCGCCAGGTTGGTCGGCAACTCTTGCAGTTGCAGCTTGAGCAGCACCGATTGCGAACGTACCGAAACGTTCCCGGCCCGGTCGCGAACGCTGTAGCTGATGGCGAACTCGCCGTTGCCCAGTTGCTCGAGGAAGTTTCGCTCGACGGTGAGTTGAACTTTGCCGGTGCCGAGTTCGTCGGCCTGGACCGTATGGGTGGGGCCGGCGTGCTCGCCCCAATGGCTGTATATGACATCTCCCCACTTCATGTCGAAATAGCCCGGGACAATGGCGGTGAGTTGGTTGCCTAGTTCGATCAGTTCGCTATTGGTCAAGCCGTCGAGAGCGGTGGTTGGAAGTATTAGTGCTGCAAGAAGCTCTCCTCCCGCTGGAGTTCGATCGACAATCAATTGGGTAGGGTATGAAAAAGTCGACTCTCCATTGAGTGTGTTTGCAGCGATGTACTGCAGATGGTGTGTGCCTTCTGTAGAAAGTAATTGCTCAGGGAGCAGCAGTGTAATTTTCTCGCCAGCCTGGTATGGCTCCATGGATACTGGGGCTCCCACCAGGTTGCCGTTCCAGACCAATTGACAGGTTTCTTCCGGTTGAAGGTAATTCCACAAGGTGATGTTGACCTCCAGGGGCTGGTTCAGGTCAGCGACCTGCAGCAGGCCGTCCTCAGGGGCGGCCGCTGCAACGACGGGAGCTTGCAGGAACGTGATTGAATTCTGAATCTCCAAGTCCTTCATTAGGATATTCCTTTTATCTGATTGAGTGTTGTCAGGCATTTCCCACGATCAGACGCGTTACAGATTGTTTTGAGAGTTCTGCGCCGATACGTGTGCTTTTGGCAAATAATGCATTCAGGTCTGAAACGCTATCAGTTGGTTATGCGATATAGTGCCAGGTACTCAACGAATATTAAGTCTTGGGTGTTGTCAAGGGTTTTGAATTTTTTGTTTGGTATGTAGTTTTTCTGTAAGTGCCAAGTTTGTTTCTTTGAGGAAATTTCTTACTTATAAAAGAGAACTATTTAATGTTATTGCGGGCAATAAAAAACCCGATGCCTTTCGGTCATCGGGTCTTCTCTATTTTACTTGAAACTATCGGTTGAAACGCTCCACCAGCGAATATTGCGTATGGGCCGTGTGGGTCAGTTCCTCGCTCAGTTGCGCCGAGTTGTGCGCCTGCTCCGAAGTCTGGTCCGCCAGTTGCGCGATGGTGCTGATGTTGCGGCTGATCTCCTCGGCCACCGAGCTCTGCTCCTCGGTCGCGGCGGCGATCTGGGTGGTCATGTCGGTGATATTGGCCACCGCTTCGCTGATCCCCACCAGTGCCTCGTCAGCTTCCAGTACCCGTGCCACGCCTTCCTGGGCCTGGCGATGGCCGGCGTCCATGGTCTGCACGGCGGTGTTGGCGGTCTGTTGCAGCTTGGCGATCAGGGCGTGGATCTGCCCGGTGGATTCGCTGGTGCGTTGCGCCAGTTGGCGCACCTCGTCGGCCACCACCGCGAAACCGCGGCCCATCTCGCCGGCACGGGCCGCTTCGATGGCAGCGTTCAGTGCCAGCAGGTTGGTCTGGTCGGCGATGCCCTTGATCACGTCGACCACGCCGCCGATTTCATCGCTGTCCTTGGCCAGTTGGGTCACGGTACCGCCGGTTTCACCGACCACCACCGACAACCGCTCGATGGCTTCGCGGGTTTCTCCGGCGATATCGCGGCCGCGACTGGTCAGGCGGTTGGCTTCCTGGGTGGCGTCGGCCGTGCGCTGGACGTGGCTGGCGACTTCCTGGGTAGTGGCCGCCATCTGGTTGACGGCGGTCGCCACCTGCTCGGTTTCCTGGCGCTGGCGATCGAGGCCGCTGGAGCTCTTCTGGGCCAGGTCGTCGGACTGCCTGGCCTGGGCGTTGAGGTGCTCGGCGGTGTCCTGCAGGCGGGTCAGGCAGGTTTTCAGACGCGCTTCCTGGCTGAGGATCGACATTTCCAGGCGAGCCTGGGCGCCGCGGCTGTCGGTGTACATCTGGGCGATCAGCGGGTCCGAGGTGGTCTGCTCGGCCAGGCGCAGCAGGCGCTTGAGGCCGCGTTGCTGCCAGCTCAGGCCCAGCAGGCCGAGCGGTACCGAGAGCGCGGCGGCAAGAGCGAAGCCCCAGTGGGAGTTGAGCCACACGCCGATCAGGAAGCTGACCTGGCTGACCAGGATGAAGGGCAGCCAGTCCTGGACGATCGGCAGCCACTTGTCCCGGCGTGGAATCGCCGACTTGCCCTGGTTGATGCGCAGGTACAGCGCTTCGGCCCGGCGGACCTGTTCGGCGGTGGGCTTGACCCGCACCGATTCGTAGCCAACCACCTGGTTGCCTTCGAAGACGGGTGTCACATAGGCGTTGACCCAGTAATGGTCACCGCTCTTGCAGCGATTCTTGACAATGCCCATCCATGGCAGGCCTTGTTTCAGAGTGTTCCACATGTGCTCGAACACCGCCGTCGGAACATCCGGGTGCCGCACCAGGTTGTGCGGGGCGCCGATCAGTTCGTCACGGGAGAACCCACTGATTTCGACGAACGCGTCGTTGCAGTAGGTGATCACGCCTTTGGCATTGGTAGTGGAAATCAACCGTTGCTGAGCGGGAAAGGTGCGTTCACGTTGGGTAATGGGTTGGTTATTCCGCATGGTTTTTCAATCCGCAAGGCTTTGACAGGTTGTCGGCATGACAGGGGAAATATTAAATATATTTTTCAACTTTCATGACCGTTTCACAATTTGGCTCTTGCGTACTCGCACTCGTCCTTGAATACGAGTCGAACACGCTGGAAATTAACGAGTTCAGCCGTTCATCCGGCTTTTCATAGAACGAAAGTACCAGTTGGTACTTTCGTTCTTGTTATCACGGTTGCAACATCGGATAAGTAAAGAATACGAAGTGCACGCTATTAAGCGCGACATGGGCCAGGACGGCTGCGGCCAGGCCCCCATAGCGATAGGCCAGACCATAGCCGATGCCAGCCAGTGTCGCCAGCAGCACCCATTGCCAGCCCGCACCGGCGTGCGCCAGCCCGAAAATCAGCGCAGCCCCCAGTAAGGCCAGGGTTTCGCCCCGTGGAAAGGATTTGAAACAGCGGCTCAGCCCGCCCTGAATATAGCCACGAAACAGGATTTCCTCGACCAGGCTCACCAGCAGCAGGTTGTTCAGCAGCCACCAGCCACCTTGCTCGGGCCATTTCGGCGCCCAGTTGACGATGCCCAACAGGCAGGCGCACCCCAGGGCGAGCAGCGAGGTCATGGCCCAGGCGCTGGTCGCACTGAGCAGCACGCGTCCCGGCGTACGGCGATTGACCAGCCAGGGACAGACCAGCAGCAGCCAGAAGCCGATCAGCGGTTTATCCAGATTGAGGTAGAGGGTGAACGGCACGGCCTCCGGGGTCAGGCGCAGGGCGTTGATCACCCGGCCGTTCTGGAAGCCCGGCAGCCAGTGCAGGGCCAGCGCGACGGCCAGCAGCACGAACAGGCCATGTCCCAGATAACCGGCCACGCGGCTGCAGGTCTGCAGGACGGCCGCGCCGCTGATGAGCAGCAGGGCGAAGGTGAACAGGCTGGGCAGGCCCAACTGGCCGACGCTCAAGGCCAGTGCATAACCCAGGGAAAGCAGGGCCAGATAAGGCCAGGGCAGGACGGACATGCAACTCCTTGTATGTCAGGCGGGCAGGGCGGGTCATGATAACCCGTGCCCCGCCCCTCCTGACCAATGAAAAAACACTGGCCAGGCCAGTGTTTTTCCAAATGTTGCCTTCGCAGTCCTCAGGCGGCGATCAACTGCCGCAGAACGTAATGCAGGATGCCTCCCGACTTGAAGTATTCGACTTCATTGAGCGTGTCGATGCGGCACAGCACTTCGATCTCGCGCGACCGGCCATCTTCACCCTTGATGACCAGCCTGAGGTTCATGCGCGGTTGCAACGGGGCGCCGCCCAGGCCTTCGATACTCAGGGTTTCCTTGCCGGTCAGTTGCAAGGTCTTGCGGTTTTGCCCGGCCGGAAACTGCAGCGGCAGCACACCCATGCCCACCAGGTTGGAACGGTGGATGCGTTCGAAGCTCTCGGCGATCACTGCCTTGACCCCCAGCAGGTTGGTACCCTTGGCCGCCCAGTCGCGGCTGGAGCCGGTGCCGTATTCCTGGCCGGCGATCACCACCAGCGGCGTACCCTCGGCCTGGTAGCGCATGGCGGCATCGTAGATCGCCAGCCTTTCCCCCGAAGGGATATGCAAGGTATTGCCGCCTTCCTCGCCGCCCAGCATCTCGTTGCGAATACGGATGTTGGCGAAGGTGCCACGCATCATCACCTCATGGTTGCCGCGCCGTGAGCCGTAGGAGTTGAAGTCCCGTGGCTCCACGCCCTGATCGCGCAGGTAGCGTCCGGCCGGGCTGTCGACCTTGATGTTGCCGGCGGGGGAGATGTGGTCGGTGGTCACCGAATCCCCCAGCAATGCCAGCACCCGGGCGTCCCGGATGTCCTCGATCAGCGGCAGCGGGCCGTCGATGCCGTCGAAGAACGGCGGGTGCTGGATATAGGTCGAATCGGCCTGCCAGGCATAGGTGGCGGCCTGCGGCACCTCGATGGCCTGCCACTGGGCGTCACCGGCGAACACTTCGGCGTATTCCTTGTGAAACATGTCGGTGTCGACCCGGGCCACGGCATCGGCGATTTCCTTCTGGCTCGGCCAGATATCGCGCAGGTACACCGGCTGGCCATCGCTGCCGGTGCCCAGCGGCTCACGGCTGAGATCGATGCGCACGCTGCCGGCCAGGGCGTAGGCCACCACCAGCGGTGGCGAGGCCAGCCAGTTGGTCTTGACCAGCGGATGCACCCGGCCCTCGAAGTTGCGGTTGCCCGAGAGCACCGAGGCGACGGTCAGGTCCGATTGCTGGATGGCCTTCTCGATCGGGTCCGGCAGCGGCCCGGAGTTGCCGATGCAGGTGGTGCAGCCGTAGCCGACCAGCGCGAAGCCCAGCTCATCGAGGTAGCGGCTCAGGCCGGCGGCCTGGTAGTAGTCGGTCACCACCTTGGAGCCGGGCGCCAGGGAACTCTTGACCCAGGGTTGGCGCTTGAGGCCCTTTTCCACGGCTTTTTTCGCCAGCAACCCGGCGGCCATCATCACGCTGGGGTTGGAGGTGTTGGTGCAGGAGGTGATGGCGGCGATCACCACGGCACCGTCCTTGAGGCGATGGGTCCGGCCTTCGTAGCTGTAGTCCACGCCGCCGACCAGGTCGGCATTGCCGACCGCCACGCCACCACCGCCCTCGCTTTCCAGGCGGCCCTCCTCCTTGCTGGCCGGCTTGAGCTGCAGGCCGATGAAGTCGCTGAAGGCCTGTGCCACCTTGGGCAGCGGTACCCGGTCCTGCGGGCGCTTGGGCCCGGCCAGGCTGGCTTCGACGCTGCCCATGTCCAGTTCCAGGCTGTCGCTGAACAGCGGTTCCTGACCCGGCAGGCGCCACAGCCCCTGGGCCTTGCTGTAGGCCTCCACCAGATCGACGGTAGCGGCGGGGCGGCCGGACAGGCGCAGGTACTCCAGGGTGACCTCGTCGACCGGGAAGAAACCGCAGGTGGCCCCGTATTCCGGGGCCATGTTGGCGATGGTCGCCCGGTCCGCCAGAGGCAGTTCGGCCAGGCCGTCGCCGTAGAATTCGACGAACTTGCCGACCACGCCTTTCTTGCGCAGCATCTGGGTGACGGTCAATACCAGGTCGGTGGCGGTGATACCTTCCTTGAGCTTGCCGGTCAGCTTGAAGCCGATCACCTCGGGAATCAGCATCGACACCGGCTGGCCGAGCATCGCCGCCTCCGCCTCGATGCCACCCACGCCCCAGCCGAGTACACCGAGGCCGTTGATCATGGTGGTGTGGGAGTCGGTGCCGACCAGGGTGTCGGGGAAGGCATAGGTGCGGCCGTCCTCGTCACGGGTCCAGACCGTGCGGCCGAGGTATTCGAGGTTCACCTGGTGGCAGATCCCGGTGCCCGGCGGCACCACGCTGAAATTGTCGAAGGCGTTCTGGCCCCAGCGCAGGAAGGCGTAACGCTCGCCGTTGCGCTGCATCTCGATATCGACGTTCTCGCCGAAGGCCGCGGGGCTGGCGAACCGGTCGACCATCACCGAGTGGTCGATCACCAGGTCGACCGGCGACAGCGGGTTGATCCGCTGCGGATCGCCGCCGGCCTTGGCCACGGCGGCGCGCATGGCGGCCAGGTCGACCACTGCTGGCACGCCGGTGAAGTCCTGCATCAGCACCCGGGCCGGGCGGTACTGGATTTCCCGATCGGAACCGCGCGTCTGCAGCCAGGCGGCGAGGGCCTTGATGTCTGTGTCGGTGACGGTCTTGCCGTCCTCCCAGCGCAGCAGGTTTTCCAGCAGGACCTTGAGCGACATCGGCAGCCTGTCCAGGTCGCCCAGTGCGCGGGCGGCCTCCGGCAGGCTGAAATAGTGGTAGGTCTTGGCGCCCACCTGCAGGGTTCTAAGGGTTTTCAGGCTATCGAGAGATGACATGAATGACTCCTTGAGGCCCGCACGGCACGGGCCGGGTGGTACAAGCAGAGCCTTGAATCTAGCCCTGTTCGAGTGATCTGGCTAATCACTGGACTGTCGGGGGGAGTCCAAGGTTCCGAACTCGGCTATCATGCGCGGGTTTGCAGGCGCCGTCGTGCGGCATCCGGGCCTGCCGATCGCCAGGCCTCCTCGTTACAGTTGTCCAGCTCAGGAATTTTTTGTGAACACCCTCTTCATGCACTGCCGGCCCGGCTTCGAGGGCGAAGTCTGTTCCGAGATCGCCGAACAGGCCGCGCGCCTCGATGTGGCCGGTTATGCCAAGGCCAAGCCGAACAGCGCCTGCGCCGAATTCGTCTGCGCCGACGCCGCCGGCGCGGCCCGGCTGATGGCCGGCCTGCGCTTTGCCGAACTGATCTTCCCGCGCCAGTGGGCCCGTGGCCGTTTCCTCGATCTGCCGGAAACCGACCGGATCAGCGTGATTCTGGAAAACCTGGCGGCCTATCCGGTGTGTGGCAGCCTTTGGCTGGAAGTGCTCGATACCAACGACGGCAAGGAGTTGTCGAATTTCTGCAAGAAGTTCGAGGCACCGCTGCGCAAGGCCCTGCTCAAGGCCGGCCGGTTGCTGGAGGACGCCGGCAAGCCGCGCCTGCTGCTGACCTTCAAGAGTGGTCGGGAAGTCTTCCTCGGCATGGCCGACGCCGGCAATTCGGCGATGTGGCCCATGGGCATTCCGCGCCTGAAGTTCCCCAAGGATGCGCCAAGCCGCTCGACCCTCAAGCTGGAGGAGGCCTGGCACCACTTCATTCCCCGTGACCAGTGGGAAGAGCGCCTCAACGGCGACATGACCGGCGTCGACCTCGGTGCGGCGCCTGGCGGCTGGACCTGGCAACTGGTCAACCGCGGCATGCTGGTGACCGCCATCGACAACGGCCCGATGGCCGAAAGCCTGATGGACACCGGCCTGGTCCAGCACCTGATGGCCGACGGTTTCACCTACAAGCCGAAGCAGCCGGTGGACTGGATGGTCTGCGACATCGTCGAGAAACCGGCGCGTACCGCGGCCATGCTGGAAAGCTGGGTCGGCGAGGGGCACTGCCGGGAAGCGGTGGTCAACCTCAAGCTGCCGATGAAGCAGCGTTATGCCGAGGTCCGTCGCCTGCTGGACCGCATCGACGAAGGCTTCAGGGCTCGCGGGATCAAGGTGGCGGTCGGTTGCAAGCAGCTCTATCACGACCGCGAGGAAGTGACCTGCCATCTGCGTCGACTGGACGTGAAAAAGCCGCGATAATGCCGCATCGGTTTCAGGAGTTAAGAATGACCCAGCCTTACGACCCCAACGTTGACGGCACCCTCGACGCCACCGGGCTCAACTGCCCCGAGCCGGTGATGATGCTGCACCAGCATATCCGCGACCTGCAGCCGGGCGGCCTGCTCAAGGTGATCGCCACCGACCCGTCGACCCGCCGCGACATCCCCAAGTTCTGTGTGTTTCTCGACCATGAGCTGGTGGAACAGCGGGAAGAGGCGGGCACCTACCTGTACTGGATTCGCAAGAAGGCCGAATGACCCCTGGCCGCTGTGCAGGCGTGAAACCTGAGCAGACCCTTGTAGGAGCCTGGCTTGCCAGCGAAGCCTTCAGCGCCCTTGAGGCCGCGTTCGCTGGCAAGCCAGGCTCCTACAAGGACCGCGCCAGACCGTTGGCTCCCCGTCACAGGCCCTGTCGCGGCCCCGGCAGCTACGCCCGGCTCATCCTGATCCGCTTGCGCGAACTGCGCGCCAGGCGGATCGACAGCATCACTGCCGCACACGACAGCCCGACGATCAGGCCTTCCCACAACCCGCTCGGGCCACTCGGCGCGCCGAACCAGTCGGTCAATCCCAGTGCATAACCCACCGGCAGGCCGATGCCCCAGTAGGCGAACAGGGTCAGGATCATCGTCACCCGGGTGTCCTGGTAGCCGCGCAACGCCCCGGCCGCCGTGACCTGGATCACGTCGGAGAACTGGAACAGCGCCGAATACACGATCAGCATGGTCGCCACCTGGATCACCACCGGATCGCTGGTATAGATGGTCGCGATATGCTCGCGAAACAGCAGCATCAGGCTCGCGGACACGCAGCCATAGGCCAATGCCGTCGCCACCCCGACCCCGGCGGTGAAGCGCGCCGCGCGCGGTTGCTCGCGGCCCAGGGCCTGGCCGACGCGAACGGTGATCGCCATGCCCAGGGAGTAGGGGACCATGAACACCAGCGAACTGATGTTCAGGGCGATCTGGTGTCCGGCCACTACATGGGCACCGAGGCTGCCAATAAGCAGGGCGATCACCGCGAAGATGCTCGATTCGGCGAACACCGCGATACCGATCGGCAGGCCGATGCCCAGCAGGCGCTTGATCACCGTCCAATCCGGCCAGTCGAAACGGCTGAACACCTGGCTCGGTTGATAGACCTTGGCCCAGCGCACCCAGCCGGCCATGCCCAGCAGCATCACCCACATCACGATCGCCGTGGCCCAGCCGCAGCCGGGTCCGCCCAGGGCCGGTACGCCGAGATGGCCGTAGATGAACACGTAGTTCAGCGGAATGTTCAGCGCCAGCCCGCACAGGCCCAGGACCATGCTCGGCCGGGTGCGACCCATGCCGTCGCTGCAGCAGCGCAGCACATGGTAGAGCGCCACCGTCGGCAGGCCGGTGCCGATGCCGCGCAGGTAGTCCATGCACGGCCCGATCAGTTCCGGGTCGACCTTCATCAGGTGCAGGATCGGCTCGGCGTTGTACAGGACCGCCCCGGCGCCGAGGCCGACCACCACGGCCAGCCACAGCGCCTGGCGCACGATCGGGCCGATCTGCTCCGGCGTCCCGGCGCCATGGCGCTGGGCGACCTTGGGCGTGGTGGCCAGCAGGATGCCGGTCATCAGCAGGAACACCGGTACCCAGATCGAGTTGCCCAGCGCCACCGCGGCCAGGTCCCGCGGGCCGACGCGGCCGGCCATCACCGCATCGACGAAGCCCATGGCGGTGTGGGCCAGTTGGGCAATGATGATCGGCAGGGCCAGTCCCAGCAGATTGCGCATTTCCAGCAGGACTCGTGCCGGGCGGCCGAGGGCAGGGGTATCGGTAACGGTGCTCACCAGTGATGTATCCAAGTATTGCGGGGAAAACCGCGGAGTTTACGCCTTGACGCAATGGTCAGGAAATTTCCTCTGTAGGGCATTTGTAATGACGCTGGCCGTAAGCCGGGATTTTCTCTGCCGATGATCGCCCACCGACTGGTGGCGGCGGGCGATCTGCGCCAAACTGCCGGCCTGCCAAAGGAGCCCGCCATGCTGATTGTTGCCGACGAGAATATTCCCCTGATCGATGCGTTCTTTGCCGGTTTCGGCGAGATCCGCCGTTATCCGGGGCGCGCCATCGACCGCGCGGCGGTGGCCGACGCCGATGTGCTGCTGGTGCGTTCGGTGACGCCAGTCAGCCGCGAACTGCTCGAAGGCAGCCGGGTACGCTTCGTCGGTACCTGCACCATCGGCACCGACCACCTGGACCTGGCGTACTTCGACGAGGCCGGCATTCACTGGTCCAGTGCGCCCGGTTGCAACGCCCGCGGGGTGGTCGACTACGTGTTGGGCAGCCTGCTGACCCTGGCGGAAATCGAGGGTCTTCCTTTGGCCAGCCGCACCTATGGCGTCATCGGCGCCGGCGAAGTCGGTGGGCGCCTGGTCAAGGTGCTGCGTGGCCTGGGCTGGAAGGTGCTGGTCTGCGACCCGCCACGCCAGGCGGCCGAAGGTGGCGATTATGTCGACCTGGAGCAGATCCTCGAACACTGCGACGTGATCAGCCTGCACACCCCGCTGACCCGTACCGGTGATCTGGCGACCTGGCACCTGCTCGACCGGGAACGCCTGCAGCGACTGCGCCAGGGGGCCTGGCTGATCAACGCCGCCCGCGGGCCGGTGGTGGACAATGAGGCCCTGCGCGAGGTGCTGCTGGACCGCGAGGACCTGCAGGCGGTCCTCGACGTGTGGGAGGCCGAGCCGCAGGTGGATGTCGAGCTGGCCGCGCTCTGCGTGCTCGGTTCGCCGCATATCGGCGGCTACAGCCTGGATGGCAAGCAGCGTGGCACGGCGCAGATCTACCAGGCCTACTGCGCCTTCAGCGGCCAGCCGCCGGTGGTTCGCCTGGAGGACCTGCTGCCCGCACCGGACCTGGCGCAAGTCACCCTCAACGCCGGCAGCGACCCGGCCTGGGCCATGGCGATGATCTGTCGGGCGGTGTACGACCCGCGCCGCGACGACGCGGATTTCCGCCGCAGCCTGGTCGGCAGCGTCGCCGAACAGCGGGCGGCGTTCGACCTGTTGCGCAAGCATTACCCGCAGCGTCGCGAGATCGAGGGGCTGGCGGTCAGGATCAACGGCGAATCCGAGGAACTGCGGCGCATGGTGCTGGCGCTGGGCGCCGTGCTCGTCTGATCTTGCCCACGACCCTGGAGCGCGGTGCATCTCACCGCCAGGCAGGCAGAAAAAACCCGGCATCAGGGCCGGGTCGATAAAAAGAGTTCGGGCTATCAGTCTTGCTGCGCAGGCTTGACCAATCGCTGTTCCAGTTCGCGGCAGGCGTTCTGGATCATTTCCTCGGTGATTGGGACTTCACGTCCGGCAGCGTCGATAATCGCACAGCCCAGTGCCTCGGGCTTGGGATGACGAATCACCGGGATCTGGTTAGTGCTGTGTTGCAAGTCCATGGCCTGTCTCCTCATCAGGTGCCTATCGAGTTTATATCCGCGGCATGACCAGGCTGTGACACCGTCGACAACAGCGGGCCGCGTGATTTCAGTGCAACAGAAACCACAGGTTCCCGCCAGCTGCACGTTAGACCGATCGTCTCTAGGCCCTAGTATTCCCGGTCATAATTAACCTGACTGATTGCGTTTCACGAAAGTTCACTCGAACTTGGGTGTAGGCTCTGTGCATCGCACAACGGATTCCCATCATGCTTTCTGCTCGTCAACGCCGGGCCATGCGCCTAGTCAGCCAGTTCGTCGCCCCCTATCGCTGGCAGACGGTGGCGGCGCTGCTGGCGCTGATCGTCACCGCCGGCATCACCCTGTCCATGGGCCAGGGCATCCGCCTGTTGGTGGACAAGGGCTTCATGACCCAGTCGCCGCACCTGCTCAATCAGTCCATCGGGCTGTTCCTGTTGCTGGTGCTGGGGCTGGCGGTGGGCACCTTCACCCGGTTCTACCTGGTGTCGTGGATCGGCGAGCGGGTGGTCGCCGATATTCGCCGCCAGGTGTTCAACCACCTGATCTACCTGCATCCGGGCTTCTACGAGAACAACCGCAGTTCGGAGATCCAGTCGCGGCTGACCGCCGACACCACCCTGCTGCAATCGGTGATCGGCTCCTCCCTGTCGCTGTTCCTGCGCAATGCGTTGATGGTGATCGGCGGCGTGGTGCTGCTGTTCGTCACCAACCCCAAGCTGACGAGCATCGTGGTGATCGCCCTGCCGCTGGTGCTGGCACCGATCCTGATCTTCGGCCGGCGGGTGCGCAGCCTGTCACGCCAGAGCCAGGACCGCATCGCCGATGTCGGCAGCTATGTGGCCGAGACCCTCGGCCAGATCAAGACCGTGCAGGCCTACAACCACCAGGCGCAGGATGAACAGCGCTTCGCCGCGACCGTCGAACAGGCCTTCCAGACCGCCCGCAGGCGTATCGTCCAGCGCGCCTGGCTGATCACCCTGGTGATCGTGCTGGTGCTCGGCGCGGTGGGGGTGATGCTCTGGGTGGGCGGCATGGACGTGATCGCCGGGAAGATTTCCGGCGGTGAACTGGCGGCCTTCGTGTTCTACAGCCTGATCGTCGGCAGTGCCTTCGGCACCCTCAGCGAGGTCATCGGCGAACTGCAACGGGCGGCGGGCGCCGCCGAGCGGATTGCCGAACTGCTGCAGTCGAGCAATGCCATCACGGCCCCCGCCGACGGCGGCGTACGCCTGGCCGAGCGGGTCGCCGGCAACCTGGTGCTGGAAAACCTGCGCTTCAGCTACCCGTCGCGTCCGGACAGCCATGCCATCGACGGCCTCGATCTGAGCGTCAGGGCTGGCGAAACCCTGGCGCTGGTCGGGCCGTCGGGGGCAGGCAAGTCGACCCTGTTCGACCTGCTGCTGCGCTTCTACGACCCGCAACAGGGCCGCCTGCTGCTCGACGGCCAGCCGCTGATCCAACTCGACCCGCTGGACCTGCGCCGCTGTTTCGCCCTGGTGTCGCAGAGCCCGGCGCTGTTCTTCGGCAGCGTCGAGGAGAACATCCGCTACGGCAACCCGACGGCCAGCGACGGGCAGGTCCGCGAGGCGGCGCGGATCGCCCATGCCCACGACTTCATCATGCAGATGCCCCAGGGCTACCAGACCCATCTGGGTGATGCCGGGCTCGGCCTGTCCGGCGGCCAGCGCCAGCGCCTGGCGATCGCCCGGGCGTTGCTGGTGGATGCGCCGATCCTGCTGCTGGACGAGGCTACCAGTGCCCTCGACGCCCAGAGCGAACACCTGATCCAGCAGGCGCTGCCGAGCCTGATGCAGGGCCGCACCACCCTGGTGATCGCCCATCGCCTGGCCACGGTGCAGAACGCCGATCGTATCGCGGTGATGGATCAGGGCCGGCTGGTGGCGATCGGTACCCATACCGAACTGATTGCCAGCAACCCGCTGTATGCGCGGCTGGCGGCGTTGCAGTTCAATGCCCGGGGCACTGAGCCGGGCGTGGTGACCACGCCGTAGCTGAAACCTCCATGAAAAACGGCGCCCGTGGGCGCCGTTTTGGTATGACTCGCAGAACTCAGCGGTACTCGCACAGGTAGGCGGTTTCCACGGCGACCTTCAGCTGGAACTTGCTGTTGGCCGGCACATTGAACTGGCTGCCGCTGGCGAAGGTTTCCCACTCGTTGCTGTCGGGCAGCTTGACGGTCAGGGCGCCGGAGACCACGTGCATGATTTCGCGCTGGGCGGTGCCGAACTCGTATTCGCCCGGAGCCATGACGCCGATGGTGGCCGCGCCTTCGGCTTGTGCGAAGGCAATCGACTTGACGGTGCCGTCGAAGTACTCGTTGACTTTAAACATGGGCGATTCCTCGAAATGAGCTGAAAAATGTGGCCGGCCAGTATGCCCAAGCCGCCTGCTCCCGTCACCTGCTGCCGATCCGATTGAGCCCTGCGAGCAGGGCTTGTCGGGGCGCCGAACCGCCTGCTCCTACAGGGTGTGTCGTGCGTGAAATGTATATACGCCGCCACCCTGTAGGAGCAGGCGGTGCGGCGACCCGACTTGCCGGCGAACCGCCAACGGCGGCCATTCTCCTCAAACCGGCAGAATCAATGGCAGCAACCGCGCAGTATTACGCGCATCCTCCAGCGCCCGATGCTGTTGCCCGCTGAACTGCAGCCCCGCCAGTTGCAAGGCACCGTTGAGCCCCAGTGGTTTCTGCAACTTGCGCGCCTTGGCGAAACGCTGCTTGAGGTTGGCATGGGGCAGCCCGCTCAACAGGCTGGTCACTTGCAGTTGCCGCCAGTCCTGTTCCAGTTGCCGGCGATCGTAGTCGCCCCAACTGGCCCAACCCTCCAGTCGCGCCTGATGCTGGCCGAGCCAGCGCTCGAAGGCCTCCCAGACCTCCGCCAGCGGCGCGGCGGTGTCGATACTGGCCTGGCTGATATGCGTCAGCTCGCGGCAGAAGGGGGTCAGCAGCGGCCGGCGCAACGGCCGTACAAAACGCTGGAAGTGGTCCAGCTCCCGGCCCTCGCGGTTGACCAGGGTGGCACCGATTTCGATGATTTCCATCTCCGCCAGTGGCCAGCCCCCATCATCCGTCGTGGCTTCCAGATCAATCACCAGCCAGTGGGGCATCTCGAGCTCCGAAGACAGCATCCTAGTCCGCCTCAAGCGTAGCCAATGCCAGCCAATCCGCCTAGCCGCTCATTCGACCACCAGCAGAACCTGCCGGCTTTTCACCTGGTCTCCCCGGTTGGCCTGGACCCGCCGCACCACGCCGTCTATAGCGGCCTTCAGCGGATGCTCCATCTTCATCGCCTCCAGCACCATCAGCAATTGGCCCTTGCTGACCGTGCTGCCTTCGCTGACCAGCACGTCGACGATCGCCCCGTCCATCGGTGCCTTCACGGTGCCCGAGCTTGCCGCGGCCTGGCCTTGCGTGACCGCCAGGCTCAGGTCGCGCAGCAGCAGGTTGCCTGGGTGGGTGAACAGCCAGAGCTGTTCGCCGTCCAGCCGATACGCGTAGCGTCGCCTCACGCCGTCGAGTTCGGCCGTGACCCAGCGACCGTCGCATTCCAGCAGCCGGACTTCGATCTGCTGCCCGGCGTGGCTGACCAGCAGCGGTGCGTCGTGCCGGGCGAGCAGTTGCAGGTCGATTGCGGTCTCGCCCAGCGCCAGGCGATAGCGTCGTGGGACACCGGCATTGTTGCGCCAGCCGCCGAGCCCGGCGCCATGTGGCATAGCCCCGGCCTGGTAGAACAGCGCGGTGGCCAGCGCCAGTTCACGGCTCGACGGCTGATAGGCTTGCAGGCTCGGGTCGGCATCCAAGTGCTCGGCGATGAACGCGGTGCTGAAGTCGCCGGCGGCGAACGATGGATGGCGCAGCAGGGCCGCCAGCAGCCGCTGATTGCTCGCAAGCCCCAGCAGCACGCAGTCCTCGACCGCACGCAGCAGCCGGCGCCGGGCTTCCTCGCGGGTTGCGCCATGGGCGATCAGCTTGGCCAGCAACGGGTCGTAGAACGGGCTGACGGCCTGGCCCTCGAGCAGGCCATGATCGACCCGCACGCCTTCCGAGCGGGGCGGCTCCCAGCCCAGCACCTGGCCGGTCTGCGGCAGGAAGCCATGGGTCGGGTCTTCGGCGTACAGGCGCACCTCGATGGCATGGCCCTGGAGCGTGACCTGTTCCTGGCGCAGGGGCAGCGGCAGCCCTGCCGCGACGTCGAGCTGCCAGGCCACCAGGTCCAGCCCGGTGACCAGCTCGGTGACCGGATGTTCCACCTGCAGGCGGGTGTTCATCTCCAGGAAGTAGAAGCGCCCGGAGGTATCGAGCAGGAACTCGACGGTCCCGGCGCCGACGTAGTTCACCGCCCGCCCGGCCTGCAACGCCGCCTCGCCCATGGCCTGGCGCAGTTCGGCGGTCATGACCGGGCAGGGCGCTTCTTCGACGATCTTCTGGTGACGGCGCTGGATCGAGCAGTCGCGTTCGCCGAGGTACAACAGGTTGCCATGGCTGTCGCCGAACAGCTGGATCTCCACATGGCGCGGTTCGATCAGTGCCTGTTCGAGAATCAGCTCGTCGCTGCCAAAGGCGTGCAGCGCTTCGGAACGGGCGGTGCGCAGTTGTTCGGCCAGTTGTTCGGGCCCGTGGACCAGGCGCATGCCGCGGCCACCCCCACCGGCGCTGGCCTTGATCATCAGCGGGTAGCCGATCCGTTGCGCCTCGCGGGTGAGCGTCGCTTCATCCTGGGCGGCACCCTGGTAGCCGTCGATACAGGGTACGCCGGCGGCGAGCATGGCGATTTTCGACTGGCGCTTGCTGCCCATCAGCTCGATGGCCGCGGCGTCGGGACCGATGAAGACGATTCCGGCCTGCTGGCAGGCGCGGGCGAAATCGGCGTTTTCCGAGAGAAAGCCGTAACCGGGGTGGATCGCATCGGCACCGCAGCGGTGGGCGGCGTCGAGCAGGGCCTGGCTGTTGAGGTAGGACTCGGACACCTGCGGCGCGCCGATGCACAGGGCTTCATCGGCCAGTTGCACGTGGCGGGCAGCGGCGTCGGCCTGGCTGTAGACGGCGACGGTGCGATAGCCCTGGGCCTGGGCGGTGCGGATGATCCGGCAGGCGATTTCGCCGCGATTGGCGATCAGGATCTTGTTGAAGGCGGGCATGGCGGCTGTCCTTTGGTTAGGTGTTGAACATTCGGGCCTTTTCGCGGGCAAGCCCTGCTCCTACAGGAGTGGAGTTGCCCATGACTTTCGGGTACACCCAGACCTCGTAGGAGCAGGGCTTGCCCGCGAAAGCGTCAACCGGCCCACCGCGGCTCGCGCTTCTGCACGAAGGCCAATGTCCCCTCGACGCCTTCCGCCCCGGTCACCGCCTCGGCGAACCAGTGCGCCGCCTGGTCGAGCGACGCCCCCAGCGGCTGTTCATCCAGCAGCAGCGCCTTGGTCGCCGCGTTGGCCCCCGGCGCGCAGCGCAGCACCTGGGCCAGCACCTCAGCAAGGCGCTCCTCCAGCCCCTGGGCATCGCGCTCGACAACATGCACCAGCCCCAACCGCGCCGCCTCGTTACCGTCGAAACGCGCCGCGGTCAGTGCCAGGCGCCGGGCCTGGGTCAGGCCGATGCGCCGCACCACGAACGGCGCGATCTGCGCCGGCAGCAGGCCGAGGCTGGTCTCCGGCAGGCCGAAGCGGGCGTCATGGGCGGCCAGTGCGATATCGCTGACACAGGCCAGGCCAAGGCCACCCCCCAGTACCGCGCCCTCCAGCAGCGCGATCACCACCTGTGGCTGGCGCTGGGTTTCTTCCAGCAACGCCCCGAAGGCCCGGTTCAGTTCCGCGTAGGCCTGCGCCCCCTGGGCCCGGGCCTCGGCCATGTCCCGGATATCGCCACCGGAACAGAAATGGCCGCCGGCCCCGCGCAGCACCAGGGCGCGTACGCCGCGGTCCTCGCGCACCGCAGCCAGCACGCGGCGCAACTCGGCGACCATCCGCAGGCTCATTGCATTGCGACTGTCCGGGCGGTCGAGGGTGATCTGCAGCACGCCGCCACGAACCTCCAGGCGCAGGGTCTGGCAGTCGGGCAGGGTACTCATGATTTTTTCCCCGGCAGGATGCCCATCAGCTTGCAGATGATGCCCAGCATGATCTCGTCGGCACCGCCACCGATCGACACCAGGCGCACGTCGCGATAGGCGCGGGCCACCGGGTTGTCCCACATGAAACCCATGCCGCCCCAGTACTGCAGGCAACTGTCGGTGACTTCCCGGCCCAGCCGCCCGGCCTTGAGCTTGGCCATCGACGCCAGGCGGGTGACGTCGCGCCCCTTGATGTACTGCTCGGTGGCCTGGTAGACCAGCGCCCGCAGGCACTCGATCTCGGTGGACAGTTCGGCGAGACGGAAATGGATCACCTGGTTGTCGATCAGCGGGCTGCCGAAGGTCCGGCGCTCCCTGCAATAGGCGATGGTGCTGTCGACGCAGTACTCCAGGCCCTTGATCATGTTCGCCGCGCCGAACAGCCGTTCCTCTTGGAACTGCAGCATCTGCATCATGAACCCGGCGCCTTCCTGGCCGATGCGGTTGCGTTGCGGCACGCGCACGTCGTCGAAGAACACCTGGGCGGTTTCCGAGCTGCGCATGCCGAGCTTGTCCAGATGCGGGCTGAGGCTGATACCGGGGCTGTTCATCGGTACCATGATCAGCGACTTGTTCACATGCGGCTTGTCGTCCGAGGTGTTGGCCAGCAGGCAGATGAAGTCGGCGCTCGGCGAGTTGGTGATCCACATCTTGCTGCCATTGATCACGTAGTCGTCGCCGTCCTTGCGCGCCTGGGTCTTGAGCCCGGCGACGTCGGAGCCGGCGCCGACCTCGGAGACGCCGATGCAGCCGACCTGCTCGCCGCTGATGGCCGGGCGCAGGAATTCCTCGCGCAGTTCATCGGAGCCGAAGCGGGCCAGGGCCGGGGTGCACATGTCGGTCTGTACGCCGATGGACATGGGAATGCCACCGCAATGCACGGTGCCGAACTCTTCGGCGGCGACGATCGAATAGCTGTAGTCCAGGCCCATGCCGCCGAACTTCTCCGGCTTGGAAATGCCCAGCAGGCCGAGTCCGCCGGCCTTGTGAAAGATCTCGTGGATCGGAAAGCGCCCGGCCTTTTCCCATTCCTCGACGTGGGGGTTGATCTCATGGTCGACGAACTGGCGAACGGTACGGCGCAACGCTTCATGTTCCTGGGTAAAGATCATGGTTGTCGTTCTCCTGTGAGCGTTAGGCTATGTACGAAATCGCTTGAAACTTGGTTATGCGGCGTTAAAAACCGGCTCGGAATGCTCATTGACAACCAGTCAACTGCGCTTCCTCGCCGGTTTTTGCCTTGCCTAACCTGCGTTTCAAACAATTTCGTACACAGCCTAGAAGCGCGCCACGCCAAAGCTGTTGGCCTGCAACGGCCTGACCTCGGCCTCGTGGCAGATATCCAGCAGATAGCCCAGCAGTGTGCGGCTGTCGCGTGGGTCGATCAGGCCGTCGTCCCACAGGTTGGCGGTGCCATAGAGGGCGGTGGACTGGCTGTCGAGTTTCTGGGCGGTCATCTGTTCGAGCATGTCGAGCATCTTTCCCTCGACGGCCTGGCCTTCCTTGAGCTGCCGGGCCTCGGTGACGATTCGCAGCACCTTGCCGGCCTGGGCTGCGCCCATCACCGCGGTGCGGCTGTTGGGCCAGGCGAAGATGAAGCGCGGGTCGAGGCCGCGGCCGCACATGGCATAGTTGCCGGCGCCATAGGAGCCGCCGACGACGAGGGTGAGCTTGGGCACCCGGGCATTGGCCACCGCCTGGATCATCTTCGCGCCATGCTTGATCACGCCCTGCTGCTCGGATTCGGTGCCGACCATGAAACCGGTGGTGTTGTGCAGGAACAGCAAGGGCGTGTGGCTCTGGTCGCATAGCTGGATGAACTGCGCCGCCTTGGCCGCGCCCTGTGGGGTGATCGGGCCGTTGTTGCCGATCACCCCACAGGGGCGGCCGTGGATCTGCAGGTGGCCGCAGACGGTCTGCGCATCGAACTCGCCCTTGAATTCCAGGAACCGCGAGCCATCGGCCAGGCGGGCGAGAATCTCGCGCACGTCATAGGGCTTTTTCGGGTCATCGGGAATCAGCCCCAGCAGGTCGTCGATCGGGTAGAGCGGTTCGGCGAAAGCCGGTGCGGGCGCCTGCGGCAGCCGCGCATTCCACGGCAGCGCGGCGACGATCTCGCGGGCCAGGCGAATGCCGTCGGCATCGTCCTCGGCCAGGTATTCGGCCGTGCCGGCCAACTGGGCATGCATCTGGGCGCCACCCAGCTGCTCGTCGGTGGCGATTTCGCCGGTGGCGGCCTTGAGCAGTGGCGGCCCGGCGAGGAACAGCCTGGCCTTGCCGCGCACCACCACCACGTAGTCCGACAGCCCCGGCTGGTAGGCGCCGCCAGCGGTCGCCGAGCCGTGGACCACGGTGATCTGCGGCAGGCCCATGGCCGACATCCGGGCCTGGTTGGCGAAGCAGCGCGCACCCTCGACGAAAATCTCCGCCGCATAGTTCAGGTTGGCACCGCCGCTTTCGGCCAGGGTGATCACCGGCAGCCGGTTTTCCATGGCGATCTGTTGCAGGCGCAGGGTCTTCTTCAGGCCGCTGGGGGAAATGGTCCCGCCCTTGATCGCACTGTTGTTGGCCACCACCAGCAGGCGTACGCCGCAGACGTAGCCGATCCCGGCGATCAGGCCACCACCGGCCTGGCTGCCGTCCTTGTCGTCATGCAGTTTGTAGCCGGCCAGGCTGGCCAGTTCGAGGAACGGCGCACCGGGGTCGAGCAGCAGGTTCAGGCGTTCACGCGGCAGCAACTGCCCGCGGCCGGCGAACTTGTCGCGGGCCTGTTCGGCCTTGTCCAGCAGCTTGCGCTCCAGTTGGCGGAGCTGTTCGAGGCTGGCAAGCAGGGCGTCGCGGTGGCGGGCGAAATCGGCGCTGTGACGGTCGAGCTGGGATTCGATCACCGGCATGGTTCACTCCTTGTCCTTGAGCACATCCGGCAGGTAGGCCCGATGGAAACCGTTGTACGACTCGCTGTTGCGCGCCGGTGACAAGGGCCAGGCACGGCTGCCGAGGCTGGCGGCGCCGTCGATGCGCAGGGTGGTGCCGCTGATGAAGGCGGCCGCCGGGCTGAGCAGGAAGACGATCGCCGCGCTGACTTCCGATTCGGTGCCGATGCGCTTGAGTGGCACATGCTCGCGCAGGGTCGGGATGATCTGCCTGAACGCTCCCTCGTAGGTGTCCATGCCGCTGGAGGCGATCCAGCCCGGCGCGACGGCATTGACCCGCACCCCGGCGTGGCCCCACTCGAAGGCGGCGGTCTTGGTGAAATTGTCCATGCCGGCGCGGGCGGCACCGGAGTGGCCCATGCCGGGCATGCCGCCCCACATGTCGGCGAGCATGTTCACAATGCTGCCACCCTGGCGGCTCATGGACTGGTTGAAGACCTCCCGGGCCACCAGGAAGCCGCCGACCAGGTTGGTGCGCAGCACGGTCTCGAAGCCTTTCTGGTTGATCGAGGCCAGGGGTGCCGGGTATTGGCCGCCGGCATTGTTGACCAGCCCATGGATCGGGCCATGTTCGGAAATCAGTTCGGCGACCAACCGCTTCACGGCGTCCTCGTCACGGATATCACAGTTTTGCCAGGCCGCGCTGCCGCCATCTTCGACGATCTCGGCGGCGACCTGTTGCAGTTTTTCCGCCTTGCGCCCCACCAGCAGTACGCGGGCGCCGAGGGCCGCCAGTTCGTGGGCGGTGCAGCGGCCGATACCGCTGCCGCCACCGGTGACCAGGATCGTCTGGCCGTTGAATAGATCGGGTTTGAACACGGAAGCATAGGCCACGGTCACGGTCCCTCAGGCAAGTTGGTCGGCAAGCTGTTGCGGTACGGCGATCGGGTATTCCAGCAGTTGCTGGGCAAAGGCCTTGCCCTGCGGGTCGATGCGCAGGCTGGCGACTCCGCCACCGCCCAGGGCGTTTTCCAGGAGGAAATTCAGGCTGTGGCTGCCGGGCAGGTACCAGCGTTCGACGCGCCCGAGCAGAGGGTCGAGCACGTGGCCCATCCAGTCGACGACCGCGGCCGGGGTCAGCGCCGCGGCAATCCACGGCAGGTATTCCGGGCGCCGGGCCATGACGCCGATGTTGCTGTGATTGCCCTTGTCGCCGGAGCGGGCCACCGCCAGCCGGACCAGTGGCACGCTGGCCTCGGCCGGGCCTTGCGGCAGGGGCGGCGGGAGATCTTCGGCAATTCCGGACGGCTCGAAGGCCGGCAGCACGGGCAGGGCGCACGGGTGCGTCTGTTCACCGATACGCACGCCCAGCTCGCAGATCTGCTTGTCGACCAGGAACGAAAACAGCCGGATCAGCGGGTACACCGTCGGCCGGCCACCGACGATCCCGGTCAGGCCCGGCGCCATGCCCGTGGCAGCCTGGGCGATTTCCCGGGAGAACAGGATCAGCGCCTGCTTGCTCGGATGGCGCACGGCGAGCTTGATCACCACTTCGCGGCTGTCCTGGCGTCGGCCATGGGGGCCGTAGCTGGCCTCGCTGCCCAGCAGTTCGATGTTCACCTCGCTGTAGGGGGCCCAACCGCGTAGCTGGAACATCTGCGAGGTCTTGTCGATGATTGCCTGGCTGACGCGGCGGGCCTTGTCCACGGCATCGATGCCGGCGATCAGGCAACTGGCGGTGCAGCGGAAACCATCGGCCCAGGTGGCGCTGACCTTGTACTGCCCGGTGGGCGGCAGGCCCCTGGCACCCTGTACGGCGACGACGTTCTCGGCCCGCTGGACCAGGCTCACCCGGGTGAAGTCGCAGATCACATCCGGCAGCCGGTAGGCCCGTGGGTCGCCGATTTCGTACAGCAGTTGCTCGCCGACGCTCAGCGGTGAAACCAGTCCGCCGGAGCCCTCCGGCTTGCTCACCAGAAAGTCGCCATCGGCACCGACCTCGATGATCGGGAAACCGATATGTTCGTAATCCGGCACGTCGCGCCAGTCGGTGAAGTTGCCGCCGGTACATTGGGCGCCGCATTCGATGATATGCCCGGCCAGCGCCGCCTGGGCCAGCTTGTCGTAGTCGTCCCAGGCCCAGCCGAATTCATGCACCAGAGCCGCGCTGACCACTGCGCTGTCCACCACCCGTCCGGTGATCACGATGTCCGCGCCCAGGCGCAGGGCCTCGACGATGCCCGGTGCGCCCAGGTAGGCGTTGATGGAGACGCACATCGCTGGCAGGGGCGCGCCGCTGAACATTTCGGTGATGCCATCGGCAGCCAGTTGCCGGGATTTCGGTTGCAGGTCGTCACCCAGCAGCACGGCGATCTTCAAGGGCACACCGGCCTTGTCGCAGGCCTGCTGCAACGCGGCGGCGCAGGCCTGCGGGTTGACCCCGCCAGCGTTGCTGATGACGCGGATCCCCTGTCGGGCGATATCCCCGAGCAGCGGTTCGAGCACCTCGACGAAGTCCGTGGCGTAACCGGCCTGGGGATCCTTCATGCGTGCCCCGGCCAGGATCGACATCGTGATCTCCGCCAGGTAGTCGAACACCAGGTAGTCCAGCCTGCCGTGCTCCACCAGCGGCCGCGCGGCGGTGGAGGTATCGCCCCAGAAGGCACTGGCACAACCGACACGAACCGTCCTGTTCATTCGCACGATCTCCGCAAGAGTTGGAACGAGGCTACCAAGCAAGCGCTTGGTCTGTAAAGCCCGTTCGCCAGTTTGCCCCAAGCGCTTGCTTGGGCGCCTCTGTCGGCTTAAATTGCGCGCGCAACCTCCCGGTTTCCGGGCGTGTACCAGAATTGAGGAGAATGCCGTGAACGAGCAACAAGCCCAGCAGGTCATGGGGGATCTGGTGCAGGCGGGGCAACTGACCGATCCGGACAGCGCCCGTGGCAAGCTGCTGCAAACCGCCGCGCATCTGTTTCGCAACAAGGGTTACGAGCGCACCACGGTGCGTGATCTGGCCAGTGCCATCGGTATCCAGTCCGGCAGCATCTTTCATCACTTCAAGAGCAAGGACGAGATCCTGCGGGCGGTGATGGAGGAAACCATCCTCTACAACACCGCGCTGATGCGGGCGTCCCTGGCCGAGGCCGACACCGTGCGCGAGCGGGTCCTGGCGCTGATCCGCTGCGAGTTGCAGTCGATCATGGGCGGTACCGGCGAGGCCATGGCGGTGCTGGTCTACGAGTGGCGCTCACTCTCGCCGCTGGCCCAGGCCAAGGTCCTGGCGCTGCGCGATATCTATGAGCAGATCTGGCTGCAGGTGCTCGGCGAGGCCCGCGATGCCGGCTATATCAAGGGTGATGTGTTCATTGTCCGGCGCTTTCTGACCGGCGCCCTGTCCTGGACCACCACCTGGTTTCGCCCCCAGGGCAGCCTGACCCTGGACCAGCTGGCCGATGAGGCCTTGGCATTGATTCTCAAGGACAGCTAAGTGCGTGTTGTGCAAGTGATTAATTCACCGGCGTGAAGTTGTCTAAGTGAACAAAAGCGCCTAGCTTAGTGATAACAACGATATTTATCCGAGGTGGTTGGTCTTGAAGCTTTCGCCAGTACGGACGGCGTTCCGGGTTCTAGGGTTGGCGCTGGGCTTGCTGATGGTCCAGCCGGTCTCGGCGGCGCAGGAAGTCAGGATCGGCGCCGCCCACTTCCCTCCCTATACCATTCGACCTGAGCAGGGCGTCGATACTGGCGCGCTGCCACTTCTGGCCGAAGCCCTCAATGCCCTGCAGAGTGACTATCACTTCGTGCTGGTGCCGACCTCGATTCCCCGGCGCTTTCGCGATTTCGAGGATGGCCGCACCGACATGGCGATCTTCGAGAATCCGGAGTGGGGCTGGAAGGACATCGCCCATGTCAATGTCGACATGGGGCTGGAGGATGCCGAGGTGTTCGTCGCCCAGCGCAGGCCGGATCGCGGCCAGGGCTATTTCGCCGATCTCAAGGGCAAGCGGCTGGCGTTGTTCAGTGGCTATCACTACGAGTTCGCGCAGTTCAATGCCGATCCCAAGTACCTGGCCGAGACCTACAATGCGACGTTGACCTACTCGCACGACAGCAACCTGTTGATGGTGTTGCGCGGGCGCGCGGACATCGCACTGGTGACGCGCTCGTATCTGTTCGACTACCTGAGCCGCAATCCGGGCACGGCCAAGGAGTTGCTGATTTCCGACCGGATCGATCAGGTCTACCACCACTATGCGTTGTTGCGGCCGAAGGCGCCGATCAGTGGAGAGGCGTTCAGCCAGTTGCTGGAACGCCTGCGCGGCAATGGGGAGTTGCTGAAGATCTTCCAGCCCTATCGGATCGAGGTGATGCCCACGACCAATGCGGTCAATCGCCACCTCTGATGAGGTGGGACTCCCGGGCCGTGGTGGCGCGGGTCAGCGCCGGGCGAGGTGGTCGCTGCGGTGGGCCGAGACCTTGCGGCAATGCACCAGCGCATCGCGAATCATGAAGTTCACCAGGGTTGGCGAGACGCCCAGTTCCTTGGCGATGTCCTTCTGCGGCACGCCGTGCAGGCGATACATCTCGAACGCGTAGCGGGTGCGCTGCGGCAGCTCGGTCAGCGCGTCGGCGATGTGTTCCAGCGTCGAGAAGTTGATGTGCGAGGTTTCTGGCGAAGCACCGTGGATGACCACGTTCAAGCCTTCCTCTTCCGGGCCTGCATACTTCAGTTCCAGAGCCTGCTTGCGATAGTGGTCGATCGCCAGGTTGCGCACGATCTGGAACAGGTAGCTGAGCTGGGCCTTGAACGACGACGTGATCTGCGGTGCCGACTGCAGGCGGAAAAACGCGTCCTGTACCACGTCTTCGGCGCGCGACCGGCAGCCGGTGATGCGCGCGGCGATCTTGACCAGAATCAGGCGGTTGTCGACAAACGCCTGGAGTAACGGTGAATCACACCTGCTTGTGGATACTTGTTCCGTCATGGAAATCACCTTGTTTCGAATAGGTCGTAGGCCGAGCGCCTGTAGGCGTCTGGCTACACATCGAGCGACAAATTATGCTTAATGATAATGATTGTCAATTGAGAAGTAGAACTAATGATGCCTCGTAGTGCGTTACTGGGTCATGACGCACCTTTTCGGCCCTGACGTACTCGTCGTCGGCGCAACGCCGGGGACTAATTATTTGCCATTGCCATCCGTTCTCAGTTGACAGGCCGGGCGAGCGACCCGGTCAAGGATCGAGACCCGTGAGGAGGGCGCAATGGTTAATCGCAACGGTGGCTGGGCATGAGCACCTCCCTGAGCCTTCGCCTGTTCTGTCTGCCTTATTCCGGCGCCAGTGCCATGGTCTACAGCCGCTGGCGCCGTCATATGCCGCAGTGGCTGCAGATACGGCCGCTGGAGTTGCCCGGTCGCGGCATGCGCATGAACGAACCGCTGCAGAGCGACATCGTCCGGCTGGCCAACCAGTTGGCGGATGAAATCGCCGCGGAACTGGAGGGTCCCTATGCGTTGTTCGGCCATAGCCTGGGCGGCCTGCTGGCCTTCGAACTGGCTCACGTGCTGCGTTCACGTGGGTTGCCGGCGCCACTGGCGCTGTTCACTTCGGCCACTGCCGGGCCCTCGCGGCGCGATGTCAGCGAATACGCCCAGGCCAGGACCGACGAGCAACTGATGGCGCGCTTGCGCGAGCTCAAGGGGACGACCGAAGAGACGCTGGCCAACCACGACCTGATGCAACTGATGCTGCCGATCCTGCGCGCCGACTTCCTGTTGTGCGGCAGTTTCCGGTACGGCACCCGCGAACCGCTGGCGATGCCGATCCACGTGTTCGGCGGCAGGCAGGACAGTGTGCGGACCGACGAACTGCTCGACTGGCAGGTGGAAACCACCACCGGTTTTTCCCTGGACATGTTCGAGGGGCACCACTTCTACCTGATCGATCAGGAAACCGCCCTGTTGCGTCACTTGCGCCGCTATGCCGATGGGCACCTGTCGCGCTGGCGCAACAGTGCGGCCCGCCAGTTGGCCCAGGCCGCCAGCTGACGCCCCTGCTGCGCCGCGGGCGCAGCCTTTTTCACGAATCCCATTTGCTAGGGCCTGTGGGAAATGTTTTCGAGTGAAGGCCAGGCAAGGCGAAAACCGGCGAGCGCAATTGACTGGAGTCAATGAACACTCCGAGCCGGTTTTCAACGCAGCCTGGGTGAGCGCAGATACATTTCGTACAGAGCCTGGCCGACTCCAGGCAGGAATCCCCATGATTGACGCGTTCGAACTCCCCAACACCCTGGCCCAGGCCCTTCAGCGCCGTGCACTGCAGACCCCGGACCGACTGGCGCTGCGGTTTCTCGCCGAAGACAAGGAGCAGGGCGCGGTCCTCAGTTACCGCGACCTCGACCTGCGGGCACGGACCATCGCCGCCGCCCTGCAGGCCAATGCGCAACTGGGGGATCGGGCGGTCCTGTTGTTTCCCAGCGGCCCGGACTATGTCGCGGCGTTCTTCGGTTGCCTGTACGCCGGAGTGATCGCCGTGCCGGCCTATCCGCCGGAGTCGAGCCGTCGTCATCACCAGGAGCGGCTGCTGTCGATCATCGCCGATGCCGAGCCGCGCCTGGTGCTGACCAGCGCCGACCTGCGCGAACCGTTGCTGCAGATGGACGAGCTGTCGGCCGCCGATGCGCCGCGACTGCTGTGCGTCGACACCCTCGACAGCGCGCTGGCCGACAACTGGCGTGACGCCGGCGTGCAGCCGGACGACATCGCTTTCCTGCAGTACACCTCCGGTTCCACCGCGATGCCCAAGGGCGTGCAGGTCAGCCACGGCAACCTGGTCGCCAACGAGGTACTGATCCGCCATGGCTTCGGCATCGACCTCAATCCCGACGACGTGATCGTCAGCTGGCTGCCGCTGTATCACGACATGGGCCTGATTGGCGGGCTGCTGCAGCCGATCTTCAGCGGCGTGCCGTGCGTATTGATGTCGCCGGCCTACTTCCTCGGTCGACCGCTGCGCTGGCTGGAGGCGATCAGTGAATACGGCGGCACCATCAGCGGCGGCCCGGACTTCGCCTACCGCCTGTGCAGCGAGCGGGTCAGCGAAACCGCGCTGGCGCGGCTCGACCTCAGCGGCTGGCGGGTGGCCTATTCCGGGTCCGAGCCGATCCGCCTCGATACCCTGGAGCGTTTCGCCGAGAAGTTCGCCCCCTGTGGTTTCAGCGAGCAGAGCTACTTCGCTTCCTACGGCCTGGCCGAAGCCACCCTGTTCGTCGCCGGTGGCCAGCGTGGCCAGGGCATTCCCGCGCTGCGGGTCGATGAAGCGGCGCTGGCGCAGAACCGTGCGCAGCCGGGCGATGGCAGCCCGATCATGAGTTGCGGCACCAGCCAGCCCGAGCATGCGGTGCGGGTGGTCGAACCGGCCAGCCTGCAGGTGCTCGGCGAAAACGCCGTCGGCGAAGTCTGGGCCGCCGGCCCGAGTATCGCCCACGGCTACTGGCGCAACCCCGAGGCCTCGGCCAAGACCTTCGTCCAGCACGAGGGGCGGACCTGGCTGCGCACCGGTGACCTTGGCTTCATGTGCGAGGGCGAGCTGTTCATCACCGGACGCCTGAAGGACATGCTGATCGTGCGTGGGCACAACCTGTACCCGCAGGACATCGAGCAGACCATCGAACGTGAGGTGGACGTGGTGCGCAAGGGCCGCGTCGCCGCCTTTGCCGTGACCCGCGATGGCCAGGACGGCATCGGCATCGCCGCGGAAATCAGCCGCAGCGTGCAGAAGATCCTGCCCGCCGACGCGTTGATCAAGCTCATCCGTCAGGCGGTGGCCGAGGCCTACCAGGAAGCGCCGAGTGTGGTGGTCCTGCTCAATCCGGGCGCCTTGCCGAAAACCTCCAGTGGCAAGCTGCAGCGTTCGGCCTGCCGCAACCGGCTGGCTGACGGCAGCCTCGACAGCTACGCACTGTTTCCCGACCAGACTGCTGCGTCGGATGAAGTTTCCGAGACCGTGGTCGATGAGCTGCAGGCGCTCATCGGGCGGATCTGGCAGGAACAGCTGCAAGTGGACAAGGTCGCGGCCGACGACCATTTCTTCCTGCTGGGCGGCAACTCGATCCTCGCCACCCAGGTGGTCGCTCGCCTGCGTGAAGCGCTGGGCATCGAGCTGAACCTGCGCCTGCTGTTCGAGGCGCCGACCCTGGGGGCCTTTGCCGCCCAGGTGGCCCGCCAGCAACAGGATGGCGGCGCGGCCCAAGGTACCATCGTGCAACTGTCGCGCAGCCAGGAGCTGCCGCAGTCCCTGGCGCAGAACCGCCTGTGGTTCCTCTGGCAACTGGACCCGCAGAGCAGCGCCTACACCATTCCCGGTGCCCTGCGCCTGCGTGGCGAGCTGGATGAGGCGGCGCTGCGCAACAGCTTCGAACGCCTGATCGAGCGCCATGAATCCCTGCGTACCCGCTTCTACGAGCGCGATGGCCAGGCCATGCAGCGCATCGACGCCAGCGCCGCGTTCGACCTGCAACTGATCGACCTCGGCGACCTGCCGACGGACCAGCGCGAGGCCCGCGCCCGGCAGATCCGCGAGGATGCGGCGCGTACCCAATTCGACCTGGAGAAGGGCCCGCTGCTGTGGGTGACCCTGGTCCGCCTGGACGACCAGGAGCACCAGTTGCTGGTGACGATGCACCACATCATCGCCGACGGCTGGTCGCTGAACATCCTGATTGACGAATTCGCCCGGCTGTACGCGGCCGCTGCCCAGGGCCAGGTGGCCGAATTGGCCCCCTTGCCGCTGCAGTACGCCGACTACGGCAGTTGGCAGCGCCAGTGGCTGGCCCAGGGCGAAAGCCGGCGGCAACTGGCGTACTGGAAAGAGCAACTGGACGGTGAGTTGCCGCGCCTCGACCTGGCTACCGACCACCCGCGTTCGGCACAGAAGCGTCACAGTGCAGCGCGCCTGAACCTGCGCCTGGATGCCGCCCTCAGCGCGGCGGTGCGCCAGACCGCCCAGGCCTGCGAGTCGACGCCGTTCATGCTGCTGCTGTCGGCGTTCCAGAGCCTGCTGTTCCGCTACAGCGGCCAGCGCGACATCCGCATCGGTGTGCCGAGCGCCAACCGTCCGCGCCTGGAAACCCAGGGGCTGATCGGTTTCTTCATCAATACCCTGGTACTGCGCGCCGGGCTGGAGGCGCGGTTGCCGTTCGTCGAACTGCTGGCGCAGACCCGCCAGGCCACCCTCGACGCCCAGGCCAACCAGGACCTGCCGTTCGAGCAACTGCTCGAAGCCTTCCCCGAGGCGCGCGAGCAGGGCCTGTTCCAGGTCATGTTCAACCACCAGCAGCGCGACCTGGGCGCCTTGCGTCGGTTGCCGGGGCTGCTCGCCGACGAGTTGCCGTGGCACAGCCGCGAAGCCAAGTTCGACCTGCAACTGCACAGCGAGGAAGATCGCAGCGGCCGCCTGAGCCTGGCCTTCGACTACGCCGACGAGTTGTTCGACGAGGCGACCATCGCCCGTCTGGCCGAGCATTTTGTCAGCCTGCTGCAACAGGTCACCCGCCAGCCGGAGCAGGCTATCGGTGACCTGCAACTGTTGACCGCCACTGAGCGTGAGCAGCAGGCCGCGTGGGGTGTCGCTCCCTGCACCCCGGCCGGCGAGTGGCTGCCGGAACTGCTCAACCGCCAGGCACAACTGACCCCGCAGCGTACCGCCCTGGTCTGGGACGGAGGCCGCCTAGACTTCGCCGAACTGCATGCCCAGGCCAACCGCCTGGCCCACTACCTTCGCGACAAGGGCGTCGGCCCGGATGTGCGGGTGGCCATCGCCGCCGAGCGTTCGCCGCAACTGCTGATCGGCCTGCTGGCGATCATCAAGGCCGGCGGAGCCTATGTGCCGCTGGACCCGGACTACCCGCGCGAGCGCCTGGCCTACATGCTCGTCGACAGCGGCGCCGAACTGCTGCTGACCCAGAGCCACCTGCTTGACAGCCTGCCGGTGGCGGCGGGTGTCAGCGCGGTGGCGATGGACCTGCTCAAGCTCGACAACTGGCCGAGCCAGGCGCCGGGCCTGCACCTGCACGGCGACAACCTCGCCTACGTGATCTACACCTCCGGTTCCACCGGCCAGCCCAAGGGCGTCGGCAATACCCACGCGGCATTGGCCGAGCGCCTGCAATGGATGCAGGCGACCTACGCCCTGGACGCCGGCGACGTGCTGATGCAGAAGGCGCCGATCAGTTTCGACGTCTCGGTCTGGGAGTGCTTCTGGCCGCTGATCACCGGTTGCCAACTGGTCATCGCCGGCCCGGGTGAACATCGCGATCCCTATCGTATCGCGCAACTGGTGCAGACCTTCGGCGTGACCACGCTGCACTTCGTGCCGCCGCTGCTGCAACTGTTCATCAACGAGCCGCAGGTGGCCCGGTGCGCCAGCCTGCGCCGGCTGTTCTGCGGTGGCGAGGCGCTGCCGGCCGAGCTGCGCAACCGGGTCCTGGAGCAGTTGCCACAGGTTCAACTGCACAACCGCTATGGCCCGACCGAAACCGCGATCAACGTCACTCACTGGCACTGCCAGGCGAGCGATGGCGAGCGTTCGCCGATCGGCCGGCCGCTGGGCAACGTGACCTGCCGGGTGCTCGATGCCGAACTGAATCCGCTGCCCAACGGTGTGCCGGGCGAACTGTGCATCGGCGGGATCGGCCTGGCCCGTGGCTACCTGGGTCGCGCCGGGCTGACCGCCGAGCGTTTCGTCGCCGATCCGCTGGGCGCTGCCGGCGAACGCCTGTACCGCACCGGCGACCGCGCGCGCTGGGCCGCCGATGGCGTGCTGGAATACCTCGGCCGCCTCGACCAGCAGGTCAAGCTGCGCGGTTTCCGTGTCGAGCCCGAGGAAATCGAGGCGCGCCTGCTGGCGCTGGAAGGAGTGACCCAGGCCGTGGTGCTGGTACGCGACACGCTGGCCGGTGCCCAACTGATCGGCTACTACACCAGCCCGGGCAGCAGGGTGGCTGAACAGCAGCAGAGTGCTGCGCTCAAGGCTGCCCTGGCCGCCGAACTGCCGGAGTACATGGTGCCGGCGCAACTGCTGCGCCTGGATGAAATGCCCCTGAGCCCCAGCGGCAAGCTGGACCGCAAGGCCCTGCCGGAACCGCAGTGGCAGGTGCGCGAACACATCGAACCGGTGACTGCGCTGCAGCAGCAGATCGCTGCGATCTGGCGCGAAGTGCTGGGCCAGCCGCAGGTCGGTCTGGGCGACGATTTTTTTGCCCTTGGCGGTCATTCGCTACTGGCCACCCAGATCATTTCCCGTACCCGCCAGGCCTGCGATGTCGAGCTGCCGCTGCGGGTGCTGTTCGAGGCACCGGAGTTGGGCGCGTTCGCCGAGCAGGTGCAACAGCTCCAGGCATCCGGCCGCCGCAACCAGCAGGCGGCCATCGGCCTGGTCGATCGCAGCCAGACGGTGCCGCTGTCCTACTCCCAGCAACGCATGTGGTTCCTCTGGCAGATGGAGCCGGACAGCCCGGCCTACAACGTTGGCGGCATGGCGCGCTTCACCGGCGTGCTCAATGTTGCCTGCTTCGAGGCCGCGTTGCAGGCGCTGATCCAGCGCCATGAAACCCTGCGCACCACCTTCCCGAGCCGCAACGGTGTGGCCCACCAGCAGGTTTCGGCCGAAACCGCGGTACGCCTGGCCTGGAAGGACTTCTCCGCCCTCGACCGTGAAGCGCGTGAGCAACGCCTGCAACAGCTGGCCGACAGCGAGGCGCACCAGCCGTTCAACCTGGAGACCGGGCCGCTGCTGCGGGCCTGCCTGGTCAAGGCCGCAGAGCAGGAGCACTACTTCGTCCTGACCCTGCACCATATCGTCACCGAAGGCTGGGCGATGGACATCTTCGCCCGTGAACTGAGCGCGCTCTACGAGGCCTTCATCGACCAACGCCCGTCGCCGCTGCCACCGTTGCCGGTGCAGTACCTGGACTACAGCGTCTGGCAACGGCAGTGGCTGGAGTCCGGCGAGCGCCAGCGTCAGCTGGACTACTGGACTGCGCAACTGGGCAACGAACACCCGCTGCTCGAACTGCCGAGCGACCGCCCACGGCCGCCAGTGCAAAGCCACCGTGGCGAGCTGTACCGCTTCGACCTCAGCGACGAGCTGGCCGCCCGGGTACGTGCCTTCAACACGCAGCAGGGTCTGACCCTGTTCATGATCATGACCGCTGCGCTGTCGGTGCTGCTCTACCGCTACAGCGGCCAGACTGACCTGCGCATCGGCGCGCCGGTGGCCAACCGCATCCGTCCGGAAAGCGAAGGGCTGATCGGCGCCTTCCTCAACACCCAGGTGCTGCGCTGCCAGCTCGACGGGCAGATGAGCGTCGGCGAGTTGCTCGAACAGGTCCGGCACACCGTGATCGAAGGCCAGTCCCACCAGGACCTGCCGTTCGACCACCTGGTGGAGGCCCTGCAGCCGCCGCGCAGTGCCGCCTACAACCCGCTGTTCCAGGTGATGTGCAACGTCCAGCGCTGGGAGTTCCAGCAGAGCCGGACCCTGGGCGAGATGCGCGTCGAGTACCTGGTCAACGATGCCCGGGCGACCAAGTTCGACCTCAACCTGGAAGTCACCGACCTCGACCATCGCCTGGGCTGCTGCCTGACCTACAGCACCGACCTGTTCGACGAGCCGCGCATTGCCCGCATGGCCGCCCACTGGCGCAACCTGCTGGAGGCGCTGATCGGTGACCCGCAGCAGCGCCTGAGCGAGTTGCCGCTGTTGCAGGCCGACGAGCAGCAGGCGCTGTTCGCCAGCCTGGGGGCGGAAGCCGGCGAGCAGCGGCTCGACCAGTGCATCCATCAGTTGTTCCGGCAACAGGCCGAGGCTCGTCCCGACGCGCCGGCACTGACTTTTGCCGGCCAGACCCTCAGCTATGCCGAGCTCAATGCCCAGGCCAACCGCCTGGCCTGGCGCCTGCGTGAGCAAGGCGTAGGCCCACAGGTGCGGGTCGGCCTGGCGCTGGAGCGCTCGCTGGAGATGGTGGTCGGCCTGCTGGCGATCCTCAAGGCCGGTGGCGCCTATGTGCCGCTGGACCCGGAATACCCGCTGGACCGCCTGCACTACATGATCGCGGACAGCGGCGTCGGCCTGCTGTTGAGCCACCGTGCGCTGCTGGAGGCCCTGGGGCCGCTGCCGGCCGGTGTCGCGCAGTGGTGCCTGGAGCAGGATGGCCCGGCGTTGGCCGGCTATCCGGCCGAGGAACCACCGTTCATCAGCCTGCCGCAGCACCAGGCCTACCTGATCTACACCTCCGGCTCCACCGGCAAGCCCAAGGGCGTGGTGGTATCCCATGGCGAAATCGCCATGCACTGCCAGGCGGTGATTCGTCGTTTCGACATGCAACCGGACGACTGCGAACTGCATTTCTATTCGATCAACTTCGACGCCGCCACCGAGCGCCTGCTGGTGCCGCTGCTCAGTGGCGCCCGGGTGGTGCTGCGGGCCCAGGGCCAGTGGGATGCCGAGGAAATCTGCCAACTGATCCGCCAGCAGCAGGTCAACATCCTCGGTTTCACCCCGAGCTACGGCAGCCAACTGGCCCAGTGGCTGGCGACCCAGGGGCAGATCCTGCCGGTACGCATGTGCATCACCGGCGGCGAGGCGCTGACCGGCGAACACCTGCAACGCATTCGCGCGGCGTTCCAGCCGAGCCTGTTTTTCAACGCCTACGGGCCGACCGAGACCGTGGTCATGCCACTGGCCAGTCTGGCACCGCAGCAGTTGGAAGAGGGCGCGGGCAGCGTGCCGATCGGTACGGTGGTCGGTGCGCGGGTGGCGTACATCCTCGACGCCGACCTGGCCCTGGTCCCGCAGGGGCCACCGGTGAACTGTATGTGGGCGGGGCCGGCCTGGCCGTCGGTTATCACCAGCGTCCGGCGATCACCGCCGAGCGTTTCGTCGCCGATCCGTTCGGTGCCGAGGGCGCGCGCCTGTATCGCACCGGTGACCTGGTGCGCCAGCGGGCCGATGGCCTGGTGGAATACATGGGCCGGATCGACCATCAGGTGAAGATCCGTGGTTTCCGTATCGAGCTGGGGGAAATCGAAAACCGCCTGCTGGAGCACGCGGCGATTCGCGAGGCGGTGGTGCTGGCGCTGGACGCGCCGGGCGGCAGGCAACTGGCCGCCTACCTGGTCAGCGACGTTGCGGCGCTGGATGATGCGCAACAGCTGCAACTGCGCGAAGCGCTCAAGGCGCACCTCAAGAGCCAGTTGCCGGACTACATGGTGCCGACGCACCTGATCCTGCTGGAAAGCATGCCGCTGACCGCCAACGGCAAGCTCGACCGTCGGGCACTGCCAGCACCGGACCCCGAGCTGAACCGCCAGCAGTACGTGGCGCCGAGCAACGAGCTGGAGCAACACCTGGCCGGCATCTGGCGCGAGGTGCTGAACGTCGGCCAGGTCGGCCTGAACGACAACTTCTTCGAACTGGGCGGCGACTCGATCCTGTCGATCCAGGTGGTCAGCCGTGCGCGGCAACTGGGCATTCACTTCAGCCCACGCGATCTGTTCCAGCACCAGACCGTGCAAAGCCTGGCGGCGGTGGCGACCTACAGCGAGCGCATCACGGCCGAACAGGGCCTGCTCGGCGGCGAGTCGAGCCTGACGCCGATCCAGCACTGGTTCCTCGACAGCGACATCCCCGAACGCCAGCACTGGAACCAGGCGCTGGTGCTGGAGCCGGTCCGTGCCCTCGAACCCCGTGCCCTGGAGCAGGCCCTGGCGGCCCTGCTGGAGCATCATGACGCGCTGCGCCTGGGCTTCACCGTCGAGGCGGGCCAATGGCGTGCCGAATACCGCGTGCCGGACCAGGCCACTCTGCTGCAACAGGTGCAGGTCACGGCGCTGAGTCAGTGCACGGCACTGTTCACCGAGGCACAACGCAGTCTCGATCTGCAACACGGGCCGCTGCTGCGCGCGTTGCTGGTGGATGGCCCGCAGGGCAAGCAACGTCTGCTCCTGGCGATTCACCACCTGGTGGTCGACGGTGTGTCCTGGCGCGTGCTGCTGGAAGACCTGCAGAACGCCTACCGCCAGGTACTGGCTGGCGAAGCGGTGCAACTGCCGGCGAAAACCAGCTCCCTGCGCGACTGGGCGAACCGCCTGCAGGCTTATGCCGGCAGTGAATCGCTGCGTGAGGAGTTGGCGCTGTGGCAGGCGCAATTGGCCGGTCCGGCCCTCGACCTGCCGTGCGAACGCCCTGAGGGCGGCCGGCAGAATCGACATGCCGAAACCGTCAGCGTGCGTCTCGATGCGACGCGCACCCGGGCCCTGCTGCAACAGGCACCGAGCGCCTACCGTACCCAGGTCAACGACCTGCTGCTGACCGCCCTGGCGCGGGTGATCTGCCGCTGGACCGGCCAGCCGTCGGCCCTGGTACAACTGGAAGGCCACGGCCGCGAGACCCTGTTCGACGAGATCGATCTGACCCGCACCGTCGGCTGGTTCACCAGCGCCTACCCGGTGCGCCTGACGCCGCTGAACATCGAGGAAGCGGCCGGGCAGGGCGACTCGATCAAGGCGATCAAGGAGCAACTGCGCGGCGTGCCGCACAAGGGCCTGGGCTACGGCGTGCTACGCTACCTGGCCGAGCCGTCGCTGCGTGAGGCGATGGCGAGCCTGCCGCTGGCGCCAGTCACTTTCAACTACCTGGGACAGTTCGACCAGAGTTTTGGCGACGAGGCGCTGTTCCGGCCGCTGGAAGAGTCGGCGGGCGAAGCCCATGGCGCCGAGGCACCCCTGCCCAACGAACTGAGCATCGACAGCCAGGTCTACGGCGGTGAGCTGGTGCTGCGCTGGACCTTCAGCCGCGAGCGCTTCGACAATACGACCATCGCCGAACTGGCCGAGGCCTACCTGGGCGAACTGGGCAGCCTGGTCGAACACTGCCTGCGCGACGACGCCGGCGGCCTGACTCCGTCCGACTTCCCGCTGGCCCGCCTGACCCAGGCGCAGTTGGATACGCTGCCGGTGGCCGCCGCGCAGATCGAGGACGTCTACCCGCTGACGCCGATGCAGGAAGGCCTGCTGCTGCACACCCTGCTGGAGCCGGGGACCGGCCTGTACTACATGCAGGACCGCTACCGGATCAACAGCGAACTCGACCCGCAGCGTTTCGCCCAGGCCTGGCAGGCGGTGATCGCCCGCCATGAAGCCTTGCGTGCGTCGTTCTGCTGGAACGTCGGCGAGGACATGCTGCAGGTTATCCACAAGCCCGGCGGCACGCCGTTCGAATACCTGGACTGGAGTGCCGAGGCCGAGGAGCAACAGGAACCTCGTCTGCAACATCTGCTCAAGACCGAACGCGAGGCCGGTTTCGATCTGCTGCGCGAGGCGCCGTTCCACCTGCGCCTGATCAAGGTCGGGGAGGCGCGCTACTGGTTCATGATGAGCAACCACCATATCCTGATCGATGCCTGGTGCCGTTCGCTGCTGATGAACGACTTCTTCGAGATCTATACCGCCCTGGGCGAAGGTCGTGAAGCGCAGTTGGCACCGCCGCCGCGCTACCGCGACTACATCGGCTGGCTGCAGCGCCGCGACCTGGCCGAGGCCCGGCGCTGGTGGAAAGGCAACCTGCAGGGCTTCGAGCGTGCCACCCCGATCCCGAGCGACCGACCGTTCCTGCGTGAACACGCCGGCGACAGCGGCGGCATGGTGGTGGGCGACCGCTACACCCGTCTCGACCCGCGTGACGGCGCACGCCTGCGGGAACTGGCGCAGCAGCACCAGTTGACAGTCAACACCTTCGCCCAGGCGGCCTGGGCCCTGGTCCTGCGCCGGTTCAGCGGCGATCGCGACGTACTGTTCGGCGTCACCGTGGCCGGGCGTCCGGTGGAGATGCCGCAGATGCAGCGCACCGTCGGCCTGTTCATCAACAGCATCGCGCTGCGGGTGAAGTTGCCGGAGGAGGGTGCCGGCTGCAGCGTGCGCGACTGGTTGCACGGACTGCTGGAGCGCAACATGGAGTTGCGCGAGTACGAGTACCTGCCGCTGGTGACCATCCAGGAGCAGAGCGAGCTGCCCAAGGGCCAGCCGCTGTTCGACAGCCTGTTCGTGTTCGAGAACGCGCCGGTGGAAGTCTCGGTGCTGGACCGGGCGCAGAGCCTCAACGCCACCTCGGACTCGGGGCGTACCCACACCAACTTCCCGTTGACCGCGGTCTGCTACCCGGGCGACGACCTGGGGCTGCACCTGTCCTACGACCAGCGTTACTTCGAAGCCGAAAGCGTCGAACGCCTGCTGGGCGAGTTCAAGCGCCTGCTGCTGGCGCTGGTGGAGGGTTTCCATGGCGACATGGACGAGTTGCCGCTGGTGGGGGCCGAGGAGCGCGAGTTCCTGCTCGAGGGTTGCAACCAGAGTGCCCGTGAGTACCCGTTGGAGCACAGCTATGTGGCGTTGTTCGAGGCGCAGGTCGCCGCGCACCCGCAACGCATTGCCGCGACCTGTCTCGACCGGCAGCTCAGCTACGAGCAGTTGAACCAGGCCGCCAACCGCCTGGGCCATGCCCTGGTGGCCGCCGGGGTCGTGGTCGACCAGCCGGTGGCGCTGCTGGCCGAGCGCGGTCTGGATCTGCTGGGAATGATCGTCGGCAGCTTCAAGGCCGGCGCCGGCTACCTGCCGCTGGACCCGGGCCTGCCGAGCCAGCGCCTGAGCCGGATCATCGGGCTGAGCCGCACGCCGTTGCTGGTCTGCACGGCAGCCTGCCGTGCCCAGGCCGAGGCGCTGCTACAGGAACTGAACGGCGAACGGCCACGACTGCTGGTCTGGGAAGACGTGCAGCAGGGTGCGTACCCGCTGGTCAACCCGGGCATCCACAGTGGGCCGGACAACCTCGCCTACGTGATCTACACCTCGGGTTCGACCGGCCTGCCCAAGGGCGTGATGGTCGAGCAGCGTGGCATGCTCAACAACCAGTTGAGCAAGGTGCCGTACCTGCAACTGGCCCCGTCGGACGTGATTGCCCAGACCGCTTCGCAGAGTTTCGACATCTCGGTCTGGCAGTTCCTCGCCGCACCGCTGTTCGGGGCGCGGGTGGACATCGTGCCGAATGCGATTGCCCATGATCCGCAAGGGTTGCTCGAGCATGTCCGGCAGCAACGGATCACCGTGCTGGAAAGCGTGCCGTCACTGATCCAGGGCATGCTGGCCCTGGACCACATCAGCCTCGACGGCCTGCGCTGGATGCTGCCCACCGGCGAAGCGATGCCGCCGGAACTGGCGCACCAGTGGCTGCTGCGTTATCCACAGGTCGGGCTGGTCAATGCCTACGGCCCGGCGGAGTGTTCGGACGACGTGGCGTTCTTCCGCGTCGATCTGGCCTCGACCCGTGGCAGCTACCTGCCGATCGGCACGCCGACCGACAACAACCGCCTGTACCTGCTCGACGGTGCCGATGAACTGGTACCGCTGGGGCGGTGGGTGAGTTGTGTGTGGCCGGCACCGGTGTCGGTCGCGGTTATGTCGGCGATCCGCTGCGCACGGCCCAGGCGTTCATCCCGAACCCGTTCGGTGCGCCGGGCGAGCGGCTGTACCGCACCGGCGACCTGGCACGTCGGCGTAGCGATGGCGTGCTGGAGTACGTCGGCCGGATCGACCATCAGGTGAAGATCCGTGGTTATCGGATCGAGCTGGGGGAAATCGAGGCGCGTCTGCACGAGCAGCCGGAAGTTCGCGAAGCGGCGGTGGGTGTCCAGGAGGGCGTCAACGGCAAGCATCTGGTCGGCTACCTGGTGGCGACCGACTCGGCGCTGGGCCAGGCCGACTGCCTGGACCGGATCCGGCAGCGCCTGCGCGCCGAACTGCCGGAATACATGGTGCCGCTGCACTGGCTATGGTTGGAGCGCCTGCCGCTCAACGCCAACGGCAAGCTCGACCGCAGGTTGTTGCCGGCGCTGGAGATCGGCCAGTTGCAGGGCCTGGACTACCTGGCACCGCGCAACGAGCTGGAGCAGACGCTGGCGGCGATCTGGGCCGAGGTGCTGAAGGTCGAACGGGTCGGTGTGCGGGACAACTTCTTCGAGCTGGGCGGGCATTCGCTGCTGGCCACGCAGATCGCGTCGCGGGTGCAAAAGACCCTGCAGCGCAATGTGCCGTTGCGGGCGATGTTCGAGTGCAGCACGGTGGAGGAGTTGGCCGGCTATATCGACGGTTTGCAGGCCGATGGGATCAGCGAGGAGAAGGTCGATCGGCTGAGCGACCTGATGGCGGAGCTGGAGGGGTTGTAAAACCCTGAGACACTTGCCGATCGCTCCCATGCTCTGCGTGGGAGCGTCAACTGACTGCATTCCCGAACGATCGATACTACTGGTTCGGGCACCCCGCGTGCCTGTAGGAGCGTGGCTTGCCCGCGAAAGGGCCCTCGAGGCCGCCAAGAGCTTCGCGGGCAAGCCCTGCTCCTACAGGTGTGGGGTCGTGGCCGATATCGCCGGCAGGGTTACTTCGGCCCGAGAATCTTCACCAGCTTGTCCGGCGACGGCGCGCCCTGTTGCTGTTGCAGGTCGCCATTGGCGTCGAGGTAGAAGATCGACGGCGTGGCCGACAATTCCAGCTCATCCATCAGCTTCGTGTTGGCATCGAGCTTGGCCTGGATATCCGCCGGAATCTTCGCCAGCGGCTTGAGCGAACTGCCCTTGCCGGCCTTCTCATGGTCGTGCAGGGCCTGTTGCGGGTCCTTGGCGGCGAACAGCGCGGCGGCCTTGGCCGGGCTGTCTTCACGGATGATTCCGACCATGATGTGCCGCAACTGCACCTTGCCGGACTCGACCCAGGGCCGGGCCTGCTCCCAGAACATGTTGCAGTAGGGGCAGTTCGGGTCGCTGAACAGATAGACGATGCGCGGTGCATCCGGCTTGCCGTCCTCGATCCAGTTGCTCTTTTCCATCTGGCCCCAGACCTGCCTGGACATCGGCCCGTACACCAGTTTCTGCAGCGGCGCCTGGCTCAGGTCCTTGCCGTCGGCGTCATACAGGTTGCCGGCGATCACATGCTTGCCATCGGCCGTCAGGTACAGGGCCATGCCACGGTTCTGGTACTGGGCGGCATAGCCGCGCAGGCCGGCGGGTGCATCGAAGCTGCCGACGATTTTGGCGCCCTTGGCTTCAATGCTCCTGATCGGCGCGGGCAGTTCCTCGGCCCGGACGGGCGCCTGCAGCAGCAGGGCGCCGATGGCGCTGCCCAGGGTCAGGTTCAGCAGATGGCGGTGGAAGGGCATAGCGGGTTCCTTGCTGTGGCCGGAACGGCCTTGTTGGGGTGTGGCGGACCGAAGTTCTCCAGGGCGCGTGCCAGGCTGGCCTCGGACAATTCGCCCAGGTGGCTGCCGAGCAGTTGGCCTTCGGCGTTGTACATGAGGGTGGTGGGCAGGGCCATGGAGCCGACGCTTTGTGCCAGTTGGCCGGTGCCATCGAACAGTACGTTGTCGAGGTTCAGGCCCTGGGTCATGAGGAAGGTGGTCACGCTTTGCATGCTCTCGGCCTGGTTGACGAACAGGAAGGTCACGTCCTGGCGCTCGCGCTGGGCCTTTTGCAATACCGGCATTTCCCGGCGGCAGGGTGGGCACCAGGTGGCCCAGAGGTTGATCACCAGCGGCCCGCCCTGGTAGTCGCTCAAACGCACCGTCTGGCCGTCGGCATTGAGCAGGGTAATGGCCGGCAGGCGGGAGCCTTGCTCGTAGAATGTCGTGGAGAAGCTCGCCAGCAGCCAGAACGCCAGGCCGCTGCCCAGACCGAAGCCCAGCGGCTTGCGCAGCGCCGGCCGGCGCCAGGCCCAGGCCACGGCGCCGAGCACGATCGCCAGCAGGCCGGGCCAGGGCAGGAAACCGCCGTCACGGATATCGAGGATCTGCAGCGGATCGTTGCGGAAGTAGCTCCAGTAGGCGATCACGAAACTGCCACGGGCAGCCAGCAGGCCCAGGATGAACAGGCTGAACAGCACCGACTCCGGGTTGTCGCCACCGCGTTTGGCCACCCACCAGCCAACCAGCGTCGCCAGGGCGAGGGCCAGCAGCAACAGCAGATGGTTGATCGACAGGGCGAAGGTTCCGAGGGTCAGGGTCAGCATTAGCGGGCATCCCGTGTGCTATTCCAGTTCTGCAGGAAACCGCCGGCGTCGATTTCGCCGGTGATGCGGCTGGCCCGGCGCTCGCTGCCATCGGGGGCGATCCACAACAGGGTCGGCGGGCCGGGCACTTCGAAGCGGCCCAGCAGTGCCTGGCTGGCGGCGTTGTCGTGGGTCACGTCCAGGCGCACCAGGTGCACATCGCGCAGGGCCGCGATCACCTCGGGCTTGCCGAACACCTGTTTCTCCATGACCTTGCACGACACGCACCAGTCGGCGTAGTAATCCACCAGCGTCCACCGTCCGCCGGCCTTGGCCGCGTTCAGTTCACGCTGCAGCGCGGCCGGCTCGCTGACGGTGACGAAGCTGGCAGGGTTCACCGCGCTCTGGCCGCTACCCCCGGTGTAGACCTGCAGCGGACGCCACAGGTCAGTGCCGCCACCGGCGGCACCGATCACCAGCAGGCTGCCCCACAGGCCCAGCAGCAGGCTGAGGCAGGCAGCCGACAGCGCCAGGCGCCCGGGCTGCCGTGCCAGTACCCAGAGCGAGCGGGCCACCACCAGCGCCAATGCACCCCACAGGCCGAGCCACAGCGATTCGTGCACCACCGGCCGAATCATCACGATCGCGGTGCCGAGGAACAGGAAGCCGAACAGCGCCTTGACCCGGTCCATCCACAGTCCCGGCTTGGGCAGAAAGCGATTGCCCACGGTCACCAGCAGCAACAGTGGCAGGCCCATGCCGATGCCCAGGCTGAACAGCACCAGGCCGCCGAGCAGGACGTTGCCGCTCTGGGCGATGTACAGCAGGGCGCCGGCCAGCGGCGCGGTCATGCACGGACCGACCAGCAGCGCCGACAGCGCGCCGATGATCCCGGCACCGACCAGGCTGCCACCGCGACGACCCTGGCCGGCGCGTTCCAGGCGGTCGCGCACGGCCCCGGGCAACTGCAGTTCGAAGAAACCGAACATCGGCAAGGCCAGCACCACGAACAGGGTGGCAAAGCTGCCCAGCAACCAGGGCTGTTGCAGGAAGGCCTGCAGGTTGCCGCCGAGCAGCGCGGCGAGCACGCCCAGGCCGGCGTAGACCAGCGCCATGCTCAGCACATAGCTGCCGGCGAGGGCGAAACCGCGCCGTGGGCTGGCGCCGCTGCCGACCACGATGCCGGCGAGAATCGGCAACATCGGCAGGGTGCAGGGGGTAAAGGCCAGCAGCAGGCCGAGGCCGAAGAAGGCCAGCAGGCTCCAGCCCAGCGTCTGCTGGCTCAGGCTGCTGGCCAGGGACTGGTCCCGGGCTTGTGCCGGCTGGCTGGACGTTGCCGCTTTCTGTGGTGTTGTCGCCAGGTCGCCGAGATCGACCACCTGGGTCTGGGGCGGGTAACACAGCCCGGCATCGGCGCAACCCTGCCAGCCGACGTTGACCTTGCCACGGGCATCGGCCGGGATCAGCACTTCCAGTTCGGTGCGATACACCGGCTGGTCGCCAAAGAATTCATCGCTGTGCGCCAGGGCCTCGGGCAGCTCGGGGCGGTGCCCCGGGTCCAGGCCGTCGAATTTCAGGCGCTTCTGATACAGGTAGTAACCCTCGCTGATCTGCCAGTACAGGCGGGTCTGACCGGAGGCCAATTTCTCCGAATTGAAGACGAAAACCTGATTGGCCGGGGGAACTCCGGCTTTTTCACCGCGAACGGATCGTTGCCGGCCTGGGCCAGGCTGGCGAAGATCAGGAAAAAAAGGGGCAACACCCAACGCATAAAAAAGTCCTTGGTGCACAAGCTTGTCCGGCCAAGAGTGCTGGCCAGCGATTAACCGATCATTAACCCGCCCCAGCGGTTGCTGTGGCGGGCGCGAACGTTACTATCTTTACGGAGTCACGGCATAATCGCCGCTTAATCCGTCCGGGTTTCAATGGACATATTTGCACAGGTAACCCCATGCACGTACTGGTTTGCGAAGACGATGAGTTGATTGCCAGCGGCATCGTCGCCGGCCTTGCCGCCCAGGGCATGACCGTGGAGCATGTCGCCACGGCGGCCGCGGCGCGGGCGATGCTGCGTGCGGCGCAGTTCGACGTGATGGTGCTCGATCTCGGCCTGCCCGACGAGGACGGCCTGCGGCTGCTGACCCAGTTGCGCAGCAAGGGGCTGGAACTGCCGGTGCTGATCCTCACTGCCCGCGATTCGGTGACCGACCGGGTCGACGGACTGCAGGCCGGTGCCGACGACTACCTGCTCAAGCCGTTCGACCTGCGTGAACTGTTCGCCCGGCTGCAGACCCTGCTGCGCCGGGTCGCCGGGCGCAGCGTCAACCTCATCGAGCACGGCCCGCTCAGCTACGACCCGAGCAGCCGGGTGACCACATTGAATGGCCAGTCGGTGGACCTCTCGCGCCGCGAGCAGGCGCTGTTGCAGGCGCTGTTGCACAACCGTGGCCGCGTGCTGTCCAGCGAGCAGCTCAAGGACAGCGTCTATGGTTTCAGCGACGAGCTGGAAAGCAACGCTCTCAACGTGCATATCCATCATCTGCGCCGCAAGCTGGGCAACGGCATCGTCGAGACCGTACGCGGCCTGGGCTACCGCCTCGGGCCGGCGGGTGACGGAGAAGCATGATGAGCCTGCGGCTGCGCCTGAGCCTGACCATCGGTTCGGCGTTCATCCTGATCTGGGCCCTGGCCGCGACCTGGATGCTCAGCGACCTGCGCCACCAGATGATGTTTTCCCTCGACCAGCGCCTGGTGGCTTCGGCACGGATGGTGGCCGGGCTGATGGAGCAGTTGCCGATGATGTCGGGCAGGGGCGATGTCACGCATTTCAGCTCCGAGCAGCTCAATATCACCGGCGGCATGGCCTGCCAGGTCAGTTCCCTGCGGGGGGAAGTGCTGGCCCGCAGCCATAACAACCCCGAGCAGGCCCTGGAGGCCCACAGTGTCGGCTTCCATGACCAGATGATCGATGGCGCGCCATGGCGTACCTTCACCCTGGTACGGGGCGATATCCACATCACCACCGCCGACCGTCAGGTCGAGCGCGAGGCTCTGAACCTGTCGGTGCTGCTGGCGGCCTCGGTCCCGGTGGGTGTTGCGCTGCTGGTCTGCCTGTTCCTGCTCTGGCTGGGGCTCGGCCAGGGGCTGGCGCCGCTCAAGCGCATGCGCGACGCGCTGAAGCGACGCAGCCCGGATTCCCTCGAGCCGTTGCAGATCCATCCGTTGCCCAGCGAGTTGAAACCCCTGCTGGAAACCCAGAACCAGCTGTTGCAGCGCATCGGCAAGGCCATCGAGCGCGAACGTCGGCTGACCGGCGATGCCGCCCATGAGCTGCGCAGTCCGCTGACGGCGATCAAGACCCACCTGCAGGTGGCGCGCATGACCGAAGGTGCGGCCCGCGACCAATCCCTGGCCCATGCCGAGGCGGGGGCCGACCGCCTGCATCGGACCCTGGAACAGTTGCTGCTGCTGGCCCGGGTCGAAGGCAGCCTGTCGTTCGACGACGGCGTGCAATGCACCGCCGAACAGGTGGCGCGCCTGGCGATCCAGGATTCGGCCAACGGCGACCGGCAGCGTATCGAGTTGCACCTGCAGGAGCCCTGTTCCTCGGCACCGCTGGAAATGCCGTCGACCCTGTCGATTGCCGCCTTGCGCAACCTGCTGGACAACGCCCTGCGCCACACGCCGGGGGATGCGCCGGTGGAGTTGAACGTGGAAACCACCGGCAATCGCGTGCGCTTCCAGGTGCGCGACCATGGTCCGGGTATCGCCGAGGATGACCTGCAGCACCTGACCCAGCGCTTCTGGCGTAACGGCAAGAGCACCGGTTGTGGCCTGGGCCTGGCGATCGTCCAGGCGATCGTCCAGCGCTGCGGTTGCGTGCTGCATTTCGACAGCCGGCCGGACGGCCTGCGGGTCGAACTGACCATGCCCCTGCAGGCCACATAGTGGCCTGAAAAATCCTGTCACCGCGCCCGGCTCGCCCGGGCGTGGCCCGTGGCAGTATCGTCTGACGCCTGTCGCTCAACGGATTGAGGTCATGCGCCATGGACACTGCTATCGACATTCGCCCGGCCGTCGCCGCCGATGCCGGGATCATCAGCCGGATACTCCTGCGCTCGATCCGGATCGGCTGTTCGCTTGACCATCGCAACGAGCCCGCGCGGGTCGAGGCCTGGACCCGCAGCCGCAGTATCGGGCATGTGCGGCCCTGGCTGGCCGATCCACGCCTGTACCTGAACCTGGCCCATCTGCGGGGCAAGCCGGCGGGCGTGGGCATGGCGCGTGACGATGGGCGCATCCTGTTGTGCTACGTGCAGCCGGAATGGTTTCGGCGTGGCGTCGGACGGGCGCTGGTGGCCGGGCTCGAAGCCTGGCTGGCGACGACAGGGCATGGCACGGCATGGCTCAACAGCACCCTGACCGCCGAGGGTTTCTACCGGCAACTGGGGTATCGGCAGACGGAGCGGGCGTTCAGTGCCATGGGGCTGACCGCGATTCCCATGTGCAAGCCGCTGGTTTGAGGGGCCTGTTCGCGGATTTATTCGAGAACAGGCCAGCAGCAACCCGAGGCAGGATATCTCCCCCAGACGCTGCTTCGACCCACTCAAAAATCCCCCGGCAGGTGTAAATCCCTGCCTCGCTGGTGCGTTTCCAGAACATGCAATCCGCGCGCACGTGTCCGCGCGCGGATCAAGGTTTTGGCCACCCCACCCGCGTATTGAGGGATCGAGAGATGTCAGTCGCTACCAGCCTTATCGAAAAGCCGTCGGTCCATGCCGACCAGCCCACGGCGGAAACACTCTACCAGTTCGACGAATCGCCGCTGCTGGCCCGGCAGAGCCGCCAGGAGTCCAATGCGCGCAGCTACCCGCGGCGCATTCCCCTGGCACTCAAGCGGGCCAAGGGCCTGTATGTCGAGGATGTCGAAGGCCGTCGTTTCATCGATTGCCTGGCGGGTGCCGGCACCCTGGCGCTGGGGCACAACCATCCGGTGGTGATCGAGGCGATCCAGCAGGTGCTGGCCGATGAACTGCCCCTGCACACCCTCGACCTCACCACGCCGGTCAAGGACCAGTTCGTCCAGGACCTGTTCGGCCTGCTGCCCGAAGCCCTGGCCAGGGAAGCGAAGATCCAGTTCTGCGGTCCGACCGGTACCGATGCGGTGGAAGCCGCCCTCAAGCTGGTACGTACCGCCACCGGGCGTAGTACCGTGCTGTCGTTCCAGGGCGCCTACCACGGCATGAGCCAGGGCGCGCTGAGCCTGATGGGCAGCCTGGGCCCGAAGAAACCGCTGGGTGCGCTGCTGGGTAACGGTGTGCAGTTCCTGCCTTATCCGTACGACTACCGCTGTCCGTTCGGCCTCGGTGGTGCGGCCGGGGTCAAGGTCAACCTGCATTACCTGGAGAACCTGCTGAACGATCCCGAGGGTGGCGTGCAACTGCCGGCGGCGATCATCGTCGAAGCGGTGCAGGGCGAGGGTGGCATGATCCCGGCGGACCTCGACTGGCTGCGCGGCCTGCGTCGGATCACCGAGAAGGCCGGCGTGGCGCTGATCGTCGACGAGATCCAGAGCGGATTCGGACGTACCGGCAAGATGTTCGCCTTCGAACATGCCGGTATCGTTCCGGACGTGGTAGTGATGTCCAAGGCCATCGGCGGTAGCCTGCCGCTGGCGGTGATGGTCTACCGTGACTGGCTCGACACCTGGGCACCCGGTGCCCATGCCGGGACGTTCCGTGGCAACCAGATGGCCATGGCCGCAGGTTCCGCGGTGATGCGTTATCTCAAGGAGCATGATCTGCCGGCTCACGCGGCGGCCATGGGGGAGCGCCTGGGCGAGCATCTGCGCCTGTTGCAGCGCGATTTCCCGCACCTGGGGGATATTCGTGGACGCGGGCTGATGATGGGGGTCGAACTGGTCGATCCGGATGGCACCCCGGATGCCCAGGGGCACCCACCGGCCTTGCCGCGCCTGGCGCCGTTGCTTCAGCGTGAGTGCCTCAGGCGTGGCCTGATTCTCGAACTGGGCGGGCGGCATGGCGGGGTGGTGCGTTTCCTGCCGCCGCTGGTGATCACTGCCGCGCAGGTCGACGAAGTGGCCCGGATCTTCGGGCAGGCCCTGGAGGCCGCGTTGCTCCAGCTCTAATTTTTTGCCGGGGCCGAACGTCTTCAACTACACGAGTGCCGCGCAACTGGCGCGGCCTCAACCCACTCTCATGGAGAACCGCAATGACTTCAGTATTCGACCGCGATGACATCGTCTTTCAGGTGGTGGTCAACCACGAGGAGCAGTATTCGATCTGGCCGGACTACAAGGCGATCCCCAATGGCTGGCGAGCCGTGGGCAAGAGCGGCTTCAAGAAGGAGTGCCTGGCCTACATCGAGGAAGTCTGGACGGACATGCGGCCCTTGAGCCTGCGCCAGAAGATGGACGCCCAGGTGGCCTGATTGCCACCCTCGAAAAAGGAAAGGCACCGGTGAAGGTGCCTTTTTTGTTGGGTGCGTGAACTGGCCTCCCCCCAAAAAAACTGACAGGCACCCACAGGCTAGATCGGCGCCAGGGTATCCAGCACCTGCCGGATCGAGTCTTCGAGCGCCGTCAGCGGGTCAACGCTTTCGGTTTCGAGCACCAGCAGGGTACTACCGGCCCTGGCTATCGCCGCCTTCACCGTTTCCGGCGGCTGGCGGTGATCCAGCACCAGCTTCACATCGGCATCCTTGAGGGTCTCGCTCAACTTCGCCAGTGCCTCGGGTGTCCACTGCTCGTCGCTGCGCGCATCGACCTGGATCAGCTCCAGGTTGAGCCCGCCCACCAGGTAGTTGAAGCGCTCAGAGAGGCTGAACACACTGAGGTTTTCGGCCTTGGCCAGGCGTGTCTCGCTGTCGGCGCTGAGCTTGAGCAGGCGCTGCTTGAAGGTCGCCAGGTTGCTCTCGATCCTTGGCTTGGCGGCGGGCGCCAGGCGCACCAGGTCGGCGGCGGTCACGTCGGCCATGCGCCCCAGGTTGTTGCTCGACAGCCACGGCTGGCTGTTCAGACCGTCGGTGCCCTTGCCCGGCTGTACCGCGATGCCCGGCAGACCGCCGTCCACCGGACGTGCGGCGTCGACCTCGACAATGCGCACATTGCTGCGTCGGGCCATGATGTACAGCGGGTCGTCGGGCCACAGCGAGCGCAGGCCGATCACCGCGTCGGCCTGGTTGGCCAGCTTCTGCAGGGCCGGCGCGCCACGGCCGCTGAAGTAGGCGCTCTGGCGGCTGCCCGGCAGGTTGGCGTCGGCGGCACGCTGCAGCTCGACGCCACTGTCCTTGAGCAGGATCTCGCCCAGGCCATAGGTGACCGGCAGGCTGGTCAGAATGCGCACCGGCGGGTTTTCGCTACTGGCGTGCAGGGCTACCGTGCCCAGGCCGTGATTGGCGTTGATCGGCATTGGTGCCTGGCTGGAGAACGATACGCTGCTGTACAGGCCGCCCAGCAGCAGGGCCAGGGCGAGGGGGCGAAAATTCGGCATTTATCCAATATTCCCTTTGAGGCTGGGCACGGTGCCACGAGCGATCGCCGCCAGGGCGAAGGCGATACCGGCCATCAGGATGATCGCCGCGCCGGACGGCACGGGCAGGTCGAACAGGATCGGCAGCAGGATGCCGCTCAGGGTGCTGACGGTGGCGATCGCCACGGAAATCCAGAAGAAGCCCTTGAGCGATTGGCTGAGCAGGCGGGCGGCAGCGGCCGGAATCACCAGCAAGGCACCGACCAGGATCGCGCCGATGACCTTGACCGCGGCTACGGTGATCAGGGTCACCAGCACCACGAACAGGTAGTCGAGGGCCTTCACCGCGACGCCGCGCACCGCCGCCAGTTGCGGGTTGAAGCTGGCCAGCATGATGCGGTTGTACAGCGGCAGGCTCAGGCCCAGCACCAGCGCGCCGACCACCAGCAGCACCAGCAGGTCGTTGCCGTTGACCGTCAGCACCGAACCGAACAGCACGTTTTCCAGGATGTGCACGTTGATCTTGCCGGCCAGCACCAGCAGCAGGCTGGCGCCGAGGGCCAGAGACACCGAGAGGAACACTCCGATCAGCGTGTCCGGGGCCAGCCCGGTGCGGTTGCGCAGGTAGTTGAGCAACACGCCGAACAGCAGGCAGTAGCCGAACAGGCTGCCGTAGGGGCCGGTGTAGGGCTCGCCGAGCAGGATACCGATGGCCACACCGGTCAGCGCCGCGTGGCCCACCGACTCGGAGAAGAACGCGAAGCGCTTGACCACCACCAGGGTACCGAGGCCGCCCAGCACCGGGCCGATCAGCAGGCCGGCGAGCAGCGCGTTGATCACGAAACCGTAGGCCAGCGCGGCTGGCAGCAGGCCGTCGGTGGCCCAGCCCTGGATCATCAGGCGAAAGGCTTCATAGCTCATGGTCGGACACCCGCGCTGCGTGGATGGGTGGAGAACAGCGTCAGCAGGCGCTCCGGGGTCAGTGCCTCGGCAGGTGTGGCATCGAACAGGATGCGCCGGTTGAGGCCGGTGACCCGGTCGGCCAGGCGCTTGACCGCCTCCAGGTCGTGTTCGATCCACAGCACGGTGATGCCGGCGCGGCGCCAGTCGCCGAGCAGGCGCTCGAACACCTGAATGCCGGCTTCGTCCAGCGCCGACATCGGCTCGTCGAGCACCAGCAGTTGTGGTGGCGGGATCAAGCCCTGGGCCAGCAGCACCCGCTGGCGCTCGCCACCGGACAGGGCGCCCATGCGCCGCTTGCGCTTGTCCTGCATGCCGACCCGCTCAAGTGCCTCGCCGATGGCCCCGGCGAAATGCCGGGACAGGCCAAGGAATGCCGGGCGACGCTGGCACATGGCAGCCATGAAGTCGTCGACGGTCATCGGCAGGCCGCGGTCGAATTCCAGGGCCTGGGGAACGTAGCCGATGGTGCCCGGTGCGCCTTGCCATTGCAGGCTCAGGCGACCCTGGTGCGGCATCTGCCCGAGCAGGGTCTTGATCAGCGAGCTCTTGCCGCCGCCGTTGGGGCCGACCAGGGCGTGCACGTGGCCGGGACGGACTAGGAAGCTGACGTTGTCGAGAATGGTGGTGCGGCCCAGGGTCAGGCCGATCGTGTCGAAGTCCAGGGTCGGCCCGCTGGCGACGCGCTCGATGCTCTCGGCGGCGGTCATGCGCCAGCCTCCTGGATCGCCCGGACCACGGTGTCGAGGTTGTTGCGCATTTCCTTCTCGTACTTGTCGGCGGTGTAGTCGCCATAGGAAATGTGCGACAGCGGGTAGAGCTTCACCCCGGACTCGCGCTGGATGGTCTCGACATAGGTGGACGGGAAGTCCAGTTCCGAGAAGATCACCTTCACATCCAGCTCGCGCAGTTGGTCGATGGTCTTCTTCAACTGGCTCGGGCTCGGCTCGATGCCATGGGCCGGCTCGACCACCGCGGTGACCTCCAGGCCGAACTCGCGCAGCAGGTAGTCATAGGCCGCATGCACGGTGGCTACTCGCAGGTCGGCATTGGGCGCCTGGGTCAGCTTGGCCAGGGCGTCGGCGCGCAGCTGGCGCAGGCGCTTGCCGTAGGCGCGGGCGTTGGCGGTATAGAATTTGGCGTTGTCCGGATCGAGCTTGCCCAGCTCGCGGGCGATGTTGTTGACCTGGGCGATGGAGGCGCTGATGGACAGGAAGGTGTGCGGGTTGACCACCTTGCCGGCGCCGCGGGCGGCGATGCCGGTGGCGGCCAGCAACGGCACGTTCTCGTTGGCCTCGATCAGCGGGATCTGCGGTTTTTCACTGGCCTCGATCATGCGATCGGCAAAGTCGTCGTGACCGACTCCGTTGAGCACGATCACGTCCAGGGTACCGATACGCTTGATGTCCTCGGCCCGTGGCTCATAGGCATGGGGGTTGAAACCGGCTGGAATCAGCGGCACCACTTCGGCCTTGTCGCCGACGATGTTGGCGACGTAACTGTAGTAGGGGTGCAGGGTGATGCCGATGCGCAGGCGCTTGGCGGTGTCGGCGTGGACCTGGAAGGTCGACAGGAGCGGTGCGAGCAGCAGGGCCAGGAGCAGGCGACGGCGGCTGAACAGGGCTGAAATGGACATGAGAGGACGATCTTCTCCGGGTTAACGGTCTTTGGAGCGGCTCAGTGCCGGTGCTGGCGGGTCACGCCGGCGTCGAATTGCGCGACCACCTGCTGCCAGCCGGCGGCGATCAGGGCGCTGTCGGTGAGGTCGCCGGGCGCGGCCGGGCCGTTGCCGCGGCTGAGCCAGATATCCGGCGCGGCGTTGGTGTCGTTGCCCACCCGCATCAGGAACGAGCCGGCCGTCGTCGTGACCTGGCTCAGGCCGAGGTAGGCATGCTGCTCCAGCAACTGCCAGGTGTGGCCGCCGCGGCTGACCGAACTGGCATCCTGGACGAAGGGCGCAAAACCTTCTTCGGCCAGTTGTGCGGGGGAGGGCAGTGCCTGCTGGTCCTGCTGCAACAGGCGGATCTCGTCGAGGGTGACCCGCAGGTCGGCGTAGATGCCCTGTTCGCCCGGCGTGAGGTCACGGCGGGCGTCCAGTTGATGGGGCGCGAGCGCGGCGACATCCGGTTTCTCGCCGTGCAGCGCCACCACGGAACCGGCGACCAGCAGCACGATCAGGCAGAACAGCAGCACATAGAGGGTTTCATGGCCGGCACCGGCGGGGCGCACGACCTGGGTGGTGGATGTACTCATGGGGTTTCGATGTCCGCCTTGTCCACTTCCACGACGTGGCCGGGGCCGGCGTCGAACAGCACGTAGAAGTCGCCATCGGGTTTCTTGAAGGTCCGCGTCGAGTCATCGCCCAGCTTGCCGGGCAGCAGCACGGTTTCGTCATAGCCGATCACGTCCAGGGTGACGCCAGCGGCGCCGCTGCCATCGGAAAAACCGCCCTTGCACTGGATCTGCTCGGCGTCGATCTGCTTGCACTCGCACATCGGGTTGTGGGCCCAGGCATTCAGGCTGAAAGCGGCGGCTGCCAGCAGTGCGCCACCGGCCAACGACTGGCGCAGGACGCGTGGGGAGAGGAAGCGAGGTCGTGGGCTCATGGGCGGGCACCTTGTTTTTTCAGCCAGGCAATGGTTTGTGGCGAAGCCTTGCTCAGGGGGACGGAGGCCTGGTGTACCGAGCCGTCCCAGCCTTCGAGGGTGACCCACAGCTCGGCGTCGTCGGCGGTGTTCTGCGGGATCGGCACGACGGCGCCCATGCGGTAGGGGGTGCCGAAGAAAATCACCCCGGCTGCCCGCAGGCTGCGGGGCTTGCCGACGCGCAGGTAGGTGGCCTTGACCTGCCCGACGCACTGGGCGCAGAGCGTGGCATTGAAACTCTTGAAGTAGCCGGCGGGACCATCGCGGCGCGGCGCTTCATCCCACAGCTCGGCCAGTTGCAGGCTCCAGGGCCCGGCCTGCAGCTCGTGGACGTGCTGGCCCAGTCCGGTGTCGCCACGAAACAGCGCCGCGTCCGAGAAGTAGCGCGGCATGAAGCCCAGCGGGATCAGCACCAGCAGAATGTTCAGGTGAAAGCGCCACTTGTGCCAGAGGCGGTTCAGGGGCGAGATCGGATGTGCCGCATCAGCCTTGCTCACAGGTTGACCTCCGGAGTTTCGGTGCCGAGGGCGCTACGGGGCCTGGCCTTTTCGGCCCGTTCGGCCTTGTTGCCGCGTTTGAGGGCATTGAGCGTGGCCAGGGCGGTACGCTTGCTCCAGATCAGCAGGCCGCTGAGCACCATCATGCTCAGCAGCAGGCCGAAGAAGAACCAGATCAGCTTGACCCACAACCCGCCGAAGTCACCGGTGTGCAGCGGGCGCATCGACTCGGTGACGAACTCCAGGCCCGTACGGTCCGACAGCAGGCGCGACTGCTCGATCTTGCCGGTGTAGGGGTTCAGTTCCAGGGTCTGGTACATCAGCGGGTACCAGCTGCGGCCGCCGACCTCGAAGGCACTGTAGGCATTGCCCGGCAGGCTGATGAAACTGGCGTCCAGCCGGGAACCCGCTCCTGGGCGATACGCAGGGCCTCGTCGGCACCGAGCCGGGGTGCCGGTCTGCCATCGGGCATCAGTGGCGCACTGTCGTGGGAGATGATGGCCGGGATGGGCCGGGTGGCGATGCTGACCTGGTTGTCGGCGAGAATGGCCTGGATCAGGAACCAGGTGCCGGTGATGGAGATTACCGCGATGAACCAGATCGACCAGATACCGCTCAACCGATGGAAGTCACCCCAGAAGATCCGGGCCCCATGGTTGAAGCGCAGGGTCGGCTTGAAAAAGCCTTTCCAGAAGCGTTTGTACACCACCAGGCCGGTGATCAACGAAGCCAGCATCGGTATCCCCAGCAGCGACACCAGGTACCAGCCCCAGCTGTAGCCGTCGGTGAACGGCACCAGCCACCAGCCGTGCAGGGCGCGGGTGAAGTTCTTGAAGTTGAACGGCGGGCTGATGCCCTGGATCACCCCGGTATAGGGGTTGACGTAGACCGTCACCGAACGTCCGTCCGGGTAGCCGATATCGGCCAGCAGGGCGAAGTGGCTTTCGTCCGGGCGCTGGATCGACTGCACGATCAACTCGGGCTCATTCTTCTTGATGGCGGCCAGTACCTGGTCGTAACTGAGCAAGGGCGCGTCATCGCTAGGCTTGCTGGCGCGGATATCCGGGTTGGCCAGCCAGACGATCTCCTGGCTGACCACGGCCAGGGTGCCGGTGACGCAGACGATCAGGACAAAGAACCAGATGGGTAGCGCCAGCCAGCTATGGACCAGGAACCAGATTTTCGAACGTGACTTCTTGGACATGGAAAGCGGATTCTCGACATCGGAGGAGGGTGCGGGGCCTGAGAGGGAGCCGCGCACCCGAAAAAACCGGTCGTGGCTTTTGCCTACGCGAACGGCTGCATCTTAATGAGACGAATGAGCGGGCAAAAAACGCAGGGCTATATGAAAGTAAATGTTTCAGCGGCCGACAGCCGGCGTCCGGTACCGGCTAATTTTCCCCCTCGACCATCCGTTCCCTCCTGTGAAACCCGCTGTATCCCGCGTTCGGGCGTTGGGGCGGCGGCCGAGGATCAAGGGAGAAGAGTCGTCATGAACAATGCGTTGAGTTTGGATATCCGGCCGTTGCTGACCGGTTCGGGCACCTTGCCCATGCTGATCCAGGCGCCTGAGCCCGGGCTTGACCTGCGCGAGGCATTCGCCGAGTGCAAGGTGCTGATCGACCAGCACCTGTATCGGGCTGGTGGTGTGCTGCTGCGCGGTTTCGAGGTCGGCGGCGCCGAGGCCTTCCGCGAGTTCGCCGCGGCTTTCGGTCACCCGCTGCTCAACTATGAGTTCGGCTCGACTCCGCGCAGCAACGTGACCAAGGGGGTGTACACCTCCACCGAATACCCGGCGCACCAGAGCATCCCGCTGCACAACGAGCAGGCCTACACCCTCGAGTGGCCGATGAAGATCTGGTTCTACAGCATGATCGCGGCCCAGACCGGTGGCGAAACGCCGATCTGTGACAGTCGGGAAGTCTATCGCCGGGTGCCGGCACGGATTCGCGAACGGCTGGTCAGCAAGGGCCTGATGTACGTGCGCAACTACGGCAACGGCCTGGACGTGGACTGGAGCCAGGTGTTCAACACCGAGGACGAGGCGGTGGTCGAGGCCTACTGCCGGGCCCACGCCATCGAATGCGAGTGGAAGGATGACGGCGAGTTGCGTACCCGCCAGCGGTGCCAGGTGGTGGCGCATCACCCGGTGACCCGGGAAATGGTCTGGTTCAACCAGGCGCACCTGTTCCATGTTTCCAACCTGCAGCCCGAGGTGCGCGAGACGCTGCTCGATGTGGTGGACGAGGAGGACCTGCCGCGCAACGTCTACTACGGTGACGGCTCGGCCATCGAGGTCGACCTGCTCGACGAGGTGCGTGGGGTGCTGGACGAATGCACCATCAGCTTCCCCTGGCAGGAAAACGACGTGCTGATGCTCGACAACATGCTCGCCGCCCACGCCCGTTCGCCATTCACCGGCAAGCGCAAGGTGGTGGTGGCGATGGCCGAAGGCTATTCGCAACCCGCCGGTTGACGCCGCCCGTCCCGATTGCCGCATCGATCCGCAGATTTCTACCGCTCTCCTTCGCCCTACCCGAGAAACCGCCGGCCGGCACGCTAAATCCTCGGGTTGGCGGTTCGTCCTTGTTGATACGACCAGGCCCCACCGGCCGTGCCGCCGATCAGCAAGGACCCTCTCACATGAAGCCCCAAGACGCACAGAAACTCGCTCGCCGTTTCATCGAGCTGCCCCAGGACAAGCGCAGTCTCTTCCTGGCTGCCATGGATCGGGAGGGGGTCGACTTTTCGCTGCTGCCCATCGCCGCCTGCGAGGGTGTCGCCGAGCGGGACGGCCTGTCCTACGCCCAGCAGCGCATGTGGTTTCTCTGGCAGCTCGATCCCCGCAGCGCGGCCTACAACCTGCCGATGGCGGTGCGCTTGCAGGGGCCGCTGGACCTGGCGGCGCTGGAGCAGGCCTTCAGTGCCCTGATCGCCCGGCACGAATGCCTGCGCACCACCTTCGGCCAGGACGGTGAGCGGGCGTTCCAGCGGGTCGCCCCGGCGAGGGCGGCGACGGTACGGGTTGACGATCTGCAGCAACTGGACGAGGCGCAGCGTCGTGTCCGTGCCCGGCAGATCATGGCCGACGAGGCCGGACAGGCGTTCGACCTGCAGCAGGGACCCCTGCTGAGCATCCGCCTGCTGCGCCTGGCCGAACAGGAACAGGTGTTGTTGCTGACGCTGCACCACATCATCGCCGACGGCTGGTCGATGAACATCCTGATCGAGGAATTCAGCCGTTGCTACGACGCCTGCGTGGCCGGCTCCACGGCCGAGCTGCCGTCCCTGGCCGTGCACTACCGTGACTACGCACTGTGGCAGCGCAGCTGGCTCGAAGCCGGCGAGCAGGCGCGGCAACTGGCCTACTGGCGCGAGCACCTGGGGGAAGAGCATCCGGTGCTCGAACTGCCCACCGACCGGCCGCATCCGGCCCAGGCCAGCCATCGTGGTGCGCGCCTGGAAGTGCGGGTCGACAGCGACCTGCGCCAGCAGCTCAAGGCCCTGGCCCAGCGTCAGGGTGTGTCGCTGTTCGTGGTGCTGCTGGCCTCGTTCAAGAGCCTGCTGCATCGCTACAGCGGCCAGAGCGATATCCGCGTCGGTGGCCTGATCGCCAACCGGACCCGCAGCGAGACCGAGGGCCTGATCGGCTTTTTCGTCAACACCCAGGTGTTGCGCAGTGAAGTCCGTGGCCAGACCCCGTTCGTCGAGTTGCTGCACAGTCTGCGCCAGGCCGCCGCGGGCGCGCAGGCGCATCAGGAACTGCCGTTCGATGCGTTGATCGAGGCCCTGCAGCCGGCCCGTAGCCAGAGCCATAACCCGCTGTTCCAGGTGATGTTCAACCATCAGCCTCTGGTTACCGACGTACAGGGCCGGCAATTGGCGAGCGGGCTGCGGGTTGCCCTTCTGGACGAGGAACAGGGCGTCGGGCAGGGCCGCCAGCATGCGGCCGCCAGCGACCTGATGCTGGAAACCCGCGAGGAGGGCGAGCAACTGTTTGCCGCGTTCACCTATGCCACCGATATTTTCGACGGCGCGACCATCGAACGCCTGGCCGGCCACTGGCGCAACCTGCTGGTCGCCGTGTGCCGCGATCCGCAGCAGCCGATCGGCCAGTTGCCGATGCTGGCGGCAGAGGAAGTCGCCGACCTGCTGGGCCGTGGTGACGAGAGGGAGGTACCCGCGGACAGCCCGTTGTCGATGGTGCAGTTGTTCGAGGCCCAGGCCCGCCGTACTCCCGACGCTACCGCGCTGATCCTGGCCGACGCTGCCCAGGCGCCGAGCCTGAGCTATGCCGAACTGAATCGCCGGGCCAACCGCCTGGCACACCTGCTGCGTGGTCACGGTGTCGGCCCGGAAGTGCTGGTGGGGCTGGCGATCGGCCGCACACTGGACCTGGCCGTGGCCATTCTGGCGGTACTCAAGGCGGGCGGTGCCTATGTACCGCTGGACCCGCAGATGCCGCCGGCGCGTCTGGCCCATGTGCTGCAGGACAGTGGCCTGAAACTGCTGTTGACCCACAGCCAGTGGCTGGATGGGCTGCCACCGCTGGGCGATGTCGAGGCCCTGTGCCAGGACCGGATCAATGATGGCGGTTATGCCCAGGCCGATCTGGAACTGGCGCCGGCCCCGCAGTCGCTGGCCTATGTCATCTACACCTCGGGTTCCACCGGACGGCCCAAGGGCGTCGGTATCAGCCACCAGGCACTGGCGGAATTCGTCGCCCGGGCTACGGAGTACAGTGAGTTGCTGGCGAGCGACCGGGTTCTACAGTTCGCCACCAGCAGTTTCGACGGTTTTGTCGAGCAGTTCTTCCCGCCGCTGAGCCTGGGCGCCTGCGTGGTGCTGCGTGATGAACGGTTGTGGGACAGCGCCACGCTACACGAGGCGATCCTGCGCCATGGCATCACCCTGGCCGACCTGCCGGCCGCCTACTGGCACCTGCTGGTGCAGGACTGGGCGACCCGCCCACCCGCCGGTTATGGCGCCCTGCGCCAGATCCACATCGGCGGCGAGGCCATGGCCGTCGACGGCCTGCGTCTGTGGCCGCAGGCCGGGTTGGGCGGCGTGCGCCTGGTCAATACCTATGGCCCGACCGAGGCGACCGTGGTCTCCAGCACCTATGACTGCACCGGGCTGTCGGCTGAAGCGGTGTCCTGGCGCGGCGTGCCCATCGGTTTCGGCCTGGCCCGGCGGCGCCTGCTGGTGCTCGATGGCGACCTCGAACTGCTGCCCCGGGGTGCTGTCGGCGAGTTGTACATCGGCGGGCCGGGGTTGGCTCGCGGCTACCAGGGCCAGCCGGCCCTCAGTGCCGAGCGTTTCATCGCCGATCCCTTCACCCCGGGTGAACGGCTTTACCGCACCGGTGACCGCGCGCGCCTGCGCGAGGATGGCGCGGTGGAATACATCGGGCGGGTCGACCATCAGGTCAAGGTCCGCGGTTTTCGTATCGAGCTGGGTGAAGTCGAGTCGCGCCTGCTGCAATGTCCCGGCGTGCGGGAAGCCGCGGTACTGGCCCTGCCTTTGGCCGGAGGCACGCAACTGGTCGGCTACCTGGTGCCCGACCAGGCCCTGGAACCGGCGCAGCAGAGCCTCTGGCGGCTTGAGGTCAAGGCCTCCCTGCAGGGCCGCCTGCCGGACTACATGATCCCCTCGCACCTGCTGGTGTTGCCGCGGATGCCGCTGACCCCCAGCGGCAAGCTGGACCGCAAGGCCCTGCCGGTGCCCGATCCGAGCCAGTTGCAGGCCAGCTACCGCGAGCCGCAGACCGAGACCGAACGTTGCCTGGCGACTATCTGGGAAGAGGTGCTGCAGGTACCCCGGGTCGGGCTCGACGACCACTTCTTCGAGTTGGGTGGCCATTCATTGCTCGCGGCCCAGGTGATCGCCCGGGTCAAGACCCGTCTGGAGGTCAGCCTGCCGCTGCGCAGCCTGTTCGAGAAACCCCTGCTGAGCGAACTGGCCGCCGAGTTGGCGACGCTGGCGCAGGGCGCTGCAGATAACGACTGGGCCGACATGGAACAGTTCATGAGTTCGTTGGAGGAGTTTGGAGCATGAGTGGCAACCCTGCGGTACGTATCGCCAAACGATTCATCGGCCTGCCCCTGGCGCAGCGTCGGCAGTTCCTGGCGAAGCTGAGCGAGGAGGGCAAGGATTTCAGCCTGTTGCCGATGCCGGTCAGCCGCCATGAGGTGGCGCGGATCCCCTTGTCCTATGCCCAGCAGCGCCTGCTGTTCCTCTGGCAGCTCGACCCCGGCAGCGCCGCCTACAACATGGCCGCCGGTCTGCGCCTGCAGGGTCGGCTTGACGAATCGGCCCTGCAGCGCGCCTTCGAGCATATCGCCTTGCGTCATGAAGTCCTGCGCACGGTGTTCCAGGTCGACGGCGAGCAACCCTGCCAGGTGATCCTCGGCCACCTGGGCGTGCCGCTGAGCAGGCTGGACCTGTCGGGTTGCGCCAGCGAGACACGTGAGGCCGAGCTGGCCGAGCGGGTGAGGGCGATCACCGCGCGACCCTTCGACCTGCTCAACGGACCATTGCTGCGGGCCAGCCTGATCCGGCTGGCCGCGGACGAGTGGGTGCTGGTGGTGAGCATGCACCACATCGTTTCCGATGGCTGGTCGATGGACGTGATGGTCAGGGAGTTCGTCCAGGCCTACCAGGCGTTCAGCCAGGGACGCGAGCCGGGCCTGGCGCCCCTGCCGTTGCAGTACGCCGACTATGCGATCTGGCAGCGCAGCTGGCTGGAGGCCGGCGAGGGTGAGCGGCAGTTGGACTACTGGCGTCGGCAACTGGGCGACGAGCAGCCGCTGCTGGACGTTGCCGCCGATTTCCCACGGCCGCCGGCGCAGAGTTTCGAGGGCCGGACCCTGAAGTTCGACTTCGGCGTCGAGCGCTCGCGGCAACTCAATGCCTTCGCCCGCGGCCAGGGCATCAGCCTGTTCATGCTGGTCCTGGGCGGTTATTCGCTGTTTCTTTCGCGCCAGTCCGGCCTGCGCGACATCCGTGTCGGCGTGCCGAACGCGAACCGCGGCCGCCCGGAAGTCGAAGGCCTGATCGGCTTTTTCGTCAACACCCAGGTGCTGCGTTGCGAGGTCGACGAGCGCCAGAGTTTCCTTGAACTGCTGGGCCACCTGCGCGAAAGCAGTTTCGGTGCCCAGGCGCACCAGGAGTTGCCGTTCGAGCAACTGGTGGATGCCCTGGCACCTGAGCGCAACCTGGATCACAACCCGCTGTTCCAGGCCAAGTTCAACCAGAACGTCGGCATGCAGAAGCAGCGCTCGATGCAGTTGCCGGGTCTGAGCGTGGCGGAATACCCACTGCACAAGGACGGTACGCACTTCGACCTGGCCCTGGATATCACCGATGACGGTACGCTGATCCATGGCGAGCTGACCTATGCCAGCGACCTCTACCGGCACGCGACGGTCGAGGGTTTCGTACCGGCGCTGCTGGCGCTGTTCGATGCCTTGCTGCAGGCGCCGCAGGCACCGCTGTTCAGCCTGAATCAGCCGGTTCCATCACTGCCGGCCGCCAGCCCGGAGCCCGCGCCGCTGGTGCTGCGGCACTGGGACGCCCAGGTTCGTCGCCAGCCCGAGGCGCTGGCGGCCCGTTGCCTGGAGCAGACCTTGAGTTTCGCCGAACTGGACCAGGCCGCCAACCGCCTGGCCCACCACCTGCGTGCGCGGGGTGTGGGCATTGGCGAGCCGGTCGCGGTGCTGATGGAGCGTTCGCTGGACTGGCTGACCAGCCTGCTGGCCATTCTCAAGACCGGTGCGGTGTACATGCCGCTCGACACCAAGGCCCCGGATACACGTCTGCGGCAGATGCTCGAACGGGCCGGGACACGTCTGCTGTTGTGCGCCGCAGGCGATGCACGGCTCGCCGGCCTGGTACCGTCCGGATGCGGCGCGCAGGCCTTCACCCCGGCGGACTGGGACGAACAGCCAGCCGCTGCGCCATCGCTGGAGTTGTCGGCGCAGTCCGCGGCCTACGTGATCCACACCTCCGGCTCCACCGGCCAGCCCAAGGGGGTGCTGGTCAGCCATGGCGCATTGGCCAGTTACGTCCAGGGCCTGACGCAACGCCTGGACCTGGCGCCAGGCGCCAGCATGGCACTGGTCTCGACCATCGCCGCCGACCTGGGGCACACCATGCTGTTCGGCGCCCTGTGCGGCGGTCGTACCCTGCATGTGCTGCCCGAGGCCCTGGGCTTTGACCCGGACGGCTTTGCCCAATACATGAGCGAACATCGGGTCGGCATCCTGAAAATCGTTCCCGGGCATCTGTCGGCCCTGCTGCAGGGCGGTCGGCCGGCGGACGTCCTGCCCGAACATGCGCTGATCGTCGGTGGTGAGGCCTGCGCGCCGGCACTGGTGCGCCAGGTGCGCGAACTGAAGCCGGCCTGCCGCTTCATCAACCACTACGGGCCCAGTGAAACCACCGTGGGCGTGCTGACTCACGAAGTGCTCACCGACGCGTCGCTGGAGCGTGGCATCGCCCTCGGCCAGCCGCTGCCCGCTGCCCGGACCCTGGTACTGGACGACGTGCTCAACATCGCCGCTGCGCAGGTACCGGGCGAGCTGTACATCGGTGGCGCCAGCGTTGCCCTGGGGTATCTCGGGCAGCCGGGGCTGACCGCCGAACGCTTCCTGCCGGATCCTTTTGGCGAGCCGGGCAGCCGGGCCTACCGCAGCGGTGACCGGGTGCGCTGCAACCGCCAGGGCCTGCTGGAGTTCATGGGGCGCAACGACGACCAGGTGAAGATCCGGGGTTACCGTGTCGAGCCCGGGGAAATCGCCCGGTTGCTGCAGGGCTTCGACGCCATCGCCCAGGCGGCGGTGCTGGCGCTGCCGATGGAAGACGACGCCGCGCGCCTGCAACTGGTGGCCTACTGCGTGCCGGCGGCCGGCGTGGTGTTACAGGTCGAAGACCTGCGCCAGCGTCTGCAGGCGTGCCTCAGCGACTACATGGTGCCGGCGCAGATCCTGCTGCTGGAACAGCTGCCGTTGACCGCCAACGGCAAGCTGGACAAGCGGGCGCTGCCCAAGCCGGGTCCGGTCAAGCAGCAATACGCTGCTCCGGAGGGGGAGATCGAGGAGAAACTGGCCGCGGTCTGGGCCGATGTGCTCAAGCTCGAACGCGTCGGTCGCCACGACAACTTCTTCGAGCTGGGCGGCGACTCGATCCTCAGTCTGCAGATCATCGCTCGGGCCAAGCGCCAGGGGCTCAAGCTCAGTCCCAAGCAATTATTCGAGAAGCAGACCATCGCGCAACTGGCAGCGGTGGCCAAATTGATCGAGAAGAAGACGGTTGCCGAGGCACCGCGGCGGATCAGTGGCGAACAACCGTTGCTGCCGATCCAGGCGCGCTTCTTCGATATGGACATTGCCCAGCGCCAGCACTGGAACCAGTCGGTGATGCTCAAGCCGTTGCTGGCACTGGAGGCCACCCACCTGGAGGCGGCGCTGGCCAGTCTGCTGGAGCATCACGATGCCTTGCGCCTGAGCTTCGTCGAGCAGGCTGGACAATGGCAGGCGCGTTATCGCTCCACCGGCGCCAGTGTCCTGTGGTCGCGGGAGCTGGAGGATGTCGCCGGGCTCGGCGCCTTGGCCGATGAAGCCCAGCGCAGTCTCGACCTCGAAGACGGCCCGCTGTTGCGTGCACTGCTGGTGCACCTGCCCGAGGGGGAGCAACGCCTGCTGCTGGTGATCCATCACTTGGTGGTCGACGGCGTGTCCTGGCGGATACTGCTCGAGGATCTGCAGAGTGCCTACGCCGCCATCGCTACCGGTCGCGCCGTGCAACTGCCGGCCAAGAGCACTGCGTTCCAGCTCTGGGGCGAGCGCCTGCAGGCCCATGCGCGTAGCGAGGCGCTGGCGGCCGAGGCTGATTACTGGCTGGACAACCTGGACGGTGCCGCTGCGCAACTGCCCAACGACCATCTGGAGAACCCGCTCCCCGGCATCGGCCACGCCACCTCGCGGCTGAACAAGGCACTGACCCGGCAACTGCTCAGCGTTGCCCCGGCGGCCTACCGCACCCAGATCAACGACCTGCTGCTGGCCGCCCTGGCCCGGGTGCTTTGTGACTGGAGCCGGCAGCCGTCGGTGCTGATCCAGCTGGAAGGCCACGGTCGCGAGGACCTGTTCGACGACCTCGACCTGAGTCGTACGGTCGGCTGGTTCAGCAGTCTGTTTCCGGTCCGCCTGACTCCGCAGGCCGATCCGGGCGGTTCTATCCGTGCGATCAAGGAGCAACTGCGAGCGGTGCCGAACAAGGGCATTGGCCATGGCCTGCTGCGCTACCTGGCGGACACGGATTTCGCCCGCCAACTGCAGGCCCTGCCCGAAGCCCGGGTGACCTTCAACTACCTCGGCCAGTTCGACGGCAGCTTCGACCAGGCCGAAGGGGCGCTGTTCGTGCCCAGCGGCGAAAGCAGCGGCGCCAACCAGGCCGAGGAACGGCCGGCCAATTGGCTGAGCCTCAACGGCCAGGTGTTCGATGGCGAGCTGGAACTGGACTGGGGGTTCAGTCGTGCGCTGTACCAGCCGTCGACCATCGAGGCCCTGGCCCGGGCCTATGAGCAGGAACTGGCGCGCCTGGTCGAGCATTGCAGCCAGGGCGGCCAATTGGGCGTGACGCCGTCCGACTTCCCGCTGGTGAAGCTGACTTCGGCGCAACTGCAGCGCCTGCCGGTGGCCATGGCGGATATCGAGGACATCTACCCGCTGTCGCCGATGCAGCAGGGCATCCTGTTCCATGCGCTCGACGAACCGGACGGCGCGGCCTACACCAACCAGTTGCGGGCCGATGTGCGGGGACTGGATGTCGAGTCGTTCCGCGCTGCCTGGCAGCAGGGCCTGGACAGCCATGAGGTATTGCGCTCGGTGTTCGTCTGGCCGCAGGAGTTGGCCGCCCCGTTGCAGATCGTGCGACGCCAGGTCGAAATGCCGCTGGTGGTGCATGACTGGCGCGAGCGCGGTGATCTGCCGACGGCCCTCGATCAACTGGCGCAAGATGACCTGGCGACCGGTTTTGAACTGGGGCATGCCCCTCTGTTGCGCGTGACCCTGGTGCGCACCAGTACCAGTGATTATCACCTGATCTACACCAGCCACCACATCCTGATGGACGGTTGGAGTACGTCGCAATTGTTCGGCGAGGTGCTTCAGCGTTATGCGGGAGCCACCATTAGCCGGGGTGCCGGCCGTTACCGTGACTACATCGAATGGCTCGGCCAGCGTGATGCCCGTGTCAGCCAGGCATTCTGGGCATCGGCGCTGGCCGACCTGCAGGAGCCGACCCGACTGGCCAATGCCGTCGTTAGCCGACAGGCGCTGGCTGTCGGGCATGGCGAGCATGAGCATGGTTTTGGCGCAGCTCTTACCGCCGACCTGAATCGCTTCGCCCGCGAGCACAAGGTCACCCTCAACACCCTGGTACAGGCCGCCTGGCTGGTGCTGCTGCAGCGTTACACCGGCCAGGACTGCGTGGCCTTCGGGGCCACCGTGGCGGGGCGGCCAACCGATCTGGCCGGGGTGGAGCAGCAGATCGGCCTGTTCATCAACACCCTGCCGGTGGCGGCCTCGCCCTCGGCGCAGATTCCGGTGGTGGCCTGGCTGCAACAGGTACAGGACCTCAACCTGGCGTTGCGTGAGCACGAGCATACGCCGCTGTACGATATCCAGCGCTGGGCCGGGCTCGGTGCGGGCGGGCTGTTCGACAGTCTGCTGGTGTTCGAGAACTACCCGATGGCCGAGGCGCTCGGCCAGGCTTCGGGTACGGGTCTTGCATTCTCGGCCATCAGCCGTCAGGAACAGACCAACTACCCACTGACGCTGGTGGCCGTGACCGGCACCGAGCTGAACCTGGAACTGAGCTATGATCGGGCCTGCTTCGACGCACCGACCGTGGCGCGCCTGGGGCGTGAGCTCGAGCACCTGCTGCGGGCCTTCATGGCCGCGCCGCAGCAGGCACTGGGCAACCTGGAACTGTTGGCCGGCGAGCCACGCCAGGCGGCGCTGGACTGGGGCAAGGGTACCGTCACCGCGGTGGATTCGCGCGACGTGGTCACCCGGATCGATGCCCAGGTACTGGCCCAGCCGCAGGCGCCGGCGATCCTGTTCGCCGGGCGCGAACTGGACTACGCCAGCCTGGATCGCAGTGCCAATCGCCTGGCCCACAAGCTGCGCGAACTCGGCGTAGGGCCGGAAGTGCGGGTCGGTGTCTGCCTGAGCCGCACCCCACGGATGATCGTCAGCCTGCTGGCGATCCTCAAGGCCGGCGGCGCCTATGTGCCACTGGACCCCGAGTATCCGCAGGAGCGTCTGCTGCACATGCTGGAGGACAGCCACGCGACGGTGCTCTTGAGCGAGCCGCGCCTGCTGCAATACCTGCCCCGGAATCTGTCGTCGCAGGTGCTGCTGGTGGAGGAGGGCGAGGACTGGCTGCAGGCCTATCCAGCCCAGGCTCCCGCCGTTTCGCTCCAGCCGCAGAACCTGGCCTATGTCATCTACACCTCCGGCTCCACCGGCAAGCCCAAGGGCGTGGCGATCAGTCACGGCAACCTGGCGGCGCTGATCCAGTGGTCCGTTGGGGTTTATGGCATCGAACAGTTGCGTGGGGTGCTGGCCTCGACGTCGATCTGCTTCGACCTGTCGGTGTGGGAGATCTTCGTCACCCTCGCCGCGGGCGGCTACCTGGTGCTGGCGGACAACGCCCTGGCCCTGGCCGACCTGCCGCAGCGCGAGCGGGTCAGGCTGATCAACACCGTGCCGTCGGCGATCGCTGCGCTGCAGCGTGCCGGGCAGATCCCGGCGTCGGTGCGCACCATCAACCTGGCCGGCGAGCCCCTGAAACAGACGCTGGTGGACAGCCTGTATGCCAGCACGGCGGTCAGCCAGGTCTACGACCTGTACGGGCCCTCGGAAGACACCACCTACTCGACCTTCACCCTGCGCAGCGCCCGGGGCTCGGCGAACATCGGCCGGCCGCTGGACAACACTGACGCCTACCTGCTCGACAGCCAGTTGCTGCCGGTGCCGGCAGGGGTGGCGGGGGAGTTGTACCTGGCCGGTGCCGGGGTGACCCGTGGCTACCTGATGCGGCCGGGGCTGACCGCCGAACGTTATGTGCCGAACCCGTTCGGCGCCGCTGGCGACCGTCTGTACCGCACCGGCGACCTGGTGCGCCAGGGCGAGCGGGAGCAGATCGAATACATCGGGCGGGCCGACCACCAGGTGAAGATCCGTGGCTTCCGTATCGAGCTGAGCGAAGTCGAGGCACGCCTGCTGCAACAGCCGGCAGTGCGCGAGGCGGTGGTCCTGGCCCAGGACGGTGCGGCGGGCAAGCACCTGCACGGCTACGTCGTGGCGACGCAGGCCGGTGATGATGCGCGAGCCTTTGTCGACGGCCTGCGCAATACGTTGGCCGGGCAATTGCCGGCGCACATGGTGCCGAGCCACCTGCACCTGATCGACGCCTTGCCGCTGACCCCCAACGGCAAACTCGATCGCCAGGCGCTGATCGCCCTGGGCGGCAACCCGTTGCAGACGCACTACCAGGCGCCGCAGACGGAACTGCAGCGCGAGGTCGCCAAGCTCTGGCAGGAGGTGCTGGAGGTCGAGCGGGTGGGCCTGGGCGACAACTTCTTCCAATTGGGTGGCCATTCGTTGCTGGCGACCCTGGTGGTGACGCGGATTGCCGAGCGCCTGGGTGACAAGGTCGCGCTCAAGGAGTTGTTCGCGGCGCAGACGCTACTTGCCTTCTGCGAACGCATCGAGGCCCTGCGCGGTGGTTTGTCGCCTGCTCAGGATGAATTGGCTAAATCGCTGGAGGCCCTCAAACGTCTATCCCTCGATGATCTGGAAAAACTGGTTTCCTGACCGGTTTCTTGACTGATTTTTGTAAGAGGGAACAACGCGTGCAGGAGTTAATCGAGTCGGTAGGGCAACTTTCGGCGATGCAGCGAAAGGGGTTGGCCGCTCTGCTCAGGCAGAAGGGCATCAACCTGTTCGAGATCGCGCCGGTGTTCAAGCGCGCGGCCGATGAGCCGCTGCGCCTGTCCTACGCTCAGCAGCGCCAGTGGTTCCTCTGGCAATGGGCGCCGCACAGCGCGGCGTACAACATTGCCATGGCCCTGCGCCTGCAGGGTCGGCTCGATGTGACGGCGCTGCAGGGCAGCCTGCAGGCCCTGGTGGCGCGTCACGAGCCCCTGCGCACGGTATTCACCGAGACCGACGGGCAGCCGCTGCAGGTGGTGCTGCCGGCCGGCACCTTCGAGTTGCCGGTCGAGCGCCTGGCGGCCGGCGCGGGCGACGCGCAGGTCCAGGCGTTCGTGCTCGAGCACGGCCAGGCCCCCTTCGACCTGCGCAATGGCCCGCTGATGCGGGCCGCGTTGTTGCGGGTGGCGGACGACGAGCACGTGCTGGTGCTGACGTTGCACCACATCGTCGCCGATGGCTGGTCGCTGCAGGTGATGATCGAAGAGCTGGTGCAGTGCTATCAGAGCCTCAGCCAGGGGTTGACCCTGGAGCTGCCGGCCCTGCCGATCCAGTATGCCGACTATGCGTTGTGGCAACGCCACTGGATGGAGGCGGGGGAGCAGGAGCGTCAACTGGCCTACTGGCAGCAGCAACTCGGCGGCGAACAGCCGGTGCTGGAGTTGCCGACCGATCATCCGCGTCCCGTGTCCCGCAGTTTTGCCGGGGCGAGCTGCAACCTGACCCTGGAACCGGCCCTCGGCGATGGGCTCAAGGCCCTGGCCCGACGCGAGAGCGTCAGCCTGTTCAGCGTGCTGCTCGCCTCGTTCCAGGCCCTGTTGCATCGTTACACCGGCCAGGCCGATATCCGGGTTGGCGTGCCGGTGGCCAATCGCGAGCGGCCGGAGATCGAGCGCCTGATCGGCTTCTTCGTCAACACCCAGGTGCTCAGGGCCGAGGTCGATGGGCAACAGACCTTCGAGCAGCTGCTGCGCCAGGTCTGGCAGACCGTGCAGCAGGCCCAGGCCCACCAGGACCTGCCCTTCGAACAACTGGTCGAGGCCCTGGAGCCGGGCCGCAACCTGAGCCACAGTCCACTGTTCCAGGTGATGTTCAATCACCAGGCGCAGAGTCGGCTCAAGTCCGGCACCGATCTGGACGGCCTGCGGATCGAGCCGCTGCAATGGCAGAGCCAGACCGCCCAGTTCGACCTGGTGCTCGACACCAGCGAGCAGGCCCATGGCATCGAGGCCGTGTTCAAGTACGCCATCGACCTGTTCGAGCCGGCGACCGTCGAGGCCTTGCTACAGCACTGGGCGAGCCTGCTGCGGGCGATCGTCAGCGATCCGCGCCAGCGCATCGCCGAATTGCCGTTGCTCGATGCGGCGCAACAGCAGCAGGTGCTGGCGCGCTGGAATCCGGCCCCGCAGGTGCATCCGGTCGGGCGCTGCCTGCATCAGTTGATCGAGGACCAGGCCGAGCGGCGTCCCGATGCGGTCGCCGTGGTCTGTGCCGGCGAGCGGCTGACCTATGCCGAACTCAATGCCCGGGCCAACCGCTGGGCCCATCGGCTGATCGCCCGTGGCGTGGGCGCCGACGTGCGGGTAGGCGTCGCGGCCGAGCGTTCGCTGGAAATGATCGTGGCCCTGCTCGCGGTGCTCAAGGCCGGTGGTGCCTATGTACCGCTGGACCCGGCCTATCCCGAGGAACGCCTGCGTCACATGATCGATGACAGCGGCCTGAAACTGCTGCTGGCCCAGGGGCATCTGCTGGAGCGTCTGCCGGTGCCGGCTGAGGTCGAGTGCCTGGATCTGGGGAGCGCCGGGGCGGATGGTTGCGAGGATAACCCGCGGGTCCGGGTCGATGTCGATAACCTGGCCTATGTGATCTACACCTCCGGTTCCACCGGCAAACCCAAGGGGCGCTGCTGCCCCACAGCAACGTGCTGCGCCTGTTCGACGCCACCCGGCACTGGTTCGGCTTCGACAGCCAGGACAGCTGGACGCTGTTCCACTCCTACGCCTTCGATTTTTCGGTCTGGGAAATCTTCGGCGCCCTGCTCCATGGTGGCCGGCTGGTGGTGGTGCCGTACGCGGTCAGCCGTTCGCCCGAGGCCTTCCATGCATTGCTGTGCGACGAGCAAGTGACGGTGCTCAACCAGACCCCCTCGGCCTTCAAGTCGCTGATGGCGGTGGCGCTGGCGTCGCCGCGCGAACTGGCGCTGCGCCAGGTGATCTTCGGTGGCGAAGCCCTGGAGGTGCAGAGCCTGCGCCCCTGGTTCGAACGTTTTGGCGAGCGCGCGCCGACCCTGGTCAACATGTACGGCATCACCGAAACCACCGTGCACGTGACCTACCGGCCGTTGTCGCTGGCCGACCTCGACCAGTCGGCGGGCAGCCCGATCGGCGAGCCGATCGTCGACCTGTCCTGGTACCTGCTGGATGATGCCCTGAACCTGACACCGCCGGGTTGCATCGGCGAGCTGTATGTCGCCGGTGCCGGCCTGGCGCGTGGTTACCTGAACCAGGCGGGGCTGACGGCCACGCGTTTCGTCGCCAACCCTTTCGATCCGCAGGGAGGGCGGCTGTATCGCACCGGCGACCTGGCACGCCTGCGCAGCGACGGGGTGGTCGACTATATCGGCCGCCGCGACCAGCAGGTCAAGATCCGCGGCTTCCGCATCGAGCTGGGGGAAATCGAAGCGCGGTTGCAGGGGCATGATCAGGTCCGCGAGGCCGCGGTGCTGGCCCTGGACGGACAACTGGCGGCCTACCTGGTACCGAGCGATGCGACCCTGCTGGTCGATGCCGAGCGCCAGGCCGCGTGGCGAGGGACGCTGCGCGACTACCTGAAACGGCATCTGGCCGACTACATGGTCCCGGCCCACCTGATGCTGTTGCCGGCCTTGCCATTGACCGCCAACGGCAAGCTCGACCGCAAGGCCCTGCCGGCTCCCGACACCGCGCTGTTGCAGCAGGCCTATGTCGCGCCGCGCAGTCTGCTGCAGCAGCAACTGGCGGCGATCTGGAGCGAAGTGCTCAAGGTCGAACGGGTGGGGCTGGGCGACAACTTCTTCGAACTCGGCGGTCACTCGCTGCTGGCGACCCAGGTGATCGCCCGGGCACGGCAGGTGCTGGGTATCGACGTGGAACTGCGCAGCCTGTTCGAGACCCGTGACCTGGCCGCTTTCGCCGAGAGTGCCGGGCAGGGGGGCGGCACCTCTGCGCCGGCGTTTGTCGCCGTCGATCGCCAGACGCCTTTGCGGCTGTCCTATGCCCAGCAGCGCCAGTGGTTCCTCTGGCAACTGGAGCCGGACAACAGCGCCTATCACATTCCGGCCGCCCTGGCCCTGAACGGTCGCCTCGACCCGCAGGCGCTGCGCCGCAGTTTCGAGGCGCTGGTCGAGCGGCACGAGAGCCTGCGCACCACCTTTGCCCAACGCGATGGCGAGGCAGTCCAGGTGGTGCATCCGGCAGCGGCCTTCGATCTGCCGGTCGAGGTGCTGGGCGATATCGATGCCGCGGCCCTGATGACACGCATCGACCGTGAAGTGCTGACACCCTTCGACCTGCAGCAGGGGCCGTTGCTGCGTGCCCGGCTGCTGCGCCTTGGCGACGAACGCCATGTGCTGGTGGTGACCCTGCACCACATCGTCTCCGACGGCTGGTCGATGCCGATCATGGTCGATGAGCTGATCGAGGCCTATGTGGCCTTCAGCCAGGGCCAACGGCCGCAACCCAAGCCGTTGCCCTTCCAGTACGCCGACTATGCCCACTGGCAGCGCGACTGGATGGAAGCTGGCGAGCAGGCCCGGCAACTGGCCTACTGGAGCGATCAGCTGGGCAGTGAGCAGCCGGTGCTGGAACTGCCGACCGATCGGCCACGGCCATCGTTGCAGAGCCATGCCGGTGCCCGTACCCAGGTCGAACTGGATCGTGCGCTGGTCCAGGGGCTCAAGGGCATCGCCCGGCAGCAGGGCGTGACCCTGTTCATGTTGCTGCTGGCCTCGTTCCAGGCCGTGCTGCATCGGCATTCGGGGCAGAACGACATTCGCGTCGGCGTGCCGGTGGCCAACCGCGGCCGGGTGGAAACCGAAGGGTTGATCGGCTTCTTCGTCAACACCCAGGTACTGCGTGCCGAGTTCGACCTGCATACCCGCTTCGACCAGTTGCTGCAGCAGGTCAGGCAGGCGGTCCTGGGCGCCCAGGCTCACCAGGACCTGCCTTTCGAACACCTGGTGCAGGCCCTGCAGCCGGAGCGCAGCCTGAGCCACAGCCCGCTGTTCCAGGTGATGTACAACCACCAGACCGAACTCAAGGGCGCGGTGCGACCCTTGCCGGGCCTCGAGGTCGAGGCACTGGACAGCGGCAGCCATACCGCCCAGTTCGACCTGACCCTGGACACCTTCGAAAGCGAGGAGGGCCTGCGCGCATCGCTGACCTATGCCACCGCGCTGTTCGACGCGGGCACCATCGAGCGCCTGGCCGGCCATTGGCGCAACCTGTTGCAGGCCCTTGTCAGTGATGGTGTGGAGCAGGCGGTCGCCGAACTGCCGCTGCTCGATGCCCGGGAAACGCAGCGGGTGTTGCAGGACTGGAGCCGGATCGAGGGTCATTACCCGGCCGAGCAGTGCGTGCACCAACTGATCGAGGCCCAGGCAAAACGCACTCCCGAGGCGGTGGCGCTGGTTTTTGGCGAGCAGCAGTTGAGCTATCGCGAACTGGAAGGCCAGGCCAACCGCCTGGCCCGCAAGCTGCGGGACATGGGCGTCGGCCCGGAAGTGGCGGTGGGTATCGCGGTCGATCGCGGGCTGGACATGGTGGTCGGGCTGCTGGCGATCCTCAAGGCCGGCGGCGCCTATGTGCCCCTGGACCCGGAATTCCCCGAGGATCGCCTGGCCTACATGATGCAGGACAGCGACATTCGCCTGCTGCTCAGCCACAGCCCGCTGCTGGCGCGGTTGCCGCTGCCGGCGGGGTTGCCGGTGCTGTGCCTGGACCAGGCCGGGGACTGGCTGCAGGGTTACGACGAGCAGCCGCTGGCGAGCCCGGCCCAACTGCACAACCTGGCCTATGTGATCTATACCTCCGGTTCCACCGGCAAGCCCAAGGGCGTCGCCATCGAACACCACGCCCTGAGCGCTCACTGCCAGGTGGCCATCGAGTACTTCCGCCTGGTGCCGCAGGACCGCGTGCTGCTGTTCTCCACCCTGAACTTCGACGGTTTCGTCGAGCAACTGTTCCCGGCCCTGTGCCGTGGGGCGGGTGTGGTGGTGCGTGGCAACGAGGTCTGGGACAGCACCACCTTCCAGCGCGAGGTGCTGCGTTCGGGCATCACCGTGGCCGACCTGAGCACCGCCTACTGGTACCTGCTGGCCCAGGACTTCTGTCGCCTGGGGTTGCGTGACTTCGGTGCGCTGCGCCAGGTCAGCGCCACCGGCGAGGCGATGCCGGCCGAGGGCATCGGCCTGTGGAAGCAGGCAGGCCTCGAACCTATCCGCCTGCTCAACACCTATGGCCCGACCGAAACCACCATTACCGCCAGTTACCTGGAGTGCGGGCCCTACGTGCGCGGCGAGTTGCCCCGGCCGGTGCTGATGCCGATCGGCCGACCACTGGGCGCACGGCGCATGTACATCCTCGATGCGGCGTTCAATCCGGCGGTGCAGGGCGGCAGTGGCGAACTGCTGATCGGCGGAGCGCTGTTGGCTCGTGGTTACCACCAGCGTCCGGCGCTGACCGCCGAACGCTTCATCCCGGACCCGTTCGACGAGCAGGGTGGTGGTCGGCTGTACCGCACCGGCGATGTCACCCGTTATCGCGACGAGGGCCTGATCGAGTACGTGGGGCGTATCGACCACCAGGTGAAGATCCGTGGCTTCCGCATCGAGCTGGGCGAGATCGAGGCGCGCCTGCAGGAGCATGTGCAGGTGCGCGAGGCCCTGGTGATCGACATCGACGGGCCGTCGGGCAAGCAGCTGGCGGCCTACCTGGTGCCCAACGACCCGGCGCTGGCCCTGGCCGACGCGGCCACCCAGCAGGTTCTGCGCGGGCAATTGCGCGACTACCTCAAGGCCGGCCTGCCGGACTACATGGTCCCGGCGCACCTGCTGGTGCTGGCGCAGATGCCCATGACCCCCAACGGCAAGCTCGATCGCAAGGCCCTGCCCAAGCCGGACCCGAGTCTCTGGCAGCAGGACTATGTGGCCCCACGCAGCGAGCGTGAGCAGCAACTGGCGGCGATCTGGGCCGAGGTGCTGCAGGTCGAGCGGGTGGGCCTGCACGACAACTTCTTCGAGCTGGGCGGCCATTCCCTGCTGGCGGCCCAGGTGATCTCCAGGATTCATTCGGGTCTTGGCATCGACATTCCTCTGCGACTTATTTTCGAGAAACCGCAATTGAACGAATTTTCCCAAGCATTTGAAGACGCGGGCCTGGCCTTGACCGATGACGGGCTGTCCGACATCGAACGCATGATGAACGAAATGGCGGAGGCCTGAGATGGACAAGACCACAGCACAACGGATTGCCCGGCGCTTCGTCGGCCTGCCGCTGGAACAGCGCCGCCAGATCCTGCAGAAAATGAGCGAGAGCGGGCAGAGCTTCAGGCTGCTGCCGATCACCGAAACCCGTCATGACGTTGCACGGATTCCACTGTCCTACGCCCAGCAGCAGATGTTGATCCTCTGGCAACTGGACCCGGACAACAGCGCCTACAACGTGCCCATGGCGGTGCGCCTGAGCGGCCCCCTGGACGAGGCGGCGATGAGCCGCGCGCTGGCCCTGCTGGTGCATCGCCATGAAGCCCTGCGCACCCGTTTCGTCTCGGTCGAAGGCGAGTTCCACCAGGAGATTCTCGACGAGTCGCAGGTCGTCCTGCAGCGGGTGGACATCGCCGGGGAACCTGCCGGAAACCGTGAGGCGCGCCTGCAGGAGCGGGTGGCCGCCGAACTGGCGACACCATTCGACCTGTTGCAGGGGCCGTTGCTGCGGGTGCGGCTGTGGCGCCTGGACGAGGATGAGCACGTCCTCACCCTGTGCATGCACCACAGCGTCTCGGATGGCTGGTCGGGCGAGCTGCTGGTACAGGAATTCATCCGCTTCTACCTGGCCGAGGTGAACGGCAGCCCGGCGGGGCTGGCGCCGTTGCCGATCCAGTACGCCGACTACGCGATCTGGCAACGTGCCTGGCTGGAAGCCGGCGAGGGCGAGCGCCAACTGGCCTACTGGAAGCAGCAACTGGGCGAGGAACAGCCGCTGCTGGAGCTGCCGCTGGACCATGAACGTCCGGCGGTGGCCAGTCATCGGGGGCCATCGTACGCACCAACCTGCCGCCGCAACTCTCGGCACAGCTCAAGGCCCGCGCCCGGCAGAACGGCCAGACCGTGTTCATGCAGGCCCTGGCGGCGCTGGCCGTGGTGCTGGCGCGCAGCAGCGGCCAGGCGGACATTCGCATCGGTGCGCCGAATGCCGGGCGCAACCGCGAGGAGCTGGAAGGACTGATCGGCTTCTTCATCAATACCCAGGTGTTGCGCATCCAGGTGGATGAACGCGACAGCCTCGAGCAGCTGTTGGAACAGGTCAAGCAGGTGGTGAGCGGCGCGCAGTCCCATCAGGAACTGCCGTTCGAACAACTGGTCGATGCCCTGGCACCGGAACGCAGCCTGAGCCACAACCCGCTGTTCCAGGTCAAGATCAACCAGAACGTGCTGGCCGCGCGCAGCAGCGCTGCCCCGGTCCAGTCGGCCTTGAGCGTCGAGGCATTCGCCACCGGCGTGGCCGATGCACGTTTCGACCTGGCCCTGGATTTCACCGATGCCCCGGAGGGCATCGAGGCCGAGTTCACCTACGCCACCGACCTGTTCGAGGCCGGCACGATCGAGCGTCTGGCCCGGGCCTGGCAACAGGTGCTGGAGCAGATGGTCGGCGCCGCCCAGGCGCCGCTGCTGGAGCAGCCGGGCGCGGCCGCCGAACACCCGGCTGCCGCCCAGGCACCGTTCCCCTGCGCGGACTTCCTCGCGCTCTGGCAGCAGGGCCTGCAGGCCGGGCGTGGCCAGCCGGCGCTGCGCTGCGGTACGCAACTGATCGACTATGACGAACTGGAGCGCCGCTCCAACCAGCTGGCGCGTCTGCTGCTGGCCGAAGGTATCGGCGCCGGGGCTGTGGTTGCGCTGTGCCTGGAACGCTCCGTCGACTGGGTGGTGACCTTGCTGGCGGTGCTCAAGACCGGTGCGGTGTACTTGCCGCTGGATAACCGCCAGCCGGCCGAGCGCCTGCAACAATTGCTCAAGGACAGTGCAGCGGCGCTGCTGATCCATGCTCCGGGCGATAGCCTGGCGGCCGGCCTGGGCGTGTGCCCGGCGCTGGCGCCGGTCGCCCAGCAATGGGCCGACCAGGACGATTCGGCACTGGCGCTGCAGGTCGATCCCGAGCAGCCGGCCTACATCATCTACACCTCCGGTTCCACCGGGCAGCCCAAGGGCGTGCTGATCAGCCATCGCGGCCTGGCCAACTACGTGCAGGCGGTGTTGCAGCGCCTGCAACTGGCGCCCGGCGCGAGCCTGGCGCTGGTCTCGACCGTTGCCGCGGACCTGGGCCATACCCAGCTGTTCGGGGCCCTGGCCAGCGGCCGGCTGCTGCACCTGATGTCCCATGAACATGCCTTCGACCCGGACAGCTTCGCCGCCTACATGCACGAACACCAGGTCGATGTGCTGAAGATCGTCCCCAGCCACCTGCAGGGGCTGTTGCAGGCCGCTCGTGCGGCTGATGTGCTGCCACGGCAACTGCTGATCCTCGGTGGCGAGGCCAGCAGTTGGGCGTTGATCGAACAGGTCCGCCAGCTGGCGCCGGATTGCCGGATCATCAACCACTACGGCCCGACCGAGACCACCGTCGGGATCCTCACCCATGAAGTGCGCGAGCGCCTGGACGGCTGCCGCACGGTGCCGGTCGGCCAGCCGCTGGCCAACGACCGGGCGCAGGTGCTGGACGCCTACCTGAACCCGGTGGCCGAGCGTGTGCCGGGCGAGCTGTACCTGGGCGGTGCCGGCCTGGCCCTGGGGTACCTGGGGCAGGCGGCGCTGACCGCCGAGCGTTTCGTGCCCGATCCCGCGGCGCAGCAGGGCGAACGCCTGTACCGGGCCGGCGACCGTGCGCGCTGGGTCGATGGCCGGGTGGAATACCTGGGGCGTGCCGATGACCAGGTGAAGATTCGTGGCTACCGGGTCGAGCCGGGCGAAGTCGCCCAGCTGTTGCTGGGGCTCGACGGCGTGGCGGAGGCGGTGGTGCTCGCGCTGCCTCTGGAGAGCGATGCCACGCGCCTGCAACTGGTGGCCTACTGCGTGGCCACGCAAGGCCTCACCCTGCAAGGCGAGGCGTTGCGCCAGCAACTGCAGGCAGGGTTGCCGGAATACCTGGTACCGGCGCACATCGTGGTGCTGGAGCGCCTGCCGCTGACCGCGAATGGAAAGCTGGACAAGCGCGCCTTGCCCGTGCCGGGCGCGACCCAGCAACGTTATGTCGCACCGGTGGGCGAGATCGAGGAGAAACTGGCCGCGGTCTGGGCCGATGTGCTCAAGCTGGAACGGGTCGGCAGCACGGACAACTTCTTCGAACTCGGTGGCGACTCGATTCTCAGCCTGCAGATCATCGCCCGGGCCAAGCGCCAGGGGCTCAAGCTCAGTCCAAAACAACTATTCGAGAAGCAGACCATCGCGCAACTGGCGACGGTGGCCAAGCTGATCGAGAAGAAAACGGCCGTCGAGGCGCCGCAGCAGGTCAGCGGCGAGCAGCCGTTGCTGCCGATCCAGGTGCGGTTCTTCGAAACGGCTATCCCCGAGCGGCATCACTGGAACCAGTCGGTGTTGCTCAAGGCCCGAGAAACCCTGCAGGCCGCTCATGTCGAGCGGGCACTGGCGACGCTGGTCGAGCAGCACGACGGCCTGCGCCTGAGCTTCGAGGCGCAGGCTGATGGCTGGCGGGCCCGCTACCGGTTGGAGCAGCCGGCCGGGATGTTGTGGGTACGCGATCTGTCGTCGACTGCCGAGCTGGCCGCACTGCTGGACGAGGCACAACGAAGTCTGAACCTGACACAGGGGCCGCTGCTGCGTGCGGTGCTGGTCAACCTGCCGGCGGGCGGGCAGCGCCTGCTGCTGGTGATCCACCACCTGGTGGTCGATGGCGTGTCCTGGCGTGTGTTGCTGGAGGACCTGCAATCGGCCTACGTGGCGATCGCCCAGGGCCAGGCGCCGGCCCTGGCGGCCCGCGGCAGTTCGCTCAAGACCTGGGCCGAGCATTTGCACCAACATGCGCAGAGTCCGCTGATGGAGCAGGAACTGGCCTACTGGCAGGAGCAGTTGCGCGGCGTCAGCGACGCCTTGCCCTGTGACCGCCCGGAAGGCGGGCAGCAGCGGCGCCATGCCGCCTCCGTACAGACCCGCCTGGGGAGCGAACTGACCCGGCAGTTGCTCCAGCAGGCGCCCGCCGCCTATCGGACGCAGATCAACGACCTGCTGCTCACCGCCCTGGCGCGGGTCATCGGCCGCTGGACCGGGCAGCCCGACACGCTGATCCGTCTTGAAGGGCACGGCCGTGAAGACCTCTTCGACGGACTGGACCTGAGCCGCACCAGCGGCTGGTTCAGCACCCTCTATCCGGTCCGGCTGAGCCCCGAGGATTCGCTGGGCGGTTCGATCATGGCGATTAAGGAGCAACTGCGTGCGGTGCCGAACAAGGGCATCGGCTACGGCCTGCTGCGCTACCTCGGCACGCCGGCGGCGCGCCAGGCCCTGCAGGGCCTGGCCGAAGGCAGCATCGTCTTCAACTACCTGGGGCAGGTCGAGCAGGGTGTCGACAAGGACAACGGCCTGTTCCAGCTCGCCGGCGAGGACAGCGGCCAGGGCCAGGACGCGGCGGCGCCACTGGGCAGCCTGATCAGCATCAATGGCCAGGTGCAGGACGGCGAGCTGGCATTGCACTGGGAGTTCAGCCGCGAGGTGTTCGACACGTCGACCCTGCAGCGCCTGGCCGACGAGTATGCCCGGGAGCTGGAGGCGCTGATCGTTCACTGTGCCGCGGGCGCCGGCCAGGGCGTGACCCCATCGGACTTCCCGCTGGTTCGCCTGAGCCGCGAGCAATTGCAGCGCCTGCCGGTGGCGGCGCAGGACATCGCCGATATCTATCCGCTGTCGCCGATGCAGGAGGGCCTGCTGCTGCACACCCTGCGTGAAGCCGGCTCGGGTATCTACCTGATGCAGTACTGCTACCTGATCGACCACGATATCGACCGGCAGGCCTTCACCCGGGCCTGGCGCACGGTGGTCGAGCGGCATGAGGTACTGCGCACCTCGTTCTGCTGGGATGTCGGCGACACCCTCGTGCAGATCGTCCGGCGCACGGTCGCCCCGGATATCCGTTTCATGGATTGGCAGGGCGTGGATGCCGCCGACTACGAAGCCCGCCTGAACGCGGAGCTGAGCGCCGAGCTGCAACAGGGCTTTGACCTGGCCGGTGAGGTGCCGTTCCGCCTGCGGTTGATCCAGCTGGGGCCGCAACGCTATGGCTTCGTCCTGAGCAATCACCATATCCTGCTCGATGCCTGGTGCCGCATGGGGATCGTGGCGGAGTTCTTCGAACTGTACGCTGCCGAGGTGGAAGGGCGCGCCATGCAACTGCCGCTGCCACCGCGCTATCGGGACTTCATCGCCTGGCTGCAGGGGCACGACGAGCAGGTTTCCACGACGTTCTGGGAACGCGAGCTGGCCGGTTTCGAGCAGCCGACCGCCTTGCCGTTCGACCGCCTGATCAGCCGCGATGCCGGTACTTCGTCGACCGGCGACTGCCTGACCCGCCTCGGCAGCGAACAGACGCAGCAATTGTCCCGCATCGCCCAGTCCAGCCAGTTGACCCTCAATACGCTGGTGCAGGCGGCCTGGTCGGTGGTGCTGCACCGCTACAGCGGCGAGCGCGACGTGCTGTTCGGTGTCACGGTTTCCGGGCGTCCGGTCGAGCTCCCCGAAATGCAGGCCACGGTCGGGCTGTTCATCAACAGCATTCCGTTGCGCGTACGGATTCCCGGTGCCCACGATCCGCAGACGGTCAAGGCCTGGCTGCAGGGGGTGCAGGCGCACAACCTCGAGCTGCGCGAGCATGAGCATCTGCATCTGGTGACCATCCAGGGGCGCAGCGAGGTCGGCAAGGGCCAGGCGCTGTTCGACAGTCTGTTCGTGTTCGAGAACGCGCCGATCGAAGACAGCATCGGCGAACAGGCCGATAGCCTGAAGATCGAGTCCGGCTCCTCGCGGACCCACACCAACTATCCGCTCACTGTGGTGATCTACCCGGGCTCCAGCCTGGGGCTGCACCTGTCCTATGACCAGCGCCTGTTCGAGCAGGCCACGGTCGAACGCCTGCTGGGCGACCTGCGCGAGGTGCTCCAGGCGTTTGCCGAGGGCATCGACCGGGACTTCCAGGACCTGGTGGCGACCTTGCAGGCGCCGCTGGCGCTGGGCCGCGATACCGACGATGCGCCTGGCGCCGACCTCGACCAGGGTTATGCGCAACTGTTCCGCCGCACCGTACAGCGGGTTCCACAGCAGGTGGCGGCGACTTGCCAGGGGCAGGGCTGGACCTACGCCGAGCTGGATCGGCACAGCGACCGCCTGGCGGTGGCGCTGCAGGCCAGCGGGGTGGTGGCCGACGACCTGGTGGCGGTGCTCGGTGAGCGCGGTCTGCCGCTGCTGGGCATGGTGGTCGCCGGGTTCAAGGCCGGTGCCGGCTACCTGGGCCTGGACCCCTCGCTGCCGGCACAGCGACTGGCGGATATCCTCTCCCTCAGCGGCAGCCGCGTGCTGGTTTGCAGCAGCGCCTGCCGGGCGTTGGCCGAGCAGTTGCTGGCGCGTATCGACGAAGCGGCCCGGCCGCGGCTGCTGGTCTGGGAGCAGGTGCTGGAGCAGCCGGCATCCGCTGCGTTGCCGGCGGCCCTGCCGGCGATCACTGCCCGCCACCTGGCCTACGTGATCTTCACCTCGGGTTCCACCGGCCTGCCCAAGGGCGTGATGGTGGAACAGGGCGGTATGCTCAACAACCAGTTGAGCAAGGTGCCCTACCTGGGGCTGACCGAACAGGATGTGATCGCCCAGACCGCTTCGCAGAGCTTCGACATTTCCGTCTGGCAACTGCTGACCGCCGCACTCTGCGGGGCCCGCGTCGAGATCGTGCCCTCGGTCATCGTCCAGGACCCGGCCGCGTTGCTCAGGCATGTGGAACAGACCGGCATCACCGTCCTTGAAGTGGTGCCGGCGCTGATCCAGGGGCTGCTCGACCAGCCGGTGGCGCGACTGGCGAGCCTGCGTTACCTGCTGACCACGGGCGAGGCAATGGCCCCGGCGCTGGCTGAGCGCTGGTTGCGCCAGTACCCGGACATTCCCTTGATCAACGCCTATGGTCCGGCCGAATGTTCCGATGACGTGGCCCTGCACCGGGTGCAGTTGCAGGACCGTGAGCGCGCCTATCTGCCGATCGGCCTGGACACCGATCACAACCGGCTGAGTGTGCTCAACGATCTGCTCGAACCGATGCCGGAGCGCGCCACGGGCGAACTGCATATCGCTGGCCTGGGGGTTGGCCGCGGCTACCTGGGCGACCCGAAACGTACGGCCCTGAGCTTCGTGCCCAACCCGTTCGGCCAGACGCCGGGCGAGCGGCTGTACCGCACCGGCGACCTGGTTCGGCGCCGGGCTGCCGACGGCGTGCTGGAGTACGTCGGGCGTACGGACTACCAGGTGAAGATCCGTGGCTTCCGTATCGAGCTGGGCGAGATCGAGGTGCGCCTGCAGCAGCATGCCGCGGTGCGCGAGGCGGTGGTGGTCGACATCGATGGCCCGGGCGGCCGGCAACTGGCGGCGTACCTGGTGCCCAGGGACAGCGGCTGGACGGCGGACGATGTCCCGGCCTTGCGTGATGGGCTCAAGGCACACCTCAGGGAGCACCTGCCGGAGTACATGGTGCCGACACACCTGGTGGTGCTGGAGCGGATGCCGCTGACCGCCAACGGCAAGCTCGACCGCCGGGCCTTGCCCAAGCCGGACGCCAGCCAGCTGCAGCATCGCTATGTGGCGCCGCAGACCGAGCAGGAGCGGCAGCTGGCCGATATCTGGGCCGATGTGCTGAAGGTCGAGCGGGTGGGATGGATGACCACTTCTTCGAGCTGGGCGGGCATTCGCTGCTGGTCATGCAGGTGATGGTGCGCATCCGTGACCAGTTGCAGGTCGAGGTGTCGCTCAACGAGTTGTTCGAGCTGCCGGTGCTGGCGGACTTCAGTCGCGCGGTCCGGCAGAAAACCGGCCAAAGTGGCCAGGCCCAGGATGAATTGGCTAAATCGCTGGCCGCCCTCAAACGTCTTACTGCGGAGGAAATCGATAATTTGATCGCATAGCGGGAGAACATCAAAGTGCAAGAGCTGCTCGACTCCGTAAAATCGCTGTCCATCCGCGAGCGCAAGGCGCTCTCGGCGTTGCTCAAGCGACAAGGGGTGAACCTCTACGGGGTGACCCCGATTTTCAGACGGGAGTCAGAGTCGTCTTCGGCGCTGTCCTACGCCCAGCAACGCCAGTGGATTCTCTGGCAACTGGAGCCGGGCAGCGCCGCCTACAACCTCCCCACGGCCTTGCGCCTGAAGGGCAGCCTGGACACCGAAGCCCTGCGCCGCAGTTTCGAGGCGCTGATCCGGCGCCACGAAACCTTGCGCACCACCTTGCGCGAGGACGCCGGGCAGGTGCTGCAGGTGATCCACCCGGCCGATGTTTTCACGCTGGCGCCGGAGCGCCTGGCGTCCCCGCTTTCCGACGATCCCGATGAACAGATCCGCGCCTGCGTGGAGGACGAGGTGCAGCGGCCCTTCGACCTCGAGCGCGGGCCGCTGATGCGGGTTCGCCTGCTGCGGATCGCCGAGCAGGACCATGTGCTGATCCTGACCGTGCACCACATCGTTTCCGACGGCTGGTCGATGCCGATCATGGTCGACGAGCTGGTCCGCCTCTACGACGGTTTCCGCCAGGGCCGCGAGGTCGAACTCCCCGCCCTGCCGATCCAGTACGCCGACTATGCCCAGTGGCAGCGCGACTGGATGGAGGCGGGCGAACAGGAACGCCAGCTCGGCTACTGGAAGGGCCAGCTGGGTGGCGAGCAACCCGTGCTGGAACTGCCCGTCGACCGACCACGTCCGACCCAGCCGAGCCTGGCCGGACAGAGCCTGGCCATCGACCTGCCACCGGCACTGGCCCAGTCCCTCAAGACGGTTGCCCGGCAACAGGGCGTAACCCTGTTCATGCTGTTGCTGGCCTCGTTCCAGACCCTGCTGCACCGTTACTGCGGCCAGACCGACATCCGCGTCGGGGTGGCTATCGCCAACCGTAGCCGCGTGGAAACGGAAGGGCTGATAGGTTTCTTCGTCAACACTCAGGTCCTGCGGGCCGAGATCGACGCCCAGGCCCCCTTCGCCCAGTTGCTGCAGCAGGTGAAGAAAACCGCGCTCGACGCCCAGGCCCACCAGGACCTGCCGTTCGAGCAACTGGTGGAGGCCTTGCAGCCCGAGCGCAGCCTGAACCGCACGCCGTTGTTCCAGGTGATGTTCAACCACCAGACCCAGGTGCGAGGCGAGGCGCGCGAGCTGGCCGGCCTGCGTGTCGAGGGCCTGGCCTGGGAGAAACGCACCGCCCAGTTCGACCTGACCCTGGACACCTTCGAAAGCGACGAGGGCCTGGGGGCGGCGTTCACCTACGCGAGTGACCTGTTCGAGCCCGCCACCATCGAGCGCCTGGCCAGGCATTGGCGCAGCCTGCTGGCAGCCATCGGTGCGGACCCGCAACAACGTATCGCCGCGTTGCCGATGCTGGACCCGGCGGAGCGGCAACGCACCCTCCAGGCCTGGAACCCGGCACCGGCGGCGCACCCCGCCACGGCCTGCGCCCATGAGCTGATCGAAGCCCAGGCCCTGCAGGCACCGGATGCGCTGGCGGTGACCCATGGCACCCGCAGCCTGACCTATGGCGAGCTGAACCGCCGGGCCAACCAGCTGGCGCACTATCTGCGCGCCTGTGGCATCGGCCCGGACGTGCTGGTGGGCCTGGCGGTGGACCGCGGCCTGGAGATGCTGGTCGGCCTGCTGGCGATCCTCAAGGCCGGCGGTGCCTACGTACCGCTGGACCCGGATTACCCCGAGGATCGCCTGGCGTACATGATCCAGGACAGCCACATCCGCCTTCTGCTGACGCAGAGCCACCTGGCGGGCCGCCTGCCGGTTCCCGACAGCGTGCGCAGCCTCTGCCTGGACCAGGAAGGCGACTGGCTGGAAGGTTATCCACAGCAGAACCTGCCGACGCTGACCGACCCCGACAACCTCGCCTATGTGATCTATACCTCCGGCTCCACTGGCAAGCCCAAGGGTACGCTGCTGCCGCACCGCAATATTCTCCGGCTGTTCCAGGCCACTGACGAATGGTTCGGGTTCGGGCCCCAGGACGTCTGGACGATGTTCCACTCCTATGCGTTCGACTTCTCGGTCTGGGAGATCTTCGGGGCGCTGATGCACGGCGGTCGCCTGGTCATCGTGCCGCGCGATGTCAGCCGTTCGCCGCAGGACTTCTACCCGCTGCTGCTCAGTGAGGGGGTCACGGTACTGAACCAGACGCCTTCGGCGTTCAAGCAACTGGCACGGGTGGCCTGCGAGGCGCCGCCGTCGTCTGCGCCGCTGGCCCTGCGCTATGTGGTGTTTGGCGGCGAAGCCCTGGACGTCGGCAGCCTGCAACCCTGGTTCGAGCGCTTTGGCGATCGCTCGCCGCAATTGGTCAACATGTACGGCATCACCGAAACCACGGTGCACGTGACGTACCGGCCGATCGGCCGCGAGGACCTGCTGCAGGCGGGCGTCAGCCCGATTGGCGAGGTTATCCCCGACCTGTCGTGGTATGTGCTGGATGCCGATTTCAACCCCGTCGCCCAGGGCTGCAGCGGTGAGCTGCATGTGGGCCGCGCGGGCCTGGCGCGCGGTTACCACCAGCGTCCGGCGCTGACCGCCGAGCGCTTCGTGCCCGATCCGTTCGACGAGCAGGGCGGTGGCCGCCTGTACCGCGCTGGCGACCTGGCCCGTTATCGGACCGAGGGCTGTATCGAATACATCGGGCGTCTGGATCATCAGGTGAAGATTCGCGGTTTTCGCATCGAACTGGGCGAAATCGATGCCCGGCTGCGCGAGCAGGTTGCCGTCCAGGAAGTCAGCGTAATCGATATCGACGGCCCGGGCGGCAAGCAACTGGTGGCCTACCTGGTGCCCAGCGACCCGACGCTGCTGGAGGCCGATCCGCAGGTCCAGGGGCAATGGCGGCGTGAGCTGCGCGAGCACCTCAAGGCCGTGCTGCCCGACTACATGGTGCCGGCCCACTGGGTCCTGCTGCGCCAGATGCCGCTGACCGCCAACGGCAAGCTGGACCGCCGGGCCTTGCCGGCACCGGATGCCGCGCAGGCGCAGAGAAGCCATGTCGCCCCGGTGACCGCCGTGCAGCAGCAGGTGGCGCAGATCTGGGCCGAGGTGCTGAAGATCGAGCGGGTCGGGCTGGACGACAACTTCTTCGAGCTGGGCGGGCACTCGCTGCTGGCGACCCAGGTCATCTCGCGGATTCGCCAGAGCCTCGAACTGGAGCTGTCGTTGCGTGACCTGTTCGAAGCCCAGGATCTGGCGGCATTCGTGCGCAAGGCCGAGGGCGGCGCCGCCCCGACTCCGGTCGCGGCCATCGAGCCGGCCGATCGGACGCAACCGCTGCTGCTCTCCCATGCCCAGCAGCGCCAGTGGTTTCTCTGGCAACTGGAGCCGGATAGTGCCGCCTACAATATCCCGGCGGCCCTGCAACTGCGCGGCACATTGGACGTCGAGGCCCTGCGGCGCAGCTTCGAAACGCTGATCGCCCGTCACGAAACCCTGCGCAGCACCTTCCGCGAGGAGGGCGAACTGACCGTCCAGGTCATTCATCCGGCCACCACCTTCGACTTGCCCGTCGAGCGCCTGGCGGACATCCCGGCGGCCGGGCGCGAGGCGGCCATCCGCGCCTACGTCGAGCGTGAGGCCGCCCAGGCGTTCGACCTGGTGCAGGGCCCCCTGCTGCGGGTGCGCCTGCTGCAGGTGGAAGACACCGAGCATGTGCTGGTGCTGACCGTCCACCATATCGTCTCTGATGGCTGGTCCACGCCGATCATGGTCGACGAACTGGTGCGTCTGTACAGCGCCTACCACCAGGGCGTTGCCGTCGATCTGCCGGCCCTGCCGGTGCAATACGCCGATTACGCCCAGTGGCAACGGCGCTGGATGGCCGAGGGCGAGCAGGCCCGCCAGCTGGACTACTGGATCGGACAACTGGGTGGCGAGCAGCCGGTGCTCGAATTGCCCACCGACCGGCCGCGCCCGACGATTCGCAGCCATGCCGGCGAGCGCCTGGCCATCGAGCTGCCGCCGGGGCTGGCCGATGGCCTCAGGGCCGCGGCCCGACAGCAGGGCGTGACCCTGTTCGTGTTGCTGCTGGCCTCGTTCCAGACCCTGTTGCATCGTTACAGCGGTCAGGCCGATATCCGTGTCGGGGTGCCGATCGCCAACCGCAACCGGGTCGAAACCGAACGCCTGATCGGCTTCTTCGTCAATACCCAGGTGCTGCGTGCCGGGTTCACCTCGAGCCTGACCTTCAGCGAATTGCTGCAACAGGTCCGGCAGGCGGCCCTGGAGGCCCAGGCGCACCAGGACCTGCCGTTCGAGCAGTTGGTGGAGGCGTTGCAGCCCGAGCGCAGCCTGAGCCACAGCCCGTTGTTCCAGGTCATGTACAACCACCAGGCCGAAGGGCCTGGCGAGTTGCACATGTTGCCCGGCCTGACGGTCCAGGGGCTGGCCTGGGACAGCCATGTCGCCCAGTTCGACCTGGCCCTGGACACCCATGAGAACGTCGACGGGCTGAGTGCCGCCCTGACGTACTCCAGCGCGCTGTTCGACCCCTCGACCATCGAGCGCATGGCCGGCCACTGGCGCAACCTGCTGGCGGCGATTGCCAGCGGCGCCCATCGCCGCGTGGTCGAACTGCCGATGCTCGACGATGACGAGCGCCAGCGGATCGTCGTCGACTGGAACCGCAGTGAGGCCGACTACCCGGCAGGCCGCTGCATTCATGAGCTGATTGCCGAACAGAGCCGCCTGACGCCGCAGGCGACGGCCCTGCTGTTCGATGATGCGGACATGAGCTACCAGCAACTGGACCGGCATTCCAACCGCCTGGCCCACAAGCTGCGGGAATTGGGCGTGGGGCCGGATGTGCTGGTCGGCGTGGCCGTGGAGCGCGGCCCGCAGATGCTGGTGGGCCTGCTGGCGATCCTCAAGGCCGGTGGCGCCTACGTGCCGCTGGACCCGGACTTCCCGGCCGATCGCCTGGCGTACATGGTGCAGGACAGCGGGCTGGCGTTGTTGCTGACCGAGAGTCACTTGAGTATCCACCAGGCCCTTGGCGCCGAAGTGCGCAGCCTGTTCCTCGACCAGTCGCAGGACTGGCTGCACGGGGTCGACGAGGCACCGCTGGCCAACCTGGCGCAGCCGGACAACCTGGCCTACGTGATCTACACCTCCGGCTCCACCGGCAAGCCCAAGGGCGTGGCGGTGCCGCACGGGGCGCTGGTGAACTTCCTCTTCAGCATGGCCGAACAGCCGGGTGTCGAGCCTTCGGACCGGGTGCTGTCGTTGACCTCCCTGTCCTTCGACATCGCCGGGCTGGAGCTGTACCTGACGCTGATGCGCGGCGCGGCGGTGGTACTGCTGCGCCAACAGCAGAACAAGGATCCGCAGGCCTTGCTGGAGATCATCGGCCGACGCCAGGTCACGGTGATCCAGGCGACGCCGTCGACCTGGCGCATGCTGCTCGACAGCGCGCCGCCGGGCCTGCTGGCCGGCTGCAAGGTGCTCTGCGGGGGTGAAGCCCTGAGCGCCGAGCTGGCGCAGCGGCTGATCGAGCAGGCCGGGCATGTCTGGAACGTCTATGGCCCGACCGAAACCACCATCTGGTCGGCGCGACACTACCTGACCTTGAGCGACGACATCCGGCTCGGCCGGCCGATCGCCAACACCCGCCTGCATATCCTCAGCGACGACTTCGACGTGCTGCCGCCGGGCGCCCGTGGCGAACTGCTGATCGGTGGCGACGGCCTGGCGCGGGGCTATCACCAGCGTCCGGGGCTGACCGCCGAACGCTTCATTCCGGATCCGTTCGACCGCAAGGGCGGTGGCCGCCTGTACCGTACCGGCGACCTGACCCGCTACCATGGCGACGGCGTGATCGAGTACGCCGGACGCCTGGACCACCAGGTGAAGATCCGCGGTTTCCGCATCGAGCTGGGCGAAATCGAGGCGCGGTTGCAGGAGCATGCCGGCGTCCGCGAAGCCGTGGTCATCGATATCGACGGCCCGGCGGGCAAACAACTGGCCGCGTACCTGGTGGCCGAGCAGGCGGGCCAGGATACCGAGGCGGCAAGGGAAGCGTTGCGGCGCGAGCTGAGGGAGTGGTTGAAGGCCGGCCTGCCGGACTACATGGTGCCGTCTCACCTGATCCTGCTGGAGCGACTGCCGCTGACCCCGAACGGCAAGGTCGATCGCAAGGCCCTGCCGGCTCCGCAGGCCAATCTCGCGCAGTTCGAGTATCGGGCCCCGCAGACCGCGCTGGAACAAGCCTTGGCCGGGATCTGGCAGGAGGTGCTGAAGGTCGACCGGGTCGGTCTGGGCGACAACTTCTTCGACCTGGGCGGGCATTCGCTGATGGCGACCCAGGTGATTTCCCGGGTGCGCCAGGGGCTCGATGTCGAGTTGCCCCTGCGTACGCTGTTCGAGGCCGACAACCTGGCCGAGTTCGCCGAACGGGTCGCCCAGGGTACGCTCAACCGGGCGCCGGCGCTGCTGCCGATCGGGCGTGACCAGCCGCTGGCGTTGTCCTATGCCCAGCAGCGCCAGTGGTTCCTCTGGCAACTGGAGCCGGACAGTGCCGCCTACAACATCCCGGCTGCCCTGCGGCTTGAGGGGGCCCTGGATGTCGAGGCGCTGCGGCGCAGCTTCGAGGCCCTGTGCGCTCGTCACGAAGTGCTGCGTACCACCTTCCGCCAGGACGGCGAGCGGGCGGTGCAGGTCATTCATCCGGCAACGGCGTTCACGCTGACGGTCGATGCCTGTGCGCAGTCCGCCGGCGAGGCGGAAATCGCCCACTACATCGACGAGGAAATCCGCCAGCCATTCGATCTGGAGCAGGGGCCACTGTTGCGGGTGAAACTGCTGCGCCTGGCGCCGCAGGCCCATGTCCTGGTCCTGACCGTGCACCATATCGTTGCCGATGGCTGGTCGATGCCGGTCATGGTCGACGAACTGGTGCAGTTGTATGAAGCCGGCAGCCAGGGGCGCGCGGCCGAACTGCCGGCGCTACCGATCCAGTATGCCGACTATGCCGTGTGGCAGCGGCAATGGATGGAGGCGGGCGAACAGCGTCGCCAGCTGGATTACTGGCAGGCCCAACTGGGCGGCGAGCAGCCGGTCCTCGAACTGCCGCTGGACCGGCCGCGGCCGACCCAGCAGAGCCATGCCGGCGATCGGCTGTCGGTCGAACTGGATTCGCAACTGGTGCAGGCCCTGAAAACCACGGCCCGCGAGCAGGGCGTCACTCTGTTCATGCTGTTGCTGGCCTCGTTCCAGACCTTGCTGCAGCGTTACTCCGGGCAGGCCGATATCCGCGTGGGCGTTCCCGTCGCCAACCGGACGCGGGTCGAGACCGAACGCCTGATCGGCTTCTTCGTCAACACCCAGGTGCTCAAGGCCGAATTCCATGCGGCGCTGACCTTCACCGAACTGCTGCAACAGGTGAAGAGAACCGCCCTGCAGGCCCAGGGTCACCAGGACCTGCCATTCGAACAACTGGTGGAGGCCCTGCAGCCGGAGCGTAGCCTGAGCCACAGCCCGCTGTTCCAGGTGATGTACAACCACCAGAGCCAGGTCAGTGGCGAAGGCCATCAACTGTCCGGGCTGCAGGTGCAGGGCCTGGTGCCGGCCAGCCATACCGCGCAGTTCGACCTGACCCTGGACACCAGCGAGCATGAGCAGGGCCTGGGGGCGACCCTGACCTATGCCACCGCGCTGTTCGACCGCGGCACGATCGAGCGCATGGCGCGTCATTGGCGGGCGTTGCTGGTGGCGATCAGCCGCGATGCGAGCCAGCGGGTTGCCGACCTGCCGTTGCTGAGCGACAGCGAACGGCAGCAGATCGAGCGGGAATGGAACCGGACCGCGGCGGCCTACCCGGTCCAGGCCTGCGTGCATGGCCTGATCGAGGCCCAGGCCGGGCGGACGCCCGAGGATACGGCGCTGATCTGGCACGAGGGGCGCATGAGCTACCGGCAGTTGGACCAGCGTTCCAACCAGCTGGCGCAGACCTTGCGCCAGGCGGGCGTGGGGCCTGACGTGCTGGTGGGGATCGCGGTCGAGCGCGGGCCGGACATGCTGCTGGGCCTGCTGGCGATCCTCAAGGCCGGCGGTGCCTATGTGCCGCTGGACCCGGATTTCCCCGAGGACCGGCTGGCCTACATGATGCAGGACAGCGGCCTGCAACTGCTGCTGACCCAGAGCCCGTTGCTGGAGCGCCTGCCGCTCCCCGAGGGCGTGCGCAGCCTGTGCCTGGACCGCGAGCAGCAGTGGCGTGATGGTGTGGATGAGGCTGCGCTGGCGAACCTGGCACAACCGGACAACCTGGCCTATGTGATCTACACCTCGGGTTCCACCGGCAAGCCCAAGGGCGTCGCGGTGCGCCACGAAGGCTTGAGCAACTTCCTCTTCAGCATGGCCGAACAGCCGGGGATCGATGCCCGCGACCGGGTGCTGTCGCTGACTTCGCTGTCATTCGATATCGCCGGTCTGGAGCTGTACCTGCCATTGATGTGCGGCGCTGCGGTGGTCTTGCTGGACAAGGGCGACAACAAGGACCCGCAACGGCTGGTCGAGTCGATCGAGCGTCACGCGGTCAGCCTGGTCCAGGCGACCCCATCGACCTGGCGCATGCTGCTCGACCAGGCCCCGGCCGGTCTCCTGGCCGGGCGCAAGGTCCTCTGCGGCGGCGAGGCGTTGAGTGCCGAACTGGCGCAGCGGCTGATCGAGCAGGCCGGGCATGTCTGGAACGTCTACGGCCCGACCGAGACGACGATCTGGTCCGCCGCCCACTACCTGACCGCCAGCGACGATGTCTGGCTGGGGCGTCCGATCGCCAATACCCGCCTGCATATCCTCGGGGATGACTTCGATACCCTGCCGCTGGGCGCGCGCGGTGAGCTGCTGATCGGCGGTCACGGCCTGGCCCGCGGCTATCATCAACGCCCGGGATTGACCGCCGAGCGTTTCGTCCCCGATCCGTTCGACGAGCAGGGCGGTGGGCGCCTGTACCGCACGGGGGACCTGACCCGTTATCGCGAACAGGGCATGATCGAGTACGTCAGTCGTCTCGACCATCAGGTGAAGATCCGCGGCTTCCGTATCGAACTGGGTGAAATCGAGGCCCGCCTGCAGGAGCACGCCGCCGTTCGCGAAAGCAGTGTGATCGACCTCGATGGGCCGGCCGGCAAGCAGTTGGCCGCCTACCTGGTGCTCAGCGAGGCGGGCGTCGAGCAGCCCTGGGAGTCACTGCACGCACAACTCCGGTCGCACCTGAAGGCCGGCCTGCCGGACTATATGGTGCCTGTGCACCTGGTGGTGCTGGAGCGGATGCCGCTGACGCCGAACGGCAAGCTGGACCGCAAGGCGCTGCCACTGCCGGACGCCAACGCGGTACAGCGCAGCCATGTCGCCCCGCGGACCGAACTGGAACAGCGCCTGGCCGATATCTGGGCCGAGTTGCTGAAGGTCGAGACGGTCGGCCTGAACGATAACTTCTTCGAGCTGGGCGGACATTCGCTGCTGGTGATCTCTCTGGTCGGCCGGCTGCGTGAGGCCTTCGGTGTGACGATCAAGCTGCACGACTTCCTGCTGATGGAGACACTGGCCGACCTCGCCGATTTCATGCGCGAAGGCGAGGCGAAGGTGAAGACGCCGGTCATCAGCATGAACGGTTGCCACGCGGATAATGCTCCGCTGTTCTGCCTGCCACCGGGCGGCGGCGGCACCTACTCCTACTATCCGTTGGCGGGGCAACTGAAGGACGAACGACGGGTCTACGGGCTGGTCAACAAGAGCTATGTGGTGCCGGGCTGGTTCGACCGTTCCTGGGAAGAGATGGTCGGCTACTACGTCCAGCAGATCCGGCAGACCCAGCCCGAGGGGCCATACAACCTGCTGGGCTGGTCCCTGGGCGGGGCCCTGGCGATCGAAGTGGCCCATGTACTGGAGCAGAGCGGCGACCAAGTGAGTTTCCTCGGCCTGGTGGACACCAGCCTGCCGGCGGCACTGGAGGTCTTTGCGCCCGAGCAGGAGCCGGTGCCGGACGCCGCGGCGCCGGAGCAGAGCCTGTTCGCGAACCTGGTGGGCAGCCTCCTGGCCTTCGTTCCCGGCGTCGAGGAGCAGACCATCGTCGGGCTGATCGAGCAGGCGCGGGCGCAGTGGGACGATGAGCAGGTGATTGCCGACTGGGTCATCGACCAGGTTGCGTTGGTCGGCGGTGTCAGCGCCGAGGGCCTGCGTGAGGTCTACCGCGATATCGCCGTGCAGGACGAAATCGAGACCGGCTACCGCCTGTTGCGCACCAACGCGATCCTCAGCGAGGCCTTCACGCTCAAGCCGTTGCAGGTCAAGCCGGATTGCTGGTGGGCGGGGGCGAGCAAGACCGCCGAGGAAATCGGCGCGGCGCAGGCCGTGCTGGTGGAGCAGTGCTCGCGTAATGGGCTGGCCACCTCGATGGCGCTGGAGGAGAACCATGACAGCATCATTCTCTCCCAGGCGTTGTTGACGGCGGTACTGGAGCGTCTGAAGTCAGTCTGACTGAGCCGGCGGGAAATGAAAAAGCCAGGGCCCGCGCCCTGGCTTTTTCATGCCGCCAGTCCAGGGTTCAGCGAATGCATTCCTCTTCCTGGTGACTGATTGTGTGGCGGGCCCGCACGCCAGAAACAGTCGCCCATAAAAAAACCAAGGGTCGCCCCTTGGTTCTTTTGACGCCAACCTTGTGCGATCAGAAGTCGCCGCGCAGGGTGACCATGAAGTTGCGAGGTTCGCCGTAGTAGCTGCCGCGACGCAGTTCGCCGGTCGCCTCGTAGTACTTCTTGTCGAAGACGTTCTTCAGGTCGAACGACAGTTTCCAGTGGTCGTCCAGCTTGTATTGCGTGCGTGCATCCCAGATGGCCCGGCCCGGGTTGGCGACAGTCTGGCCTTGGTACTGAGACGAGTAGCCGCTCTGGGTCGACACGCCTCCGCCCACGCTGAGGCGATTCAGGTCGCCTTGGAGGTTATACATGGTGGAAAGGCGCAGCATGTGCTTCGGCGTTTCCGCATCGATGGATTTACCATCGTCACCACGGGTGATGTTGTAAGTGTACCCGGCCGCCATCTGCCAACCGGTAGCGATCTCGCCGCTGGCTTCCAGCTCTACACCTTTACTGGTGCTGGGAGGGCCGTTCTCATAGCAAGAACCATCAGCATTGAATTGTGGGCAACTGGAGTTTTCTATCGCCTTGTACAGATCCTTTTGCTTGATGTAGAAAACCGCGGCGGACAGATTCAGGCGCCCGTCATACAGTGCTCCCTTGATACCCGTTTCATAGTTGGAGCCGGTGGTTGGTTCCAATCCTTTCCCTGACTCATCCCGGTAATTGCTTTGTGGACGGAAGATATCCGCATAGCTGGCATACCACGACCATTGTTCGTTCAGATCGTAGATAACTCCTGCGAACGGTGTGAACTTCTTGTCTTCACGGTAGTTGTTGGAAGAGATGTCAGTCGGCGTGGCGGTGTAGTCATACCTTGTGTTGTCGTTCTTGTACCAGCTCAGGCGGCCGCCTAGCACAAGGCTCAGGGGCTCGGCCAAGCGCAGCCGTAAGGTACTGTAGAGGCCATACTGGCGCTGGGTGATATCGTCCAGGCTCTGCCAAGCTGGCTGTTCTGGCTTGGGGATTAGGTTGTGATTGGGGTCGAAGACGTCTATCGGCAGGCCGATCCCGACCTGGGCCTGCTTGCTCAAGGTGTGCTGTTGTGACCAGTTGGCACCTACCATCAGCTCATGAGTCAAACCGAAGGCGTCGAAGTTACCCGAAATGTTTCCGTCAATTCCCTTGCTGGTAATGTATTCACGACGGAACTGCGTGGCGCTGAGTTCGGTGTTGCTCAGTGTCACCGGATCGACGGCGCCTTGAGCATAAGCTGCGCGCTGGTTGAACATGCTCTCCGACTGAGTGACCGATATTTTGGAACTCCAGTTATCGTTGATGTGGTGTTCCAAGTCGGCGAAGACTTCGTTGACTTCGATCGAGTGACGGTTCCAGTTCTGGCCCAGCGATGTGGAGCGCGAGACATCGAGGGCGTGTCCGTCGGTGTAGCGGGGCAGGCCATAGATGGTGTACCCCTCGTAAACCGTACGCTGGTGGCGCAGTCCGACAGCCAGGGTAGTGGAGTCGTTCAGATCAGCCTCGACGATGCCGTACAGCAACGGAGTCTGGGAATTGAGCCCATCCTGGAAGTAGCCACGATCCTCATAGGCGACTACGGCGCGACCGCGCAGGGTGCCTTGCTCGTTCAATCGACTGCTGCCGTCCAGGTCCATGCGGTAGTTGTCCCAGGAACCGGCACTGGTGGTGATCGAGAAGTGTGGATCGGAGGTAGGGCGCTTGCGTACCAGGTTCACCGCGCCGCCTGGATTACCCACACCCAGGAGCAGACCAGCGGAGCCGCGCAGGACTTCAACTCGGTCGAATACCGCCATGTCGGGACGGAGCCAGCCGGTTAGGTTGTAGGCCAGCCCTGGAACACCGTCGATCAGATAGCTGTCATCTTCCAGGGTGAAACCTCGGGAGTTGAACACGTTACCGCCGAAGTTGCGATTGGAGCGGGTGATACCGGTAGTCTGCTCCATCACCTCATCGAGCTTGGTGAGGTTCTTGTCATCCATCTGCTGGCGGGTCACCACCGTGACCGACTGCGGTGTTTCCCGCAGCGAATGCGCGGTCTTGCCGATGGTCACCGCGCCGGTGGTGTAGGAGCCGGTGCCGTCGGTGCTGGTGCCCAGGGTCTGGGCCTGCCCGCTGATGGTGGTGGCCGCCAGGTTCAGGCCCGAGCTGGTGGTGGCCGGGGCACTGCTCAGGGTCAGGGTGTCGCCCTGGAAGCTGTAGTTCACACCGGTGTTCTTCAGCAACTCGCTGGCCGCCTGGCCCGGGGTGAGCTTGCCCTTGACCGCTGCCCCCTGCAGGCCCTGCACCCGCTCCGGGTTGTACAGCACCTGAATATTGCCCTGGCGCCCCAGTTCCTGCAGGGCCGCCGCCAGTGGCTGGGCGGCGATGTTGAATTCGAACTCCTGGGCCTGTACCTGTGCAGCCATCGGCAGTGCCAGCGCCATCCCCATGGCGCCGAGCGTGACAGGCGAGCGCAGCATCTTGCGAACCAGCAAGGCCTTGCTCAAGGGGGTCAGTCGATGTGTTGTCGGCATTCTTTCAGCTCTTTCTAAGTGTGGAAAAGCGAGTAGGAATTGTTCTTACTTGAGAAGAAGACGCACCAGCCCGACAAAATCGGAAAACAAAGCGGAAAAATTTCGGTGAGGGGGCGTTCTTCCATGGGCGTTGTGCGCGCAACGCAATGCCGGAGGGACTGTCGGGTCGCTGGCTATAGGAAGAACGAACGGGCGGCGGGGTAATTTAGGCGGGTTCACCCCGCGCCTTGCGCGCGGGGTGGTGGGGGTCAGGCGGGTACGGCCTCGCGTTGCACGCGTTCGACCTGGATCTGCCCGGCCTGCATGCGCACCAGTTGGTCGGCCACCGGGAAATAACGGTCATCGTGGGAGATGACGATGATGGTCTTGCCCTGGTCGCGCAGCTCGGGCAGCAGCTCGGTGTAGAACACCCGGCGAAACGCCGGATCCTGGTCGGCGGCCCATTCGTCGAACACCAGCACCGGGCGTTGTTCCAGCCAGGCATTGAGCAGCGCCAGGCGCTTGCGCTGGCCGGTGGACAGATCGGTGGTGCTGAAGCTGCCGTCGCGGATGCTGACCTTGTGGGCGATGTCCAGGCGTTCCAGGTACTTGATCGACTCCGGTGGCAGCGGCGTGCCGCCCTGGGCCACTTCGTCGAACAGGTAGTAGTCGGCGAAGATGGTGGTGAACAGCTGGCGATAGTCGTCCAGGCCCTGGGCGCTGACCGGGCTGCCATTGAGGCGGACTTCGCCGTGTTGTGGCGTGTACAGGCCCAGCAGCAGCTTGATCAGGGTGGTCTTGCCGCAACCGTTCTCGCCGACGATGAAGACGATTTCGCCCTGGCGGATGGTCAGGTCGACCGGTCCCAGGTGAAACGGCGGAACGCCTTCGACCGGCGGGTAGTCGTAGCGCAACTGGCGCAGCTCGATGCTCTGCAGCGGCGTCGGCCCGATGTCCCGGTCGCTCACCAGCAGGTGCGGTTCCGGCGAGGAGAAGCGCCACGACAGCTCGGCGATGCGGCGGAAGGCGATCTCGGCGCGGCTGATGCTCGGGATGGTGGTGACCAGTCGTTCCAGCGGCCCCTTCATGTACAGCATGACCAGTACGAAGCCGCCGAGTACGGTCTTGTCGGTGTTCGGCCAGAACGCCTGGAAGGTGATGGCGATGCCGATCACCGCGAAGAACAGCATGGAGCCGAACGTCTCGGCACTGACGAAGATGTTCGCCGCCCGGATGTTGGCCTGGCTGATGCGTTCGGTGGTGCCGTGGATCTGCTGGTCGTGCATGAACTGGCGGCGCTGGCGCTGGATGCGCAGTTCCTTGGCCCCGGCGGAAATCGCCTGGTAGTGCTTCTGCAGCTCGTCTTCGCCGTCCCGCGCCCGCAGGATGCTGCGCATGCCGACGCGGTGGGCGAGCCACTGCGCGCCGCTGCCGATGACCACGGTCAACAGGGTCAGGGCCAGAATCTGCCAGGACAGCGCGGCCAGGTAGGCCAGGCAGCCGACGGTGACGGTGAAGGCGATCACCATCGGGGCCACCGACAGGGCGAAGGTGCTGATGGTGCTGACATCGTTGAGCAGCACCGGGATCAGCCGGTGGGCACGGTAACGTTCCAGTTGCTCGATGGGCGCCACCAGCACCTTGGCGGCCAGTTCCTGCCGCAGCCGGGCGACCACCCGCTGGCCCACGTAGTTGGTCAGCAGGTTGGAAAGGGTCGAGCAGGCCAGGGTCAGCACGCACAGGCCGCCAAACAGCAGGGCGATACGGGTGTCCGGGCCACCGCTCGCATTCATGGCGTCGTTGATGGTCGCCAGCAGGGCGGTGACGCTGAGGCCGCTGACAACCCCCAGGGCGGCCGAGAGGACCACCAGCAGCCAGAAGGGCTTGAGGATCCTCAGGGTTTCCTGGGCGAGGCTTTGTGCTTGGAGAGGCATGGGGGCTACTCGTGAAGGTCTTCGGAAGCAGGCGCCGCGCACGGCGCCCTGAACTCTTTAGACGAGCGTTTCGGGGTGGGATTTAGAGTTCGCGCACGACACGAAAACCCAGCCAGTCGCCGCGGGTGTACTCGCTGCGCTCGTTGCGGTTGGCGGAGCGGGAGAAGACCGGCGCTTCGGTCCAGTCGTTGCCGCGGATCGAACGGCGGTCCTCGCATTCCTGGCTGTCCAGGCGCGGGCTGCCGTCGGTCGGTGCCCCCTGGTAGGTGTCGACATAGCAGTCGGCGGTCCATTCCCAGACATTGCCGTGGCCGTCATAGACGCCGAAGGCGTTGGGCGGGAAGCTGCCGGCCGGCGAGGTGTAGCTGAAACCGTCCGCCGGGCCGTAGGTGTTGGCGTGTTTGGCGATGCTGTATTCCTTGCCCTCGTCGAAGGGGAACGGGAAGGGGCCCTTGGTGCCCCCGCGCACGGCGTATTCACGCTGGGCCTCGCTGACCAGGTGATAGGCCTTGCCGGTTTTCTTCGACAGCCACTTCGTATAGGCCTCGGCCTCACGCCAGTCCATGCAGACCGCCGGCTGCCGGTCGCTCATGGGGTAGCGCGGCTCGCCGGCCAGGCACTCGCGGCCCGGGCGGGTATCACCGTCCGGCATCTTGTAGCCGGTGCTGTGCAGGTAGGCTTTCCATTCGCCGGCCAGTACCTGGAAGCGGCTGATGGCGAAAGCCTTCTTGAAGGTGACCTCATGCATCGGCCCTTCGTCCGGCTCGCGGCCGATCTCGTCCTCGGGGCTGCCCATGGTGAAGGTGCCGGCGGGCAGCACCACCATTTCCGGGCAGTCCTTGCAGTCCTTGAACACCTTGCCCGGCAGCGGCGCGCTGGCGGCGAAGGCATTGCCGCACAGCCCGCTGGCGAACAGGGCGGCGAGGGTCAGGGCCGACCGGAGGCCGACACGGGAGCGTGTGCAGGTGGATTGTGCTGTCATGGGATCTCTCGCAGGCAGAAGTCTGAAAACGGTGGGTCGTACCGCCGGGCAGCGGTTCATAGCTGCTGGCCGAGCAGGGTCATGAAGCGGTCCAGTTCGGCTTCGGTATTGAGCAGGCCGGGAGCCGTGCGCACCACTGGCCCTACGTCCCGGTCCACCGCATCGACCACCACCTTGTTCTTGAGCAGGCGGGCGGCGACCTGGTCGCTGTCCTGGCCCTTGACCCGGAAGAAGCTGAAGCCGGCCGACAGTTCCGGGCTCATGGGCGTGACCAGTTCGATGCGTGAGTCGGCCTGCAGACGTTGCTTGAGCTCGCTGTTGAGGGCGTGGATCCGCGCCTGCACATCGGCCTTGCCCAGTTCCAGGTGCAGTTCGAAGGCCTGGTCCAGGGCCCAGCGGTGTTCGAAGGCGTGGTAACCGCCCGGGCTCATCGAGGTGGCGAAGTTGGTGTCCTCGGAAAAGGTCGGTTCCAGCGGCGTGACGTCCCTGACCTCTTCCGAACGGGCGCAGACGATACCGGTGCCGCGTGGGCCGAACATCCACTTGTGGGTGCCGGCGATGAAGAAGTCGCAGTGCATGTCCGGGAAGTCGAGGTTGTCGACACCGAAGCCGTGGACCCCATCGACCACGTAGAGAATGCGGTCCTTGTCGTCACGATTGCGGTTGTGTTCCTCCACCAGCTTGCCGATCTCGCCGATCGGCAGCTTGACTCCGCTGCCGGACTGTACCCAGGTCATGCCCAGTACCCGGGTTTGCGGCTGGATGGCGCGGGCGATGTTGCCCAGCACTTCATCGGCCGAGACCCGGTGAGGGTTCTCGAACAGGCTGATCTTGCGCACGCGGGTGCCTTCGCGTTCGGTGCGCAACCGCAGGGTATTGCGGGTCGAGTAATGCTCGTGCTCGGTGGTGAGGATTTCCTGATCGGGGCGTACATGGATACCGCCGTAGATCATCGCCAGGCCTTCGGTGGTGCTGCCGGTCAGGGCGATCTGGCCCGGCTGGGCCTTCAGGTAGCGCCCGGCGGCATGGCGCACCTGGCTTTCGCGTTTCCAGGTTTCGGCCAGGTCCCAGTCCATCGCCAGGCCCGGGTTGCGGTCGAGGGCCGCGCGGTAGCGCTCGATGGCGTCGCGTACCGGCTTGGGGTGGCTGGTGACCAGGAAGTTCGAGAAGTGCAGGTAGTCCGGGTCCTGGTCGAACAGTTGGCGCAGTTGCGCCCATTTGTCGCCACCCTGGGCAGCTTTGGCGGTCGCTGCGGGAGCAGCGGTGGCCAGGTCCAGGCTGGCCCCGAGCGGTAGGCTGGCAGCGAGCAGGCCGGCCTGTTTGAGAAAGGTTCTGCGGTCAGTCATGAAGGATCACTTGGACGGTCTGGATAATGGATCGGTGCTCAACGGGAACGGTCAAGACCGTTTCCCGTATCAAGAAGGACCGGGGATGCTCAGTGCTTGGCCGCCTTCTGCACCTGGTCCCAGACCCGCAGGAAGTTGCCGCCCCAGAGCTTGGCGATATCGGCTTCGGAATAGCCGCGCTGGAGCAGTTCGGCGGTCACGTTGCGTGCCTCGCTGACGTCCTTGAAACCGTCGATACCGCCGCCGTCGTTGAAGTCCGAGCTGATGCCGACGTGGTCGATGCCGATTTTCTTCACCGCATAGTCGATGGCGTTGCCGAAGTCCTCGAGGTCGGCCTTGGGTTCCTGGTCGAGGATCGCGTACAGCTCGCTGGCGTACTCGCCGAAGCGCTGTTCCGGCCAGACGGTGATGATCGGATCGCCAGGCATCAGCGCCATCGCCTGGTTGGGCAGCGGCGGCAGGTCGAAGCGCTTGCGCAGGGCGTTGAGCTTGTCCTGGGTCGGTTGGCTCAAGGGCCGCAGGTAGGCCGGGAAGGCGACGATCTGGACCACGCCACCGCTGTTCTTGATCAGTTGCATTTCCTGGTCGCTGAGGTTGCGCGGGATATCCACCAGCGCGCGGGGTGCCGAGTGCGACGCGACCATCGGCGTGCGGCTCAACTGGCTGACCTGTTCCAGGGCCTTGGTCGACATCTGCGAGACGTCGATGATCACCCCCAGGTCATTGAGACGATGCACCGCCTGCTTGCCGATATCGGACAAGCCGCCCAGGGCGTCGGGGGTATCGTTGAGAAACGGCAGCGGGCGGGACGAGTCGGCCCAGTCGTTGTTGCCCACGTAGCTGAAGCCGAACATGCGCATGCCGCGCGCGGTCCAGGTGTCCAGCAGGCTGAGGTCGTGGCCCAGCGGGTAGGCGTTGAGCATGCTGATGAAGATCGCGAACTTGCCTTCGCCATGCAGCCGGCGCATGTCATCGGGGTGTAGGCGATGCCGACGCGGTTGGGGAAGTCGCGGACCATGCCGGTGATGATCTTGTAGCGCACTTCCTGTTGCTTGCGCGCCTCGTCGACGAAGCCCGCTGTCGGGCGATGGGGTGCATTCGGCCCGTTCCAGATCTCCGGCCAGCCGAACACGGTCAGCGCGGCGGCGGACAGGCGCCCGCGGTCGGCCTTGACCAGGTCGAACTGGCCGGAGCCGTCCTTGTCCGCCTCGCGGCCTTCGGCGCCGAAGGTCAGTGGCACGGTGATGTGGCTGTCGAACGAGATGATCCGTTCCTGCAGTTCGTCCGCCTGCTTGACGATATTCAGCGGGTATCCCTGGTTGGGCCAGTACTGCCAGCCCAGCCAGGCCGAGGCGGCGCCGATGGCCAGGGCCAGGGGCAGACCGATGTAGAGAGCCTTTTTCGAACGCGGTTTTGTCATTGCCATCTCATTCTGGTTCGCAGGTCACAGGCAGCCACAAGGGCTTTCGCTATCTGGGAAGAACGAGCGCAGGTGTCGGGAATTTAGCGCTTTCGGGGTTCGCGACAGGCTAAATTTCCCCCGCGGTTCAACGTCCTAGCTGGGATAAGGCCTGCTTCAGGGCCGACACAGGTAGGGCGATGACGATTTCTCGACGAGGATTCATAGCGGGCCTGGCGCTTACCGGCGCCGCCATCCCCGCGGCTTATTACGCACACCGTGAACTGACGCGCGAGGACGAGCCGATCACACCGGGCGAGGCCACGGTCGATCTGCTCGACACGGCAGGCCAACGCCTGGCCGACAACTTGCGCGGTGTCTGGAACATTCGTTTCGAGGGCCGCGATGCCGGTCTGGCCGGCCTGCCCCTGGAAGGGGTGCAGGTGTTGCTCGACATTGCTCCGCGTGGCCGGGCGGTCTGCGGTTTCATCGACACGGCCGAGGGCCTGCGTGGCGCGGCCGAACCGCGCCTGCGGGTGGTCGGCGACCTGGCGGTGGCCGATGGTGCACGGCTGTTCTGGCGGCTGTTCCGCGGCACCGAGGTGTTCCCCGAATACGAGCTGAGCATGGTCCTCGACGAGGTCTGGGGCACCTATGGCAATGCTGGCAGCGGCACCCTCACCGGACGTATCGAGCGCCTTGACCGGCCACTGGCGCTGACCCAGCTGGACAGTCGCTTCGTCGCCACCAAGCACACCTTTCCCGAAGCCCGCGACCGCATCGGCTTGAGTGCGCCGCTGCTGACCTGGCTGGTGTCGCCCGAGCATCGGTTGTTCCACCAGCTCTGGCACGCCACCCGGGACAAGTGGCACACCCTGCCCGAAGACAAGCGTGACGGCCTGCGCGGCATCGGCTGGCAGCCCGGACCCCGGAACAAGGAGCGCGATGCCCGTGGGCCGCGCAAGGACCGCAATGGTTCGGGAATCGACTTCTTCTTCATGCATAGGCACATGCTGCAGGCGGCGCGCGCGATCCAGCCGTTGCCGTCCTGGCGCCGCTTCCCGCCGCCGCAGCCGGAGCTGGAGCGTGATCGCCAGGGCTTTGTCCGCTACTTCGACAACCATGACGGCTGGGCCGTGCCGCCGACCTGGCTGGCCGAGGACGATGACGACTACAGTCAATGGGTCAGCGACATCAAGAGCAGCGAGACCTACCACAGCAACTTCCAGGTCTGGGAGTCGCAGTACACCGACCCGCGTTACCTGTCGAAGCTGACCCTGGGCCAGTTCGGCTCGGAACTCGAGCTGGGCCTGCATGACTGGCTGCACATGCGCTGGGCCGCGGTGCCCCGCGATCCGTCCAACGATGCACCGGTGCCGATGGCCCGCGAGTTCACCGATTTCGCCCCGCGCTGGTTCCGGCCGGAAAACGATTTTCTCGGCGACCCGTTTTCCTCCCATGTGCACCCGGTGTTCTGGCTGTTCCATGGCTGGATCGACGATCGGATCGAGGACTGGTTCCGTGCCCACGAGCGTTTTCATCCGGGCCAGGTCACCCGCCTGCAGGTCAATGGCGTGCCGTGGTTCGCCCCCGGGCGCTGGGTCGAGGTGGATGATCCGTGGCTGGGGCCGAGTACCCATGGCTGCAGTACCACGCCGGGCCTGAGTGTCGGCAAGTCGGTGGAGATGGACCCGGAGACCATGAAGTTGGCGCTGCGTATCACCTTCGCCGACGACAAGGGGCTGTCCGGCCTGTTGAAGCGCGTGCCGCGACGCCCGTGGTATGCCCGCCACCTGTCGCTGAAAGATCGTTTCTTCTAAGGTTCCTGTGAATGGGCGCGGCGCGCCCTGCGAGGCGTTCCCACGCGGAGCGTGGGAACGTCGATGGCTATTCGCGAGTGGGCCTGGAGCGTCCGGGGCGGGCGTTGGATCGTGGGAGTGCAGCCGATGACGCTGGGCGTCACCGTCAGCGGAACAGCATCAGAACTCGCTCCAGCCCCCACCCACGGCCTTGTACAGGGCGATACTCGCCTGCAGGCGGCTCAGCCGCAACTGCACGTTCAGGTCTTCGGCGGCGTACAGCGTACGTTGGGTTTCCAGCACGGTCAGCAGGTCGGCGGCGCCCGCCCGGTAGCGGCTTTGGGACAGCTCGAAGGCGGCCTTGGCCTGCCGCAGTTCCTCTTCCTGCCACTGGCGTTGCTGGTCCAGGCGCTCGATGCTGTTGAGCGCCTTCTCGACATCGGCAAAGCCATTGATGATCGCCCCGCGATAGCTTTCCAGCAGTTCCTCTTCACGGGCCGTGGCCTTGTCCCGTTGCGCCCGCAGGCGACCGTGGTTGAACACCGGTGCGACCAGTCCGGCGGTCAGGTTGTAGAACGGCGTGCGCAGGGCCTCGGAGGCTTCGCTCGACTCCGAGCCCAGGCGGGCGCTCAAGGTCAGCTTCGGCAGCAGCGCCGCCCGTGCCACCTTGACGTCGGCCTGGGCCGCCGCCAACTGGGCCTCGGCGCGGGCGATGTCCGGACGGCGGCTGAGCAGCTCGCTGGGCAGGCCGGCATCGATCCGCGGCCAGCCCAGGCTGGAGAAGGGCAGGCTGCCGATCTTCAGGGCCTGCACCGGTTGGCCGAGCAGGGCGGCCAGGCTGATCAGCGATTCCCCGGCCTGTTGCTGGATCAGCGGCAACTGGCGCTGCTGGGCGGCAACCAGGCTTTTCTGCTGGGCCAACTCCAGGGCGGTGGCCGAGCCTGAGTCGTAACGGGTCTGCACCAGCTTGAGCACGCTCTGGGCATTGACCAGGTTCAGTTCGGCGATGCGCAGCTGCTCGCGCGCGGACAGGGTGCGGGCGTACTGGTCGGCGACGCCGCCGAGCAGGGTCAGTTCCACCGTGGCCCGGTCGAACTCGCTGGCGCGCAGGCTCTGCAGGGCGCTGTCGCGGCTGGCGGCCAGCCCGCCCCAGAAGTCCACCTCGTAGGTGGCGCTGAGGCCGGCACCGAAGCTCTTGCTGTTGTTGTCGCTGTCGGCGGTGCCGTGCAGCAGCTTGTTGCGGCTGGCGTCCAGGTTCAGGTCGACCTGTGGCAGCAGCGGGGCGCCGGCGATCACCGCGCTGGCTCGGGCCTGGCGCACCCGTGCCGCGGCGGCGGCGATGTCGTGGCTGCCCAGGCGCGCCTGGTCGATCAGTTGGTCGAGTTCGGGGCTGCCAAACTGTCGCCACCATTGGCGATGATCCTGTTGCAGTGCCGAGCGTTGGGCGAACTGCCAGGCGGCGGGCGGCACCAGGCCGCTGTCCGGATGGGGCGCGGGGCCGCTGCAGGCATTGAGCAGCAGGCACACCGTAAGCAGGGAGAGTTGCGGCTTCATAGATCGATCATTCACTGGTAAGGGCTGCCACCGGATCGAGCCGGGCGGCTTTGCGGGCCGGCATGAAGCCGAAGATCACCCCGGTGACCAGGGCACAGGCGAAGGCACCGGTCACGGCGGCCAGGGAGAAGGCCACGGCGACCTTGCTCAGTATCAGGATGCCGCCGACGCCCAGGGCCAGCACCACGCCGGCCAGGCCGCCGACCACCGAGAGCATCACCGCTTCGGTGAGGAACTGGCGCAGGATGTCCCGCTGGCGGGCGCCGGTGGCCATGCGAATGCCGATTTCCCGGGTGCGTTCGCGGACGGTCATGAGCATGATGTTCATCACGCCGATCCCGCCCACCAGCAGCGAGATGGCGGCAATCGAGCCGAGCATCAGCGACAGGGTGTTCTGGGTCCGGGCTTCGGCCTGGATCATTGCCGCGTTATTGGTCAGGCGGAAGTCGCGGCGGCCGTTGTGCAGGGTCATCATCACCTGGTCGATGGCGCGCTCGGCGTCCCTGACGTTGCGTCCGTCGCTGGTGGCGATGGCCACGTACTCCGGGTTGCGGGTGCCGAACAGGCGGACGCTGGCGGCGGAGTAGGGAATCGCCACCCGCTCGTCGCTGTCGGTCTCGCCGGAGGTGGCGCCTTTTTCCTGGAGCACGCCCACCACCTGGAACGGTACGTTCTCGATCAGCAGGTACTGGCCGATGGGTGTGGGCAGGTGGGCGAACAGCTTTTCGCGAATCTTGTGGCCGATCACCGCCACCGCCGCGCCGCTTCTGGCATCGTCCTGGGTGAAATAGCTGCCTTCGACCACCGGCCAGTTGAAGATCGCCGGGAACTGGGTGTCGTTGCCGCCGACATAGGCGTTGTGGTCCAGATTGCCGAAACGGACCGTGGCGTCATTGCCGTTGACCGGCATGATCATTTTCACCTGGGGCAGCGCCGACAGCGCCGCCACGTCGTCCAGGGTGATGATGCCCAGTGGCGCACGGGGCGCGGGAGCGGAACCGCTCAGGTAGATGATGTTGGAGCCGAAGGCGCCCATCTGGGCGATGACCTGGCGCTTGCTGCCTTCGCCCACCGCCAGCATGACCACCACCGAGGCGACGCCGATGACGATGCCGAGCAGGGTCAGGGCCGTGCGGAAGCGGTTGATCCACATCACCCGCCAGGCGGCCTGCACAGCCTCGAGCAGTTCGCTTTTCCAGGCACCGTTGTACTCGCTGCCGTCGCTCAGGCGCTGGCGCAGGTCCACGGCCTGCAGGGAGCCGGGGGTGGCAGTGGCTGGGGTGGCGTCGGCCTGGGTGGCGCTGTCGCTGATGATCAGCCCGTCGCGGATTTCGATGATGCGCTTGGCGCGGGCGGCGACCTCCCGGTCGTGGGTGATCAGGATCACCACGTGGCCCTGGCTCGCCAGTTCGTCGAGCAGGGTCATCACCTCGGCCCCGCTATGGCTGTCGAGGGCGCCGGTGGGTTCGTCGGCGAGAATGATATGGCCGCCGTTCATCAGGGCACGGGCGATCGACACCCGTTGCTGCTGGCCGCCGGACAACTGGTGCGGGCGATTGCCGCGGCGGCTGGCCAGGCCCAGGCGGTCGAGCAGGGCGGCGGCCCGGGCATGGCGCTCGGTCGCCGGAGTGCCCGCGTAGATGGCCGGCATCTCGACGTTTTCCTGGGCCGAGCCGGAGGGGATCAGGTGATAGCCCTGGAACACGAAGCCGAAGGCCTCGCGGCGCAGCCAGGCCAGTTCGTCGGTGTCGAGTTCGGCCACCGGCTCGCCGGCGAAGCGGTAGCTGCCGGAGGTGGGGCGGTCGAGGCAGCCGAGAATGTTCATCAGGGTCGACTTGCCCGAGCCCGAGGCACCCACGATGGCGACGAACTCGCCGGCATGGATCGACAGGTCGATGCCGCGCAATACGTCCACCCGTGGGCTGTCTTCGCCACCGTAGGATTTACGGATGTCCTGCAGTTCGATCAGTGGCGTTTGCATTCAGCCTCCGCTACCGACGGCCGGGCCGATCAGCAGATGGTCGCCCTCGGCCAGGCCGTCGAGCACCTGTATGCGCAGGCGGTCGCTGATGCCGGTGCGCACTTCACGGGTCTCGATCCGGCCCTCCGGGGTGACGACCCTGGCGGTCTGCCGGTGGGGCTCGTCGCCACCCTGCAGGGCGGCGATCGGTGCGGTGAGGACGTTCTGCGCGCGATCGGCGACGAAGAATACCTGGGTGGTCATTTCCGCCATCAGGGCCTGGTCGGCGTTATCGACATCCAGCAGCACGGTATACAGCACCACCCGTGCGGCACCGCTCTTGCTGCTGCCGCTGGGGCTGTTGCTGCCGCTCTGGCTGGACTGTTCCAGGGGCTTGGGCGGTACCGGCAGGATCTGCCGCACGGTGCTGCTCCAGCGCCGGTTGCCACCGCTGAGGGTGGTGAAGTAGGCGTTCATGCCCGGTTTGACGTGACCGATGTCGGCTTCGGAGACTTCGGCCCAGACGGTCATCGGCGACAGCTTGGCGATGCGCAGGATCAGCGGCGTCTGCTGCTGGGCATTGAGGGTCTGGCCCTCGCGGGCATCGAGGGCGACCACGGTGCCGGCCATGGGGGCGTAGATGCGGGTGTAGCCCAGTTCCGCCTCGGCACTGCGCAGGCTGGCCTGGGCCTGGAGGATCTGCGCCTGGAACATGTCGATGCGCGCCTGGGTGGTGCGCATCTCGGCCTGGGCGCTCTGGATGTCCTCGACCCGGGTGGCGCCGCCGGCATTGAGCTGCAACTGGCGCTGGTATTTCTGCCGGGCCAGGTCATGCAGGGCACGCTGCTCCTGGAGCTGGGCCCTGAGGTTTTCGATGGAGTAGCGGCCCGCGTCGAGCCTGGCCTTCTGCGTCGATGGATCGATCTCGACCAGCAACTGGCCCTCCTTGACCGGGTCGCCGACCTCGACGTGAATCTTGTGGATCTGCCCGGAGGCCTGGGCGCCGACATCGACGTAACGGCGCGGTTGCAGGGTGCCAAGGGCGGTCACGCTGCTTTCTATGTCACCACGATTGACCGTGACGGTGGCGAAACTGTCGCGCCCCGGCGGCAGGATCTGCCAGGTGGCGAAGGCAATGACAGGGATCAGGCAGAGCGAGACAAGCAGGGCGCGTCGGGTGCGTCGAGGACGTTTCATGCAGGGTTCCAGCCGATGGAAGATCGATCCGTGATCACGCCAGCGGGCTGTTTCCGGCTGCTGGCAGGGACACGGGAGATTTCAGTTAGACGAGAAGCCCGGTTGCGAATTTAAGTCTTTGTCCGGCCCTGTTTTTCCAGACATTTCAGGCTTTTGCCCGGGAACACTTTAAATCTATATGAGAATTACTATAAATTACATCTTTTCAAACTGCCATCATCGAGCCCTGGCCGCCGATGGCTCAGGGACAGGCCCGCCGAGCGTGCGGACAGGAGTCATGTTGGAAAACTACTACCGCGAGCTGGTGTGTTTCCTCAATGCGAAACTGGGCAACCGTCAGGTTGTCGAGGATGTGGTGCATGATGCCTATTTACGCGTGCTGGAGCGCTCCAGCGATACTCCGATCGAACAGCCGCGGGCCTTCCTCTATCGCACGGCGATGAACCTGATGATCGACGACCATCGGCGCAATGCCGTGCGCCAGAACGAGCCTTTGGCGGTGCTCGATACCGATGAGCGGTTTTTCAGTCCTTCGCCACAGACCGCACTGGACCATGACCTGCGCCTGCACATGCTGCAACGTGCCCTGGCCGAGCTGCCGCGCCTGTGCCGCGACAGTTTCATGCTGCGCAAGCTGGAGGGCCTGTCGCACCCGGAGATCGCCGAACGCCTGAACATCTCCCGCAGCCTGGTGGAAAAGCACATCGTCAACGCGATGAAACACTGCCGTACCCGTATGCGCCAGTGGGACTGTGAATGAGGCCGGGCGGCCCGAACCTGAACCCTTCCTGAAGAACTTTCCGGTAGCGCTGCGAAACACTTTGTTACCGTTTACGCTGCAAATGTCGAAGTGTAAGCTTCGCGCGTTTTCATCCATTGCGGAGGCCCATGTGGGTACTTGTTCGAGTGACAGTAGTCGGCCGGTTCCGATGACCGGCATATTCTCGGCAAGATAACGCGCAGTCTCTCCCTGCCGTTGTCTCGCCCGAAAGCGAGAAGCGGCATCCCGATCACGCCCCTGGTGGCGGTATCCCGAAGTCCCTTTTCCCGACACTGAACAGCCTGTGATGCGGCCCCCGTGGCCCGTCGCGACGCTATCGACGCGCCCGGCGTTTGTGCCAGGCGGCCGGCCGTGCCTGTCCCATCCGGGGCAATGCACGCTGGCGGTAACCCGCCTGCGGACTCTGCTCGCAAGATCAACGTCGCCCGTGCTCCTGCCGTTGCAGGAGCCGGGCCGGTGGTACGGGAGGCAGCCCCATGAAACTCACCCTGTTGAAAGAATTCTTTGCCGGTTTCCTGCGGACCCGGCACTTCGCCCGGCACTTCCGCCGCCTGGCCCTGCTCGAAAGCATGACCGACGCGACGGTCAGCCGCGAGGTCCCGCCGACCCTGGCGCAGACCCTGGTGGCGGCGGCCAACGATCATCCCCAGGGACTGATGGAGCGCCTCGGTGCCCATGCCGACGGCTTGAGCGAAGCCCAGGCCCAGGTCCTGCGCGAGCAGTTCGGGCTCAACGAGGTCGAGCATGAGCAGCCGCTGCCGTGGTGGATGCACCTGTGGCACTGCTACAAGAACCCCTTCAACCTGCTGCTGACCCTGCTGGCGCTGATCTCCTGGCTGACCGACGACCTCAAGGCCGCCACGGTGATTTTCTCCATGGTGGTGCTCTCGACCCTGCTGCGCTTCTGGCAGGAAGCCAAGTCGAACAAGGCCGCCGATGCCCTCAAGGCCATGGTCAGCAACACCGCGACGGTCATGCGCCGGGATTTCGCCGCGGACACCACGCCGGTGTTCGGCAAGTTCCATGCGGCCAGCGCACAGGTGCAAGGTGCCCAGCGCATCGAGTTGCCAATCCGCCAACTGGTACCGGGCGACCTGATCGTGCTCTCGGCCGGCGACATGATTCCCGCCGACTGCCGGGTACTGACCGCCAAGGACCTGTTCGTCAGCCAGGCGGCGATGACCGGCGAGTCGATGCCGGTGGAGAAGTTCGTCCGCCAGATCGACCCCAGCGCCACCAACCCGCTGGATCTGGACAACATCCTGTTCATGGGCACCAACGTGGTCTCCGGGGCCGCCACCGCGGTGGTGCTGACCACCGGCAACAATACCTATTTCGGCGCCCTGGCCCAGCGGGTCAGCGCCACCGACCGTGCGCCGACCTCGTTCCAGCACGGGGTCAACAAGGTCAGCTGGCTGCTGATCCGCTTCATGTTCGTGATGGCGCCGCTGGTGCTGTTCATCAATGGCTTCACCAAGGGCGACTGGATGGAGGCGCTGCTGTTCGCGCTGTCGATCGCCGTCGGCCTGACCCCGGAAATGCTGCCGATGATCGTCACTTCGACCCTGGCCAAGGGCGCGGTGTTTCTGTCGCGCAAGAAGGTCATCGTCAAGCGCCTGGACGCGATCCAGAACTTCGGCGCCATGGACGTGCTGTGCACCGACAAGACCGGCACCCTGACCCAGGACAAGATTTTCCTGGCCCGCCATGTCGACGTCTGGGGCGAGGAGTCCGAGGACGTGCTGGAAATGGCCTACCTCAACAGCTACTACCAGACCGGCCTGAAGAACCTGCTGGACGTCGCCGTGCTCGAGCACGTCGAGATCGACCGCGAGCTGCAGGTCGGCACCGCGTTCCAGAAGGTCGATGAGATTCCGTTCGACTTCAACCGCCGGCGCATGTCGGTGGTGGTGGCCGAGCAGAACCGTCCGCACCTGCTGATCTGCAAGGGCGCGGTGGAGGAAGTGTTGTCGGTGTGCACCCGGGTTCGCCACGGCGAAGCCGAGGTGGCGCTGAGCGACGAACTGCTGGCGCGGATTCGCCAGGTCACCGCGGCCTTCAACGAGGAGGGCCTGCGGGTGGTGGCGGTTGCCGCGCGTTCCATGGAAGCCGGGAGCGACGTCTACAGCCTGGCGGACGAGCAGGACCTGACCCTGATCGGCTACGTGGCCTTCCTCGACCCGCCCAAGGAAAGCACCGCGCCGGCCCTGCGCGCGCTGGCCGAACATGGTGTCGCGGTGAAGGTGCTGACCGGTGACAACGAACTGGTCACCGCCAAGATCTGCCGTGAGGTCGGCCTGGAGCAGCAGGGCCTGCTGATGGGCAACGACATCGAGCGCATGAGCGACAAGCAGTTGGCCAAGGCGATCGAGACCACCAACGTGTTCGCCAAGCTGACCCCGTCGCACAAGGAACGCATCGTCCGCCTGCTCAAGGCCAACGGCCATGTGGTCGGTTTCATGGGCGACGGCATCAACGACGCACCGGCCCTGCGCACCGCCGATATCGGGATCTCGGTGGACAGCGCGGTGGACATCGCCAAGGAAGCGGCCGACATCATCCTGCTGGAAAAGAGCCTGATGGTGCTGGAGGAGGGCGTGCTCGAAGGGCGGCGGACCTTCGCCAACATGCTCAAGTACATCAAGATGACCGCCAGCTCGAACTTCGGCAACGTGTTCTCGGTGCTGGTGGCCAGTGCCTTCATTCCGTTCCTGCCGATGCTGCCGATGCACCTGCTGGTACAGAACCTGCTCTACGACATTTCGCAGATCGCCATCCCCTTCGACAATGTCGACGAGGACCTGCTACGCAAGCCGCAGCGCTGGCAGCCGGCGGACGTCGGGCGTTTCATGTTCTTCTTCGGGCCGATCAGTTCGATCTTTGACATCACCACGTTCGCCTTGATGTGGTATGTCTTCGATGCCAACACCCCGGATCACCAGACGCTGTTCCAGTCGGGCTGGTTCGTGGTCGGCCTGCTGACCCAGACGCTGATCGTGCACATGATCCGCACACCGAAGATTCCGTTCCTGCAAAGCCGCGCGGCGATGCCGCTGATGGTGATGACCGGGATCATCATGGCGGTGGGGATCTTCCTGCCGATGGGTCCGCTGGCGCACTACTTCAAACTGCAGGCGTTGCCGTCGCTGTACTTCGTGTTCCTGCCGGCGATCCTGCTGGCGTACATGGCGCTGACGCAGGCGGTGAAGGGCTTCTACAGCCGGCGGTTCGGTTGGCAGTGATCCGCGTATCGACCCTGGAGTGAATGGATGAAGGCCCTGGACAACATCAACCTCGACTCGCTGACCGACACCCTGGTCAGCCTCGGTGCGGCCTTCATCCTCGGCGGCCTGATCGGCTTCGAGCGCCAATACCGGCAGCGTACCGCCGGCCTGCGCACCAACGTGCTGGTGGCGGTCGGCGCGGCGATCTTCGTCGACATGGCCAACCGTCTCGGCGGCGCCGAAGGCGCGGTGCGGGTGGTCGCCTATGTGGTGTCCGGCATCGGCTTTCTCGGGCCGGGGTGATCATGCGCGAGGAGGGCAACGTCCGCGGCCTGAACACCGCAGCCACCCTGTGGGGCTCGGCAGCAGTCGGTGCCTGTGCCGGGGCCGACCTGATCCTCGAAGCGCTGCTCGGCACCCTGTTCGTGCTGGCGGCGAACACCCTGCTGCGGCCGATCGTCAACTACATCAACCGCCAGCCGCTGGACGTGGTCTCGGCGGAAGTCACCTACATCCTCTACCTGACCGCCCTGCGGGCCGAGCAGAAGGTCGTGCTGTCGCTGCTGGAGAAGGAACTGGAGCGCAGCAACTACCCGGCCAGCGACGTCGAGGTACGCACGGTCGGCGACGACGAAGTGGAGATCGAGGCGACCCTGGCGGCCACCTCGATCGATGGCGACGAACTGGATGCGCTGGTGGCGCGATTGTCGACCTCCAGCCGGGTGCAGCAGGCGTTCTGGAGTCCAAGCACCACCGATTGAACCGCATCTACCGTTGCGGCAGCCTGGTCTTGGGATTATTCCTACATATCTCGCCGGCCCCGCTCGCTAAAGTGCGCGATCCGTCCGGTTGGCCCTTGAGGTCGCCAGGGGACGTGCCAAGGCAGGTTTTCGAGAACTTTCCTACACTTGAGTTCGTTGGATCCCTTTCTCTTTCGATCGATGCAAGCACGTACCTGTCTCAAGCAGTGGCCGGCGTACTTCTCAAGGATTTGCGATGCGTACAGCACTGATTGTGGACGATCACCCGTTCGTTCGCCTGGCTATCAAGATATTGCTGGAGAAACTCGACTACGAGGTGCTCGCCGAGGCCGACAACGGCGTCGATGCGGTGCAGCGGGCGCGAGAACTGGAACCGCAGTTGATCGTGATGGACCTGAATATTCCCCGCCTCGATGGCCTGGAAGTCATCACCCGTATCAGCGCGCTGGGACTGCCCAGCAGGATCGTGGTGCTGACCGAGCAATCGCCGGAGTTCTACTCCGAGCGCTGCATGCGCGCCGGTGCCCTGGGCTATGTCTCCAAGACCGCCGAACTCGATGAGTTGCAACTGGCGGTGCGGGCGGTGATGCTCAACAAGAGTTTCTTCCCCCGTCTCGAAGATCACGGGCGCATGGCCGCCCATGTCAACGAAACCGAGGCACGCCAGATCGAGAACCTCAGCAATCGCGAACTGAGCATCCTGCGCTACATCGCCCGCGGCATGAAGAACAAGGAGATCAGCGAGCTGATGTTGCTCAGCGACAAGACCGTGAGCACCTACAAGACCCGGCTGATCGACAAGCTGAACCTGAAGTCGGTGGTCGCGCTGGCGGAGTTCGCCAAGCGCAACCAGTTGCTCTGAGGCTCAGTCCCAGGCCGGGGCGAGGCCGGCCGGGCTGGTCAGGCGGTGGCCGCGTTCCAGGCCGGCGATCAGCGCCATGTCGTCGTCGCTCAGGCGCAGCTCGCGGGCCTTGAGGTTGCTGGCCAGGTTCTCGCGTCGGGTCGAGGAGGGGATCACCGCGTAGCCCAGTTGCATGGCCCAGGCCAGGGTTACCTGGGCCGGGGTGGCCTGGTGCCGTTCGGCGATCTGCTGGATGACCGGGTCCTTGAGCACTTCACCGTAGGCCAGGGTCATGTACGAGGTGATCCGGATACCCTGGCTCCGGGCGAACTCGACGACCTTGCGGTTCTGCAGGTAGGGGTGCAGTTCGATCTGGTTGGTGGCGATCTGTTCGGCACCGACGGCGGCGATGGCCTGTTGCATCAGGTCGATGGTGAAGTTGGAGATACCGATCTGGCGGGTCAGGCCCAACTCCTTGGCCTCCAGCAGGGCGGCCATGAATTCGGCGACCGGTACTTCATCCGCGGGCGATGGCCAGTGGATCAGGGTCAGGTCGAGGTAATCGGTACCGAGTTTGCGCAGGCTGTCCCGGAGGCTGGGGATCAGCTTGTCCTGGGCGAAGTTGGCGACCCAGATCTTGCTGGTGATGAACAGCTCGTCGCGGGCCACGCCGCTGGCGGCGATGGCCTGGCCGACTTCGGCTTCGTTCTCGTAGATCTGGGCGGTATCGATGACCCGGTAGCCCAGCTCGAGGGCGGTCTTCACCGAATCGATGACGACCTGGCCCTGCAGGCGGAAGGTACCGAGACCAAAGGCGGGAATGGACATGCTTGACTCCTGGAATGAGGGGGAATGGGCAGGAGTATCCCGGTCCTCATCTTTGAGAAAAATAGGGAGTCAAGCAAAGGAATCTTTACCGGTAATCACGAATAGGCGGTCACTCCTCCAGCGCCTCGGCCTCTGTGTAACTGAGCAGATCGCCCGGCTGGCAGTCGAGAAAGGCGCAGATCGCTTCCAGCGTCGAGAGACGGAAGCCCTTCACCTTGCCTTGCTTGAGCAGTGACAGATTCTGTTCGGTGATGCCGATGGCGGCGGCCAGGTCCTTGGACTTGACCTTGCGCTGGGCGAGCATGACATCCAGTTTTATTTCGATTGGCATCGTTGGGTCCTAGACAAACTGCTGGTTTTCACGGGCCAGCGAGCAGGCATTGTAGAGAATCTTCGCAATCAGCGTGATCGAGGCGGCGAGAAACAGGGCGACCAACTGCGCCGAGCTGAAGCCCAGGGTCAGCATGCGCTGGCCTGCCGGCAGCAGGAAGGTCATCCACACGCTCAAGGCCGGCTCCAGCAACAGGCTGCCCAGTACCCAGTAGGCGACGCTCTTGCCGAGCTTGCCCAGGTGTTCGGCAGAACCGGCCGAAAAGTAATCGCCACGGCTGTAGGCCTGGAACAGGCTGCGCAGGGCCAGCAGCCCTCGTGCCAGGACCAGCAACGGGATGCTCGACAGCAGGATGCAGCCGGCGACCTGCCATGACGGCATGTCGGCAACGCTGGTGTTGTAGCGGGTGGCCAGCAGCCCCAGGTTGAAGCCGATGCCGTAGTCGCTGACCAGGCTGGGGTAGAACCAGCAGGCGATATTGGCCAGCAGCATGGCAATGATCAGCAGCAGAGTGGCGTGGGCAAGGAGCCGGCTGTGGTTGGACAGGCGATCGAGAGTCATGACACGTCCTTTGTAAGATCGATGATTTGCAAGGATGAACGCCCGAAGCGGGCGGCGTGAAATGAATATATTGCAGTAATTATTTACTGTAAAACGATAATTTTATCCGTTTGTAACTGATTGATTGTCCGTTGGGTCAAGCCAGGCCACGGAGCTGACCGTTCCCTTGAGGGAACGGTCGGACCGATTTTCCGCTCGTTCCACGCGGCGCGTGGGAACGCCTGCGGTGACGCACCGTGGCACAGGCACCCGCACGCAATCTCAGCCCGGTACCCGCACCTCAACCGCGTGTTCCGTGCGCCCCAGTACCAGGCTGCACAGCGCCGGCAGGAACAGCAGGGTCAGCAGGGTGCCCACCAGCACGCCACCGATCAGCACGTAGGCCAGCGACGACCAGAACACCGAGAGTGTCAGCGGGATGAATGCCAGGGCCGCTGCCAGCGCGGTGAGTACCACCGGCCGCGTCCGGCGCACCGTGGCCTCGACGATCGCCTCGTTGATCGCCATGCCCTGTTCCCGGTTCTGGCGGATCTGGTCGGTGAAGATCAGGGTGTTGCGCATCAGGATCCCGCCAATCCCGATCAATCCGAGGATGGCGTTGAAGCCGAACGGCTGGTTGAACAGCAACAGCGCCGGCATTGCTCCGATCAGCCCCAGGGGCGCCGTGGCGAAGACCATGAACATCACGCCGAACGAGCGCACCTGGAACATGATCACCAGCAGGGTCAGCAGGATCATGATCGGGAACAGGGCCGCCAGGGCCACGTTGGCCTTTACGCTTTCTTCCACGGGTCCGGCGATCACCACCTTGTAGCCGGCCGGCAGTTTCGCCAGCAGCGGCTGCAGGTCGGCCCATACCGCCAGTTCGACGTCCGGCGGCTGGCTGCCATCGACGATATCGGCGCGCACCTCGAAGGTGCTGGCGCGGTTGCGCCGCTTGAGGATCGGGTCTTCCATCACCGCCTGGAAATGCCCGACCTGTGACAGCGGCAGCGACTCGCCGGCACTGTTGGTCAGGGTCATGTTGGCCAGGTTGCCGAGGTCTTCGCGCTGGTCGCCGCGCGAACGCGCCACCACCGACACCACTCGCGTGCCTTCACGTACTTCGGTGATCGGGTTGCCGCGCAGCAGGGCGTTGAGCTGTGATTTCACCTGGTCCGGAGTGAAACCCAGCAGGCGCAGGCGGTCCTGATCCAGCACCAGGCGATAGGCGCTGGTGCGCTCGCCCCAGTCGACGAAGGTATCGCGGGTCAGCCGGTTCGCTGCCACGACCTGCCTGACCTGTTCGGTCACGCCACGCAGCACCTCGATATCGGGTCCCGAGACCCGGAACACCACCGGGAAGGGGACCGGCGGGCCGAACACCAATTGAGTGACCCGTACCCGTGCCGAAGGAAAGGCCCCGGCGGCAATCCGTTCGCGCATCTTCCGTTTCAGCGTCTCTCTGGCATGGGCATCGGCGGTCTGCACGATGAGCTTGGCAAAGGCCGGATCCGGCAACTCGGGGTTCAGCGACAGGAAGAAGCGCGGCGCACCACCCCCGACATAACTGTCCACCAGCAGGGTTTCCGGTTCGGCCAGCAGGGCCTTCTCCACCTGGGCGGTGACCGCTTCGGTACTCTTGAAGGCGCTGCCCGGCGGCAGATAGACCTCAAGGATCAGCTCCGAACGATCGGAGTTGGGGAAGAACTGCTTTTTCACCACGCCCATGCCCAGTCCGCAGAGGACAAAGGCGCTCACCACCAGCGCGGTAACCCGCCAGCGATGGCGCACGCAATGTTCCACCAGGACACGCAGGCGCCGATACCAGCGGCCGTCGTACAAAGCCTCGTGACCGCCGGCCAGCGGCTTGATGGCCGGCAGCAGTTTGACCCCCAGGTAGGGCGTGAAGACCACTGCCACCAGCCACGAGGCGATGAGCGCGAAGCCGACGATCCAGAAGATGTTGCCGGCGTATTCGCCGGCACCGGAGCGGGCGAAGCCCACCGGCAGGAAGCCGATGATGGTCACCAGGGTCCCGGTCAGCATCGGCGCGGCGGTCGAACTCCAGGCAAAGGTCGCGGCATGCAGGCGGTCGAAGCCTTCCTCGAGCTTCACCACCATCATCTCGATGGCGATGATCGCGTCGTCCACCAGCAGGCCGAGCGAGATGATCAGGGCACCGAGGGTGATCCGGTCGAACTCGCGGCCGGTCAGCAGCATGACCACGAAGACGATCGACAGCGTCAGCGGCACGGCGGCGGCCACCACCAGGCCTACCCGGAAACCCAGGGCCAGCAGGCTGATCAGCATCACCACGGCAAGGGCGACGAAGAACTTCAACATGAACTCATTCACTGCCAGGCGGATGTTCTTCGCCTGGTCGGAGACCTTGTCGAAGCGCACGCCCAAGGGCAGTTCGGCCTTGATCCGGGCTTCCTCGGCCTGCAGGGACTTGTCCAGCTCCAGGCCGTTCCAGTGTTTCTCCATGATCACGCCGAGCATCAGTGCCGGGTCACCCTGGTGGCGAATCCGATAGCCGGGCGGGTCTTCATAGCCCCGGGTCACACTGGCCACATCGGCGATGCGCAGTACCTTGCCGTTCGCCACCAACGGCACGTTCTCGATCAGGGCAAGGCTGTCGAAGGCGCCGTCGACACGGATATAGGCCCGGGCCCCGGCGGTCTCGGCAAAGCCCGCAGGCGTGACAGCGTTCTGCGCGGCGAGGGCGGCGAAGATCTGCTCCGGCTTGACGCCCAGGGTCGCCAGGCGTTCGTAGGAAAATTCCACGAAGATCCGCTGGGCCTGTTCGCCGAGAATATTGACCTTCTTCACCCCTGGCAGGTCGAGCAGGGCCTGGCGCAGGTCCTCGGCCATCCGCACCTGCTGGCGGTGCGGCAGATCGCGGGCTTCGAGGGCGTAGAGGGCGAAGTAGACGTCCGAATACTCGTCGTTGAAGAGCGGTCCGACCACTCCCTTGGGCAGCTTCGCCGCTTCGTCGCCGAGTTTCTTGCGGGCCTGGTAGAACAACTCCTGGATCTGGCTAGGAGGCGTGGAGTCGAGAAAGCTGACTTTCAGCGAGACGAAACCGGGCTGGGCGATGGTCTCGACCCGATCATAGAAGTCCAGTTCCTGAAGGCGCTTCTCCAGGGGATCGGCCACCTGCTCCTGCATTTCCCGGGCGGTGGCGCCAGGCCAGGTGGCGGTCACGGTCATGATCTTGACCGTGAACGAGGGGTCTTCCGAGCGGCCCAGCTTGCCGAAGGCGAAGACGCCGGCGGCCATGATGGCGAGGATCAGAAACAGCGTCACGGCACCGTGACGAACGGCCAGTTGCGAGAGATTGAGGCCACGCATGTCAGTGATCCTGTATCGGGGAGGATGCTCGGTTCAGCGCCAGCGATTGGGCATCCGGGACCCGCACCTGCTCTGCGGGGTGCAGCAGGTGCGCGCCGAGGGCGACGATCAGTTGGCCGGGACTGACTCCGCCGTCGAGCACGGCGTATTCCTGGCCGAGGCTGGCAACCTGTACGGGGACGAAGCTGACCCGGTTGTCGTTGCCGATCAGCCACACTCCGCTGCCGGTACCGGGATCGTGCAGGGCGCCGATGGGGACGCGGGTCTGTTCGGCGGCGGCACTGGACAGGCGAACGGTGATGGTCGAGCCGATGGCGAAACGTTCGGCCTGGCCGTCGAGCACATAGCGGGCCCGAAAGGTTCGGGTGCTGGGATCAGCCGCTGCCGAGAGCTCGCGCAAACGGGCCTCAACCGCCTGTTCCGGAGCACCGAAGGGAAATGCCCGGGCCGGGTTGGCGGCCAGGTTGCGCTGGTTTTCCGGCAGGTTGATCACGGCTTCGCGGGCACCGTCCTGGGCCAGACGGGCGACCACCTGCCCCTCGGCGACCACTTGGCCGCGATCGACGCGAACCTCGGTGATCACCCCGTCGCCGTCTGCCCTGAGCACCGAATAGGTCCGGCGATTTTCGATCTGCCGGGCGTCGGAGTCGGCCGAGGCCATCTCCGCCTCGGCCACCCGCAGGTTGGTCGCGGCCTGGTCGAAGATCTGCCGTGATACGGCCCCGGTGGTAGCCAGGCGCTGATAGCGCTCGGCATCGTCACGGCGCTGGCGCAGTTGCGCCTGGGCGGCGACCACACGGTTCCTCGCGCCCTTGAGCGCCAGATCGAAGTCCTGGACATCCAGCACCAGCAGGGTATCGCCCTTGCGCACACGCTGGCCGGGATCGACGCGGCGCTCCATGACCTTGCCACTCACCCGGAAGCCCAGGTCGCTTTCGGTACGTGCGGCAACCACGCCGGTATAGGCATTGTCCTGCTGGTTGGCCGGCTCCACCCGGGCGGCCAGCACCACCCGTGGAGGGGCCGCGCCGAGCTGAGAGTCGGCCTGGCTGTTGCAGCCGCCGAGCAGGATCAGCAGCACCAGCGCGGGGAGGTGGGAAAACCATCGGGCCAGCATGATGTCGCGAATGGGTGGCTGCATGGTGCACCTCGATCATGGGAGTAAATATTATGTGTGTAATATTTTATATATTATGAGTGTAATGTAAATAAGGCCAGCCTTGCCTTGTCCATGGCGCAGCCCAAGGCGTTGCGGCCGTGCCGATCCGGCTTGGCGTTCGGCGGTTGCGGTCGTTCCATGGTTGGGACGATGAGGTTGATTTTTACGGACTACCGCTAAAAACGCGGCGAATCTAAGCTATGCCCCATGACTTGATGGAGGCGTCCATGAAAAAGATTCTTGGTATCTACACCAGCCCGCGTGGCCACTGGGTCGGCGACGGTTTTCCGGTGCGCACCCTGTTTTCCTACGATGGCCTCGGCCAGAAGATCAGTCCGTTCCTGATGCTCGATCACGCGGGCCCGGCCGAATTCACCCCGACCACCGAACGTCGCGGCGTCGGTCAGCACCCCCACCGCGGTTTCGAAACCGTGACCATCGTCTATGACGGCGAAGTCGAGCACCGCGATTCCACCGGTGCCGGCGGCATCATCGGGCCGGGCGACGTGCAATGGATGACCGCGGCGGCGGGGATCATTCACGAGGAGTTCCATTCCGAAGCCTTTGCCCGCCGTGGCGGCCGGCTGGAAATGGTCCAGCTCTGGGTCAACCTGCCGGCGCGCGACAAGTCGGCACCGGCCGGCTACCAGGGCATCCTCGACCGCGACATTCCGAACATCGCCCTCGGGGACGGTGCCGGTCGCCTGCGTCTGATCGCCGGTGAGTTCGACGGCCAGCGCGGCCCGGCACGGACCTTCACGCCGATCGATGTCTGGGACATTCGCCTGGCGGGCGGCAAGGTGCTGAACCTCGACCTGCACGCCGGCCACAACACGGTGCTGGTGCTGCTGCGCGGCAGTGTGCAGGTCAACGGCGAGGCGCAGGCGGGCGCCGGGCAACTGGTGGTGCTCGAACAGGCCGGCGAACGCCTGCAACTGCAGGCCGATGCCGACGCCATGCTGCTGTTGCTCAGCGGCGAGCCGATCGACGAACCGATCGTCGGCCACGGCCCGTTCGTGATGAACACCGAGGCGGAAATCCACCAGGCCTTCGTCGATTTCCACAGCGGTCGTTTCGGCCGCATGGATGACTGAAGGCAGGCTGTGAGCCGTGGGTGAAAGCGGGCTATCCTTGGCACCTGCAGCTGTCCAGCTGTTTCCGGAGCCGTGCGATGCCTGACCTGTTCACCCAACACCCCCTGCTGTCCGAACACCCGCTGCTGTGCGCGCTGTTCCTGCTGGTGATCGACCTGCTGCTGTGGCGCCTGCTCGGCACGCGCAGCAGCAACTGGAAGCTGGTGGTGCGCCTGACCGTGTTTTCGCTGTACAGCCTGGTGCTGTTCAACGAAGGCATGAATCCGATGCAGATCGCGCCCTGGCCCGAGGATATCTCCCGGCACCTGGCCGCCACCGGCCTGCAGATCGGCTGGTGGCTGTTCGGTGCACGGACCCTGACGGTACTGGTCGGCACGGTGATGATGCAGCGGGTCGGGCATGCCGGGCGACTGCTGCAGGACGTGCTGGGGGCGATCATCTTCCTGATCGCGATCATCGCGGCGGCGGCCTATGTGCTCGATCTGCCGGTCAAGGGCGTGCTGGCGACCTCCGGGGCGTTCGCGATCATCGTCGGCCTGGCGTTGCAGAGCACCCTCAGCGACGTGTTTTCCGGCATCGTGCTCAACACCACCAAGCCCTACCAGGTCGATGACTGGATCTCCATCGACGGCACCGAGGGTCGGGTGGTCGATATCGACTGGCGTGCCACCCGCCTGCAGACCTCCCAGGGCAGCCTGGCGGTGGTGCCCAACTCCCTGGCGGCGAAAGCGCGGATCATCAACTTCAGCCGGCCCAGCGATGTACACGGCCTGGCCATCAGCCTGCAGGTCAGCCCGCATGTGCGGCCCCATGTGGTGATCGACGCCCTGGAGCGGGCGGTGCTCGGTTGTCGGGCGCTGTTGACGACGCCGGCGCCGAGCGTGGCGCTCAAGAGTTCCAGTGCGACGGGCGTCGAATACGAAATCAGCGGTTTCGTCAGCGCCATGGGGCTCAAGCGCGAGGTGCGCAATCAGCTGTTCGACCTGGCGTTCCGCCATTTGCAGGCGTCGGGGGTAAGCCTGCTGTCCACGGTGGAGAGTGCCTTGCCGAGTTCGACGTCGCGCCCGCGGGCGCTGCTGGAAAGTTCGCCGATCTTCTCGACGCTGCGTTCCGAGGAGAAGGAGACCTTCAGCCAGAACATGGTCCCGCAGCTGTTTCGCGCGGGCAGCGTGATCCTGCCGCGGGGCGAGGTCAGCGACCATCTGTTCATTATCGAGTCGGGCGTGGTGTCGGTGACGCTGTTGCGCGGCGACAAGCCCTTGGAGGCGGCGCGGATGGGGCCGGGGGAGGTGATCGGCGAAGCCGGGATCCTCGCCGAGCAGGGGATGCCGGCGGACTTCACGGCCAAGACCGATTGCCTGCTGTACCGGATCGAGAAGGAATACCTCAAGCCGTGCCTGGATGCCCGGCATGATATCGGCGAGGCGATGCGCAGCCTGCTCGATCACCGCCTGCATGCGGCGCAGAACTTTACCCGCGAGGTGCCCAAGCCGGAGGTCAAGCGTGGGTTCATGCAGTGGCTGCGTAGCCGTGGACTTTAGGGGAGAGGGATATCGCTTTCGCGGATGAATCCGGCTCCCACAGGTTCAGGCACAGCTTTCAATATTGTGCATGACACAGACATGTGAGAGCCGGATTTATCCGCGAAGCAGGCGCCGCGGTCGATCAGAAATCCACCGTCGCCGAGACTTTCAGGGTTCGCGGCGTCCCCTGGGTCAGGTACCCGCCGTTGGCCGAAGCCCAGTAGGCGGTATTGGCCACGTTCTCCAGGTTGGCCCGCAGGGTGACTTCCTTCTCATCCAGCTTGAAGCGATAGCGCGAGCCCAGGTCGAAACGGTTCCAGCTCGGCAGGCTCAGTGTGTTGCTGGCGTTCGCATACTGCCCGCCGGTGCGCAGCATCCGTGCGCTCAGAGCCGCGCCCTCGATACCCGGTACGTCCCAGTCGGCGCCCAGGTTGAACTGGAAGCTCGGCACGCCGATCGCGCGGTTGCCATCGTTGGTGCCGTTGAGGGTGCCGGTCAGCTCGGTTTTCATCACCGTTGCACCGCCCAGCAGGCGCAGGCCCGGCAGCGGTTCGCCGAACAGGTTCAGTTCGACGCCCTTGTTGATCTGCTCACCCTCGACCCGGAAGATCCGGTCGGAACCGGTGTAGCTGGACGGCTGTTCGATGCGATAGACGCCGAGGCTGCCACCGTAGCTGTCCATGTCCAGGCGCACACCTGCCTCGACCTGTTTGCTGCGCACCGGCGCAAAGGTCTCGGTGCTGTTGATCGCGGTAGTGGGGGCTGACGGCCCCTTGGCCAGGCCTTCGATACGGTTGGCGTAGAACGACACATGTTCCCAGGGTTTGATCACCAGCCCATAGACCGGTGTCGTGATCGACTCGTCGTAGCTGGCGTTATGCACGCCGGTGACGGTGTTCCAGCCATTGACCACGATGGACTGGCGGCGCGCCCCGACGGTCAACAGCACGCGGTCATCGAGAAAACCCAGGGTGTCGGCCACCGCCGTGCTGCGGATCTGGTTCCTGCCGACCACCCGCGGATCGTGGATGTCGCTGCCGAATGAGGTCGCCACCGGCCGTGGACGCGGCACCGCATCGTAGATGTTGTTGTAGTAGCGCCCGGCGCTGGCGATGTTCTCATAGGCCGAGCGTTGTTCACCCCACATCCCGGCCAGGCCGAAGCTCAGTTGATGACTGACCGGGCCGGTCTGCACGCGGCCGTTGAGCCCGGCCATCAGGCTCCGGTTGTCCTCGGTGTGGGGCGCGTAGAGCATACCGCCGCGGGCGTTGCCGGCGGTGTCGGTGAGGGTCAGCGAGGAGTACACGCCGTTCTCCCGGGTGTACTTGGCGCCACCGGCGACGTAGCCGGTCCAGTTGTCGTTGAAGTCATATTCGGCACGGGCCATGCCGAAGGTGTCTTCCAATTGTGAATAACTCCAGGACTGGGCGTAGTTGTCCTTGGCCGACGGCGCGTGGGGTACCTTGTTCAGGCTGGAGTCGAGGTAGATCACCGGCCGGCCCTGATTGATCACCTGCTTCTGGTAGCCGATATCCGCCGACAGCCGCAGGCGTTCGCCGCGATAGTCCAGGCCGAGGGTGGCGAGGGTCGAGCGTCGGTCTTCGTCGTCGATCCCGGAATCGCCCTCGCGTTGCAACAGGTTCAGGCGTGCGCCGAAACGGTTGTCCTCACCGAAGCGCTGGCCCAGGTCGACATGCGCACCGGCACGCCCCGAGCCGCCGGCATCGAGGGTGACGCTGCGGGTCGGGGTGTCCCCGGCGCGTTTGGGCTGCAGGTTGACCCCGCCGCCGATACCGCTACCTCCGGGGGTGACGCCATTGATGAAAGCGTTCGGGCCCTTGAACAGTTCGACCCGTTCCAGCGCTTCGGTGGCGATGATCTGCCGGGGCAGAACGCCGTACAGGCCGTTATAGGAGATATCGTCGCCGTTGAGCGGCAGGCCGCGGATCATGAACACCTGGGAGAAGTTGCCGAAGCCTGCGGACTGACGCACCGAGGCGTCGTTGAGCAGCACATCGCCGACGGTCTGTGCCTGTTGGTCACGCAGGGTCTGCGCGGTGTAGCTGGTGACGCTGAAGGGCACGTCCTGCACCGACTGGGTGCCGAGCATCCCCAGGCGGGCGCTGCGGGCCACCTGGCCACCGCTGTAGATATCGGCGTCTTCGGCGGACTGGCCGCTGATGTTGGTCGCCCCCAGTTCCAGGGCGCCATTGGCCTCGACATGGGGAGCGAGGGTGTAGCCGTTGCCGCCGCTGCTGATCAGATCGAAGCCGCTGCCTTGCAGCAGGTGCTGGAAGCCTTCGAGCACGCCGTAGCTGCCGTTGAGTCCGGGGCTCTGGCGGTTGCCCAGCAGCGCCGGGTCGAACGACAGCGGCACGCCGGCGCTGACGGCGAACTGCGCCAGCACCTGGTGCAGTGGGCCGGGGGCGATGGCGTAGGGGCGCACGGTATTTTCGGCGGCGACTTCAGCGGCGTGGCTGGCGGAGGGCAGGGTGACACCGAGCGTCAGGCCGAGGGCCAGGGTCAGCGCCTGCAGCGGCAGGCGGGGTGTCAGCGGGTGGTGCCTGGAGGTCATCGAACAGTCCTGTCGGAAGCGTGGAAACGCAAGGGGTTATCCACACACCGGACGAGAGTGGAAAAGGTATCAGTTCAGGGGAGATTTTTTCTGGGGAGGAGCGGTGTTCTGTCCGCGAAGGGACTCTACAGATCAGGCCCGGCCCTCGACCGACACCCAGTACCGGGTCAACCGGCTGACCTTCAAGGGCAGGGTGTTCTGCAGCAATTGCAGGCTCGAATCGGTGTCCTTCAGCGAAAATGCCCCGGATACCCGCAACTCGGCCACCGCCGACTGGCAGCGCAATACGCCTGGCCGGTAACGCCCCAGTTCCTGCAGCACCTGCGCCAGGCGCATGTTGCGCGCCAGCAGCATGCCGCGGTCCCAGGTGAGGCTGGCGATATCGAAGTTCTCCAGCGGTTCGATACGGCTGTGCTGCAGGCCTGCCCGTTGCCCGACCTGCAACGTCGAACCGGGCCCGCCGACCTGGGTCTTCAATTCCACCGCTCCTTCGAGCACCGCAACCTCGCTGCGCTGCCCGTCGATCCTGACGTTGAAACGGGTGCCCAGTGCCCGCGCGGTTCCCTGCGGGGTCTCGACGATGAAGGGGCGATGGGTGGGCGCCGGGTCGCGGGCGGTGCTGACCAGGATCTCGCCGCTCAGCAGGATCAGCCGACGTTCCTGGCTGCTGAAGGCGATATCCAGTGAACTGTCGGTATTGAGCAGCACCTGGCTGCCATCGGCCAGGGTCAGGGTTTTCTGCTCGCCGACGGCGGTGCGCTGGTCGGCGGTCCACTGCTCCCAAGTGCCACGTTGCCAGGCCACGCCGATGGGGGCGGCCAGCAGTAACAGGCCGATGCGGTTCAGCACCTGGCGACGACCAAGGCCCTGCTGGCGCTCGACGCGCTTGAGGGTGTCCCTGACGATCCCGGCCGGCACGTTGCGAAAGTCGCCCAGTACCGCCTCGGCCCGTTGCCAGGCCTGGGCATGCTCGGCACTGCGCTGGCGCCACTGTTCGATGGCCAGGCGATCGGCCGCCGTCGCCGTACCGGAGTGCAACTGCACCAGCCAGTCGGCCGCCTCGCCGAGGATATGCGGGTTGATCGGCGCCTGGCTCATCAGGCGACGCTCAGGCAGGCGATGAACGCATCGCGCATGTAGCGCTTGACGCTGATCAGCGAGACGCCCAGGCGCTCGGCGATCTGTCCGTAGGTCAGGCCCTCGATCTGCGACAGCAGGAACGCCTCACGGGTCTTGCGCGGCATTTCCCGCAGCAGTGCCTCGATCCGCCACAGGGTTTCGAGGATCAGCAGGCGGGTTTCCGGCGAGGGCACCTCCTGGGTTGGCAGGTGGGCGATGGTCTCCAGATAGGCCCGCTCGACTTCCTGGCGGCGCCAGCGATCGATCACCAGGCCCTTGGCGATGTGCGTCAGCAGGGCCCGCGGCTCGCTGCCCAGCGAGCGTGCGGCAGGGCGGCTGAGCAGGCGCAGGAAGGTGTCGTGGGCCAGGTCCGCGGCATCGCAGCTGTTACCCAGCTTGCGCTGGAGCCAGCCATGCAGCCAGCCGTGATGCTCGCTGTAGAGCGTATGAATATGCGGGTGAGGGGCTGACGACATGGCACCGACTGCTCGCAGGGCGGCATCCTGCATGAATGTAATTAAGAATTGATCGCATTCTAGCGGTGTGCACCCGGCGCTGGCAATTGCGCCGTGTCAGCTATTGCCAGGAGCGGCTGTCTTGCGAAAGCCCTGCAACTTGAGTGGTCAGCCATGCTGACCTATATTGGTTCCCTTTTTGCTGCGATATCAGATCAAGGAACAATCATGATGGGTAAGCGCGAAATCGGTGGTGAACGATCCCGGATCGGGCAGCCAGCGGAAGAGGGCATACGCCTCTGTGAGTTCAAGATAGATAATTTCAAATCCCTTGTCGGCTTTGAGATGCATTTGGCGAATTTCACTTGCTTGATCGGGCTGAACGGTGCCGGAAAGTCAACGATCCTGCAGGCACTGGATTTCCTCTCTCAACAAATCAAGGGAGACTTATCCGGCTGGCTGAAAAAGCGCGAGTGGAAACCGATCGACCTGAAATCCAAGTTGAGCAAGAGTAGCAACATAAAATTTGAGGTCGTTTTTGACGTTAATGGTCAGCGTGCGGTGTGGAAGGCGAGTTTCAATCGGACCTTACTGCGTTGTACCGAAGAATTGTGGGAAATAGGCGAAACCACGCTCTGGGTGGGTGATGGACGTCTTACTACTTATGAGAAAGAAGGAGGAGTCCTCAGAGGTCTGGGGGGAACGATAGACTTCGACTACCAAGGTTCGGTCCTTTCTGCTCTGAAAGAGTCCCGCTTATCGCCGGTAATTCTCAGACTCAAAAAATTCGTTTCCAGCATCACATCTCTGGATGCCCTGTCTCCCCAGTATTTACGCAAACAGGCGCGAGGAAGTGAGGGCGACCTGGGTTTTGCCGGAGAGAAGCTTTCCGCATTTATCCATCAGTTGGCTCCACGCGAGTTGGACTCCTTGCTGGCGATGCTTAAGAAGAATTATCCGGCTCTTCAGTCAATTGAACTCAAGTCCCTGAACTCTGGCTGGAAGTCCCTGGCTATACAGGAAACCTACAGCACAGGGACATTCAGCACTCACGCCCGGCACATGAACGACGGCATGCTGCGTTTGATGGCGATACTGGCCGAAACTTTGTCCAGTCACGGTTTCATGCTGTTTGACGAAGTAGAGAACGGCATAAATCCGGAACTGATCGAGTTTTTGCTGGATTATCTGGTAAGCATTGATCGACAGATCATGGTGACCACCCATAGTCCGATGATTCTCAATTATCTCGAAGATGATGTTGCCCGCGAAGGGGTCCAGTTTATCTATAAGACTGACGACGGCAGAACGCGGACTATCCCTTTCTTTTCCATTCCCTCTGTGGCGGAAAAGCTCACTGTCATGGGGCCTGGAGAGGTATTTGTTGATACCGATCTGGTGCGTCTGCCTCAGGAAATCGGGCGTTTGGTCGCGAGGTAGTAGGGATGTTGCTTCTGGTCAGTGGAGAAGGGCCATCGGATATAGGTCGTCAGTCTCCCGGTGAAGAAGGGTTCGAGTTTTCCCCAGGGCCGATGTGTCTGATTCTGGATCTGCTGATCGAGAGACTGATGGGGTATTCATTGTTCGACTACCAAGGTGTGCAGTTCATCCATAAGTCTCAACTGGTTGCCGTGGAGCCCAAGCATCATGGTCGCCGGTTCTCGGCGCCAGGCAAGGGTAAATCCAAAGAGACGGGCTATTACTACGAAAATGCTCGGCGGCTTGCACTCAAGGCTGTTGCTCTGGCTCAGGAAAGCAGTGACGTGGTCGTCCCGGTTTTGTTTCGAGATGCTGATGGTACGCAGTCTTCAGATCGAGGAGAGTGGTCGGCAAAATGGCAATCCATGATCAAGGGTTTTGAAGCGGGTGGCTCATCACTGGGTGTTCCTATGTTGCCCAAGCCCAAGTCGGAAGCCTGGTTGTTATGCGCATTTCGAGAACCTAACTATCAGCATTGCGCGGCGCTGGAACAGGCATCGGGTAATGATGACTCTCCAGATTCGCTCAAATCTCAGCTTGAACGGGTGCGCAACGGTTTATCGTCGGCCGCTGATATCAATGATGCGATACGTAATGGTGAAGTGGACCCTCACCGGATCGCGATGGATAGCTTCAATCTCTTCCGAAACCGGCTGAGTGAGGTGATCCATCAGGTTATTGCTCCGGCTGTAGCTGGAGCGCCACCTGCATAGCCGTTTTCAATTCTCAGAGCATAGTTGGCGAAGCAGTCCGAGTACCCGGTCCAGGGACGGCTGGATGTCCAGGGTCTCGATCGAGCCGTAGCCCATCAGCAGGCCGGTGCGTGGCGGCGTGCTGTGGTAGAAGGGCGCCAGGGGGTAGAGGCCGACCTCGAAGCGTTTCGCCAGCTCGATCAGTTGCGCGATGTCCACCGTGCCGCGATCGAGGACCGCCATATGGTAGCCGGCGGTGGAGTGGATGCGTTCGAACCAGGGCGACAGGTCGCCGTCCAGCCGTTCGATCAGCTTCTCGCGGCGGCTGGCGTAGGCCTGGTGGCAGCGGCGGATATGCTTGACCAGGCAGCCATCGTTGATGAACTTGGCCAGGGCCCACTGGGCCAGGGTCGCGGTGTGCCAGTCGGTCAGCTGCTTGGCCGAGATCAATGCCTTGAGCAACCCCGGCGGCGCCACCAGGTAGCCCAGGCGCAGCTCCGGCAGCAGGGTCTTGGAGAAGGTCCCGACATAGGCCACCAGGCCATGCCGGTCGAGGCTCTGCAGGCAGTCGGTGGGCCGTCCTTCGTAGCGGAATTCGCAGTCGTAGTCGTCCTCGATGACGATCGCGCCCAGTTCCCTCGCCCGTTCCAGCAGGGCCTGACGCCGCTCCAGGCTCATCGGCATGCCGAGGGGGAACTGGTGCGCCGGGGTCACGTAGATCAGCCGTGTGCCCTCGGGAATCCGGTCGACCCGGATGCCCTGCGCATCCACCGGTACGCCGACCACCCGCGCGCCCTGGGCGGCGAACAGCAATCGCGCCGGCGGGTAGCCGGGGTCCTCGACGGCGACTGTGCAGCCGGGCTCCACCAGCACCCGCGCGACCAGGTCCAGGGCCTGCTGGGCGCCATTGGTTATCAAGAGGTCGGTGGCGTTGCAGCGCACGCCGCGAGCAAAGCCGATATGCCGGGCCACCGCCTCGCGCAGCATCGGGATGCCCTCCGGCTGGCTGTACAGGCCACGGGCCTGGGCGGTCTGGCGCAGGGCGAAGAGCACGCAGCGACGCCATTCGTCATGGGGGAACTGGTGCTTGCTGGTGGCCCCGCCGAGGTAGTCGTAGCGCAGGGTGCCAAGCGGATGATGCAGCGGTACCGAGGCCTCGCGCCATTGGCGTACCACTGCCGCACCGGCCAGCTCCTCGCTCTGGGCCGGGGTGCGTTCCTGGGGCGTATGCGAGTTGACGAAGGTCCCGGCGCCGACCCGGCCGACCAGCAGGTTGTCGTAGGTCAGTTGCGCGTAGGCATCGGCCACGGTCTTGCGTGACACCCCCAGTTGCTCGGCCAGCAGGCGGGTGGGTGGCAGTTGCGTGCCGGCCGCCAGTTTTCCGCTGGTGATGGCGTTGCGCAGTTGATCGGTGATCTGCCTGGCCAGGTCGCGACGACCCTCGAGGGTGATGTGCAGTTCCATGTGGGCTCGCTGGAGGGAGGGGGTGGTGCCTGTCAGGCCGCAGTTTAGCCTGCGGTCCCGGCCCATGGCAGTACCGGTCGATTGGCTTACCGATCTTGCCCGGAATTGGCTATTTGGTCTGGAGCCCACTGGGCTTAACGTAGCGCCATCGCCAACCTCCTGAGGAAAACTGCCATGCAACCTCGTATCGACTTCTACACCGCTTCCCCGGATGCCATGAAAGCCATGATGGCGCTGGAAGGCGCGGTGAACAAACTGCCGCTGGAAAAATCCCTGCTGGAACTGGTGAAGATGCGCACCTCGCAGATCAACGGCTGCGCCTTCTGCCTGGACATGCACAGCGCCGATGCGCGCAAGGCCGGTGAAACCGAGCGGCGCCTGTACACCCTCTCGGCCTGGCGTGAAACGCCGTTCTTCAGTGCCCGCGAGCGCGCGGCCCTGGCGTGGACCGAAGCACTGACCCGGGTATCCGAAACCCACGCCCCGGACGAAGACTATGCTCTGCTCAACGCCGAGTTCACGCCGGCCGAGCAGGTTAACCTGACCCTGGCGATCAACACCATCAACAGCTGGAACCGCCTGGCGGTGGGTTTCCGCAAGATGCCCACCGAGTGACCGGCTGTACGGTGGTTTTTTTGCGCCACTGAACCTGTTGCCGCCGCGTGCGCCTGTTCTAGAGTGCGGGAACTTGTATCCGCCTGATGGGGAGCGCTATCGGATGTACAGCCAGTTGCAGCCACCGGCCATGCCTGAAGCGTTTCACTCGCGGATTTACGCCGGGGAAGTGTTCGCCCTGGCATTGCCGGCCATGCAGGCGCTGGTCGAGGCTGCTCGCGGCTTGCTGGAAGAGGTGCTGTACCCCTTCGAACCAACCCGGGTCCACCAGCATCTGAACCACGTGCAGCAGGCGCAGTGCTTCACCCGCCTGCAAACGCTGTTCCATCGGCACGACGGCATCCAGCGCCACTGGGCGCAGGTGCTCGACAGCCTCGGCCTGGCTTCCAGCGGCATCGCCTGCGACCGCCTGCACCTGCGCTTCCAGCCGCCGCATCCACCCGGTGAGGCGGCGCCGCGTGACCGCGCCACGGCGACCATCGCCTTCCACCGTGACACCTGGGGTTCGAACCTCTACGCCCAGACCAACTGGTGGGCGCCGATCTACCCGATCAGTGCCGGGCGGACTTTCGCCATCTATCCACAGCTCTGGCAGCGGGCCCTGGCCAACAGCAGCGCCGACTTCGATCTCAGCCGGGTGCTGGAGCGCTCGCACCGTGACGGCCGCAACTCGGTGAATGCCGACCAGGCGATTCCCCACCTGCTGGAATCCATCGACGATGAAGTGGCGGTGCCGGTGGTGATCGACCCTGGCAGCCTGCTGGCGTTCTCCGGCGCTCACGCCCATGCCGGCGTGCCCAATCACACCGAGCTGACGCGGATCTCCTTCGAGACCCGCACGGTATGGATCGACGACGTGCTGGCCGGCCGCGGCGCACCGAATGTCGATGGCCGTGCGCCGTGGCGTTCGCCGGGATTCTTCCGCCGCTTGAGCGACGGTCGGCGTCTGCATGAGGTGTTGGGATGCGGTTATCTGGAAGCCTGCAACGCCTAGAGTGACAACCCCAGCGCACGGCTGGCGAGCAGCAGTGCGGCCGTCACGCCGACCACCGCGAACAACTGTTGCAGGCGTGGCCCGGCCAGGCGACCGGCAACCTGGCGTCCGAGCACCAGGCCCAGCACCGCGCCACCGGCAAACGGCGCGCCGACCGACCAGTGCATCACGCCCGAGAGCGTCGCCGTGACCACGCTGGCGGTGGACACCAGGGCGATCACCGCCAGGGAGGTGGCGACGATGCTCCTGCTGTCCAGGTTGGTGTAGCGGGTCAGCGCCGGAATGATGACGAAGCCGCCGCCGACCCCGAGCAACCCGGAGAGCAGCCCGGACACCATCCCGGTGACGGTCAGTGCCCGGGCGCAGGGCAGGGTCCAGCGCAGGCGGCCCTGCAACGGGTTGAGCACGCAGGGCAGGAACTCGGCGCGCGGTGCCGGCTGGCCGTGCCTGAGTTCGTGGCGGGCCTTGTTGAAGATCCGCGCGCAGGCGTAGACCATCACGGCGGCGAAGCCCAGCGCCAGCGGCTCGTTCGGCAGCCGATGGGCCAGCCACAGCCCGACCGGCGTGAGCAGGATGCCGATCCCGGCGATAAAGCCGGCGGCGCGATAACGCACGATACCCTGGCGCAGGCCGAGCAGGGCACCGATCGCTGCCGCCAGGCCCACCGCGAGCAGGCCGATGGGCGCAGCCTGGACCATCGACAGGCCCAGTCCGAACACCAGCAGCGGCACCGCCAGAATGCCACCTCCGGCACCGGTCAGGGCGAGGATGGCACCGATCAATACGCCGAATCCGCTGCCCAGCAAGAGATGTTCGTTCATACCGCCGGCTTGTCCGCTTGCAGGATCGGTCGGGCCAGCCATTCGTGGCCCTTGAGCATGCCGCGCCAGTACAGCGGCGGCAGCAGCCGTTCCTTCAGCCACCAGGCCAGGCGGGTCGGCCGACGGCCGTCGAGCAGCCAGGGGGCGAAGGTCGGCGCCAGCTTGCCGCCGTAGGTGAACTCGGCCAGGACGATCTTGCCGCGCTCAACGGTGAGTGGGCAGGAGCCATAACCGTCATAGACCGCCGTGCGGGTCAGTCGTCCCAGGGCCACCAGCACGTTGTTCGCCACCACTGGTGCCTGCTTGCGCGCCGCCGCGGCGGTCTTGGCGTTGCTGGTGTTGGTGACGTCACCCAGGCCGTGGATGTTGGCGAACCGGCGATGGCGCAGGCTGGCCGGGTCGACATCGACCCAGCCGGCGGCATCGGCCAGCGGGCTGCTGCGGATGAAGTCCGGAGCGATCTGTGGCGGCACCACGTGCAGCAGGTCGAAGGCGCGCACCACGGTTTCCCGGCTGCCGTCCGCCAGGGTGCGGGCGAAGGTCGCCTGTCTGGCCGGGCCGTCCACGGCAATCAGGTTATGGCCGAACTGCAGGTCCACGGCGTACTTGTCGATGTATTCCATCAGCGCCGGCACATAGTCGGGAACCCCGAACAGCACCGCGCCGGCGTTGAGAAAACTGGCCTTGACCTGGCCCTGGCGGCCATTTTTCAACCAGTGGTCACAGGACAGGTACAGCGCCTTCTGCGGCGCCCCGGCGCACTTGATCGGCATCGGTGGCTGGCAGAACAGCGCCTGGCCTTCCTTGAGCGCCTGCACCTGTTTCCAGGTGTAGGGTGCCAGGTCGTAGCGGTAGTTGGAGGTCACGCCGTTGCGCCCGAGGGTGTCCTCCAGGCCGTCGATGGCGCCCCAGTTCAGTTTCAGGCCGGGGCAGACCACCAGTTGCCGGTAGCCGATGCGACGCTGGTCGGCCAGCACCACGCAGTTGGCGTCCGGTTCGAAGGCGCTGACCGCGGCCTTGATCCATTGCACGCCACGGGGGATCAGCGAGGCCAGTGGGCGGGCGGTCGACTCGGGGCTGAACACCCCGGCACCGACCAGGGTCCAGCCCGGCTGGTAATAGTGGGTGTCGGCCGGGTCGATGATCGCGATATCCAGGCCGGGGGCACGGGCCAGCAGGCTGGCGGCGGTGGCGATGCCGGCGGCGCCGGCGCCGATGATCAGGACCTGGTGCTGGACCGGGGCGTTGCTGCTGTTCGAATTCATGAGGTCGGATCCTGGCTCAAAGGGCGTTCAGCGGGATTTTCAGGTAGCGCACGCCGTTGTCTTCCGGCTCGGGCAACTGGCCGCTGCGCATGTTCACCTGCACCGAGGGCAGCATCAGCACCGGCATGTCGAGGGTGGCGTCACGGGCTTCGCGCATGTTGACGAAGGTGTCCTCGTCGATGCCGTCGTGGATGTGGATATTGCGCGCACGCTGTTCGGCCACGGTGGTCATGTATTGCAGTTCGCGCCCGCCTGGCAGGTAGTCGTGGCACATGAACAGCCGGGTCTGCGGCGGCAGCGCCAGCAGGCCCTGGATCGAGCGGTACAGGGTGCGCGCGTCGGCACCGGGGAAGTCGCAGCGGGCGGTGCCGTAGTCGGGCATGAACAGGGTGTCGCCGACGAAGGCGACGGTCTCGTCCCCGTCATGAATCAGGTAGCTCATGCACGCCGGGGTGTGTCCCGGGGTGTGCAGGGCGGTGGCGCGCAGGTGGCCGATGGCGAACTCGCCATTGTCGGCCAGCAGCACGTCGAACTGGCTGCCGTCGCGACGGAACGCGCTGCCCTCGTTGAACAGCTCGCCGAACACCTGTTGCACTTCGGTGATATGGCTGCCGATCGCCACCTTGGCGCCCAACTGTTGCTTGAGGTAAGCCGCCGCCGACAGGTGATCGGCATGCACGTGGGTCTCCAGGATCCACTCCACTTTCGCATCCAGCTCGCGGATGCGTGCCAGCAGGCGGTCGGCGGATTCGGTGCGGGTGCGGCCGGACTTGGGGTCGTAGTCGAGCACGCTGTCGATCAGCGCACAGCAGCGGGTATCGCGATCCAGCACCAGGTAACTGATGGTCCAGGTGTTGGGATCGAAGAAGGCTTCTACGGTCAGCTTGTCGCCGATGTTCATTGCGTACTCCAGGCAAAGAGGGGCGGCGGCCGAGGTTGTCGGGCCATCCCTTGTTCGTCGAGGATTTCAATAAGCATGCCAACGGGCTGTGGTGCATTTTTCCTACAGTTTATTGACCTTTGTCAGCGCGATTGACGGACTTTTCTGCATCTGAAAGTCAGTCTGGCAGAAATGGCGGAAATAATGGCAGTCAGTGGCAGTGAAATGGCAGAAGCGTGCGAGCTGTATTAAGCTGCGGCCTTCGCCCCGGAGTCGCCATGAACCTGATTGCCACCGATCTCTCCCAGCCGGACATGCAGGCGCTGGTGTCCTACCTCGAACACGACGTTCAGCCGACCATCGTCCTCGACACCGACTACAACATCGTCGCGGCCAACACCGCCTACCAGCGCCAGTTCGGCGTCGCGGGCCGGCCCCATGTCGGCGCCAAGTGCTACCGGGTGTCCCACCAGTTCGCCGTGCCCTGCGACCAGGCTGGCGAGCACTGCCCGATGCGCAAGGCCTTCGATACGCGCCTGCCCGAACGGGTGTTGCACATCCACCACACGCCGCGCGGACCGGAGCATGTCGACGTGGAACTGCGCCCGTTGCTCGGTCGCCAGGGCGAAGTGGTGGGTTATGTCGAACGGCTGAACAGCGTCGCGGTGGCGGCGGCGCAACCCCAGCATCAGGGCCTGGTGGGGCGCTCGGTGGCGTTCAAGGAGGCACTGACCGCACTGCAACGGGCGGCGCCGTCGCCGATTCCGGTGTTGCTGCAGGGTGAATCGGGCACCGGCAAGGAGCTCTTCGCCCGGGCCTTGCACGAGGGCAGTCCGCGGGCTGGCGGCCCACTCGTGGTGGTCGACTGCACCGGCCTGACCGAAACCCTGTTGGAGAGCGAACTGTTCGGTTACGAGAAGGGCGCCTTTACCGGCGCCCTGCAGCGCAAGATCGGCCTGGCCGAAGCGGCCCACGGCGGCACGCTGTTCCTCGACGAGATCGGCGAGGTGCCGTTGGTGATGCAGGTCAAGCTGCTGCGGCTGATCGAGTCCGGCAGCTTCCGCCCGGTGGGCAGCCTGCGCACCGTGCATTCGGACTTCCGCCTGGTCTGCGCCACCCACAAGCCGCTCAAGGACATGGTGGCGGCCGGCAGTTTCCGCCAGGACCTGTTCTATCGCATCAGTGCCTTCCCGATCCGCCTGCCGGCGTTGCGTGAGCGCAGCGATGACCTGCCGCTGTTGATCGACAGCCTGTTGCAGCGCCTGGCCCCAGGCGCGGTGCCGCGTATCGATCCGCAGGCGCTGCGGGCCCTGACCCTGTATGCCTGGCCGGGGAACATCCGCGAGTTGCGCAATGTGCTGGAACGGGCGCGGTTGTTTACCGACGATGGAGTGATTCGGGTACAGGACCTGCCGGCGGAACTGCGCAACGAGACTCCCGTGGCTCTCGTGCCGACCCGTCGTCGGGGGCGCAGGGACCTGGAGCAACTGGCCCATGCGCTGGAGGTGTTCGAAGGCTCGCGCAGTGAGCTGGCGAAGGAGTTGGGGATGAGTGAGCGGACGTTGTATCGGCGGTTGCAGGCGTTGGGGGGGAATGCCTGAGCCCGTCTCCAGGCCGGTAACGCAGGGGTATGCCGGGCTCGCCTGGTGGAGCCCGCCTCCCTTACGGGCCCGTCCTGATAGCCCGTCTAAGCTGATGGGTATTCACCTTTCTTGCAGGTAACCAGATGAGCGTGCCCGAAGCCATTGAGTCTGTCGAACAATACATCTCCATGTGGAAAGTGCTGGCCGGCGACCGTTGTGGCGCCGACCTGTCGGAGCAGCCAGGGCTATCGCTGTGCTGGGCCGACAGCCCTTTTTCGTTCTGGAACGCGGTATTTCTCAACGAGCAAATTACTGACGAACAGCTGTTGCGCGAGCGCCTGCGGGCCGGGGCCGCCTACCTGCGTGCCCGGCGCCAGGACGGCCTGGTGTATGTCTGCGAGGATTACCTGGGCGGTTCGGCCCGCCAGGCGCTGGAATCGATTGCCGCTGAGGAGCGATTGTCCTTTGCCCTGGATATCATGGGCATGGTGGGTGACGTCCTGCCATTCGAGCAATCGGCAGGGCACCCGCTGCTGACCTTCGAGCGGGTCCGGGATGAAGTCGCTTTGCAGCATTACGCCGATATCAACAGTGAAGGTTACGGCTCCCCCCTCGACGCCGGGCGCGCGGGGCTGGCAGGCTCGAATTTCTGGAAGCAGGAGGCCTTTGCGTTCATCGGCTACCAGGACGGCCGGCCGGTGTCGACGGCAGCTGCCATCGTCAACCGGGGGCAGCTCTACGTGGCCCTGGTCGCGACCCGGCCCGACGCCCAGCGCCAGGGCTTCGGCGAAGCCACGGTGCGTCACGCCCTGCAGGCGGCCCATGAGGCGACCGGGTTACGGCGTACCACATTGCATGCCACTGATGCGGGACTCCCGGTTTATCTGCGGTTGGGATACCACCGGACCACTCGGTTTATTACCTACGGCTTGGCTCCCTGACGGGACTTGTTGGAGGGAGCCGAGGGAGGCTCCCTGCATGAAAGGCCAATCAGCCTTTGTGAAATTTCTTGAGCAGGCGGTTATCCAGCCTGAATGTTTCGCTGCTTAAAGTAGCCTTCGTCGACTCCTGGTGCAGCGGATTGAACAGGTAGTTTTGGGTATGCGGCATGATCACACTGGGGACCGGCATCAGCAGTGCCGGGCTACTCAAGAGAAAGGTATCTCCCAGTTTCTTAGTGTAGCGCAGGTCATCAGCCCATTCTGCCTTCAGCGTCGGTGGCTGCCACTGGCTGGCATCGTCCGCGATCTCCACCTTGAGCAATTGCAGGGTTTGTGGGAAATCCTCCTGATCCACCTCCAGATGGACCAGAATTTCCAACATCGCTCCGGCCGGCGTCCCGGCCAAGTAGACCACCGGCCTGCCGGCTGAGTGCCAACGCCCGCTGGCGAGCAGGCCACCACGACCACTCAGGTCGGCAAACGCACTGATTCTCCAGAGGATCAAAAGCTGAAACCCTCTGCCAGTTGAATCAGCATCTCCTCGACCTGGCGGGTGCCCTGGATGGTCGAGAACATCGCCATGGGACTGCTGCCAGAAAAGCGCTCCTTGGGTTTGGACAACCAGCGCCTGGCCTTCTGGTCATCGCCGAAAATGGCAGAGGCCATTGCGGTGATATGCGCGGCACGGAACAACCGATCACTCTCGTCGACCGTCAACTTCTGTTCCTTGGCGATCCGCGTCTTCAAGGTTTTGAGCGGGATGATCCGGTCGCGCTCCAGCGGCGTGACGTCGCCTTGATCGCAGAGCTTCATCAACCGTTCGGCATCGAAACCGAACTGGATCATCTCGTGAATCTCCAGATCGCTGGCGTCGGTCGGAATCTGCAGCAGGTACTCCAGGCGGCTCCGATAGACCCCATAGGTGGGTTCCCGCATCACTTCGGCCAACATGAAACACCTCCCGAAACTATCGGCATTTGCCATATTGTAGCCGGCAAATGCCGGATATTGGAATGTTTCGGTGATGAGCGTTGATGTCTGGCACTCCAAGGCAGCTTGAGCAATGGGTCACATTCGACGGCCCAGTTTGCAGAAAGCGCTAGGCGCAGCCTCTCCGTGCATTGCACTATCCCCACTGTTTTTGTTATGGGCGCCCATGCGGGCGCCCGGTTTACCGGGAAACCAATCAGTGAACGGGCTTGTTGTCATCACTACCTACTTCAACCCCTGCGGCTACGCCACCCGCCGGAGCAACTACGACCTGTTCATTGCCGGCATGCGCCGGGCCGGGGTGACCTGCATCACCGTCGAATGCGCCTTCGGCGATGAACCCTTCGAGCTGCCACCGAGTCTGGACGTGATCCAGGTCCGCGCCCGCACGCTGCTCTGGCAGAAGGAGCGCCTGCTCAATCTGGCCGCCTCCTGGCTGCCAGGCAGTTGCCGCCATGTCGCCTGGCTCGACTGCGACATCCTCTTCGACAACCCGTCCTGGGCCCGCGACCTGGTACGTGTGCTGCACGAGTATCCGGTGGCCCAGGTCTTCGAAAGCTGCCTGCGCCTGGAGCGTGGCAACGTCGAGGGCGCCACCGCCGATATCGCACATTCCTTCGCGGCGGTCATGCAGCGCCAGCCCGACAGCCTGGACGCCGGCCGCTATGATCTGCACGGCCACACCGGCTACGGTTGGGCCATGCGCCGCGAGATCTTCGACGAAGTGGGGCTCTACGAGTGCGCCGTCTCCGGCAGCGCCGACCACTTCATGGCCCATGCGATCTTCGACGACTACAACTTCTGCATCCGCAACGCCCTCAAGCACGACCCGCGGCAGATCGATCACCTCAAGGCCTGGGGCCGGCGCTTCCACCAGCGCGTCCAGGGTCGCCTCGGCGTGGTGCCGGGGCGCATCCGCCATCTGTGGCACGGCGATGCCGTGAACCGCCGCTACTTCCTGCGTATGCACGACATCACCGACCTCGGCTTCGACCCCTGGACCGACTTGCAGATCGTCCCCGGCGCCCCGCTGGAATGGGCCGAAGGCATGGACAAGCCGGGGCTGCGGCAATATTTCGCCAACTACTTTGCCAGCCGTCGCGAAGATGGCCATCAGGCGCTTCAGGAGAACCCTGCATGAACGAGTTCCATAACCCGGACCTGGACGATGCCATCGCCGAATTGAGCGACGTGTTGGCAACCCTCGAACAGCGCGCCCGGGACAACGAACGCGCCATCGACAAACTGGCGCGCCAGCGCAAGGCCTACCTGACTCAGGTGACCTATGACCTGCTGCCGAAGCTGTCCGGAGGGGTCTTGGCAAGGCTGCGCGAGCAGGTGCCGGGGTTCGTCACGTTGCAGGTGCAGGAGAGCTTCGACAGCCAGCGCAAGTTTCTCGGGCTGTTTGCCAGCAGGGATTACGCCCACACCCTGGCACTGTTGCAGACCCGGCTGGCCAGCCACCTCGACCAACTCCAGTATGCCGGGCTGCGCGAGCGCGACGACGAGATCGGGCAGGTGGCGGCGCAGCGCGACGGGCTGCAGGCCCAACGCAAGGCGACTGGGGAACTGCTGGCGTTGCTGCGGCAGACCAGGCAGCAGGGCGCGCCGTTGCCACCGCAGGTACAGGAGCAGGTTCGGCATCTGGCCTCGCTGGCCCGGGCGGCTCGCCGGGATGATGACCGGCCATATACCCCGGATCGGGATTATTCGTCCTCGTCGCGATACGCCAATGAGCCGGGTCGCACGACGACGGTGGACGATCGGTTGCCGGGAAGCCGGGACAATCCGCTGGATCTGCTGATTTACTGGGCGACGGATGTCACGACGAGCTTGCGGACGCTGGTGCTTGATACGGTGGAGGAGGCGAAGCGTGACGTTGAGGCGTTTGGCCGGGAACTCATTGGAGAGCCGAATGAGTCGGGTGCAGCAGCGGAACCGAGGGACTCGGGACCGTCGCAGTCGTCTTCGCTGGGTGATTCGGTGGTGCCGGTTGCGGTGGCGGCAGGGGTGACGGCTGCGGCGGTGACGGGGGCGGTGATTGCTACGGATGATAGTCTGGGGTTGTTTTCGTGAGAGGCTTCTACCGATCGGAAAAGAGCCATTGATGAGGATTGACCCATGACGGGCGAGCGCGCCCAGCTGCGTGCTCCGCACGTTTTAATCATGCTCTGGAATGAAGCAGCCAGGTTTTATACAAACTGTCCCACGTGTCCGCACAGCCTTCCCGCGACGCGTCGATGCAAGGCAAAGCGGCCGCCCCCTAAACAAGCGATCGCTAGCGAAACGACCAACAGAAACGCCAGATACTCCCAACCTCCGCCCGGGCTCGTGTAGATCCACCCATGAGCCCCGTGGACGAAAATAATGGCACCTATCAGCATCGGCGCCAGCAGCAGGCTTACGCAACGTACAGTAATCCCGAGGATCAGGAGCAGCCCACCGACAAGCTCGCTCGCCACTGCAGGATAAACCAGCAGTTCTGGCATACCGGTTGCCGCAAAGAGTTTAATGGTCCCAGGCCAAGTCAGAACAAAGATCTTGAATAGAGCATGTGCAATATACATGCAGCCTAATGCGAGACGCAGCAGAAGACAGGCAATGTCCTGGGCGGGGAAACTACTCCAATAGTTTTTCATCATGAGCTCCAAATAGCTGAAAGGCATTTAATATGCTAATTACAAGAAGCTTGCAGAGGCCCCTGCCAAGAGAAGAGTTCCGACATGGGCATTGGATTTGAATAGCGCGATACAGTGTTGCGGATCAGTCGTGTCAAATTTCTTGGTTTGAAATGTCAACATCAACGCTACAGGAACTAGCATGATGTAGTAAGCCGCTCCCACGCCTTGCAGTACACCAGCCAAACTCCAAAAAATGATAGTTGCCAGGTAAAACCCTCCAACCCAGGTGCGGCCCTGTTCGCCCAGGTGGGTAGCTGTAGACCGCACACCGATCCGCAAGTCGTCTTCGCGGTCGCAATAGGCATAGATCGTGTCGTAGCCCAACTGCCAAAAAATGCTGCCCAACCATAGCGCGAAGGTACCGGCACTCAGGGTCCCCGAGATATGCAGCCCCGCCACCAATACCCCCCAGTTGAACGTCGCGCCCAAGAAAGCCTGGGGCCAATGGGTAACTCGTTTGAGCAGAGGGTAAATCACCATCAATGGCAAGCAGATGATCGCTAGCAAGCGGCTGGCCGGTGTGAGCCAAATCAACAGTAGTGCTGCAGCTATCAGTTGCAAGGTCAGCACGATGCCGGCCTGCCATAGGCCCAGTTTGCCGCTTGCCAACGGTCGAGCACGGGTTCGCCTGACCTGAGCGTCAAACTTGCGATCACAGTAGTCATTCAAAGTGCACCCAGCGCCTCGCATGACGACAGCACCTAGCGTGAACAGAATAAAATCCCCAGCAGACACCATGCCGTTTTGCGACAACACCAACGATACCAACGTAGGTAATAGTGCGAGCCAAATACCGATTGGTCGGTCGATTCGCATCAACTGGATGTAAGGTTGAAAGGCTGGCGGTAAAATACGCGCGAGCCAACTCTGGCTATTTATATCAGAGAGGTCCATGCTTCTATTCATTTATAACGTCCGCAAACGTGTTGACTGAAATTGTTCACTTAGGTTTTCATGCAGCGGATTTTAAAGAGCAAGCGCTCCCTGGCAAGGGAAGTTTCTGCAACACCTTATTGAATGGGATGCATGATGCAACACGATGATGCAATGACAGGCTCTCGCCTGGATTTGAATCTGCTGAGAGTTTTCGACGCGGTTTACCAAGAGCGAAGCTTATTGAAGGCCAGCCTGCGTCTGCACTTGAGCCAATCTGCCGTAAGCCACGCCCTGTCGCGATTGCGTCGCAGTGTCGGTGATGATCTGTTTGTTCGCACTACGGAAGGCATGCGGCCTACCCCACGTGCGATTGAAATGGCCCTACCGCTACGCGAGGCATTGCGCACGATTCATCGGACCCTCGCCTTGGACGCTTTCGATCCAGCCACCTCAACCCGTACATTCGTAATCGCTGCCAACGACTACCTGACTTCAACAGTGCTTGGGGCGCTAGCCACCCGTATTGGCCGGAATGCACCTGGGGTCGAGTTGGTAATACGCCCAGCGACACGCCTGGACCTGGCGGAGCAGATAGACGTTGGCCGCATCGACCTGGTGATCGGCAGCTTCGGTCATATACCGGAGCACCTTGAATCAAGCGTACTTTGCCAGCAACGGGAAGTGTTGTTGATGCGCAGCGGGCATCCACTACTGGCGATAGCTTCCCCTCCCGTTGAGGCCCTGGCGGACATTGGTTTGGTCGCTGTCTCTGTAGGTGGCGCGGAGGAAGGCGCTGTTGAAGGCTATATTTCCGAGCGAGGCTTGGCACGCCAATCGGACATGTTTGGCAGGTGCTCCCTAGAAAAAGCACTTGCTGATGTCGGTCGCGTGCCTACATTCAAACTGACCCTTCCGCACTTCCTGGCCCTGCCTGATGTACTGGGCGATACCGACTTGCTGGCCTTGGTGCCCGAGCCGCTGGCGTGCTCGCTATGTGCACGCTTCAGCCTTCAACAGCGACCTCTGCCCTATTCGGCCCCACCCACGAACCTGCAGATGGTCTGGCATTGCCGAAATACCCCCGAGCCGGGCCATGGCTGGCTGCGCGATCAACTGCAGCAAGTCTTGTGGGAAGCTTGGGGGATTGAGCGGGTCAAGTGAGTGCATGCCGAGATCTGTTTATGGCCTTGGTAGAAATGCAGCGGGTGCTGGTCAATCAAAAAATGCAATCGGGGGTGCTGATCGTTCTTCTGCCGGAGACTAGTGACGCTCAAGCTTGGGAACGATTAAGTAGGCTGTTTCCTGCCAGCCACCTCCTCGGCTCAATCCTTTACCTGCGACAACGGTCTCGCGACCTGCTCGAGCGACCGCCGTTCCGCCGCCACGCCCCAGATCGCCTGCACTGCTGCCGCGCCGATCATCAACGCCGCACCGATCAGGTAGCCATACAGCACATTGGTCCGCTGCCCGGTCTCGATCAGCGCGCCGAACAGCGTCGGGCCGATCAGACCGCCCAGGCCGGTGCCGAAGGCGTAGAACACGGCGATGGCCAACGCGCGGATCTCCAGCGGAAAGGTCTCGGCCACCGTGAGGTAGGCCGAACTGGCCGCCGCCGAGGCGAAGAAGAAAATCACCACCCAGGCGATGGTCTGCTGGGTGGCGTCGATCAACTGCTGCTGGAAAAGGTAGCCGCTCAGGCACAGCAACACACCGGAAATCAGGTAGGTGCTGCTGATCATGATGCGCCGGCCCACCACGTCGAACAGTCGTCCGAGCAACAGCGGCCCGCAGAAGTTGCCGAGGGCGAAGGGCAGCAGGTACCAGCCGATATGGGCCGAAGGCACGTCGTAGAAGTCGGTGAGGACCAGCGCATAGGTGAAAAAGATCGCGTTGTAGAAGAACGCCTGGGCGGTCAGCAGGGTCAGGCCGACCAGAGCCCGGCGGCGGTGGTCGACGAACAGGCTGTGGAACACCTCGCGCAACGGCGTGTGATCACGGGCGTGCAGGCGCAGCGGTGGTTCCTGCAGCGGGGGCACCTCGATGCCGCGCTCGCGGTAATGGCGCTCGATCTCGGCGACGATGCGCTCGGCTTCTTCCGGCTGGTTGTGGATCATCAGCCAGCGCGGGCTTTCCGGGACCCACAGGCGCATCAGCATGATGATCAGCCCGAGTGCCGCGCCGATGCCGAAGCACAGCCGCCAGCCGAGTTCGCCGCCGGCCACGGCCGGGTCGAGCAGCACCACCGAGCCGACGGCGCCCAGGGCGGCACCGATCCAGAAGGTGCCGTTGATGGTCAGGTCGACCCAGCCGCGGTAGCGCGCCGGGGTGAATTCCTGGATGGTCGAGTTGATCGCGGTGTATTCGCCGCCGATGCCGGCGCCGGTGAGGAAACGGAACAGCAAAAAGCTCCACAGATCCCAGGAAAAGGCCGTGGCCGCTGTGGCGCCGATGTACAGGAACAGGGTGATGAAGAACAGCTTGCGCCGGCCGAGGCGGTCGGTCAGCCAGCCGAAGAACAGCGCGCCGAGCACCGCGCCGGCGATGTAGGCGGCACCGGCCAGGCCGATCTCGGTATTGCTCATGGCCAGGCTGTCCTTGAGGGCCCCGGAGACGGCCCCGGCCAGGGTCACTTCCAGGCCGTCGAGCAACCAGGTGATGCCCAGCGCCAGGACCAGCAGGGTGTGGAAACGGGTCCACGGCAGGCGGTCGAGGCGCGCGGGGATGTCGGTGCTGTAGCAGCGCTCGTCCACTGAGGCGCCAGCTGTGCCTTGCAGGGCTTGGGTCGTCATGGTCACTCCTGTTCGCTGACGGGGTCTCATAGCGATGGAGTTTTGCGTAGGCGGAGGAGTTCAAAAAAATCGCCTTTGTCCGACTCGGGCGCTGTCAGTTTTTCCGACAGGAAAAACTAACTATTGAGTCAGTGTCGTGGTCTACCGTGATAGATTGATTCGATTCGCCGCCACCTCCCCATGCCTTTCGGCGGTCCCACCAAGAGCGATCTAAATGCAAGCAACGGCCCGCGAAGTTCATGTACCCCCGGTTTTGCAGGAACTGCGAACCGGTACGGCCGAACGACATATCGCACTGGAAAAACGTCTCCCCTTTTTCTCCGATACTTTTGACTCCAATGCCTTTCAACAACTGATGCAGGCCTACTACGGCTTCTATCAGCCGCTGGAACAGGCCCTGCGCAACAGCAGCGCACTCCCTGACGATTTTGATCTCACCCCGCGCCTCAAGGCACAGACCCTGCGCGCTGACCTGCACAGCCTGGGGCTGTCGGCCGAGGCCATCGACCGTTTGCCGATCTGCCAGGCATTGCCGCGGATCGATTCCGGGGCCGCCTGCCTGGGCGTGCTGTACGTCCTGGAGGGGGCCACGCTCGGCGGGCAGATCCTGCGCCGCGAAGTGTCCAGGCGCCTGGGCCTTGAGGCCGACAGCGGCGCGGCGTTTCTGCAGGTCTACGGCGACGCCACGGGGCGGCGCTGGCGCGATTTCATCGAGTACCTGGGCAGCCGTCCCCTGGACGCGGTCGAGCGCGAGGCCGTCGTCACGGCAGCACACTCCACATTCAGCCGTTTCGAGCACTGGCTCGAAAGCCGGGAGGTACTGGCATGAGCCCGCAAGATCAGGAAGCATTCGAAGAGTTGCTGGCCAACTGTGCCAACGAACCGATCCGTTTCCCCGGTGCCATCCAGCCCCACGGCCTGCTGCTGACCCTGGGCGAGCCGGCGCTGGAGATCATCCAGATCAGCGCCAACGTCGAAACCCTGCTCGGCCGTGCGCCGCAGACACTGATCGGCCACCCCCTGGCCAGCCTGATCGGCGACGAGCCCACCGCGGCCGTACGCGAAGCGTTGCAGCAACCGGCCTTCTTCGATGCGCCGCCATTGTATTTCCACCTCAACGGCACCACGTTCGAGGGCTTGCTGCATCGGCATGATGGCGTGCTGATCCTGGAGCTGGAAATCCACGTCGAGAACTTCCGTTCCCTCAACGTGGCCGGCAACCAGACCCATCTGGGGCGGATGCTGCAACGGCTGCAGGCGGCGACGTCGCTGCAGGCGCTGTACGACATCTGCGTCAAGGAACTGCAGGCAATGACCGGCTACGACCGGGTGCTGATCTACCGTTTCGAGGAAGAAGGCCACGGCCAAGTGATCGCCGAAGCGTCTTCGCCGTCCATGGAACTGTTCAACGGGCTGTTCTTCCCGGCGTCCGACATTCCCCAGCAGGCCCGCGAGCTGTATCGCACCAATTGGCTGCGGATCATTCCCAATGCCGACTATGAACCGGTGCCCTTGGTGCCCAGGCTGCGCCCCGACACGCAAGCGCCGCTGGACCTTAGCTTCGCGACCCTGCGCAGTGTGTCGCCGATCCACTGCCAGTACATGAAGAACATGGGCGTGCTGTCGTCGATGAGCATTTCCCTGCTCAAGGGCGACCAGCTCTGGGGCCTGATCAGTTGCGGCAACCGCCAGCCGCTGCACGTCCCGCACGAACTGCGGGTGGCCTGCCAGACCATCGGCCAGGTGCTATCGTTGCAGATCAGTGCCATGGAAGCGCTGGAGATCAGCCGCCAACGCGAAGCCAAGGTCGAGGCCCTGGCGCGGCTCAACCAGGCGATGGTCGACTCAGCGCAAGACGTTTTCGACGGTCTGGCCCGTGAGCCACAGACCCTGATGAAACTGGTCGATGCCGGTGGTGTCGCGATCATCGAGGGCAAGCAGTTGCACTGCCATGGCAACTGCCCGCAACCGCAGGAAATCCGTGCCTTGCACCAGTGGTTGCAGGCCGGCGGTGAGCCGGTGTTCGCCAGCCATCATCTGTCCAGTGTCTACCCAGCGGCGGCGGGCTATCAGCAGGTGGCCAGCGGTGTGCTCGCCATAAGCCTGCCCAAACCGGTGGAAAACGGCGTGCTGTGGTTTCGCCCGGAGGTCAAGGAAAGCATCAACTGGAGCGGCAACCCACGCAAGCCGCTGGACCTGGAAAACACCGAGACTGGCCTGCGCCTGCGTCCGCGCACCTCATTCGAGATCTGGAAGGTCGAGATGGCCGGGATCTCCACCAAGTGGAGCCACGGCGACCTGTTCGCGGCCAACGACCTGCGTCGCTCGGCGCTGGAGAACGACCTGGCCCGGCAGGTGCGGCGGGAGCAGGAGGCGGTACGCGCCCGCGATGATCTGGTTGCCGTGGTCTCCCACGACCTGCGCAACCCGATGACGGTGATTTCCATGCTCTGCGGCATGATGCAGAAGACCTTCAGTTCGGACGGCCCGCACACCTCGCGGCGCATCTCCACGGCCATCGACACCATGCAACAGGCCGCCGGACGCATGAACACGCTGCTGGAAGACCTGCTCGACACCTCGAAGATCGACGCCGGACGCTACACCATCAAGCCGCGCAAGCTCGATGTGGGGCAGATGTTCGAGGAGGCGCAATCGCTGCTGGCGCCGCTGGCGCGCGACAAGGACATCAGCATTTCCTTCGAGGCCGACCCCGACCTGCGTATCCATGCCGATCCCGAGCGGCTGTTCCAGGTGCTGTCGAACCTGGTCGGCAATGCGATCAAGTTCACGCCGCGCCTGGGTACGGTCGGGGTGCGCGCGCAGTCGTCCGGCAACGACATCGTCTTCACCGTGCGTGACAGCGGCGAGGGCATTGCCCAGGAACACCTGCCGCATGTGTTCAGCCGGTACTGGACGCTGAAGGAGGGCAATCCGACCGGTACCGGCCTTGGTCTGTACATCACCCAGGGCATCGTCCATGCCCATGGCGGAAAGATCGTTGCCAGCAGCGAGCCGGGGCAGGGCGCCGAGTTCCGCTTCACCCTGCCGATGTTCAAGGAGAGCGCCTGAGATCGGCAGCGGCGCGCTGACGCCCGATTGGCCTGGATCAGCTTTCGGGCGAAAGCGTTTGCGCCTGGCTGGCCTCTTCGGCCAGTTTCAGGCGGTCGGCCTTGCTGATGTATTTCGGCTTGTTCTTCGGCGCCAGCTTGGCGCTGGCCTTTTTCGCGTGGGCTTTGAGCAACTGGCTGATTTTCTTGCGGCGGTTCATGTTTCGGTTTCCTATTCCTTGTGGGAATGAAATGAATAAAAATTATAAATTTCAGTAATTATCTGCGTCAGCATAGAGTGGTTTCAAGATAAACGGAGGCCCTCATGAAACCGCAAACCCACAGCGCCAGTGCGAAGTTCGATGTCTCACGTGCCGCCGAGTATGGCATTCAAAGCCGAGTGGCCCTGGCGGGCTACGATGCCTGTCACGAGTTGAGCGCCTGCATACTGGCTGCGAGCCTTTCGACCGGACGCGCGGCGCGCGTGCTGGTCGTGGGTGTCGGCGGCACGGCCCAGGAAATCATTACCATGGGAGCATTGGAGCCGTCGTGGACCTTCGTGGGTGTGGACCCATCGTCAGCCATGCTGGAGACTGCTGCCGCGAACCTCGGGGCCCACGGGGTGCTTGGGAAGGCGCAGTTGCTCCTGGGTACCGTCGATGATCTCCCGGTCGACGAGCCCTTCGATGCCGCGACATTGATCGGCGTGCTGCATCACGTGCCCGGTGACGAAGCCAAGCAACAGCTGCTGCGTTCGATCCAGGCCCGCCTGAAAGTCGGTGCCCCCTTCGTCGTGGCCTGCAACCACTACGCCTATGCCGAGCAACCCTTGCTGCTCAAGACCTGGGCCGAGCGCTGGCGGCAGCAGGGCGCGAGCCCGGATGAAGTCAAGGCCAAGCTTGCCCGGATCATGCAGGGCGCCGAGCCGCCCCGTTCGGAGGCGGCGGTTTGCGAGCTGCTGCAAGCGTGCGGTTTTGGTGAGAGCCAGCGCTTCTTCAGCAGTCTGTTCTGGGGCGCCTGGGTGACCCAACGACACGGATGAACCGAATGGCTGATCTGGACTGTCTGCCCAGCCAAGTGGTTTTCACTGGAGTGATGGTTTTCAACAACTGTTGAAAACCCTGGAACTGATGAAAATTGATCCGCAGTGGGAGAGACGGACAGCTTGCGGTTGATGTCACCCATGGCGCCCGTCGCCGGCGTTCACTCCACGTAGCGCAACCACAGATGCCGGCGGCCGCAGATCGCCTGGGCGAACACTGGAACCAGGGCTTGCCGTTTCTCTTCAGTGACGTTGTAGAGCGCACAGAAATCCTTCGCCACGGCGCCGGCCACCGCTGCATCGGCCGGCTCTGCCCGGAGGAAGCCGAGGTAGGCCGCGCCCACGCCGATCAGTTCATAGCCCTGCGTGAGGGAGAAATGCCGCGCCACCGCATGGTTCTGTGCCGGGCCCAGGTCGCAGGCGAAATAGCCGTTGGGAAAAGCCGCCAGCGCCTGGGACGAATGTTCGACCGGAACCAGCAGGGCCGAGAGCGGCTGGTCGAGCAGTGCCACAGGGTCGTCCTGATAGGCGACCCATTCCCGGATGGCCTCGTCATCGAGGGTGAGCCCATGGGCGCAAGCGTCTTCGAACGAGCCGTCGGCAACCCGACGAGTGAAGTTGCGCCGGCAGATGGCGAACTCGGCTTTCGTCGTCGGATAGCCCAGGTATTCGCCCTGCTCGAAGCATTCCTCCGGCAGCCCGGCGATGTCCTCTTGCGTGGCCTCGTCCAGGTCGATGTGGTGGCGCGCATGCCCCGAGGTGTAGCGGGCCTGGTGCAGGTCATCGAGCGAGAACAGCGGGAGGAAGCCGGGATGCTGGGCGGCGAGCGTGCGGTAGGCCTCGACCAGTTCGTCGAGGCGGGTAATGGCGCTCACGCTGTACTCGTCGCAGGTACCTGAAGATGGGTTGTGGGGTTGTGTGTGACCGAGAAACTGGATGTCCATCGAATGCCTGCCTGCTCCATGTCGGGATGACGGAGTAGATAACGGGGTCCGTCATCCTGGCAAGGGCCCCATGTGCATGGGGCGCTGCCGCGGCGGTCAAAGGATGAACGCCGCAATCATTGGGCGTTGCGGGTCGGGAGCAGGTCCTCGGGCTGCATCGTCAGGATGATCTTGCCGATATTTTCAGCGGACTCCATGCGGCGGTGGGCATCGGCGGCACGGGACAGCGGGAAGGTGCTGTCGACCACCGGCTCCAGGCTTTCGCCGCCTTCGAAGCGCTCCAGCCAGTGCTCGCGGAAACGCCTGATCATCTCCTGCTTCTCATGCTGGCTACGGGACTTCATCACCGTGCCGATGATCTGCAGATGACGGTAGAGGAGGTCTTCGAGCTTCAGTGCCACGTTGCCGCCACCGCCCAGGATGCCGACCTGGACCAGCCTTCCGCCATTGGCCAGCGAAGCGATGTTGCGCGCGAAGTAGGGTTCGCCGATGAAGTCGATGACCACGTCGACACCCCGGCCGTTGGTCTTTTGCGCGATGACCTCGGCGAAATCCCGGGCCTTGTAGTCGATGGCGAAGTCGGCCCCCAGGTGCTCGACGCGCGACAGCTTGCTGGCGTCGGTCGTCGCGTAAATGGTGGCGCCCGTTGCATAGGCCAGCTGGACCGCAGCGGAGCCCACGCCGCCGGCGGCGGCATGGATCAGCACCGAGTCGCCGGGCTTCAGCCGGCCCAGGTGGAGCATCGCTTCGTGGGCGGTGACGAAGACTTCGGGGATGGCGGCGGCCTGCACGTAGTCCAACTGCGCCGGAATCGGCATCGCCATGCGGTAGTGAAGGCGGGCCAGCTCGGCATAGGCGCCACCCCGACGACGCCCATCACCCGGTCGCCGACCTTGTAGCCGACGACGTCGCTGCCGATCTCGATGACTTCCCCGGCGATTTCAAGGCCGATGAGCGACGAGTCGCCAAAGTCCGGACGGCCGTAGCCGCCCTTGCGGTGGGTCAGGTCGGCGCGGTTGACGCCGGCTGCGTAGACCCGCACCAGCAGGTCCGTGGGACGTACTTCGGGGCGTTGCACGTCGGTCAGTTCCAGGACGTCGGCGTCACCGAAGGTTTCGAAGGTAATGGCTTTCATGGTCGGTTTTCCTCAGATCTGGCTGATGAATTTGTGGGTGAGGTAGTGTTCGATGCCTTCGATTCCTCCTTCCGAACCGTGGCCGCTTTCCTTCAGGCCGCCGAACGGCAGCTCGGTGGCGACGATGCGGTACTGGTTGATGCCGATCATGCCGGCTTCCAGCCCATCGGCGACGTCGATGGCGGTGCGGGCATCGCGGGTGAAGGCGTAGGCGGACAGTCCGTAGGGCAGGCGATTGGCTTCTGCCAGTCCGTCGGCCAACTGATCGAACGGCATCAGGATGGCGATGGGGCCAAAGGGTTCTTCGTGCATGACCCGCGCCTCCATGGGCACATCGACCAGCACCGTGGGTGCGAAGAAGAAACCGGGGCCTGGCAGCGGCTCTCCGCCGGCGAGCACCCGCGCGCCCTTGGCGACCGCATCGGCGACCAGCTCTTCCATCTTGGCCAGTTGCCTCGGGTTGGCGAGCGGCCCGACCTGGGTCCGGGGATCCAGGCCATTGCCGATGCGCAGGGCCTGGGTCGCGGTCACGAATGCATCGACGAACGGCTGGTACACGCCGCGCTGGATCAGGAAGCGGGTGGAGGAAATGCACACCTGGCCGGTGCCGCGAAAGCGGTTCGCCACGCCTTCCAGGGCGGCCTTTTGCACATCGGCGTCGTCGAATACCAGCACCGGCCCGTGGCCGCCCAGTTCGAGGGTGATCGGCTTGACCCCCTCGGCCGCCCGGGCGGACAGCAGGCGGCCGATCGGTACCGAACCGGTGAAGGTCACCTTGCGGATGACCGGCGAGGCGATCAGGTGGCTGGAGACCTGGTCCGGCACGCCGAACACCACCTGCAGCACACCCTTGGGCAGGCCGGCGTCGTCGAGGGCCCGGGCCAGCGCCAGAGCGGTGGAGGGGCTTTCCTCGCCGGGCTTGAGAATGACGCTGCAGCCGGCTGCCAGGGCTGCCGAAAGCTTGCGGGCCGGGGTGATCGCCGGGAAGTTCCACGGGGTGAAGGCGGCCACCGGGCCGATCGCCTGGCGCTTGACCAGTTGCAGCACGCCCGGCCGGTTGGCCGGCACCACACGCCCGTCGATACGCCGGGCGCTTTCGGCGAACCATTCGAAGTACTCGGCGGCCCGGGTGACTTCATCCATCGCCTCGGCAAGCGGCTTGCCTTCCTCCAGGGTCATTTGTGCGGCGATATGCGCGGCCCGCTCCAGGATCAGGTCGGCGGCCCGCTTGAGTACCTTGGCGCGCTGGTCGGGCACGGTCTGGCGCCAGGTGGTGAAACTCTGTTGCGCGACGTCGAGGGCACGATCCAGGTCGGCGAGGGTGGCCAGCGGTACCCGGCCGATTTCGGTTTCGGTGGCCGGGTTGATGACGGCGGCGGTCGCCCGGCCGTCGGTGCCGATCCATTCACCGCCGATGAAAAGGTAGAGCGAGTCGTAGGTCGTATTCATTACTGTGGCCTTCATTAATGTCGGGAATGGACTGCGCGCTGCTGCGGCGGGTCGAGGAGGCCGTTCAGGCGATCCGTGCAATCCAGTCTATGGAGGACCACCCCGTTGATTTAGCCGGGCGGGAGGAAAGCACTGTTGTGCACAGAGGAAATATCCGCCGGGCGATATGCGGTACTCTCAGCCCCCAACCGCCGTCACTTGCCGTCCGGGCTTGCTGCATGGCATCGATCGAACACGCCGGGCACGGGCATCGGGAGGTTAGGCATGGACAAGTTTGCGAACATGGTGGTGTACGTGAAGGTGGTCGAGATGGGCAGCTTCACCGCCGTGGCGAACCACCTCGATTCGACGGTGGGCAATGTGTCGCGGGCCGTTTCCGCGCTCGAGTCGCTGCTCAACACCCGCCTGCTGCAGCGTTCGACGCGGCGTCTGTCGGTCACCGATGCCGGTCGCCGGTTCTATGAGCGCTGCACGGCGATCCTGGCCGACCTTGAACACGCGGAGGCGGAGGCCGGCAGTGCGCTGCAGGAGCCCAGGGGCACGTTGCGGGTGCATTGCGTGCCGGGGCTGGCCCGCCACCTGGTGACCCAGGCCGTGCTCGGCTATCGCCAGGACTACCCGCAAGTCTCGGTCGATCTGCTGCTGTCCCAGCGCATGCCCAACCTGCTGGAGGACCAGTTGGACCTGTCGATCCTGATCGCCCGGACGCTGCCGGACTCGGCCTACGTCAGCCAGAAAGTCGGGGTCAGCCACTGTGTGCTGGTCGCGTCCCCCGAATACCTGGCGACGCATGGGGTTCCCGCGCAACCGGAGGATCTGGTCGATCACTCATGCCTGCTGCTGGGCACCGTCGATTACGCCCGGGATGAATGGCAGTTGAGCAGCAAGGCCGGCAGCACGACCTTCGTGCCGGCCGGGGCGAGCTTCAGTGTCAACGACATGGAGGCCATGGCGGTGGCGGTGCGCGAAGGCGCGGGCATCGGCCTGCTGGCGGGCTTCTCGGCGATTGACGAGCTGCGTTCGGGCAGGCTGGTGCGGGTGTTGCCGGACTACCATACGCAGGAGCGCAACGTGTATGCCGTCTACTCCTCACGGCAGTTCGTCGACGCGAAAATCACCCGCTTCATCGAGATCCTGAAGACCCGCGTGGGGGGCAGTTGGCAGCGATTGCCCGGGAACTGGTCGGCGATTGACCCTCACATCCTGTGGTGCTCCAGCAGGAAATCCACGAACACCCGGACCCGGGCCGTCATCGCCGTCCCCCCGACGAACACCGCATGGATCGGCTCGCGGTCCCCGGGGTTGTAAGCCTCCAGCAGCGGTACCAGCCGACCGCTTTTCAACTCGTCGGCTACCGAAAAGGCACCGATGCGCGCGATACCGGCGCCGAGCAGGGCCAGTTGGGTCAATGCCTCGCCGCTGCTGCATTCGATATTGCCGGCGATCTTCAGTGAGAAATGCTGTCCATCGCGCAGAAACGGCCAGTCGGGCTCGGCCCGGCGGAAGCTGAAGCGCAGGCAGTTGTGCTTGAGCAGGTCTTCCGGTTCGCGGGGAACGCTGTGGCGTTCCAGATACTCGGGTGAAGCGACCACGACCTGGCCGGTTTCGCCGATGCAGCGGGCGCTCAGGGGGCTGTCGGGCAGATGGCCGAAGCGCAGGGCGACATCGGCCTGGCCGCCGAGGATGTCGACGACCTCGTCGCCGAGCATGAGGTCGACCAGGATCTTCGGGTAGCGGGCGCTGAAGGCCGCGATCAGCGGTACCACGGTCAGTCGCCCATGGGCCAGTGCCGCACTGACCCGCAGCCGCCCCCTTGGCACGCCCTGGTCGGTGATCGCTTCCTCCACTTCATCCATGTCGGCCAGGATGCGCCGTGCACCGCGCAGGTACGCTTCGCCCTCAGCGGTGAAGGTGATGGCGCGGGTGGTACGCAGCAGCAGGCGGGTGCCGATGCGCTGTTCGGTGCGGGCGATGATCCGGCTCACTGCCGACGGGGTCAGGCCCAGGGCCCGCGCGGCGGCCGACAGGCTGCCGGCCTGCGCCACCTTGACGAACACCTCCATTTCGCCGGATCGGCCGTTGAAATCCATTTGTGCCTCGCAAGCAAAGGTGATTGTCGTGAAGGTGGGCTACTGCCAGGAAGTTACGAATTGTAGCATTTGCGGCACAGATGAGGAGTCAACCATGCGTATCAATCCCCCCCTTGTAGCTCTCTCCATCGGTGCCTTCGGCATCGGTGTCACGGAGTTCGCCCCCATGGGCATGTTGCCGAGCATTGCGGCCGATCTCGGTGTTTCGATTCCCGCGGCCGGGCTGCTGGTCAGTGCCTATGCGATGGGTGTGCTGATCGGTGCGCCGTTGATGACCCTGGCCACGGTCAGGGTGCCGCGGCGTTACCTGCTGATCGGCCTGATGGCGATTTTCGCCCTCGGCAACCTGATGTCGGCGCTGGCCACCAGTTACGAAAGCCTGCTGGTCGCCCGGGTGGTGACCTCGCTCAACCACGGCGCGTTCTTCGGCGTCGGCTCGATCGTCGCGGCCAGCGTGGTCCCGCCGGACAAGCGCGCGGGCGCGGTGGCGGCGATGTTCATGGGGCTGACCCTGGCAACCATCGGTGGCGTGCCGTTGGCGACCTGGTTCGGTGAGCTGATGGGCTGGCGCACGGCGTTCTGGGGCATTGCCGCCCTGGGCCTGGTGGCGATGGTTTCGCTGTGGTTCGCCCTGCCCAACCTGCCGTTGCCGAAGAACGACGGCGTGCTGGCCGAGATTCGCGTGCTGGGGCGAGGGCCGGTGCTGTCGGCGTTGGCGCTGACGGTGGTCGGCTCGGCGGCGATGTTCACCGTGTTCACCTACATCGCGCCGATCCTGAGCAGTGAGACCCATGCATCGACCAGCTTCATTACCGGCATGCTGGTGCTGTTCGGCGTGGGCCTGACCCTGGGCAACATGTGGGGCGGCAAGGCGGCGGATCGCTCGATCGACCGTACGCTGATCGTCTCGCTGATGGTGCTGATCGGTGTGTTGCTGGCGTTCTCGGTGCTGGTGCGTTGGCCGTTGCCGGCCGCAGTGGCTATTCTGGTCTGGGGTATCGCCAGTTTTGCCCTGGTCCCGCCGTTGCAGATGCGCGTGATGGAAGCGGCCAAGGATGCGCCCAACCTGGCCTCCGCGGTGAACATCGGTGCATTCAACTTCGGCAACGCCATCGGTGCCGCGCTGGGTGGGGCGGTGATCAATGCCGGGCTGGGTTATCCGGCGATCTCCCTGGCGGGGGCGGCGATGGCGGCACTGGGCCTGGTGATGGTGCTGGTGTTTGCCTGGCGCTCCCGGGCCGCGGTGGCGCGGCCCGAAGGCGAGGTGGATGCGACCGCTTGACGAGCGCCGCGCAGTTCCGGACATTGCTGGCAATGGAATCGAACTGACGGAGCCCGGACCCTGATGATTGACCGCAAGCAACTGCTTCGGGACGGCCATGTCCTGCTGCGTCAGGCGATCCCGACGCCGTGGCTGGATGAGCTTCGCGCGGTGTTCGACGCGGGTATCATCCCTTCGGCGCAATGGCCGGTGCCGCGAGGCATGGACTGGCGGCATTCGCTGCTGGACCTGGAGCCGAAGGTTCAGGCGGTCTGCCATCTGCCACAGGTGCTGGCGGCCGTTGGCGAGTTGATCGGCGAGCGGTTCTTCCTGTCCCAGGTGGAGGGCCGCGAACCGCTGGCCGGTGGCGGTCAGCAGCAGTTGCACCGCGACCTGTCGGCACTGCGGCCAGGCGACACCGTCAACTTCCTGGCCTATCTGGACGACTACGGCCCGCACAACGGCGCGACGCGGATCGTCCCCGGCAGCCATCGCCCGCAGCCGGCAGCGCCACCGGTCGACTTCAGTGACGAGTCCGGCGCCGTGCAGCTTTGCGGCCGGGCGGGTGACATCCTGGTATTCGATGCCGACCTGGTGCATGCGGGCACTCTGAACATCGGCGGCGGGCACCGTCGCTCGTTGCTGGGCACCTACTTCTCGGAAAAACTGTACGCCTCGCACCTGGAAACCGTGAGGCTGCGCAATGTCCGGATGGACACCCGCGAACGCTTCGAACCCGCGGATTACCCCTGGCAAGGGCCGCTTGCCTGACCGGCGCCTGCCGGCAGCATCGGCTACCGGCAAGCGCCGTCAACTCCCCTACTTGATGACCAGCAGCCGGTACACCCCGCCCTGGCTCTCGATGCCGTGGGTGTCATGGGCGAAGGCCGGGAACGCCCGGTCGAAACTCTCCAGGGCGCGCAGGTAGGTCAGTTGCGGGCCGTCCAGCGGTCCGGCGTTTTCACCGGGCATCAACAGCGGGATGCCGGGCGGGTAGGGCACGATACCGGTGGCGACCACGCGGTTGGTGGCTTCTTCCAGCGTCACCAGCTCCACCTCGTCCTTCACCAGTTTTTCGTAGGCCTCCACCGGGCTGTACACCGCCTTGGGCAAGGCGGCGAAGGCGTTGGCCATGGCGCTGGTGGTGCTGTGCTGCTTCATGGCCTGGAAGATCCGCTCGCACAGGTCCTTCAGGCCCAGGTGCTGGTACTGGTCCGGGTGCGCCTGGGCGAGGTCGGGCAGGCACAGTTCCAGGTCGAGGTTGGTGTCGTAGTCGCGCTTGAAGTCGAGCAGGGCGTTGACCAGCGTGCCCCACTTGCCCTTGGTGATGCCGATGGAGAACAGGAAGAGAATGGTGAAGTCGGTGGTCTTCTCCACCACGATGCCCTGGCGCGACAGGTAGGCGCTGAGCACGCAGGCGGGGATGCCGAACGGCAGCAGCTTGCCGTCGTCGCCCATGCCGGGGGTGAGCACCGACACCTTGATCGGGTCGAGCATGCAGTAGCCGTCCTCGATGTCGCCGAAGCCGTGCCACAGCTCGTTCGGGTGCAGTACCCAATGCTGCGGCTCGCTCTTGAGGCGGGCCGGATCGACCTTGTGGAAGTCCACGGTCTGGCCGTCGACCTTTGCCGACGGTGGCTGCCAGCAGGAGAAGAACCACTGCCCCTGGCTGGCCAGGTCGGCATGCATGCGTGCGATCACCTGGCGGAAGGAGATCGCTTCCTCGATCGATTCGTTGGTAAGGATCTGCCCGCTGGGCGCGCTCATCATCGCCGAGCTGACGTCGCACGAAGCCATGATCGCGTAGTTCGGCGAGGTCGAGGCATGCATCATGAACGACTCGTTGAAGCGTGCGTGGCTGATGGCCTTGCGGCCGTTGCGCACGTGGATCATCGAGGCCTGGGAGAGGGCCGCGAGCAGCTTGTGGGTGGACTGGGTGGCGAACACCGTGGGCTTGTCGGCGTTGTGTTCGTCCGGGTCGCCGTGCATGGCGAAGCGGTCCTTGTACAGCGGATTGAAACGGGCGTAGCCGTACCAGGCCTCGTCGAAATGCAGGCGGTCGACGCTGGCACCGAGCAGTTCCTCGACGCGGGTGACGTTGTAGCACAGGCCGTCGTAGGTGGAGTTGGTGATGATCGCGTGCATCGGCGTCCGGTCGATGCCGGGCTTGACCAGCGGGTTGCGCGCAATGGCCTCGCGGATGGCCCCGGCTTCCAGGGTTTGCGGCAGGATCGGGCCGATGATGCCGTAGCGGTTGCGGGTCGGCTGCAGGTAGGTGGGCAGCGCGCCGGACAGGGTCATGGCGTGCTCGGCGGACTTGTGGCAGTTGCGGTCGCAGAGGGCGATCTGGTTGCGGGTGACGCTGGCCATCAGGATCACCCGGTTCGAGGTCGAGGAACCGTTGGTGACGTAGTAGGTGCGATGCGCGCCGAAGACCTTGGCGGCGTAGCGCTCGCCCTGGCCGATGGGGCCGGAGTGGTCGAGCAGCGAGCCGAGTTCGCCGACCGAGATCGACAGGTCCGAGCGCAGCAGGTTCTCGCCGAAGTACTCGTAGAAGGCCCGGCCCGCGGTGCTCTTGAGGAACGCCGTGCCGCCGGCATGGCCCGGGGTGTGCCAGGAGTATTCGTAGGAGCGCGAGAAGCGCAGCAGCGCCCCGAGCATCGGCGGCAGCACGGCCTGGCGGTAGCGTTCGATGGCCGCCAGGATACGGCCGCTGAGGAAGCGGCTGGTGTCTTCCGGCAGCCAGATGAAATCGTCGGCGTGCTGCATCACCACCAGCGGAATATTGCTGGCGGTGCTGCGGTCGCTGATCAGGAACACCGGTACCCGGGTGTTGCGTTCGCGCAGGTTGTGCAGCAGGTCGATGCACTGCTGGTGGCCTTCGCTGTGGTCCATGCCCCAATTCAGCAGCAGGCACTGGATGGCCGGGTCCGAACGGAGAATGGCGGTGGCGTCGGGCAGAGACTCGGACAGCAGCACGCTGATCGAGCGTTCTTCCACTTCGGTGATCAGCTGGCCAAGGGCACGGCCGAACACGGTGCGTTTGTCGGGGGCGGTGCTGACCAGCAGGGCCAGCATGCCGAGGTTGCTCCGGGGCTCACTCATGGAGGGTCTCCAGGCGGGACGCGGCCCGCTCTTCATGGCTGATGTGCCGGGCGCTGACCGATTGCACCGGCACGCTGACGCGGCCTTCGGTTTCCAGGCGGATCAGGCGGTTGTTGACGAAGCCGAACAGGGTATAGCCGAAGAAGGTCGCCAGCCCGCCCCACATCAGCGCCTGCTCACCGGAGCTGAACAGCGCCAGGTAGCTGTAGGCCGCGGCGATCAGGGCGACGATGTTCGAGGCCAGGGCCTTGCCCGGCGGCACGTTGGCGGCTTTCTGGATGGTCATCAGCGCGGCCATCGACAGGATGTACGGCACCAGGTTGGTCACCACCGCCAGGTTCACCAGCACATCGAATTGCTTGGACAGGTCCGGGCTGATGGTCAGCAGCCCGATGGCGGTCTGCGCCGCCAGCAGGATCAGCATGCCGATGATCGGCGTACCGGCCTTGTTGACCTTGGCGAACACCGGGATGAAGTAGCCGGTGTCGGCGGAACTCTTGAACACCTGGGCGATGGTGAACTGCCAGCCGAGCAGCGAGCCGACGCAGGCGATCACCATCAGGCCCATCACCACGTTGCCCACCGTCGGCGTGAACAGTTGCGCGAAGGCCAGGCCGAACGGCGCGGTGGAGGAGACCAGCGCGGCATTGTCGACGATGCCGGCGATGGCGTTGGTGGAGGCGATGTAGATGACCGCCGCGCCGAGGGTGCCGCCGAGCACGGCGATGGGCACGTTACGCTCGGGGTTTTCCACCGCATCGGTGTTGGCGCAGGCCGACTCCAGGCCGAGGAAGGCCCACAGGGTAATGGCCACCGAGGCATTGGCCGCCTGCCACCAGTTCAGGTCGTGGGGGTTCCAGGCCGCCATGTACCTGGCGCCGTCGAACCAGAACCAGCCCGCGGTGGAAATGAACAGCACCGGCGCGATCACGCCCCACACCGTCACCGCACCGATGCGCCCGGTGATGCTGGCGCCGCCGAAGTTGGCGAAGGTGGTGAGCCAGAGCAGGGCGATGGTGGCCAGGCAGATCTGCACCGGCGTGAGGGTGAGGTGGAACAGGGTCTGGATGTAGCCGACCGCGGTGATCGAGATCGCCACGTTGGCGATCAGCAGCGACAGGCCGTAGGTGTAGTTGGTGATGTAGTTGCCGCCCTTGCCGAAGGTGTATTCGGCGTAGCCGCCCATGCCGCCGGTCTTGCGGCTGAGCATGCCGCAGCGGGCGAAGGCGTAGGCCAGGGCCAGGGAGCCGGTGGCGGTGACCAGCCACGACAGGATCGAGATGCCGCCCACCTCCGCCAGCTTGGTCGGCAGCAGCACGATGCCGGAGCCAAGCATGTTTACCGCGGTGAGCATGGTCAGTTGTATGACACTCATCTTTTTCGCCGTAGCCATTCCATTTCCTCCAGATACGAGGGCGGTGTTTACCGGCAGGTCCCGATCGCTGGCATTCCGTTGCCCTACTAGAAAAGGTGAGTGGGTTTAGCTATAGCAGAGCCGTTGCGCTAAGCAAGAATGTTTCCAATTAACGCCGGCTTGTCCGCTCGGCGTTTGTAATGAATTGCGGGTATTAATAGGAAGCATTATTATTCACGCCCCGCCTTCATCGCCCGTCGCCATGAACCTCCAGCCACCTCGCAGACCCGGCTTTTTCGAGCACTACGAAGAATTGATCGGCACCTGGACCCGCCGACTGCGCAACCGTCAGAAAGCCGAGGACCTGGCTCACGATACGTTCGTGCGGGTATTGGAAAGCCGGGCCGACAGCGTCGAGCAGCCGCGCGCCTACCTGCACCAGACCGCGCGCAACATCGCGGTGGATGCCTATCGCCGCGAAGACCGGCGCGGCGCCCTGGAACTGGACGCGATCGATCACAGTGCGCCGCCCAGCGGCGACCCGGAGCATTTCATGCACGCCATCCAGCTGGCCGACTCCATCGAGCGGGCATTGGCCGAGTTGCCCGTCAACTGTCGCAAGGCGTTTGTCTGGCAGAAGATCGAGGGCCTGAGCCAGGCCGAGATCGCCGAACGCCTGGGGCTGTCCAAGAACATGGTCGAGAAGTATATGATCCGCACCCTGCGGCATCTGCGCGAGCGTCTGGACGAGCCGGGGCAATGATGGGCGAGGCGATGCAAACTTCATTCGGACAGGACTTTCCATGATGGATACCCGTGATTGCACCTGCGATGCCAACACGGTGCGTGAGGAGGCCGCCGCCTGGTTCGTGCGTGTCCAGGAGGCGCCGCTGAGCGCCGTGCAGCAGGCCGAGTTCGATGCCTGGCGTAACCGGCACCCGCTGCACCAGGAGGAGTTCGACCTGCTCCAGGGGCTCTGGAGTGCCACAGACCTGTTGCCCCGGGCACGCCTGCAGGCACTCTGCGAGGTGCCGCCGGAGCGTTCGCGGCGCCGGCCGCTGCTGCGTTATGCGGTGGCCGCCGGAGTGCTGGCGGTCGCCGTCGGGCTGGGCCTGTTCAGCGGGCTGAATCATCCGGCGCCCTACAGTGCGACCTTCGCCACGGTGCTCGGCGAGCGTCGCCAGGTGGCCCTGCCCGATGGTTCGGTGATCGATCTCAACAGCCGCAGCCGGGTGCGGGTGAGCTATGAACGCGATCGGCGTTCCGTCGAGCTGGAGCAGGGCGAGGCGCTGTTCAGCGTCGAGCACGACAGCAGCCGGCCGTTCGTGGTGCAGACCGGCGTCGGCAAGGTGACGGTGACCGGGACCCGCTTCGACGTGCGTCGCGATCCGACGCAGACGCGGGTGGTGGTCGAGGCGGGGACGGTCAGGGTCCAGGGGCGCAACGCCCGGGACGACGAGTTCGTAAGCCTCACCGCAGGCCTCGGGACGCGGGTCGATGCCCAGGGAAATGTCGCGGCGGCCCAGGCGGTCGACCCCGGGGAACTGACCGCCTGGCGCAGTGGCAAGCTGGTGTTCAACAACGCCAGCCTGGCCGACGTGGTCGCCGAGGTCTCGCGCTACCGGGACAGGCCGTTGACGGTGGCGAACCCGGCGGTGGGCAATCTGCGCCTGACCAGCGTGTTCAAGCTCAACGACACCGATGCCTTGCTCAAGGCCCTGCCGAACATCCTGCCGGTGGCCGTGCGCAGCCGTGCCGACGGCTCGCAGGAAATAATTTCAAAATAGATTCAGGTTTTTTTCGAGTTCGTCGTCTTCTGTCCAACTGCAACTGGTTTGCATTAACGCTCGCATCTATTGGCGAACAACAGGACAAGGTCAGACGTGAACAACAATAAACCCAACGCGCTTTACCAGGCGATCCGTAGTGCACTGCCCAGCTCCCAGGCCCTGGCCCTCGTGCTGGCGGTGACCGGCGTGGCGACCCTGAGCCAGGCGGCCCGGGCCGATACCGCCATTCATATCCAGGCCCAGCCGCTGGCGTCGGCCTTGAGCCAGTTGGGTCAGCAGGCCTCTTTGCAAGTGTTCTTCAATCCGCAACTGGTGGCCGGCAAGCAGGCCCCTGCGGTGGACGGCAACCTGTCGCCGGAGGAGGCGCTGAACGTGCTCTTGCGCGGCAGCGGCCTGGACTACGACCTGCAGGACGGTTCGGTGACCCTGCGTCCGGCCACCCCGGCCGCCAGCGGCTCGCTGGAACTGGCACCGCTGGACGTCAAGGTGGTGGGTGACTGGCTCGGTGACGCCGACCAGGCGATCGTGCAGAACCATCCGGGCGCGCGCACCGTGGTCCGCCGCCAGGCAATGATCGAGCAGGGCGCGATGAACGTGAAGGACGCGCTCAAGACCGTGCCCGGCGTGCAGGTGCAGGAAAACAACGGCACCGGTGGCAGCGACATTTCCCTCAATGTCGGTGTGCGCGGCCTGACTTCACGGCTGTCGCCACGCTCCACCGTGCTGATCGATGGCGTACCGGCGGCCTTCGCGCCGTATGGCCAGCCACAGCTGTCGATGGCGCCGGTTTCGGTCGGCAACCTGGACAGCATCGATGTGGTGCGAGGGGCCGGCTCCGTGCGCTACGGACCGCAGAACGTCGGCGGGGTGATCAACTTCGTGACCCGGGCGATCCCGCAGAAATTCTCCGGCGAAGTCGGCACCACCCTGGAAACCACCCGCTACGGTGGCGTCAAGCACCTGGACACGGCGTTCCTCGGCGGTACCGCCGATAATGGTTTCGGCGCAGCCTTGCTGTATTCCGGGGTGAAAGGCCAGGGCTACCGCGAGAGCAACAACGGCAACGACATCAACGACGTGCTGCTCAAGACCCACTGGGCGCCGACCGATGTCGACGATTTTTCGCTGAACCTGCACTACTACGATGCCAACGCGGACATGCCCGGCGGCCTGACCCAGCAACAGTACGATGCCAAGCCGTACCAGTCGGTGCGCGACCATGACAATTTCACCGGTCGGCGCAAGGACATCTCCTTCAAGTACAAGCGGCAGGTGGATGACCAGACCCAGGTCGAGGTGCTCACCTACTACACCGACAGTTTCCGTGGCAGCAACATCGCTGCCCGTGACCAGAAGACCCTCGGTTCCTTCCCGCGCAGCTACTACACCCTTGGCGTCGAGCCACGGGCCTCGCGGGTGTTCGAACTGGGCGAGACCAGCCAGGAAGTCAGCGTCGGCTACCGCTACCTGCGCGAAGCGATGCACGAGTCGACCAGCCGGCTGGCGCTGGTCAACAACGTACCGACCGTGACCCCGACGTCCGACGGCCATATCTATCAGGACCGTACCGGTGGCACCGAGGCCAATGCCTTCTACATCGACGACAAGATCGACGTGGGCAAGTGGACCATCACCCCGGGTATCCGTTTCGAGCGGATCAACACCGACTGGCATGATCGTCCGGTGCCGGGCACGAACGGCGTGCGGGTCCAGGAGAAGAACCGCAGTGTCGAGAGCAACGAGCCGCTGCCGGCGCTGAGCGTGATGTACCACCTCTCCGATGCGTGGAAGCTGTTCGCCAACTACGAGACCTCGTTCGGCAGCCTGCAGTACTTCCAGGTGGCCCAGGGCGGCAACGGCGACAGTACCGCCAATGGCCTGCGGCCGGAAAAGGCCAAGACCTACGAGCTGGGCACACGTTATGACAGCGGCATCTGGGGGGAGAGGTGACGCTGTTCTACATCGACTTCGCCGATGAGCTGCAGTACGTCAGCAACGATGTGGGCTGGACCAACCTGGGGGCGACCAGGCACCAGGGGGTCGAGACGTCCGTGCACTACGATCTGTCGGCGCTGAACCCGGCACTCGACGGCCTGACCGCGAATGCCGGCTACACCTACACCAAGGCGACCTCCCAGGGCGACATTCCAGGGTTCAAGGATCGTGACCTGCCGCTGTATTCACGCCAGGTGCTCAACCTCGGACTGCGTTATGCGATCAACCGCTGGACCTACAACCTCGACGGTTTCGCCCAGTCGGCCCAGCGTGCACCGGGGACCGGCACCAATGCCGACGGCAGCTTCAACGGCAACTACATCACCCAGCCGACCGCTGACGGACAGTACGGCAACATTCCCGGCTACATGACCTGGGACGTGCGTGGGGCGTATGACTTCGGTGCACAGTTGTCGAACCTGAAGCTGGGGGCGGGAGTGCGCAACGTGTTCGACCAGCGCTACTTCACCCGCTCCAGCGACAATAACGCGGGGATTTACGCGGGTGAGCCAAGGACGTTCTTCGTGCAGGCGAGCGTCGGCTTCTGACCGGTTCGCCTCCCGGGTCGAAGCCCGGGAGGCGCTGCCCTACAGGATAGGAAAGCCTCAGACCCGCAGGATCCTGCCGCTGATCGCCACGCCCACCAGCATCAGCGCAATCAGCAGGAACGCCAGGTTCAGGCTGCTGGCGTGGGCGATGAAGCCGATCGCCGCCGGCCCGCCAGGATTCCCGCATAGCCCAGGGTGGTGATCGCCGGCACGGCGATACTTTCCGGCATGACCTTCTGCTTGCCTACGGCGGTGTACAGCACCGGCACGATGTTCGAACAGCCGGCACCGACCAGGGCATAACCGACCAGCGCCGCTTCCCAGGCCGGGGTCAGGGTGGCCAGGGCCAGTCCGGCGGCCGCGGTGATGCCGCCCAGCACGATCACCCGTTTCGCCCCCAGGCGCCGGACGATGGCATCGCCGGTCAGCCGGCCGAGCGTCATGGTCAGGGCGAAGGCGGCATAGCCGAGCCCGGCATAGGCGTCCGGTACCTGGCGCTCGGCGCTGAGGAACACCGCGCTCCAGTCCAGCATCGCCCCCTCGGCGAGGAACACGATAAAGCACAGCAGGCCGATGAACAGCACCACGCCGTGGGGTACGGCGAAGGCCGGGCCAGTGCTCTCACTGCCATAGGGCAGCAGGTGGGGGGCGGCCTTGAGCAGCGACAGCAGCAGGAACAGGATGACCACGCCGATGGCACCCAGCGGTGACAGGCCCAGGCCGAGCAGGGCGCTGACCCCGGCCGCACCGGCGATGCCGCCGAGACTGAACAGGCCATGAAAGCCCGACATCATGGTCTTGCCGCTGGCCCGCTCGACGATCACCGCCTGCAGGTTGACGGTAGAGTCCACCGTGCCGAGCCCGGCGCCGAACAGGAACAGGCTGAACACCAGCCAGGGCACCGAGCTGACGGTCGCCAGCAGCGGCAGGGCGGCGCAGATCAGCAACGTGCCGATGGTCAGCACGCGGCGGCAGCCGAAGCGCCCGGCCAGGGCACCGGCCAGCGGCATGGCGATGATCGAACCGACGCCGAGGCACAACAGCAACAGGCCGAGGGTACCTTCGTCGAGCCCGGTGCGGGCCTTGGCATAGGGCACCAGCGGGGCCCAGGCGGCGACGCCGAAGCCGGCGATGAAGAAGGCGATGCGGGTCGACATCTGTTCCAGGCGCCCCGGTCGGGTAGGGGCGTGGGAGGTGAGGGCAGTCATGAGCAATCCTTGTCCGGTACGGCGGCCCACGATGGGCTCTCTTGCTGTGGCCTTTTGCGGGAGTCGGCAGGCCGGCTCCCGCAAGGGCGGCTTCCAGAGTTCGATGGCCGCGCCAGGTAAACAGTTCCAGCGCTAGCGCAGGCGTCCGACGATATCGGCGATGCTGCTCAGCACATCCTTGCCCAGTTGTGCCGAGCGTTTGCCCGACCAGCCGGTACGGGCGTCCGGGGCGTCGTCGTTGTCCTTGAAAGGCATTTCCAGGGTCAGCGACAGGCAGTCGTATTGCTGGCCGACGCTGTTGCAGGCCAGGGTCATGTTGGCTTCGCCGGGCAGGTCGCGGGTGTAGCCGTGGGTGGTCTGGAAGTCCCGGGTGAGGGCACTCAGGTGGCTACGAAAATGCTGTTCCAGCTCGGCGATCCGTGGGGTGTAGCCCGGGTTGCCCTCGCAGCCGGCGGTGAACACATAGGGAATCTCTTCATCGCCGTGAATGTCGAGAAACAGGTCCACGCCATACTGGGCCATCTGCTGCTGGACGAAGAACACTTCCGGGCTGATTTCCGGGCTGGCGTTCTGCCACGCGCGGTTGAGGTCCTGGCCCATGGCGTTGGTGCGCAGGTGGCCGTGGAATGCGCCGTCCGGATTCATGTTCGGCACCAGGTACAGGTCGGCGGCGTCCAGCAGGGCGTTCATCTCTGAATCGTCGCGGTTCTGCAGGCGTTCGATCACGCCCTCCATGAACCATTCGGCCATGTGTTCGCCGGGGTGCTGCTGGGCGATCAGCCAGACCTTGCGCTTGCCCGCGTCGCCGTTGCCCTTGCGCAGCAGCTGGATGTCCCGGCCTTCGGCGCTCTTGCCGATGGCCAGCAGTTCGCTGCCGGCATGGGTCAGGGCCTGTTCGACCAGCCTGTCATGCCGCTCGCGGCTGTAGGGTTCGAAGTAGGCGAACCAGGCCTGTGGCTGTTTCGCCTGGAACTGGATGTGCAGGCTTTCGCCGTCGAAGCGCGTGTCGGTACGAAACCAGTCCTGGTGATCGTGGGAGGCGGCGGCGCGATAGCCGGTCCAGGCCTTGTTGTAGGAGGACTGGCTGGCGTTGGTCAGTTCGAAGGTATAGGACTGGCCAGGTTGCAGGCCCTCGACCTTGAAGTGGAACCACTGGAAGTGCTGGCTGCGGGTGTCCGGCTCGATGGCCAGCAGCAGGTGTTGCGGGTTGCTGGCGTCCAGCACCTGGATGTTGCCACTGTCGAAGTCACTGCTGATTTTGAGTGAGGGCAGAACCACGGTCATAGTCTGTGTACCTGAATATGATGTCTTGTGGTTGCTACTGTACACGGCAAGCGGCTATTGGCCGAGGCATGTCGGATTTGATGCGGGGGAAGGGGGCGTCGTCCCTGACGCTGGGTCAGGGTAGTGTTTATGATATTGATTCTCAAGTACTTCAGGTTTTTTTCCGATCGATTGTCGGGGCTGGCGGTCTTTCATTGGCTGATGGTCCTTTGCTATTATGCGCGCCATCGCGACTGCCCCATCAAGATGGCAGCGCCCCAGTCTTCATTAGCCTGAAGCCGAACCCGTAAAACGGGTGCAAAAAAAGACCCGGCAAAAAGCCGGGTCAAAAACCGTGATTAGCCTGATGAGGAGATAATCCAGGAGTCCGACCTAAGGTCTCCAGGTTTATCGACTGATCTCGCGACCAGTTGCTTGCAATAATAATCATTATCATTTGCAAGTCAAATGTTTTTCTGTCTCTTCTGGAAATTATTTTTCCAGCCCTCTCTCCAGACTTCGATGTTCCTCTGTCATCGGCCCTGTATCGGCCGTCGTTACCGTGCACGCGCGTTATGGCGCCGGGTATTGCACATTCATGGCGCGGTCGACCATGGCTTTGGCCATGTCGATCATGTGCACCACCGAAAAGGCCAGATCGCGGGAAGAGCCCTGCAGGGCGTCGGCTGCTTCATACGCGGTGGCGGCGGCGCAGCGCAGCAGGTCGGAGGCATAGATCATCGCCTCTTCGGCGCTGAGGTTGTGGCGTACGGCGAACAGCCGGTCTTCACAGACACGGCGCGGATTGCCCTCGGCAATCGAGCTTGAAACGGTTGGTTTCAAATAATAGTCGAGCGCCCGTCGGGCCGCGGGCCCGTCCCTGAGCGAATCGTAGGGGGGCGTGGTGTCGATCTCGGTCTTGGTCTTGGTGCTGGAAGTCATGGAGAGCCTGCCTTTGAGGGGGAATTCGAAACAGCAGGTGCAGATTAGTACCAACTGTACTCATTCGCTTGTTGGATATAATACATTTTGTGTATTGATCCCCCGAGTACAGCCCGTATTGTGCCGTCCATGGATAAATGGATTGCACTGGTGAGAGCCAAGCTGCGCGAGCTTGACCTCACGCAAGAAAAACTCGGAGAACGCGTTGGGGTATCCCAGGGCGGTGTCGGTCATTGGTTGAACAAGCGCCGCCAGCCGGACCTGGAAACCATGAACAAGGTGTTCCTGGCCCTGGGGCTTGGGCATCTGGAAGTCGCGCTGGTGATCCGCGACCGTTCGGTGGCGGTACAGTTGCCTGCCGAGCGTGATGGGCAGGCCTACGACACCACGTCGGCGTTCCGCTACCCGGTCAGTGACTGGCGCTCGGTGGTGAGAACCCTTGAGCCGGGGACCGACGACGAGGTCGCGCAGTACTACGAAGTGGCCGATCACTACGCCTCGGGCGCGGCGTTCTGGCTGAAGGTGGCGGGTGATGCGATGACCGCGCCGCTGGGCATCAGCGTGCCGGAAGGCATGCTGATCCTGGTGGACCCTGATCTGCAGGCCGAACCGGGCAAGTTGGTGGTGGCCCGACTGCGCGACAGTGAGGAAGCGATCTTCCGGCAGTGGGTGCAGGAGGGGGGCCAGGATTACCTGAAGCCGTTGAATCCGACGTATCCGAAAATCCTGTTTACCGACGACTACAGCATTATCGGTGTAGTCGTACAGGCAACAGCGAAGTTCTGATGGTTTTACACGGATCTTCAGGCGGTTACTTCTGTAGGAGCAGGGCTTGCCCGCGAATGGGCCCGAAAGCTCGCTAAAAGCTTCGCGGGCAAGCCACGCTCCTACAGGGTTGGCGTATGTGTTGGGTAGGTGCCTTATTCCAGCTCCACCAGCGCACTGCCCTCGGCAACCATCTCGCCTTCCTGGCAATACAGCGCCTTGATCACTCCGGCCTGGGGCGCGCGGATGCTGTGTTCCATCTTCATGGCTTCGAGCACCACCAATTGCGTACCCGCCTCGACCGCCTGGCCGACCTCCACCAGGATCCGCACGATACTGCCATTCATCGGCGCCGTGAGGCCGCCCTGGTGGCCGTGGCTGGCCTCGACCGCAGCGATCGGGTCGAACGCGCTGATCGCCAGCAGTTCACCCTGCCACTGCAGGTACAACTCGGTGCCCTGGCGAATCAGCCGATGACGCTGGCGTACGCCCTGGTGCTCGATGGACAGTGTTTCGCCCTGCAAGGTGATGGCCAAGTCCTCTGCCAGCGTCACCGCCCGATCCTCGTTGCGGCAGCTCAGGTGCACCACGGTTTCGCTCGGCAGCCCGGCGCGCAAACCGTTGCGCCCGGACCAGGGCGAGGCCGGGTCGTCCTCGCGGCGGGTCTCGGGCAGGCTCAGGACCCAGGCCCGGGCCGCCACCTGCCAGAACTCGTCGCTCAATGGCTCTGCTGGCGGCAGCAGTTGCTCCTGGTAACGAGGGATGAAGCCGGTATCCAGTTCCGCCGCGGCAAACGCCGGGTGACCGATGATCCGCCGCAGGAACGCGACGTTGCTCTTGAGCCCGCCAACCGCGAATTCATCGAGCATCGCCAGCAGACGCAGGCGCGCCTGCTCGCGGCTTTCGCCCCAGGCGATCAGCTTGCCCAGCATCGGGTCGTAGAACGGCGAGATACTGTCGCCCTCGGCTACGCCGCTGTCGACGCGGCGGCCCGGTCCGGCCGCCGATTCACGGTAGACCTCCAGGCGGCCGGTGGCCGGGAGGAAGTCGTTGCCCGGGTCTTCGGCATACAGTCGCACTTCGATGGCATGGCCCAGCAGCGGTACGTCCTGCTGGCTGATCGGCAGGACTTCGCCGCTGGCCACGCGGATCTGCCAGGCCACCAGGTCGAGGCCGGTGATGGCTTCGGTGACCGGGTGCTCGACCTGCAGGCGGGTATTCATCTCCATGAAGAAGAACTCGCCGCGTGAATCCAGCAGGAATTCCACGGTGCCGGCACCGACGTAGCCGATGGCCTGTGCGGCGCGAACCGCGGCTTCTCCCATGGCCTGGCGCAACGCCGGGCTGAGGCCGGGTGCGGGGGCTTCCTCGACGACCTTCTGGTGGCGGCGCTGGATCGAGCAGTCGCGTTCGTTGAGGTACAGGCAATTGCCGTGACGGTCGGCGAACACCTGGATTTCCACGTGGCGTGGCTTGAGCAGGTACTTTTCCACCAGCATCCGCGAGTCGCCGAACGACGATTGCGCTTCGCGTTGCGCCGAGGCCAGGGCTTCGGCCAGTTGGCCGGGCTCCTCGACCACTTTCATGCCCTTGCCACCACCACCGGCGGTGGCCTTGAGCAGCACCGGGTAGCCGATGCGCGCGGCGGCCTCGCGGAAGGTTTCCAGGTCCTGGGCTTCGCCGTGGTAGCCGGGAACCAGTGGCACGCCGGCGGTTTCCATCAGCGCCTTGGCGGCGGACTTGCTGCCCATAGCGTCGATGGCCGTGGCAGGGGGGCCGAGCAAGACCAGCCCGGCGGCTTCGACGGCGCGGGCGAAGTCGGCGTTTTCCGAGAGGAAACCATAGCCGGGGTGAATCGCCTGGGCACCACTGGCCTGGGCGGCGGCGATCAACTTGTCGATCCGCAGGTAGCTTTCGGCGGCCTTGCTGCCGCCCAGGTCGACGCGGATATCGGCTTCGCGGCTGTGGCGGGCGTCACGGTCGATGGCACTGTGCACGGCGACGGTGGTCAGGCCCATGGCCTTGGCGGTACGCATCACCCGGCAGGCGATTTCGCCCCGGTTGGCGACCAGCAGGGTGGTGATCACGGGGGCACTCATCAATTGGACTCCTTGGTAGATCCGCTCTGCCAGGCCGGCGGGCGCTTTTGCAGAAAGGCGCGCAGGCCCTCCTGGCCCTCGGGGCTGACGCGGATGCGGGCAATCGCATTTTCGCAGTAGCGGCGCAGGGACGGGGTGAGGGCACCACTGCCGACTTCGCGCAGCAGGTCCTTGCTCACCCGCATCGCCTGCGGGCTGTTTTGCAGCAGGTTGTCGACCCAGGTCCCGACCTGCTGGTCCAGTTCGCCAGCCGGATAGCACTCGGCCAACAGACCGAGTTCGCGGGCGCGAAGGCCACTGAAGCGTTCGGCGGTGAGGGCGTAGCGGCGGGTGGCGCGTTCGCCGATGGCCTGGACCACGAACGGGCTGATCACCGCCGGGGCCAGGCCGATGCGCACTTCCGACAGGCAGAACTGCGCATCCTCGGCACCGATGGCCATGTCACAGCAACTGATCAGGCCCAGGGCGCCGCCATAGGCCGCGCCCTGCACCACGGCAAGGGTGGGGATTTTCAGGCGGGCGAGGTTGTACATCAGTTCCGCCAGTTCGCGGGCATCGTCGAGGTTGTTGTGGTAGTCCAGCTCGGCCGATTGCTGCATCCAGGCCAGGTCCGCGCCGGCGCTGAAGTGCCGGCCGCGGGCTCGCAGCAGCAGGAAGCGCAGGCTGGCGTTGGCCTGGACCTGGTCCAGGGCGAGGATCAGTTCGCGGATCATTTCGGCGTTGAACGCATTGTTCCTGGCTTCGCGGTTGAGCCAGAGGGTGGCGAAGCCGCGGGGGTCGGTGTGCAGTTCCAGTGTGTTGAAGTCGGTCATGGTGATGGGTCCTGTGCTGCGTGGCTGCAGCCTTGTTTAGGGGGCGACTGCCGTCACACGCTTTTGTAGGAGCCGGGCTTGCCCGCGAATAGGCCCGGGAGATCGCTAAAAGCTTCGCGGGTAAGCCCGGCTCCTACCGGGTTGTGTCAAGTCTCCGGACATGTAGGGTTCGGAGGCATTCAGGCCTACATGCGGAACACACCGAACCGGCTCGGCTCGATCGGTGCATTGAGCGCCGCCGAGAGGGCCAGGCCGAGGATGTCGCGGGTCTGTGCCGGATCGATCACGCCGTCATCCCACAGGCGGGCGCTGGAGTAGTAGGGGTGGCCCTGGTGCTCGTACTGGTCGAGGATCGGTTGCCTGATCTCGGCCTCCTGCTGCGCCGTGAAGGCCTGGCCGCTGCGCTCGCTCTGTTCGCGCTTGACCTGCACCAGCACGCCCGCCGCCTGTTCGGCACCCATCACGCCGATTCGCGCGTTCGGCCACATCCACAGAAAGCGTGGATCGTAGGCCCGGCCGCACATGCCATAGTTGCCGGCGCCGAAGCTGCCGCCGATGATCACGGTGAACTTCGGCACCCTGGCGCAGGCCACCGCGGTGACCAGCTTGGCGCCGTGCTTGGCGATGCCGCCGGCCTCGTATTTCTGGCCGACCATGAAGCCGGTGATGTTCTGCAGGAACAGCAGCGGGATGCCGCGCTGGCAGGCCAGTTCGATGAAGTGCGCGCCTTTCTGCGCGGCTTCGGCGAAGAGGATGCCGTTGTTCGCCAGGATCGCCACCGGGTAGCCGTGCAGGTGGGCGAAGCCGCAGACCAGGGTGGTGCCGAACAGCGCCTTGAACTCGTCGAGCACCGAGCCGTCCACCAGCCGGGCGATCACCTCACGCACGTCGAACGGTTGCTTGGCATCGGCCGGAATCACCCCGTACAGCTCGTCGGCCGGGTAGTTCGGCGCGATCGGCGCGCGCTGCTGCAGTTCGCCGAGCTTGCGCCAGTTGAGGTTGGCGACGCTGCGTCGGGCCAGGGCCAGGGCATGTTCGTCGCTGTCGGCATAGTGGTCGGCCACACCGGAGACCTTGCAGTGCACGTCGGCGCCGCCAAGGTCCTCGGCGCTCACCACCTCACCGGTGGCGGCCTTCACCAGTGGCGGGCCGGCGAGAAAGATGGTCGCCTGCTGGCGGACCATGATGGTTTCGTCCGCCATCGCCGGCACGTAGGCGCCGCCGGCGGTGCAGGAACCCATGACCACGGCGATCTGCGGGATGCCCAGGGCACTCATGTTGGCCTGGTTGAAGAAGATCCGCCCGAAGTGTTCGCGGTCCGGGAACACTTCGTCCTGGCGTGGCAGGTTGGCACCGCCGGAGTCCACCAGGTAAATGCATGGCAGACGGTTCTGCTGGGCGATGGCCTGGGCACGCAGGTGTTTCTTCACCGTCAGCGGGTAATAGGAGCCGCCTTTGACCGTGGCATCGTTGGCCACGATCATGCACTCGACCCCTTCGACACGGCCGATGCCGGCGATCACTCCGGCGGCCGGGACGTCTTCGCCATACACCTCGTGGGCCGCCAGTTGGCTGATTTCCAGGAACGGCGAGCCGGGGTCGAGCAGGCGGTTGATCCGCTCGCGGGGCAGCAGTTTGCCGCGTGAGGTGTGCCGTTCCTGGGCCTTCGGCCCGCCACCCTGGCGGACCTGGGCGAGCAGCGTGCGCAGGGCGTCGACCTGTTCGAGCATGACCGCGCGGTTATCGGCGAACTCGGCCGAGCGCGGGTTGAGTTGCGTGTGCAGGATTGCCATGTGCGCGCCCCTCAGCGGGTTTCGTTGAACAGTTCGCGGCCGATCAGCATCCGGCGGATTTCGCTGGTGCCGGCGCCGATTTCATAGAGCTTGGCGTCACGCAGCAGGCGGCCGGCAGGGAATTCGTTGATGTAGCCGTTGCCACCGAGGATCTGGATCGCCTCGAGGGCCATCTGGGTTGCCCGTTCGGCGGTGTAGAGGATCACCCCGGCGGCGTCCTTGCGTGCGGTCTCGCCGCGCTCGCAGGCGCGGGCCACGGCATACAGGTAGGCGCGGCTGGCGTTGAGCTGGGTGTACATGTCGGCGACCTTGCCCTGGATCAGCTGGAACTCACCGATGCTCTGGCCGAACTGCTTGCGGTCGTGGATGTAGGGCAGCACCAGGTCCATGCAGGCCTGCATGATCCCGGTCGGGCCGCCGGCCAGTACCACGCGCTCGTAGTCCAGGCCGCTCATCAGCACCTTCACGCCGCCGTTGAGGGTACCGAGGATGTTTTCCTCGGGGACTTCGACGTCATCGAAGAACAGCTCGCAGGTGTTGGAGCCACGCATGCCCAGCTTGTCGAACTTGTTGCTGCGGCTGAAGCCCTTCCAGTCGCGTTCGACGATGAACGCGGTGATGCCGTGGGGACCCTTTTCCAGGTCGGTCTTGGCGTAGATCACGTAGGTGTTGGCGTCGGGACCGTTGGTGATCCAGGTCTTGCTGCCGTTGAGCACGAAATGGTCGCCGCGCCTGTCGGCGCGCAGTTTCATCGATACCACGTCGGAACCGGCGTTGGGCTCGCTCATGGCCAGGGCGCCGACATGTTCGCCGCTGATCAGCTTGGGCAGGTACCTGGTTTTCTGTGCGTGATTGCCGTTGCGGTTGATCTGGTTGACACACAGGTTGGAGTGGGCGCCGTAGGAGAGGGCGACCGAGGCCGAACCGCGGCTGATTTCTTCCATCGCCACCACGTGGGCCAGGTAACCCAGGCCGGCACCGCCGTATTCCTCTGCTACGGTGATACCCAGCAGACCCATGTCGCCGAACTTGCGCCACATGTCGACGGGAAACAGGTTGTCCGTGTCGATCTGCGCGGCCCGCGGCGCCAGTTCCTGGGCGACGAAGCCCTGCACCTGATCACGGAGCATGTCGAGGGTTTCGCCGAGGTCGAAGTTCAGGGTCGGATAGCTCATGGGGTCGCCTTTTGTTATGGGGAGTTGTGCGTTTTGCTTACCTTTACGTTAACGTAAACCTGATGGCGTTGACTGTCAATCGAGCCAGGACGACGAGCGAGGAGGGGGGCAGGCGGGAGTGGGTTGCGAGCAGGGGGGGCAAATGGCAGAAACACGAAGGGGAGCCGAAGCTCCCCTTGAATGCGTTTGCGTGCTCTTTTCTTGTTATTGAGGGGCGGCCTGTTGTTGTTTTTGTCGACCGTGGCCCTGGACCGCTGTTTTTGGCGACCCCCATCCGGGGTCAAAGAGCAAACATATTTTTTTGAGCGCTGATCTGCCTTATCAGGAGATCCAACCAGTTCGGGCGCTACCTTGAGGTAGTTTTATTGTTCTCTGCCCGGTTGCGGGTGACCCGGAGGTTCCCTGAAAGCACACCGACTTCAAAAGAATCTGTTAGCTGCGTCTCTGCCGTGTTGTTCTTGTTATGTCAGAGCCGATACGTCTTATTTTTATGGGTTCGCTGCTTTTTTGTTCTTGTTGTGCCAGAGATATAGCAGGTGGCGTGCCAACTTTTTAAAATCATTTAAAATCAATGGCTTGATTGTTTTGTAGGACAATCGTCCGTCGGCAAAATCGCCGAATCTGTTTCCGTGTTACTCGTTTGTGTTTCCAGCCGGTAACACCCTGACACACTCAGCCCGCCTGCCGCGCCCTGGCGACCCGCGAACCGGTCGCACGGCCCAGTACCGCGCAGATCTCCTGGCCGGCCAGCAGCAGCCGGTCGAGGTCGACCCCGGTGCCGATACCCAGGCCGTCGAGCATGTAGAGCACGTCTTCGGTGGCGACGTTACCGCTGGCGCCCTTGGCATAGGGGCAACCGCCGAGGCCGGCGATGGAGCTGTCGAACACCTGGATGCCTTCGAGCAGGCTGGCGTAGAGGTTGGCCATGGCCTGACCGTAGGTGTCGTGGAAATGTCCGGCGAGCTTTTCCCGCGGGACGCTGGCGGACACCACTTCGAACATCCGGCGGGTCGCGCCGGGTGTGCCGGTGCCGATGGTGTCGCCCAGGGACACTTCGTAGCAGCCCATGGCATACAGCTCGCGGGCGACCGCGGCGACCTGCTCGGCGGCCACCGCGCCTTCGTACGGACAGCCCAGCACGCAGGAGACGTAGCCGCGCACGGTCACGCCGTGCTGGCGGGCGGCGTCCATGATCGGCGTGAAGCGCTCAAGGCTTTCGCTGATGGAGCAGTTGATGTTGCGTTGGGAGAAGGCCTCGGATGCGGCGGCGAACACGGCCACCTCCTTGACCCCGGCGGCCACGGCATCCTCGAAACCGCGCAGGTTCGGCGCCAGGGCGGCATAGGTGACGCCGGGCTTGCGCTGGATGCCGGCGAAGACCTCGGCGGAGCCGGCCATCTGTGGTACCCATTTGGGCGAGACGAAACTGCCGACTTCGATGTAGTCCAGGCCGGCATCGGTGAGGCGGTCGACCAGGCGCACCTTGTCGGCGACGCTGATGGGCTGGGCTTCGTTCTGCAGGCCGTCGCGGGGACCGACTTCGACCAGGCGTACGTGGGTGGGTAGGGACATGGACGGGTACCTTCTGGAATGTGGTGGGCCGGTGCCCCCACAGGGTAGGGGGGCGATCTATTCGACGGTCTGGGCCAGCGCCTGGATGCAGCGTTCTTCGGCGGTGTCGAGCTCCAGTTGCATCTGTTCGATGTCCAGCAGTTGCTGTTCCAGCTGGGCGCGGCGTTCGGCGATTTTCGCCAGCATGCTGTTGAGCTGTTTCTGGTTGCCGCCGCAAGGGTCGTACAACTCGATCAGTTCGCGGCACTCGGCGAGGGAAAAGCCGATGCGCTTGCCGCGCAGGATCAGTTTCAGGGTCACCTTGTCACGGGCCGAGTAGACGCGCTCCAGGCCGCGGCGCTCGGGGGCGAGCATGCCCTGTTCCTCGTAGAAGCGGATGGCCCGGGTAGTGATGTCGAGCTCGCGGGCGAGGTCGGAGATGCTGTAGGTCTGGCTGCTCATGAAAGCGCTCGGAGAAGATCATGTGGCCCTAAGCTAAAGGCGGCTTGACGTATACGTCAAGCTGAAGGCGGGCAAGCCCGTTCGCCATGGGCCTGCCCGTCGCGGGGCGATGGTCGCTCAGGCCTTGTCGAGCTTCTTCTCGTGGGCGGTGACCTGCTGGCAGAGTTCGATGATCTGCTCGCGCATCCAGCGGTTGGCCGGGTCCTGGTCGGTGCTTTCGTGCCAGTAGAGGTGGGTTTCCACCGGTGGCACGTCGTTGACCGGCAGCGTGAAGTAGTGCAGTTCGTGTCGGCGGGCGAAACGCTCCGGCACGGTCATGACCATGTCGGTCTGCTGCAGGACCTGCGAGGCCATCAGGTAATGCTGCGAGCGCAGGGCGATCTTGCGCTGGATGCCCATCTTGCCCAGGGCCAGGTCGACGTAGCCGAGGCCGTTGCGGCGGCTGGAAATATGGATGTGGGTCAGCCCCAGGTAATCGTCCAGGGCCAGCCTGTCCTTGCCCGCCAGCGGGTGGCCCTTGCGCATGGCGCACACGTAGTGGTCTTCCATCAGGCGTACGTGACGCACCTGCGGGTCGGTGTTGAGCGGGGCGTCGACGGCGAAGTCGATGCGGCCGGCGGCCAGTTCCTTGGTGGTCTCGCGGCGCTTGGACAGGAAACTCTCGATCGCCACGGTCGGCGCCAGGCGGCGCAGGCGCTGGAACAGCGGCGGCAGGATCACCGCCTCGGTGAGGTCGGTCATGCTGATGCGGTAGGTCTTGTTCGCCTGCAGCGGGTTGAAGATGCGGCTTTCCTGGACCGACGTGCGCAGCAGCGACAGGGCGTTGCGGACCGGACCGATGATGTTCTGTGCCATCGGCGTGGGCACCATGCCCTGGGCGGTACGCACGAACAGCGGATCGTTGAAGGTTTCCCGCAGGCGCGCCAGGGCGTTGGACACCGCCGGCTGGGTGATGCCGACGATCTGCCCGGCACGGGTCAGGTTGGCTTCGGTGTAGATGGCGTCGAAGACGATGAAAAGATTGAGGTCGACCTTGCTCAGATTCATTTCGCGGCGCTCTTATTGTCAGTATTCGATCAGCCGATCATATATCGGTGATGAATGTTAATACACGCCGAGAATAGCTTTGGTAAATTTTCGTAGCCGGTACTAGCATCGATCCCATGTCTCCAACCACCTGTTCAAGAAGGTAGCTGCCCATGGATTTCGCCTATTCGCCCAAGGTCCAGGAACTGCGTGAGCGTGTCACCGCGTTCATGGACACCTATGTCTATCCGGCCGAACCGGTGTTCGAGCGTCAGGTCGCCGAGGGCGATCGCTGGCAGCCTACCGCGATCATGGAGGAGCTCAAGGCCAAGGCCCGTGCCGAGGGCCTGTGGAACCTGTTCCTGCCGGAGTCCGAACTGGGCGCGGGGCTGACCAACCTGGAGTACGCGCCGCTGGCGGAGATCATGGGCCGCTCGCTCCTGGGGCCAGAGCCGTTCAACTGCTCGGCGCCGGATACCGGCAACATGGAAGTGTTGGTGCGTTACGCCAATGAGGAGCAGAAGCAGCGCTGGCTGGAGCCGCTGCTGCGGGGCGAGATCCGCTCGGCGTTCGCCATGACCGAACCCGACGTGGCTTCCTCCGATGCCACCAACATGGCCGCCCGTGCGGTACGCGACGGCGACCAATGGGTGATCAACGGCAAGAAATGGTGGACGTCGGGTGCCTGCGACCCGCGCTGCAAGATTCTGATCTTCATGGGCCTGAGCAACCCGGATGCGCCGCGTCATCAGCAGCATTCGATGATTCTGGTGCCGGTCGATACCCCCGGCGTGAAGATTGTCCGGCCGCTGCCGGTGTTCGGTTACGACGATGCGCCGCATGGCCATGCCGAAGTGCTGTTCGAGAATGTGCGGGTGCCTTACGAAAACGTGCTGCTGGGTGAGGGCCGTGGCTTCGAGATTGCCCAGGGGCGCCTGGGCCCGGGGCGGATTCACCACTGCATGCGTTCGATCGGCATGGCCGAGCGCGCGCTGGAGCTGATGTGCAGGCGTTCGGTCAACCGTACCGCGTTCGGCAAACCGCTGGCGCGACTGGGCGGCAATATCGACAAGATCGCCGATTCGCGGATGGAGATCGACATGGCCCGCCTGCTGACCCTGAAGGCGGCGTACATGATGGATACCGTGGGCAACAAGGTGGCGAAAAGCGAGATTGCCCAGATCAAGGTGGTGGCGCCGAACGTGGCCTTGAAGGTCATCGACCGGGCGATCCAGATCCATGGCGGGGCGGGGGTCTCGAATGATTTCCCGCTGGCCTACATGTATGCGATGCAGCGCACCCTGCGCCTGGCCGACGGACCGGATGAGGTGCACCGGGCGGCGATCGGCAAGTATGAGATCGGCAAGTATGTGCCGCGGGAGATGATGCGCAGCGGGCATTGAGACCGCGTCGCCTTTTTCGCGGATGAGTCCGGCTCCCCAGGGGACGCGTTGCGCCCACGTGCAGTATTCATCCGCGAACCGGGCCCCGAGGTCTTCAGTAGACCCACACCTCCACCCGGCGGTTCTTGATCCGGCCTTCATCGGCGGTATTGGCCGCCACCGGCATCTGTTCGCCGAAGCCGAGGATGTCGCGCAACACCACGCCACCCTTGAGCAGTTCCCGGCGCACCGCCATTGCCCGCAGCCTTGAGAGCAGTTGTGCCCGCTGCGGGTCGCTCTTGGCGTCGCCGAATCCCACCAGGGTCACCCGGTCGTTCAACTTGCCGCGCTCGCGCAGGTAATCGAGTACCCGCTGCAGATCCTGGCGGGCCTTGTTGTCCAGGCTGGCGCTGCCCTCCTCGAAGCGAAAATTCACCGACAGGCGCTGGGCCCGTTTCGCCAGCGCCTGGTAGTCGGCGGGCATCTGCGCGCCGGCCTGCACCGACATGGCCTGTACCTTCTGCGCGATGAAACCGTTGCGGGCGACGATCGCCTGGCCGGCCCGGCTCTGGGCGAATTGCACCAGCGACTGGGCCCAGGGATTGGCGCTGTCCGGCGGCAGGTAGAAGAACAGTCGGCGCGACAGCGGATAGTCCTCGGTAGCGATCAGGCTGGCCAGGGGCAGCATCGGCTGCGAGTCGCCATCGACGATCGCCACGGCCTTGGCCTGGCGCACATAGGGCAGGCCGATGAAACCGATGCCGGCGCGGTCCTGGCTCACCGCATCGGACAACTGCTCGCTGGACTCGAAGCGCCTGGCCGCACTGGCCAGGGCCTTGCCGTGTCGCGCCAGGACCAGTTCGCGGAAGGTGTCCCAGGTACCTGACCGGTCATCGCGGACATACAGATGGATCGGCCCGCCGATGCCGCCCAGTTCCTCCCAGGTTTTCACTTCGCCGCTGAAGATCCGCGCCAGCGTCGCGGTATCGAGCCGGGTCAGCGGGTTCTGCGGGTGCAGGATGATCGCCACGCCATCGATGGCGATCACCTGTTCGGCGTCGGGGCTTTTCAGGTCGCCGAGGTTTTCCAGGGCCTGGCGTTCGCTGTCCTTGATCGGCCGGGACGACGCGACAAGGTCGGCGGTGCCGGACTTGAGGGCGGCAAAACCGGTGCTGGAACCATGGGCGGCGACTTCCACGCGCACCCGTCGCCCCTGCTCGGTGGTGGCCAGGACCCGCTGTTCGTTGTCCTTGCCGGTGGCGGCGTCATGCACGCCGTGCAGGCCCTGTTCCAGCAGCCAGCCCTTGACCAGAGCGGGGCCGAGGCTGGCGCCGATGGTGTTGGAGCCCTGGATGCGCAGCACCAGACCGTCCTCGGGGGGCGCGGGGAGGGTGGCCTGGGCCAGGGGCGCCAGGGTCCAGAGAAGCAGCAGGGAGAGCGCACGCAACATGGCGGCGGCACCTTCAGAAAACAGTGCGGCAAGAATGAGTCAGGGAGGTTGCAGAAAGATGACGAAGCGGTTGGCGCGCTGCGGGAGCCAGGCTTGCCCGCGCGCGGACAAGCCCAGCCTGGAAGGAGCGGATCAGCTCAGTTCCAGCCAGATCGGCGCATGATCGGACGGCTTTTCCATGCCGCGCAGTTCATAGTCGACCCCGCCGGCCTTGACCCGCGACAGCAGGCCGTTGGAGGCCAGGATCACGTCGATGCGCAGCCCGCGCTTGGGCTCGTCCTCGAAGCCGCGGCTGCGGTAGTCGAACCAGCTGAAGCGGTCGTTCACCTCGGGGTGCAGGTGGCGGAAGCTGTCCACCAGCCCCCAGCTCTTCAGGCGCCCCAGCCATTCGCGTTCTTCCGGCAGGAAGCTGCACTTGCCGGTCTTAAGCCAGCGCTTGGCATTGTCGGCACCGATACCGATGTCGCTGTCCTCGGGGGAAATGTTGATGTCGCCCATCACCACCAGCGGCGCGTCGTTGCGGAAGCGGCTCTCCAGCAACTGTTGCAGGTCCTGGTAGAACTTGGCCTTGGCCGGGAACTTGGTCGGGTGGTCGCGGCTTTCGCCCTGGGGGAAGTAGCCGTTCATGATGGTCACCGGGTTGCCGTTCTCGTCGGCGAAGGTGCCCCAGATGAAGCGGCGCTGGGCTTGCTCGTCGTCGCTCTCGAAGCCCTTGTGCAGGCTCAGTGGCGCCTGGCGCGAGAGCAGGGCGACGCCGTAATGGCCCTTCTGCCCGTGGAAGCTGACGTGGTAGCCCAGGGCCTCGATTTCCGCCTGGGGAAACTGGTCGTCGGAGACCTTGGTTTCCTGCAGGCCGATCACGTCCGGCTGGTACTTTTCGATCAGCGCCGCCAGCTGATGGGGTCGGGCGCGCAGGCCGTTGATGTTGAACGAGACGATCTTCATGGGCGGCAGTCCTGGCAAAACAGCGATGCTAGCCGACAAGTCGGATCCGGGCCAGCGTGGCGGTAGGACAAATGCGCTGCTAACGTTTTCTATCAGGCATGGCCGGGTAGGTGATTTGAACTGCCGGACGGCTTCAGCGTTCGTAAACGACAGCAAGCCATGCCCACGCAGCGTCCAGGGAGAGTGACCCCAATGCCCGACATTCCAGAAACCACGGCCGCCATTCACCTGCTCGACAGCGGTTATTCGCGCGAAGCCCGCTCCTTGCTGTATCACGCCTATCGCCACGAACCGACCTTCGGCTACCTGTTCGAGTCCGAGCGCGCCGGTTACGAACAGCGCGTGCGGGCCACCGTGCGGGAGCTGGTCAAGCAGCATTTTTCCAGGAACTGCCGGCCATCGGCCTGCTGGTCAACGACCGGCTGATCGGTATCGCCCTGATCGCGCCGCCGCTACGGCGCCTGGGCATTACCGAAAGCTGGGCCTGGCGCATGCGCATGCTGCTCAGCACCGGTTTCAAGTGCACCCGGCGGTACCTGGACTATCACCAGGCGGTGCTGGCCTGCATCCCTTCGACGGCTGTGCACGTGCTGCCGCTGCTGGGGATTCATCCGCAGTTCCAGGGCCAGCACTACGGCGAGCAACTGTTGACGGCGGTGCACAACTGGTGCGCCGAGGACGAGCATTCCCAGGGGGTGGTCCTCGATACGGGCAACCCGCGTTATCTGGCGTTCTACAAGCGCCAGGGTTATGAGGAAATTGGCGAGGTCGCTGTAGGACCTATCCTTGAGCACGTGTTCTATCACGCCAATCCACAGGTGTTACAAACAGCAACGGCTTGAGTGTCGAACTTTTAAACGCTGTCGGGGTTCTATGACGGTCCCCAGCCCGTGGTAGCATCCGCGCCTATGACGTTTTCAGGAAGAGTTACCAGCGGCCTGCTCCTGCTTCTGTGCAGTACGGCAGCGCTGGCACAGAGTGAACTCGATGTTCGGGTCAAACCGGCCAACGATGAGTTGAAGTCCAATGTGGAAGGTTACATCGGCAGCCTCGGCGATCGTGGCGAGCGTGCGCTCGAACGCTTCAGCCGGGGGCCGAGGAGCAGGCGCGCAAAGCGGCCCAGGCCCTCGGCTACTACCAGCCGCGCATAGACAGCGAGGTCGAGGGTGGCAAGACGCCGCGGTTGATCCTCAACATCGATCCCGGCGAGCCGGTGCACCTGCGCAATGTCACGGTGCGGATCGACGGGCCCGCCGCCAGTCTCAAGGCCTTCCGTGTTCCCAAAAGCGATGCGCTGCGTCCTGGCGCCGTGCTCAATCACGGTCATTACGAGGACGCCAAGCGGCTGATCCAGAACCAGGCCTCGCGCTACGGCTTCTTCAGCGGGCGTTTCACCTCACAGAAACTGCTGGTGGACCCGCAGGCCGGCGTAGCCGATATCGAGCTGGTCTACGACAGCGGCCCGCGTTATGTCCTGGGCAAGGTGCAGTTCTCCGGCGACACGCCGTTCGACGAGGACCTGCTGCAACGCATGGTGCCGTTCAAGCCCAATACCCCGTACGATTCCGAGCTGATCGCCGAACTCAACCAGGCCCTGCAATCGAGCGGCTACTTCGAGGGCGTGCGGGTCGACGCCGTGCCGACCGCCGCCACTGCCCAGGTGATTCCGGTGGATGTCCAGCTGGACACCCGCAAGCCCCGCACGCTCGGCCTCGGCCTCGGCTTCTCGACCGACGTCGGACCGCGCGGCAAGGCCAGCTGGACGCGGCACTGGGTCAACGGCGAAGGCGACAGCTACGGCATCGAAAGCGAGATTTCCGCGCCGCGGCAGAACATCGGCGTGTGGTACGACCATCCGCTGGACCCGCCGCTGACCGACAAGCTGCGCTGGGCGGCCGGTTACCAGTATGAAGAGCTGGCCAACACCGACAGCCTGAGCAAGCTGCTCACCGTCGGCCCGGAGTGGCACAGCAAGCTGCCCAACGGCTGGCAGCGGGTGATCTCGTTGAAATGGCAGCGCGAGGAATATCGCCTGGGCGACGACTCGGGCCTCAGTACCCTGCTCATGCCCGGCGTCAGCTACTCGTACCTGCGCAGTGACAACCGTATCGACCCGCACAACGGCTACCGCCTGCAGTTCGATGCCAAGGTCGCCAAGGAAGGGCTGGGCTCGGACAACAATCTGTTGTACGGCACCGCCTTGCTCAAGGGCCTGACCACGGTCTGGGACAGGCACCGGTTTCTCGGTCGGGTGCAGTTCGGCGGCAGTGCCACCAACGGCTACAAGTCGGTGCCGCCGTCATTGCGCTTCTTCGCCGGTGGCGACCAGAGCGTACGTGGCTACGAGTACCAGACCCTGTCCCCGGAGAACTCCGAGGGTGACCGGATCGGTGGCCGCTACATGGTCGCCGGCAGCCTCGAGTATCAGTACTCGATTGCCGACAAGTGGCGTGTCGCGACCTTCGTCGACCAGGGCAACTCGTTCAACACCCTGGACTTTCCCAGCCTGAAGACCGGCGTCGGTATCGGTGTGCGCTGGGTTTCGCCGGTCGGGCCGATTCGCCTCGACCTGGCCCATGCCCTGGATGATCCGGGCGGTATTCGTCTGCACTTTTCCATGGGGCCTGAGTTGTGACGCGTGGTTTGAAAATCTTCGGCCTGGTGCTGCTTGCGCTGGTCCTGCTCATGGTCGTGAGTGTGACGACCCTGTTGGGCACCCAGGGTGGCAGCCGTTGGCTGCTGGCGCAGGTGCCGGGGCTGACGGTGGACAACTTCCAGGGGCGCCTGGGCGGCCAGTGGAGTGCCGATCGGTTGCGCTGGGAGCAGGACGGCAGTCGCGTCGAACTGAGCCAGCCACGCTTCGACTGGTCGCTGCCGTGCCTGGCGCAACTGAGCCTGTGTATCGATCAACTGGAGGTCGAGCGGGTCGAGCTGCAGTTTCCACCGGGCGGGCAGGCGGCCGATAGCGGGCCGCTGACCCTGCCGGATCTGCACCTGCCGCTGAGCGTCCGTCTCGGCCAGGTACGGGTCGGCAGCCTGCTGCTCGATGGCAGCGAGCAGTTCCGTGAGCTGCAACTGGCGGCCCACTGGACCGCGGCCGGCCTGCAGATCGACACCCTGCATGTACGCCGCGACGATCTGAGCCTGGAACTGTCCGGCTTGCTGCAACCGGTGGCCCAGTGGCCGCTGACGTTGCAGGGCCGGCTGATATTGCCGGCACCCGGCGATACGCCCTGGGCGCTGGCCCTGGCTATCCAGGGCGACCTGCTCAAGACCCTGAACCTCAAGGCCGACAGCAGCGGCTATCTGCAGGGGCAATTGACCGGCCAGTTGCAGGCCCTGGCGCAGAACCTGCCGGCCCAGGTGAAGATCACCGCCGACGGCTTCAAGGCCAGTGCCGACCTGCCGGATACCCTGCAACTCAACCAGTTGGAACTGACCGGTAATGGCGACCTGAAGAACGGCTACCAGTTGCAGGGCAAGGCCAGCCTGCCAGCCGAGCAGGGGCGGTCGGCCTGCTGCTGAACGGCCGGGTCGATGCCAAGGGCGCGCAGATCGATGCGCTGGAACTGGATGCCGGCGCCGACCAGCACCTGAAGGTCAGCGGGCAACTGGACTGGCAGAAGGGCTTCAGCGCCGATGGCACGGTCGACTGGCTGGACTTTCCCTGGCATCGCCTCTATCCGCTGGTCGACGAACCGGCGGTCAAGGTGCGGACTTTCGTCGGCGAGGTGCACTACACCGATGGCAACTACCTGGGCAACTTCAAGGCCGACCTCGATGGCCCGGCCGGGCGTTTCAGCCTGCTCAGCCCGTTCAGTGGCGACCTGCAGCAGATCGCCCTGCCCCAGCTCGAACTGACGGCGGGGCAGGGCAAGGCCAGCGGCTCGCTCAAGCTCCAGTTCGCCGACGGGGTGGCCTGGGACACGGCCCTGGACCTCAGCGCGCTCAACCCCGCCTACTGGGTGGCGCAGTTGCCCGGTACCCTGGCCGGCCCATTGCGCAGCAAGGGCGAGTTCAGGAATGAACGGCTCGAGCTGAGCGCCGATATCGACCTCAAGGGCAAGTTGCGCGGGCAGCCGGCGGTGCTCCAGGCCAAGGCTGGCGGCAGCGGCGAACAATGGACCCTCGGTGCCCTGGATGTTCGCCTGGGGGACAACCGCATCACTGGCAATGGTCGCCTGCAGCAGCAACTGGCCGGCCAGCTCGACCTCAATCTGCCGCGTCTGGGCCAGCTGTGGCCGCAACTGCGGGGCCAGCTCAAGGGCCGCGTCGACGTCGCCGGCAGCCTCAAGGCGCCCCAGGGCAAGCTCAGCCTGCAGGGGCAGCAACTGGCATTCGCCGATAACCGCCTGCAGAGCCTCAGCCTCGATGCCAACCTCGACCAGGCCCAGCGCGCCCGCCTTGAGCTCAAGGGCAACGCGATCCAGCTCGGCGAAACCGACTTGGGAAACCTGCACGTCAGCGGCAACGGTGATCTCAAGCGCCAGCAGGTGCAACTGGACCTGCAAGGCCCGCTGTTGAAGTTGGCGCTGGGTGTCGACGGTACGCAGGACCGGGGCAACTGGCGCGGGCGTCTGGCTTCGGGCGATATCCGCACCGGCGGGCAGGATTGGACGTTGCAGGGGCCGGCGAAGCTTGAGCGCCTGGCCGACGGTCGCCTGACATTCGGTGCCCACTGCTGGGCCTCGGGCGAAGCCAGCCTGTGTGGCGAGGACCAGCGACTGCTGCCCGAACCCAGGTTGCGCATGCACCTCAAGCAATTCCCGCTGGAAAGCCTGGCGCAGTGGATGCCTCGGGATTTCGCCTGGCAGGGCCGGCTCAATGCCGACCTGCAACTGGACCTGCCGGCCAGCGGCCCGAAAGGCCGGATCCTGGTCGATGCCAGCGGCGGCACCTTGCGCGTGCGCGAGAAGCGTCGCCAGTGGCTGGAGTTCCCTTATGAAACCCTCAGGCTGACCAGCGACCTGGCGCCACGGCGGGTCGACACCAGCCTGGATTTTCGCGGTGGCAGGCTGGGCGAACTGACCCTGCAGGCGCAGATCAATCCGCTGGCGAGGAACAAGCCGTTGAGCGGCGATTTTCGTCTCAGCGGCCTCGATATCGCGGTGATCCGGCCGTTCGTGCCGATGGTCGAGAAGCTGGCCGGGCGCCTGGATGGCAGCGGGCGGCTGTCCGGCGGGCTGCTGGCGCCGCAGGTCAACGGCAACCTGCTGCTCAGCGATGGCGCGGTGTCGGGGCCGGAGTTGCCGACCACCCTCAGCGACCTGCGGGTCCAGGCGCAGATCGCCGGGGAAAATGTCCAGCTCAACGGTAGCTGGAAGGGCGGCGAGTCTGGCCAGGGCAGCCTGAGCGGGCATATCGGCTGGGCCGAGGCCCTGGCGGTGGACATCGCGCTCAAGGGCGAGCAGTTGCCGGTGAACGTCGAGCCCTACGCGGCGTTGCAGGTGGCGCCGGACCTGCGCATCACGATGCACGGCGACAGGTTGGCGGTGGTCGGCAAGGTGCTGGTGCCCAAGGGCGAGATCACCGTACGCGAGCTGCCGCCATCGACGGTGAAGGTCTCGGACGACACGGTGATCGTCGGGCACCAGACCGAGGAGGGCAAGCCGCCACTGGCGATCGCCATGGACATCGATGTCGTGGTGGGCCAGGACAAGCTCAGTTTCAGCGGCTTCGGCCTGACCGCGACCTTGCAGGGGCAGGTGCACATCGGTGACAACCTCGACACCCGGGGCGAACTGCGCCTGAACGATGGGCGGTACCGCGCCTACGGGCAGAAGCTGAGCATTCGCCGTGCGCGCCTGCTGTTCGCCGGCCCGGTCGACCAGCCGTACCTGGATATCGAGGCGATCCGCCAGACTGGTGACGTCATTGCCGGGATTCGCCTCAGCGGCAGCGCCGAGCAGCCGACCACGCAGGTCTTCTCGGAGCCGGCGATGAGCCAGGAACAGGCGCTGTCCTACCTGGTGCTGGGACGGCCGTTGAGCACCACCGGCGAAGACAACAACATGCTCGCCCAGGCGGCACTGGGGCTGGGGTTGATGGGCAGTTCGTCGGTGACCTCGGACTTGGCGAACAAACTTGGCGTGCAGGATTTCGAGCTGGATACCCAGGGCAGCGGCAACAAGACGGCGGTGGTGGCCAGCGGCAAGATCACCGAGAAGCTGAGCCTGCGCTACGGGGTCGGGGTGTTCGAACCGGCCAACACCATTGCCTTGCGTTACCTGTTGAGCAAGCGGGTGTACCTGGAGGCGGCGAGTGGTGTGGCCAGTTCGCTGGATATCTTCTACAAGCGCGATTTCTAGTGTTTGGCTGGGGGCCCGTGTTGGATGCTTCGCGGGCAAGTCCTGCTCCTACAGCGGCGAGTCGCAAACAAACCTTGCGCACGCCTGCGCCCTGTAGGAGCCGGGCTTGCCCGCGAAAGCGACCCCAGGACCGCATGCTGCTCCAGGCCTAGCGATTGAGCCCCTGCATCACCGCCTCCGCATAACGGCTACCGGCCGCCGCGTCCATGGGGAACACCTCGTCCAGCGCCCGCAACTCGGCAGCGCTCAGCCGTACTTGCAGCGCCGCGACATTCTCTTCCAGGTACTTGCGCTGCCGGGTCCCGGGAATCGGGATCAGGTAGTCACCCTGGGCCAGCACCCAGGCCAGCGCCAACTGGCCGGTCGTGACGCCTTTTTCTGCCGCCAACGCGCGGACCTGCTCGACCAGTTGCAGGTTTTTGGCGAAGTTCTCGCCCTGGAAACGCGGGTTGTCGCGGCGGAAGTCGTCGGCGGCAAAGTCCTCCGGAGTTTTCAGCGACCCGGTCAGAAAACCACGCCCCAGCGGGCTGTAGGGCACGAACGCGATTCCCAGCTGTTGGCAGGCCCGCAGGCAGCCATTGTGCTCCGGGTCGCGGCTCCATAACGAGTACTCGCTTTGCAGGGCGCTGATCGGATGGACCTTGTGCGCCCGCTCCAGGGTGCTCGCCGAGGCTTCGCTCAAGCCCAGGTAGCGCACCTTGCCGGCCTTGACCAGCTCGGCCATGGCGCCGACGGTTTCCTCGATGGCCACCTGCGGGTCGACCCGGTGCAGGTAGTACAGGTCCAGGGTGTCGATGCCCAGGCGCTGAAGGGTACCGTCGATGGAGCTGCGTACATACTCCGGCCGCCCGTTGACCCCGCGCAGCGCGGGGTTGGCCGGATCGCGCAGGATGCCGAACTTGCTCGCCAGGAACACCTGGTCGCGCTTGCCGGCCATGGCCCGGCCGATCAGTTCCTCGTTGCGGTAGGGGCCGTACATGTCGGCGGTATCGAACAGGGTCACGCCCAGTTCGAGTGCCCGGTGCAGGGTGGCGATGGCTTCGCGGTTGTCGTTGTCAGTGTTGCCGGTGGTGTAGAAATCGCTCATGCCCATGCAGCCCAGGCCAATGGCGGAAATCTGCGGGCCGTTCTTGCCCAGTTGGCGAGTTTGCATCGCTGACGCTCCGTTGAGGTGAGGTTGGCCCATTTTGGTCCTCGACAAAAAGCCGATAAACCGGCTAAAAGTGTTATCACTGTTTGTATTTTCCAAATAATCTTTGCCAAAGAATGGACGGCCAATGGACCGCTTCAACGCCATGCGCGTGTTCACCCGGATCGTCGAGCTGGGCGGTTTCGCCAAGGCCGCCGACAGCCTGCAACTGCCGCGGGCCTCGGTGACGATCCTGGTCAAGCAGTTGGAGGCGCACCTGGGCGTGCAACTGCTGCACCGCACCACCCGCCAGGTCAGCACCACCCTCGATGGCGAGGCCTACTACCGGCGTTGCGTGCAACTGCTGGCGGACCTGGAGGAGACCGAGGCGGTATTCCGTTCCGCGCGCCTGAATCCCCGTGGCACCCTGCGGGTCGATATGCCGGCGGCCATCGGCCGCTTGATCGTGATCCCGGCCCTGCCGGAGTTCACCGCGCGTTATCCGCTGATCGAGCTGGAGATCGGCCTGAACGATCGCCCCGTCGACCTCATTCGCGATGGGATCGATTGCGTGCTGCGCGGCGGCGCGGTGCTGGATGAGTCGCTGGTGGCGCGACCGCTGGTGACCATCGAGCAACTGCTCTGCGCCAGCCCGGCGTACCTGCGCGAGCAGGGCGTGCCGCAGTCGCTGGAGGCGCTGGCCGGGCATCGGATGGTCGAATACTTCTCCAGCGTCAGCGGCAGGCGTTATGGCCTGGACATTCTGCGCGACGGCCAGGTGGAGGAACTGCACCTGCCCAGGCAGCTCTCGGTGAGCAGTGCCGATGGCTACCTGGCGGCCTGCGAGGCCGGGTTCGGCCTGGTGCAGATTCCCTACTACCATGTGGTCGAGCAATTGCGTGACGGGCGGTTGTGCGAGGTGCTGCCGGGGCTTGCGCAACCCGGTTTGCCGCTGGCGGCGCTGTACCCGCCACACCGACAGTTGTCGCAACGGGTGCGGGTGTTCGTCGACTGGCTGGTGGAGGTGTGTGCCCGGCCGGGCATCGGCTTCAAGCGTTGAGGGCAAGGGCGCAACAGAAACGAAACGGGTGAGCTGTCGGCTCACCCGTGAATGTCAGCGATGGTAGTAGCCTGGGCCGCCACCGTAATAGCCGGGGCCGCCGTAGTAGCGGTGGTCATGCCAGCCACCGTGGTCGCGCGGCATGATGATGCAGCCGCTCAGTGACAACAGGATCAACGCGGGAATCAGCAGTGTGATTCGACGAAACATGGACACATCCTCATGGTTGAAGGCGGGCAGCGAAAACTCCTGCTCGCCTGTATCATGAGACTGCGTTTTGGTCGGCTTATTCGTCGGGCACTGTAGGTGCTTGGCATGAGTGTCGATACAAAGCGGATACATTTCACCCGAAGCCCGGCGTTCCGGGCTTCCTTCAGGATACATGCAATGACCCAGGCACAACGTTTGAAATACTCGATTCTGGTCGTACTGGTAGTACTGGGGATCATGTTCGGCCTCACCTACCTGCAGAACATCGGCGTGATCAGCGAGAAGCTGTTCCAGTACATCGCGATTGGCGTGGCGGTGGTGGTGGTGATCATCAACGGCGTGATGCGCCGCAAGGTCAAGCCCTGAAGGCCGGCGCCGCCGGCCCGCAACGGGCGGCGTGCCGACGATGAACGATAACGCGGTATATCTCCATGCCGCGTTGTCGAGTTTCAGTCCTGTTGTTCCAGCGCCGTCAGGGCGTCGGGATGCAGGCTGTAGGTCTTGTCCGTGTTCAGCACCACCACGCCCTCGCTGCACAGGCGCTTGAGCACTTCGCGCACGCTGAGAAAGGACAGCGGAATGTCCAGTTCCAGCAGGTGGCCGTGAACGCCGCGTACGCCCAGACGTCGCTGGCCGTCGCCGACATTGAGCAGGGCATCGATCACCTTCAGCCGGATCAGGCTGGTGCGCAGGCCAAAATGCTTGAGCAGTTGGCGAATGCGCTCGTTGCCATTGCGCTCGGCAGGTTTGGCAAACATGGCGCCCGAGCTGTAGGTGGGATCGCGTTGCAAGGAAATACCGTCCGTTGGCCTGTGCTGGTCGTACATGCGAAAAACTCCTTTTCAGAGCCTGATCAGGAAAGTGATGTCTGCTCTCTTTGGATAAAGACGAACGAGGCGGATAAATCATGAAGCTTCGTATGTAGAAAATTTGTCGACATCAGGTCACAGCCGTGTTGTCGGGCTGAACTGCAGCTGTCTGGCCGGCTAAATTTATGCAGTTCCGTTCGTTTCTAAGGGCAGGCATCGGCTGCCCGTGCTTTGGCGTGGGCGCCGGTTTTTCCAGGCGTCCGAGAGGGGCGAGCCCCGCGCGGCCTGGTTTTCGACGGTCTTATCAGGAGTCTGCGTGATCATTTCCCGGCCATTTCCCAGGTGCTGTCTTGCAACGTTGTTGATCGGCCTGAGCCTGGGCGCCCATGCCCGTTCCCAGGGAGCCGATACCCAGGGGGGCCAACTGAGTGCCGATATCCGCCGCACCACCTTCGGCGTCCCGCATATCCGGGCCAGCGACGAGCGTGGCCTGGGCTACGGCATCGGTTACGCCTATGCCCAGGACAACCTGTGCCTGCTGGCCAATGAAATCGTCACGGTCAATGGCGAACGGTCGAAGTTTTTCGGCCCGCACGAAACCACGGTCGAACAGCGGGACAACCTCGCCAGCGACCTGTTCTTCAACTGGTTCAACAGCCCGGCGGCGGTCTCCGCGTTCTGGCAGGCGCAGACCCCGCCGATGCAACAGCGGATCGAAGGGTATGTCGCCGGTTACAACCGCCTGTTGCGCGAGCGCCAGGCCGAGGGCTTGCCGGTGCAGTGCCAGGGGGGCTGGGTCCGACCGATCACCGTGCTCGACCAGGTCAAGCTGACCCGCCGTCTGCTGGTCGAAGGTGGCGTCGGGCAGTTCGTCGAGGCCCTGGCCGCGGCGGCGCCGCCGGAGCAGACCGCACAACGGCCGTCGGCGGCGTTCCAGGTGGCTGCCGAGCGCATGCAGCGGTTCGCCCTCGACCGTGGCAGCAACGCGGTGGCGATCGGTGGCCAGCGCTCGTTCAACGGTCGTGGCCTGCTGCTGGGCAACCCGCATTTCCCATGGGTCGGCGGCATGCGTTTCTACCAGATGCACCTGACCATTCCCGGCCAGCTCGATGTGATGGGCGCGGCGCTGCCGGGCCTGCCGTTGGTCAACATCGGTTTCAGCCGACACCTGGCCTGGACCCATACCGTCGATACGTCCAGGCACTTCACCCTGTATCGCCTGCAACTCGACCCCAAGGACCCGACCCGCTACCTGCTCGACGGCAAGTCCAGGGCCATGGACAAGCGCCAGGTGACCGTCCAGGTCAGGCAGGAGGACGGCAGCCTGAAGCCGGTCTCGCGGCTGGTCTACAGCTCGGTGTTCGGTCCGGTGGTGCAATGGCCGGGCAAGCTCGACTGGAATCGCGAGGTGGCGTTCAGCCTGCGTGATGCCAACCAGGATAACGACCGGGTATTGCAGCAGTGGGCTGAAATGAACCGCGCCGACAGCCTCAAGGCGTTCCAGGCGGCGGTACACAGGATCCAGGGGATTCCGTGGGTCAACACCCTGGCGGTGGATGATCGTGGGCAGGCGCTGTACATGAACCTGTCGGTGGTGCCGTACGTGGATGCCGACAAGCTGCGCGAGTGCAGCGATCCGCGGGCTGGCTACGAGATGATCGTGCTCGACGGCTCGCGCCGTGCCTGTGCCTGGCGTGTCGCCGCGAATGCCCCCAGAAGGGGATTTTCCCGGCGAGCCGCCTGCCGCAACTGGAGCGCGGCGACTATGTGCAGAACTCCAACGACTCGGCGTGGATGGTCAACCCGGCGGCGCCGCTCAAGGGGTTTTCGCCGCTGATCAGTCGCGAGGGCCAGCCGTTGAGTCCACGTGCACGTTTCGCCCTGGAGCGACTGGAGCGCCTGAAGCAGGCCGGGCCGGTCAAGGTCGAGGACTTGCAGGCGATGGTGATGGACAACCAGGTCTATCTCGCCAGCCAGGTGCTGCCGGATCTGCTGCAGTTCTGCAGCGCCGACCTGGGGGCGGACGCCGCGACCCTGGCGCCACTGTGTGCCAGCCTCAAGAGCTGGGACCGGCAGGCCAATCTGCAGAGTGGCGTGGGGTTCGTGCACTTCCAGAACGTCATGGCGCAGTTGCTCGAACAGGAGGATATCTGGCGAATCGGATTCGACCCGGCCAACCCCCGGCATACGCCGCGTGGGCTGAACCTCGGGCAGGCGCAGGTGGCCAGTGCCGTGCGCGAGGCGATGCTGGCGTCGGTGGCGAGCGTGGACAAGGCGGGACTGACGGCTGACACGCAGTGGGGCGATGTCCAGCAGGTCGGCCTGGGCGGGCACCCGGTGCCGGTGCATGGCGGGCCGTCGACGCTGGGTGTGTATAACGCGATCCAGAGTGTGCCCGCCGAGGGCGGCAAGCGGGAAGTGATCAGTGGCACCAGCTATCTGCAGGTGGTCAGCTTCGATGAGCAGGGGCCACGGGCGCTGGGGTTGCTGGCACCGTCATTGTCCAGCGATCCGGCGTCGGCGCACTTCCGTGACCAGACCGAGGCGTTCTCGCAGAAGGCCTGGAGTGTGCTGCCGTTTACCGAGGAGCAGATCAGGGCTGACAAGGAATATCGGCTGCAGGTGATTGGCGAGAAGTACTGAGGCAGGCCATTGCCATAAGGGTGGGCTTCCACGGATGGCCTGAGCAGGCTGCTCAGGCCTTGGGCTTTTCCCGCGGGATGGCGTTGAGCACCGGATTGCCGTCCTTGTTCTGGGTCAGGTAGACCGGCAGGACCTTGGGCAGCGAGATGACCAGTTTCTTCACCTCGGCGGTGCTGTAGATCCCGCCGATGCGGATCCCGCCGGTGTCCGCATCGGCCAGCAGCACTGGCATGGCCAGGTAGCGGTTGATCAGCGGCAGGGCGTCGGCCAGGCTCAGGTTGTCGAGGATCAGCTTGCCGTTGCGCCAGGCCAGGGACGTGTCATTGGCATAGGTCTGGCTGATCTGCGGCTCATAGTCGCCGGCCTTGTAGCGCGCCTGCATGCCCGGATCGAGGCGGTAGCCGCCGGGCTGGCTGCTGTCGCTGTTGACCAGCACGGAACCTTGCAGCAAGGTCACCCGCACCTGGTCCTCATACATCCAGACGTTGAAGCGGGTACCGGTGACCCGGATCTGGCCCTTGGCGGCCCTCACCACGAAGGGGTGCTCGGCGTCATGGCTGACGTCGAAAAAGGCTTCGCCCTTCTTCAGCGTGACCCGCCGTTGATCCTTGTAGTTGCTGTAGGTCAGCTGGCTGCCCAGGTTCAGTTCCACCTGGCTGCCATCGGCGAGGGTGATGTGCTCGACCCGGTTGCCGGCTTCGAAGGTCTGGTAGGAGCTGGGTATCCAGCCCAGGCTCCAGCCGATGTAACCGGCCAGGGGAATGGCCAGCAGGCTGCTGGCCGCCACGCCATAACGCGACCAGTGGCGGCGCTTGACGGGCAGTGGAATGACTTCAGCCTGCGGCGGCCGCGGCAGGTGGTCGGCGACCTCCCAGATCTCCAGCATCGCCTCGTATTCGCTGGCATGCAGCGGGTCGGCCTCGAGCCAGGCGGCGAATTGCTCCCGTTCGGCATCCGTACAGTCCTGCTCATGCAGACGCATGCACCAATGCGCGGCGGCATCGGTGATCGCGTCGTACTCGGCTTCTGAGAGGATCTGCTCTGTCATTGACTCTTCCCTATTTCCTACATTCTAACCTTCCCCGGTGCCTGCCGAGAACACTAGATGGCAAATGCATATCAGGTCAGGTTGGATTTTTCCCCGAATTGTCCTGAAAACCGGCTACGAGTGGGGTGTCCATGATGACTCAGGCAATGTGAAAACATTGAAAAATGGCCGCCTGTACCTTCAACACCGCCGGGTCGAGGGACACGCTGGTGCGCCAGCCCAACTCGATCGGGTAGCGCGGCAGGGGCATGGGGCAGGGTAGCAGGCTCAGCCCGCCGAGTTCGGCGATGGCCTGGGCGGCATGGGCCGGAATGGTGGCGACGGCCTGGCTGCCCTTGAGCAGGTAGGGCAATGCCGCGAAATGGCTGGTGGAGGCGCTGACGTGCCGGCCCAATCCCAGGCCGGCCAGCGCTTCGTCGGTGATGCCGATGAAGCCGCCGGACGACACCAGGATATGTTCACGGGCGACGAACTGCTCCAGGCTGAGCCCGGTCTGGCCGGCCTCCAGGCTCTGCGGGTCGACCAGGCAAAGGTAGTCGCCTTCGCCCAGCACCCGGCGGCTGAGCAGGCGTTCGGCGAAGCCGCCAGCGGTGATGGCCAGGTCGAACTGGCGTTGCATCAGGCCTTCACCGACGATCTGGCTGTGGGTCTGGCGGAAGATCAGGCGCAGACGGGGTGCCTGGATAGCGATCAGTTCCAGCAGACGGCGACCGTAGGCAATCTCGAAATCGTCCGACAGCCCGATGATCACCGAGCGGCCCTCGTAGTGTTGGGCCTGCGGGTCGACCAGCGCCAGGCTCTGCCGGCACTTGTTCAGGGCTTCGCTGATCACCGGCTTGAGCTGGTTGGCGCACAGGGTCGGTGCCAGGCCGCGGCCGGTACGCACGAACAGCGGATCGCCATAGACCTCACGCAACCGGCGCAGGGCGGCGCTGATGGCCGACTGGGTGACGCCCAGGCGCACGGCCGCGCGGCTGGCGCTGGACTCGTCGTGCAGGGCTTCGAAGACCTTGAGCAGGTTCAGATCCAGGGTCTTGATATTCGTGTTGTTCATATCATTCAGTGATGAAGTGGTCTTTATTCATGATCGACTTCGCCGCGACAATCTGCAACACGAACTCACGTCATGGAGAACCGCTCATGTCCAAATCCATCGTTGCCGCCTTGCAGATCGGGTCCTTGCCGGGTGGCAAGGGCGAGACCCTGGAACAGATCCTGTCCTACGAACAGGCGATCATCGACTCCGGCGCCTGCCTGGTGGTGATGCCGGAAGCGCTGCTCGGCGGCTACCCGAAGGGCGAGACCTTCGGCACCCAGCTGGGCTACCGCCTGCCGGAAGGGCGTGAAGCGTTCGCCCGTTATCACGCCAATGCGATCGACGTTCCGGGCCCGGAAACCGAGGCACTGGCCGGGCTGTCGGCCCGCACCGGGGCCAACCTGGTACTCGGCGTGATCGAGCGCAACGGTCACAGCCTGTTCTGCACCGTGCTGTTCTTCGACCCGCAGGCAGGCCTGGTGGCCAGGCACCGCAAGCTGATGCCGACCGGTACCGAGCGGCTGATCTGGGGCAAGGGCGACGGTTCGACCCTGCCGGTGGTGGAAGGCAAGGCCGGGCGGATCGGTTCGGCGGTCTGCTGGGAGAACTACATGCCGCTGCTGCGTACCGCGATGTACGCCAAGGGCGTGGACGTCTGGTGTGCGCCGACGGTGGACGAACGGGAAATGTGGCGGGTGACCATGCGTCATGTCGCCTGCGAGGGCCGCTGCTTCGTGGTCACCGCCTGCCAGGTCCAGCCCTCGCCGGCGGCGCTGGGCGGCAGTGTCGAGAACTGGCCGGACGAGCGCCCGCTGATCAACGGTGGCAGCCTGATCGTCGGGCCGATGGGCGATGTGCTGGCCGGGCCGCTGGTGGGCGAAGCCGGCCTGCTGACCGCCGAGATCGATACCGACGAGCTGGTACGGGCCCGCTATGATTTCGACGTGACCGGCCACTATTCGCGTCCGGATGTGTTCGAACTGCGAGTGGACGAGCGGGCCAAGCCGGGCGTACGTTTCATTCAGGACTGAGGCGTCAGGCCGCGCCGCCATTGCTCACGGGTGATTTCCCAGATATCACAGGGCAGTCGCCCGCTGACGAAGGCGCGCTCCTCGCTACGGATCAGGCGCATGCCCTCACGCTCCGAAACCCGTCGCGAGGCCAGGTTGGGCGCGGCCTTGGGGACGCGCAGCAGTGGCCGGTCGAGGACTTCGAACCAGTAATGGGTGACCACGCGGCTGGCCTCGCTCATCAGCCCCTGGCCCTGCCACTGCGGTGCGAGCCAGAAGCCGCGGTTGTTGTCGGTTTCGTTCATCAGGCTGATGGAGCCGATCATCTGTTCCGGTGCCGTCTTCAGGCGCATCGACCAGTGCCATTCCTCTCCGCGTTCGACGGCGGGCAGCGCGATATCACGCAGATAGCTCAAGGCGCCGTCGTCCGGATAGGGCCAGGGCACCAGGGCGTTGAGGTAGCGCACCACTTCCCAGTGCGGGAACAGTTGCTGGACGGCGGGTGCGTCGGCGAGCGTCATCGGTTGCAGGATCAGCCGTTCGCTGTGCAGGGTGGGGTATCTGTCCATGATGCGTGCCGTCCCGGGCGGAGTCGAAAGGCTCCTTATAACAGCCTTTCGTGTCGCCCAGCAGGTGCTGGTTCACCAGCGGCTGGTATTGGAACCCGGCAGGTCCAGGCGGCCCCGCTCGACGAAACGCATCGTGCCGAACGGTCCCCCGGCCAACTTGCCGCGCAGTACGTAGGGCAGGCCGTCAAGGCTGCGGGCCTGGCTCAGGCCGAAGGTCTGGCGCAGCATGGAAAAGGCCGAGACGCTGACCGGTACCGTCAGCGTTGTTTCGGAAAAGCGCTGCAGCGTGCCTTGCTGGTTGCTGACACCGGAGGCCAGCGGCTGGTCGTTCACCTCCAGGTCGAGGGCCACGCCGTTGTAGGCGATGGCCGTCTCGTTGGGATTCTGCAGGCGCAGGGTCACGGCGAAGCGCATCTCCATGTCCTGGCTGGGCAGTGGCTCGATCCCGACCACGTTGATATTCAACGGGTCGCGACCGGAGAACAGTGCGCAGGCACTGAGGGTCAGCAACAGCAGGCCCAGGCCGAGGAGTTTGCGCATGGTGGAATCCTCTGGATGAATGGCAGGCTCACGATACAGCAAAGCATGGACCCTGCGGCTCCTGACAGTTTCTGACAGGAGTCTCTGCTAGGCTGCGCGCATCCGCTTCTGTTCAGGTTGAATCCACCGTGTCCCGTACTTCCCGTCTATTGACGCTGTTGCAGGTATTGCGGGCCCGTAGCCGCCCGGCCACCGCGGCGGCCCTGGCCCATGAACTGGAGATTTCCGAGCGGACGGTCTATCGCGACATTGCCGAACTGATTGCCCTGGGCGCGCCGATCCAGGGCGAGGCGGGGATCGGCTACGTGTTGCGCAGCGGCCTGTTCCTGCCGCCGCTGATGCTCGATGCCGACGAGGCCGAGGCGATCATGCTCGGCCTGCAGTACGTCAACCAGCGGGCTGACGATGTGCTGGGCAAGGCCGCCTGTGGGGCCCTGGCGAAGATTTCCGCGGTGCTCGGGCCGGCGGCCCAGGAGGCCCTGCGCAACCCCACCGTGCTGGCCGGACCCGCCGGTTACGGCTTCCCGGAGAACATCGTGCCACTGAGCGTGCTGCGTCAGGCGATCGGCCAGCAGACCAAGCTGTACATCGACTACGCCGATGCCAACCGGATCCCCAGCCAGCGCCTGATCTGGCCCCTGGCCCTGGGCTTTCTGAACGAGGTGCGGGTGATCGTCGCCTGGTGTGAGCTGCGCAACGACTACCGGACCTTTCGTACCGACCGCATCGCTGCCGCCTGCGAGCAGGGCGAACGGTATCCGGGACGGCGCAGCGACCTGTTGCGCGGCTGGCACCAGGCCTGCGAGCAACAACAGAAAACCCAGCCGTTCACTCCTGACAAAAACTGACGCGGGCCTGGCATAGGATGAGGCCAGTCCCACCAGCAAGGAGCTGTGCCCCATGAACACCTCATCCCTGGCCCCGGCTATCGAGGCCTATATTGCCGCCGCCAATGCCCGCGACACCTCGACGATCGACAGTTTCTTCGCCGCGGACGCGAATGTCTTCGATGAAGGCCGGCACCAGGTCGGTACCCTGGAGATTGCCAGGTGGATGGATGAAACCGGTCGCAAGTACCAGCCCCGGGTCGAAGTGCTCGACGTCGCCCAGCGCACCGGCAAGGTGCTGGTGCGCAAGCTCGTCTCGGGCAGCTTTCCCGGCAGCCCGGTGGAGTTGCGCTACACCTTCCGGCTGAACGAACAGGGCAAGATCGCCCGGCTGGATATTTCCCTCTGAGTCGAGCTGGCATACTGCGGGGCCCTGTTCAGCAATGGCCCCGCCCATGACCGTCGATTCCCCCCTGATTGCCTACCAGCGAGCCGTCGCCCAGGGCTTTGTCCACGACCCCGCGCAATGGCAGGCGGTGCAGGCGCTGCAACACTGCCAGGAGGCGCTGCACCAGGGGCAGGTCCCCCGCGGCGTCTACCTCTGGGGGCCGGTCGGGCGCGGCAAGACCTGGTTGATGGACCAATTCCACCAGACCCTGCGGGTGCCGTCCCGGCGCCAACATTTCCATCACTTCATGGGCTGGGTGCACCAGCGCTCCTTTCAGTTGAGCGGGATCGCCGATCCGTTGCGGGCCCTGGCCCGTGAGCTGGCGGCCGAGGTGCGGGTGCTGTGTTTCGACGAGCTGTTCGTCAATGACATTGGTGATGCGATCATTCTCGGGCGGCTGTTCCAGGTGATGTTCGACGAGGGGGGGGTGATCGTCTGTACCTCCAACCAGCCGCCGAACCAGCTGTATGCCGAGGGTTTCAACCGCGAGCGCTTTCTGCCGGCGATTGCCGCGATCGAACGGCACATGACGGTAGTCGACGTCGATGGCGGCGAGGATCATCGTCTGCATCCGGGCGCGGGTCTGCAGCGTTACTGGGTGGTGCCGGTGGAAGGCTCGAGCGGTTTTGCCCAGGCGTTCGACGCGCTGACCGCCGGGCAGCCGGTGTCCAGCGAGCCGGTCGCCATGGGGCATCGGACCCTGGCGGTGGTGCGGGCTTCGCCAAGCGTGCTCTGGTGCCGTTATGCCGAACTGTGTGAGCAGCCGTTGGCGGCGATGGACTTCATGGCACTGTGCGATCGTTACTCGGCGATCTTCCTCGACGAGGTACCGAACCTCAGCGCCCGCCAGCGTCCCGGTCGGATCGCCCGGGGTACCGAGGATGCCGCGCAACGGGTCGAGGCGGGGGATCGTCAGTTGCCACAACTGTCGATCCACGATGACAGCGTGCGTCGTTTCATCGCGCTGGTGGACGAGTGCTACGACCGCAAGGTGGCCTTGTACGTCGCGGCCCAGGTGCCGCTGGACGAACTGTACAGCGAGGGTTACCTGGCGTTCGCGTTTCGTCGTACCCTCAGTCGCCTGCATGAGATGCAGTTGCAGCGGTTCGGGCAGTGAAGCCAAGTCTGGAGAATTTCCTTCGCCCGGCCCTGGCCCGGGCCTACAATCGGCTGCCCTGAAGCGAGAACCGATTTTCAATGATGCCGTCGAGGATGAACATGGACGTTGCGGATGTACTGATACTGCAGGCGAGCTACACCAACCCGGTGCATGCCGAGGCGATCGCCCTGGTGCTGAACCACTATGCCGAAGACCCGATGGGCGGTGGTCAGTCGCTGGACCCTGACCTGCTGGCGCAACTGCCGGCCGAGCTGGCCAAGCGTGCCCATGCGTTCAGTGTGCTGGCGTTTGTCGGTGGCGAGCCGGCGGGGCTGGTGAACTGCTTCGAAGGCTTTTCGACCTTTGCCTGCCGGCCACTGGTGAACGTGCATGACGTCGCGGTGCTGAGCCGGTTTCGGGGGTTGGGGTTGAGTCGCAGGATGCTGCAGAAGGTCGAGGATATCGCCCGTCAGCGGGGCTGCTGCAAAATTACCCTGGAGGTGCTGGAGGGGAATGCGGTGGCCCGGGCTGCGTACGAGAAGTTCGGTTTCAGTGGTGCCCAGCTGGATCCGAGTCACGGGCAGATGATGTTCTGGAACAAGTATCTGTAATGACTCCCCTCAAGTACCAGGGCGGATATCTTCACTGAACATCCGGTTGGCCGGCATTCAAATAAAAAAGCGCCCCATACAGGGCGCTGAAAGAAAACACCCCTCACAAGAAACTTGTGGAGCAACCAGAGGTGTTATCGGGAGCTCGATCGATGAATCAGGTGTCAGGTTGTTGCTCGGCCGTTTTCACTTCGTTCGAAGAGGCATCGTTCTTTTGTGCCTGAGCGGTCAGGGTCTTCTGTTCGGCCTGCTCGCGCGCCAGCTGCTGGCTGACCTGGAAATTTTCCCAGCGCTCACGGGCACGGTCGGAGCCGCCTTCGGCCAGGGCAGCGAAAGAAGTGGCGGACAATAGACCGGCAATCAGCAAGGTAGGCAGTTTCATGATTGATGTTTCCTGAGTTGTCTAAATGGATGTCGCCGTGGCGATCTGAAATTCGGAGCAACTTTAGGAAGGGGGAATTAAGTGGCAATTAAGATGGATAAATGCCGGATGAGCGGTTGCAGGAATGTTTGATGAATATCAGAAAGATTAAGTAAATATTATGAGCCTGTTTTAAGCGGATAATATTTTTCTGATTTTGCCCGTTGCTTCGCAGGCAGGCATGCCAGCCCGGATCGGCGCCATCGGGTAGGCGCCGAGAGAAATGGCCTGTTCCGCTGCGAGCCGCGAGAACAGGCCAGAAGCTCATTTCTTCGCCACGTCTCCCTGCGGCTTGGGCTTGATCAGGCTGAAATCGATCAGCGCCCTCTGTGGACGCGCGTAGGGATCGCCGATCAGCAACGGCCGAACCTTGAACTGATCGCTGACCACGCTCTTGCTCAGGTCCTGCTCATCGAAGCTCAAGCCGGCCAGGTCGGTCCAGGTGTGGATCAGGTGCGAGCTGCTGTAGGGGCGGCTCAGGTCCGAAGCGAAGCTCCAGTCATGGCTTTCGCGCCATTTCGGCGAGGCCCAGGCGATGAACGGTATGGTGTACATCGGCGCCGTCGGCTTGGCCTCGTTGCGGCCCAGGGTGGCATGGCCGGCGGAGTCGAAGACGTCTTCGCCGTGGTCCGACAGATACAGCAGGAAGCCGTTCGGGTCGGTCTTGGCGTAGTCCCTGATCAGGCTCGATACCACGAAATCGTTGTACAGCACGGCGTTGTCGTAGCTGTTGTAGGTCGGTATCTGGTCGTCGCTCAGACCGGGCGGGGCGCCGGTACGGTCGGTGAACTTCTCGAAGGCCGGCGGGTAACGGTACTGGTAGCTCATGTGCGTGCCCAGCAGGTGAACCACGATCAGCTTGCGCGGGGCGCTGTCGGCCAGGGCCTTGTTGAACGGTTCCAGCACATCGCCATCATACTGGCGGGCGTTCTGGTTGCGGTTGTTGTTCAGGTACACCTGCTCGTCGGCCTGCTCGGAGAAGGTCGTGAGCATGGTGTTGCGCTTGGTCATGGTCTGCTGGTTGGTGATCCACCAGGTCTTGTAGCCGGCCTGCTTCATGACGCTGACCAGCGACGGGGTCTTGAGGTACAGGTCGGGGTTTTCTTCGTCGGCGAAGGTCAGGACCTGCTGCAAGGCCTCGATGGTATAGGGACGCGGAGTCACCACGTTGTCGAAGACCGCCAGTTGTTCCCTGAGCTTGTCGAGGTTCGGCGTGGTTTCCCGGCGATAGCCGTACAGGCTCATGCGCTGGCGGTTGGTCGACTCGCCGATGACCAGCACCAGGGTGGTCGGCAGGCCGGCCTGGCGGTCCTTGAGGTTATGCAGCGGTGGAATCCTGCTGGCGCTGTCGAGCATGCCCTGCATGTTGTTCAGTTGTTGGCGATAGCTGCGATAGGCTACCACCATCTGCCACGGGACCGCCGGTTCGACACGGCTTTCGAAACGCTCCAGGCCTTCCTCCAGCGTCGAGCTGCGGTTGATCTGGCTGACCAGTGGATAGCCGATGATCGACACCAGCAGCAGCGTCGCCACCGCCAGGGCGCGACCGCGTGGCAGGTGAACCGGGCGTACGCGGGTCCAGAGCAGGAAGGCCACGACGCTGTGGGCGAGCAGCGCGAGCAGGATCCACCACTGGAAGTACTGGGTCAGGTACTCGCTGGCCTCGGCCATGTTCGATTCGAACATGATGAAGATCACGCTCTGCGAGAATTCCTGCTGGTAGATGAAGAAGTAGCCCAGGCTGGCCAGGGAACAGGCCCACAGTATCAGGCCGATCAGGGCGCTGAGCAGGCGGGTGCGACGCGGGAACACCAGCAGCGGTGCCAGCCAGATGGCGCTGAGGAAGAATGCCTGGCGGAACCCGGAGAAGCCGGAAGTGCCGCTCAACTGGATCAGCAACTGGGTGATACCCGAGAAGTACCAGAAGAACAGGAACATCCAGCCGAGCCCGGCCCAATCAAAACCTTTCGCAGACTTGTTGCTGCGTTCGAACAACGCCATCGAGCACTCCAATCAATCGCCAACTGAACCATGGGGCTGGGAAAAAAGTCGCCATGGGGAATGGCCGCACGAATTGCGCACGGCTGGAAGGCCTGGAGTATCGGTAACGACGTGTGAAAAAAACGTTCAGGGCCAGGCACACCGGCGGCGCGCCTGGAGGGGATGGGGAGTCAGCCGTGGGCCGGCGTTCAGTTGCCCAGTCGCGGCAGCGGGGCCTGGGCCGTCAGGGATTGCGCCTGCAGGGCCTCCTGCAAGAGCGCGACCTGCTGCAGCAGCGCGTTGCGCTCGTCCTGCAACTGCCGCAACTCATCGCGGCGGATCGTGACGTACAGGGTTTGTGGGGGACGTACTGCGGCTACCGTACCCATTGCTCACCTCGCGAAGGGTCTGTTTCGGTGGAGCTGGCCCGGCCCGATCAGGGGCAGGGGGCTCGTTCAAGACAATTTTGGATTCTTTTTCGGCGCATGGGAACTTTTTTATTTTTTGTTGTCGCCGTGTCCTGGGAGCGAGTTCGAGCGTAACAAGAGGGTCACGGGCGACACCGGCGAACCAATCATCGCCGTATTTGACTAACCTTTCGCAGGACACACGCCGTTGCGGTGGGCTAAGGTGTCGCCTTTATCTTTTTCGAGTTTTTTCGAACTCGTCGTCTGGAGTAACGCTACATGCAACTTGGAATCATCGGACTGGGCCGCATGGGCGGCAATATCGCACGGCGATTGATGCTCAAGGGCCATGAGACCGTGGTTTACGACCGCAACACCGACTTCGTTGCCGCCCTGGGCCAGGAAGGTTCCACCGGTGTCGCCGACCTGCCGGCACTGGTTGCCGGGCTGAGCGCGCCGCGAGCGGTCTGGGTGATGTTGCCGGCCGGGGCGCCCACCGAGGACACCATTGCCGAACTGGGCAAGCTGCTGCAGCCGGGGGATGTGATCATCGACGGCGGCAACACCTACTACAAGGATGATATCCGTCGTGGCCAGGAGCTGGCGCAAAAGGGCATCCACTATATCGATGTCGGTACTTCCGGCGGCGTCTGGGGCCTGGAGCGTGGCTATTGCATGATGATCGGCGGTGATGCCGAGGTGGTCCGCCGCCTTGATCCGCTGTTCGATGCGCTGGCCCCGGGCCTGGGCAACATTGCGCGGACCCGCGATCGCAGCCCGACCGCCGACGACCGCGCCGAGCGCGGCTACATCCATGCCGGCCCGGCGGGTTCCGGGCACTTCGTCAAGATGATCCACAACGGCATCGAATACGGGATGATGCAGGCCTTCGCCGAGGGTTTCGACATCCTCAAGACCAAGAATTCCGAAAGCCTGCCGGCCGACCAGCGTTTCGACCTGAACCTGGGCGATATCGCCGAGGTCTGGCGCCGCGGCAGCGTGGTCTCCTCTTGGCTGCTGGACCTCACCGCCGACGCCCTGGCCACCGATCCCAAGCTGGACAACTACTCCGGCGCGGTGGCCGACAGCGGCGAAGGCCGCTGGACCATCGAGGCGGCGATCGAACAGGCGGTACCGGTGCCGGTGCTGTCCAGCTCGCTGTTCGCCCGGTTCCGCTCGCGCCAACAGAGCACCTATGGCGACAAGTTGCTGTCGGCGATGCGCTTCGGCTTCGGCGGCCACGTGGAGACGCCGAAAAAATGAAGGCCACCGGCAAGAAAAGCAAGGTTGAGGCCGCCCCGCCGACCACGCTGTTCCTGTTCGGTGCCCACGGCGACCTGGTCAAGCGCCTGCTGATGCCGGCGCTGTACAACCTGAGCCGTGACGGCCTGCTCGACGACGGCCTGCACATCGTCGGCGTCGACCACAACGCCGTCACTGACGCCGAGTTCGCCAAAAAACTGGAAGAGTTCAGCCGTACCGAGGTGGCCGCCAAGAGCGGGAAGACTGCGGAGCAGGCGCTGGATGCCGCGCTCTGGCGCAAGTTGGCGAAGAACATCAGTTACGTGCAGGGCGATTTCCTCGACGACTCCACCTACACCGCGCTGAACGCAAAGATTGCCGCCAGCGGCACCGGCAACGCGGTGTTCTACCTGGCTACCGCGCCGCGCTTCTTCAGTGAGGTGGCGCGGCGCCTGGGAGCGGCCGGGCTGCTCGAGGAAACGCCCGAGGCCTTTCGGCGGGTGGTGGTCGAGAAGCCGTTCGGCTCCGACCTGGCCACCGCCGAGGCGTTGAACGCCTGCCTGCTCAAGGTGATGAGCGAGAAGCAGATCTACCGGATCGACCATTACCTGGGCAAGGAAACCGTACAGAACATCCTGGTCAGCCGCTTCTCCAACGTGTTGTTCGAGGCGTTCTGGAACAACCACTACATCGACCATGTACAAATCACCGCGGCGGAAACCGTGGGCGTGGAAACCCGCGGCAGTTTCTACGAACACACCGGCGCCCTGCGCGATATGGTGCCCAACCACCTGTTCCAACTGCTGGCGATGGTTGCCATGGAGCCGCCAGCGGCCTTTGGTGCCGACGCCGTACGTGGCGAGAAGGCCAAGGTGGTCGGCGCGATTCGACCCTGGAGCATCGAGGAGGCACGGGCGAACTCGGTTCGCGGCCAATACACCGCCGGTGAAGTGGCGGGCAAGGCCGTGGCCGGTTATCGCGAAGAAAACAACGTGGCGCCCGACAGCAACACCGAGACTTATGTCGCGCTCAAGGTGATGATCGACAACTGGCGCTGGGTCGGCGTGCCGTTCTACCTGCGGACCGGCAAGCGCATGAGCGTGCGCGACACGGAAATCGCCATCTGCTTCAAGCCGGCGCCGTATGCGCAGTTCCGCGATACCGAGGTCGAGCGCCTGCAGCCGACCTACCTGAAGATCCAGATCCAGCCGAACGAGGGCATGTGGTTCGACCTGCTGGCCAAGCGCCCGGGGCCGGCGCTGGACATGGCCAATATCGAGCTGGGGTTCGCCTACAAGGACTTCTTCGAGATGCAGCCGTCCACCGGCTACGAGACGCTGATCTACGACTGCCTGACCGGCGACCAGACGCTGTTCCAGCGTGCCGACAACATCGAGAACGGCTGGCGCGCGGTGCAGCCGTTCCTCGATGCCTGGCGCGAAGACAGCCAGGTGCAGTCGTACAAGGCCGGCGAGAATGGCCCGGCGGCTGCCGATGAACTGTTGGCGCGCGACGGCCGCGCCTGGCACGGCATCGGATGAGCGGCTCGGTGCAATACCCCATCCGCCTGCTGCTCAGCGACATGGACGGCACCCTGTTGCGCCCTGATCACAGCCTCAGCCCACGCACTGTCGAGGCGGTGCGGGCGCTGCGCAAGGCGGGGGTGTTCTTCAGCCTGGCCACCGGTCGGCCGCCACGGGCGATGCGCGAGCAGATCGAGGCGCTGGGTGTCGATTTACCCGTGGCCGCGTTCAACGGCGGCACGTTGATGCATCCCGATGGCCGCTACCTGGTGACTCATTACGTGCCGCGCGAGGCGGCGATCTGCACCCTGGAGTTGCTGTCGCGGCATGAGGAGGTGGAGATCTGGGTGTTTGCCGACAACGAATGGCTGCTGCGCAACCCCCACGGCACCATGGTCCCTCGGGAGCAGCATGCGCTGGGCTATCCGCCGAAGGTGGTGGAGAGTTTCGAGCCGTACCTGGACCGTATCGACAAGATCGTCGGGGCCAGCGGCAATGCGCAACTGCTGATCGAACTGGAGACGGTGCTGCAGCCGCTGGTGGCGGACCAGGCGCTGGCCAGTCGCTCGCAGCGGGCCTACCTGGACATCACCGCGATGCAGGCCAACAAGGGCGAGGCGCTGGTGACACTGGCGAAGTTCCTTGAGGTGCCGCTGGCGCAGACGGCGGCGATCGGCGATGGCGGCAATGACCCGGCGATGTTCCATCGGGCGGGGCTGGCGATTGCCATGGGCCAGGCTGAAGAGGTGGTCAAGCGGCAGGCGGATGTGGTGACCGGCAGCAACACCGAGGATGGAGCGGCGCAGGCCATCGAGCAATGGATCCTGGGGCCTCGCTAGGTGGTGGAGGCTGGCCGCCTCTGGCGGTTCGCGGGCAAGCCTCGCTCCTACAAGTGATCGGGCCGTACAAAGGATTTGAGTTCGACGCCGGTCGCTGTAGGAGCCGGGCTTGCCCGCGAACCGCCGCAGGCGGCCATTCGCCCAAGTCCGGCTTTTGGCACATCCGCTACCCCCGACCGCCCAACCCGCTTGCTATATTCCCTCAAACTCCCATCAGCCCGCCAAGGATGCCCCGTCATGTCCGAATACCAAGCCTTCCGTGTCGAACTGGCCGACAACATCGCCCATGTGCAGATCAACCGTCCGGAAAAGATCAATGCGATGAACGCCGCGTTCTGGAGCGAGATCACCCAGATCTTCCAGTGGGCCGACGACACCGATGAGGTCCGGGTGGTGGTGCTGAGCGGCGCGGGCAAGCATTTTTCCTCAGGCATCGACCTGATGCTGCTGGCCTCGGTCGGTAACGAACTGGGCAAGGACGTGGGCCGCAACGCTCGCCTGCTGCGGCGCAAGATCCTGCAACTGCAGGCCTCCTTCAACGCCGTCGACCACTGCCGCAAGCCGGTCCTGGCCGCCATCCAGGGCTACTGCCTGGGCGGGGCCATCGACCTGATCGCCGCCTGCGACATGCGCTACTGTGCCGAAGACGCGCAGTTCTCGATCAAGGAAGTGGATATCGGCATGGCCGCCGATGTCGGCACTTTGCAACGTTTGCCACGTATCATCGGTGACGGCATGCTGCGCGAGCTGGCCTACACCGGCCGCCAGTTCGGTGCCGACGAGGCGCAGCGCATCGGTCTGGTCAATCGTGTCTATCCTGATCAGGCCGCGCTGCTCGACGGTGTGATGGGGTTGGCGCGGGAAATCGCCGGCAAGTCGCCGATCGCCGTGAGCGGCACCAAGGAAATGCTCAGTTACATGCGTGACCACCGGATCGACGACGGCCTGGAATACGTTGCCACCTGGAACGCCTCCATGTTGCAATCGAACGACCTGCGTGTGGCCATCGCGGCACACATGAGCAAGCAGAAACCTGAATTTCTGGACTGAGGAAGGTTTCCCGGTCCCCAAGGAACCCGCAATGACTCAAGGCTGGACAACCGCAGTACTGGATATCGAACAACCCGGTGGCTGGGCCGTGGCCCGTGGTCCCGAGGGGTTCCTGCTGGATGACAACGGCGTGCTGTTCCCCCGCGAGTGGCTCAAGCGCCAGGACCTGCCGGTACTCTGCGAGCATGGCATCGGCCATCGCGATGGCGAGCCGGTGTACCTGCTGGAACTCAAGGCCACGGCCGAGGTACCGGGTTGCCGCTGGCAGGGGCTGCGGCGCTTCATGCTCGAAGGTGACTTCACCACCTACCGTATGCTCGGCTATGCCGCGCAGATCGGAACCTGGGCCCGTGAGCACCGGTTCTGCGGCAGTTGCGGCCAGCCGACCCGCCAGGTCCCGGGCGAGCGGGCGATGTATTGCCAGCCGTGCGACCTGCGCGCCTACCCACGGATTTCGCCGAGCATGATCGTGCTGGTGACCCGCGGCGATGAAGTGCTGCTGGCCCGCTCGCCGCGTTTCGTGCCCGGGGTCTACAGTACCCTGGCCGGTTTCGCCGAGCCGGGCGAGTCGGCGGAGGATTGCCTGGTGCGTGAGGTCCGCGAGGAGGTGCAGGTCGAGGTCAGCAACATCCAGTATGTCGGCAGCCAGTGCTGGCCGTTCCCGCACTCGATGATGCTGGGCTTCCATGCCGAATATGCCGGCGGCGAGATCGTGCCGCAGGTCGACGAGATCGAGGATGCGCAGTGGTTCAATATCCGCGAACTGCCGCCGTTGCCGGCATCCCGGTCGATCGCCCGCTACCTGATCGACCTGTATGTGGCGCGTCGCCTAGGCCACGCTGAACCAGTGCTGCCAGGCTAGGCGCACGGTCAGACCGAGGACCACGGTGATGAACACCGGGCGGATGAACTTCGCCCCGCCACTGATGGCGGTGCGGGCGCCGAAGAATGCCCCGAGCATCACCGAAACACCCATGGCCAGGCCGATGATCCAGTCGACCTGACCGGAAAACACGAACACCGACAGCGCGGCGATATTGCTGACGAAGTTCATGCTGCGCGCCACGCCGCTGGCCTTGACCAGGTCGATGGGGTAGAGCAGCAGGCTGCTGACGGTCCAGAACGCACCGGTGCCGGGCCCGGCCACGCCGTCGTAGAAACCCAGGCCGAAGCCCTGGGGGAACTGCCACTTCCTGCGGATCGGCGCGTCGCTGTCCAGCGGCGCCTTGGGCGTACCGCCGAACAGCAGGTACAGGCCACAGGCGAAGACGATCACCGGCAGCATCCTGTTCAGCCACTCGGCTGGCATGAAGTGCGCGGCCACTGCGCCGATCAGCGCACCGGCGAGGGTGCCGAAGATCGCCAGTTTCCACTGGCGCGGATGGAACAGCTTGCGCCGGTAGAAGGTGAAGCTGGCGGTGGCCGAGCCGAAGGTCGAACTGAGCTTGTTGGTGCCCAGCACCAGGTGCGGTGGCAGGCCGGCGGTCAGCAGTGCCGGGGTGGTCAGCAGGCCGCCCCCGCCGGCGATGGCATCGATGAAACCGGCGACGAAGGCGACGACGGCGAGAATGGCGAGGGTGGTCAGGTCTACGCTGAGATCGAAAGGCATGGGGTCGGCTTAGGCTATGTATGAAATCGCTTGAAACTTGGTTATGCGGCGTTAAAAACCGGCTCGGAATGCTCATTGACAACCAGTCAACTGCGCTTCCTCGCCGGTTTTTGCCTTGCCTAACCTGCGTTTCAAACAATTTCGTACACAGCCTAGGTCGGCAGATGGCGCGCAAAGCGCCTGAAGGGGCGCCATCTTACCGAGTCGCGAGGGCCGCTGCGACCTCAGCCCTTGGCCGGGCCGTTGCCGATCTGCCAGACGAACGGTGGCTCGGTGCCGTTGATCGCCCAGTCGCCGATGATCCGGGCCTTGTAGATCACCGGGTTGTGTGACGACACCGTCCGCGCGTTGCGCCAATGGCGATCCAGCGCCTTGCCCTGGCGGACATCGGAGGCGCCGAGGGCATTGAACAGTTCGCTGGTGGCGCGCTGGATCAACTCCGAGACCACCACCTGCGCCGTGGCCGACTCGATTTCCGCGTCGACATTGGCCTGGCGTTCCACCTCATCATCACCGCCGAAGCGCGCGAGGTAGGCCCGCTGTGCCGGTTGCGCGGCGCGTACCGCCGAGGCCTCGGCGGCATACACCAGCGCGGCGACTTCGCCGACCACCTGCTGCACCTGCGCATCCTCGCTGACCCGCTGGGCATTGCCATGGCTGTAGATGCGCTTGCGCTCGCGCACCTGGCGTGCCACGTCCCTGAGCGCCGCACGACCGATGCCCGCCAGGGTCGCCAGCAGCACCAGTTGGTAGAACGCTGTCTGGTACTTGAAGCGGGTGGCGAAGTCGATGACATGGCCGCTTTCCACCACGGCATCGACGAACCGCGAGGTGCCGCTGCCGGTGGTGCGCTGGCCGAAACCGTCCCAGTCGTCGTTGTGTTCGACGCCCGGCTGGCGGGCGCGCACGGCGGCAATCACGTCGCCGCCGGTGTCGCTGCGGCGGGCGTAGACGTCGATCCAGTCGGCAAAGATGCTGCCGGTGCTGTAGAACTTCTCGCCATTGAGGCGCCACTGTTCACCGTCCGGCGAGACCCGGGTCACCACGTCGCCGATGACCACGTTGCCGATCTCGGTCCAGGCGCAGCCGACGATGTCGCCGTCGACGAAGCGTTTGAACCACAGGTCACGGCCGGGGCCCGGGGTGGCGTTCAGCCGGTCCTCGGCAAAGGCGAAATGCCCGCGCAGGGCCTGCGGGACATTGGAGTCGGCCTCGGCCAGTTCGATCAGCAACTGGAACAATTGCGGCAGGGAGGCGCCGCCCCCACCATATTCCACCGGTACTCGTACAGCGCCGAAGCCGGCCTGCTTGAGCCACTGGATCGGCTCGTGGGGCAACTCGCGGGCCAGTTCCCGTTGCACGGCACCGGCGGCGATGCGCGCGAAGATCGGTCGGAAGCGTTCGGCCAGGGACTCGTAGTCGACGCCGAGGGACAGTGGGTTGATTACCTGGTGTTCGGTCATGGGACAGCTCCTTGTGGCAGGCAGAGAAAACTGCGGTTGCCGGGAGCGGTTGCAGGGTCCATGCCGTTGGCGATCACCCCGTGTTCACGGGCTTCTATCTCGCCAGGCGAGGCGGCAACTGTTGTCTGGGCAACAGATCTTCAACAAATCGTCCTGTAGGCCACAGGTTTCCGGAGGCGAGAAGGCTCTGCGTGGGAGCGGGCCTGCCCGCGAACAGGCCCTTGAAACCGGCAGAAACGTTGCGGGCAAGCCCGCTCCCACAGGGTATCGTGCCGTGTTCGTGCGGTTGCCGGGTCGGACGCTGGCACGCTTGCTGCTCCAGTGACCTGACATTCCCTGGTCCGAGGTGCAGCACCATGAGTCAGCAAGCCGTGAAATTCGCCTACTGGGTACCCAATGTCAGTGGTGGCCTGGTGGTCAGCAAGATCGAGCAGCGTACCCGCTGGGACATCGACTACAACCGCAGACTGGCGCAACTGGCGGAGGAGGCCGGGTTCGAGTACGGCCTGACCCAGATTCGCTTTACCGCCGGTTATGGCGCCGAGTACCAGCACGAGTCGGTGGCGTTCAGTCATGCCCTGCTGGCCGCCACCACCCAACTGAAGGTGATCGCCGCGATCCTGCCCGGCCCCTGGCAGCCGGCGCTGGCGGCCAAGCAACTGGCGACCATCGACCAGCTGACCGGTGGGCGGATCGCCGTGAATATCGTCAGCGGCTGGTTCCGCGGCGAGTTCCACGCCATCGGCGAGCACTGGCTGGAGCACGACGAGCGTTATCGCCGCTCCGAAGAGTTCATCCGCGCGCTGAAGGGGATCTGGACCGAGGACGGGTTCACCTTCAAGGGCGACTTCTACCGGTTCAACGACTACACCCTCAAGCCCAAGCCGCTGAGCCAACCGCATCCGGAGATCTTCCAGGGCGGCAGCTCGCGGGCGGCACGGGACATGGCGGCACGGGTTTCGGATTGGTACTTCACCAACGGCAACACGCCGGAAGGCATCAAGGCCCAGGTCGACGACATCCGTGCCAAGGCCGCGGCCAACGGTCACTCGGTAAAGATTGGGGTGAACGCCTTCATCATTGCCCGCGATACCGAGGAGGAGGCCCGCGCGGTGCTGGCGGAAATCATCGACAAGGCCGATCCCGAGGCGGTTGGCGCGTTTGGCGATGCGGCAAAGCAGGCCGGCAAGTCGTCGCCGGAAGGCGAGGGCAACTGGGCCAAGTCCGGTTTCGAAGACCTGGTGCAATACAACGACGGCTTCAAGACCAACCTGATCGGTACCCCGCAGCAGATCGCCGAGCGCATCGTGGCGTTGAAGGCGGTAGGGGTGGACCTGGTGCTGGCGGGGTTCCTGCATTTCCAGGAAGAGGTCGAATATTTCGGCAAGCGGGTGTTGCCGCTGGTGCGTGAACTGGAGGCGCAGAAGGCGGCGCGACCAGTGGCCGAGCTGGCCTGATTCTGCTGACGCCCCCGTAGGAGCCGGGCTTGCCCGCGAAGAACGATGACGCGTCATGACGGATACACCGCGTCGTCCCGTTCGCGGGCAAGCCCGGCTCCTGGGGGAGGGGGCTGAGGTGTTCTTCCAGCAACAGTGAACTCACATTCTGTTCTGTACAGAAATCACGCCTGTGACCGCTGATAAATAGTAACTGCATGATTTGAAAGGAAAAATAACTTAGGCACAGAAGCTGCATTAGCCCACGCAACACCCTTCGCCCGAGAGCGCTCCATGTCTTCCCTGCCTGAATCCGCCAGCTACCCGATCCATTCCCCCGACGCCCACCTGATCCGTGACGAGGCCGAAGCCCTGGCCGTCGCTCGACGTGTCGCCGCCCGTTTGCTGGAGCAGGATGCCGAGCGCGATCGTACGCGCCAGGTGCCTGCCGAAGTGGTCGACCTGTATTCCAACAGCGGCCTGTGGGGCATCACCGTGCCCCGCGAGTTCGGGGGGGCTCAGGTGTCCTATGCGGTGCTGGCCGAAGTGATCGCGATCATCTCGGCAGCCGACCCGTCTCTGGGACAGATCCCGCAGAACCACTACTGCCTGCTGGAAGACATTCGCCTGCAGGGCACGCCCGAGCAGCAGGCGCATTTCTTCGACCTGGCGCTGCAGGGGCATCGTTTTGCCAATGCGCTGTCGGAAACCGGCGGCAAGAACGTCCAGGACATCCAGGCCACCGTTCGCCGTCACGGCGACGGCCATGTGATCAACGGGCGCAAGGGCTATTGCACCGGTTCGCTGTATGCCCACTGGCTGGCGGTGCTGGCCCTGGACGAAGAGGGCAGGGCCCAATTGGCGTTCGTCGAGCGTGGGACGCCGGGGCTGGTGATCGTCGATGACTGGGACAGCATCGGCCAGCGCACCACCTCCAGCGGTACGGTGCTGGCCCGGGACCTGAAGGTCCCGGCGTTCAACCTGTTCCCCACCTATCGCTCCTATGAGAACCCGACCCTGGCCGGCCCGTTCGCCCAGTTGACCACCGCCGCCATCGATGCCGGCATCGCCCGTGCGGCCTTGCGCGATACCGTGACCTTCGTCCGCGAGCAGGCCCGGCCCTGGATCGACGCCGGGGTCGACAAGGCCAGCGAAGACCCGCTGACCATCATCCAGGTCGGTGCCCTGGAGATTCGTCTCGAAGCCGCCGATGCCCTGCTCGAACGGGCCGGCAAGGCGCTGGATGCCGCCCGCCCCGCGCCCGACGAAGACAGCGTCGCCCGGGCTTCGCTGGCGGTGGCCAAGGCCAAGGTACTGACCACCGAAATTGCCATCGAGGCCAGCAACCGGCTGTTCGAGCTGGGTGGCACCCGCTCGACCCTGAAAAAGCACAATTTCGATCGCCACTGGCGCAATGCCCGGGTGCACACCCTGCATGACCCGGTGCGCTGGAAATACCACGTGATCGGCAACTGGCTGCTCAACGGCATCAAGCCGCCGCGGCACGACTGGTCCTGAAACCATGGGCGAGCTGCTGAAAAACATCTACTGGGCGGATATCGCCCAGGCCTGCCTCGACACCCTGAGCATGCTCGCGGCGGCGCTGGCGTTCATCATCCTGCTGGGCTTGCCGCTGGGGGTGCTGCTGTTCCTCACCGGCAAGCGCCAGTTGCACGAGACCCCCGGGTTGTATCGGGTGTTGTCGGTGGTGGTGAACGTGCTGCGCTCGCTGCCGTTCATCATCCTGCTGATCGTGCTGATTCCGCTGACCACGCTGCTGGTGGGGACCTCCCTCGGGGTACCGGGGACCATTCCACCCCTGGTAGTGGGCTGCACGCCGTTCTTCGCCCGGCTGGTGGAAACCGCCTTGCGTGAAGTGGATCGTGGCGTGGTGGAGGCAACCCAGGCGATGGGGGCCAGCACCTGGCAGACCATCCGCCACACCCTGCTGCCGGAAGCTCGTGGCGGGCTGCTGGCGGCGGTGACGGTGACCGCCATCGTGCTGGTGGACTACACGGCGATGGCCGGGGTGATCGGTGGCGGCGGGCTGGGCGACCTGGCGATCCGCTATGGCTACCAGCGCTTCCAGACCGATGTGATGGTGGTCACGGTGATCCTGCTGCTGCTCCTGGTACAGGCGCTGCAAATGACCGGTGACCGCCTGGTGGCCCGCTACAGCCGACGTTGACCCGCCGAACCGAACTTATAAAACAACCTGGCCCAACGACCACCCGACGCCGGCCCTTTCTGCCTCTCTGGAGCCTTGCATGAAAAAGACCCTGGCCGTATTGGCCGCCCTGATGTCCCTGGCTGCACACGCCAATGAAAAACTGACCGTCGGCGCCACACCGGTGCCCCACGCCGAGATTCTCGAATTCGTCAAGCCGACCCTGGCCAGGGAAGGCGTCGACCTGGATATCAAGATCTTCAACGATTTCATCCAGCCCAACCAGCAACTGGCGCTGAAGAACCTGGACGCCAACTACTATCAGTACCGGCCGTTCCTCGATGACTACAACAAGACCCGCCACACCAATCTGGTGCCGGTGGTCGGCGTGCATATCGAGCCGTTCGGCGCCTACTCGACAAAGATCAAGAGTCTGTCCGAACTCAAGGATGGCGCTTCGGTGTCGATTCCCAATGACCCGGTGAATACCGGTCGGGCCCTGGTGCTGCTGCACGAGGCCGGGCTGATCAAGCTAAAGGACCCGAGCAATACCCAGTCGACCCCGCGCGACATTGCCGAGAACCCGAAACACCTGAAGATTCGTGAACTGGAGGGAGCGATGCTGGCGCGTTCGGTTAGCCAGGTGGACCTGGCATTCGTGTTCGCCAACTATGCGCTGGAAGCAGGGATCGACACCAACAGTGCGCTGATCGTCGAGAAGGGCAAGGATCTGTACGTCGAGTTCCTGGTGGCGCGGCCGGACAACTTCAATGACCCGGGCATCCAGAAACTGGCCAAGGCGCTGAACTCCGATGAGGTGCGGCAGTTCATCCTGACCCGCTACAAGGGGCAGATCGCGCCGGGCTTCTAGCCCCGGCTTCTACAGGGCGATCAGCTTTCCGGCTCCAGCAGGTGGGGGCCGGGGCCCTGGTCGCCCAGCACGTCGCCCTGGTTGCGCAACGGGCAGGTCTCCATCGACAGGCAGCCGCAGCCGATGCAGCCGTTGAGCTTGTCCCGCAGCCGGGTCAGGCGGGCGATGCGCTCGTCCAGTTCGTCCTTCCAGCGTTCCGACATCCGCGCCCAGTCCGCCGCTGTAGGCGTGCGGCCTTCGGGCAACGCTTGCAGGGCCTGGTGGATCTCCGCCAGCGGAATCCCCAGGTTCTGCGCGACCTTGATCAGCGACACCCGACGCAGCACGTCGCGGGCATAGCGGCGCTGGTTGCCGGCATTGCGGCTGCTCCGGATCAGCCCCTTGGATTCGTAGAAGTGTAGGGCCGTGACCGATACGCCGCTGCGTGCGGCGACCTGGCCGACCGTGAGTGCCTTGTCGGTGGGCAGGGCCTTGTGTAATGCCATGGAAGAAATCCCTTGACCTCTAGTTAACTTGAGGTTTTACCCTGCATCACCTCGGATCTCAAGATCCTGTGCGACTTTCCGGGGAGTTTTCCATGCCAGCGACAGAGCAAAACCGCAGCTTCACCCAACTGATCCAGTTCGAGATCGAACCCCACCAACAGGATGCCCTGGTCTGTGCCCTGGAGCGGCAGACCGAGCGCCTGGCCCAGGATTTCGCCGGCTTCATCAGCGGTAATGTGCAGGTCAGCGACGATGGTCGGCGCGTATTGAATGTGCTGCAGTGGCGATCGAAACAGGCCGGCGAGGCGGCGTTCGCCCGCTTCGAGAGTGGCGAGGAGGATTTCTGGCTGCTGATTCGCCAGCACCGGGCCAGGGCGGTGAGCTTCGGTTCGTTCCAGGTGCTGCGCAGCATCGAGCGCAGCCACGATAACGCGCTGCATTGTGCCCTGGTTGGCTAGGCTATGTACGAAATCGCTTGAAACTTGGTTATGCGGCGTTAAAAACCGGCTCGGAATGCTCATTGACAACCAGTCAAGTCGGGCGCGACCCCGGGCGTTCCTCGCCGGTTTTTGCCTTGCCTAACCTGCGTTTCAAACAATTTCGTACACAGCCTAATGGCGGTGCCAGACGCCTAGATCGATAGCTGCAGCATGCGGTCGCCCTGGACGTTCTCGCCGGGGCGGCGCTTGTTCACCGCCAGTTCGCCGATCCTGATCAGCCGGGTGCGGGTCACGTTGCGGCTCAGGCCCAGCAGGTTGGCGGTGTGCACCTGGTTGTAGTGGCTGAAGCGGTAGGCCGCGCGCAGCAGAGCATCCTCGACCTTTTCGTGGAGGGCGCCGGCCTGTTCCTCGAAGAGTTTCTGGAAGGCGCGCTCGAGCAGGGCTTCGGCCGAGTCGTCGGTGCCTGCGGCGTGGTCGTCCTGGCGCTCGATGCGCATGTTCGACAGGCGCAGGTCGTCGCGTTCGATCACGCCGTTACGGCAGATCAGCAGGGTGTGGTGGATGACGTTTTCCAGTTCGCGGATGTTGCCCGGCCAGCTGTAGCTCTTGAGCTTCTGCTCGGCCGCCGGGCTGATACGGATGTCGCCGTAGCCCAGACGCTGGCAGTAGGCATCGATGAAGTGCCGGGTCAGCGGCAGGATATCGCCGGGCCGTTCGCGCAGCGGGCTGAGTTCGAGGTTGACGACATCGAGGCGGTAGTAGAGGTCCTCGCGGAAATGCCCGGCGTTGATCGCCTTTTCCAGCTGGACGTTGGTCGCCGCCAGCACCCGCACGTTGATCGGGATGCTTTTGCGCGAGCCCAGGCGCACCACTTCGCGTTCCTGCAGGACCCGCAGCAGCTTGACCTGGATCGGCATCGGCAGGTCGCCGATCTCGTCGAGAAACAGCGTGCCACCGTCTGCTTCCTCGAACCAGCCCGCCTTGGCGCTGAGGGCGCCGGTAAAGGCGCCTTTTTCATGGCCGAACAGTTCGGCCTCGACCAGCGACTCGGAAAACGCCCCGCAGTTGACCGCGATGAACGGCCGGTTGCGACGGGCGCTGAGGTTGTGGATATGCCGGGCCACCAGTTCCTTGCCGGTGCCGGTTTCGCCAATGATCAGCACGCTGGCCTCGCTGGGCGCGACCTGTTGCAGATGGGCGAGCAGGGCCTGGGACTTGGGGTCTTCGAAGACCTGGGCGGTGGCGCGGATCGAGGTTGCCAGAGCCGGCGAGGGCGGTAGGGTTAGCAGCTGCATGGGCGTCTCTACGAGTAGAAGGTGGGGATGGGAAGTGTCTGGTTCAGGGCCCAGTCGCCCAGTTCCTGGAGCTTGTAGTCCAGCGGGTCGTGCAGGGTCTGGGTACGCAGGTTGCGCCAGTGGCGGTCCAGCCGCAGAGAGGCGTGGGTGGAGCGTGCACCGGTGACTTCAAACAGCCTGCTGCACAGTTCCAGACCCTGGCGGCTGGCGGCAACCTTGGCCGTGGCGATGGCGGTCGCCAGTTCGCCACGTTCCTCGGCACTGAGCTGCGGGCCCTTTTCCCAGGCCCGGTCGAGCCCTTCGGCGGCACGTTCGACCAGCAGCCGTACACCTTCGAGCGCAACCCAGAAGTCGCCGTAGTGGCTGAGGATGTACGGGTCCTGGCGGATGTCCCCGGCCCCGGACTTGAACCACGGCCGGGTCTCGGTGAGGGTGTATTGCCGGGCTTCGGCGAAGGCGCCTTCGGCAATGCCGAGGAACATGTGGGTGAAGGTCAGTTGCGCGATCAGCGGCCGCAGGCAGGCGAAGGGCGTGCTCAGCGGGCCGGGTTCGAGCAGCAGTTCCGACTCTTCGACCCGCACCCGTTCGAAACTGGCGCTGCCGCTGTCGGTCTGGCGCTGGCCCATGTTGTGCCAGTCGTTGTGCAGGGTGATGCCGGAGCGGCCGCTGGGGATCGCGGCGATCAGCAGTTTGCCGCCGGCGCTTTCGTCGACGGCCGAGGCGATCAGCATTTCCGAGTCGCTGGCACCGGAGCAGAAGCTCTTCTTGCCGGAGAATTCGCGCCAGCCGCCGAGCTTGCGGACCACGGTGCGTGTGTCCAGCGGATTGAGGGCGTTGCCCCAGAACCAGTTCTTGCGGGCGGTCTGCTCGAACCACGGCTGCCATTGCTCGGGGCGCGAGAACAGCCGCACGGTGGCGAGCATCAGATGATGGAAACCGAAAACATGGGCGATGGAACTGTCGACCTTGGCGAATTCGCGCACCACATTGAGGGTTTCGCTCCAACTGGCGCCGAGGCCGCCGTATTGGGTGGGAATGCTCAGGGCCAGCAGGCCGCTGTTGCGCAGGGCGTCGCGCTGGGCTTTCGGCGTGCCGCCGCGCTCGTCGCGTTCGACGGCGGTTTCGGCAAACTCGGCGGCCAGCAGGCGGGCGGTCTGCAGGGGATCGGGAAGGAGGTTGTGTGGTTGAGCCGTCACGCGGTGTTCCTCTGTATAAGGCGGTGTCGAGGCTGTTGAGGGAGCGGCAGCGACCCTGTGGGAGCGGGCTTGCCCGCGAAGCCTTTGGCAGCCTCGAGGCCCAATTCGCGGGTACGCCCGCGCCCATGGATCACTGCCTTGCAGCCGTTGCCCCTCGTCAGGGCGATAGTCCCTTCTCCCGGCTGTCAGGCCCCGGCCTTGGCCGGCAACACATCGTTGGCGATCATTTCGCCGAAGGGGCCGGTCAGGTTGGTCACGCCACGGCCGGCCAGGCTGGCATAGGGCTCGGGCAGCAGCGGGAAAACCAGTTCGGCGAAGCGGTAGGCTTCCTCCAGGTGCGGGTAGCCGGAGAAGATGAAGCTCTCGATCCCCAGGTCCGCGTATTCCCTGATGCGCTCGGCCACCTGTTGCGCGTTGCCTACCAGTGCGGTACCGGCGCCACCGCGGACCAGGCCGACGCCGGCCCACAGGTTCGGCGAAATCTCCAGGTTGTCGCGGCGCCCGCCGTGCAGGGCGGCCATGCGCCGCTGGCCTTCGGAGTCGAAGCGGGCGAAGGATTGCTGCGCCGCGGCGATGGTCTCGTCGCTGATGTGTTCGATCAGCCGGTCGGCGGCTTTCCAGGCTTCTTCGGCGGTTTCGCGGACGATCACGTGCAGGCGGATGCCGAAGCGCACGGTGCGGCCCTTGCGTGCGGCACGCTCGCGGATGTCGGCCAGCTTGGCGGCCACGGCGGCCGGTGGTTCGCCCCAGGTCAGGTAGACGTCGACCTGGTCGGCGGCGAGATCGTGGGCCGCGTCCGAGGAGCCGCCGAAATACAGCGGTGGATAGGGCTTCTGCACCGGTGGGTAAAGTGCCTTGGCGTTCTGCACCTTCAGGTGCTTGCCTTCGAAGTCCACGGCTTCGCCCTGCAACACCCGCCGCCAGATTTTCAGGAATTCGTCGGTGACCTCGTAGCGTTCGCCGTGGCTGAGGAAACTGCCGTCGCCGCGGTTTTCGTCGGGGTCGCCACCGGTCACCACGTTGATCAGCAGGCGGCCGTTGGACAGCCGGTCGAGGGTCGCGGCCATGCGCGCCGAGACGGTCGGCGAGATGATGCCCGGGCGGATCGCCACCAGGTAGCGCAGGCGTTCCGTCAGTGGCACCAGCGCCGAGGCGATGACCCAGGAGTCTTCGCAGGAGCGGCCGGTGGGAATCAGCACGCCGTGGTAGCCGAGGCTGTCGGCGGCCTGGGCCACCTGTTTCAGGTAGTTGAGGGTGACCGGACGGGCGCCCTGGGTGGTGCCCAGGTAGTGACCGTCGCCGTGAGTGGGGAGAAACCAGAAGACATCCATGGCAAGTCCTTAAGCGGTTTTCAGCAGCTGCTTGGAATGGGCGCCGAACAACGGGACGGCGCGTTCTGCGGCAAGGCGGATGCGGGCCTTCAGGGGCTCGCTGGTTATCTGGTAGTTGGCGAAATCGGCTTCGCTGGCATAAACCCCGATGGGCAGGGTCAGGGCCTGGAAGAAGCTGAACAGCGGGCGCAACTGGTGATCGAGCACCAGGGCGTGGCGTTCGCTGCCGCCGGTGGCAGCCAGCAGCACCGGGGTGTCGATCAGGGCGTTGAGGTCCACCAGGTCGAACAGGTGCTTGAGCAGGCCCGGATAGGAACCGCGATAGACCGGCGAGGCGACGATCAGCAGGTCGGCGTTTTCGATGGCCTGCAACTGGGCTTCGACTTCGGCGCTCAGTTCGGCGCGCGACAGGGCCGAACCGAGGGGGCGGGCGATGTCGGTGAGTTCGATCAGGCGGCTTTCGATGTTCAGGTGTCGGGCCAGTTCGGCCAGCAGCGCCTGGGTCAGCACCAGGGTGCGCGAGGGACGATAGGGGCCGCCGGAGAGGGCAACGACTTTCAGTGTACGAGACATGGTCAGTTCCTTTTCAAACAGTTGCTTGGCGAGCAGGTTCGGTGCCCGGGCTTTTGGTGAGAGGGCTTGAGCAAGACCTGTACCAAGCGCCCGAGCCCCGAATCCACGGGCTTGCACCTCGTCCGGCGATGGGCCGGGTGCTGGCTGGCGGGCTGTTTTGTTGATCGACTGTTGGCTGGCGAACAGTTGCCCAGGCAACATCGATCAAGCGCTTGGAGCCGTTGTACGGGTTTCTGATATTCCGTAAATGAACGTATTTCCATATTTATAGTTCTTTATGGAATATAGGTGGTTTCGGTGGCAAGGGGGTGCGATCGATAGCGACTATCGAGAGCGGTGATTTCTGCTGCCGGGGGTGCCCCGGTAGCCTGTGTCCATCCACTCAAATCGGGCATTCGGGAGTCACCTCATGAAACACACACCTGCGGTTCTGCTGCTTCTGTTGCTGTCGGTCCTGGCCGGTTGCGCCAGCCATCCGTCCCCTGAACTGCGGCCCTATACCGCCGAGGAAACCGGGAACTGGCGATGGAGGCGTTGAACCGTCGCGGGCTGTCCTTCGAGGAATACCAGCGCAAGAAAGCCGAGCTGCTGGGCCAGCCACAGCAGGTCTATGGTTTTGATGAGAAGGCCGAGATCAGTGCCGATCGCGGCAGTAACAGACAGGTCAACAGGGGATGAAGGTAAAAACTGTACGGGTCGAAGTTTTCGTCAGCTGTGCCTGAGCTTCTCCGGGTCGCTGGGATAGGGTGAGCGCCTCACTGATACGCTTGCCGGATGCCCGCCATGACCCTTTCGCTCGACCTCCTGCTGGGTTTTGCCCTGTTCGCCCTGGTGACTTCCGTGACGCCCGGTCCCAACAACACCCTGTTGCTGGCCTCCGGGGTGAACTTCGGTTTCAACCGCTCCATTCCCCATATCCTGGGCATCTCCAGCGGTTTCTTCGTGCTGGTTCTGGCCGTGGGGCTCGGCCTGGGGGCGGTGTTCGAGGCCTATCCGGCGCTCTATTCCGCCTTGCGCTACATCGGCGGTGCCTACCTGTTGTATCTCGCCTGGAAAATCGCCGGCTCGGGGCCGGTCTCCGAAACCGACCAGGGACAGGGCAGGCCGTTCGGCTTCTGGAATGCCGCGGCGTTCCAGTGGGTCAACCCCAAGGCCTGGGTGATGGCAATCGGTGCGATCAGCACCTACACGCCGCTGCAGGGCTATTTCAGCAACGTGCTGGTGATCGCCGCCGTGTTCGCCTTGATCAATGCCCCAGCGTCAGCCTCTGGGCCGCCTGCGGCAGTCTGCTGCGCAATGTGCTGCGCGAGCCCCGCTGGTTGCGGCTGTTCAACGTGGCCATGGCGCTGTTGCTGGTGATTTCCCTGTACCCGCTGGCGCATGAGAGTGTGCAGCAACTGTTGCACTGAGCCTTCGATGGAGCAGGGGCGACTGGTGCTCGCAACACCTTTCCCGGCCCTGTAAGCTGGATTCCAGGAGCGTTCCTACGCACTTTGCATGAAAGTCATCTTTCCTTGATCGTTTTCCATCGGGTACAGCTGTTCGTTCAACTCTCGGTTGACTGCAGTGAGAGATCGATCCGCGGGACACGCTTTGTGAGTCTTTTGCCATGAATCAACTTCCCTTGTATTTCGACTACGCCGCCACGACACCGGTGGACGAGCGGGTCATTCAGGTCATGGTCGAGTGTCTGGGCTTTTCCGGCAACTTCGGCAACCCGGCCTCCAGCTCCCACGCCTTTGGCCAGCGCGCCCGGCAGACGGTCGAGCAGGCCCGGCAACAGGTGGCGACCCTGGTGGGCGCCAGCGCCGAGCAGATCGTCTGGACCTCCGGTGCCACCGAATCGAACAACCTGGCCCTCAAGGGTGTTGCCCAGGCCCGTGGCGCGAGCGGCGGGCACCTGGTCACCAGCCGGATCGAACACAAGGCGGTCCTCGACACCGCCCGCCAACTGGAGGAAAGCGGGGTCGAGGTGACCTGGCTGGAGCCGGACGCCGAAGGGCTGATCACCGCGCAGAGGGTCGCCGAAGCGCTGCGCGAGGACACCTTCCTGGTGTCGCTGATGCTGGTGAACAACGAACTGGGTACGCTCAACGACATCCGCGCCATCGGTCAGCGGGTTCGCGAACAGGGAGCGCTGTTCCATGTGGACGCCGCCCAGGGCGCCGGCAAGGTGGCCATCGACCTGGGCGAGTTGCCGGTGGACCTGATGTCGTTCTCGGCGCACAAGCTGTACGGACCCAAGGGCATCGGCGCGTTGTATGTCGGGGCGCGCGCCCGGCAGCGCCTGCATGCGCAGATCCATGGTGGCGGCCATGAAGGTGGCCTGCGCTCGGGACCCTGGCGACCCACCAGATCGCCGGCATGGGCAGCGCCTTTGCGCTGGCGACCGAGGCCTTCGAAGAAGAGGCGGCGCTGATCCGTGCGCTGCGCCAGCGTCTGCTGGACCAGTTGGCGGATATCCCGGGCCTGCGCCTGAACGGCAGTGCGCAGCAGCGTATTCCCCATACCCTGAGCCTGACCTTCGCCAAGGGTCGGTTCAATGGCGCGCAACTGAGCCAGTCGCTGGCCTATTCGGCCACCTCGGCGTGCAATTCGGCGAGCAATGCGCCGTCCCACGTGTTGCTGGCGCTGGGTCACGATGCCGATTCCGCGGCGCGTACCATCCGGCTCAGCCTCGGACGTTTCACCACCGAGCGGGACATCGACCGGGCAGCCGCAGCAATCAAGGCCTGCGCCGGTGCCGCGGTGCCATTTTGGGCAGTTGCCCCGTCGTGACGGCTGATCCATCATCAGCGCCGCACAACAATCAAACCCGTGAGTAGCAGGAGACATGATGAGCACGCAGACCTCGAGTCAGGGAACCGTACCCCAGCGCCTGGCGCACACCCGCGAGCTGATGAAGCGCGAGGGTATCCACGCCTTGCTGGTGCCATCGGCCGATCCGCACCTGTCGGAGTACCTGCCGGCCTACTGGCAGGGCCGGCAGTGGTTGTCGGGCTTTCATGGCTCGGTCGGTACCCTGATCGTCACGGCGGAGTTTGCCGGAGTCTGGGCTGACAGCCGCTACTGGGAGCAGGCGACCAAGGAACTGGGCGGCAGCGGTATCGAGCTGGTCAAGCTGCAGCCGGGGCAACCCGGGCCGCTGGAGTGGCTGGCCGAGCAGACGCCGGCCGGCGGCGTGGTCGCGGTGGACGGCGCGGTGATGGCGCTGGCTTCGGCGCGTACCCTGGGAGAGAAGCTGCAAGCCCGTGGTGCGCGCCTGCGTACCGACATCGATCTGCTGCAACAGGTCTGGGAAGACCGTCCGGTGCTGCCGAGCCAGCCGGTCTACGAGCACCTGCCGCCGCAGGCGACGGTCAGCCGTGGCGAGAAACTGGCGCAACTGCGCGAAGAACTGAAGAGTCGCGGCGCCGACTGGCATTTCATCGCGACCCTGGACGACATCGCCTGGCTGTTCAACCTGCGTGGTGCCGATGTGTCGTTCAACCCGGTGTTCGTCTCCTTCGCCCTGGTCAACCAGCAGCAGGCCACGCTGTTCGTGGCGCTGGACAAGGTCAGCGCCGAGCTGGTGCAGATCCTCAAGCGCGATGGCGTGAGCCTGCGTGACTATGCCGAAATTGCCGCGGCCCTGGCGGCCGTGCCGGCCGGTTCGAGCCTGCTGGTCGATCCTGCCCGGGTCACCAGTGGCCTGCTGGACAACCTGGGCGCCGAAGTAAGTCTGGTGGAAGGGTTGAACCCGACCACCCTGGCCAAGTCGCGCAAGAGCCTGGAGGACGCGGTGCATATCCGCCAGGCGATGGAGCAGGATGGCGCGGCCCTGTGCGAGTTCTTCGCCTGGCTGGAAACCGCGCTGGGTCGCGAGCGGATCACCGAACTGACCATCGACGAGAAGCTGACGGCTGCCCGGGCCCGTCGTCCTGGTTATGTGTCCCTGAGCTTCAGCACCATCGCCGCCTTCAATGCCAATGGCGCGATGCCGCACTACCATGCGACCGAGCAGGAGCATGCAGTGATCGAAGGCGACGGCCTGTTGCTGATCGACTCCGGTGGCCAGTACCTGGGCGGCACCACCGACATCACCCGGATGGTCCCGGTGGGCACGCCGAGCGCCGAGCAGAAAGCTGACTGCACGCGAGTGCTCAAGGGTGTGATCGCCTTGTCCCGGGCACGTTTCCCCCGCGGCATTCTTTCGCCGTTGCTCGATGCCATCGCCCGCGCGCCGATCTGGGCGGACAACGTCAACTACGGGCATGGCACCGGCCATGGCGTGGGTTACTTCCTCAATGTTCACGAGGGGCCGCAGGTGATCGCCTACCAGGCGGTGGCGGCGCCACAGACGGCGATGCAGCCGGGGATGATCACCTCGATCGAACCGGGCACCTATCGCCCGGGCCGTTGGGGGGTGCGTATCGAGAACCTGGCGATGAACCGTGAGGCAGGCGAGAGCGAGTTCGGCGAGTTCCTGCGCTTCGAAACCCTGACCCTGTGTCCGATCGATACCCGTTGCCTGGAGCCGGCGTTGCTGACGCAGGAGGAGCGCGACTGGTTCAACGGCTACCATGCCGAGGTGCGTGAGCGGCTGAGTCCGCTGCTCAGCGGTGCGGCGCTGGAGTGGTTGAATACCCGTACTGCGGCAATCTGATCTTCAGGGCCCTTTCGCGGGCCAGCCCGCCCCTGCAGGGGAACAGCGCTATACGCAGAATCAGCATGCGATACGTTCCTGTAGGAGCCGGGCTTGCCGGCGAAAACGATCTGGCAGGTGGCATCTGTGCTGCCTGACACTCCTGCCGGTCAGGCCAACGCTTCCCGGACGAATTCCAGACGGTCCTGCCCGAAAAACAACTGTTCGCCGACAAACATGCTCGGCGCACCGAACACCCCGCGCTGCAGGGCCTGCTCGGTCTTCTCCTTCAGTACGGCCTTGACCTGCTCATCCTGGGTCAGCGCAATGATCGGTTGCGGGTCGAAGGCATTCTCGACCAGCACCTGCGCAACCGTAGCCGGATCATTCATGTTGCGCCCATCGACCCACAGTGCGCGATACAACGCATCGACGAATTCGACGAAACGCTGGGGCTGGTGCAATTGTACGCCGGTGGTCGCACGCATCAGCAGCAATGTATTGACCGGGAAGTGCGGGTTGAAGCGAAAGGGGACGCCGTAGCGTTGGGCGTAGCGGGCCAGGTCCTGGATCATGTAGCGCCCCTTGGCCGGAATCTCGGCGGGCGAGGCATTGCCCGTGGCCTTGAACACGCCGCCCAGCAGCATCGGCTGGTAGACCAGTCGGGCGTCGGCCTGGGCACAGATTCCGGGCAGTTGGGTGTAGGCCAGATAGGAGGCAGGGCTGCCCAGATCGAAATAGAACTCGACGTTTTTTTTCATGGATGAAGCATCCTTGTTGTTGTCGTGGGGATGAGCTTACCAGCGTTCGTTCCAGGGCCGCAGGTCGAGTTCGAAGGTCCAGGCGTCCCGCGGCTGGTTGTGCAGGTACCAGTAGTTCTCGGCGATATGGGCCGGGTCGAGGATGCCATCCTGGTCCTTGAGGGCGTACTTTTCCGGAAAGCTGGTGCGGATGAAGTCGGTGTCGATGGCGCCATCGACCACCACATGGGCGACATGGATGTTCAGTGGCCCCAGTTCCCGCGCCATGCTCTGGGCCAGGGCGCGGATCCCGTGCTTGGCGCCGGCGAATGCGGCGAACCCGGCGGCTCCGCGCAGCCCGGCGGTGGCACCGGTGAACAGGATGGTGCCGCGCTGGCGGGTGACCATGCGTCTGGCGACCTCGCGGGCATTGAGGAAGCCGGAGAAGCAGGCCATTTCCCATATCTTGAAATACTTGCGGGCGGTTTCCTCAAGGATGCTGCATGGCACGTTGGCGCCGATATTGAAGACGAAGGCTTCGATCGGACCGATCTGGTTTTCGATCTGCTCGATCAAGGCAACCACCTCTTCTTCCTTGCGTGCATCACAGGCAAAACCATGTGCCTCGCCACCGGCCTGACGGATGCCTTCGACCAGAGGTTGCAGCTTGTCGGCGCTGCGCCGTGTCACGCAGGCGACCAGGCCTTCGGCGGCGAAGCGTCGGGCTATGGCTCCGCCAGTGGCGTCGCCGGCACCGACGACCAATACGACTTTCTTGTGGTTGTTTGCAGTAGTCATGGTCAGCATCGCTCTTTTAGTAAACTATCGTTAACTAAACGAACGTTATGCTACGATTCGACCAGCGTCAAGGTCGTGAACAGGAACAGCACCATGCGTTACTCGCTCAGTCACAAGCAGGAAACCCGCGAGCGTCTGCTGGAAAGCAGTGCGGCTTCGGCGAAAAAATCAGGCTTTGCCACCATCGGGGTGGATGGCCTGATGAAAGCCATCGGTCTTAGCGGTGGGGCGTTTTATGGGCATTTTTCGTCGAAGGACGAGTTGTTCGGGGCGATTGTCGAACGGGAGTTGAGCCGCAGCGTGGCGCGCTTGGGTGGAGAAGGGGAGCCGGATCCTGCTCAGTTGGAACGATGCCTGAGGTTGTACCTGAGCATGAGCCATGTCGAACAGGCGCAGAGTGGCTGTGCGTTGCCGGCGTTGGGTGCGGAGATTGCCCGGGCCGACGTGGCTGTGCGTGAGCGGGCCGAGGCCTGGATGTGTCGGCTGCAACAGCGCTGGGCGCAGGCGCTGGGCAGCGAGAGTCAGGCCTGGTCGATCCTGTCCCAGTGCGTGGGGGCGCTGGTGGTGGCGCGCATGATGTCGACGCCGGAGCTTCAGCAGCAGGTGCTGAAGTCGAGTCGCGACGAAATCGGTCGCCAGATCGGTCAGCCGTCCGCGTAGTGGCGGCTTTGGCCTACTTGCAGATGATGATCATGCTGCGACTGGTATAACCGGCCGGGTTCAGGCCGAAAGG
>NZ_AP024344.1:737500-4747500 GCF_055390395.1 Pseudomonas sp. Tof1 | reverse complement strand
TGGGAAGGCTTAGACAGCTAGGAGGTTGGCTTAGAAGCAGCCATCCTTTAAAGAAAGCGTAATAGCTCACTAGTCGAGTCGGCCTGCGCGGAAGATGTAACGGGGCTCAAACCATGCACCGAAGCTACGGGTGTCACGCAAGTGACGCGGTAGAGGAGCGTTCTGTAAGCCTGTGAAGGTGAGTTGAGAAGCTTGCTGGAGGTATCAGAAGTGCGAATGCTGACATGAGTAACGACAATGGGTGTGAAAAACACCCACGCCGAAAGACCAAGGTTTCCTGCGCAACGTTAATCGACGCAGGGTTAGTCGGTCCCTAAGGCGAGGCTGAAAAGCGTAGTCGATGGAAAACAGGTTAATATTCCTGTACTTCTGGTTATTGCGATGGAGGGACGGAGAAGGCTAGGCCAGCTTGGCGTTGGTTGTCCAAGTTTAAGGTGGTAGGCTGAGATCTTAGGTAAATCCGGGATCTTAAGGCCGAGAGCTGATGACGAGTGTCCTTTAGGACGCGAAGTGGTTGATGCCATGCTTCCAAGAAAAGCTTCTAAGCTTCAGATAACCAGGAACCGTACCCCAAACCGACACAGGTGGTTAGGTAGAGAATACCAAGGCGCTTGAGAGAACTCGGGTGAAGGAACTAGGCAAAATGGCACCGTAACTTCGGGAGAAGGTGCGCCGGTGAGGGTGAAGGACTTGCTCCGTAAGCCCATGCCGGTCGAAGATACCAGGCCGCTGCGACTGTTTATTAAAAACACAGCACTCTGCAAACACGAAAGTGGACGTATAGGGTGTGACGCCTGCCCGGTGCCGGAAGGTTAATTGATGGGGTTAGCGAAAGCGAAGCTCTTGATCGAAGCCCCGGTAAACGGCGGCCGTAACTATAACGGTCCTAAGGTAGCGAAATTCCTTGTCGGGTAAGTTCCGACCTGCACGAATGGCGTAACGATGGCGGCGCTGTCTCCACCCGAGACTCAGTGAAATTGAAATCGCTGTGAAGATGCAGTGTATCCGCGGCTAGACGGAAAGACCCCGTGAACCTTTACTATAGCTTTGCACTGGACTTTGAATTTGCTTGTGTAGGATAGGTGGGAGGCTTTGAAGCGTGAACGCCAGTTTGCGTGGAGCCATTCTTGAAATACCACCCTGGCAACTTTGAGGTTCTAACTCAGGTCCGTTATCCGGATCGAGGACAGTGTATGGTGGGTAGTTTGACTGGGGCGGTCTCCTCCTAAAGAGTAACGGAGGAGTACGAAGGTGCGCTCAGACCGGTCGGAAATCGGTCGCAGAGTATAAAGGCAAAAGCGCGCTTGACTGCGAGACAGACACGTCGAGCAGGTACGAAAGTAGGTCTTAGTGATCCGGTGGTTCTGTATGGAAGGGCCATCGCTCAACGGATAAAAGGTACTCCGGGGATAACAGGCTGATACCGCCCAAGAGTTCATATCGACGGCGGTGTTTGGCACCTCGATGTCGGCTCATCACATCCTGGGGCTGAAGCCGGTCCCAAGGGTATGGCTGTTCGCCATTTAAAGTGGTACGCGAGCTGGGTTTAGAACGTCGTGAGACAGTTCGGTCCCTATCTGCCGTGGACGTTTGAGATTTGAGAGGGGCTGCTCCTAGTACGAGAGGACCGGAGTGGACGAACCTCTGGTGTTCCGGTTGTCACGCCAGTGGCATTGCCGGGTAGCTATGTTCGGAAAAGATAACCGCTGAAAGCATCTAAGCGGGAAACTTGCCTCAAGATGAGATCTCACTGGAACCTTGAGTTCCCTGAAGGGCCGTCGAAGACTACGACGTTGATAGGTGGGGTGTGTAAGCGCTGTGAGGCGTTGAGCTAACCCATACTAATTGCCCGTGAGGCTTGACCATATAACACCCAAGCAATTTGCGTCGAATGAGCAGATTGCGGTGTATGAAGACGAAGTGAACCGAAAGTTTGCCACGCACAAAACACCAAAGACTGTCACGTACCCGATTCGCTGGAGCGTTGCCCAGGCAACGAGCTGGCTACCGAATTTCTTGACGACCATAGAGCATTGGAACCACCTGATCCCATCCCGAACTCAGAAGTGAAACGATGCATCGCCGATGGTAGTGTGGGGTTTCCCCATGTGAGAGTAGGTCATCGTCAAGATTAAATTCCGAAACCCCTATCTGCGCAGGCAGGTAGGGGTTTTGTCTTTTGCGGTGTTGAAACGGGCGTTGAAACGTCCGGTGCAGGGCTTGCCCGTACAAAGGCCGCCTCCATCCTCCAGGCATAAAAAAACCACCTTCGCAGGTGGTTTTTCAATACCCGGGATTCACTCCCCGCGATAGATGCAACCGCTGGTGCAGGTCTCGTGGATCCGGATCGCCGACAGCTCAGGCAGCAGTGGCTTCAGTTCCTTCCAGATCCACTTCGCCAGGTTTTCGCTGGTGGGGTTTTCCAGGCCGGGAATCTCGTTCAGATAGTTGTGGTCCAGGCGCTCGTACAGCGGCTTGAAGATCGCCTTGATCTCGGAGAAGTCACGAATCCAGCCGGTATGCTGATCGATATCACCGCTCAGGTGGATCGCCACCTTGAAGGAGTGGCCATGCAGGCGGCCACACTTGTGCCCGGCGGGCACGTTGGGCAGGCGGTGGGCGGATTCGAACGTAAACTCTTTGAAGATTTCCACTGGTGGACCTGTATAGCTGGCGGGGTAAGGGCTTGAGCAGATACCGGTATTCCAGTGTACTGCTCAATGTACTGATTGTTCGTTGCTGGGGGTCAAAGAGGCCATCCATTTATTGATTTCGGACTGGCGCCAGGCGACCGACTTTGGGCCTATCTTAACCTGTTTTGGGAACGTGCCTTCCTTAATTCGTGTGTAGATGGTGTTGCGGCCCATGCCGGTGATGCGCAGCACATCGGGCAGCCGAAGCAGGCGATCAATGCTCTCTGTGTTTGTCATATAGCCTCCTCAGGCCAGTAAGTGATGACCAGCCTTCACGGCCTCGGCCGCTTCCTTGGTCTTGAACATCAGTTTCGATTCGCCCGGTTGCCCCTCGGACTCGTATTTCACATCGACCCACCAGTGGCCGAATTTCTTGTAGGGCTGCGTCATCACTTGGGTGACGTAGCAGTCGATCAGGTTCATGGATGGTCTCCACGCCGCCGGCGGCGGCAGGTTGGTGGTCAGGCCGCTGATTGCGTGTCAAGCCGAGTGCGGAGTGCATCTGCAGCTTCCGCCGCGGCGTCGATTGTTTTGTGGTATCCGCCGTAGTGAATCTTTCGATTGCGGAAGACTTGAACGAACCACCTGTTCTTCCGCCCATCCCAATACACTCCTGAAAAACCGCTTGCCGGAGGCTTTCGGGTCACTACTCGATGGGCCTGGTTGGCTGCTGGCGTTAGCAGGCGAAGATTGACCCATCGATTGTCATCGCGAATGCGGTTGATGTGGTCGACGTGCATGCTTTCGTCTGGGTGTTCGCCGGTCATATACAGCCACGCCAGCCGGCCGGCCCGATGCTTAACTCGGTCAATAGCGATGGCTAGGTATCCATCCTTGTCGAGTTGACCGACCTTGCGGTTTTGGTCGGGCCATGTCCTGGTGAACTTCCCAGTTTCAGGGTCGTAGTGAATCTTCTCTTTCAGGCGCTCGTGCGTGAGCTCTCTTGTTTTCATGAGTGCAAACGTCCTTGCCCGCGCGGAAGGCGGGCTGGTTTTAGGTGAGGGGTTAGGCAGCTGGCGCTGCCTTTATCTTGTTCCAGTGCCGCCAGATGTTCTCTTCGGGCACTTTCTTCTGCAGCGTGAACTCGCAATCGTTGCAGATGACCCAACTGAGGCTGAGCGATGAACTGCTATCGAGCTCCAGGTTGTCGCTTCCGCATTTCGGGCAAGGTTTCAGCTCTTCACTCATCTCGGCCCCCTGTAGATCAGGTAGGCCATGTAGGTGAGGGCGATCATGGCATCAGCTCCTTGGGCGGCAAAGGGAGTGCATGCCAGTGGGTAGGCTCGTATTCGTCGCCCCCATCACTGTCTACGGCATCCCACTTCCCATCGGCGAAGTAATGGCCGTAGCAGGCCGACCACATCCAACTATCATCGATTGAGGCGCGCTCGCCGATCACCATGATGTCGCCATCCATTCGGATCCAGACGGGAGTATCCAGGGGTGGCAGCTCATCGCTGCATTTGATCCACTGGCTCATGGCTTGCGCTCCAGGGCGGCGCGGGCTTGCCAGGCCGCGAAGGCATGACGCATCCAGTCCTGGATGAATACGCCTTCTGCCGTCTTCCTGTAGTCAGCACTGGCGAAGTGTCGATCGGCCCATTCACGGAATTCGGCTTCCTCGCATTCCATGCACTGATCGCCGAGGTCTTTGCAGATCGCGCATTCCGCCCGCTCATCGCGCTCAACCGGCGCATCCCACTTGCAATCCGGGCAAGCATCCATGATCGGCTCTGGCGGCTGGTTGTAGCCTTGATCTGCCATCTTCCCGAGTACACCTCGCCCTGGTCCTGGCACGTGCTGCACTTCGGCGCGCTCGGCTCTGCGCTGGCGGACACCTCCAGAAAGCCCATAACGTCCAGAAGCATCATGCAGCAATTCGCCACGTCGGCGGCGTGTTCTTTGATTTCATCCTCCCAGGCATACATCCTGGCATTATTCAGCTTGCGGACATGGTGCTCGATTTCAGACATGGCCGTTTCTCTCGTCATTTTCAGCCAGCCTTCGCGGTCACCCTTGTGGCTGTTCGCCTCCAGCTCTTTGCGCATCAGATCAACGAACGGGCGCAGCGTGTCGCCGTACTTGCCGAACAGCGCCTCCCGCTCGGCCAGCTGGGCGCGCTGGTTTGAAATGCGCATGCTCTGCCGCATGATCTGCGCGTCAGAGTGCTTGATGACCTCACGCAGCCGCTCAACCTCGCCAGGATCTGCGTGGGTGTAGAGCGGCTCTACTGCTCCGCCTTCACCGTTTTCCTTGAAAATGTGCGCATTGTGTTCGCTACTCGACAAGTACCACATCCCGCCAGGATGGGTCTGGTAGCGCCAAGCCACCGGCTCACCCTGCACCGGACGGGTGTAAAGCGGCCCAAGCTTGGCGATGTGATCGAGGCAGGCGTTCCAGCCATAACCTCTCGCCGCATCCATCGGAAGTGGATATGCAGATGGATTTTTCCGCGCAGGCAGCGCCACCGGCTCGACACCCCCGGCCGTGGGCTTGCAGGTGCACGGCAGCCGGCCCTGGTTGCAGTCGCACATCTTCTGTTCGTTGCTCATTTCTGCATCTCCCGTGCGCGCAGCTCGGCCATCTCTCGCTGGCGAGCTTTGCTGCATTTGTCGTGGTTGCCGTGCGCCCGCGATTTACCGCACTGGTCGCACATGACGTTGAGGTCGAGCGCCTTCATCGGGCGCCCGCGGATCTGGGCCTTGCGGCGGAGGGCGGTCATGGGCTTTTCGCCTGTTGAATGCTGTAGCCCAGGCGCCCCTCGCCAATGGCCTGTGCCTCGAATAGCTCAACGACCTCTGCTGGGGCGTCGAAAAAACCAAGCCGACCTTTGCATGGGTGGAAATTCATTGGCCACGGGTCGCGCAAGACGAACCCCTTCTCACCCATGTACCAGGGCGAGTCGCTGGTATCGACGCTATCCGCCAGCTCGACCGAACCGATGATGCCTCCGCGCTGCAGATCAGAAAGCGACATGGGAATGGGAAGCCCGCGCAGCATGCAGAACCTGTTGGCCGCATGCAGCTCGCGGCGGGTCATGCCTTGCGCCGCATGAATCAGGAACCGGCCTCGGAACTTGGTGTGCCAGGTTCGATTCTCGATGTCCTTGCCGCCATGGATGATCAGCCAGGCCCAGGGCTGGCGAATGGAGAGTGTCTTCATACCCAACCCGCAACGCATCAATCACGTCGACCATGCCCGCGCATAGCTGCCGGGCTTCTCTGCTGCTGTCACCGTCAGCCGGCCGATGATCTTTTCAGCGACACGGCGGTCGTGGATCTCGTCGCCGGCGGAGCGGACGACGTCAAGGGCATCACGCCGCCCCTCGTTGCGCATGACGGTGTTGATGGGGCCGCTGATCTTGATGACCGGCAGCACGTCCGGCAGGTTTGCGAGCAGGTCCGCGAAGCTGTGGGCCTTCGGTTTCGGTGTTGCGGGCACGGCTGTGCCGAGGGCGCGGGCGAGCGCCTGTTTGGCTATCTGGTTCATGGAAGATCCTCGCACCGGGCGGCGCTCAGGTTTGAAATGGTGGGGGAGGTCAGTCGCCGCAGAAGCAGTCGATGCCCTCGTCTACTTCGGAAAAGAGGTCGTACTGTATTTCTGCGTAATCCATCATCTGCTGGTAGCTCGGACGATCCTTGCGAAAGCGCGCCCCATCGCCGGCGAACTGGCCGGATGACTGCGTCGCCCGCTCCTGCGTCGCCCACCATTCGCCGCGGCTGCGGTCGCTGGCAATTATTGAGTAGACCTGGCCCAGCGGCTTTAGGAAGCACAAGTCGCAATTCCCTTCCAGCGTTCGACCGTTGACCGTCGCCAACTGCAGGTTGAACGGTTGAGCCAGCCAGAATGCGCCTACGTCATGCACTGATACCCCAGCATCTGCCAGCGGCATACGCATTTGCTCCCGTGGCGTTTCAGTGCTGGTCCCCCGCGCCCTGATCTTCGCCACTCGGCGTTGTTCGTCAGCCCGGATGCCTACCATCTGATCCCACTCACCATCGACGTTTGTCCAGCCAATGTGTTTCAGGTAGCGGTGCATGGTTCGGATCTTCAGCTCGACTGTGCAGAACCGCGTCACTGGGTTGGGCAGGTACTTCCGCTTGCGGATTACGGATTCGAAAGGCTCACCCTGGCGGCTGGCGCTGGCGAAATCCACCACGGCAAAGCCAAGGTCGTTGTCGCGATACTCCAGCCAGGTGATCGGCACCGCCCAGTGTTCGGCGCATTCCCGAACAAACTCCAGGGTGGCAGGGTGCTCTTTCCCGGTGTTGGCAAACAGCACCAGCAAATCACTGTGGTCTTCGTTTGCATCTAACACCTGGCGAAGCATGTATGCGCTGGTGCGCCCCCCGAAAAGCTCAGGACTGTTTTCCCACGCAGGTGGTAGGGGTTCATGAATTCCTCCAGGCACGAAAAAGGCGCCCGGAGGCGCCTATGGGTTGGTGTCAAACGACCTGGTCCAGCGTGGCGACCACCTTGTAGCCGTGCTCCAGGGCGTCGTTATCGTTTGGGATAGGTCTTCGTTAGATCGCCGTTGACGACATGACCGCGGCGCAGAACAAGGTTTGCCAGGGCGGCTCGGTCTTTCTGGCTGTGGCTTGCCTGTGTGAACAGGCCAAAGTAGCTGTTGAATGAATTATTCAGCGCGACTTTTTCGGAAAGCCCTGGCATCACCAGTCGTGCCAAGCGCCTCATCAACCGTCCACCCCTTGCGAAGCCGGTTTTGTATGGTCTGCGACTTGATTCCAAGCTTTTCGGCCCACTCACTCATGCCGAGCGTTTCGCCGCGGAAGGTGATCAGCTTATTGGTGGACTGATTGCGGGCCTGTTGAACCCGCGTTGCCCAGCGGCAGTTGCCGGGTGAATAGCCTTTGTTTCCGTCCTTACGATCCAGCGTGAAGCCATCCCCCGGGCATTCGCCCATATCCGCAAGGAATCGCTCAAAGTCATTCCACTCTGCGCAGATGCCGATTCCGGAACCACCATATTGCGGGTAGTTGCTGGCGTTCTTATTCAGGCACCTGGCACGCATTGACCGCCATCGCTTGTGCGTCAGGCTTCCGGTATGCCTGTGGGTTACGTGATTGTTTTTCTCTTTCCGAATACAGCCACAGCTTTGTGTTGCGCCGGAACGCATATTCCCAGCTATCCCTACGAATTCTGTTCCGCATGAGCAGATGCACTGAACGGATGAAGCGCTATCCCAGCGGATGACGGTGAGGCGCCCGAATGTTTCGCCCGGTTCAAACTTTGCCATTGGTGCAGACCCTCGGTGGAAAGAATTATGCGTTGTCGGCGGAGCGCTGCGACCGTTCGTGCTATCTACGTCGCCTCGACGATTTCTCATCGGGGAAACTGTGCCGGACCTGCTCGGACGCTTTAGACCGTCGGTATCCGTGTGTGCACATGGCGGTGGCCCGAAGGCCAGCGGCGCGACCAGATTCAATTCGCACAGACCTGAAAGCCTTGACCTTCAGGTAGCGGGCGCGGTTGGTGAGCTGCGTTTCCAGGCGCTGGCCTGCTTTCCGATTGAGGTTGTCACCTCCATCGTGCCGGCGTGCTGGGTAACGCTGATGAAGCGGTTTTCCTTGAATAGGCGCATGAGCAGCTCGATCACCTGGACCTTCTCAACTAGTGACGTGAGATGTGGTCGCTTGTCCTGCGTGGCGTTCGCCCGCGCAATCAAGATCAACACATCGACGCACTCGTCGATAGCCCGCCGACCCAATGACTGCTTGAGTTCCCGCGGGATGTTCTTGGTGATGTTGGTAGCCATCTGCAAAAGACCGCTGGCGGCCTTGTATATCGAAAGCTCAGTATGCATTGCCATGCGTTGCCCCTCCTTGGGCTCCGGCCGCAAGCGGCCGGTTAAATGAATGAATTACTGAATAAGCTCGCTGCGGACGGGGCGGACGCGGAGCTCGCTGCTCTTGACGCAGTTGGTCTGAAAGCCAACACCGAAGACCACGCTGAATGCGCTGCCGGCGGAGCGCTGCGAAGATGACCAGTACCAGGTGTCCGTGAACGCCTCCGGGCCACCTTCGCGGAAGGCTTCATGCACGGTCTGTGCTGGGTCTTCCTCGCTGTACAGTTTGCCGACCGGCTCGCTGTTCGGGTTGTCGCCATCGCGCCGGCCTGCCCAGTTTTCCTGGGTCGTCGGCTTGAAGTGGCGATACTGAAGTTCTTGCACGTCACGTGCTGGGATGGCCCAGTCGGTGAATCCGCCGATATCCAGCGCCAGGACCTTCTGCGCCAGTTCGCTGCCGGCTGCGGCCATCGATTCGGTGTTGGAGCGGCTGTTGGTGAGGCTGTCAGCGCCTTCGATTTTCACGCCATATTCTCCCCATTCTCCCTCCAGTTCATGGGCGGCGCAGGCGGTGATGTTCAGGTAACGCTTTCCGGTGTCCGGGTCGCGGGTGATGCCCGTCACGAAACCGCCGCCGTATGCCTGGCCAATAGCGGGAATAGTTGCTTCAGGTTTTGCTTTCTCAACTGCGCTCATGTGGTGCTCCTTTCGTGTAGGCAACAAAAAAGGCGCTGATGCGCCCTGGATCGAATGAATGAAGGATTAAATGAAGAACCTGCGGACGGGGCGGACGCGGAGCTCGCTGCTCTTGCCGCGGCCGTACTGATTGCCAACATCGAAGTACATGCTGAATGCGTAGTCGGCGGAGCGCTGCGAACTCGACCAGTAATAGCAGTCTTGTGCGAAGATCTGCGGGCAGTTCACCCAGCCCTGGTACAGTTCGGCCGCGGCCGGCAGGTAGAAGTCATTGTGCCCGTCGGCGGTGTAGTCGGAAGCTGCGCTGGCAGCAGGATGGCCGCCTTCGGATAGCAGGATCGCAGAGTTCGACATGCCATCAGTCTTGCTGGTTGCCTTCGACTCTTCGCCTCGGCGTCCGTACTCGTGATCGCCGACGTCGTCTTTTGCGAAGATCAGGTAGTGCGCTGGCACGTCGCCGCGAGCCTGGACGAAACCGCCGTTGATGCCGCCTTGCTCGGGCCAATACGAACCAGCCTCCGGAATATCAGATGCGGTGCCGTTTGCCGCAACTTGAGCGGATGGTGCAATGTGGCTGACGACACTCGCCAGCACCAGGCCGGCTACCGTTGCCGCCGGCATCTTGATTGTTGCTTCGCCGACTTTCAGAGTGACCATTTCAGGTTTCATGCTGTTTCCTCTTGGGAGATGCGCAGCGCTTCGCGCCGGCAGAAGTTTTCGAGTTTCAGCGCCACGGAATTCGATACGGTGATTTCGTGGCGCGGCGGAGTGAGAAAGGGAAGGGCGCCGATAGGGCCAAGGCTGTGCAGGTGATGAATCATCAGGGTCATCGCTTCGCCCTGTTCAGTCAGGCCGGCCCAGGCCATCAAGTCCGAGAGGGCCTTTTTAGTCCCTGGTCGAACCTTCAAACGCAGGTCTTCTTCCTGCCTCTCTGTTGACTTGGTGCGCCGGCGCCGATCGCGTTCGGCCTGATCCATTGCCATAGTTTCCCTCCAGGCCGCTGGGTGGCAGATGAACCCAGGACTGCCGTTTGCGTTGCTGCACGCGCGCTGCTCGGCGCATCAGCGGGTCACCACCGGATAGTCGATGTTGTGGTCAGCGATGATTCGCCGGATCAACGTTGAGCTGATTTCGAGCTCTTTGCACGCCTGGTAGCGGGTTATTCCGCGGTCCATGCAATCCTTGATTTTTGCAACAAGCTCGGCGTCTTGCTTGGGCTTTCGCTTGTTCGGCGCATAGGCTTTCTTCGGGCCGGCGAGGAACTGGATGCCATATCGCTTGGCGATTCCGCGCAAGACCCCCAGCGAAAGACCCTCCCGCTCACATATCTCTTCACGGTTGAGCGTTTTTGCCAGCTCACGAATTCTGCGTGCCTGGGTGTCTGACGCCGATTTGACTGATGCACTCTGGAAGTTCGGGGTCTGTATGCGCTCAACCACGGACACACCTGGTGATACAGTGACTTGGCGAACATCTATTTTTCCGCCGGCAGCGAGGAAGGCTTCGACAGAAGAAGCGAGAGAAGCGCGAAGTGTTTCGTTCTGCTGGATTAGGCTGAGTTCGTTGCTGATCATGCTGCAATTCCTACAACGCGATTCATGCGATCGTCGAGAATTTCGTAGAAGGTCTTCACACGCTCGGAAAGCTTCCGGATCATCGCCTCGTCGCGATAGACGCGCTTGACGAACAGAGGAATCCCGGGCCAGTAGCTGATGAAGTCCAGCCATTCGCGCTCGGAAACCCAAAGGCCGCCTTGGCACTGAGCCATGTGCTCTTTGGGGACCTCGCCGGCCAGAATGACTTCGACCTGCAGTTTCGGCAGTTTGGTCTTGATCTCGGTCAGTCCCTTGTCGCCGACAAGGGCATCTGGCGAGTAGCCAATTCCGTGATTGAGGATGATCCCTACTTGATGGGTCTGGACTTCCTCGCGGTCGCAGTACAGGCCTCTAGCGGTGCCTTCCAGTTCATGCCCGCGCTCGGTATGGCGGTTACCAGTGAACGGGTCTGCCGCCTCGCCGGTGATACGCTCACCGATAAGGGTGTTCATGTAGGTGAAGGCGCCAGCGCCGAAGCCTGCCTCGCCTTTTCCGTTAACCAGCAAGCAGTCCAACTCGCTGCAGGTGATAATGCCCAGGCGCAAGTCCAGCCACGCCTGGGTGCCTTGCTCGACGTCACTGATTATCTGCATTTGCGGCCTCCGCAGCCTTGATGGCTTTGTTTAGTTGCGCAACCAGCAGGTCATGGCGACCCTTCGGCACGCATTCGGCTGTTCCGTACTCGCTGGTAAACCAGTCGCGGGTCTTCTGCGTGCAGCGGTCGAGTAGGGCAGTGATGCCGGCCGCCTGAACGATGGTGACGTTGGTCGTCGGAACCGCCGCATGGCCGTCATCATCTTCGCCACGAGTCGTTAGGTTGAGCAGGGCGCTCATGACGTAGCGCTTGCCGTAGCTTGTGGACGAGCCGACTGCCTGGACGGCGTTTTTGCTGCCGCTGGTGTCGAGCGGTAGAAGCATGGTTGTGCTTTCGCGGTGACCTGCCTTGTGCATCAGGATGCCGGTCACTTCCATACCACCCTGGACATTCTGAACCTTGAAGGTGATCGCGAACCCGTGGGTCTGCATGATCGGCTTGATGACATCGTTGATGTCTTCGAAGGTGGCGTAGTCGCTGCGCTTCTGGCCATTCACGACGATGGCGCCGCGCTCTGCAATGCTCGGGATGTCGCTCTGCATGGCGGCCATAGCAGCGTTGAACTCCGCCTCGGCATCCCTGGCCTGCATTCGTTCATGCATCGCCATGAGGCGTTCGAGTTTGTCGATATCGCAGGTTGGATCCGTCGCAGCCCGGCTGATTACAGCAAGGATGCTGTTGTCGGTGCTGGAAGGCAGCGCTGCGGCTTGGCGTCGCTGCTCGGGCGCGATGATTTGACCGCTCATGTTCTGCACCTCAGTACTGGATGGTGATATTGGGAATCTTGCGCTGGACGATCAGGGTGACAGCCTGCTTGGCACACGCTTCCGGCATGCCGCCGGCGATGAACGCCTCCAGTGCAGCGCGATTGACGCTGCGGCGATGGGCCTCGTCGGCTTCGCGGGCGTTCTGCTGACGGATGATCTCGTCGGCCGCTTCCTGGGCGCGGCGCTGCTCGTCCAGGCGAGCCTGCTCGGCAGCCTGTTCGGCCCGGCGCGCGGAATCCAAACGCTCCTGCTCGGCCCGTTGCTCAGCCGCAATACGGTCAGTCTCGGCCTGCTGCCGTGCACGCTCGGCTTTTTCGGCCTGCAACTTCAATTCCAGCTCGCGGTGCTCGGCGGCCTTCTGTGCTTCATGTTCCCGTCGAGCAGCGGCCTCGCGCTCGGCTGCGGCAAGTTCTTCTGCCTCTCGCCGGGCGCGCTCTTCTGCTTCCCGTGCGATCTGCGCCTCACGATCAGCTTTCTCCCGGGCTTCGGCTTCGGCGCGAAGCCGGGCCAGTTCCACCTGCTCGGCCTCGTATTTCTGCCGAGCATCCAGCGCGGCTCGTAGCGCGCATAGGACATGGTCCTTCACCTGGCCCGCCTCAGCGGCGAATTCCTCCCAGGTATCGCCCAATCCGACTTCCTCAACCTTTCCGATCCGGTCCAGCAGATCCTCGCTGGTAAGTTGACTCAGTTCGGCGCCGTGCGCCCTCAGTCTTTCGATACCCTGCTCATGCTCGGCTACCCGGGCGGCTTCTGCTTCCTCCCATTCGGTCAGCGGCCGACGAGTCTCGTCCCGCAGGGCGTCCATTTTTGTCACAAAGTCCCGTAGCTCGGCCTCGACGACCTTGGGCAGTTCCTTCAGGTGGCGCAGATAATCGCGCCCGGGCTTTTCAACTGCAGACTTAGACTTGCTGACCTTTGCTGCCAGGCTGGCGATGCGCTCACGACCTTTGCGGGTTGTCAGATCTGGCACCTCGCCGGTCACCTCGGCCTTCACCTTGTCGAAGAAAGGGAGCAGGCCACCGGCAACGTAGATTGCCGGGGCGTTGGCGGCCGAGATGTCGTCAATCGAGATGACTTGCTGTGCTGCGGACATGACAGTTCCTTGCCGCGTCTAGCGCAGCGATAGAAGGGGTTGGTTACTGGGTGACACGATCAGCGAGAGCGCTGAGCAGCATCAAGAATGTGAAGATGGCGAGGGCGGGGAATGAGCCGCGCCAGATGAGAAGGCGCCGGCGGCGCTGTGCCTGCGTCATTTCTGCACCTGAACAGATGGAAATTGCCGTGGCTCGCCGTTCTCGCGAAACAGGCTGTACTGCGTCAGCGCAACCACAAGCCCCCAGGCAATGACCCACCAGAAGACTTTCATTGCGGTCTCCGGTATGCAGTGGGCATGAAGACGAAATGGTCTGGGCTGTCTTCGATCACGCACCAGTTCCCGCTGACGAGACGATCCATCAGTTCAGCGAACGTGTAGTGGCGCGTTTTCACAGTGATCCGTTTCATAGCGACACCTCGCAGGCCCAACGGCCATTCAGTCGTGCAGGCTGGCGGACCCACTTCACGTCAGCCAGGAACAAAAAGCCCTGCAATTGCAGGGCGGTGGTAATGCCTTCCAGGGTTCCGGCGATGATGCTCACGGCACAGTCCTCCGTATGTCGGCCATGAAGGCGTCGGCCTGGGCCTGATAGAAGCGATCGAAGCGACCCTTGTACGTCGAGTACTCCGAATCGTTGATCGCACCAAGGGCGTAGGCCATTTCCACGGCCATCGACGTTTCGCGGAACAGCCCTTCCGAGGCCTGGCCGGCGCGCAGGCAGTCGAACCGAGCGTCGATCATGCCGACTGCAATGCTGTGGCGGCTCATGCTGCCCACCGGCGCCGGGTGCCCCGGTTGTCGATCTCGAACCAGATTTCCCGTTCGATGGCGATAGCGTTGACGCTTGCGATCGCCTGAAGGTAGTGAGCCGGGACGCCCATCGGGATGCCGTCATCGTCGTAAGTGACGCCAGAAACAACGTGCCACTCAAGCTCGCGGCAGCCCTGGAAATCCCAGTCGCTGTCACGCACCCAAGGGCGAGGCGGTTCGTTGATGCACAACGTGACCTTGACCAGCAGGGCCACGCCTTCCACTGCGATTTCGTAGTTCATGGGGCCCTCCTGGGCGTCGATCGTTCACCTGTATTCGTCAGCGCTCGCACTCGACTGATTGCCGGTGGGCGCCGGGGAGCGCTGACGAATAGATGCGAAAAAGAAAGCCCCGCTGGACGTCGGGGCTTTCACCGTGTGTAACCAATGCATGTCGTTACAGATTTTGGGCGGGGCCTTCAGCGCCAGAACACCGGGACCCCGATTCGCAATCGAGGTTTTTCGCGGACTCTGGTCGGCCGATCGGCTGGCAAGCGTTCTTCAGTTGGCGGTTCTGGCCGCACATGACTGAGCGCTGCGCCGATCAGGATTAAGATGAGCATGATTTTCTCCGATCTTTTGACTGATGCGGATTGCATCGACCGGGAACTCCCAGTCCTTCTGCTTTCTGCATCGGGGTGTGATCTGGCCGGCGCTGATCTCCGGCTTTGCTGGCTTGGAAGCGGAGCCATCCAGCTGCTCAATTCACTGCATTTCTGCGCGTGACCGCTTGTACCTAGTAAACAGCGCATCAGCCTGCGCATTCAGATCACACTCCGATGCAGCCTGCGCTTCGGCACGCAGGTGACCGGGCCGGTCTTTCCCGGCTGTCAGGGAAATCGAATTAAAGGAATGAATTACTGAATGAGTAATCTGCGGACGGGGCGGACGAGACGCTCGCGGTCCTTGCCGGCGTCGTCGAGCCAGCCATCTCCGAAGCCCATGGTGTAGGCGAGGTTGGCTGAGTACTGCGAAGATGACCAGACCCACCCAAAGTCGTTGCTCCCCAGGTTCAGCCATGCTTCGTACAGCTCAGCAGCGGCCGGCAGATAGAAGTCGGCATGACCATCAGCTTTGTGTTCGTACGCGGCTACAGCGGCGGGGTAATCGGTATCGGATTCGACCAGGGCCTGGGTGTTCGCCAGGCCGTCGATCATGCTCTTTGCCGGAGATTCCTCGCCGTAAGGGCCCCACTCAAAACGGCCCAGTTCGGCGCCGATGATCAGGTGATAGGCCTCATGGCCGTTGCGCGCAGGAACGATGCCGGCGTAGATGCCGCCTTGGCCTTCCCATATTTCACCGATTGCGGGGGGAGTCAGTTTCTGTTGTTCGGTCATTATCGTATCCTGCGTGGGTGATGTGGGTTATGCGCGACGCGCTTCAGCCATGGCTGATGCGCGGGTGTTTGCTGCGAGATCGGCAGCCCAGAATCGGCCGGCCTGAACGTGGGCGATGATGTCCCGGTTCGCTGCACGGGCTTTCTGGACGAGTGCTTGCTTGGTCATGTTCGTGTCTCAAGTGGATTCCCAATGCCGCCTCATAGAAGCGGCATCAGTGAATACGTGGTCTTCCTGAGCTCCGTTACGCGCCACGGTGGCCTGGGCCGAACTCGGGCAAAAAATGCCTTAGTTCAATTCCTCCCCATGCGCGGCGCCGGAGTCCTCTCTCTGGCCGGGTCACACATTTCGTGGACGGTGTTCTTCCCGACTGGCTTGCATGGTTTGGCGTACCTCAATGAGTGAGGTCCGGCAGGTTCCAGAGCCTGCATGGGGATCGAAATTTGTGTTTCGCGCTGTACCTGGTTCCAGGGATCGATCCGCGAAGATTTCAGATTTTTAAAGAGCGGTGGCCTTGAGGGCCTGCCGGGTGGTGTGCGCCGGCTGTGGAATGAAATATAGGGTAGCCTTTATTTCGAGTCAACAGGTTTCCCTTTATTTTTTTCTAGGCAAAAAAAATCCCGCTCAAGGCGGGGTATTTGGCTGGTCGGGATGGGTGGATGGGTCACTTACCCCATATTTGCCCGCTAGGCCCACAGTTCCGATCGATGGATGCTAGGGCCTCTTCCGCTGTGTACTGCCCGCTTTCATAGCCATCTAGGTTGGCCTGAATAAGAGCCCGACAGTTCTTGGGAAATCCAGTGCTTCCATATGTAGGCCTTGCATTCAGGTCATCTGCCGGCCGAGCCAGATATCCGATGACGACTCCAAAAGATAAGGCGACTACAATTTTTAGGGATTGACCCATCAGACGTTACCTGCAGGAAATGACCAAGCTGCGGCTGCTCGAAGAAGATCCATAGAGGCCATACTGCGTAGCACCTATTGATGAGCTTCCATCTGTATCCTTGTTAAGGACATCGTAGCCGCGGGAGCCGCATATGGCGCCAGCCTTCTCGTAGCATTGCCCCCAGTTCAATGCTTTGCCCGAGCAATTAATGGTATGAGCCTCTCGGCCATCCGGCCCGTAAGTCTTAGAAGATGTCACGCAACCCGTCAAAGCCAGAAGAATTGCAGCAGCAAAAACTGTCTTCATCATTTCATCCTTGTTGATTAGTAACGGCTCAAGACCTTGCTGGGCGCAAGGATGTTGCCGACGTAGTGAATCCGATCGATATCCTTCCAGGGGATAGTGCGGCGCTCTCCGTATGCCGAATTCACAGACATAAGACTGACGCTTTCGCCGTTGTCAAAGAGCAACTCTTTAACCATGCTCTGGCCGTCAACGGTGCAGACCATCACGTACTCTCCAGGAACCAGGCGGTGATTTGGTTCGCAAATTGCGATCCATCCATCACGTATGGCAGGAGCCATTGAGTCGCCTTTAAGTCTTAGAGCATAAGCGTTCTCGTCCCTGGAATAGCTCTCCACCCATCCTTCTGAGTCTCCCAATCCACTCCAGTAACCGTCCGGACCTAGCTGAGCCGTACCCATAATCTCAATCCTTCGGGGCGATGAGAGTATTGGCGGACCAATTTCGACGTTGGACTCATCACTTGACTCCATCGTCCCTATACCTTCTGACAACCAGAGGGGGTCTACGCCACAAATTGTCGCTAGCTTCACCACGTGCCCGCTGGTTCTGGTGAGTCCGCGCTCTATTTCAGAGACGGAGGCCTGCTTAATGCCGGCCCGCTCCGCGAGCTCAACCTGGGTTAGGCCGGCTTTTTTTCGTGCTTGCTTGAGTCTGTCTTTAAGTTCCATGTGCGCGACAGTAAAGGCTGTCCTTTCATGTTGCAAAAAGGTGTTCCTTTCGTCTAGCATAAAGGCATCCCTTTATATGGGCGGAGAATCATGAGCAACCAATTTGAAAAACTAGTCGCGCATTTCGGCTCCCAGAACGCTACCGCCTCTGCTTTAGGCGTAAAGCAGGGGACTGTTAGCGGCTGGGTGAGAGGTCTGCACGGGTGCACGGCAGAGGTTGCCATGCGAGCCGAGATCATCACCAAAGGCGCTATCAAGGCTCGCGATTTGCGCCCAAGCATTCCGCATCAAGCGGCTTAACCATCACGCAGATCAGGAGAGATAACGCATGAGCGACCTATCAAGGCCCAGTCACAAACACATCAACCAGACAAAAGTCCTGCTCGATGACGAGTACGACGAATGGCTGCAAAGCGCAGCGCGCATTCACCGAACGCCAAAAGCTGTGTTGGCCCGCGAAATCCTGAAGTCCTGGCTTCATGAATCTGTTGCTGATTTTAAGCGCGGCACCAACGCAGCCTGAAGCAATACCGCAGGGACCGCGTAGGGACCGGAGGGGATATGTCAGAGCAAGACAGCGGGTTGGTACTCGGGGATTTGCTGGACGAGGAAGAGCTGAAGGCCTTCCAGGAAGAGGCGAAATTCAGAGGGTTGACGCTGGATCAGCTGGCAAAACAGGCAATCCAGCAAACCATCACCGATCGGACCAGGCCCAAGACAATGAGTGGAGTGCTGCAGGCGTTCCACAAGCGGTAGGAATCCCGAAATCCGGGCATGAAAAAGCCGACGGATCAGGTCGGCTTATTCGATAACACCAAGTGAGAGGAATCATGACAAACATCGTCCCATTACGCAATACCGGGGGTTTACCCGGATGGACAATCAGTTAATGGATGGCCTGATGGCTATCGACCTGTCCGCGCGCGAGATGAAGATCGTGCTGTACGTGGCGAAGGCCACACTGAACTTCAACGAAGGCGCTCAACGCATCCCGGCCACGGCGATCGCCAAGGCCACCCACATTCACCCTGATACCGTCTCCAAGGCAATCTCTGGCCTGCTGCGTCGTCGCGTGCTGTTCCGTGAAGGTGGAGCGCGTGGAGATATCGGCCTGGCGGACCCGAAAGAGTGGGTATTTGTAGAAGATCCGAAACAGACCAAATCGTCTGACTCGGCTCATATCGTCCGAATCGGATCTGCCTCGAAACAGACCAAAACCGACGACTCCCTTCTCTATTCCAAGAATAAAACCCCCTATGTAAATCTTCCTTCGGAAGATGTTACATGCCCCCCCAAGGTTCAGGCTGATCCGGTTCCTGAGCCAAAGGCTGATCGCAAGACCCCGTTCGGACTGGCACAGTTGCTGGTCGACAATCCGCACCAGGTGCCAGAGCAACTGCTGGCCGACTGGCTGGCCCAGCGCAAGGCGAAGAAGGCCGCCGTCACTGCGACTGTCTGGTCAACCGTGAATTCCGAACTGGCCAAGTGCGCCGAGGCTGGTATCTCCGCATCCGATGCAATCACCGAGGCGCTGTCCGCTGGCTGGCAGGGCTTCAAGGCTCAATGGGTGATCAACCGCATCCGTGATAGCCGCTCGCAGCCAGCCACGAACTCCCGCCACCACGGCTTCGACCTGATCGACTACGCCCGCGGCCGCACCCAGAACGAGGACGGTTCGTATGATTTCTAACGCCATCGACCTGGAAGTGAACGACATCGAGCGCCGCCTTGGCGTGATCGCCAAGCAGCCGGGCAAGTGCGACAAGCACGGCGAGTTCGCGGTGATCATCCGCAAGAGTGGGCAGAGTGGGTGCCCTGAATGCGCTCGTGAGGCCCGTGAGGCCCAGGACTTGATCGACCAGCAGGAAGCCCAAGGGCGAATTGCGGCAGCGCGCCTGGAGCGCAGACTGGGGGCTTCCCTGATCCCTCGCCGGTTCATGGACAAGACCTTCGCCAACTACCGGGCAGAAACTGAGAATCAGCGTCACAACCTGGCCCGGTGCAAGCAGTACGCCGAGAACTTCCGTAAGCACCGCGACGATGGCCGTTGCATCGTCATGACCGGCACCCCGGGCACCGGGAAAACCCACCTGGCCGCCGCCATCGCCGGCTCGATCATGATCACCACCGGCATGACTGCCGTGTACCGCACCGTTGCAGGAATGCTCCAGTACATCAAGGGCAGCTACGGCGACAAGGCCGAGTACAGCGAGGCGCAGGCGTTCGCCAGCTTGGTGGATCCTGACCTGCTGATCATCGACGAAGTTGGCGCCACGAAGCCCAGCGAGTACGAGTTGGCGACCCTGTTCACCGTGATCAACGGCCGCTACGAGGACCAGCGCCCGACCATCGTGATCTCCAACCTGGATTTCGACCGCCTGGGCGAAGTGCTTGGCGAGCGATCAGTAGACCGTCTGCGGGAAGGTCGCGGTATCGGGCTTGTGTTCACTGGTGAGTCGGCGCGAATTCCACGCAAGGAGGGGGTGTGATGGGTGATTACCTCTGGATAAGCCTTGTTTTTTCCATGTGCGTTCTCGGCGGCTGGGTGGGTGCCCACGAAAGCATCAAGAATGACTGCGACCGCATTGGCGGCTTTTACATCGGCAACACCACATATGCCTGTTCAATTGCGAGGACTCGGCCATGACCGACACCATGAACATCAAGCGCGCCGGGCAGCCGGCAGGGGAGGGGGTGTGAGCCTATTCCAGTGTGAAGAGTGCGGTTGCCGCGACAACACCGCTACCAGCGGCTACTGGTTCCGCAATGACGAGGGGAATCCATGCCAAGGCCGAAAGCTTTGCGCAGCGTGTGACCCCAGCATCGGCAAGTGGCACGGCGTGTTCAAGCGTGAATACCTGCCCAAGGGCGAGTTCTTCACCAACCGCCAAGGGAATCTTGAGCACAAGACCACGGGCAAGCTTTGCCACGAGCACCTGGCCGAGGAGAAGCACTGATGGACACCAACAAGATGCGCGAGCAGTTCGAGGCAGCGTTCATCGCTCAGCAGGTTGAAGCTTTTGGCGAATACTCCCGTGGCGGTGCCATCTACAGGCTCAAGCGCAACGGCGATTTCGACAAACCGCCTACGGCTTACGATCTACAGCGCCGCGAACAGGGTATGTACGACGAATATTGGATCGAAATGCTGTGGTGGGCCTGGCGGGCCAGTCGCGAGGCCGTGGTGGTGGAACTTCCTCCAAAGATCAGTCCTTGCAACGTATCGGCGAACGGATATGTGCGCCCAGAGGCAGAGCACTACGACGAAGCCATTGACGACTGCCGCTCCGCAATCGAGGCCCAGGGCCTGAAGGTGAAGCCATGACCATCGACAAAGAGAAGCTGAAGGCGCTGGCTGAGTCCGCAGGCAGCGATGAATGGTACGCCGCTGGCGATCTCCGCTACGGCCGGTTCATCGCCTCTGCTAGCCCGGCCACTGTCCTGGCCCTGCTCGCCGAGAACGAGCGTCTTTCGGCCGACTGCTCAAGCATGCGAGGAAGTTTGAAGGCATATGCAGCCAGCACCAAGAAGCTTGTGCGAGACGGGACCAGAGCAGCGCGCGAGCGCGACAAGCTCAAAGCCGAGCTCGCTGGCCTTCGCACAGGCTACGAAGCGCAGAACGAGATGATTGCGGGGCTGAAGGCTGAGAATGAGGCGCTGCGCAAAGAGTGCGACGCCCGCCACCCGTTCCGAGTAGAGCCAGCTTATGCCGATGGCTGCCTGGTTTGCGGGCAATGGGGAGGTCATGGTGGCCTACCTTGTCCACGCATGGCCGCCATGGGCAAGGGAGAGCAGTCATGACTCCAGTTAGACCTTGTCCAAAATGCCGTGGTTATGACCTTGAGCGCCGCTGGTGTGGTCTTTGCGGTGGTCGCGGAGTGGTAGATCCTGATCGCCGCGATGCGGCAGCAGAAGTGTTCAATTTGTTGCGGGAGGGCAAGTGATGGCTGATCTCGCCCTTATCCGCACCGCCCAGGGGCTCGTGCCAGCAACCGAGGCCGATCGCGAAGCAATCCAGACCTGGAAGGCCGGCCAGGTGATCCATGGCAAGTTCACGAAGATGAGGAACGCCCGGTTCCATGGGAAGTTCTTCGCCATGCTCGACTTGGCCTGGGACTACTGGGAGCCGGTTGGCGGCCTGATCCCGCGCCAGGAGCTGCGCGGCATCCGTGGGCTCGCCAAGTTCTTCGAGGACGCCAACGGGAAGCCCGGGCAGCTTTCGCATGCTGTTGATGCCTACATCGCTCAGCTTGAGAAGGATCGCGCCGAGCGCTTCCCTGTCGTGGACAAGTCCCGTGAGGCGTTCCGTGACTGGATCACGATTGAGGCCGGCCATTACCACTTGGTGCAGACCCCTGACGGCATCCGAAAGGAGCGCAAGTCGATCTCCTGGGCATCGATGGACGACACAGAGTTCGAGCCACTGTATCGCGACGTCTTCAACGCATGCTGGCGGCTGGTGCTATCGGCCCACTTCGAGAGCGAGGAGGCCGCTTTGGCCGCCGCAGACATGATCGGGAGTTTCGCATGAGTATCTACAGCGAAGACATTCAAAAATGGATCAAGCGCAGCAACCGCAAGTGCGCGAAGCTCATCCGCGCCGAAAGTGGAAAGCACCACATCGTCTACTTCGACAAAGGGAAGGCTCGCGTCGGGGTTGTGGCGGACGGCATGTATTGCCGCTACGGAATCTCTTGCCGTGGCGCCATGCATAACACTGACCCCATGAGCCTATGGCAGGCCGGACCGGGAGCATGCACGCAAGCTGATGTGCAGATCATGGTCGACTACCTGAGCGATGCAAGCACACTCCCTGCCTTCGATTTCGGGTCGATCAAGGAGCTGAAATGGTGATCGCCGCCAAAAAGCCACGCCCGAAGAAGTGCAAGAACGCCGCCTGCGGGGCCTCATTCGTTCCGCAGCGCCTTGGACAAGCGGTGTGCAGCTACGCCTGTGGTCTGGCGATCAAAGACGTGCATCAGGACAAGGCCAGGAAGTCCCTGTCCCAGGTCGAGCGGAAAGAGATCAAGGTCCGCAAGGAGAAGCTCAAGTCCCGCGGCGACCACATGCGGGAAGCTCAGCAGGCATTCAACGAGTACATCCGTGCCCGTGATCAGGCCGCCGGCCACCTCTGCATCTCCAGCGGTAAACCGTTGGACTGGAGTGGAAACGCAGTAGATGCCGGCCACTATCGCAGCGTCGGATCGGCTCCACACCTGCGGTTCGATGAGCGCAACTGCCACGCACAGAGTAAGCAGGACAACCGCTTCCTGTCGGGCAATGCCGTGGACTACCGGATCGGCCTCATAGCTCGCATCGGCCTTGCAGCAGTTGAAGCGCTCGAGGCTGACCAGAGCGTGCGCAAGTACACCGTCGATGATCTCAAAGCCATAAAGGCCACTTACCGGGCCAAGACCAGAGAACTGAAGAGGTCTGCAGCATGATGAAACTGCTAGCAATGGGTTGTCCATTAGTGATAAATAGCTTGAAATAATTGATTTCAAATCTACGATAGATTCTAATAATCGTAATTTGATATCACCGGGGCCGAGGCAATGGCGGAGCCAGTTAACACAGCAGGACCTATTGTCGCCCTGGGTGGCCTAAGCGGATTTTCTATGTTTGCCGGGCTTGACCAGGGCGCTGTAATTTCTGCTTTTGGCGGGGCGCTGATGTTTGCCTTCATTGCGAAAGACACTGCGCCTGTGACTCGTATCTTCTGCCTCTTGGCGGCATGGATCTTCGGGTATTACGCAGGCGTTGAGTTGGTCAGCAGGGAGTTCTTGCAGTTTAAGACTCCACCGATCCCATCTTTCGTTGCTGCATTCTTCTGTGTCGCCCTGTTCAAGCTATTGCTGGCTGTGTTCGACAAAGAGGGGAAGGCCTGGGTTAGGAAAAAACTTGGACTTTCCCCGGAGGGTTCAGACAAGTGATTGAGTCGCTTCCCCTCATAAAGGCTGCAGCGTGTGCCGCCATCTTCTGGCGGCTGTTCACGTATGACTGGCCCAAGGATTCTCGATATCGCCTGGGCATGACAGCGGTTGCTGTGCTTGTGATGTTTCTCGTAGGGGCCCAGGCCATCAGCTTGTCGTTAGGCATTGTCTGGGCGGCTCCATTTTTCGATGTCGGCATATACATCGCATTCCTGATCCTGGTTATGGCGGCCAGGGGGAATCTGGCAAAGATCCTGGAGATTCGCCATGGATAGAAACCGCTTGATGAAGCAGCTCAATATCGATGAAGGAAGGCGTAGCCGGCTATACAAGGACACAGCCACGCCCCCCAAATGGACCATCGGCGTAGGCCGCAATATCGAGGACCGAGGGCTGCGCGATGATGAGATTGATCTGATGCTATCTAACGACATCGACGAGGCTGCCAGTATTGCTCGAGCTCTCGTTCCGCAATACGAAAATCTCGACGATGTTCGCCAGGAAGTACTCGTCAACATGGCATTCAATATGGGCATGCCACGCTTGTCTGGGTTTAAGCGCTTCCTCGCTGCGCTAGCTGATCGCAATTACTCCCTGGCTGCTGATGAAATGAAGGATTCGGCCTGGTATCGCCAGGTTGGCGAGCGCGCCGTGCGCCTTGTTCACGCAATGCGTTTCGGTGCCTTCAAATGAGCAGCTTTACTCAGTTCTCCGCCGAGATGTCAGTTCGCTACGACCGCGAAGCAAGCATCGCCCTGGGCGCCGATCACTGGCGCGTCACCAATGGCTTCCGTTTCTACCTGGGCAACGAACACAGCGGAGAGTGGGTGAGCGTACCGGCCGGCTATCTGACTGACGGAGCAAGCGTCCCTCGGCTGTTCTGGAACGTTATCCCGCCGTGGGGCGCATACGGACAAGCTGCAGTAGTCCACGACATCGTGTGCGAGTACTTGAGCATCACAAAGAACGGATTGCCTAAGGCAGTTTCTCGCAAGACCTGCGATGGCATCCTGCTCCAAGCCATGGAGGCTCTCAATGTTCCATGGCTTACGCGCCAGGCGATCTACGGAGCCGTTTCGGCCTATCGGATCATGTCAGGCGTCAAAACCCCATCAACAACCATCCTCAAGCGAAACCTCGAAGCCCAATGGAGGGCGTAATGCGCAAGCAGATCAAAGTGAATAAGAACAACCCTGGTAGCAAAGGCCTGTACGTGGCCAATGAAGCCGCCAACAAGCCGAAGCCGAAGCCGAAGGCCAAAAAGCAATGAAATCAATTCTGGTGCACGTCATCGGCTTCTTCATCGTCAACTCTCTGATCCCGGTATGGGCAGTCGAGGTTGACGGGGAGCTGGCGTCCACCTGGTATCTCTGCTTCATGCTTGTGGACATGATCGCCTTGTCATTCGTGAAAATGCGCCTGCTGAAGGTAGTACTTGCGATCTCCTGCGCTTGGTCTGCCTGCCTCGCGTTTGAGACGCATCTGCTGCACGACATGCTCCAAGGTCATGACTACATCGTTCAATTCGTTATCGATGCTGCACTGATCGCTTGTGCAGCAATGATCGCTTTTGATTACTGTAAAGCGCGCAGGCGCGGGATGGTGGCTAATTGACGACCGTGGCCTACAAAGATGGCGTTATCGCCTACGACTCACGCCAGACCCGGGGCGACAGGATCGTTTCGGACAACTGCGACAAGCGCCAGGCGGTCGATGGTGTCAGCTTCTTCCTGTCGGGTGCTGTATGTGACGAGAAAGCGCTGATCGCTGCTTACTTCGGAACCCCTTCGCCGGTTCCAGTTGAATGCTCGGGCTACGTCGTCGACAAGGGCAAGCTGATGATGGTCGGCCATGACGACAGGACGGGTATCTGGAAGCAGGAGCTCGACCTGGCGAACCCTGATGCCATCGGCAGTGGTTCTGCATATGCCCTGGCGGCGATGGATATGGGGGCAAGCGCAGAGGAAGCGGTATGCGCCGCCATGAAGCGGGACATCTACACAGGCGGTCAAGTAAAGACTTTCATTGTTGGCGAGGCGCGCAAGGCGCCGAGGATGGTTTCGTAATGGCAGGCGGCCGTCCTACGAAGTACAAGCCTGAGTATGTGCAGCAGGCAGAGAAGCTGTGCGCGCTTGGAGCAACTGACTCCGAAATGGCCGACTTCTTCGAGGTAACGATTTCTACCTTTTCACTATGGAAGGTCAAACACCCTGAGTTTTCGGAAGCCTTAAAGGGCGGAAAGGACATTGCTGATCGTCGTGTAGAGACCGCGCTTTATAACCGAGCAATGGGTTACTCGCATGAAGAGACTGATATTCGTGTTGTCGATGGAACTGTAGTTATGACTCCAATCGTCAAGCATTACCCGCCTGATACCACCGCGGCGATCTTCTGGCTGAAGAACAGGAAGCCTCAAGACTGGCGAGATAAGCGCGAAACTGAATTGTCTGGCGGAATTAACGTTTCTAACCTTTCGGATGAAGACCTTGAGCGCCGTATCGCCGAGCTCTCGTGAGGGCAAGCAAGAGCTTTTGCTCCTCCTCGAGGAGAGAAAGCGGCGTCAGCAGGCCGGAACTGTCGTTGGTATCGTTCATCCGATCGATGGCCATACGCATTCTATCGTTCGTCGCCGTGGGAAATGGCAGTCGACCTCCGAAGATGCGCAGGTTTATCTTCCGGCCAAGCTTGAGGATGTATTGCGTTCGGATAAGCGCTTCATCATCGTCATCGGCGGCCGAGGCTCGGGCAAGTCGGTAGGGGTTGCTGGCATCTGCCTGATCGACGCAAAGGACAACAACGCAAAGACGTACTGCCTCCGCGAGTATCAATCCAGCATTCGAAACTCTATTCATTCGCTGCTGAAAGAAGAGATCAGCCGCCTGGAGTTCTCGGGCTTTGAGGTCCAGGACAACGGGATCAAGCGCTCGGGTGAGGATGCATTTCAGTTTGCCGGCCTGGCGCGCAACGTCGATAGCATCAAATCGGCCCACGGCTTCAAGCGCTTCCAAATCGAGGAAGCACAGTTCATTAGTACTGACTCACTTAAGGCATTGACGCCAACGGCGAGGAAGAAGCCAATGAAGGGCAAGCCGACGCAACTTGAAGATGTTGTCGACGACCCATCATCCGGCGTCTCGATGATCTTCATTGCGAATCCTGGTAGCAGTGAAGACCCATTCAGCAAGCGGTTCATAACGCCGTTCAAAGATCATCTTGATCGAGACGGTCGCTATGAAGATGACCTGCACCTGATCGTGGTGATGAACTACGGGGACAACCCCTGGTATCACTTGAGCGGACTGGAAGAAGAGCGCCAGTGGGACTATGAGAACCTCGACCGCGCGCTGTATGACCACATCTGGCTCGGGGCCTTCAACGACTCGGTCGAGAATGCCCTGATCAAAGCAGAATGGTTTGACGCCTGCGTTGATGCTCACAAGAAACTTGGTTTCGCGCCGACTGGAGCACGGATCGGCTCTCATGATCCATCAGACCTGGGGCCGGACAGCAAGGGCTTTGCCGTGCGCCATGGCTCTGTGCTGATCGACTTGCAGGAGAAGTTGGATGGCAACGTTAACGAGGGCGGCCACTGGGCTGCGGGTGAGGCCATCAAGTCCCAGGTTGATTCATTCTCATGGGATGGCGACGGCATGGGCATCGCGCTGACCGAACAGTTCAGTAAGGACTTTGAGGGTAAGCCAACTGTTCTTTCTGTGTTTCGTGGCTCAGAGTCGCCCGACTTCCCTGATGCTGTCTATGCTCCGGCCATGGCATCGCCCGTGGCCCAGCAGAAGACCAATCGCGACGTGTTCCGCAACAAGCGTGCGCAGTATTACTTCGAACTGCGTGACCGAGCCTACAGAACCTATCGCGCAGTCGAGCATGGCGAGTACCACGATCCTGCGCGACTTATCAGCTTTGATTCATCAATAGATATTTTGCATAGACTTCGCGCCGAGCTATGTAGAATGCCTATCAAGCCAAACGGCAATGGCCTCTTCGAGCTCTACACAAAAGAAGAGATGAAGTCGAAGTTCAAGATGGCCAGTCCCAACCTGGCCGACTCCGTAATGATCCTGATGCGGCACGTTGCGGTGAGTAGGCCAAAGGCCGTCATTCCGAAACCGATTCGTCCGATGGGCAGAAGATAATGCTGACACTCAAAAGGCTGAAAGAGCTTCACGACAAGGCCTACTGCCACGGGCAGACAACCAGGCTGCGCGCTGCTGACGACATGATGTTCTATCACATCACTCAGTGGGACGATTCGACGCTTGGCGAGTCATCGCTGCAGTACCGCGGCCAGTTCGACGTGCTTCGGAAGGCTGGGCGCCAGATCATGGCAGACCTTCGGGCCAATCCGGTTCAGGTCAACTTTGTGCCCAAGAGCGAGTCGCGGGACGACGGAGCCGACATCCTGGATGGCCTGTATCTGACTGACGATCGTGCAAACACTTCGCTCGAGGCCTACGACAACGCTACTGGCGAGGCTGTCGTCTGCGGTGTTGGCGCATGGGAGCTTTATACACGCTACGCAACAAACCGCGCCGGCGACAACCGTCAGGTCATCGAGCGCCGGCCGATCTACGAGGCTAACAACAACTGCTTCTGGGATCCCAACGCCAAGCGCCTGGACAAATCCGACGCCAAGTATGTGTCGATCCTCAATGCCTATTCCCCTGGCGGTTATCATGAACTAGTTGAAGAGCTATGCCGAGAGCCTGGCAAGCCATCAAAGAAAAAGCGCAAGGATGAAGAATGCGAGGACGAAGACGAAACGCCTTCTTCGTTCGCATCCCCTGAGCAGTCCTACACTTTCCCCTGGATGGGCAGTGGCAACGACATCGTCTACGTCGTGTGCTTCTACCATCGCCGCAGGATCAAGGACAAGGTGATCACGCTCACTGATCCGCTGGGGCAGACTGTTATGTACCGGGAATCAGATCTCGTTGACTTGATGGACGAGCTGATCGACGACGGCTATGTCATCGAAAGCGAACGCGACATTGAGCGCTGGGAGGTGCGCAAGTACATCGCGTCCGGCGAAAAGATCCTCAACGGTAAGATGGGCAAGAATGGCGAGCGCGAGGGGGAGGTGATTGCCGGCGAGAACATCCCGGTCATTCCAACCTACGGTGAGCGTGCGTTTATCGAAGGCGAAGAGCACTACGAGGGCATAACTCGACTGGCCAAAGATCCCCAGCGACTGCGCAACTTCCAACTGTCTTACCTCGCCGACATCGTTAGCCGAAGCCCTCGGCCTAAGCCGATCTTCAACCCTGAGCAGGTCCAGGGTTTCGAGTTCATGTATGAGGAAAATGGCGCCGACAGCAACTACCCGTATTTGCTCCAGAATCGAAAAACCGGTGACGGGCAAGATTTACCAATTGGCCCGGTTGCGGTCATGCCTGAGCAGACTATCCCTCAGGCACTTATGGCCAGCATCGAGCTGTCTCGCCAGGCGGTGGAAGACGTTGCCAACCCTGGGTTGCCGCAGGACATCGCAGACCCCGATCTCTCGGGCAAGGCGGTCAACGCCCTGACCAATCGCCTCGATCAGCAATCCATCGTTTATCAGCAGAACTTGAAGCACGCCAAGCGCCGGGACGCAGAGGTCTATGCATCCATGGCTGTTGAAGTGTATGACGCCCCTCGCGAGGTTACGCTGACGGCGCCTGACGGCACGACCAAAAAGGTCAAGATCATGGAGGCAGTACTCGATCGTGAGACAGGCCAGCTTGTCGCACTCAATGATCTGACCAACACAGAATATGACGTTTATGCCGATATCGGTCCGAGCTACTCGAGCAAGAAAGAGCAGACCATCGATCAGCTGAGTCAGATGGCAACAAGCATGGCGCCCATCGATCCGATGATGGCAAAAATGCTGATGCTCCAGACGCTCACTCTGATCAACGGCGTGGATATGGAGCCGGTCCGCAAATACGCCCGCAAGCAACTGATCCTGGCTGGCATCTTTGAGCCTGAAACCGAAGAAGAAGAGGCCATGCTGCAGGAGGCGCAAAGCCAGCAGCCCCCGCCGGACGCGAACATGGTCCTTGCTCAGGCAGAAATGGAGAAGGCCAAGGCCGCGCAGATGAATGCGCAGCGTGAAGCAATGAAAGATCAGGCAAGCGCCCAGAACAATGCCGCCAAAACGCAGATTGATGCATTCAGGGCACAGACAGACCGGGCTGCGGTTCAGGTTGATGCGCAGATTGCCGGCGCAGAAATTCAGTTCAAGCAGGCCCGGACAGCAGGGCAGATGATGGAGAACGTGCAGCGCCTGGTTAGCCCATATCGCGCGACGGTTCAGCCGAGGCAATAGTCCCGAAAGGGCGCGACGTGTGGCCGCTGCAGCGTAATGGCGGCGCTGGATACGGTAACCATTTTATTAGCCTAGCCCTAAGCCGGCTGGGCTTTTTTATTTATCTTAAATAGTAAAAAACTATCAGATCTATTGACATGATTAACGATAGCGCTACTCTATCGATTACTGAGGCGTAACAGGTTAAACGCAACCTTACTGGCGAGGAAAGCACCAGGCCATCGTTACCAAGCGAGTAAAAAATGGACCAAACCCTGGAAGAGTTACGGGCAGAAAATGCCGCGGCAGAGGCAGCAGCAGCCGAGGTTCCGCAAGCCGGAGCAACTGGTGCTGAAGAAGCGGAAGCAGCAGGTACAACTACCACCGACGACCTTGCGGAAGGCGGCGATGGCGAAGAAGGCCAGCAGGCAGAGCCCGAAGCATGGATGAAAAGCGACGACCAGGAGTCGCAAGGTGCGGAAAGGAAATTCACTGACAGCGACATCGGGGCGGCGAAAGCCAAGCTCCGGGCAAAGTTGGAGAGACAGCACCAATCGGAACTGGAAGAGTTGCGCGCACAGCTTGAAAAGCAGCGCAGCGAGTCCGTAGTGCAGCTGCCGGCAGAAAAGCCAAAGCGCGAACAGTTTTACGACCATGACGACCCAGACGAAGCCTATTTGGATGCCCTGGCGGATTGGAAAGTAAGCGAGCGTCTCGCCAAGCATCAGGCCGGCAGCCAGCAATACGAACAGCAGCGCAAGCAGCTTGAAGCGCAGCAGAAGATCAGTTCCAGCGTGGATCAGCACTACGAGCGGGCAGCAGTACTGGCAGCAGCAAGTGGTATCAGTACCGAGCTGTATCAGTCTGCTGATCGGAGAGTGCGTGAGGGCATTCAAGGTGTATTTGGCGGCGAAAGCGGCGAGCACATCACGAACGCGCTCATTGCCAGCCTGGGGGAAGGTTCGGAGAAGGTGCTCTACAACCTCGGGGTGAACCCGAAACGCCTCAACGAACTGACCTCAAAGCTTGCCCAGGACCCGAGCGGGATTCAGGCCTCGATTTATCTTGGCAAGTTGTCCGCCGAACTGGCCTCTCCTCCACGCAAGACAAGCAAAGCGCCGGCTCCTGCCGCGAACGTATTGGGTGATGCAAACACCGCCGAACCAGGGAAAGCCTTACACCGCAAATACCTGGAAGCGCAAAAGCGCGGCGATGTGCAAGCGGCATTCAACGTTCGTCGTGAGGCTCGGGCCGCAAAAATCAATGTGAGCTCTTGGTAAGGAATTACGACGATGGCAGCTTTAACCGCAGGCAAGATTGCTGAGGTCATGTTCGAAGAGGCGCTCGATACCTACGAGCCTCAGGACATGCTCCTTCCAACCACCACGTTCTATGAGCCTGATGGCTCGACCATGCAGAACTCGGGCAACATCATCTGGCGACCAGTTCAGCAGCATCGCCCGGTGATCGACGGCTGGGATCTGACCGGCCTAGAAACCGGCATTATCGAGGAAACCTATCCGGCGACCCTCACTGTTCCGAAAAACGATCTGGTTAGCCAGCGTGCTGACGACATGCGCGACATGCGCTTCTGGCAGAAAGCCGGTCAAGAAGCCGGGCGCCAACAGGCAACCAACCTGAACAAGGCAATCGCCAGCGCTGTCGGCACCCAGGGTGCGATGTTCTATCGCTCAAGCCAGACCAGCGGATACGATTTCATCGCCGAAGCCCAAGCGCTGATGAACGAGCGCCAAGGCGCGAAGACCGAGCGCTGCTTTCTGCTCAACGACCGCGACAACCTGAAGTTCGGCAAGGACTTGGCTGCCCGCCAGACCCTGCAGGGTCGACCAGAAAGCACCTGGGCAACTGGCCAGATCGGCCAGAACGTCGCCGAGTTCGATATCTACACCGCTTCGTTCCTGCCGAACATCGCCGGCGGTGCTGATCCGGCCACCACCGTGACTGCAAACCAATCGTTCGCGCCGACTGCCGGCCTGGTCGATCCGGTTCTGAACACCGTGACCAACGTCGACTACCGCACCGCAACCATTCCGGTCACAGCGTCGGCAGGCTACAACATCGGTGACAAGATCACCTTTGCGAACTCCGCGGTGACTGTGAAGGCTGTTGGCCTGGCCGATAAGTCGGATACCGGCGTTGCTATGACCTTCACCATCGTTGGCAAGCCGACCGGCACGTCGATCACTGTGTTCCCGAAGCCGATCGCGCTGGACGACCCTGCGCTGAGCACGCTGGAAAAGGCGTATGCCAACGTCAACACCCGCATCCTCAACGCGGCCACCGTCAACCGGGTCAACATCGACGCTTCCAAGAAGCTCAACCTGTTCTACGACAAAGACGCGGTTGAAGTCCTGGGCGGCAGCATCCCGGCGGATCTGTTCAAATCGTTCGACGGCCTGAAGGTCATCAATCAGACCATGAAGAACGGCCTGAAGATGTACATGATCTACGACGCCAACATGATCAACATGCAGTTCCGCTATCGCCTGTTCACCTGGTGGGGCGTGACCATCAAAGACCCATCGCGCTGCGGCGGTGCTGTGACCTTCTAACCACCTTCAATGGCCGGGGCCATTGGCCCCGAGCCTGGAGAGCCAGCGTATGGCATGCGTTCTGTATCGAGAGGGTGTAGGTCATGTTGAGCATGGCATCGAGTGCGAGATGATCACCTGCGAGGTTGAGCACCTTGAAGGACTTCTTGCCTCTGGCTGGCTCGTAAATCCACCGGGTCATGAAGCTGCATCAGCTTCTTCTGCTGAAAAGTCCCCGCGCGTTGAGCTCACTGATCAAGAAGTCCGTGAAGCTGCAAAAGCAGCCGGCATTGATGGCTGGGAAACCAAGCGCATCCACACTCTGCGCAAGGAATTGGTGTCCTGATGGCTCCTCTCAAGGCCGATCGGATAGCGGCAGCTTACTCGAAGCTGCGCATCTCCGGGCTCACTGTCGACCCGAATCCATCGGATCTTGAGCTGGCCCTGGGCGAGCTTGAAAGCATGATGTCGGAGCTCGCGTCCAGGGGGATCGAGGTTGGCTATAACTTCGAGCAGCAGCCTGACCCGAACAGTGACCTGGGCGTGCCCCAGGAATTCTGGAACATGATCACCTGCAACCTTGCTGTTCGGTTGATTTCCGACTTCAACAAAGAGCCGCCGATGACTCTGTTTAATCAGGCATCGCAGTCACTGTCGCTGGCATCTGGAGTCTGTGCGCGCAACCGCATCCGCAACGTTAAGTACCCGAGCCGTCAGCCTATCGGCAGCGGTAATAGGCGTTTTGAGCGCTGGCAGCGGTTCTATGCGCAGTTCAACGAGCTGCCACCGAACAAGCCTGATACCCTCGAAATCATGCAGGGTGAGACGAACGACTTCATGGAGTCCTTTGAGGCTTATCTGCGCACTGATGAGACTATTAGTGCCTTTGCCGTGACCTGTGACAATGGCCTTGTCGTAGTGTCGAGCGCGCTCAATGTGGCGGATGTTGACTACCGCCTTTCTGCGCCAGCCGACCTCACTACTTCTGTCTGGCAACAGGTGAAGATCAGGATTGAGACGACTGAAGGCCGAGTCGATATCCGTATTCGCAACTTCCAAGTGACTCCCTACGTGCGCGTAGGGGATCAGAACGTCTGACGGATAGGTGATCCGATATGCCAGTCCAGAAGATTCCTATCACCCTGATCAAGGGCGACAAGATAAGTGTCCAGACGGACTACTTGGACGCGATTCCAGAAAACATGTATGCGGTGCCAAAGCCGATTATGGGCGCGGCCGGCTACATGCTGCAGCACTCTGGACTCACTGAATATGGTACCGGCTCAGGGCCTGACCGTGGCGGCGTGTGGAACGAGCGCCTACAGATGCATTTCCGTGTTTCATATACGCAGTTTCTTGTTGTAAATGATGATGGATCAAACCAGCGGTTTGGAAATATTCCGGGCATGGAACAGGTTTCGATGCCTTATTCGTTCAATACTCAGGCCGTGATTGGTGGCGGGGCTTTCTGGCTGTATGATCCAGTAAATGGGTTCCGCCAGGTGCTTGATCCAGAAGTTAAGAAGCCAATCGACGGTACTTGGGTTGACGGTTATTACTTCCTGACTGACGGGGAATACCTCTATCACACGACGATTGCCAATGAAGAGTTGTTTGATCCGCTGGCGTTTGCCACGGCTGAATTCTCGCCAGATCCAACCCTTGGTGTTGGCAAAACCGCCGATGACAAGGTGATCGTATTCGGGCGCTACTCCACGGAGTTCTTTTCCAACGTAGCTTCTACAAATTTCGCATTCAGCAGGATTCAGGCCCGGGCGCTCAAGATAGGCATCGTAGCCACGCATGCCAAGTGCGAACTCAAGCAGTCCTGGTACTTCGTGGGGAGCCGTAAAGAGTCAGACCTGGGCGTTCACATGCTTGGGGTCGGCTCAACGCAGCAAATCTCAACTCGTGCAATTGATCGGATTCTAAGCAAGTACACAGAGCCTCAACTTGCTGATATGTCTATGGAAGCAGTCGAAGTTGATGGGATGTCCTTTGTCTACATTCATCTTCCAAACGAAACGCTTTTGTTCAACGAGACGGTGGCCAATTCATCTGGCATCGACAATGCCTGGTCGATCCTCAAGCGTGGTACTGGGTCATTGCCATGGCGTGGCATCAATGGCGTGTTTGATCCACGGCTAGGGAAGTGGGTTTTCGGCGACAAGATCGATCTGCGCCTGGGCGTCCTCGATCCGCTATCCGTTGATCAGTATGGCGAGATGGGCGAATGGGTCTTATATACGCCATTCATGTACCTGGAAGGGCTCTCAGTAGACAGTCTTAATATCGACATTCTCCCAGGGCATTCACCATCAGACGACGCAACCATGTTCGTGTCTCTGACATATGACGGCGTGACCTATGGGCATGAAGTAACAGCGATCTATGGGCGCCCTGGAGATTACAATCAGCGCTATATCGTGAACCGCATGGGGTATGTGCGCAACTGGGTCGGATTCAAGCTGCGTGGCGCCTCACGCGCCAAGATGGCATTTGGTAGGGGGTATCTCGAAGTTGGCTAATGGGAATGTCTCTCTAGATCTCTCGGCCTCTGACGTGGCTGGTTTTACGGGGTGGCCTGACGCCATGGTGAGCGATTACATCTCCCGTGGTGCCGACTACATGCTGACCGGTGCCGGAGACCCAAATACGTTGAACATTCCAGCGAACCGAACTCGGCAGTACCTGGATACAGATGCGGTGAAGATGTACGTCAACCCGGTGATTGGAGCTCGTACTGGCTGGGTGGCAGTGTGATGTTTAGGCAAGCGTTTTTATGCGAGGAGGTTGGCAATCTCTGGTGGGAGCCTGATCACCAGATCTGGAAATGGCTGGATGGCGAAATCTATGTGTCAATGACTCGCCGAGAAAACGCTATTTTCTGCCACTTTTCGGCAAAGCCTTCAGCGCTTAGGCGTCTGAGGGCGGCGACAAACGAACTTGTAGAGTTGGTATTTGAGTTAATGCCCTGGTGCCAGGTAGTGATGGGCAGTATTGAGCTTAGAAGCGTTGCAAAAGTCATGGAGAAGTGTGGCTTTGAGCACGTAGTAAATCATGAGCATCTGAAGGTTTATGCGAGGTTCCGAAAATGAGTGGCGGCGGAGGTGCTGGAAACGATAGCAAGAAGGCGGCCGAAGTTCAGGCTCGGTCTCAGCGCGAGGCTCTGGACTATCTAAAGCAGACGGAGCGACTTCCACAAGCTTACCGCGAGGGTGCATTGCAAGGGCTCGGGGCTGAGTATGGGTTTACCACCGATGCAAATGGAAACATTATGCAAGATGGCAGTTCGATTGCCGATCGAGCTATGTCTAGTCCTTTCTATACGAACGCCGTGAAAGTCGGTGAAGACGCAGTGCTTCGAAATGCATCTGCCACAGGCGGCTTGCGCTCGGGGAACGCACAAGACGCTTTAGCGCAGAACAGCACGAACGCTTATCTGGCCTCCTACGCCAATCAACTGTCAGGCCTTCAGGGCATGGCTCAGCTACCGTCGAACGCCAACAACATCGCCGCCAGCATGTCGGGCGTAGGGCAAACCCTGGCACAGGGGATCATCGGCGGCGCTCAGTCCAGCGCTGCAGCACAACAAGCCAATATCAACAACGCTATGGGCGCTGGCGCATTGGCGCTTCAGGGGTATGAAACGTTCTCTGATGAGCGTCTGAAAACCGATATCAAGCCAGCAGGCCGGCAAAATGGCCATAGCGTTTACACGTGGACCTGGAACAAAGCCGCGAACGCACTTGGACTTTTCGGCCGGGCAGCAGGAGTTATTGCCCAGGAAGTCGAGAAAACACATCCAGAAGCTATCACTGAGCTCGCAGGCTACAAGCTCGTCAACTATCGCAAAATTGGGGTGGACCGAGATGCTATTTGAATACACCCCTCTCACTGCGCAGAACGCTCAGCGTCAGAGAGATCAATACCAGCCATTTATGACGCGGCAGCCAGTTAATGCCGGCGGATCCGCTTCGAACCCAAATGCCATGCAGCTGGCAAAAGCGATGCGTGGCCTCGGCGCGGTCTACAACAGCCTGAAGGGCGCATCCACAGGGGCAGAGATCGGCGGTACCGGATATGGGCTCGGTCAATCTCTGCAGGCCGGGGAAATCGGCAGCTCAACCTATGCTGGCGGGGCGGCAGGCGCTGGCTCGGGAGCGGCATCTACAACCGGATCAGCCGTATCCGGTGGTACGCAAGCAGGATCAGCAGCTTCAAGCGCTGGCAGTTCTCTTGGATCCGTTCTCGGTGGCCTGAATATGGCGAAGGATGCCTATGGGATTTTTCAGGGCATGCAGACTCCCCAGGGCGTTGAGGGCCGCGACAAGGGATCGTTTGGAGGCGCAGCCGCGGCTGCAGGTACAGGAGCCGCAAGCGGCGCATCTGTTGGCGGCCCAATCGGAGCGATCGTCGGCGCCGGCCTCGGAAACGAAAGCTATCAATGGCAGCACGGAAACCGAAAATCGCTGACATCAATCGGCGGTCTTCTTCAGAGCGAGCTTACTGGCGGCTTGGCTGCTCGCGATATCGGAAGCTGGACAGGTCTTTGGGAATAAATCATGGCTAGCAATCCTTTCTACGTTGATCCGGGCAATGACTACAGCACTGGCCTTTCTGGCCTGAGCTCTACGCTGGCAAATATTCGCCAGGGGCGCATGCAAATGCGCGCCGAAGAAGAGCAAAAGCAGCGCCAGGCAGAAGCCTCTGCCGCAGCCCAGCAGGCCTACGAGAGCGGTGATCCTGACCTGATGGCTAAGGTCTCCCTCCAGTATCCTGAGATCGCTCAAAATCTGCACCAGGTCATCGGCCTGAATGACGAGCGCAAGGTAAAAGAGGCGGCTGGATTTGCCCGCGATGTTCTGTTGGCTCCCCCTGATCAGCGAGAGGCGATTTTCCAAAAGCGCATCCAGATGCTGCAAGACCAGGGCCGCGACCCAACCCATACGGCGCAGGCCTACCAGCAATACCTGCAAGACCCTAACGCGGCCATGCAGGGCATCGAGTTGGATTGGGCTGCTGGCGATCCACAGGGCTACAGCGTCATTGCCGAGAAGGCCAAAGCCAAAGCTCAGGCCGAGCGCGATGCACGAAAAGAAGCTCGTGAAGATCGCAAGCTTGATCAGCAAATGACCATTGCGCAAATGGGATCGGCAGACCGTGCGCTTACTCGCCAAATTGCCATGCTGAATGCGCAGCAAGCGGCGACAATGAACGATCTGAAGAAACAAGAGCTTCAGTTGAAGATTGGTGCCACTACCCAGAAGCAGATAGAAAATCAGAAAAGCCTGCAGGCCGCCGCTGAAGGGTCTGCCGCTACATTTGATCAAGCTATCGATTCTACTAATCGCCTGCTTAGCCACCCAGGCCTTGATAAGGCTGTTGGCCTGGCATCTTCATTCCCTACGGTTCCAGGCTCTGATGCTGCCAACTTCGAGGCAGAGCTTGATACGTTGAAGGCCCAAACCTTCTTGCCGCAAGTCGCCACGCTGAAGGGCATGGGGGCTCTATCCGATGCAGAAGGCAAAAAGCTTTCAGACTCTGTGGGAGCGCTCTCCTTGAAGATGAGTAAGCCGGCGTTTCGGGCTTCCTTGAAGCGAATAGAGGACACTCTCAATCAGGCGAAGAAGCGGGCAGTCAAGAGTGCGCCAGCGCCGATAGGGTCTAGCTCTCAATCTCCTGCAGCATCCACCGGCGGTTGGGAGATCATCCAATAATGGATACTCAAGAGTACCAAGTGAGGGCTCCTGACGGCCAGATCATCAAGCTGCGCGGCCCTGCTGGCGCCGATCATGCGACAGTAATTGCCCAGGCTCAGAAACTGTACGCGCAAAGCCAACAGCCATCTCAAGCTGGAAGCATGATTCCCGGGCGATCTGAAGACCAAAGCGCTACAGGGCAAGATCCGCGTGCCGCGCGAGCAATCGCCGCTATGGACCAATATCCACTTGGGCAGCCTGCGCAAGAAGATCCTGGGCTTCTCGACAAGCTCGGCACCATGATCACTGGCAGCGATAGACAAACGCGCGCCACCGAGGAACTGCCAGAGCTTCAAAACTCAGGCCTTCTTGCTGGTCTTGATATCCCCGTTGCAAAGCGCGCTGGTGTTACGGCTGCGCTCATGACCATGACAGATCCAGCAGAGATAGCTCAGACACTCAAGAATCTCTCGCCGGCGATTGGCATTCAACAAGATGAAAAAGGAAACCTAATCGCCGCTAACAACACAACCGGCGCTCGAGCTGTAATTAACAAGCCAGGCGCAACAGGTCTTGATGCTCTTCAGGCTGCAGCTCTTGGCGCAGCGTTTGTTCCAGCCGGACGAGCCGCAACCGCAGCTGGCGGCGGTATTGCCAGGCAAGCTGCAGTCTTGGGAGCTGGATCTGCTGCAACCCAGGCCGCAATCGAGGGCGGTCAATCTGCTGCTGGCGGCGAATTCAATGCAGGGGATGTGGCGCTTGCCGGCGCTACTGGCGCAGCGATTCCCGCCGTGACAGGTGCTGTTGGCGCTGGCGTTGATTTGGCCCGTCGCGGCATAGCTGCTCTTCGCGGGGAGGCCGGCGGCGCCGCGCCAATTGTCCAGGCGGCGAACGCCAACAATATCCCTTTGATGACGAGCGATATCGCGCCACCGAGGACGCCAATTGGTCAAATGGCGCAGCGCACTGGAGAGCGTATCCCGTATGCAGGAACTGGCGCTCAGCGCGTAACGCAGCAGGAAGCTCGTGTAGCTGCCATTCAACAACTTGGAGAGCGCTATCCCGCTCCACAGCCAAACCAGATCATAGACAGCCTCAGGAGCAGGACCTCAGAAATTCGCCGATCGGCTGGCGAGCGCTTACAGCGATATGAGCAACAGCTCAATAACGTCGGAGAGGTTGGATATCCTCGCACCACTCAGGCTATCGACGATGCCATTCAAGAACTTCAACGGCCTGGCGTGGTTCAGAGTCCGGAAGCCCTTGCCGAGCTTCGGCAGTTCGCGCAGACGCTTGGGGAGGCGCCTCAAACTTACCAGACCCTGAGAGAGAACAGGACAGCTCTGCGAGAGGTTGTGAACAGCTTTGACAGTCCAATGCGCAGCCAGCTGCCAAGCAGGGCCAGAGCACTTCTGACTCGCGTCCAGTCCTCGCTAACCCAGGATATGCAGGATGTCGCACGATCGAACCTTTCTCCGCGTGATTTTGGCCGGCTTCAGCAGGCAAATTCTGTTTATGCAAGGGAGGCTGATCTTCTCCAGAACACTCGCCTCAAGGGCGTCCTGGATAAAGGTGATCTGACCCCCGAGGTTGCCGAGCACCTGCTTTTCAGCAGAAAGCCCAGCGAAGTTCGAACCCTTTATCGCAGCCTGGATAACAACGGCAGGCATGCCGCGCGCGCAACCCTGATTCAAAAGGCGATCCGCGATTCTGGTGGGATCGAGAATATTTCTCCAGATCGTTTTGCAAACACCATGCGCAGGCTTCAGCAACAGTCTGGGATCATATTTAGAGGACAGGAATTGGCTCAGCTTCGCGGCTTGGAGCAAGTCCTAAACGCAACGCGCAGGGCCGGCCAGATTGGCATTACAAGCACAGGTCAAGAGGCTTCAATCCCTCTTGCCGCAGCAGCAGCCGGATCTGCAATGGGTAGCTTCGGCGGAACAGTTGCTCTTGGAGCAGCAATAGGGGGAGCCGCTAGGGCCTACGAAAGCACCGCCGTCCGAAACGCACTGATTCGAATCGGCAACGCGCCCAGGACTACTGCAAGTCGCGATCTTGCTTTGCGTCTCGCTCGCGATTTAGACGCCGGGATTCAATCTGCGCGCGCTCAAGTTCCTGAAGAGCAACAAACACAATGAATACGAGAACGCCAGTCATTATTGACATGAATTCACCTCAAACCAAATCAAAATGGTGAGCCGCAATGGAAGATGAAAACGAAGTACGGTCACCGTACGACTATTATGCCGACCCCACAAGGGGCAGGCCCGTATTCAATGGGCAGATCTTTGTCGGAAAGCCAGACACCGACCCTCAGATCATCTCTAACCGCCTTCAAGTCATGGCGCTCCAGGAGGACGGGTCAAAAGTAGCGATTGCCCAGCCTATACGCACCGGCGCTGGTGGCGTTCCGATGCTGAATGGCTCGCCCGTTCAGCTATCTGTGGATGGTGAGCACTCTTTCAAGATGTTGGACGCAAATGGGGCGCAGGTCTACTACGCGCCATCAATTGTCGGCGGCGTTAGGCCGACAACGATCGTTCGAACTCAAGTCGTTCCGGCCAGCATCAGCCTTACGAACCGATTCATCAATAGCAGCCTTTTCGACACGAATATGACTGCAGCCGCATATTACAACCTGCACCCGGCTTCTGCCGACTTCGGCGGGATAGCTGTTCTCCCGTTTAACATTGAAAACATTCCGGCCGAGCGTTTTGACTTGGCTGAAGGCAGCGGAATCATTGACCTTGGAGGGCTCTCATAATGGCTACTCAATACCAGCTTCGCCGCGGCACTACCGCTGAAAACCTTCTGTTTACAGGTGCTCAGGGAGAATTGACCGTTGACACGGATCGGCATGCGGTAATCGTGCACGATGGCGTCACAGCCGGCGGATATCCTGCAGCCACTGGCCCCCAAGTCACGGATGGGACGTTTTACTACAATGACAATATTCCAGGAGGTTCGGCAGCAAACGCTTACATCCTGGTACCTAAAACGAACACCAACACTCCAAATTCGTACAAGGATGGTGTTCAGTTTGGTTTTGTGACGAACAACCCAAATACAGGCCCTTCAACTGCAAACTTCCAGGGCCTTGGCGTAAAAAGCATCAAATATCCTGGCGGAGTCGATCCGGCGCCAGGCGATGTTTCTGGCCGCGTAACGCTAATCTACGATGCCGGCAATGATTGGCTGGAATTGCAGCGCAAGCCTACTGGCAACCGCCCTCAGATCAGCACCGTTGGTGCGTCTATAAGTGGTAATGCGCTCACGCTCCTTCTCCCGGCTACTACTATCGATTTCCGGTCTCCCGCTCTGAATAATGGTGCGATTGTTACGGGATACGTTACAACTGCTTTGAGCCTTGTTCTCCCATCTGGCGCTAGCCTTGGCACAATTAACGGGCGGCAAAGCAGGATCGTTGTAATCGCAATCTACAATTCTGGAACTGTTGAGCTTGCAGCTATCAACCTGGACGGCGGAACAAGGCTCGATGAAAGCGCGCTCATCAATACGACTGCTATTTCTTCGTCTGCCACATCTTCCACCACGTTTTATTCGAACACTGCACGCTCTGGCGTCCCTTATCGCGTGATGGGTTATGTCCAATCGACACAGGCAACTGCTGGCGTATGGGCGACCACTCCAAGCCAAGTCCAGGGCCAGGGCGGCCAGTCGATCATTTACCCGGACCGCGTTCGCTCATCGACTGCTCAGCCAACCACTACAGGGACGTCCGTCGACTTCATCAACCTTCCTAGCGGCATCAAAAGGATGACCTTGATGCTTAATGGGGTTTCCACTAACGGATCTAGTAACTACATTGTTCAGATAGGGTCGGGGGCGATTGAGACAAGCGGCTACCAGTGCACCGCCTCGTCCGGGTCAACTGTATATACTGCGACAAATGGAATTATTTGTCTTGGAAACGTTGTAGCGGCTAACACGCATTCTGGGATTTTTACTATGGTTCCGCTTGATGCTACAACATGGATTTTTAGTTCTGTTTCCGGAGCTAATGGCGCATCGGCAGTCGGCACAATCAGCTCTGGCAATAAAACAATTTCTGGAGCATTTGATAGGATCAGGCTCACCACTGTAAATGGAACCGATACTTTTGATGCCGGATCTATAAATATTCAGTATGAGGTGTGATATGCCTTTATTTAGGGTTGAATACAATATACTAACAGGAGAGCGCTCCCAGGTAGAGCAAATAGCTTACAGAAAGGGCGATGAAGTAATTGTCCTCGATGCTTTTGCTGAGCCTCCTGAAGGATTCGAGGAGTTTGATCTGGATCTTGATTAAACTGAATATGCCGGATGCAAGAATCACATTACTTTTATTTGAAGGGCAATAAAATGAGAGCTTTAATTTTTTTGGCAATGATTTTGCCTACAGCTTCATTCGGCGCGGCATTTGATATGTTTATCAATCAAAGGAACATTGCCGATACCGCCACGCTAACCAGGACCGTGCCGGGCCCTGGGCTTGGCCTAAATGGTTTTTTTGGCTACAAGGGTGAGAACAACCTTCCCTTCATCTGGAAGATTGGCAACTCATTCATGGTTATCGGCGATACCATCGAATCAGCCTCCGACTGGTCGAATGTCACGAACAGACCTTTGTTTTCGCCTGTTGCAACAAGTGGCGACTACAACGACCTAATAAATAGACCGTCAATGCCTGGCGCTCAAGTCAATTCCGACTGGTCCGCAACCAGTGGAGTTTCTGAGATACTTAACAAGCCAAATCTCTCAGCAGTCGCTACATCTGGGGCATACTCAGATCTGTCTGGAAGGCCGGATATCCCTTCCGCGCAAATCAATAGCGATTGGTCTGCAGCTGCTGGCGTCAGCCAAATCCTCAATAAGCCATCAACCCTTGCCGGGTATGGCATCACTGATGCGTATCCATTGGCTGGAAATCCATCAGGATTCTTGACCGGCATCACAGGCGGCCAGGTCACAACTGCTCTCGGGTTTACCCCCTACAGCGCATCCAACCCATCCAATTTCATCAATCAATCTGGGGCACGTTCTGCTATCAGCCTCACAACGTCAGGCACTTCTGGCGCGGCCACATACAATGCCAGCACCGGGGTTTTGAATATTCCAAACTATGCGCCTGGCACCGGCACGGTCACGAGTGTAACCGCAGGGTCAGGCCTTTCTGGCGGCATCATCACGACCTCAGGCACTATCAGTATGCCATCAGTCGGCACACCGGGAACTTACTCGAGTGTTACGACCGATGCCCAGGGCCGCGTGGCGGCGGGAACGGCGATGGCAATAAACGATTCTCCCGGAAGGTCCCTTGTCGCAGCAACAAACGCAACAGGATTCCAGGTGAGTTCCTCGCGAATCGCGCATGTGTGCTATGAGGGTTCTTTCTCGACCACTTCTACAATCGGAGGCCCATCGTCTGCCAGTGTATTTCTTGAAACCGCAGATACAAACAGCACAACTCCGGCGGACTGGGCCATCAAAGCTCAGCAAACATACAGCAACAACATCACATTGGCTGTGACTCTGAACCAAGTGCAGGGAAATAACTGGTCTTTCTGCCGGTACGTACCAGCAGGGAAGTATGTTCGTATTCGAGCTGGCTCGATCACAGGCACTGCATCTGTATCAATCAACGCAAGTCAACAGGAGGTCCTTTACTAGCAGCGAGCGCCCTTGAAAATCATGTCTGCCCACTCCTGCATCATGTCTCGCCGCTGCTCGAGATAGGTGGCATGGTTATAGATGTCGCGGATCGCGCTGCTGTCGGCATGAGCCAATTGCCGCTCGATCCAGTCCTTGTTGTAGCCGCGACTGTTCATCTCGGTCGAGAACATGTGTCGGAACCCGTGTGGCGACTGTCGCCCCGTATATCCGCAACGGTCTAGCAGGTTGACGGCATAGTTGATGCCGATCGGCCTGGCTGAATCAGAACGGTTGGGGAAAACATACTTCATGCTTCCGGATAGTGGCTGCATCAACCGCAGGATCTCGACCGCCTGGAGCGACAGCGGCACAACATGGTCACGGCGCATTTTCATCTTGCCGGCGGGGATTGACCAGATTGCTGTGTCCAAGTCGATCTCCGGCCACTCGGCTTTACGCACTTCTGCAGGCCGGCAGGCTGTGAGTATGAGCAGCTTTGTTGCGTACTGGAGAGGAAGGCCGGACTCGCTGCTCTCAATGGCCTTGATGATCTCCGGCATTTCCGAGAAAGCGAGGAACGGCCGGTTTTTGTGCGGGGCCATCTTCTCGGTGACAGTGTGCATTTCCGCTGTTGGGTTGTTCTCGATCATGCCGGTGGCGATGGCATACCGGAACACTTGCCCCATCCACTGTCTTGTCTTCACTGACGTCGTAAGCGATCCGCGGTGCTCAATCCGGCGGATGAGGGTGATCACATCGGATCGCTTAATCGAATCGATCTGGCGCGACCCGAAAGCCGGCAGCACATCAAGCTCCATCGCATTCGAAATGACTTTGGCCGATGATTCGGTCAAGCTCCCCTTCCTGAATTCCAGCCATTCTTCATATACTCGGCGGAATGTCTTCTCCTGGGCGCCAAGGCGCTCTGCCTTCTTTACCCTTCTTGATTCGCGCGGATCTATACCCTGCGCGACCTCTTCGCGCGCCTCATCTCTTCGCGCACGCGCTTCCTTCAATCCGATCTCAGGGTAGGTGCCAAGGGAGATCCTGGCCTGCTTGCCAAGCCAGGTGAACCTGAAGTGCCAGCTCTTCACGCCAGTATCTGCGATGTACAGGGACAGCCCAAGGGAGTCCGCAAGGGTGTAGCCCTTTTCTCTGGGCTTGGCCTGCCTGGCCGCAGTGTCCGTGAGTGCCACTAGTACATTGCCTCATTGATCAAGGTTCGATGTACTTGATGATGTACTAAAAAAATCGTGATGGATAGGGTTGTATCGGGACGGTCCAGGGCGAGGAAGGCCCTGGCATACTGGTGCAACATATCTTGCAGGGACTTATCGATTTTTGGCGGGAGCCCACAGTGGAATCTTTGAAGATTTCCACGGTATTGTCAGCTCTGAAGAATGCATGCAGCTGGGCAGTTTAACAGTTCCGTTGCGGGAATAACCGTCTCAAAGCGCCAGCAGGCGCTCCGCCAGTCCACCGTTATCGGCCAGGTCGAGGAACTCGTCGCCCAGTCGCCGGCTTTCCTCCATCGCCTTGCGCCAGTAGCTCTGGCGACTCCGATCGTCGCCCATGAAGCGCTTGAAGTCGTTACGATCCGGCAGCTTGCCGTAGGGCAACCGGGCCAGGTATTCCTGCGAAGGGGCCAGCAGCAGGACATCCTGCAAGCGGTCAGGACTGCCGCGGCGCCATGGGAGGGTCTTGTCGAACCAGCCGGGTATGACCTTGTCGGTGAAATGTGGGTACAGCACCACATCGTCACCGCTGTAGGGCAGGTCCAGGTGATAGTCGAGCAACCCGCCATCGCGATAGGTGCCATTGCCGACGCCGACGATGTCGCGTACGCCCTCCATGACCATCGGGATCGATCCCGAGGCCAGCAGGCCCTGGCGCAGGTTCTCCGTCGCCAGCGGCAGCAGGCGCGAGGGAAAGTCCTTCAGGGGCAGCAGGGGAGGGGAGAGACGTGGGTCATGCAGGATCACCCGCTCGAAATGCCGGGCCAGGCGCGCACGGCCCAGCAGATTGTCGGCGATCACGGAAGACAGGCCCAAGCCGAGACGGCCCCGATGATCGTCCGCCAGCAGGCCATGGCTTTTGACGATGACCACGTTCAACCGGTAGCGTTCGTTGCTCAGGATCGAGGCATCGCGCCCCTCGAGCAGGTCATGCAGCATGCGCTCGCAACTGCGGCTGACCTGCGCCATGGTCACACCCTTGGCAAAACTCTGTTCGTTATAGAGTTGGCCCAGCCGTTCGATCCCCTTGGCAGCATCCGGCAGACAGGCGCTGGCAAACCGCCAGGCGCCAATCGAGGCACCGATCAGCGAACGTTCCCGTGGGCTGCCGGGTAGCCATTGACCGAACAGCGCCAGGTCCAGCCCCTGGATACCCAGGGCTTTCGGTCCACCCGCCGCGCCGGGCAGGGTGCCGACATCGGCGGCTTTCAGCCCGCTTTCACGAATGCGCCGATAGGCGCGCTTGCCGGCCTTGAGCGTCAGCGCGGGATATTTGATATGGATCGCAGTCATACAGCTCTCGTTCTGTGGATAGCCGGATTATAGGGAAGGTTGTCGCGAGTGGCTGCGGGGGCAGGAAAATCGACCGACCGTGCCTGAGGCGTGGACCGGCAATGGTCCAGGAAATTCAGCTTCATTTAAGTTGAAGTGGTTACCTTGTAACCGGTAACTGGCCATTTGCCATGGAGTGTTGTGATGAAAGCCCTGGGCACCGCTTTGGTCTTTTTGGCTCTGTGGGTCGCCACCTCCGAAGTCTCGGGTCGCGATATTGCCGTTGATGAGGCGGCGAAACTGCAGGCGGCAGGTACAATCCTGTCTCTTGATCGATTGGCCGCCATCGCCGGGGCCAGGCACCCCGGTGCACTGCCGAGCGATACCGGGCTGGAGCAGCGATACGGTCACTATATTTATCGGATAGAACTGCGCGACGCTCAGGGAGTTGAGTGGGAAATCGAATTGGACGCCGGTAGCGGTCAGGTTCTCAAGGACCATCAGGACAGGTAATGATCTTCTATTTGCGCGCCTGCAGTCTGTTGATGCTGGCAACCCTCTGTTCCCTGGCAGCGGCCAGGGATCTGGATCAGGACGAGGCCCTGCGCCTGCGCCAGCAGGGAGTGATACTACCCCTGGAAAGCCTGTTGCAACGGGCCATGGGCCATCATCCCGGGTCAAAGCTGCTGGAGGCCGAGCTTGAGACCAAGCACGGTCACTATGTCTATGAAGTCGAGTTGCTCACCCAGGCCGGTGTGGTCCGGGAACTCAAGCTCGATGCCAGCAATGGCGATCTGTTGAAAGACGAGGAGGACGACTGATGCGGTTGTTGCTGGTGGAGGATCACGTGCCCCTGGCCGACGAATTGCTGGCCGGCCTGGCTCGCCAGGGGTATGCCGTCGACTGGTTGGCCGATGGGCGCGATGCGGCCTACCAGGGGGCTGTCGAGCCGTATGATCTGGTCATTCTCGATCTCGGCCTGCCGGGCCTGCCCGGGCTGGAAGTACTGCGGCAGTGGCGGGCCGGTGGCCTGGGCATTCCGGTGCTGATCCTCACTGCACGCGACTCCTGGGCCGAGCGTATCGAGGGGCTCAAGGCCGGTGCGGACGATTACCTGACCAAACCCTTTCATCCCGAAGAGCTGCAACTGCGAGTCCAGTCGCTGTTGCGTCGTGCCCACGGCCAGCCGAACCAGCCGACCCTGAACGCCGCGGGCCTGCACCTGGACGAGGGTCGCCAGTGTGTCAGTCGTGACGGCGCGGAGATCCAGCTGACCGCCGCCGAGTTTCGCCTGCTGCGCTATTTCATGCTGCACCCGGAGCAGATCCTCTCCAAGAGCCATCTGGCCGAACATCTCTATAACGGTGAAACCGAACGGGACTCGAATGTCCTAGAAGTGCACGTCAATCATCTGCGCCGCAAGCTGGGGCGCTCGGTGATCGAGACCCGTCGCGGCCAGGGCTACCTGTTCGGTGGGGCCGGCGGGTGAGGTCGATCCAGCGCCGCCTGAGCCTGGGCCTGGTCAGCGTATTGCTGATCGTCGGCCTGATCGTTGCGCAGACCAGCCTCTGGTTGTTCGAAATGGGGCTGCAACGCTATCTGGAGGATGGCCTGCATGCCGACAGCGAGAATCTGCTGGTCGCCCTGGTACGTGGCCCCGACGGCCTGCAGCTGGATGAGCGCCGGCTGTCCCCGGCCTATCAGCGACCGTTTTCCGGGCACTACTTCCGAATCGATTTCGCCGACCATCACTGGCGCTCCCGTTCGCTCTGGGACCAGGACCTGCCGGTGCCGGAGCAGCCGGGGCTGCACGCCAACCTGCAATTGGGTCCGGAAAGGCAGATGCTGCTGGTATTGCGCTCGGACTACCGGCGCCTGGGGCAGTCGATCAGCATCAGCGTGGCCCAGGACTATACGCCGGTCCGGGAAAGCTTCCAGCTGATGCAGCGCATCGGCCTGGGGATCGGGCTGGCGGCGCTGATCGTGATCCTGCTGCTGCAGCGGGTCACTGTCCGCCGGGCCCTGCGCCCGCTGGAAAACGCCCGGGAGCAGATCGCCCAGTTGCAGCAGGGCAAGCGTTCGCAGCTGGAGACTCAAGTCCCTCAGGAACTTGAGCCGCTGGTGGCACAGATCAACCACCTGCTGGCCCACACCGAAGACAGCCTCAAGCGTTCCCGTAACGCCCTGGGCAATCTGGGACATGCCCTGAAAACCCCGTTGGCAGTGCTGCTGAGCCTGGCCTCGGATACCCGGCTGGATGCTCATCCGGGCCTGCGCCAGGTATTGCGCGAGCAACTGGAACAGATCGAACAACGCCTGAGCCGTGAACTGAATCGCGCGCGCCTGGCCGGTGACGCCTTGCCCGGCGTACTGTTCGATTGCGATACGGAGTTGCCAAGCCTGCTGTCGACCCTGGGGATGATTCATGGCGAGCATCTGTCGCTCAGCCACACCGCCCCGCCAGGCCTGCAACTGCCCTGGGATCGCGAGGACCTGCTCGAGCTGCTGGGCAATCTCCTGGACAACGCCTGCAAGTGGGCGGATGCCGAGGTTCGCCTGGGCATCGTGGAAACCGTGGGGGTTATCGCCTGAGTATCGAGGATGACGGCCCCGGCATTCCCGAGCAGAACCGGGATGCGGTTTTCAGCCGAGGCACGCGTCTGGATGAGCAGACCACCGGGCATGGCCTGGGGCTGGGCATCGTGCGCGATATCGTCGATGCCTGGGGGGCGCAGATGCGCTTGTTGAGCAGCCCGCTGGGCGGGCTGCTGGTGACGATCGACTTGCCGCGCAGGAACTGAAGCCCCGCGCGCCCGGCCTCAGACCCGGAACTGGTCCATCAGGCCCTGCTGCTGGTTGGCCAACTGGTTGAGCGACTGGCTGACCCGTGCCGATTCGTTGGCCTGTCCCGACAGCGACTCGGTGACATCGCGAATGGTCGCCACGTTGTTGTTGATTTCCTCGGCGACCGCGCTCTGTTCTTCCGCCGCGCTGGCGATCTGAAGGTTCATGTCGGTGATGACCGTGACCGCACTGCCGATCTGCTGCAGGGCGGTCACCGCCTGGCTGACCTGCTCGACACTGCCCTGGGCCTGGCGATGACTGTTGCCCATCGAACTGACCACCTCGCGGGTGCCGTTCTGCAGCTCTTCGATGACCTGGCGGGTCTCCTCGACCGACTCCTGGGTGCGCCGGGCCAGGTTGCGCACTTCATCGGCGACCACCGCGAAACCGCGTCCGGCCTCACCGGCCCGCGCGGCCTCAATCGCCGCGTTGAGGGCCAGCAGGTTGGTCTGCTCGGCGATGGCGCGAATCACTTCGAGGACCGAGCCGATCTTCTCGCTGTTGGCCGCCAACCCTTCGACCTGGCCCATGGCATCGCTCATGTCGGCAGCCAGGTGACCGATGCTGCTGGTGGTACGGTCGATCACGGTCAGTCCCTGGCGGGTCGCCTGGTCGGCATCACGGGCGGCTTGTGCGGCCTGGGCGGCGCTGCGGGCGACATCCTGGGCGGTGGCGCTCATCTCGTGGGAGGCGGTGGCGACCTGGTCGACCTGGCGGTACTGCTGTTCCATGCCGGCGCTGGTCTGGGTGGCGATGGCGGCGGACTGGTCGGCGGTGCCGCGGGCGTCCTGGACCGAGCGCTTGACCTCGGCGATCACCGGTTGGAGTTTATCGAGGAAACGGTTGAACCAGCCGGCCAACCGGCCCAGTTCGTCCTTCTTGTCATAGTGCAGGCGGCGGGTCAGGTCGCCTTCGCCACTGGCGATGTCTTGCAGCATGTGGGCGACGGCGAGAATCGGCCGAGTCACGCTGCGTGCGGTGAGCCAGACCAGCAGCAGGCCGATCACCGCCGCCAGCAGGCCGAGGCCGGATTCGATCAGGGTGCCGGCGGCGCCGCGCTCGTCGAGCTGCGCCTTGAGCGCCTCGGCCGGTCCTACCAGCACCTTCTGCGGCACATCGAGCAGCACGCCCCAGGGCTTGCCGCCGGGGATCGGCTGGAAGGGCGCGAGGATCTTCAGTTGCTGGTGGGTACGCAAGACCTGTGTCTCGCTGCTGTTGGCCAGTTGCTGGATCAGCGCGGTGCCGTCGAGGCTATCGACCTGGTCCAGGCGCTGGCTGAGCTTGCTGGCATCCGGGCTGTAGCCGGCGAGCAGGCCGACGGGGCTGAGGATACTGACACTGGTCTGGCCATCGTAGAGCTTGCTGCTCGCCTGCTGGCTGACCGCTTGCAGGCTGTCGAGGTTGATGTCCACCGACAGCGAGGCGATCACCTTGCCCTCGAACTGCAACGGAAAGACGATGCTGGTCATCAGCACGTTGTGGCCGTCGATTTCGTAGAAGTACGGCTCGATCACGCACGGCTTGAGAGTGATGCGCGGGCAGGTGAACCAGGTGTTGTTCGGTTGGCCGCTGGGGCCGGTGCTGGTGTCGCTCATGTCGCTTTCCGGCAGCGACATGGAGGTCAGCCTGCCGGCGGTCGGTTGCGACCAGTAGAGGGCGAAGCGGCCCTTTTCGTTGCTGCCGAGTTTCTTCTGGCCGGCGAACAGTTCGTCCTTGCCGTCCAGCGCATTGGCTTCGAACACCAGGGACAGCCCCAGCAGGTCGGGGTTGGCCTGCAGGGCGGCCTTCACCTGGCGGGTCAGGTCCTCGCGCAGATCGAAGGCGTCGAGAAAGCGCTTCTGGGCCTGTTCGCGCAGAAACAGCACCTGGCGGGCGAAACCGTTGCCGTATTGGTAGGCATCCATGAACTGGCGGCGGATGATCAGCGCCTGGACTTCGCCCTGGGCCTCGATACGCGCCTGGGCGGCCTCGTTGAGCATTTCCATGCTCGAGGCCTTGACCAGTTCCGAACTGTGCTTCATGCGGTAGAGCGAGAGGCTGACCAGCAGCGTGACGATCCCCAACAGGCAGAGCCCGGCGAGCAGGGTGATCTTCCATTGGATGGAAAGCTGTCTGAGCGACATGTAACGACGTCCTTATTCTTTGAAATGCAGAGGTTTGGAAGGTTAACGGCATGCCTGATTTTTTCTTTATTTGAATGTTCAAATAAAAAACAATGACCGGCGTCAACGAAGGGTGGCTTTATCCCATCGAATGAACATCGATGAAAATCGACAATACGTCGTAAAAGGTCGATTTACTGTCGGGAAAACGAGGAACTTCGACTATTTCCTGCATCTGCACGGGCGTGCGGGCTGCTCAACTTTCCGCGATTCAGGCCGTTAAACCGTTACCAGCCCAATAATAAGAGAGCATCCCCATGCGCCTGAGTCTCAAGGCCAAAGTCCTGTCCCTCGCCGTCTTGCCGGTCCTGGTGTTTGCGGTGGTGATCAGCCTGACCACCGCGTTGATTCTGCAGAATCAGGCGCGCCATGAGGTTGAGGAAACCCGCCAGCAACTGATCGCCGAAGCCCGGGCGACCCTCAAGAGCTATGTCGCGGTGGCGATGACGGCGATCAAGCCGCTCTACGATGCGTCCGCGCCCGGTGACCAGGCTTCCCGCGACCAGGCCATCAAGCTGCTTTCGAGCATCAAGTACGGCAAGGACGGCTACTTTTTCGGCTACGACTCGCAGATCGTCCGCTTGTTCAAGAGTGACAGCCCCGACGGGCTGGGCAAAAGTTTCAAGGACACTCGCGATCCCAATGGCGTGTATGTCAACCGCGGCCTGGTCGAGGTGGCCAAGAATGGCACCCACTACCTGGAATACAGCTCGCCGCTGCCGGGCAAGGAATCGGTACTGGTGCCCAAGCTGGGTTACACCGAGTATCTGGACAAGTGGGACATGGCGGTCGGCTCCTCGGTCAACCTCGACGGGATCGAAGCCCAGGTCGCGGTGGTCCAGGCCAAGATCACCGAACGCATGGAGGGCGTGGTGCTGAGCATCGTCGGTATTGCCTTGCTGGTGCTGCTGGTGATTGCCATCGTGGGGATGCTGGTGGCCAATACCATCCTGCGGCCCCTGGTGCTGATGAAAGCCAACCTGGACGATATCGCCGCAGGCGAGGGCGATCTCACCCATCGCCTGGCAATCACCAGCCAGGACGAACTCGGGCAGTTGGCCGGGTCGTTCAACCGCTTCGTCGAGAAGATCCACAGCCTGGTGCGGCAGATCACCGAGATGACCGGGCAGTTGACCGGTTTGGTCGGCCAGGTATCCGAACAGGCCAACCGTTCGGAAGAGGCGATGGAGCGTCAGCGGCACGAGACCGATCAGGTCGCCACGGCGATCAACCAGATGTCCTCGGCGGCCCAGGAAGTGGCCCGCAGTGCCCAGGGCGCCGCGGTCGCGGCCCAGCAGACCGACGCCGAAGGCCAGGCGGCCAAGCGGGTGGTCGATGGCAGCATCGAGCAGATTCATGCGCTGGTGAAGGACATTCGCCACAGTGGCGTGTCGCTGGACAGCCTGCAGCAGGACGTGACGTCGATCGTCAGTGTGCTCGGGGTGATCCGTTCGATCGCCGAACAGACCAACCTGCTGGCCCTCAACGCGGCGATCGAGGCCGCCCGCGCCGGTGAGGCGGGGCGCGGTTTTGCGGTGGTCGCGGACGAGGTGCGGGCATTGGCCAGCCGGACCCAGCAGAGCACCCAGGAAATCCAGGGCATGATCGATCGCCTGCAGTCGGGAACGCAGTCGGCGGTTGAGGCGATGCGCCGTTCCAGCGAGGCTGGGGACGGTACCTCGGTGAAGGCCAACGAGGCGGGGGCTTCGCTGGATACCATTGCGCAACTGATCGGGACCATCAACGCGATGAACGCACAGATCGCCAGTGCTGCCGAGGAGCAGACGGCGGTGGCCGAGGAGATCAACCGCAGCGTGCACCAGATCGCGGTGGCGGTGGATAACGTCGCGGACCAGACCCAGCAGGGCGCGCAGACTTCCCGCAGTCTGGCGGACCTGGGGCAGCGTTTGGGCAAACTGGTGGGGCAGTTCCGGATCTGAGACCGGCGTTATCGTTCTTCGCGGATAAATCCTGCTCAGCGTTGAGTCGTACACCGAGGAAGGCTCGACACTGTGGGGTTTATCCGCGAAGAGGCCACCGCAGCCTCAGTGGATTTTACGGACCGACCTGGATATCGCGCATCAACAACCCGAACTCCAGCTCGACCTGATCCGGAATCGGCAGGTAAACCGTGTGCCCATCCCCCGGCGCCACCTCGATCGCCTCGCCGTTGCCATTGCGCAACTCACCCAGGTCGAAATGAAAGTTTCCCCTGGGCGTCATCAGTTCCAGATGGTCGCCCAACTCGAAACGGTTCTTCACCTTGACCTCCGCCAGCCGCCCGCGGCGCACGCCGGTCAGTTCGCCGACGAACTGCTGGCGCTCGGAAACCGAGCTGCCGTTCTGGTAGTTCTGGTACTCGTCATGCACGTGCCGACGCAGGAAACCCTCGGTATAGCCGCGTTGGGCCAGTGATTCGAGGTCGGTCATCAGGCCGCGGTCGAACTCGCGCCCAGCCACCGCGTCGTCGATCGCCTGGCGGTAGACCTGGGTGGTCCGCGCGCAGTAGAAGTGCGACTTGGTCCGGCCCTCGATCTTCAGCGAATGCACGCCCATCCGTGCCAGGCGCTCGACATGCTGCACCGCGCGCAGGTCCTTGGCGTTCATGATGTAGGTGCCGTGCTCGTCCTCGAAGGCCGGCATCGATGTTTCGGGGCGGTTGGCCTCCTGCAGCAGGAACACCTGGTCGGTCGGCGCTCCGAGGCCAAGGGTCGGCTCGACCACTTCGGGCTCGAAAACCTTGACGATCTCGCCGGTGAGGTTTTCCGTAGCCGGCTGCGCACTGTATTTCCAGCGACAGGCGTTGGTGCAGGTGCCCTGGTTGGCATCGCGCCGGTTCATGTAGCCCGATAGCAGGCAGCGCCCGGAATAGGCCATGCACAGCGCGCCGTGAACGAACACCTCCAGTTCCATGTCCGGCACCTGCTGGCGAATTTCCTCGATCTCCTCCAGGGACAGCTCCCGGGACAGGATGATTCGCGTCAGACCCATCTGCTGCCAGAACTGCACGCTGGCCCAGTTCACGGTGTTGGCCTGCACCGACAGGTGAATGGGCATCTGCGGGAAGTGCTGGCGCACCAGCATGATCAGGCCCGGGTCGGACATGATCAGCGCGTCCGGCGCCATCTCGATCACCGGCGCCAGGTCCTTGAGAAAGGTCTTGAGCTTGGCGTTGTGCGGGGCGATGTTCACCACCACGTAGAAACGCTTGCCCTGGGCCTGGGCTTCGCGGATGCCGAGGGCCAGGTTGGCGTGGTCGAACTCGTTGTTGCGCACCCGCAGGCTGTAGCGCGGCTGGCCGGCGTAGACGGCGTCGGCGCCATAGGCGAAGGCGTAGCGCATGTTCTTGAGGGTGCCGGCCGGAGCCAGCAGTTCGGGGGCAGGGAAGGGCATGTGCGGACCGTCGGCAAAAGGGCGCGAGATTAAACCTTCCGGATTCTGGTTTTATTGATCTGGATCCAGACTTTGTGAACGAATCGCCGCGTTGGCCTGACTAAATCGTTGGGTGCCCTGCGCCCCTGCGTTTTCCCGACATGGACCGGACATGAGCGAAGCTTCTCTGCACAACAAATTCCTGCTGGTGCTGCTGGCGCTGGTGACCGTGGCCTTCCTCTGGATTCTCCAGCCGTTCTATGGCGCGGTGTTCTGGGCGGTCATTCTCGGGATCGTCTTCGCGCCCTTGCAGCGCCGCCTGCTGCTGCGGCTGAAGGCCCGGCGTAACCTCGCATCGTTGTGCACCCTGGGAGCCTGCCTGCTGATCGCCGTGCTGCCGGTGATTGTCATAGGCGTGTTGCTGGTACAGGAAGGGACCGCGTTGTACCAGAGTATCGAAAGCGGTCGCTTGGACATCGCCGGCCACGTGGCGCAGTTCAAGCACCTGCTGCCAGGCTCGTTTCAACGGCTGCTCGATCGCTTCGGCCTGGGGGATCTCGATGGGCTGCAGGCCAAGGTGGTCGAGGGCGTGACCCAGGGCAGTCAGTTCCTGGCCAGCCAGGCTGTCAGCGTCGGGCAGGGCACCTTCGAGTTCGTGGTGAGCTTTTTCATCATGCTCTACCTGTTGTTCTTCTTCCTGCGCGACGGCCCGGAACTGGTGCGGCGGATCCGTACGGCGGTGCCACTGGCCGAACAGCAGAAACGTCGCCTGCAACTGAAGTTCAACCGCGTGGTGCGTGCCACGGTGAAGGGCAACCTGGTGGTGGCGGTGACCCAGGGCGGCCTCGGCGGGTTGATCTTCTGGCTGCTGGATATCCCCAGTGCCCTGCTCTGGGCGGTGGTCATGGGGTGTCTTTCGCTGCTGCCGGCGGTGGGGGCAGGGATCGTCTGGGCGCCGGTGGCCGTGTACTTCCTGCTGAGCGGGGCGATCTGGCAAGGCGTGGTGCTGGCGCTGTTCGGCGTGTTCGTGATCGGGCTGGTGGACAACCTGCTGCGGCCGGTCCTGGTGGGCAAGGACACGCGCATGCCCGATTACCTGATCCTGGTCAGCACCCTGGGCGGGTTGTCGGTATTCGGGCTGAACGGCTTCGTCATCGGGCCGTTGATCGCCGCCCTGTTCCTCTCCAGCTGGGATATCTTCACCGAGAACAAGAAACGCGTGAGATTGCCCTCCTGAGCGCGCGCCTCTGTAGGAGCCGGCGGTGCGGCGATCCGACTTGCCCGCGAAAGGGCCCTGGCTTCGACCCAATCACCTGAAACTGTAGGAAATCCCGGCGTACACCCCCATGCCTTCGCCCGGCACCGAACGCGCCGCGTCGGCCCCCTTGTCGTCATAGCCTGGCACCACCAGCGCGGCATAGTGCTGGTTGGTGAGATTGCGCAGGTCCAGCCAGGTCTGCCAGTCCCGCTTGGGCGAGGCGTAGCCCAGGGTGGCGCCGAACAACGCGTAGGACGAGGCATGGCGGGAGTTGGCGTAGTCCACGGCCATGCGCGAGGCGACCTGGGTATTCAGGCCGAGGTAGACGCCGGTCGGATGGTCGTAGCGGATCTCGGCCTGGTAGTAGTGCTGTGGAATGCCGGGCAGGCGGTTGTCGCCAAAGGCTCGGTCATCGCGGTAATGGAAGTCGCTGAAGGTGTAGGCCTGGCGCAGGCTGACCTTGCCCAGGGCCGGGCGTTCCCACAGCAGGCTGTCCAGGCCGGCTTCGATACCCTGGTGCACGGTGGGGCTGGCGTTCACTTCGCCGGTGATCGTGGCCTGGGTCTGGGTTGCGGCCTGCAGCTCCACGGTCAGCAACTCGTGACGTACGGCCGAGTAGTACCAGGCCAGGTCCCACTTGCCGAGCCAGGACTCGCCGCGGCTGCCCAGTTCCAGGGTGGTGGCGGTCTGGTTCTGCAGTTTGATCGGTGTGCTTTGCAGACCGATGGCCGCGCCATTTCCCGCGCCGAAGCGGGTGCCCGAACTCCAGATCAGTGACCACGGATGCGGTGGTTCGACCGAGCGGCTGAGGTTGCCGTAGACCTGCAATTGCGGATTGAACTGGTAGCGCAGGCCCACGCGCGGCGCGTAGTCCCAGTCATGCTGGCTGACCTTGCCGCCGCTGGCCGGATAACTCACCTCGCTTTCGCGGCGGGTATAGATCATTGCCAGGCCGGTGGTCAGCCAGAGGTCAGGCAGCAGCTCAAGGTCATTGCTGGCGTGCAGCACGTTGTCCGAGCCCTGGTAGCTGAAGTCACGGGTCTTGGTGCCGGCCGGATAGCCTGCGGTGTTGCCGACAGGTATCCGCACATATTCTGAGGCTCCACTGTTGGGCAGGTGCCTGGTGCTGCGCCAACCGACGGTGGTCTTGCTGTCCAGGCCGAACAGGGTGTCGCGACGGATGTAGTTCAGGGTGCCGCTGACGTCGGTATAGGCCACCTTGAGGCGGTTGGGGCCTTCGCGCAGGTCCATCGGGTAGTCGTGATAGACCAGCCCCACCTCCAGCTTCGAATCGTCGTCCAGGTACATCGTGGTCTTGCTGCCCAGCCAGGTACTGCCCGGTTGCGGACGGCTGGCGTCGCGGCTGAGGTAAGACGGGTTGGCCGCGCGCGGATGGTGCTTGATCTGGTCCTGGGTCACTCGCCCGGCCAGCTCGTTGTCGGTTTCGCGATAGCGCAGGTAGAGGCGTGTCTCCAGCTCCGGGCTGAAGCGATAGCCGACGTTCGCCGCAATGCCCTTGCTGCTGCCTTGGGTATGGTCCTGGTAACCGTCGTAGTCCGAGTCGGTCAGCGACACGTAATAGTCCAGATCGCCCAGCACCTGCCCGGAGCTGATCTGGCGTTTGCGGTAGCCATAACTGCCGGTTTCGTAGCGCACCTGCAGGGGCGCGGCATCCCGCCCGGTGTGGGTGATGTAGTCGATGGCGCCACCGAGGGCCAGCGAGCCGCGCTCGAAACCGTTGGCACCGCGCAACACTTCGGCGCGGCTCAGCCACAGCGGCTCGAACAACTCGTAGGGTGTGCCGCCGGGACCGGTCAGCGGCAGGCCGTCGAACATCGTGTAGACACCCGAGCCGTGGGCGCCGGGCGCGCGGTTGATGCCCGAGCCGCGAATCGACACCTTGGTGCCGTCGTTGCCGGCCGACTGGGCATATACCCCGGGCTGATAGGCAAGCACATCCTGGTTGCCGGCGACACGGCCGTTCTCCACCTTGCCCAGGTCGACCAGGTTGCTGGCACCGGGCACCTCCTGCAATTGCTCGCGGGCTTCATCGATCTCGCTGACCTCCTCGCTGCGCACCTGGACTTCACCCAACTCGACGGAGGCGGGGGCGGCTTGCAACGGCGTACTGCACAAAAGGGCGAAAGGGAGCAGGGAAGAGGGGAGGGCGGTGCGCATCGACAGGTGCTCGGCGGAACAGGGCGGGCCAGCCTATAGAAGTCGAGAATGGTTCGCAACGCATTCGGCAGGCCCTGAAAACAAAACACCCCGCCAGAGTTGCCTCGGGCGGGGTGTCGGGTCCGGCTGGCCGTTTGCTTAGCTGGCCAGGACCGCGTGTTGCACCAGTTCCAGCAGCGGTTGCGGGTACACGCCGAGGAAGAAGGCCAGGATCGCGATCGCCAGCAGCATCACGCCACCCGCACGTTGTTCCCAGTGCAGTTGGGCATCGTGACGACGCAGGTTCGGCTCGATCAGGTACAGGGTGACCATCACGCGCAGGTAGTAGAAGACGCCGATGGCGCTACCGACCACCAGGGAGCCGATCAGCCACCAGTGCTGGGACTCGACACCGGTCGCGATGATGTAGAACTTGCCGATGAAGCCGGCGGTCAGCGGGATGCCGGCCAGGGACAGCATCATCACGGTCAGTACGGCGGTCAGGTACGGACGGCGCCAGAACAGGCCGCGGTACTCGTACAGGGCATCCATGTCGCGACCGTTGTACGGCGAGGACATCAGGGTGATCACGCCGAAGGCGCCGAGGCTGGTGATCACGTAGGTGACCAGGTACACGCCCATGGCTTCCAGCGCCAGGCCCTTGCTCGCCACCAGAGCGATCAGCAGGTAACCGAAGTGGGCGATGGACGAGTAACCGAGCAGACGCTTGAGGTTGCTCTGGGTCAGCGCCAGCAGGTTGCCGACCAGGATCGAGGCTACGGCGATGACCGCCAGGACGTTGCTCAGTACGCCGCTGCTGGCCACCGGCGAGATCTGGAACAGGCGAATCATCACGGCGAACACGGCGACCTTGCTGGCGGTGGCCAGGAAGGCCGCTACCGGTGCCGGGGCGCCTTCGTAGACGTCCGGGGTCCAGAGGTGGAACGGTACCAGCGACAGCTTGAACGCCAGGCCGACCAACATCATGCCCAGGCCCAATTGGGCGATCGGGCTGGGCAGGCCGGTGGCCGCCAGGGCCTGGCCGATACCGGTGAAGCTCAGGGTGCCGGCTTCGGCGTAGAGCAGGGCCATACCGAACAGCAGGAACGCGGAACCGGCGGCCGACAGCACCATGTACTTGATACCGGCTTCCAGCGAACGCTTGTTGAAGAACGCGTAGGCCACCAGGCCGTAGACCGGTACCGAGAGCAGTTCCAGGCCGATGAACAGGCTGGCCAGTTGCTGCGCGCTGACCAGCACCAGGCCACCGGCGGCGGCCATCAGGATCAGCAGGTACAGTTCTTCACGGTTGCCCGGGTAGCCCGAACCGCCATCGCCCAGGTAGGCGTGGGCGAGGGTGACGCAAGCCAGGGTGGCGACCAGGATCAGCGCCATGTACAGGCAGGCGAAGTCGTCGATCTGGACCAGCGGGGTCACCGCCAGCGGGGCGACTTTCAGGGCTGGCAGGATCGACAGCAGCGCCAGGTTGAGACCGGCACAGGACAGCAGGAAGGTCTGTGAGTGGTTACGGCGCCAGGCGATCGCCAGCATCACCACGATAATGGTGAGGCTGGTGATCAGCAGCGGCGCCAGCGCGATAAAGTGTTGAATCGTGAATTCCATAGCGCTCTTACCGGGCCGAAGCGAGTTGAGTGAAGGCGGTGCCGAGCCACTGCTGCACGCCATGCATGGTGGCGGCAGAGGTGTCGAGGAACGGTTGCGGGTACACGCCGAGGTAGATCAGCAGTACTGCAAGGCCGAGCACCATGGTCAGTTCACGACCGTCCATACCGTGCAGCACTTCATCGGACTTGGCCGGGCCGAAGTAGGCGCGGTGGATCATGATCAGCGAGTAGACCGAACCGAACACCAGGCCGGACGTGGCGATGGCGGTGATCCATGGCGCGCTGACGAAGGTACCGATCAGGATCAGGAACTCGCCGACGAAGTTGCCGGTACCCGGCAGCCCCAGGGAGGCGGCGGCGAAGAACAGGCTGATGGCCGGCAGGTAGGCGATCTTCGACCACAGGCCGCCCATTTCACGCATGTCGCGGGTGTGGGTACGCTCGTACAACTGACCGCTGAGGATAAACAGGGCCGCTGCCGACAGGCCGTGGGCCAGCATCTGGATCACCGCGCCTTGCAGGGCCTGCTGGCTGCCGGAGTAGATACCGATCAGCACGAAGCCCATGTGCGAGACGCTGGAGAAGGCGATCAGGCGCTTGATGTCGGTCTGGGCGAAGGCCAGGAAGGCACCGTAGAAGATCCCGATCAGACCCAGGGTCATGGCGATCGGCGCGAACTCGGCCGAGGCGTTCGGGAACAGCGGCAGGGCGAAACGCAGCAGGCCGTAGGCCGCGGTCTTCAGCAGGATACCGGCGAGGTCGACGGAACCGGCGGTCGGTGCCTGGGCGTGGGCATCAGGCAGCCAGGAGTGGAACGGTACCACCGGCAGCTTCACCGCGAAGGCGATGAAGAAGCCGAGCATCAGCAGGTACTCGACACCGTGCGACATCTTGGTCTTCAGCAGGTCGGCGTAATTGAAGGTGATCACGCCGGTGTTGTTGAAGTTCACCAGGACCAGGCCGAGGATCGCCACCAGCATGATCAGGCCGGAAGCCTGGGTGAAGATGAAGAACTTGGTCGCCGCGTAGATCCGGGTCTTCTTGCCGTCCGAGGAGCTGTGACCCCAGAGCGCGATGAGGAAGTACATCGGCACCAGCATCATTTCCCAGAAGAAGAAGAACATGAACAGGTCGAGGGCGAGGAATACGCCGACGACACCGCCCAGGATCCACATCAGGTTCAGGTGGAAGAAGCCCACGTGGCGCTGGATCTCTTTCCACGAGCAGAGTACCGAGAGGATACCCAGCAGGCCGGTCAGCAGGATCATCAGCAGCGACAGGCCGTCGAGGGCCAGGTGCACGTTGATGCCGAAGCGCTGGATCCAGACGTGCTTGAACTCGATGGCCCAGGTCGGATCGGCGCCAGGCGCCGGTGCCAGGTGGTAATCCCCGTGCGCCCACAGCCAGAGGCCGAGGGCGAGTTCGAGGGTCATGGTCAGCAGCGCAATCCAGCGGGGGAGGGTGGCGCTGGTGCGCTCACCCAGCCAGCACAGCAGGCCGCCGATGAAGGGGATCAGGATTAGCCAAGGCAGAATCATGACGGGCTCAATTCCTTTCGCAATGTCGCAAGGTTCATAGTCAGACCGCTACCAGTACGATGGCGCCGAGCACCACGACTGCACCAGCGGCGATCGACGCGGCATACCAACGCAGTTGACCGGTCTCGCTGCGGCTCAGGGCGGTGTGACCGCCCTTGGCCAGGCGCGGGATCAGGCCGATGGTCTGGTCGAGCGGGTCTTTGCGCAGCACATGGCTGATCGCCAGGTAAGGCTTGACGAACAGTTTGTCGTAGATCCAGTCGAAGCCCCAGGCGGCGAACCACCAGGCCGAAAGGATGCGTCCGATGCCGCTGTTGGCGATGGCCGTCACGAAGCGACGCTTGCCCAGGAACAGCACCGCAGCCAGCAGGATACCGGCCAGGGCGATGGCGCCCGAGGCGATTTCCAGGCTGTGCTTGGCTTCGCCGCCGGCGTGACCGGCGCTTTCCGGCAGTACGCCGGCCAGTGGTGGGTGAATCCAGGCACCGACGAAGGTCGACAGCACGATCAGCACGCCCAGCGGCAGCCAGTGGGAGATACCGTGGCCGGCATGGGCTTCGGTCTTGGCTTCGCCGTGGAAGGCGATGAAGATCAGGCGGAAGGTGTACAGCGAGGTCATGAACGCACCGACCAGGCCGGCGTACAGCAGGCCATGGTTACCGCTGGCGAAGGCTTCCCAGAGGATTTCGTCCTTGGAGTAGAAGCCGGCGGTCACGATCGGCAGGGCGGCCAGGGCGGCACCACCGACGATGAAGCTGGCGTAGGCCAGTGGCAGTTTTTTCCACAGACCGCCCATCTTGAAGATGTTCTGCTCGTGGTGGCAGGCGACGATCACCGCACCGGAGGCAAGGAACAGCAGGGCCTTGAAGAAGGCGTGGGTCATCAGGTGGAAGATCGCGCCTTCCCAGGCGCCGACGCCCAGGGCCAGGAACATGTAGCCGATCTGGCTCATGGTCGAGTAGGCGAGGATACGCTTGATGTCGGTCTGAACCAGCGCGGCGAAGCCGGCGAGAACCAGGGTCACGCCACCGACGATTCCCACCAGATGCAGGATATCCGGCGCCAGGGCGAACAGGCCGTGGGTACGGGCGATCAGGTAGACACCGGCGGTCACCATGGTCGCGGCGTGGATCAGTGCCGAAACCGGGGTAGGACCGGCCATCGCGTCGGCCAGCCAGGTCTGCAGGGGCAGTTGGGCCGATTTACCGACCGCACCACCGAGCAGCAGCAGGGTCGCCAGCACGATCCAGAAGTCGCCGACCTTGAAGTGCTCAGGCGCCTTGACCAGCAGTTCCTGGATGTTCAGGGTGCCCAGCTGCTGGAACAGGATGAACAGGCCGATGGCCATGAACACGTCGCCGATGCGGGTGACGATGAACGCCTTCAGTGCCGCGTTACCGTTGTTGCGGTTGCTGTAGTAGAAACCGATCAACAGGTAGGAGCACAGGCCCACGCCTTCCCAGCCGAAGTACACGAACAGCAGGTTATCGCCGAGCACCAGGAACAGCATGCTGGCGATGAACAGGTTGGTGTAGGAGAAGAAGCGCGAGTAGCCGTCTTCACCGCGCATGTACCAGGAGGCGAACAGGTGGATCAGGAAACCCACCCCGACCACCACACCGAGCATGGTGATCGACAGGCCGTCGATGTACAGGGCGAAGTTGGGGGCGAAGCCCTCCACCGACATCCACTGCCACAGCACCAGGGTGTAGTGGCCGCCTTCAGGAGGCGCGACGTTGAACTGCCAGATCACGTAGGCGGCGACGATCGCCGACAGGCCGATGGAGCCGACGCCGATCAGGGCCGAGAGGTTTTCCGAGAGACGTCCACGGGAGAACGACAGCAGCAGGAAACCGATCAGGGGGAATACGAAAGTCAGAAAGATCATGTTCATCCGCGCATCTCACTGGCAGCGTCGATATCGAGCGTGTGGAAGCGGCGATACAGTTGCAGCAGGATCGCCAGGCCGATACTGGCCTCGGCGGCTGCCAGGCTGATCACCAGGATGAACATGATCTGTCCATCCGGTTGCGCCCAGCGTGCGCCCGCGACGATGAAGGCCAATGCGGCGGCGTTCATCATCACTTCCAGGCTCATCAGCACGAAGAGAATGTTGCGGCGGACCATCAGGCCGACCAGGCCGAGGCAGAACAGGATGCCGGCGACGGCCAGACCATGTTCCAGAGGGATAGCAGGCATCGTATTACTCCTTCGCCTCGTTGCGGCCCAGGTGGAAAGCCGTGATGGCTGCGGCGAGCAGCAGCATCGAGGCCAGTTCGACGACCAGCAGGTATGGACCGAACAGGCTGATGCCCACGGCCTTGGCGCCTACGGTGGTTTGACCGATGCCGACACCGCTGCTGTGGCTGAACAGCACGTACAGCAGTTCGGCCAGCAGCAGGGCGGCGAGGATCACCGGCCCGATCCAGATCCCGGGCTTGAGCCAGGTGCGTTCCTGCAGCACCGAGGCGGGCCCGAGGTTGAGCATCATCACCACGAAGACGAACAGCACCATGATGGCGCCGGCGTAGGCGATCACTTCCAGGGCGCCGGCGAACGGGGCGCCGAGGCTGAAGAAGGTCATCGCCACGGCGATCAGCGAAATGATCAGGTAGAGCAGGGCGTGCACGGGGTTGGTGTTGGTGATCACGCGAAGCGTGGACACCACTGCGATACCCGATGCGAAATAGAAAGCGAATTCCATCGTTCTTCCTTAAGGCAGCAAGCTCTTCACGTTGATCGGTTCGGCTTCGTTCTGGGCGGCGCCTTTCGGCTTGCCGGCAACGGCCATACCTGCAACACGATAGAAGTTGTAGTCAGGGTTCTTGCCGGGGCCGGAGATCAGCAGATCTTCCTTTTCGTAAACCAGATCCTGACGTTTGAACTCGGCCATTTCGAAATCCGGCGTCAGCTGGATCGCGGTGGTCGGGCAGGCTTCCTCGCAGAGACCACAGAAAATGCAGCGCGAGAAGTTGATGCGGAAGAACTCCGGGTACCAACGACCGTCGTCGGTCTCGGCCTTCTGCAGCGAGATGCAACCGACCGGGCAGGCCACGGCACACAGGTTGCACGCCACGCAGCGCTCTTCGCCATCGGGGTCGCGGGTCAGGACGATGCGGCCGCGGTAGCGCGGTGGCAGGTAGACCGGCTCTTCCGGGTATTGCAGGGTGTCGCGCTTGCGAAAGCCATGGCCGAAAATCATCACCAGGCTTCGCAGCTGGGTACCGGTACCCTTAACGATGTCACCAATATATTTGAACATGGGTCAAATCCTCACTGAACCGCGCCGGCGGGCGTGTTCAACAACACGAGCGCAGCGGTCACCAGCATATTGATCAGGGTCAGTGGCAGGCAGAATTTCCAGCTGAAGTCCATCACCTGGTCATACCGTGGGCGCGGGATCGAGGCGCGCAGCAGGATGAACATCATGATGAAAAACGCGGTCTTCAGGGCGAACCAGACGAACGACAGTTGCGGCAGGATGCCGAACGGACCGTGCCAGCCACCGAAGAACAGGGTGACCAGCAGTGCCGAGATCAGGATGATGCCGATGTACTCGCCAACGAAGAACATGCCCCATTTCATGCCGGCGTATTCAATATGGTAGCCGTCGGCCAGTTCCTGTTCCGCTTCCGGCTGGTCGAAGGGGTGACGGTGAGTCACGGCCACGCCGGCGATGAAGAAGGTCAGGAAACCGAAGATCTGCGGGATGATGAACCACAGGTGCTGGGCCTGGTATTCAACGATGTCGCGCATGTTGAACGAGCCGACCTGGACCACGATGCCCATCAGCGACAGGCCCATGAACACTTCGTACGAAACGGTCTGGGCCGAGGCCCGCAGACTGCCGAGCAGGGCGTACTTGTTGCTGCTCGACCAGCCGGCGAACAGTACGGCGTACACCGACAGGCCGGCCATGGCGAAGAAGAACAGCAGGCCGATGTTCAGGTCCGCCACACCCCAGGTCGGGGTGATCGGGATGATCGCGAAGGCGATCAGCAGGGCGCTCATGGCGACCACCGGTGCCAGGGTGAAGATCACCTTGTCGGCGAACGGTGGGGTCCAGTCTTCCTTGAAGAACATCTTCAGCATGTCGGCGGCGATCTGGAACATGCCGAACGGGCCGACGCGGTTCGGACCGTAGCGGTCCTGCCACCAGCCCAGCAGGCGACGTTCGACGAAGCTCAGCAGTGCGCCGCAGACCACCACGGCCAGCAGGACCACGATGGCCTTGATGACCGTGAGGATCACGTCAATCACTTCAGGGGTGAACCAGGTCATTGAGCCGCCTCCTGCAGACCGTCAACGGATTTGCCGAAAATCGCCGGCGGGATACCAGCCAGGCCAGCCGGCAGGGCTACCAGGCCAGCGCCCAGTTGTTCATTGACGCGCAGCGGCAGACGCAGGGTGGTGCCGGCCACGTTGAGGCTCAGCAGGGCACCGTCGTTGACGCCCAGGCGGTCCGCTTCGGACTTGGCCAGTGCGACGTAGGCGGCCGGGATGCGCTCCTGCACCGGCGCGGCCTTCGAGGAGTTCTCCTCGCTGCCGAACAGATGATAGAACGGTACCGCCTGCCAGGTGCCGCGCGATGGCGAGAAGGCAGCCGGTACGCTGGTGAACCAGCCCAGGTTGTCGCCACGGCTTTCGATCAGGCGGATGCCCGGGTCACCGGCACGAATGTGGCCGCCGACTTCGTCCTGGAACTTGTTCCAGGCCTGTGGCGAGTTCCAGCCCGGCGACCAGGCGAACGGCACCTGCTGGCGCGGTTCGGCGGAGCCCGAGTAGCCTTCCATGGAGAAGGCGAACGCGGTGTCCTGATCCTGCGGGGTGCGTGGCTCGTGCACGCTGATGTTGGCGCGCATGGCGGTACGACCGGAGTAGCGCAGCGGTTCGCGGGCCAGTTTCAGGCCCTTGATGCGGAACGCAGCCGACGGTGCGGCGTCGACGATAGCGGCCAGTTGCGGCGCGCTGGCGGCGCAGGCGGCGGTGACGTGGTCCAGCTGGGTCCAGTCCACCGGCTTGTTCAGCAGGGTCGCACGCAGGGCGTGCAGCCAGCGCCAGCCTTCGTGAACCAGGATGCTGGCGTCCATGTATTGCGGGTCGAAGACCTGGAAGAAGCGCTGGGCGCGGCCTTCCTGGCTGACCAGGGTGCCGTCGCCTTCGGCGAAGGTCGCCGCCGGCAGCACCAGGTGGGCGCGGTCGGTGGTGGCGGTCTTCTGGTGGTCGGCAACGATCACCACCTTGGCGGCCTTGAGGGCGGCGTCGACCTTGGCGGCGTCGGTACGGGTGAACAGGTCGTTCTCCAGCACCACGATGGCATCGGCACGGCCGGAAATCACCGCGTCCAGGGCGGCATCGACGGACTCGCCACCGAACATGGCCAGGCCGAGGCTGTTGGCCTCAGGCACGACCAGGCTGATGGAGCCTGCCTTCTCGCGCAGCTTCAGGGCCTTGGCGATGTTCGCCGCGGCTTCGATCAGTGCCTTGGAACCCAGGGAGGTACCGGCGATGATCAGTGGGCGCTTGGCCGCGAGCAGGGCGTCGGCGATACGCTGGGCCAGTTCGCGGGCTTCGCTGTCCAGGCCTTCGACGGCCGGTGCGCTGGCGTCCAGGGCGTGGGCCACGGCGAAGCCGAGGCGGGCCAGGTCATCCGGTGCGGCGTGCACGCACTCCTCGGCGACGTCGTCGAGCTTGGTTTCCGCGAGGCTGGCGATGAACAGCGGATTCAGCGCGTTCTGGCCGATGTTTTTCACCGCGGCGTTGAGCCACGGCTGTACGCGCATCGCGTCGGCCATGTCCTCGGCCTTGCCCTTGACCGACTGGCGCAGGGCCAGGGCCAGGCGGGCGGCGGTCTGGGTCAGGTCTTCACCGAGGACGAACACGGCGTCGTGGTCTTCGATGTCGCGCAGGTTCGGCACGGGCAGCGGGCTGTCCTTGAGGACTTGCAGCACCAGGCGGATGCGCTCCAGCTCGGACGCTTCGATACCCGAGTAGAAGTGTTCGGCACCGACCAGTTCCTGCAGCGCGTAATTGCTTTCCAGGCTGGCGCGCGGCGAACCGATGCCGACGATGTTGCGACCGCGCAGCAGCTCGGCGGCCTTGTCCAGGGCGTTGTCCAGGCTCAGCCTGGTGCCGTCGGCCAGCAGTGGCTGGCGTGGACGGTCGGCGCGGTTGACGTAGCCGTAACCGAAGCGGCCACGGTCGCACAGGAAGTACTGGTTCACCGAACCGTTGAAACGGTTTTCGATGCGCCGCAGTTCGCCGTAGCGCTCACCGGGGCTGATGTTGCAACCGCTGGAGCAGCCATGGCAGATGCTCGGGGCGAACTGCATGTCCCACTTGCGGTTGTAGCGCTCGGAGTGGGTCTTGTCGGTGAACACACCGGTCGGGCAGACCTCGGTGAGGTTGCCGGAGAACTCGCTTTCCAGGGTGCCGTCTTCGACGCGACCGAAGTACACGTTGTCGTGGGCGCCGAATACGCCCAGGTCGGTGCCGCCGGCGTAGTCCTTGTAGAAGCGCACGCAGCGGTAGCAGGCGATGCAGCGGTTCATCTCGTGGGCGATGAACGGACCGAGTTCCTGGTTCTGGTGGGTGCGCTTGGTGAAGCGATAACGGCGCTCGTTGTGGCCGGTCATCACGGTCATGTCTTGCAGGTGGCAGTGACCGCCTTCCTCGCAGACCGGGCAGTCGTGCGGGTGGTTGGTCATCAGCCATTCGACGACACTGGCGCGGAACGCCTTGGACTCTTCGTCGTCGATGGAAATCCAGGTGTTGTCGGTAGCCGGGGTCATGCAGGACATGACGATACGACCACGGGTGTCGTTCTCGTCGTTGTACTGCTTGACCGCGCACTGGCGACAGGCACCGACGCTGCCAAGAGCGGGGTGCCAGCAGAAATAAGGAATGTCGAGGCCCAGCGACAGACATGCCTGTAACAGGTTGTCTGCCCCGTTGACTTCGAGTGCCTTGCCGTCTACGTGGATAGTGGCCATGGTTCAAAGTTCTTCGTTGGCCCGCGTCTGCGGGCGTGGCTAATGGAATCCTGTACTCGCCTGGCGCGTCTAGGCGCGGCTGCAGACGAGGAAGAGGGCGGCATGCACCGCCCCCTTCGATACGTGTTATGCGCCGACTACGATCGGCCGTGCCAAAGGCGGGACGGCAGCCCCAGCGGGGGCGATGCCGGCCTCGAACTCCGGACGGAAATACTTGATTGCGCTGCCCAATGGCTCCACGGCGCCCGGTGCGTGGGCACAGAAGGTCTTGCCCGGGCCGAGGAAGCCGACCAGACCCAGCAGGGTCTCGATGTCGCCGGCCTGGCCCTGGCCTTTCTCCAGGGCGCGCAGCAGCTTGACGCTCCACGGCAGGCCATCGCGGCAAGGGGTACAGAAACCGCACGACTCACGGGCGAAGAACTCTTCCATGTTGCGCAGCAGCGAAACCATGTTGATGCTGTCGTCGACCGCCATGGCCAGGCCGGTACCCATCCGGGTGCCGACCTTGGCGATGCCGCCGGCGTACATCTGGGCATCCAGATGCTCGGGCAGCAGGAAGCCGGTACCGGCGCCGCCAGGCTGCCAGCACTTGAGCTTGAAGCCGTCGCGCATGCCGCCGGCGTAGTCTTCGAACAGCTCGCGGGCGGTCACGCCGAACGGCAATTCCCACAGGCCCGGGTTCTTCACCTTGCCGGAGAAGCCCATCAGCTTGGTGCCGTGGTCCTCGCTGCCTTCGCGGGCGAGGGACTTGTACCAGTCGACGCCGTTGCCGATGATCGCCGGCACGTTGCACAGCGTCTCGACGTTGTTCACGCAGGTCGGCTTGCCCCAGACGCCAACGGCGGCAGGGAAGGGCGGCTTGGAGCGCGGGTTGGCACGGCGGCCTTCGAGGGAGTTGATCAGTGCGGTTTCTTCACCGCAGATGTAGCGCCCGGCACCGGTGTGGACGAACAGCTCGAAGTCGAAGCCGCTGCCGAGGATGTTCTTGCCCAGCAGGCCCGCAGCCTTGGCTTCTTCCACGGCACGGTTGAGGTGCCGGGCGGCGGTGACGTACTCGCCGCGCAGGAAGATGTAGCCACGGTAGGTCTTCAGCGCGCGGGCGCTGATCAGCATGCCTTCGATCAGTTGATGGGGCAGTTGCTCCATCAGCATGCGGTCCTTCCAGGTGTTGGGCTCCATTTCATCCGCGTTGCACAGCAGGTAGCGGATGTTCATGGATTCGTCTTTGGGCATCAGGCCCCACTTGACCCCGGTGGGGAAGCCCGCACCGCCGCGGCCCTTGAGGCCGGAATCCTTCACGGTCTGGACGATATCGTCGGCGGCCATGTCGGCGAAGGCCTTGCGCGCGGCGGCGTAGCCGTTCTTGGCCTGGTACTCGTCGAGCCATACCGGCTCGGCATCGTCACGCAGGCGCCAGGTCAGCGGGTGGGTTTCTGCCGTGCGCGCGATGCGGTTGGCAGGGCCGAAGGAAGTCAGGGTCATACGTAGCCCTCCAGCAGTTTGTCGACGCCGGCGGCGGTCACGTCGCCGAAGGTGTCGTCGTCGATCATCAGGGCCGGGGCCTTGTCGCAGTTGCCCAGGCAGCACACCGGCAGCAGGGTGAAGCGGCCGTCGGCGGTGGTCTGGCCGAGGCCGATGCCCAGCTTGTTCTGGATTTCGCTGACCACCGACTCGTGGCCGCCGATATAGCAGACCATGCTGTCGCAGACGCGAATGACGTGGCGACCGACCGGCTGGCGGAAGATCTGGCTGTAGAAGGTCGCGACACCTTCGACGTCGCTGGCCGGAATGCCGAGGATCTCGCCGATGGCGTAGACCGCGCCGTCAGGCACCCAGCCACGTTCCTTCTGGACGATCTTCAGGGCTTCGATGGACGCCGCGCGCGGGTCCTCGTAGTGATGCATCTCGTGCTCGATGGCCGAGCGCTCGGTTTCGCTGAGGGCGAAACGGTCTGTCTGGATGAGCGTGCTGTTCATGCTTAGCGGTCCACGTCGGCCATAACGAAGTCGATACTACCCAGGTACGCGATCAGGTCCGCGACCATGCTGCCGCGGATCACCGATGGGATCTGCTGCAGGTGCGGATAGCTTGGCGTACGAATCCGGGTGCGGTAGCTCATGGTGCCGCCATCGCTCGTCAGGTAATAACTGTTGATGCCCTTGGTCGCCTCGATCATCTGGAAGGATTCGTTGGCCGGCATGACCGGGCCCCACGAAACCTGCAGGAAGTGCGTGATCAGGGTTTCGATGTGCTGCAGCGTGCGCTCTTTCGGCGGCGGCGTGGTCAGCGGGTGATCCGCCTTGTACGGGCCTTCCGGCATGTTGCGCAGGCACTGGTCGATGATCCGCACGCTCTGGCGCATCTCCTCGACGCGGACCATGCAGCGGTCGTAGGCATCACCGTTGGCCGCCAGCGGTACTTCGAAGTCGAAGTTCTGGTAGCCGGAGTACGGACGCGCCTTGCGCAGGTCGAAATCGCAACCGGTGGAACGCAGGCCGGCACCGGTGACGCCCCACTCCAGGGCTTCCTTGGTGTTGTACTGGGCCACGCCGATGGTACGACCCTTGAGAATACTGTTCTGCAGGGCGGCCTTGGTGTACTCGTCCAGGCGCTTGGGCAGCCATTCGACGAACTCCTTGACCAGCTTGTCCCAGCCCCGAGGCAGGTCGTGGGCGACGCCACCGATGCGGTACCAGGCCGGGTGCAGACGGAAGCCGGTGATGGCCTCGATCACCTTGTAGGCGCGCTGGCGGTCGGTGAAGGTGAAGAACACCGGAGTCATCGCACCGACGTCCTGGATGTAGGTACCCAGGAACAGCAGGTGGCTGGTGATCCGGAAGAACTCGGCCATCATGATGCGGATGGTGTCGACCCGGTCCGGCACCTTGATGCCGGCCAGTTTTTCCACCGAGAGCACGTACGGCAGGTTGTTCATCACCCCGCCGAGGTAGTCGATACGGTCGGTGTAGGGGATGAAGCTGTGCCAGGACTGACGCTCGGCCATCTTCTCGGCACCACGGTGGTGGTAGCCGATGTCCGGTACGCAGTCGACGATCTCTTCACCGTCCAGTTGCAGGACGATACGGAAGGCACCGTGGGCCGAAGGGTGGTTCGGGCCGAGGTTGAGGAACATGTAGTCCTCGTTCGGGCCGGACCGCTTCATGCCCCAGTCTTCCGGATTGAAGCGCGCGGCTTCCTCTTCCAGTTGTTGCTTGGCCAGGGTCAGGCTGTAGGGATCGAACTCGGTGGCGCGGGCAGGGTAGTCCTTGCGCAGCGGGTGGCCTTCCCAGGTCGGCGGCATCATGATGCGCGACAGGTGCGGGTGGCCTTTGAAGTCGATGCCGAACATGTCCCAGACTTCGCGTTCGTTCCAGTTGGCGTTCGGCCAGATGCTGGTGACGCTGGGCAGGCTGAGGTCGCTTTCGGACAAGGCGACCTTGATCATTACGTCACTATTACGCTCGATCGAGAGCAGATGATAGAAGACGCTGAAATCGGCGGCCGGCAGGCCCTGGCGCTTGGTGCGCAGACGCTCGTCCACGCCGTGCAGGTCATAGAGCATGACGTACGGCTTGGGCAGGTTGCGCAGGAAGGTCAGGACTTCGACGAGTTGGGCGCGGCTCACCCACAGCACCGGCATGCCGGTGCGGGTGGCCTGGGCGGTGAAGGCCTCGGCGCCAAAACGGTTGTTCAGTTCGACGACCACATCCTGGTCGTCAGCCTTGTAAGGCGGGATGTACAGAGCACTGCCTGTAGTCATGGTTTTTTATCGCTATCGGTCAACGTAAAGAATGAAGCCAGGTACACGTTTCTTTGGAAGAAGCAGAACTGGATCAGACTTCGTCGGGGCTGCGCAGGTTGGTCACCTGGATACGCTGTTCGCGGCGCTGTTCCTTTTGCGACGGCATCTCGGCACGGTAAATGCCTTGATCACCGACGACCCAGGAAAGTGGGCGACGCTCCTGGCCAATCGACTCTTGCAAGAGCATCAAGCCTTGCAGGAAAGCCTCGGGGCGGGGCGGGCAGCCTGGCACGTAGACGTCCACGGGCAGGAACTTGTCCACCCCCTGAACGACGGAGTAGATGTCGTACATGCCGCCGGAGTTGGCACACGAACCCATGGAAATCACCCATTTCGGTTCGAGCATCTGTTCGTACAGGCGCTGGATGATCGGCGCCATCTTGACGAAGCAGGTGCCGGCCACAACCATGAAGTCGGCCTGGCGTGGTGATGCCCGGATAACTTCGGCGCCGAAGCGTGCGATGTCGTGGGGTGCCGTGAAGGCGGTGGTCATCTCCACGTAGCAGCAGGACAGACCGAAGTTGTACGGCCACAGGGAGTTCTTGCGCCCCCAGTTGACCGCGCCACTCAGCACGTCTTCCAGCTTGCCCATGAAAATGTTTCTTGTGGACTTGATCCTCTAACGGATCGGCAACGGTTTCCCGTTGGCCGATCGGATATTGCTCGTTAGGAGCGTCCGGGTCGATTCTGGTGAGATTGTATTGCATTGCCAAAGCCTCATTGTTTCAGCTTCGCTTGCCTCTTATGACGAGCTTGTGGAGCCCAATCCAGCGCCCCCACTCGGTAAAGGTAAACAAGACCTGCCAACAGAATTGCTATGAAAACGAGTGCTTCGACGAATCCGGTCCAGCCGCTTTCGCGTACCGACACAGACCATGCAAAGAGAAAGAGGGCTTCGATATCGAAGATCACGAACAGCATCGCGACCAGATAGAATTTGGCGGAGAGCCGCAGGCGGGCGCTGCCGGTGGGCAGCATGCCGGATTCGAACGGTTCGTTCTTGCTGCGTCCCCAGGCTTTTGACCCGAGGAGGCTGGAAAGACCGAGCATGAAGGCACAGAGGCCGACGACGCCGAGCAGGAAAATGGCAAAGCCCCAGTTGTGGGCCATGAGTCCGGTCGCTTCGGTCATGCGGGTAATCCTTAACAGAGAGCAAGGTTCTCTGAGCTTGAAAAAGTAACAAGGCAGTGACGATATGTCGCAGCGCCATCAATCCGGGTGATTTTATGGGTAAACACCTGGCAAGTAAATTTTCTATAGCGAAATTATTTAGTGGAATAAGGACATAGGGACCTCTGGAGGGCCTGCAGGGCCTGTACTGCGGGCATTAGCCGGGTTTTTGTTAATTATGTTTTATCCAGGCTGCAACGAATAAAGCTATTTCTAAATGATAATCAATATTATTTGTCTTTGACTGTAACAGCTCTCGTGAGTGCGGCTGTTTCTAGTTGCCATATAGGGAGACTAGTTGAAAGTTGCGGGAAGGGGGACGTTTTAATCGATTTGTCGTGATCGAAGGCTGCGCCAGGTCAATGTTTGGGCGTTGTGGCGGTCAGGCCGGCCCCTTCGCGGGCAGGCCCTGCTCCTGCAGGCTTGTGTGCGCCGATCCTGCTTCTGTAGGAGCCGGGCTTGCCCGCGAAGGGGGGGGCGCCGGCCCTGCGCAGGATCCAGGCAAAAAAATGCCCCGAACCAGTCGGGGCATCAGTCTGTCAGGCATTCCAGTTAGGTCTTACACGGTCTGGAATGGCCGCTTGCTCGGTCGACTCAGTGGAACTGCTCTTCTTCGGTCGAGCCGGTCAGCGCGGTCACCGAGGAGGTGCCGCCCTGGATCACGGTGGTCATGTCGTCGAAGTAGCCGGTGCCGACTTCCTGCTGGTGCGCCACGAAGGTGTAGCCCTTGGCGGCATCGGCGAATTCCTGCTCCTGCAGCTTCACGTAGGCGGTCATGTCGTTGCGGGCGTAGTCGTGCGCCAGGTTGAACATGCCGTGCCACATGTTGTGGATGCCGGCCAGGGTGATGAACTGGTGCTTGTAGCCCATGGCCGACAGCTCGCGCTGGAACTTGGCGATGGTCGCGTCGTCCAGGTTCTTCTTCCAGTTGAAGGAAGGCGAGCAGTTGTAGGACAGGATCTGGTCCGGGTATTCCTTCTTGATCGCTTCGGCGAAGCGGCGCGCTTCGTCCAGGTCCGGCTTGGCGGTTTCGCACCAGATCAGGTCGGCATACGGTGCGTAGGCCAGGCCGCGGGCGATGGCCTGGTCGAGGCCGGCGCGGACCTTGTAGAAACCTTCCTGGGTGCGGGTACCGGTGACGAACGGCTGGTCGTAAGGGTCGCAGTCGGAGGTCAGCAGGTCAGCGGCGTTCGCGTCGGTACGGGCCAGGATGATGGTCGGTACGCCGGCGACGTCGGCTGCCAGGCGCGCAGCGACCAGCTTCTGTACGGCTTCCTGGGTCGGTACCAGCACCTTGCCACCCATGTGGCCGCATTTTTTCACCGAAGCCAGCTGGTCTTCGAAGTGCACGCCGGCGGCGCCCGCCTCGATCATGCTCTTCATCAGCTCGTAGGCGTTCAGTACGCCGCCGAAACCGGCTTCGGCGTCGGCCACGATCGGGGCGAAGTAGTCGATGTAGCCTTCGTCACCCGGGTTCTTGCCGGATTTCCACTGGATCTGGTCGGCACGGCGGAACGAGTTGTTGATGCGCTTGACCACGGTCGGTACCGAGTCGACCGGGTACAGCGACTGGTCGGGGTACATGGATTCGGCGGAGTTGTTGTCCGCAGCCACTTGCCAGCCCGACAGGTAGATCGCCTGGATACCGGCCTTGACCTGTTGCACGGCCTGGCCGCCGGTCAGGGCACCCATGCAGTTGACGAAATCCTTATCCGGACGGAAGGATGGCTTGGCACCCTGGGTGACCAGCTTCCAGAGCTTCTCGGCACCCAGGCGGGCCAGGGTGTGCTCAGGCTGGATCGAGCCACGCAGACGAACCACGTCAGCGGCGGTGTAGGTGCGAGTCACGCCTTTCCAGCGCGGGTTTTCAGCCCAGTCTTTTTCAAGGGCTGCAATTTGCTGTTCGCGTGTCAGTGCCATGGACATAAACCTCGTCGCGTCTTCTATCAAAAGTCGATCTTTTGTGGAAAGTTCCTTGCTCCACTGCGTGCCCGCACCTGAAAAGGCTTGAGCAGAGGCTGCGCGCCGACCAGAAGCTCAGGCGGTCGAGTCGGGTCTGGCGGGAAATGCGACGGGTGAACGATGGGCTCAAGGGGGAGACGAGCGGGCGAGGGCGATCCTTGGGGCGCAGCGGGGCGTCGTGGGCCTCATGCTGGCTTTGCGGGTATTGCCGTTCTACCTGATTACGCTTCCGTCCCTCGGGACAACTTCGTTCCAGTCGCAATCTCGTCAAACGCGCCTTGTGGGCGGTACAGACACGAATCGGCTCAGGTGGGTGAGTTAGAGCGGCGATCCGAAGGCCCTTGCCAGGGCCCCTGATTAGCGGGAGCGAGGCCATCATGCCTTCGGTTTTTGGGCGCGTCAAACGTTTTGTAGTGCTTTTTTCAAAGCACTACATCTTTGGTCTAATACGACTGGACAGTCAGTTTTCGGTGCTTCAGTCCAGGCTGTCGACTTTCACCCGCAAAGTCATGTCGTTACGGTTCGAGGTAGAGTAGCTGCGGGTTAGAGCCTTGCGGTCGGCCTGGCTCTGGCCGTTGACGCCGGCCAGGGTGATCCATTCGCCGAGCGGTCCGCTGACCGTTGTGTCGGTACTTTGTACGTTCACTACATCCTGACGCTCCTGGCTCATCCGGTCACGATTGGTACTGATGGCCAGGTGAACGATGTTTCCGGTGACGCTGGCGGTGACGTAGAACCCCTGGGTGACGTTGCGATACTGGGTCTGGGTTTGCGGGCGGCCGTAGATGTCGAGTTGGCCGGTGCTGCTGGTCAGCGGCACGCTCTGGCCGATCTGGATCAGTGCCGGGGTGCCTTCGCTGGCCTGGATCTGCTGGATGCCACCGTCGCGGCTGTCGGTGCTGCGGCTGATGATGCGGGTCTGGCCCTGGCCGTTGATCGAGTAGCCCTGGGTACCCTGGTCGTTGTTTTCGCTGGTGTCGACGCTGATCAGCAGGCGCCGGGCCGGTTTGTCCAGTTGCCCGATGAATTCGCGCAGTTCGCCGATCTTGCGCGGTTCGGCGTTGACGATCAGCTGGTTCTGGTAGGCGCTGACCTTGCCGTCCTGGCCGAGGAAGTTCTGTGCGACCGGCAGCAGGTCACTGCTGGTGCGGTAGTTCAGGGGGATCAGCTCGGTGGCCGCCTGGGCGCTGAAGGTGCAGGCCAGCAGCAGGCCGGTGAAGAGGGTGCGTAGGGACATGTCCGTTATCTCCGCGTTTGACTGGGCAATGCACATGAGTGTGATGCATTGAGTTTGACAGTTTCTCGGCGCGGCAGGCGGCAAATTGAATGGCGCACAGCAAAACGCCCCGATGACGGGGCGTTTTTACCGGTTCCGCAACTGCAGGGCGTCAGGCCGCGCCGCGAACCATGTCGACGTGGGGAATCCCGGCTTCGAGAAACTCCTCGCTGACGATGCTGAAGCCATGGCGTTCGTAGAACGCCGTGGCCTGCACCTGGGCGCTGAGCATCTGCTGCTTGAGGCCACGCTTCTCCGCTTCGCCGATCACTGCCTGCAGCAGCGCGTCGCCGACCTTCAGGCCGCGCCAGTCGCGCAGCACCGAGACGCGGCCGATCTGCCCGTCTGGGAGCAGGCGGGCGGTGCCGATCGGGAAGTCGCCTTCGTAGGCGAGGAAATGCACCGCTGCGGCGTCCTCCGCGTCCCACTCCAGCTCCGGGGGTACAGCTTGTTCGGCAATGAACACCGACTCACGAATGCGCCGAATCTCGGCGTTATCCTTTTGCCAGTCCGCGACACGTACGTGAATTCTATTCATCGGCAAATCCCACGCTTCCTTGTTTGACCAGCTCGCACAGCAGGCTGCGTCCATCCTCGTCCGCCAGCCATGGGCCGAGGTTGTCGATGTGCAGGGCTTCGGCTGCACAGATCATCTTCAGCAGCTCGCGCAGCTTGCCTGGCAGGTAACGGCTCTGGCCGCTGGCGAACAGCAGCAGGTCGTCGTCGACTTCCGACCAGGCCAGGCGTGCACTCGGGTTACGAATCAGTATGGCACCGTGCTCCAGGCCGGCGAGCAGGTCTTCTTCTTCCAGTTCCGGGCCGACCACCAGTTCCGGGTAGCGTGGCTCGGTCATGAACTGGCCGAACCAGGTCAGCAGCAGGCGCTCGTCGCTCATGTGCTCGGCCAGCAGGCTCTTGAGGCGGTCGAGGGCGTCGTGCTGAATCTGGTGCGGGTCGACCGCCGGCTGGGCGTCGGCATCGGTGTAGCGCTCTTCGTCCGGCAGGAACTGGCTGAGGAAGTCGGTGAAGTGGGTCAGCACTTCAGCGGCGCTTGGGGCGCGGAAACCCACCGAGTAGGTCATGCAGTCGTCCACGGCGACGCCGCAGTGGGCCAGGCGTGGTGGCAGATAGAGCATGTCGCCCGGTTCCAGCACCCAACCCTCGGTTTCCTCGAAGTCGGCGAGGATGCGCAGGTCGGCGTGCTCCAGCAGGGTGCTTTCGGAATCGCACATCTGGCCGATCTTCCAGTGGCGCTTGCCCTTGCCCTGCAGCAGGAACACGTCGTAGTTGTCGAAGTGCGGGCCGACGCTGCCACCCGGGGCGGCGAAGCTGATCATCACATCGTCGATCCGCCAGCTCGGCAGGAAGCGGAAATGCTCCAGCAGCTCGGCGACTTCCGGGACGAACTGGTCGACCGCCTGCACCAGCAGGGTCCACTCACGTTCCGGCAACTGGCTGAAGGCGTCCTCGGAAAACGGACCGCGGCGCAGTTCCCACGGACGTTCGCCATGCTCGATGATCACGCGCGATTCGACTTCTTCTTCCAGGGCCAGGCCGGCCAGTTCGTCAGCGTCGATCGGGCTTTCGAAGTCGGGAATCGCCTGGCGGATCAGCAGCGGTTTCTTTTGCCAGTAGTCGCGCAGGAATTCCCGGGCGGTGAGCCCGCCCAGAAGTTGCAGAGGAGTATCAGGATTCATGTGTAACCTATTGAAAAATCGTATTTTTCAGACTGGAATAAAAACGCCCGGCTCAGCCGGGCGTTCAGAGCGGGTGCCGTACGATCAGATACGCTGGGCCTGGGCCACGGCGTTGCCGATGTAGTTGGCCGGGGTCAGTTGTTTCAGCTCGGCCTTGGCGTCGGCAGGCATGTCGAGGCCGTCGATGAAAGTCTGCAGGGCTTCAGGGCTGATGCCTTTGCCACGGGTCAGTTCTTTCAGCTTTTCGTACGGGTTTTCGATGTTGTAGCGACGCATCACGGTCTGGATCGGCTCGGCCAGGACTTCCCAGCAGGCGTCCAGGTCGGCGGCGATCTTCTGCTCGTTGATCTCCAGCTTGCCGATGCCCTTGAGGCTGGCTTCGTAGGCGATCACGCTGTGGGCAAAGCCGACACCGAGGTTGCGCAGTACGGTGGAGTCGGTCAGGTCCCGCTGCCAGCGGGAGATCGGCAGCTTGCTGGCCAGGTGCTGGAACAGAGCGTTGGCGATACCCAGGTTGCCTTCGGAGTTTTCGAAGTCGATCGGGTTGACCTTGTGCGGCATGGTCGAGGAGCCGATTTCGCCGGCGATGGTCTTCTGCTTGAAGTAACCCAGGGAGATGTAGCCCCAGATGTCGCGGTCGAAGTCGATCAGGATGGTGTTGAAGCGGGCGATCGCGTCGAACAGCTCGGCGATGTAGTCGTGCGGTTCGATCTGTGTGGTGTAGGGGTTGAACACCAGGCCCAGTTCGTCCTCGATGAAGGCGCGGGCGTTGGCTTCCCAGTCGACTTGTGGGTAGGCCGACAGGTGGGCGTTGTAGTTGCCCACGGCGCCGTTGATCTTGCCCAGCAGTGGCACGGCGGCCACCTGGGCGATCTGGCGCTCCAGGCGGTAGACGACGTTCGCCAGTTCCTTGCCCAGGGTGGTCGGCGAAGCGGGCTGGCCGTGGGTGCGCGACAGCATCGGCACGGCGGCGAAGCGGCGGGCCAGCTCACGGATGGCTTCGGCGATCTGGCGCATCAGCGGCAGCAGCACGTCGTCGCGGCCTTCGCGCAGCATCAGGGCGTGGGACAGGTTGTTGATGTCCTCGCTGGTGCAGGCGAAGTGGATGAATTCGCTGACGGCGGCCAGTTCAGGCAGCTTGGCGGCCTGCTCCTTGAGCAGGTACTCGATGGCCTTGACGTCGTGGTTGGTGGTGCGCTCGATCTCTTTGACGCGCTCGGCGTGCTCCAGGGCGAAGTTTTCGGCCAGGGTGTTGAGCACGGCGTTGGCTTCGGCGGAGAACGCCGGGACTTCGGTGATGGCCGGGTGGGCGGCCAGGCGCTGGAGCCAGCGGACTTCCACCAGGGCGCGGGCACGGATCAGGCCGTACTCACTGAAAATAGGGCGCAGGGCCTGGGTTTTGCCGGCGTAGCGGCCGTCAACAGGGGAAACCGCAGTGAGCGAAGAGAGCTGCATGGGGTGTTCTCGGACAGTCAGGCAACGAAATGGGGCGCGTATCATACATGAAAAAATCCGCCGGTCCGTTGCGAACTGACCGGCGTATCGCGCTTTTAAGCTCCGTCGATGGCCTCAGGCGCTACGCATCAACGGATAGAGTTCCTTGAGCAGCTTGCGGCGGCTGATCACCAGCTGCCAGCGATGGCCGCCCAGTTGGCGCCAGAGGCGGGCCGAACGGATACCGGCCAGCAGCAGGGCACGGATTTTCGAGGCATTGCTCGGCTGTTGCAGGTTGCGCATGTCGCCATGCACCTGGATGCGTTGGCGCAGTGTGCTGAGGGTGTCCTGGTACAGTGCGCCGCAGGCCGCCACCACGTTTTCGTGGGCCGGGCCGAAGTGTTCGACCTGGGACTGGATCTGCGGCAGACGCTTGCCGATGGTTTCCAGCATGTCCTCGCGCTTGGCCAGCTGGCGCTCCAGGCCGAGCATCGACAGGGCGTAGCGCAGCGGCTCGCGTTGCAGGGCGCTCGGGTCGCGTTCGAGGGCGCCGATCAGGGCGCGATAGCCGTCGCGCAGGTTGATGTCGTCGCCGCCGTAGACCTCCAGGGTGTCCTTGGGGTCGCGAATCAGCAGGCTGCCGAGCATGCAACTGACGCCGGCTTCGCTGGACTGGCCGGTCTTGGCGATCCGGTCCACCAGCACCGCCGCGAGAAACACGCCGCCCAGGGCGGTCAACTGCTCCTGGATCGGGCTCATGGGCGTGCTCCGTCAGCCGACGGTTCGGCCACTTCGATGACGCCGCCGCCGAGGCAGACTTCGCCATCGTAGAACACCACGGACTGGCCGGGAGTGACCGCGCGCTGAGGTTCGTCGAACACCGCACGATAGCCGTCGGCAGTCTTTTGCAGGGTGCAATGCTGGTCGCCCTGGCGATAGCGGACTTTCGCCGTCAGCTTGCGCGGGCTGCTCAGGTCGATCGGGTTGACCCAGTAGATTTCCGAGGCGAGCAGGGCGCCGGAGAACAGCCACGGGTGTTCGTTGCCCTGGCCGACGATCAGTTCGTTGTGTTCCAGGTCCTTGCGCAGCACGTACCACGGCTCGTCGCCTGCGTCCTTCAGGCCGCCGATGCCCAGGCCCTGGCGCTGGCCGATGGTGTGGTACATCAGGCCGTGGTGGCGGCCGATCACTTCACCGTCGGTGGTCTTGATCTCGCCGGGCTGGGCCGGCAGGTACTGCTTGAGGAAGTCGCTGAAGCGCCGCTCGCCGATGAAGCAGATACCGGTGGAGTCCTTTTTCTTCGCGGTGGCCAGGCCGTGTTTTTCGGCGATGGCGCGCACCGCCGGTTTTTCCAGCTCGCCGACCGGGAATAGGGTCTTGGCGATCTGTTCGCCGCCGACGGCGTGCAGGAAGTAGCTCTGGTCCTTGTTCGGGTCCAGGCCCTTGAGCAGCTCGGTGCGGCCGTCGATATCGCGGCGGCGCACGTAGTGGCCGGTGGCGATCAGGTCGGCGCCCAGGCTCAGGGCGTAGTCGAGGAACGCCTTGAACTTGATTTCGCGGTTGCAGAGGATGTCCGGGTTCGGCGTACGCCCGGCCTTGTACTCGGCCAGGAAATGTTCGAACACGTTGTCCCAGTATTCGGCGGCAAAGTTGGCGGTGTGCAGCTTGATACCGATCTTGTCGCACACGGCCTGGGCGTCCGCCAGATCGTCCATGGCGGTGCAGTACTCCGTACCGTCGTCCTCCTCCCAGTTCTTCATGAACAGGCCTTCCACCTGGTAACCCTGCTCCATGAGCAGTACGGCGGAAACGGAAGAGTCCACGCCGCCGGACATGCCGACGATGACGCGCAGGTTTTCTGGGGCGGTGGCAGTAGGATCACGCATAGGGATTCAATGAGTGTCTTCGAAAAAGGACGCGATTCTAACAGGCCCTGGCCTTCAAGGCTAAAGGGAAGGGCGGATCAGTTCGAGACTGTGCAATGGGCCGGCGAGATAATCGTCGACACAACGGATGATCAGCTCGCTGCGCCACTGCGGGCGCAGGGCCAGCAACTCGTCGCGAGTCAGCCAGCGCGGACCGATGATGCCGTGGTCCAACTGATAGTCGGGCCGCTGGCGCAGTGGTTTGCCGGCGAAGCATACGCGCTGGTAGGTCACGCCGTTGCTCGGCGCGGTGTACAGATAGAGGCCGATCACGCCGCTGAGCTCGACGTCCCAGCCGGTTTCCTCCAGGGTTTCGCGCAGGGCGGCTTCGATCAGGCTTTCGTTCGGATCGAGGTGGCCGGCCGGCTGATTGAAGACGACATGGCCGTCCTGCCGTTCTTCGACGAACAGGAAACGGCCCTGGTCCTCGATGACGGTGGCGACGGTGATGTGGGGTTGCCATTCCATAAGATCGGTTCCTTCTCGCCTATCTATAAGGGCTGCGCGGCCCCTGTAGGAGCGTGGCTTGCCCGCGAAGCTTTTAGCGGCCTTGAGACCGCCTTCGCGGGCAAGCCACGCTCCTACAGGGCGGTAAACACAAACCCCGGCACGGGGCCGGGGCTTGTGGTCTTGCCGGAGAGCTTACACCAGTGCCGCGATCGCCGCGTTCAGGGTGGCGCTCGGGCGCATGGCCTGGCTGATCAGCTCGGCGCTGGCGTGGTAGTAACCGCCGATGTCGACTGGCTTGCCCTGTACGGCGTTGAGCTCGGCAACGATTTTTGCCTCGTTCTCGCTCAGGGTTTTCGCCAGAGGCGCGAACTGGGCCTGCAGGGCAGCGTCCTCGGTCTGGGCGGCCAGGGCCTGAGCCCAGTACAGCGCCAGGTAGAAGTGGCTGCCGCGGTTGTCGATGTTGCCGACTTTACGCGATGGCGACTTGTTGTTGTCGAGGAACTGGCCGGTGGCCTGGTCCAGGGTCTTGGACAGCACCAGCGCTTTCGGGTTGTTGTAGTTCACGCCCAGGTGCTCCAGGGAAGCGGCCAGGGCCAGGAACTCACCCAAGGAGTCCCAGCGCAGGAAGTTTTCTTCCAGCAGTTGCTGCACGTGCTTCGGCGCCGAACCGCCGGCGCCGGTTTCGAACAGGCCGCCGCCATTCATCAGCGGGACGATCGACAGCATCTTGGCGCTGGTGCCCAGCTCCATGATCGGGAACAGGTCGGTCAGGTAGTCACGCAGCACGTTGCCGGTCACCGAGATGGTGTCCTTGCCGGCGCGGGTGCGGGCCAGGGTGGCCTTCATCGCGTCGACCGGCGACATGATCTGGATGTCCAGGCCAGTGGTGTCGTGGTCTTTCAGGTAGGCCTGGACCTTCTCGATCACCACGCCGTCGTGGGCACGCAGCGGGTCGAGCCAGAAGATCGCCGGGGTGCTGCTGGCGCGGGCACGGTTGACGGCCAGTTTGACCCAGTCCTGGATCGGCGCGTCCTTGGTCTGGCACATGCGGAAGATGTCGCCGGCTTCGACGTTCTGTTCCAGCAGGGTGCGACCGGTGCTGTCGGTCACGCGGACCACGCCGTTGGCCTTGATCTGGAAGGTCTTGTCGTGGGAGCCGTATTCTTCGGCTTTCTTCGCCATCAGGCCGACGTTCGGCACGCTGCCCATGGTGGTCGGGTCGAAGGCGCCGTTGGCCTTGCAGTCCTCGATCACCGCCTGGTAGATGGTGGCGTAGCAGCGATCCGGGATCACGGCCTTGGTGTCGTGCAACTGGCCGTCGGTGCCCCACATCTTGCCGGAGTCACGGATCATGGCTGGCATCGAGGCGTCGACGATGACGTCGCTCGGCACGTGCAGGTTGGTGATGCCCTTGTCGGAGTTGACCATGGCCAGGGCTGGGCGAACGGCGTAGACCGCCTGGATGTCCGCTTCGATCTGGGCCTGCTGCTCGGCTGGCAGGGTCTTGATACGGGCGTACAGGTCGCCGATACCGTTGTTCAGGTTGAAGCCGATCTGCTCCAGGACTTCGGCGTTCTTGGCCAGGGCGTCCTTGTAGTACTCGGCCACGATCTGGCCGAACATGATCGGGTCGGAGACCTTCATCATGGTCGCCTTCAGGTGAACCGACAGCAGCACGCCTTCGTTCTTGGCGGCTTCGATTTCAGCGGCGATGAAGCTGCGCAGGGCGTTCTTGCTCATCACGGCGCAGTCGAGGATCTCGCCGGCCTGGACGCTGGTCTTCTCTTTCAGGACGCTGGTGCTGCCGTCCTGGGCGATCAGCTCGATCTTGACGCTGCCTGCGGCTTCGATCAGTGCAGCCTTCTCGCTGCCGTAGAAGTCACCGCTGTTCATGTGGGCAACGTGGGACTTGGAGTCGGCAGCCCAGGCGCCCATCTTGTGCGGGTGCTTGCGGGCGTAGTTCTTGACCGACAGCGGTGCGCGGCGGTCGGAGTTGCCTTCGCGCAGAACCGGGTTCACGGCGCTGCCCTTGACCTTGTCGTAACGGGCGCGAGCGTCTTTCTCGGCATCGTTGGTCACGGTTTCCGGGTAGTCCGGAACGTTGAAGCCCTGGGCCTGCAATTCCTTGATCGCGGCCTGCAGCTGCGGTACCGAGGCGCTGATGTTCGGCAGCTTGATGATGTTGGCTTCAGGGGTGATGGCCAGTTCGCCGAGTTCGGCGAGGTGGTCCGGCACTGCTTTGGCACCCAGCTGCTCGGGGAAGCTGGCGAGAATGCGTCCGGCCAGGGAGATGTCGCGGGTTTCCACGGCGATATCAGCCGAAGCGGTGAAGGCCTCTACGATAGGCAACAGTGAATAGGTGGCGAGGGCGGGAGCTTCGTCGGTAAAGGTGTAGATGATCTTCGAGCGGGTGGGCATATTCGGATTAACTCTCTTCTTTGCTAAAGCATGCGCAGAAACTAACTCGAGGTGCGCCGGATAAGCGCGTTCGTTCAAAGTCGTCCATGAGTCGAAAATCGAAGTTTCTTCGCGGTGATGTTGGGTGCATCAGTCGAGCGTCAAGCGGTCGGGCTGCGGTAACAGCCCGGCTCTGGGCGGCAGTTCCTGGCTACATTTCCTGTAACAGAGGCGTCGGCCATCGTGACCCTGTGGTCAGCGGCGCGAGTATACATAGGTTGCTGGCAAAACGCCGAGCGTTCATGCCCAACTCTTTTCGTCCATTGGTCTAAAGGTCGCACCCGCAGTTGCCCCGCCGATGAGCGTCTGGTGCTGGAGATTGGCGCTTTTCCCTTTGATTTCAAGCTTGTACGCCGCGAACTTGCCGCTTTTCAGGGGAAATGGGTGGGGGCGAGGTTTCCGTCTACATTTAACTGGGGTACGCTCGAACGCAGCCAGATGTTCAATCCATAGATGGAGTACAACATGGGATACAAGAAGATTCAGGTTCCAGCCGTCGGTGACAAAATCACCGTCAACGCAGACCACTCTCTCAATGTTCCTGATCACCCGATCATCCCTTTCATCGAAGGTGACGGTATTGGCGTCGACATCAGCCCGGTGATGATCAAGGTCGTCGATGCGGCTGTCGAAAAGGCTTACGGCGGCAAGCGCAAGATCTCATGGATGGAAGTCTATGCCGGCGAAAAGGCCACCCAGGTCTATGACCAGGACACCTGGCTGCCCCAGGAAACCCTGGACGCGGTCAAGGACTATGTGGTTTCCATCAAGGGTCCGCTGACCACGCCGGTGGGTGGCGGTATCCGTTCGCTCAACGTGGCCCTGCGCCAGCAACTCGACCTGTATGTCTGCCTGCGCCCGGTGCGCTGGTTCGAGGGCGTGCCGAGCCCGGTGAAAAAGCCCGGCGATGTCGACATGACGATCTTCCGCGAGAACTCCGAGGACATCTATGCCGGGATCGAGTGGAAGGCCGGTTCGCCGGAAGCGAACAAGGTCATCAAGTTCCTCAAGGAAGAAATGGGCGTGACCAAGATCCGTTTCGACCAGGACTGCGGTATCGGCGTCAAGCCGGTGTCGAAGGAAGGCACCAAGCGCCTGGCGCGCAAGGCCCTGCAATATGTGGTCGACAACGATCGCAAGTCGCTGACCATCGTCCACAAGGGCAACATCATGAAGTTCACCGAAGGTGCCTTCAAGGAATGGGCCTATGAGGTGGCGGCCGAGGAGTTCGGCGCGACCCTGCTCGACGGTGGCCCGTGGATGCAGTTCAAGAACCCCAAGACCGGGCGCAACGTGGTGGTCAAGGATGCCATCGCCGATGCCATGCTCCAGCAGATCCTGCTGCGTCCGGCCGAATATGACGTGATCGCGACCCTCAACCTGAACGGTGACTACCTGTCCGACGCCCTGGCGGCCGAGGTGGGCGGTATCGGCATTGCGCCGGGCGCCAACCTGTCCGACACCGTGGCCATGTTCGAGGCCACCCATGGTACCGCGCCGAAGTATGCCGGCAAGGACCAGGTCAACCCCGGCTCGCTGATCCTCTCCGCGGAAATGATGCTGCGTCACCTGGGCTGGACCGAGGCTGCCGACCTGATCATCAAGGGTACCAATGGCGCCATCGGGGCCAAGACCGTGACCTATGACTTCGAGCGTCTGATGGAGGGGGCCAAGCTCGTTTCGTCGTCCGGTTTCGGTGACGCGCTGATCGCGCACATGTAAGACGGATTGGCGATAAAAAAAGCCCGGTTCAAATCCTTGAATCGGGCTTTTTTTATAGCTGGATGTTTCTGTGAGATGACTCAGGCGCTGACGTTGTTCGCCTTGCTCTTGGAAACCAATGCTTTGTCATCGGTTGGGGTCACTACGGCAGCGCTCTGTATGTTGACCGCATGCAGACCTTTGGGGCCCTGGATGATCTCAAAGCTTACGGCCTGGCCAGCCTTGAGGGTTTTGTAGCCGTCCATCTGGATGGCTGAATAGTGGGCAAACAAGTCTTCATCCTTGCCTTCTTCCAGGACGAAACCATAGCCCTTGGCGTTGTTGAACCACTTGACCTTACCGCTCGGCATGCTCATATCCCTCTGCAAACGACCCCATCACTGGAGTATCATCCAGTTCATCCTTCACTGCGTGAACCAGAAAAATGGTTGACGATATGGACCTTTATTACCCAATCTGGTCTCTATTGGTTGTAACACCGATTTGCCGATAGTCAAGGTGACCATTCGGTCAGTCTTGAAATGGGCCGGATTGTCCCCATCACTGTATTTGCTCAACTGACGAACCTTTCTTTCCATGCATGCAATCAGCCAGATTCGACTAACATTCAATCAGGATCGCCCGGATTTCCACGACGACGGCTCGGGCGTTGCCATGCAGGAGGCGAAACCTGCGTTGCAGGCGCCACCGATGTACAAGGTGGTGTTGTTCAATGATGACTACACACCGATGGATTTCGTCGTCGAAGTGCTCGAGGTGTTTTTTAACTTGAATCGCGAGCTGGCCACCAAGGTCATGCTGGCGGTTCACACGGAAGGACGGGCAGTATGTGGAGTGTTTACCCGCGACATCGCCGAGACAAAGGCCATGCAGGTCAACCAGTACGCCAGGGAAAGCCAGCATCCGCTACTCTGTGAAATCGAGAAGGACGGTTAACGCCGACCAGTTGGGTATGAGGTGAACTATGTTAAACCGCGAGCTCGAAGTCACCCTCAATCTTGCCTTCAAGGAGGCTCGTTCGAAGCGTCATGAATTCATGACGGTCGAGCACCTTTTGCTGGCCCTTTTGGATAACGAGGCAGCCGCTACCGTCCTACGGGCCTGCGGTGCGAACCTCGACAAACTCAAGCACGACCTGCAGGAGTTCATCGACTCCACCACGCCGTTGATCCCCGTGCATGACGAAGATCGCGAGACCCAGCCGACCCTGGGTTTCCAGCGTGTCCTGCAGCGGGCCGTGTTCCATGTGCAGAGCTCCGGTAAGCGTGAGGTGACGGGTGCCAACGTGCTCGTCGCTATCTTCAGCGAGCAGGAAAGCCAGGCGGTGTTCCTGCTCAAGCAGCAAAGCGTTGCGCGTATCGATGTCGTCAACTACATCGCCCATGGCATCTCCAAGGTGCCAGGGCATGGCGATCACTCCGAAAGCGAGCAGGATATGCAGGACGAAGAGGGCGGTGAGTCTTCATCTTCAGGCAACCCACTGGATGCGTATGCCAGCAACCTCAACGAGCTGGCGCGCCAGGGGCGTATCGATCCACTGGTCGGGCGCGAGCACGAGGTCGAGCGCGTGGCGCAGATCCTCGCCCGGCGGCGCAAGAACAACCCGTTGCTGGTCGGTGAGGCGGGCGTCGGCAAGACCGCGATCGCCGAAGGCCTGGCCAAGCGCATCGTCGACAACCAGGTGCCCGACCTGCTGGCGAGCAGTGTGGTCTACTCCCTCGACCTGGGCGCCCTGCTGGCCGGTACCAAGTACCGCGGCGACTTCGAGAAGCGCTTCAAGGCGCTGCTCGGCGAGCTGAAAAAGCGTCCGCAGGCGATCCTGTTCATCGACGAAATCCACACCATCATCGGTGCCGGTGCCGCTTCCGGCGGCGTCATGGATGCCTCGAACCTGCTCAAGCCGCTGCTGTCCTCGGGTGATATCCGTTGCATCGGCTCGACCACCTTCCAGGAATTCCGCGGCATCTTCGAGAAGGACCGTGCGCTGGCACGGCGTTTCCAGAAGGTCGATGTGACCGAGCCCTCGGTCGAGGACACCATCGGTATCCTGCGCGGCCTGAAAGGGCGTTTCGAGCAGCACCACAATATCGAATACAGCGAAGAGGCGCTGCGTGCGGCGGCCGAGCTGGCATCGCGCTACATCAATGACCGGCATATGCCGGACAAGGCCATCGACGTCATCGACGAGGCGGGCGCCTTCCAGCGTCTGCAGCCGGCGGACAAGCGCGTCAAGCGCATCGATGTGCCGCAGGTCGAGGATATCGTCGCGAAAATCGCGCGGATTCCGCCGAAGCACGTCACCAGTTCCGACAAGGAACTGCTGCGCAACCTCGAGCGCGACCTCAAGCTCACCGTGTTCGGCCAGGATGCGGCCATCGACTCGCTGTCGACCGCCATCAAGCTGTCCCGTGCCGGGCTGAAGTCGCCGGACAAGCCGGTCGGTTCGTTCCTGTTCGCCGGCCCTACCGGCGTCGGCAAGACCGAGGCGGCACGGCAGCTGGCCAAGGCGATGGGCATCGAGCTGGTGCGTTTCGACATGTCCGAGTACATGGAGCGTCATACCGTGTCGCGCCTGATCGGTGCGCCTCCGGGTTATGTCGGTTTCGACCAGGGTGGCCTGCTGACCGAGGCCATCACCAAGCAGCCGCATTGCGTGCTGCTGCTCGACGAGATCGAGAAGGCTCACCCGGAAGTCTTCAACCTGCTGCTGCAGGTCATGGACCACGGTACCCTGACCGATAACAACGGGCGCAAGGCCGACTTCCGCAACGTGATCCTGATCATGACCACCAACGCCGGTGCCGAAACCGCGGCCCGGGCGTCGATCGGCTTCACTCACCAGGATCATTCGTCCGATGCCATGGAAGTGATCAAGAAGAGCTTCACGCCGGAGTTCCGCAACCGTCTGGACACCATCATCCAGTTTGGTCGCCTCAGCCACGAGGTCATCAAGAGCGTGGTGGACAAGTTCCTTACCGAACTGCAGGCGCAGCTGGAAGACAAGCGCGTACAGCTGGAAGTCACCGATGCGGCCCGCAGCTGGCTGGCCGAGGGCGGTTACGATTCGGCCATGGGGGCACGTCCGATGGCGCGCCTGATCCAGGACAAGATCAAGCGTCCGTTGGCCGAGGAGATCCTGTTTGGCGAGTTGTCCGAGCATGGCGGTGTGGTGCACATCGACATCAAGGATGGCGAGCTGACCTTCGACTTCGAGACCACCGCTGAAATGGCTTGATGCAAGGCTGTCATGCAAAAACGCCCGGCTTAGCCGGGCGTTTTTGTTTGTATCGGGTGTTGCTTGCGCCGGCCTTTTCGCGGGCAAGCCCGGCTCCTACGGTTCATCGTCGTGCCCGCGCTCGCGTACGACACATTCCTGTAGGAGCCGGGCTTGCCCGCGAAGACGTCAGTGGCATCGACATTGCCTTCAAAGGCTGGCCACTATCCCAACCCGCGCAAACAAAAACGCCCGGCAATGCCGGGCGTCTTGTATCGACCTGATTAACGAGCGCGGTAGGTGATGCGCCCTTTGCTCAAGTCGTAGGGCGTCAGCTCGACGCGCACTTTGTCACCGGTAAGAATACGAATGTAGTTCTTGCGCATCTTGCCGGAGATATGCGCGGTTACGACGTGCCCATTTTCCAATTCCACGCGAAACATGGTGTTTGGCAGGGTGTCGACGACAGTGCCTTCCATTTCGAAGCTGTCTTCTTTCGACATGCAGTAAAGCCCTCGGTGTCCAGTGAATGGCCCGGTGCAACTGCGCCAGGCAAAAGCGGCGTGCATTGTGCCCGAAAAAGCACCTGCACGCCAAGAGGTTAGTGCTTTCGAGCGAAAATAACCGGCCGATTCCAGCGGGCTTTACCACTGGAATGGAAGGGGCTTTGGCGGGGATGTACTCAGTTGAGTGTGACCCAGCGCTGATTGATCAGCAGTTCGATTGGCCGGTACTGGGTCTTGTAGTTCATCTTCTTGCAGTTCTTGATCCAGTACCCGAGATAGACCGCATCCAGGCCCAGGCGCAGGGTTTCGCCGATCTGCCAGAGAATGGCGTAGCGCCCCAGGCTGCGACGTTCTTCCTCCGGTTCGTAGAAAGTGTACACCGCCGACAGGCCGTTGGGCAGCAGGTCGGTCACCGCCACGCCGACCAGCCGCCCCTGCAGGCGAAACTCGTAGAACCGGGAGAAGGGCAGGTCGCGCACCAGGAAGGTCGAGAACTGGTCCCGGCTGGGCGGGTACATGTCGCCATCGGCATGGCGTTGCTCGATGTAGCGGCGGTACAGGTCGAAGTACTCTTCGCTGAACTGCGGCTTGGCGGCACGTACTTCCAGGTCCATGTTGCGCTTGAGAATGCGTTTCTGCTGGCGGTTGGGCAGGAACTGCGCCGCAGGAATGCGTGCCGGTACGCAGGCGTTGCAGTTCTGGCAGTGGGGCCGGTAGAGGTGGTCGCCGCTACGACGGAAACCCATTTCCGACAGGTCTGCGTAGACATGCACGTCCATGGGCTGGCTAGGATCGAGGAACAGCGTAGTCGCCTGCTCCTCGGGCAGATAGCTGCAAGAGTGGGGTTGAGTGGCATAAAACTTCAAACGCGCCAGCTCGGTCATGATCAACCCTCGGGATTAAGCTTTGAATTGCATTGAATCAAGTGTAAGCCAGCCTGGGAAAACACGCCTAGGCGCTGTATGAAGGTTACTTGATTGTCGTGTGATTTTCCGGTTTGCCGGCTCTACAGCGGCGCTTGCCAGGACGCGCTGTTGGGTTGGTCGAGGTGTTCCTGCAGATAACGGGCGAATTCGCTACGTGCAATCGCCCGGGCGCCGAAGCTGTGCAGATGGTGGGTCGGCATCTGGCAGTCGATCAGCACGAAACCCGCCTCCTTGAGGTGGCTGACCAGGGTGGCGAAGCCGACTTTGGAGGCATTGTCGGCACGGCTGAACATGGACTCGCCGAAAAACAGCTGGCCCATCGCCAGGCCATAGAGGCCGCCGACCAGCTCACCCTGGTCCCAGACCTCGACCGAATGGGCAAACCCGCGTTCGTGCAGTTGCAGGTAGGCGTTCTGCATCGCTTCGGTGATCCAGGTGCCGTCGGCGTAGGCGCGGGGTGCCGCGCAGGCGCGGATGACTGCGGCGAAGTCGCGATCGAAGGTGACCTGGTAGCGCCGCTGGCGCAACAGCTTGGCCAGGCTGCGGGAAACGTGCAGTTCGTCAGGAAACAGCACGGTGCGCGGGTCCGGCGACCACCAGAGGATCGGCTGGCCTTCGGAAAACCAAGGGAAGCAGCCATGGCGGTAGGCCTGGACCAGCCGTTCGGCGGACAGATCGCCGCCGGCTGCCAGCAGGCCATTGGGTTCGCGCATGGCCTTGGCCAGCGGTGGGAAGTTCAGGTTGTCGCGTTGTAACCAGGTCAGCATGGCGTTCTTGGCTTGAAAAGGAAGAGGGGAGGGCGGGTAAACACACTGTTGCAGGCATCGCAGTCCTTGTGGGAACAGGGCTTGCCCGCGAAAGCGCCCTCAAGATTGCCTAAGGCTTCGCGGGCAAGCCACGCTCCTGCAAGGATCGCGGTGCCTTTCGGTGTCAGTTGTCGTCCAGGTACTTCTCGGCATCCAGCGCCGCCATGCAGCCTGCGCCCGCCGAGGTGATGGCCTGGCGATAGACGTGGTCGGCCACATCGCCGGCAGCGAACACGCCGGGGATCTGCGTTGCCGTGGCATTGCCCTCGCTGCCGCCCTGCACCAGCAGGTAGCCATCGCGCATCGGCAATTGCCCTTGGAACAGATCGGTGTTGGGCTTGTGGCCGATGGCGATGAACACGCCGGCCAGCGGCAACTCCCGGGTTTCGCCGGTGTTGCTGTCGCGCAGGCGGGCGCCGGTGACGCCGCTGGCATCGCCGAGCACTTCGTCCAGATGCTGGTTCCAATGCAGGCGGATATTGCCGTTGGCAGCCTTTTCGAAGAGCTTGTCCTGGAGAATCTTCTCCGCGCGCAGTTTGTCGCGACGGTGCACCAGGTGTACCTCCCTGGCGATATTGGCCAGGTACAGGGCTTCCTCGACCGCCGTATTGCCGCCGCCGACCACCGCAACCACCTGGTTGCGATAGAAAAAGCCATCGCAGGTGGCACAGGCCGAAACACCCTTGCCGGCAAACGCCTCTTCGGAGGGCAGGCCCAGGTACTGGGCGGAGGCGCCGGTGGCGATGATCAGTGCATCGCAACTGTAGGTACCGTTGTCACCCTTGAGAATGAACGGCCGCTGTTGCAACTCCGCGGTATGAATGTGGTCGTAGACAATCTGGGTGTCGAAGCGCTCGGCGTGTTTCTGCATGCGTTCCATCAGGACCGGCCCGGTCAGGCCCTCGACATCGCCTGGCCAGTTGTCGACTTCGGTGGTGGTGGTCAACTGACCGCCGGCTTGCAGGCCGGTGATGACGACAGGCTTGAGGTTGGCACGGGCGGCATACACGGCGGCGCTGTAACCGGCGGGCCCGGAGCCGAGAATGATCAGGCGCGAATGCTTGGCTTCGTTCATAAAAACACCTCATAAGCCTTTGTCACAAAAGAGAATGCATGCTCAAATTGAGCGGCATGAACAGCGCTGTTGGCTATGCTACACCCAGGAGGCAGCGGCGTGGCATCGGGCGCGCAAACCCGTACAATGTTCATCATGTAAGGATGATAGTTTCCGGAGTGGCAAATACCGATAATAAGGGGCTGATATTTAAAATAGCCGCGGTTTTGCCGGATAACTGTTACTGGCCCCGAGTGGGCAGTATTTTGTCGTCAATCAACAGCTGGGCGCGCCTCGGGCGCAGGAAAAGACGCGTTTTGAAGAAATCCACCGCAACACCGCCTAAAGCAGTGGTGCCACTCTGGCGCCAGCAACTGCATTATCGCCTCAAGGAAGGCGCGCTGATTGCCATCGGCGCCTTGTGCCTGTTCCTGATGATGGCCTTGCTGACTTACGGCAAGGACGATCCGGGCTGGAGTCATAACAGCAAGATCGATGACGTGCAGAACTTCGGCGGCCCTGCCGGCTCCTACAGCGCCGATATCCTGTTCATGGTGCTGGGTTACTTCGCCTACGTATTTCCATTGTTGTTGGCGATCAAGACCTACCAGATCTTTCGCCAGCGTCACGAACCCTGGCAGTGGAGTGGCTGGCTGTTCTCCTGGCGCCTGATCGGCCTGGTATTCCTGGTGCTGTCGGGCGCGGCCCTGGCGCATATCCATTTCCATTCGCCGACCGGCCTGCCAGCCGGTGCCGGCGGTGCCCTGGGCGAGAGCCTGGGTGACCTGGCGCGCAATGCCCTGAATATCCAGGGCAGCACCTTGTTGTTCATCGCCCTGTTCCTGTTCGGCCTCACGGTGTTTACCGACCTGTCGTGGTTCAAGGTGATGGATGTCACCGGCAAGATCACCCTCGACCTGTTCGAGCTGTTCCAGGGGGCATTGAACCGCTGGTGGGCGGCCCGTACCGAGCGCAAGCAACTGGTGGCGCAACTGCGTGAGGTGGACGACCGCGTCCACGAAGTGGTGGCTCCGGCCGTTCCCGACAAGCGCGAGCAGGCTAAGGCCAAGGAACGCCTGATCGAGCGCGAACAGGCGCTGAGCAAGCACATGTCCGAACGCGAGAAGCAGATCCCGCCGGTGATCATGCCGGCACCGGCCAAGCCGCCACAGCCGAGCAAGCGGGTGGAAAAGGAGAAGCAGGCGCCGCTGTTCGTCGACAGCGCAGTCGAAGGCACCCTGCCGCCGATCTCGATTCTCGACGAGGCGGCGAAAAAGCAGCTCAACCATTCTCCCGAATCCCTGGCTGCCGTCGGCCACCTGCTGGAAATCAAGCTCAAGGAGTTCGGCGTCGAAGTGTCGGTGGACTCGATCCATCCGGGCCCGGTCATTACCCGTTACGAAATCCAGCCGGCGGCCGGGGTGAAGGTCAGCCGTATCGCCAACCTGGCCAAGGACCTGGCGCGCTCGCTGGCGGTGACCAGCGTGCGGGTGGTGGAAGTCATCCCCGGCAAGACCACGGTGGGTATCGAGATTCCCAACGAGGACCGGCAGATCGTGCGTTTCCGCGAGGTGCTGTCGACCCCGGAATACGACGACGCCAAGTCGCCGGTCACCCTGGCCCTGGGCCACGACATCGGCGGCAAGCCGGTGATCACTGACCTGGCGAAGATGCCGCACCTGCTGGTGGCCGGTACCACCGGTTCCGGTAAGTCGGTAGGGGTCAACGCGATGATCCTGTCGATCCTGTTCAAGTCCGGCCCGGAAGACGCCAAGCTGATCATGATCGACCCGAAGATGCTCGAACTGTCGATCTACGAAGGCATTCCGCACCTGCTGTGCCCGGTGGTCACCGACATGAAGGACGCCGCCAACGCCCTGCGCTGGAGCGTCGCCGAGATGGAACGGCGCTACAAGCTGATGGCGAAGATGGGCGTGCGCAACCTGTCGGGCTTCAACGCCAAGATCAAGGAAGCCCAGGAACGCGGCGAACCGATTCCGGACCCGCTGTACAACCGCGAAAGCATCCACGACGAAGCGCCGCTGCTGACCAAGTTGCCGACCATCGTGGTGGTGGTCGACGAATTCGCCGACATGATGATGATCGTCGGCAAGAAGGTCGAGGAACTGATTGCCCGTATCGCCCAGAAGGCGCGGGCGGCCGGCATCCACCTGATCCTGGCGACCCAGCGGCCGTCGGTGGACGTGATCACCGGCCTGATCAAGGCCAACATCCCGACCCGCATGGCGTTCCAGGTGTCCAGCAAGATCGACTCGCGGACCATCATCGACCAGGGCGGTGCCGAGCAGTTGCTGGGCCATGGTGACATGCTCTACATGCCGCCGGGTACCAGCCTGCCGATCCGTGTTCACGGCGCCTTCGTTTCCGACGATGAAGTGCACCGCGTGGTGGAGGCGTGGAAACTGCGTGGCGCCCCGGAGTACAACGACGACATCCTCAACGGCGTCGAAGAGGCCGGCAGCGGCTTCGAGGGCGGCGGTGGCGGTGGCGGCGAAGAGGATGCCGAAACCGACGCGCTCTATGACGAAGCGGTACAGTTCGTCCTGGAAAGCCGCCGGGCTTCGATTTCCGCAGTGCAGCGCAAGCTGAAGATCGGTTACAACCGGGCCGCCCGGATGATCGAGGCCATGGAGATGGCCGGCGTGGTGACGGCCATGAATACCAACGGTTCGCGCGAAGTGATTGCGCCCGGGCCGATGCGCGACTGATTCCGTGCCGCATGCGATCATGCGGCATATCCTTCAAACGAATTCCATGAGGACTCCCATGCGTGTCATTCGCATGCTGTTGTTGCCGGTTCTGGCGTTGACCACCTTGTCGGCCCATGCCGACCAGAAGGATGTGGCGCGCCTGACGCAGTTGCTCGAAAAATCCCAGACCCTCACCGCGCGTTTCTCGCAACTGACCCTGGATGGCAGCGGAACCCAGTTGCAGGAAACCGCTGGCGAGATGTCCCTCAAGCGCCCGGGGCTGTTCTACTGGCACACCGATGCGCCGCAGGAGCAGACCATGATCTCCGATGGCCAGAAGGTCACCCTGTGGGACCCGGACCTGGAGCAGGTGACCATCAAGAAGCTCGACCTGCGCCTGACCCAGACCCCGGCGCTGCTGCTGTCCGGTGACGTGTCGAAGATCAGCGAGAGCTTCGATATCACTGCCAAGGAAGCCGGTGGCGTGATCGACTTCGTGCTCAAGCCGAAAACCAAGGACACCCTGTTCGACAGCCTGCGCCTGTCGTTCCGCAACGGCCTGGTCAACGACATGCAACTGATCGACAGCGTCGGCCAGCGCACCAATCTGCTGTTCACTGGGGTCAAGGCCAACGAGCCGATCGATGCGGCCCGCTTCAAGTTCGACATCCCCAAGGGTGCTGACGTCATCCAGGAATAAGAGGTTTCAAACGCAGCCCATGGATCTGTTCAGCCGTGCCCCGATCGCCCAGCCACTGGCCGCCCGTCTGCGGGCGACCAACCTGGATGAGTACGTCGGCCAGGAGCACCTGCTGGCCCGGGGCAAGCCGTTGCGCGAAGCCCTGGAGCAGGGCGCACTGCATTCAATGATCTTCTGGGGCCCGCCCGGGGTCGGCAAGACCACCCTGGCGCGGCTGCTGGCGGAAGTCTCGGACGCGCACTTCGAAACCGTGTCGGCGGTGCTCGCCGGGGTCAAGGAGATCCGGCAGGCGGTGGAAGTCGCCAAGCAGCAGGCCGGGCAATACGGTCGGCGCACGATCCTGTTCGTCGACGAAGTCCATCGCTTCAACAAGTCCCAGCAGGATGCGTTCCTGCCCTATGTCGAGGACGGCACGCTGATCTTTATCGGCGCCACTACCGAGAACCCCTCATTCGAATTGAACAACGCCCTGCTGTCTCGGGCGCGGGTCTATGTGCTCAAGAGCCTCGACGAGGCGGCCCTGCGCAAGCTGGTGCGGCGTGCCCTCACTGAAGAGCGCGGCCTGGGCAAGCGCCGGTTGAGCCTGGGCGACGAGGGTTTCCAGATGCTGCTGGCGGCGGCGGATGGGGATGGACGGCGTCTGCTCAACCTGCTGGAGAACGCCTCGGACCTGGCCGAAGACGGTGGCGAGATCGGCGTCGACCTGCTGCAGAGCCTGCTGGGCGATACCCGTCGGCGTTTCGACAAGGGCGGCGAAGCCTTCTACGACCAGATTTCCGCGCTGCACAAGTCGATTCGCGGTTCCAACCCGGATGCCGCGCTGTACTGGTTCGCGCGCATGCTCGACGGCGGCTGCGATCCGCTGTACCTGGCGCGGCGGGTGGTGCGCATGGCCAGCGAGGACATCGGCAACGCCGACCCCCGGGCCCTGAGCCTGTGCCTGGCGGCCTGGGACGTGCAGGAGCGCCTCGGCAGCCCCGAGGGCGAGCTGGCGGTGGCCCAGGCCATCACCTACCTGGCCTGCGCGCCGAAGAGCAACGCGGTGTACATGGGCTTCAAGGCCGCCATGGTCAGTGCGGCCGAACATGGCTCATTGGAAGTTCCGCTGCACCTGCGCAACGCCCCGACCAAGCTGATGAAGCAGTTGGGCTATGGCGAGGAGTATCGCTATGCCCACGACGAGCCCGACGCCTACGCCGCCGGCGAGGACTATTTCCCCGAGGAACTGCAGCCGCAGGCCTTCTACCAGCCGGTTCCGCGCGGGCTGGAGCTTAAGATCGGCGAGAAGCTCAACCACCTCGCCGCGCTGGATCGGCAGAGCCCGAGACAACGGAGAAAACCGTGATCCGCACCGTAATCGCGGTGTCCGTCGCCGGCATCATCGGCACCCTGGTACGTTTTGCCGCAGGCAATCTGATCAATGCCAATTGGCCCAGGCACTTCTATACCGCGACGTTGGCCGTTAATATCGTGGGCTGCCTGGTGATTGGCGTGCTCTACGGCCTGTTTTTGCTGCGCCCCGAGGTCCCGGTGGAAATCCGCGCCGGCCTGATCGTGGGATTCGTTGGCGGCCTGACCACCTTTTCATCCTTTTCACTGGATACGATTCGCCTGCTGGAAAGCGGGCAGGGGCTTGTGGCCCTGGGCTATGCGGCCCTGAGCGTATTCGGCGGGCTGCTCGCAACCTGGGCTGGCCTGTCCTTGACCAAACTCTGAATAACGAGAAACCGACATGCTCGATTCCAAACTGTTACGTAGCAACCTCCAGGACGTAGCGGATCGTCTGGCCTCCCGTGGCTTCAGCCTCGATGTCGCCCGCATCGAAGAGCTGGAAAGCCAGCGCAAGGTGGTGCAGACCCGCACCGAACAATTGCAGGCCGAGCGCAATGCGGTTTCCAAGAGTATCGGCCAGGCCAAGCAGCGCGGCGAAGACATCGCGCCGCTGATGGCCAGCGTCGAAAACATGGGCACCGAGCTGACGGAAGGCAAGGCCGCGCTGGACGCCATCCAGTCCGAGCTGGACCAGATCCTGCTGGGTATCCCCAACCTGCCCCACGAATCGGTACCGGTGGGTGCCGACGAGGACGGCAACGTCGAAGTGCGCCGCTGGGGCACGCCGACCGCCTTCGACTTCCCGATCCAGGACCACGTCGCCCTGGGCGAGAAGTTCGGCTGGCTGGACTTCGAAACCGCCGCCAAGCTGTCCGGCGCCCGTTTCGCCCTGCTGCGCGGCCCGATTGCCCGCCTGCACCGCGCCCTGGCGCAGTTCATGATCAACCTGCACACCAGCGAGCACGGTTACGAAGAAGCCTACACACCTTACCTGGTGCAGGCGCCGGCGCTGATGGGCACCAGCCAGTTGCCGAAGTTCGAGGAAGACCTGTTCAAGATCAAGCGCGACGGCGAAGCCGATCTGTACCTGATCCCGACCGCCGAAGTGTCGCTGACCAACATCGTCGCCGGCGAGATCCTCGATCCCAAGCAACTGCCGTTGAAATTCGTCGCCCACACCCCGTGCTTCCGCAGTGAAGCCGGTGCCTCGGGTCGCGATACCCGCGGCATGATCCGCCAGCACCAGTTCGACAAGGTCGAGATGGTCCAGGTGGTCGAGCCGTCGAAGTCGATGGAAGCGCTGGAAGGCCTGACTGCCAACGCCGAGAAGGTCCTGCAGCTGCTGCAACTGCCGTATCGTGTCCTGGCCCTGTGCACCGGCGATATGGGCTTCAGCGCCGTGAAGACCTACGACCTGGAAGTCTGGGTGCCGAGCCAGGACAAGTACCGCGAGATTTCCTCGTGCTCCAACTGTGGCGACTTCCAGGCCCGCCGCATGCAGGCGCGTTTCCGTAACGCCGAAACCGGCAAGCCGGAACTGGTCCACACCCTGAACGGCTCCGGCCTGGCGGTGGGGCGTACCCTGGTGGCGGTGCTGGAGAACTACCAGCAGGCCGACGGTTCGATCCGTGTACCGGAAGTGCTCAAGCCCTACATGGGCGGCATCGAGGTCATCGGCTAAATGGAATTTCTGCCGCTGTTTCACAACCTGCGCGGCAGCCGTGTCCTGGTGGTCGGTGGCGGCGAGATTGCCTTGCGCAAGTCTCGCCTGCTGGCCGACGCCGGTGCGCTGTTGCGGGTGGTTGCTCCCGAGATTGAAAGCCAACTGCGCGAGCTGATCGACGGCAGCGGCGGCGAAATGCTGTTGCGCGGTTATGTCGAGTCCGACCTGGATGGTTGCGTGCTGATCATCGCCGCCACCGATGACGAAGCGCTCAATGCCCAGGTTTCCGCCGATGCCCGGCGGCGTTGCGTACCGGTCAACGTGGTGGATGCGCCAGCCCTGTGCAGCGTGATCTTCCCGGCCATCGTCGATCGCTCGCCGCTGGTGATCGCGGTGTCCAGCGGCGGTGACGCACCGGTGCTGGCGCGGTTGATCCGGGCCAAGATGGAAACCTGGATTCCGTCGACCTATGGCCAGTTGGCCGGGTTGGCGGCGCGGTTCCGTCATCAGGTCAAGGCACTGTTCCCGGCTGTGCAGCAGCGTCGCGCCTTCTGGGAAGAGGTGTTCCAGGGGCCGATCGCCGATCGGCAACTGGCCGGGCAGGGCGCCGAGGCCGAGCGGCTGCTGGTGGAGAAGATCAACGGTACGCCCCGAATGCGTCGGGTGAGGTGTATCTGGTGGGCGCAGGTCCGGGTGACCCCGACCTGCTGACCTTCCGTGCCCTGCGCCTGATGCAGCAGGCGGACGTGGTGCTCTACGACCGCCTGGTGGCGCCGGCGATCCTCGAACTGTGCCGTCGGGATGCCGACCGTATCTACGTCGGCAAGCGCCGCGCCGATCACGCCGTGCCCCAGGACCAGATCAACCGGCAATTGGTCGAGCTGGCCAAACAGGGCAAGCGGGTGCTGCGCCTGAAGGGCGGCGATCCGTTCATTTTCGGTCGGGGTGGCGAAGAGATCGAGGAACTGGCGGCCCAGGGCATTCCATTCCAGGTGGTGCCGGGTATCACCGCGGCCAGCGGTTGCTCGGCCTACGCCGGGATTCCGCTGACTCATCGTGACCATGCGCAGTCCGTGCGCTTCGTCACCGGTCACCTGAAGGATGGCAGCACCGACCTGCCGTGGGTCGACCTGGTGGCGCCGGCGCAGACCGTGGTGTTCTACATGGGGCTGGTCGGCTTGCCGGTGATCTGCGAACAACTGATCCGGCACGGTCGTTCGGCGGACACCCCGGCGGCACTGATCCAGCAGGGCACCACGGCGAACCAGCGGGTGTTCACCGGCACCCTGGCCAACCTGCCGCAACTGGTGGCGGAGCATGAAGTGCATGCGCCGACCCTGGTGATCGTCGGCGAAGTGGTGCAGCTTCGCGAGAAACTGGCCTGGTTCGAAGGCGCCCAGGGTCAGGTCTGATCCAGCAACACAAACCTGCAGGAGCGGGTCTTCGGCTCCTGCAGTACCTCTCTCAGCTCTTCCAGACCCCACGCCCCACCAACCGCTCGCGGTCATGGCTGCCAGTGAAATCCTGCTCCGGCCCCTTGGGCACGACACCTGTCGGGTTGATGGTCCGGTGGCTGGCGTAGTAATGCCCCTTGATATGGGTGAAATCCACCGTCTCGGCCACACCCGGCCACTGATACATCTCCCGCAGCCAGTTCGACAGGTTCGGATAGTCGGCAATGCGCCGCAGGTTGCACTTGAAGTGACCGTGATACACCGCGTCGAAACGAATCATCGTGGTGAACAGCCGTACATCCGCCTCGGTCAGGTACTCGCCGGCCAGGTAGCGATGTTGCGACAGGTGCCGCTCCAGCTGATCCAGCTCGACGAACAGCGCGTCGAAAGCCGTTTCATAAGCTGATTGCGAGGTGGCGAAGCCGGCCCGGTAGACGCCGTTGTTCACCGCCGGATAGATCCGTTCGTTCCACTCATCGACGACCGGGCGCAAGGCTGGCGGGTAGAAGTCCAGGGTGTTGCCGGTCAGCCCGTTGAACGCGCTGTTGAACATGCGGATGATTTCGGCCGACTCGTTGCTGACGATGCGCTTGAGCTTCTTGTCCCACAGCACCGGCACAGTCACCCGGCCGGTGTAGTCGGCGGTGTCGGCGGTATAACGCTGGTGCATGAATGCCAGGCCATCGAGGTGATCGCCGGTGGAGCCATGGCTCTTGTCGAAGGTCCAGCCGTTTTCCAGCATCAGCCAACTGACCACCGAGACGTCGATCAGGCTTTCCAGGCCCTTGAGCTTGCGCAGGATCAGCGTACGGTGGGCCCAGGGGCAGGCCAGGGAAACATACAGGTGGTAGCGACCGGCCTCGGCGACGAAGCCGCCTTCGCCGCTGGGGCCCGGCTGGCCATCGGCGGTCACCCAGTGACGGCGCTGCGCCTGCTCGCGCTGGAAGGCGCCGTCTTTGCTGCTTTCATACCACTGGTCGTGCCAGCGGCCTTCGATCAAGAGACCCATCTAGAAAAACTCCTTGGCAGTGATGCGTTGGAGCCCAGTCTAAAGAGAATCGTTCGAATAAATAGCGCAAAACCTGGGGTCGAATGATCGATTAAATCGATTTGTCTCGTGCGGCCCAGTAAATCCGGGCCTGTTCGAACGCCTCTTCACGAGGCAGGCCGAGCCCGCGCAAGGCCAGTGCCATGGTAGACAGCAGCGCCAGTTGCGGGTAACTGTCCTCGACCTCGCCGCGCCAGATCGCCTTGAGGTGTTCGGGTTCCAGCGACGCCGGCTTCACATGGCGCTGCTCGGACAACGCCGGCCATTCCTCATCCCAGTTTTCGCCGTTGGCCGTGCCGTACAGGTGGCTGGTGCTGTCGGGATTGACCTCGATCTCGCCGCCATCGCCCTTGATCACGATGGCGGTATCACCCAGCAGGCGGCTGGCTTCGCGATGCACGGCCTGGTAGCCGGGGTGGAAGATGCTCTGCAGGCCACAGCGCGCCCCCAGCGGGTTGAGGACGCGGGCCAGCGAATGGATCGGCGAGCGCAGGCCGAGGGTATTGCGCAGGTCGATCATCCGTTGCAGTTGGGGGGCCCAGTCGACCAGGGGCGCAAAGGCAATGTTGCCGGCGGCCAGGGCCTGCCCGACGGCCTGCCAGTTGCGGCACAGCGGAATCTGCAGGGTTTCCAGCAACTGTTCGGTGTACAGCCGGCCCGCGGTGTGGGCGCCGCCGCCGTGCATCAGAATCTTCACGCCGTTCTGGGCCAGGCATTTGGCGGCCAGCAGGTACCAGGGCAGGTGGCGTTTCTTGCCGGCGTAGGTCGGCCAGTCCAGGTCGACCTGCAGGGATGGGGCATCGAGCCGTTCGCGCAGGGCCTCGGTGAAGCCGGCCAGTTCCTCCGGGCTTTCCTCCTTGTGCCGCAACAGCATCAGGAAGGCGCCGAGCTGGGTCTCTTCGACTTTCCCGTCGAGCAGCATACCCATGGCCTCACGGGCTTCCTCGCGGCTCAGGCCGCGGGCGCCACGCTTGCCCTTGCCGAGGATGCGTACGAATGGGGCGAAAGGATGTTCCTCGGGTGTTTCGGTGATCAGCGGCACGTATTCGGTCATAGACAGTTCGTCGGCTTGGGCAGGCCCGCCAGCTTGGCGGCCAGTTTGGCGGGAGTGCCATTGAACAGGCGGTTGAGGTGCAGGCTGTTGCCCTTTTCCACGCCCAGTTTCGAGGCGGTGTACTTGATCAGCGGGCGAGTGGCCGGTGACAGCTCGAATTCCCGGTAGAACCCGCGCAGCAGTTCGAGGATCTCCCAGTGCTCGGGGCTCAGCTCGATGCCTTCACGGGCGGCGAGGGCGCCGGCGACCTCGGGCGACCAGTCACTCAGTTCAACCAGGTAACCGTCCTTGTCCAGGGCGATGTCCCGCCCGTTCACCGTCAGGGTATTCATAGCCAGGTATTGACCTTGTCGTGCCGGACCGACAATTCGACGAAGCCCGGGTAGTCCACGCGTGTGGCCCAGCTCGGGCACTCCAGGCCGCGGGCCTGCAGGTCCTCGTCGAGGGCGAACAGGCGCAGCGTGGCGGCGCGCTCTTCCAGGGCTTCCAGCGGTAGGCTGCGCGGTTGCAGGGCGTATACCGCGTCGCCGCAAAGCAGCAGGGCGTCCTCGGCACCCAGCAGGCGCAGGCAACTGCCCAGGCGGCTGTCGGTGAAAGGGGAGTGGGACAATACGTGCAAGGTCGACATCAGAGCGTGATCACCTGGTCATAACGATTAACGAGCGCGACGATTTCTTCGGTCGCCAGCAGGTTCAGGTCTGCGCTGGCCACCTGGTCGGCGAGGATGCCACGATCGGCCAGGCTGTCGCGGCAGGCAAACAGGTCCTCGACGCCGAACAGCGACAATGCCTTCAGGTTGGCCGTCAGGTCCTTCTGCTGCACGGCCTTGGCCGTCTGCCCCGGCATGAGCTGGAACACCCCGTCATCCATGAACAACAGGCCCACGGGCAGATCGAAGGCGCCGCCGGCCAGGACGATATCCAGGGCTTCGCGGGCGCTCGGCCCGGACCACGGCGCCTGGCGGCTGATAATCAACAGAGACTTGGACATCTCAAGGCCCTCCGAAGCAGATCAGGCGGTCGGCGGCCTGCACCGCATCATGCAATTGCCCCAGGCCCGAGAGTTCCCAGCCGGCGCCCAGGTTCACCGCCGAGCGCGCGTAGCGCTGGGCTTCCTCGTCATTCAGCACGCCCCGGCGCAGGGCCGCGGCAATGCAGACCACGCCGTCGAGCTGGTTGTCGCTGACGAAACTGGCCCATTCCCGTGGCAGGTCCTGTTCGTCCTGTGGCGTGACCACGTTGCCCGAGGCACTGTGCACGCCATCCTGGTAAAAGAACAGCCGCACGATGTCATGGCCGCCGGCGAGCAGGGCCTGGGCGAACAGCAGGGCCCGTCGGGAAGAGGGCGCGTGGGGCGGGGAAAACAGCGCAATGGCAAACTTCATGGAAGGCTCTGTCAGCGAATCTGTCGCCATGATAAGGCCAGACTCCCCAAGAAGCTAAATCGCGGTCAACAAAAAGCCCGCCGAAGCGGGCTTTTTGCTCATGCAGGTGATCAGTCGTCGCGGCTCATGATGCCGAAGATCTGCAACAGGCTGACGAACAGGTTGTAGATCGATACATACAGGCTGATGGTCGCCATGATGTAGTTACGCTCGCCGCCATGGATGATGGCGCTGGTCTGGAACAGGATGCACACCGACGAGAACAGCACGAAGCCGGCGCTGATCGCCAGTTGCAGGCCGCTGATGTTGAAGAAGAGGCTGGCCAGCGTGGCACCCAGCAGGACGAAGAAGCCGGCGGTGATGAAGCCGCTGAGGAAGCTCATGTCCTTGCGGGTCACCAGCACGTAGGCCGACAGGCCGCCGAACACCAGGGCGGTCATGGCGAAAGCCGAGCTGACGACTTCGGCGCCGCCCTGCATGCCCAGGTAGCGGTTGAGGATCGGGCCGAGCAGGAAGCCCATGAAGCCGGTGAGGGCGAAGGTCGACACCAGGCCCCAGACGGAATCGCGCAGCTTGTTGGTGAGGAAGAACAGCCCGTAGAAGCCGATCAGGACCACGAAGACGTTCGGGTAGCGCACGTTCATCTGCTGGGCGACGAAAGCCATCACACCGCTGAAGGCCAGGGTGAGGGCGAGAAGGCTGTAAGTGTTGCGCAGGACGCGGCTAACCTCTAGCTGCTCAGCCTGCACGCTGTTGTTAACGGCGTAATCCTGTTCGCGCATGGCGAAACTCTCCTTCGGTTTTGAAATGTTCAGTCGCAAAGATCATAACAGAGGCTCTGTAACAAGCTATCACGAGAGTTTGACAGTGTGTTTCATTCCGGTATCATGGCGCCCGCAATGCATGGGAGGTGTGGCCGAGTGGTTTAAGGCAGCAGTCTTGAAAACTGCCGACTGTAACAGGTCCCAGAGTTCGAATCTCTGCGCCTCCGCCATCTTGCACACTGTCAAGGCCCCGAATCTTCGGGGCTTTTTCGTTTCTGGGCGAAGTGCACAGCCTCATCCAAGACTTTTCGTACGATATGTGCTCACATATCCGATATCTCCAACCGACCACCGAGCGTTAAGGTCTAGATGTCGCTGAGCTTCAGCGATACAGGATTGGCGTCCTGGCTGGTTTGGAAGGCACAAAGCCGCGATCGCGGCTTTCGTGTCCTGCGTGTGGCTGTCTGTTATGGGCGGGCCGTATGTGGGCATCTTCGGATGCGCCGGGTCCAACTAGCCGGTACGCCAACCCATACGGCCCCGCCCACCCTGATTGGCGTCAGGAGGCGGTTTCAACGCGACTGGTTGGGGAAATCAATATGAATGAACACTTCGAACCTGCCCGCTTCATTCGTCACAATCGTTTTATCCATGCCCTGATGCTGGAATCACAAGCCTGGTTCAGCGTGACCGACCTTGGGCGTTTGATGGGGCGTTCACTGGACGAACGCCTGACCCGTAAGCTCGACAGCGATCAGCGGCGCATGCTCTGGCTGAACTACCACGGAGTCATCCAGGAAACCCTGATGGTCAGCGAGTCGGGCATGTACGCCTTGATGATTCACCATCACATCCCGGAAAACCAAAATCTGCGGCGATGGCTGACCCATGAAGTCATTCCAACGTTGCGAAGTACTCCGGTAGGCACCGCCAAGCAAGGGCCCAGCCTCAGTTCGCTGCACTGGGCAGGTCATGCGGTCAGTCTGCTGCACTGGCAGAACGAGGCGTGGATCAGATGGCGAGATGTTCCGGGGCTCATGCTGCCGACGGAGTGTGTGCCAGCTCAATGACGCAAGTGACCGTTGTTACTGTTCAATCGCAGTGGGCCCTACCAGTGCCATGAAGGCACTGGTGCGACTTTTGCCCTCTCATTTAGCCCTATGGTCTTAACTCCGTGCCCTAGCTGTGCAGTCCCGGAAAGTCATGGTGCATCTTTAACACTCCAGGAGGATGCATGTTGGAGGGAGGTATCCATGGCTTCGCCTGAACGACGTCGAAAGTTCGCGAATTGCATAGACTGCAAAAATTGAAAGCTTGTCTAAGATCGACGTAGACGAGTGACCTCAGGTTGGTCAAGCGCACAGCCTATGTATTACGTGCCGAATGAGAGCAATGGATATGCGCAAGAAGTCCCAGCCATGGTTTGTCCCACTCCTGATTCTTTTTGCTGTTCTGTGGGCAACGGGGAAAAAAGACACCCCTCCAGCCCAGCGACAGCCAAGTGCTCCGAGCGTGCTGGCGTCAGTTAGTCCAATTTCTCCCTCAGCACCGGTCCCTGCCTTAATAAATGAACAGTTCGTAAGCGCTGACAATCTCAATGTCCGGGATCAACCTAGCGGCAAGGTTATCTCAAAGCTGAAACGCGGTGAAAAGGTTCAGGTCTTCGAGACGCGAAATGAATGGGCGCGCATCAGCATAGATGGTCAACCTTCGAAGTGGCTTTCGTCCAAAAGCCTCTGCAGCGGATCCGACTGCTACGTCGCTTTAAAGCCAAAGCCAGGGGTTCAGCCGATACAGCCTGCTCGCCAACAGACTCCAATTTATGGTTCTTCCTGTCCTTGTTCCTCTGGAAACGTGTGCATCGGGCCTCGTGGTGGCCGGTACTGCATTACTTCAGGAGGCCACAAGCGTTACGGCATCTAATACGAGCCATCACGCCATAAGCTCTGCGAATGTGCCATTCGCTCGTCCAGCTGGCTGGACATATATTCTTAACTCGCTCAGAAGCACCATACAAAATTCATAAAAGCTGGCTTGTAGGCTACGCCTGCGAGCACAGCGTTGCACGCTCGTCACGCGAGTGATCTTGCGGACAGGCTTACAGGCGATGAAATTCAATGGACGTTTCGAAACTCTCGCATGCGTACCGCAACCCCTCAGGCAAACATCGATGCCAACACGCCGGGTGTCTGCGCGCCGTACACGACCGTTCCATTGATGCGCAATGAGGGAATGACACGTCCCGTCCACGCAGCGGCCATCGCTTCGGTTTGATCCAGCTCCTGGCTGAAGGCGTCGCTCTCGATGAACGCCTCGACGTCCCGGAATGCAACCCCCTCGGGAGCGAGAAGTCGCTCCAGCGTCGACAGCGCGCCGATATCCGCAGCCTGGCAAAACAGGGCCTCGTACACGCGCTCCACGAACGCCTGTGCTGGCCTGCCGCTTCTCTGCAGCCACAACACGGCAGCCAGCGCGGGGCGCGTGTCGGGGACCGTGAGGATCTTGCCCAATTGCGGCTCGATACCGAGCTTGCGCAGTTCCGTCGCGACCAGCGACTGATGGACCACGGCCTCCGTTCCGAAGCGGCGCTCCAGGTAGTCGGAGTAGGCCATCCCGGCGGCGGCTCGGCTGAGCGAGGAGCGGCACGGCTGGAAAATGATCTCCAGCGGCCTGCCAGCCTGGTGCATGGCGGCAGCCAGGCGACGCTCCGCCACCCAGCCCCAAGGGTCAAGGAAGTCAAACGCTAGCAGGGGAGGAGTAGCCATGGTGAATGCCCTTGAGGAGTTGATCACCTTAAGGGTACGGAGCTGTTCGAATCAACAGAAGCCATAGATGGCGCAATTGAGTATTGCGCTGGCTGCTAGGCCATATTCAGCAACTCTTTCATGAACTGAATGAACACCTTGATGCGCGTCGATTCACGATTGATTGGCAGGTAGACGATATTGATCGATGTATTGACTGAGGTCGGGTTCACCTCATATTCGGACAGCAGGCGTGTCAGTCGCCCATGTTGTACGTCCTCGGCGACCAACCAGTCGGCCAGCAGCGCGATTCCCTGACCGGCGATGGCCGCCTGCCGAAGGATATCGGCATTATTGCTCTGCATCCGCCCCTGCACGGCGACCGGTACCGTTTCGTCGTCGATTTCGAAGTGCCAGTCCCGCATGGGCCCGCCGTAGTCGAATCGCATGCACGCGTGCTGGGTCAGTTCGCCCGGTTGCGTCGGTGCACCCTGCTGCACGAGGTAGGCAGGGCTTGCCACCAGCCAGCGCTGGAAATGCCCGATGGTGCTGCAGATGACCTCTTCGCTGGAAACCGTCGAGCCCAGGCGCACGGTCAGGTCGATGCGATCCTTGTAGAGGTCGACCATCTCGTCGCTGAGATTCAGGCTGACCTCAAGCCCCGGATGGTTGGCGAGAAAGCGGCCCAGGTGCGGGGAAATCAGGCGGCGCCCGAACTCCACCGGCACGCTGACCCGCAGCTTGCCCTTCGCTTCGCTGCCGCGGTCGGTCACCATGCTGTCGGCAGCGGCCAGCGCATCGAGGATCGCCACGGCGTTATCGAAGTAGGCCTGGCCCAGATCGGTCAGGCTGTTCTGCCGGGTGCTGCGCGTGATCAGCGTGGTGCCCAGGTCCGACTCCAGCGCTGCGACCTGGCGCGCCACGGAGGAGGTCGCCACGCCCAGCTTGCGGGCTGCTGCCGAATAGCCGCCGCAGCGTACCGTTTCGACGAACATGCTCAACGCGAGAAACTTATCCATATTTCCGACTCTGTTGAAGAGATTCCCTGACCCGTAGCGGCTGTCACCCAGCCGTTCTGTGTGCGGCTGCCTGGATCATATTCGGCGAGAGGGTGGGCTGGATAGGACGCATGTGCTGTTGCTGGCGCTTGTGGGGGCGCGCGGGTCTTGAGCGAAGCCTGGCGCAGGCTGGCAACGCGGGGCGTCCTGTTGCCAGCCTCTGCGGGCCTTACGGGTCAGCGCCTGCCCGCATGTCTGGCGAGGAAGATCACCAGGGCGAGGGCCGGGATCGCCGCTGCAGTGAGGATCGCGGTGGTCCAGCCGAAGCCCTCGTACAGGGGGCTCGCCACCATCGAACCCAGTGCCCCGCCTACGAAGATGCTGGTCATGAACACGGCATTGAGGCGTGCGCGGCTGTTGGGGTCCAGGGCGTAGACTTCACGCTGGCCGAGGACCATGTTCAGTTGCACCGCGAAATCCAGGGCGATCGCCGCTGCCACCAGGCCCAGGTAGCCCAGTCCGGGGATGCCGCCGAGCAACAGCGCCACCGGGGCCAGTATCAACGCAACCAGGGTGCTGACCTGGCCGTGGCCGGCGTCGGCGAGTCGCCCGGCAATGGGCGCGGCAATGGCACCCACCGCGCCGACCAGGGCAAACAGGGCCACCCCGTTCTGGCTGAAGCCGTAGTGACGGACCAGCTCGATCGGGACGATGGTCCAGAAGAAGCTGAAGCTTGCAAACAGCAGTCCCTGGTACAGCGAGCGTTCACGCAGAACCGTGTACTGCCTGGCCAGGCCGAAGACGGAGCCGATCAGGCGGCGGTAGGTGGTGTGATGGTTCGGCAGCCGTTCAGGCAGCAGCATCGCCACCAGGGCCGCAATCACCACCATCAGGACCGCGGCGCTGTAAAACACCCCTCGCCAGCCGAAGTACTCGGACAACAGGCTCGAGACCGGACGGGCGAGCAGGATGCCGAGCAGCAGGCCGCTCATGATGTTCCCGACCACTCGACCGCGGCTGCTTTCGGGGGCCATGTGCGCGGCCAGCGGGACCAGGATCTGCACGGCGACCGAGGTCAGGCCGATCATCAGCGAGGCTGTCAGGAACAGTGAGGGCGTTTGGGCGAAGCCGGCGGCCGCCAGGAAGGCGCCGACCACCAGCGTAAAGCCGATCACCAGCCGGCGGTTTTCCATCAGGTCCGCCAGGGGCACGAGGAACAGCAGCCCGGCGGCATAACCGAACTGGGTCAACGAGACGATCAGGCTGGCATGTTCAGGTGAAAGGCCAATGCTCGGGGCAATCAGTTCGACGATGGGCTGGGCGTAGTAGAGGTTTGCAACGACGGCGCCACAGCAGAACGCCAGAAACGCAACCAGTGCCTTGGACAGGTTGGAGGGGGTGTCGGCATGCACCGACGTGAAAGCAGGAATTTCAGGGCTGCTCGCTGACATGGCGACATCTCCGAATGGGTTGAAAGGACAGGCACCAGCCTATGTGGGCGGCCCGGTTGCCGGAATACCCACTTCCGGCAACGAACCTGTGCACGTCGCGCAACGCCGACAGCGTTGCGTGATGAGCAAAGCTTCCTTGCGCGAGGGCCCGATACCCTGGGGCATCAGGCTCATTTAGGCTCATTCCCCTCAACGGATCGGCACCGAACAAGCCGAGGTTGGAGACGAGGAGAGCGAGGTGGGTATCCATGTCCTGTAGGAAACTCTTGGCAACGGCGGCTGTGGCACTCGGAGTCGGGGGCGCGGCTGTAGCGTTCTGGCTCATGTGGCGCCCGGCAATCGATCCGATCGAGCGGCCGCCGGCCTTCGATGCGGCCCAGGTTGCCCGTGGCGCCAGGGTGGTGGTCGCCGGCGACTGCGCGGTCTGTCACACCCGTCCCGGCGGGAAGTACCTGGCGGGCGGGCTCCCGCTGGTGACGCCGTTCGGCACGCTCTACAGCACCAACATCACGCCCGACGCCGAGACGGGCATTGGCAAGTGGTCGCTCCAGGCGTTCCAGCGGGCCATGCGCGAAGGTGTGTCGCGGGATGGGCACTTTCTGTATCCGGCCTTCCCGTACAAGCACTATCGCCTGCTCGACGATCAGGACATCGCGGACGCCTACAGCTACCTCATGAGCGGGCCGGCGGTGCATGAACCGGCGACCCCCAACCGCATGAGCTTCCCGATGAACATCCGGCCGCTGGTGTCGGGCTGGAACCTGCTGTTCCTGCCTACGGCCCCCTTCGAAGCGACAGCGCAACAGTCGGCGCAGTGGAATCGCGGGCGTTATCTGGTCGAGGGCGCGGGCCATTGTGGCGGCTGCCATACCCCCTTGAACTTCCTCGGTGCGCAGAAGGACAGCCAGGCACTCTCCGGTGGCGTGGTCGATGGATGGGCCGCGCCCTCCCTGCTCGGCCTGGCCAGCCGCGAGAATCCCTGGACCCAGGCGCAACTGGTGGGGTATCTGCAGGCTCGCGTGGTGCCGGAACAGGGCACTGCGGCCGGGCCCATGCGCCCGGTCAGCCAGGAACTGGCCCGGCTGCCGCAGAGCGATGTCGAAGCGATTGCCGGATACCTGCTGAGCCTGCCGGCGGAAGAGGCCAGGGCGCCCGTCAAGGCACCGGGTATTGCGGCCCCGGCCGCGACAACCGACCTCGGCCGCGACCTGTTCCAGGGCGCCTGTGCCGGCTGCCACGGTGCGTCGGCACCCATGCGCAAGATCGATGGCAGGCCAGCGCTCGCGGCGACCTCCGCCGTCCAGGCGCGCGATGCGCGCAACTTCATCAAGACCGTCCTGGAAGGCATACCACCGACACCCGGCGAGCCCGGCCCGGCGATGCCGCCTTTCGCTGCCAGCCTGGGCGACCGGCAACTGGCAGCCCTGGCCGCCTTCGTGCGGCATCAGGCGAATCCCGATCAGCCGTGGAGCGATGTGGACTCGACCATTCAGGCCCTGCGCGAGGAAACCCGATGAGCAACGTGAATCTCACTGTCAATGGCAAGGTGCATAGCCTGGATCTGGATCCGGACATGCCATTGCTCTATGCCCTGCGTAACCACCTGGAACTCAACGGCGCCAAGTATGGCTGCGGGCTGGGCCAGTGCGGGGCCTGCACCGTCATCGTCGATGACCAGCCGGTGTTCTCCTGTGTGACCCCGTGCGCGGGAATGGCGGGCCGCCAGATCCGCACCGTGGAGAGCCTGGGTAGTGCCGAACGCCCCGGCCCCTTGCAGCAGGCGTTCATCGACACCCAGGCCGCCCAATGTGGCTATTGCATCGCCGGCATGATCATGCGTGCCCAGGCCCTGCTGGAGAAGAATCCTCGGCCGGACGAGAACACCATCCGCGCGCACATGGCAACCAACCTGTGCCGCTGCGGTACGCACCTTCGCATCCTTGAAGCCATCACCCGCGTCGTTGAAAACGGTGGAATCCATGTCGTCCAAAACTGAGTTCGGTCGTCGCGCGTTTCTCCAGGGCAGCAGCCTGCTGATGGCATTTACCCTGATGCCGGCGGCCCGCAAGGTATTGGCCGATACCGAAGTCGACACGCTCGGCACTGCCGTCCTCGCGCCGGACCTGCCAGGCAGCCTGCGAACCAACCCTTACCTCGATGCCTGGATCCGGATTGGCGCCGAAGGCATCACCGTCTATACCGGCAAGGTGGAACTCGGTACTGGCGTCAGGACCGCGCTGTTGCAGATCGCTGCGGAGCGCCTGGACGTAACGCCGGGGAAGGTGAATTTCCTGACGGCCGACACTGCCCTGACCCCGAACGAGGGCTACACGGCCGGCAGTCATACGATTTTCGACAGCGGTACCGCCCTGTTCAACGCCGCCGCGCAGGTCCGGCAGATGCTGCTGGACTCCGCCGCCAGGCAGTGGGGCATGGACGTCGCGACGCTGAAGACGGGCGATGCCATGATCACCGCTCCCTCCGGTGCCCGGATGAGTTATGCCGATGCGGTGGCTGGCGTGGATCTGCACCAGTATGCCCAGGCCCGGTCACCGGATATCTCACCCGAACAGTTCAAGCTCATCGGTCACGCGATTCCTCGCCTCGATATTCCGGCAAAAGTCACCGGGGGCGCCGCGTTCGTCCAGGACATGCGGCTGCCGGGGATGCTCCATGCCCGCGTGATTCGGCCGCCGCGGCCAGGCAGTCAGCTCACCGCATTCGATGCGCGGGCGATCGAGGATTTGCCAGGTGTCGTCGCGGTGCTGAGGGATGGCAACTACCTGGCGGTGGTCGCCAGGGACGAATGGCAGGCGGTGAAAGCCATGCGGGCGGGTTATGAGTCGGCGACCTGGAGCGGTGGCGAGGTGATTCCGGACCAGGCCGTCATTCATCAGCTATTGCCCCGCCTGCCGTCCCGGCGTTACCCGATCAGGCATGAGGGCAGCGCAGCGCCTTCTGCCGGCAAGACTTACCGGGCACGCGCCACCAAGCACTACCTGATGCATGGCTCGATCGGGCCGTCCTGTGCGCTGGCCTGGTTCAAGGACGGCACGCTGACGGTCTGGACCCATACCCAGGGCGTGTTCCCGCTGCGTGCCGGGATTGCCGAGATGGTCGGCCTGGCGGTGACCGCCGTGCGCTGTATCCACGTTGAAGGGGCGGGTTGCTACGGGCATAACGGTGCCGATGACGCCGCCGCCGATGCCGCGCTCATTGCCATGCGCGTGCCCGGCGTGCCGGTGCGTGTGCAATGGATGCGCGAGCAGGAAAACCTCTGGGAGCCCTACAGCTCGGCGATGATCACCGAGCTTGAGGCCAGCCTGGACCGCAACGGTCGCATCGGCAACTGGAAGTACGAACTCTGGACGACGCCACATAACGAGCGCATCACCAACGCCGGCCGGCTGGTACCGGCCCGGATGCTGGCCCGTCCGTTCACCTCTATGCCGTCGATTCCGATCGCCCAGCCCGAGGGCGATGGTGACCGCAACGCGATCCCGTTGTACGAGACGGGTTCCAGCAGCATCGACATGAATTTCATTACCCAGATGCCGTTCCGTACCTCGGCGATGCGCTCGCTGGGGGCGCATATCAACGTGTTCGCCATCGAGGCCTGCCTGGACGAATTGGCCGGTCAGGCCGGGGTCGATCCTGTCGAATTCAGGCTTGCCCATCTCGGCGACCCTCGGGCAAGGGCCGTCATCGAAAGAGCGCGGGATGAATTCGGCTGGCCACGCCGGGGCTCGATGCCGGGCAGCGGTATCGGCATGGGCTTTGCCCGCTACAAGAACATCATGGGGTATTGCGCCGTTGCCGTGGAAATCCAGGTCCATCCGCAAACCGGCGAAATCGGGATCGAACGGGTGGTCACCGCCGTGGACGTCGGGCAGATCGTCAACCCGGACGGGCTACGCAACCAGGTCGAAGGCGGCATCGTCCAGTCGAGCAGTTGGACCCTCTTCGAAGCGGTGAGCTACGACGCGGGCGGAGTTCGCAGCTACGACTGGAGCGGGTATCCGATCCTGCGTTTTCCTCAACTGCCCCGGCATGTCGAGGTGCACATGATCGACCAGCCGGGTCAACCTTTCCTGGGCGCGGCTGAAATCGTCCAGGGCCCGATGGCGGCCGCCCTGGGCAACGCGATCGCCGATGCCACGGGGCACAGGCGGCTGGCCCTGCCGCTGGCGCGGACGCTCGACAAAGAAGGGTGACCCATTCGATGTTCGATGGCTTGAGCCGGAATTGGCGAGGGTAAAGATAAATGCAGCATCTGGATGTGACGGTTCTTGAACAGGCCCTGGCCTGGGCCGATGAAGGCAAAAGCGTATGGCTGTGCACGGTGCTCTCGACCTTCGGTTCCGCGCCCAGGTCGCCAGGGGCCATGCTGGTTGCCATCCGCTCGGGTGCCCACAGTGGCTCATTGTCCGGTGGCTGTGTGGAAGAGGAATTTATCGAGGCGCTTGGCCGCGGCGAGCATAGGGCGCCAGCCCAGGTCGTCAGCTATGGGAGGACGCCCGAAGAGCGCAGCCGCTTGCAACTGCCCTGCGGCGGCAGCCTGGACGTGCTGGTCGAACACCGGCAGGCGAGCGTTGAGTGGCGAGCGCATTTGAGGCAACTGCTCGACGCTTTGCGTGGGCAGCGCCGACTGACGCGGGTGATCGAGCTGGAGAGCGGGCAGTTCAGCATCAAGCGCCACCTGGACGGTGCGCAGGCCGTGATATGGGCAGGCAACCGCCTGGAACTGAACCTGGGGCCGGCCCTGCGCCTGTTGCTCGCGGGGTTATCGCCGGTCGCCCAGGCCTGTGGCCAGTTTGCCCGTGCGCTCGGGTTCGAGGTGATCGCCTGTGACCCACGGGAAGAAGCGGCGGTGCTGGCGATCGAGGGCATTGCGCTGATTCCGATGTTGCCCTCGGTCTACATTGCCAACGGCGGTTGCCATGAGGCCACCGCTGTTGTTGCCCTGACCCATGATCCCCGGATCGATGACCTCGCGTTGATGGAGGCCGTGCACACGCCGGCTTTCTACATCGGCGCCATGGGCTCGCGGCGAACTTCGGAAAAACGTGCTGAACGGTTGCAGCGGATAGGCCGGCTGTCCGCTTCGGATATCGATCGCCTGCACATGCCCATCGGCCTGGATATCGGCAGTCGCACACCGGCTGAAATTGCCCTGTCCGTGATGGCCGACGTCCTGCGTGTGTATCGGGGCAAGGCGCGCACCGCGCTATGAGCGAGATCGACCGGTAGCCCATTGCGAGTTGCGCAACGCACTTGCCCGGTATCGAGTGATTATCAAGTTCGAAGTTTGATTTTAATCTCGCTACATCGCAACAACAGCAATATCACGGCAACTTTCATCTGTATTGAAACCTACTTGAAAAAGGAACTGACCCATGATCGGTAATCTTTTCGCGCCCATTCGCGTGGGCGCCCTGGAACTTCCCCATCGTATTGCAATGGCGCCTCTGACCCGCTCGCGCGCCGGCCAGCCGGGGGATGTTCCCACTGAAATGACGGTTGAATATTACGGCCAGCGAGCCAGTGCCGCGCTGATCATTACCGAGGCCACGCAAATCTCCCAACAGGGGCAGGGATATGCCTGGACCCCCGGCATTTATACGCCTGCGCACATTCAAGCCTGGAAGCGGGTGAGTGATGAGGTACACGAACGGGACGGCCGCATTTTCATGCAGTTGTGGCATGTGGGGCGCGTATCGCATCCAAGCTTCCAGCCTGGTCATGCGTTGCCCGTGGCCCCAAGCGCCATCGCGGCACCGGGCAAGACCTTCATCGTCGACGAAGACGGCCAGGGGGTATGGGGCGATGTACCGGTTCCTCGTGCCCTGGAAACCGAGGAGGTCGCCGGCATCATCGACGACTACCGCCATGCTGCGCTCAATGCCATCGAGGCTGGCATGGACGGTGTTGAAATCCATGCGGGCAACGGCTACCTGCTTGACCAATTCATCAACAGTAACAGCAACAGGCGCACGGACCCCTACGGCGGTTCCTACCAGAACCGTGCCCGCCTGCTGTTGGCGATCGTGCAGGCGGTCTCGAAAGAGATCGGGGCGGATCGCGTCGGGGTGAGGCTGACCCCAATGGGGCGGTTCATGGGCATGGGCGACGACACGCCAATGGAAACCTTCACCTATATCGTCGAGTCGCTGAACCGCTACGGGCTGGCGTACCTGCACCTGGTCGAGCCCGCCGTCGTCGGCACGGTCAAGGACGAGAGCCTGGACCCGCGCTGGGACGAAATCATCCTGAAGCTGCGTGCGGCCTGGCAAGGTGTGCTGGTGATCGCCGGGGATATGACCCGGCGTCCGCAGAAAAGGCGATCCGGGAGGGGCGTGCGGACATTGTGGCCTTTGGCCGGGCGTTCCTGGCGAACCCTGACTTGCCACGGCGGATCCGTGAGGGGCTTGACCTCAATACCCCCGACCCAACGACCTTTTTCGGCGGTGACGAGCGGGGTTACATCGACTACCCGGTCCACCCGTGACAGGGCCGCCCGGTCCCTGGGCGACAGGTTGCAGCGCCTACCGCTGCCGTTCGGCCCGCGTCACTCTTGCACGTCCATGAACTCTTTCGCCCAGGCCACGTAGCTCTCGGGGAAGGTATAGGTGTGGGTCAGCTCGGTGGCGCTGAGGTTCGAGGTGCTGTGGGTGACTTGGCGCTGGGCCCGGAGGCTGTCGTAGGTGGCCTTGATCGAGGCGAAGTAGGCCCCGTGGCCGGCGACGATCACACGCACGCCCAGGTCCGCCAGGCGCTGGCTATCATTGAGTTTCGGGTTGCCGTAGGTCACCAGCATCAGCGGTACGCTGAGGTTTTCGGCGATCTGCTCGAGGTGTTCGAAGTCACTGATGCCGACCATGCAGATGCCGTCGGCGCCGGCCTTTTCATAGGCCCTGGTGCGTTCGATGATGGCCTGGGTCGGCAGTACTCCGGCGTTGGTCCGGGCGATGATCGTCAGCTCCGGGTCGACACGGGCCTCGAGGGCGGCCTTGACCTTGCCGATGCCTTCCTCGATGGAGATCAGGTCGGTGGACTTGCGGCCGAACTGCGCAGGCAGCAGGGTGTCTTCGATCGTCAGCGCCGCGACACCGGCGCGTTCGAGCTCCTCGACGGTACGCATCACATTGAGGGCGTTACCATAGCCGTGGTCGGCGTCCGCGATGAAGGGCAACTGGGCGACACGGCCGATCCGCGTGGCCTGTTCGACGAATTCACTCAGGGTGATCAGGGCGAAGTCGGGGGCTGCCAGCACCTGCAGCGAGGCGACCGAGCCACCGAGGATGCCGACCTCGAACCCAAGGTCGGCCGCGATCCGCGCGGACATCGGGTCGAACACGGACGCGGTTTCGACACAGGCTGGTTTGGCAAGCAATTCACGGAAGTTGCGACGAAGAGCGGTGTGGGAGATTTTCGGCATGATCTTTCCTGGTTCTGGCCATCGTCAAATACGATCTATGCCTATTCATTGATCCGGCGAGACTACCACGCGGGAACGGGGGCAGTTATGACGTTTGAGAATAGGCCATGCATCAAGCACATAGGCTTGGCCCATGGCGCTGAAGCTTCTCGCCGACTCTACCGGGCAATCGCGCCGACTTTCCGGGCGATCGCCTCCATGACCGCTTCCTGGGTTTTGGCGATGATCAGTCCCGGAGTCTCTTCATAATTCAGCCCGCCCCATTCGACCGTGGTATCGAACTGGACGCCATAAAACTTGTTGGCATAGCTGACGATATTATATCGGTACGCCTTTTCCACCTTCACCAGGACGGCGGGCGGCACGGGTGTCCCCGAGGTGGTTTCAGCGACTTTCTGCTGGATCGCTTCACTGACCGCGTCCTGAGTATCGCCGATGATCAATCCCGGGGTCTTTTCATAATCGGGGCCTCCCCACTCGATCGCGGTGCCGAACTGGATGCCATAGAATTTATTAGCGTAGTTGACAATATTGTATCGATACTCCAGTTCGACTTTCACCAGGGTGGCGGTAGGCCCCTGCACGGGGGCAGGCGTGTTACCGGACTTCCTATGAATGGCCTCGCTGACCTCTTCCTGGGTGGTGGCGACGATCAGGCCCGGAGTCTGTTCATAGTTATGTCCGCCCCACTTGATGTCCGTGCCGAATGGGACACCGTAAAACCTGTCGTCATAGTTGACGATATTGTATTGAAGCGTCGACTCGACCTTCACGAGGATCGCGGGAGGTGCCTGCTTCGGTGTATAGGACGTCAGCCAGGCAATATACAGGCAGGCGGTGACCGTCGCCGCTCCGGTCCAGGCCAATGGTTTGCGCAAGCCTGTGGACCAGGCGGGGGAGGCGGCAGTGACGATCTTGCGCTGCCGCCATTTATTGAAGGGCGTTTCAATGGCGAAACAGGCAAACCAGGCAACCAGGAGCGAAGTTCCGATGATGATCGCCTGGGTTGAGTAGGTTCCCTCGGGTAGGCCGACATCCCCCAGCATCATGCCGATGATCAGTCCATGAACGATGTAGAGCGGGTAGCTGAACTCGCCCAGCCAGCGATCGATACGACTGTCTTTCCAGAGCAGGAAAACAAAGGGCAGGCAGAAGGCAAAGGCGCAATAGAACAGCCAGAGTGGCAGCGTATCGTAGCCTGTGGCTCTGCTGACGACTGGGTAACCACCGGACAACAGTATGTAAAGAGTGCCGCCGAGTACGATGAGGTTAACCGGTATGGTCGCGTTTTCCAGCAGCGGCCACTTGATCAGTTTTCGGTAGAAATAGTAGCCCAGGCTTCCCATGAGGAAAAAACACAGCGTCGAAGGCAGGAAGTAATATCCCCAGCCAAACGGGTTGAACGTTTCCCGCATGTCCCAGAACACCAGGCGCACCAGCAGGCTGGTAATCAGCACGATGATGATTCTGCGGCGACTGTGAACGATGAATGGCGCCAGAATGTAGAATATGAGCTCGATTGAGAGTGTCCAGGCCTGCCCAATGAGCATTATGGTGTTCTTAAAATAGGAACTATCGATGTGCGAGCCGATAAAGCTCGTATAGGCATTGCTGTCGTAACTGGCGAGTGAATAGGCTGTCAGCTGGTGCCAGTCCTGGCCGAGAATGAACAGATTCATGAAGACCAGGCTGGCCTGGCCTGAGAAACCATGTCCCATGTTGGCGGTGAAGACATTTGGCGTGTCGGTATAGAAGTACCAGGCTATCATGAACAGCAGCATGGCCAGGTACACAGGGAATATCCTGAATACTCGGGAGAGATAGAATCTGGCGATCCACGGTGTGTCGGATTTTAGGTATTTCTCGTTGATGACCAGGGTCATGTAGAACCCCGAAATCATGAAAAAGAACATCACCGCGATTGAGGCATGAAGCCAATGGAAAGGCGCTTTCGGGGTATGGTGTACGAGAACCGATAAAGCCAGAAACAAGCGAAGCATTCCCATTTTGCCGAAATCCTTTTGCCACCGGAGTGATTCTTTCAATTCGAAGAGGCGAGAGGTGCATTTTTAGTCGAAAAATGTGTCAGCGGGAACCATGCATGAAAGCGGCATGTGAGGTCCTGGAACACGGTTCCATGCCTGTTGCGTCGGCATTTGACCGGGGCAGAGTAAACCAGTGAGGCAGAGGAGGGTAGGTCCGTCTTGCTCGAATCTGGCCAAGGATGGCCAGAGCGTGGCGTGGAGAGGGCTTTCCGTGAGAGGGCGCCGCATTGTCACGGTTGCAGGGGCGGCGGGCCAGTCGGACCGCCGCTCCCACGCAAAGGCAGGGGATCAGTGCTGGGGTACGCTCAGGCGCGAGTACTGGTCCTGGCTGATCCAGCCGGTGAAGGTGCGGTCCTTGGCATTGGTGAACTCGACCTGCGCGGCGCCATCCTTGTAGGCCAGTACGCCGACGACATCGCCCTTGACGATGTAGGGGCCCTTGGTGGCCTTGGCGTCCGGGGTCTTCTGCAGCAGGGCCTTGTCAGCCGAGACGGTGACCAGTCCGATCCAGTTCTTGCTCGCGGTCCGGGTCAGGTCCAGGCCGGTGGCGATTTCCGGCATCAGTACATTCATGCAGCCGGGGTGCTGTTGGCCCTGTTCCACGGTCAGGGTCACGCCATCGGCCGAGGGTTTCACGCTGCCCGGATAGACTTCGTCGAGCCAGGTCGACAGGGTCGCGGGCTTGCCCTGCAGGTAGAAGGCGCAACTGAAGGTGTTGCCTTCACCACGCTCTTCGGCATAGAACCCTTCGACCTGGTGATCCGGCGTGACCGCCAGCATCAACTGCTCATACTTGCCCGAATGCAGCTCTGCGGCGAAGGCCGAGGTGCCGGCACACAGCGAAATCGCCCCGGCGATCAGCCAGCGGCAAACGGAGAATTTACGCGTCATGTCATTTTTTTCCTTCAAGTTTTTCGTAGGCCTTTTTAATGCGCGAGTCATAGTCGCCATAATCCTTGCCGTTGTAGTTGGACGCCATGCCGACGTAATCCTTGTTCTTCATCGCCTTTATCAAGGCCGGGCTCTTCAGGCAAAAGCCGACGAATGCCTTGAGTTGCGTACCGGCATTGAGTTTCATGTCGGTGACGAATTCAAAGACATTCTTGTAGCCACAGGCGGCATAGTTGAAACCCATGACCTGAAACATGCCCCAGGACGCCGACATCAAGGCGGCTTCCTGATCCAGGCCGAAAGCGGTGGCCATGGTTTCCCAGGCCTTGGCCTGATCCTTGTTATTGACCTGCCACTGGGGGCCGGCCTTTTTCACATAGGGGTAGGACAGCAGCGGATGGGTCTTGTCGTACTTGCTCTTGGTGTACTTGCGGAAGGTATGCCCTTCGAAGGCGATCACCGGCAGTTTGGCCGGGCCGAAACCGGAGCGGCCACCGGATTCGACGGTGGCGAAGGCCTTGATGATGTTCACAGGAATGCCGTTGCCCAGTTGCGTGGCGGCATTCTGGAAGTCGGTGTCGCTCAGGGTCATGTTGCCGTCGCACGTGGCCTGCAGCACCATCTGGCGGTTGCGCCGCTCGGCTTCGATCATCGCGCGCATGCGGTCCAGGTAGTGGTTGACCGTGGCCTGGACATCGCCGCCACTGTTGGCGAATGCGTTGAAGAAAGTCGGCAGGCGCAGGCCGAAGTTCGGCTTGACCGGCACCTTGATCGCTTCTTCGATCAGGCTGTTGAAGGTTCGGCCGGTCGGGTCGACGACGCCATCAGGGTGGGCGTACTTGAGATGGCGGAACTGATACTGGCTGATGCACTGCACCAACTGGGCGTCGCACTTGCCATTTTCCTGCAGCGGGAAACCCATCTTCGGGATGATCAGGTTAAACAAGTACTGGATGCATTGAACATCGGCGGGCAAGTTTCGAGCCTTGCCGGGGGCACCTACTGACGCACTGATAAGGCTAGGCAAACCCTGCAGATTTTTCATCGTCGACATCCTTGTTATGTTGTAGAGAAAGACAGAAAGTGCCATCACTTTAATATCATTTCTGTATCTCTATCATACGTTGAAACATTTGGCTGGCGGAAACTAACAAGCAGTTTTTGGGTTGTCCAGAGGCTGTTTGGAAAGTTGTGAAATGGCCATCATCCAATGGCGGGGAACAGCACAACCGCACCCTGTGATTGCGGGTGCATACTGCCTGCCGCCGATTCGTTGCGTGGGCTGGACGAGACAGCACATGCCTGCAATTCCGCGTGGCGGGTTCCGGGGATAGTAGGCGGGACGGGCAGCCCGATGGCCGCTCGCCGGTGAGCCCGCAGCGCTGCTTGCGGCTTGCCTCCTTGCCGATTCGACCCATGACCCACAGGAGTTTGTATGAGCACATTCGTGACACGTGATGGCACCGAGATCTATTACAAGGACTGGGGCACAGGCAAGCCGGTGCTGTTCAGCCATGGCTGGCCGCTGGATGCGGACATGTGGGAATACCAGATGGAGTACCTGAGCAGCCGTGGCTATCGCACCATCGCTTTCGACCGGCGCGGTTTTGGTCGTTCCAGCCAGCCCTGGAGCGGTTATGACTACGACACCTTCGCCGACGATCTGGCCCAACTGATCGAGCACCTGGACCTCGAAGCCGTCACCCTGGTGGGCTTCTCCATGGGCGGTGGCGATGTCAGCCGCTACATCGCCCGTCACGGCAGCAAGCGGGTGGCCGGGCTGGTCCTGCTGGGCGCGGTGACCCCGCTGTTCATCCAGACCGAAGACCACCCGCAGGGCGTGCCCCAGGCGGTATTCGATGGCATCAAGGCCGGCCTGCTCAAGGACCGTGCGCAGTTCATCGCCGATTTCGCCGCGCCGTTCTACGGCATCAATCACGGCCAGGTGGTTTCCCAGGGCGTGCTGACCCAGACCCTGAACATTGCCCTGCTGGCCTCGCTCAAGGGCACCCTGGATTGCGTGAGCGCATTCTCCGAAACCGACTTCCGTGCGGACATGGCCACCATCGACGTACCGACGCTGGTGATCCACGGCGACGACGACCAGATCGTGCCTCTGGAAGCCACCGGCAAGCTGGCGGCCGCGTTGATCCCCGGGGCCCGCCTGAAGGTCTATGCCGGCGCTCCGCACGGTTTCGCGGTGACTCACGCCGCTCAACTGAACGAAGACCTGCTCGCCTTCCTCCGCGACTGACGACCGGGCGGGAACCGGCTTGTCGGCGAGCCGGTTCCCCTGGGCACCTGCGTGAACCTCAGCATGACCTGACGGGGGTGTGTTTTCCCCACGCATGACTTATTCTCGACGGCGATACCCGGGAAGAGCTTGTGGAGCCCGGTGTCAGACGGCAATGGAGGCCGTATCGCATGTTCAAGGTCAGGCGAAAAATTGGAATTTTGCTGCTTGTCTACGTCGTCGGTGTCAGTGGCTACATCTACTATCTTCACGCCCAGGCTCAACGCATTCTGACCGACAGCATCAACAACAAGCTGTTGCATGCGGCACTGGGTGGGGCAGCGATTCTCGGCGACCGCTACCACAATGATCTGGTCGACAGGCATTCGAAGTCCGAAGCGGAGGACCTGGATGCCATCCGCAAGCTTTCGCGTTTCAACGAGTCCATGGGCACCGCCTTCGTCTACACCGTGATCAAGCGGGGCGGTGAGGCCATTCTGGTCAGCTCCAGTGCTTCGGCCAAGGAAGTCCAGGAAAACAACTTCGTCCGCTTCTTCGATCCTTACCCCGATGCCAGCCAGACCCTGCTCGACAGCTTCGACCAGACGGGGCCGAGCTGGATCGACTACACCGATCACTGGGGCGACTTTCGTGCGGTCTTCGTGCCCATGAAGTCCCAGGACGGCACGCCCTATGTCGCCGGGGCGGAAATCACCCTGGCCGACTACTACCACGAGCTGAACCAGGACTCCCTGCACCACATCGTATTGGCCATCCTGGTTTTCCTGTCCTTCAGCCTGCTGTTTGTCATCGACGCGCTGCGCATGCGCACCCATCTGCGCCAGCTGCAGACCAACGAGCAGGTCCTGAAGCAGGCCAAGATCGCCGCCGAAGAAGCGGACCGGATGAAAAGCCAGTTCCTGGCGACCATGAGCCATGAGATCCGCACGCCCATGTACGGGGTGATCGGCGCGACCGACCTGCTCTGGGCAACGCCCCTGACTGCGCAGCAGAGCGATCTGCTGGGCACCATTCACACCAGCGGCAAGACGCTGCTGGCGCTGATCGACGACATTCTCGACCTGGCCAAGATCGAGTCGGGAAAACTCGATCTCAGGCCTCGCGTGTTCGAACTGCACAGCCTGGTCGCCTCGAGCGTCGAGATGGTCCGGCAGAACCTGCGTGACAAGCCGGTCACGCTTGAGGTCACGGTATTCCCGCAGGTGCCGAACCTGGTCAAGACCGATCCTGATCGCCTGCGCCAGATCCTGATCAATCTGCTGGGCAATGCGATCAAGTTCACCGAGACCGGAGAGGTGTCGCTGACGGTGTCGCTCGGCGACAGCGAGTCACCGCCGCGGCTGAACTTCTCCATTCGTGACACCGGCGTCGGTATTCCCGCAGAGCGGCATGGCAGCCTGTTCAAGCCGTTCACCCAGTTCGAGGGCGCGAACAATCAGCGTTTCACCGGTAGCGGCCTGGGGTTGTCGATCTGCAAGAACCTGATCGAGGCCCAGGGCGGCATCCTGTCGTTCAGCAGCCTGTTCGGCGTCGGTTCGACCTTTGCGTTTTCGTTGCCGATCGAGCCTTTCTCCGAACAGGAAATTCCGGTCGCCGGCGAGCACCCGGCACTGGAATTCGACGCCTCGTTCGCCAGGCACTATCCGCTGGACATCCTGCTGGTGGAGAACCACGAACTGAACCAGAAGGTTGCCACGGCGATGCTGCAGACCCTGGGGTACGAACCGGACCTGGCCTGCGATGGCCTCGAGGCGCTGGACAGGTGCCGGCGGGCCTTGCCGGCAGTGATCCTGATGGATATCAACATGCCGGGCATGGACGGCATGGAAGCCATCCGGCGGATCCGTGAATTGCCGTTGGGCGACAGGTGCTACATCGTCGCCTTCACTGCGAGTGCCTTTTCGAACGAAATCGAGCATTTCCGGGCCGCTGGCGCCAACGACATCTTGACCAAGCCGGCCAGCTTCCAGGGGTTCGCCGATGTCCTGCGCCGCTCGGCGGACCACCGGGCGCAGTTCGAGGTCAGCGCTCCGGTGGTCGAGGGGGCCTGAGCCGAAGGGCTCAGGGGGCGAATGCCATCACCGAGGCGGGGGAGCCGGAGCCATCCTTGAGCCGCAGCAGGCCGATCACCAGCGTGGTGCCCTTGGCCGGCAACTGGTCGAGGTTGGTCAGGCACTCCAGGATGATGCCGTTCTTGGCCAATACCAGGCTGTTGGTGGCGTACACCGTATCCTGGCCCGGGTCGGCGCCGTGGGTGTCGGTGCCGACTCCGGCGATGTGGCGTTCGTTGACCAGGAACGCCGCGGTGTCGCTGCCCAGCCCGGGGAAGTGCAGGCCACCCTTGTCGTCTGCGTTGAAGAAGCGCTTGGGGTCGTTCCAGTAGTTCTGCCAACCGGTATGGAGCAGCACCACGGAGTCCTTGGCGATGCGTCCATGCTTCTGTTCCCAGTTCCTGATGTCCTGGACGCTGATCACATAGTCGGGGTTGGCCTGGGCCTGGGAGCGCACATCGATCACCACCGCCGGGCGTACCAGCGACTCGGGTTTGTAGGCGTCGATCCCGACCCCGTCGGCGTGGAAACTGTTCGGCGCATTGATATGGGTGGCGCTGTGTTCGCCCATGCTGAAGCTGCGCAGGTAGTAGCCATCCTTTTCCTGGGTGGCCACCGTGTTGAACACCACCGGAGGATCGTGGGGCCAGAGCGGGATGGTGGGGGCGATGACGTGGCTGAGGTCGATGACCTTGCGAAACTGGATACTCTGCATTCCCTTTGCTTCCTTCTCCCCTGCGAAACCCTGGGTGATGCCGGTTGCCAGCCATACGCTCAGCAGTCCGACAGACAGCCGCCTGAGTCTCGCCTTGTGTTGTCTTGATAGTTCCATGATGTTGCCTGCTCCTTCGGACATCCAGGGACTCCTGCCCTGGTTCCCGCCGAGTCTATCCATACTTCGCGTCGGGACGCCATGACGATCGGAGCGGGGTGTAAAACTCCTTCCACCAGTCGGGCGTGCCGTCGCCCTAGTGGGCTTGTGACGGTTCGTGTTGTCGACGATACGCTCCCGGCTGCACCCCGACCGCCTTGGTGAACGCCCGGGTGAACGCCGCGATCGACTGATAGCCGACCGCCGCGCAGACCTGCTCCACGGTGTGGTTGGCCTTGAGCAACTGACAGGCATGGCGCATGCGCAGCGCCAGCAGCACCTGGCCCGGCGACTGCCCGGCCAGTTCGTTGAAGCGCTTGAAGAACGCCGACCGCGACAGCCCGGTACAGGCCGCCATGCTTTCCAGGGACCAGTTCTGTGCGGGGCGTTCGATCAACTGTTCCAGCAACGGTGCAAAGCCCGGGTGCCGGGCCAGCGATACCAGGCCACCGAGGTCCTGGTTGTCGGCCACCTGCTGGCGCAGCACGTACAGGAACAGCAGGTGACTCAGGCGTTCCAGCAGGGCCGGGGAGGGCGCCGGCTGGCGTTGGCACTCCTCCAGGATCAGTTCGAACAGGGACCGCGCCGCGCTCGATGAGGGATCGCCGGCGCGCAGCACGATCCAGTCCGGCAGCCCGTCGATGATCAGGGACGACAGCCCCGAGCGGAAGTGAAAGAACCCGCAGACCAGGCCGACGCCATCCTGGGCTTCGCCGTCGAGTGCGGTCATGGCCATGCGCGGCAGCGCCCTGGCTTGCAGGCGGTCCTCGGCGCTGGACAGGCGGTAGTCCAGATCCTGCAGCAGGAATACCGCATCCCCGGCGTTCAGACGGACGGCGGCTTGCGCTCCATCAATATGCAGCCAGCAGTGTCCCTGCACTATCAGGTGGAAACTGGCCCGGGCCAGGCCATGGGTACTGGCGTGCCAGCCGCCGCAGTAGCGGCCTACGTGAAACAGGCTGGTGTCGAGTTCGAGGCTGTCTAATAACCAATCAACCAATGGGCTGGACGAAATCATCTAATGGAAACACTCAGGAGCAAGTAATCGCTACTTTTGAATATGGATCGAAATTCTTATAACCAACAGACTTGTCGGACACCCCACACAGCAGGAGTCCACTCCATGTCGCGCGTCACTCTACACACTCTGCAAAGCGCCCCTGAAGCGGCCAGGCCCTTTCTGGAAAACGCCCAGAAGAACTCCGGGTTCATTCCAAATCTGCTGGGCGTGCTCGCCAATGCCCCGGCGGCCCTGGAAACCTACGTTACGGTATCGGGGCTCAACGGCAAAGCCGAACTGAGCCTGGCCGAGCGCGAAGTGGTGCAATTGATCGCCGCCACCACCCACGGTTGCGACTTCTGTGTCGCCGGGCACACCGCGGTGGCACTGAACAAGGCCAAGCTGCCGGACGAAGTGGTCGGCGCCCTGCGTGGCCAGAGTGAATTGCCCGAGGCAAAACTCGAAGTACTGGCTACCTTTACCCGGGAAGTCATCGCCACCCGCGGCAATGTCAGCGAGCCGACCTTCAATGCCTTCAAGGAGGCCGGATACACAGAAGGTAACGCCCTGGAAGTGATTCTCGGCGTCAGCCTTGCGACACTCTGCAACTTCGCCAACGTGTTCGCCCGTACCCCGCTCAACCCGGAACTGGCCAAGTACCGCTGGCAAGCTGCGGGTCAATGATTCAACGGCGCCGGCGGTGACCCGGCGTCGCGCTCAAGGAGAAAATCACATGCTTGATCCGGCATTGAGCCAATGGCTGGATGAACACGCCCAGGCCCTGGACCTGGGACAGTGCGATCCGCAGGGGGTGTTGTCGCAATTGGCGGCAGCCGGCGTGCTGCGGGTGGGCGTCGATGAAGCGGCGGGCGGCAGCGGTGGCAATGTCACCGATGCCATCGAGACGCTGGCCCGCGTCGCCAGTCATTCCCTGGCGGCGGCCTTCGTGTTCTGGGGGCAGCGTGCCTTCATCGAATACCTGCTGCACAGTCCCAACACAGCCCTGCGCGAGCGCCTGTTGCCTAACCTGCTCAGCGGCGAGCTGGCCGGTGCGACCGGGCTGTCGAACGCCATGAAGTTCCTGTCGGGCATCGAGTCGCTGCAGGTGCGCGCCCAGGCCCAGGCCGATGGCTGGCAGCTCGATGGCCGTCTGCACTGGGTGACCAACCTGCGCAAGAGCGGTTTCGTCGTCGCGGCGGCGATCGAGGATGAGGAGGGCGGTGCACCCTTCGTCCTGGCGATTCCGGACAACCTGGCCGGCCTGCGGCGTTCCGAGGATCTGCAACTGATGGGGCTGCAATCGAGCAATACCGCGGCCATCGATCTGTGCCAGGTGAACGTCGGCAGCGAGTGGTTGCTGCACGCGGATGCCAAGCGTTTCCTGCCCGCCGTCAGGCCTGCGTTTCTCGGCCTGCAATGCGGCATGGCGATTGGCCTGAGCCGCCGGGCACTGAGTGAAGTCGAACAGCACCTGCAGGATGGGCGCTCGATCCTGCGCGAACCGCTGGTCGAGCAACGGCAGGTGCTGGAGCAGGCGGTGGAGGCATTGAAGTGCGGGCTGCTCGAGGGCCGTTTCCTGGCGCGTCCGGCCGACCTGTTCCAGATTCGCATCAGCCTCGCCGAAGTGGCCGCCCAGGCTGTGCAGCTGGAGTTGCAGGCCAGCGGTGGCAAGGCCTACCTGAGCGAGTTCGGCAGCGGTTTCGCCCGGCGCTGGCGGGAATCGGCATTCGTGCCGATCGTCACGCCGAGCCTGGTGCAACTGCGCACCGAACTGCAGCGTCAGGCGCGGGAAGCCGTGGCATGAGTGCGCTGCTGCTCGAAGCCCGGCAGATCAGTCTCGGCTATCCGCGGGAGCAGGGCTGGCAGGCGGTGCTGGAAGCCTTCGACCTGCACTTGAAACCGGGCGAGGTGGTGTCGATCCTGGGACCGAGCGGGGTCGGCAAGTCCAGCCTGCTGCGGGTGCTGGCCGGCTTGCAGGCGCCCCATGGCGGCCAGGTGAGTCTCCACGGCGAGCGCCTTGAGGGGCCGCATCCGCGCGTGGCGGTGGCCTTCCAGGATCCGAGCCTGCTGCCCTGGCTGAGCCTGGAGAAGAACGTCGCCTTCGGCCTGGACTTCGCCCGCCAACCGAAGTTGAGCGCGCAGCAACGCCAGGCCCGGATCGATGCCGCGATCAGTGAAGTCGGTTTGCAGCATGCCCGCGAGCATTACCCGGCGCAGCTCTCTGGCGGCATGGCCCAGCGCACGGCGCTGGCCCGCTGCCTGGCCCGTCAGCCGCAGGTGCTGTTGCTGGACGAGCCGTTCGGCGCCCTCGACGAAGTCACCCGTGCGGACATGCAGCAATTGCTGTTGCGGGTGATTGCCGAACATCACACGGCCGCAGTGCTCATCACCCATGACATCGATGAAGCCCTGCTGCTGTCCGATCGTATCCTGCTACTGGGGAACAGCCCGGCGCGGACGCTCGGTGAATGGCGTATCGACCTGCCGCAACCGCGTGCCGAACTGGTCGACGAACTGGGTGCCCTGCGCATCGAGATTCTCAAAACCCTTCGGCGGGCAAGCCGCAACCCTCTCAATTCAACACAGCCCGAACCGTCGGAGATGGATCATGTGCCTGGACGACTTCACCCACACTCGTCGTGACTTCCTCAAACTCAGCGCCCTGCTGACGGCCGGCGGCGCCCTGCCGCTGCTCAACAGCCGGAAGGCCCGTGCGGCCTTGGAGCCGGATGCGCCGGTACGCATCGGCTACCTGCCGATCACCGACGCCACGCCGCTGCTGGTGGCCCATAACAACGGCCTGTTCGAGGCCGAGGGCATCAAGGCCGAGCGCCCGGTGCTGCTGCGCAGTTGGGCGCAGGTGATCGAGGCGTTCATTTCCGGGCAGGTCAACGTGATCCACCTGCTGTCGCCGATGACCGTCTGGGCCCGCTATGGCAGCAAGGTGCCGGCCAAGGTGGTGGCCTGGAACCATGTCGGCGGCTCGGGCCTGACCGTCGCCCCCGGCATCACCGAGATCCGTCAGTTGGGCGGGCAATCGGTAGCGATTCCGTTCTGGTACTCGATCCACAACGTGGTGGTACAGCAACTGTTCCGTGACAACGGCCTGCAACCGGTGAGCAAGCCGGCCAACAGCGCGCTGGCGGCCAACGAGGTCAACCTGGTGGTGCTGCCGCCGTCGGACATGCCACCGGCCCTGGCCAGCAAGCGCATCGCCGGCTACATCGTCGCCGAGCCGTTCAACGCCCTGGCCGAGGAACTCAAGGTCGGTCGGGTCCAGCGCTTCACCGGCGACGTCTGGCGCAACCACGCCTGCTGCGTGGTGTTCATGCACGAGCAGGACCTGAACGCTCGCCCCGAGTGGTCGCAGAAGGTGGTCAACGCCATCGTCAAGGCGCAGTTGTGGACGCGGGATAACCGCGCCGAGGCGGCCAGGCTGCTGTCCAAGGAGGGCAGCAACCGCTACACGCCCCATACCCCGCAGGTGCTTGGCCGGGTGCTGACGCCCAATGCCGCCGAGCGCGACGCCTACCTCGCCAGCGGCGCGATCCGCCATGGCAACTGGGACGAGCAGCGCATCGACTTCCAGCCCTATCCGTTCCCCAGCTACACCGAGGAACTGGTCCGGCGCCTGAAGGACACCCTGATCGAAGGCGACAAGGGCTTCCTCGCCAACCTCGATCCGGCGCAGACCGCCCGCGACCTGGTGGACGACCGCTTTGTGCGCAACAGCATCGCGGCGGTGGGTGGGCTCAAGGCGTTCGGCCTGCCGGACAACTTCGAGCGTAGCGAGGAGTTCAGCATCTGATGGGCAAGCCGTTGTGGAACTGGCTGCTGGGCATTGCCGGGCTGTTGAGCCTGCTGCTGGCCTGGTGGCTCGGGGTGCATCTGTTCGGCAGCGCCGATGGGTTGTCGGCCCGCTTCTCGCCACAGGCGACCCTGGCCAGCCTGGTCGAACTGCTCGGTCGTGCCGAGCTCTACGAGCACATTCTGGTCAGCCTCAAGCGGATCCTGGTCGGCCTGGCGCTGGCCCTGCTGATCGGCGTGCCCCTGGGCCTGCTGATCGGCAGCTACCGTCATCTGGAGGCGGCGACCACGCCGGCCTTCCAGTTCCTGCGGATGATCTCGCCGCTGTCGTGGATGCCGGTGGTGGTGATGCTGATGGGGGTGGGCGACCAGCCGATCTACTTCCTGCTGGCCTTCGCCGCGGTCTGGCCGATCATGCTCAACACCGCGGCCGGCGTGCGCCAGCTCGACCCGCGCTGGTTGCAGTTGAGCCGCAGCCTCAGCGCCACCCGCTGGGAAACCCTGCGCAAGGTCATCCTGCCGGGGGTGCTCGGCCATGTGCTGACCGGCGTGCGGTTGTCCATCGGCATTCTCTGGATCGTGCTGGTGCCGTGCGAAATGCTCGGTGTCAGCGCCGGCCTGGGTTATTTCATTCTCGACACCCGTGACCGCCTGGCCTACTCGGAACTGATGGCGATGGTGCTGCTGATCGGTCTGCTCGGCTTTGCCCTGGATGCCCTGGCGCGCGGCCTGCATCGGCGCTGGGCACACGCCTGAAGCTTTACAACTTGCTCAAATCATTTCGTTGACGAGGGTGATAGGGTGCCTGTCTGGAAAATGGCAGGGACCCTTTGCCCATGAATGACTCGCTGAACATCAACAAGGCCAACTGGAACGATCGCGCGCCGGTGCATGCGCGCTCTGCGGAGTATGGCCTGCATCGTTTTCTCGCCGATCCGCGGCACCTCTCCGACGTGGTGCGCTTCGACCTGCCACTGCTCGGCGATATCGCCGGCCTGCGGGGCGTTCACCTGCAGTGCCATATCGGTACCGACACCTTGTCGCTGGCGCGGCTCGGCGCGTCGATGACCGGACTGGATTTCTCGCCCGCCGCGCTGCTCGAGGCCCGTGCGTTGGCGCGCGGTTGCGGGGCCGAGCTGGAGTTTGTCGAGGCCGACGTCCATGCCGCGGCCGAGGTGCTGCCGCGCGAGTCCTTCGACCTGGTCTACACCGGCATCGGCGCACTCTGCTGGTTGCCGCGCATCCAGCCATGGGCGCGGACGGTGGCGGCGTTGCTCAAGCCGGGCGGCCGGTTGTTCATCCGCGAGGGGCATCCGATGCTCTGGTCGCTCAACGAGGCGCATCAGGAGGGCTTGCGGGTGGAATACCCGTATTTCGAGCATGAGCAGCCGTTGGTCTTCAGCAGCGACCAGACCTACGTGGCCAGCGATTCGCCGTTGACCGCCACTGTCACTCACACCTGGAACCATGGCCTGGGCGAGATCGTCGGTGCGCTGCTGGAGGAGGGGATGACGATCACCGGCCTGGTGGAGCACCAGAGCGTTCCCTGGGACGCACTGCCGGGGCAGATGGTGCATTCGGCGCAGGACGACGAGTGGCGTCTGAAGCAGGCGCCTGACCGCCTGCCGTTGAGCTACACGCTGCAGGCGGTCAAGCGCGGCTGATGCCTGTGGGAGCCGGCCTGCCGGCGATGGCGGTGTCTCAGGCGACCCGGTGTTTTCTGCCCGGTCGCCATCGCCAGAACCCGGCAGCGGCCGGCCTCAGATATGCAGCCAGGCCATCGAGCCCAGCACCACGCTGGCACCCGCCGCGGTATAGGACAGGCGCTTGAGCCATTCCCGGCGGGTCAGCAGGGTGATCGCCGCCAGCGAAATGGCGATCTGGATGGCGGTCATCGCCTGGGCCCAGCGGTGATGCTGGTGCAGCAGCTCCTCCGAGCGGGCATCCCATTCGCGGCTCTGGGCTTCCAGTCCCTCGGCCTTCTGGCGTACCGCTTCCTTCTCCTTTTTGTAACGTTCGGCCTCGGCGGTGTAGTGCCCGGCATCCAGGCCCGGAATATGGCTGGCCATTTCCGAGAGGTTCTGGCGGCTGGATTTGGCCTGGTAGTAGTTCCACTGGTTGGCGGCCTCGGTCTTGATGATGGCCGCATTGTTCTTGTCCATCGCCGCTTCACTTTCCGTGGAGCCGGCCTGGTAGCTGAGCATGGCACCGAGGGTGGCCATGACCGCGGTCATCACCGCGATCCGGCTGGCGAAGCCGTCGCCTCGGGCGTGCGCATGTTCGGTGGTGTGTTCGACGTGTTTTTCGTGAGGGCTGGGGACTTCGAAGGCTTCGCTCATAAACGCAGGTCTTGGAGTAGAAAGGAAGGCTGCTGTAGATCGGTGTCAGCGGCTTAGTCGCGCAGCATGCTCTCGCCATACTCGCTGAAGCTGCTGCCCAGGTTGCGGTTCATCGAGCCATTGTCCTGGCTCAGGCGGGCACTGCTGTTGTAGTGCTGCTGGCAGCTCAGGGTCGAGCAGGCGCTGTTGTAGTGAGTGCTCAGGTCCGATGAGCAGGCGCCCAGCAGCAGGCTGCCCAGTACCAGCGTGGCCTTGACGAGACTGGATTTCATAAGCGATTCCCCTGGCTGACATATTTTGTAATGGTTGCTCGGGGCATTTTACGCCTTTGCCGCAGCGCGCTACATGAAACTTTCCGGGCTCAGGTAGCGTTCCGCGCTCAGGCTGTAGAGCAGGCTGTGGGGTTGGCCGGGAACGTCGTCGAGTTCGCCATCGACGGTCATTCGGGCCCGCTCCAGGGTGCGGCGCGAGGGCAGGTTGTCCGGGCGCACCAGGCCGATGACTTCGTTGCGTGCCAGGTGCCTGAACGCCAGGTCGAGGGCCGCCTCGACCATCTCGCTGGCGTAGCCCTTGCCCCAGGCCTCCACCGCGAAGCGAAAGTACAGGTTCAAGCCACTGCGCGAGCCGAACAGGGCGTCCTGCAGCCCACCGAATCCCAATACCTTTTCCGGCTGTTGCCGGTCACAGACGGCCCAGTAGCCAAAGCCCTTGTTCTTCCAGTGTTCGATCCAGTTGAACAGGTGGCTGCTGGTCGTTTCCAGGGAGGAGGGGCCCTTGGGGTTATAGCGGTTGGTCTGCGGATCGCCATGGATGGCCTGGGCGACCTTGAGGTCGTCCGCCCGAACCGGACGCAGCAGCAGGCGATGGGTGTGGATCACGGGAGGCGGTGTGGTGATCGACATGTCAGGCCCTGCGAGCCGTCAGCAGCACCGACGCCGCACCCGAGAGCAGTACCGCGCAGCCACGATTGAACAGGCGCTTGCCCCGGGGCTCGGCGAACCAGCGGCGCATGTGGATGCCCATGTAGGCGTAGGCGCTGATGGCGACCCATTCCAGGGCCAGAAACAGTGCACCCAGTACCGCGAACTGTTGGGAGATGCCTTGGGAAGAGTCGACGAATTGTGGCAGGAAGGCGGTGAAGATCAGGATCGCCTTGGGGTTGCCTGCCGCCACCATGAACTCCTGGCGGGCGAGGGCGGGCAGGTTGGCCCGGGTTTGCTCCGTCTGTGCCTCGGCTTGCGGATTGGCGCGCCAGAGCTGGATGGCGAGGTAGAACAGATAGGCGGCACCGAGGATCTTGATCCCATGGAAAAGCAGTTCCGAGGTCTGCAGCACCACCGCCAGGCCCGCCGCCGCCAGGGCGATCATGCCGGCGAAGGCCAGCAGGCGCCCCAGGCCGGCCAGGCAGGAGGTTCGGAAGCCGTAACGGGTCGAATTGCTGACCGACAGCAGATTGTTCGGGCCGGGTGCCATGTTCAGGGCGAAACACGCGGGGATGAAGAGAAGCAGGGTCGACAGGGTCATGGCGCGCTCCGGCAGGAAACAGGAAAGGCTCGACAGTAACCCCGGGCATCCTGCTGGCGCCAGTGTGTCCAAGCCTTTGCAGGGCTGTACCGGAAACTTGTTGCCCAGGTGTACTGCTCATTGGCAGCAAACCTGGGCCGATCCTCAGCTACAGCGGTTTCACCGCGATGCAGATGTCGCAGTCTAGCGTGCCGGCCACCGGGTCGTAATGGGCATCTTTCGGGTAGCGTTCGAAGGGCGGGCCACTGGCGAACTGCATGCCGCTGCGGGGCAGCCAGTCGCGGCACAGCTCGGTCCAGGCATCCGGGAAGTCGCGGACATGACCACTGAAACGGGCCACCGCGTAGCGCCCGCCGGGCAGGGTGGCCACCGTGGCTTCGCCACTGCCGACAAAGTCGTCCGGCACCTGCACGCAGGCGTCATAGCGGCATTTCTCGGGTGGGGTGACATGCGGGTCATCGTGGCCGATGCCCAGGCGCAGCTCGCCCGTCAGGCCGTTACGTTCCATCCAGGGCATGAAGGTCTCGCGCCAGAATATGCCGATACCAGGGCCGTAGGGCCCGGTGTAGCGCATGTAGGCGATGCGGGTCGGGGGGATGTCTTCAAGCGTGACGTCCATCGTCATTTCCTCCAGGGTTTGGGAGCGCCCATGGTCGGACAGGATCAGCGCGCATTCCTGATCAGGATTGCGAAATGACTGCCGGCGCCGTTCGCGGATGTCGTTCAGGCGCTGTTCCCAGCGGACGGGTTCGAGTTGGCGCCAGGTGCTGGGCGTGACCTGGAAGTGCTGCTTGAACGCCCGGCTGAAGGCCTCGCCGGAGCCGAAGCCGACCTGCAGGGCGATGTCCAGCACCGTGGCTTCGGGGCGTTCGGCCAACAGCAGAGCGGCACAGCCGAGCCGACGGCGGCGCAGGTAGTCGCCCAGGGTTTCCCCGACCCAGGCGCTGAACAGGCGATGGAAGTGAAAGGGCGAGAAGTGCGCGATGGCCGCCAGTTCGGCCAACTCCAGCGGCTGGTCCAGGTGTTGGTCGATGTGTTCCAGCACCCGGTTCATCCGGCGCGTGTATTCCAGCAGGCTCTGATAGGCGACGCTCATGGGCCTTTGACTCCCTCCGGTGGATAGGTCGGGCGAATGCCAGGGAAAACGCAGCAGCCATAGTAAACGCTGGCTGTCGGTCCGCCAGGGGAGTTTTCTTCAATACGTGATGCCGGCGGCTGGGTACGGTGCTGCTCATCTTCAATCGAGAGAGACCTATCCGATGAGCGTTCTGCTTTCCATGGCCGCCTTTGCGCTGGCTTCGTCCATTACCCCTGGCCCGGTCAACATCGTCGCCTTGAGTGCCGGGGCGCAGTTCGGCCTGCGTGCCAGCCTGCGCCATGTGACCGGCGCCACCCTGGGTTTCACCTTGTTGCTGGTGCTGATCGGCCTGGGGCTGCATGAACTGTTGCTGCGGGTGCCGGCGCTGACGCGAGGCATCCAGCTCGGCGGTGTGGCGTTTCTCCTGTACATGGCCTGGAAGCTGGCCATGGATGACGGTTCGTTCGACGCTGGCAACGCCGGCAAGCGCCCGACCCTGACCCTCGGCGCGGTAATGCAGTGGCTCAACCCCAAGGCCTGGCTGGCCTGCGTCGCCGGCATGGGCGCGTTTGCCGCCGAGGGTGATACGCGGGTGGTGCTGGAGTTCGCGCTGATCTACTTCGTGATCTGCTACGGCTCGATCGCCTGCTGGGCCTTCGCCGGCACCTTCCTGCGCCGCTACCTGGAAAATCCCCGGGGGATGCGCCTGTTCAATCGGCTGATGGCCTTGCTGCTGGCGCTCAGTGCGGCCTACCTGTTGCTGCCCTGAGTCCGCTCAGCCGCGATACTGGCCGGGCGTTGCGGCCAGGTGCTGCTTGAAGGCCCGCTGGAAGTGCGCCTGGTCGGCGAAGCCGGCCTCCAGTGCGACGTCGGCGATCAGCCGTCCGCGCCGCAGTTGATTGCGCGCATACTGAATGCGCCGGTTGACCAGGAAGGCGTGGGGCGTCATGCCGTAATACTGCTTGAAGGCGCGGGTCAGGTAGGACGCCGAGAGTTGCGCGGCCTGGCAGATGTCCTCCAGCTTCAGTGCTTCGGTGCAGTGCTTGTGGATGTAGGCCGCGGCCCGCTCCAGCTTCTGGTTGACCTCGCGGGCCGGGATCGGCGCCGGGTTCAACCGGTGTTGCAGCAGGGTGAAGAACTCGACGATCGCGCACTGCTTTTCCAGGTGGGCGAGGTCGTCGTCCACCAGTTGTTCGTAAAGTGCGTTCAGGCCCCGGTACAGCTGCGGATCGCGGCTGTGGGTGGCGGAGAACGGGCGAAAGTCCAGGTCCGGGCTGAACCCCAGTTCGTGTTGCAGCGCGGTCAGCCAGGGTGTCTCGACATAGAACATGCGATAGGCCCAGGGCTGGTCGTCGATGGGGTTGCAGGCGTGCACCTCGCCGGGGTTCATCAGCACCACGGTGCCGGCCTCGACCTGCCACTGCTGCTGTTCGTTGATATAGGTGCTGCGGCCGTGGGTGATCGCGCCGATGGAGAAGTGCTCGTGGGAATGCCGGGAATAGCAGACCTCGCGGCCATCCTGGATCGAGCGTGCCTCGATGAAGGGCAGCGCCGCATCACGCCAGAAATACGGGGCCTTGTCGTCCGGGTGGGCGGTGGTCGATCTGCTCATGGTCGGTTCCAGTGTCTCGGGCGTTCGAATCATGGACATGCTCCTACAGTAACGCCGGTCTTTCCAGTGCCTGCCACGCGCTGGCATTGCCGGCGTCGCTGCGGGTCAGCCAGAGTTCGCCATGGCGCTCCAGTGGTTCGGCGGGCCATTGCAGCACGGTCTTCAGGTCGATTTTCACCCGGTGGCCGGGGTCCGAGCCATCGCGCAGGTCCCAGTCGGTTTCATAGTGGCGCAGGTGCAGGGTGTCGCCGCTGAAATCGATGAACTGCGGCCGGTTGCCCAGCCAGTCCGGGGCGATGCGCAGGGTGTGGGCCTCGACATCGAGCAGCAGGAGTTTCCAGGCGCGCCGGCTGAACTCGAAATCCGGATGTTCCAGATAGAGCCGGGTCAGCGCCAGGTAACGGCCCCTGGGGGACCAGATCATCGACGGGGCGAGATCGGACAGGGCGCAGCCGGAGGCGGTCAGCAGGTGGCCGCCCAGGCGTGCGATCTGGCCGCGCAGCCGGTCATCGCCATATTCGGTGGAACTGCCGAACAGCCAGGCGGCGTCCAGGCCGGTCGGCGCAGGCTGGATGAACTCGCCTTCGGCGGTGGCGAGCTGTGGCTGGTTGACCACGCGCCAGGCCGGTAGCAGCTCGAGGCTGTCTTTGCCGAGCCGGAGCTGGCGCATTTCGTAGTACACCCGCGAGTCCTCGCGATAACGGCAGAACCCGCCGGCTTCGGACGCCGCCGGTGCCGGTACGGTGAAGCGCCGCAGGGGTGTGCCGGAGTCATCCCGGGGCAGACGGCCAACGACCACGGCGACGCTGAGCACTGGGCCGCGAAAATCCACCAGCCCGGCGACCAGCAAGGGCGGGCTGTCGATCAGCCGCCGGTTGCCGGGATCGACCACGACGACCCGATCCGGCAACGCCTTGGCCTCGGTGAAGGGGATCAGCGCCAGGTACTGCCCGTCATCGCTGAGCCGATGGGGCAACTGCCAGAGGCCGGGCAGTTCCCAGTCGGCCAGTTGGCAGCGGTAACCGCCGACCCCGTCCTGGTTGTCGCAGGCCCGGATGAAACGGGCGCGGCTGCCGCCCGGCAGCGGGGCGGACTCGATCTGCACCGAGCAGGCCTGCCCATCGCCTTCCAGTGGCAGGGCCAGCAGCACCCGAGCGCGGTTCCAGTCGGCATCCCGCTCACGACCGAGCGGGTCGTGGCCGACGAGGATTTCCGAGTCGCTGTGAATCTCGTGCAACTGGTAGCCGAAGCGGCCGTTGTCGGGCTGCTGCAGCGGCAGGTAGCTGTCCAGGCGGACGAACTGGGCGTCCAGCGCCACCGGCTCGCTCCAGTAGCCGGAAGGGCTGCGGTCGTGGGTACTCCAGGGCGTACGCAAGGCGCGCCAGCCCTGGTCCCGCTGCCACAGCCAGAGGCCACGGGCCGGCGTGTCAGGCTCCCCGGCGACCGTGGCGACGCAGACCAGCCGCTGGCTGTCGTCGCTCCACACCGGCGTCGTGTCGGCCTTGACCAGCAGCGGCGTCGCTTCCCCATCCAGGCTCAGGCGGTAATCCGGGTGCAACAGGGCGCCGAGCGGCTGTTCCAGTTGTCGCAGGCTGTCAGGCAGGCTGAGCTGGCCTTCGAGCAGGTGCCGGCCGTCCGGGGAGCGCTGTTCGATCTGCTGGCGGGCCAGGTTCTGCTGCCAATGGCCGGGTTCGAGCCAGAGGTCGCCGACGGGCAACAGGTCCACCCGCTGTGCCGTCTTGAGCAGGGCCTGCAGGCTGACCTGTTCGGTGCTGTTATCCACCAGCGGGCTGTAGCGCCCGGCGAGCCCCTGTTCGTTGAAGGTGTCCAGTTCCCAGAAGCGTTCGTCGTTGCAGCGATAGAGCTGCCGTTGGCGGCGGTCGAGAATCACCAGGCCCCAGCTCTGGCGCGACGGCACCGGTGCGGCGAAATAGCGGCCGTCGCTGGAAAAGCGCGCCGATGAGCCCAGCCCTTCGAGCAGCACGCCATCGGGAAACAGGTAGTCGCAGGTGACCGGCCCGCCCATGGCGATTTCGCTGTGGTTGAATACCCGGATCGGTTCGCCCTCGGGCGTCTGGTCGGGTTCCTGCCCACCCCAGGCGCTTCGGCCACGGGGGCTGGATGCGCTGGGCGGCACCAGCCCGAGCCGGCGTTCCCAGGTGGCGACACAGGCCAGCCCGGGGAAAATGGCCAGGCAGGCCGCGGCGATGTCCCAGTAGTCGGGCAGGGCGCGCCCCAGGCTGAAACCCAGGCCGAACACTGCCGAGATCATCAACCGGGCGGCACCCCGTCCGCCGGCCAGCCAGCCGAGCCTGGCGCACAGCCACATGCCGGCGGCTGCGGCCAGTACCACGGTGCCGGCCAGTAGCGGTGGCAGGGTGGTCACCAGGAAAATCGGTACCCCCAGCACCAGCAGTTGCCAGATCAGCTCCAGCAGCAGGCGACCGATGCTCTTGGGAGGGTTGCTTTCGTCACGGGCGGCGCTCACGGGGACATCCTGTGCGGTGATGGCGGAGGGCGAGTATGACCTGTCGTGCGGGCGGCGCCCATGCCTGGGCCCGGGGTTGTGCGGCCGGTCACAGGACGCATGGACGGTCGGGGGCGGGCAACGGGTCGACCGAAGAACATTGGCGGATTTACACGGTCCATAGCGTTGTGGCGGTTCATTTATTGTCTACGCTTGCATGATCGCAAGCCTGGGATGTCTGTGATGTTAGCGCCGAAAAAACCTGCCAATGAAACGGCCCGCGTGGAAAAACTGCGCTCGCTGAATATTCTCGATACTCCGCCCGAAGAGCGTTTCGACCGCCTGACCCGCCTGGCCAAGCGTCTGTTCGATGTGCCCATCGCGCTGGTCAGTCTGGTGGACGAGAACCGACAGTGGTTCAAGTCCTGCGTTGGGCTGACGGCCAGTGAGACGCCGCGGGATATCTCCTTTTGTGGTCACGCGATTCTCGGTGATCAGGTGCTGATGATTCCGAACGCGGAGAGCGACGAACGGTTCCATGACAATCCGATGGTGACGGGCGCCCCCGGCATCCGTTTCTATGCCGGTTGCCCGCTGACGGTGGGAGAGGGCAACAAGCTCGGTACCTTGTGCCTGATCGATACCAAGCCTCGGACGCTGAATGACGAGGAACGCTCGCTGCTGTGCGACCTGGCGCAGATGGCCGAGCAGGAACTGGTGGCGGTACAGATGGCGACCATGGACGAGTTGACCCTGTTGTCCAACCGTCGTGGTTTCGAGGCCCTGGCCAGCCAGGGGCTGGGCGTGTGCAAGCGCATGGGCAAGCCGGCTTCGCTGCTGTTCTTCGACCTCAACGACTTCAAGCAGATCAACGATGTGTACGGCCATGCCGAGGGCGACCTGGCGCTGAAGAACTTCGCCGATGTGCTGCGCATCGTGTTTCGCGAGAGCGACGTGGTCGGCCGGCTGGGGGGCGATGAGTTCGTGGTGCTGCTGACCGGCTCCGATCATGTGCAGGTCGAGATGATCATGGCGCGGCTTCGCCACACCCTGGGCGAGCGCAATTCAGGGCAGAAGCGGGGTTATGACATTCGCTTCAGCGTGGGGCAGATCGAATATGACCCGCATCGCCATGACTCGATCGCAGATCTGCTGGAGGACGCCGACAGGGCCATGTACGCGCATAAACAGGCACTCAAACGCCAACGCAGCTGAGCGCGGCCCGGAAAACCGGGCCGGTTCCTGCCCGGTTACTTTGCGGCCTGTTCGCCCGCCTGGCGGCCCTTCAGATTCTTGTCGGCCTTGTAGCGCAGGGCCACGTCCGGCACGCTGCCGCCCTTGCCGGTTTCGACCCAGTTGCGGATCCGGCTGGCGTCGGCGAAGTGGGTGTACTTGCCGAACGCATCGAGGATCACCAGGGCGACCGGGCGATTGCCCATCTCGGTGACCAGCACCAGGCAGTGGCCGGCCTGGTTGGTGAAACCGGTCTTGGTGATCTTGATGTTCCAGCTGTCCTTGTTGACCAGATGGTCGGTGTTGCGAAAGCCCAGGGTGTAGTTGGGCTTGCGGAACGCCACGGTCTTTTCCTTGGTGGTACTCAGCTCGCTCAGCATCGGGTAGTGACGGGCGGCCATCAGCAGCTTGCTGAGGTCGCGGGCGGTGGAGACGTTGTGGATCGACAACCCGGTCGGTTCGACATAGTGGGTGTTGATCATGCCCAGGGACTTGGCCTTGGCGTTCATCGCCGCGATGAACGCCGCGTAGCCGCCCGGATAGTGGTGCGCCAGGCTGGCGGCCGCCCGGTTCTCGGACGACATCAGGGCGATCAGCATCATTTCCTTGCGCGGCAGTTCGCTACCGAGCTTGACCCGGGAGAACACGCCTTTCATTTCCGGGGTATCGCTGATGTTCACCGAGATGTACTGGTCCATCGGCAACTTGGCGTCGAGCACCACCATGGCGGTCATCAGCTTGGTCACCGAGGCGATCGGCACCACCACGTCGGGGTTGCTGGAGTACAGGGTCTTGTTGGTCTGCAGATCGATCAGCAGGGCGCTGCCGGAGGCGACTTGCAGGTGGCTGGTATCGCGAGGGGCCTGGGTGGTTTCACGCGCCTCGACGACAGGAGTGGCAACGGTGCCGGCCAGAACGAAAAAAAGGCCGAGGATGGAATGACGAATGTTCACGCGGATGGACTCGCTAAAAATGGATAAACCGTTGGCAACGGGCTTTTCTTGAAAAAGCGTTACGTTTGATGAATATAGCCCGGAAAGTTGCCACAGCGCTGCAGAGAGTGGGCGTAACTGACACAAAATTTAATCTTGTGTGATCGCACTTCCGCTGCCTGTTCGAACTTTCCGATGGTTGTCCGATCCCTGGCTGGATTCAGTCACTGCAATGGCTGCCCGGAGAACCCGGAAGACGTGCCTTGGCTGTTTGGCGATGGACCCTCGAGTCCGTACTGGCCATAAGACATATGGTAGCGTAGAGAGGGCAGCCGTTGTATCGGTCCAAGGCCTTTATTTCGCAGGTTCCAGCGATTTTTCCAGAATATTTTCCAGCGGCTTCGTCAGTGGCTTTTGTCAAGTTCGCAGTACCCCGGAAAACCCTTTGAAATCAATTGCGATCTAGGGTTTTCCCTGAGTCCCGACGGGGTGTTCGGGTATCGGCATTGATAGATCATGGTGTTCGCTGCGAACTGCGATTAGCATCGGCGCCATTATTGCGCTAGGTGCTTTCTGGACTTCAGGAGTTGGGGGCATGCCAAAGATTTCTTTGAGCAGGGATTACCTGCCCATGGTGGTATGGGCGGGAATCGTCGCGTTATTGCTGCTGGGGTTCGCGTTCTTTCCGAAATCGGCCGACTGGTATGGCTGGATTCAGGCCGTGGGGCTGATTGTCGGGTTGATGGTGGCGATTGCGGTGCCGGCGATCCAGCGCAAGCAGGCGTTCCAGGCCGAGCGTCAGCGCCTGCGCGAGCGCGAAGTGGGGTATGCCCGGCGCCTGCATTATTTCGGCCTGGAACTGCTCGAACTGCTGGGGCGCGTCACCGCCAGCCTGACTCACCTGCGGGCTTGCGACCGGCATCGCCACCAGCGCAGCCTCGAGGATTTTCTGCATCGCCTGTTCGAGTCCCACAAGCAGGACCTGAATGACGATCGGATTCTGATCATTCACGAACTGCGCAAGGTCGCCAACGTGCTGATCGACGAGCTGGAAAGCGGGCGTTCGGACCGGGCGGTGATGATCGAGCTGGACAAGCGCCTGCAGAAGCTGGGGCATCGCACCCAGCTCAACAGCGTCCAGGCCGAACGCAGCTGAGTACCGGCCAAAAAAAGCCCGCAACACAGTGCGGGCAAGGGGTTGTGCGGAGCAACGCACGTTTCGGGAAGTCGGTGGGCGGTCAGGCGCCGAGGGCATGCAGGTCCATGCGTTCGGACAGGGCCTTTGCCGCTGGCAGGGAAGTGAGGGGGCCGCTGATCTGTACGCCATCGCGAACCAGGTACCAGCAGGCGAGCAGTCCCAGTTCCCTGAGCGAGGCGGGAACGGCGCTGCCGATAACGGACATGATCTGAACCTTGGGCATAAGTACCTCCATCAATCTATGGAGCTACCTTACGGTCATGACGGCTTCAGGAAAAATCACCGTGCTCGATAGTGGACATCGACGAAATCGAGCCCTGGTCCATTATCGTTTGGCTGTCGCAGGTCGGCTGATGCCGGATCAGTCGACCACCTGATCCAGCATGTGAATCACTTCCTGTTCATTCAACAGCCCCTTGCGGACCAGGTTCTCGGCCAGCAACGAGAGAAACTTGGCCGTGCGATGGCCTTCGAGCTGCTTGAGCTCAGTCAGGGCGCTGTAGACCTTGCTGGAGGTGCAGAGCCCGGCGATGCGATGCGGATTTTGCGTTGGCATGGTTCGTCCTTGTTCTTATAAGGGAAGGCCCTCGACGATGGATCGATTTTGCAGCCGGGCGGTGGCACCCATATGACAGCCGTGTGAAGGGCTGAGCAATGCGACGACCGGCAGTCCTATCATGCGCCATTGGTGTACGAATGCTGTCTTGCCTGCGACCTTTACCTCTGAAATCCAGACGGGGAGGGTGGCCCCGCGGATTTTCCTGCCCCCGTAACGACCCAGGCCCCGTCTTGCGAGCGGGGCCTGGATTTCTGCCGGATGGTTACCAGCGAGGGCCGTAACCGTAATGGGGGTGGCCGTAGTACACCGGGCGACCGTAGTAGCCGCCGCCACCGTAGACCACCACGGGAGGAGGCGGTGGGGGGGCAACGTAGACAGGTGCAGGTTGCACATAGACCGGGGCCGGCTGGACATACACCGGTGCCGGTTGTGCGTACACAGGCTGCTGCACGTAGACAGGACGGGGGCTCGACACCACCGAGCTGACAATGGCTCCGCCGATCACGCCGCCCAACAAGGCAGGACCCACCCAGCCGCCGCCACCGTGGGCGGAGGCCTGGCCTGCGACAGCGAGTGCACCAACGAGCAAGGCTATCTTGGGAATGGTACGCATCATGATGATTCCTCAGGTTCCAACCCCAGCGCTTGTTGTCTGCAATAGACTCAAGAACTGTCGCGGGGATACTTCTATGACAGCGGGTGCCTGAAAATCTTCGACGCCGCTGGGTAAATTTTGTGTAAGGTTCCGGGCGGTGCTTCTTTACAGTCCCGTGATGCCTGTGCCAGAGCCTATGATCAGCGAAAACCGGTGCGGGTGGCTAATCCCGTTTATCCGAAAGTACCCCTCAGGAGATGAAACATGCAGATGAACCCGAACAAAGACACCCAACTGTGCATGTCGTTATCTGGGCGTCCCGGTAATTTCGGCCTGCGCTTTCATAACCATCTCTACGAACAACTGGGCCTGAACTTCTACTACAAGGCCTTCAGCAGCCAGGACCTGCCGGGTGCCGTCGGCGGCATCCGTGCCCTGGGCATTCGCGGCTGTGGCGTGTCGATGCCGTTCAAGGAAGCCTGCATCGCTCTGGTCGACGAGCTGGACGCCTCGGCGGCGGCGATCCAGTCGATCAACACCATCGTCAACACGGCGGGCCACCTCAAGGCCTACAACACCGATTACATTGCGATTGCCCAGTTGCTCGAAACCCATGCGGTGCCCAGGGACACGACTTTCGCCCTGCGCGGCAGCGGCGGCATGGCCAAGGCCGTGTCTTCGGCACTGCGCGATGGCGGTTATCGCAACGGCGTGATCGTGGCCCGCAACGAAACCGCCGGCAAGGCGCTGGCGGCAATCTGCGGATACGAGTGGCAGGCCGAGCTGGGGGCGCTGCGTCCGCAGATGCTGGTCAACGTCACGCCGGTGGGCATGGACGGAGGCCCGGAGGCCGGGCAACTGGCATTCGAGCCGGAGGCGGTGGATGCCGCCGAGACGGTGTTCGACGTGGTGGCGATTCCTTCGGAGACGCCCTTGATCGTGCGTGGCCGGGAGCAGGGCAAGCGGGTCATCACCGGCCTGGAAGTGATCGCGATCCAGGCGCTGGAGCAGTTCGTGCTGTACACCGGCGTACGGCCGACCGAGGAGCAGTTTCAGAAAGCGGTGGCGTTCGCCCGGGCATAGGCCCCGGTTTATCCGCGAATGGCCCACAAGCCTGGAATCAGCGCAAACCCCGCTGTGATTTATTGCTCCAACCGCGCCAACCGCTCTTCCAGCGCCGCGATTCTTGCTTCCAGCTCTTCGATTCGCTCCGCCGACACCGCGCTGCCGCTGCTGCGTTCAGGGGCCTGCTGGCGAGCGGCGAGGATCGCCTCGATATCCGCCGGGTCGCCCAGGGCATGGGTGTAGCGATCCTCGCGTTGGCCGGCCTGGCGCGGAATCAGCAGCGCCAGGCCGCGGGCGATCAGGCGTTCGAGCTGGTGCAGCACCTGCTCGGTGTCCTCGAAATCATGCATGCGGCCACTGCGGGTCAGCAGTTCGTTGACGGTCTGCGGCCCCCGCAGGAACAGCAGCCCGATCAGCACCACCTGGGCCGGCACCAGTTCCAGTGCCTTGTCGACCCGCTGCTCCCAGCGATCGGCCCGGCTGCCCATCACCAGCCGGGCAAAGCCAAGGCCCTCGAGTGCCCGCAGGCTCTGGCCAACCTGGCCCTGGCTGAGGTTCATCACCGGTTCGCGGCTGGTTTTCTGGTTGCAGGCGAGCACCAGGGCGTTGAGGGTCAGCGGATAGGTTTCCGGGCTGGTGGCCTGCTTTTCGATCAGGGAGCCCAGGATGCGGATTTCCGTGCTGCTCAATCGCGGTTGTTCGACGCAAGTCTCTTGCTCGGTGCTCATGGCGCGGTTCCCTATGCATTGGAAGGCGACTAGCCTAGGTCTTCCACCGACAAAAAGACAAGCGGCAATGCGACCGCCTCTGGCTATAATCGGTCGGCTGTACTCCTGCCATTTTCATTGTGAGAAACCCATGACCATTTCCCTGTACGCCGCTTCCATCCCGGTTTTCAAGCAAATGCTCAACGCCCTGAGCGACGTCCTGAACAAGGCCGAGGCTCACGCAACGGCCAAGGGCATCGACCCGAGCGTATTCGTGCAGGCCCGCCTGGCTCCGGACATGTTCCCACTGGTGCGCCAGGTGCAGATCGCCGTCGATTTCGCCAAGGGCGTGTCCTCGCGCCTGGCGCAGATCGAAGTGCCCTCCTACCCGGACAGCGAAACCACCTTCGCCGAGTTGCAGGCACTGATCAGCAAGACCCTGGCGCACCTGGACAGCATCGACGCGGCCCAGGTCGACGGCAAGGAAGGCATCGAGATCGTGACCCGTCCTGGCACGCCGAAAGAGAAGCGCTTCAGCGGCCAGTCCTACCTGCTGAGCTATGGCCTGCCGCAGTTCTTCTTCCACGTGACCACCGCCTACGCGATCCTGCGTCACAATGGCGTGGAAATCGGCAAGCGCGACTACATGGGCGCGTTCTGATCGGCCACGGCTTGACTCGCCCTACCTGATCTCGCAAGGAGCCGGCTTGCTGGAAAGCAGGCTCCCGTCAGTAGGCCGGTGCCCCTGTTCGCGTCGGACCGCCGCGAACAGGCCCTCGCAGGCACCGCATGACTCATTGTCATAACCGCTCTGGTACAATCGCCCATCATCATTTCCTTTCCTCCCAGTGAGCCCCGGGGCTATCGCTGGCGCTGTCGTTTGTGGAGTCGTTCATGTTCCTCGCCATCCTGCTGCTGTCGGCCGCCGGTTTTACCGTGCTGACCACGGAATTCGTCATTGTCGGGCTGTTGCCGGCCATTGCCCGGGATCTGGAGGTCAGCATCCCCCAGGCCGGTCTGCTGGTGACGCTATTCGCCTTTACCGTAGCGGCCTTCGGACCGTTCCTGACCGCCTGGTTCTCCCGCTTCGAGCGGCGCCGGCTGTTCATCAGCATCCTGCTGGTCTTCGGGCTGGCCAATACCGTGGCGGCGCTGGCGCCGAACATCTGGGTCATGGCGGTTGCGCGCCTGCTGCCGGCCTTGGGCTTGCCGGTATTCTGGGCCCTGGCCAGTGAAACGGCGGTGGATATCGTCGGCCCGGATCACGCGGGCCGGGCGATCGAGAAGATCGGTTTCGGCATCGTCTGCGCCACGGTGTTCGGCATCCCGGTGGGTACGCTGGTCGGTGACGCCTGGGGCTGGCGCATGGCGTTCACGATCCTGGCGGTGATCGCCCTGGTCAAGGCGCTGCTGCTCTGGCGCTACCTGCCCGCGACCCGCCTGCACCTGAAGCAGGTCTCGCTGCGTTCGCAGTTCGGCATTCTGCGCAGCCCGCTGATGCTCGGCCATGTGCTGCTGTCGATCCTGATCTTCAGCGGCATGTTCACCGCCTACACCTACCTGGCCGATATCCTCGAGCGGTTGGCCGGTTTCAACGGCACGGTGGTGGGCTGGTGCCTGATGGCATTCGGTGCGGTCGGTCTGATCGGCAACGCCCTGGGCGGGCGCATGGTCGACCGCCAGCCGCTGATCGCTTCGATGGTGTTCTGCGCCTTCATGATTCCCGCCCTGGTGGCGGTGATGCCGAACATCAACTCGTGGCCCGGGCTGGCGGCGGCACTGGCGGTCTGGGGGATCACCCAGGCGGCACTGTTCCTGGTCAGCCATGTCCGCCTGATGAAGGTGGCGCCCCAGGCACCGGCGTTTGCCGCTTCGCTGAACATTGCCGGGGCCAACCTGGGGATCGGCCTGGGGGCGGTGATCGGTGGCCGGGTCATCGACAGTGTCGGCCTGAGCGGTGTCGGCTTCGCGGCGGCGGCGCTGATCCTGATGTCGATCCTGCTGGCGATGGCCTTGATGACCACCGACGCCAAGACGGTGACGGCTTAAGCGCCAGGCCCCATGAACAGCTCGCGTCGAGCACCCTCGGTAATGGCCAGCGTGCCGGGGTGCTTGGTCCGGCGCTCCACCGAGATGGCATAGAACGACTCGCTGACGGCTTCGGTCTGGCCCATCAGCCTGACGTCGTACTGCCGACAGACCTCATCGGCGATGACGCTCGGGGCGATGAAGATGCCGCTGCCGGATTGGCCAAAGGCCTGCATGAGGGCGCTGTCATCGAATTCGCCGACGATCCTCGGCTGGATCTGCTGCTCGGCGAGCCAACGCAACAACCGGCTGCGGACCACGGTTTCCTGGCCGGGAATCAGCAGCGGCGCGTTCTGCAGGCAGTGGGGGAACGCATCGCCATAACGCTGCGCCAATGCCGGTGTGGCAAAAAAACTGACCCCACATTCCCCCAGCTTCTGGCTGTAGCCCCTGATATCGAGATGGCTCGGCATCGGGCTGTCTGAGATCACCAGGTCCAGGCGCTGGATCGCCAGGTCCGCCAGCAGGCGTTCGAGCTTGTCCTCGCGGCAGGTGATGCGGATCGGCTCCTCCAGTTCCATGGTGGGGGCGATCAGCCGGTAGACGATGGACTTGGGCACCACATCCGCCACCCCGACCCGAAACAGCAACGGCTGCTCCCGGGGCTGCGCCTGCAACATCGCCTGCAACTCATTACCCAGCTGGAACATCTGCTCGGCATAGGGCAGGGCCTGGCGCCCGGCCTCGGTCAGTTCCAACTGGCGCCCGGCCTTGCGGAACAACTCGATACCCAGGCTCTGTTCCAGCAGGCTGATCTGGCCGCTGATGGTCTGCGGGGTGAGGTTCAACTGGTCGCAGGCGCGCACGATGCTGCCGGTCTTGGCCACGACCCAGAAGTAATGCAGTTGGCGATAATTGAGCATGAGGGGCATCACTTCGTTAAAAGCGAAGTATAGCGCTGAAAAATACGAATTTTTCTGAAGTATCGGTATCTTTAGAATGCGGCGCTATTGGCGAGCCACCTGCTAGGCTTGCCTGGGACTCTACTCAGGACTGAACCATGGAATACCTGTTGGAACTCGCTGTCAGCCCCACCGCCTGGATTGCCTTGTTGACGCTGATCGTCATGGAAGTCGTACTGGGTATCGATAACCTGATCTTCATTTCGATCCTGACCAACAAGCTGCCTGCGCAGTTTCGCACCAAGGCGCGGCGGCTCGGCATCGGCATGGCGCTGATCCTGCGCCTGGGCCTGCTTGGCACCATTGCCTATATCGTCAAGCTCACCGCGCCGGTGATCGAGGTATTCGGCCAGGCATTCTCGTGGAAGGACATGATCCTGATCGCCGGTGGCCTGTTCCTGGTATGGAAGGCCACCACGGAAATCCACCACAGCATGGACCCGCAGGAGAAGGCGTCCGAGGACAAGAACTCGCGGGTCTCCCTGGGCTTCGCCGCGGCCATCGGCCAGATCCTGATGCTCGACCTGGTGTTCTCCATCGACAGCATCATCACCGCGGTGGGCATGACCGAACACCTGCCGATCATGGTGATTGCGGTGGTCGTCGCGGTAGCGGTGATGTTGCTGGCCTCCGAGCCGCTGGCGAAGTTCATCCACGACAACCCGACCGTGGTGATGCTGGCCCTGGGCTTTTTGATCATGATCGGCATGACGCTGATCGCCGAAGGCTTCGGCGCTCATGTGCCCAAGGGTTATGTGTATGCCGCCATGACCTTCTCGGCGATCATCGAGGGCCTGAACATGCTGGCCCGTCGCGCCCGGCAGAAACGTGAGGCGGCACAGGGCTGATTCAGGCGCGCTGCGTAACCGGGCCGCCGGGTTCTCCACGAACCAGGCGGCCTTTCATGCACAGGGGTCAATGGGCGTTGGCAGGGCGTCCGGCAGGCTTGCCGGCCTTGTGCGTCTGCGAGGGTAGGCTGGGGTGATGGTGACGACGGGAAATCCTCAGGACTCCCCACAACAGGGCGGCGGCCACCGCCAGCCAACCCAGGATCAACAATGCAACGGTCAGGACAAGGCTCATCAGCGCCTCCTTCGCCCCGATCGGGGCTCTCTCACTTCGTCTTGCTTGTGTAGATCAGTCTAGTCGCTGCGGTGTTTCAGGCTATTGACCAATGGTCGTGTGCGATCAGCCATTTCGCTCTATGGCGCCGTATAAACCGCGATGAAAGGCTATACCCCCGGGCGGCCGCGACCTATGATCAAGTCCCCGAGCCAGAGCGGATGTGCCTGGCAACTGATCAAGAGAGTGAAGATGTCCAACGGATCAAACCATTTTCCCGTGTCGTCCCGTCGGTTGCTGATGATGGGCGCCCTGTTGCTGGCCCTGGGCGGGTGCACCAGCGGCGGTGGGCAGCCGCCGCAATTGCAGCGGCTGCCGGAGCGTGTGGAGTTGAACGGTGTGCCGTTCTTCCGGGGCGAGGCCTACCAGAGTGGCCCGGGTGCATTGGCCAGCATGCTGGCGCAGCAGGGCGTGACCGTCACCCCCGGGCTGCTGGACAAGCCGCTGAAACTGCCGGGCGCGGAAGCGGACCTGCAAAAGAACATGCAGGTACTGGCCCGTGAATACGGGATGGTGGTCTATCCGCTGGATGCCGAGCTGCCGGCATTGCTGACCCAGGTAGCGGCCGGTTATCCGGTGCTGGTGAAGTTCAATGAAGGGCGGGTGTGGTCCGAGCCGCGCTATGCGGTGGTTGCCGGCTACAACCGGTTCAAGCGGACGATCCTGTTGCGGGCCGGGATGAACCGGCGGATGCCGATGGATTTCGACACATTCGTCTCGGCCTGGAAGGGCGCGGGTGGCTGGGCGGTGCTGATCCAGTCGCCAACGCAATTGCCGGCCCAGGTCGACCCGCAGCGCTGGCTGAAGGCCGCCGATGAACTGGCCCGTGCCGGTCAGGAACCGGCGGCCGCGACCGCCAGGAAGGCACTGGCCGGGCACTGACTCAAGCTCATCGGATCATTCCCAAGCCACGCCTGGGAGCGATCGGTCACCCCCATCCCTGTAGGAGCAGGGCTTGCCCGCGAATAGGCCAGCAAGCCCTGGTCACTGCTCCCACAGGCGCTGCATCCCCTCAGATCCCCAGCTTGTCCCGCATCGTGTAATACCAGGCTCCCAACGCACTGAACGGCGTGCGCAGCAATTGCCCGCCCGGGAACGGGTAGTGCGGCAGATCGGCAAACGCATCGAAACGCTCGGCCTGCCCGCGTAGCGCTTCGGCCAGCACCTTGCCAGCCAGGTGGGTGTAGGTCACGCCATGGCCGCTGCAACCCTGGGAGTAATAGATGTTGTCGCCCAGGCGACCCACCTGGGGCAAGCGCGACAGGGTCAGCAGGAAATTGCCGGTCCAGGCGTAGTCGATCTTCACATTCTTGAGCTGTGGGAAGGCCTTGAGCATCTTCGGCCGGATGATCGCCTCGATGTTCGCCGGATCGCGCGCACCATAGACCACGCCACCGCCGAAGATCAGGCGCTTGTCGCCGGAAAGACGGTAGTAGTCGAGCAGGTAGTTGCAGTCCTCGACGCAGTAGTCCTGCGGCAGCAGCGATTTGGCCAGCGCATCGCCCAGTGGCTCGGTGGTGATCACCTGGGTACCGCACGGCATCGACTTGGCGGCCAGCTCCGGTACCAGGTTGCCGAGGTAGGCGTTACCCGCGACGATGATGAATTTGGCCCGGACCTTGCCCTGGGGCGTATGCACCACGGGATTGGCACCCCGCTCGATGCGCACTGCCGGCGATTGTTCATGGATCCTGCCACCGAGGGATTCGATCGCCGCAGCCTCGCCCAGGGCCAGGTTCAGCGGATGAATATGCCCGCCGCTCATGTCGAGCATGCCGCCGACATACTGGTCGCAGTTGACCACTTCACGAATGCGGCGCTGGTCCAGCAGTTCCAGCTGGGTATGCCCAAAGCGTTCCCAGAGCTTCTTCTGGGATTCGAGATGCCCCATCTGTTTCCTGCTCAAGGCGGCAAATACCCCGCCGTCCTTGAGGTCGCACTGGATGTTGTATCTGGCGATCCGCTCGCGAATGATCCGGGCGCCTTCGAAGGCCATCTGCCCGAGCAGTTGCGCCTGCTTCGGCCCGACGCTGCGCTCGATCACATCGATATCGCGGCTGTAGCTGTTGACGATCTGCCCGCCGTTGCGGCCCGAGGCACCGAAGCCGACCCTGGCGGCTTCCAGTACCGTCACCCGCAAGCCGTTCTCCAGGAGGAACAGGGCGCTGGACAGACCGGTGTAGCCGGCACCGATCACGCACACATCGGTTTCGACATCATCCTGCAAGGGCGGACGCTCGGGAACCGGGTTGGCCGATGCGGCGTAGTAGGACTGGGGGTAGGGAGTGTTCGCCATCCTGCAACCTCTGTTTTATATTTTTGACGAATGGCCTGATGCTACCTCAGTTGAAATACCCCCGCCAGCCACCGCAAACCGGGAAGTTGCTGGAGCTTCAATAAAAAATTCGCCTATTCAGAGACTTAGCAGAAAGAAAGGTGTTGACACCCCTCGGCAAATCCGTAGAATGCCGCCTCACAGCAGGCACGTAGCTCAGTTGGTTAGAGCACCACCTTGACATGGTGGGGGTCGTTGGTTCGAGTCCAATCGTGCCTACCAGACAAAATCCGCTCTGCTGGGCGGTGTAAAAAGGCCAATCGAAAGATTGGCCTTTTTTTCGTCCTGAAAAAAGTTCGAGGTGAGGTCTTCGTGCTGAGTGGCATTTGGCCTGGAAACGCTTGCCCTGAAGATTTTTCCAAGCCTATTCATAGGCTTAGCGAAAAAACAGGTTGCCTCTCGGCAGAAAATCCGTAAAATGCAGCCCACAGCAGGCACGTAGCTCAGTTGGTTAGAGCACCACCTTGACATGGTGGGGGTCGTTGGTTCGAGTCCAATCGTGCCTACCAGATAAAATCCGCTCTGCTGGGCGGTCTGAAAGGGTCAATCGAAAGATTGGCCCTTTTTTGCGTTTGGAATGTGCCAACTCCCTTCCCTGTGTCGACTCCGCCATTACGGCGGGCCGACTGCTGCCGCATCCGGCGTTCCTGAAATACCGGCAAACACTCGATGGGGTGACCGCTCCCCTGGCTGTTCCTCAGCATCCGGTTTCAGGGGGGCTGTACCACGTATGTGCAATTCGGGAGGCATGGCAGTGGACGTCCTCCTGATTTCGGACCTCAGTCCGATTTACGCTCCTGCCGCGCGTCGATGAAGGGCAGGGTGCCGCTTGGCAGTACCGTCGTTGGCAGCACGCCATTCCAACGCTCGGCCTTGGTCAGCTCCACCAGGTTCTGGTTGCTCGCCAGCGCCTGGGCTCGGGCCTTGATCGCTTCCGCTTCAGCGCGCCCCCGCAGTTCGGTGGCCTGGGCATCGGCCTTGGCCTGGGCCAGTTGGGCGTCCGCTTCGGCCTGGGCCTGGGTCACGCGGATCTGCGCCTGAACCTGCTCGGTGGCCAGTTGCTGTTCACGGGTCTTGACCTGCACTTCGGCCGCCATGCGCGCCTCGATGGCTTTTTCGTAGGCATCGCTGAAATCGATGTTTTCCACCTGCACGCTGTCGATGATCACCGGGCCGTTGATCGAGCCCTTGATGGCCGTAGAGATGTCGCTGACCAGTTGCACGCGATTCTGCACGGCGGCCACGGCATTGAACTGGCCGAAGACGTTTTCGACCTGGGTGGGCACCTGGCGGCTGATCAGGCGGTCGCGGATACCTTCGATGTCCTTGAACTGGGTGTAGACCTTGGCGACATCGGAAGGGGCGACGTGCCAGGAGACCGAGACCTTGAGCTGCGCCGACTGCTGGTCCTTGCTGTAGGCCTGCAGGTTCTCGTAGGCCGAGACCTGGCTCTGGATGCTGATCAGGCGAACGCTCTCGATGAAGGGCATCTTGAACGACAGGCCCGGGTCGACGACGCCCACCAGTGCGCCGTTTCTCAGGAGCACGCCGCGCTCGGTTTCATCCACGGTGTACCAACTGCCGAAAAACACGATGAGCACCAGCAGGGCTGCTACACCGCCTGCCACTTTGCCAATCAGATTGGGGGTGGGGGTCATATCTCGTTCCTTTGAAGGGCGGGCAACCACTCCCTGAATACGCTGCCCGATTATCCGGAGAGCATGTCCCGCCAACATGGCCAATGGTTTTGCAGGCCGCCGTGCGAACGCCTCGGTGGCAGGGCCGCTTGCGGCGGCGCTCGCCATGATAACTTCCGAACCTGTTTCATGCTGAGAAGGTGTTCCCAGACTTGAGGACAGGGGAATGCGTTGCGAAAAAACACATCACACGATGAGCCATATCGGCACTTCACAAGGACGCCGTCTGACGTCCGGGCTCAATCGGGAGGTCGCGATCAGGGGCGTTAGCCGGATAACCGCCAGTGCAAGGTGGATCACCTGAGCCGCCAGGTGCAATGGCCCTCTACCCGGTTGGTCATTTCTTTGGACGACTGCTCGCCGCCTTTGCCGGGCGGCGGGCTCTTGTGGTCCTGGTTCCGGAGGCCTTGCGTTTCTTCTTCCACGGCGCAGGTGCCGTGGTGCCGGGCGGCATGCTGATCTGCAGTTTGAGCTCGACACAGCGCCCCACCTGCTTGCTCATCCAGGCCGCCTGTTTGGCGACGAATTCTTCCAGGCTCATCTCGCCGCTTTGCACCATGTCCAGTGCCTGCTCCCAGATGGCCGTGGTGCCCGGGTCGGCAATCGCCCGCGGCACTGCGTCGATCAGGCTGAAGGCCGCCGCGGTCGCCGACAGGCTTTTGCCATGCTTGACCAGGTAGTTGCGGTCCAGCAGACCCTGGATGATGCTGGCGCGGGTGGCCTCGGTGCCGATGCCGGTGGTTTCCTTGAGCTTCTGCTTCAGGCGCGGGTCTTCCACGTACCTGGCGACGTTCTTCATCGCCTTGATCAGGTCGCCTTCGGTAAAGGGTTTTGGCGGCTGGGTCCACAGGTCCTTGAGCTCGACCCGGTCCACTGCGCACTCGTCGCCCTCGCGCAGCTTCGGCAAGGCCTGTGGTTCCGGTGCTTCGCGGCCCTTGGGTGGCGTCAGCGCCTCTGGCAGGGCGCGTTTCCAGCCGGGTTCGATCACCTGCTTGCCCACGGCCCGCAATGCCTGTGCCGCACAGTCGAAATCGGCCTGGGTGCGGTCGTACTCGTGGTTGGGCAGGAATTGCGCCAGGTAGCGGGCTCGAATCAGTGTGTAGACCGCACGCGGCTTGCCTTGCAGGCGCTCCAGGCTCGCGCCCGAGCCGGTCGGGATGATGCCGTGGTGGGCGGTGACCTTGGCATCGTTCCAGGCCCGTGAGCGGCGTGTCGGGTCGAGGTGCGGGGCCAGCTTGCCCAGGCTCGGGTCGGCCCGTTCCAGCGCCGCCAGCACCCGCGCGGCGTCGCCGTGCTGGCTGAGGGGAAGAAAGCCGCAGTCGCTGCGTGGGTAGGTGATGACCTTGTGGGTTTCATACAGCGACTGGGCGATGTCCAGGGTCTCCTGGGCGCCGAGCCCCAACCGCTTCGAACACACTTCCTGCAAGGTGCCGAGGTCGAAGGGCAGGGGTGCCGGCTCGCGAATCCGCTCGGTCTTGAGTTTCACCACCCGTGCGCCGGGAGCCGCGCTCATGGCGGCGGCGGCCTGCCGGGCGAGGGCCTGGTTCAGGCAGCGGTCCTGATCGTCACAGGCGTCCGAGGGCGCGCGCCATTGCGCGACGAAGGGCTGGCCGTCATGCAGCAGGCGCACATCGATTGCCCAGTAGGCCACCGGCACGAAGTCGGCGATGCTGCGGTCGCGGTCCACCACCAGGCGCAGGGTCGGCGTCTGCACCCGACCCACCGGCAACACGCCCTGGTAGCCGGACTGGCGGCCGAGCAGGGTGAACAGCCGGCTCATGTTCATGCCGATCAGCCAGTCGGCCCGCGAGCGGCCCAGGGCCGAATGGTAGAGGTTGAAGGTTTCGCCACCCGGCTTGAGGGCCGCCAGGGCCTTGCGGATCGAGGCATCGTCCAGCGCCGACAGCCAGAGCCGCTGGATCGGCCCGCGATAGCGACAATGTTCCACCAGCTCGCGGGCGATCATTTCCCCTTCGCGATCGGCGTCGGTGGCGATCACCAGTTCCCGGGCTTCGCCCAGCAGGCGCTTGACCGCCTTGAACTGGCTGGCGGTCTTGGGCTTGACCTGCATCTTCCATTGTTCCGGGACGATCGGCAGGTCGGCCAGCACCCAGCGCTTGTAGCGGGCGTCATAGGCGTCCGGCGGGGCGGTTTCCAGCAGATGGCCGATGCACCAGGTGACCGTGGCATTGGCACCGACCCAGCAGCCATCGCCACGGCGCGTAGCACCGAGCACGGCGGCGATGTCCTTGGCCTGGGAGGGTTTTTCGCAAAGAAACAGCCGCATGGCCACCTTCATTCGATCATGTGCGCAAGAGAGCGGACAGCATGCTCAGTACCGGGGTTTTGAGCAATGCCTTTTCTGTATGTATATACAGTCTATTTGTTTCAGCTCTCTGCGGCTACCGCCAGTTCCCGCACCAGGAAGTCGATGAATGCCCGGGTCTTCTGCGGTACCCGGCGCGCCGAGGCGTACACCGCGTTGATGCTGATCGGCGGCGCCTGCCATTCGCACATCACCGGCACCAGGCGCCCGGCGGCCAGGGCCTCCTCGACGATGAAGTCCGGCAGCAGGGCGATCCCCATGCCGGCCTCGGCAGCCTGGGCCAGCAGGTCGCCGTTGTTGGCGTGCAAGGGGCCGGTGACGGTGACCCGCTGGGTTTCCCTGCCGTTGCACAGTTGCAGGCTGACGCCACTTTGCAGGTAGCCGTAGTTCAGGCACTGGTGGGCGCACAGTTCCCGTGGCGTCGTAGGCGTCCCGGCGCGCTCCAGGTAGTCGGGGGAGGCGACCATGATGCGCGGCGCCGGGGCCAGCAGTTTGGCGACCATGGACGAGTCCGGCAGGCTGGCGATGCGGATGGTCACGTCGAAGCCGCCCTTGACCGGGTCCACCTGCTGGTCGCTGAGCACCAGTTGCAACTCGACGTTCGGATGTTCCCGGTGAAACAGCGGGATCAACCGCCCCAGCCGCCGCAGGCCGAAAGACATCGGCGCGTTGACGCGCAATACCCCGCGCAGTTCGCCGATGCCGTCGCGGGCGCGTTGCTCGGCCTCGTCCAGCGACGCCAGCAGTTCGCGGGCCGCTTCGTAGTACTCGGCGCCGGCCTCGGTCAGGTGCAGGCTGCGGGTGGTGCGCAGCAACAACTGCACGCCGATGGCCTCTTCCAGCGCCTGGATCTGCTTGCTGACTTTCGAGCGTGGTACGTCCATCGCCCGCGCCGCCGCGGCAAAGCCATTGGCTCCCACGGTGGCGACAAACGCCCGCATGCATTCGACGCGATCCATGACTGTTCCTTAAATAGAATCAATGATTCTCGATTTTATGGAATTGTCCCTTTTTTATCCAGGCCCTAAAGTTCATTCCAAGCAGGCAGCACAGGCCTTCAAGTGGATCCCAGAGGCAACTGCCAGATTACCTGTGACCCCGGTGGTCAACCTCGAAACCCAAAGGAACTCAATCATGTCCAACCGCGAACTGCTGAACCCAACCAACTGCGCCCTGATCCTGATCGACCACCAGCCCCAGATGTCCTTCGGCGTGCAGTCGATCGACCGCCAGACCCTGAAGAACAACACCGTGGGCCTGGCCAAGGCAGCGAAGATCTTCAACGTGCCGACGATCTACACCTCGGTGGAAACCGAAAGCTTCAGTGGCTATATCTGGCCGGAACTGCTGGCCGTGAACCCGGGTGCCGAGCCGATCGAACGGACCTCGATGAACTCCTGGGAAGACAGGAAGCTGGTGGAAGCAGTGAAAGCCACCGGTCGCAAGAAGCTGATCATGGCCGCCCTGTGGACCGAGGTCTGCCTGACCTTCCCGGCCCTGGAAGCCATGGCCGAAGGCTACGAGGTGTACATCGTCACCGACGCTTCCGGCGGCACCACCCAGGAAGCCCACGACATGTCCGTGCAACGGATGATCCAGGCCGGTGCGATTCCGGTGACTTGGCAGCAGGTTCTGCTCGAGTTCCAGCGTGACTGGGCGCACAAGGACACCTACGGCCCGGTGATGGACCTGGTGCGCGAGCACAGCGGCGCCTACGGCATGGGCGTGGACTACGCCTACACCATGGTGCACAAGGCGCCACAGCGTCAGGTCAAGTAACAGGGAGGGGCGGGTGTAGCGCTTACGCCTGCCCCATCGGTCACCTACAGGAAGATGGAATCAGCCATGAATATCGAATTGTCCGACGGCGTGGTCACGCTGCTGGTACGCCACCGGGTCAAACAGGGTGGGGACCAGGCCTATGAAGCCTGGTTGCGCCAGATCGTCGCCAAGGCGCGTACCTATCCCGGGCACCTGGGGATCGACGTGGTGCGTGGGCACAGTGGTGGCCTGGCGCTGTTCACCAGCGTGCTGCGCTTTGCCAGTACCGAACAATTGCAGGTTTGGCTGGATTCCGATGATCGTCGCGAGCTGGTCGATCAGGCCCGTCCGTTGCTGGCCGATGGCGACCAGACCGAAATCAACGCCGACCGCGAGTTCTGGTTCACCCCCGTGCAGGTGGATGCGCCGACGCCGCCACCGCGCTGGAAGCAGGCCTGTGTGACGTTCCTGGTGATCCTGCCGCTGACCTTCCTGGTACCGCTGTTGTGGAAACCGCTATTCGCCCTGTGGCCCTGGTTGGGCGGCTATGTGCCGGCCAACGTGGTGATTACCCTGACCATCGTATTGCTGGTGGTCTATGTGTTCATGCCGCGGGTGACGCGCCTGTTCAGCCGCTGGCTGCAGCCACGGCAGGATATGGCCCCGGTGCCTGCTCATGGCGAGACAAGGCGATAGGTTGCGCCAATAAAAAACCCGACACTCATGTCGGGTTTTTCGTCTCGGGAAAGGTCTTACTTGCGACCGCCCAGTGCGCCGCCGGCCGCGCCACCCAGGCCCGCGCCAATGGCTGCGCCGGTGCTGCCGCCGAGCTGGTTGCCCAGGTACGAGCCGCCGGCTGCGCCCAGGCCGCCACCGATGGCGGCCTTGGTCTTCTTGCCTTTCTTGGCGGCAATGGCGCCACCGGCCGCGCCAGCCAGGCCCGCACCAATGGCTGCGCCGGTGCTGCCACCCATCTGCTGGCCAACCACGTTGCCCAGGACGCCACCCAAGCCACCTCCGACTGCTGCCTGGGTACCGCCGGCCGCCATGGCGCCTTGGGTAAACAGGGCGCTGAGCGCCAGAACGGTAAGTGCTTTACGCATGTTGCGAACCTCGAAATGAATGGAGCGCCAATTGTCGCCGGGCGCGGGCAGGGACGCAAACGCTCTTGAGGGGTTGGGCCGGTTTATATTTTTTTGCGTCCGGGGAACTTTCCTGTTTTGCGAAGTGGGTAGAGAAGCGCTGAAATATCCGGTCAGGGGCTGGATTGGATGAGCCGTTCATCGGATTTTATATTGTCCGAATAATGACCTTCATCTATCTACCGGATAATTCACGGATATGGAGTGTGGTCTTTCCGGGGTTTTCAGTAACTGTCGTGAACCGCTTTGGTGCAAATGCATTAATTACCCCGTCGCTCGACCCAAAACAGGGCTTTGCCGAGCTTTGGTTACGTTGATATCCGGGAAAAATCTGTGGTTATTTAAGGGGTTAGGAATAAAGTCAGATTAAAAATATCTTGTTACGAATTTCCAGGATCAGTTATTATCGCCCTGCGTTCACCTACCACGGTTTATGCATTCTTTAAGGCCCAAGCGTCCATCAGCCGCTTGGGCTTTTTTTTGTCTGGAGTATTTGCAGAGCGTCTGCGATATAAACCTTATTGCAAGTAAGGTTTATATCCCGGATGCAGCCGGTGTCCATTCACTGAAACCGGTCAGGTGCCACTGATCACTTCGCGCACGCGGTTGGCCAGGTCGTCCAGGGCGAAGGGCTTGGTCATCACATGCATGCCGGGTGCCAGGTTGCCGTCGCCAATGACCGAGTGTTCGGCATAACCGGTGACGAACAGCACCTTGAGTCCCGGCCTGGTCTGTCGGGCCAGCTCCGCCAGTTGCCGGCCATTCATGCCGCCGGGCAGGCCGACGTCGCTGACCAGCAGATCGATGCGGATCGGCGACTGCAGAATCTTCAGGCCGGTCGCGCCGTCGCTGGCCTCCAGTACCTTGTAGCCGCGCTCCTCCAGCAGATCGACTTCCAGCATGCGCACCTGGGGTTCGTCATCGACCACCAGCACCGTTTCGCCTGCCAGGGCCTGGGGGGCTGGCGGCGAAGCGAGGGCGGCCTCGCGTTCCTCGGTCTCGGCAAAGTGGCGAGGCAGGTAGAGGCGTACCTGGGTGCCGCTGCCCAACTGCGAACTGATGCGCACCTGGCCACCTGACTGCAGGGCGAAACCGTAGACCATCGACAAGCCGAGGCCGGTTCCGGAGCCCAGTGGCTTGGTGGTGAAGAACGGTTCGAAGACCTTGCTCAGGATATCGGCCGACATCCCGCAGCCGTTGTCCGCGACGCCCAGGTACACATAGCCGCCGGGAGGCAGTTCCAGCGCCAGGGCCGATGCCGAGTTGAGGGTGATGTTCGCGGTCTCGATGCTCAGGTGACCGCCTTCGGGCATCGCATCGCGGGCGTTGATGCACAGGTTGAGCAGCGAGTTTTCCAGCTGGTTCTGATCCACCAGGGTGGTCCACAGGCGCTCGGACAGCTTCGATTCCAGCTGTATCGAGGGGCCGACCGTACGTCGTATCAGGTCTTCCATCTCCCTGATCAGCAGGTTGACGTTGGTCGCCCGCGAGTCGAGGGTCTGCCGACGGGAGAAGGCCAGCAGCCGGTGGGTCAGGGCGGTGGCCCGGCGCGCGGCGATCAGCGCGGCATTGATGTAGCGGTCCAGTTGCTCCACGCGACCCTGGTCGATGCGGCTCTGCAGCATCTCCAGGCTGCCGCTGATGCCGGTCAGCAGGTTGTTGAAATCGTGGGCCAGGCCTCCGGTCAGTTGTCCGACGGCCTCCATCTTCTGGCTCTGGCGCAGTTGGGCCTCGGCCCTGGCCAGGGCCTGGGCCTGTTCCTTGTCGAGGGTGCAGTCACGGCCGACGGCGTTGATGACTTCATCGGAGGGGCTGGAAGACCAGTTGATCCAGCGGTAGCCGCCGTGCTTGCAGCGGTAGCGGTTTTCAAAGCGGCGGATGCTCTGCCCGGTGGCGGAATAGCGGGCACGTTCAAGAGTCTGCTCGAGATCATCCGGGTGGATCAGGTCGTAGAGGCTGGTACCGAGCAGGTCGGCTTCGCTCCAGCCCAGGGTGTCTTCCCAGGCCGGGTTGACGGCGATGATCCGGCCATCGAAGGTGCAGCGCAGCATGATGTCCGAGGACAGGGTCCAGAGCTGGTTGCGATCATCGGTACGGGAGGCGACTTCCTGCTCCAGCGAGACGTTGAGCTGCTTGAGGGCGATTTCCGCCTGGCGTCGCTCGGTGATGTCATTGAAAAACACCGCGACCTTGTAGGCGCCCGGGCTGCCGACACGCACCGCATGCACCGCATACCAGCGCCCAAGTCCCTGCGCCTGGTTTTCAAAGCGTCGCTCCACCCCACTCAGGGCCACCTCGCCGTAGATATCGAACCAGTGCTGTTCGTGGGTCGGAATCATCTCCCGCATCCATCGACCCTTGGCTCCAACCAGACCGGTTTCGCGTTCGAACGCCGGGTTCACGTCGAGAAAGCGGTAGTCCACGGGCTTTGCGCCCGCATCGAATTTCATCTCGATAATGCAGAAGCCGGTATCGACCGCCTCGAACATCGTTCGGTAGTAGGTGTCCTGCTCGACTGCTTGCTCGAGCGTCCCGGTTCCGGATACTTCCATGATTGCCCCATGCAAAAAATAGCTGCCTGAATGGTATCAGGACGCTGCCTGCTGGTAATTATGGTTGTGCGGATGTCGAGAAGTTCTGTTTGCCGGCAGGCTTCTTGGCGGGGCAGGCCTTATCGCTGCAAACTTCAGGTTGCCTGGGAAGCTGCCGATAACGAACAACGCTCTCCTTATCGGCCTCCTGCTCGTCATGTGCCCGATGGTTCGAAGCCCCACTCTCCAACAGGAAGTTGACATGTTTCCACGAAAGTCCCCCGTGAAAATCCTCGCCTCGCTGTGTGGCGCCACGGTGCTGCTGTGTGGCGCACCCGCCCTGGCCGCCACGTCGCTCAATGATTATGTCGCCTGCGACAAGCACTCCCTGGCCGTCATCGAGCAGCCGCTGTTCAATGGACTGATCCCGACCAGAACCGAAAACGGTTTCACCCGGCCCGTGGGTGGCACCCGCAGTGAACTGGGACGGCGCTGGATGTTCGACAAGCCGGTCATCCTCGACGGTGTCAGTCTGACCGGTTTCTACGCCGAAGACATGGACATGATGGGTTCGCGCCTGATCAGTTGGGGGTTCTACACCGAGCAGACGCCCAGGGAACTGTTCGAGTTGCTCGAGCAACACAAGCGCACCGGCGCGGCGGATGCCGGGGGCATGTACGCTCGTGCTGAAATCTGGTCCCACAGCCAGCGGGCCTGGCAACCGGAAGACCCGCAGAGCAATTCGGGCAAGCTGGTGATCGATACGGCCGAGCGGGTGTTCCTGATCGAGCCGGCTGCCGAGGACCTGGCCAAGAGCAGCCCGAACAGCCGGGGCATGCTGACCTGTTCGATCCAGGGCAACGTCATCGAGCCGATGCTGGTGGACAGCCGTCCCGATCTGATCCGCAAGGCCCGCCAGGGTCTGTATGAAAAGCCTTGAGACGAAGGTCAGGCAAGGCGAAAACAGCCGAGGAAGTGGAGCTTACGGTTTGTAAATGAGCATTGCGAGGCTGTTCTCAACGCCGCATCACCGAGTATCACGGTTTTACATACAGAGCCTGGAGCCCGGCGGCCGGCCAGGTGCAAGAGCAGGCTGAAAGTGATTCAGGCATCGGCCAAGGAAGGTCGTACAATGGCGCCTGTTTCTTTCTGGTCGTTTGAAGTGAGGCAAGCCATCCATGGCTGAAATTCGTGACCTGTCGATCGTGCTGGACCGCATCGACCAGGCAATTATCGAGGTGTTGCGCCATGACGGACGCATCACCTACCAGAAACTCTCCGAGCGCGTGCACCTGACGCCCAGGCCGTGCCTGGAGCGGGTGCGCAAGCTGGAGCAGTTGGGGGTGATCCGCGGCTACGGAGCCATTCTCGACGAGAACAAGCTGTCGCCCGGCCTGTCGCTGCTGGTGCTGGTGGCGCTGTCGGGTCAGAGCGGGCGGGCAGCGCAGAAGGCTTTCGAGGCCAAGGTCCGTGCCTGCCCCCAGGTGCTCGAATGCCACCTGCTCAGCGGCGCCTTCGACTACAGCCTGCGCATGCGTTGCCGGGACATGGAGCATTACCGGGTACTGACCGAAACCTGGCTCAACGATGAAGAGCTGCATATCGACAAGCTGGTCAGCCACCCCGAACTGGCGATGGTCAAGACCGCCATGGAGTGAGCCGGTCGCCGCCGCCGCCGCTGGCCTGGCTGATACCCTTGTCCGAATGAGTCTGATTGGCTTGAAAAGTCACCAATATGGCTCGCAAGGCCACAAAACCTGTCATTTCTGACAGTTGTCCGGGAAACCCCCGATGGATTGAATAGCGGGCAGATCGCAACGGCTGCACCGCCGCAGGCGACGTCTCTTTCATGGAGGAATCCCCTGATGATGCTGCAAGCGTTGCGCGGCTGCCGGGTCAACCCGGCGGGTGAGCTGGATCCGGGGTTCGGTTGCCTGGGCAAGGCGCAGGTGGAGTTTGCCGGCAGCCTGTCGAGCCAGGCCAATGACGTGCTGTTCTGTCCCGATGGCAAGATTCTCGTGGTCGCCAGGGTGGAGATGCCCACCGGCTTGCATTTCGGCCTGGCCCGCCTGCATGCCGACGGTTCGCCGGACACCTCGTTCGGCCAGGGTGGCAGCCTGGTTGGCCGGTTTCAGGCCGCGGGCGAGTCGACGGGTATCAGCCTGCGTCGGCTGCACGACGGGCGGATCCTGGTTTTTGGCCTGCATTATCCGGATGACCGGCGCACCTTGCCGGTGGTGGCGCGTTTTCTCGCGGACGGCCGTGCCGATCCGCTCTTCGCTGACCAGGGCGTGCACCTGCTGCGCCTGCCCGGCGATCTGTCCGAGGGGCCCCGTGACAGCTGGCTGCCACCGGGACTGGCAGGCTTCGAGAGCTGTTTCGGCGCCGTGCAGCCGGACGGCAGGATCCTGCTGACCCTCAACCACAGTTATTCCGCCACCGATCATGTCGGCCTGCTGGTTCGCCTGCTGCCCGATGGCGGCCTCGACCACAGCTTCAATGGCCTGGGCTTCGTGATGGTCCGGCGGCGGCTGATGAACAGCTGGCTCAGCTGTGTCCTGCTGCAGCCCGATGGCAAGATTCTGGTGGGTGGCTCAATCGATTTTCCACCCAGTGGCCTGGTGGCCCGCTACTTGCCGGAGGGTCGGCTGGACCCGGCCTTTGGCCATGAAGGCTACCTCTGCGTGCACTTTGCCGACGCCAGCTCGACGGTCACCCGGCTGGCCCGTAGTGCCCAGGGGCAACTGTTTTGCGTGGGTACCCGCTTCGAGCCTTTGGGCGGTGCGTTGCAGGGGTTCACCGCCAACGGCTGCATCGACCGGCGCTTCAACCAGGGGGCCGCGGTGTTGCTGAATATCGACGCGCCCGCCTGCCGCTGGGCGACGGTCGCGGTTCAGCCGGACGGATCGATTCTCGCCGCCGGCTCGACGGTGGCCGGGTTCGGCTCGGACCTGGTGCTGGCGCGTTACCTGCCGAACGGCCAGCTCGACCTCGACTTCGCTTCCGGCAAGGGCTACGTGCGTACCCGCCTGGGCAAGAGCCTGGACACCGTCACCGCGCTGGCGGTGCAGGGCGACGGACGTATTCTGGTGGCCGGGCATTCCATGCTCGGCGGTTTCCAGGCGGTGGTGATGCGCTATCTGGGCTGATGTCCTGTGATATGTGCGGCTCACTCGCGCAGTTCCGGACGATCGCGGAACTGCTCCAGCGCCTCCGGGTTGGCCAGGGCATCGGTGTTCTTCACCGGCAGCCCGTGCACCACGTTGCGCACCGCCAGTTCGACGATCTTGCCGCTCAGGGTCCGGGGAATGTCCGTGACCGCGACGATCTTCGCCGGGACATGGCGTGGCGTGGTGTTGTCGCGGATCACCTGGCGGATTTGCTGCTGCAGGGCATCCTCGAGCGCCACGCCCTCCTGCAGGCGCACGAACAGCACCACCCGCACGTCGTTCTGCCATTGCTGGCCAATGGCGAGGCTTTCCACCACCGCCTCGACCTTTTCCACCTGCCGATAGATCTCCGCCGTACCGATGCGCACGCCGCCGGGGTTGAGCACGGCATCGGAGCGGCCGTGGATCATCAGGCCGCCGCCCTCCAGCTCCTCGGCGTAGTCGCCCTGGGCCCAGACCCCGGGGAACAGGCTGAAATAGGAGGCCATGAGTTTCTCCTGCTGCGGATCGTTCCATAGCCCGACCGGCATCGCCGGAAAGTGCCGGGTGCACACCAGTTCGCCCTTTTCGCCGTGCAGCGGCTGGGCCTGGTCGTTCCAGACCTCGACGGCCATGCCCAGGCTCTTGCACTGCATCTGGCCGCGAGTGACCGGCAGCACCGGGTTGCCGCTGACGAAGCAGGAGACGATATCGGTGCCGCCGGACATCGACGACAGGCACAGCTCGGCCTTGATTTCCCGGTAGACGTAGTCGTAGCTGTGGGGCGACAGCGGCGAGCCGGTGCAGAGAATGGTCTTGAGGCGGGTCAGCCGGTGCGTCTGCCGTGGGCTGAGCCCGGCCTGTTCAAGGGCGGCCAGGTATTTCGGGCTGGTGCCGAAGACACTGATGCCCTCGTCGTCGATCAGGTCGAGCAGGCGCTGCGGGCCGGGATGGAAGGGCGAGCCGTCATACAGTACCACCGTGGCACCGACCGCCAGCGCCGACACCAGCCAGTTCCACATCATCCAGCCACAGGTGGTGTAGTAGAACAGGCAGTCGCCAGGCCCGAGGTCGACATGCAGGCCGTGTTCCTTGAGATGTTGCAGCAACACGCCGCCGGTGCTGTGGACGATGCACTTGGGCACGCCGGTGGTGCCGCTGGAATAGAGGATGTACAGCGGCTGGGCGAAGGGCACCGGGACGAAATACGGCTCGCCGCCGGGTTGGTAGAAGTCCTGCCACAGGTTCACCCTGGCGTGGGTCCGGAAGTCCTCGGCGCGTGCCTGGGAATGCGCGTAGGGCACCACCAGCAGTTGCTGCAGCGAGGGCAGGTGCTCGAGGATTTCGTTGAGCTTGGCGCTCTGCTCCAGCTCCTTGCCGGCATAGCGGTAGCCGGCGCAGGCGATCAGCACCTTGGGCTCGATCTGGCCGAACCGGTCGATCACGCCGTGGGTGCCGAAGTCCGGCGAGCAGCAGGACCAGATCGCGCCCAGGCTGGTGGTGGCAAGCATGCCCACCAGGGTTTGCCAGGTGTTCGGCATGCACGCCGCGACCCGGTCGCCGACGCCGACACCGGCCTCGCGCAGACGTTGTTGCAGGCCAGCGACATGGGCGGCCAGTTCGGCGTGGGTGAGGGTTTCCCGGCGCCCGTCCTCGCTGACCGCGACCACCGCCAGATGGTCGTCGCGGCGGCGCAGCAGGTGTTCGGCGAAGTTCAGCGTCGCCTCGGGGAACCAGCGGGCGCTGGGCATGTGCTGCTCTTCGCTCAGCACGCGGCTGGGCGGGGTGTGGAATTGGACATCGAAGAAGTCGACGATGGCCTGCCAGAAGTCCTCGCGGCGCTCGATGCTGAAGCGGTGCAGGGCCGGGTAGTCGGTGATCTGCAGGTCGTGACGGTGATTGACGAAGCGCCGGAAGGCTTCGATACGGGTCTTTTCGATGCGTTCTGCGCTGGGGCGCCACAAGACTTCTGACATGGGGTTCCCTTTTTATTTTGTGCTGTTAATGCGGGCCTCTTCGCGGGCAAGCCCTGCTCCTACAGGTTGGTGTCGTGTGCAAGTCCTGGGCTCGCCTCACTTCTGTAGGAGCAGGGCTTGCCCGCGAAGGCGCCCTCAAGGCCGCCAACCATCCAGGCTACTGCGCCAACCACCCGCCATCGATATTCCACGCCGCGCCCCGCACCTGGCTACCGGCCTCGCTGCAGAGGAACAATACCAGCTCGCCCAACTGCGGTGGGGTGACGAATTCCAGCGACGGCTGTTTCTCCGCCAGCAGGTCATGCTGCGCCTGCTGCGGGTCGACGCCGGCAGCGGCCCGGTCATCGATCTGTTTCTGCACCAGCGGCGTCAGCACCCAGCCGGGGCAGATGGCATTGCAGGTGACATTGCCGGTGGCGGTCTCCAGGCCGACCACCTTGGTCAGGCCGATCACCCCATGCTTGGCCGCGACATAGGCGGCCTTGCCCACGGAGCCGACCAGCCCATGCACCGAAGCGATGTTGACGATTCGCCCCCAGCCCTTGGCGCGCATGCCCGGCAGGGCCAGGCGGGTGGCATGGAACACCGAGGACAGGTTGATCGCGATGATCGAGTCCCAGCGCTCCACCGGGAACGCCTCCACCGGTGCGACGTGCTGGATGCCGGCGTTGTTGACCAGGATATCGACACCGCCGAACTCCCGTTCGGCATAGGCGAACATGTCGGCGATCTGCGCCGGGTCGCTGACATCGGCCGGGTGGTGGCCAACCTTGCCGCCGAACCGGCGGACCTCGGCGAGCACCGCGCTGGCGTCGCCGAAGCCGTTGAGGATCAGGTCGGCGCCGGCCCTGGCCAGGCCCAGGGCGATGCCCAGGCCGATGCCGCTGGTGGAGCCGGTGACCAGGGCGGTTTTTCCTCTGAGACTCATAGTCGTTTCCTCAGACGATGCCGGTGGCGTAGAACGTGGCGATCACCACGAATACCGCCAGGGTCTTGATCAGCGTGATGCAGAAAATGTCTTTATAGGCTTCGCGGTGGGTCAGCCCGGTCACGGCCAGCAGGGTGATCACCGCGCCGTTGTGCGGCAGGGTGTCCATGCCACCGCTGGCCATGGCGGCGACCCGGTGCAGCACTTCCAGCGGAATGTTCGCGGCGTGGGCGGCACTGACGAAGCTGTCGGCCATGGCCGCCAGGGCGATGCTCATGCCGCCGGAGGCGGAGCCGGTGATCCCGGCCAGCAGGGTCACGGTAATGGCTTCGTTGACCAGCGGATTGGGAATGCTCTTGAGCCCGTCGGCCAATACCAGAAAACCCGGCAACGAGGCGATCACCGCACCGAAACCGTATTCCGAGGCGGTATTCATCGCCGCCAGCAGGGCGCCGCTGACCGCGCTCTTGCTGCCTTCGGCCAGCTTGCTGCGAATCGCCCGGAAGCCGAACGCCAGCACCACCAGGATGCCCACCAGCAGCGCCGCCTGGACCGCCCAGATGGCGGTGAGCTTGGCGACTTCGGTCTGCACCGGCGCGGCCATGCCGGGCAGGCTGAGGGTGTGGGTCTTGCCGTACCAGACGGGAATCCAGCGAGTGAACAGCAGGTTCATGAGGCCCACCAGCAGCAGCGGCGAGAGGGCGATCCAGGGGTTGGGCAGGCGAATGTCCTCGGCGGTTTCCGGCTCGTTGCGCAACTGCGTGCCGTAGCCTTCACCGGCGACCTGGGCCTTGTTGCGCTGGCGTTGCAGGAACAGCATGCCGGCGCAGAACACGAACACCGTACCGATCACGCCCAGCCAGGGTGCGGCCCAGGCGGTGGTGTTGAAGAAGGTGCTGGGAATGATGTTCTGGATCTGCGGCGTGCCGGGCAGGGCGTCCATGGTGAAGGAAAATGCGCCGAGGGCGATGGTCGCCGGGATCAGGCGCTTGGGGATGTTGCTCTGGCGGAACATCTCGGCGGCGAACGGATAGACCGCGAACACCACCACGAACAGCGAGACACCGCCATAGGTCAGCAGGGCGCAGACCAGCACGATCACCAGCATGGCCTGGCGGGTGCCGAGCAGGCCGATGGCGGCGGCGACGATGGAGCGGGAGAACCCCGACAGCTCGATCAGCTTGCCGAACACCGCGCCGAGCAGGAATACCGGGAAGTAGAGCTTGATGAAACCGACCATCTTGTCCATGAACACCCCGGTGAAGGCGGGCGCGACAGCGGCAGGGTCGGTGAACAGCACAGCGCCGAGGGCGGCGATGGGGGCAAACAGGATGACGCTGTAGCCTCGGTAGGCGGCCAGCATCAGCAACGCCAGGGCTGCGAGGGCGATGATCACACTCATGGTGTGTCTCCAATTGTTATTTTTGTAGGTTAGGTCTGAATCTCCAGTGGAAATAGCGAGTTTCGTGCCATTTCATTAACTCATTGAAAAATAATGATATTTTTTATTTTTCGAGTGATTTTCCTTGGGGTTGTCTCTAAAGAGAGACGATTCTGCAGACGACGCTCCCCTTGTAGGAGCTGGGCTTGCCCGCGAAGAACGATAACGCGGTCTGTCTGGAGGCCGCGTTGCCTGTATTCGCGGGCAAACCCGGCTCCTACAGGGAAGTGTTGGCCGTTCGATGAGGCTTGTCTCTGGAATTAGATGGGTGTCTCTTTATTGAGACTCTCTGATGCCCAGCGCCACCATTTTCTTGTACAGCGTCGAGCGCCCCAGCCCCAGTTGCCGTGCGGCTTCCACGACCTTGCCGCCGCATTGCGCCAGGGTTGCCTCGATCAGTTGTCGTTCGAAGCGCTCACGGGCGGCGCTGAAAGTTTCGTTCCCAGGCGCTGCCATGACAGGAACCGGCGCCCGCTCCAGCGGGCTGAAGGTACCAATCGCCCCACGAATGTCGGCAGCCCCCAGCACCTGGGTATCCCCCAGCAGCGCGGCGCGCTCCAGCACGTTGCGCAATTCGCGGATATTGCCCGGCCAGGCATGCTGCCCCAGCAGCTCCAGGGCCTCGGCGGTCAACTCATGGTGGCTATCGAGTTCCTCGAGGATCACCTCGCTCAGCGCCGGTAGATCCTCCAGGCGCTCGCGCAGCGGCGGCACGTTGATCGGCAGGACATTGAGGCGGTAATACAGGTCGGCGCGGAATTCGCCACGCCGGATCGCCGCCTCCAGGTCGGTGGAGGTCGCGGCGATCACCCGCACGTCGCTGCGCAACACTTCGTTGGAACCGACCGGCTCGAATTCCTTCTCCTGCAATACCCGCAGCAGCTTGCTCTGCAGGGGCAGCGGCATGTCGCCGATCTCGTCGAGGAACAGCGTGCCGCCCTGGGCGATCTGCAGCTTGCCGGGGCGGCCCTTGCGGTCGGCGCCGGTGAAGGCGCCCGGGGCTGTCCCGAAGAACTCCGCCTCCAGCAGGGTTTCCGGAATTGCCGCGCTGTTGATGCTGACGAATGCCTTGTGCGCCCGTGGCGAGGCGCTGTGGATGGCGTGGGCCAGCAACTCCTTGCCGGTACCGGTTTCGCCCAGCAGCAGGACCGGTGAGTCGGTGCTGGCGCTGCGGCGGGCGCGGCGCTTGACCTCCAGGCTCGCCGCGCTGGTACCGATGAAGTGGGCGAAGTTGTACTTGGTCTGTCGGGCCCGCAGCAGCGAGCGGGTCGATGCCAGTTCTTCCTGCATGCTCTGGTAGCGTTTGAGCAGCGGCGACAGGCTGTTCAACTCGCCGAACAGGGCAAAGCCGATGGCGCCGATCACCGCGCCAGCGTCGTCGTGAACCGGCAGGCGCATCACCACCAGCGGTTCCTTGGGCATGTCCTGCAGGTCCAGCAGGATCGGCCGGCCGGTGCGCACCACTTCGCGCAGCAGGCTGCCGGGGATCACCCTTTCGCAGGGTTGGCCGATGGCCTGTTCGGCGCTGGAGAGGCCAAAGCGCTTGGCGTACCGTTCGTTCATCCAGACGATCCGCGCATCGCGGTCGACGATCACCGTGCCTTCGCTGGACTGCTCGATGTTCTCGAACAGCGAGCGAATCGCCAGCAAGCGGACCCGCTGGTAGTCCTTGAGGCTTTCACGGTCGTTCATCGGCGTCTGGCTCACGGGCAGTTCAGGGGGGCGGTGTGCGTCAAGGTCGCGGCCAGCAGCTCCCGGGTGTAGGGGTGCCGCGGGTGGTCGAACACCGCGCAGGTGCTGCCCTGTTCGACCACCTGGCCGTCCTTGACCACGATCAGGTCATGAGCCAGGGCGCGGACCACCGACAGGTCATGGCTGATGAACAGGTAGGTCAGGCCATGCTTGGCCTGCAGGTCGCGCAGCAGGGCGACCACCTGCTTCTGCACGGTGCGGTCGAGGGCCGAGGTCGGCTCGTCGAGCAGGATCAGCGCCGGCTTGAGCACCAGGGCGCGGGCAATGGCGATCCGCTGGCGCTGGCCGCCGGAGAACTCATGGGGATAGCGATGACGGCTCTGCGGGTCGAGGCCGACCTCCTCGAGGGCGCGGATCACCTGCGCCTCGTGTTCGGCGGCGGTACCGGGGCAGTGCACCTCGATCCCCTCGCTGATGATCTGCGCCACCGACAGGCGCGGGCTGAGGCTGCCGAACGGGTCCTGGAACACCACCTGCATCTGCTTGCGCCACGGTCGCAGCTGTTTCTGGTTCAGGCCGTCGAGGGCCTGGCCCCGGAAGCGGATGCTGCCCTGGGCGTCGAGCAGCCGCAGGATCGCCTGGCCGAGGGTCGACTTGCCCGAGCCGGACTCGCCGACGATGCCCAGAGTCTTGCCGCGCTGCACGCAGAGGCTGATGCCGTCCACCGCCTGCAGGTATTCCTTGCGCCGCAGCCATCCACCGCCGATCTGGAAGCGCACGCGCAGCTCATCGACCTGCAGCACGCTTTCGCTGTCGCCCAGGGCCAGCGCTTCGCCCGCTGGCTCGGCATCCAGCAGCAGGCGGCTGTAGGGGTGTTGCGGCTGGTTGAACAGGGTTTCGCAGTCGGCCTGCTCGACGCTTTCCCCGGCCTTCATCACGCAGACCCGCTGGGCGATGCTGCGTACCAGGTTGAGGTCGTGGCTGATCAGCAGCAGCGACATGCCCAGGCGTTGTTGCAGTGACTTGAGCAGCAGCAGGATCTTGCGCTGCACGGTGACGTCGAGGGCGGTGGTCGGCTCGTCGGCGATCAGCAGTTCCGGCTCGCAGGCCAGGGCCATGGCGATCATCACCCGCTGGCGCTGGCCGCCGGAGAGTTGATGGGGATAGGCCTTGAGCCGTTCCCGGGGTTTCTGGATACCCACCAGTTCCAACAGTTCGAGGATCCGCGCCTGGGCTGCCTTGCCGCCCAGGCCCTTGTGCAGCATCAGGGTTTCGCCGATCTGCTTTTGCACCGTGTGCAGTGGGTTCAGCGAGGTCATCGGCTCCTGGAAGATCATGGCGATGCGGTCGCCGCGAATCTGGCGCAGGGTAGCGTGGTCGGCGCCGAGCAGTTCCTGGCCGCGATAACGCACGCTGCCGCTGGCCTGGCAGCCGGTCTGTGGCAGCAACTGCAGGATCGAATGGGCGGTGACCGACTTGCCCGAACCGGACTCGCCGACCAGCGCCAGGCACTCGCCGGCGCGGATGTCCAGGCACAGGTCGCGGACCACGGGCTGGCCGCCGAAGGCGACAGTCAGGTGGCGGATTTCAATCAGGTTGTCGGTCATGGCGCGGGCCTGGTTCATGAGCGGGGGTCGAAGGCATCACGCAGCGCCTCGCCGATAAAGACCAGCAGCGAGAGAATCAGCGCCAGGGTGAAAAAGGCGGTGAATCCCAGCCACGGGGCTTGCAGGTTCTGTTTGCCCTGGCCGATCAGTTCGCCCAGCGAGGCGCTGCCGGCGGGCATGCCGAAGCCGAGGAAGTCCAGGGCGGTGAGGGTCGAGATGGCGCCGGTGAGAATGAACGGCAGGTAGCTCAGGGTCGCGTTCATGGCGTTGGGCAGGATGTGCCGCAGGATGATCTTGCGGTCGTTCAGGCCCAGGGCGCGGGCGGCCTTGACGTACTCCAGGTTGCGCCCACGGAGGAACTCGGCGCGCACCACGTCGACCAGCGCCAGCCAGGAGAACAGCGCCATGATCCCTAGCAGCCACCAGAAGTTCGGCTCGACGAAGCCCGAGAGGATGATCAGCAGGTACAGCACCGGCAGCCCGGACCAGACCTCCAGCAGGCGCTGGCCGAGCAGGTCGACCCAGCCGCCGTAGTAGCCCTGCAGGGCGCCGGCGGCGATGCCGATCAGTGCGCTGATGGCGGTCAGGGCCAGGGCGAACAGGATTGACACCCGCGCGCCGAAGATCACCCGCGCCAGCACGTCGCGGGCCTGGTCGTCGGTGCCCAGCCAGTTCACCGTGGTCGGTGGGCTGGGCGCCGGCTTGTTGAGGTCGTAGTTGGGCGTGTCGGCGCTGAAGGGGATCGGCGGGAACAGCATCCAGCCGCCATCGCGGGTGATCAGCTGGCGCACGTAGTCGCTGCGGTAGTCGGCCTGGAACGGCAGTTGGCCGCCGAACTCCTGTTCGGTGTAGCGCTTGAACACCGGGAAATACAGCGAGCCCTGGTAGCTGAGCACCAGCGGCTTGTCGTTGGCGATCAGTTCGCCGCCCAGGCTCAGTGCGAACAGCGCGGCGAACAGCCACAGCGACCACCAGCCGCGGCGGTTGGCCTTGAACCGGTCGAGCCGGCGCCGGCTCACGGGGGAAAGTCGCAGCATCAGGCGTTCCTCGCGGCGAAGTCGATACGCGGGTCGACCAGGGTATAGCAGAGGTCGCCGATCAGTTTTATCAGCAGGCCGAACAGGGTGAAGATGAACAGCGAGCCGAACACCACCGGGTAGTCGCGCGACACCGCCGCTTCGTAGCTCATGCGGCCGAGGCCGTCGAGGGAGAAGATCACCTCGATCAGCAGGGAACCGGCGAAGAACACGCTGATGAAGGCCTGGGGAATGCCCGAGACCACCAGCAGCATGGCGTTGCGAAACACATGGCCGTAGAGCACCCGGCGTTCGCTCAGGCCCTTGGCCCGGGCGGTGACCACGTACTGGCGGGTGATCTCGTTGAGAAACGAGTTCTTGGTCAGGATCGTCAGGGTGGCGAAACCGCCTATGACCAGCGAGGTCACCGGCAGCACCAGGTGCCAGAAGTAGTCGGCGATCTTGCCCAGCGTCGACAACTGGTCGAAGTTGTCCGAGACCAGGCCGCGCACCGGAAACCAGTTCAGCGAGGTGCCGCCGGCGAACAGCACGATCAGCAGCATGGCGAACAGGAACGCCGGCATGGCGTAGCCGAGGATGATCGCGGTGCTGCTCCAGATGTCGAAGCGGCTGCCATGCCGGACCGCCTTGCGGATGCCGAGGGGGATCGACACCAGGTAGGTGATCAGCGTGGCCCAGAGGCCGAGCGAGATGGTTACCGGCATCTTCTCCAGGATCAGGTCGGTGACCTGGGCGCCACGGAAGAAGCTCTTGCCGAAGTCGAGGCGGGCGTAGCTCTTGAGCATCAGCCAGAAGCGCTCCGGTGCCGGCTTGTCGAAACCGTACTGGCGCTCGATATCGGCGATCAGCTTGGGGTCGAGGCCGCGGCTGGCGCGGGACGAGCCGTGCAGCCCGTCACCACCGCCGGTGCCGACCGCACCCGCGCTGCCCAGGCCCTGCAGGCGGGCGATGGCCTGTTCCACCGGGCCACCGGGCGCGGCCTGGACGATCACGAAGTTGACCAGCAGGATGATCAGCAGCGTCGGGATGATCAGCAGCAGGCGCCGCAGGATGTAGGCCGGCATCAGCGGTGCCCTCCGTCATGGCCGCGCCTGATCAGTTCGGCGGTCATCTGTTCGTTGGTCAGCGGGGTCGGGCTGACTTCCCACCAGGTCTCGATGGCCGCGTCGTTGCTGGCCTGTATCGTCGGGATACCAAAGCGGTTCCACCACACCGTGGAGATGCCCGGCGGGTAGTAGTTGGGAATCCAGTAGTAGTTCCACTGCAGCACCCGGTCCAGGGCATGGGCGTAGCTGAGCATCCGCTTCTGGGTGTCGGCTTTCACCAGGCCGTTGATCAGGCTGTCCACGGCGGGGTTCTGCAGGGCCATGAAGTTGTTCGAGCCCGGGTCGGTGGCCGCCTTGGAGCCGAAGAAATTGTACAGCTCGATGCCCGGCGAGGTGGTCACCGGGTAGCCGCTGACGATCATGTCGTAGTCGCGGTCCTTGAGGCGGTTGACGTACTGCGAGGGGTCGATGCGGCGGATGTCCATGCGGATGCCGATCTGCGCCAGGTTGCGCTTGTAGGGCAGCAGCAGGCGTTCCATGCCGTTCTGGGCATTAAGGAAGGTGAAGCTCAGCGGCTCGCCCTGGGCGTTGACCAACTGATCCCCCTGGGCTTCCAGCCGGCCTGCTCCAGCAGGGCCAGGGCCTGCAACTGCTTGTCCCGCAGGTTGCCGCTGGCGTCGGTCCTGGGCGCCTCGAAGACCTGGGTGAAGACCTCGTCGGGAATCTGTCCGCGCAACGGTTCGAGGATCGCCAGTTCGGCCTGGTCCGGCAGCTCACGGGCCGCCAGTGGCGTGTTGGAGAAGAAGCTCTGCTGGCGCACATACATGTTGCGCATCATCTGCCGGTTGCTCCACTCGAAGTCCCAGAGCATGGCCAGGGCCTGACGTACCCGGCGATCCTGGAAGATCGGCTTCTGCAGATTGAACACGTAGCCCTGGGCCGTCTGTGGCGACTCCTGGGCCAGTTGCGCCTTCTGCAGCCGGCCGTCGCTCAGCGCCGGGCTGTCGTAGCCGATGGAGTAGGCGGTGGCGGAGAATTCGCGGTTGTAGTCGTAGGCACCGCCCCGCAGCACCTGGCGGGCCACGTCGGTGTCGCCGAAGTACTCGATGCTGAAGCGGTCGAAGTTGTACAGGCCGCGGCTGACCGGCAGGTCCTTGCCCCACCAGTCGGGGTTGCGGGTGAAGGTGATGCTGCGGCCGGAGTCGACCTTGCTCACCCGGTAGGGGCCGCTGCCCAGCGGGGCCTCGTAACCGCCGCCGTCGGCGAAGTCGCGGGTTTTCCACCAGTGTTCCGGCAGCACCGGCAGGGTGGCGATATCCAGCGGCAGCGAGCGGTTCTCGGTGTTCCTGAAATCGAAGCGGACCTGGGTCGGCGATTCGACCACCACGTCCTTGATGCCTTCGAACTGCATGCGGTAGCTCAGGCTGCCCTGGGTCATCAGCAGGTTGAAGGTGTAGCGCACGTCCTCGGCGGTGATCGGCGTGTTGTCGGCGAAGCGGGCCTTGGAGTTGAGGAAGAAGCGCAGCGACAGGCCGTCATCGGAGCGCTGCATCTTCTGTGCGACCAGGCCGTAGACGGTGTAGGGCTCGTCGAGGGAGCGCACCGCCAGCGGTGAATAGATATAGCCGTCGATCTGCGAGACGCCGATGCCCTTGTCGATATAGGGCAGCACATGGTCGAACTGGCCGATCTCGATGGCCGAGCGCTTGAGGCTGCCGCCCTTGGGGGCGTCGGGGTTGGCGTAGTCGAAGTGGCTGAAGCTGGCCGGGTACTTGGGCGGCTCGCCGTAGACCGTCAGGGCGTGTTGCGCGGGAGCGGCGTGGGCGACGCTGGCGAACAGGGCCAGGGTGCCGAATGTCAGGGAGAGAACCAGTCGCATCGTCAGCCTTGAGGACGGTGTGAAAGTGGGGTTGCAAGCGATCTCGCATTTCCCCCGGTGGCGGGTGGCCCCGCCACGGGAGAGGCGCTGCCATGGGAACCGCCCTGGCGGGCAGCCCCGGGCAGAGCGATCAGTCCTGGCGGCTGGTGACTTCCAGCAGGTGGTAGCCGAACTGGGTTTTCACCGGGCCTTGCACGGTGTTGATCGGCGCGCTGAACACCACGGTGTCGAATTCCTTGACCATCTGGCCCGGGCCGAAGGAACCCAGGTTGCCGCCGTCACGGCTGGAAGGGCAGGTGGAGTTGGCCTTGGCGATCTCGGCGAAGTCGGCGCCGCCTTCGATCTGGGCCTTGAGTTCGTTGCACTTGGCTTCAGTGGCAACCAGGATGTGGCGGGCAGTGGCTCGGGCCATGGTGAGGTACTCCTTTGGGTAAAATGTTGAGCCTACCGGATTCAGGCGGCTTTTTCCCGGCAAAGTTCCTCGACGGCGGCCCGGCTTGCCCGCGAACGGGGCCTGTCAGGCACTCACCGCCTTGCAGGACGCCTGCTCCCGCAACCGCTGCGCCGCGCTACGCAGCAACTGCTCGGTCGCTTCCCAGCCCAGGCAGCCATCGGTGATCGACACGCCGTACTTGAGGGACGGGCTCAACGGCTGGCAGCCCTCGAACAGATGGCTCTCCAGCATCATGCCGATCAGCGAACGGTCACCCTGCAGACGCTGTTCCAGCACCTCGGCGAACACCGCCGGCTGGCGCAGCGGGTCCTTGCCACTGTTGGCATGGCTGCAATCGACCATCATCCGGCTCGCAATGCCCTGCTTCTCCAGGCCCGTCCGGGCCAGGGCGATGCTGCGGGCATCGTAGTTCGGGCCACGATGGCCGCCGCGCAACACCAGGTGGGTGTCGGGGTTGCCCGCGGTCTGGATGATCGCCGGGTGCCCCTGGCTGTCGACCCCGAAATGCCGGTGCGGGTGCGCCGCCGAACGCATGGCATCGCTGGCGATGCCGACACCGCCGTCGGTGCCATTCTTGAACCCCACGGGCATCGGCAGGCCGCTGGCCATTTCCCGATGGATTTGCGACTCGGTGGTCCGTGCGCCGATCGCGACCCAGCTCAGCAGGTCGTCGAAGTAGCTGGCCGCCATGGGCTGCAGCAATTCGGTGGCGATCGGCAGGCCCATGCGCAGCATCTCGCGCATCAGTTCGCGGGACAGCGCCAGGCCGCCGGCCATGTCGTCGCTGCCATCCAGGTGCGGGTCGTAGGCCAGGCCTTTCCAGCCGACCGTGGTGCGCGGCTTTTCGACATAGGCGCGCATGACCAGCAGCATCTGGTCGCTGACGTCGTTCGCCAGGCTCGCCAGGTGGCCGGCGTATTCGAGGGCCGATTGCGGGTCGTGGATCGAGCAGGGGCCGACGATCATCAGCAGGCGCGGGTCCTCACCGTCGAGGATGGCACGTATGGCCTGGCGGTGGCGGGCGACCTGGTCGCTGAGCGTGGTGTTGAGAGGCAGGTGCTGCTTGAGTTGCAGGGCCGTCGGCAGGCGCTGGGTCAGCGGCTCGTTGGCGGACGACAGGGTGGACAGTGGCAAGGCGCAGAGAGACGAATTCATGTTCGGGGGTTCCTTGGGCAGGCGGCGGGTCTTCCCGCGCGCGGCCCTATTGCGGTGTTCGACAATCAGCCGGATGGGCTGCGAGTGTGTGCTTGCCACCTGTGAGTGACCGTTCGGAGGCGGCGTGCTGTCCCGAGCGGAGGTTGGTAAATCGCCAGGCGGTGGTGAGTTCGTAGCGGTAATAGGTGGCGTAGTTCATGTCGGTCTTCCTCGATTCGAAATGTCTGTTGAGACGGTTTGCGTAAAACTGAAGCCCTGGAAAAACAAAACCCCCGGTCGGGAGGCCGACCGGGGGTTGTTGATTCTCTGGTAGGCGACCCCTTGAGTAGTGGGCGCCGGTTGGGTATCAGGCGCGCCAGTGGCTAAACCAGTACCCAAAATAAAAGCCTGCGGATGCGCCGGCGGTTTTCACCCAGGCAGCCACTGGCAAGCGCAGGGCGCTGGCAGTCTGGCAAGGCATGGAATGAAGGGTGGGCATGGCGCGTCTCCGATGGAATGTCCCGAGCTTACTAGAGCCATGGGACGCTGTTCAATCAGAAATTTCTATGGATCGCGCCCCGCAGTCGCTATGGCTTAAACAAATTAAACGTTTTATGACAAACTCACCGGACATTTCCTACTCGACCATCAGGCATGCCCATGACCGTCCTGACCATTGCCGCCGCTCAGTCCTGCTCTCTAGCCGGTGATCTGCAGGGCAACCTCCAGCGGCACCTGCGTTTCATGCAGCAGGCGGCGGAGCGGGGCGTGCAACTGCTGGTATTTCCCGAACTGTCGCTGACCGGCTATGAGCCGAGCCTGGCGGCGGCACTGGCGATCACCCCGGATGCCGAGGTATTGCAACCCTTGTCCGATCTGGCGCGCGAGCGGCGACTGGTGACCGTGGTCGGCCTGCCGATTCGCCGGTCTCCCACCGACCCGCTGCTGATCGGCGCGCTGACTTTCAACGCCGAGGGCTCCCGGCAGCTCTACAGCAAACAGCATCTGCACGAAGGCGAGGAACAGGTGTTTAGCCCGGGGGCGGGAGGCGCTGCCTTGGCCCTCGGCGCTGACATTGTCGCTCTGTCGGTTTGTGCTGACTTTTCCCACGCCAGCCATGCCCTCCAGGCCGCCCGATCTGGCGCTAACCTGTATGCATCAGGTGTGCTGATCAGCGAGAACGGTTACGCCGCCGACAGTGCGTTGCTCCAGGGGTATGCCCGTGAGCACGACATGGCCGTGCTGATGGCCAACCACGGTGGAACCACCGGCGGCTGGGCGGCGGCGGGGCGCAGTGCGATCTGGGCGGCAGGCGGGCGACGGGTAGCGGCTGCTGCGGGGATGGGTGATGTGCTGGTGATCGGTCGACGTGTCGACGGCACGTGGCAGGGCGAGGTGGTTGAAGTGGAGGGGCTGTGACCCGGGATTGGCGTTTTCGCCCGGCTACCGAGGCGGACCTGGCGTTCGCCCGGACGCTGACGCGCAGGAACATGATGGCCTACTACTGCGAGTACGATCTGCTCTGGCAGGAGGAAGCCTTCGATATCGCCTGGGCCGGGCGGCAGAACGCCCTGTTGTGCGAAGGGGAGCAGGTGCTGGGTTTCGTCAGCTTCAGTCGGGACGCCAGGGCGCTGTATATCCGCGAGTTGCAACTGATCGAAGCGGGGCGTGGGCGAGGCTTGGGTGGCTGGCTGATCATCCAGGCGCGTGACATCGCTTTCAGGGAAGGGCGGCCGGAGGTGCGCTTGACCGTGTTCAAGAGCAATCCCGCCAGGCGGCTTTACGAGCGTATGGGGCTGGAGGTCGTAGGGGAGGACGAGTGCTTCTTTCGCATGAGTGTCGGGGCTGTGAAGTCGAGCGGTGGAATCGGCTGATAGTATTTTCGGATTGAGCTTACTCCTCGATATTTCGAGGCGCATACTGGACTCAAACGCGGGGGCCTATTCCTCGCTCCGATCGTTGTCGTCGAGGATGATTCCGTCCTTCATGCCCAGCAGGACCGCCACCTTATGGGCTTCCCCGCGGCGTCCTTTTTTGCGCCCGGCGAGCACTTGATAGGTGGTTGCCGGATCGACGCCATGCTCGCGTGCAAACTCCTGAACCGATTTTCCTTGATGTTCCAGCCAAGCCTTGGCTTGTGCAGCGGTGCGAATACCGGGCATAGTTCAAAACCGTTCAATTTTGTTTAATTTTGTTGAATTCACCCCCTTTAAGGGTGCATGACTTGGGATATTACATCCAAATGAGTGGAATTGGTTCCCGGTTACGACAAGAGAGGGAGCGACTTGGATTGTCGCAGAAGGCTTTTGGCGAAATCGGTGGCGTTGAAGCCAACGCCCAGGGCAAATACGAGAGCGGCGATCGCGCGCCGAAGGCCGACTACCTGTCGCGGGTGGCCGAGCGTGGGGTCGATGTGCTGTATGTCCTGACCGGCAACCGGACGCCGACGCTGATCGACAATCTCAGCTCCAGCGAAGAGAAGGTGCTGGGCAGCTACCGCAGCCTGCGCAAGGCTGACCAGGAGGCGATCAGCCAACTGACCACGACGCTGGCCGAAGCGGTCGGCTCCTACGGTGCCAAGGGTCGCAGGGACCCGCAAGACCGCTGAGAAGCGGTCCTCCCCCCATCGACGTCACAGGCGCCCAGAGCGCAATGACACTCTTATGTGACGCTTGCCGCTAGGTCTGGCCGCCGGTTTTTTGCTAAGGTGGTCAATAATCTGATAAGACCATATTCGCGAGGTGTCTGCTTGATTAGGGTGCTAGTTGTCGATGACCATGATCTTGTGCGTACAGGCATTACCCGGATGCTTGCCGACATCGATGGCCTGCAGGTTGTGGGACAGGCGGAGTCGGGAGAGCAGGCCCTGCTGAAAACGCGGGAGCTCAAGCCGGATGTCGTGCTGATGGACGTCAAGATGCCGGGTATCGGCGGCCTTGAAGCAACGCGCAAATTGCTGCGTAGCCACCCTGATATCAAGGTCGTGGCGGTCACCGTGTGCGAGGAGGATCCGTTCCCGACGCGGTTGATGCAGGCCGGGGCCTCGGGCTACCTGACCAAGGGCGCGGGGCTGGCGGAAATGGTCCAGGCGATTCGCCTGGTGTTCGCCGGGCAGCGTTACATCAGCCCGCAGATCGCCCAGCAGATGGCGCTCAAGTCGTTCCAGCCGGCCAGCGAATCGCCGTTCGATGCCTTGTCCGAACGGGAAATCCAGATCGCCCTGATGATCGTCGGCTGCCAGAAGGTGCAGATCATTTCCGACAAGCTGTGTCTGTCACCGAAAACCGTCAATACCTACCGTTACCGGATCTTCGAGAAGCTGTCGGTCAGCAGTGATGTCGAGTTGACGCTTCTGGCCGTGCGCCATGGCATGGTCGATGCCGGCTGACAATGACTGAACCGTTCGATTCCAGCGCTTTTCTTTCTACCTGCAGTGGCCGTCCCGGTGTGTATCGCATGTTCGACAGCGATGCACGCCTGCTGTACGTGGGCAAGGCCAAGAACCTGAAGAATCGCCTCGCCAGCTATTTCCGCAAGACCGGCCTCGCGCCGAAGACCGCCGCCCTGGTGGCGCGTATCGCCCAGGTCGAGACCACCATCACCGCCAACGAAACCGAGGCGTTGCTGCTGGAGCAGACGCTGATCAAGGAGTGGCGCCCGCCCTACAACATCCTGCTGCGCGACGATAAGTCCTACCCCTATGTCTTCCTCTCGGACGGGGACTATCCGCGCCTGAGCATTCACCGTGGGGCGAAGAAGCTCAAGGGCAAGTATTTCGGGCCGTATCCGAGCGCCGGGGCGATTCGCGAGAGCCTGGCGCTGTTGCAGAAAACCTTCCATGTGCGCCAGTGCGAGGACAGTTACTACAAAAACCGCACCCGGCCATGCCTGCAGTACCAGATCAAGCGCTGCAAGGCGCCCTGTGTCGGCTTGGTCGAGCCCCGGGAATACGCCGAGGATGTCCGCCATTCGGTGATGTTCCTCGAAGGGCGCAGCAATGCCCTGAGCGATGAGCTCAATGCCGGCATGGAACAGGCGGCCAGCACCCTCGACTTCGAGAAGGCGGCTGAGCTGCGCGATCAGATCGCGCTGCTGCGCCGTGTGCAGGACCAGCAGAGCATGGAAGGCGGCAATGGCGACGTCGATGTCATCGCCGCCTTCGTCAACCCGGGTGGTGCCTGCGTGCACCTGATCAGCGTGCGGGGCGGGCGGGTCCTGGGCAGCAAGAACTTCTTTCCGCAGGTGGGCATCGATGAGGACGTTTCCGAAGTCATGGCGGCCTTCCTCGGCCAGTACTTCATCAGCAGCCCCGAGCGCGACCTGCCCAGTGAACTGATCGTCAACGTGGTCCACGATGACTTCCCGACTCTGGTCGCCGCCATCGAGGAACTGCGCGGCCGCGAGTTGAGCATCAGTCACCGGGTACGGGGTACCCGGGCGCGCTGGCAACAACTGGCGGTGACCAACGCCGAACAGGCCCTGACCGCCCGCTTGGCCAACCGCCAGCATGTGGCGGCACGCTTCGACGCGCTGGCCGAGGTGCTGGACCTGGACGAGCCACCGCAGCGCCTGGAGTGCTACGACATCAGCCATTCCAGCGGCGAATCGACGGTGGCGTCCTGCGTGGTGTTCGGCCCGGAGGGGCCGATCAAGTCCGACTACCGCCGCTATAATATCGAGGGTGTCACGGCCGGCGACGACTACGCGGCCATGCACCAGGCGCTGACCCGCCGTTTCAGCCGGCTGAAGGAGGGGGAGGGCAAGTTGCCGGATATCCTCCTGGTGGACGGTGGCAAGGGGCAATTGTCCATGGCTCGCGACGTACTCAACGAACTGGCGGTGCCGGACCTGATCCTGCTCGGCGTCGCCAAGGGCGCGACGCGCAAGGCCGGTTTCGAGACCCTGTATCTCAACGATGCGGCCCACGAATTCACCCTCAAGGGCGATTCGCCGGCGCTGCACCTGATCCAGCAGATCCGCGACGAGGCCCACCGTTTCGCTATCACCGGCCATCGTGCGCGCCGCGGCAAGACCCGGCGGACCTCGACCCTGGAAGGGGTGGCCGGCGTCGGGCCGAAACGCCGGCGTGAGTTGCTCAAGCATTTCGGTGGATTGCAGGAACTGTCCCGGGCCAGCATCGATGAGATCGCCAAGGCGCCGGGGATCAGCAAAAAGCTCGCAGAGTTGATTTATGCCAGTCTGCACAGCGAGTAGAATGCCCTTTCACTTCGTAGCCAGTTGTGCCGATGAATATCCCTAATCTGATCACCGTTCTGCGCGTTGTACTTATCCCGATCTTCATTCTGTTGTTTTACCTGCCGTACCAGTGGAGTTACCTGGCGGCCAGTTCGGTTTTCGCCTTTGCCGCGGCAACGGACTGGCTCGATGGCTACCTGGCACGACGCCTGGAACAGAGCACGCCATTCGGTGCCTTCCTGGACCCGGTGGCCGACAAACTGATGGTGGCGGTGGCCCTGGTCCTGCTGGTGCAGGAGCACGCCAACTTCTGGCTGACCTTTCCGGCGGTGGTGATCATTGGACGTGAGATCGTAGTGTCGGCCCTGCGCGAGTGGATGGCCGAGATCGGTGCGCGTGCACAGGTCGCGGTTTCGAAGATGGGCAAATGGAAAACCGCCGCGCAGATGCTGGCGCTGGTGATCCTGCTGGCCAACCCCTCGGCCCTCAGCTTCTGGGTCGTGGTCGGCTATGCGCTGTTGATGGTCGCTGCGGGCCTGACCCTGTGGTCGATGGTGCAGTATCTGCGGGCCGCCTGGCCGCACCTGCGGATCAATGGTGAAAATAAATAAAACTTTTTTGAATCAAGGGGTTGACGTGGTGCGTAGATTCTATAGAATGCGCATCACCAAGACGACGCGGGAATAGCTCAGTTGGTAGAGCACGACCTTGCCAAGGTCGGGGTCGCGAGTTCGAGTCTCGTTTCCCGCTCCAGTTACTGGATTTACAGAGTTCCATGGGCAGCCACAGAAGTCTGTAAGTCATTGAAAAAAAGGAGCTTCGGCTCCTTTTTTCGTTCCAGTGCCTTCCACTGGAATCCATCGCTAGCCACGCCCAACAAGTACAGAAATAAGTACATCGAATTCGGGCGTCGGCCAAGGCGAATTGTCGCTAGAGCCTACGAGTCCTTCAAGCCGATATCTCCTCCCTTGTATTGGAGGATAGTTCCATGGCTTTGACCGATAAGGCGGTGCGTGTAGTGGTCAACTAATCCCGGACACCTCGATAGGTAATTTCGGCACCATCGTCTGCTCGTAAGCAGTCGGTGGCAAATATCCCAGTTTCGAGTGCAGCCATTCGTTGTTGTAAAACCCAACGATGTATTCGGTGATGTCGCGTATGGCCTCGCCATGGTTGGCGTAATCACGCCGCCACACCCGTTCCATTTTCAAGCTCAGGAAGAAGCGCTCCATCACCGAGTTGTCCCAGCAGTTACCGTAGTGGTTCAATTTCCCCAGACACCCGATAGGTGGAACATGCATCTTTCAGGGGGCCGGGGAAGTTTAACCACTGCAGATGGCTGGAGCCGGAACGGGTGGTGTCTTGTACGCTAGGCAGGGGCATTCGCCAGGGATGTTCCAGATCGTCGCACACATGTACGGTCGCATCGCATATTGAGTAAGTTGCGGGGCGATGAGGTGGGGAAGGGGGCTGAGAGGTCAGAATCCCCACACACCGCTGTTGCGGCGTGTGGGGGTAAGTGTGGCGTGTATCAGTTGGCGTCGATCCAGATGGTCTTCAGCTCGGTGTACTGGTCGTGGGCCCACTGCGACTTGTCGCGACCACCGAAACCGGACTGCTTGTAGCCACCGAACGGCGTCGAGGCATCGCCTTCGCCGAAGCTGTTGACGGTGACGATACCGGCACGGATCTCCCGCGACAGGCGCAGCGCGTTGCGCAGGCTGCCGGTGTAGGCCGAGGCGGCCAGGCCGTAGATGGTGTCGTTGGCCAGCTCGATCGCCTGGTCGAGGGTTTTGAACGAGGTCACGCTCAAGACCGGGCCGAACACCTCTTCACGGAACAGGGCGTTGTCGGACGGCACGTTGTCGACCACGGTCGGCTCGACGAAGCCGTCGGCGGCCTTGCCACCGAAGATGATCGACAGCTTGTCGCCGGCGGCCTGCTCGATGTAGCTGCGCACTTTCTCGAAGTGCGATTTGCTGACCAGCGAACCCAGGCGATTGGCCGGGTCCAGCGGGTCGCCCAGGCTCCAGTCGCGCAGTTGCACGCCAATGCGCTCGAGCAGGGCGTCCTTGATGTCTTCGTGGACGATCAGGCGCGAGGAGGCCGAGCAGTTCTCGCCCATGTTCCAGAAGGCGCCGTTGACCACGTGACGGGCCACGCGGTCCAGGTCCTCGACATCGTCCATGACCACCGCCGGGTTCTTGCCACCCAGCTCCAGCACGATGCGCTTGAGGTTGGACTCGGCTGCGTACTGCAGGAACAGGCGACCGGTGTCGGTCGAGCCGGTGAAGCTGACCATGGTCACGTCGTCATGACGGCCCAGGGGCTCGCCGACTTCCTTGCCACCGCCAGGCACGACGTTGAACACGCCGGCCGGGATACCGGCCTGGTGCGCCAGTTCGGCCACGCGCAGGGCGGTGAGGGTGGTTTCCTTGGCCGGCTTGACCACGATCGAGCAACCGGCGGCCAGGGACGGGCCGATTTTCCAGGCCAGCATCAGCAGCGGGAAGTTCCACGGCAGCACCAGGCCGACCACGCCGATCGGCTCACGCACGACCAGGGTCAGGGCACCCGAACCGGTCGGTGCGGTGGCGTCGTAGATCTTGTCGATCAACTCGGCGTGCCAGCGCAGGGTGTGGATGGTCTCCGGCACGTCGGTGGCCTGGCATTCGCCGACCGGCTTGCCGCTGTCCAGGCTTTCCAGCACGGCCAGCTCGTGGGCGTTGTCTTCCAGCAGTTGGGCGAAGCGCAGCAGCACGTGCTTGCGCTCACCCGGCGAGAGCAGGTGCCAGCGACCGTCGTCGAAGGCTTCCTTGGCCGCAGCCACGGCCAGGTCGACGTCGCGGCTGTCGCAGGCGGTGATCTTCGCCAGCAACTGGCCGGTGGCCGGGTTGAAGGTGTCGAACGTCCGGCCGCCCAGGGCGTCGCGCCATTCCCCGCCGATGTAGGCCTGGGTCGGGAACTTCAGGTTGGCGGCAATCGCCGCGTATTCGTCTTTGCTCAGTACGTCGGTCATTTGCTCAGGCTCCCTTGATTGCGGCGATTTTGGCCTTGAGGGTTTTGATGATTTCCTGCAGGGCTGCTTGCTCCTGTTCGTCCAGGCCGCTCAGCGGTGCGCGCACGCCACCGGTGACCAGGCCGTTGAGAGCCACGCCGTGCTTGATCGACTGGACGAACTTGCCACCTTCGAGGAAGTCCATCAGCGGCATCATCGCGGCCATGATCTGGCGACCCTTGGCGAAGTTGCCTTCCAGCACACAGGCTTCGTACAGGGCGATGTGTTCGGCCGGGATGAAGTTGGAACCGGCACAGACCCAGCTGCGCGCGCCCCAGGCGAAGAATTCCAGGGCCTGATCGTCCCAGCCGCAGGACAGGGCGATCTGTGGGTAGCGCTCGCCGAAGTGGTGGATGCGGGCGATGTCACCGGAGCTTTCCTTGATCGCGACGATGTTGCGGCTGCTGCTCACGGCTTCGAAGAACTCGGGGCCCATGTCGACGCTCATGCGGCCCGGGTAGTTGTAGAGCATGATCGGCAGGCCGGCGGCGCGGTCGACCGCCAGCACGTGGTTGGCGATTTCCTGCTGGGTCGGCAGCGCGTAGGGTGGCGAACCGACCAGGATGGCGTCGGCCTTGGCCGCCTTGGCGGCTTCGGCGTAGGCGACCGACTCCTCGGTGCGGATGGCGCCGGTACCGATCACCAGCGGGGTGCGGCCATTGATCACTTCGGCGGCCAGGCGGGTCAGGTCCAGGCGTTCCTGGATGCTGTGGGCGTAGTACTCGCCGGTTGAGCCGCCGATGATGATGCCGTGCACCTTCTGCTCGATCAGGTATTCCAGGACCTGGGCGAAGGCGCCGCTGTCGATGGAGCCGTCAGCGGCCAGGGGGGTGATCGCGGGGGTAAAGATACCGTCGAAGTTCATCATTGTTCTCCAGAGAATCAAGGGTGGGGGGACGCCGCCAGCGAACGTGGTGCTGGCGGCGTCGGTACTACTCAGTTCATCAATGCAGTCAGTTCATCAAAGCGGTCAGTTCAGCGAAGCGGCCTGCTGCAGGTTCAGCGAGCGGGTTTCCGGGGCCAGGGCCCAGGAGAAGGCCAGGCCGACGAAAGTGACAATGGCGGCGGCGTACATGGTCTGTTCGATACCGATGCTGTCCAGGGCCGCCGGTACCAGCCAGGTGCCCACCGCGGCGCCGATGCGTGACAGCGAGGTGCCGACGCCCACGGCCTGGGCGCGGATCTCGGTCGGGAAGATTTCGTTCGGGTACACCAGTTGCAGCACCTGGGCACCGCCGATGAACAGCGCGTAGGCGCCGAACAGGGTGAGGATCACCAGGCCCGAAGCGTTGTGCGAGGCGCCCAGGGCGAGCAGGGCCAGGCCGGACCAGAAGAAGCTGTGGATCAGCATCCGCCGACGACCCAGGCTATTGATCAGGCGGGTGGCGACGATGCAGCCGACCACGAATAGCAGGGTGATCGCCACCGAGCCGACCGAGGCCAGGGTGCCGTCCAGGTTGAGTGCTCGCAGCACTTGCGGGGCGAAGGCATACACGGCGAACACCGGGATGACCGAGCAGGTCCAGAACATGGTCACGAACAGCATGCGCTTGCCGTAGCCCGAGTGCAGCAGGCTGAGGATCGAGACTTTGCGCTCGGCCGGCTCCTCCGGCAGGTTGTCCAGCGAGTACGACGGACCGAACACCTGCTGGATGATCGCCTCGGCTTCCTGGGCGCGACCTTTCTTGAGCAGCCAGCGTGGCGACTCGGGCGTGCCCAGGCGTACCAGGAACAGCAGCGCGCCAATCACCGCGGCACTGGCCAGGACCAGGCGCCAGGCATCGGGGCCGGCGAAGTGGAGCAGCAGCTCGCCCACCAGGTAGGCGAAGGCGGCACCGGCGAACCAGAGGATGGTCAGCGTCGCCAGGCGTGGGCCGCGATACTTGCGCGGCAGGAATTCCACCAGCAGGGCGGTGGCGACCGGGTATTCGATGCCGATGGCGACCCCCAGCAGCAGGCGGGCGATGAAGATCTCCTCGCCGGACTGGGCCCAGAGCTGGGCCAGCGAGCAGAGGATGAACAGGGTCGGGCCGACGAAGAAGATCCGCTGGCGGCCGAAGCGGTCGGTCAGCCAGCCGCCGACGAAACCGCCGAAGAAGATGCCGATCAGCGCCGAGGCGGCGATCAGGCCTTGCCAGAAGGCGTTCAGGCTCAGGGCGGCGGCCATGTGCACGATGGCCACGCCGACGATGCTCAGTACATAACCGTCGACGAAGGAGCCGCCGCCGGAGCGGACGGTCAGGCGCTGGTGAAAGCGGTTGAGGGGGGCGTCTTCGATCGAGTGATGGTTGTTTTTCATATTGTCTCCACGTGTTGATCGTTCGCAGCTTCCGGCCTGATGCGGACGGGGCCGGGCCGCACCGCGACATCCGGGGACCTCGCGGCAAATCGTTCAGGGGCCCGGCTGGAGCGGGCCCGGCTTTCAGCTCTCCGCGCCGGCGCGGTACTGACCCCAGCGCAGGTTCATGTTCACGCCCATCGACAGAAACGGTTGTGGCGGGTTGGCGCAAGGGCCCGGGGCCTTGAGCAGGAACCGGGTGAGTTCGTCTTCCTGGCCACTGAGCCAGTCGCCCAGCAGCTTGCCGGTGGCGGTGCCGCGGGTGACGCCCAGGCCGTTGCAACCCAGGGCGCCATAGACGTTGGGTGCCAGTTGGCCGAAGAAGCCGTTGTGGTTGCGGGTCATCGCCAGGGCGCCGCCCCAGGTGTATTCGAAATCCACGTTCGGCAGCATCGGGAAGCGCCGGGTGTAGGAGGCGCGGTGACGCTCGATGAAGCGCTCCAGGTAGCGCTCCCGGGCGCGGCCGTCGGGGTTGAAGCTGAAACTGTTGCGGATCAGCAGGCGCTGGTCCGGGGTGCGGCGCACGGTGGTGCCGAACGGGTCGGCGGGGATGATGCCCCAGTACGGATCGCCGCCCAGGCGCGCCTGTTCTTCGTCGGTGAGCGGGCGGGTGATGCTGGCGTAGGTGAAGATCGGCAGCATGCGGCCCTTGAGGAAACCGAAGTGCATGCCGAACGCGTTGTTGGCCAGGACCAGGCGGTCGGCCTCGATGCTGCCGTTGGCATGCTTGAGGACGATGCGCGGGCTGTACTCGACCTCGAGGATCGGCGTGTGTTCATACAGGCTGACGTTGCCGGGCAGGGTGTCGGCCAGGCCCTTGACCAGGGCCGACGGCTGGATCAGCGCGGTGCCGGGGGTGAACAGCGCCTGGCGGTAGAAGCCGGTGCCGACCCGCTGGCGCAGGGCCTCGGCGCCGACCATCTCGCACGGTTCGCCGAGTTTCTCCAGGCCACGCCGGTAGGCGTCGAGCACGGCCATGCCGCGATCCTCGACGGCGGCCTGGTACTTGCCGCAGAAGGTCATCTGGCAGTCGATGCCGTAGGTGTCGACCAGTTGCTTGAGGTAGCGCTGGCCGGACAGGTTCAGCTTGAGCACGGTCCTGGCGGTGTCGATGTCGCCGATGTAGTCCTCGGCGCCGATATCGTGGGGCAGGTCGATGGCGAAACCGGCGTTACGCCCGGAGGGCCGAAGCCGACCTCCTGGGCTTCCACCAGGATTACTTCATCATTCGGATGGCCCAGCGCCAACTGGCGGGCGGCGGCCAGGCCGGTGAACCCGGCACCGACCACCACCCAGCGCGCCTTGGAGTGGCCAGTATGCGCGGGATGGGCCTGGCGCTTCTGGCTGAGGTGATACCAACCGCAGGTCTTGTCGTCGGCTGGAAGGGAACTGATCTGTACCATGGGCACCGCTCTTTTGTTATTTGACATCACCCGTGGGCGACACGGATCGCCACGGAAAACTTGATGTATACATGTTGTATCCACAAATATGCGGCAGGTTGTCGCGGCTGTCGAGTGCCGTTGGGCATGCTCGTGAGCAAAGCGCTGCAAATGTCGTTGGCAGACGATGGGATGTCGCAGGCAAACTGGTCGACCTGGACGGCGTGCCGGGAAACCGGCTGAAGAGGGCAAGCACGTCTCGGAAATCGGTGTTTGTCGATTTCCGACAGATTCATACTTAAAACCGACTATTTTTCGTAGGACGAATGTTGGCTAAGTGATTGATTTAAAATGGAAAACTCTGAATCCATCTTGTGTTCGTTGTGTATACACAGTGAATTCAATGGATTGACCGCGCCCGAGTTGCGTGGGAGTCTGTTCTCAACCACGGTGCCATCACTGGCATCCAGAACACCGGAGGTCCCTGGTGAAAAGTGGCAAAACTGGGCTTTACGAAGACCTGAAGCGGCAGATCCTGACGATGGAGCTCGATCCTGATCAGGTTCTGGATGAGGTCACCTTGAGTGAGCGCTACGGTCTTTCTCGCACCCCGGTTCGAGAAGTGTTTCGGCGCCTGGAAGGTGAGGGCTACCTGGATATTCGCGAGAACCGTGGAACCCGGGTGATCCCGATGAACCATTCGACGCTGCGTAATTTTTTTCTGGTAGCACCGATGATCTACGCTGCCATTGGGCGCCTGGCGGTGCAGAACTTCACACCGGCGCAGTTGGAGGAGCTCAAACAGACCCAGCAGCGTTTTCGGCAGGCCTCGGTGGAAAGAAATCCCCTGGCTCTGGCGCTGGAGAACAACCGCTTTCACGAAATCATGGGTGAAATGGCCGGCAACCCGTACCTGAAGCCGAGCCTGTCACGGTTGTTGATCGATCACGCACGGATCGGTCACACGTTCTACCGGCCGCGTGATCAGGACATGGAGCAACGCCTGGATCTATCGGTGGAACACCACGACGAGTTCATCGATGCGATCGCCAGGCACGATGAAAACCGGGTGGTGGACCTGGTGTTCGAACACTGGGAGCTGTCGCGAGCGAACATGCAGATGTTCATTGCCCCGCAGGCACTGAAGGCCGACTCGCTGGTGGAGGGCCCCTTGAGTTAAACGTTGGCGTGTGGTGTGTCGAGGTTCGAAGGTATGACGGCACCGGTCGCTGTGGCGTGGTACCTACCAACCCTCGAGGGCGACACCTGCCATTCCCCGGCTGCTGGTACAGGGCCGGTCTGTCCGCGAGGGCACAGGCTCACCGAATACGGTCAGGGTCTTTTCAATATTCCTGAATAACAGCGTCATCGCTGACGTTGTACAGAACTTCCGGCAGAAGCTTTTGCCGGGAATGGGTTGCTACGCGCCGTAAAAGAGGATTCAGACACTCGCATCGACAATAAAAAACAAACATCAAAACTCCAACAACAATAGCAAGTGCTTGTTCTGCCGTTACAAAAAATAACCAATTCGGGGAACCACCATGAAGATGTTTAAGAAAGCGTTCTGTGCCTTGGCTCTGGCGGCGGCAGTTGTTCTGCCGACCCACGCCGAAGAAAAAACCATCACCATGGGCACCTTGTCCTGGGAAGATTTGACACCCATCACCGGTATTACCAAAAAAGTGCTGGAAGATCAGGGCTATACCGTCAAGGTCACCCAATTCTCCGAGTGGGGTATCGCCTACGCGGCATTGGGCAAGGGCGATGTGCAGATCCTCGCCTCGCAGATCGACTATGCCGCCAATGACTACTGGAACAAGAACAAGAACCGGCTCGAGAAGATCTCGCCGGTTTCCTACGGCCTCTACCAGGCCATCGCCGTCCCCAACTACGTGACCATCAATTCCCTGGAAGAGCTCAACGCCAATGCCGACAAGTTCGGTGGCAAAATCATCGGTATCGAACCCGGTTCGGGCCTGATGAGCGACGCGGCCAACGCCGTCAAGGCCTATGGCCTCAAGCTCAACCTGCTCGAAGGCAGTACCGCGGCGATGACCGCCGCCCTCAAGGCCGCCGTGGACCGCAAGGAATGGATCGCCGTGGCGATCTGGGATCCGTCCTGGATGACCCAGAAGTTCGACGTCAAGTTCCTCGCCGACCCGAAAGGCATCTTCCCGCCACCGCAAGGCTACTACTGGATTGGCCAGAAGGGCTTCAGCGCCGCCAATTCCCGTGCGCGCGAAGTGATCGCCAGTGTCTATGTGCCGCTGGCCGACATCAAGGCGATCAATGGTGCCGTCAAGGATGGCAAGAGCATGGACGCGGCAATCAAGGACTGGACCGACAGTCACGCCGAACTGCTCAAACGCTGGGAAAACATCAAGAAAGACTGATTGTTTTGAAACTTGCCAGCTGCCGAACTTGAATGCATTACAGGCCTGAACTTAAAAAGGCCGGACGGGATTGATATGAGTACGCAAACAGTAGACGCCCAAGAAGTACTGGTGAGTTGCCAGTCTGTCTGGAAAGTATTTGGCGAGCGCTCCGAAGAGGCGATGCGCGCGGTCATTGAAAAGGGGCTCTCGAAGAAACAGATACTGCATGACTACAGTTGTGTCGTGGGGGTATCGGACGTCAATCTGGAAGTGCGCCGTGGTGAGATCTTCTGCATCATGGGCCTGTCCGGCAGCGGCAAGTCAACCTTGATCCGGCTGTTGAACAAACTCATCACGCCCAGTGCCGGCAAGGTGCTGGTCAAGGGGCGTGAACTCAATTCGCTCAACCCCCAGCAACTGCGTGACATGCGTGCCAAGCACATTGGCATGGTGTTCCAGAGTGTGGCCCTGCTGCCACACCGCACGGTGCTGGAAAACACCGCCTTCGGCCTGGAGGTACAGGGTGTACCCAAGGCCGAACGGCTGAAAGTGGCCGAACGGGCCTTGGCCAAGGTCAGTCTCAGCGATTGGGCCAACCGCTACCCCAACGAACTCTCCGGCGGCATGCAGCAGCGTGTCGGCCTGGCCCGCGCCATCACCGCGGACCCTGAAGTGATCCTGATGGACGAACCGTTCAGCGCGCTCGACCCGCTGATCCGTCGCCAATTGCAGGATGAATTCCGCCAGTTGACCAAGGAACTGGGCAAGTCGGCGGTGTTCATCACCCACGACCTGGAAGAGGCGATCCGCATCGGCGATCGCATCGCCATCATGAAGGACGGCATGATCATTCAGGTCGGTACGGCCGAGGACATCGTGCTCAACCCGGCCGACGACTATGTGGCTGAATTCGTCGCCGGCATCTCGCGCCTGCACCTGGTCAAGGCGCATTCGATCATGGCTCCGGTGGCCGTGTTCCAGCAGGTCCATCCGGGCGTCGACGTGTCGCGCCTGGCCCAGGTGGCCTCGGATGCCGACCTGGACCACATCATCGGCCTGGCGACCCAGTCCGAGCGTGATGCGCTGGCGGTGGTCCAGGCCGGCGTGGTGGTCGGGGTGATCACCATTCGCGACCTGCTGCGCGGCGTGCAAGGCATCGCCAACGAGCACGCCGAAGTGGCCGGCGAACTGCGGGAGAGGGCGTGATCATGGCCTTCGAAAGCTTCCCCGAACAATTCGACAGCACGGTCGATGCGATGCTCGAATGGCTTCAGGATAACGCCTCCTCGCTGTTCGACGGCATCAACGCCGGGCTGCAGGGCCTGTACCAGGGCCTGTACTGGCTGCTGCAACTGCCACCGTTCTACGTGACGGCGCTGTTGCTGGCGTTGCTCGGCTGGCGCCTGGCCGGCTTGCGTTTCGCCCTCGGCACGCTGGCGGCCATGCTGTTCTGCGCGCTCATCGGTATGTGGGGGGAAACCATGAGCACCCTGGCACTGGTGGTGGCCGCCACCGTGCTGGCGCTGCTGGTCGCCATTCCGCTCGGCGTGGTGGCGGGCCTGCTGCCGGCCCTGGACCGGATCGTGGAGCCGGCACTGGACCTGATCCAGACCCTGCCGCCCTACATCTACCTGCTGCCGGCCATCGCCTTGCTCGGCTATGGCCCGGGTACCGCGCTGATCGCCACCTTCATCGTCGCCTTCGCCCCGGCGTTTCGCCTCACCGCGCTGGGGATCCGCATGACGCCCACCGCGTTCGTCGAACTGGGTCACGCCAGCGGTGTGACCGGCTGGCAGATGTTCAGCAAGATCCGCCTGCCGTTCGCCCTGCCGAGCATCATGGCCGGGGTCAACCAGAGCCTGATGATGGCCTTCGGCATGGTGGTGATTGCCGGCATCGTCGGTTCCGGCGGGCTGGGACAAGTGATCTACAACGCCATCCGTACCCTCGACATCGCCACTTCGATCGACGCCGCCATCGCCATCGTGATCCTGACCATGGTGATCGACCGCATGGCCCAGAGCGCCACCCCCAAAGCCCGGGAGAATCGCGAATGAACCTCGCCGACCTGCAGTTTTCTCCAGGGCGCTACATCGCGCCGGTGGTCGATTGGCTCAATACCAACCTGCACGGCTTCTTCGCGGCCGTGAGCAGCCTGATCTCACTGGTGCTCGGCGCCGTGGAGTCGGCTTTCCTGGCCCTGCCACCGCTGGCGGTGATCGCGATCGTGTTCATCGGCACGCTGCTGGCGGCGCGCCTGCGCGTGGCGATACTGGCGGTGGTCATGCTCGGCTTCTGCCTGCTCGCCGGATTGTGGACCGCCTCGATGCAGACCATCGCGCTGGTGTCGGTGTCGGTGCTGATCTCGGTGAGCATCGCCTTCCCGCTGGGTATCCTGGCTTCGCGCATCAAGCGGGTCGACGCCATGCTCAGCCCGCTGCTGAACGTGATGCAGACCGTGCCGCCGTGGGTCTACCTGATCCCGGCGGTGATGATCTTCAGCCTTGGCCGCGTGCCGGCGATCATCGCCACGGTGATCTACGGCATTCCACCGATGCTGCGCCTGACCACCCTGGCGTTCAACCAGATCCCCAAGCACATGCTGGAGCTGGGCAACGCCATGGGCGCTTCGCCGCGCACCATCCTCTTCAAGATCGAAATCCCGCTGGCCATGCCGACCCTCCTGGTCGGCCTGAACCAGTGCATCCTGCTGTCGCTGGCGATGGTGGTCCTGGCCGGGCTGGTCGGTGCCGGTGGCCTGGGCGCCGAGGTGACCCGTGGGCTGACGCGCATGGAAATGGGCCTGGGCCTGCGGGCGGGGCTGGCGATCGTCGCCGTCGCCTTGCTGCTCGACCGCGCCTCGCGCGGCGTACTGGAACGCAATCGGCAGCCACGCCACGGGAAATGATCACCATGAAGAACAGCTTTTTCTGCATCGACGCACACACCTGCGGCAACCCGGTACGACTGGTGGCGGGTGGCGCACCGATGCTGCCGCACCTGCCCATCGCCGAGCGCCGCGAGTTGTTCGTCGAGCGCCATGACTGGGTCCGCCAGGCGCTGATGTTCGAGCCGCGCGGCCATGACGTGATGTCCGGCGCGATCCTCTACCCGCCGTATCGCGACGACTGCGATGTGGCCGTGTTGTTCATCGAGGTCAGTGGTTGTCTGCCGATGTGCGGTGCCGGGACGATCGGTCTGGTCACCAGTGCCCTGCAGGAAGGGCTGGTGACGCCACGGGTGCCCGGCAAGCTGGCGCTGGAAACGCCGGCTGGTCGGGTCGATGTCGAGTACCGCATGCAGGACGGCCGGGTCAGCAGTGTGAAGATGCTCAACGTCACCAGCTACCTGCATGCCACCGATGTGACGGTGGAGATTGAGGGAGTAGGGCGGCTAAGCGTGGACATCGCCTACGGCGGCAACTACTACGCGGTGGTCGAACCCCAGTCGAACTGGCCGGGGCTGGAGGGCGCCAAGGCCTCCACGCTGATTGCCCTGAGCCAGAAGCTGCGCAGCGCATTGGCCTCGGTGATCGACCCGGTCCATCCGCTCGATGAGCGCATCCGTGGCGTGCATCACGTGATCTGGTGCGACCAGCCGGACAACCCGCAGGTCGATGGGCGCTGCGCGGTGTTCTATGGCGAGCAGGCCATCGACCGCTCCCCGGGCGGCACCGGCACCAGCGCGCGCATGGCACAACTTCACGGCCGTGGCCGGCTCGCGGTGGGCCAGGATTTCCGCCACCAGAGCCTGATCGGCACCACCTTCACCGGACGGGTCGAGGCACAGACCACGCTCGGTGCCCATACCGCTATCCAGCCCAGCGTAACGGGTTGGGCCAGGGTCACCGGATACAACACGATCCTCGTCGACGACGAGGATCCGTTGGCCCATGGCTTTCAGATCACTTGATATGAGCAATACATGGTAGACAGAAGAGTTTTCAGCGGTGGCCTGCAGGTCAAGAACTATCGCTACGTACAAAAAAATGAAGTATCGCCGCCAGCGCAGGCGGCGGTCGGGTTCATCCTGCTGGAGCACTTCTCGATGCCGGCCTTCACGCAGGCCCTCGATACCCTGGTTACGGCCAACCTGCTGCAGCCGTCCTGGTTCGCCACCCGGACGATCACAGTCGGTGGGCAGGATGTCATCAGTGACCTGGGCATTGTCATTCGCCCGGACACCGGGCTCGCCGATTGCAGTCCGGACGACTTCGACCTGCTGGTGGTGTGTGGTGGCCTGCGTTCGCCGTTGCACGAGCAGCCTGAGTTGCGCGCCTTCCTGAAAAAGGCCGCCGAAAAGGATATCGCACTGGGCGGTCTGTGGAGTGGTGCCTGGTTTCTGGCGCAGGCCAATCTGCTCGAAGGCTATCGCTGCGCGATTCACCCCGAGCATCGCCTGGCCCTGGCCGAGGCGGCCAGGGAAACCCAGGTCACCAGCGAAAGCTACATGGTCGACCGTGACCGCTATACCGCCGCCAGCCCGACCGGCGCGTTTTACATGGTGCTGGAGTGGATCGGCAAGATGCGCAACGGCGCGCTGGTCGACGGCATCATCGACATCCTCGCCTTCGAGGCGTCGCGCTATCGCCGGGTCAATCCCAAGCTGCACATCAAGATGGCCGAGCCGCTGCGCGAGGTGGTCAAACTCATGGAGTCCAACCTGGAAGAGCCACTGGACCTGATGCAGTTGTCGAGCTACGTCAACCGCTCGCGGCGACAGATCGAGCGGCTGTTCAAGGAACAGCTGGACACCACGCCACGCCGTTACTACCTCGAACTGCGGGTGACCGAGGGCCGCCGGCTGCTGCAGCACTCGGGGCTGACCATCGTGCAGGTCGCCGTGGCCTGCGGCTTCGTCTCGCCCAGCCACTTCAGCAAGTGCTACACCGCCTATTTCGGCTATCCGCCTTCGCGGGAAAAACGCTTCGAGTAAACCGCCGTCGACTGCCCGGGCCCTGGCCCTCCCTACGTTCTGGATCGAGCACAATGAAAATAAGAGACAAATTGACGTGTGTGTTTGCGGGGATCGCCGGTGTCCCGCTGCTGCTGGTCGCAGCGGTGGTGGTGGTCAATCTGCGTGATGAGGCCAGGGACAACTTCGTCGACAGCAGCACCCGCGAGATTCTGCAGATCGACAACGGCATGCAGCAGTTCTTCGACGGCATCGCCCAGAACGTCCAGTACCTGTCCCAGGACCCTCGCCTGGCGTCGCTCTCCGGGCTCAAGCGGTACATGGCTGCCGACGCTGCGACCGTCGCGCCGCCGGCGATCGCCAAGACGACGCTGGATATCTTCGACAGCTTTGCCAAGGCGCACCCGAACACCGCCTATGTGTCGCTGGCCACCGACGACGGGGGCTACGTCGCCTGGCCGGACGTGCCGGACCTGGCCGGTTATGACCCGCGCACGCGGCCCTGGTACCGCCTGGCGATGGCGGCACCGGGCAGCATCGTGCGCACGCCGGCGTACTACTGGGCGGCCAGCGATTCGGTGCTGATCTGCACCATGCGCACCCTCAATGACGCGCAGGGCAACCCGCGTGGCGTGGTCGGCCTGGATGTGTCGCTCAAGCAACTGACGGAACTGCTGCGCAAGATCAGGCTGGGGCGCAGCGGCTACCTGATGCTCACCGAAGCCGATGGCAACGTCTTGGTCGATGCCGCCGATCCGGCGCATTCGTTCAAGCACCTGGCTGACCTGGGCGGTGACTACGCGCCCTTGGCGGCACTGCGCGAAGGCTCGACAGAGGTCACGCTCAAGGGCGTGACCTACATGGCCAATGTCTACACCTCCAAGGCCCTGGGCTGGCACCTGATCGGGCTGATCGAGAAGCAGGAGGTCATGGCCAAGGCCGATCGCCTGAGCTGGATCATCCTCTGGGCCGCGCTGGTCATGGCGGTGCTGTTCGCCCTGGTGGGTGCGCGGTTTGCCGGGATCATCGTGCGGCCGATCCGCGGCGTTGCCAGTGGCCTGCAGGACATCGCCCAGGGCGAGGGCGACCTGACCCGCAACCTGGCCGTGCGCGGCAATGACGAAACGGCGGTGCTGGCCGGCTGGTTCAACGAGTTTCTTGGCGCCATCGCGCAACTGGTGCGCAACATCGGCCAGACCTCGGGCAGGCTGCAGCGCACCAGTGGTGGCACCCGCCAGGTCGCCCACGCGGTGAACGATGCCGCGTTGCGCCAGCGCGAGGCGCTCGAACTGGTCAGCACCGCATTCAACGAAATGGTGGCCACCGCCAACGAGGTGGCGCGTTCGTGCACCGAGGCGGCGGCGTCGGCCGATGCCGGCCAGCGTGACGTGCAGAGCGGGCAACGGCAGATCGACGAGGCGACCGACAATGTCGGGCAGTTGTCGAGCAACCTTGAGCAGGCCACCGAGGCCATGCAGGCACTGGAAGCGGACAGCCGCAACATCAACGGCATCCTCGACACCATCCGCTCGATTGCCGAGCAGACCAACCTGCTGGCGCTCAACGCGGCCATCGAGGCGGCGCGTGCCGGCGACCAGGGACGAGGGTTCGCCGTGGTGGCCGACGAGGTGCGGGCGCTGGCACGGCGCACCGCCGACAGCACCGGCGAGATCGACGGCCTGCTGGGCAACCTGGTGCGCGGCACCGAGAACGTCACCCGGCAGATGCAGGCCAGCGTCGACATGTCGCGCCAGAGTGTCGACCGTATCCAGCAGGCCCGGGAAAGCTTCAACAAGATACGTGATCAGGTGGATAACATCCGAGATCAGAATAGCCAGATCGCCACCGCCGCCGAAGAGCAGCACCAGGTGGCCGAGGATATCAACCGACACATCACGCAGATTCATACCGATGCGCGCGAGGTCGAGGACCTGGCCCGCGCCGCCCGCAACGATGCCGAGCAACTGGCGGATATTTCCAGCGAACTCAATACGCTGGTGGGGAGGTTCAAGTACTGAGGTCGAACCAACCGTTGCCGGTCATGTTCAGGTTCATCCGGTACGACAGCCTGGTATCAGAGGTTCCAGGCAACCTTCAGCCCCTCATGGATCGCTTCCTCGACCGTCCGCGGCGCCAGGCAGTCGCCGATGCGCTGGAAGTCCACTAGCCCCTGCAGTTCCTCGCCCAGGCTGTCGACCGGCTGATGCCTCTGGCACAACACCAGGGTATCGACCTCCTTCGAACAGCATCGGCTCGCCGCATCTCAAGGGCGCCTTGTCCATGAACGTCGCTTTCTGGGTCGATCACGGCGAAGAGCTCGAAGAGTGTTTCAATGCCTGGGCAAGCAAGTAAAGTAGCCAGGGTCGGGCACTAGCGTGGTGCCCGGCCCGTTCCAATTCCCAGCCTGTAGGAGTGATCCGCTTGAATGACCTTCTGCACACCGCTGCCGCGCCGGCGGCCATCGAGCGTCAACTGCGTGAGCAACTGGCGGCCTGTTACCGGTTGATTGCGCATTTTCGCATGACCGACCTGATCTTCACCCACATCTCCCTGCGCCTGCCCGGGCCGGAGCACCACTTCCTGATCAACCCTTATGGGCTGCTGTTCGACGAAATCACCGCCTCGAGCCTGGTAAAGATCGGCCTCGACGGGCGGGCGGTGGAGGACTCGCCGTACGCGGTGAACCCGGCCGGTTTCGTGATCCACAGTGCAATCCATGGCGCCCGCGAGGATGCGCAATGCGTGCTGCACACCCATACCAAGGCCGGTTGCGCGGTGGCGGCGCTCAAGTGCGGGCTGTTGCCGGTGAACCAGATTTCCATGGAGTTCTATGGCCGCACCGCGTACCACGATTATGAGGGGGTGGCGCTGGACCTGGATGAGCAGGCGCGGCTGGTGCAGGACCTGGGCGACAAGTCGGTGATGATCCTGCGCAACCATGGCCTGCTGAGCGTGGGCAGGACGGTGGGCGAGGCGTTTCTGCGCATGTATTACCTGGAGAAGGCGTGCGAGATCCAGGTGACGGCGCAGGCCTGCGGCGAGCTGGTGTTGCCGTCCCATGAGGTGTGCGCGCACACCGAGCGGCAGTTCAACGACCCGGGGCGGCCGGTGGAGGAGGGGCAGTTGACCGACCCGAATGCCATGGAACTGGCCTGGTCGGCGATGTTGCGATTGCTGGAGCGGGTGGCGCCGGATTATCGCGATTGAGCTGATGGTTTTGTGGTGATTGGGCGGACGTCTTCGCGGGCAAGCCACGCTCCTACAGAGTTGTGTCGTTCACTCACCTTGTGTACGACACGATCCTGTAGGAGCGGGCTTGCCCGCGAAGGGGCCCTCGAGTCCTGCCACTATCTGTCAGATATGCAGGGCGTGCCCCAGCGCCTTCAGCGCCGCTTCCTGCACCGCTTCGCCCAGGGTCGGATGGGCATGGATGGTCCCGGCAATATCCTCCAGCCGCGCACCCATCTCCAGCGACTGCCCAAAGGCCGCCGCCAGTTCCGAAACGCCCACGCCCACCGCCTGCCAACCGACGATCAGGTGATTGTCGCGCCGCGCCACCACCCGCACGAAGCCATTCCTGGACTCCAGGGTCATGGCCCGGCCGTTGGCGGCGAACGGGAAGCTGGCGACGAGGCAATCCAGCCCGGCCGCCTTGGCGTCGTCCGGCGTCTTGCCGACCACCACCAGTTCCGGATCGGTAAAGCACACCGCCGCAATCGCCGTCGGGTTGAACTCGCGGTGCTGGCCGGCGATCAGCTCGGCGACCATTTCCCCCTGGGCCATGGCGCGGTGAGCCAGCATCGGCTCGCCGGTCAGGTCACCGATCGCCCAGACGTTGCGCATGCTGGTCTGGCAATGGCTGTCGACGCGGATCGCCGAACCGTTCATGGCCAGCGCCAGGGTTTCGAGATTCCAGCCCTGGGTCCGTGGCTTGCGACCCACCGCCACCAGCACCTGGTCGGTCGCCAACGGCAGGGTTTCGCCCTGGGGATCACGCACCTGGAGGCTGTTGCTCGCCGCGTCGAAACCTTCGACGCTGTGCCCCAGCAGCACGTGGATACCCAGCGCCTTGACCGACTCGGCCACCGGCTGGGTCAGTTCGCGGTCATAGGTCGGCAGGATACGGTCGCGGGCTTCGACCACCGTGACCTCGGCACCGAGCTTGCGGTAGGCGATGCCCAGTTCCAGGCCGATGTAGCCCGCCCCGACCACCACCAGGCGCCTGGGCACCGAGGTCGGCGCCAGGGCTTCGGTGGAGGAGATCACCGGGCCACCGAAGGGCAGCATCGGCAATTCCACGGTCTGCGAACCGTTGGCCAGCAGCAGGTGTTCGCACTGCACGCGCAGGCCATCGATGTCGACGTTCTTGCCGTCGATGATCTTGGCCCAGCCGTTGATGACCTGGACGCCGTTCTTCTTCAGCAGCCCGGCGACGCCACTGGTCAGTCGGTCGACGATGCCGTCCTTCCACTCCACGCTCTTGGTGATGTCCAGGGTCGCCTGCGCCACCTGGATGCCCAGCGGCGAGCTGCCGCCGCTGTAGCCCTGGGTGGCGTGGAACTGCTCGGCCACATGGATCAGCGCCTTGGACGGAATGCAGCCGACGTTCAGGCAGGTGCCGCCCAGGGACTGCCCTTCCACCAGGATGGTCGGGATGCCCAGTTGCCCGGCCCGAATGGCCGCGACATAGCCGCCGGGGCCGCCGCCGATGATCAGCAGGGTGGTGCTTTGAGTCTGTTGCATGCTCACTCCACAAACAGGCAGGCGGGTTGTTCGAGCAGGCCGCGAATGGCCTGGATGAATTGCGCCGCGTCCATGCCGTCGACCACGCGGTGATCGAACGAGCTGGAAAGGTTCATCATCTTGCGCACGACGATCTGGCCCTTGATCACCACGGGCCGCTCGACGATGCGGTTGACGCCGACGATCGCCACTTCCGGCAGGTTCAGCACCGGGGTGCTGACGATGCCGCCAAGGGCGCCGAGGCTGGTCAGGGTGATGGTCGAACCGGACATCTCCTCGCGGGTCGCCTTGCCGCTACGGGCGGCCTTGGCCAGGCGGTTGATCTCGTCGGAGGTTCCCCACAGGTCGAGGCTCTCGGCATGGCGCACCACCGGCACCATCAGGCCGCCGTCGGTCTGCGCGGCGACGCCGACATGCACCGCGCCGTGACGGGTGATGACCTGGGCCTCGTCGTCGTAGCGCACGTTCATCTGCGGGAAGTCGCGCAGGGCCACGACCATCGCCCGTACCAGGAACGGCAGCAGGGTCAGCTTGCCGCGGCTGTCGCCGTGTTTGTGGTTCAGGTGCACGCGCAACTCTTCGAGGGCGGTGACATCGACCTCCTCGACGTAGCTGAAGTGCGCGGCGCGGCGCTTGGCGTCCTGCATGCGCTGGGCGATCTTGCGGCGCAGGCCGATCACCGGGATCTGTTCCTCGTCGGTGCGTCGGGCATAGCGGCCATCGCTGCCGCGCGCCGGCTGTTCGGCCTGGGCCAGGTAGGCGTCGAGGTCCTCATGCAGGATGCGCCCGGCCGGGCCGCTGCCGTGGACGAAGCGCAATTCGATGCCGGCATCCCAGGCGCGTTTGCGCACCGCTGGCGAGGCCAGTGGGCGTTCGTCGGGCTGGCGGGCCACCACCGGTGCCGTGCGGGTCGGTGCAGGGGCCGCTGCCGGCTTGGCGACGGGGTCGGCGACCGCCACTTCGACCGGTTTCTCCTGTACCGGTGCGGGTGCCGCCTTGGCCGCAGGCGCTTCGCCGCCTTCGCGCACGTTGCCGGCGCCTTCGACCTCGATGCTGATCAGGATGCTGCCCACCGCCATGACTTCACCCGGCTGGCCGCCGAGGGCGATCACCTTGCCGTGCACCGGCGAGGGGATGTCGACCATGGCCTTGTCGGTCATGACATCGGCCAGCACCTGGTCCTCGACCACCAGGTCGCCGACCTGCACGTGCCATTGGGACAGTTCCACTTCCGCGATGCCTTCGCCGATGTCCGGCATCTTGATGACGTGAGTACCCATTCAGACCTCCATGACCCGTTTCAAAGCCGCCCCGACCCGAACCGGGCCAGGGAAGTACGCCCACTCCTGCGCATGGGGGTAGGGCGTGTCCCAACCGGTGACGCGTTCGATCGGCGCCTCCAGGTAGTGGAAGCAGTGCTCCTGCACCAGCGAGATCAGCTCGGCCCCGAAACCGCAGGTGCGGGTGGCTTCGTGGACGACCACGCAGCGACGGGTTTTCTTCACGGAATTGACGATGGTGTCCAGGTCCAGCGGCCAGAGGCTGCGCAGGTCGATGACTTCGGCATCGACGCCGGTTTCCTCGGCGGCGGCCTGGGCCACGTGGACGGTGGTGCCGTAGGTGAGAATGGTCACTTCGCTGCCCGGGCGGGTGATCGCCGCGCTGTCCAGCGGCACGGTGTAGTAGCCATCGGGTACGGCGCTGGCCGGGTGTTTCGACCAGGGGATGACCGGTTTCTCGTGGTGGCCGTCGAACGGGCCGTTATACAGGCGCTTGGGTTCGAGGAAGATCACCGGGTCATCGTTCTCGATGGCGGCGATCAGCAGGCCCTTGGCGTCGTAGGGGTTGGAGGGCATCACGGTGCGCAGGCCGCAGACCTGGGTGAACATCGCCTCCGGGCTCTGGCTGTGGGTCTGGCCGCCGTAGATGCCGCCGCCGCAGGGCATGCGCAGGGTCATCGGCGCGACGAACTCGCCGGCCGAGCGATAGCGCAGGCGCGCCGCTTCCGAGACGATCTGGTCGGAGGCCGGGTAGAAGTAGTCGGCGAACTGGATTTCCGCCACCGGGCGCAGCCCGTAGGCGCCCATGCCCACCGCCACGCCGACGATGCCGCTTTCCGAGATCGGGGCATCGAACACCCGCGAGGTGCCGTACTTGGCCTGCAGGCCCTCGGTGCAGCGGAACACGCCACCGAAGTAGCCGACGTCCTGGCCGAACACCACCACGTTGCTGTCGCGCTCGAGCATCACATCCATGGCCGAGCGCAGGGCCTGGATCATGGTCATGGTGCTGGTGGCCACGGCGTTCTCCGTTTGCAATTTGCTGTGATCGTTCATGGCTTATAACCCCAGTTCCTGGCGCTGCCGACGCAGGTGGTCGGGCATTTCCTTGTAGACGTCCTCGAAGATGGTCGCGGCGCTCGGCATCTGTCCGCCGGCCAGGGTGCCGTACTGTTCGGCTTCCTTCTGCGCGGCGATGACTTCGGCTTCCAGCTCGGCGCTGACGGCGGCGTGTTCCTCTTCGGACCACTGGCCGATGGCGATCAGGTGCTGCTTGAGGCGGGCGATCGGGTCGCCCAGGGGGAAGTGGCTCCAGTCGTCGGCGGGACGGTACTTGGACGGATCGTCGGAGGTGGAGTGCGGGCCGGCCCGGTAGGTGACCCACTCGATCAGGGTCGGGCCGAGGTTGCGCCGGGCGCGTTCGGCGGCCCAGCGGGAGGCGGCATACACCGCGAGGAAATCGTTGCCGTCGACCCGCAGCGAGGCGATGCCGCAGCCGACGCCGCGGCCGGCGAAGGTGGTGGCTTCACCGCCGGCGATGGCCTGGAAGGTGGAGATCGCCCACTGGTTGTTGACCACGTTGAGAATCACCGGGGCGCGGTACACGTGGGCGAAGGTCAGGGCGGTGTGGAAGTCCGACTCGGCGGTGGCGCCGTCGCCGATCCAGCCCGAGGCGATCTTGGTATCGCCCTTGATCGCCGAGGCCATGCCCCAGCCGACCGATTGCACGAACTGGGTGGCGAGGTTGCCGGAAATGGTGAAGAAGCCATGGTCGCGCACCGAGTACATGATCGGCAGTTGCCGGCCCTTGAGCGGATCGCGCTCGTTGGACAGCAGCTGGCAGATCATGTCCACCAGCGGCACTTCGCGGGCCATCAGGATGCTCTGCTGGCGGTAGGTGGGGAAGCACATGTCGTCGATGTTCAGCGCCAGGGCCTGGGCGCTGCCGATGGCTTCCTCGCCGAGGCTCTGCATGTAGAACGACATTTTCTTCTGGCGCTGGGCGACCACCATGCGGCTGTCGAAGATGCGGGTCTTGAGCATGGCGCGCATGCCCTTGCGCAGGATCTCCAGCGGCATGTCCTCGGCCCAGGGGCCAAGGGCCTGGCCCTGGTCGTCGAGCACGCGGATCAGGCCACGGGCCAGGTCGGCGGTGTCGGCGGGTTCGACGTCGATGGGGGGCTTGCGGACCTGGCCGGCATCGGTCAGGCGCAGGTAGCTGAAGTCGGTCTTGCAGCCCGGGCGTCCCGAGGGTTCGGGTACGTGCAGGCGCAGCGGTGGGTACGCTGTGGTCATGGCTTTCTACGCTCTATCTTGTGAATTTCTTGTAGTGGGCGCGCGAGCTGGCAATCATTCCCTGGGTAAGGGAAATCTTGTCCTACAACAATCATAGGCCGGTCGTAGGAGAATATTTCTCTCTGTTTGGTTGCGCCTGAGATTATTTGCAGATAAAAAATCTGCATAAGCATAAAAAACAGGTGATTTTCTCTCATGCGCAAACTGGATCGCACCGACATCGGCATTCTCAACAGCCTTCAGGAGAATGCCCGTATCACCAACGCGGACCTGGCCCGTTCGGTCAATCTGTCGCCGACCCCGTGTTTCAACCGGGTGCGGGCGATGGAGGAGTTGGGACTGATCCGCGAGCAGGTGACCCTGCTCGATGCCGACCTGCTCGGCCTGCACGTCAACGTGTTCATCCACGTCAGCCTGGAGAAACAGGTGGAGGAGGCCCTGCAGCACTTCGAGGCGGCGATCGCCGATCGGCCGGAGGTGATGGAGTGTTATCTGATGGCGGGGGACCCGGACTATCTGATCCGCGTGCTGGTGCCGACCATCCAGGCGCTGGAGCGCTTCATGATGGACTTTCTGACCAAGGTGCCGGGGGTGGCGAACATCCGTTCCAGCTTTGCGCTCAAGCAGGTGCGCTACAAGACGGCGCTGCCGTTGCCGGCTGGCGGTCTGACGCTGGCGATGTAGGGAAAAGGCGAAGGAAGGGTGGGACTTTCGTCAGCCGCGACCCCGGATGCCAGGGCTGACGAGTTCGAGGACTTACAGGTTGTCCTTCTTTTCTCCGGCAGACAGGCCGGCCTGGATCCGCTGATAGATCTCTTCACGGTGCACTGCCACGTCTTTTGGAGCGTTGATGCCGACGCGTACCTGCTGGCCGCTGACGCCCAGGATCGTGATGGTGATGTTGTCGCCGATGTTGATGCTTTCACCGATTTTGCGGGTGAGTATCAGCATGTCTTTACTCCTTGATTGTTACTACTGAAGTGCCTTTCTCAGGCATTCCTGGCTTAGGTCTTACATACAGAATACCGCCAAGTCGATCCGAGCGGGTGGTTCATTACAGACGTCATTTCATTCTATTTAATTCCCCTGCACCGGAAAATCGTCGGTAATTCAGCCTGATAAGGGAGCGGCAGGGCGGATCTACGTCGGATGAGACTGGCCGTAAGGTGATAAAATCACATTAACTGACGATTACGGGAGACGCTCTGTGCGCAGAATAGCAGTGATGATGGCATTCGTGGTGCTGGCCGGTTGCGGCGAGGGTTCGGGCAACAAGGCCGAGCCGGCCAAGGCGGCCGTTGCACCGGTGGCCGCGGCCGTGCAGGCCACAGGCTGGGACCTGCTGATCAAGGACGACAAGTCCAAGGCGCTGACCGACTGGACCGCGTGGCTGATCGAGCACGGTTTCCCGTTCAAGATCCTCGATGATGGCCAGGTCATCGCCGGCCCGTTCGCCACCCGGGAAATTGCCGAGCAGAAGAAGGCGCAACTGGCCGACAAGCAGAACATGCAATCGGAGGTGGTGGAGCACAAGGCGCAGCCTTGAGGCTTGATCCTGAGGGCCCACCAGAAAGCCAGGTGTCACCGATTGGCGAGGCAGGTCAATGCGGGTGCGGTGTGTTCGTCGGATCCACTATCTGAAACACCTTGCCATTGCGCCAGGCATCCGCCCCTGGCGCAATGGCAGGCGCCGGTATATCGGCCCGCGCCTTCTTTTTCTGCGCGCTGTCTATCCCGAATCGACGATCCCGTTCGGCCACCATTTCCGGATCGCTCTGACCCTCTGCGGTGAAGCCCATCATGAGCTGTGGAACGCCAAGGGGCAGATCCTTATTCAGGTCGGTATGCCAGGTATGCCAGGTCTTGCCGTAGGTATGGACGAGCTTTTCCATCAAGGCATGTTCGGCCAGTTCGGGAATCCCGGGAGCCACGAGCTGGCCTGATTTGACTTCGTGAACATGACTGTGCCAGAGCGCTTGCTCGGCTTTGGGCAGACCGGCGAACAATGACTCGCTGATGATGTACTCGACCCCCATCAACTTGGCGTCCTGGCGATTACCGTCGTAGATCACGCACTGGATCACCTCCTCGTTCAGGATGGCGCAGTAATGATGTGCTTCCATCTGCGCTTCCATGTGTCCGTTATAAAAATGGAAACCATCCAGGTAGGCATTCAACGCGTCTATCGGCGGGCGCGCTTGAAGCAGTGCGGCGCCTGTATCCAGGGAACTGGTGGTGAGTGACGGGGCGTCGCCCGGGGCGACCACCCCAGACGGCGAATTGTTGCCAGCGCATGCGCTCAGGAGCGCGGCGAGCGCTGTCGCGTAGAGCGCTTTGACCGGGTGGCCTGTTCGTACTTCATTCATTCCAGCGTCCTTTCCGCCATGGGGGGTCGGTGTCCGTCTTTGTGCCTGCAAACGCTTTTTCAGCTGATGGACCAGTAATCGGTCAGTGTCCCCGCCTTGCCTTGTACGGGGTCCTGGTCGGGAAAGGGCAGGGTGGCGATACGTTCAAGCTGTGTCTGGCTCGGTGCCTGCCGGCAGATATCGGCATGCTGGCCTGGTGGATACGCCCCAACCACCAGAAAGTCGGCACTCGAGCCGAGATTGCAGTGCCCCGTTCCCGCAGGAAGCAGCAACACGTCGCCCGGCCCCACTTCGACCACATGCCCATCCGGGCCGCCCAGCATCAGGCGTGCCTGGCCGCTTGCGACACCCAATACCTCGTGTCCTTCGGTGTGGTAGTGATGATAGTCATACACCCCGTCTCGCCATTGAGGCGGCCAGCCGTGAGCCGAGAAGGTCTTCTCAAGCAGCGTCGCCTGATCATCACCTGATGCAGCGATCGCGTTTCGATAAATGATCACCGGCAGGCGGGGATGATTCGGTACCCAGTCGTTGCGTTCCAGCATGAGTGTTTTCGGTGTGTTCACCGTGTCTCGAAGATCTTTCATGTCAGCCATCTCCTGGATGGAAAACTACCCGGCATGAGATTTATGAGCGGGATCTGCCAGGTTCGTTCCTCCAGGAAGGGGAGAGCCAGGCTGTGGCGCCGGCCGCTTTCGGCGGTGCGAGGTCCTGAAGTCGAGTTACCGCTCGTCAGACATGCAGCGGATTTCTTGAACAGGCGATTCGTTCTCTCGGACAGATTGAACATGTGCTGACGAAAATTCCCTTTCGTCTCGCCTCTGGGAGAACGCAATGAAAGCCATCGTGTACAACGGTCCTCGTGACGTCAGCGTGCAAAATGTGCCGGACGCCAGGATCGAAAAGCCCACCGACGTGCTGGTGCGAGTGACGACCACCAACATCTGCGGATCTGACCTGCATATGTATGAAGGCCGCACTTCTTTTGAAACAGGCAGGGTATTCGGCCATGAGAACCTGGGCGAGGTCATCGAAGTGGGCGCCGCTGTCGATCGGATCAAGGCAGGCGACCGGGTATGCCTGCCCTTCAACATCGGCTGCGGCTTTTGCGAGAACTGTGAGAAGGGCCTGACCGGATTCTGCCTGACGGCTAACCCGGGCAGCGCGGGTGCGGCCTACGGATTCGCTGAAATGGGGCCTTATCAGGGTGGGCAGGCTGAACTGCTGAGGGTGCCATATGCCGACTTCAACTGCCTGGTGTTGCCCGATGACGCGCAAGAACGTGAAGACGATTATGTCATGCTGTCCGATATCTTCCCGACGGGATGGCATGCAACCGAGCTGGCTGGCCTCCTGCCGGGGGAGAGCATTGCCATCTACGGTGCCGGCCCGGTTGGCCTGATGGCCGCCCATTCGGCCATGATCAAGGGCGCCTCCGAGGTGTTCGTGGTCGACAGTCATCCCGACCGTTTAAGGCTCGCGGCCCAGATGGGGGCCACGCCCATCAGCGCGCTTGAGAAGGAGGCGGTGGATCAGATATTGAACCTGACCCATGGCAGAGGGACCGATCGCGGCTGTGAGTGTGTGGGCTATCAATGCTGTGACCGCCACGGGCATGAAGCCAATCACCTGACCATGAACAATCTGGTCGCCTCGACAAAGGCGACTGGCGGCATCGGTGTCGTGGGCGTGTTCGTGCCTCAGGATCCGGGTGCTGAAAATGAATTGGCCCAGGAAGGCAAGATGGCTTTCGATTTCGGCGCCTTCTGGTTCAAGGGGCAGCAGATTCGAACCGGGCAGGCCAATGTCAAAGCCTACAACCGTCGTCTGGCCGAACTGATCCATCATGGCCGCGCCAAACCTTCCGGGATCATCTCTCATCGTCTCAAGCTTGCCGAAGGCCCGGACGCCTACAGGCACTTCGACGCGCGTGACGATGGCTGGACGAAGGTGGTGCTCAAGCCCGCAGCTTGAAACGACCCGCCCATTTCGGTTTGTGCAGGTTCGCGATGACCGCTACGAGGCCTCGCGCTCTGCATGACCCTCTCGCTCAAAGGTGAACGATCATGAAAAGGTTATCCATGTGCCTTGGCCTGTGCACGGTATTCATGCTTCATGGATGCTTCGACAAGTCCGATAACGAAACGAAGAACAATTCCAGTGGTACCCAGTCTTCTGTACAGATGCAAAAGGGAAAGGCAGAGGAGAGTCAGTAACGGGATGATGGCGCAGGAAGCGGTCGGGAAATCCTGCCGGTTCAGCCGCAGGCCTTGAGATCCACCGCGCCGACGAACTCGTTGCCGCGGCCCATCACGCAGGCCACGCTCTGGTTGCGCTGGCGTTCCCATGGCTGTACCGGGTAGGTCTTGTCCCAGGCTTCATACAGCTGGCGATCCTGTTTCGACAGGCGCAACCCGTACTGCTTGCTCATGTAGAAGTAGGTGCGGGCGATCATTCCGCGGATCGAGGGCCGCGGCATGACCTTCTTGGCCTTGAAGTCGACCTGGGTCAGGCATGAGCCATACTGGCCCTTCTGTTCCGGCAGCCAGCCGAAACTGAAATTGCTGCGGTCGCCATTCACCTCGCCGATGCTCGGCACCAGGTTGTGCAGGTCGGCTTCGGCGCGCTGGTAGGTCGGATCGCTCTGCGTGCAGTTCTTGCGCCCGCCCTGTTGCCAGCACTGGCGCTGATGGCCGATCTGCCAGGCCGGCACGATATGTTCCCACTCGATGCGCGCCGCGCGGGCGGCGTTCTTGCGCGGTACATAGCCGCAGGCCTGGAGGTCGACCCGGTTGCCGTTGTACTTGCAGCCGCAATAGAACTCCGTGGATTGTCGTTCATACAGTTTCCAGGCGACTTTCTTGGCTTCGCTGAAGGTTCGTGGAGCGTCGGCCTGGGCGGGCAGCACCCAGCACAGGCCGAGCAGGGCGATGACGGGCAGACGCATCACTCAGTCTTCCTTGGGCACGGTCCAGAAAATCTGCACGCCACCGTCATCGCGGTAGGCGAGGGTGACGTTGTCGTTTTCGTCGATCTCCTCGAGCAACTGTTCCCAGTCCTCGGAGGGCTCGTCCGGCATGCGGAAGATCAGCGCGGCCTTGGCCTGCTGGGCCGCTTGGGAGTTGATGATTTTCTGTACGCGCAGGCCCATGCGCTCGTAGGAACTGAGGGCGGCGGAGGCTGAAGTTGGGTTTGCCACGAAACAATCCTTAATTAAGCTGTACGTGCATACAGTATTTAACTGTAGGCAGTTTCGCAACTATCAGAGAGATCTGGAGCGTTTCTGACAGCGCTTTTTATGATTTGGCGTCAGCTGTAGGAAAAATTATAAGGATTTGCCTGAGCCTGAATGTCAGCAAATGGCTGCCCGCCAAGTGAGGTTTTTCGCGGCCTCTGGTGGGCCGAAGGCGTATAGGTTGCAGGAGCTTTGTATCGGTACCCGATGCACTCTCGTACGTCGTGGCTAAAGTTCAGCAGGCCACCGCCGATACGCCGGTACAGAAATTTTCCGAGGTTCTTACCATGTCAGTAGGTTTTCCTTCTCCCGGCGGCCTGATGATCAACGGCCACACCGCCGGCTCGACGGAGTCCAAGACCATCGCCATGACGAGCGAGATCGACAAGGCGGTCAAGGACAGCGATGAGGCCGACAGCAAGGACGGCAAGGTCCGTACTGGCGGCGGCAGCGCCGAAGCGGCCGGCGGCGCCCAGGAAAGCTCGGGTGATGGTCACAGCGTAGCGGTCAAGACGCTGCAGAAGCGCATGAAGGAGCTGCAGCAGCAACTGCGCGAGCTTCAGCAGCAGTTGGAGGCCGCGCAGAAGGCTTCCTACCCTTCGGAGGATGCCCGCACCAGCGTGCTGATGGGGATCCAGGGGCAGATCAGTACCGTCAACGGTGCGCTGATGACGACGGCCGCGGCACTGCTCCAGGCCCTGATCAAAGAGGCCAAGTCCGGCAGCAGCGGCTCGCTGGTCAGCACCACCGCGTAACCTGTTCCCACAGGGTTTCTTCGCACTTTCCCCTCGCCACCGGGCATCGCGCCCGGTGGCCGACTCACGACTATTCTTTGGATCGAACCCATGGCAGCCCGTTGACAAATGTCGATGAGGTTCGCATAGTTCATTCACGCAAACGTTTGCGCGGGTTGTTTCCCAGGCGTTCCACCGTCGTGGAAGCGTCCTGTCGCGTGGCTGACGTTGCTCACAATAATCATAAGATCCGGAGTGAACCCCATGAAGTTGCCATTCGCTGGTCGTCTGCTCGCTGTCGCCGTACTCGCTGCCACCTTGCCGATGTCGTCGGCCTTCGCTGACGCGGCCAAGCCCAAGGTCGGCCTGGTCATGAAATCCCTCGCCAACGAATTCTTCGTCACCATGCAGGATGGGGCCAAGGATTACCAGAAAGCCCACTCCGCCGATTTCGACATGATCACCAACGGGATCAAGAACGAAACCGACACCGCCGCCCAGATCGACATCGTCAACCAGATGATCCTGTCCAAGGTCGATGCCCTGGTGATCGCCCCGGCCGACTCCAAGGCCCTGGTGACGGTACTCAAGAAAGCCTCCGATGCCGGCATCAAGGTGGTCAACATCGACAACCGCCTCGACCCGCAGGTGCTCAAGAGCAAGAACCTGGACATTCCCTTCGTCGGCCCGGACAACCGCAAGGGCGCGCGCCTGGTCGGCGACTACCTGGCCAAGACCCTGGCCTCCGGCGACAAGGTCGGCATCATCGAAGGCGTACCGACCACCACCAACGCCCAGCAGCGGACCGCCGGTTTCAAGGACGCGATGGATGCCGCCGGCATGAAGATCGTCTCCACCCAATCCGGCAACTGGGAAATCGACCAGGGCAACAAGGTTGCCTCGGCCATGCTGAGCGAATACCCGGACCTCAAGGCGCTGCTGGCCGGTAACGACAACATGGCCCTGGGCGCCGTGTCCGCGGTGCGTGCCGCCGGCAAGGCGGGCAAGGTGCAGGTGGTCGGTTACGACAACATCGAGGCGATCAAGCCGATGCTGCAGGACGGCCGGGTGCTGGCCACCGCCGACCAGGCCGCGGCCCAGCAGGCGGTGTTCGGTATCCAGAACGCGCTCAAGCTGGTCAAGGGCGAGAAGGTCGATGCCGTCGATGGCGTGATCGAGACCCCGGTCGAACTGGTTCTCAAGAAATAACCCCGAGAAGCAACCCCTGGCTGCAACCGCGCCCGCTCGTCCTGAGCGGGCGCCCGGAGATTTTCCTATGTCATCTTCCGCACCGAACGCTGTCCTGTCGGTCAGCGGTATCGGCAAGACCTATGCGCAACCTGTCCTGAGCAACATCGACCTGACGCTGTTGCGTGGCGAGGTGTTGGCGCTGACCGGTGAAAATGGCGCGGGCAAAAGCACGCTGTCGAAGATCATCGGCGGGCTGGTCACGCCGACCACCGGCCAGATGCACTTCAAGGGTCAGCCCTATGCCCCCGGCAGCCGGACCCAGGCTGAAGAGCAGGGCATCCGCATGGTCATGCAGGAACTCAATCTGTTGCCGACCCTGTCGGTGGCGGAAAACCTGTTTCTCGACAACCTGCCCAGCCACGGTGGCTGGATCAGCCGCAAGCAACTGCGCCAGGCCGCCATCGAGGCCATGGCCCAGGTCGGCCTGGAGGCGATCGACCCCGACACCCTGGTCGGTGAGCTGGGGATCGGCCACCAGCAGATGGTGGAAATCGCCCGCAACCTGATCGGCGATTGCCATGTGCTGATTCTCGACGAGCCGACCGCGATGCTCACCGCCCGCGAGGTCGAAATGCTCTTCGAGCAGATCACCCGCCTGCAGGCCCGAGGCGTGGCGATCATCTACATTTCCCACCGGCTGGAAGAGCTGGCGCGGGTGGCTCAGCGCATTGCGGTACTGCGCGATGGCAACCTGGTCTGTGTCGAGCCGATGGCCAACTACAACAGCGAACAACTGGTCAACCTGATGGTCGGCCGCGAGCTGGGTGAACACATCGACCTGGGCGAGCGCAAGATCGGCGCACCGGCCCTGACGGTCAAGGGCCTGAGCCGGGCGGACAAGGTGTTCGACGTGTCCTTCGAGGTGCGCGCCGGCGAGATTTTCGGCATCTCCGGCCTGATCGGTGCCGGGCGCACCGAGCTGCTGCGGCTGATCTACGGTGCCGATGTCGCCGACAGCGGCACCGTGGCCCTCGGCACGCCGGCCCAGGTCGTCGATATCCGTTCGCCGGTCGATGCGGTGCGCCATGGCATCGCCCTGATCACCGAGGACCGCAAGGGCGAAGGCCTGCTGCTGACCCAGTCGATCAGCGCCAACATCGCCCTGGGCAACATGCCGGCAATTTCCAGTGGCGGGGTGGTCAACGGTCGCGACGAAACCGCGTTGGCGCAGCGGCAGATCGGGGCCATGCGCATCCGCAGTTCCAGCCCGGACCAACTGGTCTCCGAGCTGTCCGGCGGCAACCAGCAGAAGGTGGTGATCGGCCGCTGGCTGGAGCGCGACTGCTCGGTGCTGCTGTTCGACGAGCCGACCCGAGGGATCGACGTCGGTGCCAAATTCGATATCTACGCGCTGCTCGGCGAACTGACCCGCCAGGGCAAGGCGCTGGTGGTGGTCTCCAGCGACCTGCGCGAGCTGATGCTGATCTGTGACCGCATCGGCGTGCTCTCGGCCGGGCGCCTGATCCAGACCTTCGAGCGCGACAGCTGGACCCAGGACGACTTGCTTGCCGCCGCGTTTGCCGGCTACCAGAAACGTGATGCGCTGCTCAACGACGCGGCGCCTAGGGATACCCTATGAAAACTGCTCCTTCGACCGCCAAGGCCGGTCGCAACTTTTATGGCCTCGGCACCTACCTGGGCCTGGCCGGCGCCTTGCTGGGGATGATCATCCTGTTCTCCAGCCTGAGCAGCCACTTCCTGTCCTACGACACCTTCAGCACCCTGGCCAACCAGATTCCCGACCTGATGGTGCTGGCGGTCGGCATGACCTTCGTGCTGATCATCGGCGGTATCGACCTGTCGGTCGGCTCGGTGCTGGCGCTGGCGGCCTCCGCGGTCAGCGTCGCGGTGCTCGGCTGGGGCTGGAGCGTGCTGCCGGCGGCGGTGCTGGGCATGGGCTGCGCCGCGCTGGCGGGGACCATCACCGGTTCGATCACCGTGGCCTGGCGGATTCCGTCGTTCATCGTCTCCCTCGGCGTGCTGGAAATGGCCCGTGGCCTGGCCTACCAGATGACCGGCTCGCGCACCGCCTACATCGGTGATGCCTTCGCCTGGCTGTCGAACCCGATCGCCTTCGGTATTTCGCCGTCGTTCATCATCGCGCTGCTGGTGATCATTGCCGCGCAACTGGTGCTGACCCGCACCGTGTTCGGCCGCTACCTGATCGGCATCGGCACCAACGAGGAAGCCGTGCGCCTGGCGGGGATCAACCCCAAGCCGTACAAGATCCTGGTGTTCAGCCTGATGGGCCTGCTGGCCGGTATCGCGGCGTTGTTCCAGATCTCGCGCCTGGAAGCGGCCGACCCGAACGCCGGTTCCGGCCTGGAGCTGCAGGTGATCGCCGCGGTGGTGATCGGTGGCACCAGCCTGATGGGCGGGCGTGGTTCGGTGATCAGCACCTTTTTCGGCGTGCTGATCATTTCCGTACTGGCCGCGGGCCTTGCGCAGATCGGTGCGACCGAGCCGACCAAGCGGATCATCACCGGTGCGGTGATCGTCATTGCCGTGGTGCTCGATACCTATCGCAGCCAACGCGCCCGTCGGCGGGCCTGAGTCATGGCGACCATCAAGGACGTGGCCGCGCTGGCCGGGATTTCCTACACCACGGTGTCCCATGTGGTGAACAAGACCCGACCGGTCAGCGAACGGGTGCGGCTCAAGGTCGAGGCGGCCATCGCCGAGCTCGACTACGTGCCCAGTGCCGTGGCGCGCTCGCTCAAGGCCAAGTCCACCGCGACTATCGGCCTGCTGGTGCCCAACAGCCTGAACCCGTATTTCGCCGAACTGGCGCGGGGGATCGAGGATTACTGCGAACGCAATAACTATTGTGTGATCCTCTGCAATTCCGACGATGATCCGGACAAGCAGCGCAACTACCTGCGGGTGTTGCTGGAGAAGCGCGTCGACGGGCTGATCGTCGCCTCCACCGGCGGTGATGGCAGCTTTGCCGCCGGCCTGTCGGCGGTGCGTACGCCGATGGTGATGGTCGACCGCGATATCGACGGAGTCGACACAGACCTGGTGCGCATCGACCACGAGGAGGGCGCCTACCTGGCAACCCGCCACCTACTGGAGCTGGGGCATCGGGCCATCGCGTTCATCGGCGGACCGAAGGACACCAGCGTCGCGCAACTGCGCCTGGCCGGTTATCGCCGGGCGTTGCAGCAGGCCAAGGTCAAGGTGCCGGCCAAGTGGGTGCTGGCCAGCGACTTCACCAGCACCGGGGGTTACCTGGCGGCGGCAAGACTGCTGGACGGCGAGCGGCCCAGCGCCATTTTCGCCGGCAACGACATGCTCGGCATCGGCGCGCTGCGGGCCGCGGCGGAGCGCGGTATCCGCGTGCCGGGCGAGTTGTCGGTCATCGGCTTCGACGATATCCGCATGAGTCGTTATGTCTACCCGGCGCTGACAACGGTCGGCCAGTCGATCCTGGAGCTGGGTGAGACAGCCGCCGAGTTGCTGCTGCGGCGCATCGCGACGCCGGGCCTGGCGCTCGACCAGCGTATCGTGATCCCCAGCATCGTCATGCGCGAATCGACGGCGCAGGTTTCGGATGGTTTCGCCTGAAACGTCGGCCCAGCAGTGCTGGCGCCGGCCGAACTGAATTCAAGAGTACAGATGCATGCAAGCAAAAGTAGTGGTCATCGGCAGTCTCAACATGGACCTGGTTACCCGCGCCGAACGCCTGCCCCGCGCGGGTGAGACCCTGATCGGCCAGTCGTTCGGCACCGTGCCCGGCGGCAAGGGTGCCAACCAGGCGGTGGCGGCGGCACGGCTGGGCGCCCAGGTGTCGATGGTCGGCTGTGTCGGCGACGACGCCTATGGGCAGCAATTGCGTGATGCGTTGCTGGCCGAGGGCATCGATTGCCAGGCGGTCACCGCGGTGGAGGGTGTTTCCAGCGGCGTGGCGCTGATCGTGGTCGACGACAGCAGCCAGAACGCGATCGTCATCGTCGCCGGCGGCAACGGCCGGGTGAGCCGCGAAGGGGTCAAGGCTTTCGACGCGGTACTGCAGGCGGCCGATGTGATCATCTGCCAGCTCGAAATACCGCTGGACACCGTCGGCTATGCGCTCAAGCGCGGCCGCGAACTGGGCAAGACCGTCATCCTCAACCCGGCACCGGCCAGCGCGCCGTTGCCGGCCGACTGGTACGCGTCGATCGACTACCTGATCCCCAACGAAAGCGAAGCCTCGGCCCTGAGCGGCCTGCCGGTGGATTCGCAAGCCTCGGCCGAGGCGGCTGCCGCCAGGCTGATGGCGGCCGGGGCAGGGAAGGTGATCATCACCCTCGGCGCCCAGGGTTCGCTGTTCGCTGATGGCCAGGGTTTCACCCATTTCCCGGCGCCCAAGGTCCAGGCGCTGGACACCACGGCCGCCGGCGACACCTTCGTCGGTGGCTTTGCCGCGGCGCTGGCCTGCGGCAAGAGTGAAGCCGAGGCGATCCGCTTTGGTCAGGTCGCGGCGGCGTTGTCGGTCACCCGCGCCGGTGCGCAGCCATCCATTCCGCAATTGTCTGAAGTGCAGGGGTTCGAACTGTCATGAAAAAAGCACCGTTGCTCAACATTGCCCTGTCACGCTTGATCGCCTCGCTGGGCCATGGCGAGATGCTGGTGATCGGCGATGCCGGTCTGCCGGTACCGCCGGGCGTCGAGCTGATCGACCTGGCCCTGACCCCGGGCATCCCCGATTTCGTCAGCACCCTGCGCGTGGTGCTCAGCGAAATGCAGGTGGAAAGCCATGCATTGGCCGAAGAGATCCTGCTCAAGCGCCCACCGGCGCTGGAGACCTTGGAGGCGCTGACGGTCCAGGGTGACCTGGGGCTGCGGCGCCTGCTCAGCCACGAGCAATTCAAGGCACTCAGTCGCCAGGCCAAGGCCGTGGTGCGTACCGGTGAGTGCCAGCCCTACAGCAACGTCATCCTGGTTGCCGGTGTGACGTTCTGATTTTCCAATCGCGCACAAGGAGTGCACCATGCAACGCTATGCTCAGAATTTGTCACGCTGGTTCAGGAGTCTGCTGATCGTGTCCCTGCTCACTGCCACCGGCGCCCAGGCGGCGGAAAAGATCGACCTGATCATCGACACCGACCCGGGGGCCGACGATGTGGTGGCCCTGTTGTTCGCCCTGGCCTCGCCGGAGGAGTTGAACATCCGCGCGCTGACCACCGTCGCCGGCAACGTGCGCCTGGACAAGACCTCGCGCAACGCCCGCCTGGCCCGCGAGTGGGCCGCACGCGAAGAGGTGCCGGTGTACGCCGGCGCGCCGCGGCCGCTGCTGCGCACGCCGATCTACGCCGAGAACATCCACGGCAAGGAGGGCATCTCCGGGGTGACCGTGCATGAACCCAAGGCGCCGCTGGCCCAGGGCAATGCGGTCAATTACCTGATCGACACCCTGCGCGCGGCCAAGCCCCACAGCATCACCATCGCCATGCTCGGGCCGCAGACCAACCTGGCCCTGGCGCTGATCCAGGATCCGGAAATCACCCAGGGCATCAAGGAAGTGGTGGTCATGGGCGGTGCGCACTTCAACGGCGGCAATATCACGCCGGTGGCCGAGTTCAACCTGTTCGCCGACCCGCAGGCGGCCGAGGTGGTGCTCAAGAGCGGCGTCAAGCTGACCTACCTGCCGCTGGACGTGACCCACAAGATCCTCACCAGCGACGAGCGCCTGAAGAAGATCGCCGCGCTGAACAACAACGCGAGCAAGGTGGTCGGCGATATCCTCAACGACTACGTCAAGGGCGACATGGAGCACTACGGCATTCCCGGTGGCCCGGTGCACGACGCCACGGTCATCGCCTACCTGCTCAAGCCTTCGCTGTTCAGCGGGCGTGAGGTCAACATGGTGGTCGACAGCCGCGAAGGCCCGACCTTCGGCCAGACCATCGTCGACTGGTACGACGGCCTGAAGCAGACCAAGAACGTGTTCTGGGTCGAGAACGGCGACGCGCAGGGCTTCTTCGACCTACTGACGGCGCGCCTGGGGCGTCTGAAGTAAACCGTGTGGCCCGCAGGCGCTCGCCTGCGGGTTGGCTGGGCACAAGGCCCGGCAACGTGCCAAACTGCGGTTTTGCCTTTTCGGGAAAACCGCCGTGCAGATCGACCTGAACAACCCCGACAACCTCACTCTCGAAGCCGTGCGCCAGTTGCTCGCATCGGCCAGTGATGACGTGCACACCCAGTTGCGGGTGACCCGTTCGGGCATCGCCTACCTGTCCAGCGGCGTGGTCGGCGGGCGCGATATCGAGGGGCTGCTGTTTCGCCTGGAGACCTGGGCGGCCGGTTCCGGCTATGTCGGCAACGTGGCGGCGGCCGATGAGGTGTGGGTGCAGCAGGTGTTCAACGCGTTGAAGGACAACTGGCCCAATCCGCCCTTCGACTACATCGACATCTACTGAAATATACAAGCCGTTCATATTCAGTCACGATTGATTGCGCCAGCGGGCTGTTGGCTCAGGCAGACTTGTCCGGTATTGCTGTCAGAATCGGTTCGTCCGCCTGGCAATATGCAACCAATTGCCTGAACGGCGGTCGCACGCACTCTACCTATTTTTCACAAGGAGGCTTCATGCCTTGGAAGCTTGCATCTTTGGGGGCGATTTTCGCCATGTCGGTCTTGGCCGGTTGCTCGACGAACACCGGCTCCGCGCCGGCCAGTAGCAGCGAGCCCGTGACTCGGAACGACAGCGGTCGCTGCGAGGCCAAAGGCGCCGAGTTCGCGATCGGCAAGCAGGCCTCTGCCCAATTGCTGGAGCAGGCACGCAGCCGCAGTGGCGCGCAGACCGCGCGGGTGGTGGGGCCGGATGACATGATTACCCTGGAGTACCGCTCCGATCGCCTGAACCTCAATGCCGACCGTACCGGCAAGATCGAGCGGGTCAACTGCGGCTGATCGCGGCGTTGTCTGTCGCACGCCTTTTCGGGCACCCATAAAAAACCCCGTCACATGGACGGGGTTTTTTTCAGGCCGGGGAGATTACTCCGCGCGAACCTGGGCAGCTTGCATGCCCTTTTGGCCTTTCTCAGCCACGAAGGAAACGGTCTGGCCTTCTTTCAGGCTTTTGAAACCGTCAGCTTCGATAGCTTTGAAGTGTACGAACAGGTCGTCACCGCCACCTTGAGGAGTGATGAAGCCGAAGCCTTTTTCATCGTTGAACCATTTTACGGTGCCGGTTTGGCGATTAGACATGGTGTATCTCCAAGAAACATATATTTTCAGTAGTGCTGTGCTGCTCAGGCCAACTGGGCACACGGAGCTATCATAGTCGAAATGTTCGGCTTGGGAGCCCCCGCGGCTGCGGATTGCCAATCAGTCGCGCTTTCTTTACCGCCTCAATCGGCTGAAAGCCCCGGTTTCAAAGGCTTTCAGCGAAAAACGAGGCTGACAAAAAAAGCCGTAAAAACTGCATAAAATGTGTGAAAAAACTGCTTTTTCGCTCTGAAGCAGGCCAAGGGTTGCCGATTCAGCGGCTTATTTGCTCACGCGGCAGGCGGCAACGACATTCAGCGCCTTGGTTTGCAGTTCCTTGCTGGGGCCCTTGTTGGGGTCTTTCGGGTGCATCAGTTCGGACAGCTCGGCCGTGGTGAACTTGTCGTTGAGCTGGTCGGCGCTGCAGGCGCAGTGCTGCTGGGCGGTCTTGAGGTCGACGCTGCGGTTGGCGGCGGCGGTGCAGTCCTTCATGTAGGCATCGCGTTGGCCGGCCGGCCAGGCAGCCTGTGCGCTCAGCGGCAGCAGCAGGGCGATGGGCGCGGCGAGGGCGAAAAGGTGAGTCAGGCGCATGTTGGAATACTCCTTTGGATAGAGCGCGAACTGAGCGTCGCTTGCAGGGTGTTTGAGGGCCGCAGGGCCGCTCAAGTTCACCGGTGGCAGATGAAACCTGCTGAACTGTAGCAGTTTGTGCTTGTGGCGAGGCGATGACCGTTCATCTGTGCTAGCATCCCCGCCCTGGCTGTATTCGGCGCCGTAGCGGGGTTCCTCCTGCGACGCCACGCCATCAACCCTTTTTTGAACTCCAGTCACTCTGGTTCGTTTCCGGTTGGCCTTGCGGCTCCTGCCACTGTGCGGCAGGCGTTCTTCACTGAACGGCTGGACGGATCGCGTACTGGCTGCTCATCCCAACCCACGTGACCTTTGGTAGGGGTCACCACTAGGAGAGGAGGCGCCATGCCCACTATTACTCTTCCCGACGGCAGTCAACGTTCGTTCGATCGCCCGGTTTCCGTAGCCGAAGTCGCCGCATCCATCGGTGCCGGCCTGGCCAAGGCCACCGTGGCCGGCAAGGTCAACGGCAAGCTGGTCGATGCCTGTGACCTGATCGACGCCGATTCCACACTGCAAATCATCACGCCCAAGGATGAAGAGGGGCTGGAGATCATTCGTCACTCTTGCGCCCACCTGGTTGGCCACGCGGTCAAGCAGCTGTATCCGACCGCCAGGATGGTGATCGGCCCGGTCATCGACGAAGGTTTCTACTACGACATCGCCTACGAGCGGCCTTTCACCCCGGACGACCTGGCGGCGATCGAAGAGCGTATGCACCAGTTGATCGACAAGGACTACGACGTGATCAAGAAGGTCACGCCGCGCGCCGAGGTCATCGAAGTGTTCACCCGGCGCGGTGAGGACTACAAGCTGCGCCTGGTCGAGGACATGCCGAACGAAACGGCGATGGGCCTGTACTACCACGAAGAATACGTCGACATGTGCCGTGGCCCGCACGTGCCGAACACCCGTTTCCTCAAGTCGTTCAAGCTGACCAAGCTGTCCGGCGCCTACTGGCGCGGCGATGCCAAGAACGAGCAGCTGCAGCGCGTCTACGGCACCGCCTGGGCGGACAAGAAGCAGCTGGCCGCCTATATCCAGCGCATCGAGGAAGCGGAAAAACGCGACCACCGCAAGATCGGCAAGCGCCTGGGCCTGTTCCACACCCAGGAAGAAGCCCCGGGCATGGTGTTCTGGCACCCCAACGGCTGGACCCTGTACCAGGTGCTCGAGCAGTACATGCGCAAGGTGCAGCGTGACAACGGTTACCTGGAGATCAAGACCCCGCAAGTGGTCGACCGCTCCCTGTGGGAGAAATCCGGGCACTGGGCCAACTATGCCGAGAACATGTTCACCACCGAGTCGGAAAGCCGCGACTACGCCATCAAGCCGATGAACTGCCCCTGCCACGTGCAGGTGTTCAACCAGGGCCTGAAGAGCTACCGCGAGCTGCCGATGCGTCTGGCCGAGTTCGGTGCCTGCCACCGCAACGAGCCGTCGGGTGCGCTGCACGGCATCATGCGCGTGCGTGGTTTCACCCAGGACGACGCGCACATCTTCTGCACCGAAGACCAGATGCAGACCGAATCCGCCGCCTTCATCAAGCTGACCATGGACGTCTACGCCGACTTCGGCTTCAAGGACATCCAGATGAAGCTGTCCACCCGCCCTGAAAAGCGCGTGGGCTCCGACGAGCTGTGGGACCGTGCCGAAAGCGCACTGGCCGCGGCCCTCGACAGCGCCGGCCTGCCGTATGACCTGCAGCCGGGCGAGGGCGCCTTCTACGGGCCGAAGATCGAATTCTCGCTCAAGGACTGCCTGGGCCGTGTCTGGCAGTGCGGTACCCTGCAGCTGGACTTCAACCTGCCCATCCGCCTCGGTGCCGAATACGTTTCCGAAGACAACAGCCGCAAGCATCCGGTGATGCTGCACCGGGCCATCCTCGGTTCGTTCGAGCGTTTCGTCGGAATCCTGATCGAGCACTACGAGGGCGCGTTCCCGGCCTGGCTGGCGCCAACCCAGGCGGTGGTCATGAATATCACCGACAAGCAGGCCGATTTTGCCCTCGAAGTGGAAAAATCTCTGGCCGAAAGCGGATTCCGTGCCAAGTCCGACTTGAGAAATGAGAAAATCGGCTTTAAAATCCGCGAGCATACCTTGCTCAAGGTTCCCTATCTTTTGGTTATCGGAGACAGGGAAGTCGAAACGCAAACTGTCGCTGTGCGTACCCGTGAAGGCGCTGACCTGGGCTCCATGCCCGTCGCCCAGTTCACGGCGCTCCTCGCGCAAGCGGTTTCCCGGCGTGGTCGCCAAGATTCGGAGTAATTATTATTAAGCGTGATATGAGACAAGATAAACGAGCTGCACCGAAAGCGCCGATCAACGAGAATATCTCGGCACGCGAGGTTCGGTTAATTGGCGCTGATGGCGAGCAGATTGGCATCGTCTCGATTGATGAAGCGCTTCGAATTGCCGAAGAAGCCAAACTGGACCTGGTGGAAATTTCCGCTGACGCCCAGCCACCCGTCTGCCGGGTGATGGACTACGGCAAGTCGATCTTCGAAAAGAAGAAGCAAATTGCTGCTGCGAAGAAAAACCAGAAGCAAGTGCAGGTTAAAGAAATCAAGTTTCGTCCAGGGACGGAGGAAGGGGATTACCAGGTAAAACTACGCAACCTGGTACGTTTCCTGAGTGACGGGGACAGGGCCAAGGTTTCCTTGCGATTCCGCGGCCGTGAGATGGCCCACCAGGAGCTGGGGATGGATCTGCTCAAGCGGGTTGAAGCTGACCTGCAAGAGTACGGATCGGTCGAACAGCATCCTAAGATGGAAGGACGCCAGCTGATCATGGTCATCGCCCCGAAAAAGAAGAAGTAACCACCAGGGCACGGCAGGCCTTGCGGTTATGTTTATCCATTGAATGCGGAGTATCCGAACATGCCAAAGATGAAAACCAAAAGCGGTGCTGCCAAGCGGTTTCTGAAAACTGCTAACGGCATCAAGCACAAGCACGCTTTCAAGAGCCACATCCTGACCAAAATGTCGACCAAGCGTAAGCGTCAACTGCGTGGTAGCAGCCTGCTGCACCCGTCTGACGTTGCAAAAGTCGAGCGCATGCTGCGCCTTCGTTAATTTTTGGCTCAAGAACAGAGGAAGTAACTCATGGCTCGTGTAAAGCGTGGCGTCATTGCCCGTAAGCGTCACAAGAAAATTCTGAAACTTGCCAAAGGCTACTACGGTGCACGCTCGCGCGTATTCCGTGTTGCCAAGCAAGCGGTAATCAAGGCAGGCCAATACGCCTACCGTGACCGTCGTCAGAAAAAACGTCAGTTCCGCGCTCTGTGGATCGCTCGTATCAACGCTGGTGCGCGTATCAACGGTCTGTCCTACAGCCGTTTCATCGCGGGCCTGAAAAAAGCGTCGATCGAAATCGACCGTAAGGTTCTGGCTGATCTGGCAGTGAACGAAAAAGCGGCGTTTGCTGCGATTGTCGAGAAAGCTAAAGCCGTTCTGGCTTAAGTACCCCCGACAATCACCGAGGTCGGCCTTCGCAGGCTTCGGTGTTAAACGTCAGTAAATAGGGGAAGAGCCTTCAAGCTCTTCCCCTATTTCGTATCTGGAGTCTGTACATGGAAAACCTGGACGCACTGGTCTCTCAAGCACTTGAGGCTGTGCAAAGCGCTGAAGACATCAATGCCCTGGAGCAAATCCGGGTTCACTACCTTGGCAAGAAGGGTGAGCTGACTCAGGTGATGAAGACCCTGGGGAGCCTGCCGGCAGAAGAGCGTCCGCAAGTTGGCGCCCTGATCAACGTCGCCAAGGAGCGTGTCACCGAGGTGCTCAATGCGCGCAAGGCGTCGTTCGAGGAAGCGGAACTGGCCGCCAAACTCGCCGCCGAGTCCATTGACGTGACCCTGCCTGGCCGTGGCCAGACCTCCGGTGGTCTGCATCCGGTCACCCGGACTCTGGAACGCATCGAACAATTCTTTACCCACATCGGCTACGGCATCGCCGAAGGTCCCGAGGTGGAAGACGATTACCACAACTTCGAGGCGCTCAACATCCCAGGCCACCACCCGGCCCGGTCGATGCACGACACCTTCTATTTCAATGCGAACATGCTGCTGCGCACCCACACCTCGCCGGTCCAGGTGCGCACCATGGAATCGCAGAAGCCGCCGATCCGCATCGTCTGCCCAGGCCGTGTGTATCGCAGCGACTCCGATATCACCCACTCGCCGATGTTCCATCAGGTCGAAGGGCTGCTGGTCGATCGCGACATCAACTTCGCCGACCTCAAAGGCACCATCGAGGAATTCCTGCGGGTGTTCTTCGAGAAGGAACTGGCGGTGCGTTTCCGTCCGTCCTACTTCCCCTTCACCGAGCCATCGGCCGAAGTCGACATGGAATGCGTGATGTGCAGCGGCAAGGGCTGCCGCGTGTGCAAGCAGACCGGTTGGCTGGAAGTCATGGGCTGCGGCATGGTGCACCCGAACGTGCTGCGCATGTCCGGCATCGACCCGGAAGAATTCCAGGGCTTTGCCTTCGGCATGGGCGTTGAGCGTCTGGCCATGCTGCGTTATGGCGTGAACGACTTGCGTCTGTTCTTCGACAACGACTTGCGGTTCCTCGCGCAATTTCGCTAGTCGTCACGAATCTATTGGGAGAACAGGATGAAATTCAGTGAACAATGGCTGCGTGGCTGGGTAAGCCCGCAGGTTAGCCGCGACGAGCTGGTGGCTCGTCTGTCGATGGCGGGTCTGGAGGTCGACAGCGTGACCCCGGCCGCTGGCGAATTCAGCGGCGTGGTGGTCGGTGAAGTACTGAGCACCGAACAACACCCGGATGCCGACAAGCTGCGCGTGTGCCAGGTCAGCAACGGTGCGGAAACCTTCCAGGTGGTCTGTGGCGCGCCCAACGTGCGCCCGGGCCTGAAGGTGCCATTCGCCATGATCGGCGCCCAACTGCCGGGCGACTTCAAGATCAAGAAGGCCAAGCTGCGCGGTATCGAATCCAACGGCATGCTCTGCTCGCAGGCCGAACTGCAGATCGGTGAAGGCAACGACGGCCTGTTCGAACTGGCCGCCGATGCGCCGGTGGGCGACGACATTCGTGCTTACCTGAGCCTGGACGACGCCAGCATCGAGGTCGACCTGACCCCGAACCGCGGCGACTGCCTGTCCCTGGCGGGTCTGGCCCGTGAAGTCGGCGCGCTGTACGCCGCTGACGTCACACGTCCAGCCGTGCCTGCCGTTGCCGCCGTGCACGACGAAGTGCGCCCGATCGAAGTCCTGGCGCCGGCGGCCTGCCCGCGTTACCTGGGCCGCGTGATCCGCAACGTCGACCTGTCCAGGCCGACGCCGCTGTGGATGGTCGAGCGCCTGCGTCGATCCGACGTGCGCAGCATCGACGCCGCCGTCGATATCACCAACTACGTGATGATTGAGCTGGGCCAGCCACTGCACGCCTTCGACCTCGCCGAAATCAACGGCGGCATTCGCGTGCGCATGGCTGAAGAAGGCGAGAAGCTGGTGCTGCTCGACGGTCAGGAAGTCACCCTGCGTAGCGACACCCTGGTGATTGCCGACCACAACCGCGCCCTGGCCATCGCCGGCGTGATGGGTGGCGAGCACAGCGGCGTGAACACCGCGACCACGCGTGACATCTTCCTGGAAAGCGCGTTCTTCGATCAGATCGCCGTGGCTGGCAAGGCCCGTTCCTACGGGCTGCACACCGACGCTTCGCACCGCTACGAGCGGGGCGTGGACTGGAAGCTGGCCCGTGAAGCCATGGAGCGCGCCACTGGCCTGCTGCTGGAAATCACCGGCGGCGAAGCCGGCCCGATCATCGAAACCGTCAGCGAAGCGCACCTGCCATCCGTGGCAGCGGTGACCCTGCGTGCCGAGCGCATCACCCAGATGCTGGGCATGGAAATGGACGCGGCCGAAGTCGAGCGCCTGCTGACCGGCCTGGGCCTGGGCGTGACCGCCAGCGGGGCAGGGCAGTGGACCGTCGAAGTGCCAAGCCATCGCTTCGACATCAGCCTGGAAGTCGACCTGATCGAAGAACTGGCGCGCCTGTACGGCTACAACCGCCTGCCGGTTCGTTACCCGCAAGCGCGCCTGGCGCCAAAGGCCAAGGCTGAAGCCCGTAGCGGCCTGCCGGAACTGCGTCGCCTGCTGGTGGCCCGTGGTTACCAGGAAGCGATCACCTACAGCTTCATCGATCCGAAGCAGTTCGAGCTGTTCAGCCCGGGCGTCGAGCCGCTGCTGCTAGCCAACCCGATCTCCAACGACATGGCGGCCATGCGCTCGTCCCTGTGGCCGGGCCTGGTTAAGGTGCTGCAGCACAACCTCAACCGTCAGCAGGATCGCGTCCGCCTGTTCGAAAGCGGCCTGCGTTTCGTCGGCCAACTGGAAGGCCTGAAGCAGGAGCCGATGCTGGCCGGTGTGGTCTGCGGCAGCCGCCTGCCGGAAGGCTGGGCGCACGGTCGCGATGCGGTCGACTTCTTCGACGTCAAGGCCGACGTGGAAGCGATCCTCGGTGCTGCCGGTGCCCTGGGCGATTTCAACTTCGTGCCGGGCAAGCACCCAGCGCTGCATCCGGGTCAGACCGCTCAGATCGAGCGTGACGGGAAACGGGTCGGCTTTATTGGCGCGATTCACCCGGAGCTGTCCAAGACTCTGGGCCTGGATCGTCCGGTGTTCGTCTTCGAGCTGGTCCTGGCTGAAGTGGCGGCGGGCAAGATGCCGAAATTCAGCGAGCTGTCGCGCTTCCCTGAAGTGCGTCGTGACCTGGCCCTGCTGGCGGACAAGGGCGTGGCAGCCACGGCCGTGCTGGAAGTCATTCGTGAGAATGCAGGCGAATGGCTGACGGACCTCAGGCTTTTTGACGTCTATGAGGGTAAAGGCATTGATCCTCATAGAAAAAGCCTCGCCGTTGGCTTGACCTGGCAGCATCCATCGCGCACTCTTAATGACGATGAGGTGAACTCCGCAACGCAAGACATCCTCACCTCGCTTGAAACCAGGTTGAACGCCACGTTAAGGAAGTGACGTATGGGGGCTCTGACGAAAGCTGAAATGGCGGAACGTCTCTACGAGGAGTTGGGTCTTAACAAACGCGAGGCCAAGGAATTGGTCGAGCTGTTCTTTGAAGAGATCCGCCACGCACTCGAGGACAACGAGCAGGTCAAGCTGTCGGGTTTCGGCAACTTTGATTTGCGCGACAAACGCCAGCGGCCTGGCCGCAATCCAAAAACGGGAGAGGAAATCCCGATCACGGCGCGCCGTGTGGTCACCTTTCGTCCAGGGCAGAAACTGAAAGCCCGAGTTGAGGCCTATGCTGGAACCAAGTCATAACGACGAGCTCCCGCCGATCCCAGGCAAACGCTACTTCACCATTGGTGAAGTCAGCGAGCTGTGCGCGGTAAAACCGCACGTGCTGCGCTACTGGGAGCAGGAATTTCCTCAACTCAACCCCTCCAAGCGGGGCGGCAACCGCCGGTATTACCAGCGCCACGACGTGCTGATGATCCGCCAGATCCGCGCCTTGCTGTACGACCAGGGCTTCACCATTGGCGGGGCGCGTCAGCGCCTCTCCAGTGACGACGCCAAGGAAGAGAACATCCAGTACAAGCAACTGATCCACCAGATGATCGCTGAGCTGGAGGATGTGCTGGCGGGGCTGAAGAAGTAAATTTTTTGGAAATAATACTTCCAAAATTCAAAAGGTTAGGTTACATTCCTAACCGCTTTCAGAGGTTTGAAAGCACAGCTACTCAGTGTCGGGGCGTAGCGCAGCCCGGTAGCGCACTTGCATGGGGTGCAAGGGGTCGAGTGTTCGAATCACTCCGTCCCGACCAAAAATCTAGAAAATCCAGCCACTTAACGGTGGCTGGATTTTTTTATGGGCAATGATTTTTTCTGAGTCGATTTTTTGTGCCGCCGCTGAAGAAAGGTACGGCGGGAAGGTGTAAAGGGCCTTAGCTCTCCTACTGCAGGAGATGAGCTTGGACATGAAGACTCCTTAGGCTCGATGTCAGCTTGCTCGAAAGTGTCCCGTGTTAGTGGGGTAGGACCCCTTCTGTTTCCGGGAATTATTGACCACTACACTTTACCCATGCACCGTCAATGGATAAGGTGACGGCGTCGCATAATGGCAGGTTGCCGTGTCCCAAGGATGGCTATCCATAAGCGCTGTTGCCACAGCCTTATCGCACAAGTCACCTTCTGATGCCCTGCAGCCCGTTACAGCCATCATTTGATTTGGGACAGCCCGCATTGTGGCGAGTGGCAGAAGGAGTTCTGTGCATGAATGAGTTGGTTGAGGCCATGCTGGCTGCAGTTCCCGCTGATGGTTCTAGCATCGGCAACCAGTCGCTGCTGGAGCACCTCAAAATTCAGTTTCCACATTTAGGAGACGAGTTCTATTGGCAGGCGCGTGAAGCTCTGATTGACCAGGGGCTTCTGCGGGCAGGTAAAGGTCGTGGCGGTTCTGTGCGGCGGTCTGATGTTGAGCTTCCACCGGCAAGTGCTTGGGTTCAATTCCTGCGTAGTTATGGGCCGTCATCGCGCAATCTGGCGATGTTTGATGAGTATGTTTCGAGGGCGCTAACGCAGGCAGGAGTGGAGCCGATTAGCCTCTCAACACCTCTATTAGAGGATATGGTGCGGCATATTGAATCCAAGGCACCAGGATCTATCTTGATCGCGGGAACAGCTGGTGATGGTAAGACCTATCACTGCCGCTCTCTGTGGGAGCGCATTGGTGGGGATCCTAAGGCTTGGGGCGCCAAGGGTAACGTGAAACAGCTATCTCTGGCGGACGGGCGTCTGGCTGTTTTTATCAAGGATCTTTCCGAGCTCAATGGAGAGGAAAGTGATCTGCCATTGCTGCGACTGGAAAAGTCGGTGCTAGAAGGAAATGACTCAGAGATAGTGATCCTTGCCGCAAACCATGGCCAAATTCTTGATCGTCTCCGTGATTTAGGGCGGCGCCAAGAGCGTGATCACCCACTTCGCAAACCGCTGCAAGAGCGCTTCTTACAGGCGGGACCAGCTCCTGATCGCCTGGCAGTGTTTGATCTCAGTCGCTCGACTAGCCGCAAAACATTAGACGAAGTTGCTATGGCTGTGGCAGGGCATCCCGAGTGGGACAATTGCAAGCACTGCACACTTCGGAGCGACGGTAAAGTTTGTCCTATTGACGAGAATCGCCGCCGACTTTTGGGTGAGTTGGATAGTGGTCAGTTGTGTCGCCGCTTGGGCGATCTGGTTGAAATTGCCAGGCACAATGGTCTGCATCTCCCTATACGCGACTTGCTTGCGCTTTGTTCGAACATGATTCTCGGGTGCTCCGATGCCAATCGTGCGAAGGACAATCTCATGACCTGCGCTGATGTCGCGAAGATCCAGGAGGGGGGCGACCTTGGCAAAGCTAGTATCTATGCCAACGTTTTCGGCGCCAATCTCCTCAAGAGGAGGACTTCTGATCGTCCTATCTTCAAGGCGATGTCCAGTTTTGGGGTGGGCGATGAGTCCACGAATGCCACTGATGGATTGCTTGTCTACGGCAAGGATGATTCGCGACTGCAAGCAGACTTTAGCCGCTTGGTCGCGAGCGATCCGATCTACGGAGCGACGGTTGCCTTTCGCGCAGCCCAGGACGCCTATTTGGAAGGGTACGAGGGGGCTCGCTTGGAAGAAGGGGTCACCGAGTTTCTAGCGATGCTCGAAGACCAGCGACGCAGGCTTTTCTTCACACTTCCTGATGGGGAAAGGGGCTATCCGCATTGGTCGATGACAGCCTTCTGCTTTGCTGGGGACTACTTGGAGATCATCGAGGCGCTCAAAGCGCAGAAGCCTGTGAGCGAGGCGGTTCGTGGACGCATCGCTAAGGGCCTCAACCGAGTATTAACAGGCCTTCTTCTCGAAAACGAAGATCGCATCTTCATCGCCAGTTCGGGCGGTTTCACTCAAAGCCGGGTGAGTGTGCTTTGTGACTACGAGACGCTTTCCCGTAGGCAGAGCGGCGTTGGTATGGCGATCAGGCTTGCCGAGGAGACAGGCCGTCCTCGACTCGACATTTCGCTTGCTGTGGGAGCGGGCAATTCGGTCGCTTTCGACTTAACCCCTATCCGCCATGAGTTTCTCTCGCGTGTGGCTGAGGGTGCTTTGCCCGCTAGCTTCTCCAACGAGTGTCTCGAAGATCTGTTGGCTTTCAAGGCAAAGCTCTTGCGTAAGGCTGAGATCGTCAAGAAGGCCAGCATGACTGGAGATGATGACGAAATCGGTGGCGAGAACTCCGTGCTGACACTCAACTTCATCGATATTGAGCCCGGTGGTCGCGGTTTTTCGCGCCCTGTGACTGTGAGGGTCTCTGAATGAGTGCAATTATCAAGAGGCCTGAGATTAAAAGCGTCGATTTTTGCGTCGACGAGAACATTTGGGGACATCGTCTTTACGATGAGCAGCTTCCTCACCTGACTGTTCTGGAGTTTTTGGGCGTACTTGGCTCGAACTTGGATCAGCCGCTTAGGCCTCACCAAGAGCGGGGCGGCTCGGTCATGTTCAAGCCACAGCGGCAAGTCCGCTTACGTGGGTTGCTGTTCAACAATCCCTACGTCGAATCGATCGCGGAGAGCACCGCGTCTGATGAGGAGAAATGGAAGCAGTGGTTTGAGCGCTTTAGGCAAGGAGCAACTGGTAATGGTGATGAAGATATGGCCTATCTGCGTCGCTCGTTCACCAGTTTTGACGACTTCGCAAAGGCTATTGAGCTGCTGCGCTCGTCGTCATTCGAGTCTCGCAGTAACAAGCGTTGGAGTTCCAAGTTCGTCTTTCCTTTCGGTCCCGACGCTCTTTATGAGGACTTGGCGATCAATGCAAAAGGAAGCATGAGCAACGATCGTCGCTTCTTTGCTCGTACAGGTGAGTTGCTCTATCTCATGCTCACACGTGCCAAGCGTGGAGCGGAGCTCGGTGACAGTCTTGCCAAGCGCCTATTTGATCACGAAGCGCCGATGAATCGGTTGGTCAGGGCTCTGCAAGGAGCGCCACAGAGTGCCGAAGAACCAAGGCTTTCGGGCTATCTTCCCGAGGTTTCCAATAGTCGCTTCGATCAAATCTGCGACGACTGGTTGTCGATCTTGAACAAGGATATGCCGATCTACGATGCCTTGGAGCATTTGATAGCGATCACCGGCCTGAACATGCTGCTCTACTTCTTGGAGCGAGCTAAGCGGGTAGCAGGTGATGACGATCCGGTCGAGATTGTCTGCGAAATTGTCTCCAAGGATCGCACGAAGATGAGAGCGCTTTCTGGCGATAGCTATCAATTCAATCAAGGGTTGCCAGCAAAGGCGGTGCGGGCTCATGTCGAGTCGATCCGGCAGGATGTTGGGTGGGCCGGGGCTGAATCTACGGAGTTCCCGGATGCCGAGCGAGTGAAACTCATGCGCGATCGCTTTCAGTGGCCGCCGACAGATGGTGGAGACGATGAGGACTTCACCGATAAGAGTCCAGAAGAGTTGGTTGCCAAACTGGCTGAGAATGCCTTAGCGCGTCATGAGCAGCATGTCGGCAAGATTCATGCGTCATGGTCGCGTGCAATCGGGCTCAGCTCACGCAGGCTCTCGAGACGCACCCGCTATGCGCCGAACGATAGGTTGCTCAAGTCGATCGTGGTCTCCATCGTGGAAGACCGGATGCAGTTCGATGAGTTTCTCGCTGAAGCCAAGTGCCGATATGGTCTCGTAATTGGTGATGCGGAGGGCGCGCGCCTAGTCGGCGCCAAGCTTGTTGACCAAGAAGAGCTCAGCGAGAACCGAAACAATCTTGAAGCTCGTCTTGTCAGCTTGGGCTTGGTTCGCAGGCTTTCCGACTCCTGCTCGTTTGTAGAAAACCCGTTCGCGTTTCAGGGAGAAGCCGCATGCTGACCGATCGCATTATTGGGCGCGTCGGCGCGGAAATTCTCGCCCAGCGCATATCTAAGCCTGGTCAGGCTGGTGATTTGGCCGCGCTCTTCAGACTAGACAAACTTTCAGCCAGTCAGATTGCGGCAGTCGCGCGAGCTATTCTCGCCAATCCGGATCTGCTTGCCCAAGTAGACCTCATGATTCCGGAGGCCTTGGTAGGGGGCCAAGGTCTACCGCCGGACATTCTGATTCCACATAACGCTGGCTACGTGCGCAACAACGCTGTGACCGCCAAGGCTGCGATCCTTACGGCTAATGGCAACGAGCACAATCTCGCGGACACGTTGGGTCACGTCATGGCTGTAGGTGCCAAAGAGATGCGGGCCGATCCTGAGCCGTGGGTCGAGGCCACGCTCCACTCGGGCGGCATTTCGCCAGTGCCCGAGGACCGAGCAGTGTTCCATGCTGCTCTTGGCGGGCTATTAGCATCCTCGGAACTTTCGTTAGTGCAGCTTGGCGAGTTTTGCTCTGCAATCGTCGAGGCTGTCGCCACGCATGGGATGCCCATCCGTGACGCGGTTGGCTTCGCCTTGCCATGCGCAGGACTTCCAAGAGACAGCACCTTCTTCTCGAATGCCAAAGCTTTCGGGGCATTGCGCAAACCTTGGCACAAGGCTTTCATCAAGCTCTTTGCTCAGCGTGCGCCGCTGCTCAAAAAGCTCCGCCAGAACGGCCAGCCTCTTGACTCGGAAGAGATTACCGAGCGTATCGAGGCCAATGCTGCAGACATTTCGGATGGGGCTCGCCAAGCTCTCGAAGCCTTCGCCGCTGCCCCTGCTGGAGATCAAGAGGCATCCGAGGTGCTTGCCCAATTCGAGTGGGAAAGCGATGGCGTATACCTTGCCTTCGACAAGCCCAAAGAAAAGCAACTTGGTTTAGCAGAGTCGACAATTCGCTTCTTCGATCATGAGTGCGACCAGGAGGACTCACTTGATGTCGAGAGCCGCAAGCTATTGGAGGACTTGAAGGGACGTGAGCGGCGATCAGATTTCACTGAGGAGGACGAAGAGTTTTTCGTTAAGCAGCGAAGACTGTTGGAGCAAGACGCCAAACTTTGCTCGCGCTGGGAAAAGGCTCTCTATGGCAAGCCCATCGACTGCAATGACTTCTTCGAGGGCTTCGCTCGAGTGGTCAATAGCTTGCATGCCGGCCTACGCGATCCGGAAGGCGAGCGGATTCTACGTTTCACTGTGACCAAGGGCCGCAAGGAGTGGCGCGAGCGATTCAACTACGACGCCGGCAGTTACTTCTCTGCTATGTACCGCGGATTAAAGGAGCTCATGGGCTCCAAGGTTGAGTGGAAGGTCGAACGGCTGGGAAATGCAAACTTACCCGACCCTCTCTTCGACTATGAAGCCTTCTTCGCCAAGGAGAAGGAGCTTCGTAACGATAAGAAGAGCAAGGTTCGTCCGAATCCGTCTCTATCGCGCTTAGCCCTGCAAATCAAGTTTGACGTGGCCTTAATTCAGGTTTGTAAGGACAAAGAGACGGTGCTGGCTAAGACACAGCTCCTTTGGAGCTACAAGCCCACAGCGATTGGCCTGTCGCTGACTGCTGACATGCGTCGCCTCTTGGAGAAAGGGGCCGTAGGTTGTACTGAGGTCCCCCGCAAATTAGTGAGTAAGAAGGGGGGCGTACAAAACGTCTCGTTGCTCGATACCGGGACGTTGGAGGCGACTTATTCGACTGATGCAGGGTCACTGGTTCCTGCGGCCAGTAAGCTCCAAAGCCTGCGCCATGTGATTAAGACTCGGATCAAAGAGCTCGCCGAAGAGGGGAGGCTGACGGCGCATCAGCAAAACGAGGTAAAGGCTTCTTGGGATAAGTTCGAGGAGGATTACATCAAGGCGATGGAGGACTTCGTCGCGATTGGGCTGCATGGCGATGCCGTTCTGCGTCAAGCGGAGTCTTACGCCGAACTGTTGAACACCCTGATGGCACATGCTCGTGGTGACGTTTGTCGTTCGCGACTGGTTTCCGAAGTACTATCGGTGGGCACGGTTCGTGTTGCTGGCGATAACCCCGCAATGATCATCCCACCGTGGCATCCAGAACGAATGAAGGCCCTTGCGGTAAAGACACGGCGTGTTGCCGGTTTCGCCACCCACTTGCTCTCCAGCGATAGCATTCTCTATGGCGATCGCGAGATTTTCATGCGGGAGCTCTCTGACGAGATCGCTCATCCATTCTATCCAGAGATCGCGGTTCTCAAACGGGGCGGCGCTTTGGCACTAGTTTCGGAAAGCAGCACAGTCAACGGCTATAGCCTTTTGGAGTCGCCCACGCGTGGTGCTGCGGAAGCTATGACCGATGTTGATCCGACGGCTGCAGCCAAACAGGTTCGTGAGCTTTTGGGGCGCTATGTGGGGCTGCAGCCCACGAGGCAAACAACCTGAGCGTCGTGCTTTATAACGCTGATGCAGCCGAGCTGCCGCTGGCCACCGTGCGCGAGCTCTCCTCACTCCAAGAGGATGACAAGCTCCAATGTAGTGTTTCTGTACGCCACTCAGATCCAGGAAAGCTGCGACGAGTCTATGGCGAGCTGGTTAATAAGGCCGGGGACGATCCGGATCTGCCAGTGGTCAGCGAGACCAGCGATAACTTCATCTCGAAGTTACGTATTTCTGTGACGCCCCTCTCGTCGACTCCCAGCGTGAGTGCGCAAGGTTTCAAGGCTTTTGATGTGGCTTTCCTGCATGACGTGGTCGCGCGGGAGGCTCAAACAGAGTGGCTGCCTGTGCAGTGGACCAATGACCGACCAAACTTGGATCATGCGCCGTCGCGCTGGTCTTACCGGAGCGTTTCGGGCGAGAACGAGCTGAAGTCGACCACATTCCTTGCCTGTCCATGGCAAACGGCTTCAGGCTGGTCATATGTGTCGGCTGTCGCCGCGGTTTGCCGTCAGACGGACGCTATGCCAGAGGAGCGATTCCTACCTGCGCGTCGTATTTCCCTACAAAGTCCAGCGTTGGCCGCAATGATTAAGGACGCGCACGAGCTGGCCGAATGGGTGGCCACTTACGACGAACTACTCGACAAGCGCCAGCTCCAGCACAACAACATCACAGTGGTGCGCTACCGTCGAGGCTCGACGAACGGCCGCAATATGATTGTGAGCTCGACCTCGGAACTCCGGTTGTTGGGCGTGTTGGTTCGCAGGCGATTGGAAGAATTGAATCTTCAGCTCGGATCCGATGAGCTCCAAGCCGCTGCCGACAAGGCGAAGCGCGACGCGCTTTCAATCTCCGGAGATATCGTACTGCGTGCGGCCAAGCGAGGCGTCTCTGCCGGAGAGATGCTTGGTCTTGTGCTAAGTCGTTACGTGCTCGCAGAGGAGTTCCTGGCCTCAGCGCAGGGTGGGCAGGTCTTGACCGCCTATTTCCTGCTCGACGATTACGCGAGTTGGTTATCCCAACCGGAAAGTCGAATCGCGGATATTTTGGCGCTTAACGTTGAGGAGCAAGAGGAAAGCGTCCGCGTCGTCATTTCAATTGTTGAGTCGAAATATGTCGGTGCCGATGGGTTGGCTCAGGCTCGACGAGGCTCCAAGGATCAATTGCTGGCAACATTGGGCATGTTCCGTGAGGCTCTTTTTGGTGATCCAGGGCGTCTTGATCGGGACGTTTGGTTGGCCCGTTTGGCCGATATGCTTTTAGATGCTGATGTTCCGCCGGGTATGACGGGCTTGATGGAGCGCGCTCGTGCCAAGCTGCGAGAGGGCGATGTAGAGATCTCGCTGCGTGGCTACTCACACGTCTACGTCCACACCTCGGACGCGGGCTCTGCCTCAGCGTCTGAGCAAGAGCTTCTGGATGAGTCCGAAGGCGTGATGGCTTGGCAAGAAGTATTCGATCGACCGGATCTGCGAAAGCTCGCCGAAGCGTATGCCAAAGGCTCTGGTGGTCACGAGGCTCGAATAGGGCTTGGGCCCCAGCAGCCTTGGAGCGGACACTGCTTCAAAATGCCGGCCCCACGAGTACCGTGGTTGTCCGCAATGGGACAACTATCGAGTGGACAGATCGATACCTTTGTTGAGGACGCTCCACCGTTAGACAAAGACGGCGCGGTGGCGACGTTGGGTGGCCCTGTGGCCGCACCCTCTATGCCGACAGAGGAGCCGACTCTTGCCCCGGCAGCTAGTACTGATTCAGTCTCTAGCCAGTTTTCCGCCACGCCCCCCAGCTTTGGGGCAGGGCTCTCTTCTCTGGTCGCATCGAAGTTTTCTGGCGGTGCGCAAGCCGATGCCGAACGGGAGGAGTGGGCTCAAGACGTCACTAAGAAGCTCAAGTCTGCGCTCAATAGCTACGGTCTTCAGGCGGCTATCCTCGGCACTCGATTGACTCCAAACGGCTGCCTCGTTCGTTTGGCGGGCTCTGATCGGTTACGTGTTGAAGATATCGAAAACAAGCGAACGCAGCTCCTCACTACCCACGCTATCAACCTCGTAACTGTCCAACCTAAGCCAGGCGAGATTGTAGTGACCGTCGCTGGCGCGAAGAGGCAGGCTGTGTCGCTTTGGGAGCTTTGGTCGCGTCGAGAGCTTAATAGAAACGTCGCAGGCATCAACACCTCATTCCTTCTGGGCCTTCAGGAGATTAATGGCGCGCTGCTGTATCTGAACTTGGGGGCTGAGTTCGGTGGGCTTTCATCTCATGAACCGCACTCATTGGTGGCTGGGGCTACGGGGAGTGGCAAGTCGGTACTCATCCAGGCTCTTCTCTTGGATATCGCGGCAACTAATCCCACGGAGCTGGCCCAAATCATCTTGATCGATCCAAAGATGGGGGTGGACTACGCGCCATTGGCCGATTTGCCACATATGCGTGATGAAATCATTATCACCAAGGAAAAGGCCGCCGAGGTTCTCGACGCTTTGGTTCAAGAGATGGAGGATCGCTACCGCTCCTTTGCCAAAGCCAGGGCTCGCGATTTACCAACCTATAACTCGAAAGTCTCGACCGAAGAACGTCTGCCAATGGTCTTCTTGGTTCACGATGAGTTTGCCGATTGGATGCTTGACGATGCCTATAAGGCTGCGGTGGGAGCTGCAGTTCAGCGGCTTGGAGTGAAGGCGCGTGCGGCGGGGATTCATTTGATATTCGCAGCACAACGGCCTGACAAAGATGTCATGCCGATGCAACTTCGAGAGAACTTGGGCAATCGCTTGATCTTGAAGGTGTCCAGCGAGGCGACCTCAAAGATCGCGCTCGATCGGCCGGGTGCTGAGTTGTTGTTGGGGAGAGGCCATCTTGCAGCCAAGCTTAATGGCGAACAGGGATTGGTCTTCGCACAAGCCCCGTTTCTTTCAGATCAGGATATTGAAATGGCTGTCGCGGCTATCCGTTCTGATAATTCTGAGCTGGGAGCGAACAGTGAAAGTTGATGACGCGGTTGAGACCATTGCGAAGTTCTTTAATGACCTAATCGGAGCATGGGTGCCAGGATTAGTGTTGGCAACTGGGTTGGTAATAATGCACTCAGGGCCTGGCTATGTTAAGTCACTAGTCAAGTTAAGTGACGGTGCTGGTGTGGCCTTGACAATGGCTGGATTGTTATTTGCTTTAGGTCACCTGTTGCTGGCAGTGAATGAGGTGGCGATGAAGCCATTTCTGAAACTCTTAAGAATAACAAGTAATTTTGATGAGGTAAAAGCTGGGGCGCGGCAGTCTTACAAGCTATTTAGTGAATTAGTAGACAATCGTCAGAGCGGAGTTCAGGGCGTTTGGCAGTTCCATGATCTTAGAAGTGTTGCCTTGTCTGTTTCAAATGAGGCGGCGTCACTCGGGCGAAGATTTATGTTTATCTCGCTGTTATGCAGTGGTGTTGGGACGGCTTTGCTTGTCATTGGCGTGGATTATCTCGCCTGCTATTTTTTGATCCCTGATCTTTTATACGGATATGAGCGGGCTGCACCTTGGGGAGTACAAGCGTTTCTGCTCTTTAGTTCAGCTGTCTTTCTTTTTAAACAGGCCGAGGTCTTTTATGCTCGAGCTATGAGTGTTCCATTCTCGGTGGCTTATGCGGAACTTAAATTTAAGAGAGGCTCCAATGCCGGTAACCCGTAGCAAAATCTATCTTGCCGGCGGATTTCATTCCGGTTGGCAAGAAAATGTAAAGTCAAGGCTCAAAGATTTTGATCTGTTGGATCCTGGGGCTCATGGTATTGATGATCCAGTCGAGTACACTCGTTGGGATTTGGCTGCTGTTCGCGAGTCTGAAATCGTATTGGCTAATATGGAGGCTTCTAATCCTGGAGGGTATGCATTAGCTCTCGAGATTGGGTTCGCAAAGGCTTTGGGGAAAGAGATATATTTGGTCGACCAAATCCAAGATCCTTCAGTTAAGCGCTATTTTGAAATGGTTAGACAGTGCTCGACTAAAGTTTTTAGCAGTTTAGATGATGCTGTTGATTATATTCTTAATGTCCAGCGCAGCTAAAAGTTAACTGTTCGGTCGATGGTACGTATGTCGTGGGATATCCCTCTAAGGGTGGAGGTTCGGACATGGGGCACTGCTAAAGCATTTTATGTGCTCATGTTTTTGTTTAGATTCGTAGCTCATTTTTAGGTTGCGATGATACGGATTATCCAAGTTCTGCAAATATTACAAGTGGCTGTTAGGCATCGTGTGAAGAGGAGCCGTTGTGGCAGGAAAACTCGTTGAGCATTTGGCACGATGCGAAACCGGTTCGCTCGTCGCTTTATTGGGAGACGCTACAGCAGCTCTCCTGAAAAAAGTTGGCAATGATGCATATAACAAAGATGGTCTCGCTTATTTGATTGTCAGTATGTATGGCGCGGAAAATGCGTTACGCAATAAAGCTATTCGCTCATTGCTGTTTTCGAATTTGAAGGGCGATGAGGGGCGGGCACTTTGTGAGATTCTTGGATTTCCGACGTCAGCAGTATTGATGACGCTGAATGGGGTTGACTTCGAGAGTAATACGCTCAACCTGTCATCTTTAATGAGTTGGTATGACGTGGCGTTCGATGCTAATGAACTTACCGCCCGAGATGTGGAAGTGTCAAGAAAGGCTGTAGCTAAACACAGGCTAAGATCTCATCAGCTCACTGCATTTCGGAAGATAAGAAGATTTATTGCTAGCCCAGATACATCTGTTCTAGTGCACATGCCGTTTGGTTCGGGTAAGTTGCGATTAGTTGCTACTGCTGTACTTGACCTTTATCGTTCTGAGCCCGATGGACGATCTATTATTTGGCTGGGAGTCGGCGAGGCCCTTTGTGAAGAGGCATTTATTGAGCTTCGTGAGGTTTGGGAGCAAATAGGGTCGCGAGATGTGACGATTTATCGTGTTTATGGCTGCCGACCTGTGCCAGATCTGGGCAATCTTGAGAACTGTATTATTGTTGCTGATATTAAAAAACTCGCTGATGAGCGTGTTGAGTTAGAGAGGTTAGGGAAAAATACTCGCGTAGTGATTCTCGGTGATGCTGAGCATGTGGCTCATCCAGCGGGCATTAAGATCATCGAGGAACTGTCGAAAGAGGGAGCCTTTAGCCTGGTTGGAATGTCTGCGGCCCCTGCCAGCGCCTTAATTCCAATACCTCACCAAACAGCGTTTCGAGCAAGATTTACGGGGTCGTGTATTTCTGTTGATGACGAAGATCCCGTGAAGCTTCTGCGAGAGGCAGGTTATGTAGGCCAAATTCTTAGCGAGATTAGGCATGTCAAGTGTGGTGTGGAAAAATTTGAAGATCACAATGCGCTGGAGTTCAGTGCTGAGTATTTGAATTTACTTAGCAAGGACGTTGAGCGCAACCAGTGTTTGCTGGATTTAATCCTGGCAGAGTCACAGACTTCAGGCAGAGTGATCTTTTTTGCTACTACTGCTGAGCATGCTCGTTTATTTGCTGGTTTGCTGTTCTTACGCGGTGTGAAAGCAATGTCAGTGACTAGTGAAGGATCGCCGGAAGATCGCTCTCGCACTATAAGTCAGTTTAATATTCGCGATGCAAAGGTTCTTTGTGTTCATGGGGTCTTTATTTCAGGAGATTCCATTCCTGGTGTTAGTGTTGCAGTTATAGCTATGCCAACGTTGTCGTCGGCAGTATTTCTTGGGCTAGTTGGGCGGTTAGCGAGTGCCCGAAATCTAGATAGTAATCACCTACGGGTTGTCGTGGTTTCTGACTCGGCGCCAGAGCAAATGCTTTTGGTGGAAACCCTTGGGGCCTGGAATAAATTGGATATTTAGGAAGCTAGCGATGTCATTCCCCATTATTCCTCAGAATTTATCTATTTCTGCTATGCGTAGCTCGGGGTATCGAGATACTGCGCATGCGCTAGCTGAGTTGATTGATAACTCTGTTCAATCTGGTCAGGAGTCCGGTGGGCGGACGGAAGTTGAAGTTATTTGCATTGATGCTGTTCCTAGTAGTGGGCGTCGACGAATTTCTAGTATAGCGGTATTTGATAACGCTGGTGGGATGGAGCCTGCCTTGTTGCGCAAGGCTCTTCAATTCGGTAATGGATCTCGCCTTGAGTCTAAGAATCAAAAAGGGATCGGTAAGTTTGGAATGGGACTTCCGAACTCCTCAATCTCTCAATGTAAGCGTGTTGATGTATGGAGTTGGCAAAAAGGTATAGTGCATCATGCGTATTTAGATGTTGAGAAAATCAAGGAAGGAGTAATGGCGGATGTGCCAGCTCCAAGTGTTTCAACTATTCCCTCCGTTTGGTTGTCACTAATTGCCGGGGAGATTGGAGAGAGCGGGACTTTGGTTGTCTGGAGTGATCTGGATAGAGTCTCATGGAAGCAAAGCGCAACACTTTTAAGGCATACTGAGTTTATTGCGGGTCGTGTATATCGTCATTTTATTAATAAAAAGGTTGTTCGAATTAGGCTATCTGCTTATCAGAATAGCGGTTCGGGGTATTCTTCTGTATATGAAAGTTTTGTTCGGCCAAATGACCCTTTGTATTTAATGAGTGGGACTAATGCTCCTGCTCCATTTGATCAGGCGCCAGCATTTGAGAAGTTTGGTGAGCAAACTATTCTGGTTGGGCATAATGGAGAGGAGCACAGTGTAGTAATTCGTGCTTCAATCTGTAAGCCGGAGGCTAGGCGGGAAGGGGGCACTAAACCTATCGGGCAGCACACTCTGAAAAATCAGGGAATTTCTGTTGTTCGATCTGGTAGGGAACTAGAAATGAATCATAGTTTCCTTAACTCCTATGACTCTCGCGAGCGTTGGTGGGGGATTGAGGTTGAGTTCGATCCTGGGCTTGATGATGTTTTTGGTGTGACAAACAACAAGCAAGCTGCAACGGGATTCATGCGTTTAAGCCTAGAGGAAGATGCGGAGGCTGAGGGGCTATCTGATCGTGGCTATCGCGAAATGCTAGAGCTAGATCGCGATCCTAGGCTACCTATGTATCGCATTAGCAGGGAGATTGAGAAGCTGCTTCGTACTATACGCGCTCAAGTAGCAAAAATGCGCGAAGGAGACCGTATTCAGGCGAAAAGTCACCGCCCCGAGGACAAAGCAGAGCTGGCTGCTACGGACTCAGTAAATCGTCGCCGGGATCGTGTTGGAGATACCGGCCGCAGCGATAAGCAAGAGGCACAGCCGAATAATGCGCGTGCAGATGCGATATCTAGCGAGATAATTCAGGATGGGGTTGAGGGTGATAGGGCTCATGAGATAGCTGTAGATTACGTCAGTAAAAAGATCAAATTCCGCTTTAAACACGCTGATATACCTGGGCAGATGATATTTGATGTGGCGGCAACTGGAGGCATCATCCTCGTAACGTTGAATGCTAGGCATCCCGTTCATCACCGGCTTTTCGAGGCTCTTCGGGATGAGGACGGTCCAGATAATCCATACGCAAAGGAAGTCCTTTCCTTGGTTGCGGCATGGGCTCGAATGGAGGATGAGGCTCCAAGCGAGAAAGCACGCCTAGTCATGGAGGATGTACGATTGAGTTGGGGGCGAATGGCTATGGACTTCTTTGAAGTTGGAGACTAAGAAGTGGGGGGGCGTGAAGCTATTCGAGGTTTCTCCATACAGACTTTGATTTGTCTGTTGGATTCACTGGACTCGAAAAACGAAGCCTGGGAGGCTGTTACTATCGAGCCTGACTCATTCAAAGACAAGGTGGATATACTTTGGGAGTTTCCAGGAGGCCGACGCCGCCTTCAGCAAATCAAGTCCTCTAAGAATCAGATTGGATTGGCTGATGTCGTTCCTTGGTGCGACGAACTTAAGGGCTCGGGAAAGGCAGATAGTTATCAACTAATGCTGGCTGGACCAATTGCGGCGTCAGTTCTGAGTGGGGCGCCTTTCAACGGCGTGGAAGTGCCTTTGCCTGTGTCGCTCGATACGCTGGCTTTAATTGAGCAGGCAGTTACTAAACTAGATCGTTATTTGGCTTCTAGGAAAATTTCTCTATTGTCAGTGGAGATTCGTGAGTCATTGATATATTTGATTTCTGCGCGCCTTTTGGACGGGGCGATTCAGGGGGTGCGATTGGTTCGTGATCAATTCGATGGGTGGATTTTACAGTGGATTACTTCTGCTTATCCTGAGGCAATTGAACAGCGCTTGTCAGTAGAGTGTAGTGTGCTTTGGAGTAGTCTGGAAGTTTCCAGTCCCATGGAGGTTTCTAAAAGGGCATTTGAGATACTACTTCCACTTACTATTGTTAATGGAGGTGCTTCAATTGCTGTTGTCGAGTGGTTTCTGATTAAAGTGTTAGCACAAGGCAGAGTGATGCTTTATCGACCAGTTTCAGTTGCGCCTGAGGCCGGCAGTGGAACACTAACTCGAAGAATGGTGGGTACGCCATTCGGAGAATTTGCTATATGTCCGAACTCTGCGGTTCGCCGTGAGTTAATGTTCGTCCCCATTGAGCGCGAAGGCTATGCGGTCGATGAATGGCCGCATGGCAGGCATGAGCTGGAGTTGTTTGTTAAGTATTCTGGCCAGTCTATGCCGAGGTCAGTCAAGAAAGTCTCAATTGAAGTCGCAATAGACGAAAGCTCCGTCCTCGGCACAGATGGTGTAAGACATATTTCTATATCTGGTCTTGAAAGTTTTTTGGAAGCTTTCTGATCTCTACTTGTGGCAGATTAAACATGAGCTATTTCCTTCGTCATCTCCGTAAATGTCGTCGATGTCTTCCAGGCATTCTTTCACTGGGCGAAGTGGATTTGTTGGAGTATTTTTTCTAAGGCGCTTACGGCGAGCCTCATACTCTGCTTTGATCTCGGCAATGCGTTCAGGTTTTTCTAAGTCCCAAAGGGATTCACCTTTGGACCAAGTAAAGGGTGAGCCGTGCGCTAGTGCATCTTTCTCTAGCTCCTTAGCTTTTTCGTAGTCCTCGGGTGACGCTCTTTGAGACGAACCCATTCAATCTTCTGTTGGAAGAAGCAGAATGTGCAGCCACTGCGCGAGCGCCATTCGTAGTACTTCGGATAGCCCAATCCAGAGGATTCAAGTATATCGACGACCCCGGCTTTATCGATGCCAGCTTGGCGGAAGGGGAATTTCACAATCATGTTCTCGGCTTTAGCCGAATACCCTTCGCGATACTCCTCATCAGCTCGGATTGCCACATAGGAGAAAACTTTATCCCCTGCAACCAGCCATGGCTTGACCCATTGCTCGAACGGCGCCAATTTAAGTTGACGAGTACACCAGCGAGTTTGCGGGCTAGGGAGAAAATGGTTGAATTCACGCAGCCAAAAGCGAAAGTCGCGGCGGGGATTGAGCCGTTCGATGGGTTTGCCCAAATAGCCTTCGAGTCGCCCTAGAAACTCATAGACTTCGGGAAGTTCTTCACCGGTGTCAGTGAAGAAGTAGTCGATGTCTAGCTCAGGGTGGTGGTCTCGCATCCAAACGGCCAAGGCCGCGCTATCCTTCCCGCCGGACAAACCTAGTACGTGGCGCTCAGTCATCCATCTGCTCCTTTTCACTGGCTAGGCTCATTCCTGCTTTAGCAAGAATGGCCAGCAAGATGTCGGTTTCGAGACCTTGCTCTTGCAACATCAAGGCGAGTTCCGCGGCCTTGACTTCGACCGTTTTGCGGTGGCGCTCCGAAATCGAGAATGATCTAGAGATCGTTGTGGTTTCCGCTCCTGCGCCAATGACAACTGCGATTGCTTCGCTCCGTGCTGGTCGATCTTTGACTGCGACGAACGCCTCTGCCTCGCGGAAGCGCCGTGCGAACTGAACAAGTTCAAGCACGGCTGCGTCGATGTGGCGGTCAACCCAGTCGCGGGGTGGTTTTTCGGCGGCCAGGCTCAGAATGCCCTCCAGTGCTGGGCGGCTGCCATCATAAGAGGCCAGTCGTGTCGAGAATGCATCGAGCCTGAAGTTGCCCGAAACGCCAGCTACAGCTTTTGCTCTTTCGCGAAGCGACTCTAAGTTGTCGAGAGATGCATCGAGCGCTTGAAACATCTTGGTTTCGACCTCGGAGAGCATCTTTGAATAGGCCGTTGCGATTTCCTGTAGTGGAGCGCGCAGGGCTTCTACATAGCTCTCGCCATCATCAGCACCAAGCAGTGAGGCTAAATCTACGAACAGAACTTTGTGTGGATCGCTAGCTTTTAGCAGCATGTCGCGTATTGCTTTGGCTGTTTCACCTAGGCGTTGTGTGCGTCGTGCCCATTCTGGCAGGCTGAAAATCAATGCAACGAGTCCACGCGCGGCCTCGAGAGCGTCTGCAGAGTCGATTTTCTCCCCGACCTCCTCTAAGAGAGTGGAAATTCCCTCTAGAATTTGGACTTTGTCTTCGTCAATCGCGATCCAGCGGAGTGTGAATCGCGTCGTGGCTTGAAGGCACTCGTCAATATCTGCATCGCTTAGTCGGGGGATAAACATACCGTCTTTGTAAACGGCGATATTGGCTTTGTGCGCAAGCAAGAAGGCAGTAAGAAATACAGGCAATATGCCCTGTTTCATCCCAAACGGAGGTAGGCGCCAGCGCTCATAGATAGAGTCAACACTTACTCGTGTATTCGCGTCGAGGAAGAGTTTTTGTGTGACTTGCCAAAGCTTGTAAAATCCTTTGTGCGAAGCTTCAGGTGGGTGGCAGAACTGCCAGATGTCACCTTCTTTGCGATATACGCCAGATGCTACGAGTAATGTTTCGAACAGGCCGCGTTCTGCAGGAAAGCCTTCGATCCCCAACCGCTCGACGCCTTCGGCGTTGATCATTGCGTGCAGCAAATCGCGGCGTGCTTTGACGCTGTTGCTAGAGAGGCTGTCGCGATTAACTAACTCGCTCCATACCGGGGGGCAAGCACAATAGAGTTCGTCAGCAAGCTCTGAGGCTTTCGGAGAGAGTTTTGTGCCTGGCTCAATTATTGTGTCGCCTCCATCGTGCCATTTGCAGAGTGGAACAGCTGCTTGCAGCTGGTCTTCGAGATCGGATTTGGTTGCGGCCAAACGCGCAAATACTTCGCGGCGAGCTACGGGGTCACCTCCGAGCTCGTGACGCTCTTTTACTTGTTCTAGGGCGACTAATTCGGCCGACAGTTCTGCGATGCGGGCATGATTAGAAGGGATGCCTACTAGTACTGGCCAAGGCTCTTCGTACGCGCATGCTTGGGCTCGCTTGCGAGCCTCGCGTGCTGACATATCGCGTCCTGGAAGCGCTAGTATAAACTGACCGAACTCGCCCCGTTGCGGTGTGTAGGTCTTAGCGATTTTTTCGGCCTGCTCGATGCTCTGCAGTGATAGTTCCATCCAGCGCATTGCACCCGTTTCATGGTAGTGCCGCTTGGCTACTACGGGATGCATTCCCATCAGTTGGGAGAGTTTGGCGTAATCGACTCCAGCGGATGCAGCTAGCGCTTGAGCAATAGCCGCGTCTATATCAAAGTCACTGCCCTCGAATACTGACCAGGAGCCAGTGTAGGTTTTGTACAAGGCTACTTTGAGTGCTGAGAGTTTCTTCAGGGCATCTTCAATCTGCTGACCAGGCACATTCTGGAACAGGGCCGCGATAACTGGTAGATCTGCAGAAAGTCCTGAACCGTTGCGGAATAGGTCAATCACGGCGATATTTTTGATTATCGCCACAAGAAGTGGATCACCTGACTTTGCCTCGGCACGCTCTACAGCCTCAACCGCTTGGGACCAGCGATGCCCATCAGGCGAGGCCAGAATTGCAGGCTCTAGATTTGCGCGTAGGTAGTCCCAATAGTCACTGGGGCGATACCAGGATGACTGGTCCAAGGAGGTGGACTGGAGATAAGCGCGGAAGCCATAGGGTTCAACTGACGACAGGAATCCAAAGGTGCTGCGCTCGTTCTGCCCGAATTGACGCTTAGAAATAGGCCCCAGTAATGCGGCCATAGCTGGGTGCAGTGGCCAACAACGTTCTAGAGCAGAAGAGAAGTCTTTCCCGACAGCTGGGCGGCGAGATCGGATGGCGTCGGCTATTGCATTAGAAGCACTTTGCGCCCACTCAGGGCGGTGTTTAGCTTCGATCGCGCTGCCGATAAGTTCAACGACCTCGTCACTTGCGGCGACGAAGGGGAGGTCTAAGTAACGTCCCTGAACCTTGCCCCAATCGTCCCGAGTGTCGATACCCAGTCGATTGGAGTATTGCGCGAATGACTGGTGCAGAACGCCAATTATAACCAGTCTGCCATCGGCGCGAGCAGATGCTTCGGCGAGCTCTTGGAAAAAGTAAACGTCGTCGCCGGAGCCTAAGGCCGATGCTTCGAGAAACTTGCCCATTTCATCGATAAAAACCAAGACACCGTCGTTTGGGCGGCTTTTGGCTTCGCTAATTAGATCAGCTATGACGTTTTGGGGGAGGCCTTGCTTCGGCCGTCAACGCTCGTGCCCCGGCTTTTTCGGATAGCTGCGTCCAGCTCTTTTACAACACTACCCCGTCGGCCAACCACGGGAATGACTAACCACCCCTCTTTGACAGGAAAGGCTTGGTCGAAATCTGGTTTCGAATCTAGTTTAAGGGCGGAGCGAGCTTTCGTTCTTAGGCTTTCGTCGTGATGGAGCGCGCTCGCCAGGGCGACAGCTAGAGAGGATTTTCCGCCACCAAATGGCCCTGTCCATGTAAAGCTACGCTGATTTGTGCTCGCAAGTTGTCTGCACATTCCAGCTATGACGGATGATGCAGTTGCATGGACGATATACCCGTTCAATGCGTCGGAACGGCCAATATCAGCATCAATGCGGATTGATCGTTGGTATTGGCGTGAAATCTGAACAATATCCGAGAGCATCGACTCTTTTCTCTCAGTCATATGCGCGTCTGACCATTTCTTTTTGATCTTCCTTGGATAGAGCTTTTCTGTGCACTTGACGGAGCCCTGCGGAGTCGGTCCAAGCAAGCTTACCTCCGCTAAGGTCGGCCAATGAGATTAGCCTTTGGGCGATTGACTCTTCGTCGAGCTTGAAGACGCGGCCGGGAGAACCTTCTGCATAGACGATAGTTTCGAAGGCCAGCGAGCTTTGACTGCCTGCGGTTCTATTCCAGAAGTCGATGAGTGCGTAGGCAAAAATACCGTCATGGAGAGACGCCTTAGGGCCTCGGCGAAAGGCATATTGGCCTTTGTGGACCTCTTGGAGTAGGCCTAATTCACCGAGTAAGGGTTCGGCAAAGTCTTCGGGCGAACCGCCTGCAGCTTTGGGAGCGTAGCTGCGCAGGCAGGTCTCCAAATCTCGCGAGATAGTAGCATTCGAAAGCCGATGCTTAGGGTCTAGGCTACGAGCGTATTCGGACAAAGGCCCTTCGAGCTCTTGGCGTGTGAAGGTTGGCGCGGTGACATGGTTGAATAGCCAATACCATGTGGTTGAACGGTGGCGCCGCCCGGCTAACTGCCAATGGACAAGCCATGCCGTAGCAGGATCTTCTGCGTATGGATCAAAGCCTCCATCTTGCAGGATTTCCATTGCGAGGCTTGTTATACGGAAAGCATCGCCTTCGTCATCCATAACCCCGGATGCCAAGGCCCAATGTCGAATGGACGAAACCATATTCTTACCTACTCCGAAAGCAGCGATAGAGCTTTCGGCAGTAAAGGTTGTCTTTGGGATCAGTCCGTCGCCGGTCGCTTGGTCGAAGGCTTTTTTGAGCCACATTTGACGCAGTGGAAACGTCTCATGGCCAGAGAGGTGAACGGATGCGACCCGACTGATTTTTGAGGAGATATTTTTCATGGCTAGCAGCTTAACCTGAACTGGTGGATTGCTCCAGTTCGTGTACCTTACATTTTTACTGTATAAAAATATAGTACTTGGCTGCGTGATGGTACCTACCGCGCCGGGAGTGAGTATCGATCATTCCTTTAGGGCCGGTTGGCTGTTGGTGGGCTGAGCATTATGAGCTCGTGTTTGAGGCTGGAAAGCGATCTGCGCAGATCTCTCTGCTGCTGTCGGTTAGCTTGGTGGTGGGGGTGTCGTGACTACCTTGAAGCCGTTCTCCCAAAAATCCGCCAAGCTTCAGTTTTCTCTTTTGCATAGTCGTGAGGGAGTGGCGGCGTACTTTTGAGCCTCCTAGCAAGTAGTTCTGGCATCGATCTTGACTCCAAGTTCCTGCATCATGGCGGCGCCGGTGCGTCTTAGGTCATGGGGCGTCCATTCGCCCTTGTCGCCGTTACTCAGCCCCAGCGAATCATCGTGGTGACGGCCTGCTAGGGGCTTGCTGCGGTTTTTGAAGCGGCACTGTCGGTCTCCGATGAACTCTGACCGTCTTCGTGCCTACGTGGTTTTCGCCCTCCTTGCTGGGGAAGCAGAACGCTGTCATTCGCACCACCCACGTTGATGCCAATGCCAATCCAAAGCCTCTGGGCTAACTTGGTCAGTTTTTTGTTTCGGATGGCGAATTGGGGCTCCATCCAGCCTTCCGTAATCGGTATCTTTCAGCTTGGGTGCGACCCGTACGATCATCGTTTCGGATTCAATTGCAATCAGCCCGAGGTCGAACAAGGTGTGGATGTCGGCACGCAGTAGCAGTCCGTTGGGTATGATGTTTGTGTGCTCGCCCTTGTAGGGGTGGATGTGTGCGGCCTCAAGCACGTCGACTAGGTTACAACCGGTAATGGCACAGCTGCCGCCATAGGCTTCCAAGAGCGCTTTTCGGAAGGCGGGTTGTCCTCGACGACGGACGATACTGGCAGTGATGCGCTTTCGGGCGTCAGCTACGTCTGCAGGATCGAACCCCGTGGTTCGCTCAACATCTTCTTCGGCTCGCGCCAGTGCTTTTTCGACTGGGCTCGTCACCCGGCGAACAGATACTCGATATCGACTGCCCGATGAAGCATCGGGGTAAATTTCCCATACGCCATGTTGATCTGGATCGTAAATGCCAAAGGTGCCTTTGCCGATCTGGAACAGTCTGTCGTAGCGATTGCCTTGGTCAGTCCTTCGAGGCTTTTTGTTTTGCGGGTAACCCGTTCGTGCGCGAGCGTTGACAGACATCATGTAGAGGTCTGAGAGGTTTTTGGCGTTGTATCCAGGCTCACGAGCGCGAATCCACTCTTCGACCTGATTTCGGCTAGCAACACCGCCCAGTTGGATGACAGCAGCAAGGGCTTTCTCCCAATTGGTACTGTTTTGAACGTTGCCTACTTGCGCGCCTTCTTCAGGTGTCTTTCCTTGAATGAGTTGGACCAGCCGAATCTTCATGTCCGATCCCACATTCACCGCAGGCTTCAGGCCAGGTATCCACGGTAATCCCAGCTCATCGAATACGGCTGAAATGTTCTGCATGCGGTATTCGAATGCTTTTGCGGTGCGATCAAAGCGAGCGGCAAGCTCTTCATACACCTGCTTCTTGGAGTAGCCAACTCCGGATTCTTGCTTCTGTGCCATCAGGCGGTAGGCCTCTACCGATGCAAGAAGCTCTTCGTTGCTCCAGCCCTTTGCCATGAGTTGTCGTTCCTTGAGTACTAGGTCTGGTCTTCGGTGGAATTCTGCTGGGCGCGTTGCCTCAGATCGTGCGTGTCATCGTCCATGAGGGAGATCCCTGACAAGGCCGAGTCACGGCCGGCAGCAGTATCAGGCAAATCAAGCTTATATGTAATGGCTATTTGCTTCTAGTGGCCTTGTGGTGGGCTAGTCTTTGGCCTGCGTAGAGATGGTGGTTTATTAACGATTGAGTCTTGATCCCGCATATGCCTGGAGAGTTCTTCCACCGCCGACTTCCTCACATCCAGTCGCCGGCGCCTTGGCAGTGCAAACCTCTGTGATGCCGTGCTGGCCCTACTAATGACCTCCTGTACCTTCTGTTAGGTGAATCACCCCTGTGTGCTGCAGGAGACTATGGTGAGTCGCTGTCAAACCACTGCGGTTGCTGACAATTAGCTGTTTTCAAACTGGCTGGCGGCCATTGCCACTGTTGGCCAACACTTTTCTGTGTTTTTTTTGCGTCGCTTATCAGCTATCAGGCCCAGTTGATGGTTGGCCCGTCGTAGAGGGCTCATCCGCATCGCGGCTACCGCTACCCGCCCACCATTCACCGCCGCCATCGACGTAGCGCTTGCGCATGTTGGCGGCCAGGGTCTGCAGGTCTTTGGGCATGCATTCGTCTGGATCGTGGGCGGGGAGGGGCATTCGGATCTTCCAGAGGTTAGCGCCTTCGATCAGGGCGAAGGCCTGGCCCTTGGGCAGGCTCACGACATGGGCAGGTTCAATCAGCGGCACGCTGGTGGAACTGACCCGGTCCTGGGTGTTGCTGGTGAAGTCGGTGTTGCCCGAGATGTCGGAGCTGTCGGTGGCGCCGCTGACCAGTGTGGTGGAATAGACGTCGACCTTGGGTAGTTGTTTGGTCAGCAGTTCGGCCGTGGCGGTTTCGCGTACACGCAGCATGAAGAGGTTGTTGAAGTTGCCGACCACCTGGCCGGCTTTGGCGCGGTTGCCGATCTTGGCCTCGATGTCGCTGATGGTCTGGGTGTAGGCGGTGACCTGAATGCCGGCGCCGCCGCCCTTGTTGATCATTGGAATGAACTCGTTGCCCATCAGCTCGTTGAACTCGTCCGCATGCAGGTTGATGGGGATCTTCTGCTCCTGGGCGGCGTTGTGCAGTCCGCCGTCCAGGCCAAATTTGTAGATATGGCCGGCCACCGACACTAGGTCGGCGAACATGGAGTTGCCCACCGCCGCGGCGACCTCCGGGTCGGAGAGAGCGTCCAGCCCCACGTACACCACACCTCGTTTACGAATGATCTGCATCCAGTCGAAGATCGGGCGGGCGTCGTCCAGGGCGCTGTAATTGGGCGAGATCAGCTCGGCCATGCGCCCGGTGGTGAGTTTTTCCAGCAGGGGCAGGAGTGAGGCGACGATCTTGTCGAAGTAGGTCTTGTCGTAGCGCACCGCGGAGCGCAGGCCGTCCATCACCGGGTCAGCGATGCGGGTGCGTGAGAGGTGCTGGTCGATCGCCGTGACGCGGGGGAGGCGGCCGCGCATGTTGAGGGGGATGTTCTTTTCCGTGAGGTTGCCTTCGATGGTGGCGATGGCGTCCCAGGCGCCGGGATCGTGGCGGGCGAAGTAGTCGCTGCTGTAGTCGATGAACAGGGCGTCGATGTTGATCACGTGCGTTTGGATCTGGATGTAGTCGGGGCGGTTGCCCAGTGCCACTAAGGCCCGGGCGATGATGTTGACGAAGCGCCAGGCGAATTCACGAAAGGCGGCGCTGTTGCCTTCGCCGGAAAGTTGTCCGGAGATGCGACTGGCCACTTCGGAGATGCGCCCAAATCGGCCCACGGCGTTGTAGCGGGCGGAGAAGTCGGGCCAGCCCAGGTGGAAGACATAGAACTCTTTTTCCCGACCTGCGCGGCGGGCCTCGACGTACATGCGCTTGAGTAAATCGGCGTCACCCTTGGGGTCGAAGACTATGACCGGCTCGAACTCGGAGATGCCGTTGACGCGTTTCTCCCGGCGAATGTCCTGGGTGATGAACAGTTCGGCCAGGCGGGTTTTACCGACTCGCGTGGTGCCCAGTACTAGGCTGTGGCCCACGCGTTCCCCAAGAGGAAGCGAGACCGGAATTTCGTTGGGTTCCACACCATGTAAGCGAGGAGAGCCGCCGACTGCCGGAAGTGGGCGCACGGGGTTGAGGGGGTAGTCCCAACTGGTGAATCGGGGAATCAGGCTCAGTGGAAAAGTGGCCTTTTCCAGGCGCTGTTCCAGTTGTCGCGCGTGTTGGAATAGCGTTGTGGGTTCGACGTAACGGCGGAACTCCGGGCGGTAAGTTTGCATCAGGCGTTGGGTGTGTCGTTGTTCCCATTTAAAGCCGATGCCGACAAACAGCCGCTGATTGCTGACGGGAATGCGTTGGCTGGTGATCACGTAGCGCGGGAGGCGGCGGATATTGCGTCGGTAGCGCAGTACTGTCAGCCCCTGGCGAAGACGAATACAGGCAAGTACCAGATAAATGACTGCCGTCACGACACCGAATAAAGGCGTCAAACCGAGCATCCAGGGTGCGAATAAACACACCCCAATACAGGGGATACACACCGCAACGGTGTACAGCTCAACGGCGGGCCGCAGCAGTACTTCGACCGTATGTTGTTGGGTCATGGTCTGGGCCTCCCTTCGTAACGGTGGGAGGGGGCAAGGGAGCGATAAGGGAAGTTGGGCATGCCGGCGTCCTCTGGTGTTCAGAGCGCACGGTTGCAAAGCCTGAAGGACAACTGCCGCAAGGAAACTGGAATGCAGTGGGCAGGTTTCGAGGTGTGGTTCGGGTGGTATAGCGGTGGGCACTGTTCCCCCTGTTCGAGATCGGCTCAGTTGTTTTTTCGAGATAAAACCATTGGGTCTCGATTCTGTTTTTTGGCTGATGGTGGTGGGGTTCCTGATGACACTGAGGCCTCGATACCTCAGCCAGGAGCAATCAATGTCTGACGCCACTCAAGGTCCAATTGGACCGCTGCGCAGTACGATGCAATTGACGCTGCATACCCATCTCGCTCTCCGTATCTGGCAAGGAAGACCCGCCAGTGAAGGCAAGGCTCCGATCATGGGACTTGTGGGGCTTGTCGGTTTGATGGGCCGGATCAAGAACGAAGCCGAAAGGGATGATCCTTATGCTGACTTCTGGCTGATCCGTATCGAGGAAAAGTTGCAGCGCTGCAAAGCCGAGTTGATGCACATCCGCCTGGAAGTGGACCTGCTGATGAGTGAAGTTCCCAGGGCCATTTCCGTACAGGAAAACTTCAGTATCCGGCCAGTCAATCTGCCGATGTTCATCGGTTCTCAATTCGGCTTTCTGGCGTTGTATCTGCTGATCACCTATGACGACATCGTTCGGCGTCTCAAACACGCTCACCATGTCGCCTTGATTGCTCGCAAGGGTATGGAAAGTCGAATTGATGCGGCGAGTCATATCTTTCGCAGTTTGTTTGGCCTAGTTCAGCAGTACAGGTTTTTGGGCGTGACCCGGGCGGATGTGGTGGCCGATAACGCTCGGGCCCGTCAGGCAAGAGAGGCCCTTGGGGAATTGCCGTTGGATGTACTTGAAGGGCGTCGCCGGGCTGAGTTTGCACCACCGATTGTTCACCGTCGGGTGGGAGATATCCGTGGTGTTTTAGACGGCGAGGATGGGGCGGTTGGATGGCGTGAGGCGGCTCCAGGGCACGCTGCGGTGCAGACCATATCCGAGGCCATGGAGGGCTGAACGATGGTGAATGTACGAGGGCGTGACAACGGTTTCGACCCGGCTGCGTGGGGAGAGGGTGCTGAACACACTGCCTTCCGGCCTCTGGAACAGAGTGCCTTCCGCGCGTTGGAACATACGGCCTTCCCTAAAGGGCTTTTAAAGCCTTTTAAGGGTAAGGGGGAGCTGCTTGAATTGGGTGAGCAGTGCAGAGCGTTGAGCGAGGGACTGATTGCTCTGGCTGTCCGGGAGATACTGGCTCAGGCCGAGCGATACCCTTTCACGTTGTTGCCCATTCGCTTGATCAAGCAGTCGACCGGGGCCGGGACTATTTTTCTGCGTTGGAGCCGATCAGACCGTACCAAGATGGGGGCCGACTTGTGGGCGGAGCTGGTACGTGATGAGCATACGCCGATCAACTTGATCTCCGATCTGTATGCGTTGGAGCTGCAACGGATCGTGATCAACATGCAGATCAGCCTGACTCACAGTATGGGGCGTCAGGCGTTCTTGTGTGCCAACAAGGTGGAGGCGGCTGACCAGGCGTACGAGCAGCGGATACTTCAGCATGCTCGTCTTCACTCGGGAGGAAACTGAACATGGCTACCAACTTCTGGGGGAGGGCAACATCGGTACCAAGCCCGAGTTTCGAGAGATCTCCAACGGCAACAACGAACCGCGCCGGTTGTTGAGGCTCAATGTGTATTTCGATAATCCGATCTCGAAAGGGGGAGGTGAGTACGAAGATCGGGGAGGATTCTGGGCCGGTGTTGATCTGTGGCACAAGGAGGCCGAACGGTATTCGAATCTCTACTGTAAGGGGATGCGAGTGCTGGTTATTGGGCGCATGATTTTGGAAAAATGGGAAGACGACAGTGGGAACGAATGTCGGGCGATGAAGGTGCAGGCCAGTCGCGTGGGGATATTGCCTCACCGTATTGATCGGGTCGTGATGATGGTTCAGGAACGGCCTGTGCCTGAAGTGGATGAGCAGATGGTTATTCGGCTGTCTGCCAATGATGGAGCGCAATAGCTGCTCAGTTGCTCGGCCCGTGTGAATCCGTTTTCTACTCCTCGTTATCGCAAGTAGTCGTCGCGCTACCAGATTACCGCGGGCTTTGTTTCGGGAGATTTTAGGAGGGGTATTTCCTGCGTGCAGATTGGCTCGACTCCTGTGTACTGGACAGATTCTGTCATGCAGCGAGAGTCAGCGGTGGTTGCTCAGTGAGGTTACCCGTCTACCGATTTTGGTCATAAGCCGCTCGAGCTGTTCGCCGTCAACTTCCATAACATGACCCTGCGTGAGGTCCGTCACTCCCGTTGCAACAGCGCAGCGCAAAGTCTCGACCCTGAGATGTTCTTGCGCTTCATGTTGCTCCACCGAGTGAGGTGTTTCGTCTACGACTTCACTGATGTTTTGCTGATTATCTGAGAAATCTCGATCTTTGATGAGCCGGTCTGGGGTATCGCTCAGGACGATTCTTTTCGCAGACATCTTGTTCTCCTGCTGTAGTGGTTGAGTGATCTCGACAGGTGTGAACCTGGTCTCTCCGATTCCCTTTGGAAAGGCTCTTGAAGCTTGCTGTGTATGGACTTCCGACAGGACCGCTCGGTGTATGGCTCGGGCGTAATGGAGGCGTTCTCGTCGCTATGGCACGCTTTGACGTCTGAGACTGTACTGGGGGCTGGACACACCCAGGAGGAGGCCATTGATGTTCCAATCTGATTGACCTTCCTTTAGGACCGCGAGCGGCTCTTGGCTCATAAAACAAAACGCAGATAACCCTCTCCCTGTAGGGAAGGATTATCTGCGTGGAGAGTGACAACGGATGCGTTTATTTGAGGTACTGCAACACCCCAACCACCAAGGTGCCCACAAGCACCGCAATGCCGAGGAAGCTCAAGGTAATTCTACTGCCGAGCGAATCCACCCTGACGCTCAGTGTCGAGACATCTGCCTTCATTTCGGATCGGATGATCTGAACGTCCGCAGCGAGTTTGTTTTGGATGACGTCCATGTCAGCTTTCAGCTTGGTGCCGAGCAGTGTGAGATCGGCTTTGGTCGCAAGGACATTGGTCATTTCTTTCTCCAGCGCATTAATGACAGCCGTGGTGTTTCGCTCCGAAACGCCGCTGTCGCGCATCGCACCGTATAACACCGTTTCCATTTTCATCAGACCTCCAGATTTCAGTGGGAGAGCCTGCCCATACGGGCAAGGCCCGTATGGGGGAAACATCACGTTCAGTAGCGCTTCCATCGGCCGCAGTGGCAGCCGATTGGTCGCATTCTGGAAGCTTGGCGACCTGAGAATGGATCATGCGCAATGGCGCATCGTAGCTCTCAGATCCCGGCTACCTTGGCATGTTGCTGACAAGGCCAGCAGTACGCCCCCGCACGATGATTACCTCATCGGTGGGCTGTCAAAGCAGCATCTGCAACAGGCTTTTTCCGGTGCGATGGTTTTGTATGAGTCCTGGAAAATGACCATCTGATCTTTCCTGTTAGGTGTGTAGGGTGCGTACATGTGTGGCTATCGGAGGTTGCTGTAATTTGCAGCTGTAGAAGCGCCTCTTCCTTGTAGTCCGCAACGAAATGTCTCTGCACAGACCATGACAACTGGGCTTGGCGGGCTCATCTTCAGATTTCGCACAGCGTCATCAGGCTATGAACGGGAAAGGCCCGCGCCGTGTTCTGTTTCTCTTCGATTCATGCCTAGGGTGCAGGCGAGCAAAAGCGCAGAAGGCACTGGTTTACTTCTGCAAAGGCAGCTCGGCGCCCTGGTTTTTGACGTTCCCAACGGCGGTGCCGACGGGGTACCACTCGAAGTCGTCGACAGGCAGACACAGGTTCTTGGCGATGTCTTCGGCGCGTGTGGGGGAGAGGTCGGGGTCGATCCATTCGCGGGCGTGCTCGGGGGCCAGCACCGACGGGCGCCGGTCGTGAATGTCGACCATGCCCTGGTCGCTGGCGGCGGTGATGATCACGAAGCCGTCGCCCTCATGGGGGTCAAGCCCAGGGTGTACCTGGGCCAATGCCGCGAAGAACATCGGTGCCTGGCTCCTGAGCCGAATGAAGTACGGCTGTTTCTTCTTGGGGTTGTCCGGATCCTTGACCCACTCGTACCAACCGTCTGCCACCACCAGCGCTCGCCCATTCGGCCAGAGCTGCTTGAAGAACTTGCCGGTGGTGACGGTCTCGACTCGGGCGTTGATCGGGTCAGGGCGTTTGCCCTTGGCCCAGAAGGGCGCCCAGCCCCAGTGCACCGGATCAATCCGTAGGCCTTCCTCCACGGTGTGCAGAATCAGCACGCGGGTAGTGGGGGCGATGTTGTAGCGGGCGATCGGCTCGTTGTCGTAGCCGCTGATGACGTCCTGCTCGGCCTCAAGCTCGCGCAGGTAGTCGGCCATGCCCTGGTACTGCGCAAATCGTCCGCACATGCTGACCACCTCCGCCTGTCGCCATCCCACTCATTTGAATTGACCGCAAGACACCTACACTATTAACTGTATATTCGTACAGGTATATCGGAAGTCGTGCGTCATGAGCTTTACCATTCTAGGTCCTTTGGCAGGGGGCGGCGTTGCGCTGCCGCTCTGTGCCTTCAAGGTGCCGGCGGGATTCCCGTCACCGGCCGCTGATCACATCGAGCGGCAGATCTCATTGGATGAGCTTTTGAATATACGGGCACCCCATGTGTACCTGGTCTCGATCCAGGGCGATAGCATGCAGGGGCGGGCATCTTCGACGGTGATCTGGTCGTAGTGGACCGGTCCCTGGAGCCGCAGCACGGGCATATTGTCGTCGCCCTGCTGAACAACGACCCGGTGTGCAAGCGACTGCGCAAACAGGGGCCCGAGGTGATCCTGATGTCGGAGAACCCGCGCTACCCCTCCCGTTACGTCATGGAAGGCGATGAGCTGTCGATCTGGGGGGTAGTGACCTTCAGTGTGCGCAGCCATGGCCATTAAGCCCCCAGCGCCAGCCTTTGCGCTGATCGACTGCAACAGCTTCTACGCCAGTTGCGAACGTGTGTTTCGGCCAGACCTGGCCCATACCCCCATCATCGTCCTGAGCAACAACGACGGCTGCGTGATCGCCCGCTCCGCGGATGTCAAGCCGCACATCAAGATGGGCGAGCCGTACTTCCAGATCCGGGACAAGATCCGTCAGCACGGGATCGTGCCGTTCTCCTCCAACTACGCGCTGTATGGCGACATGAGCCAGCGGGTCATGACCGTGATCGAGTCCATGGTGCCGGCGCTGGAGGTCTACAGCATCGACGAGGCCTTTGCTGAACTCACCGGCATGACCGAGAACCTAGAACAACTGGGACGCCGTATACGGGCCCAGGTGCTCAGGAGTACCGGCATTCCGGTGGGGGTGGGGATCGCCGGGACCAAGACCCTCGCCAAGCTCGCCAACCATGGCGCGAAGAAGTGGCAGGCGCAGTTGGGCGGTGTCCTGGATGTGCGGGCACCTCACCGCCGGGAGAAGCTGCTCAAGGCCTGTGATGTGTCGGAGGTGTGGGGTATTGGCCGCAAGATGACCGCGCATCTGGCCGGGATGGACATCAGGACCGCCTGGCAGCTCTCCCAAGCTGATCCCTGGATGCTGCGCAAAAATTTCAGCGTGGTGATCGAGAAGACTGCCCGGGAGCTGGCCGGTACGCCGTGCCTGGAGCTGGATGAGCCAGACGCACCCAAGCAGGAGATCTGCTGCAGCCGGATGTTCGGCCAGCGTCTGCAAACCTTGCCGCCGATCAAGGAGGCGGTCGCCACGTACATGATGCGTGCCTCGGAAAAGCTCAGGGCCCAGCAGTCCCTGTGCAAGAAGATTCGGATCAGCATCCGCACCGGGATGTTCAACCCGGAGGAGGCCAAGTACGCCAACGGGGTGGTGATCGATCTGCCGTACCCCACGGACGATGTGCGCCTGCTGACGAAGAGGGCCGTCGACGCCCTCGACCAACTCTTCCGTCCTGGCTTTCGGTACAGCAAGGCCGAGGTGTTGCTGCTCAATCTCTGCCAGCGCGGTGAGTACACCGACGACCTGTTCGCCGAATCACAACCTGAGCAAGCCACCAAGGTGATGACCGTCCTGGACCAGATCAACCAGCGCTGGGGCAGGGGCACCCTGCGCGCTGCCAGCGTTCCGACCAAGCCAGAATGGGGCATGCGTCGGGAGATGATGAGCCGCAGCTTCACGACGCGGCTGGATCAGTTGTGGAGGATCTCCTGTACCTGAGTACCGGTGCCGATTTTTGGTGTTAAGTCCGGGGTCTATTCGGCTATCTCATGGGGGGATCGATGAGCACGGTGTGGTAGTTGGCCAAGGAAAACCATCAGCATAGATGTTCTTTTTAGGCGTGGAGTACAAATGTACTCTTTGCCTTTTCAGCGTTGCCTCTCTTCGTGCGAAGGATATTAATGTGCCATCATTGGTTCAGTACGCCCAAATCAGACAATGGCAGTCGCGAGTTTTGACAAGGAGTAAGGCATGCTTGATCTCATCTACATCGTGGAAACCCCTCTCGTACCGAATTCGGGGAGGAATGACGATGGCAGCTACGAGCCAAATTTCACTATGGGTGGGCGCGATGGCGTTTCGAAAGTAGGTACTGCAATCGGTGGCAGTGCTGTTGCGACAGCAGCGGCTTTGGGTTCATTCGGTGTTCCAGCGACAGTGATCGCCTCCGCGCTGGTTGGGATACCCGGTGTACTTTCACTATTTTCTAAAGACCCGACAGAGAAGGTGACGGAAGAATCTGCCGAAAATCAGCAAGCATGCGCATTGGCCGCTTATGTGGCCAAGCACTCTTTCTCTCCTGAGGAGGTCAAGACCAAGGGCTATCGCTTTCAGCCAGGTCATCCGATTGTGGGCAAGGCCTATCGCAAGCACCCGCTCATGGAGTATCCAAACTCGGAGAGCAGTAACCTCTACATCCCGAGTGATAGTTATGACTCTATTCTTCTTGAGGAGCGTGAGTCTGAACTGATCAAGCTACTGGTGGCGCTGGGTGCCACCAAAATCACCATCACCAAGAAAACTTCAAATAAGCACAATGAAGAAACCAGTGGTGGTTTGACTGTGACGGCGGGAGTGGCTGGGGGAGGAGGGGCGGAATTTTCCGTTAGCAACGAAAAGTTGAATGATGGGCTTGATACCCGTGAGTTCACGCTCTCGGGGAAAAAATGGAGCACAGAGAGCCGGGTTGGGAGAGAAAATTTCCTCTGGCTCGCCTATGAGCCCTCCTGGAAGGCCGTTGTGTTTGCTCGAGAGTATGGAGGTTGCCTGTCGGCCTCTCTTGAGATCAAAGAAAACACCACGTTCTCTACAGACAAGAATCTGGAACTGACGGTCAAGGCGAAGCTCGCCGAGGTTGGTGCCCACGCGGGACTGTCAGCCAAAAGCGCTGAAGAGAAGAGTTACTTGGTCCGAGTCGAGTTCTCACCGATTGAAGCCATTGGTTAGCTTGACTGCTCTGTTGCTTACCCAAGAGACCAGCGAAATCAGGCAACTGCTGCCACATCAGTGGCTGGCAGCATAGAGCCCTGCAAAGAGAGCGATATGATTCGGTTAGCCCAAGCCAGTGATGAACCCGATATCAGGCATTATGCTGAACAGGCCTATGGTCGTTATGAACCACTTATGGGGCATAGGCCTGTATCGAAGACCGCCGATTTCAGCCTGCAAATGGATGCTTAAATAATATTTGAGTAGCGATTTTCTGTAAGAGTGATGAGGATGTGGTATTTATGCAGCAGCTTGATTTCCCTGTTCCGTATAAGGATCGTTGTTTAAGAACTTCAAGTGGTACCTATGTGGTTTGGCCCTTCCTGAATGCAGAGAAAGGTGCTGGACCTTATGAGCTATTCTTGGATACTAATGCGCTCACCAATGTTGAGTGGGCTTCACAGTTACCAGCGGAAGTCCGGCTTCAGTCGATTCTCAATCCACTGCCTGCTTTGCAGGAACAATGGTTTTCTAATCTTGAGCTTAGAAAAAATCCTGTTCAGAAAATTGAGGAGATGATTCAGGAGTTGGTTGAGCTTGGCTTTGTGTTTCGCCAAAATTTTGCTCGGGATCAGGTCGCTTTATTAGAAAAAAATGAGGCTGCGTTGAGAGCACAGTTCAGCCTTTTATTTCCCTACATAGCAATCATGAAATCGTTGCTCTCAAAGAAGACACCGGTTGACTTAGCGATTGAGCAGCTTAATAGACTCGGTAATGCCGATATTCCTCGATTTACATCTAGTCTGATGCTGACAGCCCTTGGTGTCGTCTTGAAAAGCCGGCAAGCACTAAAGCTGAATGATGATGCGAAGCCAGCATATTCGTATTTTGAGTCTTTTTTGGCATTTCAGCCAGGAAAGAAAGGAGAGACCGACCATATGACTATCTCCTATTTGCGCAACCGTGCAGGAGATCTGAATCTTTGGTTAACACTTCCGGTCTTGCGAGAGCAGAGATATGAGTTCGTTGGAGTGCCAGCCGTAGTAACAGGCGATAAGGCATTGCATAGGCTTATTTTGCGTGTCCTACCGCCTTTATGTCATGAAAGCCATAAAGCCGCTTTTACCATTTACCCGGAAGGACTGGAAGATCCTCTTTGGAAGAAGATTTTGCAGGTGGTGAACTCTGTTGAGGTTAGAGGCCGTGGCACGAAGGAGGAACATGCGCAGCGGCTGTCTAAATTGTTCGAGCTGGCTAAGGAATTTTGTGCTAATCCGGAAGAACGTTTAGTTTTGGATGAGGCATGGCAACAGTGGTGTTCGCCAGGTCTTGGTCTAGCGATTGAGCTATAGCTTGCTGGCTGTTAAGGTCTCAATAGCTTTGTATGATAGTTTGGCTGCTTAAATTAGCAACCATAATAATTAGCTGTCTATAGACTTTTCTGAGGGGTTCTGATTCATAACCTCTGGAAAGTATAGAGGTCCACTAATCTCGGGCACGGTTTTAGGCGAAAATAATCACCACACGACGGTGTTCAATGAACAGACGACGTACCTTCGCTTCTGCGTTCAAGCGTGAGGCAGCCAACCTGGCTCTCGACCAGGACTACAGCCACATTGAGGCTGCCCGATCACTTGGAAGCCAGACGCGAGTCTCGTTTTAAGGTTGTTGCAGGTACATTCGGCCCCCTTGATCGAGCGATTCGAACGTTGGGCCCGAACACACCTTGCCGCTGGGTTTTCTCTCCAAGGCGCGGCAGAGGCCTTATACGTGCATCCCCGTACGCTCCAGCGCTGCGCGGAAGCGATACTGGGCAAGTCCCCTCTGGCATTTTTCCAGGATTTGCGGGTGGAGCAAGCAAAGCACCTGGTCGCCACTGGGCACGACCTAGAGGTGATTGCTGAAAAGGTCGGCTATTGCGACGCCGCCACGCTGCGTAATCGACTGCGCAGAAAACTGGGACGTGGTGTGCGCGAGCTCCGCTCGGAGTTGGGATAGTTCGGTGACCCAGACAACTTTCGGGGCTCTGTCGTTTTCTACGCCAAGGGGCGTTCTTGTTGGATAACGTGGCAGTCCGGCTCAGTACTGTGGGGCAAGGTGTTGGAAGGGCGTTGATCCGGTTTGTGAGGATGCCGACCGACAGTGAAATGGATACGGTTCATTTCCACAGAGCATGGAAATGGTGAACCGGTCCGTAGCCACCTCCCACCTGTAATTGATCAGCTGCACCAAGCGCGGCCGTCAAATACTCCTTGGCGCCAGAGACTGCCAGCGCCATCGTCGACCCGGGTAGCAGGGCCGTGATCGCTGCCGAAAGCGTGCATCCTGTACCGTGCGAGTTGCGTGTAGCGATTCGTGGGGCATCCAGCTCCAGTGTGTGTCCCTTGCCCGCCAGCAGATCGACGCTACGTTGCCCCTCCAGGTGCCCACCTTTGAGCAGCACCCAATCCGCGCCCAACTTCCCCATTTCCCTTACTGCGACCCGCATGGCTTGCAATGATCGAGGTTCTTCGCCCTGCAGCAGCACGCCGGCCTCAGGCAGGTTTGGAGTGATCAGAGTGGACAGCGGGATCAGGCGTTCCCGAATGGCCGCAACAGCCTCAGGATCCACCAGCCGATCACCACTCTTGGCGACCATGACGGGGTCCAGCACGATGGGACAGTCGGCACGCGCTCGTAGACACCGAGCAATGACTTCAACAATGCCAGCGTTGGCAACCATGCCAATTTTCACGGCATCGACCCGCACATCGTCGAAGACGGCCTCGATCTGCTCGGCAACGAAGGAGGGGGCCAGGGGCACGAAGCGACGTACCCCGTGCGTATTCTGCGCGACGACCGCGGTGATGACGCTCATGCCATAGGCGCCCAGGGCGGAAAAAGTCTTCAAATCGGCCTGAATGCCTGCGCCACCGGTAGGGTCGGTGCCTGCGATCGTGAGTACATTGGCTATCACGTTGTGACAATCTCCTGGGCGTAAGCGACCCGCGTGCTGCGTCAGCGGCGCATGATCAAGACTCAGCGCGCGTCTGGATTCATTCAGATCGATTAGGGCGAGCCATCGGCCTGGGCGGTCCGCTGCGCGATGGCATGGATCACCGCCACCATGTCCAGTCCACCCTGTCCCAGCGCCTCGGTTTCGCCATACAGCGCGTGGCATACGTCCAGCAGCGGCGAGGCGATGCCGAGGTCACGTGCGGCTTGTGCCACCAGGCGACTGTTCTTGAGAACATCGGTGATGGCGGCCTGAACCGAAAAGTCCTGCGCCACCAGCTTACCAAGCTTGCCCCGCGAAACGTCGCTGGCCATGGGGCCCGCGTTCAGGGCCTGGGCGAACTGCGCCAGATCGACACCCTGGCGTTGGGCAAAGTGCGTGGCTTCGGCCAGCCCCGTGACCATGGTGATGAGGAACAGGTTCACCGCGAGCTTCATTGTCAGCGCACCAGGTACGTCGCCACACACTAAGCTGTCGCGGCATAACGGCTGTATCAGGCTTCGTACCGCCTCGACCGGTTCGGGCATGCCCGCCAGCATGACGACGAGCTGGCCGGCTTCGGCAGGTTTGCGCGAACCGGAAACCGGTGCCTCCACGTACTGACCGCGGCCTCTGCCGATCTCATCGGCCAGCAAGCGCGAGTAGCCGGGCGAGGTGGTACTCATGTTCACGATCAACCGTCCCCCCATCCGTTGCTCGAACAAGGGCGTGTGTCGACCGAGTACCTCATCGATCGCTGCTTCATGCGCCAGCATCAGAATGAGGGTCTCGCACTGGGAGAACAGGGCGTCCAGGCTGTCAGCCACCTCGGCGCCAGCCGCGCGCAGCGTGTCGTAGTGGTTGTTGGAGCGACTCCAGACAATGAGTGGCACGCCACTGCGAGCCAGGTTGAGGGCCATCGGTGTCCCCATCACGCCCAGGCCGATAAATCCGGTCGGTTTGTTCATCGGATGCAGCCTCTGTAGTCGTTTGAATGGTTCATTTCGACCTCGTGTTTGTGGCATCGGCCGGGACCACTTCTGTTGGCGTCAGCACTCCAGCGGTTTTGAAAAGCGCTCACGAATGGAGCGGATGATGCCTGCGCCATCCAGGCCACACTGGGCGAGCAGGGCGCTGCGCTCACCATGGTCAATGAAGTTGTCCTCAAGGCCAAGCTGCAGCACAGGACAAACCGTGCCGCCCATCAGCATGGCTTCCACGCACGCCGAACCCGCCCCACCCATGACACAGCCTTCCTCGACGGTGACCAGGACATCATGCGTACTGGCCATTTCCTGGACCAGTTGCGTATCGATCGGTTTTACAAAGCGCATGTTGACCAGCGTCGCGTCCAGTTCTTCGGCGGCCACCCTGGCGGGTGTGACCATCGACCCGAAGGCAAGGATAGCGATACGTGCGCCTGCAAGCCGCGTGGTGGTGCGGCGGATCTCTCCCTTACCGATCGGGATGAGTTGCATCTGCGCAACGGTCGGTACACCCACACCTGCGCCGCGGGGGTAGCGCACAGCCGTCGGATTCGGTTGTTGCAACGCCGTGTGCAGCATTTGCCGACACTCGTTCTCGTCCGACGCAGCCATCACCGTCATGTTGGGAATGCAGCGCAGGAAGGCTAGGTCGTAGGCGCCGAGGTGGGTGGCGCCGTCAGCACCGACAATGCCCGCGCGGTCGATCGCAAAGACGACAGGCAGGTTTTGCAGCGCGACGTCGTGAATCAACTGATCGTAGGCCCGTTGCAGAAAGGTCGAGTAAATGCCGACTACTGGCCTCAAGCCTTGCGCAGCGAGGCCTGCGGCGAAGGTCACGGCATGCTGCTCCGCAATGCCCACGTCGTGGTAGCGTTGCGCGAAGCGCTTCGAGAACTCCACCATCCCCGAGCCTTCTCCCATCGCCGGCGTGATACCCACGACGCGTGGGTCCTGTTCTGCGGCGTCGCACAGCCATTCGCCGAACACCTGTGAGTAGGTCTTGGGCGGCGGCGAGGCGGCCGCTTTGACGCCATGAGAGGGGTCGAATCGTCCGGGGCTGTGATACCGCACGGGATCGGCCTCGGCGGGCGCGTAGCCCATGCCTTTGCGGGTCACGACGTGCAGCAATTGAGGGCCGCGCAGGCTCTTCATGTTGCGCAGCGTGGACACCAGTACGCCGAGGTCATGACCGTCCACCGGACCGATATAGTTGAACCCCAACGTCTCGAAAAGCGTCGACGGCAGCAGCAGTCCCTTGAGCTGCGTTTCCAGACGATGAGCCATGTCGCGCAGCGGCGGCGCGGCGAGCAGGGTATGCCCGACCCCTGTGCGCACCGCTGTGTAGAAAGGGCCCGACATCAGTCGCGCGAGATGGCCGCTGAGTGCACCTACCGGCGCCGAAATGGACATCGCGTTGTCATTCAGGACCACAATGAACGGCAGGTCGTGCTCAACGCCTGCATTGTTCATGGCTTCGAACGCCATGCCTGCGCTCATCGCCCCGTCACCGATTACCGCCACCGCATGACGTTCCTGGCACTGCAGCCTGGAGGCGAGCGCCATTCCCAGCGCGGCCGAGACGGACGTGCTCGAATGGGCGGTGCCGAACGTGTCGAATGGCGACTCGGCGCGTACCGGGAAGCCCGAGATGCCACCAGCCTGGCGCACGGTGTGCATGCGGTCGCGACGGCCCGTCAGGATCTTGTGCGCATAGGTCTGATGGCCTACGTCCCAGACGATGCGGTCGTGTGGGGTGTTGAAGACATAGTGCAGCGCGATCGTCAGTTCAACGACACCCAGGTTCGGCGACAGATGGCCACCTGTGTTCGCAACACTGTTGAGTAGGAAGGTGCGCAACTCGTTCGCGAGTTGCGGCAGTTGGCTGGGATTGAGGCGACGCAGGTCGGACGGCCCATCAATGCTGTGAAGCAGGTCGATCATGGAAGGTCCTTGACTGAAGAGGCGGAGGCTGGCATTCGCTACGGAGCAATATAATTGCATTTGCAACTATATTAAGTCCGACGCGCTGCCGTCGGCAAGGATGACCGCGCCGTACGCCGCTTGAGACAGCCCGTCAGTTGAAAGCGTTGAGGGTTCCCAGCGTGATGGCGGTACGCGCGGCTGAGTGGTAAGAGCAAGAACATCGTAGGGAGGACGCTGGAACAAGCCCTTTGCATCTGTGTCGTCGTTGACGTCTCAATGGGCGTTGACCAAGGCGCAGAGCCGAGCATCCTTGATGGCGAGTACATCAAATAAACCCAAGGCGCGCAGCGCAGGAAGCGATTCGATGATGTCGCGCTCCGCTTTCGCTCGTTCCTCGTCAGAAGTTGATTCAGACCACGTCCTCGCGTTATGCAAGAACGCGGCGACTGTGCCTTTGCGTACGTTAAGACCGGCGAAATAGGTGCTGTTCACGTCGTCTGGCAGAATGTCACTGGCTTTCATGGGATTCTCTCGTGGGGAGGTAATTGATCTCGAAACTGACTTTAGCGACATGCCGTTGGCTTGACTGCCGTAACAATGCCTACCTATCCTGCGTTTGTGCCACGCCGACATCGCTTCCTCATTGACACATCGCCCACTACGCAGGCCCCTCGGATGTCTTCTCCGCTTGTCGCACCGGAACTGATCACCAGGCTCTCTGCGCGTGACATCCTTGCCGTTTGCCAGCGAAGTGACGCGGTACGTGAAACGCCCATGCATAGCCATTCCCAAGGGCAGTTGCTCGGCAGCGCCGAGGGGTTGATCGCGGTGGAAACGTCCGCCCAGCGCTTCGTGATACCGGCGACTCACTCCATTTGGTTGCCACCGAACTGTGAACACGCTTTCCGATCCTGCGCAGGTTTTTCAGGCTGGTCGGTTTACGTGGCGCAGGAAGGATGTGCTGAGTTGCCTTTGCAACCAAAGATCATCCAATCAAACAACGTTCTGTTATCGCTGATTGATCGGGCAACGCGGTGGACGGGATCCGTCAGATCAGGTCCTGAACAGCGTTTGGCGAGTGTCATCCTTGATGAAATCACGTCCTCCCCTGAAGAACCGCTTGGGCTACCTATGCCCCAGGATCCACGTCTCCTACGAATCGCCACTGCTTTACTGGGCGATCTGTCGAGCATCAGCGGGCAGAGGTCGTGGGCGGACTGGGGAGAGATGTCGACGCGCACCCTCGCGAGAAAATTTGTCGCTGAAACCGGGTTCAGCTTTACCTCATGGCGCCAGCGGGCACGTGCTCTGCGCGCCATCGAACAACTGAGTCGTGGAGACTCTGTAACCAAGGTTGCACTCGACTTGGGTTATGAGAATGTCAGCGCATTCATCGCCATGTTCAAGCGAGTGTTGGGGGTGACACCGGGGCGTTACATTGAGGGGGCCAAGCCCTACCGCTCAGAACTTGAACGCGAGAAGGCCCGATGAGGTGCCCGTCGGCAGCTTGAGGAGCGGATGCCAGCCTTTCATGACAGGCGCATCGACCTTTACCGGTGACCCTTGAGGGGCGCGGCGTGCGTTTGCAGAGGCAGTGGCCTGCACCGTCTCACCCTTGCCGGTCGCCGCCCACACTTAGGCCGCCTGGAGGCGATCCAGCCGCTTTTGGGTGTAGGAGCAATTGATTTGGATGATTATACGCGGGGCACCACGGCGCCAAGGACTGGAGCTCACACCAACGGCGGTTATACCTGCTCGATGAGCCGACGATTTCTCAGCACTGGGGACGCTGTACGTCGATGGGTGGTGAAAAGATCAGCGTGTTTTCCAGTCCAATATGAGTCTTCATCACAGAGTTGATAGGTTATGGGAAATCCGGTTTTTACGTTCAGTACTCAGGCGCTCCCTCCCAGGTCGCGATTCGAGGCCTGGCGTGAGGAGGTCAATGCCATCTTCGACATCAACATCGGCAAAACGGAGTCATCAGGATTCAATTACCGTCTAACGACCAGTTTTTTAGGCGAAATCTTGATGGGCTGTGGTGTCTGGGAGGGAGAGTGCGCGCCGGTGCACTACGGTGTGAAACGGCCTCTGCAGATGATTCGCCGTGATGGACTCGATCATTACTACCTCTGCCTGAGCCTCTCCCACTCAATCCATGGCTCGGCAGGGCGCACAACACTTGCTGCGGGGCGTTCGCAGATCTACGTGCTCGACCTGGCACGCGAACTCGACAGCGTGATTGCCGCCGGCGACACGATCATCCTCACAATCCCTCGCGATGTCCTCAGCGCCCGCCTGGGCGCCAAGGACCTTCATGGGCTGGTGCTGCAAGGGGCGTTAGGCGACTTGCTTGCCGATCACATGCGCGCCTTGCAGCATCGACTTTCTTGCCTCCAGCACGATGACATCCCCTACGTTCAAGAAGCTACGCTGGCCATGGTCGCCGCGGCACTGGCGCCCAGTGCTGCCAACCTCACGGATGCCGAGGGGCCAATCGATCACACGCTGCTCCATCGCGCGCGTCAACTGATTGAACAGCATCTGCACCGACCCGATCTGTCTCCGGCCTTCGTGGCCGGGCAGTTGGGCCTTTCACGGGCACGGTTGTACCGACTGTTTGCACAGGAGTCGGGAGTGTCGGCTTACATTCAGCTCCGCCGGCTGAACAAGGCCCGGGAGCATCTTCAAAGCGACCTCGGCAACCAACAGCGTATTTCCAGTCTGGGGTTCCAGTTCGGTTTTAAAAGCGATGCGCATTTCAGTCGCTCGTTCAAGGCGGCGTTCGGTTACTCACCCACGCAAGCCCGGGAGCAGGCCGCCGCCGGGCGGCTGCGTCATGAAGAAAAGTCAAACCGTGCACATACCGGATTTTCCCTGCAAAAGATCCTTGATCAGATGCAGGCCGATTGAGACGCACAGTCAACAGTTTGAGACGCTCAGGCAAGAGAATTTTCTCGGGCGTTCAGGTGTAACTTTATAATCGGTATCAACTTGTTTCGGGGCTGGTTCAGCTCTTGTTGCCGGGTATTGAGGGCGTATTTTATGCGCCTTGGGCTGGTGGATAGTTCGTGTGCAGGGCTCGTTCGCGAAAGAAGAAGTAACTGTCTAGGAATATGGCTAAGGGGATGGTAATGAAAAGATTGGTTTTAATGGCTGTTTTAAGTTCGGCTATCACCAGCGGCTGCAGCTCAATGCCATCAATGCCGTCAATGCCCATGGTGATGGGAGATGACAAATTTTCAGAAAGCTACGTGGCCTCACATATCTTCAAGGGCAAAACCACTCTGGCTGAGGTCTCAAGCTTGTATGGGGAGCCGGACTCTAAAAGTAATTACAGCGATGGCAGCTCCAGCGTCATTTACAGGAAGCGTACCGCACGAGACAACCTGACATCGCTTTATAATTTGGTGGGCACGATTCCTGGTACTGACTCTGCAAAGTCAGCGCTCGCCCAAGCCAGCAACAAAACTTATGACCTGGATAAGGCGAACAATTCGATTAAAGAGCTCTCAGGAAATAAAGGCCATGATAGCAACTACCTTAATGTGACGTTCGACAAGAACGGTATTGTCAAATCATGGTCGCAATAATTGAGCGTTGATGAGGCTAGAGTCGGGGCCCCGTTCACTGCCCAGGGGCTGGTCAGCTGTCGTCCCGCTTGGCGTAGGCGACACTGGCTGGGCAGTAGGCTCATAGGCTGGGGTAACGTGAAGATGACCAAGCCCCTGGCCTCTATTAGCAGCCGATGTCCTTCACCAACTGTCCACGAACCGGCTTGAGCGCCGCCTGTTCAGCTGCTGGCAACGTCGTCCAGACCTTCAACCCGGACCGCTGCTCAATCTCTTCAACCGTGACCTGGTAGCTGCAGAAGTTGGCTGCTCGAGGGGTGTCCTGGTCCATGATGAAGGCCGCAAAGGTCCCCTCAGTCGGCGTGCTGTTGGTGAAGATGATCTTCCAGTAGCCGCTGGGGATGGTGTGCGGCTTGGTGGTGCTGGGCAGGGTGCCGATGTACCGCTCGTACAGCGTGCCCGTCAGCACATACACCGAATCAATCCCCACCCGTTGAACCAGGGCCCGTTCCTTGTCTTCCAGCCGTGCCCAGGCGCCCTGGTTCAGATCGCTCTTTTGCGGGGTGATGTTGGACAGGTAGTTCAGCGTCTGCCAGTCACTGACGCCGGCCATGGAGGCAAGGTTCGCCTGGTGGCCGCGGTCGGTCTTCAGCGTTTCATTGGCCAGCTTGTAGTCGGCATCGTCCAAGGTCTCGCCGGCCGGAATGTCCGGATCGGTTTTCCAGTTGCGCGGGCGATTGGGGTAGGGGGTGTCCTTGGTGACGCGATACGCCACCCACTTGGCAAACTTGGTCTGCGCATCGTTGTTCAGCGTGTAGGCGGTTCTGACCAGCGTGACGTTGCTGCCTCCGGTGGGGCAGCCCACCGAGCAGTTATCGATCTGCGGGGCGGGCCCTGTAACCTCAGGAGGAGGCGCAGGTGCCGTTTCAGGAGCGCGGTAGGGCTCAAGAGTCGAACAGGCGCTGACCAGGGCCAGCAGCAGATAAAGGCCGGTGTGCTTGAGATTCCGATTCACGATGAAGCTCCATTGATTTGATGTGCAGTAACCGTTCACGCAATGCCCACAGCGGGGCCGCGCGGTAGTAAAGCAACATGGTTAAAGCATTGCCTAGTTTGGGGGGGAGTGACTTTTAAGTCAAAAAAACGACGCTTTATGCGCGATGTTCTTTATAAAAATAAATATTTTTCAACCACTTAGGTTTGTATCAGGGTGAGTTGGATTAGCCATTTTTTTGACTATTTTCTGGTGCGGTCTTAGTTAAATTTATGGCTGGGTGATGGCTAAATGGTGGCTTATGTGGCAGGCTGGACCGAATCGCATCGATAGCCAGCGCAGGGAGCAAAAAATGAGTCGGGCATTCTTATCTCATAATAGCTTTGATAAGGATTTTGTTGGTGAGGTATTCAATAGGCTTGGAGCGGCTAGGGCGGTATATGATGCTGAGACTTTCCAAACATGTTGTGATTTATCCATTCAGATAAGGGATGGTTTAGAGGACTGTGATGTATATGTCTTGTTTCTCTCTAAGTCCTCAGTAGAGTCTGGATGGGTGAGGGCGGAGCAGGACCTAGCTCGAGAATTGCAGACTAGATGGAAGCTGAAAAGCGTTCTGGTGTTTCAGCTGGATTCGACTGGCTGGGGTGAGCTTCCTAAATGGGCGACAAAATATGTTGTTTCATGTCCCCCCTCTCCCGAGCATGTGGCGCTAAGAATTAGGGATGAGCTTAGGAAGGAGGTTTTTGAATCTCCAGTTTGTTATGGTCGAGATGAAGAAATAAAGTCTCTTAATCTGAAGATACTTGAGCTTGATGAGGCGCCAACGCATATTTTCTTATCAGGTCCGACGGGTATAGGACGGAAGACTCTAGTAAATAGTTTGTACTCGACCCTTTATAAGCACGTTTCGTCGTTTAAGATTTCAGTGTCTTATGGTGAAAATGATGATGTATACGCATTGTATCGGAAGCTTCTAGGGTATTCTGCACATTGGCGAGCCCGAGAGTTAGTTGAAAAAGTTAATGATTTTGCTAAGCTTTCAGATAAGGATCAGGTTGTTGCGCTCGGTGATTTAATTGTTTCTATAACGACGAAGTTTGATCAGGTTCTGTTTGTTGACGTCGGAAGTAATGCCTTTGGTGAGGATGGCAAGCCTCTAGGGTGGCTTTCGGTTTTGTTAAATATATTGGAGCCGAAAGGCTATCCCTATCTTGTAATTTTGTCGAATAGATATCTATCCTCATCTGGAGGTGTTTCTCATCAGGTTAAACCGCTAGATGATGAAAATTCTAGGTATCTTTTTAAAATACTTTTGGCTCAGAGTTCAATTGTTTTTCCAAATGCGCAGGAGAGGCGTTTAGTTGAAAATAGTGTGATCGGGCATCCGGGGTTGATAAATGCGGTTGTGAATTATCTTAGGGTTAATCCGAGATATCGCCCGAATAGGACACATGCAAGTATTCTGCAGATTATAAATCAGCAGGTTGAGAAAATGCTTGTGGATTTTATAAAGAACAATCCAGGCCATGAGAGAGCTGTGGCTCTTTTTGGTGATGCATTCATTCTCTCGTATGCTGAAATTATATTGCTGGTATCGCATTGGCCCGACCTAGAAGAGTCTGTTGATCAATTACTTGATGCAGGATTTCTATCGGATGTTAATAGCTATTATCAATTGGCGCCCTATCTTCAACGGTATGCTCAGCGTTTGAGTGAACAGCTTACTGCACAGATGTACGAGGTGCGGAAAATTCTTTTATCCGACTCGGCAGGTAATGATGAAAATTCTTATGTTTCTACTGAACTGCTGGATGCGAGGATTATAGAGCATTTGGTGTCAGGTACGCCAATTCCTGATTATATGTCCGGTTTGGTCATGCCTGCTCAGCAAATTAAGGCGGCTAAGCGAGAGTATGATATAAGGAACTATAGAAGTTCTTTTTCACTTGCGAAGGAAGCTTACCTGCAAACTAGTAAGCTTAGTCAAAGTGGTAGAGTGGAATCCTGGCGGTTAATAGGACTTTCATCTGCGAGGATTCCCAATGATGAGGGGCTGGCTTTTTTTGAAGCAGAGGCGGTTCGATTGCCGGAAACGGGTAGGAAAAAAGCTACTTTCCACTTTGTGAGTGGTCTCAAGGCTCGCTTGCAGGGTAACCTCAGAGATGCACTCCCATGTTTTGTGAATTGTTATGACGTTGGCGATGCAGACGCTCATGTATGTAGGGAGCTAGCCTATATTCATGCGTTTGAAGGTGAGTTGGAGAAGGCTCAGGAATATATTCGTGAAGCCAGGAGGCTGGCGCCATCAAGTCCATATATTATTGATATAGAAACTTTGATTTTGTTAGAGCGTTATCGTAGGCGTCGTGATCCAGTGATTTTGGATGAAATTGATAGCTGTATAGAAAGACTTGAGGAGGCTGATGTAAGGGAGAATAAGCAATTTTCGCAGATTCGTGCAAGTATGCGAGATGTATTGGCTAATGAGGGGGCGGAGTCGCTAAGGAGGACATTTAATGGGCGTCATCATCTGCCCATACATGCAAAAATCTCTCTATTGGGTGTTCTTTCGACTAAAGGGAAAACTGAGCAGTATTCGCAGTTATTAGGCGAGATAAAGGAGGCGCTTAGGTCTAATTCCAACAAAATGGCTGAGATTGAACTCGCAAAAATGCAAATTACACATTTGGCATATGCCAATCAACATGGTGAAGCGCAACAAATTTTAGCGCGTCATCGGAGAAGGTTTACGGAGTATGGTGCGAGTGAGTTGGAAAAATTAATATCGGACACGCGATCTGCGCTTGGTGCTAACAAATAATTCTTCTCCCTAAGGTCGCTGATTTTTCGTGAGCCCTCACTTCGGCGAGGGCTGCTGTAGTCTTGGTTTTTAACTGAGCCAGGTGTTAGTGTTTTTTTGAAAGTTATAAAAATATGGGTTTTGTATAATTGTTTTTGGATTTTAAGGTTTTGGTTGTTTCTGCATTAAGTAATTGAGGGTGTTTTGATGTGAGCTTTTTAGGGTCTCAAGGGTTCCCGAGACTTTCGTTAAATTTAATTATCAAGTAGTCGATTTGCAGATGAGATATATGCAATGAGCACAGAACTGAGCGAGGAAGACATGCGCCTGGCGCTTTTCGGTCCCTCCACTCCAGTCGCCAAACCAATCCCCGCGCCAGCACCTGAAATTGAGTTCGAGCCGACTCCACCTTCGGCGCCGGTGCCGACGCCAACGGCTGCCCCCAAACGCCGACCCACCTCCAAGCCACTCTCCCAAAGCTGCGCGTGATCCTGCACGCCACCAAGGAGTTCGAAGGCAAGGTCGAGGTCCTCACCTACGACGCCAACACCCTGAGCACCTTCACGGCCGAGCAGGAAGCCAAGGCCGAGGCGAAAAAGAAGAAGTTCCGGTATTTTGAGGTGGTGTCGATCAAGCCGGTCTGATCCCCCGGGCTATCCATCCCTAGCTTCGGCGCGAGGGTGTCCTTCCAGCCAATTCGCTCGGGGCACAATGCAATCCAGCCGCCACGGGCGCCACGCCACAACGACCTTCCGGAGTATGAGGGATGACGAGACTTCCACTTGTTGAAGTCGATTTGAGTCACGCGACAAACTCGGGTGAGGTCCACACCCTCTTGAGCAATGCTCTTGATTTTCCTGGGTGGTACGGCTGCAACTGGGATGCCTTCTGGGACGCCATAACCGGTCTGGTCCCAATGCCCCTGAAACTGAAAATCCTGGGCTGGGACAGCTTTTCCAGGCGCTTGCCAAACGATGCCAGATTGCTGAAAGAATGCCTGGATGATATGCAGGCGCAGTACCCTGAAGATGCATCTGATGTCGAGTTCGGTTGAGCTGAGGGCTGGCCCTACACCCTAGAGTGTCACCACATCCATTGGAAGACCAAGTGCCCATCGATACGCAAGCCATTGCCACATTCCGCGTGCTGCCCCAGAGCCAACTCGACGAAGAGGCATTCGATGACTACCCCGTCTGGTCGGAGTATTACGACCACGAGGAAATCGATGATGTCGTGCGATGGGGACTGGATCGGGAACTGGTCCTCCAGCTGTTCAAGTTGAACGCCGCCGGCAACGAGCACTGCGTCTACACCCTGCTGGAATCCAATCCATTTCCACCGCGGATGCGCCTGTTCGTGCGTGCCTCGATCGAGACGGCCGATGGGAAGCGCCTCAAGGGCTACGTGGTGAATGAGGACGCTTACTGCCTCACGATCTTCCATGAAGGTGAGAGCTTCCACTTCAGCACGCATCCGTTGCTGAAGGATTTGAACCACGAGCACGAGAGGGCTCTGCTGGCTGCCCTTGGGACCGAGGCGCAGGTCTTTCCCGTCAGGTACCACACCGAATTCAACGACACCGACGGCCAACTGATCGCCGGGACATTCCTCTATGGCGGGCAGAGCGCTTCAATCGGGTAATGCATCGGGTGGGCAGGACCATGGACCCAGTAGCCGGCATTCTGTAGCCTGCCGGGAGCATGGAATCGAACACGGAAGACAGCCCCCTCAATGAACCGCCTGACCATCGTTCAGCACACCTCCAAATACATCACCCAGCCATACCCGACGTTCGCCATTGATGGCCTGCCGTTTGAGGTCTGGCTACCGCAGCAAAACCCAGACACGGAGATGGACCTGGTGAGCGCGCATTGGGGGCTCGACAACGATAGGGATGTCGAGCTGATCTGGGACCGGAGCTATTCAACGGCCCCAGGCTGGAAAACACTGGTTCCGCTGCTGGTCTGCTCGGAGGACCTGGATCTGAACTGCGCTGTCGTGGCGGTTGAACAGGTAGCGGATCAAGAGCGTATTCATTGGCAGCGGTTCGGGGTAATGCGAGGCTGGATACATGACGCAGACCCGAGGTCGGCTGGTTTGAGGGTGTACCCCCCGTCTCGTTTGAACGAGCGGAGTTCATGAGCGCCCTGGACAGCTTTCGCAAGGTCATTGGCCTCAAGCTCGACTGGTACGACTAACGTGGAAACCGTCGAGCATTGGCACAGGCTCAGCCACCGCCGATAGCACCTGCCCACGCAGTCGTCTCTCTGCTGAGGGAGCGACCCACTTCCTGCTGTTCGAGATTCCATGAATACCCAACTTGGCCGTTTGATTTCTGACTACCAGGCCAGCGTCCGAATGGCCGTGCAGCTCATGCAACGCTCGGGTTTCGAACTGCCGGCGACCCCTACCGATTGGGTGGCTGCTGACATTCCCGAGCAAGGAACGCTTGAGGGCGGCGTACGCTACTTCAAGCATGGCCATGGCTGCGCCGTTCTGCTTTCCACGGGCGCCGTGAGCTTTGACTTTGGGGCGCAGGGACAGATCGACGGTTTCAATGTGGGACGGCTTGCAGGCTTTGCAGCATCCCGATTGCCCGGGTACGGCTTTGCGACGGAGGATGCGCTCAAGGCGTGTTTCAAGGCTGAGGTGGAGCAGGGCGCGCTGGTGTATTCAGGGGACGTCCTCTACTACGTTGCCGGTGCGGCTCATTCATACGCCGTCGACCTCTACACGGGCAGCCCATCGCGGCTGGAAGTTGAGAGCGCCAGCTACCACGAGTTTCTCGAACGATGGGAGCAAGGCTTGTTTGCTGGGCAGCGACTGGGCCAGGCGTTCTACAACCATTTTCGCCTGTATCGACTCGCTGACCAGGCCTGTTTACAGGGCCTGTATGAGGCCGACGGCGATAAAGCCCGTGCTCTGATTTCTCGGGTTTTTCAGATCCGCTAGCACGGGGCGCCGGCATCGGCGTCAGGCCCGACGGATACGAGTAGAGCGGGAAGCTGTGCTCCTGCTTCCCGCTTTTCCCTGAAGCCCGTCGTGATCAGCTGCTGGCGCTGATCGACTGCCCATTCAGGAACTGATCCATCCTCGACTGCGCCAGCTCAATCAGGTACACCACGCCCATCGCCACCTTGCGATTGGGGCCGGTCTGGTTGTCGGCGTTCTCATAGGCCGTGGCCGCGGCCGACTGCAGGATTGAGTGGATGTCGACCAGGACCTCTTCTTGGCCGAGCAGCGTAGGTGAGTTGCATGGCGGTATCACTGCGGGCAGAGGAGTAGGCTCCGTACCTGCATCCGGGCCGAGGTTGTGGTGGGCCAGTGCTCGATCGGCGATGCGGGAGTCGATGATTGCTGCGTTGCGTTTCGCCGGCGGATTGGGGGTTACTTTGAACATGTCTGCACTTCCAATGTTAAGTGGAACTGCCTGCGTCGCGACTAAACGAGTGGGAGGCAGCTGTACGCAGGTTAGTCGTACCGGAACATTGGGAACCCGGCGCGCTCGAAAGCGCCCTACGCACAGCCACCATCAAGCAGGGCACAGAAATGCCCGATTGGGAGGTGACGCTTGTGCGACCAATGTAAGATTTCCAGGCGACTAAACCTGATCACTGATGAGCAGTGACGGGCCGAAGACTAGCGGCGAGATTTGGCGCAAAACAAGCACTTGGGATTGTCTCGGAAATTTCACTCAAGGGAAAGCGAGTTGTCTTGCAGGAGGCTGAATAAGCCAAACTTCTTTGCTCTTGCTGCCGAATCCACCGTTATTTGGGAAAAATCCTACAAGCCCATATTAGAGCCCTCTGCCAAGCTGATTTGAACGTCGTACTGGCCGTCGGTACGACGACAGAAATCTCAATCGCGAGGTGGAAGCATGGCTACCGAAACAAAGAAAAAAGGACTCATCTACCGCTTGGGATACGCATTCGGCTGGTTCTCTGGTCGCTATCGCAGACTGGAGGAACCGGTCCTTCGCTGGGCAATGAAAAAAGGCATGCCCGCCACGTTGGCGAGCTTGCTGAGTGGGTTGGTGCGACTATCTCTGATCGGTTTGTTCCTATACCTAGCGTTTTGGGTTGTGGTCGTGATTTTTGGAGTATACATAGTCAAAGAGATGGTTAACTATGAAATAGACTCCAGTGAAGATGAGGGAAAATTTGATGATACAGATTTTTGCCCTGATCGATTCTCTCCTGAGTATATTCATGACCCGAGATTTGATCATAAGCCATGAGCTTGATTTTTCACTTCTTCGAAAGCAGCTTAGTTGCGGATTTCTTTAGTACGTTCTTGCCCGCGCCTCCGTATTGTCGAACATCGCTAGTACCATCTGCGAATCCTCGAAGAGCTGATCCAGCATGTTGCCCAGCCCAACCTAAAGCCGTTATCCAGAAAGTTGGCAGGAAAATAAATATCGCTCCCATCACCATACTCAACAGAAAATCCGCCTGCTCATTGTTCAGTCCCATCAACGGGTTCAGGGTCGCGTGGGGCGAGCCGGATCCGTACAGGGCATCGAAGATGGTGCTGTCCATCCAGCGTGCCAACTGGAACCAGAAATCCACGAAGATCAGTGCGAACTGCACTACCGATATCGTGACCAGCGCTTTCAAGTCGTAGCTGCCGAGCACCAGCACCAACGGAATGCATATCACCAGCGCCATCTTCAAGAAGGCCATGATCATCGGCAGCGCCTGGCGAACCACATCCATGGCTGGCATGTTCGTCAGCGTGCCCATGGTCGTTCCCACTGCTCCTGTTACCCTGGCGGCAACGTCAGGTATCGAGGAACCGATCCTTCCGCCGTAGTCGGTATAGACCTTGCCCTGGGTCATCTGCTGGTTCCTCGGCGACACCACCTGCCGAATGAGTGCTTCGTCCACCTTGTCCTTGCTGGTAAAGGTGGCCCACTTTGTGAAGCGCTCCAGAAGGGAGCTGTCCACTTCGGCAAGTAGTCGGCTTTTCAGTCCCTCCTTTTCGTCACTCCACCACTGCTTGCACGTCGGGTAGCCGCCACCGCTGGGTACTTTCGCCAGGCCCGCGTCCCGCTCTGGATCGTAAGGCCATGCGTCGCGTGGAGTCTTGGAATGATAGGTGTCGTAGAAGCCCGTGTTCTGCAGGAAATACCGCGAGCCAATCCAGTTGGTGTCGTTGGTCTGCTCCTCGGTCAGGGTCGGTTGCTTCATGAACAGCTTGGCTCGGGAGTAGCCATAGCAATTGTCGACGAAGTCGGCCACCTCCTGGGCCAGCAGCGGGTTTTTCAGGCGGGTGTTATTCACTTCCATGCGCATCTGCCGCAGATCCGTCCCGCAAGGTATGGCTGCTACGGCGGCACCACTGATCGCTTTGGATACCGAATGCACAAAGAACCACCAGATCGGCACTTTCGCACTCTGGCCGTTCAGGGTGGTGAAGGACTTTGACCAACCGGTGTTCTGGGGCAGGGGGGCCTGATGCTGACACTGTTCCGAACGACTCTGGTCGAACTTGAGGGTGCTCAGACTCACCGTGATGAAGGGCACCCCGGCGAACATCACCACCGCAGTCGCCAACCACAGGCGATGCTCGATGCTGGCGCTGGCCGCCAGCGCCGCATCAGCACCACCGCCTTCCTCTCGGCCCTGAACCATTCCTGCAGAATGATCACCAGGAACGGCAACGCGAAGAAGCCTGAGTCCATCAGCACGTTCCAGATGCCATTGCTGACCAGCCAACCCACCAGGGTCAGGTAGAACTCCAGGTAGTCGTTGGTGTAGAGCGTCATACCAGGCTCTCCCACAACGCACTGATCCGCACCAGTTCGATCAGCAGGATGCCGAAGACCGCAGTCACTTCAGCCCTTTTCACAGTGTGGAGAAAGACCGGTTGAACCTTGAGCGTCCGGCGGCGAAACCAGACCCACCCCCACGCAGCGAGACCGAAGAACACGATGCGAGCGATCAGAAAGAGCCAGTAGTTGTGGATCTGCCACTCCTGCCACTGTGCAAAACGCATCAGGGAAAGCCCACCGATCGTCACAAGGCTCCCCACGAGCACGCTCAATAGAGCGAACACCATGGGCACAAAGACAATCAGCGCCAGGAGCTTGAGATATTTGCGCGTGGTCAGGTTCATGGCTTCACCGCCTGTGTCTGCGCACACCGTACAGCGGCATAGCCATACTCAGCGGCCAGTGGCAGCTCGCGGCGTTTAGACGATGGACCTAATACCGCCGGGGCATAGCGCAGGAGGAGGGCGCTTATAGACCTGGCTACGGCCGGCGCAAGCACGGTCCTCTGCATTGAGGCGGTATTGGAGGCCGCAGCTGGCGTGTGTAGGAGGTGGAGTTGAGACATGGTGAGGCTCCTGAAAGAGAAGCCTCAAATCCTCCCCATGGCTGCGCGTAGGCGCAGCAGGAAAACTGGTTTCACGGAGGCTCTTTTGGTACAGGGGATCGCTCGTTGAAGACTGACTGCTTCCTGAAATTCAAACGGGTTTCAGGGCTTTCACACAGCCTGGGTCAAAAGCAGCCGCTCGCCAGTGACCGCTTCAGACCTGATGGCTGCCTCATTATGCCGGTTGGGCCGTTCCCTGCTTCTTGCGCAGATTGTCTGTTCAGACAACCGCTACCTGCGAAGTAAAACGTTGAACGGTGTTGTCCACGTCCGCAAGGATCAGATCAGCCCCTTTTCAGCGACCATCATGACCGCAGCGTTGGTGTTACCCGAGGTCACATTGGGGAATATGGACGCGTCGACGATGCGCAGCCCGTCCAGCCCATGCACCGCCAACCGTGCGTCCACCACCGTGGTCGCCGAATCGTTGCCCATCGCGCAACTGCCGCACAGGTGATAGATCGACCCGCAGTTCTCGCGAAAGTACTGCAGCATGCTTGCATCGTCGTCCACGGCGGGCCCCGGCAGCACTTCCTCGACGGTGATCGCCTGTAGCGCCGGGGCCTGCATGATCTTGCGCATCAGGCGGCTGCCCTGGATGGCTTCGTCGATGTCCTTCTGCGTGCTCAGGTAGTTTGGGTCGATTAACGCAGGCTCACGCGGATCGCGCGAGGCGATGCGCACTTCGCCGCGGCTGGTCGGTCGACACGGGTTAAAGCACAGCAAAAAGCCCGAGTAAGGCTCCGGTTGCAGACTGGCCTTGTTGTTCTTCGGGATCTGATAGGACAGCGGGTTGAAGTACAACTGCAGGTTCGGGTGTGCCTGTCCGGCATCACTACGAAAGAACCCGCCGGACTGGTTGACGCTCAAGGCCAGTGGCCCTTTGCGGGTCAGCAGGTATTGCAGGCCGAGTTTGAGCTTGCCCAGCAGTGAGCCGAACACATCGTTCAGGGTCGGGATGTTGGCTTTGTAGTAATAGCTCACGCACAGGTGGTCTTGCAGGTTCTTGCCCACCGCCGGCAGGTGATGGCGGGTTTCGATGCCGTGGCGCTCGAGCAGGGCACGATCACCGATGCCTGATAGTTGGAGGATCTTCGGTGTGTCTACCGCACCTGCGGCCAGGATGACCTCGCGGCGGGCGTGGAACTCGCGCTGCACGCCGTTCTGCGAAATACGCACGCCGACCGCGCGCTTGCCCTCAAGCAGCACCTGCTCGACCAGCGCATGATGCTCGATGTACAGATTCGGGCGGCCCATTGCCGGGTGCAGGTAGGCAAAACTGCTGGAGCTGCGCCGGCCGTCACGCACGTTGACGTCATAGATGCCGGCACCTTCAAAGTGCTTGCCGTTGAAGTCTTCGCTGCGCGGGTAGCCCAGTTGCTCGCAGCCTTCGAGAAACACATCGCAGATCGGATGGGCCTGGCCCTTCATCGGCGTGATGCCGATCGGCCCGCTGGCACCGTGGTATTGGCTGGCGCCGGCCGGGTGCGATTCAAGCTTGCGGAAATACGGCAGCACGTCCTTGAACGACCAGCCCTCGGCACCTTGGGCCGCCCAGTCGTCGAAGTCGTGGGCCTGGCCGCGTACATAGATCATCGCGTTGATCGAGCCCGACCCGCCCTGGACCTTGCCCCGCGGCGCATACAGGTTGCGCCCGGCCAGTTGGGCCTGTGGCTGGGTGTAGTACATCCAGTTGAACGTGGGGTTGTAGTAGAGCTTGGCAAAGCCCACCGGCAGCTTGAACCAGGGCGAGCTGTCCTTGCCCCCGGCTTCGAGCAGCAGCACGCTGTGGCGCCCCGACTCGCTCAGGCGTGCAGCGAGGATGCAACCGGCCGAGCCCGCGCCGGCGATGATGTAGTCAAAATCGTTCATGTATTGCTAACCCTGTGAATAGAAGGCCGCCCCGAGCCCGAGGCGGCTTGACGCTCAACCTTTGGCCGGCGAGATGTCCTTGACGTCGACCGGGTGCGGCGCCATCTGCAGATGCAGGCGCTCGCCTTCATAGCCCGAATGACGGTGCACCACGTCCATGTTCAGCTCGACCCCCAGGCCCGGCTCGCGGGAAGGAATGATGTAACCGTCCTCCCACTGCAGGGGTATTTTGAGGATCTGGGCGTGAAAGCCATCCCAGGTACCGATGCTTTCCTGGATCAGGAAGTTCGGCGTACAGGCAGCCAGTTGGAAGCTTGCCGCGGCGCCGATCGGACCGTTGTAGAGGTGCGGGGCGATTTGCGCGTAGTAGGCCTCGGCCATGCTGGCGATCTTCTTGCCCTCAAGCAGGCCGCCGCAGCGCCCCACGTTCATCTGCAGGATCGATGCACCGCCGGCCTGCAACAGCTTGAAGAACTCGTACTTGGTGGTCAGGCGCTCGCCGGTGGCAATGGGTATGCTGGTTTTGGTCGCCACATGGGCCATGGCCTCTTCCTGCCCGGGCGGGATGGGCTCCTCGAACCACAGCGGGTCGTACTTCTCCAGGCGCTTGGCTAGACGGATCGCCGAGGACGGCACCATCTGCCCATGGGTGCCGAACAGCAGGTCGCAACGGTTGCCCACCGCTTCGCGGATGCGCTTGCAGAAGGTTTCGCAGCGTTCCAGTACTTCCAGCGACAGCTGGTGGCCAGAGAAGGCGGTATAGGGGCCGGCCGGGTCGAACTTCAGCGCGGTAAAGCCCAAGTGCATGTTCTGCACGGCGCATTCTGCGGCCAGGTCCGGGTCGCTGTAATCGTACTCCCCCTGAGCGTTGACCGGGTAAAGGTAGGTGTAGGAGCGCAGACGCTCGTGCACCTGGCCGCCGAGCAGCTCGTATACCGGTTTGTTCGCGGCCTTGCCGATGATGTCCCAGCAGGCCATCTCCAGTCCGCTGACCACACCCATCATGGTCAGGTCCGGGCGCTGGGTGAAACCGCTGGAGTAGGCACGGCGGAAGAAACGCTCGATATGGTGCGGGTCCTGGTCGAGCAGGTATCGCTCGAACACATCCTTGATCACCGGCACCATGGCGCGGGGGTGGAAAGTCGCGGCGTAGATCTCGCCGACACCCTCGATGCCGCAGTCGGTCTTGAGCGTGACGAACAGCCAGTACATGCCGCCGATGTGCGGCGGTGGCACGGCCACCACGTGGGTCTGCAGGGATACGATCTTCATGCTTTGCTCGCCTTGGACTTGATGCGTTTGTTCAGGATGAGGGTGGCGACGACGCCGAGCAGGCCCATCACCACGACGTAGGAGAAGTAGATCTGGTAGCCGACGACGCCTGGGAAGTGATCGATGATCCAGCCGTTGAGCAGGGGCAGGAACACGTCCGGTGAGTAGCCGACCAGAGAGATGATTCCGATCGCCAGGCCCGTGACCCGCAGTGGAACCTGGCAGTCATCGAGGATGGCCCAGTACAGGCCGCGGATGGCGTAGGTCATCAGACCGATAAAGATCACCAGAAACACCAGCACACCCAGCACATGCAGGCTCGGCAACACAATCAGGCCGATCATCCCGACGGCGGCGAGGACCATCGCCCAGGTCAGTACGCCGGTCTTGGAGAAGCGGTCGCCCAGCCAGCCGCCGCCGATGCCGCCCAGCGGGCGCATCCACAGTTTGATGGTGGTGATCAGGCCGGCGGCCGTGGCGCTCAGTCCGAAGCCGCCCTCCTGCAGGTAGGCCGAGAAGCTGTAGGTGGCCCAGAAGAAGTGGTAGCCGCAGAACACGATGGCGGTGACCAGCCACAGTTCCGGGATGGCCATCAGGGTGCGCAGGTCTTGCAGCAGGTTGGCCTTCTCGCGCACCTGGGCGGCGCTGGCCTTAACCTGTGGGTCGCGCACCAGCATCAGTGCCAGACCCAGTATCACGCAGCAGGCGGCATAGAAGTGGATGACCCGGGTCAGGCCCTCGGCGCTGCCAGCGTTAGTGTCGGCCACCTCGGCGAACAGGGCGATGGCGATGGTCGCCAGCAGCGCCTCGACCAGACCACGACCGCCGTCGAGCACGCCGAAGAAGCGGCCTTGCTCACTCTCGCCAGCAATCATCTTGACCCGCTTGATCAACGAGGCCCAAAAGGTCAGGCCGGTGGTAATACCGAAACCGCAGAAGATCGCCAGCAGCGCTTCAAAGCCTGGCAGTTGCGCGTACCAGATGCCTAAGAGGCCAGTGCCGACCAGCGAGAAACTGATCAGCAAGCGCGGCGAAAGGCGGTCGGCCAGCCAGCCGCTGGGCAGATAGCTGACCAGGAAGGCCGTGCCGAGGATCGAGTACAGGTAGCCCAACTCGCTGTTGTTGATCGAAAGCGCCTCAAGCATGGTGCTCTGGTACACCTGGCGCAGGTACAGCATCGGGTAGATGGCGCCTGCGGCCAGTACCAGCAAGGCCAGTTGCAGGTAGCGCGACAAGTTGGCGGAAGGAGTGGGCACGCTGAGCGCCTCGGCGTTTATTGTCTTTTTCATTGTTGTTCTCGTGGACGGATCTGTCGTCGGGGGTATCGCTGGGCAGTGGAGGGCGCGCAGGCAGCGCACCCTCGATGGTTCAGTGCTTGAGCACGACCAGACGGGTCTGGGTGAACTCGAGCATCCCGTGCTTGCCGTCATCGCCCCCCAGGCCCGAGCGTTTCCAGCCGGCGTGGTAGCCCTGGTACGGGTCGGCAGGGGTTCGATTGACGTAAAGCTCGCCGGCCTCAATGGCGTTGGCCAGCTTCATGGCGCTGCGGTAGTTCTCGCTGTAGAGCACCGACGACAGCCCGAACTGGTGGTCGTTGGCCATGGCCAGGGCCTCGTCGAGGGTGTCGTAGGCCAGTACCGGCAACACCGGGCCGAAGGTCTCTTCCTGGACGATCTCCATGTCCTGGCGGCAATGGCTGAGCAGGGTTGCCGGGTAGAAGTTGCCCGGGCCCTCGGGCAGGTAGCCACCGGCTTCGATGCGGGCGCCCGCCGCCACGGCGCGCTGCACCTTGGCGTGGATTTCGTCACGCGAACCTGCGCTGATCAGCGGGCCCATGCAGGCCGCATCCTCGGCGCGGTTGCCGATGCGCACCTCGGCGAACTTCTCGCGCAGCAGCGTCAGCAAGCGCTGGTGCACACTGGCCTGAACGTAGACTCGCTCAATGGCAGTGCACAGTTGGCCGCAGTGGGTGGTCTTGGAGGCAACGATGGCGCAAGCCGCCGCTTCCAGGTCGGCGTCGGCCTCGATGATGGCTGGGGTCTTGCCGCCCAGCTCCAGCGATGGCTTGGCAATGTTTGCCTTGCAGTACTCAAGCACGGTACGACCGGCACGCACGCTGCCGGTGAGGGTGATCATACCCACTGCCGGCTGGGTGCAAAGGGTGGCGGCGACATCGTGCTGCATCGCCAGGATGTTGATTACGCCGTCCGGCAATTGTGCCTGCTGCACGGCCCGGGCGATGGCGAAGGCTGACAACGGGGTGTTGTTGCTCGGACGCACCACCACGGTGTTGCCGGCAATCAGCGCCGGGGCGAGCTTGCGCAGCAGGGTGTAGACCGGGTAGTTGAACGGGATCAGGCAGGCGACCACGCCTATGGCTTCGCGCTTGAGCAGGATGGTTTCGTCAGGGCTGTCACTGGGGATCACTTCGCCTTCGATACGTCGTGCCCATTCAGCGTGGTAGCGGGTGATCTCGGCCGCGTACAGCGCTTCGTTGCGGGCATCGCTGGGTGCCTTGCCGGATTCGCTGGCCAAGGCTGCACCGATGTCGTCGGCGCAGGCTTCAAGGGCGTCGGCCAGACGGCGTAGGTGCTGTGCGCGTTCGATCGAGGGCAAGGCGCCCCAGGTGCGCTGGGCGCGACTGGCGGCTTCGACGGCCAAGATGGCTTGGTCATGGCTGGCGGCGCTGACGCTGCCGACCACCTCGTCGGTGGCTGGATCGAACACGCTCAGGGCGGGCTGTTCGGGGGCGACGATGAAGCGACCATCGATGAAGTTGTGTTCTATACGCATGAAGGGGTCCGCTTGCGGGGTGAACAGGCCCACAAGGGCTGGCGAACGGGCACGAGGCCGCGCTGGCGCAGCGGTTTTTCTTGTGGGTTATGGCGGACAATTTGTCGCAGGCGGGGGCGGGGGACAAACGATTAATGCGTGAGGGTAATGTGCTTAAAACGCATGTTACTCAGGTGCAGCGAGGATGGCTTGGCTGGCAAGCTCGACAAGCCACGGCCCCCCTTATTCACACCTGGCCACCTCTGAAACCCCGCCCAGGTTGCGCTCGGCCAGCCACACCTCCTGCATCAGCCATTCGCGAAACTGCTCCACGTGCGCCGGCAACTGCTGCTCCGGCCGGGTTACCCACCAGTACGACTGGTGCCCGTCGACCTGCACATCCAGCACTTGCACCAGTTGCCCAGCCGCCAGTTCCCTGGCGACCATCTGCCGGTCGGCGATGGTGATGCCCAGCCCGTCGATAGCGGCGCGGATGGCCATATCCAGCAGGTCAAACTCGTAGCCGCCCCTCAGGTCCACGCCCTGGATTCGCGCTGCATCCAGCCAATGGCGCCAGGTCAGAAAGCGTTGGTCCTCGCGGGCCAGTACATGCAGCAAGGTCATGTGGTGCAGGTCAACCCGGCGTTCTTCCTGCTGCGCCAGCAGCGACGGCGAGCACACGGCGATGTGCCGCTCGTGCATCAGCAGCGAACTGTCCAGACCGTCCCATTCGCCATTGCCGAAGCGGATCGCGCAGTCAAGGGTGGCGATTTCCGCCAGGTTATCCTGCAGGTGAGTGGTGAGCGTCACCTCGAGCCCGGGGCAGGCTTCGCGCAGGCGCCCCAGGCGCGGCAGCAGCCAGCGGCTGGCGAAGGTCGGCGGGGCGTTGAGGCGGATGCGCGTGGGGTGCTGGCGCTGCTGGATGCCGCGCACGGTCAGTTCGATGCGGTCGAAGGATTGTTGCAGGGCGTTGAGCAGCGTGCGCCCGGCGTCGGTGAGCTGAAGGTGATGGTGGCGGCGCTGTAGCAGTGATTCGCCGAGCTGCTCTTCGAGCTGACGCACTTGGCGGCTGACAGCGCTCTGGGTGACGTTGAGCAGCTCGGCGGCGCGGGTGAAACTGCCGGTGCTGCCAGCCACCTCGAAGGCTTTGAGGGCGTTGAGTGCGGGAATCTTGCGTTTCACTCGCCGGTTCTCCTGGGATGGGCTGCTGTGCAGCCCCAGGGTTTAAAAGTAATAGCCGATATTCATGTACAGCTGGTTCTCCCATTGATCGCTGCCGCCCTGGGCGAGGCTTTCGGTGTAACTACTACCGCCGATGTACGGATCGTTGCGTCCGTTGAGCCACTCCAGCGCGATGTAGACGCTACGCACCGAGAACGAGGTGCCGAGGATAAAGCGCTCGGAGCTGTCAAAGCCGGCGGCGGACTTGTCGAAGCGGCTGTAGTTGCCGTAGAGCTTGACCCCACTGACCCAATCGCCGAGGAAGGTGCCGGGCACGCTGTAGCTGAGGTCGCCGACATACAGGTTACCGCGACTGGCGACATTGTAGGTGCCGTCGTAGCCACCGAAGGTCACTTGCTCGCTGTTATCCGGGTTGCGTGGCGACATCTGCTGGCGGGCGGCAAGCATCTGCACGCCCCACGGGCCGTTCGTGCCCAGGTAATGCACGCCGATCACGTTGCGCCGGCCATCATCGTGGGTGTCGCGGTTTTCCAGGCGCGAGGTCAGGCCGGAGAGGCCCGCCTCGGATTGCCAGTCTCCCAGCTTGAACGACCGCGCCAGGCGGGCGACGGCAATCTGCCGTTCCTGATTGCGGCTGCCGTTTGCGACATAGTCGTCAGCCGAGGTCACCACGCTTGAGTAGGTGGTGCCGTTGCTGGTGCCGCGTCCTGGCCAGGCGGGGCGGCCATACACGCCCAGTTGAAGGTTCCAATCGCCTTGCTGGTGGATGTACTTGGCGCCCACCGCCTCGACGTCCTCAAGGCCTATGACGTTGCCCAGGGTTTCGTAGAAGGTGCTGCCGAAGTAGGGCTGCAGGCCAAAGGGGATCTTGTTCAAACCCACCTGCACCTGGCGATTCTCGTCGAACTTGTAGCCGACCCAGGCGTACTCCGCGAACTGGATATCGCCGACCTTGTCGGTGTACTGGTAGGGGTAGGCCTGGCCGTAGAAGCGGTAGCGCACCGCGCCGATCCAAGTGTCGGAATCGTAGTTGGCGCGCAGCATGATGGTGTCAAGGCCGGCCTTGTCGATGTTGCGGTCCGGGTCGTGGTCAAATCGCGCGCGGATCGCACCGCCGACATCGAGGTGCTCGGTGATCGGCACGGCGTGGGCGACAGCGCTGAGGGTCAGCAGGAGGGGCAACAGGGTGTGACGCAACGCGAGTGCGGGCATGGATGGGATACCTTTGGTGGTTTCTTATCGTTATCGGGGCTGCTGTGCAGTCCATCGCGGGGCAAGCCCGCGATTGGGGGCGACCCTATCCAACGCCCCTGCCTCGGCACAAACGAGCAATACGCACCGGTAACCCGAGAAAAACGCATGTTTGCAGGCGGTCGCACCCCTGTAGAATCGCCCTACAAAAACAACGATCATCAGACACTCATCATGCGAACCCTGCCGCCTTTGAACATGCTCAAGGTCTTCGAGGAAGTTGCCCGCCATCGCAGCTTCAATCGTGCCGCTGATGCGCTGAATGTCACCCAGGGCGCCGTCAGTCGGCAGATCAAGCAGTTGGAGGATTACCTGGGCGTTGTGCTGTTCGTCCGGGGCCCGCGTGGCTTAACCCTGACCGAGGCCGGCAACACCCTGGCCCCGCTCCTGGGCGAGGCGTTCGACCGCATCGAGCGGGGTTTGGAAGCGGTGCGCGTGCCCAACCTGCGCCAGCGTTTGCGCATCCTCGCCCCGCCGACCTGGGCCACCCGTTGGCTGTCGCCACGCCTGCGCGGCTTCATGCAGCGCTACCCGGACATGAGCCTCAGCGTCACCAGCCAGCGTGATGACGAACATCCCGGCGAGCTCGACTGCCGCATCCTGTTCAGCCGCGAAGCAGAGGGCTTCGCCAATCGCCGCCTGCTGGTGATGGAGCGGCACATGGCTGTGGCCAGCCCCGAGCTGTTTCTGGACGGGCGCGAGCCTTGCCTGCGCGATCACCCCCTGTTGCATATCCTCCACGAAGGACGCCGTCTGCACGTGTGGGAGAACTGGCTGGCGGCCACCGGCCGCAGCGATGTCGATGCCGACAGCGGTATCGAGTTCGGCACCCTGGACCAGGTGATCCATACCGCCTTGGCAGGGGGTGGGCTGGCGGTGATCGACCGCCAGATGATTGAGCGCGAACTGGCCAGCGGCAGCCTGCTGCCGATCACCCCGGTTGAGGTGATCGGGCCTTATGGCTACTGGCTGGAGGTGCCAGGCGACAAGCGCGGGTTATCCAAGGTGGAGCGGTTTGCAGATTGGCTGGCGGCTGTGAGCAACCCTTGAGTCCTCGGGACAAGTCGTAGCGGCAAGCTGTCCCACCGGCTGGCAGCACTACCCCTGTGGCAGTGGGCTTTTTCCATGATGGGGCTGCGCAGCAGCCTGCTTATCCCCACGGCATGCATCGGCCAGCGACAGGCTCTTGGTCTCCGGCGCCCAGGCCATCGACACCAGAGCGCCGAACAGCAGAATCCCGGCGAGGATCGCCATGGTCGGATTCAGGCCGATGCCTGCCACGCTCACCGGTAGCAGGAAGGTACTGATCGCCGACCCCAGCCGGCTGGCCGCCGTCGCCAGGCCGATACCACTGGCGCGCACTTCGGTGGGGAAGCTCTCGGCCGGATACACTCCGACCAGGTTGCTCACGGCCGACAGCACCAGGGTGAACAGCCCGAACAGCGCCACCATCGCCCAGGCCAGGCTGCTGGGCATCAACACCAGCAGGAACAGCGCCGCCGCCAGGATCAGGAAACTGTTGATCAAGAAGCCCCGGCGGCTGAACTTGATGGTGCACCAGATTCCCAACAGCGCGCCGACGATCAGGAGGGCATTGAGCATCATCTCGGTGCCGAAGCCTTCAGCCAACCCCATCTTCTGCAGGATCGCCGGCAGGAAGGTGTAGATGGCGAAGTAGGGCATGACGATGCAGATAAAGAACAGGCAGTTGAATGCCGTGCGCTTACGGTACTCACGGCTCAACAGGGTGCCAAAGCCTGTATGGCTGGGCTGGGCCACCTCATCGTCGAGTATCACGTGGGCGCCCAGGTGCTTGCGCACGATGGCTCGCGCTTCTTCGACCCGGCCCTGGTGCATCAGCCAGCGTGGCGACTCGGGTGTGCCGATACGGGCAATGAGGATCATCGCCGCCGGAATGGCCGAGGATGCCAGCATCCAGCGCCAGGCATCGTCGCCCAAGGGGAGCAGGGCAGTGCCGACAAAGGTGGCGGCGACATAACCGAAGGTCCAGATCACGCTGAACGAGCCCAGCAGTACGCCGCGGTGCTTGCGCGGCGAGAACTCGGCGAGCATGGCGTGACCGACGCTGAAGTCGCCGCCCAGCCCGATCCCGATCAGCACCCGGCAGAGGAACAGCTGCATCGCGCTTTCGACGAAGAACTGCATCACCGAGGCCAGGGTTATGAGCACGAAGCTGATCAGGAATATCTTCTGGCGCCCCAAACGGTCGGAGATCCAGCCGAAAAACAGGCTGCCCAAAAACAGCCCGAGCAGCGCCGAGGCGCCGATGAGCCCTTGCCAGAAGGGGGTCAGTTGCATCTGCGGATTGATCAGGGTGAAGGCGATGCCGATCAGGCCGAGGATGTAACCGTCGGTGAAATGTGCGCCGAAGGTCAGGCCGGCGATCTTGATATGAAAGGGTCCGATCGCCAGGTCGTCGATCTTCACTGTCTGTCCCGTCATGTTGACACCTCGTTGTTATTGTTTGGGTCAGGGAAAAGGTTGATCCCTGTGGGAGCGGGTTTGCCGGGGGGCAGAGCCGCCCCGAACACCGATCGGGCCGTTGTCCGGGGCCGCCGTTGCCCTCTTGGCGGGTCACTCGCTCCCACGGAGGGATGGCGTTGCGCGAAATCTCAGCGGTTCAATCCACCCATGAGCACGTACTTGATCTCCAGATAATCTTCCAGGCCATACCGGGAACCTTCACGGCCCATGCCCGATTCCTTGATGCCACCAAAAGGCGCCACCTCGGTGGAGATAATCCCTTCGTTGACCCCGACGATTCCGGCCTCCAGGCCCTCGGTCATGCGCCAGACAAGGCCGATGTCGCGGCTGTAGAAGTACGCCGACAGGCCATAGGGGGTGTCGTTGGCCAGACGCAGGACTTGGGCTTCATCCTGGAAGCGAAAGCACGCCGCCACCGGACCGAAAGTCTCCTCGCTGGCGATCAGCATGTCCGGTGTGGCCTCGGTCAACACCGTCGGCTCGTAGAAGGTGCCGCCCAACGAATGCCGACGACCACCGCAGAGCAGGCGCGCGCCTTGCTCCAGGGCATCGCCTACGTGCTGCTCGACCTTGGCCAGCGCTGCGCTGTTGATCAGTGGGCCTTGCTCGGTCTCACCCTGCAGTGCATCCCCGACGCGCAGGGCTTGCACGGCCTCGGCGAGCTTGCGGGTGAAGACGTCGTACACGCCGTCCTGAATGTAGAAACGGTTGACGCACACGCAGGTCTGCCCGGTGTTGCGGAACTTCGAGGCCATGGCCCCGCGCACGGCGGCGTCCAGATCGGCGTCGTCGAAGACGATGAACGGCGCGTTGCCACCCAGTTCCAGCGAGACCTTTTTCAGGGTGTCGGCGGCCTGGCGCATCAGTAGCTTGCCGGTGTGGGTGGAGCCGGTGAACGACAGCTTGCGCACCACCGCCGAGGCCTGCAGTGCACCGCCGATGGCCGGTGCATCGCCGGAGACGATGTTGAACACACCCGCTGGCACACCGGCCTGCTCGGCCAGTAGCGCCAGGGCGAAGGCTGACAGTGGGGTTTCCTCGGAGGGTTTGAGGATCAGTGTGCAGCCGGCTGCCAGGGCCGGACCGACCTTGCGTGTGACCATCGCCAGAGGGAAGTTCCACGGCGTGATCGCTGCCACCACCCCGATCGGCTCCTTGGTGACCAGCACCCGGGCATCGGCCTTGGGCGTGGGAATGACGTCGCCGTATACGCGTCGGCCTTCCTCGGCGAACCACTCCAGAAAGCTTGCCGCGTAGGCCACTTCGCCCTTGGCTTCGGCCAGCGGCTTGCCTTGCTCACGGCTGAGCAGCGTGGCGAGGGCGTCGCGCTGCTCAAGCATCAGTTCGGACCAGCGGCGCAGGACCTGCGCCCTTTCCTTGGCCAGCTTGCCGCGCCAGGCAGGCAGGGCGCGATCGGCGGCGGCGATGGCCGCGACGGTTTCCTCGGTGCCGCCGCGTGGCACCTGCGCGAGTGTCTCGCCCGTGGCCGGGTTGTATACCGGGTAGGTGGCGCCACCGGTCAGCCATTGACCGTCGATGTAGTGACCCGCTTTGAGCAGCGTACTCATGCCACGGCCTCCTGAATCGCAAAGTCGCCACGCGGCGGCCGGCCGACCCGCAGGATGCGTTTACCGGCGGTGTAGTCATTGATCAGGTCGCAGGGCGTATAGTTGCGTTCCAGCTCGTACAGATCCTCTTCGTCAAGGCGCATCTCCAGCGCCGCCAGGGCGCTGTCGAACTGCGCGGTGGAGTCGGCGCCGACCAGCATGCTGTCCACGCCTGGGTGTTGCAGGACCCAGGCCTGGGCCACCTGCGCGTTGGACACGCCGTGGCGCTGGGCCACGCGCTGCACCGAGCGGGCGATGTCGAACGAGGTTTCGTCGCTGTACATCTGCTGGGTGAAGAAGTCGGTCTGGTTGCGAGTTGACTGCGCATCACCCGTTAGCAGGCCGCGGGCCAGCGGGCTGAACACGGAAACGCCCAGACCCTGGTCGCGGCAGAACGGGATCATCTCGCGTTCTTCTTCACGGTAGGCGCAGTTGAGCTGCAACTGCATGTTGATGGGCTTGGTCCAGCCGTTGCGCTCGCAGGCCAGGAGGATTTTCGCCAACTGTCCGGTGAGCATGGTCGAGACTCCGATGTAGCGGGCCTTGCCGGCGCGAACGATGTCGTTGAGTGCTTGCATGGTTTCTTCGACCGGTGTGTTCACGTCGAAGAAGTGCAACATGTAGATGTCGAAGTAATCCATCCCGGCGCGCTGCAGCGAGGCGTCGATGCCCTCGAATATGTGCTTGCGCGAGTGGCCGCTGGCGTTGATGCCGCTGCGGGTGCCGTAGCCGACCTTGGTGGTGACCACTACGTCGTCGCGCCGTACCAGGCGCTTGAGGATGCGTCCAACCACTTCCTCGCCAACGCCGGCGGAGTAGAAATCGGCCAGATCGATGAAGTTGACCCCCTGGTCCAGCGCGTAGCGCACGATCGGCTCGCTGGCCGCCTCGTCGAAGATCCATGGCTTCCACTGGGGCGTGCCCATGTTCATGGTGCCGAGGCACAGCTTTGAAACCTGCAGGCCAGAGTTGCCCAAACGGATGTATTTCATGGCGCGACCTCAGGCTTTGGGGGTGTAGAAAGGGTTGGCGATCTGGTTGACCACGTCGGCCAGTTGCGAGCGTGCCGGCAGCCCCTGGAGGGCGGCGCGGATCGCGGTGCGGCAGGCGTTGTAGTTATTCAGGTACACGGCATCAAGGTCATCGCAGGCCGGGTTGACCCAGTTGGCGGTGACGATGGCCCATTCGTCTTCGGCTTCGGCCGGCAGCGTGCCCTCGAGCAGGGCTTCGGTGATGGCTTTGGCGATACCGGCCTGGGACGCGCCCCAGGTGGCGTTGGCGTGCAGGTCTCCGTCGATTACAGCCTTGTTGACGTAGAGCGTCATGGGTTTGACCGGAATGTTCGGCTGGGCGATGACCATGAACGGGCAATGGCCCTGGCTGGGGGACGCCAGGCTGTTGGCGAAGGCCTGGCCGGCCGGGCCGTTGCGCGGTCCCATCATGATGTTGATATGCGCGGCATTGACGCCGGGACCTTCGAAACCTTCGCCGATGTACAGGGCAAGTTGCTTCATGACAAAACCTCGATCACTCACGGGATGAACGAAGCCTCGGCGGCGCTTGCCGCGCGAGGCCCGAAATCAGGTGCTCGACACGCAACAAGGGCGAACGGGGCCTGCAATGCAGGCAGGGCGCGATGCTCTTTGTTGTTGTTGGGCGAGCGGTGCTGGCGGTGGCCAGTCGCGAGGATTTTTATCAGACGGGTAACAGCGGGGAGTATCTAGAAGTAATCACAGGGGTATGAGGGCAGGTAATAACCCTGATTGCGTTGTCGCGACTGGAGCCCAGCACAATGCGATGTGTGCTGCGCGCGAAAACCCCCAACGCTGCTCACCGTAGGGGGGACGGACATCGCCCCATTGGGTAAGGAAATCCTTATGGATGAAGGTTCTGGTCTCGGCAATGCACTGGCGCAGGCACCAAAGCACCCGAAATTCAAACCGCAAAAGCGACCAGCAGCCGGTACGAGCGAACAGCAGCAGAGTAGGGTACGCATGCAGCTCATAGAAGCGCGACATGCACAACGCAATCGCCTCCTCAAGCAAGCCGCAATACCCCACGACGTACTCCCCCCGACACTTGATTGAAACCCACGTGCGGTTCGTCCTCCGGCGAGCTCAGCGTTCCCGTACAGACAATCGTGAACTGCCGTTGGAACCGGTCCAGTCGCAACGCCGAACCGGCTAGGTAGGGGGCATAGGCTTTCATATGTAAATGAAGAGTCTTGTTCTTGTGCATAAAGGGTGAAATATGCTTCTATCATTAGAGTGATCTCAAAATGATATTATTTCGGGCTGAGAGGAGAGTCTGCTGTGAGTGAAACGGAAGTTGCTGTGGAGATTTTGAATTCTCGGTTTGATGACTTGTTTAATTTTGGCAAGGGGATGTATAAGGCATTCGACGAAAATAAAAGAGTAAAAACTTTTCAAGCCTACGAAAGGTATATACTGAATGCGCGTAGCAAACTTTCTAAGGTGAAGTCTTTTTTTGTTTCGGATAAGCCGACAGGCTTTTATGATTATTATGCCCCGTTAGATATTTCTTGCGGGGGGACTTCTCTTGAAGGCCCGGGGTTTTTGCAATGCATAAGTTCGAGTGAACGCGTAGTCGTTATCGGTACTGGTGGGTGTGGTAAATCTATCTTTATGCGTCACATTTTCCTTGATTGTATTAAGGTGGGGCAGTACGTACCGGTTTTCATTGAGCTGAGAGATTTAAATGACTCCCCGCGAACGTTAGAGGAACATATATTTTATGTCCTGGAGAATGGGGGGTTTGATGTAGAGGGTGAAATTGTCTCCAGGTCAATGAAGGCTGGGAAGTTTTGTTTTTTGTTTGATGGTTTTGATGAGCTTGTTGAGGGGCGTCGTCGAGAGGTTGGTGGTTATATCAAGGAGATTTCTTCAAGGTTCTCCGGGTGCCCGGTTATAACTTCCTCGAGGCCGGATGAAATTTTTAAAGGCTGGAATCAGTTCAGTGTTTTTTGTGTTGAGCCCTTGAGTAAGGGGACGGCTGCTTCATTGGTTGATAAATTGCCAGTGGATGAGGAGGTGAAGAGAAGGTTCTTGAAGGAGTTGGATGAAAGACTGTATGAGGAGCATAAGTCATTTTTGTCAAATCCCTTGCTCCTTTCTATTATGCTACTTACATATAATCAGAATGCGGATGTTCCAAGAAAGTTAAGCCTTTTTTATAGTCAGGCGTATGAGGCGCTCTTTCAGAGGCACGATGCTGCCAAAGGGGCGTATTCAAGGGAAAGAGCAACCGATTTAGATATTCTTGATTTCTCCAAGGTGTTTTCGCTGTTCTCGTTGATTACCTATGACAAGCGGCTCTTTAGGATGTCTAGAGTTGATTGTTTGGATTATATTGAGGGAAGTAAGAAGAATCTCGATTTAAAGCTTGATTTTGATCGTAATGATTTTTTGAAAGATCTGTTGGGTTCTACGTGTTTGTTAGTTGAGGATGGGTTGCAGGTTGCTTATTCTCATAGGTCTTTTCAGGAATATTTTGTTTCTCTTTACATCGTTAGAGAGGAGCCTGGCGTGCAGGCTGAGTTGTTGAGTCGTTATTGGGATCCGTCAGGGGATGAAAAAATTGTTGCCTTGTCGTATGAGCAAAACTCTGCGGTGGTCGAAAGAGGTTTGCTAATTCCTTATTTGGAGAAAACTTTCAATGCTCTTGGGGTGGACTCGGAAATTACACCGGCTCATCACTATGAGTACATTTGCCAGACGTATGATTTTATGATGTTAGATAGTAGGGGGATGGCGTTTTTTCATGTCAATGATAAGTCAAGTGGTAATAGGGTTGCTCATGGTATAGTTAGTACGGCAAATAGGATTTGCGGTAGTTGGGATTTTCCACCTCTTGAGGTTTACAAGACGCTCGAGAGTAAAGTTCGTGACGGTTTTGGTTGTCGAGATCGTGATTTTCATATAAAGGTTCGTGATATTAAATTTGACTCGGACGTCTTCAGGCTGCTTCGTGACTCGAACACCCCTTATGGTATTTCTTATCTTAAAGCAGCATTTGAGTTGTACGTTAAGCTCAAGGAGAAGCACTCTGGGCATGCCAAGGGGCTATTTGATTTGCTAGGCGGAAGAAGAGAATTCTGACTTGTGTTGCCGCGACTTGGCTTGGGGCTGTTCAAGGGAAAAATGTTATAACCAAGCCAACTGCGTGCTCAGCTTCCGGTCCGAAATTTACGTGGCAACGCGGTACCGGGTAGGTAGGGGTTGCGAATGAACGGAAACGGCAGTCCCGGTCCTTCAATGTATCTCTCGGACGGTCACGAACGGCTGCTATGGGCCGCTGCCACTCACAAACGACCGTTTTCGGCCAAGAGCGGACGTTTTGGGCTACTCTTCGCTCCGGTAGACGCCTGCATAAGACGCTTCGACCTCAGCAGACCTATTCCTACCGTGTGGCGTAACCCACTTGCAATAGACACGCTCAGTGCGAATCGAGTAGTGTCTCAGATAAATTAGCTTAATCGTTATGCACAATTTGATTCCGGCAAAATGAGTGAAGAAATTAGAAACTGGTATATCTATATTTTGAAGCTTGAACTGAACTCATGGTACGTGGGCACAGCTAAGGGGTTGAGATCAAGGCTGCGAAGCCATGGTAAGAAAAGCCCTTACTCTACATTAAAGAAAAAGGGCGCTTTCAAATATATGGAGAGAGGCCTCACGGGAAAAAGAAAAGCAACTCATTTGCATGCGGCTTTTAGAACGATTGGCGATTGTTTCTGGGTTACAGAGGTTGAAAATACTATCACCGTAGCCATGGGGAGAAAGTATGGCTTCGATAAAGTCAGGGGCGGCTCTATAATTCAGCCTTGGAGTTACGAGTTAAGTAATATTGAGGTGGAGGATCTAATTCGACAATTTAATTGTAGTGATATTAGGTTAAAGTACAAGCTAAACGAAATAAATTTAATTCAAGAAAAGCCATTTGTCTTCCCGCTTACTCGGCGAAGGAATGCATAGCAAGGCATTCAAGTACGCTCGCCGGGAAGCGCTTTCAGTGTACCTCTTAATTTCGTGCTATGCACTACAGGGAATTTTCAATGTCTGAGCAATGTATTAAATTAAAGTGTGAGTTTTGCACGTCTTCAGATATAAGGGCTTTCGTTCAGCATGGCAGTTATTTTTTGCGCTGCATCTCTTGCAGTCAATCACATGTCGCCACAAGCTGGCTTGCGCTCTCTTCAGGAATCACAGAATTATTGCGAGCCACCGTCGTAGGCGAAGACTTTCAAGAAATAGAATTTCTTGCTGAGGGCGTTGGCCCCAACTTCATTTCAAAAGTTTCTAAAGCAGCATATGCAGGCCAGCTTGTAATGCTTACGTCGAGCAGAAAAAATGCATAACATGCCAATCAAGTTCGCGCCTTCGGCGCCGGACGTTGCTACGCAACGCCACTTGTTTCATCGTTATAGGTCGACAGCTGCCGCTCAAGATGCTCCGTTTGCGCTGATCAGATCCGATGCAAACAGCTGGTCAAGTCGAATGCAAATGACCGGTCAGCGGCAATGCAAACGGGTGGTCGAGTGGAGTGCAATTGCCCAATCTGTCGGCTGCTGCTGTGTTTGTGTGCAGAAACAGGCCGTAATCAAGGCAAGACGCTACGTTTCGCGCTCCTCAGTCACTGGCACTGCCCATCAGAATCCATCGCTGCCCGTCAGCGTGAATGTCGAAGGCAAAATCCCACCACACCGGGTAAGCCGGATGACCTTCGGCGAGCCAGAACGAGCTGAGGGTGTCGGCCTGGTCCAGGCGCACACGGCTGAGCAGTGCCTCGGCCAAACGGATGATCTCCAAGCGCTTACCCGGTAGATCCACCGGCCCATAGCCGCCATCTCCCGAGTGCAGCAGGTGCTCCAGTACCTCGCTGCGCACATCAATGGCAGACACGGGTGTCACTCTGCCCACGACACTGTGTTGGCTGACCGAGTGGCATAGCTGCTCCTCGAGTGAGCGATCGGCGTCAAAGGGGCCGTAGATGCCTACCCAGACGGTGTAATTCATCCCCTCCAGCAGATGCTCAAGTCTCTGAATTTCGGGTGCCCGGGTGTCTGCGGTCATTCGCATCGTGGCGACTCCATCCTGCGGCGGGTGAGTGGGTAGTGTGCGGCAAGGCGGACGACAGCGGTAGGGCGTTGCCGCGATGTCGCCCTCAAGCGATTTTACCTGTCGGTCGGCGGCAGGTTTGTGGGGGATGCACAGACTGCCGGCGCTATCGAAAGATGAAAAAAATTTCATCTTCCAAATTTGGAAAATTTCATTGTTCGTATTTAGCAAAAACTATTCCAATTTATGTAGTAGCTCCTGAAGTTTCATCTAATTATCTCATGCTGAACCGCGGCTGAATGGAAATGTTAAAAACTGTTCTTGCGAGAAAATTCGCAGGAAAAGCCCCGTGCCGCCTGATAGAAATATGGCGTTTTGATAACACTCCAAAGCCTGATTAAAACCGGGGGAAGAGGGCTTTGTTCAGCCTTTAATTTAACGGTTGCCCTCAGTCAGAACCCTTGAAGCGTTGTTAAGTATCGAGTCAGTTACGAAGTCAGGCAGGCATGCTGACCTAGGGATTTTTTGTGTCAGGAAGCGCATCAATGGACAGGGCTCCCCATCCCGCTGAAATCACCCAGGGCGACAGCGGCATTGCCTCGCTTGTGGTCATTGCCCAACTTTCGGGTGTGGCGGTCAGCGCTGAACGTCTGCGGCACCTGTCCGGGCTCTCCAAGCCGGTCGACACCCTGACCCTGGTGCGCCTGGCTCGACAGATCGACCTCAAGGCCCGTGCCACCCATACCCAGATCAGTCGCCTCGCACAGACACCGTTGCCAGCGATTGTCGAGATGGGGGATGGCCGCTTTCTGGTGCTGGCCAAATGCGCAAACGAGCAGGTCCTGCTGCACGACGAAGTGCAGCAGCGGACCTTCCAGATCAGCATGAGTGACTTCGAAAAAGTCTGGTCCGGTCGTTTGATCCTCATCACCTCGCGTGCGGTGCTGGCGCAAGGCGGTGGGAAGTTCGACCTGTCGTGGTTCATTCCCTCGATCGTCAAGTACCGCAAGCAGTTTCTGGAAGTGCTGACCGGGTCGTTCTTCCTGCAATTGTTTGGACTGGTCTCACCGCTGTTCATGCAGGTGGTCATCGACAAGGTGCTGGTGCACAAGTCGATGTCGACCCTGGATGTCCTGGTGTTCGGCCTGGTCACCATCTCGGTGTTCGAAGCGTTGCTGGGCGGCCTGCGTACCTACGTCTTCAGCCACACGACCAACCGGGTCGACGTTGAGCTGGGGGCTCGCCTGTTCAACCATCTGCTGGGCCTGCCACTGGCCTACTTCCAGGCCAGGCGTGTGGGCGACAGCGTGGCGCGGGTACGCGAACTGGAAAACATCCGCAACTTCCTCACCGGCAATGCGCTGACGGTGGCGATGGACCTGTTCTTCACCTTGGTGTTCTTCGCGGTGATGCTGACCTATTCGCCGTGGCTGACCCTGATCGTGTTCGTCTCGCTGCCGTGCTACGTCGCCTTGTCGGTGCTGGTGACGCCGGTGCTCAAGGCGCGGCTCGATGAGAAATTCCGTCGCAGCTCGGAAAACCAGTCGTTTCTGGTCGAGTCCGTAACCGGTATCGAAACCCTCAAGTCGATGGCTGTCGAACCTCTGATGCAACGGCGCTGGGAGGAGCAACTGGCGGCCTATGTCTCCAGCGCCTTCAAGGCCTCCAACCTCTCCAGCTCGGCCAACCAGGTGGCCTCCCTGATCAGCAAGCTCACCACGGCGGCATTGCTGTGGTTCGGGGCTCGACTGGTGATCGGGGGCGATCTGTCGGTGGGTGAGCTGATCGCCTTCAACATGCTCTCCGGCCGCGTCAGTGGCCCCATCCTGCGCCTGGCACAACTGTGGCAGGACTTCCAGCAGGTACGGCTGTCCATGGCCCGGCTGGGCGATATTCTGGACAACAAGGCCGAGTCCGGCGCATCTGCCGGGCAAGCCTCGATGCCACCGGTGAAAGGTGAGGTGGTCTTCGACCGCGTGGTGTTTCGCTATCGCGCCGATGGCCCCGAGATCCTGCGTGGCCTCTCGCTGACGGCCCAGGCCGGCAGCGTGATCGGTATCGTTGGTCCCTCCGGCTCAGGCAAAAGCACCCTGACCAAGTTGATACAGCGCCTTTACTCACCTGAGCGCGGACGGGTGCTGATCGATGGCATGGACCTGTCCGTGCTCGATCCTGCGTCACTGCGCCGGCAGATCGGCGTGGTCCTGCAGGAGAACATGCTGTTCAAGGGCACGGTGCGCGACAACATCGCTTTCGCTTCGCCCGGCATGGCCTTCGAGCAGGTGGTCGAAGCTGCGGAGTTGGCCGGCGCTCACGATTTCATCCTGGAACTGCCCCAGGGCTACGACACTGAACTGGGAGAGCGGGGTACAGGCCTGTCCGGTGGGCAACGGCAACGCATCGCAATTGCCCGGGCCCTGGCGACCCAACCGAAGATCCTGATCTTCGATGAGGCCACCTCCGCGCTGGACGCCGAGTCCGAATCCATCATCCACGGCAACATGCACAAGATCTGCAAGGGGCGCACGGTGTTCATCATCGCCCACCGCCTGTCTGCCGTCAGGATCGCTCAGCGCATCATCACCGTCGAGAAGGGCGCCATCGTCGAAGAGGGCAGCCACGAGGAACTGCTCGAACAGAACGGCCGCTATGCCTCGCTGTGGCGCCACCAGACGGGGCATCTCCATGTCGCTGCTTGATCGCTTGTTCCCCCGGTTGCGGCATTACCGCGACATTGCCCGTGCGGCCCTCGAAGCAGAGAAGGCCCAGGGCAGCAGTGTGCAGCGAAGGCGCGATGAGGTCGAATTTCTGCCCGCAGCACTGGAGGTGCTCGAAACCCCCGCATCGCCCATAGGACGTGGCTTGATGTGGATGTTGATGCTGCTGTTCGCGATCGCCCTGATCTGGTCCATCGTCGGCAAGCTGGATGTGGTGGCGGTGGCCGAGGGCAAGGTCGTGCCCAATGGCAACAGCAAGACCATCCAGCCGCTGGAGGCGGGAATCGTCAAGGCGATCATGGTCGACAATGGTCAGCACGTGACCCAGGGCCAGGCGCTGATCGACCTGGACCCGACTGAGGCCACCGCCGATGTCAGCAAGTCCAGAACGGCTCGAATCGACGCGATGCTGGTGATCAATCGTGCCCAGGCCTTGCTGGATACCCAAACGACCAACCGGGCGCCGGTGGTCGAGGCGGTGCAGGATGCGAGCGAAGACCGCCAGCGTGATACCCAGCGCTTTGCCGAAAGTGCCTTCTACGAACAGCGCAGCAAGCTCACGGGCCTGCGTTCGGAACTGCAAAAGCGCCTGCAGGAGCTGCAGACCACTCAGCACAAGATCAGCGGCCTGCAGCAGACCTTGCCCATGACCCGTGCGGAGGAGGAGGACTACAAGACCCTGCTGCAGCAAAGCTATGTGCCACGGCACGCGTACCTGGAAAAGATGCAGGCGCGCATCCAGCAGGAGCAGGAACTGGCCGCGCAGCAGAGCTATGCCAAGGAGCTGCAAGCCACCATCCAGGAACAACGCGACGATATCGATACGGCGATCGCCCAGTTTCGTCGTGAACAACTCGACCTGCTCAATCAGGCGCAACAGCAGTTGGGCCAGGACCAAGGCGATGAAACCAAGTCCCGGCAACGCCAGGGCCAAACCCACCTGACCGCTCCCGTGAGCGGTACCGTCCAGGAGCTGGCGGTGCACACCATCGGTGGGGTGGTGACACCTGCCCAGGCCTTGCTGGTGATCGTTCCGGACGACGTTGGGCTGGAAGTCGATGCGCAGATTCTCAACCGGGACATTGGTTTTGTCCGGCCGGGGCAGGAGGCCGAGATCAAGCTGGACGCCTTTCCGTACACCCACTACGGGACGATCGCCGGCAGGGTCATGTCGATTTCGCAAGACTCGGTGAAGGACGACAAGCTGGGACTAGTTTATCCAGCCCGAATCGAACTCGGTGCGCACCAAATTCTCGCTGACGGCAAGAGCATTCCGTTGGAGCCGGGGATGACCAGTTCGGTGGAGATCAAGACCGAGCAACGGCGGATTATCGAATACCTGCTGACACCGCTGTTGAGGTACGAAAGCGAGGCACTGAGAGAACGATAAAACTCATTCTATCTGACGGTTCCTCAGAGTGAGTTTTTTTATTAATGGGGGTTTTGCTTTTAAACTTTTCCGGGAAGAGATGGGGGGTTTAAGAGCGGTATAGGAGATGAAGTAGTGATAAAGCCAGCGCCGTCCCTGAGCAGCAATGAGGATGAGTTTTTTTATGGTGCGCATGAAGGTCGTCTAATGAAAGTCATGAGGCGGCCTGCAGGCTCTCTGCGAGGCTGCTGGAAAGCGCTATTGATCTTGGCAGTTTTCACTTCTCATGAGGCCTGCGCTGATTCTTCCCCAGGTGACAATAATCCTCTGTGGGTGACGAGCGTTTGCAGTAAATTTGATTTTTCTGCATGGGATAAAATAAGTGCGCATCCCCCCTATCGTCTAAAGTATGTCGTTAAGCGTACTCTCTATACATATACTGCGGAGAAGTTCTCTGATAATTCGGGGTCTTCACCCAAGGCGAAATTTCCAGACGATTTTGTTGACGGTTCTGGTCGGCCTGCGCATTTAACGAGTTCATGTGCTGTTGGAAAAATGACCTATGAGATTTACGTTGATGGTACTCGACTGGAGGCCGGCGAGATCAATGTTGGATTAAAGGTTGATAACTGATTAATTCTTATAGGTGCAAGGAGTGTAGCATGGCAAATAGCATGTCGGGCTTGAACGCTAATCAACTGGACGTAGCCAATCAAATTATAGCTGCGGGTATCCAGGCCGGAGAGCCAGCAATTGTCATCCAGTCGGCCGTTCTGATTGCATTTTCAGAGTCATCGCTTGGTGAGCATATGCACACGGATGGTCACTCTGCTACGGGGCTTTTTCAGTTTCAGCCACCCTCATGGGAACCACTTTGGAATAATTTTGTAATTGCCAATCCTGATAATCCTTTGTCAAGCCTATCGGCGGAACAGGCCATAAATGAATCCGATGCACAAATTCAGATTATGTATAAGAATCTGAATAAGTGGTATGCCGGATACGATGAAGGGAGCTTGGCTAGAAACTATCTGCCGGGTCACGATTTATACACGAGTGTGACAGTTCCTTTGCAGAATTCCGGTATCGATATTTTAACGAATTTTCTCGATTACTCATACCTGCGTCACAATACGACTGTTGATCAAACGACCAAAATTATAAATGCTGATTATACGCCAGAAAATCTCGGGATTTCTTCCCAGATGATCTCGTCGCAGATGCAGGGTTCTTCGGCTGGGCAGGAAAATTCATCAGTGAGTGAAGATGGTCTAACGGTGACCACAAGTATCAAGGATGATAACGGTACTGTAATTGGTCAAGATATACAGACGTACACAGACGCTGATCGGGATACGTTATTATCTGAAGTCGTAACGGAGAAGAGCAATGTGGGTGGTACGGCAGCCACGACTACGACCACGATCAGTTATAACCCCGACGGTAGCTCTTGCACGTTTGATAGCACAGTCACAGACAGCAATACTGGCTCGGTGCTGAACTCCACTTCGGGTACTCAAGATAGCAATGGTTCTGTTAGTGAGAATGTGGCAGGAAATAATGCCAACGTTAATCTTTCTGGCGCAAATTTATCGATCGCCGATGACACATCAGCCAATGTCAATGGCTCTCATAACGACATAACCGCCGGCTCAGACTCGAAAGTCAGTCTGTCAAACGATTCGGATTGGGATGTCCTGACCATGATGAAAAACGGCGAGGTGATCCTCGCTAGTGCAGACGACGATATTGAAGTTCACGCCACTGGTGGCTCTGTGGCCATGGGAACAGGCAACGGTGTTGCCATTGATGGCGACAACGTCAAGATCATCGGTGGTGATAACAACCAAGTCACCACCCAGGGTGCCGATGAAGATGTCACGTTGGGCAATGGGAGCACCCTGAAAGTCGAGAGTGGTTCTGCAACGGCAAACCTCAGCGACAGTTCTGTTGATGTTGCGCAAGGGGCCAAGGCCACTATCGCCGGTAGCGAAGACTCAGTCGGGGCCGGTGCGAACGATACGATTACACTGGCATCAGGATCAGACAATGATGTGCTCTCCTTGGCCGGAGCTGGCACAGTCAATATTGCTGACAGCGATATCGGGGAAGCCATTAGCGCAAGCGGCAGTACCTTTTCATTGGGGCAGGGGGTCAGTGCTACCATCAGCGGTAGTGCCGATTACTTCGCAGGGAGCAACGACACTTTAACCCTGCTGGGCTCAGGCGATTTGATCACAGGCGCTGGCAATACCATCAACGCCAGTAACGCTAGCCTGACTCTCTCTACGGGAACCGGTGTAGCGAGCGATGTGCTCATCGGAGACAACAACTCCATTTCGGCCAACGGCAGTGTGCTGACCCTGGATGGTTCCGGTGAGTCCATCATTGGGGGCAGCAATACCCTGGAGTTTTCTGGCAGCAACGAATCCGTGTCAGGAAACTTCGATACCATCCACCTGGATGATGGTGGCTCTGCCACGCTGAACACCTACGGGGCTTCGATCACCTTGGGCGATGGTGTGACCCTGATCAGTGATGGCGACGGTTCCAACACCATCACTGCCACCGCTGACGACAAGCTCACCATCGGCAACGACTCCTACTACACCGACACGCTGATCGTTTCCAATAACCAGAACATCGCGTTGGACGGTGGTGTTTACCTCAACCTGGTGGGGACGGGCAACGCGCTGACAGGCGCCGGCGGTGACACTATTTCGGGTAGCGGTGATACGTTCACGTTCCTCGGCTCAGGCGACTCGGTGACCGGCTCCGGTGACACGATTGCTGCCATTAACGACTCGCTGTTCATTTCCGGGGGAGCCAGTGGTGCCGCAGACGTTGTGATCGGTGACAACAACTCCATTTCGGCCAACAGCAGTGTGTTGAGCTTGCAGGGATCGGGTGAGTCTGTCACTGGGAGCGGCGACACCGTTGAACTCTCTGGTACCGGCGAGTCTGTCTTTGGCAACTTTGAGACCATCACGCTGGACGACGCTGCATCGGCTGTCTTGCATACCTACGGTGCTTCAATCAGCCTGGGCGCCGGTGCGACACTGACCAGTGATGGTGACGGTTCCAACACCATCACTGCCACCGCTGACGACAAGCTCACCATCGGCAACGACTCCTACTACACCGACACGCTGATCGTTTCCAATAACCAGAACATCGCATTGGACGGTGGTGTTTACCTCAACCTGGTCGGGACGGGCAACGCGCTCACAGGTGCCGGCGGTGACACCATTTCGGGTAGCGGTGATACGTTCACGTTCCTCGGCTCAGGCGACTCGGTGACCGGCTCCGGTGACACGATTGCGGCCATTAACGACTCGCTGTTCATTTCCGGGGGAGCCAGTGGTGCCGCAGACGTTGTGATCGGTGACAACAACTCCATTTCGGCCAACAGCAGTGTGTTGAGCTTGCAGGGATCGGGTGAGTCTGTCACTGGGAGCGGCGACACCGTTGAACTCTCTGGTACCGGCGAGTCTGTCTTTGGCAACTTTGAGACCATCACGCTGGACGACGCTGCATCGGCTGTCTTGCATACCTACGGCGCTTCAATCAGCCTGGGCGCCGGTGCGACACTGACCAGTGATGGTGACGGTTCCAACACCATCACCGCGACCTCTGACGACAAGGTCACCATCGGCTATGACTCTTACTACACCGATACGCTGAACGTTTCCAACAACCAGAACATAACGTTGGACGGCGGCGTCTACGTCAATATTGTCGGGGCAGGAAATACGATCACGGGTGCCGGCGGTGATTCAGTGTACGGCAGCAACGACACATTCACGTTCCTGGGCTCGGGCGATTCAATTTCGGGTGCAGGCGACACCATCAACGCCAGTAATGACAGCCTGAGTATTACGATGGGAGCTGGTGGCGCGAGCGATATTGTCGTGGGGGATAGCAACTCCATTTCGGCCAATAACAGCGTGCTCACCTTGGAGGGATCGGGTGATAACCTATCGGGTAACTACGACTCGTTGAGCATCGGGGAGGGGGATAGCGCGTCTCTCAATACCTACGGGGCGACGGTGACCTTGGGTGCCGGTTCTAGCCTGGTCAGTTCCGGCAGCGGTTTCAACTCCATTTACGCAGCTTCCGATTCCACCGTGCTGTTGAATGCAGTGGCGAACTCGAGTTACTACTTCAACGATACGCTGTACGCCAATGATAACCAGAGCATCACGCTGGGTACCGGCGCCTCGGTCAATGTGGTGGGTAGCGGCAATACCCTGGCAGTGGATGGTGGGGATGTTGTAACAGCCAGCAACGACACGCTGAACATTTTGGGTAGCAACGACTCCATCACCGGTGGTGGTGATGCAATCTCCGCCAGCGGCGACAGCTTGTGGATTTCGAACAATGGCGCTGCAAGTGACGTCGTCACTGGCGACAACGACACCCTGTCGGCCGACCACAGTGCCGTAACCCTTGCGGGTGCTGGTGAGTCGGTCACGGGCACTTTTGACACCTTGTCGCTGACCGGTACGGACGAAACCGTCTCAGGTAACTACAACTCGGTCACTTTCGGTCCTAACACCACGGCATCGGTGACGAGCTACGGCGACACGATCTCCTTGGGAGCAGGCTCGAGCCTGAGCAGCGTTGGTGACGGTTTCAACACGATTTACGCTACCTCGGACGACACGCTGTCTATTGGGGCAACAGTTAACTCTGACTACTACTTCACCAATAAGCTTTACGTGGATGATAACCAGAACATCAGTCTGGCCAGCGGTTCATCCCTCAACGTTGTGGGCAGTGGCAACACCGTCACTGCCAACGGTAGCGACAACATCATCGCCAGTAACGACACGCTGGACCTGGTGGGCGGTGGCGATGCAATCACCGGTGCGGGTGACGCGATCACCGCTAGTGGCGAAAGTTTGTCTATCTCCAATGCCGGTGGTGGTGCCAGCGACGTCATCACGGGTGACGGCAACACGGTGTCGGCCGATAACAGTGCCGTGACCTTGGTGGGCTCGAACGAAACCCTGTCGGCTAGCCATGCCGCTGTATCCATGACTGGCACAAACGAGAATGTGGTCGGTTACTACGATTTCTTCAGCTTCGGAGATGGCAGCTCAGTCAATCTCAATGGCTATGGCCATGGCATTACACTGGGCAGCGATGTCGCGTTGATCAGCGATGGTTGGGGCGACAACACCATCAATGCCAGCACTGGGGATCTTATCCACATTGGGACCACGGGGGGCAGTGAGTACAGCACCGATACTATCAATGCCAAAGGCGACCAAGTCTTTCTCGATACAAGCGCAGCGGTCAACGTCGTAGGCTATGGTAACGACATCACGGCCAGCGGCTCGGACAGTATCTCGGCCAGCGACAATAACATCAGCGTCCTGGGTGATGGGTCTGTTATCACGGGGTCGGGTGACGCGATTTCGGCCAATGGGCAGAGCCTGACCATCAGCAACCGGTATAGCAATGCCACGGATGTTGTCACAGGCAACAACAACGCGATCTCCGCGAACAACAGCAACATCACGCTCGACGGTTCCTCCAATGTGCTGTCCGGTAGCAACAACACCCTTACCGTCAGCTTCGGGAAAGCCGTATCGATCAATGGCTCGGGGAACGTGATACAAGGGTCATCGGATCAGATCACCCTTCTGGGCGATAACAGCACGATGGTCGTCCAGGGCAACAAGGATAATTTCTCCGCGACCGGCATCAATGACCGCATCATCGATGACCGCGCTGATGGCACCTCTGTCGTTTACAACTGGAGCGGCAGCGGTGTTGAAACCGACACCGTCTACTCCGGCGCTGACGGTTCGGGCGACATCATTGGTGGTTACGGCTACACCGGTAGCGGCCCCGGGGAGGACCTGCCGGGCAGCTACGGTGGTGGGGATGAGGGGGGCGGATACGGTTTTGCCGGTACGCAGTCCCTGGTGTCCTCTCGTGTTGGGGCCGACATTGGTTCTATCGCGCAATACGACCTGAGCCACGGTAATTTCTCCGCCGCGCAATCGGCGGAGGCGGCCCAGCACCAGGCAGCCAGCATTGCAGCGTTGACGCCCACCGCAGGCTCCGGCTCTGCCGTCTTGGAAGGCGCCAAGTGGGACCAGCAGGTCATCACCTGGAGCCTGGCGGACAGCCCCGGAACCCAGGCTGCTCCGTTCTCTGGCTACATGGGCAGTGCTGAGGCGTCTGTTGTGCAGGCGGCCTTTGGCGCCTGGGCCAGTGCGATGCCAGGCGTTACGTTCGAAGAGGTGACCGACTCCGCGCAGTCTGATATCCGGATCGGCTTTGGCGATTTCGATAGCGCCAACACCGGTGTGGTTGGCTACACCAGCTATCAGGCCAAAGCCGGCCAGTTGGAGTCGAGCACCATCATTCGAGTTGAAGACACGGCGCAGGACACACTGACCACCGGCGCCGATGGGCAACAGACCTATGCCGGCACCGACGCCACGCTTTCCCAAGTGCTGCTACATGAAATCGGTCACGCCCTGGGCCTGGCGGACAACGCTGACCAGAACTCGGTGATGAACTACCAGCTCACCGCCAGCAACCGTACGTTGGATCAGACCGACTTGGCGGGTATCGGGTCGCTCTATGGCGGCAGCGCCAACACCTCGCCAGTGGGCGGCAGCGGCGTGAGCCAGCTGATTCAGGCGATGTCCACGTTTGGTGCTGACGGTGGGGTGGCTGACACCACGTTGTTGCCGCCTTCGTTGGCAGACCAGAAGGTGACACTGAGCGCGTCTTCTCACGCGGCTTGATTGCCCGACCACGTCCTTCCATCAACCGATCGATACCCCTGACGGCGATCAGCCGCCAGGGGTGTCGCCTGTCAGCGTACGGTGATTTCGGCGTGCTGTTCCGAAGTCGAAAACGCCTAAGGAGTGCCCTTTGGCTACTCAGTTTCACGCGATATCGGGTTTGCCGCGCTCGGGGTCGACGCTCTTGTCGGCCTTGCTGCGCCAGAACCCACGATTTTCTGCCGCCATTACCAGTCCGGTTGCCGCACTGGTGGGGGCCGCGCATGCCAAGATGTGCGGCGGTGAGTTCGGTGGCTTTTTCGATGACCATAAACGCGCAACGATCCTGCGCGCGGTCGTCGAGTCCTACTACACCGAGCAGATTTCCGACATGCCCGATGACAGGGTGCTCTTCGACACCAACCGCACCTGGACGGGGCGGGCGGCGCTATGGGGAGCCCTGTACCCCCAGTCACGGATCATCTGCTGCGTCCGCGAGGTCGGCTGGATCATCGACAGCATCGAGCGCATGCTCGCCAAGAATCCCCTGCAACTGTCGCGCATGTTCAACTTCCAGCCGGGCGCGTCTGTCTATGCCCGGGCCGAAACCCTGATGAACTCCGACACCGGCCTAATCGGCCTGGCCTGGAGCAATCTGCGCGAAGCCTGGTTCGGCGAGCAGGCCAAGCGCCTGATCCTGGTCCCATACGATCACCTGGTCAAAGAGCCGCAGCGCACCCTCGAGCGGCTTTACGCCGAATTGGGGCAGCCCTGGTTCGAACATGACCTGCAGAACGTGGTGTACGACGAGCCGGAATACGATGCCCAACTGGGGATGCCTGGCCTGCACGCCGTGCGTAAAACTGTCGAGTATCAGGCCCGTCCACTCTGCATTCCGCCAGATCTTTTTGCTCGCTACGCGACGACCAGCTTCTGGAACCATACCGAACTCAACACGCGTGGCGTGACGATCATCTGAGTAGGAAGTGAAGGGCCAGGATGAGTGCGCAAAGCATGCTGAAAACTCGTAAGGCGATGTCGTTCACTCAGAGCGTGACCTTCGCGCTGGTGATCGGAATGGGGCCGGCAGCGGCTTGGGGATTCGGACCTTCCGATCCGCTGCGCCAGTTCAATGATGTGCCGGCCACCGCCGCCAACCACATGTTCGATTCAGCACCCGAGGTGGATGGCTGCACGGACAATTCCAGGGTCGACCTGAGCCTGCTGGACATCGTCTCCGGTGCGCTGTGCCACAACCCCAAGACCCGCGAGGCCTGGGCCAACGTCAAGGTACAAACCGCACAGGTGGGCGTATCCAAGGCCGCCTACCTGCCGACCCTGAGCAGCACGCTACAGGAGGCCAAAGACAGCTCGACCAGCCACGGCACCTCGTCCAATCCATTCGTGATCCAGTCCAACAGCCATTTCCAGAACGCCGTCATGACCTTGAACTGGGTGCTGTACGACTTCGGTGCCCGATCGGCAGGCGTCGACTACGCCCAGAGCAAACTCGCCTCGGCGCTGGCCGAGCAGGACAATGCCCTGCAGACGGTCTTCGCCAGCACCGTGAAGGACTACTACGCCGCCCTGGTGGCGCAGAAGGACCGACAGGCGACCCGGCAGATCGAAGCCGATGCCAAGCAGGTGCTGGATGCTGCCGCCTTGCGCGTTCGCCATGGGGTGGCAGCGATCAGCGACCAGTTGCAAGCCCAGACCTCCTATTACCAGGCCACCTTCAATCGCAACAAAGCCGAAGGCGACTGGAGAAGCGCGCTGGGGCAGGTGGCGATCGACATGGGAAGGCGTCCTAATCTAGCCCTGCATCTGCTCGGAGAGGAGGGCGTAGCCCCACCGGACCTGGCGTTTGAAGAGTCCGTCGAGGACCTGCTCAAGACCGCCCAGCAACGACACCCCTCACTGATTGCCGCTCGTGCCGAACTGGCCGCAGCCCAGGCCAACGAACAGGTGGTCCGTGCCCAGGGGCGGCCGACGATCAGCTTCGTCGGCAAATACAGCTACGACAACCAGCCCCAAAGCTCCGGTGCCGGCCAGCAGTTCACGGGGGAGACGGTGCGGGATCGATCGGTTTCCCTGCAGGTGAACATCCCTCTGTTCGAGGGCTTCACCCGGACCTACCAGGTCCGCGGTGCACAAGCCCAGACCGAGAGCAAGGAGGCGGCCCTGAACGATGCCGAACTGCAGGTGGCCTCCAGCGTCTGGACGGATTACCAGACCCTGAAAGTCGATACCGAAAACGTGCGCACCAGTCAGCAGGTGCTGGAGAGTGCCAGGCAATCCTTCGACGCGGCGCAGGCACGCTACGCCAAGGGGGTGACCGGCATTCTCGAAGTCATCACCACCCAGACGGCTTTGGCCAACGCTCAACAGCAACAGATCAGTGCCCTGGCCGGCTGGCAGAACGCACGCACTCAGCTCGCATCGAGTCTGGGTAACCTGGACCTGAAGAGTATCTACCCATAGTCGGATGAAACTGATCTACCCAGTCGGTGTAGTGCAATACACCCCGTTATCGGAACGGTGCGCGTTGCTGGATATCAAGGCATCTTAGAGGGGGGAGGTTTGGGATGAGCGTGTTCGTGAAAGTGAGAGCTGTATTGGTTTTTAGCATGCTCGGTATTGGCAGTTGTCTGAGCGTGTTTGCAGATGACCAGACATGCTCGCTGAACACTACGCTAGGCGTGGCACAGTGCTCGGGAGAGAAGCTCAAGATACTGGAACAACAGCTGCAATCGAGCTACGAGGCTGCCCTTGATGAGCTGCCTGAAACAGATAACTGGGATACGAGAAAGACCAAGGGGCAGTTGATCAGGGCGCAGACTGCTTGGAAGACCTTCAGGGACGAGCACTGCCGCTATGTGGGTGGGCTTCAGGGAGGGAACAACATGATGGTGAACGTGTTCTCTAACGAGTGTGCGATTGAGGAAACGAAAAAACGAATTGGTTTTTTCAGCCATCTACCCAGGGGCGGTTGAGAGCCCATTTAGTCGTGATGCAGACCAGGCAGCGGAGCACACGGACCAGAAAAGGCTCGAGAGGGAAATCGGGCGTTGCGCTCTTGCTGAGTGATAAGGGGTGGAGAACCCAACGCCCGAAGGCGAAGGGTTTCCGTTCAAGATGACACGCGAAATCAAGGAGCGCGTCTGTCGCAGACGTCCATGAGCCGCAACACGGATAGCATCGCGACCTGAGGGCACATGCGGCGACGGCACCGATTAGCCCTCAGATTCCTGGTTCATTGGCATGCTGCTGACAAGCTCAGCAGTACGCGCCCAGCACAATGATTACCCCGGTACAGGTCTGTCAAAAAACGCTCTGCAACAAGCTTTTTCCGCAGTGGGGTGTTTGTATGAAACTTGAGATATCGCTGCCGTGGGGGCTCCGGGAAGCATGTAAGAAACCTCTTGCATTGCCTTACGCTGTTGCTGCTTCTCGTGTGCGTAATGCTCAATCGGCCCGGACTGACGCCTGTTCGCCAGGGTAAGCACTGCTGGTCGTACCCAACGTCGGCTTGCATTCGTTCAAATCCCGTTGATACCAGTGAGCCAGTCACCACTTCTATCGGTGTCGGCCGGTCGCACGAGCGATGTCGATCGTGGCAAGTGGGCCTGCCGCCAATGCGAAACTCTGATTCAAGCGCCGGTACCGGCACAGGTGATCGACAAGGGCACACCCACCGACGGCTTGTTGGCTCACGTGATGGTGGCCAAATTCGCCGACCATCTTCCGCTGTACCGGCAGGAAAAGATCTTCGGCCGTGCCGGTTTGGCGATCCCGCGCTCGACGCTGGCTCAGTTGGTGGGCCAAACCGGCGTACAACTGCAACCGCTGGTAGATGTAGTGCGCGAGTCCGTGTTGGCCCGGCAGGTCATCCATGCCGATGAAACTCCGGTGCAGATGTTGGCGGCAGTCGAAAAAAACGCATCGTGCGTATGTCTGGGCCTACTGCACGGCACCATGCTGCGCATTGAAAGCGGTGGCCTACGACTTCAGCCCCAGCCGTGCCGGCGAACATGCGCGCAACATCCTGGGCACCTGGAACGGCAAGTTGGTGTGCGATGACTTCGCGGGTTACAACGCCGGCTTCGAGCAAGGCATCACCGAAATCGGTTGCATGGCCCACGCCCGGCGTAAATTTTTCGACCTGCATGTGGCGAATAAAAGCCAGTTGGCCGAACAAGCGCTGTCGCAGACTGGCTCATCGCTCGATCGTCAGCAAATCGGTGCTGGCACCCTGTTGATAACGGGGCCCCTATGCATTTTGACCATGGTCAGCTAAGCAGGTGAATGGCCACATTTGCCACGTTGCGGGCATCATCGATGCCGCGGTGGTAGGTGCCTTCCCATTCGAGCCCTAGCATCTCCACGGCAGGCTGCAGACCCATCGCGCGGCACTCGAAAACTTTCCAGTGCCATTTCTTCAAATTGGTGTGAAGCATACCGTCCAGCATCGGTTTGCACCGTAAACGTTCGGCATCTTTCTGAAGCTGTTTGTAGTCGTAATCACCCCACGAACACCACATTGAATTGGGGTAGGCCTCTAGGAAAGCATCAAGCATCTGAGCAACCCTGGCATAGCCAGGAGCAGCATCAACATCGCTTTGCTTGATCGTGGTTAGCTTTCGGCAGAAGTCGGTAAGTACCGGGTGCAGGGTGGGCCGGACAAAGCTCTGAAAGTGGTCGACCACCTGGAGCGATGAGAGGTCGATCACAACCAAGCCAATCTCAATCGTTTCCATATCCTCACGATGCACGAGCAGTCGGCGTGGAGGCTCTCCCGGCTTGGCTTCCTCATCGCACGTAGCCTCAAGGTCGACGCAGAGTAGGTAATCATGGGGGTGTAAAACCTCCCTTAGCGCACCTAAATGCTGGGGCTTACGAACAGGTACCATGGTCAGCTCTATTTTTTGGATTGATGAAAAATACCCAACACCTTGTTGGCCGTCGGGAAAATTATCCGATGCCAATGCGCATTGTCCACCGGATGGCTCATCCTGAGAGTGCTGCATAGGTGAGCGTATATCCTGGGCAGACTGACAACGTTTCGCTCCGCTACGGCTCAGCAGGGTAGCCGCAGACTTTTCTTACAGACGATGTCGGTGAACCTGATGCACCGTATCAGCCAGTCGCCATCGCCCACGCGTGAGTGGCAAGTGAAAATAACGAACAGTGCGACTCCACTCAGGCCAATGGGGCCTTGTCCCAGCATGCGCCTGCAGAAACGGCTCCTCCCGCCGATACATTCACGTTCAGATTCTGCGAGCCACTGACTTCATGAACCTCTCCGACGCTGTCCTGATTCTGCTCCTGGCCGCCCGTATCCATGGTACGGACGAAGCCGTGCGGGCCTCAGCCAAGAGCTGCGTGAAGAAGCTGCCCCGGTCCAAACGTGACCCGATCTACAATGTGATCAACAGCCGCAGTCCCATGGAACTGATCGCTTTCCTGGCCGAAAACCTCGAGGATTGAAAACGCCTGCATGAACACCGGCTTCCGGGCGCACGTCCGGTCCTTCATGCAGCTTGATGTCAGGTGCCAGGCGCTCGAAGAGAGTCGCTCCTCTAGGGGCAAATTGAGCATTTCAAGGACAGGCGGGTAGGGTGGGCGCACTACCTGCAAAAACGAGATTTCTGGAATGAGTGATACCTACACGGCCTACGAACATGCCAATCGCAATCAGGCCGAGATCGAAAGCAGCAGCACCTGCGCCTGCTATGGCTGCTACGCCAGCTTTGCCGCTAGCGAGGTCACTCGGTTCACCCACACAACGGCCTGGTGTCCTCGCTGTGAGGCCTGGGCCACGGTGATGGGTGATGCCTCGGGACTGCCTCTGGAACGGGCTTTCCTTGAGGCGGTGCACGATCACTGGATCGGCCCCCAGGAATGGCTGGACGAACAGGCTGAGCGGACTCACCTGATCGCGAAAGCGCTCTATGAGAAACCGGACAGTCCTCCTGCTACGCCTGCGAAAACCCGGCCATGGTGGCGGTTGTGGTAAATCTCATCGACGGCAAGGTCCGGGTGCCCGATTGCCGGTCCATCCTGGAAGTTATCCGCCTGATCAAGCGTGAAGGTCCTGTGTGGGCATCACGCTACGTCACTCTCCGTTTCCCCAGTCCAGTTGATGCCTGGGTTCTGGTGTATCCACTCTGGGAAAACAGCGCCCCGTATTTTGACGTCATGTACACCCAGGCTCTGCCACCTGAGACGGCGCTGGCTGGACTGTTGGAGAGGTACCCGAAGTGCTCCATTCTGGACTGGTCACCTGGCCGACTGGCCTGTGTTGAGGCCCTTGATGCAAGCGTAGAGACGTTCGCGCAGATCATTCAGGACGTCGTTGAAACGATCAGCGGCGAGCGCATTACAGGCCTCGAAGCTTTCTACGAACACGCCAGCAGAGCGTGAGCTGCTCACTTGCATACTCGATGGCGCTGACCCGTCTCTGACCGGCGATACTCTTCATGTTCAAGCCGTTCACCTTACACGGATAGCGGGGACGTTATTGGGATGCTGGCACCGCTTTGGCTGGACGCCCGCGCACAACGGGCTTGGCCGGCACGCTCTTGCCGTATTCATTCCACCAGGCGGCTAGCGCCTGCATCGTGGGGCCCAGGCCGCGGGCCTTGGTCGTGATCTCGTACTCTACGCGGGGTGGCACTTGCGCAAACACAGTGCGCGACACCAATCCGTCCGCCTCCAGCTCGCGCAGTTGCGCCGTCAGCATATGTTGGGTGATGCCAGGGATGGCCTTTCTCAGCTCACCGAAGCGATAGATTCGCTGGTTGAGCAGCCACATGATCTCCAGTTTCCACTTGCCCGACAGTAACGCGAAAGCACGACGCATTTCCTCGTGCATGTTGACCCCATCGGCTTCATTAGTCTGGTTTTCCATACTAGGCATCACTTTTTCATCCTACTTGTTGGATTTCATCTTAGACAACATCCTTGGGCCAAGTCGATATGAACCCCTTGGAGTCCTCTCATGGCTGCGATCTACGCCTATTGGATCAGCACGGTATTGCTGAGCCTTCTCTACCTGATGTCTGCGACGCTGTACGTCATCAAAAAGGACTGGGTGCACCAGACCCTGACTGAGCTGAACTATCCGGCCAGCTATCTGGTGCCCTTCATGGTTGTTGTGAAGGTGCTCGGCCCGTTGGCGATCCTGTCGCGGATCAACGTGCCGCTGAGTGATTTGGCCTATGCCGGCATGTTCTTCCACCTTTTGCTGTCCGGGTCGGCACACCTGGGCGTGCACAAACCCAAAGGCGTATTGCCGGCGCTCATTGGTCTCGTTCTCCTGATCGTTTCCTTCACCACTCAAAACGCCGCCCGTGACGTCCCGTCGCCCTATGGCGTAGTCGCGGCAACACCTCAATTCATCCCTAACTGAAAGGAGCCAGTCATGGCCAGACTCAACGGAAAAGTCGCCATCGTCACGGGGGCCGGCCGCGGTATTGGCTGTGCTACCGCAAAGCGCTTCGCAGCCGAAGGCGCAAAGGTAGCCGTTCTCTCACTGACCCCGGCGAATGTGGAGGCGGTCGTTGCCGATATCACTGCCGCTGGCGGCACAGCTCTTGGCGTGGCTTGTGACATCGGCAGCGCTGAACAGATCAAGGCGGCCGTGGACACGGTGGTGGCCGCCTACGGTGGTATCGACATCCTGGTGAACAATGCCTTCGATCCCAGCGCACCGTTTTCCTCCATCCTGGACCTTTCGGTGGAGCAACTGCAGCGCAATTTCGAGATCGGTCCTGTCGCCTACCTGAGGACGATGCAGGCGGCCTACCCCTACCTCAAGGCCAGCGGGGAGGGCCGCATCATCAACTTCGGCTCGCTGGCAGGCGTCACTGGCCTGGCGGGATATGGGCCCTACAACATGGCAAAAGAGGCCGTACGGGCCCTGACCCGAACCGCTGCGCGCGAGTGGGCTGCCGACGGGATTACGGTGAACAACGTCCTGCCGGTTGCTGAAACCTGGGGGCCGGAGGTCAACGCACCGGCACCGACCAACCCGATGGGGCGCTATGGGTCCCCAGAGAAAGACATTGCCCCCGTCGTGTTGTTTCTGGCCAGCAAGGATAGCCAGTTCATCACTGGCTCAAGCCTCACCCCCGACGGTGGTTCCATCATCGACAGTGCCCGCTGATACCAATCCAGATCGATAAGCGCGAGGTCATGAAAAAGCCCGGCAGAGCCGGGCTGGAGTGAGGTACCGCTACAGCTTGAACCCAGTCATTTCTCGACCGGTTCTCCCTGGAGCGACAGGAGCAAATACGGCACTCCCTGCGGTGGATCCATTCGCCTCAGCGTCAGTGCCAGAGCACCTTCCTTTTGCTCTGAGGAGGACAGGGCAAAATCCACCTGCCTCGCCTGAGGGTTCTGGTTGTGGGCCCTGGCCACTGCCTGAAACAGATCCATCAACCGACTCTCGTACGTCGAGCGCCGACGATCGGCCGGATCCAGCAGCACCTGGTCCCACACCTGCGCAGTGATCGCGATGCCATATTCCATTACCTGGTCAACGCGTTGTTTCTTCATTCGGGGCATCTGATTTCTCCTTCAATGTGAGAAACCACCTGCCCCAACCGGGAAGTGGTTTCCCGGTGACAGCGATTACGATTGCAGCGTCAAGCGTTGCAGCAGGTGACGCCTGTGTTGTCGAGCGCTTGCAGGGCAAACCCTCGCCATCTGGGTGAAATCAGAAAGCCCCTGAGTTCCATGGCTTCCCGGCGGGCCCTCCTGGCCGATTCAAAAGCCTCCTGGCTCATGTCCTGGTGCGCCTGCTCGTAGAGCGCCGCCATCCGCTGTCCAACAGCCCACACTTCAGCTGCCGTCCGGCAGGGACGTCGCCACACGATCTCCGATGCCTGAATGACACCGGACAGCACTCGTCGAGCGTCATCGCTGGCACAGGCCATGGGCTTGCGCCGATAGACCTTCGTCAGCGTGTCGTAGACCTCCACCGTCCGTGGATCGAACGAGGCCACGGCGCCGAGCTTTGGATACGCATGCAGCTCGTAAAAGCGCGACTCGCACAACGCAATCGCCTCTTCAAGCAAGCCGCAATATCCCACGACGTACTCACCCGACACGGAGTAGAACCCCACGTGCGGTTCGTCCTGGGGCAAGCTCAACACGCCCGTACAGACAATGGTGAACTGTCGTTGGAACCGATCCAGTCGCAACGCCGTACCGGGTAGGTAAGGGTTACGAATGAACGGAAACGGCAGCCGTAGAACATTCACAGGTTTTTCCATGTAGCTCTCCTCAGGGGCGGGATGGACCTCGCCCCATAGGGCAAGGAAATCCCTATGGATGGATGTCAGGTTCAGGCCGCGGCTATGCACCGGCACAGGCGCACAAGGCACCCGAAATGCAAACCGCGAACGCGATCAGCATCCGGTACGAGCGAACAGCAAAGTGGGGTATCTGCCACACCACAAACCTGACGAAAAATCAGGGGGCAGGGCAGTGCGTAATGGGTGGGCGATGCCAACCGGTAGCACGCCCATGAAGTGGATGCCGACGAACAACGAACCTCACAGGAGGCCAGCGTTCGGATCAGCGAGTCAGCCCAGGGCCGACGCAGTCAAAGAAGAGCGATCAACGCTCGAAAGTGCAAAAGCAGGGCATCGCGATTCTCCGGGTTCAGAAACAGAATGCGGAGAACACTTCGCCCGGCGGGGAGTGTTCCCCGCGTGGGTGGTTACAACAGATGGTCCTACTTGAAGAACCTGAGTGCAGCGAACAGCAAGCTTCCTGCAATCCCTTGCAGTGCGGTCATGACGACCACCATCCTTACGGTGAGTGTGGTGTTCAGGTTGGCCATCTCTTTCAGCAGGCTCAGTTCCACAGTTTTCAGCTCTGTGCGGACCTGAGCGATATCCGCCTTCAGTTCAGAGCGAACTGCTGTGATCTCGGCCTTCAGTTCAGATCGAACTGTTGTGATCTCAGCCTTCAGATCATTCCGAACTTCTGCGATCTCAGCCTTCAGATCATTTCGAACTTCTGCGATCTCAGCCTTCAGTTCATTCCGAACTTCTGTGAGATCGGTTTTGTTTGCCAATACTGAGGTCACATCTCTCTCCCAGGCTTCAACGAGCGCAGTAGCGTTTTGCTCTGAGACGTTGGATGCAACCATCGCCTTGTACAGAGCTGTTTCCATTTTCATTTGACCTCCAGATTTCAGTAGGAGGGCCAGCCCATACGGGCTAGGCCCGTATGGGGGAAACATCAAGTTCAGCGTGCTTCCACCGACCGCAATGGCAGTCGATTGGTCGCATCACTGGAAGCTTGGCGACCTGTTGGTTGGATCACGCGCAATGGCGCATCGTAGCCCCAGATCCCAGCTACTTTGGCATGTTGCTGACAAGGCCAGCAGTACGCCCCTCCACCATGAATGTCCCAGCCGCTGGCAGTCAAAGTGCTCTGTGCAACAGGCTATTTCTGGAGCGGGGCATCCGTAGGAAACAGGGACAGAGTCTATTGAGTCCGTCCTTATGGACGCTGTAGGAACACCTCTGCATTGAGTGTCGGACGCTGCTGTATTTCACGTGCGGCTGGTTCTCGCTTCAGGGCGGGAGCAGGCGCGAATGGCTGCTATGGACCCAAGCCGTCGTGATGCAGCTTCCGAGTCATGGCTTGAACGGATCGATCCAGCCAGGCCGAAGTCCTGCCTCGTATTCTTGGCGTACGTATTCGAGCGACTCTGCGCATCCCATTTGCGCCTCGGTAGCGCCTATGCATCCCCAGCAATCCCCGCCGGTATTGCCTGATAGCGGATCTTGCGGATTGTCGAGTAGGCGTGCGCAGATCGTGCAGTGTTGCGGCTTTTTGCTGTTTGTCATATTACTCTTCCGATATGTTCCTTCTTAGCCCTCGCGTGCTACCTCGAGGGCAGGAATGGCAGCCGCTCAGGGGATTGCAGCCACGCCGTCATTGTTGCACCCTCATCACTCATTCTGGCACGGGAGGGCAGCATGGACTGGAGTGACATGCGGATCTTCCTGGCGATTGCTCGCAGTGGCTCGTTGGGAGGGGCCGCCAGGGCGCTGGAGGTCAGTCACCCGACGGTCGGGCGACGCTTGCAGGTGCTCGAACAGGCCAGTGGGCAAGCGTTCTTCCTGCGCACTGCCCAGGGGCTGGTGCTCACCGACAATGGCGAGCGGATTCTCGACCTGGCGCTGGCCATGGAGCACAGTGCGCTGGCCATCGAACGTCGCCTGGCGGGGCATGGCGATCAGCCGGAGGGGCTGTTGCGCATCTCCTCGGCCGACTGGTTCGCCTGCCATGTCCTGTCGCCGGTGCTGGCCGAACTGGCACGACGGTATCCATTGATCGTGCCCGAAGTCATTGCCGGGCATCGGCTGTTCGACCTTGCCCGCCGCGATGCCGACATCGCTTTCCGGATCGTGCCCTTCACCGAGCCTGACATCGTCCAGCGCAAGTTGACGACCTTGCCGTACGGGCTCTACACCGCAGTGCATGCCCCAGCGCCACACCCGGACGGCGAGGGCCTGGGGTTGATCCTGATGAACATTGCCCAGGCCCATTACCCGGATGTGCACTGGCTGCAGCAGCGTTACCCGCAGGCCCGCACCGTGTTCACCAGCAGCAGCCGGACGGTTCAGGCACAGATGTGCGCGCAAGGGCTGGGGGTCGCCGTGTTGCCACGTATGCTCGGCGACTCGGTACCCGGCCTGCGGCTGCTGGACGAGCACCAGCCACCACCGGGGCGGGACATCTGGATGGGCTATCACCGCGACATGCGTCAACTGGACCGGCTGCGTGCACTGGCCGACCTTGCCTCCAGCATGATCGGCGCAGGGTAGCAGGTTGCCGCCGCTCAGCTCGGGCGCATCGACGCTGCCTCCGCCAGCGGTGCCGGCTGCCGCGCCAACGTCAGGCTCAGGGCAACCCCTACAGCCAGGCAGGCGGCCATGCACAGCACGGCGACCGTGAAGGCGTGGCTGATGCGGGCTGCGGTTGCCTGCTCCCCCAGCACGGTATAGAACACGCCACCGATGACAGCCACGCTCAGCGAGGTGCTGATCTGCAAGGTCGCGCTGGTGATGCCTGCGATCATCCCGGCATACGCCGGTGCGACCCGGCCCGTGACCAGGCGCATCAACGTCGGCAGGGCCAGGCCCTGTCCCTGCCCGATTAGGAACAGGATGACCGCCAGGGACGTGAAGGGCGGGGCAAGGCCAGGGGGAGTCACTGACATCAGCCAACCCAGCCAGAGCAAGCCGATGACCTCCAGCGCCATGCCTACCGGGTTCACGTAACCGCCGAGCACGCGCCTGAGCAGGGGAACCGAGAGCGGTCCGATCAGGAAGCCGGCGCCGAACGGCAGGAAAACCAGGCCGGCATGCAGTGCGGTCATATGCAGTGCACCTTGCAGGTAGATCGAAAACAACAGGAAGAACACGCCAATGGCGTAGAAGCACAGCGCTATGGATAACGCCCGGCCCAGCCCGGGGGCTTGCAGCGCGGCCGGTGTCAGCAAAGGGGTTCCGCCGGCGCGGTGCAGGCGCGCCTCGTAGCGCCAGAACAACGCCCCAGTACAGGCGCAGCGGCGAGCGACAGCCACGCCCACCACGGCCATCCCGCTTCGCGGCCCTCGATCAACGGCACGACCAGGGCGCCGAGGGCCAGCATCGACAACGCCGTACCCACCAGGTCCAGTTTGCTTGCCTGCAGCGCACGGGTGTCCTTGAGCACGGGGATACCGAATGCAATCACCAGCAGTGCAATTGGCAGGTTGACCAGGAATATCGCGCGCCAGCCCATGCCGAAGAGGTCGAGCGCGATCAGCACGCCACCCAGCGCCTGGCCGATCACTGACGCCAGGCCAAACACAGCCCCGTACAGGCTCAGGGCCAATGACTTTTCCGCTGCCGGAAAAATCGTCTGTACCGAGGCGAGTGCCTGCGGCGCCATCACGGCAGCGCTAACGCCCTGCAAGGCGCGCCCGAGCACCAGTACCCATGGCGCAGTCGCCACGCCGCACAGCAGCGAGGCAGCGGCGAAGCCCAGCAGGCCGACGAAGAACATCCGCCCGCGCCCATACAGGTCGCCAAGGCGCCCGCCAGTGATCAGCGTCACGGCATAGAGCGTCGCGTAGGATGCGATCACCAACTGCTCGGCAGAGGCACCTGTGCCCAGGTCGGCCTGTATCGAGGGCAGCGCGACGTTGACGATGAAGAAATCCAGCGGAGGCAGAAACGCACCGACCAGCAAGATGGCGAACATCAACCAGCGCCGGGGTTCGCTGGCTTCGTTTTCGATTCGAGACATGACAGGCATCCTGTGTGGCAACTCAGGTTCGATACGCGTGCAGGCCAGGTTTCCTGGAGCAGGGTTGTCGCCCCGCTCGTGCCTGGCCGATGGGCCACACTCTAGGGAATCACATCCCGGCGCGCGCCTTACGAAACTGCACGGGCAACGTTCATTGCTGTCAGTCTCGCTGGCACCTCAGCATGGGGTAGGGTGGTTGGGCTTGCGCTCATCGCGGCTGGCTTGCCGGGCCTCGGCGCGTACCACCAGGCAGATGCCGACCGCCGATAGCGCCATCTCCGCTGCCATCGGCCAGGACAACGGCTCATCGAACATCGCCCAGGCCCAGAGCAGGGTGATCGGCGGGCTGAGGTACAGCACGCTGGCGACGCGGGTGGCCGAGGACCTGCGCAGGCAGACCCAGTACAACCCATAGCCGCCAAGCGGCGACAGGACTGCGGTCCACGACACGCTCAGTGCAGAGCCTGCGCTGGTAACCGTGCCAGGCTGCGTTGGCTGCCTTCGAGGGCGGCGAAGGCGAAACTGGAGACGAAACACTGCAGCCAGAGGTTGGGCAACAAGCCCAGGGGTAGAGACGCCACACGTATTCAACCTGATCGTGTATTGGGCGTCACTTGCAGACCACACGCCTGGTTTCGAAGCCAGTGAAGACCATCGCCTGTTCATGCTGGGGCTGGCGCGTACTTGTCGGAAGAACCGCAGGTTTATCATGTCGACGGTGCCGGCTTTCCCACGGGTGTTTGATCGACTTACAGGGGGGGCGAGCAAGGCCGTCGGGTCAGGACGCACTTGGTTTTTTCTCGAATGCGGCCTCCAGTACTTGCTCGATCTCGGCCAGCTTGTGTTCGGTGCCTGCCACCACGACCGCAGTCTGATTGGCGCAATTCACCAATAGCTCCAGTGTCGCCGGATGGTGATCGCCCGGAAATTTCCGGAGCACGAAATGAACCGTCGCATGACTGCGCCAGGTGGCCTGATCCATGGACCAACGAGGGTCGGCGAATGCAAAAATGACCGCCTGGGTTTGCCTATCAAGGAGCGAGGGCACATACACCCATTGGCTGTTGCGCGCTTCCCAGGCGGCGACCTTGACCGCGAATCTGCCGCCTGGAGCGATGATTTTTTCCATTTCTTCCATTTGCCACAGCTCCTGGGGCAGGTTGTTCAGCGTCTGGAGGTAGGCTGCGGCAATTAGCCGGCAATGGATAGCGAAGCCGTAGAATTGCTGGCCTTTGCAACTGTCCGCTTTCGACCCAAAGCAGCCCTCCATGGATTGCTGCTATCGGCGAAAGGCGGACGTTCCCAGCAGGGGGCCGCAGCTCCCGCTACTGCCGTATTCCTCCTCGCCTACTTTTTGCCCCTCATGGCTCCTGTAACCAGACTTGATCTTGCTTTTTTCCACCTTCTACGGTGCCCATGTAAAATGAGAGCTCTGGATACAATAGTGTCTTGTTAACTGTCAGTATAAACATTGATGCTGCGAATGATTTGAAATGACTAAATAGATTTGTGTCTGGCCATTGAAACCGAACCAGTTGACGTTGGCCTGCCACTTCAGGGTAGGCCGAATCTCTGCCTTCCTGATCAATGTATATCAACAAGCCATCTTCGATACTGAGAACCATATTGTGCTTGTGTCGCTGCTCGACGTCAGGCTCATATAAATCGTCAATGAACAAGGGAAGCCCTTCCAACTTGAAGTCGAGTTTCTGGCAAATCAATATTGTGGGGATCAGATCGTGTGGGTCATGCAGTGGGTTGAAGTCAGTGTAGCTCTGCTTGTAAAGTACGCGAGGGTGCGAGATCCTTTCGCTGAGGGCCTTTGTCCTCGCGAGTTTATTTAGTGATTTGCCAAACTCAGCGCGAGATAGGGTCGATTTCACCTCGGCAACGCAGAATACGGTCTCGACTGGGTAGAAGCGGTGTCGATCGCCCTCCTGAAATAGTGGGGTCATTCGCGGATCGAACACAACTACATCACATTGTGTGCTCACGTCATTCATCGAAGTGATGAGAAATCCTGTAGATAGATCGAGCGATCCTGGGATCAGGAACCTCAAGAAATCTTTGACAATGTTTTCGCGGTACATGCCGTATTCGCCTGAATGGCGAAGACGACCAGCCTCAGGGTTGAAGAATACTTCAGTAGCCAGCGTCGAAAACGCTGACTTGAATACACTGATCTTCTCTCGAAGCAGCGCGTCGAAGATATCGTTGCTCATGTCGCTCCCATCGAGATACTCACAGCAAACTGCTTTATATATAGCCGCTCTTTACGCACACGATTGCAGGAGGGCGATAGCTTACACATTAGCTCCTTGTCGAGAATCACACCAGCCTAGGCGCATGGCCGCAACGGGTCAAAAGCTGCCTGCCGTGGAGATCCTTTTGGTCGGAAGCAGTCTTTTGATGAATGACAGCTTTTTTGGAGAGGGCAAGTCGTTACGGTAGCAGCATTTCCAAACGTTGCATCGAGATCCCGCCCAAATTGACGCAATATCTTCATTAACGGCTACCGAACGAACTATTTGCGGTCGTTAGTCAGGGATTCTTTAGGCCAAACTTATACAGTAGGATGCCTTGATCGCTGATGGTAAGTTTCGACCCATCCCTAGATGCAACGCCAATCGAGAGGAGTAGAGGCTCTTCCGTCGGATTGCCATTATGGAGATAGGGAGTTCCTTGTGTTCGCTCGAAAAAAGATTTTAACGCTTTTAAAGCGGGAATCGAAGCCAAATTGACAATATGAACAAGGTTATCATAACTTGCATATTCTATTTGCTCTCGCATCATCTCAGCTAGCAACCTACCGACTAAGTCCGCCTTGAAAGGTTTTTCGCTTTCCGTGGCAATCAGCAAGAGGGTATCGGCAAAATCCTCAAATCTCTCGGGATCTGCGGATAGTTTATCCATCGCTTTGGCTCTTGCTTGCACATCAACTTTCTCACAGGCATTCAATAGGGCTATGCAGTTTCTACGAAAACGATGCTCCATAAACGTATCCCGAGCCTGAAGAACCTTCAGGCCAGTTCCGACTAACGGAATCTCGCTCAAAACCTCCGTATCGCTGGCGGCGGAAATGCCGGCGTCGATCACCTCTGCGGCCATATCCATATGGTTCTTTAGAGTATCTCCAACTGCTTTGATCCAAGTGGGAGAATCCATTTTCTAGCTCCGTGCAAAATTAGGTCATCCATCTTATACCCGTCCAGCGGTCCGTGAGCGCCATTTTACTCTGGATGTCGTGACTTGCCGATAGCCGCAAGCTCGCTGACGGGTTATGCAAATATCGAGTATGACCTGGGTGTCTGCTACTGGCCGATTGTAGCCTGTCGCGAAAGGCTACATCGACCCAAGGCAGCCGCCAGCACCCGGCAACTCACGCGGCTGAGCATCCGTGCGGCGACTTACCGCCCAAGTAATCGCCGCGGTTGGACTCATCGATCACCACCGACATGGCGATACACGGATCAAGGGTTGCTCGATGCGATTTTGTCCAGCAACTGCCGGGCCAGCGCGTGGTACAGCGAGACTGGGGCGATCCAGCCGGAAATGGTGGCGGCCATGACCGTGGCGGCCAGCATGGGGATGAGCAGGTCGGGACTATGGGACAGTTCCAGCACGATCACCGAGGCGGTCAGCGGCGAGCGGGTCACGCCAGCGAGGTAGGCGCCCATGCCCAGCAGCGCACAGGTCTGTGGGTTGAGGTTGGGCAGCAACGACAGCAGCGGGGTGAAAGCCGCGCCTATGCTCAGCGAGGGCGAGAAGAGGCCGCCAGGAATCCCGGAGAGATAGGACACCACGTTGGCCAGGAACTTCCACAGCAGGAAGTCCTGCCCGGTCATCGGGTGGCCTTCGAGCAGGGCGCGGGTTTCTTCGTAGCCGGTACCAAACACATGGTTGCCGGAGACCAGCCCCAGCAGCGCCAGCAACAGGCCGCAGGCTGCGGCGAAGGATACCGGGAAGCGCTCGCGCAGCCGGCACATGCGGCCAAGCCAGCCGGCCTGGGTGGGGAGCACCAGTTTGACGTAGAGCCCGCCCAGCAGGCCGCCGAGCAGGGCGCAGGCTGGCACTTCGCTCCAGCCCCAGCCGGCCGGCAGGCTGCCGCCGATCTCACCGAAGTACGAGTAGTGGCCCATCAGGCCGAGGGTGATGGATCCGCCGATTAGAACCGCTGTCAGCACTAGGCCGCTGAAGCGTTGCTCGAAGGTGCGGCTGAGTTCCTCGATGGCGAAAACGATACCTGCCAGCGGCGTGTTGAAAGCTGCAGCGATGCCGGCGGCGGCGCCGGCGAGAATCAGTCCTGCGATGGTGCGCCTGCCGTGCAGGCCCAGACGTCGACCGAAGGCATAGATGACGGCGGCGCCGACGTGCACCGTAGGCCCTTCGCGGCCCACCGAGCCACCGACCAGCAGGGCGGCCAGGGTGAAGAGCATTCGCGCGGCGGCAACCGGTAACGCTAGCACCCTGGCGCGCAAGCGCCGCGAGGGCGACTCCAGTGCGGCAATTACTTGGGGAATGCCGCTGCCCCTGGCCTGAACGAGCCAGCGCTGGGTGATCCAGGCCAACAGGGCGAAGCCCGCCGGGGTGACCAGCAGCGGCAGCCAGGAGGCGACGCCGAGCATGTGCTTAAACAGAGCGAAGGATTGGTCCGCCAGCCAGGCGAAGGCCAGCGCGACCAGGCCCACCAGCAGCGCGCCGACCCAGAACGCCAGGCGTTGTCGCCACTCCAGCCAGCGTGGCCGTCGGAAGCGCCGTGGCTGGGTGGTGGGGACGGGTTCTACGTTTGGGGTGGGTTGTTCGGACATCGGCGCGACCAGGATCGTGGAGCAAGGGGCAATTCTACTCAAATCTGCTGCCCATACAGGTGATACAGCACGTTGTCATTGGAAGACCAGGCCGTGCATGCATTGCTCCAGGAGTTGGTACTGATCTTGATCCGCACCGAGCACCTCTTGCTGCTGGGCAAAAAACGGGAAGCTGGGCTTCCCGCTCCACGGCAGAATGACGTCAGCCATTGGCACAGACGATCGACTTCTCCAGAATCGAATCCATCCTCAATTGCGCCAGCTCTATCAGGTGCACCACACCCATCGCCACCTTGCGATTCGAGCCGGTCTGGTTGTCGGCGTTCTCGTAGGCCGTGGCTGCGGCTGACTGCAGAATCGAATGCAGGTCGAGAAGAGTAGCCTCGTGGTTCAACGAGAGCGGAGGCTGCCCAGGTGGCGTGGCTGCCGCAGAGACAGCAAACGTCGGTACGGCTTTCGGTGTTGCCTCTGGCCCCAGGTCATAGTGGGACAGTGCCCGGTCGGCGATGCGCGGATCGATGGCTCCGGCGTTGGATCTTGCCGGCGGATTGGGGGTAGGTTTGAACATGTGGCGTGACTCCAGTCAGTCAGCTGAGAGAGCCGCATCCATCGCTACTAAACGATAGGGTGGCGGCCGAACGCAGGTTAGTAGACCGGTGACTAGGCCCGGCGCGCACGAAGGCGCCCTGCGCACGGCCACCATAAAGCGAAGGCTGAAAAACGAGCCTGTCAGAAGGGGGCACTTTGCGCCTAGTCACATGGCGGGCTACTAAACCCGGTCACTGAATTGGCAGTGACAAGCCGGAGCCTAGCCTCGTGATCAGGCACAAAACAAGCGCTCGGGATTTTCTAGGAAATTTCACTCAAGGGAAAGGGAGTTGTCTGGTTTGGAGGCCAGCTGCAGTTCGTACTGTGTACTCCGGTTTTTTTCAGCACAGGCCATCTCTGCTTCGACCTGGCTATGAAACAGAGTAATGATCCGACATTTTTCTTCGTTGTCGTAAATGTCGAAGCGGGGGGAGCCGGTTCAGCGCTGTACGATGTGCCGCGACGAGGATAGGAAACCCTGTTTTGAGAAACCGCCGGGATCACCACGAATCTGGACTTCATCGAAGGCCCCCTTTTATTCAGCTCTTGCGAGAGATCGGGAGCATGCGTACCAGCGTATTGTCCCTGACCCAGTAATGGTGGAAGAGGCCCGCTGCGGCGTGCATCGCGATCAACCAGTAACCCGCACTGCCGATGAATTCATGCCAATGCTTAAGCTGTTTCGCCAGGTCAGGGCTGACCTGGACCGGGGCCCACACGCTGAAGCCGAAGTAGGGAAACGGTTTGTCCGCTGCGGCAAGCATCAGCCAGGCGAACAGCGGTGTGGCGATCATCAGTCCATAAAGGGCCAGGTGCATGACTTGGGAAAGGTTTTCCTGCCATTTCACCAGCCTGGGAGTAATCGGCGGACGTGGAGTCAGACGTCCGAGCAGGCGAAGCCAGACCAGCGTAAAAATGCTCATTCCGAATGCGCCGTGCAATCCCAGCAACAGGCTGCGAGCATTGCTTCCCCGAGGTAGATAGCCCTTGATCTCTATACAGGCATAGACACCCACAAACAGAGCCAGCATCAACCAGTGCAAGGTGATGGAAAGTGTTGCATAGCGCTGAGGCTTCGTATCTCTGGTCATGACATACCTCATGAAATCCTAGTGGGGAACGACGATGTGCTGAGCCTACTGACGAAATCTTAAGCCCATCTGAAGGCCTTCTCGGGTCTAGCTCAATCATCAGGGGATACCTCCGTTCCACAGCCGCTGTCGCGTTCGGTGCTTGGAGGCGATGGAGCGGTTCTGGAGACCTCCTGCCGGCCTGTACTTGCGGGATAATCACTTCTATCGTAAAGCCAACGGGGATGCCTGGAAGATCAAACTATTGAAGGGAAAGACCGTGCGGCTATTGCTGATCGAGGACGATGTGGCCTTGCGAGAGGGTGTCCACCAGGCGCTGGCCCGTGAGGGCTATACCGTCGATTGGGTTCACGACGGACAGGATGCGCTGCATTCTCTGCTCAGTGAGACCTTTGACCTGGCCGTGCTGGATCTTGGGTTGCCGCGGCTTGACGGCCTGGAGGTGTTGCGTCGGCTGCGTGAGAGCGGCTCGACCCTGCCCGTGCTGGTACTGACCGCCAGGGATGCGACGGATGACCGTATCGCTGGCCTGGATGCCGGGGCCGACGACTATCTGGTCAAACCCTTCGACCTCGCTGAACTTAAGGCCAGGTTGCGCGCGTTGCTGCGGCGCAGCGCCGGGCGGGCCAGCCCGCTGATCGAGCATGCCGGCATCACCCTTGACCCGGTCAGCCAGCAGGTATGCTGGGGAGGCCAGCCGGTTACCTTAACACCCAAGGAATACCAGCTGCTTTACGAGTTGCTTTCACCGCCGGGACGGGTGATGACACGCGAGCGCCTGACTCAGTTGCTGTACGGTTGGGGGGATGAAGCCGAGAGCAATACGCTGGAGGTTCATATCTACAATCTGCGCAAGAAGTTCTCCACCGATTTGATTCGGACTATCCGCGGTGTCGGGTACCGCATGGAAAAGACTTCATGATTTCGATACGGCGTCGCACGGTGACGCTGATCATCGGGATACTGTTAGTTGGGAGATTGATCATTACCTTGCTCAGTCTGCACGATAGTAATCGGGAGATCGACGAGGTCTACGATGCGCAGCTGGCGCAGAATGCCCGTCTGCTTCAGGGCGTGATGCGCATGCCGTTGGTACCGGGCGACGAGAGCAAACTCTATGAGGCCTTTAACCAGGCGCTGGGGGAGGGCGTGTCGGAGGCCGATGGCCACCCCTACGAGCGCAAGATTGCCTTTCAGGTCTGGAGCCCCCGAGGAGAAGTGCTGGTGAGAACGGCCAGCGCTCCGGTCTTTGAGCAACTACCGTCCGTGGCAGGCTTCAGTGATGTCGTGGACCTCAAGCAACATGCCTGGCGGGCCTTTCTGCTCGAGGATAAGCAGAATCACCAGCGTATCTGGGTCGGCGAAAGGGATGATGTTCGTTCCGACCTGGTCTATCGGATCATCCGCCACACCCTCTGGCCCAATGTCTTTGGCACATTAATCCTGGCCATCCTGGCCTGGCTGGCCATTGGCTGGGGGCTGGGCCCCCTGGCGAAGATGGCCATGATCCTGAGAGGAAGGCATCCTGGCTCCCTAGAGCCGCTACGCCTGGAGCCCTTGCCCTCGGAGCTTGAACCCATGCAGTCGGCCCTCAACAGGGTGTTGGTGCAGGTGCAAGAATTGCTGGGGCGCGAGCGCCGTTTTATCGACGATGCGGCCCATGAGATGCGCACCCCGCTGGCGGTATTGCGTGTCCATGCCCAGAATCTGCTGGAGGCTGAAACCGAGCAGCAGCGAAGCCAATCCTTGCATCACCTGATCAGCGGCGTGGATCGCACCACCCGGCTGGTCAATCAACTGCTGACCATGGCCCGCCTTGAGCCATTGAGGGACGTCACGGCGACGCAACTGATCGATCTTGAGCAGGTCCTGCGCGAGAACCTGTCACAGTTGGGGGCCTGGTTGCTGGACAAGGGGCTGGAGTTCGAGTTCGATGTTGAGCCGGGCGAGTACCAGGCCCGGATCAGTGCCGATGCACTGGCGATTGCCTTGCACAACCTGATCACCAACGCGGCCAATTTCTCCCCGGCCGCAGGACTGATCTCTGTCCGTCTGTCGAGCAGGGCGGGGCAATTCGAGCTGTCTGTGCAAGATCAAGGCCCTGGCATCGATGAGAGCCAGAGAGAGCGGTTGTTCGAGCGTTTCTACAGCCGGGGGAACGACCAGGGAGCAGGGCTGGGACTGACTATTGTCCAGACGATTGCCCTACAGTTCGGCGGCCAGGTCCGCCTGGAGAACCGTGATGCGGGCGGACTGTGTGCCTCGTTGACGATTCCGCGTCCCTAGAAGCATCCTGGCCGTTTGCTCAGGAAAGGGAGCAGTCTCGGTGCCCGATCAATCCACCTTCAGATTTCCTTAAGGTTGTAATGTCATTGTGACATCAAGGCTTTCAGTCGCCACGTCTATCATCAATCTGTGGGCGCTGCACTGACGTTCTGATGCGTTGATGACCTGTTGATCTGACGCATTAAAAGCCGCCGTGAGCCGGGCCTATATCGAAAATGGGATAAACGGGTGAGTAAATGAACATGCGTAGACTAAAGGTTTCTACACGGGTTGTAGCAGGCTTTCTCAGTCTTATCGTACTCATGCTTGTGATCGGGTTGGGATCCCTGGCCCAGATGAGGAAGATGAACCAGAGCTCCCACGAAGTTGATAGCAACTGGTTGCCCAGCATTCTGGCATTGAACGGCATCGATGAGGCTGTCATGCGCTTGCGAACCCTCACCTTGCGTGCGGCCATCGGTTTCAATTCCCAGACGCCCAATGATGTGACACGTGCCCGGGAACAACTGGATGATGCAGTGCGCACCTACAGCGCATTGATCTCCAGCCCGGAAGAGCATGCGATCTACGAGCGTTTCCTCAAGGCCCGCCAGGATTACGAGCAAACCCAATCCAGTATTGTCGTCCTGCTGGCCAATAATGAAACCGGCAAGGCGATAGAGTTGATCAACAATGTCCTCAATGCCAAGGGCAGTGCCGTCGTGGCCGAGGTGGATGCCTTGGTCAAGCTGAACACCGCGGGAGCCAGGCAGGCGACCCTGGCCAGCGCTGCTGCCTATGACCAAGCCAACCTGATGGTGATCGGAATACTGGTGGCCTCCGTGATAGCTGGGGCGATTCTGGCAATGATCTTGTCGCGCAGCGTCGTATTGCCTCTGCTGCAAGCGGTGCGCGTTGCCCGGACCGTCGCCTCGGGGGACCTGACGCAGAGCATTCCCAATGAGGGGCGTGATGAGGCATCGCAACTGATGGACGCCCTGCGAGACATGCAAGGCAGCTTACGCGGTACCTTGGGCCTAATTGCGGACTCCTCGGCTCAGTTGGCTTCGGCTTCACAGCAACTGCATGCCGTCACCGAGGATGCCCACCGCGGAATTCAGCAACAGAGCCACGAAATCGAACAGGCTGCCACTGCTTGCAATCAGATGAGCGCAGCCGTTGACGGAGTTGCCCAGAACGCGGCGACTACGCTGGAAGCTTCCAGGGAGGCGGATCGGGCTGCCAGCCAGGGTCGAAATCAGGTCGACGAGACGGTGGTCTCGATCGGCAACTTGGCCAATGACGTGCACTCCAGCGTTTCTCGAGTGGAGGCTCTGGCGAATGAGATGCAGGAAGTCGGCAAGGTGCTGGATGTGATCCGCGCCATCGCCGAGCAGACCAACCTTCTGGCGCTTAACGCGGCGATCGAGGCTGCGCGGGCCGGGGAGCAGGGGCGAGGCTTCGCGGTGGTGGCAGACGAGGTTCGCATGCTGGCCCAGCGCACCCAGCAGTCAACACAGGACATCGAGAAAATGGTGTCCTCATTGCAACAGCAGGCGGTCGAGACCGTCCAGACGATGCAAGGCAGCGCCAGGCAGGTTCGCGCGACCGTCGAGAGTGCTGAAGCTACCAAGGCGTCGTTGGGCGCCATCGTGCGTACCATTGCCGCGATCAACGAGCAGAACGTGATGATCGCCAGCGCCGCGGAAGAGCAGGCAGCCGTCGCCAAGGAAGTCGACCGTAGCCTGGTCAGTATCCGCGACCTGTCCTTCCAGACCAGCGCCGGGGCCAATCAGACCAGTCATTCCAGCCATGACCTGTCTAGGCTGGCAACAGACTTGAAAGGCGTTGTCGCCGGGTTTCGCTTCTGAAATCCGACTACCGGGTCCTGTCTCTAGCGTATTCGACTATAACTGGGTGATGGCTTTTTGCTCTGTTGCTGACAGGGGATCCGCCCATCAGGAGGCTTAATGAGACAGGGTGTCCCAAAAATCCGCTTGCGCCAATGGATCTGGCGCGCCTTCCTGAGCAGTGCGCTGATACCACTGATCCTGGTGGAAACGGTGTTGATTGCGAGCTACTTACTGACCAACCAGGTCATACGGGAGGCACAGGTCGATTATCTCAAGCGTAGTGCAGTCGATAGCTTGAGTGCCAGTGTCGAGCAGAATGCACTCATTGTCGAGAGCAAGCTCGAGCACCTGACCGGCGTGGCCGGCCTGCTGGGGACAATGACAGAGCAAGCACTGCTGACGCCGGCCAGCGTACCAGGCGAAGTGCTGGCCGTGACGCCCGAAGGTGCGCGTTACAGCGCGACGGATCTAGGTGGTGCGGCCTCTTTCTATTCAGCAGCGACACCTTTGGCCCGTCAGGATCTGGACAAGGTACGGCGGCTTGCCAGTCTCGATACCCTGTTCAAGCAGATCAGACAGGCTGACCCGATGATTGCCAGTCTCTATTTCAACTCCTGGGACAGCTACAACCGGATCTACCCTTGGTTTCGCACCAATGAGCAGTATCCGGCTGACATCCGTATTCCAGAGTTCAACTTCTACTATTTGGCGGACGCGACCCACAATCCACAAAAAGCGACCCGTTGGACCGAAGTCTACCTAGATCCCGCTGGACATGGATGGATGATGTCCGCTGTATCACCTGTATATCGTGGTGATTTTCTTGAAGGAGTCGTTGGGCTCGACATCACCGTCGACGGCATGCTGAATGAGATTGCGCACTTGAGGGTGCCATGGTCCGGGTACCTGCTGCTGGTCAGCAATGAGATGACCATCATGGCGATGCCGCCCCAGGCTGAGGATGATTTCGGCATGAGTGAACTCAAGGCTCCTGATGCGAAGACGGTGGTGTCAGGGAATGTCCTAAAACCTCGCACATTCAACCTCGGGCAACGTGATGACGCGGTAGTAATGGCAAACGAGCTCGAGACGGCTGACTCAGGATTCAGTGAGGTAACACTGCAAGGCCGCCCACATCTGTTTGCCTGGCGAACGATCAAGAATACTGGCTGGCGGCTGGTTGCCCTGGCCGAGAAAGAAGATGTCATGGCTGAAACGTACGGTTTGGCCAGGCATTTTCGCAACATAGGCTATCTGATGATTGTCGGCCTGGTATTGTTCTATATCGTGTTTTTCACGGTCCTATGGCGTCGTTCCCGCAAGCTGAGTGAACGGCTGCGCCAGCCCATTTCGGGCATCGTCCAGATGCTTCGCGAGATCGGCCAGGGGCGCTGGCAACCGGCCCGCGTCGAGTCCGGGATCGCCGAACTCGACGAGATGGCCGGCAATGTCCTGACAATGGGCAGCCAACTGGCAACCAGTGAGCAACAGCGCCATGTTGCACAGGAGCGTTTGGCGCTGGTAATGGAAAACGCCTCAACCGGTCTGTGGGAGTACCACCTGGATGATGACAGCCTGACCTTGCGTGGGGGATTGGTCGTCAGGCTCGAGCTGCCCGAAACGTCGATGAGTCGAGAAGCTTTCCTGGCCCGGTTGGATGCCAACGATGCGCGGGCCGTGATGCAGGCTTTCGACTCGCTGCGCATGGGGCAGACCAGTCGTATCGATATCGAGTTCAGGCTCAGTCGTCCGGATGGCAGCTTTCTGTGGCTGCTCGGACGTGGCCGGATGATCAAGGGCGTTCTGGACGGTGGGAACGTAGCGGTGGGCACCTTGGTGGACATTGATGCGCTGAAACTGACGGAAATGGAGCTGCGTGAGCGCACCTTGCAGGCCCAGGCGGCTAGCCAGGCCAAGTCACGCTTCATTTCCAGCATGAGCCATGAACTGCGAACTCCCCTCAATGCCATCCAGGGCTTTACCCAGTTGATGCGCATGGGCGCGCGTCATGAAACGGACGAGCAACACCTGGACGAGATACTGGGCGCCACCACGCACCTGGCGCAACTGGTCGATGACCTGCTCGATTGGTCCAGCCTGCAGGCCGAGCCCCAGAAACTCACGCTCAAGCCCGTCCCGGTTCTTAGCATATTGAAAGAATGTGCCGACATGGTTCGTTCCCAGGCAATGGCGGCGGGCCTGTTGCTTGAGCTGGAGCTCGAGCTGACGGATACGCCGGCAGAGGTGTATGCGGATGCGCGGCGTTTACGCCAGGTCCTGCTGAATCTCTTGTCCAATGCAATCAAGTACAACCGTCCCGGTGGTCGCCTGTTGATCGGTGCACTGAGGGTCGGGGAATGGATACGCCTGTTTGTCGAGGATGGCGGGCTGGGTATCGAGCCTGCTCTGCAAACGGCCTTGTTCGAACCGTTCCAGCGGCTTGGCAAGGAGAACACGGCTATCCAGGGGACAGGCATCGGCCTGGCCCTGTGTCGTGAGCTGGCCGGGTTGATGGGCGGGCAGATGGGGCTTTCAAGTGAGCCCGGCAAGGGCAGCCGATTCTGGATCGATCTTGTCCCCACGCACCTGGTCGAGCCCTCTGGCATTCGGGAAAAACGACGAACTGCGATTTTCTATGCCGGGAACGATGAGTCTATTTTGCCATTCATTTCTACCATTGCTGGAGAGCGTGCCACGCTCAAGTCCGGAACATTGGAGGGCTGTGTCGTTGACTCAGGCACCGAGGGTGCGCCTGGCATCCTGCTGCTCGATTGCGATGATGAAAATACCAACCGTTCGGCCCAGCTTGGAAGGCTAAGACGTAGTCTGAACGCCGAGTTCATGTCGGTCGTGCTGTTGGGGTCTGCACCCAAGGCATTGGCCTGGGTGGGCTTTGAGTTTCAGGCCGTGCTGAAAAAACCATTGGAAGTGGAAGCGTTGCGTGAGGTTCTTGACGCGCTGCTGGAGAAGGAGAGCTCGAATGTTCACTGATATTCCTCTCGATACCCGTATTCTTATCATTGATGACGTCGCGGCCAATCTGCGCTTGCTCTCCTCGAGTCTCAAGGCGTTTGGGTTGAATGAAATCGTCAGCTTTTCCGACTCAGGGCAAGGGCTGGAGTGTGCCCGGCATGAAGATTGGGATCTTCTGCTGCTGGATCTGGATATGCCTGAACCGGATGGGTTCGAGATTCTGCGACAGCTCAAGGACCGCGACCGGTCACGGCAGCCGATCATCATCCTGACGGCGTTGAGCGATGCGAACAGCCGGCGATTGGGGTTGGAGTTGGGGCCAACGACTATCTGACCAAACCTCTGGATTTACCTGAGCTGATCTTGCGTGTACGCAATTGTCTGCGTCTGGCACAAGCGAGCAAGAAGCTGCAAACACTGAATCTTGAGCTCGAGATGAAGGTCGTGGAGCGCACTCTGCAACTGCAGCAAAGTCACCAAGCGGCGATCAGGGCCTTATCTCGCGCAGCCAGCTATCGCGACAATGAAACCGGCAATCATATTCGCCGGATTGGCGATGCATCGGCATTACTGGCAAAAACCATCGGTATGCCAGCTCAATGGTGTGAAAGGCTGCGTTTGGCGGCCCCTATGCATGATCTTGGAAAGATAGGCATATCGGATGAAATACTTCTGAAGGAAGGGCCGCTTACCCCGGATGAGCGACAGAACATGATGAAGCATGCCGCCATCGGTCATGAAATTCTGCATGAGGAGCAAGGAAGTGACCTGACCCGCATGGCGGCAGAAATTGCCTACTGCCACCATGAAAAATGGGACGGGAGTGGCTATCCTCGCGGGCTTGCGGGTGAGGAAATTCCTCTGTCGGCGCGTATTGTCGCGTTATGCGATGTTTACGATGCTTTGCGCATGCCGCGTCCCTACAAAAGCAGTTGGTCCGCTGAGAGAGCCCAGTCCTACCTGGCCGAGCAGTCTGGGCGACATTTCGATCCCTCGCTTGTCGAGGCTATTCAGAAAGTCTTCGGTGAAATAGAGAACCTGTTCCAAGAGGACACGGAAGTTACATTGCGAGGGATGGCATAAGTGCACACCTTAATATCCATGTGGAAGCCACACTTGCTGATGTAGTGGAATGATTTGATGTCAACACTGAAACAACCAAGGCTCAAGCTGAGAACGCTTATTCTTTTGTTTGCCTTGCTTTCGGCATGCGTGACGCTGGCCAACAGTCTATGGGTTATCTATACGGGGCAGCGTGACGTGGGCATCAGCGATGTCCTTGAGGACAAAACCCCCTATGGCTACCGAATACCCGTGAGCGTGGATCAACTGCTCAGCGCCGAATTGTTCAGGCTGGACTAAAGCGCTGACAGGATAGCCGGCAGTGCGCGGAACAAGGCAGGGTGAAGGAACAGCCGATTGCCAGCGCCTCACTGATGGAGGCTACCGAGGTGGCAGAGCGACTGCGGCGAACTGTGGAAACCACGGATATCGAGCGCATCACGATTTCGGCGGCTGTTGCACGCTGGCGTCTGGATGGCAAATTCACTGCTACTGTGTTTGAAGCCGTAGATCGGCTGCTGTACCAGACCAAGGAATCAGGTCGAAATGCTGTCGTCGTGCAGTACCTTGACTCTCCCATGTAATCATTTCTGCAGTGAGCGCCGGGTCGATGAAAGCAAACTCTTTCAAGTGGTCGGTGGGCTGGATGGCCATGATACTAGTGGTAGGCCTGGCAGCCAGCTACGTCGTCAGCTACCAGCAGGCCAAGACCATCGAGGGTCATGTCGGGTCGGTTCTCAAGGACGCCGGGGAAGCAATCGGTGACAACCTGCAGACACGCTTGAAACTATATGAGTACCGTCTTCGTGGCATGCGCGGTGCTATCCAGATGCTGAACCTGGATTACGTCAGCAACCGCCAGATGGCTCGTTTTGGCCAGGGGCGTGATATTGAAAAGGAGTACCCGGGGGCGCGCGGTTTCGGCTTCATTCGTCGGGTACCGGCTGACGGCGAAGAGCAATTCATGCGTAACGTCAGGGCTGACGGTCAGCCTGATTTCAAGTTCACCCGGCTGGGCGCTCACCCGGGAGATCGTTTCATCATTCAGTTCATCGACCCACCTGCTGGCAACTCCCAGGCCCTTGGGTTGGACATCGCCTCGGAAACACGTCGTCGTGAGGCGGCTATCGAGGCAATGCGCACAGGGGTTTCAAGGCTGACTGCGCCGATCACGCTGCAGCAGGACGCTCAAGAGAGCCTGCGAGCGTTTTTACTCCTGTCGCCGGTTTATAACACGCCGGAGACCCCAACCGATGTTGCGCTGCGGGAGAAGAACCTGATTGGTTGGACCTATGCTCCCCTGACCATGCGTGAGGTGATGACCAGCCTGGACCCGGCGAATCACCGGTTGCATCTGAAACTCTACGATGTCGGGGATACCAGGCAACTGATCTATCAGACCCCGGAAAATGGCCAGGACCCTCAAGTACTGCAAACCTATACCTTTGAGCGAGAGATCTATGGGCGCCACTGGCGGATGGAGGTGGGCGCACACCAGGCGTTTGTCGATGCGCTTGATCCGGTACCGGCGAGCCGGGTCTTTGCCATCGGCGCAGCGGCCAGCTTCCTGTTGACAGGGCTGGTTGGCACGTTGCTGATCTCACGGCAGCGCAAACAGCAAGTCGTGGCCGGTCAGGCCCGACTCGCGACCATCGTTGAAAACTCCAGCGATGCGATCATCGGTGAGGCGCTGGATGGCCGGATCATCACCTGGAACCGCGCCGCCGAGCAGATGTTCGGTTACACCGAGTATGAGGTACTGGGGCAACCGTTGGCACCGTTGTTGGTGCCAGTGGAACGCGTGCATGAGGACGAACAACTGCTGGAACAGGTCGCTCGCGGTGACCGCGGTTCGACCCTGGAAACCCAACGCCTGCACAAGGACGGTCGGCTGATCGATGTGACCATCACCTGCAGTCTGATCCGGGAGGCCGATGGCGCTATCCTGGGCGCGGCGAAGATGATGCATGACATCACCGATCGCAAGCGGGTCGAACGCTACCTCATGGAGTTCAATGCCCAACTCGAGAAGCAGGTCAGCGAGCGTACGGCCGAGCTGTCCAGGCTCGCCGGGTTAATGCAGGCGGTTCTGGATGCGTCGTCGGAGGTTTCGATCATTGCCACCGACACCCAGGGGCAGATTGTCGTGTTCAACCGCGGCGCCGAACTGTTGTTGGGCTACAGCCATGCCGAGATGGTCAGGCGCAAGACCCCGGCGGATTTTCATCTGCCTGAAGAGATCGCTGAGCGTTCTGTCGAACTGACCCAGGAATATGGCATTCCCATCGAAGGCATCGATGTCTTTTGCTACAAGGCTGCACTGCAAGGCTCCGAAACCCGGCAGTGGACCTATGTGCGCAAGGATAGCTCGCAGGTGCAGGTGTCGATGGTCATCACCCCGATTCGCACCGCCGATGGTGAATTGACCGGTCATCTGGGCATTGCTCAGGACATCACCGATCGCCTGCGCCACAGCGCCGAATTGCAGACGGCCAAGGCCAGCGCGGAGGCGGCGAATGCGGCCAAGAGCCTGTTCCTGGCGAACATGAGCCATGAAATCCGCACGCCCATGAATGCCGTGATCGGCATCGCCCATCTGTTGCAGAACAGCTCCTTGAACGAGCAGCAGCGCCAGTTGCTGACCAAATTGCAGATCGCTGGACGATCCCTGTTGGGCATCATCAACGACATTCTGGACATCGCCAAGATCGAAGCCGGCGAGATGCGTCTGGAGCACAACCCGTTCAGCCCACGGCAGTTGCTTGAGGACTTGGGTGATCTGTTTGCGGCTCAGGCCGAGCAGAAGGGGTTGAGCTTTGCCGTGAAAGGAGCGCTGCAGTTGCCCGGGCTGCTGATTGGCGATGCATTGCGGATCAACCAGATCCTGATGAATCTGGTGGGCAACGCCCTAAAGTTCACCACGCAAGGGCGGGTCGAGGTGATCGTCAGTCACGAGCCAGATGCCACCGATCACTGTTGGCTGCGCTTCAGCGTACAGGACACCGGTTGTGGCATCGCTGCCGATGCCCTGGGCCAGTTGTTCACCCCGTTTACCCAGGCGGACGCCTCCACTACCCGTCGCTTTGGTGGAACCGGATTGGGTCTATCCGTTGTTCGTGGGTTAGCCGAGCAGATGGGCGGCCATGTGTTGGTGCGCAGTGAGTTGGGCAGCGGCAGTGAGTTCCAGGTTTCCTTGCCCTTCCAGGTCTGTTCGAGCGAACTGGAGGCGACCATCACCGGTGGCAGCCTGGAAGTGTTGATGCTCAGTGATGATACCGCCTCGGCGCAGGCACTGCAGCGGGTCTGCCGAGGCCTGGGTTGGCGGGTGTCGAGCGTGACTGACGAGCAGGCATTGCGGCTGATGCTTCAGGAGCGCCATCAGGCCCAGGGGCCTTTACCGGATATCCTGCTGGTCGATTGGCTTGACCCGATCGAGCAGGATCTGCGGCGCTTGCGCGAAAGCACGCAACTACCGTTGATTTTGGTGACCCCGTGCGCTGCGGAGCTGATGCTCGATGACCAGGTCGACCGTGTGCTGTCCAAGCCGCTGGACAGTTCCGCACTGTTCAATGCGGTCAACGCTTGTATTGCCCGGTACCAGGGCAGCACGGAACGGGTCCTGCAGTCCACGCGACTGGATACCGGCATGACCCACTGGTTGAGCGGGCTGCAGTTGCTGTTGGTCGATGACAGCGAGATCAACCTGGAGGTGGCGACCCTGCTTTTGGAACAGCAGGGCGCTCAGGTGCAGACTTGCATCAATGGTTTGCAGGCTTTGGAGCGTCTGCGCCAAACCCCCGATTTCTTCGACGCGGTGCTGATGGATGTACAGATGCCGGAAATGGATGGCTACGAGGCGACCCGGCGCCTGCGCAACGAGTTGGGACTCAAGACCCTGCCGGTGCTGGCGCTCACTGCCGGAGCGCTGGCTGAGGAGCGTCGACAGGCCGAGATGGCGGGCATGGATGACTTCCTGACCAAACCGCTGGAACCGAGTGCCCTGATCCGTGCCATACGGCGGGCCGTCGAAAGGGTGCGTGGTACCTCCGTTGCGGTCAGTACCATCGCGACCTCTCAGGATGAGCCCGCTGAGCAGTGGCCTGTGATAGAGGGGCTGGATATGCGCGAAGCCGCCTACCGCTTTGGCAACGACGTGCAGTTGTTCCGCACTTCGGTCCGACGCTTTTTCAATGAGTTTGCCGGATTTGCCGATAGCGAGGCGGTGTTGCAGCGCAAGCAGCAGCCTGGCCCGTTGATCGCGGATCTGCATAAGTTGCGTGGCGTGGCAGGCCTGCTGGGCGCCACCCTGGTGGGACAGTTGGCTGGGCAGGCTGAATCGCTGCTGCGCGACGGGCAGGGAGCCGAGCCGGTGCTCAGCGCCTTGAGTGCGGCGCTCTCAGCACTATTCAAGCAGACGGTCAACGTACAGGAGTCCGTGCTGGCGGTGCCGAGTACAGAGACGGACCAAGAAGCCGCTCAGCAGGCCTTGGCGAGGTTGCATGCCTTGCTCGAAAACCACGATCTGGCCGCGCTGGATCAGTTTGCAGCGGCTGCGCCGGCACTGCGGGCGGCAGCCGGGCAGGTGCTGGTTGAACAGCTGTGGGAGGCCATCGAGGAATTGGAGTTCGAGCGAGCGCTGCACATGCTCGAACGTGCGAATTTGTGAACGGAGAGCCACTCATGATGCAACGCACACCTAGCTTGCTGATCGTTGATGATGATATTTCTGCCATCCGCGTGCTGAGCCGTATCCTTCAGGGCCTGGGCCAGATCCGTTTTGCGACGGGGGGGGAGCAGACACTGAAGATTGTCCAGGAAATGCGTCCAGACCTGATCCTGCTCGATGCCGAGATGCCCGGCATGAGTGGATTCCAAGTGTGCGAGAAGCTCCAGTCCGATCCACTGCTGCAGGGTGTACCCATCATCTTCATCACCAGTCATACCGAAACCCAGGTGGAGGAGGCCGGGCTGGCACTCGGGGCGGTGGATTTCATCGGAAAGCCAGTCAAGCCCGCGATCGTCACGGCTCGGGTCAAGACGCACCTGAACCTGAAAATGGCCATGGATCAGCTCAGCCTACTGGCCCAGACCGATGGACTGACCGGATTAGCCAATCGTCGCTTGCTTGACCAGCGTATCGAGTATGAGTGGCTCCGCTCACTACGCAACCAAAGTGCATTTTCGGTGTTGTTGCTGGATATCGATTTTTTCAAGCGCTACAACGACCGCTATGGACACCTGCAAGGCGACGAGTGCCTGATTGCAGTTGCCCAGACGCTCAAGCGCTGTGTGCAGAGATCCACTGATCTGGTAGCACGCTATGGCGGGGAGGAATTTGCCGTACTGCTGCCAGAAACGGGCGAGGAGGGGGCTCGGCAGTTGGCAGACGAAATTGTTCAGAGCGTCCACAGCCTGGGCGAGGTGCACGAAACCAGTGACTTTGGCAGGGTGACGATTTCCGTGGGTGTCGCAAGCTTAGAGGCGGGCTCGCTACTGCCCCCGAGCACGCATACCAGCGATGTACCATCCATCGCTGCAGCGCTGCTTGCTGAAGCCGACCGGGCTTTGTATCAGGCTAAGCATGATGGTCGAAATTGTAGCCGCTTTGTACCCATAGAGCTTGCACCCTGAAGGTCCATGCTTTTTGGTGCCAAGCACCGCTGTAAATTACAGGGTTCTACCCCACTAATACGGACACTTTCGAGTAAGCTCGCACCGAGCTGAAGGAGTGTTCATGAAGCGCAAGAAATACAGCCCCGAGTTCAAGCGGGAAGCCATCGAGCTGGTTCGTCGTTCAGGAGCGAGCTGTCGACAGGTAGCCCTGGAGATTGGTGTTGCTCCCAACCTGCTCACACGCTGGGTACGGGAGGCACAACCAGATACTGAGAAAGCCTTTCCTGGAACGGGAAGCCCGCGAGATGAGGAGCTTGCCCGCCTCAAGCGCGAGTTAGCCCGAGTCACCAAGGAACGTGATTTTTAAGAGACGCGGCAGCGTACTTTGCCAAGGAGTCATCGAGCGGTACACGGTGATCCAGCGCTGCCGCAAAGACTACCCGGTACGATTGATGTGCCGTTGCCTGAAGGTTTCCGCTAGCGGCTATTACGCCTGGCAGGATCGTGAACCAAGCCCGCGAGCTCAGGAGAATGCGCGCTTGGTGAAGCGCATTCGGGAGATTCACGAAGATAGCCGTGGTGTGATCGGAGCGCCACGTATGCATGAGGATCTGCTCGACGAGGGCGAAGCCGTCAGCCTGAACCGAGTTGCTCGCCTGATGGCGGCTGAGCGAATTCAAGGCTGGCCACGCCGGAAGCGGCGTGGCTTTGGGAGAGTCGCCAGCAGCCGTCCAGCAGGCGTGAAAAACCTGCTGGAGCGCAACTTCACCGTGCAGGAACCAGAGCGCAAGTGGGTCACGGACCTCACGGAAATCGCCACCCAGGAAGGCAAACTCTTTCTATGCGTGGTGCTCGACTTGTACAGCAAGTTGGTGATCGGTTGGTCGATGCACCACCGCCAGGATCGGCAGATGGTGATTCGAGCGGTGGAGATGGCGATCTGGCAGCGCCAGGGTGACTGGTCAGTGATCCTGCATTCGGATCGCGGTAGCCAATTCACCAGCGGCGACTACCAGCGTTTTCTGAATCGCAACACACTGGTTTGCAGCATGAGTGCCGTCGAGCACTGCGGCGACAACGCGGCCTGTGAAGGCTTCTTCGGTCAGCTCAAACGGGAGCGCGTTGTCCATCAGTCGTATCGAACTCGTGATGAGGCACGAGCGGATTTATTCGACTACATCAAGCGGTTTCATAACCCACGAATGCGTCGTAGAGTTGCCCGGCAAGATCTGAAGTTTTAAGCCCTTTTCAAACCGTCCGTGGAAATGGGGTAGAACCCGCGTTTGAATCGTAAGCGAACGGCAAACACGCCTACCGAACTCCAGTTTTAAGGGCGATGGTGTCCGTCTATTTTTGCCGTTTTTCTATAGCTCTCTAAGTCGATGAAATGCTTCGTTGTAATCGAGCCAGCTGAATTTTCAGATCCTCGACTTCAGCCTCCAACTGACGGGCACGTTCGCTAGCCTCAACCTGGACGGTAACGTCCTTTTGGATGCCGATGTAATAGGTGAGTTGATCCTCGTCGTTAAACACTGGGGTTATCGAAAGCTCATTCCAGAAAACACGGCCGTCTTTGCGATAGTTTCGAATGATATGCCGGCAAGGCTGAAAATTTTTTATTGCTTCGCGGATAGCAGCAATGCCTGGTTGGTCTCGATCATCGCCCTGCAGGAACCGGCAGTCCTGATACAGGGTGTCATCAATGCTATAGCCGGTCAGGTGCTGAAAGGCTTGGTTGGCGTAGATGAGGATGTGTTCATCGCCTTCCTGCTCTGCCACCACAATGCCATCGTTGGAAGACTCGATCATCAGTTTCAGCAGTTCTGCATCGATCATTTTCGGAGCCCTTATGAGTTTCAAAGAAGTCTATACCAACCTTTCCGATCTGACCTTGAGAGGCGATTTGCGCCGGCAACGCTTCGAGCAGTAACGCACTTCATCCCAGCAGAGTGCCCATTTCTTCCTCCCAGCTGGTAGATCACGGCGTGATCAGATCACCGCTAAAAATTTCCCGAGCGCCCTTGAATTTTTGTCTTCGATTCCTACTTAGGATTTTGCGCGATGCCGAATGCGGGTCGCGCCTCAAATCACTTGGAGAAAACTCAGGAGATTTAGCAATGGCTACTACTCTTTCGTTGGCCCCACTTTTCCGTCACTCGGTCGGCTTTGACCGTTTCAACGATCTTTTCGAATCGGCGCTTCGCAGTGAGGCCGGAACTTCCTATCCTCCTCACAACGTTGAAAAACACGGTGATGACCAATATCGAATTGTCATCGCGGTGGCTGGCTTGGCTGAGGAGGACTTGGACATTCAGGTTGAAAAGGGCGTTTTGACGGTCGCCGGCGATAAGCGAGAAAGCAACGGAGATGTCACTTACCTGCACCAAGGTATCGCTCAGCGTGCTTTCCGGCTGTCGTTCCGCTTGATGGATCACATCGAGGTGCAGGGCGCGAAGCTCGCTAACGGTTTGCTGAACATAGACTTGCTTAGAGTGGTACCGGAGGAAGCGAAGCCTAAGCGCATCATGATCGGAGGGGCTGAGTCTGCTCACTCCAGGCCGGTCAGTGAGCAGTAAGGTGAATAATGGGGCGCTCTTCGGAGCGCCTCTTTCTTGTGGGTATCTCAGGCACCTTCCTGACGGCGCATCAGTGACCTTGACCTTCAGAGCATGGCGGTTGCGCTATGCAATCTCCTGATTGTGGAAAGCGTCCGCCCAACTCACCTTGCGTAAGTCAGGCCGGCATCCACTGAGGCGGCAGCAACTGCCCGATCTCACTGGCCCGTTGGGTCGGCAAACGGCGCTGAGGTGCGCACGCTGAGGTGCTTAGCCCGGCTGATAGCCGATGCTGAGTGTCCAGGCCGCAAAGATCAGCGCTACGGTCAGAACCAGGCCCGACAACAGGGTGGTGCTTTCTGCTGGCGTGAAACCGCCCATGGCGTGCGTTCCTGATCCGAGGGTTCGGTCCGCACCCCCATACGCAGCAGAGCTGGCTGAGGGCGCGAGACGTCGAAGGTGTCTGAAGGCAAGGGGCATGGGAGCGGCTCGCTGGGATAAGGTTCATCGTGCGTGCCGAAGAGCGCTGACGAGGACAGCAGGAAAACAGGAATCGGGGTGACTGGGTTTTGCGCAGTGTTTAGCGGTTCACAATAGGGTCTAGACGACCCTCGCGAACGGTATGACGCTGAGTCGATTCGGGTTATTCCGATCGCGATCAACTGGCGAAAATGTTGAAATGGGCTTCGAAGCATGAAGCTTCAAGCGAAAAGTGAGGTGATAGGTGAATATCAGTGAGGTTCTTGAGTACTCGGTGGAAGGTATTTCCGAGGAGGACGAGGATGCTTCGCGAGAGGGCGTTGAAGCGTTAAGCCGAGCGATGTCGGAGCTGTCGCGCAAAGTCCACAATGGCGAGGACATTGATATTGAACCCTCTCGGGTTCACACCTACGTCTTCGAGTAACCTTGACCCCATTTGGGGACGTAGGCCTTTGAGGAGACAATAGGTTTTCCGCTGAAGTGGTCCACAATTCCCGGGTACCGAATGAGCTGTTCCTGTCGCAACCGCCGGCAGCCCGAAACAGTGGCTTGTGCAGCAAGCGAAATCTGATCGGCACGCTTGATTAGGTCGCCGCCGTATTTATGCGTTACCTTCGCATCAGCCCTTGGACGATAGAAGATGAGTCCGACTCTCCATAAGGCAGCTAACGGTCATCTGTCACTTGATGTCAACGAGTGGCCAGAGACGTGCTGGCGATCGCTGGAAGACGAATTGATAAAGCGCCGAGGATTCACGCGCGTGGGCGCCTCCGTCATAGGCATGGATGAAGAAATTCATCCAACCTTCCACTGTGCCGAGTTCAGTCTCTCAGTGGGCTGGGATCATTGGTCGGGTCGTTATTTGCTGTCAGATTCAGTGGAGGGCGATATTTTTCTGCAAGAGCTATTCGACCAGCTCCGTGTCTGACAGAGGACGTCGGGAGGTATTCCTAAGCAGCCAGTAGCGAGAGTCAAATCATGGAGGACATTTTGACGAGTAAAAAGACAAGCGCAGCGAGCGTTCAGCGTTTTGATGAATCGGTCTGGGCCAAGGCCCACTGGCTCAATGAACCCAAGCATTATCTCACCCACCCAGACGGCTCACTTGAGGTGATGACGAGCCTGCAGACCGATTTCTGGCGTGAAACCCACTATGGCTTCATACGGGACAGCGGACACCTACTAGCCTTTGAAACCGAGGGAGACTTTACAGCCCAAGTCAGGGTGAACGCCGATTTTCGTGAGCTGTACGATCAAGCGGGCCTGATGGTCAGACTCAATGAGCAGACGTGGGTAAAAGCGGGCATCGAGTTCAACGACGGGAACCCCATGATCAGCAGCGTCCTGACCCAAGGCCAGTCGGACTGGGCGCCCGCTCACTTTGCTGGAGACCCCAACGGCTTTTGGCTGCGTGTAACGGTCTCTGACGGTGTGCTGCGCGTGCAGTATTCGACCGATGGGAAAGTCTGGCCGCTTCTCAGACTGGCACCGTTTCCAAAGGCAAACCATTACCAGGTGGGCCCGATGTGCTGCACACCGGAGCGTGAGGGCTTGAGGGTGAGGTTCTCCGAGTGGTCTCTAACACGTCCGTTGGGCCGAGATCTGCATGATTTGAGCTAGGCAACCGTTCGCGAGCAGGTCCCATCTTGCTCGCTAATCTCCAAGCTCGTATTGCTGAACCCCCACGCGCGTGACCTGCATCACCTCTTCTTGAGGTGGTGGTGCGCCGGCAAAACGACGCCGGGAAGGCGAAAGAATGGATAACGGCTTCTAGCGCAGACAGGTTCCGATGACCTTCAGATTGATGGGCGTCCACGCACTTTTGAGGGGCTTCATTTTTTGGTGCGCCGGCAGCGTTCCGAACAATAACGAACCTCCTCCCAGCAGCGAGCCCACTTCTTGCGCCAAGTGAAGGGAAGGCCGCAGGTGACGCAGACTTTTACTGGAAGCTCGCTTTTTTTCAAAATGATCCACCCTCATTCGATTAGGCATGTACAACGGACCGCGTCGGCGCTGCGCGTCCTGTTCAGATCCACCCGTTCGGTCACGATTGTATGATCGTGGCCCTACGCTCATTGCCTGGCAGACGATCGTCGTGGCGCTTCAGGTGATCGGTTCTCAAGCGAGGCGCCGCCGGTTAATTGTGAAATGGTTTGGGTGTCGGGTCCACGCCACCGATCACCATGAATGGGGAGCCCCAGCGCAATAACTATCGATGTTTAGCGAAGTGGCAGGCCATCGCCCCTGTCCGCACATGGCCACTAGCACCTCGACAGTGGGGCAGTGGAGCACCTTGTCGTTGCAATGCGCCGAGCCACATCACGAGCAGCTTCATGGACGCTGTGAGCAATCTTGCGAATCGAAGTGCTCGGGCAGCACTTGGCTTTCACCGAACATGCCGCGCAGTCGGTCTGTCTGGGGTGGAAGATGACGGTGTTGGCTTTGGTGACGTGCGAACGCTCGTTCTTGGTATTGTGCTCTCTGAAGGGCATGCATTTGAGGAGCGAGCATGGGAAAAAGGGCTAGCAATTTTAAAGGTGACACCCTGAAGCTGATCAGTAAGCTTCCAGCCGAATGGGGCTTTGCTTTTCTGCTGGGTACGTTGCCGATTTGGGTGTTCAGCAAAACTTCCAAGGACTTCGAAGAGATGGTGTCGGGGCTTCTGGCAATCGGGCCATTGATTGAATACTTTGGTTGGATGTTGATTCCTTATGGTTTGTTGTTTGTCTTCAAGTACGAGATGCGCTTTGGTTCAGATCGGGGTACGCAGGTATTCGGCTTTTTTCATAAGCTCATCGCTGAAGTAGGGACCGGTCTGTTGACCATTACCCGAACAGGCTTAGGCGTAGCCGCTGGCATCTTTTTCCTATCGGATGAGGTGGTGACGCTCACTCAAGATCAAATGGTGCGTTTGTGCTGGATGATTGGCGTGCTCACCCTCGCCAACTGTGCCCTGGCGATGCTGAAGGATGAAATGATCGAGAAGACCAGCAGGCCGGCTTACAAGAATCCCATCAAGCTCTAAGAGCGGCCCGCCGCTCGCGCACTTAGGTATCACCCCTGAGTATCGTGGTGTTGGAAATCCCACGGGCCTGATCTATCCGGCGCGCCACGGCCATGGCCGCTTCCAGCTCACTGAGTCCCTGGGTTTTCATGAGCTCGAAGCGCTCGGCGTTCTCTTCCGGTTCGGTCATGGCCATGGTCAGGTAGAGGCTAGGCGGGATCGCACGAAACAGCACCTCCATCGACTTGGAGAGGATCAAGCACCACGGACCAACCGTCCCATATGTCAATCATCGTGTGCGGACCGTGGGGCAGCAACTGGTCCTTGTCGGTGGCGCAGCCGCTGACCCGCAGCGCGCTCATCAATAAGCCAGGGCCGGGCCTTAATCGAGGCTGTCGGCAGGGGAGGCTCCTGCCAACTGCCGCACCTGACGGCCTTCAGGTTCATAATCGATCTCCAGTTGCTGATCCAGGTGCACGGCCACCTGGGCGCCGGGTTGCACATAGACCGCGGCAAAGGCTTGGCCGTAGAGCTTGTTGACCCAATCGCCGATGTCCTTCACGCCCCCGGAGAGGATGCTGTTGAGCGCCGAAGGTCCGGTCTTGACGGCGCTGCCGCCCGGTGCGACCACGTTGCTGACGTCGGGCTGATCGGCTTCAAGCAGCTTGGCCACCCCGGCGCCGGCGGCGGTGATCAGGCTCTTGGTGCCCAGGTACTGCTGGGCGTTTGAGCGCCGTTCACCGGCGATACACGGCACCCCATAGGGATCGCTGAGCCAGCCGATACCGCCCTGGATCTTGCCCGGTGCGGCATTGCCGCTGGCGCTGTTGCCCTGGCGACCGGTCAGCTTCTGGGGCGCGGGCAGGGTGCGAATACGCCCATCGTTGAAGACAAAGGTCAGGCTCACGATATGGCCGCGCACGCAGGACAGGGTCCAGTCGCCGGCGGCGGTACCACTGAGGACCGCACCGGCCACATCCGGCAGGTCAATGCCGTTGGCGGTGAGGTTGTCCGGGCCGATCAGCACCTTGAACGGGTAGGGGTCATTGACCACACCGTCCACCGGGACCCGGCCGATCAGGGCTGTCATGGCGATGGAGCCGGTCAGGGTGCTGTTTTCCGGCAGGGTGTAGACCGCCCTGGCGGGGGCCTTCTTTGCGCTGACGGTGGGATTGCCGCCCTCCAGGACGGTACTGTCCTTGAGCTGACGCTGGCCTGGGGTGGGCGGCTCGATGAAGGCGTTGGGGAAGCTCACCCCCTTTGCCGGCTGGCCGGAACCGGTGGGCAGGGGTTTGCCATTGGCGTCGACGGCGGTCGCATCCTGAGGCTCGATCCAGATCAGCTCGTGTTCGTCCGTGGAGAATGATGCACTGTCGCCAGCCTCAAGCCCCAGGCCAATCGGCAGGTCCTCACTCGACTTGCTGAGAAACTCGGTCGACAGCGCCTGCCTGAGGTCGTCCAGCAGGTGCTTTTTCTGCTGCGGGCTCAGGTCTGGTCGACCGCCGTTGCCCATTTGCTCCCGCTCGGCACTCACGGCCTTCTGGATCCGCAGATCCACCTCGCTTTCGCGCAGCCTCAGGCGATCGTTTTCCTCTTTCTGTTGCCGGTTTTCCGAGAGCAGGGTTTTGAGTTCCTCGCGCATGGCCTTGGTCTGGGCCACCAGGGTGGCGACCGTGTCATGCGGCGTGTCGCCGTCGATGCCCAGTTGCTTCATTTCCTCAGGGGTGAGGCGGTATTGATGGGGATCAGAGTCATTGGAGGCGCTCTGCTGGCTGCTGCAGGCCTTGATCAGGCCAAACAGCGCGAGCGCTACCACGGGTAGCAGCAGCCACTTGAACAGGGCATTACTTTTCATGGGGAAGTCCCTCTACAGCGTTGGGCCCCGCAGGGGCAGCGGGCGCACTGACGACGGGCAGCAGGGCCTGCGCCAGGTCGCGTCCGCGCATGACCCGATACACCAATGAGGTGTCACGACTCGGGTGCGCCGACCCCAGGCACGGAGGCTGAAAGGCCGCACGGGTGAAGTTGCTCGGCAGGTGCGGTGAATCGAGGTGCAGCGGTACGTTCAGGAGCAGACGGTCATAGGTCATCAGTTCGACCGCCTGGGCGGTGTAACCGAGCAGCCAGAGCGCTGGCCGTACCGTAATCGAGGCCTCAACCCTCTGCGTCCTGCGCGCTTGCAGCCGTCCCTGATGAGCCTGCGGACAGGCGCTTGGGGACGCCGTCGTAGCAATCGATGGCGAGGCCGAATGGATTGGTTTCCGGGTCCACATCGCGACGCACCACCTTGATGGGGTAGCGCACGAAGGTCTGCTTGATCCGCTCCGAGCCAAAGAACTCCTCGGTCGCCAGATCCAGGTTCAGCAGCCATTGGTCGCGTCCCTGCACCTGCACGCGTAGCTGAGGCGAGCGGCCGTAGTTACGATCCGGAAGCTCGAACACCCCACGGGTGCGGTTGCGCAATTCACCGGCGATCTGACGCTTCTGGGCATCCTGTTCCAGCTGGGATTTGCAACTGGGGGTCAGGTAGGCTGACAGCCGATGGATGGCCGAGGGATAGTCCTTCTCCCCATCCGCCGGCCAGCGGTTGAGCTGCTGGAAGATATACAACCCGAAGGTGTACACCGACTCCGGCGGCACCTCCCACCATTTGCGGGTACTGCCTGAGCGCAGGTCGGGCGGGATGTTGATGGTCAGGTTGCGTGGGGCGTCCCACCAGCCCAGTCCCGAGAGCAACGTCGTGCCCAGCAGCACCGCGCAGCCGATGCGCAGGGACGTGACATGGGCCTGCAGTCGGTTCACCTCGTTCTTGAAGCGACTCATGCCCCAGGGCCCCGGCGTGTGCTCCAGAGCCCCGAGCGCCTCACCAGACCGGTTGCGCCGATCCAGGGAGCCAGCCAGGGCCAGGCGAGTGTCAGGCGCCATTGCAGATGACGGTACAACCACGTCTGGGGCTTGCCGCGCTTGTGCCGACGCAGCAGCCTGCCGCCGACCAACAGGCCGCCGCCAATGCTCAGCACAATCCCCGTGGGGGCCAGGGCAATGCTGTTGAACCCGATCGCGGCGGCGGTACCCAGACAGGCCCCACCAGGGTGGCGGCGATCACGGTGAGCCACATTTCGTCAGCGGTGAGCCCCAGTACAATGACCGGTTGGTGATTGAGGCGCGAGGGCAGAAACCGAATGGTTCCGTCGGGTAGGTAATGGTCAGCGTCATGTGTCATGGTGATTTCTCCTCACAGCACCGACGTGGCTTTGGTCAGCAGCCAGATACTGATCACCAGCAGCGCGGCGCCGACACCGCAGGTCAGGCCGAACTGGCCCCAGGTCTTCTTGCCGCTCTGAACGTCGGAGTAGGTGGTGTAGGCGTGGTAGGCCACGCCGCAGAACGAGGCCGCGGCAATCAGCAGAGCGATCAGCGAAACGATGTCATACGCATGGTTTTGCAGGGTCTGGATGATGCCGGTGCCCGGTCGGCTGGGGGTTTCCAACTCGGGCAGCCCGGCAAGGCTGCGCGAAGGCGATAGCAGATGGCTGGTGAGCAGACCCAGGGTAATGACCCGGCGAGCCAGGGAATGGGAATGGGATTTGAGGGAGGAGAAGCGGTTCATCAGTGCCTCCATGGCGTGGTTGAGTGTGTGTCGGGAAATCAATTGAGCAGGAGCAGGGTGAGCAGGATGTAGATCAGCGCCACCTTGGCTGTGATTTCCGCCCATCGGCCCTGTGACAGTTGTCCGCGAGCCCACGCGCGGTAGGCACTGCCAATGGCCCAGGCGGCAAACACCAGGGCCAGGACCAGGCCACAGAGCAAGGGGGTGGTTTGCGCAGGGGTAAAGCCGCCCATGGCGCCAAAGGCCTTGAGCTGAAAGTCCGTCATGCTCATGGCATGGCCTCGGTGGACTGGGTGTAGTGGCCGGTCAATTCAGGCAACGCCCGGGGCTGGGCGCGCGAGGGCGTGAGGTAGTGCTCGATGCCCTGTTGGATCAACTCCAGATCAGCGGCCAGGCGTGGGTAGTCGAAATGAAAACGCGCCTGCTCATCGACGGGCTGGGCCGCACGGGTGTGGACCTGTTGGGTCAGGGTGTCGAGCTGGCGCAGCCAGGCACTGAGCAGCGTGCGTTCTTGAGCCGTGGGCTCGGCCTGCGCCATGGTCGCCTTGAGGCTGAGGACGAGACTGAGTGCGATGTAGCGCGGGAGGGGGATGACAGCAGGCATCGGGGCATTCCGCTCAAAGAAAGTTCTCCGAGCGTGCCGTAGGACATGAGGAGCAACAGCAAGAAAACTGGATCGGGCCGCTCAGTTTTAGTACCAGAATGCGGCCCGAACACACAGGGCAGGGCATCGTCGGTTTATTGTCAGGGGGGCGGCTCATGCTGAAGGCCTGCCTTGAGCAGAGCAGCTCAATGCCCAGTGTGTCCCTACACCGTTTGGTTGAATGGGTGATCGACTCGGTCCGGCATTCGATACGGCTGTCAGAACCTGTCAGCAGATTTGGGATCTGTAAAGGACGTGAGCGCTGGTATCGAATCGGAGCGGGTGGTGGGCCGTGACTGCTCATTGCCCGGTAGCCGAGCACGAGCAGTGAAGCGGGTGTCCGAATGGGATACTTCGCTTTAGCGATTAGCCTTTCTGATCATCTCGACTAGTTCCTGAATCTTTTCCTTCAGATCGAGAGGGTATTCGGTGCTGGCGCTTGCGCAGACTAGCTTTGCCACTTTGACCTTGTCGACGTTCTTGAAGGGTTCTTGCGCTTTGCTCTCGAAGGGCAGCACATGATCGAATTGCCCTGTTTGCAGGCGCCTCTCAAACTGATTGTAGGCTGCACTTAAGGCATCAGTCATAGTGTCTTCAGGAACGTAGTTCTCGATCTCTCGCCCGGCGGTTATCCACACGACGCCCCCGTCCTGCTCGACTTCCTGTTGGATTCGGCGCTTTGTCTGGTTCACGGTGCCATCTGCTGAGGTCTTGTCGCTGTCGATGACGATCGCCAGATTCCGATTGAGCCGCTTCACCGCAATGAGGGCATCGAGATCTTCCTGACTTGGCTCGGCGTCAGTCGCGCTCAGATGGCTTAGCAACCTGCCGCCGTAGAACATGATGGAGTAATCGATGCCTTCAACAAAGTCTGGCGCGGCCTGGTGAAGCCAGTGATTGATGTAGACCCGGTCTGAGGGGCCTTCCACCCAGATGATCGAGTTGGCCTGCAGCAGGTCCGAGGCCTTGTAGCCCAGGTCCTGTAGCACGTTAGACTTGTTGTTCGGGGTTAGGCACAGCTCAATCTTGCTGCAGCCGTCCACATTAGAAACATGGAAAACCGAAGCCTCAACCATGTCGATAATACTGGCCGAGTGTGTGGCAATGAAATACTGGTTGGTGGTGTTGTCTTGCAGGTATTTCACGAGCCGCCGCTGAAGGATAGGGTGCAGGTGCAGTTCGGGTTCTTCAATGCAGACGATCTGGTTTTCGGCCAGGGTGCAGAAGGCTGCAAGCATGACCACCTCATGAATGCCAGTGCCTAGTGACTCTATAGGCAGCGTTTTGTCATTCATGTGGACCAGAATGTGCTCTCTGTCATGAGGAATCTCAATTTCAGCGTTTTGGGTTTCAGTAACCGACTCTAGAAACGCATTTATTTTCTTGAATTTCTCAAGATTTTGACGCTCATGAACACCGGGGTTCTGCAATTTTGCTAGTTCTTCGATTAGTCCTTTTCCACTCCAATCCGAGAAACTCTCTCCTTTAGGGGAAATTTCTCTGATCGCAGGTATTAAGTTGGTTTTCATTTCTTTCTGATCCGTCGCGTATGCAATCCAACGAGTAATTCTATCGATGGGATAGTCGCTGGTGCTGTTGTATACAGATCGTGGGAGGTGGCTACATATTCTCTCAAGTTCAAATTCTGGTACTAAATCATGTATGTCTTTTGTTCTTTGTAAGTTTAGTGGCGTTACTTCTCTGGTGGTTTTTTTTATCCAAATGGTTTCGTTTATTTTTAAGTGATCAATGGTTTTATGTAAGTTTTGGAGTTCTCTTGGGTGTTTCTCGAATATTGATTCGGCTTCAGATTTTAGTTTTTTTACTGGGATCCCTATTTCAGCTACAACGTCCGAATGTATAGCTCCCAGGTGGATGTCTAGTGGATCTAGAATTAATTCAGATTTCTTTATTTTCGACTGTTGTATTTTTGTTATATTTTTGGTTATGAAATTTAATACGCAGGATTTCCCGGCGTTGTTTGGTCCTATGAAGAAATTGAATCGACAGAATGGAGCAATATAATTTATTTCTTTTCCAATGCCTTTGTAATTGGCGAGAGCGAGGCCATGCAATAAAACTTGTTCTTCCATGAGTGTAAAGCTGCCTGAATTTGAAGTGATGGCAAAATCATATCGCCTACAGATACTTTTTAAAACTGCCCACCGTAATACTCACCACCAGGCCTAGGGCCAGCGCACTGGGCAGTAGCACCAGCATGGGATTGACCGTGATGGGCAGGGCCGGGTAGATGATCCAGGGCGCCACCCACAGCGGCATGATCAGCATCTTGGCCCGGTGGTAGATGAACCCGGACTCACGGCCGGCGCCGAAGCGTCGCAGGTCTCGGCGCACCAGGCCATCCGCGGCACCAGTAAAGACTGCGACCAGCACCATCGGCATTGTGAGGATCAGGATCATCACGCGCGCCAGAAGGGTCAGCACGGCGTACACGGCCGCCAGGCCATAGTCTTCGAGGTACGCATAGGCCTTTACCAGATGCCGCTGAGGCCCGGCCATTGCGGGGTGGGTCTGTTGGGCGGGTTGGACGATCCACTCGATCAGGCCGGTTTTCTCAAAGCCCACTCGTAGACCTGCACGATGATCCAGCGGGCGTTTTGCTCCACTTCGTTCAGCAGCAGGCTGTTGGGGAAGGCCGTCGAGATCCAGGTCAATTCACTGTTGAGCATGTCCTGGGAATGGCGCCAGCCTTCCTCGGGCCAGAAAAAGAACAGGCCGACCCACTCGCTGACGATGCTGAAAAACAGCGCCACCATCAGGATGCCGAGGAGGGTGAAGGGCAGGCCCAATAGTCGGCTGATCGGCCCCTTTTCACGGTAGGCCTGCTGGTTCTTTGCGGTGTCAGTCGTATTGGCCATGGGCATCCGCGCTCAAGGGGCGTGAACGCCTGCCGCTCGACAGATGCCGGCAGCGGGGCGGGCAGGAGGTGAGGGCCCAGGCGTGTTCACGTGAGATGGGGCACAGGCTTGCACATCGACGGGGCTATTACGCCGCAGAAACGAGACCCGCCTTGGAGCGTTTTGCCGAGCAGCACACGCCCAGGGCACACGGCGTTTGAAGCGGATGAGGGCACTGCGATCAGGCCCAGACTCACTCAGGTGAGGGTAGTCACCAACCGGGGCGTGGCACAAAAGAAAAGCCCGACAGAGTCGGGCTGAGGTGAGGGTGATTCAGAAGGTCAGGCGCGGGGCCTGACCTGGAGGGTTGTGCAGCGACCTTGTCTCAACGGCCACTGCTGGTGGGGTACTGCTCCGTCACGCAGGACACGCCCGTTTGATCGAGCGCCTTGAGCGCGAAGTTCCGCCATTTCAGCCGATCGGCAAACTTCTTCAGCTCCGGGGCTGCTCGGCCGACGATCCTGGCGATGTCCACCTCGTCGGTGCAGGTCTCTGCGGTGAACTGACGCTGAAACGTATCCAGCCAGTACTGGAACTCGTGGATCTCGTTCACCACCTCATCAGGGCGGCGCCAGATGATCTCCGACTCCTCGACCACCCCCACAGAACGCAGGGAACGCCCAGGCCCAAGGCTTGGGAGCTGGCTCTGTAGGCCTTGCCCGCGGTGTAGAAGATCTCCACCAGATGCGGCTCAAACGCTGCACCGGCCTTGATCTGCGGGTAGACATACAGGTCGTGGAACTTCGAGGTACAGAAGCGGATGGCGTCCTCGATCGAGCTACGATGACCCATGGTGTATTCCGCACTGACCTGGCGATAGCCCAAGCCATGATCGTTGAGTGGCAGTTTCATCTCGCCGGTACAGACGACGGTGAACTGCTTGTGAAACGCATCCAGTCGCAGAAACGAATGGGGTGCGTAGGGGTTACGGACAAACGGAAACAGCGGCCGCAGCACGTCCAGTATTTTTTCCATGGGGATTCTCCTGTTCACAAAGGCAAACGCGGAGAACCTCTCGCCCGACGGGGAGACATTCCCCGCGTGGGTGGGTTGAAGCAGAGGGTTAGGCCAGGTACTTGATGCTCAGGGCCGTCACGGTACCGAGCGCCAGCGCCAGGGCTGCGAACGACTGAAACAGCCGTACGGTCAGCTTGTGGCTCATGGCGTCCATCTTGGTGTTGATCATCATTAGGCTCGTATTGAGCGCCAAGGCTGTGTCTTTCGACTCACCGCGCAGGGTGGAGGCGTCGAGCAGAATCTTCGACAGGTCCGACTTCATCTCTGCGCGAAACGCCGTAATCTCCAGCTTCAGGTCATGACGAGACTCGGTGACATCGGTTTTGCTGGCGAGCAATGAGGCTCTTTCGAACTCCAGGGCTTCACTCACATCGTGTGCGTTTTTCTCCGGGACACCGGCGGCGACCAGGGCTTTGTAGAGCGCCATATCCAGTTTCATCAGACCTCCAGATTTATGGGATGGGCCTGCCCCGACGGGCAAGACCCGTGCGGGGAAAACAAGAACAGCGATGCTTCCGCCGACCGCAATCGCCGTCGGTTGGTCGCATCATTGGAAGCTTGGCGACCGATGGGGTGGATCATGCGCAATGGCGCATCGTAGCTCCTCCGATCCCAAGCTACTGTGCATGTCGCTGACAAGGCCAGCAGTACGCCCCTGCACAATGAACACCCCCACCCAGGGCTGTCAAAACACCCTCTGCAACAAGTTTTTGCCGGCGCAGACACGCTGTGCGAAAGCGCGCCTGCGCCTTTTGAACGCCATCCTCGACAGGCGCAGGAAGGCGCGCGCTGCATCGGTCAGACATGGCTGATTCCTCTGGCAGCAAAGGCGCACGCGCGCGGTAGCCTGCTGGCCGACATCGCGCTCCAGGTGCTGCTCAGCGGGCATTGGCGGTGAGTTCAAACGCTGGCGACGACTCTCTGCCAGGATCAGCTCCACCCAATAGATGACTGCCCTGTTCAAGTCTTCGGCTGGCAACCCTCCAGGGCTTAGGCCTGCGAGCCAATCACTGCCCCAGCGTTCCACCGGCCAAGGGCCTCCCACAATGCCTCACACACGACGCCTGCTTTTCCTCGCTGGCGCGATGCTTTGCCCTACAGAGGGTTGTGGTCCCAGCAACTACATATTCATGGGCAACACACAATTGAGCAGCAGGGCAGGCGAAGGGCGCTCCCGTCATGGGGCCCATCGCGCACTGCCTGGGTGAAGCCTCACGGCCTGCTCATCCATCAAGCCCGTCGCAGATGGAGGCGATAGGCATCACAGGGAGTACTCACCTATGGACATGAGTCCTGAACACACCGCTGAAAAGACCTGCCAGATCCTGCTCAAAATCAGCGTGCAGGCACGCCGGCGTGACGGCCTGCTGCTTGAGCTGGTCGGCCACATCGAAGGCTTTGCAGGCGCTGAAATCCTGGGCTTCGAATTTGGGCGCACAGGCGAACCTGAGCCTCGCCCAAAGGCGTACCTTGCTTGAAACACACCGGCCCGCGCGCGGGCCATCACTGACCATGGAGTGGTTGATATGCACCCTTTGAATATGGCTGTCGCCTTTCAAATCATGAACAACATCAAGAGCGGCCAGTTGCGCAATTGTCTGGCCATGGGGTTTCAGGAGCGGGACCTGGAGGCCCTGATCGATCCCCGTTGCGTCGGGGCCCTGGTGAATTCACCGGTGCCCTGGTTCAAGCTGCTGGTCGACAGCGATGTCGTTCAGCGCCTGATGGCCCATGTCCGGAGTGATGACGAGGAGGGCCTGATCCGCCGGGCTCTCACCCTCGGCGCCAGCTCTCCCATGCTTCACCAGCTCTTTGGGCTGCCGCCCAAGGAGGTTGCTGTACGCCGCAACATGCTGGGCCTTGAACACCGCCGGGGGCGCTGGCCACTCATTGGTCATGATGATGAAATGCGCCTGTGGGAACACTGGCGACGGATATCCAAGGAGCAGGGCACCCACCCGAACGATCCGCGCTCGGTGCTGCATGTCGCGATGCTGATGACCGAGTGCGAGCCGACCTTGAACCTGGCGATGATCTGGAACCAGATCCAACAGTGGATTTCCGACGACCTGGTCTGAGGTTTGGCAGTGGTACCGAGAAAGCAATTCATCGCTCTGCGGCAGGCGACACCGTGAACTGTGCCGGCTTGCCTCAGGCCACCGCGAGAACGATCGATCGTTGTTGAACGCCGTCTGGCATCGCAAAAAGCCTACTCACCGGTGACGGTGAGTAGGCGAACAGTCAGATTAAATTATCTCTGGGTCTGCAGGTGTTGCATGCAGTCAAGCTCGTCTGCCAGCAACATCAACGTAAAGGCCCGGCTTGGGGCGCTGTAGAGGTACAGGCAGATTTCGTCATTGCCACCGGCGTAATAGATCGAGAGCAGTCCTTCACCGTTTTGTAGCGATTGCAGGTTGACCGCCCATTGTGCAGCCTTGAGGTTTCCCCAGTCGCACAGCAGATGCCGTATCAGGTAGGGAAGGCCGTCGAGTAGACCTACGGCTTGAAGCGCCTGGACTCCGTCGGTCATCAGCAGCCTGCCCGGTTCAAAGAGCAGTCGCAGATCTTTCGGGATATCCAGTGTCTGCAGGATCAACGTGGCGTGTGTGTCGCAACACTCAGCCGCCAACAGTGCTTGGTACATCGTTGTTTGTGTCTTCATTCAGACCTCCAGATTTCACAGGGGAGGGCCTGCCCATACGGGCATGACCCGTATGGGGGGAAAACATTCAGAACAGCAGTGCTTCCTCGACCGCAATGGCAGTCGATCGGTCGCATTACCGGAAGCTTGGCGACCTGAGCATGGATCATGCGCAATGGCGCATCGTAGCTCTCAGATCCCGGCTACATTGGCATGTTGCTGACAAGGCCAGCAGTACGCGCCTTCACAATGGACAAGCTCAGGAGGGCTGTCAAAAGTCCATCTGCAACGGGCTGTTTCCACAGTTTTGGTGAGCGACGTACGACAAATATCAAGCCGGTGCTTGGTGAAGGAGACTGTGCGGGAAAAGGTTCAGGCGCGGCTCTATCTCGTGTGGGAAAACGCGACTCGCTCGTTTGTTTATCGACGCTGCTTGGCGCTGTCACTAACCTTGATGCCGTTCTGATCAGCCCAAGTAGATGAATGGCTGATGAACGTTAGGCGAGGCCCTGCAATCCTGAGCCGAGTAGATGATTGGGTCCTTCAGTTCAGCAGTTCTAGTGAAATATATAGATATCTAGCTATGTATAGTGAACTCAGCTAGACATAGCTCTATTTGTGTAGAGATCAGTATTCTTGAGGCCGCTGTGGATCCGTTCCGAAACCCTTTTGCACCTTGCGCAGGCAGTAGGCCACCTGAGTTGGCGGTTGGGACGTATGGGTTGGCCTTCAAGAAAGCGCAGTGTTTGATTGCTGGCACTCAGGGGCCAAACCTCAACGCCACCGTGCCGTCGTGAGCGATCGCCACCATCCAATTCAGGCTCTCGTCGAAGATCTCAATGTCGTCAACACCTGGGTACCAGATGCTGGAGAACACCTTGAAGAGGTCCGTGGTGCGTAAGGCGTCGATGTCATCGAATCGGCCCCAGTTGAGGAACACCCGCTCTCTGGATCGTATGCCCAGGTATTGGAAGCACTCGCTCAGTGAGAAGTGATCATCCGCTGCGTTGTCGGGGTGAACAGAAACGACAATCTTCTGAGTTTTTGCCATTTCGTGGGGCAGGACTATTTCGAACCTGATGGAAAATAGATGGAAAATCCTGCTCTGGAGCGCGGCGAGATCATCTCCAAGAACCTTCTGAACATTGGGAAATGGATCGGCAGTCACGTCGCTGTGATTCTTGATTTTATGAGCATCCATGCTTGTCTCCTAAGGGGGAAGGCGATTGCTTACGAATTTTCCCGGACTGGTAGGCAACCGCTGACGCGACAGCGGTTGCCATGGCCCTCAAATGACCGCTAGTTGTACATTGAGCGGTTCAGACGGATTGGTGGATTGCAGTGCTTCGCCACCAGCCGACGGGCTGAACGCGGCCATGCTGCTGATCAACATTTGTGTCTGCTGTTCCACGACCGGATCGATCGAACTGTTAGTCGTTGGCTTATCTGACACCGCCGAAGCCGGTTTACTGTAGCTGAAATAGACGTCTGCGATCTCGCGGGTCTCGCCCGATTCCAAGGTGTACTCGGAGATCCACTTGATAGTGTTGCCGTTCATGTCGGGGCGATGGGTACTCTCAACGTCATTCAGCGAAATCGATTTGATGCCCGCATCGCGCAACGTCTTGAGTTCTCCTTCGTCTGAAATGGCGTTCTGATTGGTATCCTGCCAAACCAGTAGCTTTTCGAAGAGCTCATCGGAGGCATCGATATGCCCATCACCATTGGAGTCAAGTCGGCGTAAAGCAGTAAAACCATCCTCTGTTGGGCCGCCGAACAGCTCGGTTCCATCATCGATCGTGCCGTTGCCATTACGATCCAGGGCCAGGAACCCACTGTTGGCATCTAGCCAGCCGTGGTAGGCACCTTTTTCTCCTGGAATAAATTCGAAGCCCTTGATGCCATCGAAAATTGAGCGTGTCCCAATCCCATTTCCGCTGAGGTCAAACGCCAGCGGTGTCAGCTCCGCTAGTGCGTCCTGAATGATGCTAGATGTCTCACCGGCTCTGTCAGCAAGAGCGGAGGCCTGACCTGCCAACGCTTCGTTAGCCCGGCCGTAATTGTTATTAATGAACTCTTCCATATTTCTGGCCGAGTCGACCAGATTGGTCAGTTTTTCATTGAAAGCGCTTTGCCAACTGTCGCTGCCTGAGAGATCAAGCCCACCACGATTGAACGCGTAATCTTGAAGTGCGTTATAACCTCCATTCCACTGGAGCAGGCCATTTTTGTCATAATGAAGGAAATCATCGCCTGGCTTGATCAGGCTTGAAAGTGAGAAGTTAAAATTATTGATTTGATTTTGTGCCTGCTGAAGGAAGCCTCGGTCCAAGCCTCGCTGATAGTTGTCAATAAACCTCTGAGTACCTTCTTCGATGTTATACCCATCATAGTGCCCATTGACGTAAGTTACGTCGAGTTCCAGCACTGGCGGTCGATTGATATCGAAGTTTTCGGGTAGCGAAGCTGGGTTGAGCTTCATGAATGTATAGACAGTTCTTGCCGCTTGCTTGCTCCAGTCACTTGCCGCTAGCTTGCTCAAACCATAGATCCCTTCGGCTGCTTTGCTACCAGCCCATCCGGCGCCGTAGAGGAAGCCGCCTAATGCGAGGGTTCCCACGATGGGATATACCGTAGTAAGGGCGCCGATCCCTAAGGCAAAAGGAACCGACATGGTAATCAGGGCTTCTAGTGCCGCCACTCCAGCCACAGTCCCCAACATCCCGGCGGAAACTTTTGCCGCGCTATCGAGCACACTCGCTATGTCCTCCGTCGACTCAGCCATACTGGCAAAGTCGGACAATATACCGCCGATGTCTCCTGAATTGGCCAGTGCCTCACCCAAGGCCTTCAGTTTCGGATTTCCGTTGTTTTTGAGCGAGTTTCCCATCGCGGTTACAAGATCCGAGATGAGTTTGGCTTGCTCGATTTCCTTGGCTGTAAAGGCCATACGTTTATTTCCTTCTACTCATCCACACGCCGGATGACTTGCGCGCATGATGGCTAACCCATCATGACGTCCTAGCCGCCTGACCCTGTCCTTTGGGTGTCTTCATGATGCGTTGACGAAGAGACCTATGGCGAAAAGCCGGCATGTATGCCAAGATGGCTACCCCTTGTCAACAGCGATTATCGTTTGCGATTGGTGTTGGTTTGCATTATCGGCCCGGTTGCTGCAGCGCAAAAGTTGCTGATCAGGTGCTGTACGCGTATTTGAAATGTGGTGGAAGGAATTCAGGGATGGGGCTTAAAGCTTTGCTGTACGGCTGGATAACCTATTGGGTTATTTCTTGGTTGACCAGCTTGGGTATTTTTTATAGCGACATAGCGCTCGACAGCGATTTGCACCGTTGGTTGCCTGTCATTGCCCGTGCAGAGAGCTACTTTGTTGCTAACGGTCAGTTGGACTTTTTGAAAAAAGCTGCCTGGATCTACGAAAAAGACTTTATGCTGTTGACCTGCATGATGGTGTGGGTGTGTCTATTTTGTCGGTTCTCGCTAAAGGGAAGTTTTCTCACCTTCTTCAGAGTCTCGAGCTATCGGCAAAGCTGGATATCGTTTGCCGGGCTGTTGGTTTGTGCTGGTCTGATCTCGACAGTAATTTTCGGACCTGATGTGGGGCAGTCCACGCGAGGTATTTACGAAAACCAACTGTACCGCCTTAGTGTCTTCTTTGGCGCAATGCACAGCACGCTAGTACTGCCTCCTTTGGTGTCAGCCATTGCTTTTAGTCTTGGTAGCTTTCTTGATCCCATTAAGGATCGTACAACTGCCCTGCGTCACTAAGTGGCTTGGGCGCTCATCAGACCACCCACTTGGTTGAGCGCCTGAGTACGAATCTCTTCTTTGGTGGAATGGAAAAACACCTTTTTCAGCATTTCTGAAGATCGCGCAGCGAGCTATGCGTAGACTTGCAGCCCACCGTATTTCGCAGGACTATTTCGTTTCTTTCTGAGTGTGATGAAATTGACTTGCCGCATGCACTGACATAGCGTGCTCGCCCGCGAGGCCACTGTGCCCCTTTCTCGTTTTTTGGCCTCACAAAAGGACTTGTTCATGACCCGCAGGTATTGCGTCTGGTTGATGGTGTGTTTGACGCCTGTCAGTGTACTGGCAGCTCAACTGGAATCGCTCCCATCTGACCGCGCCGAACTGATGTCGGTTTATCGCGAGGCGGTCTCGAACAACGCCGAACTCAAGGCTGCCCGGGCCGGCTTCGAAGCACAACAGGAAGCGATTGCGCAGGCACGCGCCAACCTGTTGCCGGCAATCAACACCAGTGCAACGATCGAGTCGACTCGACTGGAGCGCGATGCTCCCGAGCTGACCCGCGCCCGCAGTGGGACTACCTACCAGGCCAACCTGAGGCAGCCACTGTTTCGGGCGGATGCCTGGTATGGTCTGAAGGCCGCCAAGGCCAGTGTCTCCCAGGCCGCTATCGAGCTGTCAGCGACGGAGCAGGAACTGATCCTGAAAACCGCCGAGACCTACTTCGAGACATTGCGCGCCTCTGACACCCATGCTGCGGCGCTGGCTGAAGAGGTTGCCTTCAAACAGCAGATGGAACAGGCCCGCGGGCGCCTAAAAGGTGGTTTGGCCAGCATCACCGACGTGCTCGATGCAGAGGCTGCCTACGACAATGCCCAAGCCAATCGGGAACTGGCGGCGCGCAAGGTCGACGATGCCTTCGAACAACTGGTCCATCTGACCCATCACGACTACACCAGCATCGAAGGGATTGAGCATCATTTGCCAGTGCTGGCACCGGTTCCAGCCGACGCCAAACAGTGGGTCGATGCCGCAATGAAACAGAACTTCAAACTGCAGGCCAGTGACATGGCCGTTGAGTCGGCTGAACAGGTGCTCTCCCAGCGCAAGGCTGGGCACGCTCCGACACTGGATGCAGTGGCCTCTTACCGCAAGGGCGACAACGATAGCTTCGGCTACAGCAACCCTAGCGACTTTGGTCGGGACGGTTATCGTGACAACGTCACCCAAAGCTCGATTGGCTTTGAGGTCAACTTGCCGATCTACAGCGGTGGCCGAACCAGTTCCCAGGCTCGGGAGGCTTACAAGAAGCTGAGCCAGAGTGAGGAACAGAGGGAAGGGCAGCGCCGGGACGTGGTGCTCAATACCCGAGGGTTTTATCGCGCTGTCAATTCGGACATCGAGCAGATTCGGGCCCGAAAAAAAACTATTCTGTCGGCCCAAAGCTCGCTCAAGGCTACCAAGGTCGGCGCTGATATCGGCAGTCGCAACACGGTAGACGTACTCAATGCCCAGCGGCAGTTGTTCACCTCGGTCCGTGACTACAACAACGCCCGGTACGATTACATCCTGAACAACCTTCGCCTGAAACAGTCGGCTGGCACGCTCAGTCCTGCAGACTTGCAGAGCCTGGCCCAGTACCTGAAGGCGGACTATGACCCGCAGCGCGATTTTTTGCCGCCTGAAATGGCCAACACCAACCTGGATTCGTCGCGGTTTTCAGCACCTCGGGCAGACAGCAAAAGCCTTTAATTCGGGCGTTAAACCATATTTTTGAGTGTCAAGTGAAATATTGTTTGGGAAATGCATGGCTGATGTCGTTTTGCCCTTCCGCCGTTGAATCCGTCCGCATATTATCTGCCTGCCCCGCGTCTGACGGGGTATTACGGGCTTGAAGCTTTTAGCAAGGATGCGGTTGTATGCACGAACAAGGCGGGGGGCTGCTCGGTCCTCGGATACTGTTGATACTGGCCTTGCGTGCCTGGTCATGTTGGCAAGGTTTCACAGTGTTGCCGCATCGCCGGAGCAATTGGCGCACGAATATGTCGCGGAAGGTCAGCGATTTTCAAAGCCGGACATCCTGTTGGCTGCCAAGCAGCTAAAGCTCAAGACCAAGGCCGTCCGTACCTACGCCGAACGCCTTTCGCAAACCCCTTTGCCCGCCATTGCCTGCTCGAACGACGGTAGCTTTTTTATCATTGCCCGTGTCGACCAGGAAAAAACACTAGTCCACGATCCGCTTCTGCAGCGCCCGACGGTACTCAGCACCGAGCAGTTGCAGGCGCGTTGGAATGGTGAGCTGATTCTGGTCCAATCGGCTTCCTCGCAGGCCGGTGAGGTTTCACGGTTCGATTTCACGTGGTTCATTCCGGCCATCGTCAAGTATCGAAAGCTGCTGGGCGAGGTGTTGCTGGTATCGCTGGTTCTGCAGATTTTCTCCTTACTGACGCCGTTATTCTTCCAGGTAGTGATGGACAAGGTGCTGGTGCACCACGGGCTGACCACCCTTGATGTCGTGGCCATCGGTCTGTTGGGCATCATGTTGTTTGAGTCTACGCTCAGTGGTCTGCGCAGTTACGTGTTTGCCCACACCGCCAGCCGGATCGATGTCGAGCTCGGATCGCGGTTGTTTCGTCACCTGGTGACCTTGCCCCTGGCGTACTTCCAGGCTCGGCGAGTGGGGGATTCCGTGGCACGCGTGCGGGAGCTTGAGAACATTCGAAGCTTTCTGACCGGCAATGCCATCACGCTGCTGCTGGATGTGCTGTTCTCGGTGGTCTTCATTGCGGTGATGTGTTTCTACAGCGGGTGGCTGACCCTGATTGTGCTGGTGTCGTTGCCGCTGTACTTCATCGTGTCATTGTTCATCACGCCGCTGTTGCGGGCTCGACTGAACGAGAGCTTTGCCCGCGGTGCCGAGAACCAGTCCTTTCTGGTCGAAACGATCAATGGCATCGACACCGTCAAGTCGATGGCTGTCGAGCCGCAGGTCACCCGCAAATGGGACAACCAACTGGCGGCCTACGTGTCGGCTGGTTTCAAGACCCAGACGCTATCCACCATCGCTAACGAGGCCGTTTCGCTGATCGGTAAGTTGGTTACGGTGGCGACTCTGTGGTTGGGGGCACGTCTGGTGATTGATGGGCAACTGTCGGTCGGCCAACTAGTGGCTTTTAATATGCTGGCCGGCCGTGTCGCCCAGCCGATCATGCGCCTGGCGCAGTTGTGGACCAACTTCCAGCAGACGGGCGTTTCGGTCCAGCGCCTGGGCGATATCCTCAATACCCGCACCGAGCTGTCCCAAGCCACACGCAGCGCGCTGCCCACCCTCAAGGGACGTATCGAATTTGACCAGGTGCACTTCCGTTATCGCCCGGAGGGCTCGGAGGTGCTGCGTGGCGTGAAGCTGGTGGTAGAGGCTGGCGAAGTCATCGGCGTGGTTGGGCGCTCAGGCTCGGGCAAAAGCACCCTGACTCGCTTGTTGCAGCGACTGTACGTACCCGAGCGAGGGCGTGTACTGGTTGACGGCATGGACCTGGCACTGGCGGACGTGTCCTCGTTGCGTCGGCAGATCGGGGTTGTGCTGCAGGACAACATGCTGTTCAACCGCAGCATTCGCGAGAACATTGCTCTGACGGATCCCGGTGCGCCGCTGGAGGCCGTCATGCACGCCGCCAAAATGGCCGGTGCGCACGAGTTCATCCTAGAGTTACCCGAGGGCTACGACACCGTAGTAGGCGAGCATGGCGCCTCCCTGTCCGGCGGCCAGCGTCAGCGTGTTGCCATCGCCCGGGCTCTGATCGGCAACCCCCGTATTCTGATCTTCGACGAGGCCACCAGTGCCTTGGACTATGAGTCGGAACGGATCATCCAGCAGAACATGCAGGCGATCTGCAAAGGGCGGACGGTGATCATCATTGCTCACCGACTTTCTGCTGTGCGTGATGCCAACCGAATCATCGTCATGGACCGTGGGCAAATCGTGGAGCAAGGCAGTCATGCCGAACTCCTGACTCTTCAAGCAGGGCATTACTCGCGTCTGTACCGTTTGCAACAAGGATAAGTTGTCATGAGCCAAGCTTCAGCAGGTCGTGAGCTGTTTCGACGGTATTGTCGTGTCTGGAAACAGGCGTGGGCGCAGCGCAAGTCGATGGATGCACCCAAACGCCTGCCCCATGAGGTGCAGTTTCTACCGGCGGCGTTGGCGCTACAGGATCAGCCCGTTCACCCCGCGCCTCGTTACATCCAGTGGGTCATCATGTTGTTTGCGCTGCTGGCTTTGCTCTGGTCCATTTTTGGCCAGATTGATGTTGTTGCCACCGCCACCGGGAAGGTGGTTGCCAGCGGTAAGAGCAAGACCATCCAACCCAGTGAGGTTGCTGTCGTCAAATCGATCAAGGTGCACGACGGGCAGGCTGTGAAGGCCGGGGAGGTGCTGGTCGAGTTGGACACCAGTGCCACCGGAGCTGACATCAAACGCTTGCAGAGCGAGTTGCTTGCTGCCCAGGTGGACACCGCACGTGCGACAGCCCTGATCGAAGCCATTCAGACCGGCAAGGAACCTGGCTCACTTGTTGGGCGCATCCCTCAGGCGGCTCCTGAGCAAGAGCTGGCGGCCCAGCGCTGGTTACAGGGGCAATACCTAGAACTGCGCAGCTCGATGGAACAGATCGACGCAGAAATCGAACAGCGGTCCGCCGAGATACAGTCCACCAAGGCAACGCTGGCGTCCTTGCACAAAACGTTGCCGATCGCCCGTCGTCTGGCTGAGGACTACCAGCAGATGCTGGAGCAGCAGTACGTGCCCCGTCACGCCTACCTGGAAAAGCAGCAGGCTCTTTTGGACCAGGAGAGGGACATGGCCGTGCAGCAATCGCGCCTCGCCGAAGTCGAGGCCTCGAAAAAAGAAGCCGAGCGCAGGCGGTCAGTACTGCTGGCCCAAACGCGGCGCACGATGCTGGACCTGCAACAGCAGTCGGAACAGAAGGCGGCGTCACTCACCCAGGAACTCAACAAGGCCGAGCAGCGCGATCATCTGATGAGCCTGACCGCTCCTGTGGACGGTACCGTTCAGCAATTGGCGGTGCACACCATTGGCGGCGTGGTGACCGCGGCGCAGCCGCTGATGGTCATTGCTCCAAGTGACCAGCCAGTTGAGGTCGAGGCGATGTTCGAGAACAAGGACATTGGCTTTGTGCGGCCTGGGCAGCCGGTCACCGTGAAGGTTGAGACCTTCACTTTCACCAAGTACGGCACAGTCGATGGTGAGGTGGTGAGCGTTTCCAGCGATGCCATTGAGGACGAGAAACGCGGGCCGATCTATAGCAGCCGTATTCGACTGCTCAAGGATAAGGTCAATGTGCAAGGGAAAGAGGTTTTGCTGTCTCCCGGCATGTCGGTGACGGCGGAGGCGAAGACGGATAAGCGACGCGTGATCGAGTACTTCTTGAGTCCTCTGGAGGCCTATGCGAGTTCAAGTTTGAGCGAGCGATAATCGCGCTGTGCCGGTTTTCTCCGATGGGAGTTTAATGCGAATGGATAAGTGTGCGCGATCAAAATTGTTCTCTCCGCTTCTCTTAACGGCTGCCATTTTTTTGTGTGGCTCGAAGGCGTTTGGTAGCTGTGATTTTTACTTTGATAGTGGCCCGAAGGTGGTGTTCAACGGGGCGGGTGCGGAGTGCAAAAAAGCTAGATTCAATGGGGCTGTTTTGACGTTCTATGTTAATTATCCAGGTGGTGAAGTGTTGAGTGGTAGGGCTATTGATGGCTCTGTGGTTGTTGATCGTGTACGCAAGATTTCGAGCGATTTGGTACGTGGTGATGTAAGTATTAAATACATGTCGTTAGCTTCCAGTGTTGACGGTGTTGAGTTTTATGAGGCAGGTGATAGGAAGCTATTTAGGTTCAAGGGCGTAGATGGTCAGCGGGTGTATGTTGGTGGAGGGCATGTTAGTGAGGGTAATCGGGCGTTTCAGGGATTAGAAATTCTTTATCAATTTTCAAAGGGGTATGTGAATTTCAAGGTCATTGATGATTTTGTGTTGGGTGTGTTGACTTCAAGAGTAGCCATTGGAAATTAATGGAGTGAATGATGGTCTTATTGGAAATGAGTGCCTCGCTGTTGGGTGGGTTGAGTCGTCTTCGGTCTGTTGAAGCATACCCTGAAACTTATTTTCATTCGTCTGCTCAAGGATAAGGGGTGATGAAAATATTATTTAAATGGACTTTGGTGTTGCTTGGCTAGCGGTTAATTTTCTAGTGCGGGTGGAGGTTTTTAAATGAGTTTTTTGGTTATGTTTTTGGGGTTTCTTCTGTTCTTGCCTTACTATGCTTCTGGGATTGAGGCTAGATTTGATGTGGATAAAAAATTCAAACCTTATGATTTGATGGGGAATCTTAGGGCGCGGAAGAAGGGGGCACTGTACTGCCGGTATTTGGTTTGCTTCTGATTGTTGCTAGCCTTGTATTATATTTTGTTCTGCCTATTGGTCCTCCGGTTAGTTTGCGTGATCGAGTTAAAGATCTCGCTTGTTTATTGTTGTTTTTCTTGATCTTTTTCTATGGGTATATGCAGGAGTTGTATCTTGAGAAATTCGATAAAGGGATGGGGAAGGTGAAGTTCTCTGAGTTATTTGGGGTTATTCCTTTCTCGGAAAAGGTCTCATGTTTTGTGCGGGCAGCACGAAGCTACTCTGTGGTTTTGATTTTCTTTGGTGTTGTTGTTTTTATTAAAAGAATTTTGCCTTGAGGTAATTGGGTGTGGCGAGAACAAAGTTATTTGAAGATTTAATAGATGTCTTGATGATCAACAAGTCTGGTGATGACCTGATTGATTCAAAGACTGTTTTTGAAGGTGTGACGAATTCTTTTGGTCTGATTTCAGCAATTTTTGCAAAAAACCCCGGCCTGCAGCTTTCTAATTTGATTTGGCAGGGAGGTGTATTAATAAAAGGTGGTAGCGAAGGTTCCATATCTGGTAAAGATATCTTGGGGGCCACAGGGGCCATTATTGGTACCGTGGCTGCATTTGCGATTGTCCTTGAAGCCTCTGTTCCGGTCGCCATTGTCAGTGCTGTGCTTGGGTTGATGTTGTCAAGAGATGAGCTCAGTGATGTTCTAAAGGAAGTGTCAGATTGGCTTTCCGAACCGGAGAATATCGATGGGCTGGCAGATGGTTTGCGCGATCTTTACCCTGACATCGATGTTGCTAAGGTAATAGAAGATCTTGCGTCAGCCGGACGGTCAACTGAAGAAGTTATTGAGGAGGCTTTGGGTGCAGGCTATGACTGGATCTCTAAGAGCGTGAAATCCATGCTTGCATCTAGCCTTGGAGGGGGCAGTGAAGTAAGTAGTGGGGTGAACGACTCCTTTGTTGGAGCGCTAAATTTCGTCCCGCGAGCTGATCCGCTTACGCTAGATCTAGATGGTGATGGAATCGAGACGGCCTCTGCAGATACCGGTATTACATTCGATTTCGATGGTGATGGCGTTAAGACTGGTACTGGATGGGTAAAGGGCGATGATGGGTTCTTGGTCCTTGATCGAAATGGTAATGGACTGATCGATAGTGGGCGTGAGCTGTTTGGTGTCGATACAGTCAAGTCAGATGGCGCGAAAGCTCGCAATGGTTTTGATGCCCTAAGTGACTTGGACAGTAACGGCGACGGTGTGTTCGATGCCCAAGATGCCGAGTTCAAAAATGTCCTTGTCTGGCAAGATAAAAATCAAGATGGTATCTCGCAAGCCGGTGAGCTAAAAAGCCTGAATGAATTACATATTCAGTCGATAAATCTGGCATCGACTGATTCTAATAAAAACTCAAATGGCAATATCATCAGTGCTACCGGTACTTTTACTTTTGCTGATGGACATACTGGCACGGTAAATGGCAATCAGAGCCTCGCTGCAAATCTGGACCTGGCGTCCAATCCGTTCTATCGAGAGTTTACTGACAAGATCCCTTTAGATGAGACAGTCAAGGCTTTGCCTAATATGACTGGCTCTGGTGCAGTGCGCGATCTGCGTGAGGCATCAATGCAGGATGATCAGTTGAAAACCACATTGTTGGCCTACAGTCAGGCGCACAGTCGTGATGAGCAGCTTGGTTTGATTGACCAGTTACTTGCAGATTGGGCAAAAAGTGCCAACTATGCCACCTTTGACAAGCGTATTGATGCACTCGATACGGCTGGCTTAGACGTTCGCTTTCAATACTCATGGGATGTAAGTGGCGCACCGCCCACACTTGCTCAGCAGGGCGCTCGGCAGCTTTTGGAACGAATAAAGGTACTGGAAGTCTTCAATTCTCAGAATTTCTTTAACTTTAATTCTGGAGTGGTTGTTAATAATTACTACCAGCTGTCAATGACTTTCGGAACACTTCATGGGCTTGGTTTGATCTCTTCCCAAGATGGAAAGGCGACTGTTACGGAAGCGAATCTGGGAATAGATGGAACCCAGGCATCTTTTATCAATCGTGCATACGAAGAGTTACGTCGGTCCGTCTATGCCGGCTTGCTTTTTCAGACTCGCCTAAAACCGTACATCGATAGCGTCGAAATGAAGCTCGAAGGCGGAACGCTGAGTATGGACTGGTCTCCTCTCAAAGCGATTTTTCTGGAACGATCCGCCGTATCGTTGACTAACGCCTTCGAGGAGTTTCAGGACCTGATCCAAAGCCCTTTGCTGTCCGGAGAAGTAAAAAATCAGATTATTTCTGAAGTGGGGTTGTGGCTTAAAGATGGGAAACTTGATGTTGTCGGCTCAGAAGCGAATGACAAGATTACCAGCATCGATGGTTACTACAGTGTTTTAAACGGGATGGGTGGCGATGACACGCTCATTGGTGGTTCGGGCAATGACCAGCTTGATGGCGGCGAGGGCAACGATAGCCTAACCGGAGGTGCTGGAAACGATACGCTGATCGGCGGTGCGGGTAACGACAACTTGGACGGTGGTGAGGGTAACGACACTCTCAACGGAGGCTTAGGCGACGATACGCTCAATGGTGGGTATGGTATCGACATCCTGTCAGGCGGCACCGGTAACGATGTGTTGATAGGCTCCACTGGCAGCGACACCTACCTCTTTGATCTGGGGGATGGTCAGGACACTATCTATGAAGCAGAGTCCATGTGGAGCACCGACGTGTTGCGTTTCGGTGCTGGCATCAAGGCTTCGGACATCCAGGTCAGTCGAGACGGTGCGAATCTGGTGCTGCAGCACATTAATGGTCAAGACCGTGTCACGATCATGAACTGGCTCCTAACGGCCTATAGCTTCAGCAACTACTCACAGTTGAGCCGTATTGAGTTCGCGGATGGAACTGTCTGGGGACAGCAAGAGCTAACTGCTGCCGTGATCACGACTTACGGCACGGGAGATGACGACACACTCACTGGTATGGATCAGGTTAATGACGACCTTAGGGGCCTGGGAGGAAACGACTCTCTTCACGGCCTGAGTGGCGATGACCGCCTGGAAGGCGGTGACGGCGACGACAAGCTCTACGGTGGCCAGGGCCACGATGTGCTCGAAGGCGGTAATGGTAACGATACGCTGGATGGTGGGGAGGGCGATGACACGCTCAATGGGGGCGCGGGCAACGACACGCTCGACGGTGGTAACGGCAACGACACCCTCAGTGGTGGCGCAGGCGACGACACACTGAACGGTGGCTATGGCAACGACATCCTGTCCGGTGGTGTAGGTAACGATCTGCTGATTGGCGCCACTGGCAGCGACACCTACCTCTTTGAACTGGGGGATGGTCAGGACACGATCTCTGATGTGGAGTCGATGTGGACCACAGACGTGTTGCGTTTTGGCTCGGGCATCAAGGCGTCGGATATCCAGGTGATTCGAGACGGCGTGAATCTGGTGCTGCAACACAGCAATGGCCAGGATCGAGTGACGATCGCGAACTGGTTCCTGAACGCCTACGGCTACAGCAACTACTACCAGTTGAGCCGTGTCGAGTTTGCCGATGGAACCGTGTGGAGCCAGCAACAGCTCACGGCCGCAGTTCTGACGACTTACGGCACCGAGGGAGATGACACCCTCACTGGTCTGGACAATGGTAACGATGACCTGCGTGGCCTGGGGGGCAACGATACGCTCAGTGGTCTTGGCGGCGATGACCGCCTGGAAGGCGGTAACGGCGACGACAAGCTCTACGGTGGCCAGGGCCACGATGTGCTCGAAGGCGGTAATGGTAACGATACGCTGGATGGTGGAGAGGGCGATGACACGCTCAATGGGGGCGCGGGCAACGACACGCTCGACGGTGGTAACGGCAACGACACCCTCAGTGGTGGCGCAGGCGACGACACACTGAGTGGTGGCTATGGCAACGACATCCTGTCCGGTGGTGTAGGTAACGATCTGCTGATTGGCGCCACTGGCAGCGACACCTACCTCTTTGAACTGGGGGATGGTCAGGACACGATCTCTGATGTGGAGTCGATGTGGACCACAGACGTGTTGCGTTTTGGCTCGGGCATCAAGGCGTCGGATATCCAGGTGATTCGAGACGGCGTGAATCTGGTGCTGCAACACAGCAATGGCCAGGATCGGGTCACGATCGCGAACTGGTTCCTGAACGCCTATGGCTACAGCAACTACTACCAGTTGAGCCGTGTCGAGTTTGCCGATGGAACCGTGTGGAGCCAGCAACAGCTCACGGCCGCAGTTCTGACGACTTACGGCACCGAGGGAGATGACACCCTCACTGGTCTGGACAATGGTAACGATGACCTGCGTGGCCTGGGGGGCAACGATACGCTCAGTGGTCTTGGCGGCGATGACCGCCTGGAAGGCGGTAACGGCGACGACAAGCTCTACGGTGGCCAGGGCCACGATGTGCTCGAAGGCGGTAATGGTAACGATACGCTGGATGGTGGAGAGGGCGATGACACGCTCAATGGGGGCGCGGGCAACGACACGCTCGACGGTGGTAACGGCAACGACACCCTCAGTGGTGGCGCAGGCGACGACACACTGAACGGTGGCTATGGCAACGACATCCTGTCCGGTGGTGTAGGTAACGATCTGCTGATTGGCGCCACTGGCAGCGACACCTACCTCTTTGAACTGGGGGATGGTCAGGACACGATCTCTGATGTGGAGTCGATGTGGACCACAGACGTGTTGCGTTTTGGCTCGGGCATCAAGGCGTCGGATATCCAGGTGATTCGAGACGGCGTGAATCTGGTGCTGCAACACAGCAATGGCCAGGATCGAGTGACGATCGCGAACTGGTTCCTGAACGCCTACGGCTACAGCAACTACTACCAGTTGAGCCGTGTCGAGTTTGCCGATGGAACCGTGTGGAGCCAGCAACAGCTCACGGCCGCAGTTCTGACGACTTACGGCACCGAGGGAGATGACACCCTCACTGGTCTGGACAATGGTAACGATGACCTGCGTGGCCTGGGGGGCAACGATACGCTCAGTGGTCTTGGCGGCGATGACCGCCTGGAAGGCGGTAACGGCGACGACAAGCTCTACGGTGGCCAGGGCCACGATGTGCTCGAAGGCGGTAATGGTAACGATACGCTGGATGGTGGAGAGGGCGATGACACGCTCAATGGGGGCGCGGGCAACGACACGCTCGACGGTGGTAACGGCAACGACACCCTCAGTGGTGGCGCAGGCGACGACACACTGAACGGTGGCTATGGCAACGACATCCTGTCCGGTGGTGTAGGTAACGATCTGCTGATTGGCGCCACTGGCAGCGACACCTACCTCTTTGAACTGGGGGATGGTCAGGACACGATCTCTGATGTGGAGTCGATGTGGACCACAGACGTGTTGCGTTTTGGCTCGGGCATCAAGGCGTCGGATATCCAGGTGATTCGAGACGGCGTGAATCTGGTGCTGCAACACAGCAATGGCCAGGATCGGGTCACGATCGCGAACTGGTTCCTGAACGCCTACGGCTACAGCAACTACTACCAGTTGAGCCGTGTCGAGTTTGCCGATGGAACCGTGTGGAGCCAGCAACAGCTCACGGCCGCAGTTCTGACGACTTACGGCACCGAGGGAGATGACACCCTCACTGGTCTGGACAATGGTAACGATGACCTGCGTGGCCTGGGGGCAACGATACGCTCAGTGGTCTTGGCGGCGATGACCGCCTGGAAGGCGGTAACGGCGACGACAAGCTCTACGGTGGACAGGGCCACGATGTGCTCGAAGGCGGGAATGGTAACGATACGCTGGATGGTGGGGAGGGCGATGACACGCTCAATGGGGGCGCGGGCAACGACACGCTCGACGGTGGTAACGGCAACGACATCCTCAGTGGTGGCGCAGGCGACGACACACTGAGTGGTGGCTATGGCAACGACATCCTGTCCGGTGGTGTAGGTAACGATCTGCTGATTGGCGCCACTGGCAGCGACACCTACCTCTTTGAACTGGGGGACGGTCAGGACACGATCTCTGACGTGGAGTCGATGTGGACCACAGACGTACTGCAATTCGGCGCCGGTATTAAAGCGTCTGATATCCAGGTGAGTCGTGACGGTACGAGCCTGGTGTTGCAGCACATCAACGGTGAGGATCGAGTGACGATCGCGAACTGGTTTGCGACCGCCTATGGCTACAGCAACTACCACCAGTTGAGCCGTGTCGAGTTTGCAGATGGTACCCAATGGTCCCAGGAGAAACTAACGGCGGACGCCCAAGCGAGCACTATGACCATTAGCGCTGTTACCGCCATGGCGAAGGCGAATGATGGCGGCAGCCAGGTTTCAAGCTTGAGCGGAGATGCAGATATGGAGAGGCAGACCAACATTCTGATTGACGCTATGGCGGGCTTTGGCGTTCAGGCAGGCAGTCTGTCAAGTTTTGCCGTAAACCAAGCGTCTCAGCTCGACGCTGTGATTGTTTCAAACGCGAGCTAAGTGCCTACAGCAATGGCGGCTGAGTACCTCTGGTTCTCGGTCGTTTGAGCAGGTCTTGAAATTACCGTTCGTTCTTATAAGCCACTTCATGCCCTGCCAGTTGGGTCGGGGCATGGAGTGGCTCAATCGTTCAGGTACGTCCATGTAAAACACCTTGTAACGCCTAGGCAGTTCGAACCTCTCCTTAGCAAGGGTACAGTCAACCAGCAGCCTCCGCTGTATGACGTACCAAGGCAAGGAGTGCCTGCGCATGGTGTATGAGCGATTCCCCGTCGTCATCGACGGCAAACCCTTCTCGACGGTTTTCCAGACGCAGGAGGCGTTCGCCAGCGCCTGGAAGGCCGTTCTCGAAAAAGCCTACGGACGCACCCATGCCATCTGCCGGTGCCCAGGCAAGGGCGAGCGCAAGTTGGCTATCAAGCGCCGTGAGGACACCGATGGTTTTCACCTGGCGCGGTTCGCTGGCACAGGACCTGAGCACGCCAACGAATGTCGCTTCTACGCCCCCGCTCCTGAACGCTCCGGCATGCAGGGCTATGAGGTAGGCGTGATCGAGGAAACTGGCGACGGCACCCTGCGTGTCCGGCTGGCCCGCGGCCTGGTCGAGCTGCCCGCTAGAGCGAGCAGCCTACAGGGCGAGCGCCTCACCCTGAACACCAGCAGCCCACGCAAACGCGCCATGACGCTTCTGGGGCTGCTCTGCCTGCTCTGGCAGGAAGCCCGACTGAACATCTGGTACCCCACCATGGAGGGCAAACGCAACAGCGGACAGGTCCATGGCCTGCTGCGCAAAACGGCCCGCCGCATCCAGGCTGGCCACGTGATGCTTCACGAGGTGCTGATGGCGTGTGCGACACCACGCTCGCGTGCCGAGGCGACCAACATGGCCGTCGCGCAACGGACAAGCAATGCTGGGCGCAGGGCCTTGGTGATCTCCCCGCTGGCGCACTTTGACGCCCGTAAGCACGATGGCTCGATGACCAAGCTCCCCGTGGCAGGCCCCTATGGCATTCCGCACCTGAGCATGGACCACGAGATCTGGGAGGACGCCCAGAAACGTTTCCCTGTCGAGGTGGCGGCCTGGAGGCGGGGCGAGCGCATCATGGTCTTGGCTCAACTCAATATTGAGGCTGACAAGAACCAGCTATGGGCGGGGGTGACGGACCTGGCCCTGATGCACATCAGCAAGCGCTGGATCCCCGTGGACTCCGCATACGAGTCCATCCTTGAGTCGGAACTGGCCGCTGCCGGCCGCAGCTTCGAGAAGCCCCTGCGCTATGACGCAGCAGAGTGCGAGTTCTTCCCCGACTTCTGGCTCCTGGACATGAAGCGAGACTTCCCCCTGGAGGTCTTCGGGATGGACACCCCTGAATACCTCGCCCAAAAGGCTCGCAAGACCCAGTGGTACAACCGGGTCTATGGCCATGAAGGGTGGTGGCGTTGGGAGGCGGCAAAGAGCGATGATATCGACCTGATTCCTGCGTTTCCGGTATCCAAACGCTGGTAGTCACCGATATTGCAGATCTGGCGCAGAGTGAACAATCGCGCGATGGCGGGATGATGCCGGTACAAACAGGAGACCGCCTACTCGCCCCAGGGGCCAGTAGACGGTTTAGAAGCCCCCGCTAGGCAGGGGCAGGGTGGAATCAGTACTCCGACGGCAAGAGCAGCGTGGTGCAGCTTCTGTCCGCTTCAGTGATGATCCAGAGCTTGTCTTCTCCTGCGGCGTCTATCTTGTACGCAGAGAACAAACGTAGACCATGCTCCAGAGCATGTTCATTGCTCTGTTTGTCCTCATCGCACAGATCTCCCCAATCACCTACCAGGTGGCGACTGAGGTAGACCGATGGGTCCAGCAGTTTTTGTTTCACTAAGGCACGCACACCTTTCGATAGCACGAAGCGGCCTGGTTGGAAAAATATCCCAGGTATAGGTTGTTCAGGATCAAAAACCTCATCCCTGAGCATGATCTTCAAGCCTCTGGGCTCACCCTGTTTGCGCACCACGACAACACGCAGTTGCAACCAGTGATCTTCGAGCGGATCACCCGTGGTGACCACACAAGGCACCTCAATATCATAGAACTCCTGAACCTCGGGTGAGGTGCATAGAGCAAGGGCCTCCAGCGCCATATAGATCGTGTCATTCCTGCGCTCAAGCATCTGCGCCGATGTGGCATGGCCTTCCAGGTTCATGGCTTGCCAAGCGTTATCGGAGATAACGATAGGCCATTTGATTACCTGAGCCTGTTGCTCGGTTGGTTCTTCAAACATCATGGAGCTCTCCGGAATATCCCATCGCGCAGAGACACCTCGCCCTTGCGGGGAGTGTTCCCCGCATGGGTCGTTTCAGATCAGCGCTTTAGCAGCGCCGTTTTACGCAGACATGCCTTCCCAAGGGACGGTATGCCTGTGTGTGAGTAAGGCGCCCATGTGAGCGCCTTGGTTGAATGAACGATCAGACCGCTTGTTCAGCGTCTGTCGTGGGCGGTAAAGCACAAGCCCCAGAGGGCCCTGGGTTATCAGGAGGATCGCTTGGATCCGTTGGTTCAGCGTTTTCAGCTTGTGTCGATGACTCCGAGCCAGCTTCTGCTTTCTTGTCCGGCGCGGTGTAGATCATCTCGCCATTAATGATCATGTTTTTGATCGAAATCAGGTCTGCCCTGATACTCGATCCAAGCTGTCCCTCTTTATCACCTGTTGGGTAGATGAAGGGCATGACCCAAAGATTACTAAGGACGAACCGCACGAAGACGGTTTCTCCCGTATTGATAGGTCGAGCGCACAGCTTGATGATCTCCTTGGCTGCGTTACCAGTCACCCGGCAATCGAAGTAGGTGTAACTGTGGTCTCCTTCGGGACCTTGTATCGCGGCAATCTTCACCACCAGATAGGGCGTCTTGTTGGGTGGTGAGATGGTACGGACATTGTTGAGGTAGCCAATGCCGTGTATGTAGTAATTGAAGTATCTCTTTTCTTCTATGTTGCTTTCACTCATGTGCTTCTCCTTACTCAATACGATAAAGGGGAAGCACTTGCCCCAAAGGGGAAGTGACTTCCCCCATGGGTTATTCAGCATGCGTTCGCTCACCAGCACGTCTGGGGAGTGACCGCATCTCTGAACGCTTCAGCGGTCTTCATTCGATCCCGCGACTGGCACGGAGCAACCTCTCAGATCGTGGCTACCTAACAATGTCGCCGACAATGTCAGCTGAACACGCTTCAAGCATGGAAAAGTCGCCAGGGCCGGTCCAGTCCTCTTCTTCGACAACCGCTGTAGGAGAACTCACTTCGTAGGTCCCGGTACGAACCGCAGAAGTCAACGGCCGTTACGTCGCAAAACACGCCCAATTGCATCCCGTTTTCCCCTCGAATCGCCCGCGCCGAAAGGGACATAACGCAAAGGGAAAAAGGGGAGAAATGGGCAAAGGGAAAGGCCCAGAAGGGAAACAAAACGAAGGGTAAAAGGCCTGCCCGAAAAGGTTGCTGATCCCCCAAAGGGAGCGCTTTCCACGACGACACACACGGACGAGACTGCATGCTCTGGCGCTGGATGCTGAGAAAAAAGGCCGCAAACCCCACCACAGACGAAGATGATGAACCACCGGCCCAATACACCACGCCTCAGTCGGCCAGCGAACTGCTCTCGACTCCGCGCCGCAAGAAACTCATGGCGCAGATCTGGCAGCTCACCTCCCTGTCGCGCCAGCAGTTCGCCGATCTCTATCAGTACCCCATCGAACGCTACGCCGAGCTGGTCCAGCAACTGCCCGCTTCGGAGAATCACCACCATGCCTACCTGGGCGGCATGCTCGACCATGGCCTGGAAATCGTGGTGTACGCCCTGAAACTGCGTCAATCGCACCTGTTGCCCGCCGGCGCTGGTGCTGAAGCCCAGGCCTCCCAGACCGAGGCCTGGACCTTGGTGATCGCTTACGCCGCGCTGCTGCACGACATGGGCAAAATCATCGTCGATGTTGAGGTGCAATTGTCCAACGGCACCTGGTGGCATCCCTGGAAAGGCCCCCTCAACAAACCCTATCGCTTCAAGTACGTCAAAGGCCGGGAGTACAAGCTCCATGGCGCCGCTGCGGGCATTTTGTTGACCCGTATCCTGCCCGAATCAACCCTCGACTGGCTGATCACCTACCGTGAGCCCTGGAGTGCGCTGCTCTATGTCCTGGCCGGGCAATACGAGCACGCCGGCATTCTGGGTGAACTGGTCGTGCAGGCTGATCAGGCCTCGGTCGCCAAGGAGCTGGGCGGCGACCCCTCCAAAGCCCTGGCCGCCCCGAAATCATCCTTGCAGCGTCGACTGGTGGAGGGCCTGCGTTTTCTGGTCACCGAGCAATTGAAAATCAACCAGACACGTGCCTCCGACGGCTGGCTGACCGAGGATGCCCTCTGGCTGGTCAGCAAAACCGTCGCCGATCGGCTGCGGGCCCACTTGCTGTCCCAAGGTGCCGACGGTGTTCCATCTTCGAATGCGACGCTGTTCGACATCATGCAGGACAACTCGCTGATCCTGCCCAATGCACACGGCAAGGCGATCTGGAACGTCACGATCCAGAACGGCAAATGGAGAAAGACCCTGACCTTCTTCAAGGTCGCACCGGCGCTGATCTGGGACACCGAGCAGCGGCCGCCGGTCTTCGCAGGCTCGGTGACCATTGAGTTGGACTCTGAAGCAGGCGAGGAGGGTGTACCACCCGCTTCAGGCCCGCAACCCATGCCAGAGAGCAGCGCACCCACGCAAGAGCCATCGCAGAGCCAACAGCCGCCTGTCCAGGGCGCTTTTGCCCTGGAAGTACCCTCGCACCACCTCACTGATGTACCGGATTTCGACGAACCACCCTGGGCAGAGGACCAGGGTGATCCCACAGCGTTCGGCCCGAGCCCCGATACCCATACCACCTGGAGCGAGGAAGAGGCTGAGGTGTACAGCATTCAAGCTGAGCCCAGACCGGCATTCCCTCAGGCGCCGCCGCCTACACCGTCGCAACCTTCAAAACCGCCTCAGCCGACCAGCCCCCACCCAAATCCCAAGGCTCATTCACCACAGCCGACCGCAAGCGCGGATGACCTGGGCAAGGCCTTCATCAAGTGGCTGCGTCACGGCATTCTGAGCAACAAGATCCCCATCAACGACGCCACGGCCAAGGTGCACAGCGTGGCCGGTACGGCCTTTCTGATCTCACCAGGCATTTTCAAGCGCTATACCGAAGAACACCCTGAAGTCGCCCACCTCGCCAAGTTGCAGGGCACCAACGACTGGCGCTGGCTGCAGCGCTGCTTCGACAAACTGGGTGTCCACCACAAGAGCGAAGACGGCCAGAACGTCTGGACCTGCGAAATCAAGGGCCCTCGCAAGACCCGCGACATCAAGGGCTACCTGCTCAAGGATCCGATGCTGATCTTCAGCGAGCAGCCCTATGACAATCCTTACCTGCGGGTGAAGGAATGAGATTGCACACTGGCCCCCAAAGCGCCAACGGCACTGGCGCATTAAATGGTAGGGAATCAGCGTCAACGCTTTCGCCTCCTGCCGGTCCTGCTAGTGGTCAACCTGGCTACCTGGGCTATCCTGCGCCGCCCCCGTGTCGCTGCCCAAGGCGATCTGCACCTGGCGGACAAACCAGGTCAGCGCAGTGGACTGGGCGCTGCGTGAATGCCAATACAGAGTGACGTCAAAGGCCGGGACATCGAAGGGCAACTCGAGCATCTTGAGCTTCCTGGGCAGCGGCATTTCACAAAAGCTCTGGGCGATCTGGTGGGGCAGGATGCCCAGCAGATCGGTGCCCGGAATCAGTCGAGGCAGTACCGAAAAATGCGGCAGACGCAGTTTGATCCAGCGCTCGATGCCGAGCAGCTGCAGCGCGTCTTCAGCCATGCCATGGCCGGAGGTGCCTGCAACCGCTGGTCGTGCTTTCAGAGCATATTTTGAAATTTACTTGCCCGTATCTGCCTCACTGAAAGTAAGCGAGTGCCCGAATTAGGGGACCGCTTTCATTTTCTTAGAGAGGAATAACGCCATGGCTACCCCACAGGAAAACGTACTCGACTGGCTACGCGATGCTCATGCGATGGAGCAGCAGGCCGAGAAGATGCTCAAGGCGCAATCCGAACGCCTGGAACATTACCCCCAGCTCAAGGCACGAATCGACCAGCACATCCAGGAAACCCTTGGCCAGCAGCAGCTCATTGACGAATGCCTGAGGCGCCTGGGAGGGAGTCCTTCCACCCTGAAAGATCTGGGCGGCAAGCTGATGGCTTTCGGGCAGGCGGTGGGTGGCTCACTCATGAGTGATGAGGTGATCAAGGGCGCGATGGCCGGTTATGTGTTCGAAAATATGGAAATTGCAAGTTACACGGTGCTCATAGCGGCCGCGAAGGAGGCGGGTGACGCGCTGACCCTGGCGGCGTGCGAAGAAATTCTGCCCCAGGAAATTGCCATGGCTCAATGGCTGCTGGAAAAGTTGCCCGAACTGACGCAGGCATTTCTGGAGCGTTCTGCCGATCCCGACGCACAAGCCAAACGCTAACGCTAAGCCCGGCGCCCAACTGCGATAGGGCGCCGCGCTGGACGCCTCATTCCGCTGGCACAAACGGCTGTGGGTTTTTGAGTGGCTCCTCTGACGGCCTACAACGGCGCACAAAATTTTCCCACTGCTCAGGTTTACGCTGTTCACCACAGTGCATACAAACATACACACCCTGATCCACTCCCAGATAATAGCCTTTGCGGATATAAGGGTGGTCGCACTGGCCGCAGGTATTGTCTTGACCAGGCTGAGGACACTGGTTACTCATGCACATCACCATAAAAAAGCCCGTACTGCGTACGGGCAAGACGGGAGCGTATCAAGAGTCTGCACGGGGTAGACTCATTATTGGGATGAAAAATACTGGGAGTAGTTTATTCTTTCGCCGTAAGCTGCGGCGAATGGTAATTACCATCTTGCTCAGCGCTTTTGTTTGGATGGTTTGAAGGGCATGGTCCATTTTTTTGTTATGTGATGTTTGTACTGCGGTGATTTCGTCATATGCTTTGGTATGGGGCCGCTTGGGCAGAGCAAGACTACTTTCTACCGAACCTGGAAAGTTTTAGTTTAGTTAAAGCCGTTTTTACATAATCTTTGGCATTGTAGCCAACGCCAAAAGTACGGGGCGTCAGGCTTGCCTTGCTCTTCCAAAATTCGGTAGACCGCGAACCGAAACGAACTGCGCAGTCAGAGCGATAGCTAGGCTCGGTACGAAATTTATCTGTATTCGCCCAGGCTGAGTTGGAGACAGGATCGGAGTGCGCATTTACTCCCGTAACGTCGGGATTAAAGAACTCTCAGGAAGTAGAGGTCATGATAGCAACTACCTTCATCTGACGTTCGATAAGAACGGTGTTTTCAAATCATGATCGCAATAATCGAATGTTGCTCGCCGCTCGCGGAAGGGCCGTAGGGATCGTCCGCCTCACGGTTGTCGCCGGGGCGGGACGGTATAGGGACTTGAAATCCCTCTAGGCGTGCTCGATCCCAGTGCATCACACGCCTTGTCTCACGAACAGTTTCGAGCAATGAAAGTCTCGCGGGCGAGTGTCATCAGTGCGGCCCGCTTATGCGGGAAGTCGAAATGCTTTTCAAATTCGAAGTCGTGGCGCCGAAGCAATGCAATTGTTTTAGCATTATCTGCCCGAGGCTCCACGACAATACGATTGGTCCTCGTTTCATCTGAAAATAAGTATCGCACTATTGAGGACAGTAATACGTCAGTTCGTCCTCGGCCCAAAAAGCGCTTTTCGCCAACCAACAAGTGAAAACCGCGGTCATAGTCCTGGGCATCGCAAAAGGGAGCGATACGATCCTCCTTTGCCCAGTATGCTTCAAGATAAGCAAAGGGTTCACTTTGAAAACAGGCTATTATTGAATAAATGTGGGGGTCGGAGTCAATCCGGCTGAGATACTCGTAGTGATCATCAAGGCTTCCTTCCTCCTGCCAGTAATGTGCAACTCTGGGATCGTTTTGCCATTTGTTGAAGATCTCTAGGTCATCATCAATACAAAGGCTTCGTAAGCTCAGCGTTTCATTTAGCATCGGATCGAAGTGATGATAAAGCTCACCTCTTGGCTTAGCAGGGCGAGTAGGAGGAACGTGAGGGGGTGCAGTCATAGTCTCATTTTTCCGTAATTGTGGAATTTGTAAATTTTCCGCTTGAGAGAATATGTAGCGATTTAAGGTTTTGTCGATTGGCGTGATTCTTGAGGCTCTTGCGGCAAGGTCGCTCGATAAATATTCGCATTGCACAAAGAAGGCTTCCGCGTCGCGATAAAGCGTTGCTAAATGATGAAAAAGTTCGCGTAGTGCTTTATCTCTTATAGCTGGGTCTATAAATGAAATTTCTCCACCGGAGATGTTGTCAGTTTTTCTGATTCTGGCTACCAAGACTTTTCTGTCATCGTGGGCTAACGTCAGGAAAGCCCCATCCTGATCGACAGTCAAAATCATTCCGTTCTGTGTTGACATTGTCGGTGCTTGGTCAGTCACGTGGGGGCTCACTCTTGATCACAAAATATTTAACCAGCGCGGGGCCGAGGTGAATCATGCGTAGGTGAAATGCTGACAGACATTACGATTTTGAAGGGAATACTAATGCAAAGAAAGGTTGGTGACCATTGGGTTGTGGAGGGGAGTTTTGGCTTGTCTTGGCGTGGGCGGCAATTGCCTCGGCAGGTCTGACAGGTTGGTTAAGATCAGCTTTCTCCCCTTCAAGCTGCTTTGGGCTGATCGCTGGCGAACCTTCGGCGGATTTTGTTTAGATTGAAATGGTCGCTATCTTCGTAAGTCAATTGGATGTCATTTCAATGCTGGATTTGGTTGTTTTTTCTTGCTAGCACCTGCTTGTTGAGTGCCTTTGATGCTTCGGTTTAGGCTGCTCAAGTGGTGTCTGTCTCCACTCCTGGAGCTGCTGTGAGAAGAGTGGACGGCCCCGGATTCATGCCGTTACCGATATGCGCTTCGGCGCCATGGGTAGGCTATCTTGGCTTGCTTAATGGTCTGCGGGCGGGACGAATACGATGGCGAGTCTGCTGAGCGTTTTCATCGACGGATGACAGTTTCTACTCTGCCAGTTTGTCACTAGGAACAAGATATCTCGACGTACGTCCTTGCATTCAGCGCTACCACTAGGGTGGCTGAGCGGGTGCAAGCATGGTGCCACCATCCGCGCAATCCGGTCGAGCCAACCTGGGAGAATTGTCGAATGCGTGTTGATTTTCCAGTGTGTCTGCGTATTATTGACGCCATCGCTAATGATACAGGGACTGTACGTGAAGCATCATCTAAATCACAGTTCATCTTGTCCTGTCCTGAACTTGGCACAATATTTGCCCCGTTGGCATTTGTGTTGTGTGCTGTCTTGCCTATGTGCTTGCATTTGCCTCCCGCTGTGGCGGTATTTGATGTTTTTCGCTGGGTATGCGAAAAGGTTGATCGGTTGTAATGCCTGTAATTAGTGGGTCATCTTTGAATGGTATCCATGGCTTTTTTGGAGGGAGAGTATGGCAGAGGTTAAGGACGTTCTTCTGAAGGCGGTTCCGATACTTGCTTCTACGGATATTGCGCGTACGATAGATTTTTATCGTTCGCTGGGGTTCAAGGGGCATTATTTCGAAGACTTCTCCTACGGTATGGCTGGGTGGGGGAGGTGGAGCTGCATTTTTGGAAGTGTGAGGACAAGCGGATTGCTGAAAGCACGTCCTGCTACATACGGGTTTCTGATATCAATGTGCTACGCGAAGCTTTGGTCCAGGTGTTGCCAGAGCTTCCAGAGGTCAAGCGCACTGCCTGGGGTACGGCGGAGCTTTATATTCTCGATCCTGACGGGAACCTTCTTAAGTTTGGCGAGTCGCTTGATGACGAGGAGCATCACGACTGAGCTGTACTGACGCCTTGGTCGTTCGCCTATTGGTGCTGTACAGGAAGTTTGTTAGAGACTTTATGGTGATCGGTCGCATGGGGGCTCCCGCGTTAGCTGCTATTGCACGTAATTAACCTTTCGGATGGCGAAGCAACTTTAATGGAATCGTTTAGTTCAAGGATGAACCCCGGTACTGGGAAGTTTGTTTCGTCTGCTGAAAAATTTCGGGTTACTCATTTGCAGGAGTCTATTTGGCTCCGAGAGCAACGGGCGCCTGGAGAATCTGCTTACAATTCACCTGTAGTTGTGCGCGTTAAGGGGTGGTTGCGCTCTGATGTGCTTGCTTCGGCGCTGGATAAAGTCCTTGCGTCGAATGAAGCGCTGCGTGCCTGCTTTATCGAGAACAGTGGGCAAGTTTGGCAATATGCTGCGACGGGGCGATCTGTTCCCTTTGTTGTGGAAGATTTCTCGACGTCTAGTCGCGTGGATCGCTGGCGTAGGTTGTACGCTGCGATAAAAAATGAAGTCGACAAGCCCTTTGATTTGCAGCAAGGCGTATTGTTGCGTTGTGCTCAGTTTATATTGAGCGAAGACGAGTGCGTACTTGTGCTCGTGGTGCATCATATCGTTTCGGATGGCTGGTCGCAGGGTATACTGCTCTCTGAGCTCATCCAATACTATCGCCAGAATGCCTTGCCCACGCAGGCCAAGGTGAGTTTTTTCGAGTACGCACATGCCCGTCGGCTGGGACTCGATTCGCAACCTTCGTTCGAAGCGTCCCGCGATTATTGGCATCAGTTCATTGAGCAGCATCAATGTGCGGCGATACATTGCGATCACGTGCGGGCAATGGATCAACTGAGTGTGGGGCGCAAGCAGTTCTTTTCTCTCGATTCCGCCAGCGCCATGCGGCTCAGGGCCTTGTGCGCATCATCAGGTACATCGCCATTTATTGTGTTTTTGGCTGTGTTGGGGCTGTTGCTGGAAGAACGCAACACGAGCACTGGCAGTTGGTGCATTCCCGTAACGGTTGGATATCGCGAAGATGCGCAGTGGTTCAATGTCATCGGCTGCTTCGTTGATCATGTGCTGGTACGGCCTCTTGCCGATGCGACGCTTCCTTTTTCTGCTTATCTGAATCGTGTCTATTCCGCTTGGCAAGCGGCTTTCGAGCACCGTGATTACCCGTTTGATCGGTTGCGGATGGAGGGGTTCGAGAAGGGCCTTTCGCTTGAACCTTCAACCGTATTCGTTTATCAGAATCTGACCCCTTTCGCTGGCCTCGATGACATTGAACTGATCCCCCTGGTATTGCCTGAGGCTCCGGCCAAGTTCGATATGACCTTTATGGTTGCCGAGCAGGTCGATACTTTTGCATTGTCGCTGGAGTACGATTCCACGCTTTACGATGAAGCGACCATCGGGGAGCTGGGCGAACGTTTCATCCATCTCTGCGAGAGATTGCTCGGCGCTTCCGATGAGCCTGTAGCGGATATCCTGCATGCAGACGCAAGGCTAAAGCTGCCCAGCGTAGCCGAGGGTGAGCGTTGTGAATGGCCGGTGCAATCCTTTGCCCAGATTTTCGATGCGACCGCTCGGCGTCAGCCCGAGAAGGCAGCGATACGCTCTGGTTCCACCGTCCTCAGTTATGGCGAGTTGAAAGCGCGTGTTGATGCTCTAGCAGCCAAGCTTGGGAGCCTCGAAGGGCAAGGCGCCAGGGTGGGGGTGCACCTGGATCGCTCGATCGAGTTGATCGTGTCGGTTCTTGCGATTCTGTCCGAAGGGCATTGCTATGTGCCTCTGCCCCCCGCGTATCCTGATGCCAGGCTTGCCCTGCAGATCGCTGATAGCGACCCTGTTGTGATATTGACCGATGCTCAAGGTCTCAAGCGTCTGAGCGGGGTTACCCCAGGTCGCCGGGCTTTCGACGTTAACCAAGTGGAAGTGGTTGAACCTCGGCAAGCCTCATTATGTCGCCGTCACGGCCCCGATGCGCCCGCATACTTGATCTATACGTCGGGAAGCACTGGTCAGCCAAAAGGCGCCTATGGGTTGGCAGATGCCTTGCTCAATCGACTCCATTGGCAATGGAGCAGCGCGCCTTACGAGCCCGATGATCGTGTCGTCCTGCGCAGCCCGCCGATGTTTGTGGACTCCTTCATCGAAATGCTTGCACCCATCCTGGGCGGTGCATGCGTAGTTGTGGCTTCCCAGGAGTCGCTGAGCGATCCCCGACAGTTCTGGCGCCTGCTCGCAACCGAGCGGATCACCCACCTGACGATTGTTCCCTCCTACTTGCAGTTGCTTCTCGATACATCAGTCTCCGGAGCGGAGCTGGCCTTAAAGCGTGTGCATTGCAGTGGCGAAGCGTTGCTAGAGTCGACTGCCCTGGCGTTTCGCAAAGTGCTTCCCGGCGTTTCGCTCATCAATTTGTACGGTTCCACCGAGGTGACTGCTGATGCCACTTGGCATGTCGTGGACGGCGGGCGCCTTTCGATTGGCAAAGCTATCAGCAATACCTCGCTCTATATCGTGGATGCCCATGGGAGGGTGGTGCCGCGGGGGACACACGGCGAGATCGCGGTCTCGGGAAGCGCGGTGGGTGGCGGTTACCATGATGCACCAGCGCTGACTGCTGATCGGTTCTGGCCTGCACCCGAGGGCGGCAGAATGTTCCGCTCTGGCGACTATGGCTTCATGGATGAAACAGGGGCCTGTCACTATCTTGGTCGCCTCGACATGCAGATCAAGGTGCGCGGCATGCGCACCAGCGTGTTGGAGATCGAGGTGGCCATGCGGACACTGCCAGGCCTGCGGGATATTTGCGTGATCCTTGATGAGTCTGACCGTGGGGGCTTGATTGCCTTCTACTCCGCCGATATCGAGCTGTCCAAAGCACGTTTGAACGAGCACGCCCGAGCGCTCCTTCCCGCGCATGCCATTCCTACACTTTGGCTGAAAGTGGCGGATATACCACGTACCGACTCGGGCAAGGCCGTGCGTGACGTACGTGCCCTCAAAGCACTCGCGTTGCCTACCGGTGCATACGAAGACAGTGCTGACATCTCCTTGCTGGAGCGAGACGTCATGCATGTCTGGAAGGATGTACTCGGTGCTGGAATGTTGTCGATCGACGATCACTTCGATCAGGTCGGTGGCCATTCTCTTTTGGCGATTCGCCTGGTTGATACGTTAAACCTGCGGTTCGGCTGCTCGATGCGCCTCGCAGAGTTTTTCGCAGCGCCCACGGTGCGTGGCATGGCCTTGTACATCGCCGAACACACCGGTGAACAGGTCGCTGCGCGTGCCCCGTTGGTGGTTGATCCCAGGTCACGGTACGAGCCATTCCCGCTGCTGCTCATGCAACAAGCCTACCGAATAGGCCATGACGTTGAGAATCATGCTCAGATGTCGACAATCTGCGCATTCTCGATGGACTACGATTGCCTGTCGTTGCCGGACTTCGCCGAGGCGCTCAACCGTTGCATCCGTCGACATGACATGCTGCGAGCCGTACTCGTCGGTGAGGATGCGCAGCGCATTCTTAGCGAGGTACCGATTTATCAGATCGAAACCCAAGACCTGTCTCAATTGGCCGAGCAAGACTTGGCCATAAAGCTGGATCAATGTCGCGACGAGTTTTCCTGCACACGTTTCGAGCCGGGACAATGGCCATCGTTTCGCGTCGCCGCTGCATACTTAGGGGGCGAGCGCTATCGGCTGTTCTTCGCTTTCGACATGTTGTTCATTGACCTCTTCAGTGCACGGTTGTTGATGCGTGAGCTGGAGGCAAGCTACCAGCGGGACTTGGTGCAATTACCGCAGATCGCGCTGTCATTCCGTGATTATGTGATCGCGAGTCAATCTTCGCAGCAAGGCGCGACATTCGAGCGAGCCAAGGCTTACTGGCTTGAGCGCATGGAGTCGTTGGGCAAGACGCCGCAATTGCCCATGGCGCGGCGCCGCCCCAGCGATGAGACGCCGATGCGCTTCAATCGACGAGGCATGAGACTTTCTGGCGTTCAATGGCGGGCTCTGCAGGCGCGTGCCGCGCAATCAGGAGTCTCGGTTACCAGTGTCCTGCTGGGTGCCTATGCCTCGACCATTGAGGCGTGGTGCGCCAGTGAGGCATTCTCGCTGGTTCTGACGCTTTTTGATCGTCAGTTGCTGCACTGCGACATCGACAAGGTGGTCGGCGATTTCACATCCTCATTGGTTTTCAGCTGCGAATCCTGCGCAAACGAAGTGGCATCTCAAACCTTCGTTCGTGTGCAATCGCAATTACGGGAGGTGCTCGAGAATCGAGCCTTCTGTGGTGTTCAGGTTCAGCGTGAGCTGACTCGACGCAATGGCGGCGAACGAATCGCCCTGCCCGTGGTATTCACCAGCGCGTTGGGGTTGCCTGAAGCGATGAGTGAGCAGACGAGTCGACTTTCTGGGCGCCTTGTCCATAGTGTCACGCAAACCTCGAACGTATGGATCGATTGCCAGATCGAAGAGGCGGGTGGTGAGCTGGTCGTCAATTGGGATGCCGTCGATGAAGCGTTTCAAGCCGGCGTCGTCGAAGCGATGTTCGCTCATTACCGTTGCCTGCTTTGCGCGCTAGCGACCCAAGATGATGCCTGGATGACTAGCCTTCGTACGACACGAGATGCGGATGCCTGGCCGTCGTTCGATAACCGGCAAGTGATCAGCAGCACGCTGCCTGAACAAGTCATCAAGGCTGCCTACCTCTACTCGGATCATGCCGCGATTATCGCGGCTGATCGAACACTTAGCTACGCGCAATTGCTGGACCTGGCTCAGCGCTTGCGTGCGACGTTGGAAGCTGCAGGCATGCGGCCCGGAGATCGGGTTGGTCTGCTATTGGAAAAAGGCTGGGAAGCTGTGGTGGCTATGCTCGCCATCAACCTGGGCGGTTGCGCATATGTGCCTATCGATCGCGCCTGGCCTAAGGCACGCCGCGATACGGTCATCTCGGCAGCACGGCTTTCATTGCTGATCACCCATCCGGGCTCGACCGAGGGCTTGGGAGGGGGCTATTCGGTGGTGGTGCTCGATGACGCTGCGTTTGAATCCGCGCCGAGTTCCTGCCCCGTCGAGGCTATGCCAGACGGCATTGCCTACATCATCTTTACCTCGGGCACCACGGGAACGCCCAAAGGTGTCGTGATCGAGCATGGCGCCGTATTGAACACCATAGAGTCTGTCAACCAGTTGTTCGAGGTGACAGAACATGATCGAGTTCTTTGCGTTTCTTCACTGTGCTTTGACCTTTCCGTCTACGATATCTGGGGGCCGCTCTTCGTTGGTGGCGCCTGTGTGATGCTGACCTCTGAGGAGGGCGCACGCCCCTGGCGATGGCCAGAGCTGATCAGCAAGCATGACGTGACGGTGTGGAACTCCGTTCCGGCACTGATGGAATTGCTGATCGATAACTGCAAGGGCCGGGGCGACGCCCTGGCAAGTCTTCGCTTGGCGTTTCTTAGTGGCGACTGGATCGCTCTGACGCTGCATGCGCGGTTGAGCCAGATCGTGCCTGCTATGCAGCTCGTCTCTCTGGGGGGCGCAACCGAAGCATCGATTTGGTCAATCTACTTCCCCATCGACGCCATTGACCCGCAGTGGGTCAGTATTCCTTACGGTCGCGCCTTGCCCGGTCAGAGCATGTATGTGCTCGATGTGCTGCTTCAACCCTGTCCGGTGTGGGTGGCGGGTGAAATCTACATCGGTGGCGCGGGGCTGGCGCGTGGCTATTGGGAATCCCCACAGAAAACAGCCGCTCAGTTCATTTGCCATCCTGTCACGGGCGAGCGTCTATATCGGACAGGTGACATCGGCTGTTACATGCAAGATGGCAATATTCGCTTCATGGGGCGCCAGGATGGACAGGTCAAGCTCAATGGTTTGCGAATCGAACTCGGAGAGGTGGAGGGGGTACTTCAGGCGCACCCGATGGTAAAGAGCGCTGTTGCCATCCTCAACCATGCTCGACAACTGAATGCTTATGTCGTACTGACACCTGACATCGGTGTGACCGATGAAGTCCGGCTTCGACGCTCATTGTTCGATCATGCACAGGCACACCTTCCGGGCTATATGGTGCCTGCTGCCTTGCAGATATTGACGGCCTTGCCGATGGGCGCCAACGGCAAGGTCGACCGTGCGATGCTCCAGAGTGAAGCTCTGCCTGAACACAAACTCGAACGAGAGCGGGGCTCGAGCGATGTCATCGTGGAGCCAGTCGTTGCCGAGTTGTGGCAGGTCATGCTTGGTGTCATGCACCCCCAAAAACAAGAGAACTTTTTCAGCAGCGGTGGCGACTCGCTCGTCGCCACCCGATTCGTCGCCAAGCTCAACTCGATCTTCGACCTGGATCTGACTGCCCGGGCGATTTATGATCACCCCACCCTGCAGGCAATTGCCGAACACGTTGAGCGTTGCCGAGACATGAGCGGGGGAGCGGTTGCGCCTCTGCCGATGGCCATCGCCGCCGAGGCTGCCGAGCAGTTCCTGCCGTTCCCGTTGACGGATATCCAGCGCTCGTATCATGTTGGGCGTCGTGATGATATGACGCTGGGCGCGGTTGCCGCCCATTCCTATATCGAGATCGATTATCGTGGGTTGGAACTGGCGCGTTTCGAGGAGGCTCTGAATCGCACCGTCGAACGGCACGGTATGTTGAGATGCGTGTTCAAAGATGGCGAGCAACGCATTTTGGAGCGTGTACCGCGTTATTGCATAGCCGTGGATGACGTGCGTGCCCATTCGCTCCAAGTCCAGGCGCAGCGCCTAGAAGCCAACCGCCGGAGACAATCGCTGGCGGCGAAAGATCCAGCTCAATGGCCGCTGTTCTCGATCACCGCGACTCGTCATGCTGACGACGTAGTACGCCTGCATATCAGCCTGGATATCATCATCGCGGATGCATGGAGTACCAACCTCATTGCGCGTGATCTTCTCGCGTTCTATCGAGAAAACGAAAGCACGCTGCCGAGATTGGATTTCTCCTTCCGTGATTACGTCAACTACATGGCATCGTTGCGCCATTCGCTGCACTATGTGCGCATGCGTGACTACTGGCAGGAAAGGCTCGACAGCTTGCCGCCGCCACCGGCCTTGCCGGTCCGACGCGTTGGCGACGAAAGCGCCGCTGCCCGATTCACGCGTTACACTCAGGTCATTGAGTCACAGCAGTGGGCGCGTTTGAAGATGCGATCCCTCGAATGTGGTGCGACGCCGTCGTCAATGTTGTTGACCGTCTTCGGTCGGGTGTTGCGCTTGGCTTGCGACAACGCATCGTTTGTCATCAATGTCACCCACTTCAATCGTCCTCCTATTCATCCTGATATCAACGATATCGTGGGCGATTTCGCTTCGACATTCTTGCTCGAATACCGGTGTAACGATGGAGAGCCTCTGGATGCATCGATTGGCGCTCTGTGCCGGCAAGTTCTTTCGGATCTCGATAATAGCCAGTACAGCGGTGTGCAAGTGCTTCAGGACCTGTCGAAGCGGCGGGGGCGTGTGGCCTTGGCGCCGGTTGTATTTACCAGCGCCCTGGTACTTCCGGTAAACAGTGGGGCCTCGTTGACGCTTGAAAATGTTCAGGGCGAAGTGGCCTATGCGCTGACGCAGACGCCTCAGGTTTGGCTCGACCATCAGGTGTACCAGGAGCATGGCAATCTGCTGTTGGCCTGGGACGTGCGCGATGACGTGCTGGATCAACCATTGGTGCAGGCGCTTTTCAATCTTTATGTCGCTGCGCTTGAGCGCTTGAGCGACAATCCGATGGCCTGGCGTGCCTCTGAGCTCGAAGTGCCAGAAACCTTGATCGCCGCTTGTCATGATCACTTGGCACGTATCCGCGCAGAACAGGATCCTCTCGATGCCATGGTGGCCTGCCTGCAGGCTCATCCTCGTGTTGCTGAAGCGTGGCAGCAGTCGCCTGGGCAAGGTCTTGCGCCTACGGTAGGCGTGCGCTTGGCACCCTTGGCATTGGAGCTTTGGGCCAAAGGTGCGCTGGACATGCCAACGAGTCCGCTTTCGTGGGTTGATCGTCTGGAGCAAAAACGCCAATGGATGATCGGGGCCAGGAGTACCGAGATCAGTTGTTCGCTACCTGAGCGTGATGACGCATCGAGGACTCAAGTATTGGGGCGTCGCAGCTATCGCACGTTCTGGGGTGCTGCCTTGCAAGATGCCCAGATCATGGAGTGGCTGGAGTCCGCGCGCGCGAGCCCGGTCCTGGCGCTGCGCTCACGGCGCATCGAGTCGAGCGATGTGTTGAGGTGGATCGGCAGCTTGACGGCTGTGGAGAGTATTGCGCTGCCGTTGCCCAAATACCCTTATCCCTCCGCCGGGAGCTGCTACGCGGTACATGCCTATCTGGCCGTAACGGATGGCTATGGGCTGGCGGCTGGATGGTACGCCCTCGACCCGATTGCCCGTAGCCTTACGCGCTGTGTGGACCCTGCGATGGAACGTGGGTTGCCAAGTGAAGGTGTTCATCTGCTGTTGGCCGCCGACCTTGAGCGTATTGCGTCGCTTTATGGTGAGAAGTCGCAGGCGTTCGCCCAGTTTGAGGCGGGAGCAATGCTTGCTGTGCTTGAGCAGGCTGCTAATCGGCATGGATTGCGTATCTGTGAGCAGATGCTTGATAGCACGGTGGCCGTTTCGGGCCTGACGTCGCTGGCCACGGTTACACTGCTTGCGGGTGACGCGCCTGGGCAAGGGCTGATGGCGATGGCGGAACCTGTTCGTACTCGCATCTATCGGCGTGATGGCGCGCATTTGAAGATTGTTGGTCGCGAGGGCGCGGAGCTGCTCAGCGAGCAGATTCTCAGTGGGCCTAATCCAATACTCGACGGACTCATCGGGGACGCAAGTCAATGCCTGCTCGAGCTGTACGTCGAGGGCAATTTCATCGATGAAGATGCTCAGCGCCGGGCACGGCTGGCAATCGGCGGCTATGCGCAGCGGCTGATGATGCAATCGGGGCATCGTAATCTTGGCATGTGTATGCTCGGTTTCACCCCTGGTGGCATGGTCGATCCGAGCGGGGCGGGGGTCCGCTGCGCGGTGCTGGCCGGCGCGCTCGACCCGCGTCAGCAAGAGATTCCACAGGGCGACACGAAAGCTGAGTATGAACTGGCTTCGACGTCACTGGCGATGTATGCGTCTGAGCTGCTTACGCATGTGCCTGCTGCGATTCTCATCGAGCGTGGCGAACGTCCGGTGATCACTGACGAGGCACATGACTACGACATGGCGGCGAGTGCCAGCGAGCCTGAGGATCTGGTCGACCAGGCTATCCGCATGATCTGGTGCGAGGTGCTGCGTGTGCCCCAGGTGTCGCTCGACTCCAATTTCTTCCGCATTGGCGGAACATCGATCGATGCTTTGGGCATTCTGGGGCGCTTGCACGAACTCTATTTCATCGAGCTGCGACTGCATGACGTCATGGCGGAACCGACCGTGGGGGCGATGATCCGACTTGTGCGCAGCGATAACCGCTGGGTGGAAACCATTCACGAAGTTCATGCGATGCTCAATGAGTTGAATGAAGACTCCGGCCATCTGCATGCTGTCATAGATATCGAGGCGCCAGCGATACGGCGCTGAAGCAACATTCACTCACTGAGTATCAACGGAAGGAAAACTTGATGTTTGACGATAATGACCAAATCACTTTCTGTGTTGTGATGAACGATGAAGAACAATATTCGATCTGGCCACAGGATCGTGCTTTGCCAGCCGGTTGGAGAACAGTAGGCAAGTCGGGTACGAGGCAAGCCTGTCTCGACCATATCGACCAGGTCTGGACCGACATGCGACCACTGAGCCTGCGTCGCTGGATGCAAGAGAACGCACGCTGAGTATGAAGCTCGCGATACCAGGAACGGCCGATGACATCGCCGGGCATCTCGATCTGGAGGCCAGCCATCCTTTCTTTGGGTCGGTTAGCGATGCCGATCATTTTGCCTGTACGGCAATGCTGCCCAACCTCCCTACGAAACCTGGGCCAGTGCGCATCATGGATTTCGGGGGCGGGCAAGGGCTATTGCTGGAGCGGTGCATGAGGCTGTTGGCCAAAGAGGGTGTTCAATGCGATGCGCTGCTCGTCGATGCGAACCCCACCTTCGTCGCGCGCGCCCATGCTCGAGGTATCGCGGCTGTCGTGAGTGATATCTCCTCCTACGTAGGTCAACCGGCGGATATCATCCTCATGCGCTTGGTATTGCATTACAACAGCGAGGCCGCGCAACAAGCGATGATCGCCAATGTGCGTAGGCACTTGCGCCCCGACGGGCTGTTCATCCTTCAGTATGAAACGAGCCCGGCGTTGGGCTGCGAGCTTCGAAATCGCGTGGCCACATTCTGTGCCGAGGCTACAGGAATGCGTGCTCGTTACTGGGCCAGTGCCGAGGTGCTGAAACGATGGTTGCATGACGCCGGTTTTGCCCAGGTGGTCGACGTTGCGCAGCATCATTATGAGAGTGATGTCATTGCATTGTTGCGCAATGCATGGCAGCGACAGGCTCCTGTTCTGGTTTCGCATGGCCTGCGTGAAGAGGCGTTTCACCGGGCGTGCGCTGACATTGTCTTCGAATACTACCCACTAGCGGGGGAGAATGTCCTCTATCGCAAGGAAGGGCGGCTAATTCTCAGCACGTCATATCCCATCGTCTGTGCCCGGCAGGCGACGTCAACAGTTGCACAGACGTCTGGAGGATCATCCGATGAGCAATGACAGTATTCAGCTCCTCTCGAAGGGCTCCGATGAGCGGGTTCGTCTGCTTTGTTTCCCTCACGCCGGAGCAGGAGCTTCGATTTATCACGTCTGGAGCAATCACCTGCCGTCTTGGGTTGGCGTCCATGGGGTGCAATTGCCCGGACGCGAACAGCGCGTGCATGAGGCTGCGCTGATGGATTGGCAGCCTCTGGTAGAGCAGATTTGCCAGGGGGTGGCTGAGTGGGATGACACGCCATTCATTTTCTATGGACACAGTTTGGGCGGGCTGTTGGCATATGAAGTTGCCAGAAGCCTGCAGCTTAGAGGCGCTACCGGTCCAAGAGTTTTGGTTACGGGAGGAGCCTATGCACCCTCAGCCGTGCGCAAGGACAAGACACGTTTTACCAACCAGGCCGAATTGATTGAGTCGATTCGCCGTCTGGGGGGCGTCGATGAAGCGGTGATACAGGACAAGGATTTCATCCAGCATTTCATGCCGATGATTGCGGCGGATTTCACGTTGTTCAATCGCTATGTTCATGATGCCGACGCTACGCCGTTGGCTTGTCCAGTGGTCGCACTGTTCGGTCGTTACGATGAAAACCATGATCGTGAAAATGCCCTGCAATGGCGAGCGCATACGAGCGGCAATCTGCATGTGCGTGAGGTGGCAGGGGGGCATTTCTTTCATCGCGAATGTGTGGGTGAGACACTCGATATCGTTAAGCGATTCGCCAGTGCTGGAGCATGGTGAACAGAGTTTAAGCCTGTTTCTTCCGGGTCGTTAATTGGAGCAAACAATGAATATGGACAGCACGGAAGAGGGCCTTCGTGCACGAGCTAACGAACTGATCGGGCAGATGGCTGCGTGTGCCGATTGGACGGCGGCGCGAAGGCTCGCTCAGTTGATGGCTGAGCTGGGCTATTTTCCCAGCGCATTGCAACGGCCGATCCGTTACCTCAGGGAGGTGGCGGGACCCGCGCTCTACCGCGCAGGAGATTTCGAGGTGGTTCGTCATCTTGAGGCCCATGGGCACATCATCGTCGATGAAGTAATGGCCGCTGTGGCTGGGGGCTTCGAGAGCTTCTCCGATGTCGAGGAGCCGCTAGTAGAGCCGGGAGGGCAATGGCAGCAGTTGGTCTTCTTCGAGGCGGGGGTACGTTCTGAGCGCGCCGCGTGTCATTTGCCTGCGACCTTTGCCGTGCTCAATGCGTTGCCCACCGAACTGCTGGGCGCCGGGGTCGTAATGTTATCCAGGATCATTCCCGGGACGCATATCGTCCCCCATTGTGGCGAGACCAACGGTCGTTTGCGTTTGCACATGGGGATCAATACACCTGCTGATGCCATGATGCGCGTCGGTTCAGAAACAGTACGTTGGCAAGTAGGGCGCTGCATTGTGTTCGACGACTCATATGAGCATGAGGTGTGGAACCTGAGTGATGAGGATCGAATCGTATTGATTTTCGACTTCCCTCATCCAGAAGCGAAAAGCTCATGCTCGTCAGCCAGATCGCCTGCCGAAGGCTTGCAGGAGCGAGTAGCTGACTTGCTCAGGGAGGCACATTTGAAAGGGATCTATATGGACGAGCAAAGTACTGAGCCACGGTTGTTGCCTGATGCTTTTCTGGAAGGAAAACTCCGCCGCTACATGACTGAGCTCGGCGCTCGGAGGGTTGAACTCGATGGCCTGAAACGCCTGCGCATTTCCACCAGCGTATGAGGCCAGCATGTATTCACTAGCGGATGCCCGGCGGCGACTGGGTGTATGCCAAGCCTTGATGCCATCGGGCGTCACCCTTGAATTGCTCGATGACCAAGCTGCCTGCGTGGTCGTGCGCGCGGCTACGGCCAACATGGAATTGTCAGCGTTGCTAAGCGAGGTCGCGGGCTCTTTGGTCGATTTGGTGCAACACGTCGGGGCGATTTTGTTCCGCGGCTTCAGTGTGTCCACTCTCGATGAGTTTTCTGCCGCATTGCAGATGTTTGGCAGCGAGTCGCTTGAGTATGAAGAGCGTAGTACGCCTCGAACTGAGGTAGGTACTCATCTGTATACCGCCACCGAGTACCCTGCTCGTGAACCCATTTTTCTCCATAACGAGAACGCTTACGCCTCGAGCTGGCCGCGCTTGCTCGGCTTTTATTGCGAACAACCTGCCTCGTCGGGAGGATCGATGATCCTTGCCGATACCCGCCAGGTGTACGCCGAGATTCCTGCTTCCTTGTGCGAGGCATGCGAGCGCCAGGGCTTGAAATACCGGCGTCGTTTCATCGAAGGCGTTGGATACAGCTGGCGCCAGGCGTTTGCGGTGCCAGATGAGGAAGAGTTGACTCTGTTGCTTTCGGCGCGCGGCTATCAATGGTTCAAGTTGGAAGACCAACTTGTGGTGGAGCGCGCTGCGAGGTGGTCTTTTCAGCACCCTCACACCCATCAGTCAGTTTGGTTCAACCATGGCGTTTTCTTCAATGCACTATCGCTTCCTGAGTCGACGCGACAGGCCTTCAATCAATTGTTCGGTCCAGATGTCTATCCCTTTCAAACGTTGTATGGCGACGGTTCGGCAATTGAGCCGCAGACGTATCAGGTGCTCAGGGAGGCTTACGAGCGGGCACTTTATCGGCTGGCACTGCAACGAGGTGATGTACTGATTATCGATAATATGCTGACCGCGCATGGTCGTGATGCTTACACGGGACTGCGCAAACACTACGTGAAGATGCTTGCCTGACCTGGTTTCGCCGTGCCGAGGCGGCGAACGGGTTGTATAAACAAAACTACGAACGGAACGAAGCCAATGATTATGGATCATCAACAAGCCACCCTTACGTCCACATTGTCGCTGTTCGACGAGCAGGTGCGGTATGCACCTGATGCTGTCGCATTGCGTGAGGACGCGCGAACTGTCTGCTACCGAGAGCTGGCCGAGCGTGTGCAAGTAGCCAGTAACGCCCTGCTGGTAAAAGGTGTAGAGCCTGGTAACCATATCGTGTTGTTTATGCCGCGCTCGATCGAGTTCGTAGTGGCTGCTCTTGCGACCCTCAGGGTCGGGGCTGCGTATGTGCCGGTGGATCCAAATTCGCCAATACAGCGTTCACGAACCATTATGGCCCGTTGTGCACCGGCATTGGTTCTCACCGCCGGAAGCACCGCCTTGCCTGGGATCGATTGGCCTGCGCTGTCGCTTCAAGAATTGTGTGAAGAGCAGAGTCAGGCACCCGCTCAGTTCCAGGCTTTGGGGACTGGCGACGAAATCGCTTACGTTCTACACACCTCAGGTACGACCGGTGAACCTAACGGGGTACAGATAACCAACCGTGGTCTGGTCAACTATTTGACCTGGGCTGCGCGAAGCTACGCGACCGAAGGTGCCTACGATGCAATCTGGCACACAGCCACGACCTTCGACCTTTCCATCACCAGCTTCCTGGTACCGCTGATCGCCGGTGGCTGTGTGGACATCGTCCCAGGCGATTCGGCCTTGGAGAAGCTTCTGCATCGTCTGTTTGACGCCGCTCAACCTGTTGTCGTCAAAGTCACCCCCACTCATGTGCGAGCGATTATCGACTGGTTCGATGCTCAGCAGCATGTCCGCGAGGTGGCACACGTGTTCGTGATCGGCGGTGAGGAACTGCTCGTTCGTGATTGCGTAGCGCTGCAGCGAATCTTCCCCAATTGCCGTATCTACAACGAATACGGGCCAACCGAAGCGACCGTCGGTTGCTGTGTTCAAGCATGGGGCGGCGCGACTGCTGCCAACTTGGAAAGTGTGGCCATCGGCACACCTATCGATGGCATGGCGCTGTATGTGGTCAATGAGTCCGGTGAGCAGGTGCCGGCTGGAACGCGTGGAGAGCTTCTGATTGCTGGTGTGGGCGTCATGGCGGGTTATCTGGGTAACCCTGAGCTTTCGGCGAAAAAACTCCTTAACGTGACATGGGACGATCGGCTTTGTTATGCGACGGGGGACATGGGCGCGTTGCGTGAGGACGGTGTCTTCCTTTATTTCGGGCGCACAGACACTCAAGTCAAACTCAATGGCTATCGTATTGAACTGACGGAAATCGAAACGCAGGCGATGGCGGTCGCGCAAGTGAGCAATGCCGCCGCGGTCGTCAAGCGTGAAGGTGGCGGCAGTATCTTGGCACTGTTCGTCGAGACCCAGGCTGATCCCGCGCAGGTGGAGCAATCTGTGGCCAAGCATTTGGGCGATGCACTGCCAGATTACATGCGCCCGTCGCGCATCATGGCTTTGCCTGCGTTGCCTGTCACTGCCCATGGCAAGATTGATCGCCGTAGTCTTGCCGAGTTGCAAGTGGCGCAAGCGCAGGCCAGCGCTGAGTTTCATACCGACAGCATCGAGGAGACGCTGATTGCCGTATGGCAACGTGTACTGCAACGCGACGTCGTCACGCTGGACGACAATTACTTCGCCCTCGGAGGGGATTCGTTACGTAGCATCGAAGTCACCGCATTGGCTGAGCAGCGTGGAGTGCGTTTCACCATCGCGACGCTGCACATGCATCCGACCGTGCGCTCCCTGGCCAAAGCCGTACGCGAGGCGACAGCGCCGGTCGATCTGCCAGTCTCCGAGCCTTTCTATTTGGTTTCCGAGCAGGACCGAGCGCGAATTCCGTCTGACGTGGAGGACGCGTATCCTCTGAACCTTCTGCAGGAAGGGATGATCTATCACCGCGAGTTCGCTGCAAAGTCGGCGGTTTACCACGCCATTTGCTCATATCATGTGGAGATGCCTGTTGACGTGGACGCGATGCGCGATGCCGTGCATGAGCTGGTTGCCCGTCATCCATTGCTGCGTACTTCGTTCGACCTGACGCATTTCAGCCGTCCGCTGCAACTGGTGCACAAGGCAAGCGAGCCGGAGTTCGGCTACCTCGACCTCAGGCATGTCGACCCACAGACCCATCAGGATTACGTGGACTCCTGGTTGGAAGATGAAAAGAAGCGCGGCTTCGAGATCGAGCAGTACCCGCTGATTCGATTTATGCTGCATCATTTTTCAGAGGGCACTTGTCAGCTCAGCTACAGCTTCCACCACGAAATCATCGATGGCTGGAGCGATGCCTTGATGGTGACGGAGCTGGTCAATCGTTACATGGCCCGTGTCAGTGGCGAAGTGTTCGAGCTGCCCGAACTGCGCTCGACCTTCCGTGATTCGATTCTGCTTGAGCAGTTGGCGGTCAACGACGATAGCTACCGAGAGTTCTGGAATGAGCGGATGCGTGATGTCTCGGTCATGCGCCTTCCCAGTTTCGTCCCACCCCGTGCGGATCTCGGTCAGCGAGAGATCATCAAGTTCGAAGTGCCCATCAGTGGCGAGTTGTCCGATGCCGTCAAGCAACTGGCCCGTGAGCTGGCCGTTCCCCTCAAGTCCGTGTTGCTGGCGGCTCACATGAAGGTGATGAGCCTGCTGGGCGGTGTGGATGATGTCATGTCATACACCGTCTCCAATGGGCGGCCTGAGAACCGTGATAGTCATGCGGTCATTGGTCTATTCGTGAACAGCTTGGCGTTTCGCATGAGTCTGCCGGGTGGGAGCTGGCGAGAGTTGATTCTCGATACCTTGCACAGCGAGCATGAAGTTCTGGCAAGGCGTCGTTACCCTATGGCGGAGGTCAAGCGACAGCACGGTAGCGAGCCACTTTCCGAAACTCTGTTCTTCTTCAACCACTATCATGTCACCGATGAGCTCGAGCGTTGGCCTAACCTCAAGATGTTGGGGCTGAAGGTCTACGCTGAATCGACTTTCCCCTTCTGCGTTAATGCCTTCCTGACGCCTTTCGAGAAAGATCTGCGTATCCGCCTGGAGTACGACAATCTGCGCTATGACAAGGCAGTGATGGACGTCGCCGGCGATTTCTACCTGGCGGTGCTGACGGCGATGGTTAAAGATCCGTCGGCCGACTACCATGCCGATGCTTTCCTGGCGCGCGAGCAGCTCGACCGTGTTCTTGGTGTGGCTTCTGGCGCTTTGAAACGTGAACAGCGTCCATTCCTGTCGGTTGTGGCCCAGATCGCCGAGCATGCTCGTCGCACACCGGAGCACATCGCCGTTGTCAGTGGTGAGTCGCGTATCACCTATGCAGAGCTGGACGCAATGGCGGCCCGGTTCGCGAAACACTTGGTGGAAGAAGAGCATGTGCGTCCCGCCGACATGGTCGGGGTGCTCATGTCCCGTGGTTTGCCTGCGATCGTCGCCATGCTAGGTATCCTAAAGAGCGGTGCGGCCTATGTACCGCTCAATGTCGATCAGCCGGCTGCAAGGCTTGCGTGCGCAATCAAGCAGACTGGGAGCCTGGTCGTTTGCGATGACGCTGCGTATGCTCATCTGGTCCCAGGCCTGGATAGCGAGATTCGTTTCGTACGCTATTCGGATGTAGATGCGGATGCGGACATTCATGATGATGTACCTGTTTGCGCTCAAAGCGCCGCCTACGTCATCTTCACATCGGGCTCGACCGGGGTTCCCAAGGCGACGGTAGTGTCCCACGCCAACCTCGACAGTTCGACACGTGAGCGGGTTGCCTACTACGGGCTGGGAGGGCGGGACCGTTGCGCGTTGTTGTCCTCGCAAGCTTTTGATAGTGCCGTTGGCGTTATCTTTGGGGCGTTGGTCGGTGGCGCGACCTTGGTCATTCCCGATGAGGAAACCCTGCTCGACCTGGCGGGGCTTGTGCAATACCTGCGTGCATCGCAGGTGACAATGACACTTTGCACACCTTCGTTGCTTGATACGTTGCTGGCGACGGACGATTTCATCACGCTGAAGTTGCGTCAGATCATCTCTGCAGGGGAAGCGCTTTCGTGTGACACCTACGCGCGTGCTGCGGCGATTCCGGGCGCCACTGTCTACAACGAGTACGGACCAACAGAGGCAACGGTCTGGGCGAGCGTGTGGCAAGGACAGCCTTACCGTCCGGTTTCGACGATGCCGATCGGCCGCGCCATCCCCAGTGCAAGGCTCTATGTTCTAGATCAGCGCATGCATCCAGTGGCGGTAGGCGTACCTGGAGAGTTGTACATTGGTGGCGAAGGGGTTGCTCAGGGCTACCTGGGCGCTCCGGCGCAGACGGCTGCCGTCTACCTGCCGGATCCGTTCGGCGATGTACCTGGCGCTCGGCTCTACCGTACTGGCGATCTGGTGCGACTGGATCTTGAAGGGAATATCGAGTTCCTGAGTCGTCGCGACCGACTGGTCAAAGTCCAGGGTTTCCGTGTCGAACCGGGCGAGATCGAGCATGTCCTAGCCACCCATCCGCAAATCCACCGGGCTGTCGCCGTGGTCAAGGCGATCAACGGGATCAAGCAACTGGTTGCCTACATCGTACGACGCGATACCGCACAGGCGCTTTCGGTGGATCAACTCAAGGCATTCTGTAAGCAGAACCTGCCAAAATACATGCTGCCTGCCCAGTTTGTGTTCGTCGATGCGGTGCCGGTCTCTAGTACCGGCAAGGTCGATCTGGCCTCTCTCGAACATTCGGCCTCCCTGGCTGCGGCTGACCATTCTTCCGCCGCGCCGCAGTCTCCACTGCAGGCAATGCTGGCCGGCATCTGGCAGACTGCCCTGAATGTGGAGCGCGTAGGCATTCATGACGACTTCATGACATTGGGTGGAGAGTCGCTGGCAGCCTTGCGTATCGCCGCTAAGGTGCGCAGTACGCTCGATGTTGATATTCCAGTACGCACACTGCTGGCGGCGATGGATAACATAGCCATGTTGGCGGAGGCGCTGGAGGCGCATTCGGCGTTGCAGGGCAGTCAGAAGCGCCATGAAGAACTTGAAAGTGGCACGCTGTAACGCCACAGAGGTCGCCGGGGAGCTTGTTGCCGCAGGACTTACCCTTTGGAGCGAGGAGGGCCGGCTGTGTTATGCCGGCCCAGCCGGGGCCTTGAGCGATCGGCTCAAGGCTCGGGCCTCTGAAGTACGGGATGCTCTCGTTGAGCGCCTGATGGCTGAGCGCCAAATCCTGGCACCTCCCTCACTTGCGCAGCAACGGATCTATGCGGCTCACGTGATCGGAGGGGAAGGGGCGAGTTATTCGGTGCCCATGGCTTGGCAGATGAACGGGCCGTTGGATATCGATCGGGTGCGTAACTGCATGCAAATGCTGGTCCAGCGCCATGAAGTATTGCGACAGTCCTTCGTGCGTTTTGGCGGAGAGTTGGTCGGTGTCATCTCGCTGCGCGCCGAATTGGATTTCACCGCGCTGTCGCTCCTGGATGTGCCAGGCCAAGCCCCGTCGGCGGTCGCACACAGATGGCTGGAGGAGGAGGCGAGCAGACCTTTTGATGTGGCCCACGGCAGGCTTTTTCGAGGCCGTGTCATCAATGCAAGGGACGGCAGCAGCTATCTGCTATGGATACTGCACCACCTAGTGTGCGATGAGTGGTCCACCGCGCAGTTGCTGGAGGAATTCGTTGCTTTGTACAACGACGGCCTGGTGGCATTGCCGCCGCCATCAGCTTATCGGGACTACGTGCAGTGGGAACGTCAGCAAGGGGACAGCGACGGCCTGACCCATTTGTTGGAAAAATGCGTAAAGCGTCTGGAACGGGCCAGTGCTGAACCAAGTCGTGTTGTGCGCAATGACATGACTAACGGTAATCGGACTGCCCTGGAACAGCGTGAGCTTGGCTGTGAGGCGAGTGCCGCCGTCAGTAAGGCCGCACGAGCTCTGAAGGTTTCAGAGTTCGTTTTCATGCTGGCCGCCTTCGTCATGTTGCAAGCACGTTACTCGACTACGCGCAATGTTTCACTCATCACCCCTGTGACGGCGCGCTTGGACGAGCGATTGATGAGTGTCGTTGGACCTGTGCAGCAACTGGCGCTCATTGGCGAGAGGGTAGCGCCGAATCAAGCGTTTTCGGACGTATGCCAGCGCATTGCCCGGCAGGTCGAGGAAGCGATGTCGCCAGATTACCCTTCGATGAACCGCGTTTTGAGCGAGCATGCCTTGCGCAACAGCGGGGCGCGCGCCGATTTACCCGGAACCCTCTTTGTGATGACCGGTCCGGCCATGGACTTGCAACTGGGGGGAGTTCAAGGCTCATCGTTGGGGCTGCGCAACCGGGAGGCCAAGACGAACCTCTTGGTGTGTGCAAGTCGCAGCAATGGCGTTGTGCACTTGGCTTTTGAATATCGGCAGGAGGTGTTCGACCAGGGGATCTGCGAGCAAATGTTGGCCGACTATGCGCATTTGCTCGAGCTTTGTGCTAACGATGATTTGACCTGCGAACAACGGGTGGGGCAAGCCTACCCGTCACACCGACCAGTCAACCCTTTAGCGCAGGCGGTTCCTCGAGGGAGCGTGCCACAATGGCTGGCCGACGTTGCACGTAGCAATCCCGAAGCTGTCGCGATCACCGGTGCCGAACAGGTTACCTACGGCCAGCTTGATCAGTTCTCCGCAGACGTCGCGCAGCGCCTAGCCACCATGGCCTTGCACGGTGAAGCCTGTGTAGCGGTATGGGGCCGGCTGAGCGCTCGGATGATCGGTGCGATGTGGGGGGTGATGCGATCTGGCGCTTGTGTTGTGCCATTCGATGCCGACCTTCCGTGGTACCGCGTAGAAATGCTCTGCCAGCGCGACGGTATCCAGTCGCTGGTGATCTGCGACCCGTCTTTGGTGGCAAATTATGCCCCGCAAGACATGGGCATGCCTGTGGTGGTGCTCGATCAGGCGTTGGCGGTGATGCCGTCCTGCCCGGTTATCGAGGCGATGGTGCCTGTACATGCAAGCTCACTGGCCTATGTAATGTACACCTCTGGATCCACTGGTGAGCCGAAGGGGTGAGCGTTTCCCATAGTGCTTTCGCCAGCTTTATCCATTGGGCGACAAACGCTTTCGAATTCAGGCGCATCGAAGCGTTCAACGTACTGACGCATGCGTCGTTTGATGTGTCGCTGTTCGAGGTGTTCGCGCCCCTTGCAGCGGGTTGCCCGTTATACATCGATGCTGGTAAGACCTATCATGACCGGCTGCGTGGCTTAAGCGCCGGAGGGTTCGCAGCTGTCCCTTCGGTACTGCGGTCAGCTCTTGCAACGGGTATCTCGCTGCAGTCCGTGACACACCTGTTTGTTGCCGGTGAGGTGTTTTCTCCGGCATTGGCCGCCTTATTGACCAGCGAGGCCCCCGAGAGTTCGGTGTGGAACTTGTACGGTCCAACGGAGGCTGTGGTCTACACAAGTCTTCATAAAGTGGTGGGCCAGGGGCCGGTTCCAATTGGCGTTTCTCGCGATGGTCTCCAATGCTACGTGATACGAGACGACTGGACTCGGCTGCCTGATGGTACGGTAGGGGAATTGGCCATCGGTGGGGCTATCGCGCGTGGGTATCGCGACATGCCTGCCTTAACCGCCGCGCGCTTTGTACCTGATCCGTTTAGCGGTCAGATCGGGGCGCGAATGTACTTGACCGGTGACAGCGTATTCGTGGACGGGCGCGGCATGCTCAACTATGTCGGGCGACGGGACCGGCAGCTCAAGAGTCTAGGCGCGAGGCTGGAACCAGAGGAGATCGAGCGGGCTTTGCTCGATCATCCGCAGGTCACGGCTGCGTTCGTCTGCGGCAGCTCGAAAGAAGGGCTGCTTGTCGCCTTTGTTGAGGCCAGAGCGGCACAGTTGCAGGAGCATGATTTGCGCCGCTTCTGCCTTCAACGTTTGCCTCGCGCGATGACCCCCAAGCGTTTCGTCATCAGCGATCACCTCGAACGCACGGCCGCTGGCAAGCTCGATGCGTCAGCACTACGGGGGCGGTTGAAGCAGCTTGAGTACCAGGCCCTGACAGCAGGGCAGCCGACGACCGAAACCCAAAGGCTACTCATGCAGCTCTGGGGCGAGCTGCTTGGGCACACGGCTTTTGACATTCGCACCAACTTTTTCGAGGCCGGCGGCAATTCATTGATGCTGCTGGCGCTCCATGACCGATTGCCGGGCAATAAAAGTGGTGTCGATGCACTCAGCGTGATCGATCTGTTCACTTACACAACAGTGGAACAAATGGCAGCTCGGCTGGACCATACCGTTCGTCCCATCATGGATGAAACGTCTTCGCGCAGTGCCAATAACTACCGGGCGGCTTTGCGTCGTCACAAGGTCAAGTATGGAAACGATGAATCGATTTGAAGATGAAGAACAATGGCTGGGCAAAGCCGCGATTGTCGGCATGTCATGCCGGTTCCCAGGAGCGTCGGATGTGCGACGGTACTGGACGAACTTGCTTGAAGGGGTTGAGTCTGTCGAGCGATTTGACCCCATGCTCAGCACCCGTAGTCGTTTCGCCTCCAATGAGCTGCCTGATGGCGGGGTAGTCGGTGCCGAAGCCGTTATGCCGGATGTCGATGCGTTCGACTACGAGCTCTTCGGTTATACCCTTGGCGAGGCCCGACGATTGGACCCGCAGATGCGCATTGCGCTGCAATGCGCTCATGAGGCCCTGGAGGATGCTGGCTGCGCGGGGATGAAAACTGGTGACGGCAAGGTCGGCGTGTTCTTTTCCGCCAGCATGAGCACCTACCTGCTGGAACACTTGCTCGAAGAGAACATGGACGGGCTCGGTGCCTTGCTGGGTAACGACAAGGACCATATTGCGACCACCATCGCCTTTCGACTGGGGCTCACTGGCGCTGCTGTCAGTGTCGGAAGCGGCTGCTCCAGTTCGGCGGCAGCGCTGCATTTCGCGTGCCTGGCCCTGGCGACCTACCAATGCGACGTGGCGGTTGTCGGCGGGGCATCGATTATCTTCCCGCAGCGTCAAGGTCATGTCTATCGGGAGGGAGGGGTCTATTCCAAGGATGGCCACTGTCGACCTTTCTCCGCGGACGCGACCGGTACGGTAGGTGGAAGTGGCGTCGGAGTCGTTGTACTCAGGCGACTGGACGATGCCGTGCGTGACAATCATTCCATCTATTGCGCCATTGCCGGAAGTGCCTGTGGCAATGATGGGCGACGTAAGGTCGGCTACGCAGCGCCTTCGGTCGAGGGACAGGTTGAAACGATTCGTCTCGCCCTTGCTACAGCCCAGGCAGACCCCAAGGCATTTGCATTCATCGAGGCGCATGCCACCGGTACGGCGTTGGGAGACCCGATTGAACTCGATGCTCTGCACAGGGCCTTCGGTGCGACCTCGGATCATGAGCCGTACTGCGCCCTGGGTTCCGTGAAGGCGAATATCGGGCACCTCGACAGTGCCAGCGGCATAGCCAGTGTAATCAAGGCTGCCTTGTGCGTATCCGAGCGTAAACGACCCGCTCAGATCGGCTTCAGAGAAGGCCACCCGCTGATTCCATGGAAAACCTCGCCATTCCATGTTGTCCCCAGTGCAGGCGCGCTGTTCGACACTGAGCAGGCGCGCTATGTGGGGGTGAACTCCCTCGGTATGGGTGGCACGAATGTCTTTGTGGTCCTGGAGCCGGCCCCGAACCTGTTCCCCGGCTACTCCAAGCGCCCCCGGCCTTGCCAATTCTACTGAGTGCGCATCGACCGGAGGTTCTGGAGGAGGTCGTGAAGGCGCTACAGGTCTTCGTCATGACACATAGACCTGATTTGGCTGACTTGGCTTATACCCTGAGCGTGGGGCGAAAATGCTATGACTGTCGCGCGGCGTTCATTTGCACGGACCTGGACGATTTGCTCCTGCAACTGGAGCAAGGCCGGTCTGCTAAGGTTGCAGAGAGTGAGCTGGAGTCTCGCGTAAGCGCTTGGTTGGTAGGCGAGGCCGTGGATTTCAGCGATCTGTTTCCGGCGAACTCGCGGCGTCTGCATTTGCCTGCCTATCCCTATCGCCGTACCGAGTGCCGTGTGGAGCGAAGCGAGGCGCCACGCGCGTCGAAATGGTGGCAAGTTGCGAGCAAGGTCCCCGATGTGCCATTGCCGCCGCAGGATCCCGTTACCGAGAGACTGCTGGAAGACTACAGTGCCGGCCTGATTCGCGATTTTTTGCTCGATCGGGTGACGGCTCTCAGCGCAGATCCAACCATCGAGCGTGCCCAATTGATCGATCAGCTTGGGCTTGATCCCGACTATCAGCGCTTCGGTGAGTACCTGGTCGAAAGCATGCTGGCGCGTGGCCTTCTATTAGGCGAGCAGTCAATGTTGCAGGCAAGTGCTCTGATGGGCCTACCTCAGTCGTCGCAGTTGGCCGCATCGGTGCTTGAGCGCTGTCCCGCCCGTGCGCCGTTGGTGCGACTGCTTGCAGATTTGGCAGAGCAGCGTGCATCGATCATGTGTCAAGGATGCCCCGCGCTGGAGGTTTTGGCTGAACAAGGCATGGACCGACTTAGCCAGGCCATTGGCAGCGATGTTCAGCGCAACGCTATCGTGGCCGATCAATTCGCTCAGGTCGACCTGTTCCTGCGTCGGTTCTGCGCCGAGCTGGGCAGACCGCTGCGTATCCTCGAGATCGGCTGCGGCCACTTGGCCTTGACCCAGCACTTGCTCGCTGCTCCGAACACGGAGCATCTGGCCGAATACTGGATTAGCGATGAGAGTCAGTCTTTGGTCGAGCGGGCCCGAGAGAGACTCGAGGAAAAGGTACAAGCAACGCTTGGACAACTGCGTTTCGCACGTTTCGATATAGACCGTCGGCCAGCTGCCCAGTCGATACCTGTCGATCACTTCGACGTGGTGATCGGTTTCAATGTCTTGCACGTAGCGACGAATCTGCAAGCCGCGTTGGCCAATCTTGGTGAGTTGATCAACGATCAGGGCGTACTGTGCCAAATCGATTCGACAGATTCGCGGCTCTCCACGCAATTGATCTGGGGCATGCTTGCGCAGTGGTGGCGTTACGAAGACAAACGCGCTCATGGCCCTTTGTTGTCGGTCGCGGGCTACCAGCAGTTGCTGGCATCCGCATGCGGTGAATACCTGCTTGCGGGGTCGCCCAGCCAAGAGACCGAATCTTTGCTGTGGTGGGGGCGACCCAATCCCTACGCCAAAGAGCACACCTATATTCCTCAATGGCGACGTTTTACCGGAGCGTGCGGGCAGCGCTGGCCGACCGGTGATGTTGTGCTCGCATTCGTCGATGATGCAACGCTGCGGCGCGGGATCGAAAACCTGGCCGAGGAAAGTCAAGCGAAGGTCTTTGCGGTGGTCAGTGCCGCGAGTGATGCGCTATCCCCCGAAGATCACATTGTATCTATGGGCAACGAGGAATACGTCCGCTTGGCGATAGATGCATGCCTGCGGCGTCATGGCCGGATCGATCGGGTCGTGTATGCCTGGACTCGCCCCGTCCCGGGTCGTGAGTTGGAGGCTGCTGTAACTACTTCTCTGGGTACTTTGCACTGGACCGCGAAGATCCTCGATCAGATGCAGGGTGATAAGAGCATCGAGTGGTTGGTCATTTCCCGCGGTCTTTTCAGGGTGGCGGGCGATGAGCCTGTATACGCTTCCCAGAGCTTGGCTTACGACATGTCGAAAATGATTGAGCTGGAATATCCCCAGTTTCATCTGCGTCATGTCGAGCTGCCGGCCGACGGTGCATTACCACCGGCGTTTGCCACCGCATGTACCTGCGCAAACGTCTCTGGGACGCTAGCCGTTCGGGGCGGTACCTCTGGCAGCCTTACCATGCGCAGGTGGATCTCTCCCCTGATGAACCCGATCTCGATGGTGCCGTCCTCGTGCTGGTTGGAGGACTGGGTGGCATTGGTTTAACTGTCGCGCAAGCGCTCGTGCGTCGCTTTGCCGTCCACCTGGTCATCCTCCATCGCGCGCAGTGGCTGGATCGCCCCGAGTCCGAGAATGATGAGCGGCAGGTGGCGATTCGCCGGCAGCTTGCTACGATCCGTGGCCAAGCCTCCTCCCTACAACTCGAGCAGCTTGATGCCAATGATCGAGAAGCGGTGTTTGCCGCAGCGCGACGCATCGGCGAACGCCATAGCAAGATTGACGGCGTGCTGTATCTGGCGGGCGAGATCGATCGCGAAGGCGTGTTGCGCAATCGTTCGTTCAGCATGCTCGAACGCTCGATTCGCACCAAGACTCATGGCGTTACCAATGTTACTGAAGCATTCGCCCACTTGCGCCCGGATTTTCATGTGAATTTCTCCTCAATCGGTGCGGTCTTGCACAAGGCGAAGTTCGGGGAGGCCGGTTACGTCATCGGGAATGGTTATCTGAATGCTCATGCGCGAGCCGGCGCAGCAGACTCTACGTGCCGATTCATTTGCATCAATTGGACCGATTGGCAAACCGACGGGATGTGGGCCTATGCGCAGAGCGAGTTCCAGTCACGCTACAGGTTGAACGACGAAAAGCGTGAGAGCACGACGGACACCTGGGGCGATAGCCACTGGCTTCAGAGCGTATCTGCTCGGCAGGGTGTCGAAACGCTCCTCAGAGTCATCGCGAGCGACCATGAAGAAGTGGTGGTGTGTGCCCAAGACTTGCCCTCGCTCATGGCCTATCAACAACAGGCGACGCACGCCGATTATGGGCGCTACCTCGATAGTCTGAAACTGAGCGCTGCCGTGCAGCCCGGCTCTCGAGAGGGCGGGTTGGCATTTGTGTCGCACGACACTGCTCGATCACTGGCGCAGATATGGGAGGAGTTGCTGGGCGTTGCAGTGCAGGGCAATGATGACAATTTCTACAGCGCGGGTGGTGATTCGTTGTTGGCGTTGCGACTGTCGGCCCTGGTGAAACAGGCACATGGTGTCGATCTTTCGCTCTCCACGTTGCTTGACACGCTCACGTTTGGTGCTCTCGTGGCCTACATCGACATGAAAATTGCCGAGAAGGCGCCGTCTTCGGAGGTTGGTATTGAACTCTGAGTCGCAGACATTCGAATCGCTCGTCGAACTCTATCGACAAGGGGGGCGCGTTCTACTGCAGGGGGAAGCGCTACAGGTCAAAGGACCCAAGGAGCATTTGTCGAGTGAGCTGCTACAGGCCTTGGCGCGGCACCGGAGTGAGCTGAGGCAGTTGCTTGGTGCTTCAGGTAAGGGGGCCGGTGCCTCGGTCGGTGTTCCGTTGTCCAATGCTCAGGAAGAAATATGGGCTATGGAACGGGCTCGCCCCAGCAGCTCGCGATTTGGCTTGACCAGCTGTGTATTGATCCAAGGGAGTTTGGACCCAGGCATCGTGACTGAAGTTGTGAATGCCTTGATGGAGCGGCATGTTGCCTTGCGCATGGGGTTCAATGCAGAGCATGGCGACGCCCGCCAGCAGGTGCATCCGTTCAGGCCTGTCAAGGTATCGGTCGAGCGTGGTAGCGAGCAGTTACCCGATAACATGCTCTCGGTACTGCGCCACCTCGCCGCCGAGCACGCCACACGGCCCTTCGACCTGTCGACTGGCCCATTGCTGGACGTCAATCTCTGCACCCTGGGCAGTGAGCACACTCTGTTGACATTGCGTCGGCACCACATTGCCAGTGATGGAACTTCCTTCGCGATCATCGTCGATGAGTTCTGCCGGGGTTACCGGGCGTTGCATGCCGGTCAGGCGCTGCCGGAAAGCGCCGGATCCTTGGGGTATCCCGCATTCGTGGCGTATGAGCGAGCGACGATTGCCAAGCAGGGGCGGGCGGCACTGCTCGCTTGGTGGCGAGCACAAATGTGCTGCGCGCTGGAAATTGCGTCCGCGGCGGGGCGTCCGAGCCTCGAACGAGCAGCGTTGATCGGCGGTTCCGGCAGTATGCGTTCGTTCGAGTTCACCTTGCAGGCCCCCGTAATTGCCGGCCTGCAAGCGTTGTCGCGACGGTGCGGTGAAACACTTTATTCGACAATGTTTGCCCTTTTTCGATTGTTGCTCGAGGCCAGGCAATCGCCCGGTGCCGAGTGTATTGGGCTAGATGCCTCGATGCGTGACGCCGCCGAGTTCGAACGAACCGTGGGCTTGTTCGTCAATCGTGTACCCATCGTCCAGGGCGTGGAGCCAGCCATCCCTTTCACGGCAATGGTCGCACAGGTCGGCAGAACCCTACGCGCCGCGCTGGCTCACAAGTGGCTGGCGCATCATGAAATCGATGCGCAAGCCACAGCTGCCGGGCTGTCGGGCTTGAGCTATCTCTTCGGATTCCATAACAACGCACATGCCACATTTTCGTTACCTGGGTGTTCAGTAGCGGCAAACCATGTTCATAGTGAGCAAGAGCACGATGTGCCCTTCGTCTGCTATTTGAGTGATGCAGGTACCTCATTTCGCATCAGTGTGGCCTATCGCATCCTCGCGCACACCGAGGCCTTGGCCAGCGATTTCGATGTACTGTACCAGCAGGTGGCCCAACTGGCAGTCGATTGTCCAGACGCGAGCTGCAGTGAGTTCATAGGGGCTTTGCAGGCTCGACAAGAGCAGCTGTATAGCGGACATCGAGCAGCTTTCGCGCGGATGAAACAGCGGCGGTTTGCGCGAACCAGCGGGAGTGGCAGCGATGCATGAATGGAAAAAGCGGTTTTCGCTCGATCGTTCGGCTCAGCCCAGCGGACACATGTCCGACTGGCGGGACAGCCTGGTGCAGGTACCGGCTGAGGGGCCTTTCTTGTCGGTGTTCATGCCCGCACGTCCAGATGTTCGGCTGGCTGAGGTGTTCCGCCGGTATGCTGCGTGGATCGAGGCCCGGCTCGACGAGCGTGGCGCATTGCTGTTTCGTGGTTTTGAAGTCGGTGGCGCGCGCGAGTTTGAATTGTTAGGCCAATGGCTGGGTTGTACCCCCACCATCAGTCGTGAGGAAACCTCTCCTCGCACGCGTATTTCCGGCAGCGTGTTCACCGCCACGGAGTACCCTGGTGCCTACCCCATCGCGTTTCACAACGAAAATTCCTATCAGCGGGCGATGCCTGCCAAGCTGCTTTTTTACTGCAGCCAGCCTTCGCAAACAGGGGGGGCGACATGGCTTGCCGATTGCCGAGCGGTATGGAAGATGCTACCTGAGGGCATCCGGTCATCTTTTGCCCTTGGCGGTTATCAACTGGTACGCAGTTATCACCCTTACTTCGGTATGTCCTGGCAGCAAGCTTTCGGTGTGAATGATCGAGCCGCTGTTGAGGCCATCGCCGCTTGCGACGAGATACACCTAGAGTGGAAGGACAATGGCGTGTTGACCACGACGCAAGTTCGTCCTTGTGTGGCAGTGCACCCGCGTACCGGTGCGCTCTGTTGGACCAATCATGTGTTTTTCTTCCACCACTCGAATTTGCCGCTGCATGCGCGCGAGGCTTTGGCTGTCGAGGCGCGGGGAGATCAACTGATCAATGACACGCGTTACGCCAACGGCGAGGCTATCGAACTCGACATACTCATGGCGATCGGGCAGGCTTATGACGCTAATACGGTGTCAATCGAATGGCAGCCTGGTGATGTGCTGTTGATCGATAACCTGTCCATAGCGCATGGCCGCGCACCGTATGCGGGTGCGAGGATCATCTATTTTTCCCAGTTGGATCAGATCGAGTGGGCGCAACTGCGTACCCCATCGTGTGTTCAGGAAGAACCATCATGAGCTTTTCCTCTCTGTCTTTGCCGCAGTTGCAGGCTTATGGCCGTCGTACTACGGGTGAAGAGTCCTCGGAAATCATCTGCTGCACCTTTTCTCTTTCCGGCGACCTCAGCATCGATATGCTGCGACAATCTGCCTTCGATGTGCTGTCGCGCAGTCGGATTTACCTGCCGGGAATCAACGTCGAATGCTCGGTGCAAGCGATCGAGGCGTCAACTCTGCAAGGTGCATCTGAGCGCATGGCCAAGGCGCAGTTGCTGGCCAGTTCTGCGTGCGCTCTGGCATTGGTTAGTATCGACCAGCGCAAATGGTTGGTCGCAGTTTCCCGCGCCTGGGTTTTTGACGCGGATGGCTTATCGCTGTTCGTCGTACAGGCACTTGAACAGATGTCGAGCGGCGCATGTGGGTATGAGGGGCGCATATGCTACGCGGACTACATGAACTGGCAGCACGAGTTGATGGCCAGTCCAGAAGCCCAGTTCGGCAAGCAGTTTTGGACCCGGGCGGCCGCTTCTTTCGAACCGCTCCTGGAGCTCCCGATCGAAGAGCGCCTGAAAGCGCCTTTTGCCACCAGCGCGACCTTTTCAACGTGTGCATTGAGTGAGGCGCTCGGGCAACGCCTCGATTCAATCGCCGCTCGGCTACAAGTGTCTGCCCAAAGCTTGGTGCTGAGTGCGTGGCTAGTGGTGCTTGAGCGTCTGCTGCCGGAGCGAAGCAAAGACCTGATCGTCGTCCTCAGTAACCGTGAAGAGATGTTCGAACATCTGGTCGGCCGGTTGGACTACGAACTGCCGGTGACATTCGAGGTTTCCAGCAGCACGTCGTTCGCCGGGCTGGCCAAGCATGTATTCAAGAAATTGGATGAGTGCGGTGAGTGGAAGGAGTGCTTTTTTGAGCAACATTTGGCGATTGATGCCGATCGACAGAATATTCGTTTCTCCACGCGCACGCTGCGAACTGGGCAAAGTCGGGAGTTGAGCTGGGAAGAGCACCCGCATGCCTGTTTCGCGCCGTCCAGCCACCTCGAGGTGACCTTTGCCCGCGGGGCGCGAGCGCACCTGGTAATGAGTGCGAACCCCGCTCGTTATTCCCAGGCGACCGTCGATTTTCTTCTGGATGAATTGCACGACATCCTGACCCGGGCAATTTCGGATGTATCGGTCCAGGTCGGTCAGTTGAACGTGGCTGATCTGCAGGCTGATGGATGGATGGTGTCGAGGCGGCGAGGACACACCGAGCACGCTTTAATGATGGTTGATGACCGTATCCGGAATGTCATTGAGCAGCAGGGGCAGCAAATCGCGCTCGATTACGGCGCTCAGGCATGGACCTACGCTGAGCTGGGTGAGCTTGTTAGCGAGCAGGCGCAAGCGTTGCGCGACATCGGTATTGGCATTGAGGATTGCGTGGGCTTGTCCGTTGCTGACCCGGTGCGCTACCTGATCGGCGCCTTGGCAGTTTGGCGGGTTGGCGCTCATTTCGTTGCGCTCGGCGAGCATGTGCCGGCGGTACGTCGACAGCACATCATCGATAGTTCGAAAGTGAAAGCGATCATTGAGATCGACGGCGGCGTCCGGGCGCAGTCGGCACTGGGGGCCACCACGCCGCGCGCTCAGGCGCGACGATGGCCTCTGGACGTGCTGGCCTACATAATCTGCACGTCCGGCACCACCGGGGAGCCGCGGGCGGTCGCGGTATCGCAGAGGGCGCTCGCCAACCAGGTGGAGGCCTTGACCAGACACTTCCCCCTCATGCCGGGTGAACGCGTACTGGGGCGCACGCCTGCGACCTTCGATGCCTCTCTTTGGGAGTGGGTGCTGACATTCTGCCGTGGTGCGCGGCTGCACCTGCTGAACGTCGTGGATGGCGCCTCGGAGCGCGCTGTTATTGCGGCGCTCGAGGCGTTTCCATTTCACATCGTGCAAATGACTCCCAGTCTTCTGTCGCGTTGCTTGCATGCGGGCGGCGCGCCAGCATTGGCGAAAGTTGCGCATGTGGTCATCGGTGGTGAGGCTCTCCCGGGGACTTTCGTTGCCGCGTTGGCTCAGCACGGTGGTTCGCTGATCAATGCGTATGGGCCTGCAGAGACCTGTATTAACGCCAGTTTGTATCGAACCACGGACGACGTGCATTCCAGAACTGTGCCCATTGGTGAACCATTGGATGAATACGTCTTTTATGTCGTAGATACCGCCTGTCGGCCCACTCCAGTGGCCGGCATCGGCATGCTGTGCATTGGTGGTGCAGGATTGGCGAGGGGGCTGGTGGGGGCATCTGCTGCTACTGCTCGTCACTTCGTGCCGGATCCGTTCACCTCTTGCGCGGGTGCGAGAATGTACGTTACCGGTGATTGGGTGCGTCGCCTGCCAAACGGCACCATCGAGTTCGTCGGGCGCCAGGATGACCAGATGAAACTCAACGGTGTACGCATCGACCGAGCGGAAATCATCGCTGCCATTAACGCTGAGCCTGGAGTGAAGCAGGCCACGCTCATAAAACTGAGCGAGCCATTGCCTTGTCTGGTCGCGTTCGTGGTTCCTGTATCGCCTAACCATTTCAGCGTTGAAGCACTGAGCGCTGCACTAAGGGTGAAGTTGCCGATGAGCATGTGTCCGGCCAGGATCGTCGTGCTCGCGGACTTGGCGCTGGACCCGCACGGTAAGGTCGATCAACAAGTGTTGCGTGATCTCGCCCAAGCAGATCGGCAATCCGAGTTCGTGGCGCCGCGCACGCCGACCGAAGCTCTGGTCGCGAAATGTTGGTGCTCGGTGCTCGAGATGGAGCAGGTGGGTGTGCATGATAACTTTTTCATGAGTGGCGGCCATTCACTTTCGTTTAGCCGCCTGATCGTCGCATTGCGTGAAGCCTTTGGTATCAGCCTTTCGCTAGGCAGTGTGATTGATGCGCCGAGTGTCGCTTCGCTGGCACGTCACATTGATGAACAACTGAACCGAGGCGTATGAGCGTGCCGGATGATATTGCGATCATCGGTGGGGGACAGTCAGCCAAATATGTGCTGCTGGCACTTGCCCATGCAATCGTGTCCGGACGGTTGCCCAGCAGTTTGCGCGTTGCTGTCTATGAGCAGGGCAGGCAATGGGGGACGGGACTGGCCTGGTCTCCGGAGGCTGTTGGAGACGCGCATCTGTCGAGCCTTGCAGCACCCTCGCTGCGGGCAGAGGTGGGTCGCCAAGAGGGGGGTAGGTTCGAACAGATCGTGGCGTTTCTACGCAGTCAGGGGGCTCGGGTAACCACCGAATTGCAAACGACGATTGAAGTGATCGAGCCCGCTGCTGAGGGCTGGACCTTGCACGGCAATCGGGGGCCTGTGCCGGGCGCTCGACACGTCGTGTTGGCGATCGGGCATAGCGCCTTTGCCCAGAAGAAACCCGTCGACGGAGTGCTTCACTGTCCTTGGCCTTTCGCTCAGTTGTGCGCTCGTGTCGATGCGCAGGTTGCCCAAGGCGGGGCACGCGTCCTGATTTTGGGCAGCTACCTGACGGCGGTAGACGTGGCGGTGGGGCTGGGGGCGAGCGCAGAAGCGGGTCAGTTGCACCTTAGCGTGCTATCCGGTAGTGGGGAGTTGCCGAAGGTTTGGGGGGCTCCGCCACCGCCTTTGGATGTCGACGCACTGTGCCAAGAGGTCATGCGCGAACCTATCGCCCAGTGTCGCGCGCAGGGGAGACTGGATCTAGCGGCAATTGAGCGGATGATCCTATTCGCCGCATTCGGTGAGTTGCATGGGACGGGCGCTTCGTTGGCGGGAAAACTGCAGCGACTCTGTGCTGGTGAGCCCGGGCAGCGTCTGAAGGAGGACCTGCGGGAAATCGAGCATGGAGCGGTATTGGCGTGGCAGACGGGATTGTTCGGTGGACTGCCTTTATTGAGTGAGGCGTTCCCAACATTCAGCGATTGCGACAAGCTCAGATTCCTCTCGTTGCGCTCTCGCTACTACCGTGCGGCGATGCCCATGGCTGGTGAGAACGCACGGCGACTCAATGCCCTGTTCGAGGCTGGCTCGCTTGATGTTCTAGCTGCACCACAAGGATATCGCTTGATTCAGGATCAGAAGCACAATGTCCAGTACCTCGAGATCCAGGACGACGCTGGCAATTTCCTAAGCGTTGGGGAATTCGATCTGGTGGTAGCTGCCGCTGGGTCGGATGTACGCCTTGAACGAACGGTTTCCCCTTTGCTGCGTGACCTGTACGAGCGCGGCCTGGCCTGCTCGGTCTACGCCCAGGATGCAGGCAAAACCGTCGAGCTGGGTGGGATTAGGGTGAACCCGCGCACCTGTGAGGTGGTGCCGGCAGAAGAGGCTGCAGGGCCGGCAGAGGGCAGCCTGTTCGCAATCGGGCCTTTATTAATCGGAACCTATCCGGACGCGCAGAGCGTCGGTCATATCGCGCGTGATGCCGAACGCATCGCCGAGCGGCTGGTGGCCTTGATCGCAAGGGATTGACGGTCGCCCCTCTGATTTCAAGGGGTGGCTCAAAGGAATTGAATAGCACAGCGAGAGAACATGCAGTCGATTATCCAGCTTCTTCTCCTTCAAAATCAGCTCTGCAAGCGAGGTTCCGCAGTAGCGATCAGCGCTCGATTGAGGAGCCCTCGTGCGCCAGATAGGCTGGTCAGCGTAGGCCGTGAGGCACGAGTATGAGTTGTAAGCTCGGTCAGGCAGGGCGCACCCGTTCCAACAGCATCCATTATCTGCGTGACGGTGTGAACGCTTCCACTTCACTCACCTTCGCGGAGTTGGACGAGGCCGTTCGCGAGGCCGCTGCGTTTCTCCAGCATGGCTGTGATGTACGTGCCGGGCAGCATGTGATGATAACGCTGCGAGACCCGCTGCGCTTTGCCACCGCATTCCTGGCCTGCCAGTACATCGGTGCCGTGCCGATTGGCCTCTCATCCAATTTCAAGCGTTTCAGTGTTGGCGATCATTTGCTGGCGATCGCTCGCGACGCTCAGGCCAGAGTGCTGCTGGTTGATGCGATGCAACAGCAACACGGGGCGATCGACGTGTTGCGCCAGTACACCGATGTCTCGGTGGTCGCAATCGGGGAGCGCTTTGAGTGTGGCTTTCGCGCAGCCGCTCGAGTGGACTCCCCGGTCGCCTTTGTCCAGTACACATCAGGTTCTACCCGCGATCCGAAAGGATCGGTGGTCAGCCGCAAGGCGCTTGAGGCCCAATTTGACTTGCTGATGCGTACATTTGGCTTCGACGAGCATTCGCGATTCGTAAACTGGCTGCCGCTGCACCACGACATGGGATTGGTAAGCAAGTTGTTGCTGCCCTATCACCTGGGCGCGACAAGTGTGCATATGCTGCCAGCCACTTTCATGCAACGTCCGTCCCGTTGGTTGCGGGTCATCGATGAGTTTGGCGGCACGGTCAGCAGCGCCCCGAACTTCGCTTATGAGCTTTGTCTTCACATACCGGAGCATGAGCTGCAGGGCATCGATCTTTCAAGCTGGTCCAGCGCCGTGTGTGGTGCGGAAGCGGTTCGCCATGACACGCTGGCAAAGTTCGCGACTCGGTTTGCCAGCCATGGCTTCGATAGCCGATCCCTGTGCCCTGCTTACGGCATGGCTGAAGCCACCCTCATGATCAGCGCACGGCGTGGTCTTGCACATGACGCCCCGCGCAACGGGGGGAGCAGGCTGCCGGTGAGTCTCTCGCTACCATGGGCGCACTTGCCAGCTGTGGGATGCCTGAGGACACAGATGTCGACATCAGGATCGTTGACACGGCAACCCGTCGTGAATGCGAGCCTGGTCAGGTCGGAGAGATTTGGGTTAGCGCTCCGAGTCTTGCGCAAGGCTACTTGCGCAATGGGCAAATCGATAGCGATGCGTTCGACCATTGCCTACCTCAGGTCCCCCGTAGGCGCTACCTGGCCACTGGGGACCTGGGTTACATCGCAAGCTCCGGCGTTCATGTGCTGGGCCGTATAGGCAGCGCGATCACGGTGGCCGGACGCAAGTATTTCTTCACCGACATCGAGTTTGCCATGCTGCAACTCGATTCACGCTTTACGCCTAACAGCGCGGCGGCGTTGAGCCGAGATGGTGGACAGACGGTGACACTCGTCTATCAAGTGCGACCGAGCGCCATTGCGTTGGACGACCTTCCTGTACTTGGCGAGCGTTGTGCCTCACGGATCGAAGCCATGTTCCCGATCGCCGTTGCCGGGGTGTTGTTCACTCATCGCTCCTTGCCTCGTACCAGCAGCGGTAAGCTGCAACGCGATCGTGTGCGCGAAATGTTCGAGGTTGAGCCTTTGCAGGGCTCTTATATCATGCGCGCACATCGGCAGTCGGCCCCTGAGCCCGGTGCCGGGGCGGGCCCGCTGGAAACTGTTGCGCATCTGCTCGGACGCGCCGCGCACGAGCTTGATCTAGAGCGAACCCTGGTCGAGCTGGGAGCGGATTCGTTGACAATTGTCCGTATCCAGTTTGAGTGGGAGCGTCGCTTTGCTTGTGTCCTTGATCGGGCACGGATGTATGCCGGCGCTCGTCTTGGCGATCTGCTCGATGAAATTCACCCATCGGTACCACAGGTCATAGCGCCCCCTGAACCTGTAAGCGCTCGCAGCGTTGCGGCGACGCATTACCAGCGTGCCTTGGTGTTTGCGCAGACATTGGCGGGTCAGCCGATTTACACTCTGCAACGTGCAGTGTGTATCGAGGGGCAGATCGAGCCAGATCGGCTGCGGCTCGTGCTGGCTCGCCTGGAAGAACGGCATGAGGCTTTGTGCGGGCATTTCAGCCTCGCGTCCGGTGAGCTAAGTTATGTCGTCGACGCTGATTGTGCGCCCTCGCTCGTTTTTGAAGACCTGGGCATGCAGGATGCAACTGCGTCCGCCCGTCTGCATGAATGGAGTGTTCAGGGTATAGAAATCGATGCTGCTCGACTTTATCGGGTGGTACTGCTACGTCGACGCGAGGGTGGGGCGTTTCTCTTGCTTCAAGTCCACCATGCTATTACCGACTTTTGGTCGTTCGTCATTATCTGGCGTGATCTGTTCGCGTTGTATGAAGCCGTCTCGCGCGATGAGCTTGTGCACAAGTCGCCTGACGCTGCGCTCTATCGGCATTTTTGTCAGGAACATCAGGCTTATCTGGGGTCTCAGCAAGCCCAGAACGATGCACATTACTGGCAGTCAAAACTGAACTCGGCCTGTGATCCGCGCCTACCCCTCCTGGCGCAAGGTCTTGAACGGTATGAGGCGCGTAGGCATCGCAGTGAGTTGTCGAAGGACCTGGTCGCGGCGATTCGTGTTCGAGCGGCCGAAGTGGGCGTGACGGTTGGCTGTGTGTTGCAATTGGCAATGGAGGCAAGCCTCGGCATTCTCACGCGTCGCGAACGCGTCCGATATGGCGTTGCTTTACTCAATCGTGCTGCTCGGTATCGTGACACGGTGGGGATGTTCGCCAACCTGATACCAATGGAAGCCGAGGTAACTGCTAATGCGTGCATCGATGACGCGCTCCTAGATGTCAGAAATCGGTTGGCTAGCGCGCTGGCCCACGAGGCCGTGCCGCTTTCGCAGTTGGGCACGGACCTGGCCGCCAGCGGCAGTACGTCGGGCACCTGCTTCGATGTCGTGTTTGCCTACTTCGATATGGCAGGGCTCGATGTCGGCGCCGAATCCGTTGGGATTGCGTTTGAACGAGAGTTCGCCTCCTTCGATATTGGTGGACTGAAGGTGTCGCCCTTCCAACTGCCGCCGGCCTTTGTGCATTATCCCATGCAGATACAGTTGCTGGGTGACGATGACCATTTGCAGTTGTGTGTCGACTATCGTCATGACGCGCTGGATTCGCTGTTGGTGTGGTCATGGGTCCAGCAATTCCATTCGGCGCTGGCGGTCATTGCCCAAGGCAGTAATCGTCGGCTGTCCGCAGCAATGGCACTGCCCGCAACGATCCTTTGTAAATTGCAGGCGTGGGGTGAGGAAGCGGGCAGCCCCCCACCATCCACTATGGCGCGAATCGTCGGGCAGGCTTTGGCGCATCCCGATGCGATCGCTCTGATCCCCGCTGGTGAAGGTGAGGTGTGGACCTACGGGCGTTTGCTGGTCATGGCTGACGCCTATGCCAGGCAGGTGCGTGCGCATGCCACTGATAAGCGCCAGGTCGTAGTGGCCGTTATGCTGCCGCGCAGTCCGTTGGGCGTCGCTGCTTGCCTGGGGGTGATGTTGGCGGGGGGTATCTATCTTCCGATTGACCCATCGACACCCGTGTCCAGGCGTGACTACATGCTAAGTGACAGTGGTGCTGTCGCGGTGATAGCGAATAGTGAATCACTCCAGGCGGGCCTGACCCTGCCCTTGATCGCTACGCCGGATGATGCGAGGGACTCATTGGCATCAAGCGATTCGATGAATCTATTCGCGTGCGCTAATGCGGGTGCCTACGTGCTTTACACATCCGGTAGTACGGGGCAGCCCAAAGGGGTTCTGGTCGACCACCGAGCTCTTGATCATCGACTCGACTGGATGATCGAGCGCCTTGCGCTTTCAGCCGATGATGTGTTCGTACAGAAGACGATTTGGACGTTCGATGTTTCGCTTTGGGAAATCCTTGCCCCCTTAGCACTGGGCGCCAAGGCTGTCTGCATACAACCCCAGCACGAGCGATATCCCGAAGCGGTGGCCGATGCGGTCTTGCGCAATGGGGTCACCATCATGCATTTCGTTCCCTCTGTGCTGAGCCATTGGTTGGGCATAGACGGTGTACGCAAGGCAATCGCAGGGTTACGGCACGTAGTGTGCAGTGGTGAAGCGATGCTGCCGGCCCATGTCCAAGCATTTTTCGCCTGCGCGCCCCACGTACGCCTTTTTAACTTTTACGGGCCCACGGAGGCCGGTATCGATGTGACCTATGCCGAGCTGTTTGCGAACTCGACAGAGGTTTCCATCGGGCGGCCTGCACCGAACTGCGAGGTGTCGATAGTCGATGAACAGGGCGTTCCGGTACTTCCTGGGGCTGAGGGTGAACTTGTGGTTGCCGGGCCACAAGTGGCGATTGGCTATATCGGTAAGCCGGCGTTGACCGCTGACCGATTCATCCCGCCACCCTTGGGAAGGGGATCGCGGAGCTATCGCACCGGCGATCGGGCTCGTTTCGATGAGCATGGCAACATATTCTACCTCGGACGTCTGGACGGTCAGGTCAAGCTCTCTGGATATCGCATCGAACTCGGCGAAATCGAGCAGACACTCAGCCGTCTACCGGGGATTCGCAACGTGGTGGTCATGCTTGTGGAAGAGGTTGGCCCTGCACGACTTTGCGCATTTGTGCACATCGACCATCAGGTAGCGTTGACCAGGATAGAGATCGAGGCGCATGCGCGGGCATGGTTGCCTGAATTCATGGTCCCTCGAGAGTGGCGATTGCTGACGGAATGGCCATTGCTGACTAACGGTAAGGTCGATCGCGCGCAGTTGCGCGCCGAGCGACGTCGTGACGGCGCTGACGCGCCGGTTGTTGGCGCCACCGGCCTTCGCGAGCAACTTGCGCTGCATTGGCAGGCCGTGTTGGGCGGGCCTGTTCCTTGCGATGCTGATGATTTCTTCGAGTGCGGTGGCGACTCGATCTTGGCATTGCATCTGATTGGTCGTCTTCGCGAGGCCGGCATTGCCTTGTCGGTTCAAGCCTTATTCCGTAGCAGCAGTTTCGCTGGGATACAGGAGACCCTCGCCAGCAGCGGGAATGTGCAGCCCGCTGTCCCAGCCGTCGCGCCGTTCAGTCTGCTAAGCGAGCAGGAGCGTTCGGTTCTGGAAACGGCTGAGTTCGAGGATGCTTACCCGCTGAGCTATTTGCAGCGGGGAATCGTGTACAAGTTTTTCAACGATGATCACTACGAGGTCTTCGTAACAACCTTGGAACTCGTTGCTCGTTGGGACGCGCCGGCGTTACACCGTGCGTTGCGCCATGTCGTTGCTGAGCATGGTTTCTTGCGAACCTCTGTCGATTTGGAGCGCTTTGCCGAACCGGTGCAGATCCTGCACCGGTTCGTGGAGGTGGAACTGGCGGTCGAGGACTTGACCGAGTTCACCGAGGCCGAGCGTCAGCGCCAGTTGAAGTCCTGGATAGAGGCGGAGAAAAAAAGGCCTTTCACGTGGGAAGTGGCACCCCATTTCCGCTGCACTGTCCACTTGCTCGATCAAGAGCGCTTTCAGTTGACCTTTGCCGATGCTTCGCTCGACGGCTGGTGTGTGGCAACCGTGTTGACGGAGCTGCTAGAAGTCTATTCTGCCTATAGCATGGGCAAGGTGCCGGATACGGCCAGACGCCCACTGCTCGGCTATGCCGAGTTCGTGGCTTTGGAGCGTCAGGCGCTGACCAGTGCGGCCCATGCCCAGTTCTGGGCTAATGTGCTTGAGACCGGGTGTTTCGCCGATACACAGGCACCGTCGCTGTCCGCTGGTGGGCTGCACCGTCGGCTGACCTGGCAGGCCACGGCCCGACCGGTGGAACGTCTCAAGGCTATCGCCCAAGTGGCACGGGTACCATTGAAGAATCTGCTGATGGCGATCCATTTCTACGCATTGGCTCGCGTCACCAACAGTACGTTGCAGCGCAGTGGAGTTGAATTCAATGGCAGGCCAGAGCTGAGCGGTGGCGACCGTTGCATCGGGGTATTCAATAATCTGCTCCCGGTAGCTATCGATCTGCAAGGCATGAGTTGGGGGCAATTGCTGCGCACCTGCTTTGACATAGAGAAGAGCTATTTACCGTACCGGCGCTTTCCCTATGCTCGACTGGTCGCTATGAATGACGGGCGTCCGTTGTTTCAGGCGCTCTTCGTATATACGCATTTTCATGTGTATCGCGGCTTGCAGGCACTTCCACTGAAGGTGGCCAGTCACTATGCGTCCGACCAAACTTATGTGCCGCTGACCGTCCACTTTAACCAGGATCACCTTGGAGACGGTCTGCGGGTTCTTTTCGATTACGATGCACGGCATGTCTCGCGTGATCAAGTCGAGCAAGTCCGCGCGGCTATCGCTACGACGTTCGAGTTTTTGTCCCAGTACGACTCCATCAAGGACATGCTGGGCGAAGCGGTCTTTCCTGGTCCGGCGCTACCTGCCCCCCTTTCACTTAACGTTACACTGGACGAACCTTATGCATAGCCGTTCCAAGCCCACCGGTTTCAATGAGCAGAAGGAAAAACAGCAGTTTCTCTCCGAGCTTCTTGGGCAAACGGTGGCTGCACCGAGCGCCACCAGCCATGAGGTGGAGGGGGAGCCGCTGTCCAATCTTGAGGCTAAGCTGCTAGATATCTGGAGTGAGTCGTTTGCCCGTCCCGTCCAGGTGGAGGACAACTATTTCGCGCTAGGCGGTGACTCGCTCAAGAGCATCCGCATCTCTGCGCGGGCCAGGCGCGCAGGGCTTGATATAGCCATGCAGGACATCATCAATCACCCCACGGTGCGCGCGCTTGCCCAGCATCTGGCGGCTTGTGCGACGAGCACCAGCCTCTCGATTGATACCGTTGTGACGGCAGGCCAGGCCGAGAGTGGTATTTATCCCTCCACGGCTGCCCAGGAGGGTATGCTGTACCACTGCTTGGCCAACCCGCAGGATTCGCTCTATGTCTCGCAATTCAGCTGTGTGCTGGTGGGCGCGCTTGATCCTGGGCGTTTCGAGACCGCGTTGCGTCTACTGATAAAGCGACACCCCGCGTTACGTACGGCCTTTCCAGAAAGCCTTCGTGCTTGCCACAGCCAGCAAATCCATGAAAATGTGACGGTGATGCTGCGCTATGAGTCGCCTGACGTACAGACAGGCGTCACGGAGCTGGATCAGCTCAAGCGTCGCGAGCGCGAACTTCCTTTCGAATTCTCCCTCCCACCACTGTTGCGCATTTGCCTGGTGAGGTTGTCCGCAGAGCGGCATTTGTGGATTTGGACACAACACCATCTAATCGCCGACGGACGAGCTCAAGAATGTCTGATGATCGAGCTTGCGGACTTGTATGCCGGTCTGGCGATAGACTCAGCGTTGCACGTAGAAGAGGATCCGAGTTATCGCCATCTTCTGCTCGACACGCGAGCAAGAGCTCGGGCTGAACAACAATTCTGGGCCGATTATCTTGCGCATGTCGATGTCACGGCATTGCTAGGCAGGCAATCGGATGTCACCACGCCCGAGGAACTCTCGTTCGAGCTTTCTCAAGAAATCACTGGTGCGCTTGGTGATGCGCTAGTCAGTGCGCAACTGACGATGGCCAGCGCCTTTGCTTCCTGGTTTGCGTTGGCGCTTGCGGTAACGTTCGACCGCCGTGACCTGTTGGTGGGCCTAGTGACGTCTGGACGACATGCCGAGCATTCGGACTACGCCGACACCGTGGGTAACTTGATCAGCACACTGCCTTTGAGAGCGACGCTCAACGGCGGCCGAAGCTTGAAGCAGTGGACGCGGGCCATGCAGTCCAGCATCGCCTGTCTGCAACAGCGCGCACATGATTCGCTGCCTGACATCAAGCGCAGTATCGGTTGGCCGGCCGAGTCGGCGCTTTTCGATGCCATCTACGTGCACGAGAACCATGCCCCTGTGGGGCGGTTATTTGGAGTGGCGACAGGACTGCAGGTAGAGGACATGCAGTTTCACATCAACGAGGGCTACCCACTGGTCATCGTCTGCGAGCAAGCGGAGCGTGTGCGTTTCACTCTGCGTTATCAATCGCAGGTCTGCTCCAGTACTCAGGCGCAAGAGTTGATCAGCCGGCTACAGCAGCTGTGCAGCACTTGGGCGGATAAAGCATCGCTGGATCTCTCGAGGGTCGTTGAACTCATTCGATGAGCGCGATTTTCCAGCCGGCCGCGCCGTTTCAGCCGATGGCGGCGACGGCCTGGTCCAGATAGGCAAGGTTTGCCCGTTGTGCAGCTTGTTTGACGCGTTCGAGATTGGCTCGATCAATGAAGTTCTCTGTGATTGAAATGCCGCCTCGTTCGTTCAGAACCTGGTGCCACCAGCCACTGGGCGTGAACACAAGATCCCCGGGTTGTTGCACGCATTCGATCGCTTGGGCCTGGGCGAAGAGTGGGTGGGCCGTCAGGTCAGGTTCGAAAGTGTTTACATGACCTTGATACATCAGGGCCTGCTGATCCGGAGAATAGAAGCGCCAGCGCTTGCGACCCGTAATCACGACATTCCAGGCACTGGTGTCGAGAACATCGACGTGCAGATGAGTGCCTGATCCAGCCGGTCCGATGAACATCCAGCGCCATTGCGGTCGCAAGTTTTCAGGCAGTTTCGCTTCTAGACGCTCGAACAGGTCGAGTGCTTCGTAATCGTTCAGTAGTTGCGGGCAATTGCGTTCGAAAATCCAATTGCACAGATACAAAGGATCGGCTTCTTGAGTGCACTCGAGATACTTCAGGTATGTGGCAAGCAGCATGTCTTGCGCGTCGCGGCCCCTTTGGCGGCTGACCGTTACCGTTGTATGGCCGGCATGTTTGGCGAAGTACTCATGGGACCATTTCCAACGCGCGGGCCAATGATCCGTTACGCCGCGAATGAGCACGGGTTTGCCCGGTGTGATGTAGAGACTGTTGAGCGTCTCGGGTGTGGGGGCGGTGATAATATCTATCGCCAGCGGCGCAGGTGGTAGGGGGTGATTTGACATGATCAATGAGGCCGAGATCGCGAGGGAGAGAGTATTCTATTGTCTTGGCGCTGTCGTTTGACAAGACATCTTAGAAGGATCTATGCGACTCTATCAATAGACATTTCAGAACAGCTCGATCATTGCTGATCGATGTGCCAATCAAAACAATTGTTCAGGGAAGAATGTATGCGTGATGAACCCTATGTCAACGCGCCATCGTTGACGGCGGAGCAGCGCGAAGCGTTACGCCAGAGGCTTGTCAAAAAGAACCTGATCGACTCGACACAACACGAGGCAGCACAAACCTTTATTTGCGAGGCGCGTGATCGACAAACGATTGTTTCCTTGGTGCGGGGGGAGAATCGAACCTCGAAGGCATCTACCCTCTGACCTCCCTACAGGAGGGGTTGCTGTACCATCATATGTTGGCTGGCGATGCCGACCCATATTTACGTCATCAGATTGTTCATTTCACAAGCCGCGATGCGCTTGATCGTTTTGTCCTGGCTCTGTGTAAGGTGGTTGAACGCCATGCGGTCCTGAGAACCGCAGTGCTGTGGGAAGGGCTCGCTATGCCCTTGCAGGTGGTGCTACGTGCCGTTGAGTTGCCGATACTGGAGCTCCAGGCTCCGGTGCAGGGTGCCAGCGATCAATGGCTGACCGACCAACTAGGACCTGAGCATCGCATTGATATCAGTACCGCTCCGCTGATGAAAGGGCTTTTCGCCCGATCGAATTCCGGTGGCTGGTCATTGTTGATCCTGTCTCATCATCTGGTGGGGGATCGCACCTCCTTGCGTCTGATGCAAGACGAGTTGTCCCTGATCATGGCTGGTGATGAGGCACGCCTGCCGATCGTGAATCAGTTCCCAGATTACGCAGTAAAGGTTTGGGCGCTCGGTACGCAACGCGATGAGGCGTTTTTCCGCGAACGGCTTGGCGATCTACGTGAGCCGACTGCACCGTTGGGACTATTGGACGCGGTGGATGCACGAGCGGTGCTCGGTGAGGCCAGGACAGTGCTTGATGCTTCTCTGGTGACACGTCTACGTGAGCTGACGAGGCGTCATGGTGTCGGCATCCCCGCAATTCTGCACGTGGCATGGACGCTGGTGCTGTCGCGCCTGAGCGGGGTACAGGACGTGGTTTTCGGTACGGTGTTATCTGGGCGTATGAACGACCGGGCTCGTACTTCCAACATGCTAGGTATGTTGGTCAATACCTTGCCTTTCCGTCTGAACTTGCTGAGCCTGGACGTGAGCCAAAGTTTGATTCAGGCACAACGACTGTTAGGTGAGTTGGTCGAACACGAGCATGCGCCGTTCTCGCTGGCCCGTCGCTGTAGCGGCGTTGAGGGGAGCGGGGCGCTGACGGGGGCACTGCTCGATTACCGTTACCTGCCCGCATCGTCCGCAGCGCCATTGGCCGAGCGCTCGGAAGATGACCTGGTCAGTGAGCGCACGAGTTTCCCTCTGGTGCTTACGGTCGATGACTCCGGTCAGGCGCTGGTGTTGAAGGTGCAGACCTTGGCCGATCTGCAACCTGAGCGGGTTGCGCTCTACTGTGAACAGGCGTTGGAGCAGTTGGCGGTAGCGGTGGAGCACGCACCTTATCGTGCTGTCAGCGATCTGCAGGTGATCCCGGAGGAACAAATGGCTCGTCTCGTCCCTTCGAACGGGCGAGTCGATGATTTTCTGTTAGCCGGTGACAGCGTACATGGCCTCTTTGAGGCGCAGGTTGCACGTACGCCAAGGGCACCTTGTCTGATCAGCGACGCGGAGACCATCGATTATCTCGAGCTGGATACGCGAGCGAGCAGATTGGCGACGCACCTGCGCAATCTTGGACTGCGCGCGGAAGACCGGATCGCGTTGTGCTTGCCTCGCGGGATCGAGATGATCGTGGCGATGCTCGCGGTGATGAAGTCTGGAGGGGCCTATGTGCCGCTTGATCCTGGCTATCCGCAAGCACGTCTGCGTTTGCTGATTCGGCTTGCGCGGCCTGCTCTTGTATTGAGCGGGGCCGAGGGGGCTGAGTTGGCCCGCGAGTTGGGGCTGGCTCATGTTGACCTGCGGCAGCTCGAACGCTGGTCTGGCAGCCAGGACGTCGATGCACCGTCGTCTTTGCCGCGCGTGTCTGCGCAGCAAGCTGCTTATATCATGTTCACTTCAGGCTCTACTGGGGAGCCGAAGGGCGTTACGGTCGAGCACCGCAACGTCGTCACATTCATGCGTGCGCATGCGCGATGGTGTCGGCTGGGGGAAGAGGATCGTGTACTACATTTCGCTTCGCCCTCGTTTGACAATGCCATTGCCGAGATTTTCCCTGCCTTGAGCGTGGGCGCCGCCATCGTGGTGCGCCCCGATGGTCCGGTGGCGCCTGACGATGCCTTCGTGCGCTATTTGGCGCGTCATCGTGTCACCGTGGTAGATCTGCCGACCGCATTCTGGCACCTTTGGGCACAGCAGGTCGCCACGGGTGACCAAGGCTGCCTGCCCAGGCCGCCATTGCGTCTTATCCTGGCGGGTGGCGAGAAGCTGCAGCATGACGCCTTGCGCGACTGGTTCAAGGCCTCGGGGACTCAGGAAATACGCCTTGGCGATAGCTATGGCCTGACCGAAACGACGGTCAATTCCATCATGGGCGAGCTGACTGCGGATCATGCCCGCTCAGAGAGAACATTGCCCCTTGGCAACGCTCTCGATAACAGCCGTACCTATATTCTTGATAGATACGGACGTCTGGCGCCACAAGGCTTGGCCGCAGAGATCTGCATTGGTGGTGCAGGCGTCGCACGAGGTTATCTCGATCGCCCCGCGTTGACCGCTGCCCGCTTCTTGCCTGATCCCTATGGGCCGCCCGGCGCGCGTCTGTATTGCACGGGCGACATCGGGCGGCGGAATCGGGACGCGCAGTTCGAGTATGTTTGCCGCAACGACAAGCAGATCAAGTTGCGGGGCTATCGCATTGAACCGGAGGAGGTGGAGTCGACACTCCGAGGTGTTGGCGGCGTTCGAGATGCCAAAGTCATTGCTGATCAACAGCGGCTGATTGCCTATATCATCTGCGAAGACGGTGCAGCCCTCGACAGCGAGCGCTTGCGTGCTGGATTGTGCGAGGTGCTGCCCGCCTACATGGTGCCGGCCCTGTACCTTGAAGTAGCGCGATGGCCGGTCAATACCCATGGCAAGATCGACATCTCCGCATTACCTTCGCCTGATGTCAGCCGGTCCGACGAGCCTATGTTGCTGGTGTCATTGACGCCGATGCAGTCACTGCTGGCAGGCGTGTGGCGGGAGTTGCTGGAGCGCGATGTATTTGGTGTCGATGATGACTTTTTCGCATTGGGCGGTCATTCACTGCTGGCTATCAGGGTGGTATCGAGAGTTCGCTCCCTGACACAGGTCGCGCTCAGCGTTCGTGATGTATTCGCCTATCCGTTGCTCAAGGATTTCGCGCTCGCCCTCGAACGAGCTAAACCACAAGAGGAGCGTGTGATCAAGCGCCAGGGAGGTCCGGCTAGATTGTCGTTTGCCCAGGAACGACTGTGGTTCCTGAGTCGGCTCGATCGTCGCCAGAGTCTTGCCTACCATCTGAGCGGCGGCTTGCGGATCCGGGGAGCGCTCGATAGCGCTGCCTTAAGGGCCGCCTTCGCGGAGGTGGTCGAGCGCCACGAAGTTCTTCGCACCGTATTCATCGAAGAGCGAGGTGTTGTGCAGCCGGTCGTTGTCTCTGCCGATGAGGGGTTCAATTGGCGCGTCGAAGCGATAGCGATCGAGGAAAACGCCGAGTTGCACGTGGCCAAGCTGTTCGCCCATGCTGCCCAGCGACCGTTCGACTTGGCATGTGGGCCCCTGATTGACGCTACTTTGCTTCAGCTCGCGGCTGATGAACATGTGTTGCTCGTTACAATGCACCATATCATCTCCGATGGCTGGTCGATGAGCCTGCTCGCCAGCGAGCTGTCCGGGCTGTATGGGCACTTCGCCCACGGCGACATGTACCCTCTGATGCCGATGACGCTGCAATATTCGGACTACGCGCTGTGGCAACGTGAGACCATGGTTGTGCATGATGAAGATCTTCGTTACTGGCGCAAACATATGGCCGGCGCGCCAGCCTGTCTGAAGCTGCCTGCGCAACGTGCTCGCCCCGCGATTCAGGATCCAGCAGGGAAATGTCTGACCTTCACTCTCGATTGTGCCTTGACGGCTGCCCTACGTGAACTGGGGAGACGTCACGGTGTAACGCTCTACATGATTTTGCTGGGTGCCTATGCCGTGTTGCTGGATAGGCTGGCGGGGCAGACATCGGTGGTTATTGGTACGCCAGTGGCCAACCGTACTACGCTTGAGCTCGAGGGGCTCATCGGTTGCTTCGTCAACACCTTGCCCCTGCATATACGTCTGGGCGACAAGCCTTCGGTGGCGCAGCTGTTGGCGCGCATCAAGCAACTGACGATCGATGCGCAGGAGCGACAACACGTGCCGTTTGAGCAAATCGTCGACGCGGTACGCCCTGTTCGTGACCGTGCCTACAATCCCTTTTCCAGGCCATGCTGGTCTGGCAGAACACACCGACCGCCAAGTTTCGGCTCGAAGGGCTGGAAATCAGCGAGGTGCATCCGCAGATTCAAACCACGCAATGCGATCTGGCCCTGATGATGGAAGAGCGCACCGATGAGGTGGGGGGGACATGGGTTTACGCGACTGCGTTGTTCGACGAGGACACTGTCGCTGACTTCCTTCAGACGTTCAAGTGTGTGCTGGTGGCATTGGTTGAGGAGCGCAACCTGTTTTCCGATGCGAGTTCCGGTCTAGCATCTGATCGTCTGCTCCGCGCTCACGATGTTGCCGCCATGATTCCTTCATCGAGTTCCGCCTGTCTGCACGATTGCGTGTCCCATTGGGCGCGAATGACCCCGAATGCCGTTGCGATCGAAGAGGGTTCGCGACAACTCGGTTACTTGGAACTGGATGCCTCGGCGAATCAGCTGGCTCGCTATCTGCGCTCACGCGGTGTCGGCGCTGGCAGTCATGTCGCGGTGGCGATGTCGAAGAGCATCGAACTGGTCATCGCAATTGTGGCGATACTCAAGGCCGGTGGCGCTTATGTGCCGCTTGAAACGCAATCGGTTAAGGGCCGCATGCTCGAGATCATCGAAGACAGCCAGCCTCTGCTGGTGATCATCGATGACGAGGGGCGCCAAGCGCTGGCGGGAGAAAGCGATGCTGCATGGCTTGACTATCACATGGAACATGCAGCCTGGGGAGGGCTTGCGGCTCACGGGCTCGATGTTGAAATCGCCGGCGCAGCTGCGGCTTATGTCATCTACACCTCTGGCTCGACAGGGCGTCCAAAGGGAGTGGTTGTGGAGCACGCCCAGGTCCGCTCGCTGCTGGACGTTCTCGTGGGCACGATAGGCGCGTTACAGGACGATGTCTGGAGTCTCTTCCACTCGATCGCTTTCGATTTTTCGGTATGGGAATTGTTCGGCGGTCTGCGCGCCGGGTCGAAGGTACTGATGGTCCCTGCAGCGCTAACACGCATCCCCGGAGAACTGTACCGTTGGCTCTGTGAGCGGAGGGTGACGGTATTCAGCCAGACCCCAGGTGCGTTCGCGCAGATAGTGGAGGAGCACCTGCGTGCACCTCGAGCCCATAGCTTGCGTCAGGTGATTTTTGGAGGTGAACAGCTGGATCCGGCACTGCTTCGTGGTTGGTTCGATGCCGATGCCGCTGGCCAAACCCAGTTTATCGACATGTATGGTATCACCGAGGGCACGATCCATACGACCTGGCATCGCTTGAGCGAGGACGACACACAACCATGGGCCCAGAGGTCGGTCGGCAAAGCGATCTCGGGGCGGCATGTGTATGTCCTAGATGAGCAGTTGCAGCCTGCAGGCAACGGCATCTTGGGCGAGATTTGGATTGCTGGTGAAGGGGTTGCTCGGGGATATTACAGGCTGCCGGCATTGACTGCGGAGCGTTTCGTGCCCGACCCATTTTCTGCCCGGTCAGGGGCGCGCATGTATCGCAGTGGTGACCTTGGACGCTTGCTCGACAATGGCGAGCTGGAATACGCAGGGCGCGCAGATGAACAAGTGAATGTCCGTGGCTTCCGTGTCGAGCTTGGAGAGGTTTCGGCGCGGCTGGCCATGCATCCTGCCGTCGGACAAGCTCACGTCGTTGCTCTTGCATCAGCAAGCGGCGGGATTCGACTCGTTGCTTATTATCGCCTCGGTCAACCTGATGAAGTCCCACCCTCACCGATTGCGTTTCGTGAGTATTTGTCCGGTATTTTGCCAGCTTATATGGTGCCGGTCGCCTATGTGCAAATTGCACAGTTTCCATTAACGGTGAATGGCAAAGTCGATGTGAAGGTCTTGCCTATGCCAGCGTCGGAAGATTTTTCCAGGCGCTTGTACGAACCCGCGATCAATGACACCGAATCTTGGCTGGTCGCGACATGGTCGCAGCTATTGGCAGTCGACGATATTAGCCGGCACGATGACTTTTTCGAGCTGGGCGGCCACTCATTATTGGTTGGGCAACTGGTGGCGCGCATCCGTGATAAATTCGATATCGAGGTGTCTATGGGAGACATCTTCGATATTCCCGTGCTGCATGCCTTCGCCGCACGCCTCGACGAGCTGTCATGCGATGAATTCGAAACGTTCGATTTTTGATAGTCCATCCTATGGTCGCCTGCGAGGTGGTCTGTGGTAGGCGGCGCATGAGGTCTCCACTAGGCGGTCAGCACAAGGCCGCCCACATTCCAATGAGGGGATAGAATGAGCGATTTGCCCGCGCGTATAACAGTGGTCCTATCCTGTAAGGCCTTGCCAGAATTCGAGGAGGCAGTCCAGGTTGGCTTGCAGGATAAGAAGCAGGTGGTTCATGAAGGTGTGGAAAACCAGGCTGGTATTCATGAATTCACATGCCAAGTTCAAGTGCGGTCCAAGGACCACGGGCAGGTCGATTTTTCAGGGCCTTTCGTCCATGGAGTGGCCCAGGCACGCTTCCTCTATTTGAGCTGGAGGCGTGGCGGAGATTGCGCAACGCCATGGGTGCAGCGCGTCAAGGTTCCCTTGCAGTTCACGGCAGCAGACCTGACTGGCGCGACTCGGTTGCGCGCCGACATAACAGGGCGAAAGCCCCATGCACGAGAGGCTGTGGCATGGCAAATAGCGTGATATGAGCGCTATTTGCCGCTAGTGCGGCTCAGGCCTGTTCGCAGGTGTGCAGCCTGGTCGCTAGTGCATGAGAAATCTCTGCCGACCGGGTAGCGAGGATCGACAGCAGCGTGTCGCTCAGGCCATGCGAGTTTTCACAGGCCCCTTGGAGGAAAATCGAGGGTTGAAAGTCATCTGTCGTATGCAGGCGATAGTGCCTGTCTACGCGCAAGTCGCTCAGATACGAGGCCAAGGGTTGGAGTAGGGTGCGATGATGGTCTCGTTGATAGCCTGTGGCGAGTATGACCAAGTCGTACTGCTCAGTGGTGCGCGTATTGTCGTGCATATCGCGTAGCGCGATATTCACTCCTTGTGCCGACGTTTCGACGGCAGTGATTTCTTGGTCGTTGAGAACACGATGGCGCTCCACGCCGTTGACCTTCTGCTGATAGATGAGCTGGTAAATGCGCTCGACTAAGTCCAGGTTGGCAGCAGCGTAATTGGTATGGCGAAAATCTTTGACATAGGCACTGTTTCGCTCGGGGTTCTCAAATAGAGAGTCGACTATGTCGGCGTCGAAGATTTCGTTGACGAAAGGGCTGTCGTCCGAGACCCGCAAGGCACTCTGACGCATGATCAAATCGCACTTTACGTGGGGCAGGCGATTCGGCAGATCCATGAATATTTCTGCAGCGCTCTGCCCGGCGCCTACCAGTGCGATGCGTTGGGCGCCGCAGTGCTCGGCGATGTGTTTCAGATAGCTGCTTGAGTGAAATATCCTTGGATCGTGCTTATAAGGCGAGAACTGCTCGGGTATGCGTATGCTTCCGCCAACGCCCATGACAAGATGGCGCGTAAGGTAAGAGCGTTCGAGCCCCTGGGTATCGCGCGTGTGCACATTCAACAGTTTGACGGAGCGCGCTTCTGACACGGGGGTGACATGGATGACCTCTTGGCCATATTCGATACAGTCATCGAAATGACTGGCGGCCCATGCCAAGTAGTCGCTGAATTCCTGTCGGCTGGGATAGAAAGTTTTCAGGTTGATGAATGCCTGAAGACGGTTCTTCTCATGAAGGTAGTTGACGAAAGTAAAGTGACTCTTGGGGTTGCGTAACGAAACCAGATCCTTGAGAAATGCTACTTGCATACGCGTGTCGGGCAGCAACATGTGCTCATGCCACGAAAAGTTCTTTGACTTTTCGAGGAAGCGTATGTTCTGAGGGCGTCTGTCCTGGTGTTGTTCGTGCAGCGCAATGGCTAGCGCCAGATTGGAAGGGCCGAAGCCAACTCCGATGAGATCATGTATTTCCATATGCAACCGTATCCTTTGGCTTGGCGTTCGGCGCCGACGAGTATGGGGCCTGTACGACTCTCTTGCGCAGTTTCTCAAGTAGCGCAAAGAAAACGAAGTATACACACCTGTATAATCGAGAAAACCATATTTCGCCTGTCCCGCTCAACACTTACACTTCGTTTAGGAGGGGGCGCCGCGGCGCGCTACGCCTGTGACAGGTCAGGGGAGCGGGTTTGCGGCTGCATGGCTTCGGCATAGGCCAGTCATTGCGTGCAACGAGTTGGGGACTTTCGGATCCGGGCTCCGGAGCGCTCAGGTACGACCTGAAGCGCTGTACGTAGGAGTCCGCCCTGTTTATCAGGACTTCAACACTTTCGGCGGCGATGGATGCCCGGATGTAGGTTAGTAGGCTGGGATGGGCCGATCGCGCCAAGGTCTTTCGACAGTAGATTCCGCTTGGTCATTGCGTTAGGATGCTAACCGTTTGACACGTAACTCATATTAAATGGAATTATTGAAGGTTATGCGGTTATTTGATGATTTGGTGTTAGTTTTGCTGGCGAATAGTGTTGCAGCGAATCATTGCTCGCAGTCGTTAGGCTCTCGGTTGGATACTGGCTTGTTGATATGAGTCGGTGGGATGGACTTGTATGATTTTAGGTCGGCGATGAAGAGTTTTCGTTAGCCTCCATCCCGTTGAGAGAAAGGATTCGTTGTGATCAATAAGTTTCCGCTGTTGTCTCGTCTGTTGCTGATCATCATACTTCCTTTGTTGATCGTGCTTGGGATTGGGCTGTGCTATCTGCACTCATCATTGCCTCAAGCAAAGGCAACGTTGTTCTGGCGCGGTCATGATCCGGGCGCTGTGACCATCACCCGTGATGCGCACGGTATGCCGCATATTCGCGGAGCATCGGATCTCGCCGTCTTCTATGCGGCGGGGTATGCTCAGGCGCAGGACCGCTTATGGCAAATGGAGGTTCAACGTCGCATCGCGCAGGGGCGCCTGAGCGAAATACTGGGTCGTGGCTCGGTCAAGCAGGACGCTTGGTTTAAAACCCTGGGCCTCTATCGTGCAGCAGGCAAAGCATGGGAATCGTTGAGTGAGGCGTCGCGCGCTTCCCTCTTGGCGTACGCCGAGGGCGTCAACGCCTGGATCTCCGAGCAGCGGGCCTTGCCACCCGAATTCATCGCGTTCGGGATAAAACCGCAGCCATGGACTCCGGTGGATTCGCTGGCTTGGATCAAAGTATTCGCCCTGAACCTGTCGGGGAACTTCGACGACGAGATGCAGCGCTATATAGCGAGTGCCTATTTCAATTCCGATCAGATCAACTTTCTTTTCAGCCGGCACCAGGACGGTGGGGGGACGCAGAGCAATGGGGTCGATAACGCTCATGTGCAGGCCCTGGCGGCTGTGGTCGAAGGGCAGCGGGTCTTGCGGGAAGATCTGAACTTGGGAGGCAAATGGCTGGGGAGCAATGCCTGGGTGACGGCCGGGCGATTGGCTGCGGATGGTCGACCTACGCTTGCCAATGACCCGCATCTTGGATTGAGCATTCCGTCCTGGTGGTATCCGGTCGCGCTCGAAGGGGAGCATCTAAAAAGCGTCGGCATGAGCTTGATCGGGTTGCCGGTGGTGGTGCTGGGGCTGAACAGCGACATCGCTTGGGGGGCTACCAGCATGACGGCTGACGTACAGGATCTATATTTCGAGACGCTCGATGCGAAGCGGCCGGGTCAGTATCTCCGTGATGGCCGATGGGAGCCGCTTGAAGTGCGCACCGAGGAAATACAGGTCAAAGCGGACTTTCCCGCAGTGCTGCGAACAGCGCTCGAGCCTGTGCGCTTGCAGGTCAGAAGTTCCGTCCATGGACCTATTATCACCGCTATGGATCCTGCCCTTGAAGCGGTGGCGTCATTACGCTGGGTGGCCTTCGATGATAACGACACCACCTATGAAGCCTTGCTCAGGTTGAACTATGCCAAGGATTGGCAGGCCTTCAAGTCGGCATTGTCCTTGTTCGTTTCACCGGCGCTGAATTTTTTATACGCTGACGTTCAAGGTAATATTGGCTACCAAGGCGCCGGTCGGATTCCTATTCGTAAGAACGGACATGGACTTGCTCCTGTATCTGGCGAAACGAGTGAATTTGAGTGGGAAGGCTATATCCCTTTTAACGATATGCCTCAGCGTTTCAATCCGCCAGAAGGATACTTGGTGTCGGCAAATGACGACGTAACGGGGGCGGATTATCCTTATTTCATTTCCAGTAACTGGGCTCCACCCGGTCGAGCCTTGCGTATTCGCCAGTTGATCGCCGAAAGCCTCGAGCGCTCGGGCGGTCTTGACTTGGAGACCCACCAGCGAATTCAGCAGGACGTGATGAGTCTACCGGCTTTGCGAATGGCCACAGCCTTGGCAACGCTCGAGGGGCGTACGCCGCGACAGAGTCTCGCCTTGACGCAACTGCGTGGTTGGGATGGAAACATGTCGTTGGACAGTGTGCCAGCGGCGATCTTCAACGTCTGGATGCGCCATGTGGTTGATCGAGTCTTCGCGGCTAAGGCACGCGTTCCGTTCAACCAGCGAGGTCATCTGGTCGACGTCGAAGCGTTGTTTGCGCGATTAAGTACGGATGATGTGTATGCGGCGTTGGACGGTACCTCTAGCGCATGGTGTGACCTTAAGGAAAAACCCAGGCCTTGTGCCGCGGCACTTTATGAGTCCTTGGATCTGGCGTTGGATGAGCTGGAGAAGCTGAAAGGCGGAGATATGAGTGCTTGGCGCTGGGGGGGCTGCAGCACGGGCTATACGAACATACCCCATTCAGTTTCATAAAACCGTTGAACGCGATTTTCGAGCGTAGTGTCGCCGCCGCTGGTTCTACGGATACAGTGAATGTTTCATATTATTCATTCATGAACGCCAATAGCTATGTGAAGCATGTTGGGGCTGGCTTCCGCCAGGTCATGAGCATGGGGGCGGTGGAAAACTCGTATTCCTACATGAACTCCACGGGGCAGTCGGGGAGCGTGCTAAGTGCTCACTACGCCGACATGCTCACTCCGTTCGCTCTGGGGCAGTATTATCACATGACGCTGCGCCGGGATGACGTCGAAAACAATTCGGAGAGCAGTCGCCGGCATGATGCTCATCAGTGAATTTGGGCGCAAAGCCCCCAATCGATTGTTTTTTGCATTGATCCTTGGTTCCCTGGCGGGTATTTGCTATGCCTTCCTCATTCCAATTGTTTTGAGTACTTTGGGTGGTCAGGACGATGGCCTTTCGCCAGTGAGTGAGGAGCGTTACACCTTCCTGTCGATCGAGATTGCGAACCACAAGATGGCGGCGGTCTTCCTGGCGCTATGCGTGATAATCGTGCTGGCGCGAACGGCATCGCGCACAATTCTGATGCGAATCTCCGCAGAGCTGACGTTGAATCTGCGCATCAAACTTTATCAGAAGATATCAGGGGCAGATCTGCGTAACCTCGAGGGTGTCGGACATTCCAGGATCATTACCGCCATGACTGAGGATGTTCGTCGCGTGGTGTTAGGGGGGCAGTTGCTGCCTGACCTATTGATGAGCAGTGTCACGCTACTGGGTATGTTGACTTTCTTGGCGCTTCTGAATACAGCAGTGTTCGTGTTCGTCGTTCAGGCTATCTGCGTGGGCGTGCTCATGCATCAGTTGCCGGTATTCTTCGGCAATCGTAGCTTCTCCCGATCACGTGCAATACTGGGCAAACTACAAAGCGCCATGACCGGTTTGGTCTATGGCGCTAAGGAGCTGAAATTAAACTCTGAGGGGTTGAAGTACTACATGGAAAATGTGGTACTTGCGCACGAGCGGGACCTGCTCAAGGCCGACAGAACCACTTATACGTTTTTGGTCGCGGCGAATTCGTATGGTGACTTGCTGAGTTTCTTCGTGATTGGGGTCGTTTCGTTTATTTTCGTCAATTACCACGCTATCAGCTCGACGGAACTGGTGGGAGTGGTAATGGCTCTGCTCTACGTAGCGGGCCCTGTGGCGATGATCATTGATGTGACGTTTCCTATCATCATGGGTAAGAACGCATTGCGCCAGCTTGAGCAATTGTTCGGTGAGCTGTCCGAGGATCGATCGCTTGAAGGTGTGGAACCCGCAGGGCCTTGGCAGTGCATGGAGTTGTCCAACATTGTCTTCCAGCACGAGTCTCAAGTGCATGGAGAGATCTATAAGGTTGGGCCGGTCTCCCTGAGCGTACGCCGTGGCAACTTGACGTTCATTGTTGGTGGCAACGGCTCCGGTAAGACGACACTGTGCAAGATGATTTCACTGCATTACTCGCCCCTGAGTGGGAGCATTTCATTCGATGGGCGTGCTGTTGATGATTCTTCACGTGAGGGGTTTCGTCAGGAAATTTCGGCAATTTATTCTGACTACCATTTGTTCGAGCAATTACTGGCTCCAATGACGGAGCATATTCATGAACGAGCCCGTGGCTATTTGTCTATGCTCGGCCTGGAAAACAAGGTAACGATCAATGATGGCGTGTTCTCCACCCTGGCGTTGTCGGATGGGCAGCGTAAGCGTCTGGCGTTGCTGGTCGCTTTGCTGCAAGACCGGTCCTTGTACATCTTCGATGAGTGGGCGGCAGATCAGGATCCTGGATTCAAGGAGGTATTCTATCGCCGTGTTCTCCCCCTCTTGCGAGCGGAGGGCAAGGCTGTGGTCGTGATCAGCCATGATGATAGATATTTCGATGTGGCCGACCAGATCGTTGTGATGGAAGATGGCTCGCTGGTTGATTTCCAAACGGTTGGCTCGGATCACAAGGGGCGGACGAAGACGTCACCGGGGGTAGTGCTCGGCGAGAGGTCATGAACGATTTGATCTGTAGGGGCTATTCATATTTAGAACATAGGGTGTGGTGTTTTAATTTGTAGCGGACTCATTTCCCAAGGTCTGGCAGGTTTTGGGTATAGGTTGTACGGCCATTGATACTGCGCTGGCTGATTATTGGGTGAGCGGGGCGATGCTGGAGTAGCGCGGTGTCGGATGGCCATGCTGGCGCGTCTTTTTTCTCATGGATTGGAGTTCTTCATTGTGCACGCTGACGGTTTAGTTGTTCCGCAGGATCCCGTAATCTACTTGTTGCGGACATTGGATCAGTCAGGAGTTCGTCTTAGCGTAAACGCAAATGGACAGCTCAGCGTCAAGGCACCCAAGGGAGGTTTGACTCCCGAGCTCAGACAATTGATCAGTGACAACAAGGCAGCGCTTGTTGCTCAGTTGCGCGACAGTGGCGCGCCTGTGCGTTTGTCGGTCGAGCAGCGTTCAACTCCCTTCCCGCTTTCCTCGGGGCAGCAGCGCCTTTGGTTCCTTGACCGTTACTCACCGGGGGAAGCACGTTATACGATCTCGGCCGCCGTTAGCCTTAGGGGCGCTGCTTTTCAGGTAGGACTGCTCCAGTACGCGGTCGATGCCTTATGTGAGCGCCATGAGGTATTGCGCACCACATTCATTGAAGTGAATGGCGAGCCGAGGCAGTGCGTGCAACCCACGTCGCGCCAGCCGATAGCGGTTATCGACTTGGAAGCATTGGAGCCGGCGGCCCGTACCGCGAAATTATATGCGACGCTAGAGTCTGAGGCGAATAAACCGTTCGACCTGGCGCTCGGACCGTTGCTGCGCGTTGGGGTTATTCGGCTGGCACCGGCAGAGCATGTTCTGTTCATCAATATTCACCATATCATCGCTGATGATTGGTCGATGACATTGTTGGTCCACGAAATAGCCGAGTTTTATAGTCGCGGTGTGGCGGGTATGGCCTGCGAATTTACGCCCCTGGCCCTGCAATACCTCGACTATGCAGCGTGGCAACGCAGGCAGGTGCAAAACGGCCTATTGATTCCGCAGATCGAATATTGGCGGACGCAGTTGGCGGATGCACCAGAGTTATTGCACTTGCCCACGGATCGTTCACGTCCTGCCGTGCAAACCTATCGAGGGGCGAGTCTACCTTTCCGCCTGAAGTCGCAGATGGTTTCTCGCTTGACGGCGATTGCTCAATCTCGCGGAGCGACGCTTTTTATGGTATTGCATGCGGCATTCTGCGTGTTGTTGCATCGCTATAGCGGGCAGACAGATTTATGCATTGGCGTCCCCGTTGCCGGTCGTGGCAGAGTGGAGTTCGAGCCCCTGATAGGCTTTTTCGTCAATACTCTGGTATTGCGCACACGTATTGAACCTTCCGCCAATTTCAGTGAATTGTTAGAGCATGTGAAAGCCACGGCGTTGCAGGCCTACGCATGCCAAGACGTTCCTTTTGAGCAGTTGGTCAACGAGCTTAAACTACCTCGTAATCTGAGCCATTCGCCGTTGTTCCAGGTCATGCTGGTGATGCAAGGTGCCAGCAGAGGAGCGATCAACATTCCGGGTTTGCGTGTTGAACCGTTAGATGTGGCTGTACAGGTGAGCAAATACGATCTCACCTGTATGTTCATGCAGAGTGGCCAGGAAGGGCACATGCTAGGCAGTATGGAATATAACTGCGATCTATTCGATGTGCTCACCATCGAACGCCTCATACGGCATTTCCAGGCAGTGCTTGAAGATGTCATGGAGCGCCCGGATGTACCGGTTCATAAGCTACGCATGCTTTCGCACGATGAGGTGCGGCAGACACTCTATGGCTGGAATGATACACGGGTTGCGCTAACCAAACCTTTGCTGGCGCATCAACAGTTTGAGCGTCAGGCCCGGCAAAACCCCGCGAAGTGTGCAGTCCTTCATGAAGGCAAAGAGCTTACTTATCACGAGTTGGAGGTCTACTCCCGTCAGTTGGCAGGGGAACTTCTCCGGCATGGTGTCGGTGCAGGGACATATGTTGCGGTAATGCTTGAACGCGGTCTGGACATACCCATTGCACTACTGGGTATTCTTCGCGCTGGTGCGACATATGTACCTTTGGATCCAAGCCACCCTGTAGAACGAATCAATTTCATGCTTGAGGATTGTGGCTCGGCATTTATCTTGGCGGGGCGCGATGCCTTCAACGGGCTCGAATCGATTGTGGGATGTACAAGGCTCGAACCCTGGGCATTGTATGGCCCGGATGTGCCAGTACCGTTGCCTGAGAGTCTACCCGTCGTTTCGGAGAGTGGGCTTGCTTATGTGATTTATACATCTGGGTCCACAGGCCTGCCTAAAGGTGTCATGGTAGAGCACCGCAACCTAATGAATCTCCTTCGGGCTATGCAGCGGCAAATTCCATTGGGCGTTGCAGATCGATTCCTGTCTGTGACCACACTGTCATTTGATATTGCCGCACTTGAGCTGTTCCACCCACTTATCCATGGTGCTCTTCTGCTGCTTGCTTCTAGGCAAACGGCGGCCAACCCGCAGTCACTAGCGAAAATCGTCGATGATCATGCCGTCACGGTGATGCAGGCGACTCCTTCTACCTGGCGTATGCTCGCCGAGCAGGGCTGGCCTTCGCGTAGGATGCAGATCCTTTCAGGTGGAGAGCCGTTGCCGGCAGGGTTAAGGCAGAGTTTGCTCGATTATGCCGGTGCATTCTGGAACCTCTATGGCCCCACTGAGACGACCATATGGTCTACCTGCCATCGTTTCGACACGGCCGATGGGAGAGACACAATCATTGGTGCCCCGATCGACAACACGCAAGTGTATGTGCTCGGACCCGCTGGCGAGTTGCTGCCTATCGGGGTAGTGGGGGAGATTTACATAGGTGGTGCAGGTGTGAGCCGCGGTTATCTGAATCGCCCAGCCCTGACCGCCCAGCGGTTTGTGCCGGATCCGTATGGAACGGAGCACGGTGGCCGTCTTTACCGGACGGGAGACTTGGGGGTCTGGCGGGCTGACGGTAGTCTCGAGTACGTGGGGCGATACGATTTTCAAGTCAAGATACGCGGTGCGCGTATCGAGCTTGGCGAGATCGAGTCGGCTCTGGCCAAGCACGAACAGGTTAGGCAAGTCGTAGTGGATGCCCGCTTTGACGCTGAAGGGAATCAGCGGCTGGTTGCTTATGTCGTGTCTCGCCAAGCCGATCAGGACATGCTGGTTACAACGTTGCGTGCTCATTTGCGCGCAACTCTGGCGGAACACATGCTGCCGAGCGTGCTGGTGTTTCTTGACGCCTTGCCATTGACGGCGAACGGGAAAATTGACCGTAAAGCCCTACCGGCTCCCGAGCGGCTTTTGCCGATGACATCGAACGACACGGCGCCTCAGTCTGAGTATGAGCAGGTTCTGGTAGAGGTGTGGAAGGGGCTGCTGGGGCTGGAGCGAGTAGGGCGCAATGATAACTTTTTTGAAATCGGCGGGCATTCTTTGCTCGCTGTTTCAATGGTCGCGAAGCTGCGCAAGTACGGATTGGAACTGGACATCCATTCGATTTTCGCCAGGCCTCGTCTGGCGGAGATGGCCGATGTTTTGCGAGAGGCGAGTAATGTCGAGGTACCGGCAAACCTGATTACATCCGAGACATCCAGCATCACGCCTGAGATGTTGCCATTGATTGCATTATCCCAGGCCGATATTGATTTGCTGGTCCAGCAGGTGCCTGGAGGTATTGCCAACATTCAAGATATCTATGCCCTGTCGCCCATGCAGGACGGCATTTTGTTCCATCACTTGTTGGCCCCTCAAGGGGACCCCTATCTGATGGTCTACGAGCTTGCCTTCGCCGAACGCGCCATGCTCGATCGCTACCTGAGTAAAGTCGAACAAGTCATTGGTCGTCATGACATCTTGCGTACCTCGTTTCATTGGCGTGACCTCCCTGTTCCGGCGCAGGTCGTCTGGCGTCATGCCCCTCTACAGACGACTTTCCTTGAGCTGGATGCCCGGCATGGCCCTGTCCTCGAGCAGCTTCGTGACCGTTTCGACCCGCGTAAACATAGTTTAGACATCAGCCAAGCTGGGTTATTACGGGCGGTTGTTGCCGAGGATGCCGAGCAGGGACGATGGTTGCTGCATTTGCGTTTGCATCATCTGATTGGTGACCATGTCACGCTGCAAATGCTCAATAACGAGGTCTTCTCCCTGCTTGCCGACCAGCAGTGTGCGCTGGCGCCGGTGCGTCATTTTCGAGATTTTGTGGCCCATACCTACCTTGAGTCGGCTGTTGGCCGCTACGAACGATTTTTCCGCGATTACCTTTCCTCGGTTAGTCAGCCGAGCTTGCCCTTCGGGATCGCGCAGGCGTCGCCTGAACATTTCCAGGAACATCGACAATGGGTGCCAGCCCAACTCCTCGGGCGCCTGAATCACCATGCGCGTCGCCTCGGCGTCAGTTTGAGTAGCCTATGCCATCTTGCTTGGGCGCTGACAGTTGCGCGGACCAGCCAGAACCGCCATGTGGTGTTTGGCACTGTGTTGCTAGGACGGGCATCTTCCTCAGCATTCGACGAGCCCGCTATGGGACTCCTGATCAACACGCTTCCCTTCAGCCTCGCCGTGCAAGATGTCTCGGTTGATGAAGCTGTTCGCAATGCCCATGCTTCCCTGGCTCTGTTGCTGCGTCATGAGCACGCGCCGCTGACGTTGGCGCAGCGCTGCGGTTCCATTCCCGCGTCCACGCCTCTGTTCAGCGCGTTGCTCAACTACCGACATAATCTTGCGAGCGTCGTCGGTACTGAGGATGCCCTGCCTGCGGGAATTCAGTGGTTAGGCGGACGTGTGGGCGTGACATACCCCTTCAGCATGACGATCGAGGCTCATGAGGAGTCGATGGAGCTTATCGCGCATGTCGTTGCGCCAGTTCCAGCGCGGCGAATGGGTGACTACATGCTGCGGTCATTGCAAGCCTTGGCAAACAGCATGGACGATGATTCACAGGCGATGCTCGATGGTCTTGATATCCTGTCACCCGATGAGCGGCGCCAGGTTTTGCAAGGCTGGAACGCAACGGTCACGCCGGTGCCGGCCGGTGACTTGATCGAGTTGTTCGAGGCCCAGGTAGCCCGCACGCCATCGGCAGTAGCGCTCAGCCATGGCGAGCGTCAGGTGAGCTATGCCGAGCTCAACGCGCAGGCCAATGCCGTGGCCCATGCCTTGCGGGCCGATGGAATCGGCGCCCAGGATGTGGTGGCGCTGGCCCTGCCACGCTCGCTGGAGCTGGTGGTGGGCATCCTGGGGGTGCTCAAGGCCGGCGCGGCCTACTTGCCGATGGACCTGAATCACCCGGCGGAGCGGTTGGCCTGGATGCTGGAGGATGTACGTCCACGGGGCGGATTGTGCCTGGCCTCGGCGTGCGAGCGCTTGCCGGCGCTTGTGGCCTGGCAGCCCCTGGATGGGCGTGCGGGTGAGCAATGGTTGGAGGGACGCGATCGAGGAAACCCGCTGGGGTGCCGCCAGGGTGATGAGCTGGCGTATGTCGTGCATACCTCCGGCTCGACGGGGCAGCCCAAGGGTGTGATGGTGACGCACGCCAGCCTTGCCAACAAGATCGCAGACGCGGCGCGCCACCTGTCACTCTCGGCCAGCGACCGCTTGAGCCTGCTCAGTGGTCCGTCGTTCGATGCGCTGATCATCCAGATGGGCACGCCCCTGCTTGCAGGGGCTTGCGTGGTGGTGATCGAGGACACGGTGCGCGATGATCTCGACCGGTTCTGGGCCTATGTGCAGGACCAGGCGATCAGCGTCCTTAGTTGCGTGCCATCGTATCTGACCCATGCGCTGCGCAGTGGCCATGCCAAGCCGTCGGTGCGGCATGTCATCCTATGGGAGGAGGCGTGGCCCTCGGAGCTGTGCCAGAGTATCCGCCAGGCGCTGAGGGCTGAACGCGTCACCAATCTGTATGCGTCGGCTGAGGCCGGTAGCACGGGCGCGCAAATGGTGCCGAATGAGACGGGGGAGGACAGTGATTCGCCGATCAATACCTCATTCGGCGGTTATCAAGTCTACACCATGGCTGTGCGCAAAGAGGGTAGTCGCGCCGCACGCAACGACCATGAATTTCTACTCTGTCAGCTTTTTGCCCAGATGCTTGGGTTGGACACAGTAGGCATCGACGATAGCTTCTTTGAATTGGGCGGGCACTCGTTGCTGGCCATGCGTCTGGTCAATGCCGTGCGCGAGTCGCTGGGCGTGGAGTTGCCCCTGCGCAGTGTGTTCGAGACACCGACGGTCGCTCAACTGGTCAATGAGTGCCGAAACCTGAACGCGCAGCGTCCGCGGCTGGTTGCCATGCAGCGGCCCGAGTTGTTGCCGTTGTCGTTCGCGCAGCAGCGGTTGTGGTTTCTGGCACAGCTCGAAGGGGATGCCTCGACCTACATCGTCCCGACGGCCCTGCGCCTGCAGGGCGTGGTGGATTCGCAGGCGTTGCAGTCAGCCCTGGCCGACCTGGCGATGCGCCATGAGACCCTGCGCACCTGCTTCCAGGTGCGCCACGGTGAGCCATGGCAGGTCATCGCATCTCAGGCGCATGTGGACTTCGTCCAGCTCGACACGGACGCGGCGGCGCTGGAGGGCCTGCTGGCCGCCGAGCTCGAGCGGCCATTCGCCCTGGATCTTTCGCCGCCCTGGCGAGTCCGGTTGTATCGTTTGGGAGCCGAGGATCACGTGCTGCTGCTGGTGTTGCACCACATCGTTACCGATGGTGCTTCTCAAGGTCCCCTGTTGAATGACCTGGTACAGGCTTATCGAGCACGCTCGACCGGAAGGTCGCCGGACTGGACGGCGTTGCCGGTGCAGTACGCGGATTACAGCCTGTGGCAACGGGGCTGGTTGGGCGAGCTTGAAGACGAGCAGAGCGCACTGGCCCACCAGTTGGGCTATTGGCGTCAGGCGCTGCACGAGCTGCCCACGCAGATTTCCCTGCCGACGGATCGGCCTCGCCCAGCCGTCGCCAACACGGAAGGTGGCGTGGTCCGCTTCCAGGTGCCAGCCGCGTTGCACCAGCGGTTGCAGGCCTTGGCCCAGTCACGGCGGGCGACCTTGTTCATGGTACTGCAGGCGGGTTTCGCAGGGCTATTGAGCCGCCTGGGCGCCGGGACCGACATTCCGATCGGCAGCCCGGTCGCAGGGCGGATCGAGGAAAGCCTGGAGCCACTGGTGGGATTCTTCGTCAACACCTTGGTGTTGCGCACGGACACCAGCGGCAACCCTGACTTCCTGAGCTTGATCGACCGTGTGCGGGCAACCGACCTGGAGGCCTATTCGAATCAGGACCTGCCGTTCGAGCGCCTGGTCGAGGCGCTCAACCCTGTGCGTTCGTTGGCGCACCATGCGTTGTTCCAGGTCACACTGACCTTGGAGGCCAGCCAGAGCGCGGATCTTGAGCAACTGGCGTTGCCGGGCTTGGTGGTGAGTCCGCTGGCGGCCAGTGGCACTCGAGTCAAGTTCGACCTGTCCCTGTCGTTCACGGAGCAGGCTGGGCAGCAGGGCATGCAAGGTGCGCTGGAGTATCGCCAGGATCTGTTCGACTCGGCCACGGTCGAGACCTTGGCGCAGCGCTTGCTGATCCTGCTCGAGGCGGCCAGCCAGTCGCCCGAGACCTCACTGGGTGAACTGGACATATTACGACCCGATGAGCGGCGCCAGGTGTTGCAAGGCTGGAACGCAACGGTCACGCCGGTGCCGGCCGGTGACTTGATCGAGTTGTTCGAGGCCCAGGTAGCCCGCACGCCATCGGCAGTAGCGCTCAGCCATGGCGAGCGTCAGGTGAGCTATGCCGAGCTCAACGCGCAGGCCAATGCCGTGGCCCATGCCTTGCGGGCCGATGGAATCGGCGCCCAGGATGTGGTGGCGCTGGCCCTGCCACGCTCGCTGGAGCTGGTGGTGGGCATCCTGGGGGTGCTCAAGGCCGGCGCGGCCTACTTGCCGATGGACCTGAATCACCCGGCGGAGCGGTTGGCCTGGATGCTGGAGGATGTACGTCCACGGGGCGGATTGTGCCTGGCCTCGGCGTGCGAGCGCTTGCCGGCGCTTGTGGCCTGGCAGCCCCTGGATGGGCGTGCGGGTGAGCAATGGTTGGAGGGACGCGATCGAGGAAACCCGCTGGGGTGCCGCCAGGGTGATGAGCTGGCGTATGTCGTGCATACCTCCGGCTCGACGGGGCAGCCCAAGGGTGTGATGGTGACGCACGCCAGCCTTGCCAACAAGATCGCAGACGCGGCGCGCCACCTGTCACTCTCGGCCAGCGACCGCTTGAGCCTGCTCAGTGGTCCGTCGTTCGATGCGCTGATCATCCAGATGGGCACGCCCCTGCTTGCAGGGGCTTGCGTGGTGGTGATCGAGGACACGGTGCGCGATGATCTCGACCGGTTCTGGGCCTATGTGCAGGACCAGGCGATCAGCGTCCTTAGTTGTGTGCCGTCGTACTTGGCGTATGCGCTGCGCAGTGGTCATGCCAAGCCGTCGGTGCGGCATGTCATTCTGGGGGGCGAGGCACTGGCCACGGAGTTGTGCCGCAGTATCCGCCAGGCGCTGGGTACCGAGCGGATCACCAACCTGTATGGGCCGACCGAGGCGACGTGCGATGCCACGGGGCACCGGGTCGGGTGGGACGAATTGGAAGACGCCAGCCAGTTACCGATAGGCGTGCCGGCGGCGAACTACCAGGTGTACGTGCTGGACGCACGGCTGGAGCCCGTGCCGGCCGGTACGGTCGGCGAGATCTATCTGGCCGGTGTCGGCCTGGCGCGTGGTTATTGGCAGCAGGGCGGGCTGACGGCGCGGCAGTTCGTGCCCAACCCCTACGGCGCAGCGGGTAGTCGGATGTACCGCACTGGCGACCTGGGGCAGTGGCGTGAAGACGGTTGCCTGCTCTATCGCGGGCGTCTCGACCAACAGGTCAAGATCAATGGCGTGCGCATCGAGCCGGGAGAGATCGAGGCGGTCTTGCTGAGGCATGAGGCGGTGGCACAGGCTGCGGTGCTGCTGCGTGGTGCCTCGCGCCTGGTGGGGTATGTGGTGTTGCACGAAGGGCAAGCGGTGGAGGTCGATGTCTTGCGTCAACACCTGTTGCAATGCCTGCCGGCCTACATGGTGCCCAGTGCCTTGGTGTTGCTGGCGTCGCTGCCGCGCACGGCCAACGGCAAGCTCGACCAGCGCGCCTTGCCGGAGCCACAAGCGCACAGGCCGGCCAGCCGTGCTGCGCGCGACGAGCAGGAAGCCTTGCTGTGCCGCCTGTTTGCCGAGGTGCTGGGCGTGGAAGCGGTGGGCATCGACGACAACTTCTTCGAAATGGGTGGACACTCGTTGCTGGCCATGCGTCTGGTCAATGCCGTGCGCGAGTCGTTGGGCGTGGAGTTGCCCCTGCGCAGTGTGTTCGAGACACCGACGGTCGCTCAACTGGTCAATGAGTGCCGAAACCTGAACGCGCAGCGTCCGCGGCTGGTTGCCATGCAGCGGCCCGAGTTGTTGCCGTTGTCGTTCGCGCAGCAGCGGTTGTGGTTTCTGGCACAGCTCGAAGGGGATGCCTCGACCTACATCGTCCCGACGGCCCTGCGCCTGCAGGGCGTGGTGGATTCGCAGGCGTTGCAGTCAGCCCTGGCCGACCTGGCGATGCGCCATGAGACCCTGCGCACCTGCTTCCAGGTGCGCCACGGTGAGCCATGGCAGGTCATCGCATCTCAGGCGCATGTGGACTTCGTCCAGCTCGACACGGACGCGGCGGCGCTGGAGGGCCTGCTGGCCGCCGAGCTCGAGCGGCCATTCGCCCTGGATCTTTCGCCGCCCTGGCGAGTCCGGTTGTATCGTTTGGGAGCCGAGGATCACGTGCTGCTGCTGGTGTTGCACCACATCGTTACCGATGGTGCTTCTCAAGGTCCCCTGTTGAATGACCTGGTACAGGCTTATCGAGCACGCTCGACCGGAAGGTCGCCGGACTGGACGGCGTTGCCGGTGCAGTACGCGGATTACAGCCTGTGGCAACGGGACTGGTTGGGCGAGCTTGAAGACGAGCAGAGCGCACTGGCCCACCAGTTGGGCTATTGGCGTCAGGCGCTGCACGAGCTGCCCACGCAGATTTCCCTGCCGACGGATCGGCCTCGCCCAGCCGTCGCCAACACGGAAGGTGGCGTGGTCCGCTTCCAGGTGCCAGCCGCGTTGCACCAGCGGTTGCAGGCCTTGGCCCAGTCACGGCGGGCGACCTTGTTCATGGTACTGCAGGCGGGTTTCGCAGGGCTATTGAGCCGCCTGGGCGCCGGGACCGACATTCCGATCGGCAGCCCGGTCGCAGGGCGGATCGAGGAAAGCCTGGAGCCACTGGTGGGATTCTTCGTCAACACCTTGGTGTTGCGCACGGACACCAGCGGCAACCCTGACTTCCTGAGCTTGATCGACCGTGTGCGGGCAACCGACCTGGAGGCCTATTCGAATCAGGACCTGCCGTTCGAGCGCCTGGTCGAGGCGCTCAACCCTGTGCGTTCGTTGGCGCACCATGCGTTGTTCCAGGTCACACTGACCTTGGAGGCCAGCCAGAGCGCGGATCTTGAGCAACTGGCGTTGCCGGGCTTGGTGGTGAGTCCGCTGGCGGCCAGTGGCACTCGAGTCAAGTTCGACCTGTCCCTGTCGTTCACGGAGCAGGCTGGGCAGCAGGGCATGCAAGGTGCGCTGGAGTATCGCCAGGACCTGTTCGACTCGGCCACGGTCGAGACCTTGGCGCAGCGCTTGCTGATCCTGCTCGAGGCGGCCAGCCAGTCGCCCGAGACCTCACTGGGTGAACTGGACATATTACGACCCGATGAGCGGCGCCAGGTGTTGCAAGGCTGGAACGCAACGGTCACGCCGGTGCCGGCCGGTGACTTGATCGAGTTGTTCGAGGCCCAGGTAGCCCGCACGCCATCGGCAGTAGCGCTCAGCCATGGCGAGCGTCAGGTGAGTTATGCCGAGCTCAACGCGCAGGCCAATGCCGTGGCCCATGCCTTGCGGGCCGATGGAATCGGCGCCCAGGATGTGGTGGCGCTGGCCCTGCCACGCTCGCTGGAGCTGGTGGTGGGCATCCTGGGGGTGCTCAAGGCCGGCGCGGCCTACTTGCCGATGGACCTGAATCACCCGGCGGAGCGGTTGGCCTGGATGCTGGAGGACGTACGTCCACGGGGTGGATTGTGCCTGGCCTCGGCGTGCGAGCGCTTGCCGGCGCTTGTGGCCTGGCAGCCCCTGGATGGGCGTGCGGGTGAGCAATGGTTGGAGGGACGCGATCGAGGAAACCCGCTGGGGTGCCGCCAGGGTGATGAGCTGGCGTATGTCGTGCATACCTCCGGCTCGACGGGGCAGCCCAAGGGTGTGATGGTGACGCACGCCAGCCTTGCCAACAAGATCGCAGACGCGGCGCGCCACCTGTCACTCTCGGCCAGCGACCGCATGAGCCTGCTCAGTGGTCCGTCGTTCGATGCGCTGATCGTCCAGATGGGCGCGCCCCTGCTTGCAGGGGCTTGCGTGGTGGTGATCGAGGACACGGTGCGCGATGATCTCGACCGGTTCTGGGCCTATGTGCAGGACCAGGCGATCAGCGTCCTTAGTTGCGTGCCGTCGTACTTGGCGTATGCGCTGCGCAGTGGTCATGCCAAGCCGTCGGTGCGGCATGTCATTCTGGGGGGCGAGGCACTGGCCACGGAGTTGTGCCGCAGTATCCGCCAGGTGCTGGGTACCGAGCGGATCACCAACCTGTATGGGCCGACCGAGGCGACGTGCGATGCCACGGGGCACCGGGTCGGGTGGGACGAATTGGAAGACGCCAGCCAGTTACCGATAGGCGTGCCGGCGGCGAACTACCAGGTGTACGTGCTGGACGCACGGCTGGAGCCCGTGCCGGCCGGTACGGTCGGCGAGATCTATCTGGCCGGTGTCGGCCTGGCGCGTGGTTATTGGCAGCAGGGCGGGCTGACGGCGCGGCAGTTCGTGCCCAACCCCTACGGCGCAGCGGGTAGTCGGATGTACCGCACTGGCGACCTGGGGCAGTGGCGTGAAGACGGTTGCCTGCTCTATCGCGGGCGTCTCGACCAACAGGTCAAGATCAATGGCGTGCGCATCGAGCCGGGAGAGATCGAAGCGGTCTTGCTGAGGCATGAGGCGGTGGCACAGGCTGCGGTGCTGCTGCGTGGTGCCTCGCGCCTGGTGGGGTATGTGGTGTTGCACGAAGGGCAAGCGGTGGAGGTCGATGTCTTGCGCCAACACCTGTTGCAATGCCTGCCGGCCTACATGGTGCCCAGTGCCTTGGTGTTGCTGGCGTCGCTGCCGCGCACGGCCAACGGCAAGCTCGACCAGCGCGCCTTGCCGGAGCCACAAGCGCACAGGCCGGCCAGCCGTGCTGCGCGCGACGAGCAGGAAGCCTTGCTGTGCCGCCTGTTTGCCGAGGTGCTGGGCGTGGAAGCGGTGGGCATCGACGACAACTTCTTCGAAATGGGTGGACACTCGTTGCTGGCCATGCGTCTGGTCAATGCCGTGCGCGAGTCGCTGGGCGTGGAGTTGCCCCTGCGCAGTGTGTTCGAGACACCGACGGTCGCTCAACTGGTCAATGAGTGCCGAAACCTGAACGCGCAGCGTCCGCGGCTGGTTGCCATGCAGCGGCCCGAGTTGTTGCCGTTGTCGTTCGCGCAGCAGCGGTTGTGGTTTCTGGCACAACTCGAAGGGGATGCCTCGACCTACATCGTCCCGACGGCCCTGCGCCTGCAGGGCGTGGTGGATTCGCAGGCGTTGCAGTCAGCCCTGGCCGACCTGGCGATGCGCCATGAGACCCTGCGCACCTGCTTCCAGGTGCGCCACGGTGAGCCATGGCAGGTCATCGCATCTCAGGCGCATGTGGACTTCGTCCAGCTCGACACGGACGCGGCGGTGTTGGAGGGCCTGCTGGCCGCCGAGCTCGAGCGGCCATTCGCCCTGGATCTTTCGCCGCCCTGGCGAGTCCGGTTGTATCGTTTGGGAGCCGAGGATCACGTGCTGCTGCTGGTGTTGCACCACATCGTTACCGATGGTGCTTCTCAAGGCCCCCTGTTGAATGACCTGGTACAGGCTTATCGAGCACGCTCGACCGGACGGTCGCCGGACTGGACGGCGTTGCCGGTGCAGTACGCGGATTACAGCCTGTGGCAACGGGACTGGTTGGGCGAGCTTGAAGACGAGCAGAGCGCACTGGCCCACCAGTTGGGCTATTGGCGTCAGGCGCTGCACGAGCTGCCTACGCAGATTTCCCTGCCGACGGATCGGCCTCGCCCAGCCGTCGCCAACACGGAAGGTGGCGTGGTCCGCTTCCAGGTGCCGGCCGCGTTGCACCAGCGGTTGCAGGCCTTGGCCCAGTCACGGCGGGCGACCTTGTTCATGGTACTGCAGGCGGGTTTCGCAGGGCTATTGAGCCGCCTGGGCGCCGGGACCGACATTCCGATCGGCAGCCCGGTCGCAGGGCGGATCGAGGAAAGCCTGGAGCCACTGGTGGGATTCTTCGTCAACACCTTGGTGTTGCGCACGGACACCAGCGGCAACCCTGACTTCCTGAGCTTGATCGACCGTGTGCGGGCAACCGACCTGGAGGCCTATTCGAATCAGGACCTGCCGTTCGAGCGCCTGGTCGAGGCGCTCAACCCTGTGCGTTCGTTGGCGCACCATGCGTTGTTCCAGGTCACACTGACCTTGGAGGCCAGCCAGAGCGCGGATCTTGAGCAACTGGCGTTGCCGGGCTTGGTGGTGAGTCCGCTGGAGGCCAGTGGCACTCGAGTCAAGTTCGACCTGTCCCTGTCGTTCACGGAGCAGGCTGGGCAGCAGGGCATGCAAGGTGCGCTGGAGTATCGCCAGGACCTGTTCGACTCGGCCACGGTCGAGACCTTGGCGCAGCGCTTGCTGATCCTGCTCGAGGCGGCCAGCCAGTCGCCCGAGACCTCACTGGGTGAACTGGACATATTACGACCCGATGAGCGGCGCCAGGTGTTGCAAGGCTGGAACGCAACGGTCACGCCGGTGCCGGCCGGTGACTTGATCGAGTTGTTCGAGGCCCAGGTAGCCCGCACGCCATCGGCAGTAGCGCTCAGCCATGGCGAGCGTCAGGTGAGTTATGCCGAGCTCAACGCGCAGGCCAATGCCGTGGCCCATGCCTTGCGGGCCGATGGAATCGGCGCCCAGGATGTGGTGGCGCTGGCCCTGCCACGCTCGCTGGAGCTGGTGGTGGGCATCCTGGGGGTGCTCAAGGCCGGCGCGGCCTACCTGCCGATGGACCTGAATCACCCGGCGGAGCGGTTGGCCTGGATGCTGGAGGACGTACGTCCACGGGGTGGATTGTGCCTGGCCTCGGCGTGCGAGCGCTTGCCGGCGCTTGTGGCCTGGCAGCCCCTGGATGGGCGTGCGGGTGAGCAATGGTTGGAGGGACGCGATCGAGGAAACCCGCTGGGGTGCCGCCAGGGTGATGAGCTGGCGTATGTCGTGCATACCTCCGGCTCGACGGGGCAGCCCAAGGGTGTGATGGTGACGCACGCCAGCCTTGCCAACAAGATCGCAGACGCGGCGCGCCACCTGTCACTCTCGGCCAGCGACCGCATGAGCCTGCTCAGTGGTCCGTCGTTCGATGCGCTGATCGTCCAGATGGGCGCGCCCCTGCTTGCAGGGGCTTGCGTGGTGGTGATCGAGGACACGGTGCGCGATGATCTCGACCGGTTCTGGGCCTATGTGCAGGACCAGGCGATCAGCGTCCTTAGTTGCGTGCCGTCGTACTTGGCGTATGCGCTGCGCAGTGGTCATGCCAAGCCGTCGGTGCGGCATGTCATTCTGGGGGGCGAGGCACTGGCCACGGAGTTGTGCCGCAGTATCCGCCAGGTGCTGGGTACCGAGCGGATCACCAACCTGTATGGGCCGACCGAGGCGACGTGCGATGCCACGGGGCACCGGGTCGGGTGGGACGAATTGGAAGACGCCAGCCAGTTACCGATAGGCGTGCCGGCGGCGAACTACCAGGTGTACGTGCTGGACGCACGGCTGGAGCCCGTGCCGGCCGGTACGGTCGGCGAGATCTATCTGGCCGGTGTCGGCCTGGCGCGTGGTTATTGGCAGCAGGGCGGGCTGACGGCGCGGCAGTTCGTGCCCAACCCCTACGGCGCAGCGGGTAGTCGGATGTACCGCACTGGCGACCTGGGGCAGTGGCGTGAAGACGGTTGCCTGCTCTATCGCGGGCGTCTCGACCAACAGGTCAAGATCAATGGCGTGCGCATCGAGCCGGGAGAGATCGAGGCGGTCTTGCTGAGGCATGAGGCGGTGGCACAGGCTGCGGTGCTGCTGCGTGGTGCCTCGCGCCTGGTGGGGTATGTGGTGTTGCACGAAGGGCAAGCGGTGGAGGTCGATGTCTTGCGTCAACACCTGTTGCAATGCCTGCCGGCCTACATGGTGCCCAGTGCCTTGGTGTTGCTGGCGTCGCTGCCGCGCACGGCCAACGGCAAGCTCGACCAGCGCGCCTTGCCGGAGCCACAAGCGCACAGGCCGGCCAGCCGTGCTGCGCGCGACGAGCAGGAAGCCTTGCTGTGCCGCCTGTTTGCCGAGGTGCTGGGCGTGGAAGCGGTGGGCATCGACGACAACTTCTTCGAAATGGGTGGACACTCGCTGCTGGCCATGCGTCTGGTCAATGCCGTGCGCGAGTCGCTGGGCGTGGAGTTGGCCATTCGCAGCTTGTTCGAGGCACCGGCAGTCGCCCAGTTATCGGAGAGGCTGGCAGAGCCGCAAGCCTCTTCGCTCGCCATGCTGTTGCCTCTGCGCGTACTAAAGGGGACACCTACTCTGTTCTGCTTGCATCCAGGTCGCGGATTATGTTGGTCGTACTCTCAATTCATCAGGTATCTGCCTGGTGTATCGATGTATGGTCTGCAGGCGCGTGGAATCGAAAACGACGAACCACCAGCGGCAACCCTGGCAGTCATGGTAGAGGAATATATCGAGTGCATCCTGCAGACTCAACCGACCGGCCCCTATCATTTGATGGGATGGTCTTTCGGCGGCAGGATTGCCTTCGAGGTGGCGTGCGCACTTAAAGGTTTGGGGCATGAGATTGGCGAAGTTATCTTGCTTGATGCTCGGGTGCCGTTCGAAGGCTTTAACCACAGTTCAATCACGGAGCGGACGGTGTTCAATGCGATACTTTCAGAAAATGAGCCGCTTGGCCCGGGCGTTGAACGAGCTATCGGTAGCATGTCGGCGTTTCATGAATATTTGAAGCGCCAAAACAACCCGCTGGGGATGCTGGATGTTGAGATATTTCGACGAGTCGTTAAAACCACTATAAATAATACATGGCTGGGGGAAACCTCCATTGAGCGATGCTATCCGGGAACGCTTACCTATTTCAGCGCAGGCCGCAGTGCGCCGTCCGGTATGACGCAAAGCGACCAATGGTCTGGCTTTACATCCATGCCAATTCGGAATATTACGCTCGATTGTTCGCACGATGATATTGTCAAGGTTCCTGCCGTTCAGGAGGTCTGCCGCTATATTTCGAGTCGGCTGGGGCAGGGCGAGTGGCAATCAATTGAAACGATTGCCGCGATGAGAGTCTAGTCGAGGGCAATGACTGTTCGATGATGACACGCCCCCGGTGGGGATTATCTACTGCCGGGAGCGTTGTGCCTGCGACGCAGTGTTTAGATGCCTGTCAAGATACCTTTCAAGGTTTATGCAAGGGCCAAAGGTGTGTCTGGCGTCCATCGATTTATGGACAATGAGAAATCCAGTGCCTTGACATGATGGAACCAACCGGCAGGCAAATAGAACAGATCTCCTGGGTGCAGAATGCATTCAACGAAGTCTACGGTGCTGGCTAGCGGATATCTGTCATAGTCTGGTTGATCTGGATCGAAGGACGAAACGCATAAGGTGGGTTCGACCGCTTCGACGTAAAGATTGTCGACGGTAGCCGGTGAAGCAAGAAGGAAGCGCTTGCGTCCCCAGATTTGGGCGAACAAGTTATCTTCATAGTCACAATGTAGGCAGGTCACCGTACCCGCTGGCCCCAGCCATACGCGAGGGGTGTGCCAGCTATCGAAATAGGCGGGCCATTGGCATAAAGCATCCATCGGCAACGGGTGATCTCCGACGTAAGGGGGAACGGCGAAGTCGTTGTGATTGATCAGATCAAGATATTCCTTGAGGCTCATGTCATTGGGTGCGCTACCATCGGGCAATATGGGCGGAACATAGTCGCCGTACCGTGGAACGACCCTAAGCTCACCAAAGTGATGGTGCAGATCATCTGGACGATACATGTTGATCGGCCACATGTTGACGATTCCTTCGATGATGAAGGGTAAGCCGCCTGTGGCTGTTCGCTCAAAGTCGATTGAAGTGAAGGAGTATCGAGGTACCGACTGCAGCGGTGAAAGTTGAAGAGCGGTGTTCACTATCTGCTTACGGATATCGACGGCGCTACCAATGTTTGCGGGCATCGATGTATGAGCGTCTTGAGGGATTACGGGCTCGAGATTTTTCATAGGAAGAAAATGGCTATATTCTAAAGGTCCGGAGAGGCGCCCGCATCTATGCAGGCATGAAGGCCAGAATCTGATCGGGACTGCAGGTCGCGTTGTAGCCAAAGTAATCGGTGAAGAAAGTGTCTACACGATATTGATTTGGGTTGAGCAACAAGTGCTGGCCAATTTCCGATTCGGCATTTTCATCCTCGATAATGAAATAGTCCCCAGGCTGCATGTGTGCGGAAAAATGAGCAAGAATTCCGCCGATATTGACATGTGAGTCCTCAATGACCAGCCAGGGATGAGGCGCCTGACGCAGAAAATCGGCAGGAAAGGTTTTCTCCGGCGAGTGGGCGTCACCTTGAATAAAGGTCACCTGGTCGTGGCGAGTCAGTGGTGGAGCAAGGTCCACTGAATAGACATGGCAGTCCAGGTTGAACATTCTCATGAGGTCTGCCAGCCACACAGCGCTGCCCCCCGCTTCGCTACCGAATTCGAATATTGTCGCCGGCTTTATGTGCTCAAGCATCAGTGGGTACAAGGTGAAATCATATACCCCTTTCAGCAAGGGTAATCCTTTCCAGCGGTTGGCACCGTTGACGCCTTGGGAGAAAACTTGCATTGCTCCGCTCAGTACGGTTCCTGATAGGACTTTTCGTGCGAAGAAATCGACAAATCGACCCATGCCCCGCAGTTGAATGAACTTCTCCAACGCGGCTTTGGCCTGCAAGGTTGACTCTTCAGTAAGGCCAAGGTGGTCGACATGTCCCGATAGGATAGCGCGCGCATAGTTTGAAAAAAATGTCGCTGCGGCCGAGAACGTCTGATTATTTTCCAAGTCTTCGCGCATTTCAGAGATCACCTGCTCTCGCTGAGCCCCCACTAGCGGCTTTATCCCTGGATATAATGTGAGGTTGGCAAGCCCGTTTGGCAGAGCATGGGCGCAGGCCACGCATAGATCTTTATGATGTTGCAGGCAATGGTAACGATTAGCAGAGATCGCTATTTCAACAGAACACGCGTCACAAAAGGTTTTGGCGAAACCGACGGGACACTGGGAATGCATTTCGTAGCTGCGCATGGAGTGGCCTTAGAAGTTAGCAAGCGACATGAAGGTGTAGTGTGTTCTGGCTGAGCATTGAAACGCGCGACGTCCGTGCACGTAGCGGGTATTGTCAATCAGCATGATGTCACCTGCCTGCCAATGAACTTCCTGCACTAGCGCTCGGTGAACGTCATCGATTTCATCGAGGACGCACTGTGGAATCGCCGTACCATCTTCGAAGGTTACCGTGTGATTGTAGGGCCCTCGCAGGCTGTTGACGAAAGCGGCTTGCTGGCACCATTTAGGGGAGACAACCGCAGGCGATATGTACTCTCGAATCAGCGTGTCATCGTCATCGAAGCGCACGCTGGAACCCTTGAGTCTCAGTGACCCCACATGCATGCGGGCATCGAGAAACCCATCTGCTGTCAACCATGCTTCTCGGGGAAGGCAGTCGGAGTACTTGATCTTTTGAGCAAGGAAGCGCTCGCGGGTTTCTGCCGCCAGGGCTTGCCATATCGCGATACCGTCCGCATAGGTGGTTTGGCCTTGGCTGGCTGCCGGGGTTGCGCAGTAAAACCATAACAGCTCAGGGCGCGACGCAATCGCACCATTTTCCTGATGAAGGTCCTGCTCTGCGCCGTCACGGGCGATCATTTGCATACCGCTGCCGACGGCACTGCCCAATTTGGCTTCGCCGGGGCTGATAATGGTTTGGCTTGAAAACTGGCTGGCGAAGGATTCGAAAATCTGTGGAGACGTTTCGAATCCTCGGAAAAGCAAAAGGCCGGCGCTTTTGAAGGTGTCTTCGATAGCGCTGCGGTCAAGTTTGAAGAGGTCACGACAGTTGCCGCTGGAGCATAGTTTTGCGGTGCCGCAGGAAAGATCAGATAAGTCCATTTTTACTCGGTCCAGTCTTCAATCGTATCGAAGGTAATGTATACCCTGCAAAGTACTCATGCCATCAAGACATTTATTCAATGCGTGGATAGGGCGTGCGCGGGATTGAGGCGCGCAGCTTTGCGTGCCGGAATGAAGCCAAATACAAGCCCGGTCAGGACGGCACAGGTTAATGCGCCCAGACAAGCGAGTAGCGAAAGTTCAACGGGAACGTCGATTATCTCCAAGACCTGAACGGTGCCGACTCCCGAGACGACACCGATAATGCCGCCTATTGTCGTGACCATTATCGCCTCTATCAAAAACTGCGCATGAATATCTATTTGGCGGGCTCCGGTCGCCATTCTCATGCCAATTTCGCGAATGCGTTCCCGAATGTTCATGAGCATGACGTTCATTACACCAATGCCGCCCACGATCAGTGAGATGGCCGCCACTAGGCCGAGCATACGTGTCATGGACTGGGATGAATTTTCTTGGGCTTGGACCGTTTCGATCGGGTTCCAGACTTGGATATCCCTTGTGCGCCTCTGGCGTGCCAGTGTGTTTTGAATTGATTCTATGGTTTCGCTTGCCTTGTCGATCTGCTGCAACTGCACGGCTATCCAGGCGGGATAAGGGTGGCCGAACAGCCGGGCCGTCGCAGCGCGGTAGGGGACTGTCACCCGGTTGTCTTGATCCACGCCCCCACTAGGACCTTTGGCGGAGAAGACACCGATGACAAGAAACGGAACGCGATCAATCAGGATCGTTTGTCCTAGCGCAGAAGAACCGTCGGCAAACAGGGCTTTCTTGACCGTCTGGCCAATGATCGCAACTTGGTCGGTTCCGCGATAATCCTGCTCGTTGAAGAGCTTTCCCTCCGACACGCTCCAATTCAGAACGCTGGGACAATCAGAGGTGGCACCGCCGCCATAGGTTTCATGGTCGATATTGCCGCGCCGTACTATCACGCTCTCCTGGCTATAGGGCGCGACGGCCTGAACATTGGGTAGGCTCCTGATGGCCTCGGCGTCTTCTAGCGTCAACGGTGCGCTTCCCGAGCGCGTGCTGGACGGCTTGGTATATACAAACATCGTTCTGACGCCGAGCGTGTCGAACTGGGCCATGACCTGCCTCTGTGCACCACTGCCCACGGCTAGCATGATGATGACCGAGGCGACGCCTATGATGATTCCAAGTAGCGTCAAACCGGCCCTGATGCGGTTCAAATGCAAAGATCGCCAAGCAGTTCTAGCGAGTTCGAAAAAAATATGAGCGTGTTGATAATCGTGCTCGACGCGGTGCTTGGTCACGGATTCAGCGGAAGATGGCGCGAGGGCCGGGCGTGATTGGGTAGTGTCCCCACGATCTGTCCGTCATGGATCTCGACAATTCGCTGAGCTTGAGCCGCGACATTGGGATCGTGGGTTACCAATATGATGGTATGGCCCTTTTCTGACAGTTCGTGGAGCATGCCGAGGACTTCGCTGCCGCTGCTGCTATCGAGCGCTCCGGTGGGCTCGTCTGCCAGTATGATGTGCCCGCCATTTATGAGTGCCCGGGCGATAGCCACGCGCTGTTGTTGGCCGCCTGACAATTGACTGGGTTTGTGTTCTATACGTTCAGCCATTCCCAATCGTCGCAGCAGTTCAATGGCGCGGGTGCGACGTTCGGTGGCGGTCAGTCCGGCGTAGAGTCCCGGGAGTTCGACATTTTCCCTGGCGGTTTCCGTCGACAGCAATTGGTAGTTTTGAAAGACGAAGCCAAAGGTATTTCTGCGCAGTGCGGCTGTCTTGTCGCTATCGAGGTCAGCGGTGAGTTCTCCGTTCAAGCGGTAAGTGCCGGTGCTCGCGCTGTCGAGCATGCCGATGATGTTCATCAGCGTTGACTTGCCCGATCCTGACGCGCCAACGATCGCGACGAACTCTCCGGCGTAGATGTTCAGATCAATGCCGCGTAAGACGTCCGAGCTGACGGAAGATTCCCCGGCGATGCTTGTAGGCGACGCGTACCTTTTATGCACACCACGCAGTTCAATCAGTGGGACACTGTTATCGATCATTGCTGCTTTGAAGGCCGTCATCCGTTAGGGCCTGTCTTGTTATTTTCATTCTGCAGCACGACGTCGCCAGGTGTCAGCCCCTCCAGCACCTGGGCCGTGTCTCGATTGCGAACGCCGATGCGAACATGGCGAACGTCAACGCTGCCATCAGCTTGCTGAACGCGGGCAGTGTATTGATCCTGGCCAGTCCCCGTGAGTGACAATGCAGAAATAGGAACGGTCAAGGTGTTCTTTGCCAGTTGGCGAGTGAAGACAACTTGGGCGGTCATTTGCGGCAAGAGCGCGGTATCGGCGTTATCAACATCGAACAGTACCGTGTATACGACCACCTTGCTATTCGCTGGCATCTTGCCTTTGCTTGCGCCAATATCCATGGAAGCCGGCGGAGCAGGTAGCAACTGGCGCACCTTGCCCTGCCAGTGCCGTTGATCATCAGAAAGGGTTGTAAATTGCGCGGGCATGCCAGGCTTGATCTTATCAATGTCGGCTTCTGATACTTCAGTCCAGACCGTCATTTTTGTCAGGTCGGCGATTCGCAAAATATCGGGAGTCTGATAATTGGCATTCAATGTCTGGCCTTCCCGCGCATCAACAGAGATCACAGTGCCTGCCATCGGTGCATAGATTTTTGTATAACTCAGTCTCGCTTCATCAGCTTTCAATGTTGCTGAAGTTTGCACAATCTCAGCTTGAAGTTGTTCAATTTGAGCGCCGGTAGAGGTTAGCGTCGCCTCGGCACTTTGTAGGTCATCCAGGCTCGTGGCACCGTTCTGGGCGAGCACGCGAAGCCGTGCCAATCGCTGAGATGCAAGCCAGTGCTGTGCCCTTTGATCTAATAATCGTGCTTTTAGGGCTTTGAGGGAGGCCCGGCCAGCATCCACCGCTGCGGTTAAAACGCTCGGATCAATCTCAACAAGGAGTTCACCCTTGGCTACAATATCTCCCGGCTGTACATGCAGTTGCATGATCTGCCCTGAAACTTGGGCCCCTACATCGACATATTTTTTTGGTTGTAAATTGCCTAGTGCGGTGACATTGGTTTCTATGTCAGAGAGGCTGACTGATACGAATGTTGGGATAGTAGTCGCTTGAACTTGAGATTGTCGCCATAGTGTGGCTCCTGCAACGGTCAAGGCCAAGGTTATAAATGAAACTGCCAACTTGTGTTGTAGTGCTAGATGGGGTTGAAAGCATTTAAAAAAAGGCATTGCACTAGACTACCATGTCGATTGACAACTTTAAGGGCGTTCCTTACGGGCCCAGTATACGCAGGAAATGACTTTTTGCACTAGTGTGGTGTTTCAGAAGTGCCACTGAAATCACCCACCCCGTGCTTGTGCCGTGCGGGCTACTGAGCAAAGGATGTCTTCGCCGTGCTGTGCTATCTGAACGGCTTCGAGTTCCGGTGGTAATTTTGCAGGTTGTGCACAATCGACTCTTCAAGAGCTTTGACGCAGCAGCCTTATGACAACCCGCATCCAAGGGTGAAGGAGTAAGGGCAGCTATCGCCAACGCCGATACCAGGTAACGCAAAACACGCCCCCTCCAGACCTGGCACACAGGTATAACTCCCTCCATGCGCTACCGACGTCTGGATCTCAACCTGCTGGTCGCCCTGGATGTGCTGCTCGAAGAGCGCAGTGTCAGCCGGGCGGCACAGCGTCTCAACCTTGGCCAATCGGCGACGAGTGCGGCGCTGGGGCGTTTGCGCGAGCACTTTCAGGACCCGCTGCTGGTGCCGCTCGGGCGTGGCCTTGAGCCCAGTGCCCTGGCCCGCCAACTGACACCCAAGGTGCGCGAGCTGCTGAGCCTGACGGGCGAAGTGGTGGAAATGTCCCTGGCCTTCGAGCCGGCCCGCTGCGACCGACGCTTCGTGCTGGTGGCCTCGGACTATGTGTCCGCTACCCTGGTACCGGCGGTCAGCCGCACATTGGCCCGCCTGGCGCCCGATGCATCGCTGGTGGTTCGCGATTTGCCACTGCCGCGTGAGGGTGATGTGGTGGCCGAGGCACTGGATTATCGCCGCAGCGACCTGGTGATTGTGCCGCAGCGGCGCCTCAACACCCGCTATCCACACACCTCCCTGCTCCAGGACGAACTCTGCTGCATCGTCTGCGCGCACGAACCGCTTTATCAGGCGGGCCTGGACCTGGCGGACTACTGCGCGGCCGGCCACGTGGTGCGCGAGTTCACCGATGGCCAGAACCTCTCGCTGGACACCCAGTACCTGCGCGACATGGGCATCGAACGGCGGGTCGTGGTGGCGGTGCAGAGCTTTGCCCTGATGGCCGAGTTCGTCGTCGGCACGCCGCGTATCTCGACGTTGTTTCGCCGCCAGGCCGAGGCGCTGGCACGGCGCTATCCGTTGCGGGTCTGGCCGTCGCCGATCGCTTTTCCAGGGGCTCAACAGGTCTTGCAATGGCACCCGCAGCAGGCCAATGACCCGGCGCTGACCTGGCTCCGTCAGGTGCTGACGGAGCAGGCCGCGGCGCTCGCTCAGGACTGAAGATCGCCGGTGTCACCAACCAGGCCAAGCTCCTCGATTGCCAGCAGCGCGCAACGCTCATCGTTGTCCGAGGTATCTCCGCTGACACCCATGGCGCCCAGCAGTTGCCCTTCGTCATCGCGCAACAGCAGGCCGCCGGCCACGGGGATGACGTCGCCGCCGGTCAGGCTGTTGATGGCATCGAAGAACGCCGGCATGGCCTGGGCGCGGCGCGCCAGCTCCCGTCCGCCGAAGCCCAGGCCCAGGCAGCCGCGGGCCTTGCCGGTGGCGATCTGTGGGCGCAGAAAGCTCGCCTGTTCATCACGCAGCACGGCCAGGGGATGGCCCGCAGCGTCGAGGATGGCGACAGCCAGCGGACGCACGCCCAGCGCGCGGGCATGCCGCAGGGTCGAGGCAGCCAGGCGCGCGGCCCGTTCGAAATCAAGGACGATCATATTCACAGGCTCCATTTACCGAGTTCGGCCACGCGATCGCGGGTGTAAAGGTCGGTCCATTTCAGCGAGTTGAAGTCCGACACCTGCTTGGGGTTGTAGGCGGTGCGTTGCAGGCGTACCGGCTCGCCGGCCTTGTAGACGGCCTGCAGGCGCTGGCGATCCTGCAGGATACGAATGTCGTCCAGGGGCGAGCCGTCCAGGATCAGCAGGTCGGCCTGCTTGCCCACTTCCAGGGTACCGAGGGACTCGCCCTTGGGCATCAGGCGCGCACCGACGTGGGTGGCGGCAAACAGCGCTTCGGCCGGGGTGAAGTCCAGGCGCCGCACCAGCAGCTCCAGCTCGCGCGCGTGCCATTCACCGTAGGGCGTGACGGCAAAGCCGCTGTCGCTGCCGCAGGCGAAGGGAATACCGGCGGCCTTGGCGCGCTTGAGCACCGGCGTACCCAGCTCCAGCGTGCGCGCACAGTAGCCGGCATAGCCGGTGGTGATGGCGGGGTCGTGAGGCTGGCAGAAGTCCACGGTGTTCTGCGGGAAGGTCAGGGTCGGGGCCAGCACGCTGCCGGCCTCCAGCAGCGCCTCGATGCAGGCGTCGTCCATGTAGAAAGCGTGAAACACCAGGTCGACACCGGCCTTGGCCGCGTACATCACCGCTTCTCGGCCGTAGGCGTGGGTGGCGACACGGCACCCCAGGCGGTGGGCCTCATCGACCATTTCGCGGGTTTCATCGGCGGTGAAGGCGGCGATGATTTCACCGTTGGGGCGCCGGTGGGTACCGTCCATGGCGATCTTGATCAGGTCCACCCCATCCTTGGCCTGCTTGCGGATCTGTGCGATGGCTTCGGTGCGGCTGGTGACCAGAGCGGCGGTGAAATACTCCGGGGCGCCGACCCGGCTGGGAAACCAGTCGTTGAGGCTCTGCCGGTTGGTGATCACCCGGCTGCTGGCGGCGATACGCGGGCCCTCGAACAACCCGGCGTTGACGGTGTTGCGCACGGCGATGCTGAGCTGACCGCTGTCGCCGGGGCAGACCATCGAGGTCACGCCGGCGGCCAGCACGTGCTGGGCGAAGAACAGCCCGCGCAAGGCGCGAAATTCGTCGCTGGTCCAGATGTCGATGTCTTCCTCGCTCTGGGCGTTACCGAATGCCAGGTGGGTGTGCACATCCACCAGTCCCGGCATGACGAAGTGGCCATGTTCTTCGCGGTCACCGGGTTGCGGGCGGGGCGCCTCCGACGTTGGCCCGACATGGCGGATCACGCCGCCTTCGATGATCAGCGTCTGTTGCCGGCGGGTGTGCAGGCCGGTGCCGTCGAACAGGGTGGAGCAGTGCAGGTGCAGGGTGCCCATGGGTGGTCTCCTCGTCTTGTTGTTGGCCGGCAGGCTAGGCTGGCGGTGCGACCCAGCACCATCAGATGCTGTCGATGGCCAGCCATCGATGCCATCGATACCTGGCGCAGAGCCGTGTATGGGTTGGGGGCGCCCGTGGCAAAGGCCCGTCAAGGGCGGGTATCGGGAGTGGTGATGCCTGGCATGGCCAATGGCGATTTTTCCGCAGGGCAAGGCGGGGTGAGGATGCGCCCGCCAATCCACTATCAAGGACAATCCCATGAAGGCGATTCACGATCTGTTGCTGAACCTGGAAACCGAGCGCCAGCGCGCCCTGGTCGAGCAGGACCATGCCCGGCTGCATGAGCCGTTCGACGATGAGCTGCTCTACGTGCACACCACCGGACTTGTTGCCGATCAACAAAGGCGCAGCGGGGCGACCTGCACGAACCTTGCGCAGGTCCCCTTGCGTGCAACCTGTCAGGCGGTATGACCGCCCAGGGTCTCGGCCACCCAGTCGGCGATGTAGTGGCCGGCGTTGATGCTGTTGTCGAAGCTGGAGTGCTGCACGCCACCTTCGCGCTCGGTGAAGATCTTCAGCTCGCGTTTCGGGCTGTTCACCAATTGCTCGTAGGTGCGATGTGCCCATTTGAGCGGGATCTGCGAGTCCTTCTCGCCGTGAGTGACCAGGAACGGCACGCGGATACGGTCCAGCACGCCGTCGAGGTGTACGTGTTCGGCGATGCGCATGAACTCGTCCATGTCATTCGCCCCCCAGACCCAGCGCACGTGTGCCCAGTAGTGCGGCACCGGGAAGTTGCCTTCCTTCTCCAGGCGGCGCTTCTGCACATCGCGCCAGTCATGGTTGGCGCCCCAGACCACGCCACAGGCAAAGCGCGGCTCGAAGGCCACGGCGCGCGGGCAGTAGTAGCCGCCCAGCGACACGCCCTCCAGGCCGATACGCTTGGGATCGACCTCGGGGCGGGTCTCCAGCCAGTCCACCACGCGGCTGGCCCAGTGCTCGCTGTCGTAACGGGCCGTCAGACCGTGCAGACGCAGCGCTTCGCCGGTACCGGGCTGGTCGATGATCAACGACGATACGCCGCGCCTGGCCAGCCAGGCGGGCAGGCCAACGCGGTATTTCATCTCCTTGGTCGAGTCCAGGCCATTGACCTGAACCAGCAGCGGCGCAGGGCCGCTCACGCCCTCGGCGCGTACGAACAGGCCTGAGAGGCACTGGCCTTCATAAGGGATTTCCACCCGTTCGCAATTTTCCCTGGACAGGTCGATGCCACGGGCGAAGGTCTCCAGGAAGCGCTGGTACAGCTCGGCGCGTCCCGGCGCGCCGTGGGCTTGAAGGCGTTCGCAGGTGAGGTAGTAGGTGGCGGCGCGGTTGTACTTCTCGCCAGCGGAGAGGCGGCGGCCGGCGGCCTCATCCTCTTCGGCCAGGGCGCACAGCTTGTCGGCCATTTTCGACCAGGTTTCGCGAAAAGCCTGGGTGCCGGCGGCGTCGGGCTGCTTGGCGGCCTCCTGCAGCGGGGCGCACATTGCCTCGATCTCACCCAGGCGGGCACCCATCTCGATGGCCAGGTCCACCGAGAGATTCCAGACGTAGTTGGTGGGGAAGTAACGGAACATTCTTATTGTCCTTCTGCGGTCGTTGAGTCCGGCGCCGTTGAACTGCGGCAGGCACGCAGGGCGCGGTTCCACGATCAAGGTACGCAGGCCGGGCAGGCGGGGGCCAATCGTGAGTCGGGATGCGAGGTATCGCCAAACGCGATGCCCCGCCGCCGTAGCGACGGTCGAGGCGATGAGTGGGGCTCAGGCGGTGGCGCGAAGGGGCGCCGGGTGCTGGTCGGCGCGCTGGATGAAGTCGCCGATGCGCTCACGTAGCCAGCGGTGCATGGAGTCGCCGTCCATGCTGCGGTGCCACAGCATGAATTCGCGCATCACCGGGACTTTCACCGGTGGTGGCAGGATGCGCAGCGGCAGGTAGCCCGCGTAGAGTTCGGCCAGTCGGCGGTGCATGGTGGCGATGCGTTGAGTGCCCACCAGCAACTGCGGCAGGGTGTTGAAATCGTTGGTGATCACTTCCAGGCGGCGGTTGAAACCGTACTGGCTCATGAACCAGTCCTCGATGCTCAGGTGCCGGTTGCGGCCAAAACCCACCGAGATATGCCCCATTTCCATGTACTGCTCCAGGGTCAGTTGGTCACCGACCTCGGGGTTGTCCCGCCAGACGACGCAGACATGGTCTTCCTCGAACAGCAGTTGCGCCGGGTGGCCCTCGATGAGGTAGCGCTCGGGCACGATCATCATGTCGACCTCGCCGCGCATCAGCAATTCGGCACTGTTGTCGCCAGGGCTGACCATTTCGAAGGTAATGTGCGGCGCCTCGCGGTGGATGTTCTGGATGACCTGGGCGAACAGCACGCTGATCAGGTAGTCCGAGGTCACCAGGCGAAAGTGCCGCTTGCTGCTGGCCGGTTCGAACACCGGCTTGGCGGTGATCGAGGAGCGGATGGTCAACAGCACCTCGCGCACCGGTTTGGCCAGCTCCAGCGCATACGGCGTGGGCTGCATCTTGCGGCCGACCTGCACCAGCAGTTCGTCCTCGAAGAAGGTCCGCAAACGCCCCAGCACACCGCTGGTGGCCGATTGGGTCATGTGCAGGCGTTCGGCAGCTCGGGTGATGTTCTGCTCCTCGAGCAGGACATCCAGGGCCACCAGCAGGTTCAGATCCAGGTGGTGAAAGCGCATGGCGATGGCTCACGGTTCTTGTAGTTATTTTCGCGATACCTTCCGGCTCCCTGACCCGCACGTCAAGACCCATTCGCTGCCCGAATGAGCCAACAGCCCACGCCATGGGCTGGCGTACAGGTATCGCAATTGCCGATGCCTCGCATCCTGACACGCGATTGGTCAGCCAGCCCCGACAGCCTTCAACCTGCGCTCCAGTCGAGCGACCTGCCGTCGCCAGACCCCTTACCGGGCGACCTGCCTGGCGCCCCATAATAATTTCAACGGAGTGGTAGCCATGAACATTCTTGGACTCGACGCGCTGGTGTTCGGCGTCGACGATATCCAGGCCTGTGCCGATTGCCTGCGTGACTACGGCCTGACGGCCACCGATCTGGAGGCCGACGGTGGGCGTTTCGAGGCCCTGGACGGCACCGCGATCATCATCCGCCGCGGGGACGACCCGAGCCTGCCGCAGGCCCTGGGCCCGACCCCGTCATTGCGCGAGACGGTTTATGGCGTGGCCTCGGCGCAGGAGCTGGAGGCCATCGCCGATGAACTGGGGCGTGACCGCGAACTGCGCCGCGATGCTCACGGCGTGCTGCATACCGTCGATGACCTGGGCTTTGCCATCGCCTTCCAGGTCTCGTGCCGCCGGGCCTTCGACGCGCCGGCCGACCTCACCAATGCGCCTGGCAGCGCGCCGCAACGTCCCCTCAACCAGTTGGGCATTACCCCGGACATGCCGGCGCAGCCGCGCACCTTGTCCCACGTGGTGTATTTCGTACCCGACGCTGCCAAGGGTGAAGCGTTCTATCGCGACCGCCTGGGCTTCGTCACCACCGACAGTTTCGTGGGAGTCGGTCCTTTCATGCGCACGGCGGGCATGGACGACCATCACTGCCTGTTCATGATCCAGACTCCGCCGCACATGCAGGGCTGCGAGCATTTCACCTTCCACATGGGCAGCGGCACCGAAGTGCTGCTGGCCGGCACCCGTTTTCAGCAAAAGGGCTGGACCAGCTTCTGGGGCCCGGGCCGGCACCTGCTGGGCTCCAACTGGTTCTGGTACTTCAACAGCCCGCTGGGCTGCCACATCGAGTACGACGCCGACATGGACAAGCATGACGACGACTGGGGCGCGCGCCAGGCGCCGATGTCGGCGGACAACTCGCAACTGTTCCTGTTTACCTCCCGGGAGAAGTGGGCACCCGGTGGCCCGCCGCCCAGGAAGGACTAGGTCGTGGGCTGCGTAGCACTGTGCCCGCTCGAGGCGCTGGGCGATGGCCAGGCCCGTGGCTTCGACCCGCAGGGCCGGGGCGCCGACAGCCTGTTTGCCCTGCGGCATCAGGGACAGGTGCGGGTCTACCGCAACCTCTGTCCGCACCTGCTGGTGCCCCTGGAGTACCGCAAGGACCGCTTTCTCAGTGCCGATGGCCAGTGGGTGATCTGTTACGCCCACGGGGCGCGCTTTCGGCCGGACGACGGCACCTGTGTCCACGGCCCTTGCCGCGGCGATGTGCTGCACGCGTTGGAGCACCGTGAGGTGGACGGCTGGCTGCTATTGCCGCTGGCTCAGTTGGAACGCTGACCTATCGCGCCGCGCGATAGGTCGCATCCCAGGACTCGATTGGTCAAAACCCGGCGCTGCCGGGAAGCTGTGCCCAGGCACAGGAAACGGCCGCCACGCATGACGGGGCGGACAACAAGAACAAGACGTGAGACATGCCATGAATACTGTGAACAACGTGCTGATCGTGGGCGGCGGAATTGGCGGGCTGTGCGCTGCCATTGCCCTGCGCCGCAAGGGCATTGCGGTCGACCTGGTCGAACTGAAAACCGAGTGGACCGTCTACGGCGTCGGCATCATCCAGCAGAGCAACGTCGTGCGCGAAATGCACCGCCTGGGCCTGCTCGACGCCTACCTTGATGCGGCCTACGCCTTCGAGGACGTGGCCATTTACACCACCCAGGGCCAGCAGTTGGCGCGTATTCCCGGACAGCGCCTGGCCGGCCCGCAGTACCCGGCCAACGTCGGCATCTCCCGCCGTGCTCTGCACAAGGTGTTGAGCGAAACCGCCATCGAACTCGGCACCCGGGTGCGCCTGGGCACCTCGGTGGAGAGCTTCGAGCAGGAAGCCAGTGGCGTGGACGTGCTGTTCAGCGACGGCAGCCAGGGCCGCTATGCGCTGATGGTCGGTGCCGACGGGCTGTTCTCGAAGGTACGTGGGCTGCTGTTCGGCGACCGCTACCGGCCGCATTTCACCGGGCAGTCGGTATGGCGCTACAACTTTCCCCGGGCCGCCGGCATCGACCATCTGGCCAACTATCAGGGGCCTGCGGGCAACGCCGGCCTGGTGCCCCTGGCCGACGACCTGATGTACCTGTTCACCACCTCCCACGAACCGGGCAACCCCTGGATGGAGCCCGCCAGCCTGGCCGATGGCCTGCGCCAGCGCCTGGCCGGTTTCGGTGGGCTGATTGGCGAGTTGCGCGAGCAGGTCCGCGACAGTGCCGAGGTCGTCTACAAACCGCTGGAAGCCGTGTTCGTCGACGAGCCCTGGTATCGCGGGCGTGTCCTGCTGATTGGCGATGCCGCCCATGCCACCACGCCGCACTTGGGACAGGGCGCCGGCATGGCCATCGAGGATGCCGTGGTGCTGGCCGAGGAAATCACGGCCGGTGGCGGCCTGGACGAGCAGTTGCAGCGTTTCATGGCACGCCGTTTCGAGCGTTGCAAGTTCATCAGCGACATGTCCCTGCTCGCGGGCGAGAAGGAGGTCCAGCGTGACCCGTCCTTCGACCGCATCGGCCTGGTCAAGCAGATGCTGGAGGTCACCGCACGACCCATCTGAATGCCCGTAGCCGGTGTTCCCTGCCTTGCTGGCGCGCCGGACCTTACGCCAACACCGACGTACAAGAACAAGAAAGAGGAAGCCCCGATGTTGACTCGCAAAGGTGCAACCGTGCGGCCGCTGCCGCCGCTCAAACCCATGACCCTGGCGCTGCTTGCACTGGCTGCAGGCCAGGCCCAGGCTTTTGAAATCGACACCGGCAACCCCGACCTGCGGGTGCGCTGGGACAATACCCTCAAGTACAGCGCCGCCTGGCGCACCCAGCACGCCAGCAGCCAGCTCACCGAAGGGCAGACCGCCCTGAACCTGGACGATGGCGATCGCAACTTTGACAAGGGCCTGATCTCCAACCGCCTGGATTTGCTGTCGGAGTTCGATATCACCTATGGCAACGTCGGTGCGCGGGTCAGCGGTGCGGCCTGGTATGACGATGTCTACAACCAGGGCACCGACAACAGTGACCCCAGCCGGGCCAACAGTTATTCGGTCGGCCACGACACGTTCACCGACGACACCCGTACCCTGCACGGGCGCAAGGGCGAGCTGCTCGACGCCTTTATCTTCGGCAAGACCGAGATTGGCGACAGACCCGTGTCCGGAAGGCTGGGCCAATACGCCATGCAATGGGGCGAGAGCCTGTTCTACGGCATGAACGGCATTGCCGGCGGCATGGCGCCGGTGGATGTGGTCAAGGGCCTGTCGGTGCCCAATACCCAGTTCAAGGAACTGATCCGGCCGGTCAGGCAGATGTCCGGTCAACTGCAACTGACCCCCGACGTTTCCCTGGGCGCCTACTACCAGTTCGAGTGGGAGGCCAACCGCCTGCCGGCGGCCGGCAGCTATTTCTCCAACGATGATTTCTTCGGCGACGGCGGCGAGCGCATGTACGTGGGCAGCGCGGTCATGCCGGGCGGTCAGCCGCTGGCGTTCTACCGTGGCCAGGACAAGAAGGCCAAGGACTCGGGGCAGGGCGGGGTGCAACTGCGCTGGCGCACCGAAACCGTGGACTGGGGTGTCTATGCCATCCGTTTCCACGACAAGTCGCCGCAGCTCAACGTGCGCCCCGATTTCGCCAATCTGAACCCGGTCACCGGCAAGGCCGGCGAATTCTACTGGGTCTACCCCGAAGGCATCGAGGCCTTGGGGGCGAGCTTCTCCACGACCCTGAGCAACTTCAACATCGCCGGTGAGCTGTCCACCCGCTGGAACCAGCCGTTGGCCTCGACCAACCAGCATGCCTTGCTCGTCGGTGAGGCGATCAACAACAGCGACGACCCGCTCTACGCCACAGGCCGCACGCTGCACGCCAACTTCTCCTGGCTGGCGAGCCTGGAGCCGAACTTCATCGCTCCCGAATCGAGCTTCCTCGGTGAGATCGCCTGGAACCGGGTGATGAGCATCAGCCAGAACGCCGATGCTGTCGACCCCAACGCCGACCGCGACGCCACCAGCCTGCGCCTGGTTTTCGAGCCGATGTACCGGCAGATCCTGCCCGGCCTCGACCTGTCCGTGCCGGTCGGTGCCAGCTACACCCATGGCGCCTCCATGGCGTTGGGAACCGGCTTTGGCAGCGACCACGGTGGGGACCTGAACATTGGCCTGAAGGGCAACTACCTCAACACCTGGAACCTGGGCCTGACCTACACGCATTACTACGGCCCGCAGAACACCTTCCTCGACGCCAACAGCCACTACACCTTCGAACAGTCGCTCAAAGACCGCGACTTCATCGCCTTCACCGTCAGCCGTACCTTCTGACCGAGGATTACCCGATGAAACACAACAAGAAAGTCGTTTGCCTGCTCACTGCCCTGAGTGCTTCCCTGCTGTTTGCCCACGGCGCCCTGGCCGCCGTCTCTGCCGAAGAGGCGGGCAAGCTCAGGACCACCCTGACACCGCTCGGTGGCGAGCGGGCCGGTAATGCCGACGGCAGTATTCCGGCCTGGACCGGTGGCTACACCCAGGTCGACCCGGCCTACAAGGACGGCGGCAAGCGTGGCGATCCGTTCGCCAGCGAGCAGCCACAACTGACCATCACCGCGCAGAACATGGCGCAGTACGCCGACAAGCTGACCCCGGGCATCCAGGCGATGCTGAAGAAGTACCCGGACAGCTACCGGTTGCAGGTCTACCCCACCCATCGCAGCGCCGCCGCGCCGCAATCGGTGTACGACGCCACCTTTGCCAACGCGACCCAAGGCAAGCTGGTCGATGGCCCGGCAGGCCCGATGCCGGAAGGCGCGTCCGGGGGTATTCCGTTCCCGATTCCGGCCAATGGCGTGGAAGCCATGTGGAACCACCTGCTGCGCTGGCGGGGTGCCTCCTGGCACGCCAGCTTCAATCAGTACCTGACCACCGCCGACGGCAAGCACGTGCTGACCAACGACTCGCGCTCCGATTTGCAGATGCCCTGGTACCTGCCTGGCGGCAGTGGCGAGAAGGGCGTGTTCTGGTCCATCCGCATGACCAACGACGGCCCGCCGCTGCGGGCTGGCGAAGCCATCACCGGCCTTGAAAACCTCAACGCCGACAAGGCCGCGGTGTGGACCTATCTGCCGGGCCAGCGCCGGGTGCGCCGCCTGCCCAATGCCTGCTGCGACACCCCCACACCTGCCACCGCCGGGGTCATGAGTTTCGACGAGCTGTACGTGTTCAACGGCCGTCTCGACCGCTTCGACTGGAAGCTGGTAGGCAAGAAGGAAATGTACATCCCCTACAACGCCAACAAGGTCTTCACGGCGGCCAACGCCGAAGCACTGCTCGACCCGCATCACCTGAGTCCCCAAGTCATTCGCTGGGAGCTGCATCGCGTCTGGGTGGTGGAGGCGACGTTGAAGAGTGGACAGCGCCATGTGATGCCCAGGAGCACCTACTACCTCGACGAGGACACCTGGGCTGCCGTACTGGGTGAGCGTTACGACGCGCGCAACCAGTTGGCCAAGGTGGTCTGGACTTCGCCCGTGGTGCTGCCTGACCTGCCCGGCGTCGTGACCCTCACCAACGGCTTCTACGACCTGCTCTCGGGTGCCTGGTTTGCGGGCGACCTGTTCGCCGGCAAGAACGAGCAGTACCGCATCGTGCCGCCCTACAAGGACTCGGTGTTCACCGCCGACGCCATGGCGGGCGAGGGTGTGCGCTGAGGGGGGGCACCTCCTGCTGCGGCTGTACCGACTACAAGAATAAAGGTTGCGTGCGATGAAGAAGATCCTCTACGGCTGGCTGCTCGCGGCCTGTTGCGGGCTGCCCCCGGCTTTTGCCGGGAACAGTGTGAATATCCTGGCGCAGCCCGCGCTGCAAGGTCCCCAGGCACTGCGCGCGGTGCTGCTGGATGTGGCCCGGGCCGGCCAGCGCCTGGTGGCGGTGGGCGAGCGCGGTGTGGTGCTGCTCTGCGATGACAACGGCACGACCTGGCGCCAGGCCACGCAGGTACCGGTGAGCGTCAGCCTGACCGCCGTGCAGTTCGTGGATGAACACCACGGCTGGGCGGTCGGTCACGCCGGGGTAGTGCTGTACACGCAAGATGGCGGTGAGCACTGGGCCTTGCAGCTTGATGGGCAGCGCGCCGCCGCCCTGGAGCTGCAGGCCGCCGAGGCTTCCGGCGACGCCAACCGCGTCGGCGCCGCACAACGGCTGCTGGCCGACGGTGCCGACAAGCCGTTGCTGGCCCTGAGTTTTGCCGACGCACGGCACGGCCTGGTCGTGGGCGCCTATGGACTGGCCCTGAGTACCGCCGACGGCGGGCACAGCTGGCAGTCGAGCATGGACCGGTTACCGAATCCGCGCGGGCTGCATCTCTATGCCCTGGCGCGCCAGGGCGCCGACCTGTACATCGCCGGCGAGCAGGGCCTGCTGCTGCGTTCGCGTGACGGTGGTGCCCATTTCGAGGCCCTTGAGGGGCCTTACGACGGCAGCTACTTCGCAGCCAGCGTGCTGCCCGACGGTCGGCTGCTGGTCGGTGGGCTGCGCGGTTCGCTGTTTGCCTCCGATGACGCGGGCGCCAGCTTCCATGCCCTGGCCAATCCCGTTCCCGCTTCGCTCAACGGCATTCGCGTGGCCGGCGACCAACTGCTGCTCGCCAGCCAGGCGGGAATATTACTGCGCAGTGATCTCGATCACTTCACCGCGCAGCCCTTGCCGGTGTCCGAGGGGCTGCCGCTGAGCGCCGCGACCCTGGCCGCCGATGGGGCCGTTGTCGCCGTTGGCATGGCCGGTGCCCGCCGCCTGACGCCTTCCTCCCACTCCACCACGACGGACTGAGCCATGCACGCCACGAACTCTCCTGCGCCGTCCAGCGGCCGTCTCGATGACTTCGACAGCACCTCCGGTTCGCTGCTGGAACGTGCCTTGTTCAACCATCGTGCGCTGGTTCTGCTGCTGTGCCTGGCCGCGACTCTGCTACTGGGCTGGCAGGCTTCGCGCCTGACCCTCAACGCCAGTTTCGAGAAGATGATTCCGGGTGACCACCCGTTCATTCACAACTACCTGGAGCATCGCCAGGAACTGGCCGGCCTGGGTAACGCGGTGCGCATTGCCGTGGCCAACCCGCGCGGCACGCTCTATGACAAGGACTACCTGCGCAGCCTGCAGCAGCTCAACGACGCGGTGTACCTGCTACCGGGCGTGGACCGCGCGGCGATGAAGTCGCTGTGGACACCGTCCACCCGCTGGACCGGCGTGACCGAGGAGGGCCTGGAAGGTGGCCCGGTGATCCCCGACGGCTATGATGGCGGTGAAGCGAGCCTGCAGGCACTCAAGCGTAACGTGGAACGCTCCAACGAGATCGGCCAACTGGTGGCCTTTGATCAGCGTTCGAGCATCCTCTACGTGCCGCTGCTGGACAAAACGCCGGACGGCCAGGCGCTGGACTACACCGCTTTCGCCCATGAGCTCGAGGCGCTGCGTGAGCGCTTTGAAGGACAGGGCGTGGAGATTCACATCACCGGCTTCGCCAAGGTGGTGGGCGACCTCATCGACGGCCTGAAGCAGATCCTGCTGTTCTTTGCCGCCGCCATCGCGATCACTGCCGCGGTGCTCTACTGGTACACCCGCTGCGTGCGCAGCACCGCGCTGGTGGTGATCTGCTCGCTGGTGGCGGTGATCTGGCAGCTCGGCCTGCTGCCACTGCTGGGCTACGAACTCGATCCGTACTCGGTGCTGGTGCCGTTCCTGGTGTTTGCCATCGGCATGAGCCACGGCGCGCAGAAGATGAACGGCATCATGCAGGACATCGGCCGCGGCATGCATCGCCTGGTGGCGGCGCGCTTCACCTTCCGCCGGCTGTTCCTGGCCGGGCTCACCGCGTTGTTGTGCGATGCGGTGGGGTTTGCCGTGCTGATGATCATCCGGATTCAGGTGATCCAGGACCTGGCGGTTATCGCGAGCCTGGGGGTGGCGGTGCTGATCTTCACCAACCTGATCCTGTTGCCGGTGCTGCTGTCCTACGTGGGCGTCAGTGCCCGCGCGGCACGTCGCAGCCTGCGGGCCGAAGAGGCCGAGGCGAGCGGGGCAGGCAGGCAGGCGCTGTGGCGCTTTCTGGACCTGTTCACCCGTCGCCGCTGGGCTGCAGCCTGCATCGCCCTGGCCGCGCTGATGGCCGCCGGCGGATACGCCGTGAGCTTGCACCTGAAGGTGGGGGATCTCGACGCCGGTGCCCCCGAACTGCGGGCGGATTCGCGTTACAACCGGGACAACGCCTTCATGGCCCGGCATTACGGCGCCAGCAGCGACGTCTTCGCCGTGATGGTGCGCACGGCCCCTGGCGGCTGCTCGGCCTACGACACCCTGAAACGGGTGGATGACCTGGACTGGCAGTTGCGTGGCCTGCCGGGGGTGGACTCGACCAACTCGCTGGCGCTGCTCAATCGCCGGGTGCTGGTCGGCCTGTCCGAAGGCAACCCGAAGTGGTACGAGTTGGTGAACAACCAGGCGACCTTGAACATGGTCACCGCCAACGCCCCGCGTGGGCTGTACAACGATGATTGCAGCCTGCTCACGCTCTACGCCTACCTGACCGACCACAAGGCCGACACCCTGGCGCGGGTCGTCGACAGCGTGCAGGCCTTTGCCAAGGCCAACGACAGCGAGCAGGCGACCTTTCTGATGGCGGCTGGCAGCGCCGGCATCGAGGCGGCGACCAACCAGGTGGTGAAGCAGGCCAACCGCGACATGCTCTGGTGGGTCTATGGCGCGGTGATCCTGCTTTGCCTGGTGACCTTCCGCTCTTGGCGGGCGGTGCTCTGCGCGGTACTGCCGCTGGTGCTGACCTCGATTCTTTGCGAGGCGCTGATGGTGGCGCTGGGCATGGGCGTGAAGGTGGCGACGCTGCCGGTAATCGCCCTGGGCGTGGGTATCGGCGTGGATTATGCACTCTACGTGATGAGCATCGTGCTGGCCCAGTTGCGCCAGGGCGCGAGCCTGTCCGAGGCTTATTACCGGGCTCTGCTGTTCACCGGCAAGGTGGTGATGCTCACCGGCGTCACCCTGGCCATTGGCGTGGGAACCTGGATCTTCTCGCCGATCAAGTTCCAGGCCGACATGGGCGTGCTGCTGGCCTTCATGTTCATCTGGAACATGGTGGGGGCGTTGATCCTGCTGCCGGCACTGGCCTACTTCCTGTTGCCGCGTCAGCAACCCCGGACGCAGGTGGAGCCGGTGTTGCCGGTTCAGGAGCAGAGGGCCCGGCTGCACGAGCAGCGCGTCGACCCGGTTCGTCACTGCACCCGCCTGCGCACGCTTGAGGAGGTGAGTCATGGGCGCTGAACGCACTGCGGGTAACGCGCAAGCCTTGTTGTTGCTGTTCGGCAGTTGCCTGCCCGTGCTGGGCGCGGTGCTGATTGCACCGGTGCTGCCACGCATGCAGGCGCATTTCGCCGAGACGCCCGGTGCTGCTGTGCTGGTACCGGTGGCCCTCACGCTGCCAGCCCTGGTGATCGCCTTGCTGGCGCCGCTGGCTGGCGTGCTGGCGGACCGTATTGGCCGCCGCCCGCTGCTGTTGGCCAGCATGTTGCTGTACAGCCTCTGCGGAATAGTGCCGCTGTGGCTGGACTCACTGGGCCTGATCGTGGCCAGCCGTGCCGGTATTGGCTTGGCCGAGGCCGGCATCATGACCTGCTGCACCACGCTGATGGGCGATTACTTCGAGGGGCAGCGCCGGGAGCGGCTGTTCGCCTTGCAGATGGTGGTGACCTCGCTGTCGGCTGCGGTGTTCATGGGGGTAGGGGGGCGCTGGGTGAAAGTGGCTGGCGTACGCCGTTCACGCTCTACGCCGTGGGCCTGTTGTGCCTGCCGTTGATGGCCGCGCTGCTCTGGGAGCCTCGGGCCCATCGTATCCAACCTGACTCGACCTGCGTGACACGCTTTGCGTGGGCGGCCTTGGCGCCGTTGTACCTGCTCACGGGCCTGGCCGGTGTCAGCCTGTTCATCGTGCCGGTGCAGGTGGGTTACCTGCTGCAACTCCTGCACGTCGACGCACCGCAACAAGTTGGCTTGACCATGGGCGCCAATCAACTGGGCGTGCTGGTCGGTGCACTGGCTTTTCGCCGGTTGGGTCGCCTGCCGGCGGCGAAGCTGCTGGCCCTGGGGTTCGCTACGGCGGGCTTGGGCGGCGCGCTGATGGCCTTCTCGAGCAGCCATGCCCCCGTGGTACTGGCGGTGCTGATCAATGGCCTGGGTGTCGGCCTGCTACTGCCGACGCTGATTACGCAGGTGATGCAACAAGTTGGCTTCGATCAGCGTGGTCGTGCCACGGGCGGCTTCACGGCTTCGATTTTCGCCGGTGAGTTTGCCAGCCCACTGCTGGTGCTGGCCCTGACCGACGGTGTGACGGCGCAACTGCCGAACGTGCTGTGGTTGATCGCAATCGGCCAACTGATCCTGGCACCGTTGTGCCTGTGGTGGCTGCGTCGTCATCGGCCGGCGGCGATGGCAGGTGTCCAATGAGCGAGCTGTTCTCCCTGGCGGGCAAGACCGCACTCATTACCGGCGCCACCCGTGGTATCGGCTTGGCGATCGCCCGCGAGTACGGTCGGGCCGGCGCACGTATTGCCATCAGCAGCGAAAGCGCCCAGGACTGTGCGCAGGCTCGGGTGCAGTTGAAGCAGGAGGGAATCGAGGCCATCACCCTGGTGGCCGACCTGCGTGACGCCGAGCAGGTGAAAGTACTGGCACATCGTTGCCTGGACCATTTCGGGCGCCTCGATGCCCTGGTGTGCAACGCCGGTGTCGCCCCCCACATGGGGCCGCTGGCGACCGCCAGCGCTGCCGAGTGGGAGCTCACCTTCACCGTCAACCTGCGCAGTGCTGTCTGGCTGACCAGTGCGTTGCTACCGGCCATGGCCGAAGGGGGCGGCGGCAGCGTGGTACTGATGGCCAGCATTGCCGGTGTGCGCGGCAACAAAGGCTTGGGTCTCTACGGACTCTCCAAGGCAGGCCTTGCGCAACTGGCGCGCAACCTGGCGGTGGAATGGGGGCCCTCGAACATTCGGGTCAACGCCATCAGCCCGGGCGTCATTCACACCGAATTCGCCCGACCACTCACCGACAACCCGGATGTCCTGCAACGACGCCTGGCCCTGACCCCGCTGCGCCGGGGCGGCCGCCCTGAAGAGGTGGCGGCCCTGGCATTGCTGTTGGCGGCGCCGGGAGGCGCCTTCATCAGCGGACAGAATCTTATTGTCGACGGTGGCACGACCATCGGCGACGGCAATTGAAAGGAGACAGCATGCAATCTCTTCCAGCATTCAAACGTGTGGTCACCGGCCACGATGCCCAGGGGCAGGCGGTTGTCGCCAGTTGTGGCCCGACGCCGAACAACTTCCCGCTCAAGGCGGTGCCCGGGACCCTGTTCTACGAGGTCTGGAACAGCCTCGGCAGCCCGGCGTTGCTGGATAACGGTGACGATCCGACGGCGCAGCCGCTGCAACTGAGTCCCGGCCCGCTCGGGAGTGTGATCCGTGTGGTGGACATTCCGCCGGACAGCGTGCAGAACCAGGTCAGCGCCGAGGACGCGGCTGCTGTCTTCGCCGAAATCGGTGAAGCCCATGCCGGCACAGGCAAGAGCGATTCGAAGCACAAATTGATGCACCGTACCCAGACCCTGGATTACGGCATCGTCACCGAAGGCGAGGTCTGGCTGGTGCTGGATGGCGACGAGGTGCACCTCAAGCGTGGCGACATCGTGGTGCAGCGCGGTACCAATCATGCCTGGAGCAATCGCAGCGAACAGATGGCGCGGATGGTCTTCATCCTGCTCGATGGCCGTTACGCCGAGGGCCTGAAGGAGTTGCTGCCATGAAGCTCGCCACCCTCAACGACGGTAGCCGCGATGGCCGTCTGCTGGTTGTCGCCCGTGACCTGGGACAGGCGGTCGAGGCCAGTGGCATCGTTGCGACGCTGCAGGCGGCGCTGGAGCATTGGGCGCTGGTCGAGGCCGACTTGCAGCACCTTTACCAGCGGCTCAACGCCAATGAGGTGGAGCAGGCCTTTGCACTCGACCTGCAGCAGCTTGCCGCGCCATTGCCGCGCGCCAGCCAGTGGCTCGACGGCTCCTGTTTTCTCAGTCACGGCGAGTTGATGCAGAAGGCCTTCAACCTGGAACCCATCGAGGGTGTCGAGCACACGCCGCTGATTTATCAGGGGGCCAGCGACGATTTCCTCGGACCGTGCGTGGACATTCCGTTGCCCAGCGAGGCCCATGGCATCGACTTCGAAGGCGAGTTCGCCGTATTGGTCGGTGACGTGCCGATGGGCTGTCCGGCTGAACACGCCCTGCAACATGTGCGTTTGGTGCTGCAACTGAACGATGTCAGCCTGCGCGCCTTGGCACCGCGGGAGATGAAGACGGGGTTTGGCTTTCTCCAGGCCAAGCCGGCCAGCAGCTTTGCGCCGGTGGCGGTCACCCCGGATGAGTTGGGCGATGCCTGGCGCGACGGCCGTGTGCACCTGCCCCTGAACGTGGAGTGGAACGGCGAGTGGTTCGGCCACCCCCACGGGGGCGCCATGCACTTCGGTTTTCACGACCTGATTGCCCACGCCGCGCTGACACGACGCCTGAGCGCCGGCACGCTGATCGGTTCCGGCACCGTTTCCAACGCGGACCGTGCCGTGGGGTCGGCCTGCATCGCCGAGCGCCGCGCCATCGAAACCCTTGCTCACGGCGCGCCGCGTACGGGCTTCATGCGTTTTGGCGACCGTGTCCGGATGGAGGCGCTTGGGGCCGCGGGCGAGGTGCTGTTCGGGGCGATTGACCAGCGTGTCGTGCAGGGGGGCGGGCCATGCGTGTGATGGTCACGGGGGCCAATGGTTTCGTCGGTCGCCAGTTGGTCCATCGTCTGCTGGAAAGGGGCGGGTTGCGCGGCCGGCGTATCGAGGCGTTGTTGCTGCTGGATCAGCAGTTGGAGGGGTTTTCCGAAGACGAACGCCTGCGCCGGCATCAGGGCAGTGTTACCGACCCTGCCTTGTTGCGTCGGGCATTGGCCGATGGTGTCGATGTGGTTTTCCACCTGATCAGTGTGCCGGGAGGGGCGGCCGAGGCGCAGTACGAGCTGGGTTACCAAGTGAACCTGCAGGCCAGCCTGGAACTGATGAACCAGTTGCGCAATGCGGTTTGTCCGCCCGTGCTGGTGTACGCCAGCAGTGTGGCGGTATACGGCGGCGAGTTGCCTGCACGCATGGATGAACATCACCCGGCCTCGCCGCAACTGTCCTATGCCGCGCACAAACGCATGGTGGAAATTGCCTTGCAGGACCTGGCCCGGCGCGGCGAAGTGGACGGCCGTGCACTGCGCCTGCCCGGTATCGTCGCCCGTCCCCGTGAGCCGAACGGTTTGCGCTCGGCATTCATGAGCGACCTGCTGCACGCCTACGCGGCAGGGGAGGCCTATACCTGCCCGGTCTCACCCCAGGCGTGCGCCTGGTGGATGTCGGCCCGCTGCTGCGTGGACAACCTGATACATGCCGCTGAGCTGGAGAACCCCGGCCGCCAGCGTGTCTGGCAACTGCCGGTGCTGCATCTTTCCATTGCCCAGGTGCTGGCTGGCCTGGCGGCCAGTTTTGGCGAGGCCAACGGCGAGCACATCGCCTTCGCCCCCGACCCGCAACTGGAAGCACTGTTTGGCCATTATCCGCCGCTGCGCACCTCGCTGGCCCGCGCGTTGGGTTTCAGCCACGACGGCTCGGTAACCGGCCTGTTGAACAACGCCCTCGATCTGCCCGTGCGCCGCAGCCGCCGCGCGACCACCCGTAAAGGAATTTCCGCATGAGTCTGCACAAACGTCGTCTGCTGGACCTGTCCGTGACTCTGGACAACAACCCCTATACCGATCCGCCACCGCTGCTGCCCAGGATTGATTACATGGACCACCAACAGGGCTGGCCGGAAATGGCGGCGATGTTTCCTGGCCTGCGCAAGGAAGACCTGCCGGGTGATGAGTCCTGGGCGGCGGAGCGCCTGCAGATCACCACCCACAGTGGTACGCACATGGATGCGCCTTGGCATTACGCATCCACCACCGACGGCGGCAAGCCGGCCTTCGGCATTGATGAACTGCCGCTGGAGTGGTGTCTGCAACCGGGGGTGAAGCTGGATTTTCGTCATCTGCCGGATGGTCACGTGGTCACGGCGGCGCAGGTCGAAGAGGAACTGCTACGCATCGGTCATCCATTGCAGCCGCTGGACATCGTGCTGGTGAACACCCGTGCGGGCTGCCTGTTCGGTCAGCCAGGCTATCTCGACGCGGGTGTGGGCATGGGCCGCGAGGCCACGCTGTACCTGCTGGAGCGAGGGGTGAGGGTGGTCGGCACTGACGCCTGGAGCTGGGACGCGCCGTTCAAGTACACCCGCGAACGCTTCAGTGCGACGGGGGATGCCTCGATCATCTGGGAAGGGCACAAAGCTGGTCGCGACATCGGCTACGGCCAGATGGAAAAACTGGCCAACCTGGATCAACTCCCGGCGTTTGGCTTTCTGGTCAGTTGCTTCCCGTACAAGATCCGCCATGCGTCTGCGGGGTTTGTTCGGGCCGTGGCAATCTTCGAGTAGCGGATCGATGTCCGATCTCGCTGCTGGGAAACTATTGAAGGCTACAGACGCATTTTCCAGAAGGCCATTTCGTGTGTCAGAACCGCTCTCGACCCCGCACCCACCGCAACACTCAACCCACCTTATCCGGCTCGGTCGCATTAAAGAACAACGTCTGCGCCAGGCTCCTGTTCAGAATCTGCCCCCGATGAATCTCCAGCGTCAGCTGCGCTCTGCCACCTTGTCCGGCCTGAATCCTCGTGGCTGCCTGTTCCCGGGCCGCCGCCTGGGAACGGGCACCCAGTCGGCGTTGCGCCAGCGTCTTCAAGTGCGCACTGGCGAACTCGCTGTCCACCGTCGTGGCCGTTGGGTAATGAAAGTGCGCGTACCACAGCGGCCGGCCGTCCTTGTTGCTGATCACGTACTCCTGCAGGAAGTCATCCCGGCGCAGCATCTGCCGCCCTCCGGCCCGGTGAATGTCGACCTGGTCCTGTTCCTTGAGATATTGCAGGCGCGTCAGTTGCGGCAGGTTTTTCTTGATCGCGGCGATGCGCGCCGTGCGCCCCTCGCTGACCAACAGCGCGGCGTCCTGGCGCAGGCCGTCGCGCAGGTCTTCGGCGGTTTTAACCTGGTCCGGCTTGGCGCCGCCCTCGGTCAGCACCTCCTGGATATCGTCTGCCAGGGTCGTCAGTTTCTGCGCCTTGTGTTCCAGCAGTTCCTGCAGGCTCTGGGGCTCCTTGCTGGTTCCGGTCAACGCCATCACCTGGCGGATCAAGGCCTGCACGCTCTCCCGTGCGGCACGGCCCTGGGTCATGAGGCGAGGTAGCCCGACCTTGCCGCGTCCGGGAGCCGGGGCGGGCGCCGGTTTTGCCTTCACTTCCTCCCAGAAGCTGTTCTGGGCATCCTCCCGGTTCTCCTTGAAGGCCGACACCAGCCTGCCGTTGGGGTCGGTGATCTCGACGATTTCATCCTCCTGCTCGGGCGTTTTTGCGCGCACCCGGCCGACGAATACCTCCCGGTTGCGGGTGCGGATGAATTTCTTCCTGCCGTTGCCGGCCGACGGCCCCGGCCTGGGCGCCGTTGCCCCCGGCGCCGGTGTGGTGTTGTCCCACAGCCCGGAAAGGCTGGTCAGTGCCCGCTCCCGTAGCTGTCCCAGTAATGTCGACAGGCGAGTGGCGTACTCGCGCAGTTGCTGCTCGGGCATGCGGCCCCGCAGGAATTGCAGCAGGTCGAGGGTTTCGTCGTAGCGTCCGATCGCCGTCTGCAAGGCGTCGATACGATCCTGGCGGGAGTCTTCGGCCGTCAGGCGGTTGATGGTGTTGGTCACGTACTTGGTCTGTTCGGCGCTCTGCTTGATCGCGGCGAAGACCTGGTCGTCCAGTTGCTGGGTGATCTGCGACGGCAGTTCGTCTATGGCCAATGCCAGCAGTGTCGGCAGTTGCACCGCCTGCCAGTCCAGTGGGGTGAAGGGCTGTACCACTTCCCGCTCCAGGACGGCGGCTTCTGCCGGCCCGATTTCCGGTAGTGCGCGCAATTCGTCGAGCGCGGCATATTCGCGGGTGCTCCAGGCGATCTGCCGGTCGGTGAGGTCGGCATTGTTCTTCAGGTTGGCGATGACCTGGTCGTAGTGGGTCGCCGTGTCGCCGGCAAGCATTTCGCCAATCTGCAGGGCCGTCAGGCTGTCCTCGCGTCCCACCGCCAGGGAGACATTCATCAGCGTGCGGCAGGTGCGCACGTTGTCGACCAGGGTCGAGGCCAGTGCCTGCGGCTGCGGCACCACCTGGCGATTGTCGTTGAATGCCCTGATCAGGCGAAGCTTCTCTTCGAGCGCGGCCTGCAACTCGACCAGCTTGCCCAGGTATTCGCGGCGCTTGTCGCTGCGTTGCCGGTTGGTGAAGTGCTTCGCGTCGCGGCCTTCGCTCATGGCCTCCAGGCGCCTGTTGAGGGTTTCGGCCTCGTGGAGCAGGGTACTGACCCGGTTCGACGCCTGGGTCGCTTGCCCATGCAGCACGCTGGCCCTGTCGAGCAGCTTGCGTTGCAGGCGTGCCTGCACGGTTTCCCGGCCGCTGCCACCACGCAGGCGCAAGCGCAGATCCAGTTGCCAGCGTCCCTGTCCATCACGCTCCAGAAACGGCCCCGAGGTGCCAGAGGCGTCAACCAGGCGGGCGCCGTCTTCGCACCACGCGACCTGATAGAGGGTGGTGTCGAGCAGCACATGCCAGCCCTTGTTGTCCGCGTTGTCGAGATGCACCAGCCCCTGGCTCGGGCCGCTTTTCGAGACGCTGCCGAGGCTGTCGAGTCGTGGTGGCGTGTCGAACACCTTGACGGCGAATTTCTCCAGCACCTGGCCAGAGGCCGCCGACAAGGTCCCGCGCGGGCTCGACCAGGACCCGTCGAACGGCCATTGCGGCAGCTCATCGACCGCCGCTGGCAGGGTGATGCGATCCAGCGAGACCTCTCCCTCGATCGGTGGCGGCTCGCGCTTTTGCGACAGCGGCGGCGGCCCGAACGGCTGCGACGGGTCCGCTGTCACCTCGTGCAACAGCACCACCGCCAGGTTGCTCAACAGATCGGCCCAGGCCTGGGCCCGGGATTGCTCCTCGTCACCCTGCAGCGCGGCAAGATCCTGGCGAACGCCACGGTAAAGCAGGATCAGCCAGCCGGCCTGGGTCAACGGGCCGCTGGCGAACATCAGCCACGAACTGAACAGTTGCCAGCCGCTGTCCTTCAGGCGTGCCCAGCGCTTTTCCGCGTTCGACAGCAACTGCAGGTCGGCCTGTTGGATCACGGCACCGATACAGGCCTGAAACAGGTGATGGACATAGTCCCCGGTGACTTCCTCGCTGTCCAGGGTGGCCGGTGCCGGAGGCGATGGCAACGGTGCGGTCTCGTCACCGGGCAAGAGCGACTCGATGTGCGGTTCACGGAAACCGCCTTGTGCATACACCGCCACCCGGCTGGCAGGGAGCCAGGCCAGCACGCTGTCCTGCAGGGCGCCGGCTTGCAGGATCGCCTCGAACAGCGCCTGCCGGCTGGCATACTCGCTCAGGGGCGGGTCGAACAGCGGTCGGTAGAGCAGGTGCGGCCCCTGGGTGATATCCCGCGGTTCGATCAGAAACATGCCCCCGACCTGGTCCGCACTGGCTTCGGGAGCAGTCTTGAACGCCAGGGGGCGGAGCACGATGGGGCGACCGTCCAGTTGCCGTTCATGGGCGTCGAAGCCCAGCATGGCCCTGACCGTCCGGTATCCCTGTTCGGTCAGCCCCTGTTCGCCCCGCAGCTTGAGTTCCAGGGCCACCAGCGGCAGTTGCGCATGGATCTGGCGAAAGAAACGCTGCTGGCGCAGCGAGGCATAGCGTGTGTCGTCCAGCAACCGATGCCGCAGGTGGGCCGGGTAGCGGGCGCCGATATCCACGTCGGTGACCAGCTCCACCAGATAGTCGGCGGTCATCCAGTCCGGCAGGGCGGCATGGTCGGCGAGCTCGATACGCATCTGCGTCGCACCGAAACGAAAGTCGTCGAGGTTTTCCAGGGCCAGTTCGGGCAGCGTCAGCCGGACCTCCTCGAACTCGCCCAGCACGTCCGGTGGTACCGGTTTTCGTCGATACTTCTCCAGCGTGAGCTGGATGTCCTGCATGCGGATCTGCGGCATCCGCGGGTGCCGTCGCGCCATGGTCTGCGCGAGCATTTGCCGGCTGTAGTCGGAGAGGGACGAGACGTCATCGAACAGGTTGTGCGAGGCTGATTTTTTCAGTGCCGTGACCAGTGTCGACAGCAGTTCGGCGTAGTCGCGCCGCTCCGTCGCCGATGCGTTCAGCAGCCACAGGGGCGCCGCTTCGCGTACCCGTCGTTGCAGAGGGGAGAGCGGCTCGGGTGCGGGTGTGGCGAACCAGTTCCCGGGGTCGAGCACCCGCTCGACACGCTTCGGCCAGGATTCGCCAGCCTCGTCCGCCAGGCCCCTCGGCAAGCGCTCCAGTACCCGCAACTGGTTCTCCAGCAGCGCCCCGGCCAGGTTGTCGAAGACATTGAGCTGCGAGGCGATCAGTTCGAGCCTGCCGGAATCCGGCAGTTGCCCGCGCAACAGCGGCCAGAGCTCATTGAGGTTTTGCAGGCGCCGCACGTCGTGACCCGGACGCAGCAGCAGGTACACGAAGGTCTGCGCGGGCTGCTGGCGGGCGAACACCACCGCGACCGGCGTGATGCCGGCTCGCTCCCGTGGCTCGCTGACATGCAGCAGATAGGCCTTCAGGGCATTGTTTCCCAGCAGGCTGTCACGCATGGCCTGCTCTTCAGTGACCAGCGCCTTGGGCAGCAACTGGCTGGCCTGGAACGCCAGGCTGTCGGGCAGTTGGCCGGCACCGTACATCGACACGAACAGCAGGTTCGACAGGGCCGCGCAGCGGCTGGGGACCTGCGGCGAGTGGCGGTCCCAGCCCGGTACCCAGGCATCCGATCCCGGCACCTTGCCCGCCCAGTCGGGCACCGGTTCATTCCAGAAGGCGACCAGGCGTGTCTTGAACACTTCGAGCAGGGCATCGCCGTAACGGTCGAGGGTCGCGCCCAGGCGCTTCAGGTCGACCGTGGTGATGGACGTGTCGACCTGCGAGCCTGGCGTACGGCTCACCAGTTTCGTATCGGGATCGTCATAAGCTGGGCTGCGGCCCTCGCTGAAGCGGCGCAACAGCACATCGGCCAACGTTCGGTATCGATAGGTGGATGCCGGGCCCAGTTCGCCCAGCCACAGGCTGTCGCCGGGGACCTGTTGCCCGTGGACGTCGAGCCCGGGCGCATGCAGGTCCAGCGCCGCCTGGACCAGCGACTGGATGACCGAGGACAGGGTCGGTCGGGCGGCGAACAGCGTGCGTGCCGTGTTGCGGTACTGTTGAAGCGAAGTCTCCAGCGAGGTCATGGGGCCACGATCCTTGATCAGGGAAAGCGGCCAGTTGATGACAACCCGGCAAGCCCGGGGCGGTAGCGGGGTACCGCGTCAGGCGAAGCGTCCCGGCATCGCCCGTTCCATCGCCACCCCGCGCGGTGTCGAGCGCAGGCGGCGCTCGCCCATCAGCGTGCGCAGCTCGATCCACAGCGTCAGGGGGATCGGGTGGCAGTCCTGCTCCCACTCCTTGTAGAGGGCGGTCGGTACCCTGACCAGTTCGGCGCAGGCCTGCGGGGTCAGGTCGTGCCGGCGGCGGAAGGCCTTCAGTTCTGTGCCGGCCGGAGGCCGCGGAGCAAGGCCGAGCACTTCGGGGAACCAGGCGGCCAGCAGGGCGCGGGCCCTGTCCTCCAGGCCGAGCTGGGACACGCCGACACCACGCTGCTGCAGTTGCACCATCAGTTGAAAGACCAGCGCCATGTCGGCGGCAACGGCGGGCGAGACTTTCCAGGCGACCAGCGACAGGTCGATGCCGCCCACCTCGCCAGGGTAGAACCAGCCCAGCAGGAATACGGCACAACGGGACGCTTCGAGGGTCAGGCCGTGGCCCACCGTGAACAGGCGGTCCAGTGCCTCCAGCTGTTCCCCGAAGTGCCTGCCGGCGGCTATCGTACCGACGGTCACGGGTGTTCTGCCCAACTGTTCTGCGCTCACTTCAAGCATCGAAACCTCTGCGATATCCGGCATTCCACGCGGGGTGGCTCCCTGTTTCCCGTTCTTGTGCAAGCGCTCTGGACGCTGTGGCGGCACCCACTATCGGCGTTGTCTGCTGACACAACAAGTAACAGTTCCAGCCCTTTTATGGTTAACTGTTCCCCTGATAAGACCGAACAGTGGATGTTCCAGTGAAAGACTTCACGGTGAGCAAGGACGATGACCTTTCCCTGACGCAGCAACTGGTCAATGGCATCTGCCAGTGGGTCGAGGCCCAGCGGATGCGGCCGGGCACGCGCCTGCCGTCGATCCGTCAACTGGCCCGGGAGAAGCAGGTCAGCCATTCGCGGGTCATCGAGGCCTATGACCGGCTGGTATCGATGGGAATCCTCGAATCGCGCCAGGGCAAGGGCTTTTTCCTGACCGAACAGGCCGCCACCGAGAGTGCCGGCGCGCCCGACGAGCAGACGATCAGCGATGCGCATTGGCAGCCGCTGACCCAGTTCTGCAGCAACCGGCTGAACCTGTGCTGCGGCTGGATGCCCGAAGACTGGCGCGAGCCACAGGCCATCGGCTTTGCCATTCGCCAGGTGACCCGGACCGACCTCGACAGCCTGTTCAGCTACGGTACGCCGCTGGGGCTGCCGCTGCTGCGCCAGCAGATCCACAAGCGCCTCGAACGCATGGACGTTCGGGTCGGCCACGAGCAGATCCTCACCACCCAGGGGGTTAGCCACGCCATGGACCTGCTGGTCAGGAGCCTGCTCAAGCCGGGGGACTGCGTGGTGGTCGAATCCCCCGGCTACCCGAATCTGTTCCATCTGCTGCAAGCCAGCGGCATCCGCCTGCTGAGCGTGCCGCGCGAGCAGGACGGGCCGGATATCCGCCAGCTCGAAGCCCTGCTGCAATGCCATCGGCCGCGGTGCCTGTTCATCAACAGCATGTACCACAACCCCACGGGCACCTCGCTGCGTCCGGCGATCGCCCATCGGCTGTTGCAACTGGCGGAAATCCACGACTTCCAGATCGTCGAGGACGATACCTACGCCGACCTGCACAACGGTTCCGGAACACGTCTGGCCAGCCTGGACTCGCAGCACCGGGTGATCTATGTCGCCAGTTTTTCCAAGACCCTCAGCGGCTCGTTGCGGGTCGGTTACCTGGTGTCCAGTGCGCAGCGGGTGCGGCACCTGGCCCAGCTCAAGTCGGTGACGAGCATGGGCACCTCGCGGTTTGTCGAGAGTGTGGTGGCCACGCTGCTGGGCAATGGCGCCTATCGCAAACTGGTGCAACGGCTGCGCGAGCGCCTGGACAAGGCAATGGCCCAGACCCTCAAGCGCCTGGAGGACCATGGCTGGGAAACCTTCGCCGAGCCGGTGGGCGGGATGTTCGTCTGGGCGCGCTGCCCGCCGTTCAGCTTTGCCCGGCTCAATACCCTTGCCGCCGCCTGTGACGTGATGCTGTCCAGCGGCGATGCCTACTACCTGGACGGCCAGCACAGCGACTGGATCCGGATCAATGTCGCCTACGCCGGCGATCCGCGCGCCCTGGCGTTTTTCCAGCGCCTGGCCGCCGAGCGCGATCGGCATCCAGGCGAGGTGATCAGGGCCGCAGGGAGCGGTAGGCTTCCTCGATGAGGTGCAGGCCCTGGCGGATCTGCGCGGGTGACAGGTAGCTGAAGCACAGGCGCACATGGCGCTGCGACTGCGGACCATTGTGCACACCGTGGGACAGGCGCACGTTGCCCAGCGCCCGGGCCTTGTCGATCAGGGCTGCCGGCTCGACATCGTCGGCAATCCTGACCCAGAACGAGAAACCGCCGGTGGGTACCAGGTAGTCCTGCACGCAGAACGTGCAGGACTTCAGCAGGTCGGCCATCAGGTCGCGCCGGGTCCGGTAGTGTTCACGCAGGTCTTCGATGTGCGCCTCGAACGCCTCGTTGCGCAGCAGGCTCAACACCAGGTTGCTGACCAGCGGGCTGACCCCGCCATCGAGCTTGAGTTGCGCCAGGCTGCGGATGACCTCGGGATCTGCCAGCACCCAGCCGACCCGCAATCCCGCCCCGGCGATCTTCGAGCAACTGTGCACGTTGATCACCCCCTGGCCGGCCGGCAGGACCTCCGGGCGCAGGGGCTGATACGGCAGTTCGGCGTAGACCAGGTCCTGGACCAGCGGGACCTGGTGACGGCTGAGCAACCGGGCCACGGCCTGCATGCGTTCGATGGAGAAGCAGCAGCCCGTCGGGTTGTGGAAGACCGGCGAGGTGTAATACAGCGCCACCTTGCCGCTGGCGGTCGTCAAGGCGTGGGCCAGCTCATCGAGGTTGACCCCATCACGGTCCATACCCAACTGGATGATCTTCGCCCCGGCCACCGAAAAGATCCGCAGGGCCCCCAGATAGCTGGGGTCTTCGGTCAGGACGATATCGCCCGGATCGATCAGCAGGTCGGCCAGCAGGGTCAGGGCCTGGGAGGCCCCAGCCGTCACCTGGACCTGCTCCATGGCCACCCCATGGCGCCGGGCAACGGCCTGGCGCAGTTCGGGAAGCCCCAGGGAGTCGGTGTACTGCAGCAGGTCGCCGAGGCCGACGCCGGTCTCCGGCAGTGGCGAGGCCGGCAGTGGGACACCGGCGAAGGTCTGCGGATCGGGCATGCCGATGGCGAAGTTGATGACCTCTTTGGTCGCTGAGTAATCGAACGCGCCGAAGTGGCTGGCGCGTTGACTGCGTGACGAATGCATGGCTTTCTCCTCGGCCTCAGGCGGTGGCGGCGGCGCGGAAACGCTGCTGGTAGGCGCGGACGTAGTGGTCGGGGATCTGCGCCTCGATCATCGGGAACGCCGCTTGCGGCAGCGGTAGCGCCGGCAACGACAGCTTGCCGGTTGCCGGCGTCCAGTCCGGGCCGAAGTACAGCGTTGCGTAGCGCTGGCTCCAGTCCGGGATGAAGGGCGCGAGCATGCCCAGCAGGGCCGATACCTGGCCGGCCTGCCAGCGGGGTGAGGCGAGGGTGATGTCGGCGTTGGCGAGGAACTCGTCGATTGCCCGCAGTGCCTCCCAGAAGGCCAGCCCGTCCATCGCGGCGGTGTAGCGCCCGAGCTGTTCGGCCAGGGACGGCGGCAGGGGTTCGTCGACCACCTCCCGGGCGTCATCGGCATGAGCCCGCAGGGACGCTTCCCAGACGTGCAGCTTGCGCGCAGTGGCCATCAGGCCCTCGAGTTCGAACTCGTTGTCCTGGTTGCCGAAGGGTTTGGCGATGCTCGCCAGGTACAGGCGCAGAATGTTCGGGTCGATCACCCTGGCCACTTCATCGGCCCAGATCACGTGATCGCGGCTGGTGGAGAACTTCGCACCTTCGAGGGTCGAGAAATCCTGGATGCTCTGGTTGTAGGGCGCAGGGAAGCCCCGGCCCAGCAGGCTCGCGGTGACGCCGACGGTGTAGTAGAAGCGGTTGTCCTGGCCCATGAAGAACACCACCCGGGTGTCCGGGCTGGCCATGACCTGCCGGTAGTCGGTGCCTTCGCGTGCGCACAGCCGACGGATGCCGGTGTCGAAGCACCACAGGCCTTCGAACCAGGTCAGCAGGGTTTGTCCGGCCACCTCCTCGCCGTCGCCGAGAACCACGCCACGCTCGAAGTGACGGGACATCGGCAGGGTACGCAGGGCCTCGCGCAGCCAGGTCAGTTCGAGGTCCTTGATGGTTTGCGGCCATTGGCTGTCGGCGATCGCCCGTTGCAGGGTCGGCGCCAGTTTCTCGATATCCAGGTGCGCCTGGCGGATCGGCTTCAGCGTCAGCGGCCCCGAGCAGGGCGCGTGCCGCGGCTGCTGCAGGCGCGCATGGGGTACGGCCAGGCCGCAGTGTTCGCACAGGTTGCTGTCGGTCGGAGCCGAACAGTCCGGGCAGGTACCGCTGGCCAGCGAGTCGGCGGCGAACTCCGCGCAGTGCTCGCAGTACAGTTGCACGCCGTCCTTGATGGTGATGAAACCGTTGTCCTTGAGCGCCCGATAGATGCCCAGGCTGTTCTCGATGTGATCGGCGCTGCTGGTGCGCACGAACTCGTCGGGTTCGATGCCCAGCGCGTTCAGGCAGGCGAGGATCTCGTGGTTGTGCATCCGGGCCACTTCATCGACCGGTCGTTGCAGCTTCTGCGCCTTGACCAGGGTGTAGGTGCCGTGTTCGTCGGAGCCGGTGATGTGGAAGGCGCGATGTCCGGCCAGGCGCTGGAAGCGCACGTAGATATCGGTCAGCAGATAGACGCCGGCGATGTGCCCCAGGTGCAGCTTGCCGTTGGGGCAGGGCGGAGCGGGACAGACGAAATAGGTTTTTTGTGTGTCGGTCATGTTAATCCCACCAGACGGCCAGGAATTTCAGCGGCTGTTGTGAATGTGTATTGCGAATGGAGTGCGCGATATGCGGCTTCATGTAGAAGAGCATGGAACCGGCCACCGGCATCTGCCGTTCCTGCTCCTGGAAGATGCCTTCACCTTCCATCAGCACCCACACCTCATGTTCGTGATGCGAGTGCAGGTCGACCGCGCCACCGGGCTCGACCTCGACGATCGACATGCCGAACGCCGGGCTCAGGGTGGCGGGCAGGTGATCCAGCAGGCGGCAGACCAGTACGCCGTACTCCGGGCGCATCATCTGCGGCTCAATCGGCTTTACATGCATGGTGGCCTCATCCAGTCACTCAGTCGCGGTAGAAGATGCCGTTGGACGGCTTGAGGTTGTCGAGATCGGAAACACGGCCCTCCGGCGGGTTGTAGGCGCGTTTCATGGCGTTGTATTCGTCACGGGTCGGGCCGCCCGTCGAGGCGCGCTGATACACCAGGTACAGGGTGCGGCGGGAGCGATCGCTCTTGTTCGGCAGCGAGTAGTGCGGGGCATAGTCATCGAAGATGAAGATGTCGCCGGCGCGCCAGGGGGTTTCTTCCCAACTGAACTGCTTGGCGACTTCCGGCAGGATCACGCCGCCTTCGTCCATGGGAAACACACCCTGTTTATGCTGGCCGGGGCTGAAGAACAGGCCGCCGTTGCTGGCATCGGCGTCGTCGATGGCGACCGCGACCACGGCATGGACCATCCGCTCCTTGAGCTTGTGCGGGATGTGGTAGATGTCCTGGTGCGGGCGGAAACCCCCGCTGTCCGGGTACTTGAAGATCAGCAGTTCCTTGAGGCGGCGGGTCTTTTCATCGAGCAGGTGTTCGACGGTGCGGGTGATGCGCTCGTCCTGCAGCAGCACCTGCTGCAGGCCTGGGTGGAACTCGATGAAGTTCTCGACCTTGGAGGTGATGCGCTCGCCCTTGTCGGTCTTCTCGAACCACATCATCCAGCGATCGTCGCTGATGTCCCAGCGGCTGACTTCGTTGGTGAATTCGCAAAGCCGCGCCACGTCCTCGGGCGGGAAAAACCCTTCCAGCCTGATATAGCCTTCTTCGTGCCACTGGTTTTTTTGAGCTTCAGACAACATCAACGCTACTCCTTTACGTGTGATTGACCAGTTTTCAAACCGCCAGCATCTTGCTGGCGCGGGTGCTCGCCATCAGGACCAGGTTGGCCAGCGCGGCCACCAGCAGGCACGCCAGGACCCAATCGACACCCCAACGGCTCATGATCGCGCCGCCGATCGAAGGGAACCCGAACAGCCCGATGAAGTAACCCAGGGTGAAGACCTGCGAGGTGACCGCCGGCGACAGCCCGTTGGCTTCCGCCTCGTTGACCGCCAGGCTGTTGAGCGTGGAGTAGCTCAGGCCATAGCCGATGGCGAAGACCACCGTTGCCAGCAGGTAGATCAGCGTGCTGCCGTCGTTGAGCAGGAACAGCCCGAGCGACACGCTGGTGAACAGGAACAGGCCGATCGCCAGGCGTTGCAACGGCAGGCGGCCGATCGAGCGGGCCACCGAGAAGCGCAGCAGCACGCTGGTGAGGGTGAAGGTGATGAAGAAGTTGTCCGCCTTGAGCTGGCGGATCTGCGCGTAGCTGGCCTGGTAGGTGGACAGGCCGGAGAAGATGCAGGCGCCCAGCACGATCATCGCGATCGGCAGGGCGGCCCGGCTGCCGAGCAGGGCCTTGAGGTCGACGATGCGCAGCGAGACCTGCCGGGTCGCGGCTTTCGGCAGGTCGGTCATGGCCCGGCCCGCCAGCACGACGCACACGGCCGACACCAGGCAGGCGATACCCAGCAGCACGTAGAACAGGCTGTAGCTGGCACTGGCCTTGACCACCAGATGGCCCAGCGGCGTGGTCAGGCCGAGCCCGGCCATCTGGGCCCCGGACATGATCGTGAAGTACTGCAGGCGGGCGGCAGGGCGCAGGTGATGGATGATCTGCAAGGGCGCCAGGATGTAGAACACCGACCAGCCCACGCCCAGCAACAGCCCGCCCGGATACGCCGCGCCCGGCAGCAGCGGCACGCAGGCGAAGGCGAGCATCGCCAGGGCCATGGCGGCGCAGGCGACGGTGATGCTGCCCATCACCCCGATGCGCTGCGCCGTCCAGCCGGCCAGGCAGCAGCACAGGATGGTGGTGATCATCCCGGTGGAGATCACCCGGCCGATCGTGGCGTTGTCGAACCCCAGCGATTGCAGGTATTCCGGCAGCAGGAAGCTCGAACCGTAGGCCCCGGCGATGATCACGCCCGCGATCAGGAACGGCAGGAAGGCGGCTGACGGCAGCCGGTCGGGCAATGGCTCGGTGGATTCGGGCATGGCGCGGTGCTCTGGCGGTGTGGGCGGCAACTCAGTACTGCACGAGGCTGAGGGCGTGTCGGGGCTCCAGGTGACGGGCTGGCGCTTCGGGCAGTGCATCGAGATGGCTGAACATCGGCGTGTCCGGTTCGGCCTGGAAGTATTCGTAACCGAGCAGGTCGTTGAGGATGCGGCTGTTGCGGTAGGCCACCATCGACAGGTTCACCGACTGCAGGCCGTGCTGGACGAGGCTGCGATTCTGCAAATAAACAGCCCCGGCATCGGCGTGGCGAATTGCACGCAGTAGTTGGCGTCGATCAGCGGCAGCCCGCCATCGCGCCGGGCCTTGGCCAGCAGCGCATCGACATAGGGTTGCGGGCAGGGTTGGAAGCCGGTGGCGAGAATGACCCGGTCGACCACGAGGGTGCGCTGGCTCCCGCTGCTCAGTGACCTGAGCCGCGCGCGCCAGCGCCGGCCATCCGGTTCGAGCCCATCGAGCACGGCGGCTTGCAGGATATCGATGGGAGGGCGTGGCTCCTGGCCGACACGGCGTTCGTAGAGCTGCTCGTACAGCCGGTTGCACAGGTCTGCCGAGATGCCGTCGCTGGTCAGCCGTTCCTGCTGCACCGCGTGGCTGCGCTGGGCCATGGGCAGGTTCTGGAAACGCTGGTTGTAGGCGGGGCAGAAGGCCTCGTTGACGAACGCGTTGTCGTCCATGGCGAACAGGTTCGAGCGCGACGTGACCCAGGTGAAACCACCCAGCGCTGGTGTGCCCAGCAGTTGCTCGACGGTTTCGGCGCCGCTCTGACCGCCGCCGACCACCAGCACGTGCTCGCCGGGGCGCAAGGCTTCGCGATGAAGGAAGTCCGCCACGTGATAGATGGAGTCACCCAGCCAGGGGCGGGCGCATTCGGGCACGCGCGGGCTGATCCCGACACCGATGGCGACGGCCCTGGCGTGGTAGCTCTGCTCGGCAGTGACGACCGTGTAGCCGTCATTGCATTCGACGACATCCAGCACTTCCTGGGCGAACCTCAGGTTGGAGAGCTGCCGGGCGACCCAGCCGTAGTAGTCGGCAAATTCCTTGCGGGAAGTGCAGGCACCGCCCTTGTTGATGAAGCTGTAGAGCCGGCGATGCTCGGCGAGGTAGTTGAGGAAGGAATAGCGGCTGGTCGGCGCGGCCAGGGTGACGCAGTCCTTGAGCGGGGAAACCTGCAGCTGGCCATTGGATACGAGCATCCCGGGGTGCCACGCAAAGGCGTCCCGCTTGTCCAGGAACAGGGTGTCCAGGCCGGTCGGTTCCGCCAATGCGGCGAGACTGAGGTTGAAGGGACCGATGCCGATACCGATGAGGTCGTATGTTTTCATTAATTGCTCGCCGCCCTGCGAATCAATGGTGAATGCATCCGGCCGTCCTGTCCTGACGGGCCTGCCGATTGGCCTGACGCTCCTGTACGTTGCGGTTGGCCGTGGGGTATCAGCCAATGCGAATGTAGGATATATCCGACATTTTGGCGTTGCAAGCGGCGCCGTGCACTTTTCATTCTGGGTGGATGAGAGGGGGTTAGAGCAGCTCGGCCAGGGGATAGCCGACCGCGTTCGCCAGGCGGTCCATCATGTCGATGGTGACGTTGTGCTTGCCTTGCTCGATGTCCGAGAGGGTGCTGCGCTGCACGCCGGAGCGGTTCATCACGTCCGCCTGAGTCAAGCCGGCGGCCCGGCGAGCCTGCTTGAATTTCTGGGCGAAGCGCAGGCGGGCTGGTGACGCGCCTTCGACCGAGCGGCGCAGGGGTTCATCCGTCATGGGAGTCTCGCGGGCAGGTATGTGAGTCAGGTCTGCCGGCGCGGGGCTTCGACCTGAGGCCTAGGCCGATCATGGTATCAATACTGGTGCCCATGCGGGGCGCGGATCGCCCTGGCGGGGGAAATCCAGGGACAGCCCTCGACCGCGCCGGCTTCAGCCAGGTGAAACCACTCCCGTCAGTCGGAGTTCCCCGCACCCCTGGCCATGCTGGAGAACACTCCATCCCGGTAGATCCAGGCATGTACCAGGGCCGCCGAGAGATGCCCGATCACGACGAAGTACAGCAACCAGGCCAGCCAGCCGTGGGCATCGCGCAGCCAGGCATAGGAAACAGGGTTGGCCGGGATGATCGCGGGCAGGTTGAACCCTTCGATCAGCACGATCGGGTAGCCACCGGCGGACAGCAGCGCCCAGCCCAGCAGCGGCAGCCCGAGCATCAGCGCATACAGCAGGGCATGCGAGGCGAGCGCCGCCCGCTGTTGCCAACGGGGCAGGCTGGCCGGCAGGGGCGGTGGCGGATGACGCCAGCGGTTGGCCAGGCGAATGACGGCCAGGACCAGGATGGCGATGCCGAGCGGCCGGTGCAGGTCGATCAGCCAGATCCGATAGGTCAGGGACGTGGTCATGCCCACACCAATGAACAGCATGGCGAGGACCATGCAGGCCATCAGCCAGTGCAGCCATCGCGCAAGGCGGTTGAAAGCGTGATTGTGCCCGGTCATGTTCACTTTACCTCCTGTTTGCCGATGGCTTCGCTGGCCTGGCCATGACCGATCTCGCCCAGCCGCAGGTTGAACGAGTGCGAATAGGCGCCTGAGCGGGCACTGAGCACGGGGTCATTCGAGGGCTCGATGCCCGCCGGCACGATCGACGGGTCATAGTTGACGTCGCGGCAGGCGCCCGTGGCCTGGTCGGTGACCTGGGTGACTTCCAGGGTGCCGGCCACGACTTGCCTGCGCTGCGCCGGCCAGGGCTGCGAGGGATCGTCGACCGGGTCGCCAGGCTCTGCCAGTTGCAGCACCAGGTCCCAGTAGAGCGGCTGCTGCGCCAGCTTCTGGCGCAGGTCGTCGAACAGGAAGTCATGGGCTGCCGAGGGTTTCTGCTCGTTGGGCAGCGGCTGGAAGGGCAGGCGTGAACGCATCGACCAGCGAACCGCCTGCCGTTGCCCCTGGGCGTCGACCAGCTCGAAGGCATTGATGCCGAAGAATTCCACCCCGGCAAAACTGCCGGGCGCCGGGGCCTTTGCTCGCCAGGCGAGGAATTTCTCCGCCTCCGGGTACTGTTTCAGAAACGCCGCCAGGCGCTGCGGGTTTGGCTGGCCGGTCGCCGGGTCGGCGGCGGTCGCCTTGAGCAGGGCGCTGAACCCTTCGGCGTCGCGTGTGGCGAAGTACGGCTGGTTGTTCAGCGCCATGCGCCATTGCTGCTGGTCGTCGGTGGTCAGCAGCAGCGCCATGCTGACCGTGCCGGTCGAATTGTCGGCGGCGTGCGGGTTGCCCGCACCGATCGAGAAGCGGCCGATGACGGGCACTGGCGATTGGCTGAACGCCCGCGCTGTCGACAGGGTGTGCGCTTCCCGGCTGCTGCTGAACGTCCCGGCAAAGCACATGCCCTTGCCATGGGCGCGGCGAAATCCGGGAGGAAAGGAGGGCGGTGTTCCGACCAGGCCCTTGCTGGTCGGGCGTGTGCCGATCCAGCCGGCGGTCCAGGCGAACGCGGCGGTCAGCGTCGCGGCAATTCCGATGATCGCGACGGACGCCAGCCAGGTGCGTTTCGAGTTGATCTGCAGTTTTGACATCGCTCGTTCCATTGCTCTGGGGGCGGATGTACCGGAGCCGGCCTGGATAAAGGGTTCGATCCAGGGCCGGTTCCAGCGTTCCAGGGAACGATGATATAGAGCTGTTACGTGATCGGGGCCTCGCAAGAGTTAACATTTTCGTGAAGGTTTTCATGAACATGCCAGGGGGCTCCGCGGTTTCGGGAGCCCCCTGGATGGCATTCGGCAGTTGCGTGCGCCGTGCCTCAGTAACGAATCATCACCGACTTGAGCTCGGTGTAGTCCTCGATGAAGGCATCGCCGAATTCGCGCCCGATGCCGGAAGCCTTGCTGCCGCCAAACGGCACCGCCGGGTCGAGCAGGGTGTGCATGTTCACCCACACCGTGCCGGCGTTGATGGCCGGTATCATGCGCATGGCCTTGCCCAGGTCCTGGGTCCAGAGGCTGGCGCTGAGGCCGTAGGGCGTGTTGTTCATCAGCTCCAGCAGCTCTTGCTCGGTGTCATAGGGGAGGAAGGTGGCGATCGGGCCGAAGGTTTCCTCGTTGAGCAGGGTGTCGTTGACGCTGTTGGCGAGGATCACGGTCGGCTCGACATAGCAGCCGGGCCGCTCGATCAGCTTGCCGCCGTGGATGATGTGGTTGTTCTCGGCCCGGGCCCTGGCGAAGAACCCTTCGAGCTTGAGCAGGTGCTGGCGGTTGGTGACCGGGCCGAACTCGGTGCGCTCATCCAGGGGCGAGCCGATGTTCAGCCGGCTCAGGCGCTGGGACAGCTTGTCCATGATCGGCTCGATCTGCGAGCGGTGGACGAAGAAACGCTCGGCGGCGGCGCAGATCTGTCCGGAATGCAGGAAACCGGCCTCGATGATGCCGTCGACCGCCTTGTCCAGGTCGACGTCGCGCAGGAAACCGGCGGAGTTCTTGCCGCCCAGTTCCAGGGTGGCGCGGGTCAGGTTGGCGCCCATGGCAGTCTGGCCCACCGCGATGCCGGTCGGTACCGAGCCGGTGAACGACACCTTGTCGGTGCCGGGGTGTTCGATCAGGCCCTTGCCGACCGGCCCGCCACCGCTCAGCACGTTCAGCGCGCCCGCCGGCAGGCCGGCTTCGATCGCCAGTTCGGCGATGCGCAGGATGGTCAGCGGGGTGAACTCGCTGGGCTTGATGATGATGCTGCAACCGGTCACCAGTGCCGAGGCGAGTTTCCAGATGGCGATCATGGTCGAGAAATTCCACGGCACGATGCCCACCACCACGCCGACCGGCTCACGCAGGGTGAAGGCGCTGTAGCGCTCGCCGGCGAAGGAGGGCAGCGACGGGGTGATGGTCTGGCCGCTGATCTTGCTGGCCCAGCCCGCGTAGTAGCGCAGGAAGTGGGCCGCCTGGTCCACTTCGAAGGCGCGCGCCACCTGGATGATCTTGCCCGACTGCAGGGTTTCGATCTGGGCCAGTTCCTCGCGGTGGCGCTCCAGCAGGTCGGCCAGTTTCAGCAGCACGTGGCCGCGCACCGCGGGGGCGGTCTGCGACCACTGCCGGAAACCGCGGCGGGCCGAGTCCACGGCGGCATCGATGTCGGCCTGGCCGGCATCGGCCACCCGGGCAATCACCTGGTCGGTGGCCGGGTTGATCACCTCCAGCGTGCGGCTGGAGTGGCTCGGGACGGCAGCACCGTCGATGAACAGGGCAGGGCTTCGACGCAGAAAGGCTTCGACTTGGGGCAGCAGCGCGATATCGCTCATGGGTTTTCCTGAGGGAGGCAGCGGAAAAGCCCGAGGGTATTCAAGGAGCGCCGGGTTGGCTTGACTGTGGCTGCCCGGCCGCTTGACTGTGGCTGCCGGGCGCCTGGGCAGCGGTGCAGGCCGCTCCCGGAAGGGGGATCAGAACGGTACGGCGACAGTGACCTGGCTGTAGACGTTGGTGCCGTTGCCACCGACCTGGTTGCCGCCGTTGCTGGCGTCCTTGTCCGGCTTGTACAGGCCCAGCAGCGGGGTGACGATCAGGTGTTCATTCACCGCCCATTCGGCATACAGGTCCAGCTCGCGGCCGTCCAGGTTCAGGGCATCCTGCTTGTGCAGGGTCTTGTAATCGAAGAACAGCACGCCGACGGTCACCGGCTCCACCGGCTTGACCTTGAGCGCCACATGCTGGATCGCCGTGTTGCTGTTGAACGGTCCGGCATAGTTGCCGGTCACCTCGCCCTGGAACCAGGTGCCGTAGCCCCGGCTGAGGCCGTTGAACATCGAGTCCCAGTTCCTGGAGTAGCGGCTGTAGCGGTAGGTCAGGTCCGGCGACCAGGGCAGGTCGGCGAAGGTGTAGCCGGCTTCGGTGTACCAGGCTTTTTCCGTACGGACATCCTTGTCCTGCCAGGCGTATTCGAAGCCGAAGTGCGCGTGTTCGATGCCGGCGTTGCCGGCGCCGCGCAGGCTGTAGATGTCCATGCCTTCGCGTTCCTTCTGGAAGGCGCTGGCATAACGATCGTCGACACTGATGCCATGGAGGTAGGTCAACCCCAGGGTGCCGGGAGCGGCGGTGTATTCCAGGGTGCCGGCCGCCATCTCGGTGTTGGCCTGGGCGCGGTTGTCGGACTTGAACCACATCACGCTGCCATGCACACCGTCCTTGCCGCCCAGGCGCAGGACGGCCGTCTGGTCGAACGCATGGCGCGCCGCCAGGTAGTAGGCGCCGCCGCGGTTGAGTTTGCCGTCGGCCGGGCCCTTGCCGAAGTTCAGGCCGTCATCGTTGATGATGAAACCGTCACCGAGGGTGATGATCTGGCGCCCGAACGACACATCCACGCCGTCCTTGCCGAGCACCGGGAACAGGTCGCCCGAGCGCCAGCCGGCGAAGGCCTCGTCGAATTTCGTCGTGCGCTCGGTGCCATCGCTCAGGCCGGCCGCGTCGCCGTCGCCCCAGGTCGCGGAGCTGACCAGGTTGGCCGTGCCATAGGCGCTGCCCAGGTTGCCCAGGGTCTGGTCAATGCTCAGGCCGTACTTGATGAACCCTTCACGCCAGCTGGAACCGCCGGTGGTACCGTCGTAGTTCTTGCGGCTGTTGAACATCCCGTAGACTGCCAGGAAGTTGCCGGTGACCTTGGTGTCGCCATCGGCATACAGCTCGAAGGCCCCGGCCGACGAGTTGACGAACAGCAGCGTCATACCCAGGCCGATGGCCTTGGACAGCGCCCGCGTTTTCAGTGTTTGCTCCATTATTGTTTTCCCCGGTCGTGTTGGACAGCTCAGTAGAACGAGTGCGCATTAGGACGACCGGGAACGGCAAAGTCTTTCACCTGCGTGCCAGATAATTGATCCTGTCAGCCAGGCGTCGAGCCCTGGCAGGCAGCAACAAAACCGCCGGCAGACAGGGGCAAGACGGTCGCGGTGGGCGGGGCGCACAGTGCCTGGGTACACGGCGCCGTTTGCTCAGGGACAGGCAGGGAGGAGTAATCGCCGACTCCTCGAACGGTTCGCGAAATCCATAAAATAACAATCCGCTTCGAGGATCTGCACCATGTCGATCAACGACAGACTCACCGAGCACCTCAAACGTGGCACGGTCGGTTTTCCCACCGCGCTAGCCAGCACCATCGGCCTGATCATGGCCAGCCCGGTCATTCTCACCGCGACCATGGGCTTCGGCATTGGCGGCAGTACCTTCGCGGTGGCGATCCTGATCGCCGTGGTGATGATGCTGGCCCAGGCGACCACCTTCGCCGAGGCCGCCTCGGTGCTGCCGACCACCGGTTCGGTCTACGACTACATCAACTGCGGCATGGGCCGTTTCTTCGCCATCACCGGGACCCTGTCGGCCTACCTGATCGTCCATGTCTTCGCCGGCACCGCGGAAACCATCCTGTCCGGGGTCATGGCGCTGGTGAATTTCGAGCACCTCAACACCCTGGCCGAGTCGGCCGGCGGCTCCTGGTTGCTGGGGGTGGGCTTCGTCATCGTCTTCGGTGTTCTCAATGCCTTCGGCGTCAGCGTGTTCGGCAAGGCCGAGATCATCCTGACCTTCGGCATGTGGACCACCCTGATGGTGTTCGGTGTGCTGGGCCTGATCGCCGCACCGGCGGTACAGCTCGACGGCTGGTTCGGCGCATCGCTGGTGGGCACCGACCCGGTCACGGTGCTGTCGCTGGTGGGCATGGCGATGTTCATGTTCGTCGGCTGCGAATTCGTCACGCCGCTGGCACCGGACCTGCGCAATTCGGCCAGGGTCATGCCCCGGGCGATGATCCTCGGCTTGCTCGGCGTCGCCACCTGCATGTTCATCTATGGCGCGGCCATGAAGCGCCAGGTGGAAAACGTGCTGCTCGATGCCACCGCCGGGGTGCACCTGCTGGATACGCCGATGGCGATTCCACGTTTCGCCGAGCAGGTGATGGGGCATGTCGGCCCGCTGTGGCTGGGGCTGGGCTTCCTGTTCGCCGGCGCGGCGACGATCAATACGCTGATGGCCGGGGTGCCACGGATTCTCTACGGCATGGCGGTCGACGGTGCCTTGCCCAAGGTCTTCACCTACCTGCACCCGCGCTTCAAGACGCCACTGCTGTGCATCCTGGTGGCGATGCTGATTCCCTGCCTGCACGCGCTGTACCTGGGCGGCAATACCGACAACATCATGCACCTGGTGCTGGCCGCGGTGTGTGCCTGGAGCTTCGCCTACCTGCTGGTGACGCTGTCGGTGGTGATCCTGCGCATCCGCCGTCCCGACCTGCCGCGGGCCTATCGTTCGCCGCTGTTCCCGCTGCCGCAGATCGTCTCCAGCGCCGGGATCCTGCTGGGCATGTGGTTCATCACGCCACCGGGCATGAACCCGGCGGACATCTACATCCCGTTCGGCGTGATGCTCGCGGGTACCGCGGCCTATGCGCTGTTCTGGACGCTGGTGGTACAGCGCGTCAACCCATTCAAGCCGGCGTCGGTCGAAGACGTGCTGGCCAAGGAGTTCGCCCATGAACCGGGGCACCCGCACAACGGCTACGCCGACCATGCTGCAAAAGCTGTCTGAGCTGTTCGGCGCCAATCGTGCGCCGACCGGCTACCGGCCGGGAGTCACCCTGGAGCACCTGCGCCGCAATCTGGCGGTGGCCGGTTTCGCGCAGAGCGGGCCGAGCTCGGCGCAGATCACGCTGGATGATGGCTTGCAACTGGAAGTGGTCGAGCGCACCGAGTCGCAGTTGTTCATGCACCTGGTCATGACCGAGTTCGTGCTCAGGGTACCCGCCTTGAGTGAGGGCACGGCCCGTTTCGAACTGCACCATGGCGGGGCGATTCGGCGCACGGCTGTTCGCTGCCGGCAGCGCTCCGGCGAGCGTTCGCTGCTGGTCGCACTCGAGGCCGGGTTGCAGCCGGGCAGTGCCCTGTACCAGGCGCTGATGCCGCTGGACTTCAAGCGCCTGCGCATCGACCTGGCGCAGGGGCAGTGGTGCGTACGCCTGGAACACATGGGCGGCAGCGAGGTGGTCAACCGGATGCCGGCCTTTCGTCGGTACATCGCCCTGAGCCGCGAGCAGCGCGCCAGCCTGTTCGCGGCCCTGGCCGGGTTGCAACGGTTGTTGCGAACGCTGTGAGAAAAAGACCGACCTGGCACCTTTAGTGCTTGTACAGGGGGCACTCACGTACTTGTTGCGCCTATATAGATAACATGTTAACTATTGCGCAACAAAAACAAGAAGCCACTGTGGAGAGCCCCATGAGCATCCATCAATCCGTGCCAGACGGTCTGGAAACCTGGAACCGCGACCTGCGTGCCGCCTGTGGTCATTTCGACACGGAGCTGGCCTGCCACCGTGCGCTGTTCATCGGCGAGGTGTCCGAGTTTTCCCGAGGGGGTCTGCCGCTGGCGACCTTGCGCACCAATGCCGGGCTGATCAGGCGTGATCGGCCCAATGCCGATCATGACAACGAGCAGGATTGCTTCCTGGTCAGCCAGCGTGGCGGCTATTGCCAGATCACCCAGTACGGCCAGAGCATCCGCCTGGCGCCCGGTGACCTGCTGCTGATGGATTCGGCAGGGGCGATCGAGATCAGCCCGTTCGGCCTGATCGAACATGTTTCGCTGTCGTTGTCCCGCCACGAGGTGTGCCGACAGCTCGGCGGCCAGTCGCGGACCTTCGGCAAGATCTCCTCGAGCAAGGCCTGCGGGCGGATGCTGCACGTGCTGGTCGACCAGTTGTGCAAGGACACCTCGGTGGGCGCCGGCGTGGCCGCTGAGGGCGAGGCCCTGCAGTCGGCCTTCGTGTCGTTGCTCGGTTCGGCGTTCGAGGAAGACCAGGACCCGGGGGAGGAGGCCACGCCACTGCAGGGCAGCAGCCTGCGCAGCTATGTGCAGAAGGTCATCGACGAGTCCCTGAGCCAGCCCGGCCTGAGTCCCGCAGGCCTGGCCAACCGCCTGAACATTTCGGTACGGCACCTGTACCGCCTGTTCGAGGAACAGGACGACAGCGTCTGCCGCTACATCCAGCGGGCGCGGCTCAAGCGCAGTGCCGATGACCTGACCAACCCGTTGCTGCGCAGTGAGTCGATCACCTCGATCGCCTACAAGTGGGGGGTCACCGATTCGGCGCACTTCAGCCGTTCGTTCAAGAAGCAGTTCGAGCTGTCGCCCAAGGATTTTCGTTCCAGCCATCTGCAGCAGGCGTTGGGCGCGGCGTGACTGGGCGGGCGTAAAAAAGGGGCCAGTTGGCCCTTTCCTGTTTCTGCAAGCGCCTGATCACACCTCCGGCAAGGTCGCCCCGCCATCGACCACCAGCGTCTGCCCGGTGATGTAGCCCGCCAGGTCCGAGGCCAGGAACAGCATGGCCGCGGCAATGTCCGCCGCCTGGCCCAGCCGCCCCAGCGGCACCCGGCTGGCGATCGCCGCGCTCTGTTGTGCATCGCCCAGGTTGTCCATGGCCGGCGTGGCGATCATGCCCGGTTCGACCCCGTTGACCCGGACATTGTCGGCAGCCAGTTCCAGCGCCGCATTACGGATGAAACCATTGACGCCGGCCTTGGACGCCGCGTAGTGGCTCAGCCCCGGATAGGCCACCCGCGGGCCGGTGACCGAGGAGGTGACCAGTACGCAGCCACGGCCCTGGCGCCGGAACAGCGGCAGCGCCGCCTGGGTCAGCCAGAACAGCGCCGAGAGGTTGACCGCCAGGGTGCGTTCGAGCATCGCCGGCGTGATTTCGGCGAACGGCGTCAGCGGGAAGTACCCGGCGTTGTGCACCAGGATGTCCAACTGCTCCAGTTTTGCGACCAGCTCGAACACTGCGCTGGCATTCGCCAGGTCAACGTACAAGGCTTCGACCCGACAGCCCCTGGCCTGCCACTCGTCGGCCAGTTCCCGGGCCTGAGGCAGGCGCAGGTCGGCGATCACCACGTGGGCGCCACGCAGGGCGAAGGCTTCGACGATCGCCCGGCCGATGCCCTGGGCCCCGCCGGTGACCAGCACATGGCGGCCGCTGAAATCCAGGTCTTCAGGCATGGGCGGGCTCCTTGTGGGCAAAAGCCAGGGTCGGCACGTCGACGATGCTCGACCCGCCGTCGGCGACCAGCGTCGCCCCGGTGATGATCGAGGCGTCGTCGGACGCGAGGAAACGGCAGACCCTGGCGATTTCCTCGGCACTGGCCGGGCGGCGCAGCGGTACGTCGGCGCAGACCCGGGCATAGGCCTGCTGCAGGGTTTCGCCGTGCCGGTCCATCAGCGGCTGCATTTCCTCATCGGCCATGGGCGTACGCACCCAGCCCGGGCATACGGCGTTCACCCGCACGCCGTGGGGCCCATAGTCCCTGGCCAGCGAGCGGTTGAGGCCGAGCAGGGCATGTTTGGCCGTGGTGTAGCCACACACCTCCGGGCCCGCCGCCAGGGAGGCGATCGAGCCGATCAGGACGATGTTGCCAGCCGTTTCCTGTAGCAGGGGCAGGCAGGCCCGGGCGCTGTAGAAGGCGCTGTCGAGGTTGCTGCGCAGCGCCGCCTGCCAGCCTTCCGGGGTGGTCTCGGTGGCGCTGCCCAGGCCGTGGCCGCCGGCACAGGCCAGCAGCACATCGAGGCGGGCATAGCGCTGGCGGATGCGGGCGATGAAGTCGTCCCAGGCATCCGGGCAGGCGGCATCGCCGACCAGCACCAGGCCACCGGTTTGCCTGGCGACCTGTTCCAGCGGTTCGCGCCGCCTGCCGATCAGCACCAGGTTGTCGCCCTGCGCGGCGTACAGCCGGGCACAGGCCGCGCCGATGCCGGTTCCGGCACCGGTGATGACGAGGGTCCGTGGTTCAGGCATCGGGGTACTCCGTGCGGTTCAGGACCTGGCAGTAGGAACTGACCGGGAAGTTCGACAGCTCGTCGAAGGAGGCGCCGGCATAACCGAAGATCTTGCCGTCGCTGCGGTGCTGTTGCAGGTCGATCAAGACCAGGCCGAGGGTCGGGACGATCTTTTCGCGCCAGACGAACAGGTAGAGTTGATCGGCGATCTTGTAGTAATGGCAGCGATCGGTATCGCACAGGCCCTTTTCCACGCCTTCCAGGCACTGCCAGGTGTAGAACCGGTCGTTGAGATAGATGTGTTCGTAGACTTCGCTCGGGCTGTAGCGGTAATGGTTGCGCAGGCCGCTCAGTTCGTTGGTCGGGGCGTGGGGGCAGTGGCCCTCCCGCCAGGGGCGGTCGAGGCTGCCATGCAGGAACTCGGCCTCGACCGTGGTCAGGTCCTTGCCGGCCAGGGCGCGGCTGTAGAGTCCTTCGCGCGTCTGCTCGGCGCTCGGCATGCGGCCGATCACGGCGGTGAAGGCGGCGTTGTCGGTGTCGAGCACCAGGCTGATCGACCAGGCCTGGCCGCTTTCGTGCTTGATGAAATCCACCAGGTACAGGCCGGGGCGTACGGAGGTTGCCCGATAGTTCGCGGTGCCGCTGGAGTGACCGTCGGCGGCGTTCCAGGACAGGGTTTCGCGCTCGAAGCGGTGCTCGATCTGCCAGCCATTGGCGAAGTGCAGGGTGAAGGCCCTGCCTTGCAGGTCGGCCAGATTCGGCAGGATGAAGGCTTGCGGGGCGAAGCCGTCGGCCAGGGCGCCAACGGTGATCCAGTCTTTATTGTTTGCGGTCATGATGAAGCTCCGGTTGCTTGGATGGACCTGCCGGATCATGCCGCTGGCGGCTTTGCCCGCCTATCAACCGGATGGTTGAGGTGGGCTAGAAAAAGAGGTGGACCACCAGTTCGGTGCGGCTGCTGGCACCGGTCTTGCGAAACAGGTTGATCAGGTGGGTCTTGATGGTCGCCAGGCTGACCTCCAGCTCCTGGGCCAGTTGCTTGTTGCTGGCGCCCTGGCGCAGCAGGTGGGCGATCTGGCGCTCCCTGGGGGTCAGGTCGAGCAGCGGGTCCTCGCAGGGCTGCAGGTTGGCGACCGCCAGTTGCAGCAGTGATTGCAGGGCCTGGAGTCGAGCCAGTTGTTCGGTGTCGAAGGGCCCCAGGTCGGCCGTACGCAGCAGCGAGATCGCGGCCTGGGGGTGGCCGGCGCGATGGGCGAGGATCTCCACCACGTCGACGATACCGTGGCGCCGCAGAAAGTCGGCATAGCGCTGGTTGTCGCGTCTGGGTTGGCGCGTCATGGCCAGCCCGATAGGCACCACGGCCAGCCCGCTGGACAGGCAGTTGCGCGGTTGCAGGGGATCGAACTGACGGTAGTGGTCGAGGTAGTCGCGGTGCATCTCGCCTGTCATGCCCAGCAGGCGGAAATCACGGGCCTGCAGGTCGCGGTCGACGCGGTAGAAGGCGGCGCGACTGGCCGGGACCAGTTGCGTGAAGGCGCCCAGGCAATGCTGGGCGACTTCCTGGAGGGGAATGCTGTGCATGCGCGCCCGGCCTCGTCGGTGGGCTGCCGGTGGGGCCGGCAGCCGGGTTGGTCAGGCGACTGCGAAGTAGTGCTTGACGAAGCTTTCGCTGACCACTTCCCAGAGCACCGGGGTGCCCTTGGTCACGAACCAGCTGTCACCGGCCTTGTAGCGGGTGCTCTGGCCGCTGTTCTCGTCGGTCAGGATCACTTCGCCGGTCACCACGGTGGCCTGTTCGGCGAACGGATAGACCATGCGGAACTTGCCCTGGGTGGTACCGAAGTAGGCGCTGCTGACCGGGTCGGTCGGGGCGCCGAAGGTCATCTTGCCGAAGGCGCGCACTTCGCCTTCGAGGATCTGCGAGCCGAGGTCGGCGACGGTGCCCCAGGCATCGAGCTCGGACAGTTGGACATCTTTCTTCACGGTGGTAAGGGTCATGGCAGTTGCTCCTGATGAGTGGAAATGAAAGGGAAGGGCGCCTTGGCCATCAGCGGCGCCCGTTCCAGTAGCCCGAGAGTTGGTGCCAGGACTTGCCGCCGGTCAGCAGCAGTGGACGAATCACGTCCTTGCCGATGATGGTCGGGCGCGGGATCGAGCTGACCAGGTCGTAGCGCGCCGAGCCTTCGCTCATGCCCTCGGCCAGCACCTTGCAGATGATGTGGCTCGGGGTCACGCCGAAACCGGAGTAGCCCTGGACGTAGAAGGCGTTGCGCCGGCCCGGCAATGTGCCGATCTGCGGGAACAGGTTCGGGCTGCAGGCCATCGGGCCGCCCCAGGCCAGGTCGATCTTCACGTCCTTGAGGTAGGGGAAGATCTTCAGCATCAGGTTGCGGTTCCAGGCCTTGAGGTCGCGCGGGATGTGCTCGACCAGCGGGGTGGCTGCGCCGAACAGCAGGCGGTTCTCGTTGGTGACGCGGTAGTAGTCGATCACCGGGCGAATGTCGCTGTAGGCGCCGCGGATCGGGCTGATGCGGTTGATCAGTTCCTCCGACAGCGGCTCGGTCATCATCTGGAAGGCGTAGGTGTTGATGGTCGAGCGATGCAGTTCCGGTTCCAGCTTGTTGAGGAAGCTGTCGCAGGCCCACAGCAGCTTGCTGGCCTTGACCGAGCCGCGTCCGGTGCGCACGGTGATCTGCTCGCCGTAGCGCACTTCCAGGGCCGGGCTGTTCTCGAAAATCCGCGCGCCATGGCCGACCAGCGCCTTGGCCTCGCCGAGCAGCAGGTTCAGCGAGTGCACGTGACCGCCGCCCATGTGCAGCAGGGCGCTGCTGTAGGCATCGGAGCCGATGATCTGCTTGACCTCGGAGCCCGCCAGGAAGCGGATCTCGTGCTGGCTGTTGATCGACTTGAAGTCCTTCTCCCAGGCGCGCAGGGTCTTTTCCTGGCGGGCATTGAAACCCATGTAGCCGTAGCCGTGGCAGAAGTCGGCATCGATATCGTACTTGGCGATGCGGTTCTTGATGATGTCGGCGCCCAGGTCGCTGATCTCGAAGATCCGCCGCAGGCCGTCTTCGCCCACGTCTTTCTTGATCTTTTCCAGGTCGTGACCGATCCCGGCCATGATCTGCCCACCGTTGCGCCCGGTGCCGCCAAAGCCCAGGTAGCGCGCTTCCAGCACGACGATGTTGGTGATGCCTTTTTCGGCGAGCTCCAGGGCCGTGTTGATGCCGGAGAAACCGCCGCCGATAACGACAACGTCGGCTTCCACATCCTGTTCCAGGGTCGGGAAACTGAGGTTGTATTTCTTGGTGGCCGTGTAGTAGGTGGGCGTTTCGATAGTGATCATGGCGCAGCCTGAAAAAGTGAAGGAAAGCTCAAGGCAGGGAGTCCGGGAGACTCTGTCGTCGATGACGTCCATTAAGAGCCCTGGCGCGGCGGATGTCTTGATTCTCTGTGCCGGTTTTTTTGATTCAGCGCGCCAGGGCGGGCAAGGCCGTCCCGGGACCGCCCCACGCTCAGGTGGAAATGGAGGGTCAACTCAAGACATGATGGCTGAAGGAGGGCGTTGGGCAAGTGCTGTGGCCGGGGCGTGTTTCGAAACACAGGCGGGGAAGGGGTGGGACGGACAATGGCGCGCACCTGAGGCGCTTCTTTGCGGGGTCAGGGGTGACCGGTGTTTCAACCGGCCACCCGGCACAGGGGCGATACGACCTTAACCCCCTGAACCGCCGCCCGCGCCGCCACCGGCACCACCGCCAGCCGCGCCACCGGATGCTCCGCCAGAGGCGCCCCGGAACCAGAACCGGTCCCGCCGCTGCCGCCGTTGCCCGCACCGCCGTCGCCTTCGCCACCGCTGGTGTTGCCGGAGCCCGGGTTGGTGCTGCTGCCACTGGCATTACCGCCGTTGCCGCTTTGCGAACTGCCCGGATAGGAGCCTGGCGGCAGGGCTGAACCTGACCCGGTCGAGCCCGGCGTCGATGAGGAGGCACCGTTGCCGGTGTTGCCCATGGTGCCGTTCGTTCCCGTGCCGGTGGTACCGGCGGCGAGGACTGCCGTGCTGAAGGCGCAGACCAGGCCGGCTGCTGTCAGAAGTCTTGCGATGGATGATTTCATCGGATTTTCCTCGTGCAAGAATGGATCGTGTTTCCGGCGTCCCGTGCCGTCATTCCTCTCGCGCAGGCGGCCTGGCCGACGGGGGTGGGGGCAATCGTGTCGTCCCTGATGTTTGGAAGAAGGCGAGGAAGGCTAAGTTTGAATAATCTGGGAAAAGGACGACGAATGGCGTGGGTAGGGAGCTGATATGAAAGTGGGCGTGATTTCCGATACCCATGGGCTGCTGCGTCCCGAGGCCATTGCCGCCTTGCAGGGCTGTGAGCGGATCATTCACGCCGGTGACATCGGCAAACCCGAGGTGCTCGAACGACTGTCCGCCATCGCTCCGCTGTTCGTCGTGCGGGGCAACAACGACCAGAACCTGCCCTGGGCCGGGCATCTGCCTGACGTTCTGCGCCTGGACCTGGACGGCTGGCTGACCCTGCTGGTTCATGACCTTGCCGATGTGCCGGCCCTGTTGGATGAGACGATCAGGGTCGTGATCACCGGCCACTCGCACAAGCCGCTGAGCCAATGGCGCGGCGAATGCCTGTACCTGAACCCGGGCAGTGCCGGGCCGCGACGTTTCAAGCTGCCAGTGACGCTGGCGCTGCTGGACGTGCAGGGGGCGTCGATCGAGTCTCGGTTGGTGTTGTTGCTGGAGTGAAGTCCCTCACGCGGCGCGGGCGTTTGCGTACTCTTCAACCAGCTTGTCCAGAAAGATAAACAGCGTCTGGTTCATCTCTTCCCAGTCGTTCGCCCGCAGGGCCGCCGGCTGCTGGACGAAGCGGCGATCGAGGAGGGTGGCCAGTTCGCGCTCGGAAGCGGCGATCAGCAGCTCGACGACCTCACGGGTGAATTCCATGTGGCACTGGAAGCCATAGACGAGCTTGCTGTATTCGACAATCTGGCGGGGGCAGCCTTCGCTGGTCGCGATGATCGTCGCGTCGGCGGTCAGGCCGGGCATGTCGTTGTGCCAATGGCCCACCTGCAGGACGTCGCCGAAGTGGGCGAACTTGGCGTTGGCCTTGCCCGCGTCGGTCAGGCGGATCGGGAATTTGCCGATTTCCTTTTCCGGGCTGTGCTCGAACCGGGCGCCCAGCGCCTCACCGATGAGCTGGGAGCCCAGGCAGATGCCGACGACCGCTTTACCCGAGTCGATCGCCTGGCCGATCAGGCGGCATTCGGCGGCCGCATCGAAGTGCGGGCATTGTTCGAGGGTGGTGGCCGGGTCCTGGGGGCCGCCGAGGATCACCAGCAGGTCGATCGCGTCCGCATTGGCCGGCAGTGCCTGGTTGGCGTACACGCGGGAGTAGCTGGCGGCATGGCCTCGTTCCCTGACCCAGGTTTCATAGGCACCCGGTGCCTCGAACGCTTCGTGAACGATGAAGTGGACTTTCATGGGAGGTTCTCTTGAGTGGCAGGAGCGCAAGCTGCCCGGCGCCGGGCAGCTTGCCAGTGGGCTCAGCGGGCGACTGCCAGCTCGTCCAGCAGGCCCTTGAGGTAGGCGCTGCCCTGCGGGTCCAGCGGTTGCAATGGCAGGCGCGGCGCACCGACGTCCAGGCCGAGCATGTTCAAACCGGCCTTGATGGTGGTCGGCAGGCCACGACGGGTGATGTACTCCAGCAGCTCGTACTGGCGGTAGAACAGGTCGCGGGCCTGTTGCAGATCGTGATGCTGCACCGCGTCCCACAGGGCCAGGTTCAGTTGTGGAATCAGGTTCGGCGCCGCAGTGCACCAGCCGGCCGCACCGGCCACCAGGGCTTCGAGCGTCAGCGGGTTGCAGCCGTTGTAGAACGCCACCTGGCCGCCGGTGGCCTGGTACAGGCGGTGCATGCGCTGGATGTCACCGGTGCTCTCCTTGACCATGGTGACGTTCTTCACCTCCTTCAGGATGCGCAGGATCAGTTCCACCGACAGGTCGGTGCCGCTGGTGCCCGGGTTGTTGTAGAGCATGATCGGGATATCGATCGCCGCACCGACCGCCTTGTAGTGGTCGACGATTTCCGTCTCGGTCAGCTTCCAATAGGAGGCGGGCAGCACCATCACCGCCGTGGCGCCGCAGGCCTGGGCCAACTGTGCCCGCTGCACGGTGCGTGCGGTGGTCAGGTCGGAAACGCTGACCACGCTGGGCACGCGCCCGGCGATTTTTTCCTGGCTGTAGCGCACCACCGATTCCCATTCGCTGTCGGCGAGGTAGGCGCCTTCGCCGGTGCTGCCCAGCGGCGCGATGGCGTGCACGCCGGACTGGATCAGGCGGTCGATGGAGTGGCCCAGGACCGCCAGGTCGATCGAACCGTCTGCTGCGAAGGGAGTGATGGTGTAGCCGATAACGCCGCGAATCTGAGGAGTGGACATGCAAGGCACCTCTTGACTGTTTTCTGGGAGTGAGTACCGCTTCGATCAGCTCAGGCAATCGCCATGGGCACGCAGGGCACGGCGCGCGTAGTAGCTGAAGGCGGCGCCGTGGCGCTTGGGCGTGGAGATCCAGTCGTGGGCTTCCTTGCCGAGCGCTTCGGGGATGGGGCGGATTTCGCCGGCACTCATGGCCAGCAACTGCATTTTCGCGGCGCGTTCGAACAGCAGGGCGAGAACGCAGGCTTCCTCGATCGAGCCGCCGGCGATCAGCAGGCCGTGGTGCGAGAGCAGGATGGCGCGCTTGTCGCCAATGGCCTTCGAGATGATCTCGCCTTCCTCGTTGCCCACCGGCACGCCTGGCCAGTCCTTGAGGAATGCGCAGTCGTCGAACAGCGGGCAGATGTCCATGTGCGACACCTGCAGCGGCACTTCCAGCATCGACAGCGTGGCGCTGTGCAGCGGGTGGGTGTGGATGATGCAGTTCACGTCGGGGCGGGCCCGGTACAGCCAGCTGTGGAAACGGTTGGCGGGGTTGGCCATGCCGCGGCCGTTGAGCACGTTCAGGTCCTCGTCGACCACCAGCAGGTTGGACGCCGAGATCTCGTCGAAGCCCAGGCCCAGCTGTTGCGTATAATAGGTGCCCGGTTCATCCGCGCGGGCGGTGATCTGGCCGGCCAGGCCCGAGTCATGCCCGCCGTCGAACAGGATGCGGCAGGTCAGGGCGAGTTTCTGCCGCGGGGTGTAGGTATTATCGATCAGCGCCGTCAGCATCTGCTTCTCGGCGAGCTTGACGAGCTGGTCCTTCGGGGTCTGCAGGGTCGTGGTCACGGTCGGTACCTGAGCGGGAAGTGGACGATGTTTGCCTGGTGGCCGCTGCAACGACACCAGGACACACGGATGATCTTAATGACACTTTGTGTCATAAACAATACTTGTGTCATTATTTTTGAAGGAACGGCGTTGGATGTCGGTGCAGCTGAGAATTTTGCGTAAGAAGATGGGCATGACCCTGGAGCAGCTGGCCGGGCATACCGGGCTGACCAAGAGCTACCTGTCGAAGGTGGAAAGGGGCATGAGTTCGCCTTCCATCGCGGTGGCGCTCAAGCTTGCCAAGGCGCTCAATGCCCCGGCCGAGGAACTGTTCAGTTCCGAAGCGGTGCCCGAGGAGGGCTACAGTCTGGTTCGTCGGCAGCAGCGGGACACCGCCGGGGATCCGCCGGCGCCGACCCATGTGCCCCTGGCGCGACACATCGGCCAGCGGGCGCTGCTGCCGTTCCTGGTCTATCCGCCACGTTCATTCGGGCACTCGGCGTTCAAGGAGCACCTGGGCGAGGAGTTCGTCTACGTGCACCGTGGCAGCGTCGAGGTCGACTTCGGCAGCGAACGGTTGATCCTGGAGGAGGGGGACGCCCTGCATTTCAATGCGCAGAAGTCCCACCGCATCCGCACGGTTTCATCGGAGCAGGCGGAGCTGCTGGTGGTGGTGCACAGCTCCGAGTGAGGAAGGGGCCCGCTCGACGGGTCACTTGCCGCGCCAGCCCTCGAGGAAGTTCAGCAGCAGTTCATTGACCTTCTCCGGCTGCTCTTCCTGGGGCAGGTGCCCGCACGCTTCGATGGGGTAGGCCTGCAGGTTGTCGGCCATCTCCGCCCAGACGCTGGCCATGTCGAAGAGCTTGCCGACCGCGTGGAAGTCGTTGCCCCACAGCGACATCACCGGGCAGGCGATCTTCACTTCGGCATCCTCAAGGTCCTGGGCGATATCCTCGGCGTTGGCCCGGTAGTCGGCCATCGCCCCGCGTACCGCGCCTGGAGCCTGGTAAGCCCGGACGTAGGTGTCGAAGGCTTCGCCGCTGATGGTCGACGGGTCGTAGGTCCAGTCCGAGAAGAAATGCCGCAGCCAGATGTGTTCGCGGCCGGCGATCAGGGCCTCCGGCAGGTCCGGCACCAGGTGGAACAGGAAGAACCAGTAGGCCTTGGCGATCGAGGCATTCAGGTCCCGCGCGACGATCCGGGTCGGCACGTTGTCCATCACCACCAGGCGGTCCACCAGCTCCGGGTAGTCCTTGGCGAAGCGGGTGGCCACGCGGGCGCCACGGTCGTGGCCCACCAGCGCGACCTTCTCGATACCCAGCTCGCGCATCAGTTCGCGGATGTCCCGGGCCATGTTGCGCTTGTCGTAGCCGGCGGCCGGCTTGTCGGTTTCGCCGTAGCCGCGCAGGTCCGGCGCGATGACCCGGAAGTGTTTCGACAGCACCGGGATCTGGTAGCGCCAGGCGAAGTTCGTTTCCGGGAACCCATGCAGCAGGATGACCGGGGCGCCTGCGCCTTCCTCGACCACGAATTGACGGATGCCGTTGGCCGTCACTGTGTAGCTTTTCATGTTGAAGCTCCTTTGGGCAGGGGTTATTTCAGCAAGGGAACGTCGGCTGCACGGGTGTAGGGGCCATACAGGGCCGGCACCCAGGTGAAGTGTTTGCCCGCCTGGGTGACATGGCCGATGCCCGGGAACGGCAGATGGGCCGCCGCCAGCCATTCACCGTCCGCCGCCAATTGGAAGAACTCGTCCTGGCGTGCCTTGACGGCCTTTTTCGGGTCGACGTCGAAGCGGATGGCGACCTCGGGATGGTCGAACTGCACGGCCGCGTTGTGGATCAGGTCACCGATGAAGCTGATCGCCGAACCGTTCGAGGCGAAGCGATAGACCGTGCTGCCCGGGGTATGGCCGATGGCGTAGGCCGCTTGCACTTCCGGGATCGGCGAGGCGGGTGGGGTGAAGGTCTTGAGTCGGCCGCTGTCCTGGTAGGGCGCGAGGGCGTGTTGGGCGATATCGAAGTATTCCCTGGCGTTTTCCGGTGCGTTGGCCTTTCGCTGTGGGTTCAGCCAGAAGTCGGCTTCGGCCTGGGCGACATAGACCGTGGCGTTGGGGAACAGCGCCTTGCCCTGTGCGTCGACCAGACCGCAGACGTGGTCCAGGTGCAGGTGCGTCAGGAAGATCGTGTCGACCTGGGCCGGCTGGTAGCCGGAAGCCTGGAGGTTCGGCACCAGTTGCCCGGCGGTCTGCGGCACGCAGTGGCCAGCCCCGCTGTCGACCAGTACCAGGTGCTTGCCGGTGTTGATCAGGTAGGCGTTGAAGGTGGTGGGCATCCGGTCCGGCCCGATGGCCTGGCGTTTGAGCAGGCCACGGATTTTCTCGGGCGACAGGCCCTTGAGCAGGCCCGGTGACAGGTCGTTGTAGCCGTCGAAGAGGGCGGTGACTTCGTAGTTGCCGACGGCCTGGCGGAAATAGCCGGGGACTTGCTGGTGAACCGGCTCGGGGGCCTCTGCCAGCGCCTGGTCGATGAAGGCCAGACTGGCCAGTGCGAGGAGGCTTGCGAGATTTTTCATGGTTGGACTCTTAACGTTCATTTCGGTGAGTGGGATTGGGGGCTTGCCGCTTGGCTGATTCAGCAGAGGCTGTGGCGGCCGCGGATGGCCGTGAGTTGCACCAGGGTGGCGACGATCGCCAGTGCCGCGCCCAGCACCGAGATGCCGAGCCAGCCGCTGCTCTGCCAGACCTGTGTCGCGACCGCCGCGCCGGCGGCACCGCCGAGGAACATCGAACCCATGAAGAGGGTGTTCAGGCGGGCGCGGGCTTGCGGCTGGAGCGTGTAGACGATGTGCTGGTTGGAGACCAGGACGCTCTGCACGGCGAAGTCGAGTAGGATGCAGCCGATCACGATGCCGGTGAGGGAGGTCCACAGGCCGAACAGCAGCCACGAGGCGAATGTCAGCAGGGTGCCGACGATGATCACCTTGTGCGGGCCGCGACGGTCGGCGATGCGCCCGGCCATCGGGGCGGCCAGGATGCCGATGGCACCGACGATGCCGAACAGGCCGGCGGCCTGGGCGTCGAGGTCGAAACCGGGTTGCTCCAGGCGCAGGGCCAGTACGGTCCAGAAGGTGGTGAAGGCGGCGAACAGCAGCGCCTGGGTGATCGCCGCCACACGCAGCTCACCGTGGGCGCGCCACAGGTGCAGCATCGAACCGATCAGGCGGGCATAGGACGTTTTGGCGCTGGGCAGGCTGCGGGGCAGGGCCACGGCCATGAGCGTGCCGGCAAACAGGGCCAGGGGTACGCCCAGCCAGAACATGGCGCGCCAGCCATAATGCGCCGCGACGAAACCGGACAGCGTCCGGCTGAGCAGGATACCGCACAGCACCCCGGACATGACCGTGCCGACCACGGCGCCGCGCCGCTCCGGCTGCGCCAGTTGAGCGGCGAAGGGCACGATCTGCTGCGCGACGGTGGAGGTCATGCCGAGCAGGAACGAGGCGATCAGCAGGACCGCCGCGGTGGGGGCCAGGGCGGCGGCGATCAGGGTCGCGGCCAGCAGCGCGAACTGGGTCATGATCAGGCGACGGCGTTCGATGAGGTCGCCCAGGGGCACCAGGGCGAACAGGCCGATGGCATAGCCCAGCTGCGTGGCGGTCGGTACCAGTGCCGTGAGGCTGCCGGGCAGCTCGTTCTCCAGGATGCCCAGCATCGGCTGGTTGTAGTAGATGTTCGCCACCGCCAGCCCGGCGGAGGCGGCCATGGCGAAGGTGAGCCCGGTATTGATCCCTGGTGGGGCGCTTGTCTGTTCTGCGAGTGCGGTTGTGCTGTTCATGATCTGCCCTTGCGCGATCACCCGTTCCACCTGCCTCAGAGAGTGAGGCCGTGAGGGCGTCGTGATGTGGGGGCAACTATGGCGATATAACCGGAAATGGTGTAGATGTTGAAATCGTTAAGGCAATCTAACGGAAATCGATGTAATGAAGCTTGAGGATGTCGAGGTCTTCGTCGAAGCGGTACAGGTTGGCAGCCTCGCCGGGGCGGCCCGCCGGTTGTCCCTGACGGCGATGGCCGCCTCCCGGAGCCTGAACAGCCTGGAGGCCGAGCTCGGCGTGCGGCTGGTGCACCGCACCACCCGCTCGCTGTCGCCCACCAGCGACGGCGAGACCTTCCTGCCGCACGCGCAGGCGCTGCTCGAAGGGCGGGCCAATGCCCTGGCCGATCTGCGTCCCCACGGCAATGCGCTGTCCGGGCACCTGCGTATCACCGCATCGGCCGCCTTCGCCCGCAAGGTGGTGGCGCCGATGCTGGCCTCGTTCATGGCCCAGCACCCGGCACTGCGGGTCGACCTGCTTTCCACCGACGAGCAGGTGGATATCGTTGCGCAGGGCATCGACGTGGCGATCCGCATCGCGCCCTTGCGGGACAACCGACTGGTGGCGCGGCGCCTGGCCGACAGCCCCCGGGTGCTCTGTGTCGCACCGGGTTATCTGGCAAGCCATGGGCGGCCCGCCTCGCTGGCAGAGCTGTCAGCCCATGACTGCCTGGTGATCTCGGGGACCTCGCACTGGTCGTTCGTGTGCGCAGAGAAGAGCGTCCGGCAGCGAGTGGCGGGGCGGTTTGCCGCCAGTTCCATCGATGCGCTGTACGAAGCCTGCGCAGGCGGGCTGGGCATTGCCAACCTGTCCAGCTGGTACGTCGAACCGGCCCTCGCCGCAGGTGCCGTCGAACGACTGGTGCTGGCGGATGCCGAACCCGAGCCCCTGGCCATCTGGGCGGTGTACCCCACGGCGCGGCTGGTGCCGCTCAAGGTACGGATGTTCATCGATGCGTTGGAGAGCCACATCCAGCAAAGGCCGAGCTGACCGGCCTGTCAGGCCGGCGGGAAATCCTCGTAGGACTTGGGCAGGTAGCCCCAGATTCGCAGCACATCGTTGCGCACTTCGAACTCGAAGCCGATGCGGGCGACGACCGTCGTGATCTCATCGGTGTGATCGATGATCGTCTGGGGCAGCAGCCGGCCCTGTGACGGGGCCATTTCCCATAGGCCGATATCGAACCATTCCACGCCGGCGAAGGGAAACGGCAGGTGGCAGAACCACTCGACGTCCCAGCCCGAGATATAGCCGGTGACGTACTTGGATCGATAGGACGGCGACCAGCCATCGCGTTCGCGGAAATACTCGATCAGCTCATCCCATTTGGTGTTGTTCGCCGCGCTGGCGAGGTTTCTGGTGGCGACGGCGGCACGGATTTTCTTGCGCATCGCGTCGTCATGGCCGGTGCCGGCCCGGGGAAATTCGTTCATGTGCCCTCACGATTGATGAATCTGGTTCGCTTGATAAATGACTAGATGCCCTAAATCGGACAAAAAATAATAAATAGAATGCTCCCATTTCCACTGGAGAGACATTCTGATGTCGGCATACGATTCAACCCGCCCCGTCGCTTGCGCAGCCAGAGGCACCCGGCTCAGCATTGCGATCCTGGCGTTCTCGGCGTTCCTGATCGTGACCACCGAGTTCCTGATCGTGGGGCTTTTGCCGGCGCTGGCGCGTGACCTGAACCTTTCGATTGCCTTGGCCGGCCAACTCGTCACGCTGTTCGCCTTCACCGTGATGATCTTCGGCCCACCGCTTACCGCCGCACTTTCGCATCTGGACAGAAAGAAGCTGTTCATCGCGATCCTCCTGCTCTTCGCCGCCGCCAACGCACTGGCCGCTGCTTCCACGAACTTCTGGGTGCTGGCGGTCGCGCGAATCGTTCCTGCGCTCATGCTCCCGGTCTTCTGGGAACGGCCAGCGAAACCGCAGGCAAACTCGCTGGCCCGCAGGCAGCCGGGCAGGCGATTTCCAGAGTCTACCTGGGTATTTCCGCGGCCATGCTGCTGGGAATTCCGCTGGGTACCGTGGCCGCCCACCTCATCGGTTGGAGAGGGGCCTTTTGGGTGCTGGCCGGCCTGTCGCTGATCATGGCGCTGGCAATCATGACCTGTATGCCAGGCGTTGAACGGGCACCCAAGGTCGACTGGCGTCAACAGGCCCGAATCTTCAGGGAGCCGTTCTTCCTCGCCAACGTGATGCTCTCGGTACTGGTGTTTACCGCGATGTTCGTGGCCTATACCTACCTGGCGGACCTCCTCGAACGGGTGGCCGGCGTCGATTCCGCGCATGTCGGTTGGTGGTTGATGGGCTTCGGTGCCATTGGCCTGGTCGGCAACTGGCTTGGCGGCAGGATCGTCGACCAATCGCCGATCAAGGCTTCTGCACTGTTCCTGGTGCTGCTCGCGATCGGCATGGGCGCAGTCGTGCCGCTGGCACAGCTGGGCATCGTGTTCTGCCTGGCCCTGGGCCTTTGGGGCGTGGCGAACACGGCGCTTTATCCGGTCAGCCAGGTCAGGGTCATGAGTTCGGTCAGTCATTCCCAGGCCCTGGCCGGTACCACCAATGTGTCTGCCGCCAATGCCGGTATTGGGCTGGGTGCGATTATTGGCGGGCTGACCATCACGCACGCGGGAGTCGAGTCTGTCGGTTATGTGGCGGCTGTCGTCGCGGTGAGTGCCCTGGCCCTGATACCGATGGTGTCCCGGCTGGCCCCATCCGAGTGAGGGGGCGGCGCGGTCCGGGGGACGACCTGCGTGCCATGGATGCAGAGGCGTGCGAGCAGGTAGTCCAGCAGTGCCCTCACTTTGGGCAAGCCCTCGCGGCTCTTCTGCCAGACCAGGTTCATCGGCATGCTGTCCAGGGCCAGGTCGGGCAGGACTTCCACCAGGGTGCCGGCCTCGAGGTGGTTCTGAATCAGCCAGGTGGGCAGTTGGCCAATGCCGTGTCCCGCCAGAATGGCCGCGACTTCGCCTTCGCCATCTCCCACGGCGATTCGGGCCTGGACAACCCGGCGCTCGATATCGCCCGGTAGTCGGCCCTTGAAATACCAGGGGCTGACCCTGCCGTCGGCCAGACCGTAACCGACGCAATGGTGGTCATCCAGGTCACGTTCGGTCCGGGGGGCCCCGTGAGTCTCGATGTAGGCAGGCGATGCGCAGAACATCATCCGCTGGGAGCCGAAATACTCATGGCCCAGTGCGGCCGGCCAGGTGTCCGGGCCACCGATGCGCACCAGAACATCGATACCTTCATGCACGGGGTCGACGAACCGGTCGGAGAAGGAGATATGCGGCTGCAGCAACGGGTGGGCACGGACGAACTCCAGGATCAACGGCAGCACGTGCAACCTGCCATAGGCGGCGGGGAGGTCTATCCGAATCTTTCCGTGAAGCTCATCACTCTCGGCCACCAGGGCGTGCTCGACTTCCTCCAGGTCGGCGAGAACCGAAGCGCAGGTCTTGTAGAACACCACCCCGGCCTCGGTCAGGGCCAGTCGCCGGGTGGTGCGATTGAACAGCCGCCGGCCCAGCCGGCCTTCCAGGCGTGCCACGCTTTTGCTGACGGCCGAACTGCTGAGGCTCAAACGCTCCGCCGCGGCCGTGAAGCTCCCAAGGTCCGCCACCGTGACGAAGACGTCGATACCCTTGAGTCGTTCAGACGAGAACATGGAAACTCCGCCATTGATGAGTGCCTGCCAATCCTACACCCTCTGGCGGCACGCTCCGTCAGGGAGTGCTTCGGCGAACAGCCGCGTGCGACGCTTCCCAAGTTCCGTAACGGCCGCGCGCAACCTGAGCGTCTTCACGCAGGCGCTCAGGTTGCTGCGGCCCGGCAGGCCGCTTCAGGCAGCCATCTTCGAGGCACTCAGGGTTTTCTTCAGCGATGCCTTGAGCAGCTGCATCTGCTCTCCCAGGCTCTCGAGCTTTTCCTTGCCGAGGAGCTTCTCGGCTTCTGGAAACATCTCGTTTTCCTCTTCCTCGATGTGGTGTTCCAGCAACTCCTTGACCACCTTGACGCGGCCGGCGAACTCGGGAGTGGTCGGGGAGGTATTCTTCAGGTCGGGCAGCACCAGCGAGTCCACCGTGCGGTGTTCCTCCTTGGCCTCATGGTACATTTGCTCCTGCTGCCTGCCGCCTGCTTCCTTGAAGGCGGGATAGAGAATTTCCTCTTCAAGCTGCGTATGAATGGTGACTTCCAGTTCCAGTTTCTGCAGCAGCTCGGTGCGTTTCTTTTGCGCCCGGTCGGTCGACTCGCTGAGTTGGGTGAGGAGGGTCTTGACCTTTTCGTGGTCGGCTTTGAGCAGCTCGATGGCGTTCATGGGGGTACCTCGCTATCACGTATGAAAGGGCGGCCGATCTGCGTCGGCGCGATGATCTCGGGAGAGTAGTGGCATTTGTCGTGCCAGCCCCGTGAATGATGAAACCTCCTGTTTTTCAGGCGGTTGCGCCGAGTGATGGCGAATGGCGGTCATGCAGGCTGCACGAACGGGTTGCGGCGATGATGCAGATAGCCCTGCCAACCGGCAGCGGCACCGGACACCTGGATCCGCCGGCCGATGATGGCAACCTGCTGGTGCTGGGCTACGGTTGAGTGCAGGATCGCGAGCTGATGAAAAACTTCGACAATAGCGAGTCGCTATAAGGTTCAGGGATGCCCGGTTACAGAGACAGCGGGAGGTGGCGTACGCTTCTGCATTTGGCCGTATGGGTGGCCTGCGGTGTGGCGCTGTCCATCTGGGTGGCCCAGATCGTGTGGCTGGCCGCGTCCGAAAGCCGTGTGGACGCCTATGCGCGCGCGATCCTGCTCCAGGCCGATTCGGTTGCGGACAATATCGTGACCGCGCTGGAGGCCATCAATCGGGATTCGAACCCGATCTGTCGCGAGGACGATCAGGCAAGCCTGAAACAGATCGCCTTCCATTACCGGTTCGTGAGGGACGCCGGCCGAATGATCGACCGTGACGTACAGTGTTCGGCGCTGTGGGGGCATCGGCAAAGTACCGGATCGAGGGCGATGGCAAGTTGGGCAAGACCGGTTCGATGCTCTGGCGGGCGGTCTTCGATGATGACGGCAGGCACATCAACGTGGATATCACCTCCCGGGGCTCGGCGTTCGTGGTGACTTCCCCGGTAGCGTTTTCCTCTTTCGAATCGCCACCCGAGGAATTGAGTGCGCGGGTGACCTCGGCGGACGGGCAACTGATCATGCGTTCCTTCGGCCAGCTCAAGCGTCTGGGCTATCTGGAGGGCAAGAACGTCAGGGTCTGCTCGGACCGGTTCAGCATCTGCGTGGAGGCGCAGGTGCAAAGCCATGTTCTGTCCTGCAAGCATGCCGGACTGCTCGGCCTTGTGATCCTTCTGGGGGCGGTGTTCGGTGGCCTGGCCTGGTATGCGCTCAACCACAGAATCACCCAATCCAGGTCATTGCCGGTGCGCTTGAAAAAGGCGATTCGACATTCGCGCATCGATCTTGTCTATCAGCCGATTGTCCAGGCCGGCAGCGGTCGGATCTGTGGCATGGAGGTGCTGTCCAGGTGGCACGACCCGGAGCTTGGCTGGGTGGCGCCCGACAGCTTTTTCAGCGTGGCGGCGGAGTTGGGGCTGGCCTTTGATCTCAATAAAATCGTCCTGCGAAAGTGCCTGGCCGAGCTGTCCACGGTGTTGCAGGCCAATCCACCGTTGTATGCCAGCATCAACCTGGCGGCCAGGGATCTGCTGGACCCCAGGACCCTGGTTTTCTTGAAGGCCGAGGCCGCGCGGGCGAACGTCCGACTGGCACAACTGGCGATCGAGGTGCTGGAGAGTTCCACGGCGAACATGGCGATGGTCGCGCAGAAAATCGATGAATTCCGCGCCCTGGCGGCCAGGTGTTTGTCGACGACTTCGGTGCCGGCTACTCGAGTTTGTCCTACCTCGCCAATCTGCGGGTCGACAAGATAAAAATCGACCGATCCTTTACCAGTGCGGTGGGCGATTGCTCGCCGGCGGCGTTCGCCCTGCTCAAGGTCAACGAGATCGCCGAGGCCATGGATGCCCAGGTGATCTTCGAGGGCGTTGAGACCGAACAGCAGCGGCAAGCGGTCCTGAACTTCTGCCCCCAGGCCTTTGCCCAGGGCTGGCTGTTCAGCAAGGCGCTGCCGATCGGCGAACTGCTGTCCAGGATCGATCTGGCCAGCCTGACACTCAAGCCCTGAACTCGAAGCGGGCTTCCCGTGACGGCGGCGAGTCGTCTGTCACCCTGGCTCGCAAACTCAGGGCGTCGATCAGACCACAGGCAATGGCCATCCCCACGAGCGAGGGCAAGCTCTGCGCTTGCATTCGCTTCATCACCCGACTCCGATACAGGTCGATGGTCTTGATGCTCACGTCCAGGTGTTCGGCGATCTCTCGGTTGCTCAACCCCTGGACGAGGGGAATGAAGACATCCCGTTCCCGCGGCGTGAGGCTGTCGATTCGCTCCTGAACCTGGGCCAGTTCCGTCGTGCCGGCGAGCGAACTGCCTGCGCGATGCAGTGCTGCCTGAACGCTGTCCAGCAACAGCTGATCGTTGTAGGGCTTTTCGATGAAGTCGCAGGCGCCGGCCTTGAAGGCGCGAACGACGATGGGCACATCGGCATGGGCGCTGACAAAAATCACCGGGATCTTGAGGCCGCGCTTGTGGAGCGTCTCCTGGACAGCCAGACCGCCCATGGCCGGCATGCGAACGTCGAGCAGCACGCAGGCCGGCCCGGCAGGATCGACGGCGTCAAGGAAGGCCTGGCCACTGGTGAACGGAACGGCCTCCAGGCCCACCGACTCCAGCAGCCAGACGGTTGAGTCGAGCATGCCCTGGTCATCGTCGATCACATACACCGTTGCCTTCATCAGCGTTCCTCTTTCCATCCGTTATTGACCGGCAGCCTGCAGCACAGCACCAGACCACCCGTGTTGCCGGCCCGTGCCTGCAAGCTCCCACCGAAGCCTTCGACGATGCTGCGGCTCATCGACAGGCCAAGCCCCAGCCCCTCAGGCTTGCTGGTGGTGAAGGGGGTGAAAATCTCATCGAGGCGCTCGGCGGGCACGCCGCCTCCCTGATCCGTTACCTCGATCTGCAGCCAATCACCCTGGCGCTCGGCGCCGAGCAGAATACGCGACGGTTGGCCGCCATGCTGCTCCCGATTGGCATCAATCGCGTTACGCAGCAGATTGAGCAGGACCTGTTCGAGCAGCACACGGTCGGCGTACACGCCTGGCAGGTCATCGGCCATGCGCAACTCTATGCTGACCTGATCCCGCAACGCTTCCCAGGCACACAGGCGTACCGCTTCGCTGGCCACCTGGGCCGGGACCAGTTCCTGCAGTCGGCGGGGCTCTTTGCGCAGGAAGGCGCGAAGCCGCCGAATCACCTGCGCGGCGTGAGTGGCCTGTTCACTGATGCGTTGCAGGCCTTGGCTGATCCGGTCGCGGGCCTTCGGGTCCTGGTCGAGACTTTGCAGGTAGCGCTGGCTGGCACTGGCGTAATTGACCACCGCTGCCAGGGGCTGATTGATTTCGTGGGCGATGCCGGAGGCCAGCTCGCCGAGGGTCATCAGGCGTGCGGTGTGAGCCAGTTCATCCTGATGCCGTCGCGACTGCTGTTCCCGCAGTTCGCGTTCCGTCATGTCGCGGGCCACGAGAGAGTAGTAGCGTTCTGCGGCAATGGCGCGATGGGCCAGCAGCACCAGGGAGACCGGAAAGGGGCCGCCTTCGCGCCACGGCTGAAGCCGTGCCTCTGTCTGCCACACCCCCTGTCGCTCAGCGCTCTCCCACCCTTCGGTGTCCAGCCTCTGGCGCGTCTGATCATCCAGCAGCGCGGCGAGGGGGGGCAGCGCCTGCAGGCCATCGAGTGCCAAGGCCCGACGTGCGGAGGCATTCAGGTAGCTGACGTGCCCCTGGCGATCGATGAACAGCACCAGGTCGGTATTGGCCTCAACGACTTCGGCCAGACGACGGCGGTTTTCCTGGGCCTCCACGCGAACGCTGACATCGCGCGAAATGCTGACGATCTCTGCCACCGCACCCGTGTAGGTCTCGCGGATGGCATGGCTGGCAATCTCGAACCAGCGGTAGCCCCCATCGGTGTGGCGTACCCGGCAGGTCATGGTGTGGTAGCCGTCCTGCACCAACGCCGCGGCGGTCACGGGTAGCACCTCCCGGCATTCACGCGGGTGCAGCAATGCTTGCACCGGCCTGTCACGCAGTTGCTCGGGCCACAGGCCGAGCAAGCGGTACGCGGCCGGCGAGGCATCGAGACACACCCCATCCGGACTATGGCGAGAGATCAGGTCAGTGGTGTTTTCCGTGATCAGGCGGTAGAGCCGACGCGCGCGGCTGGCCTCTCGAATGCTATGGCGCTCCTCACTGGCATCCCGGCAGCGCACCAGGACTTGCCCGTTCGCCTCATCGGGCACATAGGTCCAGAGGAAGGTTCGCTCATCCCGTACGACCTCCACGTCAATGATCGAACGGTTTTGTCGCAGACAGGCCTGGACCAGCGCGGGGTGATTGGCCGCCAGCACGTTCCCCAACTCGCCAGACTCGGCAATCAAGGCCTGCAGGGCAGGGTTCAGGCTCAGTGGCTGGGCGTCGGCACCTGCGAGCAGCGTGGGCTGTGGATCTTTTTCCAGCAGGGGGAATGATCTCATTTTTATCGGTTTCAGCTTGTTTTATAGTATTTGTACCATATTGCTATGGTAAATAATCCAATTACTATAGCGGTTCGCGTAAAAAGCGACGGTGGGAGTCTGAGGCCTTGCTCAGCTCCCGACCCCTGATCAGAGCTAACAATCAGCCACCCGGGGATCATGCGCACTGGCTGCGCCTGGCTCCCACACAGGATGACCGCATGTCGATCTTCTCCCAGGGCTTGCAGCCCACCCCTGTCAATCACGTCGCCTTGACCCCCTTGAGTTTCATTGAGCGAACCGCCGCCATCTACGGTGAATATCCGGCCGTGATCCACGGCGCTATCCGGCGTAACTGGAGCCAGACCTATGAGCGCTGTCGGCGGCTGGCAAGCGCCCTGGCGGGGCGCGGTGTCGGCCCTGGCGATACCGTGGCGGTGATGCTGCCGAACATTCCCGAGATGCTGGAAGCGCACTTTGGTGTGCCCATGACCGGGGCGGTGCTCAACACCCTCAATGTGCGCCTGGATGCCGAAGCGATTGCCTTCATGCTCCGGCACGGTGAGGCCAAGGTGCTGATCGGCGATCGTGAGTTTCACCGTGTGATCAGCGATGCACTGGGTAGGCTGGAGCACCCGCCGTTGGTGATCGACGTGGACGATCCGGAGTTTGGCGAGGGCCAGGCCGTCAGCGAGCTGGGGTATGAGGCGTTTCTGGCCGAGGGCGATCCGGAGTTTGCCTGGCAATGGCCGGATGATGAGTGGGCGGCGATTTCGCTGAACTACACCTCCGGCACCACCGGCAACCCCAAGGGCGTGGTCTATCATCACCGCGGTGCCTACCTCAATGCCATCGGCAACCAGATGACCTGGACCATGGGCCATCGCCCGGTTTACCTGTGGACCCTGCCGATGTTCCATTGCAACGGCTGGTGCTATCCCTGGACCATCACTGCCCTGGCGGGGACCCATGTGTTCCTGCGTCGGGTCGACCCGCAGAAGATCCTCATCCTGATCCGCGAGCACCGGGTGACCCACCTGTGTAGCGCACCGATCGTGTTGAACGCCCTGGTCAACATGCCCGACACCGCCAAGGCGGCGATCGAGCACAGGGTGCAGGCCATGGTCGCCGGGGCAGCGCCGCCGGCCAAGGTCATCGGTGCCATCGAGGAGATGGGCATTCAGGTCACCCATACCTACGGTTTGACCGAGGTGTATGGACCGGTGACGGTCTGCGCCTGGCACGACGAGTGGGACGCGCTGTCGTTGCAAGAACGTGCGCGGATCAAGTCACGCCAGGGGGTGCGCTACCCGACACTGGACGGCCTGATGGTCGCCGACGCGCAGACCCTTCAACCGGTGCCGCGTGACGGTAATACCCTGGGCGAGATCTTCATGCGGGGTAACACCGTCATGAAAGGCTACCTGAAAAACCCGGAGGCCACGGCCGAGGCCTTCCGGGGAGGCTGGTTTCACACCGGTGACCTGGCGGTCTGGCATCCCGATGGCTATGTTGAAATCAAGGACCGGCTCAAGGACATCATCATCTCCGGCGGCGAGAACATCTCGACCATCGAGGTCGAGGACACCCTGTACAGGCACCCGGCAGTCCTTGAGGCTGCCGTGGTGGCCCGTCCGGACGAGAAGTGGGGGGAGACGCCGTGCGCCTTCGTCGCCCTCAAGCCCGGGTACGGTGCGACACAAGCGTCGGACATCATCGCCTGGTGTCGCGAGCACCTGGCCGGCTTCAAGGTGCCCAAAACCGTGGTGTTTGGTGAGCTGCCCAAGACCTCGACCGGCAAGATCCAGAAATTTCTCCTGCGCGACTGGGCCAAGGCCCTTTGAACGGTGAACTCACAGATGACTGATTACACTGCACCGCTGCGTGACATGCGTTTTGTTCTTCATGAAGTGTTTCAGGGCCCGGCGATGTGGGCCCGTTTACCGGCGCTGGCCGAGCGTGTCGACACGGACACCGCCGATGCCATCCTCGAGGAGGCGGCGAAGATCACCGGGCAACTGATTGCACCGTTGAGCCGCAACGGAGATGAACAGGGTGTTCGCTTCGACGCTGGCGAGGTGACCACCCCGGACGGCTTCCAGGCGGCCTGGCAGACGTATCGCGAGGGCGGATGGGTGGGCCTGGGGGGCAACCCTGAATACGGCGGCATGGGCATGCCCAAGATGCTCTCGGTGCTGTTTGAGGAAATGATGTATGCCGCCGACAGCAGCTTCAGCCTGTACTCGGCGCTGAGTGCGGGGAGTTGCCTGGCCATCGATGCCCACGCCAGTGAGGTTCTCAAGCAAACCTTCCTTGCCCCGATCTACGAAGGCCGCTGGTCGGGCACCATGTGCCTGACCGAGCCGCATGCCGGGACCGATCTGGGGTTGATCAGGACGCGGGCTGAACCGCAGGCAAACGGCAGCTACCGGGTCACGGGCAGCAAGATTTTCATCACCGGCGGCGAGCAGGACCTGACCGAGAACATCATTCACCTGGTGCTGGCCAAGTTGCCCGATGCACCGGCGGGCCCCAAAGGTATCTCTCTGTTCCTGGTGCCCAAGTACCTGATCGGTGCCGATGGCGGCCTGGGCGAGCGTAATGGCGTCCACTGCGGGTCGATCGAGCACAAGATGGGCATCAAGGCATCGGCCACCTGCGTCATGAACTTCGACGGTGCGGTGGGTTACCTGGTGGGCGAGCCGAACAAGGGGCTGGCGGCGATGTTCACCATGATGAACTACGAGCGTTTGTCCATTGGCATCCAGGGCATCGGCTGCGCCGAGGCCTCGTACCAGAACGCTGCCCGCTACGCCAATGAGCGCCTGCAAAGTCGCTCTGCAATGGGCCCGCAGGCCAAGGACAAGATGGCCGACCCCATCATCCACCATGGTGATGTCCGCCGCATGTTGCTGACCATGCGGGCCCTGACAGAAGGCGGGCGCGCGTTTGCCACCTATGTCGGCCAGCAGCTCGATCTGGCCCGTTATGCCGAGGCTGCGGGGGAACGTGAGAACGCGCAGCGTCTGGTCTCGCTGCTGACGCCCGTGGCCAAGGCCTTCTTCACCGACAATGGGCTGGAGAGTTGTGTGCTGGGCCAGCAAGTGTATGGCGGCCACGGCTACATCCGCGAATGGGGCCAGGAGCAATTGGTGCGTGATGTACGCATCGCGCAGATCTACGAGGGCACCAATGGCATTCAGGCTCTGGATTTGCTGGGGCGCAAGGTGCTGGCCGATGGCGGTCAGGCTCTGGCTGTGTTCACCGACGAGATCCGCCTGTTCTGTGCCGACGCTCCACTGCATCGCGATGCGGTGCTCCAGGCCATTGAGCGGCTGAGTGACACCTCCCACTGGCTGATGCGCCATGCGGTGGATGACGCGAACCTGATCAGCGCCTCAGCGGTGGAGTACCTGCAGTTGTTCGGCCTGACAGCCTACGCCTACATGTGGGCACGAATGGCGGCCGCGGCTCAGCCAGCCATGGCAGACGATCCGGCGTTCTACGGAGCCAAGCTGGCCAGCGCCGAGTTCTTCTTCCAGCGTCTGTTGCCTCGTTCGTTGGCCTTGGAGGCCAGCATCAAGGCTGGCAGCCACAGCCTGTACCAGTTGCGGCCCGAGCAGTTCTGATCAGCACTCAGGATAGAGTGGCAGCAAAAATGCCCGACTCGCGCGGGGTGTGAGGCGGGCATTTTATGCCTGGCGGGGCCTGGCAGCGCAGGTTCGAGTCAGGCGCTAATCCTGAAAGCCGTGTTTTTAACATCGTCTGTTGCGATGCGGGTTGCGCGTGATAATACTGACCCGATGGACATCTTTTATGCCAAGGGAGTCTTGGTTCAGAGGCGCCTGAAGAGAACGTTCCAGCCGCCGATACCCTCAGGTCCAGGCCCTCCGAGCTGCTGCCTTTCGCATGCGTTTGGGTATCGGTCCTCTGTAGTCTTATGAAGAAAGGAGTGCCGTCATAGCTCTTTCGAAGTGTCTAAGGCAGGAACTGAATGTCCATCAAGCAGTGCCTCCACGACAGCTCGTGACAGCGTGATCGAGCGCGCCATTCCCATCAGCAGATCCCGTTCGAAACCATCCAGGCGAGGGCAGATTTCATCGGCGCTCAGCTCGGCAGTTCTGAGCAATTCCGATACTTGGGTCAGTGCATCCTGGGCGGTGACGCCTGGTTGAACAGAGAACAGTGGCGGCGAGGTTGCTGTACCGGCCTCTACTGCTTTGAAGGCGGTCGTGGCGAGTGTGTCGAGAGGAATTGGCTCTTGGGTACAAGGCGGCGCCGATTTTATCTGTGCCAGTGATTCCTGCATGATCTTGCGCAGGTAGGCGGCTTTTTCCTCAGGGCTGGAGGTGCTGCAGGGTGGCGGGTCGGGAGTAATTTTTTTGACCATGGTGAATCCTCTGTGTATTGGAGAAGTTCACCACTTTCGTGTCCAAGCGAAGGGTGGCGAACTGTACGCAGGTTGGACAACCGGGACACAGATAACCCGGCACACTCGAAAGTGTCCCGCGCACAGCCCGCCATAATGCGAGCACAAAAAAACCGCTATCGCGGTGCTGTACGCACTGTGAGATCCCGGGTGTCCAAGCCCGATCGCTGAATTGGCAGCGACCTCTGGACTCTAGCCACCAGGGCAGGCGTCGACAATATTCTCCCATGCCCATAGTGCGTAGGAAACAGGCTCATTTTCGGAAAGCAGCTTCGTACGTTTCCAGGTGTTGCTGAGTGATCACTCTGAGTCCTTGGGATGAGAATGGAAGAGTGCTGTGGCAGGCTTCTCGCTAATGGGCGTGTGGTGCAATGGCCCTACAAGTTCTCGATGGGACCAAAACCATGATTCGCAAGCTGGGCCATCGACTGTGCGATCGATGTGGGCACGACTCCTATAAAGAGGAGGCTGTAGAAAAGCGCCTCGCAAAAGGTGGCGCTGCGCGCCTGATCAACTCTTAGTTCGCTCAGTGCCTTAATTCTGAGCGTGAGGTGCGCGGCTGACCGGGGCCCAACTTGATTGCTACTTCAATCAATGCGAGCCTCGTATGCTGCCTGTACGGCTCTCAATCCTTGACGGTACCCACCAGCGAGTCGATCAACATCGCCGAAGCGGTATCGCCATTCTCCAGCATCAGTTGGCGCAGCGATTTACCAAACACCGGCACCGGTGTGTCGAAGGAGAAGCTGGCCTTGCCCTGGTAGCTGGCAACCACGCGAATCCGATCCTCGGACCAGCGGATCGTGTGGCCGCTTGCTCTCTCGCGATAGTCCTTGAGAAAGGCCGCCGCCAGCGGGGTTGTGCCGTTGAGGTCCGTGGCATCGAGGTCGGCACCGGCAGCCGCAAGGGCCTGCGCGAAGCTGAGATCGCGCTCGGCCATGCAGGCATGCAATGGCGTCTCACCCCCGTAAGCCTTGGCGTTTATGTCACTGCCGTTGAGCAGGGCCTGAAACAGCTCCTGTATCTGATCGCCGGTGTTGCGGCGCCTCAGCAGCTTCTCGGTCCGCCTGCAGAACAGTGACAGGGCCGTGTCGCCGTAGGCGTTGTGCGCCTTCAGGTCTTCCTTGCCAGCCAGTGTGATCATGTGTCTCAGGCTGCAGTTGAGAAAGTGCAGGGGCCCCAGGCAGCTCATCAACCGGGTGTTGCCCTCGCCATCGCGGCCCATCGGATCGGCACCTTCGGCCACCAGGTAGTCGTAGGCGCTTTCTGCGGCCGAGGTGATCAGTGGGCGGTCCTGATCGGTCAGCCGCTGATTGATATCGATGCCGGAGCTTTTCAGCAGATAGGCGAAGCCGTCCAGGTCCTTGAGGGCCATGCTTCCATCCGGGGTGAGATGGTCACCGCCTGAGGCCCTCCAGACACGCTCGGCCATGGGGGTTCTGTTCGGCGGATTGTCGTAGTCGCGCACCGTGGCTTCGCCGAATTGGTAGCGGGTCCAGACTCCCACCTGCTGGTCATCCTGATAATGGCCTTTTTCTTCCACGGTGCCGGCGGGCCAGTCGCGCATGAAGTAAATTTCCGAAGGGCCGTTTTTCTTGCCGGCGCTGTAGGTGACTTTGGTTCTCGGCACCCTTGTACCTTCGGCGTCTACCCAGGTCTCCAGCACACCGTTGAGCACGCCATTCTGGTACGTGGCGTGGTCCTTGAGGTCGCCTTTGTAGTCGTAATGTTCCACCCGGCCATCGAGCTTGCCGGAACCGTCGCTGGCGAAGGTCTCCAGCAAGGTCAGCTTCTGTTCCCCCTCGATCACCCGCCATTTGCGCTGCGCACCGACGCGCACCTCACTGCCCGCCAGGGAGGTGCTGTCACCGACCTGCAGGCCGGTGGCACAATCATAGGTTTGCACGGCGCTACGTCCGCCTTCCTCCGTCAACAACTCGTGCAGTTGCCGGGAGAAGGTGCCCGTTCACCAGGTCTTGCGTGTCCCGACGAACACGCCGGCTTTCAACTGGCCTTCGACCAACAGCGCGCCGCTCGGGTCGAACTGTTTCCATTCTCCCACGGCCCGGCCATTTTCCACCTTGAAGGACAGCAGCACCTGGTCACCGACCTTATGCGTCACGGTGCCATTGAGGGGCTGACCGGACTGGGGCTCGATGTACAGGGCATGGGGAGAGCCGAGCCTGCCGGCTTTGGCGGAGATTTCATCGAAGGTGTACTCGGCATTGCAGCCGGCCAGGGCCGAAGCCAGGGCACAGAGCGAGAAACGTTTTTTCATCACTGATCCTTGTAATAAAACCTGGGGGGCGACAGTTACGGGGGGCAGCGGCCTTGCTCAGGGAGGTGGCGGCCGCCCCCCATTGCCCTTGACCTCCTTCTCCAACGACTCCAGCCGATTGGCATCCGGATCCCCCTCGAAGATCGTGCGTGAGTTGTCCTTGCGCTGCTGGTGCCGCGCGATAATTGCCGAGGGTGAATTGCTGGTCAGGGAACGGCGCATTTCCAGGTCGGTGAGCAGGTTGGCGATTTCCTGCTGCAGGGCCTCGCGCTCGACGTCGATGGTCTTGGCGGCGAGGCCGCTGGCGGACACATTGGGCTCCTTCTGGCCGGCGAGCAGGGCGCGTTGCAGCAGCAGGGCTTTCTCCAGAATGCTGGTGACGGCAATTTCCGAGACCAGGCGCTGGGCCAGCAGCTCCTGGTCGGGCTCATCACGCAGGGCGGTGATGACGCCCCGGGTGATCGGCATCGAGTTGCTGCCTGCGTCGGCGAGATTTTCCGGCGTGGTGGTCTGGCTGCCGTCGATCAACGCCTTCAGCGCCTTGAGCTTGGCTTCGTACTCTTCCTGAATCAGCGGTGTCAGGCCCACGCCAGCGGTGGCGGTGCTCTTGGTGCAGTCTTCACACGTTTGCTGTTCGTCTTCCCCCAGCACGCGGTTGGCAAACCCGGCTGCTTCATCCGGTGATTTCCAGGTCTTGCACAGCAGGCCGCTGTTGCAGGCCTTGGGATCGATGCTGCTGTTGTCCGTGGCACCGCGGCCATTGAGCAGGTTGTAGCCGGCCTTGGTCACATCCTTGACCACCTTGATCGGTGCCTGTTGTTTGCCTCCGGCTTTTTCCCCTCCGACCCAGGGCACACCGGTGTTGCCGTTGTCCTTCTCGGCCTGGGCGGTGACCGCAACGGGGTCAGTGTTCTGGGCCATGGCCTCCTTGAGTGCCTGGCCCTCGGCGAGCGCACCCCAACGGTTCTGGTTGCCGGCGACCTTCATCATGCGCTCGGCCATCTCGCGGCAACTGGCCTTGGAGCGGTCGAAGTCCAGCCGTGCCTGCAGGATGCCGTTGGTGAGCAGGTTGTAGAGGCCCGGGTCCGCCCGCTGAATGATCAGCGCCGGCAGCGAGGCCACAGCCCCCGTGGCGCCCTGGATCAGGTCGCCCATGATGTTCTGGAAACCCTCGGTGAGGCCGTTGAGCTGGTTGTGCAGGGTGGTGTTCAAATCCATCTTCCCGCACATCAGGTCGGTGTTCCACCCCACGCCAACCTGGAGGCTTTGCATGTCGCCGGCCCGGCCCATGTTCACGGCGCTGCCACCGCCAATCCGGTACAGCACGTCGTCACCTATGGCACTGCCGCTGCTACCGAACTCCGTCGCAATGGCTGGCGGCGGAACGCTCCCCAGGGCCATGAGCAGAAGCAGCCAGCGACTGGGGCTGGGGCGGCGAAACGATGACATCCGAATCATGAGAGGCTCCATTACGAGAGAGGCGATCGCTCGGCGTTGCGAGGTCATTGGCCGCCGGTGCTGCCCAGGAAAGTCTGTCCTTCCTGCTTGCAGCAGCTGTAGGGGCGCCAGAGCGACCAGGCATAGGCGCCATCCGGGGCCTGCTGGTGAATGCCCGGTTCAGGGAAGGTGGCACAGGAGGCACTGGCCGTCGGCGTCAGTTGCTGCCACTTGCCCGTCAGCGCATCGGATTCGCGCAACTCGCCGGCGGGCCAGTAACCGGGCTTGGCGAGTGCCAGCAGAGGGCGATAGACATGCACCTGCCCAGGGCGGGTCACGATGTCGCCAGCGCGCTGAGCCATCACCGCTGACGCCTTGTAGTCATCCGGCTGGTGCAGGAAACCACTGCGCGGATAGACGTTGCCCCACAGGTTCATCGACAGCCGACTGCCGACTTCGCGCATGCCAGGGACCAGCGACTGGGGGAATACACTCTCAGGAATGCCGTGGCGCCAGCCAATCGGGTCCAGGGTGCTGAGAAAATGAGGCATGTAAGGTGTTCCGGCACCCTCGCAGGTGTAGCCCGAACCGCTGGCGAAGGCGTTGAAGGCGGCGATGCCGGGATGACCGATCACGTCGACGTTCTTGAATACCGAGAGGCTGTTTTCGCGGGAGCTGTTGGTGGTGCCACTGCCGCCCCCCTGGGCACCGGAGGTTGGGGCGCTCAAGGCCCTGACCTCTGTCCAGGGGTTGTCGCCCGTGCTGGAATAGCTGGAAACCACCGCATCCGGCACGTAGTGCCGCACCTTGGCGGAGGTTTTGACGCTGCAGCCGAAGTTAGTGCAACGCAGCCAGTAGCACACCCCCACGACCTGGTACTCCAGGCAATCGGGCGAGGACACCGTCGGGACGATGCTGGCGGTGTTCAAGGCAAAACTCAGGGTGCAGTAGGGCAGGGTCAGGAGGGCGGGCAACCAGCACCTGGCACCTCGATGAGAAACGCGTTGCATGACGTAGATCCGACTGGAAGAAAGGTGGATCTTCTGAAAAGCGCTGCACGTCTACCGCCTGAAAACAGGTTTATGGCTGACTGTATTTGGAGGGGAGCCTGGTGCCCCATGCGGGCCTGGGACACGGCAGGTGTGCAAGACTGGGCATATCGGACCCCGGCAGACTCGAAGGTCTGCCGCTCCATGTCATCCATTGGGATGACACGGCCAAGACGATCGGCGGCGTATGGCTCAAACACGCGGTCGGTGCTCGTCCAGCACCTACCGTCAATGGAATCAACCACCGTCAGTTGCGAAATGACTGTGCCAGAAACTCGGTGATCAGCGAGGCGATCTGTGACTGGATCAGCGCCCGTGGTCGAGCGTTATCGCCATCCCGGCAAATGATGCCATCGCCGGGTTCGTCTGCTTCGAGCAACGCCATTGCGCCAGGTTTGCACAACGACAGGAAACTGAAGTGGCTGGCGTCCCGGATCTCGACATAACGACGGGTCGCCGATGGCAATCGCTTGGCCAGGTCGGCGGACTCCAAGCGTGCAGGGAGATCTTCGGAGGGCGCACCCGCCGCGATCACCAGTGCCGGTACCGACCACGCCGCCAGGCTTTCATTGGTGATGCCCCGTGACAGGCCCAGGTCCAGGGTGACGATGGCGGTGACGCGTTTGTCCCTCAGATCACCTTCCAGTCGAGCTTTCGATACCGGGTCGCTGTCAGGGTTGATCTGTTTGTAGACGCTGCAACTGGACAGTTGCGGATGGGTGACGCATTCCTGGATAAACCGCTTGGAGTCGAACCGGGCGCCGGCAATCTCCAGCGCGGTCCAACCACCCAGTGAATGTCCCACCACCGCAATTTGACCTTTCGCCACCCCTCCATACTGACTCGGCTGAGCCATGACCGCATCGATGGCCCGTTGCAGGTCGATGGGCCGCTGCCACAGCTGTGCCGCAGCCTTCGGGTTTCGATCGCGGGTCGTGCTGCCGGGGTGGTTGACCGCGGCCACGATGTAACCCTGGTGAGCCAGGGTGCTGGCCAACCAGGACTGGTTCCCCCAGTTACCGCGAAAACCATGGGAAAGCACCACCAACGGGTGCGCGCCTGCGTCCGGAAGCGCATCGCGTACAGCCAGGTCACCGACGAATACCGCGGTATCAGCGATCAATTGCGGTGTGGCGGTGGTGGTACTCGGGTACCAGACGACCAGTTCCAGCGGGCGATCATTGTCCTCGTCCGGCAGCGTCCTGGTCTGAAAACCGATGGTCTGGTAGCTTGCGAAGGCCGGTATGTTCAGGCAGATCAGCAGCACGAGGCCGAGTACTTTTTTCATTGTTTTTTCTTCCTTGATGGGATCTGCGTCGATGGGATGCGGCCCGAGGCGCGAGCAACATATCAGTCTTCGTGACGGCTTACTCAAGCATTTCCCGTTTCCAGTGACCACTTCTGGCTGGTAGCAGCCGGGCGTGAGTGGCCGCTTTGGACCCGGAACAGACTGTCGTTCCTGCAGAGCGGGCGACAAACCTCATGTGCTCCGACTTGAACAGCGGGCGGTATCCCGTTAGTGCCTTGGCACCGGCTGCCCATGAAAACATCGGTACGACGGACTATCCGACGGCTGATAATCTCATGGGAGAGAACGATGAGTTGCAGGGAACCAGGCAGCAACGCCTATGCGCGGGGTATCGATGTGTCGCGCTGGCAGGGTGAGATCGATTGGGCGAGGGTGGCGGCGGCCGGCGTCACCCATGGGATCGCGAAAATGAGCGAGGGCGCTACCTACGCCGACCCCAGGTTCGTCGAGAATTTTCGCGGCATGCGCGCCAACGGCTTGCAGGCGGGGGCCTATCACTACTTCAGGGCCTTGAACTGCACCCCAGGCGAGCAACTGGCCAATATCCGCGATCGGCTCGCCGCGGTGGATTTCGAGGTGGGGCGGGACCTCTTCGCCATCGATGTCGAGGCCCGGTACAACGAACAGGCGACCCCGGAGCAGATGGCCGACGGCCTGTTCCAGCTGGTCACGCTGGTCAGGGAACTGCACGGTGGCGCTCATCCGGTCATCTACACCGCTGCCGGCTTCTGGGACCGCCAGGTGGCGTGGCAGTCCTACGATTTCAGCGAGTGCCCGCTGTGGGTCGCCCATTGGCAGGTCGACGAGCCTGTCCTGCCGCAAAGCTGGCGCTGTCGAGGCCTGGGCTGGCGTTGGTGGCAGCACAGCAGCAAGGGCCTGGTGGACGGTATCCAGGGCGAAGTGGACCTTGACTGGGTCACGGTCTGACGGACCGGTCCGGATTTTGGAGGTTTTCTTGGGCAGGCCGATAGCTCGGGTGTAAGGTAACGCAAAAATACCCGTCGAGGCCCCCATGTCCGATCAACCCCTGTCTGGCAGCGTGACCGATGGCGACCGTTTCCGTTTGTTGGTCGATGCCTTGACCGATCACGCGATCTACATGCTCGATCCGCAGGGGCATGTCAGTAGTTGGAACCAGGGCGCACAGCGTATCAAGGGCTACACGGCGGCGGAGGTCGTGGGCAAGCATTTCGCCATGTTCTATACCGCCGAGGACCGGGCCAACGGTGAACCGCAGCGGGCGCTGTCGGTTGCCGCGACCGAAGGGCGCTTCGAGAGGCAGGCCTGGCGGCTGCGCAAGGACGGCACGCGGTTCATGGCCCATGTGATACTGGACCCGATCCGCGCCGACAACGGCGAGATTCTCGGCTTTGCCAAGATCACCCGTGATATCACCGAGTCGGTCCAGGCGCAGAAGGAGCTGGATCTGGCCCGCGAAGCCCTGTTCCAGTCGCAGAAACTCCAGGCCATCGGCCAGCTCAGTGGCGGTATCGCCCATGACTTCAACAACCTGCTGACGGTGATCCGCGGCAACCTCGAACTGCTGAGCAAGCGGGTCGACGGTGATGTGCGGCTCTCCCGGCTGGTGGACAATGCCTTGCAGGGGACCGCGCGCGGCGTCTCGCTGACCCAGCGCATGCTGGCCTTCGCCCGGCGCCAGGAGTTGCGCACCGAGGCGGTTCGCCTGCCACTCCTGCTGGACAACCTCATCGAGCTGTTGCGCAGTTCGGCAGGCGGCCAGGTGACGGTCCTGACCCAGCTGGACGAGGCGCTGCCGCCGGTGCATGCCGATATCAACCAGTTGGAACTGGCCCTGCTCAACCTGGTGAGCAATGCCCGCGACGCCATGCCGACGGGTGGCAGCATCCGCATCGCCGCCGAAATTCACGGCAAGGTCGACAGGCTGCCTCACGATGAGTACGTGTGCCTGTCGGTCAGCGACGACGGCGAGGGCATGGACGAGCGCACCCTGGCCTATGCCGCCGACCCGTTCTTCACCACCAAGGGGGTGGGCAAGGGCACCGGTCTGGGGTTGTCGATGGTCCACGGTCTGGCCGAGCAACTGGGGGGGCGCCTGGTCCTCAAGAGCACCAGGGGTCAGGGCACCACCGCCGAACTCTGGCTGCCGGTGGACAAGGAGGCCGACCCGGGAGCCCGTCCATTGGCCGAGGGCCGGCAACAGCCGTTGTTCAAGCCGCTGACGGTGCTGCTGGTCGATGATGACAGCCTGGTGCTCAACAGCACCGTGCTGCTGCTCGAGGACCTGGGGCATCGGGTGCTCTGCGCGACTTCCGGCGCCCAGGCGCTGCTGTGTCTGGAGCAGCATTCGGGCATCGACCTGATGATCACCGACATGATCATGCCGGAAATGGACGGGGCCCAACTGGCCAAGGTGGTGCGCCAGTTGCAGCCGGAACTGCCGATCATTCTGGCCACCGGTTACTCCGGGCACCTGGATGACATGGCCGTCCAGCTGCCGCGGATTCTCAAGCCCTACAGCCAGTCGCAACTGGCGGAGATCCTGGCGCAGGTGTTGTCCCGCGGCACTCGCCCGGCGGCGGACTGACCGCAGGGCGGGTGACCGGTTGCGCCCGTCAATGCCCGGCGCTTTGCCCGCCATCCACATGCAGGATCTCGCCGGTGACGAATCCGGCCGACTCCAGGTAGACGATCGCCTGGGCAATGTCGCCGACTTCGCCCATGCGCCCGACCGGGTGCAGCCGGCCCAGCGCGGCATGGGTCTGCTCGCCGTGCATCGGCGTCTTGATGATGCCGGGGCTGACCGCGTTCACCCGGATCCCGCGCTTGGCGTATTCGATCGCCAGTGACTTGGTCGCCGAGTTGAGTCCGCCCTTGGTCAGCGAGGCCAGTACCGAGGGCACGCCGTCGACGGCGTGATCCACCAGGCTGGTGGTGACGTTGACGATATGACCACCGCCCTGTTTCTCCATCTGTGCGACCGCCAGTTGGGTGATGTAGAAGAAACCGTTGAGGTTCACCGACAGCACATTGGCGTAGTCGGCCGGGGTGTAGGCGGTGAAGGGCTTGGCGATGAAGATCCCGGCGTTGTTGATCAGGCTGTCGATGCGGCCGAAGCGCGCCAGACCTTCGCTGATCACCCGTTCGGCGGTGGCCGGCTCGCCGATGTCACCGGCGATGGTGAGGATGTCCGGATCGTCGGACGGCTGGATCGAGCGGGAGGTGGCGACCACCCGGTAGTCGAGGGCGCGGAAGGCCTTGACCACCTCGGCGCCGATCCCCTGGGATGCGCCGGTAATCACGACGACTTTGCTGGCATTGCTCATGATGAAACCTCTGTAGTCGGTAAAGGAGGGGGCAGTCGGTGGCGCGCGGTGGTCACGACGAGGTCCTGGCCAACTGCTCGCGGTAGGCGGTAGTGGTGATGCCGGCGTAGCCCCAGTTATCGGTGTCGACTTCCTCGATCACGATATGGGTCAGGTCCGGACGTTTGCCGAGCACCCGTTGCAGGGTTTCGGTGATTTCGGCGATGACCTGGGCCTTCTGCTCCCGGGTGACGCCGTCGCGGGTGATGCGCACGTTGACGAAAGGCATGACAACTCTCCAGTGACCGGCCGATCGGGATGACCGGCAGGCAGTGGGGTCAATCTATTGAGTTGCCTGGATGAGATAAATCGGCTTTCAAGAACATCATTAGTAATGTCATGTAATGAATGGCCAGAGCGCCCGCATCGACCGGGTGCTGGAATGAAAAACGCCCCGGACCGCAACGGCCGGGGCGTTTTTCGTTTACGCGGGCCTCGGCGAGGCCCGGCAGGGCAGCGATCAGGCGATAGCGTCCCAGGCGCGATCACCGCGCTCGTCCTTGATGCGGGTCGGCAGGCCCATCACGTCCAGCGCCTTGAGGAACGGCTCGGCTGGCAGTTCCTCGACGTTGGCCATGCGCTGCACGTCCCACTCGCCACGGGCGACCAGCAGGGCGGCGGCCACTGGCGGTACGCCGGCGGTGTAGGAAATGCCCTGGCTGTCGGTTTCGGCGTAGGCGTCCTCATGGTCGGCCACGTTGTAGATGAACAGCTCGCGTGGCTGGCCATCCCTGGTGCCCTTGACCAGGTCGCCGATGCAGGTCTTGCCGGTGTAGCCCGGTGCCAGCGAGGCAGGGTCGGGCAGCACGGCCTTGACCACTTTCAGCGGCACCACTTCCAGGCCTTCGGCGGTCTTGACCGGCTTCTCGGAGAGCAGGCCGAGGTTCTTCAGCACGGTGAACACGTTGATGTAGTGTTCGCCGAAGCTCATCCAGAAGCGCACGTTGGGCACGTCGAGGTTCTTCGACAGCGAGTGCACTTCATCGTGGCCGGTCAGGTACAGGTTCTGCGAGCCCACGACCGGCAGGTCGTCGGTGCGCTTGACTTCGAACATGGTGTTGCTGGTCCACTGGCTGTTCTGCCAGCTCCACACCTGTCCGGTGAATTCGCGGAAATTGATCTCGGGATCGAAATTGGTGGCGAAATATTTGCCATGGGAACCGGCGTTGACGTCGAGAATGTCGATCGAGTCAATGCGGTCGAAATACTGTTGCTGCGCCAGGGCCGCATAGGCATTGACCACACCCGGGTCGAAGCCTACGCCGAGAATGGCGGTGATGTTCTTCTGTTGGCATTCCTCGAGGTGCTTCCACTCGTAGTTGCCATACCATGGCGGGGTCTCGCAGACCTTGCCCGGTTCTTCGTGGATGGCGGTGTCGAGGTAGGCCACGCCGGTATCGATGCAGGCACGCAGTACCGACATGTTGAGGAACGCGGAGCCGACGTTGATGACGATCTGCGATTCGGTCTCGCGGATCAGCGCCTTGGTCGCTTCGACGTCCAGGGCGTTCAGTGCAAAAGCCTTGATGTCGGCGGGCTGCTTGAGGCTGCCCTTGGCTTTGACGCTGTCGATGATGGCCTGGCATTTGGAGATGTTGCGCGACGCGATAGCAATACGACCGAGTTCATCGTTGTGCTGCGCGCACTTGTGGGCCACCACCTTGGCGACACCTCCTGCACCAATGATAAGTACGTTCTTCTTCAATTTGCTCATTTCTCCTTGGGACGGCCAGCTTACGAGAGGCTGGACAGGTAATCGTCGTAGCTGAACTCACGAACCGTCTCGACGCTACCGTCGAGTTGTTTCACTACGATGGACGGCATTTTCAGGCCGTTGAACCAGTTTTTCTTGACCATTGTGTAGCCTGCCGCATCGATGAACGACAGTCGATCGCCGATGGCCAGCGGCCGATCGAAGGTGTATTCGCCGAAGATGTCACCCGCCAGGCAGGACTTGCCGCAGACCATGTAGGTGTGGCTGCCGTCGTTCGGCTCCATCTTGGCGTTGAGGCGGTAGATCAGCAGGTCGAGCATGTGCGCTTCGATCGAGCTGTCGACCACCGCCAGGTTCTTGCCGTTGTAGAGGGTGTCGAGCACGGTGACTTCCAGCGAGGCGCTCTGGGTGATCGCCGCTTCGCCCGGCTCCAGGTAGACCTGCACGCCGTACTTCTGCGAGAACGCCTTGAGCCGTGCGCAGAACGCATCCAGGGCGTAGCCTTCACCGGTGAAATGGATACCGCCGCCCAGGCTGACCCATTCGACCTTGTGCAGCAGGTGGCCGAAGCGTTCCTCGATGGTGCCCAGCATCTGGTCGAACAGGCCGAAGTCGCCGTTCTCGCAGTTGTTGTGGAACATGAAGCCGGAGATCTGCCCGATGACCTGCTCGATCTTCGCCGGGTCCCATTCGCCCAGGCGGCTGAACGGCCGGGCCGGGTCGGCCAGCAGGTAGTCGGAGCTGCTCACCTGCGGGTTGACCCGCAGACCGCGGGTCTTGCCCGCCGAGGCTTGGGCAAAGCGCTGCAACTGGCCGATGGAGTTGAAGATGATCTTGTCGCAGTTCTCCAGCATTTCGCCGATTTCGTCATCGGCCCAGGCCACGCTGTAGGCATGGGTTTCGCCGGCGAACTTCTGGCGGCCGAGCTTGAGCTCGTAGAGCGACGAGGACGTCGTGCCATCCATGTATTGCTGCATGAGGTCGAACACCGACCAGGTGGCGAAACACTTGAGCGCCAGGAGCGCCTTGGCCCCGGACTGTTCGCGCACGTAGGCGATCTTCTGCAGGTTGACCAGCAGTTTCTGCTTGTCGATGAGGTAGTACGGCGTCTTGATCATTTCGAGGCCTCCGGCAGGGCTAGCCAAAAAAAGGACGCGCATTGTGCCCTTAGTTGGTTCATATCGAAAGGTTATTGGGTGTATTTCGCCCATTGAGTGACTCGCACGGCTCTGCGGGCAGCCTGGACGCAGCGTGACGCAGGCCTGCCGCACCCTGGTTTTCGTCGGTGCGCACGGCCCTTGACGGACAGGACGCCGGGCTGCGGCCCGAGGCATCCGTGTTCCGGGTGCATGAAAAGCGAAAAGCCCGCCTGGTTCAGGAGCGGGCTTTCGGCAGATGGGTCAAATCCCTTTGACTGCGATCATTGTGTCTGGGGATTGTGACGATATCATGATTGACGGATGGCGCCGTGGCAGCTCGCCAGGCGGCGGGTCGGGTGGTTCAGGACTCGGGGCGTTCCTGAGGGTCGCTCCTTCGCTGCGGCGCAGTGCCGACGTGCACCAGGTTGGCCTCGGCGAAGAAGCCCTGCACGGTACGGTGCTTGGCCTGGTACTCGCAGTGCACCAGGGTGCTGTCCGGCAACTGGCCGGCCTGGGCGGGTTGCTTGACCACCATCCGGATCCCTCCCGAACGCAGTCTTACGTGTTGGCCCGGCTCGAACTTGCTCATGGTTGTCGCTCCAGTAAGGACCCGCCTGCACGAGTGCGCAGAGCGGCGGCAGGGTAAACGCAAGGGTGACTGTCAGGCCTGCATGGGCACCGGGGTACCGACCATCCATTTGGCCAGCCCATGCCGGCCACTGACCCCCAGCTTGGCGGCGGCGCGCTTGAGATAGGTTTCGATGGAGCTGTTCTTGACGCACAGCTTTTCGGCCATCTCCGGCACGGTGCCGCCGTTGAGCAGGCCCAGGCAGACCTCCTGCTCGCGGACCGACAGGGTGATGTCGCACAGCGCCAGGCGTTCCTTGAAGTCACGCTGCAGAGACGTCAGTTCGTTTTCCGCGGCCGGGTTGGGCAGCCAGGTCCCGAGCTTCTGGAGCGACTGGCGGGTGATCTGGGCATGGCGCTCGATCAGCGGCAGGAGCGTTTCCGAGAGGCTCTTGAGGAACGACAGTTCCGTCAGGGAAAAGGTCTTCTGGTGCAGCGGGCGATACAGCGAGATCAGGCTGCGGCGGTTGCTCTTGAGCGACACCAGGCAGCACTGGTGGTACTCGGCATGGCTGCGCGGTCTGCCGGCCACGGCAGGCCTGGCGTTCACCTGGATCAGCAAGGGGTGATCCATCTCGAGGATGTCCTTGCTCAGCGGGTGTTCGCTCGGGTGCCTGACGTTGCTCGGCGGCGGAATGTCTTCCGGCTCGCCGGCCCCGCCCATCAGGCGGATGTCGACGACACGGCCCTGGCGGTCGTCGACGGTCCATTCGCTCAACTCCACCGCATTGACCGGCACCAGTTGCGTGACCAGGCGATAGAGACCCTCGGCGAAGTGTTGCTGACCTACATTGAGGACCAGTTCGCCCAGTTCGTGATAGAAGCGGGCACTTTCCAAATTCAGGATACTGCTGGTTCGGTTCATTCCTGTTTACCTGTTCAGGTGCAGCACCCTGGCAACCTTCCAAAGACCGTTGCCATACGGTGCAAGCCCTACGTTCCTACGACTTCACGAAGCGATTCAGCAATTGGAGTGAATTTGAATCCATATGGGAATCGAGTGTCTGTAGCGGAATTCTGGGACAGAAAAGACGCGGAATCGACGCCAAAAACCTGGCTCTTTATATGATGAATATATTCAAAAGGGTGGAAACGCTCCCTGGGAAGACCTTTTGGGAATATCAATGTATTGATTTGAAAGAATATTTCTGGCCGGAAGGACTGGACTAAGAGATGACATTTTTGTTACAGGGTTATTGTTGTAAGTCATCGCTTACATGAAGAACTGTTATTTTTCCTTCTCTATGTATGGATATGCCTACAACCTCTGCGCAAGGAAAATGGTCCGAACCCCTGCCATCCATGACGTTCGCGTACGAAGTTGAACGCTGTTGAATGTTGCCGCGCCGGACGGCGGCGGCATGGCGGGGATCCGGGCTGGATCGTGGGTTGCTGGAGCCGGGGGTCAGGCGATCTCGCCGAGCACGTGCCGGCGTTTGTCGCAGGTCTTGCGTACCGCCTGTTCGAAGCGCTCGAGCACCTGGCCAATATCGGCCTCGGTGATGTTCAGCGGCGGCAGCAAGCGCAGCACCGCACCGTGGCGGCCACCGGTTTCGATCACCAGACCGTTCTCGAAGCAGTTGAGCTTGATCTCCCGTGCGCGCTGGCCATCACCCGGGCCCGCACGCCCGCCGACGCCGGGGCGGGTGATTTCGACGCCGAGCATCAGGCCACGCCCGCGCACGTCACCAATGAAGTCATGGCGCTGGGCAATCTGTTTCAGGCCATTCTCGAGTATCTGGCCCATCGCCGAGGCGTTGGCCTCCAGTCGGTTTTCGCGGATATGGCGCATGGTCGCGGCGCCGGCGACCATCGCCAATTGGTTGCCGCGGAAGGTTCCGGCGTGGGTGCCCGGGCCCCAGGTGTCGAGGTGGTCGGCATAGACGATAACCGACAGTGGGTAGCCGCCACCGATGGCCTTGGACAACACCAGGATATCCGGGACGATGCCCGCCTGTTCCAGGGCGAAGGTGGTGCCGGTTCGGCCGAGACCGGTCTGGACTTCATCGATGATCAGCAGGATTTCCTGTTCGAGGGTGATTGCCCGCAGTTCCCGCAGCCAGTTGGCCGACGCCGGGATGCAGCCACCTTCGCCCTGGACGACTTCCACGATCACCGCCGCCGGCTTGGTCACGCCGCCCTCGGGGTCGCAGAGCACATTGCGGATGTAGTCGATGGACAACTGCTCGGTGTGTTCGCCGCTGGTGCCGAAAGGGCAACGGAAGCGGTAGGGGAAGGGCAGGAAGTGGGTGTCCTGGGCGATGATACCGTGGTTGCTCTTGGGGCGCAGATTGCCCATGGCCGACAAGGCACCGGCGGTCATGCCATGGTAGCCACCCTGGAACGCCATCAGGGCCGAACGCCGGGTGTAGTGGCGGGCGAGCTTGATGGCGGCTTCGACGGCATCCGAGCCGGTGGGGCCGCAGAACAGGATCTTGCTGGTGTTGCGCATGGTGTCGGGCAGCAGTGAAAACAGTTCCTGGACAAAGGCGTACTTGGCCGGCGTCGCCAGATCCAGGCCTTGCTGCAGGTGATCGCCGGCGAGGAACTCCATGATTGCGGCCTTGACCGGCGGCGGGTTGTGGCCCAGGGCCAGGGTTCCGGCGTTGGACAGGCAATCGAGGTATTCCTTGCCATGGGCGTCCCTGATCCGCATGCCCTTGCCGCTGACGAACAGTTGCTGGAATGTCGCTGCATAAGTGCGCGCATTCGACTCGACTTTCCTGAGGTAGCTGAGTTCTTCCATTACTTGATCACCCTATGACGGTTGGTGAAACAACAGGTTGCCAACAGATAGCGCTGCTCGCGCATAACAAATCCCGAATGAAGGTTCAGTCGAGTGATGTAACGCTCATGTATTCCTGCAACTGTCGAGCGACAGCCGGGTCGCCGCCGGTATCGATAAGGCCGGTTTGATTCAAGCCGGCCGGGCTTCGATGAACAGATGGCGATTCATGATCTTGCGATGCTGTAGCGGGGCATGCAAATGTTTCATCGGGAAGTTGTCCGGTATTGGATGGCAGTCGCCCGGTTATTTCATGCCAGCTGACGGAAGGGATTACGACTGGCTGTCCGGTTTGCCCCTGGGGAGGCTCTCGGGTATAGACGGGAAAGACTTGGCAAGTCATCAGCGAAGTGGAACTTTTCAGGCCTGGAAAAGTCCCGCAAGGCTGATTGGGAGAAAAGAATCGTTCAGCAGAAATTCATTTGAAAAGTTGTAGCGAAAGGGTTCTTTCAGACTCTAGGGGCAGCATCGATACAGCGACTTCGAGCGTTCTGCGGGTACTGCGCAAGGCGCCCGCGGGATGGCCCGCCGGGTGGCCTGCGTGAGTCACCCGGCAGTGCGTTCGCTAGCGTGCATCCAGCGGATCAGCGAATGGCGCCCGCTTATTCCCATCTTGATGGCGGCCCGTTTGAGGTAGCTTTCCACCGTATTGACCCCCAGGCCCAGGTGTTTTGCCAGCTCTGGCCCGGTCAGGCCGGCGAGCAGGCCGACGCAGATTTCGGTTTCCCGCGATGACAGTTTCAAGCCGGACTGGGACAGGCGCAGGTCGAAGCGCTGGCGCAGGCTTTCGATACCACGGTGGTACTGGCCATCCAGATCAAAGACCGGTTCCTCGCGGCGACGGGCGGGTTGGCGAATGGTGCTGATATGTTTTTCCACCAGGGGCAGCAGCAAGTGGGAGAAGTTATGCAGGGAGGAGCGTTCCTGTGCTGAAAAGTGCTGCGAAGGATTGCAGCGATACAGCGAGATAACGTAGCGGTAGTCTTTCTTGTTGCTGCTCAAGTGCAGTTCAGCGGAATTGTCTGAAGAGAAATCATGCTCCTGGGGGATGCTCTGTCGGCAAGTAGCGAAGCTGGCCAGGCGTTGTGTCGAGTTGTATCCGGCGAGCAAGTCGTCAGTCAATGAGATCGGCGGGGAGGTGTCTGCAGAGGTCCAGTTTGTGTCACGATTTTTATTGTCGAAAGATATTTTCAAGAGGTTGTCTGAAAGATTGCCGACCGGCTCTGCAGGGAACTGGGTAATATGCGTGGCGTCCACTGGGAGGTGGGTCAGAATCAGATCGTGAAGCAGGCGCGGAAAGTGGCTGCTGCCGGTACTTGCAATAACTTTTCCAATGTGTGGGAACAACTTCTGTGCGTTCATCGACTTTACCCGTGTGTCGCCATTTTTCTGTTTAAGGCACAAAAACTCATTACCGATAGAGGGGTCATGAACAGCGAATGCCCCTTGCCACGGCACGATGAATTGTTCACGCCGCCAGTGATTTCAGGCTGTCGTCCGGCACCCCGTGGTCCGGGTCCGTCGTCCTCATGAAGGTGTTACCAGCGTCAGCCGTGGCTTGTGCTTGCGAGCTGGCGTGGTGTGCTCGGTGGACATGACGAAGGTTCTTTGAATCCAGCGATCGCGCCCATCGAGTTGCGCGGAGAAGGCGCTGCGGGCGTGGGCGGTTTTGCGGTTATCGATCACCAGCAGGTCACCGGCCTGGAGGGCCACCGGCTGTGCCACTTCCCAGGCCACGCGGCGCAGGTGCTGCATCTTGTCTTGCGCCAGGCCGCTGGCGGCGACCATGAAGTGCGGGTCGAAACGGAAGGAGGGCCATTGCGGATTGCCGTACAGCACGGTCTGCTTCCTGTTTATATCGATTCGACAGTTCTTTTCTTTCACGCCGTAATCAGAAAGGAAGTTATATTTTTCGGTTTGAAAGAATTCGATATCCGCAGCACTCAGGCGATCGAGAATGTTATCGACCGAACTGATATAGGTGATGGCTTGTGCAGCAGGATCCTGACGCAGGCAGAGGAGAATCAGATAGTCCGGCGACTGGTCGTGGAAGGCATTCTCGGTGTGCAGGTCGAGTTCGGTGTCATAGCTGTCGGAAGTTGCTTGTGCGGAGAACTTCTTTTGCGGGAAAAAATTGTTTACGAGAGCTCCGTCAGACTCTTGAATATAGCCTATTGGCTCCCCTAGTATGCTTGTTGCTGATAGAATTGTTTGTTCGCTGATGTTGCACTTCTTATCTAGCGCGGAACGATCCGTTGGAGTTGGGGGGATGTCGCCGATGGGCTGATTTTTCAGGACTATATAACCGCTTTTGTTACTGTTCAGGCGGAAATCCAGCAGCGTGGATTGGGTTTCCGGGCTCAGCTTTTCAGCCAGGGTAGTAGCGGGCAGTAGAAGGGTGGAATTGCGCATGTCGAGTGTTCTTCTGTGTGGAGTTCGTGGGTCGTTTCAGGCTGGTAAAAGGGATCGCGGCAGGCATCTCTTTGTGCGCAATTTGTATTTTTGGGATTGGTCTGTGCGCCGATTCTTATAGTTAGTTGGCTCTCTTATGAATGTTCGAAATTATCCAGCAGTTCTTTATCTTGAAAAAACAGAAAATAGGGATGGGTAAGGATGAGTATTTATCATGATCCGTACGGTGAAGTTCTCAACCGCTTGCCGCCGCTGTACGCCTTGCGCGCTTTTGAACTGGCGGCTCGTTTCAGTTCCTTTACCACCGCGGCGGATCATCTGTGTATTACCCAGAGTGCCGTGAGTCGGCACGTTCGAACTTTGGAGGAACACTTCGGTTGTTCTTTGTTCGAGCGCAAGGGACCGAAGATCTTTCTGACTGACGCGGGTCGACTATTGGCCCAGGAACTGAAAATAGGTTTCAGGATCATCGAACATGCCTGTCTCTCCACCGCGCGCAAGGAACAGGCGCTGCGACTCAAGGCGCCTTCCACATTGACCATGCGCTGGCTGTTGAATGTGCTGGACGGATTCAATGAATTGCATCCCGACGATCAGGTGCAATTGACCAGCGAATGGATGGATGTCGATTTCGTCGACTTCGACTCAGAGCCTTTCGACTGTGCGGTGTTATTGGGCTCGGGTGTGTTTCCGGGAGACTGGAACTACATCAAGCTGTTTGACGAGTGGCTGGTCCCCGTCTGTTCTCCGCAACTGATCGAGCGCCTGGAACTACAGGGCGGTCATATTTTCTCCGCCGGACTGATTCATCCTTCCCGGGACCGTCGCGACTGGCAGCGCTGGCTGGAAAGTACCGGGCTGATCGGGGCCGTGTCCTGGCAGAAGGGCAAGATCTTCGACACCCTGGAACTGGGCATTTCCGCCGCTATCCAGGGGCATGGCATTTCCATCGGTGACCTGGCGCTGGTCGGCGACGAATTGCTCAAGGGCGCCCTGATGCTGCCATCGAAAAAAGCCGTGCGTACCGGCGACAGCTACTATCTGGTCTGGCCCGACCGGGCTCGTGACAACAAGATGCTGGGGATGCTGAAAAACCATCTTTGCGAAAACGTCCCCAAGATCGATCGGGTGGACATGGAATTTCTGGACTGAAAGAGGGCGGCAGCGTGAGCGGGGCCGCCCCCGGATTCAGCGTCGCGCATCGGACAGTGCCAGGTTGTTGGCCGGCTGTGCCCAGGGCCCACCCAGTGCGGTGTACAGGTTGACCTGGGCCACCAGTTGCGCCAACCGGTCGTTGATCAGTCCCTGCTGGGCGGTGAACAGCGAACGCTGGGCGTCGAGGAATACCAGACTGCTGTCGACTCCGGTGCGATAGCGGCGTTGGGCCAGGTCGTAGTAGGTCTGCGTCGCCTCCACCAGGTCGCGTTGGGCACTGAGCTGTTCGTGGTAGGTCTGGCGAGCCGCCAGTCCATCGGCGACTTCCTGGAAGGCGGTCTGGATCGATTTCTCGTACTGCGCCACCAGCATGTCTTTCTGCAACTTGGCGTAATCCAGGCTGGCCCGCAGGGCGCCGGCGTTGAAGATCGGCAGGTTGATCTGCGGTTGGAAGGTCCAGCCGCCGGAGCCGGCCTCGAACAGTCCGGACAGTTCCTTGCTCGAAGTGCCGGTGCTGGCGGTCAGCGTGACGCTGGGGAAGAACGCCGCCCGGGCCGCACCGATATTGGCGTTGGCCGCCTTGAGCTTGTATTCCGCCTGGAGGATATCCGGGCGCCGCTGCAACAGATCCGATGGCAGGCCCGCCGGGACCTGCGCGACCAGGTCATTGGCCAGCGGCAGGCCGGGCAGGGTATCGGGCACCGGTCCGCCGACCAGCAGGGTCAGGTTGTTCAGGTCCTGGGCCACCAGGCGCTGGTAGCGGGCCACGCTGGCGCGGGCGCTTTCGACGCTGGTCTGGGCCTGGAGCGTATCGAGGGTCGACATCTTGCCGGCGTCGCGGTTGTGTCGGGTCAGGCTCAGGCTTTCCTCGTCGGCCTGCAGGGTCTTGCGGCTCAGCGCCAGCAGTTCCTGGTCGGCGCGCCAGGTCAGGTAGGCGTTGGCAACATTCGCCACCAGGCTGAGGTGGGTGCTGCGGCGGGCCTCCTCGGTGGCAAGGTAGTTGGCCATCGCCTGGTCGGTGAGGCTGCGTACCCGGCCGAACAGGTCCAGTTCATAGGCGCTGATGCCCAGGTTCGCCGAATAGGTCGAGGTGATCGCCGACTTGTTGGTGCCGGTCAGGCTGCCGGGTACGCGCTGGCGGGTACCGCTGCCATTGGCGGACACCGCCGGGAACAGGTCGGCCCGCTGGATCCGGTACTGTGCCTGGAAGGCTTCCACGTTCAGCGCGGCCACGCGCAGGTCGCGGTTGTTGTCCAGGGCCTGGGCGATCAGCTGGCGCATCGACGGGTCCTGGAACACCTGTTGCCAGTCGGCGCCCGCCGCGACCTGGGCGTCGGCCGCGGATGGCGCTGCGTAGGCCGGCCCCGACGGAAACTGGGCGGCGCTGGGCGAAGCGGGTTGCCGATACTCCGGTATCAGCGAGCAGCCGCCGAGCAGCAGTGCCATGAGCAGCAGGGGGATCGGCGACTTGTTCATTTTCACGCTCGGGCCATCCATCGTGCGAGTCCGTGTCGGCCGCTGACACCCAGTTTGCTGGCGGCACGCTTGAGGTAGGTTTCGATCGAACTGTTCTTCACGCAAAGCTGTTCGGCCAGGCGCGGAATGGTGCCGCCGCTGAGCAGCCCGAGACAGACCTCCTTTTCCCTGGCCGAGAGCACGACCTGCTCCAGCGCCAGACGCTCGTCGAAGGCCTGCTCCAGTGGCTTGTGTTCCAGCTCGACGTCAGCCGCGGGCGGGGTATTCATCACGGCTCTCGCGGCCGTCTGCCGGCTGATCCAGGCGTGCCGTTCGGTCAGCGGCAGCAGGGTATCGGAGAGGTTCTTGAGGAACGACAGTTCGCTCAGGGAAAACACCGGCCGCACCTGCGGGCGGCAGAACGAGATGACCCAGCGCCGATTGGCGGTGCGCGAGACCAGGTTGCACTGGTGGTTGTTGTCCCGGGTGCCTCGGCTACCGGCATTCATCTGGATCAGCAGCGAGTCGTCCATCCCGGTCATCCTTTCCAGCAGCGGACTGTTGTCGTGATGGTGCAGTACGGCGGCGGGCGCAGGGTCCTGTTGGAGGGCGGCGCAACCCAGAGGCTTGATATCGAGCACGCTGGCCTGGCGCTCGTCGAGTGTCCACTCGCTGAGTTCGACCAGGTCCACCGGCACCAGCTTGTCCACCAGCCGCAGCATGTTGGCGGCGAAGTGATCGTTGCCGGTACTGGAAATCAGCTCCCCCAGTTCACAGTAGAAGTGGGAGTTTTCAAGGTTCGTCATGCTACTGCCAAGACTCATATCGTCATCATCCTTGAGCCGGACCCGGGCGGGAGTGCTCTGGCATCCGTGTTTGCAAGCAAGCCTCTTCTCCCTGAAGAGGATTACGGACCGGATTTAATCTTATACATCAGTCTGGCGTCTGTAATGGAAAACCGGGACACAAAATGACATGGAAAAACCCTGGGCTGCGCGGGCATTGCTGGAGATGAAAGCCCCGGCGTCAGGGCCGCCACTGTTTGAGTATGAAAAATAACTCTTTGATTTTTAAAAACTATTTTGATCGGTTTGGTTGCTGCGCCGAATTGTCTTACCCAGGTTTGTAGCTGATTTCCTACAGCGAATTGGGCTGATGTACTCGGGGGATTCGAGCAAGCCGTGGCCGGCGAATCCGTCCACACTGGCCCGGATGAGTACGCCAGCGATCAGCGCCTGCTCATCGTGTCGTCTTCGCCGACAGCGCGTGGTGATCGAGGGATCACCGCCTGGATTTTCCCTGCCAATACAACGAGAAGGATCTATGGAAAGGTTTTTTTCACCGGCCGCCGCCGAGGCTGCCCGTCCGGCTTCCGTGCCTTACCCGCTCACCGCCGCTCAACAGGATATCTGGCTGGACCAGTCGAGTCGGGGTGATTCGCCGTTGTACAACATTGGCGGTTATGTCGAGTTGCGTGGCGCGGTGGATCCGTCGCTGCTGCGAAGCGCGATCGAGTTCCTGGTACAGCGTCACGATGCCCTGCGCACGGTGCTGCAGCCAGGCACCGACGGCCTGCCGCAGCAGCGGTTTGTCGAGCGGCTGGAGGTACGGGTCCCCCTGTATTGCTTCGCCGACCATGCCGAGCCGCTGGCCGCCGCGCTGGAACGGGTCGAGCAAGAGATGGCCCAGGTCTATCCGCTGGATGGTTCACCGCTGTTCCGGTTTTTCCTGATGCGCCTGAGTGACGACCACTACCTGCTGGGCACCCAGGCGCACCACCTGATTCTCGACGGCTGGGGTTTTGGCCAGATGCTCGCGGACCTGGGGCGGATCTACAGCGCCCTGGTGCGGGGCGAGGAGGTCGCCGACGCGGCGGCCTCCTATGTCGACTTCATCGAGGAGGACCGGCTCTACCAGGCCTCGCCGCGTTACCTGCGCGATCGCGACTATTGGCTCGACAAGTACCGCACGCTCCCCGAGCCCATGCTGCTGCCCCGTCATCGCGAGCGTCCGCTCGCGGGTACGCCACCCGGCGACAGCGTGGTGCAGGCATTCCCCACGGCGTTGCACGAGCGCATGCAGAACCTGGCGAAGGTCTGCCAGGCCTCGACCTTTCATGTCTGGCTGGCTGCGCTGTACCTGTGCTTTACCCGCAGCCACCAGCGCGACGAGTGGGTGGTCGGGTTGCCGATCCTCAATCGCAGCCATGCCCGCTTCAAGGCGACCGTGGGGCTGTTCGCCCAGGTCAGCCCGACGCGGCTGGCATTCCCTGACGACACGCCGTTCGGCGAACTGGTGCGGGGTATCGGCCAGGTGCTGCGACAGGACCTGCGTCACCAGCGCTTTCCCCTGAGCGAACTCAATCGCGGCCTGGGCCTGCTGCGTGAGGACCGCGCGCAACTGTTCGAGGTGTCGGTGTCCTATGAACAGGATGACCATGACTACCGTTATGGGCAGGTGCCGGCACACACGGTCAAGGTTTCCAACCGTCACGAATCGATGCCGCTGGCGATTCACCTGCGCAGCAATCGCTTCAACGACCGGGTCTGGATGCATTGCGTCTACGACGCGGCGTACTTCGAGGCGGGGGAGGTCGAGGCGCTGGCCGCGCGGGTCATCCATGTGCTCGAACAGGGCCTGGCGAATGCCAGGCTGCCGTTGGCCGCCTTCTCCCTGCTCGCGCCACAGGAAGCCGGGCGGCTGGCGCAGTGGAACGACAGCGTGGCCGACTACCGCCACGACGTGACCCTTCACCGGCGTATCGAGGAACAGGCCGCCGCCCGCCCCGAGGCCGTGGCGGCGGTGCACCAGGGCCGTTCGCTGAGCTATGCCGAGCTGAACCGGCGCGCCAACGCCCTGGCCGCCCACCTGCAGGAGCTGGGTGTGCGCCCTGACGACCGGGTGGCGATCGTCGCCCGGCGCGGGCTGGAGACGCTGGTGGCGCTGCTGGCCATCCTCAAGTCCGGGGCGGCCTATGTCCCGGTCGACCCGAGCCATCCCGACGAGCGTCTGCGCTACCTGCTCGATGACAGCGCGCCGGTGGCGGTACTGGCCCAGCGCGAACTGCTGGCGCGCCTGTCGCCTTCATCGGTGCCCCTGATCGAACTGGACAGCCAGCGCTGGCACGCCGGCAGCGATGCCAATCCGCAGGTTACCGGGCTCGGTGCGCAGCACCTGGCCTATGTTATCTATACCTCCGGCTCCACCGGCCTGCCCAAGGGGGTGATGGTCGAGCACCGGACGCTGTCCAACCTGGTGGACTGGCACAACCGTGCCTTCGATCTCGGTCGGCACAGCCACGTCTCCAGCCTGGCCGGGTTCGGCTTCGACGCCATGGCCTGGGAGATCTGGCCGACGCTTTGCGCCGGGGCGACCCTGCACCTGGCGCCGGTATCCGCAGGGGCCGAGGACCTCGACGCGCTACTGGCCTGGTGGTGCGCGCAGCCGCTGGATATCAGTTTCCTGCCCACGCCGGTGGCTGAATACGCCTTCAGCCGCGAGCTGGACCACCCGACCCTGCGCACCCTGCTGATCGGTGGCGATCGCCTGCGCCAGTTCAGCCAGGCCCGACGCTTCGCCGTGGTCAACAATTATGGCCCGACCGAGACCACGGTGGTCGCCACCTCCGGCGCCCTGTCGCCCGGCCGGGTACTGCCGATCGGCCGGCCGGTGGCCAACACGCGGATCTATCTGCTCGATGAGCAGCGGCGCCTGCTGCCGATTGGCGCTACCGGCGAGTTGTACATCGGCGGAGCCGGGGTGGCGCGGGGCTACCTGAACCGTGCCGAACTGACCGCCGAGCGTTTTCTGGACGACCCCTACAGCGACGAGCCGGGAGCGCGCATGTACCGCACCGGCGACCTGGCGCGCTGGCACCAGGACGGCAGCCTGGAATACCTGGGGCGCAACGATGACCAGGTGAAGATCCGCGGTGTGCGGGTCGAGCTGGGCGAGATCGAGGCCGCGGTGACCAGCCATCCGGCGGTGCGCGAAGCGGTGGTGCAACTGCGCGACGGGCGCCTGCTGGCCTGGTTCATCGCCGATCGGGCGCTGCCTGCGCAGACCCTGCACGGCCATTTGCAGGGCCAACTGCCGGGGCACCTGCTGCCGAGCGCCTACGTGCAACTGCACGCCTGGCCACTGACGGCCAACGGCAAGCTTGACCGCCGGGCCCTGCCGGCCCCGGACAGCGAGGCGCTGGTCAGCCGCGAGTACCAGGCGCCCGAGGGGGCGGTCGAAGGCACCCTGGCGCTGATCTGGGCCGAGTTGCTGCAGGTCGAGCGGGTCGGGCGCCAGGATCATTTCTTCGAACTGGGAGGCAACTCGCTGCTGGCCGTGGCACTGGTCGAGCGCATGCGCCAGGCCGGCCTGCAGGCCGATGTCCAGGTGCTGTTCGGCCAGCCGACCCTGGCGGCGCTGGCTGCCTCGGTGACGGCGCGCCAGGCCGTCGAGGTCCCCGCCAACCGGGTCGCAGCCGATTGCCAGTCCCTTACCCCGTCGATGCTGGCCCTGGTAGAACTGCAGCAGGAGGTCATCGACCGGATCGTCGCCGGCGTCCCCGGCCACGCCGCCAACGTGCAGGAAATCTATCCGCTGGCGCCGCTGCAGGAAGGGCTGCTCTATCACCACATGACTGCCACCGCGGGCGATCCCTACCAGCAATACGCGTTGTTCGCCTTCGATGATCGCCAGCGCCTGGAGGCCTTTGCCCAGGCGCTGCAGGCGGTGATCGCGCGGCATGACATCCTGCGCACCAGCCTGGCCTGGGAAGGCCTCGAACAACCGATGCAGGTGGTCTGGCGCGAGGCCCGGCTGGCGGTTGAAATGCCGCAGCTGGCAGCCGAGGGGGGGGACGTCGGTGCGCAGTTGCTGGCGCGTTTCGACCCGGTACAGCGTCCGCTGGACATCCGCCAGGCACCGCTGATGGCGCTGGCCTGCGCCGAAGATGCCGCGAATGGCCGCTGGGTGGGCCTGCTGCGTTTCCATCACCTGATCAACGATGCGACGTCCACCGCCGTGCTGTTGGCGGAAATCAATGCGCACATGCGCGGCCATGAGCACCAGCTCGCACCCTCGGTGCCGTACCGCAACTATGTCGCGCAAGTCCGTCAGGACGAGCGGCAAGCCGGGCACGAGGCGTTTTTCCGTGAACTGCTGGGTGATGTCGAGGAGCCGACGCTGGCGTTCGGGATGCAGCGGCGCCAGGGCGACAGCCAGGACCATGAACGCCTGGAGCAGGCGCTGGACGGCGAGCTGGCCCGGCGTCTGCGCGGTGTGGCCCGGCAACTGGGGGTGAGCGCCGCGAGCCTCTACCATCTGGCCTGGGCACAGGTGCTGGGCGGGTTGTCGGGCCGTGACGATGTGGTGTTCGGTACCGTACTGCTGGGCCGTTTGCAGGCCGGGGCGGGGGCCGACCGGGCCCTGGGCATGTTCATCAATACCTTGCCCTTGCGGATAAATCTGGGCGGCAAGAGCGTGGTCGATGCCCTGCGGCATACCCACCAGCGGCTGACCGAGCTGCTGGCCCACGAGCATGCGCCGCTGGCCCTGGCCCAGCGTTGCAGCGCGGTTCCCGCCACCACGCCGCTGTTCAACAGCCTGCTCAACTACCGGCATACCGCCGCGGCACCGGTGGGCGCGGTGCACACCGGCGTCGAGCTGCTGGACAGTGCGCAGATCGTCAGTCACCTGGTGATGCTGTCGATCGACGATCTCGGCGAGGACTATCGCCTGGCGGCCACAGCCCCGCGGTCGCTGGGTGCGCAACGGGTGCTGGACTACCTGGAGACGGCCCTGGAGGGGCTGGTGGAAACCCTCGCCCGGGCACCGGGCACGGCCCTCGACCGCTTGCCGATCCTGCCGCTGGCGGAGCGTCGGTACCTGCTGGACGAGCTCAATGCGACACAGGCCGACCACCCGCTGGAGCAATGCATTCAGGCCCTGTTCGAGCAGCAGGTGCGCCGGACCCCGGACGCGGTGGCGCTGGTGGCCGGCGAGCGGCACCTGACCTATCGCGAACTCAATGAACGGGCCAACCAGTTGGCCTGCCATCTGCGCGAGCAGGGCGTGCGACCGGATACGCGGGTGGCGATCTGCGTCGAGCGTGGACCGGAGCTGGTCATCGGCTTGTGGGCGATCGTCAAGGCCGGTGGTGTCTATCTGCCGCTGGATCCGGGCTATCCGCTGGAGCGTCTGGTCTACATGTTGCAGGACAGCTCGGCGGTGGCGGTGCTGGTGCACCAGGCGACGCGCGACCTGTTGGGGTCGGTGACCCTCCCGCTGGTCGATTTCGACCGCAACACCTGGCACGACCGCCCGGTGAGCGATCCGGTGATCGCCGACCTCGGCCCGTCTAACCTGGCCTATGTGATCTATACCTCCGGTTCCACCGGCACGCCCAAGGGCGTTGCGCTCGAACACCGTGGCCTGTGCAACCTGATGCACTGGAGTTCGAAGCTGTGCCCGGACATGGGCAACAGTGGCCTGCTGCAGAAGGCGCCGTTCAGTTTCGACGGTTCGATCTGGGAGTTCTTCTGGCCGCTGACCGTCGGCATGCGCCTGGTGCTGGCGCGGCCCGACGGGCATCGCGATCCGGACTACCTGGTGCGCCTGGTGCGCGAGCAGCGGATCCGTGTGATCAAGTTCGTACCGGCGATGCTGCAGCAGTTCCTCGAGCAGGGCGAGGTCAGCCGGTGCACCAGCCTGACGGACGTCTTCTGTGGCGGTGGTGAACTGACGGCGGCGTTGGCCCAGGCGGTGCAGGCGAAGTTGCCGCAGGTGCGCCTGCACAACGTCTATGGCCCGACCGAGGCCACGGTCGACAGCACCGCCTGGACCCTGGAGCCGGGCGCGCCGGTACCGGCGCTGCAACTGCCGATCGGCCGGCCGATCTGCAACACCCGGGTGTACGTGCTCGATGCCCATGATCGGCCGGTACCACTTGGGGTGAGCGGGCAACTGCATATCGGCGGTGTCGGTGTCGCCCGCGGCTACCTCGGCCTGGCGAAGCTGACGGCCGAACGCTTCATCGACAGTCCGTTCGTGGCGGGTGATCGCCTGTACCGGACGGGCGACCTGGTGCGTTACCGCGCCGATGGCAATCTCGAGTTCCTCGGTCGGGACGACTTCCAGGTGAAGCTGCATGGCTTGCGCCTGGAACTGGGCGAGATCGAGGCGGCGCTGCTGTCGCATGAGGCGCTGCGCGAAGTGGCGGTGCTGATGCGTGACGAGCGGCTGGTGGCCTACTTCACGGCACGGGTGGCCGGCCAGGTGCCGACGATCGAGGCGCTGCGTGGCTACCTGCTGGGGCTGCTGCCGGACTACATGGTGCCTTCGGCCTACGTGCAGCTCGACGTGCTGCCGTTGAGTCCCAACGGCAAGCTCGATCGGCGGGCCTTGCCGGCGCCGGGCCAGGATGCGGTGATCAGTCGCGACTACGAGGCGCCTCGTGGTCCGGTGGAGATCGTCCTGGCCGAGATCTGGGCCGAGGTGCTGAAGATCGAGCGGGTAGGGCGCAACGACCACTTCTTCGAGCTGGGCGGGCACTCGCTGCTGGCGGTCAGTCTGGTGGCGCGGATGCGCCAGGCGGGACTGAATGCCGATGCGCGGGAGGTGTTCAGCCAGCCGACCCTGGCGGCACTGGCGGCCAAGTCCGTCGGCCGCGTGCAGCAGGTACAGGTGCCGGCGACCACCATTCCGACCCTGAACCGCAAGCGCCGCCTGTAGCGGTGACGCTGCGCTGACTTGCTGCGCGGTGGCAGCAAGACCGCTATCGCCAGCCAGCCGGCTCCCACGGGGTTCGCCTCATGCGCTCATTCCGGGCATGACGCGGTCCCTGTCGGAGCCGGCTTGCCGTGGGCGGCATTCCGACGATCCGCCTTGGGCGACCCTTCACTCCCTCCTCTCAAAAAGTTCCGCAAAGCCCCCTCCAGCCCGGGACAGATGTCGGGGGTGTCCCCGCTTGCCGTGTCAGCCACTGCCATGCGGATGATTTAGTTTCTCAAATACCGAAACAGTGATGGCTAATTGACGCCATTTTTCCTTCAACCTCCTGTCCGAGCCGGCCAGAAATGCCGCTCCGCCAGTACAAGGGCGCGCCGTACCGCTGACACGTTGCCTTTGAAAATGGACTTTCTCGTCAACCGTTTCCGAATTTAAAGCAGGTCTCACTATGCAGTTCAGTGAATTGATGGCAGTTATTTCCACCCATGCGATCCGTCTTCAAAGGGAAGATGACGATCTGGTGATCCTGGGTAACGACGATGCGCTGGACGATGCGCTGTGGGACCAGTTGAGCCGTTACAAGGCCCAGTTGCTGGAGCTGGTGGCCCGACATGATGGCGACTGGCTGAGCCCGGCCTTTCGCATCACCCCGGACATGCTGCCGCTGGTGAGCCTGGAGCAGGAGGCCATCGACCGCATCGTCGCCACGGTTCCCGGCGGCGCGGCGAACCTGCAGGACATTTACCCGCTGGCGCCCCTGCAGAGCGGCATGCTCTACCACCATCTGTCCGCCCCCAGGGCGATCCCTACGTGCTGCAGGCGCAGTTCGCCTTCGACAGCCGCGAGCGCCTGGAGCGTTTCGCCGAGGCCCTGCAATGGGTGATCGGCCGGCACGATATCCTGCGCACCTCGATCGCCTGGGAAAGCCTGGACGAGCCGCTGCAGGTGGTCTGGCGCGAGGCGCCGCTGGTCTGCGAGCAATACCGGCCGCAGACCCCGGACGGCGATGTGCTGGCCCGTCTGCGCGAGGCCCACGATGCCCGCGACTACCGCCTCGACCTGCGCCAGGCGCCATTGCTGAGGCTGGTGTTCGCTGAGGATGAGGCCAACCGGCGGGTGGTCGCGCTGTTGCTGTTCCATCACATGGTCATGGACCACACCGGGCTGGACGTGGTGCGCCAGGAGATCGCCGCCTGCCTGCGCGGGGAGGCCGGGCAGGTGCCGCCGGCGGTCGCGTTCCGCGATTATCTGGCCCGCGCGCGGATGAGCCTCGACGAAGCCGCGCACGAAAGCTTTTTCCGCCACATGCTGGGCGACATCGACGAGCCGACCTTGCCCTTCGGGCTGCGCGAAGTCGCGGATGATGGCATCGGCACCGAGGAGGGCCGGTTGACCCTGGAGCCCGGCCTGAGCCTGCGCCTGCGCAACCAGGCGCGGCAGCTCGGAGTCAGTGCGGCGAGCCTGATGCACCTGGCCTGGGCGCGGGTGCTGGGCAGCCTGTCCGGTCGCGAGGCGGTGGTTTTCGGGACCGTGCTGCTCGGCCGGATGGATGCCGGCGAGGGCGCCGAACGGGCCCTGGGCATGTTCATCAACACCCTGCCGCTGCGGATCGACGTGGACGGGCAGGGCGTGCGAGCCGGGGTGCTCGCCACCCATGAGCGCCTGACCGCGCTGCTCGACCACGAGCAGGCGTCCCTGGCCCTGGCCCAGCGTTGCAGCGGCGTGAGCGCGCCGACGCCGCTGTTCAGCGCCATGCTCAACTATCGCCACAGCGCCGCGGGCGATGCCGCCGAGGTGATCGACGTCGCCGAGGGCGTGCAGGTGCTGGGCGCCCGGGAGCGCAGCAACTATCCGTTGAGCCTGAGTGTCGACGACCTCGGCGAAGACTTCCGCCTGACCGTTCATGTCGTGGCAGCGGCGGGCGCGCAGCGGCTCTGCGAAATGATGCGCAACGCGCTGCAGGCCCTGCAGCAGGCCCTGGAGCAGGCTCCGGATACGGCGCTGAACAGCCTGGCGATCCTGCCGGCGGCAGAGCGCGAGCAGGTGCTGGTGGCGTTCAACGGCAGCGCGGTCGACTTCCCGCGCGGGCACACCGTGCATGGCCTGTTCGAGGCCCAGGTCGAGCGCTTGCCCGAGGCGGTGGCCATGGTGCAGGGCGACACTTCACTGAGCTACGGCGAGCTCAATCGCCAGGCCAACCAACTGGCTCACCATCTGCGTACGCTGGGTGTGCAACCGGATGACCGCGTTGCCATCAGCCTGCAGCGCGGCCCGCAACTGCTGGTCGGGCTGCTGGCGATCCTCAAGGCCGGGGCCGGTTATGTGCCGGTCGACCCGAGCCTGCCGCTAGAGCGCCGTCGTTACCTGCTCGAAGACAGCGCACCGGTTGCCTTGCTGACCCGCAGTGACGGGCGCGGGCAACTGCCGGCACTGTCGATTCCGGTCGTGGAGCTGGACCGGGTCACCTGGCAGGAACAGTCCGTCGACAACCCGGCGCCGGGCGCGTTGACCCCCGCGCACCTGGCCTATGTGATCTACACCTCCGGTTCCACCGGTCTGCCGAAAGGGGTGATGGTCGAGCACCGTACCGTGGAGAACCTGGTGCACTGGCACCGCACGGCCTTCGACCTGCAGCCCGGTGGCCATGCCTCCAGTGTCGCCGGTTTCGGTTTCGACGCCATGGCCTGGGAAGTCTGGTCGACGCTGTGCGTCGGCGCGACCCTGCACCTGCCGCCGGAGGATATCGGACACCAGGAGATCGACCGGTTGCTGGCCTGGTGGCAGGCCCAGCCACTGGACGTGTGCTTCCTGGCGACGCCGATTGCCGAGCATGTCTTCGCCCAACGACTTGAGCACCCGACCCTGCGCACCCTGCTGATCGGTGGCGACCGCCTGCGTCAGTTCAGCCAGGCGCAGCGCTTCGCGGTGATCAACAACTACGGTCCGACCGAAGCCACGGTGGTGGCGACCTCCGGCCTGATGGAAGCCGGGCAGGTGCTGCATATCGGCAGGCCGATCGCCAATGCCCAGGTCTACCTGCTGGACGAGCGACAACAACCGGTACCGATTGGCGTGGCCGGTGAGTTGTACATCGGCGGTGTCGGGGTGGCGCGGGGTTATCTCAACCGTCCGGATCTGACCGCCGAACGTTTCATCCGCGATCCCTTCAGCGCCGATCCGCAGGCGCGCCTCTACCGTACCGGCGACCAGGCCCGCTGGCTGGCCGATGGCAATCTCGACTACCTCGGACGTAACGACGACCAACTGAAGATCCGCGGGGTGCGCATCGAGCCGGGTGAAATCGAGGCGGCGCTGAACAGCCATGAGGTCATCGGCGAATCCGTGGTGCTGGTCCGCGATGGTCGTCTGGTGGCCTGGTTCACCGCCAGCGAAGCCCTGGCGATCGAAGCCCTGAACATCTACCTGCAGGGCCGCCTGCCGGACTACATGATCCCCTCGGCCTATGTGCAGCTCGACGCGCTGCCGCTGACCGCCAACGGCAAGCTCGATCGCCGGGCGTTGCCGGCACCGGACCAGCAGGCGCTGCTGAACCGGGCGTTCGAGGCCCCGCAAGGGGAGGTCGAAACCGCCCTGGCGCGGATCTGGGCCGAAGTGCTCAAGGTCGAGCGGGTCGGACGCCACGACCATTTCTTCGAATTGGGCGGCCACTCGCTGTCGGCGGTGATCCTGATCGAACGCATGCGCCAGGTGGGCTTGAGCACCGACGTGCGGGTGCTGTTCAGCCAGCCGACCCTCGCGGCGCTGGCCGCGGCCATCGGCAGCGGCCGCGAAGTCGAGGTGCCGGAAAATCGCATTCCCGCCGCTTGCCGGCACATTACCCCGGACCTGTTGCCACTGATCGAGCTGGACCAGGCGAGCATCGACCGTATCGTCGCGACGGTGCCCGGTGGTGCGGCCAATGTGCAGGATATCTACCCGCTGGCGCCGTTGCAGGAAGGCATCCTCTATCACCACATGAGCGCCGAACAGGGCGATCCGTACCTGTTGCAGGCGCAGTTGGCCTTTGACGGCCTGGAGCGTCTGCAGACCTTCGCCGCCGCCTTGCAGCAGGTGGTCCGGCGCCACGATATCCTGCGCACCAGCGTGCTCTGGGAGGGCCTGGAGCGGCCGGTGCAGGTGGTCTGGCGCGAGGTCGAACTGCCGGTCCGGGAGGAGCGTTTCGACGCGGCCGGTGGCGAGGTGCTCGAGCAACTGCTGCAACGCTTCGACGCCCGTGCCTATCGCCTGGACATCCGCCAGGCGCCGCTGATGCAACTGGCCTATGCGCAGGACCCGGCGCGGCAGCGGATCGTCGCGGTGCTGATGTTCCACCACCTGGCCATGGACCATACCGCGCTGGCGGTGGTGGTGCAGGAAATCCGCAGCCTGCTATTGGAGCAGGGCGAGCGCCTGGGCGCGGCGGTGCCGTATCGCAACTACGTGGCCCAGGCCCTGCTGGGGGCCAGCGAACAGGAGCACGAAGCGTTCTTCCGCGACATGCTCGGCGATATCGACGAGCCGACCCTGCCATTCGGCCTGCAGGACGTGCAGGGCGACGGGCGCGAGATCGAGTCGGCCCTGCTGCCGCTCGACGCCGAACTGAACCGCCGGCTGCGCGAGCAGGCACGCCTGCTCGGGGTCAGCGTGGCGAGCCTGATGCACCTGGCCTGGGCCCGGGTGCTGGCGGCCACTTCCGGCAAGGACAGCGTGGTGTTCGGCACTGTGCTGATGGGCCGCCTGCAGGGCGGCGAGGGCGCCGATCGCGCCCTGGGCATGTTCATCAACACCCTGCCGCTGCGGGTCGAGGTCGGCGACACGTCGGTGCGTGCCGGGGTCAAGGCGACCCATGCCCGGCTGACCGCCTTGCTCGCCCACGAACACGCCTCGCTGGCCCTGGCCCAGCGCTGCAGCGCGGTGGAGGCGTCGCTGCCGCTGTTCAGCGCCCTGCTCAACTACCGTCATAGCGCCGCCGATGAGCGCCCGGCAGCCGGCCAGGGGCTCTGGGACGGCATCCAGTCCCTGGGGGGCGAGGAGCGCAGCAACTACCCGTTGACCCTGAGTGTCGATGACATCGGCAGCGGCTTCGAGCTGCGCGTGCTGGCGGCGCTGTCCGTGGGGGCGCAGCGCATGGCCGACTACATGTGCGCTGCGCTGGAACACCTGGTGCTGGCACTGGAACAGGCTCCGGAACAGGCCCTCGGCCAACTGTCGGTCCTGCCGGCGGCGGAGCGGCAGCAGGTCCTGTTCGACTTCAATGCCCGCCAACGCGACTACCCGAGCGAGCAGACCCTGCACCGGCTGTTCGAGATTCGTGCCGCGGCCCACCCGGATGCGCCGGCGGTGGTCCATGGCGAGCAGGTGCTCGGCTATGGCGAACTCAACCGCCGTGCCAACCGCCTGGCCCATCATCTGCTGGGGCTCGGCGTACGACCGGGCGAGCACCTGGCGATCCTGCTGGAGCGCTCGGCGGACCTGCTGGTCAGCCAACTGGCGATCAGCAAATGCGCCGCGGCCTACGTGCCGCTGGATATCAACGCACCGCTCGAGCGCCAGCGTTTCATGCTCGAGGACAGCCAGGCGTCGTGGCTGCTGACCACCCACGACCAGCCGGACGAGCACGGCGTACGACGTATCGAGCTGGACCGGCTGGCCGTCGAGGCGCTGGCGACCGATGACCCGGATCTGCCGCAGTCGGCCGAGGCGCTGGCCTACATCATGTACACATCCGGCTCCACCGGTACCCCCAAGGGCGTACTGGTGCCGCACCGGGCGGTCGCGCGATTGGTACTGAACAACGGTTATGCCGAGTTCAACGAGCGGGACCGGGTGGCCTTCGCCGCCAACCCGGCGTTCGACGCCAGCACCCTGGAAGTCTGGGCGCCGCTGCTCAATGGCGGCTGCGTGGTGGTGGTCGAGCAGGATGTGCTGCTGTCCCGCGACGCCCTGGCGAACCTGCTGCGCGAGCAGGCGGTCAGCGTGCTGTGGATGACCGCCGGGCTGTTCCACCAGTATGCCGATGGCCTGATGGAAAGTTTCCGGGCGCTGCGCTACCTGATCGTCGGGGGCGACGTGCTCGACCCGGCGGTGATCGAACGGGTGCTGCGTGACGGCGCGCCACAACACCTGCTCAACGGCTACGGTCCGACCGAAGCGACCACGTTCTCCACCACCTACGAGATCACCACGGTCGAGGGTGGCAGCATTCCGATCGGCCGGCCCATCGGCAACAGCCGGGCCTATGTGCTCGATGCCCGGCAGCAGCCGGTGCCGGTGGGTGCGGTGGGTGAGCTGTACGTGGCTGGCGCAGGGGTTGCCAGGGGCTATCTGAACCAGCCTGAGCTGAGCGCCGAAAAATTCATGGCCGATCCATTCGCCGGCGGTTCGATGTACCGGACCGGTGACCTGGTGCGCTGGCGTGCCGACGGCAATCTGGAGTATCTGGGGCGCAACGACAACCAGGTGAAGATCCGCGGCTTCCGTATCGAGCTGGGCGAGATCGAGACCCGCCTGGGACGCCATCCGCAGGTCCGCGACGTGGCCGTGCTGGTGCGTGAGGTGGCCCCCGGTGACAAGCGCCTGGTGGCCTGGTTCAGCGCCGAGGGGGCGGCTCAAACGCCCGATCCCGAAGCGCTGCGCGATTACCTGCAGGAGCAGTTGCCGGATTACATGGTGCCCTCGGCCTATGTGCAGCTCGAGGCGCTGCTGCTGACCGCCAATGGCAAGCTCGACCGCAAGGCGCTGCCGGCGCCGGACCAGAGCGCCTTGCTCAGCCGTGGCTACGAGGCGCCGCAGGGGGCGGTGGAAACCACCCTGGCGCAGATCTGGGCCGAGCTGCTGCAGGTCGGGCAGGTGGGGCGGCACGATCACTTCTTTGAACTGGGCGGGCACTCGCTGCTGGCGGTGACGCTGATCGAACGCATGCGCCAGGCCGGCCTCAACGCCGACGTGCGTGCGCTGTTCAGTCAGCCGACCCTGGCCGGCCTCGCCGCGGCGATTGGCCATGGCCGCGAGCTGCAGGTACCGGAAAATCGTATTGCCGCCGATTGCCAGCGCATCACGCCCGAGCTGCTGCCGCTGGTCGAACTGGACCAGGCGGCCATCGACCGGATCGTGGCCAGCGTGCCGGGCGGCGCGGCCAACGTGCAGGATATCTACCCGCTGACGCCGTTGCAGGAAGGCATCCTCTATCACCATCTCAGTGCCGGGCAGGGCGACCCCTACGTGTTGCAGTCGCGGCTGGCCTTCGACAGCCCGCAACGCCTACAGGCCTTCGCCGGCGCCTTGCAGCAGGTCATCGACCGCCACGACATCCTGCGTACCGGTTTCCTCTGGGAAGGCCTGGAGCAGCCGGTGCAGGTGGTCTGGCGCCGGGCCGAACTGGCGGTCCAGGCGTTGTCGCTGGAGCCGGCCGACGGCGATGTGCTGGAGCAGTTGCACAGCCGTTTCGATTCGCGCCACTACCGTCTGGACCTGAGCCGGGCACCGCTGATCCGCCTGGTGCATGCTTACGATGCACGGCGCCAGCGCACCGTCGCGGCGTTGCTGTTCCATCACCTGGTGCTGGACCACACCGCGCTCAAGGTGGTGCTCCAGGAAATGCGGGCCGGCCTGCTCGGCCAGGAGGCCGTGCTGAGCGAACCGGTGCCGTATCGCAACCATGTGGCCCAGGCGCGCCTGGGTGTCAGCGAGGCGGAGCACGAGGCATTCTTCCGCGAGATGCTGGGTAGCATCGACGAACCGACCTTGCCCTTCGGCCTGCAGGACGTGCAGAACGATGGCCGTGATATCGAGGAGGTCGCCCGGCCGTTGCCGGAGGGGCTGAGCCGTCGCCTGCGCGCTCGTGCCCGGGCGCTCGGGGTCACGGCGGCGAGCCTGTTCCACCTGGCCTGGGGCCAGGTGCTGGCGGCCACTTCCGGTCGCGAGCAGGTGGTGTTCGGCACGGTACTGCTGGGCCGGATGCAGGGGGGGCAGGGCGCCGACCGGGCGCTGGGGATGTTCATCAATACCCTGCCATTGCGGGTGGACATCGACGCCACCCGGCCAGGGCCGCGGTCATGGCCACCCACACCCGGCTCACCGGGCTGATGGGACATGAACACGCCTCGCTGGCGCTGGCCCAGCGTTGCAGTGCCGTGGCTGCGCCGGCGCCGTTGTTCAGTGCCATGCTCAACTACCGCCAGAGCCGCGACGAGGAGCAGGCCGCCTGGCCGGGGATCGAGACCCTGGCCAGCGATGGCCGGACCAACTATGCGCTGAGCCTGAGTGTCAACGACCTGGGCGAAGGCTTCCGGCTGATCGCCCTGACCCTGGCCTCGGTGGGCGCGCAACGCATCTGCGAGCTGATGGAGACGGCCCTGGAGTCGCTGGTCGAGGCCCTGGAACAACAGCCCGGTACGGCGGTGAACCGCCTGCCGGTGCTGCCGGCCGGGGAGCGCGAGCAACTGGTGTCCGGGCTCAATGCCAGCGCGGTCGACCACGCTCTCGACCCGTCGATCCATGGCTTGTTCGAGGCCCGTGTCGAGCGCGCGCCAGAGGCGCTGGCCCTGGTGGCGGACGGTCAGTCACTGAGCTATCGGGAACTGAACCGACGCGCCAACCGTCTGGCCCATTACCTGCGCGAGCAGGGGGTGGGGCCGGATGAGCGGGTGGCGATCTGCGTCGAGCGCGGCGTGGAGATGCTGGTCGGGTTGCTGGCGATCCTCAAGGCCGGCGGTGCCTATGTGCCGCTGGACCCGGGCTATCCGCAGGAGCGGATCGCCTACATGCTCAAGGACAGCGCGCCGCGGGTGGTGCTGGCGCAGGACGTCACCCTCGCGCGCCTGGGCAGCGTTGCGGTACCGCTGATCAACCTCGACCGGAATGTCTGGGCTGATCGCGCCGAGGCCAACCTGGCGCCGGTGCAGGCCTCGGACCTGGCCTACGTGATCTACACCTCCGGTTCCACCGGTACCCCCAAGGGGGTGGCTGTGGAACATCGTGGTCTGTGCAACCTCGTGCAGTGGAGTTCCCGACTGCATGGCAAGGATGCGCAGGGCGCGCTGCTGCACAAGACGCCCTTCAGCTTCGACGCCTCGGTATGGGAGCTGTTCTGGCCGCTCAGCGCCGGCCTGCGCCTGGTACTGGCACGCCCCGAGGGGCATCGCGACCCGGCCTACCTGGCGCAGTTGGTGCGTGAGCAACAGGTCAGCGTGATCCAGTTCGTTCCGGCGATGCTGCAGCAGTTCCTTGACGTGGAAGCGGCCGGCCAGTGCCACAGCCTGACCGACGTGTTCTGTGGCGGCGGCGAGCTGACCTCGGCGCTGGCCCAGGCGGTGCGCGCACGCCTGCCCTGGGTGCGCTTGCACAACGTCTACGGGCCGACCGAGGCCACGGTGGACAGTACCGTGTGGACCTTGGAGCCGGACGCAGCGGTCCCGGATTCACAACTGCCGATCGGCCGGCCGATCGACAACACCCGCCTGTATGTCCTGGACGCCCGGGATCAGCCGGTACCGCTGGGGGTCAGCGGCCAACTGCACATCGGCGGCGTCGGGGTGGCCCGCGGCTACATCGGCCTGGCCGAACTCAGTGCCGAGCGCTTCATCGACAGCCCGTTCGTGGCCGGCGAGCGCCTGTATCGCACCGGCGACCTGGTGCGCTACCGCCTCGACGGCAACCTCGAATTCCTCGGCCGCAACGACGACCAGGTCAAGCTGCGCGGCCTACGTATCGAACTGGGCGAGGTGCAGGCGCGGCTGGCCGAGCACCCGGCGTTGACAGCTGCGGTGGCGATGGTCCGCGAGGACCTGCCGGGCGACCCGCGTCTGGTCGCCTACTACACCGCGAGCGAGGCGCAGGCGGTCGACGACCTGCGGGCCCACCTGCTGGGCTACCTGCCGGAATACATGCTGCCGACGCTGTTCGTGCACCTGCCGGCGCTGCCCCTGAGCCCCAACGGCAAGCCGGATCGCAAGGCGTTGCCGGCACCGGACCAGGGCGCGCTGTCCAGCCGCGAATACGTGGCCCCGGTGGGCGAGGTCGAGACCCGCCTGGCCCAGATCTGGGCCGACCTGCTCAAGGTCGAGCGGGTGGGACGCCACGATCACTTCTTCGAACTGGGCGGCCATTCGCTGCTGGCGGTGACGCTGATCGAGCGCATGCGCCAGGCCGGCCTGAGTGCCGACATTCGCGTGCTGTTCAGCCAGCCGAGCCTGGCGGCGCTGGCCGCGGCGGTGGGCAGCGGGCGGGCGGTGACGGTACCGGAAAACCGCATTCCAGCCGATTGCCGGCAGATCACGCCGGACCTGCTGCCGTTGATCGAACTGGACCAGGCGAGCATCGACCGCATCGTCGCCAGCGTGCCCGGTGGCGCGGCCAACGTGCAGGACATCTACCCGCTGGCACCGCTGCAGGAAGGCATTCTCTATCACCACCTGAGTGCGGAGCAGGGCGACCCGTACCTGCTGCAATCGCAGATGGCCTTCGACGATCCGCAGCGCCTGCAGGCCTTTGCCGCCGCCCTGCAACAGGTCATCGATCGCCACGATATCCTGCGTACCGGCATGCTCTGGGAGGGCCTGGACCAGCCGGTGCAGGTGGTCTGGCGCAAGGCCGGGCTGGTGGTCGAGGAGGTGGCCCTGGAGCCGGCGGCCGGCGATGCGCTGGAGCAGTTGCAGGCGCGTTTCGACGCCCGCCACTATCGCCTGGACCTGAACCAGGCGCCGCTGATCCGCCTGGTGCACGGCTACGATGCGGTGCATCAACGCACGGTGGCGGTGCTGCTGTTCCATCACCTGGTGCTGGACCATACCGCCCTTGAGGTGGTCAGCGAGGAAATGCAGGCCGGCCTGCTGGGGCGGGTCGAGCCGCTGGGCGCGGCGGTGCCTTATCGCAACTACGTGGCCCAGGCGCGCCTGGGTGTCAGTGAGGAGGAGCACGAAGCCTTCTTCCGCGAGCAACTGGGCGATATCGACGAGCCGACCCTGCCATTCGGCCTGCTGGATGTGCAGGGCGATGGCCGGGCCATCGAGGAGACCAGCCAGCGGCTGCCGGTCGACCTGAATCTGCGCCTGCGGGCCCAGGCCCGGCTGCTGGGGGTGAGCGCCGCGAGCCTGTTCCACCTGGCCTGGGCCCGGGTACTGGCGGCCACCAGTGGCCGCTCGTCGGTGGTGTTCGGTACCGTTCTGCTCGGTCGCATGCAGGGCGGTGCCGGCAGCGACCGCGCCCTGGGGATGTTCATCAATACCTTGCCGCTGCGGGTCGATATCGATGCCGCGTCGGTACGCGACGCAGTCAAGGCGACCCATGACCGGCTCACCGCGCTGCTCGGTCACGAGCACGCCTCGCTGGCCCTGGCCCAGCGTTGCAGTGGGGTGGCGGCGCCGCTGCCGCTGTTCAGTGCCATGCTCAACTATCGCCACGGCAGCGCGGGCGAGCCGGATGCCGAAACCCGCCAGGCCTGGCAGGGCATCGAGGTGCTGACCAGCGAGGAACGCACCAACTTCCCGCTGAGCCTGAACGTCGACGATCTGGGCGATGCCTTCCGCCTGGTCGCCCAGGTGGCCGAAGTGGGCGCGCAGCGGATCTGCGACTACATGCAGGTGGCGCTGGAGGCGCTGGTGCAGGCCCTGGAGTTCGAGCCGCAGTTGGCCGTCGAGCGCCTGCCGGTGCTGGGCGCGGCCGAGCGTGCGCAACTGCTCGACGGGCTAAATGCCACCGCGGTCGACTACGATCTCGAACAGACCCTGCACGGGTTGTTCGAGGCCCGGGTCGTACAGGCAGCCCAGGCTCCGGCCGTGCAGGCCGGCGAGCAGTGGCTGAGCTACGACCAATTGAACCGCCGCGCCAACCAGCTGGCCCATCACCTGCGCGAGCAGGGCGTGGGGCCGGATGCGCGGGTGGCGATCTGCGTCGAACGCGGCCTGGACATGGTCATCGGCCTGCTGGCGATCCTCAAGGCCGGTGGTGCCTACGTGCCACTGGATCCGGCCTATCCGCAGGAACGGATCGCCTACATGCTGGCCGACAGCACGCCGCTCGTCGTGTTGGTACAGGGCCGTACCCGCGGCTTGCTGGGCGAGCTGGCCGTGCCGGTGATCGACCTGGAGAACAACGTCTGGGCCCATCAGCCGGACAGCAATCCGCAGGTTCCACGACTCAGCCCACGGCACAGTGCCTACGTGATCTACACCTCCGGTTCCACCGGCCAGCCCAAGGGTGTGATCAACGAACACGCGGCGGTGGTCAACCGTCTGCTGTGGATGCAGGACAAGTATGGCCTGACCCCTGACGACGCGGTGCTGCAGAAGACCCCGTTCAGCTTCGACGTGTCGGTGTGGGAGTTCTTCTGGACGCTGTTCACCGGCGCACGGCTGGTGATGGCCCGTCCGGAAGGGCACAAGGACCCGGTCTACCTCAGTGAGGTGATCGCGGCCGAGCGCATCACCACCCTGCATTTCGTACCGTCGATGCTCGACGTCTTCCTCGCCCATGGCGACAGCGCCCTGTGCGGTGGTGTCAAGCGGGTGATCTGCAGCGGCGAGGCGCTGCCGGGCAGTGTGGTGCGCCGGTTCAAGGCGCAGTTGCCGCACGCCGGGTTGCACAATCTCTACGGCCCGACCGAGGCCGCGGTGGACGTGACGGCCTGGGAGTGCAGCGAACCGCTCGCACAGACCCCGGACAACACGCCGATCGGCAAGCCGATCGCCAACACCCGGATGTACCTGCTGGATGCGCAACTGCAGCCGGTGCCCATGGGCGTTGTGGGCGAGTTGTACATCGGTGGCGTACAGGTGGCGCGCGGTTACCTGAACCGTCCCGAGCTGACCGCCGAGCGCTTCCTGAAGGATCCGTTCAGCCCGGCCGCCGAAGCCCGCATGTACCGCACCGGTGACATCGGCCGCTACCTGGCGGACGGCAATATTGAATACCTGGGGCGTAACGACGACCAGGTGAAGATCCGCGGCCTGCGTATCGAGCTGGGCGAGATCCAGGCGCGCCTGAGCGCCTTCCCGGCGATTCAGGAGGCAGTGGTGGTGGCCCGTGAGGACGTCGCGGGCGACAAGCGCCTGGTGGCCTACTACACGGCGGCCGATGTCCAGGACATCGATGCGCTGCGGGCCCATCTGCTGGAGCAACTGCCGGACTACATGGTTCCGGCGCTGTTCGTGCACCTGGCGGCGCTGCCGCTGAGCCCCAACGGCAAGCTCGATCGCAAGGCGCTGCCGGCGCCGGACCAGGCGGCCCTGGTCGTGCGCGAATACCAGGCGCCGCAAGGCGAGGTGGAAGTCGCCCTGGCGCGCATCTGGGCCGAAGTGCTCCGGGTCGGGCAGGTCGGGCGCCACGACAACTTCTTCGAACTGGGAGGGCATTCGCTGCTGGCGGTCAAGCTGATCGAGCGCATGCGCCAGCAGGGCCTGGCGGCCGATGTGCGGGTGCTGTTCGGCCAGCCGACCCTGGCGGCCCTGGCGGCGGCCGTGGGTGGTCAGGTCGAGGTGCAGGTGCCGGCCAACCGCATCGCCGTCGATTGCCCGCGCATCACACCGGACCTGCTGCCCCTGGCCGATCTCGACCAGGCGTCCATCGACCGTCTGGTGGAAAGCATCCCCGGCGGCGTGGCCAATGTGCAGGATATCTACGGCCTGGCGCCGTTGCAGGCGGGCATTCTCTATCACCACCTGGCGACGAGTGTCGGCGACCCCTATGTCATGCAGGCCCAGTTCGAGTTCGCCGGGCTGAAGCCGTTGCACGCCTTCGTCCACGCGCTCGACGCGGTGATCGAGCGCAACGACATCCTGCGTACCAGCGTGCATTGGCAAGGCCTGGGCGAACCGGTGCAGGTGGTCTGGCGCCGGGCGCCTCTGGCGCTCGAACGGATCGACAGCGATCCGCACGGCGGCGATGCCCTGGGGCAACTGCAGCAGCGCTTCGATCCACGCCACTACCGACTGGACCTCAACCAGGCGCCGCTGCTGCGCCTGGCCTATGCCCATGACGAGCAGGCCGACCGCTGGTTCGGCATCCTGCTGTTCCACCACATCCTGCTGGATCACACCGCTCTGGACGTGCTGGTGCACGAGATGAGCGCCAGCCTGCAAGGGCGGATGGCGCAACTGGCAGCCCCGGTGCCTTACCGCAACCAGGTGGCGCAGACCCGCCTGGGCACCAGCGAGGCCCAGCACGAGGCGTTCTTCCGCGGGATGCTCGGCGATATCGACGAGCCGACCCTGGCCTTCGGCCTGCAGGAAGTCGCTGGCGATGGCCGCGATATCGAGGAACTGCCAGTGCTTCTGGACACGGCCCTGAGCCGACGCCTGCGCGGGCAGGCCCGCCAGCTCGGCGTGAGTGCCGCCAGCCTGCTGCACCTGGCCTGGGCCCGGGTGCTGGGGCAGGTGTCGGGGCGCGAGGAGGTGGTGTTCGGCACCGTGCTGCTGGGGCGGATGCAGGGCGGCGAAGGGGCCGACCGTGCGCTGGGGATGTTCATCAACACCTTGCCGTTGCGGGTCAGTGTGGGCTCCGTCGGCGTCCGCGAAGCCCTGCGCGCCACTCACGGGCGGCTGTCGCAACTGCTCGGCCACGAGCACGCCTCGCTGGCCCTGGCCCAGCGTTGCAGCGGCGTGCCGGCTTCGCTGCCGCTGTTCAGCAGCCTGTTCAACTACCGTCATAGCGCCGCGGGCGAGACTTCGGCGCAGCAGGCGGCGACCTGGGACGGCATCCGCCTGCTGCAGGCGCGCGAGCGCAGCAACTATCCGCTGGTGCTCAACGTCGATGACCTGGGCGAGGACTTCTCGTTCAAGATCCAGGCTCCGGCCGAACTCGGTCTGGAACGGATCGGCGGCTACCTGCGCACGACCCTGCAGCATCTGGTCGATGCCCTGGAGCACGCGCCGACGACGCCGCTGCAGACGCTGCCGATGCTGCCGCCGCAGGAGCGCGAGCACCTGCTGCACGGCTTCAACGCCACCGAACGCCGCTATCCCGTCGAGCAGACCCTGCACAGCCTGTTCGAGGCACGGGCCGAGGCCCGTCCGCACGCGACGGCGCTCATCCATGGCGAGCAGGTGCTCGACTATGGCGAACTCAACCGCCGTGCCAACCGCCTGGCCCATCATCTGATCGGCCTGGGCGTGAGGCCCGGCCATCATCTGGCGATCCTGCTGGAGCGCTCGGCGGACCTGCTGGTCAGCCAACTGGCGATCAGCAAGTGTGCGGCGGTCTATGTGCCGCTGGACATCAACGCACCGGCCGAGCGCCAGGCCTTCATGATCGAGGACAGCCAGGCGCTGCTGTTGCTGACCCGCAGCAGCGAGACGCTCGGCTATCCGGTCCGGCGTGTCGATCTCGACCAGCTCGATGTCGACGGCCAGCCGGACCATGACCCACGCTTGCGGCAGTCGAGCGAGTCGGCGGCCTACATCATGTACACCTCCGGCTCCACCGGTACGCCCAAGGGGGTCCTGGTGCCCCATCGGGCGGTCAGCCGGCTGGTGCTCAACAGCGGCTATGCCGAGTTCAACGAGCAGGACCGGGTGGCTTTCGCCTCCAACCCGGCGTTCGACGCCAGTACCCTGGAAGTCTGGGCGCCACTGCTCAACGGCGGCTGTGCGGTGGTGGTCGAACAGGACGTGCTGCTGTCCCGCGAGGCCCTGGCGAGCCTGCTGCGCGAGCAGCGGATCAGCGTGCTGTGGATGACCGCCGGCCTGTTCCACCAGCATGCCGATGGCCTGCTGGCGGCCTTGCGCGGCCTGCGCTACCTGATCGTCGGCGGCGATGTGCTCGACCCCGCGGTGGTCGAGCGGGTGCTGCGCGACGGTGCGCCACAGCATCTGCTCAACGGTTACGGCCCGACCGAAGCCACCACCTTCTCGACCACCTTCGAAATCACTGCGGTCGAGGGCGGCAGCATTCCGATCGGCCGGCCCATCGGCAACACACGCGCCTATGTGCTCGACGCCCGCCAGCAGCCGGTGCCGGTCGGCGTGGTCGGTGAGTTGTACATCGGTGGCCTCGGGGTTGCCCTGGGCTACCTGAACCAGCCGCAACTGAGCGCCGAGAAGTTCCTCGTCGATCCGTTCAGCCCCAGTTCCCAGGGCCTGATGTACCGCAGCGGCGACCTGGTGCGCTGGCGTGCCGACGGCAACCTGGAGTATCTGGGCCGTAACGACAACCAGGTCAAGCTGCGTGGTTTCCGCATCGAGCTGGGCGAGATCGAGACCCGCCTGGGCCGCCATCCGCAGGTGCGCGATGTGGCGGTGCTGGTGCGTGAACTCGCGCCGGGCGACAAGCGCCTGGTGGCCTGGTTCACCGCTGCCGTGGCCGGCGCGGCGCCGGATGTCGAAGCGCTGCGCAATCACCTGCAGGCCCAATTGCCGGACTACATGGTGCCTTCGGCCTATGTGCAGCTCGACGCCTTGCCGCTGACCGCCAACGGCAAGCTCGACCGCCGGGCGTTGCCGGCACCGGACCAGGCCGCGCTGTCGAGTCGGGCGTTCGAAGCCCCGCAAGGGGAGGTGGAAACCGCCCTGGCGCGGATCTGGGCCGAGGTGCTCAAGGTCGAACGGGTGGGGCGCCACGATCACTTCTTCGAACTGGGCGGCCACTCGCTGCTGGCGGTGACGCTGATCGAGCGCATGCGCCAGGCCGGCCTCAATGCCGACGTGCGGGTGCTGTTCAGCCAGCCGACCCTGGCGGCCCTGGCCGCCGCCATCGGCAGCGGTCGCGAGATCGAGGTACCGCGCAACCTGATCGAGGTCGGTTGCCAGCACATCACTCCGCAACTGCTGCCCCTGGTGGAACTGGACCAGGCGAGCATCGATCGTCTCGTCGCCACGGTACCCGGCGGGGCGGCCAACGTGCAGGACATCTACCCGCTGGCGCCGTTGCAGGAAGGCATTCTCTATCACCACATGAGCGCCGGACAGGGCGATCCGTACCTGCTGCAATCGCAGATGGCCTTCGACAGCCGGGTGCATCTGCAGGCGGTGATCGAGGCCTTGCAGCAGGTGGTCGACCGCCACGACATCCTGCGTACCAGCGTGCACTGGGACGGCCTGGAGCGGCCGTTGCAACTGGTGCGCCGGCAGGCCGAACTGCCGGTGCAGGAGCTGCTGCTCGACCCGGCGGCCGGGGACGTGCTGGAGCAGTTGCAGCAGCGCTTCGAGACCCGCCGCTACCGCCTGGATATCCGTCAGGCGCCGCTGCTGCAACTGGTGTATGCCAACGATCCGCTGAACCGGCGCATCGTCGCGATCCTGATGTTCCACCACCTGGCACTGGACCATACCGCCATGGCGGTGGTGGTCGAGGAAATGCATGCGCTGTTGCAGCGCGGCGGCGAGGGCCTGGCCGCGCCGGTGCCGTATCGCAACTATGTGGCCCAGGCGCGCCTGGGGGTCAGCGAACAGGAGCACGAGGCGTTCTTCCGCGACATGCTGGGCGATATCGACGAGCCGACCCTGCCGTTCGGCCTGCAGGACGTGCAGGGCGATGGCCGGGATATCGAGGAAGCACCGCTGATGCTGGCCGAGGCCCTGAGCCGCCGGCTGCGTGAGCAGGCCCGCCTGCTCGGGGTCAGTGCGGCGAGCCTGATGCACCTGGCCTGGGCGCGGGTGCTGGGTGTCACCGCCGGCAAGGACCGGGTGGTGTTCGGCACGGTGCTGATGGGGCGCATGCAGGGCGGCGAGGGGGCCGACCGGGCCCTGGGGATGTTCATCAATACCCTGCCGCTGCGGGTCGAGGTGGACGGTACGGCGGTACGTGAAGGGGTCAAGGCCACCCACGAGCGCCTGACCGCACTGCTGGGCCATGAGCATGCCTCGCTGGCCCTGGCCCAGCGCTGCAGCGCGGTGGAGCCTGCGCTGCCGCTGTTCAGTGCTCTGCTCAACTACCGCCATAGCGCCCACGACGCGTTGCCGGCGGAGGCCGGGGATGTCTGGCAGGGTATTCACCTGCTGGGCGGCGAGGAGCGCACCAACTATCCGCTGACCCTGAGTGTCGATGACCTCGGTCTCGACTTCCGGCTGCGGGTGCTGGCGGCGACTTCGGTCGGCGCGCGGCGCGTGGCCGGGTACATGCAGCGGGCCCTGGAGCAGTTGGCCGAGGCACTGGAACAGGGGGGCGCGCTTGCCCTGAACCGTCTGGCGATCCTGCCGGCGGCAGAGCGCCGGCAACTGCTGGTGGGCTTCAATGCCAGTGCCGCCGGTTTCCCGCAGGGCCAGACCGTCCATGGTCTGTTCGAGGCCGAGGCCGAGCGTCGGCCAGAGGCGCTGGCGGTGGTGCAGGGCGACGCGACGCTCAGCTACCGCGAGCTCAATCGCCAGGCCAACCGGTTGGCCCACCATCTGCGCACGCTGGGCGTGCAGCCGGATGATCGGGTGGCGATCTCGGTCCGTCGTGGCCCGCAGATGCTGGTGGGCCTGTTGGCGATTCTCAAGGCCGGGGCCGGTTATGTGCCGGTCGATCCGGCCCTGCCGGATGAGCGCCAGCGTTACCTGCTCGAAGACAGCGCACCGGCGGTGCTGCTGACCCAGAGCGAGTGGCGTGGACGGTTGCCGGGCCTGCAGGTGCCGGTGCTGGAACTGGACCGGGTCACCTGGCAGGAGCAGTCGGTCGACAACCCGGCACCGGGCGCGTTGACCCCCGCGCACCTGGCCTATGTGATCTACACCTCCGGTTCCACCGGTCTGCCGAAAGGGGTGATGGTCGAGCACCGTACCGTGGAGAACCTGGTGCACTGGCATCGCACGGCCTTCGACCTGCAGCCCGGCGGCCATGCCTCCAGCGTCGCCGGTTTCGGTTTCGACGCCATGGCCTGGGAAGTCTGGTCGACGCTGTGCGTCGGCGCGACCCTGCACCTGCCACCGGCGCAGATCGATCACCAGGACATCGATCGCCTGCTCGGCTGGTGGTTGCAGCAACCGTTGCAGGTGAGTTTCCTGTCCACCCCGGTGGCCGAACATGCCTTCAGCCGGCAACTCGAACATCCGACCCTGCGTACCCTGCTGATCGGTGGCGACCGCCTGCGCCAGTTCAGCCAGGCGCAGCGCTTCGCGGTGATCAACAACTACGGCCCGACCGAAGCCACGGTGGTGGCGACCTCCGGCCTGATGGAAGCCGGGCAGGTGCTGCATATCGGCAAGCCGATCGCCAATACCCGGGTCTACCTGCTGGACGAACAGCTGCAACCGGTGCCGGTCGGCGTGGCGGGCGAGTTGTATATCGGCGGGGCCGGCGTGGCGCGGGGTTATCTCAACCGTCCTGATCTGACCGCCGAACGTTTCATCCGCGATCCGTTCAGTGCCGATCCGCAGGCGCGCCTCTACCGTACCGGCGACCAGGCGCGGTGGCTGGCCGATGGCAATCTCGATTACCTCGGCCGTAACGACGACCAGCTGAAAATCCGCGGCGTGCGCATCGAACCGGGCGAGATCGAGGCGGCCTTGAGCGGTCATGCGTCGGTCAGGGACGCCGTGGTGCTGGTCCGTGACGGACGTCTGGTGGCCTGGTTCAGCGCCGACGAAAGCCTGTCGATCGAAACGCTGAGCGATTACCTGCACGATCACCTGCCGGACTACATGGTGCCGTCGGCCTATGTGCAGCTCGATGCGCTGCCGCTGACCGCCAACGGCAAGCTCGACCGCCGGGCACTGCCGGCGCCGGACCAGGCGGCCCTGTTGAGCCGCGCGTTCGAGGCCCCGCAAGGGGCCGTCGAGATCGCCCTGGCGCAGATCTGGGCCGAGGTGCTCAAGGTCGAGCGGGTGGGTCGCCACGACCACTTCTTCGAGCTGGGCGGCCATTCGCTGCTGGCGGTGACGCTGATCGAGCGCATGCGCCAGGTCGGTCTCGACAGCGATGTGCGGGTGCTGTTCAACCAGCCGACCCTGGCGGCGCTGGCCGCAGCCATCGGCAGCGGTCGCGAAGTCGAGGTACCGGAAAACCGCATTCCCGCCGCTTGCCGGCAGATCACCCCGGACCTGCTGTCGCTGATCGAGCTGGACCAGTCGAGCATCGATCGTCTCGTCGCCGCCATCCCCGGTGGCGCGGCCAACGTGCAGGACATCTACCCGCTGGCACCGCTGCAGGAAGGCATCCTCTATCACCACATGAGTGCCGGGCAGGGCGACCCGTACCTGCTGCAGTCGCAGATGGCCTTTGACAGCCTGGCGGACCTGCAGGCCTTTACCGGCGCCCTGCAGCAGGTGATCGACCGCCACGACATTCTGCGCACCAGCGTGCACTGGGAAGGGCTGGAACGGCCGCTGCAGGTGGTGCGCCGTCAGGCGCCGCTGCGGATCCGGGAGGTCGCGCTGCAGGCCGCTGATGGCGATGTCCTGGCGCAGTTGCACCGGCGCTTCGATGCCCGGCACTACCGCCTGGATATCCGCCAGGCACCCCTGGTGGAACTGGTGCATGCCCACGACCCGGTCGGCCAGCGGATCGTCGCGATCCTGCTGTTCCATCACCTGGCCGTCGACCACACTGCGATGGAAGTGGTGGGCCACGAAATGCGTGCCTTCATCGAAGGCCGTGCCGATGCACTCGGCGCGCCGGTGCCGTACCGCAACTACGTGGCCCAGGCGCGCCTGGGCGTCAGCGAACAGGAGCACGAAGCGTTCTTCCGCGAGATGCTTGGCGATATCGACGAACCGACCTTGCCATTCGGCCTGCAGGACGTGCAGGGCGACGGGCACGACATCGAGGAAGCCTGGCAGCGCCTGCCACTGGAGCTTGCCATTCGGCTGCGCCAGCAGGCACGGCTGCTCGGGGTCAGCGCCGCGAGCCTGTTCCATCTGGCCTGGGCCCGGGTGCTGGCGGCCGCTTCCGGCCGGCAGACGGTGGTGTTCGGCACGGTGCTGCTGGGGCGCATGCAGGGCGGCGACGGTGCCGACCGGGCGTTGGGCATGTTCATCAACAGCCTGCCGTTGCGGGTCGATATCGACGACACGCCGGCGCGCGCCGGGGTCAAGGCGATCCACGGCCGCCTGACCTCGCTGCTCGGCCACGAGCACGCCTCGCTGGCCCTGGCCCAGCGCTGCAGTGGCGTGGCCGCGTCGCTGCCGCTGTTCAGCGCGATGCTCAACTATCGCCACAGTGATGCCGGTCTCTTCGACAAGGCCACCCCAGGTGCCTGGAGGGGCATCGAGACCCTGGCCAGCGAGGAGCGCACCAATTATCCGCTGAGCCTGAACGTCGACGACCTGGGTGAAGGCTTCAGCATGACCGCGATGACGCCGGCCCGCATCGGTGCGCAGCGCGTCTGTGACTTCATGCTGGCGGCCCTGGAAGGGCTGGTCGAGGCGCTGGAGCAGGCGCCGCGGCGGGCGCTCAACCGCCTGCCGGTGCTGACTGACCGCGAGCGTCGGCAGGTGCTGGAGGCGTTCAATGCCACTGAGGTCGCCTACGACCTCGAGCGGACCCTCCATGGCCTGTTCGAGGCCCAGGCCGAACGTGCGCCGCAGGCGCAGGCGGTGGCCGCCGGCGAGCAGCGCCTGGGCTACGGCGAACTGAATCGCCGCGCCAACCAGTTGGCCCACTACCTGCGCGAGCGGGGTGTGGGGCCGGACAGCCGGGTGGCGATCTGCGTCGAACGCGGCCTGGACATGGTCGTCGGCCTGCTGGCGATCCTCAAGGCCGGTGGCGCCTACGTGCCGCTGGACCCGGCCTATCCGGCCGAGCGGATCGCCTACATGCTCGCTGACAGCGCGCCGCTGGCGGTGCTGGTGCAGGGCCGCACCCGCGACCTGCTGGGTGAGGTGACGGCACCGGTGATCGATCTGGACTGCAACACCTGGCAGGACCGCTCGGCGGACAATCCACGGGTACCCGGCCTGACCCCACGGCACAGCGCCTACGTGATCTACACCTCCGGTTCCACCGGCCAGCCCAAGGGCGTGATCAACGAACACGCGGCGGTGGTCAACCGCCTGCTGTGGATGCAGGACGAATACGGCCTGACCCCGGATGACGCGGTGCTGCAGAAAACTCCGTTCAGCTTCGACGTGTCGGTCTGGGAGTTCTTCTGGCCGCTGTTCACCGGTGCACGGCTGGTGATGGCGCGTCCGGAAGGGCACAAGGACCCGATCTACCTGGGCGAGGTGATCAAGGCCGAACAGATCACCACCTTGCACTTCGTACCGTCGATGCTCGACCTCTTCCTGGCCCATGGCGATGTCAGCCGTTGTGCCAGCGTCCAGCGGGTGATGTGCAGCGGTGAGGCCTTGCCGGGCAGCGTGGTGCGCCGGTTCAAGGCGCAGTTGCCGCATGCCGGGTTGCACAACCTCTACGGCCCGACCGAGGCCGCGGTGGACGTGACGGCCTGGAACTGTGCCGGCCCGATCGAGCAGACCCCGGACAACACGCCGATCGGCAAACCGATCGCCAACACCCGGATGTACCTGCTCGACGCTCAGATGCAGCCGGTACCGCTGGGTGTGGTCGGTGAGCTGTACATCGGCGGGGTGCAGGTGGCGCGGGGCTATCTGAACCGTCCCGAGCTGACCGCCGAGCGTTTCCTCGACGATCCGTTCAGCACGACGCCGGAGGCCCGGATGTACCGCACCGGTGATATCGCCCGCTACCTGGCGGACGGCAACATCGAGTACCTGGGGCGTAACGACGACCAGGTGAAGATCCGCGGCCTGCGTATCGAACTGGGCGAGATCCAGGCGCGCCTGACCGCCTTCCCGGCGGTGCAGGAGGCGGTGGTGGTGGCCCGTGAGGACGTCGCGGGCGACAAGCGCCTGGTGGCCTACTACACGGCGGCCGAGGTCCAGGACATCGATGCGCTGCGGGCCCATCTGCTGGAGCAACTGCCGGACTACATGGTCCCGGCGCTGTTCGTGCACTTGGCAGCGTTGCCGCTGAGCCCCAACGGCAAGCTCGATCGCAAGGCGCTGCCGGCGCCGGACCAGGCGGCCCTGGTCGTGCGCGAGTACGAGGCACCGCTGGGTGAAACCGAAATACTGATGGCCCGGCTCTGGGCGGAACTGCTGAATGTCGAGCGTGTAGGGCGCCACGACAACTTCTTCGAGCTGGGTGGGCACTCACTGCTGGCCGTCAGCCTGATCGGCCGTCTGCACCAGGAAGGCATGGAAGCCGACATGAGGGCGCTGTTCGAACAACCGACGTTGGCCGGATACGCCGCAATTACCGAACAAATGGAGATCGCCTTGTGAACGTGACGGAACTGCTGGCCATATTGAAGGCAAAAGGCATCCAACTGGCTGTCAGGAACGATCAACTGATCGTACAGGGTAACAAGCAGGCACTGACCGAGCCTGAACTGCTGGCGCGCCTGCGCGAGTACAAACCGGTGCTGATCGGCATGATCCGCGACGGTTCCTATTCGCCGGCGGCGAGCGGCCAGGTGACGGTGCCGGCCAACGCCATCGAGGCCGGGACCACCCGCATCACCCCGGCGATGCTGCCCCTGGCCAATCTGGACCAGGAGCAGATCGACCGGATCGTCGCCCAGGTACCGGGCGGGGTCGCCAACGTGCAGGATATCTACCCGCTGGCACCGTTGCAGGAGGGCATCCTGTTCCACCACGCCAGTGCGACGCAGGGGGATCCCTATGTCATGCAGTCACAGTTCGCCTTCGCCGACCTGGAGCGGCTGACGGCTTTCGCCCAGGCCTTGCAGAAGGTCATCGACCGCCACGACATCCTGCGCACCGCAGTGCTCTGGGAGGGCCTGGAAAGTCCGGTACAGGTGGTCTGGCGCAAGGCCGAACTGGTGGTGGAAGAGGTGCTGCTCGAACCGCACGAGGGTGAGGCGCTGCAACGGTTGCACGAGCGTTTCGACGCTCGCCACTATCGCCTCGATGTGAGCCGGGCACCGCTGATCCGCCTGGTGTACGCGCGCGATGAAGCCGCGCAGCGGCTGGTGGCGATGTTGCTGTTCCACCACATGGCCCTGGACCATAGCGCACTGGACGTAGTGCGCCATGAGATGGGCGCGTTCCTGCGCGGGCAGGGTGGGCAACTGGGCCAGCCGGTGCCGTTTCGCAACTATGTAGCCCAGGCCCGCCTGGGAATCAGCCAGGCGGAGCATGAAAGCTTCTTCCGCGAGATGCTGGCGGAGATCGACGAGCCGACCTTGCCCTACGGCCTGCAGGACGTGCAGGGCGACGGCACGGCCATCGACGAATTCAATCTGGCGCTGGAGCCGCAACTGAACCTTCGGCTGCGGGCCCTGGCCCGGCAGCAGGGGGCGAGTGTCGCCAGCCTGTTCCACCTGGCCTGGGGCCAGGTGCTGGCGGCGTTGTCGGGCAGGCGCAGCGTGGTCTTTGGCACGGTGCTGATGGGCCGCATGCAGGGCGGTGGCGATGGCGACCGGGCGCTGGGGATCTTCATCAACACGCTGCCGGTGCGGGTCGATATCGGCGGCCTGACGGTCCAGGCCGGGGTCCGTGCGACCCAGGCCCGGCTCACCGCGCTGATGCGCCACGAACACGCACCGCTGGCGCTGGCCCAGCGCTGCAGTGGGGTCGAGGTGCCAACGCCGCTGTTCAGCAGCCTGCTCAACTACCGGCACAACGGCCTGGCGGTCGCCGCCAGCGCCAGCGACGCGGCCTCGGCCTGGCATGGCATCACCCCGCTGAGTTCCGAGGAGCGCACCAACTACCCGCTGACCCTGAGCGTCGACGATCAGGGCGAGGACTTCCGCCTGGCCCTGCTGGCCAGCTCGCAGATCGACGGGCAGCGGGTCTGTGACTACATGCGCACGGCCCTGGAGCAACTGGCGCAGGCCCTCGAACAGAGTCCGCAGGCGTTGCTGGAGCACCTGTCGATCCTGCCGATGGATGAGCGCGAGCTGTTGCTGAAGGGCTTCAACGCCAGCCAGGCCGACTACCGGCAAGGGTTGACCCTGCACCAGCGCATCGCCGCCCGGGCTGCCGAACAGCCGCAGGCGGTGGCTGCGGTGTGCCAGGGACAATCATTGAGTTATGCCGAGTTGAACCGGCAGGCCGAGGTCCTGGCCCACCACCTGGGTGAACTCGGCGTTCGCCCCGACCAGCGGGTGGCGATCGTTGCCCGGCGCGGGCTCGATACCCTGGTCGGGTTGCTGGCGATTCTCAAGGCCGGGGCCGGCTATGTGCCGATCGATCCGGCCCACCCGGCCGAGCGCCTGCGTTACCTGCTCGACGACAGCGCACCGGTGGCGGTGCTGACCCAGGACGACCTGCTGGCCCGCCTGCCGGAACTGGCGGTGTCGGTGATCAACCTCGACAAACCGTTCTGGCAGGAGCACACCGTCGCCAGCGGGCAACTGCCGACCCCTGATCCCCGGCACCTGGCCTATGTGATCTACACCTCCGGTTCCACCGGGCTGCCCAAGGGGGTGATGGTCGAGCACCACACCGTGTCCAACCTGGTGGACTGGCATTGCGCGGCCTTCGATCTGTGCCCGGGACGGCACACCTCCAGCGTCGCCGGTTTCGGCTTCGACGCCATGGCCTGGGAAGTCTGGCCGGCCCTGTGCGCCGGGGCGACCCTGCACCTGCCGCCGCCGGCCGAGGGCGGCGAGGATGTCGACGGCCTGCTCGACTGGTGGTGCGCGCAGCCGCTGGACGTCAGCTTCCTGCCGACGCCGATCGCCGAACACGCCTTTGCCCGCAACCTCGAACACCCGACCCTGCGTACACTGCTGATCGGCGGTGACCGCCTGCGCCAGTTCAGCCGCAACCAGACCTTCGAGGTGATCAACAACTATGGTCCGACCGAGGCCACGGTGGTCGCCACCTCGGGGCGGGTCGAGGCCGGGCAGCTCCTGCATATCGGCAAGCCGATGAGCAATGCGCGCGTCTACCTGCTCGACGAACGCCAACGCCCGGTGCCGCTGGGGGTGGCCGGTGAGCTGTATGTCGGCGGTGCCGGCGTCGCCCGCGGTTACCTCAACCGCCCGGAACTGACCGCCGAGCGTTTTCTCCATGATCCGTTCAGCGATGATCCCCGGGCGCGCATGTACCGCACCGGCGACCTGGCCCGCTGGCAGCTCGACGGCACCCTCGAGTACCTGGGACGCAACGACGACCAGGTGAAGATCCGCGGCATGCGCATCGAGCTGGGCGAGATCGAGAGCCGGCTCAACCAGCTTCCCGGTATCCAGGAAGCGGTGGTGCTGGCCCGCGAGGACCAGCCGGGGCAAGCGCGGCTGGTGGCCTATTTCACCGAGCAGGCGCAGGTCGATGCGTTGGAAACCGCCGAGCTGCGGGCCTGGCTGCAGGCCCACCTGCCGGACTACATGGTGCCGGCCGCCTATGTGAAGCTGGCCGCGCTGCCGCTCACGGCCAACGGCAAGCTCGATCGCCGGGCGCTGCCCAGGCCCGAGCTGGATGCCCTGTTCACCCGCGAGTACGAAGCGCCCGAGGGCGAGCTGGAAATCACCCTGGCGCAGATCTGGAGCGAGGTGCTGCAGGTCGAGCGGGTCGGTCGCCGCGATCATTTCTTCGAACTGGGCGGGCACTCGCTGCTGGCGATGCGCATGGTGGCGCAGGTCCGCCAGCGCCTCGGCGTGGAATTGGCGCTGGCGCAACTGTTCGCCAATGCCGAGCTGGCGGCAGTAGCCGAAGCCCTCGGCCAGGCGGCCCGCAGTACCCTGCCGGACATTCTCGCGGTGGCGCGGGACCAGGCGCTGCCACTGTCGTTCGCCCAGCAGCGGCTGTGGTTCCTGGCGCAGATGGGCGCCGCGAGCAGCGCCTACAACATTCCGGTCGGCCTGGGCCTGCACGGCCCGCTGGACAGCCAGGCGCTGCAACGGGCGCTGGCGCGTATCGTCGAGCGTCACGAGACCCTGCGCAGTCGTTTCGTCCTGCACGGTGACGAGCCACGGGTGGAGATTGCTCCGGTCGGCCAGGGGCTGCGGTTCGCCATCGAGGACCTGCGCGCGACCCCCGATGCCCAGACCTGGGTCCAGGCGCGTCTGCGCGAGGAAGCCGGCGAACCGTTCGACCTGCAACAGGGGCCGCTGATCCGTGGCCGTCTGCTGTGCCTGGCCGACCGGCACCATGTGCTGCTGCTGACCCTGCACCATATCGTCTCCGATGGCTGGTCGATGGGCGTGCTGACCCGCGAGCTGATGGCGCTCTACGAGGCCTTCCGCCACGCCCGGCCTGACCCGCTGCCACCGTTGGCGGTGCAGTACGGCGACTTCGCCGTGTGGCAACGGCGTTGGCTCGATGGCGAGCTGTTGCAGCAGCAGGGCAGCTACTGGCAACAGGCCCTGGCCGGCGCGCCAGCCCTGCTGATGGTGCCCACCGACCGGCCGCGTCCGGCCCGCCAGGACTACGCCGGCGCCACGATCGGTTTCACTCTGGATGAACGCCTGAGCGCCGCGGTCAGGGCCCTCGGCCAGCGTCATGGCACCACCCCCTACATGACCCTGCTGGCCGCCTGGGCCCTGCTGCTGGGGCGCCTCAGCGGGCAGCATGATCTGGTGATCGGCTCGCCGGTGGCCAACCGCCAGCGGGCCGAGGTGGAAGGCCTGGTGGGGCTGTTCGTCAACACCCTGGCGATCCGCCTCGATGTCTCCCCGCAGCAGACCGTCGAGGCGCTGCTGGCCCAGGTGCGCGAACGGACCCTGCAGGCCCAGGCTCACCAGGACCTGCCGTTCGAGCAGGTGGTGGAGCTGACCCGGCCGGAGCGCAGCCTGGCCCACAGCCCACTGTTCCAGAGCATGTTCTCCTGGCAGAACCACGATGAGGCGGCGCTGCAACTGGGCGACCTGCAACTGGAGGCGCTGGCCGGCAGCGGGCAGTTCGCCAAGTTCGACCTGGCCCTCGACCTCGGTGACGGCGGCGCGCAACTGGTGGGCTCGCTGACCTATGCCACGGCCCTGTTCGACGCGGCCACCATCGAGCGTTATCTCGGTTATCTGCGTGGTGTGCTGCAGGCGATGGTCGACAACGACCAGGCCAGCCTCGGCCAGGCCAATCTGCTGGACGAAGCGCAGCGCGTGCAGTTGCTGCAGGACTTCAATGCCAGCCAGGTCGAGTACCCCCGTGGGCATACCCTGCACGGGTTGTTTGAACGTCAGGTCGAGCGCACGCCGGATGCCGTGGCGGTGCGGATGGACGGGCAGGCGCTGAGCTACCGTGAGCTCAACCGTCAGGCCAACCAGCTGGCCCATCATCTGCGGGCACTGGGTGTGCAGGCGGATGAGCGGGTGGCGATCTGCGTGACCCGCGGGCCACGGATGCTGGTGGGCCTGTTGGCGATCCTCAAGGCCGGTGGCGCCTATGTGCCGGTCGATCCGGCCCATCCGGCCGAGCGGATCCGCTATCTGCTGGAGGACAGCGCACCCCTGGCCGTGCTGGTCCAGGGCAACACCCGCGAGCTGGCGGGCCGGTTGCAGGTGCCGCTGGTCGATCTCGACCAGCCGACCTGGCACGACCTGCCCGTCAGCGATCCGCACGTGGCGGGGCTCGCTGCCCGGCACCTGGCCTATGTGATCTACACCTCCGGCTCCACCGGCCTGCCCAAGGGCGTGATGGTCGAGCACGGCACCGTGGAGAACCTGGTGCACTGGCACTGTGCGGCCTTCGATCTGCGTGCTGGCAGCCATACCGCCAGCGTTGCCGGCGTCGGTTTCGATGCCATGGTCTGGGAAGTCTGGCCGGCGCTGTGCGTGGGCGCGACCCTGCACCTGCCGCCGGCGAGCCTGGGCGGCGGCGAGCTGGATGGCCTGCTCGACTGGTGGCGGGCGCAGCCGTTGCAGGTGGCGTTCCTGCCGACGCCGGTGGCCGAGTATGCCTTTGGCCAGGGCCGTGGCCATCCGACCCTGCGCACCCTGCTGATCGGCGGCGACCGCCTGCGGCACTTCGCCGAGGACCCGGGCTTCGCGGTGATCAACAACTACGGCCCGACCGAAGCCACGGTGGTGGCGACCTCCGGGCAGGTCGAGCCGAATGGGCTGCTGCATATCGGTCGGCCGATCGCCAACGCGCGCCTCTATCTGCTGGACGAACAACTGCGTCCGGTGCCGGTGGGGGTGGCCGGCGAGCTGTATGTCGGGGGGGCCGGGGTGGCGCGCGGTTATCTGCACCGCCCGGAACTGACCGCCGAGCGTTTTCTCGACGACCCGTTCAGCACGCTGCCGCAGGCCCGCATGTATCGCACCGGCGACCTGGCGCGCTGGCGGGCCGACGGTACCGTCGAGTACCTGGGCCGCAACGACGACCAGGTGAAGATCCGTGGTGTACGGATCGAGCTGGGCGAGATCGAGGCCAGCCTCAACCGCCTGCCGGGCGTCCGTGAAGCGGTGGTGCTGGCCCGTGAGGATGAGCCCGGCCAGGTGCGCCTGGTGGCCTATCTGACCGAGGCGGCATCGGGCGGCTTGCCCGAGCCTGGCGAACTGCGCGCGCAGTTGGCGACGCAACTACCGGAGTACATGGTGCCGGTGGCCTATGTCCGGCTCGACGCGCTGCCGCTGACCGCCAATGGCAAGCTCGATCGCCGGGCGCTGCCGGCGCCGGCGCTGACGGCCCTGTCGCAGCGCGAATACCAGGCGCCCGAGGGCGAGCTGGAAAACACCCTGGCGCGGATCTGGGGCGAATTGCTGCAGGTCGAGCGGGTCGGTCGGCGGGACCATTTCTTCGAGCTGGGCGGCCACTCGTTGCTGGCGATGCGCATGGTTTCCCAGGTGCGCCTGCAATTGCAGCGCGAGCTGCCGTTGGGCGAGTTGTTCGCCAATCCCGAACTGGCGGCCGTGGCACGGTTTCTCCAGAGCGATGCACCGGTCAGCCTGCCGGCCATCGTCGCGGTTCCCCGTGACGGCGCGCTACCGCTGTCGTTCGCCCAGCAGCGGCTGTGGTTCCTGGCCCAGATGGACGGTGCCAACAGCGCCTATAACATTCCCGTCGCCCTGCGCCTGCGTGGGCAGTTGCAGGCCCAGGCCCTGCAACAGGCGCTGGCGACCCTCGTCGCGCGCCACGAAACCCTGCGCAGCCGTTTCGTCGAATGCGATGAAACACCCCAGGTGCTGATCGCCCCGGTTGAGGCCGGTCTGCTCCTGCAGGTAGAGGACCTGCGCCAGCATCCGCAGGCCGCCACCGCCCTGGAAGACCTGCTGAGCGATGAAGCCCGTGCTCCGTTCGACCTTGCGCGCGGGCCGTTGATTCGTGGCCGGCTGGTGATCATCGGCGAGGAGCATCATGTACTGCTGCTGACCCTGCACCACATCATCGCCGATGGCTGGTCGATGGACGTGCTGACCCGCGAGCTGGTCGCGCTGTACGCCGCCTTCAGCCGCGGCGAGGATGACCCGCTGCCGCCCCTGGCCTTGCAGTATGGCGACTTCGCCGTCTGGCAGCGGCAGTGGTTGAGCGGCGAAGTGCTGGCGCGGCAGAACGCCTACTGGCAGCAGGCCCTGAGTGGTGCGCCAGCCCTGTTGATGCTGCCCACGGACCGACCGCGTCCGGCGCGTCAGGACTATGCCGGGGGCCAGGTCGAGATCCATCTCGACGCGTCGTTGAGCGCGGGGCTCAGGGCGCTCGGCCAGCGCCATGGGCTGACGCTGTACATGACCCTGATGGCCGGCTGGGGCGCGCTGCTCGCTCGCCTGGCCGGACAGGACGAGGTGGTGATCGGTTCGCCGGTCGCCAACCGCCAGGGCGCGGAGATCGAGGGCCTGATCGGGCTGTTCGTCAATACCCTGGCGATTCGTCTCGATGTGGCCGGCGCCGGAAATGTCGCCGCGCTGTTGGCACAGGTTCGCCAGCGCATTCTTGAGGCCCAGGCGCACCAGGACCTGCCGTTCGAGCAGGTGGTGGAACTGATCCGGCCGGCGCGCAGCCTGGCCCACAGCCCGCTGTTCCAGACCCTGCTGACCTGGCAGGCGGGCGAGCGTGCCGAAGCGGTGCCCGGTGGCCTGCAGTTGGAAGGGATCGCTGCCCCGGGGCATTTCGCCAAGTTCGATCTGTCCCTGAACCTGGGCGAGACCCAGGGCTGCATCAGCGGTGGCCTGGTGTACGCCACGGCGTTGTTCGACGAGTCGACGATGCAGCGTTATGCCGGCTACTTCGAACGCCTGCTGCGGGCCATGGTCGCCGACGACCAGGCCCGGTTGGCGCGGATCGACCTGCTGGACATGACCGAGCGCGAGCACTTGCTGGGGGATTTCAATGCCACCGACACCGGCTACAACCTGGCGCAGACCCTTCATGGCCTGTTCCAGGACCAGGTCGAGTGGGCGCCGGAAGCCGTGGCGCTGCAGGCGGACGAGGAGCGCCTGACCTACCGGGCGCTGAACCAGCGCGCCAACCAGTTGGCCCACCACCTGCGCGAGCAGGGTGTGGAGCCGGATGCACGCGTGGCGATCTGCGTCGAACGCGGCCTGGAGATGGTCGTCGGCCTGTTGGCGATCCTCAAGGCCGGCGGCGCCTATGTACCGCTGGATCCGGCCTATCCGCAGGAGCGCATCGCCTACATGCTCGCTGACAGCGCACCGGCGGTGGTGCTGGTGCAGGGCCGCACCCGCGACCTGTTGGCTGAGGTGGCGGTACCGGTGATCGACCTGGACTGCAACACCTGGCACAACCGCTCGGTGAACAACCCGTGGGTGGGTGGACTGACCCCAAGGCATAGCGCCTACGTGATCTACACCTCCGGCTCCACCGGCCAGCCCAAGGGCGTGATCAACGAACACGCGGCGGTGGTCAACCGCCTGCTGTGGATGCAGGACGAATACGGCCTGACCCCGGATGACGCGGTGCTGCAGAAAACTCCGTTCAGCTTCGACGTGTCGGTCTGGGAGTTCTTCTGGCCGCTGTTCACCGGCGCGCGGCTGGTGATGGCGCGTCCGCAAGGGCACAAGGACCCGCTGTACCTGAGCGAGGTGATCCAGGCCGAGCAGATCACCACCTTGCATTTCGTGCCGTCGATGCTCGATGTGTTCCTGGCCCACGGTGATGCCGAACGCTGCGCCAGCGTGAAACGGGTCATGTGCAGCGGTGAAGCCTTGCCTGGCAGTGTGGTGCGTCGGTTCAAGGCGCAGTTGCCGGGTGCCGAACTGCACAACCTCTACGGTCCGACCGAGGCCGCGGTGGACGTGACGGCCTGGAACTGTGCCGGCCCGATCGAGCAGACTCCGGACAATACGCCGATCGGCAAGCCGATCGCCAACACCCGGATGTACCTGCTCGACCCACAGATGCAGCCGGTACCGCTGGGTGTGGTCGGTGAGTTGTACATCGGCGGGGTGCAGGTGGCACGCGGTTACCTCAATCGCCCCGAACTGACTGCGGAACGTTTCCTCGACGATCCGTTCAGCACGACGCCGGAGGCCCGGATGTACCGCACGGGCGATGTCGGCCGCTACCTGGCGGACGGCAACATCGAGTACCTGGGGCGTAACGACGACCAGGTGAAGATCCGCGGCCTGCGTATCGAGCTGGGCGAGATCCAGGCGCGCCTGACCGCCTTCCCGGCGATTCAGGAGGCAGTGGTGGTGGCCCGTGAGGACGTCGCGGGCGACAAGCGCCTGGTGGCCTACTACACGGCGGCCGAGGTTCAGGACATCGATGCGCTGCGGGCCCATCTGCTGGAGCAACTGCCGGACTACATGGTCCCGGCGCTGTTCGTGCACCTGGCGGCGTTGCCGCTGAGCCCCAACGGCAAGCTCGATCGCAAGGCGCTGCCGGCGCCGGACCAGGCGGCCCTGGTCGTGCGCGAGTACGAGGCACCGCTGGGTGAAACCGAAATACTGATGGCCCGGCTCTGGGCAGAACTGCTGAAGGTCGAGCGTGTAGGGCGCCACGACAACTTCTTCGAGCTGGGCGGTCACTCGCTGCTGGCGGTCAGCCTGATCGGACGCATGCGCCGGCTTGGCCTGACGGCCGATGTGCGGGTGCTGTTCGGCCAGCCGACCCTGGCCGCCTTTGCCGCCAGCCTCGGCGCGGGGCGCGAGATCGAGATCCCGGCCAACCGCATTCGGGCCGGTGCCCGGCGGATCACGCCGGCTGACCTGGCGCTGGTGACACTGGAGCAGGAGGCCATCGACCGGATCGTCGCCAGCGTGCCGGGTGGCAGCGCCAACGTGCAGGACATCTACCCGCTGGCGCCGTTGCAGGCGGGGATTCTCTACCACCACCTGGCTGCCAGCGAAGGCGACCCGTACCTGCTGCAGGCGCAATTCGCCTTTGCCAGCCGGGAGCGCCTGGACGCCTTCAGCCAGGCCCTGGGGCAGGTGATCGAACGCAATGACATCCTGCGCAGCGCGGTCCTCTGGGACGGACTGCCGGAACCGTTGCAGGTGGTGCTGCGCGAGGCTCCGCTGGTGTGCGAGGCGGTGTCGCTGGATCCGGCCGATGGGGAGGTGTCCAGCCAGTTGCTGGCGCGCTTCGATACCCGCCACTATCGCCTGGACATCACCCGAGCGCCGTTGCTGCGCCTGGTGCACTGCGCCGATCCGGCCAATGGCCGGATCATCGGGCTGCTGCTGTTCCATCACCTGGTCATGGACCATGTCGCGCTGGAGGTGCTGCAGCAGGAACTGCAAGCCTGCCTGCTCGGCCATGGCGAACGGCTGGGCGCCGCGGTGCCTTACCGCAACTACGTGGCCCAGGCCCGTCTGGGCATGAGCGAGCAGGAGCACGAGACGTTCTTCCGCGAGCAACTGGGGGACATCGATGAGCCGACCCTGCCGTTCGGCCTGCGGGACGTTCAGAGCAATGGCGGTGGCGTCGAGGAGCGCCAGCGGCCGGTCGATCCGGCGTTGAGCCGACGCCTGCGCCAGCAGGCCCGGCAACTGGGCGTCAGCGCCGCGAGCCTGGTGCACCTGGCCTGGGCGCGGTTGCTCGGGGCGGCGGCGGCCCGTGAGCAGGTGGTGTTCGGCACCGTGCTGCTCGGGCGCCTGCAGGGCGGCGAGGGCGCCGAGCGGGCCCTGGGGGTCTTCATCAATACCTTGCCGTTGCGCGTCGACATCGACGCCCGGTCGGTACGCGAGGCCCTGCAGGCCACCCATGGACGCCTGGCCCGGCTGCTGGCCCATGAACATGCGCCGCTGGCGCTGATGCAGCGTTGCAGCGGCGTGGCCGCTGGCACGCCGCTGTTCAGTGCCTTGCTCAACTACCGGCACGGAGCCTCGGCAACGGCGGCAGACGATGAGGTTCGGGGCGCCTGGCAGGGCATCGAGTTGCTCAAGGCCGAGGAACGTACCAACTACCTGTTGACCCTCAGCGTCGACGACCTGGGCGAGGACTTCGCCCTGACCGCGCTGGCACCGGCACAGATCGGTGCGCAGCGGGTCTGCGACCTGATGCACGCGGTGCTGGAGAACCTGGCGCAGGCCCTGGAGCAGCAACCGACCTTGCCGATCGAGCAACTGTCGGTGCTGCCGGGCGATCAGCGTCGGCAGTTGCTGGACGGATTCAACGCGACCACGCGCGAGTATCCGCACCTGCAGACCGTGCACCGGCTGTTCGAGGCGCAGGCCCTGGCCCGTCCCGAGGCCCAGGCGCTGGTGCACGGGACACAGAGCCTCAGCTACCGCGCCTTGAACGCCCGGGCCAACCGCTTGGCCCATCACCTGCTGGCCCTCGGCGTGGCGCCGGGTGACACGGTGGCGATCCTGCTGGAACGCTCGGCGGACCTGCTGGCCAGCCAGTTGGCGATCAGCAAGTGCGCGGCGGTGTACGTGCCGCTGGACATCAATGCCCCGGTCGAACGCCAGCGCTTCATGCTTGAAGACAGCCGGGCGGTGCTGCTGTTGACGCGTGGTGATGAGCTGGCCGACCTGGCATTGCCCCGGGTCGAGCTGGACAGCCTGGCCCTCGACTGGCGGCCGGAGCACAACCCGGATCTGCCGCAGTCGTCCGAGACGGTGGCCTACCTCATGTACACCTCCGGCTCCACCGGTACCCCCAAGGGCGTGCTGGTGCCGCACCGGGCGATCACGCGTTTGGTGATCAACAACGGCTACGCCGATTTCAACGAGCACGACCGGGTGGCCTTCGCTTCCAACCCGGCGTTCGACGCCAGTACCCTGGAGGTCTGGGCACCGTTGCTCAACGGCGGTTGCGTGGTGGTGGTCGACCAGGGCGACCTGCTGTCGCGTGATGTGCTGGGGGCGTTGTTGCAGGAGCAGGCCGTCAGCGTGTTGTGGATGACCGCCGGCCTGTTCCAGCAGTACGCCGACGGCTTGATGGAGGCTTTGCGTGGCCTGCGCTACCTGATCGTCGGTGGCGACGTGCTCGACCCGGCCGTGATCGAGCGGGTGCTCAGGCACGGGGCACCCCGGCATCTGCTCAATGGCTACGGCCCGACCGAGGCCACGACCTTCTCCACCACCTTCGAGATCACCACGGTGGGCGAGGGCAGCATCCCCATCGGCCGGCCGATCGGCAACGCCCGCGCCTATGTGCTGGATGCCCGGCGGCAGCCGGTGCCGGTAGGCGTGGTCGGTGAGTTGTATGTCGGTGGCGCGGGCGTGGCGAAGGGCTACCTGAACCAGCCGGAACTGACGGCGGAGAAATTCCTCGCCGACCCGTTCAACCCGCTGCCGGACAGCCTGATGTATTGCACCGGCGACCTGGTGCGCTGGCGCGCCGATGGCAACCTGGAGTACCTGGGGCGCAACGACGGCCAGGTGAAGATCCGTGGCTTCCGCATCGAGCTGGGCGAGATCGAGACCCGCCTGGGCCGGCATCCGCAGGTTCGCGAGGTGGTCGTGCAGGTACATGAGCTGGCGCCGGGCGACAAGCGCCTGGTGGCCTACTTCACGGCGATCGGCGAAGGCGTGGCGCCGCAGGTCGAGGAACTGCGCAACCATCTGCTCGGGCAATTGCCGGACTACATGGTGCCGTCGGCCTATGTGCGGTTGCCTCTGCTGCCCCTGACCGCCAACGGCAAGCTCGATCGCAAGGCGCTGCCGGTGCCGCTCATCGAGGACTTCGCCAGCCGTGCCCATGTCGCTCCGGCGAACCCGCTCGAGCAGACCCTGGCGCAGCTCTGGGCCGACGTGCTCAAGGTCGAGCGGATCGGCCGCCACGACAACTTCTTCGAGCTGGGAGGCCATTCGCTGTTGGCGATCCGCCTGGTCAACCTGCTGGAACAGGCGGGCCTGCCAGTGTCGCTGGCGGAGTTGTTCCAGCATGCCAGCGTCGAATCGCTCGCCACCTTGCTCAGCCAGCGCGGCGCCGCGCCGCAAGGGCGCGACGAGGTGATCACCGTGCGGGCCGGCGGCAGTCAGCCGGGGCTGTTCCTGGTGCATGAGTTCAGTGGTGCGGATGCCTATTTCCCGGTGCTGGGCCAGCACCTGCCCGGCGATTTCCCGATCTACGGCCTGCCGGGCATCGCCCTGGGCCAGCCGCAGTTGCGGACCATGGAGTGCCTGGCGGCACGGCTGGTGGAACTGATCCGCGAGGTGCAGCCGCAGGGGCCGTATCGCCTGGCCGGCTGGTCGTTCGGGGGGTACTGGCCTACGAGATCGCCATCCAGTTGCTGGGCCAGGACCAGCCGGTGCAGTTCCTCGGCCTGTTGGACAGCTACGTGCCGCGCCTGACCGACCAGGGCAAGGCGCGCTGGGCCGGTGAGGCGGCGCACAAGCGCCACCTGCTGCTGCAATGCTCGGCCTGGCTTACCGTCGAAGGGCCGGCGGGCAGCGATGGCCTGGCGCAGGTGCGGCAGTTGGAGCAGGACCTGGACCGCTTCGACTTCGACGGCCTGCTGGAGCACTGCCGCGAACGGCAGTTGCTGCCGGCCAGTCTCGGTTCGGTATCGTCGCAGGCGTTGTGGCCGTTCATCGATCGCGAGGTGGCCCACGGGCATGCCTTGGCCCATTACCGCCTGCACCCGATCGGCATGCCGGTGCACCTGTTCCGGGCCGGCGAGCGTCCCAGCGAGCTGGCGCGGCGCAGCGAGTCGCTGGGCTGGGCAGAGGCCCTGGGGCGTGGCGAACTGCGCTGCATCGAGGTACCGGGCGATCACTTGAGCATGATGCAGGCGCCGCATGTCCAGGTCCTCGGCCAAGCGCTCGGCGACGCCCTGGAGCGTGCGCAGGTGGCGCCGGGCAGCGTGCACCAGCCGCTGTTGACGATCCAGCAGGGCCGCGCCGGCCGCACGCCGATCTTCTGCGTGCCCGGTGCCGGGGACAGTGTCACCGGGTTTATCGGGCTCACCGATGCCCTCGGGCCGGACTGGCCGGTGATCGGCCTGCAGCCCCGCGGGCTGGATGGCGAGTCGGTGCCGCACAGTTGTGTCGAGAGTGCCGCGCAGTTGTATCTGCAGGCGCTGGAGCAGGCCTGCCCGGAGGGGCCGTTGCATCTGGTCGGCCATTCCTTCGGTGGCTGGGTCGCCTTCGAAATGGCCACCCGGCTGCAGGCGGCCGGGCGCGAGGTGGCCTCGCTGACGTTGATCGACAGCGAGTCGCCCGGCGGCAACAGCGTGATCGGCAAGCCCTATACCACCACTGCGGCCCTGCAGCGGCTGGTCGAGGCGATGCAGTTGGCCTCGGGCAAGTCCCTGGGCATCGATGCGCAGGCCTTCGCCGAACAGGACGACAACACCCAACTGGCGCAACTGCATGCCGGCATGGTCCGGGTCGGTCTGCTTTCGGCACGGGCGGCGCCGCAGGCCATGCATGGCCCGGCGCGGACCTTCGCCAGCGCACTGCGTACCGTCTATCGGCCGCAGCGGGGTTTTGTCGGTCGGGCCAGCCTGGTGCTGGCGGACGATCCGACCCTGGACGCGGCCGGCAACCAGCGCGAGCAACAGGCGATGGTCGCCGGCTGGAGCGCCCAGGTCGACGAACTGACGGTCTGGTATGGGCCGGGCAACCATTTCAGCCTGCTCAAGGCGCCCGCCGTGAGCCAGCTGGCGGCCTGGTGGCTGGGCCGATTGTCGGCTGCCGTGGAGGAGGGGGTGTCGTGAGACGCCCCGTCCCCGGGTTCGATTTCAGGTATTTCTCAAGGTATTGATGGTCACTTATGAAAAAAACGAAGTTTCGCAAGACGGGTATCGGGCTGGCGCTGGTGCTGGTCGCAGGCCTGGTGTTCTATGCGGTGCAGGCGCCGGCAGAGCCGCCGCAGTACCTGATCGCCACGGTCGAGCGCAGCGATATCGAGAACACGGTGCTGGCGACCGGGGTGCTCGAAGGCATCCGCCAGGTCGATGTCGGCGCCCAGGTTTCCGGGCAGTTGAAATCCCTCAAGGTCAAGGTCGGCGACAAGGTCAGGCGCGGCCAGTGGTTGGCCGAGATCGACCCGCAGGTGCTGCAGAACACCCTGCGCCAGGCCCAGGTCGATGAGGAAAACCTGCAGGCGCAACGGCGCGCGACCCAGGCCCAGCTCAAGCAGACCAAGGCGGTCTACGAGCGTTACCTGGGGCTGCAGAGCGATGCGGCGATCTCCCGCCAGGATTTCGAGACCGCCGAATCCAACTATGAGGTGCAGCGCGCCAACCTGGGTGCCCTCGAGGCGCAGATCAAGAGTGCACAGGTGCAGATCGACACGGCCAAGATCAACCTGGCCTATACCCGCATCGTCGCGCCGATCGATGGCGACGTGGTGGGCATCGTCACCCAGGAAGGCCAGACCGTGATCGCCAACCAGCTGGCACCGGTACTGCTCAAGCTGGCTGACCTGGACACCATGACCGTCAAGGCCCAGGTCTCGGAAGCCGACGTGATCCATATCAGCCCCGGCCAGGAGGTGTACTTCACCATCCTCGGCGAGGCGGACAAGCGCTACTACGCCAAGCTGCGTGGCACCGAGCCGGCACCGCAGAACTTCGTGGAGACCCAGACCGCCGGCACGCCCAAGCAGAACACCGCGGTGTTCTACAACGCGCTGTTCGATGTGCCCAACCCCGACCATCGCCTGCGGATTTCCATGACCGCCCAGGTGCGTATCGTCCTCGACACCGCCAAGTCGGTGCTCACGGTGCCGGTCGCGGCCCTCGGCCCGCGCGACGCCGATGGCCGTTTCCCGGTTCGGGTGGTCGACGCCAAGGGCGTGGCCCATGAGCGCAAGGTGCGCACCGGGATCAACAACAACGTCAAGGTGCAGATCAGCGAAGGTCTGGCCGAAGGCGACAAGGTGGTGATCGGCGAACCGACGCCGGCGGTGGCGGGAGCCGGCCAATGACGCAGCCACTGCTGGAACTGCGCGGCATCAGCCGCAGCTTCATGGCCGGGGAACGTGAGTTCACCGCGCTGAAGAACATCGACCTGAGCATTCATGCCGGGGAAATGGTGGCGATTACCGGCGCCTCGGGTTCGGGCAAGTCGACCCTGATGAACATCCTCGGTTGCCTCGACTACGCCACCGCCGGCAGCTACAGGATCAACGGTCGCGAGACCCGCGACCTGGGCAGCGAAGAACTGGCCGAACTGCGCCGCGACTATTTCGGTTTCATCTTCCAGCGCTACCACCTGCTGCCGCACCTGAGCGCCATGCACAACGTCGAGATGCCGGCGATCTATGCCGGTACCGGCGAGTCCCGGCGCCATGGCCGGGCCCGCGAACTGCTCGGCCGCCTCGGCCTGGCCGCACACCTGGAGAATCGGCCGAGCCAGCTCTCCGGTGGCCAGCAGCAGCGGGTGAGTATCGCCCGGGCACTGATGAACGGCGGCGAGGTGATTCTTGCCGACGAACCCACCGGTGCGCTGGACACCCACAGCGGCAAGGAGGTGATGCAGATTCTCCAGGAACTGCATGCCGCCGGGCATACGGTAATCATCGTCACCCATGACCCCAAGGTGGCCGCCAACGCCGAGCGGATCATCGAGGTGCGCGATGGCGAGATCATCAGCGACCGGGCCAACGAGCGCCCCACCGACGAGACGGCGGGCACGCACAAGGCCACCCTGGCGTCCAAGAGCACAGGGCGCCTGGTGGCCGGCTTCGGGCTGTTCAAGGAGGCCTTCAACATGGCCTGGGTGGCGCTGATCTCGCACCGCATGCGCACGCTGCTGACCATGCTCGGCATCGTCATCGGCATCACCTCGGTGGTGTCGATCTCGGCCATCGGCGAGGGGGCCAAGCGTTATGTGCTCAAGGACATCCAGGCGATCGGCAGCAACACCATCGACATCTACCCGGGGACCAGTTTCGGCGACAGCCGGGCCAGCCGGATCGAGACCCTGGTGCCGGCCGATGTGCTCGCGCTGAGCCAGCTCTACTACGTCGACAGCGCCACGCCCATGGTCGGACGCAACATGCTCCTGCGCTACCAGAACGTCGATCTCGATGCCCAGGTCAACGGAGTCAGTGATCGCTACTTCCAGGTTCGTGGATTGAAGCTGGCGCAGGGCATTGCCTTCAGCGAAAGCGACGCCCGGCGCCAGGCCCAGGTGGTGGTGATCGACCACAACACGCGCAACCGCCTGTTCGGTCCGAATGTCGACCCGCTGGGCCAGGTGATCCTGCTGGACAACCTGCCCTGCACGGTGATCGGGGTCACGGCCGACAACAAGAACATCTTCACCTCCAGCAAGCAGTTGAACGTCTGGGTACCCTACGAGACCGCGGCGGGCCGCCTGCTCGGGCAACGCTACCTGGACAGCATCATGGTGCGGATCAAGGACGGGCAGCCGAGCAAGGTGGTCGAGGACAACGTGATCAAGCTGATGCAGCAGCGCCACGGCACCAAGGACTTCTTCACCAACAACCTCGACAACATCATGCAGACGGTGGACAAGACCAGCCGCTCGCTGGCGCTGCTGCTGTCGCTGATCGCGGTGATTTCCCTGGCGGTGGGCGGCATCGGCGTGATGAACATCATGCTGGTGTCGGTCACCGAGCGTACCCGCGAGATCGGCATCCGCATGGCGGTCGGTGCGCGCCAGTCGGACATTCGCCAGCAGTTCCTGGTGGAAGCGGTGATGGTCTGCCTGATTGGCGGGATGATCGGCATCTCGCTGTCATTCGGGATCGGCTACCTGTTCTCGCTGTTCATCAAGGAATGGCAGATGGTGTTCTCCCTGGGGGCGATCGCCACGGCGGTGATCTGTTCGACGCTGATCGGCATCGTGTTCGGCTTCGTACCGGCGCGCAACGCCTCGCGGCTCGACCCGATCGAGGCGCTGGCGCGCGATTGAGAGAGGCGGGGGGATCGCACGCTGCAATCCCCCGCCGGTCCACTGGCGGGAGACGGTTACACGGGCGCTGCCGGCACCACCGGCGCCGGCGCTTCCTCCGCCGCGTACATCCAGCGCATCAGCGAGTGGCGTCCGCTGATGCCCAGCTTGATGGACGCGCGCTTGAGGTAGCTCTCCACGGTATTGACCTTCAGCTGGAGCATTTCGGCCAGCACCGGTGCCGTGCGCCCGGACAGCAGGCCGACGCAGACGTCCGTTTCACGGTTGGACAGTGTCAGCCCCGACTGCGCCAGGCGGTCGACAAAACGCAGGCGCAAGGCCTGCAGCCCCTGCCTCTCCATGTCGTCGAGTTGGCCGGGCTGGCTGTCCAGCGGGGGCGACAGGGGTTGCAGGGCGCTGATGTGCTTTTCAACCATCGGCAGCAGCAGCGGGGAGAAGTCCTGCAGGATGCTCCTTTCCTGTGCGGAGAACTGCTGCGACTGGTTCGAACGGTACACCGAGAGGGTATAGCTGCAGTCATCCTTGCGCCGGGTCAGGTGCAGGGCCGATTCCTTGGCGTTGGACGCCGGGGAGATCGGTTCGCCATGGGTGATGACCTGGCTGCCGGCATGGGCCGATAGGGGGGTGGTTTGCGGGTGTATCGGCAGCTTGCGGATATGGGTGGCGTCGACTGACAACTGGGTGAGAATGAGGTCGTGCAACATCCGCGGAAAACGGCGACTGCCAGTGCTGGCGATGACCTTGCCAATTTGCGGGAAAAGCTGTTGTGAGTTCATCGATTCATCCATGAGTTTCAAAATCCGGAACATTCGCTTACCAGGAAACGAGCCTGGAGCAGCGGCCTTTACCATAGCCCAATTCCCAGTATTCCGCTCGGGAATACGCCCATGAAAATCGTTGATTTCATTTGTCCGGGCAGATCCCGTAGCGTGTCGCTCTCATTCCAAGGAGAGTCTGCCGTGAACGATGCCCGTCTGCGTTTGTATGTCGATGCCCAGTACACCAGTCCCTATGCCCTGTCGGTATTTGTCGCGCTGCGGGAAAAGGCCCTCGAATTCGATCTTCACCCCCTCGACCTGGACGCCCATGAGCAGCAGTCGCAGGCGTACGCCGGCTTGTCCCTGACCCAGCGGGTGCCGACCCTGGAGCAGGGTGGCTTCGCGCTCTCCGAGTCCTCGGCGATCACCGAGTACCTGGACGAACTGTTCCCGCAGGCACCGCTCTATCCACGCGATACCCAGCAGCGGGCCCGGGCGCGGCAGGTGCAGGCCTGGTTGCGCAGCGACCTGCAGGCGCTGCGCCAGGAGCGTTCGACCCTGGTGATCTTCTATGGGCGCAAGGCTGGCCCGTTGTCGGCCGCCGGCGAGGCGGCGGCGCGCAAGCTGATCGAGGCGGCGCAGGTTCTGCTGGGGGATGGCAGAGAGTACCTGTGCGGCCAATGGTCGATTGCCGATGTCGACCTGGCGCTGATGCTCAACCGGCTGATCCTCAATGGCGACCCGGTGCCCGCCGGGCTGGCCGACTATGCCCGCCGCCAGTGGCAGCACCCGGCGGTGCAGGCGTGGGTGGCGCTGGAACGTCCGGCCCTGGGGTGATACGGGGGCCTCCTGGCTCAACGGCTGGATGGCGCCAGCAGGGTTCTGACGACCTCGATCTCGGGGGCCACATGGCGGGCGCCTGGAAGCGCCAGCAAGGGGTGCTCCGGTCGGCTGGCAGCGGCACGGCCGACGATCAGCGTTTCGCCCCGCCATTGTCGGAACAGTTCGAACAGCGGTATCGATGCACAGGTCTTCGCTGAACGAAATGATGCTGCCGGATAACCGGTCGCCGTTTTTCAGCAGCAGCGTGTCGGCCAGTGCCGGCAGGGTTTCGTAGAGATAGAAAAAGATCACACCGATGCCGCAGAGCAACTTCAGCGGGCTGATCATGCTGGTGTCCTTGCCCCAGGCCGAGGCGGTAGCCAGCCACGCTCAGGGAGCGTGGCCTGGTGAGTGGCCGCGAGGCGATCAGGACAGCGCGATGCCGAGCCGGCCGACATACTCGGCCATCTTCGGATCATTTCTTATGCCTTCGAGGAACTCCTGATGGAGCTTTTCGTTCATCGAGCGGGAGTTGAGGGCGGCGTAGGTGGACTCCTCGTCGACAAGACCGTTTCGTTCGTACAGGGCATCCATGTGGGATTGCAGCAGGTTGAAGTATTCATCTCTTTCCCCAGACGAAAGATTCGAAAACTTTCCATCCATGAACATTGATGTTCCATCTGGCCGGGTTATGACTTGGATCGCGAATTCACCCGACCATCCTGGCATCGCACCCACAGGAACAGGCGGATCCATCGCATCGGACATCTCGGCGCCAGCGGCGCTGATGCTGACCGGGTCAGAAGTGTTTTTCGTATTGCCGGGAGTTTCCAGTGAGAAGCCTTTCTGGCCTTGTTCTTGATGTGTCACTGATTTGGCCGTGGATGGATTGTATGTAGAGAGTGATAAACGGCTGTTGATGTTCATGAGGGTACCTTGCGTAAGAGGTTTTGTGTTCTTTCGGTTTAGGTTGTGCGGTTTTAACTCCAGATGCGGTTTGGCGTCAGGATAAAGAGCGCCCTATCTGCCTGCCGTATTGGGCTGGCGATGGCGTCGCTCTCTCGGTTGCAAGAAAGTTGGTGCTGCTCTTTTGTAAGCGGATATTTAATATCTTTTGCTGGGACTTAATAACTGGCCGAATGGATGGGTTCTTTATTATTTTGAAGTAATAAAGGTTGTTCTGAGGTTGTGCGGGAATATGTGTGGGAAGTGGCTGTAGTCTTGATATTACAAAAGAAGGTTGCACACTGGACGCAGTGGAGGTTTGGCCTGTTTTCCAGGATTGAGGACCTATTCGCGGGCAAGCCCGGCTCCTACGGGAAGGTGTCGTAGGCAAGCTCCGTGAACGACGCCACCTTGGCGCCGGGCATGCTTGTCTTTGATCTACCGGCCCCGTTTCTGACAGGGCCGCGGCGAGAGCCTATGGAGGGGGCCGCCAGACCCGGAAGCAGCGGCCTTGTTGAAAGTCGCTCAAGCCCTGCGCGTGGAGCAATATTCCACAATCAGCCGAGTGACCGCCGCCACGATCGCCTGATCCGCTTCAGGTGAGGTGAACAGCCGAAATTGCACATCCGGCAAATCCGGCAGCCCCTGCTCGGCTCCAAGCACCGCCAGCCCTTGCCCTACCTGGCTGAGTGTCATGGGGGCGATTGCGAAGCCTGCGAGCGCCGCCGCCCGCAACCCGGCAGCGCTGCTGCATAACAGCGCCGTGCGTTGGGCGATGCCCGCCTGGGCCAGCCGCGTCAGTGCGGCCTCTCGATAAGGGCACGGCTCCGGGAACAGCGCCAGCGGCAACGGTGTCGGTAAGGCGGTGGCGGCCTGCGCTGGCCAAGCCCACACCAGTGGTTCCTGCCACAGCAGCAGCCCCGCTTCGCCGGTTTCGCACAGAGAACCGATGACCAGTTCCAGATGGCCTTGTTTCATCAGGCTCAGCAACGTGCCCGGAATGCCCACCTGCACATCGATCTCCAGGCCCGGGTACTGCGCCGCGAAATCCTGAAAGGTGCGCAATAACCGCGATTCGACAAAATCCTCGGACACCCCGATCCGCAGCCGTCCGTGAAACGGCGTACGCGTCAGTTCTGCCCAGGCATCACGGTTCAACACCAGGATCGTACGCGCATAGGAAACCAGGCGTTCGCCATCGGGAGTCAATTGCTGGGAGCGGGTGGTACGCGTCAACAGCGGTTTGCCAATCTGTTCTTCCAGCCGCCGCACGTGGCCACTGACTGCCGACTGCGTGAGGTGCAGCTTCTGGGCGGCACGGCTGAAACCTTCTTCATCGACGACCGTGACAAATGTCTTGAGCAGCAGCGTATCGAACATAGTTGTATTCGTGATGAATGTCGTATTTATTTACGATTTATATTTTAAATCAAGCTATGTTGCAATGCGCGTATCGGTTCTGTTCACCCCCAACCCCCGAGGCGCGCCATGACGACTCTTCTGCATATTGAATGTTCTCCCCGCAAGCAACGTTCGGCTTCCCTTGAGGTGGCCCGCAGGTTCATTGCGCGTTATCAGGAACATGCCCCGGATACCGAACTCATCACGCTCGACCTTTGGCAGATGGCGTTACCGGAGTTCGACGACCTGGCCATGCAGGCCAAATACGCCGGGCTCAGTGGCACGCCCTTGACCCCCGCGCAACAGGACGCCTGGGACACCTTGAAAGCGTTGGCCAGTCACCTGCACCGCGCGGATGTGCTGGTGATGTCCGTGCCGCTGTGGAATTTCAGTATCCCGTACAAACTCAAGCACTTCATCGACCTGGTGTCGCAGAAAGACATCCTGTTCAGTTTTGACGCGGAGCGCGGCCTGCAAGGCATGCTGTTCAACAAGACCGCTGTGGTGATGTACGCCCGAGGCCTGGATTTTTCGGCGCAGTCGATCACGCCGGCCACACGCTTCGATTTTCAGAAGCCTTATGTGGAAGCCTGGCTGAAGTTTGTCGGCGTGATGGATGTGCATTCGGTGATTGTGGAGAAAACCATCCTGGGCGAAGAGGTTGATCGCAGCGCACGCGAAGCCGCGGTCCAGCAGGCCAGGGGTTTGGCAGACAGTCTGTGTCGCTGACGTTTCAGGAGCTTGATGGGCTTCAATTGAAAAAATCCCACTAGGCTGTGTACGAAATTGTTTGAAACGCAGGTTAGGCAAGGCAAAAACCGGCGAGGAAGCGCAGTTGACTGGTTGTCAATGAGCATTCCGAGCCGGTTTTTAACGCCGCATAACCAAGTTTCAAGCGATTTCGTACATAGCCTAGACTCTTTCGTGCGCCTTAACCCGTGCATCCATCTTGTGTCGGACGATTCGTCTGTTGTGACCGGTACGGCTGCGCCGGTCGGTGGTGGCGCCTCGATTGCGCGTATGTGAACCCGTTGGCGGCATCCCGTTGTTCAAGACTCGGTGCCGTCCTGTCTACTTCACCCACGAAAAAGGAGTCACCGATGGACCTGAATCTGAAAGGCAAACTCGCGCTGGTCAGCGGGAGCACGGCCGGCATTGGCCTGGCGATCGCCAGCACGTTGGCGCAGGAGGGCGCCCGTGTCATCGTCAACGGCCGCTCCCAGTCGTCTGTGGACGATGTGGTTGCGCAACTGAAAGCGCAGACCGGTGGCGATGTGCAGGGGTTCGCGGGCGATCTGAGCACGGCCGCCGCAGCCGAAGAGGTCGCACGACGCTATCCGCAGGTGGACATTCTGGTCAACAACCTGGGCATCTTCGAGCCCAAGCTGTTTGAAGAGATCCCTGACGCGGACTGGCAACGTTTCTTCGATGTCAACGTGCTGAGTGGTGTACGCCTGGCTCGCCTGTTTCTGCCGGCGATGAGGCGGGCCGACTGGGGGCGTATTATTTTCATCTCGAGCGAAAGCGGGGTGCAGATTCCGGTCGAAATGATCCACTACGGGGTGACGAAAACGGCGCAGCTTGCCGTCTCGCGTGGCTTGGCCGAGGCCGTTGCCGGCACGGGCATTACCGTCAACAGCGTCCTGCCGGGGCCGACGAAATCGCGCGGAGTGGGCGAATTCGTCGAGACCCTTGCCAAAGCCGAGGGGCAATCGTTCGAAGCGTTCGAAAAGGCCTTTTTCGAGAAGGTTCGCCCCACCTCGCTCATCAAGCGATTTGGCTCACCGCAGGAGATTGCCTCCCTCGTGGCCTATCTGGCCAGTCCGCTTTCGTCGGCCACGACGGGCGCTGCGTTGCGAGCCGATGGGGGCGTGATAAAGAGCGCTTTCTAGACCCACGCCGGCGTTGAGCCGGCGTCTTGCTCCTTGGCTTCGGGACGAGGCGGGCCACGGACTGTTACCCAACCGCCAACCTGCACACTCGCGGTGCACTCCGTGAGCCATTCGGTAGCACTCACCTCTGTTCCCCCTCAACCGTCCATCTCCCATTTGCGAAGCTCTTTCCCTTCCCTATCAGTCCCTTAAACCTCCGCCCTGCAACCTGGCACACAGTTTGCTGTTTTACATCCATGGATAATTGGATACAAAAATACAAAAGGTGCCGTCATGCAATTCGCTCCCGCCTATGTAGACCGTCAGCCCCAGACCGCCGAGGAGGAGGCCTACAACTTCCTGCTGCAGGCCATCTGTAACGGCCGCTACCGCCAGGGTGACCGCCTGATTGCCGAGGACATCGCCACGGAAATCGGCATGAGCCGCATGCCGGTGCGCGAGGCCTTTCGCCGCCTCGATGCCCAGGGCCTGGTGACCCTGCGCCCCAACCGCGGCGCGGTGGTCAGTGGCCTGGATATCGATGAGCTGCATGAGGTATTCGAGATGCGCAGCGCCCTTGAGGGCCTGGCGGTGCGGATCGCTGTCGGCCGTATCGGCGAGCGTCAACTGGCGGCGCTGGAGCGCATGCTCGACGAGATGGACGACTATCGCGATGACGGTGCGCAGTGGGTCAGTCGCCATCGCGCTTTCCACGAACATTTGTGCAGCTTCAGTGGTCGCCCGCGGCTGATGAAGCAGATTTTCGCGCTGTACTCGCTGATCGAGGCGCCCATGCGCCTGTGGCTGCAGCACGGCGAGAAACCCCTCAGCGCCCGCGATGAACACGCGGTGATTCTCGATGCGATCCGCTCCGGTGATGCGGCGAAGGTCGAAGCCGTGGTTCGCGAGCACATCGAGGGCACCGTGCCGGCGCTGATCCAGTTCCTGCAATCGGAAAAATAGAGGCGGGTCCGAACCCGCCCGTGTGTTGACTTTGAATCCTGCCGTTTTCCAACGAAGTGGAGTGTCTGGTCATGCATTTACGCCGTGCCTTGCTGCTGGCTGTTTCCCTCGGGCTGTCCGCGCAATGGGCCGCCGCCGCGCCCCAGGTGCCGGAGCGCCTGAAGTCGGTCGAAAAACTCACTTATTGCTCGGGGATGGATTCGCCACCCCTGGTGTCCTTCGACGAAGCGCAGAAGCCCCGCGGGCTGACCGTCGACCTCGGCCTGGAGATCGCCAGGCGCCTGGGCAATAAACCGGTGCAGTGGCGGGTGATTCCGTTCTCCGGCCTGGTGCCGGCGCTGCTCGCCGGGCAGTGCGACATGATCGTCGACCAACTGTTCGACAAGCCCGAACGGCGCCAGGTGATCGATATCGTCAACTACATGTACTCCAGCCAGGCGGTGGTGGTACCCAAGGGCAATCCCAAGGGGCTCAAGACCCTGGACAGCCTGTCCGGGCACAAGGTTGCGGTGCTCAACGGTTCCACCATCAAGACCCTGCTCGACGCCCAGAACGACAGCCTGACCAAGGCCGGCAAGGCGCCCATGAAGGTGGTGGTCTACAACACCGACACCGACGCCTTCCAGGCCCTGCGCATCAACCAGGTGGATGCCTACGGCACCACGGTCGAGACCGCCGGCTACTACGCCGCGATGGCGCCGGACCTGTTCGAGGAGGGCGTGCCGGCCTTCAGCCGCATCCTTACCGGCCTGGGCATCCGCAAGGACGACGCGCAACTGAGCGCCGCGGTGCAGCAGATCGTCAACGACATGCGCAGCGATGGCAGCTACGCCAAATTGCTGGGCACCTGGCATGTCAGCAGCGACACCCTCGACTGAGGAACAGCATCGATGAACTTCAACTGGGATGTGTTCTGGCAGTACCTGTTGCAGCCCAGCGGGGTGTACCTCACGGGGCTGTGGCTGACCTGCCTGATCGCCGTGCTGGCCATGCTGCTGGGCTGCGTGCTGGGTCTGGCGGCGGCGCTGATGCGCCTGTCCGGCAACCCGCTGCTGCAATGGCCGGTACGCTTTTACGTGTGGCTGATGCGCGGCACGCCGTTGCTGGTGCAGATCGTCTTTCTCTACACGGCACTGGCTGCGGGGGGCGTCTTTCGTTTCGAGGATATCTCGCTGTTCGGCCTGGTGGTGCCCGGCAATATCCAGGCGGCGATCATCGCCCTGGGCCTGAATGAAGGCGCCTACATGGCCGAGATCATCCGCGCCGGCATCGGCGCGGTGGACAAGGGCCAGTACGAGGCCGGGCGGTCCCTGGGCATGACCTTCGGCAAGCTGATGCGCCGCATCGTGTTGCCCCAGGCCTTTCGGGTGATCGTGCCGCCGATCGGCAACGAGTTCAACGTGATGCTGAAGAACACCACCCTGGTCAGCGTGATCGGCGTGCAGGAGCTGTTGCTGAGCACGCAGATGGTCACTTCGGCGACCTTCCGCGTGTTCGAGCTGTACCTGGTGGTGGCCGTCTACTTCCTGCTGCTGACGACCTTGTGGGGCTTCTTCCAGCGCTGGCTGGAAAGCCGTTCCGGTCGCTCCGACCGGCCGGACTCGTCGCCACCGGCCGCCAGCCGGATGTTCGGCCGCGGCTCCCTGAAACTGCTGAGAGGACGTTGAGCATGGCGCACAAAAGCGAAGAGCTGGTGATCGAGGCGCTGGACATTCACAAGTCCTTTGGCAATCTGCCGATTCTCAAGGGCGTGTCGCTGCAGGTCCGGCGCGGTGAAGTGGTGGTGCTGATCGGCGCCTCGGGCTCGGGCAAGACCACCTTCATCCGCTGCATCAACCTGCTCGAAGACATCCAGGGCGGACGCATCCGCGTCAACGGCCATGCCATGGGCTATCGCGAGCGTCCCGACGGCAGCCGGGTGCGCGACTCCGAGCGCAATATCGCTCGCCAGCGCCGGGACATCGGCATGGTCTTCCAGCGCTTCAACCTGTTCCCGCACATGACCGCGCTGGAAAACATCATCGAGGCGCCGATCCAGGTGCTCGGCGTGCCCAAGGCCGAGGCCCTGGAGCAGGCCAGGCAACTGCTGGCCCGGGTCGGCCTGGCGGACAAGGGCGGGCATTACCCGTCGATGCTTTCCGGGGGCCAGCAACAGCGGGTGGCGATTGCACGGGCCCTGGCGATGAAACCCCAGGCGATGCTCTTCGACGAGCCCACCAGCGCCCTCGATCCGGAAATCGTCGGCGAGGTGCTGCAGGTGATGAAGGAGCTGGCCGAGGAGGGCATGACCATGGTCGTGGTCACTCATGAAATGGGTTTTGCCCGGGAAGTCGCCGACCGCGTGGTGGTGCTCGACCAGGGCGAACTGATCGAGCAGGGCCCGCCGGAACAGATCTTCAACCATCCGACCCATGCCCGTACCCGGGCCTTTCTCAGCCGCGTGCTCTGAGTCTGTTCGTCGAATTTGTCCGCGGTGCGTTGCCGCGGCCCATGAATGCCCCTATTTCAAGAGCCTTTGTCATGTTGAATCTCTCTGCCCATGAATATCCCTATCCGTCGCAGCGCCAGAGCGTCTTCGCCCGCCGAGGCATGGTTGCCGCCTCCCAGCCTTTGGCAGCCCAGGCTGGCATTGAAATGCTGCACAAGGGTGGCAATGCGATTGATGCCGCAATCGCCACGGCTGCTGCACTGACCGTGGTCGAACCGACGGGCTGCGGGATTGGCGGCGATGCCTTCGCCCTGGTCTGGACCCGGGGTCAACTGCATGGTCTCAACGCGAACGGCCAGGCGCCTGCCGCGCTCGACAGGGCGTCGGTCAAGGCGGCCGGCCACGCCGAGATGCCGCTCTACGGCTGGACCCCGGTCACCGTCCCCGGCTGCCCCTCGGCCTGGGCGCAGTTGTCGCAGCGCTTCGGCAAGCTGCCGTTTGCCGAGCTGCTGCAACCGGCCATCAGCCTGGCCCGCGACGGCTTTCCGGTGTCGCCGGTGGTCGCCCATCAATGGCAGATCGCGCTGAACGAATTCACCCCGCACCGCGACGGCGTGCTGCAGGCCTGGTTCGACACCTTCCTGATCGACGGCCGCGCCCCCAGGGCCGGTGAGCTGTTCAGCAATCCGGCCCAGGCCGATACCCTGGCGGAACTGGCCGCCACCCGCTGTGAAAGCTTCTACCGCGGGCCGCTGGCCCAGCGCCTCGACGCCCACTCACGCGCCACCGGCGGCTACCTGCGCGCCAGTGACCTGGACGGTTACCGCGCTCAGTGGGTCGACCCGATCCATATCAACTACCGGGGCGTCGACGTCTGGGAAATCCCGCCCAGTGGTCAGGGCCTGGTGGCGCTGATGGCGCTGAAGATCCTCGAAGGCTTCGACTTCGACCATCGCGACAGTCAGCAGACCTGGCACCGGCAGTTGGAGGCGATGAAGCTTGCCTACAGCGACGGCCTGCACTACATCACCGACCCGCAGCACATGCGCGTGGCGGTGCAGCAATTGCTCAGCGACGACTATGCCCGGCGCCGGCGCGGACAGATCACCGAACGGGCCCAGTCGCCCAAACCGGGCGACCCTCATGCCAGCGGCACGGTCTACCTGGCGACAGCGGATGCCGAGGGCAACATGGTCTCGTTCATCCAGAGCAACTATCACGGCTTCGGCTCGGGGGTGGTGCTGCCGGACAGCGGGATCGCCCTGCAGAACCGCGGGCAGGAGTTCAGCCTCGACCCCGCGCACGCGAACTGCCTGGTACCGGGCAAGAAAACCTTTCACACCATCATTCCCGGATTCCTCACCAGGAACGGGCAGGCGCTGGGACCGTTTGGCGTGATGGGCGGCTACATGCAGCCGCAGGGGCATGTGCAGATGGTGATGAACCTGGTGGACTTCGGGCTCAATCCGCAGGCGGCCCTGGATGCTCCACGCTGGCAGTGGCTGGGCGGTAACAAGGTCGGGATCGAGCAGGGCGCGTCGCGGGATCTGATCAATGCCCTGGCGCGCCGGGGGCATGAGGTGGTGGTGGCCAGTGACCTGACCGACTATGGGCGCGGGCAGATCATCTTGCGCGACCCGGTGAGCGGAGTGCTGTGGGGCGGGACGGAGCCGCGGGCGGATTCGGTGGTGGGGGTTTGGTAGAGGCGTCCTCGTTGCCATGGTTCGGGGCATCGTCTGCAGTCTTGCGCCTGGCCATGGGCAACCCCCAGGACCTCATCCTGGGCAGCAGCCATCAGCCGATCGGGAGCGCAAGCCAGCAGATCCCGGGGGCGCTTGCCACCGAGCATGCTGTTGTCGGAGCGGAACCAGTAGGCCATACCCCAGCTGTCCTTATGACCGGCAAACACCTCGAAATACGGCCCGCACAGGGCTGCTTGAGTGGCTGGTCAGCGTTTGCAGCCAAGCCATCAGGCGATGTAGGCGACGGGCGGTAGCAAACCCCTTCGGAAAAAATTCGACAGAGTAATGGCGCTTGGCTATACCCAATCGGCGGGTTGAGCCTTCGCCCCTCGAGGCCGCTTTCAGGCACGTCAGTGTGGGGAGAAATCTTCCTGATCACCAAGCATTTCAGCGTCAAGCAATCGAGCTCTTCAATCGCAACGGTTCCCTGCCAACCGTGCCGGGAATCTGGTTCGTAGCCCCAGGCCATGGAGGCCAATGATGCGTTTGCCAATGACCCGTGTGGACTCGCTCCACTTATTGCCGAATCTGCCAAAAACCGACCGACACCTGCCTGGTGTGCTGGCTGAGCGACACCCCGTCCCCCTGTCCCCTAGATCGGCATGCGTTACTTGCCGTGAGGCTGCGTCGCTAAGCCGCTGCCTTCGCGGATGTCGTGATGACTTCAACTATCACTCGTTCAAAGTGTGAGGACTTCTTATGGCTGTCAAAAATGATTTTCTCGTTCGAAACAATCTGAGTGACACAGGGAAACTGCCGCGTTCGGGGAGCTGGACCGGAAGCCCGGATATTCTGGTCGCCGGCCAGAGTGCCTTGTCGACTCAGGAGATGATTTCCAAGTACGGCCAGGCTTTCGACCAGGACGTGAAGGAGTATTTCACCAACAACTTTTATGTCCGGGCAAAGAACGTCAGCGCTGCAAAAGCCACGCAGAACGTGTACCTGTTCCGGGTGCCGCAGAATCTGTTCCTGGCACCGAACGTCTGGTACAACGAAGACAACCTGATGGTCTACACCTCCGTTGTCCCCGACCCCAACGATCCGACCAAAACCATAGAAGTCCGACAGGACTACCAGACCCTCAGCGCCGCCCCCAACGAGATCGTCGCCACCAATGCCTTCACCTGGAAGCCGCAGACCACCGAACATCATTGCCTGGTCGCGGTGATTGCCGACAGCTTCGATGCGGTCAACGCGCAGTTTCCCTCCGGCGTCAATTCCAGCGTCGACCAGTATGCGGCGTGGATCTATGCCAACCGCAACCTGGGCTGGCACAACGTGAACATCCAGGCGGTCACGGCCTCGGATGTCTATGAGCAGCAGATCAGCCTGAACCAGACCTGGGACGATGCCTTGTTCACCTGCTCGATCCAGGTCACCAATGTTCCGGTGGGGGCGGTGGTGGGGTTCACCTCGAACAACAACACCAAATGGGGCGACTCCATCGCGGTAGGAGACACCACCGTTCCGGAGAAACCGGGGGCCAAGGACCCGAACATCAACCCCAACTTTGTCGTCGGCACCAATGTGAAGATCCAGGGCGGCTATGCCGGGAAAGTCACCTTCTATATCAATTTCAAGGGCAAGCCCAAGCCGGCGAACTTCTCCATGCAGTTCGTGGTCACCAACGCCCCTGAACTGTCTGCCGCCGCGCGCGCCAGCGTGAGCCATCTGCTGGAGCAGGACTCGAATCTGGAAAATCACTACCGGCGTTGCAACTTCGATGAGCACAGCATTTTCGTGGACCCGAAAAACGGTGAGCACTACCTGGGCTATGAGGGCTACAGGACGCTTTTGAGCGTACAGCCGACGCTGGTGACCATCGTCGGCTCCAACGGTGTCATTCCCAACGGCGGTTTCCGCTAGGGCTCAGGTCAATCCAAGGAGGAATGCAAAATGTCCAATGACTACAACTGGCTGTTCATCCGCAACAACCTGGCCCAGACCGCGCCGGGCAAGACACCGCCGACCGATGAGTCGCCCGATTTGATCACTCGCCTTACGCCTGCCAGTGCTGCCGATCTCAGCAGTTTCGTCGAGTGCTACGACCAGAAGTTCTCGCAGGATGTCGACTACCACGCTACCAACTACGTTTATGTCCGGGCCAGGAACCTGGGCAAGGATACGACCAAAACCGCAGTGGGCAGTGTTCAACTGTGGTACTGCAGCGCCAATAACATCAACAGCAAGCCACAGTGGGTCCGGTTGAATACACAGGACCAGAGCAACGTGGTCACCATCAGTGCGCCGGGGCAGGGGGTTGCCGTCACAGAGACGCCTTTTCTGTTCAGCAACGTCTCGCCACCGGCGCAGGGCGCGCCCTACAACCTGATCGCCTTCATCACCGATGCCAACCATCCCGCACCTTCAGGCAGCGCGTTCGTGCCGCTGCAAGAGGCAATCGTGGAAGCCGGCAACGCGGCCTACGTGGCCCTGGCGGTTCCGCCCAAGCCTCCGACTCCCGCCACGGGCTTCGGCTGGTCCAGCACGGTGGCCTTGAACAATGCCCATTCCGTGGATGTGTCCGTGACCCTATCGGCTTCCAGGTTCGATCCGGGTGCCGAAATGTATTTCATATTCGACAAGCCCGATGCCAATGGCGAGGTCATTTCGATCGGCAAGGTGCCGGTGGTCAGCGGTCAGGTCTACAGCACCAACGTGACCTTGCCGGCCAACTACGTCAGCCAGGTGACGGTCTTCTACAACGCCAAGGTGCCTGCCGGTGGACAGCTCGCTTCTGACTTCCAGCTGCAGGTGATTCAGCTTCCACCCCAGCAGGGGGGGGGACTATCCAGCCATCGAAGCTGCTCGAACAGTTCAAGGTGTCGCTGACTCAGGTCCTTTCGGTTGCCAAGTAAGGTCTGGCTCAACGCGGGAGGCCACGCAGGTGGTCTCCCGCCACAGCACTTCCCTCGACGAGCGGCCCGGAGTTCCCATGGCGATATCCTTGAAGGTGAAAAGCAACTATGGCGGCAACCTGGTCAGCCAGAAGTATCAGCCGGTCGAAACGCCGGCGTTGGAGGTGGCCGACAAGGACGATTGCCTGGCCCTGGCCAATGAGCGCATCAATGTACTGAGTGAGTTTTGCAAGCTGCCCAGGGTGCTGGATTTTTTTACCGGTGGCACCGCTGCGGCGATCCTGCACGCAGAAGACCAAGCAACCTCCCTGCCGCCCCTGGTGGTCATTTCAAGCAATCGCAGCAGTTGGATCGCCTGCGGCTTTGCACGCGGTGCCGATCGCTTGAGCGAACTGGGGCTGAACGAATTCACCGATGTCACCGACCTTCGTGCACTGGACCCCAGACCCGGGCCTGATACTCGCCCGGTCCCGGCCTGGTATTACCCCCGCGGGTCAACAGCCCGGGCCGACGCATCTACGTCATGGTTCACGTTCTTGAATACAAGAAGTACCGCAAGGCATTGGGAGCCGTCCCCAACCTGCATGTCATCGGCTGGTCGTTTCATGCCGATGGCACTGATTGGTGGCTGAGCGGCGACTACCCCTATGTCGGTTTCGGCGCCAGCCGCTATGCGGCCATCGAGTTCTGCAAATGGCTGCGCCGCAACTCCAACCACCGCTGGGACTATGCCTGGCTCGTGGATGACAACGTTTACTACCTCAACAGTTTTCGTGGCCTGGCGGAAGCCGAGGCGGCAATGCTGGCGCGAGGCTATGTCGGCCTGGGTTTTGGCAGTGAAACGGCAACGGACACCACCGATGCCATTCTTGCCGATCGCAAGGCCAAGCGCCGTTTCGTGAGCAACCCGGGTGGCACCTACGCAGGTTCCACATTCAGGAAGGACCGGGTCCTGCAGCAGGCCGTGCTGTGGAATATCGACTGGTTGGACCAGCATAACCTGAACTTCAGTCCGTATTTCATCGCCTCGGCCGAAGACACCAGCATCACCAACTACCTGGACACCCACGGACATGCCTTCGGTATCACCACCGAGTCGACGATCCTCAAACAGACCAACAGTTATTTCGATGACGACAAGCTGGGCAAGACCCTCAACAGCATCCGTTACAACTATGAGCGTTGGTATGCGATTACCGAGGGCGCCAGGCGCGTGATCAACAAGGAGGGGGCTGCCACACCGGTCCCGCTCAAGGACTTGATCGTCAACAGTGTCTTTCCGGTTTCACTGATCAAGGACCAGGCCACAAAGAATGAAGCGCGCAATCGTGCCATTTGCCAGCCACGGAGTCGATCCTTGCCGTCGGTGTGAAGCACGACGGTTTTACGCCCGACCAGTTGTTCCAGCCCAACGGTAATCAGCAGCAAGTGACCAGCATCACTTGAGCAGGAGTCAGCAGTGGATATCAACCAACTGGCAAGCGATCTGCGCAAGCAGGCAACGGATGACGGCAAGCTGGTGCTCGACAAGCGCCTGCTCAGCGATGAACAGGTAGCGCAGATTGCCGTCGCCTTCCTGCTCGACAAGGACGCGGCGCTGATCGTGGAGGGCGTCCAGGGCAGTGACATCATTGGTCCGGATGCCGGAGTGGTGCGGGTTACGTCAGGCACTGGCGCCCTGTTCAAGGTCAAGGATGTCGGCCTGCAACTGAGCTTTAGCATCGACGGTGACAAGGTGGCGGTGCTGATCGAGGCGAGCCTGCCTTCGGGTTGGGACTTTGCCTCAAGCTGGCCGGCGATGACGTTCTTTCCCTTCAACCTGCTCAAGCCGGCCAACCCGCGCCTGGTTTACACCTCGCTGGCGCAGGCGGCGTTTCGCTGGTCGAAGGAGGATGCAAGCACCATCGGCCTGGCCCAGGGGCAGAACTTCCTGTCCACGATCGGGCTGCAGAACATTGCCGGTGTCGGGGCGATTCTGGGGGACCTGGTAGGGACTTCGGCCTACAAGTTCTACGGCCCGTTTGCGCCAGTCAGCGATGCCCCGTACCCGGTTGGCCGGATCAGTGCCCCGGTCTCCGATGCGGTGTTTGCCATCGGGATCGGGGACTGGGCATTGAGCTTGTCCGCACCGGCGGTTGGCGTGAGCATCAGCGCCCCGGACGACAGCCCGCAGCAGATCGGTTTCGCGGTGTCCTCGCTGTTCAATGGCAAGCTCGATTGCGGCGTGGAGATCTCCCAGGGCCTCGATTCGCTGGTGATCTTTGCGCAGCCGGCACCCGGCGCGCAGTTCAATGCATCGGACATGATCAGGAGCCTGCCCGGCGGCCAGCATTACGACGACTACATTCCCCAGGCACTCAGCCAGGTGTTTGAAAACATCAGCCTGACGCGGTATCGCATGGTGCTGGTGAACAAGTCCGCGCCGGTCAGTTCGGTGACCCTGGGCATCCATACCCGGAACCCATGGACGCTGATTTCCAATGTCCTGACCCTGGAGTCCCTGACGCTCCTGATCCGGCTGATTGCACCCACCGGGCCAAAGGCCGAGACCAGCGTCGAGATCACCGCGACGGCGCAGTTTCTACCGACGCTGTTCAACACGTCATTCGACTTCACGCTTTCGCTGGCCAAACAGGCCAATGCCTGGAACATCGAGCAGATCAGCGGGCAGATGACCGAGAGTGTATCCCTGGAACACATCGTCAAGGGGTGGTGGGAGCATCCGTACCGGTGCCCGCGGCACTGGGCGAAATCGTCTTCGACAGCTTCGGCATGACCGTGACCGGCGACCAGGGGACCTACGCCTACACGGTGTTCGGATCGGTGCGTACGGCGTTCACCTTGCTGGACACCAGCGTCGATGCGCAACTGTCGGTGTTGTTCAAGAAAACCGGTGCGGATGCCAGTGTGGCCTTGAGCGGCAGTTTCCTGGTCGGGCAGCAGAACTTCAGCTTCGAGCTCAAGTTCGATGCGGCACCCAGCCCGGCGTGAAGCTCCAGGCGCACTGGCAGGCCGAGGACAACGACTATCTGCAGTTCGCGGATATCGCCTCGGCGCTGGGCTTTTCCATCCCCGCCATTCCTCCCGAACTCGACCTGGCCCTGTCACAGGCCAGTTTCGTCTATGACATGGGCAATAACACCGTGTTGCTCTCGGCCACCTCGGCCCATTACGGCACCGGTACCTTCGTCGCGTTGAAGACCCTGGACCCGAAAACCCAGGCAAGCACCTCCAATTATGTGTTTCAGATGTTACTCGGCTTTGAGGTGTCGCTGGCCGATCTGCCCTGGTGGGCAAGATCTTCACCGATGACCGCCTGGGCAGTATCAGGAACGTCCAGGCACTGTTCGCCGCTTCGCCTCTGAGTGCCGACGAGGTGAAGACGCTCAACGCCATGCTGACCCAGGCCAAGGTCCCGGCGCAGTTGCCGCTGCCCAAGGATGCCAAGGGAACGACGATAGCGATCGCCGCGGGCTTCAACTTCTCGGCCGACATCGAGCTGGGAGGCGTGGCGTTGCCGCTCGCCGCGGGGGCGATACCGCCCGGTCAACACCCAGACCGCACCGGCCGTGGCGGCCAGGCCACCGACCGGCAATGCGGCCTGGCTGACAGTGGGCAAATCGATCGGCCCGGTATCGTTGGCGCGTATAGGCGTGCGCTATGAGGACGGCCGGGTCTGGTTGCTGATCGACGCCGGCTTCAGCCTGGCGATGCTGTCGTTCGACCTGCAGGGGCTGGGGCTCGGCTTCAGGATTCCGGACAGCAAAGGCGGTGACCTGGGCGTGGCGGCGCAGTTGGACGGCATGAGCCTGGCGCTGCAGGCCGGCCCCTTGAGCATCGCCGGTGGCTTCCTGCGCTTTGACAATGACTTTCTCGGCGAGGCGCGGGTGAGCGTGGCGACGTTCTCGCTCACAGCCATTGGCGGTTATGCCCCGGATGAAAGCTCGTTCTTCATTTTCGTGCGCCTGCAGCAACCGCTGGGGGGCCTCCCTTCTTCTTCGTCACCGGCCTGGCTGGCGGTTTTGGTATCAACCGCAGCCTGCTGCTGCCCACTATCGATCAATTGACCAGCTACCCGCTGTTGCCACAGAACAACAAGCGCCCGGAGAACAGCTTTCCCACAACGCTGGGCACCAGCAACCCGGGGCAGGTGCTGCAGCAGACCCTGGTCAAGACCCAGTCCTACATCCACCCCAGGCCGGCGAGTACTGGGTGGCCGCCGGTATCGACTTCACGTCGTTCGAAATGGTCGATGCCACGGCCTTGTTGACCGTGTCGTTTGGTGTATCGCTGGAGGTGGCCCTCCTGGGGATCTGCCGGGTGACCGTCCCCAAGGGCGCCCCCAAGCCCATCGTCTACCTGGAGGTGGCGCTGGAGGCCCGCTTCGAGTCGAGCAGCGGGCTGATCGCCGTCGATGGCCGGTTGACCCCGGCGTCGTTCATCTACGCCGGGCTCTGCCATGTCAGTGGCGGCTTTGCGTTCTACACCTGGTATGCCGGCGAGCATGCCGGCGAGTTCCTGGTGTCGATCGGCGGCTACAGCCCGCGATTCAAGAAGCCGGACTATTTCCCGACTGTCCCGCGTCTGCAGATGGTCTACGAGACCGGCCCCCTGGTCCTCAAGGGCGAGTGCTATTTCGCGTTGCTCTCGCACACCCTGATGGCCGGCTTCAACGTCCAAGCTACCTGGGAGTCGGGGCCGATCAGTGCCTGGTTCAGCGTCGGGGTCGATTTCCTGCTGGGCTGGCGACCGTTCCACTACGAGGCCGATGCCTATATCCACCTGGGCGCCTCGTTCAAGGCCAACCTGCTGTTCGTCACCGTGAGGATCACCATTCACGTCGGCGTCGAGCTGAGCGTCTGGGGCCCGAGTTCGGCGGCGTGGCGACGGTCGACCTGGATATCATCAGCTTCAGTGTGCGTTTCGGCAGCGACAGGGCCCAACCGGACCCGGTGAGCTGGGAGGACTTCAAGACCTCCTTCCTGCCTGCAGCCAACGGCGCCACCCGCCAGCAGGGGCTGCAGGCCCGCAGCAATGCCGACAAGGCCGCAGGCGCACAACCGGCCCAACTGGTCATGGGCATGGTTCAACAGGGACTGATCAGCGACCTGAAAGCCAAGGACAGCGCGGCATTCTTTGACTGGGTGCTGGACCCAACCATTTCGCCCTGGCCTCGAGCCTGGTGATCCCAGCAAGACCGCACGGTTCAACGACTTCAAGGTCAACACGCCGTTCACTCCGACCGGTGCGTTCACCTATGTCGGCAGCGGCACGGCCCCGGATGGCCCCAGCGCCTATGGTGCCAGGGATGACGCGGGCTGGGCCGATGACTTTGGCGTTCTGCCCATGGCCCTGGACTCGGCGGATTTCAGTGTCGATCACCAGTTGCAACTGACCCGCCTGCCGGCCGGCGAGGATTACACCAAGCCTGAGAATTATCGGCTGCCGGTCAATGAAGTCGCCGTGGGCATCGTGTTGCAGAACGCCCAGGCGGCGCTCTGGGCGGGAACGGATCCGGGGCTCAACGGTACCCGCATGATCGCCGACACCCTGAGCGGCCTGCAGTTGCTGCCGATGATTCGCCACCCCGCGATAACGGCGGATGCGGACCTCTGGGCGCTGTTGTTCGACACCACGAAGAAGATGCTCTGGCTGCTCGACACCCCGACCATCGCCACCGAAGACAATTTCGCCGCCACCCTCAGCGAGCAGGGCACCGTGCTCAGCTACGAGCGGGCCGGTAACCCTGTGCGCAATGTCGATTTCGAGCTGGCCGACCTGGCCGCTGCGGCGGTCGTTGCCGAGCGCGGCAAGATGGTCGATAGCCTCAATGCCCTGGGCTTCAGCTTTGACAGTGCAGCCCTTGATGTCAGCCGCCTGGCCAGCTTCCCGCTTTGGGACTGGCCGATGATTCGCGTGCTGGGTGAAGAAACCAGCGCAATCTGATCACGACGTGTTGGAGACAAGCAGTGGCGGATAATCGGGAACATCCCATTCAGGGAACGGTGAAATTCATCCAGCACAACCTGCCCGGGCTGGAGGCTGGCGAGTACCAGTTCACGGTCTCCCAGCGTGTCTCGCAGGAGCGGCAGAACTACGCCAGCCAGTATCACTTCGCGGTGCAGGCCCCGCGTTTCAGCCTCGACAGGAATGATATCCAGGCGGTGTTTCCGCCTGACCAGACCCAGGGCGAGTACACCAACACGCTGGCCCATGTGGTGTTCACCAAGCAGACCCTGCCGTGGATGCGTCGCCCCGGCCTGGCTGAGCCCGTGGTGGCTTTTCCCGACCAGGAGCATGACCACGATGTGCCGACCTGGATGGCCGTGTTGATCTTCGATGAAGACGATGAACTGGCGTTCAAGGATCAGGGGTTCAGTGCCAGTCCCCGTGCCGGCAAGTTGCGCGACCTGTTCTTCAAGCGCCCGCAGGGGCAGGGCAGCCAGGGCTATTCGTATTTCTATGCGGCTGCGGACCTGGACAGCTCCAGCGATGCGGCCCAGCTGGAGAAGTACCTGGACCATGGTCAGCAGGCCGAAGACGCCTGCAACTACATCGACATCCCCTGGGCTGTTCTGGAACGTGGCACCATCCCTGGACGACCTGAAGATGATGGCCCATGTCCGTAACGTGGAGATTATCCGCAAGGCGACGCAGAACGGTGTACCGGCCTCGCGTAACGACCTGTCCAGGGTCCCCGGCACTTCCAATTTCGCGATCGTCACCGGCAGTCGCCTGCCGCAGACCGGCAAGCGTTGCATTGCCCACCTGGTGTCGCTGGAGGCCCTGGAACCCTTCCTGCCGATTGACCCGGCCACCAGCGACAACGCCGCCGAGATCACTCGCCCGCGTTCGGTACAGGCGCCGGGTGAGTCGGCATTTGCCATCGACGACCAGGGGTTCATGCGCCTGGTTTCGCTCACCAGCTGGTCTTTCACTTCCACCGGCACGGGCAAGCGTTTCGAGCAACTGTTGCTCGAGCTCAAACCGAAGAACCCACTGCCCGAGCCGGACACGCCTTCGACCGTGGCCGCCAACTTTGCCATGGGCCTGCCGGTGACGGCGGTGCAGGCGGGTGATTCGACGCAAACCCGGCAGGCCAAGAACGCCCTGCAGATGGGCTACACGGCGCTCAGGCATCAAACCCGCGATGCCGGCAACACGGTTTCGTGGTATCGCGGCCCGCTGACGCCCTACCAGATCAAGACTCATACCGTTCCACCCACCTGGACCTCGGCGGACGCGGCAACCCATTACAATCCCGATACCGGGCTGTTTGACATCTCCTACGCGGCGGCCTGGCAGTTGGGCCAGTTGCTGGCGTTGCAGAACAAGCACTTTTCGGTACTGCTCTACAACTGGCGACGGGACAACCTGCGCGATGTGGTCGCGCAGATGGAGGCGATCGTGCTGCAGCAGTCGTTCGATGAAATCCGGCAGCAATTGCACAGTGATCCGCTGATCTACCCGTTGCTCAGGCCCTTCCTGCCGACCCCCGAAGCCACACTCGATACGGGCAACCTGGCGGTGGCCCGCTCGCACCGGGTCCGGCACCAGCGTGAAGTGCTGTCGGACGCCTCGCAGTTTCTGACCGTTGGCGACTCCCGATTGAGCGTGCCGCTGGAGATCTATACCTGGCTGGGCAAGCTCAAGCTGCTCGACGGCGTACCGTTCAATTACCTGGTGCCGGATGAACGGATGCTGCCATCGGAGTCGATACGTTTCTTCTACCTGGATGAGAACTGGATCCAGAGCCTGCTCGACGGCGCGTTGAGTATCGGCCGGGCTGTCACCGGCAATGCCGCCGATCCGTCGTTGGCCCACGATGTGGCGATCAGGGCCAAGGTCAACCGGCGAGCCACTGGCCATGCCTCGACCCTGCGCCGGGTCGCCCTGGGGCTGGAGGATCAGGCCGAGGAAAAAGTCGAAATGGACGTGGTCAGTGGCTTCGTTCTGCGTTCGCAGGTGGTGCAGGGATGGCCGGGGCTTGAGGTCAATGCCTACACCCCCGACGGCAAGGCCATGGACATCGTGCGCTTTGAGCGCCTGGCGCCAGACGTGCTGTTGTGCCTGTTCGAGCTCGATGGGCAGACCCTGGGGTCGCTGGACATTCACGAGCCTGCCGAGGGCTTGCATTTCGGCGTGGCGGACACCGAGCCGAAAAGCATCAACCTTCGCTACAACTTCACCAATGCCACCCAGACCCATACCGCCGGTGAACAGGTGCCGGATGTGTTCCAGAGCGTGCCCTTCCGCGATCAGGCACAGCGGTTGCTGCGACTGTATCGCCTGTCCAGGAACCTGCATGACCCCCGGTACGGTGACTACATCCAGGGTATCTACAGTGGCTTCGACCACCTGCCGTCTTCCGAATTCGCCTTGCAGATGGTCAAGGGCGTGGGCCTTGTTTCGTTCGATCTCAGCGCAGGAACCGACCAATGACCTTGATAATCCCTGTGAACGTACAAGCCCTGCGGGTCAGCACGAATGATGCGAGCCTGGTGACCAAGAGCACCGAGCTGTTCTGCGGTGCCACCACGAACTACGGCGGGTTGCCCTGGCGCGAGCCGGATCCCAATGGGGCCATCGTGCATTCCGGCACCTGGACCAAGGCCAATGTCAGTACCAACACCTACAACCCGATGAACCAGAATGTGATCGAGCAGCTCAAGGCGGGCATTCACCTGCATTGGGCCTTGCCCGATAGCATCGCCCAGGGACGCCAGGCGCCTGATGGTACGGTCGATTACCCGCCGGCGCCCAATCGTTGGCTGGTGACGCGCATCATCCAGCAATCACAGGGCACCCAAGTGAAGCAGTGGGTGGTCGAGAGCGATTATCTGATGACGCCCGAGCAGTACCGCTCGGAGTACTACCCGGCCAGTCAGCGCAACAGCATCTCGCTGCCGGTGGGTTGGGACGTGCCACCCGGCTATGACGTCGAGGGTAATGGCGGGGCGGCCTACTACCCGCCTTCACGGCGCATGGGGCGGGTCTTTGAACTCAGGAACTGGCAGCCCACGCCTGACGCACCGGGGGCGGCGCTGACCGATGTACGCCATCTGCCGGCGTTCGTGCTGTCGCCCGGCAACTTCATGGCCGCCGGGCAGAACCTGGGCTCGATCAGCGCCCTGGGCAACAGTGGGCCGACGTTCAGCGCCTACTATCCCGATTGCGCCAGCGCATTCGGTTTTCACGACACCTTCCTGGACCTGGAGCAAGACAAGCCACAGAAATGGCATCTGGACAATGTACAGTTCCAGGTGTCGTACCAGGTCAGCGGCTGGCACAGCAGCGCGGCCGATGACCCCCTGCAGGGCCAGGCCTTCAGGCAGGCGCTGGCTGTGGCCGAGGCTGACAACGCCAACAGGCCGGCCGATCGGCGACTGACCCCGCGCAAGTGTTCGCCCAGGTGGTGCAGGGCTTCCATGGCTGGCAGTACCAGCCGACAGTTGATGAGCGGCCTTCACGCTGTCTGTACAGCGCACAGGTGGCGGGCATTCCCTGGAACACCACCGGGCAGAATCCGCTGCAGCCCAACACCCGGCCCGGGTTTCCCAAGTGCTACCTGGCGCCTTTGACCACCCGCGACGAGACGGTGCGCGCGGCCATGGGCAGCTCCAGTTCCTCCGCCCTGGCTGCCTTGATCAAGGAGCAGTGGAGTGGCTGGAAACCGCAGGAACCCCAGGGCGACCTGCCGCCGGCGAGTGACGAAATCGAGCACAACCTGGAGTTTCTGCTCGATGCCCTGCAGATGGGCCTTCTGGAGCGGCTGGGCCGCTCCCTGACCCTGGTCCAGCTGGAGCAGGAGGTGCATCAGAATGGCTTTGGCGCGCTGCAGTCCGGGCGTATCTGGATGATTCGCCAGAAACAGACGGGGAGCGGTTCGCCCTACGCTGCGCCGCAGGTGGTGCTGCCTGACGACAGCAACCAACTGGCGGAGAAACTCAACTCACTGAACCTGTACCAGCAGCGCCTGGACGCGCTGCTCAACATCATCGTGTCGTGTCGCCAGCAGATTTTCATGGACTGGTACAAGTACATCACCGGGCTCTACGACGAAACCGGTTCGGTGCCTTTCGACGTCACGCAGTTGAACAGCTACCTGGCCGAACAGATCCTGGACCTGTGGGCCAAGTTCGAAGCGGCCTTTGGCAAGTCTGCCGACGCGTCCCCGGCGACGGGTAACATTCCGGTTTTCCCTTGTGGGCCTCAGGACTTTCTCAGCCAGGCCGCCAATGGTACCTACCTCACCAAGGCTTCGCCGCAGAGCCTGGTCGGGCAACTGGTCTCCCAGGCCAATACGCTGGTGGGCCTGCTGGCCAGCGACTACAGCCAGTTCGAGTTGCAGACCACCAACGCGGCGCGTTTCTGGCAACCCAACGAGCCGGTGCTGGTGGTCACCGGCGACAGCCTGCAACCGGCCCGGCGTAATGGCAACGTCAAGAGCCTGCCATGCCGTCTGGGCGGGCAGTTGTTGAGCCAGGTCGGCACGGCGGCTGGCGCCCGGTTGACGGCCACGGTCCTGCAGGGCTCCCTGGCGCTCGGTGTGCCCCAGGTCAATCCGGGGCAGGGCCCGGAGGCGCGCGACCTGCAACCGATCCTCGCCGACCTGGCGCTTGTGCTGGGAGAAAAGAGTCTGCTCGACCCGCTGCTGGCACCGCAGATTGCCGGGGCACTCAACGGCGCGCCGGTGGCCGATGTACTGGCGGCCCAGCAGGCGCTCATCGGGAAAATCCAGCAGGCCTGGACGGTGAACTCGTCAGCGCCCTGGAAAACCCTGCCGATCATCGAGAACCCCAGCGCAACCGGCAATGGCTTGACGCTGACCTGGAGCGGGCAGGCCCCGCAGGGGTTGGCGCTCAATCATGCGCTGGACTGGCAGGACTCGTTCCTGCCGCTCTTTCTGGTCTGGGAGGCCAGCTACGTACCCTTCGAACACAATCGCAACGGGGTGCCGAACTACAGCACCGACTACATCACCGAACAGTTCCAGCTCGACGAACGCGAGATCGAACTGGTGCAGGGCAAGACCCCGCGCAGCCGGTACAGAGCCAGGTGAAACTGAGCGACAGCATCCTGCTGTCGTCCAGGATTGCCGAGCCGCTGATCGAACAACTGCGCCGCTACCTGCAGGACAACGACAATCCCGAACTGCAGGCGATCGTCCAATACCTGCTGGACAAGCCGCTGCTGGCCCAGGGCCTGAGCGGGGTCAACGCCGGGTTCCTCACGCGGGCGGCGGGTTTGCAGCTCAACCCGTTCAACCCCTTCTACGATGAGGAGTCGACACCGGGCGCGCTGGTCGACGGCTTCGACAACACCCAGTACATCAACAGCCTGACCCACTTCGTGGCCTGGGCGGCAGGCGAGCAGACCGGGCAGGTACCGATCACTCAGCAGAGCCTGTACAACCTGTTGCGCGCAGGCTTTTTCACCCTCTCGAAGTTGCAATTGGTCGATGTGTTCGGGCGCAGGCGGGACCTGATCGATACCGAGCATTTCGAGGACAGCCGGAAGGTCACCGTCTCGTGGCAGATGCAGGCCCCAGACAACACCGCGGGCAAGGCTTACCTGGCGCCACGGGTTGCCCAGCCCAGTCGCCTGCTGTTTCGCTGGCTCAGCGCCGAGAACGACGAGGTGCAGATGAATCCGGTGCCCTCGACCTCGCCACTGTGCGGCTGGATCGTGCCGAACTACCTGGAGAATGCGCTGATGCTGTTCACCGGAACCGGGGAGGTGCTGGGTTCGCTCGGGTGTTTGGCGCCCAGCAGCGTGTCACCTGGCATTCGGCGCCGGGCAATGCCGCCCGCTCGATGCAGCAGGACCTGGCCGATGCCAACCCCCACCTGGTGAAGTTGGCCACGTTCATCCAGGGCAAGCCCAGGGACTTTTTCGCGGCCTTGCTCGGTACCTTCGACAACGCCCATACCTACATCCTGCCGGATGACAAGCAGGCGGCCCAGGCGCAGGCGGTGTTGATGGGCCAGCCGCTGGCGCTGGTGCGGGCCAGCTTGCGCTACGAGATCCAGGGGTTGCCGGCCTCGGTGACCAGCAGCGAAGAACTGGCACGGTTGCTGCCGACCCAGAGCGACAAGACCTACGACTGGACACAGCGTGACAGCGCCGGTATCGGCCAGGTGGATATTCCCGTACGGCTGGGCGATCGTGATCACCTGGAAGACGGCCTGGTGGCCTACCTGCTCGATGGCGAGACGCCCTATACCACCCTATATGCCCCGGCAGCGCCGACCCCGGCGGTGGAGGGGATCGAACGGCCCGCAGCCGACACCATCACGCTCAACCTGCGCGCCAATATCGACCCGCCCGCGCGGCCCTATGCGGACGCCAGGGCGCAGATCGCCGACCTGCGCAACGTTCATGTTCCGTTGCAAAAGACCCTGAGCCTGCTGGTCGACCCTCGTGCGAGGGTGCATGCAACGACCGGCCTGCTGCCGGTCAAGGCCATTGGCATTCCACCCGACATCACGGCTGCGGCCTTGCGCAACATCGAGATGACCTTCTTCACCCACCCGATCCTGCGCAGTCGGCAGGGCCTGAGCCTGCCGGTGCCCCCGAGTCGGGGTTCGTCTGGGAATGGACCACCAGTGTCCTGCGCGATGGCCAGCAGGTGCCGCATGACGAGGCGCTGCCACCCAGCCAGACAGGAGACCGTGCGTCGTTCTCCTATACACCGCAAACGGCTGAGGATGGCTGGCTCAAACTCAAGCCAGCACCGCAAACCGAATAGGGATTGGACAAGAGAGGGACCATGCCATGGCTGTGAGCGCGCAATTGCTGAATGACTCGACGAGCAAGCCCGACATCTATATCGGGCGCACTGACCTGGGGGCGTATACGCTGACGGTGACCAGCAGCGTGGCGGTGACCGCGACGGACATTCGCCTGCAGTTCCCGACCACGATCTTCACGGTATTGGATGTGTCGAAGATCATTGTCAGTAGTGGCGGCTGGAAGCCAACGGTCCAGGGTAACATGCTGGTGCTCAACGGCAGTCAGCCGATCGCTGCCGGGGGCAGCTTGCAGATCAGGCTGGGGGCGGTGCGCTCCAGCCTCCTCAGCCAGACCAACGCCGACCTCGGCGTACGGGTCAACGGACAGAACATTTCTCCTACCTTCAGGATTTTCCTGCTGCGCTACCCGGAGTCCGCCGGCGACCTTCGCCAGAACATGGCCGCAGCGCTGCTGCCGGACAGCAGCGTCTACCGGACGCCGCAGGACAACGACGTTATCCACAACCTGCTGCTGTTGCAGTTGAGCAACCTGCAGCCGGGCGAACCGCTGGTCACCAAGCCCTGGGTGCAGACCCCGACGGTGCTGTTGTCCTTCGTGTATGGCGACAGTATCGGTGCGCTCACGCCAGCCGACCCGCAGGACCAGTACTCGGCCTGGAACATCAAGGCCTCGGTGGAAGCCACCTACCATGATGGCCAGCAGACCTACGAGTGGGATGCCACCAATCCCGATCCGGGGGGCGGGGCCACCGACCCGATCTGGACGTTCAAACCGGTCGAAACCAACCGTGCCGTGCTGGGGGCGGGCAGCGGAGCGACGGCGTCGTTCATCGTCGAGGACATCACCACCCAGGCGCCGCACGGAACTACGCTGGCCTATCTGCAGTACAGCAATTTTCCCGGCTATGACGACGGCTACTTCTCCCTGCCGCTGCGAAAACTCGAGCCGACGCCGAACATCATCTTCTTCAATGCGGTACCGTCCAACCTGGCCAACCTGGGCGATGAAGTCACCTTGCGTTGGCAATGCTTCGACATTCGCCAGGTCAAGTTGCAGTTCGGCAACACCACCCTCGACAGCGCCAAGGGTGAGATTGGTACCGGGGTGAGCAGCATTGCCCAATACAGGATCAAGCTCGACACCACGACCCAGTTCACGCTCAATGCCTACCAGAAACTCAACGCTGGTACTCCGGATTTCACCAGCCAGTTCACCGTGAACGTGCCGCCGGTGGGTATCGATTCCTTTCTCGCCAGTGCCGATAGCGGCACCTTGCCGGCCGAGGTGCAACTGAGCTGGGAGATCCGGGCAGCCTTGTCGGCGACCATCACGGCGCCGGGGCAGAGCGATTACGAGATACCCGGGAAGGATCTGGCGGCAGGCCGTCACCGGTATTTCCACCCAGGCCGTTGACCTACACCCTGACCGTTCAGGGGCAGGGTGGGCCGCTGGTCAGGAAGCTGGACCTGTTCTTTCTCAAGCGAGGTTTCACCACCTTCCACACGGATACCGATTTCAGGGCGTTGAGCGGCGCCATCCTGCTGGGCAATGCCCAGGTCCTGTGGCTGTTCTCACCGGACCAGGGCAAGGCGATTTTCAATACGCGGGACGGGCAGACCTGGACCCAGGTGGCGGTCCTTGCCGACAGCTTTGCGGCACGCTCCAATGCCGGTGGCGTGTTTTGGAAGGGCAAGTTCTGGATCATGGGGGGGGACACCGGGTCCCAGCGCCTCAATGACATCTGGAGCAGCGGCGACGGCATGCAATGGACGCAGGTGACGGCGGGTGCGGCCTGGCCCGGGCGCAGTGATTTCGGGTGCGTGGTTTTCCAGGACAAGCTGTGGGTGATGGGCGGGGTGGACCAGAACTATCAGTTGCTCAACGACGTCTGGTGCACCAGCGATGGCAGCAACTGGCAAAAGGTTGGCACGGCAGGTTGGGTGCCACGCTCGCGTTTTGGCGTCGCGGCTTCGAGTACCACCCTCTATGTCGTGGGTGGCATGATCGACATCAATACGGTCAGTGGTGACCTGTGGACCTGCGAACAGGGCGGAACCTGGAATCAGCAGCCGGGGTTGCCGGCATTGAGCCGTTCGGACCCTATCGTATTCAGCCGTGACGGCGCCTTGTATGTTCTGGGCGGCATCGCGCCGGATGGTACGGCATTGAAGGATCTGCATCGCTATTCCAATAGCAGTTGGAGTGCTTTACCCGGGATCGATTGGACCGTATCGCGTCCGGGGGCCACCTGGTTCCGCGGGGGCCTGTGGATTGCGGCAGGTACCCGTGGGACCCATGACGCCGGTGCCGGGCCGAACAAGGATGTGTTTGTGCTGATGCTCTAGGTTGGGTTGACCAAGGCACAATAATAGCCATGAGCGGGGTGACCATGAACATTCTCCACGATGAGAGCGTCGATGGCGTTCTGCCGCGGGTCGATAAACAACAGTTGTTGTCCGCCCTTGCAGCCGACATCCCGGACCTGACCGTGCTCAGCCGCAGCGAAGACCTCAGGCCTTATGAGTGCGATGGGTTGTCCGCCTATCGCACGATGCCGTTGCTGGTGCTGCTGCCCGAGCGGATCGAGCAGGTCGAGTCGATACTCGTGATCTGCCACCGCTTGCAGGTTCCCGTTGTAGCGCGCGGCAGTGGCACCGGCCTGTCCGGGGGCGCGTTGCCGTTGGAGCAGGGCGTGCTGCTGGTGATGTCGTGCTTCAACCGGATCCTGGAGATCAATGCGCAAGGGCGTTATGCCAGGGTCCAGCCCGGCGTGCGCAACCTGGCCATCTCGCAGGCCGCGGCGCCGTTCAACCTTTACTACGCGCCCGACCCTCGTCCCAGATCGCCTGCTCGATCGGCGGCAATGTCGCCGAGAATGCCGGCGGCGTGCACTGCCTCAAGTACGGGCTGACCGTGCATAACCTGCTGCAAGTGCAGATCCTCACCGTCGAGGGGGAACGGCTGACCCTGGGTGCCGAGAGCCTGGATTGTCCGGGTTTCGATCTGCTGGCGCTGTTCACCGGCTCCGAGGGCATGCTCGGGGTGGTGACGGAGGTGACGGTCAAGCTGCTGCCCAAGCCCCAGGTGGCCAAGGTGCTGCTGGCGGCGTTCGACTCGGTGGAGCAGGCCGGTGCCGCGGTCGGCCGCATCATCGCCGCGGGCATCATTCCCGGCGGGCTGGAGATGATGGACAACCTGGCGATCCGCGCCGCCGAGGACTTCATTCATGCCGGCTACCCAGTGGACGCGGCGGCCATCCTGCTCTGCGAGCTGGACGGGGTGGAGTCCGATGTGCATGACGACTGCACACGGGTTCGCCGGATCCTGGTGGAGGCGGGCGCCACCCAGGTGCGCCAGGCCGAGGATGAGGCCGAGCGGGTGCGCTTCTGGGCCGGGCGCAAGAATGCCTTTCCCGCGGTTGGGCGTATCTCGCCGGACTACTACTGCATGGACGGCACCATCCCCCGGCGGGCGCTGCCGGGGGTGTTGAAAGCGATCGCCGAACTGTCCCGCGAGTACGACCTGCGCGTGGCCAACGTCTTTCATGCCGGTGACGGCAACATGCACCCGCTGATTCTCTTCGATGCCAACACGCCGGGTGAACTGGAGCGGGCCGAGCAGCTTGGCGGGCGGATCCTCGAACTGTGCGTGTCGGTCGGCGGCAGCATCACCGGTGAGCACGGCGTCGGCCGCGAGAAGATCAACCAGATGTGTGTCCAGTTCAACGCCGACGAGCTCACTGCGTTCCATGCCATCAAGGCGGCCTTCGATCCGGCGGGGCTGCTCAACCCGGGCAAGAACATTCCCACCCTGCACCGATGCGCCGAATTCGGCGCCCTGCATGTGCACAACGGTCAATTGCCTTTTCCTGAACTGGAGCGCTTTTGATGCACGAGAGAGCTTTCGACGCCAGTGCCCAACTGCTCGATCAGGTCAAGGCCGCGCTGGCCTCGGGTACCCGTCTCGACATCCGGGGCGGCCAGTCCAAGGCCTGGCTGGGCCGGGCGGTCCAGGGACAGGTTATCGATACCCGTGCCCACCAGGGCATCGTCAACTACGATCCCACCGAATTGATTGTCACGGCACGGGCCGGGACGCCGCTGCGGGTGCTTGAGGCGACCCTGGCCGAGCACGGGCAATGCCTGCCGTGCGAGCCACCGCATTTTGGCCCCGACGCCACCGTCGGCGGCATGGTCGCCGTCGGGCTGTCGGGGCCGCGCCGTCCCTGGGCGGGCTCGGTCCGTGATTTCGTGCTCGGCACGCGGGTGATCAGCGGCGAGGCGAAGCACCTGCGTTTTGGTGCCGAGGTCATGAAGAACGTCGCCGGCTACGATGTCTCGAGGTTGATGGCCGGCAGTTTTGGCTGCCTGGGCCTGATCACCGAAGTGTCGCTGAAGGTCCTCCCCAGGCCACGTGCGGTGGCCAACCTGCGGCTGGACCTGGAACTGCCGCAGGCCATGCGTCTTCTGGCCGAGTGGGGCCGGCAGCCGCTGCCGATCAGCGCGGCCTGTCATGATGGCCGCGTCCTGCACCTTCGCCTGGAAGGGGGAGAGGGCTCGGTCCACGCGGCCCGTGAGCGCCTGGGCTGCGAGACCGTCGAGCCAGGCTTCTGGGAGGACCTGAAGGAGCATCGCCTGGCGTTCTTCGCCGACTCGCGGCCCCTCTGGCGCTTGTCCGTGCCGGCGATGGCCGCGCCACTGGAACTGCCCGGCGATCAATGGGTCGACTGGGGCGGTGCCCAGCGCTGGCTCAAGAGCGAGGCCGAGCCTGAGCGGATTCGGCATGTCGTCAGCCAGGTCGGAGGGCATGCCACCTGTTTTTTCCGGTGGCGATTCGCCCTTCCACCCGCTGCCGCAAGGGCTGCTGCGCTATCACCGCCAGCTCAAGCGCCGGCTCGACCCGCAGGGCATCTTCAACCCGGGCCGCCTGTACAAGGAGCTGTGAGACCATGCAGACCCATCTGAGTGAACAGGCCCGGGCCCTGCCTCGGGCGCAAGAGGCCGAAGCGATCCTGAGGAGCTGCGTGCACTGCGGGTTCTGCAACGCGACCTGCCCGACCTACCAGTTGCTGGGTGACGAACTGGATGGGCCCAGGGGGCGCATCTACCTGATCAAGCAGATGCTGGAAGGGCAGGCCCCCACGGCCAGTACCCGTCAGCATCTGGACCGCTGCCTGAGCTGCCGCAATTGCGAGTCCACCTGCCCTTCGGGGGTGGAGTACCACAACCTGCTGGATATCGGCCGGGCCGTGGTCGAAGAGGCGGTTCCGCGCTCGTTGTCAGAGAGGTCCCTGCGTACCGGCCTGCGCCTGGTGCTGGCCGAGCCTGGGGTATTCAGCCTGTTACTGCGCACGGGGCGTGCATTACGCCCGGTACTGCCGCAGGCACTGAGGGACAAGATTCCGAGCGAGGTACGGCCCGCCGGCAATCGGCCGCCGGTACGGCATGCGCGCCAGGTGCTGATGCTCGAGGGCTGCGTCCAGCCGAGCCTGTCGCCCAATACCAATGCAGCGGCGGCAAGGGTTCTGGATCGGCTGGGCATCAGCGCGCTGCCCGTCCGCGAGGCCGGCTGTTGCGGTGCGCTGGACTACCACCTCAATGCCCAGGAAAAGGGCCTGGAGCGTGCTCGCCGCAACATCGATGCCTGGTGGCCGGCCGTGGAGGCCGGGGCCGAGGCGATCATCACCACGGCCAGCGGTTGTGGGGCCTTCGTCAAGGAGTACGGCCAACTGCTCCAGCGTGATCCCCGGTATGCCGACAAGGCTGGGCGAATCAGCTCCCTGGCCGTCGACCTGGTCGAAGTGCTGCGTGCAGAGCCGTTGCAGGAGCTGGCGTCGGGGATTGACCTCAAGGTCGCGTTCCATTGTCCCTGCACGCTGCAGCATGCCCAGCGCCTGGGCGGAGCGGTCGAGCAGGTGCTGGCACGACTGGGTTTCAATCTCACCGCAGTACCCGACGGCCACCTTTGTTGTGGCTCGGCGGGCACCTACTCCCTGACCCAGCCCGAACTCGCCCGGCAATTGCGGGACAACAGGCTCAATGCGCTCGAAAGCGCGAACCCGCAGGTCATCGCGACGGCCAATATCGGCTGTCAGATCCATTTGAATGGGGCCGGCCGCACCCCTGTACGCCATTGGATAGAGCTGGTGGATGAGGCGTTGGCCCCGGCAACCAGCCCCGGATGAGTACAGGGGATGCAGGCACGGGAAGCCACCGGAAGGGGACCAGGGCGCAAATAAACCCATTCATGCCCCTTAAGGCTGCCCAGGCACGGTCGATAGGATGACTATACTCGCGCGACCGTGCGGTCACCGCTCATCCCCTCTCTAGTACAGGTTTGCCCATGAACTGGTTCTACAACGCCAAGATATCCACCAAGCTTTATCTCGCCTTCGCCCTTTGCGCTTCCATCACGTTGGTGGTCGGTATTCTCGGCAGCCTGGGAATCGGCTCGTTGTCTTCAAGCCTGCAACTGGTGTTTTCCAACAACCTCGTGTCGGTCGCCAAGACCGCCGAGGCCCGCTCCTTTGCCATTACCCAGAGCCGTGAACTGTATCGTCTGCTCTCAATCGCCGCTGCGGGCGGTACGGCGTCCGAACGTAGCCCCATTGTTGCGGCCATGAAGGACAGTCGCGAGAAGAGCGAGCGTGCTTTCGCCCTCTACCGCGCCACGCCACTGGCCGATGACGAGCGCGCCGCCGGCGATCGCATGGTGAAGGATTGGCCCGCCTATCAGGCACTGATCGACCGCGCGGTGGCGACGATCGACGGGGGTGATCTGTCGGCGGCCAGGCGGCTCATATCCGGTGAGGTGCACGAGGCCTTCCGTACCATCAACGATGAATTGACCATCATGGTCGAATCCAACAACCGCCAGATCGGTGAGGGCGGCGACGAGGCGCGCGCTACGGAAGCCTCCGCCAAATTCAACTTGTACATCGGTATCGGCCTGGCCTTTGTGGCGGCCGTCGTGTTGGGCATGTTCATCAGTCGGGTGATCAGCGCCCCGCTCGTATCCGCTGTTCGCAATGCCCAGCGTATCGCCGGCGGCGATCTCACCCAACCGATCGAAAGCGGTCACCGGGATGAGGCTGGTCAACTGTTGACGGCGCTCGGGGAGATGCAGGGCGGTCTGAAGGGTACCATTCAGCAGATTGCCAGCGCCGCGGATCAACTGGCGTCGGCCGCTGAAGAACTCAATGCCGTGACCGAGGAGAGCAGCCGTGGCCTGACCCGGCAGAACGACGAGATCCAGCTGGCCGCCACCGCCGTCACCGAGATGAGCGCGGCGGTCGAAGAGGTGGCGCGCAATGCCACTTCGGCCTCGGAAGCGTCCGGGCAGACCAGCAAGGAGGCTGCCAGCGGTCGCGATCAGGCCCGCGAAGCGGTCAAGGCCATCACCAGTGTGAACAACGAGATTGGCCAGTCGACGGTGATCGTCGATGAGTTGGCCGGCAGTGTGCGCGATATCGCCAAGGTGCTCGATGTGATCCGCGGTATCGCCGAGCAGACCAACCTGCTGGCGCTCAACGCGGCCATCGAGGCGGCCCGGGCCGGTGAACAGGGGCGCGGCTTTGCGGTGGTGGCTGACGAAGTGCGGGCCCTGGCGGCCCGTACCCAGGCCTCGACCGGTGAGATCGAGGCGATGATCGCCAGCGTGCAGTCGCGCGCCGACGACGCGGTCAAGGCCATGGGCAACAGCCGGACCCTGGCCAGCAGCACCCAGGAGCTGGCCCAGGCGACGGGCGAATCCCTCGAACGCATCGCCCAGAACATCGCCGCGATCAACGACCGCAACCTGCTGATCGCCACGGCCTCGGAAGAGCAGGCCAACGTCGCGCGCGAAGTGGACCGCAACCTGGTCAACATCCAGGACCTGTCCACCCAGACGGCGGCCGGCGCCAACCAGACCAGCGCCTCCAGCCAGGAACTGTCGCGTCTGGCTATCTCGTTCAACCACCTGGTGGGCACCTTCAAGCTGTAAGGAGCCGGTGTCGGGCTGCCGAGGCGACTACCCTGCAGCCCGCCGGGCGGCGTCGCTTTCGGTGGCCTGGAACCAGGCCTCGCGCTGGCTGTCCAGCAACTGGCGCTGCCAGGCCTGCATCTGGCTGTTGGGCTGCTGCTGACGGATGAACGCCAGCAGCGGGTCCACCACCGCGGTACGCACGCCCGACAGGGCCTCCAGCGTCGCCAGGCCACAGAACGGCACGTACGCTTCGGCATAGCCGCCTTCATGCACCAGCACCAGACGACCACCGCACAGGCGATCAGCCACTTCGCGCACCTTGGCGGTCATCAGGCGGAACGACTCGCTGTGCAGCAGCATCCGCGCCAGGGGATCGACCGCGTTGGCGTCGTAGCCGCAGGCGACGAGGATGAGTTCCGGTTCGAAGCGCTCCAGCGCGGGAATGACCAGCGTGTCCATGGCGTACTGATAGGCGTCGTCGCCGCTGCCCGGCAGCAGGGGGATATTCAGGTTGGTACCGACGGCAGGCCCCTCGCCGCGGTCTTCGGCACCGCTGTAGCCCGGTGGGAAGCAGCCTTCCTGATGCAGCGAAATGGTCAGGACGTCACTGCGCTCGGCATAGATCGCCTGCGTGCCGTTGCCGTGATGCACATCCCAGTCGAGCACCGCGACCTTGCCCAGACCGTGGCGGGCCTTGGCCGCTTCGATGGCCACCGCGATGTTGTTGAAGAAGCAGAAGCCCATGGCCTGGTCGGCCGAGCAGTGATGCCCCGGCGGGCGCGACAGCGAGTAGGCGTTGCTGGCCTCGCCGAGCAGTACCGCCTCGACGGCGGCAATGGCCAGGCCGGCCGACAGCCTGGCGATCTCGAAGCTGCCCGGCCCGATGGGCGCGTCGTTGCCCAGGCTGCCGCCGCCAGCGTCGCTCAAGGCCTGGAAGCGCTGCAGATAGTGGGCCGGATGCACCCTGAGCAGGTCGGTGTCGGAGGCCGGCTCGGCGCTGCGCACTGCCAACTGGCGGGTCAGGCCGCTGACATCCATGAGGTTCTTCAGGCGTCGTTTGGTTTCCGGCGACTCGGCGTGTCCGGCCGCCGACGGCGGTTGCACCCAGCCGCCCACCGGCAAGGTCAGGGCGTGCAGCCCGGCGCTGTGCCACAGGCTGAGTTCGTCGAAGAAAAAGGCGGTCTTGTGCATGTTATCGGTCTCTTTCAAGGGTGTACTGTAGCAGCGGCACCTGGGCGCCGGCCCGCGAGGATCAACAGCAGCGACAGCAGCGTCAGGGCCGCCGCGCCCAGGAGTGTGGTGCGGTAGTCGCCGCTGGCCTGGATCAGGTGCCCGGCGATCCCGGGGCCGATGGCCAGGCCGGCGCCGATCACCAGGTTGCTGAGGTTCATCAGCCGGCCGCTGGGGTCGAGTTCGGCCAGGCAGGCCAGGATCAGCGGCAGGACGAAGGTCCAGGTGAACTTGAAGATCAGCGCCGCGCAGGCGAAGCGCAGGGCGGCCGGTTCGTTCTGCAGGAGCAGCACGGCGCCGAGCATCAGTGCGTAACCCAGGATCAGCAGCGGGGTACGCGGCAGGCGGCCACCGATCAGGGCGGTGCACGCCGCGCCGACGATGCCCATCAGGGTGGCGATGGCCAGGATCTGGCCGCTGTCCTGGGGGCTGATCGAGGCATGGCTGGCGATGCCGCCGATGAAGGTCCAGACGCCGCTCAGGCTCACGTAGAAGCACAGGATGGCCAGGATCCCCAGGAGCGCGCGGCCCTTGGCGATCGGTGCCCGGGGCTGATCCGCGGCGCTGCTGAGGGCAATCGGGAAGGTGCGCACCAGGGGCAAGGCCACGGCCATCAGGGCGGCGAGGCTCAGGTAGCAGGCCGCCAGGCCATGGCGGGCAAACAGCAGGGGCAGTACCTGCAGACCGATGGCGCCGAGGACCAGTTGTCCCAGCACCCAGAAGCCATACACGCGGCTGCCATTGCCCATCAGGGCGGCACTGACCATGCACAGGATCATCAGCGACCCGCCGCCCAGGCCCGCGGTGATGCGCATCAGCATCAGCAGGGAGTAGTCGCTGACCAGCGCCGAGAGCAGGTTGCCGACGACGAACAGGGCACCGGCGAGCAACCCGGCCTTGCGCAGGTCGACCCGCTTGAGCCACCAGAAGGCGGGCACTGTCGCCAGGCTCATGGCGCCCAGCTCGGCCATGAACAGGTTGCCGATCCGGGCCGGTGCCAGTCCCCACTGGCTGGCGAGCTGCGCCGCCACGGCCGGGGCCGTCATCAGCAGGGAAGGGGTGATGGCCGCCAGCACCACCAGGGCGATCATCAGGGGCCGTTGGCGGGTGATTGCCGGGGCGGATACCTGAGTGTTATCGATGGAAAGGCTCATGAAGGAACGCTCCGGTGCGGGTTAAAACACATGGACCAGACGCAGCAGCGCCTGACTGCCGTGGTAGCCGTTGTCGGTGTCGACATTGCGGGTCAGGGCCAGCAGCCCCTGGTTCCGCTTGTCGAACCAGTGGCCCAGCTCGAAGCCGACCTGGGTGTAGCGCTGGTGGGTGTCGGCCAGGCGGTTGTCATTGAGGCGCAGTTCCCCGCCGTCGGCGTGGATCAGGCGCAGTGCGCCGTAGGTGGCGGGGGTGAAGTCGTAGGAGGCGAAGGCCTGCAGGCGATAGAGCGGGTCCTGCTTGAGCGTCGAGCCGTAGTAGTCATCGTTCTTGCCGTAGACCTGGGCCTCGAGGTTGGCCTCGAGCAGCCACTTTTCGCCGATGCCCTGGGTGAAGTTGTAGACGAAGTGCCCGGCCCAGCGATTGGCGCCGGGCGAGACGTCCGGGTTCTGGCTGTGGTATTCGCCCACCGGCAGGCTGATCAGGCTCAGGAAGCCGCTGTAGGTGCGGCTGGCCGGGTTGTTGATCAGGTACAGGGTGCCGCCGACCTGTGGATCGCCGAACCCGCTCTCGTGGCTGCGCGAGGTGGCGCCGGGCAGGCGGGCGTCGATGTCGGCGAACGGTACGATGAACTGCGGCGTGCACAAGGTGCCGCAGATGTCGGTGAAGATCAGCTGGCGCCAGGCCAGGGCGTTGACGTTCAGGTCCGCCCGGCCGGTGCTGTTGGCGCGGCCGTGGTAGTCATTGTCGCGGGTCATGGGCAGGTAGAAGACGCCCAGGGTCGTGCCCACGGGAGCGCTGACGAAGTCGCGGGCGTTGAGGTCGGCGGCCTGGGTGCCCGTCGAACCAAGGGCGGTGGTCAGTGCCAGTGCTGCGGTAAAGCCGGGTGCGTGGGGCGATTTCATCGATCAGGCTCACTTCTGTCGGGAGAGGGGAAGGGCAGATTTCAGGCATGAGGGCGCCCAGGCCGCCGGTGGGGCGGCAGGATTGCTCAGCATGGAAGGCGTGGCCGGGTGGTCAGTCGGGTGTGGCGCGCAGCAACTGGGCGATGCGCGCCTTGTCCTTGACCCCGAGCTTCGTATAGATCGTGCGTATGTGATGGCGCACGGTGTTCGGCGCCAGGCCCAGCTCGCGGGCCACTTCCTTGTAGGTCTTGCCTTCGCCGAAGCCCTGGGCGACGTCGTACTCCCGTGGGCTCAAGCGTTGCAGTGGCGTGCGCGGACGGGCCGCGAGCACGAACAGGTCTCCGGTGCGGGAAATGCTCAGTTGCAGCGTGCCCAGTGTCTGTTCGCCCTCGGTGATGGCAATGGGCAGGTTCGGCCCGCTCCAGTCGGCAAAGCAGCCCAGCCAGCGCTCGATGAAGCCGCGTTCGGCGCACTGCAGGGTGCCTTTGCGATCACACACGGCCAGGGCCAGGTTGTGCGGGGAGTCGAGGCTCTCGCGCTGGGCGATCAGGGTGCGGATCTGGTTGGCGGAAATGGCCGCCGCCAGGTGCGGCATCACGTGGTCCAGCAGCAGCCGGTCGGTGTCGCTGAAGCGCGGCTGGCCAGGGCTGCGGTACAGCGCCAGGTGTTCACTCAGTTGTGTCAGCGGGTCGATGACCATCACGCACAGCAGCTCCTGGATGCTGTGCCGCGCTCCCAGCCAGCGCAACCCTTCAGTGCTGTGCATGTCGATGATCACGGCCTGGCCCGGGTGCGAGTGGGTCATGGCAAGGGTGATGTCATCCTCGTGGATGCAACGCCAGTCCTGCAGGTAGTCCGCGGGCAGGTGAAACAGGTGATTGCGGTGCTCTTCAAGCATGCCGTCAATCAGGGCGGCGCGCCCCCACCAGGCCTTGTCGAAGGAGACCAGCCCCTGCAACCGGGCCAGCATCGCGTCATGAAAGTGCTCGACGCTCCGGTCATTGGCCAGGCGCTGGATATCCAGAAGGGCGCTGCTGAATAGGCTCAGCAGCATGTTGCCGGTAGGGCTGCTCATGGGCGGTACCTCGGTGCGACCTGTTATTTTTATTGGCACGCGATCGGTTGGACCAGACGCCGGGGACGGCGTGGGCAGGGCCAGTGGGGCAGTATCCGCCGGGGGATGGGGATGGCTATCCTACAGATGCAGGATGCGGAACCCCCAGGGTGTCGTGCGCCGGCCCTGGGGATCGACGACAGGCCCGACTGGCCGCTCTAAAAAAACGTGGCGGGTGGTTTTGAGGGAAGTCATTACCCAAATGGCTTTCTTTATGATTCGCCCATGGAGGAGGCTGTACCCGCTGACGCCATGTACTGCTCGGCCTCTGCCAGCAGCCACGCTGCAAAGGCATCTCGCCGTGCTGCCGAGCGCGACTGCAGAGGTTGTACCAGCCAGTAGGGGTAGGGATACGGCACGACATGCTCGGACAACTGCACCAGTTCTCCCCGCTGGATGGCGTCATGCACCAGGCTGCGACGCTCCAGGGCGATCCCCTGGCCCAGTGTCACGGCGCGCAGGACGAGGTTGGAGTCATTGCTGCGCAGGCCTCTTCGAGGCGCCTCGATATCCAGGCCCGCGGCCTGGCACCACGGCTGCCAGGACTCCATGCTGAAGATGATCGGGCTGTCGACGATTTCTGCGGGTGTTCCTGGAAGGCGCCCGCCATTGAAATGCGGGGCGGCCACCACGACCGACTCATCCTGGAACAGCAGGCGGCTCTGCACGCCCTCCCAGTCGCCACGGCCCATGCGAATGCCGATGTCCATGTTTTCCTTGGGCGAGCGGGACACCGCCAGGCTCGCCTGCAGACGGACATTCACGTCCGGGTGCAAGGCCTGGAACCCGGGCAATCGGGGTACCAGCCAGTGGGCGCCGAACGAGGGTACGACGGCCACGACCAGTTCGCTGGCGGCGGGCTGGGTTTTGACCGAGCGCGTGGCTTCAACGATGTGGCCGAGGGCTTCGCGAATCTGCAGGGCGTACAGCCGTGCATCCTCGGTGACCCGCACCCCGCGACCCTCACGAGCCAGCAAGGTGACGCCCAGGGTCTCTTCCAGCAGTTTGATCTGCTGGCTGACCGCCGAATGGGTGACGTGCAGTTCCCTGGCGGCCGCGGTCACGCTGCCCAGGCGGGCCACGGCCTCGAAGCTGCGCAGGCAACTCGTGGGAGGGATATCGAACATGTAAGTCAGGCTTACCAAAAGTGACAGTATTTACCGATATTACGCCGATTTTCAGTCAGGTAGTGTAAGTGGGAGTGAAATAACCCCTGATGCAAGGAGCTGGAATCGTGAAACTACTGGGTATGCTGGATTCACCTTACGTGCGCCGCGTTGCCATCTCGCTTGACCTGCTCGGTGTCGAGTTCGAGCATGCGTCGCTGTCGGTCTTCAGCCAATTCGATGCCTTCGCCGCGATCAATCCGGTAGTCAAGGCGCCGACGCTGGTACTCGACGACGGCACGGTGCTGATGGACTCCTCGCTGATCATCGATTACCTCGAAGCGTCCCAGGCTCACGACCATGGCTTGTGGCCCCGGCAGCCTCAGGCGCTCGCCAGTGCATTGCGCACCACCGGCCTGGCATTGGCCGCCTGCGAGAAGGCGGTTCAACTGGTCTACGAGCGCAAGTTGCGCCCGGCCGAAAAGCAGCACCAGCCGTGGATCGATCGTGTCATCGGTCAACTGGTTGCCGCCTGCCGGGCGCTGGATCAGCAAATCGCATCGATGGCACGGGATTCAAGCGGGCGGCCGGATCAGGCCGCGCTCTCTACGGCGGTGGCGGGGTCGTTCATCGAGCTGATGCTACCCGACCTCATCAGACTGGAGGACTTTCCGGCCTTTCATGCACACACGCAGCGCCTGGAGCAGACCGAGCTGTTCAAGCGCTACCCAGTGCAGTAGTTCTGGCTGGCGGAGATATCCTCCCAGAGATCCACAGACTCGATCTGCCGGTGCGTGGTGTCCGTGTCGATCTTATAAGTCGACAAAACGATCAGCCTGGGTCAGTAGCAGGGCAAAGAGACGCGGCATTTTCTGGCAGGGCAGGCGCATTGGCTCGATCAGTCGCCTGCATAGCGTTGGCTTGGGTAGTCAGTGGGGAAGGGCGGGTCTGGCGGCGTTGAGGAGGGCAAGTTGTTCAGGCCTGGTGCGAGCAGCCAAGGGAGCGGCAGTTCAGCTCACTTGGGCATAACGCTCGATGGGGGGTTGCCCGCGTCGTTACTCGAACAGCTCCGTCATCCCTCCGCCCCCGGCGCATAACCAAAATACGCCTTGTACGCATGATTGAAATTCGCCGGATTGGCGTACCCCAACCGATACGCAATCTGCGCCACCTGCCATTTCTTCTGCTGCAACAACGTCCGCGCCAACTCCATCCGCTGCTGCCGCACATACTCCAGCATCGACTGCCCGAACACCTGCCCGAACGCTCGTCGCAAGGTGGTTTCGCCGACTCCCAACTGCTGCGCCAAAGCCAGGCTGCCAGGCGGGTCGAGCAGATGAGCATCCAATTGTCGGCGTGCCTCATGCGCCAGGTCCCGATGCCCGCGTACCGCTGGTGCCTGCTTGGCCACCTGGCCCTTGAGATGCGCCGCCAGTTCCACCAGCACCGCCAAACTGAGGCTCTCCTGGTGCAGGCGTTCCAGCGCACCTTCGTACGGCGAATGATAAAGCCGCTCCAGCAGACTCCCCAGTGCCCGGCAACGATTGAGCGCCGAGAACTGCATGCCCTTGTCGAGCAGCCCGAGCAAGGGTTGCAAGGTTGAATCCTCTTCGGCCAGTTCCCGCAGGTAGTCACCGGCGATCCGTAGCCCGGCCATGCGCGCATGGCTGCCGGCCGGCAACTGGTCCACCGCCTCCATGCTTTCGCTCAGTCCCAGCGTATGGGGCGCGCCGGTGGTGTACTGGTTGAGCCGGCCGTCGACCCGATGCTGCCACTGCCCGTGCAGCACCTGGACGATGCACAGGCTGCCGGGCAGTACCTTGTCGATGCGCAGGGGCTCGGGGAACTGCAGGTCGCAGTCGAAGTACTGCAGGTGCGGGCGCACGGTCCGTGCACGATAGTGACCGCTGGCGCTGCCCAGCACCTGGCCGATCGCGGGATCGAGCACGCCGGTGTGGGCCAGCGAGGCGGGGCGGTCGAAGCAGAATTGTGTATCCAGATAGGCGTTCCAGCGTTCCATCGACACGGCGTTTCCATGAAAACTTGGCTACATGGTCACAAATGTTAACGCGATCACGGGCACGGCGTCAGCGCTTGTGATCGACGGCGTGATTGTTGTGGGTGGCGGCCATGGCGGTTGGCAGTACGCCGGGGGCGGACTTCAATAGTCGCCCCTCCCACCTTCAAGGAACCTGAACGATGCTCGATTTTCGCAAGTGGGCGCTGCTGTTCGTCACCACGCTGGCCCTGCTGGCCGGCTTCGCCCAGGCCGAGGAACGCCCGCCGGTGGCGGACAAGGTCCTGGCCTATTCCGGCCAGCAAGGCGTCAAGGTCTGGACCCTGCGTATCGGTGAGCGCAGCGATAACCAGGCGCTGGTACAAGTGGAAGACGTGGACCATGACTGGAACCTGCGCATCCAGAAAATGAATGTGGAGAAAACCGCGAAGGACACCCGCTATTCCACCACCGTCGATGGCCAGAAGTTCGTCGTGCTGATCCTCCAGGAAGGCTGGGGCGAGCTGTATCTGCCGGGCGAGTCCAAAGCCCTGACCGTCGGCTATGACGAGAACCTGTCCAGCCGCGGCGATGCTCAGGCGTTTCTCACCGAATACCTCAAGAAGCAGTAAGTGATGAGCCAAGAGAGCGAGACTCCGATGACCAATCCTCAACAACCCGACCTGTCGGCCAGTCTCGGCGGTGAGTACGACCGCTTCAGCGCCACCCAGCGCGAGCAGACGATCGCCGAACTCAAGCAGGTGATCGAGCGTGTACCCGAGCAGTCCGAGTTCACCAACACCGGCCGCTACAAGTTGCTCGGCCCGCTGTTCACGGTGATTGCGCTGGGCATGCTGGCCCTGGGCGTGCATCATGGCAAGACCGGCCTGATGGTCTGTGGCGGGTTCCTGGCCCTGCTTTTCCTGCTGGTCACCTGGCAGCACCGCAACGCCGGTCAACACGCGTTCATGCGCCTGACCCGTCGCCAGTTGTTCGTCGACACCCTCAGTGCGCCGGTCAACCTGGCGGACGTCGTTGACATCTTCGTCAAGGACGAGGGCCTGGTGACGCTGCAGAAGCTGACCCTGCGTCCCGGCAGCCCACTGCCGACCCACCGTGCCGTTCGGCAGTTGTTCGGCAACCAGGCCATGGCGTTGAAGAAACCGGAACCGCACATCCGCATTCATTCGGCAGGGCTGATGAGCAATGGCCGCAAGCTGGACTGCGACGAGATCGACGCGCTGCTCAATGCCTATTGGCAGGCCGCACATGCTCAGCAGGAACTGGATGCGTTGCAGCGCAACGGTTGAGAAAGCGGGCACGGCTTCGACTCGTGCCAACCGCGTGAATGCTTGCTGAATCAAGCCCGGCTCCGGGCAACCCCTGCCCGGAGCCGGGTCACCGTTACTCGAGCAGTTGTTCCAGGCTCGGGTCGCGAATCACGCGCTGCAATGGCAGTTGAGGCGCGCTGCCGGACTTGAGCATTTTCAGCTTCGGACTGGCCACTTTCGTGCAGGCATTGCCGCCGTTGGCGTAGATCCCGCCCATGGCGCATTTCCACTCGTAGAAGTTCGCCAACCCATTGGACATCTGCAGGCTGAAGTCCGTGCTCTGGGTGCCTGGCGTGAACGGATGACCGGCCTGGATGTTCTGGAACCACTTCATCCATTCAGGCGAGCCCACCGGTGGCACCTTGTCCGGACTCTGGAACGTCGGGTTCATGAGCGCAACTTGCGGTGACTCGGCCGTCATGTGGCAGCTCTGGCAGGAACTGACGGGGTTGTCCACCGGGCCATTGAGGCGCCCGTTCCAGCCCAGGTGGGTCGGTGGCAGCTCCTGGGTGTTGGCGTTGATGGCGGTCTGTTTCAGCGCGGTGTTGATCTTGGTGACGGTCGGCTGCTTGTTGGTGAAGTCATCGCCTGTCTGTTGCGGATCGTTGCCCCACATGATCCCCACCGGTACCAGGTTGTCCCAGCCGGCCTTGCCGGTCTTGGCCCCGTTGTACTGGAAGGTGCCGAAGATCCAGCCGGTGTCTTTCATGCGCGTGTCGCGCACGGCGATGTCCATCTGGATCAGCGCGACGTCGCGGACCACACGGTTGGTCGACTTGAAGGTATCGGTGATGTATGCCTGCCACAGGACCGGGTTGGCCAGAAATGGCACGGTGCTGCGATCGATGTCGGCGAACAGCGCCTTGCACACCACTGTCCCGTTGGGGAAGCTGTTGGGTTGCGAGGTGTAGCTCGGGTCGGGGTTCTGCGGGTCTTTCCAGACCTGGCCGACGGTGTAGGCGCCGATGTCGTTGTAAATGCCCACGGCATAGGTCTGGCCGGTGGCGGTCTGCGTCGGTGCCAGTTGCTTGACCTGGATCTGCGCTTCCTTGGTCAGGCCATGGATGCCCTCACGCCCCAGCGGACCATAGTGCTGCCACGGCATGTGGTACCACTGGCGCACCTTGTTCTTCTGCACGTCCCAATTGACCTCGATGTTGCCCTCCAGGCAGTAGTTCTTCACCTCGTTCATGTAGACGCGCCAGGTTTCGAAGTTGTTGTCCGGCTTGGCCGGCAGTTTCTTGAAGAACGCCGGTGGCGAGCCGGTCGGCGGCTGGGTGGGGTAGTTCTGACTGAGCACGAATTTGGGGCCGGTGTAGCTGTCCGGCGGCGCATAGCCGTAGTCGGGGTAGGTTCCGGCCTGTGCCGCGACGCTGAACAAGGCGGCCGCCACCGCGAATCCTGTGAGTGTTGTCTGGTGCTGGTTCATCGATTATCTCCTTGATGGGGAATACGCCGGGCACGTTTCGAGTCTGTGCTCGTGCTCAGCCGGGCTTTCCTTTTTTTCTTGGTCTGGGTCTCGGTTTGGCCATCGAGACGGGCTTCACGGGTCAGCAGGGTCTGGGGCAGTTCACCTCCTCGGCGGCGCCGGACAAACGAGTGCCATCCCCGGCAACTGCCGGAAAGGCGGAAAAAAGGGGAGACGGAGTGTGCGCAACGGATGCGAGAGGAAATTGCCTATCGACTCCTTGTCGATCGCGTGCCGTTCTTCCTTGCTACAGGTGTAGGCGACTTCCGCAAAAGTGCCATGCCCGGGATGAAAAATAGCGGGCTTTCGATTGCCGGGGATTCTCCGATCGAGTCTGCGGCTCTCCACCACACTGGCGCGTTCGACTTGGCTGATCTTAACTCTTCGGGGCCGACGGCTCGTCGGCGAGTCAGGCGGTGCTGGAACCGACCGTCTGTGAGTGCCCGTCAAGACCGACTGTACCCTCGACCAGGGACAGGGAACGTTCGATTATTAACCTTAGGAAGTTGCAAATGAAGAAAGTACTGTTGGCCGTGTTCCTGCTCTGTGGCGTCTCTCTGACTGCCCAAGCCGCCTGCCCGGTGTTCGGCCCGTCCAAGGATCCGTGCAGCGGACCGGTGTTCGGTCCGTCGACTTGCGAATGCCCTTGAGGTAGGTCGCATGGCGGATCCGGTGCGCCGGGTCCGTCAAGGATTCTCTGATCAAGTCACCACAGGCCATCCGAACGCTTGGGCAGCAGGATCGTTTTGTATTGGAACCGGACTTGAATGCGTTATTTAGCCAGGAGGGCTAAGGATATGTCTGCGCAACCGCTTACACATGTGCTCGTGGATACCGATGTCGATTTCGACGACTACATGGCCATCTCGTATTTGCTCAAGCACCATGCGATCAAGGTTGACGGCATCACCGTGACCGGAGTGGGGGCTGTTCACCTGAGTCACGGCGTGGAAAATATCAGCAACTTCCTCACGCTGTTCAATGACAAGACCATCGAGCAGACGCCGGTCGTGGCGGGCTTCCAGCGTCCGCTGCTGTATAGCAACACCTTTGCCTTCGATACACGCCAGGCGGCGGATAAACATTACGACGCCGCATTTCCCCGCAAGAATGCCAACCCGACGCGCACCGGCGCGGTCGAGTTCATCAGGGAAACCCTGGAAAGCGCTGACCACAAGTTCACCGTGCTGCTGATCGGCGGCGGCACGACCTGGGGCCACCTGTTCCGGCAGGCCAGGACGGACGCGGTCTTGCAGAAACTCTTGCGCAGCAAGGTCGAGCGCATCGTGGTGATGGGCGGCAACCTGCTGCCGCAGTACGTCAAGCCCGGTGCGGGCGGCAACATCAAGGACGCGCTGGGGTCTACGCCGTACTACACCAACGAGGTGGCCGAATGGAACATCTTCCTGGACCCACTGGGCGCCCAACTGGTCTTCGACAGCGGGATTCCCGTGCAACTGGTGGCGCTCAATGCGTCCAATGATATTCCCATCACCCAGGATTTCGTGCGCCAGCTCTCGCAGATCAAAGATCCGGTCGCACAGTTTCTCACCCAGGTGCTGGGCAGCTCGACCATCGTCCACGGCATCGGCAACTACCTGTATTTCTGGGACCCGCTGGCGGCCGTCGCCATCACCGATCCGCAACTGATCACATTCAAGCCCTACAAGCTGCGGGTGGAGCAGGAACTGAACGAGGAGCAGGACACCAGCGGGCAACTGATCCCGGACGAAGCCAAGTCTGCGGTCGACGTTGCTCTGGACGCCGCCAGCGGGTTTGTCCTGTCGCTGTATCTGGCCACTCTCGCAGGTCGATCGACCGAGGCCACGGTAGAAAACACGCGATGATCGTCAGGGGCTGCGTGGCCCCACAAACGGCAACGCCAGGGAGCACCGGTCTCGTCGAGTCTGACCCTGCGTTGCCCATCCCCCTCTTGCAGACAATGGAAATGCTGTTGCTTCAGGACACTCCACGGCCTGGAGCAGCGGTCACTTCAACGGAGTGAAAACATGAACCTCAGAACGGTGCTTGGCCGCTCGATCGTGTGCCTGTGTGGTTTATTGGCGACCTTTTCGATCCATGCGGAAAATTTCATTGTGGCGACACCGCAACAGGGTGTCGGCATTGCAGTCGATGTTTTCGATAAACCCGACGCCGCCAGTGGCACGCCTGCCTTTTCGAGTACCGTCAGATTTACGCTGCCGGCCTATTTCGTGCCTTCAGTCAATTCGTTCAAGGGCAAGGTGTATATGTTCTGGTCGAACAACTATGACCAGAAACATGTCTACTTCTCCAGTTCGCCCGATGGGCGCAACTGGTCCAGGGCGCAAGCCATCGACGTGGGCAGTGTACTGGGCAATGTCTCCGTCAGTGCCTTCAACCAGAAGCTGGTACTGACCTTCACCGACGCCCAGAGGCGGCTCAAAACCGTCAGTTCCGAGGATGGAACGGCCTGGTCCACGGCTCAGCCGATCGATACGAATCACACTGCCGTCACCAATAAGCCTGTGGTGTATAATGGCAAGTTGTTCGTGCTGTACAGCGAGAACTCGGGCAAGGCCGTGTACTCGGTCAGCTCCCGCGACGGGATCGCCTGGAGCCGCGAAAGCCTGGCCTTCCAGGAGACCGCCGATTCGATTCTGACGATGGTCCCGGTGGTCTACAACGGCCAGTTGTGGGCTTACTACGCCTTTGAAAATGGCGCCACGTTCGCGCGTACCTACGACCGGGCTGGCCAGTGGGGCGCCCGGCGTGACCTGCAGGGGATTGCCGGCCAGGGTGGGCTCAAGGGGTTTCTGAACAGCGCCGCGATGATTGACGATCGGGTGTTCATCAGCAGCAGTTCCACCACGTTCTATTCGACCGATGGGTTGAACTGGCATCCGTACTTCTCCAAGCGCTTCTCCGGCAATTCGGCCTACCCCTCCGGGCTGGGTGTGTCCTATGCGATCAGCGCAAACGACCTGACCCGCAGCAACCCACCATTGCCATCGGACCTGGCGACCGGCATCAGCCATACCGACTATGCCACCTTTGCCTGGCGCAGCTTCATCGCCCTGAACAACACCGCCAACACCCCGTTGCCGGCCAACCGCGGGGTGGGCAACCCGAACGGCAGCTTCGCCGATTCGGGCAAGGCCGCCCAAACGGCCAACCCCCTGCTGTGGCAGACCTTCGCCCACCGCACCGAGCTGTTTCCGGCGGTAGGCAAGAGCGCTGTCGGCGGCCCAACCCGTCCGTTCGGCTCCAGCCCGCAGTACAGCTACGTCCAGTTCCCCGATGGGGCGCCGTTGGCGCCGGGGGCCAGCTATGCCCATTACAACAACCTCGATGAGGCGACCCAGATCGGGCAGAACGCGATATTTTTCCCGGTCAATCCGCCGAAGGCGGCGATGAAGGGGAACGATTACGCGCCTTCGAACGACAGCCAGATCCTGTTCGAGGCCAAGGCCAACCCGGTGGTCTACGAGTATGCGAAGAGCCTCAGGAGCTACCCGGATCACATCGTCCTGCCCAACGGTGCCGTGGAAGTCAAGGCCGCCTGGCGCAAGCTGGCGGACATCCCGGTGGGGCAGCGTTCGCGCTACCACACGGCAACCGTGGTGACCTACCACGGCGATGACAGCAAACCGGTGGCCTATAACGAGGAGTACGCACTGGTCGCCTTGCACATCATCCACAAGACGCCCAACTACCCGACTTTCATCTTCGCCACCTTCGAGCATGAAGATGCGCTGAACCTGCCCGACAACTCGCCGACCGGGCTCTACTACATCGCCAACTACGACAGGATCGCCTACGCCTCGCCGCCGGATGACACGCCGCCGCCGGTGGCGACCTTCTCGGACGGCAAGGGCATTCACCGGGTGACCTTGCCCAAGGGTTACCTGGCCGATGCGAAGCATACGCCGCCGATCTACTCCGGCAGCAACGGGATTCCCAAGGGACAGGCCGGTCCGATCACGGTGGTGCAGCCGCAGACCACCCATGCTGAAGTCGCCGCAGTGAACGAGCAGGTCAGGCAGCTGATGGACGCCAGTGGCCAGTTCGGCAATTCAGTCTGGAAGCACTACCGGCTCAAGGGCGTGCAGGCCATCCCGTCGAGCAACGAGACTGACCCGGACTACTACCTGGCCAACATCATGGTCGAGAGCAGCCAGCCGGGGATTCAGCTGTTTCGGGGGACCAACATTTTCCCGGTTCCGCAGAACAACACCCTGACCAACATGCGCAACGTGGCCAACATCAAGGTGCCGGACTATGACCACAGCAGCCAGAGCCTGACCATGGGCGGTTGCATGGGCTGTCACGGTGTGGCCCAGTCTGCACTGAAGCAGGGTTTCAGCTTCCTGTTCGATGCCATCAATATTCCGGCTGGCTCCGGTACCCCCACCGGTTTCGCCAACCCGGAAACCATTGGCCTGCCGGATGTACGTGTCCAGCAGCAGCGGGCCCTGAAGTACTCGCTGAGCGTCAAGGACCGGGGCGCGGCCCAGTAAGCCAAGGCCGGGCCATCCCTTGTGGGTGAGGGGATGGCCACGGCCAGGGCATCATGGGCCTTAAACCCTCCGGGCGTCCTGTACAGTGCCACCGGCCGGTGGCCTGGGTGATGCCGACTTATCTGTCCGCAGATCCGCCAGGCGTACGCAGCGAGTCGCCGAGAAAGCTGCACAGGGCTTGCAGTTTGCCAGAACGCTGCTTGCGCGTTGGCACCAGCAACAGGATCGGTGCGGACTCGAACTGCCAGTCGGCCAGCACCCGCAGCAATGACCCGCTGGCCAGGGATTCGGCGACATCCCACTGCGATCTGAGCACCAGCCCCAGATCCTGTTCCGCCCAGCGACGGGCCACGCCGCCATCGTTGGTCACCATCGCCGGTGTGATAGGCAGGGTTGCCTGAAGCTGCCCTTTGCGCAGTTGCCAGACCGTCGCCGGTTCATGGTTTTCCCGAATCGAAATGCAGCGGTGCCGGTCCAGTTCGTCGGGATGTCGAGGCACACCGTACTGCTTCAGGTAGCCGGGGGAAGCGCAGAGCCAGCGCTCGTTGCTGGCCAGGGTCTGCGCCGTCCACGAGCTGTCGCTGATGGGGCCGATATGGATCACGGCATCGCAGTTGTGTCGAGCCGCCCAGGGTGCTTCGCGCAGATCGAGTTCGAGCCTGAGCCGCGGGTGCAATTTGGCAAAGCGCGCGATGATGGGGGCGATGCGCAAGCGACCGAACCCGAAAGGGGCTGCCAGTTTGAGGTGGCCCCTCAGTCCCCCGTCGGGTGACACCATCGAATCGGACAACTCCTCCAGTTGCCGCAGCAACTGCAGGCCTTCCTGCGCCAGCCGCTCACCTTCCTCGGTCAGCCTCAGGCAGCGGGCATCCCGGTTCGCCAGACGTACTCCCAGGTCCGCCTCGAGCTTGCGCAGGCGCATCGAGAGTGCTGGCGCAGTCACCTGCAGATGGCGAGCCGCCTCGCTCAGCGATCTGGAGCGGGCGAGGGTGGTCATCAACTGCAGGTCGGGGATGCTGATCATGTAGCTGAGCTTAACGTATGGATAATGGGACGTTAACCAGGGAATGGGGTGTCTGTATTAGTTTTCAGCGCTCACCATCCCCCTGGAGATCAGCCATGAGTGCGTCGCTCGAAACCCTGAACACCCCCGCCGCGATCATCGATGTCGCCCGCATGCACCGCAACATTGCGCGCATGCAGGCCCGGGCGGACAGGCTGGGTGTGCGTTTGCGGCCTCACGTCAAAACCTCCAAGTGTCTGCAGGTGGCTCGGGCACAGATCGCTGCCGGAGCCAGCGGGATTACCGTGTCGACGCTCAGGGAGGCCGAGGCCTTTTTCGCGGACGGCATCACGGACATTCTCTACGCCGTGGCCATGGCCCCGAGCAAGCTCGACCAGGCCTGGGCACTTCGCCGTCGGGGCTGCTCGCTGAAAATCATCACCGACAGCGTGCTGGGCGCCCAGGCCATGGTGGACTTTGCCCGTAGCCACCGCGCCAGCTTCGAGGTCTACATCGAAATCGACAGCGATCATCATCGCTCGGGAGTGCGCAGCGACGATCCGTTGCTGATAGAGATCGCCAAGGTCCTGCACGACGGCGGCGTGACTCTGGTTGGGGTTCTGACCCATGCCGGCGAAAGCTACAAGCTCGACACCCCGCAGGCCTTGCAGGCCCTGGCCGAAGTCGAGCGTCGCGAGTGCGTGGCGGCGGCACAAGCCATTCGCGCGGCAGGGTTGCCATGCCCCGAGGTGAGTGTGGGGTCCACGCCGACGGCATTGAGTGCCGCGGATCTGGCGGGTGTCACCGAACTGCGTGCGGGTGTCTATGTGTTCTTCGATCTGGTGATGCTCAACATCGGGGTCTGCGCGATGCCTGAGCTGGCGTTGAGTGTGTTGACCACCGTCATCGGTCATCAGCCGCAGAAGGGTTGGATCATCACCGACTCGGGGTGGATGGCCATGAGTCGCGACCGTGGTACCCAGTCCCAGGCCCGGGACTTTGGCTATGGGCAGGTCTGTGCCGCTGATGGGACGCCTATCGAAGGCCTGCTGCTGAGCAGTACCAACCAGGAGCACGGCGTCGCGTCCCATGAGTCGGTCGAGTGCGATGTGCTGGAGCGCTACCCGATCGGTACCCGTTTGCGCATCCTGCCGAACCATGCCTGCGCCACGGGTGCCCAGTTCCCCGGCTATGAGGCCCTGGAAGAGGACGGGAGCCTGCGGCGGTGGGGACGCTTGCACGGTTGGTGATCGGCCCGGCGGGCCACGCACTCGCTGGCATCAACCCAGCGGCGTCAGTTCCTGTAACTGCTCGCTGGTGGGAAAGCCGGTCGTGCGATAGCGCGGAGGATAGACACTGGCCGGTGTCAGCAGCGTTGCGACCCTGGGCACCAGCTCATCCCATGCGAACACCTGGGTCCGGGCGCTGCCATCCTCCTGCGGCTCGACCAGGACCACCCGGTCGGTCTGGGGCAGCAGGCTGTCGACGCTCTGTGTCCAACTGCACATCGAGAAGGTCCGGCTGTCGTCCTCCGAGCGCTGGTAGAGCATGTAGGAGGCCACGAACACGTCTTCCTGCTGCTCTTCATGGATCTTGTCGAGCAGTTCCTTCTGCGTGTGGTAGGTACCCTGCAGCAGCAGGTGTTCCAGGGTGGCAAGACGCGCCTTGAGCGCTTCGTTCCCGGCCTGGAAGGGGACGATGTCCTGCTCCTGGTAGGTGTAGATCTGGCTGGAGACGGCCCGGCCGTTTTCCATCGCCTTGAAGCTGACCTCGACCATCTGGGCCATGCCTTGCTCGTCCTTGTCGCCGGTCACCATCAGCACGTCGTTGGTGGGGATCATGAACACCGGGCGGCCCTTGATCGGGGCACGCTGCAGGACATCCGGCAGCAGCACCCGGCTGATGTCGTAACCGTCGCCCCAGCGACCCAGATACAGCCCCGGGATGATGGGTTCGAAGGCCTCCGGCGTCGTTTCCCGCAGGTTCTGCACCGCGCTCGACAAGGCTTCGTCGAAGGTCACGCCCCAGCTTTCCTCCGGCCCCTTGGTCAAGGTGGCCGTGGATTCGGGGGAATCGACCGCCAGCAGCATCACGCAGTCCTTGCCCAGGGCGCGGTGGACCACCGTGTAGGGGGCTGCCCAGCCTTCGCTGCGAACATGATGCAGGCGCACTTCATCCAGCATGCCGAGGTTGCGAATGACCGGCCGCAGCGCGGGGCGGACCTGTGCGAAGGTTTGCGGGGTCTTGCTCTTGGTGTTGAGCAGCGTGGCCACGTAGCCGTCGAGTACGGCGGCCTTCTTCGGCTTCTCAGCCTTCTGGTAGTCGCGAAACGCGTTGTGAAGGTTGAAGTAGCCACCGTTGCCGTGCAGCAGCCGAAACTCATCGGGCACGTATTCGAGGTGGTCGCCATAGCCGGCCTGACGAGCGGCCTGGATGAACTTCCGGGCGAACTCTTCTTCGGTCAGCGGGCGATTGAAGAGTTTGCCGAGTAGGGTGCCGAACATGCGCGACGTTCTCCTTGAGTGCGAAGGCGTTATGGTGCGGGGTGAACAGGGCGGGGGTAAAGCACCTGCACGCAGCGCCGTGTGCCGCTCACGGCCCGGCAGCCGCCCTGTAGCGATTCTGGATGCGCTCCAGCTCGCCTGACTGACGCATGTGTTCCAGTGCGCGAGCCCAGTTGGCGACCACCTGGTCGTCGGAGTCGAGGCTGAAGGCGATGTAGAGTGAGGACCGGTACAGCTCGATGGGAACCTGCCGCAGTGTGCCGGGCTCGATGCCCAACTGGCGGCAGTAGTAGGCCACGCCGGCATCGGTGTCGCCGACGACGATCTCGGTGCGTCCGGCCAGCAGCATGCGATAGAGCTGCTGGCTCCCGGTGGCGCTTTTCTCGAGGTTCTGGAAGCCCTGCGCCTGCAGGGTGTCGGGGATCAGGCCGGCATGCCGGGTGGTGATGCGTGGAGCCTGCATCAGTTGCTCCAGGGTAGTCACCGGCTGCCGCGTATTGGCCAACTGGTAGGGATGAATGGATTCCTCCGCGATGGGCCCGACCCATTTGTACAAGGGCTCGCGCTCCGCCGTGCGAAACAGCGAATACATGATGGTCCTGGGCTGGTTCTGCAAGGAACGGGTGGCGCGCATGCTGGGCACCATCATCATGTCGAACTCGTCGCCGGTCATTGCCATGATGCCCCGTACCACCTCCGTGGCCATGCCGGTGAGTTGGCCGTTCTCCAGATAGTTGTACGGCGCCCACTCCTCGGTGACGACCTGATAGTGCTCGGCCCTGGCGGGAGTGCCGGGCAGCAGGCAGAACAGCACTGCAACAAGTACCGAATACTTCACGTCTTGGGCCTGGTGAGCTGTGGGGTGATCAAGGAAGGGTATGGTTCAACGGCTAGCGTGAGTATAGACACTAAACCCCTGAGAACGGTTCTCATGGGCTGCGGATGTTCAATTCTGTTAAGGCTGGAGGAAGGGCTATACGGCAAAGTGTGTGGCAATCGTTAGGGGTGAGGTGCTCGTGCATCAGCACTGTCACGTTGATGGAGCTGATCTACGGCGCTGAAAAATCCTCGAACCCTGAGCGCAACCTGGCTGATGTCGAGGGCTTTGCAGCACGCCTGGAGGTGCTGGCTTATGATCAGGCCGCAGCGGTACACACTGGCCAGCTTCGTGCAGAGTTGGCCAGGGTTGGACAGCCCATTGGTCCCTATGACCAGATGATTGCAGGGCATGCCCGCTCCCAGGGACTTATTGTCGTCACTAACAACGCCATTTGAGTCGGGTTGGGTGGTGTTACTGGCACCACCCTCGGAAAACCAACAGTCAGTAGACCCCACCCCCCGACGTTGCGGGTTGTCCGGTTTCCTTGAAACGCGCCGCCAGCGTCTGCAATCCACGCATCAGCACCGTGGTGTCGACGCCCACCGCGACGAACAGTGCGCCCAGTGCCAGGTAGCGTCGAGCCAGTGTCTCGTCCGCACTCAGAATCCCCGCCGCCTTGCCAGCCTTGCCCACCCGCAGGATGGCATCCTCGATCGCCGCCTGCACTTGCGGATGGCCCGGATTGCCGCGATGGCCCATCGACGCCGACAGGTCGGCCGGGCCGATGAACACCCCGTCCACGCCCTCGACCGCAGCGATTTCGTCGAGGTTGGCCAGGCCCTCGCGGTTCTCGATCTGCACCAGCAGGCACATCTGCTCATCGGCCTTGTCCAGGTAGCCGGGCAGCGTGTTCCAGCGCGAGGCCCGGGCCAGGGCGCTGCCCACGCCGCGAATGCCCTTGGGCGGGTAGCTGATGGCGCGGACCAGTTCCCGTGCCTGCTCCGCGGTCTCGACCATCGGCACCAGCAGGGTCTGCGCGCCGATGTCCAGCACCTGCTTGATCAGCGCGGTGTCGCCGATGACCGGGCGGATGATCGGCTGTGACGGGTAGGGCGCCATCGCCTGCAACTGGCCGAGCAGGCTGCGCAGGTCGTTCGGGGCGTGTTCGCCGTCGATCAGCAGCCAGTCGAAACCGGCATTGGCCGCCAGTTCCGCGCAGTAGGCATCGGCCAGCCCCAGCCAGAGGCCGATCTGTGGCTCCCTGGCTTTGAGGCGAGCCTTGAAGGTATTGATCAGCATGAGCGTGTCCTCCGGTTCAGACGAAGCGGCAGGCGATGCTGCCGAGCAGGTCGTAGTCGACGTGGAAGGTATCGCCAGGGTTGGCGGCGACCGGACGGGTGAACGAGCCACCGAGGATGATCTGTCCAGGCAGCAGAGTGACGTCGTACGGTGCCAGCTTGTTCGCCAGCCACGCCACGCCCTTGGCCGGGTGGTTGAGCACCGCGGCGCTGACGCCGGATTCCTCGATCACGCCATTGCGGTACAGCACCGCCGGCACCTTGCGCAGATCGATGTCGGTCGGTCGTACGGCGCGGCCACCCATGACCACGCCGGCGTTGGCGGCGTTGTCGGAGATGGTGTCGAAGACCTTGCGCGTGGCCTTGGTCTGCGGGTCGATCTGCTGGATGCGCGCATCGATGATTTCCAGGGCGGGGATCACCCACTCGGTGGCGTCGAGCACGTCGAACACTGTGCAGTTGGGGCCCTTGAGCGGCTTGCCGAGGATGAACGCCAGCTCCACTTCGACCCGCGGGACGATGAAGCGCTCGAAGGGAATGTCGCTGCCTTCGTCGAAGAACATGTCGTCGAGCAACGCGCCGTAGTCCGGCTCGGTGATGTTCGACGACACCTGCATGGCACGCGAGGTCAGGCCGATCTTGTGGCCGACCAGCTTGCGGCCGCCTTCGATCTTTTTCGCGACCCAGGCGCGCTGGATCGCGTAGGCGTCCTCGATGGTGATGCCGGGGTGGTCGAGCGAGAACTGGCGGACCTGTTCGCGCGAACGTTCGGCCTGGTCGAGGCGGGCGGCGGCTTGCTGGATCAAGGTGGAGTCGAGCATGGAGGCAATCTCTTTCAAGGGTTGACGGTGGCGGCCCGGGTGCGCAGCACCAGCAGGCCGCCGAAGACGATGAACAGGGCCAGGATGTGCAGGGCCAGGCTCGGGCTGTGGGTGGTGTCGCGCATCCAGCCGATGAAGTAGGGGGTGAGGAACGAGGCGATGCTGCCCAGGGAACTGATCAGGGCGATGCCGGTGCCTTGGGTCCGGTCATTGAGGTAGGCCGGCGGCAGTTGCCAGAACATCGGCAGAGCGGCGCTGGCGCCCATGCCGGCGATGATCAGCCCGGCCATCACCGGTAGCGGCTGCTCCGGTGCGAGGCCGGCCAGGGCGATGCCGAAGGCGGCCATCAGCAGCGGCACGCACAGGTGCCAGCGGCGCTCCCGGCGACGGTCCGAAGAGCGGCCGCAGGCGAGCATGAACACGCAGCCGATCAGGTACGGCAGTGCGCTGAGCAGGCCGACGCTGGCGTCGTTGCCGATGCCGGCGCCATGGATCAGGCTCGGCATCCAGAACGCCAGGGTGTTGACCGCCAGCATCACCGCGCAATAGATCGCCACCAGCAGCCAGATCGCCCGGTTCGCCAGCAGGCCGGCGAAGGAGGTGACCACCTTGCGCTGTTCCTCGCGGCCGAATGCCTCGCGCAGGGCGGCTTTCTGCCCGTCGTCGAGCCAGGCCACGCTTTCGAAATGCTCCGGCAGCACCGCCAGCACCAGCAGGCCGAGCAGGATCACCGGCGCGCCCTCAAGCAGGAACATCCATTGCCAGCCGGCCAGGCCGGCGGTGTTGTGCATGAGGCTGAGAATGGCACCGGACAGCGGTCCGCCGACCACGCCCGCCAGGGGCACGGCAATCGCGAACAGCGCGGTCACCTGCGCCCGGCGCCCGGCCGGATACCAACGGTTGAGGTACACCAGAATGCCTGGGAAGAAGCCGGCCTCGGCCGCCCCCAGGGCAAAGCGCAACAGGTAGAACACGCCGCTGCTGTCGATCAGCAGCATGCTGGTCGACAGCGCGCCCCACACCACCATCAGCGTGGCGATCCAGCGCCGTGGCCCGATCCGCTCCAGCGCCAGGTTGCTCGGCACGCCGAACAGCGCGTAGGCAATGAAGAACAGCCCGGCACCCAGGCCGTAGACCGTATCGCTCAGGTGCAGGTCGGCGGCCATCTGCATCTTGGCGAAGCCGATATTGATCCGGTCCAGGTGCGCGAACAGGTAGCACACCAGCAGCAGTGGAATCAGTCGCCAGGTCACCTGGCGGTGAGCGCTGGCAGCAGGGTCCTGTGCCGCGCACAGGGTCGAGGCGGAGTGGGGCGTGCTCATGGTCTTGTACTTTTTATGGGATGAGACGGGATGGGCTCAGGCGCGGCCGTTGAACAGCGGGTGCAGGCTGCTGTGCTTGCCGTCGTAGACCTGGGCCTGGCTTTCGTCGATCTGCAGGGTGATGCCGATCGGTCGTCGCTTTACCAGCGGGTCCAGGACTTCCTTCAGCACCGCCAGCAGGCTGTCGCCGACCGCACTGTGCACGGCCCGGCTGCGCCCTTGGCCCATGCGCAGGTTGGCGTAGAGAAAGCCGTAGTCACCCCGGCCGTCGGCCACCGCGCAATGCGCGGCGGGGTAGGCCAGCACCCGGGTGCCGCCGGTGGGAAACACCGCCTTGCCGCTTTCGTCGCGGGCCTGGAGCATGGTGTCGGCCAGGCGTCGGCACAGCGACGGGATATCGGCCTCGGCCTCAAGGTCCGGGGTGTAGAGCAATACCAGATGGGGCATGAGCGGCTCCTGGAGTCAAAGGCGGTTGGCAAGGCCGACCGACGCGGGGTTGGAGGCCTGGGCGGCGGGGATCGCCGAACCGTCCTGGGGCGTGACCGGGAACAGGGCGTTGATCTGCCCGGTGCCGGAGGAGCCGAAGTACGGGGTCAGCACTTCGACATGGCCGTCATAGGCCGACCAGCCGAGTGCACCGAGCAGCATCGCCGTGTCATGCATGAAACCTTCGCCGTGGCCCTTGGCGGCGTATTCCGGGAGCATCGCGCAGAAGTCCGCCCATTCGGCGTCTTCCCACATTTTCACCACGCGGTTGTCCAGGGTTTCCAGGAACGGGCTCCAGACCTTGGTGGCGAAATCCGGCGCCTGGCCGTTCTGGGCAAAGCGATGGGACAGCGAGCCGCTGGCGAGAAACGCCACGGTACCGTCGTAGTGGTCCTCGACCGCCTTGCGCATGGCCCAGCCCAGGCGCGCGCTGTCGGCGAGGAAGTGCGAGGTGCACAGGGCCGAGACCGAGACCACCTTGAAATGCTGGTCCTGGTTCATGTAGCGCATCGGCACCAGCGTGCCGTATTCCGGGCCCAGGGTGGTGGCGTGGTGGGCCATGGTCTCGACCCCGAAGCGGTTGCAGGTGTCGGCCAGCAGCTTGCCCAGTTCACTGTTGCCGGGAAAGGCGTAGGGCATGTTGCTGATGAAGTGCGGCAGCTCGTTGCTGGTGTAGACGCCCTCGAAGTGCGGGCTGCAGAGCACGTGGTAGTTGGCGTTGACCAGCCAGTGGGTGTCGAACACGACGATGGTGTCCACGCCCAGTTCGCGGCAGCGTCGGCTGATCTCGTGATGCCCGTCGATGGCGGCCTGGCGGAAGCCCTGGCGTGGGCCGGGCAGTTCGGACAGGTACATGGACGGCACGTGGGTGATCTTGGCGGCCAGAGCGAGCTTGCCCATGGGGTTCTCCGGTAGTTGATTGTTGTTGTAGGCCCGCGTCGGCGGTAGGAGCCGGCCGGGCCGGCTCCAGCAGGATCAAGTTACACGCCCCAGCGCGGGATGTGGTGGCTGCCCATGGAGATGCACACGTTCTTGATCTCGGCGAACACCTCGAAGCTGTACTGGCCGCCTTCGCGGCCGGTGCCCGAGCCTTTCACACCGCCGAACGGCTGACGCAGGTCGCGCACGTTCTGGCTGTTGATGAACACCATGCCGGCCTCGATGCCGCGGGCCAGGCGATGAGCCTTGCCGATGTCCTGGGTCCAGATGTAGGAGGCCAGGCCGTACTCGGTGTCGTTGGCCAGCTTGAGCGCTTCGGCTTCGTCCTTGAACGGGATCAGGCAGACCACCGGGCCGAAGATCTCTTCCTGGGCGATGCGCATGCTGTTGTTCACGTCGGCGAACACGGTCGGCTGGATGAACTGACCTTTTGCCAGGTGCGCCGGCAGGTTGGCCGGGCGCTCCAGGCCACCGGCGAGCAGGGTGGCGCCTTCCTCGATGCCGATGCGGATGTAGCCGGTGACCTTGTCGTAGTGCTGCTGGGTGATCATCGAGCCGACCTGGGTCTTCGGATCGGTCGGGTCACCGACGATCAGGCGTTTGGCCCGTGCAGCGAACTCGGCGACGAATTGCGGGTAGACGCTTTCCTGGATGAAGATCCGGCTGCCGGCGGTGCAACGCTCGCCGTTGAGCGAGAAGATGGTGAACAGCGCGGCGTCCAGTGCACGTTCCAGATCGGCGTCTTCGAAGATCAGCACGGGCGACTTGCCGCCCAGTTCCATGGAGTACTTCTTCAGGCCCGCGGTCTGCATGATCTTCCGGCCGGTGGCGGTGCCGCCGGTGAAGGAGATCGCCCGCACGTCCGGGTGACGCACCAGCGCGTCGCCGGCGGTCGCGCCGTAGCCCTGGATCACGTTCAGCACACCGTTGGGAATGCCGGCCTCGACCGCCAGGCGGCCCAGCTCGTTGGCGGTCAGCGGCGACAGCTCGGACATCTTCAGCACCGCAGTGTTGCCCAGCGCCAGGCAGGGCGCGGTCTTCCAGGTGGCGGTCATGAACGGCACGTTCCACGGCGACACCAGGCCACAGACACCCACTGGCTGGTACAGGGTGTAGTTGAGCATCTGGTCGTCGACCGGGTAGGTGTGGCCATCCATGCGGGTGCAGACTTCGGCGAAGAAATCGAAGTTGTGCGAGGCGCGTGGAATCAGCACGTTCCGGGTCTGGTGGATCGGCAGGCCGGTGTCCAGGGTCTCCAGCTCGGCCAGATGCGGCACGTTCTGGTCGATCAGCTCCCCGAGCTTGCGCATCAGCCGGGCGCGTTCCTTGGCCGGGGTGTTGGCCCACTTCGGAAAGGCTTCCTTGGCCGCAGCCACGGCCTGGGCGACTTCCTCGGCGCCGCCGCTGGCGACTTCACCGATCGCTTCGCCGGTGGCCGGGTTGTAGTTGATGAAGGTGTCTTTGCTCTCGACCTCACGGCCGTTGATCCAGTGCTTGATCATGCTGCTCATGCCTTGTTGTTCTTGAAGAAGTCAGTTTCACTGACGATTCGATTGACCAGGCGGCCCACGCCTTCCACTTCCACCACCACTTCATCGCCCGGCACCACGTCGGCCAGGCCCTCCGGCGTGCCGGTGGCGATCATGTCGCCCGGCTGCAGGGTCATGAAGCTGGAGAAGTATTCGATCAGGTACGGGATGTCGAAGATCATGTCCGCCGTGGTGCCTTCCTGCTTCAGTTCACCATTGATCCAGGTGCGCAGTTTCAGGTTCGACGGGTCCGGCACATCGGCGACATCGACGATCCACGGGCCGACCGGGGTGGTGGCGTCGCGGTTCTTCACCCGCAGGTTGGGGCGGTAGTAGTTTTCCAGGTAGTCGCGGATGGCGTAGTCGTTGCACACGGTGTAGCCGGCCAGGTACTGCAGGGCGTCCTCGCGCTTGACGTTCTTCGCCGGTTTGCCGATCACCGCGACCAGCTCGCACTCGTAGTGCATGTAGGTCACGCCGTCCGGGCGCCAGGTCTGCTGGTTGTGGCCGGTGTAGGTGCCCGGCGACTTGATGAACGCCAGAGGCTCGGTCGGCGGGGTGAAGGCCAGCTCGCGTGCGTGGTCGGCGTAGTTCAGGCCCAGGGCGAACATGTTGCCGGTGGCCGGTGGCAGCCAGGTGACCTGCTGCTCGCCGAGCACGCGGCCGTCTTCCAGGCGCACGCTGTGGTCAGCGTCGACCAGCACCGCATGCACGGCGCCTTCGAACTGGATACGGGCGTGTTTCATGGGCGTGGCTCCTGTTCGCTGACGATGTGGTTGGTCAGGCGTCCCAGACCTGTGATCTCGACGTCGACCCGGTCCCCCGGCTGCACATCGACGCGGCCTTCCGGGGTGCCGGTGATCAGTACGTCGCCGACATCCAGGGTCATGAACTCGCTCAGTTCGGCGATCAGCCTGGCCACGCCACGCACCTGGTTGGCGGTGGTGTTTTCCTGCACGACTGCGCCGTTGACCCACAGCTTGATGGTCAGCGTCTGCGGGTTGGGCACGTCCTGGGGCGGTACCAGCACCGGGCCGAGGGCACAGAAACCGTCGCGACACTTGGCCTTGACCGCCGGGCGGTAGTAGCTGTCTTCCGGCAGGCTGAATTCGTTGGCGATGGTGTAGCCGGCCACATGCTCCAGGGCCTGGGCCTCGCTGACCCGGCTGGCGCGCTTGCCGATCACCACGGCCAGGGCCGGGCCCGGCTGCAGGCGCTCGCCGGCGGGATGTTCGACGGTACCGTCGTGCTGGTTGCGGGTGTTGGGCGTCTTGATGAACAGCACCGGTTTGACCGGTGGTTCCTTGTAAGGCGCCGCGTTGAACTCGGGCAGGCGCTGGGCGAGCAGGCCTTGGTAGTTCAGGGCGATGCCGAACAGCGTTCCGTGGGCCGTGTCGTACAGGCTTCGGGGCATCTCGATCTCCTGGAGGGGCCTGGGGCCCGATATTGTTAATGTGTTAACGTTATAATTAAGATGTTAACGATCGTCAAGCCAGGTTGCGTCCGGCCAACTGTTCAAAGCCGGTAAAAGCGCGCAGCATGCAGCCATAACAACAAGGAATTCCCTGATGCGCAGCGAACGTTCGCCCATCCCCAACATCAACATCGGGCAGGTCTACGACCAGCGCTACAGCGATGCCGAGATCCACTACGACCGCCTGAGCAACCTGGCCGGGTTCTTCGGCCGCAACATGCCGGTGCACCGGCACGACCGCTTTTTCCAGGTGCACTACGTCAAGAGCGGTGCGGTACGGGTGTACCTGGACGACCGCCAGTTCGTCGAAAGCGGGCCGATGTTCTTCCTTACGCCGCCGACCATTCCGCATTCTTTCGTCACCGAGTTCGACGCCGACGGGCACGTGCTGACCGTGCGCCAGCAACTGGTCTGGCAACTGCTCGAAGAAGACCCGGCGCTCGCGCCGCCACCGCCGATGGCCCCGGCCTGCGTCGCCCTGGACCGGCTCGAAGGCGAGCAGTTGGCCGAGGCCAGGCGCCTGGAGCTGATGTTCGACGCGCTCAGGGAAGAGATCGAAGGACAGGCCAGCGGTCGTGCGCCCGCGCTGCATGCCCTGACGCGGCTGGTGCTGATCAGCCTGCTGCGGCTGTCGGCGCATTCGCTCACGGCGCAACCGGCGCGGCATGAGGACCTGCAGGTGTTTCACCGCTTCAACGCGCTGATCGAGGCCCATTACCTCGAGCACCTGCCGCTGGCGGCCTACGCCGAGCGCCTGGGCGTGACCGAGGCGCGGCTGAACGACATTTGCCGGCGCATCGCCGACCTGTCTTCCAAACGCCTGGTGCTCGAGCGCCTGATGCAGGAAGCGCGGCGCCTGCTGCTGTTCACCGGTCATTCGGCCAACGAGATCTGCTACCAGCTCGGCTTCAAGGACCCGGCCTATTTCAGCCGGTTCTTCCAGCGTTATGCGCAGATGACGCCGGGCGAGTACCGACAGCGTCAGGGCGGTTTCAGAGGATGACGGCATGGTGCGGCCTTGGGGTGAGAGCCTGTTGTGCCGTTATCGTGGCGGCGCCCGGAACGACGGCCAATGCCTTTTCCGGGCAAGCGCTGGTACTTTCCATGAACGGTGCCAGTGTCGCTTGCCACCGCCTGTCGCCGGCTCGTAAGCTGATCGGCCTTTCACTGACCTTGTCCTGAAGATGCCCGTGCCACGTCCCTCACTGACCCTTTCGTTGCTCCAGGCCCGCGAAGCCGCGATGGCCTTTTTCCGTCCGTCGCTCAACGCCCACGATCTGACCGAGCAGCAGTGGCGGATCATCCGCATCCTGCGCCAGAACGGTGAGCTGGAGAGTTACCAGTTGGCCGAGAAGGCCTGCATCCTCAAGCCGAGCATGTCCGGGGTGCTGGTGCGCATGGAGCGCGACGGACTGGTGCGCCGTTTCAAATCCAGCGAGGACCAGCGACGCATGTTCGTCGCCCTGACCGAGGCCGGTCAGCGGCGGTTTGTCGAGATGGCCGATGACATGGAGTTGAACTACCAGCGCCTGGTGTCGCGCCTGGGCGAAGACAAGCTGGCACTGCTGCACGAGCTGCTCGACGAGCTGAAAGCCATCGAGCCGTGACAGACGTCGGGGTGGCCAGGGGGTCGTGAAAAGTACAATCGGCCCTGTGGAACGTCCATTTTCCCAGCGGGGGCTGCGGGAAATACTGGAGGGGAGTCCAATAATAATTCGGTACCCCCCCATGAAACAGCCCAACCCGCTGCTCGAAGACCTCAAGGCCATTCTGCCGACCATCGCCGCCAATGCCGCGCAGGCGGAAAAGGACCGCCAGGTCCCCGCCGAAAACATTGCCCTGCTCAAGCAGATCGGCTTGCACCGGGCGTTCCTGCCCAAGGTCTACGGTGGCCTGGAAATCTCCCTGCCGCAGTTCTGCGACTGCATCGCCCTGCTGGCGGGTGCCTGTGCCAGCACCGCCTGGGCGATGAGCCTGCTGTGCACCCACAGCCACCAGATGGCGATGTTCTCCAAGCAGATGCAGGACGAGATCTGGGGCGAAAACCCCGATGCCACCGCCAGCAGCTCGATCGCGCCGTTCGGCAAGGTCGAAGAAGTCGAGGGCGGGGTGATGTTCAGCGGCCAGATGGGCTGGAGCAGCGGTTGCGACCATGCCGAATGGGCGATCCTCGGCTGCCGCCGGCTCAACAGCGAAGGCGGCCAGGACTATTGCTTCGCCGTGCTGCCGCGCAGCGACTACGAAATCCGTGACGACTGGTTCTCCGCCGGCATCAAGGGCAGCGGTACCAAGACCCTGATCGTCGACAACGTGTTCGTCCCCAACCATCGCATCCAGAAAGCCAAGGACATGATGGAAGGCAAGTCAGACGGTTTCGGCCTGTACCCGGACAGCAAGATCTTCTACTCGCCGTACCGTCCGTACTTCGCCAGCGGTTTCGCCACCGTCAGCCTGGGCGTGGCCGAGCGCATGCTCGAAGCCTTCAAGGAAAAGACCCGCAACCGCGTGCGGGCCTATACCGGTGCCCAGGTCGGCGCCGCCACCCCGGCGCTGATGCGCCTGGCCGAATCCACCCACCAGGTGGCCGCTGCACGGGCCTTCCTGGAAAAGACCTGGACCGAGCACGCCGAGCACAGCGAAGCGCATCGCTACCCGAGCCGCGAGACCCTGGCCTTCTGGCGGACCAACCAGGGCTACGCGGTGAAGATGTGCATCCAGGCCGTCGACCGGCTGTTCGAAGCCGCCGGGGGCGGGGCGTGGATGGAGTCCAACGAGCTGCAACGGCTGTGGCGCGACTCGCACATGACCGGCGCGCATGCCTACACCGACTACGACGTCTGCACGCAGATCCTCGGCCGCGAGCTGATGGGCCTGGAACCCGATCCGAGCATGGTCTGAAACCGCTCCATCCATAACAACAATCGAGGGGCTGCCGGTGTGGCGGCTCCGGGAGTCTTGCATGTCTGCTGAATTCGATTCGCGCGCGTTTCGCCGTGCGCTGGGTAACTTCGCCACCGGCGTGACCGTGGTCACCGCCGCCACCGCCGACGGTCGCCGGGTCGGTGTCACCGCCAACAGCTTCAACTCGGTGTCGCTGGAGCCGGCGCTCATCCTCTGGAGCCTGGACAAGCGCTCGGGCAGCCTGGAGGTGTTCGAACAGGCCAGCCATTTCGCGGTGAACATCCTGGCGGCCGACCAGATCGACCATTCCAATCACTTCGCCCGCAGCAAGGACGATCGCTTCGCCGACGTCGAGCATGAAGTGGGCGAGGGCGGGGCACCGCTGCTGGCCGACTGCTCGGCACGCTTTCGCTGTGAAAAGTACCAGATGGTCGACGGCGGCGATCACTGGATCCTGATCGGCAAGGTCATTGCCTTCGACGATTTCGGCCGCGCACCGCTGCTGTATCACCAGGGCGCCTACTCGATGGTGCTGCCGCACACCCGTATCACCCAGCCGGACCTGGCGCAGCGGCCGAGCAGCCACTTCCAGGGCCGCCTGCGCGACAACCTCTACTACCTGATGACCCAGGCGGTGCGTTGCTACCAGAGCAACTATCAGCCACGCCAACTGGCGACCGGCCTGCGTACCAGCGAAGCACGGATGCTGATGGTGCTGGAGAACGACGCCGGTCTGAGCCAGGCCGAGCTGCTGCGGGAAGTGGCGATGCCGCAGCGGGAGGTGGAAGAGGCGATTGCCAACCTGTGCCGCAAGGGGCTGGTCACCGAGACGCAAGGGCGTGTGCGGTTGTCCGTGGCCGGCATCGACCAGACCGAGGCGCTGTGGGCCATTGCCCGCGAGCAGCAGGAGCGGGTGTTCAGCCAGTTCGAGGATGAGCAGGTAGCGAACTTCAAGCAGGTGTTGCAGGCGATCATCTCGGCCTGAGCGGGTTAGCCACCGCCATGACATGACGGGCGTTTTGCGCTGAGGCGACTGGCCTGTTCGCGGACAAGCCCGGCTCCTAAAGGATAGAGGCGATCACCCATCCGATGAGCGCCAACATGCCGTAGGAGCCGGGCTTGCCCGCGAAGCGTTTGACCTTCAACCTCTCGGCAGATCCAGCGGTACCAACCGGTCCGTAGAGGTATCGGACGCGCTCCTGGCCGGCCCGGCCGGTCATCGTTGTACAGACCCCCGGCCAGCGTCCGGATAGGTGGCTTGTTGTCTCCAGGACCGCGGCGTCATCCCTTCAGCTTTCATGAAGGTTCTGGAAAAGTGCGCCTGATCGCAGAAGCCGCACTCAAGCGCGATGTCCACCACCAGCATCCTCGAGCGGCTGAGTAGCTCCTTGCTCTTGCTCAGCCGCTGTTCGCGCAGCCACTCCTGAGGAGAGAACCGAGTGCTTTCCTTGAACATGCGCGTAAAGTGACTGCGTGACAGTGCGCAGGCTTGTGCGACCTCTGTCACCGATATGCCGCTATCCAAATGATCCAGCATCAACTGCTTGGCCGTGCTGACTTGCCATGGCTTGAGTCGTTGGGGCAAATCCACTTCAACCGTCGCCAACACGATGCAATCGTCACCCCGGGTGTCGGCATCGTCCACGCCCGTACCGCAGGCACCGGCGTGCTCCTTCACCTGTGCCATGACCGCATCGTAGGCGTCGCCATCTTGAGGCTGCTGGCCGATGGAGACCCGTTGGCTGTTGAAAGGCGTCAGGGTTTCAGTGTGTGGACGGCTCATGGTTCTTCCCTTTTGCTGAACGGTGGCGAGAGTGCTCTTGGCGGGTTGTCGCCGAGTGCCAGCAAAAGATAGCGAAACATGTCTCGAAGTGATGGCGCATTTTTGCGCCCTTGAAAGCGCATTAATGCACCCTATGCGGCTGTCTTCACGGTGCTAGGATCCGCGCTACCCGGATCACGTCGATCCCACTCGCCAGGAGAATCCAATGGCTGCTTCACGACCTTTCAACGACGACACCGCCTACTGGGGCGTTCCCTGGGAGGACAGCTACGGTTATCCGCAGGTGCGGCGGGTAGGGAACGAGATCTTCGTTTCGGGGCAGTTCAACCACGACGAAGAGGGCAACCTGGTCGCCCCCGCGCCGCTGGATGCCGACGGTAGGCCGAGCGATTACTCCTCGATGGGAGAACAGATGCGGGTCGCCTATGACAACATTGCCAAGCTGCTCGCCCTGTTTGGCGCCACGCTGCAGGATGTCGTCGAAGAGACGCTGTATGTGCTGGACATGGACGCGGCCTTTGCTGTTGTCGGCAAGGTGCGCAAGGCGGCCTATGGACTGGAGCGCCCTCAGGCCGCCAGTAACATCATCGGCGTATCGCGCCTCGCCCAGCGGCCGCAACTGATCGAGATCGTGTGCCGGGCGGTGATCGGCGCGCAGACCCGATAATCGGGGCCGGATGACGACCTATGAGGCCTGGAAAGGCTGATGCCCTTCCACGAGGGGCTTCAGGTCGGCCACGGCCGCTGCGCAGAAGGTCATGAAGGCCTTGACCCGCCAGGACTTTCGGATGTCCTGGTGGGTGAGCAGCCATAGCTCGTCCTGCAGCTCTCGCACCACCGGGCCGACGCGCACCAACCCCGGGGTGATGTCGCCGAGCATGCAGGGCAGAAAACCCAGACCCAGGCCGGCCGCGATGGCCGCGCTGGCGGCGGCAACCGAATCGGTGCGGTACGAGATGCGCTCCGGGGGTACCCGGCATTCGACATGGTTTGTCGCCTTCAAGCCGTATAGACCTCCCGAGTAGGACACCCATGACTGACCTTCGGTGAAGGGATCGGCAGCGACCGTATGCCTGGCGCTGCCGTAAGCGGCCCAGGCGATATTGGCCAGCTTGCGCCCCACCAGTGTGTCCGCCGGCTTTCGGGTGGCCCGCACGGCGATATCCGATTCATCCCTGGCCAGGCTCAACGTCTGGTTGCCCACCAGCACTTCAATCGTGATGCCTTCATTGAGGGCTTTGAAATTCGCGATGATCGGGGTGAGAAAATACAGAAGCAGCGAGTCGCTGGTGGTGATTCGCAGTTTGCCCAGGGGGCCCTGGCCGGCACGGGAAACCCTGCGGGTGACACTGACGATGTCCAGCTCGACCCGTTCAGCCAGTGCACGCAACTCCGCGCCTTCGGCCGTCAGCAGGTAGCCCGCCTTTCGGTGATCGAACAGCGCCACCCCGAGCGATTTCTCAACCTGGGAGATGCGCCGCGACACGGTGGAGACATTGATGCCGAGCTTCTTGGCCGTGTCAGCGCGATTGCCACAATCGCTCAGGGTCTTGATGATCCGCAAATCGTCCCATGAGAGCTGGCTGACAGCCTCGCCAGCATCCCATTTGGGTCCTTGGGGAGCAGCAGGGGCAGGCGAACTACTTTCAGGTGACGACTTCACGTAAATCATTCCAGATAGGGTGCGCTGATGATACGAGAAGGGACCGGTTCAACCAATATGGCGAAAACACCCTCAATAGAAGTCGTAGTAAAGCTGCCATTCCCCCGTCGCCGTGTTTTTCCAGAACATCAGGCTGCCGCTGTCCACCACGTTCAACTGGATCTTGGCATCTGACGACACCTGGAACACGAACTCAAAACCCTCCCCCGGGTCAACGCCCGACTGGCAAAACGAGGGATAGCCGCCGATCTTGTGCTCGTAAACATGGGTGATCAGGTCGTAGTAACTGTCTATCGTCCCCGCTCGCTCGAGTTTGAGTATTTCATCCTCAAGTTCTTCGGGAACGCCACCGCCATCCCATAACGGGAAGTCTTCCATCAACTCGGCCTTCAAGGGAAAAGCCTTGAGCGGGGAGTCCGTCACTGAGAGCGATTTGTTGACCAGGGTATCGGCATCGCCGTACTCCCTGATCAACCAGTTGTCGCCCATGGGTTCGAATGGCTCTGGAAACTCCCGGGAAACGAAGAGCGTGAGCACCCGCACGTTTGCCAGTGCCGGGCAGGTGTACGGCAGGCTGGGCAGGTGAAACTGCGCATAGGGCAGCATGGGCTCACCCGCGGCGTTCACCGGAATGGTCTCATCAGGTCGGAACAGGAAGACCTTGCCCAGCCAGCTTTCATCGTGCTCATGGGTAGGGCGAAATCCACCGGCGACAAATTTTGTGGCTGGCCTTGCCAGGCGTAGCTTGATTTCTTCGATATCCATTCGGGCGTCAACTTGATCGGGAAAAATCGGCAGGGGAGCATACCAGCCTGACGGAACAGACATTCCTGAAAGAGCGGGGATTTTTCTGCACGGGTGAGAACGCCGTCCTGCGCAGCGATGACCACCTGGCCCAGTTCGCATCGTTGCGGGCAGGCCTGGGTATTGGCGTATGCGCAAGCCAACTGGCGCGACGTCATGGGCTGGTGCGCGTGCTGCCCGAGCAGGTGGACTTTCCGGTCGATGTCTGGATTGCGATGCACCATGACCTCAAGCGGGTACGGCGTGTCACCTTGGTATTTGATGCGCTTTCGCAGGCGCTTTCACGCTTTCTGACCGACGCCTGATGGGATAACCGCGCGTCCGTAATCGACCCCAAGCGCACGGCGGCGAAAGGCAGATGTCCGCCAACGGGCACTCTTCACATCGAATGGCGAAAACCTGAAGCTGCCGCCTACCGATGGGGCTCAAACCCGCCGCGTACAGCCCTTCATCGAATTCGGCCCATTGCCATCAAGGAAACGGCATTACTGGCGTTACACCACACTCGCAGTGGGCTAACCGCAGGGAAGGAGCATGTATGACTCAAGTTTTCGAACTCAACGACGTCACCAGGCACACGGCGCACGGCGATGTGCAGATGACGAGCGCCGGTAGCCCGATCAGCAAGAACCCGATCGAACTCATCGTGCAGGGTACTCCTGGCGGTGACTACCTACGGGGTGGGCTGGCGAATGAACTGCTGATGGGCGGGGCGGGCAACGACCAGATCGTCAGCGGAGGTGGCAACGATGTGCTGGTCCCGGGTGCCGGATACGACACCTTGTACGGCGGCGCCGGCAACGATGTATTCCGCTTCGATCGCATCGGCGACAGCTATATCAAAGCCACAGGCGAGTTCACCGATGCCATCAACCATTTTGATCCCGCCCACGATATTCTCGACGTGTCGGCCCTGGGCTTCAGCCGCTTGGGCGATGGCTATGGCGATACCCTGCACATTCGTAGCGAGCCTCTACGCGGCATCTACTTTCTGGAAAACTACGAGCAGGACCAGAACGGCCGACATTTTTCCGTGCAGTTCCTGGCCAACAGCGGCCTGATTACGGATGCCAACCTGCAACCACTGATTACCGGTACTTCGCGCAGCGACCTCCTGGAAGGCACAGGGGCCAGCGAAACCTTGAAGGCCGGCCCTGGCCGCGACACTGTCGAAGCAGGCGCGGGCAATGACCGGCTATTGGGCGGTGCCGGCGGCGACACCCTAAGCGGCGACGCGGGTGCCGACACCTTCGTGTATACCCAACTCAGCGACAGCTATCGTCACGAGGCGAGCGGCAGCTACAGCAGCCGCGACCTGATCACCGACTTCAGTGGGACCGATCATGACATGATTGACGTGTCCGCCTTGGGTTTCACCGGGCTGGGTAACGGCTATAACGGTACGCTGAAGGTCGTCCTCAACCAGGCCGGCGATGCCACCGCGCTTAAATCCCTGGAGGCTGACGCTCATGGTAACCGCTTCGAGATTCTGTTCAGTGGGAATCACGTCAATGAGCTGAACGCCAGCACCGTGCTATTCGCTCCACCCAGTGATGCGACCGCTGTGACCACCCCGCAGCCGATAACGCCCGTGAATCTGGTCGGCGACGATAAGGCCAACACCCTTTATGGCTACTGGGGCAACGACACCCTGGCCGGTGGCGCCGGGAACGACACCCTTGAAGGTAACGCCGGCGACGACGTCTTGACGGGTGGGTTGGGCGCGGACAAGCTGACTGGCGGCAAAGGTAGTGACCGTTTCGTGTTCACCAGCAGCGCCGATAGCCATGCCGGCAGCAGCGACCTGATCACTGACTTCATCTGGGGCGAAGACAAGCTCGACGTCGCCGCGCTCGGCGTCACCGGTTTGGGCAACGGCCGGGATGGCACCTTGTACATGACCTACGATGAAATCAACGACCGTACCTACCTGCGCAGTAGCGAGGCAGGTGCCGATGGGCACGCCTTCCAGGTCACGCTAGCCGGATTCGACTACACGCACTTGATCACCAATGCCGACCTGGTGCTTGCTGAGACGACAGAGGTAGCGCTCATTGGACATCCCGCTGTCGACCCCGTGAGTTGACAGCTCCTTGACCGCCGGCTACCAGCACCCACCTTTATGAACCGCTTCCAGATCGGGCCGGAGGAGCGAGCCCTGGCCGGCCTTCGCCACCAGCCTCTGGCTGCGAGGCACCGTCACCAGCTCATGCCGCTGCTCGATGCAGTCCACCAGGGCGGCCACCACCTGCTCCAGCGCGACGAACTGCCAGATCCCCCGGTGGTTATTCGTTTTCCATGGGGGTACCTTAAGCAAGCGGCGGGGCATCAACCCGGGGTTTGGGTGCGAACGGCTTCTTCTTCCAACTGGTGGAGCAACCGTTGCAGGCGGGCATCGCGGGCCAACTGCCAGTCCGTGAACACGTTGAACAGGCCGCGCATCAGGGCGATAGGCGCCCAGCGAGCCGGTACAACGATGCGCGGCTGGCGCTTTTGCAGACCGCGCACCACGCCACGTGCCACCTGTTCCGGTGCAATCGCCCGATGCAGAAAGGCCGGCAACAGGGTTTCGTTCAACTGGGTGGCGATGGCGTTGCCACCGAAGGCAACCTTGGCGATGGCGGTCGCTGTCCAGCCGGGATAGAGAACGCTGGTGCTGGCCCCGGTCGCACTCAACTCGGCGCGCAACGAGCGGGCCAGCGACTCCACCGCTGCCTTGCTCGCGGCGTAGGGTGCGTTGGCCAGACCGTTCAAGTAGGCATAGGCCGACGACGTGACCAGCACCTGGCCCTGGTTGCGCACGACCTCCGGCAGCGCGGCGCGTACCGTGTGCCACACGCCAAACAGATCCACCTCGATGATGCGGCGGAACTCCGCTTCATCGCAGGTGCGTAGGGTCGCCGGTACGCCCCGCCAGGAGATGCCGGCATTGGCGAAGGCCACGTCGAGACGACCGAAGCGCTCGACCGTCTGGCGCACCACGGCCTTTGCCGCCTCGGCGTCGGTGACGTCGAAGGCCAGCGGCAACACGCGTTGGTCGTTGAACTCCTGGGCCAGCGTGTCCACTGCCTGCTGCGCGGTATCGGTGAGCACCAGGCTAGCGCCCTGGACGTACAGTTTCCGGGCGCTGGCGGCACCGATGCCGCCAGCCGCGCCGGTGATCAGAACCACTTTGCCTTGAAGGTCGTACATATTCTTATCTCTTTGTTGGGATGCTGGGCACGTTGCGCTTGAGGAAGTCGAGTTGATCAGCCACCACCTGCTCGAAGGCTTCGCCTACATAGATATCGAAGTGCCCATGGGCATAGCGCTTGATCTCATGACGAGGCGTGCGCCGGGCGTGATGCAGCGTCCGCTTTGCCGGTGCCACGCTGTCGGGGTCGCACACGCAAAACAGCACGGGGGCCTGGATGCGAGGTGTCCTACGTCCGGGGTAGTAGCGAATGATGTCCAGCGCAAAGCGCGCGGCGGCCTCGGTGCGGATCTGCGCACCTGGCGGGATCAGCCCGTGATAGCCGCTCCAGGCATCCGGCGAAGTCATGAGCGCCGTATCGCCCGGTTGACCGGCCAGTGGCACCAGAATGGGCTTGGCGCCGAACCACGAGCCGATACGGTCGGCCAGGGCCAGCACGGTCAGGCGAAATGACACCAGGGTTTCGGTGGCAAGACAGGAACTCAGGCCGTCGGTAAAGGGACATTGGGATATGACGGCGGCCACCCCGGCATCGGCGGCGGCGGTGGCCAGCACATGGCCGCCACCGAACGAGGTGCCCCAGATCACCACCCGCTGCGGGTCCACCTCCGCGAGCTGGCGGGCGTGAGCTATCGCGGCTTTCCAGTCGTCGAGCTGGCGCTTGATATCCAGCAGTTGGCGGGGCTTGCCCTCGCTGTCGCCGAAGTGGCGATAGTCGAACACCAGGCAGGCGTAGCCGGCGGCAGCGAAACGCTCGGCAAAGGCCGGCAAGCGCATCTTGCGTGTCCCGCCAAGCCCATGGGCCATCACCACCACCGGGAAAGGTCCGGCACCCAGGGGGCGGTAAAAGTCGGCAATGCAACGTGAGCCGTTGGAGAGGAACTGGATTGTCGCTGGTGCCAGAAGATCGGTGATCGTGTTCATGAACGGCATCTGCTGGAGTGGCTTGAGTGCCGTCATTCTCGGCAACTGCCGGTTGGAAGGCTTGACGGTACCCGACTCCCGGCTTGACACTTGGCGCCAAACAACAACAGGCCACCCCCAAAAAAGAGGCCCGATGAGCCAGCCCTTGTATCGGCGCGTGGTGCCCGAAACCTACGTGCAACTGCTCTACGAATACCTGGAGGCACTCGGTCATGAGCCGGAATCGGTGCTGGGGCAGCCCTGGCCCATACCCGCCCAGGAAGGTGTGGGCGGCGTCGCTGTGGAGGAATGGGACCGACTGCTGGTGATGGCGGCGCACGTGTTGGGCGATCCGCTGTTGGGACTGCACCTCGGTCAAACCATCAACGCCCGGCATATCGGTGTGCTGGGAGCGGTGATGCTGGCCTGCGGTAATCTCGGTACGGCGCTGCAACGCCTGGAACGCTACATTCGCCTGGTGTACGACGTCATTCCCATGATTCGCCGAGACGGCGACGGCTGGTTCGAACTGGTCTGGGATGTCAGCCAGTATCAGCCCGGCCCTTTGGTGAACGAAACCGGTATGGTTGCCATCGTGCAGTTCTGCCGCGCTCTGGTCCGTGGAACCGCCAACCCGCTGCGGGTCCACCTCAATCACGCGGGGCCCCTCGATACCCGCCCGTACGAAGCCTTCTTCGGCTGCCCGGTACGTTTCGGTCAGTCCGAGGCGGTCTTGCGTTTCTCCGCACAACTGCTCGAACTGCCCTTCAAGAGCCCCGACCCGACGCTGGTCTGCCTGTTGGAACAACATGCGGATCGCTTGCTGGCCCAGTTGCCACAGCAGGATGAGTTCGTGGAACAGCTGCGCAAGGCCATCACCCAGGCCATGTGCATGGGTGAGCCGAGCATAAAGCGGATCAGTCCCCAACTGCGCCTCTCGTCCCGCACGCTACAGCGCCGCCTGCAAGAAGCCGGCACCAGCTTTCGCCATGAACTGAACCTGGTCCGCTACGAACTGGCGTTGTCGTACCTGCGCGATCCACGCCTGCAAATCGTGGATATCGCCATGCTGCTGGGTTATTCGGAGCACAGCGCCTTCACTCGCGCCTTCAAGGAATGGAGCGGAATGTCGCCCCATGAGGCCAGGCAACTCAACCCGGTGAGTGCCTGTTCGCGGGCAAGCCACGCTCCTACAGGATGGCGGTGACCACCACTCTGATGACCGCCGCAACACGGTAGGAGCGTGGCTTGCCCGCGAAGCTGTTGACCTTCAGCCAGCGATCAACTGTTGGCTGCTACAACCTGCTGTTCCAGCAGACTCTCAAGCTGGATGCAACGTGACCCCGTGCCTAGTTCGTGGGCAAGAGGATCACGAAGTTCTTTTTCATGTCTTCCAGCACGGTCCATTTTCCCTTGGCGCCCGGTTCGATAATGAACGTGTCGCCAGCGGCCAGTGTGACGGGGGCGCGACCCTCAAGCTCGATGACGCAGCATCCACTCAGGACATGGCAGAATTCCCACACTTTGTAGTCGATGCGCCACGCTCCGGTGCTGGCTTCCCATTCTCCGGAAATGCGACCCTGCTGTTCATCGTGATAGTACTTGGACGTCAGCGTGTGAGGGTCGCCTTCCACGACCTCTTCAAAAAAGGGCAGGTCGCGCACCGGTTGGATATCCAGTTCGCGGAATACGGTCAGTTTCTTGTTCATGGTCTTTTCTCGAGCACGTTGTGGTTAGGGCGATACATCAAATAGGCTTCACCGGTGACACCCAGCATCGGGTGCGGAACGATCTGGCAGGTTTTAACGATTTGAAAACCGTGACGTTCGTAGAAGCGGCGTGCCCCGTGGTTTTCTGCGTAATCGATCAGGCATAGCCCATCTAGGCCTAAGTCCTCGGCGCGCTGCTGGGCGTGGCGAAGAAACTCGACGCCCAGCCCCTGGCTGCGCCAGGCCTCATCCAGGGCCAGGCTGGAGATGTATAAGGTGTCGGGTATTTCCATGTCGGCATAAGGCGCGAGGACCGGGTCTGTCTCGACAGGCCTGTCAGGGGTCTCGCGCAAGGCATAGCTATGCATCATGCCGATGACGCGCCCTTCGAAAGTGGCCATCAGGCAGTTCTTGTAGGAAAAGTCGCCCTGTTCCCTGGCATAGCGAGACGCACCGACACTCAGCAAGGCTTCTCCAGGTGCGGCAAGCTTGCTCCATATGTAATCGGCCATGCCCTCCGATGTCAGTTGAAAGAAGCGCGCAATGTCGTGCGCGTCCGAGGCTTGAGCGGGCCTGAAGCCGATAGGCATGTACAGTGCTCCCATGGGATCGGGTGGTTGGTTTTCAAGGATTGCGCCTTTGACAGGAGGGCAGGGTAGGCGGGTTGAGTGGTTCCCATCATGCTCTGGGCGAACACCGTCAGCACGATGTGCGACGTTGCCCCCTGCTCAAGGGCACGTGGCCGTCCAATGAGTCAGGCCTGGGGAATCGATCGTGCAGTTGCCGCTAGTCGTGGGCTGTTACGTGCTCGGCGCAAGCCGATGAAAGCGCTTTCGGAAAAGCGCGGGTGAGATACCAACACGCCGGCAGAAAAGCCGCCTGAACGAATTGCTGTCTTCGTAGCCCACTTGGTGGGTGATGACCTCAAAACCAAGGCGGGTGGTTTCCAGCAATTGCTTGGCCTTTTCCAGGCGCAGGGTCTGGAGGTAGGTCAGCGGCGTTTGGCCGGTGGCTTCCTTGAAGCGACGCTTGAAGTTGCGCACGCCGAAGCCGAATTGATCGGCCAGCTGGGCGATACTGTTGGGTTCGGCGAAGTTGGCCTCCATCCAGTCCTGCACGCGCATGACCGCCTCGTCCGCATGCCCACGCGGCATCGACCAACTGATGTAAACCGTCTGCTCGCTGCGCACGCCGTCAACCAACAGGTAACGGCCACACTGTTGTGCCAGTTCAAACGAGGCAAAACGGCGAACCAGGTGCAGCAGCAGGTCCATGGCGGCACTCGCGCCGGCACTGCTGATCAGGCGACCGTCTTCGCAAAGGATACGGCGCTCATCCAGGCAGACCTTCGGATAGTGCCGGCGCAGAAAATCGGCGAACGCCCAGTGAGTCGTGGCCTCTACACCGTCGAGCAAGCCGGCTTCGGCGAGCATGAAGGCGGCGGTGCACATGGAGGCGATGATGGCGCCCTTGCGGTGCTGGTGGCGCAACCAGCTGCCGTACTGGGCAAAAGCCGGCAGGGCCTCACGCAGGCTGAAGAGAAAACCAGGAATCAGTACAAGGTCTGTTCTATCAATCGTATCGAGCCTTGCATCCACGGGCATGGGGCGTCCCAGGGCATTGTTCACTGGCAGCCCATCCAACGAGGCGATGCACACGGTAAAGGGCTTCTCGGCAGGAGCCGCCAGGCGGTTTGCCGCATCCAGTACCTCTATTGCCAGGGCGGCAGAGGCCTGTGAGCTGTACTCGGCCAGGAGAAGCGTGACGTGCATGAAAATCCCTTTGCGCAATCGGCATGAAATTAGTCATTTCTGCATCTACCTTACTCCGAACAGCGCCTCTAGAGTGCGGCATCTTTCCGCTCCAGCAGGTATTTTTTGCATGAACTTATGGTTTCGCCTTTTCCTGATGCTATTGCGCCGACCGTGGCGCCGCCCTGTGCACGGTCTCGCCACCACGGTGGTGCCCCTGCGCGTCTGGCCATTGGACCTGGACTTCAACCGCCACGTCACCAATGGCCGCTACTTCACCCTGGCCGACGTCGGCCGAATGGATTATGTGCTTCGCAGCGGCGCGTTTCGCGTGGCACTCAAGCACCGCGCAATGCCTATCGTGGGCGATGTGTGGGGCAAGTTCCGCCGCGAACTCAAGCTGTTCGAGCGCTTTGAAATTCACACACGCATGCTCGGCTGGGACCACAAGTGGAGCTTCGTCGAACACCGCTTTGTCAAAGACCGGCGCGTGATTGGGGTCGTGGTCATGCGCGGGTTGTTTCGCGGGCCAAAAGGCAGTGTCGCACCGGCCGAATTTGCCGATGCCTTGGGCCTGGACAAGCAATCGCCAGCGCTGCCTCGCTGGCTGGCCGAATGGTCGGCCAGTTGCGACGGTTTGAGCGCCGACCTGCGCGAAGCAGAGCAGTTGGAGCAGCCGCAAACAGCGAAATGAGCATGATGGGTGGGTGGTAAAGAAATCCTGATGGGATCTAAAAGATCAGCGCTTGGCCGATAGCGGATGCGTAATGCCGCCATCGGCCGGGATGCCGTCAACGGCTGGCGGCTACCACCTGCTGCTCCAGCAGGCCCATTCTCAACTGTGCCAGTTCAATCAGGTGCACCACACCCATCGCGACCTTGCGATTCGGGCCGGTCTGGTTGTCGGCGTTCTCATAGGCCGTGGCGGCGGCTGACTGCAGGATCGAGTGGAGGTCGAGGAGGGTGTCTTCGTGATTCAGCGAGGTTGGTGGTGGGTTCGGTGGTGCGGCAGCGACAGAGGTGGACGCCGGTTTCGGCATGGAATCTGGTCTCAGGTCATAGTGGGCCAGCGCCTGGTCTACGACGCGAGGATCGATGGTTCCGGCATGAGATGAGGGCGGCGGATTGGGGGTGGGTTTGAACATGGTTCACGATACTCCTAGTGCAAGACAGGGAGCCGTCACCATCGCTACCAAACGATTTAGGGTGGCGGCCGTACGCAGGTTGGTAGACCGGTGCACTAGGAACCCGGCGCGTCCGAGGACGCCCTGCGCACGGCCACCATGAAACGGAGGCCGAAAAAAAGCGCCTCGCTCAAGGTGGCGCTTTGCGCCTAGTGACACCAGGGCTACCAAACCCTGTCACTGATGTGCAGTGACAGGCCGAAGATAGCCACCGGCGCTAGACCGGCGCAAGCGGTCGGGATTTTCTAGGAAATTTCACTCAAGGGAAAGGGAGTCGTCTGTTGGGTGCCGAGTGGGTAGAAGCTGCCTCTCGTGAAGAGCACAATCGGCCAGGAGCATGCACAGTCCCACTGCATGCCCCTGGACCGCAACTCAAGTCATCGACGGTGCTCGCTCACATGTCTATGCCAAGGCTGTCTGCTAAAGCCCTCAGCTTCATTGATATAGCGATGATTTCATCTTTCGTCATCCCGCAATATGTGGGGAGTGATTTGCATGGGATGTGCTGCGCCAGAGCGGGTCCACATGCGATGAAATACTTCAGCTCTTGCTTGGTAACTGTCAGATGCACAAGGTCAGCTTCGGAAGGTTCGTTCATTCATATACCCAAGTGAATGAGATCAATTGTTGATCATAAGCCGTCAGCAGCGTTCCAACTACGCTAAATCATACGGTGGTGCTCTCTATTCAGAGCCCCTCAAAAATAAGCAAACCAAGGTAAAATAGCGCTACCCTCATGCCCTTCGTACTGTGCCTGCCCTCGAAGATCCTTGATGCACAGACATAAACTGATTGTGGCTGGAATAGCTAAGATGTTTAGCATCCATAAAAGGGGATTGCTGGATTCAAGCGTCACCAGCGAGATGATGTTAATGACCAGGACGCTGATTATCAGGGTGTTGTACTTGAGGTGCTGGCGTCTGACAGCGGAAAAACTTCCCCAGTCATAAATCAGCCACTCATGAGAAAAAACTCCGCATTCTTGGCATTTATGAGTAGGCGAGAGCCTGATGGGGATATGGCCACAGTTGGGGCACCGAACCTTCATATCCTGATCCATGGCGAGATGATGTTCCTGACTACGTTTTCTTAGCGATGCTATCGCAGAAGGCGCGAGGCCTATTTGGAGTGCCCGGCTTTGGTGGCGAGACTAGCAGGGCAGCTTGTTGCCTGGTAGCTGCCTTTAGCCTCGTACCGTTGACGCTGATAGGCTTTACGACCGATTTACCTTACGGCTCCGCAAATTGCTCGTAACCCAGCGAAATCCCATCATTGGCCGGGTAGCTGACGTAAACCACGATATCGTCACTCGTGGCCACGATTGCGTACGGCCATTTCCCATTGGCTTTGCGCATTTCCTCGTAGAGCGGAAGGAAAAAGTTTTTCGTCTGCCCAGTCGGATCGTACGGCACTTGCCCGGTGAAGATAGGGTAGTGGTCGCCGTTGCACAGCTGGACCCGTTCCAGCTTGATGTCATGTTTTTCCAGAACAGCGCGGGCCGGGTGCTGCCAAGTCTTGAGATCCACATCGTGACAGTCCGTCGCCTTGCTGCTGTAAAGCTCGGTGTCCTTCAGCGTCGGCAGCGCCCAAGCCAGAGAGGGCATAATCAATAACAACACGGAAAGAAAACGCATCACACGGGCATCCTTGAACGTTGGGATGCGGATTGTAGAGGTTTCCGTGTGCAAGCGACTATCGGCACCACGCACAGCACGGCTACAAGTGCTTCGGGCGTTGGGCTTTCCGACCAGGTTGCGAGGTTGGCGGGCAGGCTCAGCCAAGGTTGCGACACCACGACCTGAAGCGGGTATGGCGGGTCACCCTGGTGTTTGATGCTCTCTCGCAGGCGCTTCCACGCTTTTTGAGCGACGCTTGATGGGCCAAATGCCCCGCAGTCTTCATCGACTCAGGATGCTTGACCCTGAAGTGGCTACAAGCCTCATCCTGATAGCAGTTCATCTCTATCAGGAATTCATCTATGGACAATCGTATTCCTCCGCCGCTGGTGGCTACGCTGTTTGGCCTGCTGGCGTGGCTCGCTGCCCGGCACTTGCCGGGTACCCTGGAGCTGGGTATTGAGTGGCGTATCGGCCTGGCGCTGGTGGTGTTGCTGGCAGGTGTGGCTATTTGTCTGGCTGGCGTATTTTCATTCCGCCGTGCACGGACCACGGTCAACCCGCTGAGGCCGGAGACGGCTTCTGCTCTGGTCCGCTCGGGCATCTACCGGTACACCCGCAACCCCATGTATTTGGGCTTCGCCACCGTGCTGGTCGCCTGGTCCATCTTCCTCGCCTGGCCGCCAGCCCTCCTGGGCGTGCTGGGTTTCGTGATCTACATGAACCGCTTCCAGATCGGGCCGGAGGAGCGAGCGCTTGCCGGTCTTTTCGGCAGGGACTTCAGCCAGTACTGCAGCCAGGTCAGGCGTTGGCTCTAGGACAGGAACCGTCTGCCATTGACGTTCCTCTTCGTGGACTCCAGCCGATGGGTCTCTGTGTCTCCCTGAAACGGGTTCATACGTTGCCGCGTCATACCAGGCGTTTTGTGGTGAGGCGGCTGGCCTGTTCGCGGGCAAGCCCGGCTCCTACAGAATGGAGGCGATCACCATTTTGATGGCCGCCGCAACCCGGTAGGAGCGTGGCTTGCCCGCGAAGCTTTTGATCTTCAGGCACTCGGCAAAGGCTGCCGGTTGAGGCGTTGCCGGCAGGCTATGGCGCCGAGACCGGCTCAGGGACAGGCAGCTGAGCCATCATCTGCCCGTTGGCAATGGCACTGGCTTCAAGCTTCGCCCGTTCCCCGTCCAGAAAAGCATACGTGGCCTGCAGGGTGGTGATCTTCGTTTGAATCTCGGCCATCTTGCTGGCGACCAAGGCCGCGCCTTGGGCGCAATTGATCGTATTGCCCCGCCTGGCCGCAAGGATCTCCCCGATCTCGGCGAGTGAAAACCCCACGCCCTGGGCACTCTGAATGAACGCCAGATCAGCCACGGTCTGATCGCTGTAGCTGCGGTAGTTATTGGCCTGTCGATGAGCCACGATCAGCCCGAGCTGTTCGTAATAGCGCAACGCATGGCGGCCGACTCCACTGCGGCGCTCCAACTCTCCGATGTTCACGAAAAAAACTCCTTGACTGTAGAGTAGGCTCTACACCTTAGCCTGCGCCGATCATCCAAACAAGGATTCAGACATGAGCGTGGAATGCTTCGTCACCGGCGGCAGTGGGTTTGTGGGGCAACATTTACTGGCCCGTCTCACCGCGACAGGACACAAGACCTGGGTGCTGATGCGCACCCTCGAAAACATTGAGCGGCTCAGAGAGCAGGTAGGCCGGTTGGGCGGTAACCCCGCGCATATTCACGCCGTTGCGGGCGATATCAGCAGAGAGGGCCTGGGACTCAGCGAGGCGGACCAGCAGCGCGTGTCTTCGGTCGGTGTGGTCTTTCACCTGGCGGCGCAATTTTCCTGGGGGCTGACAATGGAGCGCGCCCGTACGATCAATGTGCAGGGGGCGCTGAGAGTCGCCAGGCTTGCGGCGACCCAGCGCATCCGATTGGTGATGGTGGGCGGCTATATGCTGCAGAACCTTAGCCACCTTGCCAACATCGGGGTGGATAATGAGTGCCCGGAAAACACCGATTGGCCCGCAGTCTATGGTCGCGTGGGCGGCTACGAAGGCAGTAAGCTCGAGTCCCATTTCGCCGTCATCCGCCACATGCAGGAAGCGGGCGCGGATTACACGATCGTTCACCCTGCAACGGTGTGTGGTCACAGCGAGAGTGGACACATCGTCGAAGGACAACCCCTGGTCGAACTCATTCGAAACCTGGCGCAAGGCCGGTTCAAGGCTATCCCCGGTTCCGCCAGGCACTGGTTGCCATTGGTCAGTGTCGATTACCTGGTGTCGATGATCGCCTGCGTGGCATTCGACCCCACGATGGTCAACCGCCAGGTCCTGGCGCTCTACGAGCACACACCGAACCTGAAGGGGATGCTTGAGCAGATGGCAAAAACCCTGGAGGTCACGGCCCCCGCCGCCATGTGGCGATGGGGTTGCTCAAGTGGCTTTTGAAAATTCCTGGCCTGGCGGCCCGATTGGCGATCAGCGCCGAGTCACTGGACTTCATTCAGACGCAGCGCTTCGACATGAGCCATAGCGAGCAACTGGAGCGCAAATATCGGCTGACCCATCCCGACATGACGCGGACTCTGGAAAGGACGGTGCGCTACGCCAGGGGGCACTTGCCCCATTGAGGCCAACCGGTCAGGCTCTCTTCGAGCCGGTAGAGAATGCCTTGTGTTCGGCCAGTTCCATGCTGAAACGCTTGTTGGATGCTGTTCGAAGGGGGCGCAGTCCTGCGGTGATCGGTATGGGCTGGCGACTGACTGCGGATAAAAAGCCCCGCCAAAGCGGGGCTCTCTCCATCATGATGACCACCGCCGTACTGTAGGAGCAGGGCTTGCCCGCGAAGCTTTTGACCTTCAGCCAGCCATCAACCGCTGACCGCCACAACCTGCTGCTCCAGCGAACTCATTCTCAACTGTGCCAGCTCAATCAAGTGCACCACCCCATCGCGACCTTGCGATTCGGGCCGGTCTGGTTGTCGGCGTTCTCATAGGCCGTAGCGGCTGCTGATTGCAAAATCGAGTGGAGGTCGAGCAGGGTGTCTTCGTGAGTTTGCGAGGTCGGCGGTTGACTTGGAGGCGCGGTGGCTGTGATGGCTGTGGCGGAGGCAGGTACAGGTTTCGGTACTGCATCTGGCCCCAGATCATAGTAGGCCAGTGCTTGGTCGGCGACACGAGGATCGATGATTCCGGCACGAGGTGTAGCCGGCGGATTGGGGGTAGCTTTGAACATGATCGAACTCCGATATGAGGTGGAGCTGTCACCGTTCGCTTGCACACGAATGAGGGTGGCAGCCGTACGCAGGTGTGCAAGACCGGGCATATCGGACCCCGGCAGACTCGAAAGTCTCCCGCGCACGGCCACCATCAAGCTGGAATCGAAGAGGGCAGGAGCACCCGTCGAAACGGCTTGTTTGAGGGCGCGTGACGCACCGATATGAACGGACTTGCACATCCGTGTCATCCGTTGGGATGACTGAACCAAGACTATCGGCGGCACTGGGCTCAAACAAGCGGTTGGGATTTTCTAGGAAATTTCATGCAAGGGAAAGGGAGTTGTCTGGTTGGGGCGCTGAGTGGGCGCAAGCTGCAAACCACAAACGGCAGCAATCGGCAAAGAAAGCGAACGGTGGAATGAGGGGCGGTTTGTTCATAAAGGCGAGGGTGGCTTATTGACATTAGCACTAATGCTGCTTAGCTATTGAGTATTGCGTGAGTAATGCGAGGGAAAGCCATGAGCGAATTGGGAGTTGAGATTGCACAAATTTCATTCTTTCTCGCACGAGAAAATAAAAAATTCGAATCGGTATTTGATCAAGATAAAAACCTTCTCAAAAACCAATCCGCAAGAATTTTCAAGTTTTCAGTCGGTGAAGCAGATTGCTATTTCGCATATTTCGAAGCCGCAATTTCAAAAGAAAATCCTCCATGGCTAAATTTTATTAATGAAAAACTTCCTTTGGGGAGGCGCCGGTATTTAATTCAACGGGGAAAAGTCCGAATGGGATTTTGTTATTGAATGTCAAGGATAGAATATTTGCTGCAACCTTTGGGCGGAGTGCTGCAAGTTATCTTGAGCGTGACGCTTTTGAAGCGGACTTTGGAATAAAGACCGCGATGAATATGTGCGGAAATGAAGAGATACGCCAGACAAGAAGTGAGAGTCACGCTATAACGCTAACGCATATTGATAGACAGGTTAATAAGCCGATTGATTCTTTTGCATTTGGTCTTAGCGAGGCGGAGGATTTAAGATATATTTCGGCTCACATGAAAGATCACAAGAATATAACCCTCCAGGGTCGTAATAGTCTAACAATGAAAGTTGTTGGAAAAGAGAAGCTCAGTTGGCAGTTATTGATCGAATACTGTGAGGGTTTTTTAGTTGCATATGCCAGCAAGGAGTATGCCAAGCTGTTCCCAAATTATAAGCATTTTGATGAGGCTACGGAGTCAGACAGCACTGCTTTGGATGAACAGTTAATCACTAGGCTGTGCGCAAAAGATACGAGGAGTATCAATCTCGGAGTGCCAGAGGTGTTGATTGATTCGGACTATGGGTTTGCGTATTCAAATAACAAAAAGCACGAAAATAAAATTTATGCATATCTAGACGTTGGTCAAATATTCGATCATATCCCTGTTGAAAAAATTACTGTTGCGAAGCTGAAATCGAAACACATTTTTGCGTATTCCTATGAAGAGGATCAGGTTCTTGGTTATAAGAGCTGGTCTTTATATAGCTGCCTATCTTTTGAACAGAGTCTTGGTGGTAAATATTTTGTCCTGAGCGACGGAAGGTGGCTTGAGGTTGATAGTGATTTTTATAAAGAGATAAATAGCTTTACTAAAAATGTACTTCACGAAGAGCCTTGTGAAAAAATTTATGAGGGTATAGATATAAGTGATGATGTGAAAATGCAAAATAGAGAGGAGATTTTTAACAAGAAAATTTGCGAGATTAGACCTTCATGTGTTTTGTTTGATCAGGCAAAGCTCCAAATTGGTTCTGGTCGTAAAGACAAGGAGTTTTGTGATATCCTAGATCTTACCAATGAAAATACTGTCAGGATAATACACTGCAAGCCATATAAGAACGCGTCCTCAACAAATTATCTGTTTTCGCAGGCGCAATTTTATTGTCATGCCTTTATTAATGATCAATTTTTTCTCGGTGAAATACGAAATCATATAAGCTTATCGCTCAGCACTAAGAAGGCTGAGTACTTGGAGTACATGAAGCCTAATATCGCGGATATACATGGTAGGGACTATGTCGTTTGCTTATGGTTGTTATATGATCAGCGCAAGGTGGCCCCAGTTAAGGAGGAGATTCCATTGATGGCTCAGTATGAGTTAAAGCTGATGCATGAGCATTTGAGGAATACGTGTAAATTTAGCGATGTGGTGATACGTTTTATTCCGGTGGTTAAAAAGAACTACATAAAAACGGCTGCTCGTTGATCGGGAAGAAAAGACTCTTTATCGCATGATTTCGTAAAGGGCCTAACTAAAGGGTTTGGGGAGGCAGGGAAGAATTTATTTTTAGCGCTGTGGGTTCTGAAAGTTAATCGGTCTTCGTTTCTGCAGTGGTTATGGCAGCAGCGTTTTGTGGTAGCACCCCGTCTGTGCTGTGGCTTCGCACAGCGTCTCTTCCCCTTAGCGCTTCAATGTTACCCAGCTTTGAAGGCTAATCTGAAACAGCCTTCCTAAAATCTAATATTTCCTACACGATTCAGACGTGGGACAATATTGTGTGCGCCAAACGTCATGGCTACAGTCCCAAGGTCGCTGCAAATTCAGCGATACGGGTTTTGCAGCCCGGACAACAAAGGCGCACAACGCCGCGATCAGCGGCATTTTTTCGTTCGCGTTATGGCGAGCTGTGCGCAGGAGGCTTCGGCCTGCCGGTTCTTTGTTGCCGGTCTGCAAACCTGTTTACGGCTCGTCACCCCAAATCGCATACCCTAGGAACGGGGGGCTTGGATGGGTAGATATTCGAAGATGCTGTCTGAACGTGGTAAACACACCAAGATCGTCAGCGGCTATTGCGTGATATGTGGAAAATACGGGTCTCTTTCAAAAGACCACGTTCCCCCACAGGGGAGCATCACCGTTACAAAAGTGGAGCAGTTTCATTTAACTGAAGTCTTCGGTTTAGACCGTAATCCTGTGCAGGGCATTCCGTCGATGAATGGAAGCAAGTTCAGGACTATCTGTCGCGAATGCAATATGACGGCTTTGGGGGCGAATGATGGTGAAATCGCTGATGTGTGCAGGTCACTGACACGAAAGATCAATCATTTTTTTACTGCTGCTGACAGCCCAGTTTCCCGTGTCCACACTCCAGTTAACGCCGTGAGGTACTGTCGTGCAATGATTGGCCATATCCTCGCTGCCACTTCTGTGACTGAGTGCCGAAATCCACCACAAGAAACGCCGTACTTCACGCCCCTGCAACAGTTTGTGCTCGGCGATGACCATGCTCTGGATGCGACCCATGACATTTACTACTGGTTTTTTCCCCATAGGCACCACCAAAGCATCAAGCTCTTCAGCATGCGAAATGAAGGCAATCAGTGCTGCATGAGCATTCTTTCATTCTTCCCCTTGGCATTTCTTTTAACCGAGAAGGGAAAAGGCATTTTTCCAGCAGGTGCAGAAAAGCTTGAGTTGTCGGATGCGTCATTAATTGTCAGCATGTCTGCACTGAACGTCAATTTTTCGAGCTTTCCAGCCGTTCGTTTAAGTGGAGATCAAATGATCGCACTGGTGAGTCACCTTTCTATTGTTAGCTATCCAATTTCTTGAGTGCTGTCGCGACAACTGACTTAACGGCTATGTAAAGAACATCTTAGAACAACGGTTTGTAGCATGTTGGTGGGATTGCGCTTGCCAAAGCAGGGGTGTAAAGGAATCTAGCGAGGTTAGACCTGGCCAGGTAAAAGCGAAACACCCATCCCCCAATGAAAAAGCCCCGCCAAAGCGGGGCTCTCTCTACCAACGCAGCAATCAGATCGCCGCCTCACTCCACTGCCCATTCACCAGGCGACGCAGCCCCAACGGGTTGCCATCACGCAGCGCCTCAGGCAACAGCGACTGCGGGTAGTTCTGGTAGCACACCGGACGCAGGAAGCGATCGATCGCCAGGGTACCCACCGACGTCCCACGGGCATCGGAAGTCGCCGGGTAGGGCCCGCCATGGACCATCGCGTCACACACCTCGACACCGGTCGGGTAGCCGTTGATCAGGATCCGGCCGACTTTCTCTTCCAGCAGCGGCACCAGCCAGGCGAAGGCTTCGAAGTCTTCCGCTTCACCGATCAGGGTGGCGGTCAGCTGGCCACGCAGGCCGAGCAGGGCAGCGCGCAGTTGCTCGTTGTCCTTGACCTCGACGGCGACGGTGGTCGGGCCGAAGACTTCTTCCTGCAGCAGGGGATCGGATTCCACCAGCAGGCGCGCGTCAGCCTTGAACAGCTGGGCACGGGCCTGGCTGCCTTCCTGGGCCTGACCGGCCAGGTGTTCGATACCGGCGTGGGCCTTCAGGTGTTCCAGGCCACCGACGTAGCTGCGCAGGCCACCGGCGTTGAGCATGGTCTGACCCGCTTGCTGGTCCAGGTGCTGGCCCAGCTCACCCAGCAGTTGGCTGTACTGCGGCGATTGCAGGCCGATGACCAGGCCCGGGTTGGTGCAGAACTGGCCGGCACCCAGGCAGACGGAGCCTGCCAGTTCGCGGGCGATGGCTTCGCCACGCTTGGCCAGGGCGCCCGGCAGGATGATCACCGGGTTGATGCTGGACATTTCGGCGAACACCGGGATCGGCTGTGGACGCTCGGCGGCCATGCGGCACAGGGCATCGCCACCTTTCAGCGAGCCGGTGAAGCCAACGGCCTGGATCGCCGGGTGCTTGACCAGCCACTCGCCAACGCCACCCCCGAAGACCATGTTGAACACGCCTTTCGGCATGCCGGTACGCTCGGCGGCGCGCTGGATGGCGCAGCCCACCAGGTCGGCCGTCGCCATGTGGCCGCTGTGGGCCTTGAACACCACCGGGCAACCGGCCGCCAGGGCCGCAGCGGTGTCACCGCCGGCGGTGGAGAAGGCCAGCGGGAAGTTGCTGGCGCCGAACACGGCGACCGGGCCGACGCCGATGCGCATCTGGCGCAGGTCCACGCGTGGCAGGGGTTGGCGCTCGGGCAGGGCCAGGTCGATACGGGCACCGAGGAAATCGCCACGGCGCAATACCTGGGCGAACAGGCGCATCTGGCCGCTGGTACGGCCACGCTCGCCCTGGATACGGGCGGCGGGCAGGGCGGTTTCACGGCAGACGATGGCGACGAAGGCCTCGTCCAGCTCATCCAGTTCGGCGGCGATGGCGTCGAGGAATTCGGCGCGACGGGTCGGCGCCAGTTGGCGGAACTCGGCGAAGGCGGCAGCGGCGGCCTTCGCCGCCTGGTCCACTTCGGCTTCGGTGGCCTGGACGAAGGTGTAGGGCAGGGCCTCGCCAGTGGTGGCGTCCAGGCTCTGCAGACGCTGGGTGCCAGCGGCGCTGCGCTGACCGGCGATGAAGTTGTGGCCGAGGATCTCAGGCATGGAATGCTCCTTTAGAGAGAAGTGAAGGAAGGAGTGCGGATGGAATGGGCCGGCTCCTACAGGGGCTGCGAACATCGAGCCGGCCGGGTGCATCAGGTAATTGGCGCCGGGTTGAACAGGGTGATGTCGTTGTGCAGCTTATGCTGCTCGGCCCAGGTCTGCTTGCGGCCGCTGGCCACATCCAGATAGTAGTGGAACAACTCCCAGCCCAGTTCCTCGATGCTCGAACGGCCGGTGGCGATGCGCCCGGCGTCGATGTCGATCAGGTCGGGCCAGCGCTCGGCCAGTTCGGTGCGGGTGCACACCTTGACCACCGGGGCCATGGCCAGGCCATAGGGCGTGCCACGACCGGTGGTGAACACGTGCAGGTTCATCCCGGCGGCCAGTTGCAGGGTGCCGCAGACGAAGTCGCTGGCCGGGGTGGCGCAGAAGATCAGGCCCTTGCGGTCGACCCGCTCGCCCGGGCCGAGCACGCCCTGGATGGCGCCGCTGCCGGACTTGACGATGGAGCCCAGGGACTTCTCGACGATGTTCGACAGGCCGCCTTTCTTGTTGCCCGGCGTGGTGTTGGCGCTGCGGTCGGCGGCGCCTTGTTGCAGGTAGCGGTCGTACCAGTCCATCTCGCGCACCAGCGCGTCGGCCACGTCCTGGTTCTCGGCACGGGAGGTGAGCATGTAGATGGCGTCGCGCACTTCGGTGACTTCCGAGAACAGCACGGTGGCACCGGCACGTACCAGCAGGTCGGCGGCGTAGCCCAGGGCCGGGTTGGCGGTGATGCCGGAAAAGGCATCGCTGCCGCCGCATTGCATGCCGAGGATCAGCTCGCTGGCCGGCACGCTTTCGCGGCGGCGCTGGTCGAGTTTCTTCAGGCGCGTTTCGGCCAGGCCCATGATCTGATCGATCATTTCAGTGAAGCCCAGGCTGGCGTCCTGCAGGCGGTACAGCCACGGCTCGCTGAGGTCGACCGACGGGTCGTTGTCGTGCATCACCTGGCCGGCCTGCAGCTTCTCGCAGCCCAGGCTGATGACCAGCGCTTCACCGCCCAGGTTGGGGTTGCGTGCCAGGTTGCGCACGGTGCGGATCGGGATGTAGGCGTCGCGGGCGTTGATCGCCACGCCGCAGCCGTAGCTGTGGGTGAGGGCGACCACGTCATCGACGTGGGGGTATTTGGGTAGCAGCTCGGCCTTGATGCGCTTGACCGCGTGTTCGAGCACGCCGGTCACGCATTGTACGGTGGTGGTGATGCCGAGGATGTTGCGGGTACCGACGGTGCCGTCGGCGTTGCGGTAGCCTTCGAAGGTGAAACCTTCCAACGGGGGCAGGGCGTCAGGCACGGCATCGCAGCGTGGCAGGCTGTCCAGTTCCGGGGCGGCCGGCATGGCCAGTTGGCTTTCCTGCACCCAACTGCCCTGGCGCAGGTCTTCCAGGGCGTAGCCGATGATCTGGCCGTAGCGGCGCACCGGTTCGCCCTTGGCGATGAACACGGTGGCGACCTTGTGGCTCTGCGGCACGGCTTGTACCAGCGTCAGGCCATCGGAGAAGCGGGCGCCTTCGCCCAGGCCGCCGTCATTGACCACCACCACGACGTTGTCGTCGTCGTGCAGGCGGACGTAGCGGGGCGAGTCAGAATGTTCGATCAACTGCATGGTCGTGCCTTTCTTATGGATTTCTCAGGCTTTGTTCTGCGTGCATGCCCGCGATGTAGCGGGCATGCACGGGTTCTTGCTCAGTGACGCGCACCCGCGACTTTCATCGTGGGGGTGGCATCCGTTGCCGCTTCATCCTTTGGGCCGTCACGCAACTCGATCCGCCTGATCGGGCCGACGATCACCAGGTAGCTGAACACCGCGACCAGGGCGTTGGCACCGACATACACCAGGGCCCACTTGAACGAGCCGGTGGCGCTGATGATGTAGCCGATGACGATCGGCGTGGTGATCGAGGCAATGTTGCCGAAGGTGTTGAACAGGCCACCGGACAGGCCGGCGATCTGCTTGGGCGAGGTGTCGGCCACGACCGCCCAGCCCAGGGCACCGATGCCTTTGCCGAAGAATGCCAGGGTCATGAAGCCGACCACCATCCATTCCGCCTCGACGTAGTTGCAGAAGACCATGGTGGTCGACAGCATCAGGCCGCAGACGATCGGCAGCTTGCGCGAGAAGGTCAGCGTGTGGCCACGACGCAGCAGCCAGTCCGAGATTACACCACCGAGCACACCGCCGATGAAGCCGCAGATGGCCGGCAGCGAGGCGATGAAGCCCGCCTTGAGAATGGTCATGCCGCGTTCCTGCACCAGGTACACCGGGAACCAGGTCAGGAAGAAGTAGGTGATGGCGTTGATGCAGTACTGGCCCAGGTACACGCCCAGCAGCATGCGGCTGGTCAGCAGTTGCTTGACGTAGTGCCACTTCGGACCGTCGTTGCTGCGTTTCTGGTCCATGTCCACCAGGCCACCGTTCTGCTCGATGTGTTCGAGTTCACTCGGGCTGATGCGCGGGTGCTGTTTCGGGTTGTAGATGGTCTTCATCCAGATGCCCGAGAACACGATGCCGAACACGCCCATCACGATGAACACGTGTTCCCAACCGAAGTGGTAGACGATCCAGCCCATGATCGGCGCGAACAGCGCGGTGGCGAAGTATTGCGCCGAGTTGAAGATCGCCGAGGCCGTGCCGCGTTCCGCCGCCGGGAACCAGGCCGCGACGATCCGGGCGTTGCCGGGGAACGACGGGGCTTCGGCGAAACCGACCAGAAAGCGCAGGGTGAACAGGGTGACGACCGCCCAGGTCACCGGCAGGCCGCCGACAAAACCCTGCAGCATGGTGAACAGCGACCAGCTGAAGATACTGAAGGCGTAGACGTTTTTCGAACCGAATCGGTCGAGCAGCCAGCCGCCGGGGATCTGGCCGGCCACGTAGGCCCAGCCGAAGGCGGAGAAGATGTAGCCGAGGGTGACAGCGTCGATGCCCAGGTCTTTCTGCAGACTGGAGCCGGCAATGGCGATGGTGGCCCGGTCGGCATAGTTGATCGTGGTCACCAGGAACAGCATGAGCAGAATCAGGTAGCGCACATGCGTCTTTTTAGTCGCTTGCATGCCTTGTACTCCCACTAGTTATTTTTGTGCGGGCTAACGAGTTGTGACCGGAGCCGGCGGTTGCCCGGCTCCGGGTGCGGTGTTGGCAGTCCGCAGGGGCGCGCTTATTGTGGGCCCATCTTGTCCATCAGCGCCGCCAGGGCTTCGTATTCCTGTTCGGTCAGGTCGGTCAGCGGGGTCCGTACCGGGCCTGCGTCGTAGCCGGCGATCTTCGCACCGGCCTTGACGATGCTGACCGCATAGCCGGCCTTGCGGTTGCGGATGTCCAGGTACGGCAGGAAGAAGTCGTCGATCAGCTTGCCAACGGTGGCGTGGTCGTCACGGGCAATGGCGTTGTAGAAGTCCATCGCGGTTTTCGGCACGAAGTTGAACACCGCCGAGGAGTAGACCGGTACGCCCAGGGCCTTGTAGGCCGCCGCATAGACCTCGGCGGTCGGCAGGCCACCCAGGTAGCTGAAACGATCGCCCAGGCGGCGACGGATGGACACCATCAGTTCGATGTCACCCAGGCCGTCCTTGTAGCCGATCAGGTTCGGGCAGCGCTCGGCCAGCTTTTCCAGCAGGTCGGCGTTCAGGCGGCAGACGTTGCGGTTGTACACCACCACGCCGATCTTCACCGATTTGCACACCGCTTCCACGTGGGCGGCAACACCGTCCTGGCTGGCTTCGGTCAGGTAGTGGGGCAGCAGCAGCAGGCCCTTGGCGCCCAGACGCTCGGCTTCCTGGGCATATTCGATGGCCTGGCGGGTCGAGCCGCCGACACCGGCGAGGATTGGCACCGACTGGGCGCAGGTGTCGACGGCGGTCTTGATCACCTGGCTGTATTCGCTGGCCGCGAGGGAGAAGAACTCACCGGTGCCACCGGCGGCGAACAGGGCGCTGGCGCCGTAGGGTGCGAGCCATTCCAGGCGCTTGACGTAGCCGGCGGCGTTGAAGTCGCCCTGGGCATTGAAGTCGGTGACCGGGAAGGACAGCAGGCCGTGGGAAAGGATGGATTTCAGTTCTTGTGGCGTCATTGTTCTAGGTATCCAGTGGCACGAGGGTGGAAGGAATTTCTGTAGAGGTAAGTTATCGTACAACTTAAACGAAAGCTAGTGCCATTTTTCTTGATCGGCGAGGTGGGTGCCTTTACGAAGGTACCGCGTCAGCTCAGGTAGATCGCCCGGTTATAAAGGTTGAGCCCTGGGTGGTCGAAGGCTGCTGCGGCTGAGGACGTGCCACTCGGGGCTCTTCACTGGCAGAAGGCTAGGAAGATAGTTGTCGTACGATTGGCGGTCGACAACCTGTTCGACCCTCTCCTCAGGTCGCGCGGATATCCATGATCCGTTCCACCAGCCAGGCCAGCGCCGGGTCGTGCTGGCGGTGCGCGAGGTAGACCAGTTCCAGCTGGAACGGCTCCAGCGCGAACGGCAGTTCGAACAGTTGCAGCGGCAGCAGTTGCGCGAAGTGCATGGCCAGCGCGGTCGGCAGGACCACGCACAGGTCCGATTCCGCCGCCAGGTGCGCGGCCTGCAGGTAGTTGGGCGTGGTGTAGACGATACGCCGCGACAGGCCCTGTTCCGCCAGCCATTGGTCGACCATGCCGCGGGTCTGGCCGCCATGCACCCAGAGGTGGCGCAGGCCGAGAAAGGTGGCCAGGTCGAGCGTTGCGTTCACCACCGGATGGTCGCGACGTACCGCGATACGCAGGGTTTCGCTGCGCCAGTGGCGGCGTTCGAAGCGCGCGGGAGACTCATCGAAGCGGCCGAGCACCAGGTCCAGCTCGCCTCGGTCGAGGGCTTCCACCGGCAGGCTCGGTGCCAGGTGCACCACATCGACCCGCAGGTGCGGCGCCTGGGTCTGCAAGGTGGCGAGCAGCCCGGACATGCACAGCTGTTCGGCGTAGTCGGTCAGGGCGATGCGCAACTGGCGGTGGCTGCGGCCGGGATCGAAGCTGTTGTCGCTGCCCAGGGTCTGTTCGATCTGTTGCAGCGCGGCGCGGATCGGCCCTTCCAACGCCAGGGCGCGAGGCGTGGGGCGCATGTGCCGGCCAACCCGTACCAGCAGCGGATCACCCAGCAGGTCGCGCAGGCGGGCCAGGGCGTTGCTCACGGTCGGCTGGGTCAGGGCCAGGCGCTCGGCGGCCCGCGACACGTTCTGTTCGCGCAGGAGCATGTCCAGCACCCGCAGCAGATTGAGATCGAAGGTCGATATATTCATGGCTGGAATACATGGGATGCAAAATTAAAATTTCAAAAATACTAGGGCCCTGACTAGGGTTGCGGCAATCCCTTCGATCATCGATTCAGGAGCGCCGCGAGTGAGCCACCCCTACCACGTTCAGCAAACCGCCGTTATCGGCGCCGTGACTTCGCCCGCCGTGCTCGACACCGCGCAGGACCTGGGGTTGATCCTGGCGCGGCTGGCCGATGTGCGGGAGGGCCGGGCATGAACTATCGGGCACCCTTGCGTGACATGCGTTTCGTGCTCCATGAGGTCTTCGATGGGGTGGCGCACTGCCGCCGCCTTGGCAATGGCCTGGACGGCGAGACGATCGATGGCATCCTCGAGCAGGGCGCACGGTTCGCCAGCGAGGTGGTGGCACCGCTCAACCGCCAGGGCGACGAGCAGGGCTGTCGTCTGGAGCAGGGCCGGGTACTGACCCCGGAGGGCTTTGCCCAGGCCTATCGGCAATACGTCGAACAGGGTTGGGCCGCCATGACCGGCCCGCTCGAGTACGAGGGGCAGGGCCTGCCGCAGCTGGTCTCGGCCAGTTTCCATGAAATGCTGATGGGCGCCTCGCTGTCGTTTCGCATCTACTCCGGGCTCACCGAGAGCGCCGTGCTGGCCCTGCATCGCCACGGCAGCGAGGCGCTCAAGCGCGATTACCTGGGCAAGCTGGTCAGCGGCGAGTGGACGGGCACCATGTGCCTGACCGAACCGCAGGCCGGTACCGACCTGGCGCTGCTGCGCACACGGGCCCAACCGGAAGCGGATGGCAGCTACCGCATCAGCGGCAGCAAGATCTTCATCAGCGGTGGCGACCAGGACCTGAGCGAGAACATCGTGCATCTGGTGCTGGCCCGCTTGCCGGAGGCACCGGCCGGTGTGCGGGGCATCAGCCTGTTCCTGGTGCTGAAGTTCGAGCCGGGTGCGGACGGCGGCGTGGGGCGACGCAATGCCGTCGAGTGCGGCGCCCTGGAGCACAAGATGGGCATCCGCGGTGCAGCCACCTGTGTGATGAACTTCGACGGCGCCCGCGGCTGGCTGGTGGGCGAGGCCAACCAGGGGTTGGCGTGCATGTTCACCATGATGAACGATGCGCGCTTTCAGGTCGGCCTGCAGGGCCTGGGCATTGCCGAGGCGGCGTTCCAGGGGGCGCTGGCCTATGCCCGCGAGCGCCTGCAGTCGCGCAGCCTGGCCGGGCCGGTGGTGCCCGGGCGCGCCGCCGACCCGATCATCAGCCACCCCGATGTGCGCCGCATGCTGCTGACCCAGAAGACCCTGGTCGAAGGCTGCCGCCTGCTGGCGGCGTGCGTGGCCCGTGAGCTCGACCTGGAGCACGGCGACCCGGACCCACAGGCCCGCGCCGCCGCCGGCCGCCGGGCCGCGTTGCTGATCCCCATCGTCAAGGCCTTTCTCACCGACGTCGGCCAGGAGGTTTCCAGCCTGGCGGTGCAGGTCCATGGCGGGCACGGCTATATCCGCGAGTGGGGCATGGAGCAGTTGATGCGCGACAGCCGCATCACCCAGCTGTACGAGGGCACCAACGGTATCCAGGCGCTGGATCTGATTCGCCGCAAGGTGCTGGCCGATGGTGGCGAGCAGGTGCAACAACTGATCCGGGAACTGCTCGATGAGGTGGCTGCCTGCAGCGATCCCGCCCTGGACGAGATGGCCCGGGTGGTGGACCAGCGCCTGGAGCAGTGGCGTTCCCTCAGCCAGCACGTGCTGGATGTCTGCCGGGCCGATCCCCAGGAGATCGGCGCGGTGTCGGTGGATTTCCTCGCCTATTCTGGCTACGTGCTGTTGGCGGCGTTGTGGTTGCGGGCGGCGGTGTGTGCCGCCGCGGCGCTTGACCGTGGCACGGATGACCGGGCGTTCTACCAGGCCAAGCTGCAGGCGGCGGAGTTCTACTGGCGACGGCTGCTGCCGCGCGCCGGTGCCCATCGGGAGGCGCTGCTCGGCGGCGCCCCGTGCCTGATGGTCATGAGCGAGGAGCACTTCGCCTTCTAGCCGGTTTTCCCTGCTGCCGTTCGCGCAGGCCGCGCCACGGCGAGTGCCATGAATACAAGAACAAGAGGAATAGGGACATGCAGCCTTTCAGCTTCGCCACCACGCCACAACTGCTCTGCGAACCGGGCGCGGCCGCCCGCCTGGCGTCATTGTGTCAGCAGCGCGGCGCCCGCCGGGTACTGATCGTCACCGACCCCGGCATTATCCGCCTGGGCCTGTTGGATGAGCTGTTGCCCGGTTTCACCCAGGCCCGGCTGGGCGTGGCGATCTTCAGCGATGTCTGCGCCGACCCGAGTGACACTTGCGTACAGTCCGCGGTCGAGCGGGCCCGCCACATCGGGGCCGAGTTGATCGTCGGTTTCGGTGGCGGCAGTTCGATGGATGTCGCCAAGCTGGTGGCGTTGCTGGCTCATCCCGAATGCAACCAGGACCTGCAGGCCATCTACGGCGTCGACCGGGCCCAGGGCCGGCGTCTGCCGCTGATCCAGGTTCCGACCACCGCCGGCACCGGCTCGGAGGTCACGCCCATCGCGGTGATCACCACCGGGCAAGCCAGCAAGATGGGCGTGGTGGCCTCGATCCTGCTGCCGGACCTGGCGCTGCTCGATGCCCGGCTCACCCTCGGCCTGCCGCCGGCGATCACGGCGGCCACCGGTATCGATGCCATGGTCCATGCCATCGAAGCCTACACCAGCAGGATCAGGCGCAACCCGCTGTCGAGCCTGTTGGCCCGGGAGGCGTTGCGTCTGCTGGCCGCCAACCTCGACCAGGCCGTGCACCAGGGGGACGACCTCGCGGCCCGCCAGGCCATGCTGCTGGGCGCCTGTCTGGCCGGGCAGGCGTTCGCCAACGCACCGGTGGCGGCGGTGCATGCACTGGCCTATCCGCTGGGGCGCAGTTCCACGTGCCCCATGGGCTGGCCAATTCCCTGGTGTTGCCGCACGTGATGCGCTTCAACCGCGCCGAAGCCTTTGCCGACTACGCCGAGCTGGCGCCGATGCTGCTCGGCGAGCGGCTGCGGGCCGGTGATCCGCCGGCACGCTGCGAGCAGTTCATCGAGGAACTGGCGCAACTGGCGCCTCGCTGCGGTTTACCTACCCGGCTGCGCGATGTGGACGTGCCTCGCCAGCGTCTCCGGCAACTGGCCGAGGACGCGATGCAGCAACAGCGGCTGCTGGTGAACAATCCGCGTGAGGTCCGGCTGGCCGATGCCCTGGCGATCTACGAAGCCGCGTTCTGAAGGGCTCGGCGAGCGCCCGCCATGGGACGCTCGCGGGCCGGCGGCTCGGATCCGAAAAGGCCCCCACCCTGAACGCCCCACAAATGACGCCCGTTTTTTCCCGCAGGAGGGACGCTTTGTCTTACAGATAGCCTTGCGTGGAGCGACTACATAATTAGGGGCAGCACAAAATCGAGCGGTGCAGTGAAGGAGGGAGCTCTGAACCACCGAGGTGGATTCGCGAGCGGCCTGAGGAAAGTTCTCCGCACCGGCTCAACCACCAGTCCGTCGCACCCGGCTGCGATAGCGATCACAGGGAGTACACACAAATGGATTTGAGTTCCGATATCAGCGCTGACCAGACCTGCATGGTGCTGCTCAGAATCAACCAGGAGTCATTGCGGCGCGACGGTTTTCTGTTCGAACTGGCCAGCCACGTGGAGGGCTGGGCGGGTGTCGAGATCCTCAGCGTCGAGTTCGGCCGGCGTGACGAGCACGCTCCCGGCCCGGCGGACGTTCTGGCGTGAAGCAGTCTGGCCCACGCACGGGCCGTCATCCGACCATGGAATGGTAGAGGTTTATATGCACCCGTTGAATCTGGCTGTCGCCTTTCAAATCATGAACAACATCAAGACCGGTCAGTTGCGCAATTGCCTGGCCATGGGGTTTGAGGAAAAGGACCTGCAGACCCTGATCGACCCGCGCTGCATGGGCGCCCTGGTGAACTCGCCGGTGCCCTGGTTCAAGGTGCTGGTCGACGGTGATGTCGTCCAGCGGCTGCTCTCGCGCACCCGCGACAGTGACGAGGAGGAGCAGATCAGCCGGGCGCTCCGCCTGGGGGCCAGCTCGCCGATGATCCTCGAACTGTTCGGGCTGTCGCCCAAGGAAGTCGCCATCCGCCGCACCATGTTGGGCATACCGTACCGCAAGGGTCGCTGGCCAACGGTCAGTCAGGACGGGGAAATGCGTCTGTGGGGACATTGGGTCCGGCTGACCAAGGAGCTGGATACCGATACACAGGACCCGCGCTCGGTGCTGCAGGTGGCGATGCTGATGACCGAGTGCGAGCCGACCTTGAACCTGGCCATGGTCTGGAGCCTGATCCGCGGCTGGATTGACGAGGAACTGGTGTGAGGCGTGGCTGAGCGGGTCGCAGGGGCCGGTTCCTGGGACCAGCCCCCGAGGCCCCTTGTGAAGGCCCTCAGTATTTCCAGGTCAGCGAAGCGGTCAGGTTGCGTGGTGCGCCGTAGTTGCTGGCCGTGCCGTTGTACAGGGACACCAGGTACTTCTCGTCGGTGACGTTGTTGAGGTTCAGCGACGTGCTCCAGTTGCGGTTGATATCGTAGCTGGCCATCAGGTCGACCACGGCATAGGGATTCTGGCGAATGCTGCTGTACACGTCATTCTGTACGGCGCTCTGCCAGCTCACCCGGGTCCCGACCTTGGCCTGTGGCAGGCCAGGCAGGCGGTAGGTCAGCATGCCGTGGACGCTGTGCTTGGGCACGTACTTGCGTGCCCGGTCGCCATCGGCACCGTCGATTCGCACATAGGTGTAGCCGCCCAGCAGGTCGAGGCCGGGCAGCACTTCGCCGCTAGCCTGCAACTCGATGCCGTGGCTCTTGTAGTCATCGGTGTAGTAGCGGTATTGGGAACCCACCTGAATGTATCGGCTGTTGGACGGCACATTGCTCTGTTCGGTCTTGAATACGGCTCCCGTCAGGGTCAGGCGATCATCCATCAGGCTGCCTTTCACCCCGGCTTCCAGGCTCTTGCCTTCGAGTGGGGCGAGTGGCTTGCCGTCGATGCCGACCGTGCCGTACTGCGGATTGAAGATCTTCGTCCAACTGGTGTAGAGGCTCCACTGCCTGTTCAGGTCATAGACCAGGCCGGTGTAGGGCGTGACCTTGCCATGTTCGCGTTGGGAGTGGTCGACACCATAGCTGTCGCCCGAGCCGTCGGCGCTGAGCATGCGCGCGCCGGCGATCCAGTGCAGGTCGTCCGCCAGGCTGAAGCGCGTGGCGGCGAACAGGCTTTTCTGGGCGTCGGTGAAGTTCTGTGTATTGGTATCGCTGGTGTAGATGAGCGGCGGCGGTGTTTCGGTGCCCGCAAGAATGCTGGCAAATGAGGTCGGGTAGTAACCCGCCGCTGCGGCATCGTATTCGCGTGCCGTCTGGTGGGTACGGCCATAGCTGGCACCGACGGTCAGCTCATGTTCGCGCCCGAACAGGCTGAACGGGCCGGAGAGCTTCGCCTCACCCAGTAACTCGTGGGCCTTGCTGGTGGTATGGGCCGCAAACGCCGTGGCGTCATCGCCGGTGACGCTGGAAACATAGAGCATGTTGGTGTCTTGTTTCTCGGTGATCCCGGTGGCGGTGATCGTCGCGTTCCAGCCGTTGCCGAAATCATGCTTGAGCTCGGCAAAGGCACGCTGGGTGTGCATGTTCCAGTAGGTCCACGGCTGGCCGACGCTGGAGCTGCGGCTGTGGTAGTGGATCGGGTTGTTGTTGCTGTCCACCAGGGGCAGGTTGCCCCACGTACTGCCGTTGGCGTCGCTGTTGTGCTGCGAGAAACCGACCGTGAGGGTGTCGGCATCGGACAGGTCGAACGCGAGCAGGCCGGCGACCACGTTCTTTTCGTGGCTGTAGCGATCGAGCCAGGCGTTGCCCTTGTCGTGGGCGTAGATGAAGCGTGCGCGTACGTTGCCGCTTTCCGTCAGCGGGCCCGATACGTCCATGTCGATTCGGCGGTTGTCCCAGGAGCCGGCGCTGGTGTCGATCTGCGCCTGGAAGGTGTCGGTCGGCCGCTTGCGCACGAAGTTGACCGTGGCTGATGGGTTGCCGGTGCCGCTCATCAGGCCATTGGCGCCATGGAGCACGTCGATCTGCTCGTATTCGGCCATGTCCTGGTCGCCGATCAGGATTGTCTGGGCGAACGGCATGCCCATGCCGTCGTACTCGAACGTCCCGATATCGAAGCCGCGAGAAGTGAACTCGGTGCGGTCGGTTTCGCTCTGCTCCACCGTCACCGAAGGGGCGGAACGCAGGGCGTCCTTGACGCCATTGAGCTTGAAGTCATCCATTTGGGCGCGGGTGATGGTGGTGATGGCTTGTGGCGTTTCCTTGTCCGTCAGTCCCAGCTTGGTGGTGCTGGACGAGGGCTGTCCCTGGTAGCCCTCGCTCTGGGTGTCGCCCTGAGTGACAGTGCCTTGAATTTGCGTAGCGGGCAGGGTGAGCTCGTCGGCGGCGTTCGCCTGCGGCAGCACACTGATAGCGCCCATCAGTAGCAGCGTGGTGGTGGAAAGGCAAGGATTCAAAATTCATGTTTCCTGATATGTCAAAAGGAAACACTATTCTTAATCAAGATGATAATCATTACCAAATGTGTCGATCTTGTTACCCAGCGGACAAGTGGTTTCATAGCGCGCAACGGATCATGACGAGCCCAGGGTGCAGTGCCCTGGCGGCGATCGGTGCTACTCTGGCGGTCCGCTTGTTTTCGAGCTGGCGCCGGATGCCGCCCGTATCGGCAGGTTTCCCTTTCAGGGCCCGTGGAACACGCGCCCCGCACGATGAGGAACAATCAGATGAAGCTCTGCCGTGTTGGCCAACCCGGACAGGAACGTCCGGGCCTTGTAGACGCCCAGGGACGTATCCGTGACTTGTCGGCTCACCTGGACGACATCACGCCCGACGATGTCACGCCAGCCGGCCTGGCACGCATCGCCCGGCTCGACATCGCTTCGCTGCCGCTGGTCGAGCAGGGCGTTCGCCATGGCGCGCCGGTGGCGGGGATTCGCAAGTTCATTGCCATTGGCCTCAATTATCGCGACCACGCCGAAGAAGCCGGCATGGCGATTCCGGATGAACCGGTGATCTTCACCAAGGCAATCACCTGTATCTGTGGCGCGCACGACAACATCGTGCAACCGCGCGAGTCGACCAGGCTGGACTGGGAAGTGGAGCTGGGGGTGGTCATCGGTACCGAGGCCCGTTCGGTTTCCGAGGCGCAGGCCCTCGATTTCGTGGCCGGTTACTGTGTGGTCAACGACGTCTCCGAGCGTGCGTTCCAGCTGCAGTCATCGCAGTGGGACAAGGGCAAGGGTTGCGACACCTTCGGTCCCATCGGGCCCTGGTTAGTGACCCGCGACGAGATCGCCGATCCGCAGAACCTGGACATGTGGCTGGACGTGAATGGCGAGCGCCGCCAGACCGGCAACACCCGCACCATGATCTTCACGGTGGCGCAGATCGTTTCCTACGTCAGCCGCTACATCACCCTGCAGCCGGGAGACGTTCTCTGCACGGGTACCCCGCCGGGTGTCGGCATGGGCATGAAGCCGCAACCGCAATGGCTCAAGCCCGGCGACACGGTTCGCCTGTGGATCGAGGGCCTGGGTGAACAGCAGCAGACGGTCGTGTCCGCTGCCTGAGGACTGCTCGTCGGGTTCAGTCCCGGTTCTCGACCTTGAACAACTGCGCAAAGCCTTGCAGGGTGCTGTCGACGAAACGCTCGTCGGTGGTCCCGGCCGGGAAGTGCAGGACGTTATGGATCACCAGCGATGCCAGGCCATGGGTATAGGACCAGCCGGCGAGGGCGGCCCGGCGCACTTCTGCATGCTGCACATCCAGCCCCAGTATTTCGGCGATGATGCGCTTGAGCTCGCCGAACGCCTCTTCGCGCGCGACCTTGAGCTCCGGGATCATCTCGCCGTTGGCGAATTCGGGGCCGAACATCAACTGGTACAGGGCCGGGTTGCCGCGGGCGAAGCTGAAGTAGGCCAGGCTCGCGTTACGCAGTTTCCGCACGCCTTCGCTGTGGGCATCCCTGATCACCAGCACCTTGCCCAGTTCGCGAAAACCCTGGGCGGCCAGATGGCCGATGAGTTCCGCGCGGTTCGCGTAGTGGTGGTACGCCGCCGTTGAACTGACTCCGACCCGCTCCGAAACCGCCCGCAACGAGAGTTTGGTCGGTCCCACTTGCTCGAGCATCTGTCGCGCGGCGTCGAGCAGTTGCGGCGCCAGGTTGCCCACGTGGTAGGTATCGCGTGAGCGGGCGGAGGTCTTGGTCATGCGGGGGTGGTCTCGACAGCAGGAGATTGGAAGGTATTGGCGTGGTCACGATCTTAGCATGGCGAAGTATCTTGACAGTGCTAAGATTGCTTCGTAGCCTGTGCCCCACAATGAGGCCGAAGTCGTGAGTCGTGCGAACGGAGGCCAGCCCGTCCGGGGTGTTTTTTTAGCGTGATCTTAGCACTGATAAGTTAAGGGGAAGAACATGCAACACTATGACGCCGTCGTGATCGGCGCTGGCAACGCCGGATTGACCGCCGCAACGGCCTTGCAGCGGGGCGGCTGTCGCACCCTGCTGCTGGAGCGCCACAACATTCCGGGCGGTTGCGCCACGTCCTTCGTGCGTGGCGATTTCGAGTTCGAAGTGGCGCTGCACCAGCTCAGCGGCCTGGGCACCGAGGACAAACCCTTCGTCATGCGCAAGCTGTTCGACAAGCTCGGCGTGCTGGACAAGGTCGAGTTCGTCCAGGAGCAGGCGCTGTATCGCCTGGTGGTTCCGGGGGAGATCGACGTCACCCTGCCTGCCAGCTGGTCGGGGGTGCGCGATACCCTGCAGGGGCTGTTTCCGGCGCAATCCCAGGCGATTGCGGACTTCCTGGCGCTCTGCGAGAAGATCACCGTGGAAAGCTTCATGACCCTGCCCCAGGCGCGCCGCAGCAACAGCCAGGCGATGCTCGAGTCGATGTGCCCGTGCTTCGTGAAGTACGGTTTCCGTTCGGTGAAGGAGGTGCTGGACGAATTTTTCAGCGACCCCAAGCTGAAGCGGGTGGTGGCCACCTATTGGCTCTACCTCGGCGTGCCCCCCAGCAGGCTGCCGTTTCCGGACCTGGCCGCGATGTTGTATGCCTACGCGGCATTCAAGCCCTGGCATATCAAGGGCGGCTCCCAGGCCTTGTCCAGTGCGTTGGTGGAGTCGTTTCTCGAAGCCGGTGGCGAAGTCCGTTTCAACTGCGGCGTAGAGAAGATTCATACCCGCGACGGTCGCATCAGTGGTGTACGCCTTGAGGGGGCGAGAGCGTTTCCTGTGCGGCCGTGGTGTCCAATGCCAGCCCACTGACCACCTTCAACGAGTTGCTGGATCTCGAGCAGCCCCCGCTCAAGGTCCGGCAGGATTTCAAATCCCGGCGCATGGGGACCTCGGCCTTCGTCATCTACCTGGGCCTGGATTGCACCCCGCAGGAGCTGGGCGTTACGCAAGCGTCCAGTTTCATCTACGAGACCCTGGACGAAGAGCAGATCTTCCAGCGCATGGGCAGCCTGGACCCCCCCTGGGCGGCATGCTGACCTGCTACAACCTCGAAGATCCCGAGGCCGCGCCCCCCGGCAAGAGCCAGGTGGTGCTGGTTTGCCTGCAATATGCCGAGCCCTGGAAGGCCGTGTCGCCGGAGCATTACGCGCAAACCAAGTACGCGTTCGCCGAGCAACTGATCGGGGTGATCGAGAAGGTCTACCCGAAGGTGCGCCAGTACATCGAGGAGGTCGAAGTCGCCACGCCGCTGACCATGATGCGCTATCTCAATACGCCGGGTGGCGCCATCTATGGGTTCCAGCAAAGCACACAGGATTCGGCCTTGCTGCGCGAGCGCCTGGAGGGTGTGCCCGGTCTCTATATCGCCGGCTCATGGACCACCATGGGCGGCTTCCAGCCGACCTACATGGCGGGTGAATCCACCGCCAGGGCGGTGCTCAAACAGTTGAAAACCAGGGAGGTGGAGCATGTCTGAGCAGAACCTGCTGAATGCCGTCGCGGGCTTTCGTGAAGCCTGGCAAGCCAAGGAGGTGCTGGAGCGGACGGGCAGCGACTTCCGCGAAATCAGGGGGGAGGTCGCCAGCACCGTGGTGCAGTTGCATCCCAAGCGGCTGGAACTGGAGGTCGCCGAGATCATCGATGAGACCGCCAGCACCCGGACCTTGCGCCTGGTCGCCGCGGACCGTGGCGTGCTGCCACCGTTCCAGGCCGGGCAGTACATCAACCTGTTCGTCGACATCGATGGCGTGGCCACCGCTCGACCCTATGCCATGTCTTCTTCGCCCGCGCAGCGTTCCCATTACGACCTGACGGTGAAGCGGGCCGCAGGTGGTTTCGTGTCCAACTATCTGCTCGACAGGGGCGTGGTGGGGCAGCGCCTGCTCGGTTCCGGGCCGATGGGCAGCTTTCACCACAATCCGCTGTTCCATGGCGATGACCTGGTGTTCCTGGCCGGCGGCTCGGGCGGTGCGCCGGCGCGCAGTATCCTGCTGGACATCCTCGAGCGTGGCCTGCCGTACCGTTTCCACCTCATTTACGTGAACAGCTACATCGATGATGTGATTTTCGATGATGAACTGCGTGGCCTGGCCGATCGCCATGCCCACTTCACCTTGAGCGAGGTGATTTCCCGTCCTCCGGCCGACCACCGGGGCCACACCGGTCGCCTGACGCAGCCACTGCTGCAGCAACTGCTCGGCGAGATCGGCGACAAGATGTTCTACGTGTGTGGTCCCACGCCGTTCAATGACAGTTGTATCGAGCTGCTCATGGCACTGGGTGTGAAGCGTCGACGTATCCGCGTCGAGGCCAATGGTGCGCCCAAGGCGCCGAATGAGCAGCCAGGGTGGCCTGAAGGCGTCTCACTGGATGATGAGGTCACCGTCACGGTCAATGGGCGCGGTCAGTTCCGCAGCCGCGTGGGCGAGCCCTTGCTCAATGCCCTGGAGCGCAATGGCTACGGCACCGAAAACGCCTGCCGTTCAGGCGAGTGCAGCCTGTGCCGGGTCAAGTTGCTTCGTGGCACGGTGTTCAATCCGCAGGAGGCCCATTTGCGCAAGTCCGATCGTGACTTCGGCTGGATCTACTCCTGTGTCGCGTTCCCCACGGGAGATATCGAAATCCTGCTCTGAAAGGGCGACTACCGCGATTTCAGCGCCAACCCAGGCGTCGATCCAGCGCCCAACTGCCAGCACCGCGGCCGACCAGCAGCAACAGCAGGGCGGCCCAGGTCAGGTGGGTCGGCCAGGCATCGGGGTAGACGAATATCTCGATCACCAGGGTCATGCCCAGCAGGGCCAGGGCCGAGAACCGGGTGGCCAGGCCCAGCACCAGCAGCAGGGGGAACAGATGCTCGGCGTAGGTGGCCAGGTGTGCCGCCAGCTCCGGGGGCAGCAGGGGCAGGGCATATTCATCGCGAAACAGCGAATAGGTGCCGGGCCTGATCGTCAGCAGGCCTTCGACCTTGGTGCGCCCGGAGAGCCAGAACACCGAAGCGATGCCCAGGCGGGCCAGCAGCAACAGGAGGTTGTCACTCAGCAGGCGGGTCAGCACGGAAGCGTTCATGGAAGGTACCTTCATTCGAGTGGGAGAGGGGCGAAGACCTGTGCGGCCATCAACGTGCCGAACAGCGTTGTGAAATCAAGATCCGGTTCACGCCGCTGGGCGTGGGTGCTGGCGGCGTCCAGCGACAGCCCGTCGGCGCAGGCGTCGAGAAAGGCCACCGCGCCAGCACTCAGGGGCGCATGGGTGACCCCGTCCAGTTCGCCGACCAGCAAGGTGCCTTCCCCGTGCCAATGGGCTGGCTGCCGGGCGATGCCCTCGAAACGGCTGCAGTACCACAAGGCATGGGCCGGGTGTTGCGCGCACCACTGCCAGCGCACACTGGTGCGGGGGCGCAGTGCCTGTCTGCCGAGCGCTTCCGGCGCGACGCTGGCCAGTGCCGCAGGCGCCAGGGCCGCTTCTACCGTCGAGCAGAAGGCTTCCAGCCAGAGTCGGTCCAACTGCGCCACATCCGGCAGGTAGGGCAAGTGCTGGGCGCCGGGATGTTCCGCCAGGAATGCCGGGAACTCATGGCCATACAGCGCCAGCCGTGCATCGATGGGGGGGTGTGCCTGGGCGTAGGTGTCCGCAGCGGCCCGCATCCATGCTTCGCCCACCAGGGTGAGCACGCTCGGGAAGTTGTCGCACAGGGCGTCGATGCACGCGGCTCGCACGGTGTTGCGGTACACGGCGAAACCCGGCTGTGCGGTGAGCGACTCCAGCGCCGGTGCCGGGTGTTGGTAGAGGGCCGCGACGAAGTCGTCCTGAAAACGGGCCAGGGTACTCATGGCGTGTTCTCCAGCAGCGTTTGCGCTTGCGTGCGCCCGCTCATCAACGTGTCGAAGTCCGGCAGCGCGTCATCGCGTTCGATCAGGGTGGGCAGGGGCCCCGTGCGTGCCAACAGGTTCCGGTAGAGCGCCCAGACCGGTTCGCTGATCTCGGTGTCGTGGCTGTCGATCAGCAGTGCGCTGGCGTGGTCGGCGCGATGCCCGGCCAGGTGCACTTCCATCACCTGGTCGAGAGGAAAGTCCCTGAGGTAGACGTCGGCATGTTGGCCGAGGTTGTGGGTGCTGACGTAAACGTTGTTCAGGTCCAGCAGCAGGCCGCAACCGCTGAGGTGGGCCAGTTCTCCGAGGAACGCCGGCTCGTCCAGCTCATGGCCTTCCAGGTGCAGATAATGGCTGGGGTTTTCCACGGCGATGCGCCGGCCCAGTGCATCCTGGGTGCGGGCGACGTTGTCGGCGATACGTGCCAGGGCCGTGCGGCTGCGTGGGCACGGCAGCAGGTCAGGGTAGTAGTGGCCGCGCCAGGTGGCCCAGGCCAGGTGTTCGGAGACCAGCACCGGCGCCACGGCATCAGCCAGGTGGCGCAGGCGGGCCAGGTGTTGTGGGTCGGGTGGGGCGTCGGCAGCCAGTGACAGCGATACCCCGTGCAGGGCCAGTGGATGGCGCTGGCCGAGGCGTTCGAGCCAGGCACGGCGGGGGCCGCCGAGCAGGTAGTTCTCCGCGTGCACCTCGAACCACAACCCGGGGGCTGTGGCCTCGAGTGCCTCGGTGAAGTGCTGGGGCTTGAGCCCCAGCCCTGCGCCCAGTGAGGCGGTGCTGTTCATCTCAGGCGTTTTTCGGGGTCAGCGAGCCGGCGCCGTTGGGCGTCATGATCCCGGTGCAGGTGCCGGCCGGCACTTCCTTGAAGGCGTTACCCTGATAGTCCTTTTTCGCGGTGCCTGCGCAGGTGGTACCGGCACCGGCCTTGCAGTCGTTCTCGCCGGCCTTGGCCACGCCGTAGCATTTTTCCATGGCCGGGTTCTTGCTCATGGCGGCGCCTTGGCTGGTGGTGTCGGCCATGGCGGTACCGGCGAGGGCGGCCAGGGCGAGGGCGGCGGCGCTGAGGGCAATAGCTTTCATGAGGTGGACTCCAATGATGTTCAGGATTGAATGGGCCACTGTTCGCAGTGGTCAGTAGCTAATTCGTTGCGCCCTGAGGTTTGGTTACAGCGGTACCGATTTTTTTTCAGAGGGTCTGTTTGGGTCGATCTTGTGAGTCCGCCGGGAGCTTGGGTAGGATCTGCCGCTTGCAACGGCCCGTGCATTTTTCAGCCACGGGTTGTAACCAGGGCAGCGTATGCAACGAACTAACCATCAGGAACGCCTTGCCGAGCGTGAACAACAGCTCAAGAGCCTGCTGCTCGCCGGATTGGCCGGTGATGCCGCTAGTTATCGGGCGTTCCTCACGGCATTGGCCGGTCACCTGCGCGCGTTTCTGGGGCGGCGTCTGATCGGCCGGCCGGCGGAGGTGGAGGATGTGGTGCAGGAGGTGCTGCTGGCGGTGCACAATGCACGACACAGCTACCTGCCCGGGCAGCCGGTCACCGCCTGGGTGCAAGCCATCGGGCGTTACAAGCTGGCTGATTACCTGCGCACGGCACGACGCGTCCAGGATCGGCAGCTGCCGTTGGACGATCAGGCCGAATGGTTCGCCGAGACTGACGACCAGGCCACCGAAGCGAGCCGGGACCTGGGGCGCCTGCTGAGCCAGCTGCCCGACCGGCAGCGCCTGCCCATCGAGTACGTCAAGCTCGAAGGGCTGTCGGTGGACGAAACCGCGCACAAGGTGGGGCAGTCCATCTCCGCGGTGAAGGTGAACATTCACCGTGGCCTGAAAAGCCTGGCGAAAATGATTCGAGGTGAGCGTAACGATGAACACTGACGAACTGATCGGGCTGCTGGCCACCGGCAACCCCGGGTGCCGCCCCATGTGTTGGCGCGCCGCCTGGTACTGGCGCTGGCCGCCGGCGGGCTGGGTGCCGTGCTGCTGATGGCCAGCCTGTATGGCGTGCGCCCGGACCTGGCCGAGGTCGCACGTACGCCGCTGTTCTGGGCCAAGCTGGCCTTGCCGGGTGTACTGCTGGGCGTGGCACTGGTGTTGGTGCACCGTCTCGCTCGCCCTGGCGTGAAGACCGGGCCGGCCGCAGGAGCATTGCTCATACCGGTGGCACTGGTGTGGCTGGGGGGCGCTCTGGAGTGGTTCGGCGCATCGGCGGGTGATCGCACAGGCCTGTTGTTCGGCACCACCTGGAAAACCTGCGCGCTGAACATCGCGCTGCTTTCGCTACCGGCGCTGGTCGCCAATGTGTGGGTGCTGCGCACGATGAATCCGACCCGCTTGCGCGCCGCAGGGGCTGCCGGTGGTTTGCTGGCGGGCGCCACCGCCACGCTGGCCTACTGTCTGCATTGTCCGGAAATGAACGTGACCTTCTGGTGCGTATGGTATCTGGCCGGGATGCTGCTGCCCACGGTGCTGGGGGCTTGGTTGGGACCGCGACTATTGAGGTGGTAGCGGGCCCGAACCCGATCGGTTCGCAGCGCAGGGCCTGGTATATCGGTTCGACCGGGTTGCAGCCACACTGGCATTCACCCTACGATATACAGGGGTGTGGCTTTCCATCGAAAGGCGCAGGTTAAAGACTTACGCCGGTCGGGCCGCTGGTGAGGATGGCTCATGCCCGCACCCAACACACCCGCGTCCCACTCTATCCCTCGCGTTCAGCAACTCACCCAGCAGGCGCTCGCCGCCATCGAACGCTTCAGTCATATCGAAGCGGTCAGCGGTATCGTGCTGCTCATTGCCGCCATCGTCGCCCTGCTCTGGGCCAACCTGCCGACATCTGTCGGTTACGAGGCCTTCTGGCATGCCCGCCTGAGCATTTCATTGGGCAGTTTTTCCGCCGGAGCGACATTGCACTACCTGGTCAATGACGGCCTCATGACGATCTTCTTCCTGGTGGTCGGGATGGAGATCCGCTCTGAGATGAAGGACGGTTCCCTGTCCAACATGCGTATGGCGACACTGCCGGTCATGGCGGCTTTGGGCGGGGTGGCAGTGCCGGCCCTGGTCTACGTGTTCTTCAACGCCGGCCATGCGTCCATCAGCGGTTGGGCCGTGCCGACGGCGACGGATATCGCTTTTGCCGTCGGGGTGCTCGCCCTTCTCGGGAAAACGATTCCTTCCGGGTGCGGGTGTTCCTGCTCGCCCTGGCGATCATCGACGACATCGTGGCGGTGCTGATCATCGCCCTGTTCTATACCAGCTCACTCAATCCGCTGGGCGCCGTGGTGGCGCTGGCGGGGATCCTGGCGGTGCTGCTGTTCCAGCGAATGGGGATCGCCAATGCCTGGCTGTACCTGATTCCGGGCGCCATTCTCTGGGCCGGCTTTGCCATCCTGGGCGTGCATCCAACCCTGGCCGGGGTGGTGCTGGGGCTGATGACCCCGGTCTATTCCCGACCCGCCACGGAGCGTCCGCTGGCGACCCTCAGCCAGGCCATTCGTGAGCTGGTCGTCCACGTCAGTGAGCGTCCGGACCACGATGCCGTGCATCAACCGCTCGCTCGGATTCGCCAGGCCCATCGTGAACTGCTGGCACCGGTCAAGCGCGTGCAGGTTGCCCTGCATCCCTGGGTGGCCTACGGCATCATGCCGCTGTTCGCGCTGGCCAATGCCGGGGTCGAGATGGGCCATCTGTCGCTGGATTCCGGGTCTACCCAGGCGGTCATGGTCGGCGTTTTCCTGGCTCTGGTCCTGGGCAAGCCGCTCGGAGTGGTGCTGTCCTGCCTGGTGCTGGTCAAGACGCGGCTTTGCCAACTGCCGGAAGGCGTGGAGTGGCGGGGCGTGGTGCTGATCGGTCTGCTGGCCGGTATCGGTTTCACCATGTCCATCTTCATTGCCGGCCTGGCCTACACCGACCAGAGCCTGCTGGGGATTGCCAAGCTGGGTGTGCTGTCGGCTTCCGGCTGCGCTGCGCTGCTCGGGTTGCTCTGGGGGCTGGGGGCGTTCGTTTTCCGGCGCGTCAGATCCTGATTGTCCGGCCCTGGCGCCTTAATTCATTTTTTCAGGCAGCCAGGGCAGTGTTCTCTCTGTGGTGTACTGTCTTGGAGAGATAGCCACGAACACATCGCAGCCTGGCGGCGTTGCACGGCGGCTTGTGAAGCTGCCGTGGCGAGACACGTTCTTCGGGTCGCCAGGAAGACAAACGTGTCTTACTTTCAGTAGCGGGCCTGGCGTGGTAAAAAACTCCATCCCTCCTCAATCGAAGTTCGAAAAATGCCCAAGACACAGCTGGCAGGTAGCTCGGCAGCGACAGCGGCCGATATCGAAAAGTCGATCCAGGCCCTGAACAAAATGGCCGAACGCCTTTGGGGTGATGGTCGGGAAGCAGAGGCCCAGGCGCTGCTCAATGCCCTGGACGCCTTGAATCGTGCGCTGGACCGCATCCGGATCGGCCAGAGTCGTCGCGCGGCGACGCTGCACTGAAAACAGGAGGAACCCGCGCTATGGATGCACATGAGCGAGCTACTTGATCTGATCGCCGGGATTCTGAATCTGCCGGACGGTTCGAACCATCGCAGAAAACGCGTGTTTTCTCCGGGATTCCTGATTTTCGCGGCGTGTGTAGCCTTCGTGGAACTGGTGCTGCTCAATGCCTGGTATGGGTCAGGCGCTTGAGTATCGCTGCCACTGTCCTATCTGCGAGGCAGTACAACTGTTATGTTGCAACGTGACCGGGGCATGCTCGTCAGTTTCCAGCCATCGAGCTGCCTCAGGGAGCGAGCCTTGCACCCTGTGCGTCACCCAGGCTTCACCTGCTTTTCTTCGGGCGTCGGGCCCCTGAGCCGTCGATGGCCCGATCCTCGATAGCGTAAGACGGATTGGCAAATGACCACCCCAGCAACTGAAAACACCGGCAACTGGCAACAGGTGATCGCCCTGGCCCTGGCCGCCTTTGTCTTCAACACCACCGAATTCGTGCCGGTCGGGCTGTTGAGTGCCATCGGCGAGAGCTTCGACATGTCGACCGCACAGGTCGGCCTGATGCTGACCATCTACGCCTGGGTGGTGTCGCTGACTTCGCTGCCGATGATGCTGCTGACCCGTAACGTCGAGCGACGCAAGCTGCTGATCGTTCTGTTCGGGTTGTTCATTGCCAGCCATGTACTGTCGAGCATCGCCAGCAGTTTCGGCGTCCTGCTGGTGAGCCGGATCGGCATTGCCCTGGCCCACGCATTGTTCTGGTCCATCACCGCGTCCCTGGCGGTACGGGTGGCGCCGGCGGGCAAGCAGGTGCAGGCGTTGGGGTTGTTGTCGACCGGGACGTCCATGGCGATGGTGCTGGGGATTCCGCTGGGCCGGTTGCTGGGCGAAGCCATGGGTTGGCGTACGACGTTCCTGGTGATTGCCGTATTGGCTGGCGGCCTGGTGCTCTGGCTCGGGAAAACCCTGCCGTTGCTGCCGAGCCAGAACTCGGGGTCGCTGAGAAGCCTGCCGGTGCTGTTCAAGCGCCCGGCGCTGGTGGCGGTCTACTGCCTGACGGCATCGGTAATCACTGCGCAATTCACTGCCTACAGTTATGTCGAACCGTTCATCAAGACCGTGGCGGGCATGAGTGGCGAGGTGGTCACCCTGATCCTGCTGCTGTTCGGGGGTGCCGGAGTCCTGGGCTCGTGGCTGTTCAGCAGGTTCAACCGGCAACACCCGCAGCCGTTTCTGCTGGTGGTGACCTCGTTGCTGACTGTTTGCCTGCTCCTGCTGTTGCCGTTGAGTGGCAATGTTTCGGCACTGAGTGTGCTGAGCGTGTTCTGGGGCGTGGCGATCATGGGCTTTGGCCTGTCGCTGCAGCGCAAGGTGCTGGAACTGGCGCCGGACGCCACCGACGTGGCCATGGCGATGTTTTCCGGGATCTACAACATCGGCATTGGCGGTGGGGCGCTGGTGGGGAGCTGGGTAGGGCGGCAGCTGGGGTTTTCCTACATCGGCGTGGTCGGCGGTGCGCTGGCGGGTGTGGCGTTGGCGCTTTACTGCGTGTCGCTGTACCGCCACTCACTCAAGGGTGCCCAGGGCTAGGGTCTCAGTAGTCGGGTGGGCCCCGGTCAGCGCGTTGTGCTCCAAATCGCTCACGATAGAAGCCCGGCGTTGCGCCTACACGTTTGAGAAACGCCCTGTGCAGGGCGTCCAGGCTGCCGAAACCGGCGCGATCGGCAATTCTTGCCAATGGCCACTCCGATGTTTCGAGCAATAGCTTGGCCCGGTCGACGCGAGCGGTTTCGATGAAGTAGCCCGGTGGATGGCCTGTTTCCTTGCGGAACATCCGCGACAGCGTTCTTTCACTCATACCGGCCCGTTGAGCCAGCGCCGGACCGCTGAGGTCCCCACTGGGGTCGTCGATGATTTCGGCTATCAACGAGCGCAAGCGCGGTGTTGCGTTCGCTGGAACCTTCAGTCCGGCACTGAACTGCGACTGCCCGCCTGGTCGACGCATATAGAGCACCAGCTCACGGGCAACGGCCAGGGCGACAGCCGCCCCACAGTCGGCTTCTACCAGTGATAGGCACAAGTCGATCCCTGCCGTGACACCGGCCGACGTGTAAAAAGGTGGTTGGGCGACATAGATCGCATCCGGCTCGACGTGAATCGCGGGTCTGAGTGCCTTCAGCAACTCGCAGGCGTTCCAGTGGGTGGTCGCGCGACGATTGTCGAGAAAGCCCGCTGCCGCCAGTACGAAGGCGCCTGTACAGACGCTGGCGATGCGTCTTGTCTGGGTGGAGCGCTCGCGTAACCAGGGCAAAACTCCGTCTTCGCAAGCAGCACTACGCAGCGCATCCTCACTACCTCCGGCAATGATGATCGTGTCCAATTCTGCGGGTAGGTCAGCAAGGGCGATGGCTCCAGCGAGTCGAAAACCGGCGTGGGTGGCGATCTCATGGCCATCGGTCGAGGCCAGTACGACCTCATATGGAGCCACCTCGGCAGGGCTGTGGCGATTGGCGACGGCGAATACTTCCATCGGCCCGACTACGTCCAGTGACTGAACACCGTCGAAGCCGACGACGGCGACCGTGCGGGTTTTTCGTTGCAGATAAGTCATGGCGGAAAATGCGACTGAATTGACCTTTTGGTCACGTCATGGTGCGTGTAATTTTCCTGGCGAGCAATCAGGCAGAAGAGACGCTTCATGACGCACGCCCACCGTAGCGCAATCGTGGTACTCGCATTGGGATTATTGCTGCTGGTGGCCTGCTCCGTTCCGTCGCATTCCGAGTCCCCGAAACAGGTGGTTCGCGATGATGTGGGGAGACTGATCCAGGTGCCGGCGCCCAAGCCGGGGCGCAGTCGCCCGCTTGCGGTGGTGCTGGCTGACAACGCGGGTACCGAGACCACCGATTTTCTGGTGCCTTATGGCGTGCTCAAGGAGTCCGGGGTGATGGAGGTGATCGCCGTATCGACCCGGCCTGGCAGGGTAAAGTTGATGCCGGCACTCGAGATCCAGGCGCAGATGACCACCGCCGAGTTCGACCTTGCCACGCCGGAGGGCGCCGACATTCTTGTGGTGCCAGCCATGCACCGCGCGGATGACCCGGCGCTGCTTGCCTGGGTGCGCAAACAGGCAAGCGCGGGTGCGCGGATCGTCTCGATTTGCGACGGCGCCTGGGTGCTGGCCAATGCTGGACTGTTGCGCGACCGGGTTGCGACTTCACACTGGTATTCGCTGGCCTCGCTCAAGCGGCAGTACCCAGACACCACCTGGGTGCAGGGTCGCCGTTACGTGGCCGATCGCAACGTGATGACGACCACGGGTGTGAGTGCGTCGATTCCGGCGTCTTTGGCGCTGGTCGAGGCCGTCGCAGGCCGCTCGGCAGCCGATGTTACGGCCAGGCGCCTGGGTGTGGATTCATGGGGGCCAGCCCACGACAGCAGCCAATTCAAGTTGACGACGGGTCTGGGTTTTGTCGCGTTGGCAAACCTGTTCGCCTTCTGGAGGGATGAGACGGTCGAGGTGCCGGTGGAGGAGGGCTACGATGAGATCGCGCTGGCGCTGACCGCCGATGCCTGGTCACGTACCTACCGTTCCCATGCGCTGGCGAGCAGTACCCGTACAAGCGTTCATTCAAGGCATGGCTTGCTGTTGCTGCCTGAGGTGCTTGCAGGTTCCGGCCAGCCAACGTTTGCCCCCCATACCGGTGCAGCGGCGGGCGCGCTGGATCTTGCGTTGGAAGGCATTGCCAGTCGTTACGGTGCGGCGACAGCTGATTTTGTGGCCCTTCAGCTTGAGTATGTCAAAAAGTGAGGTTCAGGGCGGCCAACGAGCCCATCTTCGAATCAATTCGAGGGATCAGCGTCTTCGAACTCGATTGCTTGCAAATCCTTTGTCCGCAAATGATGTTGAGCAGTTTGAGGGCCGGCCCGGCAGGGCGTGTATCGGCTTGCTCCCACTTGCGCACGAGCGAGATCGCCACGTAGGGATTCAATGATTTCCCAAGTCTGCATCGATCAGTCCCTTTTCCATCTCCATGACGGCTTTGCACAAGATCGCATCGGACTGCTTTTCGCCTGTTTGCCAGCGCGAAAAGTCTTTGCGCTTGAGAGTGATCATGCGGGCTCGATCCATTAGGTATACCCGTAACGGGTATGATTTGAAGCCTGTTCCGTGTGACTGCATCGGACTCTTCAGGAGAGTGGCAGGCCTTGCCCTGGCGCTGCGCCGCCTGGCCGGCCGCGTCATGCTCCCCGACGCCACACACTATACTGATTGAGTGTTGGTGCGGCTGCGGCGCGTACTCCACAACCACACCCTGGGCATGAACAGTACGTCTGCAACCGACAGAGGGTTCTGCCATGAAACAACCATCCCTGCAGCATCTATCCCATGATCTGGGCATGGCCGTGCACGACACCTGGACCACCGCCCGGGTCAAGTCCGCCCTGGCCATGGCGGATTCCGCCCAGAGCCTGCACATCCATGTGAAAACCCATGCCGGGATGGTGTCCCTGAGTGGGCGGGTGATGAATCATCGCCAGTATGAGCGGGTGGTCGACCTTGTGCACCGGGTGCCCGGTGTCCTCGACGTCGATGCCCATGAACTGCTGACCCACGTGTTCATGCCGACGGGCTCGATGCAGCCGCCGAATGCGGAAGAGAGCAGCGAGTACCGTTCGCCAATGCCGCCGCGCAAGGACGAATGATCTCTTCGGTTAATCCGGGCAGGAACGTTGATTACCAGGCGTTCCTGCCTGCGGGGTGATCCGTCAGTTTTTCTCTCGCCATTCCTTGGCCAAGCGGGCCAGGTACTTCATGGCTGCCTGGTTTCGAGCTTTGCCGTGCGCATCAGGCCAAAGGAAGGCCAGAATCAGATATCTGCTTTCATACAGCTCTCCAGGCACGTATACGAGCGCAGCATCCTCGCCTGGCCGACCCGCTTTGCAAACTCTATCTCGCTGAGGGGTGCCCTCACGAAATCTGGCCGGTGGAATTCTGACATGGATGTGCATCATGCATGCCTGGAGCGCGAGTGAGGGCTGGGTGTAGGGTGCATCTCTTCCAAAAATAGAGGGTAAGCACGACCGGTTTGACCCGATGTAGCGCTCAAACTCGTTCTTCAAGGCAGAGGAAAATCCAGGATGCTGGGCGTCAACAGGTTCAAAGAATTCTGCAAACGTTTTGGGGTGGAAGGAAACCTCGACTGCCATTCAATCCCTTAGGTCAATTCTCTTAACCGATGGCTGGTGTGCTCAGCAAGATCTCGAAGTGCAGAGGGGGAGAGTTTGCTTTCGAACTCCTCAGGGCGTGAGAAGAATTGCTTGTACAAGCTGTCGATCGTGGCAAGTCGGGTTCTGACCTTGGCTACTGCTCTACGAAGTGCCTCATGGTCGTCAGTAAGGGCCAAGGGTACTTGTGCCTTTCTGAGGTCATCCTCCAACTGTCGAGTAGCTTTCAGCAACTCGATATTCCTCAAGAACCGCTCATCGTCAAATGTTGTCGATGAGGCCAGTGAGGTGATGTTTCCCGAAAATACGGTATCCAGTTCCTGCCAGCCCTTCGTCAGCCCGGTTATCACCCTCTGCAGGTCGCTAAGGGTTGGCTTCTCGACCATGGATTCCCTTGTCGATGACGATGAGCTTTTTCCCGAAAGGTTGGTGTAATCACCGACCAAGGCGAGAGCCGCGACAATGAGCGCTGTCGGTGCTGCCGCTTTGATAGACATGGGGCCTCCACGGGACGATGGCATTTGTACAGAAATTCAGAGGGTGATTATCGGTTCTGCACTTCACTAGTACAACGACTGGACATGGCATGAAATGAAAAACCGATAATCTGCAGTTCCTGACGCTCAGTGTAGATCAGCCCGGTTGGTCCCTCGATCAGCGCTGGATATGACACCGGACCCGTTGCTGTTCCGAGCCCACCATGACCTGGGGTTTCTCACAGCCCACGGTGCAGATCCGGCAGCGCTCGCGAAAGAAACACCCCTGCGGCAGTCGCCGATTGCCCGGCAGCTCGGTCGGCGCCGCCACCTGGTCGGCCTGTAGCGGCACACCCAGGCGTGGCACCGCCTCGAACAGCAGGCGGGTGTACGGATGCCGCGGCGTGTCCAGCACTTTGGCGGCGCTGCCCAGTTCGACGATCTGCCCCAGGTACATCACGGCCACCCGATCGGCCATGTGCCGCACCACCGAGACGTTGTGGGAGATCAGGATGTAGGTCAGCTGGCGCGCGCGTTGCAGTTCCGCCAGCAGGTTGAGGATTTGCGCCTGCACGGAGATGTCCAGGGCCGAGGTCGGTTCGTCGAGGACGATGATGTCCGGGTCCGAGGACAGTGCACGGGCAATGGCGATCCGCTGGCGCTGGCCGCCGGAGAACTGGTGCGGGAAGCGATCGAGGTATTCCGGGCGTATGCCCACCTGGGACGCGACCTTGGCGGCGACTTCGCGCATCTGTTCGCGGGACTGGTGGCCGCGGGCATACAGCGGTTCGGTGATGATGCGCCAGATCGGCAGGCGCGGGTCGAGGGACGACTGCGGATCCTGGAAGACGATCTGCACGTTGTGCCCGGCCTTGCCGTTGTCGTGCTCGGGCCAGTTCAGGGCGCCGCTGCTGGGGGCGATCAGGCCCATCAGCAACTGCGCCAGGGTGCTTTTGCCGCAGCCCGACTCGCCGACAATACCGAGGGTTTCGCCTGCCCGGACCTGCAGGTCGATGCCGTTCAGCGCATGGGCGTAGCCCCGTGGGCGGCCGAGCCAGTCGCTGCTCACCGGGAAGCGCACACGGACGTCGTCGAGCCGCAGGATCTCGGGTGCCGTTTCCGGCCGCGGATGAATGATGGCACTGTTCATTGCGACAGCTCCTTGGCCGGCAGCCAGCAGGCGCTCTTGCGTTGCTCGTTGCCGTTGATGGGGGTGAGGGAGGGACGCTGGGCGCAGGCGGGCATGCGATGTGGGCAGCGTTCGCCGAAGGTGCAGCCCTCGGGCAGGGCGGCCAGGTTCGGTACCTGCCCGGGAATGGTCTGCAGCGGCTGGCCCGGTTCGACCATCTCCGGCAGGCCGCTGAGCAGGCCGCGGGTGTACGGATGCTGCGGATTGCCCATCACCTCGGCGGTGTTGCCCTGTTCGACCACGGCCCCGGTGTACATCACATAGACCCGGTCGCAGAACTGCGAGACCAGTGCCATGTCATGGGTGATCAGCAGGATGGCGGTGCCTTTCTGCCGGGCCTTCTCGCGCAGCAACAGCAGCACCTGGCGTTGTACGGTGACATCGAGCGCCGTGGTCGGCTCGTCGGCGATCAGCAACTGCGGTTCGCAGGAGAACGCCAGGGCGATCATCACCCGTTGGCGCATGCCGCCGGACAGTTCGAAGGGGTAGGCGTCCAGCACCTGCTCGGGGCTGGCGATGTGCATGTCGCGCAGCAGGGCGATGGCCTTCTGGCGGGCCTCGGCGGCGCTGATCTTCTGGTGGTGGATGATCACGTCGAGCATCTGCCGGCCGATGCGCCGGGTCGGGTTCAGGGCGGTCATCGGTTCCTGGAAGATCATCGCCGCATCGCGGCCACGAATGTGCAGCAGATCCTTTTCGGACGCGGCGAGCATGTCGCGCTGGAGCATGCTCAGGCTGCCGGCGGTGATGCGGTAGCTGCGTTCGGGCAGCAGGCGCATGCTGAGCATGGCGGTGACCGACTTGCCCGAGCCGGACTCGCCGACCACGCCGACGATCTCGCCGGGATTGACGTGCAGGGTGACGCCGTTGAGCGCCTTGACGTTGTTTTTGTAGGCCGGGAACTCCAGGCTCAGGTTGTCGATGGCCAGGATGGGAGCGGGTGTGGGCATGGTCATTTCCCCTGTTGCCGTGGGTCGAGCAGATCGCGTACGCCATCGCCGAGCAGGTTGAAGCCGGTGGCGGTGATCAGGATCGCCAGGCCCGGAAAGGTCGAATACCACCAGTTGTCGAGGATGTAGTTGCGCCCGGTGGCGACCATCGCGCCCCATTCGGCGGTGGGTTGCTGGGCGCCAAGGCCGATGAAACCGAGCGCCGAGGCCATGAGGATGGCGCTGCCGATGTCCAGGCTCAGTTGCACCAGCAACGGCGGCATGGCATTGCGCGCCACGTGCCAGTGCACCAGGTGCCAGCGCCTGGCGCCGAAGGTCTGCGCGGCCTTGACGTAGCCCATCTGGCGGATGCTCAGGGATTGGCCGCGGGCCAGGCGCACGTAGGACGGAATCCGCACCAGGGTGATCGCCAGCATGGCGTTGAACAGGCTGGCGCCCAGGGCGGCGGCCAGGGCCATGATCAGCACCAGCGAGGGTACCGAGAGCATGATGTCCATCAGGCGCATCACCAGCGCGTCGAAGCGGCCGCCAATGACGCCGGAAAAGCAGCCCAGCAGGCCGCCGATCAGGCACGAGGCAAAGGCCACGAACAGGCCGACACCGACCGACTGCTGGCTGCCGAACAACACGCGGCTGAAGAGGTCCCGGCCGACTTCATCGGTGCCGAACCAGTGCTCGGCCGAGGGTTCGGCCAGGCGCTCGGCCAGGTTCAGCGCATTGGGGTCGTGGCTGGCCAGCCAGGGCGCGAAGATCATGCACAGCAGCACGATGGAGGTGATCGCAAGGCCCGCCAGGGTCAGCGGGCTGCGGCGGACCTGGTAGGCCAGGTAGGCGAACGTGTCGCTCCAGCGCGGGCTGCGGGTTGTACTCAAGAGGACGGACATTTCAGCTCACCTCGCCGATGCGTGGGTCGATCACGCGGTACAGAAGATCGATGGCCATGTTCAGCAGCACATAGATGAAGGACACCAGGATCGCGAAGCCCATCACCGCCGGGAAATCCAGCGACTGGATCGACTTGACCACATAGGCGCCCATGCCGGGCCAGGCGAACACGGTTTCGGTCAGCACGGCGCCGTAGAGCAGATCGCCGAGGGTCAGGCCGAGCACGGTGACCGAAGGAATCAGCGCGTTGGGCAGGGCATGGCGCAGGATCACCGTCCAGCGCGACAGGCCATAGGCCCTGGCGGTGCGGATGTAGTCCTCGCCGAGTTGATCGAGCATCGCCGAGCGGATCTGCCGGGCGACCACGCCCAGGGTCACGAAACCGAGGGTGGCGGCGGGCAGGATCAGGTGCTGCAGCGCATCGCCGAACAGGCTGCCGTCGCCGGCGAGCAGCGAGTCGATCAGGTAGAAACCGGTGAAGGTCGGTGGGGGTGTCAGCCCTTCGGACAAACGGCCGCCACCGGGCAGCCAGCCGAGTTGGCCGTAGAACAGCACGATGGTGCCCAGGCCCAGCCAGAACGCCGGGGTGGAAATGCCGGTCACCGCCAGGGTGCGGGCGATCTGGTCGATGGCGCGGTTGTGGTAGACCGCCGACAGCACGCCCAGCGGCACGCCGACGAGAATGGCCAACAGCAGCGCCACCAGCGCCAGTTCCAGGGTAGCGGGGAAGAACGCCTGCAAGTCTTCCAGCACCGGCCGGTTGGTGCGGATCGAGGTGCCCAGGTCACCGTGCAGCAGGTCCATCAGGTAGCGGCCGTATTGTTGATACAGCGGCAGGTCCAGGCCCAACTGGTGGCGGATGCCGGCCACCAGTTCATCGCTGGCGCGATCGCCGGCGATCAGCCGGGCCGGGTCCCCGGGGATCAGGTGGGAAATTGCGAAGGTAATCAGCGAAACACCGAACACGACCAGTACCAGGCCGAGCAGGCGCTTGCGCAACAGAGTCAGGAAGGCCATCTGGCACCTCAGTCACACGAACGACGGGAACGCCGCGCCAGTCGCGAACGACCGGCGCGGGCGAGCAGGCTTACTTGCTCATGCTGCCCAGGTTGAACACCTGTTCGAGCATCGGATTGAACACGTAGCCCTTGACCGAATCACGCATCGGCAGGGTGTAGCTCTTCTGGTAGAGGTAGGCGTAGACGCTGTCCTTGAGCACCCTTTTCTGCGCCGTCTGGTACAGCTCGACGCGCTTGGCGGTGTCACTGGTGGCCGCCGCTTCACGGATCAGCTTGTCGACCTCGGGGTTGCTGTAGAACGAGCGGTTGCCCTGCAGCCCCTGCATCCTGGAGTCGAACCAGAAATTCATGAACATGTACGGATCGGCGAAGTCCGGGCTCCAGGCGCCGGCGGCGATGTCGTAGTCGGCCTGGCCGACGCGCTCGCGCAGGGTCGCGTTGGCGAGTTTTTCCAGCTTGAGGTTGACTCCCAGCGGGGCCAGCGCCGCCTGCAGCGTCAGGCCGATCGGTTCCCAGTTCGGGTCCTTGTCGGAGTACAGGTAGCTCAGGTTGGTGACTTTCTGCGGGGCCTTGGCCAGGCTTGCCTTGGCGGCGGCGAGGTCCTGCTTCATCGCCGGCAGGGTGCTGTCGTAGGCCCACATGCCATCCGGGATCGGCCCGTTCATCAGCTTGGCCTTGTCCTTGAGGATGCCCTTGACGATACCGCTGTAGTCCACCGCCTCGGTGATGCCACGGCGGGCGTCGACGCTGGTCAGCGGGCCCTTCTTGTTGTTCAGGTACAGGTAGGTCACGCGCAGCGACGGGAATTCCCTGACCGCCACCCCGGGCTTCTTGGCCAGTACGCTGAGCTGGTCTTCGGGCATGTCCTCGATGATGTCCAGGTCGCCTTTTTCCAGTTGCAGGCGGCGTACCGACGGCTCGGCGATGATCTTGATGATTACGCTTTTCAGCGCCGGCCTGGCACCGGCGAAATAGCTGTTCGGTTCCAGGGTCAGCGACTGGCCCTTCTGCCAGTTGCTCAGGCGGAAGGGGCCGGAACCGGCGGTGTGGCTGGACAGCCAGGCGTTGACGTCGCTGCTCTTGTTCACCACGTCCGGGTTGATGATCGAGGCGCCGTTGTGGGCCAGGGTGAACAGGAACGGCGCGAACGGCGTCTTCAGGGTGAAACGGATGGTCTGCGGGTCGACCACCGAGACCACCATGTCCTCGGGGAAGGCGCCGGACGGGCCTTGCTTGAGGGTCATCAGGCGGTCGAAGGAAAACTTCACGGCGGCGGCGTCCACCGGTGCGCCGTCATCGAACTTGTTGCCGGCCTTGAGTTTGAACTCCCAGACCAGGTTGTCGGGGGAGACGGTCCAGCTTTCGGCCAGGTCGCCCTGGACCTCGGTGCTGCTCCTGTCGCCTTCGACCTTGTAGCCGACCAGGCGCTGGTAGGACGGGTAGGTGATGGTCCAGTCGTTGTTGTCGAAGGTCACCGCCGGGTCGAGGGTCTGTGGGTCGGCGGGTTTGCCGATGACCAGCGTGTCCTGTGGCGTGGCCGCGCTGGTGGCCTGCCAGGCGCCGAGGCTCAGGGCGCTGCACAGCAGGGTCAGCAGCAGCTTGCCGGTGCCGGGGACGGTCTTGCGGGTCACGGTGTCGATTGGGTTCATGCCGGTTTCCTTGATCATTCGATGTATGGAAGTTCGTCAGGTTTTTTATAAAAGCTATAACCGGGCAGTTGCAGGTGAAGCGTAAGTCGCGCGGGTTATTGTTGTTTTCAGCCCCTTTGAGGCGGCTGTGCTGCGTAGCGTTCGAGGCTCTCTGGCCGCGTTGGTATCGGGTTGGAACGGTTACTGGGCGTTTGTCTATTCGTCCTCCAGCAGGGGGTAGTCGTCGGCATTGGGCAGCTCGTAATGCCACCACTCGGTGGCGATGGCCTGAAATCCGGCCGCGAGCATCACGCCGAGCAACAGCAGGCGATTGCGCTGCACCAGGGCGGGCAGGTCGGGGTAGAACTGATGGGAGCGTTCTTCCATGGTGTCGAAGGCGCTGCCCATGTCCAGCGGCTGGTTGTCGCTGTCGACCAGGGTCAGGTCCACCGCCACGCCACGGCTGTGGTGCGAGCCAAGGTGCGGGTCGCGCACGTAGTCGTTGTTCGGCAGCGCTTCCCACAACAGGTGTTGGGCGTAGGGCGGCCGGTAGGCGTCATAGATGCGCAGGGTGTAGCCGGCCTGGCGGGCCAGCCGGCTGGCCAGTTCCAGGCGTTCGGCGGCTTCGCGGTGCAGCCGGCAGCGGGCAGTGGGGTAGATCACTTTCCCGGCCAGGTTGTCCGCGCTGGCGTAGATCATTTCGATCTGCACCTGGTAGCGCCGGGCATCGATTTCTACAAGGGGGTTGCTGTTCACACAAACACTCCGGTTGGGACTTGCTGGGCGTTGAATCAACCTTCGAACTGGCCGAAGGCTTTCTGCAGTTGGCGGTTACGGGCCAGGCGCTCGTCGAGTCGATCGCCGTACTTCTCCGCCACCGCCGAGACCACCAGGTTGAGCAGGCAGGTCAGTGGTGCGAGGGAGTCCCAGAACTGGCCGACATCGGTTTTCAGTTGCAGCAGGTCCAGGTCATGGTCGCGGGCCCAGGGGCATTGCAGGTCGGTGATCAGCGCGAGGGGCAGGTCGTTGTCCCTGGCCACCTGGCAGAAGGTCTGGGCCACGCTGGAGTAGGCGCGGAAGTCGGCGATGATCGCGTAGGGGTTGGCGAAGCCGGAGTTCAGCGTTTCGGCATAGATGCCCGAGAGGCCGTCGACGTAGTAGACCTTGGGGCGAATGTATTCGAGGTGGTTGTGGAAGGCGGTGAGAATCCCGCGGGTCGACTGGATCCCCAGGATGAATACGGCATCGGCTGCATGGATGCGCTGCACGATCCGGGCAAAGGCCTCGCTGCGTGCCAGACCGTAGGCATGCTCGATGGCCTCGATTTCGCGGTGCATGGAGCGGTCGAGGGCGTCTCCCTGGTTGGCCTCGGCCCGAAAGGCGCCGATGCGGTCGGTGATCAGCCAGGACGCCGGAGCCTCGCCACGCAGGCTCTTCTTCACGTCGTCGATGTTCTGGTAACCCAGTGAACGCAGGAAACGCCCCACGGATATGCCGGTGGTCGAGGCGTGCTGGGCGATGCTGTCGGCCGACTCGAACGGCAGCTGTTCCGGGTTGCCCAGCAGGTAGCTGGCGATGCGCTTGCCGGTCGGGGTCAGGCTGGAGAACTGTTGCTCCAGTTGCTGCAGGAAGCGGTTTTTTTCCGTGGACATGTCGGCGTGCCAGCGTCTGAGTTGTTATATCTATGTCATTTTCATGTTGCTTGTTATGAAAATAACATTGCTTTTCGAGATAGCACAATGCCTTTTTTCAGGCGCTGATCGGGGGGCTGGGCAAAGCGGATGTCCTATCTGGGCTGGCGAGCCGGATTCAGCATGGGTTCTCCACTACGGCTTCAGACAGTCCTGCCGGTGGCTCCAGATTGTTCAACGCCCGGTTGACCAGCAATTCCCCCAGCTCAGTCAGTTGCTGCACCGCCAGTACGACGCTGCGGTGTGAACCTTCCAGTTCGCTGGCCAGGTCGGTGGTCATGACGTTCAAGGAGGCAAGGGTCTCGCTGGCGTGACAGAGCAGTGATCGGGTGTCGATATCTGGCACTACGGTGAAGAGCGGCGGCCAGCGGCTCGCAGGTTGTGAACACCTTTGAGGGTTGCACCTGGAAAGGAGGCGGTCCGACTCCGGGGCGTGGGGGGTGGCCTTTTTCATGCTTGAGCTCCTTGCGGGGTGGGTGTCGGACTCATGGGCAAGCGGCATTGCATGGCAGTCACATGAGCGGACGGACCGCTAGTTATTACCAGAAAAACTCCATTGAATTAATCAAAATAATGAACATCGGTAAAAATAAGCCGTTGGCGTAGGAAAGTTCTGTGAGGTAATTCTATTAAAAGGGTGGGAGGTTTGTTTTTGTTGGGTGGGTGTAATATTTTTCCGTAAGGATTTTCTTGTTTTGATGTGTAGGTTGTTCTGGTGTTTCGATGACGGCGGTATCGTGGTAGGAAGGTGTCTGGTTATTCGTGGGGTGTTATCAAGGTGATTTTCCAGGGTGGTGTGTATAAGGTGATTTCAGGTTGAAAGGATTTTCCGGCTGATATACGAAGATGTGTTGTCTTTGCGAGGATAAGGAAGTGGTGTGTATGCACAAAAGGGACAAGGTGGAGAATCTGAAGAACAATATCAGATACCTCATGAAGAGCCGCGGCGAGACAAGGTTGTCGTTATGCAGTGCCAGTGGGCTGACCAGGACGACGATCTACAATATTCTGGAAGGTAGGGTGGTCAACGTCCAGCAATCGACCATCCGCAAGATATCCGACTTCTTTGGGGTTTCCTACCAGGAAATAGAAACCGTCGACCTTGAACGCAGGGAAGTTGTAGAAAACAGTGTTTCCCTGCATGGAAACATGAATCCGGCGGCGGTGCCGATTATCAGGGAGCGCTCGTTACCCGATAAACTTGACAGGAGAATCGGTGAGTTGGTCGTCAGCCATCCACTGACCTACTATTTCGGGGCGGCTTGCAACCTGATCGGGGTGCTTCTGGAAAATGGTATTCGAGGCATCAATGAGCCGGGAGACTTGCTGATCGTCAGAAGGAGCGCGTCTGGCAGCGAAGGGCAAAAGCTGGTTTATGAAAGGGAAACCAACGAGTTGCAGGTGGTGGGCGAGGCGCTTGTGGACTCTGCGGCATTTCTGCTGGTGGGCGATATCATCGAGGAACGGTTCAATGGTTGAGCACAGGAAGAGCGAAAACAGCAGGTATAAGTTATTGGGTTTTGAAAATAACAAGAGCCTCGCCGTGGTCATGTTGATTTCTACAGGCAGGGTCATCAAGGTGAGGCTGGATGAGCTGCTCAAAAGTGAAATGCTGGATGACTTGAACAAGTCTGAAATCAAGGAGGTTTACCGGAAATTCTATTCGGGTGGCTCCGTGTTGACGGCCTACGAAATGAATGACCGGAATGAGCGCTCCTGGATGACCTATGTGGTCCTCAATCTGGCTTTATGCGCCATTTACATTTTTACCAATGTCTCTGCGGCAAAGCTCATACATGTCGAAGCGCTGGACGTTGTCGTGACCCCTGGTGTGTTTCTCTATCCGCTGACGTTTCTGGTCGTGGACCTGTTGAATGAGTCCTATGGGCTCAGGCTGGCAAGACGGGCGATATTGTTTGCTTTTGTGAACAATGCTTTCATCCTGTTGCTGCTGAGTCTTTCCAGTTGGGCCCCGGGCCTGCCCGGTTGGGCACTTGGGGCCTCCTACGGTGAGGTGATCGGCCATGTTTCCTCGGCATTGATTGCTTCTTCGGTTTCGTTTCTGTTTTCCGAGTATGTGAACTCGTACCTGTTATGCAGGATAAAGCGGCTTACGAACTCCAGGTTTCTTTTCCTGCGCGTGTTTGTCAGTACTTTTTTTGCCGTGATCATAGACAGTTTTGTTTTTTGCTTTGTGCTTTTTTACGGAACGATGCCGAATGAGAAAATCCTGGATCTGATCTATGTGCAGATTGTCATAAAGATGTTTTTTGCCTTCTTCAATGTGCTGCCTGCCTATGGCGCCAGGGCACTGTTCAGACGCTATGTTTTCCAGGCTCGGCCGGCATAGGGGGGAAAGACGAGCCATGGAAGTGGCTCGTCCCCTTGAGCGGGTGTCGTCAGAGACCCAGTTTTTCTTTCAGGCTACCCATGACCTCGCGCCGATGACCCAGGAATTGCTCCAGCCCCTTCGCGCGAAGATGGCAGGCATCACACTCGGCACAGCCATCTCCTTTCACGCCCCTGTAGCAGGTCAGGGTCTCCCGCCGAATCCGCTCCAACTCTCCGTGGTGGTCCGCCAATGCCCAGGTTTCGGCCTTGCTCAACCACATCAGCGGAGTCTCGATCCGCAACGGGTAGTCCAGGCCCAATTCAATGGCCGGGTTCAGCGCCTTGATGAAGTGGTCACGGCAATCCGGATAGCCGGAAAAGTCCGTCTCGCAGACGCCGGTGACCACGGTTCGTGCACCGAGCTGGTGGGCATGGATCGATGCGAGTGTCAGAAACAGGATATTGCGGCCCGGCACGAACGTGCTGGGCACGCCGCCTGCCAGGCTGTTGGCCGCAGGGACCGGTATGGCGTCGCGGGTCAGGCTGCTGACGGCCAGTTCGTTCAACACCGTGGTGTCCAATACCTTGTGCGTGGTGACGCCCAATTGTTTGGCCAGTTGCCGCGCCACTTCGATCTCGGCGCGGTGGCGTTGGCCATAATCGAAGGTGATGCAATGGATTTCGTCGTACAGGGGGCGGACATGGATCAGACAGGTCGTCGAGTCCTGGCCACCGCTGAAAACGATTACTGCTTTTTCGGTCATTATGCTCATCCCTGGGCGGTTGTGGGTTCGCGTCGACCCTACCGCAAATGACCAACCGGCTGGCGTGGGACGTTTCTGAAATTGCGCGTGCCGTCAGGGATGACACGGTCGCGCCCGGCCAGGCTGAACTCAGGCGTCGTCCCGGCGACCTTCCAGGCGCTGACGCATCTGTTCGCTGGCGGCCGGCCCGGGCTTCACGGTGCTGTTCTGCAGCGGTACCGGACGGCCATCGGCGACGTCCGCCAGCATGAAGTGCAGTGGCCGTCCGCTTTCGCGTTCGACGATCTGCACGCTTTCGCCTTCCGGCGCGTAATGGCGATTGCCCCATTCCACCAGCGCCATCAGCACCACGCGAAAATCCCGGCCCTTGGCGGTCGGTACGTACTGGTAGCGCAGCGGGCGCTGGCTGTAGGCCTGGCGTTCGAGCAAGCCGTCTTCCACCAGCCCGTTCAGGCGCCGGGTGAGCATATTGGGGGCGATGTCCAGGCTGCGGGAGAACTCGTCGAAGCGTTTCAGCCCCTGCAGGGCGTCGCGCATGATGAGGATATTCCACCATTCGCCAACCCGCTCGAGGCTGCGGGCGATCGGGCATTCGGCATGGGCCAGGGTTTTGCGCTGCATGACGGCTCCTGCAGGGGGAATCGGATTTTTGTGAGGTCATATGTTACTTTCATGATGATAGTAACGTCCACAGGCCATTACCTTGCTCAATAACCTGCAGGAGTTGGATTGTCATGAACAAACGTATCGTTGTCACGGGCATGGGCGCACTGACCCCGTTGGGCTGCGGTGTGGAGTCGAACTGGCAGCGCCTGTTGGCCGGACAGTCGGGGATACGGCCGCTGCCGCAAGACCTGATCGGTGACCTGGCGATCGGCATCGGCGGCCAGGTCCCGGACCGTGCCCAGGACCCGGAGGCGGGCTTCGATCCCGACCTGCTGCTGGCGGCCAAGGAGCAGCGCAAGATGGACCGCTTCATCCTGTTTGCCCTGGCGGCGGCCGAGGAAGCGCTGGCCCAGGCAGGCTGGGCGCCCGATACGCTCCAGTCGCAGGCCCGTACCGGTACCATCATCGCCACCGGGGTCGGCGGTTTCCCGGCCATTGCCGAGGCGGTGCGGACGACCGACAGCAAGGGGCCGCGGCGCCTGTCGCCGTTCACCATCCCGTCGTTTCTGGGCAACCTGGCGGCCGGGCATGTGTCGATCCGTCATGGTTTCAAGGGGCCGCTCGGCACGCCGGTGACCGCCTGTGCCGCGGGCGTCCAGGCCATCGGCGATGCCGCGCGAATGATCCGGGCCGGGGAAATCGACGTGGCGATCTGCGGTGGGGCCGAAGCCTGTATCCACCGCGTCAGCCTGGCCGGTTTCGCGGCGGCCCGGGCGCTGTCGAGCGATTTCAACGAGACCCCGCAACGGGCTTCCCGACCGTTCGACCAGGCCCGTGACGGCTTTGTCATGGGCGAGGGCGCCGGCCTGCTGGTGATCGAGGCGTTGGAGCATGCCCTGGCACGTGGCGCGACGCCGCTGGCCGAACTGGTGGGTTACGGCACCAGTGCCGACGCCTATCACATGACCGCCGGTCCCGAGGACGGCGACGGTGCCCGCCGTGCCATGCAGCAGGCGCTGCTGCAGGCCGGGATCGACCCCTCGCAGGTCCGTCACCTGAACGCCCATGCCACTTCGACGCCGGTGGGTGACAAGGGCGAACTGGCGGCGATCAAGGCCGTGTTCGGTACCCGGGGCGGCCCGGCGATCAGCTCGACCAAGTCCGCCACCGGGCATCTGCTGGGGGCCGCCGGCGGCATCGAGGCGATTTTCACGGTGTTGGCGTTGCGCGATCAGGTGGCACCGGCGACGCTCAACCTGGAGAACCCCGATGAGGCAGCCGAAGGGCTCGACCTGGTCCGTGGTCAGGCCCGACCGTTGTCGATGGACTATGCGCTGTCCAATGGCTTCGGTTTCGGTGGGGTGAATGCCAGCGTGCTGTTCAAGCGCTGGGTATAGAGAAAAGGGTTTGCCCCTGTGCATGGCATCGCCTGTCTCGACACCTTGTGGGCGGGGCAGGCTTCGCGTAGCACACAGGCGATTTGCAGGCGGTTTTGTATCAGTGTGTATCCTGGCCGTTGCGCGATACACAGGCTTTCCCAATGGCCCGGAACTCGACACAGGCCGGATACGTCATGGCGGTCAAATGCATCCACGGTTTGCAGGGCGTCATCCAGACCCCTGACCCATGGCTGGCAACGGAGAAATCACCATGAAGAAGGCACTGCACAACAACAGGAACGGCCTGGGCCGCCTGGCCGGTTCGTCGATGCTCGCACTCGCCCTGTTCGGCATTTTCGGGGCGACCCAGGCGCAGGCGGCTGCCTCGGCAACGGTCGATACAACCAGTGCCAGCACCTCCCACTCCGCACCTTCGCCTTTCGGCCCCCTCAAGCACATCAAGGCCGGGCTGCTTGACGTGGCCTATGCCGAAACCGGCCCGGCCGATGGCCCGGTGGTGATTCTGCTGCACGGCTGGCCGTATGACATTCACAGCTATGACAACGTCGCGCCGTTGCTGGCCGCCAAGGGCTACCGGGTGCTGATGCCCTACGCCCGTGGCTACGGCGATACCCATTTCCTCTCCGCGAAAACCCTGCGCAACGGTCAGCCCGCGGCGTTGGCGAGCGACGTCATCGACTTCATGGACGCGCTGAAGATCAAGCAGGCCGTGCTGGGTGGTTATGACTGGGGCGCGCGCTCGGCGGATATCGTCTCGGCCCTGTGGCCGGAGCGGGTCAAGGCGCTGGTCTCGGTCAGCGGTTACCTGATCGGCAACCAGGCGGCTGGCAAGAACCCGCTGCCGCCCAAGGCCGAATTGCAGTGGTGGTACCAGTTTTATTTCGCCACCGACCGCGGTCGTGCCGGCTACGAGAAGAACACCCATGACTTCGCCAAGCTGATCTGGCAGACGGCTTCGCCGAAATGGGCATTCGACGATGCCACCTACGACCGTAGCGCCAAGGCGCTGGAGAATCCCGACCATGTCGACATCACGGTCTTCAACTACCGCTGGCGCCTGGGCCTGGTCCAGGGCGAGCCTCGATACGACGCGCTGGAACAGAAACTGGCCACGGCGCCATCGATCAGCGTGCCGACCATCACCCTCGAGGGTGATGCCAACGGCGCGCCGCATCCGGCGCCCGAGGATTACGCCAAGCGTTTCACCGGCAAGTACGAGTTCCGCCTGATCAGCGGCGGTATCGGTCACAACCTGCCGCAGGAGGCTCCAGAGGCCTTCGCCAAGGCAGTGATCGACGCGGATCATCTCTGAGGTCACGGCTGTCCGTTCCCGAGCTGCGCACGTTCAGCGGCCCCTGGCCTGTTCGTCGCGCAGCGTCATCACCGCACTGGTGATACTGGCAACGAGCTTGCCATCTTCGCGTTCGATTTCGCACAGATAATGACTGATCGTTCGGCCCAGGTGAGTCGCCCTGGCCCGGGCGTGCAGTCGCGACTGCCAGACCGGGCGCAGGAAGGTCGCCTTGAGATCGATGCTGGTAAAGCTTTGCGCTGCCTGCATCAACGTCGAATGGGCCGTACCGATGGCCGCGTCGGCCAACTCGCACAGCAGCCCACCGTGGACCGTGCCCTGCTGGTTGCCGTGCAACGCCGCATCGGCATCGAGTGCCAGGGTCGCCGTGGCCTCGCCGATGGCGACCAGACGAAAGCCCAGCAGGCGGGAAATCGCCGTGGGGTACTGCATATGGGTGATGTCACTTTCAGCCAGCGTGCCGTCAAGCTGGCGCTGCAGGTACTCCAGTACCGGGAGTGGACGAACGGGTGCGGTCATGCAACCTCCTGTCGAGTGAGTGCCAGCGATTGGGCGTTTGCAGTGTGTGCGCCTAGAATGGAACAATCAAAAAATTGTCCTAGGGACATCCCCCGATGGCTGTTTCTTCTGTTTCCCGGGCGCTCGAAACGCTGGTGGCCGATATCCGCAGTGGCCGCCTGCCACCCGGCACGCCGTTGCCCACCCATCGCCAGCTCGCCCGCCAGCACGGCATGGCGATCGCCTCGGCGAGCAAGGTCTACGCCCGGCTCAAGGCCATGGGGCTGGTGGTCGGCGAGACGGGGCGGGGCACCTTCGTGCGTGATCGACCCCAGCAGCGCGAATGGGACAGTGGCGATGAGGCGCGGCTGAGCGCCAGTGCGATCGATCTGTCGTTCAACCATCCCGTCTGGCCGGGCCAGGCGGAACAGTTGCGCAGCCTGTTGCGCGACTTGGCGAACAGCGGCGACCTGGCGGCATTGCTGCACCAGCAGCCGCCGGGCGGGCGGCGCCACGAGCGGCGCATCGTCGGCGAGTTCCTGGCCAGGGCACGCGGCCTGGCGGTTGACGCGCAACAGGTGTTCCTGGTCAACGGTGCGCAGCAGGGGCTGGACGTTTGCGTGCGAGCCTTGCTCCGACCGCATGACGAGGTGGCCGTCGATGCCTTGACCTATCCCGGCTTCAGGATGCTGGCCGGTGTCCACGGGCTGGTGTTGCAGCCTGTTCCGGGCTTGAGTGACGGGCCGGACCTGGACGCGCTCGAGGAGGTGTGTCGGCAGCGACGGATTCGGGCGATCTACACCATGCCCACGTTGCACAATCCGTTGGGTTGGGTGCTGGACGCGAGCCAACGCCAGCGGCTGGTGACGATTGCCCGTCGGCATGATTGCCTGCTGATCGAGGATGCCGGCTACGCCTATCTGGTTGACGAGGCACCGCCGGCGCTGCTGAGCTTGGCACCGGAGCGCACCCTGTATGTCTCCAGCCTGTCCAAGAGCCTGGCCAGCGGGCTGCGCTTCGGTTTCGTCGTGGTGCCTGCGGCTTGTGCCGCTCGAGTGAAGGAAGTGATTCGTGCCAGTTCCTGGAGCATGCCCAGTGTGGTCACCGCCATGGCCACCCGCTGGATCGCCGATGGCACCGCCGCCCGTCAGGAAAGCTGGCTGCGCGACGAGGCCCGACGTCGGCAGGTCATCGCCCGGGAGGTATTGGCCGGCATGGAGATGATTGCTCACCCGGCCTCTTTGTTTCTCTGGCTCCGCTTGCCGGAAGCATTGCGCATGGATCGCATCGCCACCGCTCTGGCCGAAAACGGTATTGCCGTGTCCAGGGCCGAGGCCTATGCGACCACCCGGCATGCGCCGCATGCCTTGCGCCTGGGGCTGAGCTCAGTGCCATCGGCACAGTTGCCAGCGGTGCTGGCGCGGCTCAGGCAAGTCATCGAAGACTTCCCGATCTAGGCGTTCAGTCCGTCAGAAAGTTGGCAAAAAGCCATCTATGGGCAGGCTGTCTGCAATGAAAAGCATTATGATTGACGCTTTTGTCCCGTAAGTCAGAAAGGCCAGTCCGTCTATGTCGCTTGACCCCGTCACGTTGTTGACACTCACGATCGCCCTGGCGGCGGCCGCCGCGTTGTACCTGGCGGTCGAGTGGCGCAGTGTTCGTGAGCCATCACTGCTGTTCTGGAGTTCGGGTTTCGCAACGATCAGCATCGGCTCGACTCTCGCCCTGCTGCGTGGAAGCGGTTTTCTGCTGCTGGGTATCTGGTTCGCCAACGGCCTGCTGGTGACCGCGCACTGGTTTTTCCTGATGGGGGTTGCGCGGTTCACCGAAACCCGGCTCTCCCGTAGCTGGTTACTGGTTGTCGTGGTCTGGGTCGCCATGCTGTTTCTGCCCAATGACCCGTCGTGGTCGAAGATCATGATGCTGGTCAATTCGTTGATGGTTGCCCTGGTGACCTTGCGTGCCAGCTTTCTCCTGCGCCCCCATGGCAAGTCGTTGAGTGTGGGGGCGGTGCAGTTGCGCTATGTGTTGCTGATCCACGGGGTTTTCTATCTGATCAAGGCCTTGTCGACGATCATCCCGGGCACTTTGATCGACCTTGCCGCGTTTCGTGGCGAGATCATCCAGATTTCGCTGGTCGAGGGGGCGATGGCGATCATGCTGATTGCGTTATCGATGACCGGCACCGAACGCTATCGCCGGGAAAAGCGTATTGCCCGACTGGCGGCCCGTGATCCGTTGACCGCCATGTACAACCGTCGGGCCCTCGAAGTGCGTGCGCCGCGCCTGCTCGAAGAGGTCTCGGATACCCGGCCGGGAGCATTGCTGCTGATCGATGTCGACAACTTCAAGCTGGTCAACGATCTCTACGGTCATACGGCCGGCGATCGCCTGCTCGTGGCGCTGAGCGAGATGATTCGTTCGGTGTTGCCCGAAGGTGCACTGGCTGCCCGGTTGGGCGGAGACGAGTTCGTCATTCTGCTGGGCGGCACGTCGGGTGAGCAGGTCATTCATCTGGGCAGCACGCTGCGTGACCAGTTTCAGCAGGCTGTTCGCCAGACGTTCGACACGCCCCAGGCGGTGACCCTCAGCATCGGCGCCAATCTGTTCGACCAGCCGCCCAGCAGCCTGGCGGCCCTGATCGAACGCAGCGATGCGGCACTCTACGAGTCCAAGCGTGGCGGGCGTGACAGTATTCGCCTGATCGACCGGACCGCTCCCCGCAGCGAGGCTCAGCGCACATCCTGATTCGCGGCTGTCGCCAACTGACGGGGAGGGGGAGGCAATGGCGGCCAACAAGGATCGGGCTGCCAGGTTGAGCCGCTATTGGCCAAAAATCATGTCGAAGGCGAGCCGGCCCAATGGGAGCATCAGAACCGCAAAGATGATGCCTAGCTGCCAGTACACCAGTTTGAATCTTGATTCGGTGTCTATTTTCAATTCGGTGATCGACGTCTTCAACGTGAAGCCCTGATCCTTGATGGCTGCGCGCAGTTCGTTACCTTGTTTTTCCATCGCCATACGCAGGTCATTGCCTTGTTTCTGCATCGCCATGCGCAGTTCGTTGCCCTGTTTCTCCATGGCCATGCGCAGTTCGTTGCCCTGTTTCTCCATGGCCGTGCGTAGTTCGTTGCCTTGTTCCTCCATCGCACTGCGCAGTTCATGTCCCTGTTTTTCGATCTCACCACGCAACTCGTGGCCTTGTCTTTCCAGGGCCAGGTGAAATTCGTGGCCTTGTTTCTCCATCGCAAGGCGGAATTCACTGCCTTGCTCCCTGATTTCCGCTCGAAGCTCAACCCCTTGCACGGAGACGGCCTTGGCCAGGGTAGCTATCTGCTCACCTTGCTGCCTGACCGCGCCTTGCAGTTCCCTGATCGGGGCTCGCAGGCTCTGGCCCAGGTCGGCAATCTTCCGATTCATCTGCTTCTCGACGCGAATCAGGGCGGATCTTGATGCAGGATTTTGCATTTCGCCTCCCAGGCCCTGGCGACGGCCCCGGGTCCTTCGGGTGATGCGTTCATGGGATGTCTGCACGTCGTTCATATCCTGGCCTCGAAGATTGAAGCCACTAAAGGGGCCTTCTGCCCCTGGCAACAAGCCTGATCACATAATTGAACCGGATACCCCAGGTGAGATAGTCAGTGCGTTCTCCGGTGGCCGTAAGAAAATACTTCGCGTGTTGCGTGCAAAGGAACGGTTATCCCCCTTGGGCGGGTCGAAGGATTGGGGCCGTTCCGTTCGGGCTTATTGAACCTGCGGTATTGGGAGTACGGTTGTCCTACGATTGGGCCAACAAGGGCATGGCAGTATTTGCAAAAGAGTATTAACAAGGCAATGGCGCCAATATATTGCCGAGATTGCCTGTCCACTGGGGGAAAACCTATTTAAAGAGGGCAGGTGATCCGAACCCGGCGCAAGAGGATTAAAAGGATATTTTCCGGCGCCGTGGACAGTGGTGTCTCTTTTTGGTGCGGCGGGGCATCGTAATGGATAGATTGTCCGACGTTTTTCAATTAATACCTGCTGTTGCTTAACAGATACATATGCTGTTGCTAATCAATTGCACTCATGCGGTGCAACTCCGGCAAGGCGGGACCGGTGCCGGGCAAGGGCACTGGTCCGAAGTGGGGCAGGCCTTTCAGGCACAGACCTTGGCGATCTGCTCGCGCAGCCAGGCACTGGCGCTGTTCTGGCCGCTCTTGCGGTCCCAGAGCATGTCCATGGTGAAGCTGGGCAGGCCCACCGGCGGCTTGCAGAAGGCGAATTTCGTCTCGTCGCAGATGAGCATCTGGATGCGCCGGGGCAGGGTCAGGACCAGTTCCGTCCCGTTGATCATTTCCAGTGCCGCCACATAACTGTTGGAACGGGCGACGATCTGTCGGGTATAGCCTTGTTTGCCCAGCCAGCCATCGACCATGTTGGTATCCGATATCCAGGGCGTGGGAAATACATGCTGGCGGGCAACAAAACTTTCCAGATTGAATTTGTTTCCGGTGGGGGTGAATTTCTTGTCGACGACACAGACCAGATCATCGTCGAGCAGTACTTTTGACTTGAAGTTTCTGGCGTCGCGGTGAAAGTTTGGCCCGGAACAAATTACCAGGTCGAGGCGGCCGTCTGAAAGTTTTTCCGCGGGGATATCCTTGTTGAACTTGTGAACGTTTATGATGACCGGGAAACTGCTTTTGATGAAACTTTTCAGAAGTGTCGGAAGTATCAGTAACTCGAAATACTCGGGAGCGCAGATGTTGAACGTTATCTCTTTCTTTGCCGGATCGAATGGCTTTGTTTCCGAATGACAGAGATTGATGCTTTTAAGGATGTTGATGACATGGCTGTACATGCTGGTGGCCTTGCTGGTGGGCCACATGGCATTGCGGGTATGGATGAACAGCTCGTCCTCGAAGCTGGTACGCAGCTTCTTCAGGCAGTAGCTGACGGTGGACTGGCTGACGCAAAGGGTTTCGGACACCTCGGTAACGCTGCTCTGCTCATATATCGCAACAAATACCATCAGGTCCTGCATGTCCAGCTTTCTAAGCAAATTGCTATTGAGCATAAGAGATCCGTCTCGATGAAAATCCAATGGCGCTAATTCGTCACATTCCAGTGATTCATTCTATTTGTATATTAGCGGAAGCAATTTATTTTTTAAATAGCCTCGGCGAAGCCTCCTCCCTATATTCGCGTCTCACATTTTGATTACCCCTGCACAGGGACGGAGGAGGACGAAATGTTGGTACGTGTCACGGAAAATCAGACACCGTTGTGGATACAGGCGACGGAAGTTGTGAAAGAAAAATTTCGCAGCTCTTATAAGGCCAGTGTAGAACCCAACCCGCAGTACTTTGCTTTGACGCAGGATGCCGATGAGCAGATTCTCTCTTGCGCCGGTATAACGTTTGCCGATCACCGGACGTTGTTCTCCGAACAGTACCTGTCGGAGCCGATCGAGGTGATTCTGTCGCGGCGCTTCGAGAAGACCATCGATCGCTCGAACATCGCCGAAATTGGCAACCTGATTTCCCACCATCTGACCGCGGGCATCATCATGGTCAACATGATCCCGCTGCTGGCCTGGTGCATGGGCGCCCATTACCTGCTGTGCACGGTCACACCGCGGGTGCGGGAGATGATGGAGAGCTGCCAGATCGTGTTCGAGCCGCTGCTCGCCGCCGATCCGGACCGTCTGGTCAATGACGACGGCAAGAGCTGGGGCAGCTACTACTCGAAACAGCCGGTGACCGGTTTCATTCGCGTCGACCCGCAACGCTCGCGCTTCGCCGCCTTGACCCTCAATACGCTGTTCAGCCAGTTGCCGACCGACCTGCCAGCGAGGGCGCAACCATGAGCGGTGCATTCATTGCCGACTTGCGGCAGGCCTTGCAGGTCAATCGCGATGCCATCTGCGCGGTCGATTGTGCGGCAAACGGCCTGGAGCAGGGGGGCACCCTGACTTATGGCCAGTTGGAGCAGCGAGCCCTGAACCTGGCCGCCGAGCTGCAACGGCGCTTCAGTGCCGGCAGCGCGGGTGAGCGGGTGGTGCTGGGTATTGCAACGCGCAACAGCAGTGACTGGTTGGTGGCCGACCTGGCCTGCCTGTTCGCCGGCATCACCGCATTGCCCTTGCCACTGGCCTTCAGCCAGTCCCAGGCCGAGCACCTGGCCACGCGCTGCGATGGCTTCCTGGTCGATCACGCGGGGCTGCGTACCTTGACCGAGCGCTGGCTGCTGGACTTCCCCGAGGAGCGTCTGCGCCGGCTCGACCTGCCGGCCATCGAGCAGCCGCTGCTGAATGTGTCGGGCGATGACGAGTGGATCTGCAAGATCATCCATACCTCGGGCACCACCAGCCGGCCCAAGGGGGTGCGCCTGAGCACGGCGGCGGTAGGGGCCGTGCTGGCCTCGTTGCGTCAGGGGATGCCTGCCGATGCCCACCGTCGCTACCTGTCGCTGGTGCCGTTGAGCCTGCTGCTGGAACAGGTCACCGCTGCTTACCTGCCGCTGCTCGCAGGGGGGACGGTGTTCTTCCTGCCGGAAGCGGAGCCGCTGTTGGGGGAGCCGGGGGCTTCGCCACAACGTCTGATCGACTGGCTGCTTCGGGTCGAGCCGACGGCGATGACCGTGCCGCCGGTGATGCTCAACCGTTTCTACGAACAACTGGCCCAGGGCGACGAGCCGGGTGAGCGACTGTCGCGCTACCTGCATTCGGGTGTGCACATCACCTGTGGCGGTGCGGCGGTCAGCGTCGACATTCTCAAGGCCCTGGCCGAGGATGGGATCCCGGTGTTCCAGGGCTACGGGCTCTCCGAGAACGCCTCGGTGGTGAGCATGAACACTGCCTTGCACCAGCGTCTGGGCAGCGTCGGCAAACCGCTGGCGCACGTCCAGGTGCGCATCGGCGCCGACCAGACCATCGAGGTCAAGAGCAGCTCGCTGTTCAGCGGTTATTCGGGCCTGGACCCCAGTGCCTGTTCGATGTCCGAGGATGGCTGGATGGACACCGGCGACCTGGGCTCGCTGGATGCCGATGGCTATCTGTACGTCCACGGGCGCAAGAAGAATGTGATCTGCCTGCCCAACGGCCGCAACGTCAGCCCGGAGCAGGTCGAGCTGGAATACCGCGAGTACCCGGGGGTACGCGACGCCGCAGTGTTTTTCGATGAAGAGCATGGCCTGGTGGCCCTGCTCTGCGTCGAGTCGCTGCCGGAGCGGACCGAACTGGCCCACTGGTCGGCACGACGCTTTTCCGACATCGAGCGGCCCAGCCGCCTGTGGCTGCTGACCAAGGACGATCCGCTGCTCGAACAGCTCTACACCGTGACCGGCCGCCCGAAGCGCGCCGACATCGCCACTGTTTTCTCCACACTGCAAGGGAATGCAACCCATGAACTCGCCTGCCTATCACTCTGAAAGTCCCGCCGTCTCGATTATCGAGCCCCGGCATTTCACCAGCCTGGGCAAGCCCGAGCTGTATGAACTGCTTGGCCACTACGGCATCGTGCTGTTTCGCAATTGCATCCACAGCGCCGAAGACTTCAGTGCCTTCGTGCGCCAGAACAGTTCGCGGTTGAGCCTGGACCCGGCACGGGTCATGGTCGGCGGCGCGGCGCAACTGGTGGATGCCGGGCGCGATGCGGTCGGCCTGCACTGCGAGAACGGCAACTCGCCGTTCTGGCCCGACATCACCTGGTTCTACTGCCAGGAAGCACCGCGCAAGGGCTCGCAGACCACCCTGTGCGATGGCGAGAAGGTCCTGGGGAAATTGTCGGCCGAGTGCCGCGAGTTCTTCGAGCACAACTCGATCCGCTACAGCCGCACCGTGGCCGGGGACAAATGGCGTCGGCTGGTCTGCCACTATTCCTCGACGCTCTCGGATCCGTCCGCGGTGACCATCGAGGATCTGTTGCAGATCACCGGTGATGACCCACGCACGCAGATCACCTTCAACCCGGCCGACGACTCGATCCACTACGCCTTCAGCACGCCGGCGATCCTGGTCTCCGAATTCAGCCAGCGTCCGGCTTTCGCCAACAGCATTCTCGGCCCGTCCTTCAACTATGAGGCGCCGGTGATCGATACCGTCTCCGGCTTGCCGATCCCGGCCGAGTTCCTGGCCGAAATCGCCGCGGTGACTGCCCAGGAAACCTACCCGGTCGGCTGGCGCGACCACGACATGGTGATGATCGACAACCGCCGGGTCATGCATGGTCGTCAGGCCATCGTCGATGACCGTCGACGCATCTTCAATGCCCTGAGCTACCGTTGAGAGCTTTTCATGAAAAATACTGACAAACAGATCATTACCGGCCAGTACGAGACCTATACCGACGGTGAGGGTCGCAAGATCATCGACTTGAGCGGCGGTTTCGGTTTCCAGGTACCTCAGGTGATCGAGGCCGTCAGCCGCCAGGCTGGCCTCATGGGGCTGTCCAATCGCGTGCTGATGTCCGAGCCGCTGATCGGCCTGTGCCGCACCCTGTCCGAGCTGTTGCCCGCGCCGCTGGTCAGCTCCTATGTCTGCAGTTCCGGGGACGAGGCGTTCGAAGGTGCGTTGAAACTGTGCAAGGGCCTCAAGCCCAAGGGCAACACCATCGTCTTCATCCAGGGCGGCGACTACGGCTCGTTGAGCTACGGGCGCTGCTTGAGCACATCGACGGACTATCAGGAAATCCAGCGTTTCCTCGGCTTCGAGCGGGTGGCGATCCAGCAGGTCGCCGACCTGGACAAGGTCGACTGGGCCGACTGCTTTGCGGTTTGCCATACCAGCACGGTGATCGACGAGGGCGGTCGCCTGCGGCTGATCGATCAGGCGCTGCTCGACCAGTTGTATGCCCGCGCCGCCAAGGCTTCGGCACCGGTGATCGCGGTCGATGTGCAGACCTGCCTGGGCAGCCTGGGCCAGCTGTTCGGCTTCCAGCGCTACCAGAACAGCCCGGACATCGTGGTGCTGGGCGGGGCGTTGGGCGGTGGGGCGATTCCCATCGGTACCTACACCTGTAGCGAAGAGATGGCCTACCAGGTCTATGGCCGCAGCAGCCCGGCGAAACACGGGAGCACCACTGCGGGCAATCCGATGGCCTGCCTGGCCGCGCTGACCGCGCTCGACTATGTGCGTCAGCATGACTGTGCCAGGCAGTGCCTGGATAACGGTCGGCTGCTGGCTCAGACGCTCGCTCCGCTGGGGGCGGTGGCCTACGGAGGCTGGGTCAGCCTGCCGCTGGCGGGCGATCTGAAACCGGCCCAATTGTGCCAGATCCTTTACGAACGCGGTGTCTACGTCACCGTGCCACGGGGCCGCGAACTGATTCTGCGGTGCCCGGTTACCGCGCGCCCCGAACCTGTCCAGCGTGCCGCCCAGATCATCAAGGAGACTCTCAGCCATGTCCTTAACTCTGCCGCATGAACAACTGCTGGACGATTGCCAGCGCCACTGGAGCGCCTCGGCAGCCAAGCTCTACCGCCTGGGCAAGACCAGCGTCGAGCAGCACACCGACGGTATCTACGTCACTGACCATGCCGGCAAGCGTTTCATCGACTGTGCCTGCAGTTATGGCGTGTTCATCGTCGGCCATCGCAACCCGCTGGTGCGCGAGCAGGTGCAGAACCAGCTGAACCGCATGGCCTGGGTCCCGGAAGGACGTGTGCACCCGCTGCAGCATGCCTTGTCCGAGCGCCTGCGGGATGTGGTGCCGGGCGAATGGGGGATGTCCAGTACATGGTTTCGGGCGCCGAGGCCATCGAACAGAGCCTGCGTTATGTGCTCAAGGTACAGAGCAACCGCCGCGGCATCGTGGTGATGGGCGACTCCTACCACGGCAAGACGCTGGCGGCGATGAGCATCCTTGGCCAGCAACAGCACCATCGCAGCTATGGCACCCATGCCCCACAGGTGACCTACGTGCCGTACGGCGACTTCGCCGCCCTGCAGAAAGCGGTGGGCGAGGGCGTGTGCGCGGTGTATGTCGAGCCGATTCTCGGGGGGGCGCACCTGCAGGTGCCGCCGGTGGGCTACATGGCCAACATCCGCGCCTTGTGCGATGCGACCGAGACCCTGCTGGTGGCCGACGAGATCCAGACCGGCTTCGGCCGTTGCGGCAAATGGTTCGCGGTGCAGTATGACGACGTGGTGCCGGACATCATGATCCTCTCCAAGGGCCTGACCGGTGGCTACACCTCGTTCGCCTGCGCCATGTACAGCCAGCGGCTGAGCCGGCAGTTCCCGCTGGCCGAGATCGAACCCGACCAGCGCACCAATGGCGGCCATCCGGTGGCCTGCGCCTCGGCGCTGGCGGCCATCGACTACATCGAGGAGCACGACCTGGTCGAGCAGTCGCGGATCAACGGCGGCCTGCTGCGCCATGGCCTGCAACGACTGGCCGAGCGCTATCCGGCTATCATCGAGGATGTCCCGGGGGTGGGCCTGATGACCGGCCTGCGTCTGCGCGGTTCGGTGTATGAGGCACTGATGAGCATGGAACTGGGCAAGCGCGGTATCCATGCCGGGCATTCGATGAATGAAAAGGCCCGGCGTCCGGTGCTGCGTTTCTACCCGCCACTGAACATCACGCCCGAGGCCCTGCGCCATGTGCTGACCATGACCGAGGAGGCGCTGGAAGCCATCGCCCGGCGGCCAAGGCTGGGGATCAAGGCGTTCTCCCTGGTGGTGCGCAACATGTATCAGATCCCCAACAAGCTGCTGCGCAGCAAGGCGGAGGGGTGAGCATGTTCAATCCGGATACCCTGACCCTGCGGGAAATGGCCGGTCTGCTGCGCCGCGGCGCGCTGACCAGCGTCGAGCTGCTGGAGTTCTATCTGCAACGCATCGCCGAGCGCAACCAGGCGATCAATGCCGTGATTCAGCTCGAGTCCCTCGACGAGTTGCTGCGCCAGGCCCGGGAAGCCGATGAACTGGCCAGCCGCGGCAGGTTTCTCGGCCCTCTGCACGGGGTACCGCTGACGATCAAGGATGTCTGCCACGTGCGCGGCTTCCGCATGTCGCGCGGCCTGGAGGAACTGCTCGGCGAGCCCAGCCGGCAGGACGCCACGGTGGTCGCGCGGCTGCGCGAAGCCGGTGCGATCATTCTCGGCATCACCAACGTGCCCGAGCTGTGCATGGCCTTCGAAACCGAGAACCTGTTGTACGGGCGCACGCTCAATCCCTACGATGCCCAGCGTTCCGCCGGTGGCAGCAGCGGCGGTGAGGCGGCGGCCATCGCCGCCGGTTGCTCACCGGCCGGGCTGGCCTCGGACGCCTGTGGCAGCGTGCGGATTCCGGCGCATTTCAACGGTATCTGCGGGCTCAAGCTGACCCAGGGGCGGGTGCCCCTGACCGGCCAGTTCCCCAACGACCGCTCCGGGCTGTTCCACCTGACCTCGGCGTTTGGCGTGATGGGCCGCTATGTCGACGACCTGGCGCTGCTCGGGCCGTTGATCAGCGGGGCCGACGGCCAGGATCCGGATACGGTCGATGTGCCGTTCGCCCAGAGCAAACCCCTGGGCGAGCTGCGGGTGGCACTGTCCTGGGAGTCCAGCCGGACCCGGGCCAGCGCCGCGGTGAAAGAGGTGCTGCAGCGCGTCGAGGCCTGCCTGCAAGGTGTGGTCGCCGACGTGAGTCCGGCGCTCCCTTCGATGCTCGACGAAGCCTGCGATATCCTCTGGCGGGTGTTCATCACCGGCGCGGACGCCGGCCGTGGCTGGCAGAAACTGTTCCAGGCCATGGGCAAGCAGGCCTATACCCCGGCCACGGCGGAACTGGTTCGGCGCAGTGAGCAGGTCGAGTTGAGCGTGGATGAGCTCAAGCGTGACTGGATCGCCATCGATACCTTCCGCTACCAGTTGGCGAAGTTTTTCGCCGAGCACGACCTGTTCATCTGTCCGGTGTACCCGGACGTCGCCTTCGCCCATGGCGAGTCGCTGGAAGACCGCGATCGCTACGCTTTCGTGTTCCCGTTCAGCCTGTCGGGTTCGCCGGCGGTGGTCATTCGCGCCGGCCATGATCCCGACACCGGCCTGCCGATCGGCATCCAGCTGGTGGGGCCGCACTGGCAGGAAGCGCGTCTGCTGGCGGTGGCGGCGTTCCTTGAGCGTCAACTGGAACGCTGGGCCCCGGTGGCGCCCCGGGGCACCGTCCTGCGCTGAGGTTTCTCAGGCCAGGACCGGCTTGGTGCTACGGCTGCCCAGCACCAGTGCGCCCATGCCGACACCCACCAGCACGGCACCGACGGCTTCCACCAGCGTCGGTTGCTGGCCCAGCCAGAACCAGTGGAACAGGGTCACGAACAGGGTATTGAGGTAGACATAGGAAATCACGGTCGACGGGGCGATCACCCCGATGGCCCGATGCAGCAGCCAGAAGGTCGCCAGGGTGCCAAACAGCGCCAGGTACACCAGCCAGAACAGATCCCGCCCCGTCAGCAGCGCACCGCTGCGCCAGCCACCGCTGAATACGCAGAACACCAACAGAAACAGCGAGCCGAAGAGCATGTTCCAGAAGGTCATCGCCACCGGGTCGCGTCCTTTGAGCACCTTGTTCTTGAAGCGCTGGCTCAGGGGCGAGTAGAGCGCCATCGCCAGGCAGCCGATGATGAAGACGATCACCGGGTAGGGGCGGGCAACTCGCCCGGAGCGGCCCCCTTGAGAATCAGCAGCACGGCGCCCACCGCGGCGAGCGTCATCGGCAGCAGGCGCGCCCTGAGGCTGGCGCTGGGCAACAGAAAGGCCTCGAAGCCCAGGGTCATCAGCGGCACCAGGGTGTACAGCGTCGCGGTGTTGACCGCCGTGGTATAGCGCAACGCCTCGAACAGCGAACCGAAATACGCCGCCAGCAGCAGGCCCAGCACGGCGTGGGCCAGCAGGCCCCTGGCGGTCAGCGCAGACTTGTTGTTCAGAAGCAGCAGCGGCAGGAACAGCAGCGCGGAAAACAGCAGGCGCAACCCGGTCAGCAGGATCGGGTCAATCGATTGGCCGACTTCGGCGGCAGCGAAGAATGACGCAGCGATCAGCAGCGCCCAGATCAGCATGCCCCAATGTGCGGCAGCGAAACCGACTTGTTTCATGAGTTTCTCCAGGAATGAGGGTGAGTGGCCCGGGTGGGCGAATGCCCCGTGCCCGGTTTGAACAGGGACAGACGGGGCAGGGGGGTGTCGCAGCAGAAGAGGCGGTCCTTTCAAGCCATGCCGGGCGACCTGGCTTGAAAGGACCGTCGATGACTAGCGGATATGCTGGGCGTAATGCTTGGGGTTGAACCGCAGCACCATCAGGATCATCACGGCCATCACCGCGGCCAGCGACCACCAGGCCCATTCGAAGCTGCCCAACTGGTCGCGGATCACCCCGGCGATCAGCGGCGACAGGCCGGCGATCAGGTAGCCGATGCCCTGCACGAAGGCGGTCAGGCCACCGGCGCGGCGGGGGTCTTCCAGGTGATCGAGGGAGACGATCAGGCTCATCGGGAACAGGCCGCCGATACCCAGGCCCAGGAGGCAGGGCCAGAGCAGGGTGAAGTGTTGCGGGCTGAGGATCAGGCCACAGAAACCGGCGATGATCAGCCCCAGCAATACGGCCAGCACCAGGCGCCGGTCCTGGCTGCGGTTGGCCAGCGCCGGGGTGACCAGGCCGGACACCACTTCCATGGCGGTCAGCAGGCCCAGCAGCAGGCCGGCGCTCTGTTCGCTCCAGCCTTTCTCCACGTAGTAGGGGGCCAGCCAGGCCAGCACGCAGGTATAGGACGCCGTGCCGAGGCCGAAGAAAATCGCCAGCAGCCAGGCCCGCGAGTTACCGGCGAACGACTCCTGCCGGGTTTTGCCGGGCGCCTGTGGCAAGGCCGGTACCGCCGAGCGCTGGGCGTACCAGATGACCAGCGCCACCAGCGCCAGCAACGCCCAGATCGCCAGGCTGATGCGCCAACTGCCGGTCTGGGCCAGGACGAAGGGCGAGAACGAAGCCGCCACCGCCGCGCCGCCCATGATCGAGGTGACGTACACCCCCATGAACAGCGAGACGTTGTTGCTGAAGCGTGACTTGATCAGCGCCGGCATCACCGCCTGGATCAGGGCGATCCCGAGGCCGGCCAGCACCGCACTGAGGATCAGCTCGGTGGTGCTGTTCAGGTACAGCCGCGAAGCGGTGGCCAGGCCGATCACCAGCAGCGACACGACGATGGTGCGGTGTTCGCCGAAGCGCAGGGCCAGGCGCATGCCGAGAAACATCGCCAGGCCCATGGCCATGACTGGCAACATGGTCAGCAGGGCGGCAGCACTGAAGCTGAGTGGGATATCACCGCGAATCGCCGAGAGCAGCGGGCCGACAGCGGCCATCGAGGGCCGCAGATTGAGCGCGACCAGTACCACGCTGACCATCAGCCAGACGGCATGAGCGCTTGAAGCTCTAACGTTTTCCATGTGGGAGCCTTCCATGACAAAGCTCCAATTAGGCCACCGCTTGTCGACAGGGGCAATTTGAAAAACTAATGGGGGCGATTGAAAAATTAGGTGGATACCGGGTTGACGGTACCCACCGGCAGGCGCCTGGCAGGCGTTCGGCCCCGTCCTGCCTGGTCGTCATGACGGGTCGAGCGGTATGCGCCGCAGCCGGCCGGTCAGGGGCGCGTTGCCTTGGTCTGGCATGGGCAGCGAGCGCCCGGACAGTCCCATGCCCGCGCAGACGATCACCGCTCCCGGCACCGGGCACAGGTTGGAGGGGGTATCCAGCTGACGAGCGAGCACACTGACCGTGGCGGCTTGCAGGTTGCAGCTCAGCATGCCACGGGCGATGCCGAACACAACCAGCGGTCTGATGCCACAAGCGCGGGCCTGCGGGTAGCCGGCCCATGGGTACGGCCCGAGGGCAACAGGCCCCCGGGCTGTCGATTGGCCTCATGGCATTTGCGGCAGTTCTTCGGGGCGCAGGTCGAACACCAGCACTTCGGCATCCACGCCATTGGCCAGGGTCAGCAGGCGTTCCTGACGAACCCGCACGCCGTCACCGGTCTGCAGCACCAGGCCGTTGAGCTCGACGCTGCCGCGGGCGACGTGGACATAGGCGTAACGGTTCTCGGCCAGTTCCAGGCTGGTGCTTTCCTTGCCATCGATCAGGCCGGCATAGACCCGCGCGTCCTGGCGGACCTTCAACGAGCCCTGGTCGCCATCGGGGAGATGATCAGGGCCAGACGGCCACGCTTCTGTTCTTCGCTGAAATGCTGCTGCTGATAACGCGGGGTGGCGCCACTGACGTCGGGCACGATCCAGATCTGCAGGAAGTGCACCAGCTCGTCGTGGGAGTGGTTGAACTCACTGTGGGCCACGCCGGTACCGGCGCTCATCAGTTGCACGTCGCCGGGGCGGATCACCGAACCGGTGCCCAGGGTGTCCTTGTGTTCCAGGGCCCCTTCGAGCACATAGGAGAAAATCTCCATGTCCCGGTGCGGATGCTGGCCGAAGCCCTTGCCGGCCGCGACGCGGTCATCGTTGATCACCAGCAGGTCGGAAAAACCCTGCTCGTTGAGGTTGCGATAGTTGGCAAAGGAAAAGGTGTGGAACGACTTCAACCAGCCATGGTTGGCAATGCCGCGGTCGGAAGCTGTACGAAGCGTGAGCATGATGAATTCTCCTTGGGGGACGTGGATTCGTCCGAGTGAGGAGCAGCTTAATGTTTACTCATCAGTTCAATAAGTAGATGGAAATTGAAAGACCGTCTCTCTCCAGTTGACAGTCTGGGTCGCCCCTCCTGTATCCTTGCCATGCACCACAGTCGCGCCGGGTAGCCATCCCCGGGTGATCGTGTGGGCGCTCCCCGTTGAAAGTGAAGTGATGTCCAAGCAATGAAAACCGTGGCTATGGTGCTGTTTCCTGACTTTCTGCTGCTCGACATGGCCGGGCCCATGGAGGTGTTCTCCATGGCCAACCGCTACCTCAAGCCCGCTGACCACTATCAGCTCCTGACCATTGGCAGCGAACCGGGAGCGTTGCGCGCCTCCAACGGCGTGCGCGTCCAGGCCGACCAGGGCCTCGACCAGCCGCCTTCGGCCTACGACCTGCTGCTGGTCCCGGGCGGTCCCGGTGGCTACAACCGGACCCATCCGCAATTGGTCGACTGGCTGCGGCAGGCGGCCGAAAAGGCCACCAGCTATGGTTCGGTCTGCACCGGGGCCTTTGTGCTGGGGCATGCCGGTCTGCTCGACGGCCACCGTGTCACCACCCACTGGAACTACACCGAGCGCCTGGTCAAGGCCTTTCCCGCGGCCATGGTCGAGACCGATCGGATCTACCTGCGCGATCGCAGGCTGCTGACCTCCGGTGGTGTCACCGCCGGTATCGACCTGGCGTTGGCGGTGGTGGCCGAGGACCACGGCAAGAAGGTCGCCCAGGACGTGGCGAAGGTCCTGCTGGTGGTGATGAAGCGTCATGGCGGGCAGGCGCAGTTCAGCCCGCTGACCGCGGCGGTCGCACCGCAGCAGACGCCGGTGACCCGGGTGCAGAACCATGTGCTCGAACACCTCGACGAAGCGTTCAGCATCCAGAGCATGGCTGCCCTGGTGAACATGAGCCCACGCCATTTCTCGCGCATGTTCCTGCGCGAGACGAACATGACGCCCATGGCGTTCGTCCAGAACGCCCGCATCGATTACGCCCGGAGCCTGCTGGAAAGCACCGACCTGCCGCTCAAGACCGTGGCCTACAAGAGCGGTTTCGGCAGCGTGCGACACATGCGTTTCCTGTTCGGTGAAAAACTCGGGCTGACCCCCATCCAGTACCGCGAGCAGTTCAGCTGAGGCACGTTTGTCCGCCTCGCGCACCGGGAAGTCCGTAACGCTCCCCCAGGGACGGTTGTTCCGTCACCCATGCCTGCCAAGATGGATGCGGATATTTCGCAAGGGAGGTGTGGGTCCGCTGGAACACTTCGCGCGTCGGCTCTGGCCACGTCGATGTCGGGGCCGGCTCGGGCCCGCGAGTATAGATGAACAGCCTCAGACAATGGGCGGGCGATGCGCTGCTGCGCTTTGGCCCCTATGCCTTTCACCTGCGCCAGCGACTGGTCCTGGAAGGCGAGCGACCGCTGCGCATGGGTGGCCGTGCGCTGGATATTCTGCAGGTGCTGCTCGAACAGGCGGGCAGTGTGGTCAGCAAGGACGAACTGATCGCCCGTGTCTGGCCGACCTCGGTGGTCGAGGAAATCAACCTGCGTGTGCACATTGCCGCCTTGCGCCGGGCCCTGGGTGACGGCGAGGGTGGTCAGCGCTACATCATCAACGTTCCGCAGCGCGGCTACAGCTTCATTGCCTCGGTGCAGCGCGAACAGGCGGCGTTGCCGGTCCTGCTGGAAACCGCACTCAGGCCCCAGCACAATCTGCCGGCCCGGCTGACGCCGGTGACCGGACGCGATTCGCTGGTCGGCAGCCTGGTGCGTCAGTTGCCGGTGCGGCGCTTCATGACCCTGACCGGACCGGCCGGTGTCGGCAAGAGCACCACCGCGCTGCGGGTCGCCGAACTGCTGTTGCAGCACTACCGCGATGGTGTGTGGATGATCGACCTGGCCACGCTCGAGGATCCGGCGCAGGTGGTCGGGCAACTGGCGCGCAGCCTGGAACTGGACAACGACCTGAACGGCCTGGCCGAACGGCATACCCTGGTGGTGCTGGACAACTGCGATCAGTTGCGTGACGACTGCCGGGCCCTGACCGGGCGGTTGCTGGCGGCGGCACCGCGGCTGTCGCTGCTGGTCACCAGCCGCGAGCCGCTGGCGGCCTGCGATGAATACGTACAGCGCCTGCCCCCCCTGGCGGTGCCACCGGCGTCGGCACTGCACAGCGTCGAGCAAGCCATGGGCTACTCGGCGGTGCAATTGTTCGTCAGTCGGGCCCGGGCTTGCCAGCAGGGCTTTTGCCTGCGCGAGCGGGATCTGCTCGCGGTCCGCGATATCTGTCGCCGGCTCGACGGTCTGCCGCTGGCGATCGAGCTGGCGGCAACGCAGATCGGCGCATTGGCGCTGGTGGGCCTGCAGGCCCAGCTCGACAACTGTTTCCAACTGCTGACCCAGGGCCGCCGAACCGCCGAGCCGCGCCACCGGACGCTCAAGGCGGCGCTGGACTGGAGCTACGAGCGCCTGGCACCGCCGGAACGCATCCTGTTGCAGCGCCTGGCGGTCTTCAAGATGGGCTTCACCGTGGAGGCGGCCATCGCGGTCGTTGGCTTTGAACCGCTGGAACCGGCGCAACTGCCGCCATTGCTGGCCAGCCTGACCGACAAATCGCTGCTGGGAGTGGAGCAGGGCAGCGGTGCGCCGCGTTACCGCCTGCTCAACACCACCCGCACCTATGCGCTGGAGCAGTTGCAGCGTAGCGGGCACCAGCGCCTGGTGGAGCAGCGCCATGTCGAGTATCTGGGGTGGGCGCAGCGGGTCTCAGGCTGACCGGCGTGGCTCCAACTGATCGAGCAGTTGCACAGCCACGAGCAGGTCGGGTGTCTCGCCGCCTTCGCTGAACCGCCGATGGACCGCCGCCAGCAGTTCGTGGGCCGGGCAATAGCGACCCTGCTGCTGCCATAGCCGTGCCAGCGAGGTGGCACTGCGCAGTTCCCAGGCCAGGGCACCTTGCGCCCGGGCTATGTCGATGGCCTTGAGCAGCATGGCTTCGGCGGCTTCCAGGTGATGCTGTGCCAGCAGCTTTTCGGCCTGGGCGCGCAGGATCTCCGCGCAGCTCCAGCCGGCCGCACCGCTTTCGGCGCGTTCGAGCAACGCGTCGTCGACCAGGCGGCGGTCGAGGGTCACCAGGATCTCCTTCACCAGGCCGCTGCTGGCCGGGATCAGGGTGACCGGTGTTTGCTTGTCGATCACCTGGGCGTAATGCCGGCCCCAGTTCTGGAACAGCGCGACCGAGTGCTTCTGCGCCTGGCCCAGCAGCGTCTGCAGCAGTTCCCGGGCGGTTTCGGTGTCGCCGTTGCAGTAGGCGATCGGGCAGCCGGCCAGCGCCAGGGTGTAGCAGATCGAGGTGCCATGATTGACCTGCAGGGCGAGGTCCAGTGCCTGCCGGGCGGTGCGCCAGGCCTGCTGAGGCAGGCCCTGCAGCCAGAGGATGCGTGCCAGGACGGTCAGGGCGGCGACGCCCTGGTCGTACTGCACGCCAAAGTCGCGGGTGAAACGGTTGACGTGATCGCTGTGGGCCAGGCGCTGCAGTACCTGTTCGGCGAGCTCCCGGGCCAGGTGCTGGTCGCCGGAATAGTGCAGCGCCAGCACCCGCAGGCGCTGGGTGCCGAGCGACAGCGGGGTATCGCCCAGCGCCAACTGGTCGAACTGCCGGCTCAGTTCCAGGGCCAGCCGGTAGTTGCCGTTGCTGAGGTTGGCGGTCATGTGCCCGGACACCGCCTTGAGCTGGCCGCCGAGTTCGCCATGGTATTCGGCCAGGGCCTGGGCGCTGCTGAAGGTGTCGATGGTTTCGCTGCTGCCGCCCTGGCTGTGGTAGCAGGCGTTGCCCAGGGCCAGCTTGAGCGCGATGGTCAGGCGTGGGCAGGGATCGGCCGTCCTTTCGAGCAGCTTGAGCGCCTTGCGCACATGGTCGCCGTGTTCCTTGGGCAATGACAGCTCCTGCCACAGGGGCGCCGAGGCGGCCGCCAGGCGGATTGCCAGGCTTTGCGGGCCCTGGGGCCCCAGCCCCCAGTCCAGCGCCGCGCGCAAGTCTTCCAGGCCGCGGGCGTAGCGCTCCAGCCAGCGTTCGGTAGCGGTGTGTTCCCACTCGACCTGGGCCTGTTCCATCAGGGCCAGGCAGCGTTCGGCGTGGCGCCTGCGGGTTCCCGGCAACTCGCAGGCCAGGTCGAGTTTTTCCAGGGCGTAGTGGCGGGTGGTGTCGAGCAGCCGGTAGAACACCTCTTCGTCACCCACCTCGACGTTCAGCAGCGACTTGGCCACCAGTTGCGTGATCGAGGCGAACACCTCACCGGCTTCGACGTTCGCGCCCCTGATCACCGCGGTGGCCGAATCCAGGGTGAAGCTGCCGCGGAACACCCCCAGCCGACGCAGGCAGGTCTGCTCGTTGGCGGTCAGCAGTTGGTAACTCCAGTCCAGGGTGGCGCGCAGGGTCTGGTGGCGGCCCAATGGCGTCTGGCCGCCTTGGGCCAGCAGGCGAAAGCTGTCCTGCAACTGCGTGAGCAGGCCGTCCAGGCCGAGGTCGTCGACCTGGGCGGCGGCCAGTTCGATGGCCAGTGGAATGCCGTCCAGGCGGCGGCAGATCTCGATGGCCTGGGGCAGTTGCTCCCGGGTCAGTTCGAAGCTGTCCTGGCTGGCCATGGCCCGCTCGACGAACAACTGCAGGGCGGGGAAATCCAGGGCCCGGGCGTGGTCCTGGGCGGCTGCCGGCGGCGGGCAGTCGAGCGAGTCCAGACGCTGCACGAACTCGCCTTCGGCTCGCAGGCTCTCGCGGCTGGTGGCCAGGATATGCACCTGCGGGGCGCCCCGCAGCAGGCTTTCGCACAGCGGCGCGACGGCGTCGAGCAGGTGTTCGCAGTTGTCGATCACCAGCAGCATCTGCCGTTCGCGCAGGCAGGCGACGATGCTGGCGGTGGGGTCCGTCTCCTGCACGGGAATTTCCAGCAGCGTCGCCAGATGCGTGGCGGCCAGCGCCGGATTGTCGAGCGGGGCCAGGTCGAGCAGGCGAATGCCGTCCCGATAGCGGCCGATCAGTTGCTCGGCGACGCTCAGCGCCACGGTGGTCTTGCCGATGCCGCCGGGGCCGACCAGGGTGATGAAGCGCTGGTACGAGAAGTGCCGGAGCATGGCGGCGAGCAGCGCCTGGCGACCGATCATGCGGGTCCGGCGTATCGGCAGGTTGTGGCTGGCCGGCGCGGCGCCTTGCGGCTGTTGTTCGAGCAGGCCCCGCTGGCAGGGGGCGACGAAGCTGTAGCCGCGCTGGGCCACGGTGACGATGTAGCGCTGCCCGGCCTGGCCGTCGCCCAATGCCTTGCGCAGCGCGGCGATGTGCACCCGCAGGTTGATGTCCTCGACCACGCTGTCGGGCCAGACCCGGGCCATCAGCTCCTGCTTGCTGACCAACTGCCCGGCGTGCTCGAGCAGGATCAACAGGATGTCCATGGCCCGCCGCCCCAGTCGCAGAGGGCGGTCGCCCTCCAGAATCAGGCGTTGTCCGGGATAGGTTCGATAGGGGCCGAAACGCACGGCCTGCTCGAGTGAAAGGGTCAACGGGTCACTCCTGCTCGCTTTTTCTTCTGATCGTCCTCCGTGGTTCGTCGACGGAGGCGGCGGATGATCCGGGGCGCACGCAAGGCCCTGTCCATCACGCAATATCCGTGCATATTCCTCAGGTTTTGGCGGTTGTGCAATGTAGTGGCAGGTTGCCCCTGGCCGCCGGGGCAACTGCCATCCGTTTCACGACGGATGACCGGCAGGGTGTGGCGGCGAGGGGCAGGGCGGTGGAGCTCGGGATTACCGGGCGCAAGGCTTCTCGACATAGCACAGGTGGCGCTCACCCCGTCGGGCAGGCCTGTCGGCCAACTGTTGGCAGCGCCAGGCGAACGGGTTGATCCCCTCACTTCGCGTGAAGATGTGGCAGAAGTACGCCTGGTCGCAGAACCCGCAGTCCAGGCTGATCTGCGTCAGGCTCAGGTCGGTCTCGCGGATCAGGTGCTTGGCCCGCTCGATCCGCTGCTGGCGAATCCAGTCCTGGGGCGAGAGTCCGGTGCTGCACTTGAAGGCCCGGGAGAAATGGCTGCGCGACAACGAGCAGGCGCGGGCCAGCTCGCTGATCTCCAGGGTTTCGCTCAGGCGCTCGAGGATCAGTTGCTTGACCAGGTTTTCCCGCCAGGGCGACAGGCCGCCGGTGGTGGAATTGCGGGTTTCGCTGGCACAGGGCGCAGCGGCGATGTGCTGTGTTTGAACCATGGCCAAAGTCCGTGTCGAGGTGAGGGGCGCTGGCGCACAGCACGTCGAGTCAGCACCGTCCCACGGGAAATACAGGTAGGGGTTGAGGTCACCATTGTTGGACGAGGGCCGTTAAGGGGCGAGTTAAACGTTGTTAATTCCGTGTCCGGCCAGGGTGTGGCGCAAGGCTGGCAACTGAGCACATGCTTTCAAGTATAGAAGGTGGGCGCCGATGGATACTGGAGGATCGCCCCCGGCTGACCGATGAGGAGACTGTGCCGATGAACCGAAACGACCTGCGCCGCGTCGACATGAACCTGCTGGTGATTTTCGAAGCCCTGATGTTTGAAAAGAACCTGACCCGGGTCGCGGAAAAGCTCTTCATGGGCCAGCCGGCCGTGAGCGCGGCCCTGGGCCGCCTGCGCGACCTGTTCGACGACCCGCTGCTGTTGCGCAACGGCCGCGGCATGGAGCCGACGGCACGGGCCCTGGCGATTCTCAAGGAACTGCAGCCGGCCATGGACACCATCTCCGGCGCGGTCAGCCGGGCCAAGGATTTCGATCCGGCGACCAGTCGCGACGTGTTTCGCATCGGCCTGTCCGATGATGCCGAGTTCGGCCTGTTCCCGCCGTTGCTGAGCCAGTTGCGCGAGGAGGCGCCGGGGATCATCGTCGTGGTGCGCCGGGCCAACTACCTGCTGATGCCGTCGCTGCTGGCCTCCGGGGAGATCTCCGTCGGCGTGAGCTACACCACCGACCTGCCGGCCAACGCCAAGCGCAAGATGCTGCGCGACATTCCCTGCAAGGTGCTGCGTGGCGACGACCGCCCGGGCCCGCTGACCCTGGACGAGTACTGCGAGCGGCCCCATGCGATGGTGTCGTTCTCCGGCGACCTGAGCGGCAACATCGACCTTGACCTGGCGAAGATCGGCCGCACCCGCCGGGTGGTACTGGGCGTACCGCAGTTCAGCGGGTTGCGGGCGTTGCTGGCGGGGACCGAGATGATCGCCACCGTGCCCGACTATGCCGCCTGCGCCCTGGTCGAAGGTTGCGCCCTGCGCGCCGAGGACCCACCGTTCGAGATCGATGCGGCGCAACTGTCGATGGCCTGGAGCGGCGTACATGACAACGACCCGGCCGAACGCTGGCTGCGTTCGCGGATTGCGCAGTTCATGTCCGCGCCACTGAACATCCCCGCGCCCTAGAGGGCCTTCGCCGATGAGTCCCCCACAAGGCCAGCGCCGCTCTCAAGGCATGCGCTGCGTGGCAGTCGGATTCATCCGCGAAGAGGCCATCGAGCCTTGCCCGGGCTCTCGACGGCCGCCATGACAGCCTGAACACCGCTTCTCTGGAAAGAGAGCACGTACATTCAATTTTTCCGCAGCCCGCCCCCGCACTATCGGTAAACAGTCCGGCGTCCCGACGCCGGTGGTTTCTCTTGGTGATGGGTGGATCATGAACGCTTCGTGCTGGAATGAACGGGCGCAGGCCCTCGGCTTGCTATTCATGCGCGTCAGCGCCGCGGTGTTTCTGCTCTGGGTCCATGGCCTGCCGAAACTGCTGCACTACAGCGCCGAGCTGCAGAACATCGAAGACCCTTTCCACTTGGGCGCGAACCTGACCCTGCTGCTGGCGATCTTCGCCGAAGTGTTCTGCCCGCTGCTGATCATCGCCGGCGTACTGGTACGCCTGGCCTGCTTGCCTATTCTCTGTGTATTGCTGGTGGCACTGGTGTTCGTGCACCCGGAGTGGACCCTCGCCGAAGGCCAGTTCGCCTGGCTGCTGCTGATCCTCTTCACCAGCCTTTTCATCGCCGGTCCCGGACGACTGGCGCTCAACGATCGTTTCGCCGGGATCTGGCGCATTGCCTGAGCCGCTGGCGAGCCTTTTCCATTTCTACCCTGACGAAGGAGACGCGATGAACGCCGATCTGATTCTGTTCAATGGTCAATTCCATACCGTTGACCGTGAAAAACCCCGGGCCAGCGCCGTGGCCATCCGTGAAGGCCGCTTCGTGGCGGTCGGCACCGATGCCGAGGCCATGGCCTTTCGGGGTGCGGGCACCCAGCTCATCGACCTCAAGGGGCGTTGCGTGATTCCGGGTCTGAACGACTCGCACCTGCACCTGATCCGTGGCGGCCTGAACTACAACCTCGAACTGCGCTGGGAAGGCGTGCCCTCGCTGGCCGATGCCCTGCGCATGCTCAAGGACCAGGCCGACCGCACGCCGACGCCACAGTGGGTGCGCGTGGTCGGCGGCTGGAACGAATTCCAGTTCGCCGAAAAACGCATGCCGACCCTGGATGAGCTCAACCAGGCCGCGCCTGACACTCCGGTGTTCGTACTGCACCTGTACGACCGTGCCTTGCTCAACCGCGCCGCCCTGCGCGTGGCCGGCTATACCCGTGACACGCCGAACCCGCCGGGTGGCGAGATCGTGCGTGACAGCAACGGCGAGCCGACCGGCATGCTGGTGGCCCGGCCGAACGCGATGATTCTCTACTCGACCCTGGCCAAGGGGCCCAAGCTGCCGCTGGAATACCAGGTCAACTCGACCCGCCAGTTCATGCGTGAGCTCAACCGCCTGGGCCTGACCAGCGCCATCGACGCCGGCGGTGGCTTCCAGAACTACCCCGATGACTACCAGGTGATCGAGCAGTTGGCCAAGGACGGGCAACTGACCGTGCGCATCGCCTACAACCTGTTCACCCAGAAACCCAAGGAAGAACTGGCCGACTTCAAGAACTGGACCGGCAGCGTCAAGCTGCACCAGGGCGACGACTTCCTGCGGCACAACGGGGCCGGCGAGATGCTGGTGTTCTCCGCCGCCGACTTCGAGGACTTCCTCGAGCCGCGTCCGGACCTGCCGGCCAGCATGGAGGCCGACCTGGAACCGGTGGTTCGCCACCTGGTCGAGCATCGCTGGCCGTTCCGCCTGCACGCCACCTACAACGAATCCATCAGCCGCATGCTCGACGTGTTCGAGAAGGTCAACCGCGACATTCCGTTCAACGGCCTGCCCTGGTTCTTCGACCATGCCGAAACCATCACCCCGCAGAACATCGAGCGGGTGCGGGCGCTGGGCGGCGGTATCGCGATCCAGGACCGCATGGCGTTCCAGGGTGAGTACTTCGTCGATCGCTACGGTGCCAAGGCCGCCGAAGCCACGCCACCGATCAAGCGCATGCTGGCCGAAGGCGTGCCGGTCGGTGCCGGTACCGATGCCACCCGTGTCTCCAGCTACAACCCGTGGACCTCGCTGTACTGGCTGGTCAGCGGTCGCACCGTGGGCGGCCTGTCGCTCTATGAGGAAGGCCTGTCCCGGGCCACCGCCCTGGAACTGTTCACCCACGGCAGCGCCTGGTTCTCCTCCGAACAGGGCAAGAAAGGCCAGATCAAGGTCGGGCAACTGGCCGACCTGGCGGCCTTGAGCGCCGACTTCTTCAGCGTCGAGGAAGAAGCCATCAAGTGGATCGAGTCGGTGCTGACCGTGGTCGGCGGCAAGGTGGTATACGCCGCCGACGACTTCGAGAAGCTCGGCCCGGGCAGCCTGCCGGTGCTGCCGGACTGGTCGCCGGTGGCCAAGGTGCCGGGGCACTGGCGTCCGAATGCGCCGATGCAGGCGCAGGTCCACCTGTGCAGCGGCCCTTGCGCCGTGCACGCCCACAGTCATGAGCGGGCCCGTCAGTCGAACGTGCCGGTCAGCGACTTCCAGGGCTTCTGGGGCGCCTTCGGCTGTTCCTGCTTCGCCTTCTGATTTCCCACCCTACGGCGCCGGTCGATCCGACCGGCGCCCCTTCACCTCGCTGTCTAATAGATGGAGCCTCGAAATGAGCAACGTTCCCTACAAACGCCTGGACAAGAATGACGCGGTGGTTCTGCTGGTCGACCACCAGACCGGCCTGATCTCGCTGGTGCAGGACTTCTCGCCGAACGAGTTCAAGAACAACGTGCTGGCCCTGGCCGACTGCGCCAAGTTCTTCAACCTGCCCACCATCCTGACCACCAGCTTTGAACAGGGTCCCAACGGCCCGCTGGTGCCGGAACTGAAAGAAATGTTCCCGGATGCGCCGTACATTGCCCGTCCAGGCCAGATCAACGCCTGGGACAACGAAGACTTCGTCAAGGCGATCAAGGCCACCGGCCGCAAGCAACTGATCATCGCTGGCGTGGTGACCGACGTTTGCGTGGCGTTCCCGACCCTGTCGGCCTTGGCTGAAGGCTTCGACGTGTTTGTGGTGACCGATGCTTCCGGTACCTTCAACGACACCGTACAGCAGGCTGCCTGGAACCGCATGACCCAGGCCGGCGCGCAGATGATGAACTGGTTCGCGGTGGCCTGTGAGCTGCACCGTGACTGGCGCAACGACATCGAAGGCCTGGGCAACCTGCTGTCGCAGCGGATCCCCAACTACCGCAACCTGATGAACAGCTACGCGGCGCTGACGGCCAAGTAAGCTTTTTGCTTCAACGCAAAACCCGCCGCAACGAGTGCGCTCGTTGCGGCGGGTTTTTCTGCATGGGAAGGGTCATCCTTGACCGCACGTTTTTCGTCTGAGTCCTTACTTGAGGTGGGTCTTGAGTTCCAGGGCTGCCTGACGCATCGCCGCTTTCACCTCAGGAATGCCGTTCAGCGGGTTGAGCAGGCCGAAGTCATGGATCATGCCGTTGTAGCGCACGCTGGTCACCGGCACACCCGCCGCGTCCAGGTGACGGGCATAGGCTTCGCCCTCGTCGCGCAGCACGTCGAACTCGGCGGTCTGCACCAGCGCCGGCGGCAAGCCGCGAAGCTGTTCGGTGCTGGCCCGCAGGGGCGAGGCGTGAATCTGGGCCCGCTCGGCGCTGTCGGTGGTGTAGTTGTCCCAGAACCACTTCATCATGCCCTTGGTCAGGAAGTGGCCCTCGGCGAACTGCTGGTACGACGGCGTTTCGAAGCTGGCATCGGTTACCGGCCACAACAGCAGCTGGAAGCGCAGTTGCGGGGTTTTGTGTTCCTTGGCCATCAGCGCCACGACCGCCGCCATGTTGCCGCCGACGCTGTTGCCGGCCACCGCCAGGCGCTTGCTGTCGATCCCGATGTCCTGGCCGTGCTCGGCGACCCATGCGGTCGCGCCGTAGGCCTGGTTGATCGCGGTCGGGTAGTGCGCTTCCGGCGACGGGGTGTAGTCGACGTAGACCGCCACCGCACCGGAGTCGACCACCAGGTCGCGGATCAGCCGCTGGTGAGTCGGGAAGTCACCCAGTACCCAGCCGCCGCCGTGGAAGAACATGAAGGCCGGCAGCGGGCCCTTGACCTTGGCCGGACGGACGATCTTCAGGGTGACGGGTTGACCGCCCACCTGGATCGAACGCTCGCTGACTTCGATACCCGAGAGGTCGACCTTCACCGAGGCCTGCGCGCCGGTCAGGACCGCACGGGCATCACGTGGGCTCAGTTGCTCCAGGGGCCCGCCACCGCCGGCGGCGAGGGCATCGAGGAACGCCTGGGTGTTGTGTTCGACGCCGGGGCTGCCGGCAGCGAAGGCCTGGCCGACGCTGAGGGCGAGGAGGGTGGTGGTCAGGGTCTTTTGTACGATGTTCATGGTGAAATCCTTTTGATTTGATTGATCTGCGTCAAGGGCGTTTGGCGACCGACTCAGTGGCTGTCGCTGCAACGTGTGAACAGATTAATGGGATGCCAGAACACGAAAAAGCGGCTATAAAGCGTTTTACTGTCAACCAAGGGGTGACAATGAACCCGTTCGAAGATATGCGTATTTTCTGTCAGGTGATGGACTCCGGCAGCTTTACCGCCGCTGCCGACCAGTTGGGCCTGTCCAAGCAGTTCGTCAGCCGGCGTCTGATGCAACTCGAAGAGCGCCTGGGCGTGCGGCTGCTCAACCGTTCGACCCGGCGCCTGGATGTCACGCCCCTGGGGCAGAGCTACTACGAGTCGGCCTTGCGTCTGCTGGGCGAGGTCGAGCAGGTGGAGCAGGGTATCGCCGGCCAGACCGCCGAGCCCCGTGGCACCATTCGGCTGAGCGCACCGCTGTCGTTCGCCCTGGCGCACCTGGGCTGCCTGCTGCCACCGTTTCTGCAGCGCTATGGCGAAGTCAGCGTCGAGGTCGATCTCAGTGACCGGCCGGTGGACCTGCTCGGCGAGGGCTACGACCTGGCGCTGCGGATCGGTACGCTGGAAGATTCGTCACTGATCGCCCGCCGTATCGCCAGCATCGACCGGGTGTACTGCGCCAGCCCCGAGTACCTGGCCGAGCACGGCACGCCGCTCAAGCCTGACGATCTGCATTTCCATGACTGCCTGCCCTATGGCCACGGTCGCCAGGTGCAATGGCGTTTCACCGGACCGGGCAAGCCGGTGGTGGTCAACGTCACCGGGCGGATGCGGGTCAACAACGGCGAACTGCTCCGGGACGCCGCCATTTCCGGAATGGGCATCACCTACCTGCCGATCTTCATCGTCGGGGCGGCGCTGGAGGATGGCCGGCTGGTGCCGGTGCTGAATGAGCTGCGTCCCGAGCCGCTGGTGCTGTCGGCGGTGTATCCGCAGCATCGCCAGGCTTCGCGGCCGGTGCAGGCGTTCATCGAGTTTCTGCGTGAGCGCCTGGACCGCATCGAGGGCCGGCTCTAGTGGCCTGTACGGCGATCAACGACACAGGCCACCAGTCCCTCACGAAGGGCGCGTTCGAAAGGGCCGCCTGGAGTCCTCGAACCAATAGACCGTCGTGAAGTAGCCCCAGCCGATCAGGAGTGAGGGCGCGATCGTCAACAGCACGTTGGGCGTGCCCGCCTGCATGTGAACCGCTGCCGACAGGCTGCTGAACAGGCTCACCACGGCCAGTGGCACCAGCGCGCGTCGAACCCGCAAGGGCCAGCCGGCACACATTCGCGCCAGCCTGAACATCAGCGACAGCGCGACCAGCGTCGAGCCATAGCTGATCAGCCCTTGAATGGCCGCCGCCAGGCCCATCGCGGCCATGCCGTGATCGGCGTTGGAGATCGCCGCCAGCGAACCATAGAACATGGCCGCCGGCAGTGCCGAGAGCAGGAGGGATCGCGTGTTCGCTCCCATGGCTATCGGATGATCTTTTCTTTGACGAACCACTCCGAGTCGGGTTGCAGCGCCACCACGCAGAGGATCTGGTCCGAGTAGGTGACGTGCCGGATGAAGTGCGCGTTGGTCACCTCATCGCTGGACATGTCCATCTTCGGGAAGAAGTTGGGCGCGACCGAACTCTGGCCACCGGGGATGACCCCGGTGTTCACATCCAGCACCAGGTCCTTGGACAGTGAGCGAACGATCTCCAGCGCCAGTGACGACATCTCGGCATCCTGCACCTCAAGGCGCAGGTCGGGGTAGAAGCGGGCCGACGGGACCCGTGCGGACATGACCCGGAACATGTTGTAGACCACCGGGTTGTAGGTCTTGGCCACGATCAGGCGCGGCAGGCCGATGGATTGGATGACGTTTTTCAGAAAGAACTGATTGAGCTTCTTGAACAGCGTCGAGCCCCGGTACTCATCGGCGATCATCGCCGTCCACAGATAGAGGAACGACGATGAGCCGAATGGCAGGCTTTTCGCCCCGATGATCCCCACCACCCGCTCGCTTTCCGAGTCGATGGCCAGCGCCAGGTGCTCGTAAGTGTCGAAGATACCGGGCTGGTTGCCAAAGTATTGCCTGACATCGTATTCGGGCATTCCCCGTTGCAGATCCTCGACGATCTTGACCTTGAAGCTCTCCGGGAAATTACGGCCGACAACCGAGTAATCCAGGTCCCAATCCGTGCTGCTTGTCTGTCTGTTCATAGGCGACCTTGATTCAGAGTTTGTTGTCTGGGAGAAATTTGAGTGCATGGTTTTCGGACGTCTGTGTCGACGGCTGGATCCTGATGTAGTCGCCGCGTGCCCAGAGCCTGTTCATGTCCACATAACCGTTGAATTTGATGCCGGTGTTGGAAGAGGACAGGATGTAGCGGGAGTTATCGAGGTTCGACAGGTCGGCCACCATCCTGAAGGTGGCGGCAATGTTGGTGTTGAACGGGTTGGCCGGATCGCTGTAGTTGTAGCGGCCGACGTTCACCGTGAAATTGTCGCCCCCAGGTTGTTGCGGTTGTCGAAGAACCAGGCCATGGGGCTTTTGTGCAGGGGCACATGTTCTCCAACCGCGGCGTGCGCGCGCCCCCATTTCCAGCCGCTGACGTCAGCACCGTATTTGTCCCGGATCTGTTGCAGCGACAGGTTCAGGGAGGCCAGCAGCACCTGCTGGCAATGGTCATCGGCCCCACACCAGAAACCCTGGTCGGCCTTCCCGCTCAGCACCAGGTTGAGAAAGGCATCGTAGTTGCGCTGGTTCCAGCCGGCGGCCAGCAGTTCCTTGCCGATTTTCGGCTCCAGTAACGCCTGGGTGAGGTTCTTCACCCAGTAGGCGGCGATCAATGGCGCTGCCGACTCAGGATCGGAGTCGAACCGCCAGGCCTTGAGCAGGTTCAATTGCTCCGGTTTCGACGCCAGCCCGTCGAGGGGTGCGAGCATTTTCGGCAGCAGGTCGGCCAGGGACGACGAGTAGCGATCGAGCTGGATATCGGTGGAGGTTTGCAGGGTATGCGGTGCACGCTCCTTCAACAGTGCCATGATGCGGTCGTAGCGATAGGGCAGGACCCAGTCATGGCCGAAGTTGAACGCATAGTTGTCGGGCACGATGCGGTTGTTGGCGGTGGCGATGTAGCCGCTGGCCGGGTTGAACTGCCTGGGCTTTGCCGCTTCGGGCACATAGCCGGTCCAGTCGTACTTGGCTTCCCAGCCCGGCGCGGGGCCCTGGCCGAGGAGGTCGTCGTCCTGCGCCTTGACCGGTACCCGGCCGGCGGACACATAGCCGATGTTGCCGGCCGTGTCCCCATAGACCATGTTCTGCGGCGGCAGGCCGAAATCGGCGGAAGCCTGCAGGAACTGCGGCCAGTTCTGCGCGTGGTTGATGCCCAGGATGCTGTCGAAGGTCTTGTCGTTGGGATCCAGCCCGGTCCAGGCCAGGGCGATGACCACGGATTTCCTGTCGCCGATGGCCTGCTGCGCGGGCTGGTAGATATCGCTGATGACCGGGCCGTGCCGGGTGTGGCGCACCGACAGGGTAATCGGTGCCGCCCCCTTGACATTGATCTGCTCCTGCACCACCCGGAATGGCTGGTAGGTCGAATCCGAGGACAGGTACAGATTGCTGTCCGACGGATTCAGCTTCTCCAGGTACGCATCCTGGACGGACGAGCCGGTGTTGGTGTAGCCCCAGGCGATCTTCCTGTTGTGTCCGATCACGAACAGGGGCGCCCCGGCATAGGTGGCTCCCACCAGCGCCGAATCGGGTGTCTCCAGGGCTGCCAGGTAAAACAGCGCCGGGTTGGTCAGGCGCAGGTGCGGATCGTTGGCCAGGATCGGCTTGCCCGATACGGTATGGTCGCCGGCAATCACCCAGTTGTTCGAGCCGACACCCTCGACGTTCGAGGGCGGCAGCTTGTCCAGCAGGGCCAGGCCCGTGCCGGACGCGTCCAGGTTGTTGTACAGCGCGGCATAGTCGCGGGTCTTGACCGGCGCACTGTCCGGGTAAGGGGCGAACACCTCGTTGATCTGCGCGACGCTGAGGTTTTTCGACAGCGACAGGCGTTGCAACTGCATGCCGAGGTTGGAGCTCAGGGTCCACGAAAACAGCAGGTGCAGTGCGACGGAGTCCGAAGGCTCCCAGTGCCGGGGCGCCGGGGAGCGGGTCAGGGAAAACTCCACCGGCAGGCGATCGCCAAACTTGTCGATGAAGAAATTCACCCCGTCGCTGTAGCTGCGCAGAATGTCCTGGGTCTGCGGCTTCAGTTGCTGAAAGATCAGCTCGGCGTTTTTCCTGAAGCCCAGCGTCCGGGCAAATTTATCCATCTCCACTGTCGAGCTGCCAAAGGTCTCCGACAGGGTGCCGCTCGCGTAATTCCTGCTGAACTGCATCTGCCACAGCCGATCGCGGGCATGGCTGTACCCCAGCAGGAAATACGCATCGCGCTCGTTGGCGGCCTTGATGTGTGGAACGGCGTTGGCATCCCAGGCGATACTGCCTTTATCGGAAATACCCTTCGGTACTTCCAGGACGCCGGTCTCGAACACATTGGACAGCGTGATGTTGTGCATTACATACATCACGCCGGCCGTGGCGACGGCGAATGTGCCGAAAACGCCATAGAGCATTATTTTTACCGATGTTTTCATGACATCCCACTTCCCGGATCAGTGAAATCACGCCACCCGACGATTTTTCTCTGCGTACTTGCTCACGAAAAACACCAGCGATACCCGTTCACCCTCGGTGACGGCTTCGACCTGATGGGGGAAGGAACAATCGGTGATCACCAGGGACTGCAACTCGGGGCGGATCAGATTCACCTGTTCGTCCTGTTTGTTGAAAATCAGGAATTCGCCACCGGCGAAGTGCTTGCCCAGTTGCAGGACGATCGAATAGAGGTAGTCGGGGTTGCTATCGATATCCAGGTGTTTGCCGATGAAGGAGCCGTCCTTCATCTTGTTGACCTGCATGCGCCGAATATGGAACTCGTCGCCATCGAGCAGCCGGGAGACGAAACTCAGCAATTTGTCGTTGCACACCAGCGAGATCATGTGATCGGCGAGCGGCTGGTTGACCCGGGTCGGTCGTTCGACATCGGTCATGAAACGGGCGACCGTGAGGTCGTTGAGTTCGTCGGCGTCACCGATATACACCTGCTCCCAGGGCAGCGACGGGTTGGCCAGGATGGCATTGATTTCATCCCAGTCATCCTGGCTGTACAGAAACCCGGTGGCGCTGGAGTAAAAAGAGCCGTTGTTTGCCAATTCTTTTTTTGCGACTTCGACAATGTTCATTTCACGTTCCTTCGTTGAGAGTGGTTATTAAGCTTCGGCTTCTACCGCTGACGCCTTGCGCGCGGTCTGGGTTTCAAGGTGCTGCTTGTTCGCGTCGTACCAGGCGCAGATCCCGAAGGGATCGCTTTCATTCCGGCAAAGATGGTCGCGCAGGATCAGGAAGCTCTCGGTCATGCTCCAGGTTTCGGTCATCGGGCCGAATCGCGATGCCAGCGATTCGTTGGCGGCCCGCTCCGGGGCGATGCTCCAGAAGTTCACCCCCGGGTTGCGATGGTGAAAGTCATGGCTGGGCAGGTCCTGCATGAAGGAAAAGACCCGCAGGGGGATATCGATGAAGACCACGGCCAGCCCCCACGTCACTACCCGCCAGGCGAAGGCCCAGCCGGTGTGGTTCGCGGGGTAGGGGCGTCCGAAGAAGCGACCCCAGCTCAGCGATCCGTAGAAGATGTACTTGGGCAGCCCCCGGGTGTTTTGCGCAAACCACAGGTGTTCGGTGACGTGCTGGATCCAGGACGAGAACTGCGTCACCAGAAAGATCGGCAGCAGATAGAACACGGCAAAGGGCAGCATGTAGCCGGACAGGTAGACGCCGGTCAGCAGCAAGGCCCAATAGATTGCGCGGCTGATCCTTTCATGCCGGTCGGTCTTGATGAAGTTGACTTCGAGCCTGAACTTGATGTGCTCATAGATGCGCATCGGATGAAACGGGGCCAAGACCAGTTTGGTCCAGTATTCGCGCTCGCTCATGCCCTTGTAGAAACCATGGGCAGCCATGAACTGCAGGTCGACATCCTTGTCCGTGCAAAAGGTATTGACGCTGTGGTGTTCACTGACATGAAGTTTCATGTAGTTATTCCACGGGGTATGCACGATGGGCATCGACAGCACCCACTTGCAGACAAACTTGGCCAGTCGCCTGTTGGCGATGCCGGCACCGTGAATGGTGTAGTGGAAGGTATGCAGAAGTCCTCGCTGGCGGTTGACCACCATGCAGATCATGGGAATCGACAGCAGCAGTTTGGTCGCCCAGTGCAGATCCGCCTGCAGCAGTTCGTTGCCGAGCAGGACCGCGGCGATGAACACCGCGTAACCCCAGCTGATCTGCAGAAACAGTTGCCAGGGTTTCAGCAGTGTTTCCTTGGGTCCTTTCGGTGGATTCTGGTTGCCGGACTTGCCCGTCACCCAGGTCCAGAAGGCCTGGAGCGGCAAGTGCGCATAAGTGGCGCGGACATCGATACCGTGTCCGTATTTTGTATAGCGGGTACTAAAAAGTTCCTGTTTCATATTGGCAGTATCCCTACATCGCCTATAGATAATCCGTTTTCACATACAAGACAGCGACCGGGCCGAAGAAGGAGTAGAACGGTTCCATCTTGTAGTGGTCGACAGCCAGGACCACGAAGTCCTGATAGGCCTCCAGGAATATGCCTCCCATCAGGGCATATTCAGCGGCTTGCGAGAGAAAGTTGTTCCAGATGGTTTCGTCACTCTGGCCAACGAACCATTTGGAATACAGTGGACGTCTGGATTCGAAGATCTCTTCCATCTGTCCGTGGTCCAGACCGGTCTGGCCATAGTCCCCCGAGCGCAGCCGCTGCAGAATGGCCTGATGGCGCTCATGCCAACCCTGTTCATCACCACACAGTTCAAAGAACGACCCCGTGACGGCCGGTGCGCTCAGTTGATTGCCGATCGTCAGCAATTGCCGATTGACCTTGTCGAGAAACTCATCGCGGGCGTTGGCCGAATTCGCGTTGCGGTTGAACGAGATGTACTCGAACTCGCCGCCGAACAGCTTGTGTTCCAGGGGAACACCCACCGCGTTCGAGAACTCACTCAGGGCACTGTCCACCTTGAGCAGCTTCTCGCCCGCCAGCCCCGGTTTGGCCCCCACGTGGGTAAAGGTGTAGCGGGGCCTGCCTTCGGCATCCATGACATAGGAGTAGTCCGGGCATATCGCACTGACGATGGTCAGGCGCCGACCCAATGACTGGCTGCGATGGATCTGCGCGACGACGCCTTCCATCGCGGTCTGCGTCGGCGGCATCAAGCCACCTTCGCTCAACAGCTGCGACAGGGCCGAGCCATACCGTTCAATGTGCGCGACATTCGTGTACTTGAGCTCGACGGAGGACTTCGCGGCATGTTCATCGGACAGCAGCAACGATGCGATCGAAGGTATGCGTCCCTTGGTCTTGAACACGTGGATATTGGTCAGTACCCGCGCCTTGGAATTCGTCGGCAGCTCAAAGTCGAACTCTGAATACTTGTCCTTGAGCATCATGTAAAACAGGTAGTTGCTCACGGGCAGCGTCTTGTTGCCGAAAGACCTGCGCAGCTCGGCGTATTGGTGGCGCAGGGCCTCGATTCTTCTGGAGAGGAACTCCGGCTCCTTGGGGACATTCAACGCATCATGCGGAATCCCGCAGTTGATGCACTTCAAGAGGTCGCGACTCAGGCGTGAATCAATATTCAGGAACATATCAATTACCCGCGTTTGACCAGTGACTCTTGATTCACGCTTTCAGGGGCCTTCATGACGGCTGGCGCTTCATGAACATCCTTGAACAGCAGCATGTCGAGGAAACGGTTTTCCTTGTTGTCGGAAAAGCCTTGGGGGGCGAAATTTTCCTTGGGGTTCTCGAAGGTGCCGAACAGCATGTCCCAGATCGGAAAGTCGCTGTAGTTGCACTCGTGGCGATCACGCTGGTGGTGGACCCTGTGCATCTCCGGGCGCTGGAAGAAGTAGCCGAGCCAGTGCGGGGTACGGATGTTGGTGTGATAGAACATCTCGCCCAGTGCCGCGAACATCACATAGAAGGCACCGGCCTCGATACTGATGCCCAGCAACACGTAGGCCACGGCGCTACCGAGCATCGAGTTGAAGACCATTTCCGTGGGGTGTTTGTAGAACGAGGTGAAGACTTCAATCCGTTGCGGGGCATGGTGAATCTGGTGGAACAGGCGCCACAAGGCGTTGTTGGCGTGACGCCAGCGGTGCCACCAGTAGGTCACGAAGGTATTGATGAAGTACGCGACGAAACCTGCCGCGAGCGGGCTGAGACTTTCAGAGATATGGAACAGGCTGTGGCCCTGCATCCATTTGTTCCAGGAGACACCGGCCAGCAGCGCCACCGCGATCTGAATGATGTTGAGGGTCATTGATCTGAAGAACCAGGTACTGACCTTGGGCAACTTCCATCCTGGGATAATATGTTCGAGAGCCAGTACCGCCAGGGCAACGCCTATCAGATAGAGAATCATGGTTAGTCCTTTAGTCCAGGTTTTATATAATCATCCAGCGTCTCGCCTAGTAGGCAGACAAGGCCTTTATCGTTTTCTCGTTAATCTCGATCCAGAATGCAACTACGGGTTTTCCATCGATCAACTGGGCGCTGGACACACGGTGTACATCCGCGCCCATTCTTCTGAGCAGTCGTTCGTTGCCGACAGCAGAAAAGGCGATGAGTCTTTTAACCTCATGGTCTTGCGCGACTCTGACGACCTGCTTCACCAAACGGCATGTATCCAGCCAATGGTCAGTACTCGGGGCATCGCTGTCCGATGAATTGACGGCAAAGCGGGAAAGTTCCCAGATGTCGTTCGACTTGGGCAACGGTATATCGCCCATCAAACCCGGGAAGATCTGTTCGAGAAGATAGTCTCTGCTCGTCGACAACATGCGTGCGCAGCCGCATACATTGCCGTGCCTGTCTCGAGCAATGACATAGTAGGTGTCTTCGTCATCAAATTCGTCGGACTCCAGGCCTTCCTCGCACTGCAGAGGCCAACCCATTTTCTCGACGAAGATTCTGTAGCGAAATAACCCGAGCCCGGCGATGAGCTCAGAAGGGAGTTGTCGCGCTGTACCATTTATTATATTCAGCATTCCGCACCAGCTTCCAATCCAGTTCCGCGAATTAGAAGTCATGGGTCTGCAAAAGCCTAGCTGCCCAAAAGGGCAGCTTCTAAAGTGCCATCTTCACTGCCTCTTTCCGGTGCCGCTATATTCCCTCCAAACCAATACGGTGCATCGCTGGATGTTGCTGCATGACCGCGGTCAACTGTCATGCCCGACTATTAAGCTGCTCGGCAACTGACACTGCAAACCTTGTCTGGATATCCAGACAAAGAGCAGTTGTTGTGTCATATCGCTGCCCAGATCATAACCACGGGGTGAACGTAACATGATGTTGCAACTGATTCCTCCCGGTGCTATAAGGACTTTTCCAGAAAAAGCTTCCTTGAACCAATTCCAACTAATGCTCAGTTTTGGTGCGGAGTCCTGGCACTCCCATTCACTGTATCCAGCATAGGCAACAGGCAGTCCGAATTCTTTTAATTCGGCAGTCAGGCTAGTGTCGATCCAGGCAAGACAAGGCTGGAATGACAAGCCAATCAACTCCGGATAAGACAGGCGTATCAACTGGTCTGGGGCTAGCGATTGCATCTGAATTACTCTGCCTGATTGTTGGTTTTATTTTTCAAATAGATTCCCCGTCCGTCCTGGCATCCAAACTCCAAAACATTGGAGTCGGGACTATCCCTTGCACCCTCACTAAAGGTAATTAGCTATGTCCGATTGGCGTGAACACTATCTTTCGCTATTTGCGCAGGCGAAAACAAAAGAGGAATTTCTGGTATTGCTCGAATCGGTTGTTCGGTCTTTCGAGTTTGATCGGTACTCATTGGGAATTCGTTTTCCATTACCCATTTCCAGTCCGAAATTTCATTTGTCATCCAATTACTCGCCGGCCTGGGAGAGTCGCTACATCGATAACAACTATTTCACTATCGACCCGACGGTGAAACATGGCCTGACCGAGCACCGGCCACTCTGTTGGTCCGCCGATGCATTCACCGAGCATCTTCATTTCTGGGAGGATGCCAAGCATTATCAGCTGGTCCATGGCTGGTGTACGCCCTCTCGGGCAAAGCACGACACCATCGGCATGCTCTCTCTGGTCAGATCGGCCAGCCCGATCACATCATTGGAGTTCAACGAGAAAGAAGCCAGGCTGGTGTGGATCGCCCATCTTGCACATTCCACCATGCTCGACTTCATTGCCCCCAGTTACATCCCTGAAGTGGGCGCATCCCTCACGGCCAGGGAGGTGGAAACCTTGAAGTGGTCGGCAACGGGCAAAACCTATTCCGAAACCGGGCAGATCCTGTCCATCGACGAAAGAACGGTGAAATTCCACCTGGTCAATGCCATGCGCAAGCTGCACTCCAGCAACAAGGTGGAAGCGGCGATGAAGGCCTATGCCCTGGGCATGCTTCATTGACCTGGCGCTGTAACTGAATCACTGGCGGGGAATCCAGATGGGCCGCCGGAGAAATACGCCAGCGTATTTCTCCGGCGCAGCGCACGCTACAGACCCTCAAGGGTGATTTCGCCGACCATGTAGAGCACCGACTCTCCCGTTATCAGCACACGGTCGCCAGCCATTTCGCAGCGCAACTGACCTTTGCGCAGGCCGCCCTGTTGTGCTGTCAATATCTGTTTGTCCAGGACGCCGGCCCAGTAGGGCATCAGCGAGGTGTGCGCCGAGCCTGTCACCGGGTCTTCGTTGACCCCGACATTCGGGCCGAACCAGCGCGAGACGAAATCGAACTCGCGACCTTGGGCCGTCACCACGACACCCCGTAGCGGCAAGCCCTTGAGGCGGGCAAAGTCCGGTTTCAGTTTCTCCACGATCTGCTCGTCAGGCACGACGACGATGAAGTCGTCGGTGGCCAAGACGTCTGCCGACTCCAGGCCCAGTGCGGGCAGCAGATCCGCCGGGGGCGTGCAGGGCTCGGCGATTTTCGCCGGGAAGTCCAGGGTCAGCCCGCTGCCGGAGCGACGGACCCGCAATTCTCCGCTGCGGGTCGAAAACCTCAGGACTGGCGCGTCGACGCCCAGCTTGTTGAGGATGACCCAGGCGGCCGCCAGTGTCGCATGCCCGCATAACTCGACCTCGACCAGCGGGGTGAACCAGCGCAGTTCATAGACATCGCCCTGCTGGACGAAATAGGCGGTTTCGGAAAGATTGTTTTCTGCGGCAATCGCCTGTAGTTGTTCATCGGTCAACCAGTGATCCAGCGGGCAAACAGCCGCCGGGTTGCCGGCAAAGACCCGGGAAGCAAAGGCATCAACTTGAAAGATAGCGACCTGCATTGATCAAACTCCGGTTATGGGCTGTTGCTTATAGGGAAGTAAGTACCGCTGGCGACAAGTTGATTGTATTCACGATTAGTGAGTGCCGGCAGTTACATGTATTGGATTTAAAACCAGGCACATAGCCTTGTACACCTGTCCTTTCGGGCAGGTCTGTCCAGCCGGCCATTGGGGGCGGATATGATCAGGGGGCAGGTTTAAACTTTCTGTGAGTTGATGTTTCGACTTTGGCGGGAGTGACTACGGAAAAATCTTGCGTACAGCCAGCAAAATAGTCTTTTGACGAAATTCAGGCAACACTTTTAAACAAATCTTGAGTTGAATGACCGCTCTCGTTTAATGTCTCGCTCTGCTGGGGACAATGTCGATATATGTGAAACTCGTGTTCCCCGATCATAAGGAGATGAGATGCTGCAAATCCTGGGTAAGGCTTCCTCGATCAATGTGCGCAAGGTGCTCTGGACCTGTGCCGAGTTGCAGATTCCTTTCGAGCGACAGGACTGGGGCGCAGGTTTCAGGGAAACCGACAGCGCCGAATTCATGGCGCTCAACCCCAATGCGATGGTGCCCGTGATCAGGGACGACGGGTTCGTGCTGTGGGAATCCAACACGATCATCCGGTACCTGGCGAACCGTGCCAACGCCTTGCACCTGTATCCGGCAGAGGCCAGGGCCAGGGCTCGGGTGGACCAATGGATGGACTGGCAGGCCACCGACTTCAACAAGTCCTGGGGCTATGCATTCATGGCACTGGTCCGCAAAAGTGCCGCCCATCAGGACCCACAAGCGCTGGCGGAAGGTTGCCGGCAGTGGTCCAGGCACATGGCGATCCTGGACCGGCAACTCGAGGCGACGGGCGCGTATGTCAGCGGCAGCGAGTTTTCCCTGGCGGACATCCCGATCGGGCTGTCGGTGAACCGCTGGTTCGAAACCCCGCTGGAGCACCCGGACTTCCCCGCGGTCAGTGCCTATTACGAACGCCTGGGCCAACGTGCCGGTTTCCGCCTGCATGGTCGCAACGGCACGCCGTGAACCTCACGGCCTCAGAAGTTGACCGAGGCACTCAAGCGCGCAGTGAGCGGCGCGCCCTGGAACAGGTAGTCGTCGCCCATGTACTCGCCGACATCGCGCCAGTAGCGTTTGTCGAACAGGTTGTCCACGGTCAGGCGGAACACCGTGTTGTAGCCGTCGATGCGCGTGCTGTAGCGGCTGCCGACGTTGAAGATCGCGTAGGCGCCGGTCTCGGCTCCGCCTTGATGGCTGGCGGACTTGCGGCCGCTGTACTGCATCCCGCCGAGCAGCGCCAGGCCGTCGAGCCAGGGCAGGGCGTAGTCGCCGGACAGACTGGCGCGTAGCTGCGGCACGTTGATCGCCTGGTGCCCTTCGTAGCTCGGCGTGCCGGTGTCGGTGACGCGTGCCCGGATCGCCGCGACGCTGGCGGCGATCTGCAGGCGCTGGGTCGCCCAGCCGTTGGCCGACAGTTCCAGGCCGGTGTTCTTCTGCTGGCCCTGCTGGACGTAGGTGAAGTTACCGTTGCCGTCAGGCTTGGCGTACTGGTAGCCCTGGCGGATCTGGAACAGCGCGGCGGCGAGGGTCATGCGTCGCCAGTCGTACTTGATCCCGGCCTCGATCTGGCGCGAGACCGTGGGTGCCAAGGTCTCGAACGCGTTGCTGGCAAACCACGGCGCGGTACCGCCCAATGACAGCCCCTTGCTGTAGCGGGTGTACAGCGACAGGTCTTCGATCGGTTTGTAGATCAGCGCCGCCTCGGGCAGGAACACGTATTGCCGGGTATGCCGAGCGGTATCACCGGTCTGGTCGAAGGTGCGTTCGTCCAGACGCACCTCGCGGCCGCCGAGGATGGTTTGCCATTGGTCGTTGAAGCGGATGCGGTCGGTGGCGAAGAGTCCGTATTGGCGGCTGTCCAGGTGGCGATAGGAGGGGCCGATGGCGCCGTCGTAACGCGGGAAGTTCTCCGGGTCGCCGTCGATATTGCCGTTGCCGATCCTTTCATTGATGGGGTTGTGCTGATCGACCACGCGACGGAACGCACTGGTGCCCACGGTCAATTCGTGCCCAAGGCCACCAGCGTCGAAGCTGCCACTGAGGGCGGCCTGGATTTCGTCGTTGCGCCGAGTGTCGTCGGGGCTGCGGAAATCGTAGATGTCGTAGTCGCCTTCGGGAGTGAAAGAGTTGCCGAGTGAGCCCGATGGACAGTTGCTCAGGTAACCGCAACCCCAGGCAAACGAACTGTAGTCATCGATCACCACCCGACTGCGCGAAGCGCTCAGGCTGCCTTTCCAACTGTCGTTGAAGTGGTACTCGAACAAACCATTGATGTTCAGCGCATCGTTGCCGACCTGCGGCGAACCGCTCTGGTGACCCAGCAGCTTGCGCGGCGAGGCACCGTGGGGTAGCTCGGTGCCACCGAGCAACTGGTAGCCGGGCGCCGAACGCTGCTGCTTGTTCTGGTACTCGACATCCAGTTGCAGCAGGGCGTCGGGGCTGATGTTCCAGTCGAAGGCCAGCGAGGCGAAATCGCGCTTGCCGTTGGTGTGCTCGACATAGGACCGTATGTCCTCGTGGGCCACGTTGGCCCGCAGGCCGAACTGCCGCTCGGGGCCGAACCAGCCGCCGACATCGGTGGCCAGGTAGCCGCTGCCGCGGTCGTCGGTGGACACGGTGACCGAGCGCACGTCGGCCGGGCGCTTGGTCACGTAGTTGATCACGCCGCCGGGTTCGCTGACCCCGCTTGCCAGGCCGGACAGGCCCTTGAGCACTTCGACCTGCTGCTTGTTCTCCAGGCCCACGTTCTGCTCGCCGGTGATGCTGCGGCCATTGATCCGGTAGCTGTTGGCGGCGTTGAGGGTAAAGCCGCGCACGTTGAAGTTCTCGTAGTAGCCCACCGGCGCATAGCTCTGGCCCACCGCCGCGTCGTTGCGCAGCACCTCGCTGAGCAGGCGCGCCTGCTGGTCCTTGAGCAACGAATCGGTGATCACCGAGACCGACGCCGGGGTATCGCGCAGCGGCGCACTGTCGAAACCGGCGACCGAGGCGTTGTCGGCACGGTAGCCGCTGGTGTCCTCGCCGACCACATTGACCGCCGGCAGCTCGGTTTCGGCAGCCTGTACGGCGGGCAGGCCGGTGGCGATCAGCAGCCCGAGAGTGATACGCGGGGCGGCGCGTTGGCCGGACCTGCGGTAAGCCTTGTACATCAACGATTCCTCGACATCCGGGCGACAAAAGCGCGCCATCATACAGAACGATGGAAACCGAGGCGTCTTTATGGCGATGGGCTCTGGGCAAACTGTCGGTGTTATCCAGGATGGGCTGTACGGTTTTCGTGAGGTCCAGGTGGAACATGAATTAAACTGGTGATCATCAAGATTAAAATGAGTTTGTCTCAATAGTGGTCGGATAACGACAATGGCTCCCATCAACACACAGGAGTTTTTGTCATGGCTTTGGCCCATTCCCTTGGATTTCCGCGCATTGGCCGCGACCGCGAACTGAAGAAGGCACAGGAAGCCTTCTGGAAGGGTGAACTGAACGAGGCCGGCCTGCGCGCCGTCGGTGCCGAACTGCGCAAGGCCCATTGGGACCTGCAGAAGAACGCCGGTATCGAACTGCTGCCGGTGGGCGACTTCGCCTGGTACGACCAGGTGCTGACCCACTCGCTGATGTTCAGCGTGATCCCCGAACGTTTCCGCCCGCACGACGGCAAGGCTACCCTGCAGACCCTGTTCGGCATGGCCCGTGGCGTCAGCGACCGTTGCTGCGGCGGTGCCCACGCCCAGGAAATGACCAAGTGGTTCGACACCAACTACCACTACCTGGTCCCGGAGTTCAGCGCCGACCAGTCGTTCCAGCTGGGTTGGGAGCAACTGTTCGAGGAAGTCGCCGAAGCCCGTGCATTGGGCTACCCGGTCAAGCCGGTGGTGATCGGTCCGCTGACCTACCTGTGGCTGGGCAAGGCCAAGGGCGGCGACTTCGACAAGCTCGACCTGCTGGAGCGCCTGCTGCCGCTGTACGGCCAGATCTTCCAGCGCCTGGCCGAACAGGGCGTGGAATGGGTACAGATCGATGAGCCGATCCTGGCCCTCGACCTGCCACAGGCGTGGAAGAACGCCTTCGAGCGGGCCTACAACCTGATTCAGCGCGACCCGTTGAAGAAGCTGGTCGCCACCTACTTCGGCGGCCTGGAAGAGAACCTCGGCCTGGCCGCCAACCTGCCGGTCGATGGCCTGCATATCGACCTGGTCCGTGCGCCCGACCAGTACCCGACCATTCTCGACCGCCTGCCGGCCTACAAGATCCTCTCCCTGGGCGTGGTCAACGGCCGTAACGTCTGGCGCTGCGATCTGGAAAAGGTCCTGGCGGTGGTGCAGCACGCCCATGAGCGGGTGGGCGATCGCCTGTGGGTGGCGCCGTCCTGCTCGCTGCTGCACAGCCCGGTCGACCTGGCACGTGAAGACCAGCTCGATGCCGAGCTGAAAAGCTGGCTGGCCTTTGCCGTGCAGAAGTGTGAAGAGGTGGCGCTGCTGGCGCGGGCCGTGAGCGAACCGCACGCGGCAGAGGTGCAGAAGGCCCTGGCCGACAGCCGTGTCGTCCAGGCCAGCCGCGCCGCGTCGCCACGCATCCACAAGCCGGCCGTGCAGGCCCGTGTGGCAGCCATCACGGCCCGGGACAGCCAGCGCCAGTCGCCGTTCACCACACGGATCGGGAAGCAGCGCGCGGGTCTGAACCTGCCGCTGTTGCCGACCACCACCATCGGTTCGTTCCCGCAGACCGCCGCGATCCGCCTGGCCCGCCAGTCGTTCAGGCAGGGCAAGTTGACCGAGTCCGACTACATCGAGGCGATGCACAGCGAGATCCGTCATGCCGTGCAGATCCAGGAGCACCTGGGGCTGGATGTGCTGGTGCACGGTGAGGCCGAGCGCAATGACATGGTCGAGTACTTCGCCGAGCAACTGGACGGCTATGTATTCACCCGTTTCGGCTGGGTGCAGAGCTACGGTTCGCGCTGCGTGAAACCGGCGGTGATCTTCGGTGACCTGAGCCGTCCGCAAGCCATGACCGTGGAGTGGATCCGGTACGCCCAGGGCCTCACCGACAAGGTGATGAAGGGCATGCTCACCGGTCCCGTGACCATGCTGATGTGGTCGTTCCCACGGGAGGACGTGACCCGTGAAGTGCAGGCCCGGCAACTGGCACTGGCGATCCGCGATGAGGTCGTCGACCTGGAAGCGGCCGGCATCCGCATCGTGCAGATCGACGAAGCCGCCTTCCGCGAAGGCCTGCCGCTGCGCCAGGCCCAGTGGCAGCACTACCTGGACTGGGCCACCGAATCCTTCCGCCTGTGCGCCTCGGGTGTACGTGATGAAACCCAGATCCATACCCACATGTGCTACAGCGAGTTCAACGATGTGATCGAGTCCATCGCCGCGATGGATGCGGATGTGATCACCATCGAAACCTCGCGCTCGGACATGGAGTTGCTGGAGGCCTTCGAAGCGTTCGCCTACCCGAATGAAATCGGCCCGGGTGTCTACGATATCCACTCGCCACGGGTACCCGAGGTGGCCGAGATGGCCAACCTGCTGCGCAAGGCGGCCCGGCGGATTCCGGCCGAGCGCCTGTGGGTCAACCCGGATTGCGGGCTGAAGACCCGTGGCTGGCCGGAGACCGAGGCGGCACTGGTGAACATGGTGAGCGCAGCCCGCCAACTGCGTGCCGAGCTGGCCTGAGGACCGGATAGCCGTAGCCGATTGGTGGAGGCTCCCGGGTTTTCGGGCCCCCGCACAAACGGGTCGCACGGAAGAGGGGATTGGGCATAGCATTCGCACTCGGGGTGGCGAGCGCTATCGGACTCGCCCCCGGTCAATGGATTGCCCGATGAGTCTACTCACCCAGACAGAAGCCCAGCAGCGCGCCGACGATATACGAGTGTTCCAGCTGGAGCTGGACCGGCTCGAACGCGAAGGCGCGCTGCAACTCTCTGCCGAGCAGCAGCTCGGCCTGACCCGCCATCACCAGGCGCTGCTCGCCCACTACCGCGATGCCTTCGATATCGACCTGACCACCAGTTCCCGGCAGTTGTCGACGGGCATGCGCATTGCCTCGTTTCTCGGTGCACTGGCGCTGGCGGCCAGCGTGTTCTTTCTCTTCTACCGCTTCTGGGGCACGTTCTCGACCGTCGCCCAGGTCTCGACGCTGCTGTTGGCGCCACTGCTGACCTTCATCGCCACGATTTGGCTGCAGGGGCGCGACAGCACCGGCTATTTCACCAAGCTGGCAGCCCTGGTGGCGTTTGCCTGCTTCGTCCTCGATATCAGCATGCTGGGGCAGATCTTCAATATCGCCCCGTCCGACAAGGCCTTCGTCGTCTGGGGGCTCTTCGCCCTGTTGCTGGCCTACAGCTGCAACCTGCGCCTGCTGCTGTTGGCGGCGATCATCTGCCTGGCCGGCTTCGTCGCCGCGCGGGTGGGTAGCTGGGCCGGGGTATACTGGCTGGACCTGGGAGATATTCCGGAGAACTTCTTCCCGGCAGCCGTGTTGCTCGCTCTGGCTGCGCGGTTCATGCCGCACAAGCGCTTCCCCGGCTTCGCCATGACCTACCGGGTGTCCGCGCTCCTGGCCCTGCTGGTGCCGGTGCTGGTCCTGGCCCATTGGGGGGAGGGCAGTTACCTGGCGTTCGATCCGAAGCGGGTTGAACAGGGCTATCAGGTGGCGGGTTTCCTGCTCAGTGCCGCAGCGATCTGGCTCGGCGTACGTTGGCATTGGCCGGATGTGGTCAACACCGGTGTGACCTTCTTCGTGATCTTTCTGTTCACCAAGTTCTATGACTGGTGGTGGGAGACTCTGCCCAAGTACCTGTTCTTCTTCGTGGTTGGCCTGGCTGCGGTGCTGGTGCTGGTGGTGCTCAAAAAACTGAGGGCACCGCAGGCCGGGGGTGTCCAATGAACAACTGGACCCGCCGTTACACCCTGATTGCCGGTGTGACGCTGATGCTTGTCACCCAGGCGGTGGTTCTGCTCGGGGTGGCCCATAACCGCAGCGGAACGCCGCAAGCGGTACTGAACCTGTCCCAGCGTGAGCTGCAGTTGCCGTATGGCAATGATGCCGACAACAGCGGCCTGTCGCTGCACCTGCGTCTGCGGGGGCTGCATCCGTACGAGAACGCCTTTTCCGACCCGGGCGACATCACCGTCTGGCTGGACAAGGACAAGCTGGCGAGCCTGGGCTTCGATGTCTCCAAACCCTACGACACACAGTACAGGGGCAGCCGCTACGCCAGGCGGTTTTCCCGGCCCGTGTTCCTGGCCTTCGAGTTCAATGGTCCGGCCTATCGGCGGGCCGTCGAAAAGGCTCGGGCATACGAGGCGCGGGTCACGGAGAAAAATGCCCGGGAAGCGGCCAGCCGATCGCTGGCCTTCGAGCTGAAGGGCAACAGCCGGCTGTTCCTGATCGATGCCGGCCTGGATGCCCAGGCGCTGCGCGCGCAGTACCCGGATACCCGTCGATACCTGATCCTGCCCGGCAGGATCGAGCCCCTGGTGCTCGACAGCGGTGAAGACCGGCCGCGGCTGCTGACGGGGCGTGTCAGTGAGGTCGCGGCGGACAATATCAACGTGCCCGCCGCCTTCAGCCGCCTGCTTGAGCCGATACGGCAGCAGATCAGTGGGCAGCGCTACGAGGATCGCGAGAGTGACGCCTTCGGCTTCAGCGCGACGGTGGCCTTCGGGCAGCGGTTCGAGCCGTGGATCGTCGACCTGGCACCCACGCAGACGCCCCCTCGTCCGTAGTGAAGGGAAGGATCGGGAGCGCTGCTCAGGATTGACCTGCGGCGCTCCTCAGGGTTGTGGCCGGCATGGGCCTGGGAGAAATCATCATCCGCCGTTCAGGTCGGAGAAATGGTGCCCAGCAGGCCGATCGCTATGGTCAGTAGCAGGAAACCGCCGAGGAAAATTGCCATCTTGCCCATGATTTCAGGCCTCCTGAGCCAAGGAATTGCGGTGCAGCGAAAATCGAGTCATATCGAACTCTCCCCTCAAACACGACCCGGGACGCCGGGCGGTGACTTATTGTCGGGGGAAATCTGATCCCGATACAGATTCAGGTAACGAAGAAAAATACGGATCAGATGACTTTGGAGCTGGGCAGGTCATGGAGCAATGGCTCGCCACTGTTGCAGTGGCGAGCCAGGGGCTGTCAGTGGCGGTCCAGCCAGACGGTCTGGGCGTTGCAGAACTCACGCACGCCGAAGTGCGACAGTTCCCGGCCGAAACCGCTCTTCTTCACGCCGCCGAAAGCCACGCGGGGGTCGGAGGCGCTGTAGCCGTTGATGAACACGCCACCGGTTTCCAGCTCATCGGCCATCTGCCGTGCCAGCTCGACGTTGGCGGTGTAGACGGTCGAGGTCAGGCCGAACTCGCTGTCGTTGGCCAACGCCACGGCATGGCGGGCGTCACGGGCGGTGATGATCGACGCCACCGGGCCAAACAGTTCCTGCTTGAACGAGGTCATCCGGTCGGTGACACCGCCCAGCACGGTTGGCTCGTAGAAGTTGCCGTTGCCTTCGACCTTTCTGCCGCCCAGCAGCAGGGTCGCGCCTTCGGCCAGGGTCGCCTGGACCTGCTGGTCCAGCTCGTCGCGCAGGTCGAAACGGGCCATCGGGCCGATGTAGGTCTCGGCCGACAACGGGTCGCCCACCACCAGTTTGCGGGTGGCTTCGACGAACTTGCGGGTGAATGCCTCGACCACGCCCTGCTCGACGATCAGGCGCTTGGCGGCCGCGCAAACCTGGCCGGTGTTCTGGTAGCGGCCGATCACCGCCGCCTGCACCGCCGCGTCGAGGTCGGCATCATCGAGCACGATGAACGGGTCGGAGCCGCCCAGTTCCAGCACGCATTTCTTTAGCGCCGCCCCGGCTTGAGAGCCGATGGCGGTGCCGGCGCGCACGCTGCCGGTCAGGGTCACGGCGGCAATGCGCGGGTCGGCGATGGCTTTGGAGACACCGTCCGGTGTGACGTTGATCACTTCGAAAACGCCCTCTGGGAAACCGGCATGCCTGAACGCATCGAGCAGCAGGTAGGCACTGCCCATCACGTTCGGTGCGTGCTTGAGCACGTAGGTGTTGCCGGCCAGCAGGGTCGGCACCGTGCCACGCAGCACTTGCCAGATCGGGAAGTTCCACGGCATCACCGCCAGGATCGGGCCCAGTGGGCGGTACTCGATACGGGCGCTGCCGTTGTTCACCAGCGTCGGTTCGGGCGCCAGCATGGCCGGGCCGTGCTCGGCGTACCACTCGCAGAGTTGCGCGCATTTCTCGATTTCGCCACGGGCCTGGGCGATCGGCTTGCCCATTTCCAGGGTGATCATCTCGGCCATCCGGCTGGCGTTGGCGCGCAGGGCTACGGCCAGGGCGACCATCCGTTGCGCACGCTGGGCGATGCTGGTCCGGCGCCAGCTGGCGTAGCCTTTGGCGGCGCGCGCCAGCGCTGCGTCGAGCTGCTCGGCGGACTCATAGGCATAGTGGCCGATCTGCTGGCCATTGAAGGGGTTGATCGAAATCGCGTGGGTCTGGTTCGACACAGTCATCATGGCACCGTCCTGTCGGGTGGGTTATGGGGCCAGATTACGGGGCTGTTGTTTTTCTGGAAACTGAATAATACTGAGCAAAACATTCACAATTGGAGAATGGTGTGGATCTGGTCCAGCTGGAAATCTTCAAGGCTGTTGCCGAGCAGGGCAGCATCAGTGCCGCCGCACAACTCATTCACCGGGTGCCATCGAACCTGACCACTCGCATCAAGCAGTTGGAGCAGGACCTCGGGGTGGAACTGTTCATCCGCGAGAAGAGCCGCCTGCGCCTGTCGCCGGCGGGGTGGAGCTTCCTCGACTATGCCCGGCGCATTCTCGACCTGGTCGCCGAGGCGCGGTTGACAGTGTCCGGGGAAGAGCCCCAGGGGCCGTTCGCCCTCGGCTCGCTGGAGAGCACGGCGGCGGTGCGCATCCCGGCGCTGCTGGCGGCCTACAACCAGCAATACGCCAAGGTCGAGCTGGACCTGTCCACCGGCCCCTCCGGTACCATGATCGAAGGCGTGCTGTCCGGGCGCCTGGTGGCGGCCTTCGTCGACGGGCCGATTCTGCACCCGAGCCTGGAAGGCGTGCCGGTGTTGGACGAGGAGATGGTGATCATCGCGCCCCTGCAGCATGCGCCGATCACCCGCGGCGCCGATGTGAATGGCGAGAGCATCTACGCCTTTCGAGCCAACTGCTCGTACCGTCACCACTTCGAGAGCTGGTTCAGCCACGACGCGGCGGTGCCCGGCAAGATCTTCGAGATGGAGTCGTACCACGGCATGCTGGCCTGCGTCAGCGCCGGTGCCGGCCTGGCGATGATGCCGCGCAGCATGCTCGAAAGCATGCCGGGTTGCAGCACTGTCAGTGTCTGGCCGATGTCGCCGGATTTTCGTTACCTGCAGACCTGGCTGATCTGGCGCCGCGGTACCGTGTCGCAGAACCTGTCGGTGTTCGTGCAATTGCTGGAAGAGCAGGGCCGGGCAAACCGCAGCCCGGCCGCGTGACGGACCGTCCGCCATCCCCGTATGCTTGGCGTTCGCCGAATGCCCCCACCCAGACAGGAGCGCGCATGACCCTCAGCTTTGTAAAGATGCATGCCCATGGCGATGACTTCGTCGTCATCGACCGTCGTGGCCAGGCGGACCCGATCACCAGCACGGTGGCCCGGCGCCTGGGCGACCGCCACCGTGGCATCGGTTTCAACCAGTTGGCGGTGGTGCTCGATTGCGAGGATGCGGCGGCCCGGGTGGTGTTCTGGAACTGCGATGGTTCGCCTCTCGAGACCTGCGGCAGCGCCACCCGTGGGGTGGCCGACCTGCTGATGCGCGAGTCGGGCAACTCGTCGGTGCGGCTCAGGAGCAACCGGGGCTTGCTGACCTGCGTGCGCGAGGAGGGCGGGGCGATTTCGGTGGACATGGGCAAACCGTCGCTGGCCTGGCAGGAGGTACCGCTGGCCGAGGCCATGGACACCCTGGTCCTGCCGATTGCCGGCAGCCCGGTGGCCTGCAGCATGGGCAATCCCCATTGCACCTTCTTTGTCGAGGACATCGCCGCGGTCGACGTGGCCGAGCTGGGGCCGAGGATCGAAACCGATCCGCTGTTTCCGAAAAGGACCAACGTGCATTTCGTCCAGGTTCTGGACCGCGGTCATATCCGCCTGCGCATCTGGGAGCGGGGCGCCGGCATCGCGCAGGGTTCGGGTTCCTGCTGTTGCGGCGCGGTGGTGGGCGGTATTCGCCGTGGTCTGCTGGACGAGCGGGTCGAGGTGCAATGTGACGGCGGCACGGTCAGCGTGCAGTGGGATGGCTGTGGCGGGGTGATCCTGAGCGGGCAGGTGGAGACGGTTCTGCAAGGCACGATTGCCGGGTATTAGACTGGACAAGCGCCGGGAAAGGCGGTCCCATGTGCCGTTTTCATTCAGAGATAGTGCCATGTCAGAAATCATCGACGAATCCTTCTATGACCGTGCGGACGAGCACATCAACCTGTCCAATGAGCAGCTCAAGCAGGTCGAGAACTTCGGCAAGGTCAACGCTTCGATGATGTTCGGCACCACCCGCTTCAATGCCTGGGTCAGTGCGCGCAACTTCAAGTCCGGCGAGGAAATGGCCCAGGCCCGGGAGGCGATGCTCAAGTATTTCTGCGAGCAGTATCGGTTGATGCTCGAGGACAACCTCGACGATCACATCAAGCACTTCGACCTGTACATGGGGGCGAAGCAGGACTGAGTTGTCGAGGGTTCAGGTTCCGATCGTTCCCACGTTCCGCGTGGGAACGATCTTTGATCTCATCGCTGATCGCTGATCGCTAACGGCTACGAGCCGCGTCGCTGGTGACGGTGGTGATGGTGTCCATCGTCGGTGCCATCGGTTTCGTCGGGCTGGTGATTCCGCATGCCTTGCGCCTGCTGCTGGGGCCTGGTCACGCTCGACTGCTGCCGGCCAGCGCCCTGGGTGGTGCGCTGTTACTGGTGCTGGCCGATACTGATGCGCTGCACCTGCGCGAGCGCCAGGTACAGGCCTTGCCGGTCACCACCCTGGTGGCCCTGCATGACCTCAACCAGGCGCTGACCTGCGATCGCCTGGCGATCCTCGACCGGGGGCGCTGACGTTGCCGGCGGGGATGCCGTTGCCAGCGCAGTGACATACTCAGTGGGCGGAAGCCTTGCGCCAGGCGCTCATGATGGTCGCCAACACGATCAACGCGGCACCACCGGCCATGCGCAGCGACGGTTGCTCGCTGAACAGCCACCAGGCGCAGGCGATCGCATACACCGGCTCCAGCGCGATGATCATGCCAGCAGTGCGGGCCTGCAGGCCTTCGAGGCTTTTCACGAACAGGAACTGCGAGAGCCCGGTGCAGAAGATGCCCAGTACCGCGAGATTCACCCAGTCGTCAGTGCTCAGGCTGTTGGTCGCCAGGTGGCTGAAGGCGAACGGTGCCACGAGGGCGGCGACCACGACGTTCTGCCAGAACGAAGTCTGCATGGCGTTCATGCCGCTGGTGTTGCGACGGTTGGCGACGGTCAGCAGGGCGAACGACAGGCCCGAAGCCAGGCCCCAGATCAAGCCTACGGTACCCTGGTCGAGCATGTCGAAGGAGGGCACCACCAGCACCAGGCCGGCCGACACCATCAGCAGCAGCAGGCTTTCGGTGGTGCCGATCCGGTCACGGAACACCAGCAGGTCGATCAGCGCGATGAATGCCGGGAAGCTGGCGAAGCCCAGGGTTGCCACAGCCACGCCACCGACTTTCACGGCGATGAAGAAGGTCACCCAGTGTGCGGCGAGCAGGGTACCGGTCAAGCCGATGATCGGCAGGTTGCGCCAGCTCAGCGCGTCCAGCAGGCGGGTGCCCTTGAGCCCGGCGACGAAACCGAGGGCGATGAAGGCGAAGGTGGCGCGGCCGAAGGTGATCAGGCTGGCATCGGCCTGGATCAGAGCGCCGAGAATACCGGTCAGCCCGAACAGGACCGCGGCGATGTGGGCGACGAGCAATGCATTGCGGTGACCGGTTGCAGAACCGGCACTGGAGATCGATGTAGTAGTCATGGCAGTCAAATCTTCACAATTGTTGCGCACACAGAGATGGTCCGCTCGTGCGCGCGGGTCCATAGGTTCTGAGTCATATTGTTGTCTGCGACCGGTTGTCCGGCTCGGAAGGGCGCCGCAGCGTTGGAATTGTGAAGCGAGGCTGCATACTCGCGGGTGTCGCGGGACCGGCCTATGGCGTAAGGGCGGTCTGTGTGCGGATTATTGGATTTGCCGATTTTGACGGAGCGATCAGAAACGACACGGTTTTGTCGGAATACGACTTGCTGACCAGAGGTGGTTCATTGTGGTGCTGGCGGCTCTAGGCCGTCTGTCGCAGAGCGAGTGAGCCATGCCTGGCCCCTTCCGCTGTGGATGGCGAGTTTTGCACTTTATTTGGCGGGATATCCATCTGTGATCAGGGACGGGCCCCACATAGAATCTCTGAAACTGAAAGTTTATCTACGTTTTTATTTGAATGCTGATCTCAAGGTATCTTATATGGATCGCCGCAATGTGCTGAAAGTACTATTATCAGGTTTGGTGTTATCCATTACACCGACTTTGCCAGTGCCCGTGCTCGCGCAGTCCGCTCCTGACTTTGGACTGCCAACGCTGCCGCAAGAGCGCGTTCATCGCATTAAAATGGGGGGCGTAGAAATTATCGCTTTGCACGATGGCGCTACACGTCTCCCCTTGAGTGATCGCTATGTTGTCAATGCACCTTTTGCTGAAGTGAAGAAGTTGGCATCAGTCCAAGGCCTAAGCACTGAATACGTTGAGCTGCCGTTTACCGCTTATCTGATTGTTTCCGGCTCTCGCCACATTCTTCTCGATACTGGCCTTGGCGAGTTTGGGTCTCCGAGAGAAACCACTGGCAAACTGACAGAAAGTCTTCGACTTGCAGGTTACGAGCCCGAAGATATCGATACCATCCTCATCTCACATTTCCATGCTGATCATATCAGTGGGCTGAGAAATGCTGCTGGAAATTTTGTCTATCCAAACGCCACGGTCTGGGTGCCAGAACCCGAGTATGACTACTGGATGAGTGATGCCAACAGGCTGGCTGCGCCACTACAACGTAAAGGCGCATTCGAAATTGCCCGACGGGTGTTTCTTGGTATGCCTGAAAAGATGCTGAGAAAATTTAGTCCCGGAATAGAAGTTGCTCCCGGAATATTTTCAAAGGCTGCTTATGGGCATACCCCGGGACATACCATCTACGAAGTCCGCTCGGGCAAGAGTTCCTTTTACTACATCGCGGACATGATTAACGTTCCTGCTTTCTTTGCAACGCATCCTGAGTGGATGGTAGCCAGCGACATTGATCCAGAACGCGCGCTGGAAGTACGGCGGCAGTTCCTGAGTATGGTGGAGAAAACCAATCCATTGGTGGGCGGCTTCCATTTCCCATTTCCGGGCGTAGGGCATCTTGAACCTGAAGGGGCGGGCTACAAGTTCTACCCGGAAAATCAATCCAACTGATGTAGCCTGCCATTCAAATCGCACAATCGCCCAGGTTGCCTTGCGGGCTGGCGGCTCCAGGGTCTGTATGAAAAGCCTTGAGACGAAGGTCAGGCAGGGCGAAAACAGCCGAGGAAGCGGAGTTCACCGGTTGTAAATGAGCATTCCGAGGCTGTTTTCAACGTAGCATCACCGAGGATCAAGGTTTTTCATACAGAGCCTAGAACGGGCTATTGCAGCGCAAGCATCATGGTGATGGGCGACAGATCGGGGCAGGTGGCGAAGCCCGCGTGCCTCGCGTAAAAATCGGCGAGCCTTTCATTCAAGGGATGGACCAGCACGGCGGTCGATCCCACTGTTTCGGCGGCATTGATACAGCGCTCGATCGCATCTTGCAGAAGGTCGATGGCATATCCGTTGCGCTGGATGGCAAGGTCTACACCCATTCGCCCCAGGATGGTGACTGGGTGCTGTGCGGGAGAGTTGCGTTGCCGGCTCCTTGGCGTCACGTGCGCACGCATGATCGAACCATTGGACAGGGTGTAGCAGCCGACGACCCTCCGGGTGCCTTTCAGGCAAATCACATACACCACCGCGTGTTTGGCGGCTTGGGCTTTATGTGCCTTGTGGAGGAGGTATTGATTGATCGACCTCTCTCCACAATCGAGATCACTTGGCTCGTGCTGCTCATCAATCCTGAGGCCTGCTCAGGTTGCCCTTGGATTTCCTGTACGTCCATACATAGAGAACTACTGAGACAAAGGTCATCTGGGACCGGGTGTTGCCAATGAAAAAGCCCTGAACAGGTCAGGGCTTTTGGCATCGCGATCCATGCGTGCGGAACGAATCAATCCCAGCTCAGTGCACCGCCGGTCTGGTACTCGATCACGCGGGTCTCGAAGAAGTTCTTTTCCTTCTTCAGGTCCATGATCTCGCTCATCCACGGGAACGGGTTGGTGGTGCCCGGGTACTCTTCCTTCAGGCCGATCTGCGACAGGCGACGGTTGGCGATGAACTTGAGGTAGTCCTCCATCATCGCCGCGTTCATGCCCAGCACGCCGCGCGGCATGGTGTCACGGGCGTATTCGATTTCCAGCTGGGTGCCCTGCAGGATCATCTGGGTCGCTTCTTCCTTCATCTCGGCATCCCACAGGTGCGGGTTCTCGATCTTGATCTGGTTGATCACGTCGATGCCGAAGTTCAGGTGCATGGACTCGTCGCGCAGGATGTACTGGAACTGCTCGGCGACGCCGGTCATCTTGTTGCGCCGGCCCATGGAGAGGATCTGGGTGAAGCCGCAGTAGAAGAAGATGCCTTCGAGCACGCAGTAGTAGGCGATCAGGTTGCGCAGCAGTTCCTTGTCGGTCTCGACGGTGCCGGTGTTGAACTGCGGGTCGGAGATCGAGCGGGTGTACTTCAGGCCCCAGGTGGCCTTTTTCGCCACCGAGGGGATCTCGTGGTACATGTTGAAGATCTCGCCTTCATCCATGGCCAGCGATTCGATGCAGTACTGGTAGGCGTGGGTGTGGATCGCCTCCTCGAAGGCCTGGCGCAGGATGTACTGGCGGCACTCGGGGTTGGTGATCAGGCGGTAGACGGCCAGGACCAGGTTGTTCGCCACCAGGGAGTCGGCGGTGGAGAAGAAGCCCAGGTTGCGCATGACGATACGACGCTCGTCGTCGGTCAGGCCTTCGGGGTTTTTCCAGAGGGCGATGTCGGCGGTCATGTTGACCTCTTGCGGCATCCAGTGGTTGGCGCAGCCGTCGAGGTATTTCTGCCAGGCCCAGTCGTATTTGAAAGGTACGAGCTGGTTGAGGTCGGCGCGGCAGTTGATCATGCGCTTCTCGTCGACGGCGACACGGGCCGAGGCGCCTTCGAGTTCGGCCAGGCCTTCGGCGACATCGAGGGCGTCGAGGGCGGCCTTGGCGCGGATGATCGCGGCGGAGTCGCTGGCGGTCACGGCACGGGCTTCGAGGGCGGCGGCACCGCCGGCGCTGTCCAGGCGATCGAGGGTCGCTTCGGTGATCTGGCCGGCAACGGCGCCCTTGGCTGCCGCTTCGCCGTCTTCCTTGTCGAATTCGTCCCAGCTGAGCATCGGATATTCCTTGTAGGTAGGGGTGTTTGGAGGCCTGGTTCACTGCCTTTCGAGCAGGCAGGTAGACACGTGTTTGGAACTCCCGTTCAACAGGATTCACAGCACAAGCAGGCAATCGGCAAACCCTGGTGTTCCAGGGCGGTGAGAGGTGCCGTAGGAGAAGTTTGGCACATCATGTAGTGTTTTTCTTGGGTGTCGGCACACTATATGGTGGTTTTTTCGAGGGGTCAATCCGCAGGCGGCTGCCGTGCGGTTTCGCCGCAGCCAGGGCGGCAGGGCCGCTGAGTGGCATTCGCCAATGCTCGATGACGCCTGCGCCATGGCCGCCCTGTCCGGCGGCCTGGCGACAGCAGATGAAACGGCCCCATGACGTCTAGTCGAGTGCCGCCAGTTGGCCTTGCAGGCGTGCGATCAGCGCACGGCTGCTGGCTTGCATGGGCGCACGCAGTTCGTCGCGAATCAGCCCCTGCAGGGCCAGCACGCTTTTCACCGGCGCGGGGTTGGGTTCGGCGAACAGGCTCTGGAGCAACGGCGTCAGTTGGAAGAAGGTGGTTCTGGCGGCGGTGAGTTGCTGGTCCCGGACCTGCCGGTGCAGTTGCACGAACAACTCCGGGCGAATGTGGGCCGAGGCGGCAATCGCCCCGGTGGCGCCCAGGCACAGGGCATTGAAGATCTGGTTGTCTTCGCCGCACAGCACATCGACCTTGCCGCTGGCCAGCAGTGCGAGGGTGTTGTTCAGGTTGCCGCCGCAGTCCTTGATGGCGACGATGTTTTCGTGGGCGACGATGTCGAGCAGGGTCGCCGCTTCGAAGCTGACCCCGGTGCGATAGGGAATGTCGTAGAGAATCAGCGGTACGCTGGAGGCATCGGCGACGGTCTGGAAAAACGCCTGCAGCCCGGCCTGGGAAGGACGGATGTAGTAGGGCGCGGGCACCAGCAGGCCTGCCAGTGGACGCTTGAGGATTTCACTCTGAAACTGCAGCAGTTCGCTGAGGTTGTTGCCGGCCAGGCCCATCACCACCTGCTGCGGTGTGGCCACTTCGAGTACCGCATCCAGTACCGCCAACTGCTCGTGCTTGCCCAGGGCGGCGGCTTCCCCGGTGGTACCGCAGACGACGAGACCGTCGACGCCACTTTCCAGCAGATGGCTGGCCAGCCGGCGCAGGGCGACGAAATCGATGGCCTGGTTGATGAACGGCGTGACGATGGGGACCCAGATACCTTGAAACGCGGACATGCACTTTCTCCTGATGGTTGACCGTTTCGTCACCGTCAGAAGCTTGGAGGGAAGTTGGGAGGATGGAGGGTGCCCGTCGCGCTCAATGTCCTGTCAGCTCATCTGACGGGACAGCGCGCCCCGGTCACATGAGCGACTGTTTCTTCGATTTAGGGGCAAACGCAACGCACGCCACAGCCTTGGCATTCAAGCCCGTGGCGATAGCGAAAGTGTCGAGCGTTGCGGACATGTTTGTTTGCACCCTGATTCAGGCGCCCAGTTTTAAGAGCTGGCGCCGGGTTTGTCAATCCTTGGGCGTCTTGCCCAGGGAGAGCTCGGTGGTCGCTCGGCACGTGTGAAAGGTCTGTTGCTCCAGGCTTGTCCGGATCAGCGACGCCAATTGCCTGACCGCCCCCGTCGGCTCGGCCACGGCGCGGTGCAGTACATAACCCAGGTTCGGCACGTCGGGCAGCCCTGGCAGTGTTGTCAGGTGATCGGGCAGACCGATGCGGGTGCGCAGGGTGATACCCAAGCCCGCCGTCACGGCGGCCCAGATGCCGCCGACACTGGGGCTGGTCAGCGCCACCCGCCAGGGTATCCGTGCCTGATCCAGCGCTTCGGTGGCCGCACTGCGCAACACGCAGGGGGCATCGAACATCACCAGGGGCAGGGGTGCTTCCTCCTGGGCGAAGAGCTGATCCCTGGGGCCGATCCAGTGCATCGGCGTCGCGCCGATCCGGCTGGAGTGGGGCGTGTCGAGCGCGGTTTCCCAGGCCAGCGCCAGGTCCAGTTGGCCACGCTCGATCAGCCCCAGCAGTTCGGCGTTGCGGCCAATCCGCACTTCCAGGCTGACCCGCGGATGGACCTTGGCGAAACGGCGCAGGATGTCGCTGAGCAGGTGTTCGCCAAAGTCTTCCTGCAACCCCAGGCGCACACAGCCTTCGACCTGAGCCTGGTGCAGGCTGTCGAAGATCTCGTCGTTGAGTTCCAGCAGGCGGCGGGCCTGGCTCATCAGCGTTTCGCCCAGAGGCGTCAGCACCAGGCCGCGCCCCGACTTGACCAGCACCGTACTGCCGACCTGTTCTTCGAGCCTTTTCAGTTGGGCACTGACGGCCGAGGTCGAGCGCCCGAGCCGGTCGGCCGCCTTGGCGAAGCTGTTCAGTTGCACGCCGGTGACGAAGGTGCGCAGGACATCGAGGTCGAAGCTGGGATGGCGCATGGCTTAAACGTCCATTTAATCGGGATTATGGGTTCTGATTAATCTGATATTCGGAATGATCGTCGCTTGCTAACTTGCCGGCGTCAACCCGATTCCAGGAGCTGTCCGCCATGCCTTTCGCCCGTATTTCGTTGCATCGGGGCAAATCGCCCGAGTACCTGGAGAGGCTTTCCCAGAGCCTGCATGAAGCCTTGGTGGAAAGTTTCGACGTACCGCCCGCCGATCGCTTCCAGGTCATTCACCAGCACGAGGTGGGGGAGTTGATCTTTGACGGGCATTACCTGGGCGGTCCGCGCAGCCAGGATTATGTACTGATCGCCATCACGGCTGGACGGTCGCGGGAGACGGCGGTGAAGCAGGCGTTCTACCGTACCCTGGTGGCGCGTCTGCAGGCGGCGCTGGGGCTGGACCCGGAGGATGTGATGGTGGTGATCACCACCACGGCGGCGGATGAGTGGTCGTTTGCCGGTGGTCGAGGGAATTGAGGGGGTTGATCCGCCAACGGCCACCCACGGCATCCGATCAGCGTTCGCCTGCGGCGGCAGCGATCACCCGCTCTCGAAAGCGCTGCAGCACCGACGAACTGTCGCCCACCCGCGTCGCCAGGTGAAGCGGCGCGATCAGTCCCGGGCATTCGGCCAGGGGCCGGTAGGCTATGCCATCGCCGCGCAGGCGCTGCATCGAGGCGGGGACGATGGACAGGCCAAGCCCCGCGGCGACCAGGCTCAAGGTCGCGGCCATGCGCGGGGCTTCCTGGATCACCCGGGGGCTGAAACCCGCCTCTCGACAGGCCACCAGGATGGCGTCGTACAGCCCCAGCCCGACCCGACGTCGATACAGCACGAAGGCTTCGCCCGCGAGGGCCGACAGCGGCAGGGCCGTGTGAGTGTCCTGCGCCAGCGGATGGTCCATCGGCAGCGCCAGCAACATGGGCTCCGTCAGGATCGGCTCGGCTTGCAGGGTGGGTGTGCCGTTCAAGGGCGAACGCACGAATGCCGCATCCAGGCGCTCATGCACCAGCGCATCCATCAGCTCGCCGGTACCGGCTTCCTCCAGCACAACCGAGACACCACCAAAGGCTTCACGAAAGTGCCGCAGAACACCAGGCACGAACGGATGCAGCGCCGCCGAACTGGTAAAACCGATACCGAGGCGGCCCTGTTCGCCACGGGCGGCGCGGCGCACCACCTCGGTCACCCCCTCGGCCCGCGCCAGCAGTTCCCGGGCTTCCTCCAGCAATGCCAGGCCGGCGCTGGTCGGGCGCACACCGCGGGGCAGGCGCTCCATCAGGGTGACCCCCATCTCGGCTTCGAGCTTCTGCAACAGCCGGGTCAGCGGGGGTTGCTGCATATGCAGGCGCTCGGCCGCCCGGGTGATATGACCTTCCTCGGCGATGGCGACAAAGGCTTGCAGACGACGCAGTTCCAACATCTCGGATACCTTCAGGGTATGGCAGCTCATCATTATTGGCATTTGTCATCATGCTTTGCAAAACCTACGCTGTGCGCATTCCCTGAGCACAAAGAGGAAGCGTGATGACCTGGTCAGCCAAGCAGTATTCAACCTTCGAAGCCGAACGCACCCGCCCGGTACGTGATCTGGTGGCGGCGATCCCGACCCGCAACGTGCAGGTGGCGGTGGACCTGGGATGCGGGCCTGGCAATTCCACCGAGGTTCTGGCCGAGCGCTTTCCCGAGGCTCGGGTCACCGGTCTGGACAGCTCCGATGACATGCTGGTCAGTGCCCGTGCGCGCCTGCCCGGATTGAGTTTCGAACTCGCCGACATTGCCACGTGGAATCCGGACCAGATGTTCGACGTGATTCTTGCCAACGCCTCGCTGCAATGGTTGCCGGATCATGCCAGCCTGTATCCGCATCTGGTGAGCAAGCTGGCCAGCGGTGGCAGCCTGGCGGTGCAGACCCCCGACAACATGCAGGAGCCTTCCCACCGGCTGGCCCGGGAAGTCGCGGCAGAGGGACCCTGGGCCGCGAAGATTGGCACTGTACGGCATCCACCGCGGCATGATGCGGCGTTCTACTATGAGCTGCTGAAACCGCATTGCGCGAACGTGGATGTCTGGCGCACCACCTACCATCACCCGCTGGCGGGCGGCCATGCGGCCGTCGTGGAGTGGTTCAAGGGGTCCGCCTTGCGGCCCTACCTGGCGCCGCTGGACGAGGATGAAAAGGCCGCCTACCTGGAGCACTACCTGGCGGCGATCAGTGAAGCCTATCCGGCGCTACCCGATGGCAGTGTGCTGCTGCCGTTCCCGCGGCTGTTCGTGGTGGCCAGTCGCTGATCGGCGACCGGGTCAGGCGCGGCGCTGCAGGTACTCGCTGAGCGCCTGGCGGGTCAGCTCATTGAGTGTCACGTTCTGCCGAGTGGCACTCAGGGCCGCGGCCAGGTGCAGGTCATGTCCTACACGGACGTTGAACGAGCCCTTGCACGGTACTTCGGGAGCCTGCTTCAACTGCTGGCAGGTTTCGAGATAGTCGTCCACGGCTTCGCGGAAAGCCGCTTCCAGCTGTGCCACGGTCTGGCCTTCGTAGTTCACCAGCGCGCGGATGAACTGGAGTTTTCCGAACAGGCAATTGTCCTCGATGCTGGCTTCGATGGAGCCGTAATAGCCCTTGTAGTGCAGTGAATTGTTCACGGAATCAGCTCTCCCGATTTCAAATGATCGATCACCTGACGCCTGGCATAGGTTTTCAGCTCATTGCCAGGGTGGGGTTTGTGCAGGTTGATCTGTGCGCGCGGATCGCCATTGTCGAACTTGACCCTGCTCCCTGAGCCTTCAATATGCCTGTAGCCGAAGTGTCCCAACAGCGTGACCAGTTCTGACCAGGTAAAGGTTGTACAGGGGTTGAGCAGCCGAGTGAGCAGCTTTTCATTCCTCGACACCTATCCTCCTTTTGCAACTAAATATAGTTGCTGAAATATGGGAGGGTCAAGAATGTGAGTTTTTACCCGGGTCTTCAATCGCTGCAGCAGAGCAATCGAGGTTTCCTACGAGGATGGGAGAGAGGTATTACCAGTGCCTATTGGGCAGACACTGGCAATCCGATTACGGCGGGAGGTCGTCAACTGACGACCCGGTAGCACGGCTCATAGGCTGCGCCACCCGGCAGTTTCATCCGGTGCTGGGCGACAAAGGCCTGCAGCAGTTGGTCCAGCGGCCGCATCACCTCGGCATCGCCGTGGATCTCGTACGGACCATGTTCCTCGATCAGGCGGATGCCCTTGTCCTTGACGTTGCCGGCGACGATGCCGGAGAACGCCCGACGCAGGTTGGCCGCCAGTTCGTGGGGCGGCTGGTTGCGGTGCAGCTTGAGGCTGGACATGTTGGCGTGGGTCGGGTCGAACGGGTGCTGGAAGCCCTCGTCGATCTTCAGCAGCCAGTTGAAGTGGAAGGCGTCGTTGCGCTCGCGGCGGAACTGCTTGACCGCCTTGAGGCCCTGGGCCATTTCCCGGGCGACCTGCGCCGGATCGTCGATGATGATCCGGTAGTGCCTGTACGCCGCCTCGCCCAGGGTCGCACCGACGAAGGCATGCAGTTGCTGCAGGTAGGCCTCGGCGCTTTTCGGTCCGGTGAGGATCACCGGGAACGGCAGGTCGTGGTTGTCCGGGTGCATGAGGATGCCCAGCAGGTAGAGGAACTCCTCCGCGGTGCCGGCGCCGCCCGGGAAGATGATGATGCCGTGGCCGACCCGCACGAAGGCCTCCAGGCGCTTCTCGATGTCGGGCATGATCACCAGTTCGTTGACGATCGGGTTCGGCGCCTCGGCGGCGATGATGCCCGGCTCGGTCAGGCCCAGGTAGCGGCCGGTGGTGATGCGCTGCTTGGCGTGGGAGATGGTCGCGCCCTTCATCGGCCCCTTCATCACGCCCGGGCCGCAGCCGGTGCAGATATCCAGGCTGCGCAGGCCCAGTTCGTGACCGACCTTCTTGGTGTACTGGTATTCCTCGCTGCTGATCGAGTGGCCACCCCAGCACACCACCATCTTCGGCTCCAGGCCAGGGCGCAGGGTGCGGGCGTTGCGCAGCAGGTGGAAGACGTAGTCGGTGATACCCTGGGAGCTTTCCAGGTCGATGCGCTGGCTGCCCAGCTCGTTCTCGGTGTAGACGATATCGCGCAGGGCGCTGAAGAGCATTTCCCGGGTGCTGGCGATCATCTCGCCGTCGACGAAGGCGTCCGCCGGGGCATTGAGCAGTTCCAGGCGTACGCCACGGTCCTGCTGGTGAATACGGATCTCGAAGTCCTTGTAGGCTTCGAGGATGGTCTTGGCATTGTCGACATGGGCGCCGGTGTTGAGGATGGCCAGGGCGCACTGGCGGAACAGGGCGTAGATGCTGCCGGAGCCGGCTTCGCTCAGTTGCTGCACTTCACGCTGGGACAGGGTTTCAAGGCTGCCTTTGGGGCTGACCGAGGCATTGATTACGGATCGTTGGGTCATTCTCTATTCCATTAAAGCAACGCGGCCGGAGGGTAATGCACCGGTAGCGTCAGAAAGGCCGGCGCCGACCGATGTCGGGCGCCAGGGATGAGGCGGAAGGTATTCAAGTGCGCTGTACCGCCACGCATTTGATCTCCACCAGCAGGCCGGGGTGCGCCAGTTCCGGGACGCCGATCGACGTCCAGGCACAGTGCCCGCGGGGAAAAACACGATTCTTGACCTCTCGAAAGATCGCCATGTGCTGGCTCATATTGACATGATAGGTGGTCATGTCGACCACGTCGTCAAAGCTGCAGCCGCCGGCTGCCAGTACCAGGCGCAGGTTTTCCCAGCAGGCGAGAAACTGGGCTTCGGGGTCCTGGATCACTTCCAGTGCCGCGGTTCGACCGACCTGTCCTGCGCAATACAGCGTCGTTCCGACCTTGACGGCGGGCGCGTAGCCGGCGCGTTCGACGATGTTCTGCATGGATGCTGGAACGATGATTTCGCGGTCTGCCATGGGCGGTTTTCCTGGTAGCTCTGAAAGCGGGCACTCGAGAAAGTGCCCTAGCATAGCTAAATCGCGCGCCCAGGTATGCCCCATTGCCGGGGCGGGAGGGGTAGAGGGTTCAAGGGTGTGCGACACCCAGTTGCAGCTCGGCGCACAGGCCGCCGCCTTCACGGTTGCTCAGGGTCAGCGAACCGCCCAGGGCCACCGCCAGTTGCTGGGCGATCGCCAGGCCCAGGCCGGTCCCGCCGGTGCTGCGATTGCGCGAGCTTTCCACTCGATAGAACGGCTTGAGCACTTCCTGCAGTTCCGCCTCGGCGATGCCGGGGCCGCGGTCGAGGACCAGGATCGAGATGCCCTGGTGGGCCCTGGAGCGCACTTCCAGCTGCGCGGCACCGGCGAACTTCAGGGCGTTGTCCACCAGGTTGACCAGCACCCGGCGCAGGGCATGGGGGCGGACCTCGATCAGCGCGCCGTTCTTGCCCGTCAGTTCCACGGCCTGGCCGGTGTCCTGGTAGTCGAACACCAGGCTGTCGAGGAACGAGTCCAGGTCGATGCGGCAACTGAGTTCGGTCGCGCCATGTACGCTGCGGGCATAGGCGACGCCTTCGCGGACCAGGTGCTCGATTTCTCCCAGGTCCTGCCAGAGCTTGTCTTTCTCTGGCGATTCGTCCATGAATTCGGCACGCAGTTTCATGCGGGTGATCGGCGTCTGCAGGTCATGGGAAATCGCCGCCAGCAGTTGCATGCGTTCCTTGAGGTAGTCGGCGATGCGCTTTTGCATGGCGTTGAACGCCGTGGCGGCATGGACCACTTCCGAGGGGCCGCTTTCGTCCAACTGCACGCCGTGGGTGTTGGGGTCGAGGTTCTCCACCGCCTGGGCCAGGCGGGTCAGCGGGCGCACGGCGATCCGCACGGCCAGCCAGGTGCAGCCGAGCATCAGCAGCAGTTGCCCGACCAGCACCGCTGGCAGCCAGGGTGACATCGGGGCCAGGGACGGGCGCACGTCGATGGTCACCGGGCTGCCGTCCTTGAGGGTCAGGTGGGCCTGGAAGTGTTTCACCGGCCCTGGAATGTCGCTGAAGGTCACCGGGTAGTCCGGGCCGAGGGCTTCCTCGATCGACGGCACGGCGATCGGCAAGTCGCCCGGACTCATGGGCACGCCGTGGCTGCCTTCGTCGAGCAGGTAGCCGTAGTTCTTGCGTGCCAGGCGTGGCAGCCAGCTTTCGCGTTCGACCGCCGGCAGCCGTTCGAGAATGGCGATGGAGGTCGACACGTCAGTCTCCAGGTTGCCGAGCATGGCGTTCTTGGCGCTTTCGTAGCGTTCATAGGATTGCGCGCCGAACGACAGCGCCTGGGCCAGGATCAGGCACACCAGGAAGATCAGCGACAGTCGCGAGGCGAGGGTGCGCGGCCAGTGCAGCACGCGCCTCATGCCTCGGCACCCAGCAGTTCCACCGGCAGCGAGAACACATAACCTTCGCTGCGCACGGTCTTGATGTAGGCCGGTTCGCGGGCGTCATCCAGCAGGCGCTGGCGCAGGCGGCTGACCAGCAGGTCGATGGAGCGGTCGAACAGGTCGGCGTCGCGGCCCTGGGTGAGGTTGAGCAACTGGTCGCGGTTGAGCACCCGTTGCGGATGGTCGAGGAATACCCGCAGCAGGCGGTATTCGGCACCGCTCAGGGCGACCATGGTGCCGTCCTGGTCGAGCAGGTGGCGGGCGGTGGTGTCCAGCTTCCAGCGTCCGAAGCCCAGCAGGCGGCCGCTTTCGGTGACCACCAGGTTGGGTGGCAGCATCCGTGTGCGGCGCAGCACGGCATTGATCCGGGCCAGCAGTTCGCGGGCGGCGAAGGGTTTGACCAGGTAGTCGTCGGCCCCCATTTCAAGGCCGATGATGCGGTCGGTTTCGTCGTTGCGCGCGGTCAGCATCAGCACCGGGGTGGTCTTGTGCTTGCCGGCACGCAGCTCGCGGCACAGCAGCAGGCCGTCGTCGCCGGGCATCATGATGTCGAGCACGATCAGGTCCACCGGGGTGGTTTCCAGGAAGGCGCGCATCTGCCGGCCATCGGCGACGACCGTAGTGCGCAGGCCGTTCTTCTTCAGGTAGTTGCCGACCAGTTCCCTGATTTCCCGGTCATCGTCAACGATCAAGATGTGATCGACATGTTCCATCGGTCCGACCTCTGTCAAAAATGGTTAGGGCGCAGTCTAGCGACAAGCGCCGCGCTTGCCTGCCACGCTTTGTATTGCAGTGTATCTGGCGGGCGACGGATACATGGATATGCAAAAAAGTCGGCTCATGGGCGAACGCGCTGATCATCCTCGGCAAAATCCGGCTGGCCGGCGTTCGGCATCGGTGTGTATCGCACTGTATCCGACGGCGCTCCAGACACTTGAGCTTGAGCAGCGACCTGTTTGCGACACACAGGGGATACCTGGCGGGCATTCAATGAGCCCCATCGAGGCAACGGTACTCGACCTCACTGAAGCCAACCAGAAGGAAATGACCATGAACAGCAAACCCCTCTTCGCCGCCTGCCTGTTTGCCGCCCTGAACGTCTGCACCCTGTCGGCCCGCGCCGAGTCCCTGGGTCAGTCGCAGCCTGAAACCTACCGCTATGGCAGCCACCTGGACGTGCGCAAGGTGCTGTCCCTGAGCCAGGACGAAGGGCCGGAGTGCAGCGTGGTCAACGCCCGGATGACCTACCTCGATTCCCGGGGCGAACAGCACATCCTGGCCTACCGCAAGTTTTCCGATATCTGCCACGAGGGGAATTGAGCCTTGGAACGTTTCGCCCTGGCCGTGTTTGGCCTTTTACTTCTGATACGAGAGTGCATGCCATGAACCACGTGAGAACCTACCTGAGTGCGATCGCCTTTTCCCTGGCCGGTGCCGCCGTACACGCTGATGCCGCGACCGAAAAACGCCAGTGCCCCGACGGCCAGTGCTTCCAGCTGACACCGGTGGGCGAGCAGCAGACGGCGCCACTGCTGGGTGAGAACGGCTCCAGCCGTACGCCGCAGGGTCGCTACCTGGACGACATGCAGGCTTGAGTTTGCGCCGCTGCCGGTTTAGACCCGTACGATGGAATGACTGCGCAAGGAGTTCGAGAGGGGGGAATTGCCGGGGTGGGCGGCTGCCCGGTGGTTGCTGGCGCTGGTAAAAAAAAGCTACTGCACAGGGAGTGCAGTAGCTGAAGTCTTAACCAAAGGATGATGAAGAAGAGTATGGCCCAATGACCGTTCCGGCAGCGTGCCGGAAACCGCTTGAGGCATAACTTTGCCATCGGGGAGCACGGTATCATCGTCCCCGGGTTATCGCTTATCAGCTGCATCAATAGTGATTATTGATACAAAACTGCCCGATTGTATCGAGTAGCGTGTTAGATGCAGCCCCGCTGTGTTCAGTGCTCTCCGATAAAGAGGAGCGGCGGGCCAGGGGCTGGGCGACCTGGCGTTGCGGCCCGATGTAGCTGAAGGTCAGGGTCTTCCAGCCGAGCAAGGCAGGGGCTTTTGCATTCCCCGATGACAACCGATGTTGTAAAAGCAGTGACGCATGGGCTTTTCGAGCGTCTACGACTAGAATCCGCGACGTTATCATCACCAGCGTCGATACAGGCCTAAGAGAAAAGGGGACCTTATGATCATCAAACCACGCGTTCGTGGCTTTATCTGTGTGACCACTCATCCGGTGGGCTGCGAAGCCAATGTCAAGCAACAGATTGACTACGTCACCCAGCAAGGCCCGGTCAACGACGGACCGAAGAACGTCCTGGTGCTCGGCGCCTCTACCGGCTATGGCCTGGCTGCACGTATCACCGCCGCATTCGGTTGCGGCGCCAAGACCCTCGGCGTGTTCTTCGAACGTGAGGGCGACGAAGGCAAGCTGGGCACCGCCGGCTGGTACAACAGCGCCGCGTTCCACAAGTTCGCCGAGGCCGAAGGCCTGTACGCCAAGAGCATCAACGGCGATGCCTTCTCCGACGAGGTCAAGCGCCTGACCATCGAAACCATCAAGCGCGACCTGGGCAAGATCGACCTGGTGGTCTACAGCCTGGCGGCTCCGCGTCGTACCGACCCGAAAACCGGTGAAGTCTACAGCTCGACGCTCAAGCCGATCGGCAAGTCGATCACCCAGCGTGGCCTGAACACCGACAAGGAAGTGGTTGCCGAAACCACCCTGGAGCAGGCGACCGAGGAAGAAATCGCCGGTACCGTCAAGGTCATGGGTGGCGAGGACTGGCAGCTGTGGATCGACGCGCTGGACGAAGCCGGCGTGCTGGCCGAAGGCGCCAAGACCACCGCCTTCACCTACCTGGGTGAGAAGGTCACCCACGACATCTACTGGAACGGTTCCATCGGCGCGGCCAAGAAGGACCTGGACCAGAAGGTCCTGAAGATCCGCGAGCGCCTGGCCGCCAAGGGCGGCGACGCCCGTGTGTCGGTACTCAAGGCCGTGGTCACCCAGGCCAGCTCGGCTATCCCGATCATGCCGCTGTACCTGTCGCTGCTGTTCAAGGTGATGAAGGAGCAGGGCGTTCACGAAGGCTGCATCGAGCAGGTCTATGGCCTGTACAAGGACAGCCTGTACTCGCCGACCCCGATCCTCGACGAAGATGGCCGCCTGCGCGCCGACTACAAGGAACTGGCCCCCGAGGTGCAGGACCTGGTCGCCAAGCTGTGGAACGAGGTGACCACCGAGAACCTCAACGAATTGACCGACTTCGCCGGCTACAAGGCCGAGTTCCTGCGCCTGTTCGGTTTCGGTATCGAAGGTGTGGACTACGACGCCGACGTCAGCCCGGACGTGGCGATCGCCAACCTGATCCAGGCCTGAGTCGCGCCTGAGGCATCGATCGACCCGTGCGGTGAGCCGCACGGGTCATTGCCTGAAGCCGATCGCAGGTGCCATGCCCGGCGCCTGCGACTCACCCCCTCCCTCCACGGGCTGCCGCCCGACGCTGTCGCTGCCGTTTTCAATCCGCCAGCCGTTGCATCTTCGCCCAGTGTCCCGGCGCCAGGCCGAAGGTACTGCGGAATTGCCGGGTCATGTGGCTCTGGTCGGCGAACCCGGCCATCAACGCCGCCTCGCCCAGCGAACGGCCCTGTGCCAGCAACGAGCGCACCAGGTCCAGCCTGCGCATGCTCAGGTAACGATAGGGGCTGGTGCCGAACAACAGGCGGAAATCCCGGCTCAGGGCCCAGCGATCGCGGCCACTGTGCTCGGCCAGTTCGTCGAGGGTCACGGTACGGTCCAGTGCACTGTGAATGAACTCGCGGGCGCGTTCCGCCGCCTGGTAGTCGAAGCTGCGCCGCTGGATCGGTGCGCCACAGACGGCATTGAGTGCGTGGGCCAGTTCGAAGATCGCATCCTGCTCCTGCAGTGGGTCGAGGGCATGGTCCATGTTCTGCAGCAGGGTTTCGGTGGCGATCCGCAGGCGTGGGTCGGCGCTCAGCCCGCCGGGGACGAAGGGCAGGGGCTGGCCGCCCAGCGCGGCCTGGATCAGCGACGGCTGGAGGTAGATCATCCGGTACTGGAAGCCGTGGTGGGTGCCGGCATGGCCATCGTGGACTTCATCCGGGTGCAGCACCATGGTCCCGCCGGGCAGGCTGTGGCGCTGGCTGCCGCGGTACTTGAAACTCTGCACACCGGCCAACGTCCGGCCAATGGCATAGGTGTCATGGCGATGGGGGCTGAAACGGTGGCCATGGAAGAACGCTTCGAAACGCTCCATATGGCTGGTCTGCGGTGCGCGCTGCACCCAGTCGACGCTCGGCGTGTGTGTGCCCATGGTCCTGCCTGTTTTTATCTCTTTATTACCGGCCTGATAGTAAAGGAAAACGCTGGCAGGCGCCGCTTTGCCGCAGGCTTGCGGTTTTGCCCGACGGGTCGGGCAGGCCCGGGTCTGTTAGAATCGCAGGACTTTGATACTGCGAGGTTGACCGATGAGCGAACCGATTCGCCTGACCCAGTACAGCCACGGTGCGGGCTGTGGCTGCAAGATTTCGCCCCAGGTGCTGGAAGTGATCCTGGCCGGCAGCGGGGCCCAGAACCTCGACCCGAAACTCTGGGTCGGCAACGCCTCGCGCGACGATGCGGCGGTGTACGCCATCGATGAAGAGCGCGGCGTGGTTTCGACCACCGACTTTTTCATGCCGATCGTCGATGACCCCTTCGACTTCGGCCGGATTGCCGCGACCAATGCCATCAGCGACATCTACGCCATGGGCGGCGACCCGTTGATGGCCATTGCGATTCTCGGCTGGCCGGTGAACGTACTGCAGCCGGAGATCGCTCGCGAGGTGATTCGCGGCGGGCGTGCCGTGTGCGACGCCGCCGGCATCCCGCTGGCCGGCGGGCATTCGATCGATGCGCCCGAGCCGATCTTCGGCCTGGCCGTTACCGGGCTGGTGGACAAGCGCAACATGAAGCGCAACGACACCGCCACGGCCGGCAGCATCCTCTACCTGACCAAGCCCCTGGGCATCGGTGTGCTGACCACCGCGGAAAAGAAAGGCAAGCTGCGCAGCGAAGACGTCGGTGTGGCCCGTGACTGGATGTGCACCCTGAACAAGCCGGGCAGCCGTTTCGGCCAGTTGGCCGGGGTGAGCGCCATGACCGACGTCACCGGCTTCGGCCTGCTCGGCCATCTGGTGGAAATGGCCGACGGCAGTGGCCTGACCGCCCGTATCGTGTACGAGCAGGTACCGCGCCTGGCGACGGTCGAGTACTACCTGGAGCAGGGCTGCATTCCCGGCGGTACGCTGCGCAACTTCGACAGCTATGCCAGCAAGGTCGGTCCGCTGCGTGAGCTGCACAAGCGTGTGCTGTGCGATCCGCAGACCAGCGGCGGCCTGCTGGTGGCCGTCACTCCCGAAGGGCAGGCGGAGTTCCTTGCCGTTGCCGCCGAGTTGGGCCTGAGCCTTGAGCCCATCGGTCAACTGGTGGAGCGACAGAGCCATGCGGTAGAGGTGTCCTGATGCCAGGCGATATCACCGACTACCGCACACTGTTTCTCGACGATGTACCGATGATGGATGCCCGGGCCCCGGTCGAGTTCGCCAAGGGCTCCTTCCCCGGCGTGGTCAATCTGCCACTGATGAACGACCTGGAGCGTCAGCGGGTCGGTACCTGCTACAAGCAGCACGGCCAGCAGGCGGCCATTGCCCTCGGACACCAGCTGGTGTCCGGCGAGGTCAAGGCCGCCCGGCTGCAGGCCTGGGTCGACTTCACCCAGGCCCACCCGGACGGGGTGTTGTACTGTTTTCGTGGCGGCCTGCGTTCGCAGATCGTCCAGCAATGGCTCAAGCAGGACGCGGGCATCGACTACCCGCGGGTGGGCGGTGGCTACAAGGCCATGCGGACCTTCCTGATGCAGACCGTCGAGCAGGCGGTGGAGCAGGCCGACTTCGTGCTGCTGGGGGCATGACCGGCACCGGCAAGACCGACGTCATCCTTCAGTTGAGCAACAGCCTCGACCTGGAAGGGCACGCCAACCATCGCGGCTCCAGCTTCGGCAAACGGGCCACCGGGCAGCCGTCCAACATCGACTTCGAGAATCGCCTGGCGGTGGATCTGCTGAAGAAGCGCGCCCGCGGTATCGAGCAGTTCGTGGTCGAGGACGAGAGCCGCATGGTTGGGCGTTGCGCCTTGCCGCTGGCGTTGTACCAGGGCATGCAGCGCTTTTCCATGGTCTGGCTCGAGGACAGTCTGGAGAGCCGCGTCGAACGTATCCTGCGCGATTACGTGGTGCAGCTCTGCGCGGAGTTCATTGCCGTTCATGGTGAGCACGGCTTCAGGCTGTTCAGCGAGCGTTTGTTGGGCAGCCTGGACAACATCCACAAGCGCCTGGGCGGCGAGTGCCATGGGCGGATGCGGGCACTGATGGTCGATGCCCTGGTCGAGCAGGAGCGTACCGGTAACGTCGAGTTGCACCGGGCGTGGATTCTGGGGCTGCTCAACGAGTACTACGACCCGATGTACGTGTTCCAGCGCGAGAAGAAAGGCGTGAGGATCGAGTTCGCGGGCGATCAGGCGGCGGTACTGGAGTATCTCGGGACCCGCACTCGACGCTGAGCGTTCGCCTGTAGGCGCCGGGCTTGACCGCCAATGGGATCTTGAGGCCGCCAAAGGCTTCGCGGGCAAGCCCGGCTCCTACCGACAGAGTCCGGGCCTGCCCTCTACAGAGCAGGGGTCGGTCAGAGCACTGTCCACGCGACGAGACCGCTGACAATCCCGACCAGCATGGTCAGCACCGCCACGGTCACCAGCACCCGGGCATCGAAGTCCTTGCGCAGCATCAGCAGCGACGGCAGGCTGATGCTCGGCAGGGTCATCAGCAGCGCCACCGCCGGTGCGGTGCCCAGGCCGAGGGTCATCATGGTCTGCACGATCGGGATTTCCGCCGCCGTCGGGATCACGAACAGCGTCCCGACCACCGCCAGTGGCACCAGCCACAGCAGGCTGTTGCTCATGGCACCGTCGACATGGGGGAACAGCCAGACCCGCGCCGCGCCGAGCAGCAGCACCGCCAGGATGTAGATCGGGATCGTGCTCCAGAACAGTTGCCAGAGGGTCTTGCCCCAGCGTGCGAAGAAGTGCTGATCGCTCGCCGTGCTGGCCTCGACCACCGCTTCCACGGCCGGCTCCGGCAGGGTATCGGGCCGGGCCACCCGCTGGGCGATCAGCGACACGCCGAGCACCAGCACCAGGCCGGCCACCAGGCGGATCGCGCTGAAGCCCCAGCCGAGCACGAAGCCCATGAACACCAGGGTCGCCGGGTTGAGCACCGGGTTGGCGATCCAGAACGCCAGCGCCGCGCCGACCGAGACATTCTGCCGGCGCAGGCCGGCGGCGACCGGTGCCGCACAGCAGGAACACATCATGCCGGGCAGGGCGAACAGCCCGCCGCGCAGGGTCGAGCCGAAACCGGCGCGGCCGAACAGGCGCAACAGCCAGTCACGGGGAATCAATACCTGCAGCAGCGAGCCGAGGATCACCGCCAGCACCGCCGCTTTCCAGATCGCCAGGAAATACACCTGGGCATAGGCCAGGGCGGCGGCCACCGGTGAGCCCGGATTGTCGTTGATGATCGAGCCGCCGATGCTATGGCTGTCCGCGGCGACGAAGGCCTTGGCGTAGTAGGGCGACCACTTGACGTAGTACAGGCCGATGGCGGCGATGGCGAGAAACAGCAGCGGTTTCCACCACAGCGACCAGCCCCGGGCAGGGGCGGTGGAGGAGAGTGAAGTCATGGCGAGCGGGCTCTGAAGGAGAGTGAAGGATATCGGGTGAATGATAACCCAGGGGCTGCGCTTCGCGATGTTATCCGGGTGATATCTGATGTTTCCGGGTCGTCCGATAGCGACCTTTCATTCACCGAGACACTGACTGTAAAGCCCCAACCTCACGCCATCGGCGGCAGCCGCCGCTTCACCGGTGTCTTCTTGACGATCGCGGTATTGGTCTCCGCATGGCTGTTGAGCCGGTCGAGCAGGGTATCCAACTGCTCCATGTCCCGCACATGCAACCGGGCGATGAAGCAGTCATCGCCCGTGACCTTGTCGCATTCGGTGAACTCGGGAATCGCCTGGATCTGCCGTTCCACCTCGTGCAACTGGCCGGGCAGCGGGCGGATCCGCACGATCGCCTGCAACAGGTAGCCAAAGGAGCGGGGCTCGACCTCCAGGGTGTAGCCCCTGATCACGCCACGTTCTTCCAGGCGGCGCAGGCGCTCGGCTACGCTGGGGGCGGACAGCCCGCTGATCTGCGCCAGGGCCTTGAGCGAGCGCCGGGAGTCTTCCATCAGCGCCGTGAGCAGGAGTTGGTCAATTGCGTCGGTCATCTTGGTCTCGTAAGGTAAAAACGGCAGTCAGCCTTGATCATAAAGGCAAAATCGCAGTTTAGCCTTTTATAGTCACTGGAGACGCCGCTGTCGCGCTTGGCATACTTTCGCCATCTGCCAAGGAGCTCAATCATGTCTCAATCACTGCATCGCGGGTCGCTGGAAATGGTCGCGGCCATGCTGATTTCCGGAACCATCGGCTGGTTCGTGCTGGTGTCCGGCCAGCCGGTACTCGACGTGGTGTTCTGGCGCTGCCTGTTCGGTGCGCTGACTCTGCTGGCGATCTGCGCCGTCATGGGCTTTCTGCGCCCGGGCATCCTGAGCCGCACCACCTTCCTGCTGGCGGTGCTCAGCGGGGTGGCGATCGTCGGCAACTGGGTGCTGTTGTTCGCGTCCTATTCCCGTGCCTCGATCGCCATCGGCACGGCGGTCTACAACGTCCAGCCGTTCATGCTGGTGGGGCTGGCGGCGCTGTTTCTCGGCGAGAAGATCACCGCGCAGAAGCTGTTCTGGCTGGGCCTGGCCTTTGCCGGAATGCTGGCGATCGTCAGTGCCCATGGCCAACAGGGTGAAAGTGGCGGCGATTACCTGCTGGGCATCGTGCTGGCGCTCGGTGCCGCGCTGCTGTATGCCTTTGCCGCGTTGATCATCAAGCGTCTGGCCGGTACGCCGCCGCACCTGATCGCGTTGATCCAGGTGGCCACCGGGACCCTGCTGCTGGCGCCCTGGGCGAACCTGTCGGTGCTGCCGGTCGGGGCCAGTGCCTGGGGCAGCCTGGTGACTCTGGGCATCGTTCACACCGGGGTGATGTACGTGCTGCTGTATGGCGCGATCCAGAAACTGCCGACGGCGTTGACCGGCGCCCTGTCGTTCATCTACCCGATCGCGGCGATCCTCGTCGACTGGTTCGCCTTCGGCCATCGCTTGCAGCCGCTGCAGTGGCTGGGGGTGACGGCGATCCTGCTGGCGGCGGCCGGCATGCAACAGGGCTGGACGCCCTGGAGCCGCCGGGTCGTCGCCCGGGGTTGACTGCCCCCCTGCGGGAGCCGGGTCCCACAGGCACAGTGGCATGGCACAAGCCCGGTGGGGGCACCGATCAGGCGCGATAGCGGGCTGCCGGCAGTACCTGCATGTAGTTGGGCAGCATTGCCTGGCGCGCCGCTTCCAGAGCCTGCCACTGGGTTTCGTCCGGCAACGGTGGGATGGTCACGGTTTCGCGACGATCGAAGCCCACCAACGCCGCATCCACCAGGTCTTCGACTTCCATCACCGCCTGCAGGTCCTCGATCCGCTTGCCGGAGCGCTCCCAGATTTCGGTACGGGTGGCGGACGGCAGGACGGCCTGGACATACAGCCCCTTGGCGCCCAGCTCGATGTTCAGGCCCTGGCTCAGGAACAGCACGAACGCCTTGCTCGCCCCGTAGACGCTCATTTGAAGCTCCGGCGCCAGGCCCACCACCGAGGCGAGGTTGATGATCGAGCCGCCACCGCTGCGGGCCAGGCGCGGGGCGATGGCGTTGCTCAGGCGGGTGAGGGCGGTGATGTTGAGGGTGATGATCTGGTTGACCAGCTCCGGCGTCTGTTCGATGAAACTGCCGGCGCCACTCATGCCGGCATTGTTGACCAGGATACCGATGCTGGCGTCGTCCCTGACCCGCGCCTCGATCCCGGCCAGCTCGCCGGCATCGGTGAGGTCGGCCTGCAGCACCTCCACGTTCACCCCGGTTTCCGCGCGCAGGCGTTCGGCCAGCGCTTCCAGGCGTGACTTGTCCCGGGCGACCAGCACCAGGTCGTGTCCGCGTTTGGCGAAACGGTCGGCATAGACGGCACCGATACCGGTGGAAGCGCCCGTGATCAGGACGGCGGGTTTGATGGTCATGGCGGGAATCCTCGTTGGCTGGAATTAATCATGATGGTCATCATGTTTATTAAATATGATATTCGTCATGTATACTGTCAAGCCTGTCAACGGAGGTTCGGATGAAAGTCAGTCGCGAGCAGGTTGCGCAAAACCGCCTGAAGATCCTTGAAGTCGCCGGCCGACTCTTTCGGGAGCATGGCTACGAGGCGGTCAGCGTCGCCCAGGTGATGAAGGCCGCAGGAATGACCCACGGTGGTTTCTATGGCTACTTCGCCTCGAAGGATGAGCTGGTGGTCGAGGCCCTGGCGCATGTGGCCTCGACCTCGCCGACGGTGGGCGATGACCTGGCCGGCTACATCTCTCGCTACCTGAGCAGCGACCACCGAGAGGATTGCGCGGGCGGCTGCCCGCTGGCCGGACTGGCCACGGAAACCCGGCGCCAGTCCGCCGAGGCGCGGGCGCAGATGACCCGCAGCATCGGCCGGCAACTCGAACGCCTGACGCAGGACATGCCGGGCGCCTCGACCGAGGAGACCCGGCGTGCCGCCACCGGCAGCCTGGCGACCCTGGTTGGCGCCCTGGTGCTGGCGCGGGTCTGTGACGACCCGCAGTTGGCCGAGCGGCTACTCGACGACAGCCGCCAGTGGCTGCTGGAGAAGAACCGTATCGGCTGAGCGCGGCGGTGTGCCCGCCAATGCCTGCTGCACGCAGCGCAGGGCGAGCAGGGTGGTGGGGTCGACCAGGCTGACCACGCCGCTGTCCAGCTCGAAGCGTTCGGCATGGGGCAGGATCAGCGGCAGTTCGGTGCAGCCGAGGATCAGCACCGAAGCGCCCGCCTGGCACAAGTGGTTGGCGGCTTCGAGCAACTGCTCGCGGCACAGGCCGTCGGTGTGCCCGGCCTTGACCCCGCGTTCGCCGTAGATCGCTGCCATCACCCGTGCCTGCATGGCTGGCTGCGGGACGATCAGTTGCAACCCCCACTGCCGGGCCACGTCGTGGTAGACCCGGCTCTGCACCGTTCCCGACGTTGCCAGCAGGCCGACGCTTTTGCCGGCACCATGCTGCTCGGCGATGTGCCGGATGGTTACGTCGAGCATGTTGATGATCGGTGTCTTCAGATAAGGTTGGATCCGCTCGACGAACGCATGGGCGGTATTGCACGGGATGGCGATGGCATGCGCGCCTTCCTGCTCCAGGCGTTTGCAGGTGGCATACAGCGCCATGCTCGGGTCGGTGGCCTGGTGCAGCAGGTTGGCGGTGCGGTCGGGGATCTGCGGGTTCTGCTCGACCACCATGCGGATATGCTCCTGGTCCCTGTCCGCCGGTGTGTGGCGGATCACCTTGGCCATGAAGTCGACCGTGGCCGCCGGGCCGACGCCGCCGACGATGCCCAGCTTGAAGCGTGGCGCGGGCGCCGGTTCGCTGGCGTGGATGGCGTAGTCGCTGTAGACCCGGTTGGCATCGAGCAGGGCGATGCCGCGCCGTTGCAGGTCCTGGCTGACCAGTGACAGTTCGGTCAGCCCCGGCAGGATCAGCGCGACGCCCTGCTCCTGCAACTCCACGCAGACCTGGTGCAGGAGTTCCAGCGGCGCCCCGTCGAACTGGCCGTCCTTGATCCCGTCGACGCCGTACATCGCTTCCATCAACCGTGCCTGGTTCTCTGTACCGGGATAGACCAGTTCATGGCGGTCGGCGAAGTAGCGTTCGAACAGCCCGCTGTGGCGCACATAGTCGGAGGTCAGGATACCCAGCCGGCCGCCTTCGGGCAGCGTGCGCTCGACCTGCTGGCGCAGGGCATGCAACAGGTCGAAGACCGGGATGCCCAGCTCGGCCTGGATCTCCTCGCGAAAGGTATGGCTGGCAATACACGGCAGCAGGATCGCATCGGCTCCGCCGTTCTCCAGCGACTGGCACATCTGGAAGGCGTAGAACTTGCGCGAGCTCATGTTGGCGTCTCGGTCCAGCGGCAGCAGCACGTCCTTGAACGGGTGCTGCTCGAACAGGAAGTGGTAGCGCCCCTGGTCGGCAAGCACCGGGCGGCTGCTGATCAGCTTGTTGAACAGGTCGGCGCCGGCCAGTGAGCCAAGCCCTCCGACAATGCCGAAGGTCTTGCCGGGAGAGGTGGATTTTTTCGCGTTCATGACGGTACTCAAGCCAGGGATTGCGTGGGTTGCACCGGGGCGGCCGGCTCGGCGGCGGTTTCGCCGGGTTGCGCGCTGTCCTCCCTGCTCGCCACTACGGCGGTGGCGATGCTGTTGCCGACGATATTGGTCGCGGTACGGGCCATGTCGAGGAACTGGTCGATACCGAGGATCAGCAGCAGGCCGGCCTCGGGCAGGTTGAACATCGGCAGGGTCGCCGCGACCACCACCACCGAAGCGCGGGCCACGCCGGCCATGCCCTTGCTGGTGACCATCAGCGTCAGCAGGATCAGCACCTGCTGGGCGAAGCTCAGTTCGATGTTGTAGGCCTGGGCGATGAACATCACGGCGAAAGCCTGGTACATCATCGAGCCATCGAGGTTGAACGAGTAGCCGAGCGGCAGCACGAAGCTGGAAATCCGCTTCGAGGTGCCGAATTTCTCCAGGGCGTCGATGGTCTTGGGATAGGCCGACTCGCTGCTCGCGGTGGAGAACGCCAGCAGCACCGGTTCGCGGATCAGCTTGCCCAGGCGCCACACCGAGCGCCCGAGGAACAGGCGCCCGATGCCGAACAGGATCGCCCACAGCACCAGGATGCCGACATAGAACTCGCCGATCAGCTTGCCGTAGTCCAGCAGCAGGCCCAGTCCTTCGGTGGTGAGAGCCGCGGCGATGGCGCAGAACACGCCGACCGGGGCGAAACACATCACGTAGTCGGTGATGCGGAACATGATTCTGGCCAGTTCATCCACCAGATTGCTGATGCCGACATACCCCTGTTTCTTGAGGAAGGACAGGGCAAAACCGAAGAACAGCGAGAACACTACGATCTGCAGGATCTCGTTGTTCGCCATGGCTTCGGCGATGCTGCGCGGGAACACATGGCTGATGAAGGCCTTGAGGCTGAAGTCGCCGACATTCACTGGTGCCGCGCCGCTGTTGGCGGCTGGCGCCACGAGGTTCAGGCCGGCGCCGGGCTGGAACAGATTGACCAGCAGCATGCCGATCAGCAGCGACAGCAGCGAGGCGCTGACGAACCAGATCATCGCCCGCAGGCCGATGCGGCCGACGGAGTGCGAACTGCCCAGGCTGGCGATGCCACCGACCAGGGTGGCGAACACCAGTGGGGCGATGATCATCTTGATCATGCGCAGGAAAATATCGGTGACCAGGCTGAAGTAGCCGGCCAGTTCCCTGGCCGCCCTGGCATCGCCGGCGTAGTGGTGGCAGGCCCAGCCCACCAGGATGCCGAGGCCGATCGCCAGGGCGATTTGCTTGGGAAGTCGTTTGCTGTTCACAGGAGCACCCTCAATGACCGTTCGTTGTTTTTTTTGTCACGGGGCCAGTCTATGGCTGGGGAAAGGGCTCGTTGATGAGTAAATGCCATACACTGATGCGTAATCGGAATAGTTTGCCGACGGTGATTGCCCGACACTGGCGGCTGCTCACGCCCAGCCCTCCTCAGCAGTGGGAATCACCATGCAGATCAAGTGGATAGACGACATCCTGGCGGTTGCCGAACTGAAGAACTTCTCCCGCGCGGCGGAGGTGCGCTGCATTACCCAGTCCGCGCTGTCGCGACGGATTCGTTCGTTGGAGGAGTGGGTCGGCGTGGAACTGGTGGACCGCGGCACCTACCCGGTGCAACTGACGGCCGCCGGACGGACCTTCTGCGAACAGGGCAGGGAAACCCTTGCCGACCTGCAGGAGCTGCGCGCGACCCTGCGCCGGGGCGACCGGATGCCCGGGCGTTCGATCCAGGTGACCGCCGGGCACAGCCTGTCCATGACCTTCCTGCCCAAGTGGCTGATGCGCTTCCAGCGTGGCAATGCCGGTTTCAACGCGCGGGTGGTGGCCGCCAATATCCATGATGCGGTCATCGCCCTGGCCGAGGGCGGTTGCGATCTGATGATCGGCTATCACCATCCCCAGGCGCCGATCCTGCTCGACCCGGAGAAGTTCATCAGCCTCACTCTCGGGCATGATTCACTGATCCCGGTCTCGGCACCGGACAAGCGCGGCCGGCCGCTGCATGCCCTGCCCGGGAAAAAGCAGGCACCGCTGCCGTACCTGGCCTACACCGCGACCACCTTCCTCGGACGGGTGGTGGAGGTAATCCTGAAAAATGCCGCAAGCCCCTGCGAACTGGACCGCTGCTACGAGGCCGACATGGCCATGCTGCTGATGAAGATGGCCCAGGAGGGGTATGGCATTACCTGGCTCCCCGAAAGCGCGGTGCAGGATGAATTGCACAAGGGCACGCTGGTCCGGGCCGGTAGCGCGCACTGGAGTGCCGATCTGGAAATCCGTTCCTACTGCTCGGTGGCCAATGCCAACCCGACCATGCGCGAGTTGTGGAAGTCGCTGGAGGCCGAGCGCCGGCCTGCCTGAGCGCGCCTCAGTTGCCGATCAGGTACAGGCAGATCGACAGGGTCACCAGCGAGCCCAGGGTCGAGACCAGGATCGTGCTCGACACCAGTGAGGCTTCGCGCTTGTAGTACTCGGCCAGCATGAACGGCCCGGTGCCGGTGGGCAGGGCACTGAGCAGCAGTGCCGAGTGGGCCCACAGCGGCGGCAGATGAAACACCCTGAACGCCAGGAACCCGGTCAGCAGCGGGTGCGCCACCAGCTTGAGCAGCACCAGCAACGTCACGCCCTGGCGTGGACCCTGTTGCTTGTGCGCCAGGAACAGTCCGAGGGAAATCAGCGCGCAGGGGATGGTCGCCGCACCGAGCAGGCTGAGAAACTTCTCCGCCGGTGCCGGCAGCGGGGCGCCACCCCAGGCCCAGAGGGCACCGAGCAGCGGCGACACCACCAGCGGGTTTTTCGCCAGGGCCAGCAGCACCTTGAAGACGATCCGGTGCACCTGGCGCTCGGCCTGCAAGCCGATCTCGATACACACCAGCGCCAGGCCGAACAGCACGCAGACCACCAGCAGCGAAGCGATCAGCGCCGGTTCCAGGCCGTTCTGGCCGAGCACCATCACGCACAGCGGAATGCCGATGTAGCCGGTGTTGGCATAGGACGCGCTCAGGGCATCGATGCTGGCATCGGCGAAATGCCCGGCCTTGCGCCAACGCAGCAACAGGGTCAGGGCGAAGATCGCCAGGGTGCTCAGGGTGAACGCCAGCACGAAGCCGGGATGCCAGATCTGCTCCCAGGTTGCCGTCGCCGTGGCCTTGAACAGCAACGCCGGCAGGCACAGCCAGACCACCATGCGATTGATCTCCGAGGCCGCGTTGGGCCCCAGGCGGTGGGTGCGACGGCAGATGAAGCCGACCAGGATCAGGGCGAAGATGGGCAGCAGGACACTCAATACGGAGGACATCGAAGCTGAAGCCTTGGGCATGCGCGGATGGGTGGGGAAGGGTAAGGGGGAGATCGTTAGCTTGCAATCCTTCTTTGCCGGTGATGGCTCGGCAGGGTCGCGCCGGCAGCCAAGGCGCGACCCACGGACCATCATTGCGCCTCGCGGTCGAGCAACTGCCGCTTGCGCTCCACGCCCCAGCGATAGCCGGACAGGTCGCCATCGCTGCGCACCACCCGATGGCAGGGAATCGCCACCGCCAGGCTGTTGGCCCCGCAGGCCTGGGCCACGGCACGGAAGGACTTTGGCGCGCCGATCATTTTCGCGATCTCGGCATAGCTGGCGGTGCTGCCCACCGGAATCGTGCGCAGCGCTTGCCAGACCCGCTCCTGGAAGGCCGTGCCGCGCAGGTCCAGTGGCAGGTCGAGGCCAATCGCCGGGGCTTCGACAAAGCCCACCACCTTGGCCACCAATTGCTCGAAGTCGGCATCGCCACCGATGAAGTGGGCCCTTGGGAACTTGTCCTGCAGGTCCCGCGCAAGTGTCTCCGGATCGTCGCCCAGGAGGATGGCGCAGACGCCGCGCTCGCTCTGTGCCACCAGGATCGCCCCCAGGGAACACTGGGCGATGGCAAAGCGGATTTCGGTATTGCTGCCACCGGCCCGGTAGTCGGACGGTTTCATGCCCAGCACCGCGTCGCTGGCTGCGTAGAAGCGGCTGCTGGCATTGAAGCCGGCACCGTAGAGCGCATCGGTGACCGAGCTGCCACGGGCCAACTGTGCCCGCAGCCTGCCGGCCCGGTGGGCGGCGGCGTAGGCCTTGGGTGTCAGGCCGGTATGGGCCTTGAACACCCGGTGGAAGTGGAACGGGCTCAGTCCCAACTGCTCGGCCAGGGGGTTGAGCGAGGGCAGGCTGTCCGATGCCTCGATCAATTGGCAGGCACGGGTGACCAGGGCCACCTGCTGCTGGTGGCTGGCGGTCTGGTCGGCGGCGGCCCGGCGGCTGGGTCGGTAACCGGCGGCCTCGGCCTGTTCGGCGCTGTCGAAGAACTCGACATTCTCCGGCCGTGGGCGCCTTGCACTGCTGCTGGGGCGGCAATACACGCCGGTGGTCCGCACGCCGTAGACGAAGTCGCCGTCGGCGCTGGCGTCGCGGTTCAGGACTGCCTGCCAGCGTGGGTCGTTTTCCACGGTACTGGCCTGGCGTGAAGCAACCTGGGTCGAAGTGTTCATGCTGTTCTCCTGTCGGATAAGCCGGTTTCGTTCAGTCTGCGGCGCTGGCCAAAACGGGGAACTCCGAGTCTTGCGGTTGAATTCTACTGCCTGTTCAGGTGGCGTCGTGAAAGATGATCCCCAGGGTGTGCCGACGGCCCGAGTTTACGCGGCTGACGCCATGGCGCATGTTCACCCGGTAGCAGCCGCGAGTGCCTTCCACCGGCCGCTGCGCCACCGCGAAGATCAGTCCGTCACCCTGTTGCAGCGCGGCCACCTGGGGGCGACTCTGCCTGCGCGGACGTTGTTCGGTGAGGACGAATTCGCCGCCGGTGAAATCCCGCCCGGGCCTGGACAGCAGGATGGCAACCTGCAGGGGAAACACCTGTTCGCCGTACAGGTCCTGATGCAGGCAGTTGTAGTCGCCGGCGCCGTATTGCAGCAGCAACGGCGTCGGGCGCTGCTGGCCGGCGGCATGGCAACGCTGCAGCAGGGCCTGGTGGGTGATCGGGTAGACATCGTGCAGTTGCAGGCGGCGGTTCCAGTCGTTGGCGATCAGGGCCAGGGGCGGATAGAGCGCCGTGCGCAGTTGGTGCACCAGGGCTGGCAGTGGGTAGTTGAAGTACTGGTATTCGCCCTGACCGAAACCGTGGCGGGCCATGACCACCCGCGAGCGAAACGCGGTCTGTTGCGGATACAGGGCGACCAGCTCCCGGCACTGTTCGGGGCTCAGCAGGCCTGGGAGCAGGGCATTGCCCTGCCGGTCGAGGTCCTGGCCGATCGCCTGCCAGTCGAGTGCGTGTATCAGGGTGTGCATGATATGAGGGCCTTGAGCTGTGTTCAGGCCAACAGTCTGCTGCGCTGACCGTGGCGCCACACTCCGACTCTTGCGCTTGAATTACCGGGACGGGGCTGGGTTTCTCCTACGCGCTCCCCTAGGATATTTATCTTTGCCCTGTCAGGATTTTCCCCGATGTCCGCCGCCCACCGCCTTGCCGTGCCCCTGTCCAAAGCCTACCGCCTGCTCAACCACGGGCCCACCGTACTGGTCAGTGCGGCACACGATGGGCAGCGCAATATCATGGCTGCGGCCTGGGCCATGCCGCTGGATTTCGAGCCGCCCAAGGTGGCGGTGGTGCTCGACAAGTCGACCTGGACCCGGCGCCTGCTGGAAGCCTCGGGCAGCTTCGTGCTGCACGTACCCTGCGTCGCCCAGGCGGACATCGTGCAAACCGTGGGTACCACCTCCGGCCTGGAACTGGGCCAGAGCCACAGTCGCGACAAGTTCGATGCCTATGGCCTGGAGACCTTCAAGGGCGAGCATCTCGAGGCTCCCCTGGTGGAAGGCTGTGTCGCCTGGCTCGAATGCCGCCTGTTGCCGGAGCCGCACAACCATGAACAGTACGACCTGTTCCTGGGCGAGGTGATCGCCGCCCAGGCCGATTCGCGGGTGTTCAGTGACGGGCGTTGGCACTTTGAAGGACACGACTCGCTGCGCACCTTGCACCATGTCGCCGGCGGGCATTTCCTCACGATTGGCGACGCCGTGGACGGCCAGGTGTTGAAGCTGTAAATCAGATCCACAGGCCGACACCGGTCGAATGCCCCATCGGCCGTTGCCAGCAATTGCGATGTTGGGCAGTGATCTGGTTTACATCCGCGAGCCTGCTTCCAGCGTCAGCCCTGGCCTTGCGGGCTCCAGCCCCCACCCAACGCCACCATCAGCCCGACACTGGCCTGCAACTGCCGGGTCTGCAGGGCCTGCAACTGTCGTTGCGCCTGCAGGGCGGCGGCCTGCGCGGTGACCACATCCAGGTAGTTCACCGCGCCAGCCTGGTAGCTGTTCATCGCCAGGGTCTGGGTGTGCTGCGCGGCATTCACCGCAGCCTGTTCGTCCCGGGCTTCCTGCTGCAGGTCGCGCAGTTGCGCCAGGTTGTCCTCGACCTCCCGCACCGCCCGCAATACATGGCTGCGGTACTGGGCGGACGCTTCCTCGAACTCCGCCTTGGCCTGCTGCTCCTGGGCACTGATCCGCCCACCATCGAAGATCGGCAGGTTGACCAACGGCCCCAGCGCCCAGTAACGGTTACCCGCCGACAGCAGGTTACCGACGCCCTGGGTCTGGCCGCCGACCAGGCCGGTCAGGCTGAAGTCGGGGTACCAGGCGGCCTTGGCCACGCCGATCCCGGCATTGGCGGCGAACACCCGGCGTTCGGCGGCGGCGATGTCGGCACGACGTTGCAGCAGGTTGCTCGGCAAGGCGCCTGGCACTTGGGGAATCGCCAGGATCTGCGGCGTCGCGGCCAGCTGGAAGTTGCTCGCCGACTCCCCGACCAGTTCGGCGATCGCATGCTCGGCCAGGTTGCGTTGCCCACGGACTTCGTCCAGTTGCGCCTCGGCTTCGGCCAGCTGGCTCTGGGCACGGGTCAGGTCGAGTTCCGAAGCGATCTTGCCTTCGTAGCGATCACGGGTCAGTTGCAACGCCTGGCTGTAGTCGTCCAGCGAACTGGAGAGAATCCGGCTCTGGGCATCCAGGCCATTGAGCTGGATGTATAGGCTTGCCAGTTGTTGCTGCAGGCTCAGCCGTGCCACCGCCAGGTCGTCGGCCGAAGCCTGGGCCCGGGCGTCGCCGGCGGCGACCTGGTTGCGGATACGGCCCCACAGGTCGAGGTCGAAGTTCAGCGCGAAACCGGCGGTGTTGCTGTTGTACACCGAAGGCTGGGTGCTGCCGCGCAGTGGGCGGTTGTCCGATTGCCGCTGGCGTTCGGGCTGGGCACTCGCGCTGATCTGCGGGAACAACCCGGCATGCAACTGGCTGGCGTAGGCCTGGGCACCGTCATAGTGGGCCAGGGCCGCCGCCAGGTCCGGGTTGGCCGTGAGCAGGCGCTGTTGCAGGTCGTTCAGGTGCTCGTCCTGGAACAGCAGCCACCACTGGCTGGACAACGGGTCGCCAGGCCTGGCCAGGTGCCAGGGGCCGTCGCTGGTCTGTTCGCGGTACTGCGCCGGCAGGTCGATCTGCGGCACCTTGTAGGTCGGGGCCAGCGAGCAGCCTTGCAGGCCGGCGATCAATAGCAGCCAGGCGCCGAGTTTAAGCTTTGCGGGCATGCTGTCCTCCGGCGTCGGCGAGTTTCACCAGGTCACCTTCGCGCAAGGCGTCCGGCGGGTTGTCGATCACGGTGTCGGCGGGCTTCAGGCCCTGGTCGATGACCAGGCGTTCACCCAGGTCCAGGCCGATATGGATATCGCGCAGGTGCACGTGTTTCTGCGCATCGAGCACCGCCACCTGGGTGCCCTTGGCGCGGAAGATCAGGGCGCTGGCGGGAATGCTCACGCCGTGGGTATCGGCCGGCACCGGGAGAGTCGCCTCGGCGTAGTCGCCCGGCAGCAGGGCGTTGTCCGGGTTGTCGGCGACGAACTGCGCCAGCAGGGTGCCGGAGCGCGCATCCACGGCTGTCGAATTGCCCACCAGGCGTGCGCTGAAGGTCTTGCCGGGGTGTTCCGGCACGCTCAACCGCACCTGCAGGCCGGGACGAATGACGCTGGCGTAGTTCTGCGGCACTGGCACATACAGCCGCAACTGGTGGGTATCGGCGATATCGAACAGTTCCGGATCGCTGTCGCTGTCGGCCTTGATCAACTGGCCGATGTCGGTGTTGCGGGCGGTGATGGTGCCGCTGAACGGGGCGCGGATGGTCTTGTAGGCCTCCAGCGCCGCCAGCCGTGCGTAGTCGGCCTCGGCGGCCTGGGCATTGGCCCGTGCCGCCGCCGCGTTGGAGCTCTTTTCATCGGCCTCCTGTTGTGACACCGAATGGGTGCTCACCAGGTTCTTCCAGCGGGTCGCGGTGGTCTGCGCCAGGCGCGCGTTGGCCTGTTCCTGCAGCATATGGGCATGAGCCTGGGCAACCTGCTGGTCGAGGTCCGGGCTGTCGATCCGGGCCAGGACCTGGCCGGCCTGGACCTGGCTGCCGATGTCACTGGTCCAGTCCTTGAGGTAGCCGCTGACCCGCGCATGGATCGGCGCCTTGCTCCAGGCCTCCAGGCGGGCCGGCAGGCGCAGGGTGTCGCCGGCAGCGTTCTGCGTTGGCTGGAACACGCTGACCATTGGCACGGCGGCGGCTTCGGTCCAGGCGGTCACGTCCCGTTCGTGGCGGGTTCGCGCGGCAATCCCGTTGGCCACCAGCAGCGCTGCCAGGGTCAGGCCGCCGACGCCCAGGTAGAGCAGGCGTTTGCCCGAGGGTTTGCGATCAGTCATGAGTCATTTCTCCAGCTACGGCGCGAAGGGGTTGTCGGCGACCATGCACCAGGCTGAACACCACGGGGACGAACAGCAGGGTGGCAGTGGTCGCCAGGATCAGACCGCCGATCACGGCGCGTCCGAGGGGGGCGTTCTGTTCCTGGGAGAGGGCCAGCGGCAGCATGCCGATGATCATCGCCAGGGCGGTCATGCAGACCGGGCGAAAACGGGTATAGCCGGCTTCCAGGGCGGCCTTGAGGGCATCGCCGTGCTCGGCCAGGCGTTCGCGGCAGAAGCTCACCACCAGGATCGAGTTGGCGGTGGCCACGCCCATGCACAGGATGGCACCGGTCAGCGCCGGCACCGACAGCGAGGTGCCGCTGAGGAACAGCATCCAGACGATCCCGGCCAGGGCCGCGGGCAGGGCGGTGATGATCACGAACGGGTCGATCCAGGACTGGAAGTTGACCACGATCAGCAGGTAGATCAGCACCACCGCGCCGAGCAGGCCGAAGCTCAGGCCGCTGAAGGCTTCATGCAGGGCGTCGATCTGCCCGTGCAGGCTCACCACCGCCCCCTTGGGCCGCAGCGATGCCGCATCGTCGAGGATCTTCTGCACGTCATGGGCCACCGCTCCCAGGTCACGGCCCTGGACGTTGGCGTAGAGATCCAGGGTCGGCTGGATGTTGTAGTGGGTCACCACCGCCGGGCTGGGGACCCGGTTGATGGTCGCCAGGCCACCGAGGATCTGCGACTGGCCGTTGCTGCCGGTCACCGGCAGGGCTTCCAGCGCGGGCAGGCTGTCGAGGCGGTATTGCGGAGTGGCCGCGACCACGCCATATGACACGCCGTTGGCCGGGTTGAGCCAGAAGGTCGGGGCCACCTGGGAACTGCCGGCCAGCGAGGCGACCATGCTGTTGGTGACGTCACGTTCGGTGATTCCCAGGCCCTTGGCGCGCATCCGGTCGACGTTTACCTGCAGCGACGGATACCCCTCGGACTGCTGGATCCGCAGGTCGGCGATGCCCGGCACGTGTTGCAGGCGACGCTGCAGTTCCACGGCGAACTTGCGGTTCTCCTCGGCACTGCGGCCGGAGATCTTCACGTCCAGCGGCGCCGGGGCACCGAAGTTGAGGATCTGGCTGCTGATGTCGGCGGGCAGGAAGGCGAACTGGCTGCCGGGGAAGCTTTCCGGCAGGGCGCTGCGCAGTTGCTTGACGTAGTCGGCGGTCGGCTTGTGACCGGGCTTGAGCGTCACCTGGATATCGCCGTCCTGCGGGCCGATGGTACCGCTGCTGCTATAGGCCATGTCGATGCCGCTCAGCGGGATGCCGATGTTGTCGACGATGTTCTCCAGCTCCTCGGCGGGAATGATCTCGCGAATCCGTGCCTCGATACGGTCGAAGGCCGCGGCGCTTTCCTCGATCCGCGAGCCCAGTGGCAGCCGCACATGCAGGGCCAGGGCGCCGGCGTCGGTGGCCGGGAAGAAGTCCTCGCCCAGACTCGGCAGCAGGGCGAAGGAGGCCAGCACGCAGCCGAGGAAACCGAGCACGAAGCGCCGGCGGCAACCCAGGGCGAGGGTCAGCAGACCATGGTAGACGTCGCGCACGGCGGAGAAGCCGCGCTCGAAGCTCTGCTGGAAGTTCAGCAGGCCCTGCAGCAGCGCATGGCGCTGGCGACCGTGCTGATCGCCTTCGTGATGATTGATGAACGCATCTTCCGGATGGTGGCCGGGACCGCCCTCGAGCACGTGGGGCTTGAGCAGGAACATCGCCAGGGTCGGCACCAGGGTCCGCGACAGGATGAACGAGCTGGCCATGGCGAAGATCACCGCCAGGGCCATTGGCCGGAACAGGTAGCCGGCGATGCCCTGCAGCATGAACATCGGCACGAACACGATGCAGATACACAGCAGCGAGACGAACGCCGGGCCGACGATCTGTCTGGCGCCGTCGAGAATCGCCGTCTTCACCGCCTTGCCCTGTTCCAGGTGCCAGTTGATGTTCTCGATGGTCACCGTCGCATCGTCCACCAGGATCCCCACCGCCAGCGCCAGCCCGCCGAGGGTCATGACGTTGAGGGTCTGGCCGGTGGCCGCCAGCAGCGCGATGGCCGAGAGCACCGCGAGCGGGATCGAGGCGGCGATGATCAGGGTCGAGCGCCAGCTGCCGAGGAACAGCAGGATCATCGCGCTGGTCAGCAGGGCGGCGATGATCCCTTCACGGGCCACGCTGCCCACCGATTCCTTCACGAACACCGAGGCATCGCCCAGCAGCGAGGTCTTCAACTCTGGCGGCAGGGTCTCGTTGATCAGCGGCAGCATGCTGCGGATGCCGTCGACGATCGACAGGGTGGAGATGTTGCCGTTCTTCATCGCCGGCATCAGCACTGCCCGCCGGCCGTCGACCCGCACGACGTTGGTCTGTGGCGGCGAGCCGTCACGTACGTGGGCCACCTGGCCGATGGTGATCAGTGCACCGTCGACGGTCTTGATCGGCAGGTCGTTGAGTTCGTCGATCACCTTCGGGCTGTTGTTGAGCAGCACGGTGTATTCGTAGGGGCCGAGCTTGGCGGTCCCCACCGGGATGATCTGGTTCTGCGCCGCCAGCGCATTGCCGACGTCCTGGGCCGACAGACCCTTGGCGGCCAGCGCCTGGGGATCGAGGTCGAGGGTGATCTGGCGCTGTTTGCCGCCCATCGGGGTCGGCAGGGCCAGGCCGGGTACCGAGGTCAACGGCAGGCGGATGTTGTTCTGCACCAGGTCGCGGATTTTCGCTTCCGACAGGGTTGGGCTGGAGAATGCCATCTGCAGGATCGGTACTGTCGAGGCGTTGTAGTTGAGGATCAGCGGCGGAGTGATGCCCGGCGGCATCTGTTTCAGTACGGTCTGCGACACCGCTGTCACCTGGGCGTTGGCGGTGCGGATATCGACGCCGGGCTGGAAGAAGATCTTGACGATGCCCATGCCGGGCAACGATTGCGACTCGATGTGCTCGATGTCGTTGACCGTGGTACTCAGCGAGCGCTCGTAGGTATAGATCACCCGGCCGGCCATGTCGTCGGGGGACAGGCCGTTGTACTGCCAGACCACCGCCACCACCGGGATGCCGATATCGGGAAACACGTCAGTGGGCGTACGCAGGGCCGCCAGCGGCCCGATGATGCAGATGAAAATCGCCAACACGATGAACGTGTACGGCTTGAGCAGTGCGGTCTTTACCAGCCCGAGCATGCCTTGAACCTCCGGGGAGTGGAATTGCAAACCCCGGCAGTCTTGCCGCTGGAACCTAACGTTTGGCTTTCACCAACATGAAGGATCTTTTAGGTAACGACTTAAATTCCCTTCATTTCCCTTCATTTGTGAAAACCGCTCTATCTCGCCACTCTTGGCGCCGATCCGACGGCGATCCCGTCTACCGAAACCCCAGATGAATGTGAGAGGAGTTCATACGATGAACCACAAACCGCTGCTGCTGATTCCGACCCTGGGCCTGGTCTGCCTGCTCTCGGCCTGTGCCGGCCCCCTGCCCAAGGCTGACCCGAGCGAGGCCTGGATCGGCCTGCAGGGCCAGTCGAGCGACAACCTGATGGCGGAACGGGTGGACGGCAAGCGGGTGGACGACGGCCGCTATTTCGAAGTGGCGCCCGGCAAGCATGATCTGGAAGTGACCCTGATCCAGGGCGCCAACGGTGACCTCGACCAGCCGGAGTGCACCGGGCATGTCGAGTACGACCAGTTCAAGGCTGGCAGGCAGTACCACCTGGTGCAGTCCGGTTCGGGCAGCGATGTCGGCGCGATCCTGGTCAACGACCACGGCAAGCCTTTGGCCCAGTCCCATCTGTTCTCCTGCATCTGACGGCTCTTTTATCTTCGAGGTGACCCTGCATGACACTCAAACCGCTGATGCTGCTTCCCACCCTGGGCCTGGCCGTCCTGCTTTCGGCCTGCGCCGGCCCAATGCCCAAGGCTGACCCGCACCAGGCCTGGATCGGGCTGCAGGAGGAAGCGCCGAATGACCTGCTGGCCGAGAAGGTTGATGGCAAGCCGATCGATGACGGACGCTTCTTCGAAGTGACGCCCGGATCCCACAAGCTGGATGTGATGCTGGTGGAGATTCCGGTCGGCGATGGTAATCAGGAAGACTGTTCGGGAGAGGTCTCCTACAAACAGTTCAAGGCCGGTGAACACTACAAGCTGGTGGAGTCGAGCCTGGGCCAGGAAGTCAGTGCTCGCCTGCTGGACGCTCATGGCAAGGAAGTGGCCCATACCGGCGACTTCCAATGCATGCCGGGTTGAGGCGGCAATGGCAGTTACTGCACCGGGCCCCGAGTTGGGATCTACCGCCTGACGCCCGGTGGCAGCAAGAGCTACAAACGCAGATAGTCAGTATGGCGCGGCACTGATGGTCGCGTTGCGCCAGGCGGTCTGCAGCTGCTCGTCGAGCAGCGCGGGCACGCTCTTGCCCGGCTGTTTCTCCAGGCTCAGCTTCAACCCGTTGAGCGAGCGGCCGCTGAGGCGGTTCTGTGCCAGATCTTCGCGAAACACCTGCTCGGCGTCGGCGTACTGCTGCTGTTCCAGCAGCGCATAGCCGAGGGATTCACGCAGGGTGTAGTACCAGTCCGGCGGCTCGTTGTAGGCCAGTTGGTCCTGGATCTCGACCGCCTTGCGCCAGGCGGCGATCACCTGGGCCGGGTTGTCGCCCTGCAGGGCCTTCAGGTCGGTGAGCAGGTCCTGTTGTGGTGCCTTGGTGAGCACCTGGGCGGCACTTTCCTTGAGGGCCATCAGGTCCAGCTTGCCCTGGCTGCTGGCCTGGGCCCTGTTCAGCAGGATCAGGTTGGCGATACGGAACAGCTGGAGGGCGTCGTTGTTGCCGTACTTCAGGGGCTTGTCACCCTTGAGGCTGTTGTCGACCGTCTGCCAGTATCCCTTGAGTGCCTCACCTGCCTTACCGCTGTCGGCTCCTGGCTGGGCCAGTTGCTTGTAGGCGTCGGCATAGGCCTTCATGGCCTGGGTGTAAGGAGCGGTCAGTTCCACCCAGGGTGTCTGACTGCCCTTGGTCGCGGCGGTGCAGGTGTCGTTGATGGTCTTGAGGCCGGCGATGATTTTCGGCTCGATCCGCGCCAGCGCGTCCCAGTCCTGGAAGCGTACGGCGAAGTAATAGGGTACGGCGTAGAAGTAGTCGGATTTGGTGGCGATCTCGTCAGGGTACTGCTTGCAGAGAAAATCCAGCGCGGCGTAGCGGGTGGTGTTTTCCACCAGTTCCTCGGCCATGTTCATCGTTTCGTTCTGCCGGCCCTCGATGGACAGGGTCCAGGTCAGGAAGTGGATGTTGTGCCCCAGGTAGTGCAGCGGGTAGGGGCTTTGCGGGTTGACCTGATGGGTGTAGGCGCGATCGACCGACACCGCGGTGTAGTTGGTGACACTGGCCAGGGCGTTGTTGCCGATGCGCTGGTAGATGTGCGATGCCATGTGCACCAGGTGGCCGATCGCCGGGTTCTGGTCGCGAAAGCGCTCGGCCATCGGCAGACCGCTGGCGGGGAAGGGCGATTCTTCGATGGCGTGGATGTAGAAGTGGTTGGCGCCGGTGTGGAACTGATCCTGGACCAGCACCCGGTTGAGTACCTGCAGGGCCTCGTAGGCGTGCTGGGTCGGCTCGACGTCGTTGGAGGTCGCCGCGGAGCCTTTCCACCATTTCCACGGTTCCAGGTTGAGCAGGGCATCGGCGTACAGGGTGGCGGCATCCAGGTCGTCGAAGTAGGTCTGCGACAGCTTTTTCATGGCCTCGGCGTAGCGCTCGTTGCCCTCCCTGCCGAGGAGTACCTTGCCCTCCTTGAGTGTGTACAGGCTCAGGAACGCACTGGCGTAGTCGACTTCGCGCTGCAATTGCCGGGGGCTGAACTTGTCTTTGGCGAGCGGATCAGCCTGGCGCGCCTTGGCCTTTTCGAGGGCGATCTGGGCCGAGCGATAGGCCAGGCGATCGCAGCCGAGGGTGGCGTCGCTGTTGATGTTCGAGTTGGCCGACAAGGCGATGCCCCAGTACGGCATCGCCGAGCCCTCGTCGACGCGGCTGGCCTGGTAGAAGGCACGGATGGCCTCGGCGAAGTTGAAACCGTACTGCAGGGCGATGCCCTGGCTGTAGAAGGCTTCGACCTTGTCGGCGTCCTTGAGGGCGACCAGCGGGTAGCGGGTGCCGCCCAGGCCGGAGAGCAACCGGGCCGGCTGGGTGTCCTGGTCGCTGACACACTCGAGCAGGCTGCGCTCGTAGGGTTCGTCGGGCGGGGCCGGGACGAAACTCTTGGATTCTTCGGCACCGCCGTGGACATGGGCCTGGGCGGCGCCGGCCAGCAGGCAGAGGGCGAGCAGCGAAGGTTGGAACAGGTGGCGTACATCCATGTAGCGGTTACTCCAGAGGGGGGGCAGTTGATCATGTGGCGGTAGTGCCGGCCCATTCGCTGGCTTGCCAGCGAATGGGCCCTCAAGCCTTATCCCGCAGTTTCCATTCGATACCCAGTATTGTTGGGTTTTGGTGGAATGGCAATTTGCCGCTACGGCATTCGCTGACGGCCGGTGCCCTGGTCATCGGGGGAGATAAGCACCACGGGGGGAGACGCCGGGCGATCGGTGTGCCCGGCCGGTGTTCAGGTGCGCAATTGATCCTTGTGATGGGTATTCAGGCAAACCCCGATGGCCACCACCACCGGCAGCAGCAACCCCCACAGCCCCGTCGCCAGATACAGCAGCGCGGCACTGACGCAGCCGGCGGCGAAGGCCAGCAGGGTGGTGCAGATCGGCTTCAGACGCTGGCGGATCGTCGCCCGTTGCGCCGGGTCATGCTCACCCCACAGGGCGAACACATCGATGGCGAACTGGGTGACGTTGCCGGTCATCAGGGTGGTCGGCGGCGCGCCCTTGAGGTGCTGGCGGGAAATCGCATTCTGCACCGCCATGGCGGCGACGCCGGTCATGCCGGTGATCAGCGCCGTGGTGCTGTCGCCGTCGGCGAACGGGCCCCAGCAGATCGCCAGCCCGGCAAAGGCGGCGAGCATCAGCGTGTGAGCCACCAGCAGCAGGCGCAACGGCACCAGGCCGCGGCGGTGAATCGCTACGGCGGCCAGGTGCGTCAGGCCCACCACCAGCACGAAAACCGGCAGCGCGATCAGCTTGGACAGAGCGCCGGAGGCGCCATGGACGATGCTCACTCCCAGGGTCACGAAGTTGCCGGTGACATGGGCGGTGAACAGGCCCTGCAGGGCGAGAAAGCCCAGGGTGTCGACGAAGCCGCCATTGAAGCTCAGGGCCGGGGCCACGCTGGGGTGCAAGGAGGATTCCATGAAAGGTCCTTTCGGGTTCGGGAAGGAAAACCGCAGGAGGGTGTCAGCCCGCCGCGGATCATCGATCAGCCTAGAGCCCGGCGCGGCCTGGTGCTTGTATCTGGGTGCTGAATGTTTCATTTCATGGGCCGGTAGGCATACTGTCGACAAAGTTGGCTAGCCTTCTCCTCTCCAGCCGATCTCTCAAGGATGTGATGCATGCGCGTACTTCAAAGCAATGCCCAGGACGATTTCCGGGTCAAGGCGTATGCCGGCACCAGCGGGGTGTTGCTGGCCTTCGACCTGGCCGAGTCACGCCGTGCCGGCCTGCTCGGGTTTGCCATCGAGCGCCAGGTGGGCGACAAGCCCTGGCGGTTCCTGTTCAACAGCCTGACCTTTCCCGGCAGGGAGCACACCTTCCCCCAGTATCACGCCACCCCCAGTGATGTCGCACCGCTGCAGAAATTCCGCTGGGCCGACTACAACGTCGAGCCCGGTAGCACCTGCAACTACCGCGTGCACCTGGCCTATGGCACACCGGCTGCGCCGCGACTGGACGAGTCGCTGGCGATCAGCGTGACCACCGACAACGGTATGCCGAAGAACCAGCGGGTGATCTTCAACCGGGCGGTGGCGGCGAGCCAGGGGTTCGAGCGCAAGTTTCCTCAGCTGGACCAGCAACTGACCGGCCAGAAGGACCTGCCGATCGAGCAATGGCCGGACGCCGCCCGCCTGTGGCTGGAAAACGGTCTGCTGGAGGCGCTGCTCGGTTTCATCGCCCGCGCCCGGGATGCGCAGTGGGGGCTGGATATCGCCATCTACGAATACCAGTTGCCGGCGATCGTCGAGGCGGTGAATGCGGCCAACGCCCGCGGCGCGCGCATCCGCGTGCTGTATCACGCCAAGGTCGGGGACGAGGACACCGCGCTGAACGAGCAGAGCCTGGCGGCGATTCCGGCCGCGAGCAAGCGCGGGCGGGTCACCAGCAAGATCTTCCACGACAAGTTCATCGTCCTCAGCCAGCGCGACGCCGCTGGCGAGTATCAGCCTGCGGCGGTGCTGTGCGGCAGCACCAACTTCACCGCCAATGGCGTGTACCGCCAGGCCAACGTGATTCATATCCTCGACGACCAGCGCCTGGCGACCGAATACAGCCAGGTTTTCGAACAGATCTGGGCGGCGCCGGCGGATGTGGCGGCGACTCGCAAATGGATCACTCAAAATAATCCCATGGACCCCGGCCAGCCGCTGTTCGCCGGTTTCTCTCCGCGCACTGGCCGGGCGGACCTGGCGGAGTTCGTGCAGATCATCACGGCGGCGCAGAAGGACGTGCTGTTTGCCACGGCCTTCGCCTTGCCCCAGGATATTCTCGACGCCCTGCTCGGCAAGCCCCATGACGACGTGCTGCGTTTCGGTCTGCAGAACACGGCCAGCAGCATCTCCGGTATTCACGCCGACCGCACCGACGATTTCGTCGCCACGGCGCTGCTCGGCAGTGGCCTGGAGGGTTGGATCAAGGAGGGCCTCAAGGGGCAGAAGGGGCGCCTGCTGGTGCACACCAAGGCCATCGTCACCGACTTCACCACCGATGCCCCGACCATCATCAGTGGCAGTCATAACCTCAGCGTCGGGGCCAGTGAGGGCAACGATGAGAACTTCCTGGTGATTCGCGGCGATGTCGACCTGGCGGATCGGTATGGGCTGGAGATCCTGCGTTTCTATGAGCATTACCGGTTTCGCTATTACGCGAAGAAGCTGGCGCTCAAGCAGGTGCAACCGCTGGCACCGGATGACAGTTGGAGCGATGCGTACTACAAGGATGGGGACCTGAGGATGTTGTCGCGGTTGCGGTTTGCCGGGCGTTGACAGGGGCCAGGGCCGAGCCCGGCGGTCATTTGTCCAGCGCTTTCGCGGGCAAGCCCGGCTCCTAAAGAGTGTGGCCGAACGATGCTCTTGTGTATGGCGCAAACTTGTAGGAGCCGGGCTTGCCCGCGAAAGCGCCCCGCCAGACGCATCACCGCTGGCGCTTCATCGCCGCCCGATACTGCCGCGTCCGGCGCCCGATGAACAACCGGTCCAGTACCAGGGCCCAGGCCGGTGAAACCTCGGGTCTGGTCCGGCGCCCCTGGCTCAGGCGCTTGAGCTGGAACTTCACCACCGCCATGTTTGCCAACGCCGCCAGCGGCTTTTTCTTCCAGCGGATCGGTGGCAGTTGCGGGTGGCTGTCGCGGCCTTCGCGCCAGTGACGGGGCAGGTTGGGCTCCACGGCCAACGCGGTACCGATGCCGGCCATGGCGACGCCGCTGTCGAGTACCTGTTGGACCACAGGCAGGCGGCGGATGCCGCCGGTGACCATCAGCGGCATCGTCGCGACTTTCGCCAGCTCACCGGCCATTTCCAGGAAGTACGCCTCGCGTGCCAGCGTCCGGCCGTCACGCGCTTCGCCCTGCATGGCCGGCGCCTCGTAGCTGCCGCCAGACAGTTCGACCAAATCCACCGGCAGGGCGTTGAGCCATTCGATGACCTGGCGGGCGTCGTCGGCGTCGAACCCTCCACGCTGGAAGTCCGCCGAGTTGAGTTTCACCGCCACGCAGAAGCTCGGCGCCACCTCGGCGCGAATCGCCTTCACCACCTCCAGCAGCAGGCGGGCGCGGTTTTCCAGGCTGCCACCCCAGCGGTCGCTGCGACGGTTGCTCAGCGGTGAGAGGAACTGGCTGAGCAGATAGCCGTGGGCGGCATGGATCTGTACACCGGTGAAGCCTGCCTGTTCGGCCAATCGGGCGCTGCGGGCGAAGCGGGCGATCACCTCGTCGATATCGGCTTCACTCATGGGCCGGGGTTGGGCGAACATTCTGGAAAACTCGCCCATCTCCAGGGACACCGCCGAAGGCGCCAGGGTGGCCTGGCCGAGATTGGCCGGGGTCTGGCGGCCGGGGTGGTTGAGCTGCACCCAGAACTGCGCCCCTCTGGCCCTGCCGATGGCCGCCCACTGGTGGAATTTCCCCAGGTGGCGTTCATCCTCCAGCACCACGCCGCCGGGGCCGGTCATGGCCCGGCGGTCGATCATCACGTTGCCGGTCAGCAGCAGGCCCGCTTCGCCGTCGGCCCAGGCGCGATAGAGTTCCATCAGGGGTTGGGAAGGGGCATTGTCCAGGTCGGCCATGTTTTCCTCCATGGCGGCCTTGGCAATGCGATTGGGGATCTGTACGCCGTTGGGTAACGACAATGCCTGGAAGGGTGACATGCTTGACTCCGGGGTAGTGGAGGGCTCAGGCTAAGTTTAAAGTAAGGTTTAATGTCAATAGCCGCTGCGAGGATTTCCATGAAAATCGGTGAACTGGCCCAACGCAGTGGCCTGGCGGCCTCGAAGATCAGGTTCTACGAGGCCCAGGGGCTGATCCACAAGGTTCGTCGCCAGGCCAACGGCTATCGCGAATACCCGCCCGAGGTGTTGCAGACCCTGTCGATCATCCAGTGCGCGCAGCAGGCCGGCTTCAGCCTGGAAGAGTTGCGTGCACTGGTGCCGACCAGCGAGCCCGGGACCTGGGACCATGATGAAATGATTGCCAGCCTGGAGCGCAAGATCGGCCAGATCGAGTCCATGCAGGCGCGCCTGGCCCAGAGCAAGCTGCAACTGCTCGGCGTGGTGAACAGCATCCGCAACAAGCCGGCGGATGTGTCGTGCCGGGAGAATGCCGAACGCCTGATGACGTCGCTGGCAGGGCCCCTGGACGGCTGAACAGGGCCGGGCAAGCCTTGCGCCCCGGCCCTCTGCGAAGCCGTTACTCGCGCACCAGGGTCAGCGCCTGCGTGCCGGGCAGCGGCTTGCGCATCAGGGTGCCGACCACCACGGCGCCCAGCAGTGCCAGCAGGCCCGCCAGCCAGAGTACCGTACCAAAACCGCCGACAAAGGCCTGGTGCGCCAACGGTTGCACCGCCGGACGGGCCGCTTCCGGTAGCGTCGCCATGGCCGCCTGCATGTCACCGGCCACCACTCGCGAAGCGATCTCCTGGGCCCGGTCGAGCCAGAGGCTGGCCTGGCTGGCGAGACGGGCGTGCAGCAGATCCCGGGTATGCCCGGCCAGCACGGCGCCGAAGACCCCGATGGCCAGCACGATCGCGCTGAAACGCATGGTGGTGCTCAGGCCCGAGGCCATGCCCGTCCGATCGCGGGGCACGCAGGCCATGATGTTTTTCTGCGTGTCGCCGTTGAGCAACCCGGCACCGGCGCCGGTCACCGCGATCGCCAGGCCGAAGCCCGGGTAGCCGCCGCTGGAAACCGCCCAGGCACTGAGCAGGTTGCCGCAGCCGACCAGGGCCAGCCCGGTGGCCATCAGGGTTGCCGGTTGCAGTCGCGACGCCAGCCTCACGCCGATGCGCGGGCAGATGAGCATGGTCAGGGCGAAGGGCAGCATGCCCAGCCCCGAGTCGATCGCCGACAGCCCCAGGCCGTTCTGCAGGTAGAACGGCAACAGCGTCATCATCACCTGGGCGCAGCCGGCATAGGCGAACATGCCGAGCAGGGCGCCGATGAAGCGCGGATGGCGAAACAGCTGCAGGTCGACCATCGGCCGTTTCTGCACGCGCTCGACCAGCACGAACACCCCCAGCAGGGCGCCGCCGGCGAGCAGGCGGGTACTGGTCAGCGGGTGGCTCCAGCCGATCCGGTTGGCCTCGATCAGCCCCCAGATCAGACACAGCAGCGCACCGCTGAAGGCCAGGCTGCCCCAGGGATCGAGACGCGCCGACTGGCTGTCGCGCGATTCCGCGACCGCATGGCGGACCAGCGCCACCAGCAGCAGGCCGATGGGCAGGTTGATGAAGAAGATCCAGCGCCAGCCCAGGTACTCGGTGATCAGCCCGCCGACCGTCGGCGCGGCGGTCATCGCCAGGCCCATGCAGGCCCCCCAGAAGGCCCAGGCGCGGGCGCGCTCGACCTCGTCATGAAAGGTGTGGCCGATGGTCGCCAGCGCCGAGGTCAGCAACAGCGCGGCACCGACGCCCTTGACCGCCCGCGCGATATCGAGGAACAGGCTGTCGGGCGCCGCGCCGCAGCCCAGGGAGGCGAGGATGAACAGGCCCAGGCCCCAGAGCAGGGTCTTTTTGCGCCCGAAGCGGTCGGCGATGCTGCCAGCGGGCAGCAGCAGGGCGGCGAAGGCCAGCATGTAGGCGCTGACCACCCATTCGATCGCGGTGAAATCGGCGCCCAGGTCGCGGGCGATGCTCGGCAGGGTCACGGCGACGATATTGGTGTCCAGGACAATCAGCGAGCAGACGCCGGACGCCGTGAGCAATGTCAGTCGCGGGCTCACCCGGCTCACGGCCGGGCCTGCACGGGCAGGGTGGCAGCGCTGGTCTTCGAGGCCTCGCTGTGCATGATTGCCTTGAAGGCAATGACGGTGGGGGAGGCGGTCATTGCAAGCCCAGGCCGGTCGCAGTGGCTGAAGAATAAGGGTGAAAGGTATTTGACGGGCATGTTCAGGCTTCTCTACTGTGGCGGTGAGAGCAGCTTATCGTGGGCAAAACCCGTCTGCGTTAGGCTGGCCTTGGCACTTCGTTACCTTTGAGCTAATGACCATGGAAATCCGTCATTTCCGCTATTTCCTCGCCGTGGCCCGGCAGCGCAACTTCACCCGGGCGGCGGAACAGCTGGATATCGCCCCACCGACCCTCACCCGGCAGATCCAGGATATGGAAAGCGCTCTCGGGACCCGCCTGTTCCAGCGCGGGCCACGCGAGGTCAGCCTGACCGAGGCCGGCGCGGCGTTGCTGCCCGAGGCCGAGGCGACCGTGCGCCAGTTCGAGTTCGCCCAGCGCAATGCCCAGCGCGCCGGACGGGGCGAGATCGGCCATATCGAGATCGGCTATGTCGCCTCGGCGGTGTACTCGGGCGTGCTGCAACAGCAGGTCAAGGCCTATGTCCGCGATTTCACCGATGTCAGCCTGAACGTGCGGGAAAGTCCCATGGCGGCGCTGCCGGGGCTGATCGCCGAAGGGCGTTTCGATATCGGCTACGTGCGTTCGCCGATGTCGCTGCCCGAGGCGGTGGAGGCGGTGCGCCTGAATGCCGAGGGCTTCGTGCTGGCGCTGGCGGACGACAGTTGGCTGTGCCGCTTGCGGAACATCGCTGCCGAGCATCTGCAGAACGAGACCTTCGTGCTGCCGGAGCAGATCAACGGTACCCTGCAGGTCGCAGCCCAGGGCGGCTACGCGCCGCACCTCGGGCCGCAGCCCGGTGGACTGGTGGCGGTGATTGCCGCGGTCTCGCTGGGCCAGGGGGTGGCGGTGGTGCCCGAGTCGGTGATCGGTCACGTCAACCTGCCGAATGTGGTCTATCGACCGATCGTCGGCTGTCAGGCGACATCCTGGCTGTCGCTGATTCATCGGCGTTTCGAAAAGGCGCCGGCGGTGGCCCGCTATATCGAACGGGTTCGCCAGGATTTCCGCGCTGAGCGGTAACCGTCGCGCGCTGCGCTTTCATGATTTGAAATAGTTTGCCTGTCAGGCGGTTCTCCGGGGTCATGTAGGATTTATTTCCCTATTAGTCACTCAGGTTGTACATGAACACCCTCGCGGAACCTCCCGGTCGTCCCCTCACGCTTTTCTTCATGCACGCGCCCCGGTGGTGCGCCAGGCCCGGCAATCCCCCCTGTCGAGCGTCTTTTCCTCTGTTGCCGCGTCGTCTCCTGGCCGTCCCCGGGCTCGATACCGTCGTGCACCTCTGTTCGAATCCACTAAGGGAGCGCATTTTTCATGGAATGGTTGGCTGACCCCACGGCCTGGCTTGGCCTGTTGACCCTGATTTTCCTCGAACTGGTGCTGGGTATCGATAACCTGGTGTTCATCGCGATCCTGGCGGACAAGTTGCCGCCGCACCAGCGCGACCGCGCCCGTGTCATCGGTCTGTCCCTGGCGTTGCTGATGCGTCTGGGCCTGCTGGCCAGCATCGCCTGGATGGTGACCCTGACCCAGCCGCTGTTCGAGGTGCTGGGCAAGAGTTTTTCCGGCCGCGACCTGATCATGCTGTTCGGCGGCGTGTTCCTGCTGTTCAAGGCCACCATGGAGTTGCATGAGCGGCTGGAAGGGCACGTCAGCCAGCGCTCGGCGAATGGCGGCTACGCGCTGTTCTGGCCGATCGTCGCGCAGATCGTGGTGCTCGATGCGGTGTTCTCCCTGGATGCGGTGATCACCGCCGTCGGCATGGTCGAGGAACTGTCGGTGATGATGATCGCGGTGATCGTCTCCATCGGCCTGATGATCGTCGCCAGCAAGCCGTTGACCCGTTTCGTCAACGAGCGGCCGACGGTGATCATGCTGTGCCTGGGCTTTCTGATGATGATCGGTTTCAGCCTCACCGCCGAGGGCCTGGGCTTGCACATTCCCAAGGGCTACCTGTACGCGGCCATTGGCTTCTCGGTGCTGATCGAGCTGTTCAACCAGGTGGCCCGCGCCCGGCGCAAGCGCTCGGCCCACGGCCAGCGGCCGCTGCGTGAGCGTACCGCCCATGCGGTGCTGCGCATGCTCGGTGGACGACGGTTGTCCAGCGAGGAAGTGGGCGAGGAGATCGCCGACCTGCTTGAGCCTTCGGCGGACGAGGCCCAGGTGCCGTTCGAGCGCAGTGAGCGGGTGATGATCAGCGGCGTGCTGCAACTGGCCGAGCGGCCTATCCGCACGCTGATGACGGTGCGGGCGCAGGTCGACACCCTGGACGTCGCCGACAGCCCGGCGCTCGTTCGGGAGAAATTGATCCGTTCGTCGTACTCTCGCCTGCCGCTCATCCGCCAGGGGGCGGTCGACGAGCCGCTGGGCTTCGTGCACAAGAAGGAGCTGCTCAAGGCCTACCTGGACGGGACTGAACCGGGACTGGAGTTTTTGGCTCGCCGGGCGATAAACCTGTTAGACAGCTACTCTGTGCTCAACGCCCTGGAGCAGATGCGCCAGGCCTCGACCCATATCGCGTTCGTGGTCAACGAGTTCGGTGATTTCGTCGGTCTGCTGACCATGACCGACATCCTTGAGTCGATCGCCGGCGAGTTGCCCGATGCCAGTGAGGTGGAGGGTCCCGAGGTGGTTGAGGAAGCGCAGGGTTTCCAGGTCAGCGGGGCCATGACCCTGAGCCGCGCGCGGCAGCGCCTCGGGATCGAGGCCCGGGCCACCGAGGATTACCAGACGCTGGCCGGGCTGGTGATGAGCCTGCTGGATCGACTGCCGATGGTCGGCGATCAGGTGCAGTGGGCGGGGTGGCGGATGACCGTGGTCGCGGTACGGGAGCGGCGGGTGACCCGGCTGTTTCTGGTGCGTTTGCAGGAGGGTGTCATGGAGAGGACACAGGGGGCTTGCTGATGAGTCGATCTTTCCCGTGCGCCTGGCGGCGAAGCGGGTAGAATCGGCGCCTTTTTGGTAGTCCGGAGGTGGCTCCGGCATGAGGTTTCAGGGTATTTCGATGCTCATTGGCAGTTATTCATCGTCGCTGGTCCTCATGTCGCTCTGCGTGGCGATCCTGGCTTCCTATACCGCCCTGGATCTGGCCGGGCGGATTGCCACCGCCAGCGGACGGGCGGTCTACCTGTGGATGGCCGGGGGCGCCCTGGCCATGGGCGTGGGGATCTGGTCGATGCACTTCGTCGGCATGCTCGCGTTCCGCCTGCCGATCGAGCTGGGCTACGACGGGCCGATCACCGCCTTGTCACTGCTGATCGCCATTCTGTCCAGCGGTTTTGCCCTGTGGCTGGTCAGCCAGCCGCGCCTGCCGCTGATGCAACTGGCGTTCGGCTCGCTGATCATGGGCGCCGGCATCAGCGCCATGCACTACACCGGCATGGCGGCCATGCGGATGCAGCCCGGCATCGACTACGACCCGACCCTGTTCGGTGCCTCGCTGCTGATCGCCGTCAGCGCTTCGGCGGCGGCGCTGTGGATCGCCTTCCACCTGCGCCGCAACACGCCCTATATCCGCCTGGCCCGCAGCGGTGCCGCGGTGATCATGGGCGTGGCCATCGTCGGCATGCACTACACCGGCATGGCCGCGGCGAACTTCCCCGAAGGCAGTTTCTGCGGCGCGGCAGCCAGTGGCCTAGCGGTCAAGGGCCTGGACAACCTGGTGCTGGTGACCAGCCTGGCGGTGCTGTCGATCGCTTTGCTGACTTCGGTGCTCGATGCCCGGCTGGAGGAGCGCACCGCCGACCTGGCCGACTCCCTGACCCTGGCCAACCAGGAACTGACCCAACTGGCCCTGCACGACAACCTCACCGGCCTGCCGAACCGGATACTGCTGGCCGACCGCATCGACCAGGCGATGCACAAGGCGAGTGCCGAAGGGGGGTGTTTCGCGCTGATGTTCATCGATCTGGACGGTTTCAAGCCGGTCAACGATGCCTTCGGCCATCATGTGGGCGACCAGTTGCTGCGTGCCGTCGCCCATCGCCTGCGTGACGACTTGCACTCCCAGGATACCCTGGCCCGGATCGGGGGCGACGAGTTCGTCCTGCTGGCGCAATTGTCCGAGCAGGATGACGCGCTGCAGGTGGCCACGCGTCAGGTCAGCCTGATTTCCCAGGTGTTCCAGGTGGCCGAACAGGATCTGCAGATCTCCGCGAGCATTGGGATCGTGCTGTATCCCGGCAGTGGCCGCACCGCCGAAGAGCTGCTGATGAACGCCGACGCGGCGATGTACCACGCCAAGGGTGCGGGCAAGAATGGCTACTGCTTCTTCGACGCCTCGATGAACGGCAATGCCCGCAAGAAGCTCAAGCTGCAGCAGGACCTGCGCCAGGCGCTGGAGACGGGCGAGCAGTTCCGCCTGCACTACCAGCCCAAGTTCGACGCCGTGAGCGGCTTGCCGATCGGTGCCGAGGCGCTGGTGCGCTGGCAGCACCCCGAGCAGGGGCTGATGATGCCGGACGCCTTCATCACCCTGGCGGAGAAGAGCGGCCTGATCATCCCGATCGGTGAATGGGTGTTGAACGAAGCCTGTCGACAGATGCGCCAGTGGTACGAACAGGGCTACCGGGACTGGCGTATCGCCGTGAACCTGTCGGCCCAGCAGTTCTGCCACTCCGGGCTGGTGGCCAGTGTCGCCAGTGCCCTGGCCCGGCACCATCTGCCGGCCAACAGCCTGACCCTGGAAATCACCGAAACCACCACCATGAGCGATGCCGACGCGAGCATGACGGTACTGCGCCAGCTCTCGGAAATGGGCGTGGATCTGTCCATCGATGACTTCGGTACCGGCTACTCCAGCCTGATGTACCTCAAGCGGCTGCCGGCCACGGAATTGAAGATCGACCGGGGCTTTGTCCGCGACCTGGAGCACGACTCCGATGATGCCGCGATCGTCTCGGCGATTGTGGCGCTGGGGCAGGCATTGGGGTTGCGGATCGTTGCCGAGGGCGTCGAGACCGACAAGCAGCGCGACTTCCTCACCCGCCTGGGTTGCAATTCACTGCAAGGCTACCTGCTGGGGCGGCCGATGCCGGCCGATCTGTTCATGGCCAGTATCCGCCAGGCGCAGGAGCAGCAGGCTACGGGGTGAGGTGGGTACGCCGGGTACCTCCAGCTTGCTGACCCCCTGTTATTGTGGGAACGGGCTTGGCCGCTTCCACCAATCCTCCTCCCAAACTGCCTCTGCAAGCTGCAAACAGGTGTCCCTACACTGCCAGTGGAGTTTCGCCGCCGACGTTGCTGCCGGTCCGGGTCCGCATCAAGGTCGCGGCCATTCCGGCACCCAGCGCGGAAAACATCGCCCCGGCCAGAAACGCCGCCTGGTAGCCGTCATTGAGCGCCACCAGCTCCGCCACCCCGGCGCCCAGGTGCAGTTGCGTGCGCGCCGCCGCCAGGCTCGCCAGGGCTGCCAGCCCGAGTGCCCCACCCATCATGAACGCGGTATTGACCATGCCCGAGGCCAGCCCCGATTCGGACGGCGCGACATCGTTCATCGCCGCCAGCAGCAGCGGGTTGAAGGCGATCCCGGCACCCAGTCCCAGCAGCACCATACCCGGCAGGATATCGTGGACGAAGTTGCCATCCACCGGTGCCTGGGCGAACAGCAGCAGGCCGAGCGTCGCCAGGCCCAGCCCGGCGGCAAGCGGCCCGCGGATGCCGAAGCGCATCACCAGCCGGGCCGAGATTCCCAGGGAGAACACCGCCATGATCAGGTTCGCCGGCAGGAACGCCAGCCCGACTTCCAGCGGCGTGTAGCCCAGCACCAGTTGCATGTACAGCGCCGAGAGAAAGAACCAGGCGAACATCGCCGCGGCCCACAGTACCCCGACGACATTCGCCACCGCCAGGTTGCGCAGGCGGAACAGGCGCAGCGGCATCAGCGCAACCTTCACCCGGGTCTCGACCAGCAGGAACACCGCCAGCAGGCCGATGGCCAGCGCCAGTTGCCCGAGGGTGCGTGGCGAGCCCCAGCCCATCTCGTTGCCATTGACGATGGCGTACACCGCCAGCATCAGCGAGGCGGTCACCGTCAGGGCGCCGAGCACATCCAGGCTGCGCTCGGGATGCTGGTTGAGAGACCTGGACAGCAGGCGCAGCGACAGCACGATCACCGCCAGGCCGATCGGCAGGTTGACCAGGAAGATCCAGTGCCAGCTCAGGGTGCTGGTCAGCACCCCGCCGAGCAGGGCCCCGAGGCTGCCGCCACCGGCGCAGACGAAGCCGTAGACGCCCATGGCCTTGGCGCGTTCGGCCGGCTCGCTGAACAGGTCCATGATCAGCGACAGCGCCACGGCGGTGACCACGGCGGCAGCCAGGCCCTGGAAGGCCCGGGCCCAGATCAGCAGGGGCTGGGTCTGGGCGATGCCGCAGGCCAGCGAGGCCAGGGTGAAGAAGGCGATGCCGAGCAGGAACAGGCGGCGATGCCCGTACAGGTCGCCCAGGCGACCACCGAGCAGCAGGAAGCCGCCGAAGGTCAGCATGTAGGCGTTCACCACCCAGGCCAGGGCGGTTTCGCTGAACTGCAGGTCGGTCTTGATCGATGGCAGGGCGACGTTGACGATGGTGGTGTCGAGCACGATCATCAGCACCCCGAGGCACAGTACTACCAGGGCCAGCCAGCGCTGTCGGGGGTTGGAGGAGGTATCAGGCACGGTCATGATGGTCTCTCTTATAGGCAGGCGCCAGAGTTTAGGCACCGGTTCATGACGGGCTCAATGGTGAAATTGTCGGTGGATTGTGAAGAGGTGTTGCCGGGGTACGTGCGCTTGGAACTGAAGGTTCTACACAGGAAACCGTGGGAGTCGGCGCGCTGGCGATAGCGGTGTCACGGGATTGTTGCGGGGCTCGTTGGCCCTTTCGCGGGCAAGCCCGGCTCCGGCAGATCCATGGCGGACACGAAATTGCGAACGCCGTAATCCTGCAGGAGCCGGGCTTGCCCGCGAATGGCCCGAAGTCTTACCGGGTCAGCAAGGCTTCCAGCTTCTCCTGGTCGCGAGCGAACTGGCGGATCCCTTCGGCCAGCTTCTCGGTCGCCATCGCGTCCTCGTTGGAGGCCCAGCGGAACTGCGCCTCGTTCAGGTTCTGACGGGCTTCACCGGTGGTGCCCGGGGTCAGCTTGCGTACCAGGTTGCCCTGGTCCTGGGAGAGTTTCTCCAGCAGGTCGGGGCTGATGGTCAGGCGGTCGCAGCCGGCCAGGTGTTCGATCTGGTTGAGATTGCGGAAGCTGGCGCCCATGACTACGGTCTTGTAGTCATTGGACTTGTAGTAGTTGTAGATGCGGGTCACCGACTGCACGCCCGGATCGTCGGCGCCGGTGTATTCGTTGCCGGTGGACTTCTTGTACCAGTCGTAGATACGGCCCACGAACGGCGAGATCAGGAACACCCCGGCATCGGCGCAGGCCACGGCCTGGGCGAAGGAGAACAGCAGGGTCAGGTTGGTCTGGATACCGGCCTTCTCCAGCTTCTCGGCGGCGCGGATGCCTTCCCAGGTGGACGCCAGCTTGATCAGCACGCGGTCACGACCGACGCCGGCCTTGTCGTACAGCTCGATCAACTGGTTGGCCTTGGCCAGCAGCGCGGCTTCGTCGAACGACAGGCGTGCATCGACCTCGGTGGAAATGCGCCCGGGAATCGCCTTGAGAATGCCGGCGCCCACCGCGACCGCGAAGTGGTCGCAGGCCAGGCCGACATCGCCCTTGGCCTGGGCCACGGCGTTCTGGAGCAGCTCGGCATAGCCCGGCAGGGCGGCGGCCTTGAGTAGCAGCGACGGGTTGGTGGTAGCGTCGACCGGCTTGAGGCGGGTGATCGCGTCGAGGTCGCCGGTGTCCGCGACCACGGTGGTGAACTGCTTGAGTTGTTCCAGCTTCGAAGTCATGAGCGTCTCTATCGGGAAGGGCATGGATCAATGCACTGATTGAGTGCCTGGGGCGTAAAAAGTTCTGTCGCAGGAATGGCTCAAGCATGCCGCGCAAGCCGGTGTTGTGCAACCCGCAACACGGGCCGGTTCATGTCGCGGGCGGCGGCATCAGCGTTGCGATCAGGGCGCGGACGGTGCCGGGCAGGGCCTCCAGCTCGCGCACCAGAATGCTGCGTTCGCGAATCGCCCACGGCTCGTCCAGCGCCACGCTCACCAGTTGCATCGTTCGGCTGTGCCGAACGGCCGCCGATTCGGGAATGATGCCGATACCGACACCGGCCTCGACCATCCGGCAGATCGCCTCGAAGCTGGAAACCTGGATACGCAGCGACAGGGTCTTGCCGATCCGTTCGACGTGTTCGCGCAGGAAACTCAGCAGGGTGCTGCCCTCGTGCAGGCCGATATGCTGGTAGGCCAGGGTCTGGCCCAGGCTGACCGCTGGCTGGCCCGCCAGCGGGTGGTCGGCCGGAACGATCAGCACCAGCCGGTCGGTGCTGAAGTGCAGCACCTGCAGGCCGCTGGCTTCGACGGGGCCGGCGATGATGCCCATGTCGCTGGTGCCGTCGAGCACGCCACGGACGATGTCCCGCGACAGCCGCTCCTGCAGGTCCACCGTCACCCCCGGGCGTTCCGAGAGAAACCCGGCCAGCACCTCCGGCAGGAACTCGGTGACCGCCGTGGTGTTGGCGAAGATGCGGATATGCCCGGCTGAATCGCTGCCGTAGTGGGTGAATTCGCTTTTCAGGTAGTCGACCTGACGCATGATCAGCCGTGCGTGCTGCAGCAGCCGCTGGCCGGCGGGGGTCACCTCCACGCCACGGCTGTCGCGGTACAGCAGGCGGGTGTCGAGCTGCGCCTCCAGGGCCTTGATCCGCGCGCTGGCGGCAGCTGGCGAGAGGAAGGCGCGCCTGGCGCCCTGGGTCAGGCTCGGCGATTCGGCGATATGGATGAAGAGACGCAGGTCCGCCAGGTCGAAATGCATGGATGACTCCAGTCAGGGGGCGTGGCCCGTGTGGCAAGCGGACAGGCCGCTGGGCGTTCAGCATACCCGAACGCCGGTTTATCGAAATGCAAATTCTCGGAACGTCGATCAGCTTGCATCATCGGCGCACAACGATAAACGGCAAGGGGAAACCTTCCATGAGTGTGACGGATCCGAGAGCCTGGCTGGGCCGTAGCGAAGAGGCTCACGATCAACTGAGCCGCAACCTGCTCAAGCGTATCGCCGCGACCTTTGGCGAAAATGCGCCGGCCCATGGCGAGGCGTTGCCAGCGCTCTGGCAGTGGTGCTTTTTCCAGGACCCGCTGCCCGAAAGCCAGCTGGGCGGCGACGGGCATCCGGCCCGGGGTGGTTTCCTGCCGCCGGCGGACAATCGCAACCGCATGTGGGCCGGTGGCCGCCTGGAGTTCTTCGACAGTCTCAAGGCCGGCTTCGATGCCACCCGCGTTTCCACCATCCGCCATATCGAGGAAAAGCAGGGCCGTACCGGTGCGCTGCTGTTCGTCACCGTGTGCCATGAGTACTTCCAGGATGGCCGGCTGGCGATCCGCGAGGAACAGGACATCGTTTACCGCGAGCCGACCCCGCCCAAGCAGGGCAGTGGCGAGACGCTGCCGCAGGGGCAGTGGCACGAGGCGGTGGAGCCGACGCCGACCCTGCTGTTCCGCTACAGCGCCGTGACCTTCAACGGCCACCGCATCCATTACGACTACCCCTACGTCACCGGCACCGAAGGCTACTCCGGCCTGGTGGTGCATGGCCCGATGATCGCCACCCTGAACCTGCGCGCGTTCTGTCGCGCCCACCCCGAGGCCCGGTTGCGGCGCTTCTCCTATCGCGGTCTGCGCCCGCTGATCGCGCCACAGCCCTTCGAGGTCGGCGGACGGATCATCGAGCCTGGCGTCGCCGAACTCTGGGCCGGCAATGCCGACGGTCTCGCCCAGCAGGCTCAGGTGCACTTCGAGTAAAAGCCCGCCACCGGACTGATCAAGACAAATCAGAAAAGGCCTTCTACCCATGAACTCCAATCAGAACGAAGCACTCAATGCCATTCGCGAGGGCGTGCGTGCCCTGTGCGCCGGGTTTCCCGCCGAATACTGGCGCAGGATCGACGAGGAAAAGGGCTTCCCCGAAGCTTTCGTCAAGGCCATGACCGAAGCCGGCTGGCTGTCGGCAATGATTCCCGAGGAATATGGCGGCTCCGGCCTGGGCCTGGCCGAGGCTTCGGTGATCCTCGAGGAGGTCAACCGTTGCGGTGGCAACTCCGGCACCATCCATGGCCAGATGTACAACATGTTCACCCTGCTGCGTAACGGCAGCGACGAGCAGAAGCGCCATTACCTGCCAAAGCTGGCCAGCGGCGAGCTGCGCCTGCAGTCGATGGGGGTGACCGAACCGACCACCGGCACCGACACCACCAGGATCAAGACCACCGCCGTGCGCCAGGGTGACAGGTATGTGATCAATGGCCAGAAGGTGTGGATTTCGCGTATCCAGCACTCCGACCTGATGATCCTGCTGGCGCGGACCACGCCGCTGGCCGAGGTCACCCGCAAGTCCGAAGGCATGTCGATTTTTCTTGTCGACCTGCGCGAAGCCATCGGCAACGGCCTGACCGTGCAGCCGATTGCCAACATGGTCAACCACGAGACCAACGAGCTGTTCTTCGACAACCTGGAGATTCCGGCCAGCAGCCTGATCGGCGAGGAAGGCAAGGGCTTTCGCTACATCCTCGACGGCCTGAATGCCGAGCGCACGCTGATTGCCGCCGAATGCATCGGCGATGGCCGCTGGTTCGTCGAGAAGGCCAGCCAGTACGCCCGCGACCGGGTGGTGTTCGGCCGGCCGATCGGGCAGAACCAGGGCGTGCAGTTCCCAATCGCCGAAGCGCATATCGAGATCGAGGCCGCCGACCTGATGCGCTGGCGCGCCTGCGAGGAATACGACGCGGGGCAGAGCGCCGGCGCCTCGGCCAACATGGCCAAGTACCTGGCGGCCAAGGCCAGCTGGGAGGCGGCCAACGCCTGCCTGCAGACCCACGGCGGCTTTGGTTTCGCCAATGAATACGATGTCGAGCGCAAGTTCCGCGAAACCCGCCTGTACCAGGTGGCGCCGATCTCCACCAACCTGATCCTGTCCTACGTGGCCGAGCACCTGCTCGAACTGCCGCGCAGCTTCTGAGGAGCCCCGCATGAGCCATACCCAAGCCCTGGCCGAATTCCTCGCCGGCCTGCGCTACGAGCAGGTACCCGAGGCGGTGCTGGCCCGTACCGAGGAACTGTTCCTCGACTGGCTGGGCTCGGCCCTGGCCAGCCAGGGCGCCCATCCGATTCCGCTGTTCGAGGCCTATGCGCGCCGGATGGGCCCGGCGCAGGGGCCGGCCGGCATCCTGGTCAGCGGCGAGCGCAGCTCGGCCTATTTCGCCGCACTGGTCAACGCCGCCTCGTCCCACCTGGTGGAGCAGGACGACCTGCACAACAGCTCCGTGCTGCACCCGGCCACCGTGGTGTTCCCGGCGGCGCTGGCGGCGGCCCAGGATCTCGGTAAATCCGGTCGCGAGCTGCTGCTGGCCTCGGTCGCCGGCTACGAGGCGGGGATTCGCATCGGCGAATTCCTTGGCCGTTCCCACTACCGTATCTTCCACACCACGGCCACCGTTGGCACCCTGGCCGCCGCCGTGGCCGTGGGCAAGCTGATGGACTTCGACCAGGAGCGGTTCATCCACCTGCTCGGCAGCGCCGGCACCCAGGCCGCCGGGCTCTGGGAGTTCCTGCGTGATGCCGCCGACTCCAAGCAGTTGCACACCGCCAAGGCGGCCGCCGACGGGTTGCTGGCGGCGTACCTGACCGCCGACGGCCTGACCGGGGCCCGCAACATTCTCGAAGGCGACCAGGGGCTGGCGGCGGGCATGTCCAGCGATGCCGAGCCGGCCCGCCTGTCCGATCGCCTGGGCAGCCGCTGGGCGCTGGTGGAGACCTCGTTCAAGTTCCATGCGTCCTGCCGGCACACCCACCCGGCCGCCGATGCGCTGTTGCAACTGATGGAACGGGAAGGCTTGCGCCACGAACAGATCGAACGGGTGGAAACCCGCGTGCACCAGGGCGCCATCGACGTGTTGGGCCGGGTCAAGGTGCCGCAGACCGTGCACCAGGCCAAGTTCTCCATGGGCACCGTGCTCGGCCTGATCGCCGTGCATGGCAAGGCCGGGCTGCCGGAGTTTCATGAGCTGGCTCTGACCGACCCGGCTGTTGCCGCCTTTCGCGACAGGGTCGGCATGACCCTCGACCCCGAAGTCGACGGCGCCTATCCCCGGCGCTGGCTGGGCCGGGTGCTGGTGACGACGGTCGACGGCCGAACCCTGCCCTGGGCCATCGACGAGCCCAAGGGGGATCCGGGCAACAGCCTGTCGCGGGCCGAGCTGGAAGACAAATTCCACCGCCTGCTGCAATTCTCCGGCGCCCGTTCCCCCGAGCAGGCCAGCGCCCTGATCCGCCAGGTCTGGGACCTGCGCAACACCACCGACCTGAAGGAGCTGTGCTGATGAGCCTGGCAGCAGGAAACACTGCGGCCCCGCGGCCGCTGGACGGCATTACCGTGATCAGCCTGGAACACGCCATCGCCGCGCCGTTCTGTACCCGACAACTGGCCGACCTCGGTGCCCGGGTCATCAAGATCGAGCGCCCGGGTGTCGGTGACTTCGCCCGTGGCTACGACCAGCGGGTCAGTGGCCTGGCCTCGCACTTCGTCTGGACCAACCGCTCCAAGGAGAGCCTGACCCTGGACCTCAAGCAGGACCAGGCCGGGGATATCCTCGAACAAATGCTGGGCCAGGCCGACGTGCTGGTGCAGAACCTGGCACCGGGTGCCGCCGCGCGCATGGGCCTGTCGTTCGAGGCGCTGCATGAGCGTTTTCCGCGACTGATCGTCTGCGACATTTCCGGTTACGGTGAGGGCGGGCCCTACGAAAGGAAAAAGGCCTATGACCTGCTGATCCAGAGTGAAGGCGGCTTTCTCTCGGTCACCGGTGGTCCGGGCGAGGGTGAACTGGCCAAGGCCGGTTGCTCCATCGCCGACATCGCCGCCGGCATGTATGCCTACAGCGGCATCCTCTCGGCGCTGCTGCTCAGGGGCCGGACCGGGGAGGGCAGCCGGGTCGACATCAGCATGCTGGAAAGCCTGGTGGAGTGGATGGGCTACCCGATGTACTACGCCTTCGACGGCGCGCCACCGCCGCCGCGGGCCGGTGCCGCGCATTCGACCATTTACCCGTACGGGCCTTTCCCGGCCGGCGATGGCGGCACGGTGATGCTCGGCCTGCAGAACGAGCGCGAATGGGCGGCGTTCTGCGACAAGGTGCTGCTGACGCCGGAGCTGGCGGTGGACGAGCGCTTCTCGGCCAACTTCAAGCGTTCGGCCAATCGCGAGGTGCTGCGCCAGATCATCGTCGACAGCTTCTCGCGGCTCAGCACCGAGCAGGTGATCGAGCGCCTGGAGCAGGCGCAGATCGCCAATGCCCGGGTCAACGACATGCAGGGCGTGTGGCAGCACCCGCAGCTCAAGGCGCGGGATGGCTGGCGCCAGGTCGACAGCCCTTCGGGGAAACTGCCGGCTTTGCTGCCGCCGGCGCGCAATGCGGCGTTCGTGCCGCGGATGGAGGCGGTGCCGGGGTTGGGGCAGCACACCGAGGCGATTCTGCGGCAGTTGGGTTTTTCCGCCGAAGCCGTGGCGCAGTTGCGTTCGAGCGGGGTGGTCTGAGCCCTGTGTCTGATCTTGAGGGCCCCTCAGATCACAAATCTCCCAAACAGCTGCGTGCACCACCACCGTACAAGGAATTCATCATGTCTTCATCCATTGTCCGCTCCGCGCTGTTCGTGCCGGGCAGCCGCCCCGAGCGTTTCGCCAAGGCCCTGGCCAGCGGCGCCGATGCGGTGATCGTCGATTTCGAGGACGCCGTCGAGGAGCCGCTCAAGCGGGCCGCCCGTGAGCACCTTGGGCAGTTTTTCGCTGACAACCCCGACGTGCGGGTACTGGTCCGGGTCAACGCCCCGGAGCACGCCGAGCATGCCGCCGACCTGGCCTTCTGCAAACGCCAGCCCGGCGTGGTCGGTGTGCTGCTGCCCAAGGTCGAGAGTGCCGCGCAGGTTGCGGCCGTGGCAGCGACCGGCAGGCGCGTCTGGCCAATCATCGAAAGCGCCCGCGGGTTGCTGGCCCTGGCCGAGATCGCGGGAGCTGGCGGGGTCGAACGGTTGTCCTTCGGTGGCCTCGACCTGGCCCTGGACCTGAACCTCAGCAGCGGCTCGCCGGCGGCCCGGTTCGCCCTCGACCAGGCCCGCCTGGCCCTGATCCTTCATTCCCGGGCCGCTGGGCTGGTGGCGCCGCTGGATGGCGTACACCCGGCCATTGATGACCCCGAGGGGCTGCAGCGCTCCATTCGCCATGCCTACGAAATGGGGTTCGCAGGTGCCCTGTGCATCCATCCCCGGCAAGTCGCGGTGATTCACGCCGCGCTGGCCCCCGGCGCCGAGGAACTGGCCTGGGCCCGGCGGGTGGTGGATGCCGGCCGCGACGGCGCCGGGGCCTACCAGGTCGACGGGCAGATGGTCGATGCGCCGGTGCTGTTGCGCGCTCGACGCCTGCTGGGGTTGCTGTAGGGCCAATCCCCGGCAATTGGCGGTGCCTGCCTACTGCGCATTGGGAGGGCACCGCTCCCGGAGCGCGCCTTGAGCCACCCTAAGATGGTATTTGCGGGGCGCCCTTCGGTTGTCCACGGCAAGCCCCCTGGCAGCGTTCGGCATGGCCGAACGCAGGTACTCAAAATTCGAAATTCACGACACGCATCGCTTTAGGCAACCTGCCTTGAACCACAACAATAAGAAGGTGACATCCATGCTCAAGTTGACCCGGGCGCTGTTCTGCGCCGCCACCTTGATCTCCGCCAGTCTCGCGCAGGCGGCCGATCCCATCGTCATCAAGTTCGCCCACGTGGTCGCCGAGAACACCCCCAAGGGGCAGGGCGCGCTGCTGTTCAAGAAACTCGCCGAGGAACGCCTGCCGGGCCGGGTCAAGGTCGAGATCTACCCGAACTCTTCGCTGTTCGGTGACGGCAAGGAAATGGAGGCGTTGCTGCTGGGCGACGTGCAGATGCTGGCGCCGTCCCTGGCCAAGTTCGAGCAGTACACCCGGCAGGTGCAGATCTACGACCTGCCGTTCCTGTTCAACGACCTGGCCGCTGTCGACCGCTTCCAGGGGGGCCAGGGCAAGGCGCTGCTGACCTCGATGCAGGACAAGGGCATTCTCGGCCTGGCCTACTGGCACAACGGCCTCAAGCAACTGTCGGCGAACAAGCCGCTGCGGGTGCCGGCCGATGCCCGTGGGCAGAAGTTCCGTGTCCAGGCCTCCAGCGTGCTGGAGGAGCAGTTCAAGGCGATCCGCGCCAACCCGCGCAAGATGAGTTTCGCCGAGGTCTACCAGGGCCTGCAGACCGGTACCGTCAACGGCACCGAGAACACCTGGTCGAACTACGAGAGCCAGAAGGTCAACGAGGTACAGAAGTACTTCACCGAGTCCAACCATGGCCTGATCGACTACATGGTGATCACCAACAGCAAGTTCTGGGGCGGCCTGCCACCGGATGTACGCAGCGAACTGGAAAAGATCATGGGTGAAGTCACCGTCGAGGTGAACCGGCAGGCCGAGGCGCTGAACCAGAGCGCCAGGCAGAAGATCGTCGACGCCAGGACCAGTGAAATCATCACCCTGACTCCAGAAGAACGCGCGCAATGGCGCGAGGCGATGAAGCCGGTGTGGAAGAAGTTCGAGGGTGAGATCGGTGCCGACCTGATCGAGGCGGCGGACAAGTCCAACCAGCCTTGATCACCGTTCGGCGACGCGGAGCTGCATCCCCACGCGGAGCGTGGGGACGATCCAGCCAGGGGCCTCGCTCACGGGGCCGGCTGCTTCGGTCGCTCCCACGCTCCGCGCGGGAATGCAGCCCGTGACGCTCTGCGTCACCGTAACGCGATACCCGATCCAATCCTTTTTCTCTCGCGGAGTCCTGTCCATGCCAACGCAATCCCTGCGGCGCATCTGGGCGCATTTCGAGGAGGGCCTGATCGCCTTCCTGCTGGCCGCCATGACCCTGGTGACTTTCGTCTACGTGATGGCCAACAACGTCTACACACTGTTCTTCAACCTCGCCGATCGCTGGGCCTGGAGCAGCGGCTTTTTCAACAGCCTTGGCGACGCGACCATGAGCGTGGCCCAGGACATGACCTGGAGCGTGGCGCTGACCAAGGCCATGTTCGGCTGGCTGATCTTCTTCGGCATTTCCTATGGCGTGCGCACCGCCGGCCACCTCGGCGTGGACGCGCTGGTCAAGCTGACCCCGCGCCCGGTGCAGCGCTACCTGGTGATGCTCGCCTGCACCTGCTGCCTGGCCTATGCCGGGCTGTTCATGGTGGCCAGCTACAAGTGGCTGAGCGCGGTGCTGATGGCCGGTATCGGTGCCGAGGACCTCGACCAGTACGGCATCAAGGTCGGCCACATCGTGGTGATCGTGCCCATCGGCTTCGCCCTGGTGCTGATCCGTTACCTGGAAATCTTCTGTCGCCTCTTCAGCCGCCGCCAGAGCGGCCTGGGCCTGGCCGACGAGGCGGGCGAGGCCAGCAGGCTGGCGAACGAGCACAAGGAGCAGCACTGATGACCGTCCTCTGCCTGTTCCTGCTGCTGTTCACCTTCATGTTCCTCGGGGTGCCGATCGCGATTTCCCTGGGTCTGTCCGGTGCGCTGTCGATCCTGCTGTTCAGCCAGGACTCCCTGAGCTCCCTGGCGATCAAGCTGTTCGAGACCTCCGACGCTTACACCTTCCTGGCGATTCCGTTCTTTCTGCTGTCGGGGGCGTTCATGACCACCGGCGGGGTGGCCAAGCGCCTGATCGACTTCGCCAACGCCTGCGTCGGGCATATCCGGGGTGGCCTGGCGATCGCCGCGGTATTGGCGTGCATGCTGTTCGCGGCGCTGTCCGGTTCGTCGCCGGCGACGGTGGCGGCGGTCGGCTCGATTGCCGTGGCCGGCATGGTGCGTTCCGGTTATCCGAAGGAGTTCGGTGCCGGGATCATCTGCAACGCCGGGACCCTGGGCATCCTGATTCCGCCGTCGATCGTCATGGTGGTGTACTCGGCGGCGACCGAGACCTCGGTGGGCAAGCTGTTCATGGCCGGGGTGATTCCCGGGCTGCTGCTGGGGCTGATGCTGATGGTGGCGATCTACATCGTGGCGCGGATCAAGAAACTGCCGGCCCAGCCACGGGCGACCGTGCGCGAGTGGCTGGGCGCTGCGCGGCGGGCCTTCTGGGGGCTGCTGTTGCTGGTGATCATCCTCGGCGGAATCTACAGTGGCCTGTTCACCCCGACCGAGGCGGCGGCGGTTGCGGCGGTGTATTCGGCGTTCGTCGCGCTGTTCGTCTACAAGGACATGAAGGTCCGCGACTGCCCGAAAGTGCTGCTGGAGTCCGGCCGGCTGGCGATCATGCTGATGTTCATCATCGCCAACGCGATCCTGTTCGCCCATGTGCTGACCACCGAACAGATCCCGCAACAGATCACCAACTGGGTGGTGTCCGAAGGCCTGACGCCGATCGGTTTCCTGCTGATGGTCAACGTGGTGCTGCTGGTGGCGGGCAGTTTCATGGAGCCATCGGCTATCGTGCTGATTCTCGCGCCGATCTTCTTCCCGATCGCGATGAAGCTGGGTATCGACCCGATTCACCTGGGCATCGTCATGGTGGTGAACATGGAGATCGGCCTGGTGCATCCGCCGGTGGGGCTGAACCTGTTCGTGACTTCGGCGGTGACCGGTTTGAGCCTGGGGCAGACCATCCGCGCGGCCTTGCCGTGGCTGATGATCCTGCTGGCGTTCCTGATCCTGGTGACTTATGTGCCGGTCATTTCGCTGGCGTTGCCGCACTGGTTGGGGATGCCGTAGGGCTCGGTGGGATGATAGCCGTCGTCAGGGGCAGCAGGACTTGGTGACGGCGCTTTTTTGGTTATTCCGGGCCGGAAGGGGCCGCTTCAATCGGTCATTTCGACAGGCCTGATGGGGGCCGCTGCTGATGGTTTGCGGGGGGCTGAGTGAGGGGGAATGGGGGCAGCGTGTACATATCCGTTTGCGCGTTTAGCTGATGTTACGGTTTCGCCCCTTACGGGCGAGTTACTTTTTTTCAGACGCCAAAAAAAGTAACCAAAAAACGCTTGCCCCTCCATTGGCCCTCGCTGCGCGAGGGTTCCTTCGCTCCGGTCCTGTTTCGAGAGCACGCCGTGACGGGCCATCCATGGCCCAACACGGCTCGCCCGGCATCCCTGCCGGGCAACTCTCTAAACAGAACCTCCACTCAGCCTGCTGGGAACGGGGCGGGTAGATCAAAAGCAAGATCACAAGCAAGAGCAAGAGCAAGAGCAAGAGCAAGAGCTTCGCGGCGGTGCGACAAGCCCTGCTCCTACAGGTCTGCGTCGTACACAGAGCCTGCATACGGCACCCATCTGTAGGAGCCGGGCTTGCCCGCGAATGGGCCATAAGTTTCACCGCATAATCTCCTGGCATCGCACCGCCATCTCCCGTTCTCGACGAATGCGCAACGGGCCTTTTATCGATACGCTGCTTGGGGCGGTAGGAAGTGGCGACGAAAAACGCCTCTACTTTTTGGCGCCTGCCGATTAGAGTTGCCGGATTTCGAAAGGCGCTGCTCTGGCCCGCCTCTCATGGAGGAGATTCATGTATTGCTTCGACCGCAGTTCCGTTCCGCCACCGAGCCTGTTGCAAAGTCGGGAGGCCAATGCTGACAGGCAGGCGTTGGCCGACTACTTTCTTGCCGACAGGACCAAGCGGGCGCAGAGCCGGGCACCGGAACCGGTTATCGATCTGAATGAGAACTCAGTCCGTTCGGGGTTGGACCGGTTATTTCACGGTAAATGTGCGTTCTGCGAACGGGTGGTTCAGTCTAAGGCAACTTATCGATTTCGCCCGAGAGCGCAAGCCAGCCCACTGGAGCGAACTTCAAACGCTCACCTTTATTATATCTGGCTGAGCAGTGCCTGGGAGAATCTCTACGCCATTTGCAAGGACTGCGAGCCTGTACGGCCGGACCACTTCCCGGTTTTGGGGCGGCGGGTAGCCTTGCCTTCGGCGCAAGAAGTTGATGCCTATGCACAGGCTGGTAACGGTCTGTGGGGGGCTACCCACTCAAGGAGCGTCATGTCTTGATCGACCCTTGCGAGCGGGTCGACCTGAGCCGGCATCTGTCGGTCGATCTGTCGGGTGAACTCTACGCCTTGAGCGAGCGCGCAGCTGCAACCATCACACACTTCAAGCTCAATCGTATTCAGTTGCTAAAGCTGCGCAAAAGCAAGCTGAAGACTTACTTCGACGATCTTATAGGCAACTGGTCTTTTTCCTTGGGAGAGGACGATTCACATCCCGTACTTTTCGATTTTGCTCGAATGGATTTTGGTGGCTGCTGGTATTTGCTCTGCCGACGCATTGTACTGACGCTTTCAAAGTCCAGGGTTTCAGCTTCGGAACTGGCCCCGGATCGTATCGAACACACGTTGCGGGCCCTTAGCGAAAGCGCTGATGTCGTTGAGTGGTATGGAGGGTTGGAGCTCAGTCTGGCAGGGACTGCTGTGCGCGATTCCAGACCCGTTGCAAAGAGTGAGACGTTCGGGGCGCGTGATTGCCCATCGTTGGAATCGATCCGCTTCAGCAACTTCAAGGGCATAGAGCAACTTGAATTGAGGATACCCGCCGTGCCGCTCAGGCGGTCCTCGGGCACAAATGCTGTTCGGCCGGCCCTGCTGATTCTCGGTGAAAATGCCGCTGGAAAAAGCTCCATCCTTGAGGCCACAGCTTTGGTGCTCAGCAGCGATCTGGCTTGTACGAAACTGCCGGTGGACTACGCCTCGTTGCCTCTGGATCCCGAGTTACTGGGCGCGGTGCAGACTCCCCGTTGCAGTCTGGCCTCGGTGGTAGCGGTGTTCCAGGACGGTAGTGAACGGCACCTGACGATCAGCGAGGGCGAATTCTGGCATGAAGACCGTGGACTGTCGGTTGACGGTCAGCCGCTCTTGCCTCAGGTCTTTGCCTATGGTGCCTTTCGGCAATACCAGAAGCGGGTCAGCCCTCGTAGCCCAAGTAAATCGATCATCAACCTTTTCGACTCGACAGCTCTGCTGTCCAATCCGGAAAAATGGTTGCTGAGTCTCAAGGCAGATGCCTTCAACAGTGTGGTTCGAACCTTGCGCGGCATCCTCTCGATCGAGGGCTCGTTCGAGATCATGGAACGCGACCCGCAGAACCAGCGCTGCCTGATCGTCACATCGGCAGGCGATGGCCAGCCCCTGTGCCGAACGCCACTGAGCCTGGCTTCATCGGGTTACCGTTCAGTCCTGGCAATGGCCTGTGACATCATCCAGGGCCTGATGAATCGACGCCTCAATCCGCATTTCGAAAGCCTGGAAACGGCACAGGCCGTGGTACTGATCGACGAGGTGGAAGCGCACCTGCATCCACGCTGGAAAATTCAGATCATGCGCGCGTTGCGGGAGGCGTTGCCGCAGGTCACTTTCATTGTCACCACTCACGATCCGCTGTGCCTGCGCGGCATGCAGGATGGTGAGGTGATCGTCATGCAGCGTGTGTCCAGCGATCAACGCACGGATGTCCAGTGGCCGGTGATGGTCGAGCAACTGGTTCGCCTGCCGAATGTCAGCCAACTCACGGTCGAACAGCTGCTGACCTCGGACTTCTTCAGCCTGGCCTCCACCGACCAGCCTGAGACCGAGCGTGAACTGGCCGGCCTGGCCGATCTGTTGAACGCGCGGGAGCGGGGCGAACGGTTGACTGTGCCGCAGCAGGACCTGCTACGGCGGTTCGAACGTGATATCAGCGACGCCTTGCCGGTGGGTTCCAGCGAGGTTCAGCGGCTGGTGCAGGAGGCGGTGGTCGAGTACCTGGACAGCCGCAGACAGGTCTCGACACAGAAGCTTGCCCAACTGCGCAGCGCCGCCAAACAGCGCATCCTCGGCATCCTGGAGGGCATCTGAAGCATGCGTGCCGTTAGCCGCGACAGTGTCCCCGTGCCCGATGCGATGTCGGGAGATGACTCGCCAGCGAAAAAGGAGCTGCAGAAACTCCAGGATTACTTCATGGCGCCAACGGGGGCGTTACCCGCCTTTGCCGTCTACAAGTCAGACAGCGTGAAGAAACAGCTGCATGAGCTGTTCCACGGTAAATGCGCCTACTGCGAGAGCTTCTACTACGGCAGTGCCCCGGTGGATATCGAGCACTACCGACCCAAGGGCCGCGTCTACGAGGAACCGGATCATCCCGGCTACTGGTGGATCGCCATGGATTGGGAAAACCTGCTGCCCAGCTGTATTCACTGCAACCGGCGCAGTGGCCAGGTGACGCCCACGCTCTCGGCCAGTCTGGTCAGCCTGGTCAATGAGGGACGTGATTTCAGCCGTTCACGGGTGGCCCAGACCGGCAAGCAGGACAGCTTTCCGATCCTCGGTCAGCGGGCTGCGGTGGGGGCCCGGGATTTTTCCGGCGAGCAGGCATTGCTGCTGGACCCGTGCCGGGATCAGCCACAGGAGCACCTGCGTTTTCATGTCGACAGCGAAAATCTGATCGGCCTGGTCCTACCCAAGCCTCATGACAGCGGCGGTCTGACCCTGGCCGGTGGTGTGGCAGGTGTCCGGCCGGAGCTGCGTGGGGTGATCGAGCAGGCCCTGGCGGGTGGGTTGAGCCTGCGGGGCGCGGTGTCGATCCATGTCTATGGCCTCAACCGTCTCGGGCTGGTGCAGGAGCGCACGCGGGTGCTGCGCCAGTTGGAGTTTCTGGAGATGCTGGCGGTGGAAATGGGGCTGATGGCGCAGGAACTGGAGCCCGACAGTGAGGCTCCGGTTGTCGAGAGCGAGCAGGCGCGAGCGCGCAATGAACGCATTGCCAGGCGCCTGCGTTTTCTCCAGGAGCAGATACTCGGCGAGATCAAGACCATGGCTCGGCCCGAAGCGCCTTACTCGGCCATGGTTCGGGAGTGGCTGGAGGGGTTCAGGGCGCGTTTGAGCCGCTGAGGTTCAGGGCATGTCCCGCACACCCTGGCGCTCGGCCACTGCGCGCAACGTCCTGAGGCTGACCATCGGCGCGTCTACCACGAACCGGTTGGCCAGCCAGGAGGGAATGTCGCCCGCCGGCTCGGCCTGCAACTGGTAGGTCACCTCGGTCTCGCCATTACCCCTGGGCAGCATCTTCCACACGCCACTCAACTGGCGCACGCGGATCTGGCCGGGCACCGACGGCAGATAGTCGGGGGCCGCCTCCAGGCGGCGGATCAGGCTGCCGTCGTCATTCTGTTCGGTATGCACATGCAGCACCATGTCCCGCGGGGCCGCCGGCCAGGGCAGGTCGGTGGTCAGGTCGACCCAGGTGTCGTCGCCGTCGTTCTTCAACAGGCGCATCTCGGCGCAGGCGTACAGCCACTTGCAAGCGACCCGCAGATTTTCCTGCAGGTCGCGCAAGGTGGAGACCTCGGCCTTGATAGCGGTCACGCCGCGAAAGCTCTGGTAACGCGAACCCGGCACTTTGCTCAGGAAAACCTGGATGCCGTCCTCTTCATGGGCCAGCTTCCAGGCCTCGGGCGCAGCCATGGCGGCGCTGCTCAGGCAGGCCGTTGCCAGGGCGATCACGGATAGCAGGGTTCTCATCGACGGTCTCCGGGGCACGGAGGAACGTCCGTGTCTGCCAGATATAACACGCGGACACGAAATTTATTCGATGGCTTCGAAGGGAAGAGTAGGGAGCTCCCTGCCGGTGCCGACAGTCGACCGCGACGACAGGGAGAGCAGGCGGGTATCAGTGGCTGCCGGCGGCCTTGTTCAGGTCGCTTTCCTGCCACTCGGTATAGACGCAGGCATCGGCTGTGGCCCAGCGCACGGCGACTGAATCTCCGGCTTTGAGCGGCATGCCGGTGGCGGACAAGGCCTTGACGGTCATGGCCGTACCGCCCTGGGTGACGACGCTGCAGGTCTGGCTTTCACCGAGGAACAGCACCTCGCTGACGGTTGCCCTGACCTGGTTCCAGCCGGCGGCCAGCGGGTCGGCGGCGGCCTGTTCCAGGCTCAGGGCCAGGGCCTTCTCCGGACGCACCATCAGCAGGATGTCCTGGCCGTTCTGCAGGCCCGAGGTCAGGCGGATAGACAGCCCTTGCCCTTCGAAACCGGCGGCACCGTTGCCCTGGGCCTTGAGCCGCAGGAAGTTGGAGTTACCGAGGAACGAGGCGACGAAGGCGTTCGGCGGGTTCTGGTAGAGGTCGTAGCCGCTGCCCAGGCCGACAATCTTGCCATGGCTGAAGATGGCGATACGCTGGGACAGGCGCATGGCTTCTTCCTGATCGTGGGTCACGTAGACGATGGTGATGCCCAGTCGCCGATGCAACTGGCGCAGCTCGTCCTGCAGGTCTTCGCGCAGCTTCTTGTCCAGGGCGCCGAGCGGTTCGTCCATCAGCAGGATGCGTGGCTCGTAGACCAGCGCCCGGGCGATCGCCACGCGCTGCTGCTGGCCGCCGGACAATTGCGCGGGGCGGCGGTGGGCGAACTTGTCCAGCTGGACCAGCTTGAGCATGGCGTCGACGCGCTTGTCGCGCTCGGCGGCTGCCAGCTTGCGGATGGCCAGCGGGAAGGCGATGTTGTCGCGCACCGAGAGGTGCGGGAACAGCGAGTAGCGCTGGAACACCATGCCGATGTCACGCTTGTGCGGCGGCACGTTGACCAGCGACTTGCCCTCGACCAGGATTTCCCCGGAGCTGGGGCTCTCGAAGCCGGCCAGCATCGACAGGGTGGTGCTCTTGCCCGAGCCACTGGAGCCCAGGAAGGTCAGGAACTCGCCGTCCCTGATGTCCAGCGAGATGTTGTCCACCGCGGCGAAGTCGCCGTAGTGCTTGTTCAGGTTGCGCAGGCTGACCAGGGTGCGGTCGTTCTGTTGTGCAGGGTCTTTGATCACGGCACTCATGTTGTCTACTCCCGGGCGCTCAGGCGCTGAGTTCGTTGCGCCGACGCAGAGCGGCGGCAATCACCATCACCAATACCGACAGGCCGATCAGCAGCGTCGAAGCGACGGCGATCACCGGAGTCAGGTCCTGGCGCAGGGTGGTCCACATTTTGACCGGCAGGGTCTGCAGGGTCGGGCTGGCCATCATCACGCTCAGCACCACTTCGTCCCACGACACCAGGAAGGCGAACAGGGCGCCGGCGACCATGCCGGGGCGAATCGCCGGGAAGGTCACCTTGAACACCGCCTGCAGGCGCGAGGCACCACAGATCACCGCGGCATCCTCGATCGACTGGTCAAACAGCTTCAGCGAGTTGATGATCGAGATGATGGTGAAGGGCAGGGCGACGATCACGTGGCTGACGACAAAGGCGAACATCGTGCCGGTGTAGCCGAGCTTGAGAAACAGCGCATAGACCGCCACGGCAATGATCACCAGCGGCACGATCATCGGCAGGGTGAACAGCCCGTAAAGCATTTCCCGGCCGGGGAAGCGCCCGCGCACCAGGGCGAAGGCGGTCGGCAGGCCCAGCGCCACGGCGCACACGGTGGTCAGTACCGCGACCTTCAGGCTGGCCAGGGCGGCATTCATCCAGTCCGGGTTGGAGAAGAACTGGCTGTACCATTTCAGTGTCCAGCCCGGCGGCGGGAACACCAGCCACTGGGACGAGCCGAACGACAGCAGGACGATGAACACGATCGGCAGCAGCAGGAACAGGGCGATCAGTCCGGTGGTGAGATAGAGGCCCAGGCGCAGGCGCCGGCTCATGGCATTCGGGGTCAGGAGCATGGCGGCTTACCTCGCGTTGCTCGCGCCGACCGGGGATTCCGGCTGGAGCTTCAGGTAGAAGTAGAACAGCACCAGGGTGATCAGGATCAGCAGGGCGGCGCCGGCGCTGGCCAGGCCCCAGTTGAGGAACGATTGCACCTGTTGAATGATGAACTCCGGCAGCATCATGTTCTGCGCGCCGCCCAGCAGGGCTGGCGTCACGTAGTAACCGAGGGACATCACGAACACCATCAGTGCGCCGGAGAACAGGCCCGGACGGCACAGGGGCAGGAACACCCGGAAGAAGTTGGTCCAGGGGCTGGCGCCGCAGATGGAGCCGGCCTGCAGGATCATCGGGTCGATGGCCTGCATGGTGGCCTGCAGGGGCAGGACGATGAACGGAATCATGATGTAGCTCATGCCGATCACCACGCCGGTCAGGTTGTGCACCATTTCCAGTGGCTGGTCGATGATGCCCAGGCCCATCAGCAGCTTGTTGATCACCCCGGACGCCTGCAGCAGCACCAGCCAGGAGTAGGTCCGCGCCAGCAGGCTGGTCCACATCGACAGCAGCACGATGTTGAGTATCCAGCGGCCCCAGCCGCGTGGTACCAGGGTGATCGCCCAGGCCAGCGGGAAGCCCAGCAGCAGGCTGAACAGGGTCACCAGGCCGGCCACCGAGAAGGTGTTGAGCAGGACCCGTGCGTAAGCCGAGTTGGCGAACAGTTGCTGGTAGTTGTCCAGCCCCGGCGTGGGTTCCAGCACGCCGCGCAGCAGCAGGCCGATCAGCGGTGCCAGGAAAAACACGCCCAGGAACAGCAGGGCCGGTGCCAGGTTGCCGGCGCCTTTCCAGCGGCGGGCCAGGGAGGGGGTGTTGTTCATCACAGCCGCCTTGCCTGAGGCCGAGCCGGCGACGCCAGTGGCGCCTCCGGTCGGTTGGGAGGAATGGGACGCGGTGGCGGCCATTTTCATTTGACCAGCCATTCGTTCCACCGTGTCGCGATAGCCGGACCGTTCTTGGCCCAGTAGGCGAAGTCAAGGGTGATCTGGTCCTTGGCGTAGGCGGTCGGCAGGTTCGGGGCCAGCACCGAATCCAGGCGCGACACGCTGTCGACGTTGACCGGCGCGTAGGCGGTCAGGTTGGAGAAGTCGGCCTGACCCTTGGCGCTGCTGGCGTTGGCCAGGAACTTCATGGCGGCGGCCTTGTTCTTCGACCCCTTCGGGACCACCAGGATGTCGGCCATGACCAGGTTCTGCTTCCAGCTCACGCCCACGGGGGCGCCGTCCTGCTGCAGGGCGTAGACGCGACCGTTCCAGAACTGGCCGAGGCTGGCTTCGCCGGAGGCCAGCAATTGCTGGGACTGGGCGCCGCCGCCCCACCAGACGATGTCTTTCTTGATGGTGTCGAGTTTCTTGAAGGCACGGTCCAGGTCCAGCGGGTAGAGCTTGTCGGCCGGTACGCCGTCAGCCAGCAGGGCCAGTTCGAGTACGCCAGGGCTTGGCCATTTGTAGAGGGCGCGTTTGCCGGGGTAGGTCTTGGTGTCGAACAGCGCGGTCCAGTCCTGGGGCTTGCTGCCGGCGAGCTTGCCTTCGTTGTAGCCGAGCACGAAGGAGAAGAAGAACGAACCGACGCCGTGATCGGAAACGAAGCGCGGGTCGATCTTGTCGCGCTGGATCACGCTGAAATCGAGGGGTTCGAGCAGGCCTTCGCTGGCGGCACGCAGGGCGAAGTCGGCTTCGACGTCGACCACGTCCCATTGCACGTTGCCGCTTTCGACCATGGCCTTGAGCTTGCCGTAGTCGGTCGGGCCGTCCTGGACCACGGTGATGCCGCTGGCCTTGCTGAAGGGGTCGGCCCATGCCTGCTTCTGTGCATCCTGGGTGCTGCCACCCCAACTGACGAAGTTGACGCTTTCGGCGGCCATCGCGGCCTGGCTGCCCATGCTCAGCAAGCCGGCCAGCAATACAGCGGTCGTACCTTTTTTCAACACCATTTTCACGCCCTCATTGTTGTGTTCTTGAGCGGGCTATCGATGCCCGCCTATCGGGAGCAGCTGGTTTTTCAGTGCCTTTGCAGGCGGTCTTGGCAAGGCTAGTCGCCTGTCTCGTTGTCGGTCGGGTTCCTGTGAAAGTTTGTCAGGTCTATGGAATGTCATATTATGGTATTCCAAACTTTCTGCAAGCATTTTGCCTTACCGGTTATCCGGCCAGGAGGTTTTTTCTCCCGTCTTTACTGGGTGAAAGGGATGCTCTCGACCACTTCGAGGTCGTAACCGGTCAAGCCGGCGTATTTGAGGGGCGGGCCCAGATGGCGCAGCTTGCCGATGCCGAGATCCTGCAGGATCTGTGCCCCGGTGCCGACCTCGGAGTAGATTCGCGATTGCGAGCGGCTGTACTGGCGGGGTGGCTGGGTCAGTTGCGGAATCCGTTCGAGCAGGGCCTGGGACGATTCATGGTTGGCCAGCACCACGACCACGCCGCGACCCTCGGCGGCAACCCGCTGCAGGGCGGCCCACAGGGTCCAGTTGCTCGGCCCGTGGTACTCGGCACCGACCAGGTCGCGCAGCGGGTCGATGACATGCACGCGCACCAGCGTCGGCTCGTCACGGCGGATATCGCCCATGACCATGGCCATGTGCACGCCACCCTCGATGCGGTCTTCGTAGCTCACCAGGCGGAAGGTGCCGTGCACGGTCGGCAACTCGCGCTCGCCGATACGCACCACGGTGTGCTCGGTGCTGAGACGATAGTGGATCAGGTCGGCGATGGTGCCGATTTTGATCCCGTGCTGGCGGGCGAAGACTTCCAGGTCCGGACGGCGGGCCATGGTGCCGTCGTCGTTCATCACCTCGACGATCACCGAGGCGGGGGTAAAGCCGGCCAGGCGTGCCAGGTCGCAACCGGCTTCGGTGTGTCCGGCGCGGGTCAGCACGCCGCCTTCGCGGGCGCGCAGGGGGAAGATATGCCCGGGCTGCACCAGGTCGTCGGCGCAGGCGTTGGCCGCTACGGCGGCGGCCACGGTGCGGGCGCGGTCGGCGGCGGAGATGCCGGTGGTGACCCCGGTGGCGGCTTCGATGGAGACGGTGAAGGCGGTGCTGAAAACGCTGCCGTTGCTCGGCACCATCTGCTCCAGGCCCAGGCGCTGGCAGTGCTCGTCGGTCAGGGTCAGGCAGATCAGCCCCCGCGCCTCGCGGGCCATGAAGCTGATGGCCTGTGCGTCGCAACGGTCGGCGGCGAGCAGCAGGTCGCCTTCGTTCTCGCGGTCTTCATCGTCCACCAGCAGAACCATCTTGCCCTGGCGGTAGTCTTCGATTATTTCTTCGATGCTGTTAAAGGCCATGTTGGATTCTCAGCGTGCGTGGCAGAATTTGTGGTATACCATAATACAAAATGAACAAACAATGAGGTCGACAATGAAGGCTTACTGGATCGCGCACGTGAATGTCACCGACCCTGAGCAATACACCGAGTACACCAGCCGCGCGCCGGCGGCCTTTGCCCGCTATGGCGGGCGTTTCCTGGCCCGGGGCGGGCGCTCGCAGGCGGTGGAAGGGCGGGAGACGCCGCAGCGCAGCGTGGTGATCGAGTTCGACTCCTACGAGCAGGCGCTGGCCTGCTACCACTCGGACTTGTATCAGGAGGCCAAGGGACACCGCGCGGGCGTGGCCGAGGCGGAAATCGTCATCGTCGAGGGCATGGCGCCCTGACGTGACACTACACGGGGGAATGGCCGTGATGATCGTTCGGGAATGCAGCGATGACGCTCTGCGTCACCAGGGCGGACTGGGAGGCGTTCCCTCGGGGACCGTGGGAAGGATCGGAACAGGGACTCCAAGGCCCCCGCAAGGCCTCAGCGGATGAAGTGCACCTTGCCGGTATCGTCGTTACCAACATACAGGCCATAGACCCCGGCCTGTCGCTCCTCGATATAGCGCTCGAGAATCTGCCGGATCGCCGGGTAGTAGATGCAGTCCCAGGGAATTTCCTCGGGCGCGAAGAAACGGCGGTCCAGGGTCTCCGGCCCATACTGGTCGGTGATCTCCAGGGCGATGGCGCGGAAGATGATGTACACCTCGCTGATCTTCGGCACGCTGAAGATCGAGTACGGCGAGATGATTTCCGCGCGCACGCCGCTTTCTTCCCAGACCTCGCGCAGGGCGGCCTGCTCGGTGGTTTCGCCGCTTTCCATGAACCCGGCCGGCAGGGTCCAGGTGCCGGGGCGTGGTGGAATCGCCCGCTGGCACAGCAGGTAGCGACCGTCGCGCTCGATGATGCAGCCGGCGATGATCTTCGGGTTGACGTAGTGGATGTAGCCGCAGCCCCGGCACATCAGGCGCTCATGGGTATCGCCCGGTGGCACCTGGTGAGCGAGGTCACCGGCACCGCATTGCGGACAGAAGCGCGGGGCTGACATTTCAGCGACCTATGCGGGGTTCTTTCACGGCGATAGGGGCGACGATGTCCGGAATCGGCCCGGCCTCGTCCTGTTTGCGTTGCAGGTACTCCATCGCCACCTTGGCCGCGGCCCGGACGTGGTCCACCGAAGCCTGGTGCGCGGCCAGCGGATCGCCGCTCTTGATCGCCTCGACGATGCGCTCCATTTCCAGGTTGCTGGCGCCGCGGCGGTTTTCCTGGGAGACCGAGGTAGCCCGCAGGTAGCTGATGCGCGCCTGCAACTGGCGCAACTGGGTGGCGGCGGCGTGGTTGCCCGAGCCTTCGAGCAGCACGTCGTAGAAACCCTGGACCGAGTCGAGCACCTGCTGCAGTTCGCCGTCCTTGAGGGCCTTGCGGTTTTCCTCCAGGGCTTTTTCCAGGGCCTTGATGTCCTTGGCCTTGGCCCGCAGGGTGAACAGCTGGACGATCAGGCTTTCCAGTGCGCAACGCAGCTCGTAGATGTCCCGGGCATCGGCCAGGGTGATGATGGCCACGCTCGGGCCCTTGGCATCGGCGAACGCCACCAGCCCCTCGGACTCCAGGTGGCGCAGGGCCTCACGCACGGAGGTGCGGCTGACGCCCAGGCGATCGCACAGATCGCGCTCGACCAGACGGTCTCCCGGCAGCAGCTGGAAGTTCATGATGGCGCTTCGCAACTTGTCCAGCACGATTTCGCGCAGGGTGACGGGGTTGCGATTGACCTTGAAGTTGTCGTCGAGTGGCAGGCGTTTCATCGGTTGCGCTCTGAGTCGGGTCGTCCTGGGCACGGGAACAGGGTATCGGGCCTGCTACGCCGTGCCGGACAGCCATCGGTTAACTGGAGGAACCTGCTTCGGCGTCGGCCTCGGCAAAGGCTTCGCGGGCCAGCCGGAAACTGTCCACGGCCGCGGGGACACCGCAATAAATACCGACTTGAAGCAGGATTTCGCGTATTTGTTCACGACTGAGGCCGTTACGCAAGGCGCCCCGTACGTGCAGCTTGAGTTCGTGGGGGCGGTTGAGGGCCGAAATCATCGCCAAGTTTATCATGCTGCGCTCCTTGAGCGACAAACCCTCACGGCCCCAGACGTGGCCCCAGCAGTATTCGGTGACCAGTTCCTGTAGTGGACGGCTGAAGTCGTCGGCATTCTGGATGGATTTCTGCACATAGGCTTCGCCCAGTACCTGGGTGCGGATCTGCAGACCCTGCCGGTATTTCTCGTTGCTCATGTCGCGTCCTCGAAAAAGGGCCGTGCGCGAGAGGCCGGCGCACGGCCGAAACGGTGATCAGGCCAGGGCCGGCAGCGCGCCCAGCTTGCCCTTGTGGTAGATCATCGGGGTGACCGGGTCCTGTGGCAGGATCAGGTTTTTCACCGCGCCGACGATGATCGCGTGATCGCCGCCGTCGTACTCGCGCCACAGCTCGCACTCGATGATCGCCGTGGCCTTGGCCAGCAGCGGGTTGCCCAGCTCGCTGAGGTGCCAGTCGATACCCCTGGCCTTGTCCTTGCCCTTGCCGGCGAACGCATAGGCTTCGGCGGTCTGGTCGGCGGACAGCAGGTGAATCGCGAACTGCTTGCTGTCGCGCAGGATCGGATAGGTGTCTGAAGCATAGTTGGGGCAGAACAGCACCAGCGCCGGGTCGATCGACAGCGCGCTGAAGGCGCTGGCGGTGATGCCGACGATACCGCCGTCGGCGTCGAGGGTGGTGACCACCGTGACGCCGGAGGGGAAGGAGCCCATGACTTCTTTGTAGATACCGGGTTCGATCATTTCAGCTGTCTCCTAGCGCATCACGAAGGGGTCGGGCATCGGTGCCTGCGAGAGGTTGATCCACACCGTTTTCAACTCGGTGTAGGCCAGCACCGAATCGATACCGCTCTCACGGCCGTAGCCACTGTTCTTGAAGCCGCCGATCGGCGCCATGGCCGAGACGGCGCGGTAGGTGTTGACCCAGATGATCCCCGAGCGCACGTCCCGGGCCAGGCGATGGGCACGGCCCAGGTCGCGGGTCCAGATACCGGCGGCGAGGCCGAACTGCGAGTCGTTGGCTATGGCCAGGGCTTCGGCTTCGTCCTTGAAACGGATCACCGAGGCGACCGGGCCGAAGACTTCTTCCTGCATGATCTTCATCGAATTGCGGTCGCACTCGAACAGGGTCGGTTCATAGAACCAGCCGCCGCCGATGTCCGCGCGCTTGCCGCCGGTACGCAGGCGCGCGCCTTCAGCCAGGGCGTCGGCGACCAGGCCTTCGACCACGGCCAGTTGCTGGGCGGTGGCCATCGGGCCCATCTCGCTGGTTTCATCCTGCGGGTTGCCGATGCGGATGCGCCGGGCGCGGGCGATCAGGCGCTCGACGAACTCGTCGTAGATCTCGTCCTGCACCAGCAGGCGCGAGCCGGACACGCAGCTCTGGCCGGAGGCGGCATAGATCCCGGCGACCGCGCCATTGATCGCGCTGTCGAGGTCGGCGTCGGCGAAGATGATGTTCGGTGACTTGCCACCCAGTTCCAGGGACAGCTTGGCGAAGTTCTCGGCACTGCTGCGCACCACGTGGCGCGCGGTGGCCGCACCGCCGGTGAAGGCGATCTTGCGCACCAGCGGGTGGCGGGTGAGGGCGGCGCCGGTGCTCGGGCCGTAGCCGGTGATGACGTTGACCACACCGGGCGGGATGCCGGCTTCCAGGGCCAGCCTGGCCAGTTCGAGAATGGTCGCCGAGGCATGTTCGGACGGCTTGATCACGATGGTGTTGCCGGCCGCCAGGGCTGGAGCCAGCTTGATCGCGGTGAGGTACAGCGGGCTGTTCCACGGAATGATCGCCGCGACCACGCCGATCGGCTCGTGCACGGTGTAGGCGAACAGGTCCGGCTTGTCCAGCGGCAGGGTGCCGCCTTCGAGCTTGTCGGCCAGGCCGGCGGTGTAGTGGAAGAACTCCGGCAGGTAGCCGACCTGGCCGCGGGTCTCGCGGATCAGCTTGCCGTTGTCGCGGCTTTCCAGTTGCGCCAGTTGTTCCCTGTTCTCGGCGATCAGGTCGCCCAGGCGGCGCAGCAGCTTGCCCCGGGCGGTGGCGCTCAGGCCGCGCCAGGCCGGGTGGTCGAAGGCCGCCTGGGCGGCCTGGACGGCGCGCTCGACATCGGCTTCGTCGGCATCGGGCAGTTGTGCCCAGGCTTCGGCCAGGGCCGGGTTGAGGCTGTCGAAGGTCTTGCCGGACAGGGCATCGACCCATTCGCCGCCGATGCACATCTGAAAGCGTGCGAGTGTCATGCAACGATCCCCTTTATGGTTTGTTGGACGTAGGTGGTTGCAAGGAAGTCCAGGAGTACCTGGTTGACCAGGCGTGGTGATTCCACCGGCATCATATGCCGTTGCTCGGCGAGTACGGCAACCTGCGCGCCGGGAATCCGCTCGGCCAGTTGCCGGGCCATCAGCGGCGTCGAACCGGGGTCCAGTTCGCCGGTGGCGACCAGCGTCGGCACCTGGATGGTGTGCAGGTCGTCGGCGCGGTACATGTCCTGGGTGGCGAACAGCTTGTAGGTGGTCAGGTAGCCCTGCGGGTCATTGCTGGCCAGCACCTGGCGGATCGCGGCGATCTGCGCCGGGTTGGCGGCCTGGTATTCGCGGCTGAACCAGCGCGACAGGGCCGCCTCGGCATTGGCATCCGGACCGTGCTCCGCGGCCTGGCTGGTGCGGGCGATGACACCTTCGCGCTGTTCGGCACTGCGGTTGAATACGCTGTTGAGCACCACCAGGCTCTGCAGCCGTTGCGGATAGTTCAGGGCAAAGGCCCTGGCGACCAGCCCGCCCATGGAGAAACCGATGACGCAGGCGGTGGGCAATTGCAGGTGGTCGAGCAGTTCGCGCAACTGATCGGCATACCCGAGCAGCCCGCAGTCGGGGTCCGGGCGCGGGCTGGCGCCGTGCCCGAGCATGTCGTAGGCAATGACCCGGTAGTGCGGCGCGAGACCGACGATCTGGCCGCCCCACATTTCCTTGTTCAGCCCGACCCCGTGGATCAGGACGACGGGTTGGCCTTCGCCGGTCGCCAGGTAACTGGTGCCGGCCGGGGTGCGTTCAGCGGTGTGCCGAATCATGGAGCGCTCCTGCCTTTCTTATCTGATTACTGGGCTTTCTCGGCGGCCAGCTCTTCCAGGTCGATGTAGCGGTTGCCGATGCGTGGGTGCAGGCGGCCGCCGTCGGCGCAACCGAGGACCACGACGATTTCGTCGGCACGTGGCGCGTCTTCGATCTGCATTTCCAGGGTGATGTAGTGCGAACGCAGGCCTTCGTCGTCCTTGTGCATCATCGGGATCTGGATCGAAGTGCCCGGGCCGCCGCGCTTGTTGGTGAAGCTCAGGTAGCTCTTGGCCTTGACCGCTTCGCGGTAGTGGTTGCCGAAGCGCAGGGTGTGGATCACCGCCGAAGCGTGTTCGATCTCGCCATCGGCGCCGACCACGGCGGCCTTGCCATAGGCTTCGATCTTCTCGGCACCGCCAATGGCCTTGACCAGGCGCTCGACCATCAGGGCGCCGAGGTCGGAGCAGTTGGCACGGATTTCAGGCTTCAGGTCTTCGACGAAACCACGGCCCAGCCAGGGGTTCTTGATCACTACCGCCAGGCCGATCATGGTCACCGGCTTGTCGGTGGCCTTGCCGCCTTCGATGAAGGTTTCCTCGATGTAGCTGACGATCTTGCGAATTTCGAAACTCATGGGGGCTCCTCGGTTGTGTGTCAGTCTGTTGGTATGATGGTATACCATAATATTGACTGCGCAAGCCCCTTCAACGAGTTTGTGCTGCCCAAGAATGACCGGAGGTCGGAACGAGCGGCTGAGGAGCCGGTTCTGAACGCTGGCGGCGGGAAGGGCCGGGTATCGATACGCCCGGCTGAAAGGTCAGAACTGCCGGCCGGGCCGGTTCTGCTGGCGAATCATTTCCATCAATTGGCGCAACCCCGGCTGCGACTGGCGCTGGCTGGAGTAGTCCATGCACAGCGGCGCGCCGAGGCAGGACCATGGCGCCCGGTACCCGTCAGGCCTGACCCGTCGGCTTGCCGGCGATGCTCCCGTGATCGTCGGCAAGCGTCCGCCACGCCCTGCGGCGCGGATCGTCAGCGGCAGCTGGCCGCCGTCACCCTGCAGGAGCCTGGCGTTCCACCCGATTCGGCGGCGTAGCGCCGGCAGTTGTCCAGGGATTTCGCGCTGGCGGTCTTCACGTTCGGCCCCCAGGCCAGTCCGCCGACACCGGTGCTCGGCACCGCCTTGGCGTAGCAGGGGTAACCATTGACCGGCGTCTGGTGCCCGGAGCAACCGGCGATCATCGAAAAGCTGCAGGCCAGCAGGAGCAGGCGGGGCAGGGATGGAAGGTGTTGTCGGCGGTCGGCGGTCATGGCACGTTCGTTATCGGAAAAAGTGTCGGCTCTATTGTCCGGGGTTGTCGGTCAAGCGCAAGACCCGCAGGCCAGACAGTCGCGCCTGTCATGCATGGCCTGCCCGACAGAAACGGATGATCCGCCGGGCCCATTAATGGCATCATGGCGGACTGTCGAGGCGCACGAGCCTGTGCGCGTACCTTTCGAGCCTGGAGAGTTGATCAATGGCTGTGCAGCAAACCCTCACCGTGATCCCGCCGAACGCGTCCCTGAACGGCAAGGTGACGCCACCCGGTTCGAAGTCGATCACCAACCGGGCCCTGTTGCTCGCCGCCCTGGCCAAGGGCACCAGCCGCCTGTCCGGCGCGCTGAAAAGCGATGATACCCGCCACATGTCCAATGCCCTGCGGCAGATGGGCGTGACCATCAGCGAACCCGACGACACCACGTTCGTGGTCACCGGCAGCGGCCAGTTGCAGGTGCCGGAACAACCGTTGTTCCTCGGCAATGCCGGCACCGCGGTGCGCTTTCTGACCGCGGCGGTGAGCACCGTCAACGGCACGGTGGTGCTCGATGGTGACCACTACATGCAGAAACGTCCGATCGGCCCGTTGCTCGATGCGCTGCGTCGAGCCGGCCTGGATGTCGAAAGCCCCACCGGTTGCCCGCCGGTGACTGTGCGCGGCCAGGGCCGCGTGCAGGCGCGGCGTTTCGAGATCGACGGCGGCCTGTCGAGCCAATACGTGTCGGCGCTGCTGATGCTGGCGGCCTGTGGTGAGGAACCGGTAGAAGTGGCGCTGACCGGCAAGGACATCGGTGCCCGCGGCTACGTCGACCTGACGCTGGCCTGCATGCGTGCCTTCGGCGCCCAGGTCGAGGCGGTCGACGAGAGCACCTGGCGGGTCGCGGCCACCGGCTACAGCGCCTGCGACTACCAGGTCGAGCCGGACGCTTCCGCCGCCACCTACCTGTGGGCGGCAGAGGCCTTGACGGCAGGGCGTATCGACCTCGGCGTGGCCGGTGAAGATTTCACCCAGCCGGACGCCAAGGCCCTGGAGGTGATCCAGCAGTTCCCCAACATGCCGGCGGTGATCAACGGTTCGCAGATGCAGGACGCGATCCCGACCCTGGCGGTGCTGGCGGCGTTCAACCGCACGCCGGTGCGTTTCGTCGAGCTGGCGAACCTGCGGGTCAAGGAGTGCGACCGGGTCCAGGCGCTGCACGATGGCCTGAACGAGATCCGGGCCGGGCTGGCCGCGGTGGAGGGCGATGATCTGCTGGTGGCGGCCGATCCGGCGCTGGCCGGTACGAGCTGCAACGCGCTGATCGACACCCACTCCGACCATCGCATCGCCATGTGCTTTGCCCTGGCCGGGCTGAAGGTTTCCGGTATCCGCATCCAGGACCCGGATTGCGTGGCCAAGACCTACCCGGACTACTGGAAGGCCCTGGCGTCGCTGGGCGTGCAATACGCTTCGTAAGGCAACCGAGGGTCAGGCCTGAACCAGCGCCAGGCCCTGGTCGTTGCTGTCGACCGTCACCCGGCTGTAGTCCGCCAGCGTCGGGTGCGCTGTCTCCAGGGGGTGGCTGTGGGTGGCGGTGATCACCGTCACCGCCATACCCGCCGCTTCCGCCGCGCCGATACCGGCGGGCGCATCCTCGAAAATCAGACACTGTGACGGCTCGACACCCAGTCGCCGGGCGGCCAGCAGGTAGCCGTCCGGTGCCGGCTTGCCACGGCTGACGTCTTCGGCGGTGATCACCAGCGCCGGCAGGGCAATGCCGGCGGCGGCCATGCGGCTTTGCGCCAGGGCGCGCGGGGCCGAGGTCACCACCGCCCAGCGGTGGGCGGGCAGGGTGGCGAGAAACTCCCGCGCGCCCTCGATGGCCACCACGCCTTCGACATCGTCGATCTCGGCCTGGGAAATGGCCGCAGCCTCGCGCTCGGCGTCGATACCCGGCAGGTTCTGCCGGCGGATGGTATCGATGCAGCGCACGCCATGGATGGTCTGCAGAAAGGCCGGTACATCCAGGCCATGCCGTTGCGCCCAGTGGCTCCAGACGCGCTCGGCGGCGGCGATGGAGTTGAGCAGCGTCCCGTCCATATCGAACAGAAACGCCGCGAAGCGCTGACCCTCAAACATGGCGTATCCCCTCCGGGCAAAAGCCCATGCTAACACGCCACCTCCTCTGGCCGAGCGGGTGGGCAACGGTCGGTACCGCGCTTGCTACACTGAGAATTCCATGCCCGGACGGTCCGGGCGGTCGATGCGAGGTGCGTATGGATACTCAGCCTGCCGGTGTGACCCTTCCGTTTTCGCGGCATCCCCTGGGCGCGATGCCCTGGCGTGAGGTGCCGGCGCCCGAGGAGGACGAAGTCGTCGAGGATGAGGTGGACGATGAGCCACCGCCGCAAACCTGGAAGCATCCCGAGGATGGCAAGGAGATGCCCGAGCGCGACCGGGAAACGCCGCTCAAGCCCTGATGGCGTGTCCTGATCCGGCTGTTGCCTGCCTGTCGTGTAGGCAATGGCCCTGTTCGCAGATCGCCGGGAACCTCCTTGTCTGTCGCGGCTCAGAGCCTTGCGGCCTTGATGGTCGAGCGACGAGAGATCATCATCGTCGGCCCTGGTGCCTTTTTGCACCCAGTTCCCATTCAGGTGAAAAACCATGAACCATGCAATTCGTGTCGTTGCCATTCTTCAAGCCAAACCGGGCAAGGCTGCCGAGCTGGAGGCCGTGCTGAAGGCCGCTGTGGTGCCCTCGCGTCAGGAACCTGGTTGCCGTGAATATACGCTGCATGTCGATCGGGAAAATCCCGGGCGTTTCGTCTTCGTCGAGACCTGGCTCGACATGGGGGCGATCGAGCGCCATCGTGAAGCCGAGCACTACGGGATCATGGGGGCCGCCGCTGCCGACCTGGTTCAGGACAAGCAGGTCCTGTTGCTCAATGAAGTACCCGGACAGTAATACCGCCACGCAGGGACGCGTCCATTTTCCTTTCGGGATTCGACATGACTGTGCTGACTTCCTCTCTTGATGCCCTGTGGCAGGCGCGTTACTCGCCTGCCTGCGTACACCACAAGCCTGCGTACGTCGCAACCCACGTACGCCGCACCTTGTGTTCGAGGGTGCTTGTGCATGGGTGTCTCGCTCAATCGTCGATCGAATGGGTGTCAATGCCGTTGGCCCTGGCCTGGGCCACCAGTTCTTCGGTGTCGCTGCCGCCGGGGAAGGCGATCACCAGGTCCGGTTCGCTGTCCTGCAACATGAACCGGTTGCGGCGCCGCTCGGCCTGCTTGCCGTAGCGCTGCCAGTTGGAGGGGTAGCGCACGATGTGGGCGCCGGTTTCCCGGGCCCAGTCCTCCAGGGTGCTGCCCAGGTGCTGGTTGCCGCCGTGCACCAGCACCTCGATGCCCTGCCGGGCGTGGTAGGCCTCGAGCACCTTGCGACACAGGGCGGCATTCATGTAGTAGCGGCCGGCGCAGATCAGGACGCGCATGGGTAGTCATCCCTGTCGTTGCGGCCCCGTGTCGGACCGGACGCCTCCAGCGGCTCGCCCAGGCCCGGGATGTGTTCGCCGGCGCGCTCCAGCACCGGGTAGGCCAGGGCGGCGATGTGGTGATGCACGCGGCGGTAGTCGCGCAGCACCCGCTGGAAGATGTCCCCGGATTCGGCCCAGGCGCTCTTGTCGGCACTGAGCTTGCGAAAGTGCTCGCGACTGGCACTGGCCTCCAGGCGACGGATCGAGGCCTTGCGGGCGACCAGACGGTGGGCGCTGGCAATGTCCTCGCGCAGGAAGACGGTGATGGCCAGGCTCAGGCTTTCCAGCAGCTCATCGTGAAGGCGATGGATGTGCCCCAGCTCGAACTTCGAGAAGCCCTCGCCGCGGCGGCGGCGCCGTGCGGCCAACTGCGCCAGGTTGCTGGAGAGGATGTCGCCGGCATGCTCCAGGTTGATCACGAACATGAGGATTTCCTGGGCGCGGTCGGCGTCCTCGTCATAGAGACCATCCTGGCCGATGTCCGCGAGGTAGGCGCGGATGGCGGCGCTGAGCAGGTCCAGTGACTGGTCCAGTTGGCGGATCTGCTCGGGGGTTGCCTGGGTCGGGCTCTCGAACAGCCCGAGCATCTGGCTGAACATCACCGACAGCATGTCGGCCAGGCGCAGCGCTTCGCGCACGGCGTTGGACAGGCCGACATTGGCCACTTCCAGCCCGGCTTCGTCGAGGTACTGCGGCATGCCTGGGTCGGCTGCCGGTTCGGGGGCCGGCAGCCAGCGCGTCAGCAGGTTGGCCATGGGTTCCACCAGGCCGAGAAAGCCCAGCCCCAGTAGCAGGTTGAAGGCGCTGTGCAGGTACACCGCCTGACGGTCCGGGGCGATGCCCGAGTGTTCCAGCAGTGGGCCCAGCCACGACACCCAGGGCAGGATCAGCAGCGCTCCGAACAGCCGCACGGCGAGGTTGCCCAGCGGCAGGCGCCGGGCGACCGCAGTGCTGGCATTGAGCACGGGTGGCAAGGCACCGCCGATGTTTACCCCCAGCACCAAAGCCAGGGTCGTGATCGGCGTCATTGCGCCGGTGCTGGCCAGCGAGGCGATCAGCAGGATCACCGCCACGCTGGAGTGGCAGATGCAGGTCAGCAGGGCGGCGACCAGCAGTGCGATCAGGATGTCGCCCTGCAGGCCTTGCATCACCGCCTGAAAGACCGGGGTGCTTTCCATCTGGCCGAGCACGCCGCCCAGCAGGTTCAGCGCGAGCAGCATCAGCCCCAGGCCGATCAGTGCGCAGCCGATGCTCTCGTAGCGCGAGTCATCGCGCAGGCGGAACACCACGAAACCGAGCAGCAGGACGATGGGGATCGCCAGCGAGGTATTGAAACTGAGCAGTTGCACGACCAGGGTCGAGCCGATGTTGGCGCCGAGCATCACCGCCAGCGCCGGCGCGAGGCTCAGAGTGCCGGCGGCGGTGAACGAGGTCGCCATCAGGCTGACCGCCGTGCTGCTCTGCAGGATGGCGGTCAGGCCGATGCCCGACAGCAGGGCTTTCCAGCGCTTGTCCAGGTTGCGGCCCAGGCCGTTGCGCAGTTGGGTGCCGAAGCCGCGCAGCAGGGCGGTGGAGACCATGTGGGTACCCCACAGCAACAGGGCGATGGTGCCGGCGAGTTTGATCAACAGAGTGGTTCCAGACATGAGGGTTCTCCCTGTGCTGGTGTGTTACTTCCTGGGTGGGCGCAGCAGCCTCACCGAGGCACGACTGATGGTGCTGGACAACCCCAGCAGGTAACGCATCTCGACACCGGTCAGGTGCCTGCGGACATACAGCCTGACGGTGACACGGCGGACGACCTGGGCGGCCTTGCTCAGGCACCGTACCGCCAGTGCCCGGACGCCGTGGTCGAGGAGGGCGAAGCATTTTTTCAATGGGTTCATGGCCGTCTCCCGGGTTTATCCGGTGGGGTCGATCCGGGCACGAACACCGCGACCCTCCTGATGGGAGGCGGCCGGGCGGCGCTCCCACAGGGGACGGTGTCGTACTCGGGTGCTCGTCAGAACCACTGCTTGAAGCGGCGGATGTACAGGGTCTTCATGGTCTGGGCCAGCACGCAGTAGGTCAGCAGGGTGCCCACCAGCCACGGGAAGTAGCTCATCGGCAACGGCACCAGGCCCACCAGCGTGCCCAGTGGCGAGAACGGCAGGTAGATACCGATCGCGACGGCGATGCAGGTCATGACGATGATCGGCAGTGCCGCGGTGCTCTGGAAGAACGGGATCTTCTGGGTCCGCAGCATGTGCACCACCAGCGTCTGCGACAGCAGCCCCTCGACGAACCAGCCGGACTGGAACAGCGCCTGCACCTCCACGCTATTGGCGGCGAACACGTACCACATCAGCGCAAAGGTGGTGATGTCGAAGATCGACGAGGTCGGCCCGATCCACAGCATGAAGCGGCCGATGTTCTTCGCATCCCACTTGCGTGGCTTGCTCAGGAACTCCTTGTCCATCCGGTCCCATGGCAGGGCCAGTTGGGAGATGTCGTAGATCAGGTTCTGCAGCAGCAGGTGAATCGACAGCATCGGCAGGAACGGAATGAACGCACTGGCCACCAGCACCGAGAACACGTTGCCGAAGTTGGAACTGGCGGTCATGTTCAGGTACTTCATGATGTTGCCGAAGGTTTCCCGCCCCTTGAGCACGCCTTCCTCGAGCACCATCAGGCTCTTTTCCAGGAGGATGATGTCGGCCGATTCCTTGGCGATGTCCGTGCCACTGTCCACCGAGATACCGACGTCGGCATCGCGCAGCGCCGGGGCGTCGTTGATGCCGTCACCGAGGAAGCCCACGGTGTGCCCGTTCGATTGCAGGGCCTTGAGCACCCGCGACTTCTGCAGCGGGGTCAGCTTGGCGAAGACCGTGCGCTCCTCGACCCGCAGCTTGAGGGTGGCCTCGTCCATGTGCTCGATGTCCTGGCCGAGCAGGGGCAGGCCCGGCTCCAGGCCGACCTCGCGGCAGATCTTGCAGGTGACCACCGCGTTGTCGCCGGTCAGCACCTTGACCGCCACGCCGATCTCGCGCAGGGCGGCAATCGCCGGGCCGGCGGTCTCCTTCGGTGGGTCGAGGAAGGTCAGGAAGCCGCGAATCACCAGTTCGCGCTCGTCGGCGGTCTTGTACTGGGCCTTGGCCTGGCCTTTGGCGATATTCCGGGTGGCCACCAGCAGCACGCGGAAGCCGTCCTTGTTGTAGTCGTTGGCCAGGGCCAGCAGTTCCTGGCGGCGCTGCTCGTCGAGAGCCACCACGGTGTCACCCTCCATCACCTGGCTGGAGATGGCGAGCATTTCCTCGACCGCGCCCTTGCACACCAGCAGGTGGTCGCCGTGGTTGTCCCTGACGATGATCGACAGGCGCCGGCGGACGAAATCGAATGGCAGCTCATCGACCTTGCTGTAGGCGAACGGCACCTGGAACTTCGGGTCCTGCTCGGAGAAGCGCAGCACCGCCTGGTCCATCAGGTTCTTCATGCCGCTCTGATGGTGGCTGTTCAGCCAGGCCAGGCCCAGCACCGCATCGTTGCGCCGGCCGTGGCTGTCGACATGGTGCTCGAGGATGATCCGGTCCTGGGTCAGGGTGCCGGTCTTGTCGGTGCACAGCACGTCCATCGAACCGAAGTTCTGGATCGCGTTCAGACGCTTGACCACCACCTTGCGCCGGGCCATGGCGACGGCGCCCTTGGCCAGGTTGGCGCTGACGATCATCGGCAGCATTTCCGGGGTCAGGCCAACAGCCACAGCCAGAGCAAAGAGCAGGGCATCGCCCCAGTCGCCCTTGGAAAAGCCGTTGAGCAGGAACACCACCGGCACCATCACCAGCATGAAGCGGATCAGCAGCCAACTGACACTGTTCACCCCGCGGTCGAAGGCGGTCTGCACCCGCGAGCCGACGATGGCCTTGGCCAGTGAGCCGAAGTAGGTCCGCGGCCCGGTGGCGACCACCACGGCCTTGGCGGTGCCGCTGACTACGTTGGTACCCATGAAGCAGATGTTCTGCAGGTCGAGCAGGTTGTTCTGGTCGGCGGCGGCACCCGCTGCGGATTTCTGCGCAACGTCGCCGAGGGTGTCGTACTTTTCCACCGGCAGCGCTTCGCCGGTCAGCACGGCCTGGCTGATGAACAGGTCGCGGGACTCGATCAGGCGGATATCCGCCGGAATCATGTCGCCGGCGGACAGGTGCACGATATCGCCGGCCACCAGTTCACGCATCGGAATTTCGCGCAGGGTGGGCTGGCTGCCCATCTGCTCGCGACGCAGTACGGTGGCGGTGGTGCGGACCATGGCCTTGAGGGCTTCGGCGGATTTGCCCGAGCGGTACTCCTGCCAGAAGCGCAGGCTGCTGCTGAGGGTGACCATGGTCATGATAATGATGACCTTGGTCAGGTCGCCGTCTTCGCCGGCGCGCTCGGCCAGCCAGAAGTCGGTGAAGAAGCTGATGCCGGCGAGGATCAGCAGGACATAGATGAACGGGTTGTTCAGCGCATGGAGAAACTGCACCAGCGCGCGGGGCGGCTTGTCGTGGGCGACCTCGTTGAAGCCTTCGCGCTGCAGGCGGCCTTCGGCGTCCAGCTCGGTGAGGCCGTCGCGGCTGGCCCTGACGTTGCCCAGGGTGGTGGCCAGGTCCTGTTGCGATTCACGGGCGGCACGCATCGACAGCCGGGTGTTGTCCTTGCCGTTGTGCTGGTGGTGCCGTGGCGGAGTTTTTACGTTGCTCATGGGAATGCCCCTGTCACGTCTTTGCGACCAGGCATGTGCGGCTCACCGAATGCGGGGCGAGCGAATACCTGCCGAGTCGCGAGAGTGCGATCGATTCGAATATGGGTGTTGGGGAATATTTAACGTTCGCTGCCCGCCCACGGAAAAACGACAGGCAGCGAACCGACTACTGGCTTCGTCCATAATGACTTTCTCGATATTCATTAATTAACGGGTAAAGAAATCCAGTGCACTTCAAAGTTGCAAAAGTGCATGTTTGGAAGTTGTCTTCGCTTGCGCCGGATAATTAGGCGGCGCGAACCTCGACGGCGCCTTCCAGGGTTTTACCCGCGCGTAGTGAGGGTGCGAGCGCGCTACTCTGCGGGTCCTGGCTGTCATCGAAGCTCCAGCGCTGCTGCAGCCGACCGGTGCTCGGGCAGATGCGCCAGCCGATGGTCGCACGTGGCGATACCTGGGGAGCGGAGGAGGGGATTGCGAACAGGACGCTGGGCCGCAGGGCCACAGTGGGCTCGCGGGACAGCTTGACGCGCATGCTGGAAGCAAAGGCGCGAACGCCCGGCATTACGGAAGATTTGAAAGTCATCACACACCTCGCGACCGGACTGGCGCCGGCAGAGGCGAGTTACGTGGAGCACGAGGCCCTGGCGCAGCTCACCCGACTGTGCGTCGAGTCCCGTCATTATTTGGGTTAAGCGCCCGATGAACCGCCTTCGCGGTGATCGGACTGCGTCTGGATACTGTGTCCATTGGGTTCTTTTTTAAGTTGAAAAAGGGCCTGTTTCGCAGGCAGGGGAAATTTACTCATCGAGGCGTATCAAGTCAATTAAAAATAGGCTGTTTCGATACATATAAGCTGAATGGCAGCTGAAGTACTGCCGGATTGGATTTGAAGTTGTTTTACCGTTGGCTGGGGAGCCTGCCGCGATGGCAGGCTCCCGCAGTTGTTTACTCCCAATCGGCCTTGCCGATCGCCAGTCCATGCAAGCCGTTGTAGCTGGCGCGTTCCGGCGACTTCCAGCCTTCGAGCAGGCTGTCTTCGAGCTGGTAGACCTCCACGCCCAGCGGCCGGCACACGGACAGCGGGTCCTGGGCGTCCGGGCCCCACATCGGCAGCGACAGGTCGCCGCCCGGGCAGGTCGACAGGGCGCAGAGCACGTCGATCTCGGCGAAGAATTCCAGGTAGTCGCCTTTCTTCGCCGGGCAGGCCTTCATGAAGTACATGTCGTCATGGTTCAGGCCGGTGCACTGGAAGATGTTCAGCACGTCGTGCACGTCGAACTCGGTCAGGCCGTGGGGCAGGACCGCGCGGGTCAGGTTGGAGTGGCAGTGGTGGTGGAAGTCCTCACCGGTGAGCATCTTGTTGACGTAGGGGTCGCAACGGGTGCCGAGCAGGTCGTGCAGGCGCCCGCCGTGCTCATCGATGCCGTAGTCGGCCAGGCTGTCGTCGGTGATGGTCACCAGCGGCCGCAGGAACGGCAGGTTCGACCAGAGGCGGTCGTAGGTGCTCACGTGAGCACCCTGCAACTGGCGGGTACGGGCCGCCCACAGGCGTTCGCGCGGGTCGTTGGCGTTCCAGATGTTGAAGTCGCCGACCTGCGGGCCGACCGGTGCGGTCACACGGAACACGTGGCCGGCCGGCACCTTCCAGGCGCGGCCGGTGCGGATCGGCACCTCGAAGGACTCGATCAGGGTACGGGCGTCCCGACGCTCGCGGATGCGATCGTAGAACGGCTTGTCGACCTGCAGGGCCGAGCCCTTGCTGACCTGATAGGCGGCGGGGTAATCCTTGTACATGGGTAGGTCTCCGGTTTCAGGAACGGGGTGGGTGGTTGAACAGATCGAGCAGGGCGTGCTCGGAATCGTCCAGATAACGGGTCATGGCTTCGGCGGCGTCATGACGACGGCCGTCGGCGAGCAGGTCGTGGATCTGCCGGTCGCGTTCCAGCCAGGGACGCTGGAAGTTCTCTTCATCGGGCGCCACGGCGAACACCAGGCGCATCTGCGCGGCGATGTTGGTGAAGAAGGCGTCGAGCAACGGGCTGCGCAACAGCCCGATGATGTGCTGGTGAAAGCGCAGGCTATGGGTACCGAAGGCCTGCCAGTCCTCGCGTTCGCGGGCCAGTTCGGCGGCTTCGATGGCGTCGAGCATGCGGTCGGACTCGTATTCGCGCAGCGGCTTGCTGCCCAGGATCGCCTGGACCTCCAGGGTGCGGCGCACCAGGAACAGGTCACGTACTTGTGGCACGCCGAGGCGCCGGACCATCACCCCCTTGTTGCGCACATAGGTGGCCAGGCCCTCATGCCCGAGCTGGTGCAACGCTTCGCGCACGGTGTTGCGCGAGGCGTTGTAGCGCACGGTCAGCTCGGCCTCGACCAGCGCCATGCCCGGCAGCAGCCGGCCGCCGATGATGTCTTCGCGCACCTCGCAGGCCACCTGGTCGGCCAGGGACAGGACGGTGCCGGTTTTTTCCGGGGTCTTGGTTTTCATGCCAGTTGCACATCCTTGAGGAAGCGGCTCATCCGTTCGCTGCGGTTGTCCAGCAGTTCGCGTGGTGCGCCGGCCTGGACGATCTGTCCGCTCTCCATGAACACCACGCGGTCGGAAACCTGGAAGGCGAACTTCATTTCATGGGTGACGATGACCATGGTCATGCCTTCGCGGGCCAGGTCCTCGATCACCTTCAGCACGTCGCCGACCAGCTCCGGGTCCAGCGCCGAGGTCGGTTCGTCGAACAGCATCACCTGGGGCCGCATCGCCAGTGCGCGGGCGATCGCCACGCGCTGTTGCTGGCCGCCGGAGAGCTGGTGCGGGTACTTGCCGGCGTGCTCGCGCAGGCCGACCTTGGCCAGCAGCGACAGGCCCAGCGCCCGCAGTTCGGCATCGCTGGCGTGACCGTGGTGGCGTGGCGCGAGTACGACGTTTTCCAGCACCGTCTTGTGCGGGAACAGGTTGAAGCCCTGGAACACCATGCCGACCTGGACGATGCCGTCCATGTGCAGGCGGCTACCCAGGCTGCCGCCATCCTCGTGGCTGCCACGCAGGAACGGCGCGCCACACAACTCGACCTGGCCGCGGTCCAGTCCCTCCAGGCCGTTGAGGGTACGGATCAGGGTGGTCTTGCCCGAACCCGATGGGCCGATGATCGACACCACCTCGCCGAAACGGATGTTCAGGTCGATGCCCTTGAGCACCTCCAGCTGGCCATAGTGCTTGCGCGCGCCGGTCACCCGCAGGGCGAACTCGCCGCGCCGCGGGGCGCTCTCCTGGCGGACGGGGACCCGTTCCGTCGGGCTGTCGGCAATCACCCTGGGCTGGCGGCGCGTCACGTCCAGGTGCTGTTCCAGGCGCCGCAGCAGGTAGCTGAACACCGTGACTATCAGTACATAGTAGAAGGCCACCGCGAGCATGGTCTCCATGACCAGGAAGTTCTGCGTGTACAACTGCTGGCCCACCAGCAGGATCTCCGACAACGAGATCACCGAGACCAGCGAGGTCAGCTTGACGATGGTGATGTACTCGTTGGCCAGGGTCGGCAGGGCTACCCGCAGCGCCTGCGGGATGACGATCAGGCGTTGTACGCCGGTGTAGCGGATACCCAGCGCCTTGCCGGCTTCGAGCTGGCCCTTGGCGACGGCCAGCAGGCCGCCCCGATGGATCTCGGCGATGTACGCCGCCTCGCTCAACACCAGCGCGATCAGGCCCGCGGCGTAGGGGTTGGACAACAGCGCGCTGGTGCTTGGAAACACCTGCGGCAGGTTGTAGACGAAGATCAGCAGCACCAGCAGCGGCAGGCTGCGGAAGAACCAGATGTACAGCGCCGCGCCGCGGTTGAGGGCGCGGTTGCCCGACTGCCGGGCCAGGGCCAGCACGAAGCCGAGCACGATGCCCAGCAGCCAGGTCTCGACACTCAGCTCCACCACGGTCCCGACTGCCTTCCAGAAATCGCCGTTGACCAGCAGGCCTGCGGCGTAGTGCCAATCGAATTGCATGCTCGACGCTCCCGCTTACTGTGCCGCCTGGGGATTCTGGCCCAGGGCCAGGGCCACTTCGCTCGGGCTCGGTTCGCCGAGGTTGTAGCGGGTGAGGAGGGTCTGGTACTCACCGCTGCTCTTCATCGCCGCCAGCCCCTGGCGCAACTCGCCGAGCAGCGCATCGTTACCCTTGCGCACGGCCAGGCCGATCACCACCGGGTAGATCAGTTCCTTTGAACTGATAACCACCCGGCCCTTGAGCTTGTCGGCGGTGATCGCGGCCACCGCGGCGTCCTCGAACTGCACGTCGACAGCCTTGGCCAGCAGCGCCTGGGCCGCTTCCGGCGAGGTGGGGAATTCACGCGAGTCGATCGGCGCCTGGCCGTTGGCCTCGCAGTGGCTCTTGGAAAGTGCCATCAGCTTGGGAATCCACGAACCGCCCTTGATCGAGCCGATGCGCTTGCCGCACAGGTCTTCCGGACGCTGCGGGCGGAAGCTGTCATCGGCGCGGACCATCAGCGAGGCACCGCTCTTGAGGTAGGGCACGAAGTCGACCTGGGCGGCGCGCTCGGGGGTGACGTACAGCGCCGAGGCGACCACGTCGAAGCGGCGGGCATTGACGCCGATCACCAGGTTGGCGAAGCGGGTGTCCTGGAACTGCGAGGTCAGCTTGAGGTGCTGGCCGAGCAGGGTCATGAACTCGGGGTCGAAGCCCGCCGGCTTGCCCTGGGCCAGGTAGGTGTAGGGCGGGTAGGTGAGGTCCGAGCCGATGCTCAGGCGGTCGGCTTGCAGGGTGCCGTCGGCGGCCTGTGCGGCGCTGGCGGCACAGAAGGTCAGGGCGAGGGTGAAGGCTTTTACTCGGGACATGGGAAACGCTCCACTGATGATTGTTCAACAATCGTTATGGATACGTATATCAATAGTCGTGCCATATACTGGGTTCATGGCCGATCAGACCGGCGCAAGGTGGCGATTCGCATCAGAAAAGCGCACGGCCTTTACCGCAAGTAACATCGTGGTGCGTCAGTGTGTGGCCTTTTTTCCGGCAGGACCGGCGGCTTGCCGGTCGATAGACGGGCAATCGGCGCTCTTGGCACAATCGGCTCTTTGGCAGGCACTCACTCAAGGGGCATCATGGACCGCTACGTACACTCCCTCCGTTCGATGTTGTTGCTCTCCGGGCTGCTGTTGGGGGCCGGTACGCCCGCGATCGCCGCGTCTTTCGATTGCCAGAAGGCCTCCTCGGCGGTGGAAAAGGCCATTTGTGCCAGCCCCGAACTGAGCGGGCTGGATGGCGCCCTGGGCGCCTACTACAGCAAGGCCATGGCCACGCTGGCACCCGAGGCGGGTGAGGCCTTGCGCAATGACCAGCGGACCTGGCTGCAGGCCCGCAATGCCTGCGCGGCTGCCCCGGACAAGCTGGCCGCCTGTCTGCAACCTCTGCTGAGCCAGCGGGTGGTGGAGGTGGGCAAGCGGGTCCAGCCCGATACCGCGGCGCTGGACGCGCTCATCGCCAGCATTCCCTATCACCCGGCCGAGGCCGCCGAGGGGTTGAGAGGGTATCCGGGCAATGGCCTGGCCGCCGCCTGGCTGGTCTACCTGCAGCGTTTCGAACCGACCAGCGGGGTCACGCAAAAGGAGGCCGAGGAAAGTCGGCAAGTGGCGATCAAGGCGTTGTCGGACGACAGTTTCTCGCTGTCGGTCTTCACCGATACCGAGAAGGATGCCTCGGTCAGCCGTGAGCGGGTCGACCTGACGCTGCTGCGCATGCTGATCGAGCGATCGGAGTATGAGCCCTACAGTCAGCGTGCCTACGTGCACTGTTTCATTTTCTCGCGCCAGGGCGAGGATGCCTACGCCAGCTTTGGCCCGTTGTATGGTTCCTCCCGCGACAGTGGGGCGCCGATCTGCGAGCCCCAGGGCAATCTGTTCGGGCAGGGGCCGTGGAAACAGCTCGATAGCAGCTTCGAGCCGGTGCTGGCGGCGGCCAGCGAGAACAGCGGCACCATCCGTTTTGCCAGCTACGCCGGCTGGAGCCTGATGGCGCTGCGGGCAACCGTTTCCCCGCGGGATTTTCTCAAGGCCGCGGACCAGCAGGGTACGGATCCCGAGCAGGTCATCCGTGACTGGAGCGACGACAAGTCCTGGCCGACGAAACAGCGGCAACAGGCCCTGGCGGCCATTGAACCGGCCCGCCAGGCAACCAGCGCCTGGCTGCAGCGCGAGCGCGGCCTGTCGGCCAGCGAGGCCCGGCAGGCGGCAAGGGAGATCGTTCGCCAGTGGCTGGGTGACCGCCTGGACTTCATCGGCGAAAACAGCGAGGGCTGATTCTTGACGCCCAAAATCCGGCACTCTATGATGCCGGCCATTAAATTGATATCAGTTGTATCAAGCGGTTGTATCAAGGGACCGTCCAGACGGATTTCTCCTCCGGACGAGCTTCCTCGCGGCATAGCCGCCCTGCGTTCACCCCTTCGGGTCATCTCTTCACGTTCCGGGCGATGCAGGTCGCCCGGGCGATCGTTTCATGGCGCTCACGCCAGGCCAGGTCCATGAACTTGCCAATCGTTGGCAGGTCAAGGACCTGTTCGCGCTCGAAGTGGAGGACGCTGGCAATCACAACTCATGGTGGATAACAGGGAGAGTCAGGTTTGATGGGTCATGTGTTCGGTTCGTTGCGATTGGCTGTCGCCATGCTGGCGGGTGTGCTATTGGCCGGTTGTGCCCAGTCACCGGGAACGCTTGAGCAGTGGGGCGGCTATGAGCCGCGTATCGGGCGCGTCGGTGGCAGCGATCGCCTGTCTGGCGAGAAGACACTGTTTGCCGAACCGACAAGCTACATGGATGTTCTGTTGAGCAACGCCCAGGGAGCCAGGCCATGAAGGTACCTGCCCTGATCCTGGCCATCGCGCTGCTGGCCGGTTGTGCTTCAAAATCCGACTACTACGTGTCGCCCACACCGGTGCATATCCCGGAAACCGCCACCTATTGGATCGACTCCTTCGATCTGGCACTGGTGGGGGAGAATCCTCGGTTTCTGTCCCAGGACATCCTGCGCCAGCGCCTGCGCAATCAACTGTCCGACAAGCTGAGCACCATTGGCCGCTATGCCAAAAACCGCGAAAGCGCCGACTACCTGCTGCACGTGAGTACGGTGTACACGCGCCACATCAGCGACTCCAAGGGCGGCCTGGTGTCGATGATCGTCGATGACAACACGATCCTGGCCAGTGTCGATTTCAGCTACAAGGTCAAGGTGTCCAGGTCTGGCGCCGAGGTGCTCAGCTTCGCCCAGGCACGGGACCGCCTGATGCCAGCCGGCGTGCAGGGCAACCTGCGCAACTACAAGACCATGTGGGGCGCGATCAGCAACAAGGGCAATTCCGACGTCGAGGAGTTCTATGTCGACGTCTTGCCGAACTTCATCGTCAAGGACATCGAAGGCATTCCTTCGCACTGATCCCGTGCCTGTTCCGGCGCCTGTGCAACGCAAGCGCCGATCGAACACGATCCATGTTCCTCGCCATCACCCTCGCGGCATTGATGCACCTCTCACGCTCCCTATGATGGCCATGAAGTCTGTCGGATTCGACAGCCTCGCGTACTTTCATTCCTGCGAGCGCCACCATGACTGCAACGAGAACCCTCTACGACAAGCACATCGATTCCCATACGGTGTGTCGCCTCGACGACCAGGGCCATGTCCTGCTGTACATCGACCGCCAGGTCATCAACGAATACACCAGCCCGCAAGCCTTCAGTGGCCTGCGCGAAGCCGGGCGCGGCGTGTGGCGTCCGGAAACGGCCCTGGCCGTGGTCGATCATGTGAACCCCACCGCGCCCAGGCGCATTGCCGCCATGCCGGATGCCGGCGGGGCGCGGCAGGTTTCGTACCTGGCCGAGAACTGCGCCGATTTCGGTATCGAACTGTTCGATGTGCTCGACAAGCGCCAGGGTATCGAGCATGTGGTCGCCCCGAGCAGGGCTTCATCCTGCCCGGCATGGTGGTAGCGGCCGGCGACAGCCACACCACCACCTATGGTGCTCTCGGGGCCTTCGGCTTCGGCATCGGCACTTCGGAGATCGAACACCTGCTGGCCTCCCAGACGCTGGTCTACAAGCGCCTGAAGACCCTGCGGGTGACGGTCGACGGCGAACTGGCGGCCGGGTTGACCTCCAAGGACGTGATCATGGCGCTGATCGGCGAAATCGGTGCTTCTGGCGCGACGGGCTACGCCATCGAGTTCTGCGGTTCGACCATCGATGCGTTGAGCGTCGAAGCGCGCATGACCATCTGCAACATGGCCGTGGAAGCCGGTGCCCGGGGCGCCTTCATGGCCCCGGACGAGAAGGTGTTCGCCTACCTCAAGGATAAGCCGCGGGCGCCACAGGGAGAACTGTGGGACCAGGCTGTCACCCGTTGGCGCGAGCTCAGGAGCGATGCCGGCGCGCGGTTCGACCGGGAGGTGCATCTGGATGCCACGGCCCTGGAGCCGATGGTCACCTGGGGCACCAGCCCGGACCAGGCGGCGCCGATCGGTGCACGGGTGCCGGACCCGGAAAGCCTCGACGATCCGATCCTGCGCCAGGACATGCGCCGGGCCCTGAACTACATGGGCCTGGAAGCCGGCATGCCGTTGAGCGAGATCGTCATCAGCCATGCCTTCATCGGCTCCTGCACCAATGCCCGGATCGAGGACTTGCGTGACGCGGCCCGGGTGGTGCGCGGCCAGCAGGTGGCCAGGCATGTGCGGGCGATGATCGTGCCGGGCTCCACCCAGGTCCGCGATCAGGCCGAAGCCGAGGGGCTGGCGGCGGTGTTCATCGAAGCCGGGTTCGAATGGCGCCAGTCCGGCTGCTCGATGTGCCTGGCGATGAACGACGATGTGCTGTCGGCGGGCGACCGCTGTGCCTCCAGTACCAACCGCAACTTCGAAGGTCGCCAGGGCGCCGGTGCCCGCACGCACCTGATGAGCCCGGCGATGGTGGCGGCCGCGGCGATTGCCGGGCGCCTGACCGATATCCGTTCCCTGGAGCAACGCCCATGAGCCTGCAACCGTTTTCCCGGGTCACCGGCAAGGCCGCACCGATGCTGGCGGCCAATATCGACACCGACGTGATCATGCCCAAGCAGTTTCTCAAGGGTATCGACCGCAACGGTCTGGATCGCGGGTTGTTCTTCGACCTGCGCTTTTTGCCTTCGGGCGAACCCAACCCCGAGTTCGTGCTGAACCAGCCGGCCTGGCAGGGAGCGAGCTTCATGGTGGTCGGGCCGAACTTCGGTTGCGGTTCCAGCCGTGAGCACGCGGTGTGGGGGTTGAAGCAGGTGGGCATCCGTGCCCTGATCGGCAGCAGTTTCGCCGGGATTTTCTACGACAACTGCCAGCGTAACGGCGTGTTGCTGATCACCCTCGATGAGGCGACGGTGCAGCGGTTGGGGCAGGTGGTGAGCCAGCCGCAGGGGGCCGAGATTTCGGTCGACCTGCAGGCCCAGCAGATTGGTTTGCAGGACGGCAGCGTGATCGGGTTCCAGATCGATGCCCTGCGTAAATCCGCCTTGCTGCTCGGGCTGGATGCCATCGGCAGCACGTTGCAGCGCCGTGAGCAGATCGAGGCGTTCGAGCGCTCGCATCTGCAGGCCAATCCCTGGTTGAGCTGAACGGAGACTGTCGAGTCCTCCCCGTAGGGGGGAAGACTCGACAGCCGAAGAATTTCAGATCGACAACTGTCGGAAGTGCTCCTGCAGAAACTCCACGCAGGCCCGCAATTTCCCCGAGTAGGCCAGCCGCGTCGGGTACACCGCCCAGACATTCGCACTCTGGGTGTGTTCGTGCAGCACCTGCACCAGTCGACCCTGCTCCAGCAGCGGTTTGACGTCCCACAGCGAGCGCAGCAGGATGCCGCGCCCATCCAGTGCCCACTGCAGGACGATCTCGCCGCTGTTGGACGACAGCGGCCCGCGTACGCGCACGCTGTCCTGGCGGCCGTCGCACTCCAGGTTCCAGATCCCGAAGGCGTTGTCGCGCTCCTTGAGCACCAGGCAGTCATGCTGTTCCAGGTCGCTCAGTTGGTGCGGCGTACCACGTCGTTCCAGGTAGGCGGGGGCGGCGCACAGCACCCGGCGGTTGCTGACCAGGCGTCGGCCGATGTGCTGGCCGGGGATGTCATCGCCGACGCGGATTTCCAGGTCGAACCCTTCGCTGACGATATCCACCACGCGGTCGAACAGGTCCAGGCGGATTTCCAGTTCCGGGTAGCGTTCGGCCAACCGCGACAGCGCCGGGGCCACGTGGTTGCGACCGAAACCGAAGCTGCTGCACAGGTGCAGGCGACCGCTGGGGCTGTCATGGGCTTCGGACAGTTCGTCGCTGAGCTGCTGGAAATCTTCGAGGATGCGCACGGCCCAGCGTTGCACCCGTTCGCCGTCCTCGGTCAGGGCGATCCGTCGGCTGGTGCGGTGCAGCAGGCGCGTGGCGAGGGTGGTTTCGAGAATCTGGATGCGCTTGCTGACGTAGGCGGGCGACAGTCCCAGCTCATCGGCCGCGGCAGCGAAGCCGGCCTTGCGGATGACGGTGAGGAATACGCGCAGGTCTTCGGGCAGGGGCACGGCGTCTTTCTTTGGGTTCATGGGCGGAGCAACGGGCACTGGCGGCAGGAGCCGCCAGAATAGCATCCGTGGGAGCAGGATTTATCGGCGAAGTTGGAGGGCCCGTTCGCGGATAACTCCTGCTTCTACAGCATTACTCGGCGGGCTGGCTCACCAAGGCCTTGCGCACGCGGCCGAGGGCGATCGGCGCCATCCTGCTGCGGTCGAGCTGGCCTTCCCAGGCCGCCACCACCAGGGTCGCGACAGCATTGCCGATGATGTTGGTCAGCGAGCGGCATTCGGCCATGAAGCGGTCCACACCGAGGATCAGCACCATCGCCGCCACCGGTACGGTCGGCACCACCGCCAGGCTCGCGGCCAGGGCGACGAAGCCGGCACCGACCACCGCACCGGCGCCCTTGGAGGTGAGCATGGTCACCGCCAGCAGGGTCAGTTGCTGTTCCAGCGTCAGGTCGATATTGGTGGCCTGGGCCAGAAACAGCACCGCCAGGGTCATGTAGATGTTGGTGCCGTCGAGGTTGAAGGTGTAGCCGGTCGGCACCACGATGCCCACCACGCCCTTGGAACAGCCCAGCTTCTCCAGTTTCTGGATCAGTTGCGGCAGCGCCGATTCCGATGAGCTGGTGCCGAGTACGATCAGCAGTTCCGACTTGATGTAGCCCAGCAGGCGCAGGATGCTGAAGCCGGCATAACGGGCGATGCTGCCCAGCACGCAGGTGATGAAGATCAGTGCGGTCAGGTAGAAGGTGCCGACCAGTTTCATCAGCGGCAGCAGCGAGCCCAGGCCATACTTGCCGATGGTGAACGCCATCGCGCCGAAGGCCCCGATGGGGGCGACCCGGGCGATCATGCCGACGATGCGGAAGAACACTTCGCTGGCCTGGTGGATCACGCCCACCAGCGGCCGGGCCTTCTCGCCGGCCATTACCAGCGCCAGGCCGAACAGCAGCGATACGAACAGCACCGGCAGGATCTCGCCCTGGGCGAAGGCATCGAAGAAGGTGGTGGGGATCACGTGCAGCAGGAAACCGGTCACGCCTTCGCCGTGTTGGGCCTGGCCGACGAAGTTGGCGATGGCCGAGGTGTCGAGGGTCTTCACATCGACGTTGAAGCCCGCGCCCGGGTGCAGCGCGTGGGCCGCCAGCAGGCCGATGGCGAGGGCCAGGGTGGAGACGATCTCGAAGTACAGCAGCGCCTTGCCGCCGACCCGCCCGACCTGTTTCACGTCGTGCATGTTGGTGATGCCGGAGACCACGGTGCAGAAGATGATCGGGCCGATGATCATCTTGATCAGCTTGATGAAACCGTCACCCAGGGGCTTGAGCTCGACACCGGCCTGTGGCCAGTGGTTGCCGATCAGCACCCCCAGGACGATGGCGATGACCACCTGGATATACAGGGTTCCCAGCAGTTTTCTGATTGTCATTTTTATTATCTCCGGAGTTTCAGGCAAGCCGATCCCGCCATGGGCCGTCACGGCGGCCCACGGGGAAGGGGGTGTTTCAGATCAGGGTTGCAGGGCGCCCGTCAACGCAGGAACGGCAGCACCTCGTCCAGCAGCGCCTGCGGGATTTCCTCGGCCAGGTAATGGCCGCCCGGCAGCGCCTTGCCGCGCACATCGGTGGCGACCCGTTGCCACTCGTGCAGTGGGTCGAAGCAGCGGCCGACCGTGCCTTCTTCGCCCCACAGCGCCAGCAGTGGCAGGTTCAGCTTGCGCCCGGCGTCGAGATCGGCCCGGTCGTGCTCCAGGTCGATACCGGCGCTGGCGCGGTAGTCCTCGCAGACGCCGCGGGCGCTGCCGGGCAGGCTGAGGCAGCGGATGTATTCGCTGAAGGCTTCGTCGGTGAACGGCTTGAGCCCGGCACTGCGGCTGCCCATGACGCTGCGCAGGTACTGCTCCGGGTTGGCCTCGATCAGGCTTTCCGGCAACGGTGCCGGGCGGATCAGGAAGAACCAGTGCCAGTAGGCGCGGGCGAAGGCTTCGTTGGTCTGGGCATACATCGACAGGGTTGGCGCGATATCCAGCAGCACCATGCGCTGCACCGCGTCGGGGTGGTCGAGGGCCAGGCGGTGGGCGACGCGGGCACCACGGTCGTGGGCCAGGATCGAAAACTGCGCGAAACCCAGGGCGCGCATCAGCTCGACGCCGTCGCGGCCCATCTCGCGCTTGGAGTAGTTCAGGTGCTGCTCGTCGGCCTCTGGCCGGCTGCTGTCACCGTAGCCGCGCAGGTCGGCGGCGACCACGGTGAAATGCCTGGAGAGCTCGCCCGCGACCTTGTGCCAGATGACGTGCGTCTGCGGGTGGCCGTGCAGCAGGAGCAGGCCTGGTCCGCTGCCGCCCACGCGGTAGGCGATGTCCACACCGTTGACGTGGCGCTGGTCTTTCTGGAATCCGGCGAACATGGAAGTGGCTCCTCGTTATGGTTGCCGACATCCTAAGTCCCACAGCGCTACAGGCAAGGCGCAAAGCGTGGTGCGCTCGTTCATGAAGTGTGTTGCTGGTCGCGGGCGAGGGTTCAGCCCCTGGACTGCTGGAACAGCTTCGCCGCCCGTGCCTCGATCTCGGCCTGGGTCAGGTCTTCCTTGTGGCTGGCGAGGAACCAGACATGGCCGAACGGGTCCCTGAGGGTGCAACTGCGGTCGCCGTAGAACTGGTCCTGCACTTCGCTGACCACCGTGGCCCCGGCCGCCGTGGCGGTTTCGAACTGCTTGTCGACATCCGAGACGTACAGGTGAATACCGACCGAGGTGGGGCCCTGGGGACTGACGAACGGCCCTTCGCCGCAGGGTGTGCCGAGCATCAGCGGCGAGTCGCCGATGCGCAGTTCGGCATGGCCGATGCTGCCATCAGGCATTGACAGGCGCATGATCTCCGTGGCGCCGAAGGCTTGCTTGTAGAAGTCGATGGCCGCAGCGGCCTGGCTGACGCCCAGGTAGGGGGTGATGCTGTGGAAACCCTCCGGTATCGCTTTGACGCTCATCTTCGTTCTCCCTTGTCGTGTGGCGATGACCGGCCACCGTGGCCGGTCATCTGACTATAGGCCACGGGGGACGAGGGGTTGGGCGAACTGACGGAGTGTGCTGCCGTCTCAGAAGTCGACATCCGCCTGTCGGTTGTAGAGCGCCAGCAGGACGTCATAGCGGTGGCCGACGTTCCAGAAGTCATCGCTCAGCACCTGGGGTTCGGCGTGGTTGCGCCAGTCGCTTGCCAACTGCTCCAGGGCGGCCTGGTACTGTTGCATCGGCTGTTGCAGCATCGACCACAATTCGTGGACCGGACCATGGCGGCGGTTGGCGGGGAGGGCGTTGCGATAAGCTTCGGCAGACTCCTGAGCTTGGCGCAGTTCGTCACGGGTGCTGCCGAGCAGGGGCAGGTCGAGTCGCTGCCGGCGTGCCGCTGCTTCCAGGCGGTCGATGCCCAGGCGGGCTTGCAGCATGTAGTTCAGCAGGTGCCAGTGCATGTCCCGGCCCAGCTTCTGCTCCAGGTGTTCCAACTGCCTCGGGCGCAGCGCGAGCTCGGTGCTTTCGAGTTCGCGGCGCAAGGTATCGGAAAGCGGGAGGAAGGCCTGGACTCTTTCGGCGTGCCGCTTTCTGTCCGATTCGGCTATTACGCTGCTGAACTGGGCCTCCAGTCTCTCCGGCAGCACAGGCTTGGCCGAGACCGAGTCCAGGAGCCCAGGTGCCTGGGCGCTTGTCAGGGCTGGCAGGTAGCGATCGGCGAGCAGGCCGATCTGCCGCGTGCCGTCGACAAGACTGGCCTTGAAGGCGTTGGCGGGTTTGCAGAAATCGTTTTTTATCGCCTGGTAATCATGGCGTTGCAGAGAGGGGAAGTCATCGTCCCTGTGGCTTTGCCCGGCCTCGCGATCCAGGCGCCAGGGTACCTCGGCGACATTCACGCACTTGACCAGTGGCCGCAGTGCATTGGCTTCGGCTGTCGCCTCACTGTCGTGACGGTCCAGCCAGATGTCGAAACGGTTCTGTTGCCGCTCGGTGCCGACCAGCAGGTAGAGACCGCAGATCAGCAGTACGCCGCCAGAGAGAAACCAGCGCTTGTCCATCAACGGGCCTCCTTGCCGTACCACTGTTCCCGGGTGGCCGGGAGACGGCAGTCCTCGACGCTTGCCGGCATGCGGCTGCACAGACGCTCGGGCCAGGGCTGCAGCCCCTCGTTGCGGCCCGCTACGGTCCTGCCGTGCGCCAGATAGAGCGCCAGCGTGCCGAGGCTGATACTCAGTATCAGGGCGCCGGCCAGCCAGCAGGAGAGGGGATGGCGCCGCGGCCTTTTGCCTATCCGGTCAGTCCAGGCCAGTGCCAGCATCGTACCGGCGTAGGTCAGCAGGGGGAGCATGCCCAGCCAGGCGGCGGTCACTCCCGCCACCAGCCAGCAGGGCAGCAGTTCGCGCAGTAGCAGCGGCGCAGGACGGCGGGGGCTGAGCCGGTGCGACAGGCGTTGGCTGAGACGATGATCCAGCGTCCAGATGCTGTCCGCCACCGCCGGCCAGAACCAGAGCAGGGTGCCGGTGAGCCCGCCCAAGGCCAGTGACCAAAGGGCAATGGCGTCGGCCGTCGCCTTCAACCCGCTGCCCGGCAACAGCTTCTGCTGCACCGCGGCGGCAGTGCAGGCCAATATCACCGCGGCGAAGCCAAGCCAACCGGTATCGGCGGACTGCCAGTCGCGCCAGAAGAATGCATTGGCGTCGGGCAGCCGGCTTTCCAGGCGTGGATGGCCGTGCCGGATCCTCTGCGCAGCCTGCTGGCAGGCCTGCCAGTCCTCCTTGTGGAAGCGGCGTGCGAAGCTGCGTCGCTCGGCCAGTGACATCGGGGCGAACAGCAGTTGCGTGGCGCGGTTGTCGGGCGTATTCGCCGGCAGTTGCAGGCGATGCATGTGCTGGGACAGCAGTTCTTCGTCCCGACTGCGTTCCAGCAGGCGCGTCCAGTACGGCTCCGGACAGCGGGGCGCGGGACCGACATCGTTCCACTGCCGCAGCTTGCACATCGCGTGAAAGAGCCGGGCAGACCAGAGCGGGCACTCCAGCAACAACCTGGCCAGTACTTCATCGAGCGGTTGCTGGTGCTCCAGGGCGTCGAGCCCGTAGAGTTGCACCCGGTGGTAGTACTCGCGCCAGAAACCTTCGACATTGCCCACATCGAGCTGATAGCCGAGGGCTTGTTCCAGGTTCCCCAACAGGCGTCGATGCAGCTCGGCGAGGGCGCTGCGGGGAACATCGGTAGGCCGCCACGGGCTCATCCACTGGAAGCGTTCCAGGCCCCAGTGGGCCAGCGCCGTGAAGTCCTGCCCGGGTTCGAGACAGCGCAGCAGCAGTTGTTCGCCGAATTCGTGCTCGCAGCCATAGAGGGGGGCCTTGGCGAACCGCTCGTCGAGCAGGGCCGCAGTGATGCCTTCGAGTAACCGCGTGGCCGCGCGTTGGGCGCCAGAGTGGCCGGCGGGGCGGGGCTGCAGGCCGGTGTCCGTGTCGTAGTGGATGGTATCGCTGGCTGCTGCGATGTCCTCGCGTACTGGCTCGGGGCCCGTTTCGCGCCAGTCCAGTGCCTGCTCGTAGGCCTCGCGCAGTCGCTGGAAACCCTCCGGGTCATCGTCCGGGCGGGTGCGCTTGAGCAGGCTGGCGTACTGGCGCTTGATGCTCCGGGGATCGGCATCCGAGGGCAGGCCGAGGACTTCCCAACAACTCATCGATACACCTCGAACGCCGTGTTCGATGCGGCTACCACGATCATGCCCACAAGACTCCCGGTAAAGATCATTCCCTGATGGGGGAGCGATGGTATCAAAGTGCTGCTGTCTGCGCCGCAACAGGCTTTATCGGCGCAGCAGGCTGGCTTTTTGCTCGGCGCTGCCTAAGATGGCCGACACAAGGATCAGCACAAGGCTCAGGCGACAGCCAATGGCGGAAAAAGACACCATCTCCATCCATCTGGTGCGCGAGGCGCTGCTGCAGAGTTGCGTCCCGGGCGCGGCCACCGAAGAGGTGCTGGACAAGGTCGGGATCGACCCGCAGTTGCTGCAGCGGCCCGAGGCGCGGGTGCCGGCCAGTGACTATGCGCGGCTGTGGCGCCTGCTCGCGCGACGCAATGATGACGAGTTCTTCGGCATGGACCCGCGCAAGCTGCGCGCCGGCAGCTTTGCCTACCTGTCCCGCACGAGCATGGCGCAGCCGACGGTAAGGGCCGGGCTGGAGTCCGTGCTGGCGTTCCTCTCGCTGATGTTCGAACGCCTGGCGGCCCAACTGGTGACCCAGCAGAGCCTGGCGGAGATCGTCCTGGCGGAGCCTGAGGGGGAGGCCCGGCGACCGTTCACCTATTTCACCTACTGGATGATCGTCCATGGCGTGGCCTGCTGGCTGGCCGGACGGCGGATCCCGATCCTGGCCATCGAGTTGCGGTGCGACGAGCCGGACTACTGCGATGACTACCGGGTGATGTTTTCCGAGAACCTGCGCTTTGCCCGGCCGCGGACGCGGATGATCCTCGCCGCCGATTGCCTGGACCTGCCGATCAAGCGCAGCCACCAGGAGCTGCAGCGCTTTCTCGGGCATGCGCCGGCCAATATCCTGGTCAAGTACCGCGATGCCCAGAGTTTTTCCAGCCGGATCCGGCATGACCTGCGGCAGTTGCCGGCCCAGCAGTGGCCGGAAACCGAGGCGCTGGCGCTGCGGCTGTGCATGTCGGCTTCGACCCTGCGCAGGCGGCTGGCGGAGGAGGGGCAGACCTACCAGGGGCTCAAGGACAGCGTGCGCAAGGAACTGGCGATTGCCTGGCTGGCCGAACCGACGATCAGCTTCGGCGAAATCGCCACGCGGCTGGGGTTTGCCGATATCAGCTCGTTCTACAAGGCCTTTCGCAAGTGGTCGGGCTCAAACCCGGGGCATTATCGCAGCCTGATTCTCAACGACAGCCAGTAGCGCCGGGCAGGATGCTGGTCCGCCCTGTGCGGCATTTCATTTAATCGTTCCCACGGTCCCCGTGGGAATGCCTCCCAGGACGCTCCGCGTCCGCCCGGAGGGTGCTTGTGCCTATTCATCATTGGCCAAACCAGTCAAGCAGGTTGAAGGCTTTGACCATTGTCGCAAGTCCCTGACGGGGCGACTATTTCCTCGGTTTTTTCTACGGTTTCCTCTAATAACAAGACCGGGAGATTGCTGGGATGCGTGACTATCTGACTGCCACCGAGACTTTCAATTATCAGCACGTGGCTGAAACGAGCCTGAAAGGCACCCTGACGGCGCTCAATGCCTGCGTCGAATGTTGTGACCGGTATGCCTTGCCGGGGCGGATCGCCCTGTTCTGGGAGGGCCGCGATGGCAGCAGTGCCACCTATACTTTCACGCAGTTGCAGGAGCAGGCCGGGCGTTTCGCCAATTTCCTGCTGGCCCAGGGCGTGGGGCGCGGCGACAAGGTTGCCGGGCTGTTGCCGCGCAATGTCGAGCTCTTGGTGACGCTGTTCGCCACCTGGCGCATCGGTGCGGTGTACCAGCCGCTGTTCACCGCGTTCGGGCCCAAGGCCATCGAGCATCGCCTGAACAGTTCGGCAGCCAAGGTGGTGGTCACCGATGCGGCCAACCGCAGCAAGCTCGATGAAGTCGCCGACTGCCCAACGATCGTCACGGTCGCCGGTGCCAAGGGGCAGGGCATCGTTCGTGGCGACTTCAGCTTCTGGGCCGAGGTGGACAATTACCCGGCGGCTTGCGAGCCGCTGATGCTCAGTGGCGAAGATCCGTTCCTGCTGATGTTCACCTCGGGTACCACCGGCCCCGCCAAGCCGCTGGAAGTGCCGCTCAAGGCGATCATCGCCTTTCAGAGCTACACCCGCGACGCGGTCGACCTGCGCCCCGAGGATGCCTTCTGGAACGTCGCCGACCCGGGCTGGGCCTACGGTCTCTACTTCGGCATCACCGGGCCGCTGGGCCTGGGCCACCCGATCACCTTCTACGATGGCCCGTTCACCGTGGACAGCACCTGCCGGGTGATCGAGAAATATGGCATCACCAACCTGACCGGTTCACCGACCGCCTACCGCCTGCTGATCGCCGCCGGCGAGGCGTTTTCCAGCCGGATCAGGGGGCGCCTGCGCGCCGTCAGCAGCGCCGGTGAGCCCCTGAACCCGGAGGTGATCCGCTGGTTCGCGGAAAACCTCGACGTCACTATTCTCGATCATTACGGGCAGACCGAGCTGGGCATGGTCCTGTGCAACCACCACGGCCTGCAGCATCCGGTGCACGTCGGTTCGGCGGGTTTCGCCTCGCCCGGTCATCGCATCGTGGTGCTCGACGACGATCATCGGGAACTGGGTGTCGGCCAGCCGGGGATTCTCGCCCTGGATCGTTCCCAGTCGCCGATGTGCTGGTTCAACGGCTACAAGGGCTTCGAGACCAAGGCGTTCGTCGGCCCGTACTACCTCAGTGGTGACACGGTGGAGCTGAACGCCGACGGCAGCATCAGTTTCGTTGGCCGCAGTGACGATGTGATCACCACCTCCGGCTATCGGGTGGGGCCGTTCGATGTGGAAAGCGCCCTGGTCGAACACCCGGCGGTGGTGGAGGCGGCGGTGGTCGGCAAGCCTGACCCCGAGCGCACCGAACTGGTGAAGGCGTTCGTGGTGCTCAATGCCCAGTACCGCGCCGAGCCGCAACTGGCCGAGGAGCTGCGCCTGCATGTGCGCAAGCGCCTCGCGGCTCATGCCTACCCACGGGAAATCGAATTCGTCGACGAGTTGCCCAAGACCCCCAGCGGCAAGCTGCAGCGTTTCATCCTGCGTAACCAGGAGATCGCCAAGGCCCAGGCTGGGGCCTGACACGACCCCGTAGGAGCCGGGCTTGCCCGCGAATAGGCCCTCAGGCTGAAAAAGCTTCGCGGGCAAGCCCGCTCCTACCGAGATCCATCCAGAATTGAAATACCAACGAAGGACAGTGCAATGAACATACAAGACAAGGCTTTCCTGGTCAGCGGCGGTGCCTCCGGCCTTGGCGCGGCAACCGCCGAGATGCTGGTGGCGGCTGGCGCCCGGGTGATGCTGGTGGACCTCAACGCCGAGGCCGTCGCCGCCCAGGCGCAGAAACTCGGTGCCAACGCCCGCAGCGTGGTCGCCGACATTACCCGGGAAGACCAGGCAAAGGCTGCCGTCGAGGCAGCGCTCAGCGCCTTCGGCGGCCTGCACGGGCTGGTCAACTGCGCCGGCATCGTGCGCGGCGAGAAGATCCTCGGCAAGAACGGACCGCACCTGCTGGAGAGCTTCAGCCAGGTGATCAACGTCAACCTGATCGGCAGTTTCAACCTGTTGCGCCTGGCCGCCGCGGCCATGGCCGAGAGCGAGGCGGATGCCGGTGGCGAGCGTGGGGTGATCATCAACACGGCGTCGGTCGCCGCCTATGACGGTCAGATCGGCCAGGCCGCCTACGCCGCCTCCAAGGGCGCGATCGTCAGCCTGACCCTGCCGGCCGCCCGCGAACTGGCACGCTTCGGTATCCGCGTGATGACCATCGCCCCCGGCATTTTCGAAACCCCGATGATGGCCGGCATGACCCCGGAAGTCCGCGACTCGCTGGCGGCCGGCGTGCCGTTCCCGCCGCGGCTGGGCAAACCGTCTGAATACGCCGCACTGGTTCGGCACATCATTGAAAACAGCATGCTCAACGGCGAAACGATCCGTCTCGACGGCGCCTTGCGCATGGCTGCCAAATAGGAGAAATACCCATGACTATCCAGGATCCCGTGGTCATCGTCAGCGCCGTGCGCACCCCATGGGCGGCTTCCAGGGCGACCTCAAGAGCCTGACCGCACCGCAACTGGGCGCCGCCTCGATCCGTGCCGCGGTCGAGCGCGCCGGGGTGGCGGCGGATGCCGTCGACGAGGTGCTGTTCGGCTGTGTGCTCCCGGCCGGTCTCGGCCAGGCTCCCGCCCGTCAGGCGGCGTTGGGCGCCGGGCTGGACAAGGGCACCCGTTGCACCACCCTGAACAAGATGTGCGGCTCCGGCATGGAAGCGACCATCCTGGCCCATGACCGGCTGCTGGCCGGCAGTGCCGAAGTGGTGGTGGCCGGCGGCATGGAAAGCATGTCCAACGCTCCGTACCTGCTGGACCGCGCCCGCGCGGGCTATCGCATGGGCCATGGCCAGGTGCTTGACCACATGTTCCTCGATGGCCTCGAAGACGCCTATGACAAGGGCCGGCTGATGGGCACCTTTGCCGAGGACTGCGCCGAGACCAACGGCTTCAGCCGCGAAACCCAGGATGCTTTCGCCGTCGCCTCCCTGACCCGTGCGCAACAGGCCATCCGCGAAGGCCGCTTCAGGGACGAGATCGTGCCGCTGCAGGTGACGGTCGGCAAGGAGCAACGGCTGATCAGCGATGACGAGCAACCGCCGAAGGCCAGGCTGGACAAGATCGCCTCGCTGAAACCGGCGTTCCGCCAGGACGGTACGGTCACTGCGGCCAACTCCAGCTCGATTTCCGATGGTGCGGCGGCGCTGGTGCTGATGCGCCGCTCCGAAGCCGAAAAACGCGGCTTGAAACCGCTGGCGGTGATCCACGGGCATGCGGCATTCGCCGACACCCCGAGCCTGTACCCGGTGGCGCCGGTGGGCGCGATCCACAAGCTGTTGAAAAAGACCGGCTGGACCCTGGACCAGGTCGACCGTTTCGAGATCAACGAGGCCTTCGCCGTGGTCACCCTGGTAACCATGGACAAGCTGCAGATCCCCCATGAGAAGGTCAACGTCAATGGCGGCGCCTGTGCCCTGGGACACCCCATCGGTGCGTCCGGTGCGCGGATCCTGGTGACGCTGCTGTCGGCACTGCGTCAGCAGAACCTCAAGCGCGGTATCGCGGCGATCTGCATCGGCGGTGGCGAGGCCACGGCGATGGCGATCGAGTGCCTGTAAGGAGTCCCCATGCTACCGAACCAAGAGCAACAACAGATCAGCGATGCCGCCCGGGACTTTGCCCAGGAACGGCTCAAACCGTTCGCCGCCGAGTGGGACCGTGAGCACCGTTTTCCCCGGGAAGCCATCGGCGAAATGGCCGAACTGGGCTTCTTCGGCATGCTGGTGCCGGAGCAGTGGGGCGGTTGCGATACCGGTTACCTGGCCTACGCCATGGCCCTGGAAGAGATCGCTGCCGGTGACGGCGCCTGTTCGACCATCATGAGCGTGCACAACTCGGTGGGCTGCGTGCCGATCCTCAACTTCGGCAACGACGAGCAGAAGGCTCGTTTCCTGCCGGCCCTGGCCGGTGGGCAGATGCTCGGTGCCTTCGCCCTGACCGAACCCCAGGCCGGCTCCGACGCCAGTGGCCTGAAGACCCGCGCCCGGCTGGAGGGCGACCACTACGTGCTCAACGGCTGCAAGCAGTTCATCACCTCCGGGCAGAATGCCGGGGTGGTGATCGTCTTTGCCGTGACCGACCCGAGTGCCGGCAAGCGCGGTATCAGCGCGTTCATCGTGCCCACCGATGCGCCGGGTTACAAGGTCGCGCGGGTCGAGGACAAGCTCGGCCAGCATGCCTCCGATACCTGCCAGATCCTCTTCGAGGGGGTGAAGGTCCCCGTCGCCAACCGCCTGGGCGAGGAGGGCGAGGGCTATCGTATTGCCCTGGCGAACCTGGAGGGCGGTCGGGTCGGGATTGCCGCGCAATCGGTGGGCATGGCCCGGGCGGCGTTCGAGGCGGCCCGCGACTATGCCCGTGAGCGGCAGAGTTTCGGCAAGGCGCTGATCGAGCACCAGGCCGTGGCGTTCCGCCTGGCGGACATGGCGACCCAGATCGCCGTGGCGCGGCAGATGGTGCACTACGCCGCCGCCCTGCGCGACAGCGGCAAGCCGGCGCTGGTGGAGGCCTCCATGGCCAAGCTGTTCGCTTCGGAAATGGCCGAGAAGGTCTGTTCCTCGGCGTTGCAAACCCTCGGCGGCTATGGCTATCTGAACGACTTCCCGCTGGAGCGGATCTACCGCGACGTGCGGGTCTGCCAGATCTATGAAGGTACCAGCGACATTCAGCGCATGGTCATTTCGCGCAACCTGTGAGCAAGGACATTAACGATGAACTACGAAACCATTCTGCTGGACATCAAGGGCCGCGTCGGCCTGATCACCCTGAACCGCCCACAGGCGCTCAATGCCCTGAACGCACAGATCGTCAGTGAGTTGAACCAGGCGCTGGACCGCCTGGAGGCCGACCCGGAGATCGGTTGCGTCGTGCTGACCGGGTCGAAGAAGGCCTTTGCCGCGGGCGCCGATATCAAGGAAATGGCCGAGCTGACCTATCCGAAAATCTACCTCGACGACCTGTTCAGCGACAGCGATCGGGTGGCGAACCGGCGCAAGCCGATCATCGCCGCGGTGGCCGGTTTTGCCCTGGGCGGCGGCTGTGAGCTGGCGCTGATGTGCGACTTCATCCTGGCTGCCGACAACGCCAAGTTCGGCCAGCCGGAGATCAACCTCGGCGTGCTGCCGGGCATGGGTGGCACCCAGCGTCTGACCCGTGCGGTGGGCAAGGCCAAGGCCATGGACCTGTGCCTGACCGGGCGTTTCATCGATGCGGTGGAGGCCGAGCGTTGCGGCCTGGTGGCGCGGATCGTGCCGGTCGATGAGTTGCTGGACGAAGCACTGAAGGTGGCGGCCGTGATCGCCGGCAAGTCGATTCCGATCAGCATGATGATCAAGGAGAGCGTCAACCGGGCGTTCGAGGTCAGCCTGTCCGAGGGGGTGCGTTTCGAGCGTCGGGTGTTCCATGCGGCGTTTGCCACCGAGGACCAGAAAGAGGGCATGGCGGCGTTCGTGGCCAAGCGCGAGGCGCAGTTCAAGGATCGCTGAGCCTGGCCCAATCTTGTGAGGGCCGGACAGTGTAGGAGCCGGGCTTGCCCGCGAAGCTCCTGGCGTCCTCAAGGGCGCCTTCGCGGGCACGCCCGGCTCCTACAAGGCTGGGCTTGCGGCACAGGTGCCGGCGTTATACCAGGTAGTGCTTGAGCTCCCGCGCAATCAGCATCCGCTGAATTTCGCTCGACCCTTCGTAGATCTGCGTGATCCGCGCATCCCGGTAGTAACGCTCCACCGGATAATCTTCCAGGTACCCATACCCACCATGGATCTGCATCGCCGAGGAGCAGACCTTCTCGGCCATTTCCGAGGCGAACAGCTTGGCCTGTGACGCCTCCGACAGGCACGGCTTGCCCGCACTGCGCAGGCGTGCGGCGTGGAGGATCAGCAGTCGCGTGGCGTTGATCCGGGTGTGCATGTCGGCCAGCAGGTTGGCGATGCTCTGGTGCTCGATGATCGGCTTGTCGAACTGCACACGCTCGCGGGCATAACGCAGGGCCGCTTCGAAGGCGGCGCGGGCGATACCCAGCGCCTGGGCGGCGATACCGATCCGCCCGCCTTCAAGATTCGACAGGGCGATCGCCAGGCCCTTGCCACGCTCACCCAGCAGGTTGGCCTCGGGTACCGTGCACTGGTTCAGGGTGACGGCGCAGGTGTCGGAGGCGCGGATGCCCATCTTGTGTTCGGTCCGGTCGACGATGAAACCTGGCGTATCGGTCGGCACCAGGAAGGCCGAGAGGCCTTTCTTGCCCAACTCCGGGTCGGTCACGGCAAAGACGATCGCCAGGTTGGCACGCTTGCCATTGCTGACGAACTGCTTGGCGCCGTTGATCACCCACTGGCCGTCCTTGAGTTCGGCACGGGTGCGCAGGTTGTGCGCCTCGGAGCCGGCCTGCGGCTCGGTCAGGCAGAAACAGCCGATGGCTTGGCCGGTGGCCAGCTTCTGCAGCCAGGTTTCCTTCTGCGCCTGGGAACCGTAGTTGAGGATCGGGCCGCAGCCAACCGAGTTGTGAATGCTCATCAGCGCGCCGGTGGCACCATCGCCGGCGGAAATCTCTTCGACGGCCAGGGCATAGGCGACGTAGTCGACGTAGGTGCCGCCCCATTCCTCGGGAACCACCATGCCCAGCAGGCCCAGCTCGCCCATCTTGCGGACCAGGCCGTCGTCGATCCAGCCGGCCTTTTCCCAGGCCTGGGCATGGGGCACGATTTCGCCATGGGCGAAATCCCGGGCCATGTCGCGGATCATCACTTGTTCTTCGCTCAGTTCGATATCGTGCATGGCTTCAGTTTTCGCTTGTGTCGAGGCCTTGGAAAAAACGTGCGACCCGCTCGGGTTGCAGCGCGTGCAAGGTGGGTGGATTCCAGCGGGGCGTTCTGTCCTTGTCGATCAACAGGGCGCGCACACCCTCCATCAGGTCGCCGTGCTCGAACCACTGGCGGTCCAGGTGCAACTCCATGGCGAAGCACGCTTCCAGGCTCAGGTGACGGCCCCGGCGCAACATCTCCAGGGTCACGGACATGGCCAGAGGCGAGCGGGTTTCCAGCAGGCTGACGACGTCCCGGGCCCACTCATGGCTGTCGGCGACGGTCACTGCACGCATCTGTTCGATGATGCTGGGCACGTCGGGCAGGGCGAAGAAGTGGTCGATGGCCGGGCGCAGCTTGTCCAGCGGTGCATCCGGCAGGGTCTGTACGGCCAGCTTGGCCAGCAGGCTCTGCAGGTCCTTGAGCGGGTGTCGTGCCATTCCAGCTGGTCGAGGCGCTGGTCCAGCAGGGCCAGCCTGTCGCTGTGCAGGTACCAGTCGGCCAGGCCGCAGTAGAGCGCGTCGGCGGCGCGAATCTGCTCGCCGCTGACGCCCAGGTACAGGCCGATCTCGCCGGGAATGCGGGGCAGGAAGTAGCTGCCACCGACATCCGGGAAGTAGCCGATGCCGACTTCCGGCATCCCCAGCCGACTGCGCTCGGTGACGACCCGCAGATCGGCGCCTTGCACCAGGCCCATGCCGCCGCCGAGGACAAAACCGTCCATCAGCGCCAGCACCGGTTTGCGGTAGTGATGAATGCAGAGGTCGAGAGCGTATTCCTCGACGAAGAACTCTTCGTGCAACCGGCTGCCGCTCTTGTAGCTTTCGTACAGCGAACGGATGTCGCCGCCGGCGCAGAAGGCGCGATCGCCGGCGCCGCGCAGGGTCACGGCGTGGATCTGCGGGTCTTCGGCCCAGGCATCGAGCTGACGTTGCAGCAGGCGGATCATGTCCAGGGTCAGGGCATTGAGGCCGGCGGGGCGGTTGAGGGTAAGGTGACCGATGTGGTTGCGCACCTGCGCCAGGACATCGGCCGAGGTGTCGTCAAAATCCGTCGCAGCGGAGGATGAAACCCGAGCAGTCATTACTAACTCCCTGCTTTTATTGTCTTTTTAGGTGCGTTCGCAAGCGAACGATGGTTGATCGTATCAGTGCAAATTTGCCGTGTACAACCGAGATAAGTGCAGGTCTTGTCTGCATTTTTGCCTATGTGGGCAGTCCTCTGGACAGTCTGGCTCAAGGTGCCGGGGTTGCAAGCCGGATCCGCGCTGTCCGCATGGCTGGCAGGCTGTGCGAATCCGGTTCGTATTGCGTGGACTCAGTGCTAAAGTCGCTTCTTTTTTTCGAGCAGGGAACGGTCATGCGGATGTTAATCGGGGCGGTGGCGGCAGTGGCATTGGCGGGGTGCATGGGCCCCGGCATGAATCAGACCCGCAGCACCGGGCCGACCAAGAGTTTCACCTCGACCAAGGCCGACAATGTCGTCGCCCAGTGCATCCAGTTCTCCTGGCAGGACGAAAAGGTCTTCGATGTCGACGCCGCAGCCTATCTGCAACCGGGCTACAAGGGGGGCTCGACGGTCTACACCCGTGGTTCCGAATACTTCGTCGATGTCCGCCGCGAGGCCGAGGGTACCGTGGTCGACTACTACGCCACCGTGACCAAACCGATCGGTGCCAGAAGGCTGGCGGCTGTCGCGACCTGTCTCTGAGGGGGGAGCCGGGCTCAGTTGCAGGCCTGGGTATGCAGCACGTCTGATTTTCAGCCGGAAGAAATCAAGCAGCAACCGCGATTAGGTCACCCGTTGCTTCAGGTGATTTTCACCGAGAGGCACTGGCCAGGGCGCCTTTCACCGCGCCCAAGGCAATTCCGTGCATCAGCAGTCGATGGCCCTGTGGCTCCAGGCCGGCATCGTCGGTCCAGGCCGGCAGGTTGTTCAGCAGACAGAGGAAGGTACGCACGGTGGTGCGGGCCAGGGACTCGTCAGGGGAGAGGCCCAGGGGCGTGAGCAACTTGACCAGGTGGCTTTCGTAGCGGCGGCGCAATTCCAGCACGGCCGCCTGCTGCGAGTCGTCCAGGCAGTGGAATTCATGCTCCGCGACGCGGAAGAAATCGGCCTTGTCGCGGTGCAGGTCCAGGTGCGCGGTTATCAGTGCGTCCAGGCGCTTTTCTGCCGAGCGCGAGGCCCGCGCCGAAGGCGCGGCGACAATTTCGAGCAGGTCCAGATGCAGGCTCTCGATCAGCTCGAACAGCAGCGCCTGCTTGCTCTCGATATGGTTGTAGATCGAGCCCGGCTGGATGCCCAGGTGCGCGGCCAGTTCCCGCAGGCCAACCTGGGCGAACCCGCGCCGGGCAAACAGCGCCACGGCTTTGGTGCGGGTTTCCAGATGGCGTGAAGGTTTCTGTTCCGGCGCCTGCGATGCAATGGCAAGAGCTGCCCGGGCCATGGCCAATCAGCCTTCGTACGTGTAGAAGCCACGCCCGCTCTTGCGACCCAGGTAACCGGCCGCCACCATTTCCCTGAGCAACTGCGCCGGCCGGTACTTCGGTTCGTCGAAGCCCGAGTGCAGGCTCTCCATGATCGCCAGCAGGGTATCCAGGCCAATCAGGTCGGCCAGGGCCAGCGGGCCGATCGGCTGGTTGCAGCCCAGTTGCATGCCGGCGTCGATGTCTTCGGCGCTGGCCAGGTCTTCCTGGAGGACGAAGATGGCTTCGTTGATCATCGGGCAGAGGATGCGGTTGACCACGAAGCCAGGGCGGTTGCGGGCGGTCACGGCGGTCTTGCCGATCTGCGTGGCCAGGGCCAGGGCGCTGGCGTGGGTGGCGTCGCTGGTCTGCAGGCCGCGAATGACTTCCAGCAGACCCATCACCGGGACCGGGTTGAAGAAGTGCAGGCCGATGAAGCGTGCCGGCTGGCTGATGGCTGCCGCCAGTTCGGTGATCGACAGCGACGAGGTGTTGGTGGCGATGATGCACTCGGCGCCGACCACTTCGGCGACCTGCTTGAGAATGCGTTTTTTCAGTTCGAGGTTTTCCGTGGCGGCCTCGATCACCAGCTCGGCTCCGGCCAGCACCGCGTAGTCGGTACTCAGGCTGATGCGGCCGAGGGCGGCCTGCTTGTCCTCGGCACTGATCACGGCCTTGCGCACCTGGCGGTCGAGGTTGCCGCTGAGGGTCGCCAGCCCTTTGTCCAGGGCAGCCTGGGACACATCGATCAGGCTGACCTGCAGGCCCGCCACCGCGCAGACCTGCGCGATGCCGTTGCCCATGATGCCGGCGCCGATCACGGCGATACGTTGGATAGTCATGAAGATCGTCCTTAAACCCGTTCGAAGATGACGGCGATGCCTTGTCCACCGCCGATGCACATGGTGGCCAGGCCATAGCGTCCGCCGGTGCGATGCAGCTCGTGGATCAGCTTGGTGGCGATGATGGTACCGGTCGCCCCGACCGGATGGCCGAGGGAGATGCCCGAGCCGTTGGGGTTGACCTTCGCCGGGTCGAGGCCCAGTTCCTGGCTGACCGCGCAGGCCTGGGCGGCGAAGGCGACGTTGGACTCGATCACGTCGAGGTCGGCGATGCTCAGACCGGCGCGCTTGAGTGCCAGGCGGGTGGCCGGGATCGGGCCGAGGCCCATCAGTTCCGGTTCGACCCCGGCATGGGCGTAGGCCACCAGTCGGGCCAGGGGCTTGAGACCGTTGGCCTGCACCGCCGAGGCGCTGGCCATCAGTACGGCGGCCGCGCCGTCGTTGAGGCCCGAGGCGTTGCCGGCAGTGACCGTGCCGTCCTTCTTGAAGGCGGTGCGCATCTGCGCCAACTGTTCCAGCGAGGTGCTGCGCGGGTGCTCGTCGACGCTGAACAGCTCGGTACCCTTGCGGCTGCGCACTTCCACCGGGGCGATCTGCCCCTCGAAGCGGCCTTCGTCGATGGCGCGGCGGGCCCGCACCTGTTCTTCCAGGGCCAGGTCGTCCTGCATCTGGCGGGTGATGCCATTGCGCTCGGCGATGTTCTCGGCGGTGATGCCCATGTGGATGCCGTGGAACGGATCGTGGAGGATGCCGAGCATGTAGTCGATGGCCTGCACGTTGCCCATGCGCGCACCCCAGCGGGCGGCCGGCAGCAGGTACGGGCCGCGACTCATGGATTCGGCACCGGCGCCGATGGCCACTTCGGCGTCGCCGAGCAGCAGGGTCTGGGCGGCCGAGACGATCGACTGCAGGCCCGAGCCGCACAGGCGGTTGACGTTATAGGCCGGGGTTTCCTTGGGAATGCCGGCGTTCATCGCGGCAACGCGGGACAGGTAGGCATCCAGGGTATCGGTGGGGATGACGTTGCCCATCACCACATGGCCGACCAGCGCCGGGTCCACATCGCTGCGCTGCAGCGCGGCCTTGACGGCAGTGGTGGCCAGATCGCTCAGGGGCACATCCTTCAGGGCGCCGCCGAAGGTGCCGATGGCTGTCCGGACGGCGCTGACGATATACACTTCGGGCTTTGACATGGGGCACTCCTGTTGGGTTGTCGTGGGCGCTTCGCTGTTGCTGTTGTTGGGGGAGCCGGTGGGGAAGCTTAGGCTGTGTACGAAATTGTTTGAAACGCAGGTTAGGCAAGGCGAAAACCGGCGAGGAACGCCCGGGGTCGCGCCCGACTTGACTGGTTGTCAATGAGCATTCCGAGCCGGTTTTTAACGTCGCATAACCAAGTTTCAAGCGATTTCGTACATAGCCTAGCCCGTCTCGGGCGCCCTATCTGAAGCAGGACCTATCTGGTCGCCCAGTCTAGGACCGCACATCGGTTCGGCCTATGCCGAAACCGCTCAGTAAATCTGTTCTTTTTTGCCATACGCAGCCTGGGATTCATGAAAGAAAAACATTCGGTGTCGTCGTACTTCGTCAAGGCCCTGCTGACGCGCTTTCTCGACAACCCGCAACGGGTCGCCGAGTTGCTGCAGGGTGCCGGTTTCAGCGAGCGCTCGGTGGAGGAACTGGGCGAGCGGGTGGCTCCCCGGCAATTGGCCCAGTTGTGGTTGGCGGTGATCCGCGAGCTGGGCGATGAGTTCTTCGGCTTCGACTCCCACGGCATGCCCGTCGGCAGCTTTGCCCTGATCTGCCGCGGCCTGATCCAGGCACCGACGGTAGGCAAGGCACTGGGCCTGTCGCTGGAGTATTTCGCGCTGTTCCTGCGCGACATCCAGGCCCAGGTGCTGGCGCGCGGCAAGCGGGTCGCCGTGGTGATGACCACGGATGCCCGCGACCCGTACCTGCAGGCGGTGGTTACCGAAACCTTCCTGATCCTGATCGTCGGCCTGATGTGCTGGCTGGCCGGCCGGCGGATTCCCATCAGTCGGGCACGCTTCGCCTATGCCCGGCCACCCCATGGCGACGAGCACCTGCTGTGGGGCGCCTATGTCGAGTTCGACGCGGCGGTCACCGAAATCGAGTTCGAGCGCGAGTACCTGCGTCTGCCGGTGCTGGCCGACCGCAAGTCGCTCTATGGGTTCCTGCGCGATGCGCCGCAGTCGGTGTTCATCCGGTTTCGCAATCGCGAGGGCTTCAGTGCCCGGGTGCACCAGCGCCTGCGTTCGTGCGGCTACGATCATTGGCCGACCCTGGAGCAACTGGCCGACGAATTCGGCATTCACCTGGCCAGCCTGCGCCGGGCCTTGCAGCGTGAGGGGTTTTCCTACCAGGAGATCAAGGACGAAGTCCGTCGCGCCATCGCCTTCGAGCGCCTGCGCAGCACCCGCACGAGCATTGCCGAGATCGCCCTGGAAGTCGGCTTTCGCGAGCCGAGTGCGTTCCACCGGGCCTTCAAGCAATGGACGGGGGAGAGTCCGGGGAGCTTTCGTCTGCGCGGGCAGAAGGCGTAACGTAGGCGCCTTGACGTGCTAATCCATTCATTGCGAGGAAGCTCCATGTCGTCCCAGCACCTGACCGAATACGAAGACGCCAGCCCCGAAGTACGCGCGGTTTACGATGACATCATGCAGACCCGCAAGGTCGAGCAGGTCAACAACTTCTGGAAGTGCCTGGCCGCGCATCCGCCGACCCTGCGCCGCACCTGGGACAGCCTCAAGGAGATCATGGCCCCCGGCGCCCTGGACCCGCTGACCAAGGAACTGATCTATGTCGCCGTCAGCGTCACCAACAACTGCCCGTACTGCATCGCCTCCCACACCGCGGCGGCGCGCAAGGCGGGGATGACCGACGCGATGTTCGGCGAACTGCAGGCGGTGGTCGGCATGGCCAACGAAACCAACCGGCTGGCCAACGGTTATCGCATTCCGCTGGACGACGCCTTCAGGCTCGACTGAGCGACCTGCCATTCATCAGGGAGGATTCCCATGTTCAGTCATATCCAGCTCGGCGCGCGGGACCTGCCGCGCATGATTGCCTTCTACGAAGCTGTACTGGCCGAACTCGGCCTGGTGCGCATGGCCGATGAGCAGGATGGCGGCCCGCCGGGCGCCGGCTGGCGGTTGCCGGGTTGGGCCTGGCCGCACTTTTTCGTGCAGGAGCCGTTCAACGGCCTGCCGGCGACCTGGGGCAACGGTGTGCAGGTGAGTTTCGCCGCACCGTCCCGGGCGGCGGTGCAGGCGGCCTGGGACCGTGCCCTGGCCCTGGGCGCAAGGGACGAGGGCGCACCGGGCCTGCGGCCCCACTATGCGGCCGATTACTACGGCGCCTACTGCCGCGACCCGGAAGGCAACAAGCTGTGCTTCGTGCACACGGTCGAGCTGGAGGTAATGCTCACCCGGCAGCCGGGCAGGGCTTGAGTGTCACGGTTGCCTGTAGCCGTTTCAACCTTGAACAGCCAGGGCGGTTAATTCGGCTCAGGCGTTGCGCGTTTCCTTGATCATCTTCAGCCATTCGGTGGCGAGGCGATGGCAGTCGCCGGGCCACCGCGCGGTCAGCAGGTTGCCGTCGCGGACGGTGAAGCCGCGTCCGGGTTTACTGGCCGAGTCACGCAGCAGCGCCGGTGGCCCGCTGATGAAGTCCCGGGGCTGGCGAGCACGGTCTTGATCTCGGCTTCGACGGTCTGCGGGTAGGTGCGGTAGTAGCGACCGAGCCACGGCGCGGTAATCAGCCAGGCGGCCAATTCCATGGTCATCGACAGCAGGCCGGTGACCTTGCGTCCGTACAGCACCGAGCGGCCCGTGTCGGGATCGAGGGTACGGGCGAACAGCAGCGGGCCGTGGCAGACCGAGGCGATCGGTTTGCCGGTCTTGAAGAAGTGCAGGGCGATCCGTTTCGCCGCCTCGGAGTCCAGCAGGCTGCGCATGCCATCGGCGTGGCCGCCAGGGACCAGCAGGCCGTCGAATTGCGTTGGGTCGACATCGGCGTAGGCCAGGGGATGCTGGAAGTGCGGGTCGGCAAGCATAGCCCGATAGCTGTCCAGGTCGGGCTTGCGGGTCATCAGCAGCGGATTGAGTGGGCCGAAGCCGTGTTCCACCAGGCGCGGGTCGGCATGGGCGACGGTGCCTTCGGGGGTGGCGAAACGGATTTCGATGCCGGCACGCTGCAGATACTGCCAGGGCACGCTGCTTTCGGTGGGGTCGTAGTCGCAGTGGGGCAGCAGGACGAGAATCATGCGGGGGCTGGCCTCGACAGGCATGGAAACATGAGTCGAGGATAGCACTCGTTCTGCGGTGGCAGCCGGCTCCCAACAGAAGGATCGGTCATCCATTCCACAGGAGCCGGGCTTGCCCGCGAAGGGACCTTTTTTAACGCTCGATCGCCAGTGCCACGCCCTGGCCACCGCCGATGCACAGGGTCGCCAGGCCTTTTTTCGCATCACGCTTGATCATTTCGTGCAGCAGGGTCACCAGCACCCGGCAACCCGAGGCGCCGATCGGATGGCCCAATGCAATGGCGCCACCATTGACGTTGACCTTGCTGGCGTCCCAACCCAGTTCCTGGCCCACCGACAGCGACTGGGCGGCGAAGGCCTCGTTGGCTTCGATCAGGTCCAGTTGCTCCAGGCTCCAGCCGGCCTTTTCCAGGCAGCGCCTGGTCGCGCTGACCGGGCCGATGCCCATGATCGCCGGGTCGACACCCGCGTTGGCATAACCGGCGATCTTCGCCAGCACCGGCAGGCCCAGGGCCTCGGCCTTGGCGGCGCTCATCAGGATCACCGCGGCGGCGCCGTCGTTCAGCGACGAGGCGTTGCCCGCGGTCACCGTGCCGTCCTTCTTGAACGCCGGCTTGAGTTTGGCCAGCGCCTCGGCCGTGGTGCCGGCGCGTGGCTGTTCGTCGGTGGCGAATGCCAGCGGGTCGCCCTTGCGCTGGGGAATCAGGATCGGCGTGATCTCGTCGACGAAACGCCCGGCCTCGATGGCGGCCACGGCCTTCTGCTGCGAGGCGGCGGCGAAGGCATCCTGGGCTTCACGGCTGATGTCGTACTTGGCCACCAGGTTCTCGGCGGTGATGCCCATGTGGTAGTCGTTGAACGCGTCCCACAGCCCGTCGCTGATCATGGTGTCGATCATCTGGCTATGGCCCATGCGCAGGCCGGTGCGGGCACCGGGCAGCACGTAGTTGGACAGGCTCATGTTTTCCTGGCCTCCGGCGATGATCACCTCGGCATCGCCGCAGCGGATAGCCTGGGCGCCCAGGTGCAGGGCCTTGAGGCCCGAACCGCAGACCTTGTTCAGAGTCATGGCCGGCACGGCGTGGGGCAGGCCGGCCTTGATCGCGGCCTGGCGCGCCGGGTTCTGGCCGGCACCGGCGGTGAGCACCTGGCCCATGATCACTTCATCGACCTGCGCACCGTCCAGGCCGGTCTGGCTCAGCAACTGGCGGATCACCGCCGCACCGAGATCCACCGCGCTGACGTTGGCCAGCGCACCCTGGAAGCTGCCGATCGCCGTACGGGTGGCGGCAACAATCACTACGTCTTGCATCGCTTCATTCCTCATCAGGAAAACTGCATTTCAGGCACATGGTCGGGAACGATCAGTTTACCCGCGGTCTTGCTGACAATCTCTTCGACGCTGACGCCAGGAGCGCGTTCCTTGAGGACAAAAGCGCCATTTTCGATTTCCAGGTAGGCCAGGTCCGTCAGCACGCGCTTGATGCAATTGGCACCGGTCAGCGGCAGGCTGCATTTGGACAGCAGTTTCGATTCGCCATCCTTGGAGGCATGGGTCATGGTGACGATGATGTTCTCGGCTCCCGCCACCAGGTCCATGGCGCCGCCCATGCCCTTGACCAGCTTGCCGGGGATCATCCAGGAGGCGATGTTGCCCTGCACGTCGACCTCGAAGGCGCCGAGTACGGTCAGGTCGATGTGGCCGCCGCGGATCATCGCGAAGGATTCGGCGGAGGAGAAGATCGACGCGCCGATACGGGCGGTGACGGTCTGCTTGCCGGCGTTGATCATGTCGGCGTCGACCGCGTCTTCGGTGGGGAAGGCGCCCATGCCGAGCAGGCCGTTTTCCGATTGCAGCATGACTTCCATGCCGGCCGGGATGTAGTTGGCGACCAGGGTCGGGATGCCGATGCCGAGGTTGACGTAGAAGCCGTCCTGCAGCTCGCGGGCGACGCGCTGGGCCATTTGTTCGCGGGAAAGTGCCATGTTCTTGTTCTCCGTAAGTCGAGGGGGCCGGGGATTACTTGCGCACGGTGCGCTGTTCGATGCGCTTCTCGAACGTGCCGCAGATGATCCGGTCGACGTAGATGCCCGGGGTATGGATCTGCGCCGGGTCCAGTTCGCCCGGCTCGACGATTTCCTCGACTTCGACCACGGTGATCCGGCCGGCGGTGGCCGCCAGCGGGTTGAAGTTCTGTGCGGTATGGCGATAGATGACGTTGCCGAAATGGTCGGCTTTCCAGCCCTTGACGATGGCGAAGTCGCCGGTGATGGATTCTTCCATCAGGTACGGGCGGCCGTTGAATTCACGGGTTTCCTTGCCCTCGGCCACGGGGGTGCCGACGCCGGTGGCGGTGAAAAAGGCCGGAATGCCAGCCCCGCCGGCGCGCATCTTCTCGGCCAGGGTACCTTGCGGGGTCAGCACCACTTCGATTTCCCCGCTGAGCAGTTGCTTCTCGAACAGGGCGTTCTCGCCGACGTAGGAGGCCACCACCTTGCGGATCTGCCGGTCTTCGAGCAGCACGCCGAGGCCGAAACCATCGACGCCGCAGTTGTTGGAAACCACGGTGAGGTCGCGGGTGCCACGGCGCTTGATCTCGGCGATCAGGTTTTCCGGGATGCCACACAGGCCGAAGCCGCCGGAGAGTACGGTCATGCCGTCTTCGAGGCCGGCGAGGGCCTCCTCGTAGGACGCCACGCGTTTATCGAAACCTGCCATCTGCATGATCCTCTTTTGTTGTTCGTTGGCCTTCACGACCTTTGGACAGAGTGTTGCTCCGGGAAATATATTTGTTAAGTTGATTTTTAGGTTTGATTGATTGAGAAAAATCAATAAATGCCCGCTGCCATGAGAAAATTCCGATGACCGTCAAACAGCTTAGGGCGTTTCTCGCCGTTGCCCAGAGCCTGAGTTTCGCCGTGGCCGGTGAACGGCTGTTCCTCTCGCAATCGGCCCTGAGCCTGACCATCAAGGCGTTGGAGGAAGGGCTGGGCGGGCGCCTGTTCAGTCGCAACACCCGCAACGTCGCCCTGACTCCCGAGGGCGAGGCGCTGGTGCCGCTGGCCCGGCGCCTGATCGCCGACTGGGACAATGCCGAGGATGAATTACGCCAACGTTTCACCCTGCAGCGCGGCCGGGTGACCCTGGCGGCGATGCCGTCGTTCGCCGGCAACCTGCTGCCGCCGATCCTCAAGACCTTTCGCGCGCGCTACCCGCAGGTCAACGTGGCGGTGAACGATGTGATCAACGAGCAGGTACTGGAGATGGTCGGCGATCGCCAGGTGGAGTTGGGCGTGGCCTTCGAGCCGCTGCAGAACTCGTCGTTACGCTTTACGCCGCTGTACATCGATCGCTTCGTGGCCGTGGTGCCGGCGGATTCGCCGCTGGCCGACGCGGCCGAGATCGATTGGGACACCTTGCTGCGTGAGCCCTTCATCACCTTGCAGCGCCCGTCGAATGTGCGGGTGATGCTCGAGGAGCACCTGCATGCCCGGGGCATGACCTTGCCGGTGGAGTTCGAGAGCCATCAACTGGCGACGGTGGGGCGCATGGTCGCCAGTGGCCTGGGCGTGAGCGCGGTGCCGGCGCTGTGTGTCGGGCAGATGCGCGAGCTGGGTGCGCGTTGCCTCACCCTGCATGGGCCTGTGGTCGAGCGGGCCATCGGCGTGTTGACCAAACCGGGCCATGAGTTGTCCACGGCGGCCCAGGCGCTGTTCGATATCCTGTTGGAAGAAAGATCCCGTTACCTGAATTTTGAGAAATAACTCGGCCCTGTGTGGATCTTTTCCTACGATGCGCAATCATTACCCCATGAATATTCAAAGGAGGTGTGTATGTTCGTCCGGTCTTTGACCCTCGCCGCCCTGTCGATCTTCGCGTCCGGCCCGTTGCTGGCCGCCGATGTCGACTCTCCGTTGGCCCAGGACTTCGGAAAATCCCGCGCACTGGTGGTGATTGCACCGAGCACCGCGGACCCGACCCTGGTCGGGTTGAAGAAGGCCCTTGACGAGCCGGCCAACCGCAAGGCGTTCGACGAGCGTCAACTGGTGCTGTACGAAGTGGCCCAGACGGTGGGCAAGCGCGCCGACAAATACATGGAGCAGCCGACCACCATGGCGCTGATCCGTGGACTGAAGCTGGGCGTCACACCGGAAGGCAAGTCCACGGTGATTCTGGTGGGCAAGGACGGCCAGCAGAAGACCCTCGAGCATGACGGGCCGTTGCCGATCGCCGAGGTGTTCAAGGCGGTCGATGACTTGCCGGCTGCCGAGAAAGCTACCGTCGCGCCGACACCCGCGCCAGCCCCGGCCGCCGCCGAAGCCAAGCCGGAGAAGGGCGGCAAGCCCGGCAAGGCGGAAAAACCGGGCAAGGCGCCTGCCGCGCCCAAGGATCTGGATGACTGATTCGGGTAGTATCCTGCAGGATTGACCTACGGAGATCGCTGGTATGTCGGGTGTTCACCAGGCTGCACAAGTCGGCTTCAGCGCCGAAGCCAAGACCTACGCCCAGGGGCGCCCTGACTATCCCGCCGAGTTGCTGCCATGGTTGCGTGACACCCTGGGCGCCGTCCCCACTGCCCGGGTAATCGATCTGGGCGCCGGCACCGGCAAGTTCACCCGCCTGCTCAGTCAGACCGGGGCCATGGTGACCGCGGTCGAACCGGTGGAGGCCATGCGCGCCGAGCTGTTGGCGCGCCTGCCGCAGGTGCGCGCGCTGTCGGGCACCGCCGACGCCATGCCGCTGGACGCCGGCAGCGCGGATGCGCTGACCTGTGCCCAGGCCTTTCACTGGTTTGCCCATGAATCATCGCTGGCCGAGATCCATCGGGTACTCAGGCCCGGCGGTCGGTTGGGGCTGGTGTGGAACGTGCGCGACGAATCGGTGGACTGGGTGGCGCAGATCACCCGGATCATCACGCCCTACGAGGGTGACACGCCGCGTTTTCATACCGGTGCCTGGCGCTTGCCCTTCAACGACAGTCGCTACTTCTCGGCGCCGCAACTGAGCCATTTCGAGTACAGCCATGTGGGGACGCCCCGGGAGGTGATCATCGATCGATTCCTGTCGGTCAGTTTCATCGCGGCGTTAGCGCCGGCGGAAAAGGCCGCTGTCGCCGATCAGCTTCAACAGCTGATTCAGACCCATCCGGCCTTGCGTGGCCAGGAAACCGTTGCCTTTCCCTATCGCACCGAGGCCTATTGCTGCGTGCGCCGGGATTGATGTCTCGCGCGACCTGACGCCTGCTGCGGCAGCGGTGTAGGATGCCCTCGAATCAGCCATGAGCCGGGAGCCGATATGAAGGGCAGTTGTGCGTGTGGAACGGTCACCTATGAAGTCGATGCGCTCGACATGCCGATCGGGCATTGCCATTGCCAGACCTGCCGCAAGACCCACGCGGCAGCGTTTGCCAGCACGGCCGGCGTCAAGCGTGAACACTTTCGCTGGAAGACGGGGCGGGACGCGCTGACGGCCTATGAGTCGTCACCTGGCAAGCTGCGGCATTTCTGTTCGCGTTGTGGCTCGCACCTGATGGCCGAGCGGCTGAACATGCCGGTGGTGATCGTGCGAGTGGCGACGTTGGACGAGGACCCGGGGGTGATCCCCGAGCAGCACATCTGGGTGTCCCATGATGTGCCGTGGTTGCGGTACGAAGGGCTGGTGCAGTATCCGCAGTGGCAGCCGGGGCGCTGATCACAGTACTGACCCCTTGCTGTTCGGGGTTTCCTCCCGGTTCCCCCTGGGGTTATGAGGTGTTCTCAAGGAGGCAAATCCCTCTGCTGAAACAGAAAAAGCATCAGCCCGATCATTGATATGGTTATAACGATAGATTTTATTTTTATAAACGGTCATAAGATTAACCGCTATGCTGCGCGCCTGTTTTGGTCGTCTCGCCAGGGTTTGCTAATGGATGTCGGTAATTTCGGTTTTGTCGTAGCAGGCTTGGTGGTCGGCTTTATCGTAGGGATGACGGGCGTCGGTGGCGGCTCGCTGATGACGCCGATTCTGTTGTGGTTCGGTATCAACCCGGCAACCGCCGTGGGTACGGACTTGCTCTATGCGGCCATCACCAAGTCCGGTGGCGTGCTGGTGCACAAGCGCAACGACAATATCGACTGGAAGATCACCGGCTGGCTGACCCTCGGTAGCGTGCCGGCAGTGTTGCTGACCCTGTGGTTTCTCAGCAGCCTGAACGAGGCGCCCGATGAACTGAACCGCATCATCAAGCAGGCGCTCGGCGTGGTGCTGTTGCTGACGGCGCTGGCGGTGCTGTTCAAGAAGACCTTGCTGAGGTTCGCCCACCAGCGCGGCGTCGACCACTCGCGAATCAGCGCGCCCAAGCTGAACGGCCTGACCGTGCTGACCGGCCTGGTCCTGGGCACCATGGTGGCGCTGACCTCCATCGGCGCCGGGGCCCTGGGCACGGTGGCGTTGTTCATCCTCTATCCGTTCCTGCCGACCCGGCGCCTGGTCGGCACCGAGATCGCCCATGCGGTGCCACTGACGCTGGTGGCGGGCCTGGGCATGCGGGCATGGGCAACATGAACTGGGAACTGCTGGGCTTCCTGTTGATGGGCTCGTTGCCCGGGATCTACCTTGGCAGTCATCTGGCCGGACGGGTGGCCGACGGATTCCTGCGGCCGTTCCTGGCGTTGATGCTGTTCACCATCGGCTACAAGCTGGTGTTCTGATCACGCGGGAAGGTGACTGGCGCCTTCCTCGATCAGCCAGCGTTCGAACTTCTCCAGCGCCGGCGGGCGCTGCGCTGCAGGTCGGGTGACCAGCACATAACGTTCGCTCAACTGGGTGAACGTTGGCCATGGCGCACTGAGCCGGCCTTCCTTCAATTCCTGCTCGACATAAAGCCGCGGCACCAGGGCCATGCCGATGCCGGCCTTGGCCGCTTCAATCAGCAGCGCGTAGCGATCATAGGTAGGGCCTGCCGAAATGCCGGGCAGTTGCAGGTTGGCGAGCTGCGCGTAGCGGTCCCAACCGTAGGGGCTTTTATGCTTGTGCAGCAGCGGCATGTTGTGCGCCACGCTGTCGGCCAGGCGTGGATGGCAGACCGCGACCACGGGTTCCTCGAACAGCGACTGCACCTTCATCGACTGCCAGGTCGGGTGCTCGTAGTTGATGGCCGCATGCAGGTCGCTTTCCTCAAGAGAGAAAGGCTGCGTCCTTTCGCGCAGATTGACTTCGATGTCCGGGTGACGCTCCCGAAACCGCGCGAGCCTGGGGATCAGCCAGCGGCTGGCGAGGGTCGGGATCACGCCGATTTCCAGTGAGGTCATGCCTTGCGTGTCGCTCATCAACTGGCGGGTATGGCGTTCGATGTCGGCCAGCGCCGTGCGCATGCGTGCCGCATAGCTGGCGCCGGGAGCGGACAGTTCGACGCGGTTGCCCACGCGATGGAACAGCCTTACCCCGATGAAGTCCTCCAGCTTGGCGATCTGGCGGCTGATCGCACCTTCGCTCAGTGCCAGTTCCTGTGCGGCCTTGGCGAAGCTCTGGTGGCGAGCGGCGGCTTCCAGGGCGAGCAGCGCGGAGGTGCTCGGCAGGCGTCGAGTCATTGAGGGCCATCCATGGGGCGGGGGCGGCATCATGACGCATGCGCAAGCTGCCTTGCAAAAAAATCGGTAACGCATGAGAGGGCTGTTCCCTAGCATGGAGCGCGGACTGATCATTACAAGACAAGGGAGCGCCATACCGTGAAAACCACCGATCGTGCCTTGCTGGGATTGGGCGTACTGATTCCGTTCTGGCTGTTCCTGGGGGTTACCCTGACTGCGCTCGCCTATCCGGGCTACAGCCATCTGGAACTGGCCATGAGTCAATTGGGCGCCGAGGGGGCACCCACCCACAGCTTCTCGGCCTGGGTGAACAACTTCCCGTTGGGGCTGTGGTTCATGCTCTTTGCCTGGGGGCTGGCCAGACGTTTCAGGGACTCGCGGCTGGCGCTGCTCAGTGCGGCGCTGATCTTCGTGCATGGCCTGGCGAGCCTGGCCACCGGCTACTTCTCCTGTGACCAGGGCTGCGTGCCTGCCCAGCCATCGCTCTCGCAACAGATCCACAACCTGTCGGGGCTGGTGATGTTCGTTTCGCTGACGCTGGCGGCATTGTTCTGGGTGTTCCTCGGCAAGCGACTGCTGTCGTCATCCGGCTTCGGCGTGTTTTCGGCAATCTGTGTCATCCTGTCGATCGTTACCGTGGCGATGATGGCCAAGGCCTTCGCCGAGGGGCACCTGTTTGGCCTGTACCAGCGACTCAACTATGGGGTGTCGGTGATCTGGGTCGCAGTGCTGGCAGTATTGGCCTTGCGTGGAACAGCGAGAGCAGAATGAGTGATAGGCAGGGCAGCATCCAGGACAGGATCAAGGCGTTGGTGGCAGCCAGCGCAGTGGACGAGATCACCTACAAGTCGGAGTGGCTGGGCTACCTGCCTTTCGGGGCTTTCCACTGGATCGAGCATCAGGGCAAGGATGTTTCCAGCGATTTCCCCGCAGGGTGGACGCTTGAGGACCTGACGGGGCTTGAGCGTTGCGGGTTCCTGGAGGTGCTTGAAACTCACCAGGACCCGGAGGATGAATTCGATCGATGGATCAGGTATCGCGTTTGCGTGACACGCCCCTGAGCCAGGATGAACCCGTGTTCGGGGCCGCTGGGCACCAGCGCCACAGCACGGCGAGCAGCAGATCCCAGAGGACTCCCATATGACATTGACTGTCGAACGCCTGATCAGCCTGGCGATGCTCAATCCGGCCAACGCTCAAATCACCGCACGCCTGCCTTCGCTGGGCCTGAACCAGTGCATGCTCACCGCAGGCTGCCTGTTCCAGGCCGTGTGGAATCACCAGGCGAAACTGCCGGCAGACTGGGGGATAAAGGACTACGACGTTTTCTACTTTGATGAGGACCTGTCCTGGGAAGCCGAGGATGCGGTTATCCGCTCGGTCGAGCGACTGTTCCAGGATCTCGGGGTCAATATCGAGGTGAGGAACCAGGCCCGTGTCCATCTTTGGTACGAGGAGCGGTTTGGCCGCTCCTACTCCCAACTGCATTCGACCCGGGAGGGGATCGACCGCTACCTGATTGCCGGGACGTGCATCGGGTTGGATGTCGCCTCGGGGGAAGTCTATGCGCCGTATGGGCTGGCTGACGTGGAGCAGGGCATTCTGCGTATCAACCCCGAATACCCTGATCCGAACCTGTTCGAGCCCAAAGCAAGAAGCTATCAGGCTCGATGGCCCTGGTTGAGGATCATCCCGACCGGGTCGTAGCGATCCTCAACGCAGCTCGGTCACCAGGAAAAAGTGATGCCCGTAGGGCTGCACCGACGCATTATCCTGCCATTGCCTGTCGTTCCTGGGCTGGGTCAGTGGCTTGTCCGTTTCGTCATAGACGAGGGTATAGGCCACGTTCGTGCCGACATCGCCACCCGTTGAGCCCCAACTCCACTCATGGTACTTGGCCGACGACTGCGGCAGGCTGCGAATCGTTTCCAGGTAGACATGCCGCTTCAACTGAAAGCTCACCCAGCCGGCATCCACGCCATAGTGGTACGAGGCCGTCAGCAGGCCGACGGTAATGACGGGGGCTACGACGACTGACACCAGGCGTTTCCAGCGGCGCGTCCAGAGATTGGCCGCGAACCCTACGATGAAACTGCCGGATGCGACCAGCGCGGGTGCAGCGAGCAGGGGGATCAGGAGCAGCCAGAGCCCCAGGAGGCGGTCCAGTTCACTGCTGATGTAGAGAATCAGGCAGAACACCAGCCAGTCGCCGAGATGGCGTGCGGTGAAACGGTCGGCCTGGTCTTCTGCGGACGGTTTGATGCTGCTATCGAGAATGCTCAAGGCGTTTTGTCCTTCCATGACAACGCGAATTGACCCGGCTTCCTTTCGCGTACTGCTGTACCAGAAGGGGCGGGAATGACTTCAACTCGCAACGATCTCTCCTGAGATCGTCGATGACCGGGTTCCGTCCCTGGGAGACGGTATAGTCAATAGTGACTAGTCAGTCAAACCTTATTAAGTCTCGATGATCGGATGTTTGAACTGTTCGACAAGCCGGGGGCGAGTGTTTCCTGTTACTTGCAATGCTCAAGTTGTGTGAGGGCCTTTGCCGTAGAGCGAATCCAGGGTGGCACCGCGGCGGAGAGCTGTTGCTTCGCACACTTGTATTTTGGCAGTGACGGATTGGATAGAGTAAGAGCTATGGCCTTTTGATATTAATTTGCCTTCATTGTTTGATGGCAGTCATGCAACTAGCGTGAAACTGTGGCTGGCCCGTTCATGCTCGAAAAAACACCACTTCATATGAAAGCCTGTCCATTTGTCGGCTATGTCCCGGCGTAACTTGGCACGCGGGAAGAACATTGGACCCTTACTCGATATATCATTCGGTCTGAAGGTGAGGGTGCACTCAGGCAGCGGCACCGTTTGGGGCGACCTATCGCTATCTCAGGCAGTTCCTCGCACAACAACGAGCGCGGGGTCGCCTTTCCAGCAGAGGGCATCTGTGATGACGAAAGTGTGACGGTTGCACGGTGCCTGGAAGGCGGCTCCGTGCCGGGGAGCCGCCATGGGGATCAAGGGTTGCGGCGCTTCAGGAAACCCTCGATGACGCCGGCGAAACAAGTCGTGGAACCGCAATCAACAGGCGGGCACATCAGCCAAGCGACTCGTCAAACGGCAACGGCACGTTCGGGTCACGCCGGACTTCAAACACGTTGAGCGTCATCGCCACCAGCGTGTAGTAGCCATACACACCGATCAGTTCGACCAGTCCCGGCTCGCCGAACAGCGCCACGCCCTGTTCATAGAGGTCGGCTGGCACGCGCCGGGTCTCGTGGAGCGATTGGCCGATGTCGTAGACGCATTGTTCGTCTGCCGCCTCGAACAAGGGGGCCTGCTGTGCCCTCAAGGCATCGATGATCGCCCCGGACAAGCCGGCGGACCTGGCGATGGGCTCGTGGATCTGCCACTCGGCCTGGGAGCGCCACCAGGCGGCAGTGGTCAATATCGCCAGTTCGGTCAGGCGCAGCTCAAGGCGCGTGCCGTACCGGCAGAACGCTCCCAGGCGCTGGGCGTGATCGGCCAGCGCAGGGCTGTGGATCCACGCCAGGAACGGCCCGTCGAGGTTGCCACGCGGCCCCTTGAGGATGTCGGTGAGTACGCGCTGCTGATCTTCGCTCATGTTGCCGGCTGGCAACGGGGTCAGTCGGGATCTGATTTCCATGGGGGCTCCGTCAGAGTGCGTTGATGGCCACGTCGATGGCGCGGGCCAGCTTGTGGGCGATCTCGTCGATGTGGTGTTCATCGATGATGAACGGCGGTGCCAGCAGGATATGGTCGCCGTATTGGCCATCCACCGTGCCCCCCATCGGATAGCACATCAAACCTTCATTCATGGCGGCTTTCTTGAGGCGTGCGTGCAGCTTGAGTTCGGGGGCGAACGGGGTCTTGTCCTGCCGGTCGGCGACCAGTTCAAGGCCCTGGAACAGGCCGCGTCCGCGGATATCGCCGACATGGGCATGGTTGCCCAGCACTTCCATCAGGCGAGCCTGCAATGCATTGCCCCTGTCGATCACCCGATTGAGCAGGCCGCGCTGCTCGATGGCCTTCTGCACCGCCAGCGCCGCGGCGCATGCCGTAGCGTGGCCGATGTAGGTGTGCCCGTGCTGGAAGTAGCCGGAACCGTTCGCGATGGCGTCGCGTATCCGGGCACTGACCAGCGTCGCGCCAATCGGCTGGTAGCCGGCCCCCAGCCCCTTGGCGATGGTGATCAGATCGGCGCTGATACCTTCCTGCTCGGCGGCGAACAGTGAGCCGGTACGCCCCATGCCGCACATGACTTCGTCCAGGATCAGCAGCACGCCGTAGCGGTCGCACACCTGCCGGATCTGCCGGAAGTACCCGGGGACCGCCGTGACCGCACCCAGGGTGGCTCCCACCACCGGCTCGGCGACGAAGGCCATGACATTGTCCGGCCCCAGGCGGAGGATTTCCGCCTCCAGTTCGAGTGCAAGGCGAGTGGCAAACTGTTCGGCAGTTTCGCCGTTGCGCTGCTCGCGGTAGGCGTAGCAGGGGCTGACATGGCTGACGTCGATCAGCAGCGGCTCGAATTGGCGGCGACGCCACTCATTGCCGCCCGCCGCCAACGCGCCCAACGTGTTGCCGTGGTAGCTCTGGCGGCGCGCAATGACATGCCGGCGACTTGGCTGGCCGATTTCCACGAAGTACTGCCGGGCCAGCTTCAGTGCGGTCTCGATGGCTTCGGAGCCCCCCGAGACGAAGTACACCGACTCCAGGCCGGCCGGCGCGCGGGCCACCAGAAAATCCGCCAGCTCTTCCATCACCTCGGTGGTGAAGAATGAAGTATGCGCATAGGCCAATTGCCCGATCTGCTGCCTGACGGCCTCGATCACCTGCGGATCGCTATGGCCCAGGCACGAGACCGCTGCACCGCCACTCGCATCCAGATACCGGCGCCCAGTGCTGTCGATGAGGTACGGCCCGTCGCCCGCAACGGCGGTGGGATAGGTTTGGGTGAAGCTTCGGTGCAGTACGTGGCTCATGATTCCTCCAAAGTTCATGCAAATAATACTTGCATATGGCAATGAAGCAACGGATATTTGCATTGCAGCAAGTGCAGAGTCACTGCTCGCTGGAATCCCTGGCATGGACTCGCCACCTAAAAACAATCAGGGGCCCGCCCCATACGTACTGACTGCCGCTTTCCCTCGCACCGACATCGGTGATCGAGCCCCCTTTTGCAGAGGAAAGACGATGAAAAAATTCTTCAAGGTATCGCTCGCAGCTGTGGCCCTTGCCATCACCTGCACTTCCCAGGCCGCCGACAAGGAACTGTTGATCGCCACGGACACGGCGTTCGTGCCGTTCGAGTTCAAGCAGGGCAATGAGTATGTCGGCTTCGATATCGATCTCTGGGCGGCCATCGCCAAGGAGATGGGCGTCAAGTACAGCCTCAAGCCGATGGATTTCAACGGCATCATCCCGGCCCTGCAGACCCATAACGTGGACGCCGCCCTGGCGGGGATCACCATCAAGGAAGAGCGCAAGCAGGCCATCGACTTTTCCGACGGCTACTACGACAGCGGCTTTTTGCTGATGGTCAAGAGCGATAACGACAGCATCAAGGGCGAAGCGGACGTCGCCGGCAAGACCGTGGCGGTGAAGAGCGGCACCTCGGCGGCCGACTATGCCAAGGCCAACTTCAAGGCCAGGGAACTGCGCCAGTTCCCGAACATCGACAATGCGTACCTGGAACTGCGTACCGGTCGTGTCGATGCCGCCATGCACGACACGCCCAACGTGCTCTATTACATCAAGACGGCCGGCGAAGGGCAGGTCAAGGCGGTGGGCAGCCAGATGATGGCGCAGCAGTACGGTATCGGCTTCCCCAAGGGCAGCGAACTGCGCGAGCCGGTCAACGCGGCGCTGAAAAAGCTGCGTGAGGATGGCACCTACGCGCGCATCTACGAGAAATGGTTCGGCACCCAGCCGCAGTAATCCCTTCCGCTTTTCTTGAGAGTTTCCGGTTATGCATTTTCAATGGAGCGCCATCTGGGATGCGCTCCCCGTTTTGCTGGAAGGCGCCAAACTCACGCTCTGGATTTCCATCCTGGGCCTGATCGGCGGCGCCGTCATCGGCGTGATCGCGGGCTTTGCCCGCGCTTACGGCGGGTTCCTCAGCAGTCGGGTAGCGCTGGTTTTCATCGAACTGATCCGTGGCACCCCGATCATGGTGCAGGTGATGTTCATCTACTTTGCCTTGCCCCTGATGATTCCGGTGCGCATCGACCCGTTCAGTGCCGCCGTCACCACCATCATGCTCAACTCGGGGGCCTACATCGGCGAAATCACCCGGGGCGCGGTGCTGTCGATCAACAACGGGTTCCGTGAAGCCGGCCTGGCGCTGGGGTTGTCCCGCCGCGACACGCTGCGCTACGTCATCGCGCCGCTGGCATTTCGCCGGATGATTCCGGCGCTGGGCAACCAGTGGATCGTCAGCATCAAGGATACGTCCCTGTTCATCGTCATCGGCGTGGCCGAGCTGACCCGCCAGGGCCAGGAAGTGATCGCCGGCAACTTCCGGGCCATGGAGATCTGGTCCGCGGTCGCGGTGATCTACCTGGTCATTACCCTGGTGCTCAGCTACGTCCTGCGCCGTATGGAAGCGAGACTCAAAATCCTATGATCGAATTCAAGAACGTTTCCAAGCACTTCGGCAGTACCCAGGTACTGCACAACATCGACCTCACTATTGCCAGCGGCGAGGTGGTGGTCATTATCGGTCCGTCGGGTTCGGGCAAGTCCACCCTGTTGCGCTGCATCAACAAGCTTGAGGAAGTCACCGAGGGTGAGCTGATCGTCGATGGCCTGCGGGTCAACGACCCCAAGGTGGATGAGCGGCTCATCCGCCAGGAGGCGGGCATGGTGTTCCAGCAGTTTCACCTGTTCCCGCAAATGACCGCACTCGAAAACGTCGCCTTCGGGCCCATCCGGGTGAGGGGGGCGGGCAAGGCCGAGGCGCATGCACTGGGGCGTGAGCTGCTGGCCAAGGTGGGGCTGGCCGAGCGCGCCGACCATTACCCGTCGCAACTGTCCGGCGGCCAGCAACAGCGCGTGGCGATTGCCCGTGCCCTGGCGGTGAAACCGAAGATGATGCTGTTCGATGAGCCGACCTCGGCGCTGGATCCCGAACTGCGCCATGAAGTGCTGACGGTGATGAAGGCCCTGGCCGAAGAAGGCATGACCATGGTGATCGTGACCCATGAGGTCGACTTCGCGCGCAAGGTGGCGAGCCGGCTGATTTTCATCGACAAGGGGCGCATCGCCGAGGACGGCGCACCTGAAACGCTGATCGCCAACCCACCCAGCCCGCGCCTGCGGGAATTTCTCCAGCACGTGTCATAAGGTCGCCTAACCATGCTCGCTCAACTTCACATTGCCGGCAGCGCGTACGACCTGGGTTTGCGCCTGGGCGAATTCGGTCGCGAGGCCGTCAACACCCGGCTGCGGCCCTTGCCGCTGTGGCAACGGCTGGCTGCCTTGGCCGGTTCCGACAAGGCCCGGCAGATGCAGGCCCTGGTGCGTCGGCACTACCCGCGTTACTGGCAGGAAATCGAAGGCCTGGCCGCCGGGCTGCAACTGCCGGTGGACGAAGTCTTCCTGTGGAACTGCCGCGGTGACTTCGCGGGGCTGGCCAGCGTGGACGGCTGTACCACCGTCTACGGCCAGACGCCGCAGGGCACGCTGATTGCGCACAATGAAGACGGGCTGCCGCAACTGCGCAACGATTGCGCGATCGTGCATGCCCGGCCCGATGAAGGCGCGGCCTTCACCAGCTTCATCTACCCCGGTTCCATTCCCGGCCACACCTTTGCGGTGAATGAGCATGGCGTGGTCGCCACCGTCAACAACCTGCGGCCAACCGATATTCCCGCCGGCTTTTCCCGCCAGATCCTGGGACGCGCGTCGCTGGATGCCCGGTCCATCGACGAGGCGATTGCCGCCGTTGCCACCACGCCGAGGGCCGGGTCCTTTCACCATGCCTTCGGCCAGGCGGGTTCGACGCGGGTGGTCAGTGTCGAGGCGAGCGCCGCCGCAACGGCCGTGGTCGAGGTGGTGCAACCCGGCGGGCATTCCAACCACATGGTCCACGGGGCCCTTGCCGGGGTCGGCCAGGTGGTGACCGGCAGCTCGGGGTCGCGCCAGCAGCGGGTGGAGCGCCTGCTGGCAGAGGCGCAGACGGGCTTCAATCCATCGCGGGCCCTTGAGCTGTTGCGGGATGAGGCGGACCCGGCCCTGCCCATCTATCGCTGTGCGCCCGATGACCCGGATGACGAAAACACCCTGGCCACCGCGGTCTTCACCCTGACCGCGAGCACTGTAGAATGGCGCGTTTATACCCACCGCTCGACGGAGCAGCCGGACGCAGCGGGTGTGGTTTCTGTTTCCAGATAACGGATGGCCGGATGAGCAAAGCAAGCGAGCAACTGCCCGAAACGGTCAGCGGTTTGAAAGAACTGTTGGCCGCCATCGAGCGACAAGAGGTGGACATAGCCCTGGGCAGCAGCTCGACCCGCGTGCTCACGTCGCTGATCGAATCCCCCCAGCGCGCTGCCGTCTCGTCGATCAGCGAATTGGCGGAGCAACTGGGGGTCAACGCCTCCACGCTGTCCCGCCTGGCCCGGCGCCTGGGGTATTCGGGCTTCAGCAAGCTGCAGGACGTGTTCCGTCGCGAGCTGACCGAGGGCAAGAGCTTCTACAGTGACCAGGCTTCCCGGCTGGTGGTCGGCCACGATGATTCCGGCGCACTCAGCCAACTGGCCCGACTGGGTCGGCAGGAAAGCGCCAACATCGCCAGCATGGTCGAGCAGGTCGACCCCGAGACCTTCGGCCAGGTGGTCGCCCGGTTGAGCACGGCAAGGCGCGTGCGCATTCATGGCATGCGCCAGTTCAACTCCCTGGCGCTGTTCATGTCGTACGGCCTGGGGATGTTGCGTCCCGATGTCAGCACCCTGGACTCCAGCCGCCAGGGCGTGGCCGATGCCCTGGCGCAGATGGATGCCGGCGATGTACTGGTGGTTGCCAGCTGCTTCCCGTACACCCCGAGTGTGCTGGCCACGGCTGAAGTAGCCGCGCGACACGGCATCGACGTCATCGCGCTGACCGACTCCGCCAGTTCGCCGCTGGCGAAGTCGGCCCTGCACAGCTTCTACGTTCCCAACCACAGCCTGTTCTTCAGCAACAGCATGTGCGCCTTCATGCTGCTCGCCCAGGGGCTGCTGAGCGCGGTTGCCAGCTCCCTCGGGGAAGCCTCGGTCGAGGCGCTGAGGTATCGTGAGAAACTGATTTCCGAGCTCAACGCTTCCTTGTAGTGCGTGTGGCGGCAGACAGGCATCGACGAACGGCGAAGGGGCGAGAGGCGCCGTGGGGCGATATCCACTGCTCCGGCCTAGAGTGTGCCGATACGATCCAGTTCGCGTTTGAGCCCTTCGTGATCGAGCGTGGCGAAGGGCAATGCGAAAAAGGCACTGCAGCGTTTCCTGATGCGCGCCAGCGTGGCGTGGAAGGCGGCATCGATCGACGCCTCGTCGCCCACCACCTCCGAGGGATCCTCCAGCCCCCAGTGGGATTTCAGCGCGGGGCCGAAATACACCGGACAGGTTTCGCCGGCGGCCTTGTCGCAGACGGTGATGACGATGTCCGGCGGGTTGTCCTCGAAGGCCTCGTTACCCTTGCTGCTCAGGCCTGCTATGGAAATGCCGGCCTGCTGCAGGGTGCCGAGGCTGCGCGGCAGCACTTGCCCCTTGGGGAAGCTGCCGGCGCTCACGGCCTCGAAGCCTGACGGGGCCAGGTGGTTGAACAGGGCTTCGCAAAGAATGCTGCGGCAGCTGTTGGCCGTGCACATGAACAGGACTCGCATGGAGGGTTCCTCGCTTCGGGGTGGACTTCAGAGGCTCAGGCGCAGGGCCAGGGCTGAAAGGGTGATCAGCAGGACGGGCAAGGTCAGGAGAACGCCGACCCTGAAGTAGTAGCCCCAGGTGATGCGCACGCCCTTGCGCTCCAGCACGTGCAGCCAGAGCAGCGTGGCGAGGCTGCCGATGGGCGTGAGCTTGGGGCCGAGGTCGCAACCGATGACATTGGCGTAGATCATCGCCTCGCGCACCAGCCCATCGGCAGCGCTGGCCTGGATCGACAGGGCGCCGACCAGTACGCTGGGCATGTTGTTCATCACCGACGACAGCAGCGCCGAGAGCAGCCCGGTGCCGAGGGCGGCGCTCCACAAGCCGTGCTCGGCAAGCCGGTCGAGCAGATGAGTGAGCAGGTCCGTGAGGCCGGCATTCTTCAGGCCATAGACCACCAGGTACATGCCAAGGGAAAAAATCACCACCTGCCACGGGGCCTCGCGCAGCACACGGCGGGTAGAAATCCGCTGGCCACGGGCCGCCACGGCGAACAGGCAGGCTGCACAGGCGGCCGCCACGGCGCTGATCGGGATGCCCAGGGGTTCCAGGGCAAACAGGCCGCCCAACAGGACCAGCAGTGTCCACCCGCCAACGATGAAGGTCGCGCGGTCACGGATGGCCGTCTTCGGTTCCTGAAGGGCTTCGAGTGCGTACTGCTTCGGAAGATCGCGACGGAAAAACACGAACAGCACCAGCAGGGTGGCGGCCACGCTGGCTAGGTTTACCGGAACCATCACCGAAGCGTACTCGGCGAAGCCCAGCCTGAAGTAGTCGGCCGAGACGATGTTCACCAGGTTGGAAACCACCAGCGGCAGGCTCGCGGTGTCGGCAATGAAGCCGGCAGCCATGACGAAGGCCAGGGTCGCGGCTGGCGGGAAGCGCAGGGCGAGCAGCATCGACATGACGATCGGCGTGAGAATCAGTGCGGCCCCGTCGTTGGCGAACAATGCCGAAACGGCAGCGCCGAGCAGCACGCAGAAGGCAAACAGGCAATGACCGCTGCCGTTTGCCCAGCGGGCCACGTGCAGGGCGGCCCACTCGAAGAAGCCGGCTTCGTCCAGCAGCAGGCTGATGACGATCACGGCGATGAAGGTGGCCGTGGCGTTCCACACGATCGACCAGACGGTGGGAATGTCGTGCAGCGACACGGCGCCGGTAGCCAGTGCGATGCTCGCACCGAGCGCGGCGCTCCAGCCGACGCCCAGGCCCTTGGGCTGCCAGATGACCAGAATGAGGGTGAAGACGAAGACGGCAGTGGCGACCAGCATGAAAGACTCGCTCGGTGGGTTGTCAGCAGCAGGAGGTGGTGCGTACGGGGCGGTCGTCCATGTTCTGCAGGCGTGCGGCATTGTCCTGCAGCCACGTGGCGTTGGCCTGCAATGTCACGTGCAGCATCTCGTGGACCCAGGCGGGCAGTTCCGGGTTGAGCCGGTAATACACCCACTGGCCCTGCCGGCGATCGAGCAGCAGGCCGCTGCTGCGCAGTTGCGCCAGATGGCGGCTGATTTTCGGCTGGCTGTCATCCAGGGCGCACATCAGCTCGCAGACACACAGTTCGCCCAGCTTGGCGATCAGCAGGGTGGCGCGGGCGCGTGTCTCGTCGGCCAGGTTCTTGAAGACCTCGGGGGGAGTGATCACGGGAGCTACCTTGTATATATGGATAATCGAATATACGGATATCCATATTTAAAAGGCAAGCCCGATCGACGTTATTTCGCTGGTCCCGCAAGCGGTTGCCTGAGCCCGCGGCCATCGTGGTTGAACAGGCGACCGGGGCTCCGCAAGTGGCCACAAGCGTGCAGGCGAGCAAATGGTATCGCTTTGGCTTCTAGGCCGCCGCCTGAATCACACGGGGCATCTCAGGCAAACGCTTTCTCGAGAAAGGCCCCGAGCGTCTTCTCTTCCAGAATCTCGATGGAAAAGTGCCCGAAGCGCTTGGGCAACCAGATGATGCGCGTTCCGGAGGGTGACTGCAGATCCTCGCGGGTCAGGGGATTGCCGTTCTCGTCTTCCGGCTGGACCCCGCAGGCGATCAGTTCGTCGTAGGCCTTTTCGATATCCGGCGTGGTGTAGCAGTGGCGATAGATCATGCCTTCGCCCACGGTATCGAGGAGCTGCTTCAGGTTGCCGGCCAGCGGCTCCACCAGCATGAAGCGTTCCTGCCCGATCAGCGCAACGGCGTAGCGCACATGCAGGCCGCCGCGGTCCCAGACCTGTGTCGTCGAGATCCTGGCCTGGAGTATCCGGGCGTAGTAGTGACAGGCCGCTTCCAGGTCAGCGACCAGTACGTCCACGTGGCTGAACTTCAAATCCATCGCCTACCTCCTTTTGATCGAGCCGGCAGAGTAAACCGGCCGGTTTGTCGTTGTCGCGCTGCATTGGATGCGGCGGGCCTGGTGTCACTGTCAGTCAAGCAATGGCGCTTATCGCCAAGACGTCCCGGGTGGAGCACTTTTAAGCTGGACTCCCGATCGTCTCCGAGTTCGGACACAACAATTTCAATAACCCCGGATGAATGCCATGAGTGCGAATATTCAAACAACCGGCACGTTGCGCAAGAATGCCCTGGGCATGTGGAGCATCGTGTTTTTCGTGATCGCCACCAATGGACCGCTGACCGGATTGGTCGGTGTGGTGCCCACCGCGATCCTGATGGGCAACGGCATAGGACTGCCGGGTGTGTTTCTGCTGGCAGGACTGGTGTACCTGTTGTTCGCGGTGGGTTTCGTCGCCATGGGGCGGTACGTACGCAACGCCGGGGCGTTCTATGCCTACGTTTCCAGCGGGTTGGGGCGGCCGTGCGGCACTGCCTCGGCGTTCCTCGCCATCACCGCGTATGCCGGCATGCAGATCGCCTGCTATGGCCTGATCGGCTTTTTTACCGCGCAGGCGCTGGAGAGTTTCGGCATCAGCCTTTCGTGGTGGGCGGTCAGCATGGGCTACGCGGCGCTGATCCTGTGCTTCGGCACCCGCAACGTCGAGTTCAACGGGCGTTTCCTGGCCTGGTTGATGCTCGCCGAACTGCTGGTGATTGCGGTCTTCGACCTGGCAGTGATCGTTCATCAGGGCGGGCCGGAGGGTTTCAGCCTGGCGCCGTTGCAGCCATCGAACGTCTTGGCCCCGGGATTGGGCGCGGCGCTGGTGTTCGTGGGCGGCGCCTTCATGGGGTTCGAGACTACCGCCATCTATGCCGAAGAAGCACGTGAACCGCACAAGACACTGCCTCGCGCGACCTTCCTCGCGCTTTTGATCATCATGGGGTTCTACGCCCTGTCGTCATGGCTGATGATCGTTGCCATCGGGCCATCCCATGCAACGGCCTTCATCGAGCAGGATCCGGGGGCCGTCTGGTTTCGCCTGGCGAACGAGTGGGTAGGGCCGCTGCTCGCTGATTCGATTCATGTACTGTTGATCACCAGCCTGTTCGCCGTGTTGCTCAGCTTCCACAATTCGTTGTCGCGTTACCTGTTCGCCCTGGGACGGGAAAGGGTGCTGCCGCGGGTGTTCGCGCTCACCCACGCGCGGCATCAGACTCCCTGGTTGGCCAGCATTTTCCAGACCGCACTGGTGCTGTTGATCATTGCGGCCTGTGCAGTGCAGGGCGCCGATCCGATCACCCAGGTACTGCCGTTGGGCAGTGCGCCAGCCACGCTCGGTATTCTGGCCGTGCAGGCGATGACTTCCGTCTCCGTCATTGCCTTCTTCCACCGCGATGCCAGGGGCAGCCATCTCTGGCAACGGCTGATCGCGCCGCTGTTGAGTGCGGGCGCGCTGGGTTACGGCATCTACCTGATCGTCATCAACATGGCCCTGCTGACCGGTGGCGAATCGATCTTCAATCAGTTGATTCCGCTGGGCATGCTCGGTGTGGCGCTGTCCGGTCTGCTGCTGGCCGGCTACCTGCGCTGGCGCAGGCCGGTGGTCTATCAGAACCTGGGGCGGGTCCTGAGCGAAGTCTGATACCCGGCAGCCGGTCCTTGGGGCCGGCTGTATTCTTCAGTTGCAGGCGGCCATGCGGAAGTCCTTCGGCGACTGGCCATAGCGGGCCTTGAACGCCCTGGAGAAGTGACTCAGGTCGCTGAAACCCCAGTCGAAGGCGACGGCCGATATCTTCTGTTGGTCGACGTGCTGCGCCAGCGATTCGGCGCAACGTTCCAGACGCCGCTCCATGATGTAGCGGCCAAGGGTGATGCCCTCATGGGCGAACAGCCGATGCAGCGTGCGCAGCGAGCAGCCCATGGCCCGGGCAATCAGGGCCGGGCTCAGCTCGGGGTTGGCGAGGTCGTCGTTGATCACCTGTTGCGCCCTGTTGAGCAACTGCGCCTGGGTCCGTGGAGCGCAGGAGGGATGTTGGCGTATGTCTTCGCTCACCAGTGGCCGAATCAGGTGCAGCAGTGCATCCATCATGGCCTCTGTTGCTTCGGGGGTGTCGCTGCTGCTTTCGAACAGTTCGGTGACCAGTGCACCGGCGATTCGCCCGGGTCCCGAATCGGCGCGCAGGGTGCGGTTGAGCAGCAGCCGGCGCCCGGATGCCAGCCGCTGTACCGTGTGACGCGGCAGGATCAGTGACAATTGGCCGGCCATGCCCTGGAAGCGAATGTCACAGGGCCGGGTGGCATCGAGCAGCACCAGATCGCCCGGCTGCAGCAGGCTCTGCTGCGCGCCATGCTCTATCCGGGCACTGCCGCTGGATTGGTGGACGAGGAAGAAGCAGTCATTGTCGTCATGCCGGATATCGTGGTGGTCGCGGTGGATATGCGGGCTGTTGCTGATGATTCGGGCACCCACCCGGGTTGGGTCGAGGGCGGGTGCGATGATCTGTCCGGAAAACTCAGTGATCGCTCGACCTGGCGGCGGCTCGCAATGAAACGCCCCGCAGTGGGCCTGCAAGGCGTGTTCCCAACGGCCGAAACCGTCACGTCCGTGAAAGCGATCATTATTCTGGACGAGCCCTTTCATGTTCCACCTCTGCACGCTTGTTCCTGCGATGGGTGCAATGTCGCCGCCAGGGGTGGCGATGGGCAGAAAGATAACATGTTAACGGGCGCCCTTCACGTCCTGAGACGCCATGAGATCCCGGGTGTGCAGACCTGATCATGTCCCCGCTCAGTCAATCAACCCATTCTCGTCATAAAACGGATACGGCCCCGCATATTCCCCGAACACCCCGTTGTGCGTCACCAGCCCACGCTGCGGGTGCCAGGCATGCAGCAGATAGCCGGCCGGCTCCAGGTTGAAGTGCGCTGGCGCCGTGTCCTGCAGGTCGAGAACGATCTGGTGGGACGTGCCTGGGCAGACACAGCAGACACTGCCGCCGAAACGACGCTGCATGGCGCGATGCAGGTGCCCGCAGAGCAGGCGTTCGACCTGCGGATGGCGCGCCACCACCGCTTCCAGCTCCGGTGCGTTCTGAAACGACTCGCGGTCCATGTGGCCGATACCGGTGATGAAGGGCGGGTGGTGCAGGACCAGCAGTGTCGGCACTTGCGGGCGCAGGCCCAGTTGCCGGTCGAGCCATTGGAGTTGCGCTTCGGTGATACGGCCACCGTGGGCGCCAGGTGTGGTCGAGTCGAGACCGATCAGGCGCACCGGATGCTCGTCCACCACCCAGTCCAGCGGACCGTCGGCCGAGCGCGGCAGGTAGTGATGGTCGGGCAGACCGGCCAGCATGTGCCCGCGCTGGTCGTGGTTGCCGGGCACCAGGTAGCAGGGCATCCGCAGGCGCGCCAGCTCGGGAGCCAGCACGGCGTATTCATCCGCCCGGCCAAAGTCCACCAGGTCGCCGCTGATCACCACGATATCCGGGCGCGGGATGCTCGCGTTCAGGTGCTCGACGGCACGGCGCAGGGCGGCGAGGGTGTCGACCACGCCGTAGGTCAGGCGCTGGCCGGCCTTGAGGTGCAGGTCGCTGATCTGGGCGATGAGAAACGAAGAATTCAAGGAAACCTCTCGTACGGGGAAAACATCACGATTGCAGGGTGAACAACGCCTGGGGCTCGATCGCGAGGGAGATCGCTGCGCCGGTGGCGTGGATCTGCGGGTCGCTGCTGTCGACCAGCAGCGGTTGCGCCGCGCCGACATCCACCAGCAGGCGGCTCTGGGCCCCCTGGAAGAACTGCCCCAGCAGCCGTCCACGCAGGTGCCCGGCACCGGGTTCCATGACCCGCAGATGCTCGGGGCGGCAGTAGACCGTGGTCGGCTGCTGCCCGCCGTTCCAGGGCAGCTCGCCGCCGTCGACCCGCAGTGCCTCGTGGGGGTAGTCGAGCACGGTGAAGGCGTTGAGATTGCCGACGAAGCCGGCGACGAAGGCGTTGGCCGGCTTCTGGTAGATCTCCCGCGGCGTGCCCAGTTGCGCGACGCGGCCGTGCTCCATCACCAGGATACGATCGCCCAGGGCCATGGCCTCGCCCTGGTCGTGGGTGACGAACACCGAGGTGATGCCCAGGCTGCGCAGCAGTTGGTCCAGCTCGCTGCGCAGGCGTTCGCGCAACTGGGCATCCAGCGCTGCCAGCGGCTCGTCCAGCAGCAGGACCCGGGGCCGTGGCGCCAGGGCGCGGGCCAGGGCGACCCGCTGGCGCTGGCCGCCGGACAGTTCGTGGATGCTGCGCTGGCCATGGGTTTCAAGGCCGACCAGTTCCAGCAGCTCGGCGCAGCGCCGTTTGCGTTCGGCGGTGGCAACGCCACGAACCTTGAGCCCGTAGACCACGTTCTCGGCGACGTTTAGATGGGGGAACAGTGCATAGTTCTGGAACACCATGCCGACGTCGCGGCGCTCGATGGGCAGGCCGGTGACCTCCTGTTGACCAAAGTACACCTGGCCGCTGTCGGGACGCTCCAGGCCGGCGATCAGGCGCAGAGTGGTGGTCTTGCCACAGCCGGAGGGGCCGAGGATCGCCAGGATTTCGCCGGGTTCGATCTCCAGGTCCAGCTGGTGCAGGGCAATCGTGCCGTCGGCAAAGGACTTGCGGCAGCCTTGCAGGCGAATCGGGGTGCCGGTCATGGGCGTTCTCCACGGGACAGACGGGCGCTGAGGGCCTGCACCGCAATCAGCAGTGGCACGATCAGCAAGAGGAAAATCAGCGTGTAGGCACTGGCGACTTCCAGCCGCGCCGAGGCGTAGCTGTCGGCCAGGCCCACGGGCAGGGTCTTGGTCATCGGGGTATGGAGCATCCAGGTCAGGTTGAATTCGCCCAGGGACAGGGTGATCACCATCAGTACACCGGCGAGAATGCCGGCACGGCTGTTGGGCACCACCACGTTGAAGAAGCGCCGCCAGGGACCGGCGCCCAGGCTGGCCGCGGCCTCTTCGAGCAGCGGCAACTGCTGGCGCTGCATCACCGCCATGACCGGGCGAACCAGGAAGGGCAGGGTGAACAGCACATGCCCGACCAGGATGAACAGCCAACTGCCGCGAAAGGCACCGAACTGGCCGTAGGTCAGCAGCAGTGCCAGGGCACTGGCCAGGCCGGGCATCGCCACCGGCAGCACCATCAGTTCCTCGAAGGCGCGGCTGAAGCGGTTGTTCATCCGCACCAGGGCATAGGCGGCCGGTACGCCGATGACGCACACGCACACGGCGCAGGCCAGGGCCAGTTGCAGCGACAGCCGGACGGTACCGGCATAGGCCTGCCAGACCTGTGCCAGCCAGGCGAACGTCAGGCCACTGGACGGGCCCTGAAAGTAGTTGCGGGTGAGCCCGGCGAGCAGTGACAACAGCACCGGCACCAGCATGAAGGTGCAGACCAGCAGGGTGAACGCCAGTTGCGCACAGAACAGCTTCGAACGTTTCACAGTACGCTCCCCGACGGCTTGACCCATCGGCGGGCCAGCAGCAATAACAGCCAGGTCACGCCACCGAGCACCACCGACAGTGCCGCGGCCACGGCGAAATTGGCGTAGTTGGTGAACACGTTGTAGATCGCCACCGGGGTGACGTTCAGGCGCGTGCCGAGGGTGAAGGCGGTACCGAAGGCACCCATCGCGGTGGCGAAGCAGATTGCCCCGCAGGACACCAGCGCCGGTGCCAGGCCCGGCACGATCACGTCGCGAACCACTTGCCAGAGCCCGGCGCCGAGGGACCGCGCGGCTTCCTCCAGGCTGTGGTCGAGGCTTTCGCAGGCGGCCATCACGGTGAGGATCACCCGTGGAATGGAGAAGTACAGATAACCGAGGAACAGTCCGGTCAGGGAATAGGCGAAGATCCAGCGCTCGCCGGCCAGGTGCAGGCCGAGCTGGGCGAACAGGCCCTGGCGACCGGCGAGCAGGATCACCAGGAAACCCACCACCACGCCCGGAAAGGCCAGGGGGAACGTCAGCAGCGCCACCAGCAGCGAACGGCCGAAGAACCGCTGGCGAGCCAGGAACACCCCGCTGATGCCTCCGACCAGCAGCGCCGCCAGGGTCGTCACCAGCGCCAGCAGGACAGTCTGCAACAGGCTGCCCAGGTACTGCGCGCTACTCAGCACCTGCCAGTAGCCGCTGCCGCCGGCATCACGATCCTGTGCACCGAGCAGCACCAGATGGGCCAGCGGCAGCAACCAGAACGCCAGCAACAGTGCCATGGCCGGCGCCAGGGGCCAGGTCGCCGCCGCTGACAGGCGCAGCCGTGGCCAGCCGCGGGGGCGGGCGGTCAGGTGATCGTCGAGCACCCGCGACACTTACTTCACCTCGCTCAGGTAGCGGGCGGCGAAGGCTTCCTGCACGGCGGCCATGTGCTCGTAGTCGACCACGCCGGCACGGGCATAGTCGCTGTCCGGCAGAAAGCGCGCGGCCACGTCCGCCGGCATTTTCATCTGCCGTACCGGGCGCAGGTAGGCATTGGCCCACAGGGCCTGGCCCTGGTCGGAGAGCACGAAGTCCAGGACCTTCTCGGCATTGGCGCGATGCGGGGCGTTGCCGACCGGGCTCATCACGTAGGGCACGCTGAGGCTGCCTTCCTTCGGGATCACGAAGGCGACGTTGGCCTGGTCCTTGTAGCGGGCACGGTAGGCGTTGAAGTCGTAGTCGACCAGGATCGGCAGTTCACCCGAGAGCACCCGCGCATAGGCGGTCTGCTTGGGCACGATCGGCGCGTTTTTCGCCAGTTTCCGGAAGTAGTCGATGGCCGGTGCGAAGTTGTCGAGGGTGCCACCCATGGCCTGGTTGATCGCCACCGCCGAGACGTAGCCGACGAAGGCGCTGGACGGGTCGAGGTAGCCGACCATGCCCTTGTATTCGGGCTTGAGCAGGTCGGCCCAGCCTTGTGGCACGGGCAGGCCGCCGAGGGCGTCGACGTTGACCATCAGGCCGAGGGTACCCGAGTGAATGGCGAACCAGTGCCCGGCCGGATCCTTGAGGCCGGCGGGAATCTCGTCCCAGTGCCGGGGCTTGTATTCGCCCAGCACTCCGGCTTTCTGCGCCTGCAGGCCGAAGGTCACGCCGTAGTAGACCACGTCGGCGACCGGCGCGGCGCGTTCGGCGACTATCTGCGCCAGGGCCTGGCCGGAGTTCTTGTTGTCCAGCGGCACCTGCACCCCGGTGCTGTCGGCAATCGCCCTGAGCTGGCTGCCCCAGTCGGCCCATTCGGGCGGGCAATTGTAGCAGATCGCGGTTTCTGCGGCGTGGGCGAGGCTGGCGATACCGCCGAGCAGCAGGGCGGCCAGGGTCTTACGGAACTGGGTCATGGAGCGTTTCCTCGTAGGGCCGCATGCTTTCGCCGGGCCGGATATGACAGGGCAGGCATTGGGAGGTGGGGCTGGCACCGTTGATGCGGGCCAGCAGGTGTTCGATCGCGGTGTTCGCCAGGGTGGTGATCGGCTGCACCACGCTGCACAGGGTCGGATGCATCTGGGTGCCGATGGCGATGCCGTCGAAACCGATGACCGACAGTTGTTCGGGTACGCCCCAGCCATTGCGACGCAGTTCGGCGATCAGGCTGATCGCCAGCAGGTCGTTGGAGCAGACCAGTGCGCTGGGCGGCTGCGGGCCACGCAGCAAAGGCTCGATGGCGGCGAAGTCGGCGCGGATATGCGCCGGCATCTCGATGACCGGCAGGGGCGCCCGGCCAGCTTGCTGCATGGCGTCGCAGTAGCCGGCATAGCGCAGGCGGGCGCGGTCCGATTGCAGGGCGGGGCCGGCGACCATGCCGATCCGTGTGTGGCCGGCTTCCAGCAGGTAGCGGGTCGCCAGGGCCATGCCGGCGCGGTTGTCGACCGAGACCGCGCAGTAGTCGGTGTTGTCCGGCTGGTGGTAGGCGAGCACGAATGGCGTGTCCTCGCAGGCCAGGCTTTCCAGCACTGTGTTCTGCTCGGCGTCGGTGACGGTCAGGATCAGGCCGTCGACCCGCTGGCGCAGCAGTTGCTCGACCACTGCGCTTTCGCGTTCGGCGGCGTAGTCGGTGGTCGCCAGCAGCAGGTTGTAGCCCCAGGCACTGGCGGCGCGCTCCATGGCCTGGAACTGTTCGGCGAACACCGGGTTGAGCAGGTTGGGCACCACCACGCCGATCAGGTTGGTCTGCTGCAGGCGCAACTGGCGGCCCAGGTGGTTGGGTCGAAAGCCCAGTTCGCGGGCGGCGGCGAAGACCTGCTCGCGGGTCGCCGGACGCACCACCTCGGGGGTGGCGAAGGTGCGGGCGGCGGTCGCCCGGGAAACGCCGGCCAGGCGGGCCACTTCTTTCAAATCGCTCATTGTCGCGTCCTTGAGATCGATCTCATTGGGGGCGACAGTACGGGGCGAAGATGGCGAACAGATAAAGGAGTGATGACGGTTTGGTTTCAGCGGCAGAGGCGTTGTCGGTGCTGTCGCTTTCGCGGATTCATCCGCGGAAGCGATCGGGCAGGTGACCGGCAGCGTGCAATCGTCCTATTCGGCTACCACGGTTTTTGTCAAAGAGCTGTCGATCTTTGGTCTAAAAAAGGTAAGAAAACGACACTTTTTTTGACGTATGTGCGCGTGCAGTAGACAATGGCATTTCTGCCACCATTGATGCTGGCCAGTCTCTTCGTCCCTGCGAAGCCAGACTGCCCTCAAAGCCGCGTATTTGACGACTCTCCGGTCGCCGACCGGCTTGTCCGTCGGATGGTGCCGGAGCCGGCGGCCGTGCTGCCGGCAGCGTGTGCGACCACGCACCAACAGAATTCGTGTCACTCAAGTCAGCTGAAGCCAAGAACGACAAGAAGTCAGCGCAGGAGCGACATAAAAAGTGAGGCCGAGCCATTCTTGGCGGCCTTGTGTGCCCATCCTCCAGTTTTTCGAGTGCGGGAGTCCACGGTATTTCCGTGCGTCGTGGCCCTGCATGAACGAGAGCGGAGGAGCGGATGGCGTTCTATCGTAGGATGACAATATGTTGAAAAAAGTGAACACGGCGCTATTGGGCCTGGCCTTGTCGATCGGGGCATCGTCCTCGTTCGCGGCCGAATCCAAGAAGGTCGATGTGCTGCTGATCGGCGGCGGGATCATGAGCTCGACCCTGGGTATCTGGCTGAACGAGCTGCAGCCCGACTGGTCGATGGAAATGATCGAGCGTCTCGACGGCGTCGCCGAAGAAAGCTCCAACGGCTGGAACAACGCCGGTACCGGTCACTCTGCCCTGGCCGAGTCGAACTACACCCCGTATGGCAAGGACGGCAAGATCGACATCTCCAAGGCGATCGAGATCAACGAGTCGTTCCAGATCACCCGTCAGTTCCTGTCCTGGCAGGTGCGCCAGGGCGTGCTGAAGAACCCGCACTCGTTCATCAACTCCACCCCGCACATGAGCTTCATGTGGGGTGACGACAACGTCAAGTTCCTGCGCGATCGTTACGCGGCACTGCAGACCAGCCCGCTGTTCAGCGGCATGCAGTACAGCGAAGATCAGGAGCAGATCAAGAAGTGGGTCCCGCTGATGATGCAAGGGCGCGATCCGAAGCAGAAGATCGCCGCGACCTGGACGCCGATCGGCACCGACGTGAACTTCGGCGAGATCACCCGCCAGTACGTTGCCCACCTGCAACAGCAGCCGAACTTCACCCTGAAGCTGTCCAGCGAAGTGCAGGACATCAAGCGCAACGAAGACGGCTCCTGGCACGTGACCTACAAGAACCTGAAGGACGGCAGCGAAACCGCGGCCGACGCCAAGTTCGTGTTCATCGGTGCCGGTGGCGGCGCGCTGCACCTGCTGCAGAAGTCCGGTATCCCGGAAGCCAACGACTACGCGGCCTTCCCGGTCGGTGGTTCGTTCCTGGTGACCGACAACCAGGACATCGCGCTCAAGCACATGGCCAAGGCCTACGGCATCGCTTCGACCGGTGCACCGCCCATGTCGGTTCCGCACCTGGACACCCGTGTGCTGGATGGCAAGCGCGTGATCCTGTTCGGCCCATTCGCGACCTTCTCCACCAAGTTCCTGAAGAACGGTTCGTACTTCGACCTGCTGACCAGCACCACCACCCACAACATCTGGCCGATGACCCGCGTGGGTATCGATCAGTTCGACCTGGTCCAGTACCTGGGCGGCCAACTGATGATGTCGGATGACGACCGCTTCAACGCCCTCAAAGAGTACTTCCCCGAGGCGAAGAAGGAAGACTGGCGCCTGTGGCAGGCCGGTCAGCGCGTGCAGATCATCAAGCGTGACGAAGAGAAGGGCGGCGTCCTGAAACTCGGCACCGAAGTCGTTGCCGCCAAGGACAACAGCATCGCCGGCCTGCTGGGTGCCTCGCCAGGTGCCTCGACCGCTGCGCCGATCATGCTGAGCGTGCTGGAGAAGGTGTTCAAGGACAAGGTGGCGACCCCTGCCTGGCAGGAAAAGCTGCACCAGATCATTCCGAGCTACGGCACCAAGCTGAACGGCAACCCTGAAGCCGTGCAGAAAGAGTGGAACTACACCGCCGAGATCCTGCAACTGACCACTCCTCCGGTGATTGGCCAGACCGCGGCGGCACCGGCTGCAGCCCCGGCTGCGACCGACAAGCCCAAGGCTGAGGATCCGAAATCCGACATGGCGCTGTAAGCGACCCTGATCGAGTTTCGAGTCTCACAGAAACGCCACTCACCCGAGTGGCGTTTTTGCATCCGGCTTTCACAGGCCCCGTTGAATCGAATGATTTTCCTGTGCCGCGGTCAGACCCTTTGCATCCGTCTTGAGCCAAGGAGTCGTCCATGACCGTGAAATCCCTGATTGCCGGATTGTCCCTGGTGGCCTGTTCGGCCGTTGTGACACTGCCGCTGCAGGCGGCGCAGTCCTCCGATGAAAAAGTCCCTTCCACTTTCAGCAGCGGTGAGCTGGTGGTCGGCGACCGCGCCCCGGCGGTTTACCAGCGTGAGTCACAGGCGCTGCATGACTGGAAGAAACGCGGGCTGCATGCTCCGGAGGAGGACAGCCAGTGGGTGAAAATCAAGAACCAGTATGTGCTGGTGGCAATCACCAACGGCAAGATCATTGAACTCAAACCGGTAAAACAATGAGTTCTGACCCGGTAGCTGTGCCGAATTATTCGCGGGCGAGCCCGGCTCCTGGCGTTTTGCGTCGTCCACATGACCTGAATTCGACACAGCCTCTGTAGGAGCCGGGCTTGCCCGCGAAGAGGCCGGGACAGCCGAAGCCGATTGGCAGGCTGCCCCGGCTCCGAGCTCAGAGCCCCACGTCCGGCAACACCGGTCGGTTGGCCAGGGCCTTGGCCATGATCTGCTCGACGAACAGCCGATCGGCCTCCGGCAGTGCCAGGCGCGGTGGGCGGGTCAGGGCGCTGCCGCGGCCGGCGATGGCTTCGCACAGCTTGATGCACTGCACCAGGTCCGGCCGCGCATCGAGGTGCAGGATCGGCATCAGCCATTCATAGATCGGCATCGCCTCGGCGAAGCGCCCGGCCTTGGCCAGGCGGAAGATGGTTTCGCCTTCCTTGGGAAACACGTTGGACATCCCCGACACCCAACCCTCGGCGCCCACTGCGATACTCTCCAGCACCACGTCGTCGAGACCGGCGAACAGCACGAACCGATCGCCGACTTCATTGCGCACGTCGATGAAACGGCGGGTGTCGCCGGAGGAGTCCTTGAAGCACACCACGTTGTCGCAGTCGGCCAGGGAAATCAGGATGTCCGGGGTGACGTCGTTCTTGTAGATCGGCGGGTTGTTGTAGACCATCAGCGGCACGTCGGCATGCCTGGCCACATAGCGAAAGTGCTCGGCGGTCTCGAACGGCTTGGAGCCATAGACCAGCGCCGGCATCAGCATGACCCCGTCGACCCCGACCTTGCGCACCGAGTTCGCGACCTTGGCCGCTTGCACGCTGGTGAACTCGGCCACACCGCAGATCACCGGCACCCGGCCCCCGGAGGCGGCCACCGCGACTTCGGTGACGGCGATCTTTTCCTCGGCGGTCAGCGAGGTGTTTTCGCCGACCGAGCCACAGACCACCAGGCCCGAGACGCCATCGCGGATCACGTTGGAAATCACTTGGTGAGTCTTTTCCAGGTTGATGGAAAAGTCGTCGTTGAATTGGGTGGTGACCGCGGGGAAGACGCCGCTCCAGTTGATGCGTTTACTCATGATGGACTCCTGGGTTAATTGTATTTCGTATACGATGTGGTTGATAAAAATCTGCGATTCGTGTGTCTCTGCGGGCGCCGTTCCAGCGCCGCAAGGTCGTGCATGGGTATTTAATCAGTGGGTCTCAGGCTCCCGGCCAGGTGTCCGACAGTCGATAGCCCTGTGGCCACGGGTCAGCGGGGTCGAGCAGCAACTGGTGGGTACCGGTGATCCAGGCCCGGCCGGACAGGCACGGATAGATCGCCGTACGCCCGGCCAGCTCGGTCTGTGAGTCGATGCGGCAGTGGAACTCGGAGCCGATGATCGAGCGGCCGATGAAGCGTTCGCCGACCTTCAGCACCCCCTTGGCCTGTAGCACCGCCATGCGCGCCGAGCAGCCGGTACCGCAGGGCGAGCGGTCGATCTTGCCGGGGCGAATCACCACCGCGTTGGCAGCCGTGGCGATACCGTTCTCGTAGATCACCGGGGCGGCGATCTGGCAGAAGGAGATATGCGACCAGTCCGGGTTCAGCGGGTGGACGAAACCCAGTTGTTCGTTGGCGGCACGGGTGATCCTCAGGCCGGTCTCGACCAGATCCCGGGCCTCATCGGGGCGAATCGCAAAACCCAGGCGCCGGGCGTCGACGATGGCGAAACTGTCGCCGCCGTAGGCCGTATCGACCTGGAGCGAGCCCAGGCCTTCGACTTCGATCCAGGCGTCGAGGCGGTCGGCGAACGACGGCACATTCCTGATTTCCACCCGCTGGACCTTGCCGTCCCGGCATTCGGCTACGGCTTCGATCAGGCCGCCGGGAGCCTCCAGCACCAGGCGCGTCTGCGGTTCGGTCATCGGCAGGATGCCGCTGTCGAGCAGCACCGTGGACACGCACAGCGAATTGGAGCCGGACATCGGCGGCGTGTCGGCCGGCTCCATGATGATCCAGGCCATCTGCGCCCGCGGGTCCTTGGCCGGCACCAGCAGGTTGACGTGGCGGAACACGCCGCCGCGCGGTTCGTTGAGGACGAAGTTGCGCAGGGTTTCATCCTGGGCGATCCAGCGTGACTGCTCCCACACGGTGGCGCCCGGCGGCGGGGCGACACCGCCGACGATCACATCGCCGACTTCGCCTTCGGCATGGCAACTGACTACATGAACGATCTTCGAAGAACGCATTGCATACTCCTCCTTTCGTGTCTGCTTAACGGTCCCCTGTCGGAGCCGGGCGTGCCCGCGAAAGCGCCGGCCAGGCTGCGACGCTGGCGAGGTGAACGGCCGCCTTCGGCGGTTCGCGGGCAAGCCCGGCTCCTAAAGGGATTGGGGGGCATTTCTACTTGACCGACTTGAGAAACGCCGCCGTCTCCGGCTGCCGTGGATTGCCGATGACCTGATCGGGCGAGCCGATCTCATGCACCAGGCCGTTGCGAAAGAACGCCACGCGGTCGGAAACGTCCCGGGCGAAACGGATCTCATGGGTCACCAGAACCATGGTCATGCCGTCCTCGGCGAGCATGCGCATGGTGTCCAGCACCTCGCCGACCAGTTGCGGGTCGAGTGCCGAGGTGGCTTCGTCGAACAACATGTAATCCGGTGACATCGCCAGGGCGCGGGCGATCGCCATGCGCTGCTGCTGGCCGCCGGAGAGCTTGCCGGGAAAGGTCTTGAGCTTGTCGCCCAGGCCGACATGGGTGAGCTGGCGCACCGCCAGTTCCTCGGCGTCCTGCCGGCTCTTGCCGAGCACCTTGCGCGGCGCCAGCATCACGTTCTCCAGCACCGTCAGGTGCGGAAAGGCGTTCCACTGCTGGAACACGATGCCGATCTTCTGCCGCAACTTGTTCAGGTCGGTGGCGCGGTCGTGGACCTCGATGCCGTCGACGCGGATGCTGCCCTTGTGGATCGACTCCAGGCCATTGATGCACATCAGCAGGGTCGACTTGCCGGAACCGGAGCCACCGATGATCGACACCACCTCGCCCTTGTTCACCGTCAGGCTGACGCCCTTGACCACTTCCAGGTCGCCGAAGGATTTGTGTACGTTGTCGATCTCAATCATTTTCTTGCCACCTTCTTTCCAGACGAGCGCCCAGGCGAGCGACCACCAGGCTCATGACGTAGTAGATAAGGCCCGCGATGCACAGCACCAGCAGCGGTTCCTGGATGCGCGTGACGATGGTCTGCGAGGCGCGCAACAGCTCGATGATGCCGATCCACATCACCAGCGCGGTGTCCTTCATGACCCCCAGCACCAGGTTCAGCCAGCCGGGGAAGGCCACCCGCGTGGCCATCGGCAGGACGATCCAGCGCAGGTCCTGCAGGTAGCTCAGCCCCAGCGAGCGGCTGGCCCGGCGTACGCTCGGCGGCACCGACAGCACGCCGCTGCGCACGATCTCGGTGAAGTACGCGGCGGCGTAGATGCCCAGCACGATGCAGCCGACCGAAAAGGCGCTGATCTTCAGGCCCAGGATGCTCTTGAACGAGTTGAACAGGACGAACTGGATCAGCAGCGGCACGCTGCGAAACACGTCCAGCACCCAGGCCAGCGGCAAGCTCACCCGCGGCAGCAGTGCGCGCAGCAGGCCGAACAACAGGCCGGCGACGCTGCCCAGCAGGATCGCCCAGAACGTCAGTTGCAGCGTGACCCACGCGCCGCTGAGCAGGAACAGCAGGTCATTGGCGGTAAGACTGGTAGAGAACATCGAGCAGACCCCCTCAGTAACGGAACAGCCGCCAGGACAACAGCCGGGCTATCGCGACGATCGCCTTGGCGATCAGGTAATACAGCACCGCCGCGATGGCGAAGTATTCGAAGGTGCGGAACGTCTTGACGTTGTATTCCTGGGTCACCCCGGTCAGGTCGTTGTTGAGCCCCACCACCACCCCCAGGGAGGTCATCAGCACCGCCCAGACCATCTGGTTGGTCAGGGGGTAGAACACCACCCGCAGCAACTGCGGCACGACGATCATCCGGTAGGCCTGGAAGGCGCTCATGCCCAGCGAGCGCGCGGCGCGCATCTGGGTGCCGGGCACCGCCTTGAGGCCGCCACGGAAGTTCTCCGCCAGGTAGCCGGCGTTGTTGAAGGTGATCCCGGCGAGCAGTGCGAACCAGGAACTGACATGCAGCCCCAGCGAGCCGAGGCCGAAATACAGGATGTAGATCTGGAACAGTGATGGGGTGTTGCGGGCGATCGACACCCAGCCGTTGGCGAAACCGCGCGGCAACGGTTGTCTGGCCTCGCGCATCACTGTCAGGGTCAGGGCGATCAGCACGCCGAAGATCATCGACAGGGCGGCGGTCTCGAAGGTCACCCAGGCGCCGCTGAGCATGTCGGGCAGGGCGCGGAACGCCGCGCGCCACTGGAAGGTGTAGCTGAAATTAAACATGGGCCGCTTCCTCCTGTTGCAACCAGGCCGGCAGGCGCCCACTGGCCTGGGCGGTGCAGGCGCTGTCGACGCATTCGGCGAGGCTGGCGAAGTGCACGCTGCGCCCGACCAGGCCGGGAGCGTAGTGGGCGTACTTGCCGGAGTTGGTCATCAGCGTGCGGGCGCCCGGCGGGATCACCGGTTCGCCGACCATGCACCAGCAGGTGTCGGTGATCAGCGTGGCGCCGAAGGCTTCGATCGGCTCCAGATATCCCGCCGCACGGGCCTGTTCCAGCACCGCGCGGCCACAGGTGATCGCCATGGCCACCGACGGATGCTTGTGTCGGCCCTGGCACAACCGCGCCAGGTGGGCGAACTCGCCGAGGGAGAAGTGCGGATTGCCCAGCGAGATGACATCCACCGATGGGCTGCGGGCGCTGTTGAGTTCGTGCCAGCTTTCCAGCAGCCCGGCCAGGTCGATGCGCTCCACAGGCAGAGATGCATCCGCCACCTGTGCCGGATCGAGCGCCTCGGGGGTGACTCCGGCGATATGGAACAGGGGTGCCGCCGAAGTGGTGGCGAACGCGGCGCCAAACGCCTTGAGATCGTCGAGGCCGGGCCGGCTGCGTTCCAGCCCGCGCACCAGGGGGATACGGCTGCCGCACAGCGTGCCGATGTGGTAGCCGAGCAGCGGGTAGAACGCATCGTCCAACGCGTTCAAGGTTGGCACCTCGATCTGCAACTGTGCCTTGCGCCGTTCGGCCAGGTGGCAGCCGGTCAATGGGGCGCGGCCGGTCAGGGCGATGCAGATGTCCAGGTAATCGGGGTATTTCTGGGTCCGGGCACCGAGCACGCTGTTGGCGTAGACCACGGCGTTGGATTCGGCCCAGACGATCTGCTCGCCGGCCTTGGGGGCGCTGTCGAGCAGGTACGGCGCACAGGTGTAGCTCAGTTGCGCGCCCATGGCCATGTAGGCGTTACCCAGGGCGCTGGCGGGCTCGCCGAGGGCCGCGTCGACCCCCAGCTCGCGCCAGCGCCGCTGGTCCACGGAGATGGAATTGAGGGTGGTCGGGACGCGTACCCGCGCGCCCCATTGCACCAGTTGTTCGGCAAAGCGCAGGCTCGCCGGGCCCGTATAGATGCAGCCATCGATATGGGCCTGGGTCACGTCCAGCAGGGCTGTGGCACCTTGCAGCCCGGCCATTCGCAGGACGATCTGCATGGCCACCTGGGCGGCCTTGCCATAGTGGCCGTCCAGCAGGCTGCGGTCGTACTCGCTGAGTTCGACGCTGCCGATTGCCGGGCGAAAGGAGGGAGGCGTTGGCGTGACCTGCCAGCCATCCGCGGGGCAGGCATCGAACAGGCTCAGGCGAGTATTTTCCACCCGGGCGAAGGCCTGGCCGCGCAAGGCGGCAAAGGCCTCCCTGCCGATGCACAGCACCGGCAGGGAGCGGTCGAAAATCACCTGGGCCACCCACACACCCAACGTCAGGATCTCATCGGCCTCGGCCAGCACCAGGGCGGCAGGCGCATGGCCATTGCTGATCGCCTCCATCATGACGCTGCTGCCGGTGCAGGAGCCGCGCCCGCTGGGCAATGCCAGCACACAGCCGCTCAGGTGCTGGCCGCTGAGGGGATGATGGCGATCAATCACCTCGCCGCTGAACGGATCGACGCCACCCCAGAAACTCAGGCCGACATCGGCGAACAGCAGGGGACCTTGGGCAGACCCTTCGACCAGACTGCGTCCGCTCAGGACAGTGGGCGTGCTGGGCATCGAGCGGTCCTCAGTAGTAGACGTGGGGAACGGTCAGGTCGGTCGGTGGAATCTCGGTGCCGACCCACTTGGTGAACAGTTCCTTGTAGCGCCCGGTCCGTACCTGCTGGTTGACGAACAGGTTGAGGTAGTTGATCAGGCCGTACTCGTTACGGGCGGCACCCAGCGACACGTAGTCGATCACGTACGGGGCGTTGCCAACGACCTTCAGGCCCTTGTACTTGCCGGACTTGAGCGTCGCGGCGGCCACGGTGTTGGTGACCACGGTGGCGTCGATGTGGCCCTGGGCCACGGCCAGGATGGTGTCGTTCTGCGACTGGTAGGCACGGAAGCTGCCGCTGCCCCAGCTCTTCTGGTCCTTCTCCAGGGCGATGGCTTCGTAGGTGCTGCTGGTGTTGCCGACATTCTTGCCCTTGAGATCCTCGTACTTGCTGATGCCGGTGTCCTCGCGGGTCAGCACCACCATCTGGAAGGCGAAGTAGGGGATGCTCATGCCAATGGTCTTGGCCCGTTCGAGGGTGTCGGAGGTGGAGGCGGTGATGACGTCGACGCGGTCGGACATCAGGGCCGGGATACGATCGGCAAACGGCGTTTCGACGACTTCGGCAGTGACGCCGAGGACTTTCGCCAGGTCGTTGCAATAGTCGACGTCGAAGCCCACCGGCTTGTTGTTGGCATCACGCGAGCCCATCGGCGGGAAGTCGAGTGTCACGGCGCAACGCAGCTTGCCCGAACTGATGATGTCATCGAGCTTGTCGGCCTGGGCCGTGGCGATGAAGCAAGAGCTGAGAACCACACTGAGCGCTGCGGCAAAAACGGGATTTTTCATGGAAGCCTCGTTTGTCGGTGAGTGGTGTTGGTTATCGTATTATGAATTTCGTATACGATATTAGATTAGCAATGACTGTGCCTGATTCCAGCTGGACAGGGAAATTCGTTGCAGAGCCTTGGCTTAGGGGGGCTGGTGGGCGCCGTGGGTCAAGGCGGGGGGAAGGGTGGTGTTACAGAAGGGAGCAGACGAGGGCGAAAGCGCGCCTTAAAGGAACACAGTGGCGGCCGTTCGCGGCTTGCCCGCGAATGGCTCCTCAAGTCCACCCTCGGCCTCCTGACCAGACACCCGCCCTGACGTCACTGCTGCCGATGCGTCTCGCGATAATGGCTCGGCGACAACCCGGTCAGCGCCCGGAACTGGCGGCTGAAGGCACTGTGGTCAGTGTAACCGCAGCGCAGGGCGATCTCGGTGATCGGCAGGTCGGCCTGCACCAACAGTTGCGAGGCTTCCTCCAGACGCGCCTTGTGAATCATCTGCCGGGGCGTGAGTTGGAAGATCCGCTTGCACTGGCGCTCCAACTGGGCCACCGACAGGCCGGCGATGCCGGTCAGTTCGGCCAGGCTGATGGGCTGGGAAAAATGCTCGCGGATGTACGCATCCACCGCGGCGACTTTCGGAAAGGACGGATGGTTCGACTGCGGCAACTGCAGGTCGCGGGAAACCCCCGCCAGGCCCACGATCTGTCCCTGCGGGTCGCGCAAGGGCACCTTGTGGGTCAGGCACCAGATCGGCTGGTTGCCGTAGTAGAGGTGCAGTTCCAACTGGTCGGCCAGTTCACGGCCGCTGCCCAGTACCCGGCGATCCTGTTCGGTGTAGGAGGCACCGAAGCGCTCGGGGAACACCCGGTCGGCGGTCAGCCCCAACAACGCTTCGGTGTGCTTGAAACCACAGCGTCGGGCCAGGGTCTGGTTGGCGAAGGCATAGCGGGCCTGGCTGTCCTTGATGAAGAACACCACGTCCGCCAGGGTGTCGAGCAACGGCGCGATGCTGTGCAGGCTGTTCAGCAGCGTGGGCAGGTCGCAGGGCTTGAAGCTGTTGAGCGAGGCATAATACATGGCGGCAGGCATCTGGTGGCAACCCCGGGATCATAGTGATCCGTCGGGGTTGCCGAAAGCCCCGTGCCACGCTTCATGCCGGTGGGGTGTCGTCCAGGTGCAACAGGGTGTCGATGCGTGCCGGGCCGAACGGTGGGCGCGGTGCCGCAGCCTGCCAGCCAAACAGGTGGGTGGTCGCACCACCACACACGCGGCCCTGGCAGGCGCCCATGCCGCAACGGCTGGCCAGCTTGGCCTCGCGCCAGTCGCGGTGGCCGAGCAGTTCGGCGTAGCTGACATCCTCGCAACGGCAGACCAGGGTGTCCGGCTCGGCCAGGGACTTGAGCCGTGGGTCGAGGGCAAAGGCCCGGTTCAGGCGGTCGGCAAAACCCTGCCAGCGTGCCCGCCGCGACCACAGGGCGCGGGCGGCCTGCCGCTCGCCCACGGCTGCATGCCCGGCGATCGCGCCTTCGACCAGGGCCAGCTCGCTGCCACCGAAACCGGTGCATTCGCCGGCGGCGTAATGATCGGCAAGGCTGCTGGCCTGCCAGTCGTCGACGGCGATGGCCTGGCCGGCGAGTGCACAGCCCAGGGCCTGGCCGAGCTGGCTGTTGGGGATCAGGCCGAAGCCGCAGGCCAGTCGTTCGCAAGCCACTTCGACGATTCTGCCGTGCTGCCGCAGGCGCACACCTTCCAGGCGGTCGTTGCCGAGGGCGGCAATCACGTGGGTATCGGTGCGGTAATGGCGGTCGAACAGAGCGAAGGCTTGCAGCCCCTTGTGTGGCCAACGCGGCAACTGTGCGGCAAAACCGGCGACGGCGGCCCGCGAAGCCTGTTCGGCGATTCGCTGGATCCGCGCCCCGGCCTGTCGCGCCGTGGCGGCGCTGGCGAGTAGCAACGGGCCGCTACCGGCGATCACCAGGCGTTCGCCGTTCACCGGCAGGCCGCCCTTGACCAGCGCCTGCAGGCCACCGGCACCGGTGACGCCGGGCAGGGTCCAGCCGGGGAAAGGCAGTAGCAGTTCGCGGGCCCCGGTGCAGAGGATCAGGTTGTCGTAGCCGATCTGCCAGCCCCGTTGCGGGTCTTCGAGCAACAGCCGTTTCGGGCCACTGCGGGCGATCACCCGGGTGGCGGGATGGTGCTGCACATTGGCGCAATGTTGCAGGCGCTCGCGCAACTGCCGGGCCAGGGGCGGCAGCTTGGCCTGTGGCCCGTCACGCCAGATCTGCCCGCCGGTCAGTGGATTGTCGTCGATCAGGGTGATGCGTGCGCCACTGGGGGCGGCGGCGAGGGCGGCGGCTATGCCGGCCGGACCGGCACCGATGATCAGCAGGTCGGTGGTTTCGCTCATGGCCGGGTCTCCACACGCATGCCGTCCTGGCACAAGGTCTGGCAGGCCAGGCGGCGGTAGCCATCGATACTGACCCGGCACTCCTGGCAGATACCCATGCCGCACAGCGGTGCCCGACGGCGGCCGCTCACCGACGTACGACTGCAGCCGTCACCGCCCAGGGCCAGTGCGGCGGCCACGGTGGTGCCATCGGCGACGCGCAGGGCGCGGCCGTCCAGTATCAGTTCAGGCATGGGCCGAGACTCCTGGAAAGCGCTGGGGCAGGTAGGGAGTGGCATCCAGCGGCAGCGTTTCGTTGAACAGTTGCCCGACCAGCAGATCGGCGGTGCCGGGGGCCGTGGTGACGCCCAGTCCTTCATGGCCGACGGCCAGCCACAGACCCTTGCGCCGCGGGTGCTCACCCACCAGCGGCAGGCCGTCGGGACTCGCGGCACGCAGACCGGTCCAGGCACGGATGGCGTTGAGTCGGGCCAGGCCCGGCAGGTACTCGACGGCACGCTTGAGCATCTTCGCCAGCATCCAGCTCTCGACTGCGAGGTCGCGGGTGCCGAACTGCCGCGAGGCGCCGATGAACAACTGACCCGTCGGGCGTGGCTGAATGTTGCAGGCGGTGGATGGCCCCTTGGCGTTGTGGGCGCTGGTGACATAACCCAGCTCCACCAGGGTATGGGTGACGCTGCCGGGATAGCGGTCGGTGATCAGCAGATGCCCCTTCTTCGGCTCGATGGGCAGCTCCGGACACAGCTCGTCAGCCTGCACGCCATTAGCCAGCACCACGGCACCGGCCGCGAGCCAGTGACCGTTGTCGAGCCGTACGCGCTGGCCGTCGATTTCGCGGACCCGCGCCCGACGCTGGCGAATGCCCGCGGTCTCGAGCATCCAGCGGGCGGTGGCCGGGGCGTAGAGAATGCCGTCGCAGTGAATCAGCAGGCCGCCCTCGAGCCCTTCGCGCAGTTGCGGTTCGCGTTCGTGCAGGGTCTGGCCGTCGAGCAGCTCACAGGCGATGCCGTGGGCCTGCAGGTTGTGGTGCTTGGCTTCGGCCACGGCCATTTCCTCGGCGTTGGCCGCGATCCACAGGGTGCCGTTGTTGCGATAGGCGCAGCCCTCGGGCAGCTTGGGCGCGTGCTCGCGCCAGCGTTGCACCGAGTATTGGCTCAGCGCCAGTTCGGCCGGGTTGTCATCGAGCACCAGCAGGTGGCCCATGCCCGCCGCTGTGGCATTCGGCAACCCGGCATCCAGCACCAGCACGTCGAGGCCCCGGTGGGCCAGGGCCTGGGCGCAGGCGGCGCCGACGATGCCGGCACCGATCACGATCACGTCGGCCACCGCGCCTTCGTTCACAGGCGGATGCCCCAGGCGAACGGGTCGTCCTGTTCGAGGATCAGGGTCGCTTCGGCGCTGATGTGTGCCCGCCCACGGATGGTCGGCACGATGCGCTCGCCGGCGGCCTCGTAGGAGCCTTCGAACTCGCTGCCAAGGATGCTGGCCTGACGCCAGACCTGTCCCGGTTGCAGCTTGCCATCGGCCGCCAGGCACGCCAGCTTGGCGCTGGTACCGGTGCCGCAGGGCGAGCGGTCGTAGGCCTTGCCGGGGCACAGGACGAAGTTACGGCTGTCGGCATGGGCGTCGTCGGCGAACAGTTCGATATGGTCGATCAGGCCGCCGTCCTCGCCGCGGATGCCTTGCTGCTCCAGCGTCTGCTGTACGGCGAAGCTGTAGGCGGTCAATGCCTCGAGGTTGTCGCTGGCGACATCGAGGCCGTGCTCGGCGATCAGGAAGAACCAGTTGCCGCCCCAGGCGATATCACCGACCACCTGGCCGATGCCCGCCACTTCCAGCGCCACGGCTCGCCGATAACGGTAGGCCGGCACGTTGCGCACGCTGACCGAGCGGTCCTCGTGCAGGGTGGCGTGCACGGTGCCGACCGGGGTCTCGATGGCATGGGTGCCCGGGCCGATGCGGCCCAGGTGGGCGAGAGAGGCCACCAGGCCGATGGTGCCGTGGCCGCACATGCCCAGGTAACCGGTGTTATTGAAGAAGATCACGCCGGCACAGGCCTGCGGGTCCACCGGTTCGCAGAGCAGGGCGCCGACCAGCACATCGCTGCCGCGGGGTTCGAGGACGCAGGCGGCGCGCCAGCTATCGTACTGTTCGGCCAGGCGCTGGCGGCGCTCGGCCATGCTACCTTGGCCCAGGTCGGGAAAGCCGGCGGTCACCAGGCGGGTGGGTTCGCCGCCGGTATGCGAGTCGATCACGGTGATACGTTTCATGGCAGGCCACTGTCGAATGAAGGAGCTTGCAGAGTGGCCTGCGCGGGGGTGGTCCGGCTTGATGCTTTTATCGGGTGCTCATGACGAAATCAGCATAGTGGCATCTGGCTCAATGCGCGCGTGGCAGGTGCTTGAGCAGGGTCGCGCAGACACCGGCGATATGCTCGTCGAGCAGTTTCACCGCCCGTTCCACGTCGCGGGCGCGGCAGGCTTCGATGATTTCCCGGTGTTCGTGATCGGCGCGCTCCTTGCCGGCGGACAGGCTCATCTGCATGCGCAGGTAGCGTTCCAGCTTGTCGTTGACCGAGCGGATCATGCCGACCAGGAACGGCCGCTGCGCCGGCTCGTAGAGACAGGCATGCAGTTCCCAGTTGAGTTCGGCCCAGCGGCCGACATCGTTCTCGCCGACGAACTCCTGGCAGATGCTCTCGGCCCTGGCAAAGGTGCTGTCGGTCATGTTCGGGATCGCCAGGCGCAACACCTTGTCCTCCAGCAGCATGCGCACCTCGAACATCTGCGCCAGCTCCAGCTCGGAGAGACGCGTGACCATCGCCCCCCGGTTGCGCTGGAACATCACCAGCCCCTCGGCCTCCAGCCGTTTGAGTGCCTCGCGCACCGGGATCTTGCTGACATTGAACTGGCGGGCGATTTCGTCCTGGCGAATCGGCTCGTCCTCGGCGAAATTGCCGGCGACGATCGCCTCGCGCAGGTGACGGGTGATGATCTCCGAGGTGGAGGGCGCATTGCCCAGGTCCGGCAGATTGAGTTTGGGTAGGGACACGGCGCGATCATTCGAGAGGGATGGAAAGGATATGGTATACAAAAAACGTTCTGTTTTCCCTTCTTCTCGACGAGGCGGCACGCTGATGACGCCCGGGCCTTGTGCCAAGCGTCCGGGTCTGCTTCAGAGGGCGGGGCGCTTGCGCGGACGACCGCCCAGCTTGCCGTTCTCGCGAGCGGCGCGGGATTTGGCTTCGGTCGAGCGGGAACCGCCTTTCCTGCCCAACTGACCGGCCATCCACGATGCGCTACCCAGCACGCCATTGATCAGCGCGGGCAGGTGCAGGTCGACATCCAGGGCTGGAAAGTGCAGCCCCTGGCCGCTGGGGCTGATGTCGATCCGTGCCAGCTGCGCAGGTTTGGCGCCGGCCAGTCCCTGGGCCAGGCGCGGCGGGAAAGACAGGCTCACCCCGGAATCGAGCCGGATCACCACGCAGTCGGTTTCAGTGTCGTAGTGGACCTGCTCCGCACGAGGCACCTTGGGTTGGGAGGCGTTTGCCTGCCTGAATTCGAGTTCAGTCAAAGTCACCGTGGATCTCCTTCCATTGCTGGCATTGATAGGCCAGGTCTTCGGTCAGCAGTGCGCACAGAAGCTTGAGCCTGCGATAGGTAAAACCGTAGTTGATACGCAGTTGCGGCGGACCTTCGGGGCACCGCAGGTGGAACACCGCTTCGTGCTCCCAGTTCATGACATGCACATGGCAGGGCCTGTGATCGTTGGAGTAGATCACTACTCGTACATCGTCGAATCGCGCTGTCGTCACCATGATTCAATAATAACCCATCCGTTTAGGTTTGAGAAAGTTGCCGACGTATGGCTGCTTCCTGCCGACATTCCCTGCCGGCACATTCAAGGCTAGACGGACTGCGGGTTACGACCCTGTCACAGGTATTTCCCGATATGTGTAACGATGGTTTTCGAGAGGTGCTGCTGGTCTCAGAGGGCCCGCAGCACCACGATCCCCGGGGTCTTTTTCACATAGGCGAGGAACGGCGAGTCGATGACCTGGTAGTGGTTCGACTGGGCCGAGGCGTTGCGCAGCACGGGGCCCTTGTCGGTCATGATGAAGATGCCCGTGTGGGTCACGTCCAGGCCCTGGGCGGGGGTGTAGATGCCGACGTAGTCGCCGGTGCGTAACCGGCTGATGACGGTGTCGTCGACGAACTGGCTGGGAATGTAGCTGATGGCGCGGGTCACCTCGGCGCTCGAACCACCGCCGGCAGGCGTCTTGAGGACCTTGGTGACGGTGGTGGCGTCCGGGCTGGTTTCGCGGGTCACGTCGCGGGCATTGAGCGGCGTGGCATGCGCCCAGTCGGTGAAGAAGTGTTTGCGGTTGACGTAGCTGATGTCGCCGTTTTCGTAGCGGGTGCGGACCACGTTCTCGATGAAGCGCGGCAGGCTGTCGGACTTGCGCAGGGCCTCGACGTAATCCAGGTAGGTGAAGCAGTCCAGGCCGCGGAAGTCGATCACCAGCTTTTCCGCCGAGGTCGCCGAGCCCACCAGCATATGCGGTACATAGGGTGTGCCGAGGAAGCTGGCGGAGATCTCGTCGATGCGCCGGCCGGTGTCGGGGTGGCCTTCGCTGGCCAGCCGCGACTCGATCAGCCTGATCTTGCCCAGGGTGTAGTCGTCCAGCTGGACCGGGGTATCGGGCGATGTCCGGGTAAAGCCGGTCAGCATCAGGGCGATTGCCAGGCCCGACAGGATCGACAGGATCTTGTTCATACAGTCTCCGAAAGACAGGCACCCCGGCTGTTCTTCAGGCTCGGATGCCGCCGAGCATTGTTTTCTGCCGCGTCACAGCTGTCAAAGAAAACTGCGTGGCAAGCCTTTCGAACAGTTTTGAAGGCGCTGCGCGAACGCGATATTCTCGTGCCCACCAGCCTCCTGGTTCTCCTTGAGCATCATCACGCATGTCCGAATCACCACCGGCGGGGCACCGCCAATTCAGTCGCAGCCTCAAGACCCTGAATCTCGCCTACCTGAACGAGTCGGGCCAGGGAGCGCTCACGCCGCCACCACCCCGGCGGATCGCCTTCGTGCTGCTCGACAATTTCTCGATGATGGCCTTCACCGGCGCGCTGGATGGACTGGTCACGGCCAACCTGCTGGGACGGGCGCCGCTGTATGAAGTGAAGACCTTTGGCATCGATCACCTGCAGATCGCCTGCGACCTGGGTATCTCCATCGCCGCCGACGACTGCATCAGCGCCCTGCGTCCGGACGGCGCCGACCTGCTGATTGTCTGCGGCGGCCTGCGCAGCCCGTTGCAGCCGGCCGGCAAGCTGGTGGAGAAACTGCGCCAGTGCGCGCGGGCGTCGATGCAACTGGGCAGCCTCTGGAACGGCTGCTTCCAGCTGGCCCATGCCGGCCTGCTGGACGGCCGTTCCTGCACCGTGCACCCGGAGAACCGCGCCGGCCTGATGGAAATCTGCCCGACGGTGCAGTTGTTGCCGCAGCCCTATGTGATCGACGGTGGGCTGATCAGCTGTGCCGGCGCCAACAGTGCCCTGGGCCTGATCCTCAACGTGATCCGCGCCCAGCAGGGCGACGAACTGGTACGGGGGATCGAGGCGATCCTCAGTTGCGACCGCAGCGAACAGACCGACAATATGCCGCTGGCGCGGGTCTCCCGCGATCCGCGTCTGCCGGTGGCGCTGCAAAGCCTGCTCGACCTGATGGAAAACAATATCGAAGACCCGCTGGAGCTCGACCAGTTGGCGGCCTACGTCAACCTGTCGCGGCGTCAGGTCGACCGACTGTTCCAGCAGTTCATGCAGAGCTCACCCAAGCGCTACTACCTGGAGCTGCGCCTGACCCGCGGCCGGCAACTGCTGCTGCAGACCAACGAGTCGGTGATCAACATCGCCACTGCCTGCGGCTTCGTCAGCTCGGCGCACTTCAGCCGCTGTTTCCGCGACTTCTTCGGTCACACCGCCAGCGAAGCCCGCGCGCGTCACCGCTGACGCCTGCACCTTCGGCCTTGACCTCGATCAAGGCCGGCTCCTCACACCGCGCTACTGTAGCCACTCCGGTCGGGCCATGGATTGTTCATCGCAGCAGTGGGCCCGGTACATGCTCAAGGAGGAGGTTAGTCATGCGCTCATTGAAGATCATTCTGTTGTCCACCGCGTTCAACGGTCTCACCCAGCGTGCCTGGTTGGCGTTGCGCGAAGCCGGGCACGAGCCCAGTGTGGTGCTGTTCACCACTGAAGAGGAGGTCTGCCGGCAGATCGAAGGCAGCGGCGCGCAACTGGTGATCTGTCCGTTTCTCAAGGACCGTGTGCCCGAGCAGTTGTGGCGCAATACCGAGCGCCCGGTGGTGATCATCCATCCGGGAATTGTCGGCGACCGCGGCGCCAGCGCGCTGGACTGGGCCATCAGCCGCAAGCTCCCGCGCTGGGGCGTGACCGCCCTGCAGGCGGCCGAGGAGATGGACAGCGGCGCGATCTGGGCGACCAGCGAATTCGAGATGCCGGCCCAGGTGCGCAAGTCGCAGTTGTACAACGGCCCGGTGGCCGATGCGGCGCTGATCTGCATCCACGAGGTGGTGGCGAAATTCGGTACCGATTTCAAACCGACGCCACTGGACTATGAATCGCCAGACGTGCGCGGCCACCTGCAGCCGAACATGAAGCAGAGCGACCGCAGCTTCAGCTGGCATGACAGCGCCGAGTTCATCAAGCGTCGTATCGATGCCGCCGATGGCCAGCCCGGGGTACTTGCCAGCCTCCAGGGTGAGCAGTACTACCTCTACGACGCCCACCTGGACAGCCGCTGCGGAACCCCCGGGCAACTGCTGGCGGTACACGATGACGCGGTGCTGGTCGCCACGGGCGATCGCAGCATCTGGATCGGTTCCCTGCGGCGCAAGCCCGCCACCGGCGAGGAAACCTTCAAGCGCCCGGCGCGCCATGTGCTGGCCGGGCGGCTGGACCAGGTGCCGACCCTGGACTGGTCGATCAGCACCCACCGGCAATGCCTGGAGGCCTACCAGCCGATCCGCTATCGCCAGGTGGGCGATGTCGGCGAACTGACCTTCGAGTTCTACAACGGTGCGATGAGCACCGAACAGTGCCGCCGGCTGGTCAGTGCGTTGCGCTGGGCCAGGGCCCAGGACACCAAGGTCCTGGTGTTCCGTGGCGGGCAGGGCAGTTTCTCCAACGGTGTGCACCTGAACGTCATCCAGGCTGCTGCAGTGCCAGGCCTGGAAGCCTGGGCCAATATCCGTGCGATCAACGATGTCTGCCGCGAACTGCTGAGCGCCCGGCAACTGGTGGTCAGCGGCCTGACCGGCAGTGCCGGGGCGGGCGGGGTGATGTTGGCGCTGGCGGCGGACGTGGTGCTGGCCCGCGACGGCATCGTGCTCAATCCACACTACAAGACCATGGGCCTCTACGGTTCCGAATACTGGACCTACAGCCTGCCGCGGGCGGTGGGGGCCGACCTGGCCCTGCAACTGACCCAGCAATGCCTGCCGCTGAGCACCACCCAGGCGCTGGCGATGGGCATGATCCAGGGCATCGGTCCGCGTTGTCCGCAGGCCTTTGGCGAGTGGTTGATGGGCGAGGCCCAACGCCTGGTTCACGAGCCGCACATGGCTCGCGAAAACAAGCAGGCGCCGGATCTGGAGGCGATGGAGTACTGCCGCGACCTGGAACTGGCGCAGATGCAGCAGGACATGGTGCAGGACCGCAATGGCTTCGCCGGCAAGTGCCGCAACTTCGTGCTCAAGCGCAAAGCCTGCGGTACGCCAGAGCGCCTGATCGCGCCCTGGGCCCGGCCGACCCGGACGGCGGGCGTGCTGACCTGCTAACCCAGCACGTGGGCGTGCCCGAGGGTCGACACCCGCACCTGGGCGCCGACCCGCGGTGCCAACATGCCGCTGCTGCGCACCAGCAGCGGACGTTTCCCCGCGTTGGCCAGTTCCACCGTCAAGGTGCAGGTATTGCCACCGAAGTCACAGTCGGTCACTACCGCCGGGCTGCCCGCGATCTCACCTGAGCCGGGCATGGCCAGTTGCAGTTGTTCGGGTCGCAGCATGATCTGCGCCGGGCCATGCAGGCCTTCATTGTTGACCGGCACCTTGCCCAGCTCACACTCCGCCCAGCCATCCTCGATCCGCGCCGGAAGAATGACCGCGTCGCCGAGAAACACGGCAGTGTCCTCGTCGACCGGGCGCAGATAGAGATCCATCGGCGCCCCGGCCTGTACCAGCCGGCCCTGGCGCATCACCGCCAGTTGATCGGCAAACGACAGCGCCTCGGCCTGGTCATGGGTCACCAGGATGGTGGTCACGCCGGCATCCGACAGCAGGCGCGCGACCATCTTGCGCATGGCCGCGCGCAGCCCGGTGTCGAGGGCCGAGAACGGTTCGTCGAGCAGCATCAGCCGTGGCCGCTGGGCCAAAGCGCGGGCCAGGGCGACCCGTTGCTGTTGGCCGCCGGACAGTTCATGGGGCCAACGGCTCGCCATCTGTGCATCCAGCGCGACACTCTCCATCAGTTCGGCGATACGCGGCTGTTTCTCGCTGGTCTTGCCGGCGAGGCCGAAGCCGATGTTGTCGGCCACGGTCATGTGCGGGAACAGCGCACCGTCCTGCGGCACATAGCCGATCAGGCGCTGGTGGGCGGGGATGGCGGTGTGGGCGTCGACCAGTGGCTGGCCGTCGAGCACGATGCTGCCGGAGTCGGGAAATTCGAAGCCGGCGATCATCCGCAGCAGGGTGGTCTTGCCCGAACCCGAGGGGCCGACGATCGCCGTGCGGCTGCCGGCGGCGAGCGACAGGCTGACGTTCTCCAGGGCCGATTGTGCACCGAAGGACTTGTAGAGCGAGTTGAGTACCAGAGCGTTCATCGGCCCGCCGTGCGTTTGGATTGATGGTAGAGAAGGCCGGTCAGCGGCAGCGACAACAGGATCATGATCAGGGCATAGGGTGCGGCGCCGGCGTAGTCGATTTCGCTGCTCAGGGCCCAGAAGCCGGTGGCCAGGGTGCGCGTGCCATTGGGCGCCAGCAGCAGGGTCGCGGTCAGTTCGTTGACCACGGCCAGGAACACCAGCGCCGCACCGGCGGCGGCACCCGGTGCGGCGAGGCGCAGGGTGACCAGCCAGAGGGCCCGGGCCGGCGAGCGACCGAGGCTCTGGGCGATGTTCTCCAGCTCCACCGGCGCCTGGGCGATGCCCGCGCGCAGGCTCACCAGGGCCCGCGGCATGAACATCAACAGGTAGGCCAGCAGTACGGTGAGCGAGGTCTGGTAGATCGGCCGGGCGAAGTGGATGGTCACCGTGACCAGCGCCAGCGCGACGACGATGCCCGGCAGCGAACTGGTGATGTAGTTGCAGCTTTCCAGCAGGCGATGCAGGCGCCCTGGCGAGCGGATCGACAGCCAGGCCACCGGCACTGCGGCGCAGGTGGTCAGCAGCGCACCGGCGGCCCCGAGCAGCAAGGTTTGTTGCAAGGCCGGCCACAGCTCGTCCGCCTGCCAGACATCCACGCCGCCGGCGACCAGCCAGTTGCCCAGGGTGATCAACGGCACGCCGAGGGCCAGTGCACTGCTGAGCAACGGGACACTCAGGCCCACCAGCTTGCCTGCGACACCGAGCCGTACCGTGCGCTGCTGGCGGGCCGTACCGGAGCCGACCCGGGCGTAGCGGGCCTTGCCGCGGGCCGCCGACTCGACCGTCAGTAGCCCCAGGCAGCACAGCGCCAGCAGACCGGCCAGGGTGTGGGCCGCCGGGCCGCTGAACGTCGACTTGAACTGGTCGAAGATCGCCGTGGTGAAGGTGTCGAAGCGGATCATCGCGTAGAGACCGTATTCGGCCAGCAGGTGCAGGCCGACCAGCAGCGAGCCGCCACAGATCGCCAGCCGCAGTTGCGGCAGCACGATGCGCCGGAACACCGCCCAGGGCTTGAGCCCCAATGATTCGCCGACGTCCTCGATGGCCGGGTCCAGGCGCCGCAGGGTGGCGGCGATGGGCAGGTAGAGGAACGGGAAATAGGCGATCACCGACACCAGCACGCCGCCGCCCAGGCCGTGGATCGACGGCACCAGGCTGACCCAGGCGTAGCTGTGGACGAACGCCGGCACCGCCAGCGGTGCGGTCGCCAGCAATGACCAGAGACGCCGGCCGGGCAGGTCGGTGCGCTCGGTCAGCCAGGCCAGGGCCAGGCCCAGTATCACGCACAGCGGCAGGGTGATCAGGGTCAGCAGCAGGGTGTTGGCCGCCAGTTCCGCCACCCTTGGGCGCCACACCAGTTCCAGCAGGGTGCTCCAGCCGGTCTGCCAGGCCGAGAGGATGACGAAGGCGATGGGCAACAGGGCCAGCAGGGACATCAGCAGCGACAGTCCGATGATCCACGGATTGCTCTGCCGAGCGAAAAATTTTCCGGTTCGCCGAGGCGAAAGCGCCGCAGGCGCGTGAGCGGCTGCGGCGGTGTCCAGAGGAGGGTTGGACTGCGGGAGCAATTACAGGATTCCGGCTTGGGTCATCAGGGCCACGGCCTTCTTGCTGTCGAGTTTCGAGGCGTCGACCTTCGGCGCGTCGAGGTCCTTGAGCGGCACCAGTTTCGCGTTGGAGTCGGCACCGACGCCGACCGCGTACTCGAACGAGTTGCCGTCGCGCAGCACTGCCTGGCCGCCCTTGCCGGTGACCCACTTGAGGAACGCCTGGGCCTCCTCCTGGTGCCGGCTGGACTTGAGCACGCCGCCACCGGAGAGGCTGACGAAGGCGCCCGGATCCTGGTGCCGGAAGTAGTGCAGCGAGGTGTTCTTGCTGTTCTCGCCGGTCTTGGCCTGGTCGCCGAAGCTGTAGTAGTGGTAGATCACACCACTTTCCACCTGGCCCGCGTTGACCGCCTTGAGCACCGCGCTGTTGCCGCGGTAGACCGAGGCGTTGGCCTTCATCGCCTTCAGCCAGTCCAGGGTGGCGGCTTCGCCCTTGAGTTCCAGCACGGCGGCGACGATGGCCTGGAAGTCGGCACCGGCCGGCGAAGCAGCCCAGCGGCCTTTCCACTCAGGCTTGGCCAGGTCGAGCAGCGACTTGGGCAGTTGCGCTTGGCTCAGCTTGTCCTTGTTGTAGACGAACACGGTGGAGCGGGCGGCGATACCGACCCAGTTGCCGTGGGCCGGACGGTAGGCGGCACCGACCTGTTCCAGGGTGCTCGGCGCGACCGGGGCGAACAGTTTGGCGTTGTCCACCAGCACCATGGCCGGCGAGTTCTCGGTGAGGAACACGTCGGCGGGCGACTTGTCGCCTTCCTGCACGAGTTGGTTGCCCATCTCGGTGTCGTCACCGTTGCGCAGGGTCACCTTGATCCCGGTTTCCTTGGTGAAACCCTCGACCCAGGCCTTGGTCAGGCTTTCGTGCTGGGCGTTGTAGACCACGATGCCCTCGGCGCTGGGCGCCGCGTAGGCCTGGCCGGCGCCGAACAGGGCGGTGGCCAGCAGGGTCATTTTGAACAGCGAAGGGAAACGGGAAATCATTCTGTGGAAGCTCCTGCGGTCTTGTGTACGGTCTTATGGTCGATGCCGAGAAGCGGGAGCGGGTGCGACTGCACCCTTTTCGCCGCTCCGGTTAAACAATAGGAATCATTCGCATGTTTGTTCGGGCGGGAATGTAGAGGGGCAGATGAGAAAAAAACGTGAAATGAATCGTTAAGCGGCGTCGTTTGCCGATGGGTTCAGGCAAGCGACAGCACCGCGATTGCATCCCTGCAAGGGCGGGTGCCGGGCGTCACGCCTGGCGGGCGAAGCGGATCACCAGGCGGGCGAAGTAGGCACCGGTGAAGATCACCGCCAGCAGGCGCAGGGTCTGCATGGCCAGCACCAGGCCGACGTCGGAATGGGTGTCGACCGCGATGATTGCCATGGTGTCCAGGCCGCCGGGGCTGGTCGCCAGGTAGACCGAGAGGAAATCCAGGCCCAGCCACTTCGCCAGCAGCCAGGCGGAGGCGGCGCACAGGGCGATCAGGCTGATGGCGCTGAGGATCATCACCGGCAGGCGCTTCCAGACGTAGAGCACGGTGGGGCGGTCGAAGCGCAGGCCGACGTAGCAACCGATGGCGCCGTAGGCCGTGGCCAGCAGCCAGGCCGGCAGGGTGATGTGCAACAGGCCGGACAGTTGCAATGCGCCACCGATCAGCAGGGGGACGAGCAGGGCTCCGGCCGGTACGCGGGCGCCGAGCACCACCCCGAGCACCGCTGTTGCCAGGGTCAGCCCCAGGCTGAGCAGGTCCAGCCCGTGTTGGGGCGCGGCCATTGCGTGCTGCTCGCCGCCGCCGGCCGGCGCTTCGAGCACATGGCTGACCAGCGCGCCGATCACCACCACGCAGACCACCCGCACGTATTGCATGGTTGCCACGACCCGGCCGTCGGCCCCGAAATCATCGGCCATCGCGACCATGGCCGACGCCGCGCCGGGGGAGGTCCCCCAGGCGGCGGTGCTGGCCTGGATGCCGCCGAAACGGACCATCAGCAGGCCGACCAACGAGCTCAGGACCACCGTCAGTACCGTGGCGAACAGCATCAGGTGCCAGGAGTCGGCCATGGCTTCTAAAACGGCCAGGGTCATCGAATGGGCGGCGAGCAGGCCGATGCAGCCCTGGCCCAGGCGGAATGCCTGGCGATGGATGCGGATGCGGGCGCCGCTGACGCCGAAGCCGATCGCCACCAGCATCGGCCCGATGAATTGACCGGCCGGCAGGTTGGCGTGCTTTAACAGTTGCCCGGCGCTGCCGGCGAGAAGGATCAGGGCCAGCCATTGCAGCGGGCGTGGCCAGTGGCTCAGGGAAAAACGCGATGAATCGGACAAAACTCCCTCCAGAGCGTCGGACGCACCTGTTGCAGGGCGTTGCGATCGACGCGATGGGTAAATTATTGATAGCGCAATTGATCAAGTCCAGTTTCTAATTGTCATGAATCTATAACTTTGGTTGATTGATTATGGACCTGCGCGATCTCACCTATTTCGAAACCATCGCCGAACTCGGGCACCTGGGGCGCGCCGCGGAGAAGCTCAACCGCAGCCAGCCGGCGCTGACCAAGAGCATCCAGCGCCTGGAAGAGTCGTTCGGTACCAAGCTGTTCGAGCGCGAGGGCCGGCGCATCAAGCTGACGCCGGTCGGGGTGCTGTTGCAGCAGCGCGCCCGGCAACTGCAGCAGAACATCGCCGAGACGCACCGCGAAGTCCGCGACTTCGCCAGCGGCGTGCTGGGCAATATCCGCCTGGGTTGCGCGTCGAGCATGGCCGAGTACCTGCTGCCGCAACTGACCGCGACCTTGCTCGAACGTGCGCCGCAGATCACGCTGAACCTGGTCATCGGCCAGGACAACATGCTGCGCGAGTCCCTGCGTGCCGGCCGCCTGGACGTGGTGATCTGCCCACAGTTCGACAGTGATCCGCAGATACTGGCCCACCCGTTGTTCGACGATGAGGCGGTGGTGGTCGCCAGCCGCAACCACCCGATCTTCGACGGTCCGATCCGCCTGAAGGACCTGGGACGCTACCGTTGGGTGCTGCCGGCCACCGGTGTTTCCTCCCGGCGCTGGATCGACGGCGTGTTCCTGGCTCGCGGGCTGCCGCTGCCGTCGGTGCAGATCGAGACCAACACCATCTCGTTGCTGCCACCGTTGATTGGCCAGACCCAACTGCTGAGCTTCCTGGCGCGCAATACCCTGGAAGACGTGCGCGGGGCCATGCACCTGCGTGAGGTGCCGCTCAAGGAAACCACCATGAAACGCACCCTGGTCGCCGCCGTGCGTGACGGCGGCTACCTGTCCCCGGCGGCGCAGAGCCTGCTCGACCTGCTCAGGAGTGAGGGGCGGAGCTTCTTTGTGGAGCGTTGAACGGCTGGGCGCGCTGGGAGCGTAGGGGGGACGCGACCGGATCTCGCCGGTAGCGACAAAAAACATATAAGAAATATTTCGTATCATTATTCGGGGCTTGGAAATTTCTCATCTTGGCCCCTCCCAGTTTTCCGATTTTTCCAGCGCCGTCAGTCGCGAGGAAATGGTTAAGTTCATGAAAAATAATGGCTTATTGCTATTATTTCGTCATGGTCCGATGAATCCCTGGTGTCCGGAGATGTTTAATCCGGCCAGGCAACTCGTCCTTGAAACAAGGGGCATGTAACGAACCGGCTGCTTTTCTGACACGAAGAAATATATAAGACTGCAAGCAAAGGATTTAAGGGTGGCAAACGCCACCCTACTGTTCAGCGCATGAGCGCAAGGAATGACGTCATGAAAGTCAATGCAAGCAGTCTGGTCGTCTTGGATAGAATCAGGATTACCAGTACGTCACCTGCCTATATTGATCCGCAAGGCGCGAGGTTCGTCGCTGGCTCTTCCGGGGGCATCGGCCGGACACTCGGCGTATCAGTCAAATACCTCCCAGGTCTCTAGGCTATGTACGAAATCGCTTGAAACTTGGTTATGCAGCGTTAAAAACCGGCTCGGAATGCTCATTTACTCCAGTAAAGTCGGACGCGACCCCGGCCGTTCCTCGCCGGTTTTTGCCTTGCCTAACCTGCGTTTCAAACAATTTCGTACACAGCCTACGGGAAAATGGACTTTCAGACATGAGCTCACGCTGTAAGGCGTCCATGTCAACTCCCGGTTTGAGCAAGTGTCTTCACAACCCGATTACTCAATCCATCACGTCGCACCCGCGAATGATGGGCTTCATGAGTAAGCTTGGCATTTATATGCCTTAACGTTCCTTAAACCAAACCGAGGTACATGGATGAAAAACCTAGTAAAGTCCGCAATGGCGGCTGCATTGATTCTGGCTGTGCCTGCAATCAGCCATGCCGGGAATCCCATTCTGGAATCGCTGAAGTCCCAGGGCCTCCAGCCTGCCGAACTGAGCGATAAACAACTGGGTGATATCAAGGGCGCCGCCCTTATTACCGGCCAACCGATGCCCAGCGTAACGCAAGGGTTGCAAACCTATCATGTCACCTGGAAGAAGTTCGGCAGCCAGAGTGACTATCGCTCCTACAATATTGTGGGTACCTCCTATGATCCGCATGGGGTTTATACGTACGACTACGATGGCGGTACCTACTATGTTGCAGGTGACCGTTGGCTCGCTGACAAAACCAGCAACGTAGGGGCATGGAATCTGGCGTACGCAACGGAGATTGATCTGCATGTGCAAGTACTCCATCCCGAAACCAAGCAGCCAAGTGTTTATGGCTTCCGCACGAGTTCCTGGAATCGCCCTATCTCAACGTTCTCCTGGTAACTAAAAACTGGAAGTCATAGCGCTGTCTATGGCTTCCACCATCGCCGCAAGGGTTTCTTGATGATTTGCAATTCGCAGCATTTTCAAAAAATGTATTTTTTTCTATTTCTGATTGCCCCCTTCGCCTATGGTGACAATATCAAATTAAAAAGTGGAGACAGGTATTCGGGGAATATCATCTCCTATACAAACGGCATCTGCGTATTTGATACACGATATGGTGCGGCAATCAGGATCCCTACCGCCGAAATCGAAAGCATTGCGACAGACACTCAATACCATGTTGAGTTCTCGAGTGGCGAAAAGGTCATCGGGCAGCTGAAAACCGACAGTGCTGGTCTGACCTCGATAAACTCGCAGACCTTTGGCACATCCCCGATCGCCATAGGATCGATAAGCCGAATAGTGAAGTCCTTCAGCCACACTGAGACAGAGCAGAGGGTCAAGGCCGGTGAGGGTGCCAAGGGAAACGAGCAGAAGGAGTATGGTGCCGAGACGGAAAACCAGGCTCCCCTGGATTTCCTGACCGGATCCACCGTACTGCTTTCTCCCGGGAAGGTCGAGCTGGACTTGAGTTCGACCTACAAGCAAAGCCGCACCCAGTACAGTCTTCCCGCAGCAGGCTACTTTCAGAAATCGTCCTACTCCGCGCGCCAACTGGAACTGCGTCCGACTATCAGGGCAGGGCTGTACGAGGGGGTGGAGGTATACGCAAGCGTGCCCATGACCTATAGCCGGGTGCAAGACGTATCAAGCAACGAGTACATCAGAAGCACCAGCTCGTGGGATATGGCCGACATTTCCTTTGGTGGCCAGTATCAACTGACACAGGAAACGGAGAGTACCCCGGCAATATCTGCCACGTTCGATGTCAGTGCCCCGACGGGCAGGAAAAAATACAACTCCTTCAGTGACAGTTGGAAGGACCCGCTGAACAATGGTAGCGGGCACTGGAGTGTCGCTCCGGGGCTGGCATTCGTCAGGTCCACCGACCCTGCCATCCTGTTTGGTGGTTTCAATTACCAGTATTTCTTTGCCAACAAGGTTGACGGCTACGATGTACAGCCTGGCTGGGTTGTCAATACGTACTTCGGTGTGGGGTTCGCTCTGAATGAGCGTTTGTCCCTCGGCTCCAGGTTTTCCTATTCTTACAGTTCAAACATGAAGGCCGAGCACGAAACTATCTATGGTTCCGACTCGGATCCGATGGATATCACCTTGAATGTTTCCTACAGACTATCCGAAAGCTGGCTGATTTCCCCGAGCATCACGTACGGCCTGAACAACGACTCCGGGCCGGCCGCGCTATCCATAAGTTTGAAGAAGAATTTGAACTAACCATGAACAACGCCCCGGTCTTCACGATGCTTGCAGTACTTTTATTTTCAGGTGCAAGCAGTGCAGCGCCAAAGATAACATCGCTGCAACAGCTGAAATTTTCTGGAATTCAGCGCCAGACGCTTGACTATTCGTGTGGTGCTGCTTCGCTCACGATACTCCTGAATCAGTACTTCTCTGACAGCATTGGGGAACAGCAGATACTGTCCGAAATCATTCATAGGCTGTCAAAAGAAGAGCTGCTGGATCGAGTCCGGAAAGGTTTTTCAATGCTTGATCTGAAAAACGCGGCAGAAAATCTTGGTTATAACGCTGCTGGAGTCATGCTGCCACTGGAGGCGGCATCAAGGTTGAAAGGTCCCACCATCATCCTTTTAAGGCGTAAGGAATTGAATCATTTTGTCGTGCTGAAAGGCGTCAGCCAGGGAAAGGCTTTCCTGGCAGATCCTGCCAGGGGGAATCTGAGAATGCCACTGTACGAACTTCAAAAGCAGTGGCATGGCGAAACGTTGATCGTTGGGCGCGATGATGTCGGTCTGATTCAAGACCATCTGCTCGCCCTACCCAACACCAGGAGCCTCTACCCGGAAAGCAATACTGTACGGACTCTTCAGCAGCTACCATTCAAGTAGACTCAGGATCCGTGGCAGATATCCTGAAGCCAGCTCCCGAAGGACGGTGCAGTGCCTGGGGAGAAAGGGCGCCGGTAGCGGCATCTCAGCTGCCGCCCTCGGGGCGCCCGCTGCTGACTTCTCCCGGCACGTCATCACCGGCCATGCGCTTGCGGAACAGCCCGGTGCGGGCCAGCAGCAAGGTGGTGACCGGTACGGTGATCGACAGCAGGATCGGGATCAGCCAGGCATGCATCACCGGTTCCGACTTGAGCGCGGAAAAGTACAGGATCGAGGCCAGCGCCACGCACCAGGCGCCGATGGTCGAGGCCAATGCCGGCGGGTGCATGCGCTGGAAAAAGTCCTTCATGCGCAACAGGCCGATGGCGCCGCACAGGGCGAACAGGCTGGCCAGCACCAGCAATACCGCCACCGGAATCTCGATCCACAACGACAGTTCATTCATTCGATCACCTCGCCACGCAGGAGGAATTTGGCCAGGGCAAAGGAGCCGACGAAGCCGAACAGAGCGATCAGCAGCGCCGCCTCGAAGTAGGTGTCGCTGGCATAGCGGATGCCCAGCACCAGCATCATCAGCATGGCGATGATGTACAGGTAGTCCAGCGCCAGGACCCGGTCCTGTGCCGAGGGGCCCTTGAACAGCCGCACCACGGTCAGGACCAGGGCCACGCTGAAGAGGAACAGACTGAACAGGATCGCGTTGGCGAGCAGTGCGCTCATTCGAAGATCTCCATCAGGGGGCGCTCGTAGGTGTCCTTGAAGTGCCGGATAAACAGCGCTTCCTCATCCAGGTCGAACACGTGCAGCAGCAGGATGCTGCGGTCCAGCGCCAGTTCCGACCAGACCGTGCCGGGAATCACCGTGCAGATCATCGACAGCGCGGCCAAGCCGTTGGCGTCGCGCAGGTCCAGCGGCACCTTGATGAACGCCGAGCGCGGCGGTCGCCGACCGGCGTTGAGCACGCCCCAACCGACGGCCAGGTTGGATACGATCACATCTCGGCCCACCAGCAGGAACAGACGCAGGATCACCCAGGGGCGGCGGATGCGGATCGGCAGCGGCCGCAGGGGCGCCATCATCAGCGGCGCCAGGAAGCCCAGGGCTGCACCCAGCAACAGCTGGCCGGGACTGACCGAAAGGTTCAGCACCAGCCACAGCAGCCACAGCGCCAGGGACAGCCAGGGCGCGGGGAACAGGCGTCTCATGGCTGCACCTCCTGCGCGACGGCCTTGACTGCCGGGCTCGGCAACGCGCGGGTCGCCAGCACTGTACTGATATAGTGCCCGGGGTTGGCGAGGCTGGCGGCGGTGGCCTGGGTGTAGCGCAGCAGCGGCTCGGCCTTGACGGTCAACAGGATGCACAGGCCGAGCAGGACGACGATGGACAGGCACTCGAAGCGGCGCAAGGTCGGCGACGGGCGGTCCGCCGGGCTCCAGAAGCGCTGCACGCCCATGCGGGTGAAGGCGATCAGCGAGGCCAGCCCGGACACCACCAGCAGTAGCACCAGGGCCCAGGCCGCAGGCGAGATCGGCGCGTCCTGGCCGAGCCCCAGGGGGTTGAGCAGGGCACTGAGCAGGCTCAGCTTGGCGATGAAGCCCGACAGTGGCGGCATGCCGATGATCAGCAGGGCGCAGGCGATGAAGCTCAGGCCGAGGAAGGCCATGGTCCAGGGGATCACCTGGCCCACCACGGCTTTCTGTTCGTCGTCCAGGTTGGTGCCGGGGCGTGGGTGCAGCGATTCCAGCGGCCGGGGCAGCGGGTCGATGTCTTCGTCCAGCGGCAGCTCGTTGGCCGAGCGCGAACGTTCGATCAACTCGCTCAGCAGGAACAGGGCGCACATCGCCAGGGTCGAGCTGACCAGGTAGAACAGCGCGCCCGCCGTCAGGTTCGGCTGGGCGAAGCCGACCGCCGAGAGCAGGATGCCCGCTGATACCAGGATGCTCAGGCTGGCCATGCGTTCCAGGCGCTGGGCCGCCACGATGGCAATGGCGGCAACGCCGATGGTCGCCATGCCGCCGTAGATCAGCCAGTCGCCGCCGAAATACGCCGAGGCGCCGGCCTGGCCGGAGAACAGCAGGGTCCACAGGCGCAACAGGGTATACACGCCGACCTTGGTCATGATCGCGAATATCGCCGCCACCGGCGCGCTGGCCGAGGAGTAGGCCGGCACCAGCCAGAAGTTCAGCGGCCACATGCCGGCCTTGGCCAGGAACGCCACGGCGAGGATCGCCGCACCGGCGTGCAGCAGGCCACGGTCGGCCTCCGGCACCAGCGGGATCTTCACCGCCAGGTCGGCCATGTTCAGGGTCCCGGTCACGCCATAGATCAACGCCGCGCCAATCAGGAACAGCGACGAAGCCAGCAGGTTGATCGCGATATAGTGCAGGCCCGAGGACACCCGCGCCCGCCCGGAGCCGTGCAGGATCAGGCCATAGGAGGCCGCCAGCAGCACTTCGAAGAACACGAACAGGTTGAACAGGTCTGCCGTCAGGAAGGCGCCGTACAGACCCATCAGCTGGATCTGGAACAGGGCATGGAAGCTGCTGCCGGCACGGTCCCAGCGGGCCATGGCGAACAGCAGGGCACACACGCCGACGATGCCGGTGAGCACCAGCATCAGCGCCGAAAGGCGGTCGACCACCAGCACGATGCCGAACGGCGCCTGCCAGTTGCCCGGCAGGTACACGCCGATGGAGGCGGGCTCCACCGATTGCTGGCTCCAGATCAGCAGCCACACGGAAATACCCAGCCCCAGCAGGCTCGAGCTTAGGTTGAGGCGGGCCTTGAGCGGGCGGTGCTTCTCGCCGAGCATCAGCATCAGCGCGGCGGTCAGCAGCGGCAGCAGGATAGGGGCGACGATCAGGTGCGGTAGCAAACTCATTCCTTGGGCTCCCGACCGTCCACATGGTCGGTGCCGGTCAGGCCCCGGGATGCCAGCAGGACCACCAGGAACAGCGCGGTCATGGCGAAGCTGATGACGATCGCCGTCAGCACCAGCGCCTGGGGCAGCGGATCGGTGTAGTGCAGCAGGTCCTGGGGCACGCCGTCCTTGATGATCGGCTCCTTGCCGATGAACAGGCTGCCCATGCTGAAGATGAACAGGTTGACCCCGTAGGACAACAGGCACAGGCCCATCACCACCTGGAAGGTCCGGGGCCGCAGGATCAGCCAGACGCCGGAGGCGGCGAGTACCCCGATGGCAATGGCAATGACTTCTTCCATCAGGCGATTCCTCCCTTGAGTGCAGGCTTGCCGGGTGATGCGGTCAACTGACCGGGTCGGTGCGCACGAACCGACTGGTGCGCCAGCGCCGTGAGGATCAGCAGGGTCGAGCCGACCACCACCGCGTACACGCCGATGTCGAAGAACAGCGCACTGGCGACATGGATATCGCCCAGCAGCGGCAGGTGCAGGTGGGCGGTGTGGGTGGTCAGGAACGGATACCCGAAGGCCATCGCCCCCAGCCCGGTGAGCGTCGCGCAGAGCAGCCCGAAGCCCATCCAGCGCAACGGCCGCAGGCTCATCTGTGCCTCGACCCACTGGGTGCCGGCGACCATGTATTGCAGGATGAACGCCACCGACATCACCAGGCCGGCGACGAAGCCGCCGCCGGGCTGGTTGTGGCCGCGCATGAACAGGTACATCGAGACCACGAAGGCAATCGGCAGCAGCAGGCGCACCAGCACTGCCGGCACCATCATGAAGCCCAGCGCGGTGTCGCTGGCGCTGCGCGGGTTGACCAGGTCGGTGACCACATCGCTGGCCAGCAGGCGTTGCTGGTTGGGCAGCTCGAGGCTCTCGCGCGGCGGGCGGAAACGACGGAGCAGGGCGAAGATCGCCAGCGCGGTAGCCACCAGCACGGTGATTTCCCCGAGGGTGTCGAAGCCGCGGAAGTCCACCAGCATCACATTGACCACGTTGCTGCCGCCGCCTTCGGGCAGGGCCCGGCTGAGGTAGAACGAGGAAATGTCGTTCGGCGTCTGGCGGGTGAGCATGGCGTAGGACAGCAGCGCCATGCCGCCACCGACCAGCACCGACAGCAGCAGGTCGCGCAGGCGGCGAATACGCGCCTTGCGCAGGCTGTTGGGCAGCGGCGAAACCTCTTCGATTCGCCGTGGCAGCCAGCGCAGGCCGAGCAGGATCAGCACCGTGGTGACCACTTCGACCACCAGTTGGGTCAGGGCCAGGTCCGGTGCGGAAAACCAGACGAAGGTGATGCAGGTCATCAGGCCGCAGACACTGACCATGGTCAGTGCCGCCAACCGGTGGTACTTGGCCTGCCAGGCGGCGCCCAGGGCGCAGGCAATGGCCAGCAGCCAGAGGGTGACGAAGACGATCGAGCCGGGGATCTTCGGCCGGTCGCCCCAGCTCAGGCTGCTGTGCAGCATCGGGATCAGCCCGGCCACCAGCGCTGCCAGCACCAGCAGGAACAACTGCGGCTGCAGGCGCTGGGTGCCGAGCAGGCGGGTCAGGCGCCGCGCCAGGCGCATCTTCAGTACCAGTACCGATTCGAACAGGCGCTTGCCGTCCAGGCGGCCGATCAGCGGCGGACGGGCGAAGCGTCCGCGCTTGAGCTGGTTGCGCAGCAGCAGATAGAGCAGCACGCCGGCGGACATGGCGATCAGGCTCATGACCATCGGTGCATTCAGGCCGTGCCAGATCGCCAGGCTGTACTCCGGCAGGCTGCCACCGACCACCGGCAGGGCGGCGGCGGCGAGGATCGCGCCGACCACCTGGGCCGGGAAGATCCCCACCAGCAGACAGGTGAACACCAGCAGCTCGACCGGTGCGCGCATCCAGCGTGGCGGCTCATGGGGAGTGTGGGGCAGGTCGGTGGCCGGTGGGCCGAAGAACACGTCGACGGTGAAGCGCAGCGAATAGGCGACGCTGAAGGTGCCGGCGATGGTCGCGATGATCGGCAACGCCGCTTCGACCCACGCCGTGGAGTTGATGAACACCGTCTCGGCGAAGAACATTTCCTTGGACAGGAAACCGTTGAGCAGCGGCACCCCGGCCATTGCGGCACTGGCGACCATCGCCAGGGTGGCGGTGAACGGGATCAGCTTGACCAGCCCGCTGAGCTTGCGGATGTCGCGGGTGCCGCTTTCATGGTCGATGATGCCGGCGGCCATGAACAGCGAGGCCTTGAAGGTGGCGTGGTTGAGAATATGGAACACCGCGGCCACGGCGGCCAGCGGGCTGTTCAGGCCCAGCAGCAGGGTGATCAGGCCCAGGTGGCTGATGGTCGAGTAGGCCAGCAGGCCCTTGAGGTCGTTCTGGAACATGGCGCAGTAGGCGCCGAGCACCAGCGTTGCGGCACCGGCACCGCCGACGATCCAGAACCATTCCTCGCTGCCCGACAGCGCCGGCCACAGCCGCGCCAGCAGGAACACCCCGGCCTTGACCATGGTCGCCGAGTGCAGGTAGGCCGAAACCGGGGTGGGCGCGGCCATCGCCCGCGGCAGCCAGAAGTGGAAGGGGAACTGTGCGCTCTTGCTCAGCGCGCCGATCAGGATCAGTGGCAGCAACACGGGGTAGAGGGCATGGGCGCGGATTTTGTCACCGGCCGCCAGCACCGCATCCAGCTCGTAGCTGCCGACCACATGGCCGAGGATCAGCACCCCCGCCAGCAGGCACAGGCCGCCGGCGCCGGTGACGGTCAGCGCCATGTAGGCGCCGCGCCGGGCATCGGAGCGGTGGTGCCAGTAGCCGATCAGCAGGAACGAGAACAGGCTGGTCAGTTCCCAGAAGAACACGATCTGGATCAGGTTGCCGGACAGCACCAGGCCGAGCATCGCTCCCATGAACGCCAGGAAAAAGGCGAAGAAGCGTGGCACCGGATCGTCCGGCGACATGTAGTAGCGCGCGTAGAGCGACACCAGCGTACCGATGCCCAGCACCAGCATGGAAAACAGCCAGGCGAAACCATCCAGGCGCAGCACCAGGTCCAGGCCGAGGCTGGGCAGCCAGCTGACGGTCTGGTGGATCACGCCGCCGTGGGCGATCTGCGGGTAGAACAGGGCCATCTGAACCGTTCCGACCAGGGCAACCACACCGGCCAGGATCGATTCGCTGTTGCGCGCATTATGGGGCAGCACGGCTGCCAGACAGCTGCCTAAAAAAGGCAGAAGCAGTAGAACTATCAGTGACATAGGCTTCTAATCTGCAGGAGTTTGCGAAGGATCATACGTGGCCCGTCCGGGATCACCAACCCGGAAGCTGTCGCAGAATCCTACAAGGAGAGTGGCAAATGCCTGATATACCTGCCCGAAGAGTAGCAGTGTAGGAGCGTGGCTTGCCCGCGAAGAACGATCACGCGATCTCTAATTAATCTCCATCAGGGATTATTCGAATCCAGCCCCTGCGCTTCGACACCTTCCTCAACCGCCTCGGCACCCTTGCCCCTGGTCTTCAACTCACTGACGATCACTGCCGCCACGATCAGCCCCGCCCCGAGCAACGCCAACCCCGGCAACCGCTCACCCGCCAGCCGCCCGGCGATCCCGGCCCAGACCGGCTCGCCGGCGTAGATCAGCGTGGCCCGGGTCGGCGATACGCTCTTTTGCGCCCAGTTCATCGCCACCTGGATCGCCGCACTGGCGGCGCCCAGGCCGACGGCGCTGAGCAGCAGCGTCCAGGAAAACGTCGGCAACGCTTCCCGGGTCGGTGCGATCATCAGCAAGGCCAGCACCGAGGCGGTGCCCAGTTGCACCACGGTGACGCGGCGTACATCGACCTTGCCGGCATAGTTGCCGATCAGAATGATCTCGGCGGCAATCGCAATGGCGCTGAGGATGGTGGCGACTTCCCCCGAACTGAAATTCAGCTCGGCGCCGTTCGGTCCGGACAACAGCATCAGCCCGGTAAAGGCCAGCATGATGCCGATGCTGGGCATCAGGCCCGGCCGCTTGCCCAGCACCAGCCACTGCAACAGCGGCACGAAAGGCACGTACAGGGCGGTGATGAACGCCGACTGGCTGCTGGGAATGGTTTGCAGGCCCACGGTTTGCAAGCCGTAGCCGAGCATGATCGCCGTACCGATGAAGACCCCGGCCTTCACCTCGAACGCCGTCATGCCCCGCAGGCTGCGGGCCGAGAACAGCGCGACGATAATGGCCGCGGCGGCAAACCGCAGCCCGACGAAGAACATCGGTCCGCTGACGGCCATGGCGTGCTGCACCAGCAGGAAGGTGCCGCCCCAGATCATGGTGATCAGGATCAACACGCACTCGGCTTTGCTGAACCGCAGCACCGAAGGGACTAAACTGCCGGATTTGACCGATACCATGGCCTTGCGCGCTTCCTGGAGTGAGACGCACAATGCGCCGAAAGATGGGCAGTATACTGCGCAAACCCGGCATGTGAGCAATATAGTGCACAAAGAAACTTCGCAACGCGCTTCGGTTCTGCAACACGTCAGCCTCAATGTCCGGCGTCTGCGCCATGCGGCACAGTTGAGCCAGGCGGCGCTTTCGGAAAAATCCGGGGTCAGCCGGCGGATGCTGGTGGCCATCGAGGCAGGGGAAAAGAACGTCAGCCTGACCACCCTCGACCGCGTGGCCGAAGCACTTGACGTAGCTTTCAGCGACCTGATCCAGGCTCCGGATGCCCGTGACCCGAGCCGCATCAACGAACTGGCCTGGGCCGGTTCGATCCCGGGGAGCAAGGCGGTGCTGCTGGCCAAGGCGATGGCCAGCCGCGAGGTCGAACTGTGGGAATGGCGCCTGGAACCGGGGGAGGTTTATCACTCCGAGCCGGACAACGATGGCTGGAGTGAACAGCTGTATGTCTTCGAAGGATGCCTGACCGTCTGGCTGGGGGAAGAACAGCGCTCGGTGGCGACGGGAGAGTTCTTCATGTTCCCGAGCAACCAGCCCCATGGGTATCGCAATGATGGCGAGGTCGCGGTGCGCTTCGTGCGCAATGTGGTGCTGTAAGGTGAATGGCCTGGGCGGGCGATTCGTACATTGCCTAGGCTTCGACTGATGTCCCTCCGAGTGTTGCCAGAGCAACAGCAACTGGACAGTTTGGCTGTTTTCCAGTTGCGTCCATTTCTAGGTTTTTATCATAACTATCTGAAATTTAAGAAATTTATATTCAGGCACGACTCCTGCTATGTCCTCTGCATGCGTTCTTTCGCACTCAACAGGACTCTGGAGTCGGTCTATGACAGCTGCCGCCAAACCCACCACTGTCGCCCATGTCATCCGCTCGGATGAAGAGGCGATCGCCGCCGCCAGGCAACTGGCCGCACGTTTTGCCGTCGAGGCCAGCGCACGCGACCGCGAACGCCGCCTGCCGGCCGCCGAGCTCGATGAGTTCTCCGCCACCGGCCTGTGGGCCATCACCGTGCCCAAGGCCTACGGCGGTGCCGGGGTGTCCTATGTGACGGTGGCCGAGGTGATCAAGATCATCTCGGCGGCCGACCCGTCCCTGGGGCAGATCCCGCAGAACCACCTCGGCGTGCTCGACATCCTGCTGCAGACCGCCAGCGAAGAGCAGAAACGCCACTACTTCGCCAAAGTGCTGGAAGGCTACCGCTTCGGCAACGCCTTCTCCGAAGCCAAGAGCAGGAACGCCGGCACCTTCGACACCCGCATCCGCTTCGACGGCGACAGTGCGGTGATCAATGGCGAGAAGTTCTACTGCACCGGCGCCCTGTTCGCCCATATCGTCCCGGTGGTCGGCCTCGACGAGGCGGGCAACGCGCAGATCGCCTTCGTCGAGCGTCATGCCCCGGGCCTGACCATCGTCGACAACTGGGACGGTTTCGGCCAGCGCACCACCGCCAGCGGCAACGCCCTGTTCGTCGATGTCCGCGTGCCGCGCAGCAGTGTCATTCCCGCTCATCTGGCCTTCGACCAGCCCACCGCCAACGGCCCGATCTCGCAGATCATCCAGGCCGCGGTCGATACCGGTATCGCCCTGGGCGCCCTCGAGGAAACCAAACGCCACGCCCGCCAGGCTCGCCCGTGGATCGACAGCCAGCAGGAACACGGCTGGCAGGACCCGTTCAGCCTCGCGACCATCGGCGACCTGGAATGGCGGGTGCACGGCACCGAGGCGATCCTGGAAAAGGCCGGTCGGGCCATCGACCATGCCCTGGCGCAGCCCAGCGAGGACAGCGTCGCCGAGGCCTCGGTGGTGGTGGCCCAGGCCAAGGTGCTCTCCGCCGAAACCTCATTGCTCGCCGCCAGCAAGCTGTTCGAACTGGCCGGCACCCGCTCGGTGCTGGGCAAGCACAACCTCGACCGCCACTGGCGCAACGCCCGCACCCACACGCTGCATGACCCGGCGCGCTGGAAATACCACCTGATCGGCAACTACCTGCTCAACGGCGTCAAGCCGGCCCGGCATGCCTGGAACTAGGAGTCCGCGATGAACGCATTGAATCAAGCCATTCCCCGTGATGCCGCGCTCAACCATGCCGGCGCTGACCTGCAGGCTGCCCGCAGCGGCCTTGAACGGACGCTTGCCGCCGTGCGCGGCCACGCCAGCCAGGCACGCGATCCGCAGGTGATCAGCCAGTTCGGTGACCTGCAGATCCGTATCGAGGTCGCCACCGCCCTGATCGAGCGTGCCCAGCGTTTCGCCGACGGCCCCCAGGACGAGGCGGAAAAGCTCATTGCCGCCACCGAAGCGGCGATCGCCAGCGCCGAGGCCCTGCAACAGGTGGGTAACACCGAGTGGGCGCTGACCGGTCAGCGTGCCGTAGTGTCACCCAGCCATGACCCGCTGCAGGACCCCCTGCACCTGAAATACAAGCTGATTGGCAACTTCCGCCTCAATGGCGTGCTGCCCGACCGTTCCAGGAGTGCTGTCGATGTCCCGTGAAATTCGCCTCAATGCCTTCGACATGAACTGCGTGGGCCACCAGTCCCCCGGTCTGTGGGCCCACCCACGGGATCGTTCCTGGCAGTACAAGGACCTGGAGTACTGGACCGACCTGGCGAAGATTCTCGAGCGTGGCAAGTTCGACGGCCTGTTCATCGCCGACGTGCTCGGCATCTACGACGTCTACAACGGCAACGGTGATGCAGCGATCCGCCAGGCGGCGCAGGTGCCGGTCAACGATCCGCTGCAACTGATCCCGCCGATGGCGCTGGTGACCGAGCACCTGGGGTTCGGCCTGACCGCTTCGCTGTCCTTCGAGCACCCGTATCCGTTCGCCCGGCGGCTGTCGACCCTCGATCACCTGACCAAGGGCCGGGCCGGCTGGAACATCGTCACCTCGTACCTGGAGAGCGGGGCGAAGAACCTCGGCCAGCGCGCCCAGACCGAACACGATGCGCGCTACGACTACGCCGAGGAGTACCTGGAGGTCTGCTACAAGCTCTGGGAAGGCAGTTGGGAAGACGGCGCGGTGCTGCGTGATCGCGAGCGCAAGCTGTTCAGCGATCCGCGCAAGATCCACGAGATCCAGCACTTCGGCAAACACTTCCAGGTGCCCGGCATTCATCTGTGCGAGCCGTCGCCACAGCGCACGCCGGTGCTGTACCAGGCCGGCGCGTCGAGCCGCGGCAAGCAGTTCGCCGCCGAGCACGCCGAATGCGTGTTCGTCGCCGCACCGTCCAAGGTGCTGCTCAAGAAGGTGGTGGCCGACATCCGCCGACGTGCCGCCGAGGCGGGGCGCGATCCGAAGAGCATCCTGATCTTCAACCTGCAGACGGTGATCGTCGACGAGACCGACGCCAAGGCCAGGGCCAAGTTCGAGGAATACAAGTCCTACGTCAGCTACGAAGGCGCGCTGGCGCTGATTTCCGGCTGGACCGGGATCGACTTCAGCCAGTTCAAGCCGGACGAGCCGCTGCGGCATGTACACACCAATGCGATCCAGTCGGCCGTGGAGACCTTCTCCACGGCGGACCCGAACCGGGTGTGGACGCCCCACGAACTGGCCGACTGGGTGGGGATCGGCGGCTTCGGACCGCTGTTCGTCGGTGGGCCGCAGACGGTGGCCGACCTGCTGCAGGAGTGGGTCGAGGAGACCGACGTAGACGGCTTCAACCTGGCCTATGCGCTGACCCACGAGACTTTTGTCGATGCGGTCGAGTGGCTGGTGCCGGAGCTGCAGAAGCGCGGCGTGTACAAGAAGGAGTACGCGCCGGGGACCCTGCGCGAGAAGCTGTTCGGGGCGGGACCGAAGCTGGCGGATATCCATCCGGGAGCCGGGTACCGGGATCTGGCGGCGTTGCAGCAGAAGCCGGTGCGCTCGGCCTGAGGGGCGGGCGGTGGCCTTGAGGACGCCTTCGCGGGGTTGCCCGCCAATAGCCCCGAAAACAACACCCACAACTTTACAGACATACCCCATTGCCGCCAGCGGACCACCGCACGCCAAACCACAGCAAGAGGTGAGCCCATGAGCGTGCACGAACTCAAGCGTCCGCCCGCGACCCTGTCGCCGCAACCGGAAACGGTCTCGATCTTCCCCGCCGCCCTCGAACAACTGCGGCACTGGGCCCAGGTCAGCCCGCTGCATAGCGCCCTGCGCCACAAGCGCCACGGCCAGTGGCACAGCTGGCGCTGGATCGACACCCTGCGTGAGGTCGAGCGCCTGGCCGACGGCCTGCGCCAGCAGGGTTTCACGGCCGATTCGCGGCTGGCCCTCAGCGGCGCCCTTGAACCCAATCTGCTGCTGTTGGCCCTGGCGGCCCATTCCATTGGCGGCCGGGTCTTCAGCCTGGCCCCGGACCTGAGTGTCGAAGCCCTCGGCCGGGCATTCTGGCGCCTGCACCCGAGCCACGGCTTCGTCGACAGCCGCCAGCAACTGCTCGACTGGATCGCCGCCGGCGATGCGGACAGCGCTCCCCGGGTGCTGATCGCCAACCAGTTGCCGGGTCGCCTGCCAGGCCTGCCACGGCAAACCGTGCTGGACTTCGCCGGCCTCTGCGGCGATAGCCCGGAACCGCGACCGATCGTGCTCTGGCGCGCACCGGCCGGCCAGCCACAACTCTGGAGCGAGGAGGACAGCGGCTGGCAGGGCGGCCTGGCAGTGGTGCTCGAGCAATGGCTGAACAGCGGCCACAGCCTGGCCTTCGCCGAAAGCCGCGACAGTGCCAGCCGTGATCGTCGTGAAGTGGCGCCGTCCGGGTTGCTGCTTTCCCCCGAGCGCCTGCAAGGCCTGGCCGACGAGATCGAACAGCGTCTGGCGCCCCAGGGCACCTGGCGCCGCCGGCTGTGCGAATGGTCGCTGGCCCATCCCGAACGCTTCGTCGCGCGCCTGCTCAAGCAGCGCGTAAGGCGCCTGCTGGGGTTCCAGCGCCTGCAATACATCTGGCAGCCGAGCCACCCCGCGAAGCTGCCGGCAACCTTCAACCAATGGCGGCTCCAGGCCCCGGGACGGAAAAGCGCATGAGTGTGGCCGAGCCGATTTTGCAGGTGCGGGACATATCCCTGTCGTTCAAGGGTGTGAAAGCCATCAACCAACTGTCGTTCGACGTCCGCCGCGGCGAGATCTGCGCGTTGATCGGGCCCAACGGCGCGGGCAAGAGTTCGCTGCTCAACCTGTTGAACGGCGTCTACCGCTTCGACAGCGGTGAGATCGTCTTCGAACGCCAGCGCTTTCGTCGTATCGATCCGCTGGACGCCGCGCGCCGCGGCATCGGTCGCACGTTCCAGAACAATGCGCTGTTCAAGAAGATGAGTGTGATCGACAACCTGCTCACCGGCCTGTCGCGCTACCAGCGCAGCCACTTCCTCGAACAGGCCCTGGGCCTGCCGCGGGCGCGGCGCGAGGCCGAGGCGTTTCGGCGCCAGGCCCAGCAGATCCTGCAGTTGCTTGAACTGCAGGGCCTGCGCGAGGTGCCGGTGGGCAATCTGTCCTATGGCTTGCAAAAGCGCGTCGAGCTGGGCCGGGCGCTGATCGCCGGGCCGACCCTGTTGCTGCTGGACGAGCCCATGGCCGGGATGAACGCCGAGGAAAAACAGGAAATGGCCCGGTTCATCGCCGGGGTCAATCGCGACCTCGGTACCACCGTGGTGCTGATCGAACATGACATGGGGGTGGTGATGGGCCTGTCCGATCACGTGGTGGTGCTCGACTACGGGCGCAAGGTCGGCGACGGTACGCCGGCCGAAGTGCAGGCCAACCCGGAGGTGATCGCCGCCTACCTGGGAGCGGTGCACTGATGGCCTTCTTCCTGGAAACCCTGCTCGGCGGCCTGCTCGCCGGCACCCTGTATTCGCTGGTCGCCATCGGCTTCGTGCTGATCTACAAGGCCAGCGGGGTATTCAACTTCGCCCAGGGCTCGATGCTGCTGTTCGCCGCGCTGACCTTCGTCAGCCTGCACGAGCGTGGCGTGCCCTTTGCCCTGGCGCTGCTGCTGACGGTGGCGGTGATGGTGATCGGTGCGCTGCTGATCGAACGCCTGGTGTTGCGGCCGCTGGTCAACCGTTCGCAGATCACCCTGTTCATGGCCACCCTCGGCCTGTCGTTCATTGTCGAGGGCCTGGCCCAGGGGCTGATGGGCTCGCAGGTGCGGGCGCTGGACCTGGGCATCGACGACGTGCCGCTGTTCGTCCACGGGGTGATGCTCAGCCAGTTCGACCTGATCGCCGCGGCCACCGCGCTGGTGCTGGTGGTGGTGCTCGCGCTGCTGTTCAACAAGACCCGCATCGGCGTGTCGCTGCGGGCGGTGGCCGACGACACCCAGGCGGCGCTGTCCATCGGCATTCACCTCAATCGCATCTGGCAGATCGTCTGGGCGGTGGCCGGGGTGGTCGGCCTGGTGGCGGGGCTGCTCTGGGGCGCGCGCCAGGGCGTGCAGTTCTCGCTGTCGCTGGTGGTGCTCAAGGCGCTGCCGGTGCTGATCATCGGCGGCTTCACCTCGATCGGCGGGGCCATCGTCGGCGGGCTGATCGTCGGCGCCGCCGAGAATCTCGCCGAGGTCTATATCGGCCCGCTGATCGGCGGTGGCATCACCCCCTGGTTCGCCTATGTCCTGGCGCTGGTCTTCCTTTACATCCGCCCGGCCGGCCTGTTCGGCGAGCGGGCCATCGAGCGAGTCTGAAACATGTCTGTTCCCGTGATCACTGAAACGGCACCCTGGGTGCTGGTTGAACGGCGCCTGCCGTGGAGCCTGATCGGCCTGTTGCTGCTGGCCTTCGGCGTAGTGCCGCTGGTGGGCAACGACTATTGGCTCAGCGCGATCCTGATTCCGTTCCTGGTGCTGTCCCTGGCCGGCCTGGGTCTCAACCTGCTGACCGGCTACACCGGGCAAACCTCGGTGGGCGCGGCGGGCTTCATGGCGGTCGGGGCCTTCGCCACCTACGGGTTCCTGCTGCGCCTGCCGGAGCTGGGCCTGCCTGTCGCGCTGCTCGGTGGCGGGGTGATCAGTGCGCTGGTGGGGCTGCTGTTCGGCCTGCCCAGCTCGCGGATCAAGGGCTTTTACCTGATGGTCACCACCCTGGCGGCGCAGTTCTTTTTGGAGTGGCTGTTCGTCAAGTTTCCCTGGTTCTACAATTACGGCTCCTCCGGGACCATCTCCGCGCCGAGCCTGAGCCTGTTCGGCCAGGACCTGAACACGCCGCTGGGGCGCTACCTGCTGACTCTGGTCACGGTACTGCTGCTGACCTGGACCGCGCGCAACCTGGTGAACAGCCAGACCGGGCGCAACTGGATGGCGATCCGCGACATGGACACCGCCGCCGCCGTGATCGGCATCCCGGTGGCACGCTACAAGCGCCTGGCGTTCGCCGTCAGCTCGTTCTACCTCGGCATCGCCGGCGCGTTGTGGGCCTTCGCCTACCTCGGGACGGCCAGCGCCGGCAGTTTCGACATCAATCGTTCGTTCCAGATCCTGTTCATCATCATTATCGGCGGCATGGGCAGTATCGCCGGCAACTTCATCGGCGCGGCTTTCATCAGCCTGCTGCCGATCCTGCTCAGCCACCTCGGCCAGGCCCTGCTGGGCGGTGCGGTGGATGCCGGGCAATTGCAGAACCTGCAGAAAATCATCTTCGGCGTGCTGATCATCCTGTTCCTGGTCAAGGAACCGGAGGGGCTGATCCGCCTGCTGGGCAATACCCGCGACCGGCTGCGCCACTGGCCGTTGCGCTTCTGACTTCCCGACCCGACATCCCTGGAGACCGATTCGACCATGCGTGCATTGTTCAAGCGTTCACTGACCGCCACCGCCCTGGCCCTGAGCATCCTCGGTGCGGCGGCACCCCTGGCCCAGGCCTCGCCGGACCAGCAGTTCTTCCCCTTGGCCACCTACCGGGTCGGCGCCTACGCCTCCAGCGGCGTGCAGGTGTGGGCGGGGATGATCGACTACCTCAACTACATCAACGAGGTCGAGGGCGGCATCAACGGCGTCAAGCTGGTGTGGCAGGAGTGCGAGACCGAGTGGACCGCCGAGAAGGGCATCGAGTGCTACGAGCGCTTCAAGAACGGCCTGGATGGCGCGCCGGTGGCGGTCTACCAGCCGAATGGCGCGCCGGCGGCCTATGCCTTGAGCGAGCGCGCGGAAGTCGACAGGATCCCGCTGATCACACTCGGCTACGGGCGCACCGAAGCCACCGACGGCAAGGTGTTCCCCTACAACTTCCCGGTGATGCTGACCTTCTACAGCGAAGCCTCGACCCTGGTGAACTACATCGCCCAGCGCGAAGGTGGCTTCGACAAGCTCAAGGGCAAGAAGATCGCCACCGTCTACCACGACTCGGCCTACGGCCGTGAAACCCTCGGCCCGCTGAAGTTGCTGGCAGAGAAGTACGGCTTCGAGAACATCCAGATCCCGGTGGCCGATCCCGGCAACGAGCAATCGGCGCAATGGCGCCAGGTGCGCCAGCTCAACCCGGACTGGGTGTTCCTGCGCACCTGGGGCGTATCGACCCCGGTGGCGGTCAAGACCGCCGCGCGCTTCGGCTTCCCGGTCGACCATATCATCGGCGACATCTGGGCCAGCTCCAGCGAGGACGTGCTGCCGGCCGGCGCCGCGGCCAAGGGCTACCTGGCGCTGACGCCGTACCCGGCGGGGACTGACTTCGAGATCCACAAGCGCCTCAAGCAATACATTCTCGACAAGGGCAAGAGCGACCTCAAGGACCTGAGCAACTTTGGCAGCGTGTACTACAACTCCGGCCTGGTGAACGCCGCCATCGCCGTGGAGGCCATCCGCACCGGCCAGGGCAAGTTCGGCAAGCGGCCACTGCACGGGGAGGAGGGCCGTTGGGGTCTGGAACACCTGGATATCGACGATGCCCGGCTCAAGGCCATGGGCTTCTACGGCCTGATGCAGAACCTCAAGCTGTCCTGCAGCGACCACGAAGGCGGCGGCTCGGCGCGGGTGCAGCAATGGGATGGCGCGCACTGGAGCCTGGTCAGCGACTGGATCGCCGCCGACCGCGCCCTGCTGCGGCCATTGATCGACGAAAAGTCGGCGGCCTTCGCCAAGGAAAAGAACCTGACCCCGCGCACCTGCGCGGCAGGCGAGTGAGCCATGGGCCAAGCGGCGATTGAAACGGGCTTGGCGCCACTGCTGCAGGTCGAGGACATCGAGGTGATCTACGACCGCAGCATCCTCGCGGTGTCCGGTGTGTCCCTGAGCGTGCCGCGGGGCGGCATCGTGGCCTTGCTCGGTGCCAATGGCGCCGGCAAGAGCACCACCCTCAAGGCCATCTCCGGGCTGGTACGCGCCGAGCGTGCGCAGGTGACCCGCGGCGGCATCCACTTCCAGGGCCGGGACAGCCTGGCGGTGGAGCCCAACCAGCGCGTGCGCGACGGCCTGGTGCATGTGCTGGAGGGGCGCCACGTGTTCGGCCAACTGACGGTGGAAGACAACCTGCGCAGCGGCGGTTTCGTCCGCGGCCTCAGCCGCCGTGAGCTGCAGGACGACCTGGAACGGCTGTATGCCTGGTTCCCGCGTTTGAAAACCAAGCGCAAGACCCAGGCCGGGCTGACCTCCGGTGGCGAGCAGCAGATGGTCGCCATCGGTCGGGCGCTGATGACCCGGCCGACTTTAGTCTTGCTCGACGAGCCATCCATGGGCCTGGCGCCTATTATCGTGGAAGAGATCTACGAGATCGTCGCCCAGCTCAACCGCGAGCAACAGGTGAGCTTCCTGATTGCCGAACAAAACATTAACGTAGCGTTGAAATACGCCACTCGCGGCCATGTGCTCGACACTGGCCGGGTGGTGCTCAGCGGAACGTCGGACGAATTGCTGGCCCGGAGCGACCTGCAGGATTTCTACCTGGGCAGGCACTGACAAGAGAGCGAAGAATGAGTGAAGTCCTGAGCGGACAGGCGACACACGCCATCCCGCCGGCAGCGGAGCAGGCTGACGTACTGATCGTCGGCGGTGGCTTGAGCGGAACCATGCTGGCGGTGCAGTTGCTGCGCCTGCCGGGGCGGCGGCGGGTGCTGATCGTCGAACCGCGGGCCGAACTCGGCCGCGGCGAAGCCTACAGCGCCACGGAACTGGGCCACACCTTGAACGGCAACGCGGCGCGCATGAGCGTCGACCCGGACAACCCCGACGACCTCACCCAGTGGCTCACGGCCTATATTGCCCAGGGCGGCTGGCCGGAGTCGGACCAGCAGCACGTGCCGGTCAGCGAACTGTTCATGCCCCGGGGCCTCTTCGGCCTCTACGTGCAGCAACGCCTGGCCGAGGCGCGGGAGCAGGGCGCGGCCTGGGGCTCGACCGCCGAGCATGTGCACGGTGAAGTGGTCGACCTGCACAGCGACAGCGACGGAGTGCGCCTGATACTGGCCGATGGTCAGCCGTTGCACGGCGCCCATGCGGTATTGGCGACCGGCATGTTCCCGGCCTCGCGCACCCGCCAGAAACAATCCAGCGGCCTCAACGCCGCCGCCGTCGACCCCTGGGACGTCGCCACCCTGTCGCGCCTCGACCCTCAAGGCACGGTCCTGATCATCGGCTCCGGCCTGACCATGGTCGATGCCGTGGTCTCCCTGGAACAGGCTGGCCATCGCGGGCCGATCCGCGTCTTCTCCCGCCACGGCCTGCTGCCCCATGTTCGCCGCCAGCCGCCGACCTGGGTCGACTTCCTGGCGGCTGACCACAGCCTTCGCAGCCCGTTGCAACTGCTGCGCGAAGTGCGCCGGCAGTGTATCGAGGCCATTGAGGCCGGTATCGACTGGCAGGCGCCCCTGGACACGGTGCGTGCCCATATCGGCCGGTTATGGAGCCAGGCCACCGACGTTCAGCGCCGGCAGTTCGTGCGTCATGTGCGGCCCTGGTGGGAAAGCCATCACCACCGCTCGCCGCCGCTGAGCGCCGAACTGGTGGAGCGCCTGCACAGGGAAGGGCGGTTGACCATCGAGGCGGCTTCGCTCAAGGGGCTGGGCGACGTGCGGGATGGGCAGGTGAGCATCATCATCCGGCCACGGGGCGAGTCACAGACCGTGACCGTCAGCGGTGTAGGCCTGATCAACTCCACCGGTATCGAATACGACTGGCGCCGGGTGGATCGTCCGTTGCCGCAGCAACTGCTGGCGCGCGGGTTGATTCGGCCCGGGCCATTGGCCCTGGGGATTGCGGCGGATGCTGGTGGTGCGGTGGTGGATGGCGAAGGCGATGTTTCGACACGGCTGTTCGCCATGGGCCCGCCGTTGCGTGGCATGTGGTGGGAGAGCACGGCAGTGACCGACGTGGCGATCCAGGCCAAGGCCCTGGCCGCGCGGCTGGTGCAATTGGCGGCTCGGGAGCAGGGTGAGGGCTGATCCAGAAAAATAAAAAATATTTAGAATTCAGGGGGTTGCCAGTGTCATTCAACTAGGACATAATGCGCGCCATCAGCACGGACGGCAACGTAGCGATCGCTGAAGAATCAAGGAGTTGCGGCAGGCACCGCTTGCAAGGGCGCTCGATTCGACCCTGAGGCCGAGTAGCAAAATGGTTATGCAGTGGATTGCAAATCCATCTACGCCGGTTCGATTCCGACCTCGGCCTCCACTATTCAAAGCCCCGTAGATTAGCGTCTACGGGGCTTTTTCTTTGCCTGCGATATGGCAATCGCTTCCGCAAATAAATGCATCGCTTCCGCATCGTAGGTTCATTTGGTTGGGCTGACGATCTCGCCAACGCGACGATAGACCTTCTTCGTCATCTCTTCCTTCGAGTGCCCAAGCAGTCGACTTGCGTGCCCGATGTCCTCGATTTCGCTCGCTGCTTTTGGTCGGATATCCCGGAACTGGAATTTCCTGATCGTCGCCGCCAGCTCATCATCACCATCCGCCGCAGCCATGGAAGCAGCCTTTTCTCGAGCCTCGTCCCACCGGTTGCGCAGCATCGGGTAGCTCATTCTCAAACCAGACTGATTGGTTATCAGGATCGAGTTTTTGATTCCGGCCAGGTTCTTCCTTTCGAGAAGCTCGTCGATGAATCGGCTCAAGGCTGATTCCGACTCGCCATCGTGCAGCCGAATTCGCAGGCGCTTTTCCGTCTTTCCCTGGACGATGCTCAGGAATCCATTGTTTAGGTCGAGGCTCGATGTCTTGATGACGTCGCTTGGCCGCTGGCCAGTCAGGTAAGCCAGGTCCATGGCATCCTTCAGCTCCTGAGGCGCCACGGCATAAACCGCATCCCACACAGCCTCGCCGGCGTAGAAGTCGCGTGGCACCTCCTTGTTTCGACGCAGGCCCAGGCAGGGATTCGCCTGCGTCGTGAAGCCCCATTCGCGGGCGTGCGTAAAGATCGTGGAGAGCAGGGCAAGTTCGCGGTTTGCCCGAACCTTCGCGGTCCTGCCATCCCTGTACTGGGCCAGCACTTGAGTCGTAATCGCTTCAACTGGCGCGCCGCTGAACGCTTCCCTCAGTTTCTTCAAGCCTTTCGTGTAGTCGTCCCGCGTTCCCTTCTTCAGGCCAGGCATTACCCTGCCTTCATACTCGTCGAAAAGACGGTCCATCAGATGAACAGGCTTGGGCACGGCCTTCCTGTCGAGTCGAGCCCATTCGACCTTCGCCTCATCGAGGTTCGTCCCCAAAGGGGTTTCAACCCTTTTCCCCTCTGGGGTCTTGCCGCAATAGTAGTAACACGTCAGGACCTTCCCGCTTTTCAACGTCCGTATCCGCCGAATCATTCTCGGCGGCAGGTCTAGATTTGCCGCCTTCCTCCTTGCCATCGCTTAGCTCACCCTCGAAAGATCCAATGTCCATGTTTCTGCTACGGCGTTTGTGGCCGAGGGCTTCACGCCGGCCAGCTTCAGGCGGGCATACACCCGACCGACCACTGGGCGCCTGGCGCCAGTCAGCACGTACTGCCATCCGTTGTTGGCAAGCCATGCAATCTGTTTCCCAGGCAGGTGATACCCGGTGATCGCCGCGAGCTCTTCCTCGGCGAGCGTTTCGCTTTGAATTTCCATGTTTGTCTCCAGGCCGCCGGCGGCGGCAGATGTGTATTCAGGACATCAGCACGTCGTACACGACTTCCCAGAGCCGTGAGGCTGGCCACTGGTAGCGGTCGAAGTTGGTGTCGGGAGCGATGCCATAGAGGCAGGTCGAGTGGGCACCGAGGGGGTGCTCGGTGTGTTTCTGTATGACAGTTGCCACGCGACCATCGCCACCTGGTTCTGTGCGGTGATACTCGTAGGCTTCGACGTAGTAGGTGTTGAAGTGGCTGCTGGCTTCAATCGACGATGTGCGTTCGTGAAGCAAGTTGGCTCGCCCGTCAGGTGTCCACGGTCGGCCTCCGCCGGCCTGGCGCTTACCTTCGTGCAGATACAACACAAATTCCCCGTCGACATCATTCAGCAACCGGTAGCTGTGGTTTATCTGAGTTCCGATCAGTACCTTGGACGTGAAACTGAAGCGATGGTCGTGAATGGCCGAGTGCTCGAAGCAGGCTCGCCGTGGAAGTTCGGGATGCCAGACATGCAGGCGCTGATCGCCCTGTAGTTGCACCTGCACGAAGCCCAATCCGTGCAGGGTGATTTTGTCGGTCATGACGTCGTCGATGATCATGGCAATAGGGCTCCTGGCCCGCACGGTGGACGGCGGGCTGTTTGTGAGGGGATGGAATTGCTGAGGGTTTATGGCTTCCAGCTTCTGCCAACGCGGAAAACCATCATCATGTTGTGATGGAGGGGGACTTTGAGAACGTGGTCGAAGAACTCACCCTTCCCGGAGATGAACCCCGTTTGCACCTTGCTTTCTGAGGCCCCGAACTCCCGCCAACACTCCTCGCCACCGTTCTCTTCCCAGTAGGCGCGCTCTCGTTTCGGAATCTCGTCGTAGGTTTTATAAAACACAGAGCTATCGGGAATATCGCAGATCCGGCGCCATGCCGGATGGCGCCTGCACCACTCAGCGGCATGCCGGGAGGCCTGATCGACAGAGTAAAATTCTCTGGTGCTGTGTTCGCTCATGGCCTTGGCCCCCTGTAGACCAGGTAGGCCATGTAGGCGAGGGCGATCATCAGCATTCGCTCCAGTTCATGCCCTGGATGAATTCGCAAGGAACCATCAGGCGGTCAGGTGGAACGGTGCTCTCAGTCCGAGTATCGCCGAAATACGCGATGGCGGCCTGGGCTCGTTCAAGTGAAAGCTGGGCATGTCGGATCTGCCAGGACTTGCGCTGCTTGTAAGAGCGCAGCGCCAGAGCCTTGTCGGTGTATGCGAATCGCCGTCCGTACTCCCCGCCATCCTTCAGTACGCGCTTGCGGTGCTGCTTCAGCAGGGATTCACGTTGCGAGCCTCTGAATAGGTTTTCGTGGAACTCATCAACGATGTACCAGCACTGCTCGGTTTCACCGATGACCACGTACTTCTTGCAGGTGACTTCCAGGCCTTTCGGGTCGAGCTCGTCGACGTAGCGATAATGGTCCGGGCCAAGCTTTTTCTTTTCCATGGGCGCACTTGTCCTTGCCGCTATGCCGCGGCTGAAATGGGGGGGTAGAGGAGTTACAGCGGAAGGAGTACAAATGTACTCCTGATAGGGAAATGAATACGAAACGTCTGACATTCTGGTGTGGCTTTACCACTTTGATGTCATAGTGGCTCCACAGGAACATCGACTCGTAATTCCGAGTCAGTCCTTTGGGGGCATCTGTCCAATGTGTAGCAAAGATGATTTTCGGTTAAACGCTCACCGACACCTCCTTGATTTGGAGGCCTGCAACTCAAGACTGATGGTTTTGATCGCATCGGACGAGGTGGAGGGCGTTCTCTGGGATGCTGCAGTTGAGTGTCACCGTAGGTCCTTTGATTCCTGGCTCAGCTTTTTGATTTCAAGTCCCACCCTTGGGTATCCAGTTGATACAGGGGTAGTCTCTCTGCTTTAGTTGATTGGCGCGCTCGGCTCTGCGCTGGCGGCCTGGCTGCTCGCTCAGGGGCTTCGATGTTCAGGATTTGGAATAGCTCCGGCCCAAATTCGCCAAGCACGCCTTTGGCGATCAAGTGGTTGCGCAGGCGATCGAGGAGCGCCTCCCGCTCGGCCAGCATCTTCACGCCCAGGGCGGCGGTGTCGTTGGCGATGCGCAGGTCTGACTTCAGCAACTCGACCTCGCCGCTGCTTGTGGACTTGGGAGGATCGAGCATCGGCAGCCAGCCGACCGGACTCCCCTTGCCCTCGGTGAAGTGGTCGTGATCCCAGCACCAGCCGGCGAATTGCCAGCGATCCTCGCCGTCGTTGTCGAAGTTGTTGGCGCCAATGGTGGCAGCCTGTTCCTCGTCTTCGGTCGAGTGGTCGGTGAATTCGACGAGCAGGCGCAGCATGGAGCCGTCACGCGGCGCGGTCTCCATGTCCCGCCAGCCTGGGTTGTGATCCTCTTGCGCACCGCAGTTGGTGCAGACGAGAAGGAACTCTCCGTCGTCGGTCCATTCGTGATCGCAGCCCACCGGTTTACCCTGGTGATGGTCGACGGCCTGCTGAAAAACAGCTCCAGCTATCAGCTCGCAGCCGATCTCATGGAGGGCCTGGACGCCTTCCAGAGCAGTGGTGAGGGAATTTTCGGTGAATGTCAGCGATTTCTCGGTGTTGCTGGATTGGTTTTCTGTGGGCATGGGGATACCTCGCTGGGCGACACCCAGTCGGTGGTTGTTTGAAGGGATCAGCTACAGTTGAATGGTCATTCGCAGGGAGGTGGATATGAGCATTGCTGTATGTGTTGTGTGCAATGGGAGCGCTGACAAGGCTTTTCCGGTAGGCAACTTCTACGACTTCAAATGTCCGTCATGTGGCCGTTACTCGGTAAACCGACATCTGCTTAAGGATATGCAGAAGGCTAATCGTGTTTTTCATACAGTCAGAACTCAGCAATACCTGGCGACGCAATCAAGATCAGGACAAGCACCCGTAGTTTCCCAGCCCGAGGCATCAATACATGACCTGATAGTTGATCGCTCGCAGAACAGGTGATCGCATTACGGTGCGATTTCGCCAGCGTCGATTTTGCGAAGCTCGATCACCTCGATCTTCTGCGAGCCGTCGGTGATCACCCAGCAGGGGAGGTCGAGGTTTTGGAAGGTCCCGCGGTAGTTTCGGTAGGCGCCCAGGGCTGCCTGGTTGAAGCAGTCGGCAGCAACCTTTCCGACAGGGATCGGTTTACCCCCCCATGAGGGTCAGATCGAAGACGGTGACGTTCTCAATCCGCTTTGCGGCGGCCCGAATGGTGTTTGGCGCGAGCTTGAATTCCTCGGCCACCTGTTTGACGTGCTTGCACATCAGGGCGTCGTAGATTGCCTGGTCGCGCTGGCCGTTTCGCAGGCCAGCGTAAATGACTGCTTGCATGGTGATCTCCAGGGCATACGCCTCCCTCGCCGGGGTGGCGTGATTAGGGTTTATGGGCTATTGGTTGATGGCTCGGCATAGGGCCGAAGGAGAACAGGAATGACCGTGAAAACTTACCGAGTCATTGAAGAGCATGTATTTCGTGTCGAGGGCCTGGACCACCTTGTTAAGGGGCGCGTCTCTTACTCTGAAGACTTGCCGCCTCACGTGGGCCGCTACTACTGGGAGATCAGCCACTTCTGCAGGCCTTCACCTCAGGCCGCCACCGTTTACTACCCGTCGACGAGAAACAGTCAAACCCTGGATGAGTGCAGGTCACACTTGCTTGCATACGGGGCGACCTTTACGACCATTGATGTAACTCCTGCTCATGATTACTAGGGGCGTCCAGCTCAGTAGGTTATGACCTCTCAGGCAGCCAGCTCGACCAGTGGGACCCGACTCATGTGCATGGTGTAGCCGGTTCGCTTTTCCAGCGCGTCGTACTGCTGCAGCAGCTCTGGCTGATGTTTGGCGCCGTTCCTCAGGTCGCTCTTGCTTGCCATGATGCAGAACACGCAGCTCAGGCGATCATTGCCCAGGGCATAGGCGTAGTGCGGCTTCTGTCCGGCCGCTGCGATCCCGGCGAACACCTCATCGGTCTTCATCTCATGCACCGGCAGCCACTCGTACCAAGTCAGGACTGAGTTGCTGATCGACATTCGACTGAACACCTTGCGCTTGGCCCGTCCAGGTGATTCCTGAGCACGCAGCCCCAAGCAGTTGATGATGGTTTTGAAACCGTTCGCCTTGGCGTACCGGCGCACCTCGCGCTGTATCGGGCCGCGCTTCAGGTCGCTGGTGCATTGGCGCGTCGACGCAGAGGGCCAGCTCGGAACCTCGGGCCGGCTCTCGAATCGACGTTCTACCATCTCCAGCAGGGTCTTTGTTGCCTCGGCGACAATGAACGGCAGCTTGTCCTGCGCCGCCTGGTCACGGGCCAGCTCCATGGCGCCCGGCCATTCCATCGGACCCAGTGATGCGTGCACCACCAGGATGTTGCTGGCCGGCACCACCTTGAGCAGGTTGATCAGCAGGATCTGGCTGTCTTTTCCGCCGGAGTGGTTAGCTACGAACAGAATGTCAGGGGCGGTGAACTGCGTGACGGTTTCGGCTGTGGGGGCAAGCTCGTTGTTTTCCATAGGCATCCAGGCGCCTGCCGACACCGGCTGGCGTGATTCGTTGAAGTGGGCTATTGATTGATGGCCGGCATGGAGCCGGGGGAGGGGCAGGGCTGTGAGTGAACTGCGGAAGATGACCCAGACAGAACTATCGGAGGCTCTCGGAATATCTGAGAGCGAGGTGTCCCGATACATTGCTGACAATGAACCAAAATCAGACGGAACAGGGCACTGGGTGTTCTTCTCGATCCATGCCCCCAAGGAGGTCCTTTTCCGCTTTGGGGTTGGCGCTGACTATCGGCTTGAGTTGGACAGGTAGATTTTCTTCCGATTGGCACTCTATAGCAGCACCGCCTGGGCGGCATGTGCCGTCGCCGCTGATGGCCGAACGGTGTTGAACCCGGTCTCTACCGCCGACAGCGTGTCGACCCAATAGGCCTCCCGCTGGGTGATGTAGGTCGCCCGGTCCTTGCACTCGTCTGGATAGACGATCACCTCGAGGACCGAGAATTCCCAGTCGGTGATGTCCGTGCTGCCCAGGGCCGTGTGGAACTTGCACTCGCTGGGTTTGCTCAGGTGTTGCCACCAGCGAAGGGTGAACGGCTGGGTGGTCTGGCCGACGTAGACTCGGCCGGTAGACTTCTGCCGCACCTGGTAGATCACCGGCGGTGACCGGCCCTCGCTCGCCAGGCGGAACTCCGAAAGCTCACGCCCGACCGCGGCCTTCTGGCACGCCTCGGTGCAGTAGTCGTGGCTCTTCGTCTCTGTATAGGGGTCGTTGTACTTGTCGATCAGCTTGAACACCGTGCCGCACTCCTTGCACGCCTTGTCCTCGAACCGGCTCAGGAGGTAGGTGTCGTGCTCGCCGATCTGCTGGATGTGCAGCAGGTACTCGTTCTGCTCCATGTCCTTCTTCAGCACCCGCATAGGGAACTTGCGCTGGTACATCTCTTCAACGGCGCCACGGGCACCCTTGCTGTCGCTTGCCTCAACCATACCGCTGAACACTGGTGGCCAGGACCAGTGTGTCTCGCCGAACGTATTCGTGGCCGGGTACCGGCCTTTGATCTGGTAATAGAACTTTGTCATGGGTGCTCCATGCGGGCGCCGCCCGCGCCGGGTGGCGGTCATCTTTGAAATGCGGTGATATGCTTCCCGGCTTTCTTGCAGGGGAAGCAAAATGGACAGGGTCGTGCTAGGGGGATGTCTGCTGTTGGTGTTGTTCGGGCTTGCGATAGGCCTCGGCATGCAAACTTCGCAAGACACTTCAACCCAAATTAGAGCTGCATTTGAGCTGTTGAGCTTTCTAGCTACTTCCGTTACTGCGGTAGTAGCCGTCATCGCGCTCACCGGTTGGCGTTCGCAGTTCAAACACACCGAAAGGTTCAAAGCGCTACGGGAACTGAAGGATGCGGCAACCTCGTTACATCTTTTCAGGGCTTACCTATTGGCGCTTCAGGAGAGGTGCTATTGCCTACTTAAAGGCGCCTCCGCTGAAGACATTGAGGTGCGTCGAAATGCAGAGGATGAGGCTCGCCGGAGATGGCTTGAAGTATTGGAAATTTACAATAGGGCATGGAGCACGGCGTTAGTTTTTTTAACTACTGCCGAAGCAGAAAATTTTGTCGGATCTTCAAACGTTTTTAACAAGCGATCGGTTGATGATCCCATCAAAATAGCCATGCTATTTGCCGATGCTGCAGAGAGTGGGAGTGAGCAGGAGTTCTTTTTAGGGGCACGTGACGTTACTGAATCTGCTCGGCACCTATATGCCTCAACCAGAGCCGAGCTTGAGCAAATGTTGATGGAAAAATTCCGCCCTTAGTTTACCGCGGCACCGTTCGGCTTACTCACTGAACGGGTAGCGTACTCTCGGGCGTCGCAGGAGGGTCAGGCGACATTCCGAACCGGTACGGCGCGGAGGTGGTCTTTCTCGTCGGCATCGCCCAGGTAGGGCTTCAGCTCTGCGCGGGTATACTTGCCAGCCTTGTTCGTGTCGCTGGTGTAGCCGCTGTAGCTCGGACCGAAGTAGGCCCCGCCGTGGCGGTCGCTCCAGATCATGTACAGCGCCTGGTCAGGCGGGAACAGGATGTTCTTCAGAACCTCGGCGCGTTTGAAGTCCAGCTCGGCCGCTGCCTTGGACATCAGTGTCTCCAGACGCTTCCGCCGCCGAGTTAGGTTCGTTTTAACCATGGGCAGCTCGGGTGGCACTGTATGAAGTTCACCGCACCAGAGGTTGGTGTAGCTGTACGGGCCGGTGATGACCCACCACATGTTGTTGATGTTGTAGAGCGCCTGGCCACGCTGCCAGCGGCCTTTGTGATCGGTAAACCAGACGGTTTGCCCATGCTCGAGCACAGAGCCATCTGCTGACTCCACATTACCGCTCATCCACGAGCCGGCCTTGTATTTGTCCCAGTCGACCCCTTTGAAGTGCATGCTGCTTTCGTAGTGGAGTTGGACGCGCTCCAAGGCGGTGAGGTGGCCTGGTCCGACTTTTCGCTCATGCTGGCGCATCCACTCCTCGTCGAAGTAGTAGCCGCTGAACACGTTGCAGAGATAGGTGCGAATGCGTCGGCGGGTACGCTCCATCTCCAGGCGCATGACGTAGGGCATGTGCATTTCCTTATCGCGCTGGTACCGACCGTCATGGTCGGGACGATCAGGTGCATTCACGTTCTGGAACATCTGGAAGGTGATCGTCGCGCCAGACAGCTTCAGATCGGCCTTGAGGTCTCCCTTGCTGCACAGACGCTCGTTGCGCCGGAAGTTCTCCGCGATACCGTAATGGTCGGGTTTGTCGCGCTCACGCAGCTCTGGCATGGCGCAGGTCCAGCCCAGGCGGTTCAGGGTCTGCACTATGCGCTTCAGCACCTGGTTGCGATACTCGCGCTCCCAAGCCTTCTCTTGATCCCATGACTGACGACCAGGGTGCTGCTCGCGGATGATGATCTCGGCATCTCCGAAGATGATGCTGGCGCTGCGGTTGATCTGTGGCATAGGTCTTTTCCCATTCAGTTGCCGCCCGCGCAGGGCGGTCGGAGAGGGTGATGTGGTGCTTACGCGGTGGCCCGTTTGAGCTGGTCGATCAGCGGGGTGGGCAGGCCGGTCAGTAGCAGGCTGCCGGCGTCTGCGTCGAACTCGACTTTGTTGCCGAGCAGGTGCTGCTCGAAGCTGATCGACAGGCCTTCGATGCGGCCGGTGAAGCGGCGGAAGTCGTTGATCGTCTTCTTGTCCGCGGGAATCTCCGGCGACAGGCCGTAGTCCTTGTTCCGGATGAACTCGGCGAAGTTGGCCGGGCGGTCCTCGTCCAGCAGGGCAGACAGCTCCTCCAGGCTGACCTTGGAGCCGATCTTGCCCTGGGCCGAAGCGTAATCGACCAGGGCCTGGGTTTTCTCGCGGGCGTCGTCTTCGGCCAGGTCCTCGCTCTCGACGAAGTCACTGAAGGCCTTGAGCAGGGTCCGGGTTTCGCCGGCGGCGTCGATGCCCTCGGTCATCCCGATGAAGTCTCGGAAGTAGGCGGTGGCGCGGCGACCGCCCTTCGGCTTGATGAACGAGATGTACTGCCTCGATGCCGGGTTGTTCTTCCACTCGCTCAGGTTGATACGGGCGGCGAAGGAGAGGGCGCTGGCGTCGAGATGGCGGGACACCGCGACTGTGAGGTCGTGGGCCACGGCCACCGTCTCAACCTGCTGCAGGATCGCGACCGACAGGTAGTCCGTCATGCCCTGCCTAAAGTGGGCGAACAGGACGTGCCCGCCGGTGGAAAGGTTCGACTCTTCCAGCAGCTTGGTCAGGTGCTCGGCCGCGGTCCTGGTGAATTCGACGAAGCCCACCTCGTCGGCGGTGAACTTGCTCAGCCAGCCGCTGAACGGGTATGCGCCGGATTCGGCGTGAAAGAAGCCCCATGCCTTGCCCTGCTTGGCGTTGTAGTTGCCGTTCAGATCGAACATCAGGTTGTCCATCGCCTGGGAGTCGGGCAGTTTGTCGTTCGCCAGGTGCAGCACCGCTGGGCTGCCGTCCGGCTTCTTGTCGATCTGGTGGATTACCGCGTTGAGAATGGGCATGGGGTTTCCTCCGGCGCCTGGTCGGCATGGTGGCAATTTGGGTTTGGATGGGGTATTACGAGAGAGGAGGATCAGGCCTAATCAGAGGAACAAAAATGGCTGTTCAAACTTTCTCGAATGGAAGCTGGAAGAAAGCAGACACACATATCACCGTTGTCGTTTTCGAACGTCGTAAGTACGCTCGGGTGGACTGGGATTTTTTTAGGCTACCTGAGGAGAACGATCAGTTTTTCAGGGATCATGCTGAAGAGCTCTTGGAGGCCGTAAAGCAGATTTACCTTGAGTACGCTAACGACAAGTCTGTTTTCGATGGCAACGGATTGGTAGGAAAAATGGAAGACTTGCTGATCGAAAGCGCGCACTTGGCCGCCCAAAAGGTGTCCGCTTTGTTTGACCACTACACACTGCTTCGTGAATCGCAAAATCCTTATGCTTGATCGCAATCAAGGCCTAACGCTCGCCTCGCTCGGAAATTTTCCAGTCTTAGCGCTACGGACGGTGACACCGTAATTTCGTGGTGCGGAGGCGTGAGCAGCGGAAGCGCTCCACACGGTCCAAGCGCATGTAGGTGATGAATCATCAGCGTCATCGCCTCGCCCTGTTCCTCAATACCGGCCCACGCCATCAGTTCCAGCAGGGCCTGCTTAGTCCCTGGTCGAACCTTCAAGCGCAGGTCTTCTTCCTGCAGTGCTGCCGACTTGTTGCGCCGGCGCCGATCGCGCTCGGCCTGGGCCATAGCCATCGAGAACCTCCTGTAAGCCGCTGGGCGGCAGGTGAATGTGCAACTGGCTTCGACGCTGCTGCACTCGGTTGTTGATTCGCCTCATGCTGCGACCTTGGCCTGGCGCCAGGCGCCAACCGAAGCCAACAGCGATGACAGTTGCGCTTCCGTTACTGTCCTTTCGCCGGGGACGGCCAGCCAGCCCATGCCTACCAAGTGAATCGGATTGCAGTCGGCCTTCACCTCTTTGTAGAAATGCTCAAGAACATCCGAAAGCCTTTCCACCATGTGCACGCCGTCCGGCTTGATGTCGATTGACTTGATGTACTCGGTCCCATCCTGGCGAATGCATATGCCGGCGATGTATATCGTCCAACGGTGCGCAATGTCGCAGAGGGCGTCGGAAACCGGTATCGAAAGGATCTGCTTGCCGTTCTTCCAATTGATCATGATCTGAAGGCCGCTTGGGTCAATGTTGATCACGGCGGCATGGTTGGTGTTGACCAAGGCCCGCATGCTGCGCTCGATCTGGACTCGCCGATTGCATGGCTTGCGCTTGCTCATAGGGCGTCCGCCATCTTGCGCAGGGCCTGGCGTTCTGCCGGGCTTGGCCGGCGGCGCTTGCGCACCAGGACAGTGTCAGGGTCGATCCGCGAACTGCGGGCCGGCAGCGGGGCAGTGCGGTAGGTCGGCAACTCAGTGGCGCAACCTCCTGACGCGAAGAAGGCAGCTTTCGCTGCCTCCAGTTTGGCCTGGCGCTCGTCGCCGGCCAGGATGTAGTTGTCGGTCATGCTGCAATTCCTAGAACGCGGTTCATGCGATCGTCGAGAATTTCGTAGAAGGTCTTCACGCGCTCGGAAAGCTTCCGGATCATCGCCTCGTCGCGATAGACGCGCTTGACGAACAGGGGCATCCCGGGCCAGTAGCTGATGAAGTCCAGCCATTCGCGCTCGGAAACCCACAAGCCACCCTGACACTGGGCCATATGCTCTTTTGGCACCTCGCCAGCCAGGATGACGCTGACTTGGAATTTCGGCAGCTTGGTCTTGATCTCCGTGAGCCCACGATCTCCGACCAGAGCGTCGGGCGAGTACCCTATGCCGTGATTGAGGATAATCCCGGCTGGCTGGGTCTTGATGCCTTCGAGGTCTTCGTAAAGCAGGCGAGCTGTGCCCTCGAGTTCATGACCACGGATCGTCGCCTTGGTCTGAAATGGAATTTCTGCTGCCTCCTCGGTGATACGCTCACCGATCAACTGGTCCATATAGGTGAAGGCGGCCACGCCGAAGCCCGCTTCACCTTTTCCGGCGACCAGCAGGCAATCCAGTTCGGAGCAGGTGATGATCCCCAGTCGCAGGGCGAGCCATTCCGGAGTTCCTTGCTCAACGTCAGTGATTATCTGCATTCTGCGTCTCCTCGGTTGCCGATTCGTTCTGCTTGGCGGACTTGGTGAGCATGCCGAGCACTTGGTCAAAGGCCGCCTTCTCGACGGCTGATGGGGTGCCGTGGATGTTGGCGAAAGTGGCCTTGGCCTTTTCGCTGCAACGCTCGAGCAGCATCGCCAACTGTGCTGCCTGCACAGAGGTAACCCTAGGCGTCACAACTGCGCCGTTGCCGTCATCATCCTCGCCGGTGGTGGTGAAGTTGAGCAGTGCACCGGCGGTGTACCGCTTCCCGTAACTCACGCTCGATGCCACGGCCTGGACGCCGTTCTTGCTTCCGGTGGTGTCGGCGGGCAGCACAAGCGAAGTCGTTTCGCGATGGCCGGCGCGATGACTCAGCACCCCCTCTACCTCGATGCCGCGCTCACTGCGTGGCGTGCGGAAGGAAAGGGCGAAGCCGTGGCGGGCAAGCACCGGCTTGATCATCTCGTTGATGTCCTCCCACAGCGCGTAGGTGCTCTGGATACGACCGTTCTTGTCCTTGATGCCGCCGCGCTCGCCAATGACTGGCAGCTCCTCCTGCATCGCGGCGAGTGCCTCGTCATACTGCTGCTTGGCCTGCTGCGCTTGGATGTTCTGGTGCATGACCATCAAGCGCTCCATCTTGTCGATGTCGGCGCTCGGTGACATGGCGACCTGCTGGATAATCTGCAGGATGGTGACCGACTCGGTAGTGACGGTCGGCGCCTGAGAAATGGGCTCGACCCTGGATACATTGCTCATGGCAACCTCAGTACTGGATGGTGATGTTGGGGATCTTGCGCTGGGCGATCAGGGTGACAGCCTGCTTGGCACACGCTTCCGGCATGCCGCCGGCGATGAACGCCTCCAGGGCGGCGCGATTGACGCTGCGACGGTGGGCCTCGTCGGCTTCGCGGGCGTTCTGCTGGCGGATGATTTCGTCGGCAGCCTCCTTGGCGCGACGCTGCTCATCCAGACGGGCCTGCTCGGCTGCTTGTTCGGCCCGGCGCGCAGAATCCAAGCGCTCCTGCTCGGCCCGTTGCTCCGCTGCGATACGATCAGTCTCGGCCTGCTGCCGTGCACGCTCGGCTTTTTCGGCCTGCAGCTTCAATTCCAGCTCGCGATGCTCAGCGGCCTTCTGCGCTTCATGTTCCCGTCGAGCAGCTGCATCGCGCTCGGCTGCGGCAAGTTCTTCTGCCTCTCGCCGGGCGCGCTCTTCTGCTTCCCGTGCGATCTGCGCCTCACGATCAGCTTTCTCTCGGGCTTCGGATTCAGCGCGAAGCCGGGCCAGTTCCGCCTGCTCGGCTTCGTATTTCTGCCGGGAGATCAACGCGGCTCGTAGCGCACTCAGCACTTGGTCCTTCACCTGACCAGCCTCAGCGGCGAATTCTTCCCAAGCATCGCCCAGGGCGACAGCCTCGATGCTTCCGATTCGGGCCAGCAAATCCTCGCTGGTCAGCGAGCCAAGCTCGGCGCCTTGAGCCTTCAACTGCTCAATTGCCTGCTCATGCTTGGCGACCCGTGCGGCTTCTGCTTCCTCCCACTCGGTCAGCGGTCGGCGAGTCTCGTCCCGCAGGGTGTCCATCTTGGTCACGAAGTCCCGAAGCTCAGCCTCGACGACCTTGGGCAGCTCCTTCAGGTGGCGCAGATAATCGCGCCCGGGCTTTTCAACTGCAGACTTAGACTTACTGACCTTTGCTGCCAGGCTGGCGATGCGCTCACGACCTTTGCGGGTGGTCAGGTCTGGCACCTCGCCTGTCACCTCGGCCTTCACCTTGTCGAAGAAAGGGAGCAGTCCACCGGCAACGTAAATTGCCGGGGCGTTGGCGGCCGAGATGTCGTCAATCGAGATGACTTGCTGTGCTGCGGACATGAGGATTCCTTGCTGCGCCTGGCGCAGCGATAGAATGGGTTGGTTACTGGGTGACGCGATCAGCGAGAGCGCTGAGGAGCATCAAGAAGGTGAAGAGGGCGAGGGCGGGGAATGAGCCGCGCCAGATCATGAGGCGCCGTCGGCGCTGGGCCTGGGTCATGCCGCCACCTTGCAAGTCCAGCGGCCGGCGAGCCGGCAGGGCTGCTCAATCCATTTCACGTCCGCCAGGAGCAAGAAGCCCCGATTTCTCAGGGCTTCGGCGATTCCTGCGAACGATCCGGCGATGATGGTCATGCCGTCTCCTTGCGCCGCAGAATCAGCATTAGGCGCTTGCAGTAGTGGTTAAACTCTTCGGTCGTTATCGCGCCGTCGGTGAACAGTCGCGTGATGAGGCCCTGTACCAGGAGCTCGTTCTCGTCAGGGCAGTCATCATCTTCCAGGCCCTCAAGAGCCTGATCGATCAGAATGTGCGGGCTCAAAATCCGCACTCCCGTTCAAGGCGGTCCTGCTCCTGCTGTGCTGCCACTGCCTGTTCGGCTTGCGGCTTCAGCAGCTCTACCGCGATCTCCTTGAGCGCCTGCTTGCCGCCGACCAGGTAGTTAGCCAGATCGAGCAGCGAGCCAGCACTGGCGAAGCCCGAGGCGGCGATGACGAGTTGGCCAAGGGCGTCTTGCTCATCCAGGCCATCAATCTGGCGCTGGTTGACGTGGTCCTGCACTGCTTTCGCGAAGTGGGCCTGGGTGACCTGGCCTTTGTCGCCGGGCCGGTAGCCCCAGTCGACTCGGTAGCCGGCCAGCAGCCGGTCGGCATTGGCTTCGATCCACTCGACCTCGGCCAGATCGTCCTCACTGACCGGAGGCGGTAGTCGGTTTTCATACTCAAACTGGGCTTTTCGTAGCGCTGACATAGTCGCCTCCAGGGTGGCGGGTTGTTCACCTGTATTCGTCAGCACTCATGCCTCCTGCTGTTTGCCGATGGGCCCAGGGCGAGTGCTGACGGGTAGAGGCGGGGAAGGAGAAGATTTGTCGCTGCTATATTTGGAGCAGGTCTTCGGTGCCGAGGAGAGTCAAATGAGCTGGGATGAAAGCAGGTTCAAAGCCACATGCAGCGATTGTGACTATGAAGGTGTTCAGGTCAGTCGCTTAGATGACCGGGGCGTACAGAGACGCGTTGGGAGGGCTTCAATACCGTGCCCGCAAGCGATTACGAGTACTATCGAGGGCGATCCGAAGCACTCGTGCCAGTTTGTAAATGCGGGAGCAAGAACATCACTATCGGGCAAGCAATTCCCGAGTGACGGTGATCGTCGATATCGGCGCTCAACCCACCAGTTCATGGCTTTCGGCGCGGCGCACAACCCGGACATGGGCCACACGCCTATCCGGCGCTCGGCGGTCCCGGCGCATTTCGTCGTCGCTGATCAGCGAATGAATGGCGATAAGTGCGGCCAGGATGAAGCAGGCCGGGGTGATGATCTGGCGCTTCATGGCCTCGGCCACCAGGGCCGTGCGCCGGGTGACGCCCATCTTGAACATGGCGTTGGTGAGTCGCTTCTTGACGGTACCGGCTTCAATGCCGGTTTCCCGGGCAATCTCCTTCGAGGTGAAGCCCTGGGCGATCCACAGTAGAAACTGCAGCTCCCGCGGCGCCAGTCCGCGACCCAAGTGACCCTTCCATGCGCCGTTGGTGATCGTGTCCATCGTGATGACTCCCGGTTGATTTCCCGTCTGGCCCTCGCGAGAAGGCCAGCCAGTGAAATCTGTATCTCCGCACCCGCTTGCCGGGTCATTCGCTCAGTTCGGTCAACACCTCGTCCGCCGTCGCAGTGGTCTGCGCGTGGGCAGGCTTTCGGGCCTGTCGGATCGCCGGTCGCCAGTAGAGGCAAGTGCGGTTTTGTTCATCGGTTTACTGTCCTCCCACCGATGGAGCCGGGAGTGACCTAACCGGCTAGGCCGGGTAGTCGGGCATGGCGCTGGTTGTGTAAAGAGCGGCGCAGCTTTCGCTGCTGGCCGGCGGGGTGGGTGCTGGCTTGAGGTGAAATATAGGAGTTCCCATATTTGTCGTCAATGGGTATTCCCATATTTTTATGGGAGGCGATAAAAAGCCCGCACTGAGCGGGCTCATTTATGCGTCGCAGTACTCTCGCCATCCGATCCTGACCTGGTCGGTTCCCAGGGCTTCCACTCTCACGCCGGCGGTCTCTCTGATCTCATCGAGCAGGCGCTGCCAGTCCTCCGGGTTTTCGTGCTCAAGCCTGGCGACCGTCACCGCCTGGACTTTCTGGACTTTGGGTGAGGTGATCAGCATTTGCAGGCGCCGGCCTACAGCCTCGTATGACGAGGCAGATCTTGTGGTGGTAAAACCGAGGTGCGACATGTGGTACTCCTTACCAGTACTGTATAAATAAACAGTATTGGTAAGGACGGCAATTGGCAATGGGGCGTGCTAAATATTTATGCGTTTATGCATATTTCTGCTTCACCTCTTTCCCTGGGCGTTAAAAAGCCCGCTCTTGGCGGGCTCTTGATCTCGACTGGGGGAAGACCTGGCTATTTCGGTGTGGGACTGGAAGGTTGCTGCGCCCAGCGGGTTGCAGTCCAGTAATTGAACCTGCCAAGCTCGGGGTCTTTGGAATACTCAGATGCGCGCTTCAGGCCGATCTGCATCAGGTCATCGCGCACTTGCATGACCGTCCATGAGATATCAGGATTGACATTGCTCTGGTAGAAGCAACCTTTGCCTCCCGCGATCTCGGCCCATGCCGAGTATTCTGAACGACCATAGTGATCTAATGCTCGATCAAAGTCTGACGTAAGCATGCAGCCGAACGCTGCCGAGTCGAGCTTTATCTGTTCATCTGCTACAGGCCTGTAAGCTTCAGATTTTGGCGTTCTGCTCGCCGCGGTATCAGCCGGAAGAACCCGGAACAGGACTCCACCAACGATAACAGCGACCAAACCAAAGCATAATGACAAAAAGCCAAAGCCAGGATTTCTCGCCGAGTCTTGCGCTTGAGCTTGAGTTCCGTTTGTTAGCTCTTCTGGGGCCGACTCAAGCTGGCGAGGCTCGCGTGATTCCTGACGGACCTCAATATCCGCACCGCAATGCTTGCACTTGATCGCTGCATTCTTGATGGTTTCGGCGCACAAAGGGCAGGGGCGCGTGTCTGTCTCCACCTGGGTGGGAGTAGGGGAGCGTTTACCACCCAGTAGAACCATCAACAGGCCAGCGAGCGTTATCATTCCGCCAACAATGGTGTGGATCTGTCGGTCCGCCATCAGACCCAGGTTGCTCACTCGGCCGCCGGTACCGGATGCTACAGAAACATCCATGTTCAACGCGAATGCCACCCACAGCGCTCCCACGATCAGCGCAAGCGTTCCCAGCCCTTTCATTGGATCCCTCCCATAGTAGAGCTGGCACTCTACCATTTATGGCTATTCGTCACTATTCCACGGGCCAGGGATGATGACGGGCGCCTGGCCGGCCGGCGCATCCAGGGTGAGGCCGAGGTGCTGCCCGTGAGCTGCCGAGGAGAGGCTGGTAGGCCAGAAACAAGAAGCCCGGCGCTGGGCCGGGCTTCTTCATTTGGTTGAGGAAGGCGGCGTCGGTGGCGCAGGTGGTGTTGGTGCCGCTTCTGCCTTGCCTGCCTGGAAGGCAGAAAGGGTGGTAGATATGGCGCTGAGGGTGTTCGCCTGTGTTGCGAAATACGCCCCAACCAAAATTGCAGCTACAGCCAGGAGCTGAACTCCTACTGCCGCCCAGTAATTGGATTTCACCGTCGCTGCCTGCTTGGCTGCTTCCTCGGCGCCTTCAGCCGCCTTGGTGGCCCGCTCAGCCAGGTCCTCAAACCGTTTGTCACGTTCAGCTTGCGCCTTATCGCGCTCAACTTGTACGGCGGCTTGCGTAGCAAGAAATGCGTCGATTTTAGATGACACAGATTCGACTCTTGCGTCCATCCTGGCTTCGATGGCCTCAAGCTTCGCGTTAAACTCTTCCCGCGTAATCTCATTCATGACTCTAGTTTCGCTTTGACTTGGCTGTTTGTCATCCGATCTTTCGAAATTTCTTGGTCGAACGCTCACACCACCGTACACATGATCATTTGCGACATCGTCAAAGTTATAAGCCAGCAGTGGGGCGCTGAATCTCCTTGAGTCATGATAGAGGTGGAAGCTTGGCTCGAAAGAAAAGCTTCCTCTCCTTCCGTGCATGGCAATGCTGATCCAGTCTATCTCTGAAGTGTTGAAATCTGCCTGAGGCATCTCGTCCAGCAGTGATCTTGCATCCGCTGTCTGTAAAGAAAGGCCTAAATCAGAGTGGCTCAGCATCATCATCTCCTGTCAAGGCCTGCTGTACCGCCGCATCATGCATTGCCATCATTCGCACAAAGTGACAATTTTTGCAGACCATTGTCAGGACCGGTATCCCCGCTGGAAAAAGGTTTCCGTCCGGCCTCCCCCATGGAATTGAGCTAAGTGCAATCGTCCCAGATGTAGGGATCGACCAATCCTCGCATTCGCAAAATGGGCATTTTTCGGTTTTTGTTTTCTCAGCTATGAAGCGTTCAAGCTTTTTGAGATTCACGCGGAATGAAGGGGTAGAGTTCATACAGTTCATCCATAAAATTCTTCATAAACCCTTTGCTCTGCGGCGCCGGGAGGAGGATTGTGCAATCCATCTTGCCCTGGCCTGCGACGACCAAACCCCAGAAACTCTGCTCTTTCATGAGATCGACGGATTCCCGGTGGAAGACGGCATCAGTAAAATTTCTGCAACGCCTGCACCACCACACCCACGATCCGGCAGTTCTCGTTGAAAGGCTGAATCGGGTACCCAGGGTTCAGCGGCTTCAGGAACCACTGCCCGCCGTCACTCACCAGCTTCTTGAATGTCGCCTCGTTGCTGTCTGGTAGCTTGGCCACCACCAGCTTGCCGGGAAGAGCCTCGGCTTCGGTGTCCACCAGAATCAGCGTGCCTTCGGTGATGCTCTGGCCGGCAGGCGCCGTCATCGAGTCGCCTTTCACCTTCAGCCAGAACGCTGGGCCCTTGGAGTCGTATTCGGAATACTCGTAGGTGTCGGAAGTGCCGGCCGGGTAGGGCTCGACCGCCTCGGCCCAGGAGCCGGCGGCAACCCAGCTGATTACAGGGTACCGGAACGACCTGGTGGGCTGGGCAGCCATGGCGACATTGGCCTCCTCTCTGGGGGAGGCGAGCATAGAGCCGACGCCATCAGACAGCCACATGGCGTCGACGCCACATACCTCTGCGATTTTTACCAGGTGCGAGGTGGCCTTCGATTTTCCGCGCTCAAGGTCGGAAATCGAGGTCTGGGTGATCCCGGCCTTCTGAGCAAGCTCGGTCTGATTGAGATTGGCATGCCTGCGGGCAGCTTTTAAGCGGTCTTTGAATTCCATTTTGGGAGTATTACGGGCGCTCCCATATCCTTGCAAATCGGTATTCCCATAACCTACCATATGGGTATTCCCGTATGGAGGGGCAGCATGAACACTATTTACAAGGACCTCGTTGCCTTCTTCGGCACGCAAGAGGCCACGGCAGAAAAACTGAGCGTCGATCAAAGCACCGTTTCCGGCTGGGTCCGTGAAAAGCACGGCATGTCTCCATTGGTTGCCAAGCGAGCGGAAAAGATGACTGCCGGCGCTTTCAAGAAGGAGGCGCTTTGCCCGTCGTTCCCCTGGGAGGAGCTTGCGGCGTAAGAGCCAGATCCATCCGCTATTCCATGTGGTCAGTATCGACCTTCCTGGCCTGTGCAGTAAGAAACCTGAAGTCGCTGGAGTTTTATCCAGTGCCAGTGAATGAGAAGAGAGAGACAAGAGCATGGCCATAGCCGAGCTGAAGATCCGATTCGACGCGCAGCCCGGCTTGGATGAGCTGGACGCCCTAATTGCCACCCTTGAACAGGTTTTCGCCGACGCTCCGCACCTTCGCTTGAAGGTCAGCGATCTGCTTTTCACCGGCAGCGATCACCGCTTCAAACCCGGCCTTGTCGACTTGGTCACGACGCCCGCAGGAGGGGCATTCGGTCCATCGATCATTCAGCTTCACATCACCGACCGTTTCCGAAAAGTGGTGGCTGCAGCCGTCGCAGATGAGCTTGAGCTCTTGAGTATCGATTAAAGACATGTCCGGCCTCCGATGGCCCTCTGGTGTGGAAATCGGAAGCTACCACGGATGCGCTGGACACCTACAAGCCTTGAATTTCAGGCACAAAAAAGCCACCGGCGAGGGTGGCTCATTTGCAAAACTAGAGAGTCACCATTATGCATAACCCAATCGCACCATTCAACACTTTCGCAGAGCCCGCGCCACGAAACGGCACATCCCAAAACGTGGCGCGCACGATGTCATCGGTGGAGATCGCCGAACTGACTGGGAAGCTTCACAAGAACGTGCTGGCCGACATCCGCTCAATGCTGGCGGACCTAGAAATCAACTCGGCTGATTTTTCAGCCCAGTACCAAGATGGCACCGGACGCAAATTGCCGTGCTTCCATCTTGACCGGGAAATGACCGACACACTGCTCACCGGCTATAGCGCCAAGATGCGCCTGGCGGTCGTGCGTCGCTGGCGGGAACTGGAAGCCCAGGTTGCCCAGCCGCGGGAGCTCTCCCGCATGGACCTGATCCAACTGGCCTTCGAGGCCGAGCAGGCTCGCCTGCAACTGACCGTCCAAGTGCAGGCCCAGGCAACGAAGATCGAACGCCTGGAGAACCTGTTCAAGGAGGGCATGACCCACGTGCAGTTCTGCAAGGGATTGAACGGGGTCAACGTGATGCAGGTCGGCCACTTCCTTGAGGCTCGCAACTGGCTCTACAACGAAAGCCGCTCCGGCCTGCGCTTCCGGGTCGCCTCGTACGCCCGCGACAAGTACATGACTGAGCACCAGGTCGAGGTCGCCCCGCACGGCAAAGAGCCATTTATATCCTTCACGCCGGTCCTGCTGCGCAAGGGCGCCGTACGCCTGTACGAGCTGTACCTGACTGGCGAGCTGCCCATGAAGAAGAACTGGGATGGCCTGTTCACCCACGACAAGGCTGTGCGGGGTGCGGCATGAGCATGATCCCCACCGTGTCCTGCCCGGTGTGCGGCGACTCCAGCCAGCAGGCCCGTAACGCCATGTACTGCTATTCGCTCGAGGTGCCTGGTGCTTCCGTGTGCGGAGAGTGCGCAGAACGCATTGCGAACGCATTCAATAAGCGGCACGGCGGAGCGTGGCTTACCTGGCCGAACGAGCCAGCTCCCAAGCCCAAAAAGGCAGTTATCGGCCAGTCCCTCAGGACTCAAGTGTTCGAGCGCGACCTGTATCGCTGCTTGCGCTGTGGTGATCACCGGAATCTGCGTGCAGACCATGTGTATCCAGAGAGCCTGGGTGGTGAGGCAGTTCTAGAAAACCTCCAGACCCTCTGCGCCAGTTGCAATAGCTGGAAAGGGGTGAAGGCCATCGATTTCCGCAAACCGGCGGGAGCCTGACATGCAGTACACCGTCACGATCAACCAGGTGAAGGCGCTTGAGTGGGGCTGAACTCTCAGCAGGCCCTACTGTTCGCCTTTGTCTACGAATGCCCGAGTTGGGCCAATCCAGTCAAGACCGACACCGGGATTTACTTCGCGCTGAGCAAGGCCAAGATCGTCGAGGAGCTGCCGCTGCTCACCGATAAACCGGACACGGCATATCGCCTGCTGAAGGCTCTGCGTGATGCCGGCCTGATCGAGCTTGCCAGCACTTCCAACATCACGCTGGTCCGTCTGACCGGCAAGGCCAAGGAGTGGAATCGCAAGATGGATGGGGCGGAAAAATATCCGACCTCTGATGCAGTCGAGGGTCGGAAAAAAATCCGATCCACATCGGAAAAATCTCCGAGCAAGGTCGGAAAAAAATCCGAGCCAGGGTCGGAAAAATCTCCGACAAATCAGGATACCAGTAATCAGGGTACCAATCAGGATACCAGTATCAGTACTGCGCCCCAGGCTGCTGCCAAGGTCGCCGGGCAGGTTGTCCCGTTCACTCCCCAGCAACCGCGGTGCGCTATCCCCGAGGACATGCCGGGCCCGAAAGACCCCGAGTGCAAGACCTACAAGACCTGGGCGAACTACGCCATGGCCTACCGCAAGCGTTACCACGGCGCGTGGCCGGTCTGGAACTCCAAGGTGGCAGGCCAGGTTGGTCAACTGATCGCTCGCCTGGGCGGTGATGTCGCTCACCACGTCGCGGCGTACTTCCTGACCATCAACGATGCCCGGGTCGTCACGAACATGCACAGCATCGGCGACCTGCTGGCCAAGGCCGAGGCCTACCACACCCAGTGGCTGACCAACCGCCAGATGACCGGTACCGCGGCCCGCCAGATCGAGCAGACCCAAACCAACATCAGCGCCGCCGAGCGGGCCCTGGAAGCGCTTCGAGCCAAGAGGGTCGCCGCCAATGCTGAATGACGTGCAGCAAGACCAATTGCTCCTGTCCCTGTACGCCACTGCTGAGACGATGGGGCAGCAGCTCACAGAGCCAGCGGCGCTGCTGATGGTAGAGGACCTGTGCCAGTACACCGAGCAGGCGCTTGTCGCCGCGCTGCGAGCCTGCCGGATCGAGGGCGGGCGGCTCACTACAGCATTGATCCTGAAGCACGCCCAGGCGGCCGATGGACGCCCGGGAAAGGACGAAGCCTGGGCGATCGCAATGACCACTCACGACGAATTCGAAACGGTGGTGCTGACCGATGAGATCCAGCTGGCTTTGGCTGCGGCGAAGCCCGTGCTCGATGCCGGCGACAAGGTCGGCGCCCGGATGGCGTTCATCGGTGCCTACGAGCGGTTCGTTACCCAGGCCAGGGCAGATGCCAAGCCGGTGAGCTGGCACGTGTCTGTGGGGTTCGACGCCACCCGCCGGGTTCAAGCCATCACCCGTGCCGTGCAGATGCAACGGATCCCGCAGGAGCACGGGCAGAAGTACCTGGCAGACCTGAACATTGCGCCCGTCACTGAAGATGGCCGGGCCATCGCCGGCCTGCTGACTGGGACTGTCACCCGGCCCGCGGCGAATCTCCGGGAGAAGCTGGCAAAGGTGAAGGCGTCGATGCAGGAAATGCGTCAGGCAAGCGCCGAGAAGAAACTCGAAATGCAGATCGCTGCGGCCAACGACCTGGCCGACCGCCGGGCGATGTTGATCAAGCAGGCCCAGGGCCTGGAAAAGAAGCGCAGCGCCCAGGAGGCTCATTGATGGAAACCAACAAGATGCGCGAGCAGTTCGAGGTCTGGCACCAGAGCCAAGTGATCGCACTGGTGCGTGCCGGCGCTGTAGAAGGCGCTCGAAACTTAGAGCTTTTCAAGGGTGCGTGCCTGGAAATATGGATGGCATCCCGTCAGGCCGTGCTGGTGGAGCTGCCTGAGGTGCTGGAGATCGGCGGCCCGCTCGGTATTCGCTATTTCACTGAGCGCGAGGTTCACGGCGCAATCGCGGCCCAGGGCCTGAAGGTGGCGCAATGACCGACAAGATCAGCGTCAACTGTCAGGCCAAGCTCTCCGAGGCCATCACACGGCTCAGCACCATGTTTCGCGACAAGAAGTTCGTCGTTGTGTCGCTGCGCCCCGGCAAGGACCGCACCCTGGACCAGAATGCCCTGTGGTTCGCCTTCTACAAGCGCATTGCAGAGATGACCCAGATCGGCGACGCCTCGGACGCCCGCAAGTACTGCAAACTGCACCACGGCGTACAGATCCTGCTGAACGAAGACCAGGACTTCCAGGCTTCTTGGTACCGCGTCATGCGGCACCTGTCCTACGAGGAAAAGCTGGACCTGATGGGAGATTGCAGGCTGTTTGGCCCGGACGGCATGCCGGTCACCAGCCTTTTCAATCGCGCCCAGGGCATTGCCTACACCGACCGCATCATTGCTGACTTCACCAAGCAAGGCGTGTTCTTCGGCGACCTGATCGGCGAGGCGGCGGCATGATCGAAAGGAAGCGACGCGCCAAGAAATGCGAGAACCCAGCCTGCGGGGTTTCGTTCGTGCCGCAGCGTCTCGGACAGAAGGTCTGCAACTACACCTGCGGCCTGGCGATCAAGGACGTGAACCAGGACAAGGCGCGCAAATCCCTGGCCCAGGTTGAGCGGAAGGAAATCAAAGTCCGCAAGGAGAGACTGAAGTCCCGGGCCGACTACGTGCGCGAGGCTCAGGTGGTGTTCAACCAGTGGGTGCGCCTGCGCGACGCCGCTCTTCCGTGCATCAGTTGTGGCCGGTACCACGCCGGCAAGTATGACGCCGGCCACTACCGCACTGTCGGCGGTAATCCTGAGCTGCGGTTCGAGCCGCTGAACTGCCACAAGCAGTGCGTGCCCTGCAATCAGCACAAGTCGGGCGACATCGTGAACTACCGAATCAACCTGGTGCAGCGAATCGGCTCCGACCGCGTGGAGTGGCTGGAAGGGCCGCACAGCGCCCAGCACTACACCATCGACGAATTGAAAGCCATCAAGGCCGAGTACAAAGCAAAAATCAAGGAACTGGAGGGGGAGGCAGCATGAACTACCACAACGTGATATCGGCGGTCGTGCGCGCCCTGGCGGCCGAGACGATCACCAGCGCCGGCGGGTGCGATTTCGAGCCGAAGGTGCAGGCCGCGAAGCTCAAGGGGGAAATCTCGGGAAGGACGCCGCGCTGTTGGCCGACTGCATCGTGCACCGGCTGCTGCACGCACAGTTGAGCCCGCGCCACTGGAATGCCCTGGTCGCGAAGTACAGCACGCACCGCGGCAGAAAGATCGACTCCATCGGTCGACTGGTGTCTGCCGTGAAGAGCCCGGCGCCGCTTCGATTCACCCAGCAGGCCGTCCTGACCTGGGCTGTACCGCAGCAGTCGAAGGGCATTCAGCGCAAGGCAGTCCATGTCAAGGCGCCCGAGCACCGGGTGAGCGAGGAAGCGGGGCAGTGGGACTGGCGCAACGCAGCAGCCGACGCCAATGCGGCAAGGGCCAACAAACACTCCCAGGCGGTGGCCGAGGCGAAGCCCGGGGAAATGATCGTCTTGGTTGAATCGAACTACGACATGACAAACTGGGATTCGCAGGGCCTGACCGAGCGCACCTACCAACGCTGGAACAAGGCGATTAAGGATGACCTGGAGTCGATAGTCGATGAGGCCCTGGTAGAGGCGCAGCACATGCTTGAGGCCGTTGGCGTGCTCACTGATGAGGCTGCATGAAAAAAATCGCAAAAGTGCTTGCGCTGCCATGTCGCCATGTCGCATTATTTGTCCATCCTGTCATTCCTGCGCGTGTTGAGGAGTGACGAAGAAAACCCGGTCGCCGAGCCGGGTTTTTTATTGCCCGCAAAAACACAAAAGCCCCGACATCGATCGGGGCTTTCTTTTGGCGCGGGAAAAATGAGGGCGACTCCGGAGGGTGCTGACACACCCCAGGGAGACGCCAGGTCGCAGAGTAGACCTGCAAGCCAGCCAAGGCCCTCACTGCTCGCGCGAGCGGGACGGAGCCTAGCAGAAAACCAAATGGACTTGCAGATGTTAAAAGAATGCAGATGCGGAAAATGCAACAGACTTCTCGCCCGAGTGGGTGAGTTTACCGAGCTCCAGATCAAGTGTTCCCGATGCGGAACGTTGAATCATGAGAAGGCCACGAGCCTCGAGCGATCGCCTTTGAGCGACATGAAAGCGGAATCCTCCGCGAAACCTCATTCGACTCAATAGGTGAAAATATGACTGTACGTACACTGGGTAAACGCTTCAGAAATCCCCTGATCAATGGCAATGCAACCTTCATTGCGCCTCTGATCACCCCTCAGGAAAACGTGAACGGGATCATCCTCCGTTCCATTGTCGTCCAGAGCGGCACCGTTACCATCGGCCCCGGAGTTCCTGGTAACGGTACCGATCGATTCGATCGCAGCCACATGCGTATTCCAAACGGGATTACGCTCTATAACGACGTTATGGTTCCGGCTGGCATGGGCGTGTACCTGAACACGACTGCCAACTTCAACATTTCCGTGGAAATGTCTTGGGACGTACTCAACGCTGATGGAACAGTTGCGTAACTCGCACTTGGTCTTGGCAATGACCAAGGTCCGGCTCTTGAGCTGGTCCATGTAACAAGCTGGGCTCTGCAACTGCAGGGCTTTTCATTTTCGGCCCCTTGCCGCACCTATCGCCATGAATGGGTGCCCTTGGGGTCGCCCTATTTCTATGGAGAGACCAATGGCAGAACCAACGAGCACTGCCGCCAGCGTGGTGCTGGTCAAATACGGCGTGGTCATGGCTGCTTTCATCGGCTCGATCCTATCTCTTGGGTTTCTTAAAGACTTGACCCGTGGACAGGCGGTGACCGCTGTAGCCACCGGCCTCGGGTTTTCGGTTTACCTGACGCAACCAGTCACTTCCTGGCTGGCTCCCAAGCTTGACCTTGCGGTAACCGATGATTTGCTGTGCGGCGTGGCTTTCGTGCTCGGCCTCACAGCGATGAACATCATCCCGGCAATCAAGTCTGCGATGGGGCGTTCGTTGCGACGCGAGGTGCCTAATATGAACAGTATCCTTGTGTCAGCGATGACCGCGCTGGACGCCTTTCTGTGCGTCCTCGTAGTTGTCGCTGCCTGTGAGTATCTGCGCAAGGTTCGCCCGGCCGATGAGCCGTTGCTCTGCATCGCATTCTACCTGGTAGCCATCGGCGCTTTCGGCGCGTTCATCACAGCTATCCAAGGTCACTGGGTCAACCCCTTCGGGGTGATGCTTCATGCCGGGGTGGTCCTCTACGCCTGGGCTCGCCGCGGTTATGCCTTCAAGTAGTCGCGCCACGTTTTTCAATGCGCCAAATCGTGGCGCGCAATCACGAGTAGTCACCATGGACAACCAGCACAAGAAGATCACCGGCTACCGCGACCTGAACCAGTCCGAGATCGACGGCATGAACTCGATCAAAGCCCTGGAGGCTGACGCCGGCGAGCTTTTCAAGCAGATCGGCCAGATTGAAGGTGTGGACCCGCGGCTGCTGGCTCTGGCCAAAACCAACTTGCAGCAGGGCTTCATGTGGTTTGTGCGCTCGATCGCTAAGCCGGTCGACTCATTTGCCTGACGTCCCGTATTTGGAGGTTAGATGGGTTCGTTCAGTTCGATATACCGGCTGACAATCTCGCTTGGGTCGCTTGTTGGTTCGCCCACGTTAATACCGGTGTCGCAGTCGACCAGTCGATAAACCCAGGCCGTCTCAATTGGTACTGGGGAGCCGCGGGAATCTTCTTTGGATGCTACAAAGATGTTGCGAACAATTTTGAAGCGAGGCCTTGTGGCTGCCGAGCCTTTCGTACTCATGGTTGCACCTATGGATTTGGCATTGTCTGTGAGGTGCATCAAAACCCAATAATCCAGCGATTTCAATGTCAGGAAGGGCATCATGAATAAGCCCATCCCACCTAGAGACCTCCTTGACACAGCCCTACTAACACTGCGTCCTGCCTCCGAGGTATGGGAGTGGATACAGCGGGAGATATTGGCCGACACCGGCAGCATCCATAACGAGGATCATGCTCACCTGCTAAATGCCGACATACAGGTGCTGTGGGCATCGTCCTGTTTCGAGAAGCAGGGCCGAACTGTCCTGGGCCAAGCTGAGCAAGTGGCGTTCCGCGCCGGTGGTTGGCAGAAGGCCCGGATGGAGCAGCAGATGCGTGAATGGTTCGGCGAGGTGCCGGCCTTCATCATCACCCTGGCTGCCGACTACTGCGCCCAGTGCTCCGACGCAGAGTTCTGCGCCCTTGTAGAGCACGAGCTTTATCACCTGGCTCACGCGACCGACAAGTACGGTCAGCCAGCATTCACCCAGGACGGCGCCCCGAAGATCAAGCTTCGCGGTCACGACGTCGAAGAGTTCCTCGGTGTGGTTCGTCGCTACGGTGCGAGCAACGACGTGCAGCAGCTCATCAATGCTGCAAGCCGGCCGCCAGAGGTGGCCAAAATCAACATATCGAGGGCCTGCGGAACCTGTCTGCTCAAGTTGGCCTGATCTGAGACAGGCATGAGACGGAACCCAATCTATGGCAGCCCTGAAAAGCGATGTGAAAGCCTTCATCGTTCAGGCTTTGGCGTGCTTTGACACGCCCACTCAAGTATCACAAGCCGTAAAGCAAGAATTTGGTATCGATGTGACCCGCCAGCAGGTGGAGCAGCACGACCCAACCAAGCGCGCAGGTGTGAACCTGGCGGCCAAGTGGCGAACCCTGTTCGATGACACTCGCAAGCGCTTCCGCGAGGAGACGGCAGACATACCGATCGCCAACCGCGCGTTCCGCTTGAGAGCCATGAGCCGCTTCGTGGAAAAGGCCGAGGGCATGAAGAACATCGCCCTGGCGCTGCAGATCCTCGAGCAGGCCGCCAAGGAGTGCGGCGACATCTACGTCAACCGGCAACCGAAGGTAGAAGAATCCCCCGACAACCTGGTGCCAAATCGCGTTCAGGTCGATGTGATCGATGCGAGGAAGCCAGATGCCGAGCCTTAACCGACCGCAGGCAGAGTTCCTGACCTTGCCGCACAAGTTTCGCGGTTTCGTTGCTGGGTTCGGCAGTGGCAAGACCTGGGTGGGTTGTGCGGCACTGTGTAAGCACGTCTGGGAGTGGCCCAGGGTCAACGCTGGCTACTTTGCTCCAACCTATCCGCAGATCCGGGACATCTTCTTCCCGACTATCGAGGAGGTTGCGTTCGACTGGGGGCTGAAGGTCAAGACGAAGGAGAGCGACAAGGAGGTCGAGTTCTACAGCGGTCGCCAGTACCGCAGCACAATCATCTGCCGTTCGATGGAGAAGCCGCAGACCATCGTCGGCTTCAAGATTGGTCACGCCCTAGTCGACGAGCTGGACGTACTGGCCGCGACCAAGGCGCAGCAGGCCTGGCGCAAGATCATCGCCAGGATGCGCTACAACATCCCCGGGCTGAAGAACGGCGTTGATGTGACAACCACCCCGGAGGGGTTCAAGTTCGTCTACACGCAGTTCGTGAAGCAGCTACGCGACAAGCCAGCACTGAATGACCTGTATGGGCTCGTGCAGGCCAGCACCTTCGACAACGAGCTGAACCTGCCAGATGACTACATCGCATCGCTGATGGAGTCCTACCCGCCGCAGTTGATCCAGGCGTACCTGCGCGGCCAGTTCGTCAACCTGACCTCCGGCACGATCTACACGGCCTATGACCGCAAGCTGAACGGATGTTTCGACACCGTGCAGCCGGGTGAGCCGCTGTTCATCGGTATGGACTTCAACGTGGGTCGCATGGCGGCGATCACCCACGTTAAGCGTGACCAGGGAATGCCCAGGGCGGTAGATGAGCTCATCGATGGCTACGACACGCCGGACATGATCAGGCGCATCAAAGAGCGCTACTGGCAGCACGACGGGAATGACTTCAAGAAGACCTGCGAGATACGGATTTACCCGGATGCTTCAGGCGATTCGCGAAAATCCGTCAATGCCAGCGTCACCGATCTGGCCATGCTTCGGCAGGCCGGCTTCCAAGTGATCGCTCCAGCATCAAACCCGCCGGTGAAAGACCGGATCAACGCTATGAACGCAGCGTTCTGCAACGCACAAGGCGAGCGACGCTACCTTGTGAACCCATTCACCTGTCCTACCTATGCCGACGGCCTGGAGCAGCAGGTGTGGGCCCCGAACGGGGAGCCTGACAAGACAGCAGGTATCGATCACGCGAACGATGCCGGCGGCTACTTCATTCATCGCGAGTACCCGATTATCAAGCCGGTCACCGCAATCAAGATGGGATATGCACGGTAATGGCAGACGTCACATACACCCGCCCGGAGTACGACGCGGCACAGGCCCGCTGGAGGCTGGTGCGCGATGTGTGCAAGGGCTCCGAAACAGTCAAGGCCCGCGGCGACGTGTACCTGCCTCGACCGAACGAGCACGACACAAGCAAAGAGAACCGCGAGCGGTACAAGGCCTACTTGCAGCGTGCGGTGTTCTACAACGCAACCGGGCGAACCAAGCACAGCCTGGTGGGGGCGGTGTTCAGGACCTGGCCAACGCTCACTGTGCCCGGTGCGCTCGACTACGTGGCAACGGACGTCGACGGCCAGGGCGTGAGCATCTACCAGCAGTCGCAGTCGGCTATCGGGCATCTGCTCGAGGTTGGTCGGCATGGCCTGCTGGTGGACTATGCTGCGGTGCCAGGTGGCTCGGTGAGCAAGGCGGACGAACTATCGGGGCGCGCCCGGGCAAGCATATCGAGCTACCCGGCTGAGTCGATCAGGAACTGGAAGACCCGCAAGGTCGGTGCCCAGCACTTGCTCAGTCTGGTGGTGCTGCAGGAAGTCGTGGATGTCGATACGGCTGATGGCTTCGGCAGCGAGAAGGTCGTCCAGTATCGCGTGCTGCGCCTGGATGACGCCGGCGTGTATACCCAGGAAGTCTGGGAGGAGAGCGCAAGCCGGACGGCCCAGGTCATCCCGCCATTCACGCCTCTGAATGGCCTTGGCCAGCCATGGAAAATCATCCCCTTCCACTTCCTCGGCAGTGAGAACAACGATACCAGCATCGACGAAGCCCCGCTGTACGACATGGCCGTGCTGAACATCGGGCATTACTGCAACAGTGCGGATTACGAGGATTCGGTCTGGTTCTCTGGTCAGCCTCAGTTCTGGATTTCTGGTCTCGACGAGGCCTGGCGCGATCACCTGGAGTCGAACGGTATCTATGTTGGCTCCAGGGCGCCGCTGACGCTCCCTGCGAACGGGTCTTGTGGGTTCGCCCAGCCGGAACCGAACACGCTGGTGAAGGAGGCCATGGACGCCAAGAAGCAGGACATGGTGTCGCTCGGTGCTCGGCTCATCGAGCGCGGTAGCGCGGTGAAGACCGCCACCCAGGCCGACAACGACAGCGCTGCCGAACACAGCGTCCTGTCCCTGGTGGTGAGCAACGTCAGCGAGGCCTACAGTCAGTGCCTGGCCTGGATGGCTGAGTTCGTGAATGCCACCGGTGAGACTGTCTACAAGCTCAATCAGGACTTCAGCCAGATAACGCTCGACGCCACCATCCTGGCAGCGTTGTTCAATGCAGTGCAGGGCGGCAAGTTGCCGGAGGGCGACTTCTGGCAGTACCTGCGCGATCGCGGCGTGATCAACCCCGAGAAGACGGACGACGAAATCCGCGACGAGCTCGAAGCGCAAGGCGCCGGGCCCGCGCTTGATGACGCAGAGGTGAACCTGAATGGCGGCAAACCAAGCAATCCTTGATGCCACCATCCGGCACGCCGTGTTCTTGGAGCAGTTGAAGTCCGGGGAGGTTGCGAAGTTCGCCCCGTTCCTGAAGGAGATCGACCGTTCGATCCGCGAGCGACTGGCTGGCGCGGACCTCACCGACTACACGGTGGCCCGCCTGGGACGACTGCTCAGTGAAGTCGACAGCCTGCTGCTGGGGATTTTTGATCGGTACAGCGATCGGCTGAACCTCGACCTGGTGGATATAGCCAATTACGAGGCCGAGTTCGAGGCGACCAGCCTGAGCCGGGCTGCGCCGGTCGGCGTCACCTTCGATGCTGCCGTGCCAGGCGCTGCAGCCATCCGGGCGGCGATCCTCACAAACCCCTTGAGCGTGCGCGGTGCGGACGGCGGCAAGCTGCTCAAGCCATTCATTGATGGCTTCACGGCTACAGAGCGGCAGCGCCTGGTTGGTGCGATCCGGCAGGGCTTCTTCGAAGGCCAGACCAGCTTCCAGATCATCAAGAATATTCGGGGCACCAAGGCGCTCCAGTACAACGACGGCATCCTGGCCACAACCAACCGTAATGCCAGCGCCATTGTCCGCACTGCGGTGCAGCATGTGGCCACTCAGGCGCGTATGGAGACGCTGAAGGCCAACTCCGACGTGGTGCCGGCGGTGGAGTGGGTTAGCACCCTCGATTCAAAGACCACAGCGCAGTGCCGGACCCTCGACAAACGCCGATTCAGGCTCGATGAAGGGCCTCGGCCACCGATCCACATCAACTGCAGGTCGACGGTGGTGGCGGTCACCCGGTTCAGCGCCCTTTTCGCCGAGGGTGCTACCCGGGCATCCATAGGTGACGATGGCGCGCAGCAGGTGAGGGCCGACCTCAGCTATTACGACTGGCTAATGCAGCAGTCGGCGGTGTTTCAGGACAAGGCCCTTGGCCCGGTCCGCGCAAAGCTTTTCAGGCAGGGCGGCTTGAGCGTCGAGCGCTTCGCCGAGCTGCAGCTTGATCGAAATTTCTTACCCCTGACCCTCGAGCAGATGCGCTCCCTGGAGCCATTGGCATTCGCGAGGGCGGGCATCCAATAGCAGGCAGGGCCTGCACCGACGTCTCTGGGAGACAACCAATGCTGAAATTCCAACTGGATACCCTGGAAGGGGTAGATGAGGCTGTGCGCGCGCTTTATGTCGAGAAGGACGGAAAGTTCGTCCTGGGCATTGAAGGCCTGCCGCAACAGGAAGACGTGTCTGGCCTGAAGGCCAAGGTTCAGGAGCTGCTGGACGAGAAGAAGGCCGCCGAGAAGGCGCGGAGGGAAGCCGAGGAGGCCGCCCGCCTGGAGCGTGAAGAAGCCGCTCGCAAATCCGGCAACGTCGAGGAGCTCGAACGTTCCTGGTCTGAAAAATACAACCGCCGTGAGGCTGAGCTGAACGGCATGCTGGAACAGGAGCGTGGAACGCTGAATGGACAGATCCGGGATCTGACCGTCGGCCGCACCGCTACTGACATTGCGTCCGCCCTGGCAGTCCAGGGCAGCGCCAAGGCCCTGTTGCCGCATATCGAGCGCCGTCTGAGCGTTGAGCAGCGCGACGGGAAGCCTGTGGTGGTCGTCCTCGACCAGCAGGGCAAGCTTTCGGCGGCCACGCTCGAAGAGCTGAAGGCAGAAATCGCGAATGACGCGGCGTTTGCGCCGTTGATCGCGGGTAGCAAAGCATCGGGCGGCGGGGCCGGCGGTGCAGGTGGTGGGGGCGGGGCCCCGAAAGGAAAAATCGGCGGTACCAAGGAGGAACGACAGGCAGCAATCGCGAGCCGGTTCCCAGATCTCCCTCAATCGTAAGGAAATAACCCATGTCCCTGTCGCAAATGCAGGTCTTCAACCAGTACATCATGCCAGCCACGCTGGAGACGCTGGATCAGATGCTCGTGGCGTTCAACGAAGCCAGCCGCGGTGCAATCGTGCTGTCCCCGGACGGCTTCACGGGCGACTTCTTGCAGGAGTCGTTCTTCCAAACCCTGGCGGCCGCTCAGCGCCGAGTGGACCGCTATGCCGCCAACGGCACCGCTCCGGTCACTGACCTGACCGAGCTGAAAAACACCTCCGTTAAGGTCGCCGGCGGCTTCGGGCCTATCCGTTACGAGCCATCCCAGATGACTTGGCTGGAACGACCAACCGCTCAGGGCGTCGAGGTGGCGTCCCGCGCCTTCGCCGAAATCCTGCTGAAGGACCAACTCAACACTGCAATCGCTGCCCTGGTTGCCGCGATCACCGCCCAGGCCGCCGCCGTCAACGACGTGTCGGCCACCGCAGGCATCACCTATGCCGGGCTGAACAACGCTCACGCCAAGTTCGGTGATGCCAGCCAGAACCTGGTAACCCAGGTCATGCAGGGCCTTACCTACCACAAGCTGGTGGGGCAGAACCTGGCGAACCAGCAGCAACTGTTCCAGGCCGGCAACGTGCGAGTGATCGACATCCTCGGCAAGGTGTCGGTGGTTACCGACGCTCCGGCGCTGATGCAGACCGGCACGCCGAACAAGGAAATCGTCCTGTCCCTGGTGCAGGGCGCGGCGCTGGTTCACGACGGTCGCGACATCATCACGAACGTCCAGACCTCGAACGGCAAGGAACGCATCGAGACCACCATCCAGACCGACTACACCTTCGGCCTGGGCCTCAAGGGCTACACCTGGGACCAAACCAACGGCGGCAAGTCTCCAACCGACGCCGAACTGGCCACCGGCACCAACTGGGACAAAACCGCCACCAGCATCAAGCACACCGCCGGTGTCGCTCTGATCGGTGACGCCTCCAAGTAACCCTGAAAGCTGAGCCGGGCCTCGGCCCGGTTTGGCGAGGAACAGATCATGAGTAACGGCAAAATCTGGTATCTGCCTGGTCCCTTCCACCAGTATCAGGAAGACGTGAAGGCGCTTGCCAAGGCGCACGGACTGCGCATCATCGATGCAAACGCTACCGTCAATCGTGTGGGCGCCGCGACTGACGTGCCTGAGGTGACTATCAGGGAGCTGACGGAGGCAGTCGTGCTGGTGGGCGGCGATGTTCCTGGCTCGATCATTGACGCTCTGCGCGCCGAGCTTGAATCGATCAGCGTTATCGTCGAGCTGTTCGCGGGCCAGGAGCTCGCGCGGCCTGATGGTGAGCTCGGGCCGATCGCCGAGCGGCTGCTTCAGGTGCTGGACGCGTCCAACGCCGACGTGCAGAGCCTGATCAACGAGCGCGATGGCGAGATCGCGAAAGTGGTCCGCCTCACCGAGGAGGTCACTGGCCTGCAGGCGCAGATTGCCGATCTCCAGGCCGCCGCAGCCAAGGCCGCTAGCAGTGACCCTGTAATTGAGGGTCTGAAGGCCAAGCTCACCGCTGCCGGCGTAACCTTCCGGGCCAACGCCTCGCAAGAGTCCCTGGAAAAGCTCGTCGCCGATCTACCCAAGGAGTGATAATGACGGCTTCCGGAACCCGGCGGCCGCCATTCCCAACGAATTCAGCGAGTTGAAGCATGACACTCATCATCGAGGACGGTACCGGCAAGCCTGATGCCGAGAGCTATGCAAGCGCCGAGGACCTGGCCATGTACGCCGTGAAGTTCGGCGTGGTCATCCCAGGCGAGCCGGTGGCCATGGAGGCTCTGCTGCGCCGGGCCGCTCTGGCGATGGACGGCATGAAGTGGAAAGGACGTAAGGCCAGCAGCGAGCAGGCCCTGGCCTGGCCGCGGCGGGGCGTAGAGCTCGATCACGAGCTCAAGCCCGACAACTACCTGCCGGCCAGGATCCAGTACGGCCAGATGGCCCTGGCGGCTGAGATTCATCAGGACGATATCGATCCGGTGGAGAAGCGCAAGGGCGCAGTGACACTGGAACGGGTCGAGGGCGCGGTCACCCGCCAGTATGCGGCGATCCCCTCCACCAGCAACCGGCTGTTGCCTGCAGCACCTGACCGGCCTAGCGCCACGCAGTTTGCCGACTACCTGCAGAAGCGCGGGCTATTTGTTGTCAGGGCTTAGCTAGGATTCTGGATAAAGCTTTCTGTAAGAAGGTAAGTCTTTGTGGAGATTTTTAATTTGCTCATAGATCTAATTTCCCTCGCTCTTATCCTGATAGGTATCACGGAGTGGCTTTGTTTGTGGCTAGTACTGCTTTTTAAAGTATCAGTGCGTATCCAGATTTTGCGTCAGGGCTGGTTTCGCATAATCGTATTGTGTGGTCTTCCTGTAATTGCGCTGCTTCACATGGTCATGTCGTACAAGCTTTATGACGATACGCACAGTAATTGGTTGGTGGTCCTGTCTGCCGTTACAGTTCCCGCGCTCGGCCTTTTTTGCATACGTGCGTTCCCCTTAAGTAGAAAAAACCTTACCGAATAGAATCTGCTGGAGAAGTCATGGCTATCTTTTACGACGAAATGGCCGTGATGGCTCTGGAGATGATCACAGAGTTCGGCCAGCCTGTGACTATCAGCCGGGTCGAGCCCGGCGAGTATGACCCGGTTACCGGCGGCGAGACGCCAGGTACCACGCTCGAACAGACCGCCCAAGGCATCCTTCTCGACTACACCGGCCTGGAGCTGCAGAACAACAGCCTGATCAAGCAGGGCGACAAGAAACTCAAGGTCGCCGCGCAGGGCCTGGCCTGGATCCCGGGCCTACTCGACAAGGTCGTAGTCCAGGGCAGCACCTGGTCGATCATTCCCCCGCTCAAGGAAATCAACCCAGCCGGCACGCCGATCCTGTATGAACTGCAGGTGCGGTCGTGAGCCGCGCAGGTGCCGGACAGTCGGGCAGTTTCGCGCTGAGCCTGGCCGAGTTTGCAGCCCAAGCCGAAGCGGCCATCGACGCAAGCCTGCGTGAAATCATCATTGAGATCGGCAGCAGCGTTATCCGCATGTCCCCAGTGGGCAACCCAGAGATATGGGCGGCGAACGTCGCTCACCGTCAGGCAAATACCCGGGCAGCCGATGACTACGACTTCAAAGTCGCAGTGCGCAACACGCTCATCAACCTCAACGAATCGAACTTCACCAAGTCCGGGAAGCTGCGGCGCGGGATCAAATACGCCAAGCCCCTGACGAAGGCAGAGCGCGAGCAGAACTTCAATGTAAATGGTTTGGTCGCCGGAAAGGACTATGTCGGCGGTCGCTTCCGTGGGAACTGGCAGTTCTCTGTCGGCGCACCGGCAGACGGTGTACTGGACAACGTCGACCCTTCTGGACGAATGACAATTGCGCTGCTGAGGGGACAGGTCGAGTCACTGACAGCAGGGCAGATCGCCTACATCGTGAACAATCTCCCTTATGCCATTCCGCTGGAGTATGGGCATTCGACCCAGGCCCCTGGCGGCATGGTTCGTATCACTGTTGCCCGCTTTCAGCAGATCGTTGAAGAAGCCATCAGGAACAACCAGGTATGAGCCACGCAAGAGCACGCCAAGCCATCGAGATCAAGCTGGCGGCCTGGGCTGCTGCACGCCCGATCCGAGTTGCCTATCCGAATGTCGCCTTCACGCCCAACCAGGGCGAGACCTACCTCAAGCCGTTTCTACTTCCAGGGGGCACTGCATGCCGTTATCTGGGGGGGAGGCCTACGAGTACACCGGCGTTTACCAGGTCAGCATCGTATGCCCGGTGGCCCAGCCGCTGGCCCAGGCTGAGAGCTTGATCGACGAGCTGAGCGCCCTGTTTCCCTGCGACACGGTCCTCAGCCGCAACGGCTTCGAAGGCATTACCACTTCCCCTGTTGAGCAGGGCCCGACAATCACCGAATCCGCGACCTACACGGTCCCGGCCAGCTTCGCCTACCTGGGTGAAGCAGACCAACAGCCCGCTGGGGCATAACCAACCGCCGCCCGGCGGGCAACTACGAGGAAACACACCATGGCTGCACGCATCCCGCTGCCGAACGGCTCTGTGCTGGAAATCGCCAGCGTAATGGGCACCGCTGTCCCATTCACCGCCCTGACCAATGCCAAGCCGCCGGTGGCCAGCGCGGTAGGCCACAGCATCGAGGCGGATGACATCCTGCTGGTCAACTCCGGCTGGGCGCTGATCAACGACCGCGCGGCGAAGGCTTCCGGTGTTGTCGCTGATGCCTTTGCCCTGGCCGGCCTGGACACCACCAATACCGATCGCTTCACCGCCGGCGCAGGCGCTGGCTCGGTCATCCCGGTATCTGGTTGGACGCAAATCTCCAAGGTCACCGCGTTCGCTGTATCCGGCGGCGAGCAGCAGTTCCTGACCGTCGGCTATCTGGAGAACGACGACGACCTGCAGTTCCCGACCAACCGGAACCCGATCAGCGTGTCCGTGACGGTCGAGGATCAGCCATCGGCTGCCTATGTTTCGGTGGTGGAGGGCTACGACGACGCCAAGGAACTGGCAGTCATGCGCCTGAAGCTGCCCGGCGGCGGCCAGATCCTGATGCCCGGCTATGTGAGTATCACCAGCACCCCGACCATGGAGCGGAACAACCTGATGACCCGCACCATCAGCGTCGGCCTGTCCGGTCGCCCGACTCGCTACACCGCGTAAGGAGCCCTCATGGCAAAGATCAAGATCGCGCAAAATCCGACGTTCGCAGCCGAGGTTCAGATCCCGCGTATCGGCGGTGACCCAGTGCCGGTGGAGTTCAAGTTCCGCTACCTGAATCGCACCGAACTGGCGAAGCTCTATGACTCCTGGCAGAAAGATATTCAGGAGTCGAGCCAGGAGCTTGGCGAGGATGCATCCCTGGAGCAGGTGATCGAGTCGCAGATCAAGCAGCAGGTACGCCAGATCAAGGACATCGTTGTCGGCTGGGCGTTTGACGATAAATTCACCGACGAAGCGATCGCTGAACTGGTGAAAACCTGCACTGGCGCCCCTCAGGCGGTGATCGACGCTTACCAGGCAGCCTACAGGCAGGCCCGCCTGGGAAACTGATCGCGGCGGCCAGGGCTTGCTACGAGCGGGCTCCGTCCGCCGAGCAACTGGCAACTCTTGGGCTCACCCTTGCCGACATTGGCGACGTTGAGGTGGAAGTCTGGCCGGATGCATGGCCAGCCTTCCGCCTGTTCGAGGCAATGGGCACCCAGTGGCGCATTGGGCAAGGAGGCCCATCCGGCCTGGACTACACCGCAATACCTGCCACCGCCTTGATGCTTGGCATCAAGCGCAGTGAGCTCCCCGATATTTTTCCCGATATCCGCATCATGGAAATCGAGGCCCTGGCCGTCATGGCCGAATCACTGGAGTAGCCATGAGCACCATTGCCGAACTCGGGATCCGGGTCGACTCGCAGGAGGCTGCCGGCGCCGCAGAAGACCTCAACCGCCTGACGCAGGCGGGCACCCGGGCCGAGCAGTCGGCCGCGAGCCTGATGGGGGAAATGCAGGCTCTGGAGAAATCGCTTGCAAGTGGCGCGAAGTCCACCCAGGACCTGGCTCAACAGCGCGAATCGCTGGCGAAGCTGACCCAGACCGGCGCCTACAGCGAGGCCGAATTCGCCAAGATCACGGGGCAGTTGGACAAGCAGCAGGCGGCCCTGGCGAAGTCCACCCAGGACGAGCAGAAGGCGCTGAACAGCCTGCTCGGCGCTATCGACCCGTCCAGGGCAGCCCTGGCCAAGCTCGACTCTCAGGTCGAGCAGCTCGGTAAGCACCTGGATGCCGGGCGCATCAGCCAGGACCAGTACAACACCGCCCTGAAGAAGATCGACGGCAAGTACGCTGAGTTCGAGAAAACAGGGTCTGCCGTTGCCGGCCTGGGCCTGAACACCAAGGCCGCCCGCGAGAACGTGCTTCAGCTCGGGAATGCCCTGGCCGAGGGAAACCTCCGCGTAGCCGCTCACAACTTCCTTGAGATCGGTGCGAATGCCGGCGCCTCGGCGGTGAAGATCGCCGCGATTGCTGCGCCGATTGGGATTGCGGTGGCGGCACTGGGGTCCCTGGCGTACGGCTACGTCCAGGGCAAGGCCGAGGCTACCAAGTTCAACAAGGAGTTGATCCTGTCTGGCAGCTACGCCGGATTGAGTGCCGGCCAGCTAGGCGATATGGCCAAGCAGGTAGGGGCGGTAGTTGGGACAACTGGCCAGGCGGCAGCCGTGCTGGCCCAGCTTGCTGGCGAAGGGAAGATTGCCGGCGATAGCTTTGCCCTGGTTGCCCAGGCTGCCGTGGGCATGCAGGAAGCGACCGGTACCGCCGTAGGCGAGACGATCGCCGAGTTCAAGAAGATCGCCGACGACCCCGTGAAGGCTTCAGCAGCCCTCAACGAGCAGTATCACTACCTCACCGCCTCGGTCTACTCGCAGATTGAAGCCCTGGAGAGGCAGGGCGACCACGCCGGCGCGGTGAAGCTGGCAACCGAGGCATACGCCGATGCGATCAACGAGCGCACGCCGAAGATCCTGGAAAACCTGAGCTTTTGGGAGAAGGGGTATCTCCAGGTTGCCCGGGCGGCGGATAGCCTGAAGAACATCGGGCGCCCCGATATCAGCGCGGATATCGAGCAGGCTGAGCGCAACTTGGCCCGGGCAGAGAGTGGTCAGGTAGGCCTCTTTCAGAACAAGGCGGTGATGGTTGATTACTACCAGAGTCAGCTGAAAATCCTGAAGGAAAAGAAAGCCACAATAGAGGAGACCGCCAAGCGGGAGGGAGACCAGGCTAAGGCCCAGGCTGCATCAATCGACGCAATGTCGAAGGTCGACGCGCTGGCCAAGTCCTCATGGACCAACGAGCAGAAGCGCACCGAGGCGGTGAAGGAGTACAAGCGCTGGCTCGACGACATTCGCAAGACTGATCCGAACGATGCGCGCCTGAAGCAGAGCGTCATCGACAAGAACATTGCGAACATCAACGACAAGTTCAAGGACCCGAAGACTGCTTCAGCCCAGGTTGACCTAACTGCGTTCAACGACTCGAAGAACAACCTGGCCGGCATCGTCAATGAGTACAAGAACGCTCAGAAGCAGCTTGATGCAGCCCAAAAGGCCGGGCTCATCTCCCAGGCCGAATACGCGCTGAAACGTGAGGCGCTGATCGGCAACGAGCGGGACGAAGTCACTGCAGCCTACGAGGCCGAGATTGCCGCCCTGGAAGCCGCCAAGGGCAAGAAGAGTACTACTGCAGCACAGAGCATTCAGCTCGACCAGAAGATCGCTGACGCTCGAGCTGCGATGCTCAAGGCCCAGAAGGATGCCGACAGCGAGCAGCAAGTGCTGGCCACGAAAGAGAAGGGCCGGCTAGACAAGCAGACCCTGGCGGTGGAGAGCTACACCGCTGCACTACAAGCGCAGGTCGATACCCTGCGCCAGCAGGGCCTGCGCGCCGCCGGTGGTCTCGGCCTCGGTGATCGGCAGCGGGCCCTGCAGGAGCAGCAGAACGCCATTGATGACCGGATCAACCAGCAGAAGCTGGACCTGGCCAACCAGTACGGCGACGGCTCCCGCGGCATGAGCATCGAGGAGTACACGCAGAAGCTGCAGGCGCTGGAAGCGACCCAGCAGAAGCTGCATGACACTACGGTCGCCAACTACGACGACATGACCGCTGCCCAGGGCGACTGGCGGGCTGGGGCGACCTCGGCCTGGCAGAACTACCTGGAAAGTGCCCGGGATGTTGCTGGGCAGACGAAGAGCCTTTTCACGAACGCCTTTTCCTCGATGGAGGATGCGATCGTGAATTTCGCTATGACCGGGAAGGCTTCCTTCGGGGACTTCGCGAAATCGGTGATTGCCGACATGGTGCGTATCGAGGCCAGGAAGGCGGCGTCGTCTGGGCTGAGTGCTCTGTTCGGCTTTGCCTCTACGGCGCTTGGCTCGTATTTCGGGGGTGGCGCCAATGGACTAGCCGCCGGCTCGGCAGGGGCAACATCGTCGAGCCTTGGCGCGTCGGCTGCTGGCTATTCCTCGGCCTACTTCCAGGCAAACGGCGGCGCTTGGTCCAACGGCGTGCAGTTGTTCGCCGACGGCGGTGCGTTCACAAACAGCATCGTCAGCAAGCCCACGGCCTTCGGTATGGCAAACGGAAAGCTTGGGGTTATGGGCGAGGCCGGGGACGAGGCAATTATGCCGCTCACACGTACCGCCGGCGGCGCTCTTGGCGTGCGCACTGTTGGTGGAGGGGGCGCATCCAGCAGTAACCAGGTGATCATCCAGCAGAACTTCTCTGTGCCAGACGGCCAGGGAAGCCCCAGTGATGCAGATAGCCAGGCTCTTGCTCAGGCCTATGCCAAGTCAGCCAAGCAGGGTGCCCAGGAACAGATTGCCAAGGATCTCCGGCCAGGTGGCCAGATATACATGGCCATCAGAGGGCGTAGGTAATTTATTGCACCCGCTTCGGCGGGTTTCTTTTTGGAGTAAACATGGCCGAGACATTCACTTGGGGCCCTGAACGAAACACAACCCCGACCATTTCGTTTCGCACGAAGTCGGCCAAGTTTGGCGATGGATATGAGCAGCGGGCCGCCGACGGTATCAACAACCGCACGCAGTCCTGGCCACTGAAGTTCACTGGTACGAAAAAGCGAATCGAGGAAATTATGGACTTCCTCGATCGGCATGCCGGCCACAAGGCCTTCTATTGGAAAAACCCCTTTGGCGAAACGGTGCTCTATCGCTGTGACCAGTATCAGCCGCAGCCTATGAGCGGTACCACGTACTCGCTAACCGCCACCTTCGATCAGGCATTTCACCCATGACTATCAATCCGATCAACATCGGCTCGGCGCCAAACGACGGCACCGGCCAGGACCTGCGGTCTGGCGGTCAGATCATCAACGACAACTTCGCCGAGCTTGATACCCGCACCGCGGCAGCCCAGGCGAAGGCTGACCAGGGCGTTACCGATGCGGCCACCGCCAAGTCAGCCGCAGATGCGGCGCGGTCGAAAGCAGATGCGGCGGTGCCTGGATCTGCCCTTGGCGTATCTGTCGCGCAACTCGTCAACGGCACGGTGCCTGCCGGCCAGTTGCCGAGCTACGTCGACGACGTGCTCGAGTACCCGACCTTGGCCGATTTCCCGGCTACCGGCGAGACCGGGAAGATCTATATCGCAATCAATGGCGGCGACAGCCCGACGAACCCGACCCGGCAATATCGCTGGAGCGGTACCGCATTCGTGTTGATCCCGGCATCGCCTGGGTCGACCGATCAGGTGCCTGAGGGCACGACGAACCAGTACTTCACCGCTGCTCGGGTCCGCTCGACGCTGCTCGCCGGCCTGGGCGCTGCTGTCAATGCCGCGATCCTCGCGAGTGACACGGTCCTGCAGGCCTTCGCCAAGCTCCAGGGCCAGATCAATGCGAAGCTTGGGGTCGGCGATACTGCGGCGGACTCTGCGAAGCTGAACGGCCAGCCAGCCTCGTTCTACACGGCGCCGATGGTCGGTGCTACGGCGTCAGCGGCGGGCACCAAAGGGCTTGCTCCAGCGCCTGCAGCCCTGGGCTCAAAGCCGAAGTTTCTTTCTGATGACGGGACCTATAAGGAGGCCACCAGTGGCGCATCGCTTCCTGTTGGCTCTCTACAGCCTTGGTATCTGCCCGAGGCGTCGATTCCGTCCGGCTGGCTCCAGGCCAGTGGTCAGTTGCTCAATCGAGCTACCTGGCCGGATCTTTGGGCTCTCTTCGCGCCCTACGCTGTCACCGATGCCAACTGGCTAGCCGCCCCGTATCTGAATCGTGGCCTCCCGTCTTCTGGGGACGGGGCCACCACGTTCCGCATGCCTGATCCGAACGGCAAGTACTCTGACGGGAATACTCCGGCAGCGGCAGTGCTACGTGGCTTCGGTAAGAACTCGGCCGGTACCCCAGGGCTGTTTCAACTTGACCAGCTTGGGCCGATGAAATACGCAAACAACGCGTTTGCCAGCACTACGAGTGTGTTCATCTCAAACGCCGCGAACACAACGGCCGTACTTCCCCGTATCGGTAATGCAAACGCCCAGGCAACGCCCGTTGACGCTGCCCCTGACAACACTAAGTGGATCACAAACACAGGTAGTGAGACGCGAACCACAAACGTCACCGTTATTTGGTGCATTGTTGGGTCGGGCGGAGCTTCAAACGCAGGCACCGTGGATGTTCAGGCGCTGGCTACGCAGGTTAGTACGCAGCAGGCGCAGCTAGACACTATTGATTTCACGGTGATCTACCCAAACGGGGGCACAGAGGCTTCGCCGGCACTGACTGCGGCCGGGGCCAGATACACAAACCCTAGTCCGTGGCCTGGTAAGCGGCTGATATGCGAAGCCCAACTGCTGTACAGCGGCAATTGGGTTTCAGCAGGCTGGTTTACAGCATCAGGAACAGCAATTGGCACCAGGGCGTCCCAGAATGCTGACACCGTGATCACCGTTGTCGGGGCCGGTGGCTGCATGGTTGGCTATCAGTACGGCGGCGGCTCATCGGATTACAACTCCGGCAGTACATCAGCAAACTTGCCGGTGCGAGTCCGGTGCTGGAAGGTGAAAGGATGAATGTCTTCGGTCGAATTGACAGCTTTGAAATGTGGGTTGATGAAACGGGCATGGAATGCCCGGAGGGTTGGATCGAAATGTCCAGCCAGCGCCCGGATGGTCCCGATTCTCTGGACTTCACCGCGCAGCCTGACGGCACATGGGCGATTACTCCGGCCACCCTGAAAGCCAAGGCGTCCGCCGTCGAAGAGGAGTGGCAGGCATCGGAAATGGCGATGATCGCGAACCAGTTGCTGGCGATCGAGGAAGAGGCTGACGACGCGCTGCCTGGTGACCGAAAAGCATGGCTCCAGTACCGCACCAAGGTTCGCCTGTGGCACGAGTCGCCGGACTTTCCTGAACAGGCCCAGCGACCTGTTCGCCCCTCCTGAAACACCTCTCACCAGAACACCAATATGCCGATTACCGCAGATATCCAGACCCTGGAGCCTGGCGCGTGGGTGGAGCTTTTCGAGCTCGACGCCACGATGCTGGGCGCTGAGCTTTACCGCTTCCACGGCTACCCGCAGGAGGCCTCAATCTTCTGGCAGGGCAACGAGTACTCGCCCTGGCCCATCAAGGCCGAAGGCTTCGAGATGACGGGGCAGGGCAGCCAGCCCACACCAACCCTCTCTGTCGGCAACGTCGGCGGCTTCATCACCGCACTGGTGCTGTACTTCGAGGACCTGGTGGGCGCCAAGCTGGTCAGGCACCGGACACTGGGCAAGTACCTCGATGGCCAGCCCGAGGCCGACCCCGAAGAAGAACTGCCGCCGGATATCTGGTACGTCGAGCGCAAGTCCGGCGACGACAACGAGGTCGTGTCGTTCGAGCTTGCCACCGCGCTGGACTTCCAAGGCGTGCAGCTTCCCCGTCGGCAGATCGTGGCCAATGTCTGCTGGTGGCTGAGCTGCGGCGGGTACCGTGGTCCTTACTGTGGCTACAACGGGCCGCCTGTCGCCGACGAGAACGACATCATCGTCACTGATGCCGCGAAGGATAAATGCGGCGGTCGGCTGAGTAGCTGCAAGCTGCGTTTCGGCGCGAACAACCCGCTCCCCTACGGTAGCTTCCCGGCTGCCGGCCTGATCAGGACCTGATCCATGAACAAATCGACCCGCGCCGCGATCGAGCGGCACGCTATCGCTGAGTACCCACGGGAGTGCTGCGGCCTTGTCATCAGGGAAGGGCGTCGGGAGGTCTACGTCGAATGCCGGAACACCGCCTCGACGCCCAGCGAGCACTTCCGCCTGGCGCCCGAGGACTACGCCGCCGCCGAGGATCGCGGCCAAGTGCTTGCGGTGGTGCACAGCCACCCCGACTTCCCGGCAACGCCCAGCGAAGCCGACCGGGTGTCCTGCGAGGCCTCCGGCCTGCCCTGGCATATCGTCGAGGTGCGGAAGGGCGACGCTGAGCAGGTGCTGGCCGGTGAACTGGTCAGCTTTTCCCCCGAGGGCTACGAGGCCCCGCTGATCGGCCGCAAGTTCGCCCACGGTGTGCACGACTGCCTCAGTATCATCCTCGACTTCTACCGACGGGAGATGGGCATCGATCTGGGCAGTTATCAGCGCGAGGACGGATGGTGGGACAAGGGCGGCAACCTGTACCTGGAGAACCTGCCGGCCGCCGGCTTCGAGAAGGTTTCGACACTGCAGCACGGCGACATCGTGCTGATGCAGATCCGGTCCCCAGTACCGAATCACGCCGGGGTGTACCTTGCCGATGGTGTGCTGAAGACCGAGCCGCATCACTACCCAGCGCCTGGCTCGATCCTGCACCACCTGTATGGGCGGAACAGCAAGCGCGACCCGTACGGCGGATACTGGCAAGAGGTGACCGTCAGCTACTGGCGGCATACAGAAAAATGAGGAAGAGCAATGGCTTTATCAGCTGAAAAGATGCAGACGGTCCTGCTGTCTGGATCGCTTGCAAGGATGTTTGGCCGACGCCATCGAATGACGACGTCCGGCGGATTCAGGGACATCATGGGCTATTTTCGGCAGTTCCCTGGGTTCGAGAAGCATATGGCCGAGAGTTCCCGGCAAGGGATGCGATACGCGATCTTCAACGGAAAAGAGAACATCGGTGAGGATGACCTTGGAAAGCCCACTGGCCATGATGTGGTTCGTATTGTGCCGGTTATCTCTGGGTCGAAGCGCGCAGGTCTTCTGCAGACAATCATTGGCGTGGTGCTGATCGCGGTGTCATTTATTCCGGGGTTTCAAGGGCTTGCCCCAGTTGGTATTTCGCTCGCTTTGGGCGGGGTGGTTCAGATGCTGAGTCCGCAGGCAAAAGGCCTGGGCACGCAGGACAGCCCAAATAACCGGCCGAGCTACAGCTTCAACGGTGCCGTGAATACGAGCGTCCAGGGCAACCCGGTACCGCTCGGCTACGGCAAGATGATTGTCGGTAGCGCTGTGATCAGCGCCGGTATCTATGCCGAGAACCAGATGTAACTGTCCTCGTCACCTACCCAGGCCCGCCTCGAGCGGGCTTTTTTTCGTCTGAAGGAAAGTCATGATCGAAATTCCATTCATCGCCGGCAGCAAAGGTGGCGAGTCAAAGCCGCGCCCGGCGGTTGAAGCTCCCGACAACCTGCAGAGCATCGCATATGCACGCATTCTCGACCTGGTGAGCGAAGGTGAGATCCGCGGCCTGGTGAACGGCATGCAGTCTGTCTTTCTCGATGAGACGCCGCTGGCCAATGCCGACGGAACGCTCAACTTCAGCGGTGTCACCCTTGACACGCGCTACGGCAGCCAGGACCAAGAGCATATTGCCGGCTTCCCTGCTGTCGAAAGCGAGATCGGCGTAAGTGTCGAGCTGCGCTACGGCCAGCCCTGGACCCGCGCTGTCACGAACCTGCAGTTGTCTGCTGTCCGCATCCGGCTTTCTACGCCACGCTTGGCACAGACCAACTCAAGCAACGGTGACACGAACGGGTATTCGGTTTCGTATCGTATCGAGGTGTCGACGGACAATGGGCCGTTTGTGACCGTGCTGTCTGCGGCGTTCAGCGGCAAGACAACCACCAAGTACGAGCGCTCCCATCGGATCGACCTACCAGAGGCGAGCAGTGGCTGGCAGGTGCGCGTCACCCGGCTGACCCCAAACAGTACTTCGGGCCTGATCGCGGATACGACGAACATCGATGCGATCACAGAGATCATCGACGCCAAGATGCGCTATCCAGGGTCGGCGATCATCGGCCTGCAGTTCGACGCATCGCAGTTCCAATCGATTCCAACACGCGCGTTTGAGCTGTACCTGCGGATAATCCGCGTCCCCAGCAACTACGATCCCGACACAAGGACGTACAGCGGCGTGTGGGATGGCTCCTTCAAGACCGCATGGACCGACAACCCGGCGTGGATCTTCTACGACCTGCTGCTGCATTTTCGCTATGGTCTGGGCCATCTGCTGAACGCTGCTCAGGTCGACAAGTGGGAGTTGTACCGGATTGGCCAGTACTGCGACCAGCTGGTACCGGATGGGAATGGCGGCACCGAACCTCGTTTCACCTGCAATGTTTACTTCCAGACCCGTGCCAACGCCCTTGATGTGCTGCAAGACCTCGCCACCACGTTCCGAGGCATGAGCTATTGGGCAGCCGGCTCTGTCATGGCCGTTGCCGATATCCCTGAAGATCCGGCATACACGTACTCAAACGCGAACGTGATCGACGGCAAGTTCGGCTATACCGGCTCTGCGAAGAAGACCCGCTACACCGTTGCACTGGTGAGCTGGAACGACCCGGCGGACTTCTACAGGCCGAAGGTCGAGTATGTCGATGACCAGGCCGGGATCGCACGGTACGGCATCCAGCAAACCGAAATGACCGCTACTGGCTGCACGTCCCAGGCCCAGGCCCAGCGCATCGGCAAATGGGCGCTGCTGACCAACCGCCTGGAAACCGAGAGCGTTTCTTTCTCGGTGGGGCTGGATGGGGCAATGGCTCGCCCCGGGCAGATCATCCGCATCGCAGACAACGACCGTGCCGGCCGGCGCATCGGCGGACGCCTGCGCTCTGCGACGCTCGACACGCTGATCCTCGATGCCGATGTGACGGCGTACCCTGGCGACACTATCACACTGATCATGCCCACCGGGAAGGCCGTCTCCCGCAAGATCAAGTCCTCCGGCTACCCGCTGACATGGGACCAGAACGGTATCAAGTGGGACAACGGTACCGTGACCCTGGACACCACTGGGTTCCCGTCAGAGGTTCAGCAGGTTGTTCTTGCTGAAGAACTCGACGAGCTACCGCCAACCCACTCTATGTGGGCGATCGACTCGACTACCCTGGCCACCCAGCTTTTCCGTGTCATGTCGGTTGCCGAGGATTTCTCAGATTCGGAGATCAAGTTCACGATCACGGGCGTGAAGCACAGCCCGAGCAAGTATGGCGCGATCGACAACGGCACGCGGATCGAGCGGCCACCAGTGACTGTCATCCCGCCTAGCGTTCAGCCACCACCGGCAAACGTCGAGGTCAGTAATGACCACTTCGTCGACCAAGGCAGCGCCGTCAGCGTGATGACGATCACCTGGGAGAAGCCCGAGGCGGCCATTGCCTATGAGGTGTACTGGCGCAAGAACGATGGTGATTGGATATTCGCGGGCCGCACTGGCACGACGTCTATCGACGTCAGCGGGATCTACGCAGGCCGGTACGTAGCGAAGGTTCGGGCGATCAACTCGCTCGACATCGGGTCTGTGTTCGCGACGTCGGCCGAGACCGCGCTGAACGGCAAGACCACGCCTCCGCCTGTGCCGTCTTCGTTCACTGCGGAGTCGATCGTCTTCGGCATCAAGCTGAAATGGGGTATCCCCGCCGGGCTGAGCACGGCGGACCTGCAGCGCACTGAGATCTGGTACAGCAAGACAAATAACATCAGCGAGGCGATCAAGTTTGGCGACTATGCATACCCGCAGACCGATCTGACGATCATGGGGCTGGCCGCCGGCGTGCGGTTCTTTTTCTGGGCGCGCTTGGTTGACCGAATCGGTAACGTCGGCGCCTTCTACGGTCCAGTCACCGGCCAATCGTCGGCGGATGCCGGGCCGATCCTCGACTATCTGAACGACCAGATTACCGAGACCCAGCTCAGCCAGCATCTGCTGGAGAAAATTGAGTCTGGTGGGGGAGCCCAGGTCGAGGTCGAAGCGCTGAAGACCGAATTGGCGGCGATGTACAGCATCAAGACCCAGCTCACCGTCGACGGCAAGCCATATCTCGCAGGCATCGGTGTTGGCGTTGAAAACGATGACGGGATCATAACGAGCCAGGTTCTGATCGCGGCCAGCCGCTTTGCGATCATCGACCCGAACACGACCGATGTCTTCTATCCGTTCGTTGTGGAAGGGAACAAGGCGTACATCAAGTCGGCATTCATTGAGGACGGCTCAATCACGATGCTGAAGATCGGGCAGTACCTGCAATCGGATGACTATGTCCAAGGTACGCAAGGTTGGCGCCTGGACAAGGCTGGAAACATCGAGTTCAACGGGCCTACTCCTGGTGGAGGCCGTCTGACAATGACAAACCGGGCAGTGAAGGTATACGACGCCGCAGGTGTAAAGCGGGTTCAACTTGGAGATCTCAGCGCATGAGCCATGGACTAAGGATATGGGGCGCTGACGGAAGCTTGTTATTTGATACCGGAACAATTACATGGAGAATTGTTTTGTCTGAGATTGTGTCTTTTGCAAACTCGTCGGCTAGCACAAAAACTTTCTCGGTGCCGGGATGCAATCCAAGTAATTCTGTTGCCTTTGTCCTGCCAATGAACAACGAAACAGGCAATGGCACAACGGCGCGCCAGCTCGAGGCGCAGATGGGCGCCGATGTTGTTTATTGCAGAAATTTTCTAGGAGGCTACCCGGATAGGCCCAGTATTTCTTGGGCAACCATGCGGTTAATCGTCATGAGGTGGAACTAATGAGCTATGGCCTGTCCGTTGTGAATGACTCTGGCGCCGTGTCGATAGATTCGGAGTTCTCAAGGCTCTGCGTATTTCACAGGGGCAGATACGTGGTTTCTGGAGGAGCCGGTTCTGTTGGGTTCTCAGCGCCAATCCCTTCGCAGGAGCCGCCCCTGGTTTTCCTGAAACCTGACAATAATTCCGGGTCAGTGGCTGTCGGCTGCATCATCTCTGGCGCCCCTGGTGCATGGACGGGGGTCACGATCACGGGCACGAACAGTTCCGGAAGCCTTTTTGTCGCTGCCTTTAAAGCGTCTCCTGTCAGTGATTATGGGATGAGGCTTTGGGACTCAGGCGGAAAACTTATTTTTGATTCAGGAAATTCAGCGGCAGTTTTCACTAGAGTTCTTCAGAACTGGACATACACCCACTCAACTGTTGACGCTCAGGGGTATTACACCAACTACTACTATGTTCCTCTAGATTTGAGTTCTGGTGACTATCTCATGATAAATAACGCAAGGATGTGGATGATGGCTGCGAATAATACATCCAGGGTCACCGGCATGTTTTTTGACTTTGCTTCCGGCGTTTTAAGGTTTACGACGACGGCTATTCAAAACCCATTCTACTTTTCTCTTCCTGCGATATTCGGAAAGCCCGTCGTCTGAGTTTCAATCGATAACAGTCACTATACGAATTTTCTCTAAGGAGGTGGGCTTATGCCGATCACCCAGAATCAGTTGCTACAGATCCTCCCCAACGCCGGCGCCAAAGCCGGCGTTTTTGTTCCTGCGCTCAATACCGCAATGAGCAAGTACGGCATCGTTGGCCGTCTGCGCGTGGCCGCGTTCATCGCTCAGATCGGGCACGAATCCGGCCAGTTGCGGTGGATGAAAGAGATCTGGGGGCCGACGCCGGCGCAGCTCGGTTACGAAGGCCGCAAGGACCTGGGCAATACGCAGCCGGGCGACGGCTCAAAGTACCGTGGCCGCGGCCCGATCCAGGTGACTGGCCGTGCCAACTACGCGAAGTGCGGCGAAGCCCTGGGGCTTGACCTGATCAACCAACCGGAACTGCTCGAGCAACCTGGGCCGGCCTGCATGTCGGCAGCATGGTGGTGGGCAACCCACGGCCTGAACACCTTGGCCGACGCCGGCAACAACGCCGATATCGGCAGCATCATCAACACCGGCCGGCCTGGGCGGACGCCAAACGGCGCTGCCGATCGCCTGGCCCTCTACGAAACCGCGCTGAAGGTGCTGCCATGAATGAACAGGTCGCGAAGCTGATCGTGTGCATTGTGCTGGCCCTGGCACTTATCGGCGCGGGTGCCGCTGCAGCATGGAAGTGGCAGGCCAATGCCTACGACAAGCTCCTTGCTGATCAGGGGGCAGTCTACCAGGCTGACCTGTCCTCGATCGCCGCCGCTGGTGCCGAGCAGGCCCGACAGGCACTTGAACAACAACAGGTAGCGCAGCAGGCGCTGGCCGACCTCGATGCAAAATCTACCCGGGAGAAAGCTGATGCACTGGCCCAAAATGAATTGCTCCGCCGGCTGTATGGCGGCTCGCAGGCTGACAATGAAAAGCTTCGTGCTGATGTTGCTGCTGGTCAGCGCCGGCTGCGCATCGCCGGCACATGTTCAGTCGGTACCGGTGGCGGGAATATGCCCCAGGCCACCAGCGCCACCAGCCTGGGCGATGCAGCCACCGTCGAACTCGCTCCAGCTACTGGACGAACTGTTTTCGATATCCGCGCCGGAATTGCCAGTGACCAAACAGCCCTGAAGGCACTGCAGGCGTATGTGAGAGACGTGTGTCCTATGGGAGCCGCCACTTATTGATGAATGGTACGAAATAGCAGGTACGTTGGATTGCCAGGCAAATGGTCTGAGAGTAATGTTCAAGAGGGCTGGAGGAGAGGCCTTTCAAGGCCTGCCTCCATTTGAGCAGGTCGCATATGGACTTGCCTGAGGAAATGGCTTCTTACAGGGGCTAACATATGATTTCTTCCAGCTTTTTTGAGCGCTAGCCGTGTGCCTTGTCTGCGGCTGGCCAGCCTTCCGATCCCGATCTCTTGGCGGATGGGAGGAGAGGCAATGTGCTTACTGTGGGCTCTATCGGGTTTCGAAGATTCTGCTTACCGAGATGCAGTTCAATGGTATGCAGTTCGATACTGACAGAACTAGGAGCTGGCTTGTTTCCCGTCGGGCCTCTGACCCTCTCCCCATGATCACGGCTGAGAATGCTTTTACTCTGACGCGCTAGGGAATTTGTGAAGCAGCCTGACTCATTGAAGCTCCTGGCTCCAAACGCAGTCCGGGAAAGTTTGAGGCAGAAATTCTGGTATTGGGGAAGACTCTATCTCCGTACAATTTTTCCTGACTTCACCTCATCCATATACCCCATCAGCCGGTCAGCATGATTATGCAGGTTACGTATCAGCTCTAAGGTTTCTTTTGGAATTTCATGGCTCTTTTTCGTTGAGACGATGAACAAATCATAAGCTGCGTCTTCAATGGCTAGAGCAGCAGCTTCAAGGTCGTCGTGCAGCTCACCGTTCGTCTCGGTTGTCATTTCTCCATCCTATTTGGGGGGGAAGCACAGACGCGATCTCGTGCTGCCCAATGAAGGATTGCCGCAGGTGCCTCGAGACTACTGTGAAACTCTTGGTGTGTGGCATTCAGGTGTATTGTCTCTCGATAGATACGTAGCATGAAAACCCATAGTCAGTCTTGGTAGAGCTCAATTTTCACCTTAAGTTCAGTAGGTGAGCCTGTCACTCCGGTGCATCGAGCACAGCCAGGCCTAATTTGATGAACTCAAGGTTGTTGTCGAGCGCTCCCAGCGCTGACCTGATGTTCTGAGCTGTCTCTACGGAGCCTCGCTGCTCAACCCAGTTGCTCAATTCCTCGACTGCTGCGCCCAAGGCCAGTTGGTTTTCGTTGAGTTTAGCGATTACCGCGATAAGCAGGTTTTTGTTTGACATGGGTGATCCTCCGATATGGAGGAAGGGTATCAGAATGGAATGGGGGGAGGAGGTTCGGCAGAACGCCAGGGAGGGGAAAATCAGTTCCGCAATCAAGGAGTTGTGCCTTGATTTTCAAGGCCTGCGCGCCTGCTGGAAATTCCTGGTTGCGGAACCGTTTTCGTCGTAAGTCATTGAAAAGTATGAGCAATACCGAAGATTGCAAATCCATCTACGCCGGTTCGATTCCGACCTCGGCCTCCACTATATCAAAAGCCCCGTAGATTAGCGTCTACGGGGCTTTTTATTTGTGCTTGGAAAAGCTGCTTCCAGGACAATTCGCTTTTCAATGCCTGAAGTTTCCTGGAAAATCCTTTCGCCTTGCGCCTGCCGAAACTGGTTAATTAGTTCGTCCATCGCTGCCCAATCAGCGATCGGGCGTGAGAACCCGTTTCAGTAAGCGTTCCTAAGCATCAGCCTCATTGTAGGTGCTGCTCGAAGCTGATCGACAGGCCTTCGAGGCTGATGGAAAACGCTGACACCCATTAGCCGCTCTCCGCCGTCTGCGGGATTACAGGATGCGGGGTAATGGACGATGAAAAACTTCCGTGAATGGAATGCCTGTGGCGAAACTCCATTTGATCGTAGTAGCGTTAAGCCTTGAACTCGTCAAGGATCGATCATGCCACAGCGCCTCAACCCAATGAAGGCAGCCCTTAGCCAAGCACCCAATGACACCTACCAACAATTCCAGGACCTGAGAGACGGCCTGATCGCTGCACTGGTCGATTGGCCAGTGCAGAAGTGGGATGTTGTCGATAACTACTTGCCAACAAACGCCAAGGTCTCTCAAAAATCCAGAGAGTGGCTCAATGCGCTCGTCGACGTGCTGGACGTGAACCTTCCACGCCAAAAAGCCGAAGCCACGCCTGATCGGTTGGAAGAACTTCTGCTTCTAGCTTCGATGAAATCAATTGGATAGAAAAGCTCACCGGAAACTGCGCGGAAACTGGGACCGCGGAAACTGCGCGGAAACTGGGACGCGGAAACTGGGACGGATTTATTTTCTCCGGAAACTGGGACGCGGAAACTGCGGAAACTGGGACGTGGGAAACTGGGACGGATTTATTTTCTTTTGAAATAAGCGTCTATCAATCACTGCGCTTCAAGTGGCTGATCAGGTGCAGATCGGGATGATCGCTGACAAGGGGCTCGATAAGGCGTTGTTCAACCTCGCGAGGCGCTTGGGGTTTGACTGAGAACGGTTGGTAGACTGACATCGCTACCATGCCTATGTTTTGGGCTTGAAGATTGGGTCGAGCAGTTGACCACCCCTTGGGCCTTACGAAGTCTCTACCCAATCTTCGTAATCAAGTCCAGCAACACGACTGAATTCGCGCACGTTGTTCGTCACCAGCGTGCAGCCAGAAGCGATGGCATGCCCAGCGATGGCTGTGTCATTGGGTCCGATGGGCGTACCTGACTCGGTAAGCTTGAGTTTCACCTCTATCGTCGCATCCACCGCGCTCTGATCCCAGGCCAAGACCGCATCAAGGCGTTTCACAAACTCGTCGACCAGTTGCTTATGCTTGGCCGATGCCTTTTTGCCGATCTGCCCATAGCGCATTTCTGCATACGTAATGGCGGAAATGACAATCCGATTGCCTCGTTCAACTTCGGTCGTCAGACGCTGTATGACCGACGCCGGCTGTTCCCGCATGATGAACGAGCAGATACAGGTATCGAGCATGTAGGTGGTCACAGATTGAACCTGCCTTCATCCCCGATTAAAGCTGGGCGCTCTTGCAGAAAGTCAGCATCAGCCTTGGCCACTTCAGAAAAAGACGACCAGGACGGCCGCACAGGGCGCAGAGTGATGACGTCACCCTCACGAGAAATTTCAAGTTCACCCACGCCCTCGTAGGCCATGTCGGCGGGTAGGCGAACGGCCTGGTTCTTGCCATTTTTGAAAATAGAAACGGTACGCATGTCTGACGACTCCTGCATATGTTCAACCTATGCATAACTTAGTGGTTTGCTTTGGCATATGCAAGGCATAGGTTTAATTGATGGGTCAACTCGAACGCTCAGCGAATCGTTGCCTGATCGACGCTCAAGCAGAGCGTGTTGTTGCCAAGGCAGGGCCAAGGTGAAGATGACCAAGCCCCATGCCGTTATTAGCAGCCGATGTCCTTCACGAACTGTCCACGAACAGGTTTGCGCGCCGCCTGCTCGGCCGCCGGCAATGTCGTCCAGACCTTCAACCCGGACCGCTGCTCGATCTCCTCAACGGTGACTTGGTAGCTGCAGAAGCTGGCCGCACGAGGGGTGTCCTGGTCCATGATGAAGGCCGCAAAGGTCTCCTCGGTTGGCGTGCTGGCGGTGAAGATGATCTTCCAGTAGCCGCTGGGGATGGGATGCTGCTTGGTGGTGCTGGGAAGGGTGTCGATGTAGCGTTCGTACAGCGTGCCGGTCATGCAATGCAAACACCAAAGACGAGCCCAAGGCTGCTGGCGTAGGTGCCTTGCAAGAAAGAACAGTACGTCCTCTGCGTGAGCTCAAGAGCATTCCAACCAGGTTGCACTGAAATCAACGGACCCGCCGCTGGTAAACATCCAGGTTTGCGTAAACCAGCGCCAACGTCGGCGTCGCCACACCGGCGGCGGACCCACGGGCCAGCAAATCGCCGATGATCTGATCGGCTTCTATCGTGCGCCCAGCGACCAGGTCCCGGTACATCGAGGAGGTCTGTGGGGAGTCTTTCAAGGTCAGGATGCGCCGGGCCTCAGCCAGGAATCCCTCGCTGGGCGCTTCTCCAACGACGCGAACGATAGCGACGACCTCATCGATAATGCGTGTCGCGAACTCAAGTCCGCCTCGGGCCGCCACGACCTCGCCAATGCTGCCTCGCATCAGGCAGTTGATGCTGCCCATCGCGGCCAGCAAGGTCCATTTCTCCCACATTTCCCGAAGGATGGCAGGGGAGGTTCTGGCTTCAAAACCGGCCTGGTCGAAGAGTTGATGAACCTGGCGTAGCCGCTCGGAACTGCTTCCATCCAGCTCGCCGTAGGCCATGTTGCTGAAGGTGCCCTGCTGAACGATTTGCCCTTGTTCATCCAGGCTGGTCGCCACTTTGCAAAGGCACCCGAGCAGCCGGTCAGCCCCGAAGCGCTCGGCGATCAGGTCCATGTGCCGCATCCCGTTCAACAGCGGCAGGATGACGGTGGATGGGCCTACGGCACCGGCCATGTCCGTCAAGGCAGACGCCAGCATGTAGGCCTTCACGGCCACGACGATGACGTCGTAAGGTGCCTTGATCTGGTCTACCGTGACCAGTTGAGGCTGGATTTCAATCGTTCCGGAGGGGGTCACTACACGCAGGCCATTCTCCTGAAGCTGAGAGGCACGCTGCGCACGCACCAGGAACGTCACATCTCTGCCTGCCTTGGCCAGCAGTGCCCCGAAAAAACCACCGGTAGCCCCGGCTCCTACGATCAATATGCGCACCGACGGTCTCCGCGAATCAGCTGAAACGGATGAATTTTCATTATGCGGGTATATGCCCGCAAATGACTTTAGATGATGGGTGACTGAGGGTCAACCGGATTAAAGTTCACTCATCATCTAATCGTGAGTGGCCAGCAGGGTAGGACAATGGCTGGCCGAGGCCTGCACCTCCCAGGCACTTCACCTGCCATCCTTGATCTCGTAATCGTGAGGAGTGAAGAAGCGCCCCTTGGGTGTGGGAAGACGGTTCGTCGTGTAGTGCTCATACCAGTACAGGGCTGTCGCCCAAATCGCCTCCGGGCTGGAGGCCCGTGACTCCAGTCCCGGCGTGATATCAAGGCCGGCAGAGGCAAACAGGGTTTCCAGCATGCAGGCCGATGGCAGCCCGACCCCATCGTGAATGGGGTTGGGCGTACGGGCGACGCCCCAGGCAAATGCCAGCCAGCGCAGTACGTGCTCCAGGGCATCGATATAGCTGCGCCCCTTTTCAAACAGCAGCAGTTGGCTGAGCACCGTTTCCTGTGGCACCGGAAAGGTAATCAGTGCAATGTTCTTCCACTTGCGGGTGTTGCCAAACTCGGACAATGGGGTTTCCACGACGCCGTTGCGCTCGGTGGCGAACAGGCCATCGGCAGGCTGGAACAGCGGCACGTGGATGACGGTCGATTCCTTCAGCGAGCGCTGATGAAGTTTCAATAACACGGCGGACGACCAGTACGACGGTAGCAGGTCGAAGCGCAGGTGCGATTGGCCGGTACGCAGCCTCCAGGACAAGGTGTCGTTGGCACCCAACAGCAGGATGTAGGATTGCTCGAGTGGTGCGTCCCCACCCAGTGCGGCGATGGCGCGTGCCAGCCAGTCGATATTGTTTTCTCTGGCCGGACGCTGCTGCTCGACGAAGTCGGGATTGGGATTGGCTACCTTGTTGAACTTCATGGGCATGGGACACCTTCCTGGCGAGGCTACTCAGGTATTGAGCAAGGTGAAAGGGCGGGTCGTCGTCGGGGAGAGACCGGGGAGGTGATGGGGTGATAGGTGACCTTCATCTGAACGCCACTGCCCCAGCGGGAAAATTCGACAATGGCGACCTGGTTCCCGCTCCAGCGATTGTGCTTGTCGTCCTCGTTGTCTCTGGGCTTGAACTGCTTTTGCGCGCCAATGGTCGCGGCTGGCGCTTCAGGTGCGGCATGACGAAACCAGGCCTTGTGGGGGCCGAAGATACCCCTGACTTCATCCTTGAGGCTGGCCCACTGGTCCAGCACCGGCGTTACGCACAGGCTGCTTGGGAACAGATGACTTCGGTCAGCGTGGTCCTGCCGGTACGGGTATGTACCGCTTGGGCAACCCGACTCCAGTGCACGTCGCCAGTGAGGAACACCACCTGGATGCCGTATTCGGCCAGGTTTTCGAGCACCTTCATCAGTACGGCGAACTGTTGCTGATAGTTCGGCAGTTCGGCGTCCATCAATTTGCCGAACCGTGCCGGTTCGCAGAACAGGGTTTGCCCGGTGGCCAGCAGCCCTATGTGGGGTGTGCCGGCTTTCTTGTGGTCGATCAGTTGCTGTTCCCAGTCCCTGAGGGCCTGTTCGGTCTGCTCGGTCATCAGGCCCACGGGGCTGTCGAAGTCGAGCTGGCGATGGCTGCGGGTATCGATGAACAGCATGCACAGCGGCTCTATGTCCAGTCTCGTCCAGGGCCGATGGTTGTTGGGCGAGCCGCCTTGTTGGTAATCCTGGTACAGCTCTCGAGCAGCGTCGTCCCAGAAGTTCAGACCGGTAGGGGTTGGGGCGTGTTGGGTGCCTTTTTTCCAGAATTGCTCCCACGGATAGTTGTTCCAATACTCGTGGTCGTCCGGCAGGCACACGGCCGGGGCCTTGCTCAGGGCCTGCTGCAAACCACTCTGGCCGCTGAGCTCCGACAGCCAGTTACGTCTGTACTTGGCAGAAATGTCGCTGCGTAGGCCGGCTGCCGTGGAGGGCATGTCGTCCAGTGGTGGCTGGTCGAGGTAGACCTGGTCACCGGCGAACAGGGACATGTCCGGCTGCTGCGGAAGGCGTTGAATGAAACGACCCACATCCACCGGGTCGGTGCCGACGCAATAGCACGACGTCAGCAGGATCTTGAACGAGCCATGGGGAGCCGAGGGGACCTTGTCCGGTAATGAGCGCACACGCAGGAAATAGGGGGCGGCCACGTTGCCAGCTTCTACCCGAATGCGGTGTTCGATGCCCGGGCCCAGGGCGGTGAAGCTGAAGATGCCCTGATGATTCACCTGGGCGCCATCACGAATAGGGAATAGCCCTTGGGTCTCTGTCGGCTGCCAGGGTGCTCCGTCCAGCTGGAAGCTGACCTTGGGCGGGTGAGTCGTGTCGAACAGCCCCACCCACAGCCTGATTTCATCAGGAGGGGCGAGCAGGGGGCGCGCCATCAGCCGGGACATCCTTTCCTCCTACGGCCAAAAGGCCCGGATGCGGTTGATGGGAGACGACGAAAACAGGGCTGGCCCAGGCTCGGGGTGAGGGCGCGACTGCCGGCTGGGGTCGTATGGAGTCGAAGACATGCTTACCCTCCCTGGCAAGTTGGCTTGGTAACCGGCAAGGGCGTTAGCCCGTCGTCTGTAGCGTTGAATCTAGTTCATGTCTTTTCGTTGGGGGCTGGCCGTCTGTCGGCACGCTGCGGTGCGCACTGCTGAATTCGTCGGCGTGGGGGCAGCGTTTCCAGTCGGTAGGCGAGTTGAGGTCAATACGATCACCTGGCTCTGTCTGTTCGCCTTCACCTGATAACATGGGGTTTTGGGCTCGATTGATATCAAGAACTTCACCGCGTCGTTTGCGTGTACCAGGTCGATGCCGGGGGGCGATAGCCAGGTGGTGATGAACAACACAGCTTCTACACGTGGTTTGACGGCTCTGACGTGCGCGCTGATGCTGAGCCAGTTCTTCCGTACCTGCCTCGGCGTCATGGCCCCTGAAATCCAGGCGGATCTGGACCTCTCGCCGGCGGGGTTCGGCCTGCTGTCATCCTGCTTCTTTCTCGCCTTCGGATTTGCGCAGATCCCTGTCGGCATAGCCTTTGATCGCTATGGCGTAGGAGGGCCCACACGACTGTTGATGACCCTTGGGGTGCTCAGCGCCGTGCTGTTTGTCTGCGCGCCTGGCGGCCTCACCGCCATGGTGGCGCAGGCCGGATTGGGGCTTGCCTGCGCCCCCATTTTCATGGGGCTGATGCACTACGCGGCCGAGGTTCTGCCGCCTGATCGTTATGTTCCGTTCGTCAGCCGTACCAATGCGCTCGGCATGCTGGGCGCGCTGTGTGCCACGGCCCCCCTGGGCTGGGTCATACAGGGCATCGGATGGCGCTCATCGATGGCGATCGCGGCCCTGGTCTTTGCCGTCGTCACCCTGAGCATATGGCGAAGCGTACAGGACCGGGGGCAAGCCCGGGAGCACAGCGAGAGCCCGACGGAAATGCTCCGGGCCAGTCTGAGCCTGCTGGCCATGCCGGCGCTCTGGACCATCATCCCGATGTGCATCGCCATGGCGGCGGGCACCTCATTCAGGAACGCCTGGGGAGGCCCCTACCTGGCCAGTGTCTTCGAGCTGGACATCGGTTCTCGAGGGTTGGCCCTGGCCGTTCTGAGTGTGGGGGCTTTCTGTGTGGCCGGGCTGATGTCCTGGTTGGTCCAACGCTACGCGGTGCGCTCAACCGTCTTGAACTGGACGCTGATGACGTTCCTCGCCGCGATCGCGCTGGTGATCTGGCCGCAGGCTGGGGTGATGACCGACGTGGGCCTGCTGGCCTTGCTGGCGACGATCGGGGTGCTCCATCCACTGGTGATGTCCCATGCCCGCAACCTGCTCAAGCCTTCGCTCAGGGGGCGCGGGCTTGGTCTGCTCAATGGGTTTGTGTTCCTCGGTTCGGCTTTTGCCTCATGGGCCTATGGCCTGATTGCCGCCGATGGGCTGCACCGCGGCCTGCCCGATGCGTCGATCTACAGCGAGATATTTGCCTTTTCGGCAGCGCTGATGCTGGTTGGGGGACTGGCCTATGCCTTCAGCCCCCGGCGGTCTTTGCAGAACTGAAGGGGACTGGCCCCGAGAAAGCCTGGCGGGCCTTGCTCACAGGCTGATCGCCACGATTCCGGCCAGCACGATCACCGCCCCGGTGACGCGACGGGTGAGATTACCCTCGCGAAAGAGCCAGTACGCGAGGAAAGAGCCGATGACAATGGACGACTCGCGCAGAGGCGCGACAAGGGCCACCGGCGCGCTCAGCATGGCCGTGAGAACGAGGACGTAGGCCAGCGGCGAGAGCACGGCGACGATGAGGATCGGCACCGCGTCGGCACGCAGGACGGCAGGGATCCGATGCCGGCGCCGCAGCGCCACGGGGGTCAGCATCAGGCATTGCAGCAGGAGTGTGCCGGCGTAATAGCTCAGCGGCGCCAGGTGCCACGAGGTGACCGAATAGCTGTCCCAGAGGGTGTAACTGGCAATGGTGGCACCCGTTGCTCCTCCCCAGAGCACCCCCGGCCGCGCCAGGCTGTTTGCGCTTCTGAACAGATTGCCGACAACGACGAGAATACCCACGACGATGAGCAACGCGCCGAACATCGCGACCACGGTGATCCGCTCCCCCAGCAGGAGCACCGCGACCAGCATCGTCAGCATGGGCCCCGTGCCGCGGGCGACGGAATAGACCACCCCCAGCTCTGCGCGCTGGTAACCGGCCTGCAGGATAAGGGAGTAGGCGATGTGCAATGTCGCCGAGACGGCGCAGCCCACCACGAACCGCCAATCGAACACCTGCTCACCCATGACCATGAGTGCAATGCCAATCGGCACGCAGAGCAGCGCCGAGGCGCAGCTATAGGCCCAGACGAACAGATAGGTGTCTTCGCGCTTGTATTTGGAGGCGATGTTCCACAGCGCATGGGCTGTCGCCGCGACGAGGACGAGCGCGACAGTGCCCGCGTTCATCAGTTGATGTCGGGCAGGTCGATGCCTGCCCGCTCGGCCCGACGGCTGCGCTGCGGGTCGCGCAGGGCGATGCCCGCGACCAGCGCGTCAATCACCACGAGTTGGGCCAGCCGGCTTCCCGCTGCGGCCATCTGCGCCGGCAGTGGCGCTCCGCCGACCACCAGCGCGATATCCGCGAGGGTCGCCAGTGGCGTGCCGTACTGGTTGGTGATGGCAATGAGCGAGGCCCCGGCAGAGGCGGCTGCATCGGCGATGGCGAGCGTGGATGAAGTGCGTCCGGTCGAACTGACGGCGATGACGACATCACCCGGGCCCAGGAGGCGGGTGGCGATCATCGCCGACAGGTAGTCCGGGATGCTGATAGTCGTGACGCCGACCGCGCGCAGGCGGAAGACGGCGTCGGCGGCGACCGTGGAGGAGGGGCCGGCGCCGAATGCAATCACCTGTCGTCCTGACAGGAGTGTATTGACCGCCTTGTCGAGCGCAGCGAGTTCGAGGGCCCCGCCGAGTGCGGTCAGGGCGTCGGTACCGGCGCGAATGGACGTCTCCAGCACGGCGGCCGACGTCGCGTCCGCGGCGAGGGCTTCTGGCGGTGCGAAGAACCTGGTGGTGCCGCGGGCGCGGGCGATCTCTATCTTCAGTTCGGCGAAGCCGCCGAACCCGATCGCACGCACCGCGCGAATCACGCTCGGCGGCGATACACCGGCCCGGGCGGCAACCTGCGCGGTCGTGCTGGCCCCGACGAACAGGGGATCGGCGAGCAGGACCGCGACGACCTTCGCTTCGCTTGCAGCCAGGCCACCACTACGGGCCTGAATGCTTCCGATCAATTGTCCCAAACGCTCGGCGTCGCCTGTAATATGGTTACTATTTTCCTTTGTCATGCGTAATAGATTACAGTTGCCGGGTTGATAGCACAATCACTGTATGAACCGGTGTTCCGCCTCAGACTCGAAGGAGTGCGTTTCAATGAACCCCACCATCAAAACAACCGTCGCTGTCCTGGGGCCGGGTGCGATCGGCACCACGATCGCCGCGGCGCTGCACGAAGTCGGCCGGACGCCGTTGCTGTGTGGACGTACGCCCCGCGACAGCCTGACGCTGCACGATGGCGATCGACTGATCGTCGTGCCCGGCCCGGTGCAGACGGATCCCGCGCCGATGGATCGACCGGTCGACCTGGTGTTTCTCGCGGTCAAGGCGACTCAAACCGCGGCGGCTGCACAATGGCTGGCGGCGTTGAGTGGTCCGCAAACCGTCGTATGTGTCCTGCAGAATGGGATCGAGCAGTTGGAGAGCGTCACCCCGCATTGCCCGCAGGCGCGCGTCGTTCCCGCGGTGGTGTGGTTCCCGGCCCAGACGCAAGCCGATGGTTCGGTACGCTTGCGTGGCGACGTGCACATCAGCCTGCCAGACGCATCGGCCTCCCACGGGGTGGCGCAGGTACTGCAAGGCACCCGATGCTCGGTGGATCTGGCCCCGGATTTCAAGGCTCTGGCGTGGCGCAAACTGATGCAGAACGCGGCGGCCGGCCTCATGGCGCTCACGCACCGTCGTTTGGGCATGTTCAGCCGGCCCGACATGGCCAGGCTCGCCCTGGACTATCTGCAGGAGTGTCTGGCCGTGGCACGCGCCGAGGGTGCCGAACTGGGCGATGAGGTGCCACAGGCGATCCTCGAGAAGTTTCAGGCAGCCCCGCCGACATGAGCACCTCCATCCTGACGGATCGCGAAGCGGGTCGGCCACTCGAATGGGATATCCGCAACGGTGTCATTGCGCGTCGCGGCCGGGCTCTCGGTGTTCCGACGCCCATCAGCGATGTCCTGGTGCCGCTTCTCGCCGCCGCAAGCGAGGGCCCTGGCTGATCCAGCGGCGCGGGCTGATCGCCGATAATGCTGCCGCCCTTTGACCAGGCGGCAGATTTTTATCCCGGAGTGTGAATCAATAGCCCCCCTCACAGACCAGTAAAGGTGATAGGAATGTTTGACTTCAGCCTGCTCGGGAAGAGCCGATTCGTGCGGCCTGGACCCTTGTGCCTGTTAGCGGTCTTGACGCTGCATGCTTCTTTCTCAAGTGCCCATGCAGTGGATACGCAGCCCGCTCTGGCCGATTCAGGCGCGACCAAAGACGGCTCCACAATGAACGACATTCCACCGCGCCTCCAGTGGACAGCGAACTATGGCTATTGCGGCGAGACAGCATTCATCAGCGCCGGGCTCTACTATGGCCAGTACGTTTCCCAGTTCGATACTCGTGCAATTGCCAGCCCGAATATCAACCAATCGAAACGGGGTAGCCAGCTCCTGTTGGGCGTGAATGATGGGGCCACCGCCGCTCAGATGCGCTTGAAGTCTGTCGAGTGGGACAGCGTTACCACGCCGAACGCCAATGAATTCCTGGCATGGATCAAGGGTAATGTGCTGTCGGGCTATCCGGTCATCATGGGCGTTTACGAAAATCTTTCCAAATTCGAAGTCTCCGGAGATGAACGGGCAGGTGATGATGAGTACGACCATATCGTGCCCGTCATCGGTGTTTCGTCCACAGGGCCAGCCAACCAGTCGGCTACCTACCAGGCCGATGACATCATTACGTTCAGCGATAATGGCCTTTGGTCGCCTGATGGACCGCCGGCCTATCTTTATCGCTTCAAGTTCGGCGCCTTTCAGGCGAGCCGCCAGGAGGCCAATAATGAAAATCGACCGGTGTATTCCTTGCCTCGCGGCGGAAAAAACTATGCTGTGGCCATTACCGGAATCATCGACCGGGACGGGCAGACTCTGCCGGTTCGTCTGACCACCGACGTGAACGAAGAAAGGCCCGTGATGGGCGCCGGTTCGAACACCCGCCCTGCATCGGCGAGGGTCAACCTGACCGTCACGGTGTCGGGCTCACCCCTGGCGTGACGTACACCCTGTACCGCTACGACAGCTTCGACAAGGTGCCCGACGCAGGTTTTAACAAACGAGCGTCCATGGCGGATAAACAGTGGAAAATCAACATCCAGACGGGGTCGACCTACGTGTTGAACGAAACAATACGTTCCGATCAGGTAGCTGTATATCGAGCCGTTCCAGTTACGGCTCCATGAGCCATCTATGCAGAACGGGCATAGATCCAAATGGTCGGGCCGCGCAGAAATGGGGGCAGGGTAAGCCGTTGCTTGTAACGCAAACGATTACTCGGATGTTTCCGGATCGGATGGCATTGACGTGGGGACCTGCCATGAAGGTTTTTTGCCATCCTGGCTGTCGAAAAGGCGACGCGCCTTGCGGAAATCCTCGACGTTTTCGACGACCCAAGTCCAGATAGGGGACATACGCAGCAACAGTCCCCTACCCAGCGGTGTCAGCTCATACTCCACGCGGGGCGGGATTTCACCGAACTCCCGCCGGATCAGCAGACCGTCCCGCTCCATGGCGCGTAGCGTCTTGGTCAACATTCGCTGAGTCACACCCGCCATCTGCCTCTTGAGCTCGGCATGGCGCATCTTACCGTACACCCCCAAGGCATGCAGGATACCCAATGACCAGCGGCTCCCAGCGTGAGCGAGGACTTCCCGCCTGACGCCGTCATCCTCCTCTCTAAGGGTCTGGCAGATAGCTTCTGCCCGGCTGAGAGTTTCATGATCGGTCATTCGTCCCCCCTGGTATCACGCGTGTGCCTTCTTACGAGTGCTGCCTGAATCGTGCAGCATTCGCGCATCCTACAGGCAACAGGTCCCAGGAGAAATCATGACCGAAGTGACCCAGCTTTCCCCCCAATCCATTCTTGTTCTAGGCGCCGGCGAACTTGGCCTTCCGGTTTTGCGCAATCTCGCGCGAGTGGCAAAGCGTAAACCCGGCTCCACCCTCAGCGTCCTGCTCAGGGATTCGACCATCCACACCCAGGTGGCTGAGAAAAAGCGGGAAATCGATGAGCTTCGGCACCTGGGCATCCAGATGGTCGCCGCAGACCTGGTGAATGATTCAATCGATCAGTTGGCTGAAGTGTTCGCACGGTTCGATACCGTCATCGGCTGCGCCGGCATGGTCGCAGGTAGGGAAACCCCGATGAAATTAGCGACGGCAGCCCTCAAGTCCGGCGTGAAGCGCTACTTCCCGTGGCAGTTTGGCGTCGACTTCGAGGTGATCGGCCGGGGCAGCCCGCAGGACCTGTTCGATGCCCAGCTCGATGTGCGCGAGTTGCTTCGCGCCCAGGACAAGACGGAATGGGTCATCATCTCGACGGGCATGTTCACCAGCTTCCTTTTCGAGCCTGTATTCGAGGTGGTCGACTTCGAAAACGACACGGTGAACGCGCTGGGCAGTCTTGCCAACAGTGTGACGCTCACGACGCCAGACGACATTGGTGCGCTGACAGCGGAAATCGTTTTCTTCGAACCTCGCTTGCGCAACCAGATCGTCTACCTATCCGGCGACACTGTGACGTACGCCGAGCTTGCGAGCCTACTCGAACACGTACTGGGACGCCCATTCAAACGTAACGTGTGGACGGTTCCGTACCTGCTTCAGGCGTTGGAGAAAGACCCCACTCATCACATCAAGAAGTACCGCGCGGTGTTCGCCCAGGGCAGGGGCGTGTCATGGCCCAAAGCGGGCACTTTCAACGAGCAGCAGTCGATTCGAGTCACCACCGCCGAGGCGTGGGCTCGGGAAAACCTGGCGGGCCGTTGAGTGCAATAGCCAGTCGCTTGAGGTCCCCGCGGAGGAGGGCGTAGGCCCATGGCGAAACCCACTGGCGAAGAACCCGGCCGGCCTGCCGATGCCTCCCGGTGGGCGCTCTGCTCAAGCATGCTGCCTGGCCACGGGCCGTAGCAGCCACCAGGCTAGTGGGCGGTCTTGACCACCAGGCGCCAGTGCACGCCCACCTTCTGGTCCGAGTGCCGGTGCTGGTTCCGGGGAGGGAAGTGGTCACCCTTGCGGGCGCTCAGTTCCTTGCCACATCCGGTGCAGAGATAGATGCCGGAGACCGGGACCGCAGCGTCGAATTCGTAGCTCAGATTCCACTCGTCCGAGTCACCCAGAAGTGCCATGGCCATCTTTCGATCCCTCATATGATGATGTCTGACTGCATAACGCTACTACCGCTTGGCTCAGGCCGGTTACTGGCATTTTGTCCATGCTGGATGCCCTGACAGGGCGTTCCACAGGTCGGCTACCGGCTGCGGGACAACCGCGTCAGTACAAGGTTTTCAAGGACTTGGCCGTGGCGGCCACGAGGTTCGCTTCCGTGCCCCGGAGCAGTCGGTCGTGCTGTCCAATGGCCATAAACCAGACGGAAGGTACAGGGAAAAGGCTAAAGTGGAGGCATATCTCGCAGATAACTTCTATGTTGTCTGCATCGGCAGTGATATTCAAGGATCGAACTCATGACCCACCTCAGTCCAGCCTTGGTTCCGTTTCTGGTCATCCGCGTTTTCGCTGGTTCGCGTTCATCCCGGTGATACCTGCCGTTATCTGGATTCTCCTGCAATCAACGTCCCCGGCCAACCTGGCGGCCTGCGCGGTGCTGGTGCTGATCGGTTTGGGGGCCTGCGCCTGGAGTGCCGGCTCGGTGCGCGAGGTGCTGCGTCGTTCCACTGCGCGGGGCTTGGCGGAGCAGGGCAGTAAAAATGCAGAGCAAGACCTCATGGCTTCGCGGGCGAAGCTGGATGAGGTGTTGCTGGGGGCCATGCCGATCTGGGCCAAGCAGGTGGAAAGTTCGCGCCTGCAGACAGAGGAGGCGATTGTCAGCCTGGTCAATCGGTTCAGTGGTATCGCCACGCGCCTGGAGGAAACGGTACAAGCCTCGCAGCAGGCGGCTGGCGAACTCGATGGCCAGGCCGCCGACGGCGCGCTCAAGGTACTGGCCCGCAGCGACAGCGAACTGAGCCAGGTGATCGATTCGCTCAAGGCCACCCAGACCAGCCGGGACCAGATGCTCGGCCAGGTGCGGGGGCTTACCGCCTATACCGGCGAATTGCGCACCATGGCCGCCGATGTCGCGGCGATTGCCGCGCAAACCAACCTGCTGGCCCTCAATGCCGCGATCGAGGCGGCCCGTGCCGGTGAGGCCGGCCGAGGTTTTGCGGTGGTGGCCGATGCGGTGCGCAACCTGTCGAGCAAGTCGAGCGAGACCGGCCAGCAGATGTCGGCCAAGGTCGATATCATCAATAACGCCATCACCCAATTGGTGGAGGCTGCTTCCAGCAGCGCCGACCAGGACAGCCATTCGGTGGGTGAGTCCGAACAGAGCATCCAGCTGGTACTCGAACGCTTCCAGAACATCACCGGGCGCCTGGCCGACTCCGCCGACCTGCTCAAGCAGGAAAGCTACGGGATTCGCGACGAGTTGACCGATGTGCTGGTCAACCTGCAATTCCAGGACCGGGTCAGCCAGATCCTCAGCCACGTGCGCGACAACATCAGTGCCTTGCACGATCACCTGCAGCAGGTCAGCCAGGCGCCGGAACGGGCCGAGGCCATCGACGTGCGGCAGTGGCTGGCGAGCATGGAGTCCACCTACGCCACCGACGAACAGCGGCGCACGCATCATGGTGCGGTCGCCACTCAGCAGACTTCACAAGACATTACCTTCTTTTAGGAGCCCATCATGGCGAAGAACGTATTAGTGGTCGACGATTCCAGCAGTGTGCGGCAGGTGGTTGGAATCGCCCTGAAAGGCGCCGGTTACGACGTGATCGAGGCGAGCGATGGCAAGGACGCGCTGAGCAAGCTCACCGGGCAGAAGGTGCACCTGATCATCAGTGACGTGAACATGCCGAACATGGACGGCATCACCTTCGTCAAGGAGGTGAAGAAACTGGCCAACTACAAGTTCACGCCTATCATCATGCTGACCACGGAGTCGCAGGAATCGAAGAAGGCCGAAGGCCAGGCCGCCGGTGCCAAGGCCTGGGTGGTCAAGCCGTTCCAGCCGGCGCAGATGCTGGCGGCGGTTTCCAAACTGATCCTGCCCTGACACTCCGATCGTGAGGAGGCTGCCATGTCCGTCACCCATGAAATCGTCGACGATACAGCTCGTGTCGGCATCGAAGGCGAGCTGACCATCTACACGGTCGCCGAGCTGGCGTCTGTGCTGTTGCCGAAGATTGGCGCGGCGCCGCGCCTGGAGCTGGACCTGTCGCAGGTCACCGAAATGGACGGTGCCGGGTTGCAGTTGCTGGCGGTAATCGAGCGTGAAGCCGGCCTCGGCGGTACGGCCCTGAGCCTGACCGGCAAGAGTCAGACGGTCATGCAAACGCTTCAACTCTGTCGCCGCAGCGCCTTGTAGCCGGCGCCGCGACCGTTTATCGATCGACAAGGAACGTCCAGGTGAGCATCAATCTCGATCAGGCACAGCAGACTTTCATCGTGGAGGCGCGTGAACTGTTGCAGACCATGGAGCAATCCCTGCTGCAACTGGAAAGCGAGCCTGGCGATCAGGATGCCATCGGCGCGATTTTCCGCGCGGCGCACACCATCAAGGGCTCTGCCGGCCTGTTCGGCCTCACGCCAATCGTCAGCTTTACCCATATCGTCGAGGATGTGCTCGATCGCCTGCGCGATGACAGTGTGGCCGTGGACGCCGCGCTGATCGCGCTGCTGCTCAAGTGCGGCGACCATATGCTTGAGCTGATCGAGGTGGTCGCCAACCGCGGCGAGGCGCTCGAACCGGCGGCGCTGGAGCGGGAAGCGGCCTTGCGGGCGGCGCTGAGTGTCTACCAGGCGCCTGCCGAGGCTGTCGAGCACGTTGAAGTCGCTGCAGCCGAAGCGGATGCGGGCACCCACGACGAGGTGCCCTGGCACATCTCCTTGCGCTTCGGCGTGGACGTGTTCCGTAATGGCATGGACCCCCTGTCGTTCCTGCGCTACCTCGATACCCTGGGGCGGATGACCCAGGTGACCACCCTGACCGATGGCATCCCGGCCCTGGAAAGCTGGGATCCGGAGAGCTGCTACCTGGGTTTCGAGATCGACCTGTATTCCACCGCCGCCAGTCATGCCACCCTCAATGAAGTGTTCGACTTCGTGCGTGACGAGTGCGAAGTGCGCATCTTCATGGTTGATGAGGCCCCCGGGGACCCTGTTGGCAGGGATGTCGCGCTGTCTGAGCCGCAAGCCGCGCTTGCCGTCCCCAGCGCCTGCCGGCGGCCAGCAAATCCAAACCCCTGGATGGCAACTATGTGCGGGTCAATGCCGACAAGCTCGACGAGTTGATCAGCCTGGTCGGCGAGCTGGTGATCGCCAGCGCCGGCGCCAGCCTGCTGGCCCGCTCCTGCAACAACGATCCGTTGCAGGAGGCCACTTCGAGCGTGTCGGGGCTGGTGGAGGAGATCCTCGATGGCGCGCTGCACCTGCGCATGATTCCGATCGGCGACACGTTCAACCGCTTCCGGCGCGTGGTACGCGACGTCAGCCAGGAACTGGGCAAGGACATCGAGCTGATCATCAACGGTGCGGAAACCGAGCTGGACAAGACGGTGGTGGAGAAAATCGGCGATCCGCTGATGCACCTGCTGCGCAATGCCATGGACCACGGTATCGAAAGCGCCGAAGCCCGGCGTGCGGCCGGCAAGCCGAGCAAGGGCCACCTGAGCCTCAATGCCTATCACGACTCGGGGAGCATCGTCATCGAAATCGCCGACGACGGCGCCGGCCTGAACCGCGAGCGCATCCTGGCAAAGGCCCAGGAGCGTGGGCTGGTCGCCAGCGGTGCGGTGCTCACCGACCAGGAAATCTACAACCTGATCTTCGAGGCCGGCTTCTCCACCGCCGAGGCGGTGACCAACCTGTCCGGGCGCGGCGTGGGCATGGATGTGGTCAAGCGCAATATCACCCTGCTGCGGGGCACCGTCGACCTGGACAGTCGTCCTGGCGAGGGGACCGTGGTGCGCATTCGCCTGCCGCTGACCCTGGCGATCATCAATGGCTTCCTGGTGGGCCTGGACCACGCGACCTACGTGATCCCCCTGGACATGGTCCAGGAATGCGTCGAGCTGGATGAGCACCAGCGCCAATCCAGCCGCAGGCAGGGCTATCTGGACCTGCGAGGCGAGGTGTTGCCCCTGGTGGACCTGCGCGAACACTTCAGGCACGAGGGGCCAGCAGCCCGGCGGCAGAACGTGGTGGTGGTGCGCTATGCCGAACACAAGGCCGGCCTGGTGGTGGACGAGTTGCTCGGTGAGTTCCAGATCGTGATCAAACCCCTGGGCAAGCTGTTTGGCGCACTGCGTGGTATCAGCGGCTCGACCATCCTGGGCAGCGGTGCGGTGGCCCTGATTCTGGATATACCGGCCTTGCTCAGCCAGATCGTACAACTGGAGGCCCGTACGGCCCAGGCACCTTTGTCGTCTCCTGTCGTTGGTCGCTGAAGTCTTTGCATTTCCATGGAGGTTCCCCGATGAAATGGTTCTACAATCTGAAAATTTCAATCAAGCTGATCAGCTCTTTCCTGGTGGTCCTGGCGCTGACCGCAGCCATGGGAGCCTTCGCCATCGTCCAACTGGGCAGCGTCAACCAGGCGGCCCAGGACATCCGGGGCAACTGGATGCCCTCCATGCGCGCCGCAGCAGGCATGCGCTTTTATGCGGCCAACTACCGGCTGAAGGAAAACCGCCACATCTCCACGGAGGTGGCCGAGGAAAAGGCCCAGGCGGAACGCGAAGCCGCCGAGGCGCGCCAGCAGTTCGAAACCAGGCTCGACACCTACGAGAAACTGGTCTCGAACGACGAGGACCGTCAGCTTCTCGATAGCGTCAAGAGCGCCTGGGCCACTTACCTGGCGGGCAGTCAGAAAGTGTTCGAGCTGTCCCGGCAGAATGAGGAGGCTCAGGCCCGTGGCGTGCTGCGCGGCGAGTCCAAGGTGCATTTTGACGAGGTGACGGGGCGCCTGGAGAAAATGATCCTGCTCAACGACGCCGGCGCCACATCGGCGGGTGACAAGGGGGCGGCGTTGTACGAAAGCTCACGCCTGTCGATCGTTGCGGCCCTGATCGTGGCGCTGGTGGTCGGCCTGGGGCTGGCCCTGTTCATCGCCCGGATCATCTCGCGTCCGTTGCGCCATGCCGCGGCTGTCGCCGAGCATCTGGCCCAGGGCAACCTCAACGCCCATATCGAACCGGGCGCCAAGGACGAGACCGGCATGGTACTCAATGCCATGCGCAACATGGTCGGCAAACTGGCGCATATCATCGGCGACGTACGCAACGCGGCCGACAACCTGGCCAGCGCTTCGGAGCAGGTCAGCGCCACCGCGCAATCGATGAGCCAGGCCACCAGCGAACAGGCGGCCAGCGTCGAGGAAACCAGTGCCTCGGTGGAGCAGATGAGTGCCAGCATCAACCAGAACACCGAGAACGCCAAGGTCACCGATGGCATGGCCAGCAAGGCTGCCAAGGAAGCCACCGAGGGCGGCGAGTCGGTGCAGCAGACCGTGGTGGCGATGAAGAAGATCGCTCAGCGCATCAGCATCATCGATGACATCGCCTACCAGACCAATCTGCTTGCCCTCAATGCCGCCATCGAGGCCGCACGGGCCGGCGAGCATGGCAAGGGCTTCGCGGTGGTGGCTGCCGAGGTGCGCAAGCTGGCCGAGCGCAGCCAGGTGGCCGCCCAGGAGATCGGTGAGCTGTCCTCCAGCAGCGTGGACATGGCCGAGAAGGCCGGCAAGCTGCTCGATGAAATGGTGCCGTCGATCACCAAGACCTCCGACCTGGTGCAGGAAATCAGCGCCGCCTCCGAGGAACAGGCCGCCGGTGTCTCGCAGATCAACATGGCGATGACCCAGCTCAACCAGGTCACCCAGCAGAACGCCTCGAGCAGCGAGGAGTTGGCCGCCACCGCGGAAGAAATGAGCAGCCAGGCCGAGCAGTTGCAGCAGGCCATGAGCTTCTTCGTGCTCGATTCCACCGCCAGGGCCGCTCAGGTTCGCAGCCCCGACAACCCGGCCACGTGTCCGACCGCCAGGCTACGCGGCCAGTGGCGCAGGCACCGCGCAAGGCGTTCGCCCACAACATGGCCGAAGCCTTGGACGAATCGGAGTTCACCCGCTTCTGATCGCAGGATCGAGGCCGGCTCAAAGGGAGAATGACATGGGCGCTGTAATGACCACCCGCCACACTGCGATCGCGACAGACGAGGATGCGCAATACCTGACCTTCATACTCGGCGGCGAGATGTTCGCCCTCGGCATTCTGGGCATCAAGGAAATCATCGAGTACGGCAGCCTCACCGTGGTGCCGATGATGCCCGCCTTTGTGCGCGGCGTGATCAACCTGCGCGGTGCCGTGGTGCCGGTGGTGGACCTGTCGGCCCGCTTTGGCCGGGAAACCTCGACGATCACCCGGCGTTCCTGTGTGATCATCATCGAGGCCCGGAGCGAGGAGGGTGAGCCCCAGGACATCGGGTTGCTGGTGGACACCGTCTCTGCGGTGCAGGACATACCGGCCGACCAGATCGAACCGCCACCCAGCTTCGGTGCGCGGATTCGCGCCGATTTCATCAGCGGCATGGCCAAGGTCGACGGCAAGTTCGTGATCGTGCTGGCGGTGGACAAGGTGTTGTCGATTGACGAGATGTCCAGCCTCGCCGAGGTCGCCCAGGCACCGGGCTCGACCTGGACGCGCGTTAAGGTTCGAACATGTCAGACACCGCTTCTCTGGATGATCGTGAGTTCGGCCAGTTCCAATCCTGGTTGTACCGCGCGGCCGGTATCAATCTGTCGGTCGCCAAGAAGGCCCTGGTGGCCGGGCGCCTGTTCAAACGCCTCAAGCATTTCGAACTGGAGACTTACGGCGAGTACTTCAGGCTGATCATGAGCGATCAGAATATGGGGGAGCGGCAGGTCGCGCTGGATCTGCTGACCACCAATGAAACCTATTTTTTCCGCGAACCCAAGCACTTCGACTTCCTGCGTCAACAGGTCCTGCCCAAGGCCGCGCCAGGCAAGGTGTTTCGCGTGTGGAGCGCGGCCAGCTCCTCCGGCGAGGAACCCTACAGCCTGGCCATGACCCTGGCCGAACATCTGGGGACCACGCCCTGGGAGGTGGTCGGCTCGGACATCAGCACCCAGGTACTGGCTCGGGCGCGCACCGGGCATTATCCCATGGAGCGCGCTGGCACCTTGCCCACGCCGCTGCTGACCAAGTACTGCCTCAAGGGTGTTGGCCGCCAGGAGGGCACCTTCCTGATCGACAAGGCCCTGCGCAACCGGGTCAATTTTGTCCAGGTCAACCTCAATGAAAGCCTGCCCGAGCTTGGTGAGTTCGAGGTGATTTTCCTGCGTAACGTCATGATCTATTTTGACCAGAAGACCAAGAGCCAAGTGGTGGCCCGCCTGCTGCCGCGCCTGAAGTCCGGTGGTTACTTCATCATCAGCCATTCGGAAAGCCTCCACGGCGTGAATGACACGCTCAAGCTGGTGGCTCCGTCGATTTATCGCAAACCATGAAAAAGCCCGTAGATGTGAGTGAAGTGATATTGGCGCCAGGGCAGGTCAGCTTTGCCTCCCGGGCGACGCGCCTGCGTACCTTGCTGGGATCGTGCGTGGCGTTCACGTTCTGGCACCCGCAACGGCTGATCGGCGGCATGTGCCATTTCATGCTGCCGGCACGCTTGCGCCGCGGCCAGTGTCTGGACGGCCGCTATGCCGACGAGGCGGTCGAGCTGCTGTTGCGGCACGCGCGCGCCCACGGCACCACGCCGCAGGATTACCAGGTCAAGCTGTTCGGCGGTGGCGAGATGTTCCCCGAGCAGCGCCGCGCCGTGTCGACGCAGGACGTGGCCCGTCTGAACATCCGCGCGGCGCTGGACCTGGCCGAGCAGCATCGGTTGCACCTGGCTGCCCAGGACATGGGCAGTACCGGCTACCGCACGATTGTATTCGACCTGTGGAACGGCAACGTCTGGGTCCGGCATCAACCAATGGGAACCCTCTAGAACATGCCTAACAGAAAAATCAGCGTGTTGCTGGTCGATGATTCGGCCGTGGTGCGCCAGGTGCTGCTGACGATCCTCAACGACACGCCGGATATCCAGGTCATGGGGGCCGCCTCCGATCCGATTTTCGCCATGGACAAGCTCGCCCGGGAATGGCCGGACGTGATCGTGCTGGACGTGGAGATGCCCCGCATGGACGGCATCACCTTCCTGCGCAAGATCATGAGCGAACGGCCGACGCCGGTGGTGATCTGCTCGTCCCTGACCCAGAAGGGCGCGGAAACCTCTCTGCAGGCGCTGTCGGCCGGCGCCGTGGAGATCATCACCAAGCCGACCACCGGGTTGAAGAACTTCCTGATCGACTCGGCGGCCGAGCTGGTCGGGGCGATTCGCGCGGCGGCCAATGCCAACGTCAGGAACCTGGGCAAACGCAGCGCCCCCGTAACGCCTGCGCCGGTGCCCGCCAGCAAACTCAGCGCGGACGCGATCCTGCCCGCGGCCACCGGCCATGCCATGGCACAGACCACCGAACGCATCGTCGCCATCGGCACTTCCACCGGCGGGACCCAGGCTCTGGAAACCGTACTGACGGCGTTGCCGCGGGTGTGCCCGGGGATGGTGGTGGTGCAGCACATGCCGGAGAAATTCACCGCCTCCTTCGCCGAGCGCCTCAACAGTCTGTGCCAGATCGAAGTCCGGGAAGCACGCAACAACGACCGCATCCTGCCCGGCCTGGCCCTGATCGCTCCGGGCGGTAAACACCTGATGGTGACCCGTAGCGGTGCCTTTTACCACGCCCAGGTCATCGACGGCCCCTGGTCAACCGCCATCGTCCGTCGGTGGACGTGCTGTTTCGCTCCGTGGCCAAATTCGCCGGCAAGAACGCCACCGGCATCATCATGACCGGCATGGGCGACGATGGCGCGCGCGGCCTCAGGGAAATGCTCGACGCCGGCGCCACCACGGTGGCCCAGGACGAAGCCAGCTGCGTGGTGTTCGGGATGCCCAAGGAGGCGATCAAACTCAATGCCGCGCAGCGGATCATGGCGCTGCAGGACATTCACCAGGCGATTCTGCATAAGTGAATGGACGTGCTGCCAGTCGTGACGGATGGGGTGCCTCAACCCTCCTGACAGCTTTCAACCACCCTGGGGGGGCTGGCGCCGAGCGTTGAACTCAGGGATGGTAGCCCTTGAGGATGTAGGCCGGGATTTGCTCCAGAGGAATCTCCCGGTGCACCGCATCCAGCTTGCGAGCCTCCTTGGGCATGCCATAGACCACGCAGGAAGCCTCGTCCTGACCGAGGGTGTAGGCACCGGCGTCGTACATTTCCCTGAGCCCGCGCGCGCCATCGTCGCCCATGCCGGTCATGATGATGCCGGTGGCATTGGCGCCGGCAGAACGGGCAACGGAGCGGAACAGGACATCGACTGAGGGTTTGTGCCGGGATACCGGAGGGCCGTCGACGATATCCACCACATACTGTGCGCCGCTTCGTTTGAGCAGCATGTGGCGGCCGCCGGGGGCGACCAGGGCGCGGCCGGGAATCACACGGTCACCGTGGCGCGCCTCGCGCACTTCGATCTGGCACAGACTGTTCAGGCGTGCCGCAAAGGCGGCGGTGAACTTCTCTGGCATGTGCTGGACGATAACGATACCGGCACAGACCCGCGGCAGGGCGGTCAGCACATATTCCAGGGCCTGGGTGCCACCGGTGGAGGTGCCCAGGGCGACGATGCGTTCGGTCGTGCGGATCATGGCCGCCGATCCACCCTCGGGCAGGATCGCGTCGGCTGTGAGTTTGGGGGGGACGGCGGCCGAGGTGTGCGCTGCCGTGCCGACCATTCGCCCCAGGCTCGCCTGGGACGCAGCCTTGATGGCATTCACCAGCTCTTCGGTGGCCTCGATCAGGAACTGGCGCAGGTTGCCCTGGGGCTTGGTGACGATGGCGACTGCGCCGGCCGCCAGGGCCTCGATGGTGGTGGCGGCGCCCTTTTCGGTCAGGGTCGAGCAGATCACCACCGGGGTTGGCCTTTCGACCATCAGCTTCTTCAGGAAGGAAATGCCGTCCATGCGCGGCATTTCCACATCCAGCACCAGCACGTCCGGCCAGTTCCGGTTCATCCGCTCCAGTGCGAACAGCGGGTCGGCGGCGGCACCGATCACCTCGATGCCATTGTGGCCTGACAGACTGGCGGTCAGTACCTGACGCACGACTGCTGAGTCGTCAACGATCATCACCTTGATGTTTTTCATGTTGAGCGGGCCTCGTCATGCCGACTGGCAACTTGTTGAGGATGGGGTTGGCGCAATGCGATGTTGCCGCTCCACACGTCGAAGATCAGGCTGCGGTAGCCTTCGCCACCCACATCGCGTGCGTGGCAGGTCAAGCCATGGGCGGCCAGCAGTACCAGGCCGGCTTCGATGTTTTTGCGCCCGATGTGCTGGCGGCTGCGGCTTTCCAGCATGTTGCCGCCGCCGAACAGGCTGATCCGGTAGTCCCTGGCGTGCGTGCCACTCATGCGCACTTCCTGCAGCAGTTGATGCAGGGCGACATCGGCGTAGCGACTATCCGGTTTCTGATTCGGATGGCTGCAGGTCGGCAGCAGGTAGTGGCACATCCCGCCCAGCAGCGCCGCGCGGTGCCAGAGCACAATGGAGACGCAAGAGCCCAGCAGTGTGCGCAAGCGGGTGTAGCGGTCGCCAAAATACAATTCGCCCGGCTGCAGGAACACCTCGATGATGCCCTTGGGCTTACGCATGGGACCTCCGGTAGATCGAAGGGCGTACCGACTGCAACTCATCGCAGATGCCGTTGAGGCTCTCCGAATGGCTGATCAGGAAGTAACCGCCCGGACGCAGGCGCGCGCACAGGCGCTGTACTACCTGGCGCTTGGTGTCGGCGTCGAAGTAGATCATCACGTTACGCAGGAAGATCACGTCGAATGTTCCGACTTCCGGCAGCGTGTGGTTTAGGTTGATCTGGCGGAACTGCACGCGCTGCTTCAGCGCCGGCTCCAGGGTGAACAGGCCGTCGTTGCGACCGGTGCCCTGCAGGCAGAAGCGCTGGCGCAGGTCGCTTGGAATGCCTTGGGCATCGTCCAGGGGGTAGAGACCGGCGCGGGCCTTGTCCAGGATGCGGGTGCTGATATCCGAGGCCAGGATTTCCCAGGGCCGGCTGCGAACGGTGTCGGCCAGCAGCAGGGCCAGGGTGTAGGGTTCTTCTCCGCTGGAGCAGGCCGCACTCCAGATACGCAGCGGACCGCTGCCACGCTGCAGCTCCGTGCCCAGTTTCTCGCGCAGAAAGTCGAAATGCCTGGGCTCGCGGAAGAAGTAGGTCTCGTTGGTGGTGAGCAGATCGACAGCCATTTGCAACTCGTCCTTGTCCTTCATCAACAACCGGTAGTAGTCGCCGTAGCTGCCCAGACCAAAGTGGCGCAGGCGCTTGCTCAGCCGACCGGCGATCAACTGGCGCTTGGCCTCGGACATGGCGATGCCGGCGATCTCGTGGATCATGGCGCGGAACTGGTGGAATTCGGGGTTGGAGAGGCTGAGTTCGGTCATGGCGGGCTCCTGGTCAGGCCGACAGCGGCATGTTGCCGGCCCGGCCGACCTCGACCAGTCCCTGCAGATCGTCCAGGGACAACACCCGGCCGATGTCCAGCATCACCACCAGGCGGCCGTCGAGCTTGGCCATGCCGTGGATGAAGTCGGTGCGGATGTGGGCGCCGAAGCTGGGAGCAGGCTCCATGTCCTGGGTATTGATCTCGATGACGGCATTGACCGCCTCGACAACGATACCCATCACCTGGCGCAGATCATCGCGTTCCACCTCCAGGATCACGATGCAACTGCGCCGGTTGAGGGTGGTCTGCCCGGCACCGAAGCGTTGGCGCAGATCCATGATAGGTACTACGCCGCCGCGCAGATTGATCACCCCGAGAACGCACGACGGCATCATGGGGACGGGGGTCAGGCTGGCGCACTCGATGATCTCGCGTACGCTACGGGTGCCGACGGCGAAGACTTCCTCGGCCAGGGTGAAGGTCAGGTACTGCTGGGGTGCATCCGGCAGGGCGGCGTCGCCGGAGCGGCTGAAGAAGCTGGACATGCTGCGCTCCTGGGGGCACGGGCGGGTGCCCCGGTCACGGGATCGAGGGGTTGAATCAGTGCTGGAAACGGACGAACCCGGCGGGTACGGCGTCATCGAACAGGTCGTCGTCACTGCTTTCCACGACGCGGCGGGGAGCCTTGCGTGCGATGCCGACCTTACCCTTGGCGCCGGCTTCATGGCTGGCCTTGCCCGAAGAGCCGACCTTGAAGAAATCCATCAACTGTTGCAGTTGTTCGGCCTGGCTGCTCATCTCCTCGGCGGTGGCAGCCAGTTCTTCGGAGGACGAGGCCGACTGCTGTGTGATCTCGCTCAACTGGCTCATGGCGGTATTGATCTGGCTGACACCGGTGGTCTGCTCTTCCGAGGCGGCGGCGATCTCCTGTACCAGGTCGGACGTCTTGGTGATCGAGGGCACCATCTGGTCCAGCAGAGTGCCGGCGCGCTCGGCCAGGGACACACTGCTCTTGGCCACTTCACTGATTTCCTGTGCGGCCACCTGGCTGCGTTCGGCCAGCTTGCGCACTTCGGCGGCGACTACGGCGAAGCCCTTGCCGTGTTCACCGGCACGGGCGGCCTCGATGGCGGCATTGAGGGCCAGCAGGTTGGTCTGGTAGGCGATGTCATCGACGATGCTGATCTTGTCGGCGATGGTCTTCATCGCCGAGACGGTGTCGCGTACGGCCTGGCCGCCCTCACTGGCTTCGCGGGCCGCCTTGCCGGCCATGCCGTCGGTGACCTTGGCGTTTTCGGTGTTCTGGGCGATGGAGGCGGACATCTGCTCCATCGAGGCACTGGTTTCCTCCACAGACGCGGCCTGTTCGGAGGCACCCTGGCTCATGCTCTGGGCGGTGGAGGAAATCTGCTCGGAGGCACTGCTCAGGGCGTCGGCGTTGCTGCGTACCTCACCGATGATCTGGCCGAGTTTCTGCGTCATGTCCCGGATAGCGGCCAGCATGCTGCTGGTGTCGCCGCTCTTGGTCTGGACGTTGACGGTGAGGTCGCCAGCAGCGACGCGGCTGACCACCTCGGCCGCATAGGCGGGTTCGCCACCGAGCTGGCGCAACAGGTTGCGGGTGATGAACCCGCCCAGCAGGGCAATGACCACCAGGGTGATGATCGACACGGTGATGGAGATCAGCGCGGCCTGGTGACGGGTGGCGTCGGCACGCAGGGCGGCATCTTCGGCCATCTTCACGTTGTAGTCGCGGTGTTTGTTGAGTATCTCGCGCAGTGGCTCAAGCACCTTCTGGGTCAGGTCGATCATGGCATCCCGCGCTTTTTCGTTCTGATTGGCGCGAGAGAGTACAAGTATGGCCTCTTCACCTTGGACCAGGTCGGCAATCGCCTTGCGGTCGGTGTTCAGCAGTTGTTGATCCTGCTCGTCGGCGACCAGTTGGGCATACTTGTCAACGGCTGCCTGGACGTCGCTTTTGGTGGACTTTATAGCGGTATCGATATCCGCCATGGCCTTGTCGTCAGTGGTGAGAATGTGGCTGTAGACCAGTTGAATCTCGGTATTCACCGCGTTACGCAATTTGTTCAAGGCCACGATACTCGGTACCGAGTTTTCGTTGCCGAAGTTGGCGGCGGTGAAGACCTGATTCATCTGCTGATAGGAAATCCCCGAGAGCAGGAGAATGCCGAGCAGGGCAGACATCACCAGGAGGATCATTTTCTTGCTGATAGTCATTTTCATAACTCCTGTGCGCATCTGCGCAATCAAATGAGAGACAGTCGGGAGGGATTGCGTTGGCCGGCCAGCGAGGCGATCTGATCGACGTTCAGCACCTGCTCCATGCGCAGCAGGGTGAGGAAGCGTTCGTCCACGCGGGCCAGGTCTTCGATGTATTCAGGGGGTACGCGGCTGCCGAAGGCCGGAGCCTGTCGCAGCCAATGCGGTTCGATCTCGGTGACGGCATTGACCGAGTTCACCAGGGCACCCATCAACTGGACCTCATGGCTGTCCTGTAACTCGACGATGACAATGCAGGTGCGTGATCCCAGTTCGGTATTGCCGAGGCCGAAGCGCTCGGCCAGGTCGATGATCGGTACCACGGCGCCCCGCAGGTTGATCACCCCGCGAACCAGCGGCGGCATCATCGGCACGGCGGTGATGGCGTGGAACTCGAGGATCTCCCGCACGTAGCGGGTGGCTACGCCGAACAGGTCACGACCCACCCTGAAGGTCAGGTACTGGCGCTGTTGTTCTTCGTTGGCGACCGGTGTCGGATCGATGCTCATGAGTCAGCTCCTGAAACGGACAAAACCGCTGTCCTGCTCGTCGATGTGAAGTGCCGGGGCGCTGCGGTAGGCTTGCGTCGAGGGCAGTTGCAGACGCGAGACATTTCCCAGGCTGACGGTGTCAGCCAGTTGAAAAAAACGCATCAGTTCCTGCAGGCTGTTCGATTGCACGGTCATTTCCTCGGATGTCGCTGCAAGTTCCTCCGAGGCGGCCGCATTCTGCTGGGTGATATCGCTGAGTTGAGTCATGGCGGCACTGATCTGGCTGACACCGGTGGTCTGCTCTTCCGAGGCGGCGGCGATCTCCTGTACCAGGTCGGACGTCTTGGTGATCGAGGGCACCATCTGGTCCAGCAGGGTGCCGGCGCGCTCGGCCAGGGACACACTGCTCTTGGCCACTTCACTGATTTCCTGTGCGGCCACCTGGCTGCGTTCGGCCAGCTTGCGCACTTCGGCGGCGACTACGGCGAAGCCCTTGCCGTGTTCACCGGCACGGGCGGCCTCGATGGCGGCATTGAGGGCCAGCAGGTTGGTCTGGTAGGCGATGTCATCGACGATGCTGATCTTGTCGGCGATGGTCTTCATCGCCGAGACGGTGTCGCGCACGGCCTGGCCGCCTTCACTGGCTTCGCGGGCCGCCTTGCCGGCCATGCCGTCGGTGACCTTGGCGTTTTCGGTGTTCTGGGCGATGGAGGCGGACATCTGCTCCATCGAGGCACTGGTTTCCTCGACCGAGGCGGCCTGACTCGACGCGGCCTGGCTCAGGCTTTGCGCGGTGGCGGAGATTTCCTCGGCGGCATTGCTGAGCATGCCGGTGGACTGGTGGACCTGACCGATGACGTCGGCCAGTTTGCGTACCGTCGCATTGAGCGACTGTTGCAGCTCGTCCAGATTTCCGTTGTAGCGGCCGTTCATGGTGCGTGTCAGATCGCCGCTGGCCATCCCTTCGATCACGCTCATGGCTTCGCGCAGCGGGGTGACGATGGCTTCCAGCGTATCGTTGATGCCGTTGACGATGCGGCGGAAGTCTCCTTCATGGCGATTGGCATCGGCGCGGGTGTCGAGGCGACCGTCCAGGGCGGCCTGGCTGAGCATCTGGGTGTCTTCGATCAAGGCCTGGATGTTGCGCCGCAAGGTCTCGATGCTGTCGTTGATAAAAGCCTTCTTGCCTGGGAACTGCTCCAGCGGTGCGGTCAGGTCCCCCTCGCTGAAGGCCTTGATGCAGGCCATCGCCTTTTTCTTCACGCTGATATGGCCTGCGACCATGTCGTTGATGCCCTGGGCAATTTCTCCATAGCTGCCCTGAAAGCGCGAGGCATCGATGACTACGTCGATGTCGCCCTTGTCGTGCTCGTCGGCCATGCGGCGCATTTCGCTCAGCAGGCTGGTGAGGTTGCCACGCAAGGTCTCCAGGTTGTCGTTGATGAAGGCTTTCTTGCCAGGGAAGGCCTCCAGGGGAGCGCCCAGGTTCCCTTGGGCGATCGAGAAGACGCAGGCCATGGCCTTTTTCTTCACGTCGATATGGCTCGCCACGAGCGCATTGATGCCTTGGGCCATTTCACCGTAGAGGCCTGGCAGGCGGGTGTTCAGGGTGACATCGATGTCACCGCGTGCGTGTTCTTCAAAAACGTGTTGCAGGTTCTGTGCAAGCCCCTCTATCTGAACGCTGAGCTGTTGCAGGGAGCCTCGCAGTGAGCCGGCGATGGCGGGTGTGGGCGGTGTGGGGCTGGTTTCTCCACGCACCAGTTGCTGACCCAACTCGACCAGTGCCTGGAGGTCACCGCCGAGCTGGTTCGCCAGGCTGCGTTGCAGTAGCCATCCCTGAAGAGCGATGGCAATGGCTGCCACGATGGCGATAGGCATTATCACGGCGGCTGCCAGGTTCGATGCCAGGGTCAGGGTCATCAAGGCGAAGAGAGCGGTCGCGGTCAAGGCCAGGATGCGAATGGTGATGTTCATGGTTGGCTACTCCATTGGGGAAGGGCAACGCCTGAGGCAGTGGGGCGAGCGGGCTGTGTGAATTGAGCGAGCAAGCCGGGGATATCCAGGATCAACGCCACGGCGCCGCTGCCCAGGATCGTGAAGCCGGAGAGGGCCGGGACCTGCCCGAACACCTTGCCCAGCGGCTTGATCACGGTCTGGAATTCGCCCAGCAGTTGATCCACCACCAGGCCGGCACGCACCCCGGCATAGCTGACGACCACCACGTTCTCCCGACGGGGGCGCGGGCTGGTTTCGTCGAAGAGGTTGCGCAGGCGGATGAAGGGCAGCACGTCACCGCGCAGGTCCAACTGATCGAGGTCGTCGAGGTCGACGCTGGGCAGTTCGATGCATTCCTCGACCATGTCCAGGGGACCACGTAGCTGGAAGTGCCGACGCCGATCAGGAAGCCGTCGATGATCGCCAGGGTGAGCGGCAGGCGAATGCGCACGCGGGTGCCGACGCCCAATTGGCTGTCGAGTTCCACGGTGCCGCGCAAGGCGGTGATGTTGCGCTTGACCACGTCCATGCCGACGCCGCGGCCGGAGATGTTGCTGATCTGTTCGGCGGTCGAGAAGCCGGGCTCGAAGATCAGGTTGAAAATGTCCTTGTCCGGCAGTTGCTGGCCTTCGCTGACCAGGCCGCGCTGTATGGCCTTGGCGAGAATCTTCTGTGGGTTGAGGCCGCCACCATCGTCGCTCACTTCGATGACAATGCCCCCGGCCTCGTGATAGGCGTTCAGGCGCACCACGCCCTGCAGTGGTTTGTCGCTGGCCTGGCGTTGTTCGGCCGACTCGATGCCATGGTCCATGGCATTGCGCACCAGGTGGGTAAGCGGGTCGCCGATCTTCTCGACCACTGTCTTGTCCAGCTCGGTGTCCCCGCCGCTGATGTACAGGACGATGTCCTTGCTCAACTCCTTGGAGACGTCGCGCACCACCCGCTGGAAACGATTGAACGTGGTCCCGATCTGTACCATGCGCAGAGTCAGTGCGGAGTCACGCACTTCCTCCACCAGGCGCGAGAGCGTCTCGGCGGATTCGCTCATGCTCACCAGGCCGCTGCCCTGGGCGAGCATGCGGGTGTTGGCGCCCGCGATGATCAGCTCGCCCACCAGGTTGATCAGTTGGTCCAGCTTGCCGGCATCGACGCGTATCAGGTTGGCTTCACCGGAAGCACGCGTGGTTTCCTTGGCGGGCTTGCCCACGACGCTGCTGTCGCTAGGGTCGGCGCTGCCCGCTGCGTCGGGGACGGTGGCTTGCGTGGATTCGGTGGCTGGCGTGGCGCTTAGTTGGGCCAGCTCGGCCTCGCTGAGGGTGCCGCAACGCAACAGGCGCTGGCGCTGGGCATCGCCTTCGTCGAGTTGTTCGGCCAGCAGCTCGGCATAGCGGGCAAGCGAGTCGCCGGGGGCCAGTATGCGGATACGTCCGTCCTCACGGACAAAGTCGAAGGCGCCTTCGATCACCGCCCGGTCGGCCTCGCTGGCGAAGGCCACTTCCAGGCCCAGGTAGCAGGCTTCCGGGTCAAGCGCGTCGAGCACGGGCAGGTGATCGACTACCGGCTCGACGTGCCGCAGCTCACCAAAGGTGCGCAGGTAGCGAACGAAGGCTACCGGGTCCATCCCGTTGCGCAGGCTGTCGATACCAAAGCGCAGGGACAGGTGCCAGTGCCGGCTGGCAACCCCATCGCCGGATAGCGTCGCCGGCTCTACGGAGGCTGGAGCGGTGTGTGCGGCCGCCACGCCCAGGTACTGGCTGAGCCGTGCCACCAGTTCCGCTTCATGAAGGCACCTGTCTTGCGGCAGTTCGGTCAGGTCGAGTCCCTCGGCAACATGGTCCACCAGGCCGGTGAGGTGGTCGCCCACCAGCAGCATCAGGGCACTGAGATCGGCGCTGAATGGCAGCTCGCCGGCGCGGACGCGGTCCAGGACGCTTTCGGCCACATGGGTGAAGGCGACGATGGAGTCAAAACCGAACAGCCCGGAGGAGCCCTTGATGGTATGGGCGGCACGGAAGATGGCGTTGATGAGTTCGGGGTCATCCGGGGACTGCTCGATCTGCAGCAACGCATCCTCCATTTGCAGCAGCAATTCCCGGCTTTCGGCGATGAAGGTGCCGATCACATTGTCGAGATTCATCAGTGCGCCCCTTCGACAGGGAGCAGGTCACGTAGCCCGCTCAGTTGCAAGATCTCGGTCATGGCCGCGCTGGCCCCTACGAGGCTGAGGCTGACCTGCTGGCGGCTGGCTTCCTTGCAGGTCGCCAGCAGCAGTTGCAGGCCGGCGCAGTCGACTTCCTCGATGGCGCTGAGGTCCAGGTGCAGGTCGACGGCGCCCCGCAAGGCGTTGGCCAGCAGGAGCTTGGTGTCGGCAGCGGTATAGATCGTCAGTGCGCCGTCCAGGGCCAGGTGGCGACTGCCATCGGTGGTTTTGAGTGTGTTCATGGTGGTCTCCGGGTCAGGGCAGGATCAGCTTGGAAACGGCCGTCAGCATCTGCGCCGGCTGGAACGGTTTGACCACCCAGGCCTTGGCGCCTGCAGCCTGGCCTTCGGCCTTCCTGGCGTCGCCGGACTCGGTGGTGAGCATGATCACAGGGGTGAACTTGTAGGCCGCCAGTTGCTTGACGTTCTTCACAAACGTGATGCCGTCCATGTTCGGCATGTTCACGTCGCTGATGATCAGGTGCACTTTGCGCCCGTCGAGCTTGGTCAGCGCGTCCTTGCCGTCAACGCCTTCCAGCACTTCGTAGCCGGCGTTTTTCAGCGTCATGCCAACCACTTGGCGGATGGAGGCGGAGTCGTCGACGATCAGAATGGTCTTGGGCATGGCCTGTCCTCAGAAAAAAGTGATGTCGGAAGCGGAATCGGCCACGCCAGCACCGCTCTTGCGGCCGCTGTGGATGGCGTGCTGTTCGGGTGTGGTGTAGGTGCGAGAGAGTTCGTCGAGCCAGGAGCGGGCATCCACGTGGCGGGCCTCTTCCTCTTCCAGATGCAGGGCCAGGCGTCCGATGTCGTCGCGCATGTGGCCGAGCATCTGGCTGACACGGTCCTGGAACTGCAGTGCAACGAGCACCTCGCCGATCTCTTCTCCAACCGCGGCGTTGTCGTTGTGCAGGGCGTTGCCCTGTTCCACCAGGCGGTTGGCACTGGAGTGGAAGAGGGCGATCACCTGACGGATCTCCTGGCTGGCCTGCTCCAGAATGCCGGCATCACGGCTGGCATGTTCGTTGGAGAGCTGCAGGGCACGTTCGATGGCGTCGCTGACGGTCTCGATCGTGTCGGCAATTCGCTGGCCGGTTTCCTCGGAGAGGGTGGAAAGCTTGCGCACCTCGTCAGCGACCACGGAGAAGCCACGACCAGCCTCGCCGGCCCGTGCGGCTTCTATGGCGGCGTTGAGCGCCAGCAGGTTGGTCTGCTTGGCGACATCACCCACTTCCTTGGCCATCGTGCGCAGTTGGGCGGTGTAGCTGTTCAGCCGCTCCATTTCCTGCAGCGTGCGCTCCTTGCTGGAGAGCGCCAGGCGCAGTTGGCTGACGATGCCAGCGAGTTCCGCTTCACTCTGGGCGAGCAGATTTATCAGGGAGTCGCTGTCGGCTTGCATGCCGTTGGAGGCTGCGGCGCTGATGCGGCCGGCCAGGCGGGAGAAGCGTTCAGACAGCGCCTCAATGGCGGTCTGGGTCTGATGGCGGGCAGATTCGATCTGCGCCGACCAGATGGGCGCGATGCGGATGCACAGCTCCGCCAGTCCCCGGACATGCCGTTCGGCATCGACACAAGCGCTTTCGGCGAGCAGCTCGCTCTCGGCACGGCTCAGCCTGTGTTCGTAGGTGTTGCGGTAGCGGGCGAGGACGAAACCGAGCAGCAGAGTAGGCGCACCAGCCGCCAGGGCCCAGGCCGGAGAGGGAAACCGACTGGCCAGCCAGAACAGTACCGCGCAACCGAAACCGCAAAGGGCGATGGGGCGCCAGGAGGTACTGGAAGTTTGGTTTGGACTGGTCACTGTCACGCTCCTTCAGAACACAAGACCCGCCGAGGTGTCGTGCTGCGGGGGTGTGCTCAGAATGGGCGTGCGGTGCGCTGGGTTCTATCGTCCTTTCCCGGTGATGGCATAAGGACATCTTTCTTTTGTGTAGGGATTTCCTTAGGGCAGATGTTACGGCTGTCTAAAGGCAGGCCACGGGCGCTGTGCCACAGGGTGCCTGTGAGGCGACGGGCTTCCTGAAGGGGCGGGTCAGGCCGTCAGGCCGTGGGCCATGGCGTACTTGATGATCTCGGCGTTGCAGGTGAACCCCATCTTCTCCATCAGCCGAGCCTTGTGGGTGCTGACGGTCTTGTTGCTGATGACCAACTGGTCGGCGATCTGGTTGACGCTCAGGCCCTTGCCCAGTAGTCGCAGAATGTGAAACTCGCGATCGGAGAGCTGAGTGGCGGCATCGTCCGAGGGGCTGCTGCTGGCGAAGGCGAGCTGCTCGGCAATGCGCGGGTCCAGGTAGCGGCCACCTCCTACAACCTTGTGGATCGCGGCGAGAAGGGTTTCCGGGTTGTGGTCCTTGGTCATATAGCCGTTGGCGCCGGCGCGCAAGGCGCGCTGGGCTATCTGTGCCTCGTTGTGCATGCTCAGGACCAGAATGGGCAGGTTCGGATAGCGGTTATGCACGCGGCTGATCAGGTCTTCACCACTGAGGCCGGGCATACTCATGTCCAGCAGTAGCAGGTCGCATTCACCCTCGCGCAGCCGTTCAAGCACCTGGGCGCCATTCTCGGCCTCCGCCGCCACCTGAAGACGGGTGTCGAACTCGATCAACTGCTTGAGGCCGCCACGCATGATGGCATGGTCGTCGGCTATGAAAATTCGGATCATACGGTCTCCCTGGGCCCGCTGATGGGAAAGGTGGCCTGTACCGTGGTGCCATGGGCCGGATGGCTGAAGACCACTACCTCACCACCCAGGCTGGCACCGCGCTCGCGCATGCCGGCCAGTCCGAAAGAATGCTTGCCGACGCTGGCCGGGTCGAATCCATGACCATTGTCGGTAATGTCAAGGACATAGCGGTCGTCGACGTACTCGAGGCTGATGATCGCACGAGTGGCACCGGAATGGCGTGCGATGTTGGTCAGGGCTTCTTGCACGATGCGAAACGCAGTGGTGGCCTGGCTGTCGTCCAGGGGCGGCGTACCGCTGGGGGCCTGCAATTCACAGACGATGTGAGTGTGGTGGCTGTGGAAGTCGTCGATCAGCCATTCCAGGGCGGGATACAGGCCCATGTTGAGCACGGCGGGTCGCAGGCTGGTGGCAATCGAGCGGACCACGCCGATGGTGCGGTCGCACAACGCCATGAGCGATTCAACGCCATCGCCAAGTCCTGGTGCCTGCTCGCCGTGTTTCAGACGCAGCAGGGAGATGCCCATGCGCAGGGCTGTCAGGTGCTGGCCCAGTTCATCGTGAATTTCCTGGGCGATCAGCTTGCGCTCTTCTTCACGGGCGCTTTCCCGGCGGCTGGAGAGTTCGCGCAACTGACGGTTGCTGGCGGCCAAACGCCGTTCCGCCTTGCGGATGCCGCTGATGTCGCGTGCCACCGAGATGACGCTGGTGATCTCGCCATCCGCGTTCCGCTCCGGCACAAGCTGAATGAGGTAGTGGATCTGTTGTTCGGTCGGCCCGTCGATTCCGTGGATCAGTTCTTCCTCCATGGGCTCGCCTTTGGTGGCAACCTGGCGCACCAGGTCGGCCATGATATCGACTTGGGAATTGTCGCCGAACGCCTCCCTTGCCGGTCGGCCGCGTGCCTCTACCAATGGCAGTCGGCAAAGCGCTTCCAGGGCCGGGTTGGCATAGATCAGACGGAAGTCCGGGGTTAGCCGACCGATGGCATCGGGGGTGTTCTCGATCAATGCTCGCAACTGCCGTTCGTTGCGCAGGAGGGTGCCCGCGATATGCCGTTGTTCGGAAAGGTCGTGGATCAGCGCCAGGCAGTATGTGTGTCCGTCGTAACGAAAATGGCTGAACTGAATGGTGACATAGCGGGAGGATTCCTCGCCAGGCACCGTCAACTCGCAACTGAACACCCGTTGGTTTTCCGGGGCCTCTTGCAGGCTCTCATCGTCAGTCAGAAGGTCCGCCAGCTTGCCTGCAACCGGTCCCAGGAGCGCTGCCAAAGACTGCCCCAGCAGACGCTGGCGCGTCTGTGCGCAGAGTCGGCAGGCGGCTTCATTGAGGTAGCGTATGCAGCGCTGGCTATCGAGCAGCAGCACTCCATCAGCGGTGAAGTCCAGAGCGTAGCTCAGTAGGTAAATCTGCTCGGCGCGATGGCGATAGCTCAATGACGGTTGTAGGCGAATCATGCAGTGGGAGGGGGTGCCGGTGTCGTCGTTGATCACTTGCATGCCCAGGTGGACCCATTGGTTATCACCTTCTGGTATAGCCAGCCGGATCTCGCCGACCTCCAGGCCTGAATGCCGAACCCGTACCCGCTCGAAGGCTCGGAGCACGGCTTGGCGGTCACGCGGGTGCAGCAGGGACTCCAGCGAGGCGCCCAGCAGGTCCGACTCGGAGCGGCCGAGCATTCCCTTCAGGGCGGGATTGACATGCTGGATCCGACCGTCCAGCTCCAGCAGGGCCAGGCCCACCGAAGAGGACTCGAACGCCCTGCGAAAGATACCTTCTTGCGTGCAGTTCTCCATGACCGCCTCGACCATCTTGTTATACGACCGCAGGAGTATGGATCATCTGTCCATGAAGCAAGTGGCTTGTTGAAACTTTCTTGACCTTGGCGCATCACTTAGGGAACTGAGCTATCTCAGGTATTTCGTTGCCATAACAGAGCAAGAGCAGCCGAGACCGGGCCTCTATCCGGGTCAAGGGACGAGGGAGGCAAGACCAGTCTTGTTGATCAAGTCGTAATCGCTCACCAGCAAACCTCGGTGATCAAGTGGTGGAAAGCATTTTAGGGCATAAAAAGGCAGACGCAGCGCTCGCTCGGAGATTTGAAGAGTCCATTTGGCGCAATACCCGCTGGCTCAATGAGCCGCGCCATTATCTCGCGTATTCAGACGATTCGCTGGAGATGATGACCCATTTTCAGACGGATTTCTGGCGTGAAACCCACTATGGCTTCATACGGGACAGCGGACACTTCCTGGCGTTTGAAACCGATGGAGGCTTTACCGCACAGATCAGGATCAACGCCGATTTTCGTGAGCTTTACGACCAGGCGGGAATGATGGTCCGGCTCAATGAGGAGACCTGGGCGAAAGCGGGTATGGAATTCAGCGATGGCCATCCAATGATCAGCAGCGTCCTGACCCAAGGCAAATCGGACTGGTCGCCAGCGGCCTTTACTGGAGACCCCGCCGACTTCTGGCTCCGCATGACGGTATCCGAAGGTGTGCTGCGTGTGCAGTATTCGACCGATGGGGTGAGTTGGCCACTTCTCAGGCTTGCACCGTTTCCAGAGGCAAAAAGTTACCAGGTCGGCCCGATGTGTTGCACTCCGCAGCGAGAGGGTTTGAAGGTGAAGTTTTCCGAGTGGTCGTTGACCCCCCATTGGGTCGAGATCTGCATGATTTGAGCTAGTCGACAGGTCGAAGGCCGGCGATTAAACAATGCATCGAGTTGGCTGCCGGCGCTGTCCAGGTTCTTCGGTTTTTTCGATTGTACCCAGGCGTTGATGAGGATTTCTGTCTGTCAGGGGGCAAGATGCCCATAACCGGCGGCACGGGTGAAATCGGCAAGATGCCAAAGGCTTCCGTTCGCTCCCCAGGTGCCATCGGCGACGTCCACCAGTTGTATCGATGTCATCAGCATGCGCCGATCATTCGGTTCCCGGCATTGTTCGACGGCCTGGTGCAATGCCTGCACATAGTTCTTGCGCATCCGCTCGTCCAGAACACCGGCCGGCACCTTGACCCTGAGGATGCAGGGAATGGCCTGGGCATGCAGGTTCACGCCACCGCAGAACCAGTCTTCAGCTCGAACCTCTTCGATGAGTACCCAGCACAGGGCGCGCTGGCGGGGGGCATTGCCGATGTGTTCGCAGGCGATTGCGACCTCGCTGACGCGCTGCAGCAGGCGCTCGCGTTGCGGCTCACTGAACGCTCCGCAGGGTACCTTGATCAGGATATTGGGCATGGCTGAAACCTTGTCGATGGAAGGAGGTGCTATTGGGCCAGCTCCCCGACCGCTGCAACAGTGACCGATCTGTCTCTTTTCGTGCATAATCGGTCAATGCATGATTTCACCCTTATCGTCACACCGGGTGCATTCGCCTCCAGCGTCTGCGCCACCCTGGATATCCTCGCCACCGCGAAAGCCGTTGCGGAGCGTCGCGGCCTGGCCACGCCACGTTGGCGTGTGTGCGGCCCTCAACCCGGATGGGTGGGAGTGGGGCATGGTCTGCAGTTGCCCGTGGAGCCATTCAAGGCCGAGGTCGAGGACAACTCCTGCTGGGTCATACCCGGAATCGGGGTCAGTGATAGCGGGATGCTCGAGCAGCGCCTGAAGGAGCCCTGGGTGGCTCCCTTGCTGGGGGCGTTGAACTCGCACATCGCAAACGGCAAGGAGGTGGCCGCCTCCTGCTCGGCGGTCTTTCTGCTGCAGGCGGCGGGGCTGCTGGAAGGCCGGAGCGTGACGACTTCCTGGTGGCTGGCTCCGCATCTGCAGAAGATGGCAACGGGCTGTCGTGTCGACCCGGATTTCATGGTGCTGGCCGATCCTCCCCTGACCACGGCGGGTGCCGCGTTCGCTCAAACCGATCTGATGCTGCACCTGCTACGCAGGCGTCTGTCGCCTGAAATAGCCGATTGGGTGAGCAAGGCCCTGCTGCTGGATCGCCGGCAATTGCAGTCCCCGTTCGTAGTGCCCGCCATGATGGTGCAAGGCAATGCCCTGGTCTCACACCTGACCGCACAGATCGAGGCTTCTTTGCCGGATCTACCGGGAGTGAGGGCCCTGGCCGCGAGTGTCGGCATGTCCGAGCGGACCTTGTCGCGCCACGTCCACAAGGCCACGGGGCACTCCACCCGGCAACTCATCCAGCGGGTGCAGTTGCACAAGGCGCGGGCACTGCTCGAATCCGGCGAGCACTCCGTCGAAGCCGTCTCGGCACTGGTCGGATACCAGGATGCAACTGCGCTGCGGCGTTTGATGCGTCGGTTGTTGAACGCAACTCCGCAACAGTTGCGCCTCTCTCCGAGATGACCTCGGTACGCCCCCCATCATCGTCACTGCCGTTGTCGCTTTCCTCGTACGCCCAGCCCATCGAAAACACACGGTCGATCCAGCCTTTGAGCAAGGCGGGGAATGACCACCAGCAGATCGGGTAGACGATGGCCAGGGCATCGGCACGCTCCAGTCGTTGCTGCTCAGCCGCGACGTCAGCCGGCGCCGCTGCCTGCTTCATGAAAAGCGCCTGGTCCGCCCGGTTGAAGCGCGGATCGAGCCCTTCGTCAACAACTGCGGCTTGAAATCTGTGCCATTGCACCCGCGCAACGCACCGACCACACTCACGAGCCAGACGGGGTATCGCGAAGGAAACCGTTGCCCGCTCGATAATGCGGCATCGCCAGCATGAGTTGCGGTTTACCCGCACCTTCAGCGCGTTGCCCTCCACGAACAGCAGGACAGGAACACATGCCAAACCCTTCATACGGTGAATCCTCATGCAGCGCTGCGGCCAGTGGCCAGGTGGAAGTGCGTGGCGCGCGGGAACACAACCTCAAGAATGTGGATGTCGCCATCCCACGCAATGCGCTGGTGGTGTTTTCCGGCGTGTCCGGCTCCGGCAAGTCCTCGCTGGCGTTTGGCACAATCTACGCCGAAGCGCAGCGGCGCTACTTCGAGTCGGTTGCACCGTATGCGCGGCGACTGATCGATCAGGCGGGCGTACCTGATGTCGATGCCATCGACGGCCTGCCGCCAGCGGTGGCGCTGCAGCAGCAACGGGGTGCGAGCAATGCGCGTTCCTCGGTGGGCAGCGTGACCACACTGTCCAGCCTCGTGCGCATGATGTACTCGCGTGCCGGCACTTATCCGGCCCATCAGCCGATGCTCCATGCCGAGGACTTTTCGCCGAACACGCCGCAAGGCGCCTGTCCGGCCTGCCATGGTCTGGGTCATGTGTACGAGGTGACAGAGGCCACCATGGTGCCCGATCCCTCGCTGAGCATCCGTGAGCGCGCCATTGCGGCCTGGCCGCCGGCCTGGCATGGCCAGAACCTGCGCGACATCCTGGTCACTCTGGGCTACGACGTCGATCGTCCCTGGAAGGATTTGCCGAAGAAGGACCGGGACTGGATTCTTTTCACCGAGGAGACACCCACGGCGCCGGTCTATGCGGGCCTCACGCCGGCCGAGACCCGTGAGGCGCTCAAGCGCAAACTCGAACCCAGCTACATGGGGACCTTCACGGGCGCCCGGCGCCATGTGCTGCACACCTTTGCCAACACCCAAAGCGCACTGATGCGAAAGCGCGTATCGCGCTACATGGAGGGCCGGCTGTGCCCGGCCTGCCATGGCAAGCGACTCAAGCCCGAGGCGTTGTCGGTGACGTTTGCCGGGCTGGACATCGGCGAGTTCATGCAAATGCCCTTGGATCGCTTGGCGGCCTTGCTCGAGCCTGTTGCCCTGGGCGATTTCCCCGCTCACACGGCACAGGAAACGAGCGATCGCGAGGTGACACGGCGTGACCGTGCCGAGCGTGCCGCCAACCGTCGAACGGTTCATGCGAGCGCGCCTGACGTGCGGCGCACCAGCACGCTTTCGCAGGAAAAGCGTCTCGCCGCGCAGCGCCTGGCGGGTGGTGTGATGGCCCGTCTGCGCCAGCTACGCGGATTGGGTTTGGGCTACCTCACCCTGGACAGGGCGACGCCGACGCTGTCGGCTGGCGAACTGCAGCGTTTGCGCCTGGCCACGCAACTGAGCTCCATGCTGTTCGGCGTGGTATACGTGCTGGACGAACCTTCGGCGGGCCTGCACCCCTCTGACAGCCAGTCCCTGTACGACTCACTGGACACACTGCGCGATGCCGGCAATTCGGTCTTTGTCGTGGAGCATGACCTGGATCTGATGCGTCGTGCGCAATGGCTGGTGGATGTCGGGCCGGACGCGGGAGAGCGTGGCGGCCGCGTGCTTTACAGCGGTGTGCCGCAGGGGCTGCGTGAAGTTGCCGAGTCGCATACCGCGCGTTATCTGTTCGACGAGATCCCCGCGCCGCTCAGCCTTGAGCGCGAACCGGCCGGATGGCTGGAACTGCACGGCATTCGGCGGCACAACCTGCATGGCGTGGACGCCCGCATCCCGTTAGGGGTGTTGACGGCGGTGACGGGCATCTCCGGGTCGGGCAAGTCCAGCCTGTTCGCCCAGGCCCTGCCGGAGTTGCTGCTGCTGCACCTGGGGCACGAGCCGCAGGACGATGCGGCGGAAAGTGCCGAGGGTGAAGGCCCCACCGTGCTCGAGGTTACCGGCGGTCATCTGGCCGGAGACCTGGAGGTTGTCCAGCGCCTGGTTCAGGTCGACCAGAAGCCGATTGGCCGCACGCCACGTTCCAACCTGGCCACCTACACCGGTTTGTTCGATCACGTGCGCAAGCTGTTCGCCGCCACGCCGGATGCGCGCCGTCATCGCTATGATGCCGGGCGGTTTTCCTTCAATGTGGCAAAGGGGCGTTGCGAAACGTGCGAAGGGGAGGGGTTCGTCAGCGTGGAGCTGCTGTTCATGCCCAGTGTCTACGCACCATGTCCGACCTGTCATGGCGCGCGCTATAACGAGGCCACGCTCGCCGTGCGCTGGAATGGGCGCAATATCGCCGATGTACTGTACATGACCGTGGAAGAAGCCCATGACTTCTTCGCGGGCGAAGAGGCCATCGCCCGCCCGCTGCGGCTGTTGCGTGAGATCGGCTTGGGTTACCTGCGACTGGGGCAGCCCGCCACTGAATTGTCCGGGGGGAAGCGCAGCGCATCAAGCTCGCCACGGAGCTGCAGCGAAGCCAGCGAGGCCGCAGCCTTTACGTGCTCGACGAGCCGACGACCGGACTGCATGCCGCGGATGCCGACCGCCTGCTGCTGCAGTTGCAGCGCCTGGTCGAGGCCGGCAACACGGTGGTGATGATCGAGCACGACATGCGCGTGGTGGCCCAGGCCGACTGGGTGATTGACGTGGGGCCAGGGGCCGGGGACACCGGTGGTCGTATCGTGGCGGCCGGTACGCCCCGGCAGGTAGCGATGGCGTCGGGAAGTCGGACGGCTTCGTTTCTTGCCGAGGCGCTCAGGCGCGTGCAGTAGGAGGGGCATGCTGTCGGGGGCCCGGTACAGGGCATTCTCTGAGTAAGTCACTGCCGGGGCGCCTGACCAGGCTCTGCACGACATGTATCTGCGCTCACCCAGGCTGCGTTGAAAACCGCCTTGCCTGGCCTTCGCTCGAAAGTATTTCGTACAAACCCTAGTCATACCGTTGGAAAATCTTGGAGATGATTTTCCACTGGCCATCAACCTTCAGCAGCGAAAGAAAATCGTGGAAGCTGGCGCCCATGACGTCGTTTTCCATGTCCACACGGACAACGGCGGCGGTGGGCGCAATAGCCAGGATATCCAGGCGGCTGCGAGCATTCGGTGACGCTCCCAACGACTCGAAAAAACTTTCGAATACGGGAATGGCCGGTCCCTGAAGCAGGTCATTACCGCTGTAGCCCCACATGATGGCGTCCTGGTGAAAGGCGCTGTTGATTCGCGCGATGTCTGCCGTGCGATAACCCTCGATATAGGCTTGTGCTGCCCGAATCACTGCGTCGTATTCGGTGGTGGCGATGGGTTTCAGATGTGAAGTCATGATTTGGCCTGCATGTGTCAGTGGTCATGGCCGGCGTAACACCTTGTGCGCTGATGAGCCGGCTGAAACGGGCTGATGTTTCCAAGCCCAGGTTTCGGGGCGTGCCCCTCAATGAGAGGCGTGGCCTATCCAGGCCCGCTTCAGGGGGCAGCGTCCGACTGACTCTACGGACAGGCTGGCGCAGCACAAACGACGTTTTTCCCTCATTTCAAGCCATATTGGAGCAGGGTCCATTGGCTCCTTGTCGGAATGATTTACCATCAGTTCATCGTGGATCTTTCCTCCCTGCTCCTGGAACAACTGATCATGCATCGGATCGGATTCTTCGTTTGCCACGGCCATGACGCGCTCGATCTCGCCGGGCCACTTTCGGCGTTCAACCAGGTGGTCACTGTGGCAGGTCAAAGTCCCTATGAGCTGTGCGTGGTGTCACTGACGGGTGGAAGCGTGTCGGGAAATACGGGACTGCCCATCGAGACTGCGGTTTATGAGGGAGAAACCTTCGATACCGTGGTTTTCGTCGGGGGGGACATCGCTCCGATGCGGACCGTCGAGACGGTCATCGCCGCGAAAGTTCTGAGCGCGAACGCTGCCCGGGTGGCCAGCGTCTGCACGGGGGCGTTTCTGCTGGCCGAGACCGGGTTGCTGGACGGAAGAAAGGCAACCACTCATTGGCGATATGCAGCGCAATTGCGGTCCAACTTTCCCAGAATCAAGGTCGAGGCCGACAGTATCTACATCATGGATGGCCATGTCTGGACTTCCGCCGGTATCGCCTCCGGGATAGACCTTGCCTTGGGGATGATCGAGAAGGATATGGGCGCCGACGTGGCGCGTGGGGTCTCAAGGTTATTGGTGGTTCCCTACCGTCGTCCGGGGGGACAATCCCAGTTTTCCGAGATGTCGCAAATGGACCCGCAATCAGACCGGATTCGGATTGCATTGAATTTCGCCCGTGCCCATCTGGCTGAGCCACTGCCGGTAGAACGGCTCGCTGACGCTGCTCGACTGAGCTTGCGGCAGTTTGGACGGGCCTTTCGCCGAGAGACCGGAGAAACGCCTGCAAGGGCGGTGGAGCGCCTGCGGGTAGAAGCAGCGAGGCTGCGGTTGCAGGATGGCAGTGAGCCGATCGAGCAGATTGCGCTGGCGGTGGGATTTGTCGATCCGGAAAGGATGCGCCGGGCCTTCATCAAGATCCATGGTCATCCACCCCAGTCTATCCGGCGCCAACGCAGAGACGGGCTGAAAGAAGATGCCCAACCCGCCCCTGCGTGTGTGGAGTGACCTTCAATGCTCAGGGGTTGAGCGGCTTCGCAGCCTCATTATCGTTCCACATGTCCCGATGAAGTTTCCATTCTCCGTTCTGTTTCAAAAAGATCAGGATCTGTTTGCCCCGGTACTGGACCTTGCCCGTGTGATCACGAACAACCGCATCTGACACTTCGGTAACCGCCCGGTCATCGCCGTAGAACTCGTAATCGCTGAAGGTGACCGTATTGGGCTTTTTGCCCACGAAGGCCTCTGTAAAGTACGCAACAATCGCGGCGGGCCCCACGACCCGTTCCCCACCCGGTTGCAGCAGTGCGCCATCTTCGGTGTACAAGCGCCCGATGGCCTGGTAATCCCCGTTTTTATACGCTTGGGCCCAGCGAATGTTTTCAGCCTTGATAGCTGTTTCGGTCGCAGGCTGCACATTCGCGGCGCACGCGAGGGAAGAAGCTGTGGTGAGCAGGATGGCAGCGGTTGATACAGTGATTTTCCGTGTGATGATCGGCATGTGTTTCAGTCCACAATTTTTACATCAGAGGTGACCAGGAGGCTGACCAGGGGCCGGCCTCCTGGCGTGGAGACTTCATTTGACGCCTGGAATCCGAGCGAGCCCTTGGATGCTCCGGGAAGGTCCTTGTCGACCATGGCAATCACCTCGGGCCTGGCGTCTCTTGGGTGACCAGAGTGGAATGGCGGCGCAGGATCGTATTCGATCGCCAATTGCGTGAACTCGGCAGCTGTTTGGCCTCGCAGCTTCGCTGCGACGCGCAGAGCAAAGTCGATACCTGCTGTCACACCGCCACCACTCATGAAGCGGCCGTTATCGTCTTCCACGAAGCGATCAGGTACCGCAATCGCGCCGTACTCGCCAAGCTTGTTGATAAAAGCCCAGTGGCAGGCGCTTTTCTTGCCATTGAGAATACCGGTGGCGGCCAGAACCAGGGATCCGTTACACACCGAGGTGACGTGTTTGGCGCTTTCGGCCAGGCGGCGGATCTGTTTCTGATATTCCGGTTGCATCGGGACCGACAGATCCGACCCTCCAGGAACAAGAATCAGATCCGTTTTTTCGATATCAGCCAGGCGTTCGGTGTTTCCATAGACGACCCCGAATTCCAACGTCACGTTTCCACCCTTGACGCTGGCATAACGCACCTGGGTATTGGGAAGCCGGTGGAAGATTTCACTCGGGCCAGCAAAGTCGAGCAGTGTTCCGCCATCGTAAGTGACTATCAAAATAGTGAGCGGGTCATCAGGGGACATCGCGGCAGGCTGGTTCGGCTGAGCCAAAGGTTTTGCAGTGGCGGCAGATGCTGACGCGACAGGAGCAAGCAACGTGCTTGCGCCGAACATGGCGCCCAAGGTCGCCACGCTGCCGAACTTGAGAATGTTGCGACGGGAATGCCCAGCCTTTAATAACTGGTCGAAACCCTTATCATCATTTTTGTCAGTCATGATAAAAGCACCCATATTGTGAATCAAAGTAAGCAATACCCAGCCAATCAAACATTACAGTGGGTTGTAATGGCGGCTGGCATATTGAAGAGGAACGGGTAATGCGCTCGGGCGTAACTTGCCCCATGAGTCAAAGCTGGGATGCGCCGCCGTCTACCACAAGCTCAGTGCCGACCACGTAGGAAGATTCGTCACTTGCGAGATACAGGGCTGCATAGGCGATATCCTTGGGTTCACCCATGTGGCCGACAGGAACAAACTTCGCAAACTCGCTTTTGAAATGTTGAAGATCTTCTTCGGGCATGCCCCATTTCGACAAGAGAGGTGTGTTGATTCCACCAGGGGCAATCGCATTGAAGCGGATCTTGCGATCCAGAAACTCGAAAGACCAACTGCGTGCGAGGGACCTCACTGCCGCCTTGGCCGCAGCGGTCAGGGAAATATTGTGCTTGCCCGTCTGGGCCACGAAAGAGGTGTTCAATATGAACGATGCCCCCTGACGCAGCGCTGGCAGCACGGCCTGAAGTGTGTACACCACGCCCTTGACGTTGATATCCATGATGTCGTCATAGAGAGCGGCATCTATATCGTTGAGGGGCGAGGGCAATGCACAGCCGGCGTTAGCGAATACAATGTCCAACCCGCCAAACTTTTCATGCACCTGAGCCGCGATCTTGCGCATATCGTCGAGCGAACGTACATCACCCTTGAGAACCAGGGCGTCCTCGCCCAGTTCAGCCTTGATTTTTCCAAAAATTGTATCGTCGCGACCGGTCACTGCAACTCGGGCACCTTCTGCAATGAACAACTTGGCAGTCGCCAGGCCAATTCCGCTGGTGCCACCCGTGATAAGTGCCGTCTTGTTATCAAGCCTCATTGGATCTTTCCTTACGTAGTGAATGATTGTCCAAGGAATGAGAGCGCCTTGTTGTGCTGGCGCTGGTGGGTGTGTTTCAGCATGAATTATGAGACGGGAGTGCAATGGCACAAAGGACTTAAAACCCTCATTTCGCGACACCGGAAAGGCTGGCAAGGCGGATATCCCGGATCAGCCTGTATAACGACAAGTTGCTCACCGTGGTTGGTGAATCCGCAATGTGCGGATTATTCAACTTGCGCCTGTCCGGCCCGGCAGTATTTCCATCAGGGTGCACAAAGGAGCCAGTCGCAATATGGCCCGAAACGAGGGAAATACGTCGTTTGCGCTTGATGCAGTCATACGTAGTCTTGGGGCAGGGCGAGAGTCCACAAGGCTTGAAATATAGATGAGGCGTTCTGAATGGGCATTTTCGACTGGAAGCACTGGATGGTAATACTGCTCGTTGCAGTACTCATTTTCGGAACTAAAAAGCTGAAAAATGCGGGTGCTGATGTGGGGGAATCCATCAAGAGTTTTCGCAAGGCCATGAGCGACGATGAAAGAACTTCCGATGAAGCGACAGCTCGGCCGTTGGCTCAGCCACAGACTATCGATGGTGAAACTCATCAGGTTGTAGAGCCTGTCAACAAGGCGCAGGCCTAGACCTTCGAGCTCCAGCTCGGCCCGTTCAGAGGCCGAGGGCGACCGCCGCCGGCCTGTCGCCGCCTGCCGGCAGGCTGGGGTTGAAACCCAGGGCAATGTCATCGGAGGGGCGGGTGAAGTGCGCCAGAGGCAGGGGCCGGCTGAGGAAATACCCCTGGGCTTCATGGCAACCGTATTCGCGCACCAGGTTCAGGCAGCGGAAGGTTTCGATACCTTCGGCCACGGTGCGGTAGCCCAGCTCATGGGCCAGCTGGAACACCGAACGGGCGATGATCCGGTTGCGTGGGCAGTGCTCGAGGTCGGTCACCAGCGACTTGTCCAGCTTCAGCACATTGGCGGGTATTTCATGCAGGTAGGCAAAGTTGCTGTAGCCGGTACCGAAGTCATCGATGGCCACGTCCACGCCCAGTTGGCGCACGGCCGCCAACTGGGTGATGACCTGCGGGTCGGCCCTGATCCATTCGCCTTCGGTGATCTCCACCTCCAGCCGTGGCGGCGCGATATGGTAATGCTGGCAGGTGCGGCTCAGGGTGCGCGCGATGTCCAGGCCCTTGAAGTCCTGGGCCGAGAGGTTGATGGCCAGACGAACCTCGTCGTCGTTCCAGGCCGCCAGTTCGCTCAGGGCGCGGTCGATCACCCAGCAGGTCACGCGGCTGATCTGTCCGGCGCCTTCGATCAGGGGGATGAACTCGGCGGGCGAGATCATCCCCAGGCGTGGGTGCTGCCAACGGATCAAGGCTTCGGCGCTGAGCAGGCGGCCATCGTGCAGGCTGAAGCGCGGTTGGTATTCCAGGTACAGCTCGCCATTGTCCAGTGCCGTGGGAAAGTCATTGAGCAGGGTGAACGCCCGGCGTTGCGCACGATCCTGGGTTTCATCGTAAACCGCCCAGGGACCATGGCGCGAAATCGCCAGTTCGACCGCATGGGTGGCCTTGCGCAACAGGTCGGCCGCCGGCTGGTTGCCGAGTTCGCAAGTGGCGACACCGATGCTCATGGCCCGGGGCGCGAATGGCTCGCTGACCAGTGCCACCAGGGCACGAAACAATTCCTGCTGGCGAGGGGCGCGGCAGTTGAGCAACACGCAGAAGTCCCGTTCGCTGATGTGATAGAGCTCGGCCACGCCCTCCAGGCGCTCACGCAGGCGCTGGGCGGTTTCGCGGCGTCGCGATTGGCCGCTACTGACCCGCTCCTCCAGGGCCAGGCGGTCGTCGCCGTAGCTGTCCTGAAGCCGCATGACCATCAGCAGGCGCGCCGTGGCATCGGCGTCCACCAGGCCCTGGGTGTCGAGCATGAACTGCAGCAGGTTGGGCAGCCGGCTGACGGGGTCGCGGTAGCGCAGCGATTGGCTCTGCTCGATCTGCACCATGACCATTTCGGCGAAGTCTTCCAGTGCCGTCAGCTCGTGGGGTTCCAACGGATGCGGGGCCTTGTCGATGATGCACAGACGGCCCAGGGCCTGCCCGTTGCGGTCGCGCAGCGGTGCGCCGGCATAGAAGCAGATGCCATCGGTGGCCGTGACCAGGGGGTTGTGGCCGAAGCGCGCGTCCTGCCGTGCGTCGGGCACGTGCAACACCCCCGGGCGGTCCAGGTGATGGCGGCAAAACGACTGTTCGATGGGCGTTTGAGGCGCATCGAAACCGACACGGCCGGCAAACCACTGGCGGTCCTTTTCGACCAGCGAGATCAGCGCCGTCGGCACCTTGAAATAGGCGGCCGCCAGCCGACAGATGCGGTCGAAGTTCTCGTTTTTGGCGGTCTCCAGCCATTGCAGGGCGTGCACGGCCGCCAGGCGTTGCTGTTCGGCGTCGAAAGTAGGGGGCATCAGGCGCTCCTGGAGGGCGACAATGACCCTGGGCAATGGCTAATTGATATTTAAATGCTATCAACTTACGACCACCCCCCTTCGGGAAGGTTTCACACTGGCACCGACCTTCTTTCCGATCGCCTTCGCCGCCGTTTTCAGGCAGCAGCTCAGAGGGTTTCCTTCTCGCGCACGGTCAGCGGACTGCTGGCCACGAACCGGGCGATCTCGTCCTTGCGCATGAAGGCGACGCCGGCCCTGCTCTTGGCATAGGTGATGAATTCGTCCCACACGCTCACCATCTGCGGGGAACCGCTGATGCGATCGTGGGCGCTGATGGACATCATGCGGCGGCGCGATCGCGCTTCCTCATACAGCACATCGAAGTCCCGCTTGATCTGCGCCAGAAATCCGTCCGGCGAGTAGTTGCGTCCCTCGATCAGCAGGATGTCGTTGTTGCGCAGGGTGTAGGGGACGACGATGAAGTCCTTGCCGTTGACCTGCTCGATAAACGGTTCGTCGCGACTGAGGTCGTCGATGTGGTAGAGGTAGCCCTGTTCCTGCAGCAACGAGAGGGTATTGGGGCCGCGACGAAGCCAGTTGCAGTTGTAGCCCACGGGGCGCTGGCCGGTCACTTCCTCGACCATGCGAGTGCCCTCGGCGATGAACCGGCGCTCCTCCTCGCGGCTCATCGCGTACTGCGAGCTCCAGCGCGGGCCATGGCCTGCGGCTTCGTGGCCCCTGGCAACGATTTCCCGGGCCAGCTCCGGGTGGCGGCGCGCGGCCTCGCCGATCATGTGGGAGGTCACTTTTACGCCGTGGCGATCCCAAAGGTCGAGCAGGCGCGGAACTCCCTCCCGATAGCCATAGGCGAACCAGGTGTTGGTCGCGGCATCCGAAGGCACGTTGGCCGGGAACTCCACCTTGGGGAACGGGCTGTCGGTGCCTTTGGGGGGCTGGCCTCCTGCCTCGAACTGCATCGAAATGGAAACCACCAGGCGGGTGTCGCCTGGCCAGAATCTGCCATTGGCGTCATGTGGCTGGGTGGCCACTGTCTTCTGCGGACCGGCCTTGGCGCCGGGGAGCATGGACGCGGTGGCGATGCCGCCGGCCAGCACGCCGGTCTGCTTGAGGAAACGGCGCCGGCCGCTATCCGGCGCCTTAAGGGATTGTTCTGTCGAGGCCATGGGGGATCTCCGTTATCTGGCCACCAGGCCGGCTTGTTGAAGGAACGTCAGGTTGTCTTCCAGGTGCCAGTTTTCGGCGATGCGTCCGTCGGCGACCCGATAGATGTCGGTCGCGATGAAGTCGATGTTCTGGCCTTGTCCCGGCTTGCCCATGAAGGTGCCGGTGAAATGGCCCGTGAAGTGCAGGTGCGTGACCACCCGGTCGCCGGCCACGATCATCTGGCGGATTTCGCAACGCAGGTCCGGCACGGCGGAGCGGAAGGCCTTCGACGCGGCCAGCACGCCTTCGATGCCCTGGGCACGGCCGCCAGGCAGGGTCTTGTCGGAGAACGTCGGTGCCAGGGCCTGGCGCGCCATGGCTTCCTCACCGGTGTTCCAGAATGTGCCGTAGCGGCTGGCCGCGAGGGTTTGTGCTTCGAGCGTCTTCTTCGGCAGGCTGCCATCGACGACCAGGGTCGCGGGTTGGACGAGTTCGCCGGATTGGGCCAATACCGGTGTGACCACGGCCCCCAGGATGAGGGCGGGGATCAGGGCGGCTGCACGAAGCCGTCGGTGAGAGTTGAAGGGCATGGTGGTCTCCTGGATTCGGGAAGTGGGGGGCGGCGCTGGTGTGCGGCCTGTCACCATGGTTACTCAACAAATCGTCGTCAAATACCGGTATTCTTTGAATGGATCCTTTCCAATATTTTAAGAGTTGACGGATGATCGACAACCTGCCAAGCCTGCGCACCTTCGTGCGCGTCGTCGCCGCCGGCAGCCTGTCGGCGGCTGCGCGAGAGATGGACCTGTCGCTGGCGATGGTCAGCAAGCGCCTCACGCAACTGGAGCGGGAGCTGGGGATCCGTCTGCTCCAGCGCACCACGCGAAAGCAGGTACTGACAGAGGAGGGGGAGCTGTTTCATGCCGAAGCCGTTCGGATACTGGCGGCCATCGAACAGGCGGAGGCGGTCATCTCGGGGAGATCCCAGGCGATTGATGGCACGGTCCGTCTGAGCGCTCCCGTCGAGTTCGGACGGCAGTGGATCGCCCCCGCGATTGCCGCTTTCCAGAAGAGGCATCCCAAGCTGCGCGTGCAATTGGAGTTTTCCGACGTTGTCGTCGATCTGCTCGATGCCAACATCGACCTGGCCATCCGTTTCGGCAACCTGGCCGATTCATCCCTGATCGCCCGCCCGTTGGCGCCGAATTTCCGGGTGTTGTGCGCATCGCCGGGCTACCTGAGGCAGTTCGGTGAGCCCACTCATCCCAATGAGCTGGTTCATCACCAATGCATCCTGATCGGCAGCCGCCCTCGAGCGGTGTGGACCTTCGATGGCGAGGAGCCTCTGTCGGTGCAGGTCACCGGGACGTTCGTCACCAATGACGGCAGCGCGGCCCATGCGCTGGCGCTCGAAGGGGCCGGTATTGCGCGCAAGTCGATCTGGGACGTGGGCGACGAAATCCTCGACGGCCGGCTGAACAGGGTGCTGCCGACGTTTGCCATTGCGGCGGCACCGTTGAATGCGATCTACCCGACGGGACGCCACCTGGCGCCGCGTGTGCGGGCATTGGTGGAATTCCTGGGGGATCGGCTCGGCAAGGCATGGCGCTGGGAACGCATGCGCCAGGTTGGGGCTGAAGGCTTGCAAGCCAATTAATGGTTTCTGACAGGGATCGCCCGCTGTTTCTGCGGCGAGCTGCTGAGGCCTGCAAACAGGCAGTACGGGGCCATTTGAGTCACGACTGGGTTCGTCGCCTACCGGGGTCGGATCACGACTGACCATAACGACTAGTCAGAAAGAATGATGGAAGTTCGGCCCGCTGCCCGCTATAGCTGAAGGGCAGCAAGGGTCTTACAAGGACGCGCAAGATGATGATTTCTCTGATCACCCGGCTTATCGCAGGTTGCGGCACCGGTGCCGTCACCTATGACATCCTGCAGAGCGCGGCACCGGTTTTTCTTGAAGAAACCGAAGACCGGGATATTTACCGGGTGGTGCTTCGTCGGGGCGAGTTTCGGTACATGAAGGATGCGCCCTGTTTCGGCGGTTTCGATGCCGAGCTTGCCATGGGGTCGACCCTTTGCGGGGAGGTTCTGGGATCCCTCTCTGACCATGCGGCTGTCGGGGGCAATACCCCGGATCTGCTGGTGTTGAGCGTCAAGGCGAGGAGCTGGGGCTGATTGGGCGGAAGGGGGCGGGACGCAACCATCCTCGTCTGTCCCCGACCTTCCTGAAGGCTGCTCGACCTCCCACAGGCCCCGGTCGAGCAGCCGACTGGCAAGGCGCACTTCCCTGTGCTGTCGCCCGGCGTGCCCTCAGAGCACGAACACGTTCACCTGCTTTTCCAGGTTATGCGCCAGTTGCTGCAGGGCTCGGGCGGTTTCGCTGGTCTGTTCGACAGCCTGGCTGTTCTGCTGAGACATCTGGGCGATGCGCTCGACGTTGCGTGCCACATCCTGGCTGGCAGCGGTCTGTTCGCGCAGGGCCAGGGAAATCTGGTCCACCACACGCACCACATCGCTCGACGACTGGCGAATGTTGACGATGGCTTCACCCGCCTGTTGAGCCTGTTCGACACCGCCTTTGACCTGGTTCACGCCGATATCCATGCTGCCGACCGCGTCCCGGGTCCCGAGCTGGATTTTTTCCACCATCTCGGTGATTTCCTGGGTCGAGTTGGCGGTGCGTTGTGCCAGCAGCCTGACCTCATCGGCCACCACGGCGAAGCCACGGCCCTGCTCGCCGGCGCGGGCCGCCTCGATGGCCGCATTGAGTGCCAGCAGATTGGTCTGTTCGGCAATGCCCTTGATGACGCTGACAATGCTGGAGATATGCTCGGCATGCTGGTCGAGCTCGGCGATCTGGGTGGCCGAGGCCTGCACGGTCTCGGCAATCAGGCGCATGCTGGCCAGGGTCTCCTGGATGACACTGCCGCCCTCGCTGGACTGGCGTCCCGACTCGCTGGAGAGCCTGTGTGCATCGCCCGCGTTGTCGGCCACATGGTTGATGCTGACCGTCAGTTCCTCCACCGTGGCGGCCATGGAGGAGGCCGACTGTGACTGCTCGTGGGTTGAGGCCGAAAGTTGCAACGAGGCGCTGGAAATACTCTCTGAGGCGCTCACCAGCTGTTGGGCACCCCGTTTGATTTCACCGATCATGGCGCGCAGGCGCTCCTGCATGGTGGCGAAGGCCTGCAGCAGGATACCGACCTCATCACGCCCGTCGCTGGTGATGCGGCTGTCGAGGTGCCCATCGGCAATGGTTCTCGCCACATCCACCGCCTGGCGGATGCGCCCGACCAGGGTGCTGGACAGCGACCAGGCAATGAGCATCGCCAGCACGGCCGCTGCCAAGCCGCCGCCGATGAGAATGGTCAAGGCGGCGGACTTGGCGTCGTACATGGCGTTGGCGCGGGAGTCCTGCAGGGCTTTTTCGGTATCGCGCAACTGAGTGACGAGCTGGCGCATGGCGTCCATCTTGGCCTTGTCGTGGCCGGCCGCGATCTGGTCGCTGATGACGCCGATCGCTTGCCGACCCGCATTGATCTCCTTGCGCAGGGCGATGTTGGCCTGGACGTCATCGTTCATCCATTGTTGGTACAGGGTGCGCAACTGCTCCAGGCGTGCCTGCTGCTGAGGGTTGTCGGCGGTGGCACTCTTGAGCTGGCCGTAATAATCATCGAAGGCTTTTTCGCCCTGTCGCAGGGGCTCCAGAAAGCTGTCCCGGCCGGTCAGCGCGTAGCCACGCATGCCGGTCTCGATATTGATCAGACTGCGCAGCACGGCCCTGACTGGTTCAGGACTTCGTAGCTGTGGATGTTGCTTTTGACGCTGCTGCTGACCTGATCGAAGCCACGCAGGGCCGAAAGCACCAATATCACGATGATCAGCAGCACCAGGCCGAAACCGGCGTAGAGCTTTTGTGAAATGCTCAGATTGGAAAACATAGGAAGGCTGCTCCCGAACCGTTGACTGAATGCTTCACCAACGCTTGCCATGAGAGGGGCGAAGTGATGGCTTAATGATGACTAATTGGCATCAGCGGTCGGACTTTTCTTGTACAGAAAAAGTTCAATGTACAAGTTATTTTTTGCGAGATGAGGGATGGACCGCCTGCACGTTCGCCTGTTTTTCAGTGGCCTACTCTACCGTGCAGATCCAGCGGTGATTGTGCCGGTAGGGCGCTCGCGTAAACGCCACATCGGATACCAGGTTCATGCCGCGCTGCTGCAGGGCCTTGGTCAGTTGTACGAGTGTCTCTGCTTCGATAGTCATTGCTGTTACCTCGTCAGATTGACTGCGCTCATGATTCCTGACCAGTAGATCAGGTCGCTGATTCATTTTTTCTGCGGGGCGATGGGTCACATTGTGGTCCTGGGCGGGCAGTGCGCCCCTGAATACTCGGCCGATCCAGGAGTTCCTGGCGCGATTGTTCAGGCTGCTCAACGGACGTATGATCGAGGCGGAGTCGCTGAGACTCGCACCTTTACAAGGACACGAGCATGGAAAAGTACTTCGATAATTCAGGCCTGTTCAAGGCTGCTTCGTATCACTGCAACCAGTCCCTGGATGGCGATATCGCCCGCTGGGAACTGAAAAACATTGCGTTGAATACGAAGGAGTTTTTGATATGTCCAAAGAATTACTCGGAGTTTCTGCTTTAGGCCTGATGGTGGTGGGTGAGTTTTGTGCAATCTACAGCGAGGTGGTAACGGCCAGGCTTGCCCAAACCGGAAATGTCTCATGGGAGGCATTCAGCGTTCCGGTGCTGATCATGTGTCTTGCAGGGCTGTGCCTGCTGGGCGCCTATTGGCTAGGTTATGCGGCGGTCGGTGACATCTGGGTCGTCACGGTGGTCTCGGTTACGTCCCTGTTGATCCTTGAACCCCTGGTGGTCTGGTCCCTGTTCGGTGAAGTGCCAGGGCGGGGTGCCCTGATCGGCTTTTGCCTGGGTGCCCTGGGCATGTTCTCCACCGTGATGCTGTAATTGCGGATGACGGCCCGGCAGTCTGCTGCCGGGCCGGGTTTCCATACTGGTTCGTCGTGATAATCTGCTGCTTCAATGCCTCGGTTTGAGGTGAGGCTTCCTTATCGATTCAAGCAGGTGCTCCCATGCAGACCCTCCCTCCAGAAGGCCTTCCACGCTATCGTTTGCTGACCGGCAAGGATGACGCCAAATTTTGCCATCGCGTGTCGGAGGCATTGGCATTGGGTTACCAGCTTCACGGTTCGCCCGCGGCCACCTTCAACGGTGAGCATGTGATCGTTGCGCAGGCGCTGATCTGGAACCCGGACAAGTAACGGCGCCACCGCTGGGGGAGCCGGCTTGCTGGCGATGGCGGTCGATCGGGCGGCGCAGGGCTTGCAGGAAAGTCGCACCGCCGACGGCTGAAAACCGCACGCTTGCGGTTCTGTTTTCCGGCTGCTGGCGGTTTTGTTCCTGATGACACTGGGGTCCCGATACCCCAGCCAGGAGCAAGCAATGTTCTATCCCATCGAAAGCAGACTCGGCCCGTTGCGCAGTGCCATGGAGCTGACCTTGCACACCTTTCATGCCGTGCAGATCTGGCAAGGCAGGGCCGCCAGCGAGGAGAAGACCGCGATCATCGGTTTTGGCGGCTTTCTCGGCGCGATCCGGAACGTGACGCGTGGCGCCGAGCAGGGCGATCCGTATGCCGACCTCTGGATGTTGCGCATCCAGGAGAAACTGCAACGCTGCAAGGCCGAGCTGGCACTGATCCAGGACAACCTGGAACTGCTCATGAGGGCCTTTCCGGACGCGATCAGCGCGGAGGAAAACTTCAGTATCCGGCCCGTCAGGTTGCCGATCGTCATCACCACCCAGTTCGGTTATCTGGCGATGTATCTGCTGATCACCTACGACAATATCGTGCGCCGCCTGCTGCACGCCTACCACGTTGCGCTGATCGATCGACGGGAGATGGAGAGCCGGATCCATGCCGGTGGTCGCCTGTTGCGCGGCCTGTTCGGGTTTCCCCGCAGGTACCGCCATTCCGGGGCGACCCGGGTCGATTTCGCGTATGACAACGACCAGGCCCGGCAGGCCAGGAAGCTGTTCGGCGAGTTGCCCATGGAGGTGCTGGATGGCACACGGCGGGCGGATTTTGCTCCGCCTCTCGTCCGTGACCGGGTCATTGAGGAAGCTGGCGATGTGGTCGAACAGTTCCCGTGGCTCGCGCCTGCGCCCAAGGCCAACGGCTATCAGGCGCCCGGGCTGACGACCGGCGATTGAGTCCCGCGATGTCCCTCAGCTACCCAGCCCATCCCGGCTGGGTAGTCTTTTTATCGGGCAGCGCTCCTGAATCGCCCGATCCTGTCCAGGGCACGCTCCAGGTTCGGATCGCCATACACGACATACTGACGGTCGACGACGACGGCCGGAATCCTGCTGATCCCGAGGCTCCAGGCATCGACGATGTCCTGGTGGGCGCGGCTGATGTTGGCGGAGACCTCGGCGCTCATGATTTCCCCGAAGGCCGCCTGGGCTTGTGCCGGGTCGGCAGGAAGATTTTCGAAAAGCGCCACCTCCAGCTGATCGAGGCGATCAAGATGAATCAGGCGCGTATCCGCCGACACATCAACCGGGTGCGCCGAGTCGGTGATGACCCAGGTCTCGGCCAGGCAAGGGGAGAGGCAGGCGAACAGCACGGCAGGGCTGCACAGTCGCAGCAGAGGATGAATATTCATGACAAGGATCCAGGTGACAGAAACCTCAATCCTCGGCAAAACGCCCGTCGCTGACAGCCGGAAAACTGCTCTGCGCCGGGCGGCTTTTGCTCACGGCCGCTCTCCCTGTTCGCCGCCGTGGTCGGTGCAGGCCGCGCCGCTGGCGATACCGCGCGCCCGGTCCATCCGCTGCGCCACGACCATGGCCGCTTCCAGTTCGCTGATGCCTTGGGCATTCATCAGTTCGTGACGCTCGGCCTTTTCCTCCGGTTCCGTCATCGCCATGGTCAGGTAGAGGCTCGGTGGCACCGCACGAAACAGCACCTCCATCGACTTGGAGAGGATCACCCCTTCGGTGAACTTCCCGGACTCCTTGCGCGCCGACAGCATCAGGGTTTTCTGCGCATCGGTGAGCGCGCGGAAGCGGGCGATCTTGTTGACCTCGTCCGGCGGCATATTCAGGCAGATCCACCACTCGATCATGTTCAGCATCGGCTTGGCGGCCTTGGGCAGGTCGTCGACGTTCTGGGTGGCGAGCCAGAACCAGGCACCCAGCTTGCGCCACATCTTGGTGATCTTTACCACGTAGGGCGACAGCAGCGGATTCTTGGTGATGATGTGCCCCTCGTCGGTGACGTTGATGATCGGCCGGCCGAGCATCTGGTCGCGTTCGGCGATGTTGTTCACCGTGTTGATCAGCGAGATGTAGGCGATCGACAACTGCGCGTTGTAGCCTTCGCGGGCGTAGGTCGCGAGGTCCACCAGGGTGATGTCGGCTTCCGGCCAGGGCGAGCCGTCGCGGTTGAACAGATCGCCGTCGGCGCCCTGGCAGAACATGTCCATGGCATCGGCCATCTCCTGCAGGCGCAGGCGACGTGGCTCCGGCAGGTCGCTGTCCTGGCCCATGTGCCGCAGGGCATCGCGGACGTCCTGGGTCAGCACGGTCTTGCCCCGGGCGGTGCATACCTGGGCAGCGTTGAGAATGCTCTGGCGAATCAGGCTGCGGTCGGCGCGAGTCAGGCGCTGTTCTTCCTTTTCCTCGCCGCCGGTGATCATCAGGCGCGCGGTGATCTCGAGTTCGCCCAGCACGTCGCGTTCGTCGTCGTTGTCCTCGGCGTCTTCGAGCTCGTCAGCCTCGGCCAGTAGCGCCTGGCTCGCCGTGTTCACCAGACGGTGGGCGTCGGCGAAGGGCGCCAGGCTGACACCGGAGCCGGGAGCGAGCTTGACCCGATGCACCTTCAGCCCCAGGCGCCGGGCGAAGTCGGCGAACAGCCCGAAGCTGTTGCCGGCCTCGGCGATGAACAACCGTGGCCGGTAGATGGCGACGACCTGGTTGAGCAGGTTGTTGAGGGTGGCCGACTTGCCGGCACCGGTCGGGCCGAACAGGAACAGGTGGGCGTTCATCTGCCGGTCGAGCCGGTTGAGCGGATCGAAGGTCAAGGGCCCGCCGCCGCGGTTGAAGAAGGTGAACCCCGGGTGCCCGGTACCTTCGCTGCGTCCCCAGACCGGCGCCAGGTTGGCGACGTGCTGCACGAACATCAGTTGGGTGTACCACTCGCTGTGACGCATGCCGGGGTTGAACACGCAGGGCAGCCAGCGCAGGTAACTGTTGAGCGGGGCGACTTCGTGTTCGTCGCGCACCGGTTGCAGCCCGGCGTTGAGCATCACGTTGTTCAATTGCAGGGTACGTCGGTCGAGCTCCTCGACATGCTGGCCGCGCAGGTAGAAGGCCACGGCGCCGCGATAGAGCTTGTGGGCGCTGCCCAGGTGCGAGCGGGCCAGTTGCACATCGTCCCGGGTCTGTTCGGAGGCGAGGGTGTCGCCCACGGATTTTTTGGCCAGGTGATTGAGGTGGTTTTCCAGGGTGTCCTGCGGGGTGATCACCAGGGTGATGCAGAGTACGGTGTCCTCGGGCATCTGGTCGAAGAGGGCATTGATGGCATCGCCGCCCTTGGGGGTTTCCCCGGTCAGGTGGCCGGTCATCGGCGGCATGCGCAGGCGGTCGAGCACGATCACGCGATGAGGCATCCGATCGAAATACCACAGGCCGTGTTCCACGTCCGAGCGGGGCTGTTCGAAGAACAGACGCTGGGCGAAGTCGCTGCCGCTGGCCAGCGCCAGTTCGTCCTCGGCGGCGTCCGGCGGATAGTCGGCCTGTTGGTAGAAGCGCTGGCGGTCTTGCGGTGAGTCGCCCAGCAGATTCGGCTGTGGATTGAACCAGTGCAGCAGCCAGCGGTGGATCTGCGCGCCATCGAGGCGACGGGCCTTCACGCCGGCATTGCCCAGGCCGCCGACCAGGCGTTCGCAGAGGCTGTTGAGGGCCTGCTCGCTGCCTTGGCCGCGTTGCAGCGGCGTGCCCTTGCTGCGCCGGTACACCACCAGGCGGATCTTGCGGCATTGACCGCGCCACGGGAGTTGGGTGACCGTCGTGTCTTCGAACAGACCTCCGGACTGAGACAGCGCCTCCAGGTGCTGGCCGAACATCCGCAGGTAGCACTCGCTGAATGCCGAACCGCGGGCACGCGGCTGGATGTAGGCGTCGAGCGTGCCCAGATAACCGCTCCAGTCGGTTTCGTCCTGGGCATAGAGCTGCAGCACCCAGGGCTGTTCCTCCAGTTCGTCGAAACTGTCCTGCAGGGCGTTTTCCAGGGCGTCGCGCACGGTGCGCAGCCAACTGGCCTCGCGGCCCTCGGTGCCGATGGAGGTCAGTTCGAAGAACGCCGCGACCGACTCGCCGTCCTCCAACAGCAGGCACTGCGATTCGGGCAGGTATTCCACCCACGGCAGCAGCTCGACGAAGCTGGGTGTCACGTCATAGAGGGCCTGCTCGTCGGCCTGGGTGGCGGGGCCTTTCTGCCTGGCTGGCATCAGTAGTCCTCCGTACGTTCGCCGGGCAAGGCGTACTGCACCCGTTGGTAGAGCGGAAATACCGTGCTGTAGCCCGGCACCGGTACCGGATCGGAGCCGGCCAGGTGCGGGAACACGTACAGGACCAGGTCCGGGTTGGGCAGGCGCCGGAACTGGCTGTGGATTTCGTTCCGGGCGGTTCGGCTATAGGCCTGCTGGTCGCCGGTGCGTTCTTCGAGTGGGCGGCGCAGGGTCTGACGGATCTCCACAAGGTGATGGTCCAGGGGGGCCTGACCGGATTGGCTGTCCCAGATATCGGCCATGGTCTGCGGGCCGTGGGGCAGCAACTGTTCCTTGTCCGTCGTGCAGCCACAGATGAACAGGGCGCCCAGCAGCAGGCCGGGCAGGGGCTTAATCGAGGGTATTGGCATGGCCTGTTCCTGCGAGTTGCCGCACCTGGCGGCCGAGGGTTTCGTAGTCGATCTCCAGTTGCCGGTCCAGATGCACGGCGACCTGGGCACCCGGCTGTACGTAGACCGCGGCAAAGGCCTGGCCATACAGCTTGTTGACCCAGTCGCCGACGTCTTTCACCCCGCCGGAGAGAATGCTGTTGAGCGCCGAAGGACCGGCTCCCACGGTGGCACCGCCGGGGGTGATCACGGTGCCGGTATCGGCCCTGTCGGCTTCGAGCAGTGCCGCCACACCGGCACCGGCCGCGGTGATCAGGCTTCTGCTGCCCAGGTACTGCTGGGCGTTGGAGCGCCGTTCGCCGGCGATGCAGGGCACCCCATAGGGGTCGCTGAGCCAGCCGATGCCACCCTGGATCCTGCCGGACGAGGGGTTGGCGGACGGGCTGCTGCCCTGTCGGCCGGTCAGCTTCTGCGGCGTTGGCAGGGTGCGGATGCGGCCGTCGTTGAAGACGAAGGTCAGGCTGACGATCTGCCCGCGTACGCAGGACAGGGTCCAGTCTCCAGCGGCGGTACCGCTGAGCACCGCTCCGGCGACGTCCGGCAGGTCGATGCCATTGGCGGTGAGGTTGTCCGCGCCGATCAGCACCTTGAACGGGTAGGGGTCATTGACCACGCCATCCACCGGAACCCGGCCAACCAGCGCGGTCATGGCGATGGAGCCGGTCAGGGTGCTGTTTTCGGGGAGGGTATAGACGCGGTTGACCGGTGCCGGGTCCTGGCCGCTGGCGATGTTGCGACCGGTCACGCCGGTGTTCTCCTTGTGCTGGCTTTGTCCCGGGTCGATGGCTTCGCGCAACCGGTCGGGGAACTGCAGGCCCGCTGCCGGTTTGCCGGAGCCGGCAGGCACCGGCTTGCCCTGGGCATCGATGGCGGTGGCGTCCTGGGGTTCGGTCCAGACCAGATCGTCCTGGGCGAAGCGCGTTTCGTCGCCAGGTTCCAGGCCCAGGCCAATCGGCAGGTCGGAGTCCTGCCGGCCGATGAAGCGCGTCGACAGCCTGTCCTGCAGATCCTCCAGCAGGCTCTGTTTCTGTTGGGGACTCAGGTCCTGCCCGAGGCCTTGCGGTGTGCGTTCGAGCTCGGTGTTGAGAATCTTCTGGATACGCTGATCGAGATCGCCGTCGCGCTGGCGCAGCCGGGTATTTTCCTCCTGTTGGCTCTTGTTTTCCGATAGCAGGGCCTTGAGCTCCTCGCGCATGGCCTTGGTCTGGGCAACCAGGGTCGCGACCGTGTCGTGCGGGGTATCGCCGTCGATGCCCAACTGTTTCATCTCCTCTGGAGTCAGGCGGTGTCCGCTCGGGTCGGAGCGGTCCCGTGTGGCGTCCTTGTCGGAACAGGCCCGGAGCAGGCCAAACAGCACCAGCAACACCAGGGGCAGGAGCAGCCATTTGAGCAGGGCATTACTTTTCATCGGCATTCCCGTGCTTGGCGTGGCGGCGAGGGCGCGCATCGATCGGACTGAGGCTGGGCAGCAGCGATTGGGCAAGGTCCCGTCCCCGTGTCACCAGGTAGACCACCGTCGTGTCGCTCGGCTGCCGCGCGGGGCCGAGGTAGGGGTGCTGGAAGGCGGCGCTGATGAAGTCGCCCTGCAGCTCGCGCGGATCAAGGGGCAGGGCGGTGCTGGCGAGGTTCTGCAAGCGGACGGCACTGACAATGTGCTCGTCCAGTTGCCAGGCGCCCAGCAGGCTCGCCGAGAGGGGCTGGCCGGGCAGCAGGCTCGACAGGTCCGGCGCACGCCGCAGTTTCATGGCGACCACTCCCGGCAAGGGTTCCACCGTACGTAGCGGGACATAGAGGTTCTGCGCGGCATAACGGGTGAGTGTGACCGGTATCGGTGTCTCCCGTGGGGCAACGGTTTTGCCCGTCTGCGCATCGGCGTCCTTCACCGCAGGTGCGGCGTAACGCGTGGGCACTGCGGGCGCCTTGACGATCCGGATGGGCTCCAGGGCAGCCGCGCCCTGGGGGGCGCTGGCGGCGATATCGATCAGGATCAGTTCACCGCTCTGCACATCCTGCAGTTGCAGCCGGGTCGGCTCGATCGGCACGTTGGCGCGCAGGTACAGAGTGCCGCCGGTGCTCTGGATCCGCAGCTTGTCGCCCAGCGAGCGGGGCACGCCGACCCGCACGTTCCGGTCGATGAACAGCACCCGTTCCTGGCCGACCTGCAGCGGTACGGCCAGGGGCAGTCGCTCCCAGGTCATCAGTTCGACGCCGTGGGACGTGCCGATGCCCAGCCAGAGGGCGGCTAAAAGCAGTGAGCGGCGCATCAGTCGTCTCCTTTCCGAGGGTCGGTGCTGACGCCCGACGGCCAGGTGCTGATGCGCTGCGGGACGCCGTCGTAGCAGTCCAGGGCCAGGCCGAACGGATTCTTCTGCGGGTCGATATCCCGACGTACCACCTTGAGCGGGTAGCGCACGAAGCTCTGCTTCACTCGCTCGGAACCGTAGAACTCCTCGGTGGCGAGATCGAGATTGAGTACCCACCGGTCCCGCCCCAGCACCTTGACCCGCTGCTCCGGGGCCTGGCCGTAGCTGCGCTCGGGAATCTCGAAGACGCCACGAGTGCGGCTGCGCAATTCACCGGCGACCTGGCGCTGCTGGAAATCCTGCTCCAGCAGCGACTTGCACGCGGGGGTCAGGTAGGCGGAGAGCTTGTGGATGGCGCGCAGGTAGTCCTTCTCGCCGTCCGCGGGCCAGCGGTTGAGTTGCTGGAAGATATACAGCCCGAAGGTATAGACCGATTCCGGCGGTACCTCCCACCATTTGCGCGTGCTGCCCGAGCGCAGGTCCGGCGGGATGTTGATGGTCAGGTTCCGGGGTGCCTCCCACCAGCCCAGGCCCAGCAACAGCGCCACCCCGAACAGCAGGCCGCAACTGGCGCGCAGGGAGGTGACGTGGGCCTGCAACCGACTCACTTCGTTCTTGAAATGGCTCATGGGCGAGGGCTCCGGCGCGTGCTCCACAGGCCCGAGCGGTTCACCAGGTCGTGGCCGCCGACCCAGGCGGCCGGTACCGCTGAGCGGGTTGCCAGGTACCACTGCAGGTAACGGTACAGCCAGGTCTGCGGCTTGCCGCGTTTATGGCGCCGCAACAGTCGGCCGCCGACGAACAGCCCCAGGCCCATGCACAGCACGATGCCCGAAGGCATCAACGCGATGCTCTGCAGCAGTATCGCCGCGACGGTACCGAGACCGGCGCCGACCAGGGCGGCGGCGATCAGGGTGATCCACATCTCGTCGGCGGTGAGCCCGAGCACGATGACGGGTTGGTGGTTGAGGCGCGAGGGCAGAAAACGAATGGTTCCGTCGGGCAGGCAATGATCCGGGTCGTGTGTCATCGCAGTCATCTCCTCACAGCACCTCGGTGCCCTTGGTCAGCAGCCAGATCACCACCACCAGCAACAGGGCGCCGACGCCGCAGGTGAGGCCGAACTGGCCCCAGGTCTTCCTGCCGTTCTGCACCTCGGAGTAACTGCTGTAGGCGTGGTAGGCCACGCCACAGAATGCGGCGGCGGCAATCGCCAGGGCGATCAGTGCGACGATGTCGTAGCCGTGGTTCTGCAGGGTCTGGATGATGCCGTTGCCCTCGCCGCGGCTGGGTGGTTGCAGCTCGGGCAGGGCGGCGAGGCCCGTGCCGGGTGTCAGGGCCTTGCCGGCGGCCAGGCAGAGGGTGAAGGGACGGAACAGTTTCCTGAAGAGCGAGAGGATGGTCATCGGGGCCTCCATGGCGTTGTCGAAATTTGCGCAAAATCACCGCAACAGCAGCAGGGTGAGCAGGATGTAGATCAGCAGCACCTTGATCGTCAGTCCGGCGAACCGGCCCTGGGATAGCTGGCCGCTCGCCCAGCCCCGGTAGGCGCAGGCGATCGCCCAGGCGGCGAAGATCAGGGCGACGGTCAGGGCCAGGCCGGTCAGCAGGCCGGCGCTCTCTTGCGGGGTGAAACCGCTCATGGCCTGGAAGGCACTGAGCTGCGAGGGGGTCATGCTCATGGCGTTTCCCCGGCGGCACGGGTGTAGTGCCCGCTCGGCTCCGGCACGGCACGGGGCTGCGCCCGCGCTGGCGAGAGATAGTGTTCGATGCCTTGGCGAATCAGCTCCAGGTCGGCGGAAAGCTGCGAATAGTCGAAGTTGAACCGGGCGTGCTCGTCAGTGGGCAGGGCGGCGTCGGTGTACACCTGCCGGTTCATGGTATCGAGCAGGCGCAACAGCCCGGCCAGACGGGTGCGCTCATGAGCCGTCGGCTCGGCCTGGGCCAGGCCGGTGGCCAGGCCGAGCAGCGCCAGGAGGTAGTGCGGGTATTTCAAAGCATGGGGCATACAGGCGTTCCGCTCGAAGAAAGTTCGCTGAGCGTGCCGCAGACGCTGGAGGGGAACAGCCGGAAAACAGGATCGGATGGCGTGGGTTTACGGCTCTGGCGCTTACAGATATTTCTTGAAGCTGCCGACCGAGATGCTCACCGCCAGACCCAGGGCCAGTGCCCCCGGCAGTGTCACCAGCAGCGGATTGACGCTGAACGGCAGCGCGGGGTAAATGATCCATGGCGCGACCCAGAGCGGCGCGATCAGCCGCTTGGCGCGGTGGTAGATGAACCCCGATTCCCTGCCGGCGCCAAAGCGCCGCAGGTCCCTGCGCACCAGGCCATCCACCACGGCGCCGAGGAGCACCATCAGCACCGCCCGACCGGCTGATCCAGTCGATCAGCCCGGTTCTCTCGAAGCACCATTCGTACACCTGCGTGATGATCCACCGGGCCGTCTGTTCGGGCTGCTCGAGCAGCAGGCTTGCGGGGTGTGCAGCGCAGATCCACGCCAACTCGCGGTCGAGCATGTCCCGCGAGCGCTGCCAGCCTTCTTCCGGCCAGAACAGCAACAGGCCGAACCACTCGCTCAGCACGCTGAAGAACAGCGCCACCAGCAGGATGCCGAACAGGCTGAAGGGCAGTTCCAGGATTTTGCCGAGCAATCCCTTTTCACGTGTTGATTGCGGGTGTCTGGCGGTGGGTGTGGTGCTTGGCACGGGCTCGCTTCCTTCAATGAATCGCGACTTCACGCAGCTCGAAGCAGAGCAGCAGTGTCCCGGCCAGCGGGTCGCGAACTTCGATCCCCCGGGGGCCGACCCACCTTGGGCTCAGGCCGTTGTCCTCCAGCAGGGGGTAGAGGGCCTGGCCATCGAGCATTCCCAGCTGGGCGAGGCCGAGCAGATCGCTCAGTTCAGCGCAGATGGCCGGCACCGAGGCATGGGGCGCCCATACTGCGACGAAGCGCAATTCCACCCGGGTCGGCCACTTCATCGGGGCCTCATTGATCCAGGCCGGTTTCGGTCACCAGCACCGGGTAATGCTCGATACCCAGGCGCCGGGCGAGGTCATCGGCTGAGGCCGGGGCCATGTCCAGGCCCTTGCGAGCAGGCGCAACTCGGCCAGAGCCGGCAGCCGTTGCACGTTGACCACCAGGCCGACCGCCTTGAGGTCGCGCAGTACCTCGACCCGTTCCCGCAGCCAGTGTCGCGACAGCTCGTCATCACCCACCAGAAAGATCGGCCGCAAGCCGGGGATGTTGTGGACGCGAGGTGCGATCCGCCCGGGTTTGAGGATGACAGAGCGGACCGGCAGCATGTCCGCCTCTGCGTAGGGGCTCACGCGCACGGTGGGCAGTTGCATGGCCTTACCCGGCCGTGGCGCTGCGGACAGGTTGAGTGAGCGGTAGTAGGCCAGCGCGGAGGTACCGCCCAGGTCCTCCACGACCTTGAGCTCAGCCTCGGTCGCAAAGGGAACCAGCAGCATCAGGGCGCCGAGAGAACGAAGGGTTTCATGGGGTGTTCCTTCCTTGAACCAGTCCATGTGAAACGCGCGCCAGCTGGCGCGCGAAGGCCTTGCGATAGCGTTCGGCGGGCGCACCCCCGACGGGCCGGTGATAACGCCCGGCGGTGGTCACCCAATCGATGCCGGGCTCCTTGTGCTCCAGCAGCAGGTGGGTGACGACGCTCAGGTTGCGGTACGGGTCCAGCGCCTGGCAGGGGTGAGTGAAATGTTCGCCGTTCCAGCCCAGGTTGACCTGGCCGAGCCCGGCGTCCACCCGTTTGGCGCCGACCTCGTGGATCGCCAGCAGCAGGGCGCGGCAGGCTGATCGACGGTCGGCGAAGCGCCGGGCCTCGCCGGCGACATTCAGGGTCCAGGGCCAGGGTATCAGCCGGCCGCGCAGCCGGGCGCCACTCTCCTGCAGGGCCAGCGCGTACAGCACCTGCGCCGGCACCGGGGTGCCTTGCGTTGCCCAGCGGTAGGCCAGGGGGGGCGCCGCAGCGACCGGCAGGCTCAGCAGGCCGGCAACGGTCAGAACGCCCCACAGGCGCAGATGGCCCGGGCTCATTGCCGTCGCCATTGACCGTTCACCGGGCGCATCACGGCGGGAACGGGCCCGCTGTCGCCCAGGCGGGCCCAATGCCCGGCATCATGGTTGAGGGTGATTTCCCGCCGCCGCACCTTCTGCGGATCGATGCCGGCCTGCCTGGCCCAGTCCCGTAGCAGGCTGTCGTTGCCGCCGTTGTCGAGCAGGTAGAGATCGAAGCGCTGGCCATCGCGTTGCAACTGCCCGACGCGGGTGATGCAGCTTTGGCAGCCGGGTTTCACGAAAACGGCGAGCCGGCCGGCGGCCTCGACCGGTGAAGCCAGAGCGGCGCTGCCGATCAGGTTCACTGGCAACTGATCGGCGTACAGCCGTTTATAGGCCCTGTCGTAGGCCCTCTGGTAATCGAGCAGCTTCTGCAGGCGGGCGAATTCGGCCTGAGCCTGCATCTGCGCATAGCGCTCCTGCTCAGCGGAGTCTCGTGCTTCGATGCCAAGGGCCGTCAACGGGTCGAGTTGGGGGGAGTGCACACCCAGCGGGCCTTCCATCAGGCGACGATAGCGCTGCCATTCTTCCTGTTTGAGCCCCCATTCGGCGGCGCGCTGCTGGTCGAGGGTGCTTTGCCGGTAGAGGCGATCTGCCTCGGTCGTCTGAGTGACGGGTTGTGCCATGACCGGCACCGACAGGAGCAGACCGCTCAACAGCCACCCACATCGTTGTTCGTCCCTCATGGTATCGACACCGCCGTGGCAGATCCGTCAGGCTTGACCCAGTGGGCCTTTCCCGAATCCAGGGCGGTCAGGCGCCAGCCCTGGAACAGCATGCCGGGCCGCAGCAGGTGCACATCTCCCAGCCGTTGCAGGCCCTGGGGCAGGACCGCCAGAAATGCCTCGCCCGCCCGGGACTCAAGGCCCAGGAGGGTGAAGGGGGGCGGGCTGGGCTTGGCGCTCACGGGGTTTGTCTTACGAGCTTTCGGCCTGGTTGAGGCACCGGGTGGCGCAGCCGCGGCCGTCGGCGTGGCGGGGCAGGTCGAGGAACACTTTTCCACGGTGGCCTGGAGCATCAGCAAGGTGCCTTCGCTGTGCTGCAAGCGGGTGCTCATGGCCGTCAGGTCCGCGGCAAGGCTGTCGACGGTGCGAGTGGTCGTCTCCAGCGCGCTCAGGCGCTTGAGCAGCGACTGCTGCGCGTGCTGGAAGTCTTCCTTGAGCACGCCCTTGAAGGGCTGCATGCCTTCCAGTTCATGATCGATCCGTTGCAATTGCTGTTGCAGGCTGTGTATCCGCTCGGCGGTCTGTCTTGCCTGCATCGCGTCCGAGAGGGTCGAGAGCCGGTCGGCGAAGAACACCGCACAACCCACCACCAGCAGCACCGTTGCGCCTTGTACCAGTGCACTGCGTGAAGGCCGTTTCATTCTCGGCCTCCGGCCAGCGACGTCGCGCTGAAGCAGATGCGCCTGGCGCGCTCGTCGATTTCCACCTGCCAGGCCGGCCCGGCCAGGGCCAGCAGGGCGTTGCCGACCGTGATCGGGCCCAGCCGGTAATGCGCGGCGGGCAGCGGGTGGGCATACAGCACTTGCACCCCCTCGGGCGCGGGGCACAGGCGATAACCCGAGCGGCGCAGGACATGGATCATGGCGTCCTGGACACTGGGGTTCAGGTGATCCGGTATGCGGATATCGATGACCTGGCGCAACAGATCCAACTGGTCGGCCCGTGGCGCGGTGTTGACCAGGGTGTAGCGCGCCAGTCGCAGTGGCGGTGACAGCTCGGGGTGCAACGGACGGTCCCGGGACACAACCGGCAGCAGCGCCCCCGCAGAGTCACTGAGCCCGGTGGACGCAGGTGGCGGTTCTGGCGAGACGCAGCCGGTCAGCGCGATCGCCGCCAGCGGCACTGCAAGCGTTACAAGAGCGGCCAGGGGCCGGGTAGGGGAGCCATGCATCCAGGTGTCCTCACGCGGTGTTGAGCACAGGGTTGCAAACCTGCGAGACCGTCACCGTCAGGAAACTGGATTGCGATGCGCGTTATTTCAGGCGGCCTCTGACCGCGAACAGGAAAAAGCCCGCCGAAGCGGGCCTTTTCTTGAGGTTGTGCCCGGGGGCGAGAATCGCGACGGTCACCCGGGCCATTCTTCCTTGAGCGAAAGCAGCAGGTACGGCAGCCCGTTTTTCCTATTCAGCAGGCTGAGCACCAGTTGCAGACGGAACCGTTTCCCCTTGAGCGGGCACAGGTCGAAATGCACCTGCTCGGCCTCAGGTTGCCGGTTGTGGGCCTTGGCCGCTGCGCCAAGCAGCTCCCGCAGGCGGATTTCGAAGGTTGACCCCCGTTGGCCCCTGTAGTCCTTTACGGCTTTCTTCCATAGCCGCGGGGTCAGGATAAGGGCGTGCCTGAAGGTAGCGCCCGCCTGTTGCGGTTGGGACATATGACTTCTCCTGTTGGAGAGAAACCACCGGTCCCGACCGGGAGGTGATTTCCCGGTTGAGGTAACAAGACGATGCAGCAGGTCACGCCCGTATGCTTGAGCGTCTGCCCTGGGCGGATGCAAGAGTCGGGGAGAACAGCGCAGTCACAGTGAGGCTTCCATCGACGGAGGTCGATCGGTCGCATGACTGGAAGCGCTGCGACCTGGAGGCGGACCCTACGCAATGGCGTATCGTAGCCCCTCGGATCCAAGCTACATCGGCATGGTGCTGAAGATGTCAGCGGTATGCCCCCACACAATGAATAATGCTGTGGGGGCTGTCAAAACCCGATCTGCTACAGGTTCTTTCGGGGCCACCCTCAAAGTGTGACGAATAGCGCCGAGGTCCAGACCCGCGACTGGTCACGCTGGCGGGCGCTGATGAACAGCGGATGTTCACGGCCTTTTTCCAGGTTCAGCGAGTTCAGCTCGATCCGTCCCGCCACTTCGCGTGGTAGCGGCGCCTCGCTGATCTGTTCCAGCGAAACCTGCAGCTCGGCACCCGACAACGGCTTGACGAACGAGCCGCTGGCCAGCAGTTCCTCGCCGCTCAGATGCAGCGTCACCGTCGGGGCATGCACGTGCGCAGGCGGTGTGAGCGGGTCGCCGACCTTGACGTAGCCATCGATCCGCAACTGCACGTTGAGGTGGGCGCCGGCCAACTGGGAAATGTCGATTTCCAGGCTGTCGGTGTCGCCGTTGGTGTCGGTCTTCAGGGCCAGGGTGGTGGCGTCCTTGCGCCAGGCCACCTGTTCGGGGTGGTCGGCACCGAGGAAGCGGAAGGCGTTGATGGTTGCGCCGGTGAGGCTGATCTCGCCCGTCCAGTAGGCGCCGCGGTAGCGGTCCTTGATCCGTGCACCGCCCAGGCGCAGACGGATCCGCCGTGGCGACAGGCCGGCCTCTGCATGCAGGTTGCGCGACCAGATGCGCTGTTCGCCACGGAACAGTTCGATCTGTTCCCAGCCGGCGTCGCCCAACAGCCGGTAATCCAGGGCGGTTTCACCGTTGACCGTCAGCACATCGCCCATCAGGTGCTCGCCCAGGCGCAACACCGCCAGGCTGCGTTCGCCGGTGGTCGCGAAGGTGTGGCGGGCACGCAGGGCCCGGCCGACGCCGGCCCGGTCGAAGCTCTCGGCGATCACGCCGGTCAGGCCGCCGCGCGAACCGAACACCGCCGTGGCCGGTACACCGCCGCCGCAGCGGCCCTGGTGCTCGTCGCTGTTGGCCGCGGCACCGACCCGGTAGCCGCGCTGCAGCGCTTCGGCGTAGACCCAGTGGAACTGGCCCCAGGCCGAGCCGACTTCCACCAGGCGCTCCAGTTCGGGGTGGTGCCAGTCGAGGTTGCAACGTCGACCACCGACGTGGGGCATCATCAGGTGGCCTTCCGGGTTGTGCGCGTAGGCCGCGTACAGCTCATCCACCGGCCAGGCACCGGGCTTGATGGTGCCGGCGGTGAACTCGTTCCATTCGAAGGACCGCACCAGGCGTCCCTGGGCATCGAACGGGAACTGCGGCTTGCCCTCGTGGAGGAACACCACGTTGCGGTCGCCGCCGGCGCAGGAGTTGCCGCACCACTCGGTACCCGGATAGCAGACGAAACGCCCCGGCTCGTTGAGTTCGTGGATCAGCTTGACTGCCGCATCCCAGCGCTGCTCGGTGATGTTGAAATCGTTGGCGGTATAGCCGAGCACATCGAGGCCGGCGACATCACGACCGTAGCTGAGGTTGTACAGGGTGTCGTTGGTGCCCACGGTGTCATCGGAATGCACGTGCAGGTCGGCATACAGTGGCCGCAGCGTGCCGAGTGCCGCATCGACATTGACGAACGCCGAGCCGGGTTGCACGCCGGCCTGCCCGGTGACGGCCTGGATCGACCATTCGCCCTGCGCCGTCAATTCGATGGTCGGCACCCGCAGGATCGCCCAGCCTTCGCCGGCCAGGGTGAAGGGCAGGCGCCGGATCTGCTGCGCAGGCCCGGCCAGCGTGAGTTCGCCGGTCAGTGGTGTGTGTCGGCAGGTGTTGCCCCAGGCGTCGTCCGCGCGTACCAGGAGGTCGAACGGCTGGCCTTCGCCGACCAGGCGCGGGGCGATCACCTGCAGTCGCTCCGGTGCACCGGGAATGATGTCCAGCAGCAGGTCGCCCGGTACTTCGGCGAACTTGGAACTGCCCAGTGGGTCGATGAACAGGCGCAGGCGGAAGTCCTTTTCGACGAAACTCTGCACGCGGGTGCCGGCACCTCCCTGGCGGCGGTCGCCGAGGCGGATGATGATGCGGTCGCCGGGGTTGAGATAGCCGTCGACGATGTCGATCAGGATGGCCTTCTGGAAGGGCCGCTCATGGCCCTTCTGGTCGAAGCGCACCTTCAGGTGCTGCACCGTGGCCGGGCTCTGGCCCGGCACCAGGTCACCGGCCTGGTACTCGGCGCTGACATAGTTGGCCGCCGTCGGGTCGGAGGTCTGGAACAGCGCCCAGTCCGAGTAGAACTTGAACGCCAGCTTGAGCCAGGCGCCGTCGGCCAGGCCGCTGGCACCGACCTCGTAGACGAAAGTGATCTCGTCCCACTGGCCGGCCACCAGGGTCTGGCGGTCGCACTGGATGCTGCCGAGGAAGGGGCGTGCCTTGTTGCGTTCGTAGAGCCCGCTGGGGGCGATGTACGGGCCGGCGTCACGGGGATCGAAGGTCTGGCTCACGGGAATACCTCGTTGGAAATCGCAAACGTGATGGGAACGGCGGGGCGCCTCAGGCGGCCCGCCAGGATTGGTAGTGACGTTCGAGCCGGCGGAACACCAGGCTTTCCATCAGCCAGGCGAGCAGGCCGATGATGACGATGCCCAGCAGCACCTGGCTGCTGTTGCCGATCTGGCCGCCCATGGAGACCATCCAGCCGATGCCCTGGGAAGCGCCGATCATTTCGGCGGCCACCAGCGCGCGCCAGCCCTGGCTGAAGCCGATGCGCAGCGCGGCGGTGAGAAACGGCAGCGACGCCGGCAGGTAGATGTGCAGCAGCAGTTGCAGCGCAGTGGCGCCGAGGGTCCGGGCCGCGCGGACTTCGCCGTCGCGGATGCCCAGTACGCCCTCCTGCAGGGTGACGATCATCGGGAACACGGCGGCGATGAAGATCACCAGCATGATCGAGAAGAACCCGAGGCCGAAGATGATCAGGATCAGCGGTGCCCAGGCGATCGGCGGGATCGCCATGAACAGGCTGTTGAGCGGCGCGACGAACTCGCGCAGGCGCCGCGACAGGCCGGCGGCAGTGCCGACCAGCACTGCGACGATCACCGCGCTGGCGAAACCGACCAGTTCCTCCAGGGCGCTGGCGCGGAACTGCTTCCACAGCGAGCCGTCGTCGATCCAGCGCAGCGCCTCGGCGGCGACCACCCAGGGTTGTGGCAGCACGTAGCTGGGGAAACGGCTGGCCAGGACGATCCAGACCAGCAGCAGAAAGGGCAGCGAGGCCCAGCCCCAATGGGGTCTTGGCAATTTCATCGGCGGCTCAACGGGAGGCTTTCTGCAGGTAGGAGGTGTCCACCAGGTCCTTCAGGGGCACCGTGGTGTTCATGAATTTGAGCGCGTTGGAGTAAGCCATCAGGCGCTCGATGAATCGCTGGTCGGCGTCGCTCAGTTCGGCCGACCAGCCCAGGCGCTTGCGCGCTTCGGCGACGATGGCCCGGCCGTCGGCCTGGGTGCCGTCGGGGCGCTGCACCGGCTCGAGGCGGAACGCGTCGGCGATGATCGCGTTGGATTCGCTCGGGTGCTCGTTGAGGTAGGCAATGGCCCGGCGGTGGGCGCGCAGCAGTTTCACCACGTCCTCGGGACGCTCACGCAGGGTTTGCGGCAGGCCGATGACCACGTACCACGGGTATTGCGGCAGGGCCTGGTTCACATCCAGCAGCAGGCGGGCCGAGCCGCGCAGCAGGGCCTGGCTGACGAAGGGTTCCCAGGAGAAGGCGGCGTCGACGAGGCTGCGGTCGAGGGCGGCGTTCATGTTGCCTGGCGGCATGTCGACGATGTCCAGGTCACTGTCCGGATTCAGCCCGGCGCGCTCGCCGAGCACGTAGCCGCGCAGCAGCACGTCCATGCCGCTGCCTTTCTTCACGCCGGCCAGCTTGTGGCCCTTGAGCCCGGCCAGGTCGTGGATCTGGCTGTGGGCACCGGCCAGCACGGCGGCCTGGCCATAGTTGACCTTGGCCAGGATCACGCTCTTCAAACCCCGCGTATACCACTGGTACACCGGCGGTGCGCCGACGTAGGCGACGTCCAGCTCGTGGGCCGCCAGGGCCTGCTGGATCACCGGGCCGTCGCCGAGGGCCTTGATGTCGACGTCCAGTCCTTCGTCACGGTAGTAGCCGAGCTTGTCGGCGATCAGTACGGGGGCGTTGGCCATGGCGAACACGTAGCCGATGCGCAGCGGTTCGGCTGCCTGGGCCGGGGCCAGCCAGGAGGTCGCCGCCAGGGCGACCGGCAGAAGCAGTTTCTTGATCATGTCGGGCTCGTTGTCAGTGGGTGGAGTCGATGCGCAGGGGGGAAGCGGCCATGACCTCGCTGATGCGCGTCATCAGGTCATTGCGGTAGTCGAGAAACTCGGGCAACCGGCGGGTCTCGAGGTTGCTGCGCGGGCGCGGCAGGTCGATGGCCAGCTCGCTGTGAATGCCGCCGGGGGCAATGTTCATGACCACCACGCGATCGGCGAGAAACACCGCCTCGTCGATGTCGTGGGTAATGAACAGCACGGTCTGGCCCAGGGTGGCCCACAGGCGCAGGGTTTCCTCGTTCATCGCCGCGCGGGTGATCGCGTCGAGGGCGGCGAACGGCTCGTCCATCAATAGCACCTCGGGCTCCAGCACCAGGGCCCGGGCCAGCGAGACGCGTTGCTGCATGCCGCCGGAGAGCTGACGCGGCAACTGCCGTGCGGCGTGCTCCAGGCCGACCAGACGCAGGTATTTCAGGGCCTGCTGGCGTTGCTGTGCCGCGTCGCCACGACCGGCGAGCTTGAGCCCGAAGCGCACGTTCTCCAGGGTGCTGAGCCAGGGAAACAGCTGCGGGCTCTGGAACACGTAGCCCAGCCTGGGCAGCTCCGGCCGGGTCGGCAGGCCGTTGACCAGCACCTGGCCGGCCTTAGGTTTCTGGAAACCCGACAGCAGGTTCAGCAGGGTGGTCTTGCCGCAGCCCGAGGGCCCGAGAATGGCGACGAACTCACCAGGGCGAGCGCGCAGGTTCAGCCCCTTGAACACGGCATGGCCGTTCGGGTAGGCGAATTCGACATCCCGAACGCTGAGGGCATCGGGGGGCAGGTAAAGTTCGGCATGGGACATGGCAAGCGGCACCGAGTCATCTAGAATAGGCAATGCTTGGAATAATACGTATTAATACAAGTTGTCCCAAGACTAAATGGTCATAACCTTAGAAGCGAAGCGCCATCACCGTGCTTCATTCATTCCAACGGATCGGTAATCACGTGACTCTCCAGCGAGCAAGCGCCACCTCTCTCTACGAACAGATCGTCCAGCAACTGCTGCACGAGATTCAGCAAGGGCATTACGGTACCGACGGCAAGCTGCCGTCCGAAGCGGAGTTGATGGCACGTTTCGCCGTCAGCCGGGTGACCATCCGCCTGGCCCTCGGCAAGCTGGAAGAGGACGGCGTGGTGGAGCGCAAGCAGGGCAAGGGCACCTTCGTTGCCGCGCAGCAGGTTCGGCACAATCTGGATGCGCTGCGCAGTTTCCATGAGTCGTTGCTGCTGCAAGGGCTGCAGCCGACGATGAGCATGCTCGGGCATGAGCGCATCCCGGTGCCCGATGAATTGCGTAGCCTGTTCGAGGGCCATTGCGTGAAGGTCGAGCGCCTGCACTGGGTCGATCAGGAGCCAATCGCCTATGCCTGTAGCTATCTGACGGATGAACTGCGCGAGGTCGATTGGCAGGAGATGGCGCAGGTGCCGTTGTACTCGGTGCTCGAACGCACCACCGGGCGGGCGGTGATCCGCGCCGACATGGCCATCCGTGCCCGCGAAGCGGACAAGACCCTGGCCGCGCACCTGGGCGTCAAGCGCGGCACGGCCCTGCTGGTGATGGAGCGCACCTCCTGGTTCGACGATGACCGCTGCTGCGATCGCACGACCTTCTTCATCCGGCCGGAGCGTTATGCGTTCGTGCTCAGTGGGGTGTTCAAGAGCCGGTGACAGGACGGCGGGCTCCCCTGTCCAGGCGCGGTGCAACAAGGCTTGAAGCCAGGTGGGCGTCGAGGCTGATACCATTGCGCGATCATTGGTTCACTGTCTGGAACACCTTCATGAGCACCCCGTATTTCCGCCAACCCGTTGCCCAGGACGCCGAGCGCTGCTACGAGATCGAGATCGGCGCCTACGAGGGCGACGAAGCCGCCACCCTGGAAAAGATCCGCACCCGGATCGTGCAGTACCCGCAGGGTTTCCTGATTCTCGAGGTCGATGGCGGCATCGTCGGCTTCATCAACAGCGGCTGCGCCCATGAAGTGGTGATGTCCGACGAGGCGTTCAAGGAACTGGTCGGTCATGATCCCGTGGCACCCAATGTGGTGATCATGTCGGTGGTGGTCGACCCCGTCCACCAAGGCAAGGGCTACGCCAAGGTGCTGATGAACGAGTTCATCGCGCGCATGAAATCGCAGGGCAAGCAGACCATCCACCTGATGTGCAAGGAACAGCACGTCGAGCTGTACCGCAAGATGGGCTATGAGTACGTACGACCGTCGCCATCGGATCACGGTGGGATGGCCTGGCATGAGATGGTCATGTCGCTCTGAGTGGCTTGTAGAACCGGAGTAGCATGGTAGAGTAGAGCTAATAACAAATTATGTTTGAGGCTCTACATGAAAAGTTGGCTGCTTCTCGTGCTGGGGCTGCCTACCGCAAATTCGACCGAGCGCATGCGGGCCTGGCGGGCGCTCAAGGCGTGTGGCGCCAGCGTGCTGCGCGATGGGGTGTACCTGTTGCCCGAGCAGGCGGCTGGCCGGGAGGCGCTGGAGTCGGTAGAGCGTGAGGTCCTGTCCATCAACGGCACCGCGTACCTGTTGCGGGTCGATGACGACGGCGAGCGGTTTTTTCCGCTATTCGACCGCAGTGACGAGTACGCCAAACTGCGCGAGCAGATCGCGGCCTGTCAGCACCAGCTGACTTGCGACAACGCCCTGCAGACCGCCCGGCAGGTGCGCAAGCTGCGCAAGGCCTTCGCGCAGATCGGCACGATCGACTTCTTCCCCACGCAAGCCCGGCAACAGACTGATGAAACCCTGCAAGGGCTGGAAACGGCGATCAGCCGCACGCTGTCGGCGGACGAGCCCAGTCGTGGCGACGAAACGCTTCGCCTGTTGGCCATCGCGGACTTCCAAGGTCGCCGTTGGGCAACTCGCAAGCGACCGTGGGTGGACCGGCTGGCCAGCGCTTGGCTGATTCGCCGTTTCATCGACCGAAGCGGTGAGATTCTCTGGCTGGACACCCCCAGCGATTGCCCGGCCGACGCGCTGGGCTTCGACTTCGATGGGGCGACCTTCAGCCACGTCGCGGAGCGTGTCACCTTCGAAAACCTGCTGGCCAGTTTCCAGCTGGATGACCCTGCGCTGAAGCGCATCGCGGCGCTCGTTCACTATCTCGATGTGGGCGGCCAGCAGCCGGCCGAAGCGCCCGGTATCGAGCGGGTGCTGGCGGGGTTGCGCGAGAGCCTGGTTGACGATGACCAATTGCTGCTGGCCGCGAGCGGCATCTTCGACGGCCTTCTGGTTGCTTTTGCAAACGACGAGAAAAAACATGACTGACTCCCCTGTACGCGCCGCCGGGCAGGCGGCCGAGGCAAGGCCGCCCGTGAGCCTGTTCGAAGCCTTCCTGTTCTGGTTGAAGCTGGGCTTCATCAGCTTCGGCGGCCCCGCCGGACAGATCTCGATCATGCACCAGGAACTGGTCGAGCGCCGCCGCTGGATCAGCGAGCGGCGCTTCCTGCATGCCCTCAACTACTGCATGTTGCTGCCGGGGCCGGAGGCGCAACAGCTCGCCACCTATATCGGCTGGCTGATGCATCGCACCTGGGGCGGGGTGATCGCCGGGGCACTGTTCGTGCTGCCGTCGTTGTTCATCCTGATCGCCCTGGCCTGGATCTACGTGGCGTTCGGTGAGTTGCCGGTCGTTGCCGGCCTCTTCTACGGCATCAAGCCCGCCGTGACCGCCATCGTGCTGCAGGCCGCCCACCGCATCGGTTCGAGGGCGCTGAAGAACGCCTGGTTGTGGGCCATCGCCGCGGCGGCCTTTGTCGCGATCTTCGCCCTCGATGTGCCATTCCCGGCCATTGTCCTGGTGGCGGCGCTGGTGGGGTACCTGGGCGGCCGTTTCCTCCCGGACACGTTCGTCATCGGCGGTGGACATGCCGCGGCGAAGTCGAGCCATGGTCCGGCGTTGATCGACGATGACACGCCCACCCCCGAACATGCGCGCTTTCGCTGGGCGCACCTGCTGCGCCTGTTGGTGATCGGCGCGGCGCTCTGGGCGTTGCCCATGGGGCTCTTGGCCGCCGCATTCGGCTGGCAGGGGACGCTGACGCAAATGGGCTGGTTCTTTACCAAGGCCGCCTTGCTGACCTTCGGGGGGGCCTACGCGGTGCTGCCTTATGTTTATCAGGGTGCGGTCGGCCACTATGGCTGGCTGTCGCCGACCCAGATGATAGACGGCCTGGCCCTGGGCGAAACCACGCCGGGGCCGTTGATCATGGTAGTGGCGTTCGTCGGTTTCCTCGGTGGCTACCTGCAGCCGATGTTTGGCGCCGACCAGCCGTTTCTCGCCGGTGCGGTCGCCGCCAGCCTGGTCACCTGGTTCACGTTCCTGCCGTCGTTCCTGTTCATCCTGGCCGGTGGCCCGTTGGTGGAGTCCACCCACAATGAGCTGAAATTCACCGCGCCGTTGACCGCCATTACCGCGGCGGTGGTCGGGGTGATCGTCAACCTGGCGCTGTTCTTCGCCTACCACGTGTTCTGGCCGGACGGCATCGAGCGCCATACCGACTGGCCGTCACTGATCATCTGCGTGACGGCGGCCGTGGCCTTGTTCAGGTTCAAGCGTGGGGTGATTCAGGTGTTATTGGGGTGTGGCCTGGTCGGCATGCTGGTCTATCTGGTGCGGCATGGGCTGCTGGCTGGTTGAACGGTCCTGCGCTGAATGTGCAGCGACCCTCGAACTCTAGTGACCGCCGTAGGCACGCACAGTATTCTCCCACGCCGATGGTTCGTAGGAAACCGACTTAATCTCGGAAGGCCATTTCGTCTCTTTACCAGGTGTTACGAGCTACACACTCGTCAACCGCAAAATCGCCGGCAGGGTCGCCAACAGCAGCGTCACCGCCATCCCCGCATTGAAGACCAGCGCGAACCGTGGCCGGGTCAGCAATCGGCGAAACGCCACCCCACCCACCGCCCAGATGCCCACGCAGGGAATCGACAACGCCGTCAGCAGCGCCGCCGCGATGCAGAGATTCACCACGTGGTTTTCCACGGGAATGTAGGTCGCTGCCGCACTGATCGACAGTGCCCAGGCCTTGGGGTTGATCCACTGGAACACCGCGCCACCCACGAAGCCCATCGGCGGACGGCTGTCCTGATGCAGTTCCAGCGGACCGCTGCTGGCGATCTTCCAGGCGAGCCAGACGATGTAACCGGCTCCCAGCACCGCGAGCAGGGTATGGATGACCGGCACCGCTTCGAACAACTCGCCCAGGCCCAGCCCGAGAATCGCGAACTGCACGCCCACCCCGAAGGCGATACCGGCCACCAGTGGCAGGGTGCGCCAGACGCCAACCCGCGCACCCGATACCAGCACCATGGCATTGTTCGGGCCGGGGTGCCGGTCATGACCACACCAAAAAGCAGAAACGCGACAAGCACCGTGAGATCCGTCATGAACACCTTCAACGAGCGGTAAAAGAAGGTTGCTATTTTATTGTTTGAATCGCGCACATTGGTTGCATAATGGTGTTTGGATTTGGCTTTGGCGCAATAAATGACAGATATCGACAAAATTGACCGAAAAATATTGCGCGAGCTTTCCCGGGATGCGCGGCAGACCAATGTGAAGCTCGCCGAACGGGTGGGATTGTCTGCTTCGGCGTGCCTGCGGCGGGTGCAGGAGCTGGAGCGCTCGGGGTGATCACCGGCTACCGGGCGGTGATCGACAGGAGCAGGCTGGGCGCCGGCTTTGTCGTCTACGTGACGGTCGGGCTGTCCAATCACACCAGGGAAAGCCTCAAGGCATTCGAGCAAGCGATCAGCCAGTCGCCGGACGTGGTGGAGTTTCACACCATCACCGGCTCCATCGAGTACCTGTTGCGGGTCGAGGTCGCGGACATCAAGGCCTACAAGACCTTTCACACCGATGTGCTGGGAGTGCTGCCGCACGTCTCGTCGATCACCAGCCATATCGTGATGGATTCGCCGAAGAACGAACGCCCTTGAACCAGGGCGCTTGCGATCCGCATCGGCGCTGTTTCGGTCAATTGGCCGGCAGCGACACCAGCTCGATCTGCGAACCCCATGGTGTCAGGAAGTAGAACCACTGCACGCCATCGGGGTTGGTGATCGGCTCGTTCAGGACTTTCAGGCCCTTCGCCTTGATCACGGCCAGGCTGCGAGCCATGTCTTGGATCCGCAGGGCGAAGTGAGTGGCGCCGATGTCGTCCTCATGGGGTTGCAGGTGGTTGATCTTTGGCCCCTTGTACTGGAACAGCTCCACCTTGGCGCCGCCTTCCAGTTGCAGCATGACGAAGCGTTCCAGTTCGCTGGACTGATTCCAGCGGAACTGCTTCTTCCACTCGGCCGGAAGGGCACCCGGACGAATGTCCGAGATCACTTGGGCTCCCACCAGGTCGGTGAAGAGTTTCACCGCCGAGTCGATGTCGGGTACGTTCATGCCAACGTGGTCGATGGCCGAAACCTGCAGCGCCTCAGGGGTGGTTGCCGGAGTGCCGGCTGTGGCGGCCTGGGCCATCGAGACCAGGGCCAGGGACAGTGTCAACAGGGCAATTTTTGCTGTTTTCACGGGATATTCCTTGGGATGTAGGGTGACGAGGCCGCAGTGGCTGCGGCCTCCGTGCGGATCAGATCTGCGCCTGGCCACCGTCGACAAACAGCTCGGTACCGTTGACGAAGCTCGCGTCGCTCGAGGCCAGGAACAGTGCGGCACTGGCGATCTCTTCCGGCTCACCCACGCGTCCCTGCGGAATCTGCGAGGCCAGGTAGTCGAGCAGGCCTTTCTGCTGCGCCGCATCCGGGCCGGCCAGGTCGACCAGGCCAGGCGTACGGGTGGCGCCAGGGCTGATGGTGTTGACGCGCACGTTGCGGTCCTTCAGATCGAGGATCCAGTTGCGGGCGAACGAGCGCACGGCAGCCTTGGAGGCGGCGTACACGCTGAAGGCCGGGGTGCCGGAACTGGCGGCGGTGGAGCCGGTGAGGATCACCGAGGCGTTGTTGGCCAGCAGCGGCAGGGCCTTCTGCACGGTGAACAGCACGCCCTTGACGTTGCGGTCGAAGGTGTCGTCGTAGTGCTCTTCGGTGATTTGCCCCAGTGGCAGCATCGAGCCGCCGCCGGCGTTGGCGAACAGCACGTCGATGTGGCCGCGCTCGGCCTGGATGCGCTGGTAGAGGGCGTCGAGCTGGTCGAGGCGGGTCGAGTCGACCTGCACGCCAGTGGCGTTGCCGACCTGGGCCACGGCGGCGTCCAGTTCGGCCTGGCGGCGGCCGGTGATGTAGACGTGGGCGCCTTCCTGGGCGAAGCGTTTGGCGGTGGCCAGGCCGATGCCGGTGGTGCCGCCGGTGACGACTGCGATTTTGCCTTCAAGTTTGCCGATCATGGTGTTTCTCCCGTTGGGTAGGTGATGTGTTGCGAGATGGGAAAAGCTTATCGACGGGCTGATTTTTTCAAAATAGAATTGTCTGAAATCTATCGTTGCAGAAATGAAATGAGCAAATTGCCCGATTTTGAGGGCCTGGCGATGTTCGCCAAGGTCGCTGAAGAAGGATCGTTCGCTGCTGCCGCCCGGGTCATGGGGGTGTCGGTGCCGACGGTGTCGCGTGCGGTCGCCAGGCTGGAGGAGCGCTTGGGTGGCCGGTTGTTCAACCGTACCTCGCGCCAGTTGTCGCTGACCGAGTTCGGCCTGAGCATGGCGGCGAAGGCTGGCGACATCTACCGCCAGGCCGAGGAGGTGGAAAGCGAAGCGCAGGAGCTGTCGGTGCAGCCACGCGGGCAGGTACGCCTGGCGATCCCGATGTCGTTCGGCCTGCGCTGGATCGCGCCGCTGATGCCGGAACTGATCCGGCGCTTCCCCGAACTGTCGGTCGACCTGCATCTGTCCGATGCCTCGGTGGACCTGATCGCCGACGGCTTCGACGCCGCCTTGCGGATCGCCGCGTTGCCGGATTCGTCCCTGGTCGCCCGGCGGCTGTGTGCCGTGACCCAGTTCCTGGTGGCGTCGCCTGCCTATCTGGAGCAACACGGTCAGCCACGGCATCCACGGGAACTGGCCAACCGGCGGTGCCTCAGTTATGCCTACCGGGCCCGCACCCAGGTCTGGCGGTTCAGCCACGACAAGGGGGCTGAAGAAGATGTCGTTCCCAGCGGGCCGCTGCGGGTGACCAACTCCGACGCGATGATTCCGGTGCTGCTGGAAGGACTGGCGATCGCCGAATTGCCGGAGTTCATCGCCAGCGAATACCTTGCCGATGGTCGCCTGGTGCGCCTGCTGCCGGAATGGAGCATGACCCGTGGCGGCTTGTATTTCGTCACGCCGTCGGCACGTACGCGGCCGGTGAAGATCAGGGCGCTATCGGACTTTTTCGCCGAGCATCTCAGTGAACCTGCCTGGCGCTGGCCCAGGTAGAGCAGGGGCCATGATCGCGACTTTCGTTTCATAAATGAAAAGATGGATTTCTATCTTTAATGTTTTTGCTAGAAAGGGCCTTCGCTAGAGTGGAGTGCGTCGCCGCCGGTCACTGGCGGTAAACGAATCGACCACTCGAGGACTCCTCCGATGAAAACTGCCGTGCAACTGTTCCAGAACTACCTGGACGCCATCCAGAACCCCGCGCCGCCGCCGAACTGTTCGCCGAGGACGGCGCCCTGGAAATTCCCTACCTGAAATCGCTGGGCATCACCGACCGTGTCGAGGGCCCGGAGCAGATCGAGGCCTTCATCGCCTCACTGCTGAACAGGGTTCCGGCGTTCAAGTTCCGTCGTATCCGCTTCCTGATCGATACCTCGGACCAGGCCTTTGCCGAGTACGACGTCGAGGCGCCGGTGCCGGCCACCGGGCGCATCTACCGCCAGTCCTACGCCGGTCGGCTGGTGGCCCGTGACGGCAGGATCCAGTTGCTGCGCGAGTCGCTGGACACCGTCGCCGCCGCCACCGCCTTCGCGCCTCGCGATGCCGTCTGATCGCCTTTCGCGATTCCGCAGGGCCTGGCTGCGCAACAACCCGTGGGCCGGCCGGTCCGGCTACGTCTGTAAGGCCTTAGCTTTTTCCTGTTCAGGCAACAGGAAAAAGCTGGTTTCGCCGCGCGCCGGGTTCCCACCAGAATGCACTCCGACCCCGGGAGTACGTCGAGTGACGGCCCCGGATACACCACGCAACGCCTGGAGTGCGTATGAACGACCTCGACTATTGGCAGCAGCGGGCCGCCGGCCTGAGTTTTTGCGACAAGGCCCTGATCGATGGCCGGCCGGTCAGCGCCGCCGATCGTGCAACGTTCGACGCCATCAACCCGGCCACCCACCAATTGCTGGCCCGCGTGGCGTCCTGTGGCCAGGCCGAGGTCGACCTGGCGGTCAGCAGTGCCCGTCGAGCCTTCGAGCAGGGGCCCTGGGCACGCATGGCGCCGGGTGAGCGCAAGAGAGTGATGCTGCGCCTGGCCGAACTGATCATGGCCAACCGTGAAGAGTTGGCCCTGCTGGACTCGCTGAACATGGGCAAGCCGGTCATGGATGCCTACAACATCGACGTGCCGGGTTCGGCTCACGTCTTCGCCTGGTATGGCGAGGCGCTCGACAAGCTGTATGACCAGGTCGCGCCGACCGCGCCCAATGTGCTGGCGACCATCACCCGCGAAGCCCTGGGAGTGGTGGCGGCCGTGGTGCCGTGGAACTTCCCGCTGGACATGGCCGCCTGGAAGCTGGCGCCGGCACTGGCCGCCGGTAACAGCGTGGTGCTCAAGCCCGCCGAGCAGTCGCCATTCTCCGCGCTGCGCCTGGCCGAACTGGCCCTGGAAGCGGGGCTGCCGCCAGGCGTGCTCAACGTGGTGCCGGGCCTGGGTGAAAACGCCGGGCGGGCGCTGGGCCTGCACCCGGACGTGGACTGCCTGGTGTTTACCGGTTCGACCCGGGTCGGCAAGTACTTCATGCAGTATTCCGCCCAGTCGAACCTCAAGCAGGTGTGGCTCGAGTGTGGCGGCAAGAGCGCCAACCTGGTGTTCGACGATTGCCGGGATCTGGACCTGGCGGCGCAGAAGGCCGCGTTCGGGATCTTCTTCAATCAGGGCGAGGTCTGCTCGGCCAACTCGCGACTGTATGTGCAGCGCTCGATTCACGACGAGTTCGTCGAGCGTCTGCAGGCCCAGGCCCGCCAGTGGTTGCCCGGCAATCCCCTGGATCCGGTCAGCCGCGCCGGTGCGATAGTCGACGCCGGGCAGAGCGCGCGAATCGTCCAGGCCATCGACCGGGCGCGCGAGGAGGGTGCCCGGCTGGTGTGTGGCGGCCGGCGCCTGACCATCGACGGCTCGGACAACTTCATCGAACCGACCATTTTCGCGAACGTCGACAGCCGGATGAGCCTGGCCCGCGAGGAGATCTTCGGCCCGGTGCTGGCGATCAGTGCGTTCGACAGCGAGGAGCAGGCGGTGCGTCTGGCCAACGACAGCATCTATGGCCTGGCGGCTTCGGTCTGGAGTGATGACCTCAATCGTGCGCACCGGGTTGCGCGGGCGCTGAAGGCCGGTACGGTGTCGGTGAACACGGTCGATGCGCTGGATGTGACGGTTCCGTTCGGCGGGGGCAGGCAATCGGGTTTCGGGCGCGATCTGTCGCTGCATTCGTTCGACAAGTACACCCAGCTCAAGACCACCTGGTTCCAACTGCGTGGTTGAAACAGCCGTTATGTTTTTCCTATATCCACTCCATATATTTGATGCTTTCTGAGTAGGTATTCCTGAGGGAATATTGAAACACCACAGTGACAAGTTGCCGCCGGCTCTTTCGAAGCGGGCGCGATGCAATCCTCTTTTGGCCCATGGCCGGTACTGCCAGATAAATAACAACCAACCCAATAGGCAGCGGGAGTGCGTTTAATCATGTCAAACATCTTGCGTGGACTTTCCTTTCGTAAAACTCTCCTGGTTTCGGCACTGGCCGTGGGCATGGCCGGTACCGCGCAGGCGGGGTCGTTGTCCATCGGTCACACCACCTGGGTCGGCTACGGTACCTTGTACCTGGCGCGCGATCTGGGCTACTTCAAGGAGCAGGGGCTGGACGTCACCTTGACCACCATGGAAGAAGCGTCGATGTACATGGCCGCCCAGGCTTCGGGCAAGCTTTCGGGCTCCGCCTCGACCATCGACGAGATTCTCAAGTACCGCAGCAAGGACTTCTGCTTCCGGGCGGTCGCCGCTCTCGATGAAAGCCACGGTGGCGACGGGGTGCTGGTGGGCAAGGACGTCACCAGCCTCAAGGACCTCAAGGGCAAGCCCATCGCCGTGAACGAGGGCTCGGTGTCGCAGTTCTGGCTGTCGTACCTGCTCAAGCAGAACGGCATGAGCCTGGCTGATCTGGATGTGCAGAACATGACGGCTGACGATGCCGCCACGGCGTTCATCGCCGGCCGCGTGCCGGCCGCGGTGACCTGGGAGCCACACCTGTCGCTGGTGCGTGAAAAGGGCCAGGGCAAGGTCCTGGTCGACAGCAGTGCCACGCCGGGGGTGATCGTCGATGTGGTCGCGCTGTCGTGCGATGTGATCGACCGGCAACCCAACGATGTCAAGGCGCTGGTCAAGGGGCTGTACAAGGCCGTGCAGTACACCCATGACCACCCGGAAGAAGCCTACAAGATCATGGCCAAGGGCGTGGGTGGCTACCTGGCCGACCCCAAGGAACTGGCCGCGGCCGCCAAGGGCGTGCGTTTCTATGACCAGGCCATGAGCGAGGCCTTGCTGGGCACACCCGGCAAGCAAGGCGAGATCGCCGGCATCATCCGCCTGGCCGACGACACCTGGAGCAGCCTGCAGAACAAGACCCTGGACGTTTCCTACGGCGACCTGGTCGACACCCGTTTCGTCAAGCAATAAGGCGGAGGCTCCCTGATGATCGATCGTCAATCCTGGGGCAGTCGCTGCCTGACCCCGAAAGTCGAGCTGCCGGCAGCCCTGGTGTTCAGCACCAGTGCGCTGGGCTGGCTGCTGGTGTTCGGCCTCTGGGCCGGGCTGTCCTACGGCGGTGTGGTGCCGTCGATGTTTCTGCCCACGCCAGGGGCGGTGGTCGAGGCGGGCCTGCGCCTGGCCGCCGACGGCACCCTGGGCAAGCACGTGCTGGCCAGCGTCGAGGTGGTGCTGATCGGCTTTGCCGTGTCCTCGCTGGTCGCCGTGCCGCTGGGGTTGCTGATGGGCAGCTTCCGGGTGGTGCAGGCGTTCCTCGAGCCGCTGGTGAACTTCATCCGCTACCTGCCGGTGACGTCCTTCGTGCCGCTGTTCATCCTCTGGATCGGCATCGGCCTGGAACAGCGGGTCGCGGTGATCATCTTCGGTACCTTCTTCCAGCAGTTGGTGATGGTGGCCGACGTGTCCAAGGGCGTCTCCAGGGACCTGATCAACGCCTCCTACACCCTCGGTTCCAGCCGTCGCGACGTGATCGTGCATGTGCTCGGCCCGGCTTCGCTGCCGGGCGTGCTCGACACCTTGCGGGTGACCATGGGCTGGGCCTGGACCTACCTGGTCGTCGCCGAACTGGTCGCCGCCTCCAGCGGCCTGGGCTACATCAGCCTCAAGGCGATGCGCGGCTTCCAGGTCGACGTGATTTTCCTCGCTATCGCGGTCATCGGCCTGCTCGGCCTACTGACCGATCAACTGTTCCGGGTGCTTCGGCTCAAGGTGGTGTCATGGGCGCAGTAACTGCAATGCAAATGCCGGTCAACCCGGTGAAACAGCCGGTGGGTGCGCAGCCGCGACTGCAGGTGGATCAGGTCTGCCTGCGCTACCGCAGCCCTGACGGCAATATCTTCACCGCCCTGGAGAACGTCTCGCTGAATGTGCCGGACCAGCAGTTCGCCGTACTGGTGGGGCCTTCCGGCTGTGGCAAGTCGAGCCTGCTCTACCTCACGGCCGGGCTGGCCGAACCGACCTCCGGCAAGATCCATGTCGGCGGGCAACAGGTGCGGGGGCCGGGCGCGGACCGCGGCATGGTGTTCCAGAGCTATACGCTGTTTCCCTGGCTGAGCGTGCGCGACAACATCGCCTTCGGCCTCAAGCGCAAGGGCATGGCCGCCCGGGAGCGCAAGGAGATCGTCGATTACTACCTCGACGAAGTCGGCCTGACGGCTTTCGCCGAGCGTTATCCCAAGCAGCTCTCGGGCGGCATGATGCAACGGGTGGCCATCGCCCGGGCCTTGGCCAACGACCCGCAGATCCTGCTGATGGACGAGCCTTTCGGCGCGCTCGACAGCCAGACCCGCATGCAGATGCAGCAACTGCTGCTCAGGGTCTGGGAGCACAGCAAGAAAACCGTGGTGTTCGTCACCCACGACATCGACGAGGCCATCCTGCTTGGCGACCGGGTCTACGTGATGGGCGCACGACCGGGGCGGATCAAGCGCGAACTCAATGTGCCGATGCCGCGCCCGCGTGACATGGACATGGTGATGGAACGCGAATTCATCGAGATGAAGCGCGACATCCTCGGCCTGCTGCATGACGACTTGCAAGTCGCCCATTGAGGGGGAACTTCCAAACCTGTTTCACGGGTTTGGAAGTTGTTTTATCCGACTGTCTGGCGATATCGAATAATTATAGTCAGGCACAAGTTTAATAATAATTTACCGATGACCAGGCGCTACTTGATCTGCTGCAGCCGGCTCGCAACTACTGTTCATTCAAATACACCAAAGTCCTGGTGAAGGATATAACTCATGTCATTGGATAACATTGAAATCGATACCCTCGTGGTGGGTGCCGGCCAGGCCGGTGTGGCCATGAGCGAACACTTGAGCAAACAGGGGGTGCCTCACCTGGTGCTGGAACGCAGCCGCATTGCCGAAGCCTGGCGCACCGGCCGCTGGGACTCGCTGGTGGCCAACGGACCCGCCTGGCATGACCGTTTCCCGGGGCTGCAATTCGACATCGATCCCGATGGCTTTGCCGGCAAGGATCAGGTGGCGGCCTACTTCGAGACCTACGCGAAAAAGATCAACGCACCGATCCACACCGGTGTCGAGGTCAAGCGTGTGACGCGTCATGCGGGGCGTCCGGGCTTCACGGTGGAGACCTGCTCAGGCACGATCCGTGCGCAGCGCGTAGTCGCGGCGACCGGTCCGTTCCAGAAACCGCTGATTCCGGCCATCGCCCCCAGGGATGAGCGCCTGTACCAGATCCACTCGGCCCAGTACTTCAACCCGCAGCAACTGCCGGAAGGGGCGGTGCTGGTGGTCGGTGCCGGTTCGTCGGGGGTACAGATCGCCGACGAATTGCAGCGCGCCGGCAAGCAGGTCTATCTCTCGGTCGGCCCGCACGATCGTCCGCCGCGTGCCTACCGCAACCGCGACTTCTGCTGGTGGCTGGGCGTGCTCGGGCTGTGGGATACCGAGACCATGCAGGCCGGCCGCGAACACGTGACCATCGCCGTCAGTGGCGCCCGAGGCGGCCATACCGTGGATTTCCGTCGCCTGGCCCAGGCCGGCATGATCCTGGTCGGGCTGACCGAGTCCTTCAACGGCAGCACGGTGACGTTCAGGCAGGACCTGGTCGACAACCTCGACAAGGGCGATGAAAGCTACCTGGCTCTGCTCGACGCCGCGGATGCCTACATCGAACGCAACGGCCTGGACCTGCCGCCGGAGCCGAGCGCCCGTGAGCGCGTCGGCGATTCGCCCTGCATCACCCGGCCACTGCGTGAGCTGAACCTGGCCGAGGCCGGGGTGAACTCGATCATCTGGGCCACCGGCTACGCCGTCGACTACGACTGGCTGCAGGTCGACACCTTCGACGACAAGGGCAAGCCACAGCACCAGCGCGGTGTCGGCAGGGAGCCGGGGATCTACTTCGTCGGCCTGCCGTGGTTGTCGCGTCGCGGTTCGGCGTTCATCTGGGGCGTGTGGCACGACGCCCGGCATGTGGCCGGCCACATCGCCACCCAGCGTTCCTACCAGGACTACGAGGACGCCGCCCAGCGCCAGGCGGCCGGTGCCCTGTCCGTCGCCAGCGCGCCCGTGTCCCAGGTCGCCACCGCCTGATCAACCCCGCTAGGCGCGCCCCCGGGCGTGCCTCGCCCTTTTCGAGGAAACCTGCAATGGCCACACCGACGCACACCCGTATCCGCATGTTCAATACCAAGGAAACCTACCCCAACCAGACTCTGGACAACGACCTGTGCCAGGCTGTGCGCGCCGGCAACACGGTGTACGTGCGCGGCCAGGTCGGCACCGATTTCGCCGGCAACCTGGTGGGCCTGGGGGATCCGGCCGCGCAGGCCGAGCAGGCGATGAAGAACGTCAAGCAACTGCTGGAAGAGGCGGGCAGCGACCTGTCGCACATCGTCAAGACCACCACCTACATCATCGATCCGCGCTACCGCGAGCCGGTCTACCGGGAAGTCGGCAAATGGCTCAAGGGCGTGTTCCCGATTTCCACGGGGCTGGTGGTGTCGGGCCTGGCCCAGCCGCAGTGGCTGATGGAAATCGACGTGATCGCCGTGATTCCCGACTGACAGGAGCCTTGCCATGACCTTTTCCATCGTCGCCCGGTGCGAAAGCACCGGTCAGTTCGGCATCGCCATCAGCTCGTCGAGCATTGCTGTCGGCGCCCGTTGCCCCTGGCTGCGTCCCGGCGTGGGCGCGGTGGCCTCGCAGAACATCACCTTGCCGGCATTGGGGCCGGAAGCCCTGGACGAGCTCGAGCAGGGCCTTTCTCCTGCCCAGGCGCTCGACCGGGTGCTGACGCGCAACGGCTACAGCCAGTACCGGCAGATCACCGTCATCGACCATCTGGGGCGCACCGCGCATTTCAGTGGCAGTGAAACCCTCGGCGTGAACAACGCCGTGAGCGGTGAACAGTGCGTGGCGGCCGGCAACATGCTGGCCAGCCCGGCGGTGATCGAGGCGATGGTCCGCAGCTTCGAGCAGGCCGAGGGCCAGTTGGCCGATCGCCTGCTGGCGGCGATGCAGGCCGGACTGGGCGAGGGCGGTGAAGCCGGTCCCGTGCATTCGGCGGCGCTGGTGGTGGTCGGCGAGCTGCTCTGGCCGATCGTCAACCTGCGCGTCGACTGGGCCGATGAGGATCCGCTCGGCGAACTGGGCCTGCTGTGGCAAGCCTACCGTCCGCAGATGCAGGACTACATCGACCGCGCCCTGGACCCTTCGCGGGCGCCCGGCTACGGTGTGCCGGGAGATGATCGATGAGCCTCAGCCGCGAGTTGCTGGCGCGGCTGGTGGCGTTCGATACCACCAGCCGCGAGTCGAACCTGGCGCTGATCGGGTTCGTGCGCGACTACCTGGCCGAACTGGGTGTGCCCTGCGAACTGATTCACAACCCCGAGGGGAGCAAGGCCAACCTGTTCGCCACCATCGGCCCGGCGGATGTGCCGGGCATCGTCTTGTCCGGGCACACCGATGTGGTGCCGGTCGACGGCCAGGCCTGGACGTGTCCGCCGTTCGAGCTGACGGAGCAGGGCGGCAACCTCTACGGGCGCGGCACGGCGGACATGAAGGGCTATATCGCCTGTGTCCTGGCACTGGTGCCGGCGCTGGTCGACAGTCCCTTGCGCCTGCCGGTGCATATCGCCTTGTCCTATGACGAGGAGGTCGGTTGCCTCGGCGTGCGTTCACTGATCGAGGTGTTGCGTGGGCGGGCGGTCAAGCCGCTGCTGTGCGTGATCGGCGAGCCGACGCAGCTCAAGCCGGTGCTCGGGCACAAGGGCAAGCTCGCCATGCGTTGTGACGTGCAGGGCGCGGCCTGCCACTCGGCCTACGCGCCGCAAGGGGTCAATGCCATCGAGTATGCCGCCCGGCTGATCGTCGAACTCGGTCGCCTGGGCGAAGCACTCAAATCTCCCGGCCAGCATGACGGGCGCTTCGATCCGCCGTTCTCCACGGTACAGACCGGCGTGATCCAGGGTGGCAAGGCCTTGAACATCGTGCCAGAGGATTGCCGGTTCGATTTCGAGGTGCGCGCCTTGCCACAGATGGACCCCTGGCAAGTGGCCGAACAACTGCAGCGGTACGCGTCCGACACCCTGTTGCCGGCGATGCGCGCGGTCAGTGCCCAGAGCGACATTCGCTTCACCGAGTTGTCGAGCTATCCGGGGCTGGCCACTTCGGTCGAGAGCCAGGCGGCCGGTTGGGTGGCGCAGTTCTGTGGTTCGCGCGAGTTCGGCACGGTGGCCTTTGGCACCGAAGGCGGGCTGTTCGACCAGGCGGGTATCCCGACCGTGGTCTGCGGGCCGGGCAGCATGGATCAGGGGCACAAGCCCGACGAGTTCGTCAGCCTGGCGCAGTTGCAGGCCTGTGACCAGATGCTGGAGCGGGTCCTGGCTTTCGCTTGTCAGGTCCGATGACGGCCCCATGCGGAGGTTGCGTCGGCAACCTCACGCCCCCTGCGGCACTCACTTCTGTAGCCGCGCCAACTCCTCGATGCAGTACTCCACGAACAGTTGCGCCGGCTTGGTCAGTTGCGAGCGTCTCGGCCAGGCGGCCGACAGGCCCGATCCCGTGACGGTCTCCGCCAGGGGGATGCAGGCCAGTTGCCTGCCGTCATAGGTGTAGTTGGAGAAGGGTCGGGTGACCAGGATCGAAAAGCCGAAGCCCTGGGCGACCATGCCCCGGACCATCTCGATCGAGGGGGAACTGAAGGTGATGTGCGGGGTCAGGCCGCGCTCGGTGAAGATGCTGACGAAGTAGGTCCGGCTGGGCAGGGTCCCGAGCAGGATCATCGGTTCGAGGACCAGGTCATGTAGCGACACCTTGGCCTGATGGGCGAAGCGATGATCGGCCGGCAGCAGCGCATAGGGTTGTTGCGGCGGCATCAGCGGCGCGGTCTCGATGGTGTGGTCCAGGTCGTGCTCGAAGAGCATCGCCAGGTCGATGCTGCCGCTGGTGAGCGCCTGGATCAGCTCCTGCTGTTCGCCATCGCGGATCCGGATCTCCACGCCCGGCCAGCGTTCGCGGAAGCCGGCGATGAGGCGCGGCAGGTACAGTGGCGCCACCGTCTCGTAGCAACCGATATCGATCTGTCCGGCCACCACATCGTTGTCGGCCAGGGCGTTCTGCTCGAACTCGTGCGCCATGCGCAGCAGCTCCTGGGCCTTGCGGTAGAAGCGGTTGCCGGCCGGGGTCAGCGACATGCCGCTGGCGTGCTGGCGGATGAACAGCTGGACGTTGAAGCTGTCCTCGAGCTGGCGGATGGCAGTCGAGACCGAAGGTTGCGCGATGTAGAGCTTGCGCGAGGCTTCGGCGACGCTGCCGCATTCGACGACGGCGGTGAAGTACTTCAACTGGCGAAGGTTATAGGCGGCCACGGAATCCTCTCATCAGACACCTTGCAGAACCTTATTCAAGCGCACCCCGATGGTGCGTGGTTATAAGTTTTTTCCGGGTAAGGCAGAACATTTTTACTCATTTCCCCCGAGATGCCGCCCCGGCACTATGAAGCGGCCCGATGCCGTCCGGCATCGAAGAACAACACCTACAGGGCAGGCACACCCGTTGCCCATCTGCCAGCAATCTTCATGCCTCGCGTGGTTCAGGCGCGAGCGCCGTTGTCCAGGGGAATGTCTGATGAAGCAGTTCGATTACGTCATTGTGGGAGCCGGCTCGGCCGGTTGCGTGCTGGCCAACCGGCTGAGTGCCCACCCGGAAAACCGCGTCTGCCTGATTGAAAGCGGCAGCCATGACAACAGCGTGCGTATCCAGACGCCGGCCGGGACCATCACCCTGTACAAGAGTCGCAAATACAGCTGGAACTTCTTCTCCACGCCACAGAAGCAGCTCAACAATCGGCGCCTGCACACCCCGCGGGGCAGGATGCTCGGCGGCTCCAGCTCGATGAACAGCATGATCTACATCCGCGGGCATGCCAGCGACTACGACCGCTGGGCCGCCGCGGGTTGCCCGGGGTGGGACTGGAACAGCCTGTTGCCGTATTTCAGGAAGTCCGAACGCAACCTGCTCGGCCAGGACCTGCACTATCACGGTACCCAGGGCGAGTTGTGCGTCGATGTGCCGCGCGACCCCAACCCGGTGTCACGGCTCTTCGTGCAGGCGGCCGAGCGCTGTGGCATTCGCCGCAACGATGACTTCAACGGCGCCCGTTTCGAAGGCTCGGGGCTGTACAACGTGACCCAGAAGGACGGCAGGCGGCTGTCGAGCTTTCGTGCCTTCGTGCAACCGGTGCGGCAGCGGCCGAACCTGACGGTGCTCACCGACTGCACGGTCAAGGGCGTGGTCTTCGATGGGCTGCGCGCGGTGGGGGTGCGTCTGCTCGATGCCCGCGGCGAGTCGGTGATCCGCGCCCGGCGCGAGGTGATTCTCAGCGCCGGAACCCTGGGCAGCGCGCAACTGTTGCTGGCTTCCGGGATCGGCCCGAAGGAGCAACTGATCGAGGCCGGGGTCACGCCGCTGCACGATCTGCCGGGTGTCGGCAAGAACCTGCAGGATCACCTCGACGGCCTGGTCACCGTGCGTTCGCCATCCCCCGGACCCTGGGCTTTTCCCTGGGCGCCTTGCCGAGCATTCTCGCCGCGCCGTTTCGCTACCTGCTTGGCCGCAAGGGCTGGCTGACCACCAACTACGTCGAGGCGGGCGGTTTTGCCCGCACGCCGCTGGCGGGCGAACTGCCCGATGTGCAGTTTCACTTCGTGCCCGGCTACCGCAGCCATCGTGGTCGCCTGTTCGAGTGGGGGCATGGCTATGCGCTGCACACCTGCGTATTGCGTCCGCGCAGCATCGGCCAATTGCGCCTGCAACCGGGAGGGGCGCTGGCCATCGATTTCAACTTCCTGGCCGACGACGAGGATGCGCGGGTCCTGGTCGAGGGTCTGAAGCTGGCGCGGCAGATCCTTGCCGACCAGGGTTTCGAGGCGATTCGCGGGACCGAGATGTTGCCGGGCAGCCATGTGCAGTCCGATGAGCAACTGCTGGCCTATATCCGCGAGCACGCCGCCACGGTGTTTCATCCCGTGGGCACCTGCAAGATGGGCACCGACGCCATGAGCGTGGTCTGTCCGCAACTGAAGGTGCATGGCCTGGAGGGGCTGCGGGTGGCCGACGCGTCGATCATGCCGACCCTGATCAGTGGCAACACCAATGCGCCGTGCATCATGATCGGGGAAAAGGCGGCCGATCTGCTGCTGAGCGCACAAGGGAGCGGCCAGGCCGCGCTGTGACGGCTGAAACCCGCTCACCCCAAAGGGTGATAGGCCGGCACCGCCAGTGATGAGAAGATGCCCCTGGCCGAACACCACCACCGGTATCGGCATGCGCTGAACTGCAAAAGGCCGCCTCGATGGCAAGCAATCGACTGACCACCCAAGACTGGTTCCGCCACATGGCCGACGTCACCTGTGTGATCGGCCAGCCAGGCTTTGTCGATGCCCTGTTCGCGGCGCTGTGCCACCTGGCCCGAGCCAGGGCACCATGGTCTATCTGTTTCCGCGCCAGGGGCTGCCGTCGGCTTTGGCCGAGACCCGGGACGACGGGCCCTGGTTGCCCCAGGGCAGCATCCGCGAGTACATCGGCGGCCACTACCTGCTGTGCCCGTTCTACCGCGCGGCGATGGAAGGGGCGAGCGCCGGCTGCTACCGGCTGGCCGATGTGGCGCCGGACCATTTCAAGCGCAGCGAGTACTACCTGACGTTCTACCAGCACTCGCACCTGGAGGATGAGGTGAACTACCTCGTACCGCTGGGCACGGAACTGGTGATTGCCGTAGAGCTGGCCACCACGGCCACCTACCGTGCCAGCCAACTGCGCGACCTCCAGCGTGTGACCCCGTGGGTGCTGGCCGTGGTCAGCCAGCACTGGCGCCATCTGGAAGGCCAGGTGCTGGGCGGGCGTTTCGAGAGCGCGATCGAGCGACAGATCGGCCGTGCGCTGAACACCTTCGGGGCCTCGGTGCTGACCGAGCGCGAGTGCGCCATCGTGCAACTGCTGCTGCGGGGGCATTCGAGCAAGTCGCTGGCCCGACGCCTGGGCGTCGCCGAGGACACCATCAAGAGTCACCGCAAGAACATCTACGCGAAACTGGACATTTCCTCGCACTCGGAACTGTTCTCGCTGTTCATCAATTCCCTGGCCCAGGCCCGGGACGGTCTGGGCCAGGACCCACTGGCGCACTACCTCGATCACCGACACTGATGGATATCCCGCTGCAACGAGGGTCCTGGCCCGGATGAACACCGGCCATGGGCTTACGGCAGGCTGCTGCCTGGAAAAAGACCACAACGCGATAGGAGTCATGGCCATGAACGCCCCCGTTACCCCGCAACGTACCACCCGCGACTACCAGGCGGCCGACGCCGCGCACCACATTCATGCCTTCCTGGACCAGAAGGCCCTCAATGCCGAAGGCCCTCGTGTCATCGTGCGCGGGGAAGGCCTGCACCTGTGGGACAACGACGGCAAACGCTATCTGGACGGCATGTCCGGCCTGTGGTGCACGCAACTGGGCTACGGGCGCAAGGACCTGACCGCCGCGGCGGCGACCCAGATGGATCGGTTGGCGTACTACAACATGTTCTTCCACACCACCCACCCGGCGGTGGTCGAACTGTCCGAGCTGCTGTTCAGCCTGCTGCCCGGCCACTACAGTCACGCCATCTACACCAACTCCGGTTCCGAGGCCAACGAGGTGCTGATCCGTACTGTTCGCCGCTACTGGCAGGTGGTGGGCAAGCCGTCGAAGAGGATCATGATCGGCCGTTGGAACGGCTACCACGGCTCGACCCTGGCGGCCACGGCCCTGGGTGGGATGAAGTTCATGCATGAGATGGGCGGGCTGATTCCGGATGTGACGCACATCGACGAGCCCTACTGGTATGCCCAGGGCGGCGAGTTGAGCCCGGCGGAGTTCGGCCGTCGCTGTGCGCTGCAACTGGAGGAGAAAATCCTCGAACTGGGAGCCGAGAACGTCGCCGGTTTTATCGCCGAGCCGTTCCAGGGGGCTGGCGGCATGATCTTCCCGCCGGAAAGCTACTGGCCGCAAATCCAGCGCATCTGCCGCCAGTACGACGTGCTGCTGTGCGCCGACGAGGTGATTGGCGGGTTTGGCCGCACAGGGGAATGGTTCGCCCACCAGCACTTCGGTTTCGAGCCGGATACCCTGTCCATTGCCAAGGGCCTGACCTCCGGCTACATCCCCATGGGCGGCCTGGTGCTAAGCAGGCGTATCGCCGAAGCACTGGTGGAGCAGGGCGGGGTATTCGCCCACGGGCTGACCTATTCCGGCCACCCGGTGGCGGCAGCCGTGGCGATCGCCAACCTCAAGGCACTGCGCGACGAAGGTATCGTCAGCCGGGTGAAGGACGACACCGGTCCCTATCTGCAGCGTTGCCTGCGGGAGGTGTTCGAGCGGCATCCGCTGGTGGGCGAGGTGCAGGGCGCCGGGCTGGTGGCGGCGTTGCAGTTCGCCGAAGACAAGGCCAGCCGCAAGCGTTTCGCCAACGAAAACGACATCGCCTGGCGCTGCCGGACCATTGGCTTCGAAGAGGGCCTGATCATTCGCTCGACCCTGGGGCGGATGATCATGGCGCCGGCACTGGTGGCCGGGCGCAGTGAACTCGATGAGCTGGTCGAGAAGACCCGCATCGCCGTCGACCGTACCGCACGGGAACTGGGCCGCCTCTGAGCCCTGCCTGCCGCATGAGCGTCCGGGGTGGCGGCGACGCCGCCCCGGGCCTCGCATTGAGGCGGACGTGCGCCCTGGCCCATCCCGATTGCATTGCTCACGAGGGCCCGGCGATCAGCCGCCGGTCCTGTTCTCTGAACGGCTCGTTTCGAGGGTTTGCTGCGACTCGACAACCGCCACCACCTTGAGCTCGACCTGGCCGACCTCCAGGGCCTGTTCGATGATCAGGTCACCGCCCTGGCTTTTCAGCAGCGTCTGCAGGCGCTGGAACTCGTCACACCAGATGGTCTCGATGTCGCGGTCCCGGGTCTTGTCGCGTTCGTGGCTCATGGCCACGGCACGCACTTGCAGGCGGCCGGTGTCGGCCTTGCCGCCCACTTCGACCCCGAACCCTGGCGTGGCGGTCTTGCGCAGTACCACCCGACCGTTCTGTGCCCAGGCGGTTTCCATGCCTTCGCGGGTCTCGTAGCCGAGGCTCGCAAGCCCCTGCAGCACCGCCTGGCGACGGGCGATGGCCGCCTGTGCCTGCAGGTGGGCCGCGATCACGGCCTTGCATTGCTCGATCAGTTCGTCCATCTGCTGCGGGTCCGGGCTGGCGTGACTGTTTGCGACGCGCTCCAGCAGTGGCTGATGAGTGGAATCCTTGAAGGCGGCCACTTCGTTGGCCAGGCCCTGCAACTGATTGAAACGGGCGCGTTGGTCCTGGTAGCGGCGCGTGGCGTGGGCCAGGTCGACTACCAGGCTGTCGAGTAGCAGGTTGCGGGCCTGCTGGCGCGACTCGGCCTCGGCCTTCCGCAGTTTCAGAACAAATGCTTCGGCCGCTTGTGCACCGTGCAGCAGTTGCAGTTCGGCAATGTGTCGGTCGATGCGCAACAGGCGGACATCCCTTGAACCGTCGAGCTGCTGCCGGGCGATCCAGTCGGCCAGCGAAGGTGCCGGCGCATCGCTCTTCAGTTGCTGGGCGAGGGCGTGTTGCTCTGCGCCGAGGGCTTCCTGTGCGGGTACGCTGGTCAGCAGGGCGAAACCCTTTGCCAGCAGGGTATCCGCGTCTTCACGTCGGGCACCCTGGGCCAGTTCGCCGATCTGCTGCAACAGTTCGCCGGTTACCCGGCCAGGCTTGGCGTGCAGGGCCTTGAGCAGGGTCGCCGCGGTTTCGTGGACACGCCGCTGCTGCTGGCGTTTTTCCGTCGCCCGGATAATCGCCCGTTCCTCGCGCTCTTCCAGGTCACGTTCGAGGAAATCGATTTCGATGGGCACGGCCTTTTGCAGTTCGCGCAGTTGATCCTGTTGCAGCAAGGCGCGCAGGCGTTCATGCCGGGCCAATGTCGCAGCCCGGTCGGCTTCGCTCAGCTCGCCGATTCTGCCGGCCTGCGCCAGCCAGCGTTCGAGGGCGGTTGCCAGGCGCTGAAGGTGAGCCTCGCAGATCGCCAGGATCTCTTCCCGGGTGACGATGCGGACGACTTTCGGTCCACTCATGCGCTGGTCTCCGTGAGGGGCGCCGGGCTGTCCGGCTGGGGTTCGAGGGCAGGTTGCAGGGCGTTCTCGATCGCCGCCCGCAGCCGTGCCCGTTCATTCTCGCCATCGTGGTACCAACCATGGGACGAGACCCGGTGCAGGCTCGCAATGGCCCGGTGCAGCACCGACGGCCGCCAGATTTCCCGGGCCCGGGCGCGGTTCAACAGGGGTGGCAGGGGGAGTCGCATTCGATGCCAATGACATACAGGCCCGTGGCCGGGTTCTCGATCGCGAAGTCCAGGCCAAAGGCATCGCCCTCGTTGGCGCTGCTGGCTTGCCAGCCGAGCGACTGAATGTACTGGCCGACAGTGCTGACGAAACCGTCGCGCGGCTGCTGCTGACGGCGCCGGGCCTCGCCACGGTCGGTCTGCAGGCGGTTGAGCAGGCTGCTGCTGGTGGCGAACTCCCCGGACGACAGGCTCCGGGCATATTCCAGGTAACCCTGCAGGTAGTCGCGGGGGCTGTTGGGGGCGCGGTGGGTGTTGAGCATGTCGGAGATGTCGGCGATCGGCATCGAGGTGACCAGCACCACCTTCCGCCGGGCGCGGGTGACGGCCACGTTCAGCCGCCGCTCGCCGCCTTTCTGCCCGAGCACGCCGAAGCTGCGGCGGAACGCGCCCTGGCTGTTGCGGCCGAAGGTGGTGGAGAAGACGATGATGTCGCGTTCGTCACCCTGGACGTTTTCCACGTTCTTGACGAACACCGACATGTCTTCGCCGTCTTCCAGACGCTCGCGCTCCTGGGCGTAGGCCTGGCGGAACACCTCGTCTTCCTCGGCGCGTCGCTCCAGATGTTCCTCGATCAGGTCGGCCTGCTTGCGGTTGAAGGTGACCACGCCGATGGACGGGCGCTGTTCGTGGGGCTGGCACCAGAGCTCGGCGAGATGCTCCACCACCCGCTCGGCTTCCAGGATATTGCTCTGGTTCTGGTAGAGCCCGTCCACCTGGATCAGCTCCAGCGGCTTGATCCGCAGGATATTGGCCTGGGGATGGCGCACCGGTACGCTCAGGCGGTTGCCGTAGAACGACGCGTTGGAGAAGCCGATCAGTTCGCGGTAGGCCGACCGATAGTGGATCTCCAGGGTGGTGCTGGGCAGTACGCTGCGGGCCAGTTGCAACAGGTCCGGGCAATCCTTGATCTCGCGGCGGTTCCAGGTGTCTTCGAAGGCTTCGCGCTGCTCCTCGTCGGCATCCTCATCCGGCAGGTCGCCGTCGAACAGTTCGGCCTCGTCACTCTCGACCCGGCTTGAGAAGAAGGCCGTGGGCGGCATCTGTTTCTCGTCGCCGCTGATCACTGTCACCCGGCCGCGGTAAAGCGTTGGCAGGGCAAGCTCCACCGGCATCTGCGAGGCTTCGTCATAGATTACGGTATCGAACAGGCCGGCCTTGAGCGGCAGGACGCGGCTGGCCACATCGGGGTTCATCAGCCAGACCGGGCGCAGGCTCATCAGGCCCAGTTCCGAGCCCATTTCGATGAACTCGCGCAGGCGTCGCGAGCGTTTGCCGGTCAGGCGGGTGACATCTTCCCATTGCTTGCGGCTGCCCAGGCGGGCAGGGTCGACGCCCTTGCCGAGCAGTTCGCGGTTGAGCAGGCGCATCTGGATGTCGGCCTCGGCCAGGCCGGCAATCTTCGCCCGGGCCTCGTCCTGGCCGAACAGCAGCTCCGGGTTGGCCTGTTCGATCCGGTGCTTCCAGCCGAGCCGGGCTTCACGATTGAGCAACCGGCGCACGGCGCTTTCGAGCTGGTCGACGGGGAACTGATCGAGCTTGTCCTGGATTTGGCGCAGCAGGGCGAGCAGTTCGAGGTCGGCCTGGCCGAGTTGCCCGACCCGGCCGCGAAAACGCTGGTAGGCGGCCAGTGCGGGCAGGTCCTGTTGCAGTCGGGTCAGGGCCAGCAGGTTGCTTTCGTTGGTGGCGACGGCACGTTCAAGTGCCTGGCGCAGGTCGTCGCCGATCCAGTCGGCCAGGGCCTTGAGCCGGTCCAGGCTGTGTTGTCGTGCACCGTGGCGCACGAGTGCGGCATCGAGGTCCTTGAGCAGCGCCTCGAAGCTCTGCTTCTGCCCCGTAAGAATCGCGGCATCGACCTGTTCGCCACGCGGCGCCGACGCCAGGCCCTGGGCCAGTGCCTGGATCTCGCGCAGGTGGCGGATATCCTGGCTGGTCAGGCTCGCCAGCTCCAGCCGGACGGCCTGGGCAATCGCTTCCAGGCCCAATGCCTGGCGCGCGGCGTTCAGGGCCGCATGCAGAGGGCGGGTGCGGATTTCCAGTTCGGCGGCGGCCAGCAGTGCCGGCACGCGGGAGTCGTCGGCCTGGGCGTCGTGGCTGCGCAGGAAAGCCCGCACCCGCCTGCGCCGCATCAGGTGCAACGGGTTGATCCGGGCCAGCCAGGACTTGGCTTTGAGCACCTGGGCGGTCTGTACCCGCAAGCGCTCCAGTTCCTTGTCGGTCAGGGCACTGAGTGCCGGGGAGTGGGCGGGCAGGTAGTGCGCGGGATCCAGCTGGCGCAGCTGTAGTTCGACATCATCCAGCTCGGCGAGCAGGGTTTCGCCGCGCAGGGCCTGGGCCGTTTCGCTGCGACGGAACAGCGGCAACCAACGGGCCAGCCGCAGGCGCTGTTCTTCCTTCAGGCCCAGCAAGGCCTCGACATGTCCGGCCATCCAGCTCCGGTAGGGCGTGGGGTCGTCGACTTCGAAACTGGACAGGTGTTCCTGCAGCACGCCCTGGCGAGCCGCTTCCGCGGCGACAAACGCCTGCAGGCATTCGGTGAAAGCCTGCAAGGTCGCCGGGTCGGCGGCGAAAGGCTGCAACTGTGCCAGGGCACTGCCTTCGAAACGGGCCGGCAGCCAGAGACGGATCAGCGGTGCGCAGTTTTCTTCAAGGCGCGTCAGGCTGGCGATGTCCAGTCCTGCCAGGCGCTGGCGCAGTGCCGGAAACTCCAGGGGAGGGCTGCCTTGCTCCAGTTCGATCAGTTCTCCGAGCAAGCCGCGGTAACTGATGCCAGTCGCCTCGTCGAGACGATGCAGGCTCTGGTGGAAACGGTCCAGTTCGCCTTCCAGGGTTTCGATGCGTGCCGCCAGGCGTTCGCGCTGGCGCTGCCAGTCGGGGGCCCAGGCCCCCTCGATAAACAGCGCTTCCAGTTGCTCGCGGATGCTGCGAATGACCGGCTCGCGGTCGCGGTTGACGTCATTGAGCATGACGATGCGCTGGCCCAGGCCTTCGGCAACCAGGCGCTTGTGCACCACCTCCAGGGCTGCATGCTTCTGGCAGACGATCAGTAGGCTGCGCTGGCGGCCAATGGCGTCGGCGACCATGTTGACGATGGTCTGGCTCTTGCCGGTGCCCGGCGGGCCCTCGACCAGCAACCCGGGACTTTGCCGGGCGCGCAGGACGGCAGCCTCCTGGGACGGGTCGCTGGCGGCGGTGAAGAAGCGCTGCAGTTCGGGCGGTGTCCCGCTGTCCTGCGCTTCGCCCGGCTCCTTGAGGCGCAGGGCGGTTTCCAGGCCGGTGCCAGCGGGGGACAGCGACCTCAACTGGCGCAGATCCTCGCCGATGGCCTGGCCCATGAAGGTGACATGGAACAGCACGGCGGCGCAGGCCAGTTCGTCCTTGTACGGTGTCACTTCGATGCTGGTCGGCGGCAGCGCGGTCAAGGCCCGTGATCGAGCCGTGGCGAGCATGCCAAAGGCGTCCATCACATCGGCGGCGCGGATCGCCGAGCGGCCCAGCAGTTCTTCGGCGGTCTTGCGCCACTGCTTGCAGGCCTCGGGGCCGAGCAGGCTGTCGAGCGCCGGGTTGAGCCGGACTTCCTCGCGCTCGCCGTCGAAGGCCAGTGCGACCTGGGCGCGGCTGCCGACTTCGACCAGCAGTTTCAGCGGCCACAGCAGCAACGGCACGACGCGTGGGCGGGTATTGCCCCGGGCATCGCGGCTGAGCAGGAACGGGAACCCCAGGTACAACCCGTCGATGCCGGTATCGCGCTTGTACAGCGAGCTTTGCCGGTGCAACGCGTGGAGTCGCGATTCCAGTTGCGTGTTGGCCAGGAAGCTTTCCGGGTCGAGACTCACCGAACGGGCGTTGCGCAGCAACAGGTGATCGAGCAGGGCGGCGGCGGGGCGACGCTCGCTGTCCAGTTCCTGGAGATCGACCCGCGCGGTGGTCTTGCCGATGCTCATGCGTACCAGGGGCCCACGCATCACCGCGGTGACGACCTTCTTCTCGAAGAAATCGAGGATCTGCGAGACGTACTGCTGCTTCTGCGGCTCCAGCCATTGCTCGGCGGGAATCGCCAGCAGCACCAGGGCCTTGGCCAGCGGCATGCGCCGTTCCAGGCGGAACTGCTCCGCCCAGTCATCCACCGCCGGTACGCCACTGCGGGCGAAGCCGCTGATACGCTCGTCGACGGCGCGATACAGATCCTGCCGGCTGTGCTCCAGCAACGCGCTGGCGCTCTGGGTGTCAAACAGCCGGACATCGGCTTCCCTGGCCAGGCCCGCGGCTTGCTCGACGATCGCCGTGGCCGAGCGGAACTGGCTGATGTTCGCGCTGAGCAGGACGATCAGGTCCTCTTCGGCGATCACCCGGCGCTCCGACAGGACCTGCAGCCCAGGATGGTCGGTGTCCGGCAGCAGGCGCTGGCGGTCCTGCCACTGGGCGGCCAGCCGTGCGCGGGAGGTGGACAGCAGGTAGATGCGCAACTGCTCTTCGTCGACCTCGATGTGCTGGTGCAGCGCCCGCTGGCGAACGTTCTGCGCGCGGACGCTGAGCCGCGACAGCCAGCTTTCGGTCTGCAACTGTTCGAGCAGGTCGGGCAGCGAGCCGCTGATCAGCCGGTAACCCTCCAGCGGATGGTCCAGCAGCCAGCCCGGGGTGACGATTTCTCCGCGATGGATCAGCGGGATTTCGGGGTTGAGCAGTTTGAGGGCCAGCATCAGGCGGAAATCGTCCTCGATGCCTTCGTGCTGGGCCACCTGGCGCAAGCCGGCCAGTAGCCGCGGCGCCAGGCCGATGTGTTCGGCCCAGGTGACGATGACGCCACGCAGCAGATGGTCGAGGGCCTGGGCCCAGTGGTCCGCCTGGGCCGCCGCCAGGGCGAATACCGAGGGTTTGCGAAAGCGCTGGCTGCCCAGGGTGATGGCCGCGCCTTCGTCATCATCCCGTTCGCTGTACGACGAGGCCGGAGCCTCTACCGGCAGGCCGTTGAGCCAGTCCTGCACCTGCGGCCACTGCCAGCGCTGGTGCCGGTCACGGGCCAGCAGGCCGCGCAGCAGCAGGTTCAGTTGCGGGTCGAGATCGTCGGGGATCGGCACGCCGTTGGCGAGCACATGAATCAGGAAGGCGTTGGGGTTGATGCCTTCGAAGCAGGCACCCTGGGTCAGCTGTTCGAGCAGGACCATGCCCAGGCTCCACCAGTCCGACGCCGGGGCCACGCCGCCGGCGATCGCTTCGGGGGCCATGTAGCGGCTGGTTTCCAGCGGGGAAACGATATCCAGGTCGAACTCGGACAGCCGCGCCGAGCCAAAGCCGCTGATCACCAGGTCCAGCGGTTCGCGGCTGCGCACCAGCAGGCTGGCCGGGCGCAGGTCGCGATGGCGCAGGCCGGCCTCGTTGAAGGCATGCAGGGCCTGGCCCAGCTCGCCGACCACATGGCGAACGGCGGCGGCATCGCGGACGACGCTGCCGAGGTCGGCCAACGTGCCGCCGGTCAGTTCCTCGATCACCTCGTAGGCGCGCTCATTCCAGCGGCCGGTGGCGAGAATCTCCGGCACATGGTCGCGGGGCAGCCGGCGGATCACGTCGTAGATGGCCGGGTCCGGTTCGGCACCCGGGCGGTACAGGGTCAGAACGGCCTGCTGGCCGCTTTCCTCATGCCGGGCGATGTAGCGCTCGCGGACGCCGTCGGTGCAACTGATCTGCCGCAGCAGGTGCCAACCCTCCACCCGTGTGGCGCTGTCGGGGTGCAGGGGCGCTTGTGGCGGCTCGATGTCGTTCGACGGGGCAGCCGCAGGGCCGCTGCCACACTCCAGGCACATCAGGTCGCCGGCCTCCAGGGGATGGCCATTTTCGCAGAGGGCGGTGAGGGGCGCCGCGGCGACTTCGTCGGCGACCTGGGCCAGTTCGTCCACGGTGACAACCGCTTGGGGACGCCAGCCATCGGGGTGAATGGCCTCGCCGGACAGGTCCCAGCCGCAGGCATGGTCACCGAGGATGCCTTCACAGAAGATTTCCGCGAGCGAGCGCTCCGACTGGCAGTTTGGGCAAAAACGAATCATCCGTATCACTTCCCTTGGCGAGGCCGCGAGGTATGGGCGCTCAGCTGTAGTTGGTGGCCTTGGTCATGGAGCAGGTCGCGTAGCCGAAGCAGGTCGTCACGCCTTGGGATGCCGGCCATCCAGACGCTGCCATCGTCGTCGAACATCAGGTCCAGCGCCTTGTCGGCAGGTATCAGCCGCCGCTCATAGGCGGCCAGACGCGTGCGCCCCCGTTCGGTGAACAGGCTCAGCCGCTGGTTGTCGCTGCCGCGCAAGGCCATCGATTGCGGCTGTTCCTGCCGGTAGGGGTCGCTGATCAGGCCATCAATCAGGCCATGGGCCTGCCGTAGCCTGGGTTCGAGCTGCTCCAGCGAATAGCCGCTGTAGACCAGGATGTCGACGTCGCTCAGGCGGCGCAGTTCACCGAGCAGGGCCAGCAATGCGTCGAACTGGTCGAAGGGCTCGCCACCGGACAGGGTGATGCCTTCGGCCTCGGCCAGCCACGGCTGCAGTTGCGCCAGCAGTTGAGGCAAGCCGATACGCCAGCGGCCGGGCCCCCAGGTGTCGGCGGAAATGCAGCCCGGACAACGAATGCTGCAGCCCTGGAACCAGATGCCCAGGCGCCGTCCCGGCCCCAGTGTGGTGACCGGAAAATGCACCCGTGACAGGCTCAGTTCCATGTTCAGCGACGTTCCAGGTTCAGGCCGTTGGCATCCAGTTCGGTAATCAGGAACGCCTGGCCCGGTTCCGCCTCCTGGTCGAACAGCGCCCTGGACAAGGGGTTGAGCAGACGCGCTTCGAGCTGGTTGCGGATGCCGCGGCCACCGTTGGACAGGTCGCGCAGGCACAGGTCGTGCAAGGTCTGGCGAGCGGCCGGGGCCAGTTCGATGGTCAGTTGCTGGTCGCGCAGGTCGGCGAAGGTGCTATCGACCATCTGGGTGAAGATCTGCTCGGCGACCTCCGCGCGGATAAAGTCGAATACGATGATGTTTTCACCGATGCGGTTGAGGATTTCCGGGCGGTTGAGCACCAGCTTGAAGTAACGGTCGATCTCGCCGTGGACCTTGTCGCGGACCGTTTCATAGGGTTCGCCCGGCAGCACGTTGGCGGCGCGTTCGCCATTCTCACCCTGGCGGTAGATGCCCAGGTTGGAGGTGAACACGATCAGCGCCTCGGAGAAATACACCCGATCGCCGCGGCCGGAGGTCAGTACGCCGTCGTCGAGGATCTGCAGGAACTTGTCGAGGATGCGCGGGTGGGCTTTCTCGATCTCGTCAAACAGCACCACGCTGAAGGGTTTTTCGCGGATGGCATTGGTCAGCTCGCCGCCCACGTCATAGCCGACGTAGCCCGGTGGCGCGCCGATCAGGCGCTGGTCGGCATGTTCGGCGCTGAACTCCGACATGTCGAAGCGGATGTACGCGCTTTCGTCGCCGAACAGCAGGCTGGTGATGGTTTTCGCCAGCTCCGTCTTGCCGACCCCGGTGGGCCCGGCGAGAAAGGCCACGCCCCGCGGGCGGTTGCCCTTGCGGCTGGCGCCGACGCCGGTCATGGCCCGTTTGACGATGTCGAGCATGTGGGTCACGGCATGGGTCTGGCCCTTGACACGCCGGCGCACGATGTCATCGGCCTGGCGGATGCGCTGTCGGTCGATCTTCAGCCAGGGGTCTTCGGTGACGCCGACCTTGTAGCGACGCACGGCATCGGTGATGCGTTCCATCGGCACGTCTTCCACCCGGGCCAACTGGGCGATGGCGCTCAAATCGAGCAACAACAGGCCTTCGGTGTTTTCGACGAAGGCGTCGATGGCCGCCTGCCGCTCCTGCTCGCCGGCGTCGGACTTGCCCGACAGCCCCTTGAGCAGTGCCGGCGCCAACGCCCGGCGGGCCATCTGGTCGGGTTTGGACACGGGTATGTGGCGTAGGCGCGGGTTGTCGACCAGCAGCCAGTCGGGCAGGTCGCCTTCCTTTTCCACCACCCACAGCACGCTGTTGAAGAAGGGTTTGCGCTGTTCTCCGGCCGGGCGGCTGCGGGTCTGGTGCGACAGGACCAGGGCCTGGGTGAACAACTGGTGTTCGGCCGCGCTCAGCGAGTCGTTGCGCACCACCAGGCGGGACGCGAAGTCGACGATCAGGGCGATCGGCTCGCCCGGGCGATTGACCAGGCGTTGCAGGGTAACCCCCAGCAGGTCGATTCCCGCTGGGGCAATGCCGTCTACTGGCGTGAGGCCCAGTTCGGTGAGCAGGGCCTGCCCGGTAGCCGGGTCGCTGCCGGGGCGCCCGAGCATGCGGAAACCGGCGACGGGGTCCCAGGCGAGCACTTGGGCATAGCCGCTGGTGAGCAGCAGATCGCACAGCGCCTGGTTGAAGCTCTGCGCCGTGACGGTGCCGGGCGCCACCTCGCAGGCTTGCAGGTCGCGGATGTTCCCTGACAGGACAAATTGGCTTTTCAGCGGCAGGAAGCGCAACAGGTCGCGCGCCCACCGTGGCTGTTCAAACGGAGCATTCCCTGGCATTGGCGACTCGCAGCGGTAAGGATCTGCGTAGGATGTTACCTACAAGATGTCTTCCTTAATACCCTATTCGGGTCTGAAGAAAGGCATGGCGCGAGGTCAAGGCGGTGGCCCGCATACTCCTGGACGGGTAGCGGGCCCTGGCAGGCGGCCTAGTGCGCCGGGGTAGGCTGTTCCGCGGCCTGGTGGGCCTCTACCGCTTCGGTCAGGTCCTGGGTCATGCGCAGTTCGACGCCGGTGGGAGAGTACTGGGTGGCCGCGGCGAACGGCGCGGCGGCGACCGGCACCGGGTGTGCACGACGGCGCCAGACGAAGAACATCACCAGCGCCAGGTTGAGCACCGCGAAGGCCCAGAACAGCCCGGACGGCCCGGCCCATTCCATCAGCGGTGAAATCGCCAGGGGACTGATCGCCGAGCCCAGCGAGTTGATCAGCAGCAGCCCCTGGATCATTCGCACCAGGGCGCCGGACGGCGCACTGTCCGCCGCGTGGCTGACGGCCACCGGGTACACCGCGAAGACGCCCCCGCCGAGCAGGAACATCACCACCAGCATCGGCCAGCCCGACGCCGGCAGCAGCAGGGTGATCGCCGACAACAGCACGCAGGCGGCGCTCAGGACGATCAGTACGGTCTGGCGGTCCTTGCGGTCGGACCAGCGGCCCACCGGGTATTGCAGCACCATCGCACCGAAAATCACCGCGGCCATGGTGTGGCCGACTTCGGTGACGCTCAGCCCGACCTTTTGCAGGTACAGCGGCAGCAGGGTGTACACCGCGGCAATGATCACCCCGGAGCCGAAGCAGCCCATCACGCCGGTCGGGGTGATGCGGATCAGTTGGCCGGCCGGCAGTGGCTCGGCGCGTTCGACCGGCGGGGTGACCCGCGGAATCATGGCGATCGGCACCAGCGACAGCGAAGCGAGCATCGCCGCGATGGTGAACGGTACGCTTTCACCGGCGTCCATCACCGGGCCGAGGCTCATCTGCCCGAGCAGGCCGGCGCCGTACAGCGCGATCATGTACAGCGCCAGCAGGCGCCCGCGGATCTTCGGCTCGGCCACCAGCAGCAACCAGCTTTCCACCACCAGGTACACCCCGACGAGCGCCCAGCCGCCGACCAGGCGCAGGCCGGACCACACCCATGGGTCGTGGCTCAGGCCCTGCAAGGCGATGGTGACCGCGATCAGTGCGGCGAAACAGCTGTAGGCACGAATATGGCCGATCCGCACGATCAGCCGCTCGTTGAAGACCGAGCCCAGGGTCAGGCCGATGAAGTAGGCCGACGACACGATCCCCACCATGCTGGCGGAGAATCCCATTGCGTCCAGGCGCAGGGTGGTGAGCGAAGACATCAGCGCGCTGCCGATGCTGATGATGAACAGACCCAATAGCGGTGCCAGCGCCATGGTCAATAATTGCACGGACATGATGACCTCAGGAAACGGACGGAGTGACGGTGTTGCAGGCGGGGTCTTATAGGAGTTCTGGGCTGGCAACGCAGGCGCGGATCTTAGCGGGCAGGGTCGTGCAAATGAAGAGGTCGACGCGCGATTTTCGGCATCCTCATCGCCGGTGTGATGTTTTGTCGCAGGGGCGTGAACGGTGGTAGTGGCGAATTCTGCGCCTACCGGAGATTTTGCGCTAACATCGCCGCTCATTTTCCTGACGAAGATAAGGACGTCACATGACCTTCATTCTGATCCTTCTGGTTATCATCGCCCTCCTGGTCTTCTATGTCATCGGCATCTACAACAAGCTGGTGACCCTGCGCAACCGCTTCAAGAATGCCTTCGCCCAGATCGAGGTCCAGCTCAAGCGTCGTCACGACCTGATCCCCAACCTGGTGGAAACCGCCAAGGGCTACATGGCCCATGAGCGCGGTACCCTGGAAGCGGTGATCAACGCCCGCAACCAGGCCGTGACCGGTCTCAAGGCCGCCGCCTCGAAGCCGGGCGATGCCGGCAGCATGGCCCAGCTGGGCAGCGCCGAGGGGCTGCTGAACAGTGCCCTGGGCCGCCTGAACGTGACCCTTGAAGCCTACCCGGACCTCAAGGCTTCCCAGAACATGCAGCAGCTCGGTGAAGAACTGAGCAGCACCGAAAACAAGGTGGCCTTCGCCCGGCAGGCATTCAACGACGCGGTGATGGCATACAACACCTACAAGCAGACGTTCCCGCCGGTGTTCTTCGCTGCCGCCTTTGGACACTCCGCCGATGCCAGCCTGCTGGAGTTCGCCGACAGTGCCGAGATCCAGGCTGCACCCAAGGTGTCGTTCTAATCCGCTTTCATCCACGGACGGTTCATGAATTTCTTTGAACACCAGGACCGCGCCCGCCGTCAAACCGGGCGCCTGGTCCTGTTGATGGCCCTGGCGGTCATCAGCCTGATCGCCCTGACCAGCCTGGCTCTGACCCTGATCTGGCACTTCTATGGCGAATCGGAGAGCCGCCGCAGCGTGACGCCGGTGCTGGACCCGACGCTGGTCGGCGCCGTGGCGGTGGTGGTGATCGGCGTGGTGCTGTTCGGCTCGCTGTACAAGCGCGTGCAGTTGAATGCCGGCGGCAAGCTGGTCGCCGAAAGCCTTGGCGGGCGGCTGATCAACCTGGATCCCCAGGACTTCCATGAAAAGCGCCTGCTCAATGTGGTCGAGGAAATGGCCCTGGCTTGCGGTGCGCCGGTGCCGTCGGTGTATGTCCTCGAAGATGACAGTATCAACGCCTTTGCCGCCGGCCTGAGCCCCAAGGATGCGGTGATTGGCGTGACCCAGGGGGCGATGAGCCTGCTCGATCGCGATGAGCTGCAGGGCGTGATCGCCCACGAGTTCAGCCATATCTACAACGGCGACATGCGCCTGAACATGCGGCTGATCGCCTTGCTCCACGGCATCCTGCTGATCGGCCTGATCGGACACTGGGTGTTGCGCAGCGATAGCGGTTCCTCGCGCCGTTCCTCGTCCTCGAACGACAACAAGGGCGAGCTGTTCAAGGTGGCCGTTGGCCTGACTCTGCTGATACTTGGCTATGCCGGGACATTTTTCGGCAACCTGATCAAGGCTGCGGTCAGTCGCCAGCGCGAATTCCTCGCCGATGCCTCGGCGGTGCAGTTCACCCGCAATCCCGACAGCATCGGTGGTGCCCTGAAGAAGATCGGCGGCCATGCGGCCGGCTCGCAGTTGCGGGCGGCGAATGCCGCCGAGTTCAGCCATCTGTATTTCGGGGCCGGGATCAAATCGGCCATCGACGGTCTGTTCGCCACCCATCCGCCGTTGGCGGAACGTATTCGCCGGATCGAGCCGGGTTGGGATGGCCAGTATCCGCAGGTGAAACGCTCGGGCGACCACCCCGAAGAGCTGGTCGCGCCATCGACGCCGTCTGCTCGCCCGGCCGGGTCGACGGCCTTTGCTCAAGCGGCGGTTGCCCAGTCGATTGCCGCGATCGGCGACCCTGGCCTGGCGCACCTGCAGGAGGCCCGGGATACCCTGCAGACCTTGCCCGAGGCCCTGATCCGGGCTGCCCACGACAGGGAAGGCGCCCAGGCACTGGTCTACGGTCTGTTGCTCGATTCGGTGGAGGTCCTGCAGCAACAGCAACTGGACCTGCTGCGCCCGCATCTGCAGCCGGCCCTGGCCGAGCGCCTGGAAGCCTTGCGGGCACCGTTGCGCGAGGTGCCCCAGGGGCAACGCCTGGCCCTGGTCGATCTGGCGATCCCGGCGCTCAGGCAGTTGGGCCGGGACGAGTTCAACGCCGTTAAGCGTGGCATGGCCTTGCTGATCCGCGCGGACGATCGGGTCGAGCTGCTGGAGTGGACCTTGTTGCGCATCGTCGAACGCAATGTCGAAGGTCTGCGCTCGGTGGCTGGCAAGTATCGCCTGGAGGCGCTGGCCGACGAGGTGGCGCTGCTGCTGTCGTTCCTGGCCCGGGCCGGGCAGGCTGATCCGCAGCGGGCCGGCCAGGCGTTTGCCCATGGCTGCGCCGAACTGGCGTTCGTGGTGCCGGCCTTCAGGGGCGAGGGCGACCTGAAAGCCCTGGAGGCGGCCTTGCATCGCCTGACCGGTTTGCTGCCGTTGCAGAAGCCGGCACTGCTCAAGGCCATGGCCCGTTGCATCGGGCATGACGGCCAGGTCACTGCGGCCGAGGCTGAACTGATGCGGGCGGTGGCCGATATCCTCGATTGCCCGATGCCGCCGTTGCTTGCGGCGGCTCAGGCATGACGCTGCTTCATTGGCTGCATCTATCTGGCTGATCCATGCGTTACACTGATCAATCTGTTTCCGATGAGTGTACGCCGTGGCCATCAACTTCGATTTGAACGATCTGCAGGCCTTTCGCGCGGTGGTCGAGCAGGGCAGTTTCCGCAAGGCGGCCCAGGCCATCAATATTTCCCAGCCGGCCCTGAGCCGGCGGGTGGAAAAGCTCGAGGAAGCCCTTGGCGTGCGGCTGTTCGAACGCACCACCCGACGGGTCAGCCTGACCCAGGTCGGTCGCGCCTTCGCGCCCACGGTGGAGCGGCTGCTGGATGATCTGGACGTTGCGCTGCTGGGCATCACCGATGTCGCTTCGACCCGGCTGGGGCATGTCACCGTGGCCTGCGTGCCCTCGGCGGCGTATTACTTCATGCCCAAGGTGATTGCCCACTATCACCGCCAGTACCCGAAGATCCGGATCAAGGTGCTCGATTCCAGCGCCAACGACGTGCATGCGGCGGTGCTCAGCGGCGAGGCGGACTTCGGCCTGAGCTTCACGGGCAATCTGCAGCCGGAAATCGAGTTCGAGCTGCTGGTGGAGGAGCGTTACGTGGTGGCCTGCCGACGTGATCATCCGTTGGCGCAGCGGGCCAGTGTGAGCTGGAAGGAACTGTACCAGCAGGACTACATCAGCCTCGACAAGACTTCGGGCAACCGTTTCCTGCTCGATCAGGCACTGATTCGTCTCACGCCGGAAAAGCCGGGGGTCTGCGAGACCCGGCACGTCACGACCATGATCGGCCTGGTGGAAGCGGGGCTGGGGGTGGCGGCGGTGCCGACCATGGCGATGCCGGGACCGGAGCATCCGATTCTGACCGGTGTGCCGTTGATCGAGCCGCAGGTGATGCGCAAGGTGGGGTTGCTCAAGCGCCGGGGCCGGGTGCTGACCCCGGCGGCCCTGGAGCTGGAGCGGCTGATCGTGGAAATGAAGCAGCCGGCGGGGTAGTGGGGGTTATGAGGTGGGGGCTGGCCAGGCCGTTTGCGGATGAATCCGGTTCCCACGGACTGTTGTGAGAACCGGATCTGTCCGCGAAAGCGCCAGCATCCGCCGCGCAAAACGGCTCAGCGGCTCACTGAGTCCAGCCCGGTGGCCTTCACCGTCTCCTGGGCAGCCGGGGCAGCCAGATACTGGAGCAATGCCTTCGCCTGTTCCGGGTGTTGTGCATCAACCGGAATACCGGCGGCGAACCGGGTCACCGATTGCACCGACTCCGGAATCTTGCCGACAAAGGTCACCCCCGGTACCGGCAGCAGCTCGCTGACCTGCTGGAAACCCAACTGGTATTCGCCGCTCGCCACCACCGTGCCCACCGGGATCTTCGGTACCATGCTCGCCTTGGGCTTGAGCTGGGCCTCGATGCCCAGGCGCTTGAAGAGCTGCTCCTGGATATACACACCGCTGGCGCTATCGGAGTAGGCCACTGACTTGGCCTTGAGCAGGGTGTCCTTCAATTCCTGCTCGGTGCCGATGGCCGGCTTGGCACTGCCTTCGCGCACCACCAGGCCGATCCGCGAGTCGGCCAGTTCGACCCGCGACGCGGGCACGACCTTGCCTTGCTTGATCAGTTCATCGAGGGCGTAGCCGACCATGATCACCACATCGGCCTTTTCGCCGCGCGCCAGTCGATTGGGGATCGCCTCCGGGGCCTTGCCCATGGACGGGCCGAGCGCGGTGTCGAGGGTGTTGCCGGTTTCGGCGGCGAATTTCGGGCCGAGAATCTTGTAGGCGGCGGTAAAGCCACCGGAAGTCATCACGCGGATTTCCTCGGCCTGGGCGACGCTGCCCAGGGCCATGCTGCCGATCAGGGCGAGTTTCAGAAAGAGTGCTTTCATCACATGTCTCTTCTTGGAAGGGTGGAATACGATGCTGCCCCGTGGGAACCGGCTCCCACAGGGCAGAGGGGGCACAAACTAGAGGGCAGGCTTGAGCTGCATATTCGCCTTGCGATACAGGAACAGCGTCGCGCACAGCGCACAGATGGCGGCAAGGCTCATCCAGTAACCCGGTGCGGCCTTGTCACCGCTGTATTCGATCAGCGCCGTGGAAATCGCCGGGGTGAAACCGCCGAACACCGCGGTCGCCAGGCTGTAGGCCAGGGAGAAACCAGCCACGCGGACTTCCGCCGGCATGATTTCGGTCAGCGCGGCAATCATCGCGCCGTTGTACATGCCGTAGAGGAACGACAGCCACAGCAGCACCAGCAGCATGCTGCTGAAGCTCGGTGCCTTGACCAGCAGCGACAGCGCCGGATAGGCCGTGGCCAGGGTCAGCCCGGCCATGGCCAGCAGTACCGGACGGCGGCCGATGCGGTCGGAGAGCGCGCCGCCCAGGGGCAGCCAGCAGAAGTTGGAGACACCCACCAGCAGGGTCACCAGCAGGCTGTCGGCGGTGCTCAGGTGCAGTACGGTCTTGCCGAAGGTCGGTGCGTAGACGGTGATCAGGTAGAAGGCGGTGGTGGTCAGCGCGACCATCAGCATGCCGGCAATCACCGTGACCCAGTTCTGTGCCAGGGTGTTGAGCACTTCACGCATGCCCGGGCGACGCTTGCGCTGGGCGAACTCCTCGGTTTCCGCCAGGTTGCGGCGCAGGAAGAAGATGAACGGCACGATCAGGCAACCGAGCATGAACGGAATGCGCCAGCCCCAATCGGCCACGGCGCTGGCGGCCATCCACTGGTTCAGGCCATAACCCAGGGCGGCGGCGACCACCACGGCGACCTGCTGGCTGCAGGACTGCCAGGCAACGTAGAAACCCTTGCGCCCCGGTGTGGCGATTTCCGCCAGATAGACCGAGACCCCGCCCAGCTCGGCGCCGGCGGAAAACCCTTGCAGCAGGCGCCCGAGCAGGACCAGGGCCGGAGCCAGCAGGCCGATGCTCTCGTAGCCGGGTACCAGCACGATCAGGATGGTGCCGCTGGCCATGATCGACAGGGTGACGATCAGGCCCTTGCGCCGACCGACCTCATCGATATAGGCACCGAGGATGACCGCGCCCAGCGGGCGCATCAGGAAGCCGGCGCCGAAGACCGCGAAGGTCATCATCAGCGAGGCGAACTCACTACTGGCAGGAAAGAAGGCGGCAGCGATATAGGTGGCGTAGAAGCCGAAGAGAAAGAAGTCGAACTGCTCGAGGAAGTTGCCCGAGGTGACACGGAATACCGCGCCCGCCTTGGCACGGGCGGAACTGGCGGTGGGTGGTGTGGCGTGCATCGTTAGATCTCCAGCGTTTTTTATGGCCTGCATCGGGTGCAGATTTTTATTGGTGGTGATACTGGAGCAGCCTAATAGATTTGATAAGTGCATTTTTAGAATGGATTGATGCATTTTATGGATCATTGCCAGGCTTTTGGTTGGGCGTGCTCCCAGAAAGCGCTAGTTTATCGGGCAGAGTCAGGAGATCACCCTGGGCGGCGGGACGGAGCCAAGCCTGATGTGAGTTCGTACAGTCAGGGTTCAGCAAGATCTGCTCACGGATATTGAGCAAAACGCTATGATCCGCAGGGTAGAGCGGATTTCGGGGGTGTGTGATCAGCGGTTCATCGGGAATTTTCGGGCTGCGCCTGTCGCGCCAGGCCAGTGGCATGTTGGCGATCCTGATCGCCATCGGCCTGTCATCGTTGGACACCGCCATTGCCAACACGGCATTGCCGGCGATTTCCAGCAGTCTGCACACCACGCCCGCCGCTTCGGTGTGGATCATCAACGCCTATCAGCTGGCGGCGGTGGCCACCCTGCTGGCCTTCGCCTCCCTCGGCGGGGTGCTTGGGCATCGCAAGATCTATATGTTCGGCCTGGTGCTGTTCACCGTGGCCTCGGCGTTGTGTGCGATGTCGACCACCTTGACCCAACTGACGCTCGCCCGGGTGCTGCAGGGCATTGGCGGCAGTGCGATCATGAGTGTCAACGCGGCGCTGATCTTCAGTTTGTTCCCGCCGGAAAAACTCGGCAAGGGCATGGGGCTCAATGCGCTGGTGGTGGGTATCTCGTTCGCCGCCGGGCCCACCGTGGCCTCGCTGATCCTGTCGGTGGCCGACTGGCCCTGGCTGTTCGGGGTGAACATTCCCATCGGGCTGATTGCGCTGGCGATGGCGATCCCTTCGCTGCCGCATACGCCGCCCAATGGCCAGCGCTTCGCCTGGGGCACGGCCGGCCTGAGCGCGCTGACCTTCGGTTCGCTGATCTATGCGTTGGGCGAGGGCGCCCAGTTCGCCGGGGCGACGGCGATCTGCCTGGCACTGCTGGTGTGTGTCTGCGCCGGTTACCTGATGATTCGACGGGAGGCCGGGCATCCGGCGCCGATGTTTCCCCTCGATCTGCTCAAGCGGCCGATGTTTGCCTTGTCAGCCCTGACGGCCTTCTGCTCGTTTGCCACCCAGGGCCTGGCGTTCGTCTCCTTGCCGTTCTTTTTCGAGACGGTGCTGGGCCGCGATCCGGTACAGACCGGCTACCTGATGACGCCCTGGTCGGTGGTGGTGGCGTTGATCGCCCCCTTTGCCGGGCGACTGTCGGACCGCTACCCGCCAGGGTTGCTCGGGGGAATCGGCCTGGGCGTGCTGTCGCTGGGCATGTTGTCCCTGGCCTTGCTGCCCAGTGATCCGAGTGCATTGGAGATCGGCATCCGCATGATCATCTGCGGGCTGGGTTTCGGCTTCTTCCAGTCGCCGAACCAGAAGGCGCTGTTGACCAGCGCGCCGCGTGAGCGCAGCAGCGGGGCCAGCGGGACGATCGCCACGGCGCGGTTGCTCGGGCAGTCGACCGGGGCGGCGCTGGTGGCCTTGAGTTTCGGTATCTCGAGCCATGAGGGGCCGATTCTGGCACTGTTTATCGGGGCGGGGTTTGCGGCGGCGGCTTGCCTGGCGAGTTTTTCGCGGTTGGTGGCGCGTCACGACATTTGACGTGCTGGCCCGCCTTTGGCGGTTCGCGGGCAACCGAGCATCGGCCGGCCGCTCCTGCAAGGGGGAAAGGGATGGGCAGGGATTACCTGGCGTTTTTTGCGTCGTTGTTTCTTTCAAGGCTGGCCGATCAGATCCTGTTGTTCATCGTCCCGCTGATGGTGTTCCAGACCACCCACAGTGCCGCCTGGACGGGATTGGCGTTCTTTGCCGAGGCGTTGCCACGGTTTCTGGCCTTTCCGGTGTGCGGGGCCTTGTGCGACCGCTTTTCGCCGGTGCGTATCCTGCATCTGAGCCAGGCCTGCCGGGCCGTGACCTGTGTACTGGCCGTTGCCGGTCACGGGCTGTTCGACGGGATCTACTGGCTGGTTGTGCTGTCGGCGTTGTGCGGGGTACTGACCACACAGGGCATCATGGCCCGGGAGGTGCTGTTGCCGCATATCTTCGCGCGCTACAGCTACACCAGGACGCTGTCCTATTCGCAGATCGCCGACCAGAGCGGCCTGGTGCTCGGCCCATTGTTGGCCGCGCTGCTGCTGGAGGTCATGGCCTGGCAATGGGTGGTGCTGGGCGTGGCCGGGCTGTTCGTGCTGGCCGACCTGGCGATGCTCGCCTGGAAACGCAGCAGCGCGGTCACGCTTCCTGCCTTCGAACAGCAGCCGGGACCCTGGCTGCAGCCCTTGCGCACGGCCCTGGGGCATATCCGCACGCTGCCCGAGTTGCAGAAAATCATCTGCCTGGCGGTCGGGGTCAACCTGATCGTCGGCGTGACCCTGGCGACCTCCGCCACCCTGGTGGTCGGCGTCCACGAGCAGGGCAAGGATTACTATGCCGGGCTGCAGGCGGTGGGCGCCGGTGTGACCATCGCCATCCTGTTCGTGCTGGCACGGATCAGCCTGTCGTTGCGCCTGCTGGGCGGGCTGTCCTATGCGCTGATTCTGCTGGGCGGTTTCATCAGCGGCTTCAGTCCCTCGATCGCAGGGTATGTGCCAGGCTTCCTGCTGGTGATCGGCTTTGACAAGATGTTCAACGTGTACATGCGCAGCGTCCGCCAGCGGGCCATCCCGGTGCAGGATTTCGGCAAGACCGTTGGCGTGATCACCTTGCTGAACAACCTGTCGCAGCCCCTGGCAGGTTTGCTGGTCGGGATACTGGCGGCACCGCTGGGGGCTCGTGGGGTGGTGCTGGTGCTGAGCATGGCAAGCACGCTCATCGGCGTGGCGGTGTGCTGGCGATGGTTCAGGCGCGTACCGACAACCTGATCGCGCCACTGGAAAAACCCCGCTGATTGGATATTCTGTGCGGCGATTATTGATCCGGCCAGCCGCTGCTCCAGGCCTGGCGACAAGTACAGAGGATGTGGTGATGGCGGGCAGGTTGATCTATCTCATCGGGCCTTCGGGCTCCGGCAAGGACAGTCTGCTCGATGCCGCCCGCGATGACCTGGCGCAGCATGGCTGCCGGATCGTGCGACGGGTCATTACCCGTTCCGCCGAGGCGGTGGGCGAAGCGGCCCACGGGGTCAGTGCCGAGCAGTTCGCGGCGATGCGCGAGCAGGGGGCCTTTGCCATGAGCTGGGAGGCCAACGGCCTGAGCTATGGCATTCCCGTTGAAATCGATCAATGGCTGGCTGATGGCCTGGACGTGCTGGTCAACGGTTCGCGCGGCTACCTGCCCCAGGCCCGCCAGCGTTATCCCGACCTGCTGGCGGTGTTGCTGACGGTGGACCAGGCGGTGTTGCGCGAGCGGCTGCTGGAGCGGCGTCGTGAGTCGCCGGCGGAGATCGAGGCACGGTTGGCGCGCAATGCGGCTTTTACCCTCGGAGCCGGAGACGACCGTCGCTGGTGCTGCTGGACAACTCCGGGCCGATCCGCCAGACCGTGACCCGGCTGTTCGCCCTGATCGGCAAGGGGTGAACCCGCCGACGTCCCGGCAGGTGTTGTCTGAAGTTGAAGGGGGGCTGTCCGGCTGCCGTTCATTCCCGACAGCCGCCTGAGCGAGGGCGGCCGGGGCCGCAGCCTGCGGACCGCTGATGGTGGTGTGGGGGCGAGCGCCTGGAGGCGTTGCGAGCCAACTTCCCCGGTTGAACGCGCGTGCAAAATGGTTCGTGATGCCCTATAACGGCTGACATCGTAAAGCCTGGCCTGGCGTTTCGCCAGCCGGGCTTGTCTCGGGAAGAGGTTATCGATGTTGCGTATTCGCGGGTTGAGCAAGGCCTACGCCACGGCCCAGGGACCGCTGGCCGTGTTGCAGGGGGTGGATCTGGAACTGGAGCAGGGCGCGAGCCTGGCCCTGATGGGGGAGTCGGGCAGTGGCAAGAGCACCCTGTTGCATCTGGTGGCCGGCCTGGACCGCGCCGACAGCGGTTCGATCGAGGTCGGCGGGCGTGACCTCTGCCAATTGAGCGAAGTGCAACTGGCCAACTGGCGACGCCAGGACATCGGCCTGATCTTTCAGCAGTTCAACCTGATCCCCAGCCTGAGCGTGGCCGACAACCTGGCATTCCAGGCGCGCCTGGCCGGGCGCCATGATCGGCAGTGGGAGAACCAGCTGATCGAGCGCCTGGGGCTTGGGCAGACCCTGTCGCGTTATCCCGAACAGCTCTCCGGAGGCCAGCAACAGCGGGTCGCCCTCGGCCGTGCCCTGGCGGCCCGACCGCCGTTGATCCTGGCCGACGAACCCACCGGCAGTCTCGACGAGAGCACCAGCGACGAGGTGCTGGATGTGCTGCTGGAACTGCTCGCCGACAACGCCACCAGCCTGTTGATGGTCACCCACAGCGAACGCATGGCCAGCCGCCTGCAGCGTCGAGTGCGTCTGCACGGTGGCCGGCTGAGCGAGTCATGAGGACGTTCTACTGGGCCTTGCGCGCGCTGCTCAGTCACTGGTGGCGGCATCGCGTGCAACTGGCCAGTGTCCTCGCCGGGTTGTGGTTGGCCACGGCCTTGCTGATCGGTGTCCAGGCGCTCAACAGCCAGGCTCGGGACAGTTATGCGCGGGCCAGCCAACTGATCGGCGGTGCGGCGCCTTATCGCCTGGTCAGCCGCGATGGCGGGCATTTCGAGCAGCAGGTGTTCGTCCGGTTGCGTTTGGCCGGCTGGCCGGTCTCGCCGTTGTTGCAGGGGCGTCTGGAGCTGGATGAACCAGGCCAGCCGGGGCATGTCCAGCGCCTGCAGGTGTTGGGCATCGATCCGGTCAGCCTGCCGCGCGACAGCAGCCTGGCCGGTCAGGCCGTGGACAGCGAATCGTTGCTGGCCTTCATCGGCGTGCCGGGGCAGACCTGGGTGGCGGCCGATACCCTGCAGCGCCTGGGGCTGAAGGTCGGCGAGCGGCCACGCACGCCGCAAGGACTGCTGCTGCCGCCTCTGGCCCTGCGCCCGCAACTGCCGCCCGGCCTGCTGCTGATGGATATCGGTGCCGCCCAGCAGTTGCTCGATGCCCCGGGGCAGTTGTCACAACTGTTGCTGGCGACCGACTTTGCACGCACCGATCCGCCGTTGCCGGGCGATTTGCGCCATCGCCTGCGTCTGCAGGCGCCGGGTGACGAGAGCGACCTGGCACACCTGACCGAGAGTTTCCATCTCAACCTCAGCGCCCTGGGTTTCCTGGCATTTATCGTCGGCTTGTTCATTGTCCACGGAGCGATCGGCCTCGCCTTGGAGCAGCGCCGCGGCCTGCTGCGCACCCTGCGTTCCTGTGGGGTCAGCGCTCGCTGCCTGTTGAGCGCGCTGGCGGTGGAACTGCTGGGATTTGCCCTGGTGGGTGGACTGCTCGGCGTGATCAGTGGTTACGGTCTGGCCAGCCTGCTGCTGCCGGATGTCGCCGCGAGCCTGCGGGGGCTTTATGGTGCCGAGGTGGCTGGCAGCCTGAACCTGCCGGCCAGCGATTGGCTGGCGGGGTTGGGGCTGTCCGTGGGCGGTGCCTTGCTGGCCGGCGCTGGCAGTGTCTGGCGGGCTGCGCGGCTACCGTTGCTGGCATTGGCCCAGGCTGAAGCCTGGCGGGCGGCCCAGGCCCGGCGGTTGCGCCAGCAGTTCTGGTTGGCCGTGTCGCTGGCGTTGCTGGTGCCGGCGTGCATCGTCTGGGGCAACAGCCTGGCCAGTGGCTTTGCCTTGATGGCGGCCTTGCTGATTGCCGCGGCGCTGTTGTTGCCGGTTTGCCTGAATGGGTTGCTGAGCGCCTTGCTGCCGGCCTGCCGTCGGCCCCTGAGTCAGTGGTTCATCGCCGACAGCCGCCAGCAGTTACCGGCGCTGAGCCTGGCGCTGATGGCCTTGCTGTTGGCCCTGGCCGCGAACATTGGCGTGGGCAGCATGACCTCGGGCTTTCGCCAGACCTTCAACGGCTGGCTCGACCAGCGCCTGTTCGCCCAGTTGTATATCACTACCCAGGACCCCACTCAGAACGCGCAACTGGAACACTGGCTGGCGGCACGCAGCGATGTCCAGGCGGTATTGCCGGGTTGGGACGCCGAAATCAGCCTGCAGGGCTGGCCGACCCAGGTGCGCGGCATACCGGAGGTGCCGGCCTATCGTCAGCACTGGCCATTGCTGGCGTCGGTCGATGGGGCCTGGCCGCGGTGGCTGGTGGGCGAGGGGGTGATGGTCAGCGAGCAACTGGCGCGGCACCTGGGGCTCGAACTCGGTCGCTCATTGGTGCTGCCTACCCCGGTTGGCGACTGGTCGCTGCCGGTGCTCGGCATATACGCCGACTACGGCAATCCCAAGGGTCATCTGCTGCTGGAAGGGCGTGCGCTGCAGGCCCACTGGCCTGAACTGCGGCCAACCCGCTACAGCCTGCTGACCGCTGCCGACAGCGTGGCGCCGCTCAAGCAGGCGCTGCGGCAGACCTTTCATCTCGACGAGGCGCACCTGATCGACCAGGGCGAACTCAAGGATACGGCCGGCAAGGTCTTCGAGCGCACCTTCGCCGCGACCACGGCCCTCAACAGCCTGACCCTGGGGGTGGCCGGCGTCGCGCTGTTCATCAGCCTGCTGAGCTTGAGCGAAAGCCGCCTGGGGCAGTTGGCGCCGTTGTGGGCGCTGGGGGTTGGCCGTCGCCAACTGCTGTTGTTGAGCCTGGGGCAGACCCTGCTGCTGGGCTCGCTGACGCTGTTGCTGGCAATCCCGCTGGGGCTGGCATTGGCCTGGTGCCTGGTGGCGGTGGTGAACGTCCAGGCCTTCGGCTGGCGTCTGCCGATGATCGTCTTCCCCTGGCAACTGCTGCACCTGTCGCTGATGGCGCTGGTGGTGACCCTGGTGGCGGCCGCCTGGCCGTTGTGGAAGTTGTTGCGGGTCAGCCCGGTGGCCTTGTTGAGGACGTTTGCCAATGAACGCTAGGGGCTTGTTCGCATTGCTGTTCGGCTTGCTGCTGGTTGGCTGCGATCAATCGCCGGCGCCTGAAGTGCAAGGCTTCGCCGGTCTGGGCGCGAGCGCCAGCGATTTCGCCCAGGTCGTACCGGGGCAGACGCTGGAGTTTCCCCGCGACCACGGTGCGCATCGCGACTATCGCATCGAGTGGTGGTACATCACCGCCAACCTCAAGGATGCCGAGGGTCACCGCTATGGCGTGCAATGGACGTTGTTCCGCAGCGCCCTGCGGGTGCCCGGCGACCTGCAGGGCTGGAGCGAGCCCACCTTGTGGATGGGGCATGCAGCCCTGACCAGTGAGCAGGGGCATCACTATGCCCAGGCCTTGTCCCGGGCCGGGGTCGGTACCGCTGGCGTCGAGGCCGAGCCGCTGCATGCCTGGATCGACGACTGGCAACTGCGCAGCCTCTCACCGGCCAACCAGGGCCTGGGGCAGATGTTGCTGACGGCCCATGGCAGCGATTTCGGCTACCGCTTGCACCTCAGTAGCGATCGGCCGTTGGTGTTGCAGGGGGATCATGGCTATAGCCTGAAGTCCGGCAAGGGGCAGGCCTCGTGGTACTACAGCCAGCCGTATTTCCAGGTCATTGGCAGTCTGCAGGTCGACGGGCGTGAGGTCCAGGTCAGCGGCCAGGCCTGGCTCGACCGCGAGTGGAGCAGCCAGCCGCTGGCAGCGGAGCAGTCCGGCTGGGACTGGTTTTCCCTGCACCTGGCCGATGGCTCGAAGGTCATGCTGTTCCAGGTACGACAGCAGGGCGGCGAGGCCTATCGGGCCGGGACCTGGATCGGTGCCGATGGCCAGGCGCAGGTGCTCCGGGGTGACGATATCTTGCTGACGCCCGGGCGGGCGGCCCGCGTCGCTGGCCGCCAGTTGCCGGTGGAGTGGCAATTGGAGATTCCGAGTAGGCAGTTGCGCATCGAGACGAAGCCGTTACGGGACGATGCCTGGATGGGCACCACCTTTTCCTACTGGGAGGGGCCGATCAGCCTGAGTGGCAGCCAACAGGGCGTGGGGTATCTGGAGATGACCGGGTATTGAGGGCGCTTCCAGATGGCCTGGTTGATATTCGCCTGACCGCAGCGTGCCCGATAGAGGATGACTTAAAGGAGGACTGACATGAGCACCGAACCAATCCGCTTCAATGATGGTGCCTCGTACGAGCGGTACATGGGCAAGTGGAGCCAACTGGCGGGGGAGGCGTTCCTTGACTGGATAGCCCCGGCACCGGGCCAGCGCTGGCTGGACATCGGCTGTGGCAACGGGGCCTTCACCGAAATGCTGATCGGGCGCTGCGAGCCGGTGTCGGTGGATGGCGTGGATCCCTCCGAGGAACAACTGGCCTATGCACGTACACGACCGGCGCTGGGCTCCACCACGTTCCTGCTGGGTGATGCGATGGCGCTGCCCTACGACGAAGACGCGTTCGACATTGCGGTGATGCCGCTGGTGATTTTCTTCGTTCCCGAGCCGGCCAAGGGCGTTGCCGAGATGGCCAGGGTCGTGCGCCCTGGCGGCGTCGTTGCCGCCTATGCCTGGGATATGTACGGGGGCGGCTTCCCCTATGAGGCGCTGCTGTCGGAGATCCGCGGGCTGGGCATCGCGGTGCCGAAGCCACCCAGCCCCGAGGCTTCACGGATTGAGGACATGCGCCAGCTCTGGGGCGCGGCCGGCCTGCATGACATCGAGACACGCGCGATCGAGGTCAAGCGCACCTTCATCGATTTCGATGATTTCTGGGAAACTGCCCGGGGCGCGCCGAGTGTCGGTGCGACGCTCGCCAGAATGGCCGCCGAGGATCTGGCCCGGCTCAAGGCTCGGCTGCGTGAGCGCCTGCCGGCCGATGCGCAAGGCCGTATCACCTACGGCGCCCGGGCCAATGCGGTGAAGGGGCGGGTGCTGGGTTCGTGACCGCAAGTCTCAGCCTTCCATCGTCTCGGCCCCAAGCGTCTGCACCAGGCCTTCGAGCATTTCCGTGGTCGCAGGGTCCTGCGCCGGCTCGACCACGGCTCGTGCTCCGAACTGGCGCGTCAGGCGATATTCGCTCGGCGTGCAGTTGGCGAACTGCTTGAAGGCGCGGGCGAAGTAGGAAGGGTCCTTGAAGCCGGCCTCATAGCCGATGCTGGTAATGGGCATCTGGCTGTTGTCCAGCAGCTCCTTGGCGAAGTCCATGCGCTTGTTCAGGATGTAGTCGGTGAAGCCGAGCCCGTAGGTTTCCTTGAACAGGCGGCTGAAGCGGAAGGTGGTCATGCCGCAGCGCGTGGCCAGTTCCTTCTGGTCGATGCTGTCGCGAAAGTGCTGGTCGATGTACAGCAGCACATGGCTGAGCGCCTGGTGCTTCTGATGGTCCGCGGTCATCCGGATACTGCCCGGCAGGGTCGGCGAGTGGTCGATCCGTGGGGTCTTGCGCTGGTCGTTGACCGGGCGACGCAACTCGTGGAGCTGGAGCACCGCCGCCAGGTAGCGATTCCTTTCGGCGACGCTCAGGGGCAGCACCATGTATTCCCAGACACACGAACGCATGGCCCACACCGCCAGTTCCTCGGAGTGCTGCACGGTGAACATGGTGATCGGGATGGTGGGGGCGGCGTGCTTGATCTCCAGCAGCATCCTCAAACCCGGTGTATCGGGACGATCGAAGTGGATGCAGATCATGTCGGGGTGCAGCTTGCCCGAGAAGGCCGACTCTTTTGCCAGTGTGCAGTCGCAGGCCTGCTCAAACTGCCTGATGAGTTCGGGGGTGCTTCGATCCCGGGTTCGATCGAACCACAGCAGTGATGGTTTTCTGGTCACCTTCGACGTCATGCGCTCTGCTCTGAGGTTCGTACGGCCATCCATTGAACAGTATTGCCAATGTGGCAGCGCCTTTTCAGATTGAATCTCGATAAAAAGAGCCGACCTCAGTGCCTGCTGTTCTATGTGGCGTCGGTGCCGTCTCATGCCTGCAAGCGTCTGCCCGCAAAAAAGTCCTAGGGATACGCAAAATCCTCCTAACCCTCCTGCAAGTGCCCTGACTACTGTAGCCACAAGCAGTTTTAAAACAGCTGCTGCCCGGTCATAACAACAAGCGAATGAGGTGTACGAAATGACTCTTCAAACTATCAAGACTTCGATAATGAAGTTCGCCAAAGATGAAGATGGCCTGACCATTGTGGAATACGCAGTGGCCGGTGGCTTGATTACCGTGCTGGTGGCTGCAGCCTTCGTTCTTTTGGGCGGCGCCGTGAACACCAAGATCAGAGCGCTGTGCCAGGCCGTCAATAACAACGTTGCGTGCTGATTACCCCGACTCTTTGCCGGGGTGGCGCAGTTGTTCGTGGAATAACCGGTGGTCACTTCTTATCGGGGAACCACCGGATAATTCGATGAACTTCGAGCGGTCCCTGTCGATGCAAGTTGCGGGTTGCATGAATGCTCAAGTGAGGTGTGCAAAATGACACTGCAAACAATAAGAGCGGCGATACGCAAGTTCAGCGCGGATGAAAATGGCCTGACCATCGTCGAGTACGCGGTGGCCGGTGGCTTGATCACCGTCGCTGTGGCCACGGCGTTCACGCTGTTGGGTGGCGCGGTGAATACCAAGATCATGGCGCTGTGCCAGGCCGTGAATAACAACGTTGCGTGCTAACGACCCATCCCACCTGGGAGACGCGCCATGTCCACGGAACTGCTGTTTTCTACCGTTTTGCTGATAGGACTGCTTGGCGTGGCGGTGGTGAGCGACCTGCTTCGCCACCGTATTCCCAATACGCTGGTCCTGTTGGGACTGGCGCTGGGGCTGGTCGGTCAGTTTCATTCAGGGGTATGAGCGGATTAGGCGATGGCCTGTTGAGCGTGCTGATCTGTTTTGCCCTGTTCATTCCCATGTATGCGGCGGGCGGCATGGCGGCCGGTGACGTCAAGTTGATGGCCATGGTCGGCAGTTTTCTTCCTTTCCATTATGCCTTGTGGGCGGCGTTGTTCAGCCTGATCGCTGGCGGCCTGTGCGGTTTTCTGATCGTGCTGATTCGCGGCCAGTTATTCAAGACCCTGGGGCGCTACTGGCTGATCATGCGGGCGCAGGCCTATCTGGCGCCCACTGCGGATGAAGCGGCCGGCAAGCCTTTCCCTTATTCGATTGCCATATTGCTTGGCACGTTGAACACCCTCAGCTGGCAACTGTTTGCCAGCGGATTGGGAGGTTAGTCATGCGCATCGTCGAGAGTGACCGTTATCACAGTGAACGAGAGGCGGTGCAGCGGCTCGCCCCCCAACCCTGCACGATCAGCGAGACAGGGCTGACGGATAGCTTTCTCGGTGACCTGGTCTGCAAGCATCTGCATGATGCCGGGGTGCTGGACATGCCGCGGCTGGTCGAACGCCTGGCGCTGACCGGTGCCGTGCTGGAAGAGGTGCTGGCGTTTCTGCGCAAGGATGGCCGCGTCGAGGTGCTGGGCCAGGCGGGCGGGCAAACCGGTGGGCAGTCGCTGCGTTACGGCCTGACCGAACGCGGTCGCAGTTCCGCTCGCGATGCCCTGTCGCGCAGTGGCTACATCGGTGCGGCACCGTTCCCGGTGAGCACCTATCGTTCGCTGCTCAAGCTACAGACCATCCACCATGGCAAGATCGGCGCGCACGACATGCGCATGGCGCTCGATGGCGTGGTGCTCACCGAGCAGATGCTCGATCAGCTGGGGGTGGCGCTCAACTCCGGACGGGCGCTGATGATCTACGGCCCGGCCGGTACCGGCAAGACCTACGTCAGCAGCCGGCTGATTCGTCTGTTCGCCGATCCCATCTGGGTTCCCCAGGCCATCGCGATCAATGAATCGGTGGTGGAGATCTATGACCCGCAGGTGCACCAGCGCCTGGATGACGACAGTCAACTGAACAACCTGATGCTCAACAAGGGCATCGATCGTCGGCTGCTGCGCTGCAAGCGCCCGCTGGTCATCACCGGTGGCGAGTTGAGCATGGAGCAGCTGGATATCCGCTATGACCCCTTTACCCGCCAGTACCAGGCCGCCCTGCAGCTCAAGGCCAGCAATGGCCTGTTCATCATCGACGACATGGGCCGCCAGCGCATGACGCCCGCCGAGCTGTTCAACCGCTGGATCGTGCCGATGGAAGAGAAGCGCGACTTCCTCAACCTCGGTGGCGGACGCCATTGCGAACTGCCGTTCGACCTGATCCTGGTGTTCTCCACCAACCTCAATCCCCTGGAGTTGGCCGACGAGGCTTTCCTGCGGCGGATTGGCTACAAGCTGCAATTCGGTTACCTGAAGCCCGACCAGTACGAGCAGATCTGGCAGCAGGAGTGCGAGCGCCTGGGCATTCGGCATGACCCGATGCTGGTGCGCTACGCACTGCAGAAACTCTACGCCCTCGAAGGCATGCCGCTGGTGCCTTGTCACCCCCGCGACCTGCTGAACATGGCCCTCGATCGCCAGCGTTACCAGGGCGGCGGCGGGCCGCTGTCGCCACAGGAACTGGATTGGGCCTGGCGCAACTACTTCGTCCAACTCGACTTTCTTTGAGTGGGAGATACACAAATGAGCTCTCGTACTGCAACCCTGATTGGTATTTCCCTGGTCATGGGCCTGGGTGCCGCGTGGATGGCCAACTCCTGGTTGAGCGCACGGCTCAATGCCAGCCCGGATGATCACCTGCGAAACGTGGTGGTCTCCACGGTCGAGATTCCGTTCGGACAGATGGTCGAGGCCCAGCAGGTCACGACCGTGCGCATGCCCACGGAGGCGATCCCCGACGACGCCCTGGACACCACTGAAAAGGCGGTGGGCAAGATTGCCACGTTCGACATCCTGCGCGGTGACATCGTGCGCGGCGCCAGGTTGAGCGAGCACCTGGGCGGCAGCACCCTGGCCTCGCTGATCGCACCGGACAAGCGGGCCATTTCGGTTCGGGTGGACGACGTGGTCGGCGTCGGCGGGTTCCTGCTGCCCGGAAATCGGGTCGATGTGCTGGCGACCAAGCACACCGATGGCAACAGCAACAACGCGGTGTCCCGAACCATCCTCGAGAATCTGCGGGTGCTGGCGGTGGACCAGACCGCGGGGACCGACAAGACCCAGCCGGTGGTGGTGCGGGCGGTGACGCTGGAAATGACCGCCGCCGAGGCGGAAAGCCTGGTCACGGCCCAGACCGAGGGCAAGTTGCAGTTGGCCCTGCGCAATCCGCTGACCGTGGACAAGAAACCGGTCGCTGCGCCCGTGGCACCTGTCGAGCCGCCGGTCACCGTCGCCAGCGCCACGCCACCACCCAAGCCCGTCGTGCATCGCCGCAGCAGTGGCGGCGGCACCATCACCGTGATCCGTGGCATCGAGGCCCGGGTGGTCAACGTGCAGTGAACGAGCGCCCCACGGACCGTGGGGCGACCGATTCGGTAACGGCAAGTGAGGGACTGACGATGTGTCCTCGAATTCAACCACGGCTTGCCCTGACGCCCGGGTGCCAGCGCGGATCGGTGACCGTCCTGATGGTGATCGCCCTGACAGCGATCACCATGCTGGCAGCCCTGGCGCTGGACGGCGGGCACCTGCTGCTGAACAAGACCCGGCTGCAGAATGCGGTGGACGCCGCGGCCCTGAGTGGCGCCAAGACCCTCAGCCAGGTCAGCGGCGGCACCGGCATTGCCGCCACCACGCGGGCTGCCGCACTGAACACGCTGACGCTCAACGCCAATGCCAGCGGCAACACCGAGCTGGCGGCGGCCATCGGCGGCAATGCGGGAACCTTCGCGGTGGTGGAACTGGCCAACAGTGTCTACGGACCGTTTTCCTATCCCGGGCCTGCGGATGCCACCTATGTCCGGGTCACGGTACCGAGCTACAGCCTGACCGGCTTTTTCTGGAGCTTCGTCCAGACACTGGGCAGCGCCGGCCTGGGCAGCAAGAAGGTGGTGGCGATGGCCACCGCCGGACCGAGCCCCACCAGCCCCTGTGATCTGGCACCGTTGATGGTGTGCGGTGACCCCAGCCAGTACAACCCCGGCGCGGGCAATTTCTGGGGTTATCGTTTCGGTGACCTGCAGGATCTGAAAACCGGCTCGGGCACCTCATCCGCCATTGGTCCCGGCAACTTCCAACTGCTCGATTTCGGTTCGGGTGGCAGCGCGGTCAGGGAGGACCTGGCCGGCGGCGGCTCGGTCTGCCGCAGCGTCGGGCAGGATGTCACGACTTCGCCGGGCAACAAGGTCGGTCCGACTTCCCAGGGCCTGAATACCCGCTTCGGCGAGTACGCCGGCGGGATGAAGGCTTCGGACTATCCGCCCGACCTGGTGGTCAGCTACAGCACGCCGATGATCACCAACAATTCGGGCACCCTGCAGTACAACGGCCAGACCGTCACCTCGAGCAACGGCTCGCTCACCGCGGGCGGCCAGGCACTGCTGGACTACAACGACTGGCGGGCGAGCACGGCGGCCTGTGTCGCCGGTTCCGGCAGCGGCTGCCAGAGCGGCGGGGTCTTCGAACGGCGGATGCTCAAGGTGGTGATTGGCGACTGCACCGGGAAAAACAACGGTGCCACCTCGATCCCGGTGCTGGGCTTTGGTTGCTATTTCGTCGTGCAGCCGGCCGGTGGCAGCGGGAGCACGTCGGAGATCTTCGGCCAGTTCGTGAGCGAGTGCGAAGGGGACAACGTACCGGGTCCCAATCCTTCGGCGGACAGCGGCCCGCTGATCATTCAGTTGTACAAGACCTATATCAATGGCAGCGGCACCCCGAGCAACGACTCGTAGGAGGCGTCATGGGACTTCATGCGTTCCGACAGCCCAGGCACCAGCAGGGCCTGGCCCTGATCGAGTTCACCCTGGTTCTGCCGCTGTTGCTGCTGTTGTTGCTGGCGCTGGGTGAATTCGGCCGGATGCTGTTCCAGTACAACACCCTGTTGCAGGCCAGCCGCGATGCCGGTCGTTACGTCGCCGGCCAGGCCTGGAACCCGACGCTGGGCACCGTCGTACTGAGCAGCTCGCTGCAGACCCAGACGCAGAACGTCGCCGTCTACGGTGTGCCGACCAATACCGGCAGTGCCGTGGTGTCGGGGCTGACCACCGCCAACGTGACCGTCAGTGCGCTGGGCAGCAACCATGTGCAGGTCACCATCAACTACACCTTCTGTCCGGTGATCGGTGGTGGTACCTGCAGCGGCTCGCTCAGCGGGTTCTTCCCGACGCCGATTGCACTGAGCATTCCGCTGGTCGCAACCACTGTGATGAGGGTGCTGTGATGAATCGCAAACAGATGCGTGGGCTCTACACGGTGGAATTCGCCATTGTCGGCCTGCTGGTGTTCATCGTGTTGTTCGGCGTGCTGGAAATGGGCCGCCTGTACTTCACGGTCAATAGCCTCGATGAGTCGGTAAGGCGGGGTGCGCGCCTGGCGGCGGTGTGCAATATCAGCGACCCGGCCGTGCTGCAGCGGGCGATCTTCAATGCCGCGGGCAACACCGGCCCGAGCCCGCTGATCAGCAACCTGAACACCACGAACCTGGTGCTGAGCTACCTGGACGCCAGCGGCGCGGTAGTGGCCAATCCCAACGATACCACCAGCCCCACGGGATTCCGGGCCATTCGTTATGTCCAGGTGAGCCTGTCGGGCTACGTGTTCAACCTGTTCATTCCCGGCCTTGGCGTGGCCATTACCTTGCCCACCTTCAGGGCGATCCTGCCACGCGAAGCCCTTGGACATCACTCCGAATCGGGGGAGGTCACGCCATGCTGAACATCAAGGAAACCCCGTTGAACCTGGCGACCGGCAAGTCCGGGCTGCGCTTGCTGATCAGTAGCCGCGATGCCACGGCGTTGCGGGATCTGCAAGGCGTCTGCCAGCGCATACCCAGCCTGGAGGTGAGCACTCGCCTGGTGAGCAATGGGCATGTCGACCCGCTCTACGGCCTGGAGCGGATGCCCGACCTGCTGTTGTTGCGCGTCAGCCACCTGTGGCGCGAGGAACTGGCGGCACTGCTCCAGCGCCCCGTCCATGAACGCCCGCCGCTGTTGGTGTGCGGGTTGTTGAACGAGCAGGAGGCCATGCGCCTGGCGATGCAGGCCGGGGCCCGCGATGTGCTGCCGGAGCCGATCGCCGAGATGGAACTGGTCGCCGCCCTGAACCGTCTGGTGGCGGAGGCCCGCGCCAGCAGCGGGGCACAAGGCAAGCTGATCGCCGTGATGAGCGCCAAGGGCGGCTCCGGCGGAACCCTGCTGGCCTGCAACCTGGCCCATCAACTGAGCCTCAAGGACAGCAGCACCCTGTTGCTGGACATGGACCTGCAATTCGGCAGCGTGGCGCATTACCTGGAGGTGGCGCAGTCGCACAGTCACCTGGAGGTGCTGCAGCAGGTCGACGGCATGGACAGCGTAGCCTTGCGCGGGTTCTGCAGCCATTTCAGTCCGACCCTGCACGTCCTGGGCGGTCGGCCCGGCGAGCTGTGCCTGGCCCAGGACGCCCAGCCGGAACAACTCGATACCTTGCTGCAACTGGCCCGTGCCAGCTACGACTGGGTGGTGGTCGACCTGCCGCGGCAGATCGACCACCTCACCGGGTCCGTGCTGGAACAGGCGGACCGGGTGTACGTGGTGGTGCAACAGAGCGTCTGCCACCTGCGCGATGCCAGCTCCCTGATGCGGATTCTTCGCGAAGACCTGGGGGTGCGTGGCGACCAGTTGCAGGTGGTGGTCAATCGCTATGACAAGGCGGCGCCCGTCAGCCTCAAGGACATCGGCGAAGCCTTGCGCAGCGTGAACCTGGTGAAACTGCCCAACGACTTCGGCCTGGTCAACCAGAGCCAGAACTCTGGCGTGCCGTTGGGGCTGCAGGCACCGCGGGCGCCGATTACCGTCGCGATGCGCGAGATGACCGGGCAGTTGTACGGCAACCCGCTGGCCGGGAACAACGGCCTGTTCAAACGCGCCTTCAACCGTATCTTCAGGGGGTGAGCCATGATCAGCGAATTTCGTAACCGCTTGCGCAAACAGTCCGGCAAGCCCCTCGTGGCGCTGGCCGCCCAGCAGGGCGATGAGCCGCCGGTGCCCGCCGCGGAGCTGATGGCCTGGGAGCGTACGGCGCCGGAGATCCCCTACGAAACCCGCAGCCAGGTCACCCCGGTGGAGGCCGAATGGCGGGAACGGATTTACCAGCAATTGCTCAAGGTCATGGACCTGTCGCTGCTCGACGCGCTGGAGCAGGCCGAAGCCGCGCGGCAGATCCGCGATATCTGCCAGCGTCTGCTGGATGAACATTCGGCGCCGGTCAGTTCGGTCAGTCGCCAGTTGATCATCAAGCAGATCACCGACGAGGTGCTCGGTCTCGGCCCGCTGGAGCCGCTGCTGGCGGACCACAGCGTGTCCGATATCCTGGTCAACGGCCATGCCTCGGTGTATGTCGAGCGTTTCGGCAAACTGCAGAAGACCGATGTGCGCTTTCGCGACGATCAGCATCTGCTGAACATCATCGATCGCATCGTGTCCAGCCTGGGGCGGCGTATCGACGAGTCCTCGCCATTGGTCGACGCCCGGCTCAAGGATGGCTCGCGGGTCAACGCGATCATCCCGCCGCTGGCCATCGACGGGCCGAGCATGTCGATCCGTCGATTTGCCGTGGACCTGCTCAACACCGACAGCCTGATCCAGGTAGGAACCCTGACCCCGGCCATCGCGCTGCTGCTCAAGGCGATCGTGCGCGGTCGCCTGAACGTACTGATTTCCGGCGGTACCGGCAGCGGCAAGACGACCCTGCTCAACGTGCTGTCCAGCTACATCCCGCTGAACGAGCGGATCGTCACCATCGAGGACTCGGCCGAGCTGCAACTGCAGCAGCCCCATGTGGTACGCCTGGAAACCCGCCCCTCCAACATCGAGGGGCGGGGCGAGGTGAGCCAGCGTGAGCTGGTGCGCAACAGCCTGCGGATGCGCCCGGACCGTATCGTCATCGGCGAAGTCCGAGGCGTCGAGGCGCTGGACATGCTCACGGCCATGAACACCGGCCACGACGGTTCCCTGACCACCATCCATGCCAACACCGCGCGCGATGCGCTGGGGCGCGTCGAGAACATGGTGTCGATGACCGGTGCCACCTTCCCGATCAAGGCCATGCGCCAGCAGATCGCCTCGGCCATCGATGTGGTGATCCAGCTCGAGCGCCAGGAGGACGGCAAGCGCCGCCTGGTCAGCGTGCAGGAGATCAACGGCATGGAGGGCGAGATCATCACCATGAGCGAGATCTTCTCGTTTGCCCGCAGTGGCGTGGGTGAAAACGGCGAAGTGCAGGGCGATTATCGCCCCAGCGGGATGATCCCGGCCTTTCGCGAGGTACTGGCCAAGCGCGGTATCGAGTTGCCACTCTCGCTGTTCCGCCCCGAGTGGATGGAGGGACGCTAGTCATGAACCACATCTCCGGCGAATTCATTCTGATCTTCCTGGGCATGGTGTTCATCGCCGCCTTCCTGCTGGCCCAGAGCGTGGTGGTACCGGTGTTCGGCGAGGCGAGCAGGATGCGCAAGCGCATTCGCGGTCGCCTGCATGTGCTGGAGAAGGCCAACAACCTGCCGAACATGCAGACCGTGCTGCGGCAGAAATACCTGACGCGCCTGTCGCCCCTGGAGGCCGCGCTCGAACAACTGCCGTTCATGGCGGACCTGACGCAACTGATCGAGCAGTCCGGGCATGAATACCGCGCCTATCGGGTGCTGTTGCTCGGAGTCGCCATGGGCGCAGCGGCCGGTGCCCTGGCGCTGATGATGGGCGCCTCCGGGTGGGTGGCGCTGCTGGCGGCCCTGATGGTCGCCTGGTTGCCGCTGCTGAAAATCTTCAGGGACCGCAACCGGCGTTTTGCCGACTTCGAGGTGGGGCTGCCCGATGCCCTGGATGCCATGTGCCGCGCGTTGCGCGCCGGGCACCCGTTCAACGACACCCTGCGGCTGGTCTCCGAGGACCAGAAGGGGCCGGTGGCCCATGAGTTCGGCCTGACCTTCGCCGATATCAACTATGGCAATGACGTGCGCCGGGCCATGCTCGGCCTGTTGGAGCGCATGCCGAGCATGACGGTGATGATGCTGGTGACGTCGATCCTCATCCATCGCGAGACCGGCGGCAACCTGACCGAGGTGCTGGAGCGCCTGAGCCGGCTGATCCGCGGACGCTTCCGCTTTCAGCGCAAGATCAAGACCCTGTCGGCCGAAGGGCGCATGTCGGCCTGGGTGCTGGTTTCCATTCCCTTCGTGCTGGCGGCGGTGATCCTGGTCACCACCCCCAGCTACCTGCCGGTGCTGATCAATGATCCGGTCGGCCACAAGATGATCATCGGCGCCTTCTGCGCCATGTTGGTCGGGATTTTCTGGATACGCAAAATCATCCGCATTCAGGTTTAGGCGGTTTTCACCCTGTGGAGGGGCGAGTCATGGACTATCTGCTCGGGTTGTTCAGTCGGGTGACGGAGAATGAGGCGCTGGCTCGCCTGTTGTTCGTCAGCGCGATCGGTTTGAGCACGGTGCTGGCGGTGGTCACCGTCATCCTGTTGCTGATGGGGCTGCAGGATCCGATGCAGCGTCGCCTGGCATCGATCAAGCGCGGACATATCGGCGGCACGGTGGGAGCAGAGGTGCCGGGTGGCCTGCAGGTGCTGCTGGAGCGGGTGGGGCAGCAGTTCGGTTCGACCGAGACGGCGCAGGCGTCCGCCACCCAACTGCTGTTGATCCACGCCGGGTATCGCTCGTCTTCAGCGGTGCAGGTGTACTGGGCGGTGCGCTTGCTGCTGCCCTTGCTGCTGCTGGGGCTCGGGGTGCTGGTGTTGCCGCTGGTGCCCAGGCTTTCCCTGGCCCTTGGTTTGCTGTTGCTGACCCTGGTGGCGGGTGTCGCCTGGCTGCTGCCGGCATTGTACGTCGGCAAGCGCAAGCAACGGCGGCAACGGCGTTTGCGGGCGGCCTTTCCCGATGCGCTGGACCTGATGGTGGTCTGCGTGGAGTCGGGGCTGGCCCTGCCGACGACCATCGAGCGGGTGGCCGAGGAAATGGCGGTCAGCCAGGTCGAGCTGGCCGAGGAACTGGCGCTGGTCAATGCGCAGATCCGTGCCGGGGTCAGCAACACCGAGGCGCTCAAGCAACTGGCGGTGCGTACCGGGCTGGAGGATGTGCAGGGGTTGGTCAGTCTGCTGGCGCAGAGCATTCGTTTCGGTACCAGCGTGGCCGAAACCCTGCGCATCTATGCCGACGAGTTCCGTGACCGGCGTACCCAGGCGGCCGAGGAGGCCGGCGCGAAAATCGGTACCAAGCTGATCTTCCCGCTGATTTTCTGCCTGTGGCCGAGCTTCTTCCTGATTGCGATCGGCCCGGCCATGATCGGGGTGTTCCAGGCCTTCGGCAGTCCATGATCGCCGAACGCCGATCCATGACACCGGCGCTGGCTCATTTGCCGCTGACGCTGCCCGATTCCTTCTGCTGGTAACGCTCGGGGATGGGATAGTTGAAACTGTTGAGCCAGCGTTGCATGGCCAGGTCGCGTTCGGCGGCCGAGGCGGTCTGCAGTTGAGGAGAGGCCACCACACCGCGAATCTGCAGTTGCAGCCAGCGTTCAGTGTCCTGCTGCTGCTCTGACGAGGGGCCCGGGTCAATCGCCCAGGCGCTCGTGGACAGGCAGGCCAGGGACACCATCAACAACCTCTTGGTATTCATCTCGACTCCTCGTCTCTACTTGATCGCACTGCCGGGAGCGGCATCGGCGCCCGGGCGCGCGCCCTCGACAGCCGCTACGTTCCGAGCCTGGGCCTTGAGTTTCGCCGCCCGGGATTGCGCCTCGGTGACCTGTTTCGGGCTCAGGTTGGAACGGCTCGCCAGCTCCGCGGCCTGCTTCCAGTTATCCTGATAGATCAACAGTGTCACCAGGTTGAAGGCGGCCAGCGAGTCTGACTGCTTGAGCTCCAGGGCGGTCAGAAACTCGAAGCGTGCATCGTTGATCCGCCGTTGGTTGAGGTAGACGACCCCCAGGTCATTGCGGATCTTTTCATCGGTGGGCGCCATCCTCGCGGCCCGTTCAAGATGGTCCAGGGCAGTGGCATTATCGTTTCGGGCCGCCGCCAACTGACCCAGGCCATGCTCGCCTTCGGCCGCCAGGCAAGTGCCGAGCAGCCCCTTGTACAAGGGTTCGGCGTCGCTGCGGCCGAGCATGCGCAGTATGCGAGCCTTGCGCAGGCGAACCTGGACCAGGTCGTCGGGCAGGCCTTCCAGGTTCGCCAGGCTGGCATACAGGCGGCCATCGTTGATCATTTCGTCGGCCAGGTTCAGGGTCAACTGCTGATCCGAAGGGGGAGGCGTGCAGCTGGCCGGTCGGGAAGACAGGGTATTGCTGGCACAGCCCGTGAGCAGCACCGTTGCCGCCAGCGCCATCACCGTTTTCATTGCGAAAGCCCCATGCGATTGTCGAAGTCACCGCTCTCGAGGAAGTACATGCGGTAGAAGTTCGGGTCGTAATTGCGCAGTTGCTCGCCAGGCAGCGAGGGCAGCTTGGCGTTGGCCGCCAGGGGTTGAACCAGGTGCGGCGTGACGATCATCAGCAGTTCGCGTTCGTCACGGTTGAGCGTGTTGTTGCGGAAGAATGCGCCAAGCACGGGAATGTCGCCCAGCCCCGGAAACTTGTTCACCTGGGCGGTGTTGCGGCTGCTGATCAGGCCGCTGACGACGAAGCTTTCGCCATCGGCCAGGGAAATGCTGGTGTCGGTACGGCGCACGGTCAGCGCCGGGACCACGATGCCGGAGATCTGCACGCCATTGGAGTAGTCCAGCTCGCTGACTTCGGGGGCGACTTTCAGGGTAATGCGACCGCTGCCGATGATGGTCGGGGTCAGGGTCAGGCGGACACCGAATTCCTTGTACTCGATGGAGATGGTATCGCTGCCCGAACTGGGTACCGGAATCGGCACTTCACCCCCGGCCAGGAAGCTCGCACTCTGGCCGCTGAGGGCCACCAGGCTCGGGCGTGCGAGGGTATAGGCGAAACCGCTGCCCTCCAGGGAGTTGATCAGCCCCAGCACATTGCCGCCGCCAATGCCGATATTGAACGAGTCGTTGTTGAGGGGGATGTTGGGCGCCAGGCGGCCAATCTGGCCGGGCGTCACCGTCACGCCGGGCACCGTGCCCGGCGAACCGAACAGGAAATTGCCGCTCTTGCCGAAGATCGAGGTACTGGCCTCCTTGAGTTTGCTGCGGCTGACTTCGACGAAGCGAATATCGGTCTGCACCTGGCTCGGCAGCAGCGGGTCTTCGGAAGGGACCGTCGAGACGCTGGTCAGCGCCGCGGTGGCCTTGCCCTTGACGAACACCATGCTTTGGCGTGGCGTCGGCGAGCAGGCGGTCCAGACCATCAGGCTGGTGGCGCCTGGAGCCATGCCGGTGAGAATGAAGGCACTGCCGCCGCTGGTTTGTACATCGGCGATCTTCGGGTCGCCCACGGCCAGTTGCGTAATGGGCACCGGCATCCGCAGTTCATCCTGAAGCCCCTGGCCCACCTCGAACACGGTGGGCAAACTGGCCAGTTGCGAACAGTTTCCCGCCGCGGCCTGGGCCGCTTCCATCCCAAGGCCCATCCATAACAGGCCTTGAACAATTGTCCTGAAAGCAGGCACGGTACGATAAATCATGATAGGTACACCCTCGCCGAACAGGCCGTCCGTGGGCTGACTGGGTTACCCCAGAACTGCCCCCCCACACTAACCACCAATGACGCCAGCAATATCCTCGATACCGCGCACGATCAGGGGAACAGGTCTGACTGATTCGCCGACTGATCGTTGAAAACAACTTGGGGTGATACAAGCCGGAATGGCTCGGTCCTTGTGTGAAAAGGTAGTTCAATCAAAGCAAAGCGCCATGATCGAAAGGAAAAACTTTCACTGCGCGAGGAGGGTGCTTGGCCCATTGATCCGGGACAGATCAGGGGCCTTGGCTACTTCGAGAGGAACTTGGGAGCGAACTTATGTGAACTTTGCCCAATAAGTCCGCCCTGACCCGTTACTTGGCTGCCGTATCTTGCGACTGGTTGTTGGCGTGATACAGCGCCAGGTGATTGGAAATGCACATGTCATAGGCCTCGACCAGAAACAGATGAGGCTTGGAGGCGATCGGTGGAACCAGGCAGCGGGTGGTGACGCGTTTGCCCAGTATTTCCGTATCGATATAGATGAGATTCACCGGAGACTTTTTCGGGTTTTCCTCTGCACTGAAGTACGCCCGGGTGTATTCCTCCTTGCCTTCGGTCTTGTCCAGCGATTGACTGTCGATCCGGGTGGTCAGGACGTCTCCGGCCGGAAAGCTCTTGTCCGCCATCAGCGCTACGCCGATCGGGCCGGTGAAGCCGGCCAGCAGCGCGTTCTTGCGCAGTTGCGATTGCAGGTTGGCATAGGTGACGAAGTGCAGCACCTTGATCGATGGCTGACTGCCCAGTTCCGGCAGCGTTTCATAAGCTCGGTGGGCCAGCAGCCGCGGGCCTGTGGGTTTGGTCGCGGTGTCCGCTACACGATAGATGGCATAGGCATCACTGGTGATCAGCAGACTGAAAATCTCTTTTTCGCTCTCACTGTGGGGGCGCAGGTCCTGGATGGCGATCTTGTCCGACTGCTCCAGCCCCGAAAACTCCGGTGGCGGCACGGGTGGCTGGCTGGCGCAGCCGGCAAGGACCAGCAGGCTGGTGGCAAGAAGGGTTTTCAACGGGTGCATGGAACGTCCTGTTGTCATGGAAGAGAAGGGCTTCGGGTTGGCTTCGAATCCATCTGCCGGGTGAGCGAATAGATAGTGGCTAATAGCCATTCCATGATACGCGGCTATTGCCCGGCAACGGTATCGGTTTTGCCGAGTGCCCGGATGATATTCTGCCAACACTTCCCGATTTCCCTGGCAACCAAGCCACGCGGGTGCCTGGACTGCGGCTCGTCGACCACCCTGAGATTTTCCACAAGCCAGGCATCCGACCAGCCGGCCCATTCCCCGGCGACACACTTGAGGTTCGCCTGCAGAACCGGAAAAACCTCGTTCCACAAGATGCGCTGGACCTCTTCCTGCGAATAGCCGGACTCCCGGATGGCTCGTGCAATGGCGTCGTAGGTCAGCGGGTCGATCTCGGTATCGAGAAACAGCGACGAGAGGGCTTGCCAGATTTTCAGACGGTTCGTGTCAACGGACCTCATGGATGACGCTCCTTCAGCGGATGCCAAGGCAGACGTTGGCGTACATAGCCTAGGCGATGGGTAGAGCCGATTCGCCGTCCATCCCGCAAGGCGGATCATAAGTACCGTGCCAGCCCACCAGGGTGCGTTCGAACGAGTCCGCAAAGTACCTGGCGCCCTTGGCAATCCTGACCACGCCGCCGGCATAGGCCACCAGCATGGCTTCTTGCGCACGACGCTCCGTGGCTTCGCTCCACGCGCTGCTGCTGGGCAGCAGGTCCGGATCATTGGGGCTGACCCAGTGAACCTTGCTGACTTGCGCCGCCCGCCGCAAAAGCTCGGCCAGCCTGGAGTGCCCCTGATCCCGGGCGATATCCGCCGCCGTCTGCTCCTTGCCAGTCATGCTGTCTAGCGAGGCACCGGCACGAATCAATGCCCGGCAGGCGGCTTCATGACCGAAGTAGGCGGCCTGGTGCAGAAAGGTCCAACCGGAAGAGGCTTTTTGATAATGGCAGCAGCGCCGTGCAATCTGCGGCCACTCGTTCCACTCTGACAGCAGTGGATCCCACTTGCCATGCTTGGCCTGCTCGTAGGCCTGTTCCACGAGATTGTGCAGTGCGCTCATTTCGTTCTGTTCATGAGGGGGGAGTCGCTATACCGTGGCCACCTGCGCAGGAAAACGAAGGCCTGGACAGGGGCTAGGCGCACCTTCACGTCGCAGGCCCATCATTTCTCGCGTTCGACACACTGAATAAAATCCAACGGCTGTGTCTGCAAACAGTAACAAGAAATCGGAACATTGCGCATCAGGGAGAGGGAGATCAATGAGTTCATTCAGAGTGCGCAGGCTGGAGGGCACCGATACCCAGGCCTTGCTGGCATTCGAAACCCATAATCGTGAATGGTTCGAATCACGCATCGATGCACGCGATCCAGCCTTCTACTCATTGCAGGGCGTCACCGTGCATATCGAGGACTATCTGTCCGGCTTTGCCAAGGGCATCTGGCATCCGTTCGTTTTGGAGGACCCCAGCGGCAGGATCGTCGGCCGGGCCAATCTGAAAGATATCGACTCGTCCAAAGGCATCGCTGAAGTCGGTTACCGGGTCGCTGGGGACGTTTGCGGGCAGGGGCTTGCCACACTGGCCTTGAGGCATCTGATTCAGCAGGCCCGGCAACACTGGAAGCTCAAGCAATTGGTGGCGTATGTCTACAAGAACAATATCGGCTCAGCCAAGGTGCTGTCTCGTTGCGGATTCCGGATCGAGCAGGCGCCGCAGGAAGAAGTAGGGGATGATCGGCATCGATGGGTGCTGTCGATCTAGCTCGGGAAGGCCTGTCCAGAGCAGGCCAGCTGGGTTGGCCTGTCGGAGTGTCTGTCCCTTGTTTGACTTGCTGAATCGTTTCACTAGGTTTATAAAAGTCGAACAATTCCAATAAGGACCGCCCATGAACACCCTCCGACTGATTTTCGGCGTTACCGCTCTGACCACCGCTTCCCACGCCCTGGCCTGGGACTATGTGCTGCTCGACAGCGACACCCCTGCGCAGAACCGCCAGATCACCAGCCAGCAACTGGGGATCAAGACCGCCAAGCCGTTCTCCATAACCCTGCGCACCTTGCACGGCGGCCGCCAGGAAGGGGTCAGCATTGTCGACATCGACAACGGCACGATGAAGCTCTCGGTGGTCCCGACCCGGGGCATGAACGTTCTGCACGCCTCCGTGGGCAATGTGCGCATGGGCTGGGATTCTCCGGTCAAGGAGGTGGTCAACCCGGCCTTCATCGAACTCAACGGCCGTGGCGGCCTGGGCTGGCTGGAGGGGTTCAACGAACTGGTGGTGCGTTGCGGCTATGAGTGGGTCGGTCACCCGGGGCTGGACAACGGCGAATTGCTCACCTTGCACGGCCGGGCGGCGAATATTCCGGCCAACAGGGTCACCCTGCATATCGATGAACAACCGCCTTACGCCATTCGCCTGCAGGGCGAATTGAAGGAGCAGGCGTTCAAGAAAGTCGACTTCTCCGTGGTCACCGAACTGTCGACGTTGCCCGGTAGCGTGAGCTTTGCGCTCAATGACACGCTGACCAACAACGGCGACTATCCGAAGGAATACCAGGCGCTGTACCACAACAACTTCAGCACGCCGTTCCTGGAGCAGGGCGCGCGTTTCGTTGCGCCGGTGAAGCAGGTGTCACCGTTCAACGACAAGGCCAAGGGCGACCTGCCGGACTGGCAGACCTACCGCGCGCCAACCCGGGACTACGACGAGACGGTCTACAACGTCGTGCCCTACGCCGATGCCAAGGGCGATACCCTGGCGGTATTGCACAACAAGGCCGCTAACCTCGGGGTGTCGGTCGGCTTCAACACACAACAGTTGCCGGTGTTCTCCCTGTGGAAGAACACCGACACCCAGGGCCAGGGCTACGTGACCGGGCTGGAGCCGGGCACCAGCTTTTCCTATAACCGTCGTTACCAGCGTCCGCTGGGGTTGGTGCCGACCATCGGTGCCGGGCAGAAGCGGCAGTTCCAGATCAGCTATAGCCTGCTGGCGGACAAGGCGGCCGTGGATCAGGCGGTGCAGCGGGTGACCCAGATCCAGGATGGGCGCAAGACGGAAGTGCGCGGTACGCCCCTGGTGGACCTGAGCAAGGAATGATCCATCCTTCACTCGCACAACCGCAAAGGGCATTCGCGATCCGTCGCGCCGTCTGCGTCGGCTAGTCGACGGCGATCAGGTTGTCCCGGCACTCCAGAATCAGCCGGGCGCCTGTTCGCTCGCCGGTGCCGATCTTCAGGTTGAAGCCATGCAGGCTGATGATCGCCGCGACGATCGACAGGCCCAGGCCGAAGCCGCTGTGCTGGTTGCCGTCATCGCAGCGGTAGAAACGCTGGAACACCGCATCGCGCTCCGAGGGTGGAATGCCCGGGCCGGTGTCGATCACCTCGATCCGTGTGCTGCCCTGGTCGCTGGCCGCCAGCAGCACTACTTCACCGCCCGGCGGGGTGAACTTGATCGAGTTGCTCAGCAGGTTCGCCAGGGCCTCGAAGAGCAGGGCGCGGTCGCCGGTGATGTGCGGCAACACTTGCGGCAACTCCAGGCGCAGGCTGATTTGCGCTTCTTCGGCCAGGGGCAGGTAGAAGTCATGCAACTCGCGCAGCAGCGGTAGTGGGTCGAGCACCACGAAGCCGGAACGGCGTTGGTGGTCTTCCAGCTCGGAGATCCGCAACAGCCCCTTGAAGCGCGCCATCAGGGTGTCGGTCTCGGCAATCACGCCGTCCAGTTGCAGGGCCTCGGGAGAGTCGTGCGGGGCCTGCTGCTGGATGCGGTAGAGCTGCGCGCGCAGGCGGGTCAGCGGGGTGCGCAGGTCGTGGGCGATGTTGTCGCAGACGCCCTTGACCTCGTTCATCAGCCGCTCGATGCGGTCGAGCATGGCGTTGACGATGGCCGCCAGCATGTCCAGCTCGTCGCGGCGGTTGGACAGTGGCAGGCGGTGGCCGAGGTCGCCGGCGACGATCGCTTCGGCGCTGGCCTGGATCGCCCGGATACGGCGGATCGGCCGACGCCGCAGCAGATGCCAGCCGGCAATGCCGGGCAGAATGGTCAGCGACACCGCCCAGAACAGCGCATGGAGGATGATCCGCGTCACGCCGAACAGCGAGCCGTTGTCACGCACCAGCAGCAGCCAGCGGCCGTCATGGGTCTGGGTGGCGACGGCGTCGCAACTGTCCTGGGGCAGGTTGGGGTCGTCGGAATCGATGCAGTTGGTCAGTTCGTGGATGTGGCCGTCCATGATCAGGTCCGGCGGCATTTGCTTGATCGGCCCGCTGAGGTGCATTTTCTGTTCGTTGAACAGGCCGTAGGCGTCGACCCCGCGCATGTCGAAAGTCATGCTGGTGGTCAGCGCGTCCAGCAACTGCTGGCCCTGGAAGCGCGAGAACAGGTGCTGGCGCTGCATCAGCGAGTGGCGCGCCAGCGTGTCGAGGTAGCCGGAGACCTCGTAGTAGAGCACGCCCATCAGGCTGCAGCTCCAGGCCACGAAGAGGAAACTGTAAAGCGCCAGCAGGCGGCTGGTGGACGAGCGCCAGCCCTTAGAGGGGTTCGGCAATGACATAACCGGAGCCTCGTACCGTGCGGATCAGCGGTGGCAGGCCGGGACTGTCGATTTTCTTGCGCAGGCGGCCGATGTGTACATCGATCAGGTTGGTGCCCGGGTCGAAGTGATAACCCCAGACTTCCTCGAAGATCATCATCCGCGAGAGGATCTGCCCGGTGTTGCGCATCAGGAACTCCAGCAGCTTGTATTCGGTGGGCAGCAGGCTGAGCAGTTGGTCGGCGCGGGTGGCTTCGCGGCTGATCAGGTTCAGTTCCAGGTCGGCGACCCGCAGCGAGGTCTCGAACTCCCGGGCCGGGCTCTTGCGCCGCAGCAGTACCTCGACCCGGGCGGCCATCTCGTCGGAGGCGAAGGGCTTGGTCAGGTAGTCGTCGCCGCCGGCGCGCAGGCCACGCACGCGCTCGTCGACATCGGAGAGGGCGCTGATCATCAGGATCGGCGTGGCGACGCCAATGGTCCGCAGGGTGGTGACGATGGCCAGGCCATCGAGTTCCGGCAGCATGCGATCGAGGGTGATCAGGTCGTAGTCGCCGCTCACGGCGCGTACCAGGCCTTCACGGCCATTGTCCACCCAGTCCACTTCAAGCCCATGGCTGCTCAGTTCAGCCACGATTTCCTTGGCGGTTACAGCATCATCTTCGATGGTCAGGATGCGGGTCATTGCGGTTGCCTCGTACGGACCTTCACAACAGGCGTGGGATTTTGCCAACAAACCAGTGAAAGCTTTCTGAAGAAATTTTCATGTTTTCCTGGCGGTCGTTAAGGGGAGCGCCCCGATATCGGATCGAGGCTTGAAACATCTAGCCACACCTTTGCTGAATAAAGCCTGTCATCAAGTTTTTCAAAGAGATTGCGAACGTTCCTCAGGATTTGGTATCTGTTTGCTTGCAGCCGCTGGTCGTGCGAAGTGGCTGATTCCCCTGTCCGACACCTTGCGTTTGCGGTGTCCGGATCGTCCTCAGTACAGGTCTTTTTATGCATCGCCGTAATCTCCTGAAAGCTTCCATGGCCCTGGCGGCCTATACCGGCCTGTCGGCCAGCGGTTTGTTCGCGGCACGGGCGCTCGCCGCCACCGCGGACGGTGACATCGAACATTTTGATTTCGAGGCGTTGCAGGCCCAGGCGAAGGGACTCGCTGGCAAACCTTATGTCAGTACGCGGCAGGTGCTGCCGCCGACGCTGGCGAACATGACCCGCAGCAGTTCAATGCGATCCAGTACGACGCCCGGCATTCGCTGTGGAATGAGCTCAAGGGTCAGTTGGATGTGCAGTTCTTCCACGTCGGCATGGGCTTCAGGCAGCCGGTGCGCATGTACAGCGTCGATGCGAAGACGCGCCAGGCGCGGGAAGTGCATTTCCGGCCGCCGCTGTTCAATTACGCCAGCAGCGGTATCGACCCGTCCCAGCTCAAGGGCGACCTGGGTTTTGCCGGCTTCAAGCTGTTCAAGGCCCCGGAAATCGATCGCCACGATATCGTCTCCTTTCTCGGTGCCAGCTATTTCCGCGCAGTGGACAAGACCGGTCAGTACGGCCTTTCGGCGCGCGGGCTGGCGATCCACACCTATGCGCACAAACGTGAGGAGTTCCCGGACTTCACCAAGTTCTGGTTCGAGACGCCGGCCAGGGACAGCACGCGTTTTGTGGTCTATGCCTTGCTCGACTCGCCGAGCGCCACCGGCGCCTACCGTTTCGATATCGATTGCCAGGCCGAGCAGGTGGTGATGATGGTCGAGGCCCATGTCAACGCGCGGGTGGATATCGAGCAGTTGGGCATTGCGCCGATGACCAGCATGTTCAGCTGTGGTACTCACGAGCGGCGCATGTGCGACACCATCCATCCGCAGATCCACGATTCCGATCGCCTGGCGATGTGGCGTGGCAATGGCGAGTGGATCTGCCGACCGCTGAACAACCCGGCCAAGCTGCAGTTCAATGCGTTTGCCGACAAGGACCCCAAGGGCTTCGGCCTGGTGCAGACCGACCACGAATTCGCCAGCTACCAGGACACCGTGGACTGGTACAGCCGCCGGCCGAGCCTGTGGGTCGAGCCGACCACGCCCTGGGGCGAGGGCTCGGTGCAGTTGCTGGAGATCCCGACCACCGGCGAAACCATGGACAACATCGTCGCCTTCTGGACCCCGAAGCAGCCGGTCAAGGCCGGTGACTCGCTGAGCTACGGCTACAAGCTGTACTGGAGCGCGCTGCCGCCGGTGGGTACACCGCTGGCACGGGTGCATGCGACGCGCTCGGGCATGGGTGGTTTCACCGAGGGCTGGGCGCCGGGCGAGCATTACCCCGAAGTCTGGGCCCGGCGTTTTGCCGTGGACTTCAACGGCGGCGGGCTGGAGCGGCTGCCGGAGGGGAGCGGGATCGAGCCGGTGGTCACCACCTCCAATGGTCAGGTGAAGGATTTCAGTGTCCTCAAGCTGGATGAGATCGGCGGCTACCGGGTGATCTTCGACTGGTACCCGACCAACGACAGCGTCGACCCGGTGGAGATGCGACTGTTCATTCGCAGCGGCGAGCGGACCTTGAGCGAGACCTGGTTGTACCAGTACTTCCCGCCCGCGCCGGACAAACGGCGTTATCCCTGAGGGGCGAGGCACCGTTTGAAATAGGTGGTGCCTGCTCCGTCGCTTTCGCGGGCAAGCCCGGCGCCTACAGGAACGTGCAGAACAAACAGCCCTGTACGGCACAACCTGCAGCAGCCGGGCTTGCCCGCGAAGAGGCCCTCAGGATCACCGTATATCCGGCACCAGCACCGGATCTTCCCGATACCACTGCGGCTCCATGCGCTTGAGGTTCTCCACCTTCGGCAGGTCGTTGATGGCGATGTAGGGCACGTAGGGATGCAAGGTCAGGTAGTTCTGGTGATACCCCTCGGCCGGATAGAACACCTTGTTGTCCTCGATCCGGGTGACGATCTTCGACGGGAACACCCTGGCGCCATCCAACTGCGCGATATATGCCTGGGCGATCTTTTCCTGCCCGGCGTTCACCGGGAAGATCGCCGAGCGGTACTGCGTGCCGCTGTCCGGCCCCTGGCGGTTGAGCTGGGTCGGGTCGTGGGCCACCGAGAAGAACACCTGCAGCAGCTTGCCATAGCTGACCTGGCTCGGGTCGTAGGTGATCTGTACTGATTCGGCATGCCCGGTATCGCCTTCGCCAACCTGTTCGTAATGGGCGGTACCCGCCGCGCCGCCGGCATAGCCGGACACCACGTTCTGCACCCCGCGCACATGTTGGAACACGCCCTGGACACCCCAGAAGCAGCCGCCGGCGAACACGGCCGTGGCCTGGCCGGCGGTGGCCGGCTCATCCAGCGCCGGCGGAGCGATCTGCACCGCCGGCTCGGCGGCAAAGGCCAGGCGCTGCACCAGCAGGATCGACAGGGCCAGGCCGGCCACAGCGGCCATCGTCAACAGCGGCGAGACGTTTTTTTTCTGCATCATGGACTTGCTCATTTCATGCATCCTCTTGGCAATCAACCGAAGGTAAAGGCGTAGGCCTGCACACCGGGGTCGAGAAATTCGATGGAAAAGGTGTGGTCGCCGACGTCACCGGCCTGGCGCACCAACTGATACAGGCGCTGTTCGGTCACCGTGCCCTGGCCGTTGGCGTCGGTATCGGTGCCGTGGTCCGCGCCCGGCGCCTTGCCATCGACCTGCACCTTGAAGCGAACGGGTTGGCCGCTGGCGGAAGGGCCGAGCACCAGATGCAGGTCACGGGCATGGAAGCGGAAAACGATAGAGCCGCCTGCCTGGTTCAAGGCCGCCTGTTCCGGGCGCACGGTCCAGTTGCCCGCCAGGCCCCACTGATTCAGCTGCGGTTGCCGGGGCGCGTCATAGGTCTTGGGTTGGTCGGCGAGCTGCTGGCCCGGGGAAGCAAAATGCTCGGCACGGTCATAGCCGATGTAGGTTTCCGGCGATTTCACTTCGGCTTCATCCGCCGCCTGCATCACACCGCTGGCCTGGGTGCTGACCACGCCGCCGGAGACGTTCCGGTTGCCGGCTTCGGCCAGCAGTTGCTGGATCACCTGCTCGGAGCCGGCATAGTCGCCTTCGCCGAAGTGGTGGTAGCGCACCCGGCCCTGGGCATCGATGAAGTAGTGCGCCGGCCAGTACTGGTTGTTGAAGCCACGCCAGATGGCGTAGTCATTGTCGATCGCCACCGGATAGCGGATCCCCAGCTTGCTCACGGCCTGGCGTACATTGTCGATGTCGCGTTCGAAGGCGAACTCCGGAGCATGCACGCCGATCACCACCAGGCCCTGGTCGTGGTATTTCTGTGCCCAGGCGTTGACGTAGGGCAGGCTGCGCAGGCAGTTGATGCAGGAGTAGGTCCAGAAGTCGATCAGCACCACCTTGCCCTTGAGTTCGGCGGCGCTCAGGGGGGCCGAGTTGAGCCACTGCACGGCGCCGGAGAGATCGGGCAGGGTGCCTTCGACCGGCAGGGGGCGTTCAGTCGACGTTTTGGCGGCCATGGCCATCATGCTGCCGGCCGGTTGTTCATCGTGAACCACCGCCGCCATCATTGCGCCTGGCTGCGGCGCCGGGTTGAAGGTATCCAGCAGTTTCTGCTCGATGCCGGCAGTGGCGACCGTCGAGACCCGGGTCAGCAGGCCGGTGTCCAGGCCCAGGGCGATCGCCGCCACCCCGGCGAGCATCGCCGCGCCGAGACCGCGGCGTAGCCACTGGCCGGTCCCGAGGTTGCGTTTCATCGCGCTGAATACCCGACCACCGACCAGCAGGGCACCGGCCAGGGAGGTGGCGGCACCGGCGGCGTAGGCCAGCAGCAATAGCGTGGTGCCGATGTTGGCGCCCTGCAGGGCCGCACCGGTGAGGATCAGGCCGAGGATCGGCCCGGCGCAGGGAGCCCACAGCAGACCGGTGGCGATACCGAGAACGAACGACGAGCGCACGCTCGGCTGCCCGCTTTCCGCCTGGGCCGAGCGTGACAGCCGGTCACCGGCCGAAACCAGCGGCCGCGCCAGGCGATCGGCCAGGTGGGGGAAGAGCAGGGTGATGGCGAAGAAGGCCATCAGCGCCATCGCCAGCCAGCGCCCGTACTGATTGGCCCGCACCACCCAGCCACCGCCGACGGCGGCGAGGGTGGCGACCAGGGCGAAGGTCAGGGCCATGCCGCACAGCAGCGGCAGGCCGCTGCGGCGCAACGATTCGCCGGAGCGGGCGAACACGAAGGGCAGCACCGGCAGGATGCACGGGCTCAGGATGGTCAGCAGACCGCCCAGGTACGCCAGGATGATTAAAAACATGATGCAGATCCTTGTCGATGAAGTTGAAACGTTGCCGGCCGTGGGGCTCTGGCTGGGGTTGGTCCCTGTAGGAGCAGAGCTTGCCCGCGAACAGGCCCAGCCGCTCAGCCCGCACGCGGCGTGAAGCTCATCGCCACGCCGTTCATGCAGTAGCGCAAGCCGGTCGGTGCCGGCCCGTCGGGGAACACGTGGCCCAGGTGGCCGCCGCAGCGATGGCAATGCACTTCGGTGCGGACCATGCCCAGCGAGCTGTCGCGACGGGTGCCGACGGCGTTCTCCAGCGGCGCTGTGAAGCTCGGCCAGCCGGTGTGGCTGTCGAACTTGGCCGAGGAGGAAAACAGCGTCTGCCGGCAGCCGACGCAGGCGAAGACACCGGCGCGGTGTTCATCGTTGAGGGGGCTGCTGTAGGGGCGTTCGGTGCCCTCATGGCGCAGCACCTGGTACTGGCTGTCGTTCAGCATCGCCCGCCATTCGGCGTCGCTGTGGTTGACCTCGAAGGTCTCGTCCGTGACGCCTGGGGCAGCGTTGCCGCCGAGGGTGGCGGCCACCGCGCGCCAGTCGACGAAACCGGCGGCGAGCAGGGCGGCGGCACTGGAAAGAAGAAAGCGTCTTCTGCTGGACATGGCATGATCTCCACGGCAATTGATCAGGCTTTCAGTGTCGGCCGGCAACGGTCGCCAAATCCTCCCGCAAAGTTAAATTAATCGTGAACATTTTCCCCCTGCCGATTCGGCACAATGGGGCGGACGTCATATGCTGTGAACGTCCCGGATATTTCACCTGCAGGAACGTCACACCATGGATTCACCCAAACGCATTCTGATCGTCGAGGATGACCTGCACCTGGCCGGGCTGCTGAGCCTGCACCTGCGGGACGAGGGCTACGAGGTCACCCATTGTGCCGACGGCAATCTGGGCCTGGCACAGTTGGAGAAGGGCGGCTGGGATGCGCTGATCCTCGACCTGATGCTGCCGGGCGTCGATGGCCTGGAAATCTGCCGCCAGGCCCGGGCCATGGCGCGCTACACGCCGATCATCATCACCAGCGCCCGCTCCAGCGAGATGCATCGGGTGCTGGGCCTGGAGCTGGGCGCCGACGACTACCTGGCCAAGCCGTTCTCGATGCTCGAGCTGGCGGCGCGGGTCAAGGCCCTGCTGCGGCGGGTCGATGCCCTGGCCAGGAGCCTCAAGGTCGACGCCGGCAGTCTCGAACTCAACGGCCTGAGCCTGGACCCGCTGGCCCGCGAGGCCCGGCTCGACGGCCAGGCACTGGACCTGACGCCACGGGAGTTCGACCTGCTGCACTTCTTCATGAAGAACCCCGGTACGGTGTATTCACGCCTGGATCTGCTGAACCAGGTCTGGGGTTACCAGCACGATGGCTACGAACACACGGTCAACACCCATATCAACCGCCTGCGGGCGAAGATCGAGGTCGATCCGGCACAGCCCGAACGGATTCTCACGGTCTGGGGCCGCGGTTATCGTTTTGCTCCCGCGGGGCGTGCCGAATGAACCTGAGCCTGTCCCAGCGCCTGTCCGTGGTGTTCTCGATCCTGCTGCTGGCCTGCTGCGGCGCCTCGGTGTGGCTGCAGGTGCGCGCCAGCGACATGCACGAAAAGGAGGTGGTGCAGGGGCTGTCCCGCGACCTGGCCCGCAGCATCGCCCTGGAAAACCGCCTGGTGGGTACCGAGGGCCTGACCATGGACGGTGTGCGGGCGCTGTTCGGCCAACTGATGAACGTCAACCCCAGCGTCGAGGTGTACCTGCTCGATCCGAGCGGGCGGATCACTGGCGACGCCGCGCCCCAGGGCCATCTCAAGCGTGACCAGGTCGACCTGGAGCCGATCCGGCGCCTGCTGGACGGCCAGCCGCTGCCGATTCTGGGCGATGACCCGCGCAGTACCGATGGACGCAAGGTGTTCAGCGCCGCCGCGCTGCACGGTGGCGGCAAGGCGTTGGGCTATCTCTACGTGGTCCTGCAGGGCGAGGAGCATGACCGCCTGGCGGCGCGCGTGAGTGCCAGCACGGTGTTGCGCACCACGCTGTGGGCCATGGGCCTGGTGGCACTGCTGGGGTTGATCGCCGGTCTGATTGCCTTTCGCCTGATCACCCGGCCACTGCGTCGCCTGACCGAGACCATGCGCGATTTCGACACCGATGCCGCCCCGGTCAACCCGCCGACACTGCCTCTTGCCGGTTCGGGGGGGGCAACGAAATCGAGGTGCTGGAAGCGAGTTTCGCCCAGATGGCGGTGCGTATCGGCGAACAGTGGCGGGCCCTGACCCAACTCGACCAGGACCGGCGCGAGCTGGTGGCGAACATCTCCCATGACCTGCGTACGCCACTGGCGTCCCTGCACGGTTACCTGGAAACCCTGTCGCTCAAGGGCGAGCTGCTGGCGCCGGACGAGCGCAAGCGTTACCTGGGCACCGCGCTGGCGCAGAGCAACAAGGTCCGGCAACTGGCCCAGGCCCTGTTCGAACTGGCGCGCCTGGAGCATGGCGAGGTGCGTCTGGAACGGGAGGATTTCTCCCTCAGCGACCTGATCCAGGACGTGTTCCAGAAATTCGAGCTGATGGCCGAAACCCGCCATTCGAAGCTGTTGGCGGTACTGCCGCGCGGTGCGGCGATGGTGAGTGCCGACCTCGGCATGATCGAACGGGTGCTGACCAACCTGATCGACAACGCCCTGCGTCATACCCCGGAAGGCGGCAGCATCGAGGTGGCGCTGGTGCATGCATCGGGCAAGGTCCGGGTGACCGTCAGCGATACGGGGCCGGGTATCCCGCCCAAGCTGCTGGACAACCTGTTCCGGCGTCCCTTCAACCAGGACGGCGACCGTCGCAGCGGCGGCCTCGGCCTGTTGATCGTGCGGCGTATCCTGCAGTTGCACGACAGCCAGATCCGTCTGCTGTCGGTGCCCGGCAAGGGCGCGGTGTTCTGTTTCGAGCTGGCCGCAGCGGGCGAGTGAGTCAGGCGCTGGGGATGTTCAACGCCTCTTCGAGAAATCGCTGCATCGCCCTGACAGCCGGGGCCTGGACGGCAGGGACGGGGCGCACGTAGAGCCCGAAGGTCACCACCGGTGCGGCTGGCAGACCTTCGGCAGCCCCCAGCACCCGCATGCTTTGCGTACGGATGTTGCCTTCGAGCAGTACCGCAATGCCCAGGCCGGCCTCGACCGCCGACTGCACCGCCGGCAGGCTGGTGCTGCTGCACACCACCCGCCAGCCGATACCGGCCTGTTTCAGTTGCTGCTCCACCCGCGGCTGCCACAGGCAGGTGCCACTGAAGGTCACCAGGGACAGGACCCGGGCGTCCAGCGTCGGTTCGAGCACCAACCCACGGGCGCCGACCCAGAACAGCGGCAACTCCCAGCTCACCTGGGGCCTGGCGTTGATGCCATGGGTGTCGCCGACGACGATATCCAGTGCACCCTCGAGCAGCCGGGCGGACATGGCTGCGCTGCTGTCGACGGTGATTTCCAGGCTGACCTGCGGATAGGCCGCGGAAAACCGTTGCAGGGCCCGCGGCAGGCTGCCGATGGCGATATCCTCCAGCAGGCCCAGGCGCACCGTGCCCGCCACCTGGCTGGCCGCCAGTGCCCGCCGGGCATCGGCACCGGTGCCGAGAATGCTGTGGGCGTAGGGCAGCAGGGTATGACCGGCCTCGGTCAGGCGCAGGCCACGGGGCGAGCGTTCGAACAGCCGCCGCTCCAGGTCTTCCTCCAGGCGGCGCAGTTGCATGCTGACGGCGGCCTGGGTCCGCCCCAGGCGCTGGGCGGTAGCACCGACCGTACCGGTCTCGGCGACGGTGGCGAAAGTTCGCAGCAGGCTGCTGTCGAGATCGCGCATTATCAGAATTCCTTAAGCTGGAATCAGGAATATCAGCTTATTTGAATGTCGGCCGGCTGGCTAGGATAGGCGCTCATTGACAGGAGTTTTTGCCATGCAGGACAACGCCGCCGTACTGAACCCCCCAGTCGCACGCACCTCTCGCCGGAATCTGTTGCTGGCCGCGGGGCTGTGCGTGCTGTCGATGCTCTTCGTGCAATTCGGTGCGGCACTGTCGACACCAACCATGGACAGCTATGGAACCTTCAGTACCACCTGGTTGCGCCTGTGCTGGGCGGCGGCGATCCTGGGACTGCTGGTGCGTCCGCGGTTGCGCAGTTACTCGTGGTCGCGCTGGGGGGCCGCCGCCGGGCTGGGGCTGGCCATGGCGGTGATGACCAGCTGCTTTTTTGCCGCCATCCAACGCATTCCCCTGGGGCTGGCGATCGCCATCGAGTTTCTCGGGCCGCTGCTGGTGGCGAGCCTGGCCATCCGTCGTTGGCGGGCGCTGGTCTGGCCGTTCCTGGCGCTGCTGGGCGTACTGCTCCTGGCGCGTAATGACCAGGGCTGGGTCGGTGAACCCCTGGGGCTGCTGCTGGCCTTGGGTTCGGCGGCGGGCTGGGCCGGCTATATCCTGCTGATGAAACGGGTCGGCAGCTTGTTCTCGGGGTTTGAAGGACTGTCGGTGTCGCTGCTGGCCGCTGCCGTGATCACCGCACCCTTGGGGCTGTGGCAAAGCGGAGGGCACCTGCCGTGGCTGCAGGTGGCCAGTTGTGCCGGGCTGGCGCTGTTCGTACCGCTGCTGCCCTATGGCCTGGAGATGATCGCACTGCGGCGGATGCCAACCTCGGCGTTTGGCATCCTGATGAGTGTCGAACCGGCGGTCGGTGCATTGGCCGGCTACGTGGTGCTGAGCCAACCGATGGTGCCGCTGCAGTTCGCCGGCACCGCCCTGGTGGTCAGTGCCAGCCTGGGTGTGCTGGTGCTGCCTTGAGCGACGCTCAGGCCGGTTCCTGGGGGCGGCTTGTCGCCGATACTGCCGGCAACAGGCCGTATTGCCGGTCGGTGACCCGCGCCACGGCATGACCATGCCGGGCGATACGGTCGAAGACCTCGTTGCTCAGGCGATTCAGGCTGGTGGGGAAGCTTGCGGCAAACGCCGCATCGCTGCCTGCCGGCGCCTCGATCAGCGCGCTGGCGATGCCCAGGTAGCTGCCGCGTCCGGGCGCCTGGTCGAGGTATTCGACGAAGCTGCGTATCCGCAGGGCCCGGGACTGGTCGGACATGATGTCGGCCATGCGCTTGAGCCGCCAGGGGCTCAGTACGCCGGCCTGGAAGCCCGGCTTGAGTGGTGCGCCGGCATCACAGACGACGATCGGGTATTCGTAGCGTTTGCTGCGTCCGGTGGCCGCGTCGAAGAACGGCTCCAGGCCGAGGTTGTCGTAGACACCACCGTCATACAGGTGCAGCCTGGCGAAGGGCGGTTTGGTTGGCACCGCCGTGTTCAACGGCGCATCCCAGCCGCGTTGCATCCATTTGAAGCGCCGGCTGTCGAGCACCAGCGGGCCGATGCCGCCGGGAAATGCCGCCGAAACCGCCAGGGCCTCGGCCAACGGCATGTCGCTCGTGGCGGCGTAGCCGATGGAGTAGTCGCCCATGTTGCTGCGCTTGAAGCGAAAGCGCTTGCCGTTCTCGGCCGTGGTGCCGTTGATCGACCAGTCCGGCCGGCCACCGACCTGCGACAGCAGGCCATCCACGCCCCATTCGTTGCGCAGGCCCAACGCCAGCAGGTTGGCCCGCGACAGCAGGAAGCGCCAGTTCAGCGGATTGAGCAACTGGCGCAGGCCACTGAGCAGCAGGCTGCGTGAGCAGAGTTTTTCCCGCAGCAGCGGATACAGCCGCTGCAAGAACTGCGCCGAATCGGGCCACTGCCCGCCGTTCTCATGCAACAGCAGTCCCACCAGCAGGCTGCCACCGGAAACGGTCGAGAGCTGGCTGACCCGCTCCAGCGCCTGTTGTTCGGCCAGATACCTGAGTACCCCCAGATGAAACACCATGGCCCGGACACCGCCCCCCGAGAGGGCCAGGGCGAAATCCGAACGTTGACCAAGCGAGACGGCGGCAGAATCCATTGTTCCTCTCTGACAGGGGCTGATAGGGGAAAGAGTGCAGTAATAGCTTTTCGATATTAACCGTTCTGCTGACGAATGGTCGTGTTTGCCCGCCCAACCCCGGACTTTCGACCGGGGAGGGGAGCAAAGTCAGCATATTTTGTAGGACTGGTCTGAATTGCTGGTGACGGGCAGGCCCGGCATGAACTTGTCAGCGTACGCCGATCTTATGACGAACGTGGCAACAGGCTCATTGATTATTTATCGCCATGGGACCCGCAGCAGGCGTGCCGGGCACTGTCGGTGTAGCGATCATGGAACCGGACCCAGTTCATGATCGGGCCTTCGTTGCGTCCCTTGGGCGTCAGGTCGAGGAAGTTGTGCGCGCCGATCAGGATGTCCAGGCCTCGCGCATAGGTTGAATAGGTATGGAAGATCTCACCTTCGCTGTTGCGGTAGAACACGCTGAGCCCGGGCATTTCCTCGGCACCGCCGGCGAGGCGTTGGTAGTTGTAGTCGATCTGGCCGCTGGCCCGTTCCTCGGGCGAAAAGCTCACGCCGAAGTCGTGGTTGAAGTCGCTGCCGGCCGAGGACAGCCACTCGAACCGCCAGCCCATGCGCCGTCTGAAGGCCTGGAACCGGGCCCACGGCGCGTGGGAAATGGCAACGAACGCAACGTCGTGATGGGCCAGGTGCAGGTTGGCACCGTCGAAATGATCGGCCAGGAACGAACAGTGGGGGCAGCCCTCGGCCCAGCCGTCGCCGAACATGAAGTGATAGACGATCAACTGGCTGTGGTTGCCGAACAGGTCGGCCAGCCGTCGCGGGCCATCGGCACCTTCGAAGCGGTAGTCCTTGTCGACCCGCAGCCAGGGCAGGGCACGCCGCGCGGCGCTGAGCTGCTCGCGCTGACGGCTGAGGGCCTTCTCCTGGATCAGGTGTTCCCGACGCGCCGCCAGCCACTCCTGGCGCGATACCACGGCATGTTGTTCAACGTTGGGCTGGTTCATCACGAGGTTTCCTTGTGGTCGGTGCCGCCCGGCAAGGGCGCCGGGAAGCGGTGGGGGTACAGTTCTATGCTTAGTCGATTGGCGTCAGGCCTTCTCGACAGTCGCTTGTGGGCAACGTCTGAACCGGACCAGCGGCATTGCTGGAAAAATATTTTCAGCGGCCTGTCGATTCCGTGCCCGGCCGTTCGATTAACCCGTAGAGCCGCCACAGGGACGGCTCATCCACCATCAGGAGAACAGCCATGCGATTTATGGTGATCGTCAAGGCCAGCCCCGAATCGGAAGCCGGGGAAATGCCCAGCGCGCAACTGCTGGCCGCCATGGGCGCCTACAACGAGGAACTGGTGAAGGCCGGGGTGATGCTCGCCGCCGAGGGCCTGCATCCCAGTTCCAAAGGGGCCCGCGTACGCTTTTCCGGCAAGCAGCGTACGGTCGTGGAGGGTCCCTTCATCGAGACCAGGGAATTGATCGCCGGCTTCTGGATCTTCCAGGTCCAGTCGCTGCAGGAGGCCATCGATTGGGTCAAGCGCTGCCCGAACCCGATGGTCAGCGACAGCGATATCGAGATTCGCCAGATCTTCGAAGCCGAGGATTTCGGCGAATGCCTGACCCCCGAGTTGCGTGAGCAGGAAGAACGCCTGCGCACGCAGTTGTCCGGACAACCGTGAAACCTGACGACAGGAGATCCACCATGAGAATCATTCCCTACCTGACCTTCAACGGTGACTGCAAGGAAGCCTTCGCTCTGTACAAGCGCGTGCTGGGCGGCGAGCTGTTTTCGCTGTCCTTTGCCGATGCACCCGCGGAGGCTGAAGTGCCCAAGGACAGTGACAAGATTTTGCATGCCTGCCTGACCGTGGGCGGGTTCAGCCTGATGGCCTCGGACTGCCCGTCCGGCCAGCCGTTTCAGAAACCGCAGGGGGTATCGGTCTCCCTCAACGTCGACAGCGCCGCCGAGGCCGAGCGGTTGTTCAAGGGGCTGAGCGAGGGCGGCAAGGTTTTCATGCCGCTGGCGAAAACTTTCTGGGCTGAACGTTTTGCCATGTTCGAGGATCGTTTCGGCGTGGCCTGGATGGTCAACTACGAAGGGGCCAAGTCGTAACCCCGCACTCTTCCGGATTGCACGGTCTTGTGCCGGACCGGAGACTTGTGGGAGCGGGCTCGCCCGCGAAGCGTTTAGCGGTCCTGAGGACCCGTTCGCGGGCAAGCCCGCTCCCACTATCGAATCCTGCGGGTCAGGCGGTCTTGCGCCGCTCGACCCCGGTCGGACTGCCCAGGTCGGCCATTCGACGTTCGATCAATACATTGCGCAGGGCCTGACGCGAAGGTGCGTCCAGTTGGTGCGCGCGCAGATTGAGTTCCAGCAGAATCGGGGTGGACCAGTTGCGGTAGGTGCGTTCGGCCATCAGTACGGGGGTCGTCATTGATTTCTCCTTGAACAATGGTTTGCCGGGCAAACGGGGATTCCATGAGTTGCCAAGGCTAGTAGAGAACCCAAAATGGTGCATGCGATGTCCGACGGCTGGCATTGTGCAATCGTGCTGTTCGTCGGATATCGCCCTTGTCCCGAAAACACCGCTCAGCCCTTGAGGGCCGCCTCGATCACGGCGATGTCGATCTTGCCCATCCCCATCATTGCGTCGAATGCGCGCCTGGCCGCCGCCGGGTCCGGATGGCTGATCGCCGCGGTCAGCGCACGTGGCGTGATCTGCCACGACAACCCCCATTTATCCTTGCACCAGCCGCAGGCACTTTCCTGCCCGCCATGGCTGACGATCGCCTGCCACAGCCGGTCGGTTTCGGCCTGGTCGTCGGTCGCCACCTGGAAGGAGAAGGCCTCGCTATGGGGGAAGGTCGGGCCGCCGTTGAGGCCCAGGCAGGGGATGCCCATGACCGTGAACTCGACGGTCAGGACATCGCCCTGTTTTCCCGAGGGGTAGTCGCGGGGAGCACGGTGGACTGCGGTCACCGAACTGTCGGGGAAGGTCTGGGCATAGAAGGTCGCGGCTTCCAGTGCCGTGCCGTCGAACCAGAGGCAGATGGTGTTTTTGCTGGGCATGCCGATACTCCTCGGTTGATGGTCGGGAGGTTGTGTTTCAGATCCGTGCCAGGGCCTGTGCCAGGTCGGCCCGCAGATCCTCGACGTCCTCCACGCCCACCGACAGACGTACCAGCGCATCGCCGATCCCCAGTTGGGCGCGTGTCGCTGGAGGGATGGTGGCATGGGTCATGATCGCCGGGTGCTCGATCAGGCTTTCCACGCCACCCAGGCTTTCGGCCAGGGCAAAGATCCGCACGTTTTCCAGAAAGCGTCGCGAACCGGCCAGGTCGGTTTTCAGATCGACGCTGATCATCCCGCCAAAGCCGCGCATCTGTCGACGCGCCAGTTCGTGCTGCGGATGGGACGGCAGGCCGGGGTAATGCACCCGCGCCACCTGTGGCTGGCGTTCCAGCCAGGTCGCCAGTTCCAGGGCGTTGCTGCAATGGCGCTCCATGCGCAGCGCCAGGGTCTTCACGCCGCGCAGGGTCAGGAAGGCATCGAAGGGCCCGGAAATGGCCCCCACCGCGTTCTGCAGGAAACCCAGGCGGTCGGCCAGTTCGGTATTCTGCCCCACCACCGCGATGCCGCCGATCACGTCGGAATGGCCGTTCAGGTACTTGGTGGTCGAATGCACGACGATATCGAAACCCAACTCCAACGGCCGCTGGATCCAGGGACTGGCAAAGGTATTGTCGGCGACGCAGAGGATGCCCCGGTCACGGCACAGGCGGGCAACGGCCGCCAGGTCGGTGAGGCTCAGCAGGGGATTGCTCGGCGTCTCGATCCAGACCATCCGTGTATCTGCCTGCAAGGCCGTCTCCAGCGCATCGGGGACGGTCAGGTCGACGAAGCTGAATCGATGCCCGGCGCTGCGCTGGCGCACCTTGTCGAACAGGCGGAAGGTGCCGCCATACAGGTCGTTGCCGGAGACCACATGGGCACCGGCGTCGAGCAGTTCGAGCACGGTGGAGATAGCCGCCAGCCCGGAAGCAAAGGCGAAGGCCCGGCTGCCGCCTTCCAGGTCCGCCACGCAACGCTCCAGGGCAAAACGCGTGGGGTTGTGCGAGCGGCCGTAGTCGAAGCCCTTGTGCACCCCGGGGCTGTCCTGCAGGTAGGTGGAGTTGGCGTAGATCGGCGGCATCAACGCCCCGGTGGTCGGGTCAGGCGCCTGACCGGCATGGATCACCCGGGTGGCGAAGGCGCGGCTGGCCGCGGATTGGTCGTGCTGGCTCATGCGAGGGATCTCCGCAGGTGATTGAGCAGGTCGAAGCGGGTGATCAGGCCGTGGAAGCCCGAAGCGTCGGCGATGATCGCCACCAGCCCGCGGTCCAGTTCAGCCTGCAGTTCGGCGAGGCTGGCGCCGGGCGAGAGGGTCTGCAACTGGTCGGTCATGACGCTGGCGACACTCAGGCGGAAATGCGCGGCATCGTCATGCATGCCGAGCAGGATGTCGGACTCGTCGATGACCCCGACCAGTCGTTGCCCATCGACCAGTACCGGCAGTTGCGAAACGTCCGCCAGGCGCATGCGCTGGAAGGCGGTCAGCAGGGTATCGTCCGGGCCGACGCTGATCACCCGGCCGTCCTCGAAGCGGCGGGCGATCAGGTCGCGCAGGTCGCCGTAGCGCTTGACCTGCAGCAGGCCCTGGTCGTTCATCCACTGGTCGTTGTAGACCTTGGACAGGTAGCGGGTGCCGGTGTCGCAGACGAAGGTGACGACGCGCTTGGGCCGGGTCTGCTCGCGACAGTAGCGCAGTGCCGCCGCCAGCAGGGTACCGGTCGAGGAACCGCCGAGAATGCCTTCGGCGCGCAGCAACTGGCGGGCGTGGTCGAAACTTTCCTCGTCGGTGATCGAATAGGCCTGGCGCACGCTGGAGAGGTCGGCAATCGACGGAATGAAATCCTCGCCGATCCCTTCCACCGCCCACGAGCCGGCCGTGCCGAGGGTACCGCTGCGGCTGTATTCGGCGACCACCGAACCCAGCGGGTCGGCCAGCACCATCGCCAGGTTCGGCTGCACGCGCTGGAAGAACCGGGTCAGCCCGGTGAGGGTGCCGGCCGAACCGACGCCGACGACGATGGCGTCGACGTCATGCTGGGTCTGCGCCCAGATCTCCGGTGCGGTACTGGTTTCGTGGGCCAGCGGGTTGGCCGGGTTGTTGAACTGGTCGGTGAAAAAGGAGTCGGGAATTTCCCTGGCCAGCCGGGCGGCGACATCCTGGTAGTACTCGGGATGGCCCTTGCCGACGTCGGAGCGGGTGATATGCACCTCGGCGCCCATGGCCTTGAGGTGCAGGACCTTCTCGGTGGACATCTTGTCCGGTACCACCAGTACCACCCGATAGCCCTTGGCCCGGCCCACCAGCGCCAGGCCCAGGCCGGTGTTGCCGGCAGTGGCCTCGATGATGGTCGAGCCCGGGCGCAGCCGGCCGTCGCGCTCGGCGGCATCGATCATGGCCAGGCCGACCCGATCCTTGATCGAGCCGCCGGGGTTTTGCGATTCGAGCTTGAGAAACAGCGTACAGGGGCCGGTGTCGAAACGGCTGACCCGGACCAGCGGTGTATTGCCGATCAGTTCGAGCACGGCGGGGCGGGAATTGTTCTGCATGTCTTCACCTCGTTACGGATGGCTTCGTATTGGATGGACAGCGGCCCGGGGAGCGGGTTGTGAAGGAGTGGTGTTTGGACCATAGGTCGGGATTGCGCCGATCGCAAACGGGCGGGGGCAGGGTGTTTTGTCCAGGGGCGTGCCATCAGGGAATGGCGGTCTGCTGGCCACCCATAAATAAGTAGCTGTATTCAAAGAATTTTTTTATCTGATGGGGCTTCCCATCGCGAATAAAGGTTGATACATTTGTCCTCGTTGTCGCAGTGGCCCGCCAGGGTCGCCAAGGAAAGCGACAATGTCAGCTTCAAATCTACAGGGGCGTCGCCAAGCGGTAAGGCAGCAGGTTTTGATCCTGCCATGCGTTGGTTCGAATCCAGCCGCCCCTGCCATTTTATCTCTTCTCAAGTTTTTATTTTCAGACTGATTACAGTCCTGAATTCCGTTTCCCCGATTGAATGCACGCTACGGATATCTGCACGCTGGCGAGCTTCCACAGGGAATCACGCCACATTCAGGATTGTTCGCACAGCCGGAAACTTGCTAAAACGGACGCCTCTCACTGCGCGCCGATACCAGGGATGGCCGAATGATCCATGACGGACTCGTCGTTCTGATCCACTACGGGCTTTACCTGATACCCGGCCTGCTGCTTTGCGGGTTCTGGTTTGGCCTGGTGCCTGGGACCCAGCCGGCCCTGCGCATCATGATCCTGCTGCTGACCTTCGTGCTGCTGCGCGACGCGATGACGCCGCTGGGCCTGTGGTCGCTCAGCGGCGACCTGCAGATCGGCTTTATCGCCAATCCGTTCGTGCTGACCGTGCTCGGTGGCTTGTCCCTGGGGCTGATGGCGCTATTGGCCTGGCGGGTGCCGTCGTTGTGGCAACGGGTTGTGTGGTTCAGGGCAACCGTATTGCCGGGCCGGTGCTGGGTGTCGCTATCGGCTGCCTGATCGGCTTGCCGTTGCGGCTGTATCAGGGCATCGAACCGGCCGCGATCGCCGGCTACTGGAGCTGGTTCCCCGCAATGCTGGTGCTGGCCTATGGCGCCAATGCGCTGGAGGAGGTGCTGTTTCGCGGGTTCCTGCAAGGCTATCTGGAGCAGCAGGTGTCGCTGCTGCGGGCGGCGTTGATCAGTGCCGTGGCGTTTTCCGCCTGTCATGCCTTCCTGGCGCTGACGGTTACCCAACTGGGTTGGCCGGTGCTGCTCTTCACCCTGCTGGAGGGGCTGGCTTGTGCGCTGGTTCGCATGCGCCATGGCGTGCTGGCTTCGACGGCGACTCATGGCACGGCGATCCTGCTGATTGCCGTGCCAATGCTCTAGTTCAGGCCAGCCGTCACTACGGGAGTGCTTCGCGGCTGAAGGCTTGCACTTCCTTCACCAGGCTCTGTGCCGCCAGGTGCACCAGAGCGCCGCCCTTTTCCACGCTGGCCAGGGCCGGGTCGGAGCCCATGCGGCCATCCGGGAAGCGTGCACGGAAGTCGAGCGCTTCGCGGATCGGCCCGGTGTTGGCGATCTGCGGCGAGTACTCGGCCGACTTGATGGCGTCCGGATAGGCCCACTGCGTCACAGCGATCTCCGAAGGCGTGGCGTGGCTGCCGTGGCCGGTCGGGAACTGCTCACGAGCCAATTCGCCGACGCCCTCAAGGTCCCACCAGTTGCACAGCTTCAGGGCGAAACCGGCGCGGCGCCTGGCGAAACTGGCTTCGGCATACAGTTCGGAGAACGCTGCCTCGATCGAGGCGATGTTGCCGCCGTGGCCGTTGAGAAACAGGATCTTCTCGAAGCCGTGACCGGCCAGGGAGCGTACCCAGTCGCCGATGGCGGCGATGAAGGTCGACGGCCGCAGCGAGATGGTGCCTGGAAACGCCAGGTGGTGTTGAGCCATGCCGATGTTGAAGGTCGGAGCGATGAGGATATCGGCGCTTTTCTGCGCCTCATGGGCAATGATCTGCGGACACATCCAGTCGGTCCCCAGCAGCCCGGTGGGGCCATGCTGCTCGTTGGAGCCGATGGGTACGACGATGGTACGGCTGCGTTCGAGAAACTGGCCGATCTCGGTCCAGGTCGACAGGTGCAGAAGCATTGGATTTCCTCATGGCTGCTTGTTATGTACGGCACATGCTGCACCGCTGTCGCTGACTCGGCAAGGGTACTGCCGATCCGGTCCACCGTCCCTGCGGGAACCGGAAATGCCTTCTGTGGGAGATTCTAGGGTTCTGCGCGAGGCTTGGGGGCCTTTTCGCGGGCAAGCCACGCTCCTACAGTCAGGGGGTGACCCTGGCAGGGCTTCAAGGATCGACCTGGCCCATCAGTTCGCCAACTGACTCCGGGCGCTTGGCGTAGCGCTGGGCCAGCACCGCGCAGACCATCAGCTGGATCTGGTGGAACAGCATCAGCGGCAGGATCAGCACGCCGATGGTACTGCCGGCGAACAGCACCTGGGCCATGGGTACGCCGGTGGCCAGGCTCTTCTTCGAACCGCAGAACAGGATGGTGATACGGTCTTCCTGGTCGAAGCCGAAGGCCTTGCCCAGCAGGGTCGACGCTGCCAGAACCAGCCCCAGCACCACACAGCAGACCACCACCAGGCCGGCCAGGTCGCGGACGGGGATCTGGTGCCAGATGCCTTCGTTCACCGCTTCGCTGAAGGCGCTGTAGACCACCAGCAGGATCGAACCCTGGTCGACGAACTTCAGCCAGCTCTTGTTGCGGCCGACCCAGGCGCCGATCCAGCGCCGGGCGATCTGGCCGGCAATGAACGGCAGCAGCAGTTGCACGCTGATCTTCACGATGGCATCGAGGGTGGAGCTACCCTCGCCATGCACATTCAGCAGCAGGGTCACCAGCAGCGGCGTGAGGAAAATGCCGAACAGGCTGGAGGCCGCCGCGCTGCAGATCGCCGCCGGTACGTTGCCTCGGGCCAGGGAAGTGAAGGCGATCGCCGATTGCACCGTGGCGGGCAGGGCGCAGAGGTAGAGCATGCCCATGTACAACGAGTCGCCGATCAGCGGCGAGAGCACCGGCTTGAGCGCCAGGCCCAGCAGCGGGAACAGCACGAAAGTCAGGCCGAACACCAGCAGGTGCAGGCGCCAGTGGCCGGCACCGGCGAGGATCGATTCGCGCGAGAGCTTGGCGCCGTGCAGGAAGAACAGCAGGGCGATGGCGATGTTGGTCAGCCAGCCGAAACCGACCGCCACCTGGCCACTGGCGGGCAGGAGGCTGGCGAGAATCACCACGCTGATCAGTGTCAGGGTGAAGTTGTCGGGCAGGAAGCGGGGTCGGGTCATGGGGGGCGTTATCCGGGGACAGAAACAGTATGGGCACTTTAGCCGGTTCGATGCCTTCCGACTAACGCCAATAAGTCCCTGGATATCGCCTAACGGACACCTGTCCGGAAACACCCCTGGTCTGAGCCGTGTGCGATCCCCGTGGGTGCGGCTTGCCGGCGCTCCGCGATGGGCGGCAAGCCTGCTCGGTGATTGAAGCCGTCGGGTCGATTGCTATCGCCAGCAAGCCGGCTCCCCCAGGGACCTTGCAAACATCGCGGGTCACCTATTTCAGGTAGCAGGCGCCCAGCCAATCCGGCGGGTTGGGCGCCAGTTGCCGGGCGAGCGGCAGATAACGCTGGTCCAGCTGTGCCGCCAGCCAATACAACTGGCTGCTGCTTTTCGGTTCCCAGCTACCGCTGTAGCCGCTTTCGCCAACACCTGCACGGTCACGGTCGAATTTCACGGTGGTATGGACGAACTCCTGGTGGCTGCGTTGTCCGCTGGCGTAGGTCGTGAGCCAGTCGAGCGAGTGCGCCAGCCAAGCGCCGCCTGGTGTGCGGTAGTCCAGCCAGTTGCCGCCGATGCCGTAGGGGCGGGCCGCCAGCGCGGCCTGGACCAGTGGCTCTAGGTCATAGACGACGTAGTGCAGGGCATCGCGCTCCTTGAAGTCGGTAACGGAGCCATCGGGCAGCAGGTTATCGGCGACCTGTTGGCGAAAGAGCCCGAAGGCCTGCCTGAGCATCTGGCGGTCAGCCAGCGCGGCTGCAGCCAGGGTAACGAGCTTGACCCGATGGCTCTGCCAGTTGTTGGTATGGGTCCCCCCCTTGGCGCCATGGAACTGGGCGACCTGGGCCAGGTAGCCATTGCCGAGGTTGCGCAGGAAGGCGCGACTGGTCTCGCGGGTCTGCGGCCGCAACTGTCCGGCGGTCAGCGTGTAGGCCTCGATCAGTTGCTCAAGTTGGGTCTCGTCGATCGGATTGAAATCCGGCTGATAGGTGCTGAACCAGGCCGCGAGGCCTTCATCGACCTGCTTCAGATAGCGTGGATCCCCGCTCAGGCGCCAGGCCAGTGCTGCCCGACGCAGGATCGGCCAGTCCCTCTCGGCGGCAATGCTCTGTTCGCGTATGCCCTGGCCTGGCAGGGTTCCTTCGGTGTGCAGACGGGCCAGCGGTTGGGGCGTGGCGCTCAGTTGCCGACTCGCCGCAGCCAGTAGTTGCCTGGCAGACGGACTGCTGGCGGAGGGTTGGCAGACACTGGCGATCCCGGAACCGCCGGGGTCCGGTTCCACGGCAGCGAAGGCGGCGCTCGAGAGTGCGGTGCACAGCACCATGCAAAATCTCAATCCGGCATGTGCCTTGCGGCGAGCAGTCAGTGACACGTTCCATTCCGGTGTTTGAGGGGCGACGCGGAAAATCTAGCACGGCGTGGTTCTCGGCAAGATGAAAGGATCAGGCCGTCGGTTCATGTAGCAGAGGCCTTTGTTCCTGTCTGCCCAACTGCAGGGAGAGGATCGCCAAGCCCTGGACCATAGCCGCGCAGCCCAGCAGCAGAAGTTCCCCCTGTGCGGCGCCGGCCAGGCTCTTGAGCGCACCGAACAAGGCCGGCGCAAAGGCATAGCAGCCTTGGGCCGTGGCAACGATCAGCGTGACCACTCGCTGGGTCTGCGCCCCTGGAAACTCCACTTGTGCAATCAGCGGTGGCAGCGAGGTGGCGTTGCCGATGCCTACGCCGAACAGGATGACCCCGACCCACAGCGACTCGGGGAAAGCTCCCAGCCCAGTCAGCACCAGGCAGCCGAGCAGTTGGCAACCGTAGCTCAGGCAGGCGACGTTGCGGCGATTCGCCCCCGCTGGCATCAGCCAGCCCACCAGTGTGCGACCTGCGATTGCGCTTGCCGTTGCCAATCCCATCGCCAGCCCGGCACGGGTCTCGCTGACATGCCCGGTCAGGATGAGAAACAGGTGAGTGACCAGCCCGATCTGGGCGAACAGGCCCAGCGACATGGCCACCGCCAGGGTGACGAAGCGACGATCGCGCCAGAGCGAGGTGGTTACGGCCATGGGGGCAACGGCTGGCTGCACGGGCGGTTGTGCGGCACCGTCGGCATACTGCCCGAGCATTTCCGGACGGAACCTGAACACCGTGATTGCCAGCACGGCAATGGTCGCCGTCGACACGCTGGCAATCACGAGGGCCGCCTGGCTGAAGCCGATCCGCTCGATCAGGTACACCCAGGCCGAGGAGAAAATCACGCCGCCGATACTTGCGCCGTTATAGGCCGTTGCCAGGGCGGATGGGCGCTTGAGCACAAACCAGGGAGAGATGAGCGCATTGACGGCGGCCGCGCCGAGCGTGACCCAGCCCAGGCCGCTCAGGGTCGCGGCGATGAACAGTTGGTAGGGCTGGGCGGCGATGGACCAGCCGTAGATGCCGACGCCCAGCAGCACCGAACCCAGCACGGTGGTGAGAGGAAGTCCGAGGCCCCTGTAGAGCCGGGGCAGATTCACCACTACCAGGATTCCCGCGAGGAAATGCAGGGTAACTGCCGCCGAACACAGTGGCAGGGGCCAACCGGTGCGCTGGATCACCGCGTGAAGGAAGATCGGCGGCCCATAGAAACCGATACCCCAGCCAAACACCGCCATCAGGAAGGTCGCTGCCACGACCTTTCGGCCAAAAAAATTCGCTTGTTTCATGAATGCATCCTTTCAACAGGTTTTTGGCGAGTATGATGCGCGCTGACAGAGATACTTCATGTAATGGTGAACTATGGATGCAGAAACAACTGACCTGTCCCTGGCAGCCGTCGCCGGTGCGATCGCCGATCCGGCACGGGCACGAATGCTCTGCAGCCTGCTCGATGGTCATGCACGTACGGCCACGGAACTGGCGGCCGTGGCTGATATCGGTGCGTCTTCGGCCAGCGGGCACTTTCTGCGCCTGCGTGAGCAGGGACTGGTTGAAATGCTGGTGCAGGGCAGGCATCGCTACTATCGCCTGGCCAATTCCCAGGTGGCTCGGGCCCTGGAGGCGCTATTGGCAATCAGCGCCCGCGATGTGGTGCCGTTCCAGTCGGCAACGCCTTCAACCTTGCGGCAGGCCAGGACCTGCTATGACCACATCGCGGGAGAGGTCGCCGTCAGGCTGCATGACGCGCTGTTACGAGGAAACTGGATCGAGGCTGCGGGCAGGGATTACCGCTTGACGGCACAGGGAACCAGCGCCCTGGTTCGTTTGGGCATCGATGTCGAGGCGGTGTCCCGCCAGCGCCGACGCCTGGCCTATCCCTGCCTGGACTGGAGCGAACGTTCCCCGCATATCGGTGGGGCGTTGGGGGCGGCGTTGCTGGAGTTGCTGCTCAAGCGTGGCTGGGTCAGCCGTCATCTTGATTCACGCGCCCTGAGTCTGACGTCCAAGGGCGCCAAGGGGTTGGATAAGGCGTTTGGGATGAGTGATTGAGAGATCCACAATCATCCAACCGATATTTCCAGTATCTCGTCTCCAGCTTCATCCAGCGTGCCTGTCGAGGTCCAGCCCAGGTGCCGGTAGAAACCGTAGGAGCGTACGCTCGGGTCGCTGGCACATGCCAGGAACAAGCGCTTGAACCCTTGATCTCGCAAGGTATCGGTCATCATCGCCAGCAGGTGTTTACCGATGCCCTGGCCCTCGTAGGCGGGTAGCAGGGCCAGCACGGTGATTTCCCCGGTATCCCGTTCACCAAAACAGTAGCCGACGATCTGGCCGTCCACGCAGGCGACGAAGCCGGGAGCGCTGCCGTCCAGGATGCCTGCGCTCCAGGACTCGACGGTGATCCCCAGGGCGCGCAGATCCTCCTCGGTGAACGCATTTTCTCTCGTCAACCCGCGGATCCTGATGCAGGTCGATGAATCAGCCGGTTCGGCGCGGCGGAAGGTTAGATGGGGCACCAGGCAAATCCTCTCGGTTCGGGCTGTCTTGTCACAGGATGAGAAACCGCTCGACCACTTTTGCGGACAAGTGGTTGATAGGCAATTTGCGTTAGTAAATAGGCAACAGCCGATCCTCTACAAGCCTCGGGATGATGGAATTACATTGTTTTTCAATGTTTAACAGACGGCTACACGCTGGTAACAGGTGAAGGGGAAAGTAGGTTGCGTGAGCAGGTTTCGAGCCCAGCCTGAGTGGCCGGTTCAACGTTGCAGGGATGTCATCGGTTTTCCGGGCGAGGTTGGCGATTGAGCATCCTGCCCAATACCGATCTTCCCATCAGCTGATGTTGCACCACCGCCAGCAGGTGCAGCGCAACCAATCCGCCGAGCAGTGCGCACATGACATGGTGTTCCTGATGCAGTTGCAGCAACGCGGATCTGGAATGGACCCACTGTGGCAACTCGAACAGATCGAGTATCTCCACCGGGTGATTCATCATCAGCACCCCGTGACCAGCACGGCAGTCACCGTGGCATAGATCGCCACATGGGCAAGCCCGGCCAGGCGAGCCTGCCAGCCACGGTGGGCGGGGTGCGCGGGGGCCTTTATCGCGAGCCAGAGACGCCAGGCGAAAAACGGGATGAAAAGGCTGGTGAGTTGAGGGTTGAACGACTCGACCCATTGCCGAAATGGCGCGTGCTGATCCAGCAGGGTCACGCCGAAGCCGCTGAAGGTCGCCCACAGGATCACGGCGGCAGATAACCAGTGCAGGAAGATGCGGGGTTTGGAATAGATGCCTGTTTCGCTGTCCTTGAGCATGGGCGTGGGGTAGTGGGAATGCTGAGTCAACGGGATGCCTTTTAGGAAATGAGTCTGATTCTCATGGGTGGCAAAAGGATATCTCTCTGAGCATGGGCTGTAAATTCCGACGATTCGCGCGGATTTCGGGAGTGAGGCGCAAACCCCATGAAATCCGAATGAACCCTCGCCACTGGCTCCTACCTAACGTCAGACACAAGGGAGGAAAACCATGCAAATCGAATATGTCTGGATCGCCCTGGCGGTGGTGGTGTTGCTGGTCGAGTTGTGGGCCATCAGGAGTGTGCTCAGGAGCGGACGGAGCGCCGGCACCAAGGGATTATGGATCGTCGTGCTGATCTGGGTGCCGGTGCTGGGCCTGGTGCTCTGGTTCTTCATCGGGCCGAAGGAGCCGACCCGGGAATTGCCGGCTACCGGACAGGGAAGGGGGTCGTTGTAGAGTGGCGACTTGTAGAGTGGCGATTCGTATCATCCGCTATTTGTGAACGGGGTCGCCTGGCGCCGATAGGCGGCCCGACGGGTGTGAGTCTAAGATGTGCACCCCAATCGCCGAGGAAGGCCGCTGATGCAATCCCCATTCGATCCACGGCTTCATGTCGATTGGAAAATACCTGGCGGCGAGCTGCTCGCGCTGTTCCAGCATTACTATCCCCAGATCAGCGTATTTTCCGGCGCAGGGTTCGAGGCGCTGCTGGATGAATTGTCCAACGAAATGGCTGAAGTCTGCCTGCAGGCCCTGGTGCCCCTGTTGGCGCAGCAGGGCTACGACGTGTGGAACCTGGATGCCGGAGCCGATGACTATCGGCCGGTCATCGTGCCTGTTGAACAACGCCAGGCCTTTGCCCGGTACTGGGAGAAGGACCACGGCGAGCCAAGGCTCACCCCGACCTTGATCGGCGCACAACAGCCGTCCGTGCCCGAGCCCGACAAGGCCAGGGGCAAGCGCCGCAAGCTGAACTGGCTGCAGGAGGTGCACCACTATCCGGGCGCCACCTACGTTGACGAGACCCACTACATCAACGGTTGGGCCTCGATCACCGAGCAGGACGAAGAGCACTGGCAGTGTTTCCTGATCAATTACAACCCATGGCCGCCGACCGAACAGGACATGCTCGAGCACCGAGCCGATGGCACGGACGGGGCGGACCTGCAACTCATCCATGCCAGCCCGAGCGCAGCCTGTGGAAGCGCCGCGTCAAGAGGGGGGAACGCCACGGCGAAGACCGGTTCCGCTATGAAACCTGCCAGGGGCAGGCGATCCAGCCTTTCGGTCCGGCGGGGGTGGATTGGCCGGAGTGCGAGTGGACCACCCTGGTCATGGATTCGCGGATATTCGAACGCCAGCGCCTGTATGAGCCGGAACACCTCACGCGTATCTGGCGTATCACCGCGGACTCCAGTGAGGTGATTTTCGAGTACCCGGATGACGTGGCGATCCTGCAGATCGGCTCCCGTCGTTTGCTGTTCATGCAATACAACGGGCCGCGATGCTGGATCTGGGATGAGGAGCAGCCGGGCCAGGCCGCGGCTGCCCGGCCGATGCCCGCAGGCGGTGCCCAGGACTGGGCCTCCAGCCTGTACCTGGGCAACGACGAAGTGCTGCTGTTCAGCCAGGGCCAGCGCCAGAATCCGGAGGATGCGGGTTGGGGCGAGCGGGTATTGGAGGCATGGCGTTTCAACTTCGTGACCGGCAGCGCGAGCAGGGCGGTGCTGGATGGGTTTGGCAGCGAGATGCGCCAGCAGACACAGTATTTCGTCACGCAGCCCAAGCGCACGATCACGCTGCGCACCTTCCATGGCAGGGTGCAGGCTTGCCGTGGGCACGGCGATTGGTGGGTGCTGAACTATCAGTCCAACAGTTTCGGCACACGGACCATCGCCTGGTTCTGGAACCAGAGCAGCAACCGGGTGCTCAAGCTGTCGTCCAGGGATATTCCACGGGTCGAGCCGACGATTCGCTACCTGCCGACCCAGGATCGTTACCTGGCGTTCGAACGGGATTTCGTCGCACGGCTGCCGGCGTTTGCCGAGATGGTCGAGGCCAAGGGCTGTGAGGTGCTGGTCTTCGAATAGTCGGTGAAAGCCCGCTCCCACAGGAGAGCGAGCTGCAGTGCCTGGGCTTATCGAGTGGTTGCCTGCTTGCGGGTCAGCACACCCGCCAGCAGATCGAGGCCGGTACAGAACACGAAATACACCAGCGCCACGAACACAAAGATTTCCGTCGGATGAACCATCACCCGGTTGCTCACCTGCGTCGCCACGAACGACAGCTCGCCCACGCCGATCACATACGCCAGCGACGTGTCCTTGATCAGTGAGATCCACTGGTTGAGGAACGACGGCAGCATGATCGGCAACGCCTGGGGCAGGATGATCAGGCGCATGACCTGTACCGGCCGCATGCCCAGTGCCCGTGCCGCGGCCCACTGGCCGGCCGGCAGGCTCTGGATACCGGCGTGCACCGAGTACGCCAGGTACGCGCCGCCGATCAGCGACAGGGCACAGACCACGGTGAACAGCGCCGGGATGTCGAAGTGGAACAGAATCGGCAGCAGGAAGTAGCTCCAGAAGATCAGCATCAGCACCGGGATCGCCCGCAGGAAACCCAGTACCGCAATCAATAGACCTTTCGGCCAGCCTTTGACGGTGCTCAGGGCAATGCCCAGCACCAGGCCGAGGATGGCCGCGCTGACGCCGGACAGCACGCTCAGCACCAGGGTCAGCGCGGCGCCGCCCAGCGGGCCGTTGGGGTAGGCGCCGAGCAGGAAGTAGTCGAGGTTGTCGGTGATGACGGAAAAGTCCATGGTTCATGCCGCTCCCTGGCGATAACGGCGGGTCTGGCGGATCCACTGGCCCGCCGCTTCGATCAGCGCGATGCTGAAGATGTAGAGCAGGGTGGCGAAGCCGAACGCCTGGAAGGTCTTGAAGGTCTCGGTCTCGACCTGGCGCGAGGCGTAGGACAGCTCGGCCAGGCCGATGGCCATGGTCAGCGAGGAGTTCTTCAGGGCGTTCATGTATTGCCCGAGCAAGGGCCCCAGGGCCGTGCGCAGGGCCTGCGGCAATACCACGTAGCGCCACACCTGTGCCGGGCGCAGGCCCATGGCCAGGCCGGCTTCGCGCTGTTGCGGACGCACCGAGGCGACGCCGGCGCGGAACTCTTCGGCGATAAACGCCGAGGTGTAGAGCATCAGCCCCCAGAAACCGGCGATGAATTCGAAGGACGGCCAGTCGAGGGTCATGCCGGCGACGCTCACCTCATGGGGCAGGTTGAGCCAGGTCACCAGCTCTTCGGGCAGCAGCGCGCTGACGCCGAAGTACCAGAAGAACAGTTGTACCAGCAGCGGAGTGTTGCGCAGCAGCGCCAGGTAGCCACGTGCAGGCCAGGCCAGCCAGCGCGAGCCGGACAGGCGTGCCAGGCACACCAGAAAGCCCAGCCCGGTCGCCACCAGGCAGACCACGGCGGACAGCGCCAGGGTCAGGACAAATCCATCGAACAGCCATTTCAGGTACTGCGGGCCGAGCAATTCACCAAACATCGATCACGGTGTCCATCCAGAAGACAAAGAGCCCGCACGGCGAACCGGGCAGGCTGTGGGGGTACGGCGGGGAGGGCGATCAGCTCTTGTCGCCGATCTTGTACAGGCGCGCCAGCGGGGTCTTGGTGTCGGGACCGAACCAGGTGTCGTAGATCTTCTGCGCCTGGCCCTTGGCTTCCAGTTCCACCAGGGTCTGGTTGACCAGGTCGGTCAGGGCGGTTTCGCCCTTGGGAATGCCGACGCCGATCAGGTCGTTGGAGATGGTGAAGGGCGGTACTTCGTACTTGTCCTTGTCCGGCACGTTGGCCAGCAGGCCGATCAGTTTCGGGCCGTCCTGGGTGATGGCCTGGACGTTGCCGTTGCGCAGGGCGGTGAAGGCGAACGGCGTGTCGTCGTAGGCGACGACCTTGGCACCGGGGAATTTCTCGCGCAGCACGCCTTCGTTGACGGTGCCCTTGTCGACGCCGACGCGCCACTTGTTCAGGTCGTCGCGGGACTTGAGAGTGCCTTTCTTGACGATGAACTGCTGGCCTGAACTGAAGTAGGGAATGCTGAAATTGACCTGCTCGGCCCGCTCCGGGGTGATGGTGAAGTTGGCCAGCACCAGGTCGACCTTGTTGGCGACCAGCAACGGCACGCGGTTGGCCGGGTTGGTCGGTTGCAGTTGCAGTTTCACGCCGAGCTTGTCGGCGATGGCCTTGGCGTAATCCACGTCCAGGCCTTCGATCTGCTTGGTCTTGGCGTCGATGAAGCCGAATGGCGGGTTGCTGTCGAACGCGGCGACACGCAGGACGCCGGATTTCCTGATGTCTTCCAGGCGGTCGGCGTGGGCCAGGCCCGAGACGATCGCGAGAGTAAGGGCAGTGAGGGCAGTCAGTTTTTTCATGGGGTTCTCAACACTTGATGGATGATTCGGCGCCGAGTCTTGCAGCCCAACGACTGAACGACAAAAGAATATAAAAGAATGATTTGATATCTTTTGGGTATAAGTCGATTTTCCGGGCCTCTTTCCAGGCTTTCCCCGTAACTCGCGTTCCAGAGCCTTCCGGCCCGGCCGGGGAAGGAGCCTGCGACGCCCACCTGATCATGACGAGCCGATCGACAGCGAAACTAAGCTAATTCTAAAAAGATATTTATTGATGATTTTTAAGATCAGATAGTTTGAATAGAAAGCCCCATCCGTTCCGATCACAGGGAGTGAAACATGCCGCAGCCGTTGGACATCACCGCATTACCGCTGCTGGACCTCTCGGCGCTCGATGGCAACGCCGAACAACGCCAGGACTTCCTCGATGCGCTGCGTCACGCGGCACGGGACGTTGGCTTCTTCTACCTGACCGGTCATGGCGTCGACAGCGGCCTGCTGCGGCAGGTCCAGGAACATGCCCGGCAGTTCTTCGCCTTGCCCGACGAGGAAAAGGCCGCCGTCGGCATGATCCATTCGCCGCATTTCCGTGGCTACAACCGCGCTGCGTCGGAGATCACCCGGGGCCAGCCGGACCTGCGCGAACAGTTCGATGTCGGCGCCGAACGCCAGGCGCTCGCGGTGGACGCAAACACGCCGACCTGGGCCCGCCTGCAGGGGCCGAACCTGTGGCCGCAGGCGTTGCCGCAACTCAAGCCGCTGCTGCTCGAATGGCAGCAGGCCATGACCGGCATGTCACTGCGCCTGCTGCGGGCCTTCGCCGAGGCGCTGTCGTTGCCCGAAGGGGCCTTCGACCCGTTGTATGGCGACAAGCCCAACGAACATATCAAGCTGATCCGTTACCCCGGTCGCGCGGCGAACGAGAGCAACCAGGGCGTCGGAGCCCACAAGGACTCCGGCTTCCTCAGTTTCCTGCTGCAGGACCGGCAGGCCGGCCTACAGGTGGAAGTCGAGGAGGGCCGCTGGATCGATGCACTGCCCCGGGACAACACCCTGGTGGTGAACATCGGCGAGTTGCTGGAACTGGCCACCAATGGCTACCTGCGTGCCACGGTACACCGTGTGCAGTCGCCGCCGGCGGGCAGCGAGCGGCTGTCGATCGCCTTCTTCCTCGGTGCGCAACTGGATGCGGTGGTGCCGCTGTACCCGCTGCCGACCGCCTTGTTGCGCGAGGCCCGCGGACCGGCCAGCGATCCGGACAACCCGTTGTTCCGCGACGTCGGCTGGAACTACCTCAAGGGCCGCCTGCGTTCGCACCCCGATGTCGCCCAACGTTTCTATGCCGATGCACTGGCGCCCAAGGCCGTCAGCGCCTGACCCCTACACCCGATCAAGGACTATCAGCATGTTGAAAAAAACCGCATCGACCCTGGCGGTCTGGGCCGGACTTTGCTCTTCGTTCACCGCCCTGGCGGCCGAGCCCTTGCGGGTGGCCGCCGACCCGGTGCCCCATGCGCAGATCCTCGCCTATGTGCAGAAGCTCGACCCGCAACTGAACCTCAAGGTCATCGAGATCCCCAACGGCGTGAACTCCAACGAGTTGCTGGCCCATGGCGATGTCGATGCCAACTACTTCCAGCACCTGCCGTACCTGCACTCCCAGGAACAGGCCCTGGGCCAGAAGTTCGCCGTGGCGGCGACCGTGCACATCGAGCCGCTGGGGATCTATTCACATCGGCACAAAAGCTTCGACCAGGTACCGCCAAAGGGCACTGTGGCCGTACCCAACAACGTCACCAACCTCAGCCGTGCGCTGTACCTGTTGCAGGACAACGGCCTGATCAGGCTCAAGCCCGGCTTCAACAACCCGGCCACCGACCAGGCCACGCCCAAGGACATCGCCGAGAATCCGAAGCAGTTGAAGATCCTCGAAATCGAGTCGCCGCAGATACCGCGTGCCCTGGACGACGTGGACCTGGCGGTGATCAACGGCAACTACGCGTTGGAAGCCGGGTTATCGCCGGCCAGGGATGCCCTGGGCCTGGAGAAGGCCGGCAACAACCCGTACGCCAATATCGTGGTGACCACGCCGAAACTGCAGGATGACCCGCGTATCCAGCAGCTGGCCAGGGATCTGGTTTCGCCGCAGGTGGCGAAGTTCATCGAGGACAACTACGCCGGATCGGTGATCCCGGTCGCGGGCAACGTGCAATGATCCGCGTCGAGCAGTTGAGCAAACGCTATGGCGATGGCCCGGCGGTCCTCGACCAGGTGTCGCTGAGCATTCCGGACGGTTCGATCTACGGTATCGTCGGTCGCAGTGGCGCCGGCAAGTCGACCCTGCTGCGCTGCCTCAATCTGCTCGAGCGTCCGACTGCGGGGCGGGTGGTGGTCGATGGCCAGGACCTGGCCGCGCTGTCCGACCGCGAGCTGCGTCGCCACCGCCAGCGCATCGGCATGATCTTCCAGGGCTTCAACCTGCTGCATTCGCGCACGGTTTTCGACAATGTCGCCGTGCCCCTGGAAATCGCCGGCATCGCCAGGGCCGAGCGCCAGGCGCGGGTGGGTGAGTTGCTGGAACTGGTGGGGCTGGCGGACAAGGCGCAGGCCTTTCCCTCGCAACTGTCCGGTGGGCAGAAACAGCGGGTAGGCATTGCCCGCGCGCTGGCGGCACGCCCGGCGTATCTGCTGTCGGACGAGGCCACCAGTGCGCTGGACCCGGAAACCACCGAGTCGATCCTGCAACTGCTGCGCGACATCAACCATCGCCTGGGCCTGACCATCGTACTGATCACCCATGAACTGGACGTGGTCCGCTCGATCTGCGACCACGCGGCCTCCCTGGCCCATGGCCGGCTGCTGGAGTCCGGTCCGTTGCCGCGGCTGCTGGCGGACCCGGACTCCGCCCTGGGGCGCTCGTTGCGCCCGGCCGCCCCTCCGCACTTCGACGATGAAGTGCGCACACCGAGCCTGAGGTTGGCACTGCCATGAACCGCACGATCGATTGGAGCGAGATTTTCCAGCTGGTGCTCAATGCCACTGGCGAGACCCTCTACATGGTGCTGCTGGCCGGGTTGTTCACCCTGCTGATCGGCCTGCCGCTGGGGGTGCTGCTGTTCGTCACCCGCCGCAACGGCCTGTATCCGCTGCCGCGGTTGAACGGCAGCCTGGCGGCGCTGGTCAACCTGGGGCGGTCGCTGCCGTTCGTGGTGATGCTGATTGCGCTGATCCCGCTGACCCGGCTGGTCGTCGGCACCACTCTGGGCAGCACCGCCGCCGTGGTGCCGATCACCATCGGTGCCTTTCCGTTCTTTGCCCGCATTGTCGAAAGTGCACTGGATGAGGTCGAGAAGGGGCGGATCGAAGCCATCCTGTCCATGGGCGGCGACATTCGCCATGTGATCCTCAAGGTGCTGCTGCCCGAATCGTTGCCGGCGCTGCTCGCCGGTGTGACGCTGACCCTGGTGATGCTGATCGGCTTTTCCTCAATGGCCGGGGTCATCGGTGGCGGCGGCCTGGGTGACCTGGCCATCCGCTACGGTTACCAGCGTTTCAACAACGAGGTGATGGTGGCCACGGTGGTGGTGCTGGTGATTCTGGTGCAGGGTGTACAGAGCCTGGGCGACCGTCTGGTGCGCTCCCTGGCCCATCGGCGTTGAGAATTTCCCCGCTGCTTAGACTGATTATTTCTTTCGGTTATTTGTATAGCGCTTGCAAGCATATCCATGACGCCTGAAGCGCTGCTGGAATCGCTCTCTCGTCTGCCTAGGCAGCAAAGTCGCTGCCATGACGGATATCTCTCCATAAAAGGCAGCGCAACGGTCGTTTCGGCAGTCGTTTCTGCTGCTTGATCGGCGTCTTGTCGTCTGTGGGGCATTCCCTAGAATCCGCCCCATCCGCTTCATCCAACTATCGAAGATCAGGGAGCTCCACCATGATGAATGCCATGCAGATGCAAATGCCGATGAACACCATGCCGATGATGCCAGCCATGGGCATGCCGATGATGATGGCGACCATGACCTGCGAAATGATGGATGACGGCATGCTGTGCAAGATGATGCCGGCAGCGGGCATGGACATGGCGATGTTCCGCAACAGCGCGCAAATGATGCAGATGATGATGGACTGCGGCATGCCGATGATGATGCACTGCGCCAACATGAGCATGATGTGCATGTCCCAGACCGCAATGGCGATGCCGATGATGAACGGCATGATGCCCATGCCGATGATGGGCATGCCGATGCCATCGATGAAGTGCGTGATGGAATGCTCCATGCAGGGCGACGCCATGATGTGCAAGGTCATGCCGATGGCCGGCATGAACATGGACATGATGAAGAGCTGCTGCACCCTGATGATGAAGCTGATGAACGATTGCGGCATGCCGATGATGATGAGCTGCAACGGCATGCCGTTGATGTGCTGCACCTGCTGATCGCTGATCCGATCATGAAAGGCCCGGCTGGAGCGATCCATGCCGGGCTTTTTCGTGCCGGGTCGTTCAGTCCAGGCGTTCGGGGTGGGTCACCACCAGATAGGCCACCGCTTCGCTGTCGGCGGGGTTGCGGTAGCGGTGCGGCTGGTCGGCGTAGAACAGGATCGAGTCGCCAGGGGACAGCAGGTAGCGCTCGTTGTTGACGCTGATCTCCAATACGCCCTGGGCCACCACCAGGTTCTCCTGGACGCCGGGGCCGTGGCCCTCGGATGCCTCTTCGCCCAGTGGGCTCAGGCGCAGCTCGTAGAATTCCGATTGGCGGGTCACGTCGAAGGGAAACAGGGCGCGGCTGGTGAAGGTGCCATTGGCGTTGACCAGGCGCTTGCTGCGGCTGGCCGAGAGTACCGCAACCCCATCGAAGGCGCGGTGTTCGAGAAACGCCGCCACCGAGACCTTCAGGCCCTTGGCGATCTTGCACAGCACCTTGATCGACGGCACGCTGCGTCCGGATTCGATCTGCGCGAGCATGGCGCGGCTGACCCCGCATTGGCGGGCAAGGGCATCGAGGGAAAGGTGGTGTTTGCCGCGCAGGCGCTGCAGGTTCTCGGCGACCCGTGCACAGATCGGGTCTTCGTCGAGCGCCGGCAGGTTGTTCAGGTCCAGGGTTGGCTCATCGGAGCCAGCCAGGAACCGCGAAGGATCTTGTGCATTCACGCGTGACGGGTCTCGCTGGCGCGTACGCCCTGAGCCCATTGGAACGCCTGTTGGCCAGCGTTGCGTGCATAGAGCGCCCACAGTACCCGGCCCAGTTGCTGCGCCTGTTTGCGCTTGCGGTAGTGGGCGAGGTCGATGACGGTATCGGTCGGCTGCATGGGGACTCTCCTGTGTCGGTATGCGCTGAGAGTACGTGGTTGTTCTAATAACGATAAATACTGATTTTTTATTGATTGATTACTTTTTGATCTTAATCGCTGCGCCTGACAGTCCACCGTTCCCCTGTGGCAGACCGGGTACAATGGGCAAGTCCGGGCATTCCCCCCCCCCCCCGAGCCCGGACATGCCCTTGCCCGGAGCCCGATTGTCGATGTTCACGCTGACCCGCCTGCAAACCCCACCCCCAGAGTCGATCAAAAGCCAGATCCTGCAAATGGTGGTCGACTATTTCACCGATATCAGCCAGGTCGCGCTGCCCCGAGCAACCCGTTGTACAACCTCTATCAGTACGGGGTCGGCTACGAGGTGCATCTCTATCTGGAGGCCATGGACGGCAGCAAGGGCATCCCGGCGGAACTGATCGTGGCCCTGGATGACGAGGCCCCATCGCAGGTGCTGGGCTTTGTGCTGTATCTGCCTGCCAGGGATGACGCTCAGGCCTGCGCCGTAGCCTACATGGCCGTCAAGGCCGATCGCCGCCGACAAGGTGTGGCCCGCGCGATGCTGGCGCGGATGTTCGAGCACTACCCCCACGCCGAACTGGCCTGCTCAGCGGGCAAGGTGCCGTATTTCGAGGCGATGGGATTCCAGGTGCTGGCTGCCCGCGGGCCGCAGGTGCTGATGAACACTCGTGATCACGGGACCGACGGCCTGATTGCGGTGATCGACGTGGCGCCGATCTACAGCTCGAAGGAGGTGCGGCAGATTCATGCCTACCTGTTGCAGCAGCACGGGCGCAAGGCGATGGCGGAGGCCGAGAAGAAGCGCGACCGCCACCTCGACCAGCTTACGCGCCAGGCCAGTGCCCTGGTCCAGGAGCGTCTTGGCTGAGCCGCACTATTGTTGGGTGCCGAACATCGCGGTCCAGTAGATGCCCGAATCGCTCTTCGGGTCGACCGCATAGGCCCCGCCCATTTCGTGGAACTGCGGGTTCATCAGGTTGGCGCAATGGCCGGGGCTGGCCAGCCAGCCATCGACCACCTTGCGCGCACTGTCCTGGCCGGCGGCGATGTTTTCGCCGATCTGCTGGGCGAGGTAGCCCGCCAGCTCGGCGCGGTCACCCGGCGTGTGACCGTCGCGGTCCTGGTGGTCGAAGAAGTTGCTGTTGGCCATGTTGCGGCTATGCCCCTCGGCCGCGCCCGCCAGCAGGGCGTTCCAGGCCAGCGGTGCACTGGCGGCGAACGGCTGGCTGCCACACTGGCGCGGCTGGCTGCGGGCGCCGTTGATCATCTCCAGCAGTTTCTGGCCCTCGGCCTGGGAATCGCCAAGGCGCGCGGTCAGCAGCGGCCGCGCGAGGACGATACGCCAGTCGTTGCCCTGGCGGCTGACGCCGATGTCGACGAACTGCGGGTCCAGCACCACCCGGCAGAAGCTCTCGCGCACGGCCTTCATCGCTGCATCGGCATCCCGCGGCCCGGACAGGCTGATCGCCTGCACATTAACCATCGGATAGGCCGCCCGCGTCAGCGCCTGCTGCAGGTCGCCAGGGCTGTCCGGCGGCAGGACCAGGCGGGGATCGGCCGCCAGCGGTGGCAGTTCCAGCGAGGCCTGGCCACCACAGCGCTGGATCTGGCCACGGTAGCTGTTGATCGACTGCAGCAGTTGCGTTTCGTCGCTGGCCAGGGCATTGACACTGACTGCCAGCCCCAGGGCGAGCACGGCTGGACGCAGAGTGGAAAACAGGGCGTGCATGGACATCTTCCTCGAACGAACTGCGCACATGATGCGCGATAGTGCCCCGGTGAAGGCAAGGCCTTTTGTGTGAAACCGGTGGTGGAATGATTCATCCGTGGTGCGGTCGAACCTGCCAGCCCGCCCCGGATCGACTGCCCGGCCGTGGCAGGTTGATCATCGCGGGCAGGGTTTATTCGACAGGGTTCGATCATGCGTCTCAACGGGATAGTCGCGTGTCTTGTGATCACTTTTATCGCCTGCGAAGCCGCGCTCGTCGCGGCTGCCGAATCACAACCCCAGCCACAGGTCGTCATCGACAAGGCCGAAGCGCTGGAACAGAAAGCCGCCGAAAAGCAGAGCCCGGCAGCGCAGCCGAAGGCGCCAACCCTGACCCGGGGCGAGACGCAGGCGGTGGACCCGGCTGGCGATGCCGCGGTGGCCGATACCATCACCTGCCTGTCGCGCACTATCTACTGGGAGGCCAAGGGCGGTGAGCCAGCCGACATGGAGGCGGTCGCCAGTGTCGTGATCAACCGGCTCGGGCATGACGGTTTTCCCGGGACCATCTGCGAAGTGGTCAAGCAGGGCTCGGAGAAGAAGGCCTGCCAGTTCTCCTGGTGGTGCGACGGTCGTCCGGACGATGTCCAGGAGGAGGACCGTTATGCGCTTGCCAAGGAAATCGCCCGCAAGGCCCTCAACCAGCAGCTCGAGGACCGCACCCATGGCGCCATGTACTTCCATGACCGCAGCGTCAGTCCGGACTGGGTCAGGCAGTACATCCGCACCGCCGAGACCGCCAGGTTCCTGTTCTACAAGCCCAGGGACGACAAGGCGAAATAGCCCTGTACAGCGCAACGGTGCGGTCAAACCCTGAAAATGGTCTTAAATAACCGTCAGGGGGTGTCGGCACGCTTACTGTTCCTGCGGCCGACCGGTTTGTCCTGGGCTGATAGAGGGCTGCATTGTGTCGATAAGATTGCGTCTGTACCTGCTGATAGGCAGCGGCCTGCTCACGGTGCTGGTCATGGGGTTGGTCGGTTACCTGGGCAACCTGCGGATGGCGCAGGCCACCAGCGACAGCGAGGTGAGCATGACCCTGCTGCGCAATCACCTGGAAGCCGACATGATGCACGATGCCCTGCGCGCCGATGTGCTGTCGGCGATGCTGGTGGGGCTGGGCAAGAGCGCCAGTTCCGATACCGAGGTGCGCGATTCGCTGACCGAGCACGCCAAGCACTTTCGCGAAGTGCTGGAGGAGAACCTCAAGCTGCCGGTCAACGACACGCTCAAGGCGGCGCTGAACCAGATCAGGCCGAGCCTGGAAACCTACATCGGCGCGGCCGAGCATATCGTCGACCTGGCCATTGCCAACCCGGACGGTGCCCAGCAGCAGTTGGGCTCGTTCAACAGTGCGTTCAGCCAGTTGGAGGACGCGATGGCCAAGCTGAGCGAGCTGATCGAGTCCAACGCGCAGTCGAGTGGCGAGGGTACCCGGCACACCATCAACAACGCCAACCTGATCCTGGTGGGGGTGCTGGTCGCCGGCCTGCTGTTGCTGCTGGTCCAGGGGCGTTGGGTCATCAACGGCATCATGGGCCCGTTGCAGGCCGCCAGCCGTATTGCCGCCGACATTGCCCATGGCGACCTGAGCACGAAAATCGACGAGCCCCGGCAACAGGACGAGGCTGCGCGGCTGATCCGCAACCTGGCGACCATGCAGCGTGACCTGCGCAGCATGATCGAGGTGGTACGCAGCAATGCCCATGGCGTCAACGACATGAGCGAACAGTTGAGCGGCGGCTGTCATCAGGTGGCGGGCAGCAGCCAGCAACAGAGCGAGGCGGCCGGCACCATGGCGGCGGCGGCCAGCGAAATGACGGCGAGCATCGAGGAAATCACCCGCCACGCCGAGCGCGCCCTGGACATGGCCAACCAGGCCGAAGCGCTGGCCAAGAACGGCGGCCGGGTGATTCACCAGGTGGTCAGCGACATGGATGACATTGCCCGCTCGGCACAGCAGTCGGCGCAGGTGATTCGGACCCTGGACAAGGAGTCCGAGGCGATCTTCGGCATTGTCCAGGTGATCCAGGGCATTGCCGAACAGACCAACCTCCTGGCGCTCAACGCGGCCATCGAGGCGGCCCGTGCCGGCGAGCAGGGCCGCGGTTTCGCCGTGGTGGCCGATGAGGTGCGCGGGCTGGCCGGACGCACCAGCGCCTCGACCCAGGAAATCGCCGATATGGTCCTGCGTATCCAGAGCAGTACGCGCGAGGCGGTCAGCAGCATGGAGGCCGGGGTGGCCCAGGTCGACAAGGGCATGGCGGTGACCGCCGAGGTCGAACGGGCCATCCGCGAAATCCTCGAGGCGACGCTCAACACCAGTCAACTGGTCAACGACATCTCACGGACCATCGGCGAACAGAGCCTGGTCAGCAACGAGATCTCCCATCAGGTGGAGAAGATCGCCGACATGTCCGCCGGCAACAACCGGGTCATCGGCCAGACGGCGGAAGCCACCGACCAGTTGTCCAGCCTGGCCGGGAAACTGTCGCAATCGGTGGACCGCTTTCGGCTCTGACGACACTCAGGCGAGGTAGCGGCGGAACCAGGCCACGGTGCGGTCCCAGGCCAGGTTGGCGGCCGCCTCGTCATAGCGGGGCGTGGAGTCGTTGTGGAAGCCGTGGTTGACGCCCTGGTAGATATGAACCTCATAGGTCTTGCCCGCACTCTTGAGGGCCTGCTCGTAGGCCGGCCAGCCGTCGGTGATGGGTTTGTCCAGTTCGGCATAGTGCAGCAGCAGCGGCGCCTTGATCCTGGCGACATCCTCGGCCTTGGGCTGGCGGCCGTAGAACGGTACGGCCGCGCCCAGCTCGGGGTAGGCCACGGCCGCCGCATTGGCGACTCCGCCGCCGTAGCAGAAACCGGTGATGCCGACCTTGCCGGTGCTGGCATCCTGTTTCATCAACCATTCGATGGCGGCGAAGAAATCGTTCATCAGCTTCTCGGGGTCGACGCTCTTCTGCAGCGCCACGCCTTTCTCGTCGTTGCCGGGGTAGCCGCCGACCGAGGACAGGCCATCCGGCGCCAGGGCGATGAAGCCGGCCTTGGCCACGCGCCGGGCGACATCCTCGATATAGGGGTTGAGACCGCGATTCTCGTGCACTACGACCACCGCCGGGACCTTGCCCGTGACCCGGGCCGGGCGGACCAGGTAGCCACGCACCTGCTGATGGCCTTTGGGCGAGGGGTAGGTGATGTATTCGGCGATGATTTCCGGGTCGGTGAAGGATACCTGTTCGGCCAGTGCATAGTTCGGGCTCAGGGCTTGCAGCACGCTGGCGGCTGCCATCGCGCCGAGGGTGAACCTGGCCGCACGGTCGATGAACTCCCGCCGGGTGATCCTGCCATGGACGTAGTAGTCGTAGAGTTCCAGCAGTTCGGGAGCGAAGTCTTTCGCGGTGAGACGTTCCATCGTGGCGCTACCTTGTCGGGTGGTTCGAGAGGCTGATCCATGCATTTGAAGGATCAATGCAGTCGACTCATTAAAGCAGCCTTTGACCGTCCCATGAAACCAGGGCCGCACCGGAGCAGCGGCAATCGGCCGAAACGACCGGTGATGTAATTTTCGGTCTGTTTCATTTTTGGATGGGTGAAGATCGAGTCGGTGGCATCGCGCTCGATCAACTCGCCCATGAACATGAACGCTGTGTAGTCCGATATCCCGATATTTTTCCGAAATATGGCCTTTTGATGTTGCGTGCGACGCTCTAGAATCCCGCCGCAGCAACTCCGGTGATGGAGGCGCTTTGATATCTCACTAAGGACGCGGTAATGAAGATCGGAAAAATGCTGGGGTTGGCCCTGGCGCTTACGTTGAGCGGTTGCGCCAGTTTCACGAAGGATGAAGTGGCTCCGGTCAAGATGCCTTCCATGGCGGCCTATTCGAACAAGCCGAACGTTTTCGTCAAGTTCGATTTCTACCAGGGCGAGCCGAAGAGCGCGTCGGCGGTCGAGGTTCCACAAGCGCGGGAAATGCTCAAGCCGCAGTTGCAGAAGGCACTGACCGACTCGGGCCTGTTCGGCCGGGTGACCCTGGACGAGTTCCAGAAGCAGCCGGGTGACTACAACCTGCGCCTGAAGGTCTACAACCACCCGCCAGGGGGCGGTCAATTGGCGATGGCTTTCGTCAGCGGGTTCACCTTCACCCTCATCCCCGCGCTGGCGACCGACCAGTACACCATGAGTCTTGAAGTGCTCGACCCGCAAGGGCAGGCCCTGAGCAACAGCAGCAACCACGATGCGATCAACACCTGGATCGGTATCTGGTTCCTCCCACTGGCGAGCAAGACGCCGAAGGATGCGGTGAACGACACCTTCGGCCGCCAGGTCAATGCGCTGCTCAAGCAGATGGTCGAGAGCAACAGCCTCAAGTACTCGGCGCTGGGCTTCGCCCCTCGCGCCTGATCGGCAAGCCGATACGCCGTGCCGCCTTCGCCGTTCGCGGATGGGGCCGGCTCCCGCGGCAACCGCGCCCGACACACATGTTCTGTGCGTCGCCCGTTGTGGGGGCCGGCCTCATCCGCGAACGGCCAGCACCCTCAGGCTGTCATGCCCTCACTTCAACGCCTGGATGAACAGCGGGTCGCTGTACAACGCGTTCAGCAGGCTGCGCACCAGCGGGTTGTAGGCATTCGCCGCATTCGGAATGGCGATCGCTCCTATCGGGCTGCTGGCCCATTCGCTGTGCACTTCCCGGGTCGCATCGTAGGTCACCTGGCCCGCCTTGAGCAGGGTGAAGTGTGCCGCGAGTACGCCCGTGCCTGTGCCTGCGCCGGCGGTCAGGTCGTTTTTCACCAGCAGCACGTTCAACTGCCGTGGTGCCTGGGGATCGAGCAGGCCGGCCAGCCGCAGCTCCTGGTTCAGGGCGTCCTGGACATGCAGGGGGATGCTGCCGCTGGGCGAGCGGATGGGGTTGGTCCGGACGGTCAGTGAACCCTGGCCGCTGGCTGCGGTGACCTTCGCCTCGCTGATCGGCTCCAGGGGCAGGTTCTGCTTGAGCACCTGCACGTTGTCGAAACTGGGGTCGTAGCGGGTGATGGTCATGCCACACCCTTGCAGCAACAGCGCCAGCAGGGGGATGGACAGTAGAGCTTTTTTCACGGCATTTCCTTGCGTGAGTCGAATGGGAGCGGGATTATCGGTTGGTGGCTTTTGGCTATCAACCGATGATTGCGACAATCGACGCCGGTGTCTGTCCGGGAGTGCTGCCGTTACCGCTGTGCCTGCCAGTAGTCATGCAACCCACGCGCCGCCGGCTCGATGGCCGCCACGCGCTGGCGATGCAGGACCACGTCGAGGTCGGCCGGCAGTTCGAAGTTGTCCTGCTCGGCGCACAGGGTGATCGCGTCCAGCCACTGGGCTTGCGCCGCCGGCAACGCCGGCCATTGGCTGACACCGACGCCGCGCAGATAGCCGAAGCACCATTCCTCGGCCAGGACCAGTAGTTGGCCCTGATGCTCGGTTTCCTCGAAGCGGGCCCTGAAAGCCTGGGCATCGCTGGCCAGTCGGGTTGCCCGGGCGTTCATGTGGCGTACGCTCAGGTCGATGAAGCGCTTGCACTCCTGGGGCGTTTCCCAGTTCGGATTCTGGTCGCCCCAGATTGCCGGGAACCACACCGAGATATCGACTGGCAGCGGGCCGGACACCAGTGCGGTGAGGTAGCCGTCGAGCTCGGAAGGATTGAGGACGGAGTGGTCGTCGCCGTATTTGAGCAGCGTGTCTTCGATGAACTCGAAGTCGGCGTCGTTCAGTGGCTGGTCTTGCATGGGAGGATCCTTGCAGGGTCGGGCGCGGCAGCCATTCGCCGCGCTGGAGAAAAGGCGCGCAGGATGGCGCGTTCAGCGGCATTTATCCAGCGTGGCAACGCGACGGGCGAGGGCGCATGCGCGCCTCGCCGCGCTGACCATCACTTTTCGAGCGGCTTGCGCCCGGAAACGAAGTGGCCGACATCGTTGAAACCGGGCGTCGAGGCATGCCCCGGGGTGACCAGCGAATCGATGAAGGCTTCGTCCTCGGCATTGATTTTCACGTCCAGCGCCCGGGTGTAGCTGTCCCACTGTTGCTCGGTGCGCGGACCGACGATCGCCGAGCTGACCGCGGCGTTGTTCAACACCCAGGCAATGGCGAACTCGACGATGCCGACGCCGCGGCCCTGAGTGTATTGCTGGATCTGCTGGGCGATACGCAGGGACTCCGGCCGCCATTCGGTCTCGAGGATACGCCGGTCCTGGCGTCCGGCACGGCTGCTGGCGTCCGGTACCACGTCCGGGGCGTACTTGCCGCTGAGTACTCCGCGGGCCAGCGGGCTGTAGGGCACCACGCCAAGGCCATAGGCCGCGGCGGCGGTGATCTGCTCGACTTCGGCCTGGCGGTTGACGATGTTGTACAGCGGTTGGCTGATCACCGGCCGGTCGACACCGAGCCGCTCGGCCACGCGAATCACCTCGGCGATTCGCCAGCCACGATAGTTCGAAAGGCCCCAGTAGCGGATCTTGCCCTGGCGCAGCAGGTCGCCGATGGCCGCTACGGTGACCTCCAGCGGCGTGTCGTGGTCCTCGCGGTGCAGGTAGTAGATATCCAGGTAATCGGTGCCCAGGCGGGTGAGGCTGGCCTCGATGGCATTGAAGATATGCTTGCGGCTCAGGCCTCGGCGGTTCGGAGTGCCATCCGCCGGGCCGAAGCCGACCTTGGAGGCGATGATCCAGTCGTGGCGATGGCGCGCCACGCCTTCACCGACGATTTCCTCCGAGCGCCCGGCGTTGTAGACATCCGCGGTATCGATGAAGTTGACGCCCTGGTCCCAGGCCTTGTCGATGATGCGCAGCGAAGTCTCGGTATCGGTCTGCTCACCGAACATCATGCTGCCCAGGGTCAGGGTGGAAACCTTGAGTCCGGAATGACCGAGGAGGCGATAGCTCATGCTGGAGGTCCTTTTACACGGAAGGAAAGTGCTCCATCAGATACCAGAAGCCCGGCCTGGAGCAATCCCCAATTTCCCCCGGCAGTCGTGAACGAGCGGATCGGGTGGTTCGCCGCGTTTCCTGCCGATACGGGTCGAGCACGGCTACCGTTCGTCGGAACTGTCATTTCTGACAGGTATCCAGTCACGGTGAAATCGAGAAATATTTTGTTACGACTTGCTGCGGAGCAAGTGCTGCCCAGGTCGCATTCAATCTTGGTTCTACAGGGAGAGGAACAATGTTCAAACCCAGACATTTCGTCGCACTGGCGCTGTCGGTGATCGTGGCGCAGGGCGCGATGATTCCGGCAGCCATGGCCCAGGCCCGGCCGGCACCGACGACGCAGGGCATCAGTGTAACCAAGGCCGGTACTCAACTGGCAGCGGCCACCCAGAAACACCGGAAAAAACACAAGGTGCACAAGAAGGCGCAGCACTCGGCACAGCAGGAAAGCGCGACGAAGACCCTCGCGTAGCGGGCTTCCCTTGGGGGGAACGAAGGCCTGATAGCCGGCGCTGCCGGTATCAGGCCTTTTTCATGGGAACCGGTTACTGCGCCCGCAGGCCGCGGGTCACGCGCAGGGCCAGCACGGCACCGGCGACGATCACCGCGGCCAGCACATACAGTGCGGCATCGGTGGACCCGCTGGCATCCTTGATCCAGCCCACCAGGTAGGGGCTGAGGAAACCGGCCATCTGGCCCATCGAGTTGATCAGCGCCAGGCCGCCGGCGGCCGCGCCGGCACTGAGCAGGGCAGTGGGCACCGGCCAGAACATCGGCAGGCCGGTGAGGGCACCCATGGTGGCGATGCTCAGGCCAAGAATGGCAATGGCCGGCGAGCTGGCGAAGTTCACCGCGATCAGCAGGCCCACGGCGCCCATCAGCATCGGTACCACCAGATGCCAGCGCCGCTCCTGGCGCAGGTCGGCGGAGCGCCCGACGAACAGCATGAACACCGCGGCCAGCAGGTAGGGAATTGCGCTGAGCCAGCCGATCACCAGGTTGTCGCTGAAACCGAGGTTCTTGATGATCGAGGGCAGCCAGAAGTTGATGGCATAGACGCCACTCTGGATGCAGAAATAGATCAGCCCGAACGCCCAGATCGCCGGGTTCCTGAACACTTCGCCGAGGGAATCGCTGACGGTGCGCGGCTTGTTCGCCGCGTCCTCGGCCTGGTCGGCTTCCAGCACCGCGCGTTCCTCGGCGGTCAGCCACTTGGCGTTGGCGAACCTGTCGGCCAGCAGGAAGAAGGCGGCCACGCCGAGCAGGACGGTGGGGATGCCTTGCAGCAGGAACATCCACTGCCAGCCGGAGAGGCCACCCTGGCCGGCGGCGAAGTGGTTGAGAATCCAGCCGGAGAAGGGGCTGCCAAGCAGGCCCGAGACCGGAATCGCCGACATGAACAGGGCCATGATGCGGCCGCGTCGGAAACTCGGGAACCACTGCGAGAGGTACAGCACCACGCCAGGGAAGAAGCCGGCTTCCGCCGCGCCGGTGAACAGGCGCAGGGTGTAGAACTGGGTCGGGGTGGTGACGAACAGCAGGCAGGTCGACAGCGTCCCCCAGGTGATCATCATCAGCGCGATCCAGCGCCGCGGGCCGAAGCGGGTCAGTGCGAGGTTGCTCGGTACGCCGCACAGCACGTAGCCAATGAAGAAGATCCCGGCCCCGAGGCCGTAGACCGTCTCACTGAACTTGAGGGCGTCGAGCATCTGCAACTTGGCGAATCCAACGTTGACCCGGTCGAGGTAGTTGAACAGATAGCAGATGAAAATGAAGGGGATCAGGCGCAGGGTGATGCGCTTGTATACGGCGTTTTTCAAGTCAGCGGTGGCCTGGGGCAACGCGGCGCTCTGTGACATGTCGGTCTCTCTTTATTATGATTTTTCGCGATGCAAGGGTAACGTTGCTCGCCCTGTGAGTCTCGGCCACCCCGATGCTGCTGTCTTTGTGCCGGCGCACAGGGTTTGCCAGCATGACCTGTGCCGCTGAACAATTCATTGCAAGGACCCCTTCTCTCATGTTCGAACTGGACCACGACCTCGCGCAGGATATCGTCGACCGCACGATGGCGATCCTGCCTTACAACGTGAACGTCATGGACAGCCAGGGCCTGATCCTCGGCAGCGGCGAACAGGAACGCATCAATACCCGCCACGAAGGCGCGCAACTGGTGCTGGCCAACGGCAGGGTGGTGGAGATCGACGTGCAGACGGCCAAGTGCCTCAAGGGGGTGCAACCGGGCATCAACCTGCCATTGCTGCACGATCAGCGCCTGATCGGTGTGTTGGGCATCACCGGTGATCCGGACCAGTTGCGCACCTATGCCGAACTGGTGCGGATGACGGCCGAGATGCTGGTGGCGCAACGTCATCAGCAGGCTGAACAGCAGTGGCGGCGCCAGCGCTGCGATGACCTGCTGGCCTTGCTGCTCGGCGATGATGGTGACTCGCCACGCCTGCTCGACGAGGCCCGGCAGATGGGGCTCAAGCCACAATTGTCGCGAATTCCCTGCCTGTTCGAACTGGAACCGGGGCAGGCCACCGAGGCGCTGATCGCCTGGCTGCGGTCGCGTTACCCGGACAGTTGGTGCTTCAGTGCCAGCGAAGCGTCGTTGCTCTGGTGTCGCCCGGCGACACTGTCGCTGGATGAACCGCGTCTGCTGGAAAAACTCGACGGCCTGGGCTGGAAGGTATTGCGAGTGGCGGTGGGCGGCCAGGCCGATGGCCTGGCGGGGTTGCGCCGCTGTTATCGGCGGGTCAGCGATCTGCTGGGCTATGGTCGCGAAGTGCTGCCGAATACACGCGTGCTGCTGCTCGATCGTTATCGCCTGCCGGCAATGCTCTGGCGCTATCGCAACGACGATGCCCTGGAGGAACTGCTCAAGCCGCTGCGCAGGGTGCTGGCCAAGGACGGCAACGGTCAGTTGCTCTTGACCTTGCGCAGTTGGTGCGAGCATGACGGCCAAAGCCAGGCCTGTGCCGAGGCACTGGGTATCCATCGCAACAGCCTGCGTTACCGCATGGAGCGGATCGCCGAACTCAGCGGCGTCGATCCGTTGCGGCTCGATGGCATGCTGGCGTTGTACCTGGGGTGCAACTGTTGCCCCAGACCTGACGTCCTGTGCTGCCCTGGTAGGAGCCGGCGGTGCGGCGATCCGACTTGTCGGGGCGCCGAACCGCCGCGAATGGTTCCGCAAGCCTGGCCGGCACGCCTCGGGTTTGTGTGAATGAACAATAAAGCCCCGCAATGCTTGTGCAGCAGACCGGCGTCATGCGCCGTTTCTGCTGGCAGCATGGACGCTACAAGAACCGGAGAAGCCCCATGAAAATCATCATCGCCCCCGACTCCTTCAAGGACAGCCTGAGCGCCGACGGTGTCGCCAGGGCCATCGCCGAGGGGCTGGCCGAGGTCCTGCCGCAGGCGCAACTGCTCCGGTACCCCATGGCCGATGGCGGCGAGGGCACGGTGGAGTCGGTGCTTGCCGCCTGCAATGGCGAACTGCGGAGCGAAACCGTCCAGGGGCCGCTGGGTACCCCGGTGCGGGCCCACTGGGGCTGGTTGCCGCAAAGTCGCACCGCGATCATCGAGATGGCCGAGGCCAGCGGCCTGCAACTGGTGCCGCCCGGACAGCGTGATGCCTGCGTCACCAGCACCTTCGGCACCGGCCAACTGATCGGCGCGGCCCTCGACGCCGCAGCGCAGCGGATCATCCTCGCCATCGGTGGCAGTGCCACCAACGATGCCGGTGCCGGCGCCTTGCAGGCCCTCGGCCTGGGCCTGTTCGATGACCAGGGCCGCGAGTTGCCCCGTGGTGGCCTGGCTCTGGCGGGGCTGCGACGGATCGACCTCGGCGGCCTCGATCCACGCCTGGCATCGGTACGTTTCGAAATCGCCGCCGACGTGAACAACCCCTTGTGTGGGGAACAGGGCGCCTCGGCGATCTTCGGCCCGCAGAAGGGCGCGTCGCCGACGCAGGTACACGAGCTGGACGCGGCGCTTGGGCATTTTGCCGATCAGTGCGCCGCAGTGTTGCCACGGGATGTGCGTGACGAGCCGGGCAGTGGCGCCGCGGGTGGGCTGGGGTTTGCCGCCAAGGCGTTCTTCGCGGCGCGGTTCCGCCCGGGGTGGAGGTGGTCGCCGAACTGGTGGGACTGGAGCGGGCGGTGCAGGGCGCCGACCTGGTGATCACCGGCGAGGGCCGCTTCGACGCCCAGACCCTGCGCGGCAAGACGCCTTTTGGCGTGGCCCGGATCGCTCGCCAGCAAGGTGTGCCGGTCATCGTGCTGGCCGGCACCCTGGGCGAGGGTTATGAGCAGATGTACCAGCACGGGGTCGACGCCGCCTTCGCCCTGGCTTCCGGGCCGATGAGCCTGGAACAGGCCTGTGCCGAGGCGCCGGCGCTGCTGTCGGCGCGGTCACGGGATATCGCCCGGGTCTGGAGGCTGGCAGCCGGGCGTTGAGCGTCCTGTACCACCGGGTCGCGCGTGGGGTGGTGTCCGCCAGGTGATTCGGCGTTAAGCTTGGCAACACCAATGGTTTGTCAGGAGACGCTCGATGGCTGGTATCCGCCCGCAATGGACCCATGAGGAGGCCATCCCACAACGGGGCGGCCGCCAGGAGCGCTGTTCCCGGGCGGGATGGGCCGGCCTCGTCGATGCGTGAACCTTCCCTGCCGCCTGCCGCTGCCACCCCTGTTCAACCACGCCGCCTGGGGCCCGACCTGATCGCCGGGCTGTCTATCGCCGGTCTGCTGCTGCCTGAGGCGGTGGCTTATTCGAGCATTGCCAACCTGCCACCCCAGGCCGGGGTGATCGCGCTGTTCGCCGGGTTGTTCTGCTACGGCCTGTTCGGCACCAGTCGCTTCGCGATCGTTTCGGCCACCTCGTCGTCCGCCGCGGTGCTGGCCGCAGCGACGCTGTCCGTGGCCGGTACGGACATGGCCCTGCGCCTGACCATGGCCATCGGCCTGGTGATGATCACCGGCCTGATGTTCCTGCTCGCCGGGCTGTTCAAGCTGGGCAGCGTGACCTCGTTCATCGCCAAGCCGGTGCTGCGTGGCTTCGCCTTCGGCCTGGCGGTGACCATCATCCTCAGGCAGGTGGCGAACATCGTCGATGTGCATCCGCCACACAGCGACCTGATCCGCTTCATCCCGGAACTGCTCGGGCAATTGCCGCATTGGAACTGGGCGGGCGCGGCAGTGGCCGCCGTGGCGCTGGTGCTGTTGACGATCTTCGGGCGCCTGCGCCGTGTGCCGGGTGGGTTGCTGGTGGTGATGCTGGGTATCGTGGCAGGCAGATGGCTGGACCTGCCGAGCCTGGGCATCAGCCTGATCGGGGTCATCGACCTGCAGTTGGCAGTGCCGTCACTGCCGCGCCTGGGTTTCTCCGACTGGTTGAAACTGGTGGAACTGGGCTTTGCGCTGGTGATGATCCTGTACGCCGAATCCTATGGCTCTATCAGCGCCTTTGCCCTCAAGCACGGCGACCGGGTCAGTTCCAATCGCGACCTGCTGGTGCTCGGAGGGGCCAACCTGTTGTCCGGGCTGTTTCATGGCATGCCGGCTGGCGCGGGGTATTCGGCCACCTCGGCCAATGAAGCGGCTGGTGCAACATCGCGTTGTGCCGGGGTGGTCGCTGCGTTGGTGGTGCTGGCGATCGTGGCGACCGCGCTGCCACTGATTGCGCTGACGCCGGAGCCGGTACTGGCGGCGATCGTCATTCATGCGCTGGCCCGGGCCGTCAGCCTGGAGCCGCTGCAACGCTATTTTGTCTGGCGCCGCGATCGTTTCCTGGCGATTTGCGCGGTGGCTGCCGTGCTGTTGCTGGGGGTGCTGGATGGGCTGCTGGCGGCCGTGGCGATCAGCCTGATGCTGATGCTGCGGCAGATGTCCTCGGCGGCGGTGCAGGTGCTCGGGCATCTGGCCGACGGGCATGACTTTGTCGATTGCCAGTTGCATCCCCAGGCACGGCAGGTGCCGGGTGTGTTGATCCTGCGGCCTGGCGAAGCGCTGTTTTTCGCCAATGCCGAGCGGATTCTGCGCAGTGTGCAGCGTTTGGCCCATGAACAGGGGCCGCAGGTGCGGGCGGTGATTCTGAGCCTGGAGGAGTCACCGGATCTGGATGGCACCAGTATCGAGGCCTTGCAGGATTTTATCGTCCGCTTCAAGGGAGAAGACAAGCGGTTGCTGTTCGCCCGGCTGAAGCATGGGGCTCACCAGGCCTTGCTGGCGTTGCCGGAGGCGGATCTGTCCGAGGTCGTTCTCAGTGAGCTGAGTGTGTATGCAGTGGTGCAGCAGGCGGGGGCCGCGGGGGACAGGGCTCGGCCTGACACCCCACAATCATGGGCTGGGCCTGCGGGCCCTTTCGCGGATAAATCCTGCTTCCCCAGCGGATCGTGGTGCCCCCCCCCTTCTGTGAACGCCGGAAACCCGTGGGAGCAGCATTTATCCGCGAGAGGCCCTCAAGACGCCCCTAGAGCGGCATGAGGGACCGGGACTCCACGAACTGCACGCCTGCGGCCTCCATTTCGCCCATCGCCCGCTTCAGCGAGCCGTCCAGGTCGATGGCGCGGCAGGCGTCCGGGACCAGGAAGGTGGTGAAGCCCGCCGCCCGCGCATCCAGCGCCGACCAGGCAACGCAATAGTCCAGCGCCAGGCCGACCAGGTACAGCGTATCGATCCCGCATTCCCTGAGGTAGCCCGCCAGCCCGGTGGGTGTCCGCCGGTCGGCCTCGACGAATGCCGAGTAGCTGTCGATCTGCGGGTTGCAGCCCTTGCGGATCACCAGCCGCGCATGGGGCAGGTGCAGGTCGGCATGCAGCTCGGCACCGTGGCTGCCTTGCAGGCAGTGATCGGGCCAGAGCACCTGGGGCCCGTAGGGCAGTTGCACGGTATCGAACGGCTGGTGCCCCGGATGGCTGCTGGCGAACGAGGCGTGGCCGGTAGGATGCCAGTCCTGGGCGATGATCACGTTGCGAAAGCGCCGGGCCAACCGGCTGATCAGCGGCACGATCTCGTCGCCACCGGCAACGGCCAGGTTGCCGCCGGGGATGAAATCGTTCTGCACGTCGATGACGATCAAGGCGCAGCGTGGGTCGTCCAGGGGCAGGGCGGTGGAGTTTGGCATGGGCGTGTCCTTGTCTGCCGGGTTCAGTTGACGGTCGAGCATACAAGCATGGCACAGCCGGGGGTGTCTGCTGCAATGGCTTGCTGCTGTAGGCGGGTGACGCCATGGCGGGTACGCTGTCGGCTGTTTTCAACGCAGCATCACCGAGTATCAAGGTTTTTCATCCAGACCCTAGACGGCGAAGCGTTGGCGAAGCAGCTCCGCCATGGCGTGCAGTTCGCTCGCCGGATTGCGCCCAATGAGCATGTAGGCGTGGGTCTGGCCAACCCAGAACACCACGTTCATGCCACGACGGACCTCTTCGGTCGGCGCTCGCACACCTTTCTTCGCCCGGGTGATGCACAGGGCCAACGGCCCGTGCCGCGGGTCCAGGTAGGCCAGTTGCGCAATCGGCTCGCTTTCGTACTCGAGCATCTGGGCTCGCTTGAGCTGCGCCCCCGGCAACAGCACCTGGGGTGGTTCCAGTACCAGCCCGAGGCCCTTGTCGAGGGTGCGCAACTGCGCGCGCTGGGAACCTTCGTCGTCCGGCAGACCATCCAGGGTCTGCGCGGTATAGAGCGTCATGTAGTCGGCGACCACGCTGCGCCAGCTGACTTCAGTCTGATCCTTCGGTGCGTGCCAGGCCTGGAACAGTCGATCGGCGGCGATCCCGGCGACCATGAAACTGGCGGCGACCGCCAGGAATCCGCGTCGGCTCATCGATCGCCTGGCCGGTTTCGATGGCAGCGTTTCGAGCATCTCGGCAAGACGACTATGCGGTGCCTGCTCCAGCAGTTCATCGTAGGCTTCCCGGAAGGGCAGGTTGCTGCGGCCCAGCCATTCGACGCGCTCGGCGACCGCCGGGTTCTCGGCAATGGCAACCGCCACCCGGGCACGCTCTTCGGCATCCAGCTGGTCGTCGAGAAAGGCCACCAGCCGCTCATCGGAGGGCATTTGTTGAGAAAACTGGTCAGTCATCGCCGTTCTCCACGGGTTGAGGTGGGTACGGCACGCAGGGGCGGGTTCTGCGCCAGCTTGATGCGCGCGGCGGCGAGCCGGCTCATGACCGTGCCGATCGGCACCTCGAGAATATGGGCTACTTCCTTGTACGACAGGCCTTCGACATAGGCCAGGAACACGGTCTCGCGCTGAGCCTCGGGCAAGGCGTCGACGCGCCTGATGACCTGCGCGGCGAGCACGTGGGTCTGCGCCACCTGCTCGCCATCGAAGGCCAGCACCTCGTCGGCATCGACCTGGCCCTGACCCCGGCGCACGCGCTGGGAGCGGATCTCGTTGAGCCAGATCGAATGCAGGATGCTGAACAGCCAGCGATCCATGCGGGTGCCGGCCACGAACTGTTCACCACGCTCCAGCGCCCGGACGCAGGTGGCCTGCACCAGGTCGTCGGCGAGGTGTCGTTGCCGGGACAACAGCAGGGCGTAACGCCACAGGCGTGTCAGGTGCTGGCCCAGTTCGGCTCGTATTTCCTTGTCGCTGGCGATGGCAGCCTCCGCGTTTTTCGGTGTTCAGGCCTGGGTCGGATGGGCGATGGCGTCGGCCAGGTCTTCATACTCTTCGCACTGGGTGCCACAGAGTGACTTGATGGCCTGCAACTGCTCCCGGGCGAGATCCAGGCGACCCTTGATCACATAGGCTTCACCCAGGTATTCGCGGACCTGAGCGTAGTTCGGATCGAGCTTGACCGCCTGCAGGTAATAGCCGATGCCTTCGTCGGTGCGTCCCAGCTTGCGGGTGGCATAGCCGCGATAGTTCAGGGCCTTGGCGGTATCGGGATTCTTCAGGGTATCGAGGACGTTCAGCGCTTCCTGGTACTGCTGGTCCTTGGCCAGGCTGTAGGCGTAGTCGGCGCGCGCGTCATCGCTGGCGCGGCTGCTCACCAGGGGTTCGCATTTGTTGGTTTTCGGATTCCAGACCTGCTGGCTGGTGCATTTGGGCTTGGGTGGCGCCGGCTCGTCGCCGGAGGCCAGTGCCAGGTTGCTCGACAGGGCAACCAGCGCGGAAACGATCAAGGTGCTTTTGCGAAGGCTCATGGTAGTGCTCCAGAGAATGGGCAACGATGAGAACGCCTGGGCGCCAGGTTTTATTCGATACCTCGGAAAATTATTTTATGCGGTGCTCCATCGGGCTCCCGGTTCCCGTTGCCGTAGGAGCGCAACCCGTGCCCGTGTTCCAGACTGTTGCAGGGTTTTATCCAGGCGAGAGCCGGCGGGGCCGGACAAACGCCATTCGTGCAGAGGCTGTGGTTGGCGCTCAAGCCGCTGTCAGAGCGCCAATAACTGGCGTGCCATGCATTGCGCATTTTCGGCTGCACTGTGGTCACCCATGACCAGTGCCACGGTAATGGCGCCGTCGATCAGGATCAGCAATTGCCGGGCAACCACCAACGGATCGTCGATGCCATGGGCTTCACAGAGCTCGACGAGGTAGTCGAGCAGTTTCTGCTTGTGTTCCTTGGCCAGCAGGCGCACCGGGTCCTGCGGGTCGCCGGTTTCGCCGGCGGTGTTGATGAAGGCACAGCCACGAAAGCCTTCCGAGGCGAACCAGCCACCCAGCACGCTGAACAGGTTGAGCAGGCGTTCGCCGCTGGTGGGGCCTTGTCGACTTCATCGCGGTACCACTGCATCCAGCGGATATCGCGCCGGCGCAAGGCCTCGATAGTGAGGTCATCCTTGGTGCCGAAGTGCCTGTAGATGCTCTTGCGTGCCACGCCGGAGGTCCTGACCAGCAGGTCGATCCCGGTGGCATGGATGCCGCCCTGGTAGATCAGCTTTTCGGCCGTTTCCAGAAGGGTCTCGCGAGTAGGGTTGGGTATGTTCTCGTTCATGGGCACGATGGTGGAACGATCGTTCTCAATGGTCAATCCCCCTTGCAGGAATATTTGCCGGCGGCCGGAGCCGTGGCGCTGCCCAGGGGCCCGGGCCGGGTGGTGGGACTGTGTCGGGCAAGCCTGCTGCCACAGTATGACGGGGACATCAGACTGTGGCAGCGCGGGAGGTCAGACCCTGAAGAAACTGACCTTGCGTGTCAGGTTGTCGGCCAGCGCCGACAGCTCGCGGCTGGACAGGGCGACCTGGTTGGAGCCGACCGAGGTCTCCACGGCGGCATTGTGGATGCGGCTGATGTTCTGGCTCACTTCCTGGGTCGCGACCCCTTGCTGGGTCGAGGCACTGGCGATCTGCGCGTTCATGTCGTTGATTGCACCGACTTCCTGGCGGATACGGACCAGCGCATCCTCGGCGACGCGGGTCTGCTCGACGGTACGCTGGGCCAGTTCCCGGCTGTTGCGCATGATTTCGGCGGTGTCGCTGGCGCCGGCCTGCAGCTGCCCGACCATCTCGCGGATCTCCCGGGTCGAATCCTGGGTGCGGTTCGCCAGGGAGCGCACCTCGTCCGCCACCACGGCGAAACCCCGTCCGGCTTCGCCGGCGCGGGCGGCCTCGATGGCCGCGTTCAGGGCCAGCAGGTTGGTACGCTCGGCAATCGAATTGATCACCTCGACCACGTTTTCGATGGCCTGGCTGTCATGGGACACCCGCCCGACGGACTCGGCGGCGTTATCGAGCACTTCGGCCAGGCGCTGCATGTCGCTGGCGGTGGTCTGCACCACCTGCTTGCCGCTTTCCACCGCCTGGTCGGCAGCGTTGCTGGCCTGTGCGGCGTTCTGCGCGTAGGCGGCGATTTCGTGCACCGTGGCCGCCATCTGGTTGACCGCGGTGGCCATGCGTTCGGTTTCCCCGGTCTGCACGCGCATCTGCTCGTTGTTGCTCTCGGAACTGGCCAGCAGTTGCGAGGACGAGCCCATCAGGTCGTGGGCCACGGCGCGCACCTGGGTGATGGTTTCGGCCAGGTGGCGGTTGCTGGTCTTCAGTGCGCCCATGACGCTGTTGGGGTGGCGGGTGTCGATCACGCCGTCGAGTTGCCCGTTGGCCAGTTGCCGGATCGCGTCGGCGACGGCTTCCGGCTCGGCGCCGAGGGTCGACTTGAGGTTGCGGATGATCAGTGCCGAGACCAGCACGCTGAGCAGGATGGCGACGGTGGTGACCAGCAGCATCAGCGTGGCGAAGTGGCTGGCGGTGGTGCGCACTTCGGCCAGTTGCTTGCCGATCGAGGCCTCCTCCCAGTCGATCAGGGCGTTGATACGCTTGAGCCATTCCTTGTAGGCCGGCGAAATATCGCTCAGCAGGAAGGCCTGGGCCTTGTCCATGTCGCCCTGTCGGCGCAGCTCGATCAGGCGGGAGGTGAGGGCCAGGGTGCTCCGTTCGGTGCTCTTGATGTCGTCCAGCAGGCGGCGCTCGGCATCCGAGGCGCCCATCCTGGCGAAGATCGCGTCCATCGGTTGTGCCGAGGCCTGGTAATCGGCGTTCAGTTTCTCGATGTTGTTCAGATGGGTCTGCAGGCCGGCATCGTCACGCACCAGCACGGCATCGCGGATGGCGATGGCACGGTCATGCACGCTGCCGCGGAAGTTGATCGCGTAACGTTGCTTGACCGCGCTGTCGTCGCTGACATCGGTCAGCGTCGAGTCGATCAGGCCAACACGATTGACCCCGATCAGGGTTACCAGGATCAGCAGCGAAAGCACCAGCCCAAACCCCAATCCAAGGCGTTTGGCGATTGTCAGAGAGCGGGGCATTTCAGGTTTCCTTAGCGTAAACGCAGGATTGATATCAGAGAGCCATTATCTGGGTAGACTTGTAGCCTGTTACAAGGGGGCATTCCAATTTGTTTTTATCTATCGCCGCGATGGACGTTGCATCCCGGCGTTGGCAACAATGCCCTGCTTGAACACGAGCATCCGGGACAATGCATGGTGTAAGCTCACGTCTTCTCCGAATTCGACCCGAGCCCTATGCCGTCGCTTTTCAAACGCGCCCTGTTACCCAAACTGCGCAGCTTCCCGCTGACCGCCGACTCCCTCACCATCCTGCCCTCGGCTGCCGAGTTCCGGCGTTGTCTGCTGGAGCGGATTGCCGCGGCACGGCAGCGCATCACCCTGGTGGCGTTGTACCTGCAGGAAGACGAGGCCGGGCAGGAGATCCTCGATGCCCTGCATGCGGCCAAGGCGGCGCGTCCGGAGCTGGAGATCGCCGTGGTGGTCGACTGGCTGCGCGCGCAACGCGGGCTGATCGGTGCCGCGAAGCAGCCGGGTAATGCCGCCTGGTACCAGGCACAGACCCGCGCCCATGAAACCGAAGTGCCGATCTATGGGGTGCCGGTGCAGACCCGCGAACTGTTCGGCGTGCTGCACCTCAAGGGCTTCATCATCGACGACTGCGTCATCTATAGTGGCGCGAGCCTGAACAACGTCTACCTGCACAAGTTCGACAAGTACCGTTTCGACCGCTACCACCTGCTGCACAACCAGGCGTTGGCCGATTCGATGCAGGGGCTTGTGCGCAAGGAGTTGCTGGCTTCCCATGCGGTCTGCCGCCTGGATCTGCCGAGCCTGCCGAGCACCCGTAGCCTGCGCGGTGGCATCGGCGACCTGCGCAGCCGCTTGAAAAGCGCCCAGTACGACACCCGCGCCGGCGGTGAGCCGAGCTTCAGCCTGTCGGTCAGCCCGTTGCTGGGGCTGGGCAAGAACAATCCGCTGAGCCGGGTGATCTGCGAGCTGATCGCCGCCAGCCAGTTGCAACTGACCATCTGCACGCCGTATTTCAACCTGCCGTTGGCGGTGACCCGGGAAATCAACCGGGCGCTGGAGCGCGGGGTGAAGATCGACATCATCGTCGGCGACAAGACCGCCAACGACTTCTATATTCCGCCGAGCCAGCCGTTCAAGGTGATCGCGGCGTTGCCGTACCTGTACGAAATCAGCCTGCGGCGTTTCGCCAAGCGCCATCAGGCGGCGATCGACAAGGGCTTGCTCAACCTGCACCTGTGGCGTGATGGTGACAATACCTACCATCTGAAGGGCATGTGGGTCGACCAGCGCTACACCCTGCTGACCGGCAACAACCTCAACCCACGGGCGTTCCGCCTGGACCTGGAAAACGCCTTGCTGATCGACGATCCGCGCAGCGAGTTGCTGGAAGTGCGGGCACGGGAGCTGCAATTGATCCTGGAGAACACCCGGCGTATCGGCAGCTTCCGTGAGCTGGAGACGTTGGTCGACTACCCGGAGGCAGTGGGCAAGTTCCTGCGGCGGGTGAGCCGGGTGAAGATCGAGCGATTGCTCTATCGGATACTCTGATCCGTTGTGGGCGCCGAATTCATTGCGGCGTCGCGAAGAATCCCTCCCGGGCACGCGCAGGCGCCCGGGAGGGCAGGGCCTCAGTTCAGGCCCAGCTTGCCGCGCAGGGTCGACAGGTCTTCAGCCAGGGTGTTGACCGGGCCGACCAGGGCCTTGCGGTCATTGTCCTTGACCTTGTCATAGGTCTCGAAACCACCGTCCTTGGTCTTGTACTTGGCCAGGATCTTGTCCACGGTGGCAAAGTTCTTGTCGACCTTGGCGGCGAAAGCCTTGTCCTGCTTCTCGATCTGTGGGCGGAACAGGTCGACGATTTTCTTCGCGCCGTCGATGTTGCCCTGGAAGTCATACAGGTCGGTGTGGCTGTAACGGTCTTCCTCGCCGGAGATCTTGGTGGCGGCCACTTCTTCGAGCAGGGCGGCAGCGCCACCGACGACTTTCTCGGGCGGGAAGGTCAGGCTGGCCACACGCGATTGCAGTTCCTTGACGTTCTTGTCCAGGCCGTCGGCCAGTTCGCCCAGGCCCTGGGTCGAGTTTTCGGAGAACAGGCTGTATTCCAGGCGGTGGAAGCCGGTGAAGTCTTCGGCCTTGACGCCTTTTTCGTGATCGTCGACACGCGAGTCGATGGCTGCGTCCAGGTCACTGAACAGCTCGGCGATCGGCTCGATCGACTCGTAGTGAACGCGGGTCGGCGCGTAGAGCTTCCTGGCGGTCGCCAGGTCGCCTTTCTTCACGGCATCGGTGAACTGCTGGGTCTTGCTGGCCAGTTCGTCCAGTTGCTCGGTGACGTAGATCTTGTAGTCCGAAACCGGGCCGACCAGGTCCAGCGGTGCGGTGGCCGCGAAGGCCGAGAGCGGAGTGTGCAGCAGGCCGACGGCCAACAACAAAGCAAGAGGCGACTTCTTCATGAGAACTTCCCGGGTGAGTTAAGGGTCAAGCCGTGGTTTTTTGTTGTGTTGCAGAAAGCAGCGAGCGACCGATGAAGTCCTGGTCGCCGGTGACGCCCGGCAAGGTGAAGAAATAACCGCCACCGATAGGCTTGAGGTATTCCTCCAGGGGCTCGCCGTTGAGCCGGGTCTGGACGGTGATGAAGCCCTGTTCCAGGTCCGATTGGTAGCAGATGAACAGCAGGCCCATCTCCAGCTGGCCGTTCTTGCTGACCCCGTTGGAGTAGTTGAACGGCCGGCGCAGGATCAGGTTGCGCTGGGTCTCGGCGGTACGCGGGTTGGCCAGGCGGATATGGGCATCGAGCTTGGTCAGCTTGCCTTCAGGGTCCCTGGTGTAGTCCGGCACCTGGGTTTCCTTCTGGCCGCCCATGGGCGCGCCGGTGCTCTTGACCCGGCCGATGATGCTTTCCTGCTCCTGCAGCGGGGTACGGTCCCAGCGCTCGACCAGGTTGCGGATGATCCGCACCGCCTGGTAGCTGCCGTTGGCGGCCCAGGCCGGTTCGTCGCTGCCCGGCTGGACCCAGACGATCCGGTCCATGGCGCTGGCGTCGTTGGAGTCAGGGTTGGCCGAGCCGTCACGGAAACCGAGGAAGTTGCGTGCGCTCTGGGCCGGCTCGCCAGGCTTGGTCGGGGCCTGTGGCGGTACGGTGCCTTCCTGTTTCCAGCGCACCAGCAGCAGGTCCGGCGTGTTCTTGACGATGTCGCGCAGGGCGTGAATGTTGGTGTCCGGGGTGTTGGAGCAGAACTGGATGCTCAGGTCACCGTGGCACAGGTCCGGTTGCAGCGCATCGTTGGGGAAGCCGACCATCTGGATCAGGCGCTTGGGCTTGACCGACTCCAGGCCGAACCGCTCGTCGAACAGCGAGTGGCCGACCGACACGGTGATGGTCAGGTTGTCTGGCGTGACGACCGGGCCGAGGATGCCGGAGTCCAGGGGCGGCAGCTTCGGATCGACCTGTTTCACCGCGCCGCCATTCATCAGGAAAGCGATGCGTTCGTTGAGGGTGCGGAACAGCCGTTCCAGGTCCTTGCGGTCACTGGCCAGGACGTCGAAGGCGACGATCATGCCGGCGGCCGGGCGCGGGGTGACGATGCCGGTCTGGTGCTTGCCGTGGAAATCGTGGCGGTCCTGGGTCTTGTCGCTGCTCGGCGCCTGGGTGACCTGGGCCTGGGCTTGCGCCGCCGCCATGGCCGGGCAGCTCAGGGCACTGCCGGCGATGGCCGCGCCGGCCACGCCCATGCCCAGCAGGACACGCCGGCGGTCAGCGGAAAATTCTTTGTTGCGCTGTGGTGAATCGCTCATGTACGGCTCGTCTGCTGATTAAAGGCCGGAGAGGCCAAGGGCGGGATCGATTCCATCGAGTGCATCGGCCAGAGCCTTGGCCTTGTCGGCAATCTGCTTGCGTTTTTCGGCGCCGACGGTGTCGTAAGTGGCATAGCTGTCGCCGCTGCGCAGGCCGTTGAATTCGGCGTCGAGGGCCACGGCCGCGCTGTCGAGCCTGGGCAGCAGCTCGGGTGCCGATTTCACCAGCAGCGGCCGCAGCAGCTCGATGACCTTGCGAGTGGCCTGCAGGTTGGCGGCGAAACCGTTCAGGTCGACATGGCTGTAGCGTTCTTCCTCGCCGTTGCCGCCACGGGTATCGGCAATGCTGCGCATGCTGCGGGCGACGATGCTGACCAGTTGCTCCGGTGGCAGCGACTGGGCCAGCAGTTGTTGCCTGAGGGTGGTCACATCGGCCTGCAGCCGCTCGGCCACCGGCTTCAGACCGTCGACGCTGCGCTGCTGGAACAGGCCGTACTCGATCCGGTGGAACCCAGCGAAGCCTGGGTCCTGCTCACGTTTTTCGTAGTAGTCGGCGCGGGCGTTGATGCCGTTGTCCAGTTCGGCGAAACGCTGGGCGGCGGGCGCCAGGCGCTGGTAGGCGGCACGGGCCGGCACATAGAGTGCCTGGGCCTGGGCCAGGTCGCCGGCGTTGATTGCCTGCTGCAGGGCGTCGACGGCCTTGATCAGGGCGCTGCCCTGGGTGCTGAGGTAGACGCGGAACTCCGACAGCGGGCCGATGAACGCGGTCATCGAGGGGCGCGCCTTGGCGGCGGCTTCCGAAGCGGCGGTCGGGGTGACGTGCAGGGTGCCACGCGGGTTGCTCAGCAGGCCGCAGGTGATCGCGTAGTCGCCGGGAGCGAGGTTGGCGTTGATTACCTGGCTCAGGCCCGGGGCGATGTTCTCGCGCTCTTCGACCACCAGCACGCCATCGAGGATTTCCCATTCCACCGCACGGTCGGACTTGTTGACGATGCGGAAGCTGTTCAATCCGGCCGGTACGCTCAGCGCGTTCGGGTCGCAGCTGTGAGCGAGGATATTGACCGTGATTTCGTTGTGATGGCTCTGACGCTTGCTCGCGGCCAACTGCGAGGCGTAGTAGAACAGTCCACCGGCCGCGATCATCACGATCACCGAGCCGGCTACCGCCCAGCGCAAGGCCTGGGGAGGTTTGCCAGTTGCAGGGTTGGACATGGGTAACCTTACGGGTTGGGAACGGAAGAAGTTTGCTTGGCGGCCGGCGGTGAGGCCGGGATGAAGAACATCACCAGGGCGATCACCAGGTACAGCAGGTAGGCGCTCAATACGCTGACGGTCGGTGCGTCCTGGTAGCCGAACATGCCGGCCAACACCGAGCCGGCCGGGCCGTCCATCGGCAGCGTGGCACTGATGTCGAAGACCACGTCCTGCAGGTGATTCCACAGGCCGGCCTCATGCAGTGCCTGCACCGAGTTGGCCAGGATGCCGGCCGCGACCACCAGGATGAACAGGCCGGTCCAGCGGAAGAACAGACCCAGGTTCAAGCGCATGCTGCCGGTATAGATGGCGAAGCCGACGAGGATCGCCAGGAGCAGGCCGAGCAGGGCGCCGATCGGTGCGCCCGGGCCTTCGCTCTGCTGAAACACTGCCAGCAGGAAGAACACGGTTTCCAGGCCTTCGCGGGCCACGGCGAAGAACACCATGGCGATCAGTGCCCAGACCTGATGTTTCGAACCCGCCAGGGCCTGGTCGAGGGAAACGTGCAGGGCGTGCTTGATGGAGCGCGAGACCTTGCGCATCCAGAACACCATCGAGCTGAGGATGCCGACGGCCACCAGGCCGACGATGCCTTCGAACAGTTCCTGCTGCTTTTGCGGGAATTCGGCGCTCACCAGTTCCAGGCCACCACCGACCAGCAGGGCCAGGGCCGCAGCGAGAAACACCCCGATCCAGACGGCGGGCATCCATTGGCCACGGCCGGTCTGCTTGAGGTAACTGGCAATGATGCCAACGATGAGCGCGGCTTCGATGCCTTCGCGCAACATGATCAGAAAGGGAACCAGCATTCGGCAAGCACGTCCGTTACTTAAAGTGGATAGTAATTTGTAACATAATGATACTCATTACTAAACAGCTTTTGCCGCCGCTAGCTGAACCGTGGCTGAACGGTTGGGGAGGGAAGGGGCCGGCTTGTTGACGATAGCGGTGTATCAGCAAGCCGAGGCGTTACCGAGAGGTCGCTATCGCCAGCAAGCCGGCTCCTGCAAGGGATTGAGCCGCGGTCAGGAGCCCAGCGCGAAATCGACCGCCGCCAGCGCGTGCAATTCGGTGGTATCGAGCAGTGGCAGGCGACTGTCCGCGGGCTTGATCAGCAGACCGATTTCCGTGCAGCCGAGAACGATCGCCTCGGCACCGCGAGCGGCCAGCCCCTCTATCACCTGTTGGTAGACCTGCCGGGAATCCTCCTTGATGACCCCGACACACAGCTCGTCATAAATGATCCGATGGACCGCCTGGCGCTGCACCGCCTCGGGAACCAGCACCTGCAGCCCCTGGGCCGCCAGCCGCTGCTTGAGGAAATCCTGTTCCATGGTGAAGGCGGTCCCGAGCAGGCCGACTTTTCGGACGCCAGCGGCGAGAGCCGCTTGCCCGGTCGGCGTGGCGATATGCAGGAAGGGGATGTCCACGGCTTCCTCGATCTGCTGCGCCAGCCGGTGCATGGTGTTGGTACACAGCACCACGCACTCGGCACCGCCGGCCTGCAAGCGACGCGCCGCATCCTGCAGGATCAGCCCGGCATCGTCCCAGCGCCCGGCGTGCTGGGCCTGTTCGACAGGCCCGAAGTCGACGCTGTACATTAGCAGCGGCGCCGAGCGCAGCGGGCCGAGTCGTGAGCGGACCTGCTGGTTGATGATCCGGTAGTACTCGGCGCTGGACTCCCAGCTCATGCCGCCGATAAGGCCGATGGTGCGCATGTGGTGCTCCTGTCGATAAGGGGTTGCCGCGGCAGTCTGCGCGCTGGCGTCGATCATGATCTATCAGGAAATTTCAGATGCCCGGACAACGCCCCGGCGTGTTTCCCCTGCCAGCCCGTTCGCTGTTGGAGGGCCGCCTGTGTCTGCAACTGTTGCCGCGTTCCGCCTATAGCGGTCGGGATCCGGTGCAGTGGCAGACCCTGGGCATTGCCCTGGAGCATCAGTGGGGTGTGCACGCGATCGATTCCGACCGACGCGTGGACTTCGACACCCCTCCCGGCACCCTGGCCCTGACGCCGCCGGGTGTCGAGGTGTTTTCCGAGTCCGCCGAAGGTGGCGAGTATCTGCTGGTGCGCTGGCAACTCGAGGATGAACGGCCGCGGATACAACGCCGGCTGGAGAGTACCGGGCACGCACGAGGCTTGGCCCTGGGGCGGCAACTGCGCCGCCTGTTGCTGGAGCCGGACGGTGATCCGCTGCGGCTGGAGGCGACGGCACTGGAGTTTGTCGGCTTGTGCGATTCGATGCCGGCCGGCAATCCTCGACCGCGGGACTTTGCGGGGGTACTGCGCCGTTTTGCCGAGGATTTCGCCCAACCCTTGAGCCTGGCCCAGTTGGCGGCGGGGCAAGGGCAGTCGCAACTGCGCTTTCTGCGGGACTTCACCCGGGCCGTTGGCATGACGCCCCATGCCTATCTGCTGGAGGTTCGGGTGCAGGCGGCCCGGCGGATGATCGAGAGCGCTGACAGGCCGCTGGCGGAGATTGCCCTCGATTGCGGTTTTGCCCACCAGTCCCACCTGGGCAGCGCGTTTCGCAAGGTGCTGGGGATCACGCCTGGAAATTACCGCAGGCGTGTCACGGTTCGTTAACCTGCCACCCTACATATCCATTGGCGTCCACTCCCTGGTTGGCGGCTCCTCGACCATTGCCTTCGGCACCACCTTGCCCGTCGCCTGTTCAACCCGCTGCGCCACCTCCGGATCGTCGGAGAACAGCATCAGGCTGGCGTCATCCAGACTCTTTTCCGATTGATCCCGCAAGCAGTAGCCGATTCCCAGGTACAGCGAAACCACCGCCATCAGATTCAAGCCGATTTCCAGCATCGTCCTCTCCTTTTGTCCGTCAGCACTCAGGCAATCTGCGCCGCCTGCCGGGCCAGCGCGGTATCCGCCACCCGCACCGTGCGCCAGGTGTTGTAGGCCATCAGCAGCATGCCGCCGAGGAAGAACACTCCACCGACGAAGCGCACGACAAACCCGGGATGGCTGGCCAGCAAGGCCTCGACGAAGGAGTAGGTGAGGGTGCCGTCCTCGTTCACGGCCCGCCACATCAGGCCCTGGGTGATGCCGTTGACCCACATCGAGGCGATGTACAGCACCGTGCCGATGGTCGCCAGCCAGAAATGCAGGTTGATCAGCCCGACGCTGTGCATCTGCTCACGACCGAACACCCTGGGGATCATGTGGTAGAGAGAACCGAAGGTGATCATCGCCACCCAGCCCAGCGCGCCGGCATGGACGTGGCCGATGGTCCAGTCGGTGTAGTGGGAGAGGGCGTTGACGGTCTTGATCGCCATCATCGGGCCCTCGAAGGTCGACATGCCGTAGAACGCCAGGGACAGCACCAGAAAGCGCAGGATCGGGTCGGTGCGCAGCTTATGCCAGGCGCCGGAGAGGGTCATCATGCCGTTGATCATGCCGCCCCAGCTCGGTGCCAGCAGGATCAGCGACATGGCCATGCCCAGCGATTGCGCCCAGTCCGGCAGGGCGGTGTAGTGCAGGTGGTGGGGACCTGCCCAGATGTACAGGGTGATCAGCGCCCAGAAGTGGACGATGGACAGGCGATAGGAGTACACCGGCCGGCCGACCTGCTTGGGCACGAAGTAATACATCATGCCGAGAAAGCCGGTGGTCAGGAAGAAGCCTACCGCGTTGTGCCCGTACCACCACTGCACCATGGCATCGGTCGCGCCGGAATAGACCGGGTAGGACTTGAACCAGTCCACCGGGATCGACAGGTGATTGACCACATGCAACATGGCGATCACCAGGATGAAGGCGCCGAAGAACCAGTTGCCGACGTAGATGTGCCGGGTCTTGCGCCGTACCACGGTGGTGAAGAACACGATGGCATAGGCGACCCAGACCAGCGCCATCCACACCGCGCCGCTGAACTCGATCTCGGCGTATTCCTTGGTGGTGGTGTAGCCCAGCGGCAGGCTGACGAACATGATCACGATCACCGCCTGCCAGCCCCAGAAGGTGAAGGCGGCCAGGGTATCGCTGTACAACCGTACCTGACAGGTACGCTGCACCGCGTAGTAGCTGGCGGCGAACTGCGCGCTGCCGGCGAAACCGAAGATCACCAGGCTGGTGTGCAGCGGGCGCAGGCGGCCGAAGGTGGTCCAGGGCAGGTCGAGGTTCATTTCCGGCCAGACCAGTTGCGAAGCGATCAGCACGCCCATCGCCATGCCGATCACGCCCCAGAACACGGTGGCGATGACGAATTGTCGGACCACCTTGTAGTTATAGGCTTCTGCGTTTGCTGCTGTACTCATGCTCACGTCTTCCACGGTTGCCAGATCCTGCCAGGCCACCCCGGCCCGACATGGGACGGACTGTAGGAACTGCCGCGCAGGCAAAACAGACTCAGAAATGGCTCATTCATACGGATCAGGCTTTTATCCGGCGTGGATGGGCGATGATCTCGCCTGATATGGGTTTTGCTGAAAGTGGCTGTCCTGTTTGCTGGTATCAGGGGGACAGGGCGGCCCCAGGAGAGTGGCGGCAGTTTTCCGCGCAAGTTCCTACAGTAAAAAGCTGCATTTCAGATTTGCCGGACCGGCGCGGGTGTGCGAATTTGTCGCTCCCCCCATAGGTCGATCGGCGCTTTCGTGCTTAACTTCGACCTCTTCAAATATTTCTGGAAGGATTTCGTTCATGGCTCAAGTCACCCTCAAAGGCAATCCGGTCAAGGTCAACGGCCAACTGCCACAGGTCGGCTCCAAGGCCCCGGCCTTTTCCCTGGTCAACGCCGGCCTGGCCGATGTCACCCTGGAAAGCTTTGCCGGCAAGCGCAAGGTGCTGAACATTTTCCCAAGCGTCGACACCCCGACCTGTGCCACCTCCGTGCGCAAGTTCAACGCCCAGGCCAACGACGTGGCCAACACCGTGGTGCTGTGCATCTCGGCTGACCTGCCTTTCGCCCAGGCCCGCTTCTGCGGCGCCGAAGGCCTGGAAAACGTACAGAACCTGTCGACCCTGCGGGGTCGCGAGTTCATCGAGAACTACGGCGTGGCCATCGCCGAAGGCCCGCTGACCGGCCTGACCGCCCGTGCGGTGGTGGTGCTGGACGAGAACAACAACGTCCTGCACAGCGAATTGGTAGGCGAGATCGCCGACGAGCCGAACTACGATGCGGCCCTGGCTGTCTTGAAGTAAGCGGCGACCTCAGTCACCCACGGCCTGGCCTCGTCCAGGCCGTTTTTGTTTGTGCAGTGCTCTAGCGTGGGCCTGGTGCTGTGACAATTTGTGTTTGGGCGTAGGTGTCGCCGCCATATCGTGGTTAACTTCGACCCTTCCTCTACAACCGTTCAAAAGGATTCGCCGCATGGCTCAAGTGACGCGCAGGGGTGTGGTGGTGCAGGTCAATGGCGAACTGCCGCTCCCCGGCACCCGGGCACCCGCATTCTCCCTGGTGAACAAGGACCTGGCGGATGTCGCCCTCAGCGACTTCGCCGGCCAGCGCAAGGTGCTGAACATCTTCCCCAGCGTCGACACACCGACCTGCGCCAAGTCGGTCCGTGCCTTCAACGCCCACGCCAACGGGCTGAACAATACCGTGGTGCTGTGCATTTCCGCTGACCTGCCGTTCGCCCAGGCGCGCTTCTGCGGTGCCGAAGGCCTGGAGAAGGTGCAGAACCTGTCGACCTTGCGCGGTGCTCGATTCATGCAAGACTACGGCGTAGCCATCGCCGACGGGCCGCTCACGGGCCTCACCGCCCGGGCCGTGCTGGTACTCGACGAGCAGGACCAGGTGCTGCACAGCGAACTGGTCGCCGATATCGGCCAGGAACCCGACTACGTCGCCGCTCTCGCTGTCCTGCAGTAAGCGACCTTGCATTTATTCACGGCCTGTCCCTGTCCAGGCCGTTTTTCATTTGCGTTTCAGTGCCTTGCCCAAAGGTCGAAGAACGTCATGCAAAGGTAAATTGCCGGTAAAGGCACTTTGCATGAAACATTTGAGTGCTTATCTTTCAGGCTCCTAAGGAAGAAGCTCTCGCCCACAATGGTTGATCACTCCATGCAATCCTCTGCTCCTCGCAAATCCCGTCGTTGGCTGTTCGGCCTGTTCACCGTGTTGATCATCGCGGCGCTGTGCTGGCATTTCTGGCCGGCCGGCGAGCACAAGACCGAACACAAGCCGGCAGGGCATACCGGCAAGACGGGCATGATGCGCCCGGGCTTCGGCGCCTCCACCGGGCCGGTACCGGTGCGCGTGGCTCCGGCGACCGTCGGCGATTTCCCGCTCTATTACAAGGCGCTGGGCACCGTGACTGCGCTGAACACGGTCAATGTGCGGGCGCAGGTGGGCGGCCAACTGGTCAAGATCAATTTCCAGGAAGGGCAGATGGTCAAGGCCGGCGACGTGCTCGCCGAAATCGACCCGCGCAACTATGAAAGCGCCTTGCTGCAGGCCCAGGGCACCCTATTGCAGAGCCAGGCCCAGTTGAAGAACGCCCAGGTCGACCTGCAGCGCTATCGCGGGCTGTATGCCGAGGACAGTATCGCCAAGCAGACCCTGGACACCGCCGAGGCCACCGTACTGCAGTACCAGGGCACGGTGAAGAACAACCAGGGCGCGGTCGACGCGGCCAAGCTGAACCTGGCGTTCACCAAGATTCGCGCACCGATTTCCGGACGCCTGGGCCTGCGCCAGCTGGACGTCGGCAACCTGCTGGCGGCCAACGACACCCAGGCCGTGGCCGTGATCACCCAGACCCAGCCGATCAGCGTGGCGTTCACCCTGCCGGAGAACAACCTGGACGTGGTGCTGCCGCGTTTCCGCAGTGGTGCGCACCTGCCGGCCGAAGCCTGGGATCGTGGTGATGTGAAGCTGCAGGCCACCGGCGTGCTGCAGAGCCTGGACAACCAGATCGACATCACCACCGGCACCCTGAAGTTCAAGGCGCTCTACGAGAACAAGGACCAGATCCTGTTCCCCAACCAGTTCGTCAACGTGCGCCTGCTGGCCGATACCCTGAAAGGCGTGATACTGGCGCCGAGCGCGGCGATCCAGTTCGGTACCGACGGGACCTTCGTCTATGCGCTGGAGGGTGACAAGAAGGTCAGGATTCGTCCGCTGAAGGTCGGGCCGAGTGACGGTAATGTCACTGTGATCACCTCGGGCCTGGCCGCCGGTGACCGGGTGGTGCTCGAAGGCACCGACCGCCTCAAGGATGGGGGCGAGGTGGAAGTGGTCAATGACAGCCAGGACGTACCGAGTACGCCAGCCGAACACTTGCACGGTGCCAAGGCCAAGGACGGCGAAGCGGGTACTGACGCCAAGGCGAAAAAGGTCGGCGCATGAATCTCTCGCGGCTGTTCATTCTCCGCCCGGTAGCGACCACCCTGAGCATGCTGGCGATCGTCCTGGCCGGGGTGATTGCCTACCGGCTGCTGCCGGTGTCGGCACTGCCCCAGGTCGACTACCCGACGATCCGTGTCATGACCCTGTATCCGGGCGCCAGCCCGGACGTGATGACCAGCGCGGTCACCGCGCCGCTGGAGCGCCAGTTCGGGCAGATGCCCGGGCTGACCCAGATGGCTTCCACCAGTTCCGGCGGTGCCTCGGTACTGACCCTGCGCTTCAACCTCGACATCAACATGGATGTCGCCGAGCAGCAGGTCCAGGCGGCGATCAACGCCGCGACCAACCTGCTGCCCAAGGATCTGCCGGCACCGCCGGTGTACAACAAGGTCAACCCGGCGGATACCCCGGTGCTGACCCTGGCGATCACTTCGAAAACCATGCTGCTGCCCAAGCTCAATGACCTGGTCGACACGCGCATGGCGCAGAAGATCGCCCAGATCAGTGGTGTCGGCATGGTCAGCATCGCCGGTGGTCAGCGCCAGGCGGTGCGGATCAAGGTCAACCCCGAGGCCCTGGCGGCCAACAGCCTGAACCTGTCCGACGTGCGCACGCTGATCGGCGCCTCCAACGTCAACCAGCCCAAGGGCAACTTCGACGGCCCGACCCGGGTGTCGATGCTCGATGCCAACGACCAGTTGCGTTCACCCAAGGAATACGCCGAGCTGATTCTCGCCTACAAGAACGGCGCGCCGTTGCGCCTGAAGGACGTGGCCGAGATCGTCGACGGTGCGGAAAACGAGCGTCTGGCGGCCTGGGCCAACCAGAGCCAGGCGGTATTGCTGAATATCCAGCGCCAGCCGGGGGCCAACGTCATCGAGGTGGTCGACCGGATCAAGGCGCTGCTGCCGAGCATCACCGACAACCTGCCGGCCGGCATCGACGTCGCCGTGCTCACCGACCGCACCCAGACCATCCGTGCTTCGGTGACCGACGTACAGCATGAACTGCTGATCGCCATCGCCCTGGTGGTGATGGTCACGTTCCTGTTCCTGCGCCGGGCCAGCGCCACCATTATTCCATCGGTGGCGGTGCCACTGTCGTTGATCGGTACCTTCGGCGTGATGTACCTGGCCGGCTTCTCGATCAACAACCTGACGCTGATGGCCCTGACCATCGCCACCGGTTTCGTGGTCGACGATGCCATCGTCATGCTGGAAAACATCTCGCGCTTCATCGAGGAGGGTGACAGCCCGATGCAGGCGGCGCTCAAGGGCGCGAAGCAGATCGGTTTCACCCTGGTGTCGCTGACCCTGTCGCTGATCGCGGTACTGATCCCGCTGCTGTTCATGGCCGATGTGGTGGGGCGGTTGTTTCGCGAGTTCGCCATTACCCTGGCGGTGGCCATCCTGATTTCCCTGGTGGTCTCGCTGACCCTCACACCGATGATGTGCGCGCGTCTGCTCAAGCGTGAACCCAAGGAACAGGAGCAGGGGCGTTTCTACCGGGCCAGCGGTGCCTGGATCGACTGGCTGATCGAGTCCTACGGACGCAAGCTGCAATGGGTATTGAGGAACCAGACGCTGACCCTGCTGGTGGCCGTCGGCACCCTGGCGCTGACCGTGTTCCTTTACCTGGTGGTGCCCAAGGGCTTCTTCCCGGTGCAGGATACCGGCGTGATCCAGGGTATTTCCGAGGCGCCGCAATCGGTGTCGTTCGCCGCCATGAGCCAGCGGCAACAGGAACTGGCCAAGGTGATCCTGGCCGACCCGGCGGTGGAAAGCCTGTCTTCCTATATCGGTGTCGACGGCGACAACGCCACGCTCAACAGCGGGCGGCTGCTGATCAACCTCAAGCCCCATCGTCAGCGAGACCTCAGCGCGGCGCAGGTGATCGCACGCCTGCAACCGGAGGTGGACCAACTGGTCGGCATCCGGCTGTACATGCAGCCGGTGCAGGACCTGACCATCGAGGATCGGGTCAGCCGCACCCAGTACCAGTTCAGCATGTCCTCGCCGGACGCCGACCTGCTCGCCGAATGGAGCGACAAGCTGGTCCACGCCCTGGCCCAGCGCCCGGAACTGACCGACGTCGCCAGCGACCTGCAGGACAAGGGCCTGCAGGTGTACCTGGTGATCGACCGCGATGCCGCCTCACGGCTCGGCGTGTCGGTCTCCGATATCACCGATGCGCTGTACGACGGTTTCGGCCAGCGGCAGATTTCCACCATCTACACCCAGGCCAGCCAGTATCGTGTGGTGCTCCAGGCCCAGGCGGGGGAGAAGATCGGCCCCGCCGCCCTCGATCAGATCCACGTCAAGACCACCAGCGGCAGTCAGGTCCGGCTGTCGAGTCTGGCGCGGATCGAGGAGCGCCAGGCGCAACTGGCGATCTCGCATATCGGCCAGTTCCCGGCGGTGACGATGTCGTTCAACCTGGCGCCGGGCGTCGCCCTGGGCAAGGGCGTCGAGATCATCGACCAGGTCAAGCAGGAGATCGGCATGCCGATCGGCGTGCAGACCCAGTTCCAGGGCGCCGCCGAAGCCTTCCAGGCCTCGCTGTCGAGCACCTTGCTGCTGATCCTGGCGGCGGTGGTGACCATGTACATCGTGCTCGGGGTGCTTTACGAGAGCTATATCCATCCGGTGACGATTCTCTCGACCCTGCCATCGGCCGCGGTGGGTGCCTTGCTGGCACTGATCCTCAGCGGCAATGACCTGGGCATGATCGCCATCATCGGCATCATCCTGCTGATCGGTATCGTCAAGAAGAACGCGATCATGATGATCGACTTCGCCCTTGACGCCGAACGCAACCAGGGCATCCCGCCCGAGCAGGCGATCTACCAGGCGGCGCTGCTGCGCTTCCGGCCGATCCTGATGACCACCCTGGCGGCGCTGTTCGGTGCCGTGCCGCTGATGCTGGCGACCGGCTCCGGCGCCGAACTGCGTCAGCCCCTGGGCCTGGTGATGGTCGGCGGGTTGCTGGTCAGCCAGGTGCTGACGCTGTTCACCACGCCGGTGATCTACCTGTTCTTCGATCGGCTGGGACGGCGCTGGGGGCGGCATCCGAGCCGCCTGGAGCAGGCCGACACATGAACCTTTCCGGACCCTTCATCCGCCGGCCGGTAGCGACCATGCTGCTGAGCCTGGCGATCGTCCTGCTCGGTGGCGTCAGCTTCGGCCTGTTGCCGGTATCGCCACTGCCGCAGATGGACTTCCCGGTGATCGTGGTCCAGGCCAGCCTGCCGGGTGCCAGCCCGGAAGTCATGGCCTCGACCGTGGCCACACCGCTGGAGCGCTCGTTCGGGGTGATCCCCGGCGTCAACACCATGAGCAGCCGCTCCAGCCAGGGTTCGACCCGGGTGATCCTGCAGTTCGACATGGACCGCGACATCAACGGCGCGGCGCGGGAGGTGCAGGCAGCCATCAACGCTTCGCGCAACCTGCTGCCCAGCGGCATGCGCAGCATGCCGACCTACAAGAAGGTCAACCCGTCCCAGGCGCCGATCATGGTGTTGTCGCTGACCTCCGACGTGTTGCAGAAGGGCCAGTTGTACGACCTGGCCTCGACCATCCTGTCCCAGAGCCTGTCCCAGGTGCCGGGCGTGGGCGAAGTGCAGATCGGCGGCAGTTCGCTGCCGGCGGTGCGCATCGAACTCGAACCCCAGGCGTTGAACCAGTACGGCGTGGCCCTGGACGATGTACGTACCACCATCGCCAACGCCAACGTGCGCCGGCCCAAGGGATCGCTGGAGGACGACCAGCGCAACTGGCAGGTGCAGGCCAACGACCAGTTGGAGAAGGCCAAGGACTACGAGCCGCTGATCATCCACTACCAGAACGGTGCGGCCCTGCGCCTGGGCGATGTGGCGAAGATCAAGGACAGCGTCGAGGACCGCTACAACAGCGGCTTCTTCAACAATGACGCCGCCGTGCTGCTGGTGATCAACCGCCAGGCCGGCGCCAACATCATCCAGACGGTCAACGAGATCAAGGCGCAGTTGCCGGCGTTGCAGGCGGTGTTGCCGTCCAGCGTCAAGCTGAACCTGGCCATGGACCGCTCGCCGGTGATCAAGGCGACCCTGCATGAAGCCGAGATGACCCTGCTGATCGCTGTCGCCCTGGTGGTGCTGGTGGTCTACCTGTTCCTCGGCAACTTCCGCGCGTCGCTGATCCCGACCCTGGCGGTGCCGGTGTCGCTGATCGGCACCTTCGCCATCATGTACCTCTACGGGTTCTCCCTGAACAACCTGTCGCTGATGGCGCTGATCCTCGCCACCGGCCTGGTGGTGGACGATGCCATCGTGGTGCTGGAGAACATCTCCCGGCATATCGACGAGGGTGTGTCGCCGATGAAGGCGGCCTACCTCGGGGCGAAGGAGGTCGGTTTCACCCTGTTGTCGATGAACGTTTCGCTGGTGGCGGTGTTCCTGTCGATCCTGTTCATGGGCGGCATCATCGAGAGCCTGTTCCGCGAGTTCTCGATCACCCTGGCGGCGTCGATCATAGTGTCTCTGGTAGTCTCCCTGACCCTGACGCCGATGCTCTGCGCCCGCTGGCTCAAGCCCCAGGGCGCGCAGACGCGCCTGCAGCGCTGGAGCGAGCAGGCCAACGAGCGCATGGTCAGCGCCTACGCCCGCAGCCTGGACTGGGTGTTGCGCCACCGGCGCCTGACCCTGCTCAGCCTGCTGGTGACCATCGCTGTCAACGTCGCACTGTACGTGGTGGTGCCCAAGACCTTCATGCCGCAGCAGGACACCGGGCAACTGATCGGTTTCATCCGCGGCGATGACGGCCTGTCGTTCGGCGTGATGCAACCGAAGATGGAGACGTTCCGCAAGGCGATCCTGGCCGACCCCGCGGTACAGAGCGTGGCCGGCTTCATCGGTGGCAACAACGGCACCAACAACGCTTTCATGCTGGTACGTCTCAAGCCGATCAAGGAACGCAACATCTCGGCGCAGAAGGTCATCGAGCGCCTGCGGGTCGAGATGCCCAAGGTCCCCGGCGCACGCCTGATGCTGATGGCCGACCAGGACCTGCAGTTCGGCGGCGGTCGCGAGCAGACCACCGCGCAGTACTCCTACATCCTGCAGAGCGACGACCTGGCGGCCCTGCGCGAGTGGTATCCGAAGGTGATCGCGGCGTTCAAGGGGCTGCCGGAACTGACCGCCATCGACGCCCGCGAAGGTCGCGGCGCGCAGCAGACCACCCTGGTGGTCGACCGCGATACCGCCAAGCGCCTGGGCGTCGACATGAGCATGGTCACCGCAGTGCTGAACAACGCCTACAGCCAGCGGCAGATCTCCACCATCTATGACAGCCTGAACCAGTACCAGGTGGTGATGGAGGTCAACCCGAAATACGCCCAGGATCCGGAAACCCTGAACCAGGTCAAGGTGATCGGCAGCGACGGCCAGCGCATTCCGCTGTCGGCCATCGCCCACTACGAGAACAGCCTGCAGGAAGACCAGGTCAGCCATGAGGGGCAGTTCGCCTCGCAAAGCCTGTCGTTCGACATGGCCCCGGGCGTGACGGTGGAGCAGGGCACGGCGGCGATCGAGCGGGCGGTGGCCAAGCTAGGCCTGCCGGAGTCGGTGATTGCCAAGATGGCCGGCACCAGCGATGCCTTTGCCGCCACCCAGAAAAGCCAGCCGTTCATGATTCTCGGCGCGCTGGTGGCGGTCTACCTGGTACTGGGGGTGCTCTACGAGAGCTACATCCATCCGCTGACCATCCTCTCGACCCTGCCTTCGGCCGGCGTCGGCGCCTTGCTCAGCATCTACCTGCTGGGCGGCGAGTTCAGCCTGATTTCCCTGCTCGGGCTGTTCCTGCTGATCGGTGTGGTGAAGAAGAACGCGATCCTGATGATCGACCTGGCCCTGCAACTGGAGCGCCATTCGGCGCTCGAGCCCCTGGCCTCGATCCGTGAAGCCTGTCTGCTGCGCCTGCGGCCGATCCTGATGACCACCCTGGCGGCGATCCTCGGTGCACTGCCGCTGCTGCTGAGCACCGCCGAAGGGGCGGAAATGCGCCAGCCGCTGGGCCTGACCATCATTGGCGGGCTGGTCTTCAGCCAGGTCCTGACCCTTTACACCACCCCGGTGGTTTACCTTTATCTCGACCGCCTGCGCCACCGTTTCAACGCCTGGCGTGGCGTCCGTACCGATGGTGCTCTGGAAACTCCGCTATGACTGACCACTCCTACTGCAATGCGACCGCCCGGGCCGCACAACGCCTGGAAATGGCCCGCGGCTCGCGCCTGCTGAGCCTGGCCCTGTGCGGGCTGATGCTCAGCGCCTGCGCCGTCGGCCCGGACTACAAGCGCCCGGAAGCCGCCACGCCGGCGCAGTACAAGGAAGCCGCCGGCTGGCGCCAGGCCCAGCCCAGCGACTCGCTGGCCCGTGGCGCCTGGTGGGAGCTGTATGGCGATCCGGTGCTCAATGGCCTGGTGGAAAAACTCAACAGCGGCAACCAGACCGTGGCCCAGTCCGAGGCGCAGTTCCGCCAGGCCCAGGCCCTGGTGCGCAGTTCCCGCGGGGCGTTCTTTCCCAGTGTCGACCTGAGCGCGGGCAAGACCCGTTCCAGCCAGGGCACCGGCAGCAGCAACTCAAGCCTGAGCAGTTCCGCGAGCGGGATTCGCGACACCTACAACGCGCAATTGGGCGTGAGCTGGGAAGCCGATGTCTGGGGCAAGCTGCGCCGCGGCCTCGAGGCGGACCAGGCGAGTGCCCAGGCGAGCTTCGCCGACCTGGCGGCGATGCGCCTGAGCCAGCAATCGGAACTGGTGCAGAACTACTTGCAACTGCGGGTGATCGATGAGCAGAAACGCCTGCTCGAAGCCACCGTGCAGGCCTATGAGCGCTCGCTGAAAACCACCGAGAACCAGTACCGCTTCGGCGTTTCGGACAAGGCCTCGATCGCCCAGGCGCAGACCCAGTTGAAAAGCGCCCAGGGCGACCTGATCGACCTGGCCTGGCAGCGCGCCCAGTTTGAAAACGCCATTGCTGTACTGACCGGCCAGGCACCGGCCGACTTCAAGCTGGCGGCCACCCGCGACGTTCCGGCGTTGCCACAGATTCCGCTGGGCCTGCCGTCGCAACTGCTGGAGCGGCGTCCGGATGTCGCCTCGGCGGAGCGCTCGGTGATTGCCGCCAACGCCAAGATCGGCGTGGCGAAGGCGGCCTACTACCCGGACCTGACCCTGAGCCTGTCCGGCGGCTACAGCAGCAGTACCTATGCCGACTGGATCAGCCTGCCGAACCGCTTCTGGTCGGTGGGGCCGAAACTGGCGATGACCCTGTTCGACGGCGGGCAGCGCTCGGCGGAAGTGGAACGGACCGAGGCGGTGTATGACCAGACTGTTGCCAAGTATCGCCAGACCGTGCTCGACGGTTTCCGCGAGGTGGAGAACTACCTGGTGCAGCTCAAGGTGATGGAGAACGAGGCGGTGGTGCGCCAGCAGGCGCTGGACTCGGCCCGTGAATCCCTGCGCCTGACCGAAAACCAGTACAAGGCCGGCCTGATCGCCTATCTGGATGTGGTCACCGTGCAGACCACCGCCCTGAGTAACGAGCGCAGCGTGCTGAGCCTGCTGCAGAGCCGGCTGATCGCCAGTGTGCAACTGATCGCCGCCCTCGGCGGGGGCTGGGACGGCGCCACCGGGCCGGTGGCCGCCAAGTAACCCGATCCCTGCGGTGGGCCTGTTCGCGGCCAGCCTGGCTGGCCAGCGCAACTCCGTCACTCAAAAAAGGTATAGCGGTCCTTGCCGCTGTGCTTGGAGCTGTAGAGCGCCTGGTCAGCCTTGACCAGTGCCGAGTTCAGCGTGTCCTGCGGCTCGATCCGGGCCAGGCCGATACTGATAGTCACCGGATACTCGGTCATCGCTTCACGCACCCGTCGGCACAGGCGCGCCATCAGTGCCTCGGCCTCGATACGGGGCATGCCGTGCAGGTACACTGCGAATTCCTCACCGCCCAGCCGGGCATACTCGAAGTCCCCCATCACCGTCTTGATGTCCGCCGCCACGCGCTTGAGCACTTCATCGCCGACGTCGTGGCCGTGCACGTCGTTGACCTTCTTGAAATTGTCGACATCAATCATTGCCAGGTACTGGGCATGATCCTGCGGCGTCGTGCGCAAGTGCTGCTGGGTCTTGCTCATGAACGAGCGTCGATTGGGAATGGCCGTCAGCACATCGATATAAGCCTGTTCCAGCAGCCGTCCAGCCATGATGTGGTTGTGCAGCTTGGCCTGTCGCAGCCTGAAGAAACTGTAGAGGGTAATTCCGGTGAGAAACAGCGAATAGCTGAGGATCAGCGCCCCCTTGAGCTCGTAGACGACGATCCCGGTCATGAAGAAGGGATCGAGCACTACCCAGCAAACGCCCACTGCGCAGAGAAATGACCAGCGACTCAACGGCAGTACCGAGGCACTGTAGAGAATGCTGGAGGCTGCAAGGATCTGCCACACCGCATGCTGTTCCCGGGGCAGACCCTCGATGACCAGGCGGATGCCCAGCGCGATCACGGCGACGAACACCAGGTTCAGCAGGTCGAAGTGCCGTGCCTGGCGCACGAAGCGTTGCAGGATCACCAGGGCGGTCAGGCTGGCGATGAACAGCAGGGACATCCAGGTGAAACCCTGGGCGCCAATGAAGCTGACGATCAGGTCGAACAGCAGCCAGATCCCCAGGCTGGCCAGGTAGATCAGGCTGCAGAAACCGCGCAGCCGTTCGAAATCGTGTTGCGCAAACTCCGCCTGGAGTGTCGGTGTAGGAGCCTGGCTGGTCACCTGGGCTTCAAGGGTCTTGAGCATTGCGGGCCTTGTTACGCATTGAGAATCGTCTTCATGGACGATAGCGCAACTCAAGGCTTGCCAACCACCGGGCATGGCGGCCAGATCTACAAAAGCATGGCCGCCATGCACCTGCTTCAACTACGTGAACCGAGCTTTATGCGGATGAATGTGCCCTTCGAGTTGGGCCCCACCTTTCCAGCCCGGCTGAAGAGCTTGTAATAGGCCAAGTGCACGCCGTCAGCCATGTCAAAGAAGTATTTTGCCTCCAAGGACATAACAGTTCCGTTAGTGGTATCTGTCACTGTTTTATAGCTAAGGACCGGCTCATTGGGCCCGCCGATACTGAGGCCGATCCGATCACCGTCGGTCTGTCCGTCATAAAGCGCGATGAAGAAGTCCACGCGGTGGTCATGTTCTTGTAGGTATTGGTGGGTCACCCCGTCGCCTTGACTGAGTTCTTCATCCACCTCCGGCTTGCTGCCGGCCAAGCCGCCGTTGGGAACGCGCAAATCGATGGTGAAGCGCTCGGTTTCTGACTCGAAGGTGGCGCCGGCATGGTTGCGCACCTTGAAGGCAACCTTGGAGACACCTTCCTCTTGCAGATACTGAGAGGGCAAATACAGCCTGTGCGGGAAGTGGATCGGCCCGGGCATGTGTTGGGGAAACTCGTGGACGTTGCCGGTGGGCGATGTGTAGATCAGGGTCAAATGATCGACCTGGTCGTGTTGCGCGGGGTCAGGCCAGGCGGTCCTGATGTCCAGGGCAAGGTCGGACGTCAGGGCGCCGACCGGCAGAAGGTTGTGCTGCGGGTAGTGTAAGTTTTCCAGTGCTGCCGGGATGTGCAGGGGAGGAAGGGGGGTGTGACTCATCGCTATGGTCTCCATCGTGGCTGACAAGCGACAGGTGCTGCCTGGGCAACACCTGTCCCGCTGGCAATCCGGATGGATACAGCTGCCAGACGCCCATTAGGGCCTGCGCGGTCGAGACTGGCTACTGTCAGTTCTGACAGTCTTGCCAGGTTCCCGACGAACGTCAGATCACCGCGATCTGCACTTCATCGCCGGCCCAGCGCACTGGCCAGACCCGCAACTGCTGCTCCGGATACTCCAGGCAACTGCCGTCCTCGAGGTTGAAGTGCTGCTTGTACAGCGGCGAGGCGATCACCGGCTGGCCCTTGATATGGCCGACGATGCCGCGGCCGATCACATTGGCGCCGGACAACGGGTCATGGTTGTCGATGGCATACAGGGTACGTCCCCGGGTGTCATCGGGCAGGTAGAACAGCGCGACCTGGGCGCAGTGGAACCAGACCACCACGCCGGAGTTCTCCACCAGGTCTTCGCGGCGGCAGACCGCCTGCCACTGCAAATCGTTGGCCATGCTGTGTTGTGCGGTTGACTGGCCCATCAGAGCACCTCCTCATGTACGGCAATCAGGTTGAGTTCATCGGCGCGCACCGGCCGGCGCTGCGCACGTTCCTTGACGAAATGGATGTCCGGGTCGCCGCGCCGGTCGTTGACGAAGGTGCGGAAGCGCTTGAGTTTTTCCGGGTCGCTGATCGCGTTGGCCCACTCGCATTCGTAGCGCTCGACCACCCGTTGCAACTGGTTCTCCAGCTCGGCGGCCAGGCCCAGGCTGTCGTCGATGATCACCGCCTTGAGGTAGTCGAGGCCGCCCTCGAGGTTTTCCCGCCACACCGAGGTGCGTTGCAGGCGGTCGGCGGTGCGGATGTAGAACATGAGGAAACGGTCGACGTAGCGGATCAGCGTCTCATCATCCAGGTCGGTGGCGAACAGCTCGGCGTGGCGTGGGCGCATGCCGCCGTTGCCGCAGACATACAGGTTCCAGCCTTTCTCGGTGGCGATCACGCCGATGTCCTTGCTCTGGGCCTCGGCGCATTCGCGGGTGCAACCGGACACCGCCAGCTTGAACTTGTGTGGTGCGCGCAGGCCCTTGTAGCGGTTCTCCAACAGCAGGGCCATGGCCACGCTGTCCTGCACACCGTAACGGCACCAGGTGCTGCCGACGCAGGATTTCACCGTGCGCAGCGACTTGCCGTAGCCATGGCCGGTCTCGAAGCCGGCGTCGATCAGTTCGCCCCAGATCTGTGGCAGTTCGTGCAGTTGCGCGCCGAACAGGTCGATGCGCTGGCCGCCGGTGATCTTGGTGTAGAGGTCGTATTTCTTCGCCACCACACCCAGGGCGATCAGCTTGTCCGGGGTGATTTCGCCGGCAGCGATCCGCGGGATGATCGAGTAGGTGCCGTTCTTCTGCATGTTGGCCATGAAGGTGTCGTTGGTGTCCTGCAGCGGCACCAGCGCCTTGTCCATGATCGGCCGGTTCCAGCACGAAGCGAGGATCGACCCCACCGCCGGCTTGCAGATGTCGCAGCCGGTGTGACCCTTGCCGTGGCGGGCGAGCAGTTCCTCGAAGGTCTCGATGCCACCGACCCGAACCAGGGCGTAGAGCTCCTGGCGGGTATGGGCGAAGTGTTCGCAGAGGCTCTTGTCGACGGCCACGCCGCGGGACACCAGTTCGTGCTCGAAGACCTGCTTGAGCAGCGCGCTGCAGCCGCCGCAGCCGGTGGCGGCTTTGGTCTGCGCCTTGAGATCGGACAGATCGCTGCAACCGGCATCCACCGCGCAGCAGATCGCGCCCTTGGTGACGTTGTGGCAGGAGCAGATGGTCGCCGTGGCGGGCAGGGCATCGGCACCGAGGGTCGGGGTGCCTTCGTTCATGGGCAGGATCAGGCTGGCCGGGTCCTGGGGTAGGGCGATGGCGTTCTGTACGTATTGCAGCAGGGTGTCGTAGTAGCTGTTGTCGCCCACCAGTACCGCACCGATGACCTTCTTGCCCTCGGCATCGACCACCAGGCGCCGGTAGGCGGAGTTGGCCTCGTCGATGAAGCGATAGCTGCGTGCGCCCGGGGTGGCGCCGTGGGCATCGCCGATCGAACCGACATCGACGCCGAGCAGCTTGAGCTTGGTCGACATGTCGGCACCGTTGAAGGTGTCCGCGGCTTCACCGGCCAGGCGGCTGGCGACATTGCGCGCCATGCTGTAGCCCGGCGCGACCAGGCCGAACACGCTGCCGTTCCAGGCGGCGCATTCGCCGATGGCCGATATGGCCGGGTCGCTGGTCTGGCAGTGGCTGTCGATGACGATGCCGCCCCGTGGCGCGATCTCCAGCCCGCTGTTGCGGCCCAGCAGGTCCTGGGGACGAATCCCGGCGGAGAAGACGATCAGGTCGGTTTCGAGAAATTCGCCGCCGTCGAAATTCATCCGGTAGCGGTACTGCTCGCCGGCGACTATTTCCTTGGTTGCACGGGAGAGGTGGACACCGACGCCCAGGCCTTCGATCTGCGCCTTGAGGGCGGCACCGCCATCGCCGTCCAGTTGCACCGGCATCAGCCGCGGGGCGAACTCGACCACATGGGCTTCCAGGCCAGGGACTTGAGCGCATTGGCCGCCTCCAGGCCCAGCAGGCCGCCGCCGACCACCACGCCACGGCGGGCTTCGGCGGCGGCCGCGCGGATCGCGTCGAGATCGTCGAGGGTGCGGTAGACCAGCCGCGCCGAGCCTTCGGAGCCGGGAATCGGCGGCACGAACGGATAGGAACCGGTGGCCAGGATCAACTGGTCGTAGGGCTGGCGGCCTGAACGGGTGACGATCTCGCGCCTGTCGCGGTCGATCTCAAGCACTTCGGCGCCCAGGTGCAGCCTGACCCCGTGACGCTCGTACAAGCCGGGCTCGCCGAGGGCCAGGGCCTGGGCGTCCTTGCCGGCGAAATATTCGGACAGGTGCACGCGGTCATAGGCCGGTTGCCATTCCTCTCCATAGACATGCAGTTCGAACTGATGCAGGGCGCCACGCTCGATCAACTGCTCGACGCAGTGGTGGCCGACCATGCCATTACCCACGATCACCAGTTTCCTGCGATGTTCGACATTTACGATAGCGTTCATGGAGCTTCCTCGGATCACGGCCAGTCACGGACTGGCGCAGCCAGAAAAAATGCAAAAAAAAACGCCTGGAGCCGAAGCTCCAGGCGCCTTTGCCTGGTGTCTTATTCCTGTTCTGTGTGTGATCGCCGTTGACCACCGGAACGGTCTGCCAGGTCATTCATGGCAGGGAGTGACTGGATAAAAGCAGGGAGTGTGCCAAGTGCCGGTTTGTACGGTTTACTCGGTCTTTGTCGGTATTTTCCGAATAAATTCGACCTGTGTTGGTGCGTTCCGCTTGGCGGCTGCCAGCTATGGGGGCGCCCCCGAGGGCTCTTTCACGGATGAATCCGGCTCAATACACATCCCGCACATAACGCTTGTCCGCCGCCAACGCCTGGACATATGCCTGTGCCGCATCCGCATCCAACCCACCATGGGTGCGTACCACCTGCCTGAGCGCCGCCTCCACATCCCGCGCCATGCGGCTGGCATCGCCGCACACATAGAACCCCGCACCTTCCTCCAGCCAGGCCCACAACTGTGCGCCTTGCTCGATCATCCGCTGCTGCACGTAGATCTTCTGCGCCTGGTCCCGGGAAAACGCGGTATCGAGCCGCTGCAGATGGCCCTGTTCACACCATGCCTGCAGTTCCTCGCGGTAGTAGAAGTCACTGGCGGCATGCTGCTCGCCGAAGAACAGCCAGTTCCTGCCCGTTGCGCCGATCGCCTGGCGCTCCTGCAGAAAGGCCCGGAACGGCGCGATGCCGGTACCCGGACCGACCATGATCATCGGCGCCGAAGGATCGGCTGGCGGGCGGAAGTTCGCTGCTTTCTGCACGAAGATCGGCACATCCAGGCCCTCGGCGCGGTCGGCGAGGAACCCCGAACAGCAACCGGAACGCGCCTGCCCGGCGTGCTCGTAGCGGACAGTCGAAACCGTCAGGTGCACTTCGCCCGGATGTGCCTTGGGGCTCGAGGAAATCGAATACAGCCGCGGTTGCAGCGGTTTCAGGCAATCCACCAGTTCCTGCGCACCCAGCTCGACCTGCAGCTCGCGCAGCAGATCCGCCGGTTGCCGGCCCCACAGCCAGTCCTTGAGCTCGGTCTTGTGTTCATCGGCCAGCAGGCGCTTGAGCTGGCTGCTGCCCGAGCGTTGAAAGACCCGTTGCAACAAGGCCGGACTGATCCGGCCGATCTCCAGATGGCGGCTCAGGGCGTCGACCAGCGGCATGGGCGTCTGGTCCTTGAGGAACACCACCGTCTCGGTGCTGCACGCGCTCAGGCAGCCACGCAGTTGTTCCACCTGTTCGGGGCAGTGGCTGGGCCAGACACCGAGGGCATCGCCGGCCTGGTAGTCGAGGCCGCTGTCAGCCAGGTCGAAGACGAACTGCCGGGTTTCCTTGCCCGCGTCGGGGCCGCTGAGCAGACGGTTGTGCTTGAGCCGGGCCAAAAACGGTTGCTGGCGGCTGTAACGTGGAGCACCGGCGAGCACCACGGGGTTGTCGGCAAGGGCCGAATCGAGCTGTTCCAACCAGGCGCTGGCCGGCTCCTGGTAGTCCGGCTCGCAGTCGACCCTGGCCGCCAGACGCTGGGCGCCGAGACTGTGCAGGCGCTCGTCGAGCTTGCGGCCGAAGCCGCAGAACTGATCGTAGCTGGAGTCACCGAAGGCCAGCACGGCAAAGCGCAGATGGGCCAGGCTCGGGGCATCGTCGGCTTCCAGCGCCTGCCACAGGCCATGGGCGTTGTCCGGCGGGTCGCCGTCACCGAAGGTGCTGGTCAGCAGCAGCGCACGACCAGCCTGGCTCAGCTCCCGAGCCTGGATGCTGTCCATCGAGGCCAGGCGCACCCGATGGCCTTTCTCCCGCAGGCGCTCGGCGGCCGACCTGGCGAATGCTTCCACCGTACCGGTCTGGGACGACCAGAGCAGCAGCACGGGCGGCTGTTCGTTCGTGACTGCCGGCAGCACCTGGGGCTGGGCCGGCTCCTGGCGGGCGAACAGACCGGCCAGGAGCCCTTCGAGAATCAGTCGGTTGGACGGTTGCAGCGGCGCATTCGCCGGCAGGGTCGGGACACCGGCTGCGGCCTGACTGTGGCCCAGTCCGAGCAGGAAGCCTTGCAGGTAAAGGTTTTCATCGGGCGCCAGCTGGAGGCTGGGCGTGCTGTCGAGCCCGAGAATCCGGGCCAGGGCTTGGGTCTGCATCGTATACGCGGCCTCCGTACGCAGGGGCAAGGGCTGTGGATCAGGCTTGGGCGAAGCGACCCGGTGCAGGGTCACGGCGCTGAACTTGAATTCCGGTTGCAGCGAGATCGGGTCCACGGCATCGCTGGTGACGGCGTTGATCGCCAGGTCGTCGCCGTAGACATCGTTCCAGTGGAAGGGCGCGAAGCAGTTGCCCGCTGCCACCCGCTCGCTGATCTGCGCCGGCAGCACGGCGCGTCCCCTTACGGAACGCACCTCGATGGCATCCTTCTCGGAGATACCCAGGCGCGCCGCATCGAACGGATTGATCTCGACGAAGGGGCCGGGATTGAGCCTGTTCAGCGCCGCGACCTTGCCGGTCTTGGTCAGGGTGTGCCACTGGTGCTGCAGGCGCCCGGTGTTGAGTACCCAGGGGAAGTGGTCGTCGGGTTGTTCGGCCGGCGGTTGCCAGGGCCGGGCGAAGAACCTTGCCCGGCCGCTGGCGGTGGGGAACAGCAGGCGCGGATGAGTGCCATCGGCAGCCGCTTGCGTGCCGTCGTTGAGGTAGCGGATCGGGTTGCGGTCCTGCTGCTGCCCGGGGCCGCAGGGCCACTGCAGGGGTGTCTGCTCCAGGCGCTGGTAACTGGCGCCGCGCAGGTCGTAACCGGTGCCGGGGTTCCAGGCGCGCTTGATCTCCTCGAACACTTGGGCGGCGCTGGTGTAGCCGAAGGCGTCGGCATAGCCCATTGCACAGGCCACCCGGGCGATGATCTGCCAGTCCGGCAGGGCCTGGCCGGGGGCGTCGACGGCCTTGCGCATCAGCGTCAGGTTGCGTTCGGAGTTGATCATCACCCCCTCGGCTTCGGCCCACAGGGCGGCCGGCAGGAGGATATCGGCGTAGCGGTTGGTTTCGGTGTCGAGAAAGGCGTCCTGGGCGATCACCAGTTCGGCGGCCTGGAGTCCGGCAATGACCCGTTGCCGATTGGGCGAGGATGCCACCGGATTGGTGCAGATGATCCAGCAGGCCTTGACCTTGCCGGCCTGCATGTCCTCGAACAGGGCGACGCTGCCGCCACCGACCCGCTGGCTCAGGCTGCCGCGGGGAATCTGCCAGAGGTCTTCGATGAACTCACGGTCGGCGGCCACCAGGGCCGAGCGCTGGCCTGGCAGGCCGGGGCCCATGTAGCCCATTTCCCGGCCGCCCATGGCGTTGGGTTGGCCGGTGAGGGAGAACGGCCCGCTCCCGGGACGGCAGATCGCCCCGGTGGCCAGGTGCAGGTTGCACAGGGCGTTGGTGTGCCAGGTGCCGTGAGTGCTCTGGTTCAGGCCCATGGTCCAGCAACTCATCCATTCGGCCGCCTCGCCGATCCATTGGGCGGCCTGACGGATCTGCGCCTCGGGCAGGCCGGTCAGGCTGGCGACCCGGGCCGGGTGGTAGTCTTCAAGAAACTCCGGCAATGCGTCCCAGCCCTCGGTGAAGCGGGCGATGAAATCGGCATCGGTGTGGCCGTTCTTCAGCAGCAGGTGCAGCAGGCCGTTGAGCAGGGCCAGGTCGCTGCCCGGCCTGATCTGCAGGAACAGGTCGGCCTTGTCGGCCGTGGCGTTGCGTCGCGGGTCGACCACGATCAGCCGGGCACCGGCCTTGAGCCGGTCCATCAGGCGCAGGAACAGGATCGGGTGACAGTCGGCCATGTTCGCGCCGATCACGAAAAACAGCTCGGCCTGGTCGAAGTCCTGATAGGAGCCCGGCGGCCCGTCGGCGCCCAGCGACAGCTTGTAGCCGGCGCCGGCGCTGGCCATGCACAGGCGTGAGTTGGACTCGATCAGATGAGTACGGACAAACCCCTTGGCCAGCTTGTTGATCAGGTACTGGGCCTCCAGCGACATCTGCCCGGAGACGTAGAAGGACAGGGCGTCGGGGCCGTGTTCGTCGAGGATCGCCTTGAGCCGGCGCGCGCTTTCGTCGATGGCCTGGTCCATGCCGACCTGGCCCGGGTCACGCTTGCGCTCGTGGCGCATGAACGCCTGGGCCATGCGTCCGGAGTGGGTGAGCGGCTGGGCGCAGGTACTGCCCTTGGTGCACAGGCGGCCGAAGTTGGTCGGGTGCTGCCTGTCGCCGCTGACCTTGATCACCTGGTTGTCGCGCACCTCCATGACGATGCCACAGCCGACACCGCAATAGGGGCATACGCTGCGTACGCTGGTCTGGGTCATGGTCTGTTGCTCCTGCCCGAGGAAATGATGCGTGCGGAAAACAAAAAGGCGCTGTGTCGCTCTCCGTCGAAACGGGGCAACACGGCGCCTTTGTCGTGAGGTCAACCGCCTGCGTTGGCGGTCGTTGTTCCGGTTTTTTCTGCAAGCTTTGCGCCAATTTGTGCAAAACCTGCGGAGGCGGGGGCTGAGTCAATGGGGCCGTGCTTGTCTGAACGAGCGCTGTCGCCAGCAAAGCCGCTTGCACCGGTGCAACTGCACCGCAGCTGTCATGGAATACCTGGGGGAGCGGGCTTGCCCGTGAACGGCTCAGCCTGCACGGTCAATGACTGTGCATCGAGCCCCGTGCCCCAGCCTGGTGCAAAATCAGGGCCTGGAGGCAAACACCTCGCCGATGCTGCGGCGCCTGGCCTGGGCCTCGCAAGCGCTGATCAACTGCTCCAGATCCTCGGCCGTCACATCGATGAACGCTTCCATCTGCGCCAGGGCCAGCTCCAGATCTTCACGGGTGATACCCAGGGGCTCGCCGGGGCGAGGAGGGTTGATAAAGGTCCTGGGCGGCTCGACATGCACCTTGGGGTAGCGCACCCGGGTCAGGTTGTTGTAGCCGATGGCAACCGCCAGCAGGCAGGTCGCCGCGAGCATCACCGGCTCCACGACCCGCCAGCCCAGGGCGACGGTATCCGGGTCGGCGATCACCATCAGCAGGGCGAGGGCCCCCGCTGGCGGGTGCAGGCAACGCAACAGGCACATGGCAAGCACCGCCAGGCACACCGCCAGACCGGCACTGCCCAGGCTGCGGTCGAGGAAATGCACCACCAGTATCGAGGCCAGGGTGGCGCACATGTAACTGCCGATGAGTGACCAGGGCTGGGCGAGGGCGCCCGAGGAAACGGCGAACAGCAACACCGCCGACGCTCCCAATGGCCCGATCAGGTGCAGCGCCACCGGCAGCCCGAACAGCCGGGCACAGGCCCAGACACTGATCACGGTGCCCAGGGCCACGCCAATGGCGGCACGGCTCCATTCGGTGGGGCGGGTATTGAGCGAGGGCGGCAACAGACGGCGGGACCAGTGGGCAGGCATGTCGGGAACAATCCACTTCAAAGGCACGGGACAAAAAAGAAGGGCTTGCGCGACTGGCGCAAAGCCCTTTCAAGGTTCCTGAGTTGGGGGAAGGAACGGCACCAGTGTGCCGGTTCCTTGAATCGCTGGCTAATTCATAATAATGAGCTTCAAGTGCATTATTTTTGCAGTGAAGGGAGGCTGCGACCGGCCAGGTAGCACAGGCAGCCACCGACGGCGGTGAGGCCGCAGAGCGCGTAGAACATGCTGGGTGCAGGTGCGTTGATCAGCAGGTAGCCACAGATCACCGGGCTCATGGCGCCCCCCAGGGCCGCCAGGTTCTGCGCGCCCAGGTAGCTGCCGCGCAGGTGCTCGGGGGCGATGGTGTCGATGAACAGGTATTCGGCCGGGTAGATGATCATTTCCCCGAGGGTGAAGATGAACATGGCGATGCACCAGGACACCAGGTTGCCGGCCTGGCTGAAACCGATCAGGCCGATGATGAAGAAGGTGATGCCCATGCCCATCCAGTAGCGCAGTTGCTCGCGCTTGAGAAAACGGCCGATCTGGTACTGCAGCAGGATCACGCTGATGGCGTTGCAGGCCAGGATCGCCGACAGGGTGGTCAGGGCCTCCTGGCTGCTGTGGGTCACCAGCAGGTACTGGGACAGGTACAGGGTGTAGCGGCCATGGACGATGGTGTTGAGCAGGCAGCCGCCGGTGAACAGGATCAGCGTGCGGTCGCCGCGCAGGGTGCGCAGGGTATCGAGGAAGCTGACCGGCTTGCCCGGTGAGTCCCCGCTGCGCGGAGCGATGCCGAACATCAGGAACATGCTCGCGAAGGCAATGCCGGCCGCGATCAGGAACGGTGCCTGCGGATGGATCCCGGCAATCACCACGCCGAGCATGGGGCCGGTGGCATAGCCGACGTTGGTCAGGGTATAGCGCAGCGAGAACACCCTGGCCCGCTGGCCCATGGGCAGGTTCTCGCTGATGATCGCCTTGGAACCGATCAGGAACAGGGCCGAGGCGGCTTCGGTGATGACCAGGGTGAGGGTGGTCAGGTAGAGGTTCTGGGCGAAGGTCAGCAGGGTGAAGCCGACGGCGCTGGAGAGCATGGCCAGGATCAGCAACTGGCGCTTCTCCAGGCGATCGATGACATAGCCGCCATAGAGCGACATCAGGGTGGCGATGAACACCGCGATACCCAGCAGCAGGCCGACGTCCTGCTGGTTCAGGCCCAGCTTGCGGCTGAGGAACAGGGTCAGCAGCGGGCTGGTGATGGCGCGGCTGACGACGATGGTCACGGAGCAGATCATCAACCGGCGGATGACGAGGGAGTAGGTGGCCACTGGGGTGCTCGAGTCCTTGTTCTTGTGTGTTCGGCGAGTCGCTACGCCCGCGTCGCGGGCGTTCGCTCAGGGCAGGTAGGTCCGGTAGTGCCGCTCGTGGACCGCCGCCGGATGGTCCTCGGTCAGTGGCGCGGCAGTCTCTCGCCACCATTGCGCGACGTCCTCGGCGGTGGCGATCCACACGTCGTCATGTTCGCGGATGCCTTGCAGCAGCTCGCGCAGCATGCCGATGCGCCCGGGCGTGGCGATGATTTCCGGGTGCAGGCGCAGCACATAGCACAGGCCGAAACGGTGAAACCCGGCGAAGTCCATCTGCAGATTGCCCAGTGTGTGGCTGTAGGAGGCGATCCGCGATTGCGCCGGAGGGACGGCGGGGCTCAGGTTGAAGGCGAAATAGGGCTCGTCCTCCAGTTCGTAGTGCAGCGGCAACTCGATCAGCCCGGGCGCCGTCGGATGGGTGAACGGCAGGTCATCGCCACGCCATGAGGACGACCAGACGATGCCCTGGTCCCGCAGGGCCTCGGTAAAGCCTGGCTGCCAGTGACCGGCGGGAATGCGGAAGCCCCGCGGGCGTTGCCCGGTCAGGCTGGCCAGGCTTTCGCAGCCGCGGATCAGCGCGGCCTTCTGTTCGTCGAGGCTGAGCCGCTCGTAGTCCTGGTGGCGGTAGCCGGCGCAGGCGATTTCATGGCCGCCAGCGAGGATCGCCCGGATATGCGCCGGGTTCTCTTCGGCGACGATGCCCGGAATGCACCAGCTGCTGGGCACCGCCAGCTCCTCGAACAGCGCAAGCAGCCGCTCGACCCCGCGCTGGGTGCCGTAGCGCCACACCGACAGGGTCTTATCACGTCCGGCCACCTGCGGCGCCTGGGTGAGGATGCCGTGGATGTCGTTGTAGTCGACGGTGATCACCACCGCGCTGCGATAGGGCGCGGGCCAGGGGCTCTGAAACGGCGGCAGGGCGAGCGATTTGCGGATGAACTCAGCCATGATGATGCTCCTTGAGCCACCAATGGGCGACGTCGCGGCAGGTGGCAAACCACACGTCATCGCGCTCGCGCATGTGTTCGAACAGCCGTTCGAGCAACAGCAGGCGGCCTGGCTTGCCGGTGATCTTGGGATGGAACAGGGTGGTCAGGCACAGACCCTCGGCGGCGGCACCGTCGAACTCACGGCACCAGTTGTCCAGGGTCAGCTCATAGCTGGCGGTGCGGTCCAGGCCACTGGGAAAATCCGGGCCCCGGGTGTAGGCGATGGAGGCATAGTCATCCATCTCCCAGCGCCCGGGAATTTCCACCAGCGGCCGCTCGTGGCCGGGGACATTCACCAGGTAGGGGCGATCGTCGCCACGCATGCTGCTGGAATAGATCACGCCGTTTTCCACCAGCATCGCCGGCGTGTCGCTCTGCCAGTCGCCTGACGGTGTGCGAAAGCCTTCGGCGCGGATGTTCAGGTGTTGCCAGAACACCTCGCGGCATTTTTTCATTACGTCCTTCTGCTGCTGCAGCGAAAGGGCGTAAAAGGATTCGTGCTTGTAGCCGTGGTAGGCCACCTCATGTCCGCGCTCGACGATCGCCTGGCACTGCCGGGGCCAGTTCTCCACGACCCAGGCCGGGACGAAGAACGTGGTGGGCAGGGCAAACGCCTCCAGCAGGTCGAGCAGGCGCGGCAGCGCGCGATACGGGCCGTAGCCGCCGAAGCCGAAGTACTCGGGCTTGCGCCAGATCGAGTCGTCGAGCATGGCATCGCCGGTCGGGCCGTCGAGGTCGAACGCCAGGGCCAGGCAGGCTTTGTGCCCATCCGGCCAGGTCGGGGTCGAGGACATGGGTGGTTGTTCCTTGTTTACACCAGCGCTTACTGGCCTTTGTTGATGGCGACGCTGTCGACCGCACCGACCGACAGGTCCCATTTCTTCAGGATCGCCTGGTAGCTGCCGTCGGCGATCATGCCCTGCAGGGCAGCCTGGATGGCGTCACGCAGTTCGCGGTTTTCCTTGCTCACGCCAAGGCCGGTGAACTGCACGGTCATGGGTGTGCCGATGATCTTGAAGGTGTTCTTTTCCTGGGTCGTCAGGTACGGCAGGGTCTCGCTGCCCTGGACGGCGGCGGCGATCCGGCTCTGGCGCAGTTGCGCCCGGGCGTCGGCCGAACCTTCGGTGCCGATCACCTTGATCTGCTGGTCGGCCGGGCAGTGGGCGCTGCTCCAGGCGGCGATTTCCGCCGGGAAGGTGGTACGCCGGCTGGTACCCACGGTCCTGCCGCAGATATCGGTCATCTCGTTGATGTCCTTGTTCTTCTCCAGGGTGTAGAACTGCGAGCCGCTGGTGAAGTAATCGACGAAATCCACCGCCTTCTGCCGTTCCGCGGTGTCGGTCATGCCCGAGAGCACGATGTCCACGCGCTTGGTGGTCAGGGCGTTGATCATCTGTTCGAAGGAGGTCTCCTGCCACTTGATCTTCACGCCCAGGCGCTCGGCCAGGGCGTTGCCCAGGTCGAAGTCCAGACCGGTCAGCTCGTTGGTGGCCGGGTCCTTGAAGTCCATCGGTGGATAGTTGGGCACGATCGCCGCGACGATCTCGCCCTTGGCCTTGATGCTGGCGGGCAGCTCGGCAGCCCAGGTGAAACCGGAGGCCAGGAGGCTTGCGAGTACTGCGGGAATTGCGAGGTTCTTCATGGTCGTTCTCTTATGAAATGTTGTGAGGTTCAAATGGAACCTAGGTTCGAACGGCAGAAATGAAGCTTTGGGTGCGGGGGTTTTGTGGATTTATCAGTATTTCTTCGGGGCTTCCTTCCTCCACGATCTGCCCGCCGTCCATGAACACCATGCGATTGGAAACCTCGCGGGCGAAGCCCAGTTCATGGGTGACGACGATCATGGTCATGCCGGTGCGCGCCAGGTCGCGCATCACCGACAGCACCTCACCGACCAGTTCCGGGTCGAGTGCCGAAGTGGGTTCATCGAACAGCATCAGCTTGGGCCGCATCGCCAGTGCCCGGGCGATCGCCACCCGTTGCTGCTGGCCGCCGGACAGCTCGATGGGGTAGCTGTCGCGCTTGTGCGCCAGGCCGACCCGCGCCAGCAGTTCCAGGGCTTCGTCGGTCGACTCCTTGGGCGAACGCTTGAGGACCTGGACCGGACCTTCGATGATGTTTTCCAGCACGGTCATGTGCGGGAACAGGTTGAAGCGCTGGAACACCATGCCGGTGGCCAGGCGCTGGCGGGCGATCTGCGCTTCGTTGAGTTCGTGCAGCTTGTTGCCGACCACGCGGTAGCCGACCAGCTCGCCGTCGACCCAGAGGCCGCCCTTGTCGATCTTCTCCAACTGGTTGACGCAGCGCAGCAGGGTGCTCTTGCCCGAGCCGGACGGGCCGATGATGCACAGCACCTCGCCCTGTTCGACTTCGATGTTGACGTCCTTGAGGGCGTGGAACGAGTCGTAGTGCTTGTTCAGGCCGACAGCCTTGACGATGGTTCTCATGTTCGGTTTCTCCAGGACGCTTACGAACGCTTGCCGGCGCCGCGGGCGAATCGGCGTTCCAGGCGGCTTTGGGCAAAGGACAAGAGGGTGATCGCCAGCAGGTACCAGATACCGGCGACCATCAGCAGCTCCATCACACGGGCGTTGGCGTAGTAGATGTTCTGGGCGTTGTAGAGCAGTTCCGAGTACTGGATCACACTGGCAAGGCTGGTCGCCTTGACCATGCTGATGAACTCGTTGCCCACCGGCGGGATGATGATGCGCATGGCCTGGGCAGGATGATCCGGCGCAGCGCCTGCAGGCGCGGCATGCCGATGGACTTGGCGGCCTCGTACTGGCCGGTGTCCACCGAGAGCAGGCCGGCGCGCACCACCTCGGCGGTGTAGGCGCCCTGGTTGATGCTCAGGCCCAGCAGGGCGGCGACGAAGGGGGTCATCAGGCTGACGGTATCGACCTGGAACAGCCCGGGAATCCCTACGGTAGGGAAGATCAGCGCCAGGTTGAACCACAGCAGCAGTTGCAGGATCAGCGGCGTGCCGCGGAACAGCCAGGTGTAGGCGATGGCGACATAACGCAGGATCGGGTTGCTCGACATGCGCATGATCGCGGTGATGACGCCGAAGAAGATCCCCAGGATCATCGCCAGCACCGCCATGACCAAGGTGTTCAGCAGGCCGGTCAGGATCGACCTGGCGCTGAAGAACTGGCCGATGTATGACCATTCGATCTGGCCGTTGGCGAAAGCGCGGACCAGTCCGGCCAGGGCGATGACGATCAGGGTGGCGAAGAATATCCGCCCGTAGTAGCGCCGTGGCACATGCTCGTACTGGGTGATGTCGAACTGGTTCTCGGCCTGCTTGCGCTCGGCGAGCAGGCGATCCGCCTGGGTCTGGCTCATGGTATGTCTCCGTCTGCGGCGCCAGGGGCGCCGCCAGTATTTCTGCCTTGGATCACCGCCCCCTATAGGAGCCGGGCTTGCCCGCGAAGCTTTTGGCGGCCTCAAGGGCCCATTCGCGGGCAAGCCCGGCTCCTACAGGGGAGGGGTTACGGGATCGGGTGTTGGGTCAGAGGCGCAAGCCCGCGTAATGGGTGGTCCATTGCTGTTGCACGGCCAGGGCCGCCTTCAGCCGGGCGATCTGCTCGCGCACCTGCTGCGGTGCGGTACCGCCCCAGCCGCTGCGGGCGCCGATAGCCGCTTCCAGGGTCAGGCAGTCGCGGACGTCCGGGGTCAGCCGGCTGTCGATTTCGGCCAGCAAGGCCGGGCTTGCGTCCCACAACTCGAGGTCGCGGGCTTCGCAGGCCTTGACCAGCGCGCCGGTGATTTCGTGGGCCTCCTTGAACGGTACGCCTCGTACCGCCAGCCAGTCGGCGACTTCGGTGGCCAGGGCGAAACCCAGCGGCGCCTGACGCCGCAGTTCCTCGACGTTGACGGTCATGGTCGCGACCATTCCGGCCATGGCCGGCAGCACCAGCAGCAGGGTGTCGACGCTGTCGAGCACGCCGTTCTTGTCTTCGCTCAGGTCGCGGTTATAGGACAGCGGCAGCGACTTGAGGGTCGAGAGCAGGCCGGTGAGATTGCCGATCAGGCGACCGGCCTTGCCCCGGGCCAGTTCGGCGATATCCGGGTTCTTCTTCTGCGGCATGATCGAGCTGCCGGTGGCATAGGCGTCGTCCAGGCTGACCCAGCGGAACTGCCGCGACGACCACAGGCAGAACTCCTCGGCCAGGCGCGAGATGTTGATACCCAGCATGCTGGCGACGAACAGGAACTCGGCGACGTGGTCACGGCTGGCCACGGCGTCGATGGAGTTTTCACAGACCCCGTCGTAGCCCATCTCGCGGGCCGACTGCTGCGGCTGGCGGGCGATGGCCGAACCGGCCATGGCCGCGGCGCCGAGTGGCGAAAGGGCGGTGCGGGCATCCCAGTCGATCAGCCGCTGGACATCGCGCAGCATCGACTGGGCGTGGGCCAGCAGGTGGTGGGCGAAGACGATCGGCTGGGCCTGCTGCAGGTGGGTGAAGCCCGGGCAGATGCTTTCCATATGCTGTTCGGCCTGTTCCACCAGGGCCTGTTGCAGGGCCAGCACTTCACTGGCCAGGGTGCGTACGTGGTCACGCAGGAATAGCCGCAGGTCGTTGGCGGTCTGGTCGTTGCGCGAGCGGCCGGCCCGCAGCTTGCCGCCCAGGGCGCCTAGGCGTTCGGTGAGCAGGCGCTCGATGAAGGTGTGCACGTCCTCATCGTCGAGGGTCGGGGCGATGCGCCCGGCCTGGAACTCCTCGCCGATCCGGTTCAGGGCCTCGACCAGGCTGCGGGTTTCCTGCTCATCGAGCAGACCGGCCCGCTGCAGTTCGTGGGCATGGGCACGGGAGCCGGCGAGGTCATAGGGCGTCAGGCGGAAATAGCGTTCCGGGCAGCGCGACAGGGCGGCCAGGGCCGCGGCCGGGCCGCTTTTGAAACGGGCCCCCAGAGGCGATCGGTGGCTTGGGTCATTATTGTTTTCCTCACACGAATTGAATGTTCGATGCACCGCCGCAGCCCGCCTGCGGATGGCTCGGAACCGGCCTGCGGCGGGTGGGTCATGCATTGTTCAAGAGGGCAGTTACAGCGTAAGGGAACCGATCGCAATGTCGGTTTTTGAATACCTGGAGTCAGCGGGTTTTCGCTGATTTGCAGAATTTTGTTGTGGTTGCCAAGCCTTGTTTTCTGTGGTCATTATTATTAACCGGCTATGTTTTTCTTGTGGGACAGATCCTGGTTAATAGGCGGTTCGAGGTCAATAAGCATTATGGAAACCCAACTTTCCACTTCTGGAAACCCATCGGCGAAACCGACTCAGAGAGCTCCCCTGGCGCTCAGTGGACTGGATTTCAAATTGCTCAAGGTGTTCAAGGCGGTGGTCGAGGCCGGTGGCTTCAGCGCCGCCCAGAATGAGCTGAACGTTGGCCTCGCGGCCATCAGCAAGCAGATCTCCGACCTGGAGATTCGTATCGGCATGCGCCTGTGCACCCGTGGCCGGGAAGGTTTCTGCCTGACTGAAGAAGGTAGCCTGGTGTATCAGGCATCCATCGAGTTGTTTGCTTCGGTGGACAAATTTCGAGACCGGCTTAGTTCTGCGCAGAATGAACTGATAGGGGACCTTGGTATTGGTGTCGTGGATAATACCATTACCGATCTTAATTCTCCGTTAGTTGCTGCGCTGCGAACTATCAACGAGCAGTCGCCGAAAGTAAGGCTGCGCCTGCATGCGGCACAGCTGGATGAAGTGGAAAGAGGGGTTGTCGAAGGCCGGTTCATTGCCGGAATAGTTCCGGTTTATCAGAAAAGGGAAGAGTTCGATTACTTCAATCTGTACGAGGAACTGTCCGAGGCTTATTGCGCTGTCGGTCATCCGTTGTTCGACCTCGACGATTCGCTGATCGATACCGATGTGCTGCGCAATCATCCGTTCATCAATCACCGGTACGCGATTCACCGCGACAAGCTGAACTTCGTCGGCCACGACAGCCATTCGGCCTCGGCGTCCCAGGTCGAAGCGGTGGCGATGCTGATCCAGACCGGGCGTTTCGTCGGCTTCCTGCCCCAGCACTATGCGGCCGCGCAGGTTGCCAGGGGCCAGCTGCGCGCCTTGCGGCCGGAGACCATTCGCTTCAACACACCATTCAATCTGATCCTGCGCCACAACACGACACGCGGTCCGCTGATCAAGGCATTTGCCCAGGCCCTGGGCGTGGATCTCAAGGTACCCGCTCAGGTTCTTGCAGAGGCTGCCGGTGTTCGTTCAAGTTCGGACCGTTGATGGATTTATTGCAAGTCGGCGCCAGGGTACGAATGGGTCGGGCGCGGCTGTTGGTAGTGCCCGCGATAGTTAAGGCTTTATTCGGGCAAACTTGCGTTTCCTTGCCGGCGCGTCGGCGCAGGGAGCAATGGAAAGTCAAAACGCTTGCGCTCGCCAGCGGACTGTTGCAAAAGTCGGGAAGGGGATGTTGGCCGGGTAAGGAGACGCCCCGGCAATTGCCTTCTGTTAATTAATACCCTTGTTGCTCGCCGAACCGTCTTGCCAACCATGCCCGGCTCATTCCAGCAGTCGTACGAAACCCGGTTGCAATCCGAATACCTCGACCCCTTCCTGGGTCGCCTGCCCGGTCGTGATGGGCACCTGCCTGATCGGCTGGCCCGGCGCCTCGCGATAGTCCACCCGCATGCCGCTGGCATCGTGACGGATCGCCGCCGCGGGCAGGACGATCGCCTGGTCGTTGCGATAGGTGACGATGGTCAGCCGGGCACTCATGCCCAACCGCACCCGTTGCAACTGCTCGCGGGTCAGCTTGGGAATCGACAGCGTCACCGGAAACTGCGCACTGCCGCCCGGCACATCGTTGGGCAGGGCCAGGCTGCTGACGATATCGACCGAGCCGCTGAGCCGCTCGCCGTCGAAGCCGTCGCCGAGGATCTCCACGCTCTGCCCCGGATGCAACTGGTTGATATCCAGCTCGGAAACCTTGCTGACGATCTTCAATTGCTCGATGTTCGCCAGGCCGAACAGTACCTGCCCCTGGCTGACCCGGCTGCCGGTCTGCACCGGTGCCGAATTGCTGTTGGACGAGTTTTGCGAACCGTTGCCGCCCGGCGGGGGGACGACGATGCCGGCGAACGGTGCGGTGACGTCCTTGCCGTCGAGCAGGGCCTTGAGCGTCTCGTACTTGACCGTGGCGTTGGTCAGTTCCATATCGGCGATCTGCCGGTATTCGCCCTTGCCCTGGTCCAGCGCCTGCTGCAGCTCGCCTTCGGCGGCCGTCAGGTCCATGCGCTGGCTCTGCAATTGCTGCTGCAGGTCCTGCAGTTCATTGCGCGGGATGATACCGCGGTCGAACAGGTTCTGGCTTTCGCCCAGCTTGCGTTCGGTGTTGCTCAGCGTCATCTGCGCGCTGCGCAGGCTGCGCCGGGCCCGCGCGACCTGCTGGCTGTTGCTCCAGTCCTGCAGTTCCTGCACCGAGCGCCGCGCCTTGAGCTGGGCCGACAAGGCATCGCGCAACTGGATCTCGAGCAGGCCCGGGTCCATCTGCAGCAGGGTCTGCCCGGCCTCGACCCGTTGTCCCTGTTCCACCAGGATCGCGCGTACGTTGCCTTCGAACGGGGCGGTCAGGATGATGGTCTTCTGTGGCTCGATCTTGCCCACCAGGCCGATCTGGTGCACCAGCGGTGCGGGCTGCACCGGTATCCAGCGGTCATCCCCGGACTGGTCGGCGGCGGGCGCACGCAGGGTGGTGACCACGACACCGGCCACCGCCAGCGCGAGCAGCAGCCCCGCGCCCTGTATCCAGCGCTTGCGCCGAATCTGCTTGTCAGTAGTCATTGAGTGCAATGTCCCAGCTCTCCAGTGTCATGCCCAACGTCAGGTCGAGCTGCGTCTGGGCGTTCAGGTAGGCGATCAGTGCGGTGAGGCGCGAGCTCTCGGCGTTGCGCAGGTCGCCTTCATAGCTCAGCACCTGGAAGTTGCTCGAGCGTCCGGCACTCAGCTTTTCCCGCTCGATATCCAGCTTGCGGCGGGACAGGTCCACCGCACGCCGGGCGATCTCGTACTGTCGCCAGCGGGTGCCGAGGTCGCGAACCACGTCATTGACGCTACGCTCCAGGGCCTGGCGGGCGTCGGCCTGGATCAGTTCCTGTCTTTCCACGTCGACCCGTGCATGCACCTCGGCCTGGCGGGTACTCAGGTCGCCGATGGGGATCTGCACCTGGACCCCGGCATAGCTGTCCCAGCGCCGCGAGCCGTTGCTGCCGACGTCATTGTCGAGGCGGTCGCGAATCTGGTTGGCGCCGGCCACCAGCGACACGTCCCAGCGCCCCTGATCCTTGGCGATCACCAGGTTGAGGTCGGCCTGCTGGCTGCCCAGCAGGGTGGCCAGGTACTCCGGCTGCTGGACCTTGGCCACCCGCAGGGCATCCTGCTTGTCGATGTTGACCTGCGAGGCCTCCAGCGCTTCGCTGGCACGGATCTGCGTCGACAGGTCCAGGGCCAGCAGGCGCAGCAGCGACAGGCGGTTGATGTCCACCTGGTTGCGGGCTTCCTCCACCCCCAGTTCCTGGGTGGCGATATCGGCTTCGGTCTGGACGATCTCGAACTCGGCCATGCGCCCGGAGGCGATCAGCGCCTTGTTCACCTCCAGCAGGGCCCTGGCGCGCTTGAGTGCGTCCTGGGTGATGGTCAATTGTTCCTGGGACCTGAGCAGTTCCCGGTAGGCGGTGATGATGTCGCTGATGGTCTGCGACACGCTGGTCTTGAGGTTGAGCCGGTTGATCTGCTCGGATATGCGGGCCAGGCGCAGCGGCGCGGTGGTCACGTCCCAACCGGCGCCGCGCATCAGGGGCTGGATGATCGCCAGGTCGAGGCCGTCGCTGCGATAGCGGCCGGCGACGTCGGCATTGTTCAACTGCTGGGTCCAGGCCATGCTCAGGCGCGTGCCGTACTCACCCAGCAGGTTGGCGGTCGGCGACAAGGTGGTATTGCGTGCGCTGTCCTCCGAACCCTTGGTCGTCCGGTATTGTCCGGAGAGCAGCAGCTTGGGGTTGAAGGTGTCCTCGGACACCCGCAGGTCGAACTTCTGGGCGATGCGCTGCAGGTAGGCGCTGCGGATGCCGCGGTTGTTGCGCAGGCCCAGGTAGACCGCGTCGCCCAGGGTCAGGTTGGTGATCTGCTCGCTGAGCAGCACGCTGCGGGTCTGGTTGTTGCGCAGCGACGGCGCCGACGGCTGGCCCACCAGCGGGCTGGCGGCGAAGGCCTGGCAGCAGAACAGGCAGAGCAGGGTGGCCGTCCATGGCCTGCGTCTATTCATCGCGCAGCGCCTCCACCGGTTGCAGGTGCGAGGCCGAGATGGCCGGATAGAGCCCGAAGAACAACCCGACCAGCAGGGTGCTGCCGACCCCCAGCGGCAACGAGGCGGCGGCCAGGGAAAACTGCCAGTCGGACAGCCGGGCATAGAGGTAGGCCGCCGTGACCCCGAGGATCGCCCCGGACAGCGCGCCCACCGCCGTCAGCGTCACCGCCTCGAGCAGGAACAGGTTGCGAATGTCCCGCCGCCGTGCCCCCAGGGCCATGCGGATACCGATCTCCCGTCGGCGCTCGGACACATTCATCAGCATCACGTTCATGACCCCCACGCCACCTCCCACCAGCGAAATGCCCCCCAGGGCCATCAGCAGGTAACCGAAGGTCCGGCTCTGCCGCGTCATGCCGTCGATCATCTGCTGGGGAATCTGCACTTCCACTTCGCGCCCGCGCAAGGTGCTTTTCAACGCCGCGGTCAGGTCGCCGGCGACGGCTTCCATGTCCTGGTCGGCGGCGGCCCGGGCAACCACGCTGGTGATCTGCGGCGAATCGACGATGCGGCGCATGCCGGCCAGCGGCAGGAACAGCGAATCGTCGGTCTGTACCGGAATCAGCGCGGCCGCCGGTTGGCTGTGCAGGATCCCGATGACCTGGAACAGATAGTCGTTGAGGCGGATCCGGTCACCGACGCGCAGGGGCAAACCGGCGCTGCCCAGGGTTTGGGCGATATGGTCGCCGACCACGACATGGGTTTCACCCTGGTCGAAATCGGCAAGGAAGCGACCCTCGCGCAGCTTCAGGCGCATGGTGCCGGCCAGTTGCGCGGTAGTGCCGACCCAGTTGGTATTGCTGCCATGGCCCCGGAACACCGCCGACCCGCTGGACAGCGCGATCGGCGCCAGGTACAGCAGGGAAGGCACCATCGCCTGCAGGCGCGCGGTGTCGATACTGGCGGGCATCGGCTCGCGCAGGTCGGCACTGCCGGGAAACTGCGCGGCCAGGGTGTCGGTGCCCATGTCCTTGAAGATGGCCGCCGCTTCCTGCGCCGCGTTATGGCCGATATTGATCAGTGCCACCACCGACGAACTGCCGATGACGATTCCCAGCAGCGCCAGTATCGACCGCTTGCCCAGGGTGCGCAGGCTGACGAACGCCTCGTGCAGCAACTGGCTGGCACTCTGCTGGACCTGCAGGCTCATGCCGGACACGTCTCGTGCACGACGCCATGCTGCACCCGGATCTGCCGATGCAGGCGCTCGGCGATGTGCGGGTCGTGGGTGACGATGATCAGGGTGACCTGGCGCACCCGGTTGAGCTCCAGCAGCAGGTCCATGATTTCCCGCGCCGTGCTGCTGTCCAGGTTGCCGGTCGGTTCGTCGGCCAGGATCACCGAGGGCTCGCCGACCAGCGCGCGGGCAATGGCCACCCGCTGACGCTGGCCGCCGGAAAGATCGGCCGGGCGATGGTGGGCGCGCTCGCCGAGACCGACCTGTTCGAGCATCGCCCTGGCCCGCGCCAGCGACTCGCCGCGCGGCACGCCACGGTAACTCAGGGGCAGGGCGACGTTGTCGAGGGCGTCCAGGCGGGGCAGCAGGTTGAAACTCTGGAACACGAAGCCGATCTGCTGATTGCGGATGGCCGCCAACTGGTCGGGGCTGGCACTGAAGATATCGTGCCCGGCGAAGTGGTAGCGGCCGCTGTTGGGCAGGTCGAGCAGGCCAAGGATATTGAGCAGGGTGCTTTTGCCGGAGCCGGAAGCGCCGAGGATGGCGCAGCTTTCACCGGCGTCGATGGACAGCGAGACATCCTTGAGGATGGTCAAGGGTTGCTCGGCGAGTCGATAGGTCTTGCCGATGCCTTGCAGGCAGATGAGGCCTTTGTGAGCGGTCGTGTCAGTCATTACGCAGAGCGCCGGCAGGCCCGTCCGCGATCCAGCCGCTGCCTGAGCGCGTTGCCAGTGTCCAGGCATGTTGCAAGGCAGGATCAGGCACAGGTTTTGTTTTCCTATTTTAAAATTTTGTTTGAATAGTATCCGCGATCCCGCTCCGATGCCAGCGGTTCGGCGCAACGAAAAGGGCTGTCTGGGCTTGCGATTTTGTGACAAGAGGAAACACTTTTTTGACACATTCCATCGTATTTTTCGTGAGTCTTCTATTGCCTTGCGCGAGGGTAACGAATCCGCGAGAAGCTTGCGTTCCAAGGCTTTCAGAGGTATAAAAAATCAAATTTATTTTTAAAACGCTGTTCGTTCGGTCAGCTATCTCCTTGCAAAGGCTTCCCATCCATGGTCGCAAAGAAACTCAGCGCTCCCAATGTCACCAAGACTCGCTTGCTGGACGCCACGGAAGAACTGTTTACCAAGTACGGCTATGACGCCGTGCTGCTGCGCCAGATCACCGAACGAGCCCAGGTCAACCTGGCCGCCGTGAACTACCACTTCGGGGACAAGGACTCGCTGATGACGGCGCTGCTCGAACAGCGCCTGGGCCCCCTCAACGAACAACGCCTGGAACTGCTGGCCCGCTGCGAAGAGCAGGCTGACGGCCCGCTGGACTGCGAGACTCTGCTCGGCGTGCTGTTCGCCCCGGCGATGGGCCTGGAGCGCAGTGGCTCCGGTGAGCAAGGGCGGTCCTTCGTGCGTTTTCTCGGGCGGGTCTACAGCGATACTTCGCCCTTCATCCAGGAATACCTCAAGGAACACTACCAGCCGGTGTTCGAGCGTTTCTTCAATGCCTTCGCCCTGGCCTTGCCGGACATGCCGCGCAACGAGGTCGGCGTACGCCTGCAGTTTGCCCTCAAGGCCATCTCCGGGGTGATCGCCGGTACCGAGCTGCGCTTTCTGATGCAGGCCATGAGCCTCGGCCGGCCGGCGACGGATGCCGAGGTCATGGCCAAGCTGATCAGCCTGGTGTCGGCGGCGATTCATGCGCCGATGCAGGACCAGCAGGCGACCAGCGCCCTGGACCGGGTACTGGAAACCCAGCACGAAATCCGCCAGGGTCACTCGGCGGGCGCCAAGGTGGCGAGCAAGTAGCGCGGTTCATGGCGCTGCCCGGTCGGCCGTGAGCGCCTGGCCGGGCTGGCCGATCAGCACATCCTCGAAGAACCCGCCGATGGCCTCGGTGGGGTGACGCAGCTGGATCTCCAGCACCCAGAGCCTCTCGCTCGGCACGATGTCCAGATCCGCCAGGGTCGCGGGACCGTGCAGGGCGTGGGGAAAGTCGGTCAGTCGGTGGCCGGCGAGATTGCGTTCCAGCAGCCAGCCCTTGGCTTCGGCACGAGCCTGGGCGAAGTCGTACAGCTCGCGCCCGCTCAAACCGCCGCGCCAGGCCTGGCAGGTCTCCTCGAAGACTTCATGCAGGGCCTGGGTGCAGGCCTTGTGCAGTGGGTGGTCACCGAAGACGAACGTGTCACCGTAGTCGCCTTCATAACCATCCCAGACCGGGCCGAGGTCGACCACGGCGATATCGGTTGCCTGCAGCCTGCGCTGCAGATCCATGCCCTGGCGTGGTACGCGGATGGTATCGGGGCCGAAGCGCACGTAGGTCGGGTGCCAGGTGTGGGAGGCGCCCATGGCTTTCAGGTGCTGGTTGGCCATTTCCAGGGCTTCGCCGGTGGTCATGCCGACCCTGAGCTTGCTGACGATCTGGGCCAGGGCGCGTACCGACTGTTCGCGGGCCGCCAGCATACCTTCCAGGGAGTAACGCGGGCCGACCTGCTCCAGCACCGGGTCCCGTGGCCGTGCAGTGGCCGTGACGCCACTGGGTACGAAGGCCTCGGCGATGAACCGCTGTGGCGCCAGCCCGGCGGCGAGGCACTGGCTGCGCACCTCGCTGATCATCCGGCTGTTGCCGCAGGCGTAGACCTGCGCATCGGCCCAACGATGCCCATGCTGCAGCGCCACCTGTTGCAGCCGCGCCTGTGTGGACAATACCGCGAACCAGCGCAGTCGCGGATGTGCCCGGCTGGCGGCATCGAGGAATTCGCGATCGTAGAAGTCCTCCGCGCTCGATCCACCCCAGTACAAGGTGACTTCAGCCCCGTCGGCCAGGGCCCTGAGCAGCAGTGGCTTGATGCCGGCGTAGCCGGTGCCGCTGGCGAACAGCACGACCGGGCGCTGGCCATCGGGTTGCCAGGTGCAGGCCCCGAACGGCCCCTCCAGCGCCAGGCGCTGGCCGTTGTGCAATGAGTCGAGAACGCCTTCGGAAAAGACCCCACCCGGCACCCGACGAATATGGAACACCAGTCTGCCCTGGTCCTGTTCCGGCAGGTTGGCCACGGAAAAGCAGCGGCTGTCACCGTTATCGAGGCGAAACCTCAGGTACTGGCCGGCCCGCACTCGCAAGATATCGGTCGTTTCGGCCTGCAGCACCAACTCGCTGATATCGTGGCTGAGTGCGCGCTTGCCGAGCACCACGGCCGGGATTTCCAGGGTTGGCGTATCCAGCGACCAGCCGGGAATCTCCAGGCGCATATCGTTGCAGGCATGGCTCTGGCACAGCAGCGCCTCATCGGCGGCGAGAGGGAAGGAGGGCTGCGGATCGTCCGGGCCGAGCCGCTTGTCCCGGCGTTCGCCGCTGAGCACCTTGACCTTGCACGAGCCGCAGGCGCCGCGGCGACAGGAAAACGGCACCGGCAGACCGCTGGCGAGCATGGCGTCGAGCAACAGCTCGTCGCCGGCACTGAAGGTTTTGCCCGAGGGCGACAGTTCGATGACATGGCGATGGGGATGCATGGCGACCTCGGCACAGGGAAGACCCTCATTGTTGCGGTAGACTAGGACCATTAAAACCTCCAGTTCTGGAAACTTCAGATGGTCCAGTTGCGTAAATGGCGGCCCTTGCTCAATCTCGATGCGGACCCGGGCCAGGCATCCTATCGGCGGATCGTCGAAGGTCTGATAGCGGCCATCCGCGAGGGGCGCCTGCAACCCGGCAGCCTGTTGCCGGGCACACGGGAAATGGCGCAATTGCTCGACGTCAACCGCAAGACGGTGATCCTCGCGTACGAGGAGGCCATCACCCAGGGCTGGCTGGTCAGCGAAGCGCGCCGCGGCACCTTCGTCAACACGCAACTGGAAGCGATCGCGCCGTGCCAGGGCATAGCCCGGGACTTCGCTCCACGCCTGCTGACGGAACCGCCGGTGCCTTACCTGCAAGCCAGCCGTCGCGACCTGGCACTGCAGCGCCTGCCCGGTGCGCTGTTCTTCGACAACGGCGCCTCCGACCATCGCCTGCTGCCCCAGGCCGTACTGCACCGTTACTACCGCAATGCCCTGCGCAGCAGTTTTGCCGCCAACACCGTGCGTCATGGCAGTGATGGCAGCGATGACCTGTTGCGCACGGCCCTGGCCGAGATGCTCAGGAACAATCGCGGGTTATCGGTGAGTGCCGAGAACATCTGCCTGACCCAGGGCACCCAGATGTCGCTGTACCTGGCGGCCAGCGCGCTGATCCGGCCGGGTGACGTGGTGCTGGTGGAGCGCCTGAGTTATCCGCCGGCCTGGGCGGTGTTTCGTGCCCTGGGGGCCCGGCTGGTGACGGTCGACATCGACAGTGAAGGCTGCCAGGTGGACCAGATCGAAGCCTTGTGCCAGCAACACCGGGTGCGGATGATCTACCTCACGCCCCATCACCAGTTCCCGACCACCGTCAGTCTGCGGGCCGAGCGGCGGCAGAAGCTGCTGATGCTGGCCCGGCGTCACGACTTCTGCGTGATCGAGGAGGACTACGATCACGAATACCATTTCGAGGGCCGGCCCTATCTGCCGCTGGCCAGCGATACCGGGCAACGGCATGTGATCTATGTCGGTTCGTTGTCCAAGGCCCTCGGCTCGACCTTTCGCTGCAGCTTCGTCGTGGCGCCGGTCAATGTGATCCAGGTGCTGGAGCAGCGCAGCGCGCTGGTGGTGTCCCAGGGCGACGCGGTGATGCAGACGATGCTGGCGGCACTGATCAACGACGGCGAACTGAAAAAGCATCTGCGGCGGGTGTCGAAAACCTATCGGCAGCGGCGTGAAGTGCTTCAGGACAGCCTGATGAAGGCCTTCGGTGAGCGCATAGCCATCCGCCAGCCCCAGGGCGGCCTGGCTCTCTGGGTGGATTTCGAGGCCGGGACGGACGTCGACCGGCTGGTCGCACAGGCTCTGGAGCACAAACTGGTGGTGCGCAGCGGACGACAATTCTCGCCCCTGGATCTGCCGGAGAACGGCCTGCGCCTGGGGTTCGCCTCGCTGGATACGGACGAAATCCGCGAGGCCGTGCAACGCCTGGCGCAGGCCTCACGGCACGCCGTTCGCCAACAGCAGCCAGGCGTCAAGGCTGCAGCAGAATCGCTTCGGCCAGTTCCTGGTCGGTGGCCTGCAGGCCCGGATGTTCCTGGCGAATCTGCCTGAGAGCCGCTTCCAGGTAGGCGCCGCGTATCGCGCCGCCACTGGCGATGAAGCTGGAGGCCTCATCGCGGGAAGGGGCCACCGTCTTCTTGTCCTTCTTGAAGGTGGAATAGAGCGACGCCGATATCCCGGCCGAGGTCGCAATATCACCGGCATCGACCCTGGCGAGGGCATGACCGGCAGGAAGCAGGGCAGCAATTGAAATGACCAGCACTACGCGACGCATGATCGTACGCTCCTGGAATTCAGGGAAGGTGTTACACCTTAGAGCGTAGTTGTTGGCGCAGCACGGCATCGCCCGCTTATCGGACGCGGACCGTCAGCGCCGCACCGACCGCCAGGCCGCTTCGGCCAGCTCGTGGCGGTAGGTCCGTGGGGAGTGCTCGACCCGCCCGGCCAACCAGGCCCGGCAATAGTTTTCCGCCGGGCCGACAATCAGCGAAAGCAGCAGCTCCCTGGGAATCTCCAGCCGTTCATCGCCATCGACCGTGGCCGCCAAGCGCTCGCGCAACTGTCGGTTGCGGACCTTGTTGCGGGCCGCCAACTCATCGGCGAACGGCCCCTTGCTCACCACGAACCGCGCCTGGTACTGGAAGCGCGCCCATTGCGGCTGGTCGTCGACCCAGTCCACATAGCTGTGGACCAGGCCCTGCAACAGTTCCTTGAGGGTTCGCGCCTCGGCCAGGTGGGTCTCGCGCAACCGGGCCTGATCATCCAGCGCGGCGAAGAACAGGGCCGCGACCAACCCTCCTTGTTGCCGAAGTGGTGATAGATCGCCCCCACGCTGGTATCGCAGGCCACCCGGATGGTCTCGATGGTGCTGGCCTCGATGCCCTGTTCGTTGAAGCACGACAGCGCCTGTCTGAGGATCGCCCGTTTCAGTTCGGCCCTGCGGCCCGGGTAGCAACGTTCCAGCAGATCGGGATTTTCCATCGGGGGCAGCCTTGTAGTGGGCGGGAGAGGGCGCGGGGCCCGGTTCGGGAAACTGGTCTAGCTTGACAGATTTTTCCGATGCGGAATATTGTTCTTTTACAGAATAATATTCTGTTTAATTCGTTCACCTTCTGGAGAGTTGCCAAATGAGTCAATCCCTGAACATGTTCACAGCGGTAGGGCCGGAGAAATTCAGCCAGATGACCTGCCAGATGGCACCGTATTTCAGCACCATCGAGCCGTTGGTCAGTGAGCTGCGTGCCGGGCATTCGGTGGTACAGGTGCCCTTTCGCCGGGAAATCACCAATCACCTGGGCACCGTCCACGCCATTGCCCTGTGCAATGCCGCCGAACTGGCGGCGGGGCTGATGACCGATGTCTCGATTCCCGCTGGTGCGCGCTGGATTCCCAAGGGCATGAGTGTCGAGTACCTCGCCAAGGCCAAGACCGCCGTACGCACCGTGGCCGATGGCAGTGCGGTGGACTGGCTGACGCCGGGTGACAAGATCGTGGCGGTCGACACTTTCGATGAGGCGGGTGTCAGGGTGTTCACGGCGCGGATCACCATGAACGTCAAGCTGTCCTGAGGACTGAAAGGGCACATGAACGGCGCCGCTGCTCGTGTGCCATTTTGTCGCACCGGCCGACGTCGGCAGGGCGACAGTGGTAAATTGCCTGCCCATGACCTCCTTTCTTCCCCCGGGAACATTCAGGCGCCGCACTGGAGCCTGGCTGAGCCTGTTCGCCATGCTGCTGGTGTTCGCCGGCCCGTTGATCGGGCAGGTGTCCAGCCAGGCCCGTGCGCCGCAGGTGACCCTGGAGGATCTCTGTGGTGGCCCTCCAGCAGGTTCCGGCCTGTTGCCGGAGCGCAGTCCCGCACCTTCCCCGCATCACCTCGCGCTCTGGGAAAAATGCGGCTATTGCTCGCTGCTGTTCCAGCATCCGGCATTGGCCGATTCCCATGGCGCGCTGTTCCTGGGCCCAGTCCCGCCGCCCGGCTACCCCGGTATTGCGTTCAGCCCGCAGCGGGCCGTCGCGCCGGTCTTTCCCGGCTCTCGCTCGCGTGCGCCACCCCGGGCCCGTGCCTGACCCATCCTTGTCAATCGTGGTCGGCAGCGTGACTGTGCGCAGTGGCGCCAGAGCAGCAGGCCATCACCCCTTGCGTTGCACAAAGGCTACCTAGAGGGCCGTTTACATGAATGAGTTATTGACTCGCCGCCAGGTCGTTGCCGGCCTCGGGGTTCTCGGGCTTGGATTGCTGGCCGGCTGCGACAGCTCCGGCAAGCTGACCTACAAGTACGGCAAGGACCTGAGCGACGAGATCCTCGGGCGCAAGTTCAAGCTCAAGGACACCCAGGGCAACGTCACCCTGCTCGGCAGTTTCAGCGGCCTGATGCCGATGATCTTCTTCGGCTTCACCCAGTGCCCGGCGGTTTGCCCGACGGCGCTGGCTCGCGCGGCCCGCGCCAAGAAACTGATGGGCCCGGACGGCGACAAGCTGCAGGTGGTATTCATCACCCTCGACCCGGAACGCGACACGCCGCAGGTGCTCGACGCCTACGTCAAGGCGTTCGACCCGAGCTTCGTCGCCCTGTACGGCACCCTGGAAGAAACCGCGCAGACCGCCAAGGAATTCAAGGTGTTCTACGAAAAGATCCCGGCTGGCGACAGCTATACGCTGTCCCACACCGCGACCAGTTTTGTCTACGACAGCCGCGGTCGTCTGCGTCTGGGCCTGTCGCCGTCGCTGACCGCCCAGCAATGCGCGGAAGATCTGCTCACCGTCATGTCGGTCTGCTGACAGGCGCTATCTAGAAAAATTCGAGATAATCAAATGAAGTCATTGAAATATATAGTTTTTTCAATTTTTGGAATGATCAGCCTGCACGCTTCGGCACACACCCTGGTGCAAGACGCCTGGGTCCGTGCCACCGTGCCGGGACAACCCTCCACCGGTGCCTTCATGCGCATCACTTCGGCTGAAGGGGGCAAGCTGCTGGAGGCGAAATCGCCCGTCGCCAGACTGGTGCAGATCCACGAGTCGAAGATGCAGAACGACATCATGAGCATGCAGCCGGTCGCTTCCGTCGAGTTGCCAGCCGGCAAGACCGTCGACATCGCACCCGAGGGTTACCACATCATGCTGATGAACCTGGTCGGTCAGGTGAAGGAGGGTGACAGTGTGCCGCTGACCCTGGTGGTCGAGAACGCCAAGGGCGTGAAGGAGTCGATCGAGGTCAAGGCCACGGCCCGTGCCCTGACCGAAATGCCGATGCACGATCATGGCAATATGACTCACTGACAAACCTTTTGCGGTTTTGGCAGAAAACGCCCCGGCAGGTCGAACCTGTCGGGGCGTTTGCATTGGCGGCCGCTGTCTGGTGTATCACAGTGTATCCGGGGCCGCCATTGATACATTGGCCGGCTTTTCGAGGGTTTGCGGACACCTACGCGATACATGGCTGCGATTGACTGTGAAGCCTCCCAGGCACACAGGAAATGCTGACATGAAATGGCTTTATAGCGGATTGGCCGCGGCGGGCGTGGCCCTGTCGGTGGGCATCGCCCTGGCGGCACCGGCGTCGAACAGCGCATCCAACGCGGAAAATGCTTCGCCGATCTATGGCGTGACCATCCCCGATGGCTATCGCCAATGGGAACTGGCGGCACCTTCACTGCAAGGACCGCCGCTGAACGAACTGCGGGCGATCCTCGGCAACCCGACGGCGCTCAAGGCCTACCGCAGCAACGACACCCGGCCGTTCCCCGACGGCACCATCCTCGCCAAACTGGCCTGGAAGCATATGCAGTCGCCCGAGGCGGCCAGTGCCCTGGTCCCGGCGGACTCGACCACCGTGCAATTCATGGTCAAGGATTCGAAGAAATATGCCGCCACGGGCGGTTGGGGTTTTGGCCGCTTCATCAACGGCAAGCCGGCCGATGTGAGCCAGCATGAAACCTGCTTCGCCTGTCACCAGGCCTTGGTCAAGGATCGTGACTACGTGTTTACACGATTGGCGCGTTGAAGGCAGCTCGTTCGCGCGAATCCCAAAACCGGATCAGCCAGCCGCTTGCGCTTCTGGCTGATCCGGTTTTGGCGCTGTTCCCCGCTGGCCCATTCGCGGGCAAGCCTGGCTCTTACAGAGCTGCGGCATTCACAATATCCTGGTACACCGAGAGACTGTAGGAACAGGGCTTGTCGGAACGTCGTACCGCCGCGAAGCTTTTGCTGTTGATCTCGCTTTGGCTTTTGCCTTGGCTTTTGATCTTGCTTTTGATCCACCGGCCCCGTTCCCAGCCGGCTGAGTGGAGGTCCTGTTTCGAGAGTCGCCCGGCAGGGATGCCGGGCGAGCCGTGTTGGGCCATGGATGGCCCGTCACGGCGTGCTCTCGAAACAGGGCCGGAGCGAAGGAACCCCTCGCGTAGCGAGGGGCCAATGGAGGGGCAAGCGTTTTTGGTTACTTTTGCCGCTTGGCAAAAGTGACTCGCCCGTGAAGGGCGAAACCGACACATCAGCTAAACGCGCAAATGGATATGCCCACGAGAGAAGCCTTAACGCCAGGGCTCCTGCTAACCTTGACCAACCCGCCGCTCCATGACCCGAGCCAGCACCGCCAGATCCATATCCCCCTCGCCATGCTCCACCGCATCGACCAGGTTGTCCCGAATCAACTCCGCACTTGGCATCGGCACCGAAACACTGCGCGCCGCCTCCAGAATCAGATTGACATCCTTGAGCCCCAACACCGCCTTGAACGCCGCATTCCCATATTCACTGCGGCCGATCAGCGCCCCATACCCGGAGTAGACCGGCCCCGGAAAGATCGTGGTCGAAATCAGATCGATCAGCGCCGCCGACTCCAGGCCATGCCCCTTGACCAGGCTGGCCGCCTCGGCCATGGCCTCGACTGCGGACACCAGCAGAAAGTTGGTCGCCAGCTTCATCGCATTGGCACTGGCCACACGCTCACCCAGGCGCCAGGTCTTGCGCCCGATCAGGTCGAACAGCGGCTGCACCTGATCCAGCGCCGCCGCCGGCCCCGCAGCCAGGATATTCAGGTCCCCGGCAATCGCCACATTCGGCCGGCCCATCACCGGCGCGGCGATATAGGTCAGCCCCCGGGCCTGGTGCAACCCGGCCAGTTCCTCGGCAAAGTCCACCGCAATGGTCGCCAGGTTCACGTGAATCAGTGGCGCCCTGAGTTCATCGAGCAAACCGGAGTCGAGCAGCACCGAACGCATCGCCTGGTCATGGGCCAGCATGCTGAACACCACGTCCACTTCGAAGGCCTGGCGCGGCTGCATGGCCGCCTGGGCGCCGAGTTCCACCAGTGCCTGCACCGGTGCGGGCGAACGGTTCCACACCCACAGTTCATGGCCGGATTTCAGCAGGTTGCTGGCGATGGCCTGGCCCATGCTGCCCAGGCCGACGAAACCGATTTTCATGAAGACACACTCCTGACGAAAGGGGATGGCATGGACGGCATCCGCCGCCCGACACGCTATTGAGCACAGCGGCAAGCGTCTGGAGTATGTCAAGAATCCTCCAGCATGCCTCGAAAGGTATCGGCTGCCGACTTCGATACATTGCCATACAGTGCAAACGCCGTAATGGCCTGGGTCGCACGCGGTTCCGCGCCCTGCATGAGCCAGGCGGTCAGGAGAGAAAAAGCGCGAAATCCCTTCATGAACGACGCAAGTTTGTATTTCCACCCAACAAAATTCGTGGTTATTATCCATCCGCGCTGTGGGACAGAATCCCCTCCAGTGTAAGAAGATTGCTACGGACAGCACAGTCCAGGCAGTCGCAGCCGATCGGGTCGACCCTAGCGCTGTCATCCCTGCGCAGGCCTCGTCACTGATCGTGAATCCTCCAGGGAATGAGAGGCTTGAATTGGTCAGAGAACCGAACGCCGCGCTTATCCAGCAATTGTTCGAATCCCGGGTCCTGCGTGATCCCTCGGCCCCGGCGCTGGGTTTCAGGGGCAGGTGCTGAGTTACCAGCAACTCAACACCCGGGCCAATCGCCTGGCACACCACCTGCGTTCAGCCGGTGTCGGGCCCGATACACGGGTCGCCCTGTGCCTGCAGCGTTCGCCGCAGATGCTGGTCGCCGTGCTGGCCGTGCTCAAGGCCGGCGGCGCCTATGTCCCGCTGGACCCCACATACCCCGCACAACGCCTCGCACACATGCTGGCCGACTGCACGCCGCGGCTGGTGCTGACCCATGCCCCGGCGCTCGTCGGCCTGAACCCGGCGCTGGCCGGCCTGGCCGAACAGCCCGTGGTGCTCGACCTGGCCGACGAGGCCGCCTGGGCCGACTGTCCGGCGGACAACCTGCCGGCCCAGGCCCTTGGCCTGAACGATCGTCACCTGGCCTACGTCATCTACACCTCGGGTTCCACCGGCCTGCCCAAGGGTGTGCTGCTCGAACATCGCGGACTGGTCAACCTGGCCCGGGTCCAGGGCCCGCTGTTCGCCGTCGGGCCCGGCGACCGGGTGCTGCAATTCGCTTCCTTCAGTTTCGATGCCTCGGTGTTCGAATGGGTCATGGCCCTGAGCCATGGCGCCTGCCTGGAGATCGTCGAGCCGGGCACATTGTTGCTCGGCGACAACCTGGCGCAGGTGCTGCGCGAGCGGCACATCAGCCATGCGACCCTGCCACCGCTGGTGCTGGCCGGGCTCGGCGACCCCGCCGCATTGCCCGAGCTGGTGACCCTGGTGCTCGCGGGCGAGGCGCCGAACCCGGCCCTGGCGGCCACCTGGGCCAAGGGCGGCGGCTGTTCAACGCCTATGGCCCGACCGAAACCACCATCTGGGCCACGGTCTATCGTTGCGACGAACACCACGACCCGCAATCGCCCGTGCCGATCGGCGAACCGATCGGCCAGGCCAGCGCCATCCTGCTGGACGAGGCGGGCACGCCGGTGCGCCCGGGCGAGGTGGGTGAGCTGTTCATCGGCGGTATCGGCGTCGCCCGGGGCTACCTGAATCGTCCGCAATTGACCGCCGAACGTTTTGTCGACAGCCCTTTCGCCCCCGGCGAACGCCTGTATCGCACCGGCGACCTGGCGCGTTTCGACGCCGACGGCCAATTGCTGTTCCTCGGCCGCAGCGATTTCCAGGTCAAGGTGCGCGGTTTCCGTATCGAGCCTGGCGAAATCGAGGCCTGTCTGGACAGCTTGCCGGGTGTCGAAGAGTCCCTGGTGATCGTCCGCGAAGACACACCGGGGGAACGCCGGCTGGTGGCCTACTACCGGGCGGCGGACGACATCAGCCCGCAGCGGTTGCGTGAGCACGCCCGGCAGAGCCTGCCCGAACACATGCTGCCGGCGGCCTGTGTACGCCTGACGCACTGGCCGCTGAATGCCAACGGCAAGCTCGATCGCCAGGCCTTGCCGGTGCCGGATGCCACTGCGCTGATCAGTCGCGAATATGTCGCGCCGGCAGACGGGCTGGAACAGTGGCTGGCGGATATCTGGGCGCAAGTGTTGAAGGTCGATCGGGTAGGGCGCGAGGACAATTTCCTGGCCCTGGGCGGCGACTCCCTGAGTGCCTTGCAGATCACTGTCAGGGTACGCGAACAGGGCGGTCGGCACCTGCCGCTCAAGAGCCTGTTTCTCGAGGGCACGTTGCGCCAGGTGGCACGGCAACTGAGCGAACCCCTGGCCGCTGGCCCGGCCGTTGTCACCGAAGCGTCGCCTATCGCCCCGCTGTCCTACCAGCAGAGCGGCGTCTGGTGGCTGAACAAGGTGTCCGACGCCCGGGCCTATCACGCCCAGAGCGTGATCAGCATCCATGGCCGGCTCGACGAACCGTTGCTGCAACGTTGCCTCGACGAGATCGTCAGCCGTCACGAGATCTTGCGCACCACCTTCCATGACGACGGCGAAGGCGTGCCGTATCAGCGTGTACATGACCAGGCCCGGGCCGCGCTGGCCTGCATCGATATCCCGGCGGAGGATGAACAGGCGTTCATCGAACGGGTCGAGCAGGAGGTGCACCGCGCCATCGACGTCGCATGCCTGCCACTGGTGCGCTGGCTGCTGGTCCGACGCGGGGCCGAGGCCTATGCCCTGGTGCATATCGAGCACCATTTCGTGCACGACGGCTGGAGCGCCAACCTGTTCCTCGAAGAACTGCTGCATCTCTACCAGTACCATCACGGTGATCGCAGCGACCCGCTGCCGTTACCTGGGGCGCAATACGGCGAATACGCCCGCTGGCAACAGAGTGAGGCGGCCGAGGCCGAATACGAACGGCAGATGCGCTTCTGGAGGCAGCAACTGCAGGACGCGCCGTTCACCCTGCCGCTGCCCACCGATTTTCCCAGGCCGGCGCAACGCAGCGGGCGGGGCCGGCAGTTGCGCTTCGAACTGCCGGCCGAGCTGGCCGCCAGGCTGCGTCAGTTCAGTGATGCCGAGGGGGTGACGGTCTTCACCACGCTGTTCACCGTGTTCCAGCTGTGGCTGGGACGGCGCTGCGGTATCGAGGACTTCCTGGTCGGCTCCGCCGTGGCCAACCGCAAGTCGGTGGCCTACGAGCGTTGCCTGGGGATGTTCGTCAACAGCGTGGTGATCCGTGCCGATCTCGGCGGTGCGCCGACCTTCCGCGAGCTGCTGGGGCGTACTGCCGAGCGCATGCTCGATGTCTACGACCACGAAAGCCTGCCTTTCGAACGCCTGGTGCGCGAGTTCCAGCCCAGCCGCTCGCTGTCGCGCAACCCGCTGTTCCAGGTGGCCTTCAGTTTCCACAACTCGCAGACCCCGCAACTCAAGGGACCGGGCTTCGACCTCTCGCTGTTCGAGGCCTACAGCAACCAGACGGCGAAATTCGACATCGAGGTGGTGGTGATTCCCCGGGGCACCCGGGCCGACAACCTCGACACTCTGTCGCTGCTCTGGAACTACTCGGCTGATCTGTTCAAGGAAGAAACCATGACCCGCTTGCGCGACAACTACCTGGCGTTGCTGGGGCAGTGCCTGGATGCACCGGAACGCCGCCTCGACAGCGACTCGGTGATCGGTGCCGAAGAACGTCACCGGCTGCTGACCGAATGGAACCCGGTCACGCCTGCCGAGCCGCCGCCACGTTGCCTGCACCAGCTGTTCGAGGAGCGGGTGGCGCTCGATCCCTGGGCACCGGCGGTCAGCCTCGAAGGCCAGACCCTCGGCTATGGCGAACTGAACGCCCGGGCCAACCGCCTGGCGCGCTACTTGCGAACCCTTGGCGTCGGCCCGGATGTGCTGGTGGGGCTGTGTGTCGAGCGTTCTCTGGACATGCTGGTCGGCCTGCTGGCGATCCTCAAGGCCGGCGGTGCCTACGTGCCGCTCGATCCGGTGTATCCGAGCGAGCGCCTGAACCTGTTGCTCGCCGACAGCAGCCCGGCAGTGGTGCTGACCCACGCCGCCGCCAGGCCGAGCCTGACCGCCGCCTGCAAGGGCCTGGCCAGCAAGCCACGCCTGCTGGACCTGGAAGTCGATGCCACGCGCTGGGCCGAACGGCCCGCCGACAATCTCGATCCGCAGGAACAGGGCCTGACCCCGAACCACCTGGCCTACGTGATCTACACCTCCGGTTCCACCGGCACGCCCAAGGGCGTGATGATCGAACACGCCCAGGTGGCGCGGCTGTTCAGCAGCACCGCCCGACAGTTCGAGTTCAACGCCGACGATGTCTGGACGCTGTTCCATTCCTTCGCCTTCGATTTCTCGGTCTGGGAGATCTGGGGCGCGCTGCTGCATGGCGCACGCCTGGTGATCGTGCCGACCCTGACCAGCCGCACCCCGGCGGATTTCTACCAGTTGCTCTGCGAGCAGGGCGTGACGGTCCTCAACCAGACCCCGAGCGCTTTCCGCAGCCTGCTCGGTGCCCAGGCGCGCAGCACTGCGGCCCACAGCTTGCGCCAGGTGATCTTCGGCGGCGAAGCACTGGAGATGACCACGCTCAAGCCCTGGTTCGCCGATCCGCGCAACAGCGACACGCAACTGGTCAACATGTACGGCATTACCGAAATCACCGTGCATGCCACCTACCTGGCGCTGCGGGCCGAAGACGCCGAGCAGACCGGCAGCCCCATCGGCCGGCCCCTGGCGGACCTGCGCTGCTACCTGCTCGGCAGCGCCGGACAGTTGCTGCCGATCGGTGCCGAGGGCGAGATCCACATCGGCGGAGCCGGGGTTGCCCGCGGTTACCTGAACCGCGCGCAACTGACGGCCGAGCGTTTTATCGACAACCCGTTCGTTCCGGGTGAGCGCCTGTACCGCACCGGCGACCTGGCGCGCTACCGTGCCGATGGCAGCCTGGAATTCCTGGGCCGTAACGATTTCCAGGTGAAGATCCGCGGGTTCCGGATCGAACTGGGCGAAGTCGAAGCCTGCCTGGCACGCTGCGCCGGGGTGCGCGATGCGCTGGTGATCGCCCGCGAGGACCCGCCGGGCGAACCACGACTGGTGGCGTACTACACGGTCGTCGACGGTGCCGTGCCGACGGTCCAGGAACTGCGCGGGCAACTGGCGGCGGCACTGCCGGAGCACATGGTCCCGGCCGCCTATGTCAGCCTGCAAGCCCTGCCGCTGACCGCCAACGGCAAGCTCGACCGCAAGGCACTGCCGGCGCCTGACGACAATGCCTTCGGCACGCGCCCCTTCAGTGCTCCGCAAGGTCCGGTGGAAATCGCCCTGGCCGAAGCCTGGGCCCATGTGCTCGGTCGCGAGCGGATCGGCCGCGATGACAACTTCTTCGCCCTGGGCGGGCATTCGCTGTCGGCCCTGCGGGTCCTCGAGCGCCTGCGACGACAGGGCATCGAACTCGATGCCCGACTGATGTTCAGTGTCCCGGTGCTGCGCGAACTGGCCGCCGGGGTCGAAGTGGCGGAACTGGCCGCCCCCATTCCGGCCAATGCCATCGTTCGTGGCCAGCCGATCACCCCTGACTGCCTGCCGCTGGTCAGCCTGACGCAAGCACAGATCGACGCCATCCTGGCCACGGTGCAGGGCGGTGCGGACAACGTCCAGGATATCTACCCGTTGTCGCCGTTGCAGGAAGGCATGCTGTTCCACCACCTGATGGCGCGCAACGGCGATCCCTACCTGCTCTGGTGCCTGATGAGCTTCAGCGACCGGCCGACCCTGGAACGTTATGTACGGGCGCTGCAAAGCGTGATCGAGCGCCACGACATCCTGCGTACCTCGGTGTTCTGGGATGACCTGGAAGAGCCGGTGCAGGTGGTCTGGCGTCAGGTCGACGGCCTGGTCGAGGAGCTGCAGCTGGATCCGGCCGAGGGTGATATCGCCACGCAATTGCGCCAGCGCTTCGATCCCCGGCAATTCCGCCTGCCGCTGGACCGTGCGCCGCTGATGCGCCTGGTCATCGCCCGGGACGAGGCCAACGACCGCTGGCTCGGCCTGCGCCTGTTCCATCACATCATTGACGACAACACTTCGCTGAAACAGCTCAATGCCGAGGTCGAGGCAGTGCTTGACGGCAAGGCGGCCAGCCTGTTGCCGGCGCTGCCGTACCGCAACTTCATTGCCCAGCGGATCAGGGGCGGCGACCAGCAGGCCCAGGAACAGTTCTTCCGCGGTATGCTGGCCGGCATCAGTCAACCGTCGGCACCGTTCGGCCTGCTCGATATCCAGGGCGATGGCAGCGGGGTCAACGAGGCCCGGTTGATGCTTGACAATGGCCTGGGCCAGCGCCTGCGGCAGTCGGCCCAGGCCCTGGGAGTGAGCCCGGCCAGCCTGTTCCATGTCGCCTGGGGCCAGGTGGTGGCGCACACTTCCAGTCGCCACGACGTGATCTTCGGCACCGTATTGTTCGGTCGCCTGTACGGCGGCGAGGGCGCCGAGCGCATCCTCGGGCCGTTCATCAACACCTTGCCGATCCGCATCGACCTGGCCGCCGAGGGCGTGGCCGCCTGCGTGCGCCGCACCCATGGGCTGCTGACTCAACTGTTCGAGCACGAACACGCCTCGCTGGCCCTGGCCCAGCGGTGCAGTGCCATCGCCTCGCCAACGCCGCTGTTCACCAGCCTGCTCAACTATCGCCATAGCGAACGGGCCACCGAGGGCGGTGACTCGACTTCCGGCGCCTGGAAGGGCATCGAGGTGCTGGGCGGCGAAGAACGCACCAACTACCCGCTGGTGCTGGCCGTGGACGACAGCGGCGAAGGTTTCCGCATCGGCGCCCAGGTCTGCGCGGCACTGGATGCACAACGCACCTGCGCGATGATGCGGCAGGCGCTGGAAAGCCTGGTCCGGGCCCTTGAAGAGGCACCGCAAAGCCGTGCCGACCGGCTGGATATCCTGCCGCCGGAGGAGCGTCGGCAGTTGTTGCAGACCTGGAATCCACCCGCGCCGCACACCGGCGTCAGCGACTGCCTGCACCCAGCGTTCGAGCGGCAGGTCGCCCGCCAGCCTTCGGCAATGGCGGTGAGCTTCGAGGGCACGAGCCTCAGCTATGGCGAGCTGAATGCCCGGGCCAACCGCCTGGCCCATCACCTGCGCCAGCGCGGGGTGGGTCCGGAAGTGCGGGTCGGGCTGTGTGTCGAGCGCTCCCTGGAGATGCTGGTGGGCCTGCTCGCCATCCTCAAGGCCGGCGGCGCTTATGTGCCGCTGGATCCGGCGTATCCCGCCGAGCGCCTGGCCTATCTGCTGCAGGACAGTGGGGTGGCGCTGGTGCTCGTTCATCAGGCCACGCGCACGCTGTTGGCCGAGCCGCTTCACGCTCTGGCGAATGCTCCCGAATGCCTGGAACTGGATCGTGAAACCTGGGCCGACGGCCCGGCGGACAACCTCGACCCGGCGCGCCTGGGCCTGACCCCGGCCAACCTGGCCTATGTCATCTATACCTCCGGCTCCACCGGCCAACCCAAGGGCGTGATGATCGAGCACCGTCAGGTGGCCAGGCTGTTCGCCAGCACCGCGGCGCAGTTCGCATTCAATGCCGGCGATGTGTGGACCCTGTTCCATTCCTTCGCCTTCGACTTCTCGGTCTGGGAAATCTGGGGCGCACTGTTGCACGGCGGGCGCCTGGTGATCGTCCCGGCGTCGACCTGTCGCGCTCCGGCAGACTTCTACCGGCTGCTCTGCGAGCAGCAGGTGACCGTGCTGAACCAGACGCCCAGCGCCTTCCGTGGCCTGCTGCAAGCCCAGGGCCGCAGCGAGGCGACCCACAGCCTGCGTTGCGTGGTGTTCGGTGGCGAGGCGCTGGAAACCACTCTGCTCAAGCCGTGGTTCGCCGACCCGCGCAACAGCGACACGCAACTGGTGAACATGTACGGCATCACCGAGATCACCGTGCATGCCACCTACCTGGCACTGCGCGCCGAAGATGCCGAGCGTTCCGGCGCCAGTGCCATTGGCCGGCCGCTGGCGGACCTGCGTTGCTATCTGCTCGATGCGGCGGGGCAACCGGTGCCGATCGGTGTCGAAGGCGAGATCCACATCGGCGGTGCCGGCGTTGCCCGCGGCTACCTGAACCGCGCGCAACTGACCGCCGAACGCTTCATCGACAGCCCCTTCGTCGCTGGCGATCGCCTGTACCGCACCGGCGACCTGGCGCGCTACCGCGCCGATGGCAGCCTGGAATACCTGGGGCGTAACGACTTCCAGGTGAAGATCCGCGGCTACCGTATCGAACTGGCTGAAATCGAAGCCTGCCTGGGCGGCTGTCCGGGCGTGCGCGAGGCGGCGGTGATCGCCCGCGATGAGCAACCGGGCGAACCGCGGCTGGTGGCCTACTACACGGTGGCCGATGGGGCCGCACCGGCTGTCCATGAGCTGCGCACGCAGTTGGCGGCAGCGTTGCCGGAGCACATGGTGCCCGCCGCCTACGTACGCCTCGACTGCCTGCCGCTGACCACCAACGGCAAGCTCGACCGCCAGGCGCTGCCGCGGCCCGACGAAACCGCCTATGCGCTGCAGACCCATGTGGCGCCGAGCACCCCGATCGAACGGGCTCTGGCCGAGATCTGGTGCGAGGTGCTGCGCTGCGAGCGGGTCGGTCTCACCGACAACTTCTTCCAACTGGGTGGTCACTCGTTGCTGGCGACCCGCATCGTCGCCCGTATCGACGATCTGCTGGGCATCGAGTTGCCGATGCGGGTGATGTTCGATCATCCGACCATCGAGGCGCTGCTCGATTACCTCTTTACCCAGGCGCAGGAAACCCGCGCTTCCCCTTGAGACCCTGAGAACGTCCCGGCCCATAAGGCCGGGTCGCGGCGTGCGGGGCCAATCACGCCCCTGAACCCTACAAAAACAATGCAGTCATGGATGGAAGCCTCTCATGTTCGACAAAACCTCGTTGCGTGATATGACGCCGGCGCAGTTCGCCGCCTTGCACAAACGGTCGAAAATCACGCCGGCAGAGCGGGGCGACACGGCACCGCGGGCCTCCTTCGCGCAGCGTCGGCTGTGGTTCCTCGCCCAGTTGGCCGGGGGCGGCGACGCCTATCACGTACCGTTCGGGCTGCGCCTGCACGGGGCGCTCGACCGCTCGGCGCTGAAACAGGCGCTGGACCGCCTGGTGGCGCGCCACGAGGCGTTGCGCACCACCTTTGCCGCCGAGGGGGACGAGGTGGTCCAACTGATCGCCGCGGCCGACTGCGGGTTCTCCTGGCAGGTCCACGATCTGGCCGCACAGCCTGAACCCGAGCCGCAGGTGGCGTTGCTGGCGGACGAGGAGGCGGAGGCCGCTTTCGATCTGCACAAGGGGCCGCTGTTTCGCGGGCGCCTGCTGATTCTCGGCGAGCAGGAACATGTCCTGCTGCTGACCCTGCACCACATCATCTGCGACGGCTGGTCGATGGCGGTGCTGACCCGTGAACTGGGCGAGCTGTACGAGGCCTTTCGCCAGGGACTGGACGATCCATTGCCGGCGCTGTCGTTGCAATACGCCGACTACGCCCAATGGCAGCACGGCTGGCTGGCGGAGCAGAGCCAGGCCGGCCACCACGACTACTGGCGCGACACCCTGGCCGGCGCTCCGGCCCTGCTGGAACTGCCCGGCGACCGTCCACGGCCGGCCCTGCAGCGCTACGAGGGCGGTTTCGAACCGCTGCTGCTGGATGAAAACCTTAGCCAGCAACTCAAGGCCCTGAGCCTGCGCCATGGCACCACGCTGTTCATGACCCTGCTGGCCGCCTGGGCGGTGGTCCTGGCACGCCTGTCGGGCCAGGACGACATCCTGATCGGCACCCCGGTGGCCAACCGTAACCGTCGGGAAACCGAAGGGCTGATCGGCTTTTTCGTCAACACCCTGGTTCTGCGCCTGTCCCTGGCCGGTGCGCCGACCACCGCGCAGTTGCTGGAACAGGCCCGCGCCGTGGCGCTGGGCGCCCAGGAACACCAGGAGCTGCCATTCGAACAGGTGGTGGAACGGCTCAACCCGCCGCGCAGCCAGGCCTACAGCCCCCTGTTCCAGGTGATGTTCGCCTGGGAAAACACCGAGCCGGGCACGCTGCGACTGGGCGGCCTGGACAGCCAGCCGCTACGCAGCCGCCACCAGGCGGCCAAGTTCGACCTGACCCTGGTGCTGGCCGAGCAGGACGGGCGCATCGGCGGCGGCCTGGAGTACGCCACGGCCCTGTTCGACGCGGCCACGGTCGCGCGGTTTGCCGGCCATCTGCGCCAGGTGCTCGAAGGCATGGTCGCGCAGCCGCTGCAGCCGGTCACGGCGTTGCCCCTGCTCAGTGCCGTGGAGCGTGACCGTCTGGTACGGGACTGGAATGGCCGTGAGCAGGCTTTCGACGCCCGGCGTTGCCTGCATGAGCTGTTCGAAGCCCAGGCAAGCCGCGATCCCCAGGCCATTGCCGTGCGCTGTGGCGACGACAGCCTGACGTATGGCGAACTCAATACCCGGGCCAATCGCCTGGCCCATGAGCTGCGCGCCCTTGGCGTCGGACCGGACGACCGGGTCGGGCTGTGCCTGGAGCGCACCCTGGACATGCCGCTGGCCGTCCTCGCGGTGCTCAAGGCCGGCGGGGCTTACGTGCCGCTGGACCCCGGCTATCCGCCGGCGCGGCTGCGCCACATGTTGGTCGACAGTGCGCCTTCGGTGCTATTGAGCCATGGTCCGGCCCGGCCGGCGCTGCTCGCGGCCCTCGAAGGCCTGCCAGAGCAACCGCTGTTGCTCGATCTGCAACAGGATGCGCAACGCTGGGCCTCGCACCCGCCGCAGGACCTCGCACCCCAGGCATCGGGCCTGACGCCACGCCACCTGGCCTATGTCATCTACACCTCGGGTTCCACCGGCCAGCCCAAGGGCGTGATGGTCGAACACCGTGGCCTGCTGGCGCTCAGCGCCGCCTGGGAACAGCTGTACGCCCTGCGTCCGGGCCTGCGCCACCTGCAGATGGCCGGGTTTTCTTTCGACGTGTTCAGTGCCGACCTGATCCGCGCCCTGTGTTTCGGCGGTGAGCTGGTGCTGTGTCCGCGCCAGACCCTGATGGACCCACCGGCTCTCTACCGCCTGCTGCGGGATGCGCGGATCGACTTCGCCGACTTCGTCCCGGCGGTGCTCAACCCGCTGCTGGCCTGGGCCGAGGAAAGCGGCCATGAACTGGCGTTCCTCGACACCGTGGTCTGCGGCTCGGACACCTGGAGCGCCCACAGTGCCCGCCAGTTGCGCCAGCGGTGCGGCGAGGCGGTCCGAATCGTCCATGCCTATGGCGTGACCGAAGCCAGCATCGACAGCACCTGCTTCGAACTGCCGGCCCGACCGGCGGCCGACGCCGGCCTGCCCATCGGCCGGCCGCTGGCCAACACCCGTATCTACCTGCTGGACGCCCTCGGCACACCGGTGCCGACCGGCGTTGCCGGCGAGCTGCACATCGGCGGCGTCGGTGTGGCCCGCGGCTACCTGAACCAGCCGCAACTGACGGCCGAGCGCTTCATCGACAACCCGTTCGTGGCCGGCGATCGCCTGTACCGTACCGGCGACCTGGCACGCTACCGCGCCGACGGTCAACTGGAGTTCCTCGGCCGTAACGACTCCCAGGCCAAGCTGCGCGGCCTGCGCCTGGAGTTGGGCGAGATCGAGGCGCGCCTGCTCGATGTGGCCGGGGTGCGCGACGGCGTGGTGCTGTTGCGCAACGACGCCGAGCAGCCCAGGCTGGTCGCCTACTACGTCGAAAGCGAGGCGGGAGCACCAGCCCCGGCGCCCTGCGCGAGCAGTTGGCCCTGAGCCTGCCGGACTACATGCTGCCCGCTGCCTTCGTGCGCCTGGACAGCTTGCCGCTGACCGCCAACGGCAAGCTCGACCGTGGCGCCTTGCCGGCACCCGATGCCGCCGCTTTCGACCCGCGTCACTACGTTGCCCCGCAGGGCGAGCTGGAAACCGGCCTGGCGCGCATCTGGAGTGAAGTGCTGGGGATCGAGCGGGTAGGGCGCGACGACAGTTTCTTCGCCCTCGGCGGGCATTCGCTGCTGGTGATGCAGGTGATCGCGCGGATTCGCCGCCAGCTCGAGCGCGAAGTCGCGGCCTCGGCGCTGTTCGCCAGCCCCCAGCTGAAACAGTTCGCCCGCAGCCTGGAAAGCGCCCGGGAGGCGGTCCGGGCGCCCATCACGCGGATCGAAAGGGGCGTCGCGCAAACGTTGTCGTTTGCCCAGCAGCGCCTGTGGTTCCTCGCCCAGATGGAGGGTGGCAGCGCGGCCTACCATATGCCGCTGAACCTGAAATTGCGCGGCCCGTTGCAGGTGCCGGCGCTGGAGCGCAGCCTCAATCAGCTGGTGGCGCGGCATGAAGCCCTGCGCACCCGCTTCATCAGTGTCGAGGGCGAGCCCTGGCAGGTCATCGCCGCGCCAGGGCAGGGCCTGAAGCTCGAACGGCTGGAGGCCACTGCCGACCTCGACGGTCTGGTGGAGGCCGAAGGCGCACGAGCCTTCGACCTGGAGCAGGGGCCGCTGATCCGGGCCGGGCTGGTCCGTCTGGCCGAGGACCAGCACCTGCTGTTGCTGACCCTGCACCACATCGTCTCCGATGGCTGGTCGATGGGCGTGCTGACCCGCGAGCTCAGCCAGTTGTATGCCGCAGCGCTGGAGGATCGCGACGATCCGCTGCCGCCGCTGCCGCTGCAATATGTCGATTATTCGGCCTGGCAACGCCAGTGGCTGACCGCAGAGGTACTGGAACGCCAGGGCCGCTATTGGCGCGAAACCCTGGCCGAGGCGCCGTTGCTGCTGGAACTGCCGCTGGACCACAAGCGTCCGGCGGTACAGGACTATCGCGGCGGTGTGGTGCCGCTGGTGCTCGACGAGGCGCTGACCCGGCGCCTCAAGGACCTGAGCAGGCGCCAGGGCACGACGCTGTTCATGACCCTGCTTGCCGGCTGGGCGCTGGTGCTGTCGCGGCTGTCGGCGCAGGCCGACGTGGTGATCGGCGTGCCGTCGGCCAACCGCCCGAGCAGCGAACTGGAGGCGCTGATCGGTTTCTTCGTCAACACCCTGGCCCTGCGCCTGAAGGTGACCGGCAACCCCAGCGTCAGCCAGTGGTTGCAGCACACCCGTCAGGTCGCGCTGCAGGCCCAGGAGCACCAGGACCTGCCGTTCGAGCAGGTGGTGGAGCTGCTCAACCCGCCGCGCAGCCTGGCCTACAGTCCGCTGTTCCAGGTGCTGTTCGCCTGGGAACAGGGGCAGCAGGGTGAACCGGCCCTGCCGGGCCTTGCTGTCGAGCCGCTGGCAAGCCGCCAGCACGTCGCCAAGTTCGACCTGCAACTGGCCCTCAGTGAACGTGACGGGCAGATCGTCGGTGGCCTGGAATATGCCTCGGGGCTGTTCGAGGCGCAGACGGTCGCCGGTTTCGGCGAGTACCTGCGCCGGGTCTTGATGCAGATGGCCGCCGATAGCGAGCAGCCGGTCGCCAGCCTCGACCTGCTGACCCCCGGGCAGCGTCGGCAACTGCTCGACGAGTGGAGCCGTAGTCACACCGATCGCGTTCCGCAAGGCGGCTTCCTTGCCCGTTTCGAAGCCCAGGTGCAACGCACGCCACAGGCCGAGGCGCTGGTCCATGCAGAACAACGCTACAGCTACACCGAGCTGAATGCGGCCGCCAACCGTCTGGCACATTTCCTGCGCGGGCAGGGCGTCGGTCCCGAGGACCGTGTCGGCCTGAGCCTGGAGCGCTCGCCACAGATGGTCATCGGCCTGCTGGCGATCCTCAAGGCCGGGGCCGCCTATGTGCCGTTCGACCCGGCCTATCCGGCCGAGCGCCTGGCCTACATGTTCGCTGACGCGGCGCCGAGCCTGCTGCTGACCCACTCGAGCCTGAGGGAAACACTGCCGGCCACGGCGAGCGAACGCCCCCTGTACTGCCTGGATAGCGACCAAGCGCGCTGGGTCGGGCAATCCACCGACAATCCCGGCGTGGCGATCGGGCCGGACAACCTGGCCTATGTGCTCTACACCTCAGGTTCCAGTGGTCGCCCCAAGGGCGTCGCGCATACCCACCGGGCGCTGGACAACCTGATCGACTGGCAACTGCTCGACGCCGCCGGCCCGGCCCCGGCGCCACGGCGGGTGCTGCAGTTCGCCTCGCTGAACTTCGACGTGTCGTTCCAGGAAGTCTTCAGCACCCTGTGCCAGGGCGGCTGCCTGGTGCTGATGGACGAGGCGGGGCGCAAGGATCTCGCCACGCTGCGCCCGACCCTGGTGGCCAGTGGCGTGCAGCGGGCGTTCCTGCCGTTCGCAGTGCTGCAGCAGGTCGCCGGCCTGAGCGACGACGACACACCCGGGCCAACCGGCGGCTGTGACCTCGTGACCGCTGGCGAGGCCCTGCGGGTCAACGACGAACTGCGCCGCTTCGTCCAGGGGCTGGGCGGCGCATACCTGTACAACCAGTACGGGCCGACCGAAACCCACGTGGTCAGCCAGTTCAGCCTGGCCTGCGCCGAAGCCGCCGACTGGCCCGAGGCGCCGCCGATCGGCCGGCCGATCAACAATGCCCGGCTGTATGTGCTCGACGAGGCGCTGAACCCGGTGCCGCCCGGCGTTGTCGGCGAGTTGTACATCGCCGGCGCCTGCCTGGCGCGCGGTTACCTGAACCAGCCGGAATTGACCGCCGAGCGTTTCCTGCCCGATCCGTTCAGCCGCGAGCCGGGGGCCCGCATGTACCGCAGCGGCGACCAGGTGCGCTGGCTGGCCGACGGCAACCTGCAGTACCTGGGACGCATCGATCAGCAGGTCAAGCTGCGGGGTTTCCGTGTCGAACTGGGGGAAATCGACAGCCTGCTGCAGCAACAGCCGGGCGTACTGGAAGCGGCCGTGCTGCTGCGCGAGGATGCCCCGGGGGACAAACAGCTGGTGGCCTACATCGTTGGCCCGGCGTCGGCCGAGACGCTGCGCGAAGCCCTGCGCCGCCAGGTGCCGGAACATATGATCCCCAGTGCCTGGGTGTCCCTGGCGAATCTGCCGCTGACGCGCAACGGCAAGCTCGACCGCCGTGCGTTGCCGGCGCCGGAGCGGGTGTCCGGCAGCGCCTACGTGGCGCCCCGGGATGCCGACGAGATCCAGTTGACCGACATCTGGGGCGAGGTGCTGCGCTGCGAACGGGTCGGGATGCAGGACAACTTCTTCGAACTGGGCGGTCATTCGCTGTTGGCCACGCGCCTGGTCTATGCGATCAACCGGCGCATGGCCGCACAACTGTCCCTGAGCAGCCTGTTCAAGACCCCGACCCCGGGCGAGCTGATGGCCGCGATTCGCGCCAGCCGTGACGAGCAGATCCAGAGTGAACCGGCCTTCGCGGTGATCGAGCCGGACCTGGCCAACCGCCATGAGCCGTTCCCCCTGACCGATATCCAGCAGGCCTACTGGTTCGGCCGCGAATCCACGGTCAGCCTCGGTGGCGTCAGTGCCCACGGCTATGAGGAACTGCGCATCCGCGATTTCGACATCCCGCGCTTCGAGCGTGCGCTGAACCGGATGATCGAGCGCCACGACATGCTGCGCGCGGTTTTCCTCAGCGACGGCACCCAGCAGGTGCTGGCCCAGGTGCCGAGCTATCGCATGCCGCAGCTCGATCTGCGCGGCCTGGACCGCGAAGCCGCGCAACAGGCCCTGGACCACAACCGCCAGCGCCTGTCCCACCAGGTGCTGGACGCCAGCCACTGGCCGCTGTTCGAGTTCAGCCTGACCCTGCTCGACGATGGCATCAGCCACCTGCACATCAGTCTCGATGCGTTGATCGTCGATGCCGCCAGCAGCCAGATCCTCGCCCGCGAACTGATGGGCTTCTACCTGGAACCGCAACGGACGTTGCCGGTGCCGGGCCTGAGTTTCCGCGACTACGTGCTGGCCGAACATCGGTTGCGCAGCGGCGTGCGCTACGAACGGGCCCTGGCCTACTGGCGCGAACGGGTCACCCGCCTGGCACCGGCGCCGGACCTGCCGCTGGTGTGTCAGCCGCAGAGCATTGCCGCACCGCACTTCACTCGGCGCGACCGGCAGTTGTCGGTCGAGCACTGGAGCCGGATCAAGGAACTGGCCAGACAATTCGGCGTGACCCCTTCAGTGGTGCTGCTCACGGCCTTCTGCGAAGTGCTTGCGCTGTGGAGCCGTCAGCCGCGCTTCACCCTCAGCCTGCCGCTGTTCAACCGCCTGCCGCTGCACCCGGAGGTGGACTCGATCATCGGCGACTTCACCTCGCTGGTGCTGCTCGAAGTCGCCATCGACGGCAACCTCGGCTTTACCGACAAGGCCCGGGCGATCCAGCAGCAACTGTGGCAGGACATCGACCATGCGGTGGTCAGCGGCGTGCGTGTGCTGCGCGAGCTGTCCCAGGCCCGTGGGGCCCAGCAGACGGCGATTCCCATCGTGTTCAACAGCACCCTGTCCGAGGCGGCCACCCAACAGGCCGAGTACAACCTGGCCGATGCGCTGCAGGCGCAGAACGTGCACAGCATCACCCAGACCCCCCAGGTGTGGATCGACCATACCCTGCTGGAGCTGGAAGGGCGCCTGCTGTTCAACTGGGACAGCATCGACGAGCTGTTCCCGCAAGGCCTGGTCGAAGCGATGTTCGTCGCCTACAACGGCATCCTCGACCGCTTGCTCGAACCCGCGGCCTGGGCCGCCAGCACGCCCGGGCTGCTGCCCCAGGCCGGCCTGCCGCCAGCGCCGGCGTATCCGCAGGCATCGCCGCTGATGCATGAGCTGTTCGAGCGCCAGGCGCAGGCGACGCCGGATGCCCCGGCGCTGATCGCGCCGGGCCGGCAACTGAGCTACGGGCAGTTGCGCCACGAGGCCCGTCGGCTCGGCGCCCACTTGCAGACCCTGGGCGTGCGGCCCAACCAACTGGTCGCGGTGATGATGGAGCGCGGCTGGGAACAACTGGTGGCGACCCTGGCGATCCTGTATGCCGGCGGTGCCTACCTGCCGCTCGATCCGGCGCTGCCGGCACAACGGGTACGGCATATCCTGGAGCGCGCCGAAGCGCGCCTGCTGCTTGCGCAACCCGGCCTGAAGGCGGACAGCGACTGGTCGTCGCGGGTGGAGATCATCACCCTGAGCGAAACCATGGACATGGGCGAGTCGGCGTTGCAGGCGGTCGAGCAGAACCCCGCAGACCTGGCCTACGTCATCTACACCTCCGGTTCGACCGGCGTGCCCAAGGGCGTGGTGATCGACCACCGCGGCGCGGTGAACACCCTGCTGGACATCAACCGGCGCTTCGCCGTCAGCCCGCAGGACCGGGTGCTGGCGATCTCGTCGCTGAGCTTCGACCTGTCGGTGTACGACTTCTTCGGCACCCTGGCGGTCGGTGCGGCAGTGGTGCTGCTCGAACCGCGCCTGGCCCTCGACCCGCGGCACTGGCGTGAGCTGATCGAGCGGCATCGCGTCAGCCTGTGGAACTCGGTGCCGGCGTTGTTCGGGCTGCTGCTGGAGTCCGTCGAGCAGCAGGGCGGCCAGTTGCCGACCTGCCTGCGCCTGGCGATGCTCTCCGGCGACTGGATCGCGCTGAACCTGCCGGACCGGGCGCGGGCGCTGCAGCCGGCGATCGAAGTGATCAGCCTCGGCGGCGCGACCGAAGCCTCGATCTGGTCGATCTGCTACCCGATCGGCCAGGTCGATCCCGACTGGCGCAGCATTCCCTACGGCAAGGCCCTGGACCAGCAGAGCTTCCATGTCCTCGACGAGGCGCTGCAACCGCGGCCGACCTGGGTGCCTGGCCAGCTGTATATCGGCGGCATCGGCCTGGCGAAGGGCTACTGGCGCGACGAGAAACAGAGCGCCGCGAGTTTCTTCGCCCACCCGGCGACCGGTGCCCGGCTGTATCGCACCGGCGACCTGGGCCGCCTGCTGCCGGACGGCAACATCGAATTCCTCGGGCGCGAAGACAACCAGGTCAAGGTCCAGGGCTACCGCATCGAGCTGGGCGAGATCGAAGCCGTGCTCAACCGTCACCCCGGCGTGCAGAGCGCGGTGGTACGGATTCTCGGTGAGCAACTGGGTGAAAAACGCCTGGCAGCCTACGTGATCAAGAGCGATGCACAGTTGCAGTCCGCGGATTTCGCCCTGTATCTGGTGGACAAGCTGCCGGCCTACATGGTGCCGACGTCATTCACGTTCCTTGAAACCTGGCCACTCTCGGCCAATGGCAAGGTCGACAAGAACCGCCTGCCGCAGCCGCAGGAGGAGGCGGACGCGGGACCCTTGCTGGTTGCTGAAGGGCCCGAGGAACAACGTCTGGTGGAGATCGTCCGGCAACTGCTCAAGCGCGAGACGATTGCCGGCAACGCCAATCTGCTCAGCCTGGGCGCCACGTCCATCGATATCGTGCGGATCAGCAACGCCCTGGCCGCCGAACTGCAGTTCCGTCCGCACCTGGCGCAACTGCTGGCCCAGCCGACCCTGGCCAACCTGCTGGAACTGTACCGTCGCCACCGGGAGACCCCGCTCCCCGCCGGCCGTGTGCCACAACCGCCAGCGCTACAAGCGGAGGCGGTGATCGAGGACCCGCAACTGCGCCAGCAGTTCAAGGCCGACGAACGCGGGCGGCGACGTTTCGCCCGGCCGTTGCCGGCGGTGGCCCTGGCGCTTCCGACGGAGGCCGGCTTCGCCCAGCGTCTGCGCGACTATCGTTCGGTGCGTCGCTACGACCAGCAGCCGATTGCAACCCTGGCATTCGCCCACTGGCTGGCCGGTCTGTCGCGCGGGCAACTGGAGGGCGAGGTGAAATACCAGTTCCCCTCGGCCGGCGGTCTCTATCCGCTGCAGGCCTACCTGTACATCAAGCCGCAGCGGGTCGAAGGCGTGCCCGGTGGGGCCTTCTACTACGACCCGGTACGCCACCAGTTGCTGGCCATCGGCGAGCAATCCCGGCTCGACCCCGACACCTACGACTACTTCGTCAACCGCCCGGTCTATGAGAACGCCGCGTTTTCGCTGTTCCTCATCGCCGACATGGCGGCGATCCGTCCGCTCTATGGCGGGCGCAGCCGGGACTTCTGCCATATCGAGGCCGGCGCCATGACCCAACTGCTGACCATGACCGCCGCCAGTCACGGCCTGGGACTGTGCGGCATGGGCTCGATCGACGAACAGGCACTGCCGGCGCTGTTCGACCTGGGGCCGAGTCATCAGTTGATTTATTCGATGGTGGGCGGCCTGCGGGCCGAAGGCGAGCAGCGCAGCGTCGAGGTGGAGGCGTTCAACCGCACGCACACGGATGACGACAGCGACATGGAGGAAATTGAGCTATGAATGCCGAACAGTTGCTGGCCTTTTTCGACCGTCACGGTGTGGTGCTGGAAGCCGATGGCGACAAATTGCGTTGCAAGGCACCCAAGGGTTTTCTCACCGAAGACCTGCTGCAGGCACTCAAGCGGCACAAGCAGGCATTGCTCGGCCGGTTGACGGTCAATGACGGCCTGCGCCCGCGCGCAGTCGGCACGGCACCGTTGCCGCTGTCGTTCTCCCAGCGGCAGTTGTGGTTTCTCGACCAGTTGGAGCCGGGCAATCCGTTCTACAACATCCCCAATGCCCTGGTGCTCAAGGGGCGCCTGAACGTCAGCGTGCTGGAGCGGGCACTGAACGAACTGGTACGCCGCCACGAAGTCCTGCGCACGACCTTCGACGATCACGACGGCGAGCCGTGCCAGGTGATTCACGAGTACCGTCCGCTGGCACTGGCGGTCACCGACCTGAGCCAGCTGCCGGCCGCCGAACGCGAGTCGCTGGCACAGGCACGGGTGGCCGAGGAAGCCCGGGCTGCGTTCGACCTGGCCAATGGCCCGCTGTTGCGCACCTCGTTGCTGCGCCTGGCGGACGACGAACACCTGTGGCTGTACAACGTGCACCACATCATCGCCGATGGCTGGTCGATGGCATCGTCCTGCGTGAAGTGGTGACCCTCTATGGTGACTACCTCAGGGGCCAGCCATCGAGCCTGGCGGCGCTGCCGGTGCAGTACGCCGACTATGCCTGCTGGCAACAGCAGCGGCTGGGCGGCGCGGCCCTGCAGGAGCAGCTCGACTACTGGCGCCGGACGCTGGCCGACGCACCACCGTTGTTGACGCTGCCCACCGATCGGCCACGGCCACGGGTGCAGCGTTATGCCGGTGCCACCGTCACCAGCTGTCTCGACAGCCGTACCCTGCGGGAACTGCAGGACCTCGCGCGGCAGACCCAGGGTTCGCTGTTCAACGTGTTGCTGGCGGCACTGGCGGTGCTGCTGTGGCGCCACAGCGGCCAGCAGGACGTGTGCATCGGTACCCCATTCGCCAACCGCGGGCAGGCCGAGATCGAGCCGCTGATCGGCCATTTCGTCAATACCCTGGTGATCCGCAACCGCTTGCAACCGCAATGGACCTTCGCCGAGCTGCTGCGCGAAGTTCGCGCCCGCATGCTGGAAGTCCACGCACACCAGGACGTGCCGTTCGAGCGGGTGGTGGAGGCGGTCAATCCCGAGCGCGATACGTCCTATTCGCCGCTGTTCCAGGTGATGCTGGTGTTGCAGAACACCCCCGGCGCGGCCGTGGACATGCCCGGGCTGAGCCTGGCGTCCTACGGTACCAGCAGTGCCACCGCCAAGTTCGACCTGGCCTTCGAGCTGGTGGAACAGACCCAGGGCCTGCAACTGGTGGTCGAATACAACACCGACCTGTTCGATGCGGGCACCGTGGAGCGGCTGAGCGGCCACTACCGGCAACTGCTCGAACAGGTCGCCGCGGACGCCAAGCAGCCGATCGGTACCTTGCACCTGTTGACCGGGGCCGAGCGCGAGCAGATCGTCGTCGACTGGAACCGCAGTGCGCCGCTGGCCCGGGAGCCGGGCTGCGTGCAACAGCTGATCGAGGCGCGGGCGGCGGCGGCAGCGGACGATTGCGCCGTGGTGTTCGAGGGCGAATCACTGAGCTACGCCGAACTCAACCGTCGCGCCAATCGCCTGGCCCATCACCTGCGCAGCCTTGGTGTCGGCCCGGACGTGCGGGTGGCGGTGTGCCTGGAGCGCTCGCTGGAACTGCCGGTGGCGATCCTCGCGGTGCTCAAGGCCGGCGGCGCCTACGTGCCGCTGGACCCGACCTATCCGGTCGGGCGCCTGGGCCATATGCTGGCCGACAGCGGACCCCGTGTCGCCCTGGTCCATAGGGCGACCCGCCCGTTGCTGCGCGAGGCCCAGGGCATGGCGCACCACGAGGTGCCGGTGCTGGATCTCGACACGGACGCGGGGCAATGGGCTGGGCAGGCGGTGGACAATCCCGATCCGCAGGTCATCGGCCTGACCCCCGAGCACCTGGCCTATGTGATCTATACCTCCGGCACCACCGGGTTGCCCAAGGGCGCAATGGTTGCCCATCGCGGGCTGAGCAACCTGTTGCTGTGGTGCCAGCAGGTCTGTGGCGACGGCCGGCAGGCGAGCATGCTGCAGAAGATTCCGTTCGGCTTCGACGCCTCGGCCTGGGAACTGCTCTGGCCCCTGGCCATGGGCGGACGCCTGGTGCTGGCCCGGCCTGGTGGCCATCTGGAACCGGACTATCTGGTCCGCACCGTACGCGAGCAGCGGGTGTCCGCGCTGGTCTTCGTACCGGCCATGCTGCAACTGTTCCTCGACGTCGACGAGCTGGGGCAGTGCCGGGACCTGCGCAACGTCTTCTGCGGTGGCGGCGAACTGACTCCGGCGATTGCCCGGCGCTTCCGGCAGGTATTGCCCGCTGCGCGCCTGCACAACGTCTACGGCCCCACCGAAACCACGGTGATCAACAGCATCTGGACCCTGCAGCCCGGTGCCGACGTGCCAGAGCGACAGTTGCCGATCGGCCGGCCGATTGCCGGCAACCGCCTGTATGTGCTCGACGAGCATGATGCGCCGGTGCCGGTCGGCGTCAGCGGCCACCTGCATATCGGTGGTGTCGGCGTGGCCCGTGGCTACCTGGGCCTGGCGGCGCTGACGGCCGAGCGTTTCATCGACAGCCCGTTCGTGCCCGGTGAGCGTTTGTACCGCAGCGGCGACCTGGCGCGCTACCGCGCCGACGGCCAGCTGGAGTTCCTTGGCCGCAACGACTTCCAGGTCAAGCTGCGCGGCGTGCGGGTGGAACTTGGCGAGATCGAGGCGCGCCTGGAGGCCTTCGCCGGCGTGCGCCGCGCCGTGGTGCTGATGGTCGGCGACGGCGCACAGCACCAGCGCCTGGTGGCCTGCTGCAGCTTCATGGCGCAGGCCCGGCCCGAGGAGACAGCGGTGCACGAGCATCTGGCGCTGACCGTGCCGGCGCAGGTCCTGCCCAGCGCCTACCTGTGGCTGGAAGAACTGCCGCTGACCGCCAACGGCAAGATCGACCGCGACGCGTTGCGGGTCATGGCCGACCAGGACCTGGCCAACCGCCAGGTCAACCTGTCGAGCCCGCGCGACCACATCGAACTGGCGCTCTACCAGATCTGGAAAGGCCTGCTGCTGGCGCCGCAGATCGGTATTCGCGACAACTTCTTCAATGTCGGCGGCACCTCGATCGCCGCGATCAAGATGGCCCATCAGGTCCGCGAGGTATTCGGCATCGAGCTGCCGATCCGCGTGGTGATCGGCCATCCGACCATCGAGGCCCTGGGCGGCTGGATCCGCTCGGGAGCGGGGCCGGCCGCGGCGCAAGGCAACCTGATCGAGTTCCGGCCGGGTGCCGGCCAGCGCAATGTGGTGTGTATTCATCCGGCGGGGGGCACGGCGTTCTGCTACCTGTCGCTGGCCAAGGTCCTCGACGAATCGGTCGGGGTGTATGGCGTGCAGTCGCCGGGGATCAACCCGGGCGAGCCCACGGAGCCTACGGTCGAAGCGATGGCCATAGCCTATCTGCGACTGATCGAACCGATGCTGGCCCAGCCGCTGATTCTCACCGGGCTGTCGTTCGGTGGGCTGGTGGCCTATGAGATGGCCCGGCGCCTGACCGAAGCGGGGTACCGCCAGGTCACCGTGGTGCTGCTCGATACCCAGGGCTCGGACAACGCCGCCTACCGCCAGCAGATGGCACCGGTGGACATGGCCGAGTTCCGCGACAAGCTGGTGCGTTTCAACGGCATGTATCCGGGCATCGACGATGCCCAGGTCGAACGTTACTTCCATATCTACAACCACAACCGCATGGCCGTGGCCGACTACGTCTGTGCCCCCAGGGCAGGGCGGGTAGTGCTGATCCAGGCCCGCGAGGGCTTCAGCCGTGCACAACTGCGTGGCCTGCGCGGTTTCTGGCGGCGTCGCGCCGGGGACGGTTACCTCGCCCGACTGGTCAATGGCGGCCACTGGGACATGCTCGAGACCGTCGAGCTGCGCCGCGTCGCCAGGGCCCTGGAACAGGAACTGCGGCGCTTCGATGTCGCCGCGCCCGCCGATTCCTTGCCGCAGGAGGCGTAATGGACAACGCTCAGCAAGCTACTACCCTGGTCCCATCGCCGACCCTGCTCGGACGCTTTGCCGAACAGGTGCGGGCAACGCCCCTGGCCCTCGCGGTGCTCGACCGGCAGACGCAACTGAACTACCACGAACTGGCCGCTGCCAGCGAACGCATCGCCCACGGGTTGCTGGCGCGGGGCGTACTGCCCGGCCAATCCCTGGCGTTGCGCATGCCGCGCTCCTGGCGCTGGCTGGCGGCAATCCTCGGCGCACTCAAGGTCGGCGCCGTGCTGGTACCGCTGGACCGTGCCAGCCCATTGGCGCGCCAGGCCCGCATGCTGGAGGACGGCGGTTGCGTCGGCCTGCTGCTGGACGAACCCAGCGCCGAACCATTGGCCAACCTGTGGCAGGCCGACGTCACGGCGCTGCTGGAACACCAGGCGCCGAGCCGGTTGGCGCTGCCCGGCGAACCGGCCGATGTGAGCTTCCTGTTCTATACCTCGGGCTCGACCGGTACACCGAAGGCGGTGGAAGTCGGCGAGCGTGGCCTGTTGCGCCTGGTGCAGCCGGATGGCTACATCGACATTCGCCCCGGCGACCGCTTTGCCTGCCTGGCCAACCCGGCCTTCGACGCGATCAGCTTCGAACTCTGGGCGCCACTGCTCAACGGTGGTGCCTGCGTCATCATCGCCGACGACGACCTGCTCGATGCCCGGCAACTGGCACAGGTGCTGGAGACGCAGCGGGTCGACAGCCTGTTCATGACTGTGTCGCTGTTCAACACCCTGGCCCAGGAGTACCCGCGTTGTTTTGCCAGCCTGCGCCAGGTCCTGATCGGCGGCGAACAGATCAGCGCCGTGGCGGTGCGCGACTGGTACCGGGCCAACCCGGACAGCGCCTGCCGGATCTTCAACGTCTACGGCCCGACCGAATGCACCACCTTCGCCCTGTGCCAACCGATTGCCCGTGATTTCATGGGTGCCTCGGTGCCGATCGGACGTGCCTTGCCCGATACCGGCCTGCGCATCCTCGATGAGCAGCAGCGCCCGGTCACGCCGGGCACGGTGGGTGAGCTGTACCTGAGCGGCAGCGGGCTCGCCCGTGGCTACCGCCACCGTCCGGAGGAAACCGCGCGCAGCTTTCTCATGCTGGCGGACGACGCTGGCCAGCCAAGGCGCCATTACCGGACTGGCGATCTGGTCCGGGAGAACGAGGCCGGCCTGGTCGAGTACATCGGCCGGGCCGACCGCCAGGTCAAGATCCGCGGTTTTCGGATCGAGCCGGGTGAAGTCGAGCAGCGCCTCCTCGAGCATCCCGGGGTCGCCCAGGCCTATGTCTGCACGCGCCGCCAGTCCGCCGAGGATCACCAGTTGCTGGCGTTCATCGTGCCGCGAGGCACCCTGGAACAGGCCGACTTCGACGCCTACCTGCGGGCGCAGTTGCCGGGCTACATGCGCCCGCACCATCTGTTCCTGCTCGACCGCCTGCCCCTGACCGCCAACGGCAAGGTCGATCGCGCCCGGTTGCTGGAACAGGACCGGCAACCCTGGCGCGCCACACCGACGGGCGAGCTGCCGGCCGCCAGTGAGCAGGGCGCGGAACTGTCCTGGCTGTTGGCTCAGGTGCGGAGCTTGCTCGGCCAGCCATGGCTTGGCGCCCAGGATGACTGGCTGGGCAGCGGCGGCGATTCGCTCAAGGCCTTGCGCCTGCGCTCGGCGATCCGCCGGCAATGGCAGGTGGAGTTGAACCTGGCGCAACTGCTGGGCGAGGACTTCGCCGCAGTGGCGGCCAGGCTGGTGACACCGCAGGTGTCCGCGGCGGCATACCCGCCGGCACCGCTGCCGAGCGCCGCCTGGCGCCTGCCGGCCACCGCCGAGCAACGTCGGTTGTGGTTGCTGCAACAGCGCGAGCCGGACTCGACGGCCTATAACGTGCCGTTGGTGCTGCGCCTGCCGGTCGGGGTCGACCCGGACGCGTTGGGTGCGGCCGTGGACCAACTGGTCGAGCGCCATGCCGCGTTGCGCACGCGTTTCGTATCCGGACCGGACGGTCTCGATCAATGGGTCGCCGAGCAGGGCACGCGCTGCCTGCGCATGCCCCCCGGACGATTTACCGAAGACAACTGGCAGGCTTTTGCCGAACTGGTGTTCGCCACCCCGTTCGACCTGGGCACGGCGACGCTGTTCCAGTCCTGGCTGCTGCCGTTCGCCGACGGTAGCGCCCGACTGTTGCTGCATCTGCATCACTGCGTGGTCGATGGGTGGTCGCTGAACCTGTTGTTCGACGACCTGCTGGCCCTCTACCAGGCCAATCGGCAGGGGCGCCACCTGCCTGAACCGCCCGCTCGCCTGACGCCGCTGGAATTCGGCCAGTGGCAGGGGCAATGGAGTGTCGCGCCGTACTATCGCCAGCAGCGCCGTGCCCTGGCGCAGTTCTACCGCGAACAGCCGCCAGCTTCGCCGGCCCTGGTCCCACAGCGCCGCGATGGCGGCGCCCAGGCCCGACAATTCCGGCAGAGGCTTGCGCCGTCGCAATCCAGGGCTCTGGAGCAGTTCTGCACGCAGCAGCGCCTGACCCGTTTCGAGGTGCTGTTCAGCGTCTTCGCCTGGAGCCTGCATGCGCTGACCGGCCTGTCACATCCGCGCATCGCCAGCCCGGTGTCCAACCGGCCGCTGGGGGAGTTCGAGGAGGCCGTGGGCATGTTCGCCAACACCGTGCTGATCCCGACCGAACTGGATGGCCGGCAGTCGCTGGAGGCACTGCTGCACGCGCAGACGGATCGGGTTCGCCAGGTCCTGGCGTTGCAGGACGTGGCCCTGGCCGATGTGGTCGAGGACCTGCGGCTGTCGGGCCAGCAGGCGCTGTTCGACTTCATGTTCGTGCTGGAAAACACCGATTTCAGCAAGCTGGACGGGCTGGGGGCCCAACTCGAATTCAGCGGTCCCGTGCAGGCCAAGTGCGCGTTGACCCTGTCCCTGGTGGACAGCCCCGACGGGTTTGCGGCCTGGTGGGAGTACCAGTGCGACCCTTTCGACCTGCAACGTATCGAGGCGGCCGCCGAGTTGTTTCGCGCCGGTCTGGATCTGTTGCTGCAGGCTCCGGACAGCCCGCTGGACCGGCTGCTGCTACCCTACCGGCACCGCCTGCCGCCGGCCAGCCTGGGCGAACGGGTACAGCCGCCGTTCGCCACCCTGGCCGACTGGTTCGAACATCAGGTGCGCTGTACCCCGGAGGCCACCGCCCTGGTGGCCGGCGAGCGGCGGGTGAGCTACCGGCGCCTGAACGAACTGGCCGATACCCTGGCGGCGACTCTCGGCGATGGCGCGAGCCTGCCAGCGTTGGACGGTGAACCGGGCCCGGTACTGCTGTTCCTCGATACCTCGGTGGAGCATATCGTCGCCCTGCTGGCCCTGGCCAAGCTCAATCTCACCGCCGTGCCGCTCGATCCGGCCTATCCGCAGGCGGTGCTGCGTCAAGTGATGAGCCAGTGCCGCGCCCATGGCCTGCTGTACAGCGACGCCACCGAAGCCGCCCTCGAACGCCTGGGCGAGCACGCCATCGCGCGGCATCGGGTGGCACTCGATGCGCCGCCGCGGCCGTTTTCCCGGACGCCGCACCAGGGCGAGCGGCCGCTGTACATGCTGTTCACCTCCGGCTCGACCGGCATTCCCAAGGGCGTCCAGGTCACGGACCGGACCCTGTGCAACCTGCTGCACTGGCAGCGCGGTGCGGGTGAGCTGGCCCCACGGGCGCGGACCCTGCAGTTCTCCATGCTGTCGTTCGATGTGTCGTTCCAGGAGATTTTCAGCACCCTGTGCGGCGGCGGCTGCTATCACCTGATCGTCCCGGCCTGGCGCCAGGATGCTCCGGCGCTGCTGGATTACCTGCTGAAGGCGGACATCGAGCGGCTGTTCATGCCCTGCGTGGCCCTGCAGCACCTGGCCGAAACCGCCGTGCGGCGGGGGATCTATCCGACGCAATTGCGCGAGGTGGTGACGGCGGGGGAACAACTGCTGTGCAACGACACCCTGCGTGAATGGTTCGCCGGCATGCCCCAGGCCAGTCTGTTCAATCATTACGGTCCGACCGAGACCCATGTGGTCTGCGCCCTGCGTCTTGCGCCAGAACCACGGGACTGGCCGTTGCGCGCGTCGATCGGCCGGGCGGTGAACAATGCCTGTCTGCTGCTGGTGGATGAACAGGACCGGCCGCTGCCCGCCGGCATGGCGGGTTACCTGCTGGTGGCGGGGCCGATGGTCGCCCGCTGCTACCTGGGGGATGCGGCGCTCAATGCCAGCCGCTTCGTCGAACTGCCCGATGATAGCGGAGCCACGCGGCTGTTCTATCGCACCGGCGATCTGGCCCGGGTCGATGCCCAGGGCTGCCTGCACTACCTGGGGCGCGACGATCAGCAGGTCAAGCTGAGCGGCCATCGCCTGGAGCTTGGCCAGATCGAGGCCGCCCTGATGCAACTGCCCGAGGTGAGCGGCGCCGTCGTCACCCTGGACGCCGACTCGGCGAAGCTGAACGCCTACCTGCAACTCGACGGGCCGCCGCCGGCACCGCAGGCGCTGGACCGGCGACTGGCCCGCGAGTTGCCGGCCCAGGTGCGCATCGATGCCTACTGGCAGGTCGGGGAGTGGCCCCGCACGCCGAGTGGCAAGGTCGACCGCAAGGCGCTCCAGGGCCTGGGGGAGCCGCTTCCACGGGAGGCGGCAGACGCATCCGCGGAACCGGCCAACCCGTTGCAGCAGCGTCTGCGCGAACTGTTCGAAGCGGTGATCGGCCGGCCGATCGGGCTCGACCAGAGCTTCTTCGAAGCCGGCGCGACCAGCCTCGGGCTGATGCGCCTGCACGCCCGCTACAACCAGGAAAGCGACCTCAAGGTGAGCATGGCCGATCTGTTCGAGCAGGTCAGCATCCGTCGCCTGGCGGCCCATCTGGCCAGCACACCGGTCGAGGCGCAGCAGCCACTGCGCGGTGGGGACAACAGCCATTCGCCGGTGGCGATCATCGGCATGGCGGTGAATGTCGCCGGTGCGCCCGACCTGGGCGCGTTCTGGTCGATGGTCCAGGCGGGCGAGTCGGGTATCGAGCTGTTCGCGGCCGAAGAGGGGCTGGTCGGCGCCCGTAGCCAACTGGCCGGGTTGTTCGACTTCGACCCCGAGTACTTCGGCATCAGCCGCCAGGAAGCACGGCTGATGGACCCGCAGCAACGCCACCTGCTGATGGCCTGTGTCCAGGCACTGGAGCACGCGGCACTGGTGCCGTCGGCGGACGGGCCGCGGATCGGACTGCTCGCCAGTTGCGGCGAAACCACCTATTTCCAGCAACTGCTGCGCCAGGCCGGCGACAGCGAGCTGCCGGACACCTTCCAGATGGCCTTGCACCACGACAAGGACTTCCTCGCGACCAAGGCCGCCTATCACCTGAACCTCGGCGGGCCGGCCATGAGCGTGCAGGCCGCCTGCGGCAGCTCGCTGATCGCCGTGCACCTGGCCTGTGCGCTGCTGCGCCAGGGCGATGCCGATGTGATGCTGGCCGCCGGGGTGCTGGTGGACCCGACGCTGACCGAGGGTTACCGCTACCGGCCGCAGCACATCTTCTCCCGGGACGGCCAGTGCCGACCTTTCAGCGATGATGCCAGCGGTACCCTCGGCGCCAGTGGCTACGGGGTGGTGGTGCTCAAGCCGCTGGCCCGGGCACAACGCGATGGCGACCGGATCTACGGGGTCATCGAAGCCTCGGCGCTGAACAACGACGGCCATGCCAAGATGAGCTATACCGCACCGTCGGTGGCCGGCCAGAGCGCAGTGATCCGCGAGGCGCTGGACAAGGCTGGCCTGCGCGGTGCCGACATCGGTTATGTCGAGGCCCATGGCACCGGCACGCTGCTGGGGGATCCGATCGAGGTGGCGGCGCTGGGCAAGGCCTTCGGCACGGCCCCGGCGGACAGTTGCGCACTGGCCTCGGTGAAGAGCCAGATCGGTCACCTGGGGGCGGCGGCCGGGGTGGTCGGGTTGATTCGTGCGACCCTGGCGGTGTATCACGCGGTGGTGCCGGCGAACCTGGGCTTCAATCGGCTCAACCCGCAGATCGATCTGCAAGGCACGCCGTTCTACATCCCGACCCAACCGCGCGCCTGGCCGCCAGGGCGCCGGCGCGTGGCCGGGGTGAGCAGCTTCGGCATCGGCGGCACCAATGCCCATGCGCTCGTCGCCGCCAGCCCCACGCCCGAGCCGGTTTCGGCAGCGGGCGCGGCCTGCCTGCTGCTCAGCGCCCACAGCCGCAGTGCACTGTTGCGCAACATGGCGGCGATCAAGGCCTATCGGGAGGCGTTCCCACAGCGGCATGAGGCGCTGCTGCGTTTCCTGCAAGCGGGTCGCCGCCAGCAGCGCTGGCGTTATGGCGTGTGCCTGGCGGCCGGGGAGACCTGGCAGGTGGACGAGGCACTGATCCGCGAAGTGCCGCCGTCGACCCGCACCTGGTCGGTCGGGGATGCAGAACCGCAGGCCATCCTCCGGGCCTGGTACGACGGTACGCGGCTCACCTGGCCGACGCGCTCGGCCCCTCCGCCATGGGACCTGCCGCCGTCGGCATTCGATCTCGAGCCGTGCCGGTTCCAGCCGGCGGCCGCGTTGCCGGCGGTGCCGCTCGACAGCGCAGCGCAATCGACTCGCAATGCCTTGCCGGACTGGTTCCACCAACGCCAATGGGTACGCCTGCGCCGATTGGGCAGCGGCAGCCCCCACGAACGTCGCGGCACCCTGGTGGTATGTGCCAACGAGGCACTGGACGGCGGCCTGCTGGACGCCTTGGGCCACGTCTATCGACGGGTGGTCCAGGTCCGCGCCGGCAACGGCCTGCGGCGCCTGGCTGCCGATCGTTTCGAACTGGATCCGGGTGATTCCCAGGCACTGACGGCGCTGTTGGCCGAACTGATCGCGGCGCAGGTGGAGGAGTTGGACTGGCTGCACGCGTTGCCGCTGTCGGTCGGTGGCGCGGTGAACGAGCAGAGCCTGGCCGCTGCGCAATGGGCCTGCCTCGATACGCCGAGCGCCTTGCTCCAGGCCTGGGGCGAGGTCTCGGGGGCGCTGAAGCTGCGGCTCTGGTTGCTGTCCTGGCAGGCCTGTGCAGTCAACGGCGAGGTGCGGCGTCCGGAGCTGGGCGCCCTGGCCGGGGTCTGTGAGGTGGCGCCGCAGGAGTATCCGCTGCGGGTTCACTGGCTGGACCTGCCGGGTTCGCAGTGGGCGGACCAGGCCGGCAGCCTGGCGGCACTGCTGGGCGACTCGGCGGCATTGCCACGGCGTCTGGCGATTCGCGGCGACTACCTGTGGCAGCCACGCCTGATTGCCAGCCCGGCACCGGCGTCCCTGCCGGCCTCGCCCTTGTTGCCGGCAACCGGCACCTTCCTGGTGCTGGGGGTAACGGCGGCATCGGCAGCAGCCTGTGCGAGCACCTGCTGCAGGCGCCGGGACGGCGGGTGATCGTGCTTTCCCGTCGCGGCGAGCGGCCGCAGAATCTGCGCGACTACGGCGATCGGGTCGAGGTCGTGCAGGCCGATATTGCCGATCTGGCGCGCTGGCCGAGTGTCGTCGAGCAGTTGGCGCGGCGTTACGGCGAACTGGTCGGCGTCATTCACGCCGCGGGCATCGGTGCCGGCAGCCTGATTCGCCATCGCGATGCCCGGCAGATGGACAGCGCCATGGCCGCCAAGACCCTCGGCATGCTGGCGGTGGAAATGCTGATCACACGGTTGTCGCCGGGGTTCGTGCTGTACTGCTCGTCGATGTCGGCGCTGCTCGGCGGTGCCGGGCACCTGGACTATGCCGCTGCCAGCGGGGTCATGGACGGTTTTGCCCATTACCAGCCGGAGGCGGCCAGTCGTTGCGTACGGCTGGGCATCAACTGGGATATCTGGCGCGAACGCGGCATGGCCACCGCCGTGAGTGCCGGTGACGAGGCTCACCAGCGCCACCTGGCGGTCGGTTTGTCCGTCGAGGAGGGGGCAAAGGTGTTCGACCTTGCGCTGGCCCTGCAACTGCCGCAGTGCCTGATCTCGACCACTGCGATCGAGGCGTCGCGCGGGTTCTACCCGCGGCGGCACACTGCGCGGGTGTCCGAGGCCGCAGCCCTCTGCGTCGAACGCGGGCCGGACCCGGCGGCACATCTGGGCGAGTGCCTGTGCCAGTGGCTGGGGGTCGACACCCTGGACGACGAGGACTCGCTGTATGAACTGGGCGCCGACTCGTTGACCCTGCTCGACCTGATCGACGAGGTGCAGTCGCGGCTGGGCATCGGCCTGCAACTGTCGCAATTGAGCCACAAGGTCAGCCTGCGGGAAATTCTCACGCTGATCGAGGGCAGTGGCGCCAGGACGGCTGTCGTCGATTGGGCCCAGGCGGTGCAACTGGATGTCTGGAACAGTGGCAACGGCCGCGACTGGCTATGCCTGGTGCACCCGGTGGGGGGCGATGTCCAGGCCTATCGCGAGATGGCGGCGGCCTTGCCCGAGGCGCTGGGGGTCTGCGTGATCGCCGATCCGCTGCTGCAGCATCCGCAGTTGCCGCCGATCGCGATCGAGCAGCGCGCCGCACGTTACCTGGAGGCGCTGCAGAGCCGTTTCCCTCGGCAGTCCTGCCACTGGCGGCTGGCGGGCTGGTCGTTCGGCGCCTGGGTCGCCCAGGCCATGTGCGCGCAGGCGCAAGCCATGGGCCTGGAACAACCGCTGCTGTACCTGATCGACCCGCCGGCGCCGGATGCCGGTGCCGAGCTGGCAGGGATGGACGAGGGGCATATCGAGCAGGTGTTCCAACGCGAGTTCGTCCAGCGCTGGCCCCAGGCGAGCGGGCAGGGGCTGTCCGAGGAAATGCGCGGCTACCTGCAACGCCTCACCGCCTGCTGCAAACACAACATGGCGAGCATGGCCGCCTTCACACCACCGGTTCTGCCGAACACCCAGGCCCGGTTGCTGGTCGCCACCCAGGCCAACCCCTATGGTGTCGGTCGCGCCTGGCCGGCCGACCAGCTCAAGGCGGCCTGGCAGGCGCTGCTGCCGCGGCTGTGCGACTGGCAAGCGCTGGATACCGACCATTACGGCATCGTCGCCGGTCACTGGGCACGGCTGATTGGCGAAACGATCGGCCAGGGAGGCGAACATGCGGCATGAGCGCAACGCGGACTGGCTGCAGGCGTTGATACCGGTGCTGCTGGCCGGGCAGGCCAAGGACTGGGCACTGCGCTGGAGCAACGAGTTGCAGGCGGCCCTGGCCGGGTTTGGCGAACCGCCGCCGTTTCGCCTGTTGCACGCCTGGCAGGCCGAGACGGTGTTGCCGGTGTTGCTCGAGGCCGACGTCGAGGGCACCAGCGTGGCGCAGCTGAATGTCCTGCGGCAATTGCATCGGCGTGCGGCCCTGGGCCTCAACGGCCGGCGGGGCGAGTGGCTGGCGGCCCTCAAGCCGGTATTGCCGGCGCTGTACCGGCGAGCCTTTCCCTATGCCACCGGCTATGCCCGGGCCCATGAGATCGCCATGGTCTACGCCAGCGCGCCGGCCAATACGGCAATGATCGCCGAGCACTTCGGCGATGCCCAGGCCTACGCGGACTACTACGCCCAGCTCAGCACCGATGCCAACGCCGCCGCGTTTGCCGATGCCAACAGCCGGGCCTACGCACGAATCGCCGCCGCGGCCTATGCCGACAACGATGCCCAGGCCTACGCCGGCATCTGTGCCGGGGCCACGCGGATCTGCGCGCTGGTGCGCGCCGGTAGCGGTGAGCGGCAAGCCGATGCCGGACGACAGGTATTCAGGCACCTGGCAGAAGGCTTGAGCCGCTGCCTGATCGAGGCGGCTCCGGCCGCACGGGGTTATTTCTCTGGAGAGCAGCATGAACAATGAAACGGAAATGTTCGACGTGGTGATCAATCATCAGGGCCAGTACTCCATCTGGCCCCAGGGCAAGGACATGGCCATCGGCTGGGTGGCTGTCGGGGCCCGGGGCGAGCGTCAGGCCTGCCTGGACTATATCGCCGAGCACTGGACCGACATGCGCCCGCGCTCCCTGCGTCAGGCCAGGGACTGAAGGCGGCCTGACCGGGCAGATGGCGGCAATAACTCAACAAAAAGGTGAGGGAACATGGATCAGTGGGCATTGAAGGCCGTCGAGAGGATCGCCGGCGAACGTCGGGCGCCGTACCAGCACATCACCGTCGATCGGTTGACTCCGATCATCGGCGCGCAGATCGGCGGGGTCGACCTGTCCAGGGAACTGGCGCCCGGGCAACTGGCGGAAATTCGCCGGGCCTTTCTGGAAAACCACGTGCTGGTGTTTCGCGACCAGCACCTGAGCGTCGAGCAGCACAAGGCCTTTGGTCGACTGTTCGGTGAGTTGCGCGCCTTGCCGCTGGAGGATATCGACGGCGACGATGCGGAACTGGTGGTCATCCGTGCCACGGCGCAATCGCGCTTCGTCGCCGGGGAGGCCTGGCACACCGACGGTACCGCGGACCTGGCACCGTCGATGGGTTCGATGCTGTACATCAAGGAGACCCCGGCCATCGGTAGCGGTGGCGACACCTTGTTCGCCAACATGCACCTGGCGTTGGACATGCTGTCGCCGACCCTGCAGGGTTTTCTGCAGGGGCTGACGGCCATCCATGATGGGGCGATTCCGTGGAAGGGCTACCCGGCGCCGGAGGGGTTGCCCAGGACCGAACACCCGGTGGTGGTGCGCCATCCGGAGACCGGGCGCAAGACGTTGTTCGTCAACTCCGGGTTCACCTCGCATATCGTGCAACTGTCCGAGGGGGAAAGCCGGGCGCTGCTGGACCTGTTGTTCGGCCTGGTGGCCCGCGAGCCGATTCTCACCTGCCGGGTACGCTGGGAGCCCAATACCCTGGTGTTCTGGGACAACCGCTGCACCCAGCACCATGCGGTGTGGGACTACTTCCCGCATTCGCGGTATGGCGAACGGGTGACAATCCTCGGTGAGCAGCCGCAGCCCTATACCGAAACCTGAAATCCTGTGGGCCCGCAGGCCTGCGCTCATCCACCGAATGGAGCGGGATGGGGGGTGGGTCAGGCCCACTGTGGCTGGGCGAGTCGGGGAAGCAGCGCCTCGACGATCAGCTCGCCGAAGGCCAGGTTGCCGTGCAACGGGTCATCGATCTCGCAGAACCGCGGGGCCTGCCAGCCATCCTCACCGTTGGCGGCGTCCCGCACATCGATCAGCTCGACGCCCAACTCGCGCAAGCGTCGAATCAGCACCTCCTGCGCCGCGATGAATACCCGCGCATCGGAAAACTCCGGCACCCGCTGCGGTGGCAGGACCACCAGCACCCTGATGCCCAGTCCCAGCACCCTTTCGTAGAACGCCAGGGCATACCGGCTCATTTCTTCTATGATCGACTCGAACAGGGGCCCGCCCAGAAACCCGGCGTCGAACTCGCCACTTTCATCCTGATAACAGTGCCAGTTCGGCCGACTGGCGAGAAAGTGCACGCTCATGCCGAGCGTACTGACCAGCGGAACCGACAGTTCTTCCAGCCGGGCCACCCCGGCCAGCTCCAGCGCCTGGCGATAACGCTGGTCCATTTCCGTATCACGAAACCCCACGTCCCCCGGCTGCGCTACCAGGAAATCGACGTTGAAATCCCGTCCGGCCCCCAGCGGGCCGCCGCAGGCCATCAACCCGCGGGCCTGCGCCGCCTTGCCGATCGGCCCGGCGTTGGAGTCGCCCAGCAGCAGGAAGCTAGGGCTTGGCGTAGTAGTCGAGTACGGCGTCTTCACAAACAAGGTCCTCGCTGGGCAGATGAGCGATCGGGTTGGCTGGTGCCACCGGCGGTTGGCCGTTCAGGGCGCTGAAGAACTGGCGCATGACGAACGCCACCCCGGCGGCCGTGACTTCGCGTTGGTTGTCCTGGTAGAAGGCGGCCTTGAACGGCGTGCCGGTGATGATCTCGTAGGAGGGGAAGTAGTCGACTTCCGGCTGTTCCTCGCACAACTGGCCGGCCACCGCGCGCAACACCGATTTGGAGTAGGTGGTGGCGGTCAACACATGCTGGCCGGTCGCGGTAGCGGTCAGCGGCACCGGCGACACGGTCAGCAGCACCCGGATCCGCGGATTCACCGAGCGCAACAGTTCGAGTGCCGTGTGCATTTCACGGTGGCTGTCGACGAAGCCGAAGTTGTGCAGGGCATGGACCTGCGGATCGAACGTCCCCTGCAGCGTACCGGGGCAGAGCGGGTACACCAGGCCGTTGCGTCGATTCACCCAGGCCTCGGTCAGCCCCAGGGTGAAAACGAAGACCCTGGCCCGCTGCAACGCCGTCTTCATCGCCGCCAGCGTGACCTGTCGGGCCTCCAGCAGCGCCTGCCGGCTGGCATGGCCTTCGGGTTCGACCACCGGCCGCATGGGGTCGAAGAAACGTCCATCGCGGCTCCAGAGCTCGTCGGGCATGGCCTGCCTGTCCAGGCACCACTCCAGCCACTGGCGCAACATCGCCGGGGTGTAGAGGTTGCCGGTGCGAAAGGAGAACACGCCATAGTGCCGCGCCTTGCGCTCGGCTTCCGACAGGCCGGCCGGCGCCGGTTCGCTGTCGACCCAGTTCATCCCGCGCTCCACCAGTGCCCGGCCGATATGCTGGGCAAAGCAGGAACCGGCGGTGACGATGGCATCGTCGCGTTCGATCCCGAATTGCGGCAGCCACAACTCGCTCATGCTTTCGGCCGTCTGCTGTGCCACGGCACTGCGCCAGAATGAACGAGGTGCCAACAGTTGGTAAGGATTCATCCCGGGTTCACTCCGAATTGGACCTGGTTGAGGGCGATCATGTCGTCGGTTCCAGCGCGCTGGCCGGCTGGCCGGCATCCAGTGCCCGGTAGCCGAGCAGGCCGATGGGCAGGCAGGCCAGCGCCAGGGCGGAAAACAGCACCACGCCGCCCAAGTGGCTGATCACCAGCGCCCCGAGCAGCGGCGCCAGCGCCGAGCCGAGCCCGGCCAGCATGGAAATGCCGATGAAACTGCCGCGCATGCCGGGCGGCGCGAGGCGATCGATCAGGGTGGCGAACAACGGCATGACGATGATCTCGGCCAGCGTCGCGAACCCGATCGCCAGTATCCAGCCGTACCACAGCGCGCCGGTGTTCAGGGCAATGATCGCGTGGCCGATCATCAGGCAGGCGAGGGCGAGGATGTAGGCGCGCTTGTCGGCCAGGTTCATCAGCCAGCCCATCAGGCACAGGTGGAACACCAGCACGACCGAGGCGTTGGTCACGCTCAGGCTGGCGATCACCGCGTTGATGTCCTCGACCTTGAGTGCCAGCAGGTAGAAGGTCAGCGACTCGTCGACCTGGGCGTAGACCAGCACCAGGAAGAAGTTGGCGACGATGATGGTCAGGAACAGTCGATTGCCGAGCATCGCCCGCAGCACCTCACGCAGGGGCGGCGAGGTCGGCTCGGTACCGGCCAGGTGCGGCGCCTGCAGCCGATAGCGCGCGGCGCCGAAGATACTCAGGGCCAGCAGTGCGTAGGTGAAGGCGGCGATCGGAAACACCGCGTCGCTCTCGCGGTTGGCGAACCACATGCCGAGCAACGGCCCGCTGGCAGCGGCGCAATTGACCACGTAGTAGCGGATGTGGAAGAGAAAGGTGCGTTCGTTGTCGGTGGCGACGGTGTCGCTGAGCAGCACCCGCAACAGCGGTTCGAGGATGCTGTGGGCGACCGCCATGCCGATGATCGCGACGAAGTAGCTGGTCTGCCCGGGTGCCAGCCCCATCAGCAGGAAGCAGCCGGCGCCCAGGGCGCAGCCGAAGCCCATCAGGTTGCGGGCATTGAAGGTGTCACCGAGAAAGCCGCTGAGCGGTGAGAGGGCGATGCTGATCAGCGCACCCAGGGCCAGTTGCGCGCCGATATCGGTGATCGGCGTGCCGAAGCGTCGGTTCATCGCCACCACGATGAACGGCCAGACCATGAACGAGGCGACCCGCGACAGGCCGATGCCCAGCAGCAGCCAGCGGGTGGCCGCAGGCAGGGCCCACAAGGTCTTCCATAGGGCGGGTTTCTGGCGCAGATCCATCTGGCTCGTCTCGACAGGGAAACAGGGCCCCGCCTGGAGGCGGGGCCTGCTCATTGAAGAGGGCAATGCGCCGATATGCAAGCCCCGCGAAGCCGGTCGACGACTTTATTTGCGGGGCGGGCGAAAGCGGCCGTCAAGGCCGCTCACTTCAGTGTGGCGCGCGGGGAATGGTCTTGAGCAGATCGGCCGGGCTGATATGGCCGACCACCGCACTGCCCGGTTGCGGCAGGTCGAGGATGTGACCCTTGATCTTGCCGATGATGTGCATCTCGCAAGGCTTGCAGTCGAACTTCAGGGTCAGCACCTCGTCACCCTGGATCAGTTGCATCGGCGCGACCTTGGTCCGCACGCCGGTCACGCCCTTGGCCTGTTTCGGGCACAGATTGAAGGAGAACCGCAGGCAGTGCTTGGTGATCATCACCGGCACTTCACCGGTTTCCTCGTGGGCCTCGAACGCCGCGTCGATCAGCTTGACCCCATGACGGTGATAGAAGTCACGGGCCTTCTGGTTGTAGACGTTGGCCAGGAACGACAGGTGCGACTCCGGGTACACCGGCGGCGGGCTGGTCTCGGCCTTGCGGCCACCGCGCGGATGGGCGGCGACGCGGGCTGCGGTCAGCGCCTCGATCACTTCGCGGCGCAGGCTCTTGAGCTGCGAGTTGGGGATGAAGTAGGCCTGTGGTGCATCGAGCTCGATGGCGGTGGCGTGGTACTGGGTGGTGCCCAACTGGCCGAGCAGGTCGCGCAGTTGCTCCAGGGCCTGCTCCGGCTTGTTGGCCAGGCCGAACGGGCCGTCCAGGGCCACGCTGGCGCTGACGCCTTCCTCGCTGGTGGCGGTCAGTTCCAGACGCTCCTCGCGCAGGCGCGCGCTCCAGCTGACACCGACACGGCGCTCGGCGGAGGTCTTGAGCAATGCCTGTTGCCAGTTGTGATCCAGGTTGCGGTTCAGCGGGTGGTTCGGACGCAGGCGGTGCATGCCCTCCGGCATCTCGTTGGGTTCGACGCGGTAGCGGTAGCGTTTTTCACCGTCCTCCTCGAACTCGCCGCGCGGTTCGGCGACGTTGGCACGGAAGCCGACCACTTCGCGCTTGATCAGCACGTTGAGGCCATCGCCGTTGGACAAGGGCTCGGTGGTCACCACCTGCAGGTCGCGCTTGCCGGCTTTTTCCACCACGCCCACCGGCAGGCCGGTGAAGGTCGGAGTGTCGAAGGCGCCGATATCGATCTTGCGCTCGCTGACGAAGTAGTCGGTGCTGCCGCGGTGGAAAGTCTTCTCCGGGTCCGGCACGAAGAAGTGCGCGGTGCGGCCGCTGGAAGCGCGGGCCAGGTCCGGGCGGCCTTCGAGAATGTCGTCCAGGCGCTGGCGGTAGTAGGCGGTGATGTTCTTCACATAGCCCATGTCCTTGTAGCGGCCCTCGATCTTGAACGAGCGCACGCCGGCTTCCACCAGGGCGCGCAGGTTGGCGCTCTGGTTGTTGTCCTTCATCGACAGCAGGTGTTTCTCGTAGGCGACCACGCGGCCCTGGTCATCCTTGAGGGTATAGGGCAGGCGGCAGGCCTGGGAGCAGTCACCACGGTTGGCGCTGCGGCCGGTCTGCGCATGAGAGATGTTGCACTGGCCGGAAAAGGCCACGCACAGCGCACCGTGAATGAAGAACTCGATCGCCGCGTCGGTTTCGTCGGCGATGGCGCGGATTTCCTGGAGGTTCAGTTCGCGGGCCAGCACCAACTGGGAGAAGCCGGCCTGGTCGAGGAACCTGGCCCGTTCCAGGGTGCGGATGTCGGTCTGGGTGCTGGCGTGCAGTTCGATCGGCGGGATATCCAGTTCCATTACGCCCAGGTCCTGGACGATCAGCGCGTCGACCCCGGCATCGTAGAGTTCATGGATCAGCTTGCGCGCCGGCTCCAGCTCGTTGTCGTGCAGGATGGTGTTGATGGTCGTGAAGACCCGCGCGTGGTAGCGGCGGGCGAACTCCACCAACTGGGCGATATCGCTCACTTCGTTGCAGGCATTGTGGCGGGCGCCGAAGCTCGGGCCGCCGATATACACGGCATCGGCCCCGTGCAGGATGGCTTCGCGGGCGATGGCCACGTCGCGGGCGGGGCTGAGCAATTCCAGGTGATGCTTGGGTAGGGACATGTTTTTCTAGTCAGGCTGCACGGTCAAGGCGTGCATTGTACCGGCGAAACGCCGCGCCGGCACCCGTTGCGGCTGACCGGTCAGGCCTTGGCCGCCATCGCCGTGACTTCCACCTTCATGCCTTCGACCCCCAGGGCTGCCACGCCAATGGCTGCACGTACCGGCCAGGGTTTGACGAAGAACCGCCTGTAGACCTCGTTGAACGCCGGACGGTCGGCGATATCGGTCAGGTAGATGGTCAGGTGCAGGACGCGGTCCAGCGAGCTGCCGGCCTTCTCCAGCGCCACCTTGAGCGCCTGCAGGGTGCATTCGCTCTGCCGGGTGATATCGCCCAGTTCCAGGCTGCCGTCGGCACGGGTGGGGATCTGGGTGGACACCAGCAGGCCGCCGAAGCCGGCCACGTCGGAGGAAATCGAGTCCGCGTCGGGATCCGGCAGGAAGGTCAGGTCATGATTGGCCATGGGGTTCTCTTGTTGAAAGTTGCGCAGGGAAGGGCGCGTACCTGGCACGCCCGTTGATGAATCAGCCCGGCAGTATAGGCGTGACGCGCCGGTACCGGTACCGCATTGCCCCGACGAGTGGATTCGCTGTCGGAAAATAGAGACTTGCATGATAAAAGCCGCCATGAATATTATGATCATAATTTTTCGTTGCCAGCGATAGAGGTCAGTCCGCCATGGGCACTCAAGTCCACATTGCCCCCGAAAGTACATCCGCTGTGGCCCCGGCGCGGCGCAAGCCACTGGTGCGCCTGGCGGTGCTCGCGGCAGCGGTGGCCGCGGCCGTCGTTTACGGCAGCCACTGGTGGCAGACCGGACGGTTCGTCGAGGACACCGAGGATGCCTATGTCGGCGCCGAAGTCACGGTGATCAGCGCCAAGGTCCCGGGCTATATCAGCGAAGTGGCGGTGAGCGACAACCAGTTTGTCAGGGCCGGGGACCTGCTGGCCCGCATCGATGTCCGTGACTACCGCATCGCCCTGGCCAAGGCCGAAGGTGCCGTGGCCGCCCAGCGGGCGAGCCTGGCCAACCTCGATGCCACCGAACAGTTGCAGCAGGCGCTGATCAGCCAGGCCCGTTCGCAGATCGATGCCAGCGATGCCGAGGCCCGCCGCGCCCACGACGACCACGCCCGCTACCAGACGCTGGTGCGCAGCCTGGCGGTCTCCGTCGAAAGTGCCCAGCGTGCCGATGCCACCTGGAAAACCGCCCAGGCCGAACGGGCCCGGGCCGAGGCGGGACTGCTGGCGGCGCAACGCCAATTGGCGGTGATCGAAACCCAGCGGCAACAGGCCCGGGCCATGCTGGAACAGGCCCAGGCCGAGCGCGACCAGGCACAGTTGAACCTCGGCTACACCGAACTGCGCGCACCGCTGGACGGCTATGTCGGCAACCGCCGGGCCAAGGTCGGCGCCTATGCGGCAGCCGGCAGTCAGCTGATTTCGGTGGTACCGGCCCATGGCCTGTGGGTGGACGCCAACTTCAAGGAAGATCAGCTCGCGCGGATGCAGGTCGGCCAAGCGGTCAATATCAAGGCCGATATCCTGCCGGGTCGTGAGTTCCATGGGCACATCGAAAGCCTGGCACCCGCCACGGGCGCCCAGTTCAGCGTGCTGCCGCCGGAAAACGCCACCGGCAACTTCACCAAGATCGTCCAGCGTGTTCCGGTGCGGATCCGCCTGGACGGCAGCGACGCCGACTTCGGTGCCTTGCGCCCGGGGCTCTCGGTTCAGACCGAAGTGAACACCCGCGAACAACCGGCTATCGAACCGGCGGTTGCCCAGGCCAGCCGGCCATGAGTGACGGGCTGCCCACACTGAGCACCCGGCAGAAGGTCGCCGCCTTTGCCTGCATGTGCCTGGGCATGTTCATCGCCCTGATCGACATCCAGATCGTGTCCGCCTCGCTGCGCGATATCGGCGGCGGCCTGTCGGCGGGCGCCGATGACACCGCCTGGGTGCAGACCGCCTACCTGATCGCCGAGATCATCGTCATCCCGCTGTCCGGCTGGCTGTCGCGGGTGATGAGCACCCGCTGGCTGTTCGCCGCCTCCGCCGCCGGCTTCACCCTGACCAGCCTGCTGTGCGCGGTGGCCTGGAACATCCAGAGCATGATCGCCTTTCGCGCGTTGCAGGGTTTCCTCGGCGGTTCGATGATTCCGCTGGTGTTCACCACCGCCTTCATCTATTTCAACGGCAAGCAGCGCATCATCGCCGCCTCGACCATCGGTGCCATCGCCTCGCTCGCGCCGACCCTCGGCCCGGCGGTCGGTGGCTGGATCACCGACATTTCCTCCTGGCACTGGCTGTTCTACATCAACCTGCTGCCGGGCCTGTTCGTGACCCTCAGCGTGCCGCTGCTGGTCCGGGTCGACCAGCCGAACCTGGCGTTGCTCAAGGGCGCCGACTACCTGGGCATCGTGCTGATGGCGGTGTTCCTCGGTTGCCTGGAATATACCCTCGAGGAAGGTCCGCGCTGGAACTGGTTCAGTGACAGCACCATCACCCTGACGGCCTGGGTGGCGTTGGCCAGCGGGGTGCTGTTCATCTGGCGCTGCCTGGAAATCGACGAGCCGATCGTCGACCTGCGTGCCCTGGGCGAGCGCAACTTTGCCCTCGGCTGCCTGTTTTCCTTCATCACCGGCATCGGCATCTTCGCCACCATCTACCTGACACCGCTGTTCCTCGGCCGGGTGCGCGGCTACGGGGCACTGGATATCGGTATCGCGGTGTTTTCCACGGGGATCTTCCAGTTGCTGGCGATTCCGGTGTATGCGTTCCTTGCCAGCCGTATCGACCTGCGCTGGATCCTCATGCTCGGCCTGGCGTTGTTCGGCCTGTCGATGTGGAATTTTGCGCCGATCACCCATGACTGGGGTAGCAAGGAACTGCTGCTGCCCCAGGCGATACGCGGGTTTGCCCAGCAACTGACCGTCGCGCCGACGGTGACGCTGACCCTCGGCTCCCTGGCACCGGCCCGGCTCAAGCTTGCCTCGGGGCTGTTCAACCTGATGCGCAACCTCGGCGGCGCGATCGGTATCGCTGCCTGCGCCACGGTGCTCAACGACCGCAGCAACCTGCATTTCCTGCGTCTGGCGGAGCACCTGAGCAGCCGTAACGAAGAGATGAATCTCTGGCTCGAACACTTGAGCAGCAGTGCCCAGGCGCTTGGCCAGAACAGTCTGGATGCCAGTCAGATCGCGTTGCGCCAGCTCTGGGCCCTGACTTGGCGAGAGGCCCAGACGCTGACTTATGCCGATGCGTTTCTGGTGATCATGGTCTGCTTTATTCTGGCGACGGTGTTGGTGCCGTTGATGCACAAGGTTCAGCCACCGCAGCAGCCTTCTGCGGATGGGCATTGATCAGGTGCGGGAGCTGCTGTCTGTTCGGCTTTTTCCGGGGGAGGTGGGAGGTGGGGTACATATCCGTTTGCGCGTTTAGCTGATGTTACGGTTTCGCCCCTTACGGGCGAGTTACTTTTTTTCAGACGCCAAAAAAAGTAACCAAAAAACGCTTGCCCCTCCATTGGCCCTCGCTGCGCGAGGGTTCCTTCGCTCCGGTTCTGTTTCGAGAGCACGCCGTGACGGGCCATCCATGGCCCAACACGGCTCGCCCGGCATCCCTGCCGGGCAACTCTCGAAACAGAACCTCCACTCAGCCTGCTGGGAACGGGGCGGGTGGATCAAGAGCAAGATCAAAAGCAAAAGCAAAAGCAAAAGCTTCGCGGCGGTGCGGCGTTCAGCAAAAAAACTGAAGGGCCCGTGCGTATGCCATCGCCAGCAAGCCGGCTCTCACATTTTTGCGTGTAGACTTCCAGATTTTCCGTGATCGGTAACGGTAAGGCGTGCGTATGGATCTGCGTCAGTTGGAAGCTTTTGCTGCGGTGATGTCGGCGGGGAGTGTCACCGCCGCGGGGAAGATGCTCGGCCGTTCGCAGCCCTCGGTCACCCGGGTGATCCAGGAACTGGAGCAGGAGCTGGGTTTCGCCCTGTTCGAACGCAGCGGGCCGAAGGTCACGCCGACGCACAAGGCCTTCATGATGTATGGCGAAGTCGAGAGCGCGCTGTTGGGGATACGCAATATCCGCCAGCGCGCGCAGCATATCGCCCAGGAGGAGAATCACCAGATCAAGCTGGTGGCGATTTCGGCCCTGGCCGCCGGCCTGCTGCCGGCGGCGTTGGCTCGCCTGCCCGAGACTCTGCGGCCGCAGCAGGTCCAACTGCAGAGCATGTCGCCGGAAAACGTGGTGCAGGCGGTACTGTCCAAGACCATGGACCTCGGCGCGGTCAGCCTGCCGCTCGAACATCGCGGGCTGGATATCCACTGGATCGGCGAAGCCTCCTGTGTCGCGGTACTGCCGCAGCATTCGCCCCTGGCGGCCCATGAAGTGCTGCCCATGGATCTGCTGGCCCGCCAGACACTGGTCACCATGGCCAACCCCTACCGCTTTCGGCGGCGCATCGACAAGGCTTTCCGCGACGCGGGCTGCGGCACGCCCCGCATGCTCGATACCAACACCTCGCTGATCGCCATGCAGATGGCCCGCGCCGGCCTGGGCGTCGCCCTGGTCGATCCGTTTACGGCCAGGGGCGTGCCGGTGGAAGGCGTGTTGGTGCGTCCGCTCGGTTGCCATATCCCATTCTTCTTCGGCCTGATCTCGGCCTTCGCCAGCCCGCTGTCGGACGTGGCCCGGGCACTGATCGATGAAATCGCCCATTCGGCAAGATTGCTCTTGCCGCAAATGCTCATGCACGAAGCGGCAGCCCATGACGCGCTGCTGCAAAGTATCTATGCCGAGTAAGCCACGGGCACGTGGCGGCTTCTCGACAGGCACGACCGCCTGAAAATCATATTGGTTATATAAATATGCCTTTTTGTGCTTTGCGAGAATAAAAACCGCCTCTTAGTATTCGGATTACGAATTGAAGGCCGCCAAGAATTCATATTTGAATGTTAGCGGCCTTTGCAGAAATGCGATTCAAGGGACGGGGGCCGATCTCCCGACCTCATGCCGAGTACCCCATACATGTCCGATGCAACTGCCGCCACCGGCCTGGCGAAACTGGAAGCACGCCTGCGCCAGGATCTCGACTGGCTCGATCTGCCCGCCAAACCCTGGGTCAAGCCACGCCTGCACGACGGTCAAGCCGTGCTGGACGTGGCGATCATCGGCGGCGGCATGGCCGGCCTGACGCTGGCTGCCGAGTTGCGCCACCAGGGGGTGGCGGCAGTGATCTTCGATCAGGCGCCCGCGGGCTTCGAGGGGCCATGGGCGACCACCGCGCGCATGGAAACCCTGCGCTCGCCAAAACAGCTGACCGGGCCGGCCCTGGGCTTGCCGGCGCTGACCTTCCGCGCCTGGTTCGAGGCGCAATTCGGCCTGGAGGCCTGGGAGCGCCTGGACAAGATTCCGCGCCTGCAGTGGGCCGATTACCTGCGCTGGTATCGCAAGGCCCTGGCGCTGGAGGTGCGCAACGAACACCGGGTGAGCCGGGTGGCGCCACGCGCCGACGGCCTGGTGGAACTGCAGGTGCAGGCTGGCGCCCAGACGCAGCAGCTGCTCGCCCGCCATGTGGTGCTCGCCACCGGCCGCGATGGGCTGGGCGGGCCGTGGGTTCCGGACCTGGCGCGGGCACTGCCCTATGAGCTGTGGGCGCACTCGGCGGACGGACTGCGCAACGAGTGGTTCGAAGGCAAGCGGGTTGCGGTCATCGGTGGCGGCGCTTCGGCCATGGACAGTGCGGCGACCGCACTGGAGGCCGGCGCCAGCCGGGTCGACCTGCTGATCCGTCGCGCCGAGCTGCCGCGCATCAACAAGGGCAAGGGCGCCGGCAACCCGGGGATGACCCATGGTTACTGGCGGCTGCCGGCGGCCTGGAAATGGCGCCTGCGCAACTATCTCAACACCCAGCAGGTGCCACCGCCACGGGGCAGTACCTTGCGGGTCTCGCAGTCGGGCCGCGCGCGTTTTCTGCTGAACAGCCCGCTGCTGGCCGTGCAGGCAAACCCGGCCGGCGGCGTCTGGCTGGACACGCCGACCGCGCGTCTGGAAGCCGACTTCGTGGTGTTCGCCACCGGCTTTCGCACCGACTTCCGTCTGCGCCCGGAGTTCTCGCCGTTTTGCGCGCAGGTACGGACCTGGCGCGATCGTTTCGAGGCCCCGGCCGACGAGGCGGACGCGGAGCTGGCGGAACTGCCGGACCTGGGCAGCAACTTCGAGTTCCAGGAAAAAATCCCCGGAAGCTGTCCCGGCCTGAATCACATCCACTGTTTCAGCTATCCCGCCGCCCTCAGCTTCGGTGCGGTATCGGGCGACATTCCGGCGATCAGCGAGGGCGCCAAGCGATTGGCCCAGGCGCTGATCGGCGAGTTGTTCAACGCCGATATCGAGCAGCACTACGCGGCCATGCGCGACTACGCCGAACCGGAACTGCTGGGTGACGAGTGGGTTGCCAGCCAGCCGGACGCCCACGAGATGCGGCAATGATCGGCTGGACCCTGCGCCGGCTGGGCCAGTCGCTGCTGGTCATCTGGCTGATGACACTGGTGGTGTTCATCGGCCTCAATGCGATCGGCAACCCGATGGACATCCTGGTCGGCGAAGACCTCAACCAGGCCGAGCGCCTGCAGGCCATCGCCCACCTGGGGCTGGACAAGCCGCTGTGGGAGCAGTACCTGATCTTCCTCAAGGGCGCCGTGCACGGCAACCTCGGGCAGAGTTTCGTCTATCACGAAGACGCCATGCGCCTGATCCTGCAACGCCTGCCGGCCACCTTCGAACTGGCGTTCAGCGCGCTGTGCCTGGCGGTGCTGATCGGCGTACCGCTGGGCCTGTTCGCCGGGACATACCCCGAGCACCCGCTGTCGCGACTGATGATGGCCGGCAGCATCATCGGTTTCTCGCTGCCGGCATTCTGGGTCGCGCTGATGATGATCCTGCTGTTCTCGATCACCCTCGGCTGGCTGCCGGCCAGCGGCCGTGGCGCCACCCGTGAGCTGTTCGGCGTGCAATGGTCGTGGCTGACCCTCGACGGCTTGCAGCACCTGTTGCTGCCGGCGCTGAACCTGGCGCTGTTCAAGATTTCCCTGGTGCTGCGCCTGACCCGCGCCGGCGTGCGAGAGGTGCTGCCCCAGGAGTTCGTCAGGTTCGCCCGGGCCAAGGGCCTGTCACCGCTGCGGGTGATGGTCATGCACGTGCTGCGCAACACCATGATCCCGGTGGTGACGGTGCTGGCGATGGAACTGGGTTCGACCATCGCCTATGCGGTGGTGACCGAAAGCATCTTCTCCTGGCCGGGCGCCGGCAAGCTGATCCTGGACAGTATCAACACCCTGGATCGTCCGGTGGTGGTGGCCTATCTGATGGTGGTCGTGGTGATTTTCGTCGTGCTCAACCTGGTGGTCGACGGTTTGTATTACCTGCTCGACCCACGTGTTCGTATCGAGGCTGGCCGATGACCGCCGTGCTCGCCCATCGTTTGTCAGCGCAATCGCCGTGGCGGCGGGTGCTGGTGGAGTTCCTCGGCTCCCCCTCGGCCGTGACCGGCCTGGTGCTGTTGCTCGCGGTGATGCTGCTGGCGCTGCTGGCCCCCTGGATCGTGGTGCAGAACCCCTATGACCTGATGCAGCTCAACGTGCTGGATGCGCGCCTGCCACCGGGCAGCGCCAATATGGACAGCGGCTACACCTACTGGCTGGGCACGGACGGGCAGGGCCGCGACCTGGTGTCGGCGATCCTCTACGGGCTGCGCATCAGTCTGTGGGTGGGCATCGGCTCGGCGCTGATCGCCGCGCTGATCGGCACGCTGCTCGGGTTGCTGTCGGCCTACGTCGGCGGCTGGGTCGACGCCTTGCTGATGCGCCTGGTCGACCTGCTGCTGTCGTTCCCGGTGATTCTCATGGCGCTGATGATCCTCGCCTGGCTGGGCAAGGGCGTGGGCAACGTGATGCTCACCTTGGTACTGCTCGAATGGGCCTACTACGCCCGCACGGCCCGTGGCCAGGCGCTGACCGAGAGTCGTCGCGAATATGTCGACGCCGCGCGGGGGCAGGGCATCGGTTCGTGGCGGATCGTCATCGGCCACATCCTGCCCAACTGCCTGCCGCCGCTGATCGTCATCGGCGCGCTGCAGATCGCCCGGGCGATCACCCTGGAGGCGACCCTGTCGTTCCTGGGCCTGGGGGTGCCGGTGACCGAACCCTCGCTGGGCCTGCTGATCGCCAACGGCTTCCAGTACATGCTCGGCAACGAATACTGGATCAGCCTGTTTCCGGGCCTTGCGCTGCTGATCACCATCGTCGCGATCAACCTGGTGGGCGACCGCCTGCGCGATGTCCTGAACCCGAGGCTGCAACGATGAACCTGCCTGAATCGGCGATTGTCGCCGCAACGGACAAGACCGGCGTGCCGACGCTCGAAGTGCGCAACCTCTGCACCTCGTTCCACACCCGTGCCGGCGTGTTGCCGGCGGTGCGTGACGTGTCGTTGCGGGTGCAGCCGGGGCGCATTCTCGGCCTGGTGGGCGAATCCGGCTCCGGCAAGTCGGTCACCGGTTTCTCCATCCTCGGCCTGGTCGATGCACCCGGGCGGATCAGCGGCGGCCAGGTGCTGTTCCAGGGGCGCGACCTGACCCGGCTCTCGCCATCGCAACGGCGCGAGTTGCAGGGCAACCGCATCGCGATGATCTTCCAGGACCCGATGATGACCCTCAACCCGGTGCTGCGCATCGATACACAGATGATCGAGGCGGTGCGTGCCCATCGACCGCTGGGCAAGCGCGAGGCCCGTGAGCACGCCGCGCGCACCCTGGCGCGAATGGGCATCGCCAGCCCCGAGGAGCGCCTGCGCGCCTATCCCCATCAACTGTCCGGCGGCATGCGTCAGCGCGTGGCGATTGCCATTGCCCTGTTGCATGCGCCGGACCTGATCATCGCCGACGAGCCGACCACCGCCCTCGATGTGACGATCCAGGCGCAGATCCTCAGCCAGGTGCAGCAACTGGTGCGCGAGCAGGGGACCTCGTTGATCTGGATCACCCACGACCTGTCGGTGGTGGCCGGCCTGGCCGACGACGTGGCGGTGATGTACGCCGGGCGTATCGTCGAGCAGGGCACGGTCGGCGATGTCCTCGACCAGCCGCAGCACCCCTATACCCAGGGCCTGATCGACAGCCTGCCCAGCCGCAACAGCCGAGGCCAGCGCCTGCGGCAGATCCCCGGCATGGCGCCGGATCTGCTGTCGATGCCCGTCGGCTGTGCCTTCGCCGCCCGTTGCGCGCGGGCTTCGCCGTTGTGCGCGGCAGAACCTCAGCCCCTGCAGATGCCACGTGGACGGATCGTCCGCTGTTTTCACCCGGGAGCCGCCGATGCGCAGTGAGCAGATACCTCTCATCGAGCTGAACCAGGTCAGCAAGACCTTTGGCAAGGCGCCTGGCGAGCGTACCCTTCAGCACCTGCTGCAACGCCTGTGCCTGACCCGCCCGCAACTGCGGACCCACGCCGTCGACCGGGTCGACCTGCGCATCGCCCGCGGCGAAGTGGTCGGGCTGGTGGGCGAGTCGGGCTGCGGCAAGTCGACCCTCGGGCGGATGGTCGCCGGGTTGCTGCCGGTGTCCTCGGGCAGCGTCCGGGTCGACGGCCTCGACCTCGACAGCCTGACGGCCGGGCAGCGCCAGGCCGTGCGCCTGAAGGTGCAGATGATCTTCCAGGACCCGTCGGCCAGCCTCAATCCGCGCCTGCGGGTCGATCGTATCGTCGGCGAGGGCGCGCTGTTGCACGGTCTCACCGACCGGCGCGGTTTCGACGACTACGTCTGTGCCCAGCTCGAACGTGCCGGGCTCGACCCGCAGTTGCGCCAGCGCTATCCGCACCAGTTCAGCGGCGGCCAGCGCCAGCGCATCGGCATTGCCCGGGCCCTGGCGGTGCAGCCGCAACTGCTGGTGTGCGACGAGTCGGTGGCGGCCCTGGATGTGTCGATCCAGGCGCAGATCCTCAATCTGTTCATGGACCTGCGCGACCAGCTCGGCCTGACCTACCTGTTCATCAGCCACGACCTTGGCGTGGTCGAGCACCTGTGCGACCGCGTGGTGGTGATGTACCTCGGCCGGGTGGTGGAGAGCGCGTCGGTGGACGAGCTGTTCGCCCGCGCCAACCACCCGTACACCCAGGCCCTGCTGGCGCAGATTCCGCGCTTCGATGTCCGCAATTCCCGTTATGACGCGATCCAAGGGGAAATCCCCAGTCCGCTGAGCCCGCCCGGCGGGTGTCATTTCCATCCTCGCTGCCCGCGCGCCACGGCGCGTTGCCGCGAGGAAGTTCCAGCCCTCAGGGAGGTTTCGCCGAACCACCTGAGTGCGTGTCACCTCAACGAGCATCCCTGAACGGGCGCGCTGATGCCCGGCATGCTTTTCGCCATTGCGTACAAGGAATCACCCATGCAACCACGTGTTCGCTCACTGATCGCCTCGGCGCTGCTCCTGGCCGCCGGCGGCGTCTCGGCCCAGGACCTGCGCATCGGCTACGCCGACCCGGTTTCCTCCCTCGACCCGCAACTGAACAACTATGCCGGCGACCGCTCGGTGGCGCTGCACGCCTTCGAGTCACTGGTCAATCGCCACGATGACAAGACCCTGCCGGGCCTGGCCAGGAGCTGGAAGGTGCTCGACCCGACCACCTGGCAGTTCGAGCTGCGCGACGACGTCAAGTGGCAGGACGGTACGCCGCTGACCGCCGACGACTTCGTCTTCTCCTTCGAGCGGGCGCGCAACGTGCCGGGCAGTGTCGCTTCCTACGCCGGGGCCACGCGCACCGTGGAGTCGGTGCAGGCCAAGGATGCCCATACGCTGCTGATCAAGACCCGCACACCGAACGCCAACCTGCTGCCCGATGTCGACTCGATCTACATCGTCAGCCGCCATGCCGGTGCCACCGCCAGCAGCGCCGACTACAACTCGGGCAAGGCCCTGATCGGCACCGGGCCGTATCGCTTCGTGTCCTACGTGCCGGGCGATCGCACGATCTTCGCGCGCAACGACAGCTACTGGGGCCCCAGGCCGACCTGGGACAAGGTCGACTTCCGCTTCATCGCCAACGCCGCCAACCGCACGGCGGCGCTGCTGGCCGGCGATGTCGACGTGATCGACAAGGTCTCGCCGACCGATGTCGAGCGCCTGCGCAAGACCCCGGGGATCAACGTCTTCGCCTACCAGGGCCTGCGCGCGCTGATCATCCAGCCGAGCTTCCGCGAGGGGCCGAACGAGTTCGTTCGCGACAACAGCGGCAAGCCACTGGCGCAGAACCCGTTGCGAGACGTGCGGGTGCGCAAGGCGCTGTCGCTGGCGATCAATCGCCAGGCCATCGACCAGCGCATCATGCAGGGTACGGTCACCGAGGCCAACCAGTGGATGCCGGCCAACACCTTCGGCTACAACCCGCAGGTGAAGAACATTCCCTACGACCCGAAACAGGCCAAGGCGTTGCTGGCCGAGGCCGGCTTCCCGGACGGCTTCCAGCTGACCGTGCACGTTCCCGGCGACCGCTACCCGCAGGCACCGGAAACCTTGCAGGCGGTGGCCCAGTTCTGGACCCGCATCGGTCTCAAGGTGCAGTTGGAAGTGCTGCCCTGGGCGGTCTACGCCGGCAAGGCGAACAAGAACGAGCTGGCGGTCAGCGTGATCGCCTGGGGCAATGGCACCGGCGAGGCGGCCTATGCGCTGACCAACATCCTCACCACCGTCGACAGCAGCAAGGGGCAGGGCGCCTCCAACTGGGGGCGCTACAGCAACCCGCTGGTGGACAAGGCGCTGATCGATTCCACCGCCGAATTCGATGAGGCCAGGCGGCGCAAGATCCTCCAGGATGCGGTGAAAGTGGTCAGCGACGATGTCGGCATCATTCCGCTGTTCCACTACCAGAATATCTGGGCTGCGCGCAAAGGCCTTAAGGTCGAGCCGCTGGTCAGCGACCGTACCGCGGCGCTGATGGTCACCGAGCAACCTTGAACCCAATGCCTTCCTGCCTGGGCGGGAAGGCTGTCATCGATCCGCAGGAAACCTCATGTCTTCCATCACCGCCAACGCTGTCGTGCCCGATCTGCTCGACAGCCTGCTGAACCTCCAGCCCGGCACGGCCTTGCACGACGTACGCCATGCCCGGGAGAAAGTCGTCTCGGCGACCCAGGGCAGCCAGGAGCTGTTTTTCGCTGCCGAACTGGGCAACAACCTGTCGCTGTGCGAGCGCCTGTGGGTGGCCTACTACGCGGCGCGACTGACTCCGCAGGCGGCGCTCGCCGCGCACTACCTGGCGCAACTGCATGAACAGGGTATCGACAACACCACCCTGGCCAGCATCGACGCGGGAAACCTCGAAGCGCTGGGCGATAGCCGCCTGGCAGCGATACTGGGTTTTACCCGTACGCTGATCGAGTCCCCGGTACATGGCGACAAGGCTGCACTGCGAACGCTGCAACAGCAGGGGCTGAGTACCGAAGAGATCGTCGTCCTGGCGCAGTTGATCGCCTTTGTGTCCTACCAGGTCCGCCTGGCCGCCGGCCTCACGGCCTTGTCCCGCGCAGGAGCCGCCTGATGAGCGAACCGATCCGCAGCAATGGTTTCACCAACGAAGTGCTGGGCTGGAAAGCCTGGCTGCCGACCATCGACCTGCAAAGCGCCACGCCGGAGCAGATCGCGGTGCTCGAAGAGAGTCACCCGCAGGCCAAGACCTCGGACTATTACCTGACCCTGGGCCATCACCCGGACATCCTGCGCCAGCGCTCCCAGGCGTTCAACGCGATCATGTACGCCCCGGGCGGCCTGTCCCGCGCCGAGCGCGAACTGGCCAGCACCGTGGTCTCGCGGATCAACCGCTGTGTCTATTGCGCCTCGGTCCACGCGCAACGCTTCGAGCAGTTGGCCAAGCGCAACGACGTGATCCGCGAGATCTTCGCCGACCCGGCCATGGCCGGCACGACGCCCCGCGAGCGGGCCATCGTGCAGTTCTCCATCGACCTGACGCTGGCTCCGGCGAACCTGGGCGCCGGTCACATCCTGGCACTGCGCGAGCATGGGCTGGACGATGGCCAGGTGCTGGACCTGATCCATGCCATTTCGATCTTCGCCTGGGCCAACCGGCTGATGCTCAACCTGGGCGAGCCGGTGTTCCCCCGGCAGGCGTGACGCCCGGAGGGGAGGCAGGGCGGGGCGAAGCCTGCGGGCGCAGGCCTCAATCGACGAGAATGATCTTCGACACCAGCTCGACGCTGTTCCTGGCCTGGAGTTTCTTCATCAGCCTGGCGCGGTGGACTTCCACGGTACGATGGGAAATCTGCAGCTGCTTCGCCACTTCCTTGCAGGTCAGGCCCTTGACGATGTGCATCGACACCTCACGTTCGCGGGGCGTGAGGTCCACGGCGATGCGCTGCATCCGGCCCAGGCGCTCCAGGTGCCAGACGATCAGCTTGAACGGGTCGCTCGGGGTCAGGGTATAGCCCTGCGACCTGGCCCAGAACACCTCGCCGTCCTTGCGCTGCAGCAGGCGCTCATCGGAGTAGGAACCGCTCTTGCTGCGCCGCAGCCCGTTGCGACTGCGAGTGCCGAAGGCCCGGTAGTCATCCGGGGAAGGATGGATCAGCAGGGTCAGTTGTCCCAGCAGCTCTTCGCGCGAGTAACCGAACAGTTCCAGGAAGGCGGCGTTGCAGTCGAGTATCACACGGTCGCCGGTGATCAACTGGGGGCGGGTGACGCCATGAATGCCAGGCGCTGCAGATCCTGTTGTTGCACGATAGCGCTCATTGACATCCTGATTCGGTGGGGGCGTTGTTATTGATGAGCCCAAGGCTGGCTTACGTACCCCATGTACGTAGTTGTACCAACTGGCGAGCGATCCCGTTGGTATTCCATTGTAATCGATGCTTCAGCCAATCCAAGAAGGAAATCGCCATGATCCATGACCGTGTCCCCATTGTCGCGGCCAGCTGTTTGCCTTTCGCGTGTCCCGGCGATTGTGCCGCCAACAGGGAAAAGGCCCGCACCTCGCTCCTTCAGGCACGCAGGAGCTGAGCAATGAATATCGCCAACTGGCTGGATGACGCCGGCCGGCGTTGTCCGCAGCGGCCCGCCTTGTTCGAGGGAACGCGGGAGGTGGCCGACTATGGCACTTTTGCCGCACTGGTCCGCCACCGTGCCGCCTATCTGACCGGCGAGCACGGCATCGTTCCCGGCGACCGCATCGCGTTGTTCATGCCCAACTGCTGTGAATACCTCGAACTGCTCCATGCCATCTGGTGGGTCGGTGCCGTGGCGGTGCCGATCAACTGCAAGCTGCACCCCAGCGAAGCCAGCTGCATCATCGGCGACGCCCAGGCCCGGCTGATCTTTACCGATAACGGCGGACTGTTCCCGCGCGAGGCCTTGCCCCGCGGATGTCGTGAGCTGGAACGGGAGGACATGGGCGCGCTCGCTCCGATGGATGCGGTACTGCCGGACACGCCCTGCCCACGGCATGCCGACGACCTGGCGTGGCTGTTCTATACCTCGGGCACGACCGGGCGTCCCAAGGGGGTGATGCTCAGTCATGGCAATCTGGTTGCCATGTCGCTGTGCTATCAGTTGGATGTCGACCCGGTCAGCGCCGAGGATGCCGTGCTCTATGCCGGGCCGATGTCCCATGGTTCCGGCCTGTTGAGCTGCATCCACGTGCGCTGCGGCGCCCGTCACGTAGTCCCGGATTCCCGCGGTTTCAACGCCGATGAGTTGTTCGAGCTGGCCGCACGACTGGAGCGTGTCTGTGTCTTCGTGGCACCGGCCACGCTGCGGCAGATGGTCGAGCAGGCCCGCCGCCAGGGCTATGGCGGCGAGGGCATCAAGACCATTGTCTATGGCGCCGCGCCCATGTACCTGGCGGATCTGGAAGAAGCGCTCGACACGTTCGGTCCGCGGCTGGTGCAGATCTACGGTCAAGGCGAAAGCCCGTTGATCAGCAGCCTGTCCCGTGAGGTGGTCGCGGCTCGAAGCCACCCCGACTGGACCAGGCTGGCCGCGTCCGTGGGGCGGGCCCTGGCGTGCCTGGAACTGCGTGTGCTGGACGCCGGACATGAGCCGCTGCCGTGCGGGCAGTTGGGGGAAATCGCCGTGCGTGGGCCCACGGTCATGCGCGGCTACTGGGGGACCGACCTGGCAACACGGCGTACCCTGGTGGATGGCTGGTTGCTGACCGGCGACGTGGGCTTTATCGACGATGCCGGCTACCTGACGCTCACTGACCGGGCCAGGGACGTGATCATCAGCGGTGAAGTCAACGTGTATCCAAGGGAGGTCGAGGAAGTGCTGGCGCAGCATCCGCAGGTCTTCGATGTCTGCGTGGTGGGGCAACCCGATGCCGAGCTGGGCGAGTCGGTGGTGGCGTTCGTCGTGCCACGTAGTGCCGGGACGCTCGATGAATCCTCGCTCGACGCCTGGTTCATCCAGCGCATGGCGACATTCAAGAAACCGAACAGGTACATCCTCTGCAGCACCTTGCCCAGGAACAACGTCGGCAAGATCCTCAAGACCGAATTGCGCCAGTGGCTCAAGCGCCATGCCGGCGAGGCCTGCATTCCCTGAGGGTGGTAGCGGCGGTGCGAGCGATGGCGATGCGGGCCCAGGCGCGATGATCGCCGCGAGCGCCCGCATCAGCCCATCGTCTGCTCCTCAGAGGTTCTTGCCGCCGCGCTCCATCCAGCCTCCGCCCAGGGCCTTGTACAGATTGACCTCGGCGCTCAGTTGCGCCAGCCGGTCGGTGATCAGGGTCTGTCGGGAACTGAACAGCGAGCGCTGGGCATCGAGAAAGGTCAGGCTGTTGTCGACGCCGACGCGATAGCGACGCTCGGCCAGGCGGTAATACGCCTGGTTGGCCTGTACCAGAGCGTCCTGCGCCTGCAGTTGGTCCTTGTAGGTCTGGCGGGCGGCCAGGCCATCGGAGACCTCCTGGAAGGCGGTCTGGATCGATTTCTCGTACTGCGAAACGCGGATGTCCTTCTGGATCTTCGCGTAGTCCAGGCTCGCCCGCAGGCTGCCGGCGTTGAAAATCGGCAGGTTGATCTGCGGCTGGAACAGCCAGCTTCCCGAGCCGCCCTTGAACAGCCCCGACAATTCATTGCTGGAGGTGCCCGCGTTGGCGGTGAGGGTGATGCTCGGGAAGAACGCCGCGCGGGCGGCCCCGATGCTGGCATTGGCCGACTGCAGCTGGTATTCGGCCTGGAGAATGTCCGGACGTCGCTGCAGCAGGTCCGAAGGCAGCCCCGCCGGCAGTTCGGCGATCCAGTCGGCGGCCAGCGGCTGGCTGGACGGGCTGTCCGCCACCGGTGCTCCCACCAGCAGGGTCAGGTTGTTGAGGTCCTGGGCGACCTGGCGCTGGAAGGTCGCCAGGCTGGCCCTGGCGCTCTCCACCGAAGTGCGCGACTGGCTAAGGGCCAGGGCCGAGGCCGTACCGACCTGGTTGCTGTGTTCGGTCAGGCGCAGGCTCTGCTCGTAGGAGGCGAGGGTGTCCCGGGTCAGGGCCAGCAGTTCCTGGTCGGCGCGCCAGGTCAGGTAGGCATTGGCGACACTGGCGATCAGGCTCAGCTGGGTACTGCGGCGGGCCTGCTCGGTGGACAGGTAGGTCAGCAGGGCCTGGTCGCTCAGGCTGCGGACACGCCCGAACAGGTCCAGCTCGTAGGCGCTGATGCCCAGCGTCACCGAGTTGCTGTGACTGATGGCCGCCTTGCCGGTCTGAGTGATGCTGGCCGGCACGCGCTGGTGCGTGCCGCTGCCAGTGGCGCTGATCGCCGGGAACAGGTCGGCGCGCTGGATCCGGTATTGCGCCTGGAAGGCCTCGACGTTGAGGGCCGCCACGCGCAAGTCGCGATTGTTGCGCAAGGCGCTTTCGATCAGTTGTTGCAGTGTCGGGTCGCGAAACAGCTCTCGCCAGCCGACGTCCGCCGCCAGCGTCGCCGGGGCCGTGGCCTGATCGGGTGTGCCGGGGTATTGGGCGGCGACCGGCGCCGCCGGGCGCTGGTAGTCCGGAATCAGCGAGCAACCGCCCAGGGCCAGCGCGGCCAGCAACCAGGGACTGAGGGATCTGTTCATTCTGCTCCTATCATCCACTTGGCCAATCCATGTCGCCCGCTGACACCCAGTTTGGCGGCGGAGCGCTTGAGGTAGGTTTCAATGGAACTGTTCTTGACGCAGAGTTTCTCCGCGATCTCGGGTACGGTACCGCCGGCCAGCAATCCCAGGCAGACCTCCTTTTCCCGTGCCGACAACGTGATCTCGCAGGCACTTAAGCGCTCACCGAACTCCTGTTGCAGTTGTGTCTGTTCCAGGCTCGAGGCATGGGCTGTCTTGCCCTGCGGGTTTCTGGCGCTGGCCTGTCGACAGGCACGGGCGTGTCTTTGCGCCAGCGGCAGCAACGTCTCGGAGAGGCATTTGAGGAAGGACAGCTCCTGCAGGGAGTAATCGCGTTCCACCCGCGGGCGGTGCAGCGAGATCACGCAGCAACGGTTGGCCTTGCGTGAAATGAGACTGCATTGATGGGACGTGCCGAGGCAATTGTTGTCTTTCTCGTCTTTCATCCGGGCGTTCAGATGAATCAGCAGTGCGTCCTGCACCTCCAGCACCCGTTTGACCAGAGGGTGGTCGTTGCGGTGCATGGCGTTGGTCGGACAGACCGCCTGCATTTGCGGGCTCAATTCGAGGCCCGCATGCCCCAGCAGTTGGACATCGACAACCGACGACTGGCTGTCGTCGACGGTCCATTCGCTGAGTTCGATCCGGCTGACAGCCACCGAGGCGTTGACCAACTGATGCATGTTGCTCAGAAACGTCTCGTCCCCGATGCTGGAAATCAGTCTCCCCAGTTCTTGATAGATATGGGCGTTCTTTGCTTCTTTGACATTCGTTCGTGGGCTCATATGCTGATCCTGCATATCAGTAATAGCTTGCAATTCTGTCGGCAGGGCAGAGGCGATCCGTCCATTACCCTTCGACGCTCAAACCATTTCTTGCCTGATACCTGGCAGCCCAGGCATGACGTGTGAATCCATCCACAAAAACGATTCAGTACTGAATCATTAGACCCAGCTACGTAGGATAAGTCTGTAGTAGAAAACAGGGACATCCTACACGGCTGAGCCGGCGCCAGTTTAGCTGGCGCCGACTTTCCCAGAGTGAAGCGCTTCTCCATCAGGATGATTGAACGGCACTCTCCCTCAACGCCCGGGAGATCGCCTGGCCCAGGGCCCCGACATGGGGTGGCTGGACCAGCGTGTTGTGCGTTCCGGGAAGTGCCGTGACGACTGGCGCGGCTTCCAGCAACGCCCCCAACCCAACAGCGGATCGTTGCGTTCCTGCCCGCTGGCGGTGAACAGCGAGACCTTGAGCGAGCTGGCCGGGCTCACATAGGCGCCAATGGCCAGGCGTATCGCATAGGCCACCGCGAGATGGCTCCGCAGCAGGTCGGCATCGACGTCCTGGGGCAGCTCTTGCGGAAGCAGGCGATGAGTCATGCACAACGCCAGCATCGCCTCGATGGCATTCTCCTGCGCCAGTGCGGCCAGTTGCTGCCGCACCTGGGGTTCGACCTGCGTAGGCAGCCAGGCCATCAGGAACTGCGCTTCGCTCAAGGACTGCGCCGGGGCCGGCTCGGGACGTGCCGAAGCGTCGATGATGCCGACGAACTCCAGGGACTCACCCGCGGCCTGCAACTGCCTGGCCATTTCATAGGCGATCAGGCCACCGGCCGACCAGCCGGCGATCCGGTAAGGGCCTTGCGGCTGGACCTGGCGAATGGCTGCCAGGTAGCGCGCGGCCATGGCCGGCACCTCGAACAGCGGCGTTTCCCCGGCGACCAGGCCACTGGCGGCGAGGCCGTAGACCGGTACCTGCGGGTCCAGTGCCGGAGCCAGATCGCGGGCATACTGCACTTCACCGCCCAGGGGGTGGACCAGGAACAACGGTCGTTGCGAGCCCGTGCGGCGCACAGCCACCAGGTTGCCGTGCTGACCGGGACGCGCCTGGCCGTCCAGGGTCCGGGCGAAGCCGGCGATGGTCGGCTCGACGAACAGGTCACGCACCGCGATCGGCTTGCCGAGCACCTTGCGCAGGCGCGAGGCCATCTGCACGGCCATCAGCGAAATACCGCCGAGGCTGAAGAAATCGTCATGCCGGCTGACCTGCTCCAGTTTGAACAGCTCCTTCCAGAGTTGGGCGATGGCGATTTCGGTATCGCCCAGCGGCGCCTCGTAAGGCCGCGGCTCGGGCCGCGGCTCCTCGACCGGTGCCGCGATCGCCACGGCATCGGCCGAACGCGGCAATGCCGGCGTGTTCTCCAGCAACTGGCCGATGGACTGCTGTGCATCGCCCAGCAGATTTTCCAGGACCTTGGCAAACAGCTCGGCAATGGCCTGCACGGTGCTGACGTCGAACAGGTCGCTGGCGTATTGCAGGCTGCCGCGGATACGTTCGCCGGTGTCCACCAGCGACAACGACAGGTCGAACTGCGTGGTGCGGTGGGCGCTGTCCAGGGACGCCACCTGCAGCCCGGGCAGTTGCAGCGGAGCCGGTGGGGTGTTGTCCAGGCTCAGCATCACCTGGAACAACGGACTGTGGCTCATGCTGCGGGTCGGTTGCAGGGCGCTGACCACCTGCTCGAAGGGCAGGTCCTGATGGCTGTAGGCCGCCAGGGTCAGGTCCTTGATCCTGCCGAGCAGGTCGCTCACCCGCAGCTCGCGGTCGGTACCGATACGCAGCGCCAGGGTGTTGGCGAAGAAACCGATCAACGACTCCAGTTCCGGCCGCTGGCGGTTGGCCACGGGGGTGCCGACCACCACATCGTGCTGGCCGCTGAGGTGGTGCATCAATACCGACCAGCCGGCCAGCAGCACCATGAACAGCGTGCTGCCCTGGGCCTGGCTGAAGGCGCGCAGGTCGGCGCTCAGGCTTGGCGAGAAGGCGCACTCGACGATGCCGCCGGCATAACTCTGGATCGCCGGACGTGGCCGATCCAGCGGCAGGCTCAGCAGAGTGGGCGCACCCTCCAGGTGTTTGCGCCAGAAGTCGACCTGGGCCTGCAGCGCCGGGCCGTCCAGGGCCTGACGCTGCCACGCGGCATAATCCACGTACTGCAGCGCCAGGGCCGGCAGCGGATCCTTCTGCCCCTGGCTGAAGGCGTTGTACAGCACGCTCACTTCATGGGCCAGGACACTGTTGGACCAGCCGTCGGAAACGATGTGGTGCAGGGTGATCAGCAACACATGCTCGTCGTCCGCCACTTGCAGCAGTTGGCCGCGCACCAGCGGCCCCTGGCTCAGGTCGAACAGTTGTGTGGCATTGTCCTGGCCGAGACGGGCCAGCGTGGCCTCGCGGGACTCGGCCGACAGCGCACGCAGGTCCTGTTCCGTCAGCGGGAAGCGGGTATCGGCCGGAGCGATTTTCTGCAGCGGCTCGCCATCCACCAGTTCGAAACGGGTGCGCAGGGTTTCGTGGCGCATGACCAGGCGATCCAGGGTCGCCTGCAAGGCCACCTTGTCCAGCCGGCCGCTCAGGCGCAGGGCCATCGGCAGGTGGTAGGCGGCACCGGCGGCGTGATCGAGGTGATCGAGGAACCACAGGCGTTGCTGGGCGAACGACAGCGGCAGCCGACCCGAGCGGTTGGCCCGGGGAATCGATTGTGCCTCGCTCGGTGCGCTGGCGTTGACCAGCGCGGCCAGGCCCCGCACGGTGGGGTCGTCGAACAGCTCGCGCAGGCTGATCCGGGCGCCGAGCTTGCGGCGCAGCCGCGAGAGCAACTGCACGGCCAGCAGCGAGTGTCCGCCCAGTTCGAGGAAACCGTCATGCCGGCCGACCTGGTCCAGGTGCAGCAGGCCTTTCCAGATCTCGGCGATGGCCTCCTCGGTCTCGCCTTGCGGCGCCTCGTAGGCCTTGCTGGCCAGGGCGTCCTGGCCAGGAGCGGGCAGGGCGCGACGGTCGAGCTTGCCGTTGGCGGTCAATGGCAGCTTGTCCAGATGCACAAAGGCGCTGGGCACCATGTATTCCGGCAGACCGCCCAGCAAGGCACTGCGCAACTGCTCGGCCGGCACCGGCTCGCCGCAGACATAGGCGACCAGCCGCTGGTTATCCGAGTCACCCTGGCTGTCATCGCGGGCGATGACCACCGCTTCGCGAACACCCGGAACCGCCAGCAGGGCATTCTCGATTTCCCCCAGTTCGATGCGGAAACCGCGGATCTTCACCTGGAAGTCGTTGCGACCCAGGTATTCCAGGGTGCCGTCGGCCAGCCAGCGACCCAGGTCGCCGGTCTTGTACAGGCGGGCCCCGGGCACCTTGCTGAAGCGGTCGGCGATAAAGCGTTCGGCACTCAGCGCGTCGCGGTTGAGGTAGCCACGGGCCACACCGACGCCGCCGATATGGATTTCCCCGGCCACGCCCAGCGGCGCGGGCTCGCCCCGGGCATCGAGGACATGCACCTGGACGTTGGCGAACGGCCGGCCGATGCTCGGTTTCTCTCCGAGGTCGCGGATCAGGTCGAGGGTCGCGTCCACCGTGCACTCGGTCGGGCCGTACATGTTGTAGAAGCGGATACTCTGGCAGTTGCGCAGCTTCTCCCAGGTACTGGCGTTGATTGCCTCGCCACCGAGCAGCACGCTGACCGGCTGGTAGCTGCGACGCTCCAGCAGGCCGGCGGCGAGCAGGGTGTCGAGCTGCGACGGGGTCGAGTCGAAGGCGTGCACCTGGTGCTGTTCGAGGAAGTCGAGCAGCTCGCTGCCGCTGGCGCGGATCAGTTGCGGGATAATCACCAGCTTGTGCCCGGAGAACAGCTGCGAGATGCCCTTGATCGACATGTCGAAGAAGAAGCCGGCATTGAGCGCCACGGTGGCGGGTGTCGGGCAGTGCTGGTGGGTGGTGCGGGTCAGCACGTGCCAGAAGTTGAACACCGAGCGGTGCTCGACCATCACGCCCTTGGATTGGCCGGTGGAGCCGGAGGTGTAGATCACATAGGCCAGGTGCTCAGGCGTCAGGTCCGCAACGACCGGGTTGGCGTCGAAGGCCTCATCCTGTACGGCCTGCAGCGATTCGGCGGTGTCCAGCAGCAACAGCGGCAGGTCGCCGGCCGGCAGCGATAGCGCGGCCTGGGTCAGCACTGCCCGTGGCTGGCTGTCCTGGAGCATGAAGGCCATGCGCTCGGCCGGGTGGGCCGGGTCGATGGGGACATAGGCGGCCCCGGCCTTGAGCACGCCGAGCAGGCCGACGATCATGTCGAGGCTGCGTTCGGCGCAGATGGCCACGCGTTCGTCCGGTTGTACGCCGAGTGCCAGCAGTTGCCGGGCCAGATGGTTGGCGCGGCGGTTGAGCTGGCGATAGCTCAACTGGCGGTCTTCGCAGACCAGGGCCACGGCGTCGGGGTTGGCACGGACCTGGGCCTCGAACAGGGCATGGATCGGCTGGGCCGGTCCGAAGTCGGTGGCGGTGTCGTTGAAGTCGTTGAGCAACCGTTGCCGTTCGGCTTCGGGCACGACCTTCAGGTCGGCGGCCGGGCGTGCGGGGTCCTGTTCAAGGGCATCGACCAGTTCGGCAACGGCCTGGCCCAGGTAGGCCGCGATGCAGTGCGGGTCGATGCCGCTGATCGATTGTGCGGTGAGGGAGAACACCTCGCCGACGTTGGCCACGGCAATCTCGATCGGATAGTTGGTACGGGTTTCCGAGGCGAGGAAGTGGATGCCGTCATGGTCCGCCATGTCCTCGACGTCCTCCCCGGAGGCGTTGACCAGATCGCCGTGGCGGCAGTTGAGGATCACCGTGAACAACGGCAGCGCGGCATCCACCGCACTGCATCGCTGGGCCAGGGCCAGCGGCGCCTGTTCGTGGGTCAGCAGTTCGCTGAGCTGCTGGTAGGCATCCTGGACGATATCGCGCACGCTGGTGTGTTGCAGGCGAATGCGCATCGGCAGGGTGTTGATGAACATCCCCAATGCCTGGTCGGCGCCGGTGGTGCCCTGGGAACGGCCCGACAGCACGGTGCCGAAGATCCCGTCGTCGCGTCCGCTGGTGGCCGCGACCACCAGGCCCCAGGCCGCATGGAACAGTACCGAGGTCGGTACGCCCTGGGCCCGTGCACTGCGGTGCACGCGCTGGCTGAGGTCTTCGCTCAGGTGCTGCACCGAACGCTGGATCCCGGCACCGTTGCCATGCACATCCAGCACGCCGTAGGGCGCAGTGGTGGCGTCGACATCCGCCAGCAGGCGGCGGAAGTAGGCTTCATGCTCGGCCTGGGAGATGCTGGCGGCCTGGGCGATAAAATTGCGGTACGGCTGGGACGGTGGCAGTTGGTCGGCCTGCCCGGCCAGGACCGCCTGGATCTCGCGCATGATCAGGCGCAAGGTCACGTTGTCGCTGACCAGGTGATGGTCGAGCAACGCCAGCAGCCACTGTTCGCGCGGGGCATCGTAGGTGACGTACGCGGCGATCAGCGGCGCCTGTTGCAGGTCCAGGCGCAAATGGTGGGTGTCGGTTCGTTCACGCAGCATCTGCAAGGCGTCCACGCCGGGCGCGCAGTCGAGTGTGACCACCGGCAGCCGGGCGCGACGATGGACCACCTGCACCGGTTGCGGCAGGCCTTGCCAGCGCAGGGCGGTACGCAGGATGTCATGGCGGTCGATCACCACCTGCACCGCGCCGAGGAAGTCATCGAGCAGGGTGCGGCTGGTGAAGGTCACCACGGTGCGCATCAGGTAGGCATCGCCTTCGGACTGCAACAGGTGGTGGAACAGGATGCCTTCCTGCAAGGACGACAGCGGGTAGATATCCTGCACGTTGGCCGCGCCACCGGGCACATCGGCGACGATCTGCTCGATCTCCTGCTGGCTCAGGGTCACCAGCGGCAGCATGTCCGGCGTCAGGGCCGTGCAATCGGCCGGGATCAGGTTGGCCGGCACCTGCCGTTCGGCATTGTCGCCACCGGCCAGCACGGTGGCCATGGCTTGCAGGGTCGGTGCCGAGAACACCGTGCGCACGTCCAGTTGCAGGCCGGCCTGGCGCAGGCGCTCGATCAGGCTGATGACCAGGAAGGAGTGACCGCCGAGTTCGAAGAAGTGATCCTGGCGCCCCACACGCTCGATACCGAGCAGTTCCTGCCAGGCCTGGGCCAGGGTGAGTTCGATCTCGCCCAACGGCGCCTCGTAGTCGCGGCTCACCGCGGCATCGCGGTCCGGTGCCGGCAGCGCCGCACGGTCCAGCTTGCCATTGGTGGTCAGCGGCCAGGCGGCGAGGGTCACGAAGGCACTCGGCAGCATATGTTCGGCCAGGACGCTGGCCAGATGGCTGCGCAGGGCCGAGGCATCGAGGCTGCTGCCGTCCTCGGCGATCAGGTAGGCCACCAGGCGTTTGTCGCCGGGTTGGTCCTCGCGCACGATCACCATGGCTTCGCGCACACCGGTGCAGGCCTGCAGTTGCGCTTCGATTTCACCCAGTTCGATACGGAAACCACGGATCTTGATCTGCGAGTCGTTGCGACCGACGTAGACCACGCCACCATCGGCACGGTAGCGGGCGACGTCACCGGTGCGGTAGAGCCGCGCACCGGGGAGGTCGGAGTAGGGGTCGGCGATGAACCGTTCGGCATTCAACGCGTCGCGGTTCAGGTAATGCCGGGCGACCCCGGCACCCCGATGTAGATCTCGCCATTGACGCCCACCGGTACCGGCTGCTGGTAGTCGTCGAGGATGCGCAGGCACAGGTCCGGCAGCGCCGGGCCGATCAGGCTGGGCGCGGCGGCGTCGATCTCGGCCTGGCTGACCGGGTAGTAGGTGGCGTGCACGGTGATCTCGGTGATCCCGTACATGTTCACCAGGCGGGTACGCGACAGCGGGGTGGTCGCCGTCCACGGCCGCAGGCTGCGGAAGTCCAGGGCCTCGCCACCGAAGATCACTTCCCGCAGCGCATGCTCCTGCGCGCTGCGGCCGCGGGCTTCGATGAACTGGCGGAAGGCGCTCGGCGTCTGGTTCAGCACCGTGACCTGCTGCTGGCAGACCAGCGCGTAGAAGTCGTCCGGCGAACGGGCGACGTCACTCGGCACGATCACCAGCTTGCCGCCGTAACTCAGGGCGCCCCAGATTTCCCAGACCGAGAAGTCGAAGGCGAAGGAGTGGAACAGCGTCCAGGTGTCGTTGTGATCGAAGTCGAACAGCTCGGCGGTGGCGTCGAACAGGCGGGCGACGTTGCCGTGTTCCACCAGCACCCCTTGGGCAGGCCGGTGGAACCCGAGGTGTAGATGACATACGCCAGGTGCCGTGGTGTCAGGCCCAGCTCATCGGCCTGTGGGTTGCGGTCGAGGCTGCTGTCACTGGCGGCGTCCGCGCGGTTGAGCTCATCGAGTGTCAACACCGGTACGGCATGCGGCGGCAGGGCGTCGAGGCAGTCGGCCTGGGCCAGCAGCGCCACTGGCGCGCTGTCGTCCAGCAGGTAGCCGAGGCGTTCGGCCGGGTAGGCCGGGTCCAGCGGCACATAGGCCGCGCCGGCCTTGAGCACCGCCAGCACCGCGCAGAGCAGGTCGACACCGCGCAACGACAGGATTGCCACCCGGTCATCGGGGCGCACACCCTGGGCGAGCAGGGCACGGGCGATGCCGTTGGCGCGGCGGTTGAGCGCCTGGTAGCTCAGTGTCTGTTCGCCGAAGACCAGGGCGGTGCGTTGTGGGTGCGCTTGCGCCTGGGCTTCGAAACGCTGGTGAATCAACTGCTCGACCGGGAACACCGCCTTGGGCGGCCGCAGGGCCGGCGAGGCCTGGCGTTGCGCCGGGGTCAGCAAGGGCAGGCCGAGCACCGGCTGCTCGACATCCGCCACCAGCGCCTCGAGCAGAGTCTGGAAGTGCTGGGCGAAGCGTTCGACAGTGCCGCGGTCGAACAGGTCGCTGGCATATTCGATCACCCCGCTCAGGTTGCCGCCTTCGCTGCCCAGGGTCAGCATCAGGTCGAATTGTGCGGTTTCATGGGCCTGGGCCACGGGGATCACGTTCAGCCCGGGCAGGCTTTGCTCGGCACCGACCGGCGTGTTGTCCAGCGACAGGGCGACCTGGCACAGCGGGTTGTGGCTCAGCGAGCGCGGTGGCTGCAACGCCTCGATCACCTGCTCGAACGGAATGTCCTGATGCTCCTGGGCCGCCAGGAGGGTCTGACGGACCTGTGCCAGCAACTGCCCGACGCTCGGGTTCTGCCCCAGGTCCACGCGCAGGGCCAGGGTATTGACGAAGAAACCGATCAGGTTTTCGGTTTCGGTGCGGCCACGGTTGGCCGTCGGCACACCGATCACCACGTCGCGTTCATTGCCCAGGCGGGCCATCAGCACCGACCAGGCACTGAGCAGCGCCATGAACAGGGTGACGTTGTTGGCCTGGCAGAAGCGTTCCAGGCGCTGGTACAGCGCCGGAGCGATCTGTACCGGCACGTCGCCGCCGCGGTAGCTCTGCACCGCCGGACGTGGCCGATCGGTGGGCAGCGACAGCAGCGCCGGCGCTCCGCCGAGGTGGCCGCGCCAGAACTCGGCCTGTTCGGCCAGGTACTCGCCGGTGAAGGTGCGACGCTGCCAGGCGGCATAGTCGGCATACTGGATCGACAGCTCCGGCAGCGGGTCCGGTTGGCCCTGGCTGAAGGCCCGGTAAAGCTCGGTGAATTCCTTGACCAGTACGCCCACCGACCAGCCATCGGAGATGATGTGGTGCTGGGTGATGAGCAGGATGTGCTCGTCATCGGCCAGGCGCAACAGGCGTCCGCGAATCAGCGGGCCGCGTTGCAGGTCGAAGGGCTCCGTCGCTTCATTGTTGCCGATGCGCGAGGCACTGAGGCTGGCCTGCTCGTAGGACAGCGCGCGCAGGTCCTGTTCGGCCAGGCTGAAACCGCAATCGGCCGGGGCGATGATCTGCACCGGCTGCTCGCCCTGGCGCTGGAAGGTGGTGCGCAGGCTTTCGTGGCGCGCCACCAGGCGGTCGAGCGCGGCTTTCAGCGCGCTGCGGTCGAGATCGCCACGCAACAGCAGCGACATCGGCATATGGTAGGCACTGCTGGCACCGGGATCGAGCTGGTCGAGGAACCACAGGCGCTGCTGGGCGAACGACAGCGCCAGTGGCACGTCGCGCTCGACGACGGTGATGCTGTCGCTGGCGGCCGTTTGCAGGCCACTGACCACGCGCGCCAGCTCCGCCACCGTCGGATGGCTGAACAGCTGGCGCAGCATCATCTCGCCGCCCAGTTGCTGGCGTACGCGGGACACCAGTTGCGCGGCCAGCAGGGAGTGGCCGCCGAGTTCGAAGAAACTGTCGTGGCGACCGACGCGCTCCAGCCCCAGCAGTTCCTGGAAGATCTGCGCCAGGGCCTGTTCGGTGGGACCTTCGGGCGCGGTGTAGCCGCGCTCGGACATGGCGTCCAGATCCGGCGCCGGCAGCGCGTCCTGGTCCAGCTTGCCGTTGCCGGTGAGCGGGTAGGCGGCCACACTGACGAAGGCCGTGGGAATCATGTAGTCGGGCAGGGTGGCGCCCAGTTGCTTGCGCAGCGCTGCCACGTCCAGGCGGTTCGAGGATTGCGGGATCAGGTAGGCGATCAGGCGCTTGCCCTGGGCCGCATCATCGCGGGCCAGCACCCGCGCCTCACGCACGCCGTCGCAGGCCAGCAGTTTGGCCTCGATTTCCCCCAGTTCGATACGGAAGCCGCGAATCTTCACCTGGGCGTCCATCCGGCCCAGGTGAATGATTTCGCCGTTGTCCAGCAGCTTGCCGAGGTCACCGGAGCGGTACAGGCGTTCGCCGGGGCGCATTGGGTCGGCGATGAACCGTTCGGCGGTCAGCGCCTCGCGGTTCAGGTAGCCGCGGCCGACCCCCAGCCCGCCCACGCAGATTTCCCCGGCCACGCCGATCGGCAGCAGCCGTTGCTGGGCGTCGAGGATGTAGGCCACGGTGGTCGGGATCGGCCGCCCGACATTGGAAATGCCGGCGGCGATGTCCGCCGCGCCGATCGCCTTGTAGGTCACGTGCACGCAGGTTTCGGTGATGCCGTACATGTTCACCAGCGCCACCTGGGGGAAGGCACGATGGAAGGCATCGAGCTTGCCCAGTTCCAGGCTTTCACCGCCGAAAATCACATAGCGCAGGCGTTCCAGGCGTACATCGTGGCCGGCCAGTGCGGCCGCGCTCAGTTGCAGGAAGGCCGACGGCGTCTGGTTGAGCACACTCACCTGTTCACGTTCGAGGAACGCCAGCAGTTCCCCGGATCGCGACGCAGGGCCTCGGGCACCAGGGTCAGGCGGCCGCCGAAAAGCAGGGCACCGTACATTTCCCAGACCGAGAAGTCGAAGGCGTTGGAATGGAACAGCGACCAGACATCCTCGGCACTGAAATCGAAGGCCGAGCGATTGTTGTGCAGCAGGCGTACCACGTTGCGGTGTTCGAGCAACGCGCCCTTGGGTTCGCCGGTGGAGCCCGAGGTATAGATCACATAGCACAGATGGTCCGGGGCGTTGAGGTTGGGCAGGTTGGCCAGATCCCGGGGACTGCCCCCGGTGTCCGCGTGGGCGTCACTGGAGAAGACTTCGATCCCGAGCGCCAGCAGCGCCGGGCTGGTTTCCCGGCCGGCGACGGCCTTGCGTGCGCCGCTGTCGCGCAATACGTAGGCGATACGCTCGGCCGGCGAAGCGGGATCGATCGGTACGTAGGCGGCGCCGGCCTTGAGCACCGCCAGCGTGGCAACGATCATGGCCAGCGAGCGTTCGAGGACGATGGCCACCAGTTCCTGCGGCTGGACGCCGGCATCGCGCAGGCTGTGCGCCAGGCGGTTGGCCTGTTCGTTGAGCTGGCGATAGCTCAGGCGTTCCTCGCCCAGGTTGACGGCGATACGGTCCGGCGTCTGGCGGGCCTGCTCCTCGAAGATCTGGTGCAGGGTCAGGGTGTCGGGCCAGGCGGCCTCGGTGTCATTGAAATAGAGAATCTGCCGCTGGCGCTCGACCGCGTCCAGCAGGGCGACATCATCGACCCGCAACTGCGGGGTGTCGACGAGCGCCTGCAACAGGCGCACGTAGTGCCGCATCAGTTGGTGGATGAACTCGGGGTCGAAGAAGTCGGCGTTGTAGGCCAGGTGCCCGCGCCATTGCTGTTCGCCGGCATCGATCAACAGGTGCAGGTCGTTCTTGCCATAACCCAGGTTGGTTTCCAGGGTATTGACCTCGAGCCCGGCCACCAGGGTGCGCTGGTTACTGGCCTGCTGGAAGTTGAACAGCACGTCGAACAGTGCGGTGCGGCTCATGTCCTTGGCCGGATTGAGCGCCAGCACCAGTTGGTCGAACTGCATGTGCCGATGCCGCCGGGCGTCGGAAAGGGTGCCGGCGGTCTGCTCCAGCAGCGCCAGCAGGGTGGTGTCGCTGTCGCAGTGGCTGCGGATCACCACCAGGTTGTCCAGCGGCCCCACCACGTCCTGCAGGGCCGGTTCGCGGCATGCCGCGCTGGTGCCGACGACCAGTTCGTCGTGCCCGGCATAACGCCGCAGCAGGGCGGTGAAGGCACTCAGGGCCAGGCTGTCGGTACCGACGCCGACCTCGCGGGCCAGATCGCCGAGGCGCTTGACCAGCGCCGCCTCGATGACGAACTCATGGGTGGCTTCGGTGAAGACATGGACCGCCGCCCGTGGGCGGTTGAGTGGCAGTTCCAGGGCCTGCAGCTTGCCACGCAGCTGGTAGGACCAGTAGGCACGCAGGTTTTCCAGCACGGCGGCGGGCAACTGGCGTTGCCAGGCGGCGAAGTCGGCGTAGCTCAGGGCCAGCGGCGGCAGCAGGGCCTCGCGCCCGGCGCAGGCGGCTTCATAGAGCGCCAGCAGGTCGCGCTTGAGCAACTGCAGGGAGGTGCGGTCGGCCAGCAGGTGATGCACGGCCAGGGCCAACACGGCGTCGTTCCCGTCGGCGCGCACCAGGCTGGCACGCACCAGGCTGCCGCCGTTCATTTGCAGTGGGCGGCGGGTCTGCGCCAGCGCCAGGGCACTCAGCTCGCCCGGGGCCGCCTGGAACTGTTCCAGCGTCAGGCTGGCCGCTGCGTCGAAGCTCTGCCAGGCGGTGGCACCGTCGGAATGCACCCGGCAACGCAGGATGGCGTGACGGGCCAGCAGCCCGTCGAGGGCCGCTTGCAGGGCCGCGACATTCAACTCGCCGGACAGCTCCAGCAACAGGGCGACGTTGTGGTAGACCGGGTTGGCTTCATACAGGTAACCGGTTTCGAAGGTATCGACGAACCAGACGCGCTCCTGGTGATAGGACAGCGGCGTGCGCTGCGCGACCGGCGCCTGCCGGGTGACTTCGGGCAGGCTCGGGGCCGGGTCCAGTTCCAGGGCGCCGATGCGGGTCTGCGGGGCTTCGGTGAAGCAACGCAGCAGGCGCTCGAAGCGCGCCGCCAGGCGTTCGATGGTGCCGGCGTCGAACAGCGCGGTGGAGTACGACAGGCTGCAGGACAGGCTCGGACCGCCTTCATCGATGTGCAGCGACAGGTCGTGCTGGGTGTTGTCCTTGTGCGACGGCAGGAACTGCAGGTTCAGCCCCGGCAACTGCAACTGCCCGCCGGCACCGCCGGCATTGGTGTAGAGCATGGTCTGGAACACCGGGCTGTAGCTGGCGCTGCGCGGTGGCTTGAGGGCTTCGACGATCTGCTCGAACGGCGTGTCCTGGCGGCTGGCGGACTCCAGCATCAGTTCCCTGACCTGTTGCAGCACCTGATCGAGGGTCGGGTTGGCGTCCAGGCGCACGCGCAGGGCCAGGGTGTTGACGAAGAAGCCGATCAGCGCCTGCACCTCCGGGCGGTCGCGGTTGGCGGTCACGGTGCCGATCACCACGTCCTGCTGGCCACTGATTCGGCCCAGCAGGACCGCCCAGGCGGCCATCAGGGTCATGAACGGAGTTGCGGCGCGGGACTGGGCGAACTTGCCGATGGCCTCGGACAGCGCCACCGGCAGGTCGAAGCCCAGGGTCTCGCCCTTGTAGCTCTGCACGGCCGGGCGCGGCCGGTCGGTGGGCAGGGTCAGCAGGGCCGGGGCACCGGCCAGTTGGCTGCGCCAGTACTCGACATGCCGGTTCAGGCGTTCGCCCTCCAGCTGCTGGCGTTGCCAGGCCGCATAGTCGACATATTGCAGGGTCAGGGCGGGCAGCGGGTCGGGCTGACCGGTACTGAAGGCCTGGTACAGCGCGGCGAATTCCTTGACCAGCACGCCGATGGACCAGCCATCGGAGATAATGTGGTGCTGGGTGATCAGCAGGCGATGTTCATCCTCGGCTAGGCGCAGCAGGCTGCCGCGGATCAGCGGGCCGTGGAGCAGGTCGAAGGGCGCCGCCGCTTCCTGCTCGCTCAGTTGCACGGCCTGTTGTTCGGCCTGGTCCCGGGGCAGGTGGCGCAGGTCGTGCTCCACCAGGTTGAAGCCGCAGTCTGCCGCGGCAATGACCTGCACCGGCTGCTCGCCCTCGCGGCGGAAGGTGGTGCGCAGGCTTTCATGGCGGGCAACCAGGCGATCGAGGGCGGCCTTGAGGGCGTTGCGGTCCAGCGGGCCCTGCAGCACCAGTGCGGCCGGCATGTGATAGGCGGCACTGGCCGTCGGGTCCAGCTGGTCGAGGAACCAGAGGCGTTGCTGGGCGAACGACAAGGCCAGCGGGCCGTTGCGGTCCACCGCAGGCATGGCGTCAGGGACGGTATCGATGACCCGTGTCGCACCGCGTTGCTTGAGCAGACGAAGCAGTGCGGCACGTTTCAACTGGTCGAGACTATCGTTATGTGAATTCAATTTATCAAGCATCCTTGGAGACGATAGCGAGCAGTTCGCTTTCAGACAGCGAAGCCATTTCTTGTTGCAGGTCCAGCAGTTCGTCGGACTCGTACTGAGCCAGTTGCAAGGTGGTGACCAGGTCGGCCAACGCCTGCAGCGACGGGTGTTCGAACAGGCCGCGCAGGGGCACTTCGACGCCGAAGGTCTCGCGGGCCCGCAAGGTCAGTTGCACCGCCAGCAGCGAGTGACCGCCGAGTTCGAAGAAGTCGTCGTGGCGACCGATCCGCTCCAGGCCCAGCAGCTCGGCCCAGATCGCGGCCAGCAGCTCCTCGGTCTCACCGTTGGGCGCTTCGTATTCGCGGTGGGCGAAATCCTCGGCTCCCGGGGCGGGCAGGGCCTGGCGGTCGAGCTTGCCGTTGGGGCTCAACGGCAGCTGTTCGAGCACCACGAAGGCCGACGGCACCATGTAGTCCGGCAACTGCGAGCTGAGGTACGGCCTCAGTGTCTGACTGGCGTTGCCGGCGGACAGGTGCGGTTCGACGCTGAGGTAGGCCACCAGGCGCCGGGCTCCCGGCACGTCCTCGCGGGCGATCACCGCGGCCTCGCGCACACCCGGCAGGGTCAGCATCAGCGCTTCGATCTCCCCCGGTTCGATACGGAAGCCGCGGATCTTCACCTGCTGGTCGTTGCGCCCGAGGAACTCGAGCACCCCGTCGGCCCGCAGGCGCACCAGATCGCCGGTGCGATACATCCGGGCGTCGTCGCCGGCCGCGAACGGGTCGGCGAGGAAGTGCTCGGCGTTCAACTGCGGCCGGTTCAGATAGCCGCGAGCCACCCCGTCGCCGCCAATGTAGAGTTCGCCCGAGACGCCCAGCGGAACCGGCTGGCCCTGTGGGTCGAGCAGGTACAGGCGGGTGTTGGGGATCGGCCGGCCGACAGGCACCGTGCCCTGGTCGTCCGGCGTGCAGCGATGCACCGTGGCCCAGACCGTGGCCTCGGTCGGCCCGTATTCGTTGTACAGGGTGATGGCCGGCTCGAATTCGGCACACTCGCGCACCAGCAACGGTGGGCAGGTTTCGCCGGCGACGATCATCTCCCGCAGGGTGCGGCGGCCCCTGGTGGCCGCCAGGCTGCCCAGCACCAGGCGACCCAGGGACGGGACGCAGAGCAGGGTGGTGACCGCCTGCGCATCGATGAACCGGGCAATGGCCTCGGGGTCGCGGGCCGTGTCGGCATCCGGGATGCACAAGGTGCCGCCGCTGAGCAGGGTGCCGAAGATCCCCGCCACGGAGCTGTCGAAGGCGATCGACGACAGCAGCAGGAAGCGCCGTTCGCTGTCCGAGGCGTACACCGCACAGCGGGCCAGGGTCGAGGCCACCAGGCTGCGGTGCTCGATCGTCACGCCCTTGGGCTTGCCGGTGGAGCCCGAGGTGTAGATCACGTAGGCCAGGTGCGCCGAGGTCAGCTCGGAGGCGGCGAACGTCAGGTTCGCCGCCTCCGCGGGCGGCACCGGTGCCGTGGTGTCCGCCTGTTCGATGGCCAGGCAGCGGGTTTCGCCAACCGGCTCGCCGAGCGCCGCACGTCCGGGCGGATCGGCCAGCAGCAGGCGTGGCAGGGCGTCCCCGACGATGGCGGCCAGGCGTTCGGCCGGGTAGGTCGGGTCCAGTGGTACATAGGCGGCACCGGCCTTGAGGATGCCGAGCAGGCCGATGATCATCGCCGTACCGCGCTCGACGCAGATCGCCACCAGGTCACCCGGCCGCGTACCAGCCTCGACCAGGCGCCGGGCCAGGCGGTTGGCGCGGGCGTTGAGCGTGGCGTAGTCGAGCTGCCCATGGGCATCGACCAGGGCGATGGCGGTCGGCGTCCTGCCCACCTGCTCTTCGAACAGCTGCTGGATGCAGACGTCCTTCGGATAGTCCAGATGATTCTGGTTGAAGGTGTCCAGCAGCAGGGTACGTTCGGCGGGCGGCAGCACATCCAGTTCCGTGAGCGCGATCTTCGGCGTGTACATCAGCGCCTGGGTCAGTTGCTCCAATGCCCGTTGCATCAGTGCGCACAGGCGCTGTGGGTCCACCGGCCGCACGCCTTGCACCTGCAGGCCCAGGGCATCGCCGTAATCGTTGACCGACAGGGTCAGCGGGTAGTTGGTCCGTTCGGCACTGCCAAGCAGGCGCATGCCCGGCCACTGCAACTGGCTGTCGTCGCTCTGGTGCCGGTAGTTGAGCAGGCTGGTGAACAGCGGCAAGGCTGTCGCCACACCGCTGCAACGCTGGGCCAGGGCCAGGGAGGCCTGCTCGTGGATCAGCAGTTCGCCAAGGTCGCGGTGGGTGGCCAGCAGCAGTTCATGAGCACCCTGGCTGGCCAGTTGCACGCGAACCGGCAGGGTGTTGATGAACACCCCCAGGGCCCGTTCGGCACCGACCGAACCTTGCAGGCGGCCGGCGACCACGGTGCCGAACACCACGTCATCGCGTCCGGTGCAGCGCGCCAGGACCTGGGCCCAGGCCACATGGAACAGCACCGCCGGGGTCATCCCGCGCTCACGGGCCTGGGCGCGGATCCGCCGGGTCAGGTCGTCGCCCAGTTGCAGTTCGGCCTCTTCGATGTGGTTGCCATCGCCCTGTACTTCCAGCAGGTCGAACGGTGCGGTCGGTGCATCGACATCCGCCAGGCGACGGCTGAAGTAGGCTTCATGGACCTCGGCCGGGGTGGCCTGGGTCTGGGCGATGAAGTCACGATACGGCTGCGGGGCCGGCAACTGGTCGCCCTGGCCATGGAGGATCGCATGGATTTCCTCCAGGACGATTTCCAGGGTCACGTGGTCGCTGGCCATGTGGTGGTTGAGCAGGGCCAGCAGCCAGCGCTCGGAGTGCGGGTCGCGGGCGATGCAGGCGCGCATCAGCGGCCCCTGGCGCAGGTCCAGGCGCAGCTGCCGCGGGTCGTTGAGGGTACGCAACTGCTCCAGCGGGTCGCGGTCGCTGTCGAGGGTGACGCTGTGCACCGGCAGGTGCGCTTGGCGTTGCACCACCTGCACTGGCTGCGGCAGGCCGTCCCAATGCACCGCCGTGCGCAGGATGTCATGGCGGTCGATGACCGTTTGCAGGGCCGCGATGAATGCATCGAGGCGCTGGCGGTCGTCGAATTCGATCATCGAGCGCACCAGGTAGGCATCGCCCTCGTGGCCCAGCAGGTGGTGGAAGAGAATCCCTTCCTGCAGCGGCGCCAGCGGGTAGATGTCCTGGATATTGGCGGCCCCGCCGGGGACGGCGCTGACGATCCGCTCCAGTTGCGTGGCATTCAGGTTCACCAGCGGCAGCATGTCCGGGGTCAGCTCGGTACAGCCGGCCGGGATACGGTTGGCCGGGGCCTGGAAGCGGATTGCCGGCTCATGGCTGATGGCAAGGGCCATCTCCCGCAGATTGGGAGAAGTGAATACGCTGCGTACGCTGGCATTCATGCCCTGTTGGCGCAAACGCTCGATCAGGCTGACCGCCAGCAGCGAATGACCGCCCAGCTCGAAGAAACCGTCGTGCCGTCCGACCCGCTCCACGCCGAGCAATTGCTGCCAGATCTGCGCGATGGCGTGTTCGACCGGCCCCTGGGGCGCCTCGTAGGTACGGCTGGCGAACGCCTCCTGGCCCGGTTCCGGCAGGGCGCGGCGGTCGAGCTTGCCGTTGGGGGTCAATGGCAACCGGTCCAGCACCACGAAGGCGCTGGGCACCATATGGCCGGGCAGGCGCTGCAGCAGATCGGCACGCAGTTGCTCGGCGGACGCCGGTTCGCCGCACAGGTAGGCGACCAGGCGCTTGTTATCGGGGGCGCTTTGGTGCGCGCGGGCAATCACCGCCGCCTCGCGAACACCCGGCAGCGCGGCGATCGCGGCCTCGATTTCGCCCAGCTCGACGCGCAGGCCACGAATTTTCACCTGGTCATCGTTGCGACCCAGGTATTCCAGCGTGCCATCGGGCAGCCAGCGACCGATATCACCGGTCTTGTACAGCCGGGCCTCGGCCCGATCGGCGAACGGATCGGCGATAAAGCGTTCGGCGCTCAGTTCCGGCCGGTTCAGGTAGCCACGGGCGACGCCGACGCCACCGATATGGATTTCGCCGCGTACGCCCACTGGCAACAACTGGCCGTGGCTGTCCAGCACATGCAGTTGCATATTGCGGATCGGCTTGCCGATGGGCATCGAACGGTCCCGGTAGGTCGCCAGGTCGGTGTCCGCCCGGTGCCAGGCCACCACGTCGCTGCACTCGGTCGGGCCGTAGCTGTTGATCACGGCCGGTCGCGGCTGAGGGAGTTTTTCCAGCATGGCGATCTGAATCGGCTCGCCCCCCAGTACCACCCGCTTCAGACAGGCCAGGGCCTGGTGGATGTCGGCGTCCACCAGCGCATGGAATGCGCTCGGCGACATGTTCAGGTGCGTCACACCGGCTTCGGCGATCTGCGTGACGATGGCCTCGGGGTTGAACGGCTCTTCGGCCAGGTGCAACACCGCACCGACCATCAGTGGCGCGAGAATGTTCTTCTGGGTCAGGTCGAAGTTATAGGAGGAGGCCAGCAGCACCGCGTCCCCGGCGTGGAACTCGAGGTCGTCGAGGTACCAGTCCAGCAGGTTGCGCAGGCCGCGATGCTCGACCATCACGCCTTTGGGCAGGCCGGTGGAGCCCGAGGTGTAGATCACATAGGCCAGGTGGTTGAAGCCCAGCGCCGGCACCTCGGGGTTGTGCTGTGCAGCCTGTTGCAGCGATGGGTCGTCCAGTTCCAGCGTGGCCAGGCCTTCGGGGACCGGCAACTGCAGCCCGTGCTGAATCACCAGGGCTTGTGGCGCGCTGTCGGCCAGCATATGGGCCAGGCGTTGCGCCGGGTATTGCGGATCCAGCGGTACGTAGGCGGCGCCGGCCTTGAGGATGCCCAGCAGGCCGATCACCATCTCCGGGCTGCGGCGGGCGCAGAGGCCAACGGTATGGTCGGGACGTACCCCCAGGGCGATCAGGCGATGGGCGATGCGGTTGGCCCGGGCATTCAGTTCGGCATAACCCAGGGACTGTCCGGCGCAGACCACTGCCACGGCGTTCGGGGTGCGCGCGGCCTGTTCTTCGAAGACCCGGTGGGGCAGGCGTTGCGGCGATTCGTCCAGTGCCGAGAGCGGTGGATTGAACGATGACAGCAACTGCAGGCGCTGTTGTGCGTCGAGCAGCGGCAGGGTTGCCAGCGGTTGCGTGACATCGCCGAGCAGGGCGTCGAGCAGGTGCAGCAGGTGGCGGCTCCAGCGTTCGATGGTGCTGGCATCGAACAGATCGGTGGCGTACTCGAACTGACCACGGATGGTTGCGCCGTCGTCATTGAGCGACAGGCTCAGGTCGAACTGGGTAGTGCCGCTGGCCTGGGGCAGTGGCGTCAGTTCCAGGCCGGGCAGCGACAGCGCCTGGTCCTGCGGGGTGTTACCCAGCACCAGCATGGCCTGGAACAGCGGGCTGTGGCCGAGGCTGCGCTCCGGCTGCAGGGCTTCGACCACCTGTTCGAACGGCAGGTCCTGATGGTCGTAGGCCTCCAGGGTGATGGCCTTGACCCGCGCCAGCAATTGCTCGACGCGTTCGTGGGCCTGGACATCGACCCGCAGGGCCAGGGTGTTGACGAAGAAGCCGATCAGCGCCTCGGTTTCCTGGCGCGGCCGGTTGGCCACCGGAGTACCGACCACCACTTCGGCCTGGTTGCTCAGGCGCGAGAGCAGGATCGACCAGGCGGCCAGCAGGGTCATGAACGGCGTCAGGCCCTGTTGCTGGCTGAACTGGCGCAGCCGGTTGCTGAGGGTGGCCGGCAGTTCCAGGGGCAGGGTGGCGCCCCGGTAGCTCTGTACCTGGGGCCGCGGACGATCGGCCGGCAGTTCCAGCAGGCCTGGCGCACCGCTCAGGTGCTCGCGCCAGAAACGGGTCTGGGCCTGCAGGCGTTCGCCTTGCAGGTACTGTTGCTGCCAGGCGGCGTAGTCGGCGTATTGCAGGGTCAGCGCCGGCAGCGGATCGTCCAGGCCCTGGCTGAAGGCGCTGTAGAGGCGATTGAACTCGCCGATCAGCACGGCCACGGACCAGCCATCGGAGACGATATGGTGCTGGGTGACCAGCAGCACATGTTCGTCCTCGGCCAGTTGCAGCAGGCGTCCGCGAATCAGCGGGCCCTGGCCCAGGTCGAACGGTGCGCCGGCTTCCTCACGGCCCAGTCGCTCGACGGCCTGTTGCCGGGCCTGCTCGTCCAGGTCCCGCAGGTCATGCTCGAGCAGACTGAAGCCGATGTCCTCTGGGGCGAAGCGCTGGCGGACGTGATCGCCCTGGCGTTCGAAGGTGGTGCGCAGGCTTTCGTGCCGCGCGACGATACGGTCCAGGGCCCGTTGCAGGGCCTGGCGGTCGAGCTGGCCGCGCAGGCGCAGGGCCGCGGGCATGTGATAGGCGATGCTGGCGGCGTGGTCGAGCTGGTCGAGGAACCACAGGCGTTGCTGGGCCAGGGACAGTGGCAGGTCCTGGTCGCGGGCCACGGCTTCGATGGTCTGCACGGAGGAACGGCCGGCCTGGTCCACGCACTGGGCGAGGGCTTGCAGGGAGCCGATGCCGAACAGGGTGCGCAGGTCGATCTCGGCCCCCAGTTCCTGGTGCAGGCGGGCCTGCAGTTGCACGGTGAGCAGCGAATGGCCGCCCAGTTCGAGGAAGCCGTCGTGACGACCGACCTGGTCGAGACCGAGCAGGGTTTTCCAGATTTCGGCGATGGCCACTTCGGTCTCGCCGACAGGGGCCTCGTAGGCCTTGCTGGCCAGGGATTCGACGCCCGGGGCGGGCAGGGCACGGCGGTCGAGCTTGCCGTTGGCGGTCAGCGGCAGCTTGTCCAGGTGCACGAAGGCGCTGGGGACCATGTACTCGGGCAGGTGCTTGAGCAGTTCGTTGCGCAGTTGTTCGGCAGGCGCCGGTTCGCCGCAGACATAGGCCACCAGGCGCTGTTCCTCACGGGCGATGACCACCGCTTCGGTGACACCCGAGATCGCCAGCAACGCGTTCTCGATTTCCCCCAGTTCGATGCGGAAACCGCGGATCTTCACCTGGAAGTCGTTGCGGCCCAGGTATTCCAGGGTGCCGTCGGCCAGCCAGCGACCCAGGTCGCCGGTCTTGTACAGGCGGGCCCCGGGCACCTTGCTGAAGCGGTCGGCGATAAAGCGTTCGGCACTCAGCGCGTCGCGGTTGAGGTAGCCACGGGCCACACCGACGCCGCCGATATGGATTTCCCCGGCCACGCCCAGCGGCGCGGGCTCGCCCCGGGCATCGAGGACATGCACCTGGACGTTGGCGAACGGCCGGCCGATGCTCGGTTTCTCTCCGAGGTCGCGGATCAGGTCGAGGGTCGCGTCCACCGTGCACTCGGTCGGGCCGTACATGTTGTAGAAGCGGATACTCTGGCAGTTGCGCAGCTTCTCCCAGGTACTGGCGTTGATTGCCTCGCCACCCAGCAGCACGCTGACCGGCTGGTAGCTGCGACGCTCCAGCAGGCCGGCGGCGAGCAGGGTGTCGAGCTGCGACGGGGTCGAGTCGAAGGCGTGCACCTGGTGCTGTTCGAGGAAGTCCAGCAGCTCGTTGCCGCTGGCGCGGATCAGTTGCGGGATGATCACCAGCTTGTGTCCGGAGAACAGCTGCGAGATGCCCTTGATCGACATGTCGAAGAAGAAGCCGGCATTGAGCGCCACGGTGGCGGGTGTCGGGCAGTGCTGGTGGGTGGTGCGGGTCAGCACGTGCCAGAAGTTGAACACCGAGCGGTGCTCGACCATCACGCCCTTGGATTGGCCGGTGGAGCCGGAGGTGTAGATGACATAGGCCAGGTGCTGCGGGGTCAGGCCGGCAACCACCGGGTTGGCGTCGAAGGCCTCATCCTGTACGGCCTGCAGCGATTCGGCGGTGTCCAGCAGCAACACCGGCAGGTCGCCGGCCGGCAGCGATAGCGCGGCCTGGGTCAACAATGCCCGTGGCTGGCTGTCCTGGAGCATGAAGGCCATGCGCTCGGCCGGGTGGGCCGGGTCGATGGGGACATAGGCGGCCCCGGCCTTGAGCACGCCGAGCAGGCCGACGATCATGTCGAGGCTGCGTTCGGCGCAGATGGCCACGCGTTCGTCCGGTTGCACACCGAGTGCCAGCAGTTGCCGGGCCAGATGGTTGGCGCGGCGGTTGAGCTGGCGATAGCTCAACTGGCGGTCTTCGCAGAGCAGGGCCACGGCATCCGGGTTGGCACGGACCTGGGCCTCGAACAGGGCATGGATCGGCTGGGCCGGTCCGAAGTCGGTGGCGGTGTCGTTGAAGTCGTTGAGCAACTGTTGCCGTTCGGCTTCGGGCACGACCTTCAGGTCGGCGGCCGGGCGCGCGGGGTCCTGCTCAAGGGCAGCGACCAGTTCGCTCACGGCGTGGACGAGGTAGTCGGCGATACGCCGTGGGTCGATACTGTCGATGGCCTGGGTGGTCAGGGAGAAACCGCCCCCTTCATCGGCCACGGCCACTTCGATCGGGTAGTTGGTACGCGCTTCGTTGCTCAGGAAACGCACGCCATCCCAGGCCAGCACGTGCTCCTGGTTGGCCAGGGAGCCGCCGTCGGTGGAATGGCGATAGTTGAACAGCGTGGTGAACAACGGCAGGCCCGCCGCGACGCCGCTGCAACGCTGGGCCAGGGCCAGGGAGGCCTGCTCGTGGGCCAGCATTTCGCTGAGGTCGCGATAGGTCTCGTCCACCAGTGAGCCGACCCCGGAGCGGGCCAGTTGCACGCGCACCGGCAGGGTATTGATGAACACCCCAAGGGCGCGGTCCGCCCCCGCCGAGCCTTGCAGACGGCCGGCGACCACGGTGCCGAACACCACGTCATCACGGTCGGTGCAGCGCCCGAGCACCTGGGCCCAGGCGATATGGAACAGCACGGCCGGAGTGACCCCGGCGGCCTGGGCACGGGCCCGGATCCGCAGACTCAGGGCCGGGTCCAGATGCTGGCTGGTCTCGCTGACCCGGGCACCGTCGCCCTGGACATCGAGGATGCCGAACGGTGCGGTGGGCTCGTCGACATCGGCCAGGCGACGTCTGAAGTAGCCCTCGTGCACTTCGGCCGGGGTGGCGAGGACCTGTGCGACAAACTCCCGGTAAGGCTGCGGAGCCGGCAGTTCGGCGCCCTGGCCCTGCATCAGGGCACGGATTTCCTCGAGCACGATGCCCAGGGACACGTGGTCGCTGATCATGTGGTGGTCGAGCAGGGCCAGCAGCCAGCGCTCGGCGTGTGGATCACGGGCGATGCAGGCGCGCATCAGCGGCGCCTGTTGCAGATCCAGGCGCAGCCGTCGTGGGTCGCTCAGTTGCTCCAGCTGGCTGCGCGGGTCCTGGTCCGGGCTCAGGGTGAGTGTTTCCAGCGGCAGTCGCACCTGGCGATGGACCACCTGCACGGCCTGCGGCAGGCCGACCCAGTGCACCGAGCTGCGCAGGATGTCGTGGCGGTCGATGACCGTCTGCAGGGCTTCGACAAAGGCATCGAGGCGCTGGCGGTCGTCGAACTCGATCAGCGAACGCACCAGGTAGGCGTCGCCTTCGTGGCCCAGCAGGTGATGGAAGAGGATACCTTGCTGCAGTGGCGCCAGCGGGTAGATGTCCTGGATATTGGCGGCCCCGCCGGGGACGGCGCTGACGATCCGCTCCAGTTGCGTGGCATTCAGGTTCACCAGCGGCAGCATGTCCGGGGTCAGTTCGGTACAGCCGGCCGGAATGCGGTTGGCCGGTGCCTGGAACAGGGCCTGGCTGTCGCGCCCGATGGCCTGGGCCATCTCCCACACGCTGGGCGCGGTGAACACGGTGCGGACACTGGCATGCAGGCCGCGCTGGCGCAGCCGGTCGATCAGGCTGACGGCCAGCAGCGAGTGGCCGCCGAGTTCGAAGAAGCGGTCATGACGACCGACCTGCTCGATACCCAGCAGGTCCTGCCAGACCCCGGCGACGATCTGCTCGACCTCGCCGCGCGGGGCTTCATAGGCGCGGCTGGCAAAGGCTTCCTGGCCCGGAGCGGGCAGGGCGCGGCGGTCCAGTTTGCCGTTGGGGGTCAGTGGCATGGCCTCCAGGTGTACGTAGGCGCTCGGCACCATATAGTCCGGCAAGGCCTCCAGCAGGGCCGCGCGCAGTTGCTCGACGGGCACGGCGTCGCCACACAGGTAGGCCACCAGGCGCTTGCTTTCGGATTGGCCGGGTTGGCTTTCCCGGGCCACGACCACGGCTTCGCTGACGCCTTCGCAGGCGGCCAGCACGGCCTCGATTTCCCCCAGTTCGACCCGGAAGCCGCGGATCTTCACCTGGTCGTCGTTGCGGCCCAGGTATTCGAGGGTGCCGTCGGCGCGCCAGCGGGCCAGGTCGCCGGTCTTGTACAGCCGGGCGTCCGAGGCGGTGCTGAACGGATCGGTGATGAAGCGTTCGGCGCTCAGTTCGGCCCGGTTGAGGTAGCCGCGGGCCACGCCGACGCCACCGATATGCAACTCACCGGCCACGCCCAGGGGCGCGAGGTTACCGGCGGCATCCAGCACATGCAGCTGGGTATTGCGCACCGGCGTGCCGATGGAGCGGAAGTCTTCGTTGTCGCGTTCCATCAGGCGGATCGAGGCGTTGACCGTGGCTTCGGTCGGACCGTAGGCGTTGAACAGCGCCGGACGATGGGTTTCCCGCTCGAACCACTGGGCCACCGCCTGTTTGCCCACGGCTTCGCCGCCGATCATGAACTGGCGCAGGGAGGTCGGCAGGGGGACATGGGCATCGCGGGCGACCTGTTGCCAGAACACGGTGGGCAGGTTGGCGACGGTGATCGCGTACTGCTCGCACAGCGCGGCGAAGGCGGCGGTGCCGGCGATCCAGGCATCCGAGCGCAGCACCAGGGTGGCGCCGGAGAGCAGGGCACCGAAGATCTCCTCGACGGACATGTCGAAGGTCATGGTGGCGAATTGCAGGACGCGGTCCTTTGGATTGAGGCCGTAGCGTTCCTGCAGGGCGCCGATCTGGTTGCACACGGAACGGTGCTCGAGCATCACGCCTTTCGGCTTGCCGGTGGAGCCGGAGGTGTACATCACGTAGCACAGGTGCCGCGAGGTCAGATGGGCGACTTGGGGATTGGCGTCGTTACCGGGGCTGTCGGTCAGCGACAGGTTGGGAATCGACAGTGGCGGCAGTTGCCGGGCCAGATCGCCCTGGCTCAGCAGCACCCGTGGCGCGCTGTCGTCGAGCATGTGTTGCAGGCGGTCCTGCGGATAGTTCGGGTCGAGCGGCACATAGGCGCCACCGGCCTTGAGGATGGCGAGGATGCCGACGATCATTTCCGGGCTGCGCTCCACCAGCAGGGCCACCCGCTCATCCGGCTGCAGGCCCGCGGCGATCAGGCGATGGGCGATGCGGTTGGCCCGGGTGTTGAGTTCGGCATAGCTCAGGGCGATGCCTTCGGCCTGCACCGCGATGGCCTCGGGGCGTGCCTGCACCTGCTGTTCGAAGAGGTCCTGCAAGCGCAGGCCTTCGGCGAACGGGACGTAGGTCCGGTTGAAACCGGTGAGCAGTTCGCGACGCTGCTGGTGATCGAGCAGCGGCAGGGTTGCCAGCGGCTGCGTGATATCGCCGAGCAGGGCGTCGAGCAGGCGCAGCAGGTGGCGGCTCCAGCGTTCGATGGTGCTGGCGTCGAACAGATCGGTGGCGTACTCGAACTGGCCACGGATGGTTGCGCCGTCGTCATTGAGCGACAGGCTCAGGTCGAACTGGGTGGTGCCGCTGGCCTGGGGCAGTGGCGTCAGTTCCAGGCCGGGCAGCGACAGCGCCTGGTCCTGCGGAGTGTTACCCAGCACCAGCATGGCCTGGAACAGCGGGCTGTGGCCGAGGCTGCGCTCCGGCTGCAGGGCTTCGACCACCTGTTCGAACGGCAGGTCCTGATGGTCGTAGGCCTCCAGGGTGATGGCCTTGACCCGCGCCAGCAACTGCTCGACGCGTTCGTGGGCCTGGACATCGACCCGCAGGGCCAGGGTGTTGACGAAGAAGCCGATCAGCGCCTCGGTTTCCTGGCGCGGCCGGTTGGCCACCGGAGTACCGACCACCACTTCGGCCTGGTTGCTCAGGCGCGAGAGCAGGATCGACCAGGCGGCCAGCAGGGTCATGAACGGCGTCAGGCCCTGTTGCTGGCTGAACTGGCGCAGCCGGTTGCTGAGGGTGGCCGGCAGTTCCAGGGGCAGGGTGGCGCCCCGGTAGCTCTGTACCTGGGGCCGCGGACGATCGGCCGGCAGTTCCAGCAGGCCTGGCGCACCGCTCAGGTGCTCGCGCCAGAAACGGGTCTGGGCCTGCAGGCGTTCGCCTTGCAGGTACTGTTGCTGCCAGGCGGCGTAGTCGGCGTATTGCAGGGTCAGCGCCGGCAGCGGATCGTCCAGGCCATGGCTGAAGGCGCTGTAGAGGCGGTTGAACTCGCCGATCAGCACGGCCACGGACCAGCCATCGGAGACGATATGGTGCTGGGTGACCAGCAGCACATGTTCGTCCTCGGCCAGTTGCAGCAGGCGTCCGCGAATCAGCGGGCCCTGGCTCAGGTCGAACGGTGCGCCGGCTTCCTCACGGCCCAGTCGCTCGACGGCCTGTTGCCGGGCCTGCTCGTCCAGGTCCCGCAGGTCATGCTCGAGCAGACTGAAGCCGATGTCCTCTGGGGCGAAGCGCTGGCGGACGTGATCGCCCTGGCGTTCGAAGGTGGTGCGCAGGCTTTCGTGCCGCGCGACGATACGGTCCAGGGCCCGGTGCAGGGCCTGGCGGTCGAGCTGGCCGCGCAGGCGCAGGGCCGCGGGCATGTGATAGGCGATGCTGGCGGCGTGGTCGAGCTGGTCGAGGAACCACAGGCGTTGCTGGGCCAGGGACAGCGGCAGGTCCTGGTCGCGGGCCACGGCTTCGATGCTCTGCACCGAGGAACGGCCGGCCTGGTCCACGCACTGGGCGAGGGCTTGCAGGGAGCCGATGCCGAACAGGGTGCGCAGGTCGATCTCGGCCCCCAGTTCCTGGTGCAGGCGGGCCTGCAGTTGCACGGTGAGCAGCGAATGGCCGCCCAGTTCGAGGAAGCCGTCGTGACGACCGACCTGGTCGAGACCGAGCAGGGTTTTCCAGATTTCGGCGATGGCCACTTCGGTCTCGCCGACAGGGGCCTCGTAGGCCTTGCTGGCCAGGGATTCGACGCCCGGGGCGGGCAGGGCACGGCGGTCGAGCTTGCCGTTGGCGGTCAGTGGCAGCTTGTCCAGGTGCACGAAGGCGCTGGGCACCATGTATTCGGGCAGGTGCTTGAGCAGTTCGTTGCGCAGTTGTTCGGCGGGTGCCGGTTCGCCGCAGACATAGGCCACCAGGCGCTTGCTTTCCGCCTGGCCGGGCTCGTCTTCACGGGCGATCACCACCACCTCGCGAACCCCGGCGCACAGGGCCAGGGCAGCCTCGACTTCGCCGATCTCGATGCGCAGGCCGCGGATCTTCACCTGGAAGTCGTTGCGCCCCAGGTACTCCAGGGCACCGTTGGCCAGCCAGCGGCCCAGGTCGCCGGTCTTGTACAGGCGCGCCTGGGGATCGCTGGAGAACGGGTCGGCGACGAAGCGCTCGGCCGTCAGTTGAGGCTGGTTCAGATAGCCCCGGGCAACGCCGATACCGCCGATGTGCAACTCACCGGCCACGCCCAGCGGTTGTACCTGGCCCAGGGCATCGAGCACGTGCATCTGGATATTGGCAATGGGGCGACCGATCGGCACGCTTTCGCCCGGATCGCCGGGACGGCACTGCCAGGCGGTGACGTCGATGGCCGCTTCGGTCGGGCCATAGAGGTTGTGCAGCTCGACACCGGCCAGTTGTTGTTCGAAGCGTCGTTGCAGGCCACGGGGCAGGGCTTCGCCGCTGCACAGCACCCGGCGCAGGTCGGGGAAGTCGCGACTGGCACGATGTTCCAGGAACAGATCGAGCATCGATGGCACGAAGTGCAGCAGGGTGATACCGGCCTCGCGGATCACCCGGGCCAGGTAGTCCGGTTCCTGATGGCCACCCGGACGGGCCATGACCAGTTCGGCACCGGCGAGCAACGGCAGGAAGAACTCCCAGACCGACACGTCGAAACCGAACGGGGTCTTCTGCAGCACCCGGTCGGTAGCGTCGACGGCGTATTCATCACGGGCCCAGAGCAGGCGGTTGACCACGCCCAGGTGTTCGTTCATCACCCCCTTCGGTGTCCCGGTGGAACCCGAGGTGTAGAGCACGTAGGCCAGGTGCCCGGGCAGCAGGCCGAGGACCCGGGGATCCGGGTTGAAGGTCGGCTGTGCCGCCAGTTGTGCGCTGTCGTCGGGGTCGTCGAGCAGCAGCACCGGCACGTTCAGGGCCGGCAGCCCGTCCCGTAGCGCCTGGACGGTGAGGACCGCACGTGGCGCGCTGTCGTCGAGCATGTAGGCCTGGCGGGCACTCGGCAGGTCCGGGTCGACCGGCACATAGGCACCGCCGGCCTTGAGAATGCCCAGCAGGGCGATGACCATCTCCGGGCCGCGGCGCAGGCTGACGGCAACCCGGGCATCGGGTTCCACCCCCAGTTCTATCAGCCGGTGGGCGAGCTGGTTGGCCTGGCGGTTGAGTTGTTCGTAGCTGAGCAGCGGCCCGCTGTCGCCGCGTACGGCACAGGCGTTCGGCCGCTGGGCGACCTGCTGTTCGACCAACTGGTGGATCAGCACGTCGCGCGGATAGACGCGGGCGGTATCGTTGAATCCGACCTGCAGCTGCCGGCGTTCCTCCTCGCCCATCAGCGGGAAGTGCGCCACGGGGGTGTCATGCTGTTCCAGCACCGCTTCGAGCATGGCGAACATGCGCTGTTGCAGGCGCTGGGCCTCTTCGAGGCTGTAGTAGGCGGTGTTGAAGTTGAAGTCCAGGTGCACGTCTTCGAACGGATGGTAGTCGCGCACGAAAATCGCCATCGGCGTCTGCTCGTAGCCGTTGTCCATGGTGATCACCCGCGACGAGGTGCCACCAAACTGATCGTCGCCGTCGAGGCTTTCGAACGACAGCGAAACGTCGAACAGCTGCCGACGCCCGGTCTGGGCCAGGCGCAGGGTGCGGTTGAGCTCGGCGATGGGGAAACGCTGGTGGCGGTAGCAGCGACGCAGTTGCGCACCGGCGGCGTTCATCAGGTCCAGCAGCGAACCTTGCGGGTCGACCGCCAGGCGAATCGGGCTGACCGAGGAGAACATGCCGGCGGTGGCTTTCTGGCGGGCGGTGGTGCGGTTGTGCACCGGCATGCCGATGACGATTTCATCGACTCCCACGGTGCGGCAGAAATAGGTGCCGACCACGCTGATCAGCACATGGGCCACCGACAGGCTGCGTTCGCTGGCGAACTGCGTCAGGGCGTTGTACAGCGACCGCGGCAGCATCGCCTGGACCTGGGCGCTGGGCGCCAGTTCGTTGGCCTTGCCGGCCTTGAAGTCGGCGCGGCGCTGCAACAGCGGCGGTGGCAGTTGCGCGTAGACTTCCTGCCAGAACTGACGGTCGCGCTCGTAGCGCGAGGACTGCAGGTAGGCACGGTCTTCCTCGAGAAACGACAGGTAGGAGTGGCCCTCGGCGACTTCCTCGTTGCCGGCCAGCAGGCTGTTGTAGGCGGCGCCCACCGCATGCCCGATCAGCGCCACGCCGATGCCGTCGGTGACCAGGTGATGGTAGCGGTTGAGCCAGTAATGGCGCTTTGGTCCGCAACGCACCATGCGCGCCTCCCAGAGCTGGCCGGTCAAGGACTCGAACGGTTTGCGAAAGGCTTCGCGCAGATACTCCATGGCCAGGCCGGCGTCGTCGTCGGCCTCGGAAAACTCCACCACTTCGAGCTTGACCTTGACCTCGGGCAAGACCCGCTGGCGACCGGTGCCGCCTTCATGGCTGAAACTCAGGCGCAGCGTGTCGTTGCGGTTGGCGACCATTTCGATCGCTTTCTCGAACAGCGGGATGTCGATCTCGCCGCGGATCTCCAGGGACATGCCGATGTTGTAGTAGGGCAGATCAGGGTGGGCGATCTGATCGAGCCAGATACCCTGCTGGACCGAAGCCAGTTCGTGGGACACGCTGGTTTGCGCGGACAGCTTTTCGGTCGACGAATCCATTTCGGAGCACCTGTTTGCAGAAATCAGTGGGCTCGTCTCCGAGCGAGGGACAGCACGGCGCGAAGGCTCGATTGTCGGTCGGCGGGACGAGGGAAAGCGTGCGAAAAAAGCTAGAGCATCCACCCGTTGATGTCTGTCATGGGAAGCAGGGACAACCGCGCGGTGCGGGCATCGGTGCGTTTGGGCGCGTGCGTGTGACTCTGTTATATCAACGGCCCTGAGTGTTCTTGCGAGGGTCGCACCATGTCATCGATTGCCGAAGTGAACCGCCCTGAGTCGAAGTTCTGGAGTCTGTCGCGTTTTCCCAACCATCCTCAGGCAGGCCCTGTCGAAGTGATCGATGCGTTGACGATTACCCGGGAGGCATTCATCCGTCGCTACGTCAACCGCAACCGTCCGTGCCTGGTGAAGAATGCCGTGCGCCACTGGCCGGCGTTCCAGAAATGGCAGCAGTTGGACTACTTCAAGGCGAACTCGCGCAACAAGCCGGTGGTGGTGCGTTCGAAGATCGTCTCGGAAGTCATCGGCTGGTCGAAACCCGAGGTCAAGGCGACGCTGACCGCGTATGCCGACACGGTTTACCGGGAGATGCCGTTTCACGAGTTTCTCGACGGCCTGGGCGAGGGGCATGATCCCCTGGTGGCGGACAGCTGCCGTTTTTCCGAGGGCTCGGCCATCGAGCAGATGAAGGATGACGTCGGCGGCCTGCCGTTCATGCCGCAATTGTCCAAATCCCGGCATTACCCGCCCCATCGCAGTTTCCTCTACCGCAATTCCTATACCGACTGGCATTTCCATGTGGTCGACGAGACTTTCATGGCCCAGGTGGTCGGTGCCAAGGAAGTGCTCCTGCTGCCACCGGACGAGGCCAGTTGGCGGGCGCTGCGGCCGGTGATCGAAGAGGCGGGCTACCTGTATGACATCGATACCCGGCGCTTCCCCGGAACGCGCGACCTGAAGGCGCTGCGCACGGTGGTGGAACCGGGCGATGCGCTGTACATCCCGGTGTACTGGTGGCACGCCGTGCAATCGATGGACGACGCGTTCGGTGCCACCGTTGCGGCAACCTTCCCGACGCCCCTGCATGTCAGTGGCGATATCCGCTCGCCGATCGCCAGGCGGGTGCTGCGTACCTATCTGTTTTCCCGGCTGGCGCCGCTGGTGCTGGGCGCGGTGGCCTACTCCCTGGCCTGGCAGCTGGCGCAGAAGGTGAGTGATCTCTTCAGCCCTCGCGATGTGCGCCCATGAGCCTCTCGCGCCGTCGGCCATCCTTCGACCTGGGACGAAGTTTCTATTTTCTGTGGTGCGGCGAGTCCCTGGCGATCGTCGGCACCGCCCTGATGGAGTTCGCCCTCGGGGTCTGGGTCTACTCCCATACCGGCTCGGCAGTGGCCTTCGCCAACGTGGTGTTGGCGGCGACGCTGCCCGCGGTGGTGTTCCTGCCGTTGGCCGGTGGGCTGGCCGACCGGGTCAGCCATCGACTGATCATCATCTGTTGCGACGTCAGCCTGGCGCTGCTGCTCTTCGCCGTCATGGGGCTGCTCTGGTTCGATCGCCTGGAGCCGCTGCACCTGTATATCTTCAACTGCCTGGCCTCGATCGTCTCGGCCTTCCGCAAGCCGGCCTACCAGGCAGCCGTCAACTCGATCGTCGCCCCCGACAAGTTCACCCGTGCCTCGGGCCTCATGGGGATCAGCAAGAACGCCTCGGCGCTGGTTGCGCCGTTGCTGGCGGGTGCGATCATGGCCCACGCGGGGTTGGTGACCATCCTGGCGGTGGACCTGATCACCTTCTGCTCCGGCACCTTGCTGGTGATCAAGGCCTTTTCCCATCTGCGGCAGTCCTGCGAACGACCTGACAGCCCTGCCAAGGGCACGGTGCTGCACGGAGCGATGGGGAACGTCGCGGCCGCCCTGAGGTTTTTTGCCGGCACTCGGCTGATGGCCGGCCTGTTGGTCTACACCATGCTGCGCAATGCCATGCTGTCGCTGGCCACCCTGATGATGACGCCGTTGCTGCTGTCCACCCTGGGCAGCCAGACCCTGGGCATGGCCTACACCTGGGCGGCCCTGGGCGGGCTCGCCGGTGCCGGGCTGCTGATATCCATGGGCAACCCGCGACGGTTGATGGCCCTGGTGGCCGCGGCTGATCTGTTGCTGGCGCTGTGTGTGATTGCCCTGGGTGTGGTCTCCCACGCCTTTGCCTACTGCTCGCTGGCCTTTGTCGCCATTACCGCGGCGAGCGTGGCCGACGCCAGTGTCAACTCGCTCTGGATGCGCAGGATCCCCGCAGGCAACCGGGCGAGTGTCTTTGCCCTGATCAGCATGCTGACCATTGCCACCACCAGCCTGACGATCTTCGTCGGTGGCCTGCTGGTCGACCACTGGTTTCAACCGGCGCTGGTGCCTGGCGGGGCCTATGCCGAATCGATCGGACGCTGGCTGGGGGTCGGCCCGGGGCGCGGGGTGGCAATGCTGTTCGTGGCGGCCGGGGCCTGCTTTGCGCTGTTGGCCCTGAGTGTCCTGTGCCATGGGCCGATGCGCCGCCTGGAGGGCGCGCAGCCCGAGGCGGCACCGCGGCACACGGCTGATCCGGTACAGGCCGACGCCCTGTGAAAAAGCCCTGAAGGCCGCGTGGCGGGCCTGTTGTACCAGATTCCCGTGACAGACAGGCCAGGGGCGCTGGGTCAACCTTTGCAGGCTCTCGCGCAGTCGTCAGGACTGCGCCCGCATCGCCATCCGAGCCGACAACAATCGATAGAGGAGGACCTATGCGTCCGTCATTTTATGATCCCAGTCACTTCCCCAAGCTTCAGCACCTGGCCAACAACTGGGAGGTGATTCGCAAGGAGTTTCTCGCCCTGAATGCGCCGACCCTGACCATCAACCGGGTCGGCAAGCAGATCACCGATATCGTCAACGAAGTCGATGAACACATGGCTGCCGGTGGTCAGTACGGCTGGATCTGGGGCTGGGGCGACAACATGGAAGTGATGCCCGAGTGGACCCAGTATGGCCTGATGGCCTACGACACACCGATTCCCTATGCCCGTGAGGCGATGCCGGAAACCATCGAGCTGCTGACCCAGATCCCCGGGGTCAAGCTCTGTGCCCTGCTGCGCATGGAACCCAACGTGTTCCTGGGCACCCATGCCCATACCGGCACCTGGGAGGAGGGGCTGCTGCACATGCAACTGACCATCGATGCTCCCGTCACCGGCAACTACGCCTACCTCAACGTCAACGGCAACTTCAACCAGAGCACCAATGGCAACCTGGTGATCTTCGATGGCTCGCTCGATCACTTCGCGGTCAATGCCTCGCGGGATTTCCGTACCGTTCTGTACCTCGAGTTCTATCGCGAAAAGAACATGATCGCCGCCTGATAGCGGACGCAGCGGTCCGCGCAAACGGGCCGCTTTGGCCGTCGCCGGCGGCAGGAACGAAGAAGGGGGCGCAAGCCCCCTTTTGTTGTCTGTCCGCAACCGTCAGGCGAAAGTCGGCTGCAGGACTTCTTCCAGGAAGTTGAAGGCGGTCTGCTTGGCCAGCTGGGTGGACTCGAAGAACGCCAGGTGGCTGCCATCGCGTTCCACATGCAGGGTGGCCTCCTCGATCGAGGCGGCGATGTGGCGCGATCCGCCGATATGCGTGGTGGCATCGGCGTCGCCGGCGACCACCAGGGTCGGTACCGCGACCCGCGCCAGCTGCGAGGCCAGCTCGGTCTTGTTCAAGGCGTCGTTCAGGCGCGCATAGCGATAGAACAGCTCCGGGTTGACGTAGGGATAGAGCGCGACATGGGCGATCGGCTCGGGCGTGGTGGCCAGCGTCGCCTGGTCGAGGAACATCGTCTGCAGGTCGCTGGCCTCGTGGCGGTCCTGGGCCGCGGCTTCCATCAGCCACTCGAAGTTCTGCTGATGGGCGGTGCGCAGGTTGTCGTCGCCCAGGTTGTAGTCGCCATGCCACAGGCTCAGGGAACTGACCCGGTCGCCGTGGGCCGCGGCGGCACTGAGGGCGATCACCGCGCCGCCGCAGATGCCCATCAGGTGGGCGGTGGACAGTTCGTAGTGATTCATCACGCTGATCAGGTCGGCGACCTGGGCCTGGGTGTCCACGGCGATGCCATCGAAGGACTCGCAGGCACCGAACAGCCCGCGGGTCTCCCAGGTGACCACGAAGAAGCGTTCGCTCAGTGCGTCGAACCAGTCGCGGCAAAGGTCGAAGGGCATGCCGCAGGGCAGGGCGAGGACGATTGCCGGACGCTCCCGGTGGGTGCCGGCATAGACCGACAGGGCGACGTTGTCGCGGGTGGTCAGGTGCAGCGCCTCGATGTGCGGCGCGGCACCGCTGAAATCGAAATGCTTGAGCGCCCGCTTGAAGGCCATGCTCTCTTCGTCATCGTCGAAGTGATCGTAGCGGTAGTCGAGCGCCTCGCAGATCTTGCGGCTGATAAAGTATTCGAAGGACGACAGCTGGGCCTCGCCCCCGTGCAGGTACTGCAGGGCATGCACGCCGATCCGCGCAAAGGCGGCGTTGACCGCGCGTTCCGTGGCCCTGACGCTGGGCGAGGCCTGCTCGGGGAGCGGGCCATCGCCGTGGGCGAGAAAGCTCAGGCAAACGGGATCGGGCAGGTGGATGGCAAGGTGCCTAAGCATCCTCACGGTCTCGCACAGGCGCAACGTTGCGTCGGTGGAAATAGTCATGGATTTCAACTCCTGTAGGCACATTGCGCAGGCCAACTGTCGTCAGGCTGGTAGGGATCAGGCCACTTCGAATTTCTTGCCGCGGGTGGTATGGGTCACGAGGCGGTTGTAGTCCGGCGTCTTGTTACCGACCACCTGTACCGCGCCGTATTTCTCCAGGCTGATGCGACCGCCGTATTCCTCGATGTGATCGGAGTCCGGGTAGATCTTCACGAACGACGGCACATAGCGCGACGCGAAGCCCATGCGCATTTCCTGGGACTCACCGTTGTGCGGGTAGGAGGCGTGCATCAGGGTCGACCAGAAAATGATGAACTGGCCGGCTTTCATCACCATCGGCACGGCGGCGGATTCGTCGGGCTTGAAGTTCTCGTCGATCTGCAACTGGCGATAGTCGTAGCCGAAGAAACCGCGACGTACGCCGTCCTTGACCACCGAGCTGTTGTTGGCCTCGGGGTCGTAGCTCATGCGCTTGGTTTCGTCATAGTTCATGCTGTTCTGGGTGCCGGGGATGAACTGCAGGCAACCGTTGGCGATGGTGGCGTCGGTGAACGCGGTCCAGACGGTGATGGTACCGCCGAAGTCCTCGTGTTCCGGCCAGAGGATCTGTGGCTTGCCGGAGGCGTTGGCGAAGGTGTCGGCCTGGTGCCAGTCGGTGCCTTCATCGCCTGGGTACTTGGGGAAGAACTCGGTGCGCCAGCACAGTACGTCCGGGCCGAGGATGCTTTCGACGCGGTCGCAGATCTGCGCGCGGCAGATGTGATCGGCCAGGAAGTCGTCATCCAGGTGACGGTCGTAGTTGGCGATGTTGGTGCCGGCGGAGATGGCATCCAGGTCCTGGTAGGCCGCCGCGCTACGGTCGAGCATGCGCAGGCGGGTACGCTTCCAGGCCTCTTTCATTTCTTCCGGCGAATAGGCATCGAATGGGCCGATGAAACCGTTCTTTTCGAACGAGGCGCGTTCTTCCGGGGTCAGGGCGAATTTTTTGCTCACGGGTCTTTCCTTTTGGTCAATGGGCTTGAACAAGGTTGCGGGAGATGTAGTCGGCCAGGACCTTGGCGGTCGCGCCGTTCGCCAGGACACCGGGGTCGAGGCTGATCTGGAAGTGAGTCTTGAGTTTGTTCAGCGAGCGGATCAGGGCCAGGGAGGTGCCGCCGAAATCGAAGAAGTCGTCGTTCAGACCGATGTTCTTCAGGCCCAGGTCCTCGTTCCAGACCTTGAGCACGAACTGTTCGGGAGCCAGTTGCGTGCGGGAGATATAGTCGGCCAGCACCTTGGCGGTTGCGCCGTTCGCCAGGACACCGGGGTCGAGGCTGATCTGGAAGTGGGTCTTGAGTTTGTTCAGCGAACGGATCAGGGCCAGGGAGGTGCCGCCGAAATCGAAGAAGTCGTCGTTCAGACCGATGTTCCTCAGGCCCAGGTCCTCGTTCCACACCTTGAGCACGAACTGCTCGACCTGGTTGAGCTCCGGGTTGCCGGCCGCGCCGACCGGGGTGACGCCGCCGGTGGGCGAGGGCAGTTGCTGCTTGTCGATCTTGCCATGGGCGGTCACCGGCAACTGCGCCAGGGCCAGGTAGGTCGAAGGACGCATGTAGTCCGGCAGGCTGGCGGCCACCAGGGCGGTGACTTCACCACGGACCTGCTCGGTCCAGGCGCCGAGGCCATGGCTTGGGACCACATAGGCCACCAGGCGCAGGTCGCCATCACCATAGTCGTGTGCGCCGACATGGGCGGCCGCCACGTGCGGGCTGGTCTGCAGGCAGGCCTCGATCTCGCCCGGCTCGATGCGGAAACCGCTGATCTTCAGTTGCTCGTCGCAACGACCGGCGTAACGGTACTCGCCGTCTTCACTCAGGATCAGCAGATCGCCGGTGCGGTAGGCGCGGGTCGAGGTGCCGGGCAACTGGATGAACCGTTCGGCATTGAGGCTGGCACGGTTCAGGTAGCCCTGGGCCACGCCGGCGCCTTCGATATACAGTTCGCCGGCCGTGCCCCGGGGCACCGCTGCCTGGTTGGCGTCGAGCAGGTGCAGCCGCCAGCCATCCAGCGGCTGGCCGACGGAGACGATCGCGCCGGTTTCCAGGTCCTGGCCCAGCACACGCTTGAAGGTGGTGTGAACGGTCGCTTCGGTGATGCCGTACATGTTGATCAGTGCCGGCTTCTGGTCGCCATGGCGCGCGACCCAGGAACGCAGCACGGTGGTCGGCAGCGCCTCGCCACCGAAGACCACATAGCGCAGGGCCAGGGGCGCCTTGCTGCCACGATCGGCCTCGTCGAGGCCGCGGAAGGCCGATGGGGTCTGGCTGAGCACGGTCACGCGCTGGTCCGACAGCCATTGGCGCAGGGCGCTCGGAGAGCGGGAGACGTCATACGGCACCACGCTGACCTGGCCGCCGTGGGCCAGGGCGCCCCAGATCTCCCAGACCGAAAAGTCGAAACCGATGGAGTGGAACATCGACCAGACGTCCTGGGCGTTGAAGCCGTAGACGCGTTGTGTGCTTTCCAGCAGGCGGCTGACGTTGCCGTGGGCAACCTGTACGCCCTTGGGCTCACCGGTGGAACCGGAGGTGTAGATGATGTAGGCGGTGGCCTGGTCCGGGTCGCGACGGCCGACATCGGCACTCGGCTCCAGTGCCGGCGCGGACAGCAGTTGGTCGAGTGGCAGCACGCGCAGGGCCGGGCTCTGCGGCAGGTTCGCGGCGTCGCCGATCACCAGGTTCAGGCCGCTGTCGCGCACGATGTGCTCGACACGCTTGCCCGGATACTGCGGATCGATCGGGACATAGGTACCGCCGGCCTTGAGGATGCCCAGCAGACTGATGACCAGATCGACGCTGCGTGGCAGGTACATGCCGACACGCATGCCATCCTTCACGCCCTCATGGCGCAGGCGCGCCGCGAGCTTCGACGACAGCGCGTCGAGTTGCGCATAGCTCAATGTCCGAGTGGCGTCGGACACCGCCGTTCGCTCGGGAAACTCACGCGCCCGTGCACCGAATATCTCATGCAGGAAAGCACCGGACGTGAGAGGGGCTGGCGCGGTGTTGACCGATTCGCCAGTGTTCTTGATCGGCATGACTTACGCTCCTGTGTAATAACCAGGTGCAGCGAATCGGCGCCTTGACGAGTTGCGCTGCACTTGAGACGTCCCTGCGGCCTGGGGACCCATTGCGAAAGAGCCGGCACGATCCGCAGTGGCCGCATTTCAGCATTGAGCGGTCGCCGGCGTCTGTCGCGGGAAATGGGGACAAAGCCGTCACGGGCGGCATACGCGGCGCCTGTCCCGGTTTGCAGTGACAGACAGCTCCCCGCCATCGATGTTCTTATCCTTGCGCGGCGCTGGGACCGGTTCGGTCTCGCGCCATACAACGTGGATGTGAGGGGCTGTGGTCCAGGAGTGTTCAATGAGTCTTCAAGCTAACGCTGCGCCGGTTTTCACCGCTGACGAACTGCCGAATTCGCCGGCCTGGCCCGATGGAGTGGGCGACCCGTTGGTGCGCCTGTCCTTCCTGGCCCCCGGCATCAGCCTGCCGGTGGTGGTCGAGCCCGTCGCGGCCGGCCTGGATCCGGCGCTGTGGGCATCCACGCAACGCGAGGCGGTCGAGGCGTTGCTGTGCCAATACGGCGCGCTGCTGTTCCGCGGCTTCGACCTGGGTTCGGTCGCGGCCTTCGAAACCTTCGCCGAGGCGCTGTCGCCGGGCCTGCATGGCAGTTACGGCGACCTGCCGAAGAAGGAGGGTGGGCGCAATGTCTATCGCTCCACGCCCTATCCCGAACGCGAGATGATCCTTTACCACAACGAAAGCTCGCACCTGGAGAGCTGGCCGCGCAAGCAATGGTTCTTCTGCGAACAACCCTCGCGGGTCGGCGGGGCGACGCCGTTGGCCGATATCCGGCAGGTGCTCGGGCGCCTGCCGGCCGAGGTGGTCGAGCGCTTCGAACGCAAGGGCCTGATGTACAGCCGCACCTTTACCGCCGGTGTCGAGCCGGGCTGGGAATCGTTCTTCGGCACCTCCTCGCGTGACGTCGTCGAACAGCGCTGCCGCGAGCAGGGCACCGATTTCGAGTGGCTCGACGCCGATACCCTGCAGATCCGCACCCAGTGTCCGGCGGTGATCACCCATCCGTTCACCGGTGAGCGTTGCTTCTTCAACCAGGTGCAACTGCACCATCCATTCTGCCTGGGTGAGGAGATGCGCGAGGACCTGCTGGACATGTTCGGTGCCGACCGCCTGCCACGGCTGGTCAGCTATGGCGACGGCTCACCGATCGAAGACTCGGTCATGGCCCTGATCGGCGAGGCCTACGAGGATTGCGCAGTGCGTTTCGACTGGCGCAAGGGCGATGTGGTGATGCTGGACAACATGCTCGCCGCCCATGCCCGCGACCCCTACGAGGAACCTCGGCTGATCGTCGTCGCCATGGGTGAAATGACCGCCCGGGACGATGTCTGGAAGCCCGTCTGAACGACCCCACGCCGGGTCTCCCAGGACTTTAAACGGCCGGCCGGCGAGCGGGCCCCAGCATTCAAGGACAGTCACCAATGAACAACGGGCAAGAGAAAAAGGCCAAACCCGGCTCGGTCATGCGCCTGCTGTGGCGCAACCATCCCTGGCTGACCCTGATGACCCTGTTGACCGGGGTGATCAGCGGCGTGGCCTCCATCGCGGTGGTCAATGTGATCAACCAGGCGATCCACGAGGAGCGCTTCCAGTGGCAGACGGTGTACTGGTTCGTCGGTCTGAGCGTGGTGGCGCTGCTGTTCCGTAATGGCGCCGCGCTGTTTCCCGCCTATGCCAGCATGCGCATCATGACCCGCCTGCGTATTGCCCTGTGCCGCAGGATCCTGGTGACGCCCCTGGAAGAGGTCGATCGCCGCGGGGCGCCGAATGTCCTGACCATGCTCACCAACGATATCCCGCAATTGAACAGTACCCTGGTGATCATGCCGACGGTGCTGGTGGAAACGGCGGTGTTTCTGTTCGGTATCGGCTACCTGGCCTATCTGTCCTGGATCGTGTTCGCACTGACCATGGGCCTGATCGTGCTGGGGGTCACGCTTTACATGAGCTTTTTCATGGGGGGCATGAGCGTCACCCGCAAGGTGCGCGACGAGTTCACCGCGTTCAACGAATACACCCATGCCCTGGTGTTCGGTCTCAAGGAGCTCAAGCTGAACGGCATTCGCCGCCGCTGGTTCAGCCGTTCGGCGATCGAGGAGTCCTCGACCAAGGTGGCCCGCTACAACTATTTCGAACGGCTCTGGTACACCGCGGCCGACAATGTCGGTCAACTGACCTTGTCGCTGCTGATCGGTTGCCTGCTGTTCGTGGCCCCCATGGCCGGCACAATCGACAGCAAGACCCTGAGCGCCAGTGTGCTGGCCGTGCTGTACATCATGGGCCCGCTGTCGCTGCTGGTCAGCGCCATGCCGCTGCTGGCCCAGGGACGTGTCGCCAGTGCCCGCCTGGCGGAGTTCGGTTTCTCCATCAACGACCCGCATCCCGAACCCGAAGCCCTCGCCAGCGAAACCGCCAACGTGCTGTTCCTGGATCACAAGAGGGACTGGAACAGCATCCAGTTGCAAAATGTGCGCATGAACTACGTGGATCCGATCAGCGGCTCCGGTTTTGCCCTGGGGCCCATCGACCTGACGGTACGTGCCGGTGAGTTGATCTATATCGTCGGTGGCAACGGCTGCGGCAAGAGTACCCTGGCCAAGGTGCTCAGCGGACTCTACATCCCCCAGGAGGGGCAGGTACTGCTCGACGGCAAGCCGATCACCGACACCTCGCGCAACCACTACCGTGACCTGTTTTCCGCAGTGTTCTCCGACTTCCAGCTGTTCAACCGCCTGATCGGCCCGGACGAGCAGGAGGATGCCAGCACGGAACTCGCGCAGAAATACCTGGCGACCCTGGGCCTGGCCGACAAGATCAGCATCGAGGGGATGGGCTACTCGACGACCAAGGCGCTGTCCTATGGGCAGCAGAAACGCCTGGCCCTGGTTTGCGCCTACATGGAAGATCGGCCGATCTACCTGCTGGACGAATGGGCCGCCGACCAGGACCCGCCGTTCAAGCGTTTCTTCTACGAAGAGCTGCTGCCGGATCTCAAGCGCCGCGGCAAGACAGTCCTGATCATCACCCACGATGACCAGTACTTCCAACTGGCCGATCGCATCATCAAGTTGGTGGACGGGCAGATCGTCTCCGACGTGAATTGTGCGGTACAGGGCAAGCGCGCCTGAATACCAGCGCTTCTTGACGCTTCCCGGGAGGCGGCTCCGCCAGGCTGGGCGAGGTCGCCCCCGGACCCGACTCAACTTTTAGCTATCGCCACCTTTTCGTCGTGGTGAGGCCGACCCTTTGCGAGAAGAAATGTATGGCGTTTGCTCTGACCGCTGCCCAACGCAATATCTGGCTGGACCAGATGACCCGAGGCGACTCGCCGCTGTACAACATCGGCGGCTATCTGGATATCGAGGGGCACCTCGATCCCGAGGTGTTCCAGCGGTCGGTCGACCTGCTGATGCAAAAGCACGACGCCTTGCGCATGGTCCTGCTCGACCAGCGCGACGAGGAGGGCGTGCCGCTGCAGTCCTTTGCCGAAACACTGCCGATGTGCGTGGCACCGATCGACCTGCGGGGCGAGGCGGATCCCCGGCAGGCTGCCCAGCGCTGGATGCAACGCCAGATCGAGACGGCCTTCGAGATGCGCGGCGGCCCGTTGTTCCGTCTCCATTTGCTCAGGGTCGAAGAGCAGCGCTATTACTTTGTCATCCACGCCCACCATATCGTGCTCGATGGCTGGGGTATCGATGCGCTCTTCGCTTCTCTCGGTCAGCTCTACAACGCACTGCTCGATGAGCGTACGCCCGATCTGACGGCGCCGTTCTATGTCGACTTCATCGAGGACGACCACGCTTACCGCCAGTCGCCGCGTTTCGCCCACGACCAGGCCTACTGGCTGGAAAAGTACAGCGAGCTGCCCGAACCCTTGCTGCCCCCACGCCACCTCCAGGCCCAGGGCGAAGGCCCGATCCGCAGCGGCCATTTCACCTGCGGTTTTGCCCGGCACTTCGACATCAGCCTCGACGAACTGGCCCAGAGCGTTCAGGCCTCGCGTTTCCACGTTCTGCTGGCGGTACTGTATGTCTACTTCACCCGGATCCATGCGCGCGATGAGCTGGTGGTCGGCGTGCCGATCCTCAACCGTTCCAATGCCAAGTTCAAGAAAACCCTGGGGCTGTTTACCCAACTCAGCGCGGTGCGCCTGAGGTTTGGCGATGAGCTGTCGTTTGCCGAGCTGGTGCAGGGCATCTGTCGGGCGGTCAAGCAGGATTACCGCTACCAGCGTTTTCCGCTCAGCGATCTCAACCGCTTGCTGGAACTGCGCCGTACCGACCGTCTGCAGCTGTTCGACCTGACATTCTCCTACGAGCCGCACCATTACCTGATCCGCTTCGGCCAATCGAGCGCCCGGGTGTACAAGTCCTCGAACGATCATGAACAGACGCCGCTGGCCATCCACCTGCGCACCAACCTCCACGACAATGAATCCCGGCTGCACTACATCTACAACGAGGCGTATTTCCAGGCCGACGAGATCGAGCCGATGGCCGAGCGCCTGCAGCATGTGCTGGACCAGGGGCTGGCGAATGCGCAGTTGCCCGTGCGCGCGTTCTCCGTGCTCAATGCGAGCGATGCCTCGCAGTTGCAGGCCTGGAATGCCGGGCAGCAGCCGTTCGCCCAGACGCAGACGATCCACCAGCAGTTCGAGGCCCGCGCCGCCGAGCGGCCGGACGCCGTGGCGCTGGTGCATCAGGACGAAAGCCTGACCTACGGCGAGCTCAACGCCCGCGCCAACCAGGTGGCCCACCGCCTGCTGGCCCTCGGTGTGCGCCCGGACGACCGGGTGGCCATCTGCGTCGAACGCGGCCCGGCGATGATCATCGGCCTCTTGGGTATCCTCAAGTCCGGTGCCGGCTACGTGCCGCTGGACCCGGCCTATCCCCGTGAGCGCCTGGCCTACACCCTGGGCGACAGTGAACCGGTGGCCCTGCTGAGCCAGCAGTCGGTGCAGGAAGCCTTGCCGCCGGTACAGGTGCCGGTGATCAATCTCGATGATCTGGATCTACGGGACGAGTCCGTCCGCAATCCGCAGGTGCCGGGGCTGACGCCTGCGAGCCTGGCCTACGTGATCTACACCTCCGGCTCCACCGGTCTGCCCAAGGGCGTGATGGTCGAGCACCGCAACGTCGCGCGGCTGTTCACGGCCACCGAGGACTGGTTCGGTTTCAACGAACAGGACACCTGGGCGCTGTTCCACTCGTTCGCCTTCGACTTCTCGGTCTGGGAAATCTGGGGCGCGCTGCTGCACGGCGGGCGTCTGCTGATCGTGCCGCAACTGGTCAGCCGCTCGCCACAGGATTGCTACGCACTGCTGTGCAGCGCCGGGGTGACAGTGCTCAACCAGACGCCGAGCGCGTTCCGCCAACTGATTGCCGCCCAGGGCGAGAACGCCCGGCCCCATGCCCTGCGCCAGGTGATCTTCGGCGGTGAGGCGCTGGACACGGCGATGCTCAAGCCCTGGTATGCGCGGGCCGTGAATGCCGGTACACAACTGGTGAACATGTACGGCATCACCGAAACCACGGTGCACGTGACCTACTACCCGTTGCAGGCCGAGGATGCCCAGCGCGTGGGAGCCAGTCCGATCGGCAAACGGATTCCCGATCTGCGCCTGTACCTGCTCGATGGCCATGGGCATCCGGTACCGCCTGGCGTGGTGGGCGAGTTGTATGTCGGCGGCGCGGGCGTGTCCCGGGGTTATCTCAACCGTGAGGAATTGAACGCTTCACGCTTCCTCGACGATCCGTTCGACCCGGCCCCCGGGGCGCGGATGTACCGCTCCGGCGACCTGGGTCGCTGGTTGGCCGACGGCAGCCTGGAGTACCTGGGGCGTAACGACGAGCAGGTGAAGATCCGCGGTTTCCGTATCGAACTGGGCGAGATCGAGGCGCAACTGGCCGCCTGCGAGGGCGTGCGTGATGCGCTGGTGCTGGTGCGCGAGGACGAGCCGGGTGACAAGCGCCTGGTGGCTTATGTCATCGCTGCCGCCGGCGTCGAGCTGGACGCCGTGCAACTGCGCGAGCAACTGCGCCTGACGCTGGCCGAATACATGCTGCCGAGCGCCTTCGTCAGTCTGCAGGCCTTCCCGCTGACCGCCAATGGCAAGCTCGATCGCAAGGCCCTGCCGGCGCCTGCGGCCGAGGCCTATGCCCGGCGCGAATACGTGGCCCCCGAGGGCGCGGTGGAAGTGACCCTGGCCGGGTTGTGGGCCGAGTTGCTCGGCGTGGACAGGGTGGGGCGCCACGATCAGTTCTTCGAACTGGGCGGCCACTCGCTGCTGGCGGTGAAACTGCTCGAACGCATGCATGAGGTCGGCCTGAAGGCCGATGTGCGGGTGCTGTTCGGTCAGCCGACCCTGGCCGCCCTGGCGGCCGCCAGCGGCCACGCAAGCGAAGTGCAGGTCCCGGCCAACGGCATCCCCGCCGGTTGCCGGCACATCACCCCGGACATGCTGCCCCTGGCCCGATTGAGCCAGGCCCAGATCGACCGCGTGGTCGCCGGCGTGCCGGGTGGCGCGGCCAATGTCCAGGATATCTATGCCCTGGTGCCATTGCAGGAAGGCATTCTCTATCACCACTTGAGCAGCGACGAGGGCGATCCCTACCTGTTGCGGGCTCTGCTGCGGGTCGACCGTTTCGAACGGTTGCTGGATTTCAGCGAGTCCTTGCAGGCGGTGATCGACCGGCACGATATCCTGCGCACCAGCGTGGCCTGGGAGGAACTGGACGAGCCGGTCCAGGTGGTCTGGCGCCAGGCCCGGCTGCGCCTCGAGGCGTTCCTGCCGCATCCGGATCAAGGTGACGTGGCGACCCAGTTGCAACAGCACTTCGACCCGCGCCGGATGCGCCTGGATCTGCACCAGGCTCCGATGATGCGTCTGCACTACGCCGAGGATGCCGCCAACGGCGGTTGGGTCGCGGTCCTGCTGTTCCATCACCTGATCGACGATGCCACTTCCCTGGCCCTGCTGGGCCGGGAGATCGAAGCCTTCAGTCAGGGCCGGGGCGCCGAGCTGGCGCCTTCGGTGCCGTATCGCAACCATGTCGCCCAGGCTCGCCTGGGGGTGAGTCGTGAAGAGCATGAGGCGTTTTTCCGCGAGATGCTCGGCGATGTCGACGAGCCGACCCTGCCCTTCGGCCTGCAGGACCTGCAGGGCGACGGCAGCGGCATCGAGGAGGCCCACCTGCCGGTGGATCCGGTCCTGGCCGGGCGGCTGCGGGATCAGGCCCGGCGCCTGGGGGTGAGCAACGCCAGCCTGCACCACCTGGCCTGGGCGCAGGTGGTGGGGCGTCTGTCCGCTCGCCAGGATGTGGTCTTCGGCACCGTGCTGATGGGCCGCCTGCACGGTGGCGAGGGCGCCGATCGCGCCCTGGGCATGTTCATCAATACCCTGCCGTTGCGAATCGCGGCAGGGGAGCAGGGTATCCAGGCAGCCGTGCGCACGACCCACGGGCGACTGGCGGCCTTGCTCGGTCATGAACATGCACCGTTGTCGCTGGCCCAGGCTTGCAGTGGCGTCGCGGCGCCGACCCCGTTGTTCAGCGCGCTGATGAACTACCGGCATGCCGCCGTGGGTGCCCAGGCACCCGAGGACGTCGGTCAGGCCAGGATCTGGGGTGGTGTCGAAGTGCTCGGTGGCGAGGAACGGACCAACTATCCGCTGTCGCTGTCGGTGGACGATCTGGGGGATTCCTTCGGCCTGACCGTTCAGGCCGTGGCCGGAGTCGGCGCGCAACGGATCTGCGGCTACCTGCATACCGTGCTGGAGCAACTGGCCGAAGCGCTGGACAGCCGGCCCGATGCACCACTGCACAGCCTGGACTGGTTGCCGCCGCGGGAGCGCCGGCAACTGCTGGAGGACTTCAACGCCTTCGATCGCGCCTATCCGCCAGGACTGCTGGTCCATCAACTGTTCGAGGTCCACGCTGCCGCACAACCTGACGCCGTGGCCGTCACCTATGAAGGCCAGCGCCTGAGTTATGCCGAGCTGAACCAGTGGGCCAACCAGATTGCCCACCGGCTGATCGCCGAGGGCATCGGCGCCGACGACCGGGTGGCGATCTGTGTCGAGCGCAGCCTGGAAATGGTCGCCGGCCTGGTGGGCATTCTCAAGGCCGGTGCCGGCTACGTGCCGTTGGACCCGTCGTACCCGGCCGAGCGCCTGGCCTATATGCTGGAAGACAGCGCCCCCAGGGTGCTGCTGACCCAGCGGGGCCTGCGCGAGCGTTTCCCCCAGGCGACCATGCCGGTGTTGCGGCTGGAGGCCGAGGCCAGGGGCGAGAGCGGCATCGACGCCGCGCCCCGGCACAATCCGCAACTCCCGGCACTGACCCCGCAGCACCTGGCCTACCTGATCTACACCTCGGGTTCCACCGGCCAGCCCAAGGGTGTGGCCATGCCCCACGCGCCACTGGTCAACCTGATGCAGTGGCAGATTGCCCAGGCCGCCGAGCAGGGCCGGCCCGTGCAGCGTACCTTGCAGTTCGCCGCCCTGGGTTTCGACGTGGCGTTCCAGGAAGTCTTCAGCACCCTGTGTGCCGGTGGCGAGCTGTCGCTGATCCATGCCGATATCCGCCTGGATTTCCGCCGGCTGTTCCAGCATATCTGCCAGCAGCGCATCGAACGGCTGTATATGCCGTGCATTGCCCTGCAAGCCCTGGCCGAGGCCATGGCGGCCGAAACCGGGCAGCCGGCCTGCGCCTTGCAGGATGTGATCACCGCCGGTGAGCAGTTGCGGATCACCGGGCCGATGCGGCGCTTCTTCGAGCGTCTGGACGCGGCGCGTCTGCACAACCACTATGGCCCGACCGAATCCCACGTCACCACGGCCCTGACCCTGAGCGGCGATCCACAGGCCTGGCCGACCTTGCCGAGCATCGGCCAGCCAGTGGCCAACACCCGTATCTACCTGCTCGATGAACAACGCCGGCCGGTGCCGGTGGGGTAGCGGGGGAGATCTACATTGGTGGAGCCTGCGTCGCCCGAGGCTATCTGAACCGTGATGAACTGACCGCCGAACGCTTTATCGCCGATCCGTTCGCCACCACCGAAGGGGCGCGCCTGTACCGGACCGGTGACCTGGGTCGCTGGCAGCCCGACGGTCATATCGACTACCTGGGTCGCAACGACGACCAGATCAAGATTCGCGGTTTCCGTATCGAACTGGGCGAAATCGAGGCGCGCCTGGGCCAGTACCCTGGCCTGCGGGACACGGCGGTACTGGCCCGTGAGGACCGTCCCGGCGAAAAACGCCTGGTGGCGTATTTCAGCCTGCAGGACGGCCAGGCGCTTCCCGAGGCCGATGACCTGCGCCTGCATTTGCAGGCGTTGCTGCCCGACTACATGATTCCAGCGGCCTATGTGCACCTGGAAAAACTCCCGGTTTCGCCCAACGGCAAGTTGGACCGCCGCGCGCTGCCCGAACCTTCGGCCGATGCCTTCGTCAGCCGCGACTACCAGGCCCCGGTCGGTGCCATCGAAACCAGCCTGGCCGCGCTCTGGTGCGAAGTGCTGGGTGTCGAACGGGTCGGCCGCCAGGATCATTTCTTCGAGCTGGGCGGTCATTCGTTGCTGGCGGTGAAACTGATCGAGCGCATGCGCCAGGCCGGCCTGAGTGCCGACGTGCGCGTGCTGTTCGGCCAGCCGACCCTGGCGGCGCTGGCGGCCGCCGTGGGTGGCGGGATCGAGATAGTCGTGCCGGCCAATGGCATTCCTGCCCACTGCGAGCGCATCACCCCGGATATGCTGACCCTGACCCAGCTGGACCAGGACAGCATCGACCGTATCGTCGCCGGCGTGCCTGGCGGTGTCGGCAATGTGCAGGATATCTACCCGCTGGCGCCGTTGCAGGAAGGTATCCTCTATCACCATATCAGTGCCGAACAGGGCGATCCCTATCTGCTGCAGGCGACCTTTGCCCTGCAGGACCTGGCTCAGCTGCGCCGTTTTGCCGACGCCCTGCAAGCGGTGATCGATCGCCATGACATTCTGCGCACGGCGTTGCTCTGGCAAGGTCTGGAGCAGCCGCAGCAAGTGGTTCTGCGCCATGTCGAACTGCCGCAGGAGCAATTGCCGCTGGACCCGGCCGAGGGCGATATCCTCGGCCAGTTGCAGCGTCGCTTCGACCCCCGCGAATGTCGCCTGGACCTCACCCGGGCCCCGCTGATGCACCTGGCGTTCGCCGAGGATCCGGCCAACCGGAGGTGGGTGGCGATCCTGCTGTTCCACCATATCGCTCTCGATCACACCGCGCTGGACGTGATGAGCGCAGAGATGCTCGTCCATCTGCAGGGCGTGGCCGGGCAACTGCCGGCAGCCATGCCATACCGCAACTACGTGGGCCAGGCGCGCCTGGGGGTGAGCCGCGAGCAGCACGAAGCGTTCTTCCGCGAGATGCTCGGCGATGTCGAAGAGCCGACCCTGCCGTTCGGCCTGCTGCAGGTGCAGGGCGACGGGCGGGGTGTCAAGGAAGTCCGCCGCGATCTGCCGGCGGATCTTTGCCAACGCCTGCGCACCCAGGCCCGGCAACTGGGGGTGAGCGCGGCGAGCCTGCATCACCTGGCCTGGGCCCGGGTGCTGGGTGGCGTCAGTGGGCGTGACGACGTGGTGTTCGGCACGGTACTGCTGGGGCGGATGCAAAGCGGCGAGGGCGCGGATCGGGCGCTGGGGATGTTCATCAACACCCTGCCGTTGCGCGTCGACGTTGGCGCCTGCGGGGTGCGCGATGCGGTGCGCCAGACCCACCAGCGCCTGACCGCGCTGCTCGGGCACGAACATGCGCCATTGGTCCTGGCCCAGCGTTGCAGTGCGGTGGCGGCCTCGTCGCCGCTGTTCAGCGCGCTGCTGAACTACCGGCACAGCCCGGCACGCGAAGCCAGCGGTGGCGATCAGTGGGCCGGAACCCAGGTGCTCGGCGTGCTCGAACGGACCAATTACCCTTGCACCTTGTCGGTGGACGATCAGGGCGAAGGTTTCCTGTTGAGCGTCCAGGTCACGGCCGGAGTCGACGGTGAGCGGGTCTGCGGCTATATGCAGACGGCCTTGACCGAGCTGGTCGAGGCTTTGGAGTGCACGGCGGATGTGGCGGTGCGTGACCTGGCGCTGCTGTCGCACGCCGAACGCCGGCATCTGCTGGAAGATTTCAATCCCGCTGCCGTGCCTTACCCTGCCGACCTGACCCTTGCCGGGCAGTTCGAAGCCCGGGTCCTGGCCAGTCCCGATGCCCTGGCAGTGGTCCAGGCCGGGCAAAGCCTGACCTATGCCGAACTGAACCGCCAGGCCAACCAACTGGCCCATCACCTGCTCGGCCTCGGCGTGCAACCTGACGATCGCATCGCCATCTGCGCCCGACGCAACCTCGACACGCTGGTCGGCCTGGTGGCGATCCTCAAGTCCGGCGCCTGCTATGTACCGATCGATCCATCCCACCCGGCGGAGCGCCTGGCCTACCTGCTGCGCGACAGCGCACCACGGGTGCTGCTGACCCAGGCCGAGCTGCACGAACGGCTGCCGGCGGTCGAGGTGCCGGTGCTTCTGCTCGACCCCGAGGCACGCCGTGCGGCGGGTGTCGACGCGCAACCGCAGGACAATCCGGTGGTCGCTACGCTGGGCGCGGCCAACCTGGCCTATGTGATCTACACCTCGGGCTCGACGGGTGAACCGAAGGGCGTGATGGTCGAGCACCGCCAGTTGTCCAACCTGGTGAGCTGGCATTGCCGTGCCTTCGCGCTGACGGCGGGTGGCCAGACCGCCAGCGTTGCCGGTTTCGGCTTCGACGCGATGGCCTGGGAAATCTGGCCGGCGCTGTGCGCCGGGGCGACCTTGCACCTGCCCCGGCAACCGCCGGCAGCGAGGATATCGACGGCCTGCTGAACTGGTGGCTGGCGCAGCCACTGGAGGTGAGCTTCCTGCCGACGCCGATTGCCGAGTATGCCTTCAGCCAGTCGTTGCAGCACCCGACCCTGCGTACCCTGCTGATCGGCGGCGACCGCCTGCGGCAGTTCCCCGAGGGACAGCGGTTTGCCCTGGTCAACAACTACGGTCCGACGGAAACCACGGTGGTGGCGACCTCGGGGCTGATGGAAGGGGGGACCGCGGCGCTGCATATCGGCAAGCCGGTGGACAACACCCGGGTCTATCTGCTCGACGAACAGTTGCATCCGGTGCCGCTGGGCGTACCGGGTGAGCTGTATGTCGGCGGTGCCGGCGTGGCCCGTGGCTACCTGGGGCGTGCAGCGTTGACCGCGGAGCGTTTCCTCAAGGACCCGTTCAGCGGCGAACCCGAGGCGCGGATGTACAAGACCGGCGACCTGGCGCGCTGGCTGGCCGATGGCAACCTCGAGTACCTGGGGCGCAATGACGACCAGGTGAAGATCCGTGGCCTGCGCATCGAACTGGGCGAGATCGAAACCCGCCTGGCCGGGCATCCGGCGATCCAGGAGGCGGTGGTCCTGGCCCGCGAGGACCATCCCGGCGAGAAACGCCTGGTGGCCTACTACAGCTCGACCGATGCCGCGCTGGAGATCGAGGCGCTGCGGGCCTACCTGCTGGAGCGACTGCCGGAGTACATGGTGCCTTCGGCCTACGTGGGTCTGGAGGCTTTCCCGCTGACCGCCAATGGCAAGATCGATCGTCGGGCGCTGCCGGTGCCGGATCTGGCGGCACTGGTCAGTCGTGGCTATGAAGCGCCGCAAGGGGACATCGAAATCACCCTGGCGCGAATCTGGAGCGAGGTCCTCACTGTTGAGCGGGTGGGGCGGCATGACCACTTCTTCGAACTGGGTGGGCATTCGCTGCTGGCGGTCACGCTGATCGAGCGTATGCGCCAGGCCGGGTTGAGCGCCGACGTGCGGGTGCTGTTCCGTCAACCGACCCTCGCGGCCCTGGCGGCGGCGGTGGGCAGCGGCACGGAAATCGTGGTGCCGGGCAACCTGATCCCCGCAGGCTGCGAGCGGATCACCCCGGACCTGTTGCCGCTGGTCAGCCTGACCCAGGCGCAGATCGACCACGTGGTGGCAAGCGTGCCGAAGGGTGCGGTGAACGTGCAGGATATCTATCCGTTGGCGCCGTTGCAGGAAGGTATCCTGTATCACCATCACCTGGCCGTGGACCACGCCGACCCTTACCTGCAACACGCAATGTTCAACTTCGACAGCCGGGCGCGGGTCGAGGCCTTCGTCCAGGCCCTGCAAGCGGTGATTGCGCGTCACGATATCCTGCGTACCGGCGTGGTCTGGGAAGGTCTGGACGAACCGGTGCAGGTGGTCTGGCGTCAGGCTGCCCTGACGGTGAGCGAGGTGTCGCTGGATCCTCAGGTCGCTGATATCGCCGAGCAATTGCGTGCCCGACTGGACGACCCACAGGTCCGCCTGGATATTCGCCAGGCGCCGATGCTGCGCCTGGACTATGCGCAAGACCGGCCCAACGGGCGCTGGACCGGTCTGTTGCAGTTCCACCATCTGGTCAACGACGCCACTTCGGTCGGGGTGCTGGTGGCTGAAGTCGAAGCCCATATGCAGGGACGAGAGGAGCAGCTGCCGGCCTCGATTCCTTATCGCAACTATGTTGCCCAGTCCCGCCTGGGCGTGAGCCAGGCCGAACACGAGCAATTCTTCAGTGAAATGTTGGGCGATGTCGATGAGCCCACCTTGCCGTTCGGGCTGCAGGATGTGCAGGGCGACGGCCGCGGCCTCGAACAGGCCCAATGTCCTGTGGACAGTGACCTCAGCCGCCGTCTGCGGATTCAGGCCCGGCAGTCGGGCGTCAGTGCCGCCAGTCTCTTTCACCTGGCCTGGGCCCGTGTCCTGGGCAGTGTCGCGGGCAAGGATGACGTGGTGTTCGGCACGGTGCTGCTGGGACGCCTGAAAGGCGGCGAGGGTGCCGACCGGGCATTGGGGATGTTCATCAATACCTTGCCTTTGCGCGTCGCGCTGGGTGGGCAGAGCGTGCGCGAAGGGATCATGAACACCCACGCGCGCCTGAGTGCCCTGCTCGGGCATGAGCATGCGCCGCTGATCCTCGCGCAAGGCTGCAGCGGCGTGGCCGCGCCGCTGCCGCTGTTCAGCTCGCTGCTGAATTACCGTCACCTGACGAGTGAGATTGCCGAACCGTCGGTCTGGAGCGGGATCGAGACCATTGCCGGCGAGGAACTGACCAACTACCCGCTGACGCTGTCGGTGGACGACCTGGGAGAAGACTTTGCCCTGCGCGTCGGTACCCTGGCGGGCACCGGTGCGCAACGGATTTGCGACTACATGCACACAGCTCTGGTGAATCTGGCCGATGCCCTGGAGCGGGCGCCCCAGACCCCACTTTCCGCGCTGTCGGTGCTCTCGGCTGTCGAATGTCGGCACCTGCTGGAGGATTTCAATCCTGCGGCCGTGCCTTACCCTGCCGACCTGACCCTTGCCGGGCAGTTCGAAGCCCGGGTCCTGGCCAGTCCCGATGCGCTGGCGGTGGTTCAGGCCGGGCAAAGCCTGACCTATGCCGAACTGAATCGCCAGGCCAACCAACTGGCCCATCACCTGCTCGGCCTCGGCGTGCAACCTGACGATCGCATCGCCATCTGTGCCCGGCGCGGCCTCGACACGCTGGTCGGCCTGGTGGCGATCCTCAAGTCCGGCGCCTGCTATGTACCGATCGATCCATCCCACCCGGCGGAGCGCCTGGCCTACCTGCTGCGCGACAGCGCACCACGGGTGCTGCTGACCCAGGCCGAGCTGCACGAACGGCTGCCGGCGGTCGAGGTGCCGGTGCTGCTGCTCGACGCCGAGGCCCGCCGTGTGGCGGGTGTCGACGCGCAACCGCAGGACAATCCGGTGGTCGCCACGCTGGGCGCGGCCAACCTGGCCTATGTGATCTACACCTCGGGCTCGACGGGTGAACCGAAGGGCGTGATGGTCGAGCATCGCCAGTTGTCCAACCTGGTGAGCTGGCACTGCCGCGCCTTCGCGCTGACGGCGGGTGGCCAGACCGCCAGCGTTGCCGGTTTCGGCTTCGACGCGATGGCCTGGGAAATCTGGCCGGCGCTGTGCGCCGGGGCGACCTTGCACCTGCCCCCGGCAACCGCCGGCAGCGAGGATATCGACGGCCTGCTGAACTGGTGGCTGGCACAGCCACTGGAGGTGAGCTTCCTGCCGACGCCGATTGCCGAGTACGCCTTCAGCCAGTCGTTGCAGCACCCGACCCTGCGTACCTTGCTGATCGGCGGCGACCGCCTGCGGCAGTTCCCCGAGGGGCAGCGGTTTGCCCTAGTCAACAACTACGGTCCGACGGAAACCACGGTGGTGGCGACCTCGGGGCTGATGGAAGGGGGGACCGCGGCGCTGCATATCGGCAAGCCGGTGGACAACACCCGGGTCTATCTGCTCGACGAGCAGTTGCATCCGGTGCCGCTGGGCGTACCGGGTGAGCTGTATGTCGGTGGCGCCGGCGTGGCCCGTGGCTACCTGGGGCGTGCGGCGTTGACCGCGGAGCGTTTCCTCAAGGACCCGTTCAGCGGCGAACCCGAGGCGCGGATGTACAAGACCGGCGACCTGGCGCGCTGGCTGGCCGATGGCAACCTCGAGTACCTGGGGCGCAACGACGACCAGGTGAAGATCCGTGGCCTGCGCATCGAACTGGGCGAGATCGAAACCCGCCTGGCCGGGCATCCGGCGATCCAGGAGGCGGTGGTCCTGGCCCGCGAGGACCATCCCGGCGAGAAACGCCTGGTGGCCTACTACAGCTCGACCGATGTCACGCTGGAGATCGAGGCGCTGCGGGCCTACCTGCTGGAGCGACTGCCGGAGTACATGGTGCCTTCGGCCTACGTGGGTCTGGAGGCTTTCCCGCTGACCGCCAATGGCAAGATCGATCGTCGGGCGCTGCCGGTGCCGGATCTGGCGGCGCTGGTCAGCCGCGGCTATGAAGCGCCGCAAGGGGACATCGAAATACGCCTGGCCGGGATCTGGCAAGAACTGCTGGGTATCGAAAAGGTCGGCCGCCATGATCATTTCTTCGAACTGGGCGGTCACTCGCTGTTGGCGGTCAGCCTGGTCGGGCGCATGCGCCAGGTCGGTCTGAGGGCCGATGTACGCGTTCTGTTCGACCAACCCACCCTGGCGGCCCTTGCGATAGCGACGGGCCAGGGCAGCGAGCTGGAAATCCCGGCCAACCTGATTCCCGCGGATTGCCAGCGGATCACCCCGGACATGCTGCCGCTGATCAGCCTTGAACAGGCCACGATCGATCGTGTCGTGGCCATGGTGCCCGGCGGCGTGGCGAATGTGCAGGATATCTACCCGCTGGCCCCCCTGCAGGAAGGGGTTCTCTATCACCACCTGGCGGCTGAACAGGGCGACCCCTATGTCCTGCAGACGCTGTTCGAGATGGCCGACCGTGAGCGTTTGAACACCTTTATCGACGCCTTGCAAAGCGTGATCGCCCGTCATGACATCCTGCGCACCGCCGTGCTCTGGCAGGGGCTGGAAACACCGCTACAGGTTGTCTGGCGTCAGGCTCGGCTGTCTCTGGAAGAGGTCGAACTCGATGCAGCCGAAGGCGAGATCGTCGAGCAGTTGCAACAGCGCTTCGATCCCCGTCATTCGCGCCTGGACATGACCCAGGCACCGCTGATGCGGCTGGTCTTCGCCGAGGACCGGCCCCATCGACGCTGGGTGGCGATACTGTTGTTTCACCACATGATCCTCGACCATACCGCGATAGAAGTGGTCCTCCATGATATGCAGGCACACTTGCTGGGCCTGGCCGGCCAGCTCGGTGCCGCCGTGCCCTATCGCAACTATGTGGCCCAGGCCTGCCTGGGCACGAGCCGCGAGGCCCAGGAAGGATTCTTCCGCGAACTGCTCGGGGATATCGATGAACCGACCCTGCCGTTCGGGTTGCTCGATGTGCAGGGCGATGGTCGCGATATCGAGAAAGGCAGCCTGGCCCTGGACCACCGCGTGGACTCGCGCCTGCGGGCCCAGGCCCGCCAGCTGGGGGTGAGTGTCGCCAGCCTGGTGCACCTGGCCTGGGCCCAGGTGCTGGGCAAGGTTTCGGGCAAGCGCACCGTGGTGTTCGGCACCGTGCTGATGGGCCGGATGCAGGGCGGCGAGGGCGTCGACCGGGCACCGGGGATGTTCATCAACACCTTGCCGCTGCGTGTGGAGCTGGCGGGACAGGGGGCTCGGGACGGGGTCCGGGCGACCCACGCCCGACTCACGGCGCTGCTGGGTCATGAACATGCGCCGTTGGTGCTGGCCCAGCGTTGCAGCGGTGTGGCTGCGCCGCTGCCGCTGTTCAGCGCGCTGCTCAACTATCGCCACAGTGTCGCGGCCGAACCCTCGGCTGAGGCGCTCGAGGCCTGGCGAGGTATCGAGGTGCTGGGCGCAGAGGAGCGCACCAACTACCCGTTGACCTTGAATGTCGACGACCTGGGTGACGGGCTCGAGTTGACGGTGCTGGTGACTGACAAGGTCGGAGCCCAACGCGTCTGCGGCTATATGCAGTCGGCGCTGGAACGCCTGGTCGATGCGCTCGAGCAGTCACCGGCTGCGGCACTCGACAACCTGTCGATCCTGCCGGCCGACGAGCGCGAGCAGTTGCTGGTGGGCTTCAACGACACCGCGCTGGAGTATCCGCAGGCGCAGACCATTCATGGGTTGTTCGAGGCCCAGGTGGAGCGTACGCCGGACGCGTTGGCGGTGGTCCATGACGGCAGGAAACTCAGCTATCGCGAGCTTAACGAACAGGCCAACCGTTTGGCCCATGCCTTGCGCAAGCAGGGTGTGCAGCCGGATTCGCGAGTGGGCATCTGTGTCGAACGCGGCGCCGAGATGGTTGTCGGCCTGCTGGCGATTCTCAAGGCCGGGGGCGCCTATGTGCCGCTGGATCCGGCGTATCCGGCAGAACGGATCGCCTACATGCTGCAGGACAGTGCGCCGGCCGTGGTGCTGGCCCAGAACGCGACCCAGGACCTGTTGGCCGGCGTATTGGTGCCGGTGATCAACCTCGATCAGCGCACCTGGCAGGACGAGTCCATCCGGAATCCACAGGTGCCGGGCCTGACCTCGGCCCATCTGGCCTACCTGATCTACACCTCGGGTTCGACCGGCCTGCCCAAGGGCGTGATGATCGAACACCGCAACACGGTGAACTTCCTGACCTGGGCCCAGGAGGCCTTTGGCAACGGAGCCTTGGACAAGACCCTGTTCTCGACCTCGCTGAACTTCGACCTGGCGGTCTACGAGTGCTTTGCACCGCTGACCTCGGGCGGCAGTATCGAGGTGGTGAAAAACGTCCTGGAACTGCAGCACGGCGAGCACGATATCGGCCTGATCAACACCGTGCCTTCAGCGTTGAAAGCGCTGTTGGAAGTGGATGGTCTGCCTGCTTCAGTTCACACCGTCAACGTGGCCGGTGAAGCGCTGAAACGCAGCCTGGTGGAATCGCTGTTCGAGAAAACCGGCGTTCAACGCCTGTGCAACCTCTACGGCCCGTCGGAAACCACCACCTACTCCAGCTGGGTGGCGATGGATCGAGAGGATGGCTTCGCCCCGCATATCGGCAAGCCGGTGGGCAACACCCAGTTCTATCTGCTGGACGAGCAACAACAGCCTGTCCCGCTGGGCGTCCCGGGTGAAATCTACATCGGTGGTGCCGGCGTAGCCCGTGGCTACCTGAACCGCGATGACCTGACCGCCGAGCGTTTCCTCCGGGACCCGTTCAGCCAGGACGCTTCGGCAAGGATGTACCGCACCGGCGACCTCGGCCGCCACCTGCCAGACGGCAACATCGAATACCTGGGCCGCAACGACGACCAGGTGAAGATCCGCGGTTTCCGCATCGAACTGGGCGAAATCGATGCCCGCCTGGCGAAACACCCGGCCATTCACGAAGCGGTGGTCACCGCCCGCGAGGACGTGCCGGGCGACAAGCGCCTGGTGGCCTACTACACCCTCCAGTCCGCCGATAACGAGCCGGCTATCGACAGCCTGCGCGGCTGGCTGCTGGGGCAATTACCGCCCTATATGGTCCCGGTGGCCTATGTGCGTCTCGATGCCTTGCCGCTGACCCCCAACGGCAAGCTCGACCGCAAGGCTCTGCCGGCCCCGGACGGGATGCGCTGATCAACCGTGGCTACGAGGCCCCGCAAGGCGAAAACGAAACCCTGATCGCCGGGATCTGGCAAGAACTGCTGGGTGTCGCGCAGGTCGGCCGACATGACCATTTCTTCGAGCTGGGCGGCCATTCGCTGCTGGCCGTGAGCCTCATGGAACGGATGCGCCAGGAGGGGCTGGAGGCTGACGTCAGGGACCTGTTCGAACACCCCACCTTATCTGAATACGCGGCAACGATGGAAAGAATGGAGATTGTTCTGTGAGCGTGATCGAACTGTTGGCCGTATTGAAAGAGAAGGATGTGCAACTGGCTGTCAAGGGCGACCAACTGGTAGTCAGCGGCCGACGACAGTCCCTCAGCGAGCCCGCCGTGCTGGCGATGCTGCGCGACAACAAGGCGGCGCTGATCGAGCTGATCAACGCTGGCGAATACTCCAGTGGCAAGGCCGGCGAGGTGGAGATTCCCGCCCTGGCCATTCCGCCCGGTTGTACGCGCATCACCCCGGACATGTTGCCGCTGGTCAAGCTCGACCAGGCGGCCATCGAACAGATTGTCGCCACGGTCCCCGGCGGTGCGGGCAATGTGCAGGACATCTACCCGCTGGCGCCCTTGCAGGAAGGTATTCTCTATCACCATATTGCCGCCGGGCAGGGTGACCCCTATGTCCTGCAGGCGCAGTTCGCGATCGCCAGTCGCGCGCGTTTCGACGAGTTCGCCGCGGCCTTGCAGCAGGTCATCGACCGTCACGACATTCTGCGCACCAGCGTGGTCTGGGAAGGCCTGGACGAGCCGGTGCAGGTGGTCTGGCGTCAGGCCCGGCTGGCGATCACGGAAATCGACATCGATCCGGTCGCCGGCGCCGCCATCGAGCAATTGCAGCAACGTTTCGACCCACGGCATTACCGCCTCGATATCAGCCAGGCGCCCTTGTTGCGGCTGGCCTTCGCCCACGATGCGGTCAACCGGCGCTGGGTGGCGATGCTGCTGTTTCATCACATCGCAATCGACCACGCCGCCCTGGAAGTGGTGCAGCAGGAAATTCATGCGTACCTTTATGACCAGGCCCGGACGCTGGGCACGCCGGTACCGTATCGCAACTACGTGGCCCAGGCCCGGTTGGGCGTGAGCCGCGAGACCCATGAACGGTTCTTCCGCGAGATGCTCGGCGACGTCGACGAGCCAACGCTGCCATTCGGCCTGCAGGATGTCCGTGGCGACGGCCGTGGCGTCGAGGAAGCGACCCGGGCGCTGCCCGCCGAACTGAGTCGGCGCCTGCGCACCCAGGCCCGGCAGCAGGGAGTGAGCGTGGCGAGCCTGCATCACCTGGCCTGGGCCCAGGTACTCGGGCGCCTGTGCGGACGCAGCGATGTGGTGTTCGGTACCGTGCTGTTGGGGCGGATGCAGGGCGGCGAGGGGACTCGCCGGGCGCTGGGCATGTTCATCAACACCTTGCCGCTGCGGGTGGCCGTCGGCGAGCAGGATGTGCGTGCCGGGGTCAAGGCGACCCATGCGCGGTTGAGCGCGTTGCTGGGGCATGAACATGCCCCATTGTCCCTGGCTCAGCGTTGCAGCGGGGTGGCTGCGCCGACGCCGTTGTTCAGCACCTTGCTCAACTACCGGCACAGCTCGGCGGATACGGTGAGCGGCGAGACGGTGCAGTTGTGGGAGGGGATCGAGGTACTGGGTGGCGAAGAGCGCACCAACTATCCGCTGATCCTGTGCCTGGATGATCTGGGCGAAGGTTTCAGCCTGACCGTGCAGGCGGTCAGCGGAATCGATGCGCAGCGGGTGTGCGGTTATATGCAGACCGCGCTGGAGCAGTTGGTCCAGGCTTTGGAACGAGCTGCGACCGTCGCGCTCAACCGCCTGCCGATCCTGCCGGCCAACGAGCGCGAGCAGTTGCTGGTGGCGTTCAACGATACCGCGCTGGAGTATCCGCAGGCGCAGACCATTCATGGGTTGTTCGAGGCCCAGGTGGAACTGACGCCGGATGCCCTGGCGGTGGTCCATGACGGTAGGAAACTCAGCTATCGCGAACTGAACGAGCAGGCCAACCGCCTGGCCCATGCCCTGCGCAAGCAAGGTGTGCAGCCGGACTCCCGCGTGGGGATCTGTGTCGAGCGCGGCGCCGAGATGGTCGTCGGCCTGCTGGCGATTCTCAAGGCCGGGGGCGCCTATGTGCCGCTGGATCCGGGGTACCCGGCCGAGCGGATCGCCTACATGCTGCAGGACAGTGCGCCGGCCGTGGTGCTGGCCCAGAACGCGACTCAGAACTTGTTGACCGGCGTATCGGTGCCGGTGATCAATCTGGATCAGGGCACCTGGCAGGACGAGTCCGTCCGGAATCCACAGGTGCCGGGCCTGACCTCGGCACACCTGGCCTACCTGATCTACACCTCGGGTTCGACCGGCTTGCCGAAAGGCGTGATGATCGAACACCGCAACACGGTGAACTTCCTGACCTGGGCCCACGGGGCCTTCGACAACGGAGCCTTGGACAAGACCCTGTTCTCGACCTCGCTGAACTTCGACCTGGCGGTCTACGAGTGCTTTGCACCGCTGACCTCGGGCGGGAGCATCGAGGTGGTGAAAAACGTCCTGGAACTGCAGCACGGCGAGCACGATATCGGCCTGATCAACACTGTTCCCTCGGCGCTCAAGGCGCTGCTGGAAATCGACGGCCTGCCGCAATCGGTGCACACGGTGAACGTGGCCGGTGAAGCGCTCAAGCGCAGCCTGGTGGAATCGCTGTTCGAGAAAACCGGCGTTCAACGCCTGTGCAACCTCTATGGCCCTTCGGAAACCACCACCTACTCCAGTTGGGTGGCGATGGATCGGGATGAGGGCTTCGCCCCGCATATCGGCAAGCCGGTGGGCAACACCCAGTTCTACCTGCTGGACGAGCAACAACAGCCCGTCCCGCTGGGCGTACCGGGTGAAATCTACATCGGCGGTGCCGGCGTGGCCCGCGGCTACCTGAACCGTGACGACCTGACCGCCGAGCGTTTCCTCCGGGACCCGTTCAGTCAGGACGCTTCGGCAAGGATGTACCGCACCGGCGACCTCGGCCGCCACCTGGCGGATGGCAACATCGAATACCTGGGCCGTAACGACGACCAGGTGAAGATCCGCGGTTTCCGTATCGAACTGGGCGAGATCGATGCCCGCCTGGCCAAACACCCGGCGATCCACGAAGCGGTGGTCACCGCCCGCGAGGACGTGCCGGGCGACAAGCGCCTGGTGGCCTACTACGCCCTGGCCGAGGGTCATGCCTCGGTGGAGATCGACAGTCTGCGCCGCCACCTGCAGGAAAAACTGCCGGAGTACATGGTCCCGGCCGTCTACGTCGCCCTGGAAAAACTGCCGCTGACGCCGAATGGCAAACTGGACCGCAAGGCCCTGCCGGCACCGGACCTCGACGCCGTGGTCCGCCGTGGCTACGAGGCTCCGCAAGGCGAAACCGAAATCGCTCTGGCGCGGATCTGGAGCGACTTGCTCAAAGTCGAGCAGGTCGGGCGTCACGATCACTTTTTCGAGTTGGGCGGCCATTCGCTACTGGCCGTCAGTCTGATCGGCCATATGCGCCAGGCCGGCCTCAGTGTCGATGTGCAGGCGCTCTTCAGCCAGCCGACCCTGGCGGCCCTGGCCGCTGCCGTGGGCGGCGGGCGGGAAATCGTCGTTCCGGCCAACCTCATCCCGGCCGGCTGCGAGCACATCACCCCGGCGATGTTGCCGCTGCTCAGCCTCGACCAGGCGGCTATCGATCGTATTGTCGCCAGCGTGCCGGGTGGTGCGGCGAATGTGCAGGATATCTACCCGCTGGCACCCTTGCAGGAAGGTATCCTTTATCACCACCTGTCGGCCGGTGCAGGCGATCCCTACGTCCTCCACGCCCTGTTCACGGTGCCGGACCGCTCGCGGCTGGACGCCTTTGCCCAGGCGCTGCAACAGGTCATCGACCGGCATGACATCCTGCGCACCGCCGTGCTTTGGCAAGGTCTCGACGAGCCGGTCCAGGTGGTTTTGCGCCAGGCCCGGTTGCACTACGAGACCTTGGCGTTCGATCCGCGTTCTGGTGAGGTGGCGGACCAGCTCAAGGAACGTTTCGATACCCGCTACTCGCGGATGGATGTGACCCAGGCGCCGCTGATGCAACTGGTGTTCGCCGAGGACGAAGGACAGCAGCGCTGGGTGGCGATGTTGCGCTTCCACCACATGGCCCTGGACCACACGCCCTGGAGGTGGTGCGTCAGGAAATCCAGGCGTACCTGCTGGGAGAGGCCGCGCAGTTGGGCAGCCCGGTGCCGTATCGCAACTATGTGGCCCAGGCCCGCCTCGGTGTGAGCCAGGAGGAACACGAACGGTTCTTCCGCGAACGTCTCGGCGATATCGACGAACCGACCCTGCCGTTCGGCCTGCAGGATGTGCAGGGTGACGGCAGCGATATCGAACAGGCCGATCTCGCACTGGACGCCGGCCTGAGCCTGCGCCTGCGGACCCAGGCCCGTCAGCTCGGGGTCAGTGCCGCGAGTCTGGTGCACCTGGCTTTCGCCCAGGTGTTGGGGCAGGCCAGTGGCCGTGACCAGGTGGTCTTCGGTACCGTGCTGCTGGGCCGCATGCAGGGTGGCGATGGCGCCGACCGGGCCCTGGGCATGTTTATCAATACCTTGCCGCTACGGGTGACCCTTGGTGGTCAAAGCGTGCGTGAGGGGGTCAAGACCACCCACGCCGAACTGACCGCCTTGCTCGGGCACGAGCACGCCTCCCTGGCACTGGCCCAGCGTTGCAGTGCCGTGAGTGCGCCGCTGCCGTTGTTCAGCGCCTTGCTCAACTACCGCCACAGCAGCCTGGCCGTGACCGAGCAGGCGCAGAGCGCCTGGCAGGGCATGCAGGTGCTGGGCGGGGCCGAAGAGCGCACCAACTATCCGCTGACCCTCAACGTCGACGACCTGGGGGACGGGTTCCACTTCACGGCCTTGGTGGCGACTGCCATCGGTGCACAACGTCTTTGCGGCTATCTGCAAAGTGCCTTGGACGGCCTGGTGCAGGCCCTGGAGCAGGCACCAGAGAGCGCCGTACAGGCGATTTCAATCCTGCCGGCCAGCGAGCGTGAGCAACTGCTCGAGCACTGGAACCAGGCCGGCAAGACCTATGCCGCCTCCGCGTTGATTCACCAGCAGTTCGAGGCCCGCGCGGCCGAGCGGCCGGACGCCGTGGCGCTGGTGCATCAGGACGAAAGCCTGAGCTACGGCGAGCTCAACGCCCGTGCCAACCAGGTGGCCCATCGTCTGCTGGCCCTGGGCGTGCGCCCGGATGACCGGGTGGCCATCTGCGTCGAACGCGGCCCGGCGATGATCATCGGCCTCTTAGGTATCCTCAAGTCCGGTGCCGGTTATGTGCCGCTGGACCCGGCCTATCCCCGTGAGCGCCTGGCCTACACCCTGCGCGACAGTGAACCGGTGGCCTTGTTGAGCCAGCAGTCGGTGCAGGAGGCCTTGCCACCAGTGCAGGTGCCGGTGATCAATCTCGATGATCTGGATCTACGGGACGAGTCCGTCCGCAATCCGCAGGTGCCGAGGCTGACTTCCGCGAGCCTGGCCTACGTGATCTACACCTCCGGTTCCACCGGTCTGCCCAAGGGCGTGATGGTCGAGCACCGCAACGTTGCGCGGCTGTTCACGGCCACCGAGGACTGGTTCGGTTTCAACGAACAGGACACCTGGGCGCTGTTCCACTCGTTCGCCTTCGACTTCTCGGTCTGGGAAATCTGGGGCGCGCTGCTGCACGGCGGGCGTTTGCTGATCGTGCCGCAACTGGTCAGCCGCTCGCCACAGGATTGCTACGCACTGCTGTGCAGCGCCGGGGTGACAGTGCTCAACCAGACGCCAAGCGCGTTCCGCCAGCTGATTGCCGCCCAGGGCGACAACGCCCAGCCCCATGCCCTGCGCCAGGTGATCTTCGGCGGTGAGGCGCTGGACACGGCGATGCTCAAGCCCTGGTATGCGCGGGCCGTGAACGCCGGTACGCAACTGGTGAACATGTACGGCATCACCGAAACCACGGTGCACGTGACCTATTACCCATTGCAGGCCGAAGACGCCCAGCGCATCGGGGCGAGTCCGATCGGCAAGCGCATTCCCGACCTGCAACTCTATGTGCTCGATGCCCGTCGCGAACCGGTACCGGTGGGGGTGGTCGGCGAACTGTATGTCGGCGGGGCCGGGGTCGCCCGTGGCTACCTGAACCGGGCCGAACTCAGCGCCGAGCGTTTCCTTGCCAACCCGTTCAGCCAAGAGCCGAACGCGCGTCTGTACCGCACCGGCGACCTGGCTCGCTGGGTGGCCGACGGCAGCCTGGAATACCTGGGGCGTAACGACGAACAGGTGAAGATTCGCGGCTTCCGTATCGAACTGGGCGAGATCGAGGCGCAACTGGCCGCCTGCGAAGGTGTGCGTGATGCGCTGGTGCTGGTACGCGAGGATGAGCCGGGCGACAAGCGTCTGGTGGCCTATGTCATCGGTAACACGGACGCCGGGCAACTTCGCGAGCAACTGCGCCAGACACTGGCCGAATACATGCTGCCAAGCGCCTTCGTCAATCTGGAAGCCTTCCCGCTGACCGCCAACGGCAAGCTCGACCGCAAGGCGTTGCCGGCCCCGATCGCTCGGCGGTGGCCAGCCGTGGCTATGAAGCGCCCGAAGGCGATACCGAGATCGCCATTGCACGAATCTGGCAGGACCTGCTGCAACTGGAGCAGATCGGTCGCCACGATCACTTCTTCGAACTGGGCGGTCACTCGCTGCTGGCGGTGAAACTGATCGAGCGCATGCGCCAGATCGACCTCAGTGCCGACGTGCGCGTGCTGTTCGGCCAGCCGACCCTGTCCGCCCTGGCGGCGGCCGTGGGCGGCCAGCGCGAGATCGAGGTACCGGCGAATGTCATCCCCGAGGGTTGTCAACGTATCACGCCTGACATGCTGCCGCTGGTCGGCCTGAGCCAGGACGATATCGACCGCATCGTGGCCAGCGTGCCCGGTGGCGTTGCCAATGTGCAGGATATCTATGCCCTGGCGCCGTTGCAGGAGGGGATTTTGTACCATCACCTGGCCGCGACCCAAGGTGATCCGTACCTGCAATACTCGCTGTTCAGCTTCGACAGCCTCGAACGCCTGCACAGCTTCGCCCAGGCCCTGCAAGGGGTGGTGGCGCGGCATGATATCCTGCGTACCGCAGTGCTCTGGGAAAGCCTGGACACGCCGGTGCAGGTGGTCTGGCGCGAAGCGCCCCTGGGCGTTGAACGGCTGGAGCTGGACCCGGCGGACGGCGATATCGCCGAACAACTGCGCGAGCGTCTGGACCCGCGGCACACCCGCCTGGATATCCGCCAGGCGCCGATGCTGCGCATCGGTTACGCCCAGGATCCGCTGAACAACCGTTGGCTTGGCATGCTGCTGTTCCATCACCTGGTGGACGACGCCACTTCGCTGCGTATCCTTTGCAGCGAAATCGAGGCGCATATGCTTGAGCGGCAGGCAGAGCTGCCGCCGTCCGTGCCGTATCGCAACTATGTGGCCCAGGCCTGCCTGGGCGTCAGCCGCGAGGACCATGAAACGTTCTTCCGCGACATGCTGGGCGATATCGAGGAACCGACACTGCCCTTCGGCCTGCAGGACGTGCAGGGCGATGGTCGCGGCATCGAGGAAGTACGCCGGGACGTGGAGGCCGGCCTGAGCCGGCGCCTGCGCTTGCAGGCGCGGCAGCTCGGGGTGAGCGCGGCGAGTCTTTGCCACTTGGCCTGGGCCCGGGTATTGAGTGCCGTGTCGGGCAGGGACGATGTGGTGTTCGGCACCGTGCTGCTGGGTCGCCTGCAGGGCGGCGAAGGCGCCGACCGGGCCCTGGGCATGTTCATCAACACCTTGCCGCTGCGCGTGACCCTGGGCGAACAGGGCGTGCGTAGTGCGTTGAAAGCCACCCATGTCCGACTCAGCGCCTTGCTCGCCCATGAACATGCGCCGCTGACCCTGGCGCAGCGTTGCAGCGGCGTGGCCGCGTCGACGCCGTTGTTCAGTTCGCTGCTCAATTACCGGCAGATCGATATCAACGTGACCGACCAGGCGTTGGCCGCCTGGGAAGGTATCCAGACGCTGGATAGCGAAGAACGCACCAACTACCCCCTGACCCTGTCGGTGAATGACTTGGGCGAGGCGTTCAACCTGGCGGTCATGGCCGAGGCGCAGATCGGCGCCGAGCGGGTCTGTGGCTATATGCACTGTGCTCTGCAAAGCCTGGTCGAGGCGCTGGAAAACACGCCGGCCCTGCCATTGACCCAGGTGTCGATCCTGCCCGATGCCGAGCGCGAGCAACTGCTGGTCGGCTTCAATGCCAGTCGCCGTGATTACCCACGGACGCAGACCGTGCAGGATCTGTTCGAAGCCCGGGTTCGAGCTCGTCCCGAGGCGTGCGCGGCGATCCATGACGGCGTGTCGTTGAGCTATGCCGAGCTCAATAGCCGGGCCAATCGCCTGGCCCGCCATCTGCGTGGCCTCGGCGTGCAGCCGGGGGACAGCGTGGCGATTCTGCTGGAGCGCTCCCACGACCTGCTGGTCAGCCAGTTGGCGGTACTCAAGTGCGCGGCGGTCTATGTGCCGCTGGATATCAACGCCCCGGCCGAGCGCCAGGGCTTCATGATCGAGGACAGCCAGGCGCGGGTTCTGCTGACGCGTCATCGGCTGTCGCTGGCTGCCGCCGTGCAGCGTGTGGAACTGGACGGTCTGGACCTGTCTCGCCTGGACGGTGACGACTTGGGGATTACGCAGTCCAGCGAAAGCCCGGCCTATATCATGTACACCTCGGGTTCCACCGGTGTGCCCAAGGGCGTGCTGGTACCGCACCGGGCTATCACCCGCCTGGTGATCAACAACGGCTATGCCGACTTCAACGACCGGGATCGTATCGCCTTTGCTTCCAATCCGGCCTTCGACGCCAGCACCATGGACGTCTGGGGTGCCTTGCTCAATGGCGGCCAGGTGCTGGTGGTGGATCATGAAACGCTGTTGGAGCCGGCACGCTTCGGTGAGTTGCTGGTCAGCGCCCAGGCCACGGTGCTGTTTGTCACCACGGCGGTGTTCAACCAGTATGTGCAACTGATCCCCGAGGCGATCAAGGGCCTGCGGATCCTCCTGTGCGGTGGTGAGCGCGGCGACCCGGCCTCGTTCCGTCGGTTACTGGCGCTGGCGCCACGGCTGCGCCTGGTGCATTGCTACGGACCGACCGAAACCACTACCTACGCCACCACCCATCACGTGACCGAAGTCGCCGAGGACGCCGACAGCGTGCCGATCGGTCGTCCCATCGGCAATACCCAGGTCTATGTTCTCGATGCCCGCCAGCAACTGGTGCCCCAGGGGTGCAGCGGTGAAATCTGCATCGGCGGCAAGGGTGTGGCATTGGGTTACCTCAACCGCGCCGAACTGAGCGCCGAAAAATTCATTGCCGACCCGTTCAGCGCCGAGCCGGATGCCTTGCTCTATCGCACCGGCGACCTCGGGCGCTGGTCGGCCGATGGCCTGCTGGAGTGCCTGGGCCGTAACGATAACCAAGTGAAGATACGCGGTTTCCGCATCGAGCCGGGGGAAATCGAGGCGCGCCTGAGCACCCATCCGCAGGTCCGCGAATGCATCGTGCTGGCCCGCGAGGACGTCCCCGGCGACAAACGCCTGGTGGCCTATGTCACCGCGACCGGCGAGCCGGCCACGGCGGAAGAACTGCGCAGTTACCTGCAAGGCCTGTTGCCGGAGTACATGGTACCCGGCGCCTATGTGCAACTGAGTGCATTGCCCCTGAACCTGAACGGCAAGGTCGATCGCAAGTTGCTGCCGATGCCGGAGTCGGACGCCCTGGCCTGCAGCGAATACCAGGCACCGCAAGGTGAAGTGGAAAATCGGCTGGCGTCGATCTGGGCGGACGTGCTCAAGCTCGAGCGGGTGGGTCGGCATGACCACTTCTTCGAACTGGGCGGTCACTCGCTGCTGGCGGTGACGCTGATCGAGCGCATGCGCCAAGCAGGTCTGAGTACCGATGTGCGGGTGCTGTTCAGCCAGCCTACCTTGGCCGCGCTGGCGGCGGCGGTGGGCAGTGGCCGCGAGATCCAGGTGCCGGCCAACCTGATTGCGCCGGGCTGTGAACGGATCACGCCGGACCTGCTGCCGCTGGCGAACCTGGATCAGGACGCCATCGATCGGATCGTCGCCACGGTGCCGGGCGGTGTCGCCAATGTTCAGGACATCTATGCCCTGGCGCCATTGCAGGAAGGCATCCTCTACCACCACCTCAGCGCGCAGCGGGGCGACCCCTACTTGCTACAAGCGCAGTTCGCCTTCGACAGTGAGGAGCGTCTGGACGATTTTGCCAGGGCCTGGGAGTTCGTGATCGGTCGTCACGATATCCTGCGCACCGCGTTGGTCTGGGAAGGTCTGGACGAACCGGTACAGGTGGTTTGGCGCGAGGCCCGGCTGATACGCGAAAACCTGGAGCCGGACCCGCGGGCCGGCGATGTGGCGACCCAACTGCTTCAGCGGTTCGACGCCCGCCATTATCACCTCGATATTCGTCAGGCGCCCATGCTGCGCTTGATCCAGGCCTGGGATGCGCCGAACCGGCGCTGGCTGGCGTTGCTGTTGTTCCACCACCTGGCGATGGACCACACCGCGATGGACGTGGTGAGCCATGAAATGCAGGCCTATCTGCTCGGTCAGCAGGCGCAACTGGGCGCGCCGGTGCCGTATCGCAACTACGTGGCCCAGGCCCGCCTGGGCGTTAGCCAGCAAGAGCACGAGCGATTCTTCCGTGAACGCCTCGGTGATATCGAGGAGCCGACCTTGCCGTTCGGCTTGCAGCAGGTCCAGGGTGATGGACAGGGCATCGAGGAGGCCCAACTGACGGTGGGTTTTGCCCTCGGTCAACGCTTGCGGGCCCAGGCCCGGCAGGCGGGGGTGAGTGTGGCGAGCCTGGTGCACCTGGCTTGGGCCCAGGTGCTGGGTCGGGTTTCGGCCCGCGACGATGTGGTGTTCGGTACGGTGCTGATGGGCCGGATGGAGGGCGGCGACGGTGCCGACCGCGCCTTGGGCATGTTTATCAACACCTTGCCGCTGCGAGTGGTCCTGGGCGGGCGCAATGTGCGCGAGGGCGTCAAGGCGACCCATGACGAACTGACCGCGTTGCTCGGGCATGAGCATGCCTCCCTGGCGCTGGCCCAACGTTGCAGTGGCGTCAGCGCGCCGCTGCCGTTGTTCAGCGCGTTGCTCAACTATCGCCACAGCAATTACGCCGTGACCGACGAGACGCGGGCAGCCTGGCATGGCATGCAATACCTGAGCGCGGAGGAGCGCACCAACTATCCGTTGAGCCTCAGTGTCGACGACCTGGGCGAAGATCTCCTGTTGACCGCCCAGACCGTTCCAGTGATCGAGGCCAAGCTGATCTGCGCCTATATGCACCAAGCCTTGCACAGTCTGGTCGAGGCACTGGAGCAGGCCAGCGAGGTGCCGTTGCCGCTGTTGTCGGTGTTGCCGGACGATGAGCGTCGGCTGTTGCTGGAGGGCTTCAATGCGACCGCGGTCGACTATCCTCGGGACGAGACCGTGCACGGGTTGTTCGAAGCCCGGGTGGCGGCCTGTGGCGATTCGCTCGCCGTCGTCGACGAGAACGGCAGCCTGACCTATGACGCACTCAATCGCCAGGCCAACCGTATCGCCCACCGCCTGATCGAATGGGGTGTTGGCCCCGATGATCGGGTGGCGATCTGTGTCGAGCGCGGCGTGGACATGCTGGTGGGGCTGCTGGGCATTCTCAAGGCCGGCGCCGCCTATGTGCCGCTGGACCCGCATTTCCCGCTCGATCGCCTGACCTATATGCTGGAAAACAGCGCTCCGGTGGCGACTCTCACTCAGCAAAGCCTGCAGCCGATCCTACCCACCAGCAGCGTACCGGTGTTGCTGCTCGATCCCGGGCTGGCCGAGCGCGAAGGCTTCCTGGCGCAGCCCGAGACCAATCCACTGCGTCATGACCTTCATCCTGAACATCTGGCCTACGTGATCTACACCTCGGGCTCCACCGGGCTGCCGAAAGGCGTGCAGATCAGCCACCGGGCCTTGGGCAACTTCCTCCACGGCATGGGCCGCGAACCGGGGCTTTCGCCTGATGATCGGCTGCTGGCGGTCACCACGATTTCCTTCGACATCGCCGCGCTCGAACTGTACCTGCCCCTGGTCAGCGGGGCCTGTGTGGTCCTGGCCTCCCGTGAGGCGACCGTGGACGCTTTGCAACTGCAGCGCCAGCTCGACGAGCAACGGATCACCGTGATGCAGGCCACCCCGGCCACCTGGCAAATGCTGGTCAGCAGTGGCTGGGCCGGCAAGCCGGACCTGCGGATCTTCTGCGGCGGCGAAGCCCTGCCGCGCAACCTGGCCCGTGAGCTGCAGGCGCGCAGCCGCGAACTGTGGAACCTCTACGGCCCCACGGAAACCACCATCTGGGCCTGTGTCGCGCGCGTCGATGCACCGGGCGTCCCGGCCATCCTGTCGGCGACAGTGCCGATCGGCAAACCGATGGCCAACACGCGGTTCTACCTGCTGGACGACAACCGCCAGCCGGTACCGCTGGGCGTGGCGGGTGAGCTGTATATCGCCGGCGTACAAGTGGCGCGCGGCTACCTGAACCGTCCGGACCTGACCGCCGAGCGTTTCCTCGACGATCCGTTCCACGATGGGCGCATGTACCGCACCGGCGACCTGGCGCGCTATCGGCCGGACGGCACGGTCGAGTACCTGGGCCGCAACGACGACCAGGTGAAAGTCCGCGGCTTCCGCATCGAACTGGGCGAGATCGAGGCCCGTCTGGCCACGTATCCCGGGATCAAGGACTGCGTGGTGGTGGCACGGGAGGATCAACCGGGCGACAAACGCCTGGTGGCCTACTTCACGCCGCAGCAGCCGGAAACCGTGCTGCCGATCCAGAGCCTGCGCGAGCATCTGCAAGCGGCATTGCCCGAGTACATGGTTCCGACGGCTTATATGCAACTCGATGCCTTGCCCTTGACGCCTAACCGCAAGGTGGATCGCAAGGCGCTGCCGGCACCGGATGGCGCCGTATCTAGCCGCGAGTACGAAGCGCCGCTGGGCAAGGTCGAGGAGCGCCTGGCCGCTATCTGGGCCGACCTGCTGCACCTGGACCGGGTCGGTCGTCACGACAACTTCTTCGAACTCGGCGGCCACTCGCTGCTGGCGGTCACGCTGATCGAGCGGATGCGCAAGGCCGGTCTGAGTGCCGATGTGCGGGCACTGCTCGGCCAGCCGACCTTGGCGGCGCTGGCGGCGGCAGTGGGCCAAGGCACGGACATCGCGGTGCCGGCCAACCGGATCCCCGAGCCTTGTGAACACATCACTCCAGACCTGTTACCGCTGGTCAGCCTGACCCAGGCGCAGATCGACCAGGTGGTGGCGACGGTGCCGGGCGGTGCGGCAAACGTGCAGGACATCTATCCGCTGGCACCGTTGCAGGAGGGCATTCTGTTCCATCACCTGTCTGCCGGTGAAGGGGACCCCTATGTGCTGCAATCGCAGTTCCGCTTCGACAGCCGCAGTCGCCTGGACGACTTTGTCCAGGCGTTGCAGAGTGTGATCGAACGGCATGATGTCCTGCGCACATCGATCGTCTGGGAGGGCCTGGAGACGCCGTTGCAGGTGGTCTGGCGTCGTGCCCGGCTGAAGGTCGAGACCCTCGGGCTCGATCCGCGCGACGGTGAACTCTCGGCGCAACTGCTGCAACGCTTCGATCCGGCGCATTGCCGCCTCGATCTCCATCAGGCACCGCTGCTGCAGCTGGCCGTCACCGAAGAGGCGTCCAGCGGGCGTTGGTTGGGTGTCCTGCGGTTCCATCATATCGCCATCGACCACACCACCCTTGCGGTGGTGCAACAGGAAATGCAGGCGTTCCTGCGTGGGCAGGCGACCTCGTTGGCGCCGGCCGTGCCGTATCGCAACTATGTGGCTCAGGCACGACTGGGCGTGAGCCAGCAGGCCCATGAAAGCTTCTTCCGCGAGATGCTCGGCGATGTCGACGAACCGACCCTGCCGTTCGAGCGGCAAGAGGTCAGGGGCGATGGACAGGCGATCGCCGAGGCTCACGCAGGACTGAGTGCCGATCTGTCTCGACGCCTGCGTGGTCGAGCCCGCCAGGCGGGAGTCAGCCCGGCGAGCCTTGCGCACCTGGCCTGGGGCATGGTGCTGGGCCGTCTGTGTCAACGCGAAAAAGTGGTGTTCGGTACCGTGCTGATGGGCCGGATGCAGGGCGGCGAGGGCAGCGACCGGGCTCTGGGCATGTTCATCAACACCTTGCCACTGCGCCTGGACCTGGGCGAGCAGGGTGCCCACAGTGCCCTCAAGGCGGCCCATGGCCGGTTGACCGCGCTGCTCGGTCATGAACATGCTTCCCTCGCATTGGCCCAGCGTTGCAGTGGCGTGCCGGCATCGATGCCGCTGTTCAGCGCCTTGCTCAACTACCGGCATGGTGGCGGTGAAGCCAGCCAGCAGGTTCTGGATGCCTGGCAGGGTATCGAAAGCCAGGGTGGGGCCGAGCGTACCAACTACCCGCTGACCCTGTCGGTGGATGATGACGGTGTGGGCTTCGGCCTGACGGTGCAGGCGATTGCCGGCATCGATGCACGGCGGGTCTGCGGATATATGCAGGCCGCGCTGGAGAGTCTGGTGGATGCCCTGGAACAGGCGCCCGAGGCACCACTGGGCGGCCTTTCTATCCTGCCGGCCGACGAGCGCGAGCAGTTGTTGGTGGGCTTCAACGACACCGCGCTGGAGTATCCGCAGGCGCAGACCATTCATGGGTTGTTCGAGGCCCAGGTGGCAAGCACGCCGGATGCCTTGGCGGTGGTGCATGGCGAGCGCCGCCTGAGCTATCGCGAGCTTAACGAAAAGGCCAACCGTCTGGCCCATGCCCTGCGCAAGCAGGGTGTGCAGCCGGACTCCCGCGTGGGGATCTGTGTCGAACGCGGCGCCGAGATGGTCGTCGGCCTGCTGGCGATTCTCAAGGCCGGGGGCGCCTACGTGCCGCTGGATCCGGCGTATCCGGCCGAGCGAATCGCCTACATGCTGCAGGACAGTGCGCCGGCCGTAGTGCTGGCCCAGAACGCGACTCAGAACTTGTTGACCGGCGTATCGGTGCCGGTGATCAACCTCGATCAGCGCACCTGGCAGAACGAATCCGTCCAGAATCCGCAAGTACCGGACCTGACCTCGGCCCACCTGGCCTACCTGATCTACACCTCGGGTTCGACCGGCTTGCCGAAAGGCGTGATGATCGAACACCGCAACACGGTGAACTTCCTGACCTGGGCCCACGGGGCCTTCGACAACGGAGCCTTGGACAAGACCCTGTTCTCGACCTCGCTGAACTTCGACCTGGCGGTCTACGAGTGCTTTGCACCGCTGACCTCGGGCGGCAGTATCGAGGTGGTGAAAAACGTCCTGGAACTGCAGCACGGCGAGCACGATATCGGCCTGATCAACACCGTGCCTTCAGCGTTGAAAGCGCTGTTGGAAGTGGATGGTCTGCCTGCTTCAGTTCACACCGTCAACGTGGCCGGTGAAGCGCTGAAACGCAGCCTGGTGGAATCGCTGTTCGAGAAAACCACAGTCCAGCGCCTGTGCAACCTCTACGGCCCTTCGGAAACCACCACCTACTCCAGCTGGGTGGCCATGGACCGCGAAGAGGGCTTCGCCCCGCATATCGGCAAACCGGTGGGCAACACCCAGTTTTACCTGCTGGACGAGCAACAACAGCCCGTCCCGCTGGGCGTCCCGGGTGAAATCTACATCGGTGGTGCCGGCGTGGCCCGTGGCTACCTAAACCGTGACGACCTGACCGCCGAGCGTTTCCTCCGGGACCCGTTCAGTCAGGACGCTTCGGCAAGGATGTATCGCACCGGCGACCTTGGCCGCTACCTGCCAGACGGCAATATCGAATACCTGGGCCGCAACGACGACCAGGTGAAGATCCGCGGTTTCCGTATCGAACTGGGCGAGATCGAGGCGCGTCTGGCCAGGCACGCCGACGTGCGTGAGGCGGTGGTGATGGCCCGGGAGGACGTGCCGGGAGAAACCCGCCTGGTGGCGTACTTCACTCCGGCCGGTACGGGGCTTGTGTCCGACAGCGGCAACCTGCGCACTTATCTGCGCGGATTGCTGCCGGACTACATGCTGCCCGCGGCCTATGTGCAGCTCGAGCGGTTGCCCCTGACCCCCAACGGCAAGCTGGACCGCAAGGCTCTGCCGACACCGGACAGCAGCGCCTACGCTTCGCGTGTCTACGAAGCCCCGGTGGGTGAGGTGGAGATCAAGCTGGCGGCGCTCTGGGAGGATCTGCTCCAGGTCGAGCGGGTGGGGCGGCATGACCACTTCTTCGAGCTGGGTGGGCATTCGCTGTTGGCGGTCAGCCTGATCGAGCGTATGCGCCAGGCGGACCTGGAAGCCGATGTCCGGGTGCTGTTCGGCCAGCCGACACTGGCCCAGGTAGCCGCGTCGGTGGGTACGACACAACAGGTGGAGGTACCGCAGGCGAAGGTTCCGACACTCAAGCGCAAACGCGTTATCTGAAGCCCTGGCTCCGTACCCGACCGATTGCCGATCGGTCGGGTACGGAGCCGTTTTTCTCCCCCCCATCCCCCTGGCAACACGTCGAACTCTCGCAGGGCCGAGCCTTGTCCCGGCTTCCCATGACAGACAGTCCCAGGTGGATGCTCTAATTTTCGAGGCCTGTGGGGAGCATGGCGAATAGGGGTTGTTTCGCATGTGTCAGTGGTCCGCGGGCATTTGCCGCCGCGGCGCCGGTCACGCCTGCATCCCGATTGCCATGCTGTCTTCGAACCTCGAAGCCCCTCCGTTTTTATCGCGCGAACGCTGTCTCCGACACCGAGCCCTTGGGTTGCCAACCCTCTCCGACATGATAAACAGTAGGTTATTCGATGCACTTCAGCGAATTGATGGCAGTTCTTTCCACGCACGCGATTGGCCTTCAACTGGAAGAAGACAATCTGGTGATTCTTGGTGACGACGAGGGCCTTGACAGCGCCGTCTTCGATAGCCTGGTCGTGCACAAGGCGGAACTGCTCAGGCTGGTGGCTCGAAACGGAGGGGAATGGCTGAGTCCGGCCTTGCGCATCACGCCGCAGATGTTGCCGTTGGCCAACCTTGGCCAGGCCGCCATCGACCGGATTGTCGAATCGGTGCCGGGCGGAGCCGGCAACGTGCAGGACATCTACCCGCTGGCGCCCCTGCAGGAGGGGATTCTCTACCATCACCTGGCCGCCGGGCAGGGCGATCCCTATGTATTGCGTTCGTTGTTCGCGGCCGAGAGCCGCGAACGTCTCGACGATTTCGCCCAGGCCCTGCAGGCGGTGATCGACCGGCACGATATCCTGCGCACGGCGATGGTCTGGGAAGGCCTCGATGAGCCAATGCAGGTGGTCCTGCGCGAGGCGACGCTGGCGGTGGAGGAAGTCGCCCTGGCACCCGGCGACAGTGATATCGAGACCCGCCTGTGTGAGCGTTTCGATCCCCGGCATTACCGCCTGGACCTGCGCCAGGCCCCGCTGATGCGCCTGGTGTGCGCCGAGGACCGGGCCAATGCACGCTGGGTCGCGCTCCTGCTGTTCCACCACATCGCCATCGACCATGCCGCGCTGGAGCTGGTGCAATACGAAATGCAGGCCTACCTGCTCGGCGAAGGTCACGCGCTGCCCGAGGCGGTGCCCTATCGCAACTATGTGGCACAGGTCCGGCTCGGTGCCGGCGCCGATGCCCATGAAGGCTTTTTCCGCGACATGCTGGCGGACGTCGATGAGCCGACCCTGCCATTTGGCGTAGCGGAAATACCTGGTGGCAACCCGCGGATCGAAGAGCTGCACCTTCCTGTCGACGCCGATCTGAGCCGGCGTCTGCGCGACCAGGCCCGCCAGTTGGGCGTCAGTGCCGCCAGCCTGCATCACCTGGCGTGGGCGCGGGTGGTGGGGGCCGTGTCGGGCAAGTCCGATGTGGTGTTCGGCACCGTACTGATGGGCCGGATGCAGGGCGGCAAGGGCGCCGACCGGGCGTTGGGCATGTTCATCAACACCCTGCCGTTGCGGGTGAAACTCGAGGGGCACGCAGTCCGCGAAGGGGTCAGGACCACCCACGCACGCCTGACCGCCTTGCTCGGTCATGAACACGCGTCCCTGGCCCAGGCCCAGCGTTGCAGTGGGGTGGCTGCCCCGACGCCCTTGTTCAGCTCGCTGCTCAACTACCGCCACAGCGCCACCGGCTCGCAGGTCTCGGCCGAGACCGCCCGGGCCTGGGCCGGCTTGCAGAGCCTGGGTGGCGACGAGCAGAGCACCTATCCGATCACCCTGTCGGTGGACGATCTTGGCGAGGGGTTCAGCCTGGCGGTCCAGACCCTGGTGGAGATCGGTGCGCAACGTATCGGTGACTATATGCTGGCGGCCCTCGCGGCGCTGGTGGAAGCCCTGGAGCAAGCGCCGCAGACACCGTTGCAGCAACTGGAGATCCTCTCGGCCGCCGAGCGCCAGCAGGTGCTGCATGGCTTCAATGCCACGGCGCGTGACTATCCACGGCACAGCAGCCTGGTACAGCTGTTCGAGGAGCAGGTGGCGGCGCAGCCCGATGCGCTGGCTGCCGTGCAGGGCGGGCAGGCACTGACCTACCGGCAACTCAACGGCCGGGCCAATGCCCTGGCGCAGCATCTGGCCGGTCTCGGGGTACAGCCGGGCGATCGCGTGGGCCTGCTGCTGGAGCGTTCCTTCGACCTGCTGGCCGGCCAGTTGGCAATCCTCAAGTGCGGCGCGGCCTATGTGCCGCTCGATATCAATGCTCCCGCCGAGCGCCAGGCGTTCATGTTGCATGACAGCGAGGCGCGGCAGGTATTGACCCGCGGCTCCAGCGAGGTGCCGGAGGGTGTCCGGCGGGTGGATCTGGACCTGCTGGCGCTGGCCACCGACGTGCCGAACCCGCAGTCGCTGTCGGGCGCCGAGTCGGTGGCGTACATCATGTACACCTCCGGCTCCACCGGAACCCCCAAGGGGGTACTGGTGCCGCACCGCGCGGTGAGCCGCCTGGTGCTCAACAACGGCTACGCCGATTTCAACAGGCAGGATCGGGTGGCCTTCGCCTCCAACCCGGCCTTCGACGCCAGTACCCTGGATGTCTGGGCACCGCTGCTCAACGGCGGTTGCGTGGTGGTGGTGGAACAGTCGGTGTTGCTGTCCCTGGAGGATTTCCGGGCCCTGCTGCTGGCCCAGTCGGTCAGCGTGCTGTGGATGACCGCCGGCCTGTTCCATCAGTATGCCGCCGGCCTGATGGGCGCCTTCGCACAATTGCGCTACCTGATCGTCGGTGGCGATGTGCTGGATCCTTCGGTGATCGCCCGGGTGCTGGCCGAAGGTGCCCCCGGGCATCTGCTCAACGGCTACGGCCCGACCGAAGCCACGACCTTTTCCACCACCCATGAAATCACCTCGGTCGGCAACGGCGCGATTCCCATCGGCCGGCCGATCGGCAACAGCCAGGTCTATATCCTCGATGCCTTGCGCCAACCGGTGGCGGTGGGCGTGGCCGGCGAGCTGTATATCGGCGGGCAGGGCGTGGCCAAGGGCTATCTGAACCGGCCGGAACTGAACGCCACGCAATTCATCGCCGACCCGTTCAGCGACCAGGCCGGGGCGCTGATGTATCGTACCGGCGACCTCGCGCGCTGGAACGCGGACGGTGTTGTCGAGTACCTCGGGCGTAACGACGATCAGGTGAAGATTCGCGGTTTCCGCATCGAACTGGGGGAGATCGAGGCACGCCTGGCCGCCTGCGCGGGCGTCAGGGAAGCACTGGTGCTGGCCCGCCAGGACGAGTTCGGGCACAAGCGCCTGGTGGCCTATCTGGTTGGCGAGCCAGGCAACGTCTTGTCGGTGCCTGCGCTGCGCAGCGAGCTGGCGGCGTCCCTGGCCGAATACATGGTGCCGAGTGCCTTCGTGATCCTGGAGTCGTTCCCGCTCACCGCCAACGGCAAGCTGGATCGCCGCGCCTTGCCGGCGCCGGACGCCGACGCCTATGCCAGTCGCGAGTTCGAGGCGCCCGAGGGCGACCTGGAAACCACCCTGGCACAGCTGTGGGCCGACCTGCTCAAGGTCGAGCGTGTCGGGCGCAACGATCACTTCTTCGAACTGGGCGGCCATTCGCTGCTGGCGGTGAGCCTGATCGAACGCATGCGCCAGTTGGGCCTGAGTGCCGACGTGCGCGTGCTGTTCAGCCAGCCGACCCTGTCGGCCTTGGCCGCCGCCGTGGGAGGCGGACGCGAGATCAGCGTGCCGGCCAACCTGATTGCGCAGGATTGCGCGCGGATCACCCCGGACCTGCTGCCACTGGTCAGCCTGACCCAGGCGCAGATCGACCGGGTGGTGGCGACGGTACCCGGTGGTGTCGCGAATGTGCAGGATATCTATCCGCTGGCGCCGTTGCAGGAGGGGATTCTCTATCACCACCTGGCCGCCGGGCAGGGTGACCCCTATGTCTTGCAGGCGCAGTTCGCCTTCGACGATCACCCGCGCCTGGACGCCTTTGTCCAGGCCTTGCAGACGGTCATCGACCGCCATGACATCCTGCGCACCGGGGTGGTCTGGGAAGGCCTGGATGCGCCTGTGCAAGTGGTCTGGCGCCAGGCGAGACTGCACCTGGATGCGCTCGAGCTCGACCCGGCGGCCGGTGATATCGGCACGCAACTGCATGGCCGTTTCGACCCCAGGCACTACCGCCTGGACATCGGCCAGGCTCCACTGATGCGTCTGGCCTATGCCGAAGATCCGCTCAATCGGCGCATCACCGCGATGCTGCTGTTCCATCACATGGCCCTGGACCATATGGCGATGGAGGTGGTGCAACATGAAATGCAGGCCTGGCTGCTGGGCGAGGCCCAAACCCTGCCGACACCGGTGCCGTATCGCAACTACGTGGCCCAGGCGCGCCTGGGTGTGAGTCAGGCCGATCACGAAGCGTTTTTCCGTGACATGCTCGGCGAGGTCGACGAACCGACCCTGCCGTTCGGGTTGCAGGACGTACAGGGCGATGGTCGGGATATCGACGAGGCCAGCCTGCTGCTGGACAGCCGGCTGGACCAGGGCCTGCGCGCTCAGGCCCGGCACCTGGGGGTGAGTGCCGCGAGCCTGATGCACCTGGCCTGGGCCCAGGTGCTGGGCAAGGTTTCGGGCCGGCAGGATGTGGTGTTCGGCACCGTGCTGATGGGCCGGATGCAGGGCGGCGAGGGCGCCGACCGGGCGCTGGGGATGTTCATCAACACCTTGCCGCTGCGGGTCGCGCTGGGTGGGCAGGGGGTACGCGCCGGAGTCAAGGCGACCCATGCGCGGTTGACCGCGTTGCTGGGGCATGAGCATGCGTCCCTGGCATTGGCCCAGCGCTGCAGTGGCGTGGCGGCGCCACTGCCGCTGTTCAGCGCCCTGCTCAATTACCGGCATAGCGCCGTGGGCAGTGTGTCCGAACAGGCCATGCAGGCCTGGCAGGGTATCCATATCCTCAGTGAGGAAGAACGCACCAACTATCCGCTGACGCTGAACGTCGACGACCAGGGCGAAGGCTTCAAGCTGACCGCGTTGGTGACATCCTCGGTTGGTGCGCAGCGGGTGTGTGGCTACATGCGCACGGCGCTGGAGCAGTTGCTGGAAGCACTGGAACATACGCCGCAAGCGTCGCTGCAAAGCCTGTCGATCCTGCCGGAAGGCGAACGTGAGCAACTGCTGGTGGCGTTCAACGACACCGCGCTGGAGTATCCGCAGGCGCAGACCATCCATGGGTTGTTCGAGGCCCAGGTGGAACTGACGCCGGATGCCCTGGCGGTGGTCCATGACGGTAGGAAACTCAGCTATCGCGAACTGAACGAGCAGGCCAACCGCCTGGCCCATGCCCTGCGCAAGCAAGGTGTGCAGCCGGACTCCCGCGTGGGGATCTGTGTCGAGCGCGGCGCCGAGATGGTCGTCGGCCTGCTGGCGATTCTCAAGGCCGGGGGCGCCTACGTGCCGCTGGATCCGGCGTATCCGGCCGAGCGGATCGCCTACATGCTGCAGGACAGTGCGCCGGCCGTGGTGCTGGCCCAGAACGCGACCCAGCAGTTGCTGGCCGGCGTGTCGGTACCCGTGATCAATCTGGATCAGGGCACCTGGCAGGACGAGTCCGTCCGGAATCCACAGGTGCCGGGCCTGACCTCGGCACACCTGGCCTACCTGATCTACACCTCGGGTTCGACAGGTTTGCCCAAGGGCGTGATGATCGAACACCGCAACACGGTGAACTTCCTGACCTGGGCCCACGGGGCCTTCGACAACGGGGCCTTGGACAAGACGCTATTCTCGACCTCGCTGAACTTCGACCTGGCGGTCTACGAGTGCTTTGCACCGCTGACCTCGGGCGGCAGTATCGAGGTGGTGAAAAACGTCCTGGAACTGCAGCACGGCGAGCACGATATCGGCCTGATCAACACCGTGCCTTCAGCGTTGAAAGCGCTGTTGGAAGTGGATGGTCTGCCTGCTTCAGTCCACACCGTCAACGTGGCAGGTGAAGCGCTGAAACGCAGCCTGGTGGAATCGCTGTTCGAGAAAACCGGCGTGCAACGCCTGTGCAACCTCTACGGCCCTTCGGAAACCACCACCTACTCCAGCTGGGTGGCGATGGATCGAGAGGATGGCTTCGCCCCGCATATCGGCAAGCCGGTGGGCAACACCCAGTTCTACCTGCTGGACGAGCAACAACAGCCCGTTCCGCTGGGCGTACCGGGTGAAATCTACATTGGCGGCGCCGGCGTGGCTCGTGGCTACCTGAACCGTGACGACCTGACCGCCGAGCGCTTCCTCCGGGACCCGTTCAGCCAGGACGCTTCGGCAAGGATGTACCGCACCGGCGACCTCGGTCGCTACCTGGCGGATGGCAACATCGAATACCTGGGCCGTAACGACGACCAGGTGAAGATCCGCGGTTTCCGTATCGAACTGGGCGAAATCGATGCCCGCCTGGCGAAACACCCGGCCATTCACGAAGCGGTGGTCACTGCCCGCGAGGATGTGCCGGGCGACAAGCGCCTGGTCGCCTACTACACCCTGGCCGAAGGTCATGCTTCGGTGGAGATCGACAGCCTGCGCCGCCACCTGCAGGAAAAACTGCCGGAGTACATGGTCCCGGCCGTCTACGTCGCCCTGGAAAAACTGCCGCTGACCCCGAACGGCAAACTGGACCGCAAGGCCCTGCCGGCACCGGACAGCAGTGCCTTGAGCCATCGTGGCTTCGAAGCTCCCCAAGGCGAAACCGAAATCACCCTGGCACGGATCTGGTCCGAGGTGCTCAAGGTCGAGCAGATCGGACGTCATGATCACTTTTTCGAACTGGGCGGGCATTCGCTGCTCGCCGTGAGCCTGATCGAACGCATGCGCCAGGCCGGTCTGAGCGCCGATGTGCGGGTGCTGTTCAATCAGCCGACCCTGGCCGCGCTGGCCGCTGCCGTGGGTGGCGGACGTGAGATCGTGGTCCCGGCCAATGCCATCCCGCCGGGCTGCACGCACCTCACCCCGGACATGCTGCCGCTGATCGACCTGGACCAGGCGGAGATCGAGCGAATCGTCGCCAGCGTGCCGGGTGGTGCGGCGAATGTGCAGGATATCTATCCGCTGGCACCGCTGCAGGAAGGCATTCTCTATCATCACCTGGCCGCCGAGCAGGGTGATCCCTATGTTCTCCATGCCCTGTTCAACGTGGCGGACCGTCAGCGGCTGGACGCCTTTGCCCAGGCGTTGCAACAGGTCATCGACCGGCATGACATCCTGCGCACCGCCGTCCTCTGGCAAGGCCTGGACGAACCGGTCCAGGTGGTCTGGCGCCAGGCCCGCCTGCATTGCGAAGCCTTGGTGCTGGATCCGCGTGCCGGTGAGGTGGCGGTTCAACTGAAGGCGCGTTTCGACACCCGCCACTCCCGGCTGGACGTGACCCAGGCTCCCCTGATGCAACTGGTGTTCGCCGAGGACGAGGGCCAACAGCGTTGGGTGGCCATGTTGCGCTTCCACCACATGGCCCTGGACCACACCGCCCTGGAGGTGGTGCGACATGAAATCCAGGCGCATCTGCTGGGGCAGGCCGATCAACTGGGCAACCCGGTGCCGTACCGCAACTATGTGGCCCAGGCGCGCCTGGGGACCAGCCAGCAGGAACACGAAACGTTCTTCCACGAGATGCTGGGCGATATCGACGAGCCGACCCTGCCATTCGGCCTGCAGGATGTGCAGGTCGACAGCCACCTTATCGATGAAGTGAGTGCCGTTCTGCCATCAGCCTTGAGCCAGCGGCTGCGGGCCCTGGCCCGGCAACTGGGGGTCAGCGCCGCCAGCCTGCACCACCTGGCCTGGGCCCAGGTGCTGGGCAAGGTCTCGGGCACCCGGGATGTGGTGTTCGGCACCGTGCTGATGGGGCGGATGCAGGGCGGCGAGGGTGCCGATCGGGCCCTGGGGATGTTTATCAATACCTTGCCGCTGCGGGTCACCGTGGGCGAGCAGGGGGTGCGGGACGGGGTCAAGGCGGTCCACGGGCGACTGAGCGCGCTGCTCGGTCACGAACATGCGTCCCTGGCCCTGGCCCAGCGTTGCAGCGGCGTGGCCGCGCCAACCCCGCTGTTCAGTGCCTTGCTCAACTACCGGCATAGCGCCGTCGACGCGGTTTCCGAACCGGCCTTGCAGGCTTGGCAAGGGATCGAGATTCTCAGCAGTGAAGAACGCACCAACTACCCGCTGACACTGTCGGTGGACGACCTGGGCGAAGACTTCTCCCTGAGTGTCCTGGCCCTGGAGGGCATCGGTGCGCAGCGGGTCTGCGACTACATGCACACGGCCCTGGTCAACCTGGCGGCGGCCCTGGAGCAGGCGCCCCAGACGCCGTTGGCTGAACTTACGATCCTGCCCGATGCCGAGCGCGAGCAACTGCTGGTGAGCTTCAACGCCAGCCATCGCGACTACCCACGGACACAGACCGTGCACGGGCTGTTCGAGGCCCAGGTCCGTGCCCGCCCCGAGGCGTGTGCGGCGATCCACGACGGCGTGGCGTTGACTTACGCCGAGCTCAACGCCCGAGCCAACCGCCTGGCCCGGCACCTGCGTGGCCTCGGCGTGCAGCCGGGCGACAGCGTGGCGATCCTGCTGGCACGCAGCCATGACCTGCTGGTCAGCCAATTGGCGGCGCTCAAGTGCGCGGCGGTCTATGTACCGCTGGACATCAATGCACCGCTCGAACGCCAGGGCTTCATGATCGAGGACAGCCAGGCACGGGTCCTGCTGACCCATAGCCAGGTGTCGCTGGCGACCTCGGCACAGCGGGTGGAACTGGACCGTCTGGACCTGTCCGCTCTGGATCCGGATGACCTGGGGATCACCCAGTCCAGCGAAAGCGCGGCGTACATCATGTACACCTCCGGCTCCACCGGCACCCCGAAAGGCGTGCTGGTGCCGCACCGGGCCATCAGCCGGCTGGTGATCAACAACGGCTACGCCGATTTCAACGAACGGGATCGAGTGGCCTTCGCCTCCAACCCGGCCTTCGACGCCAGTACCCTGGATGTCTGGGCGCCGCTGCTCAATGGCGGCTGCGTGGTGGTGATCGGCCAGGACGACCTGCTGTCCCCGGCGAACTTCCAGCGCCTGCTGCTGGAACAGTCGGTGACGGTGCTGTGGATGACCGCCGGGTTGTTCCATCAATACGCTGCCGGCCTGGGTGAAGCGTTTGCCCGTCTGCGCTACCTGATCGTCGGCGGCGACGTGCTGGACCCGGCGGTGATCGCCCGGGTACTGGAAAACAGTGCCCCCGAGCATCTGCTCAACGGTTACGGCCCGACCGAAGCCACGACCTTCTCCGCGACCTACGAAATCACCGCGGTCGGCAACGGGGGCATCCCGATTGGCCGCCCCGTGGGCAACACCTGCCTGTACGTGCTCGATGCCCAGGGCCAGCCGGTGCCGGTGGGTGTGGCAGGGGAGCTGTATATCGGCGGACAGGGCGTGGCCCTGGGTTACCTGAACCGGGAAGAACTGACCCGGGAAAAATTCCTGGTCGACCCATTCGACAGCGAGCCGAATGCCCGCCTGTACCGCACCGGCGACCTGGTGCGCTGGCGCGCCGACGGCAACCTGGAGTACCTGGGCCGCAATGACGCCCAGGTGAAGATTCGCGGTTTCCGGGTCGAACTGGGCGAGATCGAGGCGCGTCTGGTCGAGCATCCCGAGGTCAGGGAAAGCGTGGTGTTGTGTCGCGAGGATCTCCCGGGCGACAAACGTCTGGTGGCCTACTTCACGGCGCAGCAGCCTGAAACCGTGCTGCCGATCGAGAGTCTGCGCGACCATCTGCAAGAGTCCGTGCCGGAATACATGGTGCCGGCGGCCTACGTGCAACTTGATGCCTTGCCACTGACCGCCAACGGCAAGCTGGACCGCAAGGCGCTGCCGGTGCCGGATGCCCAGGCGCTGGTCAGCCGCGGCTACGAGGCGCCGCAAGGCGAAGTGGAAGTGCTGCTGGCGTCGATCTGGGCCGATGTGCTCAAGGTCGAGCAGGTCGGTCGCCACGACCACTTCTTCGAACTCGGCGGTCATTCATTACTGGCGGTGACGCTGATCGAGCGCATGCGCCAGGCCGGCCTGAGTGCCGATGTGCGGGTGCTGTTCAGCCAGCCGACCCTGGCCGCCCTGGCCGCAGCAGTGGGTACGGCCAGCGACCTGGTGGTGCCGGCCAACCGGATTGCTCCGGATTGCCAGCGGATCACCCCGGACATGTTGCCGCTGATCGAGCTGGATCAGGCGGCCATCGACCGTATCGCGGCCACCGTGCCGGGCGGTGCGCCGAACATCCAGGATATCTACCCGCTGGCACCGTTGCAGGAGGGGATTCTCTATCACCACCTCAGCGCCGAGGAGGGCGACCCCTATGTGCTGCAAGCGCAGTACGCCTTCGACAGCCGTGCCCGCCTGGACGACTTCGTCCAGGCACTGCAAGCGGTTATCGACCGACATGACATCCTGCGCACTTCCATTCACTGGGAAGGCTTCGACCAGCCCTTGCAGGTGGTCTGGCGCCGTGCCGAACTGAGCACCGAGGAGCGCGCGCTGGACCCTCGCGCCGGCGATATCGCCGAGCAGTTGCAGGCCGGCTTCGATCCGCGCCAGGTGCGCCTGGATATCCGCCGGGCGCCGATGCTGCATCTGGCCCAGGCCTGGGACGAGCCGAACCAGCGCTGGCTGGGACTGCTGCTGTTCCATCACCTGGTCATGGACCACACCGCGATGGACGTGGTGCAGCACGAGATGCAGGCCGCTCTGCTCGGCCAGCAGGCGCAACTGGGCGCCGCTGTGCCTTATCGCAACTATGTCGCCCTGGCCCGCCTGGGCGCGAGCCAGGAGGAGCACGAACGGTTCTTCCGCGCACGCCTCGGCGATATCGACGAACCAACCCTGCCGTTCGGCCTGCAGGATGTGCAGGGTGACGGCAGCGAGATCGAACAGGCCCACCTGGCCCTGGACATGGGCCTGAGCCTGCGTTTACGAGCCCAGGCCCGTCAGCTCGGGGTGAGTGCCGCGAGTCTGGTGCATCTGGCTTTCGCCCAGGTGTTGGGGCAGGCCAGTGGCCGTGACCAGGTGGTCTTCGGCACGGTGCTGCTGGGCCGGATGCAGGGCGGCGAGGGCGCCGATAGGGCCCTGGGCATGTTTATCAATACCTTGCCGCTGCGGGTGACCCTTGGCGGTCAAAGCGTGCGTGAGGGGGTCAAGACCACCCACGCCGAACTGACCGCCTTGCTCGGGCACGAGCACGCCTCCCTGGCGCTGGCCCAGCGTTGCAGCGGGGTGAGCGCGCCGCTGCCGTTGTTCAGCGCCTTGCTCAACTACCGCCACAGCAGCCTGGCCGTGACCGAGCAGGCGCAGAGCGCCTGGCAGGGCATGCAGGTGCTGGGCGGTGCCGAAGAGCGCACCAACTATCCGCTGACCCTCAACGTCGACGACCTGGGGGAAGGGTTCCACTTCACGGCCTTGGTGGCGACGGCCATCGGTGCACAACGTCTTTGCGGCTATCTGCACAGCGCCTTGGACGGCCTGGTTCAGGCCCTGGAGCAGGCACCAGAGAGCGCCGTACAGGCGATTTCGATCCTGCCGGCCAGCGAGCGCGAGCAACTGCTCGAGCACTGGAACCAGGCTGGCCGGACCTATCCCGCCGATGCACTGATCCACCAGCAGTTCGAGGCCCGCGCCGCCGAGCGGCCGGAGGCCGTGGCGCTGGTGCATCAGGACGAAAGCCTGAGCTATGGCGAACTCAATGCCCGCGCCAACCAGGTGGCCCACCGCCTGCTGGCCCTGGGCGTGCGCCCGGATGACCGGGTGGCCATCTGCGTCGAACGCGGCCCGGCGATGATCATCGGCCTCTTGGGGATCCTCAAGTCCGGTGCCGGTTATGTGCCGCTGGACCCGGCCTATCCCCGTGAGCGCCTGGCCTACACCCTGGGCGACAGTGAACCGGTGGCCTTGTTGAGCCAGCACGCGGTGCGCGAGGCGCTGCCGGCGGTGGATCTGCCGCTGATCAATCTCGACGATGGCGATCTGCAGGACGAGTCCGTCCAGAACCCGCAGGTGCCGGGGCTGACGTCCGCGAGCCTGGCCTACGTGATCTACACCTCCGGTTCCACCGGTCTGCCCAAGGGCGTGATGGTCGAGCACCGCAACGTTGCGCGGCTGTTCACGGCCACCGAGGACTGGTTCGGTTTCAACGAACAGGACACCTGGGCGCTGTTCCACTCGTTCGCCTTCGACTTCTCGGTCTGGGAAATCTGGGGCGCGCTGCTGCACGGCGGGCGTCTGCTCATCGTGCCGCAACTGGTCAGCCGCTCGCCACAGGATTGCTACGCACTGCTGTGCAGCGCCGGGGTGACAGTGCTCAACCAGACGCCAAGCGCGTTCCGCCAACTGATTGCCGCCCAGGGCGACAACGCCCAGCCCCATGCCCTGCGCCAGGTGATCTTCGGCGGTGAGGCGCTGGACACGGCGATGCTCAAGCCCTGGTATGCGCGGGCCGTGAACGCCGGTACGCAACTGGTGAACATGTACGGCATCACCGAAACCACGGTGCACGTGACCTATTACCCATTGCAGGCCGAAGATGCCCAGCGCATCGGGGCCAGTCCGATCGGCAAACGGATTCCCGACCTGCAACTCTATGTCCTCGATGCCCGTCGCGAACCGGTACCGGTGGGGGTGGTCGGCGAACTGTATGTCGGCGGGGCCGGGGTCGCCCGTGGCTACCTGAACCGGGCCGAACTCAGCGCCGAGCGTTTCCTTGCCAACCCGTTCAGCCAAGAGCCGAACGCGCGTCTGTACCGCACCGGCGACCTGGCTCGCTGGGTGGCCGACGGCAGCCTGGAATACCTGGGGCGTAACGACGAACAGGTGAAGATTCGCGGCTTCCGTATCGAACTGGGCGAGATCGAGGCGCAACTGGCCGCCTGCGAAGGTGTGCGTGATGCGCTGGTTCTGGTGCGCGAGGATGAGCCGGGCGACAAGCGCCTGGTGGCCTATGTCATCGCCGCCGGCGTCGAACTCGACGCCGCATGGTTGCGTGACCAACTGCGCCAGACGCTGGCCGAGCACATGCTGCCCAGTGCCTTCGTCAGCCTGGAAGCCTTCCCGCTGACCGCCAACGGCAAGCTCGACCGCAAGGCGTTGCCGGCCCCCGATCGCTCGACGGTGGCCAGCCGTGGCTACGAAGCGCCCGAAGGCGCCACCGAAATGGCGATTGCGCGTATCTGGCAGGACCTGCTGCAACTGGAACAGGTCGGTCGTCACGATCACTTCTTCGAACTGGGCGGTCACTCGCTGCTGGCGGTGAAACTGATCGAGCGCATGCGCCAGATCGACCTCAGTGCCGACGTGCGCGTGCTGTTCGGCCAGCCGACCCTGGCCGCCCTGGCGGCGGCCGTGGGCGGCCAGCGCGAGGTCGAGGTGCCGGCGAATGTCATCCCCGAGGGTTGTCAACGTATCACGCCTGACATGCTGCCGCTGGTCGGCCTGAGCCAGGACGATATCGACCGCATCGTGGCCAGCGTGCCCGGTGGCGTTGCCAATGTGCAGGATATCTATGCCCTGGCGCCGTTGCAGGAGGGGATTTTGTACCATCACCTGGCCGCGACCCAGGGCGACCCGTACCTGCAATACGCGCTGTTCGGCTTCGACAGCCTCGAACGCCTGCACAGCTTCGCCCAGGCCCTGCAAGGGGTGGTGGCGCGGCATGACATCCTGCGTACCGCAGTGCTCTGGGAAAGCCTGGATGCGCCGGTGCAGGTGGTCTGGCGTGACGCGCCCCTGGGCGTTGAACGGCTGGAGCTGGACCCGGCGGACGGCGATATCGCCGAACAACTGTGCGAGCGCCTGGACCCGCGCCACACCCGCCTGGACATTCGTCAGGCGCCCATGATGCGCATCGGCTACGCGCAGGATCCATCGAATAACCGCTGGGTCGGCATGCTGCTGTTCCATCACCTGGTGGACGACGCCACTTCGCTGCGTATCCTCTGCGGCGAAATCGAGGCGCACATGCTCGGCCGGCAGGGGGAACTGCCGCCGTCCGTGCCTTATCGCAACTATGTGGCCCAGGCCTGGCAGGGAATCAGCCGCGAGGAGCACGAAGCGTTCTTCCGCGACATGCTGGGCGATATCGAGGAACCGACACTGCCCTTCGGCCTGCAGGACGTGCAGGGCGATGGTCGCGGCATCGAGGAAGTCCAGCGGGGCGTGGATGCCGACCTGAGCCGGCGCCTGCGCTTGCAGGCACGGCAGCTCGGGGTGAGCGCCGCCAGCCTGTATCACCTGGCCTGGGCCCGGGTATTGGGCGTCGTGTCGGGCAGGGACGATGTGGTGTTCGGCACCGTGCTGCTGGGTCGCCTGCAGGGCGGCGAAGGCGCCGACCGGGCCCTGGGCATGTTCATCAACACCTTGCCGCTGCGCGTGACCCTGGGCGAACAGGGCGTGCGCGAGGGCCTGAAGGCCACCCATGCCCGACTCAGCGGCCTGCTCGCCCACGAGCATGCGTCGCTGGTACTGGCGCAGCGTTGCAGCGGCGTGCCCGCGTCGACGCCGCTGTTCAGTTCACTGCTCAATTACCGGCAGATCGATACCCGTGTCACCGACCAGGCGCTGGCCGCCTGGGAAGGCATCCAGGCCCTGGACGGCGAAGAACGCACCAACTACCCCCTGACCCTGTCGGTGAATGACCTGGGCGAGGGCTTCAACCTGACGGTCATGGCCGAGGCGCAGATCGGCGCCGAACGGATCTGTGACTATATGCACTGTGCCCTGGAAAACCTGGTGCAGGCGCTGGAACAGACACCGCAAGCCCCATTGGGCGGGGTGAATATCCTGCCGGCGGGCGAGCGCCAGCAATTGCTGGAAAGCTGGAACACTCCGCATGTCTCCTATGCCGATGACACCTTGATCCACCGCACCTTCGAAGCCTGGGCGGTGGCGCAACCGGAAGCCGTGGCGCTGCAATACGAAGACCGCACGCTGAGCTACGGCGAGCTCAATGCCCGCGCCAACCAGGTAGCCCATCAGTTGCTGGCCCTGGGCGTGCGTCCGGATGACCGGGTGGCGATCTGTGTCGAGCGTGGCCTGGAGATGATGGTTGGCCTGCTCGGCATCCTCAAGTCCGGCGCCGGCTACGTACCGATCGACCCGGCCTATCCGGCCGAGCGGATCGCCTACCAGTTGCGCGACAGCGGCCCGGTGGCGGTGCTGGCCGATGCCGCCGGCCTGGCACTGCTGGAGACTTTCGACGGTCCCCGGCTGGACCTGCGCAGCCCGGCCCTGCAGGCCCAGCCCAGCAGCAACCCGCGGGTCAGCGGGATCAGCCCGCACCACCTCGCCTATGTGATCTACACCTCCGGCTCCACCGGGCTGCCCAAGGGCGTGATGGTCGAGCACCGCAACGTCGCCCGGCTGTTCTCGGCCACCCGGGCCTGGTTCGAATTCAACGAGCAGGATGTCTGGGCGTTGTTCCATTCGTTCGCCTTCGACTTCTCGGTCTGGGAAATCTGGGGCGCGCTGCTGCATGGCGGTCGCTTGCTGATCGTGCCGCAACTGGTCAGCCGCTCGCCGCAGGATTGCTACGCACTGCTGTGCACTACCGGCGTCACGGTCCTCAACCAGACCCCGAGCGCGTTCCGCCAGTTGCTCAACGCCCAGGGCGAGAGCGAATTGCGCCACTCCCTGCGCCAGGTGATCTTCGGTGGCGAAGCCCTGGAAACCGGGATGCTCAAGCCCTGGTACGCACGGGTGGCCAACGCCGGCACCCAATTGGTGAACATGTATGGCATCACCGAAACCACCGTGCATGTGACCTACTGCCCGTTGGTGGCGGCCGATGCGCAACGTGCTGGCGTCAGCCCCATCGGCGTGCGGATTCCCGACTTGCAGCTATACGTGCTCGATAGCCGGCGCGAGCCGGTGCCGGTGGGCGTGGTCGGCGAGTTGTATGTCGGCGGTGCCGGGGTGGCGCGGGGTTATCTGAACCGTGACGAGCTGACGGCCGAACGTTTCCTGCCGAATCCGTTCAGCAAGGATCCCCAGGCGCGCCTGTACAAGACCGGCGACCTGGGACGCTGGCTGGCCGATGGCAGCCTCGATTATCTGGGCCGCAATGACGACCAGGTGAAGATTCGTGGCTTCCGCATCGAACTGGGCGAAATCGAAGCCGCCCTGGGCGCCTGCACGGGTGTCCGCGAGGCGGTGGTGCTGGCCCGTGAGGACGAACCGGGGGACAAGCGCCTGGTGGCCTATGTGGTTGCCGCGTCCGGCCACGAGGTGGTGGCCGCCGAGCTGCGTGCGCAACTGTCGCTTTCGCTGGCCGACTACATGGTGCCCAGTGCCTTCGTCAGCCTGGACAGCTTCCCGCTGACCACCAATGGCAAGCTCAACCGCAAGGCGCTGCCGGCGCCGGATGCGCAAGCCCTGGTGCGACGTGAATACGCGGCCCCCGAAGGTGCCGTGGAAAACGCCATCGCGCAGATCTGGCAGTCGCTGCTGCAACTGCCGCAAGTGGGGCGCCATGACCACTTCTTCGAGCTGGGTGGGCATTCATTGCTGGCGGTCAAGCTGATCGAGCGCATGCGCCAGGTCGGTCTGGTGGCCGATGTGCGCGTGCTGTTCAGCCAACCGACGCTGGCGGCCCTGGCAGCGGCGGTGGGCGGGCATCAGGAAGTCCGCGTGCCGGACAACCTGATCGTGCCGGGCTGCGAACGCATCACCCCGGACATGCTGCCCCTGGCCGATCTCGATCAGGCCGCCATCGACCGCATCGTCGCGAACGTGCCCGGTGGCGTAGCCAATGTGCAGGACATCTATGCCCTGGCACCGCTGCAGGAAGGGATCCTCTATCACCACCTGGCCGCCCATGAGGGCGACCCCTATGTCCTGCAGGTGCTGTTTGCCTTCGACGACCGCCAGCGCCTGGCCGCGTTTGCCGAGGCCCTGCAGAGCGTGATCGAACGCCACGACATCCTGCGCACCAGCGTGGCCTGGGAAGGCCTGGACCAGCCGGTGCAGGTGGTCTGGCGCGAGGCTCAACTGAGCCTGGAAGAGGTCACGGTCGATCCGGCGGCGGGTGAGGTACTGGCCCAGTTGCACCAGCGGTTCGATCCGCGCCACTACCGCCTGGACATCGGCCAGGCGCCGCTGATGCGGATCGCCTATGCCCAGGAGCCGCTCAGCCAGCGGATCAGCGCGATGTTGCTGTTCCATCACATGGCCCTGGACCACACGGCCCTGGAAGTGGTGGTGGAAGAGATGCAGGCCAGCCTGCAGGGCCTGACCGGGCAATTGCCGGCCCCGGTGCCGTATCGCAATCATGTGGCCCAGGCACGCCTGGGGGCCAGCCGGGAGGAACATGAAGCGTTCTTCCGCGACATGCTCGGCGATATCGACGAGCCGACGCTGCCCTATGGCCTGCAGGACGTGCAGGGTGACGGCCGTGCCGTCGTTGAAGTGCAACAGCTGCTCGACAGCGGCTTGAGCCTGCGCCTGCGTGGCATTGCCCGGCCACTGGGCGTCAGCGCCGCGAGCCTGATGCACTTGGCATGGGCCCAGGTGATTGGCCGCCTATCGGGTCGGGATGAGGTGGTGTTCGGCACCGTGCTGATGGGGCGGATGCAGGGCGGCGAGGGCAGCGACCGGGCCCTGGGGATGTTCATCAACACCTTGCCGTTGCGCCTGAGCGTCGGAGACCTCGGCGCCCTGGCCGGGGTCAAGGCCACCCATGAGCGCCTGTCGACCCTGCTCGGTCATGAGCATGCCTCATTGTCCCTGGCCCAGCGTTGCAGCGGCGTACCGGGTTCGCTACCGCTGTTCAGTGCCCTGCTGAACTACCGCCATAGCACCGGTGGCGTGGCTTCGTCCGAGGCGATTGCAGCCTGGCAGGGTATGCAGACCCTGAGCATGGAGGAGCGTACCAACTATCCGTTGTGCCTGAACGTCGATGACCTGGGCGAGGCTTTCATGCTCACCATCCAGGCCGTGGAACAGATCGACGCGCGTCGGATCGGCGGCTACATGCAGGCTGCCCTGGAGCAACTGGTCCAGGCTCTGGAGGAGGCGCCGACCACGGCGCTCAACCGCCTGTCGATCCTGCCGGCCGACGAGCGCGAGCAACTGCTGGTGGCGCTCAACGACACCGCGCTGGAGTATCCGCAGGCGCAGACCATTCATGGGTTGTTCGAGGCCCAGGTGGAGCGTACGCCGGACGCGTTGGCGGTGGTCCATGACGGCAGGAAACTCAGCTATCGCGAGCTTAACGAACAGGCCAACCGTTTGGCCCATGCCTTGCGCAAGCAGGGTGTGCAGCCGGATTCGCGAGTGGGCATCTGTGTCGAACGCGGCGCCGAGATGGTTGTCGGCCTGCTGGCGATTCTCAAGGCCGGGGGCGCCTATGTGCCGCTGGATCCGGGGTACCCGGCCGAGCGGATCGCCTACATGCTGCAGGACAGTGCGCCGGCCGTGGTGCTGGCCCAGAACGCGACCCAGGAGTTGCTGGCCGGCGTGTCGGTACCCGTGATCAATCTGGATCAGGGCACCTGGCAGGACGAGTCCGTCCGGAATCCACAGGTGCCGGGCCTGACTTCGGCCCATCTGGCCTACCTGATCTACACCTCGGGTTCGACCGGCTTGCCGAAAGGCGTGATGATCGAACACCGCAACACGGTGAACTTCCTGACCTGGGCCCACGGGGCCTTCGACAACGGAGCCTTGGACAAGACCCTGTTCTCGACCTCGCTGAACTTCGACCTGGCGGTCTACGAGTGCTTTGCACCGCTGACCTCGGGCGGCAGCATCGAGGTGGTGAAGAACGTCCTGGAACTGCAACACGGCGAGCACGATATCGGCCTGATCAACACTGTTCCCTCGGCGCTCAAGGCGCTGCTCGAAGTCGACGGCCTGCCGCAATCGGTGCACACGGTGAACGTGGCCGGTGAAGCGCTCAAGCGCAGCCTGGTGGAATCGCTGTTCGAGAAAACCGGCGTTCAACGCCTGTGCAACCTCTACGGCCCGTCGGAAACCACCACCTACTCCAGCTGGGTGGCGATGGATCGAGAGGATGGCTTCGCCCCGCATATCGGCAAGCCGGTGGGCAACACCCAGTTCTATCTGCTGGACGAGCAACAACAGCCTGTCCCGCTGGGCGTCCCGGGTGAAATCTACATTGGTGGTGCCGGCGTAGCCCGTGGCTACCTGAACCGCGATGACCTGACCGCCGAGCGTTTCCTCCGGGACCCGTTCAGCCAGGACGCTTCGGCAAGGATGTACCGCACCGGCGACCTCGGCCGCCACCTGCCAGACGGCAACATCGAATACCTGGGCCGCAACGACGACCAGGTGAAGATCCGCGGTTTCCGCATCGAACTGGGCGAAATCGATGCCCGCCTGGCGAAACACCCGGCCATTCACGAAGCGGTGGTCACCGCCCGCGAGGACGTGCCGGGCGACAAGCGCCTGGTGGCCTACTACACCCTGGCCGAGGGCCATGCCTCGGTGGAGATCGACAGTCTGCGCCGCCACCTGCAGGAAAAACTGCCGGAGTACATGGTCCCGGCCGTCTACGTCGCCCTGGAAAAACTGCCGCTGACGCCGAATGGTAAGCTCGACCGCAAGGCCCTGCCGGCGCCGGACCTCGATGCCGTGACCAGCCGTGGCTACGTGGCCCCCGAAGGGGAGATCGAAATCGCCCTGGCCCATATCTGGCAGGAGTTGCTCGGCCTGTCCCAGGTCGGCCGGCATGACCGGTTCTTCGAACTGGGTGGTCATTCGTTGCTGGCCATGCGCCTGATTTCGCAGATTCGCCAGCAACTGGGGGTCGAACTGGGTCTGGCCGAGCTGTTTGCCCAGGCCGAACTGGCGGACCTGGCCCAGGTGATCGCCCAGGCCGGGCGCAGCACCTTGCCGGAAATCGTGCCGGTGGCCCGCGACCAGGCCTGGCCGTTGTCCTTCGCCCAGCAGCGCCTGTGGTTCCTGGCGCAGATGGAGGGCGCCAGCGCCGCCTACCATATGCCCGGTGGCCTGAGCCTGCGCGGCGTGCTCGACCGTACGGCCCTGCAACGGGCCCTGGAGCGCATCGTCGCGCGTCACGAAGGCCTGCGCACCACTTTCATCCTGGGCGACGACGAACAGCCGCTGCAACGGATCGCCCCGGCAGACGCCGGCTTCAGCCTGCAACTGCACGATCTGCAGGGCCTGGCGGATGTCGACGCCAGACTGCAGGCGCTCGCCAGCGAGGAAGCCCTGCAAGCCTTCGACCTGGAACAGGGGCCGCTGATTCGCGGCCGCCTGATCCGCCTGGCCGAGGATCATCACGTACTGCTGGTGACCCTGCACCATATCGTCTCCGACGGCTGGTCGATGAATGTCCTGACCCGCGAGCTGGCCGCGCTCTACGCCGCGTTCAGCCAGGGCCAGGAAGATCCGCTGGCGCCGTTGCCGCTGCACTACCTGGATTACGCGGTGTGGCAGCGTCGCTGGCTCAGCGGCGAGCGGCTGGAACAGCAAACCCGGTACTGGCAACAGGCCCTGGCCGATGCCCCGGCGCTGTTGATGCTGCCTACCGACCGGGTCCGTCCGGCCCAGCAGGACTATGCCGGTGCCGCGCTGCCGGTGGTCCTCGACGAACAGCTGACCCGCGGCCTCAAGGCCCTCGGCCAGCGGCACGGCACCACCTTGTACATGACGGTGATGGCCGCCTGGGCCGCGCTGCTCGGCCGTCTGGCCGGGCAGGAGGAAGTGGTGATCGGTTCGCCGGTGGCCAACCGTACCCGCAGTGAAGTCGAAGGGCTGATCGGCCTGTTCGTCAACACCCTGGCGATCCGCGTCGACCTCGGCGCGCAGCCGACCGCCGAGGCTTTGCTGGCCCGGGTCAAGACCACCACCCTGGGCGCCCAGATGCACCAGGACCTGCCGTTCGAGCAGGTGGTGGAAGTGGTCAAGCCGGTGCGCAGCCTGTCCCACAGCCCGATCTTCCAGGCGATGCTGAGCTGGCAGGACATGGGCGGCAGCGACCTGGCCCTCGGCGACCTGCGCCTGGAAGGCCTGGACGCGGGGCATACCCTGGCCAAGTTCGATCTCTCGCTGGACCTGGGCGAAGTCCAGGGCCGCCTGCTCGGTTCGCTGGAATATGCCACCGCGCTGTTCGATGAAGGCACCATGCGGCGTTACCTGGGCTACTTCCAGCGCCTGCTGGAAGCCATGGTCGCCGATGACCGGCAGGTGCTGGAAAGGGTGCCATTGCTCGATGACGCCGAGCGTGAACAGTTGCTGCGGGGCCTCAACGCCACCGAAGTGCCGTATCCGAGCCACAGCACGATTCACCAGTTGTTCGAGGAGAGGGTGCAGGCGCAACCGCAGGCCATCGCGGTGGCCTTCCAGGATCAGCGTTTGAGTTATGCCGAACTGAACCGCGAAGCCAACCGCCTGGCCCATCGACTGATCGGCCTGGGCGTCGGTCCGGACGACCGGGTGGCGATCTGCGTCGAGCGCGGGGTGGAAATGATGGTCGGCCTGCTCGGCGTGCTCAAGGCCGGTGCGGCCTATGTGCCGCTGGACCCGGCCTATCCGGCCGAACGCCTGGCCTACATGATCGAGGACAGTACGCCGTCGGTCCTGTTGACCCAGCGTGCATTGCAGGAACGCCTGCCGGCACTGGAACTGACGCGGTTGCTGCTCGACGCCGACCAGCGCCAGGCCTTCAGCGAGCGCGACGACAACCCGGTGGTCCCGGATCTGGGCGTACGCAACCTGGCCTACGTGATCTACACCTCCGGCTCCACCGGCAATCCGAAGGGGGTGATGATCGAACACCGCGGGCTGGTCAACTACAGCGTCGATGCCGCGCGCCTGTTCGGCCTGACCCCGGCGGACACCGTGCTGCAGCAGAACACGCTGAACTTCGACCTGTCGGTGGAGGAGATCTTCCCGGCCCTGTTGGCCGGTGCCACCCTGGCGCCAAGCCGGGAGATCTTTGGCAGCGAGGGGACGCAGGACTACGGCATCCGTCCGACCTTCCTGCACATGACCGCCGCCCACTGGCACACCCTGGCCGCCGAATGGCACAGCCAGCCGCAACTGGCCGCGCGCTGCCTGGCCGATGTCCGGCTGATCAACGTCACCGGCGATGCGCTGTCGGCGCAGAAACTCAAGCTCTGGGATGAAGTGCGCCCGACGCATACCCGGCTGATCAACACCTACGGTCCGACCGAGGCCACGGTGTCCTGCACCGCGGCCTACGTCAGCCATGATGCCGAGGCCGGCAGCGAGGGCAGCGGCAACGCCACCATCGGCAAGCCGATGGCCAACACCCGGATCTACCTGCTCGATGCCCATCAGCAGCCGGTGCCGTACGGTGTGGCCGGCGAGATCTTCATCGGTGGCGATGGTGTGGCACGCGGCTACCTGAACCTCGAACAGGTCAACGCCGAGCGCTTCCTGGTCGATCCGTTCAGCGACCAGCCTGATGCGCGCATGTACAAGACCGGTGACCTGGCCCGCTACATGACCGACGGCCGTATCGAGTACCTGGGGCGTAACGACTTCCAGGTCAAGGTCCGCGGTTTCCGCATCGAACTGGGCGAAATCGAGTTGCGCCTGGGCAACTGCGCCGGGGTCAAGGAAGCGGTGGTGATCGCCCGGGAAGACAACCCCGGCGAGAAGCGTCTGGTGGCTTATGTGGTCGCGCAACCCGAGGCAAGCCTGGACGCCGCCAGCCTGCGCGCGGAACTGGCGCCGCAACTGGCCGAGTACATGCTGCCAAGCGCCTTCGTGCTGCTCGACGCGTTGCCGCTGACCCCGAACCGCAAGCTCGACCGCAAGGCCCTGCCGGCCCCGGCGGAGGAGGCTTTTGCCAGCCGTGAGCAGGTCGCCCCGCAAGGCACTGTCGAAACGGTCCTGGCGCAGATCTGGCAGGACCTGCTCAACCTGGAACAGGTGGGGCGTCACGACCACTTCTTCGAGCGGGGTGGCCACTCGCTGCTGGCCATGCGCCTGATTTCCCAGGTGCGTCGACGCCTGGGCGTCGAACTGAACCTGGCGGACATCTTTGCCCAGCCGGAACTGGCGGCACTGGCCGAGGTGCTGGCGCACGCCGCCGGCAGCAGCCAGCTGCCGATCGTGCCGGTGTCGCGCGAGCAGGCCCTGCCGTTGTCGTTCGCCCAGCAGCGCCTGTGGTTCCTTGCGCAACTGGACGGTGGCAGCGCGGCGTATCACATCCCGGCCGGGCTGCGTTTGCGTGGCAGCCTGGACCGTGTTGCGCTCAAGCAGGCGCTGGATCGTATCGTCGCCCGCCACGAAGCGTTGCGCACCACCTTTATCCAGTTGCCGGGGCAACAGCCGGAGCAACGCATCGCCCCGGCCGACATCGGTTTCAACCTGCAATGGCAGGTGCTGACCGGGCAGGCCCAGGCGGAAGAAGAGCTGCGGTCCATCACCGCGCAAGAGGCTCGCGAGCCCTTCGATCTGGTGAACGGGCCGCTGGTGCGTGGGCGGCTGGTGCGCATGGCGGATGACGACCATGTGTTGCTGGTGACCCTGCACCATATCGTTTCCGACGGCTGGTCCGCCGGCGTCCTGACCCGTGAGCTGGGCACGCTCTACGAGGCTTTCCGCCAGGGCGCGGAAGATCCGTTGCCGGCCTTGCCGGTGCAATACGCCGACTATGCGCTGTGGCAGCGTCGCTGGCTGGAGGGTGAAGTCCTGCAACGGCAGGGGCAGTACTGGCAGCAGGCCCTGGCCGGGGCGCCGGTTCTTCTGACCCTGCCGAGCGACCGGCCACGGCCGGCACAGCAGGACTACAGCGGGCATACGGTGGGCCTGGCCCTCGACGCCGAGCTGACCCGCGACCTCAAGGCGCTGAGCCAGCGCCAGGGCAGCACCCTGTTCATGACGGTGATGGCCGCCTGGGCCGCGGTGCTCAGCCGCCTGTCCGGCCAGGACGACGTGGTGATCGGTACGCCGGCGGCCAACCGCCAGCAGGCCGAGGTGGAGGACCTGATCGGGTTCTTCGTCAATACCCTGGCGATCCGTGTCGACCTCTCGAGCGCACCGAGCGTCGAGAGCCTGTTGCAACAGGTCAAGCAGCAGACCCTGGCCGCCCAGGCGAACCAGGACCTGCCGTTCGAGCAGGTGGTGGAGGTGGTCCGGCCGCAACGCAGCCTGGCCCACAGCCCGATCTTCCAGGCGATGTTGTCCTGGCAGAACACCGAGGATGTCGATCTGGCGCTGGGTGACATGGCCCTGCAGGGCATCGGGGTGACCAGCAGCACGGCCAAGTTCGACGTGCTGCTGGACATGACCGAAGTGGGCGACCGCCTGTTCGGTACCCTGGAGTACGCCACGGCATTGTTCGACGAAGCGAGCATGCAGCGCTGCCTGGGTTACCTGGAAGCCATGCTGCGCGGCATGGCGGCCGATGAACGGGCGCTGATCGGCGAGATCGCCTTGCTCGACGAGGCGCAGCGCCAGGAACTGCTGGACGGTTTCAACGCCACGGCGGTCGACTATCCGCAAGACCTGACCCTGCACGGGCTGTTCGAGGCACGGGTCGCCGACTGCGGTGAAACGATCGCGGTGGTGGATGAGCAGGGCAGCCTGAGCTACGACGCGCTCAATCGCCAGGCCAACCGTATCGCCCACCGCCTGATCGGCCTGGGTATCGGCCCGGACGACCGGGTAGCGATCTGTGTCGAACGCAGTCAGGCGATGGTCGCGGGGCTGCTGGGGATTCTCAAGGCCGGTGCCGCCTATGTGCCGCTGGATCCGGACTACCCGATCGATCGCCTGACCTACATGCTCGGCAACTGCGCGCCGGCAGTGATCCTCACCCAGGAGTCGCTGCGGTCGGTGTTGCCACCGAGTGACGTACCGGTCCTGTTGCTCGATCCGGCCCAGGCCGAGCATGAGGGGTTGCTGGCCCAGCCAGACCATAACCCGCTGCGCGCGGACGTTCGTCCCGAGCACCTGGCCTATGTGATCTACACCTCCGGCTCCACCGGCCAGCCGAAAGGCGTGATGAACGAACACCGCGCGGTGGTCAACCGCCTGCTGTGGATGCAGGACGAATACGGCCTGGACGCCTCGGATCGGGTGCTGCAGAAGACCCCGTTCAGCTTCGACGTGTCAGTCTGGGAGTTCTTCTGGCCGCTGTTCAACGGTGCGCGGCTGGTGATGGCACGCCCCGGCGGCCATCGCGATCCGGCCTACCTGCGGCAGGTGATTGGCGAGCAGGGCATCACCACCTTGCACTTCGTACCGTCGATGCTCGACCTGTTCCTGGCCCACGGCCAGACGCAGCAGAGCGCTCTGCGGCGGGTCATGTGCAGCGGCGAGGCACTGCCAGGGCACCTGGTGCGGCGCTTCAAGCAGCAGTTGCCGCAAGTCGGCCTGTTCAACCTCTATGGGCCGACCGAAGCGGCGGTGGACGTGACCGCCTGGGATTGCGCCGGACCGCTGGAGCAGACCCCGGACAACACCCCGATCGGCAAGCCGGTGGCCAACACCCGGATCTACCTGCTCGACGCGTACCGTCAGCCGGTGCCGCGAGGCGTGGCCGGGGAGCTGTACATCGCTGGCGTGCAGGTGGCGCGTGGCTATCTGAACCGTCCTGAACTGAGTGCCGAGCGGTTCCTCGACGATCCGTTCGGTGACGGACGCCTGTATCGCACCGGTGATCTGGCCCGCTATCTACCGGACGGCAACATCGAGTACCTGGGCCGCAACGACGACCAGGTGAAGATCCGTGGCTTCCGTATCGAGCTGGGGGAAATCGAAGCGCGCCTGGCCGCTTGCGCCGGAGTCAAGGAAAGCGTGGTGCTGGCACGGGAAGACAACCCTGGCGAGAAACGCCTGGTGGCCTATGTCACGGCGCAACAGCCGGAAACCGTCCTGGCGGTCGAAGCGCTGCGTGGTCATCTGCAGGCCGTGTTGCCGGAATACATGGTGCCGGCGGCCTATGTGCAGCTCGATGCGTTGCCGCTGACCCCCAATGGCAAGCTGGACCGCAAGGCCCTGCCGGCCCCGGACGCTGGCGCGCTGATCAGCCGTGAGTACGAGGCCCCGCAAGGCGAAACCGAAAACCTGCTGGCGCAACTCTGGGCCGAACTGCTCAAGGTTGAGCGCGTCGGGCGGCATGACCACTTCTTCGAGTTGGGCGGCCATTCGCTGCTGGCGGTAACGCTGATCGAACGCATGCGCCAGATCGGCCTGAGCGCGGACGTGCGGGTGCTGTTCGGCCAGCCGACCCTGTCGGCCCTGGCGGCGGCGGTGGGTGGCAACACGGAAGTCGTGGTGCCGGCCAACCGGATCGCGGCCGGCTGCGAGCGCATCACGCCGGACCTGTTGCCCCTGGTCGACCTGACTCAGGAGCAGATCGACCGGGTGGTGGCGAGCGTGCCGGGCGGTGCGGCGAACGTGCAGGATATCTACCCGCTGGCGCCCTTGCAGGAGGGGATTCTCTATCACCACCTGGCGGCGGAGCAGGGCGATCTCTATCTCCAGCAGGCGCTGTTCCACCTGCGGGACCGCGAGCGGCTGTCGGCCTTTTTCGACGCCCTGCAGGGGGTGATCGGTCGTCATGACATCCTGCGTACCGCCGTATTCTGGGAAGGCCTGGACGAGCCGGTGCAGGTGGTCCTGCGTCAGGCACCGCTGGTGCTGGAGGAGTTGCCGCTGGCTGCGCAGGACGGCGATATCGACGAGCAATTGCGCAAGCATTTCGACCCGCTGCACTACCGCCTCGATGTGCGCCAGGCACCCTTGCTGCGCCTGGCCTGTGCCTACGACGCCAGTCGGCAGCACTGGGTGGCCGTGCTGCTGTTCCATCACATGGCACTCGACCATACCGCGCTGGAGGTGGTGCAGCACGAGATGCAGGCCTATCTGCTGGGGCAGCAGGCGCAGTTGGGCGCGCCAGTACCGTTCCGCAACTATGTGGCCCAGGCGCGCCTGGGCAGCAGCCAGGCCGACCACGAAGCCTTCTTCCGCGAGATGCTGGGCGATGTCACCGAGCCGACCCTGCCGTTCGGCCTGCAGGAGGTACAGGATGGCAGCGCCATCGAGCAGGCCCGCCGGGTGGTCGACCAGGCCTTGAGCCAGCGTCTGCGCCAGTGCGCCCGTCATCTGGGCGTCACTGTAGCCAGCCTGCATCACCTGGCCTGGGCCAGGGTGGTCGGCGGGGTCAGCGGTCGCGAGGACGTAGTGTTCGGTACCGTGCTGATGGGCCGGATGCAGGGCGGCGAGGGTGCCGATCGCGCGCTGGGGATGTTCATCAACACCTTGCCGCTGCGCATCGAGGTCAATGCCCGTGATGTCCGGGCAGGCGTCCGGGCGACCCATGACCGCCTGACGGACCTGCTCGCTCACGAGCACGCGTCCCTGGCCCTGGCCCAGCGTTGCAGCGGCGTGGCCGCGGCGACGCCGCTGTTCAGCGCGTTGCTCAACTACCGGCATAGCGCCGTGCAGGCCGACAGTCAGGCGCTGTCGGCGTGGAACGGGATCGAGGGGCTGGGCGGCGAGGAGTGGAGCAACTATCCGCTGACGCTGTCGGTGGATGATCTGGGTGAGGATTTCGTCCTGAGCGTCGCGGCCCTGGAGGGTATCGGTGCGCAGCGGGTCTGCGACTACATGCACACGGCCCTGGTCAACCTGGCGGCGGCCCTGGAGCAGGCGCCCCAGACGCCGTTGGCTGAACTTACGATCCTGCCCGATGCCGAGCGCGAGCAACTGCTGGTGAGCTTCAACGCCAGCCATCGCGACTACCCACGGACACAGACCGTGCACGGGCTGTTCGAGGCCCAGGTCCGTGCCCGCCCCGAGGCGTGTGCGGCGATCCACGACGGCGTGGCGTTGACTTACGCCGAGCTCAACGCCCGAGCCAACCGCCTGGCCCGGCACCTGCGTGGCCTCGGCGTGCAGCCGGGCGACAGCGTGGCGATCCTGCTGGCACGCAGCCATGACCTGCTGGTCAGCCAATTGGCGGCGCTCAAGTGCGCGGCGGTCTATGTACCGCTGGACATCAATGCACCGCTCGAACGCCAGGGCTTCATGATCGAGGACAGCCAGGCACGGGTCCTGCTGACCCATAGCCAGGTGTCGCTGGCGACCTCGGCACAGCGGGTGGAACTGGACCGTCTGGACCTGTCCGCTCTGGATCCGGATGACCTGGGGATCACCCAGTCCAGCGAAAGCGCGGCGTACATCATGTACACCTCCGGCTCCACCGGCACCCCGAAAGGCGTGCTGGTGCCGCACCGGGCCATCAGCCGGCTGGTGATCAACAACGGCTACGCCGATTTCAACGAACGGGATCGAGTGGCCTTCGCCTCCAACCCGGCCTTCGACGCCAGTACCCTGGATGTCTGGGCGCCGCTGCTCAATGGCGGCTGCGTGGTGGTGATCGGCCAGGACGACCTGCTGTCCCCGGCGAACTTCCAGCGCCTGCTGCTGGAACAGTCGGTGACGGTGCTGTGGATGACCGCCGGGTTGTTCCATCAATACGCTGCCGGCCTGGGTGAAGCGTTTGCCCGTCTGCGCTACCTGATCGTCGGCGGCGACGTGCTGGACCCGGCGGTGATCGCCCGGGTACTGGAAAACAGTGCCCCCGAGCATCTGCTCAACGGTTACGGCCCGACCGAAGCCACGACCTTCTCCGCGACCTACGAAATCACCGCGGTCGGCAACGGGGGCATCCCGATTGGCCGCCCCGTGGGCAACACCTGCCTGTACGTGCTCGATGCCCAGGGCCAGCCGGTGCCGGTGGGTGTGGCAGGGGAGCTGTATATCGGCGGACAGGGCGTGGCCCTGGGTTACCTGAACCGGGAAGAACTGACCCGGGAAAAATTTCTGGTCGACCCATTCGACAGCGAGCCGAATGCCCGCCTGTACCGCACCGGCGACCTGGTGCGCTGGCGCGCCGACGGCAACCTGGAGTACCTGGGCCGCAATGACGCCCAGGTGAAGATTCGCGGTTTCCGGGTCGAACTGGGCGAGATCGAAGCCCGCCTGGCCGAGTATCCCGAGGTCAGGGAAAGCGTGGTGCTGTGCCGCGAGGATGTTCCGGGCGACAAACGTCTGGTGGCTTATATCAGCTCGACCGGAGAGTCGATCCCGGCGGAGGCGCTGCACAGCTACCTGCAAGGTTTGTTGCCCGAGTACATGGTGCCGGCGGCCTACGTGCAACTTGATGCCTTGCCCCTGACCGCCAACGGCAAGCTGGACCGCAAGGCGTTGCCGGTGCCGGATGCCCAGGCGCTGGTCAGCCGCGGCTACGAGGCGCCGCAAGGCGAGGTCGAAAGCCGATTGGCGGCACTCTGGGCCGAACTGCTCAAGGTCGAACGGGTGGGGCGGCATGACCACTTCTTCGAATTGGGCGGTCATTCGCTGCTGGCGGTGCGGCTGGTCAGCCAACTGGCTGCCGTCGGCTTGTCCCTGTCGCTGGCCGAGTTGTTCCAGCACGCGACGGTCGCGCAGTTGGCTGCCCTGCTGGGCAGCCGGGCCGAGCCCGCAGGGGTTGAGCAAGTGGTGCCGGTACGCACCACCGGCAGTCAACGGCCGTTGTTCCTGGTACACGAGTTCACCGGCCTGGACCTGTATTTCCCAACCCTGGGCCAGCATATCGACAGCGATATCCCGGTCTATGGCCTGCCTGGCGTTCCCCTCGGGCAGCCGCAGTTGCAGACCCTGGAATGCCTGGCGAGCCGTCTGTTGAACCTGATGCGCAGCGTCCAGCCGCAAGGGCCTTATCGTCTGGCCGGCTGGTCGTTCGGCGGCTTGCTGGCCTACGAGATCGCCATCCAGTTGGAAAGCCTGGACGAGGAGGTGGAGTTTGTCGGCCTGATCGATACCTACATGCCGCGCCTGGTGGATCAGGGCCGCGAGCGCTGGAGTCCGCACAGCGCGCATCGCCAGCATCTGCTGGAACGCTGTGAATCGTTCTGGAATGCCCAGGGGGTGAGCGAGGAAACGCTGGCGGCACTGGACGTGGTGCGTTCAAGGCTGCAGGACTTCGATTTCGAAGGGCTCCTGCAACATTGCCGCGAGCAGGGCGTATTGCCGCCGGAACTCGCCGTGTACGAGGCCGAGTCTCTGTGGCGGTACCTGGATCGCGAGGTGGCCCACGGGCATGCCCAGGCCCACTACACCGTGTTCCCCACCAGCGTACCGGTGCACCTGTTCACCGCCACCGAGCTGGCCCACGATGCCGTGCCCCATGACGGTTACCTGGGGTGGGACGCTGTGCTGCCGCGCAGCCAGCTGCAGCGTATCGAGGTCGCAGGCGATCACCAGAGCCTGATGCAGGCACCGCATATCCAGGGCCTCGCAGGGGCGCTCAATACGGCGTTGGCTGCGCTGGCCGGGCGTTCGGCGCCAGTGCGCGCCAAGCACCAGCCGTTGCTGACGATCCAGGGCGGGCGCGGCGATCACACGCCGGTGTTCTGCGTACCGGGGGCCGGCGACAGCGTCACGGGCTTTATCGGCCTGACCGACGCGTTCGGTGCGCATTGGCCGATCCATGGCCTGCAACCGCGCGGGCTGGATGGCCGCACGGTGCCGTACGGTTCGGTGGAAATTGCCGCCGAGGCCTACCTGCGGGCGCTCGACAGTGTGCAACCCGAAGGACCGGTGCACCTGCTCGGCCATTCCTTCGGCGGCTGGGTGGTGTTCGAGATGGCCCTGCGCCTGGCGGCTCGGGGGCGCGAGGTGGCCTCGTTGACCCTGGTCGACAGCGAATCGCCAGGCGGCAACGGTGTGGTCGGCAGGCCCTACACGTCGATCGGTGTGCTGGAGCGCCTGATCGAGACTATGCAACTGGCGGCGGGCAAGTCGATGGAAATCGACCGGGCCGCCTTCGAGGCACAGGGCGATGCCGATCAACTGCAGCTGTTGCATGCCGGCATGGTTCGCGCCGGGCTGCTGCCGCAACGCTCGGCACCGGACTCGATGCGCGGGCCGGTACGGGCCTTCGGTTCGGCCTTGCGCACCCGCTACCAGCCGTCGGCGGTCTATACCGGCCCCGTGCGCCTGGTGCTGGCCGATGACCCGGTGCTGGACGCGGCGGGCAACCAGCGCGAGCAGCAGGCCATGGTCAACGGCTGGCGGCGTTGTGCCCCGGACCTCACCGTATGGCGTGGGCCGGGTAACCATTTCACCATCCTCAAGGCGCCACATGTGCAGCATCTGGCGAGTTGGTGGCGAAGCTTCCATTAACCCAACCTCTTGAAATCCGGCGGCGAGGTCGCCGGGTCAACCTCCAACGCATTCGTGGCTTTCTATGAAAAAGTTGAAGTTTCGCAAAGTGGTAATCGTGACAGTGCTGCTGGTCCTGGCGGCGATTGTGTTCTACAGCGTCCAGGCACCGGCCAAACCGCCGGAGTATCTGACCGCCAGTGTCGAGCGCACGGACATCGAGAACTCCGTCCTGGCCAGCGGGGTGCTGCAGGGCATCAGGCAGGTCGATGTCGGCGCGCAGGTGTCCGGCCAGCTCAAGTCCCTGAAGGTGAAGCTGGGCGACAAGGTCAAGGAGGGCCAGTGGCTGGCGGAAATCGACCCGGTGGTGCTGCAGAACGCCCTGCGCCAGGCGCAGGTCAATGAACAGAACCTGACCGCGCAGAAACAGGCGGCGGCGGCGCAGCTCAAGGATGCCAAGTCCACCTACGAGCGCTACAAGCAATTGCGCGAGGACGATGCGATTTCCAAGCAGGACTTCGAGACCGCGCAATCGAACTTCGAGGTCCGGACCGCCAACCTGCTGTCGTTGGAGGCCCAGATCAGGGATGCGCGGATCCAGGTGGAAACCGCCAGGGTCAACCTGGGCTACACCCGTATCGTCGCGCCCATTAGCGGCGACGTGGTGGGCATCGTCACCCAGGAAGGCCAGACCGTGATCGCCAACCAGCTGGCGCCGGTGATCCTCAAGCTCGCCGACCTGGACACCATGACCATCAAGGCCCAGGTCTCCGAGGCCGACGTGATTCATATCAGCCCGGGTCAGGAGGTGTATTTCACCATTCTGGGGGATGTCGACAAGCGCTACTACGCCAAGCTGAGGGGGACCGAGCCGGCACCGCAGAACTTCCTGGAAACCCAGACCGCCGGTACGCCCAAGCAGAATACCGCGGTGTTCTACAACGCCTTGTTCGATGTGCCGAACCCCGATCACCGCCTGCGCATTTCCATGACCGCCCAGGTGCATATCGTGCGTGACCGGGCCAAGGAGGTACTGACGGTGCCGGTAGCGGCCCTGGGCGAGAAGAACAAGGACGGCACGTTCCCGGTGCGGGTACTCGACGCGCAGGGCCAGGCCCAGGTGCGCAACGTACAGACCGGCATCAACAACAATGTCCGGGTGGAGATCAAGACCGGCCTGGCCGAGGGTGACAAGGTGGTCATTGGCGAGCCGTCCGCGACACCTGCGGTAGCGGGGGCCTGACCATGAGCCGGCCTCTGTTGGAACTCAAGGGGATTACCCGCCGTTTCGTCGCCGGCGAGAAGGACTTCGTCGCGCTCAAGGACATCAACCTGACGATCAATGCCGGTGAACTGGTGGCGATCACCGGCGCCTCGGGCTCCGGCAAGTCGACCCTGATGAACGTGCTCGGCTGCCTGGACCAGGCCAACACCGGCAGCTACAAGGTCGACGGGCGCGAAACCGGCAGCCTGACGGACGATGAGCTGGCGCAACTGCGTCGCGATCACTTCGGTTTCATTTTCCAGCGCTATCACCTGTTGCCGCACCTGGCGGCCAGCCAGAACGTGGAAATGCCGGCGGTCTACGCCGGCACCGGTGAGAGCAGGCGCAACAGCCGTGCCCATGAACTGCTTGAACGCCTGGGACTGGCGGCGCACCTGGAGCACCGCCCCAACCAACTGTCCGGTGGCCAGCAGCAGCGGGTCAGTATCGCCAGGGCCCTGATGAACGGCGGCGAAATCATTCTCGCCGACGAACCCACCGGGGCCCTGGACAGCGCCAGCGGCAAGGAGGTGATGAAGATCCTGCTGGAGCTGCATGCGGCCGGGCACACGGTGATCCTGGTCACCCACGATGACAAGGTCGCTGCCCATGCCGAGCGTATCATCGAGATCCGCGACGGCGAGATCGTCAGTGACCGGCCCAACCCGAATCGTCCGGTGGAGGGCGGGAAAACCGCGCAGCGCCCACCGGCCAAGCCCCGGCAGGGCAACCGCCTGATGGCCGCTCTCGCACTGTTCCAGGAGGCTTTCGTGATGGCCTGGGTGGCGCTGATCTCGCACCGCATGCGCACCTTGCTGACCATGCTCGGGATCATCATCGGCATCACTTCGGTGGTGTCGATCGTGGCGATCGGCGAGGGGGCCAAGGAGTACGTGCTCAAGGATATCCAGGCGATCGGCAGCAACACCATCGAGATCTTCCCCGGCAACGACTTCGGCGACAACAAGGCGGGGTCCATCGAAACCCTGGCGCTTTCCGATGTGGCGGCCCTCAACAGCGAGTACTACATCGACAGTGCCTCGCCGAACATCGGGCGCAGCCTGCTGGTGCGCTACCGCAATATCGATGTGACGGCGACCGTCAGTGGGGTCAGCCCCAGCTACTTCCAGGTGCGTGGCATCAAGATGGGCCTGGGGGTACCGTTCAACCAGGATGACGCAAGGCGCCAGGCCCAGGTGGTGGTGATCGATCACAACACCCGCATCCGCCTGTTCGGCGCCTCGGCGGACCCGCTGGGCCAGGTGATCCTGGTGGATAACCTGCCGTGCACGGTGATCGGCGTGACCGAGGACAGGAAGAGCATTTTCAACACCAGCAAGAGCCTGAACATCTGGATGCCCTTCGAAACCGCTTCCGGTCGCGTACTGGGCCAGCGCTTCCTGGACAGCATCACGGTGCGGGCCAGGGACGGGCAGCCGAGCAAGGTGGTCGAGGACAACATCAACAAGCTGATGGAAAGGCGTCACGGCACCAAGGACTTCTTCACCTACAACCTCGACAGCGTCATGCAGACCGTACAGAAGACCAGCCAGTCGCTGGCCCTGCTGTTGTCCTTGATCGCGGTGATTTCCCTGGCGGTGGGCGGTATCGGCGTGATGAACATCATGCTGGTGTCGGTGACTGAACGAACCCGCGAAATCGGCATCCGCATGGCGGTGGGGGCGCGCCAGTCGGATATCCGCCAGCAGTTCCTGGTGGAGGCGGTGATGGTCTGCCTGCTCGGCGGGATCATCGGCATCAGCCTGTCGTTCGGGATCGGCTATGTGTTCTCGCTGCTGGTCAAGGAATGGAAGATGGTGTTCTCGCTCAGCTCGATCGTCACCGCCTTCATCTGTTCGACGCTGATCGGCATCGTGTTCGGCTTCGTGCCGGCGCGCAATGCCGCCCGGCTCAACCCGATCGAGGCATTGGCACGCGATTGAGCGAACCGCAGGAGCTCGCGCGGCTCCTGCCCGGCGCCCCGGAATGTCCCCATTTCCCATGCCAGACAGGCCACTGTCGCTGGGGTTAAATGCAGGCCACGAAAGGGCGATGTGGCAGGGCGGGCGCGGTTCCCGTGCCCGTCCCCGTATTGACCCGATGTCCTCATTTCCCCTGACACCTGTGCTCGGAGTCTGCGAGAGCGTTATGCCTATCGCCAAACCTGCTGCCCGCTTGCTGCTGCCCGTGCTGTGCGCGGCGCTGCTGGGCGGCTGCACCCTGGGTCCGGACTACCAGCGGCCACAGGTGAAGGTGGCGAGCCGCTGGTATGCGCCGCTGCCCCATGGCGCTTCGGTGGTGGGGCTGGACGACTGGTGGCGGCAGTTCAATGACCCGGCACTGGCGGCGCTGCTGCGCCTGGCCGAGGCCGACAGCCCGTCCCTCGACCAGGCGTTGGCCCGCATCGCCCAGGCCCGTGCGACCCTGGACGGCAGCCTGGCCGATGGCCGGCCGCAACTCAACGGCGGCTTGAGCAAGGCGCGGGCCGGCGTCAGCCAGCGTGCCCTGAACAAGGTCGGCAGCACCTCCGGGGCGACCCTCGATGCGAGCTGGGAACTGGACCTGTTCGGCAAGCTGCGCCGCAGCGACGAAGCTTCGCGCCATCTGCTGCAGGCCCGGGTCGATGACTGGCATGACGCCAGGGTATCCCTGGCGGCTGAGGTCGGTGATGACTTCGTGCAGTACCGCGGCTGTCAGCTGTTGGTCAACGCCTACCGCGACCAGGCGCAATCCCAGGAACAGACCGCGCGCCTGACCCGGCTGTCGCACCAGGCCGGTTTCACCTCCGCCGCCGATGCCGCGCTGGCCGATGCCAGTGCCGCTGCGAGCCTCGCGACCCTGACCAATCAGCAAAGCGCCTGCGATGTGCTGCTCAAGAGCCTGGTGGCCCTGTCCGGCAGCAGTGAGGACAAGGTGCGTGAAGTGCTCGGCGATCTGCCGCCGCGCCTGCCGGAGCCGGCCTTGCTGGATGTGCGGGAAGTGCCCGCCAACCTGGTTCGCCAGCGTCCGGACCTGGCCGCCAGCGAACGCGAACTGGCGGCCGCCAATGCGCAGATCGGAGCCGCCCAGGCCGACCGACTGCCCAGTCTCGGCCTGGTCGGCTCCTTGGCCGTGGGCACCACCACCGGCCAATACAGCCGAACCTGGAGCCTGGGGCCGCAGCTCAGTGTCCCGCTGTTCGATGGCGGCAAGCGGCGGGCGGCCGTGGACTCGGCCCGGGCCGGCTATGACTCGGCCCTGGCAACCTATCGGCAGACCCTGCGCACGGCCGTGCTGGAGGTCGAACAATCGCTGGTGCGCCTGGACGCCGCGCGCCGCTCGGAGGCCGATGCCCGGCGCGCCACGCAAGGTTACGAGGCGTATTTCCAGGCCGTCGATCGCAACTGGCAGGCCGGCAACGCCAGCCTGCTCGACCGTGAGCTGGCACGACGCTCGGCGTTGTCGGCGCAGATCGAACTGATCACCCTGCAACAGAACCAGGTGCGCTACTGGATCGCCCTGTACAAGGCCCTCGGCGGCGGCTGGCAGGACCGCGACGGGCTGGCGGGCGAAGTGCCGAAGCGGGGTGGGGCATGAGGCTGACGGCAGGCCATGGCCTGCTGGCACTGGCTGGGCTCGCGCTCTCGGGATGGCTGCTCTTCGGTCGCGCCGCGCCGGCACCGGCGGCCACGCCCGTGGTGGCTACCAGCCTGAGCGTCGAGGCGGTGCAGCCGCGCCGTGAAGACTGGCCACAGGTGCTGGTGGCCAGCGGAGCCCTCGCGCCCTGGCAGGAGGTGCTGATCAGCGCCGAGACCGGCAGTTTGCGCATCGCCAGCCTGAACGCCGATATCGGCGACCGGGTGCGCAAGGGGCAGGTCCTGGCCACCCTGGCCGATGCCAGTGTGCAGGCCGACGAAAACAAACAGAAGGCCGCGGTGGCCCAGGCGGCCGCACAGTTGCAGGAGGCGCGCTCCAACGAGCGACGCGCGGCGGTGGTCGGGCAGAGCGGCGCCTTGTCGGAGCAGCAACTGGAGGAGTACCGGGTCAAGGTACAGACCGCCGAGGCCAACCTGGCGTCGGCGAACGCCGATCTGCGCAGCACCCGCATCCGGCTCGCGCAGACCCGTATCGTCGCGGTGGACGATGGCATCATCTCCGGGCGCAAGGCTTTGCTCGGCGATGTGGTGGCCGCCGGCAGCGAATTGTTCCGGATGATCCGCGCCGGTCGCGTCGAATGGCAGGCCGAACTCGATGCGCGGCAGTTGCCGCAGGTACGCGCCGGACAATCCGCCGAGCTGGAACTGCCGGATGGCACGCAGGTGCGGGGGCGGGTGCGCCTGGTTGCGCCGGTGCTGGACAGCAAGACCAGCCGCGCGCTGGTCTATGTCTCCTTGCCCGGCGACTCATCGGCACGGGCCGGCATGTATGCCAGCGGCCGCATCGAGCTGGCCGACCGCGCGGCGCTGACCGTTCCGGATACCGCCGTGGTCCTGCGCGATGGCCGCTCCTATGTGTTCGTGCTGGGCGAGGACATGCATGTCACCCAGCAGGGGGTGGAAGTCGGGCGCCGGCGCGGGCGGGCCGTGGAAATCGTCGCCGGGCTGACCGAGCAGGCGCGGATCGTGCGCAGCGGAGGCGCCTTCCTCAGCGACGGGGCCAGCGTGACCCTGGTCCACAAGGCGGACGAGCGATGAACATCTCCGCACTGTCGATCCGCTACCCGGTACCGGCGGTCATGCTGTTCGTGCTGCTGACCCTGTTCGGCGTGTTTGGCCTGGATCGGCTCGGCATCCAGGACTTTCCGGACACCGACCTGCCCACGGTGGTCATCAGTGCATCGCTGGAAGGGGCGGCGCCCGAACAACTGGAAACCGAGGTGGCGCGCAAGCTCGAAGACAAGCTGACGTCGCTGCGTCTGCTGCAACATGTGACGACCTCGATTACCGAAGGCAGCGTCAGCATCAACGTCACCTTTGCCATCGACAAGGACGGCAACGAAGCCCTCAACGAAGTGCGCAACGCAGTGGACAGCGCCAGGGCCGAATTGCCGGCGAGCCTCGACACGCCGTCGGTGTCGCGCCTGACCACCAATACCTCGGCGCTGCTGACCTACGTGGTCGATGCCCCGCGGATGAACGAGCAAGCCTTGTCCTGGTTCATCGACAATGAATTGAGCAAGCACCTGCTGGCCGTGCGGGGCGTCGCCAAGGTCGTCCGGGTCGGCGGGGTGGATCGGGAGATCCAGGTCGACCTCGATCCGGCCATGATGGCAGGGTTGGGGCTTGGCGTGACGGACGTGGCCGCTCGCCTGCGGGCGATGCAGAAAGACAACTCCGGCGGCCAGGGCGATCTGGGCAGCGGCCAGCAGGCCCTGCGCATCCTGGCGGCGATCGACGACCCGGCGCAGCTCGGCACCGTTCGCCTGCCCACCGGCGATGGACGCATGGTGGCTCTGCAGCAACTGGGCTCGGTCCGCGATACCCATGCCGAGCGCAGCACCCGGGCCTTTCGTGACGGCAAGCCGGTCATCGGCTTCCAGGTGATGCGTTCCCTGGGTTTCTCCGATATCGGGGTGACGGCGGATGTGCGTCGCGCGATCGACGAATTCGACGTCCAGCATGCGGATATCCGCATCCAAGAGGCGAGCAACAGCGTCGCGCCGGTGCTGGAGAACTATCGCGGCTCCATGACCCTGCTGTACGAGGGCATGCTGCTGGCCGTCCTGGTGGTCGGCTGGTTCCTGCGTGACTGGCGGGCCACCCTCGTCGTGGCGACCGCGCTGCCGTTGTCGATCATTCCCACCTTTGGCGTGATGTATTTTGCCGGTTTCACCCTCAATACCATTTCCCTGCTGGCCCTGGCGCTGGTGATCGGCATCCTGGTGGATGATGCCATCGTCGAAGTGGAGAACATCGCCCGGCACCTGCGCCTGGGCAAAAGCCCGCGCCAGGCGGCGATCGAGGCCTCCGACGAAATCGGCCTGGCGGTGGTGGCGACCACCGTGACCCTGGTGGCGGTGTTTCTGCCCACGGCGTTCATGGGCGGGATATCCGGCAAGCTGTTCCGCCAGTTCGGCGTGACCGCCAGCGCGGCGCTGCTGTTTTCCCTGCTGGTGGCGCGCATGCTGACGCCGATGATGGCGGCCCATGTGCTCAGGGCCAGGTCCCATGTAGAGCAGGATGGCGGCTTGATGATCCGTTACCTGGGCTGGATCCGCACCAGCCTGAGCCGACGCCGGACCACCATGGCCCTGGTCGGCCTGCTGCTGCTCGGCTCCCTGGCGCTGATCCCACTGTTGCCCACCAGTTTTCTGCCGGCCCAGGACAATGCGCGCAGCACCATCAGCCTGGAACTCGTGCCCGGCAGCAGCCTGGAGCAGACCGCCGCCATGGTCTTGCAGGCCGATGCCCGCCTGCGCACGATTCCCGAGGTGGCGCATGTTTTCGCCGCGGTGGGCAGCGGCGATATCTCCGGCGGCGGCAATCGCAAGGCGAGCCTGACGGTCGACCTGCTGCCACGCGACGAGCGCGCCCTCAAGCAGTCCGCGGTCGAGGCGAAGATGCGCGAGGCGCTGCGCAGCCTGCCCGGGGTGCGGGTCAATGTCGGCGGCGACCGCAGCGGGGAACGCCTGGACATCGTCCTGGCCAGTGACGATGGCGACCTGCTCGAACGCACCGCCAGTGCTCTCGAACCCCAGTTGCGCCAACTCAGGGGGATCGGCAACGTGACATCGAGTACCGCGGTGCAAAGGCCGGAGATCCAGATGCGCCCCGACTACGTGCGCGCAGCCGAGCTGGGTATCAGCAGCCAGGACATTGCCGACACCTTGCGCATGGCAACCTATGGCGAATATTCATCGTCCCTGGGCAAGGTCAACCTGTCCCAGCGTCAGGTCGACGTGCGGGTTCGCATGCAACCGCAGGTGCGCACCGACCTGGAGCGCATCGCCCAGTTGCGGGTCAGGGGCCACGACGGCCAGGTTGCGCTGGCATCCCTGGGCGAGATCGGCATGGGCAGCGGGCCGGCGCAGATCGACCGGCTGGACCGCCTGCGCAACATCACCCTGTCCATCGAACTCAATGGCCGCAATGTCGGCGAAGTGATGGATGAAGCCCGGCAACTGCCGGGCCTGCAGCACCTGCCCGGGCAAGTGAAGCTGGTGGAGCAGGGCGAGCTGCAACTGATGAGCGAACTGTTCGGCAATTTCAGCCTGGCCATGGCCGTCGGCGTGTTCTGCATCTACTCGGTGTTGGTGCTGCTGTTTCATGACTTCATGCAGCCTTTCACCATTCTTTCGGCCTTGCCTCTGTCGCTGGGCGGCGCCTTGTTGGCCCTGCTGCTGGGTGGCATGAGTTTTTCCATGGCGTCGGTCATTGGGCTGTTGATGCTGATGGGGATCGTGACCAAGAACTCGATCCTGCTGGTGGAGTACGCAATCATGGCCCGCCGGGACCAGGCCATGCGTCGCCACGACGCCTTGATCGATGCCTGTCACAAACGCGCCCGGCCGATTCTGATGACCACCATCGCCATGGGCGCGGGAATGTTGCCGACGGCATTGGGCTGGGGCGGGGAATCGGGCTTTCGCCAGCCGATGGCCGTGGTGGTGATTGGTGGCCTGCTGGCTTCGACGGTCCTGAGCCTGCTGGTGGTGCCGGTGATTTTCACCTATGTCGACGACGGGCTCGAAGGGATCAAGCGGCTTGTGCGTGTACCCCGATAGGCGGAATGGACCGCCATCGAGGTGCTTTCAATAACCGGGAAATGGATTCAGAGGGCATTTTGCAGCGTGTTGGAACTCTCCGGGGCAGCCTTGGCGTCGGCCGAATGCATCCAGCGGATCAGCGAACGGCGACCGCCGATGCCCATCTTGATGGAGGCGCGCTTGAGGTAGCTTTCCACGGTATTGACCCGCAGCGCCAACTGCTCGGCCAATTCCGGAGCGGTGCGCCCGGCGAGCAGGCCGACGCAGACTTCGGTTTCCCGGGAGGACAGGTTCACGCCGAACATTTCCAGGCGTTCGAGGAAGCGCTGGCGCAAGGCATCCAGACCGCTGCCATCCAGCTCCTCGGTCGCCGAAAGGTCTTGGGGGTGGCTCGGTGTCGGCAACAGGGCCTCGACATGTTCGCCGATTATCGGCAGCAGGACGCAGGAAAACTCCTGGAGGAACGCACATTCCTGCGGGGAAAAACCTGGCGATGGCGCGGGGCGGTAGAGGGACAGGGCGTAGCAACGACTCCGGGTACGACAGATCAGGTGCAGGTGGTTGGGGCGGGTGTGCATGGTGGAGGCGTGTTGGCAGCAGGTCAGTTCGGTTTGCGGCCACGCCCCGACAGCGTCATCGACGGGCGGCGCGGGCCATTTGACCGCAGCGGCGTTCATCAGGGTATCGGTGCAGATCGGGCTGATGCCCACGCCGCCGATGCTCGAACTGGTCGGATCGGCGGTATCGAGGCGCAGTTCGGTGATGTGCGTGGCATCGACCGGCAGTTGTGCCGTGATCAGGTCATGCAGCATGCGCGGAAAATGACGATTGCCAGTACTGGCAATCACCTTGCCGACAGAGGGGAAAAGCCATTGCAGATTCATCAGGTCTCCATTTTGCTGTTGGGCACAACCGCAGGGCGCCGCCCAAGGTTCCATGAGATTTTTCGGGTACGTATCAGTGGGTCGAGGTCATCAGTTGGCTGGGGCTGGGTGAACGCAGTGCGCCGTCGTCGAAAGTCCGCAGTGCGGCCATGGGTGGCGGTCTTTCGGTCAGGCGTTGCACATGATTGATCCTGAGTATTCGGTGGTAGATGGCTGGCGTGCATTCCAGCGTGCCGTAGATGACTTTTTCGCCTTTGCTGCCTTGCACGACATTGCGTCGGGCGACCGTCCAGCCGGAGCGTTTTAGAACTTTCTCCATCAGGGCGTCGACAATGACTTCATAAGTACCGATTTCTTGAGTGGAGGCGAACTGCAACATGGCCAGGAACAGCGCGACGGTGCGCAGGTCAACTTTGGCTTCGGTAAAGCCGCTGTCCGAAGTGTCGCTGTTCAACAAGGCAAAGCGACTGGCTTCCCAGCAGTCGATCAGGTTTGGCCTGGAGCGATCATCGCTCAGGACGAAGTTCAATGCACCACAGATCAGGGTCGGTTTATAGGAGGGGCGAAGTCTGACACAACCGGTCACTTGAACGCCTTTGTGGGTATAGAGGTAGAGGGCATCGTCATCGTCGTATTCGTCGAATTCATATTCACTGCCGCAGTAGCTTGCAATATGCCACTTGCGTCGATCGATAAAGGCGGCCTTACGAATACTGAGTATTTGCTCTAATACATGGGAGGGGAGTTCAGAGTAGCTGGCGACAGCGACATGCACCTTGGAAAAAATATAAGAGGTCCAGGAAAACAGGTACGAGTGAGGGGCATAACCAATCATAAATGCGTCGCGAGGAGGAGATAGATGCATATTGTTATTGATCCCGGGTAAGCGCGGCAACTGTACTTAAGTGCAGCTGCCGGCTGAAGGAGAACTGCTGTCTAATTACCATCGTCCGAATACCGAGCTCGCCGCTCATTATCAGGCTCGCACCGATCGCATGGCGGAATTTACGATTCTGTGACAGCGATCACGAATTGCTCGTGACTCGAAGTGCCGAGGGTGATTATTCATCAAATTGAAACAAAGGCAAGGTGCACCCGCCTTTAATCGGCGAGGCAGGGAAGAACGACTTTTCCAGACTGCGGAACAAGTCGAGCGGAAAATAAATCCATTGCGGAATTTTTAGGGGGCGTGTCATGTACTACGTTGTAATTGCGATGTTGACAGTATTGCTGGTACCAGGTCCGACGAACTCGCTGCTGCTGCAGTCGGGGGTCATTCGTGGTCTGGGGACTTATTCACTGAAGTTGGTTCTCGCCGAATGGACGGCCTACCTGATCCAGATCACCGCGTGGGGAGTCTTCATCGATGCGCTGACGCAGGATCACGCATGGGTGGTGGTGCTGACCAAGAGCCTGGCGGTGATGTTCCTGTTCTACATTTCCTTTAAGTTGTGGTTTTCGGCGCAGGTCGATGCCTCCGGAAAGCCTTCTGCCATCTCGGTTTCGGCTATGTTCGTGGCGACCCTGACCAACCCGAAAGGGCTGTTTTTCGCCTCATTCGTGGCCCCGCCAGGCACCTTCCTGCATCTGCAAAGCTACCTGGAATTCATGGCCGTCTTTTCCCTGGTGATTCTGCCCGTGGCTCTTGTCTGGGTGAGTCTGGGGGCGTTTTGCGAACGCAATTTCTCAGCGCTCCTATCGGGCAACAGGGTCAATAAATTCGTTTCATTGGTCATCGGGCTGTTTGCCAGCATGGCCTTTTACAACTTGGCCTCGAAAGTCATCCTGGCCTGAAAGATTCCTGGCGCAATGCTGGAAAAGATCAAGACGATAACCGGGTCGGCCTCGGCGGTGAGAGACCCGCGGGGAAGGAAAGAGGGGCTGACTCGGGACTATCGGTTAGAAAATATTGTAGCGAATGGCCTTGACCATGGCCTGTCTGATATTGGTGCAACCCAGTTTCTCGGTAATTTTCTTGGCGTAGAATTTCACCGTGCGTTCAGTGATATTCATGATCAGGCCAATCTCCTGATAGTTCTTGCCAAGGGCCAGCCAGTGTAGAAACTCGATTTCCCTGGGGCTCAGTGACAGCAACTCTTCCTGGTTCTCTTCAATTGGCCGATGCTGATGGATGATGGTACTGATTGCCTGGATCAGGAACAGATTCGAGTGAATGATGCGTTCAAAGTCAGGGTCGCCTTCGACACAGGGCAAGTGCAATGAACCGAAAGCACTGCCGGGCTCATGAGTGGGAATGCTGAAGCCCTGGTCGATACCATAACGGGCGGATTGCTCGAAGACTTTGTTGGGAGTACGGGCACGGTCGTGTATCGTCGCCCAGAAAAAAGGGGATGAGGTGATGGCGGCATTGGCCATGACCGGATCGGACTTGTAGAGTGCCTGTTTGCGATAGGTGTCGACCCATTCTTGCGGATAGTTTCCATGAATGGAAATTTCGCCGTTTTCGATTAAGTGCGAGTCGGCGTAGACATAGGCGAATCGTGTTATTTCCAGCTTTTGAAGTGCCCAGCTCAAGACTTCGACATAGGTTTTTTCGCTGGCCCCAGGCATGTTGTTTTCAACTTCTCTAGCCAGATCAAACGTATGTTTGATTGTGCGGAGTTTGGGCATGAGAAACGGGCTCCGGTCAGCTCAATGTGCGCCGATTTATGCATCCGTAGTGGGGGGTGACATCTGTTTTATAACATCGACGAAAAACCATTTCAACATGTGTCAAAGTGAAATCATCCAGGGTAAAAAACCGACTGAATCACTCATGTTTGACGTCATTCCCTTGCCTTGACCGGCCAGGGTGGTCAGGTCCTTCGCGACGATTCAGTCCGTACCGGAGGAACTGTGTGACCGCCCAGTCACGAACAAGTTCCTCGGCAGGGCGTCCCGGTTCATTCGCGAAGAACGGAACACGGCAGTTGGCTCCCTCCAAGGGATGACAGCGTCCTGGCCCAGGCTGAATCTTGCCAGCACACGGACGTTACGTTTGTATCGCTTCAGTTCTTTGGGCGGCATAATGCCACTGCCTTGGGCACACGGATGTGCCCGCTGTTTACCATCCCCCCGCGCTATCCGAGGTTCGCCAGTATGCAGTTCATTGACGATTCCGATGCCATGTACCGCCTGCTCATCCAGAGCGTGGTGGACTATGCCATCTACATGCTAACTCCCGAGGGCATCGTCGCGAACTGGAATCCCGGCGCCGAGCGCGCCAAGGGGTACACCGCCGGGGAAATCGTCGGCAAGAACTTCTCGCTGTTCTACAGCGAGGAGGAGCGTGAGCGCGACCAGCCGGCGCAGAACCTGGAGATTGCCCGGCGGACCGGCCGCTTCGAGGACCAGGGCTGGCGCCTGAAGAAGGATGGCAGCACCTTCTGGGCCCACGTGGTGATCGACGCGATTCATGATGACCACGGGCAACTGATCGGCTTCGCCAAGATCACCCGGGACATCACCGAGAAGCGCGACAACGAGCTGCAACTGATGGAAGCCAAGGTGCTGGCCGAGCAGTACAGCGCCGAGATGGCCTCGCTGTCGCGCTTCCTCGACTCGGTCATTTCCAATATTCCCGCCAGCGTCATCGTCAAGGACGTGCAGACCAACCGGGTGCTGCTGGCCAACGACCAGGCCGAGGCGCTGTTCGTGCCGAACGGCGGCAGCATGGTCGGCAAGCTCATGGCCGACTGCCTGCCGGCGGAGTCGGCCGCCTACATCGAACAGCAGATGAGCCAGGACCTGCGCATCGGCCAGGTCAGGACCGTCGAGACCCTGGTCAATACCAATCGCGGCCCCAGAACCCTCAGAAGCCGCACCGTGCTCAACCAGGACCCCGGCAATGCCTCCGAGTACGTGCTGTTCGTCGCCGAGGACGTCAGCGTCGAACTGGCCGCGAACGCCAAGATCCACCACATGGCCCACCATGACGCGCTCACCGGCCTGCCAAACCGCGTGCTGTTCCACGAGCGGCTGAGAAACGCGCTGCAGCAAGCCAAGGGCACGGGCAGGATCACTGCCACGCTGTGCCTGGACCTGGACGACTTCAAGAACGTCAACGACGCCCTCGGCCACGGTTTCGGCGACAAGCTGCTGCGGGTACTCAGCGCGCGCCTGCGGGCCGAACTGCGTGACAACGACACGCTGGCGCGGCTGGGCGGCGACGAATTCGCGGTGATCCTGCCGGATCTGGAGACGGCCGAGGTCGCCGAGATGACCGCGCAACGGCTGATCCAGGCGATTCGCCCGGCGTTCCTGATCGACGGCCACAGCTGCTCGGTCGGCATGAGTATCGGTATCGCCCTGTCGCCGCAAGACCACCATCATCCCGAGCAACTGATGGGCTACGCGGACATGGCGCTGTACGAGGCCAAGCGCAACGGCCGCAGTCGCTTCGAACGCTTCAGGCCGCAGCTGGACGAAGCGGCACGCTATCGTCGCACCATGGAAACCGACCTGCGCACGGCGCTGCACTTCGGTCATCTGCAACTGCACTACCAGCCGATCGTCACCCGGTGCGGCAAGGAGATCTCCGGCTACGAGGCACTGCTGCGCTGGCGGCACCCGACCAAGGGGATGATCATGCCGAGCGACTTCATTTCCATGGCGGAAGAGACCGGCCTGATCCACGAGGTCGGCAACCGGGCCCTGAACCTGGCCTGTCAGGAGGCGGCCAGTTGGGGCACGGAGCAGACCGTTTCGGTGAACCTGTCGCCGATCCAGTTCAAGAACCCTGGCCTGGTGGATTCGGTGGCGCTGGCCCTGGCGGACGCCGGCCTGGCACCGTCACGCCTGGAGCTGGAGATCACCGAATCGGTGCTGCTGGACAACAGCGAAGAGAACGTGAACATGCTCCGGGCCCTGAAGGCCCTGGGCGTGGCCATCTCCCTCGATGACTTCGGCACCGGCTACTCGTCACTCGGTTATCTGCGCTCGTTCCCGTTCGACCGGATCAAGATCGACATGTCGTTTGTGCGCGAGATGGCCCATAGCAAGGAAGCGCTGGCGATCATCAGGGCCATTACCGGCATGAGCAACAGCCTGCTGATCAAGACCACCGCGGAAGGGGTGGAGACTGCCCAGCAGGTGGAGCAACTGATCATCGAAGGTTGCTCGCACTTCCAGGGCTACTTCTTCGGACGGCCGATGCCGGCGGACGAGCGGCTGGGGAGCCTGTCCCCGGAGGCGGACGAACGCTTGTCACCAGCGGCCTCCCTGTAGGAGCGGGCTTGCCCGCGAAAGAGTCCTGAAGTCTTGCCGGCTGGCGGTGGTGCACGGCCCCGCGCTCAGCCTGCCGGGCTGTCTGCGTATCGTCTATGCGCTGGATGACGACTCGCTGCACACGCGCCCATGCGTAAGCTCCATCTGGCTCATTCACTCAGAGTGCGCCTTTCCACAACTCGTCAAGATGGCGAAAACCCCAGGCCTCGGGCGACTCCCGGCCCACGATCCTGTCCGCACCGCAGACCTTGGCAAGGTCGACGATTCGGGGCAGGATCGGCGTACGGCCCTTGGTCATGAAGAACACCTTGACCTTGGGCGTGAGCAAAGAGCGTTCATGCTGCTCCGTCACCACCCCCAGCGCGCCGCTTTCGAGCCGTACCAGGGAGCCGACCGGGTAGATACCGACCGTGCGAACGAAGGCCTTGAAAACGTTCTCGTCGAAATGTCCCTGCCATTCCGCCATCTTGTGAATCGATTCGGCAGGGCCCCAGCCTTTCTTGTAGGGGCGATCGGAGGTGATGGCATCGTAGACGTCACACACCGCGCCCATCCGGGCGAACAGGCTGAGTTGCTCGCCCTTGAGGTTGGACGGATAGCCTGAACCGTCGATCTTCTCATGATGGTGGAGGCAGACATCCACGGCCAGCGCACTGACGTGATGGCAGAGCACCAGAATCTCACCGCCGGCCTGTGGATGTCGACGGATCAATTCGAACTCGGCGTTGTCGAGCTTGCCGGGCTTGTTGAGAATCGCATCGGGTACCGAGGCCTTGCCGATGTCGTGCAATAGGCCGGCAATGCCCGCTTCGTGCACCAACGCCTCGGACAGTCCGAGTTGGCGGGCCAGGGCGATCATCAATGCGCACACCGCCACGGAGTGCAGGTAGGTGTACTCATCGGCCGTTTTCAGCCGGGCCAGGCTGATCAGGGCATTGGGGTGTCGATGAATGGAGTGGGCGATATCGTCCACCACTGTATCGACGTCATCGAGATCGATCACCGCCCCCATCCGTGCATGGCTGAACATCTCCACCACAGCCGCCTTTGACCGTTCGCAAATCCGCCGGGCCGAGGCCAGTTCATCCTCCATGCTCGAACGGATCACCACGGTTTTCTCGGCGATGTCCTCAAGGCGTTCATCAGCCTGTTGTGCCGCCTCCTCGGGTGAGAGGCTGAGCGCACCAGGGGGTATATCGAGTCCCTTGTCGGTATCGATCCAGACCTGAGAAACCGAAGAGTTCAGAATCTGCTTGAGATCCTGCTCACTACTGAGCAGAAATCGCCCCCTCAAGAAAGGATGGTCCATCCAGGAGCCGCACAGTTCCTTGATGTACATGCCAACACAAAGATCAGTGGTTTTTATACGTTTCAACATGGCAGACAGCCTGTATCCAGGTAAGCACTCAAGTCCTGCGATTGAAAGCAACTCTCATTCGATGGCCAGTATTACGCCATCTCAGTCCATTGTTTGGGCCAATGCCTGTTTATAGTCAAGATAGACGTTGGCTGCGCAGGTCAGGAACGCCTGCTCCCACAGAGGCCTGAGTTACGATCCTGGGCACGCTCGCCTTGCTGGCCTTCAATGAAATAAACCTTTTGCCATGTGGTGTAGTCAATTGGAATAAGGGCCCCGTTTTCAGTGGGCCAAGGCGTTGGCTGTGAAACTGCAAGCAGCCCGCCCACCCCGATTCATCCCTAGGAGGCAACCATGGCCCGAGCCCTCTGGAAAGGTGCGATCAGCTTCGGTCTCGTGCATATCCCGGTATCCCTGAACACTGCCGTGCATGCCCAGGGCGTGGATTTCGACTGGCTCGACAAGCGCAGCATGGACCCGGTGGGCTATAAGCGGGTGAACAAGGTGACCGGCAAGGAGATCGAAAAGGACAACATCGTCAAGGGCGTGGAGTACGAAAAGGGCCGCTATGTGGTGATCAGCGAAGAAGAGATCCGCCAGGCCCGACCCGCCGCAACCCAGACCATCGATATCTTCTCTTTCGTCGAGGCCAGCGAGATCCCCTTGCAACACTTCGATACGCCGTACTACCTCAGCCCGGACCAGCGCGGCGGCAAGGTCTATGCCTTATTGCGCGAAACCCTTCACAGCACTGGCAAGGTCGCCCTGGCCACGGTGGTGCTGCACACCCGCCAGCACCTGGCGCTGTTGCGGCCACTGGACGCGGCGCTGGTGCTGATCACCCTGCGTTGGCCCGATGAAGTGCGCGGGCTGGACACGTTGGAGCTGGACAGCAGTGTGACCGCCAGCAAGCTGGACAAACGTGAACGGGAGATGGCCAAGCGGCTGGTGGAAGAGATGAGCGGGCCCTGGACGCCTGACGATTACCATGATGCGTTTCGCCAGACCATTCTCGACCTGGTTCAGGAGAAAGCCAGCAAGGGCAGGATCGAGACCGTGGACAAGGGCGAGGAGGGCGGCGAGAAGGGGGCGGATATTATCGACCTGACCGAACTGCTCAAGCGCAGCCTGGCGGGGGGCGGTGGCGCCAGGACGAAGAAGAAGCCGGCGGCGAAACGACCCCGCCAGGCATCCTGAGGGTGAAGGCGCAGGCCCGCCGACCTGTTCGCGAATAAATGCGGCCCCCCGCTTTATCCGCGAACGCGCCTGTTGCCGCGAGCCGGCCGGCAGCCCCTCAGCCGATCCCCAGTTGCCGGCGCATACGCACAGTGATCGACTGGCGCACCTTGGCCATCTCCGCCCACGGGTCATCCACCTCGGCCAGGCGCTCATGCAGGTTGCCGATGTTCCACTGGTTGGCCCCCTTGAGCTGCGTCAGCTCCTCACGCCAGATCGGCACCGACACCGGCAATCCTTCGCGGGCGCGCAGCGAATAGGCGGCGACGGTGGTCGCCCCTCTGCCGTTGCGCAGATAGTCGATGAAGATCCGCCCGATCCGGTTCTTCGGCCCTGACACGGCACTGAGCCGATCCGGAAACAGCCCTGCCAGGTGCTCGACGATGGCGTGGCAGAAGTCTTTCACCTCATCCCATCCCGCTCGCCGGGTCAACGGCACCACCAGGTGCATGCCCTTGCCGCCACTGGTCTTGAGAAACACCTTCAGGCCCAGCTCGTCGAGCAGTGTCAGGGTCAACCGAGTGGCTTCGAGCATGGCCTTCCACGGCAGCGCCGGGTCGGGGTCGAGGTCGAGGACGAAGCGGTCCGGCTGGTCGAAGTCCTTGTCGGTAGCGTTCCAGGTGTGCAGTTCGAGCATGTTCATCTGCACCGCAGCCAGCAGACTGTCGGCGCGATCGAACACCATCGCCGCCTGTCCGGCCTGTTCCTTGCCATAGCTGACCACGCCGGGAAGGTGCAACTGCCCGGCATGTTTCTGGAAGAACATCTCGCCGCCCAGGCCATCCGGTGCGCGCACCAGCGCCACCGGCCGATCCTTGAGCTGTGGCAGCAGCCAGCCGGCGACCTGGGCGTAGTATTCGGCGATCTGCCGCTTGGTGGTGCCGGTGGTCGCGTCGATCACCCGGTCGGGGTGGGTCAGACGCAGGCTGCCCGTTTCTGCGGGCGGCGCCTGCACAGCCTTTTTGCCGGGCTGGGCCAGTTCCCGGTCGACGCCGCTGGCCGGTTTGTCATCGCGCAGGCCGTGAAAGACCGAATGACGCACCACGCCGTCCCGGGTCATCTGCGCATAGGCAACTTCCGCCAGCAACTGCGGCTTGAGCCAGTGCACATCGCAGGCTTCGGCGCCGGTCGGTGGATTGGCCAGCGCCGGCTTGCCGGTTTCCAGCGGCTTGAGACGCCCATGAATGCTCGCCAGCGTCACGGCGCTGAAACCGGTACCTACCTTGCCGGCGTAGCGCAGTTCGCCACTGTCGGGGTCGTGCAGGGCCAGCAGCAGGGCCCCGAAGGAGGTGCGGCGGCCCTTGGGCTCGGTATAACCCACGACCACGAACTCCTGGCGCCGCTTACACTTGAGCTTGATCCAGTCACTGCTGCGACGGCCCCGGTAAGGACTGTCGGCGCGTTTGCCAATCAGGCCTTCCAGTTCCAGGCGACAGGCGCTGTCGAGCAGCGCCTCGATCGGCTGATCGAAATCGGCGGAAAACTTCAGTCGTTCGGAGCCGTTGTGTTCGAGCAATTGCGCCAGGGTACCGCGCCGATCCTGTATCGGTAGCGGGCGCAGGTCCTTGCCGCCGAGGAAGGGCAGATCGAACAGGTAGTAGGTGATGCGCTCGTCACGCTCGGTGTCGAAAGCATTCTGCAACGCCTGGAAATCGGCAACGCCGTGACGGTCCAGGACGACCATCTCGCCATCGAGCCACGCCGAATCCAGGCCCAGTGCCTTGAGCGCCTTGACCTGGCGCGGCATTTTCGCGCTCCAGTCGTGGCCGTTGCGGGTGAACAGGCGAACGTCATCCCCGTCGATACGGGCCAGGATGCGGTAGCCGTCGAACTTGACCTCGTAGCGCCAGTCCCCGCTGGGTGGCGAGTCGACCAGGGTGGCAAGCTGCGGTTGCAGCGCCGCCGGCAGGCTGGCCGCCTGGGGCCGCGGCTTCGGTTTGGCTTCATGTTGGCGAGCAGGCGAGGCCGCCTGGCGTGGCACCAGGGTTCGATCGCTGAGCACGCTGTCGGGGAGAGCGGCGACGATGCTGTAATCCGCTTCGCTGCGGGCCTGGCCGTCGTGGGACTTGACCAGCATCCATTGCTCCTTCTTGCCCGCCAGGTGAGTGCGGAACAGGTTCCAGGTGCCCGACAGCTTCTCGCCTTGCAGGCGAAAACGCAGCTTGCCCTTGGCATAGGCTTCCCGAGGATCGCCCTCGGGCTCCCAGATGCCGCGGTCCCAGACGATCACGTCACCGGCGCCGTAATGCCCCTCGGGGATGTTGCCCTCGAAATCCGCATAGTCCAGCGGGTGGTCTTCGACATGAACCGCCAGGCGACGAACCTTGGGGTCGAGCGAGGGGCCCTTGGGTATCGCCCAGCTTTTCAGGGTGCCGTCCAGCTCGAGGCGAAAGTCATAATGCAGATGGCTGGCGTCATGCTTCTGAATGCAGTACTGCAGCGCGTGCGCCGTATCGGGGCGCCGACGCTTGCCGGCGGGCTCGGGCGTGGCATTGAAGTCGCGTTTGCGCTGATATTCCTCAAGAGGCTTGGCCATGACGGGCTCCGTAACGATTCACGAGGTCTCTCTGGTTGGGATGCGAGGGCCAATCCGGGAGTTCAAAAAAGCTCGTGGCTGCCGCCGAGCCTGTCTATAGCTGCACTTGCGGCTCCACGCCGGGCTCGGTGACCAGTTCGTCGTCCAGGCCGAGATCGGCCAGCAGGCGGCGGGCGTCGTACGGAGCGTGCACCTTCTGGTCGTTGTCGAAGTAGCAGTACACGTCACGCGAAGCCCGCCGGGCCGGTGCCCGCTGAACGATCAGCTCGGCATCCCGCGGCTGGCCACCCTCGCTCCAGGCCTGGATCCGCGAGCGCCAACGGTGCAGCGCCTTGGCGGTGTAGCCGCTGCTGTAGAGTTCGACGTCGCCGTGCAGGCGCAGGTAGACGAAATCGGCGGTGACATCCTCGACATACGGCCATTTACCGGCACTGTCGGAGACCACCAGCGCCACCTCGTGCTTGCGCAACAGGTCGACGAACGTCTCGCAGAGAAAACTCGGATGCCGGATTTCCACGGCATGGCGCAAGCGCGCGTTGCCGCGATTGGTGGTGCCGCCGTTGCCCTGCAGGCGCTCGGCGGCATGCCCGGCGCAAGCCCGGGCGGCCTGGCGGTCCTTGGGCAGTTTTTCCAGAAAATCGCTGAAGCGCTGCTCATCGAACGTCATCGACGGCGGAAACTGCCAGAGAAACGGCCCCAGCTTGTCCCCCAGCATCAGCGGGCCTGAAGCGAAGAAATTGGCCAGCGGCTCGTCGATCTCGCGAAGCCTGCGCACATGGGTGATATAGCGCGGCGCCTTGACCGAAAACACAAAGCCATCCGGCGTGCTGTCGCGCCACTGCACATAGCGTTCAGGCGTCTGCAGGGCATAGAACGAACCATTGATCTCGATGGTGTTGACCGCCCGCGAAGCGAAGGCCAACTCATCATCCTGGCGCAGCCCCTTCGGATAGAAATCCTTGCGCCACGGGCTGTAGCGCCAACCGGAAATACCAATGCGGATTTCGCTCATGAGTGCATCCATTCATTCGAGTCAATACATACTCATAGCGACCCTTGGGAATCCTGGAGGGTTCAGGGCGATGGACAAACGGCCTGGGTGATTGATGGCTGTTCTACCTACTGTCGTCGAGTGGTGAATCGGGATTCCCATCGGCCTCGATCTGACAGCTTCGGCCTTCTTCGCCTTATATCATCGCAGTGGATACACACTTTAAACTTCGCGCCGTCGTTAGTTATTACCCATGACGGCGATGATTGCTGCCTTCAGGTATCTTGCCAAATACCGGGCAAGATGTAGGAAGTTGAATAGAGCCACTGATGATATTAAGGAATTGCTGTGAGAAAGTTACTGATCCCCGCCTTGTTTGCAGGCTGTTTCGGAACCGGGGCACAGGCGGCGGAAATTTCCGCGGCCATCGGCGCTACAGGCCAGGGAGCCCCGGCCCTTCGCGCGGGCCTGGGCTTTGGCTGGGATCAGCAGTGGTTCAATACTTCCACAGGGCATCTGACCGGCTATTGGGATATGGGCTACACCTATTGGGGGGCCGGAGATCAGGCGGGAACGCGTCACACTCTTTCTTTCGCCCCGGTATTCGTCTACGAGTTCGGCAACTCGGGCGTAGTACCCTTTGTGGAGATCGGTGTAGGTGTCTCCACTTTCTCGGGCTCGAGAGTCGGCGACAAGAAACTGGGAAGTGCCTTCAACTTTGAAGACCGACTGGGCGCCGGTATCAAGTTGACGAACAATCAGCGCCTGGGTGTTCGCGTCATTCATTATTCCAACGCGAGTATCAAGAAGCCAAACCAGGGCATAGAGTCGTACTCGTTGTTCTATAGCCACGATATCTGACGGGCCTGGCGAGAGCGAATTCGGGCAAATGATTCTGAACACCCCGGCGACGGCAGCGGTCTACCCCTTCGTGTTCAACGTGGGCGGTAAGCTATCGGCGACTGTCAAGCGGGCGCCCGCATACCGCAAAGGCTAGGAGGCGACATGGAAAAAGACACGCAAGCACAGGCGAAAACCCAGGGTGAGCAAGAGCGGGATAACGATGCTCACCGGCCCGACGGCTCGTCCGGAACCGGGCACGACTCCACCGCACAGAAAACAGCCCGGGACCAGGGCCCGCATTCATCCGAACAGGCGAGTGTGAAGAACGACCTCGGCTTCGATCCGGACTCCCCAGACCTGGAGGACCCGCAAGTGGATCCCCAAGGGCCGGCAAAACCGCCCAGGGACGAGCGCCAGCACTAGGCTGTGTACGAAATTGTTTGAAACGCAGGTTAGGCAAGGCAAAAACCGGCGAGGAAGCGCAGTTGACTGGTTGTCAATGAGCATTCCGAGCCGGTTTTTAACGCCGCATAACCAAGTTTCAAGCGATTTCGTACATAGCCTAGATAAGACCGGGGCGGGGGCCATCCGGGAGCCCCTGGACCCGGCTCATCAACTACGGATGTCCGTCACTTGCCATGGCTGGCATGCAACGCCTTGACCTGCTCCAGGTGATGCTCGAGCGTCGGCAGGGTCTCGCTGGCGAACGCCTTCAGCTCGGCCTTGTCCGAGGAAGCCGCTTCCTTCTTGAACAGCTCCACGGCTTTTTCGTGAGCCTTGAGCTGGTTCTCGACATAGGACTTGTCGAAGGATTCGTCACGCCATTCCAGGATCATCTTCTTGACCTTGTCGGTCAGCGCCGCCTCGTCGGGCACCTCGATGTCCAGCTTGTGGGCGATCTCGGAGAGTTTCTGGTTGGCCTGGGTGTGATCGCTGACCATCTTTGCGGCGAACTGCTTGATGTCGGCGCTGTGGCTCTTCTCCTGGGCCAGCTTGCCGAGCACCACTTCGGAGATGCCCGATTCGGTGGCGGCATCGACGAAATCGTTGGAGGTCGCGGCCTGCACCTGCAGCGATGCCATGCCCAGTGCCAGCGCCAGGCCCGCGTATTTGAAGAATGGATTGCTCATCTTTCACTCCTTGCTCGTTGGTGCGACTTCAGTGTCGCGTTAGGTGCGACCCGGGGCCTGGGAAAAAGGTTTAGTTTTTTTGCGGGCGCGGGCGACCAATGACACGGGACGCAATTAAATAAAACCTTCACGGCAGCGACAGGTCAGTCTTTGTAAGGGCCTTCTTTCCAGGGCCAGGGAGGTGCCAGATGAAACTCGTCTGCCTGTTGTATGGATGCCAGTGGCGCAGCCTGCTGATCAGTGACGTCGCCGGGCACAAATGCGAATGCTGCGAGCGCTGCGGGGCCGTGCGCCACCGCCATGCCGACCAACCCATCCACCTGTAGAACCCGGCTTGCCGGCGAACCGCCGCAGGCGGCCATCCAAACGGAGAACCCTCATGCCTAAGCCAAACACCCAAAAGCCTCCACTCGATATCGACACCACCGAAGACCGCATGGGCAGCGTCCATGAACTGGACTTCAGCGAACGCCGCGACGAACGCCAGGGCCGCATCGGCGACGAACGCCCGGCGCGGGAAGTGGAAGAGGAGTATCCGGCCAGGCGCGTGGCCGAGAGCGGCATGACCGGCGGCGAGGCGCTGAGCGACAGCCCCCATGAAGACAACGTCACCCTCGATGACCTCAGCCCCGAGACGCTGTTCGACGAAACCGGCGCCCGCGGCCCGGACGAACCGGGTACCGGCGGCACTCCGGCGGACCAGAGCCTGCGCCGGGTCAGGGCCGCTGAGATCGGCGGCGGCATTGGCCTGGACGAGGCCGAACTGGCGCGCTCGGCACCGCTCGACGGCGAGCCGTGGACCGATGACGTCGTCCCCTCCAACAACGGGAGAACCTCCAAATGAACCCACAGCGCTGTGCCTGCAATCATTGTTCCTGCACCGTAGGGGCCAACGCCGTCATACGCGATGGCAAGGCCTATTGCTGCCAAGCCTGTGCATCGGGCCACCCCCAGCACCAGCCTTGCTGCAAGGGTGAGTGCAAATGTGGCGAGGCAAGTCATTCGACTTCACCTTGAGTTCCGTGGCCGGGCCTGGCTCGTGGCTGTAATGGCAGTTCCCCGCCAGGCTGAGTGTCCCTTTGGTCTTCCCACAGCCTGCTGTTGCGGGAGACGGTTCTTGACCCGCCAACCCTTTCCATCCCCAATAGGCTTCTCGTCGCGCAACCAGGGAACAGGACGCACATGGGGCTGCAGATTTCCGACACCGCCACCTTCATCACCTACCTGAATGCCGTGATAGCCGTGGCGGCGCTTTGCCTGAGCATCAGTAATCGAAGGACTCAACTGGCGACCTATCGCCTGACCCGCTCCAGCCACTGGAGCAGCACCAACGACCTGCACGTCATCAGCGCCGAGCAACTGGACGATTCCGTCCTGGTCAAGCTGGTGTTCTTCAATCCCGGTGCGATCGCCGCCTTGATCCAAAGCCTGGCCGTCTACGAAATTCCGCCGTCGGTCTGGTGGTGGCCACGCCGTTTGGACGGGCTACGGCGCAAGCGCATCGAATTCGCCCAATGGTGGCCAACGTGCGATGAAAACGAGAAGACACCGCGCCTGTTTGCAGACCGTTATCAGCAACTGCTGGTAAAGGAGAGCCGCGTCATCCTGGTGAGATTCCCCGGCAGGATCAATCGCCTTGTCCATGCCTTTGAGCTGAAGACCAATCATGGCCCGATCACTACCTGGTATGCCCTGGACTTCATCGAGAAGGGGTTTGCGTTTCAATCCTATCGGCGTTTCAAGTGAGGTCGGTCGGGTTTCATGCTATTCAGAAGGCATGGCGTTCAGCGTCGACACCGCCTTGATGTCTGCGGCGCAAGCGGTTGCGATGATCACACGCAGCGTGCTTCGGTACTGATCGGTAGCCGCATTGGCTACGGCTACCGATTGCGGTCCTCAGGCACCCGTTGGAGCGCAGGAGCCTTCGAGCAATGCATCCACGACCGTGCGAGACAAGATGATGGAATGAACCACCCCCAACAACAGGTCCCGTTCGAAACCATCCAGTTGCGGGCGGGTACTCTTGGACAATCCGTCAGTGGGAAGAGATTCTCAACGACATGCCTTGAGCACGGACGTCATCGCCCAGCTGTATGCAGAAACAACTGCAGGCTCATTCGCTGTTTGATCAAGAGCTCGACAGGAGTACATTTGTACTCCTTGCCGAATTTCCGGCTCCGACCTCACGGATTCTGCAACTCCTCAAACCCCAACTCCCGAATAAAAACCGAAAACAGCTCCGGCTGCGAGGAAATATCCAGCTTCGCGTACAAATGCCGCCGATGCGCCTTGATGGTCTCCGGTGAAATTCCCAGCCGCTGGGCCATGGCCTTCGACGAATACCCGCGCAGAATCAGCCGGGCGATTTCCAGTTCCCGCTCGGACAACACCCCCTGACCAAACTTCGCCAACGCATCGCCCACCGGCGGCTGTACCGGCACGGAGATGCCGATACGCGTCCAATTCTGATGGAGCAGGGCCAGCACCCAGCCACTGACCAGGCTCAACTTCCCCAACTCCGCCGAATCAAACGCCCGGCGCATGCCGAGCGACAGCGACAGCACTCCGTCCGGCAGTTGCAACAGGAACTGCACTTCATCCACCAGCACATGGTCCTGGAAGTAGTTCAGGTAGTAGTCCGTTTGCCAGAAGTGGTCAGGCGCGACTTCCTCGAGGTGATAGAAACCACTGGCCAAACCTTCGCGAGCGGCCTGGTAGAACGGGTCCAGCAGGTACAACCCATCGAGATACAGCTCACCCGCCGCCGGTGCCGGCGCCGCATCGTATTCCTCGAGCACATGGGGCGCGCCCTGGGCGGGGAAGTGAATCGCCAGGGCGTTGTCGAATGGCACCCAATGGCGCAGTACCAGGATCAGCTGTCGCCAGAAGCGCGGGCTGCCGATCTGTTCGATCGCGCGCGCCAGCGCGGTATGGCTGGCGACTTCCTTGAAGAGAATGTCCACGGCTGAGTCCTTGAAACGGGTAGGGCATTGGCGCCCGATTTAGCGCGCCTGTCAACGGGGGTACCCCATAGGGGGAATTGCCCGGCCGGGCGCATCTGCCTAGATTCCAGGCCTATCAAGCGAGCCGTCGAGCCCGCAACTTGTCGAATTCCAGTTCTGCCTCCCAACACCTAGAACAACGCGAGGATGAACCTATGACCGCTCCTTCCCCTGAACTCAAACCCACACTGAGCGTGCCCGATGTGGTCGCCATCACCGTCTCTTCGGTGACGCCCGCCAGTTCGGTGTTTGTCATTGCGCCGTTTGCGATCGCCCAGGCCGGCACCGGGGTGATCTGGGCGTTCATCCTGGGGGCGTGCTGGCGCTGATGTTCGCCCTTTGCTATGCGGAGCTGGGCCGGGCCCACAGTGCCGCGGGCGGCGAGTACGTGTTCGCCAAGCGCGTGTTTGGCGGCATGGCCGGCTACGCCACGTTCCTGACCGTGCTGGCGATGCTGCTGTTCATTCCGCCGGTGCTGGCGACTGGCGCGGCGACCTACCTCAACGCGGCACTGGGTACGCAGTTCGACGGGCAGACCGTCGCCCTGGTGATCGTGGCCCTGAGCTATCTGCTCGGTATCCTCAACATCAAGCTCAATGCCTGGGTCACCGGCAGTTGCCTGTTGCTTGAGGTGGCGGCGCTGATGGTCATCGTGGTGTTGGGCTTCGGCCATGCCCGGCAGCCGGTCGGCAACCTGCTCAACCCGCTCATGCTCGACAATGGTGTGTTGCACGCGGCGCCCTGGGCGCTGGTGATCGGTGCCGTCGGCACGGCGCTGTTCTCCTTCAATGGCTATGGCGGCGCCGTGTTGCTCGCCGAAGACATGAAGTGCGGCGGGCAGGGCATCGCCAAGGCCGTCCTGTGGTCGCTGGTGCTGGTGGTGGCTATCGAGTTGATTCCGCTGATTGCGCTGCTGATGGGCGCACCGTCGCTGGAAGCCATGCTGGCCAGCCCCGATCCGATTGGCTACCTGCTGACGGCCCACGGCAACGAAACACTGTCCCGACTGGTCAGTGCGGGGATTTTCCTGTCGGTGTTCAACGCCATCATCGCCCTGGTGATCCAGATCGGCCGGGTGATCTACAGCAGCGGGCGCGACGAGTTGTGGATGCCGTCCCTGAACGGGGCCTTCACCCGCATCCATCCCAAGTGGGACTCGCCCTGGCTGGCTACGCTGTTCCTGGCCGTGCCTTCGGCGGCGTTGACCTTCAGCTCCAACCTGTCGGAACTCACGTCCTTCACCGTGCTGCTGATCCTCTGCGTCTATCTGGTGGTCGGCCTGTGCGCGTTGTTCAGCCGGGTGCTGCGCCGTGACCGTGAGCACCCGTACCGGATGCCGCTGTGGCCGCTGCCGGCCCTGGTGGCCGTGATGGGCGCGGGGTATCTGCTGGTGACCTTGCTGGCTGGTGCCTCCACCCGGGATATCTTCATCATTCTGGGCATCCTGCTCGGCTCCGTGGTGCTATACGGCACCTACGGCAAGCTGAGCCCGGCTTTCCAGAAACTTTAAGCGAGAGAAACGATGCGAGCACGCGACTTTGGTATCACCCTGGGCCTTGGAAAGCCGGGCCCCCACAACGCAATCACTGACGTGCCGGGGGTGCGGGTCGGCCATGCCACGCTGGACAAGGTCCATGAGGGCAAGCCCGTGCGCACCGGTGTCAGCCTCATCGAGCCCCGTGCCGGCGCCGCGCGCTACGAGCCCTGCTTCGCCGGCTGCCATGTGCTCAACGGCAATGGCGATGCCACGGGCCTGGAGTGGATTCGCGAAGCGGGGCTGCTGACCACGCCCATTGCCACCACCAACACCCACAGCGTCGGTGTGGTGCGTGATGCGCTGATCGCCCATGAGCACGCGACCCTGGCGGACCCGTCGACCTACTGGTGCATGCCGGTGGTGATGGAGACCTACGACGGCGTGCTGAACGACATCTGGGGTCAGCATGTGAATGCCGGGCTGGTTGAACAGGCGCTGGCGGCGGCCAGCGGCGGGCCGGTGATTGAGGGCGCCGTAGGTGGCGGCACCGGCATGATCTGCCATGAGTTCAAGGGCGGGATCGGCAGCGCTTCTCGGGCCTTGCCGGCGGAGCAGGGTGGCTGGACCGTCGGCGCCTTTGTCCAGGCCAACCACGGCCAGCGTCGCGAGCTGCGGGTCGACGGCTACCCCGTAGGCCGGGTACTGCTGGATTTGCCCTCACCGTTTACCGAACAGGATACCCGGGCATGGGCTCGATCGTGGTGGTGTTGGCTACCGATGCCCCTTTGCTGCCGCATCAATGCCAACGCCTGGCACAACGCGCCTCGGTGGGCATCGCCCGCACAGGCGGGGGCACGGATGATTCCAGTGGCGATATCTTCCTGGCTTTCTCCACCGGTAACACGGGCTGGCGCCGGCCGATTACAATCGTCGTGATCTGCCTCGGACGGCCCAGGTCGCCATGGTCAATAACGACCATATCTCGCCGCTGTTCGCGGCGGCGGCCGAGGCGGTCGAGGAGGCGATTATCAACGCGCTACTGGCCGGGCGGCCGATGCGGGCCGGGGATGGGCGGGAGGTGCCAGCCTTGCAGGGCGCACGCTTGATCGAGGCCCTGCAGACCCTGGGCTGGCGAGCCGCAGTGGTATAAAGCCGCTCTGCAGGCAACAACACAATCGAATGATCGGGCCCGGCTGCGCGTGCTGCGCAGCCGGGCCTGTTGCAGGATAGCAGCAAAACAATGGCAATTTAATACTAACTTTCATCTCATCTTAGTTGCCCTCGATAAAAGGGACAGTCTGAAAAAATGTCTGTAGGACGGTTGCTTTGACTCGTACAGACGAGTATGTTCTTTACTAAATGTTACTCAGCGCCACCCATCAAATTTTCAAAACAAGATCCTGAAAAGGGAAGGGTAAAGAGCATGAGCCACCATCGCTGGAAAACCGTCCGTCCACCCCTGCATTTCCCGTCGCCACCCTGAACAATCCGCGCAGCCTGCAACTTGCTGGTCACATGGATGGCTGATTAATGGCCAAGGGAGAAGTGCGCCTGCAAAAGGCTATCTGAACGGGCACCTATCACCGAATCGACAATATCGGGATGACAACACGTCATTTCGTATCGCTATGCATTATTAAAAGCTGGTCATTTTATTCCATGAAGACCAATACATTTCTATTGGTTCGAGAGGTATTGCTATGCCTGCTGGAGCGATATTCATATCCTTCGATGCTGTTGCGGTTTCCGGCATCACCGTCGAAGCCTCGAAACTGGCGAAACATCTCCTGCACAAGGGGATAACTTCGTACCTCGACCTGGGTTATGAAATAAAGGTCGACAAGGGCAACTTCAACAAACCCTACGATCATGAAAAGGATATCTATCGGGATATCTTCAACCTGGTGCGGATCGAGGATATCGACACCGTGCCTTATTACAACGTGGACTTCATCGAGTACTCCCACAACATCCTCATTGCCCAGAAGGCCCAGGTATCCGCGCAGGAGCAGCAACACCTGCTCAAGGCCATTGGCGAGTCGGCCCAGGCCTTGTCCCTGCGGATCATCCAGTTGTGGGAGCAGCTCGATATCCGGCATGTCATCGTGGAAAACGCCACGCTGCCGGAAAACATTATCTACACCCAGGCGCTGTACCTGGCCATCGAGCGCTACGGCCGGCAGCATGGGCTGGGCAATTTTGTCATCTGGCGCGACCACGACCTGATGTGGAGCAGCGAAAAGTCCGTGATGAAATACGGGCCGGAGCCCTATCCCCATGCGGTCAAGCCGGTCAGTTCGCCCCATATCACCTATGTCACCCTCAACAACGACCTGAAGGACAAGCTCGAACACTGGTGCGATCACCGGGTACAGGTGCAGGTCCGCAGGAACACCTATGACTTCAGTGGCCAGGGCCGCTACCACTCTATCAAGGAGCGCCTGGATATCCGTGACAGCGACCTGCTGATCGCCCGCACCACGCGGATCATTCCGCAAAAGCGCCAGGATCGCGATATCCATCTGGTACAGCGCTTGAACCAGCGCTTCGCCCGGGACGGCAGCCGGCGCCGGGTGTACCTGGCACTGGCGGGCGACCCCGGCGAGCATCCGGCTTATTTCGCCGAATTGAACCAGTTGGCCCGGGAACTTGAGGTCGAGGCCTATATCAAGTTCATCGGCGCACTGTCCCACGACTATATGCCGTCGGATGAGCGGACAATCACGGTCGAGGATCTTTACCACTCCTGCGACCTGGTTTCATTCCTGACGTCCTGGGGTTACGACAGTTATGGCAACCCCGTGGGGGAGGCCATCAGCAGCCAGCGCTGCTATATCGCCAGCAACTATGAGTATTACCAGGAAGTCTATGGTCGACATGGCTTCGAGGCGCCGATCATGGCGATTTCGCAAGAACATGACGGACTGCCCGACGACAACTTCGTCGAGCAGGTCTACCAACTGCTGAACGACAAGGCGCTGATGGAGCAGATAGCCCAGCGCAACTTTGCCATTGGTCGGCGGGTGCTCTCCAACAATATCGTGGACATGCTTGACCTGAGCCCTTGCGGAGGAACTATGCGTGATACTGTTTTTGTTTCGGTGGTACTGCCGCTTTATAACGAAAGCGACCGAATCGATGTCGTACTCGACTCACTGTTCCACCAGAAAACCCGGGACAATCTGATTACCCATGCCAGTTATGAACTGATCATCGTCGATAACAATTCGACCGACGATTCAGTGGCCAAGATCAGGCGTTTCAGCGAGCGCCATCCTTCCCTGGATATCCATGTGATCCAGGAGCTTACCCAGGGGGTTTCCTCTGCCCGCAAGCGCGGCATGGACTATGCCTCGTTGCGCTCGAAAGAGCGGGATATCCGCCTGGGCGTCGACAACCGGCACTACATTGCCTCCGCCGACGCCGACTGCACCGTCGACCCGTACTGGCTGCACGCGCTGATTGCCAGGATGATCACCGAAAACGGTGACCTGGGCACCTGCAACTACTACTACAACGAAGCGCATTTCCGCCAGCGGCCGAACCTGTACAACGAGATCCAGAAGACCCTGCGTTGCCGCGAGATGTCCTTCTCGCTGTTCGGTGGCTTCCCGGACGGCAAGGGGTTCGCCGTCGAACGCCGGCTCTACGACCGGGTCGGCGGCATCGAGATCTTCTACCAGCTGGAAAACGGCCGTTTCGTCGAACACCTCTCCGATGACTGGGACTTCGGCATCCGGGTGATCGCCTGGGGCGGCAAGCCGGTCTACGCCCACGAATCACGGATCGAGATCAACAGCCGACGGGTGGACACCATTCTCGACGAGGTGATCACCGGTAATGCCTACGGCCAGGACGGCATCATCATCATGAAGGACGTGCGTCCGGAGGTTGAAGAGCAGGCTCCGACACTGCGCGACACCACGCCTGCCGAGTCGCGGCAGGCCTGGGAGTACTCGATCAAGGACTATGTGCCGAAGAACATCGTGCTGCCGGCGCTGCTCAACCCGCACATTCTGTTGGAGAATCCGGCGGTGCGGGCGTTCTTCGGCGAGCCGGTGGCGGACCGCCTGTACCAGCGCATCCACGAGATCAAGCAGCAGTCGCGGGTGATCGACTTCAAGCCGATCCACGCCTACAAGACCCCGTCCTATCGCCTGTACTTCGAGTTCCGCGAGGAAATCTTCAGCGCCCTGCGCCGCGCCGTGGGCGAGGACATCGGCTACCCACCGCCATTGCCGGCCTGTTTCGACAAGGTCAAGCCCGAGGATTTCCAGCGTTTCGTCTACTACTTCGCCGAGGACCGCGAGTCCGGCGAAGCCCATAACTACTTTGCCAACGGGGGGTGTTCTGATGAACGGCGAAGCCCTGTACTCACTGCACGATATCGACCCGAACTACCCGGTACCGCGGGTCCATGAGTTCCTCGCGCACCCGGACAACAGCGCCTTCCTTGAGTACGTGTTCAACGACCCGTTCGGCTGCCACGTGTTCCCCGGCGATATGCCCGGCTATCCGTTGCCGTCGTTCTTCGCGGACATGGACCGGGAAATCCGCCAGGCCAGGCAGATCCACCTGTGGGCCTACATTCCCACCTGTCGCTACCGCTGCCATTTCTGCCAGTACCCGACGGTGATCCTCAACCCCAAGGCGGCCTCGTCCCAGGTGGTGTTCCGCGACGTGGTGGACTACAACATCCGGGAAGCCGGCCTGTGGCTGCAGAAGGTGCCGAGCCTGGCCCGGGCCGAGGTCGGCGAGTTCAATATCTTCGGGGGGACGCCCTCGCTGCTGCCGGAGTCGGAGCTGCGCCGGTTGATGGCGTTCTACCGGAGCCACTTCAACTTCTCGGCCGCGACCCTGCGCTTCGAGGGCGAGCCGGGCACGCTGAACAGGGAATACCTGTCGCTGCTCAAGGAACTGGGTTTCACCAAGATCAGCTTCGGCGCGCAGTCCTTCGACGACCGCATCATTGCCGCCTGCGGGCGCATGCACTCGGCCGAGGAGTGCGTGGACACCATCCACCACGCCCGCGCCATCGGCCTGGAGTGGGTCAGTGTCGACCTGATCTACGGCATGCTCGGCCAGAGCGTCGATGATGTGAAGTACGACATGCAGAAGGCCCTGGAGCTGGAACTGTCCCATGTGGTCATCAGCAAGCTGCACATGGAGGAGTTCATGAAGACCCGCACCGGGGTCTCCGGCGAGAAGCAGAGCCACTGGCAGCGCAAGGGCCTGATCAGCATGAACGACATGACCTTCCCGGGCCTGGGCAAGCAGTACCAGATGCGCGAGCTGGTGGAGCAGTACCTGGCGCCCAGCTATCGCGAGCACCCGACCATGTACTTCCACCAGAACGACCTGCAGCCGGAAAAGTGGAAGGGCCTGATCACCGACCTCGAGACCCAGTACCCCGAGGTGGCGATCGGCCTGGGCGGCAGTTCCAAATGCACCCGCGCCGAAGCGATCAATATCACCGGCTATGCCAAATACAAGCAGGCGCTGGACGAAGGCCGCCTGCCCATCGACGAAAGCCGTGGCGTGTCGCCGCTGCAGCGGGAGGTGAACGCCTTCAAGATGGCCCTTTCCACCCTGGTGCCGGTGGACGACCAGGTGTTCCGCCAGCGCTTCGACGGACGCAGCTACCACGACAACCCGATCATCAGCGCAACCCTCAAGACCCTGGTGGACAAGGCGCTGGTCAGCGTCGAGGGCGACCGGGTGCGGCTGACGCCCAATGGCGTGACCCTGGTGGAAGCCATCATCAATACCCAGTTCACTGAGCCCCGGGCCTGAAGGAGCGCGTCGATGCAACAGCACAACACCCCCTCCACAGCGGTCTTCAGCCTCCACTACATCGCCATCGATACCGAGGCCGGGGTGACGCCGGAGCAGTTCGAAACCTTCGTGCGCGAGAAAGGCGTGCACCTTCCCTGTTACCCGGGCTGGAGCTGGACCCTGCTGCGCGGGCTGCGGGGCGAGCGGGCAGGGCAGTACCTGATGCTGTTCGAGATCGCCAGTGCCCAACAGCGTGACCTGTATATCACGGCCGATGGCAACAAGACCGAACGGGCCCGCCAGTTCTGGCGTGAGCGGCCGCAGGCCCTGGATATCCTCGGCGAATGGCGACGCTACGGCACCTACGCCGAACTGCCGACGCTCTATACCGACTACCGCCTGCTGGCCGAAAACCGCAAGAGCACGGTCGCGCCGGGCCCGCGCTACCAGGAGCGGGCAGGGCAGGCGCCCATCGCCCGGGTGATCGGCCTCCACAACCTGGCGTTGCGTGCGGATGTCCAGGCGCAGACCTTCGAGACCTTCATTGCCGAGAACCACCATCGCATCGAGGACTACCCGGACTGGAAGTTCCACCTGCTCAAGGGCGAGCGCGGCAATCGCCTGGACCAGTACGTGGTGATGATGGAGATCGCCAGCCTCCAGGCGCTGGATGTGTTCTACCCGGAGCCGGATATCGCCACCGACGAGGCGGCGAAATTCGCCCGGGCCCATCGCGACACCAAACAGATGTACGAGGAGTGGAAGCAACTGGCGTCGTTCTCCGGCTCGCCGCAGATCTACACCGACTACCTGTCGGTCGCGCAGAGTCTGAGCTGATGACGACTCAAGTGCTCGACTCACGACTGGCGGGCAATCTGCGCCAGCAGCAGGCTACTCGGCGGATTTTCCTTGTCGCCGGGCTGGGCATGGCCGCCTGGGCACCGCTGATTCCCTTCGTCAAGGGCCGGCTGGCCATCGGCGACGACACCCTGGGCCTGCTGCTGTTCTGCATCGCCGCCGGTTCCATGCTGGCGATGCCCTTTACCGGGTGGCTGATCGCCCGGTTCGGCTGCCGGGCCGTGATCCTGGCCTGCGCCACACTGTTGTGTCTGGTGCTGCCGTTCATGATGCATGCCAGCGCAACACTGGCGCTCGCCGCGGCCTTGCTGCTGTTTGGCGCGGTCAACGGCCTGCTCGATGTGTCGATGAACGCCCAGGCGGTGATTGTCGAACGCGACAGCGGGCAGGCGAAGATGTCCGGTTTCCATGGTTTCTACAGCATCGGCAGCGTGGCCGGGGCGGGTGGCGTCAGTCTGCTGTTGTGGGCGGGGCTGGCGCCTCTGCAGGCGATCCTGCTGGTGGTGCTGCTGATCGCGTTGCTGGTGATGCAGGCCTGCGCCCATCTGCTCGGCCGACAGCCCCGGGAGCCTGGTGAAACCGCTGGCCTGCTGCGGGCGCTGGTCCAGCCGAGCCTGCTGGTCATCGCGCTGCTGTGCTTTTTCATCTTCATGATCGAAGGGGCGATGCTCGACTGGTCGGCAGTGCTGCTGCACAGCGAGCGGGCATGGACAAGAGCCACGCCGGCTTCGGCTACACCCTCTACGCCCTGGCCGTGGCGCTATGCCGGCTGGGCGGTGACCGCCTGGTCAATGCCGTGGGGCACCGGCGCCTGCTGGCGGCCGGTGCCGGCTGCGCCGCCATCGGCCTGTTGCTGATCGTCTCGATCGATCGGCCGGGGGTGGCGCTGGGCGGCTTCGTCCTGGCGGGCATCGGCCTTTCCAACATCGTGCCGATCCTGTTCAGCACCGCCGGCAACCATCCGCGCGTGCCATCGGGCATGGCCCTGTCGGCCGTGACCCTGGTCGGCTACAGCGGCCTGCTCAGCGGCCCGGCGCTGATCGGCCTGGTCGCCCGGCATGCCAGCCTGACCAGCGCCTTTGGCGCCGGGGTGGTGATCCTGCTGCTGGTCTGCGCCAGCGCCTGGCGCATCACTGGCCGGGGCCGAAGGCTGTGCGCTAGACACCGGTTTGTTTCGTCCCGACGTTACCCCTCCATGGAGTCATCATGAATCAGGAATCCGCAGCGGTATTCAGCCTGCACTACATTGGTCTCAACCTGAAAAAGGGCGTCACTGCCGAGCATTTCGAGGATTTCGTGCGCCAGCGTGGCGTCGCCATCCCGGCGTATCCCGGTTGGCGCTGGACGTTGCTCAAGGGCCTGCGCGGCGAGCGACAGAACCAGTACCTGATGCTGTTCGAAGCGCCCAGCGCCGAAGAATATGCCCACTACATCGACCACAACGGCGACCAGACCGCCCATGCCCGCGAGTTCTGGCAGCAGCATGGCGAGGCGCTGGAACTGATCGCCGAATGGAAAACCTTCGCGACCTTCGCCGAACTGCCGACCCTTTTTTCCACCTATTCGCTGCTGGCGCAGAACAACCACAGTTCCCTGGCCGAAGGCCCCAACTACCGCGCCGTGGCCGGCGAGAAACCGGTGGCACGGGTGGTGGGCATCCATAACCTGGCGTTGCGCTCCGGCGTGTCGGCGCAGACCTTCGACGACTTCATCACCGGCAATATCCAGCGCATCGAAGACTACCCGGGCTGGAAGTTCCACATGCTCAAGGGGCAGGGCGGTAACCGCCTGGACCAGTACGCGGTGATGCTGGAGATCGAGAGCCTGGCCTCGCTGAATGCCTTCCACCCGGAACTGGACGTGTCGACGGAAAAGGCATTGACCTTTGTCCGCGAGCACCAGGAGAGCGAGCGCATGTACGAGGAATGGCGGCAACTGGCGTCCTTCTCCGGTGCGCCGCAGGTGTATACCGACTACATCACCATTGCCGGGAATGGCGACTGACATCAGCGGACTTCTGAGACGGCCGCTCCTACGCTACGCGTAGGAATGCCTCCCAGGACGCTTGTCGTCCGCTCTTGTGACGCAGGGCGTCACGGACTGCGTTTCCCACGCGGCACGTGGGAACGATCAGTAACGTCGTGTTGGTGTTCAGGCTCGAAAAGTCTAGAATCCGCGCTGTTGCAAGGCCCCAGCGAAGGAAAGCGAGACGGAACCATGCTCGAAGCCAACCCCAATTGCCCGATCCGTCGTCGGCTGGCCCATCTGCCCTGGGTCGGTGATAACCGCGCCGGCTTGCGCCATTGGCTGGAGATCCAGCGCGACCCATTGGCCTGGCTGCAGAAAATGCACGCGATGCAGCCGGACGTCGCCGTCATGCGCATGGGCCCGCAGCGTGTCTGGTGTCTGTTCCATCCGCAAGCCGTGCACGAGCTGATGGTCGAGCATCGCGACGACCTGCGCCGCTGGGCGCCAGCCCTGTGCATGCTCAAGCAATGGAACGGGCGCAGCTTCATGATGCGCGAAGGCGAGCCGGCCCAGGCACAGCGCAAGGCGGTACGTCCACACATTACTGCGCCAGCGGCCAGTGAGGTGCGCCACCTGGCCGCACAGTGGGCAGAGCGGATAGAGGAGGGGCGCGAGTACGATCTCGACCTGGAAATGGCCGCGTTCAGCGCCACCCTCAGCGGTCACGCGCTGTTCGAGGTGGACCTGGAGCCTTCGGCCTACCGGATCGCCAAGGCGGTGCGCCTGCTGTCGCGGGTGGCGTTGCTGGAAATGTCCACCGGTCTGCCCCTGGGGCACTGGTTCCCGAGCAAACTCTGCCCGCGCAAACGCTGGGCGCTGGGGCAATTGCGGGCGGTGGTCGACGAGGTTGCGCAGCAGTCGCCCAGGCCCCTGGTCGAATTGCGCGATGAACTCTGCACGCTACTGATGGCATCGCACCAGTCCACTGGCGTCACCTTGACCTGGTGCCTGTTGCTATTGGCGCAACGTCCGGACCTGTGCAAGCGACTGCGGGCCGAACTGGCCCCCATCGACTGGCCAGCCATCCGCTCGGTCAGTGACCTGCGCAACTGTCCCTTGCTGCGGGCGGTGCTGCAGGAATGCCTGCGCCTGTACCCACCAGCCTACGGCCTGGCGCCACGGCAGGTGACGGCAGACATCGAAGTGTCCGGGCATTCGCTCAAGCGGGGCGACGTGGTCATGGTCTCCAGTTGGATCACCCATCGCGACCCACGCTGGTTCGAGACGCCCCTGGAATTCCGCCCGGAACGTTTCCTGGACTCGGCAACGTGGCCGCGCGGCGCCTATTTCCCGTTCGGCCTGGGGGACCGTTCCTGCCCGGGAACCGCGATGGCGATGATCGATCTGGCGGCAGCGCTGGCCTACTGGGTGGAGCATTGGGACATCGTGTACGACGGCGAGCTGGCGCCACGGGGGTGGTTTTCCCTGCGGCCGCAGCGGGCTCGGGTTCGGTTCGTGCGGATAGCCGAGGGTTAGTCGAGTGGCTGGACTTCAGTGTATGACTGCGTAACCGGTTTTTCGTCCTCTTTAACCAGAATTTCGACACTGTATTCCTTTAGCGGAAGGATCTTTGGGCGGCCATCCTTATAGATGGCCAGCTTGGAGCCGGAGGTGGCCACCAGAAAGCCCGAGGCAATGATCTTCTCGCCGTCCCTGACCACGTAACAGCGCTTTTTTGCCTGCTCGGAGAAATCGCAACCCTTGGCAAAGATCTCGCGATCGCGCTTCAGTGTCTGTTTGGCGCCATATTCGCCAATGACTCCAGGGAGAAGCAATACCGGCAGCAGAATGAGCGGAATCAGCATCAACAAAGTCGTGATAACTGCGGAAAGCACCACGAGTCCACTGGTGAGCGCGACGTATCGATTGCGAGTGTATTTTTCAACAGTGCTCTTTATCCGAATACTGGTTTCGAATTTCTTGATAAGCACCCATTCAGTGGAAAGCCCCAGGATAGTGCCGGCGATGATTAGCCAGACCACCGGGTTGCGCACAATGCCGGTCCAGTTGCCAAGCGACTCGACCAGGGCCACGTAGGCGTAAACGAAATAATCGCGAGCTTCGACCTCGAATAGCCCAGAGGGAATATGCAGGCCACGCAAATAGTCCTGCCAGTAGATCAATCCAGTGACGTACGGCGCGGCATAACCGACGAAGCCAAGAAAAGGCAACGCGAGTACCCAAGGGAATTGACTGGTGGATTTGGCGATGACGGCAGGCGTAGTCGTGTCGATCTTTTCTTCAGCGCTCATTGGAATCCTTTCGTGTGGTGGCTGATCAAGCTGAAAGCGCAGGGCGTCCGAGCTGAATTGGAGCGGGCGACATTTTACGTTCCGGCAAACAGATTCGACGAGGGGCAGTGTGAACGCCATTACGCACATACACAATTTAACATAATATACATTATGCGTAGTATCATATGACTCGTTCAGTCCGCTTCTCCACAGAATTCATGAGCCGGACCTTACGCAAATCAAGACCTTGCGCTAACGTCTCGTTCCCGGACGTTTCGCTCATTGCATCGCCACATCATCCAAGGACGCTTCATGAAATGGATCATCACCGCAGCCATGCTGTTTGTCTGTAGCACAGGATCAGCCCAACCCATCACGCAACCGTTCACTGCTCAGGTTCAGAAAGTCTCGGACGCAGTGCTTTGCGGAGTCTACAAAGGTCAACGCTCGGAGTTCGCCAACGTAATGAACAAGCAATGTCGCGCTCAGGCACGCGCCGCGTTCGACGGTCTGCCAGATAAAAAGTCGCTCAAGGACTGCATCAAGCCTGGCAATGTGATCGACGATGACGTCAGGAAATGCATGAAAGGCCTTTGACTCGGCCAGACAAAGGCCCCAATGACGTATCCAGCCTCAGCATAAACAAGGGATCAGCATGCTTCGTGGAATGAAAGCACCACTCATGGCCTTACTCGACACTCTATCGCTCATTCAGGCATCGCCATCCCTGGCGGATAACATAAATGGGAAGAACCTCTATTTACAACGATGCGCCATGTGCCATGGTGCCGATATCAAGGGAACAGGCCCGCTGGCTAAAAAAAGCAATCCTCCCACGCCTGATCTGACGACGTCAGCCTTCAAAAAGCGGTTGAATGATTACCCGGGCGTTATTGTTTCATCGGTAATACTTCGCCCCAATGGGGATTTGATTCCAAGAACCTTGCAGGAGAACGGTGTAAAGCTGCCTTCGCACGCCTGGAGCGTTAAGGATTTTCGCGATTTGAACCAATACATGGTGGGTGCTATTTCAGGAAGTCGATAATCCCGCTTGACTGACATTCATCCCCTCACACTGCTGGGATACGACCTTCACGGGCAACTCATGAAATAACTCAACTAAATGGAGATTTAGTTGAGTTATCCAATTCCATTCATTTAACCGCCCGCTTCTCGGTTGATTCCGGCTGTGTTAAAACCACTCAAAACCTGAACCGGCGAGGACGTACACATGGGGCAACTCAAGGAAGCTTTGAAGCTGTTCAACGATGAGGAGCTTGAAAATGTGCGCGAGCATGTGAAAACGCTCTTCGATCTTGGCAAGGCACGCGCCACAGTCGCCGAGCTGGAGCTCACGAACCGCTTGAATACCTCCCTGGGCAGCGACAATCAGATAGTGCCCATTTCGAACATCATCGATACCTATTCAGAGGTGCATGCCTACAACCCTGCCGTGACCGATCGCCAGGTGCTCGGTGCGGTCATGGGGCCCCTGGAAAAAATCGTCGCAGGCGGTTCTGCCAGGATGCGCAATGTCATTGGCAGCCAGATAGCGGACATTATCAGGACCTTTCTCGCCCACGACGAAGAACTCACGGCAGGAAAGGACAGATACTTCGTCCTGACTGACGGCCCCTCCATCGTCAAGTTGGACCTCAGGATCTGGGCAACTTCTGTAAATGCCAGCGACATTCGTGAAAAGATCCAGAAAATCCTGGTGATCTCAGCCGTGAAGTCATCGATTGATATACAAAAAACCAATCTCAATACCTTTATCTCGCTCTACCAGAGTCAACTAAGCCGATCGTCTCTGAGCCCCATGAAGTCATCGAGGAAATCACTCAAGCCACAGAGATCATTCGTGCACTCAAAAGCTTTGCAGCGCCGATCTAATCGCCGCGCCACCGACTCTCACTCATAAAAGCAAGCGCCACTGCGCAACCGGGTGGCGCCCGACACGAATGCTCGATAGGCGTCCAGGGCACGTGCACAAAATTTGGGAACGATGCACCATCCGAGGGCTCTGATGCTACTCTGAAGCCGTTTGCTATCAGCCAGGCTACTGCCCCATGACATCCGCCGAGCTAGAGAGACCTGCCATGGAACCCGCCCCCCGCCCATCGACGGCCCGCCCCTGGCTGGCCCGGCTGTGTCTTTCCGTGTCGCTGCTGACTGCACAGGCCGCATTGGCCGCGCCCTCGCCCTCTCCTATCGATCTGTACATCCTCGATGCACCGCCGCTGACCTTTGTCGACGATTCCAACGGGCATGGCATCGTCGGCGATATTGCCGTGCAGGCCATCGCCAGGACAGGCCACACCGCCCATATAGAGGCATTGCCGTGGGCCCGGGCGCAGCGGCATGTCAGTGACAAGCAGGATCTGTTGATTGCACCACTGACGCGCACGCCGGAACGTGAGGATCGCTTCACCTGGATCGCGCCGATCATGAGCATGGACCGGGCGTTTTTCAGTCTCGACAAGCCGGTGACCAGCTTCGACCAGGCCAGGAAGACCTATCGGGTGATCGGTGTCGGGCTGGGCAGCGCGCAGGAGGAAATCCTGCGTACCCAGGGTTTTGACAAGGATCAGATCTACCCGCTGACCATCGGCGACAATCCCGCGCAGATGCTGCTCATGGGCCGGATCGATGCCTGGTTCAATGGCGTTCCGGAGAGCCGCTATATCTGGCCGAAGCTCTCCGATCGCAAGCTGTACATGAGCCCGGTGATGAGTTCGGCGCAGGTGTATCTGGCCTGCTCCAAACAGTGTTCCGCGGATCTGGTGAAGCGGCTGCGCAATGCCGTGGAGGCACTGCGTCGGGATGGGACCCTGGAGCGGTTGCGGGTGAGGTATATGCCGGAGTGATGATAGCTGCACTCCCCACCTGTTTGAGGTTACGGTGGGTCTGCCCGCCTTTCAGGGGGCAGTCCAAAGCCAGGCAAGGCTTGGCAGTGCCCTTTCTTGTTGTTGCATACCTTGTTTCCGCCTGATGGAACTGGCCCAATGTGGTTGTCCGATATCTACAAGACATCCGTAGGACTGAGCTCGTCGTCTCTACGAATTGCCTGACAACCCTCCCCACACGAGCCGGACAGGAGCCCAGATGCAGCTCAAACACAAAGTCGTCGCCTTGGGGATTCTGCCCCTGGCGCTGGCGATCGCGGTGATCTGCGGCCTGGTGTTTTCCCTCAACCGCCAGTTGGGCGACCAGCAGGCGCAACTGATCGAACACAGCATCCTGGCCAGCAAACGCGCCGAGCTGAAGAACCATGTCGCCCTCGCCCAGAGCCTGATCGCGCCGTTGTATAACGACGGCCAGGGCGATGAACAGGCCCGGCAGCAGGTGCTGGAGGTGCTGCGCAAGCTCAGTTTCGGCGTCGATGGCTATTTCTTCGTCTATGACCGCCAGGGGCGCAACCTGATGCATGCGCGGCAGGCGGAGCTGGTCGGCCGGGATCTCTGGGAGATGCAGGACCCCCACGGCCTGGCGGTGATCCAGGCACTACTGAAAACCGCACAATCCGGCACGGGTTTCCAGCGTTATGCCTGGAACAAGCCGTCCACCGGCCAGGTCACCGGCAAGTTGTCCTATGTGGTGATGCTCGATCGCTGGGGCTGGATGCTCGGCACCGGCATCTACCTGGAAGATGTCGACCAGGCCACCCGGCAGGCCCGCGACGAGGTGGCCCGTGGCATTCACGAAACCATGCTGGCGATCGCCCTGGTGGCACTGGTCGCGGTGCTGTTGGTGTTCGCCGGCGGCATGACCTTGAACTTCAGCGAGCAGCGCCTGGCCGACCGCAAGCTGCGGCAGTTGACCCGGCGTATCGTCAGCCTCCAGGAAGAGGAACGCTCACGGATCTCCCGCGAGCTGCATGATGGGATCAGCCAGTTGCTGGTGTCGATCAAGTTCAAGTTCGAGCTGGCCGGGCATGTCTTCGAAAAACAACAGTACGCCAAAGGCCTGGGCATCCTCAGAGAAGCCACCGAGCGCATGGGCGAAGCGATTGGCGAAGTGCGCAACCTGTCCCACGACCTGCGCTCGTCGCTGCTCGACAGCCTCGGCCTGCCGGCGGCGATCGGTCATCTTGCCGCGGAGTTCGAGCAGCGGACGGGGTTGCAGGTGAGTTGCAGCGTCAGTGACTTCGACAGCCGCCTGGCCGACGAGGCGGCGGTGTCGTTGTTCCGTATCGTCCAGGAGGGCCTGGCAAACATCGAACGGCATGCCCGGGCCCGTCACGTTTCGATCAACCTGTACAGCAGCGAAACCTCGATCCGCCTGCGAATGGTCGACGATGGGATCGGTTTCGACATCGCCCAGGTCACCCGCAGCCAGGCCGGTATCGGTCTGCGCAATATTCGGGAACGGGTCGAACAGCTCGGCGGACGCGTCGAATTGACCTCGATACCGGGTCGAAGTGAACTGGATGTACTGTTGCCGGCAGGCCAGCCAAGAGCGGAAACGGGCCGCTGACTACAGGCAATCCTGCGCGGCACGCTCGAACGGCGAGGCCTTGAAGGTCGATGCCAGCAGTTGCCGCTCGTAGAGGAACACTTTGCCACCGCTCGGCGCCTTGTAGGCCTCGAGCACATTGTCCGCGGCGAACTTGCTGGCCACGACGATCTTGTAGTGCCGCTGGCTCTGGGAAACCATCGGGGTCAGGGCGTTTTTCTGCAGTTTCGGCACCACGCACTCGGTGTACTCCTCCGGCGTCTTGCTGGTCTGCAGGGTCAGCGTCGGGTCGTTGGGGGCGGAGGCACACCCCTGGAGCAACAAGGCGGCGAAGGCCAGAACGGGAAGCAGTAAGCGGCGCATGGGCAAATCCTGGTTAAAGACGCGGTTCGTTGGAATGGCGGCAATTTTCCGGTGTGCCCCGGCAAAACGGAACTTGCGATGCTTGATGTTCACTATTACCGGAACCGATAGTTCACTGCCCTTGCCCTGCTCCACCGTGATTCAGCAACGGTATTTTCAAGGCGTTCAGCCGGTTGATCAGGCGGTCAGTCATGGCTAGACTCTGGCGGCCAGTCTGGAGACCGACAATGCCTGAACTACTCCCGCACTACTCGAGCCCCGATGCCCGCGACCTGATCCTGGATGCGGCGCTGAAGATATTTTCCGTCTCGGGTTTCGAGGGTGCATCAATTCGCCAGGTGGCCCTGGCCGCGCAGGTTTCGCCGCCGCTGATCCACCATCACTTCAAGGACAAGGAAACCCTCTGGGAACAGGTGGGCGAGCGGGTCACCGCCGATTTCCAGGTGTGGTTCAAGGACCTGTCGCTGACGGAAAACGCCATCGACGCCCAGACCATCCCGACCCTGGTCGGCGCCTACATGGATTACTGGAAATCCCACCCCAGCGCGCTGCGCTTCCAACTGTGGCGGATCATGGGCAAGCAGGACGAGGAACGCAAAAGACGCTCCGAACAGCTCAACAACCTGTTCGTGCCGATTTTCGCCAGGGCCCAGGAAGCCGGTTACGTGCGCAACGACATACCGCCCGGCCAGGCGATGATCACTGTCGGCGGGCTGATCCAGTACTGGCTGCACAGCCGGATCGAGGCCCAGGATGCCATCGCCGTGAGCGGCCACCCGGTGCCGGATGACCAGGCTTTCCTGGCCTATGCCCTGAGCCTGATCACCCGTCCCGCCTGATCAGCCGGTCAGGTACTGCTCACGCAGACGCTCGCGCAGCCCACGCTTGCTGATCTTGCCCACCGCGGTGGCCGGGAACACGTCAATGAAGCAGTACTGGTCCGGCTGCTTGAAGCTCGCCAGCCCCTGCTGCTGCAAGAAGTCACCGATTTCCCGCGATTCCATGGGCTGGCGCAGGATGATGAACGCGCAACTCTTTTCCCCCAGGTACTCGTCCGGCAGGCCGACCACCGCCGCATCATAGATCGACGGGTGGCTGATCAGCACACTCTCGACCTCGTCCACGGCGATCTTTTCGCCCCCCCGGTTGATCTGCTCCTTGTCGCGCCCGCAGAGACGCAGGTAGCCCTCGGCGTCACGCCGGGCCAGATCACCGGTGCGGTAGAAACCGTCGGTGCGGAAGGCGTGCCGGTTATGCTCGGGCGCACCGTAGTAGGCGCGCAGGGTGTACGGCCCACGCACGAGCAAATGGCCCTTCTCCCCCACCGGCAACTCCCGATCCTGGTCGTCGACGATCAGCACTTCGTCCGCCGGCGACAGCGGCCGGCCCTGGGTGGTGCAGACCCGATCGAGCGGATCGTCCAGGCGGGTGAAGCTCAGCAGCCCTTCGGCCATGCCGAACACCTGCTGCAGTCGGCAGCCGAGGGTCGGTTCGACGCGGCGCGCGACATCCTCGGCGAACGAGGCCCCGCCGACCTGCAGCACCTGCAGCGAGTCGAGTACCGGTGCCAGTTCCTGCGCGGCCTCCAGCCACAGCAGAACCAGGGTCGGAACCAGCGAGACATGGGTGACGCCATGGGCCTCGATCAGTTCGAAGCACTCGATCGGGCTCGGATCCCGGGCAATCACCACGCAGCCTCCGACACTGAGGGTGCCGATGAAGCCGGGACTGGCCATGGGGAAGTTGTGGGCCATGGGCAATACCGCCAACTGGCGCGAGTCACTGTCCAGGCCACTGACGTGGGCACTGGCATGGGCGTTGTACAGGTACTCGTTGTGCCGCCGTGGAATCAGCTTGGGGATGCCAGTGGTACCACCGGACAGCTGGAAGCAGGCGATATCGTCGGGGCTCGGCTGGGCGATGGTCGCCGCAGTGTCCTGCCCCGCCATCAGGTCGCGCCAGGACTCCTGCGGCTCGACCGCCATCACCAGGCGCAACGACGGCGAGCCGATACGGATGCGCTCGACCACCGCTTGCCTGGCGCTGTCATGGGGGTATTGCGGATGGAACCAGGCCACCGCATCGGTCAGGCCGACGAACTGGCCGATCTCCCGTTCGCCATGGGCCGGCAGGGCCATCACCGGGACCACGCCGAGGCGGAACAGGGCGAACACCAGTTCGACGACGGCCGCCTGGTTGTTCAGTTGCACGATCGCCACCTGGCCCGGCCGCAGGCCGCGGCTCCACAGTGCGGTGGCCAGGCGCTCGACACCTTCGTACAGTTGTCGATAACTGAGGCAGCGCTCGCCATCGACCAGCGCCGGGCGTTCCCCATGGCGCTCGGCCTGGGCCTTGAGCATCTGGCCCAGGCTCAGCTCCTGCCAGTACGGCAGACGACGGTACTCGCTGGCCAGGCCGGCGGGCGGCGCCACGCACTGCGCCCTCAGTTCACTCAGATTCTGATGCATGCTTGAAAATCCCTTTGGATGATTGGCTTCCTGTCAGGCCTGCAGCCGCGATGCCTCGACCAGGTTTTCACTCAGGCCCGGTGCCAGCGCATCGAGCATGGTCCGCAACTTGACGCAGGTTTCGCGGTATTCCAGTTCCGGCTCGGAGCCGGCCACCAGGCCGCAGCCGGCAAAGGCCCAGGCCTGCTCGCCGCGCACCAGTGCCGAACGCAGGGCCACGGCGAATTCGCCATCGCCCTCGCTGTCCAGCCAGCCGACCGGTGCGGCGTACCAACCGCGGTGCAGACTCTCGTGCCGGCGAATCCAGCGGATCGCCGCCTGACGGTCCAGCCCGCCCACCGCCGGCGTCGGGTGCAGCGCCTCGACCACCGCGAGCAGCGGCACTTCGGGCAGCAGACGGCCGTGGATCGGCGTCATCAGGTGCTGGATATGCTTGAGTCGGTGAACCACCGGGACCTCAGGCACCTGCAACTCGGCGGTGAAGCGCCTCAGGTCACTGCGCAGGGTTTCCACCACCAGCGCATGCTCATGGCGATCCTTGGCGCTGGCCAACAGACGGTCATGGTTGGCCCGATCACTTTGCGCGCAGGTGCCACGGGGAATGCTCCCGGCCAGTGCGGTGGTCCGCAGTTGCCCGGCCTGTTGCAGTACCAGGCGTTCCGGCGTGGCGCCGAGGAAGCAGCTGTCCCCACGGCGGAAGGCGAACAGATAGGCTCCGGGGTTGCCCTGCGCCAGGGCCTGCAGGATGCGTGGCAGGCTGAAAGGAGTGTCCGCCTGGATCCTGACCTCGCGCGCCAGCACCACCTTGTGCAACTGGCGGCTTTCGATATCGGCCAGGGCCCGCTTCACCCGGGCTTTCCATTCCTCCGCCGGCAGGCTTTCGCGAACCCGCGGATTGCGTCCCGGCTGCAAGGTCGTCACCGGCCTGCCCTGCTCCGTCTCCCACCAGTAATAAAGGTCGTCCAGCAGCTCCTGGCACAACGCCTGGCAGTCGGTCTGTTCGTCGATCTGGCTGGCCAGCAACAGATGCTCGCCCTGGCGGCTCAGCCGGGGCAGGACGAAAGCGGCCTCGGTAAATGCCCGCCATTGTTCCGAGCAGGGATTTTCCCGGTCGAAGGTGCGGCCGCCGAACAGCCGTGGCCGCTGTGGTCCGACGATGACCGCCTCGGCCATCCAGCGTTGCCAGGCCTGTTGCAGCTCGACCAGCGACTGGTCCTGCTGCAGCCCCAGTTCCAGGGCACGGCCGACGCCCACCATCGCCGGGCCCGATTCGGCGAACTGCCAGAGTACGGCCTGAGTGAAGCCCCAGGCGGCGGCAAAGGCCCGCAGGCCGTCACAGGCCGGCCAGGGGCAACTGAAACAGGCCAGGACCGGCCGTTGTTGGTCGGTGGCGCGTTGCCGGGCCTGCTCCAGGCAGTCGAGCAAGGCCGTGCGATCGATAAAGGGACTCATGCTTGCACCCGTTCAGGATAAGTGGCGCGCCAGTGCAGGATCTGCTGCTGGATGTTCCAGTGGATGATCTGCTCGTAGAGTTTTTCGATGAAACCGACCTCGAGGCCGGCCGCCTCCGCCCACTGGCGGCGCTCGGCAAGCATCGCCGCCACCCGCTCCGGCGCGGGGATGCTCTGCTCGCTCGGCTTGAATCGGGCGGCGGCCTTCACGTAGCGCAGCCTTTGTTGCAGGGTTTCGAGGATCTGATGATCGAGCGCATCGATACCGTCGCGAATGTCATTCAGGTCCAGGCAGGCTTCAGGTGTCTTGAGGTTCACAGTCGGCATGGCATTGATCTCGGTTAACGGAGGTGGACGTTGCGGGAAGCGGTACGGACCGCCAGGTTGGCAGGCGCGAGCGGCCCTACACTGCCGGCGAACTCGGCCACCTGCTGCAGCAGGTGAAAGTGCCCGCCCGGTTGCAGATGCAGCTGGTCGATGGCCGCCCAGTCGCGCCACCGCTCCAGGTCGGCCAGCGGCACATGCTCGTCATCACGCCCGTGAAACAGGCTGACGGCACAGTCCAGGGGCTTCGTCGGCTGGGCGCGATGGGCTTCGGCCAGGGCAAAGTCGGCACGCAGCATCGGCAGGAACAACGCCCGCGCCTCGGCATCACGCAGCAGTTGCGGGGCGATGCCTCCCAGTTCCAGCAGGGCCGTGGCGAACGCCTCATCCGAGTGCCCGGCCAGGCAGCGATGCGGCGTCAGGTGCGGCGCGCGGACCGACGACAACAGCAGCCGCGCCGGCGGCCGCCCCTGCTCGCAGAGCCGGGCCGCCAGCGCATGGGCAACGAAGCCGCCCATGCTGTGCCCCAGCAGTACCAGTTGCTGGTTGCGCGGCAGCGCCGCCAGGGCCTCTTCGGCCAGTTCGGCGATCGAGCCCGGCAACGGCTCGAACATCCGCCGTCCACGCCCGGGATAGAGCATGGCCGAGACTTGCACAGCGGTTCCCAGCTGTTCGGCCAGGGACCGGTAGGTCGCCGGCTGACCGCCGGCGTGTGGGAAGATGAACAGGTGCACGGGGCTGGGCGACTGACCGCCCAGCGCTTCGAAAGTCAGCTTCATGAACGTTCTCCAGGTCAGTCGCGGGTCAGGCCGAGCAAGGTTTCGGCAATGACCGCCAGCGACTCCTGATCACTCAACAGCTCCCAGTGCAGCGTCCACAGCGTCTGTGGCGCCGGCGCCTGCTCCAGCAGGTCCTGCCAGTCGTGCAACGGCTCGGACCAGCATTCGGCACTCGCCGCGCTTTGCAGGACGCGCACCGGCGCCGCCAGCCGTGGCGTCGGGTAGCCCGCCAGCCCGGCATGCAGGTTGCGACAACGCTGCAGCAGCGCCTGGAATGCATCGGGTTCCAGCCCATGGGGGATTCTCCCGGCCTGCCGCGCCTGTAGGTACAGATCGCCGGCGGGCACCGGCGGCAAGCCGAAGAAACGCGCTGGCTGCAGCACGCCATCCTGTTCGAAGCAGCGGGTGGAGAGCGGATCGAGCAGCATCAGCCCGGCCACCGGTTGGCCGCGGCGTTCCATCTCGCCGGCCAGCGCCGTGGCCAGTTTCGCCGCCACCGACCAGCCCAGCAGCAGGACCGGTCCGGGCAATGCCTTGAGGGTCTCGATAAAGCCGTGCAGTGCCGCAGGCAGCTCGCTGCCGCAGCGCCCCTGGGGATCGCGCAGGCCCACCAGGCTCAGTTGCCCGTCCAGGCGGACGGCCAACTGCCGATAGCTCTCGCACTCGCCATCAGCGGTCGGCAGGCAGACCACATTGACCCCACCCACCGGGCGATTGAGCATCACCAGTGGCTGTTCGGCCTTGGGCTGCCCCAGCCAGGCGACGAAATCCTGCAGGCGCGGATGCTGGAACAGGTCGCGCAAATGCACCTCGCACGCCAACTGCTGGCGCAGCAAGGCCATCAGCCGCGTGGCCAGCAGGCTGTCGCCGCCCAGGGCGAAGAAATCGCTGCGTCGGCCGACCTTGTCGCGCTTGAGCAACTGCGCCCACAGCGCCGCGACCTGGGTTTCCAGCCCCGGATGGGCCGGCTCGTAGTCATCGCTGCCGACCTTGTCGCCCAGCTTCAGGGCCGGCAGGCGGCCGCGATCGACCTTGCCGTTGCCGCTCAACGGCAAGCGCTGCAGGGTGACCCAATGCGCCGGCAGCATGTACTCCGGCAGGTGCCCCGCCAGATGCCGCCGCAGGCGCTCGGCATCGAGACGGACCGCCGGCTCCAGGTTCTGTGCCAGCAGCACATGCTGGGCAATCACCGCCGCCTCGCTGCCGGGCTCGGGGAACACCTGCTGCCGGGCGAAACCGCTGCCACGCAGTTCGGCCTCCCATTGCGGCAACGACAGGAACGGCAGGTTGTTCTCCACCCGCCAGTCGTCATAGTCGCTCATGCCTTCGATGAAACCGATGCTGACCATCTGCAGGCGACAGTTCTGCGTCGCCTCGATCACCAGCAACTGGCCGCCGGGGCGCAGGATCTGGCGCAGCGAGGCCAGGGTGTTGGCCAGGTTGCGCGCGTCGTGCAGCACGTTGACCGCCACCACCAGGTCCTGGGACCCCAGGCGTACGCCTTGCGGCTCGGGCTCGTCGTTGATGTCGAAGTGGCCGTAGTCGATGAAGTCCCAGCGGGCAAAGCGCTGGCGGGCGCGCTCCAGGAAGAAATCCGAGAGGTCGGTGAAGCGATAGCGCACATCGTGCCCCTCAAGGGCGGCAAACAGCGATTCGCTGGTACCGCCGGTACCGGCACCGACCTCGAGGACGTTCAGGGTGCCCTGGCGGTTGGCGGCCAGGTGCCCCACCAGTTGCGCCGCCACCCGGTTGAGGAAGGCATTGACCGGGTTGAACCGGTAGATGCCTTCGGCGACCCGGGTCGAGCCCTCGGGGAAGTAGATTTCCAACGGGTCGAGGGTGCCGCGGAACAGCGCCAGGTGGCCGTCGATGCTGCGGCGGATATAGGCCAGCACCTGTTCGGCATGGTCACCGAGCATGCCGATATCGCTCAGGGCCTGCCAGGCCGCCTCGAAGGCCTCGGCACCCAAGCCGCGGCGGGCGGTATAGCTATCACCGTCGCCCGCCTGCAGGAAACCGTCGTCGGCCAGGGTCTGCAGCCATTGCCCCACCAGCTTGGCATAACGCGGCAAGGCCTGCAGGCGCTGCATGACCTGCGCCTTGTCGTGGGTCATGCCCTCTTCGGTGAACAGGCCGGCCTCAGCCAGGGTCTTGGCCATGCCGAGCGCGGCCAGGCGTTCGATATCACGCCAGAAGGCATTGAAGCGTGGCAGGTCCAGATCGACCAGGGCCTGCTGCACCTCGTCCCGGCCGGCCTCGACAGTGGCCTGCCAGCGCTCCTCGACGTCCGCCGGCGGCTCCTGCCGGCAGCCGACCGGGTTGAGCGGGTCGTGCCGTTGCGCCGGGTCCAGGGTGACGTAAGCCACCAACTGACGGCTGCCGGCGCTGTCTTCCTGGACGTCCACCGCCGTACCCCGGATGCCGGGCTGGCGCGCCAGCACCGATTCGATCTCGCCCAGTTCGATCCGATGGCCCTTGATCTTGACCTGGAAGTCCTTGCGACCGAGGAATTCCAGGCGGGCGCCTGCGGTATAGCGCGCCAGGTCGCCGGTGCGATAGAAGCGTGCACCGGTCTGCGGGTCGAGGCTGAACTGCGCGGCGGTACGCTCGGGATTGTTCCAGTAGCCCAGGGCCACACCGATACCACCGATGTACAGGTCGCCCTTGACCCCTTCCGGGCAATCACGCCCCTGGCTGTCGAGCACCCGGTAATACTGGTTGGTCAGCGGGTAACCATAGGGAATCGAAGCCCAGCACGGGTCCACCTGCCCGACCTCGAACCAGTTCGACCAGATCGACGCCTCGGTGGCGCCCCCCAGGGCCACCAGGGTCAACTGCGGACCACAGGCCCTGGCCCGGGCCGGCAGGTCCAGCGGCACCCAGTCGCCGGACAACATCGCCAGGCGCAGGCTCTGCGGCAGACGGGCGCCCTGCCCCTGCAGTTCGGTCAGCAGCATGTCGAACAGCGCCGGCACCGAGTTCCACACGCTCACGTCGTGGCGTTGCAGGCTGGCCAGCCAGTGCCGCGGCTCGCGCAGGCTGTCGGCCGCCGGCAACACCAGCGCCGCGCCGGCCGCCAGGGCCCCGAAAATGTCGTAGACCGACAGGTCGAAACTCAGCGACGACAGGCCGAAGATCCGGTCGCGGGCATCCACCTGCCAACGGCGGTTGATGTCCAGCACGGTATTCAGCGCGCCGCGGTGGTCGATCATCACGCCCTTGGGCTGACCGGTCGAACCCGAGGTGTAGATGATGTAGGCCAGCTCTTCATCGCGGCCCATCCCCACTTCCGGCGACAGGCCTTGGGCGGTGCGGGTCGCAAGGTCCACGGCCAGGGTCGCGAACGGCCAGTCCCGTTCGGCACCGCCGCGCTCCACCAGCACCGCCCGAGCGGCGCAATCCTGGTGGATCAGACGCAGGCGTTCCAGCGGCCCATCGGCCGCCACCGGCACGTAGACCCCGCCGGCCAGTAGCACCGCGAGGGTCGCGGCGATCTGCACCGGGCCCTTCTCCAGGCAGACCATGACCCGGTCACCCGGCACCACGCCAGCCTCGACCAGGTGGCTGGCGATGTGCGCGGCCACTTCGAACAATTCGGCGTGACTCAGGCACACCGAGTCGCTGAGCAGCGCCGGCGCCTGCGGGGTTTCCTCGACCCAGCGCAGCCAGGGCTGATAGAGCACGCCTTCGGGCAACTCGCCGGCCGTGGCGTTGACCTGCTCGCGTTCCTGCTGCTGGCGCGGCGGCAATGGCAACGGTAGCGGCTGCTGCCAGTCCTGGGTGCAGAGCCATTCGATGGCCTGGCGATAACAGCCGAACATCTCATCCAGCAGCCCGGCGGGAAACAGCTCGTCGACCGCGTCCCAGTTGAGCATCAGGCCGTCGGCCAGCGGATAGGTCTGGTGATCGAGCCAGACCTGCGGCGTCTGCGACACCGACCAGCCGAGATCGCCCAGTTCCTGGCGGAACAACGGTGCCGGCATCGGCTTGTCCAGGTTGCAGGCGAACACCACCGGGGCGCTGCGGCGGGTTTCGTGGGCCATTTCCCGCAGCACTTCTAGGCCCGACCAGGCATTGTGCTGCAGGTCGTCATGCAACTGGCGCTGCAGGCGCCGGGTCTGCTCGACGAAACTCAGCGGCTGGCTGACATCCACTTCCAGCAGGGTCAGGTTGGTGAAATCGGCGATCATGTGCGCGACGTCCGGCGCCTGTTCCTGGCGGTCGAACAACGGCAGGTTGAGCACGAAGTGCCCGTCGCTGCTCCAGCGCCCCAGGACCTGGGCAAAGGCACTGGCCAGCACGCTGGCTACGGTCAAGCCGGCGTCGCGGGCGCGCGTTTGCAAAGCGGCCAGGGAGGCCAGGTCGAGGGTGAAGGCTCGTCGCGAAAAACGGGTGCGGGTCAGTTGTTCCGGCTGACGGGCCAGGGGCAGCGCCGGGCCGCCGGGCAGATCGGCGATGCGCTGGCGCCAGTAGTCCTGGGAGGCCGCCAGGCTCGCTGCACGCTGTTGCGTCTGGGTCGCCAGGTAGTCGGCGAAACCGGTGCTCAGGGCTGGCAATTCGCCGCCGCGGCCGACATAGAACATCGCCAGGTCGTGCAGGAAAATTTCGAAGCTCAGCACGTCGGCGACCAGCAGGTCGAGGTTCAGGTGAATACGGCTGCGCCCTTCGCCCAGCAGGCTGAGCTGCACATCGCAAACCTCACCCTCCTCGACCCGCAGGCGCCGATGCGACAGACGCTCGCGCAAGGCCAGCAGGCCGGCTTCGGCCTGCGCCGGGGCGGCGTCCCGCCAGTCGTGGCGTTGCAACGCGGCCCACGGGCTGCGTGGCAAAATCTGCTGCTCACCGCTGGGCAGGAAACGCGCCCGCAGCATCGGGTGACGCTGCAGCAGCTGGAACATGGCCTGTTCCAGCCTTGGGGCATCGACCGCCTGGCCATCGAACTCGGCATACAGGTGACAGCCGACACCGCCGAGGTGCTGGTCATCCTGGCGACCGATCCAGTAGGCCTGTTGAATCGGTGTCAGGGCAAAGGCGGCGTCCGGTTCGCTCTTCGCCACCGGCGCCAGTTGCGCCCGTGGCTTGCCCTGCCGGGCCTGGGCGGCCCAGTCCTGCAAGGTGGGGGCTTCCAGCAGGCGGGCCAGGCTCGGCAGCTTGATGCCCCTGGCGGCCATGCGGGTCTGCAGGCGCATCAGCTTGATCGACTCCAGGCCGTATTCGATCAGTGAGCGGTGCGGGTCCAGTTCCCGCGGGTCTAGGTCGAGCAGACTGGCGACTTCCTGGCGCAGTGGCTCGAGTAGAGAGGTCGCGCCGCTGGCGTCGACCGGGTCAAGTTCTCGTTTGGCATATGTCACTTAGAAACCTCCTGTTATCAAGTCAGTCAAGTGCCGTTCAATCACGTTCAGTTGCCGTCGGGTTGCTCCCGTAGGGTTCGACTCAGCAGGCTCACGGCCAGCGGCAACGCCAGCAGGCCAAGCCCGTAGAAAACCGGCCAGCCCAGTCGGGTCAGGCCTTGCATGAGGGTCATCAGCACGATCAGGGCGATCAGCCGGCTGATGCCATAGAGCGCCGCATAGTCGGTGGCGGCCTGGCGGCTGTTGGCCCAGCCGAGGATCACCGCGCAGATCACCACGTACAGGCCGCTGACGCCGAGGTTGATGGTGATGGCGCCGAGCATCGCCAGCGCCTGCCGGCCCTGCCAGGCGCCCAGCAGGAGCAGCATCACCGCCAGCAGGCCGAGCACGCAGAACACCGCCAGGCTGGTGCGCAGCCCGAGCCGGCGCAGGGTCCAGGGCGCCAGCACGGCGGCGAACAGGCCACATAGCGGCGACAAAAGCCCGACCACCGAGCCGACGGTTTCCAGGGGGACACCCAGGTCGATGAGCATCACCCGATTGAGGCTGAACAGGCTGATCAGCACGCTGGAAACCACGGACAGCAACAGCAGGCGCCGGCGCATCATCGGCTGGGCCAGGGCCCGGAACAGGCTGGCGGAAGGCTCGGCCGCATGCCGCTGGCCGACCGCCGGGCGCCAACCGAGGATCGGCAAGGTGGTCAGCGCCAGCAAACCGGCCACGGCGAGAAAGATCGCCTGCCAGCCGAGACGCTCGAACAGCATCACGAACACCCCGCCGCCGGTCATGGCGCCGATGCTCAGCGCCCCGACCTTCATCGCGCCGGCCAGGGCCCGGCTATGGGCCGGGGTGGTTTCGGTGACCAGTGCATCGAGGGCCAGGTCCATGGTCGCGGCGGCAAAGGCCACCAGCAGCCCCAGGGCCAGCAGCGCCACCGCAGGCCACTGCTGGCCGAGGCCGATGCTCACCACGGCGATGATCGCCACGGCCTGCATGGCCAGGATCCAGCCAACCCGATGTTCGCACCAGGGCCAGCGCCAGCGGTCGACCCACGGTGCCCAGAGGAACGTCATGCCGAACGGCAGCAGCAACAGGAACAGCCAGCCCATGCGCCCCAGTTCCAGGCCCTGGGCTCGCAGCAACGGCGGCAGGCCGCCCTGGACCAGGCCGAACAGGATGCCGAAGGCCAGGTACAACAGGCCGATGCGCGGCAGCAGGCGCCAGTAGTTCCGGTGCCCCTCGGAACGGACGACGGCGAGCGTGGAGAGGTCTTCAGACATTCGCGGCGCCCTCAGAAGTTCGCCGTCAGGCCGACGCCGACGACCCGGCCGCTGCCGATCTTCACCGCCTGGACTGAGGCGCTGTAGTAGGCCCCCATGGCCTCGTAGCGCCGGTCGAACAGGTTGTTGCCGAACAGGTAGACGCCATAGTCCTTGTTCTGCCAGCCCAGGCGGGCGTTGGTCAGGTCGTAGGAGCCGAGATTGAAGGTATTGGCGACGTCCGCCGCGCGCTTGTCGAGGTAGTGGTATTCGACATGGCCGTAGAACTCGCCGCTGATCGGCACGCCCCACTGCTCGGCCGGCACCCGGTAGTCGAGCCCCAGGTTGGCGGAGTACTCCGGTACGTTGGGCACCTGGTTGCCGTCACGGGCACCGCGGGTCAGCGCGGTGACCGTGGCGTCGACATTCTTCAGCTCGGCATGGGTGTAGCCCACGCCGGCGTTCACGCTCAGGCGCTCGGTCAACTTGAGCCGGGATTCCAGCTCGGCGCCGACCGAGTCGTAGTCGACGGTCACCGGCTGGTAGTTGACGCCGTTGTAGACATAGAGATGGCCGTCCTTGACGTCGTTGTAGAACACCGCGCCATTGAGGGCGATCCGGTCATCCCACCAAAGGCTCTTAAAGCCCAGCTCGTAGCTCCAACTCTTCGACGCATCGAAAGACTGCTCGTCACGACCGAACGGGGTATTGGAAGAGTTCCACGGATAGTCGGCACCGACCACGCCGCGCCCTACGCTGACGTAGGTCATCAGGCTGTCGGACCAGTCGTAGCTGAGGCTGCCGCGCCCGGTGAGGAAATTGTCCGACATCGAGGCGTTCTGGTGGTACTGGCTGACAGTGCCCAGGTCACCGCCGCTGTAGCGATAGGTCGCGTCCTTGCTTTCGTGGGTGCCACGCAGGCCGAGGGTCGCCTTCAGGCGCTCGGCCAGGGGCACCGTCGCCTCGCCGAACAGCGAGTAGCTGTCGGTGCTGAAATCGTTCTTCTGCTGGCCGCTGAACACCGCAAAGCGCGGCTGGGTAAAGGCTTCGCCGTCGGTATGGGCGGTGAACTGCGAGTGCCAGAGGTTGATCCCGGTGACCCACTGCACGTAGCTGTCTTCCAGGGACGCGAGGCGAAACTCCTGCATGTAGGCGATATCACGCAAGGTACCGCGATAACGGTCGGTATCGCCGTCGAACGCCGCTGGCGGGCTGCCGGTCAGCGCCGAGTAGAGCACGCTGTCGATCATGTCCATGCGCTGGTCGAAGGTCGAATACTGGACGCTCGACAGCGAGGTCAGTTGCGCCCAGCCCAGGTCGTGGGTGACCCGTAGGTTGACCGCCGAACTCTCCCGGCTGAAATCGTTGCGCGGGTTCAGCCCGCTGTCCGGCGTTCGCCCGCTGCGCAGAATGAAGCGCGGCGCATCGTCGTCATTGCGGTTGTAGGAGAACGTCAGCAGCGCCTGGGTGTCGTCGTTGGGCAGGAACAGCAGCGAACCGCGCATCGCGCTGATCTGCGAGGCACCGTCCTTGCCGCCGGCGGCGCGGTTGGAGATGTCGCCGCCCTGCTCGCTGTAGCGCAAGGCCAGGCGCCCGGCGACGTTGTCGCCCAGGGCCTCGTTGCTGATCAGTTCGCCCAGGGCGTAGCCCCGGCTGCCCCCTTCCACCCGCACCGAGCCTTCATGTTCGAATGACGGCCGATTGGGTACCACATTGATCGCCCCGCCCTGGGTGTTGCGCCCGTACAGGGTGCCTTGCGGGCCCCGCAACACCTCGACCCGCTCGATGTCCAGCAGCGCCGGCGGTACCCCGTAGGCGGAAACCGGCACTTCGTCGACGTTGAACACGATGGAGGTGTCGTCGGCCGACAACGGAGAAAACGAGCCGACCCCACGGATATTGCCGGAGTTGCTGTACTGGCCACCGGATTCCATGTAGTTGAAGTTGGGCACCTGACGCGCCAGGTCGGCGTTGCTCGACGCCGGGGCAATGTTCTGCCGGGCCTGTTCCGGGGTGATCACGTTCATGCTGACCGGGACCTGCAGTTCGGTTTCCTCACGCTTGCGGGCGGTAACCGTAATGTTCTGCAACTCGAGGGTGGGCCCACCGCCCTCCTCGGCAATCGCCGAAGACACGCTCAGCCCCGGGCTCAACATGGCGCCATAGACCAGGCCCAGCGCTGCCCTACCCTTAAACGATTGCCACATTGACCCGTCCTCTCCCTGAACCGCTGAGCATGCTTTTTAAGAATGAGATGCAATAATATTTATTGACTGAACGAATAGTCAATACGCTGAACATGTAAATAATAACGCCCACGGATGACACGGATGCAACACCGTGCGCGAAACATCTGAAGGAAAATGAGGGGAGAATCAGTGGAGACGGGGGGAGATGGTTCAGCGCTTCGCCTCGGCCAGGCTGGCGCACAGCCGGCTTACGCACACCGAACCGACCACCGCGAGAATGATCGGCACCAGGAAGTCATGGTCGATGCGGGTGAACTCGACCACCAGGACAATGGCGGTGAGCGGCATGCTCATGGAGGACGCGAGGAACGCCGCGGCGCCGACGATGGCAAAGGCACCCAGCGGAACGCCCGGCCAGGCCAGGCTCCACAGCCCGCCGAGAATGATCGCCAGCAACGCGCCGATGGCCAGCCCCGGCGTCAGCAGGCCGCCTTCGGCACCGGCACGCAGGCTGCTGCTGGTGATCAACACCTTGACCACCAGCAGCAACGCCGCCAGGCCGATCGTCAGCTCGCTGTCGAAGCCCAGTTGCGCGGGCCCCTTGCCGTTGCCGAGGATCTGCGGCAGGTAGACGGCAATACAACCGATCAGGGTAAAGTTGAGCAACGACAACAGCGGCAGTTGCCAACCCCGCGCCGCGTGGGTCCGTGCCTGCCCGGTGAGGCGCACGAAACCATGGGCGGCCAGCCCGAACAGCGGGCCGGCGAGCAACGCCCAGGCCAGCAGACCGGGACTCAACGGCAAGGCCGGCACCACGTACTGCACCTCGGCACCCAGGCCGATCCAGGCGACACAGGCGCCGATCGCCGAAGTCGCCAAAGCCATGATCGCCGCCGGCCAACTGAAGCTGCCGACCAGCACTTCCAGCACGAAGATGGCCCCGCCCAGCGGCACGTTGTACACCGCCGCCAATCCGGCGCCCGCGCCACAGGCGATCATCAGCCGCCGGGTTTCGGGCGACAGGCCGGCCTTGTGCGACAGCCAGGTGCCCACCAGGGCACCGACCTCGCGGGGCGCGACTTCGCGGCCCAGGGGGGAACCCAGGGCGACGGTGACGATCTGCAGCAAGGCATGGGCCAGGGTGGTTTTGCCCGGCATGTCGGCGGCACCCGGCGCCACGGCTTTCTTGACGCTCACCAATGGCCGGCCGAAACGATAGAGCAGCCACCAGCCCAGGCCGGCGACCAGGCCACAGAGGGCGAGCACCAGCACCCGGCGCTCGGGCGAGGCACTGCTGACGCCGACCAGGAAGCTTTCGTGACTGCTCAGGCTGTCCTGGCCGTAGCCATAGGCGAGGTGCTGGATGGCGTGCAACAGCATCGCCAGCAGCATGCCACCCAGGCCGGCACCGATGCCGGTGAGGATCACCACGCAGCCGAGGATCAGTCGTTGCCGCATGCCTGAACGGGTCTGTGGGCGTACGCCCTGCTGCTGTAGTCCCTGTTGCGCCAAAGCCATTGCAATCCCCGCACCGTCCAATACACCCGCAGGTCAGTATGTAGCGTGGGGACGGGCCTGCAAATCCTCGGATGGGATCGAGTCAGGCAGGGTTCAGGAAAGCCTGGCAGGCGTTGCTGCAAACGGACAAACAGGGCTGACAGCACCCCGTTTCTCTCCATGGGGCCACGCCTGATGCATGCCCTAGCTCTGCGCACGTCGCAATGCATTGAAGGCCAGCTCATCCTGCAATTCCTTGAGCAGGCGCACGGCATCCTCCCGCTGGCGCAAACCACCCAGGGCAATCCCCGCGACCATCAGGTCGACACGCCCGCTCTCGCGGTCATAGACCCGCACGCTCAACGAGGCATCGCCCAGCACACAGTCACAGGCCAGCGGCGCAAAGCCCTGTTCGAGCAGCGCTCGTAGATCCATTAAAGAAAACACCGGCGATATCCTTGAGCAGGTTGGCTGCGAGCCGGGCAACAGGCCCGACCGCCATGCCTCCATGCTGGGACGCCAGGCCGGCGCAGGAAACCCGAATATGAACTAATGGCACTGGTGCATTTGCACTAGCAGTCCTGGGAACGGGTGCCGAACAGGCCACGCTCACGGGCCCAGACAATCGCCTCACTGCGGCTGTGCACGTCGAGCTTGGAGTACACCGTCGCCACGTGATTGCGCACGGTATTGGGCGCCAGCTTCAGCCGCGCGGCGATTTCCTTGTCGGCCAGGCCTTCGCAGATCAGCTCCAGCACATCGCGTTCACGCGGCGTCAGGTCGGCGAAGGACAGGCCCGGCAGCTTGCGGGCGTTGACGTTCTTCACCGTCGCCAGCTTCTCGATCAGTTTCTGGCTGAACCAGGACGTGTCCTGCATCGCCGCCTCGATCGCCGCCACCAGTTCCAGCTCGGAGCGCTTGCGTTCGGTGATGTTCATCAGCACCAGCAGGTAACAGTGTTCGTCCTGGATCTGCACACTGTCGGCGGACAACGCACAGTCGATCAGTTCTCCGTCCTTGCGCCGGATGCGCAGGTCCAGGCTCTCCAGGCGACCGGCCTTGGCCAGGGCGGCGAACACCTGTTCGCAGAGTTTGCCGTCCTCGAACAGGCCGACCTCGTCGAGCCGCATGCCCAGCAACTCCTGCGCCTGGTAGCCAGTGGTACCGAGCAGCGCCTCGTTGACGTCCAGCAGTTGGCGACTGGCAACGCCACAGAGCAGGGTCGGCGCCGGCGCCAAACGAAAGGCCTTGGCGAAACGCTCCTCACTCTGGCGCAAGGCGGTTTCGGCACGGCGGCGCGGTTCCAGGTCCATGAAGGTGAACAGCATGCAGTCCTGCTCGTTGATGTCCAGCGGCTGGCCGGCCACGATCACCAGCTTGCTGCCGCCTTCGGCCAGCTTCAACTCGGCCTGCATCTGCGGAATGGTCGCCCCCTCCCCCAACCGCTGGATCGCCAGCTCGCGGCGCTCGGCGTCCTCCAGTACATCGAGCTCGTAGACCGAGCGACCGATCACCTGGTCGCGGCTGTAGCCGGTCATTTCGAGGAAGCCCTGGTTGACCTTGATGTAGCGCAGGTCGCTGAGCCGGCAGATCACTGCCGGTGCCGGGTTGGCACCAAAGGCCTTCTCGAAGCGCTGCTCGGCACTGGCGAGCTCCGTGGCGTCGCTGATGATCAGCACCAGGGATTCCGGTTCACCGGCGCGGTCGGTGAGGATCATGCTGCGGATATGGTGCACCCGGGTACGCTCCGGGTCGGCCTGGGCGGTGACCTCGACCACCAGGTCGCTGAAGGTTTCGCCATTGGCGACCCGGGCGATCGGGTAGCTGTCGGCACTCAGGGGGTGGTGATTGCGGTAACGCAGGGTAAAGCGCTCACGATACTGCTCGGCATTCGCCCCCAGTTCGCCGACCTCGCTGACACCATGCATGGCCAGGGCAGCTTCGTTGGCCCAGAGAATGCCCTGGTCGACTTCGATCAGGATCACTCCGTCGGACAGGCCGGCGATGATCTGTTGCAGTTGGCGGCGGTTGGTTTCGGTGGCGAGGACATCTTGGCTCATTGTTTCTCCCGAGGTGTCTGATGGCGCAAGGGCCGGCGTTCAAGCCGACCGTTGCAACATCTGACCCCCGCGAGGTTCGCAAGTGCCTGAAAAATGGAGGCCATACGCAGAACCCCACTACCTGTAGGAGCCGGGCTTGTCGGCAAGATCGGTGTCAGGGCTTGAGCGACGCGGCGATCCAGTTCGCCAGGTCGATGACCTCGGTGGCGCTGATGGTATGTACCACACCGGGGTATGAATGAAACTGCGGCTCGATGGACAGGCTCTTGAGGTACGTCAGCGCATCGGTCGCTCCGGCGTAGGGAACCTGCGGATCCGCCGTCCCATGCCCGATGAACACGCTCAGGTTGCGGTAGTTCGCCGGCGTCCTGGCCTGGGTGCGCACCACCGGCAACAGCCGTCCGCTCAGCGCCGCGATGCCGTGCAGCACCTCGGGATGCCGCAGCGCCACCTCGTAGGTCATCATCGCGCCCTGGCTGAAGCCGACCAGAAAGACCTTCTCCGGCCGGGTGTGATACTTCTCGGTGACCCGCTGGACGAAGTCGGTCAGCGCCTCGGCGCTCAGCTTCAGGTCATCGCTGTTGCCATCGTACTGCGCCGCATCGGTACGCTTGTGGAACCACTGGTAGCCACCCGAACTCAGTTCCAGCCGGCCGCGCACCGACAACACGGTGTAGTTGTCCGGCAGGCTCTCGCGGATGCCGAACAGGTCGTCCTCGTTGCTGCCATAGCCATGGAGGAAGATCACCAGCGGCTGGTCGCGGGTATCGGGCTCGGCCTGTTCCAGGTAGGTCAGTGGCATGTCGGCCAGCAGCTCGGGTTCGGCTGCCTGGGCCAGGGAACAGGTCAGCAGCAGTGCGAGGGCCAGGGGTTTGAACATGGTCGATCCTTTCGGGTAAGCGGGCGATAAGGTGTTCAGAGCAGGAAACGATCGGTGACATTGCGCCGCTCGTTGTCGTCGCGCATGTCGTAGCCGGCCGTGGTGGCGATATTGGCGTGGTGCGCCAGCTTCTGGGCAATCGACACATCGTACTCTTCGATCACCCGGGTGATAAAGGAACGCCGGAAGTCATGGGGCATGATCTCGACACCCACCTGCCGGCCGCGTTGCTTGGCGATGTAGTAGATCGCGTGCTTGGTCAGCCGTTCGCGGGTGATGTGGTGGCCGCGACGAATCCGGTTGAACAGGAAGCTGTCGTCGGCCACACCCGCGGGCAGTTGCTCGCGACGAAAACGCAACCAGGCGTCGAGCTTGTCGAAGGCCCAGGCCGGGGCGAACTTGATCAGTTCACGGTTGCCCTTGCCGATCACTCGCAGGCTGCGCTCGGCGGCGTTGACCTGGTGCAGTTCGATATCCACCGATTCGGACTTGCGCATGCCGGTGCCGTAGAGGATCGCGATGATGGCGGCATCGCGCAGGCCCTGGGGCCGCGGGTCGGCGGCGCAGACGTCCATCAGGTCACGGATCAGCGTGCGGCGCAGGTTTCGCCCGGGGCTCAGACGCGAGCCGCCGGCGGCCTTGACCGCGCGGATTTTCATCAGTTGCTCGGGGGTGATCAGATCCTGTTGCCAGGCCTGGTTCATCACGCCGCGGATGGCGTTGACGTAGAGCGACGAGGTATTGGGCGCGAAGCCGTCTGCCCGCAGGGCGGCCACCAGCGCGGTGAGATGGGCCGGTTGCAACTGGTGCCAGGCGATCTCGTCGATCGGCGTGTCCTCCAGACCCAGGCGATCGGCGGCATCCTGCAGCACGTAGCGCATGGTCTGGCGGCTGGAGGGCGCCAGGCGGGCCAGGTACAGCGTGACCGGCGCAAGCGTCCGGGCCAGAGCGGTGGGTGCGGTGATCGGCGGTGGAGAAGACAAGACCTGCACTCGAACGGGGGTGAGGTCGCCACTATACCGCGACTGGATGGTTATACAGTAGCGGATGCTGATTGGGGTGAAGTGATGGGTCGACCGGCCCTTTCGCGGGCTCCTGCTGATACACAAAGCCGAGGCGACGGTGGCAGCGGGCTCGCCCGCGAAAGGGCCGGCACAGGCGCGCCAGAAACCGGCTCAGGACTCGGGAACGCCCTGCTCCCATTCGGACCAATGGCCGACGATCTCCTGCACCAGGGTGCTACCCACCCGGTAGAGGTTCTCCAGCGCAGGGGCGAAGCCACCCTGCTGGGCATAGTCGAGCAGGTTGTCGGCATCGCTGTAGCCCGGATACGGCCGGTCGAAGTTCGAGCCGGCGCGCAGCACCGCCAGGCGCCCGATGTCCAGCAGGCCGGCCCTGGCCGCCCGCGACAGCGCTTCATAGGTGGAGTTGTCTTCCTGCTGGGTGGTGCAGTAGACCCCCTCGCCGTCGGTCAGCAACCGGGTCCACACCTCTGCCCGCTCGCCCAGGCGCGTACCGGAAAACCAGGTACAACTCGAAGCGGTATCGCCACAGATCACCTGCGGCGGCTGGTTGGCCGGCGCATGGGGATACTTCGTCCGCCAGAGCGCCGACTCGGCGCTTTCGCTCAGGACGACATGGCGGGTCAAGGCATACGCCTTGGCCTGCAACCGCGCATTGAGCTCGAAGACTTCGGTGCGATAGTCCAGCGGCGGCTTTTCGTCCGGCCCGCGGGTGTTGATACCGATGTAGCCGCTCGGCCAGTGCGGCGGCGCATCCCGCGAGTCGAGCCCCCACTGGGTACCGAAGTCCACCAGGTAGCGGGCCCAGGCCGCGGTACCGAGAGTGCCCCGGTGCGGGTTGATGCCGGCAATGCCGACGATCAGGAAATAGGTCTGGCGCAGGTCGAAACGGTTCGACAGGGCCAGCGCCAGGGTCGAGGCCGTCGCATTGGTCTGGCCCATGCCGGTTACCAGCAGGCAGACGCCCTGGTCGTTGCAGAGAATGTTCGGGTAGTCGGCACTCAATCCCGGCAGCGGGATTTCCTGGTTGAACGCCAGGCGCTCGATCCAGCTTTGCGCTTCGGGCGCGAACATGCTGATCAGCACGACTTTCGGCGTGATCGGCAGCTCGGCCGTGGATGACATCGTCGAGGACATGAAAACTCCATTCAGGGGGCTGCGGGCTCCGGTGCCCGCAGCGCGGCTCAAGCGGCTCGCCGAATCAGTGCGGCAGTTCAAGCTGGCGGACGATCCGGTCCTTGACCAGCAGCCGTTTTTCCTTGAGCTTCCTCACGTCGTCATCCTCTGCCAGCGCCGCCTCGGCTGCCAGCACCTGCTTGTCGATCTCGTCGTACTCGTCGAGCAGGTGGTTGAGCTTGCTGTCCTGGGCCCTGCGCTCCGTGACCTGCTCCCGGGTCAAATGCAAATCTGCGAACAAGTCGTGCTTAACTGGCATATCGTCACCTCGTAAATCTTGAAACCGATGGCTGTTCAGGGAGTTACCGCCTATCAATAGCATGCCCGGGCGCCGATTGCCTCACTGCTTTGCCTTGCGACGGCGAATCCACAGCCAGCCAAGACCACCCAGCAACGCCGCCGCACCCGCCAGCACCAGCCCCTTGTAGGGGCGCAACGCCGAACGCATGGCGTTGAGCGGTTGGGTCAGGTAGCGCCGATTGGCCTGGTCGAACCGCGGCTCCTGGCACTGCTGGCCGAAATTCCCGGCCCAGCTGACATAGGGACCCTGTTCGACATAACGCTGGTACAGCGAGATTTCCTGATCGCTACCGGCAACCCAGCCGGCGGCCTTGCACAGTACCGCGGCAAACGCCTGGCTGCTGTGGGGCAACTGGTCGGCCGCCCGGCTGGCCAGGTCGGCAGCCACATAACGATAGTGATAACGCTGGTTGGGCGTGGCCTGCGCACCCTGCTGGCGCTTGACTTCCGCCTCCTCCAGGAACGGCCCCGCCTGCACTTCGACGGTGCCCAGGCTGTAGCTGCCTCCCAGCCAGCGGTAGTCCGGCGACATTTCATAGCCGAGGATTTCCATTCCCGACTGGCGCGCCAGCTTCGCCGCGGCATACAGCGCCTCGGCACGGCCGGTGGCGGTCCAGCGCGAGGCGCCGTCCTTGCGGTCCTGGCCATAGGCCTGGGCGGCGGCCTGCAGTTCAGGGCTGTCGAAGTACGCCGGGGCCTCATCGTAACGGCCCTCGCGCAACAGCCGGCGCCCGAGCAATTCGCGCAACTGCGCCGCCACCGGGCGGCGTACGTAGTTATCCTTGTCCTGCTGGGTGGCCGGCGGCGGCGCCGTCACATGGGCATCGACATAACCTTTCAGCTCATCGAGGGTCAGCACCCGCTCGGCCACGGTCGCCGCGTCCGGCCAATAGATGTCCTGGCTGCGATAGAGCTGGTCGAACGCCTGCAGGTAATCGCCACGGTCCAGGGCCAGGATCGCGCTTTCGCCTTCGACCCGGCAGCCGGGCTGGACCGTTTCGTAGGCCCAGTCCGGCGTGCGTCGCGAGCCCCAGACCTCGTCCTTGGGGAACGCTGCCGCGGCCTTGGCATAGGCCGCCGCAGCCTGGACCTTGTCGCCGTCACGCAGGGCCAGCTTGGCCCGCAGCCACCAGGCCAGGCCGCCATCACCGGCATGTTCGAGATAGCCCTTGGCGGCGGCGAAATTCCCCTTCTGGTAACTCAGCGCCGCCAGCCGGTCGGCGTTCTCCAGGCTGTCGCCGACACTGGCGAGCAGCAGTTGGGTCAGGCGTTGCTCCTGTTCCGGCTGTTCGTCGAAGAACCAGCCGACACGGCTCAACAGGTAGGCGGTGAACAGCTTCTGCACCGTCGGATGGGTCAATTGTTCCTTCAACGGCTCATCGGGCAGCGCCACCAGTTCGGCGGCGACCAGCCTGAGCGAGGCGTAGCCACTGGCCGAGCCCAGGCGGCTCTGGCTGGCATACAGCTGGATCGCATCCTCCCAGTTGCCCTTGAGCTTGGCCAGGCGGGCCTCCTCGCCCAGGCTGGCGATTCCCAGTTCCAGCGGATCGCTGAAGTCGCCGGCACTGAACTCGCGCGCCTGCTCAAAGGCCAGCCGTGCCTGGGCCTGCAAGGCCGCCGGCGTCTGTTGCGGATCGTCGCCGGCCTCGGCGCTCAGCGCCACCAGCGCCCGTCCCAGGGAATAGGCTGCCCAGGTGCTGCGCAGCTTGCGCTGTTCGGCGGGCAGCGCCAGCACCTTGCGGAAATACTCCGCCGCCAGGGCCTGGCTGCCAGCGTCAAAGGCTACCGCACCGGCAATATACAGGCGCAACTCATCGGGCAGATCGGCCCCCTGGGCCTCCACCTGCTGCGGATCCTGCAGGGTGCGCAACTGGGCGACCCTGGCCCGCAGATTTTCCGGCAGTTCGCTGGCCTCGACCTTGTCGCGCTGCTCGCGGTAGGCGTTGGTATTGTCATCGCTGTACCAGTACATCCTCAGGGTCGCCTCGGTGGCGGGCTTGAGGCCGGCGATCACCTGGCCGAGACGGTTCACTTCGAAGGCAAAGTTGGTTTCCGGCAGGTCGGCCAGTGTCTGCGCCCGGTCGTCCAGCAATCGCAGCGGAAAGTCCGGGCCGCAGGCCAGTGCCGAACCGAGCGGCAGGCTGAGGGACAGGCACAACAGGTGCCGGGGCCAGTTACGGGTAAACATGCCACGCTCCTTGATCGATACGGATACAGCGCGCCCAACCCAGGGCACGCCGGCCGCCAGCGGCGATACGGACGCTGGACTGGCGGCTGAAGACGAGATGTTGCGGTGATGCCTGCAAGCTGTAGCCATTGAGCCCATCGGCGCCATCGCAGTGTTCGGCGCTCAGTTCCACCCGTTCGGGCAGCGGCTGGTCGAGGTTGCCGACGTTGGCGAGGCTGATGTCATAGAGTCCGTCCTTGAACGACAGTTCGACCTGCCACCGGGCGGACAATGCATCGCCCCGGGCCACCGCAGCCAGGGTGGTCAGGCTCCAGGCCCGGCGGTCGCCCGGCAAGGGCAGGCGGAACCAGATCAGCCCGGCCAGGTGCGCCGGTGGTTTGTCCCGCAGTTGCCGGCTCAGTTGCGCCAGTTGCTGCGGATCGGCCAGCAGCTCACGGCGCTCGCCGCCACGGTTCAACGGTGCTTCACCCTCCACCAGCGGCGCACCGCCGCTGTCCGGCAGCAGCGCCACCCCATAGGCGGGCAAGGCGAGATAGAACGGCTTTTCGCTGATGCGGCTCCAGCGTTCGGCCCATTGGCGGGCCTGAACCGGGTCGAACAGGCCCAGCCGTGGATGGCTCACGGCGTGAACCTGCAACACGCTGCTGTCCACGACCTGCAACAACCCGGGCAGTTGCGAGCTGTCGAGCCAGGCGGGCAAGGCGGTGATACTCAGTTTCAAGCCGGAGGGCAGTTGCCCGCGCAATTTCAGCAGGAAGTCGGTATAGCCGACAAGCGGGCACTGGCGCTGTCATGGTCGATTTCCAGCCCGGTCAGCTTGACGCCGGCGGCCTGCCAGTCGGTCAGCATCTGCCCGATCTGCACGCGCGCCCCCTCCAGGTCCAGTGCCGGCAGTTGACCGTCCAGGCGCACCACCGCGATCAATGGCCGGCCATCCGCCTCGAGCCGCGGCAGATCGACCAGCGCCCGGCTCCACCCTGCACCGGGCTGTGCCTGCAACGCCAGCACCCGCAGGGTCGAGAAATCCGCCCGGCTCTCGGCCAGGGCCTGCTCATGGGCGGGCCGCCACTGGCGCTGCCAGACATACAGTTGCTGGTCGAGGGGCGTTGCCGGGTCGGGCTGGCAGCCGGCAAGCAGCCCCAGCATCAGGCATGAACACAAGCGGCGAAGAAATGTGGCGGGCATACAATCCTTTGTCGGGCGCATGCGAGCGCCGTTTCGAGGGGCGATATTACCTCAACGCGGTGGCCGCCGGCACGCGCAGGCTGAAGCAGCCGGCTGGGAAATGGACGACAGATGGCAGGGCAGAATGACAGTGGTTCGCTTGCGTCTGGAAAAACGCGATCTAGTCTTTCTCATAACCTTGAGTCAATGCCCTCAACCGAAGTCTGGTCAGCCGTTTTGCCCAGTGACAACGACACAGTGGAGTCCGAGTCATGGAGGAAACCCTCATCCTGGTCGATGAGGATGATTGCGAGACCGGCAGTGCGCAAAAGCTGTTCATCCATCAACAGGGCCTGCGGCACCGGGCCTTCTCGATCTTCATCTTCGATGAACATGGCCGCTTGCTGATGCAGCAGCGGGCCATGGGCAAGTATCACTCCCAGGGATTGTGGAGCAACACCTGCTGCGGACACCCGCGCCAGGGCGAGCAGACCCGGGCCGCCGCGCAACGGCGGCTGTTCGAGGAAATGGGCCTGAGCTGCCCGCTGCGCGAAGTGGCCTCGCTGCTCTACCGGGAACAGGTCTCGAACCAGTTGATCGAGCACGAATTCGATCACCTGTTCGTCGGCCTCAGCGATATCCCCCCGCTGGCCAACCCCGACGAAGCCATGGCCTGGAACTGGCTGCCGCTGGCCGAGATCCCCGGGCACATCGCGGCCGCGCCGCAGCAGTACACGGTATGGCTACGCCGGATCTTCGAGACCTACCCGCTGTCGACCCTGCGTTTCTGGTACGAAGTCGCCCTCACCGCGCCCCTCTCCCCTCATTCGTCACGCTGAGAGGAGCGGAGCATGAACACAGACACGCACTGCGCGGTGGCGGGCGGCCTGCCCAACGAAAAAGCCTGCCGCCCCCTTGATGACTGGCGCCGCGCCGTACTGGCACGCCTCGAACAACGGCTCGATGCGCAACTGCCACCGGCGCACACCGTGCCCTCACGCCTGCACGAGGCCATGCGCCATGCCCTACTGAACCCGGGCAAGCGCCTGCGTCCGCTGCTGTGCCAGGCCAGCGGCCTGGTGGTAGGCGCCGATCCGCAGGCCCTCGACGTGGTGAGTGCCGCCCTGGAAATGGTGCATGTCAGCTCGCTGGTCCACGACGACCTGCCGGCCATGGACGATGACCCGTTGCGCCACGGGCAGCCGACCGTCCATGTCCGGTTCGACGAAGCCACCGCCATTCTCACCGGCACGGCCCTGCTCACCCAGGCCTTCCTGACCTTGCAGCACGCCCCGCTGCCCAGCGCCCGCCGACTGCGCCTGGTAGCGGAACTGGCCCAGGCCACCGGCTCGCTGGGCATGTGCGGCGGGCAGATGCTGGACCTGCAGCCGCCGGCAAAGCCGATGGACCTCGACACCCTGGAGCGTTTGCAGCAGCTCAAGACCGGCGCGCTGATCAGGGCCGCCGTGCGCATGGGCGCGTTGTGCGGCCGCCCGCTGCGGGCCGAGGTCGAGGCGCTGGAGCGCTATGCCGCCGCCGTCGGCCTGGGCCTGCAGGTGGTCGACGACGTGCTGGATGTCACCCAGGACTCGGCAACGCTGGGCAAGACGGCCGGCAAGGACGTCCGCGATGCCCGCTCGACCTACGTCTCGCTCATCGGCCTGGCCGACTCGCAAGCCCTGGCCCGGCAACTGAAGCAGCAGGCCCATGCCGCCCTGGCCCGCTTCGACAGCCGCGCAGACTGCCTGCGGGCCCTGGCCGACCAGGTCATCGACCGCCAGCGCTGAGCGGTGGAGGCAACTACGCCATGTTCGAACTACTCAATACCATCGACAGCCCGCGCGATCTCCGGGCCCTGCACCGGCAGGCCCTGCCGTCACTCGCCGACGAGTTGCGGGCGTTCATCCTGCACAGCGTCTCCCGAACCGGCGGGCACCTCTCGGCAAACCTGGGCAGTGTGGAAATCGCCATCGCCCTGCACTATGTCTTCGATACCCCGCACGACCGGATCGTCTGGGACGTGGGGCACCAGTCCTATCCTCACAAGATCCTCACCGGTCGGCGCCAGGCCATGGCCGGTGTTCGCCAACAGGGCGGCATATCCGGTTTTCCACGGCGGCAGGAGTCCGAGTACGACAGCTTCGGCACGGCCCATGCCAGCACCTCGATTTCCGCCGCGCTGGGCATGGCGCTCGGCATGCGGATCAAGGGCCGGCGGCGCCACTGTGTCGCGGTGATCGGCGACGGTGCCTTGAGCGGTGGCCTGGCCTACGAGGCGCTGAACAATGCCGGGGTGCAGGCGGACCTGCCGCTGCTGATCCTGCTCAACGATAACGACATGTCGATTTCCCCGGCGGTCGGCGCGCTGCGCAACCACCTGGCCGGGCTCACCACCTCGACAGCCCGGCCCGACGCGGCCAGCCTGTTCGAGGCCCTCGGCGTGGAGTACAGCGGCCCCATCGACGGACACGATCTCGACGCGCTGATCCCCGCCCTGCAAGCGCTGAAAGGTCGACCCGGCCCGCAACTGCTGCACGTCATCACCGAAAAGGGTCACGGCTACAGCCCGGCCGCCAGCGACCCGGTGCAGTATCACGCGACGGGCAAATTCAATGCCCAGGAAGGTCTCCAGGCCGTGCCCGCCGCTCGGCAGAGCTACGCCCAGGTGTTCGGCAACTGGCTGTGCGACGAAGCCGGGCAGGACCGGCGCGTTGTCGCCATCACCCCGGCGATGCGCGAAGGTTCGGGTCTGGTGGAGTTCGAGCGGCGCTTTCCCGATCGCTACTTCGACGTCGGCATTGCCGAGGCGCATGCCCTGACCTTTGCCGCCGGTCTGGCGACCGAAGGCCTGAGGCCCGTGGTGGCGATCTACTCGACCTTCCTGCAGCGGGCCTACGACCAGTTGATCCACGACATCGCGTTGCAGAACCTGCCCGTGCTGCTGGCCATCGACCGCGCCGGCCTGGTCGGTGCGGACGGTGCCACCCATACCGGAGCGTTCGATCTGGCCTACCTGCGCTGTGTCCCCAACCTGGTGATCATGGCGCCGGCGGATGAGAACGAATGCCGGCAGATGCTGCACACCGGCCTGTGTCACAACGGACCGGTAGCGGTGCGCTACCCGAGAGGCAGCGGCTGCGGCGTCCCGCTGCAGGCCCGGCTGACGCCCCTGCCGATCGGTCGCGGCGAGATTCGCCGACAGTCGACCCAGCCGGCAGGCCGGCGAGTGGCCATACTGGCCTTCGGTTCGCTGTTGTCAGCCAGCCTGGAGGCTGCCCGGCGCCTGGATGCGACGGTGGCCAACATGCGTTTCGTCAAGCCGCTGGACATGAACCTGATAGAACACCTGGCCAGCAGTCACGACCTGCTGGTAACGGTGGAGGAAGGCTGCGTCAAAGGTGGTGCCGGGGCCGCCTGCCTCGAATACCTGTCCGCCTCGCTCAGTGGCCGGCCGACCCTGCAACTGGGCCTGGACGACCACTTCATCGAACACGGGACGGTCGAGCAGTTGCTGCAAGCCTCGGGCCTCGATGTCGAGGGGATCGTCACCTCGGTCCAGGTCTTTCGCGAGCAGGTCCGCTCGCGCGACGCGCCAGCCCGGGTCGCCCCGCCATGAACACAGTCACTGTGGTGACCGACATCAAAGCTGCCACCAGCGCGGCAACAACTGCCGGACCCGGGCCTCGGCGAACCGGTCATCGATCAGTACCACCACGCCGCTGTCCTGCTGGCTACGGATCACCCGCCCCGCCGCCTGCACCACCTTCTGCAGGCCCGGGTAGAGGTAGGTGTAGTCGTACCCCGAGCCGAACAGCGCCGCCATGCGCTGCTTGATCTGCTCGTTGAGCGGGTTCAGTTGCGGCAGGCCGAGGGTGGCGATGAAGGCCCCGATCAGCCGCTGGCCGGGCAAGTCGATGCCCTCGCCGAAGGCACCGCCCAGCACCGCGAAACCGATGCCCTGGCTGTGCTCGGTGAACTGTTCGAGAAAGGCCTGGCGCTGGCTCTCCTCCATGCGCCGCGACTGCAGCCACAAGGGGATATCCGGGTGGGTGTCGGCCATCAGTTGCGCCACCTGTTGCAGGTAGTCGAAGCTGCTGAAGAACGCCAGGTAGTTGCCGGGACGCTGCCTGAACTGCCCGGCCAGCAGCTCGACGATGGGCGCCAGCGACGCCTGGCGATGGACGTAACGGGTGGAAACCTGGCTGACGATGCGCAGGTCCAGTTGTTCACGCCGAAACGGCGACTCGACGTCGATCCAGGCCGTGTCGGCGGGCAGCCCCAGCAGGTCGGCATAATAGTGCCGGGGGCTCAGGGTCGCGGAAAACAGCACGCTGCTGCGCGCCGCCGTCAGGCGTGGCCGCAGGAACGCTGCCGGCACCACATTGCGCAGGCACAGTTGCGACAAGCGTCGGCGGCCCACATCGCGCACACTGATATCGAACAGGAAATGCTCGTCGAACAGCTCGCCTACCCGGGCGAACTGCAACAGTTCGAAGTAGAACGCCTGAAGCTCGCCATCCAGACCCTGGGGGTGGTCATTGAGATAGTCGCCGATGGCTGCGGTGCACAGGGTCATCGCCGACAACAGCTTGCCCGGCGCCTGGTCGTAGGCCTGGTAGTTGGCGACCTGCTCCTTGTGCAGCGCATTCCATTCGCGGTTCAACCGCTGCAGGGCCTTCTGCAATGGCTGTGGCGCCGTCTTGCGCACCTGCCCGAGCACGTGCTGGTCGAGGCCGGCGCTGTACATCTGGCGACCGCGCTCGACCAGGTTGTGGGCCTCGTCCACCAGGGCTGCGACCTGCCACTGGTTGGCCTGGGCCAGGCCGAACAGCAGCGCGCTGAAGTCGAAATAGTAGTTGTAGTCGGCAACCACCCAGTCGGCCCAACGGGCCATTTCCTGGCTCAGGTAATACGGGCAGATGTCGTGGGCCAGGGCGATCTCGCGCAGTGCCTGGCGATCGAGCAGGGTCACTGCGGCGGCGGCCTCGCGCGCGGCCGGCAGGCGATCGTAGAAGCCGTGCGCCAACGGGCAGGCCTCGCCATGGCAGGCCTTGTCCGGATGCTCGCAGGCCTTGTCCCGGGCCACCAGCTCCAGCACCCGCAACGGCAGGCCTGGCTGGCTGGCGTGCAGCACTCGCGCGGCGTCCAGGGCCAACTGGCGCCCCGGCGTCTTGGCGGTGAGAAAGAACACCTTGTCCAGCCGCTGCGGGGCCAGGGCCTTGAGCATCGGAAACAGCGTACCAAGGGTCTTGCCAATGCCGGTCGGTGCCTGGGCCATCAGGCACCGACCGGTGCTGACCGCCTTGTACACGGTCTCGGCCAGGGCGCGCTGGCCGGGGCGGAACTCGCCATGGGGGAATGCCAGCTGGCGGGCGGCCTGGTCGCGGGCGCTGCGATGGGCCATTTCCTGTTCGGCCCAGTGCAGGAAGCATGCACACTGCCCCTCGAAGAACGCCTTGAGATCGGCGGCACTCCAGGTTTCACGCAGCAGGGTTTCCTTTTCGCTGACGATATCGAAGTACACCAGCGCCAGATGGATTTCGCTCAGTTGCAGGTGCTCGCACGCCAGCCAGCCGTAGATCCGGGCCTGGGCCCAATGCAGTTGGCGGTGGTTGGCCGGCTGTCTGGCGAGGTCGCCACGGTAGGTCTTGATTTCCTCCAGTTGGTTTTGTGCCGGATCATAGCCATCGGCCCTGCCCCGAACCCGCAACTGCTGGTAATGCCCCTCCAGGGCCAGTTCGGCGCGATAACCCTCGCTGCGACGCGCGGCCACGGTGCGGTGGCCGGTGATGCCCTCCAGGGCGGTCGGCGACGGCGTGAAACGCAGGTCGAGGTCGCCGGCCTTGGCGGTGAACTCGCACAGGGCCCGCACGGCGATGCTATAGCTCAAGCGACCGGCTCCGCCCATTGCACGTAGCAGACCGCGACCGGCATCTGGTGCCGGTGACAGAACTCCAGCCAGCGCAACTGGTTGTCCTGCAGGCGGTCGCCGGGGCCCTTGACCTCGATCATCCGGTAGGTTTTCTGCGCAGGCCAGAACTGGATCAGGTCGGGCATGCCGGCGCGGTTGGCCTTGATGTCGAGCAGCAGCCGTTCGAACCAGTGCCGCAGGTGCGCCGCCGGCAGGCACTCAAGCGCCTGTTCGAGCAGTTCCCCGCTGAGCACGTTCCAGAACACGAAGGGCGACTGCAGCCCCCACTTGGCGACGAAGTTGTGTCGGATGGTCTGCTTGTAGCGCTCATCCGCCAGTTGCTCCAGGCACGCGGCAAACAGCTCGGCGCGGCGGGCATGGAAATCCTCGCTGTGCAGGTCGGCCGGCCCGCTCTGGAAGGGGTGGAAGAACGCACCGGGCAGCGGCGCGAAGATCGCCGGCCAGCACAGCAGGCCGAACAGCGAATTGATCAGGGTGTTTTCGACGTAATGCACCGGCCCCTGCTCTTCCCACAGGTGCCGGGCGACCCGCTGCTCGACCGACTCGTGCGGCTCGCAACTCAGGCTGAAGTCCAGGCGCGTCACCGGCACCGGTGCACTTCGGGCAACCGCCGGCAGCCCGAGCCGGCGCCGCAATCGCGGCAGAATGCGCTGCAGGTGCTGTTCTTCCCCGGCGCTCTCCGGCGCCGCCAGGGCCTCGTCGGCCAGGGTCATGGCCAACCCGTGCTCGCCCAGGCGCTCCAGCACCCGGATACGCCGCAACCGGGCGCCGGGGTAGCGGCAACCCTGGTAGATCGCCAACGCGCCGGCCAGGTCTTCCAGGCGCTCGCTGTGCTGGCCCAGTTGAAACAGCAGCTTGCCGCGCCGACGCTCCAGCCAGGGGTTGTCGGTTTCCAGCCGGTTGACCTGCTCCAGCACCCGGCCCACCTCCTCCCCGACCTCCAGGGCCTGCCGCGCCGCCTGCAGGTGCAGGTAGCCGTCCACGTCGGCGCGGCTGCGCAGGCCACGGGAGTCGGCATGGAACTCGACCTTTTCGTAGCTGAAGATGCCGAGGTCGGCCAGCACGAACTCCGACCAGTCCTGGTACAGGTTGCCGAAGAACATCAGCCGCAGGCGGTCGCACAGGTCCATCACCTGCAGGCTGTAGAGCCGGTCGGGCACCTGCGGGCACCACTGGGCGAACGGCCGCGGTTCGACGTGCAACGGCGCCAGCCGCTCGTACAGCTCGGTTTTCTTCAACCTGGACGGGGCCTGGAACGCCTGGACGATCTCGGCCTTCTGCAATACAGCGAACAGGCTCTCCAACGCCAGCGGCAGGTCATCGCGGACCCAGCCAAGGGCCAGCAGCGGCTGTACCGCAGCGGTAGTATCGCCAATCTCGTCGTAGTTCAGCCGGCTGCCGCGAAAGTGCTCGCCCTTGCGCATGACCATGCGCACCAGCAGCGCCTGCGCGGCCCTGGGCAGTCTGGCGAAGTCGTCGATGAACGCCCGCTCCCGCGCATCCAGCAAATCGGCATAACGCTGCGTCAGCCAATCGAGCACACAGTGGAAGTTGTTCAGGTAGTAAAACGGATCGTCGAGGGGCGCAGTTGTCACGGGCAGGCAGGACCACGGTTGTCGAATGCTGGTTATGCATACAGATAACAGCCCGCCCCGCGTCTGGCAAACACAATTGGACAAAGGGTTGCCCGGTACGGGGTTTCAGGGCCCGGACTCCAGGCGCAGGGCATTGCATAGCGCGCCCAGGGCCGGCTCCAGGTGGCGGTGACCGTTGGAGGTGCTGCTCAGGCGCAGGCAATCGCGGTGCAGGCCGTGCAGGCTGAACAGTTCACCGGGGGCGATGACGATGCGCTGTTCCAGCAGGTGCTCGAAGACCTTGCGCATGTCCACTTCACTCCGGGCCCGTGCCCAGACCGTGGCGCCGCCCTGGGGCGGGACGAAGTCGAGGCTGTCGGGCAGGCGTTCCTGCAACAGTTGGCAGACCTGCGACATGCGCTCCTGCAGCAGGCGGCGCAGGATACCCAGGTGCTGGTCGAGACGCCCGCTGCCGTACAAGCGGGCAATCGCCTTCTGCCGGGTCGGCGACATGCGGAACGAGCGCAGCAGGAAATGCCGTTGCAGTTCCACCCCGAAGTGTCGCGACAGCAGGTAGCCGAATGGCGCCTCGCAGCCCATGAAACGCTCGAAGCCGGCCAGCACCAGCAGGCGATCCGGGTCGACCAGGTCACGCATGCGCGCGCCGGCGGGCTGGTAGGCCAGTTCACCGTGGCTGTCGTTCTCCAGCAACCACACGCCAAACTGTTCCAGCAGCCGGGCGATCTGCTGGCGATGCTCGGCCGGCATCAGGCTGCCCCGGGGCATGTTGACCGCGGAAGACATCAGCAGCAGCTTGACCGGCTGTGTGCGCAACAGCTGTTCGAGCTGTTCCAGGTCGAACAGCCCGTTGCCGCCCAGCGGCAATTCGACCACGTCGACGCCTCCGGCCTGCAACAGGCGCAGGATCACCCAGTCGCAGGGCGACTCCACCAGCACAGTGGTGTGTTTCAACGCCAGGGCCGCCATCAGGGTTTCCAGCACACTGCGCAGGTCGGCACCGATATAGACGTCGTCGGCATGCCAGTAACGCTGGGCCGAGGTGGTGTAGCGCACCGCCAGGGCGGCTCGCAGCTCCATCTCGCCAAAGGGTTGCAGTTGCGGCTGCTGTTGCCGCGGGTACTGGCGTACCAGTTCACGTTCGAGCAGCAGCAGCGGGTTGTCCAGCGACAGCAGCAACGCCGGCTCGTCATTGCCCAGCACCAGGGTGCCGGGCCTGCGCGAATGCACGTAGATGCGCTCCAGCAGATCGGCCCCACCACTGACGAACGAGCCGCCGGGTACCGGCAAGGCGTAATAGCCCGACTTGGCCTGGGAATAGACCCGCCCCTCCTTCTCCAGCAGGGAATAGGCGTACTGGACGGTGGAAATCGACACGTTCAGGCGCTCGGACAACTGGCGCAACGAGGGCAGCTTGACCCGGGCTTCGGTTTCGACCTCGTTGATCAGGCTGACCAGGTAACGGTAGACCGCCTGGTAGGCAAAGCCCGCAGGCTTGCCTTCCGGGGTCGTTCGCGGCGTCCGGCCGCTCGGTCCGGTCGGGGTCGAAGCGGGTTCGGGAGTTTTCGAGGCAGTCAATCGCAAACCCTTTAGCGTCCCGACAGGACTTCCTTGCGGACTTCGCCACTGTCGGGATGGATGATATCGACACGGTGCTTGTCCGGGTCGCTGGCCCGGACCCGGGCAATCAGCGAGGCGGCGGCACTGAAGTCGACCTGTTTTTTCTGGTAGAGATCCTGCAGGCGTTCAAGGGGCAAACCGCTGACCTCGCTCAGCCACTGCTCAACCTGCTCGCCGGCCGGCTTGCCCGACAGCGCCTTGTGCAGCTCCGGCAAAGCCACCAGCATGCCCGGGTGGCAGCGGCGCAGGAACGGTTCCAGGCCACGGCCCTGATTGACGAAGGGCGCGAACAGCAGGCAGATCAGTTGCCCCTCGCTCAGGCCATAGGCTTCCTGGGCGTAGACCCGGGCCAGCGCCCGGCGGCCGAGGAGTTTCTCCGAGCTGTCGTAGGCCGCCATGGCCTGCTCGATCAGGCGTGCCGACATGCGTTTCTTGCGCATCATCACCACGGCCAGTTGCAGGTATTCGGTGATCCCCGTCTGGTAGCTCAGGCCCCTGACATACTGCGCCTGCAGACCGCGCATATGCGCCATCAGCAAGGGGTTGGCGCAGTCGGATTCACTGAAGTGAAACGCCAGGTCGTCGAAGCGGAAACCGAGGAACTCGGTCAGCAACGGCCAGCGCTGCTCGATGTCGCTGCCCACCAGGTCATGCACGCCGACCAGCATCGGCGGCTGGCTGCGACTGGAGCGACTGATGGCCGGCCCCTGGGGCTGGGTCGCGGCGTCACCGTAAAGCTCCCGGTAGTATTCCAGGCTGAGTTCGTTGCAGGTCCTGACCGCCTCCTCGAATTCCAGCGCGCGCCCGCCGAGCGGGCTGCGCTCGGGCGTTTCGGTCGAGCGCAGCAACCATGTCAGGTACTGTTTCTGCTCGCGGGGCGGATCGCCGATGATCAGCGCATCGATGCCCTGGTCCCAGGAACTGGCCCGCTCGTAGAAATCGGCCATCGACAGGTAGCAGTTGTTGCAGAAGGTCGTGCGGCCATCGCCCGCCGTCAGATGGCCGTTCATGAGCAGGTCGCGCCGATTGAGGTCGCGCCCCAGGTCGGACAACGGCGTGCGATGGTGGAACGGGCGCACGTGCCGGTTGTCGACCATCAGCAATTCCACCCGCGGATCGTCATAGACGAACAGGGCGCAATACCCCTGATGGATGTTGTTCATCACCGTGGACGTCAGGCCCGCATGACGCGAGGTGGCGATACGCAGGTTGAAGGTGGCCGGCGAGCGGCCGGCGATGCTCAACTGCGCGGCCCTCAGGAAGGCCAGCGTGTAGCTGCTGTCCTTGCCGCCACCATGCGCCACCATGACCTTGAACTCACCGATCCGCTCGATACCGCCGGCAGCGACGATCAGGCGCTGGATCAACAACTGCAGGGCGATCCGTTCGGCACGGGTGAAGTAACTCATCAACCGTTGTAGGACCTGTTGATATACATAGTTCATTGCCTGCTCATGAATAGAGCTCATAGCCTTTACACCTGGATTGGGTTCAGTGTCGGGCCAACGGCGCTCGTATTATCCGCGCTTGCCAGGTCTTGCCATGTTCAGGTGCCTGTTTGGCGTCCGCCACCGGAACATGTCGGGCAACAACAAGAGTATTACCCCGAGCCTGCAACATCCATAGCAGGATATACGAGAGTGCCCTGATTACTGATTGCCGGTTAGCGTTGGAAATTTTCGGAGAAAGAACTTCCTAGGAATATTCTTACATCAACTTACAAACTTCGATTACATGCAATTTCTTAGCTGGCAGCACCCCGCCGCACGGGCGCTGCCTGGCCCTGCCTATGCTCTGCAAACTCGGCGCCCAAAGCTTGTGCAACTGGACCACTGCGGTACAACAACTGAAACTCGACCATGACTCATTCCTTGAGCTGAAAGTTACCGGTTAATTATCAGTGCTTAGAGCACGATTAACAGATACAGAATTTCTGAAAAAACCAGTTCAGTTGCAGTAAAACAGGCATTCCGGAGAAGTTCATCCGCGATAAAATATTGGACAAAATAAAAAGCCCCGTATCAGTCGCCTGATACGGGGCTGATGACACCTTGACCGGCGTCAGGCCGGATCGAGCTGTAACGCCACGCGACCACGACATGGACAGGCGTCCATGAAACGATGGGCCTCGACGAACTCGTCGAAGGGAAACGCGCGAATCTCCATCGGCGGCAACACACGATCGGCCGTCAACTGGTTGATATCGCGCAGGGCCCGTTGCACTGCCGCCTGGTCCTGCACAATGCCCAGCTCCGGCTTGCCGGTGAAGTTGCCGATGCAGTGCACGAAGAACTGGATGTTCTTCTGGAACGCCGCGCAGGCCGGGAACGGCGTCTGGTTGCCGCCCTGCAGGCCATAGAGCACCAGGCTGCCACGCGGCGCCAGCACATCGCCGAGCATCGACATCTGCGGGCCGCCCAGGCCGTCGAAGACCATGTCGACACCCCGTCCATCGGTGTACTTGTTGATCTGCATCAGCAGATCCTGCTCCTCGGTGACCACCACCTTCTCGGCGCCCAGGGCCAGCAGGCATTCGCGCTCCTCGGCGGTCTTGGTCGCGGCGATCACCTTCACGCCCAGGGCCTTGCCCAGTTGCACGAAGGCCGGGCCGGCGCAGTGGCTGGCATCGGTGATCAGGGCGAACTGCCCCGGCTTGACCCGCGCCAGGTCGACATAGGCGAAATAGGCGATCAACAGCGGGGTGTAGTGAACGCTGGCCTGGACCGGCGTCAGCACATCCGGATAACGGGTCAGGGACGAGCGCGGCATGAGGATCACTTCGCCGTACACCGGATAGTCGTTGGGGCTCTGGGCCGGGAAGCTGGCGACCTTGTCACCGACCGCCAGGTCATCCACGCCATCGCCGACCGCCGTGACCACGCCGGCCATCTCATGACCGATACCGGCCGGCAGACGGGCGTGGGAGGACGCCAGGTTCTGCCGCCAGAGCACGTCGTACCAGCTGATACCGATCGCCTCGACACGCACCTGCACTTCGCCCGGTGCGGGCAAGGTCGTCGCATGCTCTTCGCACTTGAGCACCTCGGCCGAACCAAACTTGTGAAAACGGATCGTGCGGGACATCGCAAACCTCGCCAAATGAACTTCTAATGACACGAACTCTATCCGGGCTTTGTGGGGAACACTATCCGTGCCCGTTAATAGTCGACATGCCTGTCATTGATTCGGGGGCATTGTACACAATGTCAGCCGCAGCGGGCCGCAGCTGTGAGAAAAGCCGCTTTTGCCGGCCGGACAGGCCCCGAAATCGGGGACCAGACGCCGCCATTCCCCGGCGAAATAGGAAAGTTCATTTTTCCAGTGCGAATCAGACGGTTTTGCCCGTAAGATTCACCTCTTACGTTATTGACCCTCCTGTGAAGCGAGCCCGATGAACCGTAACGACCTGCGCCGCGTCGACCTGAACCTGTTGATCGTGTTCGAGACCCTGATGCACGAGCGCAGCGTCACCCGGGCCGCGGAAAAGCTGTTTCTCGGCCAGCCGGCGATCAGTGCGGCGCTGTCGCGCCTGCGCAACCTGTTCGACGATCCGTTGTTCGTACGTACCGGCCGCAGCATGGAACCTTCGGCCCGGGCCGAGGAAATCTTCGCCCTGCTCTCGCCGGCCCTGGACTCGATCTCCACGGCAGTGAGCCGCGCCGCCGAGTTCGACCCGGCCACCAGCACCCAGGTGTTCCGTATCGGCCTGTCCGACGACGTCGAGTTCGCCCTGCTGCCGCAGTTGCTCAAACGCCTGCGCGCCGAGGCGCCGGGCATCGTGCTGGTGGTGCGCCGGGTCAACTATCTGCTGATTCCGGCCAAGCTCAGTTCCGGCGAAATCTCCATTGGCGTGTGCTACACCTCCGACCTGCCCGCCAATGCCAAGCGCAAGGTGCTGCGCCGCAGCTCGCCCAAGGTGCTGCGCGCCGACACCATGCCCGGCCCGCTGACCCTCGATGACTTCTGTTCGCGCCCCCATGCGCTGGTGTCCTTCGCCGGCGACCTGAGCGGCTTCATCGATACCGAGCTGGAGAAACTCGACCGCAAGCGCCATGTGGTGCTGGCGGTCCCGCAGTTCAACGGCCTGGGTACGCTGATCAGCGGCACCGACATCATCGCCACCATCCCCGACTACACCGCCGATGCCCTGACCGCCGCCGGTGGCGTGCGGGCCGAGGACCCGCCGATTCCGGTGCAGAGTTTCGAGCTGCACATGGCCTGGCGCGGTTCGCAGGACAACGATCCGGGCGAACGCTGGCTGCGTTCGCGGATTCAGATGTTCTGCGGGGACCCCGATAGCCTCTAAACGCTGCAAGTCCCTGCGCCAGGTGCAACCGCCCTCCTCCGGCGCGCCATTTTGGTGCGCAACCCTGTGTCGCGGGAACAGCCCCGGCGCCTGGTCTTCCCGCATCATCCGGCCCCGGCGCCGAGAACCGATATAAAGGCCGCAAAATCGATCATCCCACCCGGGAAAAGCGGTCGATTTCTGCACTTGCGGTTTTCCGGCATCGTTATTGCTAAAGCTTGCCTACCAGCGCAAGTCTTCGTTCACCAAAGAAAAATGTGAGCCAGGCCACCAGCATGGAAAGGCAAGCGGCGCCGATCCGAAGCGCCGCTGGAAGTCGATAACGCACACTGAGGTGCCCCCACAGCCAGTACTCGATCATCTCTCGCAGGGTCTCGCATCGTGAAATAGCCAGGTAGAAGGAAAATGCCGTCGTCTTGAACGGCAAGGAGTGCGATATGTCCCGAGATTTTTTCAACGAAATGTATGACGCGGACGGTGCCTGCCGCCCCCATTACCAGCCGTTTGCACACTGGCTGGCGGATACACCGCCCGAACTTTTGGAGCAGCGCCGTCGCGAAGCCGACCTGCTGTTCCACCGCGCCGGTATCACCTTCACCCTCTACGGGGACGAACAGGGCACCGAGCGCCTGATCCCCTTCGACATCATCCCCCGCAGCATCAAGGCCAGCGAATGGCAAATGGTCGAACGCGGCTGCATTCAACGGGTGCAGGCGTTGAACCTGTTCCTGGCCGACGTCTATCACGACCAGCGCATTCTCAAGCAAGGCATCATCCCGCCCGAACAGGTGCTGGTGAACGAGGGTTATCAGATTGCCATGCAGGGCCTGGACCTGCACCGCGACATCTATGCGCACATCGCCGGGGTCGACCTGGTGCGTGACGGCGATGGCAGCTACTACGTGCTCGAAGACAACCTGCGCACCCCAGCGGCGTGAGCTATATGCTCGAGGACCGCAAGATGATGATGCGGCTGTTCCCCGAGCTGTTCGCCAGCCAGCGCGTGGCGCCCATCGACCACTACCCCAACCTGCTGCTCGACACCCTCAAGAGCGCCAGCCCGCTGGACAACCCCACCGCCGTGGTGCTGACCCCGGGTCGTTTCAACAGCGCCTATTTCGAACACGCGTTCCTGGCCCGGGAGATGGGCGTGGAACTGGTCGAAGGGGCCGATCTGTTCGTGCGCGACGACCATGTCTTCATGCGCACCACCGCCGGCCCGAAACAGGTGGACGTGATCTACCGGCGCCTCGACGACGCCTACCTCGACCCATTGTCCTTCACTCCCGACTCGTTGCTCGGGGTGCCCGGCCTGATTGCCGCCTACCGCTCGGGCAACGTGGTGCTGGCCAATGCCGTGGGCACCGGCCTGGCCGACGACAAGTCGATCTACCCCTACGTCGGCGACATGATCCGCTTCTACCTCGACGAGGAACCGATCCTCAAGAACGTCCCGACCTGGCAATGCCGCAACCCCAAGGAGCTGTCCCACGTGCTGGCGCACCTGCCGGAACTGGTGGTCAAGGAAACCCAGGGCTCCGGCGGCTACGGCATGCTGGTCGGGCCGGCCGCCACGGCGGCGGAAATCGAAGACTTCCGCGCGCGGCTCAAGGCCCGCCCCGAGGCCTACATTGCCCAACCGACCCTGAGCCTTTCGACCTGCCCGACCTTCGTCGAGAACGGCATCGCGCCGCGTCATATCGACCTGCGGCCGTTCGTCCTGTCGGGTAGCGAAACCCGCCTGGTCCCCGGTGGCCTGACGCGGGTGGCCCTGCGTGAAGGCTCGCTGGTGGTGAACTCGTCCCAGGGCGGCGGCACCAAGGACACCTGGGTAGTGGAGGACTGACACATGCTTTCAAGAACCGCTGCGGACCTCTACTGGATGTCCCGTTACCTGGAGCGCGCCGAGAACCTGGCACGCATGCTCGAAGTCAGCTACTCGCTGTCGCTGATGCCCCAGGCCGGCCGCACCGACGGCCAGGCCGAGCTGGCCATGTCGCTGCTGGCGGCAGGCACCCTGGATGACTACAACCGGCGCCACGACGCGCTCGACACCGCGCGCATGCTGCATTTTTTCGCCTTCGACGAAACCAACCCCGGCAGCATCTACTGCTGCCTGCAGGCGGCGCGCACCAATGCCCATGCGGTGCGCGGGCGGATCACCGCCGACATGTGGGAGAACATCAACGCCACCTGGCTGGAAATGCGCAAGATCGCCAGCAATGGCCTGGCCCGCTACGGCATGAGCCAGTTCTGTGACTGGGTCAAGGAGCGCTCGCACCTGTTCCGTGGCGCCACGGCGGGCACCATCATGCGCAACGATGCCTACTGTTTCATCCGCCTGGGAACCTTCATCGAGCGGGCCGACAATACCCTGCGCCTGCTGGACGTGCGTTACGAGATGTTCGGCGAGGCGTCGGAGGAAGTCAGCGACCATTCGGCCCGCGGCTACTACCAGTGGAGCGCCCTGCTGCGCGCCCTGTCGGCGTTCGAGGCCTTCAACGAGATCTACCGCAATGCCCCCAGCGCCAGGCAGGTGTCCGAACTGCTGCTGTTGCGCGCCGACGTGCCGCGCTCACTGCATGCGTGCATCGAAGAACTGGACCACATCCTCGCCGGCCTGCCCAGCAACAGTGGCCGCGCCTCGCAGCGCATGGCCGCGGAACTCAACGCGCGCCTGCGCTACACCGACATCGACGAGATCCTGGAGGCCGGCCTGCACCCCTGGCTGACCGATTTCATCGAATGCATCCGCCAACTCGGCCAGACGGTTCACCACTCCTACCTGGAGGTCGTATGAAGCTCGCCATACACCACGACACTCGCTACACCTACGCCAACCCGGTGAGCGCAAGCATCCAGTTCCTGCGCCTGACGCCCAAGAGCACCGAGCGCCAGCAGATCCTCGACTGGCGCGTGCAGATGCCCCGCCAGGTACGGAGCCAGATCGACCCCTATGGCAACGTGCTGCACGTCCTGACCCTGGAAGAGCCCCACAGCGCCCTGGCGCTGAGTGCCTGCGGGCAGGTGGAAATCGACCAGTCGCTGGAAGTCGAACACGACAGCCAGTCGCCCTTGCCGTTCCTGCGTACCAGCCGCCTGACCCTGGCCGACGCGGCCCTGATCGACTTTGCCACACAACGTTGCGGCCGCCGCCGTGATCGTGCCGCCCTGATCGAACTGATGGCGGGCCTGGCCGAGCGCATGCCGTACAGCCCTGGCACGACCGCGGTCGACAGCACCGCGGCCGAGGCGTTCGCCGCCGGGGTGGGCGTGTGCCAGGACCATACCCATGCATTTCTTGCCTGCGCCCGCAGCCTGGGGATCCCGGCCCGGTACGTCTCCGGCTACCTGTGCACCGAGGATGAAAACCACCTGGCCAGTCACGCCTGGGCCGAGGCCTGGCTGGAGGATGGCTGGTACAGCTTCGACGTGACCAATCGGCTGGCCAGGCCCGATCGTCACCTGAAACTGGCGGTGGGCCTGGACTACCTCGATGCCTGTCCGGTACGCGGCATGCGCCGCGGAGGCGGAGCCGAGTCGATGCTGGCGCAGGTCAAGGTCACCTCGCTCCCACAGGGGCAACAGCAACAGTAGGCCCCTCCACTTCAACCCGCGCGCCCCGCCGTCGCCATGACGGCGGGGCATCCAACGTACACAGGTAAAACACATGACGTACTGCGTGGCCATGCACCTTGCCGACGGGCTGGTGTTTGTCTCCGATTCACGCACCAATGCCGGGATCGACCAGATCTCGACGTTTCGCAAACTGTTCATTTTCAGCACGCCGGGCGAGCGGCTGCTCGTTCTGCAGAGCGCGGGCAACCTGGCCACCTCGCAATCGGTGGTCAACCTGCTCAGACAGCGTTGCAACGGCACGGGCAACCACCTGTTGAATGTCCGTACGCTTTATGACGCAACGGTGCTGGTGGCCGAAACCATCCGTGAGGTCGTCATCCGCGATCGCAGCAAACTGGCGAGCAAGGTCGACCTGAGCTGCTCGTTTCTGGTCGGTGGGCAGATTGCCGGCGGACCGATGGGCCTCTACAGCATCTACCCGCAAGGCAATTTCATCCAGGCCACCGAGGACACGCCGTTCCTGCAACTGGGGGAAAGCAAGTACGGAAAACCGATCCTCGATCGCAACCTGACGTACCAGACGTCATTGGGCGAGGCGTTGCGTTGCGGCCTGATCTCGTTCGATTCGACCATCCGCAGCAACCTGTCGGTGGGCATGCCCCTGGACCTGCTGGTGTATCGCAAGGACGCTTTCGGGCCGGCGCAAAGCTATCGCATCACCCAGGACGATCCCTACTACGCCCAGATCCGCAACCAGTGGTGCACCGGGCTCAGGGACCTGCTAGCCGATCTGCCGGCACCGCCCAAAGACTACATGGCCTGACGTCCCCCGTAACCGGACCTTTCGTTCATCGAGGTTTTTCCTGGCAGGTGCCCCTTGTCCGTGCGGTGCGCCTGCGACTCGAGTGCAAGCGGGCGCAGTCCCCCTTGCAGGCGCCTGCCACCGACTGGCTACTGCATCCCGACCCGAGTCCCTGTATCCTTTGCCCGAAACCAGGAATGGCTTTGTGCTATGCCCCCTTCGGAAAGGGTCGCCGGCCCAGGAATTCGGACTCCTATCAGGTATTGACGTGAAGCGTGACATCCACCTCGTTGTCCTTCTGCTATCGATCATCGGTTGCTCACTCGCCTCGTTGACGCTCTGGAAAGTGATGGCCTCCCGCGAGCGGGCGCTGGAGGAAATCAACACCCACAGCCTGAACCTGACCCAGGCGTTATCCACCTATTCCGAAGGCATCGTCAGGCAGAGCTCACTGCTGCTGCTCGGCCTGGTCGAGCGCCTGGAAACCGAAGGCAGCGGGCCCGCCCAGATCGAACGCCTGAGCCAACTGGTCAGCCGCCAGCAGCCCCTGATGCCGCAGATGAGCGGCATTACCGTGTACGACAGGCACGGACACTGGCTGATGTCGTCCAACCGCCCGATACCGGTCGGTGCCAACAGCAGCGACCGGGCCTACTTCATCCATCACCGCGACGACCCATCGCGCGAGCCGTTCATCGGCCTGCCCATCCGCAGCCGCACCAACAATGAATGGGTGATCACCATCAGTCGCCGTTTCAACGACGCCGACGGCGGGTTCGCCGGCGTGGTGGCCGTTACGCTGGGGGTGGAGAACTTCCTGCGCCTGTTCGGCCAGATCGACGTGGGCCAGGAGGGCGCCATCGGTCTGTCCTACACCGACGGCTCGATGCTGGTGCGCTACCCGTTTCGGGAGCAGGACATGAGTCGCAACTTCTCCAAGTCGCCGATCTACGCCAAGTACCTGATCGACAAGACGGTGGGCACCGCCTCCTTCACCTCCAGCCTGGACGGGGTGGAGCGCCTGTACGCGTTTCGCAAGAGCGACAAGCTGCCCCTGGTGACCACCGTGGCCCTGGGCAAGCGTGAAGCCCTGGCGGCCTGGCAACTGGAGGCACTGCTGTCGTTGCTGGTGGTGTGTGGTCTGCTGGTGGTCACAGGCACCATCGGCTGGATGCTGATACGCAATATCAACCGCCGTATCGCGGTGGAAAACGAACTGCGGCTGACCCAGCAACAGTTGCTCGACAGCAACCAGCAACTCGAACGCCTGGCGATGCACGATGCCCTGACCGGCCTCGCCAACCGGCGCTGCTTTGACGAAGCCCTGGAGCAGGAAGTCGGCAGAGCCCGTCGTAACGGGACATCGCTGGCGTTGCTGATGATCGATATCGATCATTTCAAGCGCTACAACGACACCTACGGCCACCCCGCCGGCGACGCCTGCCTGCAACAGGTGGCCCGGCTGCTCTCGACCTGCATTCGCCGTCCACCCGACCTGCTGGCGCGCTACGGCGGTGAAGAGATGGCCGTGATCCTGCCCGATACCGACAGCGCCGGCGCCACCGTGGTCGCGCGCCTGATGCTCGAACGCCTGGCTCTGGAACCTATCGCTCACCCGAGCAGTCCCTTTGCACAGGTGACCGTCAGCATTGGCATTGCCTGCGCCACGAAAACTGACCTCGACAACTGGCAGCCACTGCTCGAACGTGCCGACCAGGCGCTCTACATCGCCAAGGAGGCCGGGCGCAACCGCCTGCATGTCGGCTGAAACAGGCCGGCAAGGCACATGCTGATGGTGTCCCCCTCCTCTGGCCAATCGAGATCGCATCCTTGAACGACTTCCGGCAAACCGCTTCCTCCAACCGTGCGCTTGACTGGCTGAACTTTTTCCTAGCGGACGTGCGCGACGGCCTCGGGCCTTACCTGGCGATCTATCTGCTGGCCGTGCACCAATGGCAGCCGGCGAGCATCGGCCTGGTCATGACCCTGGCCGGCATCGCTGCACTGCTGGCCCAGACGCCGGCCGGCGCGCTGATCGACAGGACGCCAGCCAAGCGCGCGGTGGTGGTGATCGCCGCCCTGCTGGTCACCGGCAGTTGTCTGTTGCTGCCGATGGTCTCGTCGTTCGGGCTGGTGGCCCTGACGCAGACCGCCAGCGCCCTGGCCGGCTCGGTGTTCGCCCCGGCCATTGCCGCCATTTCCCTGGGCCTTACCGGCCCCAAGGCCTTTACTCGGCGCGTGGGCCGCAATGAAACCTTCAACCACGCCGGCAATGCCTGCTCGGCCCTGCTGGCCGGTGGCCTGGCCTACCTGTACGGGCCCGTGGTGGTGTTCTACCTGATGGCGGTGATGACGGTGGCCAGCCTCATCGCGGTCAGTCGGATACCCGGCGCGGCCATCGATCACCAGGTGGCACGTGGCCTGGCCCATCTGCCAGCGGGCGACGCTCACCCGGCCGGCCTTGCGCTGTTGCTGCATAACCGCACCCTGCTGCTGTTCGCCGTGTGCTGCGCCCTCTTCCACCTGGCCAACGCGGCGATGCTGCCGCTGGTGAGCCAGAAGCTGTCGCAGGTCGATCTGCACCTGGCCACGCCGCTCACTTCCGCCTGCATCGTCGCGGCGCAACTGGTGATGGTACCGATGGCACTGCTGGTGGGCGCCAAGGCCGAACAATGGGGGCGCAAGCCTTTCCTGCTCGCCGGCTTTCTCATCCTGCCGCTGCGCGGCGCACTCTACGTGGTCTCCGACAACCCGTTCTGGCTGGTCGGCGTGCAACTGCTCGACGGCATCGGCGCGGGGATCTTCGGCGCATTGTTCCCGATCGTGGTCAAGGACCTGACCGAGGGCAGTGGCCGCTTCAATGTCAGCCTGGGTGCGCTGAGCACGGTGTTCGGCCTCGGTGCGGCGCTGAGCCCGGGGCTCGCCGGGCTGGTGGTCCAGTCGGCCGGCTACGATGCCGCCTTCCTGACGCTGGCCGCCATCGCCGCGGCCGCCTTCATGCTGGTGTTGCTCGCCCTGCCGGAAACCCGCGCTCGAACGGCCCCGCAAGTGGCCTTTTCATAACACCTCGGCACTGTCCAGGCGCTGCAGCAAGGTCTCGCCACGCTGCCACAAGGCCTCACGCCGTGCCTGCGACATGCCGTCGAGGCTGCGATAGACCAGGGCCAGCCGCGGGTTGGCCGCCAGCGGCTGGCGATGGCGGATGAGGAAATGCCAGTACAGCGCATTGAATGGGCAGGCATCCTCCTCCACCGCCCGCTCGACCTTGTAGCTGCACGCCTTGCAATGGTCGGACATGCGCTGGATATAGCGACCACTGGCGCAATAGGGCTTGGACCCCAGGTAGCCGCCGTCGGCATGCATCACCATGCCCAGGGTGTTGGGCAGTTCAACCCAGTCGAAGGCATCCAGGTAGACGGCCAGGTACCATTCGCAGATCGCAGGCGGCGCGATCCCGGCCAGCAGCGCAAAATTGCCGGTGACCATCAGCCGCTGGATATGGTGGGCGTAGCCCAGTTCCAGGGTCTGGCCGATGACCTGGGCCATGCAGCGCATGCGGGTCTTCCCCGTCCAGTAGAACTCCGGCAATCCACGCTCGTTACCCAGGTAGTTGAGCCCGGCGTATTCGGGCATGCGCAGCCAGTAGATGCCCCTCACGTACTCGCGCCAGCCGATCAATTGGCGAATGAAACCCTCGGCGGCGTTGAGGGGCACCCGCCCCTCGCGCCAAGCGCTGTCGACGTCTTCGCACAGCTGGCGGACATCCAGCAGGCCGATGTTCAGCGCGGCACTGATACGGGCATGGAAAAGATAGGGCTCGCCCTCGGCCATCGCATCCTGATAGTCGCCGAAGGCCGCCAGGCCGAACTCGAGGAAATGCGCCCACAGCTCCCGTGCCTGGTCGTGGGTCACCGGATAGTCGAAGGTGTCGAGCGCGCCGTAGTGCTCAGGGAAACGCTCACGGACCAGGTCCACGACCGCCGCCGTGGTCGCATCCCGGGCAAAATGTGCCGGGAATGGCCCGCGCAAGCCCCGGGGCAACGCTTTGCGGTTGTCGCCGTCGAAGTTCCAGGCACCGCCCACCGGGCGACCGTCGGGCTCCAGCAACAGGTTGCAGCGTTTGCGCATGCCCCGGTAGAAGTGCTCCATGCGCAATTGCTTGCGGCCGGCAGCCCAGCGCGCGAAGGCTTCCCGCGAGCACAGGAAGCGGGTATCACGGTGCCAGACCAGGGGCAACCCGGAGTCGCGCAGGGCCTGTTCCAGGCGCCATTCGCCGCACTCGGTCACGTGCAGTTCCTCAACGCCCAGCCCGGCCTGCCAGCGGCGCAGCTCGCCGGCGATGCTGCCCGTATTGCCCGGATCGTCCAGCGGCACGTAATGCACCCGCCAGCCACGCTCACGCAGGGCCTGGGCGAAATGGCGCATGGCGCTGAAGATCAGCACGATCTTCTGTGGATGATGGGGCACGTAGCGCGCCTCACCCTCGACCTCGGCCATCAGCAGGACATCGCGCGTCGGGTCCAGTGCGCGCAGTACCGCCAAATCGAACGAAAGCTGGTCGCCCAGCACCAGGCCCAGCCGCACCGCCTGCGCTACCACTGGTTGGCCAGCGTCACCGGCACCCGCAGGGGTTCGATCGGGCCGCTGCGCTGCCCGCACATCTCATCGTGCACCACGTGCTGCACCAGCGTGCAGCGCAACGGCGGTACATCGGCGAGCAATTGTCGCAGTTCGGTGGTCGAGCGCAGGTGCATCACCTCGCCTCGGGCATCGCACAAGGTTTGCGGCCCGGTCCCGGTCAGTGCGCGCAGGACATAGAAACCGCCCTCCAGGGACAGCAGTTCAAGCTCATCGATGGCGCCGGCGTGGGCCAGCTCGGTCAGGTGTTGCAGGTTCATGGTGTGCCCTCCGGCAGGCGGCGGAAGAACAGGGTGATCTGCCCGATCTCCACGCCGAGTTTGCTCATGCTCGAGCGGTTGATGAGGGTGTCGTCATCCATGCGGTACATCCAGTCGTCCAGGTCGACTGCCCAGTGCCGGCCATCGACCGGCAGATCCAGGCGATAACGCCAGCGCAAGGCATTGCCGGCGACCTGCCCCCGTGCCTCGCCGATCACGTCACCGGCCGTCCCGCGCCAGCGACCGGGGCCATCCGGGGTGAGCGTCCAGGTCCGCTGCTGGCGGGTCCCGTCGCTGTAGAGGAAATGCTCGTCGAGAATCAGGCTCTGCCCTTCACGGCGGCTGTCGATGCGCACCTGGAAGCGCTTGACCACTTCGCCCGAACGCTTCTGGAACATGCCCCAGGCCTGCACCGGTCGGGAAAAGAACTCCACCAGGTCCAGGCGCGGCTGCTCCCCGGCATAACGATCGACATCAACGTTGCCGCAACTGCCCAACAGCAGGCAGCAGATCAACAGCAGACTTCTGTACATGCTCACTCTCCTGACGAATTCCCCGCCAGGCCGAGCAGGCGCTGGCGCAGTTGTGGGTCACGGGCGCGCGGGTCGAGCCAGATGGCGAAGAACGACCGGGCAAAGGCCGGGTCGGCGATTTCCCGGCTCAGTTGATCGTCGACATAGAAACGACAGCCCTGGCCCGGCAGATACAGCCCGGTGATGCGCATGCCCGGGCGGACATCGACGAATGCCTCGCGCATTGCCTGCGCCCAACGCGCCTCGGTGGCAGGGGGCAGCGGCCCGTCGGCCAGTCGGCGGATTTCATCCAGGCTGGCCTGTACCAGCGTGTCCCGGGACAACGACCGGTGGTAGATCAGATCCAGGGCGAACGGCTGTTGCCAGCCCTGTACCGGCCCCGCACTCCAGACCTGGGCGCTGTACAGGCGCAGGCCGAACCAGGTGAACTCGCCCGTGCCGATCAGCCGCGCTCCCGGCAGCCCGGAGCGCCAATCCGCCCAGGCGGGGGCGTGATCGTCAGCAGCAGGCCGAGGACGAACAGGCTGAGCGCCGAGGTTCTACATGTCATGACCAGGACACCGGAAGCGGAGAATATTGTACAAGCATATATCCTTGTACAAGTTTTTGTATAAATTTCCGAAGCCCTGGGCAGGTTCGGATCGCCCTGCCCTCGACACCGCGAAAATCAGGACGGCGTGGCGGGCACAGCGTGCCAACGAGAGCTAATCTGCGTTTGTCAAGGCAGACCCTTGCGAAATTTTGTCGCATTATTTCAAATTAACTATTCAGTTAATTAGCAAGCTAAGGGTATAGTCGCCCGCATTCACACAGCGAGACGTTCTTGTATGACACAACCTTCTCAGGCCCGCGGCCTCAGCAGATTCATCCTTTCCGGTCTGGGCATCGTCATCGCCCTGCTCGGCCTTGCCCTGGCCGCTGGCGGCGTGCGCCTGGTCACCCTGGGCGGTAGCGGATACTTCCTGATCGGCGGCCTGGTCATGGCCAGCGCCGGGCTCCTGATCGCCCGCCGCAAGCCGGGTGGCGCCTGGCTGTTCGCCGCGTTCCTGATCGGCACCGCGATCTGGGCACTGGTGGACACCGATCGCAGCTTCTGGCCAATGTTCTCCCGCCTGTTCATGTTCAGTGTCATCGGCCTGGTGGTCGCGCTGGTCTACCCGACCCTGGTGCGGGCCTCCGGCCGCACAGCCGGACGCGGCGCCTACGGCGTGGCCGGGGTACTGGCGATCGCTCTGGTCTGGGCGGTGGGCAACATGTTCGTCGCTCACCCCACCGTGCCGGCCACCGGTAACGGCCCGGCACTGACACCGGTCGATCCGGCCAAGGCGCAGAAGGATTGGGCGCATTACGGCAACACCGAGGGCGGCAGCCGCTTCGCCGCGCTGGACCAGATCAACCGTGCCAATATCAATCAGCTGAAGGTGGCCTGGACCTACCACACCGGCGACGTGGCCATCAGCGACGGCAACGGTGCCGAGGACCAGCTGACCCCGCTGCAGGTCGGCGACAAGGTGTTCATCTGCACCCCGCACAACAACCTGATCGCGCTGGATGCCGACACCGGCAAGGAACTGTGGAAGAACCAGATCAACGCCCAGACCAAGGTCTGGCAGCGTTGCCGCGGCATGGCCTACTTCGATGCGACCCAGCCGCTGGTCCAGCCGTCCCAACCCAACAGCGTGCCGGTGATCGCCGCCAGCGTGCCGGCCGGCGCCAACTGCCAGCGTCGCCTGCTGACCAACACCATCGATGCCCGCCTGATCGCGGTGGACGCCGACACTGGCGCCTTCTGCGAGGGCTTCGGCAACCATGGCCAGGTCGACCTGAAAGCCGGTCTCGGTGATGTACCGGACTCCTACTACCAACTGTCGTCCGCGCCGCTGATGGCCGGGACCACCGTGGTGGTCGGCGGCCGTGTCGCCGACAACGTCCAGACCGACATGCCCGGTGGCGTGATCCGTGGTTTCGACGTGATCACCGGCGCCATGCGCTGGGCATTCGACCCGGGCAACCCGCAGGACAGGCAGGCACCGGCCGAAGGCAAGACCTACGTGCGCAGCACCCCCAACAGCTGGGCGCCGATGTCCTACGACCCGGCGATGAACACCGTGTTCCTGCCGATGGGCAGCTCGTCCACCGACATCTATGGCGTCGAGCGCACCGCGCTGAACCACAAGTACGGCGCCTCGGTCGTCGCGCTGGATGCCAGCACCGGCGCCGAGAAGTGGGTCTACCAGACCGTGCACAACGACCTCTGGGACTTCGACCTGCCGATGCAGCCGAGCCTGATCGACTTCACCCGGGATGACGGCAAGCAGGTGCCGGCCGTGGTCATCGGCACCAAGGCCGGGCAGATCTACGTGCTCGACCGCGCCACCGGCAAGCCGCTGACCAAGGTCGAGGAAGTGCCGGTCAAGGCCGCCAACATCCCCAACGAGCCCTACTCGCCGACCCAGCCGAAATCGGTGGGCATGCCGCAGATCGGCGCCCAGACCCTGACCGAGTCGGACATGTGGGGCGCGACCCCGTTCGACCAGTTGCTGTGCCGTATCGACTTCAAGAAGATGCGCTACGACGGCCTCTACACCGCGCCGGGCACCGACCTGTCGCTGAGCTTCCCGGGTTCCCTGGGCGGCATGAACTGGGGCAGCCTGTCCACCGACCCGGTCAATGGCTTCATTTTCGTCAACGACATGCGCCTGGGCCTGTGGATCCAGATGATTCCTTCGGCCAACAAGGGTACCGCCGCAGGCGGTGGTGAAGCGCTGAACACCGGCATGGGCGCGGTACCGCTCAAGGGCACGCCGTATGCGGTGAACAAGAACCGCTTCCTGTCGGTCGCCGGCATTCCGTGCCAGGCCCCGCCCTACGGTACCCTGACCGCCATCGACATGAAGACCCGCCAGATCGCCTGGCAGGTCCCGGTCGGGACCGTCGAAGACACCGGCCCCCTGGGCATCCGCATGCACCTGCCGCTGCCGATCGGCCTGCCGACCCTCGGCGGCACCCTGTCGACCCAGGGCGGCCTGGTGTTCATCGCCGGCACCCAGGACTTCTACCTGCGCGCCTTCGACAGTGGCAACGGCAAGGAGATCTGGAAATCCCGCCTGCCCGTGGGCAGCCAGGGCGGCCCAATGACCTACGTGTCACCGAAGACCGGCAAGCAGTACGTGGTGATCACCGCCGGTGGCGCGCGGCAATCGACCGACCGCGGGGATTATGTGATGGCGTACGCCTTGCCGTGACCCTGGAGCCCGCCTGCGGGTGGGCGTTCCATTCGCCTGACGGGGCCAGCTCGAACCAGCCCCGTTCGGCATCCATGTCCAGATGGACACAAAGCTTCACAATCCCTCACATTCCTCTCGACCGTTGCGAGGCACACTAGGACCTTGCGCAATGATTCCGTCGAGTGCCCATGCCTCTTTCCCCTTCCTCGGCCAAACGCTGGCTGATCCTGTTTGCCGTGATGCTGGCCTTCCTGCCGGTGGTGATCGACATGACGATCCTGCACATCGCCATTCCGCCACTGACCCTGGCACTGGGCGCCTCCGGCACCGAAGTGCTGTGGATCATCGACATCTATCCGCTGCTGATGGCCGGCCTGCTGGTGCCCATGGGCACCCTGGCCGACCGGATCGGCAACCGACGCATTCTGCTGACAGGGTTGCTGGTGTTCGGGATCGCTTCCCTGCTGGCGGCCTTTGCCCCGAGTCCGGCCATGCTGATTGGCGCCCGCGTGCTGCTCGCCCTTGGCGGTTCGATGATCATGCCTTGCGTGCTGGGCATCATTCGCAGGACCTTCGAGGATGAAAGGGAGCGAGCGATGGCCTTGGGCCTATGGGGTACCGTCGGTGCCGCAGGGGCGGCGGTCGGGCCGCTGATCGGCGGTATGCTGCTGGAGCACTTCTGGTGGGGCTCGGTGTTCCTGATCAACGTGCCGGTGGTGCTGGTCGTGGTGCTGTCCGCCTTCGTGCTGTTGCCCCGCCGCGAGATCACCACGCCCGGCGGTTGGGCCTTTGGCCAGGCGCTGGTGTTGATCGCCGGCATCATTGCGCTGGTGTATGGCATCAAGACCGGGGTCGCCGGGACACAACCGCTGGTGCTCACCCTGTGGATCCTGGCTTTCGGCCTGCTGTTGCTGACGCTGTTCGTCCGCCTGCAACTACGCGCCGAAAGCCCGATGCTGGACCTGTCGCTGTTCTCGCATCCGGCGATCCTGGCGGGCATGATCATGGCCCTGGTCGCCTGCGGGGCGCTGGCCGGGGTGGAACTGACCCTCGCCCAGGAACTGCAGTATGTGCTGGACAAGACGCCGTTGCAGGCCGGGATCTTCATGATCCCGATCATGGCGGCCGCAGCGATCGGCGGCCCCTGCGCGGGCCATCTCACCCACCTGTTCGGCCTGCGCCTGGTGGCGAGCCTGTCATTGGCCCTCTCCGCGCTGGTGCTGGCGCTGCTGGCCAACGCCGACTTCCATCATCCCGGTCTGTGGGTACCGGCCCTGCTGGGAATGCTGGGCCTGGCCCTGAGCATCGGGCTGACCGCCTCTTCCATCGCGATCATGGGTTCGGTCGACGCCAGCAAGGGCGGTGCGGCGGGATCGCTGGAGGCCACCGGCTATGAACTGGGCAGTGGGCTGGGCATCACCTTTTTCGGCGTGTTCATGTCCAGCGTGTTCGGGCGCACGCTCGAACTGCCGGCCAGCCTGGCCCAACCGCTGGCGACCCAGGCCAGCCGTTCGATCGGTGACGCCCATGTCGTGGCCCGGCAGTTGGACGCGCAGCAGGCCGGTGCGGTGATCGAAGCGGCAAAAGCGGCCTTCTCGACCACGCACTCGGTGCTGCTGACCACCTCGGCCGTGCTGATCGGCCTGCTGGCGGTCGCGGTGTTCTTCATGCTTGCCGGCCATGCCCCCAGGGACATGTCCCCGGCCTAGGCCATCGGGATCACTTGGCTGCGTGCCTGGCCTGCAGTTCCGGCATCGCCGAAGAGTGATGGTTGAGGATCTTCCACTGACCGTTCAGTTGCTCATAGACGAAGGTGTAGCGGGCCTGCACCTGACGGGTCGAACCATCGGTCCCGGTCAGGGTGAAGGTGTAGACGCCGCTGTCGATCGCCACATCGTTGCCCAGGCGATGGATGTCGCGGTAGTTGATCTGTCCGATCGGCTTGAGCGCCAGGAAGTGGTCGAAGTAGTCCTTGATCTGCGCCGGCGTGGTGCGCACCTGGTTGGAGACCGTCGGCTGCAGCATGGCGTCCGGCGCATAGAGGTCCACCACCGCCTGGGCGTTGCCGCTCTTGAGGGCCGCGTTCCAGCGATCGAACAGGCCGGCGATCTCGCGGTCCTTCTGGTTTGCCGGCTGCGCGGCGACGTCGTGGTAGACATAGGGGGCCGTTTGCGCAGCCTGGGCAAACGGGGCGCTGAGGGCTGCCAGCAGTACCAGGGCCGAAGTCTTCATGTGCATTGCAACTCTCCAGTGATGTCCGATGGCTGCACTTTGCCCGGCGCCGCCCCGGCCGCCATCGGCCAACCGGAGCCTTTTACCTATGCCATTCGGCAGATAGCCCACGGCCCGGTTACACGGTTTAATAGCCCCCTCGCCCGTACGGGCACGCCTCTCGAAGCGTCGGAGCCCGACCATGCAAAACCTGCCTCATGATCCGGGCAGCGCCCTCGCCATCCGCACCCAGTACCGGCAGTCACAAAGTCGCGCGGCGCGCCTGCGCCTGCTGGTCGACACCGGCCAGGAACTGACCCGGCTGTCCCCGGCGGCCATGCGCGAACGCGTGCTTGTCCGCGCCTGCGCGTTTCTCGCCATGGATCACGGGGTTCTGCTGGAGCACGCGGCCGATGGCCGGGTCCACAGCAGCGCGAGCCTGGGCAGCCAGGAGCGCCTGAACAGCCTGGAGCAGCAGATCGATACCTCGCTGCGCAGCCCCTGCTGGCAGGAACAGCCCGGCGCCCTGCTGTCCCGGGTGCTGCGGGTGCCATTGCGCGGAGGCGACGACCGGGCCTTCGGCCTCCTGGTGCTGGCCAACAGCACCGGTATTGCCGCGCCCGATAACGAAGACCTCGAATCCCTGCAACTGCTCGCCACCCTGCTGGCCGCCCACCTGGAAAACGACCGCCTGCTGAGCACGCTGATCGTGCGCGATCGCACCCTGTCGGATCTGGTCAGCCGACTGTTCCGCGCCCAGGAAGACGAACGCCGGCGCGTGGCCTACGACCTGCATGACGGCCTGGCCCAGACCCTCGCCGGGCTGCATCAACGTCTGCAGGGTTTCGCCGGCCGGTGCCCGACACTGCCGCAGGCGCTGGATGCCGACCTGCAGGCGATCCTGAACCTGGCCCAGCATTGCGTGGTCGAGGGGCGCCAGTTGATCGCCGGACTGCGCCCCAGCGTACTCGACGATTTCGGCCTGCTCACTGCTCTGGACAAGGAAGCCGACCGCCTGCGTGACGCCGGCATCCAGGTGCAGTGGACAGCCCGCGACCCGGCGCGCCTGTCGAGCCCGGTGGAGATCGCCCTGTTCCGGATCGCCCAGGAAGGCATCAACAACATTCTCAAACATGCCCGGGCCAGCCAGGTGCAACTGGCCCTGGAAGTGCGCGACGGCCAGGCTCTGTTGCGGGTGGCCGACAATGGCGAAGGTTTTACCCCGGCCCTGGCGCTCGCGGCCCACGACGCCCGCCACCTGGGGCTGGCGACGATGCAGGAACGCGCCAGCCTGCTCGGCGGCACATTCACCTGCATCAGCAGCGCACAGCGCGGCACGCAACTGTCGATCAGCGTGCCCTGCACCCTGGAGGAAACCGCACAATGACAGCCGCCCTGCGCCTGGTCCTGGCCGACGACCATGAGGTCACCCGTACCGGCTTCGTCGCCCTGCTCGCCGGCCATCCGCAATTCGACGTGATCGGCCAGGCCTGCGACGGCCAGCAGGCCGTGGAGCTGTGCGAACGGCTACAGCCCGACATCGCCATCCTCGACATCCGCATGCCGGTGCTCAACGGCCTGGGCGCGGCGCGGATCCTGCAACAGAAAATGCCGGCGCTGAAAGTGGTGATCTTCACCATGGACGACAGCCCGGATCACCTGGAGGCGGCCATGCAGGCCGGCGCCGTGGGCTACCTGCTCAAGGACGCACGCCGTGACGAGGTGATCGATGCCCTGCAACGGGTCGCGCGCGGCGAGGAGGCGCTGAACAATGCGGTCAGCGCCCGTCTGCTGCGGCGCATGACCGAACGCCACGGCCAGGGTGCGGCGGCCAGCGAAAACCTCACCGCCCGCGAGCGGCAGGTGCTCGGGCTGGTGGCCGGCGGTCTGAGCAACCGTGAAATCGGCGAAAGGCTGGGCATTACCACCGGGACCGCCAAGGCCCATGTCGAACGGGTCATCGGCAAGCTCGGCGCAGCGGACCGCACCCAGGCCGCGGTTCGCGGCATCGCCCTGGGCCTGGTGGCGCAACCGTGAGGCTGCTTTCCGCCCGACGCTGGATCGACCTGCCGCTGCGGGGCAAGGCGCTGGTGGCGATCTCCCTGCCGCTGGTGATCCTGCTGATGTCGCTGGTGCTGATCTACATCACCGAACGCCAGACTGCCCACGCCGAAGAGGACGTACGCCGGGTGCTGCGCGTCCAGGGCGATATCCAGACCGTGCATACCCTGCTCGCCGAGGCGGCCGCCAGCGTGCGCGGCTACCTGCTGACCGGGCGCGAGGACTTCCTGCCGGGCTACCTGAAAGCCCGCCCGCTGATCGACGACGCCCAGCAACGGCTGAACCGGAACGTGCGTGATGAACGGGTGCGCCGGCACCTGGAAGCCATCGAACCGCTGATCGACAGCAAGGTAGCGGGCCTTGAGGAAATGCTCGCCGGACACCGCGCCAACCCGGCGGCGATCACGGCGATCCTGATCAGCAACAAGCACATTCTCGACGAACTGCGCGAACATATCGGCACCATCCTCACCCTGGAGGACACCCTGCTGGCCGAGCGTACCGCCGCCGCGGTCGCGACCCGTCAGCGACTGCTGCTGTCGACGCTGCTGGCGGCCTTCTGCGGCCTGTTCGGCGCCATCGTCGCGGTGCTGTTCCTGTCCAGGGGCATCGTCGCCCGGGTGCAGCAGGTCAAGGGTAATGCGCAGCGCCTGGCACTCGGCCAACCACTGCAGCCGCAACCGCCGGAAAACGATGAAATCGGCCAGCTCGGCACCCGCCTGGTGGAAGCCGGGCTGCTGCTGGCCGAGCGCGAGCGGGCCCTGCGCGACAACGAGGAACGGCTGAGGCTGATCATCGACGGCGTGAAGGACTATGGCATCTTCGCCCTCGACACCCGCGGTTTCGTCACCAGCTGGAACGCCGGCGCCGAGCGGATCAAGGGCTACACCGAGCAGGAAATCATCGGCCAGCACTTTTCGCTGTTCTACCTGCCCCAGGAATGCCCGGAACATCCCGAGCATGCGCTGCGCGAGGCGACCCGCGATGGTCACTACATGGAAGAGGCCTGGCGTATCCGCAAGAATGGCAGCCGCTTCTGGGCCAGCGTGGTGATCACCGCCCAATACGACAGCCGCGGCGCCTTGCGCGGCTTCTCCAAGATCACCCGCGACATCACCGACCGCCGCACGGCCGAAATCGCGCTGCGCACCGCCCGCGAGGAAGCCGAGCGCGCCAGCCGCGCCAAGAGCGAGTTTCTCTCGCGCATGAGCCATGAACTGCGTACCCCGCTCAACTCGATCCTCGGTTTTGCGCAATTGCTGGAGATGGATGCGCAGCCGGGGCAGGAAGCCAACGTCGGGCACATTCTGCGCGGAGGCAAGCACCTGCTGGGGCTGATCAACGAGGTGCTGGACATCGCCCGGATCGAAGCCGGGCACCTGCAGTTGAACCTTGAGCCCGTGCCCCTGGCACCGGCCCTGCAGGAGGCCCTGACACTGGTCTCGCCAATGGCCGCCAGTGCCGGCATCCGCCTGTTGCCATTGCCCGCGCTACCGGCGGACAGCGGCCTCATCGCCGACCGGCAGCGCCTGACCCAGGTGCTGCTCAACCTGCTGTCCAACGCCATCAAGTACAACCGGCCCGGGGCCAGGTCAGTATCGAGGTCAGGATCGATCAGCCACGGGTCGCGGTATCGGTCAGCGACACCGGCAAGGGCATTGCCGCCGAGCGCCTGGGGCAACTGTTCAAACCGTTCGAGCGCCTGGATATCGACCCGAACATCGAAGGCAGCGGCCTGGGCCTGGCGCTGAGCAGGAACCTGCTGGAAATGATGCAAGGCCGCCTGACGGTGCACAGCCAGCCCGGCCTGGGCTCCCGATTCACCCTTGAACTGCCGTTCGTGCGCCTGCAGGAGAACCCGCAGCCCGGTACCGCCGCCCTCGAGCGCCCGGTCGAGCCGCCGGCGCCCTGCGCACCGACCTGGCGCGGCCAGGTGCTGTACATCGAGGACCATCTTTCGAGCCTGGCGCTGATCGAAACCCTGTTGCAACGACGCCCGGGTATCAGGCTGCTGTCGAGCATGCAGGGACAACTGGGGCTTGACCTCGCCGCGCAGCATGCGCCACAGCTGATCCTGCTGGACGCGACGTTGCCGGACAAGGAGGGGCTGGCCATCCTGCGCCTGTTGCGCGAATCGCCTATCACCCGCTCGACCCCGGTGCTGCTGATGACCGCAGACGCCAGCGAGACCACCCGCCAGGCGCTGTGCGAGGCCGGAGCCACGGCGGTGCTGGGCAAGCCGATCCACATCCCCACATTCCTCGCCCACCTTGACCAGTACCTTGCGGAGCCCGCGTGAACAACGACCTGCGTATCCTGATCATCGACGATCAACGCCCCAACCTCGACCTGATGGAGCAACTGCTGGTGCGCGAGGGGCTGAGCAACGTCCTGAGCAGCACCCAGCCGTTACGAACCCTGGACCTGTTCAACAGCTTCGAGCCGGACCTGGTGATTCTCGACCTGCACATGCCGGAGTTCGACGGCTTCGCGATCCTCGAACAATTGAATCGGCGCATTCCGGCGGGCGAGTACCTGCCGATTCTCGTACTGACCGCCGACGCGACCCGCGACACCCGCCTGCGCGCCCTGGCGCTGGGCGCGAAGGACTTCATCAGCAAGCCCCTGGATGCCCTGGAAACCATGTTGCGGGTGTGGAACCTGCTGGAAACGCGTGCGCTGTACAAGACCCTGCGCACGTTGGTGCCCGCCGAACGGATCGAGCTGCTGCGTCAGGCGGGGACGCTCTAGACAGACCGCCAGACGTGGTCCGTACCGAGGCTCAGTGACCGCGTCCAGAGGCCTTGCCGGTCGATGGGCCGGCAGGCGCTCACGAACCGGTCCCTATCCCACCCAGCCAACCGCCGTCTTCGGAATGATGTCGGACTCCTCCAGCTTGGACGCGAACATGCTCACCGCCTCCACCGCATCGCTGGTGCCGCTGCGGATCTGCAGAATCACCGAGCCGGCCTGGTCGGCCAGGGTGACGCCACGTTGTGCCCCCTCCTGGGTGACATGCATGCTCGCCACCGCATCACGGGTTTCGGCGAGGATCTTGCCGATCACCTCGGCGATCTCGGTGGTCGAACGGCTGGTGCGTCCGGCCAGTTGTCGCACCTCGTCCGCCACGACGGCAAAGCCCCGCCCCTGATCACCGGCCCGCGCCGCTTCGATGGCGGCGTTGAGGGCCAGCAGGTTGGTCTGTTCGGCGATGCCGCGGATGGTATTGACGATGGCCGTGATCTCCTCGGAACGGCCGCCCAGTTGCCCGACCAGGCGCGACGAATTGCCGATGTTGTCGGCAATCAGGCGCATCTCCTTGGCCGTCTGCTGGATGACCTGCTCACCCTGTTCCGCGACGCGCTCGGTCTCGGCGGAAATATGGTAGGCCCGCGCCGCGCCGAGGGAGTCCGCCTCGAATTTCTCGACACGCTCGGTGATGTCGCTGGCGAACTTGACGATCTTGCTCAATTTGCCAGCGGCATCGAAGACCGGGTTGTAGGTGGCTTCGAGCCAGACGGTCTTGCCGTGCTTGCCGATGCGCTTGAACTGGCCACTGAAGAACTCGCCGGCGTTGAGCCGACGCCAGAAATCGCTGTACTCGCTGCTGTTGACCAGGCTGGACTCGCAAAACAGCCGGTGATGCTTGCCCTTGAGGTCGCTCAGGGCATAGCCCATGGTGCTGAGGAAATTGTCATTGGCCCAGAGGATATTGCCACTCAGGTCGAACTCGATCACCGCCATCGCCCGGTCGAGTGCCGCCAGCTTGGCGCCGGTGTCGGCCTCCCTGACCACCTGGCTGGTGACATCGAGGGCGTATTTGACCACCTTGCAGACCTGGCCCTGCTCATCCAGCACCGGGTTGTAGCTGGCCTCCAGCCAGACATTCTGGCCCTGGGCGTTGACGCGCTTGAACGTGCCGGAAACGAAATTCCCGGCGTGCAGCTGGGCCCAGAACTCGCTGTACTCGCGGCTGCGGACCAGCTCGGGGTCACAGAAGTCCTTGTGGGACTTACCAGGCAGTTGGTCTGCACGGTAGCCCATGGTTTTCGAAAAATTCTCGTTGGCGCGGATGAGCTTGCCATCCAGGCTGAACTCCACCACCGCCATGGAGCGGTCGAGCGCGGCAACCAGTCCCTTGTAGTTCTCCATCTCGGCCGTCCTGGCCGCCAGTTCATCTTTGAGTTTTCTATTGAACATGACACACCTCGGCAAAGGACGCACACCCTTAACCGCTTATCGGCCGATAAGGGTATGGCTGAAGGCCCATCGAAAGAATTAAGGGTATGCCTGATTCTGGATGCGCAGATGGATGAGTGGAGGGCTGGGGTGAGGCGGTTGGCGTATCCGCGGGCAAGCCCGGTTCTGCAAGGACGCGGCATACACGAAACTTGTGTACGACACCTTCCTGTAGGAGCCGGGCTTGCCCGCGAAGCTTTTACCCTTGAGCCCGCGGGCGAACGCCAGTGGGTCTAGAGCGTGTAGGAAACGCCAACCTGAACGGTGCGCGGTGCACCCGGATAGGCATAGACGTTACCGAACGCGCCCTCTTCATAGTCACGGTCAAGCAGGTTCTTCACATCCAGGTTCAGCCGCACCTTCTCGTTGACCTTATAGAAGCCGAGCAGGTCGACGACCGTGTAGCTGCCCATGGAGAAGCCGGTCGCGGCAGTCTGGCCGGCACGCTCGGCGACGTATTTGCCCCCGACCCCCAGGCCCAGCCCCTTGAGCGCACCCTCCTGGAACTCATAAACGTTGAGCAGGCTGAAGCTGCTGCGCGGGATGTTCATCAAGCGGGTTCCCTTGGGAATCGTGGTGTCCTTGGTCACCTCGGCATCGACATAGGCATAGCCGCCGATCACCCGCCATTGCGGCGTCAGGTTGCCGGTCACGTTCAGGTCGAAACCGCGGCTGCGGACCTCACCTGCTGCGACCTTGAAGGTGATGGGGTCAACCGGATCGGCGGTCAGCACGTTGCGCTTGTCGATCTGATAGATCGCCGCATCGACGCTCAACTGACGATCGAGCGCTTCCCACTTGATCCCCACTTCATAGGATTTCCCCTTCTCCGGGTCGAAACCGCCGCCCTGGCGGCTGGCGCCACTGTTGGGTTTGAAGGAACGCGCAGTGTCGGCATACACCGCCAGCGTGTCGGTCAGGTCATAGATCACCCCAAGACGCGGGGTCACGCCGTTTTCGCTCTTGGTCCAGCTCGGCACGCCCGTCACAAAAGACTCATAGTCATCTTCGAAACGCTCGAAGCGAGCCCCTGCCAGCACCTTCAGGCGCGAGGTCAAGGCCACCTGGTCCTGCACGAAGGCCGCGTAGGTCTTGAGGTTTTCCTTGTCATGGGTCGGCGTGCGGGTCAGCGCCGGCCGCGCCTGACCGTACACCGGGTTGAAGAGGTCGACCGTATAGGAACCCACGGCACCGCTGGAGCGCCGGATGATCGACTTGTAGTCGTAGTCCTCGTACTCGACACCGGTCAGCAAGGTGTGCTCCAGGCCCCAGGTGGCGAAATGCCCGGTCAGGTTCAACTGGGCGTCCTTGTCCGTCCACTCCAGCTTGCGGTAGTTGAAGTTGCGGCCCAAGGTGCGCCCATCGGTGCCGATGCCGTTGGCCTCGACCGCATTGCCCTGCAAGGTCCCGTCCAGCCACTGGAAACCGCCGCCCAACGTCCAGTTCTCGTTGAGCAGATGCTCGAAGCGCACCTGCGCCATGTTGTTGTCGTTGTGCAGCTTGCCCGCGTCCTTCTCACCGAAGAAAGTCTCGCGCGAAGCCGTGCCAACCTGCTTGGCATAGTGCGTCACACCGCGATCCAGCGGGTGGTTGTTGCGCATGAAATCACCCTCGAAGGTGATTTTGGTATCGTCGGTGGCCTGCCAGGCGATCACCGGCGTCACGCCATAGCGTTCAGTCTCGACGTGATCACGAAAGGTGTCTCCGCCCTCGCCGATCACGTTCAGGCGATAGGCCAGGCGCCCTTCCTCATCCAGCGGGCCCGAGGCGTCCAGGGTCCCGCGCTTCATGCCCTGATCATCCAGTTGGCTGCCCAGCGTGACGGTGCGCTCGGCCAGCGGCTGCTTGGACACCACGTTGAAGGTACCGCCGGGATCACCGCGGCCGTAGAGCGTGGTGGCCGGCCCGCGCAGCACTTCCAGGCGTTCGATGGTGTTGGCATCGGGCATGTTCGGGTAGCCGCGGTTGATCGGGAAACCATTGCGGTAGAACTCCCCCGTGGTGAAGCCGCGAACCGTAAAGGTGGTCAGCCCCTGCCCGCCGAAGTTGTTGGCCCTTCCCACGCCGCCGGCATAGTCGAGCGCGTCCTGCAGGCGGGTCGCGCCGATATCCTCCACGGCATCCTTGGGCACCACGCTGATCGACTGTGGCGTCTCGTGAATCGCGGTATCGGTGCGCGTCGCACTGGCTGAGCGTGTAGCACGATAGCCCTTGACCGGCCCCTGTGCGGTTTCATAGTCCGCAGTACCGACGACATCGGTGGCTTGCAATTCCAGGGTGGTCTCTTCCGCGGCGTTCTGCTCTGCCCAAACGGACGAGGCAAACGCCTGAAGCACGCAAATCGAAATCAGGGTGCGACGCATTAACAATGAATCCTAGTAAAAGAGCCAAATGAGAGGGTATAGGCGCCAAAAAAGCCGGCGCATGGTATGCCATCTCATTAGCTTTTGATACTGATTCTCATTAAATATTTTTGCAGCGAGGCGATCACCTGCGATCGCCTCGTCGTCGCGAAGGTTGCCGAATCAGGCGACCTTGAAGCGGTTGACCAGTTGTTGCTGGTGCTCGGCCAGACGCGCGAGTTCACGGCTGGTGACGGCGGTCTGCTCGGCCCCGGCACTGACCTGTACCACCAGGTCATTGATCTCGTTTACGTTGCGGCTGATGTCTTCGGAAACGGCACTTTGCTCCTCGGCCGCCGAGGCGATCTGGATATTACGGTCGCTGATGCTGGCGACTCCTTCGGAGATCTGCCCCAGCAGCTCGCTCGCCCGCTCGATCCGGGTGGCCCCCGCACGGGCCTTCTCCAGCGTCTCCTGCATCGAACTGCTGGCACGGTCCGAACCCTGCTGCAGGTTGACGATCATCTGCTGGATATTGCCAGTGGACTCCTGGGTCTTCTGCGCCAGGGTGCGCACCTCCGAGGCCACCACTGCGAAGCCGCGACCGTGGTCCCCTGCCCTTGCCGCCTCGATGGCCGCGTTCAGCGCCAGCAGGTTGGTCTGCTCGGCAATGTCGCGAATGACGTCGATCACCGAGGAAATCGCGTCGCTTTCGTGCTTGAGGTCGCCAATGATCGAGGCGGTCTGCCCGGCCTGGGTCGAGACCTGACGAATCAGTTCGATGGTCCCCTCGATCTCGCCGCGCCCCTGGGTGGTGCTGGCATTGACCTGTTGCGACAACTGCGCCGCATCGCTGGTGCTGCGGGCGACGTCGCGTACGGTGGCACTCATTTCGTTGATCGCCGTGGCGACCAGTTCAGTGCCCTGGCGCTGTTGTTCGACACTCTGGCTGGTCTGCACCGTGACTTGCGAGGACTCTTCGGCAGCCGTGGCCACCTGCGCGGTGGCACTGCCGATTTCCTGCACGATATCGCGGATCTCCTGAGCCATGCCATTGAGGTTGCGCGAGATCTGGCCGAATTCGTCCCGGCCGTCATAGGTGGTGCGGGCGGTCAGGTCACGTTGTGCCAGGCCACCCAGCACACGGTTCACCTCGGCCACGGCTTCATTGATATTACAGATGATCAGATAGGAGAGCAGCGAAACGGCCAGCAAGGCCGCGACGGCACCGCCGATCGTCAGCCACAGGGCCCGGCTGGCGTCGTCACGGCGCTCTGCGGCCAGGGCGCTGACGCTCTGCCCCAGTGCTTCCTCGACCCGTCCCATCAGATCGATGCGCTGCGTGGCGGTCTCGAACCAGGCCTGGGGCCTGATCCCCAGTGACTGGCCCATGGGCACTTCAAAACCCAGACGTTGCAGCCTGGCGACTTCGAGCGCCGCCGGTGCCTGCATTTCCCGGTCGAACTGCTGCAACGAGGTTTCGGGAGCCTTGCGGCGGAAGGCATCGGAATACGCGGTGAACTCGCCAAGGTTGCGACTGAAACTGGACAGCAGGGCTTCATCGAAATGATCCTGGTTGAACACCAGGCCCAAGATCACCCGCTCCCGCCCGGCCCGCTCTTTCATCTCGATGAACTGATTGAGCGCGCCCAGTGCATAGACAATCGTTGCGTTATTGACGTGGGCCTCCAGCGATTGCGTATAACCGATCAGCTGTTTAATGGTCTCGGTATAACGCTGGCCGGAGTCATTCGCCGTGATTGCCAGCTTATCAACCTGTCGACGAACTTGCGTCAGCTTGTCCAGGGCATCGATAACCGTAGCGAGGTTCTCGCCGTTAGTTGCCCAAAGGCTGCGCACGACATCGATCGAGTCATCGGATTCCTTGCGCAACTGCCCCAGGCGATCCCCCATCGCCGTACCGCGACTGCCCAGGAAAACTCCGCTGGCACCGCGCTCCCGCTGCAATGTGGTGATCAGGCGACTCAGTTTCTGTGCGGTGGCGCTGGCACTCACTGTCGCATTCATGTCCTTCAGGGTCTTGTAGTTATCGACAACGAAAACCCCCGCCAGCATCAGAAATCCCAACAAGGGCAACATCAGGATCAGCATTAATTTCATGCGCAACGGCAGGTTTCTGAACATGTGACTTCAAGCCTCTTTATGAACCGATAAAGTTTTAGCGCTGTGAAGTTGCTTGTTCTTGTCCCTCGGTGCGCGGAACGCATCTTACGCGACATAGCTAAGTGCTATCACCCTTATTGGAGTAAATAGTCAGTTACTCGGAAATCGCTATCACACTATTTATCGGCATTCATTGACCCAGATCAGCAGAATATATTTAACCTGTCTCGGTCTCTCTCGAAAAACGCCCCCTGTTGCATTTCCGGCAACAGTGATTTGCACCGGAAGAGATTGATAGGCTGCTAACGAAGAGCGCATGCTAGAGGGCTGGCTGCGCGCTCATATCATTCCGAATGATAGTTACCTTCGCTTCATTCGATTCGTGTGCGATCAGCGGCCACCGCATGATCCGCCCATCCTCAATAGATTGGCGGACTCCCCCCATGGAACAGTCACTTAAACTTTTGCGCTTCCCTCTCGCGGCCCTGGCAGTCGTGGTGATGAGCGCTTGCGGTAAGGCACCGGTGGCAGCAGGCGGCGCGATGCCGGCGGCCAAGGTCAGCGTGGCCAAGGTCATCGAACAACCCGTCAACGAATGGGACGAATTCACCGGGCGCCTCGAGGCTCCGGAAACCGTGGAGATCCGTCCGCGTGTCTCCGGCCAGATCGACCAGGTGGCCTTCACCGAGGGTGCGCTGGTGAAGAAGGGCGACCTGCTCTTCCAGATCGACCCCCGCCCCTACCAGGCCGAAGTCCATCGCCTTGAAGCCCAACTGCAGCAGGCCCGCGCCACGGCCAACCGTACCGCCAACGAAGCCGAACGCGGCAAGCGCCTGCTGACCAGCAACGCGATTTCCACCGAGCTGGCCGACACCCGTACCAGCACCGCCCAGGAAGCCAAGGCCGCGGTCGACGCGACCCAGGCACAACTGGACCTGGCGCGCCTGAACCTGAGCTTCACCCGCGTCACCGCGCCGATCACCGGTCGTGTCAGCCGTGCCGAAATCACCGCCGGCAACATCGTCACCGCCGATGTCACGCCGCTGACCAGCGTGGTCTCCACCGACAAGGTCTACGCCTACTTCGACGCCGACGAGCGGGTCTACCTCAAGTACACCCAGCTGGCCCGCCAGGGCAAGCGCGGCCAGACCACGCCGGTCTACCTCGGCCTGTCCAACGAAACCGGCAATCCGCACCTGGGCCAGATGAACTTCGTCGACAACCAGGTCAACCCACGCACCGGCACCATCCGCGGTCGCGCGGTGTTCGACAACAGCGACGGCAGCTTCACCCCAGGCCTTTATGCCCGCCTGAAGCTGGTTGGCAGCGGCACCTACGACGCCGTGCTGATCAACGACGAAGCGGTCGGCACCGACCTGGGCAAGAAGTTCGTGCTGGTGATGGATGCCGACAAGAAGACCGCCTACCGCACCGTCGAGCTGGGTCCGAAGATCGAAGGCCTGCGCATCGTCCGCAGCGGCCTGAACAAGGATGACACCGTCATCGTCAAGGGCCTGCAGCGCGTGCGTCCGGGTTCACCGGTGGATCCGGAAGTGATCCCGATGGCCAGCAAGGAAACCCTCGCCGCCCTGGCGCAACAACGACAAGCCCTGGAAGCCAGCAACCTGTCCCAGGTCGCCCCGGCCAAGGCCGCCCCGACCCAGGCAAACAAGCTGGCCGCAGCGACTCCACGCGGTTAAGGGATACACACGATGAATTTTTCCCAGTTCTTCATATCAAGACCGATCTTCGCGGCCGTACTGTCGCTGTTGATCCTGATCGCCGGTGCGATCTCGCTGTTCCAGTTGCCGATCAGCGAATACCCGGAAGTGGTGCCGCCGACCGTGGTGGTGCGGGCCAACTTCCCCGGCGCCAACCCCAAGGTGATCGGCGAAACCGTGGCCGCCCCGCTGGAGCAGGCGATCACCGGCGTCGAGAACATGCTCTACATGTCCTCGCAGTCGACCGCCGACGGCAAACTGACCCTGACCATCACCTTCGCCCTGGGCACCGACCTGGACAACGCGCAGGTGCAAGTGCAGAACCGCGTCACCCGTACCGAGCCCAAGCTGCCGGCCGAGGTGACCCGGATCGGTATCACCGTCGACAAGGCCTCGCCCGACCTGACCATGGTCGTGCACCTGACCTCGCCGGACCAGCGCTACGACATGCTCTACCTGTCCAACTATGCCCTGCTCAACATCAAGGATGAGCTGGCGCGCCTGGGTGGCGTGGGTGACGTGCAACTGTTCGGCATGGGCGACTACTCCCTGCGGGTCTGGCTCGATCCGAACAAGACCGCTTCGCGCAACCTGACCGCCACCGACGTGGTCAACGCCATCCGCGAACAGAACCGCCAGGTCGCGGCCGGTCAGTTGGGCGCCCCGCCCGCCCCGAACGCCACCAGCTTCCAGATGTCGATCAACGCCCAGGGCCGCCTGGTCACCGAGGAGGAGTTCGAGAACATCGTGATCCGTGCCGGCGACGACGGCGAGATCACCCGCCTGAAAGACATCGCCCGGGTCGAACTCGGCTCCAGCCAGTACGCCCTGCGCTCGCTGCTGAACAACCAGCCGGCGGTGGCGATCCCGATCTTCCAGCGTCCCGGCTCCAACGCCATCGAGATTTCCAACGAAGTCCGGGCAAAAATGGAAGAGCTGAAGAAGGACTTCCCCAGGGCATGGACTACAGCATCGTCTATGACCCGACCATCTTCGTCCGTGGCTCCATCGAGGCGGTGATCCACACCCTGTTCGAAGCCCTGGTGCTGGTGGTCCTGGTGGTGATCCTGTTCCTGCAGACCTGGCGCGCCTCGATCATCCCGCTGGTGGCCGTACCGGTGTCGCTGATCGGTACCTTCGCGGTCATGCATGTGTTCGGTTTCTCGTTCAACGCCCTGTCGCTGTTCGGCCTGGTACTGGCGATCGGTATCGTGGTGGACGACGCCATCGTGGTGGTGGAGAACGTCGAGCGCAACATCGGCCTGGGCCTGAGCCCGGTTGAAGCCACCAAGCGCGCCATGCGCGAGGTGACCGGCCCGATCATCGCCACGGCGCTGGTGCTCTGTGCGGTGTTCGTCCCGGCGGCGTTCATTTCCGGCCTGACCGGCCAGTTCTACAAGCAGTTCGCCCTGACCATCGCCATCTCGACCGTGATCTCGGCGTTCAACTCGCTGACCCTGTCGCCGGCCCTGGCCGCGGTGCTGCTCAAGGACCACCATGCGCCCAAGGACCGTTTCTCCAGGTTCCTCGACGCGCTGCTCGGCGGCTGGCTGTTCCGTCCGTTCAACCGCTTCTTCGACCGCGCCAGCCATGGCTACGTCGGTGCGGTGGCCCGTGTCATCCGCGTCAGCGGCGTGGCGCTGGTGCTCTACGCCGGCCTGATCGTGCTGACCTGGCTCGGTTTCTCGACCACCCCGACCGGCTTCGTGCCCGGCCAGGACAAGCAGTACCTGGTGGCCTTCGCCCAACTGCCGGACGCGGCGAGCCTGGACCGTACCGAGGACGTGATCAAGCGCATGTCCGACCTGGCCCTGAAACAGCCTGGCGTGGAAAGCGCGGTGGCCTTCCCCGGCCTGTCGATCAACGGTTTCACCAACAGCCCGAACGCCGGCATCGTGTTCGTCACCCTGAAGCCGTTCGACGAGCGCAAGGACCCCAGTGAGTCGGCCGGCGCCATCGCCGGTGCGCTGAACGGCAAGTACGCCGGGATCCAGGAAGCCTACATGGCGATCTTCCCGCCACCGCCGGTTCAAGGCCTGGGCACCATCGGTGGCTTCCGCCTGCAGATCGAGGACCGGGGCAACCTGGGCTACGACGAGCTGTACAAGGAAACCATGAACATCATCGCCAAGAGCCGCAGCGTGCCGGAACTGGCGAACCTGTTCACCAGCTACACCGTCAACGTGCCGCAGGTCGATGCCGCCATCGATCGCGAGAAGGCCAAGACCCATGGCGTGGCGGTCAGTGACATCTTCGACACCCTGCAGATCTACCTGGGTTCGCTGTATGCCAACGACTTCAACCGCTTCGGTCGTACCTATCAGGTCAACGTCCAGGCCGAACAGCAGTTCCGCCTCGAATCCGACCAGATCGGCCAGTTGAAAGTCCGCAACAACAAGGGCGAGATGATCCCGCTGGCGACCTTCATCAAGGTCAGCGACACCTCGGGGCCGGACCGCGTGATGCACTACAACGGCTTCATCACCGCCGAAATCAACGGCGCGGCGGCTCCGGGCTACAGCTCCGGCCAGGCCCAGGCGGCGATCGAGAAACTGCTCAAGGATGAACTGCCCAACGGCATGACCTACGAGTGGACCGACCTGACCTACCAGCAGATCCTCTCGGGCAACACCGCGTTGCTGGTGTTCCCGCTCTGCGTACTGCTGGCGTTCCTGGTCCTGGCGGCCCTGTATGAAAGCTGGAGCCTGCCGCTGGCGGTGATCCTGATCGTACCGATGACCCTGCTGTCGGCGATTGCCGGGGTGATCCTGTCCGGTGGCGACAACAATATCTTCACCCAGATCGGCCTGATCGTACTGGTGGGCCTGGCGTGCAAGAACGCGATCCTGATCGTCGAGTTCGCCAAGGACAAGCAGGAAGAAGGTCTCGACCCGCTGAGCGCGGTACTGGAAGCCTGCCGCCTGCGTCTGCGGCCGATCCTGATGACCTCGGTGGCGTTCATCATGGGTGTGGTACCCCTGGTGTTCTCCAGCGGTGCCGGTGCCGAAATGCGTCATGCCATGGGTGTGGCGGTGTTCTCCGGGATGCTCGGCGTGACCTTCTTCGGTCTGCTGCTGACCCCAGTGTTCTATGTATTGATCCGCCGCTTTGTCGAGCGTGGTGAAGCTCGCAAGGCCGCCCGGGCCCTCAAGCTGGAGGCGCAACAATGAGCAGTATGAAGGCCTTTCTCCCGAGCCTGCTGGCACTGGCGCTGAGCGCCTGTGCCGTCGGCCCGGACTACAAGACTCCCGACACCCCGGCGGCGAAGATCAGCGCCGCCAGCGATGACAGCGCCGATCGCAGGAACTTCGACCGCGCACGTTTCGAGGGTGTCTGGTGGCAACAGTTCGACGATCCGACCCTCAACCAACTGGTCACCCAGTCCCTGAGCGGCAACCGTGACCTGCGCGTCGCCTTCGCCCGCCTGAAGGCGGCGCGGGCGATCCGCGACGATGTCAGCGACGATGCGATGCCGACCATCACCAGCCGCGCCAGCGCCAACCTCGGCAAGGGCCAGGTGCCTGGCCAGACCGAAAGCCGGGTCAACAGCGAACGCTATGACCTGGGGCTGGACATGGCCTGGGAAGTCGACCTGTTCGGCCGCATCCAGCGCAACCTGGAGGCCGCCGACGCCGACCAGCAGGCGGCCGAAGCCGATCTGTACCAGTTGCAGGTGACGATGATCGCCGAACTGGTGGATGCCTACGGGCAACTGCGCGGCGCGCAACTGCGGGAAAAGATCGCCCTGGCCAACCTGAAGAACCAGCAGGAGTCCCGGGGCATCACCGAAAGCCTGCGCGATGCCGGAGTCGGCGACCAGCTCGACGTGGTCCGCGCCGATGCCCGCCTGGCGGCGGTCGAGGCCAGCGTGCCGCAACTGCAGGCCGAGCAGGCCCGGCAGAAGAACCGCATCGCGACCCTGCTCGGCGAGCGTCCGGACAGCCTGACGGTGGACCTGAGCCCGAAGGAGCTGCCGGCGATTTCCAAGGCCCTGGCCATTGGCAACCCGGGTGACCTGCTGCAGCGTCGGCCGGACATCCTCAGCGCCGAACGCAAGCTGGCCGCCGCCACTGCACGGATCGGCGTGGCCAAGGCCGACCTGTTCCCACGGGTCAGCCTCAGCGGCTTCCTCGGCTTCACCGCCGGGCGTGGCTCGCAGATCGGCTCGTCGGCAGCCAATGCCTGGGCCTTGGGCCCGAGCATCACCTGGCCGGCGTTCAACCTGGGCAGCGTGCGGGCCCGCCTGCGCGGCGCCAATGCCGAGGCCGAAGGTGCCTTGGCGACTTACGAACAGCAGGTGCTGCTGGCCCTGGAGGAATCGCAGAACGCCTTCACCGACTACGGCAAGCGCCAGCAGCGGCTGATCTCGCTGATTCGCCAGAGCGAATCGAGCCGTGCCGCCGCCGACCTGGCCGCGATCCGCTATCGCGAAGGCAGCGTGGACTTCCTGGTGCTGCTCGATGCCCAGCGCGAACGCCTGGCCGCGGAAGACAGCCAGGCCCAGGCCGAGGTTGACCTGTATCGCGGCATCGTCGCGATCTACAAGGCACTGGGAGGCGGTTTCACGCCGCAGACCGTCGCCAGCAACTGATTCAAGCTCTCCCGGTTGGATGCCCCTCCGACCGCTTCGGCCCCGCAGCCCTTGGGTTGCGGGGCTTTTTTTCATCCCTGAACAACACTGGGCGATAGTGTTACAGGATATTTCTTCAACTTCGAAATACTCTAACGAACTGTCATTTCTGACAGTTACCGGGGAAGCAGGCGCTGGGTACGTTAAGGACGCGCATAGATCGTGCGCTCACTCATCGCAAGGAGAAGCGTCATGAAAATTCCCCCTCGTCTTGTCACCTCACTTGGCCTGGCTATCGCCGTCGCCAACCTGGCCATGACGGCACAGGCTGCCGGATGGGCCTATAGCATCGGCAACGGCTCGTTCAGCAATACCCTGGTGACTGCTATCAATGATTTCCATGTGGCTGTGGGCAGGGCCGAAGGCACAAACTTCATCACCCGAGCCGTCTATGACACTACCGCTGGCGGGGCCACGGCCCTGCCCTCCCTGTTCGCCTCCGCCAGTGGCGTGCAAGCGAGCTGCACCGCCGACGCGGTCAATAATGCGCCGCTCAGCACTGCCGTGGCCATTGGCACCTGTGAAGACGCCAACGAAGTAGGCCAGGGTGTCAAATGGAATCTGAACAATCCCAGTGCAGCCCCTGTGCAACTGCAACCGCTGCCCCCTCTCGCCGTGCTGCACCTGGTAGCTGACGTAGAGACAGAGCCCGTTGCCGTCAACCAGGCAGGTATCGTGGTGGGCAACAGCATCAGCCCCACGGGGGTGACCTCTCCGGTGTACTGGAGTGCGGCCGGGGCGGCGAACCTCCTGCAACCGCCGCTGCTCGGCTCGGTCGACAACTGCAACGTGGTGGATATCAATGACGCTGCGATCCCCTCGGTCATCGGCAATTGCCCGGCAGGGGTCGGAGGCCTGGGAAAAAACCTGGCCGTGCTCTGGACCACTCTCCCCAGCAGCTTTACCGTGTTACAGCTGCCCAGCGGGGCCAGCTACTGCGAGACCAGTGTAATCAATGCAATCGGACAAATCCTCGGCACCTGCTACTACACCGGCACCGGCAGCGGCACGCCCGGTGTGTATAAAACCGTGCAATGGCCGGCCGGCGGTACCAGCGCGCCAGCGGTGATGACGACCATCAACGGCAGTACCTCATTGCGTAACTCCGGGGTAGCCATGAATGCTTCGGGGCAGATCACCGGCAACCGGGTGAAAGCCGGCGGCTTGACCGGGCCCTTCGTCTGGGACCCCGCAACAGGTACCAACGGCATCCCGATCCCACTCTTGTCAGGCAGTTCGCAAGCCGTCGCCAAGGCGATTTCCAACAATGGCATCGTCGTCGGTTGCGGCGAGGTCAATGGTGAAAGTGAAGCCTTTGCCTACCATCTCACCGGCGCTACGCTCATCCCGATCACTTCCCTTGGCGCCGGTGGCAACGACTGTGCCGACGCCATTTCTCCCAATGGCGCCTATACCGCAGGCATCAGCGAAGACGCGAGCGTAAGCCAGCAGGGAGACGGCGTGGTCGCCAACACCCCCTGAGGCGGGCACGTGAAGGGTTCAGGGTTTGCACCTGAGTGTATTGGTTTGATCCAGAGGGATACTGAAATGACTTCTATCGTTCTTTCGTCGTCGGCCTGTTCCGGGGAGACAAAAACGGCGTACTCCTTGCGCTCCCGAAAAGGGCTTGCATTGGCCTTGCTGGTCGCAGCGGGGATTATCTGCCCGCTGATCGCGACACCCAGCCAGGCCGCGCTCGCCTGCCGCACTATTTGCCATAGTAACGTGCCCGCCAGACCCCTGAGTTCCGCTTCGGCTTACACTGTCGGATACAACAATGGGTACAACAGTGGCTATAAAGCGGGTTACATAGCGGGCAACACCCATGCTCTTGCCATGCTGTACAATGCAGGCTACGACTATGGCTTCTCAGGTGGTTACAGCGGCGGTTATCCCGCCCACCCGCCGATTTATCGCCCGGCCCGCTATTAAGGCTGGCTGAGTGGGTTGCAGGAAAGGAATGAGTCCGGCAGCGGATCCATCCCTTTTTAATGGCTGATCAGTCAAGGCCGCATTCAACGCCACCTTGATAGACCTCGTCGATCAAACCGTCAGATAAAGCGATTGGACAAGCCCGACCCGGACTTCTAGTCTACGCCTGCGTAAACCCCGCGCTTCAAGCAGTTCCTGCCCATGATCGTCCGTCCCAAGCCGAACCTGTTCGCCATCCTGTTTTCCCTCAAGGGTTCGATCGCCCGCCGGATTGCCCTGCGTTGCCTGATGGTGACCCTCCTCGCCGCAGTCATCGTGCTGGTGGAAACCGCGCGCCCGGAGCTTTTTTCCAAGGTCAACGCCACGCCGTTCACCCTGCTCGGCCTGTCGCTGTCGATCTTCATGAGCTTTCGCAACAACGCCTGCTACGACCGCTGGTGGGAAGGCCGCAAACAGTTGGGGCAGATGATCATCGATATCCGCTCGCTGATCCGCGAAAGCCAGGTGCTCGGCGAGGGTCCGCAGCGCACCGTGCTGTTGCGCGAGCTCTGCGGCTTCGCCCATGGCCTGATCGCCCGCCTGCGCCGGGAAGACGAACGCCAGGCCATCAGTCCCTGGCAGCAGGCCATGCCAGACCCCGGCCACCCGAATGTCACCGACCAGTTGCTGCAAGGCATCGGCGCCCGTTGCCAGGCCCTGGCGCACCAGGGGTTGATCAGCGAATGGCGCTATACGGTGTTCGCCGGGCTGCTGCTCAGCCTCAGCCAGGTCCAGGCCAGTTGCGAACGGATCAAGCTGACACCACTGCCCTTCCCCTACAACCTGCTGCTGCACCGGACCATCTACCTGTTCTGCATCCTCCTGCCCTTCGCCATGGCCGAACCGCTGGGCTGGCTGACGCCGGTGTTCACCGCCATCGTCAGCTACACCTTCCTTGGCCTGGACGAGATTGGCGACGACCTGGAGGACCCGTTCGGCTTCGATGAAAACGACCTGCCCTGCAGCGCGATCCTGCGCACCGTGGAACGCGAAATCCTCGCCAGCCTCGGCCACCGCGACCTGCCGCCACCGCTGCAACCGGTGGAATACGTCCTCAACTGAGCCCCGGGGTTTGACTCCGGGACGCTGCTGACCGAAGCTGGCAACCTCACGAAAAGCTCGCCAGCTCACGGACCCTGCATGACGAAGCCCCGCCGCTATCTGCTGATCAGCCTGTCGCTACTGCTCGCCCTCGGCTTCATCTGGCACAAGCTGCCCGGCAAGCTGGCCGCGCCCCAGGCGCCGCACGTCAACTACGGCCAGGCGCTCAAGCAGGCGCACAACGGCCTGCCGGGGGCCGCGCGGGTGCTCTATCAGCAGTTGGCGCGCACCGATCTCTCGGACATCCGCCGCGCCGCGCTGCATGCCGAACTGCCCAACTACCCCAGCCCGCGCGCGCTGAAACTGGCCGATGCGGACCTGCAGAGCCCGTCGGCGCTGGTGCGCGAAGCGGCGATCCAGAGCATCGTCGGGCTGGTGCCAGGGGCCCAGCGCAGCCTGCTGCTGGGGCCGGTGCTGGAAGACAGCGAACAGGAAGTCCGTTTCGCCGCGGCCAATGCCATGCTCGGCCTCTCACCGGACGACCAGGGACTGTACTTCGGTCCGCTGCAGCAGGTGGTCGACGAATATGAACGCACCCTCAAGGCCCAGCCGGAAAGCGCCGAGGCGCAGTTCCAGCTGGCCCGGCTGTACCTGCATGAGGGGCAGCTGGACGAAGCCCAGCAGTCCCTGGAACGCGTCTCGCAACTGGAGCCGAACAACCTCAAGGCAGTGGTCGCGCAGGTCGAACTGCTGGATAAACGCAACCAGCCGGACCAGGCCCGCCAGTTGCTGGCCAGGCAGTTGGAGCTGCAACCGCAGTCGGCCTACCTGCAACATGCCCTGGGTGTGTGGCTGTTGCACCACGGGCAGAGCGAATATGCGCTGCTGAGCCTGGCCAAGGCGGTGGAACTGGAGCCGGACAACAGCGAGTACCGCTTCAAGCTCGCCACGACCCTGCATGATCTCGACCAGCTCGAGGCCGCCCAGCGCCAGTTGGAGGAACTGGTCCAGCGCCACCCGGCGAACCGCAAGGCCCGGGTACTGCTGATCGCCTACTGGAAGGAAAGCGGCCAGTTGCAGAACGTGCAGATCCTGCTGGCCCAGCTGGAGCAGCAGAATCCGGATGACCCGGCGTTGCAGCAAGGCCTGTAGCCCTCCCACACAGACACAATAGCGCCGTTGAAGTGGGGAACCGTGGGTGACGCTGAAGGTCCAGTAAGGAACTCCCAGTCAAAAGAGCCCCTGGAATTGACTACATCCACTGCCCCCAGCACACCCAAGGCAGCCACTGGCATCGAAGGCCTGGACGACATTCTTTCCGGCGGCCTGTCCCGCGGCCATGTATTTCTGCTCGAAGGCGAACCCGGTACCGGGAAGACCACCGTCGCATTGCAATTCCTCCTGGCTGGCGCCGCCGCCGGGGAACGCTCGCTGTATATCACCCTCTCGGAAACCGAGGAGGAACTGCGCCAGGGGGCCAGCTCCCATGGCTGGGACCTCGACGACAACATCGAGATCTTCGAGCTGACGCCGCCGGAGAACCTGCTCGATACCGAACACCAGCAGAGCCTGCTGTATTCCTCGGACCTGGAACTGGGCGAAGCCACCCGGCAAATCTTCGAGGCGGTCGAACGGGTCAAGCCGACCCGCGTGGTGCTCGACAGCCTGTCCGAGATCCGCCTGCTGGCCCAGAGTTCGTTGCGCTACCGCCGGCAGATCCTGGCGATCAAGCATTACTTCGTGCGCTACGACGCCACGGTCCTGCTGCTCGACGACCTGACCAACGAATCTCTCGACAAGACCGTGCACAGCGTCGCCCACGGGGTGATCCGGCTCGAGGAACTGGCGCCCAACTACGGCGCCGAACGGCGCCGGGTCCGGGTGGTCAAGTACCGTGGGCAGAAGTACCGCGGCGGCTACCATGACTTCACCATCAGCAACGACGGCGTCCATGTATTCCCGCGCCTGGTGGCGGCCGAGCATCGCGGCGAGTACCTGCGCCAGCAGCTGAGCAGCGGTATCAAGGAGATGGACGCCCTGCTCGGCGGCGGCATCGAAACCGGCTCCAGCACGCTGATTCTCGGCCCGGCCGGTACCGGCAAGACCCTGATCGCGATGATCTTCGCCGCGGCAGCCGTGGCCCGCGGTGAAAAGGCCGCGCTGTTCATCTTCGACGAGGAACTGGGCCTGCTGTACGAGCGCATGAAGAACATCGGCATCGACCTTGCCGCCCTGCGCGCCACCGGCAACCTGTGGATCGACCAGGTCGACGCCGCCGAACTCTCCCCCGGGGAGTTCTCCCACAAGGTCCGGCGCTGCGTGGACGAGGGCCATATCAAGACCGTGGTGATCGACAGTATCAACGGCTACCAGGCGGCCATGCCGGAAGAAAACGCGCTGATCCTGCACATGCACGAACTGTTGCTGTACCTCAATCGCCGCGGCGCCGCGACGTTCATGACCGTCGCCCAGCACGGGCTGGTCGGTGACATGCAGGCCCCGGTGGAGATCACCTACCTGGCCGACACGGTGATCCTGCTGCGCTACTTCGAGGCCCTCGGCCAGGTGCGCCGGGCGATGTCGATCATCAAGAAACGCACCGGCTCCCATGAGTCGACCATTCGCGAATACCGCATCAGCCCGCGCGGGATGACCATCGGCGAACCGCTGGAGGCCTTCCAGGGCGTGCTGCGCGGCGTTCCGACCTATCTCGGCGAGGACCTGCCGCTGCTGCAGGACGCAGACTTGTGAGTCTGCGCGACGAGGTCTCCGAACGGGCGATCATTCTCGCGCCCTGGGGGCGCGACAGCCAGATTGCGCGGATGGTCCTCGAACAGGCCGGATTCAGCGGGGTGATCGCGCAGAACCTGCCGACACTGTGCGACGAACTGAAGCTCGGTGCCGGCCTGCTGATCATCGCCATCGAGGCCTTGCAGACGACCGACCTCGAACCGCTGCTGCAGCACCTGCAGGAACAACCGGCCTGGTCGGACCTGCCGATCGTCCTGCTGACCCATCATGGCGGCCCGGAACGACCGGCCTCTTCCCGCTTCGGCAACCAGCTGGGCAACGTCACCTTCCTCGAGCGCCCCTTTCATCCGGCGACCCTGGTCAGCCAGGTGACGTCGGCCATTCGCGGCCGAAGGCGACAGTACGAAGCCCGCGACCGGCTGATCGACCTGAGCCAGAGCGAATTGCGACTCAAGGAAACCCTGGAAACCCTCGAGCAACAGGTCGAGGAACGCACCGCACAACTGCGTCACAACGAGGAAGCCCTGCGCCAGTCGCAGAAAATGGAAGCGGTCGGCCAACTGACCGGCGGCATTGCCCACGACTTCAACAACATGCTGACGGGCATCATCGGCAGCCTGGAACTGCTCAAGCGCCGACTGGCGCGCGGGCGTCTGGAAGACCTGGAAAACCTCATCGACCTCGGCGTGACCTCGGCCAACCGCGCCGCCGGCCTGACCCACCGGCTGCTGGCCTTCTCCCGACGCCAGTCGCTGGACTCCAAGCCGGTGGACATGAACGAGCTGGTCAGATCCATGGGCGAACTGCTCCATCGCAGCCTGGACGAGAGCATCGAACTGCGCATGAACCTGGCCGAAGCGCTGTGGACCGCCGAAGCCGACCCCAATCAACTGGAAAGCGCCCTGCTCAACCTGGTAATCAACGCCCGCGACGCCATGCCGGACGGCGGCCAGTTGCTGGTCAGCACTTCCAACCAGACGCTGGACCTGGCCTTCACCCAGACCCAGGGCCACCTGGAACCCGGCGACTATGTGCTGCTGCAGGTCCGCGACACCGGCTGCGGCATGCCGGAGAGCATCATCAGCCGGGTATTCGACCCGTTCTTCACCACCAAACCGATCGGCCAGGGCACCGGCCTCGGCCTATCGATGATCTACGGTTTCAGCAAGCAGTCCCATGGCCACGTCTGCATCGACAGCCATGTCGGCCAGGGCACCTCGGTCAACCTCTACCTGCCGCGCTACAAGGGCGAGCCGACACTGCAGGACGATTCGCTGCAACTGCTGCCGACCTCACACGCCGCGCAAGGCGAAACCGTGCTGATCGTCGAGGACGACCCGGCCGTGCGGGTGCTGGTGCGCGATGTGTTGAGCGAGCTGGGCTACCACTTCGTCGAGGCGGCGGACGCCAATGCCGCCGTACCGGTGCTGGAGTCCGGCCAGCGCATCGACCTGCTGATCAGCGATGTCGGCCTGCCGGGGATGAACGGCCGGCAACTGGCGGAGATCGGTCGCCAATTGCGCCCCGGGCTCAAGGTGCTGTTCATCACCGGCTATGCCGAGCATGCGGCGGTACGCGGCGGCTTCCTCGATCCGGGCATGCAGATGATCACCAAGCCCTTCAATCTGGACCTGCTGACGGCCAGGGTGCGGGAAATGATCAACGCCTGAGTCAGGCCAGCAGGCGCTGGATCTGCTCCTGCAGGGTATCGAGGTCAAACGGCTTGGCCAGGATCGGCGCCTTTCGGGTGATCGGGCTGTCCGTCTCGAGGATCTCCGCCGGATAACCGCTGATGAAAATCACCTTCAGGTCCGGGCGCAGCTTGATCGCGGGCTCGGCGATGTCGACCCCGGAAATCCCGCCGGGCAGCCGGAAGTCCGTGACCATCAGGTCCAGGTTGGGCTTGGTCGCCAGGATCTCGAATGCCTGCTCGCCGTTTTCGGCCTGCAGCACCCGATAGCCCACACTGGACAGATAGGCCGACAACACCATCAGGATCGACGGGTCGTCCTCGACGATCAGGACGACGTCTTGTGCATCTTCACTCATGGAAAACCTTCATTCTCAAAATTCTGCCCATACGACCACCGGCCCGCCCGGAGGTTGCGTCGGTTTACCGGTTTTCCTGTAACGGCAGGTGAACGCAAAAGGTCGAGCCTTCACCCAACCGGCTGCTGACCGTGATGGTACCGCCATGGGCGGCGACGATCTGCTCGGAAATGAACAGGCCCAACCCCAGCCCGGCGACCGCATGGGCCGCCGAAACCCGCTCGAACTGCTGGAAGATACGTTTCTGGTTCTCTTCGCTGATGCCGATACCGCGGTCACGGACCTCGATGCAGGCCTGATTGTCCCGTGTATAGACGCGGACATCGATCGGGCTTTTCGCACCGTAGCGCACAGCGTTGGTCAGCAGGTTGGAAACCACCTGCTCGATACGGAACTCGTCCCAGTTGCCTTCCACCGGCCCGCTCGTCTCGAAGTTGAGAGTCGATTCGGCAGCCTGGACCTGGGGAGCAAAGCCTTCCAGCAGCTTGCTCACCAACTGCGACAGGTCGAAGCGGCTCGGGCGGATCGACAGCTTGCCGGTACGGATACGCGACACGTCGAGCATGTCCTCGATGAGCCGGATCAGGCTCCGGATCTGCCGCTCGTCACGCTCGACCATGGCCGTCATCTTGTCGAGGGTGAAGGCCGCGGCGTTGTTGCGGGCCAGATGCATCTTGCGCAGCTGGGTTTCGAGGATCAGCCCGTTGAGCGGCGTGCGCACCTCGTGGGAGACGATCGACATGAAGTCGTCCCGCATGCGCACCGCGCGTTGCAGTTCCTCCTGGGTCGCCTGCAACTCGCGCAGCAGTGCCTCCTGCTCGCGCCGGCTCTGTTCCAGGGCCTCGACCTGCTGCTTCATGGCCTTGCTCTGCCGGTACAGGTCGACGAAGACGTTGACCTTGCTCTTCACCGCATGGGTATCCAGCGGCTTGTAGAGAAAGTCCACCGCGCCGCTTTCATAACCCTTGAAGGCATAATTGAGCTCGCGCCCGCCGGCACTGACGAAAACGATGGGAATGTTCTTGGTCTTTTCCGTGCCGCGCATCAGTTCGGCCAGTTCGAAACCGTTCATGCCGGGCATCTGCACATCGAGAATGGCCATGGCGAACTCATGCTGCAACAACAGCGACAGGGCCTCGTCGGCGCAGTGGGCCTTGTAGACGACACGATCCTCACGTTTGATCAGCGCTTCCAGCGCCAACAGATTTTCCGGCAGATCGTCGACGATCAGCAGTTTGGCCTGGATAGTACTTAGCATGCGATTCGTTCCAGCTCGGCAAGCAGGCGGCCAATGCCGCGAAGAGGGAGTATGTAGTCGGGAGTATGCAGCGCCAGGGCCGCCTCGGGCATGGTGGCCACCCGCGCCTCGCGCGGGTCCTGCACCACCGTCAGGCCACCCTGGGCCTTGACCTGGGCCAGTCCGCCGGCGCCATCGTGGTTGGCTCCGGTCAGCAGCACCGCCAGCAGTCGTGAGCCATAGGCATCGGCGGCCGATTCGAACAGGTAGTCGATGGAGGGACGCGAATAGTGCACGCGCGCCTCGCAACTGAAGGAAAACGTGCGGTCCTGCTCCACCGACAGGTGATAGCCGGGTGCCGCGAAATACAGGGTGCCGGGGCTGATCAGCTCCTTGTCGGCCGGTTCCCTGACCGGCATCGGCACACGCCGGGCGAATACCTCGGCCAGGTGGCTCTGGCGCTCCTCGGGCAGGTGCAGCACCACGATGATCGGCAGGCCGAAACCTCTCGGCAACTCGCCGAACACCGTCAGCAACGCTTCGACACCGCCAGCCGAAGCCCCCATCGCTATGGCTTCGACACGCTGTCGCTGGGTGAACTCAAGGGCCAGTCTGTTCATAGCTTGCGATAGATCCGCTCTTGCTTGACCAAGGTCTCGAACTGCTTGCCAAAGGAGGAAAATTCCAGGGTTTCCTTGTTGCCCAGCGCGAGGAACCCCCGGTAGCAGAGCGACTCGTGAAACAAGCCAAAGGCTCTATCCTGAAGCTTTTTATTGAAATAAATCAATACGTTACGGCATGAAATTAATTGAGTTTCTGAGAATACGCTGTCGGTTGCCAGGCTGTGATCGGCGAAGGTCACGTTCTCACGCAGCGTCTTGTCGAAAATCGCATAGCCATAAGCGGCCGTGTAGTACTCGGAAAACTCCCGCTGCCCACCCGCCAGCTGATAGTTACGGGTATAGGCAGGCATGTTGTCCAGGGAAAAGATCCCCTGCTTGGCCTTTTCCAGCGAACTGGGATTGATATCGGTGGCGTAGATGATGGTGCGTTCCAGCAGGCCTTCCTCGCGCAGCAGGATCGCCATCGAGTAGACCTCTTCCCCCGTGCTGCAGCCGGCCACCCAGATCTTGATCGACGGGTAGGTCCGCAGCAGCGGCACCACCTCCTGGCGAATCGCCAGGAAATGGCTGGGGTCGCGAAACATCTCGCTGACCGGAATGGTCAGGAACTGCAGCAGTTGCATGAACGCCGCCGGGTCGTGCAGGACCCGTTCCTGCAGCGCGGAGATGGTTGCGCAGTCGAACTGGCGCATGGCGTGAACGACCCGGCGCTTGATCGATGCACCGGAGTAATCGCGAAAATCGTAGCTGTACTTGAGGTAGATCGCCTCGATCAACAGGCGTATTTCAATGTCGATATTCTGCTGCACTAGATCCTTTCCATTTTCGGCAACCACACGCGAATCAGCGAGAACAGGCGGTCCAGGTCGATCGGCTTGGCCAGGTAGTCGTTGGCGCCGGCCTGCAGGCAGCGTTCCTGGTCGTCCTTCATCGCCTTGGCCGTCACCGCGATGATCGGCAGCTTGCGCCAGCGCGGGTCCTTGCGGATTTCGACGGTGGCTTCATAACCATCCATTTCCGGCATCATCACGTCCATCAGCACCAGGTCGATGTCCTCGACCTCATTGAGCCGCTCGATCGCTTCGCGGCCGTTACGCCCGATCTCGACCACCGCGCCCTTGTGCTCCAGGGCGCTGGTCAGGGCGAAGATGTTGCGCACGTCGTCGTCCACCAGCAGGATCCTGCGACCTTCGAAGACCTTGTCGCGGCTGCGGGCGGTCTTGAGCATGCGCTGACGTTCATGGGACAACTGCGATTCGACTTTGTGCAGAAACAATGTCACTTCGTCGAGCAGGCGCTCCGGCGAGCGGGCGCCCTTGATGATGATCGAGCGCGAATACTTGCGCAGGTCGGCCTCTTCATCGCGGGTCAGGTTGCGTCCGGTGTAGACGATCACTGGCGGGAACGAGCGGATCTCGTCGGTGGACATCCGCTTGAGCAACTCGTTGCCGAGCATGTCCGGCAGCTTGAGGTCGATGATCATGCAGTCGTAGACATTCTCGCGCAGCAGGTCCAGGGCCTCCTGAGCCAGCCCCACCGCGGTGATCTGGATGTCGTCGTCGCCGATCAGCCGGGCGATGCTGTCACGCTGCAGGTCGTCGTCCTCGACCAGCAGGACGCGCTTGACCTTCTGGGTCAGCTTGGCCTCGAGCCGGGAGAAGACCTCCTTGAGTTCCTCGCGGGTGGTCGGCTTGACCGCGTAGCCCATGGCGCCCATGTGCATGGCGGTTTCGACGCGGTCCTCCACGGAAATCACGTGCACCGGGATGTGCCGGGTAGACGCCTGCTCCTTGAGGCGTTGCAGCACGGTCAGGCCGGAGTGATCGGGCAGGCGCATGTCCAGCAGGATCGCATCCGGGATGAACTGCGCCGCCAGCCCGAAGCCCTCGTCGGCACCGTGGGCCACCAGGCACTGGTAGCCCAGTTCATGGGCCAGGTCGTAGAGGATCTGGGCAAAGCTCGGCTCGTCCTCGATCACCAGGATGCTGCGGGTGGTGAACGGCGCCTTGTCACGATCGTCGGCGAAACGCTCAATCGGCGTTTCGATCGCCGCCGGCGGCTCGACACGGGGGCTGGCCGCCATGATCGACGGCACGTGGGCCGGCACCGGAGCCTGGGTGACCTCGTTGGTGGCCATGGTGTACTCGCGCGGCAGCGCCAAGGTGAACACACTGCCCCGACCCGGCTCACTGGCCACACTGATCGAACCGCCCAGCAGCGCCGCCAGGTCGCGGGAGATCGACAGGCCCAGGCCGGTACCGCCGTAGCGCCGGTTGGTGGTGCCATCGGCCTGGTGGAAGGCCTCGAAGATGCTTTCCTGCTGCTCGGCGGCAATGCCGATACCGGTGTCGCGCACACTGAAGACAATGCCGACACCGGGCCGGCTGGAAACGGTCAGGTTGACATGGCCCTGCTCGGTGAACTTCAGCGCGTTCGACAGCAGGTTCTTGAGCACCTGCTCCAGGCGCTGGCGATCGGTGAACAGCATCTCGGGCGCGCCCTCCTCGATCACCACGCTGAATCCCAGGCCCTTGTCGTTCGCCAGCGGCAGGAACAGGTTGTCCAGGCCTTCAACGAGCCGTGCCACGCTGGTGTTCTCGGGGCGCACCTCAAGCTTGCCCGCCTCGACCTTGGCGATATCGAGAATGTCGTTGATCAGGTTGAGCAGATCGTTGCCGGCGGAATAGATCGACTCGGCGAACTTGACCTGCTCGTCGGTGAGGTTTTCTTGGGGGTTCTCCGCCAGCAGCTTGGCCAGGATCAGCGAACTGTTGAGCGGCGTGCGCAGCTCGTGGGACATGTTGGCGAGGAACTCGGACTTGTACCGGCTCGAACGCTGCAGTTGATCGGCCCGTTCTTCCAGCTCGACCTGTGCCTGGTTCAGCTCGCTGTTCTTGCGGTCCAGTGCGTCGCGCTGTTCGGCCAGGGCAGTGGCCTGCTCGGCCAACTGCTCGTTGCTCTGCTCCAGCTCGGTCTGCTGGGTCTCCAGGTGCACCTGGGACTCCTTGAGTACCCGGGATTGCTCCTCCAGTTCCTCGTTGGCGGTCTTGAGCTCCTCCTGCTGCACCTGCAACTCTTCGTTGAGTTGCTGGGTCTCGGCCAGTACCTCCTGCAGGCGCTGGCGATAGCGGGCGGCCTCGACGGAAGTGCCGATACTGCCGGCAATCAGCTCCAGCAATTCGATGTCGCGCTCGACGAGCTCACGCAGGAAGCCCAGTTCGATCACGCCGTTGACTCGCCCATCGTCGCGGGTCGGCACCACCACCACGTGGCGTGGCAACCCCTCGCCGAGACCGGAACTGACCTTGAAGTAGTCCTGCGGAAGTCCGTCGAGACGAATCAGGCGGTCCTCGGTGGCGGCCTGGCCGACAATACCTTCATCGGTAAAGACCTCGACCCGCTGCTGCTCCTGCTCGCGAGACAGACCATAGGTGGCGATGCGCCGGAAACCACCATGCTCCTCACGGACATACAGGACACCCACGGCACTGCCCAGGTACTGGGCGCAGAACTGCAGAATATTGCGCCCCAGGGGGCTCAGCCCGAGCTGGCCGAGCATCTGCGTGGACAGTTCGTTCTGACCGCCACGCAGCCAGGCCTGCTTCTCAAGGCGCTCGGAACTCTTCAGTTGCGACTCGAGATTCTTCCCATAACTCGCTGAAAGATTTAGTAAATCCCTTCTACCAACGTAAGCCAGGAGCGCACTCAGGCCCAGCACGAAGACCAGATAGGCAGTGATGCTCCATAGGGTGGTACGCCGCACATCGTCATTGCGGGACAGGCGCAGTTGCTGCTCGGTGTCGATGGCATTGGCATACTCGCTGCGGATCTCGTCGGTCAGGCGCTTGCCACGCCCGGCCTTGATCGCTTCGCGATAGTCGCCCTTACTGCGCTGCAGATCGATCATCGATTGCGCGTATTCGGTCCAGGCCCCCTGCAGGGCCTCGATGCGCCTGAAACGATCGACCTGCTGCGGGTTGTCCGCCACCAACTGCTGCAAGCCGCGCAGTTCGGCAATGATCTTCGGCCTGGCGACTTCATAGGGGTCGAGGAAGTGCTCATCGCCGGTGATCAGGAAACCGCGCATGCCGGTTTCCAGGTCCACAGACAGCGTCATCACCTCATTGATGTTGTTGATCACCCGGTCCGTGTGCTGCACCCATTGGATCACCGAAAGCAGATAGCTGATCAGGGAAACGAAGAACACTGCGCTGAGCACACCCACCCCAAGCGGCAGGCTGATGTTGCGACTCAGGAGTTTGCGAAAACTGCTCTCATCAACCGAAGACGGTGAATTCATTTCGGGCCCCGGAGGAAGTCTTGAAAACCAAGGAGTTTGACGTAATTTTGTAAAAAAAGGATCCATTTTTCTCACAGCGTAGAAGGCATTTTCCTGCCTCGCACTGCCCAGCATCAATCAGACCCGCTATCCTACTCTCTTGTACAGCAAAATATTTTTGTACAAGAAATAGAACTTGTGGCAATTGGCCGCTTACCAATACAAAAGACAGGCACCTTCCTGCTCCGCTTTCACTTTTTTGGGAAACCCCTTATGTGCGCAGCCAGCTCCACCATCCTGGTCGTCGAAGACGACGCCATTGTCCGCATGCTGATTGTCGATGTGCTGGAGGAACTGGAGTTCAGGGTCCTGGAGGCCAGCGGCAGCGACGCGGCCCTGGAGTTTCTCAATGACACCACCACCCCCATCGACCTGCTGATGACCGATGTCGGCTTGCCCGACATGGACGGCCGAGACCTGGCGAGGACCGCGTGCCAGGTCCGCCCCGGACTCTCGGTGCTGTTTGCCAGCGGCTACGCCGACAGCCTCGAAGTACCCGCCGGCATGCAGGTGATCGGCAAGCCGTTTTCGATCGATCAGCTCAGAGATAAGATTAAAAACATTATCTAACTAGTTGTTTTTATTGGGATTATTATTCTAGAAATAACTTTAGGTTCGGCTTTTTACCGCAGCCCTCCCCACCTTTTCTCGACCCGGTGGTCACCCTGCAGCTCAGTTGACGCACCGGTAGATGGCATGCTTTCCTACTCGCCTGTTCTGGGTGCCCTTCACAGGGTGAAACGGGAAACCGGTGCGTCGGCGGATGCTTCATCATGCCTGACAAGTCCGGTGCTGCCCCCGCAACGGTAAGCGAGAGAAGCGTCAGATCCACTGTGCCAGCCGGCATGGGAAGGTGATGCTGGAAGGTTCGAGCCAGACTGGAACCCCTCGCGAGCCCGGAGACCGGCCCGGAAATATCGAATGACAAACCTGCGGTGGGCAGGCGCTGTTGAAACCTCCGGGCCCGGCCCGCCGAGGTTTTTCTGCGCGTGGCCGCCTGCTGAAGACCCAGAGGGAAGCGCCATGTCCGTCACCACCGCCAGCCATTCCGGCACCGTCACATCGACCCGCAGCCAACGTCTCGTCGCCGCCATCGGCGCCAGCGTCCTCGGCGTGCTGCTGGTTTATTTCGCCGGGTTCTCGCACATCGATGCGGTCCATAACGCCGCCCACGATACACGTCACAGCGCCGCCTTCCCTTGCCACTGAGCCGTGCCACCGAGAACCCTGCCATGATCAAGCGTATCGCCCAAACCGCTGGTTTCAGCGGACTGCTGGCCGCCCTGCTGCTGACCCTGCTGCAAAGCTTCTGGGTCGCCCCCCTGATTCTCGAAGCGGAAACCTACGAGAAGGCCCCGGCCAGCGAAGCCCATGAGCACACCGGCGCCGCCATGGCCGGGCATAGTCACGAAGGCCACGATGAAGCCGCGTGGGAGCCGGAAGATGGCTGGCAGCGCGTGCTCTCCACTACCGGCGGCAACCTGGTGGTCGCGGTCGGTTTCGCCCTGATGCTCGCCGGCCTGTATACCCTGCGTACGCCCAATCGCACTTCCCAGGGGCTGCTCTGGGGACTGGCCGGCTACGCCACCTTCTGCCTGGCACCGACCCTCGGCCTGCCGCCGGAACTGCCCGGCACCGCCGCGGCGGACCTGCTGCAACGGCAGATCTGGTGGGCCAGCACCGCGGCCTCCACTGCCGTGGCCATCGCCCTGGTCGTGTTCGGCCGGCATTGGCTGCTCAAGCTGCTGGGCGTGGCCATTGTCGTGGTGCCCCACGTGATCGGCGCGCCGCAACCGGACGTGCATTCCAGCCTGGCACCAGAAGCGCTGGAGGCGCAGTTCAAGATCGCCTCGCAACTGACCAACGCGGTGTTCTGGCTGGCCTTGGGCCTGATCAGCGCCTGGCTGTTCCGTCGCAAGGCCGACACTCGGCACCGGGCATGACAAAGCCCCCGCGCAGCCAGCCCTGGCGGCTGGCTTCGGTTGCCGGCAAGGCTGCGAGGCGTCGGTCCTGCGGCAACTGCTGGAAAGTGCCCTGCAGAGCTGTCGACTCGACCTCTCGGCAGTCACCGGACTGGCCAGTATCGATGGAAAACGCCATGAGCCGGGATTGCTGGAACTCGCTCGACAACTGCAACTGCCACTGCTGTTCTTCAGCGCCACGGCGCTGCAACCCTACGAGCCACATCTGAGCCATCGCTCCAGCCTGGCTTTCGCCCATACCGGCTGCCACGGCGTTGCCGAAAGTGCCGCCCTGGCCCTGGCCGAACAACAGGGACAGTCCCCGGCAAGCCTGCTGATTTCACGCCAGAAGCACCCGCAGGCGACCTTCGCACTGGCCTGGACCGGGCAAAACCCTGGATAATCCCCTCCTCCTGCATGAGCGTTGTTCATGTGAACCCAGGATTTACCCGCAAACCCACCCGGCGAGCTCCGCGTGCGTTCGACGCGAAACCAGCGACTGCCGTCAGGGCTTCGCGGATAAATCCGGTGCCCATGGAACCTTGCGCGCAGCCCGTTCAGAGAAGTTTATGACCGTCTATTTCATCGGTGCCGGCCCCGGCGATCCGGAACTCATTACCGTCAAGGGCCAGCGCCTGATCCGCAGTTGCCCGGTGATCATCTATGCCGGCTCACTGGTACCTGCGGCCGTGCTGGAGGGCCATGGCGCCAGCCAGGTGATCAACAGCGCCGAACTGCACCTGGAACAGATCATCGAGTTGATCAGGGCGGCCGATGCCCGCGGCCAGGATGTGGCCCGGGTGCATTCCGGCGACCCATCGCTGTACGGCGCCATCGGCGAGCAGATTCGCCACCTGCGCGAGCTGGGCATCGCCCACGAAATCGTCCCCGGGGTCACTGCCACCGCTGCCTGCGCGGCCCTGCTCGGTGCCGAGCTGACACTGCCGGATATCTCCCAGAGCGTGATCCTGACTCGTTACGCCGACAAGACCGCGATGCCCGCAGGCGAGGAGCTGGGCGACCTGGCCCGGCACAAGGCGACCATGGCGATTCACCTGGGGGTCAACCATCTGGCGAAGATCGTCGCCGAGCTGCTGCCTCATTACGGCGCGGACTGCCCGGTTGCGGTGATTCACCGCGCCACCTGGCCCGACCAGGACTGGGTGCAGGGCACGCTGGCGGACATCCAGGCCAAGGTCGAGGCCAAGGGATTTCGGCGCACGGCGCTGATCCTGGTGGGACGGGTACTGGGCAGCGACCATTTCAGCGAATCATCCCTGTATCGGGCCGGTCATGCCCACTTGTATCGACCCTGAACAGGCGGAGGAAAGAACGATGCCCGAACCGACGTTTTCCGGAGCCAAGCTGGCACTGCTCTGCGGCGATCAGTTGTTGACCTACCTGCGCGACATGAAGGATGGCATCCCCTACCCTGGCCACTGGGACTTTGCCGGCGGTGGCCGCGAAGGCGAGGAAACCCCGAGCGAATGCGCGCTGAGGGAACTGGACGAGGAGTTCTCCCTGCGGATCGGCGCCGAACGCATCGAGTGGGCGCGACGCTACCCCAGCGTCACCCAGCCAGGCAGCCACTCATGGTTTCTGGTGGGGCAACTGGACCCGGCGGAGATCGAGGCGATCCATTTTGGCGATGAGGGACAGTACTGGCGGATGATGCCGATTGCCGAGTACCTGGAGCATCCGCTGGGGGTGCCGTATCTGCAGGAGCGGTTGCGCGACTACCTGCGGGGCGCTAGCGAGCTTCAGGACGTATTCGCGGGCAAGCCCGCGAATGGGCCGACACAGGCACCACAAATCCTGCCCCCAATAAAAAACGGTGCTCACGGGCACCGTTTCTTGCGACTCAAGGCAGCGAACGCCCTGCTACCGGACTCAGTAGTAGGCGTTTTCTTTCTGCGTATGGTCGGTCACATCACGCACACCCTTGAGCTCGGGCACGCGTTCGAGCAAGGTGCGCTCGATCCCTTCCTTCAGGGTCACGTCCGCCTGGCCGCAGCCCTGGCAACCGCCACCGAACTGCAGCACGGCGATGCCGTCGTCGACCACGTCGATCAGGCTGACCTGGCCGCCGTGGCTGGCCAGCCCCGGGTTGATCTCGGTTTGCAGGTAGTAGTTGATGCGCTCGTTGATCGGGCTGTCGGCATTGACCATCGGCACCTTGGCGTTCGGCGCCTTGATGGTCAGCTGGCCGCCCATGCGGTCGGTGGCGTAGTCGACCACCGCGTCATCGAGGAACGCCTCGCTGAACGAATCGATCCAGGCGGTGAAGCTTTTCAGGCCCAGCGCGGTGTCTTCCGGTTTTTCCTCGCCCGGCTTGCAGTAGGCAATGCAGGTCTCTGCGTACTGGGTGCCCGGCTGGGTAATGAAGATGCGGATGCCGATCCCTGGAGTGTTCTGCTTCGACAGCAGGTCCGCCAGATAATCGTGGGCGGCATCGGTAATGGTTATGGCGCTCATGGAATCTCCTCACAGATTGCTGTCAGTCTACGCCAAATCGCGCCACTCGACAAAGTCCTAGTATTTTTGTCGGAAAAGCATCGAGACCCCATTCGTCGAACCGACCAGCAGCGCCGAGAAAATCAGTGCGCTCGCCAGCCAACCCGCCGGACTTGGCCAGACCCCCAGCAGCAGGATCGAGCCGAGAATGCCAAAGACCGGAATCAGCAATGACAGCGGCGCCACCCGGGACAACGGGTACTCGCGCAACAGCAGGTTCCAGCCCCAGTAGCTCAGGTGCGTGGCACCATACACCTGAAACGCCAGCGAGCCCAGCAGGCCGGTGCCGATCTGCCCCGGCAGTTCGACGAAGGGTGTCACGCCGCCCCGGAGCCAGGCCAGCAGCAACAGTGGCAACGGTGCGAACAGGCTGGCCCAGAGGACAAAGGCAAACACCTCCTTGACCCGTGACAGCTTGATCAGCACGTTGCCCAGGCTCCAGGCCACGGCGCTCAATACCACCAGCAGCAAGCCGGCCCTGCTCGCCCCCACCGGGCTGTCGAACAGCACGCAGGCCAGCCCCAGGGCCGCCAACAGCGCGCCGACGAGTTGGGACGCTTTCAGCGTCTCGCGAAACAGCAGCACGCCCCAGCCCAGGGTAAAGAAGGCGCTGGTCTGGATCAGCAACGAAGCCGTCCCCGGCGGCACTCCCAGGCTGATGCCGAAGTTGATCAGGCCCCACATGGCAACGCCGAAAATCATCCCGTAGGCGGCTATCCAGCCCATGGCCACCTGCGGACGGCGGATGAAAAACACCCCCGGCAGCGCCGCCAGGGTGAAACGCAACGCGGTCAGCAGCAAGGGATCGACCCGCGCCAGGCCGAGCTTGGTGACAGGGAAATTCAGGCCCCAGACCGCCGTGACCAGCACGGCGAGCAACAGGTGTTTTTTCTGCATGGCAAACCATCCGGATAATCAGTTCCGGGCTACTTTGCCCGCAGGTGCAATGGCCCGCTTGCAGCTCAAGGCCAGATAAGGATAAAAATGGGCCAAAGATCAACCCCTGCCCCTTTATCCCATGCCCGACTTCTACCCGAGCAGCACCCAGAACGTCATCGTCACCCGTCATGACTACCGTGACGGCCAGCGATTCGACTCGCACCGCCACGAACGCGGCCAGTTCGCCTATGCCGCGTGTGGCGTGATCACCGTATTCACCGACGACGGTGACTGGGTGGTGCCGCCGGGACGCGCCGTCTGGGTGCCCGCGGACCTGCCGCACGCCATGTGCATGCGCGGCCCGGTGACCATGCTCAACGCCTATGTCCTGGCCGAAACCGGGCAGCGCCTGGCACTGGCCGGGCAGTGCCAGGTCCTGGAGGTTTCCGAGCTGCTGCGCCAGTTGCTGGCACAGGCGGCCGAGGTTGGCAGCAACGGCGGCGGCAATGAGCGTGACAGCTACCTGCTGGGCCTGCTGCTCCACGAGATGGCCCGGATGCCCCGGCTGGCACTGAACGCGCCGCTGCCCCGGGAGCCTCGCCTGGCGCGGATCTGCCGCCGCCTGCTGGACCAGCCCTCACTGGAGGTCGCCATCGACGACATGGCCCGTGACGCCGGCATGAGCCGCCGCACCTTCACCCGACTGTTCCGCCAGCATACCGGGGTCAGCTTTGTCGAATGGCGCCAGCAGGCCTGCCTGCTGGCGGCCGTGGTGCGCCTGGGCAACGGCGAAGCCGTGACCCGGGTCGCCCTGGAGCTGGGCTACAGCAGCCCTGGCGCCTTTGCCACGGTCTTTCGGCGGGCGCTGGGGGCGTCCCCCAGTCGCTACTTTCAGCAGGACACGCCCTACAGGTTCTCGTAGCGGTTCATGTCCAGCACACCGGCATTCACCGGGTCGGTTTCCTTGAGGTACGTCGTCAGGTCATGGAAATAGAACCAGAACTGCGGGTGGCTGCGACGAATGCCCCAGCGCTGGACGATCTGCTCGAACGCCACCGCATCCCGGGCCCGCTCCATGGCATCGACGAACGCGGTCACCTGCTCGGCCGGCACGTTGAACATGAAGTTCGGATAGCTGCTCAATACGCCGGGGTAGATGGTCACGGTATCCAGGCCCGGCTGGTAGCGGTAGGCCTCGCCGAGCATGAATGCGACGTTACTGTGGGCCCGGTTGCGCAGCAGGCTGTAGACCTCGCGTTTGCCGCCACGGGTCTCGACGCGCAGCATCGTCGCCTCCGGCAGTTGGTCGATCACCTTGAGCCCGGCCGCCGGGCGCGAAGCCAGCCGGCTCAGGGACTGTTCGGCCTCCTGCAGCGCCGGGTCGATATTGGGCCGCGAGCAGTAGGCGCCGTCACAACGGTTGATCGGGTCCGGGTGGACGTTGAGATCGCCGTAGCGCGCCAGCAACTGCCTGGCAAAGTCGAGTTTCGGGTCCTTGCCATGGAGCTTCAGCGCGCTCGGCTTGCTGTCGTCGATACGCTCGTAATCCAGCCACATCTTGATCTTGCCGCTGTTCTGGTACCAGTCGTCGAGATAGCCATCGCGCGAATCCGCCGGCATCAGACGCAGGAAGTTCTGCTCGGCGCCGTTGCGGATGAGGTCGAAGTACAGCCGGGTCTGGGCCTGGTGCGAAACGTTGCCGAACACGTCGAAGTTCACCGCCAACTGATAGTAGGTGCGCTCCAGCAGCGGGTAGTCGAACAGCCACAGGGTCTGCGGGACTTCGCCGATCAGTCCCTTGCTGACCGTGGCGCTGTCGAAATGCCGGAAGATGCTCAGCAAGGCGTTGTCATTGCCGGCCCACAGGCTCGACCAACTCGGCGCCGGCACGGCGGCATAGGCTTCGGTGCGCAGCGACTCGTATTCGTTGCGCTTGTCCCGGTAGGCCAGCCACAGGCTCAGCACGCTGCCGACATCGTCGTTCTGCCCGGGCATCGCCAGCAGCGGCGTGGCCTTGCCCCGATAGCTCGGGTCGGTGATGTACAGATCATGCTCCGGCGCCTGGAAGAGCGCCCAGAAGTTGTCACGGATCACGTCGGTTGCAATCTGCCCGCGGCAGACCGGCCCGCGGATGAAGGTGTCGACGAAATACTCGGCATTGTCGAGCATGAACTGGTAGCGCGCTGCAGCCGGGATCGCCTCGAAGGTCTCGAACGGATTGGCCCGGCGCTGCGGGCCATAGCCCGGCAAGGCGCTGACCTGCCAGTTGCCGCTGTAGAACAGGGTCTTGATCCGCGCCATCTTCGCCGCGTTGAGGGCATAGGTGATGTGGGTCTTGTGGACGATCGCCCCTGCACCGGCCACAGGCGGTAGTAGACCTGGGTGCCGGGATCGTCATTGGGGCGCCGGGTGTTGATCAGGTCGATCGGCTGGCCGCTGGGCGTACGCGAACGCACCCACTGGTAGAAGTGCCCGGATTCGCCGCCATCGAAATAGATGTGGGCCAGGAACCAGTGCTCGTACAGCCAGCGCGCCACCAGGCTTTCCCGGGCGCCCGGGGCGTTGAGCAGGTTTTCCCACTGGCTGATCTGCTGCGCCTCGCGGGCCGTCGGCGCCAGCGGCTGGGCATCCATCGGCGCACCGAGCGCCAGCCAGGCGCGCAGGGTCTGGTACTGGCGGTCGGTCAGGCCGGTCACCGCCAGCGGCATGCCTTCCCGGGGGTGGGCACTGGCATAACCGTCGAACTCCTCGGGCAACGGGCACAGGTTCTGCCGGTTCAAGCCCAGCACGATGTCGTCCGGCAATTTGGCATTGGGCTGCAACGGCGTGCGGTGCCCCAGTTCCAGCATGCGCGCCATCAGCGCCGCCTGGCTGCCCTGGGCATCGAGCACCGAATAGAACTTCTTCTGACGCCACTGCAACGGGGTCTGCGCATCGATATACAGACGTGTCGGCTTGAGCGCCTTGCTGCGGTCGCCATCATAGACCGGCAGCTTCGACGCCCCCCGCGCCGCCCCCTCGGCGCTGCCCAGGTTGAGCTGGCAGGCGGAGTCGTAACAGGCGTGGCAGGCCACGCACTTCTCGGTGAAGATCGGTTGTATATCACGGGTGTAGGAAATCGCAGGGGCCGGGCTTTGCGCCTGAGTGACACTGCTGAACAGCAGCAGTAAGAAAACACTGACAAAGCGATGCGACATATCCCTGGTCCTGGAAGTAAAAAAACGCGCTGATTCTACCCTGTCGCCAAGGTTTCAACATGAGCGATTTTCATGGAAAAGCCCGACATGCTCTCAAAGCGTACAGCTTTGCTATCATCGCGGCTCTTTTTGTATCCGTCTTTCCAGGTAGTCCCATGTCCGACCGCAGCGCTCGCCTCAACGCTCTCCAGCAGGCCCTCAAAGAACGCATCCTGATTCTTGATGGCGGCATGGGCACCATGATCCAGAGCTACAAGCTCGAGGAGCAGGACTATCGCGGCAAGCGCTTCGCCGACTGGCCGAGCGACGTCAAGGGCAACAACGACCTGCTGGTCATCACCCGTCCGGATGTGATCGGTTCGATCGAGAAAGCCTACCTGGATGCCGGTGCCGACATCCTGGAGACCAACACCTTCAACGCCACCCGCGTCTCCCAGGCCGACTACGGCATGGAAGAGCTGGTCTACGAACTGAACGTTGAAGGTGCGCGCCTGGCCCGCCAGGTGGCCGACGCGAAAACCCTGGAAACCCCGGACCGGCCACGCTTCGTCGCCGGCGTCCTCGGCCCGACCAGCCGTACCTGCTCGCTGTCGCCGGACGTGAACAACCCCGGCTACCGCAACGTCACCTTCGACGAACTGGTGGAGAACTACACCGAGGCCACCCGTGGCCTGATCGAAGGCGGCTCGGACCTGATCCTGATCGAGACCATCTTCGACACCCTCAACGCCAAGGCGGCGATCTTCGCCGTCCAGGGTGTCTTCGAGGAACTGGGCTTCGAACTGCCGATCATGATCTCCGGGACCATCACCGATGCCTCCGGCCGTACCCTGTCGGGCCAGACCACCGAAGCATTCTGGAACTCCGTGGCCCACGCCAAGCCGATCTCCGTCGGCCTGAACTGCGCCCTCGGCGCCAGCGAACTGCGCCCGTACCTGGAAGAGCTGTCGGACAAGGCCAGCACCCACGTCTCCGCCCACCCCAACGCCGGCCTGCCGAACGAATTCGGCGAGTACGACGAATTGCCCGAGGCAATGGCCAAGGTGGTCGAGGAATTCGCCCAGAGCGGCTTCCTGAACATCGTCGGCGGCTGCTGCGGCACCACTCCGGCGCATATCGCGGCGATCGCCCAGGCGGTCTCGGCGTATGCGCCGCGAGTGATCCCGGACATTCCCAAGGCCTGTCGCCTGTCCGGCCTGGAGCCGTTCACCATCGATCGTCAGTCGTTGTTCGTCAACGTCGGCGAGCGGACCAACATCACCGGTTCCGCCAAGTTCGCCCGGCTGATCCGCGAGGAGAACTACACCGAAGCCCTCGAAGTCGCCCTGCAGCAGGTGGAAGCCGGCGCCCAGGTGATCGACATCAACATGGACGAGGGCATGCTCGACTCGAAGAAGGCGATGGTCACCTTCCTCAACCTGATCGCCAGCGAGCCGGATATCTCCCGCGTGCCGATCATGATCGACTCCTCCAAGTGGGAAGTGATCGAGGCCGGCCTCAAGTGCATCCAGGGCAAGGGCATCGTCAACTCCATCAGCATGAAGGAAGGCGTCGAGCAGTTCATTCATCACGCCAGGCTGTGCAAGCGCTACGGCGCCGCCGTGGTGGTGATGGCCTTCGACGAGGTCGGCCAGGCCGATACCGAGGCGCGCAAGAAGGAAATCTGCAAGCGCTCCTATGACATCCTGGTCAATGAAGTGGGCTTCCCGCCGGAAGACATCATCTTCGACCCGAACATCTTCGCCGTTGCCACCGGCATCGAGGAACACAACAACTACGCGGTCGACTTCATCAACGCCTGCGCCTACATCCGCGACGAGCTGCCCTATGCCCTGAGCAGCGGCGGCGTGTCCAACGTGTCGTTCTCGTTCCGCGGCAACAACCCGGTGCGCGAAGCGATTCACTCGGTGTTTTTGCTGTACGCGATCCGCGCCGGCCTGACCATGGGTATCGTCAACGCCGGCCAGCTGGAGATCTACGACCAGATCCCGCTGGAGTTGCGCAACGCGGTGGAGGACGTGATCCTCAACCGCACGCCGGAGGGCACCGACGCCCTGCTCGCCATCGCCGACCAGTACAAGGGCGACGGCGCCGCCAAGGAAGCCGAAACCGAGGAGTGGCGCGGCTGGGACGTCAACAAGCGCCTGGAGCACGCCCTGGTCAAGGGCATCACCACCCATATCGTCGAGGACACCGAGGAATCGCGCCTGTCCTTCGCCCGCCCGATCGAAGTCATCGAAGGCCCGCTGATGGCCGGCATGAACATCGTTGGCGACCTGTTCGGCGCCGGCAAGATGTTCCTGCCCCAGGTGGTCAAGTCCGCCCGGGTGATGAAGCAGGCCGTGGCGCACCTGATTCCGTTCATCGAACTGGAGAAAGGCGACAAGCCGGAAGCCAAGGGCAAGATCCTGATGGCCACGGTCAAGGGCGACGTGCACGACATCGGCAAGAACATCGTCGGCGTGGTGCTGGGCTGTAACGGCTACGACATCGTCGACCTCGGCGTGATGGTCCCGGCGGAGAAGATCCTGCAGGTGGCCCGCGAGGAAAAATGCGACATCATCGGCCTGTCCGGGCTGATCACCCCGTCGCTGGACGAAATGGTCCACGTGGCCCGGGAGATGCAGCGCCAGGACTTCCACCTGCCGCTGATGATCGGCGGCGCGACCACCTCCAAGGCGCACACCGCGGTGAAGATCGAACCGCGCTACAGTAACGACGCGGTGGTCTACGTGACCGACGCCTCGCGTGCCGTCGGCGTGGCCACCCAACTGCTGTCCAAGGAGCTCAAGGCCGGTTTCGTCCAGCGCACCCGCGAGGAATACATCGAGGTCCGCGAGCGTACCGCCAACCGCAGCGCCCGCACCGAACGCCTGAGCTACGCCGCCTCGATCGCGAAGAAGCCGCAGTTCGACTGGAGCGGGTACCAGCCGGTCAAACCGACCTTCACCGGCACCCGCGTACTGGACAATATCGACCTGCGCACCCTGGCCGAGTACATCGACTGGACGCCGTTCTTCATCTCCTGGGACCTGGCCGGCAAGTTCCCGCGCATCCTCGAGGATGAAGTGGTCGGCGAAGCCGCCACCGCGCTGTACAAGGACGCCCGGGAGATGCTCGACAAGCTGATCGACGAGAAGCTGATCAGCGCCCGTGCCGTGTTCGGCTTCTGGCCGGCCAACCAGGTACAGGACGACGACATCCAGCTGTACGGTGACGAGGGTCAGCCTCTGGCCAGGCTGCATCACCTGCGCCAGCAGACCATCAAGACCGACGGCAAACCGAACTTCTCCCTGGCCGACTTCGTCGCACCACAGGGCAGCGGCCTCACCGACTACGTCGGCGGTTTCATCACCACTGCCGGCATCGGTGCCGAGGAAGTCGCCAAGGCCTACCAGGACAAGGGCGACGACTACAACTCGATCATGGTCAAGGCCCTCGCCGACCGCCTGGCCGAGGCCTGCGCCGAGTGGCTGCACGAACAGGTGCGCAAGGAGCACTGGGGTTATGCCAAGGACGAGCAGCTGGACAACGAGGCGCTGATCAAGGAGCAGTACAGCGGGATCCGCCCTGCCCCCGGCTATCCGGCCTGCCCGGATCACACCGAGAAGGCCACCCTGTTCAGCCTGCTGGACCCCGAGGCCAGCGAAGGCAAGGCCGGTCGCAGCGGCGTGTTCCTCACCGAGCACTACGCGATGTTCCCGGCGGCGGCGGTCAGCGGCTGGTACTTCGCCCATCCGCAGGCACAGTATTTCGCCGTGGGCAAGGTCGACAAGGACCAGATCGAAAGCTACACCGCGCGCAAGGGCCAGGACCTGGCCGTCAGCGAGCGCTGGCTGGCACCGAACCTGGGTTACGACAACTGACGCGATTCGCGGGCAAGCCCGGCTCCTGCAGTTACCTCCACGTTCGCGCGTGGGAAGGTCTCACCGCACGCCCGGCGACCACCGCGGAAATTGTCTATGCTCTCCACACACAGACCTGTGTGGAGGGCTTTATGGACGACCCTATCAATAACAAGCCACCGACCTTCTGGCAGATGCTGCACAGTGTGATGGCGGCGGCGTTCGGCGTGCAGAGCGGGAAAAACCGCGCCCGCGACTTCACCCACGGCAAGCCCAGCCATTTCGTGATCCTGGGCATCCTGTTCACCGCCGTGTTCGCCTTGACCCTGCTGGGTATCGTCAAGCTGGTGTTGCACTTCGCCGGCGTCTGATGCGCACGAGACTTCGCGGCTCCCCGCTCCTTCGGGGAACCGCGTGCTGCTGCATCCGACTACACCCCTTTCATTCCTGAGCCCCACAACGGACTGCACACAGACCCGGGAACGACCTTCAGTTCAGGCCAGGCCAAACGGCCCGATCACTGATGACTGACCCAGAACACCGCCGTGACCACCACCAGGATGATCAGGAACAGGATGGCCCAGGCATCGACCGCGCTGTCGCTTTTCCTTGTCTTGGTTGGATTGCTCATCGCATCGCCTCTTGTAGATTTTGTCGGTGATTGCTCGAAGACTCATCGACAGTTAAGACCACAATTGTCCCCACCACAACCAAGGGCTTTGCGGCTTCGCGGAGCATATCGATTTTGGTTATGTTCATATTCAAAAACATCATTTTTGCACATAACCGCAAACTGCTATCTTTCGCCGGCTCCCCCTGGGAGTGCGCGGCCGTGCGCGCGGAATTGTTCAGGTCTGGCGACGGTGTCTTGCCCTCGACAGACCTATAAAGCCTGAAAACAGGATCAATATGTACGTATACGACGAGTACGATCAGCGAATCATCGAGGACCGCGTCAAGCAGTTCCGTGATCAGACCCGACGCTATCTGGCGGGCGAACTGAGCGAAGAAGAGTTCCGCCCCCTGCGCCTGCAAAATGGCCTCTACATCCAGCGCTTCGCGCCGATGCTGCGGGTCGCCGTGCCCTACGGCCAACTGAGTTCGCGCCAGACGCGGATGATGGCCAAGATCGCCCGCGACTATGACAAGGGCTACGCCCACATCAGTACCCGGCAGAATATCCAGTTCAACTGGCCGGCGCTGGAAGACGTTCCGGATATCCTCGAGGAACTCGCCACCGTGCAGATGCACGCGATCCAGACCAGTGGCAACTGCCTGCGCAACGTCACCACCGACCAGTTCGCCGGCGTCGCCGCCGACGAGCTGATCGACCCGCGCCCCTGGTGCGAAATCGTCCGCCAGTGGACCACCTTCCACCCGGAATTCGCCTACCTGCCGCGCAAGTTCAAGATCGCCATCAACGGCTCGAGTTCCGACCGTGCGGCCATCGAAGTCCATGATATCGGCCTGGAAGCGGTGTACAACGCCGCCGGCGAGCTGGGCTTCCGGGTCCTGGTCGGCGGTGGCCTGGGCCGTACCCCGGTGGTCGGTGCCTTCATCAACGAGTTCCTGCCGTGGCAGGACCTGCTGAGCTACCTCGACGCCATCCTGCGTGTTTACAACCGCTATGGCCGTCGTGACAACAAGTACAAGGCGCGGATCAAGATCCTGGTCAAGGCCCTGACCCCGGAAGTCTTCGCCGAGAAGGTCGAGGCCGAGATGGTCCACCTGCGTGGCGGCCAGACCACCCTGACCGAAGCCGAAGTGCAGCGGATCGCCAAACACTTCGTCGGCCCCGACTACAAGGTGCTGCAAGACCAGGCTGCCGAACTGGCGGCACTGGACCAGCAGCACCCGGGCTTTGCCCGCTGGCGCGTGCGCAACACCCTCGCGCACAAGAAGCCGGGTTATGTCGCCGTGACCCTGTCGCTGAAGCCGACCGGCGTTGCCCCGGGCGATGTCACCGACAAGCAGTTCGACGCGATCTCCGATCTCGCCGACCGCTACAGCTTCGGCCAACTGCGCACCTCCCACGAGCAGAACATCATTCTCGCCGACGTCGAGCAGAGCAAGCTGTTCGAACTGTGGGGTGAACTGCGCGAATACGGTTTCGCCACGCCGAACATCGGCCTGCTGACCGATATCATCTGCTGCCCGGGCGGCGACTTCTGCTCCCTGGCGAACGCCAAGTCGATCCCGATCGCCGAGTCCATCCAACGCCGTTTCGACGACCTGGACTACCTGTTCGACATCGGCGAACTGGACCTGAACATCTCCGGCTGCATGAACGCCTGCGGCCACCACCACGTCGGCCATATCGGCATTCTCGGGGTGGACAAGAAAGGTGAAGAGTTCTACCAGGTTTCCCTCGGCGGCAGCGCCAGCCGCGACGCCAGCCTGGGCAAGATCCTCGGCCCGTCCTTCGCCCAGGACGACATGCCCGACGTGATCTCGAAGCTGATCGACGTGTACGTGGAACAGCGTACCGAAGACGAGCGCTTCATCGACACCTACCAACGTATCGGCATCGACCTCTTCAAGGAACGCGTCTATGCAGCGAATCATTAAGAACAACCAGGTGGTCGACGAGACCTGGCACCTGCTGCCCAAGGACGCGACCCTCGACGGCATCACCAACTGCGACGACCTGATCGTCCCGCTGGCCCTGTGGCGCGACCACGGCCATGCCCTCAAGGCCCGCGACGGCGGCCTGGGCGTGTGGCTGGACGCCGACGAGGAAGCCGAGGAAATTGGCGATGACGTCCAGCACTTCCAGGTGATCGCCCTGAACTTCCCGGCCTTCACCGATGGGCGCAACTACTCCAACGCCCGCCTGCTGCGCGACCGCTACGGTTTCAAGGGTGAACTGCGGGCGATCGGCGACGTGCTGCGCGACCAGCTGTTCTACCTGCATCGCTGCGGGTTCGATGCCTTTGCCCTGCGTGCCGACAAGGACCCGTATGAAGCCCTGGAAAGTCTCAAGGACTTCTCGGTGACCTACCAGGCCGCCACCGACGAACCGCTGCCGCTGTTCCGTCGTCGCTGAAACGCCGTGGTCCGGGCTCGCCAGAGCCCGGACCCGGTCGCTCCACGGCAAAAGCCGAAACGCTTGATCGATTTGAATGTTGCGGTGCTCTTATGGGCGATTTCCGGCCAAGCCCAGCGTCTACAATTGCCCCTGCGGCGTCCTTTGCAGTATCTCTCCAGTCAGTTTCTCCAGTTCCCTGCCCTGCTCTTCACGCCAGGCCTTGAGCTGGTCGCCCATCTGCGCCTCCAGTTCGATATCGATGAATTCATGCCACGCCGGGTCCTGGCGACTGGTACGCCGGGCATCGAGCGCCTGCACCACCGCCTGGTGCCGGCTGTTGATCGCCTCGAAGCGCTCGGGATAGCGGGCCTTGAGATGGTCACTCCAGAACTCGCGCGCGGCCATCGAGCGGAGGTAGTCCGGGCTCTTCTCCCGTTCGAGCACCTTGAGATAGGCGGCATCCAGCGCCGGCTGCGGCACCCCGGCCAACTCGGTGAAGGTCATGTGGGCGGGCTGTCCCGGCAGGCCGAGTCGGCTGGCCAGGCCGATCCGGTAGGCCAGCCGGACTTCCAGCGGGTCGACATGGACGCCCGGTTTCTGCAGGCGTGCCTCGACATCGACCTGCGCCAGGGCCTCGATCTCGTCCAGGCGCCACAGTCCCCTGGCCAGTTTCAGCAGGTTCGTCTCGGTGAGCGTCGGGCTGTCGCCAGCCATGACCCTGGCCTGGAAGACCAGGGTACGCACCTCCATGTCACTGAAGATCAGTTCCGCACCGTCGGAACAGGTCTGTGGCTGGGACGCGGTAACGAACAGCTCCTCGCGCAGATCGGTGTACTGGCTGGCCGCATCCAGCACCTGCCAGACCCGCCTGCTCAGGGCCTCACGCGCCTCGCGGTACTCGGCCGTGGCCGTCAGGTCGGCCAGCAGGCGGAAGAAATCCCCCGCGCCCTGCTCGCGGAACAGGGCTCGCCATTGCTGCTCTTTCAACATCTTCTGCCCCCGGGACAAGCCCACGGTCCAGCGGTCGTAGGCCTGCAGCGAGGGCGTCCGGTGAATGGCGTGGACGCGGCGCCTGGCCGGCGTATCGACGCCGAAGTTGATCCCGGTCTGCTGTTCGTAACGCTGCAGGCGCTCCATCTGCCCGGTCGACAGCCGCGGGTTGTCGTGCAGATGAATCACCCGGTTGATGGCGACCGGATTGGCGTAGACCGACTCGGGAATCGTCACGATCAGGTTGTCGCGCAGGTCCAGCATCTGCAAGCGGTGCAACAGGCCCAGGCCCGTCGGCCACTCCTCGATGTGGGTATGGCGCAACAGCAGGTGTTCCAACGCGGGCATGCCGCTGACATCCGGGGGCAATACCAGCGGATTGTCCGAGAGGTTCAGGAACTTGAGCCTGGTCAACCCGGCAAGGACACTGCGGGCCTGGGTATTCATCACGATCTGGTTGCCTGGCAGATGCAGATGCACCAGTTCGGACATTTCCGCCAACGCTGCCGGCAAGCCATCGAGGTGATTGAACCCCATCGACAACCAGCGCAACTGCCGAAAGTTCGTCAGAAACGACAGCTCGCTACTGCTGAGGCCCATGTCGTTCATGAACAGAAACCCCACATGACTGAAATCGGCGGTGAGCGGCGGCAGGTCGCCGACGCGCATGCCCAGCAGGTCCAACTCATGGAAATGGCGTCCGCCCAGCAGGTTGCGTGGTGACTGCCGCCGCCAGCAGGCCAGGATCGCCTCGGCCACCCGTTGCTTGTTATCGGTGACCACGGGCGCCACCTGCAGGCTGCCGCGCACCCGGCGCCAGGTCTGGCGCTGTACCCAGCGGTCCAGTGTGGCGGACAAGGCTTCATATTCCTCGCGCCGCCGCTCGAGCTCGATCAGGCAGGCCGGTTCGGAAAGATCGAGCGACGTGATGAACGTTCTCACTTCATCGGCGGAAAAACCCGGGTACAGGTCCCGTACCCGCTGGCTCAGGCGTTCGGAGTGACCGACAACGGCACCAACGTCGCTCAGCGGGTAGCCGATACGTCCCGAGGCCAGGCGCATCGGCGGCTTGAAGTGCTGACTGTACGGCGCCAGGCCCAGGATGCGCTGGCCGCTCTGCGAATCGACGGTGACCCGGCGGACAATCTGGTCCCGAAGCCAGGTGCCATTGACCGTCGCTCCAGAGCCGAGGCTCTCGCGCGCCGATTGCGGCAAGGCCAGCGCCAGGGCGTCGAAGATATCCTGTGCCGTCCCCAGGATCAGCCCTTCGCCATCGAGGGCCGTGTATTGGTGACCGACCTTGAGCAGCACACGAAGGGTCGTGGCCTGCGCCGCGCCCACGGCCTCGACCGCCTCACTGATGATCCGCTGCCGGCGTAGCTCCAGGCGCAGGTTCTTCGGCCAACCGGGCAGCAATTCAAGAGCATGCAACGCCAGGCGATCGGCCTGGGGCTCTTCATTGCTGGCCAGATACCAGCTTTCACAGACCCGATTGAGCCTGAGCTGCTTGAGGTACCAGCGAATCTCCTCGACCAGACGCAACGGAATCCGTTCGCCCATCTGCTCCAGCTCGGCACCGCTGGCCTGGCTGATCAGTTCCTCGGCGACGCTCCTGGGCAGCCCGGGAAAACTGTCGAGCATGCGCCTTTCGAGCGCGTTGTCGGTCATTTCGCTGACCTCATACAAGGTATCGAACAACCACTGCCGACGCTGGGCCGCGGCCTGTCGAAGGCGTAACGCCAGTACCCTGGCACGTTCGGCCCGGTCCGGCAGGGTGCTGCCCAGCAGCTCCAGGCGTTCGGTTTCGCTCAGCATGCCCAGGGACAGGTTCAGCGTATCGCCCGACTTGAGTTGCGATTCGCTGACCTGCAACGACGAGAATTGCTCCGACGTGCGCAGGCCGTACTCTTGCAGTATGTCGCCCTCGGCATTGAACAGATGGATAACATGGTTTTCCGGCCAACCCGGCAGTGATGTCAATAGCCGGAGCTGCATATCGCCCTGCTCCAGGGTCCGTATCCGGGCACCCGGCGCATCGGCGATGAACTGCTCGATGGCCTGGTCGATTCGGAAACGCTTGAGGGTATCGAGCAACAACGCTGGCGGGCGCTGGTTGTCCACCAGGCTGCGGCGCAGGGCGGGTACCTCGCGGCCGTGCAACTGCCGGACCTGCTGCAGGATCCGCTCGCCCAGCCCGGCAACCGGCCGCCCCAGGCGCTGGAACAGTTGCATCACCGACCACTGCGCCGGCCGTGCATGCAGTGTCTGCCAGGTACCCATGCCATTGTGCCGCAGGGCCGGGGAATGGAAGGCCTCACCGCCTGGATGTTCGATTCGCCAGCACAGGCGCTGGCGGTCATAGCCCACCACGTAGAGCTTGCCCTCCAGGGGCAGGTAATGATTGCCCTCGAACGGATAGAGCCCGGTTTCGTCGGGCATCGTGCCCTCCGGCAGCCGGATGCCCCGCTCGTAGGGCGCCAGGTCGGGGTTCCACAAGCGGGTGCGTCCGCCGACCTCGACCGGAATCAGCGAGTCGACCAGAGGTGATACCTTGATCGACTTGAACAGCGCCCGGCCACCACCGATGACCAGTGCTCCGGCCGCGAACAGCGCGACATTCTCCGCCACATCCATCAGGTAACCGAGGGCTTCGTGCCTTTGCCCCAGGTGCCAGGCCTCCAGCCCGTTATAGACGTCCGTGACCAGTTGCACCACGGTCGCCGCCAGGATCACCTCGCCGATCACCGGCACGAACGACAGGGCCAGGGTCAGCAGGCTCAGCCCGGCCTGGAGGTAGGCATCCAGCCTGGCCTGTCGCACCCGGGCATCGACATCGGCCGTGGCCACCACCAACTGCCGTGCATGAGCCTTGATCTGCTGGTAGCGCTGCTGCTGCAGGCTCTCGAACAGGTCACCCTCGATCGGGATTTCACTCAATGTTACGTGGCGCGGCAGGATGCCCATCGGCGGCCGACCGTAGCGCCTGAGCGCGATTCGACCGTGGATGGTGGCGAGGAAACGCAAGCGTTGCTCCTCGGCGATGAAACGGCTGAAAAAACGCCGGTAGTCGGGGGACTGCAGCTTGAGGGCCAGGTCCTGCTCAAGGGAGAAGAAGCTGCTGTAGCGCTTGAGGGGCGCCTGGGGATCCCCCGGAATATAGGCGATGCAAGGGGCGACCGTGTCACTCGAGAGTTGCGCCCCGATCACTACCCAGCCGAAGGACTCGATGTCGAACAGGTTCATCCGGCTGCAATGAACCCTGGCCCCTTCCAGCTTCAGGTCGGTTTCTCCGTTGGCCAGGCGTATCAACAGATCATGCACCGACGAGGTGATCGCCCCTTTCATGCAGGCGATATCGGCGCTGACCCTCAGCGCACGCTTGTCATAGTCGAGAAAACGCCGATTGACCGAGCCCGGAGCGCGGTCGGCGGGTTTGAAGACATCGTCGATATGCGCCTGGTAATGCCTGCCGAGATCCAGGCCGCGGCAGATTCCGGCGAAGATCTCCGGCGCGAGCACCGTTCGCCGGCCGGGTATGCGGCCGGGCAGCCTGATGATACCCCTGCCCCTGAGCGCGCCCGGCTCGGTCTCGCCAGCCTCGAAATTCTGCAGGGCGGCGCCCAGCAGCGTCTGGCGCTGTACGAAGGAATAGAGCCTGCTTTCGAAGATACTCAGCAGGTAGGTCTCGTCGATCCTGATGAACTCGGTGCGATCCACCTCCAGGGCGGTATTGAGATGCTTCTCCAGGGCCGTGAGCAATAGCGGTCGGCAGAACTGCTCGATACCCTGCAACTGTGCGAGGATCTGTTGCACTTCATGCCTGGAGGTTTCCAGCGCCAGCAGGTGCTCGCGAAACGACTGGCGCATGGCCGCACCGGCCTGGTACAGCCAACCGGGTATCTTTTCCCTGACCGTATCGAAATGCACCCCCAACTCTGCCGGCGCAGCACTGTCGACCGTGGAACCTGTTTCTGCCATGAGCCTCGTCCTGAAAATCCATTGAAGGTTCCAGCGTATTGACGGGGCGACGACAGGGAGGGGTATTTATCGCTGGCCCCCTGGCCGCTGGCGACAGGAGGCGCCAGCGGCCAGGGAGCGGAGGGGTTACCAGAAACGCTGGCGGGTCAGGCGATTCCAGCCGTTGAGCAGCACCCGCTCGAACGAGGCGCTGGCGGCCAGGCCGACACGCTCCTGCAGGCTCTTGCGCTCTGCATAGTGCAGATGGAACAGTTCGGCGCTCTTGGCGCGTTCGGCCAGGTATTCGTCACTGGTGCGCAGTTCGTCGACCAGTTGCTTGTCCAGCGCGGCAATGCCCAGCCAGACCTCGCCGGTGGCCACGTCGTCGATCGCCAGTTGCGGGCGATAACGGGCGACGAAGTTCTTGAACAGTTGATGGGTGATGTCCAGATCCTGCTGGAACTTCTCCCGGCCCTTGTCGGTGTTCTCGCCGAACACCGTCAGGGTGCGCTTGTATTCGCCGGCGGTCAGCACCTCGAAGTCGATGTCGTGCTTCTTCAGCAGCTTGTTGACGTTGGGCAGTTGCGCCACCACGCCGATGGAACCGAGGACGGCGAACGGCGCGCTGATGATCTTGTCGCCAATGCACGCCATCATGTAGCCACCACTGGCCGCCACCTTGTCGATGCACACGGTCAGGGGCACCCCGGCCTGGCGGATACGCGCCAGTTGCGAGGAGGCCAGGCCGTAGCTGTGGACCATGCCGCCGCCGCTTTCCAGGCGCAGCACCACTTCGTCCTTCGGCGTGGCCAGGCTGAGCAACGCGGTGATTTCATGGCGCAGGCTCTCGGTGGCACTGGCTTTGACGTCACCCTCGAAGTCCAGCACGAATACCCGGGACTTGGCCTGGGGCTGTTTCTTCTGCTTCTTCTGTTTCTTGTCGTCCTTGCCCTGTTCCTTGCGCAGCGCCTTGAGCTGCTCCTTGTCCAGCAAGCTCTGCTCCAGGCGTTCGCGCAAGCCCTTGTAGAATTCGTTCAGCTTGCTGACCTGCAACTGGCCCGCGGACCGGCGCCGGCCCTTGCTGCGCAACGAAGCCGCGACCACCAGCACCACGATGATCGCGATGACCAGGGTGACGGTCTTGGCCAGAAAACTGGCGTATTCGGAGAGAAACTCCACGATAGCTCCTTAAAAATCCAGACAGCCCCGGTTCCGGCGGCTTGACGCCCCAAGCATACCGTCGGGACAGCCCTGCGGCCAGCCGCCGTCACCGCGCGATACAAGTCTCTAACAGACATTTCAAACGAGCGTATGTTTTTTCATTGACAGGCTTCCGGCATCCTCATAACCTCGCCAGAACATCAACGTACCGGGATGACGCGGACGTGGGCAGCATCTATCTGATTCGACATGGCCAGGCTTCCTTCGGCGCGGACGACTACGACGTCCTCTCGCCGACCGGCGTGCGCCAGGCGCAAGTCCTCGGCCAGCACCTGGCCGAGCTGGGCCTGAGTTTCGATCGTTGCCTGGCCGGCGACCTGCGTCGCCAGCAGCACACCGCGGAGCTGGCCCTGGAGCAGTTCGCCCGGTTCGGCATGCCGGTGCCGCCGCTGGAGATCGATGCCGCCTTCAACGAGTTCGATGCCGACGCGGTGATCCGCGCGCTGCTGCCGGCCATGCTGCCGGACGAACCCGAGGCCCTGCACATCCTGCGCAACGCCGCGCAGAACCGTGGCGAGTTCCAGCGCATCTTCGCCCTGATCATCGCGCGCTGGCTCGACGGCAGCCACGACCCGGCGGGCCTGGAAAGCTGGCCGGGTTTCGTCGAGCGGGTCAATGGCGGCCTGCAGCGGATCCTGGACAGTGCCGACAACACCCAGAAGATCGCCGTGTTCACCTCCGGCGGGACCATCACCGCCCTGCTCCACCTGATCACCCAAGTTCCCGCCAGGCAGGCTTTCGAGCTTAACTGGCAGATCGTCAACACCTCGCTCAACCAGCTCAAGTTCCGTGGTCGCGAGGTGGCCCTGGCTTCCTTCAACAGTCAGACCCACTTGCAACTGCTGAAGGCGCCGGAACTCATCACCTTCCGCTGAGTACCGGCCAACCGTGACCCTTGGGGTCGCTGTAATCACCCATAAAAGGATCGAACCATGACCGCTGTAGCCAAAGCCGTAGAAGCGATGAAAGCCAAGTTCAACTCGAAAGCCGCTACCGGCCTGGATGTTGTCTTCGGTTTCCGTATCGATGAAACCCAGCACTTCTCGCTGATCGTCAAGGATGAAACCTGCGAACTGAAGGAAGGCGAAAACCCGGACGCCAACGTGACCCTGGTGACCGACAGCGAAACCATGCAGGGCATCGTCAGCGGCGACACCGACGGCATGCAGGCCTTCATGAGCGGCAAGCTGCGCGTCGAGGGCGACATGATGCTGTCGATGAAGCTGAGCGAGCTGTTCCCTGCCTGATACCGGCAGCGTAGCGCTTGAAGACAAAAGCCAGGGATTTCCCTGGCTTTTGCGTTTTACCGCCCCGACATTCGCCGATCAGTTGCTGGCGAGCTTGTCGTCCTTCTTCACCGTCTCTTCCAGCGAGAAGCGGCCCAGCGGGTTCTGCTGGAAGTTCTCGATGTTCTTGCGCGAGATGTTGATGTAGGGGCTGTAGTACAGGTCGATCCAGTTGACATCGGCCTTGGCCATCTTCTGCAGGTCGACGTACATCTGCTGGCGCTTGGCCGGGTCGCTCTCGATACGCGCCGCCGCCACCAGTTCCTTGACCTTCTCGTTGCGGTAGCCGGTCATGTAGTTGTTGTTGGTGTCGTGGCCGAGGACGAAGGTGGTCTTCTGGTCGGCATCGAGGATGTCGTTGGTCCAGTACATCACCGACAGGTCATAGGCGCCGTCGATCAGCATCTGCCAGCTCTGGGTCGGGTCGACCTTCTGCAGGTTGGCGGTGACGCCGACCTTGGCCAGTTGCTGCTGGACCATGACCGCGATCTGCTCGTCCGCCTCGTTGCCGGCGTTGACCACATAGTTGAGCTTGAGGTCCTTGACGCCCGCCTCGGCCAGCAGCTTTTTCGCCTTCTCGGGGTCATACGGGCGCTGCAGGTTGTCCGCGTAGTGGTACTGGCCGCCCTTGGGGATGTAGGAATAGGCCACGGTGCCCTTGCCGAAGGTCACGGTATTGACCAGCGATTTCTTGTCGATGGCGTAGTCCAGTGCCTCACGCACCTGCTGCTTGGCCAGATCGCCGTGGGCGTGGTTGATCAGCAGGTGGTCCTCACGGGTCGACGGATCGAGGTGAACCACCAGGTTCTTGTCTTTCTGCAGGGCATCGACCCGCGAGAACGGCACGAAAATCGCCGAATCCAGCTCACCGGCCTGGACCTTCAGCATCCGCGTGTTGTCATCCGGAATGGAGATCCACTCCACGCCATCCAGGCTGACGTTGGCGGCCTGCCAGAAGTCCGGGTTCTTCTCCAGCACCACGCGATCGCCACGGATCCATTCCTTGACGGCGAAAGCCCCGGAGACCACCGGTTTCTCCGCATAGGCGTCTTCGCCCATCGTCTCGATGGCCTTCTGCGACAGCACCGAGGCGGTCGGCGAAGCCAATTGCGAAACGAAGGGGGTCGATGGGGTCTTGAGGGTCACCACCAGGGTCTGCGGGTCCCTGGCTTCGGCCTTGTCGATCAGCTTGAACGAATCGCTCCACAGCGAGGCCTTGTTGTCACGGATGCGCAGCAGGCTGAAGGCCGCATCGCCGGCGGTGATCGGCGAACCGTCGGAGAACTTCGCCGCGCGCAGCTTGAAGGTGTAGGTCAGACCATCCGGCGAGACCGACCAGGACTGCGCCAGGCCGGGCTGCAGTTCGGTGCCGGCCTTGTCGACCCGCACCAGGGTGTCGTAGACGTTGGCGAACACCCAGGTATCGCGGTTCTGCGCACTCTTGATGGGATCGAAGGTGGTGCTGTCCTCCCGGCAACCGATGGTCAGCACGCCCGCGGCCTGCGCCACGCCCGCCGCCAGCGAGCAGACGGCCAGGGCGGCCGCGCTCAACAGTCTGAAGTGCCTGGATCTCATGCGTATAACTCCCTGTTAATCGAGGTTGGGGTTGGGGTTTGCGACAACGGTTGCTCGAGCACGCAGCTGTAACGCTGGTGTTCGAGCTGATGGGTGGGCGGCCGGGCCTCGGCACAGGCGGGCCGGGCCTGCCGGCAGCGCGGATGAAAGGCGCAACCGCTCGGGGCCTGCAGCGGGCTCGGCGGCTCGCCGGGCAAGGGTTCGACGGGCAGGCGGCGTTCGGGGTCGATATCGGGGATCGAGTCGATCAGGGCCGCGGTATACGGATGGCGCGGCGCGCCGAACACCGCCTCGACATTGCCCTGCTCGACGATCTGCCCCAGGTACATCACCGCCACCCGGTCGCACAGGCGCCGGACGATCGCCAGGTCGTGGGCGATGAACAGGATCGACAGATTCAGGCGCTGGCGCAGCTCCAGCAGCAGGTTGACGATCTGCCCCTGGATCGACACGTCGAGCGCCGCCAGGCATTCGTCGGCGACGATCAGCCGCGGTTCCACCGCCAGGGCCCGGGCAATGCCGACCCGCTGGCACTGCCCGCCACTGAGGCTGCCCGGCTTGCGCCCGGCCAGCTCGGGGCGCAGGCCGACCAGCTCAAGCAATTCCTCGACCCGCGCGGCGATCCTCGCGGGCGCCACCTTGCGCTGTACCCGCAGCACTTCGGCGAGGGTCTCGCCGATGCTCAGGCGCGGATTGAGCGCGGCATAAGGGTCCTGGAAGATCATCGCGGTCTCGCGACGCAGTCGCTCCAGCTCGATGGCACCGCCCCGGGCGACGTCGACACCGTCGAACAGCACCTGGCCAGAGGCGATATCGTTCAGGCGCAGGATCGCCCGGCCAAGGCTGCTCTTGCCGCTGCCGGACTCACCGACCAGACCCAGGGTCTCCCCCGCCGCCAGGCTCAGGGACACGCCATTGACCGCCCTCACCCATTGCCGCCGCAGGCCCAGCAGGCCGCGGCCCTGGGCGGCGAAGCGCACGTGCAGGTCCTTGACTTCGAGCAGGCTCATGGCTGACCTCCGACCCGCAACGGATAATGACAGGCGACCCGTTGCCCCTGGTCGAGGGCCCGCAGGTCCGGCAAGGTTTCACGGCAGTCGGCCGCGGCTTGCTGGCAGCGCGGATTGAAACGGCAACCCGCCGGCAGGTCGGCGAGCAACGGCGGCTGGCCGCCAATGGTGCGCAACGGCTCCTGGCTGGCGCCACCGGCCGGCTGGCAGGCCACCAACCCGGCGGTATAAGGATGCCGCGGGTACGCCAGCAGGTCCTGCTTGCGCCCATGCTCACAGAGGCGACCGGCATACATCACGGCGATCGAGTCGCAGGTCTGCGCCACCACACCCAGGTCGTGGGTGATCATGATCAGCGACAGACCGCGCTGATCGCGCAAGTCCAGCAGCAGCCGCAGGATCTGCGCCTGCACCGTCACATCGAGGGCGGTGGTCGGCTCGTCGGCGATCAGCACCTTCGGCTCGCAACCGAGAGCCACGGCGATCATCGCCCGCTGGCGCATGCCACCGGAAAATTCGTGGGGTAGTTGTCGACCCGGCGCTGCGGGTCGGGAATACCCACCTGGCGCAGCACCTCGATGGCCTGGGCCCGGGCCTCGCGGCGCGAGCACTGCTGGTGCTGGCGGATGCCTTCGGCGATCTGCTCGCCGATACGCATCAACGGATCGAGATGGCTGCCGGGGTTCTGGAACACCATGCCGATCTGCCGACCACGCATGGCTCGCATGCCCTTTTCGTCCAGCGCCAGCAGGTTCTGCCCGGCCAGACGCACGGCCTTGCCCTCGACACTCAGGCTGCCGGACGGCAACAGGCGCATCAGCGCCCGACAGGCCAGGGTCTTGCCCGAACCGCTTTCCCCGACCAGGCCGAGGATCTCGCCCTCGCCCAGGTCAAAGGACAGACGGTCGACCAGGGTCAGGGGTACCGGGCCATTGTGGGCCACCACGCTGAGCTCCTGTACCTGCAACACCGGCGCACGACTCATGTCCGCTCCCCCATGGCTTCGGCGACACCGTCGGCCAGCAGGCTGAAGCCCATGGCGAGGGTGACGATGGCAATCCCCGGAAACGTGCAGATCCACCAGGCGCTGGTGATCAGGCTCTGCCCTTCGGCGACCATGGTGCCCCACTCCGCCGTCGGTGGCTGCACCCCCAGGCCGAGATAACTCACCGCCGCACCGTTGAGCAGCACCAGCACCGCATCGGACATGGCGAACACCACCGAACTGAACAGCGCATTGGGCAACAGGTGGCGGAACAGGATGCGCCCATGGCCGAAGCCCAGGCTCCTGGCCGCCAGGGCGAAATCGCTGTGCTTGAGAATCAGGATCTGCGAGCGGATCAGCCGTGCATAGGACACCCAGCCGACCAGGGCCATGGCGATGTAGAAGCTGGTGAGGCCCGGGCCGAGGATCGCCATGATCGCCAGCATCAGCACCAGGAACGGAAAGGCCAGGACGATATCGATCAGGCGCATGCAGAGGGTATCGAAGCGCCCCCCGATGTAGCCGCACAGGGCACCGACCACGGTGCCGATCAGGAACGGGAAGACCACCCCCAGCACCGCCAGTTGCAGGTCGACCCGGGCGCCCCAGATCACCCGCGACAGCACGTCGCGGCCGAAGTGATCGGTGCCGAACCAGTGCGCCGCGCTCGGCCCCAGCAGGCGCACCTCGGTGTCCTGCTGGATCGGATCGTAGGGCGCGATCCATGGCGCGAAGAGCGCCAGCAGCAGCCAGCCACCGAGAATCGCCAGGCCCAGGACCATCGCCAGCCGACCGTTGCCCAGCCGCAGGCCGAGCAAGTTGCGCCGCAGTGTCATCGTCTGTGCGTTGCTCATCGGACGTTCACCCGCGGGTCGATCGCCACCGTGGCCACGTCGGCCAGAAAGTTCACCGCCACCGTCGCCAGGGCGAGGACCATCGCCACCCCCTGCACCACCATGTAGTCACGGCCGAAAATGCCGCGCACCAGCAACTGGCCGATACCGGGGATGGCGAACAGGCTCTCCACCACCACCGTGCTGCTGATCAGCCAGCCGATGTTCACCGCCAGCAGGTTGACCGTCGGCACCAGGGAATTGGGCAGCACATGCCGACGCAGGATCGCCGCTTCGGACAGGCCGCGGGCGCGGGCGGCGGTGACATGATCGGCCTGCAGTTCGGCCAGCATGCTGGCGCGCAGGTTGCGGATCAGCACCGAGGACAGCGCCAGGGCGATGGTCAGGCACGGCAGCGTCAAATGGTGCAGCTTGTCCAGCCAGGTGCGCCCGTAGCCGGTCACCGGGAACCAGCCCAGTTGCACGCTGAACACCAGGATCAGCATGATGCCCAGCCAGAACGCCGGCACTCCCAGGCCACTGGTGGTGAACACCCGCACCAGGTTGTCGGCCCAGCCGCCCTTGTGCCGCGCCGCCAGGGTCGCCAGCGGAATGGCGATCAACAGCGCCAGCAGCACGCTGCCCAGCACCAGGGTCAGTGTCGGCTCGATACGGCTGGCAATCAGCTTGAGCGTATCGACCCGATACTGGATCGACTGCCCCAGGTCGCCCTGCAACAGGTTCCGGAGGAAATAGAAGTACTGCAGCGGCAATGGCTGGTCGAGGCCGAACTGCGCCCGGACATTGGCCAGGGCCTGCGGCGTGGTGCGCGAGCCCAGCAGGGCCCGCGCCGGATCGCCGGGAATCGAGCGGATCAGCACGAAGGTCACCAGGCTGATACCGAACAGCACCGGCAGCAGCTGCAGCGGCCGGGTCAGGATGAAACGGTAGCGCTGCAGGTTCATGCAGCGCCCCGGTGACGCCGCAGGAAGTCGAGCAGGACCGGGAAGTAGGCCTGAGGCTCCTCGTAGAACGGCATGTGGCTGCTGTTGGGGAAGACATGCAGCTCGACATCGCGCAGCGACCGCTTCATCCGGTAGGCGCAGGCCGGGGTCAGTTCATCGTGCTGGCCGGTGGTGATCAGCACCGGCATCTCGAAGGCCTTCATTTCCTCGATGCGGTTCCAGTCCTTGAGGTTGCCGACATACAGGAACTCGTTGGGCCCCTGCATGGTTTCGTAGGGTCCCATGTTCCAGTCGCCCAGGGAGCGCTGCACCGGTGCCGGCCACTCGTCGAGACGGCACACATGGCGGTAGTTGAGCAAGGTGATCGCCGCCTGGTACTGCGGGTGGTCGAACCGCCCTTCGGCTTCATGGCGCTGCATCATCGCCACGGTCTCGTTGCCCAGGGCGCTGCGCAGGCGCTCCAGTTCCAGGGTCAGGTGGGGGATGTCGCCGACGGTGTTTTCCAGCACCAGGCTCTTGAGGTGGCCGGGATGGTGGATCGCATACTCGATCGCCAGCCAGCCGCCCCAGGAATGCCCGAGCAGGTGCACCCGCCCCAATTCCAGGGCCTGGCGCACGTGTTCCACCTCGGCGACGTAGCGGGTGATATCCCACAGCGCCGGGTCGGTCGGCCGGTCGGAGGCACCCGTGCCCAACTGGTCGAACGCCACCACCCGCAGGCCCTTTTCCTTCAGCCAGCCATGGGCGTCGCGCAGATAGTCGCACGGCAGGCCGGGGCCGCCGTTGAGGCACAGCAGCACGTCATCGCCGCTGCCGAAGCTGTAGGCCACGATGCTGTGACCATCGACTTCAAGGGTGTAACGCTGATCCGGTTCCAGCTCGTACCACATTGCCGCTCTCCCTGTTGCAGGCCTTGTGGCCTGTCGGCTTCACCCTAACGGGTAATTTCCTAGCCCATAAGCTAGCAATTCTTATAGGTTTGGTATGGCTGTCCCTCGCCGAGGCGTGGCATTCTACTTGCTTGATTTCAGGATTGAAATTTTCAGGAGAGCAAAGGATGCAGACCAAATTCACTGAAGTCGACCCCCGCCGCTTATCCGGCAGCACCCTGGATGAGCTGATGGACAACGCGATGGTCCTGGCGGGTCAGCTGGGCTTCGATGCCCTGGTCTACGACTACACGCCGGTACCGACGGACCACGAGGGCGCCCTGATCACCCCGTCGCTGCTCAAGGTGCGCAACACCCCGTCGGACTGGCATTCGCTCTGGTGCGAGCAGGGTTTCTACCAGATCGACCCGGTGCAACACCTGGCCCTGAACAGCACCTCGCCCTTCGTCTGGTCCTACCGGCCCAAGGCCGAAACCGCCCTGCAGAAGGTCATCGACCAGCGCCACTCGCCCGTGACCAGCTACCTGCATGACCGCCAGATGACTTGCGGCGTGAGCGTGCCGATTCACCTGCCCAAGGGTGGATTTGCCTCGTTGACGGGATTACGCACAGGTAATGGTAAATATGTCCTAAAGGACGCCCAGCAGACCCTGACAGAATTCAGCGTTATTTCCCACGCATTACAGGAAGCGGCCTACCCATTATTCAGCCCTGAGATACGCGCCTACCCGCACATCCATCTGACCCGGCGCGAGCGGGAGTGCCTGCAATGGGCTGCCGAGGGGCTCACCGCCAAGGAAATCGCCGAACAACTGCACCGTTCACTGGCTACCGTGACCCTGCACCTGGCCTCGGCCATGCATAAACTGGGGGCGAAGAACCGCGTACAGGCAGTATTGCGCGCCGTGCACTATCGACTGCTGGACAACTGAGCCGCAAAACCTAGCAATTCACCTAGTTATGCCGGCCGGCCAGTTTCGCTATCGTTCCCCACATCGTGCATACAGGGAGCTTGGCGAGATGGAATTCAAGGAAATACAGGAAGGCTTTGCGAACTTCGGCCCCTACCAGACCTGGTATCGGGTGACCGGTGATCTGGCCAATGGCCGCACACCCCTGGTGATTCTCCACGGGGGCCCGGGTTGCACCCACGATTATGTCGACGCCTTCAAGGACATCGCCGCCAGCGGCCACGCGGTGGTGCATTACGATCAACTGGGCAACGGCAAGTCCACCCACCTGCCCGATCAGGACCCTTCATTCTGGACCGTCCAGCTGTTTCTCGACGAACTGGACAACCTGCTCGACCACCTCGGCATCCGCCAGCACTACGTGCTGCTCGGCCAGTCCTGGGGCGGCATGCTCGCCAGCGAGCACGCGGTTCGTCAGCCGGCCGGGCTCAAGGCGCTGATTCTCGCCAACTCGCCATCGTGCATGCGCACCTGGGTCAGCGAAGCCAACCGCCTGCGCGAGCAACTGCCACCCGCGGTGCAGCAGGCCCTGCTCAAGCACGAGAAGGCCGGTACCTACAGTGATCCGGAATACGTCGAGGCGTCGCGGGTCTTCTATGACCGCCACGTCTGCCGCATCAGTCCCTGGCCGGAAGAGGTGGCGCGCACCTTCGCCCAGGTCGATGCCGACCCGACCGTCTACCACACCATGAGCGGCCCGACCGAGTTCCATGTCATCGGTTCGCTGAAGGACTGGACCATCATCGATCGCCTGCACCGGGTCCAGGTGCCGACACTGGTCATCTCCGGCCGCCACGACGAAGCGACCGAAGCGGTGGTCAAACCCTACGTGGAGAAGATCGCCGGCGCGCGCTGGGCGCTGTTCGAAGACTCCAGCCACATGCCCCACGTCGAGGAACGCCAGGCGTGCATGGGCACGGTCCTGCAATTCCTTGACGAAAGCCTCTAGCCCGCTGCTTCGCCCCTGCCCCTTCGAGAACTGCCCGGTCTGATCCAGACCGGGCTTTTTCGGCTACGCTGCATTCCGGCTCGCGCATCAGGAACGCTGATCATCCTGCAACACCCAGACCTATAAGGCCCGCTCAGGCTTGTGAGCGACGCAGGGCGAGCATTAGATTAGCCAATAATCTCTGGCCTCCAGAATAAGCAGAAGGGATAAGCATGGCGCTTACTGACCAGTCCACTCAAATCCGTGCCGGCGAAGAACTCGATGCCGCCCTGATCGACCCATACCTCAAGGCGCATATTCCCGGCCTCAGCGGCCAACCGAGCATCAGCCAGTTCCCCGGCGGGGCCTCGAACCTCACCTACCTGATCCAGTACCCCGAGCAGGAGTTCGTCCTGCGGCGGCCACCGTTCGGCCACAAGGCCAAGTCGGCCCACGACATGGGCCGCGAATTCCGCATCCTCAACCAGCTCCGGGACGGCTTCCCGTACTGCCCCAAGGCCTATGCGCACTGCACCGACGAAAGCCTGATCGGTTCCGAGTTCTACGTCATGGAGCGGGTCAAGGGGATCATCCTGCGCTCCGAACTGCCGCCGGAACTGGGCCTCGATGCCGCCCGTACCGAGGCCCTGTGCAAGAGTTTCATCGACCGCCTGGTGGAACTGCACCGCGTCGACTACACCGCCTGTGGCCTGGCCGACCTGGGCAAGCCGGAAGGTTATGTCGAACGTCAGATCCGCGGCTGGAGCGAGCGTTATGAAAAGGCCATGACCCCGGATGCGCCGAGCTGGGCAGCGGTCAAGGCCTGGTTGAAAGACAAGATGCCGGCCGACCACCCGACGTCCAGCATCGTCCACAACGACTACCGCTTCGACAACGTCATCCTCGACCCCGAGAACCCGATGCAGATCATCGGCGTACTCGACTGGGAACTGACCACCCTCGGCAACCCGCTGATGGACCTGGGCAACACCCTCGCCTACTGGATCGAGGCCGACGACCCGGCACCGGTGCAACTGATGCGCCGCCAGCCCAGCCACGCGCCAGGCATGCTCAGCCGCCGCCAGTTCGTCGAGTACTACGCCGAGCGTGCGGGCCTGGCGATCGACAACTTCGACTTCTACTACACCTACGGCCTGTTCCGCCTGGCCGGCATCGTGCAACAGATCTACTACCGCTTCTACCACGGCCAGACCCAGGACAAACGCTTCGCGCAATTCATTCACATGAACAAGCTGCTGGAGCAGATGAGCCTGCAGGTCATCCGCAACTCCAGCCTCTGATCGCGACTACAACAAGGAAAAACCATGTCCAAGACTCAGTTGTTCGACCTCGACGGCAAGATCGCCTTCGTTTCCGGTGCCAGCCGCGGCATCGGTGAAGCCATCGCCCGGCTGCTGGCCCAACAGGGTGCCCACGTGATCGTCTCCAGCCGCAAGCTCGAAGGCTGCCAGCAGGTGGCCGACGCGATCATCGCCGACGGCGGCAAGGCCACCGCGATCGCCTGCCACATCGGCGAGATGGAGCAGATCAGCCAGGTCTTCGCCGGCATTCGCGAACAGTTCGGGCGCCTGGACATCCTGGTCAACAACGCGGCGACCAACCCGCAGTTCTGCAACGTGCTGGACACCGACCTCGGTGCTTTCCAGAAAACCGTCGACGTGAACATCCGCGGCTACTTCTTCATGTCGGTGGAAGCCGGCAAACTGATGCGCGAGCACGGCGGGGGCAGCATCATCAACGTCGCCTCGATCAACGGCGTCACCCCGGGCATCTTCCAGGGCATCTACTCGGTGACCAAGGCCGCGGTGATCAACATGACCAAGGTCTTCGCCAAGGAATGCGCGCAGTTCGGCATCCGCTGCAACGCCCTGCTGCCGGGCCTGACCGACACCAAGTTCGCTTCGGCCCTGGTCAAGAACGACTCGATCCTCAAGACCGCGCTGCAGCAGATCCCGCTCAAGCGCGTGGCCGACCCGAGCGAAATGGCCGGCACGGTGCTGTACCTGGCCAGCGACGCCTCCAGCTACACCACCGGCGTGGCGCTGAACGTCGACGGTGGTTTCCTCTCCTGACCCCTGGGTTGCAAAGTCCTCCTTGCAGGAGCCGGCTTGCCCGCGAAGCTTCAGGCGCCCTCACCGCCGCCTTCGCTGGCAAGCCCGGCGCCTGCGGTCTTGGCCGCCACAGGCCGATCGCTCCGACAGATCCAGCTTCCCTGCGCCGATGACCTCGGCTTTGTAACCGTTCGTCGCTCCTGTTAAAGTCCGCGCCCATGAAACTGGCCCGTACCGACCGCTCGCTCATTGCCTGGATGCTTTACTGCTGCGTCCTGTTCAATGTGTTCGCCTGCAGCATCGGCCACGGGCAGATGGTCGGCCAGCAGCTCAACGGCATCGGCGGGCAGTTCTGTGCCGTCGACCCGGGCACCCGGGCGCCGCTGTCGAGCAATCCCCCCGAGGAAAAGCTGCCCACCCTGGCCAAGGCCTTCGGCTGCCCGCTGTGCTCCACCGGTGGCATGGGCCCGGCGCTCAACTCCAGCCTGACCCTGGCGATCCTCCCGGAACAGCACAGCCCGCCGCGGCTCCACAGCCCCCACCTGCCACTGCCCAGTCGCTTCACCTGGCCTTCGGCCCATCCCCGCGCACCACCCCTCGCCTGATTCATTGCGCCCAACGATCAGCCCATCCGGTCGACGCCCAACCGTGTCGTGCCCGTGCGCGCTGGAGATTTGCCATGACGTCAGGAATTCACCATGAAACGCTTCCCCCTTTTTGCGGGCCTGCTCGGCTGCCTGTGCGCCGGAGCCTGGGCGCAAGACACGCTCGACCTCGCCCCCATTACCATCGAAGCACAGCCAGCCACCGAACCGGGGCTGGACCTCGACACGCCGATCGCCACCGGCTCACGCCTGGGCCTGAGCCCACGGGAAACCCCGGCCTCGGTCAGCGTCGCCAACCGTGACAGCCTCGAACGCCACGGTGCGCGCAACTTCCAGGATGCCGCCAACAGCCTGCCAGGGGTCAACGCCACCGCTCCGCTGGGCTTCGGTGGCTTCGTCTCCTACCGCGGCTTCACCAGCGGCCAGGTCAGCCAGATGTTCAACGGCATCGTCGTCCCCACCGGCCTGGCGCGACCGGTGGATGCCTGGATCTACGACCGGGTCGAACTGGTCGGCGGCCCCTCCTCGCTGCTCAATGGCGCCGGCTCCGTCGGCGGCTCGCTGAACTACATCACCCGGCTCGCCAGCCGCCAGGAACAGGCGGCCGAAGGCAGGATCAGCTATGGGAGCAACGACACACGGGAAATCTCCTTCGGCCTCAATCACGCCCTGAGCGATCCCGGCGCCGACGTGCAGCACTACGCCCGCCTGGATGTCAGCCACAACGCCAGCAACGGCTACATCGACCGCAACCGGCGTGATGCCTGGAGCGCGGCATTCTCGCTGCTCAGCGACCTGACCCCGGAGCTGTCCCACACCCTGGCCCTGGAGTATCAGGACGAGGTGCTCGACAGCCCCTACTGGGGCACGCCGGTGCTCAACCCCAAGGTCGGCGAACTGAAGATCGACAGGCACAACCGTTTCAACAACTACAACGTCGCCGATGGCCAGTACGTGCAACGCACCCGCTGGCTGCGCTCGATCATCGACTACCGGATCAGCGACAGCACCAGCCTGCGCAACACCCTCTATCACCTGGGCAGCGAACGTGACTACCGCAACCTGGAGACCTATCAGTACAACGCCGACAACACCGCCGTGAACCGCTCCACCGCCTACCTGGTGCGCCACGCCGGCGAGCAGAACGGCAACCAGTTCGAGTTGCGCCACCAGTCCAGCCTGTTCGGCCTGGACAGCCGCTGGGCCGGCGGTTTCGAGTACCGGGTCAACACCACCACCAACCACCCGTGGAATGTCTCGGCCGCCAACAGCGTGAGCCCGGACCACTTCGATCCCGGCTACTTCTATGCGCTCCCCGGTACCCGTCCGGGTTTTGTCAGCGACAAGACCAACCAGGTCACCACCCGCGCCCTGTTCGTCGAAAACCGACTGATGCTGACCGACAAGCTGGCCCTGCTGACGGGGCTGCGTTACGACGACATCGACCTGGACGTGACCAACCACCGTGTGGTGACCGCCAGCAATCCGCGACACCTGCGCCGGCGCTGGGAACCGATCACCGGGCGCGCCGGGCTGACCTACCAGTTCGTGCCCTCGGCCAATGTCTACGTGCAGTACAGCACGGCGGCCGAACAACCCGGCGGCACGCAGAACTTCGACGTTTCCACCGGCAGGCAGTGGGAAATCGGCAGCAAGTTCGACTATCTCGACGGTCGTGGCAGCGCCACGGCGGCGGCCTATCACATCGTGCGCAAGGACTTCGCCGTCACCGACCCGCTGGACCCGAACAACACCCTGCCGGTGGGTCAGCAATCATCGAAAGGCATCGAACTGGCCAGTTCGCTGCGGATCACCCCGAAACTGCTGGCCGAAGGCAACTTCGCCTGGGTCGATGCGCAGTACGATGAATTCAACGAGAAGAACGCCGCCGGCGTCGTGGTTTCGCGCAAGGGCAACACGCCGACCAATGTGCCGGAACGGGTGGCCAACCTGTGGCTGACCTATGACTTCGATCCGCACTGGCAAGGGGGTGTCGATGCGCGTCATGTGGCCAGGGTGTATGCCGACAGTGCCAATACCCGGTACGTGCCGGGCTATACCCTCTATGGCAGCTTCCTGAGCTACAGGCTCGACAACCACACGACGCTGACCGGGCGGGTGCGCAACCTGACCAACCAGGTCTATGCCGAGTTCGCCCACGTGTCCCCGGCGTATTACCTGGGCACGCCGAGAACCTTCGAGCTGGCGGTACAAACCCGCTTCTGATGGGTTCAGAGATCGGATAAATCCTCCCACAGTGCCCGCGTCGTTCGCAGGATCCATGCACGGCGCGAGCACTTGGGGGAACCGGCGGTCCGGCGTCCCGGTTCATCCGCGAACAGGCCGCCACCGAACCTACAGACTGTCAGCGACCTTCTGCGCCACATCCGCCGGCACCCAGGCCTTCCAGACCTGCGGGTTGTCCTTGAGAAAGGCCCGGGCCACCTGATCCGGCGGCAGGCGTTCCTCGCTCATTTTCGCCAGCGCCTGGTTCAACAGGTCGATCGGCAGGTCGACCTTGGCGAAGAACGCCACCACCTGCGGATGTTGCTGGCGGAACGGTGCCGACACGCCGATACTCAGCTTCGAGGCCAGTGACCGGGTCGGCTTGGGGTCGGGATTGTCGGCATCGGTCAGGGTCTTCCAGGCCTCGGCATCGAACGGCGGCTCCTGCAGTTGCACCAGCTTGAACTTGCCCAGCAGGGGCGTCGGCGACCAGTAGTAGAACAGGATCGGCTTGCCGCGCCGAATCGACGAGGTGATTTCGGCATCCAGCGCCGCACCGGAGCCACTGCGGAAGTTCACATAGCTGTCGCTCAGGCCATAGGCCTTGAGCTTCTGCTTGTTGACGATCTCGGAGGTCCAACCGATCGGGCTGTTGAGAAAGCGCCCCTTGCCGGGCGACTCCGGGTCCTGGAACACCGCCTTGTAGCGCTTGAGATCCTCGACACTGCGCAGCCCCGGCGCCAGGGGCTTGATACCCCGCTCGGGGTCACCCTTGATCACATATTCCGGCACCCACCAGCCCTCGGTCGCGCCCTTGACGGTATCCCCCACCGCCACGACCTCGCCCGCCGCCTCGGCCTTGACCCAGACCGGGCTGCGCCCGGCCCACTCCTCGCCGATCACCTGGATATCGTTTTTGGCCAGCGCGGTTTCCAGGGTCACGGTAGTGCCTGGCAGCGTGTCCGTCGGCAAGCCGTAGCCCTTCTCGACGATATGTCGCAACAGCTCGGTGATCAGGCTGCCACTTTCCCAGTTCAGGTCGGCAAAGTGGATCGGAACCGCCGCACGGGCCGGAAGCGCCGCGAAGGCAACGCTCAATACCGCCAGGGAGCCGGCGAACAGCGCACGAAATCCTTTCATGGGTCTACCTCAGTCATGGAGTCACCCTCGACGCGTTGCCGAAAGTCTCTGAATTAATCAGTCAACTGACTTTAGTAGAGGTTCCCTGACAATCACGGCGCGCTTCAATCCGTAGCGTGCGTCTGAAGTTGCTGCAACTCGCGCCGGACCATGCTGGCGTATTCGGCCGGGGTCATTGCATAGAGCTGTGAAGCGACCCATGGCAACCAGGCGCCCTGCAACTCGCCCTTGCGTTCGAACAGGCGCCGGGCATCGCGGCGGGCCTGCTCCAGGTGCTGCTGATGAAACCCGGCCCTGCCGCCACTCATTGCTCGCTGGCCTTGAATGTCAGCTCGCCCTTGCGCCACTTCGCGGCCTTTCGGGTGACGTCCTTGAGGGTCTTGGTCAGGCCTTCCTGCAGCTGTTCATGGGCCGCGAACACCATCACCACGGTATGGCCTTCCTTGAACAGGATGCCGTGGCCCTGTTCGCAGGTGACATAGGCGTAATCGCCCAGTCCATAGACCGTCAGCTTGATTTCGCGAAACTTGATATCGAACTTCCCACCTTCGCGACTGGGCAGTACCGAGGCGCGGAAATGATCGCCGACTTTCAGTTCAAGACGCTGTTTGTCATCGACGACCATCGCCGTTTCAGTGTCGATTTCAGCGATATAGATGCCTTCGGCGGTTTGTTCGGTGATGTAGACGAAACGTGATTGAAACTGCTTGACCAGCTTTGCCCGCAGGTCGCCCAGTACGAACAATGCGTGCATATCCAGATTACTGACTGCCAACGAAAAGCCCTCAAACCCAAAAATGAAGCCGCCCGGCAGGGAGCAGGCAGCACAAGTCCTTCGGTCATTGCCGACGGTTACTCACTGGAAACCCTGATGACTGCGTGTCGACCCCGCGCAGGTCGCGTGAAAAGACACAGAGAGACTAATGGATCAAAAGCCCCGTTACTTCTGCGAATACTCACCAGGGTGTGAAGGAAAACACCGCATATCGCTGACGCCAGCCAGTGGGACAGTGAAGTTGCGGAGATGACCTTTCTGAAAAAGCGAAGTTTCCGACGTGCAAGTTGAAAGCCCCCCAGAACAACGATCGGGGGCACGACTTCGATTTTAGAACACGTCGACCCGTCACTGCCAATCAAACCACCGTCAAGTGGTATCAGACAAGACAAAAAGTACTGACCGATTGCCGGCCTGGCAATCCCTTGCGGCATGGAACCGGCGATTTCCGCAGTATGGCCGCTCAAGCACCCGGTAACGATGCCGATACAAGGGCAGGCATTCATTGAACGGAGTCCATGATGATCAGCCTGAATCCACTCGCGATCCCCATGCCTTCGCTGACCAGCCGCAGCGACGACACCGAGGATGCGGCGCCGGTCCTGTCGATTCGCGCCCTGCTCGGCGAGGACGCCGACAGCGACTTCAACACCGTGTCTGCCGGCAACAGCCTGGCCGGCAATGAGTTGGCGGCGAAAAACCGCGTCAAGCAGTTGAAGAAACAGATCGAACAACTGCAGCAGAAACTGCGGCGGGCCAACACCCGCCTGGCAGCGCTGAAAAAGGCCCGCTACCGCAGCGAAGAGGCCCGCAATGCGGCCCTCCAGCCGGCCCGGGCCGAGGTGATGGCGCTCAACAGCGCCTTGAGCAGTGTCAATATCGCGCTGTTCATGGCGCAGAAACTGCTGGCCGGGATGGTCAACACGACCGTCTGACAGCGCCGCCCCCATCAGGCGCGGGGCCAGCGGTCACTTGTGCGGCGCGCTTTCCGGCCGGTAGCCCAGGCGCAGGCCACCCCAGTGCCGGCCCTTGACCATGATCGGCACCGACAGGTCGTGCATCAGCTCGCCGGTATCGCGGGTATAGGTCTGCAGCAGCACCGGTTGCTGATGGCTGCCACAGCGAATGCCGGTGCGGTCATCGAACTTGCGCTTGGTGCGGTTCTGCAGGGCGTCCTTGGCCGCATCCCCGGTCAACGGCTGGGAAAACGCCTGGTTGTGGGTCGGCACGTAGCCTTGCGGGGTACAGGCGATGGCGAACACCAGACCCTCATGACGGCTCAGCAGCGGCTCCTGGATCGCCGGCAAGACCTGGTCGGTGTAACGGTCGAAGCGGGTCTGGTACTTGGTCGGTGACGTGTTGGCAATGGGCTGGTAGCTGCGGTCGAACAGATCCTCGAGGCTGATGCGGTTCTGCTCGATATCGGCCTCGAAGCGGGCGGCGATCTGCGCCGCGCCCTCGCGCGCCAGGTCGTAGGCACGCTGGTGATAATCGTCCAGGCCGACCTCGGCCAGCCGTTCGCTGATGGTCTCGGCCTGCCCTTCCATCTGTACCGCAGCCTCGGCCAGCCGCCGGGTTTGCTGGTCACTGATCGACAGGTCGCCGCGCATCTGCTCTACGGCACTGAACAGGCTGCCCAGTTGCTCGCGATTGTTCTGCGCGCCGTGGGCGATTTCGCTGACCTGGCTTTCCACGCCCGCCGCCAGCTGGGCAATATTTTCCAGTTGCCGGCCGGTGTGTTCGACCTGCTCGACACCGCTCTCCAGGTCCACCGACAACTGCTGGATCTGCTCCACCACCTGTGCCGTGCGCTGCTGGATATCGGCGACCATCACCCCGACCTCATCGGTGGCGGCCGCGGTGCGCCCGGCCAGGCCACGCACTTCGTCGGCCACCACGGCGAAACCGCGTCCGTGCTCGCCGGCACGGGCCGCTTCGATGGCCGCATTGAGGGCCAACAGGTTGGTCTGGCTGGCGATCGCCTGGATCACCAGGGTCACTCGCTGGATTTCCTCGCTGCGCTGGCTCAGGGCCTCGATCAGTTGCCGACTGGCCGCCGCGCGCTGGCTGAGCTGGTGCATGCGGCTGATCGACTCCGACAGCACCGCGTGCCCCTCGGCACTGCTCTGCCGCGCCTCGCTGGCCGAACCCAGCGCCTGCTGGCTGAGCTGCGACGTGGCCTGCTCGGTGTCGATCACCCGTTCGGCGCTGCTGACGATCTGCGCCGCGGCATCGAGTTGCGATTGCAGCTTGCCGGCCAGTTGCTTGACCGCAAAGGCCACACCGGCGGCGGACAAGGCGTTATGGCTGGTGGCATAGGACAGGTCGCGGGTCAGTTCGCCCAGCGCATCGCCCTCGGCCTGGGCGGCAATGGCAGCCGGACGTGGACGCAACAGCGGCAACCAGGCCAGCAGCAGCGCCAACGGCAGGCAGACGCCCAGGGACCAGTTGGCATAGGCCATGGCCGACAACAGCAGCGCCAGCCCGATGCTCTGCAGCAGCGGTACGAGCCAGCGTGGGGACGACTTCGACTGCGCCTCCAATGGCGCGAAAACCCCGGACAGAATTCCTTCTCCAGACATAGGCGTTACCCACTCTCGGCTTTTGATTGTTTTCCTTCATTAAACGCCATCACACGGCCATTATCCATGGTCCATTAGTGGTAATCGGCGAAGGGGAACGATCCAGGGGACCGGGCGGCGCTGGAGAACGTGAGAGGGTTCAGGGGCAACACCGCAGGAACTGACGAGCGGCCGGGTCGGGACTCTGCACGCCGTACCCGCGCGGCGAAGTGCTCGCAGCCGATCGTATCGGGGCGTCGGGTACGGCGTCTATCGGCGCTTGCATCGGGGCGCTTTGGCACCCCGACGAGGCCGCGGGCATCAGGAGGCCGATCAGGCCTGGCGCTGGTGCTTGTCGATCTGCTCGTGACGCTCCTGCGCCTCGATGCAGTATTTGGTGGTCGGGCTGATCAGCAGGCGCTTGAGGCCAATCGGATCGCCACTGTCGTCACACCAGCCGAAGGAGTCGTCGCGAATGCGGTCCAGGGCCTGTTCCAGCTGCGGCAGCATGCGCTGGTCGCGATCGATCGCGTTCACCAGCCAGGTGCGCTCTTCTTCAACGGACGCGGCGTCGGCCGGGTCTGCCGGAGTATCGAGGCTTTCGATGGCGACACGGTTCTGCTCGATACGCTCGTGGGTTTCTACTTTCATGGCTTGCAACAGTTCGGTGAAGAAAGCCAGTTGCTCGGCGTTCATGTAGTCGTCCGCCGGCATGGCCAGCAACTTTTCCTTTGTCATTGATTTCTCTATAGAAAATACGTGCATTAAGGCGAATTAGGGAGCGTTCTGGGCACCTGAGGGGATGCACAGAAAGGCGCCGTCCATTCCAAGCGCCACCCGGCACTCAATTTACGAGGGGCGGCAGTCTAAGGCCGAGTTATCGAGTCAGCAACAGAAATGACAGCAAAATCGTTTCGATCGCCCCGAACAGGCGCGATGAAGCCCTGTATACGGGGGATCGGAATGCTTTTATAACAAGAAATTCCCTGGCCTGCCTGCAGCCGGGAGACGGACGGCAGTGGCCAGCGGGCCGGGAATGGCCGCACCACAGGCGCCAACCCTGCGCGCGGCCTCGACTGCCACTATTCGCGCAAGGCCCTGCGCAATACCTTGCCCACCGTGGTCTTGGGCAGTTCCTCGACCCGGAACTCGACGATCCTCGGCACCTTGTAGCCGGTCAGGAACTCCCGGCAATGCGCCAGCAACTGCGTTTCGGTCAAACCCGGATCCCGCCGCACGACGAAGATCTTCACCCGCTCCCCGGTCACCTGGTCCGGCACACCGATCGCCGCCACCTCGGCCACGCCCGGATGCAGCGCCACCACGTCCTCGATCTCGTTGGGATAGACGTTGAAGCCCGACACCAGGATCATGTCCTTCTTGCGATCCACCAGGCGGATGAAGCCCTGCGCGTTCATCACCCCGATGTCCCCGGTTGACAGCCAGCCGTCAGCATCAAGGACCTTGGCCGTCTCGTCCGGGCGCTTCCAGTAACCCTTCATGACCTGTGGCCCACGTACCTGCAGCTCGCCCTCCTCGCCGATTTCCGCCAGCGTGCCGTCCTCGCGGACGAAGCGCACCCAGGTCGACGGCAACGGCACCCCGATGGTCCCGCTGAACTCGCCCTCGCGCATGCGCTTGATATCGATCGGGCTGATGCTCACCACCGGCGAGCACTCGGTCAGCCCGTAGCCCTCGATGATCGGCACCCCGGTCACCTCCTGCCAGCGCCGTGCCACGGCGGTGTGGGTGGCCATGCCGCCGGCGATCGCCAGCTTCAGGTCGGAGAAGTCCCGGGCGCGGAATTCGTCGTTTTCCAGCAGGCCGTTGAACAGCGTGTTGACCCCGACGATGCCGTTGAACTTCTCCTTGCGCAGGATCATCTGCACCCGTTTCACGTCCCGCGGGTTGGCAATGAGGATGTTGCGCCCGCCCAGGCACATGAACATCAGGCAGTTCACCGTCAGCGACAGTACGTGGTAAAGCGGCAACAGGGTGACGTTGGTCTCCTGCCGGTTCTCGTCGAGCTGGTCGCCGACCCAGGCCTTGGCCTGCATCAGGTTGGCGAGGATGTTGCGATGAGTGAGCATCGCGCCCTTGGCGTCGCCGGTGGTGCCGCCGGTGTATTGCAGGAAGGCGATGTCATCGTGGGCCAGTGCCACCGGCCTGGCCTTCAGCCCGCGGGCCTGCTTCAGCATCGCCGGAAAACGGATCGAACCCGGCAGGTCGAAGCGTGGCACCTGCTTCTGCACATGGCGCAGCACGAAGTTCAGCGCAGCGCCCTTGAAGGTCCCGACCAGGTCCCCGATGGCCGCCACCACGATGTTCTTCAGCGAACTGCCGTCCATCGCCTGTTCCAGGGTGTGGGCGAAGTTCTCGAAGATCACCAGGGTTTCGGCGCCGCTGTCCTTGAGCAGGTGCTTGAGCTCGCGGGCGGTATACAGCGGGTTGACGTTGACCACCACGGCGCCGGCCAGCAGGGTGCCGAACAGGCAGATCGGGTACTGCAGGCAGTTGGGCATCATCAACGCCACGCGATCGCCCTTCTTCACCCCGCGCGACTGCAGCCAGGCGGTGAAGGCGAAGACCCGGCGCTCCCATTCGTCATAGCCCATCTCGGTGCCGATACTGACGTAGGCCACCCGCTGGCGGTACTTCTCCACATGTTCGAGGAACACCTCGCGCAGCGACGGGTAACGGTCGATCTCGGCCTCGACATCCGCCGGCACGCCGGGGTGGTAGGCCTTCACCCAGACACGTTCGGTACTCTGCAGGCTCGCGACACTCATGGCAGTCTCCTTGTTGTTGTTTTATTTTTCGACGATCGCCGTCACGCCCAGGCCGCCAGCGGCACACACGGAAATCAGCCCGCGGCCGCCACCGCGCTGGTCGATGGCCTTGGCCAGGCTCGCCAGCAGCCTGCCGCCGGTGGCGGCGAACGGATGTCCGCAACCCAGCGAACCGCCATTGACATTGAGCCTGCTGCGGTCGATGGAGCCCAACGGCGCCTCCAGCCCCAGCCGCTCACGGCAATAGTCGGCATCCTCCCAGGCCTTGAGCGTACACAGCACCTGTGCGGCGAAGGCTTCGTGGATCTCGTAGAAGTCGAAGTCCTGCAGGCTCAGGCCTTCGCGGGCGAGCATTCGTGGCACGGCGTAGGCCGGGCCATCAGCAACCCTTCGCTGCCATCGACGAAATTCACCGCTGCGGTTTCGCCGGTACGCAGGTAGGCCAGCACCGGCAGGTTGTGCGCCGCCGCCCATGCCTCGCTGGCCAGCAGCACCACCGAGGCGCCGTCGGTCAAGGGCGTCGAGTTGCCGGCCGTGAGGGTGCCGTTGCGCTTGTCGTAGGCCGGTCCCAGCCCCGCAAGCCTCTCCAGGCTGGCGTCGGCGCGCAGGTTGTTATCGCGCTGGAGTCCCCGATACGGGGTGACCAGGTCGTCGAAAAAGCCCCGCTGATAAGCCGCATGGAGCGACTGGTGGCTGCTCAGGGCCAACTCATCCTGGGCCAGTCGCCTGATCTGCCAACGCTTGGCCATCTGTTCGCAGTGTTCGCCCATGGACAGCCCGGTGCGCGGCTCGCCATTGCGCGGCAGCAGCGGCTTGAAGAACATCGACGGGCGAATGCCGAGCAGGCTGCGCAGCTTGCCCAGGGTATCCTTGCTGCGATTGGCTTCCAGCAGGATTCGGCGCAACGACTCGTTGATGCCGATCGGCGCATCCGAGGTGGTGTCGGAGCCGCCGGCGACCCCGACCTCGATCTGCCCCAGGGCGATCTTGTTGGCCACCAGCAGCGCCGCCTCCAGGCCCGTGCCGCAGGCCTGCTGGATGTCATAGGCCGGAGTTTGCGGCGCCAGCGTGGTGGACAGCAGCGTCTCGCGGGCCAGGTTGAAGTCCCGCGAATGCTTGATCACCGCACCGGCGGCGAACTCGCCGAGGCGCTGGCCATGCAGGCCGAAGCGCTCGACCAGCCCTTGCAGGGCGGCGGCCAGCAGGTCCTGGTTGCTGTCATGGGAATACGCGGTATTGGAGCGGGCAAACGGAATCCGGTTGCCGCCGAGAATCGCGACCCGTCGTACCGGGGCCGGGGTGAAACTGTATTCGGTCATGCGGAGTTTCCTTCCATACACTGGCCCTTGTCTCTTGTGTTTCCTGTGGAAGCGGGCGGCGTGTTCAAGTGAGCGTGAGCACCCCACGCATGTGCGGTTTGTCGCCCGCCGCCGTGCGCACTTCAAAGGCCTGGCGCGCCTCGGAGGACGGCAACTTCCATAACGTCGCACTGCCGGGCAGGAACATCGGCAGCTTGAACTCGCAGTCGAGCCCGGCCGCGTCCAGGGGCCGCGGTGGCTGTTGCGCCGCCAGGGCCCGGCCGAGGGTCCACATGCCATGGGCGATCGGCCGCTTGAAGCCGAACAGCCGGGCGCCTGGCCAGGAGGTGTGGATCGGGTTGTGATCGCCCGACACCCGGGCAAAACGCCGTCCCAGGTCCGCCGCCAGCGGCCAGCGCTGGGTCAGGACCCATGCCTGTTCATCCGGCTCCAGCTCACCCTGCCAGGGCTCGCCGACCGGCGCGGCGACACCCCGGCGCAGGTACAGGCTCTCGCTTTCCCAGACCAGGCGGCCATCGCCATGGGCCTGGCTGACGATCAGCAGCGCCTGCCCCTTGGGGTGCGCCACCCAGCGTTCGCAATGCACCTGCAGGCGCAACGCCTGGCCCTCGTGCAGCCGCCGGTACTGGCGGATGCGATTGGCCAGGTGCACCATGCCGCTGGCCGGCCAGGGAAACGCCGGACTGGTCAGCAACAGCAGGTGCAGGGGAAACGCCAGGGTGTGCACGAAGGACAGCGGCACCCCGTGTTCGCGGCGAAAGCCACAGGCACGGGCGTAACGCTCGATATCCGCCGCGCGCAGTTCCACCGCCGGCCGTACCAGCCGCTCCTGCGGCAGGCGCGGCGCCCCCTCGACCTTGGGCTTGCGCAGGCTGCGCAAGCCGCTCCACAGCAACTGGCCGGTCGAAGGCACCGGATCGATGATACGAAGGGTCGAATCGGCGTTCATGGTTCAGGCCCCCAGCAGGCTTTGCCCGCACACGCGGACCACCTGCCCGTTGATCCCGCCGGAAGCCGGGTGTGCCAGCCAGGCGATGGTCTGCGCCACGTCCTCGGCCTGCCCGCCCTGGGACATGGCGTTCATCCGCCGCCCCGCCTCGCGGATCAGCAGCGGGATCTTCGCGGTCATCTGGGTCTCGATGAACCCCGGCGCCACGCCATTGACCGTCACCTGCTGCCGCCCGGCCAATGGCGCCAGGCCCTGCACCAGGCCGATCACCCCGGCCTTGGAGGTGGCATAGTTGCTCTGCCCGAGATTGCCGGCGATCCCGGAAATCGACGACACGCAGACGATCCGCCCGCCGGGGTTGAGCCCCTGCCCTTCGAGCAGCGCCGTGCTCAGTCGCAGCGGCGCCTCGAGGTTGACCGCCATGACCTTGCACCAGGCCGCTTCGGTCATCTTCGCCAGGGTCTTGTCCTGGGTGATGCCGGCGTTGTGCACGACGATATCGAAGGCCCCGTGCTCCCCGACAAAGGCCAGCAGGCGCTCGGCGGCCTGCGGCGCGGTGATGTCCATGGCCAGCGCCGTGCCCCCAGTGAACCGGCCACCTGCTGCAACTGCGCCTCGACCGGTGGAATATCCAGGCAGACCACCTCGGCGCCCTCGCCGGCCAGCACCTGGGCGATCGCCAGGCCGATACCGCGACAGGACCCGGTGACCAGCGCCCGGCGTCCGGCCAGCGGCCGCTGCCAGTCGACGGCCTTGGGCACATCCACCGCCTCGGCGATGCGCACCACCTGGCCGGAAACATAGGCGGAACGGCGCGACAGGAAGAAGCGCAGGCTGCTGTCCATTTCCGTTTCCGCACCGGGTTCCACGTACAGCAACTGCACGGTGATGGCCTTGCGCAGCTCCTTGCCCAGCGAGCGCACGAAGCCCTCCAGGGCCCGTTGTACCACGGCCTGGGCCAGTTCCCCGCAGTGCTCCGGCGGCGTGCCCAGCACCAGCACGCGACCGTGCTGGCTCAGGCGCCGGACATTGGCATGGAAGAACCGGTACAACTCGTCCAGTTGGGCGATATCGGCCAGGCCGCTGGCATCGAACACCAGGCCCTGGACCTTGACCGTGGAGGGAGCCTCGACACTCGCCGGGGCGGCGGCCACCGTCTCGGTAGCGGCGAAGATCCGCTGCAACTCGCCCAGCAACCGGCCTTGTGGCGCCCCCGCCAAGACCACCGGATTGAGATGGTTGCCCACCTGCCCCTGCCGGTAGCGCTGCAGCGGCAACGGTTGCGGCAAGCCGACCGAGCGGGCCAGGCGCCGCCCCCAGGGCGAATTGACGAAAGCAAGATAACTGTCAGACATGAAAGAATTCCGTTCCAGACCCGAGAAAGATCAATAGCTGCTGTCGTCAGCGACAGCCGTGCCTTCGCTGACCGCCGCACGCCGCCTGGCCGCCGGCTTGGCGGCCTGCTCGAAGTGCGCCTGGCGCCGTTGCAGGGCTTCGAGCAGACCGAAGTCCTGCGGGAAGTCGTCGACCTGGATCGCGTGGTCGCCGTACTCGACGTAGCGTTCGAGCAACTGCTCCTCCTCGGCGCTGATCAGTTGCAGTTCCAGGGCCTTGGCACGCCAGACCACAAAGGCCTCGCGGGAGATCGGCAGCGGCCCAATGGTCCCGTCGCGGACCGCTGTCTTGAGCCGCGCCTCGATCAGTTCCACCTGCGGCAGCAGGCGGAAGGCCAGTTCGCCATAGGCCAGCTTGTCGATGTCCGGTTGCGGGATATAGGAATCGGCCAGCAGCCGATCGCGGCTCGCACCCGACTGTTGCACCAGTTCGGCGACTTCGCCGAGCAGGCGGTCGGACGGCTTGCGCAGCGGGATACCGAACGGGAAGCTCAGCGCACGAATCACCCGCGCCGCGGCCTTCGACGGGTAGTTGTCGAGGGTTTCGGCCAGGGCCTCATGGGCACGCAGCAAGGCATCCTGGGCAGCCCAGTGCACCAGCGGCAGGTCGCCCTGTGGACGCCCGTCGTCCTCGAAGCGCTTGAGCACGCAGGACAGGATGTACAGTTGCGAAAGGATGTCGCCCAGGCGACCGGTGATGCTTTCCTTGCGTTTCAATGCCCCCCCAGCACGCCCATGGAGATATCCGAGGCCAGCGCCAGCACCACCGACAGCCGTTCGATCTGCCGGTAGTAGGCGGCCAGCGCCTTGTCGGTTTTCGCCGGGGCCTTGAGCAGTCGCCCGCCGCTCAGGCCATGGACCGCCGCCCGTACGGTGTTGGCGACGACGAAGCTGATATGGCCGAACATTGCACTGTCGAACGCGTCCAGGCCGGCACGGCCCTGGGCGCGGGCAGCTTCCATTTCGCGGAACACATAGGGATGGCAACGGATCAGCCCCTGACCGTAGATGATCAGGCAGCGGGTCATGATGTTCGCGCCTTCCACGGTGATCGCGATCGGGCTCTGCTGGTAGGCGCGGGCCAGGAAGTTGTTCGGGCCCATGCAGATACCCTTGCCGGCGACGATGTCCATGCCGTCATTGACCACCGCCCGGGCACGCTCGGTGACGTGGTACTTGGCGATGGCCGAGATCACCGACGGTTTTTCCCCGGCATCCAGCGAGGCCACCGATACCTTGCGCACCGCGTCACAGGCATAAAGGTGCCCGGCCATCCGCGCCAAGGGGGCCTGCACGCCTTCGAACTTGCCGATGGGCAGGCCGAACTGCTTGCGCATCGCCGCATAGGCGCTGGTGCCCCGCACCGCGATCTTGCTCAGGCCGACGTTGGCCGACGGCAGCGAGATCGCCCGCCCGGCGGCCAGGCATTCCATCAGCATGCGCCAGCCGTTGCCGACCTGGTCGCGGCCGCCGATCACCCACTCCAGGGGGATGAACACGTCCTTGCCCTGAGTCGGGCCGTTCTGGAACACCGCATTGAGCGGCCAGTGCCGGCGCCCGCTCTGCACGCCGGGATGGCTGGTGGGAATCAGCGCGCAGGTGATGCCCAGGCTGCCCTTGCGCCCCAGCAGGCCCTCGGGGTCTTCGGCGCGGAACGCCAGGCCGAGCACCGTGGCGATCGGGCCCAGGGTGATGTAGCGCTTGTCCCAGGTAACCCGGAAGCCCAGCACCTGCTCGCCCTCGAACTGGCCCTTGCAGACGATGCCGACATCCGGGATGGCCCCGGCATCGGAACCGGCGTACGGGCTGGTCAGGGCGAAGCACGGAATGTCCTCGCCGCGCGCCAGCCGCGGCAGGTAGTGCTGGCGCTGGGCCTCGGTGCCGTAGTGCAGCAGCAGTTCGGCCGGGCCGAGCGAGTTGGGCACCATCACCGAGATCGCCGCCGCCGAGCAGCGGGTCGACAGCTTCATCACCACCTGGGAATGGGCGTAATGGGAGAAACCCTTGCCGCCATACTGCTTGGGAATGATCATGCCGAGAAAGCCGGCATCCTTGGTGTATTGCCAGGCCTGGGGCGACATGTCCTGCCAGACCTGGGTGGTTTCCCAGTCGTTGGCCATGTCGCAGAGGGTTTCCACCTCGTTGTCGAGGAACGCCTGTTCCTCCGCGCTCAGGCTCGCCGGAGCGGCCTTGAGCAGGCGCTCCCAGTTCGGCTTGCCGCTGAACAGCTCGGCATCCCACCACACCGTGCCGGACTCGATGGCGGCGCGCTCGGTATCGGACATCGCCGGCATGATCTGGCGAAACAGCGCCAGAGCCTTGCTGCTGAGCAAGACCCGACGCAGCGGTTTGATGGCCAGCACCCCAGCGGGCAGCAGGACCAGGATCGCCGCCACCGCCGCCCCCAGCGGACCGACCACGTTGAACAGATAGCCGCCGGCCAGCCAGGCTGCGGCAACGCCGAGCCAGAGAACGGCCGCAGCCTGTCGATAGGCGAGTACGAGGGCGGCAACGAGCCCTGCCAATAACCATACCATCATGGAATACCTCTCTCTTTGCGTACGAGACAACCAGCGAGGGCGGGATTCAGCGCCTTCTCGAAGATCACCTTACAAATGAAGCGCACGCGTTTCAAATTTTATTTTTAAATATTTATTTATTTCATGGGCAAAAAAATGAGGCCGAACGGGTTCAGCCTCAATGAACAGTAAAAGGAGTGAAAATGCGCGCTCAGATCACTTCAGTGCATGCCTCAGAAACGATAGGTCGCCGATAGGCTGACCACTTCGCCCTTGCTGTTGACCTTGCCGTCGAGCGAGGCGCCACCGAGACGATCCTGGTTCTGGGTCTTGAGCTTGACCTCTTCCACGAACTGGCGTGAATACGCACCGTCCACACTCAGGCCCGGTATCGCCCTGATTTCGTAGCCAAAGCCCAGCGATGCAAACCAGCGGTCCCCGTCGGGGATACGCGGGTCGCGGGTCGAATTGCGGGTTGGCGTCTGGTCACGGGCCACACCGGCACGGAAGGTGAAGTCATCGGTGACCTTGTAGTCGCCGCCCAGCGAGAGCATCCACGAGTTCTTGTAGTTGTAGGGAATGGCAACCAGCGTATTGCCATCGGATTTCAGCGTCAGGTTCTTGAACGATGACCACTCGGTCCAGTTGACGCTGGCCCCCAGGGTGAACCTGTCGTTGAACTGGTGAACCCAGTCGAGTGCCGCAGTGGCGGGAATGTCCAGTTGGGTCGAGGCGTTGGCCCCATCGGGAAACAGCTTGAGTCCAGGATAGGCAAACTCGACCAGCGTCTCCCCATTCGGCCCGAAAGGCTGGGTCATGAGGCCCCTGGAGGTCTCATCCGCGTAGATGTTGTATTTGCCCTCCATCTTGTTCTTGATCTTGGCGTGATAGTTCAGGCCGATCGTATCGACCTCGGTCGGTTTCCAGACCACCCCGGTAAACCAGCCCACCGAAGTATTGTCTACCTTCACCCGAATCAGGGACTGCCCCATGCCCGATGGAAGCTGAACTCCACCGAAGTTGGGGGAGAGAGAGGCTGCTGCCAGAAGGTCAATGTTCTGGCTGACGAAACCACTGCTGTGCTGGACGATGAGGCCACCACCCAACGAAAACTGATCGTTCACCTTGAACGAAAGAGATCCAGTCACTCCGACCGTCTCAATTTTGGTGTCCACGGCAAAATCACGTCCTTTCCAATCCTGATCCCAAGTGCTTTTCATGCCTTGGGGAACCACCTGGCTCAGACCGAAACTGATCCGGTCATTGATCGGCATCACCAGAAAACCGGTAGGCAACCAGGCTGTAAAACCTGCCTGACCACCATTGCCAGTACGCTCGTTGAAAACGGGAGCGCCGGTCAGTGGGTCAGTCGTCGTGTTGGAAGTCGGCTGGCCGGTGTAATCCTTGGCCGTTCCCTTGTACTTGATGCTGATTCGCGCGTAGTCCACGGTCTGCTGCACGACCGCCTGATCGATGAATGCCATGGCAGCCGGGTTGTTGAACGCCGCCGAAGGATCGTTCTTGAACAACGAACCACCACCAAATGCCCGCCCCCATCCTGGCGCACCATAGGTCGGTGTCTGAAAGCCACCCGCCTGCACCGAACCGGATGCCATCACACTGCCCAGCAGTGCCAGTCCAATCGCTACATGCAACTGCTGTTTCTTATTATTCATGCCCCACTCCTTATTATTATCTACCGCTGCGCCGTAGCGCTTAGCACTCAACAGGCGCCTCTTGCGAGGCGCCTGTCTTTCAGCGGGTGATCAGCCCATTACGGAGTACCCAGCCTCAAGGGGTGATGCTGATGGTCGGAGCGCTGACAGACAGCGAAGACACGGTGCAGTTACCGCTCAGCGCCTGGTTGGTAGCGCTCAGAGTGCCACCGACCGTCCCCGTGGCGGTCCAGGTCACGTTAATGGTGCTTGGGCCGCAGTTGGTCGATGGCAGGCTGCTGATGGTGTAGCCCACGTTGGCGATGGTACCGGCGGTGGTGCTGGCGGCAGTAATCACCCAGCCTGGAGAAGGCAGGTTCTTGAACTGCGGCAGTTGGCACAGACCGCTACCGCTGGCAGTGCTGAAGCTGGTGATCGTGGCAACCCCATTGGCGACTGTGCCGCTCGCGGTGACAGGGCAGGTCACCGGAGCCTGGAACGACGACGGCGACTTGACGGTGATGGTACCCGTGGCCGAAAACGGACCATTCGGGCCAATGGTTGCGGCGGATGCGATGGATGCAGCGCCCATGCAGACAGCGATTGCAGTTGCAGACACGAGAGTCTTGATGCCTTTCATTGTTGTTTTTCCTCACATGTATGGCGATTCATTTCGCCGGGGTTAATGGCCTTTTGAGACGACACGGAGTACCGCAACCACGACCGAGCTTCCCTTTCAGCCAAACTTCAAAATTCTGCTGTGGCCTGAACCACCGCCGACTCAGGGGACTACCCGGAACGTCGGCGGCATCTGGATCGAAACCGTCTTGATGGTGCAACCGCCGTCCAGCGCCACGTTGGCCGCCTGGAGCTTGCCGGTGCTGTTGTTCCAGCTGCCTTCGGCGGTAGTCGGCCCGCAGTCGCCGCCCACCAGCGGCGCATGCACGGTGACCTGGATACCCGACATCGCACCGCTGGTTTCATCCTTGGCGATCAGCTTCCAGGGCAGGTGCGTGGCCTCGACCTGGCCGCACTTGAGGCCGCCGTCGAAACCGACCTTCTCGACGCTGACATAACTGCCGTCGGCACTGATCCGGCCACTGACCTGGATGGTGCAATCGGCACTGATGATGCTCTTGGCGAAACTGATGGGGCCCTTGGCGGTGAACTCGGCATTGGCCGGCTCGATCCGCGCCGCGGCAAACGCCGGCGCCACCTGGGAAAGCCCCAGCAGCGCGGCAACGACACGAACGGTCAACAGAACCTTGTGCATGGTCGACATCCTTCCCGTTACTTATTGTTTTTATCCGGTCAACTTGTCACGGCTGCAAACAGCCCCCGAAAGTGGGCAAGCCACTCCCGTCATGCGCACTTTCAAGTACGCATTCAATGCAACTCTTCAATTCAATCGGTGTAGCGAGTGCCGTACTGTTGAAGCAACTGCTTTCGCCTGGAAGGTTGCAGATTCGCCAGGCGCACATCACCCGCATAGTGCGCCAGCACCCGGTGATCCATCAGCCGCCGCCAGAGGAACGGCACGTAGGCCCAGACGATCATGCTCGCGTAGCCGTAGGGCAGTTGCGGCGACTCGTCGAAATGCCGCAGTGCCTGGTAACTGCGGGTGGGATAGGCGTGGTGATCGGAGTGGCGCTGCAACTGGAACAGAAAGATGTTGGTGACAATACGGTTGCTGTTCCAGGAGTGCCGGGGCGAGCAACGTTCATAACGACCATTGGGCAACTTCTGACGCAACAGGCCGTAATGCTCCACATAGTTCACCACTTCCAGCAGCGAGAACCCGTAGATACCCTGGATGATCAGGAAAGGAATCACCGCCACACCCAACCAGGCGATCAGCACGCCCCACAGCACCACACTGAACAGCCAGGCCGTCAGCACCGTGTTTTTCCAGTGGAAGGTCGGCAGGCCCTGCTTGTGCAGGCGCTCGCGCTCCAGGTGCCAGGCCGAGCGCAGGCTGAACCAGACCGAACGGGGCAGGAAGCTCCAGAAACTCTCGCCCAGGCGCGAACTGGCCGGATCCTCCGGCGTCGCCACCCGTACGTGGTGACCGCGATTGTGTTCGACGAAAAAGTGCCCATAGAAGGTCGGTGCCAGGGCCACCTTGGCCAGGAACTGCTCCAGCGGCCGGGTCTTGTGGCCCAGCTCGTGGGCGATATTGATCGCGATACCCGTCGCCGCCCCGGTGGACATCGCCATGCCCAGGTAGGTGAACCAGCCGATACTGCCATGCACCTGGGCCCGCTCGGTGATGTAGCCCAGCAGGCCGGCCAGGCCGCCCTGCAGGTGATGGGCCTGGACCAGTTGCGTCAGGCCACCGCCGATGATCCAGTCGATGCCACCGGCGGCCATCCAGGCCGTGGTGACCACGGAAAGGCACATCAGGGCGACACAGGCGTAGATGATCCAGCGGTAGTAGGTCTGTTTTTCGAGGTCAGGAACGATGGTTTCCGGTGGGTTGCTGCGGTCTTCGCCGAGCAGGCCGTCGATCATCGGGATCAGGCCGAAGATCACCACCACCCCGCTCCACCACAGCGATTGAACGCCGGTGACCAGGGCAAAGATGCCGGACAGCACCGGGGTTGCCATGGGCAAGGCGCCGAGCCACCACAGGTGACGCTTGCCATCCGTCCAGATGCCAGGTGCAGCGACAGTGGAGTTCATGGCAACCTCCGGACGACGCTGATGGACGGCGCTGTGGCGGATGCAGCCCAGATGCGGGCCGAATCTTGCGCCAGGCAGCGGGCAGGAGTAGACAGAGAAAATGCTTCAAAAGGCGTTATTTTCATTATTCTAATCGCTCAATTGCATTTTTTAAAAAAAACATTCAAAACGTTTTTTCAAAAAACTAGCCCGATTTCGATAGCTCGTCAACTATTTTTTTTGGCGTCATTTCGAATGTCGTTCGTGGCGCCGCTCGCACACCTGAAACCCATCTCAGGAAAGCGTGGCGGCCGCTGCTTCGTGTTGCCGGGTGGTACCTTGTTGCTCGTTGGCCCGAGCGGCGACAGCGCGCACCATGGCCACCACCGGCTCAACTGCCGTCACCGGCAGCATGTGCCCTCGCCCCTCGAGAATGTCCATTTGAATGCCGGGCACCAGGCCCGCCATCGACTCGCCGTGCCGGCGATAGTCCAGCACCTCGTCCTGCGCGCCGTAGATCAGCCCCACCGGCAGGTCGAGCTGCGGATAGCGCCGGACCATCCGCGGCAGATCGTCGTTGACCGTGGCGATCTCGCTGGAGGCGCAATAGAAGTTGCCGGAGCGCATGCCCAGCAGGCCGCCGCCGCGCTCGGAGAAATCCGCCGGCGGCCGTTCGGGCGCGAACACCGCCTTGAGCAGGCTGCCGCGTCCGAGCATGGCCATGGGCGCCGCCAGGGTCCGGGCGAACCAGCGCCGGATGAAGTCGGGCCTGACCCCCAGTGACAGGAACACCAGGGGCAGCATGCGCTGCGGATGGGTCAAGGGAGCCACCAGCACCAGCCCGGACACCCGCTGTGGATGATCGAGCGCCAGGGCCAGTGCCAGCGCGCCACCCAGGGAGTGCCCGACGACCAGTGGCCGGTCCAGGTGCAGGATCTCGATGAAACGGGCGACCAGGCTGGCCTGCGCGGTAATGCTGACACCCGCACCGCGAGAGCGGCTCGAATAACCGGAACCGGGGCGATCCAGGGTGATCACGCGGAACTGCTCGCACAGCCGGGGCGACAGCGAATGGGTCAGGTTGCGCCCGCAACCGCTCAGGCCATGGATCATCACCAGCACCGGGCCCTTGCCTTCATCCACATAGTGAAGGCGCTCGCCGTCGACTTCGATAAAACGCCCATCGGGCGGCACGGCCTGTTCGATCCGACGATTGATCCGGTTGCTGGTGGCCCAGAGTCCGACACTGCCCAGCACAAAAGCCACCGCTGCTACGCCCCATCCCATGACTTCAACCCTCTGCCTCCCTGCACCCGGCCAGAAACCGGTATTGGCTCCTGCCGTGGCTATCTCCCGGCGCCTGTTTCGCGACTCCCATCGGTCGGGTGAGTCGGTCAATTCGTACAGACCACTAGCGTAGGTGAGATTTTCAGGTAAATTATTTAAATTAATTTTTAAAACAAATAATTTAATTGTGCAACACCGGGTTTTCCCCAAACGACGAAACTGACGGTCAGGCGTCGCCACAATCGAGGTACACACCATGAATGCGTACTCGTCACCCCCAGGCCGCGAATCGGTCGATATCGTGATCATCGGCTCCGGCTTTGCCGGGCTGTGCATGGCCATCAAGCTGAAAGAGGCCGGGATGGCCGATTTCTTCATTGCCGAACGCGCCGACTCGCTCGGCGGTACCTGGCGGGACAACCACTATCCGGGCTGCGCCTGCGATGTGCAGTCCCATGTCTATTCCTTTTCCTTCGCACCCAACCCGCACTGGAGCCGGCAGTTCGCGCCCCAGGCGGAAATACGCGCCTACCTGGAGCGCTGCGCCCGGGACTTTGGCCTGACGCCGCACCTGCGCTACAACATGGAGCTGCAGCAGGCCGTGTACGACGAGACGCAGCAACGCTGGCACCTGAGCTTTTCCGATGGCCGCGAGGTCAGCGCCCGGGTGTTGATCAGCGGCATGGGCGGGCTGTCCCGCCCGGCATTGCCGGATATTCCGGGGCTGGAGAATTTCGCCGGCAAGAGCTTTCATTCCCAACACTGGGATCACCAGTACCCACTGGAGGGCAAGCGTGTCGCGGTGATCGGTACCGGCGCCAGCGCCATCCAGTTCGTGCCGCAGATCGCCCCGCGGGTGGCGCACCTGAGCCTGTTCCAGCGCACCCCGCCGTGGATCCTGCCCAAACCCGACCGCCCGTTGTCCGACGCCGAGCGCTGGCTGTTCAAGCACCTGCCGTTCACCCAGCGCCTGGCCCGTTCGGCCATCTACTGGCTGCTCGAAAGCCGGGTGATCGCCTTCGCCCGCCAACCCAGGCTGATGAAACTGGTGCAGAAGGTCGCCCTGCGCCACCTGCACAAGCAGGTCGCGGCCCCGACCCTGCGCCAGGCCCTGACCCCCGACTACACCATCGGCTGCAAGCGCATCCTGATCTCCAACGACTATTACCCGGCGCTGACCCGCAGCCACGTCAGGGTGGTGACCCAGGACGTGCAGCGGATCGAGGCCGATGCCGTGGTCACCGCCGATGGCGTGCGCCACCCGGTCGACTGCCTGATCTACGGCACCGGTTTCCAGGCCACCGAACCGCTACCCCGTGGCCTGCTGATCGGCCGCAACGGCGAGGACATCATGGACGCCTGGGCTGAGGGTGCCCACGCCTACCTGGGCACCTGCCTGCCCGGCTACCCCAACCTGTTCCTGATCATCGGCCCCAACACGGGCCTGGGGCACAACTCGATGATCCTGATGATCGAGGCCCAGGTCGACTACATCCTCCAGGCACTGAAACAGATGCGCGACCAGCGGATCCGCGCCCTGGAGGTCCGGCCCCAGGTCGAAAGCCGGTACAACAGCCGGCTGCAGCAGCAGCTCAAGCGGGCGATCTGGTCCACCGGCGGTTGCCGCAGCTGGTACCTGGACCCGCGCACCGGCAAGAACACCACGCTCTGGCCGGGCTCGACCTGGCGTTTCCGCCAGGCGACGCGGCACTTCGAGCTGCGCGACTACCTCACCTTCGGCGACAGCCATCAGCGCCCCGCCGCTGCCGCGCCCGCCGCCATCGAACCCGTACAAGGCAGCCACTCATGAAGACATTCGACGGCAAGGTCGCCGCCATCACCGGCGCCGCTTCCGGCATGGGCCGCGCACTGGCCATTGCCCTGGCCCGCGAGGGTTGCCACCTGGCGCTGGCCGACAAGAACGCCGCCGGCCTGGAACAGACATTGCACCTGGCCCGCGCCGCGGCGCTGCTGCCCCTGCGCATGAGCTCGCAGGTGCTCGACGTGGCCGATCGCCTGGCGATGTTCGACTGGGCCGCAGCCACAGCCGCCGAACATGGCCAGGTCAACCTGATCTTCAACAACGCCGGCGTGGCGCTGTCGAGCACCATCGAGGGCATGAGCCTGGAAGACCTGGAGTGGATCGTCGGCATCAACTTCTGGGGCGTGGTGCATGGCACCCAGGCCTTCCTGCCCTACCTCAGGCAGTCCGGCGAGGGGCATATCGTCAACACCTCCAGCGTGTTCGGGCTGTTCGCCCAGCCGGGCATGAGCGGCTACAACGCCAGCAAGTTCGCCGTGCGCGGTTTTACCGAAGCGCTGCGCCAGGAACTCGACCTGATGAACTACGGCGTCTCGGCCACCAGCGTGCACCCGGGCGGCATCCGTACCGATATCGCCCGCTCCAGCCGCATCAGCGACAACGTCAAGGGCCTGCTGATCGACAGCGAGCAACAGGCCCGGGCCGACTTCGAGAAGCTGTTCATCACCAGTGCCGAACAGGCCGCCAGGGTGATCCTGCAGGGCGTGCGCAAGAACCGCCGCCGCGTGCTGATCGGCCGTGACGCCCACGCCCTGGACCTGTTCGTCCGGCTGCTGCCCAGCGCCTACCAGGCCCTGGTGGTGTTCCTCACCCGGCGCCTGTCGCCCCTGGGCCGCCGCAAGAACAGGGCCGCAGGCTACGACGTCAAGGACTCGGGCGGAATCTGACCGCCCCCAACCGACATTTCAGGAGGGCCAGCCATGCTGCCAATCCGTCGCGACATCCACCCCGAACTGCCAGCCGAACGCATCAAGGACTGGCATGCCGAAGGCCCCTGGGTCACGCATTTCTTCAACGCCCTGTCCCTGCTGTTCCCCTCCGGCGAGCTGTTCTTCATGGACAGCGTGCGCCACTACCGCGACCGCATAGAGGACCCGCAACTGCGCAAGGCGATCCAGGGCTTCATCGGCCAGGAGGCCATGCACAGCCGTGAACACCTGCTCTACAACGACCTGCTGCAGCATGCCGGCCTGCCGGCGCACCTGCTCGACCGGCGCCTGCGGGCCATCCTCGACTTCCAGAAGAAACACTTCGCGCCGTCGTTCAACCTGGCGATCACCATCGCCCTGGAACACTACACGGCGATGCTCGCCGACCTGCTGCTACGCGACCCGAGCCGCTTCGGCGATTCGGTCGAGGGCTACCGGCAGATGTGGACCTGGCACGCCCTGGAGGAAACCGAACACAAGTCGGTGGCCTTCGATGTCTGGAACACGGTGATCAAGCCGGGGCCCAAGCGCTACCTACTGCGGACCGGCGCGATGCTGTCGACCACGTTCTTTTTCTGGCTGGTGGTGTTCGACTTCCATGTCCGCCTGCTGATCGCCGACCGCAAGGCCGGCCATCACCTGCGGGGCGGGTGGCGGATGATCAAGTATCTGTTCGGCTGGCGCGGGGTGTTTCCGCGCATTGCGCTGCCGTGGCTGGACTACTTCAAGCCGGGGTTCCATCCCTGGGACCATGACAACCGCGAGCAACTGGAGCGCATCGAGGGGTTGATGGAGGCCATCAAGGGTGGCAAGCCTGCCCAATAGTTGAGTGGGCGCCGGAATCAGCTGTCACCTTTAGAGCCCTGTTCGCGGATAAATCCTGCTCCCGCAAACGCTTCGCGCTGAGCACAGGCCCTATGAGCCCGGTCAATCGGTGGGAGCCGGCGGTCCGCTTCATCCGCGAACAGGCGCAACCCATCTCAGAAGGCCTCCTCCACCGCCTTCACCTCACTGGCGGTGTCGATACTCACCACCACCGACATCCCCGGCCGCAGCCGCTCGGCCTCGGCCTGGCCCGGATCGACAGTGATCCGCACCGGCACCCGCTGGGCGATCTTGACGAAGTTGCCGGTGGCGTTATCGGCCTGCAACAGGCTGAACTCCGAGCCCGTGGCCGGCGCGATGCGCTGGACCCGCCCGGTAAAGCGGCGATGGTCGAGGGCATCCACAGTGAACGAAGCCGCCTGCCCTTCGCGCACCCCGGCCATCTGCGTTTCCTTCAGGTTGGCGATGACCCAGCGCCGCTCCGGCACCAGCGCCATCAGTTGCGCACCGGAGTTCACATAGGCGCCCAGGCGCACGCCGATCTGCCCCAACTGCCCGTCCCGGGGCGCCACCACCCGGGTATTGGACAGGTCGATGCGCGCCAGCTCGACCGCCGCCTCGGCACTGGCCACCGCCGCTTCCAGCGACCCGCGGTTGACCACCACCGTCTGCAGGTCCTGCCGGGAAATCTCCAGCGCGGCCTCGGCCTGGGCGATGGCCGCCAGGGTCTGGGCCCGGTCGGCACGGGTCACGTCCAGCTCACGGCGTGATACCGAGCCATCGGCGATCAACGCCTGGTTACGGGCCAGGTCGGCTTCGCTCTTGCGCGATTGCGCCTTGCTGTTCTCCAGGGCGGCGCGCCGCTGGGCAATGGTTGCCTCGGCACTGCGCCGTTGCTGCAGATTGTTGGCCAGGGCAGCCTTCTGCACCGCCAGTTGGGCCAGTGCCTGGTCCAGGCGTTGCTGGTAGATGCGGTCGTCGAGGCGCACCAGCAGGTCACCGGCCTTGACGTGCTGGAAGTCCTGCACCGGCACCTCGAACACATAGCCGCTCAACTGCGGGCCAATCAGCGTCACCTGGCCGCGAACCAGCGCGTTCTCGGTGCTCTCGATGGCACTGCTGAACGGCGGCAGTTGCCAGGCGTACAGCACGATCAGCACGCCGACCAGGGCGATCGCGGCAAAGCCCAGTGACGAGATGATCCGCACCCGCAACGAGCGCGGTTCGGTCGACGATGCCCCGGGAGGCGTCTGGCCCTCGGCGGTGGCGGCAATGGCATTGGTGGTGGTGACGGATTCGCTCATCGTGGGGTGGCACCGCTGCTGGAGGTGGAAGGTGGAGGATTGCCGGCGACCCGCCGCGTGGTGCTCATCAGCCACAGGCTGCGGATGAAGATCCAGATCATGGTCAGCACCGCGATCAGCGCGATCAGCATGAACACATCGTTATAGGCCAGCACGTTGGCCTCGCGGGTCGCCGCCGTGGCCAGCGCGCGCATGCCCTGGGTGGTACGCAGCGCCGGATCGAAAATGGTCGAGGCATAACCGGCGGCGGAACCCTGTATCCGCGCGGCCACCAGCGGGTCGCTCAGCACCAGGTGCTCGACGATGCTGCTGGAGTGGAGTTTCTCGCGCACCACCTGGAAGGTTCCCAGCAGCGCCGAACCGATCAGCCCGCCGAGGTTGTTGCAGATCCCGAACAACACGGAAAAACTCACCAGGTTGCGCGGGTTGGTGATCACGTTGCGGGTGCCCAGGGCCATGGTCGGACCGACGAAGAAGGTACCGCCGAACGCCAGCAGGAACTGGCTGAGGTACATGTTGGCCGGACGGGTCAGGTTGTTCGAGAAGCTGTCGAGGGAGGAACCCAGCGCCATCAGCGCCAGGGAAATGATCAGCGGCATGAACAGGTGGTCGGGATGAATGGTCAGGGCACTGACCGCCAATCCGGCGATGCTGCCCACCAGCATCACCAGATAAAGGCTGCGCATCTGCTCGCTCCCCATGTTCAGGGCCTGCAGGAAGCCCACCGCCCCCGTGGACTGCTCGGAGAACACCAGGCGGATCAGGATCACCGCCAGCGCCAGGCGGATCATCGCCCCGCTGCCCAGCCAGCGGGTCATCAGCATCGGGTTGCTGCGGTTGTGCTCGATCGCCAGCCCGGCCAGGATCAGCACGATCGACGCGGCGCTGGCGATGCCGATCCACGGCGCCTCCAGCCACCAGTCGATGCGGCCCAGGGACAGCACCGCACACAGCAGCGCGACACCGGTGGCGAGGATCGCGAAGGTGAGAAAGTCGAGCTTTTCGAAGGTCCTGAAACGGTCGCCCGGTGGCAGCTTGAGCAGGAACACGCAGCCCAGCGCCGCCAGCGCCAGGCCCAGTTCGAACAGGTACAGGCCACGCCATTCGGCGATCTGCAAAAGGTCCTCGGAAAACAGCCGGGCCAGCGGCAATGCCAACTGCGAGGTGCCCAACCCCAGCACCAGGGCCTTGAGCCGCCATTTCGCCGGGAACGCCTGGATCATGTAGTAAAGGCCGAGGGAGCTCAGGGCCGCGCCGACCATGCCGTGGGCCGCGCGCACGGCAATGGCCGAACTGAGGTCGTTGACGAACAGGTGGCCGAAGGTCACCAGGGCGTAGAGCACCAGGAACACCTCGGTGAACGCCCGCAGACCGAACTGCTGGCGAAATTTCACCAGCAGCAGGTTCATCGAGACATTGGTCATCACATAGGCCGCCGGCAGCCAGGCCATTTCCGCGGTGGTGGCGCCGAGTGCGCCCTGCAGGTAAGGCAGGTTGGCCACCACCAGCGCATTGCCCAGGCCACCGGTCAGGGCTACCAGCAGCCCGACCATGGCATAGGCCAGGCGCCGGGGCGTCGAATGCAGTGGAGTCGAGGGTGAGCCGGGCAGACTGGGGCGTTCGTGGGGCTGCCAGTTGCGCGGCGTGTACTGATTCATCCCGGATTCCCGAATACAAGAGCGACTTGGAGATTACTTATTTTCGTACAGCGCCGGGAGCCTGTCAGAAAAATTCCCATGCTCGAAGCGGTTGCAGTGGGTTGAGCAAAAAATCACCGATTGCAAGCCGCAGAACGTTACAAGTTTTCACATCCCCCCGGATTCCTGAATAGAGCCTGTCTGTATGTCAAAAAGGACACGATGTTGAGCTATCTTTCATAGGCTTTTCACATCTCTACGTTTACCGTAGCCCCTGTCCAGGACTCAAGTCAGGGAATTGATGGAAATCATGAAGATAACGCGACATCACTCCTTTACCTTTCACGGTTTTAGGCTTTAATCGCCGGATGTCCGTCGTGTGTGTTTAGCATCTTCCTACAAGCAGTTCTGGTTTTGCCCGACACACTGGTACAAGTCGTCTTTCCCATGGTGAAATCCGACCTGTCACACGATGACACAGATCATCGCTTGCATTACTGAAACCTTTCTGGAAAGAAGCCTTTGAAACCTTACCCGATTCAGCGCGTGTCGATCGTCATACCGGTCTACAACGAAGAACAGAGCTTGCCCGAGCTGTTGCGCCGTACCGAAGCCGCCTGCGCGCAGTTGAGCCAGGACGTGGAAATCATCCTGGTTGACGACGGCAGCCGTGATCGCTCCGCCGATATCCTTCAGGAAGCCGCCGAGCGCGAAGGCAGCCCGGTGGTTGCCGTGATCCTCAACCGCAACTATGGCCAGCACGCAGCGATCATGGCCGGTTTCGAGCAGTCCACCGGTGACGTGGTGATCACCCTGGACGCAGACCTGCAGAACCCGCCGGAAGAGATCCCGCGCCTGGTGGCCCAGGCCGCGCTGGGCTACGACGTGGTCGGTACCGTGCGCAACAACCGCCAGGACTCGGCCTTCCGCCGCTGGCCGTCGCGCCTGATCAACCTGGCCGTGCAGCGCTCCACCGGCGTTGCCATGAGCGACTACGGCTGCATGCTGCGCGCCTATCGCCGCAGCATCGTCGACGCCATGCTCGCCTGCCGCGAACGCAGCACCTTCATCCCGATCCTGGCCAACAGCTTCGCCCGCCACACCACCGAGGTGCTGGTGCAGCACGCCGAGCGCGAGCACGGCGACTCCAAGTACAGCCCGATGCGCCTGATCAACCTGATGTTCGACCTGGTCACCTGCATGACCACCACGCCCCTGCGGCTGCTGAGCATCATCGGTTTCGCCATGGCCGGCCTCGGCGCGCTGTTCGCCTTGCTGCTGATCTTCCTGCGCCTGATTTTCGGCGCCGAATGGGCCGGTGACGGTACCTTCGTGCTGTTCGCCGTGCTGTTCGTGTTCACCGGCGGCCAGTTCATCGGCATGGGCCTGCTGGGTGAGTACCTGGGTCGCATGTACAGCGATGTCCGCGCCCGTCCACGCTTCTTCATCGAGAAAGTGCTGCGCAGTCAGCCCTCTTCCAGCAGCACTGCCGCGCAAACCCCTTCTACAACTACTGTCAATCAGGTTGCCCCATGAATCCGAAAGCTGTTGTCTTTGCCTATCACGATATCGGTTGCGCAGGCATCGAAGCCCTGCTGAACGCAGGTTATGAAATCGCTGCCGTGTTCACCCATGCCGACGATCCCAAGGAAAACACCTTCTACGGTTCGGTAGCCCAGCTGTGCGCCCTCAAGGGCATCCCGGTGCATGCCCCGGAAGACGCCAACCACCCGCTGTGGATCGAGCGCATCGCCAAGCTGAACCCGGATTTCATCTTCTCCTTCTACTACCGCAACCTGCTGAGCGAAGCGCTGCTGGCCACCGCCAAAAATGGTGCGTTCAACCTGCACGGCTCGCTGCTGCCACGCTATCGCGGCCGCGCGCCCGCCAACTGGGTACTGGTCAACGGCGAGACCGAAACCGGCGTGACCCTGCACCGCATGGTCAAGCGTGCCGATGCCGGTGCGATCCTGGCGCAGAACCGCGTCGCCATCGAGCGCTCCGACACCGCCCTGAGCCTGCACGCCAAACTGCGTGACAGCGCCGCCAGCCTGCTGCGTGACGCCCTGCCACAACTGGCCCAGGGCAAGCTGAGCGAAACCGCCCAGGACGAGTCCAAGGCCACCTACTTCGGCCGCCGTACCGCCGCCGATGGCAAGCTGGTCTGGAGCAAGCCTGCCGAAGAACTGTTCAACCTGGTTCGCGCCGTGACCAAGCCTTATCCGGGTGCGTTCTGCGCCGTGGGTGAGCACAAGCTGATCGTCTGGGGCGCCGAAGTGGTCAAGGGCAACGAAGGCCAGGCGCCTGGCCGCGTGATCAGCGTCGACCCGCTGCGCATCGCCTGCGGCGAGGACTCGCTGGTGATCAACGCCGGCCAGCGCAATGAAAACGGCCTGTTCCTCAGCGGCCCGCAACTGGCCAACGAGCTGGGCCTGGTCGACGGCTCCCTGCTGCGTGGCGCTGAAGCGGCCCGCAAGAAACGTCGGACCCGCGTGCTGATCCTGGGCGTCAACGGTTTCATCGGCAACCACCTGTCCGAGCGCCTGCTGCGTGACGACAAGTACGAAGTCTATGGCCTGGACATCGGCTCCGACGCCATCGAGCGCCTGCGCAGCCACCCGAACTTCCACTTCGTCGAAGGCGACATCAGTATCCACTCCGAGTGGATCGAGTACCACATCAAGAAGTGCGACGTGGTCCTGCCGCTGGTGGCCATCGCCACCCCGATCGAATACACCCGCAACCCGCTGCGCGTGTTCGAACTGGACTTCGAGGAAAACCTGAAACTGGTTCGCTACTGCGTCAAGTACAACAAGCGCGTGATCTTCCCGTCGACCTCCGAAGTCTATGGCATGTGCCAGGACAAGAACTTCGACGAAGACACCTCGAACCTGATCGTCGGCCCGATCAGCAAGCAGCGCTGGATCTACTCCGTCTCCAAGCAGCTGCTGGACCGCGTGATCTGGGCCTACGGCGCCAAGGGCCTGAACTTCACCCTGTTCCGTCCGTTCAACTGGATGGGCCCGCGCCTGGACCGCCTGGACTCGGCCCGTATCGGCAGCTCCCGCGCCATCACCCAGCTGATCCTGAACCTGGTGGAAGGCACGCCGATCCGCCTGTTCGACGGCGGCGAGCAGAAGCGCTGCTTCACCGACATCGCCGACGGCATCGAGGCGCTGGCGCGTATCGTCGACAACGAGAACGACTGCTGCAACGGCCAGATCATCAACATCGGCAACCCGGACAACGAAGCCAGCATCCGCCAACTGGGCGAAGAGCTGCTGCGTCAGTTCGAAGCGCACCCGCTGCGCGGCAACTTCCCTCCGTTCGCCGGTTTCCGCGAGGTGGAGAGCAAGGCGTTCTACGGCGCCGGCTACCAGGACGTGGAACACCGCAAGCCGAGCATCGAAAACGCCAAGCGCCTGCTGAACTGGGAGCCGACCGTCGAGATGAGCGAAACCATCGGTAACACCCTGGACTTCTTCCTGAAGGAAGCCATGCTCGAAATCGCGGAAAAACGCTGATGCAAGCTGGACTTCGTATCGATGTGGACACCTATCGCGGCACCCGTGACGGTGTGCCGCGACTGCTGGAACTGCTCGACGAGGCCCAGGTCAAGGCGACGTTCTTCTTCAGTGTCGGGCCGGACAACATGGGGCGCCACCTGTGGCGCCTCATCAAGCCGCAGTTCCTGCTGAAGATGCTGCGCTCCAAGGCAGCCAGCCTGTACGGCTGGGACATTCTCCTGGCCGGCACCGCCTGGCCAGGCAAGCCGATCGGTCGGGACCTGGGGCATCTGATGCGCCAGACCCTGGCCGCCGGTCATGAAGTCGGCCTGCACGCCTGGGATCACCACGGCTGGCAGGCCAATGCCGGACGCTGGAGCGAAGTCGAGCTGATCGAACAGATCCGCCGTGGCGTCGACTGCCTGAGCGACATCACCGGGCAAGCCGTCGAATGCTCTGCCACCGCCGGCTGGCGGGCGGACGAGCGCGTCGTGCAAGCCAAAGAACATTTCGGCTTTCGCTACAACAGCGATTGCCGGGGACACGGCCTATTCCTGCCACGGCTGGCAGACGGTAGCCCGGGCACCCCGCAAATCCCCGTGGACCTGCCGACCTTCGACGAAGTCGTCGGTGCGGACCTGGCCGCGAAAGACTTCAACGCATTCATACTCGACCGGTTCAGCCCGGCGAAACTGAATGTCTACACCATCCATGCAGAAGTAGAAGGGATTCTGATGGCAAACGAGTTTCGTCAGCTGCTGGCGCAAGCCAAGGCACGCAGTATCGAGTTTCAACCCCTGGTCAATCTGCTGCCAGCCCAACTGGACAGACTGCCCGAAGGTCGGCTGGTGCGTGGCACCCTCAGTGGCCGTGAAGGCTGGCTGGGGGTGCAGCAGGGATGACCAGACGCTGGGCTTTGCCACTCCTGTTCCTCGCTTTCCTGCTGTTCTATCTGGCTCCGCTGATGAGCCATGGCATGTGGATTCCGGATGAAACCCGCTACGCGCAGATCGGCCAGGAAATGCTCCTGCGCGGCCACTGGGCGGCACCGCACTTCATGGAGCTGCGCTACTTCGAGAAGCCGATTGCCGGCTACTGGATGATTGCCATCGGCCAGGCGATCTTCGGCCAGAACTTCTTCGGCGTGCGCTTCGCCTCGGCCCTGAGTACGGGCCTCAGCGTGTTGCTGGTGTATCTGCTGGCCGGGCGCCTGTGGAACGACCCGCGCAAGAGCTTCGCCAGCGCCGCGCTGTTCATGAGCTTCGGGCTGATCGCCGGCCAGGCCGGCTATGCCAACCTCGATCCGCAATTCACCTTCTGGGTCAACCTGAGCTTCGTCGCCCTGTGGCTGGCGATCGACAGCCAGACCCGCAAGGCCCGCCTGCTGTCCTGGGCAGCCCTGGGCTTCGCCTGCGGCTGGGGCTTCATGACCAAGGGGTTCCTGGCCCTGCTGCTGCCGGTACTGATCGCCCTGCCCTACATGATCTGGCAGAAGCGTTTTCGCGAACTGGTGGGCTATGGCCTGGTGGCGGTGCTGGTCGCCGCGCTGGTCAGCCTGCCCTGGGTCATCGCCGTGCACCTGCAGGAACCGGACTACTGGCGTTTCTTCTTCTGGCACGAGCATATCCGCCGCTTCGCCGCCGAAGACGCCCAGCACACCCGGCCGTGGTGGTTCTACCTGCCGCTGATCGTGGTTTCCAGCCTGCCCTGGGCCCTGCTGTTCCCGATCACCCTCAAGGATGCCTGGAAAGGCAAGGGCCAGCGGATTACCGCGTTCCTGCTGCTGTGGCTGTTCCTGCCGCTGGCGTTCTTCAGCCTCAGCCGCGGCAAGCTGCCGACCTACATCATGCCGTGCCTGATGCCATTGGCGCTGCTGATGGGCCATTCGCTGATGGAGCGGCTCAACCAGGGCCTGCCCAGGGTGTCGCGCCTCAATGGCCTGCTCAACCTGCTGCTGGGCCTGCTGGCGCTGGCTGCCGTGGTGTTCTTCCAACTGAAGAAACCGTTCTACGACAACGAGCCGCAGCACCTGGCCCTGCTGTGCGTGGTGATCGTCGGCTGGATCCTGTTCAACGCCCTGACCGTGTTCAAGCCGCTGCAATTGTGGGCGCTGCCGGCACTGGGCATGGGCCTGCTGATCGCCCTGCTGCCGGCGGCGATGCCGAGCGTGATCGTGCACAACAAGATGCCCGACCAGTTCATCGCCGACCACGAGCAGGAACTGGCCAGGAGCCGTCATCTGCTGAGCAACGACCTGGGCGCCGCCTCGGCCCTGGCCTGGCGGGTGAAACGTACCGACATCACCCTCTACAACACCCAGGGCGAGGTGAAATACGGCCTCTCCTACCCGGAGGCCGAGCACCGTACCCAGGACATGGACCAGATCCAGGGCTGGATGGAGCAGGCCCGGCGTGAAGGCCAGGTGGGTGTGGTGATGCGCGTCAAGGACGAGGAAGAGTTGCGCGAAATCGACCGGTTGCCAAAGGACTTCAAGCGTTACGACGAAGGCAATATCGTGATCCTGATCTTCCCGCAGAGCGCTCCATGACCCTGGTTCTCCTCCTCGGCGCCTGCCTGCTGACGTGCCTGGGCCAGGTGGCCCAGAAGTTCGCCGTCGAAGGCTGGCGTGAAACCTCCCCGGGCGCACTCGACAAGCTGCGTTCGCCCTGGTTGTGGCTGGCCCTGGCCAGCCTCGGCCTCGGCCTGCTGGTGTGGTTGCTGGTACTGCAGCGGCTGGAGGTCGGGATCGCCTATCCGATGCTCAGCCTCAACTTCGTGCTGATCACCCTGGTGGCGCACTACCTGTTCAAGGAATCGATCGACCGCCGCCACTGGCTGGGCGTCGCCCTGATCATGGCCGGCGTGGTGCTGCTGGGGTTGCATCTATGAGCCTGGCACGCGGTTTCACCTTCGCCAGCGCTAGCGTGGTGCTGGTCAGCAGCGCCCAACTGGGCATGCGCTGGAGCATGACGCGCCTGCCCGAGCCAAGCCAGTGGCTGGACGCGCTGATGACCGGCAACGTCTCGCTGGTCGCCCTGGCCGTCGTAGCGGCTTCGATCCTCGCCTATGCGCTGTCGATGCTCTGCTGGCTGATGGCCCTGCGTGACGTGCCGCTGGGCCGCGCCTACTCGCTGCTCAGTGTCAGCTATGCACTGGTCTACCTGCTGGCCGCCAGCCTGCCGTTCTTCAACGAAAGCTTCAGCCTATCCAAGACCCTGGGGGTGGCGTTGGTCATCCTCGGTGTCCTTACGATCAATTCTCCACGTATACCCCGTCCTAGAGACTCCGTATGAAAATCAGCGTAATTGGTAGCGGTTATGTAGGCCTGGTACAGGCGACTGTTCTGGCCGAAGTCGGTCATGACGTCGTGTGCATGGACGTTGACCAGAACAAGATCGACTTGCTGCGCAAGGGTCATATCCCGATCTTCGAACCAGGGCTGGAGACCATGGTCAAGAGCAATCTGGAAAGTGGCCGCCTGCACTTCACCAGCGATGAAAAGCTGGCCATCGAGCACGGCCAGGTGCTGTTCATCGCCGTCGGCACGCCATCGGACGAGGATGGTTCGGCCGACCTCAAGTACGTGCTGTCGGTGGGTGACGCCGTGATCCGCCATCGCTTCGAACCGCTGATCCTGGTGGAAAAGTCCACCGTGCCGGTCGGCACCGGCGACACCCTGCGCGCCCACATCGAGGCCGGTCTGAGCAAAGCCGGCCGCAGCCTGCAGTTCGATATCGTCTCGAACCCGGAATTCCTCAAGGAAGGCTCGGCGGTCGAAGACTGCCGCCGGCCGGACCGCATCATCATCGGCTGCGAACGCGAGGAAGTGCGCGAGGTGATGCGCGACCTGTACGCACCGTTCAACCGCAACCATGACCGCATCATGTTCATGGACCTGCGCAGCGCCGAACTGACCAAGTACGCCGCCAACTGCATGCTGGCGACCAAGATCAGCTTCATCAACCAGATCGCCGAACTGGCCGAACACCTGGGCGCCGACATCGAGGCCGTGCGCATGGGCATCGGCGCCGACCAGCGCATCGGCTACCACTTCATCTACCCGGGCTGTGGCTACGGCGGCTCGTGCTTCCCCAAGGACATGCGCGCCCTGATCCACAGCGCCCAGGAAGCCAACTGCTCCAGCGACCTGCTGCAGGCGGTGGAGGCGATCAACGAACGGCAGAAACACAAGCTGTTCGACCGCATCAATGCGTTCTACAAGGGCGACCTCAAGGGCAAGACCTTCGCCCTCTGGGGCCTGGCGTTCAAGCCCAACACCGACGACATGCGCGATGCGCCAAGCCGGGTGCTGATGGAAGCGCTATGGGCCGCCGGTGCCCAGGTCCGCGCCTTCGACCCGGAAGCCATGCAGGAAACCCAGCGCCTGTATCCCGATGAACCGGGCCTGTCGCTGATGGGTACCCCGGAAGCGACCCTGGTCGGTGCCGATGCCCTGATCATCTGCACCGAGTGGCAGCAGTTCAAGGCGCCGGACTTCGAGCGGATCAAGCAGCGCCTCAAGGCACCGGTGATCTTCGACGGCCGTAACCTGTATGACGCCAACCGCATGCAGCGCAAGGGTTTCACCTACTTCGCGATCGGCCGCGGCGCGTCCCTGGAACTGCCGGTGACCCGCCATGGCCAGGTAGAAGCCTGATCCCCGGCGTGCCTCTGTAGGAGCCGGCTTGCTGGCGATAGCGGTCTGACAGCCCCGATGCGGTCGTTGAATGGCCGCCTGGCGGCGGTTCGCGGGCAAGCCACGCTCCTACAGACTTCCTTCGCGTCCTCAAAACGGTGTCATCCTCCTTTCACAAGGACTTCGTTGTGACATTGACCTCCCGCGCCACCCTCAATCGTCAGTCCCTGGGCCTGGGCCTGCTCGCCCTGCTGCTGTTCCTCGCCGGGGTTCACCAGCAGGCGGCCATCGGCTTCGATTCGCGCTTCGTCCTGTTCGCCCAGGAAATGTTGCGCCACGGCCCGGGCTTCTTCCCGACCACCTACGGCGAGCCCTACCCCGACTACTCGGCCTTCTCGACCGTGCTGGTCTGGCTGTTCGCCCTGCCCTTCGGCACCGTCAATGCCCTGGCGGCGTGGCTGCCCAGTGCCCTGGCAGCGGCCTGGATCGTGGTGCTGATGTACCGGCTGGTCGCCCCCCACTCCCCGCGCTGGGCACTGCTGAGCATCGCCCTGCTGTTGTTGAGCAACACCTTCATCACCGAGACACGTGCCGTCTCGCTGGATCTGCTGCTGGCCGCCGTCGGCTTCTCGGTGTTCTACCTGGGCTACACCGCCGATCATTTCGCCGCAACGAAACGCCATGGCTGGATACTCGCCCTGCTGGTGCTGGGCTTCGCCATCCGCGGACCGATCGGCCTGGTGATCCCCACCGGCATGCTCTGCAGCTACTACCTGCTGGGCGGCCAGTGGCGACGCCTGTTCGTCTTCGGCTTCCAGGCCCTGGGCCTGCTGGCGGTCTGTATCGCACTACTGCTATGGCTGGCCTGGCTGGATGGCGGCAGCGTCTTCCTCCATGAAGTGATCCGCATGCAGTTCACCGGCCGCATGGATGGCAGCGAAGGCTCCAGTGGCCTGCTGTATTACTTCGGCAGTTCGTTCGGCAACTACGCCCTGGCCTATCCGCTGGCGGTCCTGGGGGTGGTGGCACTCTTCGCCGGTGGTCGCCAGCAACGTGGGCCGGCGCTGCAATTGATGCTCTACTGCCTGGCCGCCGGCCTGATCGTGATGCTCGGGCTGTCGGTACCGCAGGCGAAGAAGGCCCGCTACATCCTGCCGATGGCGCCAATGATCGCCATCGTCGCGGCCTTTGCGTTCCAGGCAGGCCAGGGGCGGCTGTTCGCCTGGCTGCGCGGGCTGATCCAGGGCCTCTGGCTGCTGCTGCCGGCGCTGCTGATCGGCGGGATGATCCTGCTGCATCGACGCTTTCCCGAGGAACTGCCGACACTGGGCATCGCCCCCTGGCTGGTGGGTGCCCTGCAGGTCATCGCCGTGATGATGCTGTTCAAGACCCGCTGGCGTGCCATCGGCCTGGCGGCCTGTGCGGTATTGGCGATGTGGGCGAGCTACATCCTGGTCGTCGAGCCGGTCGAGCGGACGGCCTATGACACCCGGACATTTACCCGGGCAGCCCAACAGTTGATCCATCAGGCGTCGGCGCCCGTGGTGCTGCACGCCATGGGCAAGGACGCGAAGGCAATCAAGTTCATGGTCAACCTGGACGAGGATCTGCAACCGCTGTTCACCGATACGCCGCAGCAGTTGCAGGCGGTGAGCGGGCCGGCGTGGCTGGTGATGGACAGGCAGGATTACCAGAAGCTGCAGGGTACGCCGGTCGGGGCGCTGGTGCCGGTGTTGAGTGGGCGGTTCGACAAGAATGATTTCGTGCTGCTCAAGCAGCCCTGATACGGAGTCGCCTGGCCGCTCCTGGCGGTTCGCGGGCAAGCCCGGCTCCTACGGGGGATCGATACCGAACGCGGCATTGGCGTACGGCACCATCCTGTAGGAGCGTGGCTTGCCCGCGAACCGCCGCAGGCGGCCAGACGACAGCAGCCGACTACCCTCAGGCGATCACCACACTGGCGCCTTTGAGCGTATCCAGCCCAACCCCCACCAAGGTCACCGAATCAGCGCCAAAGCTGAGCACGGTGTCATTGCCGACCACCTTGGCATGTTCAAGAATGTTGTGCCCCTGGGTATCGGCATAGCCCATGAACACCAGCTTGTCCGAAGACTGGAAGCCGCTGATGCGGTCCTGGCCAAAGGCACCGTTGAACAGAAAGGTGTTGCCCCCGCCCCGCGCCTCCATCAGGTCATTGCCCGCCCCGCCGATGAACAGATTGCCGCCATTGGCCGCGCCGATCAGGTGATCGTTGCCGCCATTGCCCAGCAACCATTCACCCGAAGCCTTCGCGGTCAGGGTGTCCGCCCCGGCGCCGCCCACCTGCGAAGCGACATACTGGCCGCCGGACAGGCTCTGGTCAGCGACCTTGTGGGCCACGTCCCGGGACAGGAACACCAGGTGCGGTTCACTGCTGACCAGCGTGCCGATATCCCTGGCAATGGTGATCCCACCCTGGGCATCGCGAAGATACAGCGTGCCCTGGCCGTCATTGGCGATCTCGACGCTGTCGAGAGGCTTCTGCAGGTCAAGGGTGTTATGGCCCTTGCCACCGAGAATGATGTTGTAGCCGCCGTCGTCGCGGAACGTGTCATCGCCGCCGCCCCCTTCGAGATAGTCGTTGCCGCGCCCGCCCTTGAGCAGGTCGCTGGCCTCGCTGCCGATGATGAAGGTGGTGCCGCTATGGGCCTCGGCGTTGCGGTTGAGGTCCTGCACCCAGGTCTTGTCCCGCGCCGGATCCGACAGGTTGCTGACGACGATGGTCGAGTTCCTGCCGGTCAGGTCGTAGAACGACGAATCGACTATCCGTTGCATGCCGTTGCCATAGGCGGTCGGCAGATGCGACAGCCAGGTGGCGATGTTGCCGATGGAGAACGGCATGGCGTTCCAGGCATCGGACGCGTAGTGGTCGTTGAAGTTGACGATGTTGTTGGTCGCCGAAGCCTTGTAACCGTCATGCACGCCGAGGGTCGCCAGGGTCAGGCTGGAGCCGTCGAGGGCCCGGAACACCGGATCGTTTTCATAGCCGATGTTCAACACATGGGTGCCCGCGCCGCTCTGGGTCGGCGAGGCGAAGGCGATGTAGCTGGCATCCTTGTAGAAACCGCCCCACTGGCCCGCACTCAGGTCCGCCAGGCTGTTGACCGCCAGCCCGCCCAGGCTGTGCCCGCTGACCAGCACATCCTTGCCGCCCAGGCCGTTGGCCCGGGCAAAGGCGGCGACGCTGTCGAGCAGGCCGGAGAAGGCATTGGCGCTGTAGTTTTTCGCGTAGTCCTTGGGGCCGATGGCCGCCAGCAGGTCATTGATCGCATCACCGATGGTGTCGGTGATCACGGTTTCCCGCGGGCCGCTGGTGCCGCGAAAGGCGATGCCGATGGAGGTCAGGTGGCCCTCGGCGTCGTACTTGCCGAGCACTTCCGCCTGAGCGGTGGTGTAGCCGGCCTTTTCGCCGTAGAAGGTACCCCGGCCATCGGTCTTGCCGACGTAACCCAGCTGGCTGGCGCTGATCGGCGTCCAGCCGGCCGCCTTCACCGCCGCCAGCGCCGCCTTCTCCGAATCGGGGTTCCAGGGCACGCCGGGAATTACGCCCTGGGCGTCCGTGCCACCGATCAGCGCCTTGACCAGCGTCGCCGGCAGGCCGAGGCCGAAGCCGTGCTGCTGGTAACCGACAGCCAGGCCATTGTCGATGTTGTGGTAGGAATACAAGGTGATCGCCATCGCGTCAGCGTACAGCGCCTTGGAGACAGTGGAACCCGCATTTTCATAGTCAAAAACACCCATGGTATTGCCTCTCTGTTGTTGAAATTGTCGAGAAAGCCTGCAACGGAAGTCAGTGAACGGCCGCCGGCGCCACGAAAGCCTCATCGACCCTGGCCAGGTCGGTTTCGCGCAGCGTGCCGGCGTAGTAATGCAATCGGGTCCAGGCCATCAGGTAGTCATAGCGCGCCTGCGCCATGTCCCGACGGGTGCTGTAGAGCTGTTGTTCGGCGTTGAGCAGGTCGAGGTTGACCCGCTCGCCGCCGAGGATGCTTTGCCGGGTGGAGAGCACCAGCGACTCGGCCGAAGCCAGCGCCTTGCGGTAGGCGCGCAGCTTGCTCGCCCCCGACTGGCAGGCGTTGTACTGGCGCCGCAGCTCGATCAGGGTTTCGCGGGTCTTGCCATCGAGTTCGTATTCGGCCTGTTCCAGGTTGGCACTGGCCTGGCGAACCGAGGCGGACACCCCGCCACCGGCGAACAACGGCACGCTGACCTCGAAGCCGACGGTGTTGGTGTCGTAACGCTGGTTGTAGGTGTTGCCGCTGTCGGACTCGCTCTTGCGCAGGCTGGCATAGGCATTGAGCTTGGGCAGGTGCCCGGCGCGGTTGCGCTCCACTTCGTAGTGCGCCACTTCCACCGCCTGGCGCTGGGAGGCCAGCGTCGGGTTGTTGCTCAGGGCCAGCTCATGCCAGGTGGCGAAGTTGGCCGGCTCCAGTGGAAACGACTCGAACCCCTGCGCCAGCGGCGCCAGTTCGGCGACGTCGACCGTCGGCACGCCGATCAGCGCTCCCAGCTCGCGCAACGCCGCATCCTGCGCATCGCGGGCCTCGATCTCCTCGGCCGTGGCCAGTTCATAGCGCGCCTGCGACTCGAGGATGTCGGTGCGGGTGCCCTCGCCCTGGCGGAACAGCTGCGTGTTCTGCTGGAACTGTTCGTCGAGGGCCTTCTTCCGGGCCCTGGCGATCTGGATCTGGTCCTCGGCGAACAGCGCCTGGGTGTAGTAGGTCAGCACCCTCACCAGCAGTTCCTGGCTCTTGCCGCGAAAGGTCTCGTCGGCAAACAGCGCCTGGGCCACGCCCTTGCGATAGTTGGCATAGGCCTCGTAGTCGATCAGCGGCTGCTGCAGGGTCAGGGTCGAGCCGGAACTGGTGTAGTTGCGGTCCTCATGGAAATTGCCGCGTTCGTTGAGGTAGGTGACCCGAGAGTCGTTGCGGCCCTGGTTGTAGTTGTAGGACAGCCGCGGCAGCAGGCCGGCGCGGCCGATGGCACGGTTTTCCTGGCCGGCATCGCGCTCCTTGAGCGCGCCGAGGAACACCGGGTCGTTGCGCAGCGCCTGCTCATAGACCTGGAACGGCCCCATGGCCTGGCAATCGAGGGAAAACAACAGCAACGCAGCCGCCACACACAGCGGTTTGGTCATCAGGCGCAACATACTACTCCTCGGTCAACGCAGAGCCCGCACGGTCCATCAGGGGCTTGAACAGATAGTTGAGCAACGACCGCTCACCGGTGCGCACGAACATTTCCGCCGGCATGCCCGGCTTGATCACCAGCCCGTTGAGTTTCTCCAGGGCCAGGTCGCTGACCGAACTGCGCAGTACGTAATACGGCGTACCACTTTTTTCATCGAGCAACTGGTCGGCGGAAATCAGGCTCACCGCACCGCTGACCCGCGGCGTGCGATTCTGGTTGAAGGCGGTGAACAGGATGTCCACCGGCAATGCCGTGCCGACCTTGTCCACCAGGTGGACCGGCAACCGCCCCTCCACCTCCAGGCGTTCGCCCTGCGGGACGATCTCCACCAGGGTGTCGCCGGCACGCACCACCGCACCTTCGGTATGCACTCCCAGGTTCACCGCGATACCTTCGGCCGGTGCGCTGATTTCGCTGTGCTGCAGTTCGAAACGGGCCGAGGTCAGTTGCTGTTCCAGGGTCAGGGTCTTGAGCTGGGCCTCGGCCAGTTGGCTGCGCACCTCCTTCTGGTATTCCTCGGCGTGCTGCGAAAGCTTCAATCGCGACTCGAGAATGCCCTGCTCGACCCGCCCGCTCTCACCGCTGTTCTGCGCCAGGTCCTGCTGCACCTGGGACAGTTGCCGCTCGTACTCCAGCAGGCGGTTGGCCGGGATATAGCCGTTCTCGGCCAACGGCCGCAGATTGTCCAGTTGACGCCGCAGGGAGTCGGCGCGGGCGTTCATGTCGGCGCGGGCCCGACGCATGCCGGCCAGTTGCGCACCAGCGCCCTCGATGGCGGCACGAATGCCGGCCTGTTCGCGGGCAAACGCCTCGCGCCGGCTGCTGAACAACTGCCGCTGACCTTCGAGCACCAGGCCCAGTTGCGGGTCGGTATCGGCGGTCAGCTCATCCGGGAAGTTCACCCGCGCCAGGTTGTCCCGCTCGCTCTGCCAGCGCGCCTGGCTGGCCCAGGCCACCCGGTACTGCGCGCGCAGGGACTGGACATCGGCCGAGCGCTGGGTCTGATCGAGGCGAAACAGCGGCTGCCCCTGGCGGACCAACTGCCCTTCGTGCACCAGGATCCGCTCGACCACCCCTCCGCCGAGGGACTGCACCGCCTTGCGCTTGCCGGAGACCACCACGGTCCCTTGGACCGCAATGCCCTGGTCCAGCGGCGCCAGGGCCGCCCAGGCGAAGAAGCTGCCGGCGCCCAGCAGCGCCAGCCACCAGCCGGCGCGGACAAAGAAGCCGGCATCGCGCTCCTGGCGCTCGTGGGGTTCATCGTGTTGCATCAGGCTGTCCTGGCTCATGCTCCGCTCCTGCGTGTCGCTGCACCGTATTGCCGGCTCAGGCTGAGCCCGGCTGGGGTTGGGGATGGCTCGCGCGGGGCTTCGGCCACCGTGGCCGCCGCCGGTTGCGCGTTGCCGGCCAGGGCCTTGAGCACCTCGGCGCTGGGCCCGAAGGCCTGCATCCGCCCCTCGTTGAGCACCAGCAGCTTGTCGGTCTGGGCCAGGGACGTGGTCCGGTGGGTCACCAGGATCACACTGCTGCCCTGGGCCTTGAGCTGGGCGATGGCCGCGGTGAGCGCCGCCTCGCCGACCGCGTCGAGGTTGGAGTTCGGCTCGTCGAGGATCACCAGCCGGGGGCCGCCATACAGCGCCCGGGCCAGGGCCACCCGCTGTTTCTGCCCACCGGACAGGCCGCAGCCATCGTCGCCCAGCAGGGTGTCGTAGCCCTGGGGCAGGCGCAGGATCAGTTCATGAACACCGGCCTGTACCGCGGCAGCCACCACCTTTTGCGGGTCGGCCTCGCTGAAACGGGCGATGTTCTCGGCCACCGTGCCACTGAACAGTTCGATCGATTGCGGCAGGTAGCCAATGTGCGGGCCGAGTTCATCGCGGTCCCAGCGATGGATATCCGCGCCGTCCAGGCGCACCACGCCCGCCAGGGTTGGCCAGCCCCCCACCAGCACCCGTGCCAGGGTGGACTTGCCCGACCCCGAGGCGCCCAGTACGCCCAGCACCTCACCGGCCTCGATGGCAAAGCTGACATGGTGCAAGGTGGCCCCGCGCCGCCCGGGGGACCTGCGCTGACCTGCTCGAACGCCACCCGCCCCTTGGGCTCGGGCAGGCTCATGGCGGGCTCGCCCTGGGGAAACTCGCGCAGCAGTTCGTCGAGCCGCCGGTAGGCCAGCTTGGCCGCGCTCCACTGCTTCCAGACGGCGATCAACTGGTCGATGGGGCTCAGGACGCGCCCCATCAGGATCGAGCCGGCGATCATCATCCCGGAGCTCATGTCGCCCTTGATCACCAGCAAGGCGCCCAGCCCCAGCACCAGCGATTGCAGGCACAGGCGCAGCGACTTGCTCAGCGAAGTCACCAGCGCGCCGGTATCGCTGGCCTGGTTCTGCCGCGCGAGAAACCGCGAATGCACCTGGAACCAGCGTCGACGCAGGGCCCCGAGCATGCCCATGGCCTGGATGGTTTCGGCATTGTGCAAATGGCTGGTGGCCAACTGGCTGGATTTCTGCGAATAGCCACTGGCTTCGGCCAGGGGTTTGCGGGTCAGCCACTCGTTGAGGCAGGCCAGCGCAATCAGCAGCACCGCGCCCACGCTGGCAAACACTCCGAGCCACGGGTTGAACAGGAAGATCACCAGCAGGTAGAGGGGAAACCACGGCGCGTCGAAGAACGCGAACAACGCGGGCCCCGTGAGAAACTGGCGGATATGGGTCAGGTCGCCCAGGGCCTGGCCGGCATGCCCCTCGCCGCGAAACAGGTTGCGTTCGAAGGCCGCCTTGTACACCCGCAGGTTGAACTGCCGTTCGAGCTGGCTGCCGATGCGGATCACGATGAAACTGCGGATGGTTTCAAGCACCCCGATGAAGGCGAAGAAGCCCACCACCATCAGCGTCAGCATCACCAGGGTGGTTTCGTTCTGCGACGTCAGTACCCGGTCGTAAACCTGCAGCATGTAGATCGACGGGACCAGCATCAGCAGATTGATCAGGGCGGTGAAACAACCGACGCTGATCAATATGCTCTTGTAGTCACCCAGTACGCGGAACAAGGGTGTACCCGAAATCATCTTCAACGATTTCATTTATCGTCCCTGATTTTTTGATTCTAGAAATTCGTGAGACCCGCAAGGATCTCTGCCCTGTCACTGAAGTTGATTCAAAACATGCAACGGCCCTTTTCCCCTGGCGATGGATTCGCCATCCAACGGACAGAGGCAGCCATCAGGCTGCCTCCTTTCCCAGACTCAGGCGACGATATCCGTCTGCACCGCCTGCCCGACGGTCATGACCCGGAAATCGGCCACGCCGTCCCCATCGAAGTCGACCGTCAGGTCATACCCCAGCACCGCCTCACGGGACTGCCCGGTGAACTTCTCGACATAGGTCAGGCCCGAGCCGTGGGTGAGAGCACTCAGATCGATCTTGTCCTTGCCGCTGACGAAGTCGACGATCCAGTCGGCACTCTCCGGGATCGAGTCGCTGATATCGCGATACAGGAAGGTATCCCGACCGGGGCCGCCCACCAGCCAGTCAAGCCCGGGGCCCCCGACGAGGATGTCGTCGCCGGCCCGGCCATTGAGACGATCTTCGCCGTCGCCACCATTGAGGTGGTCGGAACCGCGGCCGCCGATCAGGAGGTCGTCACCGGCGCCCCCGTAGAGGGAACTGGCCTTATTGCCCGCCCTCAGCGTGTCGTTGCCAGTACCCCCGAGCAACAAGTCATGACCACCGCCGCCGACGATACGATTGTCCTGGGCATTACCGACGATGTAGTCGTTGCCGGTCGTGCCGTTGAAGTTGACAAGCGGGTCAGGCACATCCTGCCTGGGAGAAACGGGATTGAGGGTAAACAAAGACATATCATTTCCTTAAAAATCAATAGGTAAAGCAACAAGAGCGCTTCGCCAACGAAAGGTCGTATCGGGCGGACTCTTGTGTACGGCTGTCCTGGGCAGGCGGTCACCCGCGCTTGCCGAAACTCAGTCGCGGCTCTTTCTGCCGAGGGTCAGCTCACCTTGCTGGCGTGACACCGAATAACCCGCGCCATCCCGGTTCAGGTGCACCAGGCCGCTGCCCTGCTGATCGAACAGCCACAGGCCATCCGGAGTCGGCTCCCAGCCGCTGGGGCGCTCGCCGAGCAGCTCGGTGGCGCACTCCAGGTCGCCCGTCAGCATGGGCGGCTGGGCCGCCAGCTCCAGCACGCAGGTCCGCGCCGGGCTCGAGCTGCTGGACAACTGCCATTGGCCCGCGAGCGATTCGCGGCTGGGTAACACCAAACTACTGGCCATGACGGCTTCTCCCATGAAAGTGAGTGACAGGGCCAGCAGCCAGGCCCCCCTGCGTTTTCGAGTGATGGGCCCGCTGGCGGGCCGGTGGTGGTCTTGCATGCGTTCCTTGCTCGTGGGTTTCATACCATCAGACCAGAATATCCGTGACCGCCATCCGCCCTACGGTGACAACCTGGAAATCCGCCAGGCCCTGCCCGGAAAAGTCGATGGCCAAGGTGCCCTGGTCGGTGTCGGCGTCATGACTCAACACCGCCTCGCCAGCCCGTCCGGTAAATGCGTCGACGAAACTCAGGCCGCCCCCCTGGGTCAGCCTGCCCAGATCGATCTGGTCCTGGCCGCTGACAAAATCCATGATCCGATCAGAGGCCTGCGGCGTCGAGTCGGTGATGGCGCCGAACACGAAGATGTCGTTGCCCTCGCCGCCCCAGAGGCGATCCGCACCGCCGCCACCCTGGAGGATATCGCTGCCGGCGCCGCCACGCAGTTCGTTGGCCACGTCATTGCCGATCAGCACATCGTGGCCCGAACCGCCAATGGCATTCTCGAGGATGACGCCGTGGGCAATCGAGACATTGCCCCGCAGGCCACCCACATCGGAGAACGAACCGGCCCGCAGATTGATTTCCTGGTCCTGGGTGAAACCGGAGAAGTCCAGGGTGTCATTGCCACCCCCATCCCACACCGAGAACACCAGGGCATCGGCAGACGACTGGGCACTGAGGTAGTCACGGCCGGTGTTGGAGTTGAAACCATAGACGGTGTCATCGGCACGGGTACTGTAGTTGGCCCCATAGAGCTTCTGGATCGCCGCGATATCGTCGCGCAACGGCGCGGATGAATAGTGTTCGGCGCCGTTCTTGACGAAGTTCTGCCCGGTGTTGCTTTCACTGAAGTAGCTCATGATGCTGTAACCCAGCGTGTCCTGCACGTAGCCGGCATCCCGGTAGCTCGGCTGGTCCACATTCGCCCCGTAGTCACTGGGGTGGGACAGCCCCAGGGTATGGCCGATCTCATGGACCAGCGACATGCGCCCATAGTTGTTCAGGCCGGGTGCACTGTTGAGGTCGTAGCTGTCGCTGACCAGGTACCACGACTGGCCGTCGTAGTCGGGATCGGACCCTGGCGCATAGGCGAACGCCGCGCTGCCCGCCGGGCCGACCTCGTAGTTGCCAAAGCTCAGGTGCCCTTCGCCACCGCTCGGCGCCTCGGTGAAGCTCAGGTTGGCGACATCCGCCCAGGACTGCAGGGCCAGCACCGCCTGCGCCTGCTGCAACGCGCTGAACTGGCCGAAGCCGCCGAGGCCGTGGTCGACCTTGAGCTCGACGAAGTTCGAGGGCGGCGTGTCCGGGAAGGCGAACGTCAGCTCGACGGTGCCGTTGCCGTCCTTGTCCTTCCAGGACTGGCCGCTACGGGTGAGCTGCTGCGCCGCCTGGTCCACGGAATAGCTCGGCTTGCCGCTGGTGATAGGGGAATTGATCGTTGTCACGCAAAATCCTCAAGGCAGGGCATCAGGCCACGATATCCGTGACGGCCATCCGACCGACCGTGGTGATCTGGAAATCCGCCAGGCCCCGCCCCGCGAAGTCGATCGCCAGGGTGCCCTGGTGGGTGCTCTCGTCATAGGCCAGTACCGCCTCCCGGGCATTGCCACTGAAGGCACCGACGAAGTTCAGGCCCGAACCGCGGGTCATCCCGGCCAGGCTGATCTCGTCCTGACCCGTGGTGAAATCCATGATCCGGTCAGAGGCCTGCGGCGTCGAATCGGAGACGGCGGAGAACATGAAGGTATCCCTGCCGGCACCGCCCCATAGTTCATCCGCGCCACCGCCGCCCTTGAGAACGTCGTCGCCGGCACCACCGCGCAACTGGTTGCCCAGTTCGTTGCCGACCAGCAGGTCCTTGCCCGAGCCGCCCATGGCGTTCTCGATAGCCACGCCATGGGCGATGGAAACATTGCCACGCAGGCCGCCCACGTCGGAAAACGCCCCCTCATTCAGGTTGATCTCCTGGTCCTGGGTGAAACCGGAGAAGTCCAGGGTGTCATTGCCACCGCCATCCCAGACCGAAAACACCAGCTTGTCCGCGGACGAGGTGGCGGTCAGGTAATCGCGGTCGGTATTGGAGTTGAAGCCATAGGTGGTGTCACCGGCGCGGGTGCTGAAGTTGGGGCCGTAGAGTTTCTGGATCGCCGCAATATCGTGCAACTGCGGCGCCGAAGGGTAGACAGACGCGTCGTCCTTGGCGAAATCCTGTCCGGTATTGGTTTCACTCCAATAGCTCATCAGGGTGTAGCCGACAGAATCCTCGACCACATCGGCCTTCAGCCCGTAGTCATCGTCGCCGCTGATCCGATTCCACAGCCAGTCGAGCCAGGTATCTTCCCGGGAGTTGTAGTCACCGGGGTGGTCCAGGCCCAGGGTATGACCGATTTCGTGAACCAGGGCGAATCGGCCAGCGCTGCCCATCACCGGCAGCTGGTTGGGCCCGTCGCCGGAGGCCCGGCTACGCAGCCATCCGGACCAGGTATCGTCGCTGGGCACCCGGTACCAGGACTGGCCGTCAAGGATGGGGTGGCTGTTGGGCAGGAAGGCGAATGCCGTGGCACCGTGCATGCCCTCGCTGAAATTGCCAAAGCTCATTTGCCCCTCCCCACCCGCCTGGGCCTCGGTGAAGGTCACATTGGTCACATCCGCCCAGGTCTGCATGGCCAGTTTCGCCTGCGCCTTCTGCTGCGCATTGAACTCACTGAATCCATCCAGGCGCATTCCAACGAAGGCCAGGTTGGGTGCGGTGAGAAACTGGTAGGTCAGGTCGATTCGACCGTCACCGTCCTGATCCGCCCAACGCTGATTGTAACGGGCGAGATGCATCGCGGCCTCATCCGTGGTCAGGGAAAACTTTCCGGAAGATTCCAAAGTATATTGCCGGACCTCGGACGGAAACTGTCCAGAGAGAACTTTATTGGAGCTGGTAGATGTCATGCTGAAATCCTTGAGGCATGGAAAAACTTGCTCGAACCGGTAACTAACCGATAACAAGCCGGCCTATTGGACTTTTCCCTGTCCGAAGCCTCCTGCAAATAACGCTCATTCTTCCATCCCTCGTACAACTTTTGAAAATGCTATCTGAAGCGTGCTCAGCCCCAGGAGGAAAAGTCGACAAGACCGTTAAATCATCCAGACTTCCCCTCGAGATTTCCCTTTACCCAGGCAACAGCAACTTCTCCATTCGACTTGCAGGAGTAGCGTAGACGCTCCCCTGTTTGATCAACTTACGCCATGATATCCGTGACTCTTACCACACCCAGCGTAGTAACCCGGAAATCGGCTACACCATCGCCAGAGAAGTCGACCTCCAACGTCCCCTCGTGGGCACGGCCCAGTACCGCCTGCCCGGCCTGCCCCGTAAAGGCCTCGACGAAGCTCAGGCCCGAACCATGGGTAATGTCGGTCAGGTCGATCCGGTCCTCGCCGCTGACGAAATCCATGATCCAGTCGGCGGCCTCTGGCGTCGAATCCGATATCCGGGTGAACACGAAGAGGTCGCGCCCTTCCCCTCCACGCAGCCAGTCAGGCCCGGCACCCCCCAAGAGGACGTCGTGGCCGGAACCGCCGGTCAACCAGTCTTTACCGTCGCCACCCTCGAGGATGTCATCGCCGGCATCCCCATACAGGACGTCGCAACCAGCCCCCCCATGAGCCGATTGTTCGCCGCATTACCGATAATCACATCGTCGCCCCTGCCACCCACGGCGTTTTCCAGGGTAACGCCCTTGGCGATCGACACATTGCCCAGCAGCCCGCCCACGCTTGAAAACGCGCCGGCGTTGAGGTTGATGTTCTGGTCCTGGGTAAAACCGGAGAAGTCCAGGGTGTCATTGCCGCCACCGTCCCAGACGGTGAACACCAGCTTGTCCGAAGACGAGGTGGCACTGAGGAAATCGCGCCCGGTGTTGGAATTGAAGCCATAGACGCTGTCATCGGCGCGCGTAGCGTGGTTGGCGCCATAGAGCTTCTGGATGGCCGCGATATCGTCCATCAGCGGACCGGACGCATGGGCCCCGTTGAATTTCTGGCCGGTGTTGCTTTCACTCCAGTAGCTCATGACGCTGTAGCCACGCGTGTCCTGCCAATAGCTTGCATCCTTGTAGCTTGGGCTGCCCTTGACGGCGTCGTAGTCTCCAGGGTGGCTCAGGCCCAGGTTATGGCCAACCTCGTGGACCAGGGTCTGGCGACTGTAGTTACCCAACCCGGGCGTCTTGCTTTCATCGGCCTTGTACCAGGACTGTCCATCGCTGCTGGCTCCGGAACCCGGCTGGAACGCGAATGCGGCCCCCTTCTTGCCGGCGCTGTAGTTGCCGAAGGTCAGATGCCCCTCCTTGCCTGGCTTCGCCTCGGTGAACGTCACGTTGGCGACGTCGGCCCAGGATTGCATGGCCAGGACCGCCTGCTTTTTTTGCAGGGCACTGAACGGACTGAACCCGGTGACGCCCAGGCCGCTGAAGTTCTTGGGGGCGGACGTCAGGAAACTGTAGGTCAACTCGATCTGCTGATCGTCATCCCGGTCCTTCAATACCCTGCCGCTACGGTTGATCTGGTTGACCGCCTGCTCCTGGGAATAGAATGGCTTGCCATCAATCGACAGGGGCGTCTGTGACGATGCCCATTCGGGCGGATCCCGATGCACGGAATTAAAGATTTTATCGAGGTTTCTGGTAATGGGCTGAGGCATTCTGATGCAAGTCCTTGAGACAGGGAAAACGTGCCCGAACACGTCAATGTTCGGCCACGAGGGTGCGCATTTGACGGCCCCTTATCCGATGAATCCTGCAAATAGCGCTCACCCGACACCTTGCGATTCGAGGAGGCGGCGCAGGCGCCACCTCCCGTTTCATCGACTCAGGCCACGATATCCGTGACCGCCGCCTGGCCCACCGTGGTGACCAGGAAGTCCGCCACACCGTGCCCGGAGAAGTCGACCGCCAGGGTGCCGAGGTTGGTACCCGCGGCGTAGGTCAGTACCGCATCGCCGGCATGCCCGGTAAACGCGTTGACGAAGTTCAGGCCCGTACCATGGGTGATCCCGGACAGGTCGATCTTGTCCTGGCCACTGACGAAATCCATGATCCGGTCGGCCGCCTTCGGTGTCGAATCGGAAACCGCGCCGAACACGAAGGTGTCGCTGCCGGCACCGCCCCACAGCTTGTCCGCACCGCCAGCCCCGTAGAGTATGTCGTTGCCGGCACCGCCACGCAGTTCGTTGGCGACGTCGTTGCCGATCAGCAGGTCGTTGCCCGAACCGCCGATGGCGTTCTCCACCGTTACGCCCTGGGCAATCGAGACGTTGCCGACCATGCCGCCCACATCCGAGAAGGAACCTGCATGCAGGTTGATCTTCTGGTTCTGGGTGAAGCCGGAGAAGTCCAGGGTGTCATTGCCGCCGCCATCCCAGACCGAAAACACCAGCTTGTCCGAAGACGAGGTGGCGCTCAGGTAGTCACGACCGGCGTTGGAGTTGAAACCGTAGGTGGTATCCCCGGAACGGGTGCTGTAGTTGGCGCCGTAGAGCTTCTGGATCGCCGCGATATCGTCCATCAGCGGGCCGGACGAATAGGCCTCGACGCCGCCCTTGCTGAAGTTCTGGCTGGTGTTGCTTTCGCTCCAGTAGCTCATGATGCTGTAGCCGCGGGTGTCCTGCCCGTAGGTCGCATCCTTGTAGCTCGGGTTGCCCTCGCCGGCGTTGTAGTCGCCAGGGTGGGACAGGCCCAGGGTATGGCCGATCTCGTGGGTCAGGGTCTGGCGCCCGTAGTTGTTCAGGCCCGGCGTCTTGTTGACGTTGTAGCCGCTGCCGGTCAGGTACCAGGACTGGCCGTCGTAGCCAGGCTCGGTCCCCGGCAGGAAGGCGAATGCCGCCGCACCTTCCTGACCGGCGCTGTAGTTACCGAAGGTCATGTGACCATCTCCGCCCCGCGCCGCCTCGGTGAAGGTCACGTTGGCGACATCGGCCCAGGACTGCATGGCCAATACCGCCTGCGACTTCTGCAAGGCACTGAACTGACTGAACCCGGTAACGCCCAGACCGCTGAAATTCGAGGTCGGGGACGTCAGGAAGGTATAGGTCAGCTCGATCTTGCCGCTGCCGTTCAGATCATGCCAGGCGGCACCGTCACGCAGCAGTTGCGTGGCGGCCTGATCGACGGAGTAGGAGGGTTTGCCATTGACCGTGAGATTGCCACCGCGGTCATACTGATGGCTGAAGCTATCGATCTGGTTGAAGGCGGAACTTGTACCGCTGGCCGCCAGCGCCGACTCTACCGAAACAATAGCTTTCGCTTTGACTTTCGACATAAACACACTTCCTTGTTTACAAGTGAAACAGTTTTTGTCCGATAGCGACAATCCCTTGGCGAGATCATCCTATCACTCGCCCTTTTTGAAGGCAGCGAGAAACTGACACATTTTGAAATCAACCGTCCAGCGCTTTTTTTGATATCAAAACGCCAAAATCCGGAAAGATCCCGTAAACATTGCCTATGTCTGGGAAAATATTTTCTGACAGAAGTTTCCCAACCCCATGAGCAGGACATCGCGAACATTCAAGTGAGAAAAATGCATAAGCGAAGTGCATCGTTAAATGACCAATGGGTCATTTATTAACTTATGGGTCTTATTACTATTTTTCACCCTTTATTATTGTAGGACAATCCAACTATTCAACGCCACCGGTCCAGCCCCCGCATTCCCGCCATGGCATGCCCGCGAGGCCCCGGACAGCTGCACAGATGTTCTAGACTTGCCCTGGCCAGGCAGTGCCTACTGTCATCCTGCACGATTGAGCTATGTTCCAGGTACAGCATGCCCAGCAACGCCGACAACTGGATCGACCTGACTCAGGATCGCGATACCGGTATCGAAACCCTCCGTGCCCACTTCAAGGGGCACGCCTATGACGCCCACTGGCACGACACCTACCTGATCGGTGTCACCGAACAGGGCGTGCAGCAATTCAATTGCCAGCGCACCCGCTTTCACAGCATGCCGGGCCATGTGTTCATGCTCGAACCGGGGGAAATCCACGACGGCGACGCGCCCACCGAAGGCGGCTTCACCTACCGGACGCTGTACCTGGAACCCCACTGGCTGGAGCGTGAGCTGGGCGCATTGTTCCAGGAAGCGCCCGCCAACAGCCAGTTGTCCTTTGCCACACCGCTGGCGACTGGCGACAGTCGCCTGGCCCAGGCCACCAGCGCGGCGTTCCAGGCGATGCACAGCCCGGAGCTGCGGATCGTCCAGCAAAGCGCCCTGGACCAGATGTTCGACGCCCTCACCCGCCACCTGCACTGGCGCTCCCGCTACCGCGAGGACCCACGCCTGCCGCGGGTGGCACAGCGGGCCCGGGAATACCTGCATGCCAACCTGCAGCTGGATGTCAGCCTGGATGACCTGGCCGCGGTGACCGGTGTCGACCGCTTCCGGCTGACCCGGGCCTTCAAGTCGGCCTACGGCCTGCCACCCCATGCCTACCTGGTGCAATTGCGCCTGGCCCGGGCGCGGCAACTGCTGGCCCGTGGCGAACCACCGGCCACGGTGGCGATGACCCTCGGCTTCTCCGACCAGAGCCATCTCGGACGCTGGTTCGTCCGGGCCTACGGCCTGACGCCGGCAGCCTACCGCAAGCGCTGCTCAAACCTTCCAGACGCCTGAGGCGGCAACCGCGAAGATCGTTGCATCGATTCATTCGCGGAGCCGCCCTTCATGCTGTCCACTTTCCCCAACCTGCTTCCTTTCGTGCTGTTCGCCTTCGTCGCCTCGGTCACCCCGGGCCGAACAATATCCTGGTGCTGAGCAACAGCGCCCGTCACGGCGTGGCGGCGGCGTTGCCGATCATCCTCGGTGCGGGTACCGGAGCCGCGTTGATCGTGCTGCTGGTGGGCAGCGGGATCGGCCAGTCACTGAGCGACCTGCCCGCGCTGCAAAGCCTGATGCAATGGCTGGGGCTGGCCTGGCTGAGCCGGTTGGCCTGGCAGATCTTCACGGCCCCGGTGAACGCCGTGGACTCCACCGCCACTCAGGCACGGCGTCTCGGCCTGCTGGGCGCCGCCAGCCTGCAATTGATCAACCCCAAGGTATGGATGATGGCCCTGGCGGTGGTCGGCGTGTTCGCCGGCAACGGTGCCGAACGCCAGGCACATGTCGCCTCCTTGTCCCTGGTGTTCTTTCTGGTATCACTGCCGTGCATGGGACTGTGGGCCGTGCTCGGTGCCGGCTCGGCCCGACTGCTGCGCTCGCCCCTGGCGATGCGGCGTTTCAATCGCGGCATGGCGTTGCTGTTGCTGGCCTCGGCATGGATGAGCGTGCTGGCATGATGGAGTCCGAGTCGCCCCAGTGCAAAAGCCGGTCGCCCTGGTGCGCTTTTGCCAGGCAATGGCTGCGTAACTTAGCAGAACGGTGCAAGAAGACACCGGCCACGACAATAACGACCTGCCGCGAGACTCAGCGCTCATGAAAACCCCGAACCTGAAAAGACTGTTCAACGGTTGTCTGCTCCTCGGCGCCACCGCATTGCTCGGCAACCCGGCCTTCGCGGCCGAAGACGCTTCCTGCAAGAACGTGCGCATGGGCGTGGTCAACTGGACCGACGTGATTGCCACCAGTGCGGTGGCCGATGTGCTGCTCAACGGCCTGGGCTATGAAAGCAAGCAGACCAGCGCCGTACAGCAGATCATCTTCGCCGGCATCCGCGACAAGCGCCTGGACATCTTCCTCGGCTACTGGAAGCCGGCGATGGACAAGAACATCGAGCCCTTCGTCAGCGCCAACCAGGTCAAGGTCATGGCCAGCCCCAGCCTGGCCGACGCCCAGGCGACCCTGGCGGTACCGCAGTACGTGGCGGACGCCGGACTGAAGACCTTCGGTGATATCGCCAGGTTCAGGGACCAGCTCAAGGGTACGATCTACGGTATCGAACCCGGCAGCGGCGCCAATACCACGATCAAGACCATGATCGACACCGACCATTTCGGGCTCAAGGGCTTCAAGCTGGTGGAGTCGGGAGAGGCCGGCATGCTGGCCGCGGTGCAGCGGGCGATCAACCGCAAGGAGTTCGTGGTCTTCGTCGGCTGGACCCCGCACCCGATGAACATCAACATGAAGATCGCCTACCTGACCGGCAGCGAGGACGTCTACGGCCCCAACGAAGGCGCCGCGACCGTCTCCACCGTGACCGCCCCGGACTATGCGCAACGCTGCCCGAACGTGAACCGGCTGCTGGAGAACCTGACCTTCACCGCAGCCCAGGAAAGCCAGCTGATGGTACCGATCATGGAGCGCCAGGCTCCCCAGGATGTCGCTCGGCAGTGGCTGCGTGATCATCCCGAGGACCTCAAGCGCTGGCTGGCGGGGGTCACCAGCATCGACGGCCGGGATGGCGTGGCAACGGTGCAGGCCAGCCTGAAACCGCAATGACCGACTATCCCCTTTCCCCCGGCATGAGCGCCTTCGTCAGCAAGACGCTCGGTTTCACCTGTCCGGACAGCAGCATCCAGGGCCTGCGCCGCAGCTACAGCCGGATGTGTCGGGCCTTCACCCCGCCCCGTCCGGCTGATATCGAAGTCCGGGAGCAGCGTATCGGCCAGGTGCCGATACGCCTGTACCGCCCGACCTCACCTCGCCCGGCCAATGGCTGGCCCTGCGTGGTCTATCTGCATGGGGGTGGCTGGGTGGTGGGTGATCTGGACTCCCACGACTTCATCACTGCCGAACTGGCCTCCAGGCTCCAGGCCGTGGTGGTTGCCGTGGACTACCGGTTGGCACCCGAGCACCCCTACCCGGCCGCATTCGACGATTGCCTGGCCGTCTGGCGCGGCTTGCGTGCCGAGGCCGGCACCTGGCAGGTGGACCGGCGGCGCATGGCGATCGCCGGCGACAGTGCCGGCGGCAACCTGGCCGCCGCCGTGTGCCTGGCGCTACGCGATGCCGCCGAGCCGCAACCGCTGTTGCAGGCGCTGATCTATCCGGGACTGGGTGGCAGCGACGGCCTGCCTTCACGTAGCGAGTGCGCCGACGCGCCGTTGCTCAGCAGCGACGATGTACGCAGCTATCACGCCTGGTACCTGGCGGACAGCGACAGGCCTGAAGCCTATGCGATGCCACTGCGGGCAACGAACTTCCAGGGCCTGGCCGCGGCGTTCATCGCCGTGGCGCAGTACGACCCGCTGCGGGACGACGGTGTCTGCTATTTCGAGCGCCTGAAAAAGGCCGGCGGCAGCGCCAGCCTGCATGTCGGCCTGGGCCTGGTGCACGGCTGCCTGCGGGCACGGGGGCAGGTGCCCGAGGTGGACCTGCTGTATGAAAAGCTGCTGGCACAGTTGCGACGCCATCTGACCCTGTGAGCGAGCGCCCCGCGAAACCTCTACCCTAAGCGGGAGCCGGCCCCACAGACAGGGCCGGCAACGTCAGATCACGAAACGGGCCACCATCGCCTTCAGGTCCACCGCCAGGCGCGACAACTCATGGCTGGCAGCGCTGGTCTGGTTGGCGCCGGCTGCCGACTGGGAGGCCAGGTCACGGATGTTCACCAGGTTGCGGTCGACCTCGCGGGAGACCTGTGCCTGCTCCTCAGAGGCACTGGCGATCACCAGGTTGCGCTCGTTGATCAGGTTGATCGACTGGGTGATCTGCTCCAGCGCAACCCCCGCCGCCCGTGCCCGCTCCAGAGTATCCTGGGTACGCTGGTTGCTCTGCTGCATCGACTGCACGGCTTCACTGGTGCCGTTCTGGATCCCCGCCACCATCTGCTCGATCTCGCGGGTCGACTGCTGGGTCCGATGGGCCAGGGCCCGCACCTCGTCGGCCACCACCGCGAAACCACGCCCGGCTTCGCCGGCCCGGGCCGCCTCGATGGCGGCGTTGAGCGCCAGCAGGTTGGTCTGCTCGGCAATCGCCCTGATCACGTCCAGCACCTGGCCGATGTCCCGGCCCTGGGCGGCCAGGCCCTCGATCAACGCCGAAGTGCTCTGCACGTCATGGGTCATGGTCTGGATCGCTTCCACCGTCTCAACCACCCGATCCCGCCCGTCGCGGGCGGCGTGGTTGGACTGCTGGGACGCCTCGGACGTCGAGACCGCGTTACGTGCCACCTCTTCCACGGCGCTGGTCATTTCGTTGACTGCGGTGGCTGCCTGTTCGATCTCGTTGTTCTGCTGTTGCAGGCCACGGGAGGCCTCTTCCGTCACCGCGCTGAGTTCCTCTGCCGCCGAGGCCAGTTGGGTGGCCGAGCCGGAAATCTGCTCGATGGTCTTGCGCAGGTTGTCCTGCATGCTCGACAGGGCCGTCAGCAGGCGCGCCGGCTCGTCCGTACCGTCGATCCGGATCGGCTTGGTCAGGTCGCCACCGGCAATGATCTCGGCGGTTTCGACGGCGGTCTTCAAGGGGCTGACAATACTGCGGGTCAGCAACCAGGCCAGCAGCACCGTCATCAGGGCGGCAATCACCGAAACGCTGATGATGCCGGTGCTGGCATTGTCATACTGACGGCCCGCCTCGTCCGAGGCGGCCTTGGCCCCGGCCTTGTTGATCTCCACCAGTTGATTGAGCTGCACGCCCATCAGGTCGGTCCCCGCCTTGATCTGGGTATTGATCAGGTTGCGCAACTCATCGAGCTTGTTCTGCCGGGACAGCTCCATCATGCGGGTCTGATCCTGCAGGTAGGTCTCGAGGGTCGCGGAAAACTCCCGGTACTTGGCCAGCTCCTCGCCCTGGGAAGGCAGGTCGGCGTAACTTTTCTGATCCTTGCGAACCTTGTCCACCAGGAACGCGATGCGCGTTTCGGCTTCCTGCAGAGCGGCCGGTTCACGATTGGTCAGGACCCGAAAGGACAGGATGCGCATCCGCAGCACACCCTCGATCACATTGCCCAGGTAGCCCACGCTGGGCAACTGGTTGGTCTGCATGTCGATGGACGCCTGACGGATCACCGTCATGCGGGTTTGCGCAAACACTCCCAGCACAATCACCAGCAATGCAATGAATGCAAAACCGAGAAAGGCCCGAGGGGCGATATTCATATTGCGTAGGGACATGGGAAGCTCTCTCTCAACAATGAGGCGATCAGCATCCATGCCATCTCTCTATCGGGCTCTGTCACCGGATAGTTTCAACGCCATGCAGCAAAACGACATGGACTCATCAGCAATATCGGCAGGACTTTATGTTTTATACAGGGCGAAAAGTAAAAATACTTCCAGAAATTACAACTAGTTGAGAACTCTTATCTATGACGTCAAAAAGATGGCCGTTTAATATTAAAAAATCGATTCAGCTAGTGTAACTTTATAACGCTTTAAATAAAACTGGATCCAATACCCAAGGGAAAACAATGAAAAAGGCGGAAAGCGAATGCACTTCGCCTCCCGCCTTCTACCAATCCTGGAAAACCCCGTGGTTATTCACCCGTCTTGATCCTGCTCCACAGCCGTGTGCGAATCCGATCGATGTTCAACGGCATGGCCTCCAGGGCGAACAGCTTGCCCATCATCTGCGGGCTCGGATACACCTTGGTGTCGGCCTTCAGGGCCGGGTCAACCAGGCTGTCGGCCGCCGCGTTGCCGTTGGCATACTTCACGTAGTTGCTGATACCGGCCATCACTTCAGGCCGCAACAGGTAGTTCATGAAGGCATAACCGGCCTTCTCGTCCGGCGCATCGGCCGGCATGGCAACCATGTCGAACCAGATGGCCGCGCCCTCCCTGGGAATCGAATAACCGATCCTGACCCCATTGTGCGCCTCCTGGGCGCGACTGGCGGCCTGCAGGATATCGCCGGAAAAACCCACCGCCACGCAGATATCGCCATTGGCCAGGTCGGTGGTGTACTTGGATGAATGGAAGTACGCCACAAAGGGCCGCACTTTCATCAACAGCGCCTCGGCCTTCTTGTAGTCCGCCGGGTTCTTGCTGTGGTGCGGCAGGCCCAGGTAGTTGAGTGTCGCCGGCAACAATTCGGGGCCATTGTCGAGAATCGCTACACCACACTTGTGCAACTTCTGCATATTCTCCGGCTTGAATATCAGGTCCCAGGAGTCCACCGGCGCATTGTCCCCCAGTACCGCCTTGACCTTGTCGATGTTGTAGCCGATCCCGGTGCTGCCCCACAGATAGGGGAAACCGTGTTCGTTGTCCGGATCGTTGACCTGCAGGGCCTTGAGCAGCACCGGATTGAGGTTCTTCCAGTTCGGCAACTGGCTCTTGTCGAGCTTCTTCAGCGCGCCGCCCTGGATCTGCCGGGCCATGAAGTGGTTGGAAGGAAACACCACGTCATAACCCGATTTGCCGGTCATCAACTTGCCATCCAGAGTCTCGTTGCTGTCGTAGACGTCGTAGCTGAAACCTATCCCGGTTTCAGCCTGGAAGTTCTTGGTGGTGTCCGGGGCGATATAGTCCGACCAGTTGTAGATCTTGACGGTTTCGGCCGCCTGGACGAAGGACGCCACCAGCATCAGGGGAGCAAGGGACATGCGGATCATGAGTCGATTCCTGGGTATGGTTGTTATTGGCAGGCTCAAGTGATCAGAGGATCAGAAAATCAGCACATAGGTCTTGCGCACGGTCTCCTGGATATCCCAGATGCCGGTGCTGTTGGCCGGCAGCATCAGGGCATCGCCGGCTTCTATTTGCAGGGGCTCGCCCTCATCTGGCGTGAAGGTGCAACGGCCCTGGATGAAGTGACAGAACTCCCGGGCGGTAATCTGCCGCCGCCAGCGCCCCGGGGTGCATTCCCAGATGCCGGTCTCGACGCCGTCGCTGCGCTCGACGCAGGTGACCGAAGTCACCGACACCGGCTCGCCCAGGGGGACCGCGACCGGAGTCGAGGTCTCCAGGGCGACCGTGGCGGTGTTCTTGAATTGCGTAATGCTCATGGATTGCACTCCAGCGGATGAATGATCCGGCGCCCCAGCGCCGGCTACTGCATGAAACTTTCCATGAAGCCGGCCAGGCGGCTGGCCAGCTTGCGGCGCCAGGGGGCGGCATTGGGGTTGGCCAGCACCTGATCCTCGTGGACGAAACTGCGCACGATCGCGTTGTAGCCCAGCCAGCGGCAGGGCTCGGGCTCCCAGGCCCGGAGCGCGGCCAGCCCGCCTTCATGAATCACCCAGGGCTGCCGGACACGCGCGCTATCCTCGCGCAGGATCAGGTCGGCCAGGGTGCGCCCGCCCAGGTGACTGGCCCCCACGCCCTCCCCGCCATAGCCGCCGGACAGCGCGATACCGTTGGCACGATCGCAGAGCATGTGCGGCCGGAAACGTCGCGACATGCCCAGGTTGCCGCCCCAGGAATGGCTGATACGGACCTTTTTCAACTGCGGGAACAGCTCACCGAACAGGTAGCGACGCAGCTCGATTTCCTGCCCGCTGAGGTTGAAGTCATGCCGCAGCCGGCCGGCGAAGCGATAACCGCCGCGGGCACCGAAGACCAGTCGATTGTCGGCCGAGCGCTGGCCGTAGGTGACCTGGCGGCTGCCTTCGCTGAAGGCCTGGCCGCGGTCGAGGCCGATTTCCTCCCAGGTGGCCGCCGGCAGCGGTTCGGTGGCCACCAGCAGGCTCTGCACCGGTAACTGGTAGCGGCCCAGCGGTGGCAGGGTCACCGAATAGCCCTCGACGGCCGGCACCACCCAGTGGCTGCGGACCTGGGCCTTGGCGGTGCGCAGCCCCCCGGGGCGCCAGTCGGTCACCGGCGTGTTTTCGTAGATCGGCACCCCCAGCCGCTCCACCGCACGGGCCAGCCCGCGGGCCAGCCGGGCCGGCTGGATCGTCGCCATGTGCGGCGAGAAGATCGCCCCGTACGGCCGGGCGATGCGAATCTGCCGGGCCAGCTCGCTGGGGCTCAGCCAGGTGTAGTCGGCTTCGTCCAGGCCCTGGCGGTGCAGGCCCTGCAGGTAGGCCCGCAAGCTGTGTTCCTGCTCGGGATAACGCGCGGCACAGTAGAGCACCCCGCCCTTGCGATAATCGCAGTCGATGGACTCCTGATCGATGACCGCTCTCACCTCGTCGGGAATGCCGTGCAGCAGCTCGAAGGCGTCGCGCCGTTGCTGCGGCGACAATCCGGCCAGCAGGCGATCCTCGCCCAGCAGGTTGCCCATCAGCCAACCGCCATTGCGCCCCGAGGCCCCGAAGCCGGCGGTCTGCGCCTCGATCACCACCACCTTCAGCTGCGGAGCCTGGCGCTTGAGGTAGTAGGCGGTCCACAGCCCCGTGTAACCGGCACCGATGATCGCCACATCGACGTCCAGGTCCTGCTCCAGGCTGGGCCGTGGCGTCAACGGCTCATCGAGCTGATCCATCCATAAACTGATATTTCGCCAGACCGGCATGCAGCACTCCGCAACCTGTAACAGATGGCTGCGATGCTAGTCCGGCTGCTCAAGGCGTGTCTTGCGCGCGTGCACGCAAGGAAATTTGCCGGATATAGGCCTTGGGCGACAGGCCGGTGTGCTGGCGGAAACAGCTGTAGAAGGCCGACAGCGAGTTGAAACCGGCGGCGAACGCCAGGTCGTCGATCCGCGCCGACGGCCCGGCCTGCTCCAGCGCCGCGAGCAGATGCCGCAGGCGGGCCTGGTTCACATAACGGTAGAAGCTCTGGCCGAGCACCTGGTTGAGCAGGTAGGAAATCTGGTTGCGGCTGTAGCCACTCTCCCTGGCCACCCGTTGCAGGTCGAGGCCGGGTCGAGATAGGGTTGCTGGCGCTCGAAATACTGCTGCAGGTCGTCCGCCATGAAGCTCAGTTGCCGGGGCGAAAGGCCCAGGCGGCTGGTCGCCGGACGCAATGGGCTCGCCTCGGGGCTGGCGGCCTGCTCATGCACCAGCGAGGCGTATTCATTGACCCGCCAGATCAGCCCGTCACGGACGGTGATCGCCTCGCTGGAACGAAACGACACCAGCCCCGCGCCACCGCGCAGGGTGAGCTTGTACTGGATGAACGCCGTGTTGCCGTCGAGACGGATCCGGTCGCTGTGTTCCAGCGCCTCACCGCAATCGCGGGGCATGCTGGCCTGCACGTAGTCACGCAACTCGCCCAGGCCCATCACGCGGTTCTGGAAGAAATCGTGGTACTGGACATCCGGGTGATACAGGGCCATGACGCCGTCCAGGTCGCGATGTTTCCAGCGCAGGTGGTAGCGCAGGACGATTTCGCCGGTGGCCCGGGTCTGCAGTGGACCGTCATCGTCGTCGAACATGGAGTGCTCGCAAGTGAAGGTTTCATGACATCGATCAAGTTACAGGAAAACAATCGCCCCACAGGCCGAAAAAACTCCCTGCGGGTGATGGACGGGTGCTATTTTTAGCACTCGGCTTTTTAACACAAGGCCAGGTCGGACCATGAGGTCCTGCCGTTCCTACCCGCGAGCACAAGGAAGCGCTCAATGACACAGGTGGGCAACATGAGCAAATTCTTCAGCAAGGTCACGTTTCCCAATGCCTGCCAACTGATGCGCTGGCATTTTCATCCGATGGGTTTCGAAGCCAGCATGGACGCGCCGGGCAGCATGGTCGCCCGACTGTTCGACCGGGCCAGCGGCGAGACCCTGATCGCCATCGCCGGCATCCCCTGTGCGACGGTGATGAATGCGGCCGATGTGGAACGCATCATCGAGGCGATCGAGGCCGAGCTGGAGTCCTTTGTCCCCCCCAGAACCTGCAGGTCCTGGCCTGATCAGTCACACGCTGTCGCCAGCAGGCCGGCTCCCACGGGGTACACCCGTGCCGGGTGCCTACCTTGTCAGTGACGCCACCGTTCACCTGGCGCGCCAATCGGCAAAAAACGCCTTGCCCGCCGCGATCCGATCGGACGCCTTCGGCGCATTCGCCGCCTGGGCATCCGGAGCGTCCAGAAACCAGTAGCAGTGCTTCACCGCCCGGGTGATGCCCACGTAGGCCAGGCGCAGGATCTCGTCCTTCTGCGCGCTGTCATACGGCTCGGCATCGCCGTCCCGGCCCAGCCCGGCCATCCGGTAGACCTGGTTCTTGTACGGCGAACGCGTCAGGTGCAGGCAATCACCCAGGAGAAACACCGCATCCGCCTGCAGGCCCTTGGCGCTGTGGTAGGTCAGTTGCTTGAGCCGCCGCTGCTCGAACGGCAAGCTAGAATCAGCATTAACTACAGCCTGAATATGCTCTTCAATCAATAACTTATCGCTACTTTTTCGAAACAGCATCAAGATACTGTCGCCGTTCCGATAGTGCTCTGCCAGGCGCCTGCCCAACTCCGCATCATCGCGCTCGAACACCTGCACCGGCCCCCCTTCCCTGGGCTCGCCGGCAGCCTTGGCCTTCTTCCCGGCGATGGCCGGCGCCGCGCGCACGATATGCTCGGCGGCATCGATGATGTGCTGGTGGCTGCGGAAGTTGTCGCTGAGCATCACCCGCGTGGTCGACGGCGACGGGAACTCCTTGCCGAACTCCATGAAGTACTTGGGCGAGCTGCCCCGCCAGCCGTAGATCGACTGCCAGTCATCGCCCACGCACAGCAATGAGGAGTGCTGGGCGCTGCGCCCGACATGCAGTGCCGGACCGCGCCGGCGAATCTCCCGCAGGCTGGCGCGCAGCCAGGAAACGATCTGCGGCGAGACATCCTGGAACTCGTCGATCATCAGGTGCGACAGCGGTCGCAGCAGCTCGTCGCTGAGCAGCGCCTGGTTTTCCGGGCTGTTTTCACCAAACAGCGAGAACATCCGGTTGTAGGTCATGATCGGCGGCGACTGCGCCAGCAGGTGCGCTTCCAGGGCCTTCCAGAACAGGCTCAGGGCTTCGAAGAAGAACCGGTCCGGATCATCCCTGGCAAAGCTCATCCGGCCGACCGCCACGCTGACGTCCAGGCCAAGGTTCTCGATGAACCCGGCCGCCATGACAAAACAGTCGAGCAACGGCGCCGAGGCCAGCTCACCCTTGACCTTGTAGTCGAATCCCGGGCCGGCACTGGCATTATCGCCCAGGGACGCCAGTACGCGCTTGGCCGACTCATAACTATCCAGCCATATCAATGGCTTACGACAGAAAGCTTGAAACAGGGTGCGCTTTACCGCCCACTCCGCACGCACCGTCAGGCGCGACCCCGGGCGGGTGATCTGCGGACTTTCGCGCGGGTCGAAGCCCAGCACCACCCAGGCATCCAACTGCTCGATGTAGCCGTGGCAATGGAACGGCGAGCCGTTGATCTCCAGGGTCTCGCGGTTCGGTTCGATGCCCTTGATCGGCCAGGCACCGGCGCGGAACCACAGGTCCTCGATGGTATCGCACAGTTCCTCATCGCGCCGGGAAGCCAGCTCGGTCACCGCCATGCGCTTCTGCACGTCAGGATGGTCCTGCTCCAGTTCCTTGAGCTGCAGGGCATGCTTGTACAGCGGCGCCAGAATCTCGCGAAAACGCGGATTGTCCCGCTGCAGGCGGTGGTAGCAGGCGTTGAGGTGTTGGCGCTGGGCGTCGTTGATCCGCAGGTCGAACGGGTTGCTGTCGCTTGCTTCGTCGTCGCCGGCCGTGCGTGTCCCCAGGTTCTCGAACGCCTGCAACTGGCCGAAACCCGGCAGGCCGCGAACCATCGGCAGGATTCGCGAGTGGAAAGTGCGCACCACCTCCCTGGCCTCGCGCAGGCCGAGCGGGCGCCCCCACAGGGCGAAGACCTCGATCAGCTTGGCAATGAAATCCTTGCGCGACTCGCGAGTGAAGGTCACCACGGTCAGCGAGTCGAGCTCGAAGCCCAGGTAATGGGTCAGCAACAGGATGCGCAGCACCAGCGAAGTCGACTTGCCCGCGCCAGCCCCGGCGATCACCGCAGTCGACGGGGTATCGCTGAAGATCATCTTCCACTGCGCCGCGCTGGGTTGCCCATGGGCAGGCAACCGTCGGGCGACGTCGGCCTTGATGCGTTTCTTCAACTCGCCGCTCAGCGGCAGGCGCCAGTCGTCGAACAGGTTGTCATCGACCCCGGGCGCCCGGTGCTCCGCAGGACGGGTATCACGGATCAGCAGAACCTGGCGGCCTTGCTCCAGGCCCTCGGCGTGCCCTTCCCGATAGCCGTACTCGACACCGGCGCTGTGGCCGCTGCGAAAGCCGTCCGCCTGGCCCTGCAACCAGGACGCCACGTGCTGCGCCCGCAGGCGGCTCAGGCCACCGCCCAACAGACGGGCCAGCAGGCGCCTGAACAGCGGCAACTGGGCCAGGGAGGAAAGTTCGGCAGGCGGTTCGGGGCTGTATTGCGACACGCTGACTCCAGGTCTGGGACTGTCCGGGCGAAAGGCCTATGGTCGCCCGATTGGACCAGCAGTTCTAGTCAATTGCTTTTCAATCAGCCATTTAGATGACGAAGTGAAAGAACAGACATCACTCTGCCACTGACCAATAATCGATTAAATCGATCATTATGAAGAACAATTTACGCTTTTTATCGATATTGCTTTGACCGATGATGAGTCCATCAACCACCGGTCATCGCGACACCAGCCCGCGACGAACCTGAACAGGAGCAGAATCATGCTGCAACTTCGACCTTTCAACAGCCTGGGCGGGGCCCATCATGGCTGGCTGAACGCACACCACCACTTCTCGTTCGCCGAGTACTACGATCCGCAACGCATGCACTGGGGCAACCTGCGGGTCTGGAACGACGACGTGATCGCCCCCGGCACCGGCTTCCCGACCCATCCGCACCGGGACATGGAAATCATCACCTATGTGCGTGAGGGCGCGATCAGCCACGAGGACAACCTCGGCAACAAGGGCCGTACCGAGGCCGGCGATGTGCAGGTCATGAGTGCCGGCACCGGCATCGCCCACAGCGAGTACAACCTGGAGTCGACACCGACCAAGATCTTCCAGATCTGGATCATCCCGCAACAGGCCGGTGCGGCGCCTTCCTGGGGCACCCGGCCGTTTCCCAAGGGCGAGCGTGGCGAAGGCTTCGTGACCCTGGCCAGCGGCCGGGAGGGTGATGAGCAGAGCTTGCGGATCCGCGCCGATGCACGGCTGGTGGCGGCCAACCTCAAGGCTGGCGAAAGCGCCGAGTACCCTCTGGGCATCGCTCGCCGCGCGTACCTGGTGCCAGCCACCGGGGTGATCGAGGTCAACGGCCTGCGCGCCGAGGCCCGCGATGGCGTGGCCGTGGCCGAGGAAGAGGTGCTGCGGGTCACCGCGGTGCAGGACAGCGAGATCATCCTGGTGGATGTGGCTTGAGGCGGCGGTGACTGTACCGACGCTTTCGCGGCTGAATCCGACGCCCACAGGTTCTGTGCAGTACACAAAATATGTGTGCGCCCCGATCCACTGTGGGGGCCGGATTCAGCCGCGAACGGGCACAGGCATCAGGCCGGGGAAATCGCCCCGTCCACCAGCACCTGCGCCTCTTCCACCAGGCGCTTGAGGTGATCGTCGCCGATAAAGCTCTCGGCGTAGATCTTGTAGATATCCTCGGTGCCCGATGGCCGCGCGGCGAACCAGCCGTTCTCGGTCATGACCTTCAGACCGCCAATCGCCTGCCCGTTGCCCGGCGCATGACTGAGAATCTGCCGAATCGGCTCCCCGGCCAACTGGGTCGAACTCACCTGCTGCGGCGACAGCTTGCCCAGCAGCGCTTTCTGCGCCGGCGTGGCAGCGGCATCGACCCGCACGGAGAACGGTTCGCCCAGTTCGTCGGTCAGGCCACGGAAGATCTGGCTCGGATCACGACCGCTGCGCGAGGTCATCTCCGCCGCCAGCAGCCCCGGAATCAGGCCGTCCTTGTCGGTGGACCAGACACTGCCGTCCTTGCGCAGGAACGACGCACCGGCACTCTCCTCGCCACCAAAGCCTAGGGAGCCGTCGAACAGCCCGTCGGCGAACCACTTGAAGCCCACCGGCACTTCGTACAGGCGACGGCCCAGGCGCGCCGCCACGCGGTCGATCAGGCCGCTGCTGACCACGGTCTTGCCCACGGCCGCCTCGGCGCGCCATTGCGGACGGTTCTGGAACAGGTAGTCGATGGACACCGCCAGGTAGTTGTTCGGCGCCAGCAGGCCGCCAGAGGGGGTGACGATGCCATGGCGGTCATGGTCGGGATCGCAGGCGAAGGCGACGTCGAAACGCTCCTTCAGGCCGATCAGGCCCTGCATGGCATGGCTGGAGGATGGGTCCATGCGGATCTTGCCGTCCCAGTCGACGCTCATGAAACGGAAGGTCGGATCGACCTGGGTGTTCACCACCTCCAGGTTCAACTGGTAGTGATCGGCGATCGCCGACCAGTATCGCACGCCGGCGCCGCCCAGCGGGTCGACGCCCAGGCGCAGATTGGCACTGCGGATGGCGTCCATGTCGATGACATTGGCCAGGTCCGCCACATAGCTGTTGAGGTAGTCATGGCGGTGGGTGGTGGCGGCCTTGAGCGCGCGCGCGTAGCTGATGCGCTTGACCCCGGCCACCTGGTCGGCCAGCAGCTCGTTGGCCTTGGCCTCGATCCACTTGGTGATATGGGTATCGGCCGGGCCGCCATTGGGCGGGTTGTACTTGAAGCCGCCGCTTTCCGGCGGGTTGTGGGACGGGGTGATCACCACGCCGTCCGCCAGGCCACGGGTGCGACCGCGGTTGTAGCAGATGATCGCGTGGGACACCGCCGGCGTCGGGGTGTACTCGTCGCCCTGGGCGATCATGGTTTCCACGCCATTGGCGGCGAACACTTCCAGGGCACTGGCTCCCGCCGGGGTGGACAGTGCATGGGTGTCGATACCGACGAACAGCGGACCGTCGATCCCCTGGGCCTGGCGATACAGGCAGATGGCCTGGCTGATGGCCAGGACGTGCCATTCATTGAAACTCAGCTCGAACGAGCTGCCCCGATGTCCTGAGGTACCGAAGGCGACACGCTGGGTGGAGATCGTCGCATCGGGTTGGCCGGTGTAGTAGGCCGATACCAGTCGCGGGATATCTACCAGCAACTGTGCCGGTGCCGGTTTGCCCGCAAAAGGACTGAGTGTCATGCAAAACCTCTGGAAGTGAAGGGTACGGGGAAAGCGCGCAGTTTACTGGCAGTTCGACACCGCCGGTAAGCTATCTATCCCGTGGCGGGAAAGATTTTTATGAGAGGCACCCCCTTCGGGCAAAGGGGGCGCGGGAGGGAGAGTCGTGCAGCGCGAATCCGGCGTCAGGACGCCCTCGCCCGCTCCTGCTGATGGCCGCCACCCTGGCTGTATTGCAGGTCATGGCGCAGCTTGGCGATCAGCTCCGAAATGGCGCGGCTGCTATCGAGCTTCGAGGCGCAGATGCCGGTGACCATCAGGTCCACCCGCTCGGATTTCCTGTCGAACACCTTGACGGTGAGGGATTCATCCGCCCCGACACTGCACTGGCAGCGCGTCGGCAGAAAGCTGCTTTCAATGATATTGCGTAATTCAAGCGACGATAGCGATAGCATGGCGACTCTCTCCGTTATATGAGACTGCCAGTTTCGAAGCCGGGACGGTCATCGACCGCCTGCGGAGGGTTCACACATCACAAGCCCTGCAAGCGCCACCGCCCTGTCCTATCCTGAAAGGCGGGTGCACCAACACAGACTAGGCCGTTTCCCCGCCATGCGTGAGCGCTGTTCGTCCGACAGGCGCACCACTGGTCGAGTTAATAGCGAAATGCCGCTATTCGGCCGGCAAGAAAAAACCTTTGCCGAGGCGGCATTTGCCCTTATCTTCGCCAGTTGTTTGCGGTTGCACCGTGAAAACGGTGCGGACCACCCGCGTTGTATCTTTCCACCGAGGGCACGACCCCTCCTGACCCCAGGGCACAGAAAGCTCATGAATTCGACGACCATCGCCGCCACCTTCCTGCTGGCCATGACCACAGCCGCCAGTGCGGTCGCCGCCGACAAATCGGACCTGGCGCCCTTCCCCAAGGCGGAAGACGGCTTCACTCGCACGGTCATCCGTGTGCCGAAAATGACCAAGGACTCCGACCACCGGGTCGAGATCATCGCCGGCAAGGTCCTGCCCGTCGACTGCAACCAGAAACGCCTGACCGGCAACCTCGACGAGAAAAACCTGGAAGGCTGGAGCTATGCCTACTATCGCCTGGAAAGCGTCAGCGGCCCGGTTTCCACCCTGATGGCCTGCCCGCCCGGCACCAAGCCGAAAAAGGACTTCGTTCCGGTCGTCGGCAACGGCTACATGCTGCGCTACAACAGCAAGCTGCCGCTGGTGATCTACGCGCCGGACGATGTGCAGATCCGCTACCGGATCTGGAGCCCGTCCAAGCTGATCAAGAAAGCCGTCAGCGAATGACCCGCAGAGCCAGCCGATGATCACCTGCCACGTCAAATACGTCATCGATCCGTATCAACTGGCTGAGTTCGAGGCCTATTCCAAGGCCTGGATCGGTATCGTCCAACGCCTGGGCGGTACCCACCACGGCTACTTCCTGCCCAGCGAGGGCGCGAGCAATATCGCCTATTGCCTGTTCAGTTTCAGCTCGCTGGCCGAGTACGAACGTTATCGCCAGGCGGCCCTCAGCGACCCCGAGAGCACCGCCCTGGTCGCCTCGGTGGTGGAGAAGAAGTTCATTCTCAGCTACGAGCGCAGCTTCATGCGCCCACTGCTGTCCTGAGCCAGCCCGCTCAGGCAGGAATCGCCTGCGGCCTGACCAGGGCCGCACGCTCGACCACATGGCGCAGGCTGTCGAAATTGATGTTGGCACCGGAGTTGATCGCCACCAGCGTCTGCCCCCGGGCCCCACTACCCGCCACGTACTTCCTGATCCCGGCCACCGCCAGCGCGCCCGACGGCTCGGTGATGGAGCGGGTATCGTCATAGATGTCACGGATGGCGCTGCACAACTCGTCATTGCTGACCGTGATCACCTCGTCGACATGCCGCCGGCAGATCTCGAAGCCGTACGCACCGATCTGTGCCACCGCCACCCCGTCGGCGAAGGTCCCGACCTGCGGCAACACCACCCGCTCGCCGGCCTGCAAGGCCCTTTGCAGGCAATTGGAATGCTCCGACTCGACCCCGATGATCCGCACCTGCGGTCGCAGGTATTTGACGTAGGCGGCGATCCCGGCGATCAGGCCACCACCACCGACCGGGACGAAGATCGCGTCCAGGGTTCCCTGGTGCTGGTTGAGCAGTTCCATCGCCACCGTGCCCTGGCCGGCAATCACCTCGGGATCGTCGAATGGCGAGACGAAGGTGTAGCCTTTTTCCTGCGCCAGGGCCAAGGCATGCGTCAGGGCGAAGGGAAAGCTGTCGCCGTGCAGTACCGCCGTGGCTGCACGGCTGCGCACACCCTGCACCTTGAGCTCGGGCGTACTGGTGGGCATGACGATCGTCGCCTTGATCCCCAGGGTACGCGCCGCCAGGGCCACGCCCTGGGCATGATTGCCCGCCGATGCGGTGATCACCCCGCAGTTGCGCTGGGCTTCGCTCAGTTGCACCAGCTTGTTGTAGGCACCACGGATCTTGAAGGAAAAGGTCGGTTGCAAGTCCTCGCGCTTGAGCAGCACCTGGTTGCCCAATGCCTCCGACAACGCCGGGGCCGGTTGCAGGGGCGTGCAGATCGCCTGATGGTAGACCGGTGCCGCAAGAATCCTGCGGACATAGCGGCCCAGCAGTTCGTCATCGACGTTGGCGTGTTGGCTGGCGGTATCGGTGTTCATCTGGCTCTCCGGGTTGGCACTTGACCTCGGAGGCAGAAACGACAAACCCGCCTCGGAGGCGGGTTTGGGTAAACAGGTGCAGCTCAGCCCGCCGGATAAGGAATGGCGATAATAATAATGCTTGGCTGAGGCAGAACGTGGACGTAGGTCATGGCCCGAAACTATCCGGGAGCGATGGACAAGTCAATGGGGAAAATTCGCCGTGGCTTGCCTGAGATATACGAAACATATACGCTTCGTATATCAACTTCCTCAAGAGAACCCCATGGGTATCGTCAAGATCTCCGATGAACTGCATGAACAGGTCCGCATGGCCAGCGCCGCCATGGACCGCTCGATCAACGCCCAGGCCGAGTTCTGGATCAAGCTCGGCCTGCTGGCTGAACTCAACCCGCAACTGGGCTACAACGAGTTGGTCAATCGTCTGCTGCTGAACCGGGACGATCTCATCCGGGGGCGCAGCTGATGTCCGTCGGCCTGATCAAGAGCGAAACCGAACTGGCGCTGATGCGCGAGGCCGGGCGCCTGCTGGCGCAGGTCTTCAGCATGCTCGACGGCCTGGTGACCGCCGGCCTGTCGACCCTGGAACTGGACCGGCGGGTCGAGACCTTCATCCGCCAGGAGTTGCTGGCCCGCCCGGCGAGCAAGGGCCAGTACGACTACCCCTACTCCATCAACACCTCGATCAACGAAGTGGTGTGCCACGGCATGCCCGACGCCCGGGCGATCCTGCACGAGGGCGATATCGTCAATATCGACATCACCCTGGAAAAGAACGGTTTCATCGCCGATTCCAGCAAGATGTACCTGATCGGCGCCGTCAGCCCAAAGGCCCGGCGTCTGGTGGACAAGACCTTCGAGGCGCTCTGGGAAGGTATCCGGGTGGTACGCCCCGGCGCACGCCTGGGCGATATCGGCCATGCCATCCAGAAACACGCCGAAGGCAATGGCTACAGCGTCGTGCGCGAATACTGCGGGCACGGCATCGGCCGGCAGATGCACGAGGAACCGCAGGTGCTGCACTTCGGCCGACCGGGTACCGGCCTGGTGCTGCGCGAAGGCATGGTCTTCACCATCGAGCCGATGCTCAACCAGGGCAGCCCACGCACTCGTGGCCTGAAGGACGGCTGGACCGTGGTGACCCGCGACGGCAGCCTGTCGGCGCAGTGGGAGCACACCGTGGCGGTGACCCGTGACGGCTTCGAGGTGCTGACCCTGCAACCGGAACTTCAGGATTGTCCGACACCTCAGTGAAACCTCACGCAAACGCGATCAACTGACGCGGTCAGCCTTCCCGGCCAGACGATTGAGCCCCACGACCATCAACCCCGCCCCCGCCAGCATCGCCAGCAGGAACAACGGGTAGGATACCCACCACGGCGTGCCGGCGGTCATCATGCTGTATTCGGACATGCCACCGATGCTGGCGATCAGGTTCAGCGGCAGGAATACCACGTTGATCAGGGTCAGCTTGCGCAACAGGCCATTGGTGCTGTTGTTCATCAGGTTGCCACGGGCATCGATCAGCGCGGAAAACACGTTGGAGTAGATTTCCGCCTGCTTGTAGCACTGGTTGTTCTCGATGATCAGGTCGTCGATCAGGCCGATCGCCTGTTCGCCGAAGGCCTGCTTCTGCGCATGATTGCGCAGCCGCGTCAGCACCGCGCCGTTGCTGTGCAGGGCATTGATGTAATAGATCAGGCTCTCGCTGAGATTGAACATCTGGATCAGGTGGCGGTTTTCCATCGAGGCATAGAACTTCTGCTGCAGCTCGCGGGCAACCAGCTTGATCACCTTCAGGTGCCCGAGATAGTGGTGGATGTTGTTGAAGAGCATCTCCAGCAGCACGTCGAGCGGCGTGTTCAGCGCCTTGTGGCTGCCCAGGCCATCGAGCTGGGAGGCATCGGTGGCGATCACCAGCAGGCGCTCCTCGCACAGCAGCAGGCCGCAGGAGGACACTTCGAAGGACAGGCTGTCCGCTCCCGAGTAGTTCAGCGGGCGCTTCCAGATCAGGAACAGGTTGTCCGGGTGGAACTCGATACGCGAGATCTCGTCCGGGTCCAGGGCCGAGGCCAGGGCATGCTCGTCGAGCTTGAAATGACTGCGCAGCAGTTCCCGCTCGACCGCATCGGGGTTGCAGAACAACATCACCGCGGCCTCCAGGTGCGCGACAGCCTGCAAGGCCCCCTGCCGCAATTCGAAACGCCTGATCATCGCCGCCCTCCTACCAGGCCTGGCCGCGACGCTTGAGCTCAAGGCGCCGGATGAACTCCTCGAGCACCAGCCCATACAGGTCATCCTGCAGGTAGGCATCCTCGATCCCGGCATCCAGGTTCGGGTTGTCGTTGACCTCGATCACCACCACCTTGTCGCCGGACTGCTTGAGGTCGACCCCATACAGCCCGTCGCCGATCAGATTGGCCGTCCTGACCGCCAGGTCGACCACTGCCCGCGGCGCCTCGTGAATCGCCAGGGTGCGGCATTCGCCGTTGACGTCCTGGCCCTTGGCCTTGTGGTTGTAGATCTGCCAGTGTCCCTTGGACATGAAATACTGGCAGGCGAAGATGGGTTTGCGATTGAGCACCCCGATGCGCCAGTCGTACTCGGTGTAGAAAAATTCCTGGGCCAGCAACAGCACCGAATGCTCGAACAGTTCGGCGGTCGCCTCCAGCAAGGCCTGCTGGCTCTCGACCTTGATCACACCGCGGGAGAAACAGCCGTCGGGGATCTTCAATACCAGCGGAAAGCCCAGACGCTCCCCCACCCGCTCGAAATCTTCCGGTCGCTCCTTGTACAGGATCTCGGTCGCCGGCATGCCCAGGCCATGGCTCTTGAGCAGGTCGGTCAGGTAGACCTTGTTGGTGCAGCGCAGGATCGACGCCGGATCGTCCATCACCACCACGCCCTCGCTCTCGGCCTTCTTGGCGAACCGGTAGGTGTGGTTGTCGACGCTGGTGGTCTCACGGATCAGCAGGGCATCGTATTCGGCGATCCGCCCGTAGTCCTTCCTGCCGATCAGTTCGACATCGATACCCAACCCCTTGCCGACCCGGATGAAATTCTCCAGCGCACGGGCATTGGAAGGCGGCAGGGCCTCCTGGGGATCATGCAGGATCGCCATGTCGTAGCGGGCCAGGCGACGCGAGCGCGGCAGGCGCCAGATCCTGCGACTGAAACCGTCCAGCGCCTGGGCAAAGTGGTCTTCCTGGTCATCACGCAACTTGTGCAGCGTTCCGGCCTTTACGCCTTCGACATGCCAACCATTGGTCTTCTTGAAGTCCACCAGCAATAGAGGACAGGGAAATACTTCAAACAATTGCCGGGCAAGTTCCTGCAAGGGCTCGATAACCGTACTGCCAAAATACAGCGTCAGGGTAAAACCTTCGGTATCACGATAAAGATGATCACCCAATGCCCGGTCCAGGGTCTTGTCCAGATCATCCAGGGCTAACCCGTAAAGGGATTTGCGGGCCAACTCGCTGATGGTCTTCACCGACGGAATGACCCGATGCCCACGCGCCTCGGCCAGCAACGAGCAGTAGTAGCCGTGCCCCAGGTACTTGTAGCTGCGACACAGGTTGATCACCTGCACGCGCTTGCCCGGCTCACCGGCACGGGACTGTTCGAGGTACTCCTGGGCCGTGACGATATCCTCGCAGGGAAAGTACGAAGCCCAGTCTTCCTTGCGTTCGACAATAATAACCAGCTGACTGCCCAGATTATTCGACAAGGACAAATAAGTTTCTGGGGATATTGCTACCGGAAAACTTTGATCGGATACTTCGCGCCAATCACCTTGCACCGCTGACATAGAGATAGATCCGTTGAACAAGACACTTTCTATTAAGCACGAAGTTTCGGGAAAGTCCCGTTTCGTTACGCAACTTTTACGGTGGTTATATGGATCTTGTCTTTCGCCCTGCCACAACCGATGACTTGCCCGCCCTGCTGCAACTGGAGGAGCACTGTTTCACCAGCGACCGCCTGACTGCGCGCAGCTTCCACTGGATGATCAATCGCGCCCATGCCCGGCTGATCGTCGCCCAGCAGGCCGACGCTCGGCTGGCCGGCTATGCGCTGCTGCTGTTCCATCGCGGGACGTCCCTGGCACGCCTGTACTCCATCGCCATCGCGCCCCACGCCCGCGGCATCGGCCTGGGCAGGCAACTGCTGCAGCGCAGCGAAGCCTGCGCCCTGGACCACGATTGCGCCTACCTGCGACTGGAGGTCCGCACCGACAACGGCGCGGCGATCGCCCTGTACGAGCACAACGGCTATCGCCGTTTCGGCCTGATCAACGACTACTACGAAGACCACGCCGATGCCCTGCGCCTGGAAAAGCGCATCCTGCACCATCCGGCCAGGCGCGAGGCCCAGGTGCCCTACTACGCCCAGACCACCGAGTTCACCTGCGGCCCGGCCTGCCTGTTGATGGCGATGGCGGCCCTGCAGCCCGAACGCCCGGCCACTCGGCGCGAGGAGGTACAGCTCTGGCGCGAGGCGACCACCGTCTTCATGACCTCCGGCCACGGCGGCTGCAGCCCCCAGGGCCTGGCGCTGGCGGCCTGGCGGCGCGGTTTCGCGGTACGCCTGCAAGTGAGCATCGATGGCCCCCTGCTGCTCGACGGCGTGCGCAATGCGCATAAAAAAGCCGTCATGCGCCTGGTGCATGACGGCTTTGAAGAGGAACTGCGAGCGACCGATGTCGAACAGGTGCTCGCTGGCACCCTGGACCTGCCCCGCCTGCTGGCGGCCGGCGGCAAGCCACTGGTGTTGATCAGCAGCTACCGCCTGACCCGCTCCAAGGCACCGCACTGGGTGATCGTCACCGACTGCGACGAGGAGTTCGTCTACCTGCATGACCCGGATGTCGACCACAGCCAGCATCGCCAGCCGCTGGACTGCCAGCATCTGCCGGTCAGCCACGGCGAGTTCGACAAGATGAGCGCCTTCGGCCACCGCAAGCTGCGGGCCGCGGTGATCCTCTACTCCAGGCCGACCCTGTAGAGTGCGCCGTCATCGGCATCGGTCAGTACATACAAATAGCCGTCCGGCCCCTGGCGGACATCGCGTATGCGCGACTTCAACCCACTCAACAGGCGCTCCTCATGCACCACCTGGTCGCCATCGAACTGCAGGCGGATCAGTTCCTCGGCGGCCAGCGCGCCGATGAACAGGTTGTGCTGCCATTTCGGGAAACGGTCGCCGTCATAGAAAGCCATGCCGCTCAGGCCCGGGGATTTTTCCCAGACATGATGGGGAGGCACGGTGCCCTTGACCGTCTTGCCCTGGGCCTCGGGAATGGGCTGGAGCGAGTAGTTGATGCCATGGGTCGCCAGCGGCCAACCGTAGTTCTTGCCGCGCTCGATGATATTGATCTCGTCGCCGCCACGGGGCCCGTGCTCATGGGTCCACAGGGTACCGGTCCAGGGATTGAGGGCGGCGCCCTGCTGGTTGCGGTGGCCGAAGGACCAGATCTCGGGGCGTACCCCCTGCTGGCCGACGAAGGGGTTGTCGTCGGGCACCCGGCCATCGGGGAAGATCCGCACTACCTTGCCCTGCAGCTTGTCCAGGTCCTGGGCGGTCGAGCGCTGGTTGTTTTCGCCGAGGGCGATGAACAGGTAGCCATCACGGTCGAACACCAGGCGCGAACCGAAGTGGTTGCCCTCCGAAAGCTTGGGCTCCTGGCGGAAGATCACCTTGAAGTCGACCAGTTGCTTCAGATCCGCCGACAGCCGCCCACGCCCGACCGCCGTGCCGGCCTTCCCGCCTGCGCCACCGCCTTCGGCATAGGACAGATAGACCAGGCGATCCTCCTTGAACGACGGCGACAGCACCACGTCCAGCAAGCCCCCCTGGCCCTTGGCCCAAACCTCGGGAACGCCGCCCAACGGCGCCGAGAGCTTGCCGTCGGGGCTCACGACCCGCAGCCGCCCCGGACGTTCGGTGACCAGCATGCCCTGTTTGTCCGGCAGGAAGGCCAGCGCCCAGGGATGCTCCAGGCCGCCAACGATCTGCGTGGCAGTGACCGGCCCCAGCTCGGAGTCGACCGTCTGCGCCGCCAGGGCCGGCTGCAGCGGCAGGCTCAGCAAGGCGCCGGCGCAAAGCGCGGCTATCAGATTTTTTCGCAACATGGACAGTTCCTTACGGGGATAAAGAAGGGCCACGGCAACGTTCAACGCTGCGTGTTCGGAGTGCGGGTACCCGGCTGGATCGGCACCGCCATCGGTGCCTGCTGCTGGCGTGGGTAGCCGTTGCCGATCGCGCCGTTCTCGATGGTCGAGGGACGCGGCGTCGGCAGCGTGTTGGGCCCGCGCAGGGGCGGCGTGCTGGGTTCGGAGCCCTGGCGGCTGTTGGGGTTGGCGCGCCGGATCGGGCTGTTGTAGGGGTTGTCGCTGTTGGGCAGGTTCTGCGCCAGTTGCAGCGCGGCGGGCCGGCCGCCGTCCAGGGACGCCGCAACGGCGGGAATGGCGACGGTCAACAGGCCGGCTGCCAACCAGGGTGCCAGGCCGATTACCACTCTGTTCATGACGCCTCTCCTGATGCGATAGATTCATTCCCTTGATTGGATAGCACCCTGGCCCGCAGGTTCGAACCTGAGGGAAATTTCATATGACAGAATGCTTCAGCGCCGCGTCCGGCGCCCCTTCGGCGAAAGCCACAGGCCACCCGGGGGTGGAACTGGACTGCTGGCGCAACCCTCTCGTCGGCTCCCGAGCGCCTCCAGGCCCCCGGGAGCCTCGCCGGTTGCTACTGATTGGCGGGTTGACGCACCCTGTGCATTGGCAGCGATACCGCATAGGCCATCGCTTCTTCCCGGGTCTGGAACGAACCGAGTCGATCGGTCCCGGTGCACACCTTCCAGGGGCCACCGCCAACGCGGATCACATCATAGCCGTTGACATGCGTCTTCAAGAGCTGGGAAACGCTCATGGTCACCTCCTTTTCACGTCCAAAGATCCAAGGCGTTGCCCCGCCACCATACACCCGCCTGGCGCCAACGGCCCCTCCGTATGTCGGGCGCCGGACGGGGGTTGTATTGGAACGATAAGTCCCGCACGATGATGGCGTTTAGACATTTATCGCCGCGAGCAGGCAGGAACCGCCGTTGGGGATGATGAAATCATCAGCACCCCTGCCTCGTGGAGACGCCCTCATGAACAACCGCCCGCTGCAACCCCACCAATACCTGTGCGCGGAGGAACGGGCGGCCATCGCGGAGATCGAGGCGACCACCAGCATCCTGCGGCTGGTCACCCGCGTCACCCAGATGCGCTTCGCCGCCATCGCCAAGTTCACGGACACCGAATGGATCACCTGCTCCGTATACGATCCGAGCAACCTGGGCATCGAACTCGGTGAAAGCGCCCTGGTGGAAACCACCATCTGCAACGAATTCAAGCTCAATCCGCAGGCGCTGCTGGTGCCCGAAATCAGCAAGCACGAGCGTTTCGCGATCAGGCCGATCGTGAAGCGGTTCGAGCTGGAAAGCTACGCAGGCGTGCCGATCTTCCTGCCCGATGGCCGAATGTACGGCGCCTTGTGCGCCCTGGACTCCACGGCGGTGCCCCTCGAGGACCCGATGTCGGCGAGACGCTGGGACTGTTCGCGCGCCTGGTGGGCTGCATCTTCTTCTCCAACCTGGTCGAGCCGGGCGCAACGCCGTCCGGATGACGTTCAGGCGCAGACCGGCGTACAACTGTCATCGCACCTATGCGACAATAGGCGCAATGTCCGGTCTCAACCCCCGCATTCATCGCCCAACCATTGGGCCACAGCCTGCAGATGCTGCTGTCGCCCCATGCCTGTTGGTCCAACTCAAGCTCCGACTGGAGCGGGCTGGAAAGACTCAAGATTGGTATCGAGTCGGTATCGGCTGAACGATCCAGCTGCGCAAGCTATTGATAGGTAAGTATTTTGATCTCCACAGCTAACATCACCATGCAATTCGGCCCCAAGCCGCTGTTCGAGAACGTTTCGGTCAAGTTCGGCAGCGGCAACCGCTACGGTCTGATCGGCGCCAACGGCTGCGGCAAGTCGACCTTCATGAAGATCCTCGGCGGCGACCTCGAGCCGTCCAGCGGCCAGGTCATGCTGGAGCCCAACGTGCGCCTGGGTAAACTGCGCCAGGACCAGTTCGCCTACGAGGAATTCACCGTGATCGACACGGTGATCATGGGCCACGAGGAGCTGTGGAAGGTCAAGGCCGAGCGCGATCGCATCTACTCGCTGCCGGAGATGACCGAAGCTGACGGCATGGCCGTCGCCGAGCTGGAAACCGAATTCGCCGAAATGGACGGCTACACCGCCGAATCCCGCGCCGGCGAACTGCTGATGGGCCTGGGCATCCCCTGGAACAGCACTTCGGCCCGATGAGCGAAGTCGCTCCCGGCTGGAAGCTGCGGGTGCTGCTGGCCCAGGCGCTGTTCTCCGATCCGGAAGTGCTGTTGCTCGACGAACCGACCAACCATCTGGACATCAACACCATCCGCTGGCTGGAAAACATCCTGACCCAGCGTAACAGCCTGATGATCATCATTTCCCACGACCGGCACTTCCTGAACAGCGTCTGCACCCACATGGCCGACCTGGACTACGGCGAGCTGCGCCTGTTCCCGGGCAACTACGACGAATACATGACTGCCGCGACCCAGTCCCGCGAGCAGTTGCTGGCCGACAACGCCAAGAAGAAAGCCCAGATCGCCGAGCTGCAGACCTTCGTCAGCCGCTTCTCGGCCAACGCCTCGAAGGCCAAGCAGGCCACTTCCCGGGCCAAGCAGATCGACAAGATCCAGTTGGCCGAGGTCAAGCCCTCGAGCCGCGTCAGCCCGTTCATCCGCTTCGAACAGACCAAGAAGCTGCATCGCCAGGCAGTCACTGTCGAGCGCATGGCCAAGGGCTTTGACGGTACCACGCTGTTCAAGGACTTCAGCTTCACCGTCGAAGCCGGCGAGCGCGTGGCGATCATCGGCCCGAACGGTATCGGCAAGACCACCCTGCTGCGCACGCTGATGGGCGAACTGACCCCGGATGCCGGCAGCGTGAAGTGGACCGAATCGGCCGAACTGGGCTACTACGCCCAGGACCACGCCCATGACTTCGAAGACGACGTCACCCTGTTCGACTGGATGAGCCAGTGGACCCAGGGCGGCGAGCAACTGGTACGCGGCACCCTGGGCCGCATGCTGTTCTCCAACGACGAGATCCTCAAGTCGGTCAAGGTCATCTCCGGGGGTGAACAGGGCCGCATGCTGTTCGGCAAGCTGATCCTGCAAAAGCCCAACGTGCTGGTGATGGACGAACCGACCAACCACCTGGACATGGAATCGATCGAGGCGCTCAACCTGGCGCTGGAAAACTACCCGGGCACGCTGATCTTCGTCAGCCACGACCGCGAGTTCGTCTCGTCCCTGGCTACGCGCATCATCGAGCTGAGCCCGAATGGCGTAACCGACTTCAGCGGCACCTACGACGACTACCTGCGCAGCCAGGGCGTGCTGTTCTAAGAGGCTCCCGACCGCTGCCATGCTCCCCGTGGCAGCGGTTATGCACTGATGAGTCAAAGACCGTTGGCTGCCCAATCGCGGTGAGGACGCCGCAAAAATTAGTTAGCCTGCTTTCATTTATCCCGGCATGCCGCCATGATGGAGTTCTCCAACCGCCCGCCCGCGAACGAGCCTCCATGTCAGCCCAGCAACCGCCCCGCCAGCCCGGCAACCTGACCGTCACCCTGCAAATCGTCTCCATCGTCTTCTACACCTTCGTCGCCTTCCTCTGCATCGGCCTGCCGATCGCGGTACTGCCCGGCTATGTGCATGAACAGCTGGGGTTCAGTGCGGTGATCGCCGGCCTGACCATCGGCTCGCAGTACCTGGCTACCCTGCTCAGCCGCCCCATGGCCGGACGCATGGCCGACAGCGTCGGGACCAAGCGCGCGATCATCTACGGACTGGTGGGCATCTGCCTGAGCGGCGGACTGACCCTGCTGTCGACGCTGATCCAGCAGTGGCCCCTGGCGAGCCTGATCATCCTGATCCTCGGGCGCCTGCTGCTCGGCACAGCCCAGGGCCTGATCGGCGTCGGCACCATCAGTTGGGGGATCGGCCAGGTCGGCGCCGACCAGACCGCGCGGGTGATTTCCTGGAACGGCATCGCCTCCTACGGCGCCATCGCCATCGGTGCGCCACTGGGGGTACTGATGGTCGCCGACTACGGTTTCGCCAGCCTCGGCATCGCCCTGTCGGCCCTGGCCGCCGGCGCCCTGCTGCTGATCCGCAACAAGCCCTCGGTACCGGTGATCCGCGGTGAACGCCTGCCGTTCCGGGCGGTGTTCGGCCGCATCGCCCCCTACGGCACCAGCCTGACCCTGGCGTCGATCGGCTACGGCACCCTTACCACCTTCATCACCCTGTTCTACCTCAGCCGCGGCTGGACCGGCGCCGCCTACTGCCTGACCGTATTCGGCAGTTGCTTCATCCTTGCGCGGCTGTTCTTCATCGGCAGCATCAACCGATTCGGCGGTTTCAAGGTGGCCATCGCCTGCATGAGCATCGAAACCCTCGGCCTGGTGCTGCTCTGGCTGTCACCCTCCACCGGCTTCGCGCTGGCCGGCGCGGGCCTGGCGGGGTTCGGCTTGTCTCTGGTGTACCCGGCCATCGGCGTCGAAGCCATCCGCCAGGTGCCCACCAGCAGCCGCGGCGCGGGGTTGAGTGCCTATGCGGTGTTTTTCGACCTGGCGCTGGCGATCGCCGGCCCGCTCATGGGCGCGGTCGCGTTGAACCTGGGATATGCGTGGATCTTCTGCTGTGCGGCGCTGCTGTCGATCATCGGCCTGTCGGTCACCGTGCTGCTGGCACGGCGCCCGACAGCCGGATGAGTCACTGATCGGCGGTCTGCATGCCGGCGCGGTTCGGCACGCTCAGGGTCTTGCTGAAGAAGCGCCCGGCCTCGGAGATCAGATCGCGGTGGATATCCGCCCGGTTGACACCTTCGGGGTCGGTACACAATCCCGGCGTGGCGTGCAGCTGTTCCTCGCTGCAGGGCGCCATGAACACGAAGTGTCCTGCCCCGGCGATCAGCTTGAACTGCGGCGCCACCGGCAGCTTGCGCGCCAGGGCCGCGGCGTTCTTGTCGGGGAACACCAGCTTGTCGCCATCGCCGCTGTACATCAGCACCGGCACGTGCACGTCGGCCAGCGTGTGCCGGCCGAACATCAGGCCCAGTGGCGCCATCAGCATCAGCGCATGGACCCGTGGGTCGGCCACCGGCTGCAGGTCATCGCGGTCGACGATCAGTTCGCCCTTGGTGGTGCAGGCGTCCTTGTCGTCCGGAAACTCCTGGCAGTAGCGCCGCAGGCGATCGAGGTTCGGCTGTGCGCCGGAGAGGATCAGGGCGGTCTCGCCGCCGGCGGAATAGCCGATCACCCCGACCTGATCGGCCTCCACGAACGGCGACAGCATCGGGTCGCCGAGGGTGGCGGTGATCGCCTCGGAAATCTGCATCGGCCGGCCGTAGAGGTTGCTCAAGGTACCCAGCCGGCTGTGGTCCTTGCAGTTGTCGCCGGGGTGCAGCACCGCGACCACGACGAAGCCCTTGCGGGCCAGCGAGGTTGCCAGGTCATGCAGGGCCAGCGGCGTGCCGGTGTTGCCGTGGGATAGCATCAACAGTGGATAGCGGCCAATGGCGATCCGCGAGTCCTCGCTGGCCTGGATGGTGTAGCCGCCGATCTTGCTCCACTGCTCACGGCCGGTGGAGGGGTAGAAGACAATCGCCTTCATCGGCTGCAGATCCAGCGGATCGAGAAACGTCAGACGATGAAAACCCACGCTCCAATGAGCCGCGGGAGCCGCCTGCACCGTCGTGAAGCCTGCGGCCAGGCAAATCAGCAATACTGCACAAAGACGCATCATCGGGATGCCCACCTTTGTCGAGTCACTACACACCAAAATCTCTGTCATTCCTTGAAACTGAAGCACTGCACCGGGCTTCGACCGACTCTTCGCAGTTTTCCAGAGCGCCTGTGCGGATGGTTTTTGCACAAGATGGGCCAAACCTGCGCAGACAACGCAAAAAACTCCGTACCCGATCATTCATCATGATCAGAGTACAGAGTTTAGTGTTTGTTACCGGAAGTTTCTTGCGCGTTTACAAAAGCTTTACGCGGCGGCGAACAAGGTGTCGTTTATCCGCGCCTGGGCGTCGCTCATGGCCTTGGTGCGCACTTCTTCACCATAGCCCAGACCGTGGGCGCGAACGAACTCGATGTCGGTGATGCCGAGGAAGCCGAACAGTACTTTCAGGTAGTCTTCATGGCCTACACCGGTCGGCAGGCCTACATGCAGGCCACCGGAAGTCGAGACGATCACTACCTTCTTGCCACCGGCCAGGCCTTCAGGGCCGTTTTCGGTGTAGCGGAAGGTCTTGCCGGCCACAGCGATACGGTCGATCCAGGCCTTGAGCTGGGTCGGCACGCTGAAGTTGTACATCGGCGCGGCAATGACGATGGCGTCCGCGGCCAGGAACTCTTCCAGGGTCGAAGCGCTCAGTTCGGCTTCGTGGCGCTGGGCCGCATCGCGCAGTTCGGCAGCAGTGCCGCCGGCAGCCAGGGTCAGGCTGGAGAAGTGGCTGATGGCATCGGCGGCCAGGTCACGGTAGGTCACCACGCTCGAAGGCTCGGCGGCCTGCCAGGCCTTGACCACGCTTTGGCTCAGTTGGCGCGAAGCCGAGTTGTCACCCAGGATGCTGGAATCGATGTGCAAGAGTTTCATGCGGGATCTCCAAGTGAGGATCGCCACTTGGCGATCGAGTTGGAATAATCCTACTTGCGAAGCCAATAAATGATTAGCCGCTCAAAATGCGATAGATTGTCCTACCCATAGAACGACCGGAACTTCACACCATGCAAGACCTCAACGATCTCTACTACTTCGCCAAGGTCGTGGAAGCCGGTGGTTTCGCCGCCGCCGGGCGCCTGCTGGGGATTCCCAAGTCCCGGCTGTCGCGGCGGATCGCCGAACTGGAAGAGCGCCTGGGCGCCCGCCTGCTGCAGCGCACCACCCGACAGTTGAAGCTGACCGCGGTGGGCGAACGTTACCTGCGCCATTGTCAGGCCATGCTGCTGGAGGCGGAGATGGCCGACGAGGCCGTGGCCAGCATGTCCAGCGAACCTCGTGGACGGCTGCGGGTGTCGTGCCCGATCGGCCTGGCCCAGGTGTTCATGCCCCGGGTGATTGCCAGCTTCCTGGCGGCGCACCCGCTGGTGCAACTGGAGGTGGTGATGGTCAACCGTCGGGTCGATCTGGTCACCGAAGGCATCGACGTCGCTCTGCGGGTTCGTGAACATGGCGACGAGGACCCGTCGCTGGTCACGCGGCGACTGCGCCAGGCCCAGACCTTCATGCTCGCCACCCCGGCCTTTCTGCAGCAGCACCCGATCGACAGCGTCGACGACCTGCTGAACGCCCCCGCCCTCGGCGCCCTGGAGGCCGACCGCCAGGTCCATCTCAGCCTGCTGGACGAACGCGGGCAGAAGCGCGAGCTGGCGCTCGAAGCCCGGCTGGGCGTGGACGACTTCATTGTCCGCAAGGCCTGCGCCCTCGCCGGCCTGGGCTTCACCGTGCTGCCCATGCTCTACTGCGAGGAAGAACTGGCCAATGGTACCTTCGTGCGCATCCTGCCCGAATGGTCACTGCCGGGCGGCTGGCTGCAGGCGGTCTACCCGCACCGTCGCGGGCTGCTGCCGGCCGTACGGGCGTGGATCGACCACCTGGCCGAAGCCTTCAGGGAATGTGGAGACAGAGCACTATGAAAGGAGCCAGCATGAACCAGGAGGCCGTCGCGCGCTTCTGCCTCGACCTGCCCGGCGCACGGGAAGACTACAAATGGGGCGGCGTCAGGGTGTTCTCGATCGCCGAGACCAAGATGTTCGCGCTGCTCAACCTGAGTGGCGACACACTGTCGCTCAAGGTTGGCAAGGAACTGTTCCTCGGTTATGTCGACCGCCCCGGAATCCGTCCCGCACCCTATCTGGCGCGGGCTTTCTGGATCAGCATGAACGCGCCCTACCCGCTGGGCGCCGAGGAACTGCAGGAGCTGCTGCGCCGTTCCCACCAACTGGTGGTCGCCAAGCTGCCCAAGCGCAGTCAGGTCGGCCTGCTGCTGTAGCGCTACCCTACAGAAAGGACAGATGCGCCAGGGTGGCGTCGAGAAACAGCCGATCGATCCAGAAAACCTGGTGCAGCAACACGATCAGCCAGAACACCACCTGGAACGACAGCTTGCGGGTTTTGTGCCGGAACGCCTGCTGGGCGATCAGTGCCCCCGGCCAGCCGCCCAGCAGCTCGACGCCATGCAGGACCTTCTCCGGTATGCGCCAGGCGTCATTGCGCGCCTTGCGCTTGTCGTTCCAGTACAGAACGAACGCCAACAGGCTGGCGCTGCCGTAGAGCCACAGCGGCCAACTCGTCCCGCTGCCCAGCCACAGGCGCAGCGCGCCGAAACCGGGCAAGACGCAGAGCAGCAGCCCCAGCAGCACCTTGAGCTTGAGCTGGCGGACCCGGCCCGTGGGCGCTGGCCGGCCATTGCCGGGAGTGTTCGGCTTGCTCATCCCTTGGTCGACCAGTCGACCCAACCGAACTGCCAGGTGGCCAGGATCACCAGGCCGAAGACGATCCGATACCAGGCAAACGCCGCGTAGCTGTGGCTGGCGATGAACTTCAGCAGGCCGCGCACGGCGATCATGGCGAACACGAAGGAAGTGACGAAGCCCACCGCGAACACCGGCAGGTCGGCCATCTGGAACTGATGGCGGAAACCATAACCGGAGTACACCGCGGCGGCGACCATGGTCGGCATGGCCAGGAAGAACGAGAACTCGGTGGCGGTCTTGCGCGACAGGCCGAACAGCAGGCCGCCGATGATGGTCGCACCGGAGCGGGAGGTTCCCGGAATCATCGCCAGGCACTGGGCGAAGCCGACTTTCAGGGCGTCCTGCCAGCGGATCTCATCCACCGTTTCGGCATGCACCGTGTGCTCGCGCCGCTCGGCCCAGAGGATGACCACACCACCCACCACCAGCGCCGAGGCCACGGTGATCGGGTTGAACAGGTAAGTGGCGATCACTTCCTTGAACAACACCCCGAGAATCACCGCCGGCATGAACGCCACCAGCAGGTTGAGGGTGAAACGCTGGGCACTGCGCTCCCTGGGCAGGTCCCGGACCACGGTGAAGACCTTCTGGCGAAACTCCCAGACCACCGCGAGGATCGCGGCCAACTGAATGATGATGTTGAAGGCGATTGCCCGTTCACCGCCAAAACCCAGCAGATCGGCCACGATGATCTGGTGGCCGGTGCTGGAAATCGGCAGGAATTCCGTCAGGCCCTCGACAATCCCCAGTATCAACGCCTGTGCGGCGGTCCAAAAATCCATCATTCCCCCTCAAGGCCCGCTCCCGCAGGCCCTACAAAAATCGAAAAGCGTGATTCGCCATCTCGGCGATCCACTGGCAAGCCTGCTGCGCAGTTCGTCGGCAAACCGTGAAAAATGCCTGAAAAATCAAACAGCAACTCAGGTTTGTCGAGATTGGGCCGAAATCCTATCAGACATGCCTGTTTATCGCTGCCTCGATAGTAGCCATAAGCATAGTGGGCACTGTGGGCTAAACCTGCTGGTATAAGCTGCATGACAGCAGGACAACAAGAAAAAAAGGAACGGTGGTCTTATGAATAGCTTGCGCAGTGTGTCGATCAGCCGACGCTTGTGGCTCATCCTGGTCCTGGCGGTAGCCATGCTGCTGACCCAGGGCCTGCTGATGCTCAAGCAGACCCATGACAACCTTTACCAGGCCAAGGCCCTGAAAACCCAGCACGTGGTCCAGACCGCCAGCGGCATCCTCGCCTACTACCAGGGGCTGGAAACCGCCGGCACCCTCAGCCGCGATGCCGCGCAGAAACAGGCGCTGAGCGTCATACGCGGGCTGCGTTACGACCAGAACGACTATTTCTGGATCAACGACCTGCGCCCGGTCATGGTCATGCACCCGGCCAACCCCAAGCTCGAGGGCCAGGACCTGTCCGGCATCAAGGACCCCGATGGCTATGCGCTGTTCAACGAGATGGTGATTCTGGCCAAGGCCAAGGGCCGCGGCATGATCGATTACCGCTGGCCGAAGCCGGGCGCCAGCGCTCCGGTGCAGAAAACCTCCTATGTGCAGTTGTTCGAGCCCTGGGGCTGGATCATCGGCTCAGGCGTGTACATCGACGATGTGCAGGCCGAGTTCTACGAGCAGGTGCGCAATGCCTCGCTGGTCGGCCTGGCGATTGCCGTGCTGGTGAGCGTGCTGGTCCTGCTGATCGGCCGCAGCATCGTCCATCCGCTGCGGGAAACGGTCCAGGCCATGGCCAACATCGCCAGCGGCGAAAGCGACCTGACCCGCACCCTCGATACCCACGGCCAGGACGAAGTGACCGAACTGGCCCGCCACTTCAACGCCTTCACCAGCAAGCTGCGTGGCGTGGTCAGCCAGTTGCAGGTTTCGGCCAGTGAACTCGGCCAATCCTCCAGCGACCTGGGTAACAGCGCCATCGAATCCCAGACCCGCAGTCAGCAGCAATCGCAGCAGATGGAAATGGTGGCCACGGCGATCAACGAGGTGACCTATGGCGTGCAGGATGTCGCCAAGAACGCCGAACAGGCCGCCAGCGAGGTGCGCGATGCCGAAGGCCAGGCCCGCCAGGGCCAGTTGAACATCGACAACAGCCTGCAGCAGATCGACCAGTTGTCCGCCACCATCGCCCAGGCGGTCGAGGTGATCCGCACCCTGGCGGCGGAAAGCACGCAGATCGGCAGTGTCCTGGAAGTGATCCGCGCCATCGCCGAGCAGACCAACCTGCTCGCCCTCAACGCCGCCATCGAGGCCGCACGGGCCGGTGAACAGGGCCGCGGCTTCGCCGTGGTGGCCGACGAGGTGCGCTTGCTGGCCCAGCGTACGCAGAAATCCACGGCGGAGATCCAGGCGATGATCGAACGTCTGCAGAATCACTCCGAAGCGGCGGTGAAAGTCATCGGCGACAGCAGCCGTGTCTCGCAGCAGACCATCGAACTGGCCGGGCTGGCCGGCGAAAGCCTGAATGCCATCAGCCAGGCGTTGCGCAACCTCAATGGCCTCAATGCCTCGATTGCCAGCGCCACCCTGCAACAGGCCCACGTGGTCGAGGAGATCAACCAGAACGTCACCGAGGCGGCGGGCCTATCCCACACCACTGCCCTGGCGGCCGAACAGTCGAGCACCGACAGCGACCGGCTCAAGGTGCTGAGCGAACAGCTCAACGGGTTGCTGCGCCAGTTCCGTATCTGACCGCAGAGCCTGTTCGCGGATCAGTCCGGCCCCGACAATTTTGCGGCGCACACAAGACCAGTGCTCACCGCGATGCCTTGTGGGGCCGGCGTCCAGGCTTATCCGCGAACAGGTCGCGGGAGAGAAGCGCAATCGCGCTGCGGCCCTCCCTTCTCCCTGCCACTCTGGGTACAATCCGCCCCTTTCCCTTCGATCCAGAGGTCTCCCATGTCCGGGCTTGAACTGTTCGCCGCCGCCCTCGGCGTGATCGCCGTCTGGCTGACGGTCAAACAGAATCCCTGGTGCTGGCCGATCGGCCTGGTCATGGTGCTGCTCTACAGCTGGATATTCTTCGATGTGAAGCTCTACTCGGACATGCTGCTGCAGGTGGTCTACGCCGTGCTGCAGCTCTATGGCTGGTGGCAATGGACCCGCGGCGGCATCGTGCACCAGGGCCGCGAGGTGTCCAGCCTTGGCCCGCAAGCCCTGCTGGGCGGCCTTGCCGTCGGTGCCTTGGGCAGCCTGCTGCTGGGCGCTGCCATGGCCACCTGGACCGACGCCGCACAACCCTGGCTCGATGCCGCACTGACCGCCTTCAGCCTGGTCGCACAGCTGTGGATGGCGCAGAAACGCATCCAGTGCTGGCCACTGTGGATCGCCGTCGATGTGATCTTCGTCGGCCTGTTCATCTACAAGGACCTGTACCTGACCGCCGCCCTCTATGGCCTGTTCACCCTGCTGGCCGTGCAGGGCTGGCGCGAATGGCGTACCGACCCGGCGTTGCAGGCATGAAGGTGGTGGTGCTGGCGGGCCCCGAATCCAGCGGCAAGAGCTGGCTCTGCGAGGCCCTGCAGGCACGCTTCGGCGGCCTGCTGGTGGGTGAATACGTGCGTCATTTCATCGAGCGGGAACAGCGCGACACCTGCCTGGCCGACATCCCCGCCATCGCCCGCGGCCAGTTGGCCTGGGAGGACGAGGCGCGGGCACGGCAGCCTTCGCTGCTGATTCTCGATACCCACCTGCTGAGCAACATCCTCTGGAGCCAGACCCTGTTAGGCGACTGCCCCGCCTGGCTCGAACCGGCCCTGCTCGCCCGGTATTACGACCTGCACCTGCTGCTCAGCCCCGACGGCGTCGAATGGACCGATGACGGTCAGCGCTGCCAGCCCGACCTGGAGGAACGCCGGGCGTTCTTCGAGGCCAGCCGGCAATGGCTGACCCGGCACCGGCAGACGGTCGAGGTGCTCGGCGGTGATTGGCAGCAAAGGCACCGCCAGGCCATGGGTGCGGTCGAGAAGCTGCTGGGACGCTGACTCCGGCCAACGCCGCAAAAGGCCCGGCCCCGCAGCCGCAGTGTCCACTCATGAAACACCCTGCACCGCCGCAAACGACCAGATTCAACAGCTTGGGGCCCTTGCACGGCCATGTGTCAAGCCACTGATACAGCTGTCTGAAAGCCCCATTCCACGGGGCTTTGCCACCTCTCCAGCGCTCTCCCGGCACGGACCTGTTTCAAAGCTGAAACAGGCAAACAACGTCACCTGCCCGACAGCCCTGGCAACCCATTGATACAGAAGAAAAAACGAAAAGCGGCACAGCTTCTGCTCTTTCCTTCCCAACGCTGAACAGGGCCAGCGCACTGAAGAAGGAACACTGCCGTGGGGATGACAAGAACAGCTTTAACCCGCACCTTGCTGATCGGTTGCGCCATTGGCTCGCTGTTCAGCCTGACCGCCGAGGCCGGTGGCAACAACGGCGTGATCGTCCTCGAGCGCACCGTCCAACCGCAAATGTACGGCCGCCCGCCCCTGCAGCCTGATCCGAATCCGACTACGGTCAATGCCAACCCCTCTGCCCGTGTCATCTCGCTGACCAACGGCATGGAACTGAGCGACGGTGATATCGCCGGCATCAGCACCGGCGCAACCGTTAACCGTGTGATCACGGTCCATACCGAGCACATGCCCGGCCTGAGCAACCCCAACGGCCTGCCGGGCCTGTCCTCCGGACACGGTGGCGGCAGCGGTGCCAGCATCGCCAATACGGTCAATCGCGGGCTGTCGGCCGGCATGGGTGCCCTCAACGCCATCGGCAAGGGGCAATGAAATGAAGCGCACCCTGCTTTTTCTCGCCCTGTTCAGCAGTTTCACCGCCTACGCCGACAGTGGCGTGACCGCCAATGACAATGCCGTGATCAACAACTCCGGCCAGCAGTACAAGGGCAGCCTCATGGTCAACCAGGCCGCCGGCGACCAGCAGCAACAGATCAACAGTCGTGCGATCGCCATCGGCACCGACGCCAGCGCATCGACCGCCCTGACCCAGAAGCTCAGAACCCCGGCCAGCACGGCGATCAACGCCAAGGCGGCCATCCAGGGCAACGCCTTCAGCAATGGCACCGGCATGGTGGGCGTCAACCAGTCCGCCGGCGCCAACAACCAGATGATCAACGCCGTGCGCATCAGCATCAGTGCTGCGCCGCAGAGCGTCGATGACAGCGCCCTGTCGCAACAGAACGTGGCGCTGTCACCCAACTCCGGTTCATCCGGCACCCCAGGCAGTCGCCAGGTCGTTACCAGCGACCAGGCCTTCACCGGCAGCCGGGGCGTGATTCAGGTGAACCAGAGCGCGGGGGTGGGGAACCGCATGGCCAACACCCTCAGTATCCGGGTCGCCGACTGACCCGAGCAGTGCAATTAGAAAGTACCAACACTTAACCAACTAATAAGCACGGAGATACATCATGAAACCTACAATGGCTCTCAAACCACTGGTGTTCGCACTGGCCGCAGTCATGGCAATGGCCGCCCAGGCAGGCGGCAACAACCACGGCCATGGTCACCATGGCCCCAAAGGTCCTGACCTCGGCACCCTGCTGCAGATCACCGCCGGCGCCGGCGCCGCCGTGATCGACACCCAGTACAGCCACAACAACGCCGTGATCAACCAGGGCACCAGGAACAACGCCAGTGCCAATGACTCGCTGAACGGCTCGAGCGGCAACATGGGCGCCAACGTTGCAGCCGGCGACGGCAACCAACAGGACAACGCCGCCGCACTGGCCACCGCCGACGAAAGTTTCATCTTCGGTACCGCCGTCTCGGCCAGCAGCGCCACCCAGACCAACACCAACAACGTCGTGCTCAACCAATCGACCCAGAACAATGCGTCGATGAACAACTCCGGCAACAATGGCTCCGGCAACATGGGCGTCAACATCACCGCCGGCAACTTCAACCAACAGAAAAACAACCTGGCCATCGCCGTCTCCGGTGGCCGCGTAGCCACCGCCGCCGCCGCCGCCAACCAGACCGAAAGCGGCCTGCTGGTGACCAACAGTGGCGTGCAAGCCTATGAGAAAGAAACCCTCAAGGGCACCATCGATCTCAAGGGCAGCTACAAGGGCACCGGCTCCGGCACGATCAAGGGTGACGACGATCATCATGGCCATGGCTACAAGGGTGGTCATGACAACGATGACCAGAAGTTCACCTTCAAGGAACAAGGCTCTGTTGAACTGGCCGGCTACTGGACCCAGCAAGTGCTCACTCCCAACGGCTGGAAAAACGTTGTCACCAACAACGCCAGCATGAACAACTCGGCCAACCACATGTCCGGCAACGCTGGCATCAACGTTTCGGCCGGGGTGGGCAACCAGCAAAGCAACTCGCTGTCCATCGCCGCCGGTTGCAAAGCCTGCATGTAGTCGCGACAGCAGAGAGCCCCGGAAACGGGGCTCTTTTTTCCGCACCTGAAGGCGTATCGACCATGCGTATTCTCGTCCTTGCCTTGCTGATCGGCCTTTGCGACCTGACCCAGGCCGCCACCATGGCGGTCCCCGGCCTGCCCGGCGCCAGCGTCTTCTACAAGAACGTACAGAGCATCCGCGAACGGCGTTTCGCCAACCTGGTCCAGCAGAAAACCGATTTCAGTTGCGGCGCCGCCGCCCTGGCCACGGTGCTGCGCCAGGCCTACTGGCTGGATGTCGACGAGGAGCAGGTGATCAAGGGCATGCTGACCACTTCCGATGCGGAACTGGTCAAGACCCACGGTTTCTCCATGCTGGACATGAAGCGCTACGTCGAGAGCATCGGCATGCGCGCCCGCGGCTATCGCATACCCGCCGACAAGCTGACCAGTGTCAGCATTCCGGTGGTGGTGCTGATGGATATCCGCGGCTACAAGCATTTCGTGGTGATGCAGCGCGCGGACAAGGACTGGGTGTACATCGGCGACCCGGTGCTTGGCCACAAGCGCTACGCTGCCGCGGATTTCGCAAAGGGCTGGAATGGCATCGTGTTTGCCATCGTCGGCCCCGGCTATGACAAGACCAACGCTCTGCTGGCCCCGCCGGCCCCGCTCACGGCGAAAGACAAGCTGGATACCTTCAATCCGGTCAAAGACGCCGAGCTGATGGATTTCGGCTTTATCCAGAGCGATTTTTTCTGAAGTGCAGTAACGAGTAAGGGAGCAGGAAGCCCCGGGAGCAACAGATGAAAACTCCACACTGGCTGGTCGTGAGTTGCCTGGCATTCGCCTGCCTGCCCGCACAGGCGACATCACCCTTCAAACCCATCGAAATCAAGGATCAGGAACTGTCCGAGCTGCGTGGCCGTTATGTCATGCCGGGACGCATCATCAGCTTCGGCGTCGTGATGCAAAGCAGTTGGAAAAACGCCAGTGGCGACATCATCGGCGCAACCACCAGCCTGCAGATCCAGCAATCGACGGTCAAACCGCAGTTCTACGTTTCCACCTACAGCACCCAGGGCAACGGCTCCCCTACCGCCCCGGGCTCCGGCACGGTGGTTGGCGGCAACGGTTTCACCACCTCGGCCGGCGTGACCCAGGTGGTCCGTGCCGCCGGCGATGGCAACAGCGCCTACAACAATGTCGCCATCAACGTCAGCGAAGCCAACCAGGCCCCCGTCAGCGGCCAGCAGGTCGGACAGATTCTCAACAGCGGCGGTAGCATCAGCGGCTCTGGCGCGGCCGGCAATATCACGGTTTCCGCGGTCTCCGGCGGCATTCAGATGGCGATCGCGGCCAGCAACAACCAGGGCCATTCGCTGCAGCAGATCGCCCAGGGTGGCGTCCTGCAGTCCACCGCCCTGCTCGGTGGCCAGAACCTGGTCCACAACATGACTCAACTCAATGTGGTATTGCAGAACAACCTGCAGACAGTGGGAGCCTTGGACTGCAACCTGACCCAACTCAAAGGCCTACGCAACATGGGATTCTGAACTACGCTCACTTTCGACCATTGGAAGTCAGTAAGGGATGGCTAATTTCATGTACCGATCGTTTTCTCTGCGGGCGGCAATTTGTGTGGGGACACTTTTCCCGGCAGCGATGTTGCAAGCGGCACCTGACGCCGAGGTGGAGGCCCTGAAACAGGAACTTCTGGAGCTCAAACAGCGTTACGTTCAACAGCAACAGGCGCTTTCGGTGCTGGAACAGCGGGTTCGACAGGTCGAGGACCAGCCGGCGGCGCCGCCGCCCAAACGCCTGGTCAAATCGCCGGCCGACCTGAGAAAGGGCCAGGCGGTGGCGGGGGCCAGCGCCAATGCCCCAGGTGCCGCGGCAGGGACCTCCGGGGCCTCCTATGGCCAGTCGCTCAAGGATGATTCGGCACCGGCCCAGAGTGTTTCCGACCTGTACAACGAAGCCAGCGGCTTCTTCGGCAATGGCAAGTTCAGTGTCGAAACGGGCATCACCTATTCGCGTTATGACACCCGGCAGCTGACGCTGAACGGTTTCCTCGCACTGGATTCGATTTTCCTCGGCACCATCAACCTCGATCGGATCAAGGCCGATACCTGGACGCTGGATCTGACGGCTCGCTACAACTATGAAAACCGTTGGCAGTTCGACATTAACGCTCCGGTCATCTATCGCGAGTCCACCTATCAATCCGGCGGTGGCAACGGTGGCAGCGCCGCCTCGACCGTGGAAGACACCGTGACACGCGACCCGACACTCGGTGACGTGAACTTCGGGGTGGCCTACAAATTCCTCGATGAAACGGAAAGCCTGCCGGATGCGGTGGTCAGCGTCAGGCTCAAGGCGCCGACCGGCAAAGACCCTTTCGGCATAAAATTTGTCCAGTCGCCAAAGAGCAGCAGCCTGTTCGTGCCTGAGGACCTGCCCACCGGCAATGGCGTCTGGGCGCTCACCACCGGCCTCTCGCTGGTCAAGACATTCGACCCGGCGGTACTGTTCGGCACGTTCGCCTACACCCACAACTTCGAGGACTCCTTCAGCGACATCAGCGCCCAGCAGGGCGTCACGCAGCCAGGCAAGGTCAGTATCGGCGACAGCTACCAGTTCGGTGCGGGCGTTGCCTTCGCCTTGAACGAAAAGATGAGTATGTCGTTCTCGGTGTCCGACCTGGTGCAACGCAAAAGCAAACTCAAGCCCGATGGGCAGAGCTGGCAAAGTGTAGTGGGCAGCGACGCCAACGCCGGCTATTTCAACGTCGGCATGACCATCGCCGCCACGCCGAACCTGACCATCGTTCCACAATTGTCCCTGGGCATGACCCCCGACGCCCCGGACTTCAGCTTCAGCCTGAAATTCCCCTACTACTTCTGATCCAGCCTGATGGCGCCCTCTGCCCCGGCCATCGCCGTGGCAGAGGCGCCTGTGAACGGCGCCATACCTGCCTGGGCAGCCTCCAGTGCCTAGCGAATCTGATGCTTGTGCAGCAGCCGGTAGAACGTCGGCCGGGAAATCCCCAGCACCTTCGCGGCGATACTCATGTTGTCGCCATGCCGATTGAGCACATCGCACAACGCCTGGCGCTCGGCCTGATAGAGGTAATCCTCCAGGGTACCCATGGCCAGCTGGGCACTGGATTCGCTGGCCAGGCCCAGGTCACCGGCCTCGATCTGCCGCCCCTCGGCCAGCACCAGGCCACGCCGGACCCGGTTGGCCAGCTCGCGCACATTGCCCGGCCAGCCATGGTTGCCCATGGCGACCAGCGCCTCCTCGCTGAAACTGCGCGGTCGCCGCCCGGTTTCCTGGCTGTAGAAATGGGAGAAATGGTTGGCCAGCATCCGCACGTCACCGTGGCGTTCACGCAGCGGCGCCGTCACCACCTGCAGTACATTCAGGCGGTAATAGAGATCCTCGCGAAAGCGCCCGGCAGCGATCGCGGCTTCCAGATCGACGTGGGTCGCAGCCAGGACCCGCACATCGACCGGGATCGGTTGGCTGCCGCCCACCCGCTCGATGTGTTTTTCCTGGAGAAAGCGCAACAGGTTGGCCTGCAGCTCCAGCGGCAGGTCGCCGACTTCGTCGAGAAACAGCGTCCCGCCATTGGCTGCCTCGATGCGCCCGACCTTGCGCTGGTGCGCTCCGGTAAAGGCGCCCTTCTCGTGGCCGAACAGTTCGGACTGGATCAGGTGCTCGGGAATCGCCCCGCAGTTGATCGCCACGAAGGGCTTGGCGTGGCGCTGTGACTGACGGTGCAGGGTGCGGGCGACCAGTTCCTTGCCGGTCCCGCTTTCACCCCGGATCAACACCGGCGACTCGGTCGGCGCCAGTTTTCCGAGGAGCTTGCGCAACTCGCGGATCGACCGGCTGTCGCCGAGCAACTCGTGCTCCGGCGGTTCGACAGGGGCCGGCCCCTGCCCGCGCAGGCGCGCCATGCCGAAGGCGCGACCCAATGTCACCTGTACGCGGGAAACGTCGAAGGGCAAAGTATGAAAATCGAAGAACCACTCGCAGACGAAGTCACCCACGTTCTGCAGACGCAGGACTTCCTGGCTGAGCACCGCGATCCATTCGGTGCCGCTGCGACTGATCAGGTCCTTGACCGCATCGGGGCGCTCCAGATGAAACGGTTGCAGGCGCAACAGGCCGATATCGCAGGGCCGATCGACCGCCGCCTCGAGCTCGCAACTGTCGACATCCCAGCCAATGCTGCGCAGGCCGGGAAGCAACTGGTGGCAGTCGTTGCAGGGATCGACCACCAGGAGACGCCTTAGCGGTGTGGCTTCTTGCATGACAGCTCCCTGGCGCCTGAATTATAAAATTTTATTAGAAACAGTAATTTGGCAAACCTGGCTGTAACACTAGCAAGAAATTGACGCTAACTTGTACCGATTGAGCATAAGGGCGAAAGCCGATCGAACGCGCCAAACATAACGGTGAAACCATTTCGGTATTCGAGAGTCTTGTTGGAGGCACTGAAAAAAAGTTGAAAAAAACTGTATTTCCCGTGTGACCTGATGCCCCTCAGCGGACATCAGTACAAGTAACCAGCCGCGACGGTGCGCCCAGCCGACGGCTGACACACTGTTTGGGCATACTTGAGAGAAGACCCCATGAACGCCCCGCTCCGTTTCAACGAAGCACTCCTGATGGCCGGCAACGCATTCAAACCCTTCCAATGCGTGGCCTGGACAGCACAAGACAAAGGCGACCTGAGCCTGACCGTAATCGATCGCACCAACAACAGCATCGACCGCCGGCAGATCTCTTGCAGTGACTATTCGAACCTGGCGCAGTTGAAATCCGTTCTGGAACAGGCCCGTGCCGAATTGAGCAAGAAGGGCTACGACTTGCAGCCCTGGACTTTCTCGGCCTGATTCTCGATCTTTAAAGCGATAAGCTTCGCGGGCAAACCCTGCCCCTACAGTAACCGAGCAAGACACGCCGCAATATCTGCAGGAACGTGGCTTGCCCGCGAATGCGATCAAATGGACACAACGTTGGTAGCTGAAGTTAGAGCAGCTCGATGTGCCGATAATCGGCCCCGAGTTCACTGGCCAGTTGCCGCGCCCGCCCCAGGCGAATCGGCCCCTTCTCCAGGTCGACCAGTAATGTCGGGCAATTGAATGGCGCCAACCCCGTCCAGGCCTTCAGGCGCCCATCGGTCAAGACCAATACCCGCTGCCGCTCCTCGGCAAAACGCCGCTGCCTGACGGCCAACCAGTGGCCGGCCTCCTGCAAGGCCGCCAGCAACGGCGTTCCGCCGCCCGCCCCCAGGTTCTCCAACCAGCCCGCCAGGCCACTGGAGGCCTTCAGCCCCTGGACCTGCCACTGCGGCCGGCTGCCACTGGCGGTCAACAATGCCAGGCGTGCCCGCTGGCGATAGGCATCGTCGAACAACTGCGCGAGCAGCCCCTTGGCATCGCTCAGGGCCTGATGTCGACGGGTGGAAGCCGATGCATCGACGATCACCAGCCACAATTCGTGGGCCGTACTGCTGCGCAAGCGAAAACGCAGATCGCGGCGGGCCTTCGGCCGCCCGCCCAGTAGCGTCCCGAGCCAATCGATCGCCCCGCTCGCCGCACCCCGGGCCGCACCCTGGCGGCCTCCGGGAACCTCACCCGCGCCGGTTCTGGCATTCGCCCCCGGCTTGAGTCGAGGGCGAATGCCTAGGGCTTTTTTGGCCAGCTCGGAATGTCCCGACGAGCCCCCATGGCCATGGCCTTGGCCGGCAGTTCACCCCATTGCCCCTGGGCCTGCTCCGTGCCCGGCGCCGGATCGGGGCGGTTCTGTGGCGCGCCGGCAGGAGGGCTTGACGAGGTTGCGGGCGAGTTCTCGCGACGCCGATGACGCAAGGCAAACTCGGCGACCGCCTCGATATCCTCGTCGGCGATCTGCCGCGCTCCCCGCCAGGCGGCGTGGGCACGGGCCGCCCGCAGCCAGACCAGGTCGGCGCGCAGGCCATCGACCCCGGCGGCAAAACAGCGCTCGCTGATCGCGGCCATCGCCCGATCATCCAGGTCGATTTCCAGCAACAACGCCCGGGCCCGTTCGCAACGCTCGCGCAGCACCTGCTGTTGTGTTGCCCACTGGTCGCAGAAGGCCTGCGGGTCGCTGTCGAAATCCAGCCGGCGCCGAATGATCTGCGTCCGCTCGGCCGGTTCCGGCTGGCCGCTCAGGGCGACATTCAGGCCGAAACGGTCGAGCAATTGCGGGCGCAGCTCGCCTTCCTCGGGGTTCATGGTACCGATCAGCACGAAGCGCGCCGCATGCCGATGGGAAATGCCGTCGCGCTCCACCAGGTTGGTGCCGCTGGCCGCCACATCGAGCAGCAGGTCCACCAGATGATCGGCCAGCAGGTTCACCTCATCGACATACAACACGCCGCCGTCGGCCTTGGCCAGCACGCCGGGGGAAAACTGCGCGCGGCCCTCCCCCAGTGCCGCGTCCAGGTCGAGGGTGCCGACCAGGCGCTCCTCGGTGGCCCCCAGGGGCAAGGTGACGAACTGCCCGCTGGCCAGCAGGTCGGCCAGGCCACGGGCCAGGGTCGACTTGGCCATGCCGCGCGGCCCCTCGATCAGCACGCCGCCGATCTTCGGGTCGATGGCGGTCAGGCACAGCGCCAGCTTCAGCGCATCGGCACCGACCACCGCCGACAGCGGGAAATGCGGGGAGTCAGTCATGGTGCATAGTCCTCAGGCATCTTCTTCAATATCCAGCAGCAGGTTTTCCAGCGCCTCGCGGTAGTCCCCCGGCTCACGCCACAGCCCGCGCTGCTGGGCTTCCAGCAGGCGCTCGGTCATGTCGCGCAAGGCATGGGGGTTGTGCTCGCGGACGAACGCGCGGGTGTCGGCATCCAGCAGGTAGGCATCGGCCAGCAACGCGTACTGGTGATCGTCGATCAGCTGGCTGGTGGCATCGAAGGCGAACAGATTGTCGACCGTCGCCGCCAGCTCGAAGGCACCCTTGTAGCCATGGCGCTTGACCCCGTCGATCCACTTGGGGTTGGCCGCCCGCGAGCGGATCACCCGGTTCAACTCCTCCTTGAGCGTGCGGATCTTCGGCAGGTCCGGCTGGCTGTGGTCGCCATGATAGCTGGCGGCGGTTTTGCCACTGAGGCTTTCCACCGCCGCCAGCATGCCACCCTGGAACTGGTAGTAGTCGTTGGAATCGAGCAGGTCATGCTCGCGGTTGTCCTGGTTCTGCAACACGGCCTGGACCTGGCTCAGGCGTCGGGCGAACGGCGCCCGGGCCGCGGTACCCTCGTCGGAGCCGCCATAGGCGTAGCCACCCCAGTTCAGGTAGACCTCGGCGAGGTCCTCGCGGCTCTGCCACAGGCGCCCGTCGATGGCATTCTGCACACCCGCGCCATAAGCGCCCGGCTTGGCGCCGAAGATCCGCCAACCGGCCTGGCGTGCGGCCTGCTCGGCATCCAGGCCCTGCGCCTGCAGTTGCTCGCGCTCCTGGCGAACGCGGGCCGCCAGGGGGTTCAGGTCCTCGGGTTCGTCCAACGCCGCCACCGCCTGCACCGCCGCGTCGAACAGGCGGATCAGGTTGGCGAAGGCGTCACGGAAGAACCCGGAAACCCGCAGGGTCACGTCCACCCGAGGGCGGTCCAGCAGGCTCAGCGGCAGGATCTCGAAGTCGTCGACCCGCTGGCTGCCGGTGGCCCAGACCGGCCGCACGCCCATCAGCGCCATGGCCTGGGCGATGTCGTCGCCGCCGGTGCGCATGGTCGCCGTGCCCCAGACCGACAGGCCAAGCTGACGCAGGTGGTCGCCGTGGTCCTGCAGATGTCGCTCGAGAATCAGGTTGGCCGACTGGAAACCGATGCGCCAGGCCGTGGTGGTCGGCAGGTTGCGTACGTCCACGGAAAAGAAATTGCGCCCGGTAGGCAACACGTCCAGTCGCCCGCGGCTCGGTGCACCACTGGGACCGGCCGGGACGAAGCGCCCGTCGAGGGCGGCAAGCAGGCCCTGCATTTCCGCCGGCCCGCAAGCATCGAGCCGCGGCGCCACCTGTTCGAGCAGCCCGTCGATGATGCTGCGCACATCGGCCCATGCCTCGCTGTCCGGCAGCTCGGCGAGCCCCGCCAGGGCCTGCTCGATCAAGGCTGCGGCATACAGTTCCAGGCGCTCGCGACTGTCGCCGGCGGTGCGCCAGGTGGCCGCGCCGAGGTCGCGCAGCGCCTCCGGACGGCAGCCGGTCCAGGGTTCGGCCAGGTTACAGTCGAGCGGGTCGAAGCCCAGTTCGAAGGCCTTGGCCAACGCCCGCAGCAGGCTCGACCGGGCACCTCGCCCGTCACCGCGGGGAATACGCAGCAGGGCCAGCAGGGTATCGATGCGCAGCCGTCCCTGCGGCGACTCGCCGAACACGTGCAGGCCATCGCGGATCTGCGACTCCTTGAGGTCGCAGAGGTAGGTGTCCAGGCGCGGCAGCCAGATCGCTGCGTCGGCATCGCTGTCGAGCCCGGCATCCAGCTGCAGCTCGCGGTCGATCTGCGTCTCGCGTACCAGTTTGAGGATGTCGCGCTGCAACTCCCGGGCCCGGCGTGGGTCGAGCAGTTGCGCTTCGTAGTATTCGTCGGCAAGCAGTTCCAGGTCGCGCAACGGGCCGTAGGTTTCGGCACGGGTCAGCGGCGGCATCAGGTGATCGATGATCACCGCCTGGGTCCGGCGCTTGGCCTGGGCCCCCTCGCCCGGGTCGTTGACGATAAACGGATAGATATTCGGCAGCGGCCCCAGCAGCGCATCCGGCCAGCAGTGCTGCGACAGACCGACCCCCTTGCCCGGCAGCCACTCCAGGTTGCCATGCTTGCCGACATGGATCACGCCGTGGGCACCATAGCGGTGGCGCAACCAGAAATAAAACGCCAGGTAGCCATGGGGCGGCACCAGGTCCGGATCGTGGTAGACCGCACTCGGGTCGACCTGATAACCACGGGCCGGCTGGATGCCGACGAAGGTCAGCCCCAGGCGCAGCCCGGCGACCATCATCCGCCCGTCGCGGCACATCGGGTCGTTTTCCGGCTGCCCCCAGCGAGCCAGTATCGCCTGGCGGTTGGCCTCGGGCAATTGCTCGAACAGGGCCTGGTATTCGGCCAGCGCCAGGCTCTGCCGGCAGGGTCGCAGATCGAGGCTGTCGAGATCGTTGCTGACGCCGCCGAGCAGGGCCTGGATCAGGCCGGTGCCACTCTCGGGCAGTTCGGCAACCGGGTAGCCCTGCGCCTGCAAGGCCCGCAGGATATTCAGCGCCGCGGCCGGCGTGTCCAGGCCGACACCGTTGCCGATGCGGCCGTCACGGGTCGGATAGTTGGCCAGGACCAGAGCGATGCGCTTGGCGCCGTTGTCCAGCCGTGCCAGGTCGACCCAGCGCCGCGCCAGTTCGGCGACGAAGTCCATGCGCTCGGGCTGGGCCCGGTAGCAGACCACGTCGCTCTGGCTGCGCTCGCTGCGCCAGGCCAGGTCCTTGAAGCTGATCGGCCGGCTGATGATCCGTCCGTCCAGTTCCGGCAAGGCGATGTGCATCGCCAGGTCCCGCGGCCCCAGGCCCTGCTCGCTGGCCTGCCAGCCGGGCTCGTTGTCCTGGGCGCAGATGGCCTGGATCACCGGAATGTCACGGCGGAACGGCCGCAGGTGCGGCGCCTCGGGGGTCGACTGGGCAAAACCGGTGGTATTGAGGATCACCGCCGCCGACACTTCGTCCAGCCAGTCCTCGACCGTCGCCAGGCAGGCCGGCTCCTTGAGGCTGGCCACGGCGATCGGCAACGGGTTCAGCCCGGCCGCCTGCAGGCGCTGGCAGAACACATCGACGAAGGCGGTGTTGGCCGCCTGCAGGTGCGAACGATAGAACAGCAGCGCCGCTACTGGTTGGTCGGCCTGCCAGTCGGTACGCCAATCCGCCAGTCGCGCATCGACCACGCGGGGGTGGTAGATCGCCGTGCGCGGCAAGGCGCGAGGCTCGTGCCACGGGTAATCGCGCCCCAGCCAGGTACTGGCCAGGCAATTGAACAGTTGCAGGGCGTTACCCAGCCCCCCCTGGCGCAGGAAATGCCAGAGCCGTTCGGCCTCGGCCGCCGGGACGTTGCCCAGGGCGCTCAGTTCCGGGTCGGGACGGTCATCGCCCGGCACCAGGATCAGCGCCACGCCGCGCTCGGCCAGTTGCACCAGGCGCTCGATGCCGTAGCGCCAATAGCCGATCCCGCCGTGCAACGACAGCAGGATCACCTTGGCGTGTTGCAGCACCTGGTCGACATACAGGTCGACCGAGGCATGATTCTGCACCTGCATCGGGTTGGCCAGGCGCAGGCTGGGGTAATCGTCCGGCAGTTGCTGCGCCGCTTCGGCGAGCAACGCCAGGCTGGAATCACCGCTGCACAGGATCACCAACTCGGCGGGGGTCTGTCCCAGGTCGGCAATGTTGTCGTCCGACACGAAACCGCCGGGCTGGGTCCTGAGCAGGTGCATGGGGTCAGACCGTCAGCGCCGCGCGCAGGGTCGACTCGAGCAGGGCGGCATCCAGTTCCTGACCGATCAGCACCAGGCGGGTGACACGCGGCTCGTCAGCGCCCCAGGCACGGTCGAAGTGCTTGTCGAAACGGGTGCCCACGCCCTGGATCAGCAGGCGCATCGGCTTGTTCGGGATCGCCGCGAAGCCCTTGACCCGCAGGATGCCGTGCTTGACCACCAGTTGCGTCAGGGCATCGAGCAGCAGGCTTTCATCGGCTTGCGGCAGGTCGATGGAGATCGAGTCGAAGGCATCGTGGTCATGATCGTCGTGATCATCGCCGTCGTGGTGGTGATCGTGGTGGCTGTGACGGCTGTCGATATGTTCTTCGGAGCCGGCACCCAGGCCGAGCAGCACGTCCAGCGGCAGGCGACCGCTGCTGGCCTCGACGATCTTCACCGCCGGTGGCAGTTCCTCGGCCACTTCCAGGCGGACCTTGGCCAGGTCTTCGGGGGCGATCAGGTCGGTCTTGTTGAGAATCACCAGGTCGGCGCTGGACAACTGGTCGGCGAACAGTTCGTGCAGCGGCGACTCGTGGTCCAGGTTCGGGTCGAGCTTGCGCTGGGCGTCCACCTGGTCGGGGAAGGCGGCGAAGGTACCGGCGGCCACCGCCGGGCTGTCGACCACGGTGATCACCGCATCGACGGTGCAGGCACTGCGGATTTCCGGCCACTGGAACGCCTGGACCAGCGGTTTGGGCAACGCCAGGCCGGAGGTTTCGATGAGGATGTGGTCCAGATCGCCGCGCCGTGCCACCAGTTCGCGCATCACCGGGAAGAACTCTTCCTGCACGGTGCAGCACAGGCAGCCATTGGCCAGTTCGAAGACGCGACCGACCGCCTCTTCCTCGGTGCAACCGATCGAGCACTGCTTGAGGATTTCACCATCGATGCCGAGTTCGCCGAATTCGTTGACGATCACCGCGATGCGGCGGCCCTGGGCGTTGTCGAGCATGTGGCGCAACAAGGTGGTCTTGCCCGAGCCGAGGAAGCCGGTGACGATGGTGACAGGAAGCTTGGCCAGTGTTTTCATCGGGATGCCCCTTGGCAAAAATAGCGGGCATACGGGACGAGAACCGCTGCCGGAACAGGCGCGGGTAGGTTCGCCACCGGATCACCCCGCCCGGTTTAAGTGAAATTCTGTCACGAGGCAGGTCTCCTGGCTTGCGGGCGGGTGTTCGGCAGTCGCCCGATCACCGGGTCTTGCGCCTTCCCGCCCCAAGGGGCAGTGGCCAGGCAAGACTATCAAACCGCTCACAGTTGCGGGGGCAGCCGCGGCTTGCCGCGTTCCCATCTTAGCTTCGGCCGGATGCCGAAGAACCTCGAACCTGCAAGGCTACGCAGTGCGCGGGAGCAGGTCAATCTCGACGGCCGCTGTGGTTTAATTGCGCCCCCTTTCACCCTGCCCGTTTCAAGGAAGCCCCGCCCATGAGTGCCACCGGCACCACCACCGTCCTGGTCATCGGTTATGTCTGGCCCGAACCCCGTTCCTCGGCCGCCGGTGGGCACATGATGCAGATTCTCGAAAGCTTCCTCGAAGCCGGCTGGCACATCACCTTCGCCAGCCCCGCCAGCGTCGGCGAGCACAAGGCCGACCTGCAGAGCCTGGGAATCGACGAACAGGCCATCGAGCTCAACAACAGCAGCTTCGACACCTTCATCACCGCCCTGCAGCCGGATGTGGTGCTGTTCGACCGCTTCATGATGGAGGAGCAGTTCGGCTGGAGGGTCGAGAAGCACTGCCCCGACGCCATCCGCGTGCTGGAAACCTCCGACCTGCAAAGCCTGCGCGACGCCCGCCAGCAGCAGCTCAAGGAACGCCTGAAGGCCGATCCGGACCCGAACGACTTCAGCACGCTGTTTGCCCCCGACCTGCCGCAGGTGTTCCAGCAGATGAGCGAAACCGATCAGGCCCAGCGCGAGATCGCGGCGATCTACCGCTCGGACCTGAGCCTGATGATCTCCGATGTCGAGATTCGCCTGTTGACCGAGCAGTTCCGGCTGCCGCCGGCGCTGCTGCACTGGTGCCCGCTGATGCTCGATCAGCCCGCTGCCTTTCGGCCGTTCGAGGAGCGCGCGCATTTCCTCAGCATCGGCAACTTTCGCCACGCACCGAACTGGGACGCGGTGCTCTGGATGAAAACCACCCTCTGGCCGCTGATCCGCCAGCAATTGCCGAGCGCGCAACTGCACGTCTACGGCGCCTATACACCGCCCAAGGCCACCGCCCTGCATAACCCGACCCAGGGCTTTCACGTGCTGAACTGGGCCGAGGATGCCTTGCAGGTCATGAGTGCGGCGCGCATCTGCCTGGCACCGTTGCGCTTTGGCGCCGGGATCAAGGGCAAGCTCGCCGATGCCATGCTCTGCGGCACGCCAAACGTCACCACGCCGATCGGTGCCGAAGCCATGCACGGCGACTTGCCCTGGCCCGGCGCCATCGAGACCCGCGCCGAAGCCCTGGCCGCGGCCGCCGTGCAGCTCTACCAGGACCCGGCGGCCTGGCGGCAGGCCCAGGCCGCCGGCCACGCCTTGCTGGCCGCCCGCTACGACCGGCGCCAGCACGGCCCGGCCCTGGTGGCGCGTATCGAGCAATGCCGGCAGCGACTGGCACAACATCGGCGCGACAACTTCACCGGCGCCATGCTGCGGCATCACCATCACAAGAGCACCCAGTACATGGCCCAGTGGATCGAGGCGAAAAACCGCAAGGCCTGAGGCCTCATGTCGAAGGCAGGAACAACCGGGCGATCTCGATCAGTTGCGGCCCCCGATCCGGCGCCAGCACCAGGGCCGAACGCGGCGGCAACAGCCGGCCCTCCGGCGAACGGGCGGGTTTCCTGGCGAAGTTCACCGTGATCAGGGTGCCGTCGCTGAACGAGGTACGCTGAACCAGGCGATCGGCCGAAAACACCTGGAAATCGCTCAGCCGCTCGGTGAACAGCCTTTCGTGCAACGGCCGGAACACCTTGTCATAGGCCCGAATAAACGGCAGATCGCGGGCCAGCACCTGGTCGTTGAGGTGATACAGGGGCGGCACCATGTACAGCAACTGCAGCAACGCCGTGGTTTCCCGCTCGCTGGAGAACTTCAGCGAGCCATATTCCCAATGGTGGGTGCTGACCAGGCTGTCGTGGAACACCAGCTGATACAGCGGCAGGCGAAACTGCGCCGAGGTGACGAAGCGGGCGACCGCCGGCTTGAGCGGTATCGGCTTGAAATACAGGTCCGGGGTCTCCGGCGGCCAGTACCCGCCACGGTAGAACGGCGACTGCTTGTTCTTGCCGATATCCGGGTCCATCCAGGCGAACGGCTGGGTGGCGATGCCATGGCTGTAGGCGATGCTGGGCACATAGAAGGCCACCCCACCCTCGCTGCCGGTGACCAGCCCCAGCTCGGTGCCGGGAAACTGCAAGCGGCGCCTGCGCGCCTCGGCATCCTCGCGCTCGCTGGTTTCCCGGCCCGGGGTATAGTCCCTGAACTCGGGACCGGCGGCATCGACATCGAGAAAGTAGCTGTTCAGGCGGGCGCCACGGGCAACCGCACTGATACGCCGTTGCGCATAGGGTTCGACCACCCGGGAATTGACATAGACCCCACGGCCATTGAAGCCGCGCAGCTTTTCCCCCGGCTGTCGCGATAGCCCGCCGCCGCCAGTTCGTCGCCCATCTGCGCCGTGGCCCAGGTGGCCCGCAGGTTGGAGGGATGCGCACTGCCGTAGCTGTCATACACCGCCACCAGATAACCGGCAGCCTTGGCCGCCTCCACCGCCTCGGGGTGCCACAGCGCATCGCGCCAGTCGTCCGCCCCCAGCCAGGCCCGGCTCAGGCCGGCCTTGCGCAGCGCCTCCACGGTCTCCAGCGACAGACCGCCGCCCCAGCGCCGGGGCGATGCCAGCCAGGGGCCGAACGCGTCGAGCAACTGCCCGCGGACCTGCTGCCCCCAGGCCACATTCGCCGCCGGATCGTGATTGCCCGGCAGCGGCTCGACCGGCACCAGTGGCAACGCCGCCTGCAATGCCGTATTGAGCGCACGGGTCACCTCGCGCCGACGAAACAGCGACACCCCGCTCTTCCAGTCACCGGCCTCCTGCAACGCGGCCTCGAAACTTTCCCGTGCCGGTGGGTCGAACGCCGCCCACAACCTCGATGCCAGGTGCCGATGATCCTGGCGACGCGCGGCAAAAAACCTCAGGAACGCCGGCCAGTCCTTGATATCCGCAGTTTTCAGCGGCCCCGCCCCCCACAGATAGATATGCGCGGCCCCGCCAAGCCGGGCGACCAGCGGCTGCCGGGCAATTTTCTGTTTCAGCGAAACCAGGCGGTGACGGGCCTCCAGCCACTGGCGATAGAAACGCGCGCCATACAACGGATCGGCCGGGCCGACCCTGATGCTGACCGTGAAGGGCGCGTCCCCGGCCAACCGGTTGAACTCGTGACTGATCCGCGGCAACGGTCGCGAATCCTGCTCGATCATGCCGAAACGGGTATCGAAGGGCGTTTCGATCAGCCAGGTGATCGAGTGGTCGCCCCGCAACTCACTCCAGAAGGGCATCGACAGCAGGCCGTTGAGGGCATCCGGCTCATAGCGGCGCAACAGCCAGTCCAGCCACTGGCGATCGTCAGCGGGGACATAGGCGCCCTCCCCGAACGGCAGAGCATAGGCCTCGATGGCTGCGGCCTCCAGGGGCCGCGGCCACTCCAGCAGCCCCGGCTGATCGGCGCGGATCGACAGGCGCAAGGCGTCCTGCTCGATCCCGGCCTCGACCCGGAAGCGATTGGCACCGTGGCTGATACGCCAGCTGCGCCCGGTCAATCCGTCGGCCCGGGCACTGTCGGAAAAGGCCGGCGCGCTCAGTACCGAGACCTGGCCATCGTCACGGTGCAGGGTGACCTGCAGGGTCGCCGGATCGACGCTGAACACTCCGCCGCTGTAGGGCAGGTCGACCGGCAACTGCCCGAAAACCGGCAGGCTGGACAGACACAGGGCCAGCGTCAGGAACAGGCGACGAAATCGATCAATAGCGGGTACGGGGCGCATGGCGTTCCACAGAGGTATCCCAGGAATTTTGAGAGCCTGCGGACACTAAACGACATCGCCCTCCTTCTCCGTAAGAACGGTCTCTTAGCGACACCTGAAATATCGCCAAATCGCTGCTACCAGGATCTGTCCTACGAACCCAGCGGGCGACGCAGCAGGTAGGTATCCATGATCCACCCCTTGCGTTGCCGGGCAGCCTCACGCAATTCACGGATCTGTCCGTGCACTTCATGCAACTTGCCGCTCACCAGCAGCTCGTCCTCGGTGCCCAGGTAGGCTCCCCAGTAGATGTCCAGGGTCTGGTCGACGAACTGGCCGAAGGCACAATGGGCATCGAGCATCACCACCACATTGTCCAGGTCGGCCGCTTCCAGGCGCCGGCCAGTGGTGATACGGATCGGTTCGCCGATGCGGTTCAACGGGATTCGATGCCGCGCCGCCAGCGCCTGCACGCTGCTGATCCCGGGGATCACCTCGACCTCGAACGCCGGGCCGCCAAGCGCCACTACCCGCTCCAGTACCCGCAGGGTGCTGTCATACAGGCCCGGCTCGCCCCAGATCAGAAAGGCGCCGCACTCGTTCTCGCCCAGTTCCTCGTCGATCAGCCGGGCGAACAATCCGGCGCGCTGCGCATGCCAACGCTCGACCCCGGCTTCATAGGAATCTTCATCGTCCTCTCGCAGCGGGTCGCTGACCTGCACCAGGCGATAACCCGGCTGTTCGATGTAGCGCTCGCAGATCTCCCTGCGCAGGTTCACCAGCTCTGCCTTGGCCCGTCCCTTGTCCAGCAGGAAGAACACCGAGGCGCGATTCAGGGCCCTGATAGCCTGCAGGGTGATCTGCTCCGGGTGGCCGGAACCGATACCGATCAATAGAACGCTCTTCACCGTTTTGCTCCTGGAAATGGGCACGATAGACGCCGTCCAGCCTGTTTCAGCTTATCCGAAACCTGGCGCAAGGTTGGCAGATGGCCGACGAAGGAGGCATTATCGAGCAGCAATAATAATAAAAGCGCTTCCAATGACTCGAACGACCCGTATCACCGATCCCTCCTATGAACTGATGGATGACCATAACGGCCTCTCCATCATCTACCGCCAGCACGGCTTCCCGTGCCCGCTGGTACGTTGGCATTTCCACAAGGAATACGAGCTGCACCTGATCGTCGCCAGCTCCGGCAAGGTCTTCATCGGCGACTACATCGGCAACTTCCATCCCTACACCCTGTTCCTCACCGGCCCCAACCTGCCCCACAACTGGATCAGCCAGGTGGCCGAAGACGAGGTGGTGCCCAAGCGCGACATGCTGGTGAACTTCACCGACGAACTGTTCGAGGAAGGCCACCAGATCTTCGCCGAGCTGAAAACCCTGGCGCCGCTGCTGGAACGGGCCCAGTACGGTATCGAGTTCCGCTGCAAGGACACCATCGGCCAGGCCGCGCAACTGATGCAACGCATCGCCGACTCCCAGGGCGTGACGCGCCTGGGGCACTTCCTGATCCTGCTGGAACTGCTCAGCACCTGCGACGACTACCAGTTGCTCTCCGGCGTCACCACCCCGCAACTGGCCGACGAAAACAATATCGACCGCACCAACCGCGCCGTCGACTACATTTTCGCCCACTACGCCCGGGAACTGCCGCTGGAAGAAGTCGCCGACTACCTGGGATGAAGCCCACCTACTTCTCCCGGGTGTTCAAGCAGGCCACCGGGCGCTGCTTCGTCGAGTTCGTCAATCGCCTGCGCATCAGCAAATCCTGCGAACTGCTGGTCGATGGCGACAAGCCGGTCACCGATGTCTGCTTCGAGTCCGGTTTCAACAACATTTCCAACTTCAACCGGCGCTTCCAGCAGCTCAAGGGCATGACCCCCTCGCACTATCGCCGCCTGGCCGTCCAGCGCCTGACCGAACAGAACCTCGGTTGACCCCCTTCGGGCGCCCCGCTCGGGGCGCCCCCGGCCGATTGCGCAAAATCCTGTACGGATTTACCCCCGCCCGCCTACCCCGGAACACCCGGCCTTGAGCCTTCGTACGGAGGTTTCAACGAGACGCGCCCTACCCATCGAGTGCAAAAAAGTATCGATCACAGTGTCTTCAAGGATTTGTCTGGCTGGCGATTGAGGGCTGTAATCAGCCACAGATTCTTCCGGGGCACAGGAAGACACAACAACAATAAACCGACCTTCGACCGCCACCGGGCGCCAGAAGAGGAGTGTTCGATGAAAGCCATAGCAAAAGCTCTGCTCGTCTCCACCTGCCTGACCGCCAGCAGCGTCAGCTTCGGCGCCCAGACCCTGACCATCGCCACCGTCAACAACAGCGACATGATCCGCATGCAGAAGCTGTCGAAGACTTTCGAGGCCGAGCACCCGGACATCAGGCTGAACTGGGTGGTACTGGAAGAAAACGTGCTGCGCCAGCGCCTGACCACCGACATCGCCACCCAGGGCGGCCAGTTCGACGTGCTCACCATCGGCATGTACGAAGCCGCACTCTGGGGCGCCAAGGGCTGGCTGGAGCCGATGAACAACCTGCCCGCCACCTACGACATCGATGATGTGTTCCCCTCGGTACGTGATGGCCTGTCGGTCAAGGGCACCCTGTTCGCCCTGCCGTTCTACGCCGAAAGTTCCATGACCTACTACCGCACCGACCTGTTCAAGGACGCCGGCCTCACCATGCCCGAGCGGCCGACCTGGGAGCAGTTGGGCGAATTCGCCGCCACGCTCAATCACCCGGACAAGGAGCAATACGGCATCTGCCTGCGCGGCAAGGCCGGTTGGGGCGAGAACATGGCGCTGATCACCACCGTCGCCAACGCCTATGGCGCCCGCTGGTTCGACGAGAAGTGGCAGCCGGAATTCACCGGCCCCGAATGGAAGAACGCCCTGAACTTCTACGTCGGCACCATGAAGAAATCCGGCCCGCCCGGCGCGTCGAGCAACGGTTTCAACGAAAACCTGGCGCTGTTCAACAGCGGCAAGTGCGCGATCTGGGTCGATGCCAGCGTCGCCGGCTCGTTCGTCACCGACAAGACCCAGAGCAAGGTCGCCGACCATGTCGGCTTCACCTTTGCCCCGCACCAGGTCACCGAGAAAGGCTCGGCCTGGCTCTACTCCTGGGCCCTGGCGATTCCCACCAGTTCCAAGGCCAAGGACGCGGCGAAGACCTTCAGCGCGTGGGCCACTTCCAAGGAATACGCGGCCCTGGTGGCCAAGGAAGATGGCATCGCCAACGTCCCGCCGGGCACCCGGGCCTCGACCTACAGCGACGCGTACATGCAGGCCGCGCCGTTCGCGAAAATCACCCTGGAATCGCTCAAGGTGGCCAACCCGAAAGACCCGAGCGCCAAGCCGGTGCCCTACGTCGGCATCCAGCTGGTGACCATCCCCGAGTTCCAGGCCATCGGTACCCAGGTCGGCAAGCTGTTTTCCGCCGCACTGATCGGCCAGACCACGGTTGACCAGGCCCTGGCCTCGGCCCAGCAGAGTACCGAACGCGAGATGAAACGCGCGGGCTACCCCAAGTAGACGCTGACCTGCAGGCGCCGGGCCTGCCCGCGAAGATCTCGGTCCAGGCAACACGCCATGCCAGGAACACCGAGTCGCACCCTTCGCGGGCACGCCCTGCTGCTGCACAAGATCCGCTCCCTGACCCCAAGCGGTTTTGAAGACCATGAATACCACCACTGCAAAAGCCCATATGGACCGTCCCCAGCCGCTGCGCAAAAGCCGTCTGCGCAACCCCGGCTGGTTTCTGGTCAGCCCCTCGGTAGCCCTGTTGCTGCTGTGGATGATCGTACCGCTGGGCATGACCCTGTACTTTTCGCTGATCCGCTACAACCTGCTCTACCCTGGCGAAAACCAGTACGTGGGCCTTGAGAACTTCAGCTACTTCCTCACCGACTCGGGCTTCCTGCCCGGCGCCACCAATACCCTGTTGCTGGTGGGCAGCGTGCTGCTGATCAGCGTGGTGTTCGGTGTACTGATCTCGGCCCTGCTGGAAGCCAGCGAGTTCCTCGGCCGCGGCATCGTCCGGGTACTGCTGATCTCGCCGTTCTTCATCATGCCCACGGTCGGCGCGCTGATCTGGAAGAATCTGCTGTTCCATCCGGTCTCGGGCGTGCTCGCCGCGCTGTGGCGGCTGTTCGGCGCCGAGCCGGTGGACTGGCTGGCGCACTACCCGTTGCTGTCGGTGATCATCATCGTGTCCTGGCAATGGCTGCCCTTCGCCATCCTGATCCTGATGACCGCCATGCAGTCCCTCGACCAGGAACAGAAGGAAGCCGCGCGCCTGGACGGTGCCGGCCCGCTGGCGATCTTCTGGCATCTGACCCTGCCACACCTGGCCCGGCCGATCGCCGTGGTGGTGATGATCGAGACCATCTTCCTGCTGTCGGTGTTCGCCGAGATCTTCACCACCACCAACGGCGGCCCCGGCTATGCGTCGACCAACCTGGCGTACCTGATCTACAACCAGGCGCTGGTGCAGTTCGACGTCGGCATGGCCTCCGCCGGCGGCCTGATCGCCGTGGTCATCGCCAACATCGCCGCGATCATCCTGGTGCGGATGCTCGGCAAGAACCTGACAGACAAGCCCTGAGGCCCGCGCCATGACGACCCTGACCCTCAAACAATCACGCCGCCTGCAGAGCGTGCTGCTCGGCATCCTGGCCTGGGCCCTGGCCCTGCTGATCTTCTTTCCGATCTTCTGGATGGTGCTGACCAGCTTCAAGAGCGAAATCGACGCCTTCGCCACGCCGCCGCAGTTCATCTTCAGCCCGACCCTGGAGAACTACCTGCATATCCAGGAACGCAGCGGCTACCTGCGCTTCGCCTGGAACTCGGTGGTGGTGTCGTTCAGCGCCACCGCCCTGTGCCTGCTGATCGCGGTACCGGCGGCCTACTCCATGGCGTTCTACGAAACCCAGCGGACCAAGCGCACCCTGCTGTGGATGCTCTCGACCAAGATGCTGCCACCGGTGGGCGTGCTGATGCCGATCTACCTGCTGGCCAAGTCGTTCGAGCTGCTCGACACCCGCCTCGCGCTGATCGTGATCTACACCCTGATCAACCTGCCGATCGTGATCTGGATGGTGTACACCTACTTCAAGGACATCCCCCGGGACATCCTCGAAGCCGCCCGTCTCGACGGCGCCACGCTGTTGCAGGAGATGCTGCGGGTGCTGCTGCCGATCAGCAAGGGCGGCCTGGCCTCGACCATGCTGCTGTCGCTGATCCTGTGCTGGAACGAGGCGTTCTGGTCGCTGAACCTGACCTCCTCCAACGCCGCGCCGCTGACCGCGCTGATCGCCTCCTACTCCAGCCCCGAGGGGTTGTTCTGGGCCAAGTTGTCCGCCGTCTCGACCCTCGCCTGCGCACCGATCCTGATCTTTGGCTGGATCAGCCAGAAACAGCTGGTCCGCGGCCTGTCCTTCGGTGCCGTGAAGTAATGACCCCAACACGGACCGGTGTTCTGCCAAACAATCGAGGAGCCACATCATGGCCAACCTGAAAATAAGACATCTGCAAAAAGGCTTCGAAGGTCTGTCCATCATCAAGGGCATCGACCTGGAAGTGCGCGATCGCGAATTCGTGGTCTTCGTCGGCCCGTCGGGCTGCGGCAAGTCGACCCTGCTGCGGCTGATCGCCGGCCTTGAGGAAGTCACCTCCGGCACCATCGAGCTGGACGGCCGCGACATCACCGAAGTCAGCCCGGCCAAGCGCGACCTGGCGATGGTGTTCCAGACCTACGCCCTGTACCCGCACATGAGCGTGCGCAAGAACATGTCCTTCGCACTCGACCTGGCCGGCGTGGCCAAGGCCGAGGTCGAGCGCAAGGTCAACGAGGCCGCGCGCATCCTCGAACTCGGCCCCCTGCTGGAGCGCAAGCCCAAGCAACTCTCCGGCGGCCAGCGCCAGCGCGTGGCCATCGGCCGGGCCATCGTGCGCAACCCGAAGATCTTCCTGTTCGACGAACCGCTGTCCAACCTCGATGCCGCGCTGCGGGTGCAGATGCGCCTGGAGCTGGCGCGCCTGCACAAGGAACTGCAGGCGACCATGATCTACGTGACCCACGACCAGGTCGAGGCCATGACCCTGGCCGACAAGGTGGTGGTGCTCAACGGCGGGCGCGTCGAGCAGGTCGGCTCGCCCCTGGAGCTGTACCACTCGCCGGTCAACCTGTTCGTCGCCGGCTTCCTCGGCACGCCGAAGATGGGCTTTCTCAAGGGCAAGATCAGCCGCGTCGACGCCCAGGGCTGCGAAGTCGAACTGGAGGCCGGCACCCGCATCAGCCTGGCCCAAAGCGGCGCCAGCCTCAGCGTCGGCAGCCCGGTGACCCTCGGCATCCGACCGGAACACCTGGAAATCGCCAAGCCCGGCGACTGCGTCCTGCGGGTCACCGCCGATGTCGGCGAGCGCCTGGGCAGCGACACCTACTGCCACGTCCGTACCCGTTCCGGCGAGGCGCTGACCATGCGTATCCGCGGCGACCTGGCCAGCCAGTACGGCGAAACCCTCGACCTGCACCTGGACAGCGCCCACTGCCACCTTTTCGATGCCGACGGTGTGGCGCTGCCCCGCGCGCTGCGTGCCGCGGCCTGATCAAGAGAACCCGCAATGAACCTGAACAAACAGAACCTGCACAACCTGTCCCCCCAGGTCGCACTGCCCGGCTATGTGGCGAGCGACACCCGGCAGGGCATCGCCCATATCGGCGTCGGCGGCTTCCATCGCGCCCACCAGGCCTACTACACCGATGCGCTGATGAACCTCGGCGAAGGTCACGAGTGGAGCATCTGTGGCATCGGCCTGCGCCCCGAGGACCAGGGCGTACGTGACGCCCTGGCGGCCCAGGACCACCTCTACACGCTCTACGAACTGGGGGACGGCGACGACACCGAAACCCGCGTCATCGCCTCCATCAGCGGCATGCTGCTGGCCCAGGACGGTGCCCGGGCACTGATCGACAAGCTGGCCTCGGCCGAGATCCGCATCGTTTCGCTGACCATCACCGAAGGCGGCTACTGCATCGATGACAGCACCGGCGAGTTCATGAGCCACCTGCCGCAGGTCCGGCACGACCTCAGCCATCCGGACTCCCCCCGGACGGTCTTCGGCTTTCTCTGCGCGGCCCTGGCGCAGCGGCGGGCCAACGGTATTGCGGCCTTCACCCTGATGTCCTGCGATAACCTGCCGCACAACGGCGCGGTGACCCGCAAGGCGCTGCTGGCCTTCGCCGCGCTGCGCGACGCCGGCCTGCACGACTGGATCGCCGCCAACGTGAGCTTCCCCAACGCCATGGTCGACCGCATCACGCCGATGACCAGCTCGGCGCACCGCCTGCAACTGCATGACGAGCACGGGATCGACGATGCCTGGCCGGTGGTCTGCGAACCCTTCGTGCAGTGGGTGCTGGAAGACAAGTTCAGCAACGGCCGCCCGGCCTGGGAGAAGGTCGGCGTGCAGTTCACCGACGACGTCACGCCCTATGAGGAGATGAAGATCAAGCTGCTCAACGGCAGCCACCTGGCCCTCACCTACCTGGGTTTTCTCAAGGGCTACCGTTTCGTCCACGAGACCATGAACGACCCGCTGTTCGTCGCCTACATGCGCGCCTACATGGACCTGGACGTCACCCCGCAACTGGCCCCGGTGCCGGGGATCGACCTGGGCGACTACAAGAACACCCTGGTCGAGCGTTTCTCCAACCAGGCGATTGCCGACCAGTTGGAGCGGGTCTGTTCCGACGGTTCGTCGAAGTTTCCCAAGTTCACCGTGCCGACCATCAACCGGCTGATCGCCGATGGCCGCGACACCGAACGCGCCGCCCTGGTGGTGGCCGCCTGGGCCCTGTACCTCAAGGGCGTCGACGAAAACGGCGTGCGCTACCGCATTCCCGATCCACGGGCCGAGTTCTGCCAGGCGATGGTCACCGATGACAACCTGATCGTGCAACGCCTGCTGGGCGTGGAGGAAATCTTCGGCACTGCGATTCCCCAGTCCGAAGCCTTCGTCGCTGCCTTCAAGTCGTGCTACGACAGCCTGCGGGAAGTGGGGGTGAGCAAAACCCTGGAGCGCCTGCTGGCGAGAACCTGATCCCATTGCCCTGTAGGAGCCAGGCTTGCCCACGAGGGGTCTTCCTGACATTCACACGTTGTCAGGGCCGACGCCTTCGCGGGCAAGCCCGGCTCCTACAGGGTTGTGTTCACACCACGACCGGGGGCGCGCCCCAACCACCAGGCACCACCATGAACCAGAAACTCTACCTCGGCATCGACTGCGGCACCCAAGGCACCAAGGCCCTTGTCCTCGACAGCGTCAGCGGCCAGGTGCTGGGCCAGGGCTCGGCCCCCCACGACCTGATCAGCGGCGCCAACGGCCGCCGCGAGCAGGACACCGGGCAATGGCTGGAGGCGTTCATCCAAGCCACCCACCAGGCCCTGCAAGCCGCACAAATCGATGGCCACGCCATCCGTGGCCTCGGCGTTTCCGGGCAGCAGCACGGGCTGGTGCTGCTCGACGAACAGGGCCAGGCCCTGCGCCCGGCGAAACTCTGGTGTGACACCGAAAGCACCCCGCAAAACCAGCGCCTGCTCGACTACCTGGGCGGCGAAGCGGGCTCGCTGGCGCGCCTGGGCCTGGTGATCGCCCCCGGCTACACCGTGTCCAAGCTGCTCTGGACCCGGGAGCAGCACCCGGACCTGTTCGCCCGCATCGCCCACGTCCTGCTGCCCCACGACTACCTCAACCACTGGCTCACCGGCCGGGCCTGCGCCGAGTATGGCGATGCCTCCGGCAGCGGCTATTTCGACGTGCGCCGACGTGACTGGGACCGGCCGCTGCTCCAGCACATCGACCCCAGCGGCCGCCTGCAGGCGGCCCTGCCGGAACTGATCGAGGCCCACCAGCCAGTCGGCCGGATACAGCCCGCCATCGCCCGGCGGCTGGGCATCAACCCCCGGGCCGTGGTCGCCAGCGGTGGTGGCGACAACATGATGGGCGCCATCGGCACCGGCAATATCCAGCCCGGCGTGATCACCATGAGCCTGGGCTCCTCCGGCACGGTCTACGCCTATGCCGAGCAGCCGCTGATCAGCCCGGATGCCGCAGTGGCGGCGTTCTGCTCCTCCAGCGGCGGCTGGCTGCCGCTGATCTGCACCATGAACCTGACCAACGCCACCGGCGCGGTGCGCGAACTGTTCAGGCTCGGGCTCGACGAGTTCAACGCCCTGGTGGCCCAGGCCCCCATCGGCGCCGAGGGCGTCAGCATGCTGCCGTTCCTCAACGGCGAGCGGGTGCCGGCCCTGCCCCGGGCCAGCGGCAGCCTGCTGGGCCTGACCCTGACCAACCTGAACCCGGCCAACCTGTGCCGCGCCGTGGTCGAGGGCACAACCTTCGGCCTGCGCTATGGCCTCGACCTGCTGCGCGGCAACGGCCTGCAGGGCCAGAGCATCCGCCTGATCGGCGGCGGCGCGAAAAGCCCGGTCTGGCGGCAGATGGTCGCCGACATCATGAATACTCCGGTCATCTGCACCGAACAGAGCGAGGCCGCCGCCCTCGGTGCGGCGATCCAGGCGGCCTGGTGCGAGTCCGGAGCGCTTCACGGCCTCGCCGAACTGTGCGAGCGTTGCGTCAGCCTCGATACCGGCAGCGAGACCCGGCCGATCCCGGCCCATGTCAGCGCCTATCAACCGATTTATCACCGCTACCGCCAACAGGTCGCGGCCCTTCAAGAGCAAGAGTGAGCATCCATGTATCTGGTCTGTGGTGAAGCGCTGTTCGATTTCTTCAGCGAGCCCGACGCGAGCGGGCAAACCTCGAAAGTGAATTTCAAGGCGATTGCCGGCGGTTCGCCGTTCAACGTCGCGGTGGGCCTGCGCCGCCTGGGCGTGGAGGCGGCGCTGCTGGCCGGGCTGTCCAACGACTACCTGGGGCGCCGCCTGCAACAGGTTCTCCAGGAGGAAGGCGTGCGAGCCGACTACCTGCGGGATTTCGACGCGCCCACCACCCTGGCGATGGTTGCCGTCGGTGCCGATGGCTCGCCCCAGTACAGCTTTCGTGGCGAGGGCTGTGCCGACCGCCAGTTGCTGCCGGAACACCTGCCGCCCCTGGACGACGCGGTGCGCGGCCTGCATATCGGCTCCTACTCGTTGGTGGTGCAGCCGATCGCCGATACCCTGCTGACGCTGGTCCGCCGGGAAAGCGGACGCCGGCTGATCACCCTCGACCCCAACGTACGCCTCAACCCGCAGCCGGACATCGGGCTGTGGCGCCAACGCATCGCCGTCCTGGCGGCCCACGCCGACCTGATCAAGGTCAGTGACGAGGACCTGCACCTGCTCTACCCCGATCGCGAACCGCAGGACGTCGCCCGGGAATGGCTGGAGCAGCGCTGCCAACTGCTATTCCTGACCCGTGGCCGCCAGGGTGCCAGCGTCTACAGTCGCCGCCACGGGCACTGGTCGGTGCCGGCCCGACAAGTCACCACGGCCGATACCGTGGGGGCTGGCGACACCTTCCAGGCGGCGCTGATCGCCTGGCTGACCGAGCAGCAACTGGATTCGGTGCAGGGCCTGGAACGCCTGGAAAAGACCCAGATCGAAGCCATGCTCGACTTCGCCGTCCGCGCGGCCGCGATCACCTGCAGCCGCATCGGGCCGGACCTGCCCTATCGCCACCAGGTGGTCTGACGGCAGGAAAACGACGGATGGTGCCTCGAACTGTCATTTCTGACAGGTGGCAAACGAGAGTCCGTAGCGTTAACTAGGCTGTGTACGAAATTGTTTGAAACGCAGGTTAGGCAAGGCAAAAACCGGCGAGGAAGCGCAGTTGACTGGTTGTCAATGAGCATTCCGAGCCGGTTTTTAACGCCGCATAACCAAGTTTCAAGCGATTTCGTACATAGCCTAAGCCCGTCACTTGTAGAAGGCCGTCACAGGTGAGCCAGAGAAACGTCTCATCAAGGATGGATCAAACATGGCAAGCCTTCTGAAAGCTCATGCAACCACGCTCATGACCTGTGGCGTCCTGTCCGTCGGACTCATCGCACCGCTCGCGCACGCCGCCACCTTTCAGCCCGTGGGGCCCACCAGCGCTACCGCCAGCAGCATCGCTCAATCGGTGAACAGCACCGGCAAGGTCGTCGGAGCCATCGGCTCCGATACACCGGGCGGCCCCGATCGGGCCTGGGTCGATCCGGGTGTCGCGCTGACCCCGCTGAACAGCGGTGACTCATGTCGCGCCAACAGCATCAGCAACGAACCATCGACGGGAAGTCCCAATCGCATACTCGGTGTCTGCACGGCACCCAGTGGCCTGGCACGTGTAACAACCTGGTCATCCGGACTCAACAACCCCACCGAGGACAAACCGCTGTCGCTGCTCGGCACCGGGCTGCTGCCCGACACCAGCGCCAAAGCCACCTCCCGCAGCCGCGTCACGGGGTTCACCGCCGGCCAGAGCCTGAACAGTGCCGGACAGGCCACCTCCGTTGTCTGGAACCAGGGCAACGCCGTCGCTCTGGCCCTGCTCGACGTACCGCTGGTGCGCGACAACTGCCTGCCTGTCGGGGTCAATAACCAGGCATTCAACAATCTCGCCATCGCGCTCAACTGCCCCGGCCCCGGTGGCACGGTAACGCCAAAGCTTGCCACCAACGGGCTGCTGGGCTTTACCGTGGTCAATCTGCAGGTGCCCACCAACAGCCATTGCGAACTCGTTGCCGTCAACACACAGCGCCAGGTTTTCGGTACCTGCCTGGACCCGGCAACCTCCAAGCCGACAGCCGCCTACTGGGAAACCCCGTCCAGTGCGCCGAAGTTGCTCAATATGTCCGGGCACCCGGCCAACCAGGCCAAATTCGCCAATGAACTCGGTTATGTGGCGGTCACCTATCAGCTGACATCGGGTGGCTTCGGGGCGGCGCTCTGGCAACCGGCAGCCAGCCGCATATGGTTCGTCACCCCACCGGCGAACATCACATCCCTCGCGATCGTCGCGCTGGCGAGCAGCAATCGCCTGCTGTTGGACCAGACCAATACGGCACAGATCGTCAACGGTGCCACCTGGACAGTTGAAAACGGTCTGCAGGCCTGGGGCAGCTATCAGGGGCAGCCGGTCCAGGGTATCGACATGGATAGCAGCGGCAGCTATGCCGCTGCCACAGCCACGGTCGCGGGGAAAGTCGTAGCGCTCAGAGCGATCCTGCCCTGAACCGATCCTCGGGAGCGCCGGGCAGCCCGCTCAACCCGGGCCGTCTTCGCCGTCCTCCACCAGGCCCCAGTCCTTCACATCCAGCTCCCGAGCCGCCACCGGCGGCGCGGGTGGTGTGCTCTGCGGGGCCAGAGCCCCGCCGTCCTGATGCAATTTCAGGCGCAGGCGCAGGTTGTTCACCGAGTCGGCGTTCTTCAGCGCCTCCTCCTCGTCGATCGCCCCCTCCACCACCAGGTTGAACAGCGCCGTGTCGAAGGTCAGCATGCCGCTGACCTCGGATTTCTCCATGATGCCCTTGAGTTCGGAGAACTCGTTGCGCTTGATGAAATCGCGGATCGTCGGCGTCCCCAGCATCACCTCGACCGCGGCCCGGCGCTTGCCATCGGTAGTGCGCACCAGACGCTGGGAGACGAAGGCCTGCAGGTTGTTGCCCAGGTCGTTGAGCAACTGCGGGCGACGGTCCTCGGGGAAGAAGTTGATGATCCGGTCCAGCGCCTGGTTGGCATTGTTGGCATGCAGGGTGGAAATCGCCAGGTGCCCGGTGTCGGCAAAGGCCAGGGCGTGCTCCATGGTTTCACGGTCGCGGATCTCGCCGATGAGGATCACGTCCGGGGCCTGGCGCAGGGTGTTTTTCAGCGCGGCATGGAAACTGCGGGTGTCGACCCCCACCTCGCGCTGGTTGATGATCGACTTCTTGTGCCGGTGAATATACTCCACCGGGTCCTCGATGGTGATGATGTGCCCGCTGCTATGCCGGTTGCGGTAGTCGATCAGCGCCGCCAGGGAGGTGGACTTGCCCGAGCCGGTGGCACCGACGAACAGCACCAGGCCACGCTTTTCCATGATGGTTTCAAGCAGGATCGGCGGCAGCTTGAGGTCTTCGAAACGGGGTATTTCCAGCTTGATGTTGCGGGCTACGATGGAAACCTCGTTGCGCTGCTTGAAGATATTGACCCGGAAGCGCCCGACACCCGGCAACGACAACGCCAGGTTCATTTCCAACTCCCGTTCGAACTGCTGGCGCTGTTCGGCGTCCATGATACCGTCGGCAATCAGCGCCACCTCGCCGGTCTTGAGCGCTTCGGTGCCCAGCGGCTTGAGTACGCCATTGAACTTGGCGCAGGGCGGCGCCCCGGTCGACAGGTACAGGTCCGAACCGTCCTGGGCGGCAAGGAGTTTCAACAAGGCGTGGATTTCCATGGCAACGATGTCCGCAATACATTCGAATGAGGTTGAAATGCTCAACCAGGCGTCATTTCAGATTGGCAACGCGCTACAGCTTGGCGGGATAATGGCCCGCCACGCAACCCAAAGCTTCATCTTCAAGGCAGGTTTATGAACGGATTGCCCCACGACAACGATGTCGCCACCCTGCTCGCTTGCCTGGACTGGTCGCAAACCGCCCTCGGCCCGCGTCAGGACTGGCCGCAGAGCCTGCGCACCGCTGTCGATATCGTCGTCCATTCCCCCATGCCGATGCTGCTGTTGTGGGGCACGGAGCGAGTGCAGATCTATAACGACCGTTTTTCCCGGCTCTGCGGCAACCAGCATCCCCAGGCCTTCGGGCAAGCGTTTGCACTGACCTGGCCGCAATACCTGGAGTTTAGCGCACCGCTGTTACAGGCCGTGGCCCAGGGCCGCAGCGTCGAGCTGGCGGAACAGCAGTTCATCCTGCAGCGCCCCGAAGGTGACACCGACCTCTGGCTGGACCTGACCTACAGCCCGGTGCGCGACGAGTCCGGCGAGGTGGCCGGCGTGCTGGCCACCGCCATCGAAGTCAACGAACGACGGCTGCGCGCCCAGGAACTGGAGCAACGCTCCGAGGCCAGCATCAAGGCCCAGCGCGACAGCGAGGAACGCCTGCAACTGGCGATGGCCGCCACCGGCACCCTCGGCACCTGGGACTGGGATATCGACCAGGACCGTTTCGTCACCGATGCCCGGTTTGCCCGGCTGCATGGCGTCGACCCGGCACTGGCGGCACAGACGCCCCTCAGCGTGTACATGGAAAGCGTGCACCCGGAAGACCGGGGCCTGGTCGCTCGCGGCATCAAGCACTGCCTGGAGAACAACACCGAGCACGCCGAGGAATACCGGGTACAGACCGACGGCCAGATCCGCTGGGTGTTCGCCCGCGGCCGCTGCTATCAGGGGCCCCATGGTCGCGCCCAACGCTTCGTCGGCGCCGCCCTCGACATCACCGAACGCAAGCAGAACGAACAGGCCCTGCGCCAGAGCCAGACCGAGCTGCAACTGGTGATCAACGCGGTGCCGGCGCTGATCGCCTACGTCGACCGCGAGGAGCGCTTTCGCCTGAACAACAGCGCCTATCTCGACTGGTTCGGCAAGACCCCACAGGAACTCTACGGCAAGACCCTGCGCGAAGTGCTCGGCGAACAGGCCTATGCCATGCGCGCCGAACATGTCGCCGGGGCCCTGGCGGGCAAGGCCTGCAGCTTCAGCCTCGACACGCCCTATCGCGACGGCAGCACGCGGCACGCCAACATGCGCTACCTGCCGCGCCACGGCCAGGATGGCGCGGTGAACGGCTTCTACATCTTCGTCAGCGATGAAACCGAGCGCAAACGCACCGAGGAAGCCTTGCGCAACCTCAACGAAACCCTTGAGGAGCGCGTCGCCCAGCGCACCCAGGCGCTGGCCGAGTCCAACCAGCGCCTGCAGAACGAGATGTTCGAGCGCGAGCGCGCCGAAGACGCCCTGCGCCATGCGCAGAAGATGGAGGCGGTCGGCCAGCTCACCGGTGGCATCGCCCATGACTTCAACAACATGCTCACCGGCATCATCGGCAGCCTGGACCTGATGCAACGCTACATCGCCGCCGGGCGCAGCGCCGAGATCGGCCGCTTTGCCGATGCCGCGGTCAACTCCGCCCAGCGCGCAGCCGCCCTGACCCACCGCCTGCTGGCATTCTCCCGCCGCCAGTCGCTGGACCGCCGACGCATCGAGCCGAACCAGCTGGTGCAATCGCTGGAGGACCTGTTCAGCCGCACCAAGGGCGCCCATATCGAGCTGCAGGTGCGCCTCGGCCAGGACGTCTGGCCGGTCAATACCGACACCGGACAACTGGAAAGCGCCCTGCTCAACCTGGTCATCAACGCCCGCGACGCCATGCCCCATGGCGGCACGCTGCTGATCGAGACGGCCAACAGCTACCTCGACGGCAGCGACATCAGCACGGTGGAACCGGTCAAGGCCGGCGACTACGTGATGATCGGCGTCAGCGACAACGGTACCGGCATGAGCCCGTCGGTGATGTCCAAGGCCTTCGACCCGTTCTTCACCACCAAGCCGATCGGCCAGGGCACGGGCCTGGGCCTGTCGATGATCTATGGTTTCGCCCAGCAATCCGGCGGCCATGTCACCCTGCACAGCAAACCCGGCGAAGGCACCTGCGTGCGTCTGTACCTGCCACGCTTTCACGCCCAGGCCGTCGAGGACGAGCCACCTGCGGACTGCCCGCAATCGCCGACCGCATCAGTCGATGAGTCGGTGATGGTGGTCGAGGACGACCCGGCGGTGCGCATGCTGGTGCTCAGCCTGCTGGACGAGCTCGGCTACACCGTTCATCCGGCCGCCGATGCCAGGACCGCCCTGCCGCTGCTGGAATCGGCGCTGCGCATCGACCTGCTGGTCACCGACGTGGGCCTGCCGGGCATGAACGGCCGGCAGTTGGCCGAGATCGCCCGCCAGCACCGCCCCGGGCTCAAGGTGCTGTTCATGACCGGTTATGCGGAGAAAGCCGCCGAACGCCAGGGTTTCCTCGAGGAAGGCATGGACCTGATCGCCAAACCCTTCACCCTGGACCTGCTGGCCAACCGGGTGCGCGACATGCTCGGCCATTGCAGCTGATTTCAGGCATAATCGCGCGCCCCAGCGTTTCAAGGTACCCGTCAATGAAAGCCCAAGCCCGTCATATCCTGGTCAGGACCGCCGAGGAGGCCGAACAGCTCAAGCAGCGCATCGCCAAGGGCGAGGCCTTCGACGTGCTGGCCAGGAAGCATTCCACCTGCCCCTCGGGCAAGCGCGGCGGCGACCTCGGCGAAATCCGCCCGGGGCAGATGGTGGGGGCCATCGACCAGGTGATCTTCAAGAAACCGCTGCGCACCGTGCACGGGCCGATCAAGAGCAAGTTCGGCTATCACCTGGTGCAGGTTTTTTACCGCGACTGAAGGCAGACCGCGTTATCGTGCTTCGCGGATAAATCCTGCTCCCAGGGTTCACTGGGCTGCACAAAACAGGTGGCCGACACCCCACTGCCGTGGGAGCAGGGTTCATTCGCGAAGAGGCCGGCAAGCCCCCTGAGGTCCGGATCAGTCCCGTGGGATCAGCGCACCACGCACCTGAATCACCCGGCTCGCCAGTCGATGCCCGGCCAGTGCCGCCGCCTGCGGATCGCCCCCCGTCAGCCGACTGGCCAGGTAGCCGGCACTGAACGAGTCCCCCGCCGCCGTGGTATCGACCACCGTCTCGACCTGCTGCGCCGGCACCTCGAACGCCTGGTCCGCGCAACGGATCAGGCAGCTTTCGGCTCCACGCTTGATCACCACCTCGGCAATACCGAACGCCTCGCCAGCACTGAACACCGCGCCGGCATCGGCATGCCCGAACAACGCCTGCTCGTCCTCCAGGGTCAGCAGCGCCGTGTCGACGTAGGGCAGCACCGAGCGATAGGCCGCCCGGGCCTGCTCGACACCTGTCCACAGCCGTGGCCGGTAGTTGTTGTCGAAGACCACCCGGGTATCGCCCTCACGCGCCTGACGCAGCACCGCGAGCAGCTTGTCCCGGCCGGTTTCGCCGAGCACCGCCAGGGTGATGCCGCTGAAATACAGCACGTCGTAGTCCGGCAGCGCCGCCAGGACCGGCGCGGCCGTGGCGGCGGTGAAGCAATCGCGGACCGCCGCCTCGTTGCGCCAGTAGAGGAAGCGCCGCTCGCCGCGCTCATCGGTCTGGATGCAGTACAGCCCGGGCAAACGACCGGGCAGGCGCTGGACCAGGCCCAGGCCGATGCCCTCCTCGGCCCAGATCCGACACATGGCGTCGCTGAAGCTGTCGTCGCCCAGGGCCGTGACGTAATCCACCGAGCCGCGCCCGGCCAGTTCGCGGGAGAGGTACACCGCGGTGTTCAGGGTGTCGCCGCCGAAGCTTTGCCGCAGGCTGCCATCGGCGTGTTGTTGCAGTTCGATCATGCATTCGCCGATCAGGGCGATGCGCGGAGGAGGCAGGGTCAGGGTGCTCATGCTGGGAATCTCGTGGTGGTGTGTCGGGCCTATTCGCGGGCAAGCCCGCGAAAGCGATCTCAGGCTAGGCTATGTACGAAATCGCTTGAAACTTGGTTATGCGGCGTTAAAAACCGGCTCGGAATGCTCATTTACTCCAGTAAACTCCGCTTCCTCGCCGGTTTTTGCCTTGCCTAACCTGCGTTTCAAACAATTTCGTACACAGGCTAGAAACAGGTCTCGAAGGTTTCGATCACCCGCAACTGCTCATCGACAATGCACCCCACCCGCCACTTGTCGAAGGTCAGGCACGGGTGGGAGGTCCCGAAGGAGATGATGTCCCCCACCCGCAACTCACAGCCCGGCGCCACGCTCATGAAAGCGTGCTGGTCCATCACCGCCGTGACCTTGCAGGCACTGACATCCTCGCCCAGCGCCGGCACCACCCCGGCCTGGTAGCGCCGCAACGGCATCGGCAACCCGGCATCGAACGCCACGTCGCGCTTGCCCAGGGCGATCACCGCAAAGCCCGGTTCCGGCATCGACTGCACATGGGCCCAGACCTCCATCGCCGGGCGCAGGCCTTCATCCAGATCGGCGCGGCGATGCAGTACGCAGCACTGCGCCTCCTTGTAGATGCCATGGTCATGGGCCACATAACTGCCGGGGCGCAGCACACTGAGAAAACGCCCATCGGCATTCTGCGCCTTGAACTCCTCGGCGATCAGGTCATACCAGGCCGAGCCCGAAGCGGTGATGATCGGCTTGGTGATGGCGAAGGCGCCGCTGTCCTGCAACTGCACCGCCAGGCGCACCAGGGAACCGGCAAAGGCACGGATGCCGCTGACGGCCTGGTCGCCGTGGATCACCCCTTCATAGCCTTCGATCCCGGTCAACGCCAGCGCCGGCTGGGCCCGGATCGCCCGGGCGAGGTCGAGCACCTCCTGCTCGCTGCGGCAGCCACAGCGGCCGCCGACCACGCCGTACTCGATCATCACGTTGAGTTTCAGGCCACGGCCGGCGAAGAACCCGCCCAGGGCGGCGACGTTGTCCGGGTGGTCGACCATGCAATGGAACTCGAACGCCGGGTCCGCCAGCAGCTCGGCGATCAGCGCCATGTTCGCCGTGCCCACCAGCTGGTTCGCCATCAATACCCGTCGTACGCCGGCGGCATAGCCGGCCCGGGTCTGCACCGCGGTGGCCAGGGTCAGGCCCCAGGCGCCCTCGGCCAGTTGGCGCCGGAACAGCGCCGGGACCATGCTGGTCTTGCCGTGGGGGGCCAGTTCGGCGCCGCTGCGCTGCACGAAGTCCTGCATCCAGCGGATATTGTGTTCCAGCGCCGCACGGTGCAGCACCAGCGCCGGCAGGCTGACATCACTGACCAGTTGGGCGCCGATGGCGGCCGCGCCCTTTTCCACCGGGGGAAGGTTCACAGGCATGTCTCTGACTCCTCGAAACGCGGCCGCAGGCAGCCGCTGCTAATCGTTGATCCGACGCGCCAGGTTGTTCGCGCTGTCGATCAGCACCCGGCGATAGTCGTGGTAGTTGTTCTTCGCATCGGCCCTTGGGGCGACGATGCACAGGGTCGCAATGCAGATGCCGCGTTCATCCTTGACCGGCGCGGCGAAACAGTGGGTGAAAGTGTCGGCAACGCTGTCGAAGGAGAAGAACCCGTCGATTCCGGCCTGGCGGATTTCCTTGAGGAACACCTCCAGGGGCAGGCGCTGGCCGTCGGGCAGGATGAAGTCGTCGGGATCGATCAGGTCGACGATTTCCTGATCGCTCAGGTGCGCCAGCAGCAGACGACCGGAAGCGGTCCAGGGAATCGGCGCGTTCTCGCCGATATCCGAGGAGATGCGGAAATGCCGCTCGCCCTCCTTCATCAGCGCCACCGTGTACTTGCGCCCGTTGAGCAGGCACATCTGCGCGGTCTCGCGGGTCTGGCTGACGATCTCCTGCAAGGCGTGATCGGCCTCGCGGCTCAGGTCGAAGTGGCGCAGGTGGGCCTGGCCGAGAAAGTACAGCTGGCGACCGAGGTAGACATGCCCTTCCTTGCCGACCGGCTCCAGGATCCGACGCTCCAGCAACGACGCCACCAGCTCGTAGACCGTCGACTTGGGGCTGCCGATGCCACCGGCGATGTCGTTGGGACGCAATGGCTGGCCGACCTCCTTGAGGTAATCGAGGATATCGAACGCCCGGTCCAGTCCCTTTGCGCGGCGCTTGATGGTGTCTTCGGTCATGATCAGTGCAATCCCATTGAAAAATTGCCGGGGAGTTTACCCAGAGAGCCACGGTGATCGTTAGGACCTCTTCACGGGCAAGCCACGCTCCTACAGGTCTGTGCTGTCTGTAGGAGCGCGGCTTGCCCGCGAACGGCGCCCCAGGCTCACTTCTTCCGGTAGGCGATACAGTCGATCTCGACCTTGCAGTCGACCATCATGCTCGCCTGCACGCAGGCCCGCGCCGGCGCATGCTCGGGCTTGAAGTACTCGGCGAACACCTTGTTGAAACTCCAGAAATCCCGCGGGTCCTCCAGCCAGACACCGGCCCGCACCACATCCTCCAGACCGTAGCCGGCCTCCTCGAGAATCGCGATCAGGTTTTTCATGGTCTGGTGCGTCTGTTCGACGATCCCGCCGCTGATGATCTCCCCATCCACCGCCGGCACCTGGCCGGACACGTGCAGCCAGCCATCGGCTTCGACGGCCCGGGCGAAGGGACGCGGCTGCCCGCCACCCGCGGTGCTGCCAGTGCCGTAACGAGTAATGCTCATGATGTGCTCCTTGAGTGAAAGTTAAAAACGGGTGTTCCTGAGGAATTCCGCCAGACGCGGCGACTGCGGGCGCTCGAACAGTTCCTTGGGTGGTCCCTGTTCCTCTATGCGCCCCTGGTTCATGAAAACGATCTTGTCCGACACCTCGAAGGCGAAACGCATCTCGTGGGTGACCAGCAACATGGTCATGCCCTCCTCGGCCAACCCCTTGATCACCGCCAGCACTTCGCCGACCAGTTCCGGGTCCAGCGCCGAGGTCACTTCATCGAACAGCATCAGGCTCGGGTTCATGGCGATGGCCCGGGCGATCGCCACCCGCTGCTGCTGGCCGCCGGACAGTTGCCCCGGATAGTGATCGCGGCGCTGCAGCAGGCCGACCCGCTCCAGCCATTTCTCCGCCAGGGCCACCGCCTGGTCCCGGGGCAGCTTCTTGACCTTGAGCAGGCCCAGGGTGACGTTCTGCAACGCGGTCAGGTGCGGGAACAGGTTGAACTGCTGGAACGCCATCCCGGTCATGGCCCGGTGCTGGGCGATCACCTTCTCCGGATGACGGACGCGCTTGCCATCGACCTCGCTGTAGCCGATCGACTCGCCATCGAGGGTGATCTGCCCGCCCTGGAACTCTTCCAGCAGGTTCACGCAGCGCAGCAGCGTGGTCTTGCCCGATCCGCTGGAGCCGATCAGCGTGACCACGTTGCCGCGGTGCATGTCCAGGTCGACACCCTTGAGCACTTCGAGCTGACCGTATTGCTTGTGCAGCCCGCGAATGCTGAGCAGTGCTTGCTTGTCGTTTGTCGCAATCATGGCAACGCCACCCGCTTTTCAATATGCCGACCGAGCAGTTCGATGGCGTAGTTGATGATGAAGAACAAGAACCCGGCGAACAGGTAGAACTCCAGGGTCATGAAGGTCCGGGCGATCACCTGCTGGGTGCTGAGCAACAGCTCGGCAACGCCGATCACCGACAACAGGGTCGAGGCCTTGACGATCTCGGTGGACGAGTTGACCCAGGTCGGCAGGATCTGCCGCAGGGCCTGGGGCAACAGCACGTATCCGAGCGCCTGGAAGAAGGTCAGGCCGATGGCCTGGCTGGCTTCCATCTGCCCGCGGGGAATGGCCTGCAGCGAACCGCGGACGATTTCCGCGACATGGGAGCCGCAGAACAGCGTCAGGCCCAGGGCACCGGCCTGGAACGCACTGATCTGCCAGCCCAGGGCCGGGGCCATGTAGAAGCAGGCCAGCACCAGGACGAACACCGGCGTACCGCGGATCAGGTCGACGTACAGGCGAAATGGCAGGCGCATCCAGACATTGCCGTAGGTCAGCACCAGCCCGGCGACGATGCCGATCAGCGTGCCGCAGACAATCGCCAGGGCCGAACACTGCACGCTGGTCAGGAAGCCCTGCCACAACGGCTCGCGGGCGATCCACAACTCATGCAGCCAATGGGGGGATTCGTACATGACAGGCTCCTAGCGGCGGATCGCCAGACGCTGTTCGAGCTGACGCAGCATCAGGGCAATGAGGTAACAGGCGGCCACGTAGAGCGCGGTGGTGACCAGCCAGGTCTCGATCACCCGGTAGCTCTCCACGTTGATCTTGCGGGCGTAATAGGTCAGCTCCGGCACGGCGATGGCCGCCGCCAGGGAGGTGTCCTTGAACAGCGAGATGAAGTTGTTGGACAACGCCGGCAGCACGTTGCGCAGCATCACCGGCACCGTAATGTAGGCACGCACCTGCCATTCGCCCAGGCCGATCGCCAGCCCGGCCTCGCGCTGGCCCTTGGGGATGCTCAGCAGCCCGGCGCGGAACACCTCGGTCAGGTAGGCGCCGGCATACAGCGACAGGGTGATGATGAACGAAGGGATCTTGTCCAGCCGGATGCCCAGGCTCGGCATGGCGAAGTAGATCAACAGGATCAGCACCAGGATCGGCGTATTACGGATCACCGTGACGTACACCGAGGCCAGCGTGCGCAAGGTGCGGTGCTGGCTGAGCAGGGCGAACGCCATCATCAGGCCGATCGCGCAGCCGATGGCGATCGACACCAGTGCCAGCTCCAGGCCCAGGCCGAGCCCCGCCAGCAAGCTGGGGAAGTCGCGCCACACGGCAGCAAAATTCAACTGATAGTTCATGGTTCACAGTACCTTCGACAGGGCACCGCGCGCGGCGCCCTGCTCTGGAGAGATCACTTGAATTCGACGGGGAAACCGATTTCCGGAGTGGGCAGGTCGACACCGAACCACTTCTTGAAGGAGGCGGCGTAGGTCGGGAACTCGACCCCGGTCATCGACTCGTGCAGGGCGGTGTTGACGAAGTTCAGCCAGTCCTGGTCGCCGCGCTTGACCGCACAGGCATAGGTCTGCGGGCTCCAGGCGTAGGCCGGGCTGCGGTAGCGGCCGGGGTTCTGCACCATCAGGTACTTGACCGAGGACTGGTCGGTGGCGGCGGCGTCGGCGCGACCGGAGTTCACGGCCTGGTACATCAGGTCGACGCTGTCGTACTGGTCGACCTTGGCCTGGGGCAGCGCCTGGTGCACCAGCTCCTCGGCGTAGACGTTCTGCAGCACGGCCACGGTGACCTTGTCGCCGGCAGCCTTGAGATCGTCGATCTCCTTGTACTTGCTGTTGTTCGGCAGCAGCAGGCCGACCCCTTCGCGGTAATACGGCAGGGTGAACGCCACCTGCTGGGCACGACTGGCGGTGACGGTGATGAACTGGCAACTGATGTCGACCTTGTCGGTCAGCAGGTTGGGAATCCGCGCATCCGACGACTGCACCACGTATTCGACTTTGCTCGGATCATTGAACAGGCCCTTGGCGATCATGGCGCCGATGTCGATATCGAAGCCCTGCAACTTGCCGTCCGCCCCCTGGAAGTGCCAGGGCGCGTTGGTGCTACCGGTGCCGACGATCAGGTGACCGCGCTTGAGCACGCTGTCGAGCTTGCTGTCGGCGGCCTGGGCCGTCCCTACCGCAGCCGCCGTAGCGGCCAGAATGAAAGCACAGGCTTTGAACAAGGAAGGTACGCGTTGCATGACGTTGCACTCCGATGATGTGTATTCCGCTATAGCGGAACTTGGTATGTAACAACGGAATAGACAGCAGAAAGTGTGCCACAGGAAATCGCGGTCGTTAACCGTCTCGGTAAAGTTCAGGAAAATCAGAGAGATAGGTTTTTCTGCAGGAAACCGGTTACACAAGGTGCGCGTGGGCAAATGCTACGGAAGGCAACGATGGTGGGTGCCAAGGCCCCAAGGCGGTGCAGGAGCGAAGATCAGGCGCTTCGCGGACAAGCCCTGCTCCCATCGTTTTTTGCCGCATGCAAATCTTGTGTACGACATCACCCTGTAGGAGCAGGGCTTGCCCGCGAATGGGCCGCCAGGAGCAGCACGAAATCCGGACCAGCGCAGCGGCTTCTGCTTTGCGGCACCCAAGCAAACAGCTAGTATCCCGCCCTCTCTTCCCACCGCCCTTGCGGGCCTACATGGATGTCGCGATGCGTTCCCTGCTTCTGCTCTGTTTAGTTACCCTGATCACCGGCTGCAGCATCAGGCAGCAGGTCACCCCAGTCGATTTCGCCGCCAACCCCGCCGCACGGATCTGCGTGATCCCGGCTGATGGCGTGCGTGAGTCGTTTACCGAAGCCTATGGTAATGCCCTGAAGGCCAAGGGTTTTACCGTGGAAGTGCTGCCCAGCGTCAGCAACCCGCAGAACTGCCCCCTGAGCAGCACCCTGCTGGGGCGCTGGAGCTGGGACATGGCGCTGTATCTGTCGGAAGTGGATATCAGGGTCTACCAGTTCGGCCGGGAAGTCGGCTCGGCAACCTATAACTCAAGAAGCGGCTCATTGCGCATGGACAAGTTCATCAACGCCGAAAGCAAGATCAAGGAACTGACCGACCAGTTGTTCCCGATCGGCGTGCGCCCCCTGAGCGCCCAGCGCTGAGATCGCAACAGCCCAGGCAGGCGCGAGTGCCAGGCATCACCCTGGGGCTCGCGTGCGGGAACGCAACGGCACCCTGTTCGAGCTGTCTGGAAAGTGTCGCGGCCGCGCTCAGTGCAGCAGCATCACCACCGCCACGGCGAACGTCGCCATCACTGCCGTCATGCCGGTCATGTACAGTGCAAACCCCTTGGCCATGCTGATCCCCCGAAATAGGCTGTAGAAATCACCGTCGTTTTTTTGACCCTTCCAACAAACGGTCAAGGATTCTAGCAGCGAGTGATGTGTTTTTGACATTAACTTTCGCATGAATACTTTCGCCTCCCGATCGGTGGCGGCTGAACCATTTAATTAGCAGCCTAATAAAAAGCTCCGCACTTAATTCAGCGTTAATCGTGTGCAGGGAAAGTGAAGTCGACCGCGTCAGCGCAGATCTCCCCTGCCGCCTTGCGCGGCATGTCCAATGCCCTGGCGATTGGACCCTTGTTCAGCCTGATTCGGAGAAAGATCATGAAGTTTCGTACCTTACTGATGAGCGGTGCCCTGGCCCTGAGCGCCTTCGCCGGCGTGGCCCAGGCCGACACGGCTGCCACCGCCCAGGCCGTGCCCTATCACTACGGCATGCCCCTGAATATCGACAAGGTCATCTCGATGACCGAACAGCCCACCGCGGAGTGCAAGGTGGTCAAGGCCGACATGAAGTTCATCGACAAGGCCGGCAAGACCGAGGACGTCAGCTATCGCAAGCTGTCGGATGCCTGCAACTTCAACAACTGAGGCAGGGTTTCGAAGGCCCATTCGCGGGCAAGCCCGGCTCCTACAATTTTGTGTCGTTCACAATCTGGCGTACTCCCTCGAACCGTAGGAGCCGGGCTTGCCCGCGAATGGGCCCCAGAGCCCTGCCTACCCTAATGAAATCCCCCGCAAGCAGGCGCTGCCCCAGGCTCAGCGGCTGTCGAAAGCCTTGAGCATGGCCTTCTGCGTTGCCAGCAGCCGCTCCTTCACCGCCTCCCGAGCCCCTTCCAGGCGCGCCGACGGCGCCACCACGCACAACGCGTAGGCACTTTGCCCGGCCAACAGCTCGACGCCCATGGCGCTCACCCCCGGCATATGCCCGTCGGCATCGAAAGCCACCCCCGTGCGCCGCACCTCCGCCAGCTCCGCCAGCAGGTCCGGCCAATGGGTCTTGGTCATGGGCGTCAGGCTCTTGAGCTGCTTGCCCAGCAGTTGTACCACCGCCTCGTCGCTCATCCGCGCCAACAGCACCTTGCCGCCCGAAGTCGCATGCATGGTCAGGAACGAACTGGCATCCGGCACCACCCGCAACGGCTGGTTCGACACCGCCATCTGCAGAATCAGCAACTCGGCACCGCTGGCATGCAGCAGCACCGCGGTTTCACCGGTCTCGCGCGACAGCTGTTCCAGGTAGGGCCTGGCCTTTTGCGTCACATCGATATGGCTGTGGGACGCCAGGCGCATCAGCGCCGGCCCCAGGCGCACCCCGGCCGGCCCCTGGATTTCCAGTAACTGTTCCTGGGCCAGGGCATCCACCAGCCGCTGGACCGTCGAGCGCGGCAGATCGATGCGCTTGGCGATCGCCCCCAGGCTCAAGCCCCCCGGTTCGTCCTCCAGGCAGCGCAGAATGGCAGCCGCCCGGCTGATCACCTGGATACCCCCACGTTCGGTTTCAGGGACTGACATCGACATTGCTCCTTTGTACCGCTCACTGATACAGTGTACCGAAATATTGTTAGCGGTGACGTTTTCGCGCAACCGCCTTCCACAGGATTTGCGTGCATGCTGTCCCCACCCCCCGGGCCACCCGTGGCCGTTCCCTTCGACCGGCGGCTGATCATCGGACTGGTCGGCGTACTGATCGCCGCCCTGACCTCGGGCATCAACGACCGCGTCACCGAACTGGCACTGGCGGATGTGCTGGGGGCGTTCGGCATCGGCCATGACGAAGGCACCTGGATCAGCGCATTGTATGCAGCGGCGGAAGTCTCGGCGATGCTGATCGCACCCTGGCTGGCGGTGACCTTCTCGCTGCGGCGCTTCGCCATGGCCATGACCCTGGCCTTCGGCCTTTTCGGCGTGCTCTGCCCCCTGGCGCCGAACCTTGAGGCGCTGTTGCTGCTGCGGGTGTTGCAGGGCCTGGCCGGCGGCGCCCTGCCGCCTTTGCTGATGACCGTAGCCCTGCGTTTCCTGCCCTGGCACTACAAGCTCTACGGTTTGTCGGCCTATGCGCTCACCGCCACCTTCGGCCCGAACATTTCCCTGCCCCTGGCCGCCACCTGGACCGAAAACCTCGACTGGCGCCTGGTGTTCTGGCAGATCGCACCCTGCTGCCTGCTCGCCACCGCCTTCATCGCCTACGGCATCCCGCAGGATCCGCTGCGCCTGGAGCGTTTCAGGCAGGCCGACTGGCGCGGCGCGCTGCTCGGTTGCGGCGGCCTGGCCATGCTGGTGATCGGCCTGCTGCAGGGCGAACGCCTGGACTGGTTCGCCTCGCCGCTGATCGGCCTGCTGCTGGGTGGCGCGGCCCTCTGCCTGCCGCTGTTCCTGCTCAACGAGTGGTTCCACCCGCTGCCGCTGTTCAAGGTGCAACTGCTGGAACGGCGCAACTTCGCCTATGGCATCGCCACCCTGGCGCTGTTCGTCATGGTCTCGATGTCCGGCGTCGCCCTGCCCGCCAACTACCTGGCCCATATCCAGGGCTACCGCGCCGAGCAAAGCATGCCGCTGGCCCTGCTGATCGCCCTGCCGCAACTGCTGCTGGCGCCCCTGGTCGCCACGGTGATCAACCGCAACTGGGTCGACTCGCGCTACGTGATCGCCTGCGGCCTGCTGCTGATGACCCTGGCCTGCCTCGGTGGCTCGCAGTTGACCAGCGCCTGGGTCCGCGAAGATTTCTACCCGCTGCAACTGCTGCAGACCCTCGGCCAGCCGATGATCGTCGTACCGCTGCTGATGGTCGCCACCGGCGTGATCCAGCCCATCGAGGGCCCTTCGCCTCGGCCATGGTCAATTCGCTGCGTGGCCTGTCCTCGGTGATCGGCGCGGTCCTGCTGGAGAATTTCATCACCACCCGCCAGCACCTGCATTCCAACACCCTGGTTGACCAATGGGCCGCCAACCAGCAGGCCCTGATTCCGCTGCTCGATGAACAGCCGCTGGCCGGCATGGCCGCGCGCCTGCGCGAACAGGCCTTCGTATTGAGTTTCAGCGATGCCTTCCTGGCCATGATCGGGCTGATGGCGATCCTGACGATTCTCCTGTTGACCCTGCCGACCCGCCCTTTCCCTCCCCAAGCGCCGAAAATGCCATGAAACCGAAACTCTCTCTCAGCCTGGTCGGGGGTGCCGTACTCCTGATCGTCGCTTACAGCGGCTATCACCTGCTGCGCAACGACGGCACGCAGAGCACCGACGACGCCCGCATCACCGCCGATTCGGTACTGATTGCCCCGCAGATCGCCGGCGTGGTGAGCAAGGTCGCGGTGGCCGACAATCAACCGGTCAAGGCCGGCCAACTGCTGCTGGAAATCGATGCCCGCGACTATCAGGCCGCGCAGGCGGCTGCCATCGCCGCGGTCAACGCGGCCCAGGCCCAGGTGAAGGACCTTGCGGCGGAGGTCGAACGCCAGGCGACGCTGATCACCCAGGCCGACGCCACCCTGCGCTCGACGGCGGCCTCACTGAAATTCGCCCAGGCCAATGCCCAGCGCTATCGCAACCTGTCCAGTTCCGGTGCCGGCACCCGCGAAGAACAGCAGAAAGCCGATGCCGAACTGGCCCGCTGGCAGGCCGTGCACGACCACGACGCGGCGGCCAGGCTGGAACAGCAGAAGAACCGGGAAGTGCTCAAGGCCCGCCTGGAGATGGCCCACGCAGCAGTGGAACAGGCCCGCGCCGCGCTGCTCAAGGCCGATCTGGAGGTGTCCTATACCCGGATCGTCGCGCCCCACGATGGCGTGGTCGGCCAACGCAGCGTCCGCGTCGGCGCCTATGTCGCGCCGGGCAAGGCAGTCATGGCCGTGGTCCCGGTCAGCGATGCCTACGTCGTCGCCAACTTCCGCGAGACCCAACTGGCCCACATGCAGCCGAACCAGGCCGTCGACATCAGCATCGACAGCTTCCCCGACCGCACCTACAACGGCCATGTCGACAGTCTCGCTCCCGCCACCGGCCTGAGCTTCTCCGCGATTGCCCCGGACAACGCCACCGGCAACTTCACCAAGGTGGTACAACGGATTCCGGTGAAAATCGTCTTCGACCATGACCAGCCCGGCCTGAACGACCTGCGGGTCGGCATGTCGGTGATTGCCCGGGTCATCACCCTGGAGAATCGATAGGATGCGTGGCTATTTTTACCTGCTGGCCTTTTTCGGACTCGGCGCCTGCAGCGTTGGCCCCGACTTCTCCAGGCCTGCCGCTCGACTGCCCGCCACCTGGGCCGCAGAACCCCGGGAGGTGCGCAGCAATGCCGCCACCCGGACCATCGACGCCCACTGGTGGCGGCAATTCAACGATCCGTTGCTGAGCGAACTGGTCGAACGCGCCGCCCAGGCCAACTTCGATGTGCGCACCGCCAATGAACGTCTGCTGCAGAGCCGGGCGGCCCGCCAGATCGCCGGTGCGGAGCAACTGCCCGGGGTGGCGGCCGACGGCAGCTACCAGCGCCAGCGCAACAGCGCCGTCGGTCTGATGGACGCCTCGGGCCACAGCGGCAAATCGCCTTTCGAGCTGTGGAACCTGGGCCTCGATGCCAGTTGGGAAGTCGACCTGTGGGGCCATGTACGACGCGGCCTGGAAGGCGCCGGGGCCGCGGTCGAGCTCAGCCGCGCCCAGCGCGACGGCGTGCTGCTCAGCGTCGCGGCGGAAACCGCCACTGACTACCTGCGCCTGCGTGGTACCCAGGCGCGCCTGGAAGTGGCGCGGCAGAACCTCGACATCGCCCGGCAGAGTCGAGACCTCACCCAGACCCGCTACGACAACGGCGTGACCACCCAGCTGGACACCGCCAATGCCGCCGCCCAGGTTGCCGATATCGAAGCCCGCCTGCCCTTGCTCGAGGCGCAGCAGGCCCATCTGATCAATGCCCTGAGCTATCTGCTCGGCGAACAGCCGGGCAGCCTGAGCGCACGGCTGTTGCCTCCGGCAGCGATTCCCCTGCCCCCGCTCCGGGTGCCGGTCGGCCTGCCTTCGGAACTGGCGCAACGGCGCCCTGACATCCAGCAGGCCGAAGCCGCCCTGCACCGCGCCACCGCCGCCATCGGCGTGGCCGAGGCCGACTTCTATCCACGGGTCAGCCTAGGCGGCGGCTTTGGTTTCCAGGCGCTGCAGGGTTCGGACATCGGCAGTTGGGGTTCGCGGCAATGGAGTTTCGGTCCCAGCCTGTACCTGCCGATCTTCCAGGGCGGCCGGTTGACCGGAACGCTCGAACTGCGCGAGCACCAGCAGCAGGAAGCGGCGTTGAACTACCAGCGTACGGTGCTCGCTGCCTGGCATGAGGTGGACAATGCGCTGACCGACTACAGCGCCGAACAGCGTCACCATGCGGCCCTGGAAGAAGCGGTGAAGCAGAACCGGATCGCCCTGGCCAATGCCCGGCAGCGCTACAAGGAGGGTGCGGTCGACTTCATCAACGTGCTGGGCGTACAGCGAGCGCTGATCGCCAACCAGAGCGAACTGGCCGACAGCGCGACCCGCGTGTCGACCAACCTGGTGCAGCTCTACAAGGCACTGGGCGGGGGCTGGCCACAGCCTGCCAAGGACAGTTGAAAACTCCCACAGGGTCTACCGCCCAACGCGCCCCAGGCGAAGCCGCGCCATGTTCAGCGTATCGGTCAACACCCCATCGCGAATCGCATAGGCGCGCATCACCCCCTCCTCCTCGAACCCGAACTTGCGGTACAGGGCCTGGGCCGCCTGGTTGTCGACATAGACGCTCAACTCGACCCGTTGCAGGTTCATCCAGTTGTCCGCCACCTCCAGCACCGCCGCCAGCAACTGCGAACCAATGCCCTTGCCCTGCCAGGCCGTCGCCACGCCCATGCCGATACTCCCGGCATGACTGCGCCGCACCCGCGCATACTGCTCCAGCGAGCAACTGCCGATCACCACGCCCTGATGCAACGCCACCAGCGACAGCTGGCGCTCGTTGCCCTGGTTCTGCAGCAACCGCTGACGCCACACCTCGGCTGACTGGAACGGCATCTGCAGGACCTGACGGCAGACCGCAGGCTCGTTGTACAGCGCGGTGACGCCGTCGATATGGGCTTCGCGGAAACGTTCGAGGGTGATGGCGGGAGTGTCGGCGGGCATCGTCTTTTTAATCCATGAAAAATGACAAGGCCGCCCAGTGTAGCGGCCTGTACGGTTACAGGCGAATCAGCCACACAGGCCGCCAGACCTACTCAAACCACTCCCGCCGCTCCCTGAAGGTGTTCAATATCAGCTCGACGATCATCTGCACCTCTTCCCTGCCCTCGGCCCCACGCCGGGTGGCCAGCCAGGCACGCCGCTGCATGCCCTCGTGGAACAGGCCGGGCAAGGCCGCCAGGCCACGGTCGAAGCGGGTGATGTAGCGCGGCAGCAGACCGATGCAGGCACCGCAGCGGATCATTTCCAGCATCAGCTCGTAGGAATGCACCTGCACCACGCCGGCCAGGCGCTGCTCCAGCACGTTGTTCCACGGCTGGAAACCTTCGACCTGGCGATCCTGCTGCCACTGCACCAGCATGTAGTCCTCCAGGTCCTGCAGCGAGTCCGGACGCACCGCCACCCGCGAGTAGCGCTTGGCGATGTGCGGCAGGTAATCCAGCCGCGCCAGGGGCTGCGGTGGGGTCGTGTCGAAACTCGGCCCGGGCAGTGGCGAGTCGCCATCCGACAGCCAGACCACCACCTCGGCACTCAACGCCTGCAACGACAGGACGCTGTCCACCGGGATGATTTCCAGGCGCACGCTGGCGTTGCGACGCAACAGGGCGATCAGGTCGCGACCGAGGATGTCGTGCAGGATCGACTCGGCAATCACCAGCCTGACCAGTGGCTGCTCCATGACCGGCAGCCGCCGTTCGTGGGCCAGGGCCAACAGTTGCGCCTGCAGGTGCTGGCCTTCACGGCTCAGGGTCAGGGCGCTGCCCTGGTAGACGAACAGTGGCCGATTGAGCTGGTCTTCAAGCGCCGCCAACTGCTTGCGCAACTGGGTCGACTTGATATTCAGGCTGCGCGCCGCCTGCATGAAGCAGCCACAGCGCGCACTGGCGAGAAAAAACTGTGCGGTTTCCGGCTCGATCCGCTCGGCCAGCGCCAACCAGCCCCCGTGCGTCTCGACGGGGTCGTGATACTCCATGTCGCCCGTACGCTGGGCGGGTTCATTCAACGACATCATTCAGACTCCCTGTCGACGCCTCACGGCGCCCAACCATCCAATGGCAAGTTTCCCGTCAGTGTTTGTCTTCCAGTACCTGGTTGAGCACCGCGCCATCGATGCTCAGGGTCGCGGTGTTCAGCATGCCTTCCAGATAGGCCTTGGCAATCTGCTGCTGACGCTGGGCCCGCAGGGCTTCACGCAGGCGATCGCGCAGCTCGTCGAGAGTGGCCGTGCGTGCCGGCTGCAGCTCGGTGAGCCTGACGATATGAAAGCCCGCCGGGCTCTGCACCGGATCGGCCACCTGGCCGACCTTCAGCCGCGACAATACCCCGCGCACTTGCGGCATCAGTTGCTCCAGCGGTTGCAGTCCGGTATCGCCACCGCGGCTGGCGGTTTCGCGGTCCTGGGAATACTGGGTCGCCAGGGCGGCGAACTCGCCCGGTGCGGCCTGGGCCTTGCGGCTCAGGTCCACGGCCTGCCTGCGCACGCTTTCCAGCGATTGCTGATCGGGCACCGCCAGGAAGATCTGGCTGACCCGGTACAGCGCCGGCGTCTGCCACTGCGACTTGCCGCTGTCGTAGGCCTGCTGTAGCTCTTCGTCACTCGGATAGTCGGCCGGCACCTGGCTGACCGAGGCCATGTAGTTGCGAAAGACGATCTGCTCGGTGGCCGCCCGGGTCTGCTGCTCGATTTCCGGGCGCTGGCGCCAGCCCTGGACATCGGCCTGTTCGAGCACCGCCTTCTCCGCCAGGCGGGTGCGCAGCCAGCTTTCCAGGGCGCCGCGGTTGCTGCGCAACTGCTCGCGCGACGCCTGCGGCAACGCCGCGAACAGCGCCTTCAGCTCTTGCGGGGACACTTGCTGGTTGCCCAGCCGGGCCACCGCCGGCGCACTCGCGGTGGCTGGTACGGCGGCCGGTGCCGGCTGCACCGCCGCCACCGGATCGTTACCCGGACGCATGGCCAGGGCAACGGCCCCGACCAGCACGGCCAGCGCGCCCGCGCCGGCCAGCAGGTTGCCTCTGTTCACAGGGCGGCCTCCTCCTCACGGGTTTGCTCCGGCTCGGCCGCAGCCTGGGCCTTGGCCTGCAACTGCGCGGCCTGCTGGCTGTATTCGCGCAGGTAGACGATGAACTCCTGCAACAGGCGATCCCACAGCTCCAGGTTGGCCCGCAGGTAGTTGACGCTGACGCCCGCGGCGACCACCACGTCCATCTCCATCACCAGGAACTCGCCCTGCGCCGACAAGCGGGCGAAACGCCGCGAAGCGTTCCACAACTCGGCCAGGCCGGCCGGCAGCTCGCCCTGCACACGCAGGGCGCAGCTGTAGGTGAAGTCGACATAACCGCCCTCCTGCACCGAGGGATTGCCGAAGCGCACGGCATAGCCGATGCCCTGGCTGGCGCTGAGCAGTTGCACGATACCGTTCTGCTCGGTGCGGTTGACCCGGTAGCCGGCGCCTTGCAGCAGCTCGGTCAGGCTGTCGGGGGTAACTTGTTCGATCAGTTGCTCGCTCATGGAGGTTCTTCCTTGTGTCATGGGTTCAGGGATGCGTGGGTCGCATCGAACTGGTTCTTGTAGAGGTCATCGCCAAAGGCCTGGGCCATTTCCTCGAACTTGACCCGGGCGCTGCCGGCAAACGGCTGGCGGATCTTCATCACTTCGGCCACGTCGATCTTCTCGTAGGCGGCGAGGATGTCCTTGGCGATGCCGTACATCTGCTGATTCTTGGCTGAACATTGCTGCACTTGTGTGTCACGCTCGGTCAACTGGCCCTGCAACCTGGCCCGTTCGGCTTCCTTGGCCTTGGCCATCACCAGCAGGTCGTCATAGGCCTTCTTGTACTTGCCCAACTGCTCGTTGGCCGCCACGGAGAAGGCCTGGGCCTGGTTTTGCAGGGCCTGCTGCTGGCCAGCCAGTTGCTCGCTCAGGCCCTTGGCCCTGGCCAGCTCGGCCGTCAACTGCCGGATCTGATCCTGGGCCGCCCTGGCCTGGTTCTCGGCGGCAATCCGTGCCGCACTGGCCTGGGCCTGCTCGCTTTGCAGCGCCTGCAACTGCTGGGTGGTGCTGCGCAGCTGGGTCCGCAGGCGCTCTTCCATGCCTTCGGCGCTGGCGCCGTGGGCAGTGAAGAGACCAACGGTCAGCAGGCACAACGCTGCCGGGATTCGCCTGTTCATGGGGATTCTCCTTCGGGCTTAGAAGCGCGTGTTCAGCTCAAGTTGGAAGACATCGACCTGGAACGGGTCGCCGTAGACTTCCTCGGCGCTCAACCAGCGGGCCGAGGCGATGATGTTCTTGTCCAGGCTGTAATTGCCGCCGATGAAGTAACCCTTGGCGTTGGTGCCGCCCAGGTGGTAGGAGGAGTCGTTGAAACCGTCAGGCAAGGCGTCCGGCTGGATGTACTTGTAGCCGGCGTAGAGGTTCCAGTCGCCCTTCTTTTTCAGCTCGAGCGCGTTGCCGAGAGTGAATTGCATCATCAACGCGCTGCCACCGCTTTCGAACTCGCCGTTGCTGTTGATGTTGTTGACGATCTGGCCCTCGGAACGCTTGAGCATCTCGCCCTTGTCGTACGCCAGGTTATGAATGAAGTTGGCCTGGCTGCGCAGCTTGAAGTCTTCCGGCAGTTGCGTATCCCAGGCCAGATTCAGGTCGAGCACGTTGAATTCCGAGGCCAGGCCCAGGTACTGCGGCTGCGGCGTCAGGTTCGGGTTGGTCGGGTTCGGCGTGATGTTGCGCAACAGGAACACGCTGTTGCCGTGCTGCATGAAGGCCAGGCGGGTGCCATCCGTGTCGCAACCCGGCTGGCCGTCCCACGGCTTGCAAGGGCTGGAACGCTTGCCCTCGATATCGTTGAAGCTGTAGTAGGCCGCCGAGCCCTTGAGGCTGTTGTCGGCGTTGATCTTCCAGTTGGCGCCGATCTGCCCGCCGATCAGCCATTTGTTCTGGCTGTCGGCCTTGTCGATGCCGTTGCTGGTTTCCGAGTCCGAGGTGTATTCGACCGGGAATGCCCCGAGGGTACCGAACAGGCCCCATTCGCTGTTGAGCGTGTGATTGAACACCGCCGCCACGCCGTCGAAGTTCAGGTCGTTGGAGTACATCATGTCGGTGGAATAGAACGGGTTGGCGAAGCGCCCGCCGGTTACCGTCAGGTCCTGCGAAGGTTTCCAGCTGATATACCCCTGGTCGAGCCAGATGTCCTTCTTGGCAAAGCCGCCGCCGAGGGTCTGGGTGGTCGAGACCGGGTTGTTGTCGGAGCCGGTGCCGATGCGCACGCCGGCGACCCACTCGGGCGTCAGGACCGCCTTCATGCCCAGGCGGGCACGCAGGCGGAACAGGTTCTCGCGGTCCTCGCGGCTGTTGAGCAGCGGCGGATACTGGGTGTTGGTGCTCCGGTTCACGTCATAGGGCGAGCCGCTGTTGATCCTGGCGTAGTCGATCAGGGTGTTGCCGTTGCCACCTGAAAAGTAGCGGGACTCATTGCGCACGCGCAGGTCACCGTCGAAGCTGATGCGCGAGACCCAGTCCGGGAAAGTGTTGGGTTGCGCCCAGTTCTCCTGCCTGGCGGTCGCCATGACTTCGGCCTTGACCTGGTCGCGGATCTGCTCGCGAACAATCGCCGGCACGTACTGCACCCGCACCTCTCCCGGCGTGGCCGAAGGGGTCGCAGCTGCCACGGCGTTGGCCTGACGTGCCTGTACTGCCTCCTTCTCGGCCTGGGCGATCAGGCCCTCGGCCTGTTCCTGCTTGAGCACACCCTGCTGCACCAGCAGGCGGATCAGATTGATCGTGGCGTTCTGCGAAGGCGCGGCGGGCTGCGCCGCCACCGCCTGGCCGACCAGGGTCGCGATGACCATGCCGACCGCCAGGGTCAATCGATTCACGTTGGAAATCATTTGCACACAACTCCTGTTGAAAAGCGTGAAAGTGTTCGATCAGTCCGGGCGTCGGCCCTTGAGCGATACGCGAATGGGCAAGGTCAATGAAGCCGGTGTGCGCTCCCTGAAACGCGGTGCGTTCTGCAGGGACGCGATGATCCGCTCGTCAATCTTCGGCTCGCCGGTCCCCTTGACCATGGCCACCTTGAGCACATCGCCGTCCGCCGAAAGCCAGAAATCGACCTGCACCGAAAACGCCAGCCGACGCAGGTCCGGGTCGTCACGCAGCAGCCGTTGCAGGGTCGCGGCCAGGTACTGCTTGTAGGTACCGGTACCCAGCCCGCCCCCGCCGGAACCAGCCATGCCACCGCCCTTGCCCGCGCCGATGTTGAACGCGTCGCCGCCGGCCTGGGCGTCGCCGTCGATCTGCATCGGGTTGGCCAGGTCGTCCGCCGGTGACGGCGGTGCCTCTTCCTGAGGCTTGATGTCCTCGGGCTCGGGCGTCGGTTCGGGCACCTTCTCCTCCACCGGCGGTTCCGGCTCCTTGGGTTTCTCCGGCTCCGGAGGCGGCGGTGGTGGTGGAGGCGGCAACGGGATGATCATCGGCACCTTCGGCGCCTCACGCCGTACCCCGCTCATGTCATGCGCCCACTGCCACAGGAACCAGGCGGCAGCCGCCCCCAGCAGCAGCCCGGCGCCCCACTTGAACAGGCGCAGCGGCGACGGCTTCACGGGCTCGGGGCTGATCGGTAATTTCGCGGTCATGGTCAGCCCTGATTCGGTTTGCCGGTGACCAGCCCGACCTGGGACAGCTCCAGGCGCCGCAGCAGGTCGAGCACTTCGATGACTTTCTGGTACTGCACCGTGGCGTCGCCGCGCACGATGATCGGAAAGTCCGGGTTCTGCGCCTTCTCGATACGCAGGCGTTCCTCCAGCTCCGGCAGGGTCACCGGATAGGCATCGAGGAAGACCTGGCCACCGTCGTTGACCGAAATGGCCTTGGTCTTGGCCTCGGACAGCGACACCGAGGCACTGGCCTTGGGCAGGTGGATCTGGATCCCCGAGACCTGGGCCGTGGCGGTCAGGATGAACATCACCAGCACCACCATCAGCACGTCCACCAGGGGCGTGATGTTGATACTGTCGACGGCGGCATCGTCATCGTCGTCATGGGAGGCGTTTACGGAAGCCATGGCAGTTCCCTCCCCTCAGACCGACAGCAGGTCGACGGCATGCTGGCCGGCCTGGGCGGGCCTGGCACGATTGGCGTCATGGCTCTGCCCCTCACCGTGCATTTCCGCCAGGCGGGTGATGAACTCGTCGACGAACACCCGCATGTCGGCACTGACTTCCTTGTTGCGGGTGATCAGCCGGTTGTAGCCGAACAGCGCCGGGATCGCGACGAACAGGCCCATGGCGGTGGCCAGCAGGGCTGCGGCCATGCCCGGAGCGATGGCGTTGATGTTCACGTCACCGGCCATGGCCGTGCCGAGGAACACCACCATGATCCCCAGCACCGTACCGAGCAGGCCGATGTACGGGCCGCCGGCGATGGCGTTGGACAGTGTCGAGAGTTTCGAACCCAGTTGCTGGTTCTCCCGGGTGCGCACACCGTCCATGGAGCAGCGGATGGCCTCGATGGTGGCCGCCGAAACCGACGAGGTATCGGCGCCCTGGGCGCGACGGGTGCGGATCTCCTTGACCGCCACCAGATACAGGCGCCACAGCGAGGAATGCTCCAGGCGGCGGGCCAGGTCCTGGTCGTCGGCGAACATTTCCAGGCGCGTACCGACCTGGGCGAACTGCTCGCGGAACGCCTCGTTGGCGCGGCTGACACGGCTCAGGGCGCGGTTCTTGCGGACCATGATGACCCACGACTGCAGCATCATCAGCACCAGGATGGCGATGATCACCCAGGCATCCGCCGGCACCGACTTGAGCAGGAAGCCCAGGCTGCCGAAGCCGAAACCGGACTGTTCCTCATCGGCGCCATAGGCCACCAGCTTCGACTCGGCGCCTTGCGCGCCGGCATCGGCCAGCAGCACGGCGGCCGGCCGCACGACCTTGGACAGGCGCAGCTCATCGATGGCGCCATGGAAGCCGGCGAAGGGGCTCGCTGCTGCCGCGGGGTCGGCAGCCGGCAGGTCGCCGCCCAGGGCGATCGGCGAATTGAACGCCGCGACTTCCTGGGCCAGGCTGGCACTCTCACGGCCGTTGACGAACAGCGAGACCTTGCTGCCCTGGGCGGTCAGCGCCAGGTGCTGCCACTGGCCAGGGTTGAGCGGCTGGGTCGATACCACGCGCTGACCGTTGACCTCCACGAAGGGTGTACCCTGGCTGACCCCCAGCAGCAAGGCATGGCCACCTTCGCGCCGGGCCATCAGCAACTGCTCGCCCGAAGCCTGGTCCAGACGCACCCAGGCGCTCAGGGTGAAGGCCCCCCGGCGTTGTATTGCAGCGACGGACTGGCCGGCAACAGCAGCGGCTGGCCACTGAACTGCAAGGCCGCGCCGATCACCCCGTCGATACGGCTGCCGGTGGCGTTCTGCGCGTGGTTGGAGAAGGCCGTGGCATCCTTCGCCGGCGTCCCCGGCGCGCCATCGAAGTGATAGACCGCGGTGTAGTTCGGTTCGAAGGCCAGTTGCCCATTGCTGGTGGCCGGGGCCTTCGGGTTGCCGTAATACATCCAGATGTCCTGGCGCTGGCCGCCTTCGACCTTGGGCACATCGACCCAGATCAGCGCCATGCCCATCAGCGGGTCGAAGCTTTCGATCTGGTAATTGAGCACGGTCTTGTCGTCGGCCGCGATGAAGCGCAGGTCCGAACCGTCTTCCTTGACCCCGTCGAAGGTGAAGTTACCGGTGTGCAGGCGTACCAGCAGGCTGGTACGGCCCAGGGCCTCGCTAATGGCCGCGCCCTGGGGCGTGGTGTCGACGCTGATCTGCTTGCGGTAATGCCAGTCGTCCTGCCACCAGGCCTGGGCGGTGGCCGGGAGCACGAAGCCCAGGCAGATCAACAGGGACACGATTAAGCGTGACATGCGGTGGTTCTCCGTCAGTAAAAGGGTCAGAAAGTCGCCTGCACACTGAAGTGCAGACGTGAGTCGTATTTGCGGGTGTTCGGGCCGTCGAGCAGCGGGTAGCCCCAATCCAGGCTGCCGGACAGCCATTTGCTCAGGCTGGCGCGTGTCCCCAGGCCGACGCTGGCCAGGCTGTATTCGTCTTCCTGCTCGGGCAGGGCCTTTTCCAGGGTCAGCCGCGCGCCTTCGGCGAAGGCGTAGAAGCGCCACTCCTTGACGTAGCTGCCGACAAACCTGGCCAGCGATGGCGTGCGCAGTTCCTGGGAGAACAGCATCCCGCTGTCACCCGAGCGCTCGGCCGCCAGGTAGCCACGCACCGAAGTGGCGCCCCCGGCGGAAAACTGTTCGTTGGACACCAGCGGGCCGGACGCCAGCTGGAAGGCTGCCTTGGACGCCGACTGCCAGTCGCGGGTGAAGGTGTAGGTGTAATTCAGGTCGCCCTTGAGCACGGTGAAGCTGGGGCTGGCACGGTAGCGCTTGTAGTCGAACTCGTCGGAATCGCTGCCATAGCCGAAGAAGCTGCGGGTCGCCGCCACCAGGTTCAGGCCCAGGCCGAGCTGGGCGCTTTCGGTATAGCGGTAGCCGTTGTAGCCAAAGGTCAGCGGGGCGTACTTGAGCGGAATCTGGTCGCTGCTGCTGCCGAACTTCAGCTCTTCCTCGAAATCCTTGAAGTCCACGCCGATGGAGAACGAGTTGGCCCAGGCCCCGCTGGAAGGCAAGGTGTAGATACCCGAGACGCCATAGGAATGGCCCTTGCCCAGTACGTTGCTGCCGCCGATGGTGGCGACATTGCTGTCGGACTGGTAACCGGAGAACTGCAGGGTCCAGCGCTCGCTCAGCGGTGCGCTGTAGGAACCGGACCAGACCTTGGCGTTGCTCTGGTCCTCGGGGGCGGTGAAGTAGGTCAGCGAGACGCTGTGCCCCAGTTGCCAGAGGTTGTCGTAACCCAGGGAGGCGACTGCTCGCAGCTCCTTGGTGTCGGCACTGTAGTCGTTGTTCAGCCCAAGGCTGGCGTGCCACGGATTCTGGTCCTCGACCTGCAGGTCAACGTCCATGGTCCCGGGCCGTTGGCCTTCGCGCACCAGCGGCATGACCTGGCGACCGGCACCCTTGTTGAGCGCCGCCAACTCGCTCTGGACCTTGGCAAAATCCGGTACCTCGCCCTCTTTCAGGGCCGGCACGTCTTCGCGGATCTCCACCGGCGAATAGTGTTTGGCACCCACCACGCGCACCCGGCCAACCTTGGTTTCGCTGACCTGCAGGAAGACGATGCCACCCTCGACCTTTTGCTCGGGCAGTTCGACGAACACCGACTGATACCCCTTGGCCTGGTAGACCTTCTGCAGGGCATCGCGGGCGCCTTCGATATCGGCCAGGGCCTTCTGCGGACCGAGGAACGGGTAGACCGCTTCCTCGATATCCCGGGCCTGCAACACGGTGTTGCCGCGCACGACGTACTCGTTGACGTCCACCAGACGGGCCACCGGAGCCTCCTCGGCGACCGATGGCCCGGCCAGCAGGGCCAGCACCAGGCCCGCGCCGGCCGGCCAGGCGCGTCGTGCCCCTGTCGGTCGCGCCGTCTCTTTGAAGAACAGATGCTCCACACCGCCCCCTTGATTCAAGAAATGGCCCCGAGCGTTGTCGAGGCCGCATGGCCGGGGCTGTCGCCCCTGGCGCCTCATTGGTTGTTCGTGATCGCCAGCGATGGATGCCGTGCCAGCCAGGTGTGCAACAAGGCGAAGTTCAGCGAGAACTCCGGCATCTGCAGCAGGGCGCCACAGAACAGTTCACCGACGATTTTCTGGATCAGCAGCACGGCCTGCGGGTTGTCCAGCAGCGTGGCGATGTCCTTGCTCAGGACGTTGAAGCTCCAGACCTTCTGGTTCAGGTCCAGGCCGACGAACCAGCGGAACAGCAGGTTGTAGTTGAGCTGCTCGTACAACTGCTGTTCGCCGGGCACCGAATACAGCAGTTGCAGCAGAAGGATGTGCATCACCGTCTGCGGGGCGATCAGCATCTTCGCGTTGGCCCCCGCCGCCAGCAGGACGTCGCGATGCTCGTCGAGCAGGTCGTCGATCTGTGGCCGCAGCAGCACCAGCGAGTGACCGGGCGGGATGTAGCTGGAGACCTCCTTCAAGGCGCCCTGCCAATCTTCCTGGGACACGATCCAGACCCACGGTGCACCGTAGCGATAGACCGACACCGGCTTCTTGCGCGCCGCCTCGACGATCTTCGACAGGCGCTGGTCCAGCTCCTGCATGCCCACTTTCGAGTAGCGTTCCATAGTCCCCATACCCTCCCCTCCAGCGTTCCCTGAAACCTTGGAAAACGGGGCCTGACGCCTCCGTGCCCGTTCTACATATCCAAGACGGGGCTGGCCTTGTGCTACCGAACTTTTGTCACAAAAGCTTCATTCCTGGCGCTTTCCGGCCAGCAAGTGCGGCCTGAAAAATCCATGCCCGTAGGCGCCGGTGGGGCCCATGGAAGTGGGATTGCCCGCCACAGGACGGCCGGGCAAAAAAAGGCGGCCATCAAGGCCGCCGGAGAGGAGAAAGAACCCGCGTTTACAAGGTCAGGTTGCCCCGTTCCTCTTCGGTCAGGCGTAGCCTGGCCTGCTCGCTCAAGGGGCCCGCACCGAGGACCTGGACCGGGCTGTCGGGGTTATAGGCTGGCGTGTGGCTGGCACTGTCGCGACTCGGGGTCACCGGTTCGCTGCCGAAACCGAGCACCTCGACGGTGAAGACCGACGGCCGATCCTGCTTCGCCGCCTGTTGCTGCTGCCGCGCGGCGTCTTCGGCCGCCTGGGAGGCCGCAGCGCCGGCGGAGCTGGCGGCGGTCATGGCCCCGGTGTTGATCGACGCGGTCATAGGCACCCCGAGGACTTGCCCTGGGTCTGGATGTTGGCCGCGTTGACCACCTGCAAGGCCGCGATGTTGACGTTGCCCGACACCCGAATTCCCGCCTCGCCGGCATCGATGGTGCCCAGCGGCGCGATCAGGTCGATGTCGCCCGGCGCGATCTCCGGAATCGGGTTGAGCGTCGCGATCCCCGCCCCGGTGCTCGGTACCGAGGGCGACAGGGTGACATTGCCCCAGTTGTCGTAGACCCGCTTGGGCGGCGTATAGACCACGGTGGTCTTCGAACCGCGGCCGGCGTTGATGTCGCCGGCCGCCGACCAGGCCATGATCGAACCGCCGAAGGTGGTCATGATCCGGCTCTGCCCCAGCAGGATGCTGTCCAGGGAATAGAGCTGGATATCGCCGGCACCCTGGGTGATCACGCCGGCCGTGGACGGTGGCGCCACGCCCTCGATACCGAATACCTGGCCACCGCCCGGCGTGAGCATCTGGATGTTGCCACCGAAGTCGGTGTGTACCCCGGCGCCACCGAACAAGGTGATGTCGCCCTGGTAGGTGATCGGGTTGCCCGCCACGTCGGTCTGCGGGAAGAGCAAGGCGATGGCCTCGCGACCGCGCAGGTAGCTGCCCTGGCGTGGTCCGCCAACCTGGTTGTACTCGCGTCCCGCCGCTTTCAGCTCGGCGAAGTAGACCTCGCGGGCGAAGATCCGCTGTTGCTCGGGCGACAGGGCCGCGTAGTCGGCACGCGCCTGATCGGCAGTGCCACTGAAGCCGTACCGCTCGGCCAGCCAGGCGACCAGTTCGGTCCCGTAGGTCTTGGCCACCTTGCCGCCGCTCAACGACTGGCCGGCCTGTGCCAGGTTCTCCGGGTTCAGGTAGGTCTGGACGAAACGCAGGTAGTCCGCGCCATTCGTGCCGAAGCCGGCCTGCATGACGATGCTGGCACCCGGGCGGCTGTCGCCGGGGACCACGGCACCGATGCTGGTGATGCTGGCCTTGTCTTCCATCAGGATATTGCGTCCTGCCGTCAGCTCCAGGGTACCGGGACCGGCCACCGTGAAGTTGCTGTAGAGAATGTCGCGGCCGGCGGAAACGATGGAAACGTCGTTCGGGTCGTTGTGCACGAACAGGTTGCCCGTGCTAGTGTATTTGTTGATATCAGTCATGCCCGAATCACTGCTGCCCAGTGCGGTACCGCTGCTGACGATATCGCGACCAGCCATCATCCAGACCGGGCCGGCGCCTTCGTACCAGGTCTGGCCAAAGCGTGGAGTGCCAGTCCCCTGGAAGCTGATGATTCGGCCGCTGGTGACGCCCAGCAGGTCGCCGTTGAGCGCGTAGAAGCGCGAAGGGAGACGGCTGGCGGCAATGGTGTCGGAGGCGGTGGCGGAGCCAAAGGCGAACAGGGGCAATACCGCCGGTACCTGGGCCGTGTTGCCATCCGTCGACAGGTTGTTGCCGTTGGTCACCATACTGCCGTTGATCAAGCCCGCGAATGCCGGACGCCAGGGGGTCGCCATCGTTTCAGCGGCCGCGCCGGAACGACTGACGCTGAACCCACTGGCGTAAATGGAGTCGCCGGCCAGGAACTGCAGTTCGCCGGTCACCGAAGGTGCCAACAGTAACGGTGCCTTGTATTCGGGGTCTCTCAGTTGGCTGGTGGCAGCCTTGCCATAGTAGAAACTGCCGCTGGCCGCGACCGCCCGCAGGATGGAGGGGTAGACCACCGCCGCATCGGTGACGGTACCCAGGGTATAGGGGGTGAGGTTGCCACCGGCCGAGAACAGATCGATCGCCGTATGCCCGGTCCACAGGGTGAACCAGCTCTGGCCCGCACCATTGACGCCGCCGCTGACAAAAGGCGTGGCGTTCATCAGGGCGACCCTACCCGGATCCTGCACGTTCTGTACGACCAGATCGCCCAGCGTAGACAGATTGAACGTGGCATCCCCCGGAACCAGCGTCATGCCGCCGGCCGAGAGGGCGCGAGTGGCGATCGTCGGATCATAGGCCCTGAACTCGCCAGGTGCCTGGTCCGTGGCCTGGTTGCCGTAGTGCAAGGCCACGCTGCCCATCGATGCGCCATTGAGTTGCACATGCCCGCGCAGGTCGACCAGCAAACCGTTCTGCTGTCCCTGGGTGAGATCGCTGGCCGGGTTCAGCGCGCCCCCTACCCGCAGGTTCAGATCGCCACCGCCGGTCATCTGCACGCTGCCATCGGCCGCTACCCGCCCCGTGCTGCCAACGGCAAGCACCAGGCCCTGGCTGCGCGGGTTGATCGACGTTGCAAACGCCGCCCCGGACAGGGGGGCCAGGATGCCCGCATCCCCCGCCACCTGGACATCGACATTACCGCCGCCCAGGGTGCCGAACCCGGTGAAACCGACCATCTGGTCGGCGCCACTGCCGCCCAGTGCGGCAGTGTTGGTGTAGGTGCCGAAGTTGATCCACCAGGCGGTTGGCTGTGCCTGTCCCCCTGTGTCGACGCTGCCGCTGCCCTGGCGCCAGAGCCAGTTGCCGACACCGGCGGTGTCATGGCCCAGGTCCGCCGAGTTGGGCCGTCCCAGGCCAGTCGAGACACGGTCCATGATATTGCCGGTGAGATCGCCGCCCACCTTGAGGGTCAGGTTGCCACCGGCGTCCGGGTACCAGGCACGGTAAACGCTGGTGGCACTGCCATTGACCAGCTCCTCGTAGCCACCGAAGGCATCGCCAAGGACTGTTCCGCCGGTCCCCCGCGCCCGGGCCTGGTTGTAGGGATCATTGGCGGAGGTGGCTGTCGATGAGTTGCCGGCGGTGTAGACGCCGTAGAGCGAGTCCATCTTCAGATCGCCACCGGCCAGCAATTCAAGGTCTGCCGTGCCGGTACGAACCACGCTGAAGCGCTGGCTACCGGCAACCAACTGAGACTGACCGACCGCCTTGCAGAACGTCGGGTTGTCGGTGCATAGCTCAGGGTAACCAATGGCATCGAAATCGATGGGTTGGCCAACCAGGCTGGTATCGCCGGCCCAGTTCAGCGACCCCTCCTCGGTCCAGACATAGCTGGTGGCTGCCTTGCAGAACGTCGGGTTGTCGGTGCATAGATCCGGGTAGCCAATGGCATCGAAGTCGATGGGTTGGCCGACCAGGCTGGTATCGCCGGCCCAGTTCAGCGAACCTTCTTCGGTCCAGACATAGCCACCCGGCTTGGCCTTGCCGAACATGCCGTAATGGGTATCCGCCAGATGCAGGTCACCGCTGACAGGGTACGGCTGGACGATACGGCTGTCGGCCGCTTCGGTGTCGGCTCCCGCCACCAGGCGCAGCGACCAGGACTGCGAACCTTCAGCCAGCATCGGCGCAACGGCCCAGATCTGCCCCTGGCGGCCGGCAACCTCAGGACGCAACTGGATGGACTCCACGCCCGCCAGCAGTTTTACATCGGTACCCGAAGGAATCAGAGCGCCCCGGGACAGAACCTGGTTCCCATTCAGGACCACGGTCTGCGTCGTACCGGCAACGCCCGGCAACGGCACGCCCCTGGGCCAGGTCAGGGCCTTGAAGTTGGCCGCCACCGGAAGCAGGCTGCCGGCATCCAGCTGGGTGCCCGCCGCCAGGGTCTGGGACTGACTCAACAACGTACCGGCGGCAAATAGAATATTGCCGGAGGCGTCGCGTACCGCTGCCGCCAACACGGTCCCCGCCGGCAGCGACAGCGCCTGGTCGAGTGTCGCCGATATCGGCAGGCGGGTTCCAGGCGCCAGTTGCAAGCCCTTTATCGGCAAGTCGTAGTTGAGAGTGACGCCGCCGGGGAAGGTCGTGCCATCGGCCAACGTCACCCCGGCCCCCGGTACCACGGTATCGCCACCATTGATGTCGATCCCTGGCAGCAAGATCCAGCCCTTGTCGTCCTGGGTCGCCGGCGGTGGCGCGAACCCGTCGCTGATACTGCCGTAGATATTCAGGTCGCCACCGGCCCGCAAGGTCAGGCTGCCGACTTCGCCGGAACCGTAGACCCCGGTCTTCCGGGTGTTCGGGTTCACACTGGCATAACGATAACCCGACAGATCGATATCGCCTTGCACCACCAGGTCGCCGTCCGGCGTCGCGCTGACAATCTCCACGCCGGGACGCAGATGGAAGGCATCGGCATAGGTGGCGTTGTTCAAGCCCGCCAGCTTGCCTTGCATCAGGCTGGCATTGGCCAGGGCAGCATTGATGAACGCGGTACTCTGCAAATGCTTGGCGTCCAGGTAGGCCTGGTCGATGATCTGGTAGGGACGGCCGCTGGCCGCCGGATCGGTGCCGTAGGCCGCATCGTCATAGCGCCAGGTCCCGTTGACGGCGATCGAACGCGCCCCCAGGATGTTCAGCGGACCGCTGGCATCGATGGCAATGTCGCCGCCGGTGACGCCGCCCAGGCGCGGCGCATTCAACGCCAGGGTACCGCGGGCACGACCGTCGTTCTGCCCCGGCAGATTGCCCAGCGCCCCATCGGTGCCGTGGCGCAGGTCGATGCGTGCACCGCTGCCCAGGGTCAACTGACCATTGCCCGAGTTGAGTTCGACGATCGCCCGGTTCGGCGAATCGATGATCTTGCCGTAGCTGTCGACCCGCAGGCGCGTACCATGGGCATCGAGTACGGCGCTGCCGTCCAGGGTCAGGCCGTTTTTCGCCGACAGGCGAATACTGCCCACCCGCTCGCCGCTCGCATCGACGGTGCCGCTCACCCGCAGGCTGCCGTTGTCGATGGAGACAGTCACGTCACCGGCCTTGAGACCCTCGCCAATGGTCAGGTCGCCCTGCTTGAGCTGGAAGCTGCGCGAACCGGTAACCTGCCCCTCGTTGATCCGCTGGTTGAGGGCGGCGAACTGCTCATCGAGCGTTCCCGTCGCTCCCAGCCGTTGGGCCTGGATCTCAACGCCCCCCGCCGTGTACGGCATCAGGGTGCCGCCCGCATCGTAATAACCGCTGCTGGAGCCGAGAATACGCCCCTGCAGGTCAACGATACCGGCCGCTGCATCCAGCGCCACGGCGCTCAAGGTCCCGGCCTGGTTGTACCTGGCCGACAGGTCGATACGCGAGTCCGCCGCCTGGTGGATATTACCGTTGCGGCTCTCCAGCCTGACGCTGCCGCCCCAGCCGTACTTGGTCACGTCGTTGAAGACAATGGCCCGCCCGGCCACATCGAGCCGGGCATCATCGGTGAGCAGCACGTCACCGGTCGCCCCCAGAGTGACCTTGCCGCTGGGCAGGACCACGGCGCTGGCCAGTCGGATACTGCTGCCCTGCAGGGCCAGTTCGGCGCCCTGCCCGTTCACCTCACCCACAGCGGCGCCCGACGACGAAACGTCAATCGTGCCACCAGCGGTGATGCGGTTCACCGAGCCAGCCTCACCGGTCATCAGCGGGGTCAGGACGTTCAGGTTGCCGCCGCTGTACTGGAAGCCCTTGCCGGCCTCGTAGGCACCCTGGCTCCGGTAGACCGAGAGGCTGCCCTTGTGGTTGGCGGTGATGCGTTCGCTGGCGTTGAGATTGACGTTGGCGAAACCAAGCACCAGGCGATCGAAGCTCTTGACCGTATTGGGCTGGGCGAAGTCGCCATAACCGAACTCGATGCGTTGGGCCTTGATATCCAGGCGCCCGCTGCCGGTTCCCGCGCCACCAGCGATCACCGAACCGGCCGGCTTGTCCGAGCCCAGCCAGATCAGGTTGGCGGTATGGATCGTGGCCACGTCGCCAGCGCCACCGGCACCGTAGATCGCCGGAGTGGACAACATCAGGTTGCTCAGGCGCGACTTGCCGGTCTGTACGTCATAGGTATCGAGCGTCGTGGTGCCATGGAAGTTGAACGCATCACGCGCCGACAGTTGCAAGGTCTCCAGGGCCGGCGCACCGGACTGGGTGTCACCTTGCAGCAGGCGATCGATCAGTTGCTGGTTGAGCGTCAGGCCGGCCGGCAGCCGATTGCCGGCCACCGCATCGGCCAGCGCTTCCGGCGTACCGACGTTGATATTGTTCAGGGCCAGGGTCAGGTGACGAGTGCCGTAACGCACCTTGTCATCGAGCTGGAACGCTGTCGGCGTGACAGCGGCGATGCTGCCGTTGGAATACAGCGAAGTCTGGCCGGTGCACGGGACAAGGGCACAGGTACCCACCTTGATCCCGCCCGTCACCGCCGTTTGGCCCTCAGGCAGGTTGACGACATTGAGCAGACCGTTGGAGACGGCGAGCAGGTTGCCAACCTGATAGATAAAGCCGTTCCGGGCATCGTAGGCGGCGTTGCCATAACCCAGCGTGTTGATCGAGGCGCCCTGCTCCAGCACGATGTCCCCGGAACCGGTGGCCAGGAACACCTCCGGTGCTCCCAGGGTCGCGCCGTCGCGCATGACGATGCTGCTCGACAGTTTCGACAGGGTGATGTAGTTGCCGCCCTGTCCATAGGTCAGCGTCGGCAACCCGCCAATCACCATGCGCCCCGCCCCCAGGGCACTCAGGCTTTGTGCATCCAGGGTCACACCGTCAAACTGCGCCGTGGCCTGGCGCCCGGCGCCGACGATTTCCAACGCGGAGCCGTTACTGCCCAACACCGCGACCGTACCGGCATACCCCCCTTCGGCGGCGTCGAATTTGCCGATCCCCGCAAAGGTGAAGGCTTTCTCCCCGGCGCCCTTTTCCAACTCCAGCTTGAGCGTCCGGGCGTCCTTCGGCAGCAGGGCCCGGGGCACGCCGAGGCGGGCCGCGTCCGCAATCGCGAACTGTGCATAGCTGGTTTCGTTGTACTGCGAGTAGCGACGCAAGACGTCGCCGGAGGTCAGGATGATCTGGTTGGCGACACCGTTGCGGATACCGGTGTTGGCAATGGACAACTGGCCCGAGGTTGACCACGATCCGTTGCGCATCCGTTGCGTACCACCCGCCGTGCCGCCGGTTGCCAAACCATTCAGTTCGACCCGGAAGGCACCGGGCAACAGGGCGTAGGTCGAAGGCATCAAGGTGTAGGTGCCAGCCGGCAGCCCGGGAATCCCTGCACCGAGAGTGATCTGCTGGCCGATCATCGGGTCGACCGCGCCCCCTTCCGGTGATACCGGCGCATAACCCGGCTGCACGCCGGGCACGATGGCATAGATCGGGTTGGTCGCCAGGCCCGGCAACAGGAAGCTGCCATCGGAGCCGAACTGGACCAATGGATTGAAACGCGCATCAGTGGAACCGCCACGCCCGGAAATGAAACCGGCACCGAGCAGGTCGCCACCGCCGGACAGGTCCAGGGTGGCGTCGGGCAGGACCGACACCGACTTGCCACCCAATGCGATACCCACCTGCAATCCGCGGTTGGCGGTGGGTGTACCGCCCTGCCCGAGGAATTCCACGGCCTTGCCGTTGTAGTAATAGGTCTGGCCATCGAAGGTACCACCATACGGAAGCACCAGGCCCTTGCCGCTGACGGAGGTGATACTGCCGGGAAGCAGTTCCACTTTCTCCACGCCTGGGGTGCCCAGGCCGCTGCCGATTTCGATCAGCCCCAGGGGCGCTCGGACCACGCCACCCTGTTTGATGACCGCCGCCCCGAGCCGCAAGCGACCAAAAGCCGAATAGGGAATCGGCGCACTGGCATCGCCCACGCGACCGATGGTCAAGGTTCGCGTCGGATCGAAACCGCTACCACTGCCTCCGGAACCCGCCATGATGGCGGCACTGGTCTGTGTGGTCGGGTACAGCTGGGCCGCACGCAGAGTCATGTCACCGGCAGTGTACAGACCTGTCTTGGGACCTGTCGTTGCATCGGTATCGCTGGAAACCGCCAGCAAGCGCAAGTCGCCCTGGCTGGTCAGCTCCACCTGGTCGAAACCTCGACGCTCGATGGCCACCGCCGGTTGGCCCAGGTACGCGACGGAGCTCTTGACCCCGAAGGTAACGTCACCGCGCACATCAATCAGCTTGGCATCCGCAGAGAACACACCATGGCCCAGCGGGGTTGGCGAACGACCGTTCAGGCCGGGAACGACATAGCTCTCTTTCCCCAATGACTCGAGCATCCCACCCAACAGCAGATAGGCGCTGGAAAGACGAACCCGAGCCTGATCCGCGGCGTTGCCCGTCAATCCCAGGTAGCTGGAATAGAGTTGCAGGCTTTGGCGTGTCGATAGCGTCACATCGCCATCAACGCTCAACAAGCCACTGCTGAACAAGGTCAGGTTGTCAAAACCTCCAGCCTCGAACTGGTCGACGCCGAACCGGCCCTGCCCGTAGGTCAGCACACCCGCCGCGTCCTCGGCCGTGGTCGGTAGCGTATTGGCCTGACGGTTCTGGCTGAGCACCAACTCGCGGTAGTTCAGCACTCGATCGGTGGCAAACGCCTTCAAGTACGCCTGGCTTTGCAGGGCCACCGTCAGCGTGCCGCCAGCAGCGCCCTCTGCACCGGCGCGGGCATTGAAACGGCCATCCAGGTACAGGCCGTTGTTCGAGGCCAGGGTGATGCTGCCGCCATTGCTGGCGACCAGCGTGCGCCCCTGCCCCGGGACGTCGAGCATCGCCTGTGTGCCGGAGGCCTCCAGTCGTGCACCTTCACGAACCACCAGGAACAGGTCGGCCGCCTTGACCTTGCCCGTCGCGGCGTCGAACGTGCCACCCAGGCTGATACTGCCGCCGTTGGCCACCCGGCCGTAGACGCGACCACTGGCATCCGTCGCCGTCACGGCCCTGGCCGCCACATCCATCAGGGCGTGCTCGCCTACCCAGATGGAGCGGCCATGGCCGATGGCATTGACCTGATCCGAACTCCCTGTGGTGATCGCCCCCAGGCTGACCTTGCCACCCCAGGCGCTCAACGTGCCATCCAGCGTCAGCTGGCCGATGCTGTTCAGGGCGATGGCCTGGCCGGGGTCGACATGGATGAGCGCACCGCGGCCGACACTCAGTACGGTGCTGGCCATGTCGGCAGCACTGGATGTATTCGTCCCCGCGTTAAGGCTCAGGCTGGCGCCGCTACGCTGTGTCAGCACCCCCTTGGCGGCATCGTTCTGGTAGAGATCGGGCGTCCAGCGTTCCAGCAGTGTCGATGGCGATCCCCCCGACGGTATGTCGCCGGCCTGCTCCCCGACCCGATAGACCGGCATGCTTACGTCGACCTGAGTACCGTCGGTGACGGTCAGCCCCTGGTTTCCGGTGATGTCGTAGGCCGAGAACCCCTTGTTGAAGAAATCGTCCGCCAGTTGAAGGGTACCGGAAGCTGCCGGTGTCGAACTGTCGCCGATCTGTACCTTGCCGGCCTGCAGCCTCAGGGTGCCGCCACCGTTGACGCCGTAGCCACGCAGTTCACCAGCAAGCGTCAGATCAGCTGCCGCCGTGGAGTTACCCACGTTGACAGCAAGGGTGATGTCGCCCCCTTTGCCACCGCTGAGCTTGCGATTATTGAGCAGGGCAGCCCCCGAAGAGACATCGACCAGGCTTCCCGTCCCAAGCGTCACATCACCGGTACTGCGTAGCGAAACCGCCCCCCCGTTGATATAGGGCAACCGGCTGTTATCGCCATCCAGCGCCAGGTTGCTCCATAGGCCAGTGGTATCGAGTTTCACCCCAGCCACGATGTCGACCACGGCCTTCTGGCCAGCCGCCGGCTGGATGATCTGGTCGATGACGCCCTGGGTCGGGTTGGCGGAGTTCACCTGATTGAGCACGTTGCCCAGATGCAGGCCACCGGAGTGAGCGGTCAGGTTGGCATTGACCCGAACCTGCGGCCCGTACAGGGTGATATTACCGCCCTTGCCCACGCTCAGGTCGCCATTGACCTGGACCTGCTGCCTGGCCGCCACCTTGATGGCGCCGAGCTGGAAACCATTGAGTTGATCGCTGTCCAGGTACAGGGTGCCCTGGCGATTGGCTGGCAACGCGGTGCCCAGGTCCAGTCCGGCTGCAATCTGCTCGACCCCGTCGCCGATCTGCACCTGGTCCGCAACCGCGTCCAGGCTGTAGCGCAGGGTGCCGGTCTTCTTGTCATGGATCGGCGTGTACTTGCCGAAAATCAGCTGCGCCCGCTGGGCGACAGCGTTGCGCGATTGCTGGTAGCCATCGAGATTGAGGTTCGGCGCCTGATTCTGCCGGTCGCCCTTGAACACCTCACTGACGATCTGGCCTTCCAGCACCGCGTTGCTGGTACCGATCACCAGCTTGCCAGCATCACGGCCCACGGTGTAACCCGATTCATAGCGTTGCTGCTGCGCGATCATCGGGTTGTAGAAATACTCGGTCTGGCCCCAGCGGGCACTGCTGGACTCGAAGCCCTTGTAGATCCCCGAATAGAGAATGTCTCCGGGGGCCCGGGACAATTCGTAAAGGCGACCGTCGGGCCCCTTGAGCCAGGTCTGCCGGATGTAGCCGGACTGTACGTCGACGGTGCCGCCGGACAGGTTGAGCTGTGCGCCCTGCTGAGTCACCACCTCCTTGCCGGTGAAGGTCAGCGTGCCGCCCTGGGCCATCCATTCGCCGATGTTGTGGCCCTGGGTACCGAGATACCCGCCGACTTCCAACAGACCGCCCGCCGTGTACCAGCGATCGGTGGCATAGCCGTTGGTGCCGGCGGGGACGAACACCAGCTCGCGCAGGTCGACCCAGACGTCGTTGTTGATCAGCTTGCCACCGTCACGGTTGACCGGTGCGTCGCGCTGTTCGTTACCTTGCACGTTGATCTTGATGTTGTTGGACTCCATCGAGACCTTCACGCCGACCGCGCCGGAAACGTCGATCACCGCGCCATCACGCACCAGGCTGCGCTGGGCGGCACTGACGGCCACCTGGCCGCCGGTGGCGAGGGTGATGGAACCCTTCTGGAAGTCGACGTTGCCCCCACTGACGATCTCGATGCGCGACTGGTCGGTGCGATCGCTGACCGTGCTCAGGTTGTTGAAGAACCCGGTGATCAGGGTGTTTGGCAAACCGTCGAGACCGGTCAGGCCGTTGTTGCGCTGGCTGTCAAGAGCAGTGGCATCGGTGTTTTCCAGCAGGATCGCGGTGGTACTGCCCTGCCCCAGGGTCACGCTACCGGTGGTGTCGGTAGCCGAGTTGAGCAGGTGAATGGTGCCACGGGTGTCGACCGAGGTGCTCGCCAGCGCCACACCGTTCTGCTGTACCTGGTGCCCGGTCAGGGTGATATCGCCGGTGGAGGCCAGGATCAGACCGCTGTTGCTCACCTTGCCGGCGGTACTGCCGGCTTTCAGCGAAGTCGCCACTTCGTTGCCACGGGTGGTCGAACGCTGGTTGCTGCTGGTACCGACACCGCGACGAATGTAGAAGTTGTCACCCGCGGCCAGGGTGGTCTGGCCTTTGGCAGTAGCGATGGTCCCGGCGTTTTCCACCTCGGAACCGAGCAATAGCGCATAACCGCCGGCCTCGGTCGACGAGGTGGGCGCCAGGGTCTGGATGATCGCACCACGCTGAACCTCGACCTTGCCCGCCGCATCGGTGAAGGTCGGCTGGGTGCCATTGGTGTCGACGTAGATGCCCCGCTGGATGAACTGATCGTCGCTGATGGTTGCCGCAGCGGCCACCAGGTTGCGCACGTTGACCTGGCTGGAACCGCTGAAAACCACACCGTTGCGGTTCATGATCATCACGGTGCCATTGCCCTTGACCTGGCCCTGGATTTCACTCGGACGCGCCAGCGGGTCGTTGACACGGTTGAGCACCGCCCAGTTCGACTGCTGCTGGAAATCCACCGTGGTGTTGCGCCCGACGTTGAAGGTTTCCCAGTTGAGAATCGCCTTGTCGGCGGTCTGTTCGATGGTCACGGTGGTCTTGCCACCGGCTTGGGTCTGGGTCGGTGCCTTGGCATTGAGCCAGCCCTGGGTCAGGCTGTTGTCGACCTGCAGGCCGCCCTTGCCCAGGCCATCGGGAATATTGCTCAACTGGCCGAGCGCCGCCTGGCGACCGGCCGCCTGGGCCGCCTGCTGGGCGGCGATGGCGGCCACGGTGCTGTTGAGATTGCCCAGCGAACGCTGCAACTGCTGGTTGGCCCGGCTCTGCTCCGCCAGGGTCGGGATACCCGGAATCTGTCCACTGTTGTTGCGCGCCGCGGTGGCCGACAGGTTGGCCCCCTTGTTGGTGAACCAGGCCGAACTGAACGCCGTTTCCGCCTGGGCGCTGCCCGCCACCATCCACAGGGCGATGGCTTGGGCCAGGGGCTTGAGCCGCAGGATCGAGGAGGCATCGTCGTGACGCCGGGTGTTGGGTCTTGCCGAGGGTTTGCAGCGCAGCATCACTCCATCCTTTTCAGATCGTGCCAAGGGCGGCAACACATGACCCGATCGGTGACGGGGCGTTGCTCATTACCGGATAGGCGGTTGCGGAAGGTCGCGACCGAACTTCTGTCATGGAAAATTCATCTGCCGGGAACCGTGCTCCCAGACGCAAGAAATCAGCAACGGCAGGACCGTTGCTGATCGGGTATTGCCAGTCGTTGAAGCCAGGGTTACAGCGGACGGCCGATGGTGTTGCAGACGCTGGTGTTGCCGATGTACTGGGCGCTGGTCGCGGTCAGGAAGCTGCTGCGAACAGCCACTTTCCAGGCAGCAGGCAGCGGCACGAAGCGGTTGGCGGTGATGGCGGCGTCGTTGTTGCTGGCAGCGTTGGCACCGTAGTGACGGGTGAAGAAGTCACGCACCTGAGAGGTCTGGGTCGCATCGGCGTAGCACTGGCTGAACACCAGGTTGGTGAAGCCCAGGATCGGGTAACCCGAAGATGGGTAGGCTACGACGCTTGAGTCGGTGGAGCTGGCAGTAGCAGCGAAAACAGGTACCCAGGCGTTGGGGTTGGCACGGTTGGCGGCAGCTGGAACCGGTACGGCAGCGATGGCGGCCGAAACGTTGGCAGGGGCTGGCGACAGGCCGTTGATCTTGGCCACTTTGGTGGCGTCGTCCAGACCGGCCAGGGTGGTCGCGGCGAAGTCGGGGCTCATGTAGGTCACACGGCCTTCTACAGCGTTGACAGCCGCCATCACACCGGCGCTGGTATCGGGTTGAGCGGGCGAAGCCTGGTCGGCGCTGATGGCCCCGGCTGGCAGACCACCCGAGAAGCTGGTGCCGAAGGTGGTGGTGACGGCGAAGGTACCGCCTTCGGTTGCAGCCGAGCACTTGGCGTTCAGGAAGCGGGTGAACAGCTCGGTGGTACCGCTGCTGGCTTTGCGGTAAACGATCTGGATGTTCTTGTTGACGCCTGGAACGATGGTGCTCCAGTTGGAGATACGGCCGGAGAACACGCCGCAGAGTTGGTCAACGGTCAGGTTGACGCTATTGCCGCCCGACAGGTTGAAAGGAACGGCAACCGAAGTGGCAACCGATGGCACCTGGATCAGCGGGCCCCAGGCGGCACCGTGAGCGGAGACGTAGCCATCCAGTTCAGCCTGGGTCAGTTTCGAGTCGCTGCCGGCCCAGTGCACGTTCTTGCCAGTGGTACCGGCCACGAACTTGGTGTAGTCGTTGTTCAGGAAAGCTGCTTTACCTGCACCGCTGCCTACGCCGATGTAGGGAGCAAAACCGGCAGTCAGTACGCCGGAAGTCTGGTACAGCGGTTGTGGCAGGGTGGCACCGCCGCCGTTGAGGTCAGCCATTGCAGCCTGTGCGGTGCACAGGGCGGCGAGAGCCAGGGAAACTGCCAGAGCGTTGCGCTTAAACATGAAGAATCTCCTTTCGTCGTGTTCGTACGTTGAGGTTGCTCGTTCGTGACGCCATGGCGCTCGATGCGTCGCCTTCGTTCCAGACGACTTGTGGGCTGAGGCCATGACGCAGAAGTTCTCAACTTCCGGTGACAGATAAAGGAAAAAACCTCGGGTGGATGCGATTGATTTTCAAATTATTTATCGGGTGATTTCGCTGTTTTTACTGCAAATTCGCCGTGTTTTTTCGGGAGTGGCAAAGAGCCCTGCGCTACAGGCGACAGGAACCGCGACACCCTTTTGCGGATATGACAGAACAGGGAACCCGAGTTCTGAAGTGACAGTTCCTGCTAAGGTGCAGGAAATCTGAGAAAAACCTGCAGGCTCCCCTTCATGCCCCACCTTGCCCGAACCCATCCCCGCCTGACCATCGCCACCCTGCTCGGCCTGGCCGCTGGCGTACTGGTGCCGATCAGCCCGGTACTGACCAAGATCCTTGTTGGCTGGAACAGTGCCGTCTGGTCCTACCTGGCCATGATGCTGTGGCTGACCGTGCGGTCCCGGCCGGAGGATGTGCAGCGGTTCGTCGAACGCGAGGACGAGAATGCCGGGACGGTGTTGCTGATCGTGTCGATCGCGGCGATTGCCAGCCTGGCGGCGATCACTGTCGAGCTGGCCGGCGGCAAGGATCTGGAGGCGCATGCCCGGGCCTGGCACTACGCCTTTACCGGGTTGACGGTGCTGGGTTCATGGCTGCTGATCGGAGTGATCTTCAGTGTGCACTATGCGCGGCAATTCTATCTGTCGGATGAGGATGAACCGCCGTTGCGTTTTGCCGATGGTGAAAAGCATCCGGATTACTGGGACTTCCTGTACTTCTCTTTCACCATTGGCGTGGCGGTGCAGACGTCGGATGTCGGTGTGGCGACCCGAGCGATGCGCAGGGTGGTACTGGCGCAATCGTTGATCGGGTTTCTGTTCAATACGGCGATATTGGGTTTTTCGATCAACATTGCGGCGGGCTTGTTTGGCTGAAAGGCTGGCTTACACCAGACTGTAGGAGCTTGGCTTGCCAGCGAAGACGGCCTTGAGGGCGCTAAAAGCTTCGCGGGCAAGCCCTGCTCCTACAGGGCCGGAAACATCCGGAAGAACCGGATATGTCCGGCAGGAGCAAATGGCAGGATTACTCGGTGGTCAGCACACCACGGCGAATCTGGTCACGCTCGATGGATTCGAACAGCGCCTTGAAGTTGCCCTCGCCGAAACCATCATCGCCCTTGCGCTGGATGAACTCGAAGAACACCGGGCCCATGAGAGTTTCCGAGAAGATCTGCAGCAGCAGACGCTTGTCACCCTCCTGCGAGGCGCCGTCCAGCAGGATGCCGCGCGATTGCAGTTCCTGGACCGGCTCGCCGTGGTTCGGCAGGCGGCCTTCGAGCATCTCGTAGTAGGTGTCCGGCGGCGCGGTCATGAAGCGCATGCCGATCTTCTTCAGCGCATCCCAGGTCTTGACCAGGTCGTCGGTGAGGAAAGCCACGTGCTGGATGCCTTCGCCGTTGAACTGCATCAGGAACTCTTCGATCTGCCCCGAGCCCTTGGACGACTCCTCGTTGAGCGGGATACGGATCATGCCGTCCGGCGCGGTCATCGCCTTGGAGGTCAGGCCGGTGTACTCGCCCTTGATGTCGAAGTAGCGGATCTCGCGGAAGTTGAACAGCTTCTCGTAGAAGTTCGCCCAGTAGGCCATGCGCCCACGATAGACGTTGTGGGTGAGGTGGTCGATGATCTTCAGGCCCGCCCCTTTCGGGTGGCGATCGACGCCTTCGAGGTAGACGAAGTCGATATCATAGATCGAGCTGCCCTCGCCGAAACGGTCGATCAGGTACAGCGGCGCGCCGCCGATGCCCTTGATCGCCGGCAGGTTCAGTTCCATCGGGCCGGTGGCGATGTGGATCGGCTGGGCACCCAGCTCCAGGGCACGGGAATAGGCCTTCTGCGCGTTCTTCACACGGAAGGCCATGCCACAGACGGACGGGCCGTGCTCGGCGGCGAAGTACGAGGCTTCGCTGTGGGGCTCGTTGTTGAGGATCAGGTTGATCGCGCCCTGGCGATACAGGTGCACGTTCTTCGAGCGGTGGGTCGCGACCTTGGTAAAGCCCATGATCTCGAAGATCGGCTCCAGGGTGTTCGGGGTCGGCGATGCGAATTCGATGAACTCAAAGCCCATCAGGCCCATCGGGTTTTCAAAGATATCTGCCATGGTGGCGCCTCATCATATCAATCAAGTAACGGTCGGTTAGTTGCTGTCGATGCGGACGCTGGAGGGTGGCGCGCAGGAAATCCCCCGCACGCTGCGGGCAAGGAAGTCGCCGTAGATCAGTTTGAACCCGAGTATCTTCATTGCAACCCAGTCTCTCAGGGCGAGGCTTCTGTCGCCAGAAGACATTATTCTTATATGCGTAAGCAGATTCTACATGGCGTAAAACGTTTTGTCCGTATCACTTTTCACTTCCGGTTGGGCAACGGCGATGCCAGCCGGTTGCACAGGTAGATGCCGACCAGGATCAGCACACCGCCCAGGCACATGATCAGCGTCAGTTGCTCGCCCAGCAACAGCGCGCCGCAGATCACCGCGGTCAGTGGGTTGAGGCCGATGAATACCCCGGCGCGGGTCGCGCCGATGCGCTGGATGCCATCGTAGTACCAGATGTAGGCCAGCGCCGAACCCAGGCCGCCAAGATAGACCAGGCTCAGCAACTGCTGCGGTGTCAGGGCGCGGATCACCTCGACACTCGCCTCCCCGCGCAGCCAGGTCGCCAGCCACAGCATCGCCGTGCCGAGCCAGATGGAATAGGTCACGGTGGCCAAGGGCCCCAGCGCGCGGGTCAGGTTGCGGGAGAACAGCGAGTAGATCGCCCACGACAGCACGCAGCCAAAGATCAGCAGGTCACCGATCCAGGCCTGGCTCGCCCCCGCGAACAGCGAATGGTTGCCACTGACGATCACCAGCCCAGCGCCGCCCATGCACACCAGGATACCGAGGACCTTCACGGCACCGAGGCGCTCCTTGAAGAACAGCCAGGAGGCCAGCCCGAACACCGCCGGGTTGAGCACCACGATCAGCGAGGCCCGCGAGGCGTCGATGTAGTGCAGGCCATAAAAGAAGCACAGGTTGTAGAAGAAGATGCCGAAGAAGCCGAGCACCAGCAGTTGGGCGAACTGTTTCCGGTCAGGCAGCACCAGCGGGATCCGCGCCAGCAGGATAAAACCCAGCAGGATCAGGCTGGCCAGCAGGAACCGCAGGCTGGCCAGCAACCACGGGGCGATGTCGGCGCTCAGGAAACGCCCGGCGACAAAGGTGCCGCCCCAGATCATCGAAACCCCGGCAAGCTTGAGATAGACCCACGGTTCGTCGCTGTGGCTGAAGGTGCCGGCCTGGGTGTGCATGATTTCTCCTGGGCACGCGGCCCGATGGGTTGCTAATCTGCGCGCATTATTTTTCTTATTCGCAATCATCGTAAAATGAGTAAAAACTCATGACCCTGACCCAACTGGAAGTGTTTTCCCTGGTGGCCGAACTGCAGGGTTTCACCAGCGCCGCGCATCGCCTGGGAATCAGCCAGTCGGCGGTGTCCCATGCCCTCAAGGGCCTGGAACAGGAACTGGGGGTCGAGCTGTTGCGCCGTCATCAGCACCGGGTGGAACTGACCGATATCGGTGCGCAGTTACTGCAGCGGGCCCGGGCCATGCTCGGGCTGGCCGAGACCCTGAAGCAGGAGGCCGCCGACGCCCGGGGCATGAAAAGCGGGACCCTGCGGATCGGCTCCTTCGGTCCGACCGCTTCCAGCAAACTGTTGCCGGCGCTGCTGGAACGCTACCGGCGCGAGCATCCCGGTATCCAGGTGCATGTCGATGAAGGGCCGGACCGCCAGGTCGTGCAATGGCTGGAAGAACGGCGCATCGACATCGGTTTCGTGGTGCTGCCCGAAGAACGCTTCGACACCATCCCCCTGGTGCAGGACCAGATGATCGCCCTGCTGCCGGTCGGCCACGCCTTGAGCCACAAGGCGGCGGTCGAACTCCGGGAACTCTGCCAGGAGCCGTTCATCCTCACCGGTGCCGGCTCCGGCGAACTGGTTTCCAGACTGTTCGCCGCCCAGCGCCTGGTACCCGATGTGCGTTACCGCACCACCCAGTTGCTCAGCATCCTCGCGGCGGTGGCCCGTGGCGAAGGGCTGACGGTGATTGCCGAGCAGTCGCTGCCCGACCACCCGGCCCCGGGTTATGTCAGCCGCCCCCTGTCGCCGCCGGTCACGCGCCAGATCGGCCTGGCCGTACTCGACCGCCGCGCGGTTTCCCCCGCGACCGAGGCGTTCCTCGACCTGGCCACACGCGGCAATCATCGTTGAACGTGCGAATGCATCAGCCCCGACTATCCTGCCAGGAGCCGTGCCACCCACCGCTTCCCCTGCCCAAACAGGTCTTCCCATGCCACTGACTGTCAAAGGCCGCCCCTGGCCTGCCCGCTACGGGCTGAATCTGCTGATCGGCCTGCTGCCCGTCGTTTCGGGTATCGCCATCCTGCACTGGCAGGCCGACCGGGCGCTGAACGCCAATACCCGGGAAACCGCCCAGGATGCCCTGAAGCAGTTCGAGCTGATGCTCGACAACGCCGAACGGGCCGCCCACGCCATCGTGCCACTGGCCGGGCGCCCCTGCGCCCAGGTGGAACTGGCCCTGCGCGAGCAGGTCACCCGCCGCCCGTTCGTGCGCGCCGCCAACCTGGCCTGGGACAACAACCTGTATTGCACATCGTTGTTCGGCCCCTACCAGGAAGTCATCGATCCGGCCAACTATGTCGCCGGCAGTCTCTGGCTGATGAAGGGCAACACGGTGACGCCCGGCTCATCGCTGCTGGCCTATCGGCTGGCGCAGGGCAAAGGTGCGGCGATTGTCAGTATCGACGGCTATCACCTGAGCAACCTGCTGCACCTGATGGGGCGCGAGACCGGCCTGGTGTTGCAGGTCGGCAACGCCTGGACCTCCGGCCAGGGCCAGATCATGGACGGCAAGGCCCCGGCTTTCGCCGTGGCCCGTACCACCCTGCGCTCCACCCGCTTTCCGTTCAGCGTCAGTGCGGGCTTTGCCGAGGGCGAGACCTGGCGCTACCTCGTCAGGGAGTATCGGGAACTGCTGGCGCTGCTGCTGATCCTCGGCCTGCTGGCGGGCATCACCACCCGCTGGCTGCAGAAGCGCTCGGGCGCGCCGAGCAACGAACTGCGGCGGGCACTCGAGGCCAGGGAGTTCATCCCGTATTTCCAGCCGGTGGTGCGCAGCGGCACGCTGCAATGGTCCGGTCTCGAGGTGCTGATGCGCTGGAACCACCCCCGCGAAGGCCTGGTGCGCCCCGACCTGTTCATTCCCTTCGCCGAGCACTGCGGGCTGATCGTACCAATGACCCGCTCGCTGCTGCAGCAGACCGCCGCCCTCCTCGCGCCCCATTCGGCGTCGCTGGAGCCGGGGTTTCATGTCGGTGTGAATATCACCGCCCAGCACTGCCACGACCTGCAACTGGTGCAGGATTGCCGGGATTTCCTGGCGGCCTTCGCTCCGGGCCAGATCCGGCTGGTGCTGGAGCTGACCGAACGCGAGCTGATCGAACCCGGCGAGGTCACCCACCAACTGTTCGAACAATTGCACGACCTGGGCGTGATGGTTGCCATCGATGATTTCGGCACCGGCCATTCCAGCCTGAGTTACTTGCGCAAGTTCAACGTCGACTATTTGAAGATCGACCAGAGTTTCGTCGCCATGATCGGTGCCGATGTGTTGTCGCGGCATATCCTCGACAGCATTATCGAACTGAGCGTCAAACTGGAACTGGGCATCGTCGCCGAAGGGGTGGAAACAACCGAGCAACGCGATTATCTGGCCGCCCGCGGCGTGGATTTCCTGCAGGGTTATCTGTTTGGAAAGCCGTTGCCGGCGGCAGACTTCCTCAATAGCCTGAAACGCCAGGCCAGTGAATATCGTGAATAGTGTCCGGCGGCGAAGATAACGGTTCAATCCCGGTAACATCTGCCGCCCCGGACATATGATTTACTCTTGGACAAATAACTACTACACTTTTCCTGCCTGCAGTAAATCGACGGGAAAGCCTCTGGCTTATCAATAATGATCCGCGGCATTCCGGGCGTTACCGACAACGCCTTATCGGATCGACTGCAAGCGCCGGCTTGTCTCTCTCGTTACAGGTTGCCCGCAACCCAATAGACCACTGGAGTAAAAACCTTGTCCAAACTCGCTGAGTTCCGTGCCGCAGAAAAAGCCCTTCAAGAACAACTCGCCCAGCTGGAAGCATTGAAGAACGATGCCGGGCTCAAGAAGGAAATCGAGTTCGAGAAGAAGCTTAATGACCTGATGACGAACTACGGCAAAAGCCTGCGGGACATCATCGCCATCCTCGACCCGCACGCCAGCTTCGGCAAGGCCGCCCAGGCACCGAAACAGCGCCGTGCCCGCGTGGTCAAGGTCTATCAGAACCCGCACACCGGCGAACTGATCGAAACCAAGGGCGGCAATCACCGTGGTCTCAAGGCCTGGAAAGAACAGTACGGTGCCGCGACTGTCGATTCCTGGGTTCGCAGCTAACTGCCCGGTCGGTCGATAAAGAACAAACCCTGCACATGCAGGGTTTTTTCATGGATATAACCTTGCCCGCCGAGTGTGACAGTTGTATGCCACTGCAATCGCCAGCCTACTGGCGGCGCAAGCAGGCGCCAGATATTTCAGCGCCCGACAGGCATAGTTCAAAAGAGTTCAACCCGTTCGAAACTTTCATCCGGATCGGTTAATGACAGTTTGCCAGTAGGCTATGGACTACTGCCATCAAACCTGATCCGCTTGTAAAAAATCCCCCACACTCCTGAGTGAACAGTCGTACCTCTTTGCGTCGGTCGGATAAAAAACGCCGCCTTGCATCTTTCACATTTTTTTCACATCAACTCTTACAGGATGAAGGCTGCTAAAGGACTAGCGCCCCAATGCCCGCTTCGGCGGGCTTCTTTATGCCTTCGATATTTACCCGTCGCCTCTGCATATAACGCCCCAAGCCAGTGAAGTAGCCGGCTATTACCTTTCGCCTTGAACAGCGCTCCAGAATGCGGGTCGAGCGGATTTGGAGCTTGAGTCCGCTTTCCGTATCATCCCTTTCCCACAAGGTCCAATGAGCGACCGCCGTTCCATCACCTTCGCGGAGGGCTTATGAGCCTGCACGACCTGAACACCTTCCCTGGCGTAACCGCCCAACCCGACAGCGCCACCCGGGGCTTCGTGTTCAACCACACCATGCTGCGCGTCAAGGACATCACCAAGTCCCTGGATTTCTACACCCGGGTACTGGGTTTCTCCCTGGTGGAGAAGCGTGATTTCCCCGAAGCCGAATTCAGCCTGTACTTCCTGGCCCTGGTCGACAAGGCACAGATTCCGGCCGATGCGGCCGAGCGTACACAATGGATGAAGTCGATTCCCGGCATCCTGGAACTGACCCACAACCACGGCACCGAAAACGACCCGGACTTTGCCTACCACAACGGCAACACCGATCCGCGCGGCTTCGGCCACATCTGCGTCTCGGTACCGGACATCCGTGCCGCCTGCGAGCGCTTCGAAGCCCTGGGCGTCGAATTCCAGAAACGCCTGAGCGACGGCCGCATGAAACACCTGGCCTTCGTCAAGGACCCGGATGCCTACTGGGTTGAAATCATCCAGCCAGCACCGCTGACAGACGCCGAATAAGGCGCTGTCACGCAAAAGCCCCATGGACCAAGGATCCATGGGCTTTTTTACACCATCACCCTGTTGGAGGGCGATCAGGCCGGAGCCGAAGTCCGGATCAGGTGATCAAAGGCACTCAGCGAAGCCTTGGCCCCCTCGCCCACCGCAATCACGATCTGCTTGTACGGCACCGTGGTCACGTCACCGGCCGCGAAAATCCCCGGCAGCGAAGTTTCGCCCCGCGCATCGACGATGATCTCGCCCCGTGGCGACAGCTCGATGGTGCCCTTGAGCCAGTCGGTGTTCGGCAGCAGACCTATCTGCACGAAGATCCCTTCCAGATCGACGGTGTGGAACTCACCCGAATCGCGGTCCTTGTAGACCAGGCCGGTGACCTTCTGGCCATCGCCCTTCACTTCACTGGTCAGCGCACTGGTGATCACCTTGACGTTCGGCAGGCTGTGCAGCTTGCGTTGCAGTACGGCGTCGGCGCGCAGCTTGCCGTCGAACTCCAGCAGGGTCACGTGGCTGACGATACCGGCCAGGTCGATGGCCGCCTCGACACCGGAGTTGCCCCCGCCGATCACCGCGACGCGCTTGCCCTTGAACAGCGGGCCATCGCAATGCGGGCAGAAGCACACGCCCTTGGCCTTGTATTCCTGCTCGCCCGGCACACCCATTTCGCGCCAGCGGGCGCCGGTGGCAAGGATCACGGTCTTGGCCTTGAGGCTGGCACCGCTCTCGAAGCGTACTTCGTGCAGGCCGCCGGCATTCTTCGCCGGAATCAGCGCACTGGCACGCTGCAGGTTCATGATATCGACGTCATACTGGCGTACGTGCTCTTCCAGGGCCCGGGCCAGCTTCGGCCCTTCGGTTTCCTGGACCGAGATGAAGTTCTCGATCGCCATGGTGTCCAGCACCTGGCCACCGAAACGCTCGGCCGCAACACCGGTGCGGATGCCTTTACGCGCAGCGTAGATTGCCGCCGAGGCACCGGCTGGGCCACCCCCGACCACGAGGACCTCGAAGGCCTCCTTGGCGTTGAGTTTTTCCGCCTGCTTCGAGGCGGCACCGGTGTCGAGCTTGCCAAGGATCTCTTCCAGGCCCATGCGGCCCTGGCCGAAGTTCTCGCCGTTGAGGTAGATGCTCGGTACAGCCATGACCTTGCGATCGTTGACTTCATCCTGGAACAGCGCACCGTCGATGGCGACGTGACGGATGTTCGGGTTCAGTACCGCCATCAGGTTCAGCGCCTGGACCACGTCCGGGCAGTTCTGGCAGGACAGCGAGAAATAGGTCTCGAAGTGGTACTCGCCCTCGAGCGAGCGGATCTGTTCGATCACTTCGACACTGGCCTTCGATGGGTGGCCGCCGACCTGCAGCAGGGCCAGCACCAGCGAAGTGAATTCATGCCCCATGGGCAGGCCGGCAAAACGCAGGCTGATATCGCCACCGGGGCGGTTCAGCGAGAACGATGGCTTGCGCGCATCGCTGCCGTTTTCCAGCAGGGTGATATGAGTCGAAAGGCTGGCGACGTCTTTGAGCAGCGCAAGCATTTCCTGAGATTTCGCGCCGTCATCGAGGGAGGCGACGATCTCGATCGGTTGCGTAACCCGTTCCAGGTACGACTTCAACTGGGCTTTAAGATTGGCGTCCAACATGCGGGCGATTTCCCTTTTTCAATACGGTAGAAATAACAACGCCCAGGTGGATACCACCCGGGCGTCATGGGGCGGTGCGGCTGACTTATGAAGTGCGGATGACCGCCCTCGACTGGAGCATGGACTTAGATCTTGCCGACCAGGTCCAGGGAAGGCGCCAGGGTGGCCTCGCCTTCTTTCCACTTGGCTGGGCAGACTTCGCCTGGGTGGGCAGCGACGTACTGGGCAGCCTTGATCTTGCGCAGCAGCTCCGAAGCGTCACGGCCTACGCCGCCATCGTTGATTTCAACGATCTTGATCTGGCCTTCAGGGTTGATCACGAAGGTACCGCGGTCAGCCAGGCCGGCTTCTTCGATCAGCACGTCGAAGTTGCGGGAGATGGCCAGGGTCGGGTCGCCGATCATGGTGTACTTGATCTTGCCGATGGCTGGCGAAGTGTTGTGCCAGGCAGCGTGGGCGAAGTGGGTGTCGGTCGAAACGCTGTAGATCTCGACGCCCAGCTTCTGGAATTCGGCGTAGTTGTCAGCCAGGTCTTCCAGTTCGGTCGGGCAGACGAAGGTGAAGTCGGCTGGGTAGAAGAACACGACAGACCACTTGCCTTTCAGGTCAGCGTCCGACACTTCGACGAATTCACCGTTTTTGAAGGCGGTTGCTTTGAAGGGCTTAACTTGGCTGTTGATGATAGGCATCGTTGACTCTCCGTCAGTGGTTGTGAACTTGATGGGAGAATCCTAGCCATTCTTTTGCGATCTGGCTCATTGGCAAAGCTGATGCTCGCGATTGGTTTTCGCTATAAGCCCTACGTATTAATAGAAGAAATTTTATCAGCCCGGCCCCACCGACTTCTCGACGGCCAGGCTCATGCCCTCGAACGGGCTGGCCTCGACGTAACGCATGGCGGATTTCAGGTCCTTCCAGCCGACATAACTCATCAGTGACTTCAGATCCCAGCCGCTGCGATGGGCCCAGGTGGCAAAACCCCGGCGCAGCGAGTGGCTGGTGTAGTGCTCGGCGGCAATCCCGGCGCGCGCCAAGGCCTGGCGCAACAGCGGGATGATGCTGTTGGCGTGCAGCCCCGCCTCGCCCAGGTTGCCCCAGCGGTCGATGCCGCGAAACACCGGCCCACGGACCAGTGCCGCACAGTTGATCCATTCGATATAGGCCTGCACCGGGCAAAGCCTTTGCAACGCCGGCGTTTGATAGGTACGCCCGAGGTTGTCGCGATCACTCTTGCTGCGCGGCAGATAGAGCGTGATGCCGGCGCCGGCCTGGGCCACCACATGCTCAACCTCCAGCCGGCACAACTCATCGCTACGAAAACCGCGCCAGAACCCCAGCAGGATCAGCGCCAGGTCGCGCCGCGCCCGCAGCAGTCGTGACCGATCCTCCAGCGCCAATGCCGCCTGCACTTCCTGTTCCAGTGACTCGACCACCCGCTCCAGGTGCTGTAACTGCAGCGGCTGGGCCTGCTTCTCCTGCACCGGATGCAGCGCGCGGATGCCCTTGAACACCTGGCGCACCACCGGTGCCTTGGTCGGGTCGGCAAAACCCTGGCTGTTGTGCCACTGGGCCAGGGCCGACAGGCGCAGTTTGAGGGTGTTGATCGACAGCACGCCGGCATGGGCCGCCAGGTAGCGCGCCACGCTGTCGCTGGTGGCCGGCAGGAAGCCGCCCCAAATGACTTCGAAGTGTTCGATGGCGGCCTGGTAGCTGCGGCGGGTGTTGTCCCGCGTGGCGGCGCGCAGATAGCGATCCAGCTCGCTCATGGGCAGAAATCCCGGCAGGTGTACGGAAAAAACCGGGCTGGAAGCGAAAAGCGCTTCTCACACGGGGTAATACCACTATATCCCATGTGAAAAATTCGGAATATCGCTTTATATTTTTTCGATTTATACTATGTATTTACATGCTACGTAACACAGTACGAAATCGTAGGAGAGAACATGGCTCGCGGCGGCGTGAACAAGGCGGTGGTGCAAACGGCCCGTATGGCGATCCTCGCCCGCGGCGAATACCCCAGCATCGATGCGGTACGCATCGAAATGGGCAATACCGGCTCGAAAACCACCATCCATCGCTATCTGAAGGAGCTGGACGAAAGCGACCAGCGCCAGGCGGCCGCCGGCGAACACCTGGATGACGAACTGACCGACCTGATCACCCGCCTCGCCCGCCGCCTGCAGGAGCAGGCCCGCGAGCCGCTGGAGCTGGAACAGGCCCGCCATCGCCTGCTGGAGAACCAGTGGCAGGAGCAGTTGGGCGCCCTCACCCGCCAGTTCGAGCAGTTGCAGCAGGACTTCGAGGTGCAGGCCGCGGCCCTGGCCCAGGAGAGCGAGCAGTTGCACACCACCCGCTCGATGCTGCAGACCGAGCAGACCCGCAACGCCGGCCTGACCCAGGCCTGCAGCGACCACGAACTGCGCCTGGCGGACAAGGAAGCCCAGGTGCGCTCCCTGGAAGACAAGCACCAGCACGCCCGCGACGCCCTGGAACACTTCCGCAACGCCGCCCGCGAACAGCGCGAGCAGGACCAGCGGCGCCACGAGGGGCAGTTGCAACAGGTGCAGATGGAATTGCGCCAGGCCCAGCAGAGCGCCCTGGTCCGCCAGGATGAAATCACCCAGTTGCACCGCGATAACGAGCGGCTGCTGGCGGAAAGTCGCGGCATTGCGAAAGAGGCCAGACAGCTTGAAGAGCAACTGCACAAGGGCAGCAGGCGCGAGGAACAGTTGCAGAGCCTGATCTCGACGCGGGAAGGCGAGCGCACGCTCCTCCAGGAACGCCTGAGGGTGGCGCAGCAGGAAAACGAGTCGCTCAAGCAGGGCCTGGAAGCGCAGCGGGCAACGAACAGGGAACTGGAACTCAGGCTGCGCGAGGTCGAGGCGCAACTGAGCAAGGAGCGGGAGAATGCACGGGAAGCCGAGGCCGCTCCAACCCGGACGATGGAAAAACAGGCTGTCGAATCAGTTGTCCAGACCCCGGGCAAGGTCTGATCCGGCAATACCGCCGAGAACTTCATTGGTGTCGTACTCGACCCTGAAACTGTTGCCGTCGCAAGCCACCACCAGGACCTTGCGGGTGACGACATGGGTGACTCCCGGGGTCGATTCGAACCGCAGTTCATCCCCTACGTTGATGAACGGATCGAAGGAGATGCGCTGGGTTTTCTTCTGCTTGCCATCGGAAAAGTGGATCAGGTGAGTCTCCATGACGACCTCCTCCAGGGATGCAGGAAAGCCCCGGTCTCGCGATCGCCTGTCGATCGCCAAGTCCATTTCATGGCGTATCGACCTCGCCGGCTACTGTCAGAAATGACAGTAGCGACGAGCGGCACATGGCACCCTGCCTCATCGCTGCCGCCGGTACCGCATCAACGACACCAGAAAGAGCAGCAGCAGAATTACGTCGCCAACACCAACTCAAGCTGACTGAGCAGATACACGACCCGTTCATCCCCGTGATAAACGCTCACACGGCTCCTGACCCAACAGGAATTTGCCGGATCCGGCGTTATTTCAACACTGAACTTCAACACACTGTCAGCCCCCATCAGCTTCTCTGCCGACAACTGCGTATCCCGTACACAGAAGCGTGTTCCCACACCATATTTTTTCCTGAGCAACTCGCCGGTAACCTGAAACGCCGTCTGCGAAATAATTGCTACCGGCCAGCACGGAAAACCGGGAAAGTGCCCGGCACATTGCTGCGCAGACAAAGGTCCCGCCAAGGCCTCCAACTGCTCATGCTGGTACATCAGGCTATAGATGGGCACCGGCCATTGATAAGGGGAACAGGAAGTAACACACCGACTGTCGTTGGCGTAGCTGCGGAAATTACGCTGAAACAATGCCGGCGAGAGAATGGCATATTCACAGATCAACTCTGCTATCGGCTCGCGGCCCCATGCCCGCGCTGAAACTTCCAGGGAGCGCTTATCGAGATTCACGACCTGGGCACTGGCGTGGAAACCTTCTTGAGCCATGGCCTGCTCAGTGCTCTTTCGTATGAAATGCGCTCTGGTTGCCAGATAATAGCCGTCAGCCCCGTTGTGCAATGCAACAGCCGCACAGCCACCCAGAATAGCCATATGCCGCCCCAACTCACCGGCTGTTATGGGGCCGACCTCATGGACAAGAGGCTGTTCGCAAGTGAACGTCCCGATCAGTGATTCCCCTCCTGCCAAAGCGCCTGAAAGGCGAAATACGGCACTTGCAGCCTGATTCGCCGAGAGAGTTCAGCAGGATCAAAAGACCGTCTTTGCTCTTTCATACCCACGCACCCACGCCGTGTTTTCGAGAACGGATAATCGATGATGTCCTCGAACACCCAGACAGGGACAACACCGGCCCCGGGGTCGATACTCCAGGACTGGAGTTTGCAGACGGGCCTTACGCGGTCAGCCTCGCTGATCGCCTATCTGCCACTGGACCTATTTCATGGCCTCTCGGGGCCGTTCGCTACTGTCAGAAATGACAGTAGCGACGAACGGACGAGTCACTGCCTACCTCGATACAGCATCAACAGCACCAGGTACGGCCCACCCAGCAGCGTCGCCACCAGCCCCGCCGGCATCTGCTGGGGAAAGATCACCTGCCGGCCCAGCCATTCCGACACCAGCATCAGGGTCGAGCCCAGCAAGGCCGCCACCCACAACTGCTGCAATGGTTTGCGGGCACCGGCCAGGCGGGCGATATGCGGCGCCAACAGGCCGATGAAGGACAACGGCCCGACCAGCAAGGTAGCCAGGGTCGTCAGCACCCCGGCAAACAGCAGAATCAGCAGCCGTGCACGTGCCAACGGCACACCCACACTCGCCGCCGCGCCCTCCCCCAGCGACAGCGCCTGCAGCCAGCGCGAAAACAGCGGCGCCAGGCCCAGGCCGAGCAGCAGCACCACGGCGGCGGCCCAGGCCAGGCTCGGTGGGATGTAGTAGGTCGAGCCAGTCACCAATTGCAGCATCAGCGACGCCCGGGGATCGCCGCTGGCCAATGTCGCGCTGACCATCGCCTGGAACCAGGCACTGACCGCCACGCCGATCAGCAGCAGGCGTTGCGGCGAAAAGCGGCCCCGCCCCAGCCACAGCAAGCCTGCCAGGGCCGTCAGGGAGCCGGACAGGCAGGCGGCGAACAACAGCGCCGGGGTCGGCTGGCTGACGGCGAACACCACCACGACAATGCCCAGCGCACCACCGGAACTGACCCCGAGCAGGTCGGGGCTGGCCATCGGGTTGGCGGTGGCCCGCTGCAGCAGCGTGCCGGCCAGCGCCAACAGGCCGCCGGCGGCCAGTGCCAGCACACTGTGGGGCCACTGCCAGAACAGCAGACCCCGGACCTCGGCCCAACCGGCCAGGGACCAGCCCTCGAGCCCTTGCGACACCGCCAGGGACAGAAACAGGCCGACGCTCAGCAACACCACCAGGCCCAGCCAGCGCCCCCGCGTGAAACCCGCACCGCTCGGCCAATTGGGCACCCACTGGCCGGCCATGCCGCTGCGCAGGCGCGGCAACATGGCGACCAGCAACGGCACGCCGAGCAACGAGGTGACCGTGCCGGTCGGAATCAGGTGCGCCGACAGAGCCTGGCTGGTGGAGGCCAGCAGCACGATCTGGTCGGTCGCCCAGAGAATCGCCGCGCCAATGCAGGTCGCCGCACACAGCCGTTGGTACAGGGTACGGGCGCCCAGCAGACGGCCCAGCGCCGGCGCCGCCAGGCCGAGAAAACCGATCACCCCGACCTGGGCCACCACCAGCGCGGTCAGCACCACCGCCACCAGCAGCGCCACCAGCCGAATGCGCTCGACCCTGGCCCCGAGGCTGCGCGCGGTGCTTTCGCCGCTGTCGAGCAGCGCCAGCGGCCGGCGCACCAGCCACACGGCCAGCAGCGAACCGGCCAGGCCCAGCGCCAGGTGCAGGCTGGGCTGCCAGCCGGCCTGCTCCAGGGAGCCGCCACCCCAGATCTGCAGGCCGAGCAGGAAATCGAAGTGCACCAGCGCGATCGCCAGGCTCACCGCACCGCAATAAAGATTGACCACCATCCCGCAAAGGATCACCGCCATCGGCGACAACCGCTGCGGCCAGGCCAGCGCCAGCACCAGCAGCACCGCCAGCCCACCGCCGCCGAGGGCTACCAGTTCGCGCCCGGCCGACCAGCCCTCGGGGGCATACAGGGTGTAGAGCGCCAGGGCCAGGTAGGCCCCGGGGAAAATGCCCAGGGTCATCGGCTCGGCCAGCGGATTGCGCAGCACCTGCTGGATCAGCGTACCGGCCAGCCCCAACGCGGCACCGCACAGCAGCGCCATGGCCACGCGCGGCAACAGCGACTCATGCAACAGTACCTGGGACAGGTTGTCGGGATCGGGCCTGAGCAGTGCCGACAGCCAGGGGCGCCCCCCCAGGGTCGCATTGACCTGCCACAACGCCAGCAGCGAAGCCACGGCGAACAGACCCAGGACCAGCAGCAGACAGCCGCGCGGGAGGAACGACAAACGCAAACTAGACACTTGCAGGCTCCTGATGGGCCATTTGATACAGGGCCGTTTCGACCGCCCGGGCAAAGCGCTGCTGGGACACCAGCCCACCATAGGGGGCAATCACCGGCAGCAAGGCCACCCGCCGCTCGCGCACGCAAGGCAGCGCCTGCCAGACCGGACTCTGCTCCAGCGCCGTGCGCACGCCCGGCGCCAGCGGTCCCACCAGCAACAGGTCGACCTCGGACATGGCGGCAATCCGTTGCAGCGCAACCAACGCATAGCCCGCCGAGTTGCCGGACCAACCGGCAGCCCTCACGGCATTGTTCACACCGATGCGCGACAGCACCGCATCGAACAGGCTGCCGGCGCCATACACCCGCAGGTGATGCTCATCCACCGCATCGGCGACCAGGACAGCCCTCCCCAGCAATTCCGGCCGTTGCGCCAGACGCTGCCGCAGCTCCTCCAGACGTTGCCCGGTGGCATCGACCAGGGCCTCGCCCCGTGCAGGACAGGCGAGCAGCGCCGCCATACGCCGGGTCTCCTCCTGCAAGGCGGGATAAGGCTGCCCGGCGCCCATGTAGGCGCCAAAAGTCGCTGTCGGCGCCAGACGCTCGAGCATCGGTCTCAGACCGGCATGCCCCGGCGTCAGCAGCAGCAGGTCCGGCTGCAGCTGCTGCAACAGGGTAAAGCTGGGCTGGTACAGCAGGCCGACATCGATCACCCCGGCGGGCAACGGTGGCTCGACGATGGTCCGGCGGTACCAGTCCGGCAGCGGCAAGGCGATCGGCACCAGGCCCAGGGCCAACAGGGTCTCGGTCAACTCCCAGCTCAACGGCACGATCCGCGACGGCGCCCCCGTCGCCCGGGCTTGCCCGATGCCCGCCAGCATGGCGGCGCCTGCGACCCCTTGCAGCAGGCGCCTGCGACTGAACCCGGCGCTCATCGGGCGAACCCGATCAGGCGGCCGCTGGCGGGGTCGCTCAGCACCCCCATGGGGACCCCGTAGACCTGCTCCAGGTGGTCCTCGCGCAGCATCTGCCCGGCCGGAATCTGCAACTGCAGGCGCCCCTCGCGCAGGGCGATGATCTCGTCGCAGAAACGTGCGGCCATGTTCACGTCGTGCAGGATGATCACCGCACCCATGCCGCGTTGCCCACACAGATCGCGGACCAGTTCGAGCACCGCCAGCTGGTGGCCGATATCCAGCGCCGAGGTCGGCTCGTCGAGCAGCATGCAGCGGCAGTTCTGCGCCACCAGCATGGCGATCCAGGCACGCTGGCGCTCGCCGCCGGAAAGGCTGTCCACCGGCCGCCCGGCGTACCGGGCGACATCGGTGGCCTGCATCGCCTGCTCGACCCATTGCCGGTCCTCGGCACCAAAACGGCCGAGGGCGCCATGCCAGGGATGACGCCCCAACGCCACCAGCTCACGCACCAGCAGGCCATCGACCGCCGGCGGCTGCTGGGGCAGATAGGCAATCTGCCGGGCAAAGGCCCGCGACGACCAGCTCTGCAACGGCTGGTCGCCCAACAGCAGAGCTCCGGCACTGGCCGGGTGCTGGCGGGCCAGCAGCTTGAGCAGGGTCGACTTGCCCGAGCCGTTATGGCCGATCAGGCCATAGATGCGCCCCCGCCTGAGCGTCAGGTCCATGGGGTGCAGCAAGGTTCGGGCGCCGGCATTCACGCCGACGCCCTCCAAGCGGTACAGCGCTTCACGCTCAGGCAACACGACGGGCCTCGCAATCGCATGGGGTTCAGTCAGATTCATCGAACGAAGGGTTCCTCTGGGCTGGCGCTGGCGGCAACATCAGCAACCACCTGGCCGCTGTCGAGCTTGATGCAACGGTCGGCCAGGGTGAAATAGCGATCATCGTGGGTGATCACCAGCACCGCCTTGCCGCGGGCCTTGAGGTCCGGCAGCAGGGTCCGGTAGAACACCTCCTTGAACGCCGGGTCCTGGTCGGCCGCCCACTCGTCGAACACGTAGAAGGCCCGGTCCTCGAGCAGTGCCACCAGCAACGCCAGGCGCTTGCGCTGGCCCTGGGACAGGTTGAGCGTGCTGAAGGCGCCGTGCTCGATACTGACCTTGTGCTCCAGTTGCAGCTCCCTGAGCAGGCGCCGGGCCTGGGGTTCCAGGTGCGGCGGCATCACCCCCAGCAGGGTATCGAACAGGAAGAAGTCGCTGAACACCGTGGAGAAGCGCTGGCGATAGGCATCGCGGTTGCCCGCCGTTACCGCCCGGCCATCGAGCTGCACGCTGCCGCCCTCGCCCTCGTACAGCCCCACCAGCAGCTTGGCCAGGGTGGTCTTGCCGCTGCCGTTGCCGCCGATCAGGTAGGTGAGCTGGCCCGGCTCGAAGGCCAGGTCGATCGGCCCAAGCATGAAGTAGCTGTTTTCCTTCTCGCGGAAATAGCGGTGCGTCAGCCCACGCAACTCGATGCGCTGGAAGTCGGCGCCCGCCTCCTGCTCACCAGCGGGTTCCAGCGGCAGTTGCTCCTGCAGCCGCGCGATCCGTTCCAGGGCGATCCGCGCCGAACCCAGGCTGGGCAAGGCCGCCAGCAGCCCCTCGATCGGCAGAATCATGTACAGGAAGATCATCGCGTAGCCGGACATCACCTGCTGGTCGACCCCATAGGTGCGCGCCAGCACGAACAGGGTCAGACCGATGAAGGCGAACAGCACCAGGTTGCCCCAGCTGGAAGCGGCGCTGAACAGCACGTAGCCCAGGGTCCGCTGCACCCGCACCGACTCGATATGCGGCGCCAGCGTGTCGTCGACGAAGGCCTGCCGGCGGGCCCGATGCAGCTTGAGTTCCTTGGCACCGTCGAACAGTGCGCGAAACTGCTGGATCAGATCATCCTCGCGCTGGCGAGAACCGCGCAGGTGCCCGAGCGCCCGGCTGTTGACCAGCAGGAAGCCCGCCGCGCCGACAAGCACGGCCAGCAGGGCGAACAGCAGAATCTGCCATGACAGCCAGCCGAGGTAAGCCAGACAGCCGATGATCACCGTACTCTGCATCATGATGGTCGGCAGGTTGATGAACAGCACAACCAGCGTATCCAGGTCGCCGGTGAGCACCGCCAGCGGCCGCCCGCCGCCATAACGCTCCAGATCGGCGTAGGAGGCATTGGCGATATGGCCGATGGTGCGCAGGCGCACGCTGGCCTTGGCCCGTTGCCCCAGGTACATGAACAGGGTCTGCGAGAGCAGGCGCAAGGCCAGCACGCCGATGCCGATCAGCATGAAATGCAGGCCCAGTTCGCCCAGCTCATCGCCGCGCGCCGACAACGACTGGTTGATCAGCGCCACCAGCGCGGCACTGCCGAAACCGCTGGCGAGGCTCGCCGCCGCCGCGATCAGCAGCAGCCAGCGCGCGCCCCGCAGCAGGCTCAGCAGCAGCACGAACGGCGTGCCGGGGCTTGCCGGCCAGCGCGGCCGGCCGGTGGTGGGTGGAGGTGAGGTTCGGGTCGAAGTCATGGGCGGTCAGTACTTCACTCGCAGGGTCAGGGTCGCATTGCGCGGGTCGCCATACAGGCCGTAGTAGTTGGCCGGCACCCGCGCGTAGTAGGTACGGTCCAACAGGTTGTTCATGTTCAGTGCCAGGTCCAGGTGCTCGCTGATCTTGTAGCCGACCAGGCCATCGAGAACCGCGTAGCCGCCCTGGTAGCTGACCGCGTTGCGCGTGGTCCTGCTCTGCGCCCGTACACCAGCGCCGATGCGCCAGTTGTCCAGCAGGCCACCGTCGAAGTGATAGGTGTTCCACAGCTTGAGCATGTGCTTGGGCTCCTCCGGGTCCTGGATGCCGTTGGAACCGGCCGCTGCCGCCCCCAGCAACTCGGTCTGCAGGTAGGTGTAGCCGGCCTGCACATCCCAGTTCGGCAGCACCTTGCCGGTGACTTCCGCCTCGAAACCACGGCTGCGGGCCTTGCCCTGGGCCAGCCAGCGTCCGGGATTGGCATCGTCGGCGATCGGCCGATTCTGGTCATCGATCTGGAACACCGCCAGCGTCGCGCCGAGCTGGCCGTCGAGGAACTCGCCCTTGAGGCCGAGTTCGGCCTGGTGCCCGGTGCGCGGCTTGAGCACCGAGCCACTGGCGGTGGTCTGGAAGGCCTGGGACGGCGTGAAGATGTCCGAATAGCTACCGTAGGCCGACAACCAGGAATTGATGCCATAGACCACCCCGGCATAGGGGGTGAACTTGTTCTGGTCGGGATCGTTGACCGTTGCCCCGTTCGATGGCAGCAAGCTCTGGCGGGAGCTTTCGTAGTGGTTCTGGCGACCACCGAGGATCAGCGACAGGTCGTCCACCGGCTTGAAGGTCACCTGGCCGTAGACACCGTACTGGCTGGTGTCGGAGGTGGTACCGGTACGGTAGGGAATATCGCGGTTGGCCACGGTGATGTTGTCGATATCCACCACCCCGCCACTGTTGCCGCCCGATAGGCTGTGCTGGTGGCTCTCGGCGTAGTTGACGCCCAGCATCAGCTCATGGGTGCGCCCGAACAGCTCGAACGGGCCATTGACATAGGAGTCCACACCCACCCAGCGGTAGCGGTCCTGCTGGCGCTGCAGCCAATAGTTGGCGGTACGGTCGGGGTTGACCTGGCCATTGATGTAGCCGTATTTGGAGCTGATTTCCGAAGTGCGGTAGTTGACCGCCGTGCGGTTCTGCCAGCCGTTGGCGAAGTGATGCACCAGGTCGGCATAGATCTCGGTCATGTCGGTGTCGGCGTAACTCCAGTCGGTGCCGTAGAAGCCCGAGCGCTTGCCATTGACGAAGTTGCCGTTACTGAAGGTCGACAGACCATAGTCCAGACCATTGAGGTTGATCTTCTGCTGGGCCATGCCGACGGTCAGTTCGGTGTCCGGATCGAGATCGAAGGCCAGCGAACCGTAGATCAGCCCCTGCCCGGTCTTGCCGTCATCCTGGAAACCACGCTTGTCCTGGCTGCTGAAGCCGAGCCGGCCCTTGATGTTACCGCTGTCGGTCAGCGGCCCGGTGACATCCCAGGCGGTGCGATAGGTGTCCCAGGAGCCGGCCGAGATCGAGCCGGTAAGGCCGAACACGTCCTGCGGGCGCTTGCGCACCAGGTTGACCGTGCCGCCGGGATTTCCAAAGCCCTGCAGCAATCCGGCCGGACCGCGCAGCACCTCGACCCGGTCGTACAGCGCCAGGTCGAACTGCGGCAGGTATTGCAGGCCGTTATTGGCCGGCAACCCATCGAACTGCACCTCGGCGGCATAACCGCGGGACTGGAAGTAGCTGGTGCCGTCGCCGTAGGTCACAGCGGTGATCCCGGGGGTGTTGCGCAACGCATCATCGACACTGGTCATGGCCTGATCGTCCATGCGCTGGCGGGTGATCACCGTCACCGAGGCCGGCACGTCCCTGGGCTGCGCCGGTACCTTGCCGACCGTCACCAGGGACGGTTTGTAGCTGTCCGAGCCTTCAGTCGTGGCAGCTTGCTGTGTAAGCTGATCGCCGACCACGCTGGTCTGCGGCAACTCTGTCGGGGGCGCAGCGTGGGCATGCCCGACCGCTACGGCTAGGGCCAGCGGAGCCAGCAGCAGCGGCTTGAGCGCCAGCCGGCGGGTGTCCCGGTCGATCGCCAGGGAATGATGCGCAAAACGTTCGGTCATACTGCTGCTCATGAAGGTTCGAGGCTCAAGTTATTGTAAATGCGACTGGTTTGCATTAATTTTGCCAGTCTGTTTACTGAGCTTCAGGACAACTTGTATCGATGAAAGGACAGAATTGGCGCATTTCTGCCGCTCATGAGCCTTCCGCGCAAAAAGCGGCCATCAGCCAGCACCGCGAGTTTCCCGAAGACGCCCCGCCGCTGGTGGTCCGGGCCTACGACTACGCCTCGGGTGCCAGGCAGCAGCCCCATTCCCACGCCCGTATCCAGCTGATGTATTCGCCACGCGGGCTGATGCGCGTCAGCACCGAAACCGGCGCCTGGACCCTGGCACCGATGCGCGCCCTGTGGATTCCCGCCGGGGTCACCCACGAGGTGCGGATGGTCGGGGAAATCTCCATGCGCTCGGTCTATCTGGCCCCCCAGGCGGTGCCCTGGTGCTGGGACGAATGCTGCGTGCTGACGGTGACGCCGCTGATGCGCGAACTGATCCTGATGCTCAACGACAACCCAGGCCTGGCCGAGACGCCGCGCCAGCAGGCCTCGGGGCTGTTGCTGCACCTGCTGGCCCAGGCCACGCGGCAGAACAACAGCCTGCCGATGCCCCTGGACCGACGCCTGCGCAAGGTCTGCGATGCCATCCTGCAAAGCCCGGACAACAACGACACCCTGGAGGAATGGGGTGAACGCATCGGTGCCAGCTCACGTACCCTGGCCCGGCGGATGAAGGAGGAGACCGGCGTGACCTTCCACCATTGGCGCCTGCAGGTGCGGGTCGACGAGGCGGTCTGCCGGCTGGTACAGGGCGTGTCGATCAACGAGGTGGCCCAGGCCCTCGGTTATCGCAGTTCCAGCGCTTTCATCTACATGTTCCGCAGCCTGCTGGGGAGCACGCCGGCGCAATATGTGGAACGGATCCTCTGCGGGGCACCGGGGGTGGTGAATGAAGAGGCCAGCGCCGAACGGGTCGGAACCGGCTCAATGGCCTTGGCAGAAACAACCCGCCAAGGCGCCGCCACCCGCTGAACACGGACAAACCGGGCAGCCCTTTCTCATGGCAGGCCAGGAAACCGCCGACTAGCCCGACCCGCCATGCCGGAGCAATCATCCAGGCTGGTTCGCTGTCGTCGACAGCACCTGTCCCACGTGGTCGCGATCTTCCAGGCCACGGTGCGCATTGCGCATTGATCGTCTGAAGTTCGCCCAGTATTCGGAAGCGCGAACGGTCGTCGATGCCCTCCTCGACCGAATACACCACACCCCCATGACGGAGACCCCAGCCGTCAGGTGGTGTCTCCGTTGCTCGCAAAGAAAAGGAGACACCATGGAAATGAAGACCTTGCTGCACGAACTTCTGGCGGCATTCGGTGCCGACCTCAAAGGCACGGAGAAACAGCTGAAGCAGTCGATCGCGGATGTAGGGAGCGAGTTTCGCGGCACCCTCAAGCGCGTCCAGACGTCACTCGGCGACAACAACAGCGGGTTGCGGACGCTGCTTGAACAACAAAGTGAGCAGATCGCCGCGCTGAATCTCAGCATCGACGACCGGTTCAACGAACTACGCTCGTTCAGGGAAAAAACCGTTGACGGTCTTTCCGACAACGCCGGAGCGAAAGGCCATGAGCCTCTTGCACAGGGCGAGGAACCGGAGGAAGTCATCGACGAAAGAGACGTTCGGCTGGAGGCGGCCATCAGGCGCCTCGACTCGAAGAATCGACTCATCCAATGGCATTTGGGAATCATCAGCGTCGGCGTGGCCTTCCCGTTCGTTCGGGGCGCGTTCGAACAGATCCTTGCACTTTGCCAACATTGATCCACCGTTGTGCCTCGGCCTGAGCGAGGCGGCTTGACCCTTTGCTCGCCCGCCCGGGCGAGCAAAGGTTTTCATCCCTTTACGCCTGGGCGGCGGCCAGCTTGTCTTCGGTGCGGGTGTCGAAGTCCGAGGCGTCATGCCGCTCGCGCAACTGGCTGGACAGTTCCCCGGACACGCGGTTGACCATCCGCCCGCGCTGCACGGCGGGACGGGCGTCGATGGCGTCGGCCCAGCGCCGGACGTTCGGGTAGTCCTGCACCGACAGGAACTCGGCCGCGTCATAGAGCCGGCCCTTCACCAGGCCGCCGTACCAGGGCCAGATGGCGATGTCGGCGATGGTGTAGACGTTGCCGGCGATGTACTCGGTGACGGCCAACTGCCGTTCCAGCACATCGAGTTGGCGCTTGGTTTCCATGGCGAAGCGGTTGATCGCGTATTCGATCTTGATCGGCGCATAGGCGTAGAAGTGCCCGAAACCACCGCCCAGGTACGGCGCACTGCCCATCTGCCAGAACAGCCAGGACAGGCACTCGGCACGGGCCGCCGGTTCGGTGGGCAGGAACGCGCCAAATTTCTCCGCCAGGTACTGCAGGATCGCCCCTGACTCGAACACCCGGATCGGCTTGGCACCGCTGCGGTCCAGCAGCGCCGGGATCTTGGAGTTCGGGTTGACCTCGACGAAGCCGCTGCCGAACTGCTCGCCTTCACCGATACGGATCAGCCAGGCATCGTATTCGGCCCCCTGGTGCCCGAGCGCCAGCAGCTCCTCCAGCAGGATGGTGACCTTCTGCCCGTTGGGCGTGGCCAGGGAGTACAACTGCAGCGGATGACGGCCGACCGGCAGTGCCTTGTCATGGGTCGCGCCGGCGATCGGCCGGTTGATGTTGGCGAACTTGCCTCCATTCTCGGTATCCCAGGTCCAGACCTTGGGCGGCTGGTAATCCGATGAATCACTCATGCTCGGTACTCCTTGGTTTCAATGGATGACGCGTTGGCGTGCCAGGGCTCGCGCCCCTAGCGCACCGATGAATTGTCGTTGCGACGCGAATACAGGCAGTCCTGCGCCAGGGTTGCGCGCATCTGTGTCGCCTCCTGCTCCAGCCGCTCGCACATGAAGTCGACGAACACGCGGATCTTGCGCGACAGTTGCCGGCTCGACGGCCAGACGATGCTCAACGTGTCCGGTGGAATCAGGTAGCCATGCAGCAGGCAGTACAGCGAGCCGTCGGCCAGCGCCTCGCGGGCCAGGAAGTCGGGAATGGTGCCCAGGCCGAAACCCTTGATCAGCGCCGCGCGAACCATTTCCATGTTGTTGCTGACCATCACCGTGCGGGTCCGCGGCTCGCGCGCGCCCTCCTCGCGCAGCAGCGGAAAGTCCAGCAGCTTGCCGTTCTTGTAGTAGCGAAAGCGCACCGCCAGGTGATCATCCAGCTCGGCCGGGGTCTGCGGTACGCCATGCCGCTCCAGGTAGGACGGTGCCGCGCACAGCACCGGCTGCACGCCGGGCAACGGCCGGTGCATCAGCCGCGAGTCCGGCAGCTCGCCGCTGCGGATGACCACGTCCATCCCCTCCTCGATCACATCCACCAGCTTGTCGCTGAAGTCCAGGTCCAGCTCGATATCGGGATACAGTTCCATGAAGGCGATCAACACCGTCTGGAACAGGTGATAGCTGGCCGCCGGCATGCTCACGCGCAAGCGCCCGCGCGGGATTTCGGTGGACTGCGACAGCGTCGACTGCGCATCGTCCAGGTCATCGAGGATGCGCCGGCAACGCTCCAGGAACACCCGGCCCTCGTCGGTCAGGCTGAGGCTGCGAGTCGAGCGCTGGAACAGCCGGACGCCCAGGCGCTGCTCGAGCCGGGTCACGCCCTTGCCCACCGCCGACGCCGACAACCCCAGCGCCCGGCCCGCCGCCACGAAACTGCCCAGCTCCGCCGTGCGGATGAAGGACATCAAGCCACTGAGTCGATCCATCTGCCGCCCCCATTCGATCATTTTATTCCGCTATAGACGGAATTCTTACCGTTTTTCACACGATTACCTGCTCCTTATCATCCTTGCACGTTCTGTCGACCCCGGTAAACCACCGGATAGTCGATGCAGTCACCTTTAACTGCGGGCGCCTTGACCGGCCCGACACCAGGATTTCATGTCATGTCCAACCTGCTGCTACAACAACGGCTGATACTGCTGGCGGTGTGTATCACCGCCATCACCATGCCCTTCAACTTCACCGCGCCCGCGGTCGCCCTGCCGGCCATCGGCCAGTCCTTCGGCGGCTCGCCCATGGAACTGAGCTGGATCACCAACGCCTTCATGCTCACTTTCGGCAGTTGCCTGATGCTGGCCGGCACCCTGGCCGACAGCTACGGTCGCAAGAAAATCTTCATCGGCGGCGTCAGTACGTTCGCCCTCCTGGCCGCGATCCTGCCTTTCGCCCCCAACCTGGTCCTGTTCGATGTGCTGCGTGGCGCCCAGGGGGTGGCGGCGGCACTGGCCTTCTCCGGCGGCATGTCGGCCCTGGCCCAGGTGTTCGACGGTGCGGGTCGCATTCGCGCCTTCAGCTTCGTCGGCACCAGCTTCGGCATCGGCCTGGCCGTCGGCCCGGTCATCGCCGGCGCCATCATCGAAGCGTTCAACTGGCAACTGATGTTCCTGCTGATCACCGTACTGGCAGTCATTTCCCTGGTACTGGCCGGCCGCCACATGCCGGAGTCGCGCAACCCTGACGCCGCCGGCATCGACTGGCCCGGCGCGATCACGTTCACCTGGGCGCTGGGCATCTTTACCTTCGCCATTCTGGAAGTGCCGGAGAGCAGTTGGACCAATCCGCTGGTGCTCGGGCTGTTCGTCGTGGCCCTGCTGTCCTTCGTCGCCTTCGTGGTGATCGAAAAGCGCGTGGCGCAACCCATGCTCGACCTGAGCCTGTTCCGCTACCCACGCTTTGTCGGCGTGCAATTGCTCGCGGCCGCTCCAGCCTACTCCTTCGTGGTGCTGCTGATCCTGCTGCCGATCCGTTTCGTCGGCATCGAAGGCATGAGTGCGATCGCCGCCGGCTGGCTGCTGATCGCCCTGTCGGCCCCGCTGCTGGTACTGCCGATCGTCGCCGGCTACCTGACCCGCTGGCTGTCGCCGTCGACCCTGTCCGGCAGCGGCCTGCTGGTGTGCGCGGCCGGGCTGTACTGGCTCAGCCAGGTGCCGGTGGGCAGCAGCGCTGCCGAACTGGCCTGGCCAATGCTGGTAATCGGTGCCGGTATCAGTCTGCCCTGGGGCCTGATGGATGGCATGGCGGTCAGCGTGGTGCCCAAGGAGCGCGCCGGCATGGCCACCGGCATCTTCAGCACCACCCGGGTGGCTGGCGAAGGCGTGGCGATCGCCGTGGTCACCGCATTGCTGTCGGCCTATTCCGCCAGCAACCTGGGCGTATTGGCGCAGGGCGACCTGAGCGAGGTGGTCGGGGCCGCCCAACACCTGGCCACCGGCAACCTGGCCGGTGCCGAGCAACTGCTGCCGGCGGCCGGACGTGAAGCCCTGGCGGCCGGCTACAGCGCCGCGTTCACCAGCCTGTTGTGGGTACTGACGGTGATCACGGTGCTGACGGCCGCGGTGGTGTTCCTGTTCCTCGACCGCGGCCAGGTCGAGGACGGCGAGGCCGACGGCACGACCCTGGACCCGGCGGCCTGAGCCATCAGGCTCGGCCAACAGCCCCCAGGGTCTTCAGATAGGCACAGAACATGTCCGCCATGGCATCGGCATACACCTCGATTTCCGCCTCGGTCCGCGGGCTCTCCGAATAGGTCTTGCCCACGGAACCGAGGGTCATGCCGATCAGCTCACAGGCCAATGCCCGGGTGCTCGCCGAGGCTTCGGGCAAGGCCTCCTCAATGAACAGTTCGAAAGTCCGCCGCCCCGCCGCCCTCACCTCCCGGGCCTGGGGCGCATCGCGGTACAGCGGCGCCGCCTCATTGAGCGCCACGCGCACCGCGGCCTCATCGCATTCGGAACGGACGAACGCCCGCACCAGGGTCCGTAGCCGCACCAGCGGCGGATGCGCGCGATCCTCGACAATGGCGCAGAGCATGTCGCTGGTCTGTTGCCACTCATCGCTCTGCAAACGGAAGAGGATCGCCGCCTTGTTCGGAAAGTACTGGTACACCGAACCGACGCTGACACCGGCCCGCTCGGCCACCCGCGTGGTGGTGAAGCGGCGCATGCCTTCCTTCGCCAAAACCTGAACAGCGGCCTGCAGAATCGCCGTCACCAGCTCATTGGAGCGGGCCTGCCGGGGCTGTTTGCGTGAGGTAATCCGCGGGCTTGGGCGTTCGCTCATGGGAATGGCTCGCAATGCGAATAGAAAATGTGAAGGTTCATTCGCATTATAACGGCTCACCTACCTGCACAGGAAAAGCCCATGAGCACCCTGACCCAAGCCCCGCTCGCCCCCCTGCTGGAACGCCTGTTCAGCCAGGCCGACGCGAGTTCGCCGATGAGCAGCCCGGCCTTCGCCAACGTCTCGAAGCAAGAGCGCGAGCGCCTGATGCGCAGCAAGACCGAATACCTGAGTCTCTATACACAGTTGAAGGACTTTCCGCTGGCCGTTTCCCGGGAGACCGGTAGCCTGCTCTACATGCTGGCCCGTAGCTGCAATGCCCGGAACATCGTCGAATTCGGTACCTCGTTCGGTATTTCCACCCTGCACCTGGCCGCGGCGCTGCGTGACAACGGCGGTGGACGCCTGATCAGCAGCGAGTTCGAGCCGTCCAAGGTGGAACAGGCAAGGCGCAACCTCGTGGCCGGCGGGTTGGCCGACCTGGTGGAGATCCGGCTCGGCGATGCCTTGCAGACCCTGGCGAACGACCTGCCGGAGCCTATCGACCTGGTCCTGCTCGACGGTGCCAAGGCGTTGTATCCGCAGATTCTCGCGCTGCTGGAAAGCCGCCTGAGGCCAGGGGCGCTGATCATCGCCGACAACGCCGACTACAGCCCCGAGTACCTGGAGCAGGTGCGCGGGAGCGGTTCGGGCTACCTGTCCGTGCCGTTCGCCGAGGACGTCGAGCTGTCCATGCGCCTGGGCTGACCCAGGCCGCTCCCCATCGTTGTGGGAACCTGTACCCTGCCGTGCGTCGCCCTGATCGAGCGTATCGCCCACAGATCAGTCACAACCCTGAGCATCGCCGCTACCGAGGTGGGTAGTGGCATGCGGCAATCCCCCCGGTCATCAGGCAATCGTGCCAGGCCAATGATCTTTATCGTCAAGGAGACCCACCATGACCGTAAACATCAGCAATCTGACGATCGCGACCCCGGTCGCCACCTCCGCCACCAACCCCGCGGCCCTCGAACTCAACGGCGCACAGGCCATCGCGCAGTTCCCCAGCGTGATCCAGGTGCTGCCGGACGGATCCCTGCAGTTCAACGCCCCCGCCCGGGGCGCCTCGAGCAAAAGCACCCACCGCACCCGCTGCGAATGGAAGGAATCGATCTACTGGGCGCTGACCAGCGCGACGGAACACATCAACGACCAGGAAATGACGGTGACCAAGGTCAACTCCGCACAAAAGGTCGTCGTGTCGCAAATGCACGTGAAGGGCGATGACAGCCCGGCGGTGAAGGTGTTCTGGAACAAGGGCAATATCACCCTGGGCTTTCGCCAGCGCTACAACCAGACCGACCCGGTAAACAGTACGCTGCTCAAGGGCGTTCCACTCGGAGCCAGGTTCAGGGTCAGGATCCGCGTGACGGCCCTGGGCGTGGTCAACGTGAGCGTCGAGAGCAACGGCCTGTCAGGACTCTCGGGCGATCTGCAACTGGACAGCAGCTGGAATACCCAGCGATTCGACTTCCACGGCGGCGTCTACAACCAGATCGACTTCACCGACGCGACACCGGCCGATGACGGTTCGATCTGCATCATCAGCGACCTGCAGATCAGCCACCTCTAGGCTGTGTACGAAATTGTTTGAAACGCAGGTTAGGCAAGGCAAAAATCGGCGAGGAAGCGCAGTTGACTGGTTGTCAATGAGCATTCCGAGCCGATTTTTAACGCCGCATAACCAAGTTTCAAGCGATTTCGTACATAGCCTAGGTGATCGCCATTGCAGCGATGGCTAGGCCGCCGGCCCCTTCGCGGGCAAGCCCGCTCCCACAAGGCAACCGACCTGTAGGAGCGGGCCTGCCCGAGGATTCGAACCACAGGCCCGGAACCCAGCGGGCGTTATTTCGAAACGACCTGAAGAACTGTCAACTCTGACAGTAGCCACCCACGCCCTGGCAGCCCAACATGGAAGCGGATCAAGAACCTCAAGCAAAGCCGTATTGAGCCTGTGCCCCCATGGTCCCCCGAGGACTGTTGCCATGAAGCCCACTACCTGCCTGCTACTGATGCTCTCGCTCATGCCCTGTGCCCACGCGATCGACCTGACTCCCGGCCAGACCAATGGCCGCGGCCGGATTCCCGGCGCCTATGGCAACACGCCCGGCGGCGACCCCGCCTACAACTTCCCCATGACCTTCCGTACCGGCGACGGCGACTGGGCGAGCGACCTGTCCCTGCCCGACCTGGCGCCCGCCGCAGCCCAGCTTACGGTCAGCACCGGCGCCAGCTACCCCAGCGTGCTGTCCCTGAGAAACACCGACATCGGCGTCCAGTCCATCTCCATGAACCGCGGCGATAGCCTGGCGTTCCTCTACGACAGCGCCAGCCAACGCTGGAAGGTCCAGACCCATGAATACACCCCCAACACCGTCGGCGCGGTCATCCCCGACTTCACCTCGCCACGGGTCATTCGCTACAGCCTGGGCGATGGTGACTGGACCGACAACGTCACCCTGCCCGGCAATGCCGGCGACGGCAACATCGTCCTGGTCCGGTCCGATGCCACCTACTCGACCACTATTTCGCCACCGCCCGGTACCGGCGACCCCGTGGTCATGAACCGGGGCGAAAGCTACGCCTTCGTCTACCAGTACGCCAGCAATCGCTGGAATGGCACCCGCATACGCTATCTGTCCAACCCCATCGCCCAGCGCCTCAACGACAACTACAACGAGGTCAAGAACGATTGCCTGGAATACGGCAGCCGTGCGCGCCGGGGCCACTACTACTGCAGCGGGAACATCATCCGCGCCACCACCGATGGCAACTACAACCCCTGGGAGCGCCCCAGTACCGGATCGACCTCGTACTCATGGATCCGCAAGGACATCGGCACCGACCATCTCTACCGCCCCGTCGGCTTCATCCTGCGCTCGCCGCTGTATGCGGCCATCCGGGGGCTGCCGGGCATTTCCGTGGGCTGGACCTGCCTCTACCCTTTCGACGGCTGGACCAACAGCGGCAAGGACTGTGATGGCATTACCGCGCAAGTCGCCGCGGCGGCCGGCTGGCCCTTCAACCCCTCACCGGCCCCACGCCCGCCAACCGGCAACAGCGGCTACGCGTTCGGCTCCTGCGACAAGCTGGGCATCACCACCCGGGAGCAATGGCTGCAGTTCTTCGCCGTCGGCCAGAACGCCCTGTGGAACCAGTGTTCCTGGAACGTCGACAGCCAGACCAGCTGGAATGCCATGCTGGCGATCCACCAATCCGACATCACCCCCTATTCCCAGATCGATCCGCAAAGCGGCATCGACGCCAGCTGGTACAAACCCGGCCACAACGAGCTGCGCCTGAACAATGCGGCCAGCAACACGACGCTGAACGCACAGGCCATCGAGGCGATCTATTTCGATGTCAACGCCCAACCCGGCTCACTCGATTCGGCCAGGAACTTCCAGCGCAAGCTGGGCCAGGCCGGCTACCCATCGGTGCCGATCGTCCAGCTGAATTTCCGCGCCGCGCCCAGCGAGCGTTTCAACTTTGCGGCCAGCGATCAGGCAGAAACCTACAATCGCGCCCAGTGCACCCAGTACATCGACTCGGCCACCTGGATCCAGCGCTACGACCCCGGCACCGGGAAAAATGAATGGACCCTGTCGGTGCTGCCCACCGAGTGCGGCAGAAACATCCAGTCGGACCAGAGCGACAAGGCCTATGCCGAACTGCTCCAGACCTACGGCAACGATCCGGCCTGGAAAAACAATGATGGCGGTGGCATGCGGCGCCAACTGATCTGTCACCTGGCGATCGCCCGCCAGAAGGCCCCGTGGAATCTGGAACCTTTCCGCCCTGACGTATCCCAGCAGGCGGCCATCGACGCGGGGTGCAATCCCGTCTCCCGGTAGCGCCGGGCACACCCTACCTATCTACCTCACGCCGGGCAGGCACGGCGCCTAGCGTAGCCGATTCGAATCACGTATCGGACCCACGCTCATGTCCAACGCCCCCACCAACCTGCCCGTTGCCCCCACCCGGCCGGAGGCCCTGTTGGCCGCCGCCAGCCAAAAATACGACTACTCCATCAGCAGCGCCGGCCACCTGCTGAACCTGATGGTCCCGACGGAGATACGCGAGGCCCTGAACAACGCGCGAACGGTCGACGAGGCCCGCGCCACGCTGTCCCGGCTGTGCCGTCAGCCGACCTTGCTGCAGGCCCTGAAAGACATCAGCGGCACGCCCATCCCCTCCGGCGGGGCCGCCTGGGCCGCCCTGGCCAGCCTGGTGCGCGCCACCGGCATCAGCGCCGATTGGGCCAGGGATAACGGCCAGGCGTCGATCGCCGCCTTCATTGCGCCCGGGCTCGGCGAACAGCGGATCGACTTCCTGCAGGCCGTATTCACCCGCGTCCTGCTGACCCGGAACTACGCCGCCCCGGAGTCCCCCGCCAGCGACGTGGGCACGCCGCCGCCCCCCCTGGAAAGCCCTGCACGGCTGGCGGACAGTGCCCATCCAGGCGCCAACCTGGCGCTGCTCAGCGCGCTGCTGCCGGCGACCACACCCCCACGACCACTGGCCTCGGCCCTGCTGGCGTACCTGGGGGTCTACGGCCTGTCGACCCGTATCCCCACGCACTGGAGTGCCGTGGAGGACTATCAGTTTCTGCGTGCCCTGCCGCACTTCCAGGCGCTGGCCGCAAGGATGGGCGACGGCACGACCGACACGCCGGTTTCGCCAGGGCAACAGGCCCACCTGCTGATCCAGGCGCTGCTGGCCACGGTGGAAGCCGACGTCAGCGACCTGTGGCCACTCGGTACCGAATTGGGCACTGCGGATGCCGCCGCCGGCCAGGGCTGGCACATGCTGCGCGACAGCGCCCTGCGCGACATCGGCCAGCAGTTGCTGGCCCGGCACAGTGTCGATGACCCGGAACAGGCGAAGTTCCTCGCCCGCCTGCTGCTGCAGCGCGAGCGCCCCGAATGGTTTCTCGAGGACGTCGAGACCATCCACAACGACTACGCCCGGGACGTGGCCTCCATAACCTGGCGCTACGTCACCCGCCTGTGCGAAGCGCTGGCGCCGCGCTCGACCCTGGGCAAGCCCCTCGGCGAAGTGGTGCGCCTGGCCGGCGCGCTGGAAAAGCTCGCCGGCGTCTGCGCGCTGGACCCGGGCACCGGCCAGGCAAGGCCCGCCGATGCCAATGAACTCGGCACCCTCAGCGGATTGCTGCTGGCCGAGTCCACCCAGGCCTGGGGCAGCGTCTGGCAGGCCAGAAACGCCGCGCAGTTGCTCGACACCCTGAACCGGGTCGAACAGAACCATCGGGGCCTGCTCGAGCACCTCGGCGCGGAAAAACCGCCGGACCTGACGAAACTGGCCAGGCAGGCCCTGCGCGCGCGCAAGGCCGACCCGGACGAACGGGTCCAGGTCACCGAACACGCGGACACCTATTTCAACTTCTCCCCCTCCCCCAATCAGGTGCTGCGCAGACCCGACCCGACCTGGACGGTGTCGGCCGTGCAGCGCTTGCTGATGAAGGATGCCGGGATTTTCGAGGAGGAGCGCGCCACGGTGGTCGGCCAGTACCAACAGCAGATCGCCCGGTACGCCAACGCGCGCCTGCCCCAGGTGGAAATACGCATCTCGCAGATCCTGCAGCAACTGGCGCCGCAAACCCTCAAGCGCCTCGACAGTGGGCGCTGGCGCGTGCACCAGCTGTCTTCGCGCAACGCCCAGCTCTATCAGGAAGGGATTTTTGCCGTGGTGGAAATGGCCCCCGAGGGCAAGCGGCCGGCCCTCTACCTGGCGGCCCGAAAGGACCCGTCCGGAGTGTTCTTCCTGCGCCCGGAAAATGTCCAGGACATGCGGAAAAAGGAACAGGGCGGCCCCCTCGACACGCTACTCAAATACAACCTGGTCGTGCACCTGGGCGGCAAGATCATCAAGGTCATCAGCGAAGCGGCCCAGGATGTGCCCGCCGAAGGGATAGGCCTGGAGCCCGGCGCCTGGCAGGACGGTAAACCGGCGGCGGACCGATCCAGCCTGCACCCGCTCGACCCGGGCAGCGCGGCCTGGCAACTGGCACGCCAGTTGGCCAAGCCCCTGTGGCTCGACCCCATGGTCTGGGAAGCCGCCCACGAGGTCGACCGCAAAGGCCGTGCCCCCTGGCAGAGCGGCGCCAGCTTCAGCCTGTGGTCGCTGATCCCGCTCTACGACTACTTCAAGAAACCCGTTGCCGAGCGCGGCGAGGAGGATCATCGCTCGGCCCTGTTCGACGTCGGCACCCTGTTCGCGCCCGGCGCCGGTCATGCCAGCCGGGCCATGTCGCTGCTGGCCCATGCGGCCTTGAGCGCCGCGCGGGCCGGCCTGCTGCGAACCCTCGGCCAGGGGCTCACGCTCAAGACCGTGATCGGCGGCCTGCAAGGGGTAATTAACGCCACCGCGTCGCCGCTGTTTCGCCAGGGCCTGCGGGCGGGTGGCCTGCAGTTGACCCAGGCCGCCGGGGAAACGCTGCTGAATATTTCTCCGGTCCCCCTGCCCAACACGCGCTGGTTCGGCAAGCGCAGCCAGCAGCTCTGGCAATGGCTGCCGGGCCCGCAACTGAGGGAAAAGGCCACGCGGCTGATCGATGAGGTGCTGACCAACCGCCTGCGGCCGGCGAACCTTGGCAACCTCAGTGCCTACGTCGTCGAGGATGGCGAAGCCCTGCTCCGTCAGGCCCGCCCGCACCGCTTCAATGGCAGCGCCAGCCTCTACCACGCCAGGGACAGCCGCAACGCCGACCGCTGGCTGATCCGCTACACGGATGACACGCGCCGCGAAAAGGTCTACGAGATCAAGGGCAACTTCAAGCCGCAAAACCACTACGTGGAGATCATCGACCCCATCAGCCGAAAAACCGTGCTGACGGTGGGCAACCAGGCGGGAACCTGGCAGCGGCTCGCGGCCAAGGGTGGCGTGCTGCCCAGCAATGGGCGCAAGATCACCTACCCGATCATCCAGCAGTGGCAGGAACTGGTCAAAACCGACAGCAGCAAGGCCACGCTGAAATTCCAGGCGCAGTTTGCCAAGTCCCACGGGCTGAAGGACAGAAGCCTGTGGGAGTACGTCTCGGTCAATGGCGAACTGGCCGATGAGGGGAAATTCCTCCAGGCCGAGGCCGCGGGCCGCACCTTCAGCCCGCCCACCGTACAGCAACTGCGGGAATGGCGGGACATGCCCGCCGCCGTCCGCCGCAAGACCTCGCAATTCCAGTTCGCCATGGACCACGGCATCCAGTTGCGCGCCCTGGCCCGCCAGGCCAGGAAAACCGGTGAACTGAACTGGCAGGGGCAATATGCCGTCGACCTGGATGAAGGCCGAATCTTCCACGCGCCCACTGCGGATGACCTCAACGCCTGGCGCAACCTGACCCCGGGCCATGCCATCCCCTGGTACGAGTTCGCCCGCGAGCACAGCATCAACCCGAAGACCTTTTCCCGCCTGATCAACCGCGGCCACAAAGCGGACGGTGCCCTGAGTGTGATGGGCGAACATTCGATCAAGCAGAAGACCGGACAGACCTTGCGCGACGTCACCGCCGCGGATATCCAGGCCTGGCGCGACCTGTCACCGGCCGAACGCAAGCAAACCAGCCGGGAACGGTTCGCGGTGGCTCGTCACATCAACCCGAACATCCTCGGCAGGCACATCACCACACAGGGCGAACTCAAGCCACTCGGCGAGTTCCGGGTCAACCAGGCCGCCGGTATCGAATACCACGAGCCCACCGTGGAAGAGATCATCGAGTGGCGGGACCTGCCCAGGGCCGAACGCGAAAAGACCTCCCGCGACCGCTTCGCCCTCGACCGGCGCATCGACGTGCCGGGCTTCCAGATCCATGTGAAGGCCAACGGCGAGTTGACGGCGGTCGGCGAGGTCAAGATCCGGCCCGGCGATGAAACATTCCGGCCGCTCACCGCCCAGGACCTGGTCGACTGGCGCGACCTGTCGGCAGCGGAACGCAAGCAGACCAACCGGAAAAAGTTCGCCATCGCCCGCGAACTCAACCCCCGGGTATTCGCCGATGAGGCCCAGGCCTCCGGTGAACTCAAGCCTCCAGGGCAGTTTCGCGTCGACAAGGCCAATGGCGTGGAATTCCATGAGATGACCGCCGAAGAACTGGTCGCCTGGCGAGACCTGTCCAGGGCCGAACGCAAGCTGATGCCCTGGCACCGGTTCGCCCTGGAGCGTCAGATCGATCTGAAGAGCTTCCACCAGTTCAGCTATACCAACGGCAAACTCAAGGACATCGGGCTGTTCAAGGTCAACGCCGCCGCCCGGCAGCGCGCCGCCGCGCCAGACGGCCAGCCAGCGCTACCGCCCGCCCAGGCGGCATCAGCCGAGGGACCGCCGGCCAAACGTGGCCGGTACGCGCCGAAGGCGGCGATGTCGCCGGCCGAGGCGAAAAAATACGTGGCCCACCGTGTGCTGGAGTTGCAATCGCAACTGCCGTCCTACACAAAGGACAAGACCACCATGGCCGTGGCGCTGCTGGACGACCCCGACGGTCGACAGATCACCGCCATCGCCTCCAGCAATCCCAGGGGCTACCTGCCCAAGGGGGTCACCGTGAAAAAACACGAGCACTTCGTCCGTGGCAATCTGCACGCCGAAGCCGACATCCTCGAATGGGCCGCCCAGCACCAGTACCAGGTGGCGGTGATCGGCGCCGGCCGGCCCATCTGCCGCCCCTGTGCCGAATTGATCGAAGCGGCCCAGGCCGTTCCCGCCACATCGCTGAAGAAGGTATGAACATGAACACTCGACTCGCCACGGTAGCGCCAGAACTGGTGAACTGGGCCGAAAGCCTGCCGGCAGCCCGCCGCCGAACGCTCGCCTGCGCGGTGGCGCAATGGGCCTGCGCCAGGACCGATGTGGCCGGGCTGCTGGGCGAAGGCCCGCTGCAACGCCTGCTGCAACCCGGCTACCATGCCACGGCGCAGGACCGCGCCCTGCTCGGCGCCAAGGCCGATGAACTGGACGAACAGTACTTTCGCCTCGCCGATGAAGGGGAGATTTCGGAGCAGGCCCTGGGCGGGTTCGAACAAGCCAGGGCGCTGTCCTCGCTGCTCTGCTCGTTCGATGCAGGCAACCTGCCGAGCCTCTGCGACACCCTGTACGAAGCGCAGGCGGTGACCGATGACCTGCCCGCCTTCGAGCAACTGTGTCGAAGCTACGCCATGCCATAGATACCTACCACATCCGCACGTGGCCCCGCCCCTAGTGTGTCCGATTCGAACCACGAATCGGACCACAGGCCATGCCCAATTCCCCCCAAGCCCCTCTTCCTGCCACCGCGACCCCTCGTTCGGCGCGCAACCGCCGCCTGATCATCGACCAATTGCCCACCTGGCTTTCCGGCGCCAGCCTCGAGCGGCGCCAGGCCTTCGCCGCCTGCCTCAAGCGCAGCCAGGCGTCCAAGGCCGCCCTGGCCAAACACCTCGACGGTTTCAAGAGCGTCAGGGAATTTGCCGCCCCGCTGCTGGCCCAGGCCCTGCTGAAACACTACGGCCCGGGCCTGGACGTGTACCAGGATCGGCTCAAGCACGTCCACATCCTTGCCGCCGCCACCCTCGGCAGCCCCCGCCAGGAACAGATCGTCAACCAGAGCCTGCTGCAGGCGGCGCTGCAGAATTTCGAAAGCAGCGAAACCGGCCATTTCGGTTTCGACCGCGGCTCGGCGGTCCTGCGCACCAGCAGCCTGCCGCTCAAGCACGCGATCACCCCGCCGGACTTCGCCAGCCTGGCCCGCCAACTCGACCTGGGCGGCCAGTACCAGAAACACATCGAAGGCTTTCTGCTGTCTGCCGAGCCGGGTCAGCGCGCCGGCTACCGCCAGTTGTTCGAGCGCCAGCAACGCGACGAACTGGCCCTGCAGACGGAAATCGCCCGGCTGCAGGGCCAGCTGGACGAGGCCGCCTACCAGATGCTGCAGAGCCTGCTCGACCCGGATCGCACGCCCAGCTGGGACCAGCGCCCGATCAGTTGCAACACCCTGACCCTGCTCGACTTCGCCAACCCCAGCGGCAGCTACGGAGCCCTGCTCAAGGGGGTCCTGCTGATCGAACGCCAGGCGCCATCGGGCAGCAGCGAGGCCCCCTGCGTGCTCTACCTCGCCGGTGAGCCGAAAGGGGCCGTGCGCCAATATGCCTCGCGCCAGGCCGTGCATGACGACCTGCGCGAACGCCTGCGCGACAGCCACTACCAGACCTTCTTCCAGCGCTACGTGCACGTGCGTAGCCAACCGGCGTTCTTCCAGGCGCTGGCCGAATGCCTGGCCCCCCTGGACCGCACCACGGGCCAGCGCAAGCCGGCAACGAATGCCGACCTGCAACTGCAACTGGGCTCCCTGGGCGACGACCCGCTGGACGAATTCTGCGTGTTGCAAACCGTGAAGCGGCTCGACGACGCGCGGGTCACCGCGGTCCCCACCGACGACGAGGACCGGAAAACCCGCAACGCCCGCCTCAAGTCCCTGCTCAACTGGACCGAGAACCTGCTGTTCCTGGTTCCCGGGCTGGGCGAAGCCATGCTCGCGGTGGCCGGCGGGCAACTGCTGGTGCAGCTCTTCAACGGCATCGAGCAGTGGCGGCACCATGAGCAGGAACAGGCCGTGCTCGGTTTTCTCGGCGTGGTGCTGAACCTCGAACTGCTCGGCCTGGCGACCGCGATGCACGTCGATTTCGACGGCGCGGACTTCATCGAGGGGCTGCACCCGATCAGCCCCGAGCCCGGCAAACAGGCACTCTGGAAAGCCGACCTGGCGCCCTACGAACAGACCCTGCCCGAGCTCGGCCGGGCGCACCCCGACGCCACCGGCCTCACTCACCACCAGGGCGCCGCCTACCTGAAACTGGAAGGCCGCCACTACCGGGTCGGCCCCGACAACGGCCGCCATCGCTTCCGCCTGCGCCACCCCAACCGCGCCGAGGCCTACGCGCCGCTGCTGCGGCATAACGGCAAGGGCGCCTGGCAACTGGAATTCGAACGGCCCGAGCAATGGCAACAGCCGCAGCTGTTTGCCCGGCTGGACCCACAGGCCGCCAGCCTCGACAGCGAGTCGGCCAACCGCGTCCTGCAGGCCAGCGGCATCGACGAACGCCTGCTGCGGCGCATGCACATGGACCGCCAGGCACCGCCCGCGCTGCTGCAGGACAGCCTCACCCGCTTCCGGCTCGACCAGGACCTGAGCCAGTTGATCCGGCGCCTGAGCAGTGGCGCCGCGGCCGACGGCTCGCTGAACGAGCTGCACATGGAACTGCAACTGCTCACCAGCGAACCGGTCTGGCCGCGCACCAAGGTCCTGCGCCTGCTCAACCGCCAGCGTGCGCAGATCCAGGAATACCCGGCCGGGCAGCCGCCGGAGGTCAGCCGCATCGACCTGCAATGGCCGGGCCTCGATGCCAACCGCCTGCTGAGCCACGTGCTGGAAAACCTCACCGAGGGTGAAATCCGCACCCTGCTGGACGAGGAGTTCGGCGCCGGCCCGTTCAGCCTCCAGACCCGCACCGCCAACCTGCGGCGCAAGCTGGCCTCCCAGGCGAGCGTGCAGCGCCAGGCCCTGTTCACCTCGCACTACCGCTACCGGACCCAGTCGGAGCTGCCCGCGGCCGCCGTGATCCAGCGCGACTTTCCCGGGCTGTCGAGCCCCATCGCCGAAGAGCTGGCGAGCAACGCCCGCCCGCTCGAACTGCAGCAACTGCTCAACGCCCGCCGGGTACCGCTGCGCCTGGCCGAAGAGGCGCGCCACTACCTGCGCAACCAGCGCCTTACGCGTGCCGTCGAAGGGCTCTACCTCGCGTCCGGGCCCAACCCCGACAGCGACCGCCTGATCCTGCGCCTGTTGCAAAGGCTGCCCGGCTGGCCGCGGCAGGTGCGGCTGGAGATCCGCGAGCGCACCGTCAATGGCGCCCTGCTGGACAGCATCGGCGACGAGTCGGCGAGCATCCGCAAGATCCTGGTGCGCAACGGCGGCGGTTACGACACCTACGACGCCCAGGGCCAGGAACTGCACGCCGCCGACGACCTGTATGCCAGCGTCCTGCACGCCCTGCCCGATGCCGAACGCCAGGCCCTGGGCTTTCCCGGCACCCACGAGGCCGAGGGCCTGCGCCAGCGCCTGCTGCAACAGCCGCTGCCGCCGCGCCGGGAGCTGGAAAAACTGCTCGGCCTGCCGCCCCTCCGCCCCGGTTACCAACCGCCCATGCGCCTGGCCGATGGCCGGCTCGGCTATCCTCTCAGTGACAGCGGTGCCGGCGGACGGTCCCTGGGCTCACGCTCGGCGGCCTTCACCGAACTGGCCGAGCGCCTGTACCCGGATCACGCCTGGCAGGAAGTGCAAAGGTTTCTCGGCCTGCAGGGCCTGAACGAAGGCGCGGCCGTGCGCCGTCTCGAAGCGTTGGAGGCCGAATACAACACCCTCTGCGCCGAACTCGATGCCTGGTCGACGGCCGCCCCGGGGTCCATCGCCAACCAGCAGTTGCGCAGCCAATTGGCGGACAGTCTCATACGCTGCTGGCGCCGCGCCCCTTCCACCAGTTCCACCCTGGGCGGTGTCCAGTTCAACTTCCTCACCATGGGCGACCTGACGCCCCTGCCCACGCTCTCGGCGGACTTCAGCCATGTCAGCGAACTGACCCTGCTGCATGGTTTCCCGAATGCCCCGAGCAACATCGACGGGTTTCTCGCGCGCTTCCCCAGGCTCCAGCAACTGAGCATTCGCGGCGGCATCCTCCAGGAACTGCCTGCGCGCCTGGAGTCGATGACGCAACTGACCCACCTGGACCTGAGCAGCAACCGCATCGTCCTCACCCCACAGGACGCCAGCCGACTCGCCGCCCTGACCCGCCTGAGAAGCCTGAACCTGGGCCGCAACCCGGCACTGGGACGCACACCGGACTTCAGCGCGATGACCGAACTGGTCTACCTCTACCTCAACGACTGCGGGCTCGCGACCTGGCCCAGCGGTTTTGAACGACTGCACGGGCTGAACCTGCTGAACCTGCGCTCCAACCGCCTGACCCATGTGCCGTCGGCGCTGCTGCGCACCAGCCAGGAAGGACAGCGGATCGCCAGGGCCCTCGACCTGTTCAACAACCCCATCGACAACCTCGATGACGTCGTCGAGTACTACGAAGAGACCGATATCGACTTCAACCTGGAGCTGCCGATCGACTCGGAGGACGATGACCTGTCACTCGACGATGAGCCCATCCACAACCCGCACCTGCCACGCGGCCCGGTGTCCCGGGATGGGGAGACCTGGCTGCAGGGGCTGGCGCCCCAGGAGCGGGAAGCCTTTCACAATGACTGGCTGCTGTTGGCCAATGAAGAGCCGGCGGAGCAGTCCGAGGCGTTCTTCCGGGTGATCCAGGACCTGCAAAAGTCCGCCGACTATCTGGACACCCGCCTGCGCCCGCGGGTGCTGGACAAGGTCCGCCGCATGGTCCGCGCCATGGTCGCCGACACCGCGCTGCGCGAGAAGCTGCTGCTCAAGGCCAACGCCCCGGATACCCATGCCTGCGAAGACGGCATCACCGTGGTGTTCAGCGACATGGGCCTGGATGTGCTGGAACACGAGGCCTATGCCCAGCCCACCCCGCAGCAGATCGAAGCCAGCCTGCTGGAACTGGCTCGGGGCAAATCCCGCCTGAACCGGGTCAACCAGCAGGCGCGGGCGGAGATCAATCGGCGCAAGGCCGAGGGGCGCAACCCGGATGAGGCGGAAGTCTACCTGGCCTACCGCACCGGCCTGGTCGAACGGCTGAACCTGCCCTGGCAGGCCTCGACCATGCAATACGGCGAGATCGCCAACATCGACCAGGACCAGCTGGACCGGGCCTACGCCAGCATCCTCGACCTCGAACGACAGCCCCTGGATCGGGTCAGGGAAGCCTTGCGGCAAGGGTTCTGGCGGGACTACCTGGACATCCAGTACCTGCAGGAACTGGATGCGAAAAGGGCCCTGCGCGACAACAAGGGCGGTGCCCTGGATGACCTGCACGGCGCGCAACAGCGCTGGTTCGCCAGCGCCGGCCTGCCCGCGGCGGAAAAGGCCCGGCTGAAGTCGGCCATACAGGCCGCGGCCCGCCTCCTCGGCATGTCGGACCAGGCGGTGTTCGCCCGCAGCATGACCGACGCCGAATACCAGGCCCTCTACGAGGCAATCGCCCGCGAGTACGAAGACGAACTGGAGCGCCTCACCCAGCAGGCCCTGCAGGAACTCGAGCCGAGGGTCGCCTGACATGCCGCGTACACCTCTGCCCCCCGTCCTCGACCTGCCTCACGCGCGCTTCATCCTGAACCGCCTGCCACGCTGGTTGAAGGACACCCACTCCGAGCAGCGCGCCGAGCTGCGCGAAGCCCTGGCGACCGCGCACCGGTCCGCCGCCAGGGCCAGCAGCCTCCTCGACCCCCTCAAAAGCCTGGACAGCTTTGCCGAGCCCATCCTCGAACTGGAGCTCAAGGCCAGTCATCCGCAATTGCGCGACATGCAACGGGCCACCCTGGACAAGCGCTGGCAACGCGACACGTTCCTCTGGCAGGCCATCTACGACAGCAGCCCCGAGCACAGTCTGCTCGAGGCGGCCCTCTACAACTTCGAAGACTGGGAAACCCGCCGCAGTGCGTTTGGCAAGGGTTCGACCATTTACCTCACAGGCAAGGCCCAGGGCCTTCGGAGCGAGCTGCTGCCCGAGGAGTTCGCCCAACGTTGCCGACAACTCGACCTGGGCCACAAGTACCTGCAACACCTCATCCAGGTGCTCGACGACACCAACCCGGCGAACGAGCCGCTGGGCTCGGGGAGCAAGCATCAGGTATTCATCAGGCATCAGCGCAACTGCTTCCAGGCCGAACTGCAGATGGCTTACCTGAGTGGCAACCTCACCCAGGAAAGCCTCCAGGCGCTCAAGGTGTTCCTGTTGCACTACGACGCCACCTACGGCAGACGCCTGCGTTGCCACCGGGTCAAACTGCTGGGGCAGATCCTTCCCGGTCTCATCCACTTCGCGGCCGACCCTGACAATGACCAGGGGCGCTGCGCGGTCTATTTCGCCGGGCACCCCACCTACCCGGTCAGGGAGTACAGCTCCCTGAAGATGTTCCAGGTCGCGCTGATGGCGCAACTCAATTCGGCAAACCTGCGACAGCAGTTGGGCCAGCTCCTGCCGCTCGATCACCAGGAGCCGCTGCTGCTGGCCAAGCTGAAAAAAGCCATGCAGAGTTCCAGCGCACCGGACACCCAGCTCGTCAGCCTGTCCGGCTGGATCGAAGAGGATGTGTTCGAGGAAACCCACCGATTGCGGCTGCTGCACCTGATGAGCGACCTCGGCAGGCTGGCGCCGTCGGCCAAAGACGTCAACGCCGAGCGGCGTGAAGAACTGCTCGATGAGTTCAAGCTGGCCGGCCTGGACCTGCTGTCCAGCCTCAAGGACCGCATCCCCCGGTTCAAGCGAACGCTGGCGGCCCCACCGGAGATGCTCGGTACGAACGCCATCTTTCAGGACCTCCACACCTGGGGCAAGGCCGAGCGGCTGGCGGCCGCCCTCCATCTGCTCAATATCGTCGAGGCCCAGGCGAGCGGCCAGGTGACGCAACCGATGCACACCGAGGGCCGCTCACTGCCCGAACTGATCCCTGTTCGCGCCAAGGGCGGGACGCGCCTCTGGAAGCCCGACCCAAGCCACTACCGGGTGGCCCTGCGCCTGCCCGAAGGCCAATGGCAGACCAACGCCCTGGGGCTTCATGAAGTGGCGGGCAAGCACTATCTGCTGCTGGACGAATCGTATTACGAGGTCCGCTACGACGGACATCACGGCCACTGGCACATCCTCGGCCAGACCCAGCCGGAGATCTACTCGCCCCCGCTGCGGCACAACGGCGTCGGTGCCTGGCGCACGATACACGAGGACGTCAGGCAATGGTCCGACGCCAGGCTGATCGCACGCCTGTCCCCGCTGGCAGCCCAGTTGCCGCGCCCACTGGCCGATGCCCTGCTGCCTCTGGGCAACACCAACCTGCACATCCTGCGACAACTTCACAAACACCACCGCCGCACCCCGCCGCTGCTGCTCGACAGCCTCAAGCGCCTGTGGATCCTGAAGGAAATCGAGGGTTTCAACCTCGATCAACCCCGCGACAATGCCTGCTCCACACTCTGTTCGGCCATCCGCTCATACCTGGAGAAACTGCTGTCCGACGTGCCGGCCGGCACACAGTTGCGGTTCAGGAAGCAGAACTCGCGCAAGTTCATCCAGTACCCCAAGGGCTCGCGCTGGGTCGACGTCGATGAAGCGTACTGGCTGCCCGATCTGCTCGAGCACCTGTACCAGCAGTTGGATCACCCCAGCGCCACCACACAGCGGCATCTGCGTGAAGAACACCCCAAACTGCCCTTGAGCTTCCTGGAGGATCTGGATTTTACCCGGCAGGTCCTGGCACCGACCGAAACGGCGCTGCCGAACCTGAACAGGGAAATCAACCGGGCCCTGGAGCAGGTGCAGGTATCACGGGCATTCGAGGGGCTGCATCCGGACTGGCCGCATGCCCAACACAGTGAACGCCTGGCCTTTTCCCTGCTGGAAACATTGGCGGGTTGGCCAGAGGATATGCGTCTTGAGTTCGTGGACGACGAAGCCAGGCCGTGCCAACCTGCGTCGGGCATCGGAGCGATCACCAGCCTGAACCACCGGCGGCTGCTGAAAAAGGGCGCCTTTTACGAGATCCAGGACCGACAGGGCAGGACACTCTCGAGCACGGCCGACTTCTACAATGCCCTGTGGCAGGTGCTGCCGACCCCGGCCCAGAGGAAGGTGAGCCAACACCACCAGATCAGCCTGGAAGAGGACAGGAGTACCGCCGATCTGAAACAGGCCTTGTTCGGGCAGGCCGCCAGGCTGCGCGGCCAGGCTCCCGCGGTGCGCAACCTGCAGCACTTCCTGGCACCGCCCATCAGCGCCTCCGCCGCGCCCCTGCCGGTGCAGTTCGCCGTCCCCGGCCGCCTGGTGTCCGGCCTGCAATTGCGTGACGACGGGATCTACTGGAACCTCAACCGTCACCCGCTCGCCAACCATGACCATCGGCACTACATTCTCGAACGTTATCGCTACTACCCGGTGACCTGGACGCCCGAGGGCTGGCGACTGCTGAACGCCAGCAACCCCTACGGTTTCTACCAGCCGCTGTTGCAGCGCAGAAGCAAAACCGACCCCAGGTGGACCCTTCATCATCCGGACCAGTTGCCGCGACTGCTGGCACAGCCCGACAGCCTGCCAGTACCGGCGGACAACGACACCCGCGACGAACGCCTGCAAAAGAAGATGTTCACCCAGGCCCAACGCGTGCGCCTGCAAACCGCCAAATCCTACCATTCCTGTGCGAATTCGCCGTTGACCTATGACCGTGTCGACAACGCCCGCTACCCGCTGCGGGACCTGGAAGGCAGGCCCATGACCATCACCCGGCTGCATTATTCCAACGCCGAGGATGCCCCCCAGACCCTGGCACGGGCGCAACAACTGCTTGCCTACCTCGGTCAGGGCGTGGAGGTGGCACGGCTTTACGAGAGCAAACTGCGCATCCGGCGCTTCCAGCCGTGGCACATGCTGTCCGCCCACGAGCAGCATCTGGTTGGCCGCTTCCGCGTCGCAGCCCGCCGCGACCTGGCCAGTGGCGAGTTGCTCGGCGTCTACGGCGGCATGCTGATTCCGTTGCTGCTCTGCCACCATCGTCGCGACCCTTTTGCCACCTGGGTCGAGGTGGACCGCTCGCTGGAATTGATGCGCCTGCGCGACGGTCGGCTGCAGACGGCCCTGCCGTGCCTGACCGCAGACAACATCCTGTCGCGGATCAACACGATCTTCGAATACGAGGACGGCGTGCCCGTCAGGCAGGCCAGGAGCGGTTACAACGTCCAAGCCATGGCCTTTCCCGTCGACATCCGCACCCATGACGGCTGTATCGAGAAGGACCGCTACTTCATCACGGCGCTGTTCACCTCCCGGGTCGTCAAGGCCGACGAGGAACTGCGCCTGAACCACGGCTACAGTCACGAGCAGATCCAGACCCTGAACAGTGCCGAGTCCACCCGCTGACGAGCACTGCAATAGCTACCGCAACCCATGGAGGTACCGCGCCTACCCTGCCCCTTCGAACCACCAATCGGGGCCACCCCAAATGACCACCACTGCAAGCCTTACGAGCGGCGCCACCCCTGGTGCCGCCTCCCCTGCCCCCCAGTTGAGCCGCCACCAGGCGTTCATCGCCAGCCGCCTGCCGGCGCCGCTCAAGCAACGGCATTCGGCCTGCCTCAAGCCGCTGCTCGACATCCCCCCCACCACCCCGGCCTGGTACAGCCAGGCCGACGCCAGCCTGCGTGGCGCCTTCGAGGCCAGCCAACTGGCGCGCTGCGCCAGCCAGCACCCGTTCGAAAGCCTGCTCGGCCAGATCACCCCGCTGGCAGCCTTCGCCGCGCCGCTGCTGCAACTGGCGATCCGGCAGACCTTCGGACTGGAACTGGATGTGCGCGACACCTATTTCGTGCGCCGCCTGCAAACGCCGCGTCCGGCCAGGCTGGGCGGGCTGCTCGACTTCTCCGCCGGCGACCCCAAGGTCAGTGGCTGGTACTGGGATGTCACGCTGCTGGAGGCGGCGCTGCATAACTTCACCGCCGACGAAGCGGCCAAGCCGCCCACCGAAGGCGACGAGTTCATCACCCGCGACCACAGCACCGAGCAGGTGCGGATCGCCGCCTACGACCGGGAGCGCGCACTGTCCCTGCGCCCCGAGCAGTTCGCCACGCTGTGCCGCCAGCTCGACCTGGGGCAACGCTACCAGGAACACCTGCACGCGGTACTCAACCCGGCCGATGCCACGCAAAAGGCCCAGGTCCGCCAGACCTGGACCACTCACCTGCACAACCAACTGGCCGAGGCGGTGCACCTGGCGCGAATGCAGGCGCACATCCCGGACGATGCCTACCAGATGCTCACGCACTGGCTGGCCGACGGCACGGACCTGCGCCTGGGCGGCCACCCGGTGCAGCCCGCGCGCCTGCGGATGCTCGGCGTCGACCTCGACGAAGTCCTGTTCCTGCGCCCCGACGCCGGCCCGTCACCGCGGCGCTGCCTGGTCTATCTGCCCAACGACGACCTGCATCCGCTGCGCCACTACGATTCCAGCACGGACTTCATGATCGACCTGCGCACGCGCCTGCACAGCGCCCGGTTCCGGCGTTTCTTCGCCCGGTTCATTGCGTTGCGTGAACAACCGGCGTTCTTCAGCGCGCTGAAAAAACGCCTGGACCCCGGCGATCGCCATGAGCTGTGGGACGACTACACCGTCGATCCCGAACGGCGCGTGGGGCTGGACCTGATCGAACTGTACCTGCCGACGGACAGCCGACCCTCGCTGCCGACCCTGCTCCGGGAGCAGTGCGAATCCAGGATCGAGCGCCTGCTCGGCGACGCCCGGGCCCTGGCGGTGCCCACCGACGACGAGGATCGCCAGGCACGTATCGCGCGTTTCCTCGGCTTCGCCGACGCGGCCATGGACCTGCTCAACCTGCTGGTGTTCATCCCCGGCGTCGGCCAGGTGATGCTGCTGGCCATGGGCACCCGCCTGCTGCATGAGGTCTACGCCGGCATCGAGGCCTGGGAGGCCGGGGAAACCCGCCAGGCCTGGGCCCAACTGCTCGGCGTGGCGATGAACCTGGCCTTCATCGGCAGCGCCGGCGTGGTACTGCCGCATCTGGACAGCTCGGCCTTCGTCGACGGGCTGATCCCGGTCAGCCTGCGCCAGGGCATCACCCGGCTGTGGAAACCCGACCTCGGCCCCTATCGGCACCCGCTGCAACTGCCGGCCCGCTCCCAGCCGGATCGGCTGGGGTTGCACGAGTACCTGGACCATCACTATCTGCCGCTGGACGACGGCTACTACCAGTTGCACGCCGACCCGCGCAGGGCCGGACGCTATCGTGCCCGCCATGGCCGCGCCGAGGAACTGCTGCACCCCTACGCCCCCGAATTCCACAGCAATGGCGCCGGCGCCTGGCGCCACGCCTTCGAACGGCCCCTGGGCTGGTCCGACGCCCGCCTGTTCCAGCGCCTCGGCCCCGAGGCCGCGCGCCTCGACGCCAGCGCCGCGCAGCGTGTCCTGCACATCAGCGGCGTCGACAACGACGTGCTGCGCGCCCTGCATCACAACCACGGGCGAACCCCCGCGCTGCTCAGCGACAGCGTGACCCGCTTCTCCCTCGACCGCGAGCTGGCGCACCTGCTGCAACGCCTGGAGAACGGCGGCAATTCGGGCGGTACCCTCGACGAACTGCACATGGAGCTGCAACTGCTGACCAGCGACCCGGTCTGGCCGGCCACCCGGGTCCTGCGGCTGCTCGACGATGCCGGGCGCACGCTTCAGGAATACCCGGCGGGCATCGACGCCCAGGTACCGCGGATCGAGGTGAGCTGGCCACAGCTGGAGGCCGATGACCTGCTCCGCCAGGTGCTGGACCCGCTCGACGACAGCGAAATCCGCCTGTTGCTGCGCGAGGAGTTCGGCCAGGGCAGCACCAGCCTGGCGGCCAGGGTCGCGGCCCTGCGCCGACGCCTGGCCGGGGCTGCGCTCAAGCGCCGCCAGGACCTGTTCGAATCCCACTACCGCCACCGCACGGCCGCCAGCCGTGGCGAACCGGGGGCCGCCCTGTTGCAGCGCGATTTCCCCGGCCTGCCGGACCGCCTGGCCGAGGAGCTGGCCCGCGCCGCCGACGGCAACGAAAGCAAACGCCTGGCCGCCGGCCGGGTACCGCTGCGCCTGGCCGAGGAGGCCCGCTACCTGTTGCGCAACGTGCGCCTGGCGCGCCTGTACGAGCCGCTGTATCTCGATTCGGTGAGCCAGGCCGAGGGGCATCGCCTGGTGCTGCGGATGCTCGGCAAGTTGCCGGGCTGGTCCAGCCAGGTCCGCCTGGAGGTACGGGACCGCTTCTTCGCCGGCCCCCTGCTCGACAGCCTCGGCCCGAGACGGCGCCGATCCGCAAGGTACTGGTGAGAAACGGCGAACGCTACGAGGCCCATGACGATCAGGGCCAGGAACTGCACGGTGCCGACGACCTGTACGCCAGTGTGCTGCACGCCCTGCCCGATACCCAGCGCCAGGCACTGGGTTTTCCCCATGTCGGCCAGGGCGCGCAACTGAAACAGGCACTGCGCGCCCTGCCGCCGCTGCCCCGCGCGGAACTGGCGCGGCACCTGTCGCTGCCGCCCATCAGGCCACGCTGGCGTTCGCCACTGCGCCTGGCCGATGGCCGGGTCGGCTACGTGCTGAGCGGCCGCGGCGCGGGCAACGGTCCGGGCACATCCCTCGTCAGCCGGCTGGCCCGCGAGCTGTACCCGAACCTGTCGCTGGCGCAGGTGGAAACCCTGCACGGCCTGCGCGACCTCGGCCAGGGCGCGGCGATCGGCCGGCTGCGGGCCCTGCAAGGCGAATACCGCACCCTGGAAAACGAGCTGGAGGCCTGGGTCGGCGAGCCCCAGGGCACCGAGGGCAACGGCAAACTGCGTTTCGCCGTCCAGCTCAAGCGCTGCTGGCGCCACGAGACCGATCGCGCCATCGACCACGAAGGCGACCCGATCGTCCTCGACCACCAGGGCACGCGCGTGCCCGGCCATGAACTCACCCTCACCGGCTACCCGCTGGACAGCCTGCCGCTGCTGTCCGGGCGCTTCGTGCATGTCGCCGAATTGCACCTGCGCTCGATCACGCTGCAGAACTCGCCGTCGCTGGAGCGGTTTCTGGAGGCGTTCCCCAACCTGCTGCGGCTGAACCTCTCGGGCAACCTGCTCACGCGCCTGCCGGCGGCCCTGGCGCACATGAGCCGGCTGACGCACCTGGAGCTGAGAAACAACCAACTGGTCATCCCCGCCGCCGGCACGAGCCCCCTGAGCCCGTTGCGCCACCTGCAAACCCTCAACCTGGAAAACAACCCGGACCTGGGCAGCCTGCCCGATCTGCGCCCGCTGGCCGCCCTGCGCTTCGTGAACCTGCGCAATACCGGCCTGCGCGAGATCCCACAGGGCTATGACCGCTTGCCCGATCTGCGCCGCCTCGACCTGCGGGACAACCGCATCAGCCAGGTCCCCGACGAAGTCTTCGGCCTGAGCGCCGCCCGCCAGCAACTCAACCTGTCGATCAACCTCGACGCCAACCTGATCCCCGCCGACCTGCATCGACGCATCGCCCGCTACCGCCAGCAGACCGGCATCGACCTGGGTCTGGAAGTGCTGCCCGAGAGTGACGACCTTTCCGAGTCGAGCAACAACTCGCGCCCGCACTCCCAGGCCAGCCAGCACCACAACCGCTGGGGCAGCGCCTCGCCGGTGCCGCGTGACAGCGCGCCCTGGCTGCCGGGCCCGGACACCGCCGAGCACGAACTGCGGCGCGACACCTGGCTGCGCCTGGCCAGCGACGATATCGAGGCCTCCGAAGCCTTCTTCAAGGTGCTGGCCGACCTGCGAAACTCCGCCGACTACCTCCAGGGCCACGGCGCCCACCGCCCGCAACTGCTCGATCGGGTCTGGCGCATGGTCAAGGCCGCCGAGCAGGACAGCAGCCTGCGCCACCGGCTGTACCTCATGGCCAACCGCGCGGTCGACACCAGCGGCAGCATGATCGAGGCCGATACCTGTGAAGACGGCATGACCGTGACCTTCGACGACATGGGCCTGGAAGTGCTGCTGCACGAGGCCCGGGCCCTGCCCCTCGAACAGCGCGAAGAGCCGTTGTTGCGGCTGGCGCGCGGCAAGGCCCGCCTGGCCCAGGTCAAGCAGCGGGCCCGCCAGGTGATCGAGGCGCGCCGCAACAGCCAGGAAGCCGTGCATGAAGCGGAAATCCACCTGGCCTTCCGCATCGGCCTGGCCGACCGGCTGGACCTGCCCTGGCAGGCCGGGAGCATGCTCTACAGCCAGGAGGCGAACGTCGACCGGGCGACACTGGAACAGGCCAGTCGGGCCATCCTGGCCGAAGAGCGCCTGCCCGGCGAAGCGGCCAGGCGCCTGCTGGAGCAGCCGTTCTGGGAAGAATACCTGCTGGAGCGCTACGGCCAGACCCGGCTCAAGGAACCCAGGGAGCAACGCGACGACATGATCGGCGCGCTCGATGACCTGCTGGACGCCCAACGCGAATGGTTCACCGGCGATGCCCTGGACCTGGCACGCAAGAACGCACTGCAACAGACCATCAGCCAGTCGGCGCGGACCCTGGGCCTGACCCAGACCGAAGCGTTCCTCCGGGCCATGAGCGACAGTGCCTACAAAAGCCACGCCGAACGTATCGCCAGGACCTACCAGCGGGCATTGGCGCAGTTGACCGAGCAACTGCGCCAACAGCACGGGCTGTGAGCCAGCGCCAGCACTATCTACCGCCCCGCCCGCGCCGGTCGCGGTAGCGTGGCCGGCACTCCAGCGGCCCCGCCCCGCCTCCGCGCGGCGGGGCCGCTCCCCCCATCAAGGTACCCTACATGCCCGATCAACCTCCCTTTTACCTGCTGTCCCAGGCCGCGGAGTTGCGCAGCACCCTCAGCGCCGAAGAACAGGCGCTGTCCATCGGCAGCGCCGAGCGCAATTGGCTGAGCAACCTGTACCTGGCGAACCAGGACGCCCGCGAGGCGCTCGATGAGCCGATGTACGTCGACAAGCTGCTCATCGTCGCCCAAGGCGCGACCACGGCGGACCTGGCCGGCAGCTTCCTGGCCAGCGGCGCCGCCGGCCACGCGGTGTTCCTCTGCACCCCGGCATTCGGCCTGGAACGCTTCGGCTCCCGCGACCTGGCCCTGGCCAAAGTACGCGAACGCCTGGCCGTCCCGGCCCAGCGCGATGAACTGCTGCGCTTCGTCCCGCTGCACATCCGCAACGCCATCGGCCTGGAGCCACTGCCGGCGCTGATCACCCGCCCGATCCATGGCATCGTCCTGGATGACCGGCGCCAGGCCATCAACACCTACCTCGACATCACCCTCAAAGACCTGCAGGACGAACTGCTGGAACTGCCCAGCCTCAAGTCCCTGCTCAATCAGTTGTTCGACAGCACCCTGGGCAAGCGCTTTCCCCAGGCCAACCTGAAGGCCCTGCGGGTGATCAGCCACCAGGCCCCCAGCACGGCGGAATCGACCAGCGGGCTGCCGCTGCGCGCCCTCTCGACCCACTCCCTGACCGAGACCCTGCTGGAGCGCTACAACCACGGCCCGTGGCCCGGCGACCAGGTCCACGAGTTCCTCGCCCCCGGCTACACCGCGCAGGCAGCGGACACCGCGGTCTGGGAAAACACCCTGCTCACCCTCGCCAGCCAGTTGCCAGGCCATCTGCAAAACCGGCTCAACGCCTTCTGGGACGCTCCGCTGGCTATCGGCCAGCCGCGCCGGCACTTGTTCGTCGACGCCCTGGGCAGCCGTTTTCGTGCCGAGCTGCTGCACCGGGAACAGGACCTGAATGAAATCGCCGCCGACGACTACCCGGTGCTGAGCGCCCTCTATCCGCTGGACCGCTCCCGGCTCGGCGCCGTGGCGCTGTACACCCTGATGGTCCAGTCCAGCGCCGGCTCGTACCCGCTGGCCAACGCCTTCGTGGTCCACAACCTGGGCCGCCGCTCCGCCGAATACCTGCTGTATGGAGCCGATCGGCTGCAGGCCTTCGACAGCCAGGCGGCGCTGCTGGAATCGGTGAGGACGCAACTACAGCAGCCCGGGCAAGACCCAGACTGGCACCTGGGCCTGTCGCTGCGCGAACGCGCCGAACTCCAGAGCGCGTCCCTCACCGGCGTCGCGCTGATCGCCAGTTCCCTGTCGATTTTCGATACGCTGTTCAGCCGCGTCATCAGCAAGCTGCTGGACAATGTCAGCTACGTGCTCAAGCGCTATCGCGACAGCGACGGCGCCCTGGTGCTGCCGGCGGCCTTCGACAGCGCACTGGATATCCGCGGCCTGATCTCCCCCGGCTGCCGGCCCTGGCCACGGGCCCGCGCTGGAGCCATCGGCTGGATCTGTCACCCAGCGAAAAACCGGCGTCACAGCCGCTGATCAAGACCCTGCGGCCAACCCTGGAGACCGCCCGGCACCAACTGGCGACCCTGGAACAGCTCAAGGCCCGGCTCAGCGAGGGCCTGCAAAAACGTCCGTCACTCAAGGACTTCATCCGCGGCGAGCTGTCCAGCGCGCTGAAGCAGGCGAAACTGCACAATCTCTCGCCCGACAACCTCTACCTCAACCACTACGCCTCGGCACTGCCCGAGGTCGGCGACCCCAGCCTGCCCCCGCTGACGTCGCGGAGCGTGGTGGACCATGTGCTCGAACGCCTGACCGACGGCAGCGGCGAACCCGACCAGACCACCAGCGGCCTGTTCAGCAAAACCGCCGACGGCGGCTGGTCACGGGTGACCAACCTGGAGATCGAACCGTTCAACCGGATCGTCGCCACCCTGCTGCCGGACCTGCTCGGCCAGTACCTGCGCCGGCAACGCTCGCTCTATGGCGAGCTGTCCGGCACCCTGCACGAGGCGATCCGCAGTGGCTTGCGCCAGGAAGTGCAACTCAAGGAAATGCGCGGCGCCCTCAACGCCGGCGACCTGGACCTGCTCGACAACCTGCTCGACAGCCATCGCCGCGACGAGCGCCCGGGCCTGCACGGGTTCATCCCGGACGCCTTCGCCCTCACCTACAGACCCGACACCGCAGCCGCGCCGATCAGGCTGCACAACTGCTTCCTGCTCACCGCCCACGGCGGCCTGGACCAGGAGCACTCCGGCAGAACCCTGCTCTGGACTCCGGCCCAGGGCGCCGAAGCCTTCGACTCGCTGCACAGCGCCGACAACGAGTTGCAACGGCGCCTGCATGACCCGGTGGAGCGCCTGTCCCTGCTGGAAAACACCACGCAAGAGCAACGGCCCCCGCATTTGCCCATCGTCACGCCGCAGCGCGGCAACCGCCGAGCCTACCCGAGCCTGGGCTTCGAACTGATCCACAACGGCCTGCAGAACAATCGCTACAACTCACTGACCGACAAGGCGCTGGCCGACCTGAGCCATGCCGTCACCTCGGATTACAAGGGCGACAACCTGCACCAGCACCTGCAAAGCTGCCTGGACAGCCACGCCACCGTGCCCATGCTCGAACGGGCGCTGCAAGCGGCGCAGAACAGCGCCACCCACCTGGCGCTGCCGCCCTGGCTCAGGAGCGCCGGCGACAGCCAGCAGTTCGCCCTGGCCGCCCTGCTCGACCGCTATCGCCAGGACGCCGCGACCACCGATGATTACCACCAGGGCATTCCCGATATCCGCGAGACCGCCCGCACCAAGCTCAAGAGCCTGCTGGCGCGGGACTTTCCCCAGGCCGGCCTGGACCCGCAGCGGATCACCGTCTGGCTGACTCCGCGCGAGGCGGCGCTGCCGCTCAGCGAACCGTTGAGCGAATTCGCCCTGCGCCATGTCGACGACATCAGGCCGCGCGCGATCAGCCTCAGCAGCGACGCAGGCAGCCTGCCCGGCACGTTGACCGACGAGCGGATCAAGGCCCTGGTGCAGGAGGCGGACATCGGCCAGCACTACGCCGCACTGCTCGAATCGCATCTGTCGCCCGACGTGCTGCACAATGCCCATCGCCGTCCGGCGTTCAGCCGGCACAGCTTCTGGCAGGGCCTGCTGCACGCCTTCGTGCAACGGCTGCGCAACACCCTCTCGGAAAAGGCCCACGCCTACATCAAGCACCTGCTGGCCATGCCGGACGGTGTCGCGCGCCTGCCGCTCGATGGGCAGCACATCGAACTCAAGCCACTGCAACTGCAAAGTGGCGCGCAGACGCCGGCCGACCCGGTGGCCGGGTTCTACCTGATCGGTCCGCACGCCAGCCAGCCGGGCCCGCGTGTCCTGTTCTGCCCCCAGGGCGATCGACCGGTGTTCCAGGAATACCCCAGCGAAGCGGCGCTGCTCGGCGACCTCGGGCGCTCCACCAGCCTGCAGCAGCAAGTCCTGGAACGGCTGCCCCTGGCACGCTACGCGCACTACGCGCAGCAGGCGTTCAAGGGCGCCCTGACGCTCGGCGACCACCCCGAGCGCGGCAATCTGTTCCATCGGCTGTACCAGGACATGACCGGCCTGTTCAAGCACCTGCTCGGTTGCCAGTACCTGGCAGGCCGGGGCTCGCTCTGGAACAAGGCGCTGTCCTGGCTCAAGGGTGAACTGCAACAGGGTGCGACCCACCTGCTGGGCCGGCTGCGCCTGCCGTGGCTGGTCTGGCAGTCGCTCTCGCAACTCAGGGACGCCGGGCAGAAAGCCTGGCAAGGTCGCTGGAGCGAGGCCATCGAGGCGTTCGCCATGACCCTGGCCAAGCTGGCGATGGCGCGCCGCGGCTGGGTCCAGTCCGACCTCGGCGGTGCCGCGCAGCCCCCCGCCAGCGCCCCCGCCGAATCGCCCTTCCCCAGCCAGGCCTGGGGCGACCAGCGCCTGACACCCGGGCAGAAGGCCATGCTCCTGGGCCTGCAGGCCCAGCGCGTCGCCCTGCAGCACATGACCCCGAACAGCGCCGGCGACCTCTACACCGACCCGGCCAGCCAGCAGACCTTCGTGGCGATCGGCGGTCGGGTCTTCCGGGTACGCCAGGAACAACAGCGCTGGCGCATCGTCACCGACAGCGGCCAGGGCCCCTGGCTGCGCCAGGACTCTCGGCGACAGTGGTCATTCGACCTGGCCGACCGCTGCCTCAAGGAGGCTCACCATGAAAATGCTTGATCATTGCATCGGCCAATGGGCGATCCGCGAAGAACTGCGGGTGGAGGCCGTCGGCATCCACGACATCCGGCAACTCTATCCCAACCGCGCCCGCATGCTCGCCCATGCCCATCGCCAAGCCGTGGCATACCTCAACAACGCCCTGTACAACGTGGACCGGCTGTTCAACGGCCAGCGGCTGGACACCAAGCGTCGCCGCTTCATCGAAAAATGCCTCGGCGTTGCCCAGGTCGACAACGACATCATCCGCAAACTCAAGATCCGCATGGGCGTCATGCTCGACGAATTGCTCAAGCCCTCGCTCAACCCGCAGCACTCGTCCCGCTACATCGTCGGCTCGGGACGGCAGCCGGATCACGGCAACCAGGCCTTTACCGTGAGGCGGGAAAGGGGTGGGAACATCTACCTGACCGAACGTTTCTTCGAGCCAGGCCTGGAGGTGTACCTGCCCATACGCCCGCGCACCTTCGACGCCTATGGGCACCACATGGCCACGGTGCTGTTGCACGAAATCAGCCACATGACCCTCCAAACCCTGGACTTCGCCTACCTGGACCCCAGCCGTCCGTTCGTCGACCTGATCGATACCAGCACACCCGATGGACGGCTTCGCCACCTGGTGCTCGAAGAACTGCAACAGAATGCCTTGTCCGCCACCACACCGGGCAACGAGCTGTTCAAGACCCTCGATGATTACGAGCTGCGCTGGAACGATGTGGAAGGCGACCTCAGGCAGCGGGCATTGAGCCTCACCGGCACCCGCGACCTGGACAGCGCCCGGCGGGTCTTTTACTCCGACGCGGGCAAGCGCACCGATGTGATTCTCAACAACGCCGACTCCCTGGCCCTGCTGATCACCCACCTGGGCCGGCCGGTGGAGTTTCAGCCCCTGGAAGAGCCCCGCTCCAACCCGTCAAACTGAACCACGAAGCCGCCTACATGAACCACGAGAACCGCAGCACTACCCTGGCAGCGGAGCTGTCCGCTGTCAGCTCGGCCTTTGAGAGCCACGTCATCGAGCTCCCGCCGGGCGACAACCTTCTCCCCAGCCCGGCCTTCAAGGCCGATGGCACCAGCATCGCCGAACTGACGCTGAAGTTCCTGCAATCGGCGCTGCCCCATCGGACGTTCTCGCAGGACAGCCTCGCCAACCTGAGCCCTTCGCAGTTGTTGTGGTCCTGGCTGAGCCCTGGCGAGGTGAACAGCCAGAAGGCTGCGGCGCTGGTGCAGAGCATTGTCCACTCGGCACTCGACGACAGTCCCGGGGTCGAGAACAACCCCAGGGTCCAGGCCTTCGTCACCCTGCTGTCACGGCACTTCGCCTCGGAGCACCCGTCGACGCCCATCGGGCTCACGCCGGATATCCGACAAGTCCAGGCCGACATCATCCACGGCAGCCTCACCGCGCAACCGCCCACCCCGGGCCTGACCCTGGCCGAACGCGAACGGCGCCTGGACGCCTACGCCACCCGCGTGCGTACCAGCCTGGCCAACACGGAAAGAGGCAGTGAAGCGCAGAGAAACAGCCACTTCATGACCCACCAGCCCTTCACCCGGCCCGAGGGCTATATCAGCGCCGGGCTGCTCGCCGCCAGCCTCGATCCCCAGGAAAGGATTCCCATCATCTACACCAGCGCCACCCGCACCCTCGCCAACGAGGAACGCACCTCCAGCCGCTACGAGCGCACCTACGCCGCCTGGGAGATCGCCGCCGGCCTGCACCAGCACGACGCCCCGGACAACAGCGGCAGCGTGCTGAACTTCCAGTACGAGCAGTTCAGGTCGGAACAGGACCGGCAGCGGGTCAGGGACCTGGAATCGCTCGGCCAGGGCCTGAGGGACCACTGGCAGGAGGACGTGCTGGCCGCCCTCGACGACGTGACGGACGCCCAGGCCAGGCGTTCCGGGGAGGCCGATGCGTATCAGGTCAAGGCCATGCTGGCGAGCCTGCGCCGGGACCTCGTCCTGTTCGGGAAAACCTCCACCGCCACGCAGAAAGCCGTGATCCGCACACTGGATTACAACGGGCAGGTGATCATTCCCAATCTCTATGGTTATCCGCTGGAAGGCTATGCCTTCATTCCCTACCAGCCGTATGACCAGGTCCACCGCCCCAATCGCGGGCTGATGCTCGACCTGCGCAACGTCACCATCAGCGCCATCAACGGCGACCCGGCGTTCGCGCACTGGGCCCGAAACCACAAGGGCACGCTGCTGCAACGCTTCAACAGCTGCGACGCCCAGGGCGGGCGGGATGCGCACTGGCCCAGCGCGCCTAACCTGCTCGACACGCTGATCGACAACCCTTCCGCGCAACTGGAGCGCCCAGTGTTCCAGGGCAGTTTCCCGGTGCGGCAGGCCTTCAACTACACGGGGTCGGCGACCGCCGGATACCGCTTGAAGTATGCGCCCTTCGACACCATCGCCAGCCTGTATACCCAGCTCAACGCCAGGAACGCCCAGGCCCGCAGCCAGACCCAGCTGTTCAGCAGTACCCAGCGCCACTGGCGCACGGCGCAAAAGATCTGGGCCAGCACCTTCGGCTACATTCCCGTGGTCGGCAACATCGGCAACCTGGTGTTCGGCGTCCATGAGCTCAATGCCGGCATGAGTGCCCAGGAACGCCTGGGCGGCAGTGTCGCCATCCTGATCTCGACCCTGCAGTTGGCCCATGAGGTGCCGGCGATCGTCGCCGGCACCACCCCCCTGGAAGACACCGGCAGCCCCGGGTTCGGCTGGAAGGCGAACCCACAGGGCAGCGAGTGGCGTTTCAGCCTGGAGGCCGAAACCCTCGACCTCGTCGGGGTCGAATCCGCGGTCGAGGACCGGGAAACCGGCGTCGAGCCCGACACGCGGCCACCGCCACCCGCCCTCCCGTCCGTGGTCGTCACCGAAACGACGGTGGTGGCACAGGTCAAGGATGACGGCTCGGTGCTCGAACTGGCGGGCAAGTCGTATATCCGGGTGAAGGAGCAGGTCTTTCAAAGCCGAAGCAGCCTGCTCGGCCCGGAACAGCGCACGGTCATCGACCCGCACAGCGAAAGCCCGCTGTTCCAGGTGCATAATGGCAGTGGCAGGTGGCAAAGGCTGCGCGGGCTCCAGGGGGGCGGGCATTGCCTTGGAAAACTGTGCTACACCTCGGTCAGCGAAACCGAGGTGAGCATCGAGATGCACCCCGCCGCCCCCGCGGACGAGTCTGCGGCCAGTGACACGGTGCTGTTCGCGCTTTCCAAGACTCAGCGCCAACAAGCCTTCGCCGCTGAGGTGGTCAACCTGGAAACCTGGCTGAGCCATGAGCAATCACTGGCCGAATTCAAGGCCATCTACACCCGGGAACGAGCGAACCCCCATGGTTTCTGGGGCCCGGCCCAGAGCTACACCGACTGGCAAGCCATCCGCCGCATGGTCCGCGACGACGCCTCCCGGCTCCCCCTGCAGGACATCGACCACCCGCTGCCGAATGAAATGCTCGATGAAATCAGACAGCAGTTCACCCGCCCACCACACCCGACGCTGCACCTGGATGAGGAGGCCAGCACCCGGGCGCTGTTCGACAAGATCCTGGTGCCGCCCAGCAGTGCCGATGACCTCACCTTCCTCGTCGGCCACCGGCAGAGCCTCAGGCTGGCCAGCTACACACGCCGCATCCTGTTCAAATACGGCTTGACCGCCCGGCAGTTGCGCCTGCTCCTCTCCGAGCGGGCCACGGTGCGCGACACCGTGCGGACGGTGATCGACGAACGTTATCCCGACCTCCGCGAGCGTGCGGAGATTCTCTTCGACTCCCACGAATTCGACCTGCAGCACCTGCCCTTGAGCCAGAGGAAGCTGGACACCTTCCTCGAGTGCCTGGAGGACCAGAGCATTACCGTGGAGAAATTCCGCCTCATCGTCCAGTGCATCGATACCGATACCCTCCCGCTCCCCAGCTCGGCCATCTACCTGTTCAGCAACAGCCGCAAGATCAACATCCTCAAGGCCCTGGACGAGCCACAACTGCGGCAACGACTGCAAAATGCCTCGACCCTGGTCGAAAGGACTTCCAGTTTCTGGAGACGCCTGCGGCATCGTAACTACGTGGTCGAAACCTCCGCGACCGGAGACCCGGTTGCGATCCTCAACTGGTCGTTCTTCAAGCTCAAGAGAACCCCCGTACTCAAGGACGCGGGCCAGTGGTACGTCAAGGAGCAATGGTGGCCGGATATGCTGGACAAGCGCTATGCCAGCTTCGATGAGCTCGAGCAGGACCTGCAACGGCGGTTCGGCGGGTTCAGGCAAACGGCGGCGACGGAAAATATCACCCTGGTCTCCACCCCCGCCCTGGCCGCCGCCAGCTACGAGGTCGAACGCTCCCCGCAAGGCGCGCCGATCGCGGTTTTCTACCGGGCCTTGCACGAGGCACAAACGAAAAGGGTCCCCCTCGTCAGCGAAGCCGGCAAGCTGTTCGTGGTCAACAGCGACCCCAATTGGTCGGCGGTGAGCGACAGGGCCTTTTCCACCCTCGGCGACCTGGAGCGGGCCATCCGGGAGGCCTTGACCGAGCCGCTGGAAATCTGAGGTACGCCCCCCGGACGGCGCCATGCACAGTTACCGCAGGCCCTGGCGGCGGGGCACCTACCCTGGCCCTTCGAATCAACAATCGGGCCCGCTCCCATGACCGCAACGACCGCAACAACCGGCAGCGACCACGCTGCCGGCTCCCCTGCCCCGGCTCTCAACCGCCACCAGGCCTTTATCGCCAGCCGCCTGCCGGCGCCGCTGACGCAACCCGGCTCGGCCTGCCTCAAGCCGCTGCTCGACATCAACCCCACCACCCCGGCCTGGTACAGCCGGGCCGACGCCAGCCTGCGCAGCGCCCTGGAAAACAGCCAACTGGCGCGCTGCACCAGCCAGCACCAACTCGAAAGCCTGCTCGGCCGCATCACGCCCCTGGAGACCTTCGCCGCCCCCTGCTGAAAACGGCGATCCAGCAGGAGACCGGCCTGGACCTGGACGTGCGCAACACCTATTTCGTGCGCCGCCTGCACGTACGGCGCCCCTCCAGCCTGGGCGGGCTGTTCGACTTTTCCGCCGGCGACCCCAAGCGGCGCACCTGGTACTGGGATGTCTCGCTGCTGGAGGCCGCCCTGCACAACTTCACCGCCGGCGAAGCGGCCCAGCCGCCCAACGAGGGCGACGAGTTCATCACCCACGACCACAGCACCGCCGACGTGCGGATCGGCGCCTACGACAAGGACCGTACCCTGCCCCTGGCGCCGGAGCGCTTCGCCACGCTGTGCCGCACCCTCGACCTGGGCCAACGCTACCAGACGCATCTCACCGCGGTGCTCAACCCCGAAGATACCGCGCAAAAGGCCCTGGTGCGCCAGACCTGGACCACGCACCTGCACAACCAGCTGGCCGAGGCTGTCCACCTGGCGCGGATGCAGGCGCACATCCCGGACGACGCCTACCAGATGCTCCGGCAGTGGCTGGCCGGCCGCACCGATATCCGCCTGGGCGATCAGGCCGTGAACCCCGGCTGCCTGCGCATGCTCGGTGTCGACCTGAGCGACATCCTCTTCCTGCGCCCCGAGTCCGGCCCGTCACCGCGGCGCTGCGTGGTCTACATCCCCGGCGACGACCAGCATCCCGTGCGCCACTACGACTCCAGCGCCGACTTCATGGTCGCCTTGCGCACGCGCCTGCACCAGGCCCGCTACCGGCGCTTCTTCGCCCAGTTCGTGCCAGTGCGTGAACAGGCGGCATTCTTCATTGCCCTGAAAAAGCGCCTGGACCCCGCCGACCGCCACGCGCTGTGGGACGACTACACCGTCGACCCCGCACGGCACGTCGGGCTGGACCTGGTCGAGCAGTCGCTGCGGGTCGGTACCCGCCCGTCCCTGCAGACGGCGCTCAAGGACCAGTGCGAACTGAAGATCGGCCGCCTGCTCGGCGACGCCCGCGCCCTGGCCGTGCCCACCGACGACGAGGATCGCGAGGCGCGCATCGCCCGCTTCCTGGGCTTCGTCGATGCGGCCATGGACCTGCTCAACCTGCTGGTGTTCGTCCCCGGCCTCGGCCAGGTGATGCTGCTGGCCATGGGCACCCGCCTGCTCCACGAGGTGTACTCGGGCATCGAGGCCTGGGAAGCCGGCGACACCCGCCAGGCCTGGGCCCACCTGCTCGGCGTGGCGGTGAACCTGGCCCTGATCGGCACCGCCGGCGTGGTGCTGCCCCATGTCGACACCTCGGCCTTCGTCGACGGACTGATCCCGGTGAGTGTCCGTGAAGGCGTCTCGCGGCTGTGGAAGCCCGACCTCGCCCCCTACCGGCATCAGCCGTCCCTGCCTGTCCGCAGCCAAGCCAATGAACTGGGCCTGCACGACACGGCCGACGCCGCCTACCTGCAGTTGGAAGGCCACTACCACCGCCTGGACGCCATCGGGCCGGGCTATTATCGCGCCCGCCACAGCCAGGCCGCCGAACTGCTCAACCCCTATGCCCCGAATTTCGCAGCAACGGCGCCGGCGCCTGGCAACACGAACTCGAGCAGCCCCTGGGCTGGAGCGACGAGCGCCTGTTCCAGCGGCTGGGCGCCGAGGCCGCCAGCCTCGACGCCACGACCGGCCAGCGCCTCCAGCACATCAGCGGCGTCGACAGCGATGTGCTGCGCGCCACCCACCAGAACGTCGAGCGGCCACCGGCCCTGCTCAGCGACAGCGTGACCCGCTTCGCCCTCGACCGCGACCTCGGCCGCCTGGTGCAACGCCTGCAGGACGGCGGTGCGTCCAGTGGCAGCCTCGATGAGCTGCACATGGAACTGCAATTGCTGACCACCGACCCGGTCTGGCCGCGTACCAAGGTGCTCAGGCTGTTCAACGCCGCGGGACGGACGATTCAGGAGTACCCGGCGAGCGTCGACGCCCAGGTGCCGCGGATCGACGTGCGCTGGCCGGACCTGGACGCCGACGGCCTGCTCCAGCAGGTGCTGGGCAAGCTCGACGAGGGCGAGATCCGCAGCCTGCTGCGCGAGGAATTCGGCCAGGCCACCACCAGCCTCCCGGCCCGGGTCGCGTCCCTGCGCCGGCGCCTGGCCGGGGATGCGGTGAAGCGGCGCGCCGACCTGTTCGAGTCGCACTACCGCTACCGCACCGCCGGCAGCCGTGGCGAACCGGGCACCGGGGTGCTCAAGCAGCACTTCCCCGGCCTGCCGGACCCGATCGCCGCGGAGCTGGCCCGTGGCGCCGATGCCCTGGAACGCCAACGACTGATCAGCGGGCGCCTGCCGGCGCGCCTGGGCCGGGAAGCCCGCCACTACCTGCGCAACGTGCGCCTGGCGCGTCAGTACGAATTGCTGTACCTCGACTCGGCCAGCCAGGCCGAGGCCTACCGTATCGTCCTGAGCATGCTGCGCAAGCTGCCGGGCTGGTCGAGCCAGGTGCGCCTGGAAATCCGCGACCGCTTCTTTGGCGGCCCGCTGCTCGACAGCCTCGGCCCGGACACGGCGCCGATCCGCAAGGTGCTGGTCAGGGACGGCGAGCAGTACCTGGCCCATGACGCCGATGGCGAGGAACTGCACGGCCCGGACGACCTCTACGCCAGCGTGCTGCACGCCCTGCCCGATGCCGAACGCGCCGCGCTGGGCTTTGCCCATGTCGGCCAGGGCGCCCAACTGAAACAGGCCCTGCGCGCCCTGCCGCCGCTGCCGCCGCTGCCGCGCGAGGACCTGGCCCGCCTGCTGGCCCTGGCGTCGCTGAAGCCGGGCTTTCGCCCGCCGATGCGCCTGGCCGACGGCCGGGTCGGCTACGCCCTCAGCGGGCGCGGCGAAGGCCTGAGCCGACGCGACGGCCTGGCGCGCCAGCTGTACCCGAACCTGTCCGTCGAGCAGGTGGAGGCCCTGCACGATCTGGGCACCCTGCGCCCGGCCGAAGCCCTGGCCCGGCTGGAGGCCCTGCAAGCCGAATACCGCGCCCTGGAAACCACCCTGCAAGCCTGGCAACGCGAACCGCAGAGCTATATCCAGGCCTTCAACAGAGGCCGGGCCATGGCCGGGATCCTCCGCTGCTGGCGCCATGAAATGGAGCCCGGCGCCATCGGCCTGCTCAAGCTCAAGGGCAACCTGGGCCGCCTGCCGGTGCTCCCGGCCAGTTTCGACCAGGTCACTGCGCTGCACCTGGAACACCTGGAACTGGAGGACTGGTCGACGCTGACGGATTTCCTCGGCCACTTCGCCAAGCTGGAACGCATCGACGCCTCCAGCCACCTGCTGCCGCACCTGGCCCCGGCGTTTCGGCAGTTGCCGGGCATCCGCTACCTGCGGCTGCTGGACAACTACGCGACCGCGCTCGGCCCCGACAGCCAGGGTTACTACCGCTTCAAGGCTGGCAGCGACACGCTGTATGCCTTCAAGCACGAGGACGGCAGTTGGGCTCCGGTCACCCCACCGCCGGGCCGCTTCGATGCCACTGGCCAGTTGGTTTCCCCCAGGCAGCTGCCGTCCTGGACCGACGGCGAAATCTGGCAGCACTACCGGCTGCAGGGCACGGCCGCCGACGCGTTCCGCAACCAGGCCGCCCTCACCGGCAAGAGCCCCGCCTGGGAGTATCCGGGTTCGCGCGAGCGCGCCCGGACCCGGCTGCTGCGCGACCTCAAGTGGGCGTTCCCGGAAAAGACCACCCCGGAGCGCGCCGAGCTGCTCAAGGGCTACAACCTGCTGCCCAGCCAGTGGCCGCTGCTGAAAAAGGCCCTGCAGGACACCGGCCGGGTCCCCGACTGGGCCGAAAGGCACAAGATGCAGATGCAGGACGCCGGCAACCTGCAACGCTTCGACCTGTTGCAGGCCGAGGTGGTCCCGCAGATCCGCCATCTGCGCAACTTCGAGCTCGCCAAGCTCGAACTCGACCGGGATTTCCCCGACTACTACACCCAGGACTTTCTCGACGCCTTCCTGCTCAAGATCGGCTACCAGCGCAATATCCGCAATTGCCTGTACCGCACGGACATCCCGGCGATGTTCCGCAGCGACGACCGCACCCCGTTCGAACTGGCCCGCGACAACACAATGCTGGCCCGCGAGGCACCCGGCGAGGAACGCGCGACCACCGAAGAGGCCCTGAGCGCCAGTTTCAGCCTCGACGATGCCAAAAGTTATGGCCTGGGGGCGGCCCGGGTGAAGGGCAATTGCGCTACAACAGCCAGTTCGACCGTTACCCGGGCGGCCGCGATTCCGACTCGGACATGCAGACCGAGGGCGACGCCGACAGCCAGATGGAAAGCGGCTCGGACGCCGACAGCGATGAGCCGTGGAACCGCGAGCGCGGCTACAGCCCACGCCGTCTGCGCCAGAGCGTGGCGTTCCTGTACATGATCGACACCCGGGGCATCGAGGTGGTCCCCGGCCAGGAGAACGAGTTCTTCAACAGCGCCGGTCCCCAGGGGCTGTTTCCCAACGACGACATCGAAGGCGAAATCTCCGTGCCGGCGCTGGGGCTGAGTGCCGACCGGGTCTGGCTGGTCAACTCCAGCCATACCCGCGCCGCCAACGTGCACGCGATCAACGAGGCGGCGGGCGAACAGGCCGCCGGCATCGAGCACGACACCTGGGACGGCGTCGAGAACCAGACCGTGTACGACGACCTGATCGACCAGGTCGCGGTGTCCGGCGGGCAGGTGGTGACGGCACCGCCCAACAGCTCGATCTTCTCCGATGACGTGGTGTGGCCGCATCCGCAGCCGTCGGCCTGAAGCTGAACGGTGGCTTCTGGCCGATCATGGCCAGAAGCCCAGGCGCCGCGAATCAGCCGGCCGGCAAGCGCTGGCCGGACGCCCGGTCGCCTTCGAGCAGCGAATCCACCACCGCCCGTGCCATTTCCACCGAGTGCAGCAGGCTCCAGAACAGCGAACGTTCGAAGGGGTCGGTGTGCAGGCTGAGTTCGTCGCCATTGAGCTGCGCCGATTCGAGCAGGCGCGAGACGTGGGTCAGCGCGTCATAGGCATTGACGCCCGGCTGGATGGCGAACAGCGAAGGTTTGCCGGGGGATTCGGCGGTGACGGGTTTGGCGCGGGTGACGGTGAGGGGGTCGAGTGAGTCGGCGGCGTCGTGTTCTGACGGGGGATCGGGGGTGAGTTTCTTGGTCATTGCGTAAAGCTCCTCAAGCAATAAAGGAGCTTGTCACCCACGCTGCAACACGGAAGGTGGCAAGCCATGCGCAGGTTTGCAGACCGGTGCTTGAGGAACCCTCCCGGTAGGCCGAAGCCTCCTGCGCACAGCTCGCCATGACACGAGCGTAAAAATGCCGCTTTCGCGGCGCTGTGCGCCTCAAGCATCCGGGCTGCAAAACCCGCGTCGCTGAATTTGCAGCGACCTGCGGACTGTATTCCCAGCACCTTGGCGCACACCATAGTGTCCCACGCCTGATTGTCGTGGGACATATTGGATTGTGTTGAAGGTTGTTTCTTACAGGATCAGCCCTTGGCCAGCGACCCCGACACCGGCAGGCTGTCCAGCAGCCGCAAGCCAGTGGTTTTCACGAAGGTCGCGTAGTCCATCGGCCGTTCGATACGGGTTTCGGCGTTCGGCAGCACGTACGCCCAGGCGCGGCCCGAAGCGCTGTCATAGACCAGCTTGAACAGCCGCGTCGGCACCCAGACGTTGTTGTCGCCGACCGTGCCATGGCCTTCGTCGAACAGCGGGCCGGTGAACACATAGACGTTGCCGCCCGCACGCTGGGCGAACTTGCGCACGTCGGCCTCGACCTTGCTCCAGATCTTGCGATTGTTGGTCGGGTCCTGCGGCACCATGTTCGACAGGGCGAAGGACTGGGCCATGGCATTCGGCGTCGGCGCATCGGCCGCCGGCGCCTGGTGCCCGCGGTCCACCGCCGGCTGCTGGGCGCGGTAGTCGCTCAGCTCGGCGCGGCCGCCCTTGGGAATGCGCGGGTCGGGGTAGAACTGGTTGGTGCGTTCCTCGCCCTTGGCGTCCTTGAGCTGCGCTGCGTTCAGGCGCTCAACGACGACCAGCGGGGTCTTGCTGGTCTGCGAGTACAGCACCGCGAAGGTGTCGGAGCACAGCGCCATCGGTTTCATGCTCGCCGGTACGCTGCCGAGGTTGATCGGCCGCGCGTTCGGGAACAGTTGCGCGCAACCGTCGAACGAGGCCTGGCGCTCCTGGCTGGAATACAGGTCGAGGGCCGCGCTCTGGCTGATGGAGCCTGCGCGGTGCCCCGACTTTTCGTGTGCCGCGGGCGTGTCGAGAAAATCCAGCACACTGCGCGCCTGCACCGCGCCGCTGGTAAACAACAAAAGGGCTGACAAACCGACTGCTAACTTGCCTGGTTTCATGCGTCGCTTCTTTACTCGGGAGGGTCGAAAAAAATCCTGCAAAGCCCTCTAGGTCGGGGCTCGGCGAGGCTTCTACCATCCACTGCCGGCAAAGGACAAGAAAATCCTGCAACGAGCGTAGGAATCGGCGAAAAGCTGGCAGACTGACAGTACTTAACCCGGAAAACCCGACGATTTTCCGCCGCCATGGCGTTAAACTGCCCGGCCCTTTCCGACTGCCGACGTTAGCCCGATGAATCCGCAAGCCCTGTCCACCCTCCATGCCCACCTGCTCGACGCCCTGGCGAACCCGCCCACGGAGACCCGCAGGCTGTTCCATGGCCGTGGCCGTTGCTGGCCGGGGCTGGAGCAACTGACCGTGGACTGGCTGCAGGGCGTGCTGATGGTCTCGCTGTTCCGCGAGCCGGAGGCCGCGCAACTGGACGCGCTCAAAACCATGCTCGGCGAACTGGTCCGCTCGCCGGTCTGGCAGGCCAGTGGCGCCCATACCCTGTTGCTGCAGCACCGCTACCTGCCGCTGAGCCCGGCCGAATGGCTGCTGGGCGAGCCCATCGACGAGTGGACCCTGACCGAAGGCGGCCTCAAGTACCGGGTCGACCTCGGCAAGAAGCAGAACAACGGCCTGTTCCTCGACATGCGCTACGGCCGCGACTGGGTCCGCGCCCAGGCCGGTGGCAAGCGGGTGCTCAACCTGTTCGCCTACACCTGCGGTTTCTCGGTGGCGGCCATCGAGGGTGGCGCCGAGCGCGTGGTCAACCTGGACATGTCCCGCGCGGCGCTGAGCCGCGGTCGCGACAACCATCGCCTGAACGGCCACGACCTGGGCAAGGTGGCGTTTCTCGGCCATGACCTGTTCAAGTCCTGGGGCAAGGTGATCAATGGCGGCCCCTACGACCTGGTGATCATCGACCCGCCGTCGTTCCAGAAAGGCAGCTTCCTGCTGACCAAGGACTACCAGCGGGTACTGCGCCGCCTGCCGGAACTGCTGGCCGAAGGCGGCATGGTGCTGGCCTGCATGAACGACCCGTCGCTGGGTCCGGACTTCCTCATCGAGGGCGTGACCCGCGAGGCACCGGGCCTGCGCTTCGAACAACGGCTGGAGAATCCGCCGGAGTTTCCCGACAGCGATGCCGATTGTGGCCTGAAGGCCCTGGTGTTCCGGCTACATCCCGGCCAGGCCTGAACATCCGGGGCGAGCCGGCTGGCCCGTTCGCCCGATACGCCCAGGCGGTTTGCGTCACATGTCGCGAACCGGCAAGCTGTCGACCAACAAGAAACCTATATTCAACTACCTGACTGACCGATCGTTCCCACGCTCCGCGTGGGAACGCTCATTAATCTATCTGCCCAACCGCGAGGCTGTTGTGTCCAGAGGCATCGTTTTATCGGTATCGGCGTCCTGCCTGTTCGCCGTCATGTATTTCTACACGTCCCTGCTGTCGCCGCTCAACGGCGAGGACATCTTCGGTTGGCGCATGCTGCTGACCGTGCCCTGCATGACCGTATTCATGCTGATTTCCGGCGACTGGAAACTGGTGCCGACTCTCGTCGCGCGCATCGCCCGGCAGCCGGCGCTGCTGCTCACGCTGATGGCCTCCTCGGCGCTGCTCGGCGTGCAGTTGTGGATTTTCCTCTGGGCGCCGCTCAACGGCCACAGCCTGAACGTGTCCCTGGGCTACTTCCTGCTGCCGCTGACCATGGTGCTGACCGGGCGCATCGTCTACGGCGAACGGCTGTCGCGGCTGCAACTGCTCGCCGCCCTGCTCGCCCTCGGCGGCGTGCTCAACGAGCTGTACCAGGTGGGCCGGGTATCCTGGACCACCCTGGTGGTCGCTGGCGGCTATCCGGTGTACTTCGTGCTGCGCCGGCGCATCGGCACCGACAACCTCGGTGGCCTGTGGTTCGACATGGCGCTGCTGCTGCCGGTGTCCTGGTGGTTCGTGCACAGCGGGGAGCAGGGCTTCGCCGTGGTCGACCAGCGCCCGGCGCTGTATGCGCTGATCCCCGGGCTGGGGCTGATCAGCACCGCGGCGCTGATCTGCTACCTGCTGGCCAGCCGCAAGCTGCCGTTCGGCCTGTTCGGCCTGCTCGGTTATGTCGAACCGGTGCTGCTGGTGTTCGTCGCCCTGCTGCTGGGCGAAAGCATCGCCCCGGGCGAATGGCTGACCTACATCCCGATCTGGCTGGCGGTGGCGGTGCTGGTGCTCGAAGGGGTCAAGCGCCTGCTGAGGCAGCGCCGGGCCCAGTAGCCCCTGATCGTGTCCACCGGTGGGAAAGCGCAGGGTCTTGCGGCACGGGCTGTTGCCATTCGGTCCGAGAGGCGGCGGATTGATACCCGCCGCCTTCGCCTGGACGACTGCCGCCCCAGCCTGCCTGGCTCAGAGGGCCGCAAAGCCGCGCTGCAGATCCTCGATCAATGACTCCACCGCCTCCAACCCGATATGCAGGCGAATCACCGGATGGCTCGCCGCCACCGGGAACTGCCGATCGCCCAGGTCGGCCAGGGTCACCAGGCTCTCGTAACCGCCCCACGATGCCCCCAGCCCGAACAGTTGCAAGGCATCGATGAACGCCTCGGCCTGGCGCCTGTCGGCTTCGGCGAACTCGAATGACAACAACCCATTGCTGCCACTGAAGTCGCGCCGCCACAGCGCATGCCCCGGATGCTCCGGCAACGCCGGATGGAATACCCGCCGCACCTGCGGCTGCGCCTTGAGCCACTGGGCAATTTCCAGGGCCTGGCGCTGGTGCACCTCCAGCCGCGCCGCCAGGGTCCGCGCACCGCGCAGCACCAGGTAGGCGTCGTCCGGGCTGACCGTGTTGCCGAAGCTGTCGCTCATGCGCGCCAACGCCGGCCAGGCCGCCTGGGTGGTGCAAACGCTGCCCATGACCACGTCGCTGTGGCCGGCCAGGTACTTGGTCAGGGCCATGATCGAGATGTCCGCACCGAGCGCCAGCGGCCGGTACTGGTAGGCCGAGCCCCAGGTGTTGTCCACCGCCACCAGGATATGGCGCGGCTTGCACAGGGCGACGATCGCCGGCAGGTCGGCCAGTTCGTACAGCAAGGAACCGGGCACCTCGCAGTAGACCAGCCGCGTGTTGGCCCGCAGCCGCGCGGCGAGGTCCTGGCCATCGGCCGGAAAGTACTCGACCTCGATGCCGAACGGCCCGAGAAACTCTTTCGCCAGTGTGCGCACCGGCCCGTATACGCCGTCGGTGATCAGCACATGATCGCCCGGCCGCAGGTAGGCCAGCAGGGTCTGCGCCACCGCCGCCAGGCCGGTGCCGAACAGCCGCGTGCGGTAGCCGCCTTCCAGTTCGCTCACCAGGTCTTCCAGGGCGAAGGCCGTGGGGTTGCCACGGGCGCCGTAGCTCAGCACCTGTTCATGGTCACGCCGACGGCGGGCATCACGCATCTGCGCGACGTTGTCGAACAGCACCGTGCTCAGGCGCGTCACCGGCACGTTCACCGCCCGTGCCCCGCTACCCGCCGCAGTGCGGGCCGCGTGGACCAGGCGGGTGCGCACAGCGCTGGCAGCCGCCGGTTTCAGCGGCTTCAGGCTGGCGATTTCGGCCGCGGTCATCTGCCCCAGCAGGCCGGTCTCCCAGGCCAGGTACTGGCGCGCCGCGTCCTTGTTGCCCGAGTGGCGGTCGTGGGTGAAGAACAGAAAGTCGATACAACGCTCATCAGGCAAGGCCGCCGCGTCGCTCACCAGCGGCAGGCCGGCCGCCTGCCAACGGGCGAGGTCGCCCGCCAGCAATCGGGCAGCGGCCTGTTGCGCCGCCGGCAGTTCCAGCAGTGCCAGGCGCGCCACTGCCGGGTCGTCGGCGATCAGCACCAGTGGCCGCCCTTCCCCGGCCAGCTCGGCGGCCAGCAACGGGCGGATCGACCACTGCGAACCGGCCACATGGTTTTTGCGAAAGCTCATGCTCGGCCGCAGGTCGATCAGCGTCACCCGCCGTTCGGCCCACTCACGCACCAGCACCTCGGGCTCGATCCGCGGCAGCTCGGGCAACGACGGCAGCGTCGTCACCGGCAGTTGCAGGCCGCTGTGCAAGCCCTCCGCCAACACCTGGGCATTGTGCCCCAGTTGTCGCAGCCAACTGGCAACGATCGGCGCCCGCACACCATCGTCGTCGAACAGCACCAGCCGCGCCTGGCGCACGCCGATGTACAGGTCGGTGGCCTGGATCAGTTGGCCGCCAGGCGTGTGCTGCGCGCCGGGCAGGCTGCCACGGGCGAATTCCTCGGCACTGCGCACATCGCAGAGAAACAGGCTGCCCGCGGCGCTGGCGGACCAGGCTGCGACCTCGGCGGCGCTGACGCTCGGCACGCCGGCACGCTGCGCCAGATGCCGGGCGGCGGCGCGCTGTTGCTCGACGCCAGCCGGCGCCTGCTCGTCGCGGTAGCGCCGGGTGCTGCCATGTTCCAGTGGCAGGTCGGCCAGGTACCAGCCCTGGGTGCCGTTTTCCAGGGCGTAGACCGGGTTCTTCACCCCCAGGTTGATCAGCGTCTGCGCGCCGATGATGCTGCGGGTGCGGCCGGCGCAGTTGACCACCACCGGCGTCGACTCGTCCGGCACCAGGTCGTGCAGGCGGTAGCCCAGCTCGCCGTTGGGGCAGCAGATGGAACCGGGGATGGTCATCTTGCGGTATTCGTCGAACGGCCGGCCGTCGAGCAGCACCAGCGGCTTGCCCTCGGCCTGCCAGGCCGCCAGTTCGCCGGCGCTGAGATGGGGCGTATGGCAGGCCTCTTCCACCCGTTCGCCAAAGGCCTTGGACGGCACGTGGACACCGGCGAACAGTTGCAGGCCGGCAGCCTGCCAGCCATCGGCGCCGCCTTCGAGGCGATGCACCTGGCGGTAGCCGAGGTCGGCCAGGCGCCGGGCCGCGCGCAACGACAGCTCGCCGCCGTCCTGGTCGTAGATCACCAGGCGCACCGCCGGGTTCGGCGCCAGGCGCCGAGCTTCCAGCTCCAGACGGCTATAGGGCAGGTGCACGCCATGGAACAGGTGCGCCTCACCGTACTGGCCGTGTTCGCGGAGGTCGAACAGGGCGATTTCCCGGCCATCGAACAGCCACGTCTGCAACTGTGCCGGGGTAATGGTTGTGCTCACGAAAGCCTCGTCTCGGGATAAAGATGTCATTCCAGCACCAGCGACCGTTCGGCCGGCGCCACCTCGCGGCCGCGGACATAGGCCCGCTGCACCGCCGGCCGGGCCTGGATGCGCTCGCGCCAGGCCCGGATCGCCGGGTAGTCGGCCAGGTCGAAGCCCTGGCGGCGCGGCTGGATCCAGGGAAAGATCGCCATGTCGGCGATGCTGTAGTCGCCGGCCACGTAGTCGCGCCCGTCCAGGCGCCGCTCCAGCACCTCGTACAGGCGGGTCGCCTCGCCCTGCAGCAGGTCGAGGGCGAACGGAATCGGCTCCGGGGCCTTTTCCCGGAACAACTGCCACTGGCTCAGGTACGGGGTGACATGCCCGACCTGCCAGAACAGCCACTCCTGCACGCGCTGGCGCTGGACGCTGCCGGCCGCGGGCAGGAAGCGCCCGGCCTTGTCCGCCAGATACGTCAGGATAGCCCCGGATTCGAACAGGCTCAGCGGCTCGCTGCCGGTGCTCGGCGTGTGGTCGACGATCGCCGGAATGCGGCCATTGGCGCTGATCTGCCGGAATGCCGCGGCGCGCTGCTCTCCAGCGCGGATGTTCACCGGTTGCAGGCGGTGGTCCAGGCCCAGCTCTTCGAGCAGGATGCCGATCTTCAGGCCATTGGCGGTCGGCCAGTAGTAGAGGTCGATCATCAGGCGTAGGCCTTGATCGAAGGCGCCATCTGCGACTTGTTGTAGTTGAGGACGGTGCCGTCGTCCTGCACGCCGTAGCGGCCTTCGAGGGATTCCAGAGGGCGCCCGTAGAGGTGGAAATGCAGGGTCGCCTGTTCGCCGTCGACGCGGATGCTGTGCAGGTCCTCGCCGAGGAAGGCGATCGAGGTGCCGGGCTGCACCACCACCTCGCGCTCCAGTTCCAGCACCGCGCGGGCCGGGTCGCGGCCATCGTCGCGGCGGGTGTAGACACGGTTCAGCTCCTGGCCCTCGACGGCGCTGATCACCGCCCAGGTCTCGTGGTTGTGGGCGATGGTGCTCTTGCCCGGCAGCAGCGAGTTCAGGTACAGGGTCGGGGTTTCGCCGTCGTCGTTGAGGCGGTAGCGGAACGCGGTGTTGCCCTCGCCCGCCACCGGCGCCGGAAAATGATCGAAGTTGAACAGATCGCGGCGCTCGGCCAGTTCTTCCAGCAGGGCAACGATGGCTTGCAGGGCCGCGCGGTCGACGCCACGCTGGTGGATGGCGCGGATCTTCACCAGGAAGGTTTCGATCACGTTGGCGCGTTCGGTGGTGCTCATGGCAGGCTCCTTGTAGGTGCGTCAGATGGACAGGCTGAAGGGGCTGATATTGGTCAGGCGGTACGGGTCGGCCTGTACCGGACGACGGTTGTCGCCCAGGGCATGCCGGAGGAACTCGCGGGTCCGCTCGCTTTGCGGCTGCTGGAAAATCCGTTGCGCACTGCCGGATTCGACGATCCGGCCGTTCTCGGTGAAATACACCACGTCGCTGATCTCCTCGGCGAAACGCATTTCGTGGGTCACCAGCACGCAGGTCATGCCTTCCTCGGTCAGCTCGCGGATCACCGTCAGCACTTCGCCGACGGTTTCCGGGTCGAGGGCCGAGGTCACTTCGTCGAACAGGATCAGTTCCGGGCGCATCGCCAGGGTGCGGGCAATCGCCACCCGCTGCTGCTGGCCGCCGGAGAGCTGGCCGGGGTAGGCCTCGGCCTTGTGCTCCATGCGCACCTTGGCCAGCAGTTGCCGGGCCTGCCGCTCGGCCTCGGCACGGCTGCGGCCGAGCACCTTGCAGGGGGCGATCAGCAGGTTCTCCAGCACCGACAGGTGCGGGAACAGGTTGTACTGCTGGAAGACGAAACCGACCCGCTTGCGTAGCTCGATCAGTTCGGCCTCGCGCTGCAGGCGGTGCACCTCGGTGTCACCGACACGGATGCTGCCGCGCTGCGGCTTGAGCAGCCCGGTGATGCAGCGCAAAATGGTCGATTTGCCCGAGCCGGACGGGCCGATGACCGACACCGCCTGGCCGCGCTGCACGTCCAGGTCGATGCCCTTGAGGACCGGGTTGGCGCCGAACGACAGGTGCAGGTCGCGCAGGCTGACCAGGGGTTCAGTAGAAGGCATAGCGGCGCTCCAGGCGTTGGGTCAGGCGGGAAATCGGGTAGCAATAGGCGAAGAACAGCGCCAGCACGCTGAAGTAGATCAGCACGGTGAAGCCGGTCCGGTTGACGGTGTTGCTGGCGATCTGCGCGGTGTCGATCAGGTCGTGCACGCCCACCAGCGAGGCCAGCGCGGTGCCCATGGTGATCACCGCATAGAGGTTCATCCACGGCGGCAGCATGCGCTTGAAGCACTGCGGCAGGATGATCGAGCGAAACAGCTGGCCGCGGCTGAACGCCAGCGAACGCGCCGCTTCCCACTGGGTCGACGGAATCGAGCCGATGGCACCGCGAAAGATCTCGGCGACGTTGGCGCTGGCCGGCAACGCCAGGCCGAGGGTGACCTTCACCCAGTCGGGGAATGGCAGGTAGTAGCCGCCGACGTGGATCTCGAACGGGAACACGTAGGTGGTGAAGTAGATCAGCACCAGCCACGGCGCGTTGCGAAACAGTTGCACCCACAGCCGCGCCGGCAGGCGCAACAGCCGCAACGGCGACAGGCCGAGGGCGCCGATCAACAGGCCGAGCAGCGAGCCGAGGGCGATCGCCAGCAGGCTGATCAGGATGTTCTGGCCGAAGCCCGCCGCCAGCGCCGGGCTCCAGCGCAGCAACGATTCGACCACCGCGGTTTCAATGGCCATAGCCGGGCATCCTCAGGCGCGCTTCCAGGTAGCGGCCGACACAGTTGACGATAAAGCTGAGCAGACCGAAGAAGCTGAGGATCAGGATCATCAGTTCCAGCACGTTGTCGCTCTGGGTCCAGATCATGATCGAGGCGTAGGTGATATCGCCGACAGCGATGGCCGAGGCCACGGCGGTCATCTTCACCAGGTCGATCAGGTTGTTCACCAGCGCCGGCAAGGCGAAGCGCAGGGCCAGCGGCAATTGCACGTTCCACAGCAATTGCCGGCGGCTGAAGGCCAGGGAGCTGGCGGCTTCGAGGGTCACCGGCGGCACCGCCTCGATCCCCGCACGCAGCGCCTCGGCATGGAAGGCGCCCTTGTGCAGGGAGATCACGATCACCACCCAGGCGAACGGCGTCAGCGGGTTGGCCGCGCCCACCGCCTGGGTCAGCAGCATGTTCAGCACCAGGAAGGCGCAGTACAGCTGGACCAGGGTCGGCGTGTTGCGCGTGACCTCGACGAAGACCCGCGCCGGACGCGCCAGCCATCGGCTGGCGCTGGTGAGCATGGCGGCCAGGACCACCCCGGCCAGCAGGCTGCCGACAAGGGTCAGCCCGCACAGCAGCAAGGTGGTCCAGGCCCCCTCCAGCAGGCTGCCGCGCTGGTAGGCGTCGAGCAGGAAGCGATAGTTGAGACCCAGTTGCGCGGCCCATTGCACGAACGTTTCCATCAACCGCGATCCTCGACCAGCCGGGCGCAGGCCGCGGCGATCCGCCGGCCGGCTTCACGGACGCTGTCGGTGGCGGTGGCGATCGACAGCCGCAGCCACGGCGACAGGCCGTAGGCGCTACCGGCCACGGCGGCCACGCCCGCCTCCAGCAGGTAATCCACCAGGTCGTTATCGCTGGCGATCAGGCCCCCGTCGGGACGGCGCCGGCCGATCAGGCCGGCGCAGCGGATGAACAGGAAAAAACCGCCTTCGGGCACCAGCACCTGCAAGCCGTCCACCCCGCTCAACGCGGCCACCAGCACGTCGCGCCGCTCGCGATAGGCCGCCACCTGCGCCGGCAGGAAATCCAGCCCGCCCTGGTAGGCGGCCAAGGCCGCGGCCTGGCTCACCGAGGACGCCCCGGAAGCCGACTGCGACTGCACCACCGCCATGGCCGCGGTGAGCACCTGCGGGCCGGCGCCGAAGCCGATGCGCCAGCCGGTCATGGCGTAGGTCTTGGACACCCCACCGACCAGCAGGCAACGTGGCTGCAGGTCCGGCGCGACATTGAGCAGGTTGAGCGGTGGCTGGCCGTCGAAACGGATGTGTTCGTAGAGTTCGTCGAGCAGCACCAGCACCTTGGGATGCCGGCGCAGCACCTCGGCCAGCGCCTGCAGCTCGGCGGCGCTGTACACCGCACCACTGGGGTTGCCGGGGCTGTTGAGGATCAGCCAGCGGGTACGCTCGCCGATCAGCGCTTCGAGCTGCGCGGGCGTCAGCTTGCAGCCCTGCTCCAGGCTCGACTGCACGAACACCGGCTCGCCGCCGTTGATCCGCACGCTGTCGGGAAACGACGGCCAGTACGGCACCGGCACCAGCACCTCATCGCCCTCGTCTAGGGTCGCGGCGAAGGCGTTGAAGATGATCTGCTTGGCACCGTTGGCGATGACGATGCCGGCCAGCGGGTAGTCCAGGCGGTTTTCCTCGGCCAGTTTGCGCCGTACCGCTTCACGCAGGGCGCGCACCCCGGGGGTGGCGGTGTACTTGGTGGCGCCGGCGGCAATCGCCGCGCAGGCGGCCTGCTTGATGTGCCCGGGGGTGTCGAAGTCCGGCTCGCCGGTGGTCAGGTCGAGAATGTCCCGCCCGGCCTCGCGCAGCTCGGTGGCGCGGGACTTGGCGGCGGCATTGGCCGACAGCGAGACCTTCTGTACCCGCCGGGAAAGTTGAACGGTCATGGCAGCACCTTGCCTGGGTTGAGCAGCCCGCGGGGGTCGAGGGCCTGTTTGATCCGACGCATCAGGTCCAGCTCCACCGGGCTCTTGACCTGCGCCAGCAGCTCGCGCTTGCGCTGGCCGATACCGTGTTCGGCGCTGATGGAGCCGCCGAAGGCGTGGGTGTTGCGGTGCACCAGCTCGCTGAGGGCGGCGTAGTGGGCCATGTGCGCCTCAACCGGCTGGCCCAGGGGGGCGGCGACGTTATAGTGCAGGTTGCCGTCGCCCAGGTGGCCGAAGGTCAGGTTGCGCACGCCGGGGAAATGTTCCTGCAACAAGGCATCGGTGCTGGCGACGAACTCGACGATGCGCGAGATCGGCAGCGAAATGTCGTGCTTCATGTTGCGCCCTTCGCGGGCCTGGGCCTCGCTCATGTTCTCGCGCAACTGCCACAGCGCCGCGCTCTGGGCCAGGCTCTCGGCGATCAGCGCATCGGCCAGCAGACCGGCCTCGAAGGCCTCGCCCAGTACCCGCTCGAACGCCGCGCGGGCGTGTTCGGCGCTGTGGTTGTCGGACAGTTCGAGCAGCGCGAACCACGGCTGCCGCGCCGTGGCGAACGGCTGCGGGCCGTCGGGGAACTGCTGGCGCAGCAACGCCAGGCAGGCCGCGGACATCAGTTCGAAGGCGGTCAGGTCGGCGCCGAAACCGGCGCGGGCATGGGACAGGAAACTCACCGCCTGGGCCAGCGAGTCGAAGGCCAGCAAGGCGGTGCTCCGGGCCTTGGGCAGCGGGAACAGCTTGAGGGTCGCGGCGGTGATGATACCCAGGGTGCCTTCGCTGCCGATGAACAGGTCACGCAGGTCGTAGCCGGTGTTGTCCTTGCGCAAGCCGCGCAGGCCGTTCCAGATCTCGCCGTCGGCGGTGACCACTTCCAGGCCCAGGGTCAGCTCGCGGGTATTGCCGTAGCGCAGTACCCCGGTGCCGCCGGCGTTGGTGCCGAGGTTGCCGCCCAGGGTGCAACTGCCTTCGGCGCCCAGGCTCAGGGGGAACAGACGGTCGGCCTGGCGGGCGGCATCCTGCAGGTGCTGCAGGATGCAACCGGCCTCGACGGTGACGGTGTCGTTGTCGGTATCGAGCTGGCGGATGCGGTTCATCCGGTCCAGGCGCAGCAGCACGCTGCGGCCGCTGTCGTCCGGCGTGGCGGCGCCCATCAGCCCGGTGTTGCCACCCTGCACCACCAGCGGCGCGCCATGGTGGGCACACACACGCACCACGGCGGCGACTTCCTCGGTGCTGGCCGGGTGCACCACCGCCACCACCTTGCCGTGATAGACCCGGTGCTTGTCACTCAACCAGGCCGCCCCGTCGGCACCGTCGCGGACATGGGCGGCGCCCAGCAACTGCTGCAACTGGCTGAACAGCAGGCTCATGGCGCGGCCGCCAGGGGGGCGCTGTTGCGGTACTGCTCATGCAGCTTGAGCAGGGCCTGGGACGGCGGCATGCCGGTGCGCTTGCCCAGTTCGATCAACCAGCCGCTGCGATGCCAGTCGCGGACGATGGCGTCCAGGCGGGCCTGGGTGTCCCGCTCACCCTTGCGGACCCAGATCACCGACGGCGACGGGATCAGGTCGTCGGGCAAGGGAATCTCGTAGCCGCTCCACTCGGCCTCGTCGAGCAGGCTGTGCATGGTCGGGCTGACGTGCACCGCCGCCACGCAACCGTTGCCGCGCAGCGACAGCAGCGACTCGGACTGGCTGCGGAAGGCCTTGATTTGCGCGCCGTAGGTTTCCTGCAGCGGCTTGATGAAGTTGCTGCCCTGGGACACGCACACCGGCTTGCCCTTGAGGTCTTCCCAGCGAGCGATGCCGGCGCCCTTGCGGATCAGCGCGGCGCCGCCGACTTCCTCGTAGGGGGTGGGCACGTAGTCGAGGATTTCGGCGCGTTCTTCGGTCAGTTGCATGTTGGCGACCAGCACGTCGACCTTGCCCTGCTGGAGGAACTGCACGCGGTTGGGGGCCAGGACCGAGACGGTTTCCAGTTCGACGCCCAGGCGTTCGGCGATGCCCTTGGCCAGTTCGACGTTGTAGCCCAGGTGGGCACCGGTAGCGGGGTCGATGGTGCCGAACGGCGGACCGCTGAGGATCACCCCGACACTGATCCTGTGGCGTTGCTGGATCTTGTCCAGGGTGGCGTCGGCGTGGGCCAGGCCGGTGAGCAGCGCCAGGGCCAGCGGCATGTATTTGAGCATCGCGGTATGTCCTTTGGATGGTGGGGAGGACCCGAGGGCCTCTTCGCGGGCAAGCCGCGCTCCTACAGGGTCCGTGTCGTACATAAGGCGTTTGTACGCCGCAGCTTTGTAGGAGCGTGGCTTGCCCGCGAAGAGGCCCCCAAACCTCACAAACACTCAGCGGCTGAACATCAGCCCTTGTATTTCTCGTGCAACTCCACCAGCGCCGGCGACGCCGGGGCGATGTGGTTGCGCGTCTCGGCCTCGATCAGCCAGCCGCTGCGGTGCAGGCCCTGCACCACGCTGTCCAGGCGCTTCTGGGTGTCGGTCTCGCCGGTGCGGGTCCAGATCACCGACGGCGCCGGGTTCAGCTCCGGGGTCAGCACGCGGTAGTCCTTCCACTCCGGGTTGCCGGCCACCAGCGGGTTGATCAGCGTCGAGTCGTGCACCGCCGCCACGCAGTTGTTGCCGCGCAGGGCCAGCAGGGACTCCGACGAGCTCTTGAACGCCTTGATGTCGGCGCCCAGTTCGGTCAGCGGCTTGACGTAGCTGCTGCCCTGGGAAGTGCACACCGGCTGGCCCTTGAGGTCTTCCCAACGGGCGACCTTGCTGTCCTTGGGCAGCGCGGCGGCACCCCCGATCCTGTAGAACGGCGTCGGCACATGGCCGAGGATCGCATCGCGTTCCTGGGTCCATTCCATGTTGGCGATCAGCAGGTCGACCTTGCCCTGCTGCAGGAACTGCACGCGGTTGGCCGGCAGCACCGGCACCAGTTCCACCGCCACGCCGAGGTCCTTGCCCAGGGCGTTCGCCAGGTCGACGTTGAGCCCCTTGGGGTCCTGAGTCGCCGGGTCTATGGAGCCGAACGGGCCACCGGACAGCACCACGCCGACCACCAGCTTGTGCCGCTGCTGGATCTTGTCCAGGGTGGCGTCGGCCTGGGCCGCGGCGCTCGCGCCACAGGCCAGCAAGGCGCCGAGCACGGTGGGCAGGAAGCGATGGATCGGTGTGCGCGTGAACTGCATGGTTATCCCCTCGATGGCGGCCGGCGTCTCCCGGCCTCGTTGCCCCGCATGCTAGGGACGGCCCTCCACGAACGGAAATGCAAATATCTAATATTGTTATAACTTTCTGGTTATTAGGTTTTTGAAAAAATGGCATAACCCGTATTTACAGGGCCTTTATTGGGGACTTGCATTTTTATCTCGCCATATACATAAGAATCCGTAATCTATTGCGAACCACCCTTGATATGAATTCGAGCCGCCCATGCCCTCGCCCACCCTCGATCTGGAACTGCTGCGCACCTTCGTCGCGGTGGTCGACCACCACACCTTTGCCGAAGCCGGCCAACACCTGGCCCGCACCCAGTCGTCGGTGACCCAGCAGATGCAGCGCCTGGAGCACCAGGTGGGGGTCAGCCTGTTCCAGAAACAGGGGCGGCAGAAACAGCTCACCGAGCCGGGCCGGCAGCTGCTGCGCCATGCCGGCAAATGCTCTCGCTCAATGATGAAGTGCTCAACTCGCTGCAGGAGAGCCATCTGAGCGGGGTGCTGCGCATCGGTTCGCCCCACGACATCGCCGACACCATCCTGCCGCCGATCCTCAGCCACATCGCCCGCTCGGCCCCGCGCCTGCGCCTGGAGATCGACGTGGGCCGCAGCCCCTACCTGATGGAAGACCTGCACCGGGGCAAGATCGACATGGTGATTTCCACCCGCGAGGACTCGCGGCTGCAGGGTTTTGCCCTGCGCACCTCACCGGTGTGGTGGATCTGCTCGGCGCAGTACATCCATGTGCCGAGCGAGCCGCTGCCGCTGATTCTGGTGGAGGAACCGAGTATCTATCGGCGTTATGCCATCGAGGCGCTGGAACGCGCCGGGATCGCCTGGCGCCAGGCATACCTGGCGTCGAACCTGATCGGGATCAAGGCGGCGATCCGCGCGGGGCTGGGGGTGACGCCGCGCAGCATGGAACTGCTGGGGCCGGATATGCGCGTGCTGGGCGAGAACGACGGATTGCCGCGGTTGCCGGATGTGACCTATCACCTGTGGATCCGGCCGAATACGGTCAACCCGCTGGTACGCCGGGCCTATGACCTGATCCGCGCGAGCCAGGGGTTGTAGATCTCTCCCGACCTGCCCTCACAACCGATCGTTCCCACGCTCCGCGTGGGAGCGATCAGGTTACCGGTAGCCAGAGGCGGAATCGGGCTCCACCCAGCGGCGATTGCTCGACCGTCAGCGTCCCCCCTGGGCCTCCGCCGCGCGCCGGCTGATCGCCAGGCCCAGGCCAAAGCCGCCCGTGGAACGATCACGGCTGCGATCCAGCCGATAGAACGGCTCGAAGATCCGCTCGCGTTCCTGCTCGGGAATGCCGATCCCATCGTCATCCACCCACAACTCGCAGCCCTCGGTCGTCGCCTGGATGCCCACCTGGATGCGCCGCTCGCAGTAGCGCATGGCATTGCGCAGCAGGTTCTGTACCGCCCGCGCAGTCAGCCGCGGGTCCAGGGAGAAATGCTCCTGGGAACCCTGCATCAACACGTCGAGCACAATATCCGGCGCCTCCAGTTCTTCGTCGAAACTGCCGAGGATGCTGTCGACGAACTCGTGCAGCGGCACCAGCACCCGCTCCGGCAGCCGCCCGGGATTCTGCAGGCGGCTGTAGGACAACAGTTCCAGCACCAGGTCATCCAGCTCGCGGATGTGCCCGACCAATCCCTGCAGTCGCTCACGTGAAGCCGGCGGCAACTCGTCGGACAGCGCCAGGGCCAGGCCGAAATCCAGCCGGGTCAGGGGCGTGCGCAACTCGTGGGACACCGCATTGAGCAGGTCACGCTGCTGGTTGAGCAGGCATTCGATGTCGTTGGCCATGGTGTCGAACACCTGCGCCAGTTCGCCGATGTTCGAGCGCGGCGAGATCCGCGTGCGTTCGCTCAACTGGCCCTGGCCGATCTGCCGGGCGGTCTGCTTGAGGCGCTCCAGGTCCCGCCAGTGCGGGCGCAGCCAGAACAGCAGGCAGCCCAGCAGCGCCGCGCCGACCAGCACGTTCATGCTCCAGTACAGCAGCTTCACGTCCAGCGGGTCCGGCGGTATCACCACCTGCACCGCCAATTGCCCATCCAGCGGCGAGGCCACCAGGTCCGGCGCGCCCCAGTCGCCGACACGGATGGCGTTCTCGCCATGGCGCAGGCGCTTCTGCTCCGGCTCGCTGAAGCTGATGTCGTCGATGCGGATCAGCGAGACCCGCAGCGGCGAGAAACTCTGGTCCAGCTCGGCCGCCACCGCCGGCCAGCGCGTGTTCGGCACCGTCTTGAACTGCTTGACCAGGAGGTCCTGCATGCCCCGCGCCTGGTCGATGTTGTAGTTCAGGAAGCGCTCGTGAAACACCCCGACCACCAGGTCCGGCACCAGGTAGATCGCCGCGCTGAAGGTGATGATGGTCATCAGGTAGAGCCGGATGAGGATCTTCAGCATCGGCTCAGCATTCCCATTCGGAACGGCTGAACAGGTAGCCCTTGCCCCAGACGGTCTTGATCTTGCGCGCCTCGCCGGCGTGATCGTCGAACTTGCGCCGCAGCTTGGAGATCGCCACGTCCACCGAGCGGTCGGTACCGTTGAACTCGATACCGCGCAGGCGCTGCAGGATCTGGTCGCGGCTGAGCACTTCGCCGGCGTGCCGGGCCAGCACCACCAGCAGGTTGTATTCGCCGCTGGACAGTTCCACCTGCTGGCCACGCCAGGTCACGGTGCGCTCGGAAAGGTCGATGCACAGGTTGCCCATGAGGATCTGGTCGCTGGCCACCTGCGGTTCGCTGAGGCTGCTGCGACGCAACAGGGTGCGGACCCGCGCCAGCAGCACCCGCGGCTCGCAAGGCTTGGTGACGTAGTCGTCGGCGCCCATCTCCAGGCCCAGCACCTGGTCGTGGCTGTCGTCGCGGGCGGTGAGCATCAGGATCGGCAGGCTCGCCGAATCGGCGCGCAGCAGGCGGCACACTTGCAGGCCGTCGAGGCCCGGCAGCATCAGGTCGAGGATCACCAGGTCCGGCGGCTCCTGCCGGGCCCGCTCGCGCACCTGGTCGCCACGGGCCAGCACGTTGACCTGATAGCCGTTGCGCTCCAGGTAGCTGGCAATCAGTTCGGCAAGGGCGGTGTCGTCTTCGACCAGGAGAATCGTCGGCATAAATAACTACGAAATGAAGGAAAAGGTGAAGGATATACGCCCTTACGCGTGCGCGAGCATTCGCTTCACACTTTTTCACCAACCACCTACATTGCTTCACAGCAGCGCTTGACGGCCGCCCTTAGCATGCCCGGGTCATCATTGGGACTCGATTATGTTGAAGAAGCTGTTTGCCCCGCTCTGCCTGTCGGCGCTGGCCCTGGCGCTGACCGCCTGTGACCGGTCCGCCGGCGAGCCCGAGACCATGCCCGCACCCAAGGTCCGGGTCGAGACCATCCACACCCAGCCCCTGTCGATCAGCAGCGAGCTGAGCGGCCGCATTGCCGCACCGCGGATCGCCGAAGTACGCGCGCGGGTCGCCGGCGTGGTGCTCAAGCGCCTGTTCCAGGAAGGCAGCGACGTCAAGCAGGGCGACGTGCTCTTCCTGATCGATCCGGCACCGTTCAAGGCCGACCTGGACAGCGCCGTGGCCGCCCTGCAGAAGGCCGAGGCCAATGCCTTCCAGGCCAGGCTGCAGCACCAGCGCTACCGCGAACTGGTGGAGAGCAACGCCATCAGCCGCCAGGACTACGACAACGCCCAGGCCGCCGCCCGCCAGAGTGCCGCCGACGTCGCCGCCAACCAGGCGGCGGTGCAACGGGCCCGGCTGAACCTCGGCTACGCCACCGTCACCGCGCCGATCTCCGGGCGTATCGGCCGTGCGCTGGTCACCGAGGGCGCGCTGGTCGGCCAGAACGAGACCACCGCCCTGGCGCTGATCCAGCAGTTGAACCCGATCCATGCCGACCTGACCCAGTCGACCCGCGAACTGAACGACCTGCGCCGGGCCTTCCGCGCCGGCCAGCTACAGCAGGTCGGGCAGAACCAGGCCAAGGCCACGCTGATCCAGGACGACGGCAGCGCCTACCCGCTGCCGGGCAAGCTGCTGTTCACCGACATCAGTGTCGACCCGGGCACCGGCCAGGTGATCCTGCGCAGCGAGTTCCCCAATCCGGAACTCGACCTGCTGCCCGGCAGCTTCGTGCGGGTGCGCGTCGAACAGGCGGTCAACCGCGAAGGCATCAGCATCCCGCAGCGGGCTATCCAGCGCGACAGCGCCGGCGTGCCGCAGGTGCTGCTGGTGGACGGGAACATGCAGGTCAGCCTGCAATCGGTGAGCCTCGGCGCCGCGCAGAACGACCGCTGGATCGTCAACGCCGGCCTCAAGCCCGGTGACCGGATCATTGTCGAAGGCCTGCAGCACGCCCGCCCCGGCGAGCCGGTGCAGATCGATGACAGCCCCCTTTCCCTCGCCCAGTCCAAAGGACAGTGAGCATGCCGCACTTCTTTATCGACCGCCCGATCTTCGCCTGGGTGGTCGCCCTGTTCATCCTGCTGGCCGGCGTCCTCGCCATCCCGCAGCTACCGGTGGCACAGTACCCCAACGTCGCGCCGCCGAAAGTGGAAATCGTCGCGACCTACCCCGGCGCCTCGGCCCAGACCCTGGACGAAAGCGTGGTCAGCCTGATCGAGCAGGAGCTCAACGGTGCCGACCACCTGCTGTATTTCGAGTCCCAGAGCAGCCTGGGCAGCGCCACCATCACCGCGACCTTCCAGCCCGGCACCCACCCCGAAATGGCCCAGGTCGACGTGCAGAACCGCCTCAAGGCGGTCGAGCCACGGCTGCCCGCCGCCGTCACCCAGCAGGGCCTGCAGGTGGAAAAGGTGTCCGCCGGCTTCCTGCTGCTGGCGACCCTCACCTCCAGTGACGGCCAGTACGACGACACCGCGCTCAGCGACTACCTGGCGCGCAACGTGATGAACGAGATCAAGCGCCTGGACGGCGTCGGCAAGGCCCAGTTGTATGGGGCCGAACGCGCCCTGCGGATCTGGATCGACCCGCAGAAGCTGGTCGGTTTCAACCTCACCGCCGCCGATGTCAGTGCCGCCGTCGCGGCGCAGAACGCCCAGGTCTCGGCCGGCAGCATCGGCGACCTGCCGGGGCCGTCGACCCAGGAAATCACCGCGGCGGTGCTGGTCAAGGGCCAGTTGTCGACGCCCCAGGAATTCGCCGACATCGTCCTGCGGGCCAACCCGGACGGTTCCACCGTGCGCATCGGCGATGTCGCCCGGGTGGAGATCGGCAGCCAGGAGTACCAGTACTCGACGCGCCTGAACGGCAAGCCGACCACCGCCTTCAGCGTGCAATTGTCGCCGGGCGCCAACGCGCTGAAGACCGCGACCCTGGTACGGGCGAAAATGGATGAACTGGCGCGCTACTTCCCGGCCGGCGTGGAGTACAAGATCCCCTACGACACCTCGCCGTTCGTCAAGGTATCGATCACCAAGGTGATCTACACCCTGCTCGAAGCCATGGTGCTGGTGTTCGCGGTGATGTTCCTGTTCCTGCAGAACATCCGCTATACGCTGATCCCGGCGCTGGTGGTGCCGGTGGCGCTGATGGGGACCTTCGCCACCATGCTGGCCCTGGGTTTCTCGATCAACGTGCTGACCATGTTCGGCATGGTGCTGGCCATCGGCATCCTGGTGGATGACGCCATCGTCGTGGTGGAGAACGTCGAGCGGATCATGGCCCATGAAGGCCTGCCGCCCAGGGAAGCCACCCGCAAGGCCATGGGCCAGATCGGCGGCGCGATCATCGGCATCACCCTGGTGCTGGTGGCGGTGTTCATACCGATGGCCTTCATGCCGGGCTCGGTGGGAGTGATCTACCAGCAGTTCTCGTTGTCCATGGCGACCTCGATCCTGTTCTCGGCCTTCCTCGCGCTGACCCTCACGCCGGCGCTGTGCGCGACCCTGCTCAAGCCGATCGCCCCGGGCGAGCACCACGCCAAGGGCGGCTTCTTCGGCTGGTTCAACCGGCGCTTCGAACAGATGAGCGACGGCTACCAGGGCTGGGTGGTCAGTGCGCTCAAGCGCAGCGGCCGCTACCTGCTGCTGTTCGGCCTGCTGGTGGTGCTGCTGGGGCTGCTGTTCAGCCGCCTGCCCGCCTCGTTCCTGCCGGTGGAGGACCAGGGCTACACCATCACCGACATCCAGTTGCCGCCGGGTGCGAGCAAGAACCGCACGGTCAAGGTGGTCGAGCAGATCGAGGCCAATGACGCCAGCGAAGCGGGCGTGGGCGACACCACGATGATTCTCGGCTTCAGTTTCTCCGGCAGCGGGCAGAACGCCGCGTTGGCCTTCACCACCCTCAAGGACTGGTCGGAACGCAGTGCCGAGGATTCGGCGGCGGCCATCGCCGAGCGGGCGAACATCGCCTTCAGCGAACTGAAGGATGCGGTGGCCTACGCCGTCCTGCCGCCACCGGTGGATGGCCTCGGCACCTCCAGCGGCTTCGAGTTCCGCCTGCAGGACCGCGGTGGTGTCGGCCACCCGGCGCTGATGCAGGCGCGCACCGAACTGCTGGAAGCGGCGCAGAAGAGCAAGGTGCTGGCCAACGTCCGCGAAAGCGCCCTGGCCGAAGCACCGCAGGTACAACTGGAAGTCGACCGCAAGCAGGCCAATGCCCTAGGCGTGTCGTTCGCCGATATCGGCGGCATTCTCTCCACTGCCGTCGGCTCGGCCTATGTCAACGACTTCCCGAACCAGGGCCGCATGCAGCGGGTGGTGATCCAGGCCGAAGGCGACCAGCGTGCCCAGGTCGAGGATCTGCTGAAGATCCACGTGCGCAACAGCAACGGCAAGATGGTCCCGCTGTCGGCCTTCGTCCAGGCGCGCTGGACCCAGGGCCCGGCGCAGTTGACCCGCTACAACGGCTACCCGGCGATCGCCATCTCCGGCGAATCGGCACCGGGCTACAGCACCGGCCAGGCCATGGAGGAGATGGAGCGGCTGGTGCAGCAACTGCCGCAGGGCCTGGGCCTGGAATGGACCGGGCTGTCGTTGCAGGAGCGCCTGTCCGGCGCCCAGGCGCCGATGTTGCTGGCGCTGTCGCTGCTGGTGGTGTTCCTGTGCCTGGCGGCGCTGTACGAGAGCTGGTCGATCCCGACCTCGGTGCTGCTGGTGGTGCCGCTGGGGGTGCTCGGTGCGGTGCTGGCGGTGACCTTGCGCGGGATGCCCAACGACGTATTCTTCAAGGTCGGGCTGATCACCATAATCGGCCTGTCGGCGAAGAACGCGATCCTGATCATCGAATTCGCCAAGAGCCTGTACGACGAGGGGCATGACCTGCTGGAAGCGACGGTCCAGGCTGCGCGGCTGCGGTTGCGGCCGATCATCATGACCTCGCTGGCGTTCATCCTCGGCGTGGTGCCGCTGGCGATCGCCACCGGCGCCAGCTCGGCCAGCCAGCAGGCGATCGGCACCGGGGTGATCGGCGGGATGATCACGGCGACATTGGCGGTGGTGTTCGTGCCGGTGTTCTTCGTGGTGGTGATGAAGCTGGTGCGGCGCAAGGCTTCATGATGCTTCGCTGAACCTGGGGCCCCTTCGCGGATTTATCCGCGAAGGGGCCCCACCAGACAGCATAAATCCCGGTTATTGCACCAACTGGTTGATCTCGATGATCGGCAGCAACACCGCCATCACGATCACCAGCACCACACCGCCCATCACCACGATCATCAACGGTTCGAGCAACGCCGTCATCCCCATCGCCCGCCGTTCGATATCCAGCGACAGGGTCTGCGCCGCCCGTTCCAGCATCGGCGGCAAGGCACCGGTCTTCTCGCCACTGGCGATCAGGTGGATCAGCAACGGCGGAAACACCTTCTCCACCTTCAGCGCCGCCGCCAGGTTCACCCCTTCCCTGACCCGCGCCGTGGCCTCGCTCACGCTCAGGCTCAAGCGGTCGTTCGACACCGTCTGCCGCGCCGCCTCCAGCGCCCGCAGCAACGGCACCCCGGCGCCGCCGAGAATCGCCAGGGTCGAGGCGAACCGTGCGGTGTTCAGCCCCAGCACGAAACGACCGATCATCGGCAACCGCAGGATCCGGCTATGCCAGCCCAACCGCGCCGTCGGCTGGCGCAGGTACAACCGCCAGCCCCAGAAAGCCCCCGCCAGCCCGGCAAAGCACAACGCGCCCCATTCACGGATGAAGTCGCTGGCGTTGAGCATCACCAGGGTCAGCCCCGGCAGGTCCTGCCGTGCCTGGGAAAAGGCGCTGACCACCTGCGGCACCACGTAGCTGAGCAGGAAGATCACGATGCCCACCGACACCAGCCCGACCACCGCCGGGTAGATGAACGCCGTGAGCACCTTGCCGCGCAGGTTGTTGCGTTCCTCGATGTAGTCGGCCAGCCGTTCCATGACCTGGGCCAGGTCGCCGGATTCCTCGCCGGCGGCGATCAGCGCCCGGTAGATTTCCGGAAAGTCCCGGGGCCGCCGGGACAGCGCGTCGGCCAGGCGCATGCCGCTACGCACATCGGTGCGCACCGCACTCAGGGTCTGGGCGATGTGCTTTTTTTCCGCCTGTTCGACCGTGGCGCTCAACGCCGCCTCCAGCGGCAGGCTCGCTCCCAGCAGGCTCGCCAGTTGACGGGTGGCCCAAGCCAGGTCGTTGTCCGAGAGTTTTGCGCTGAACAGCCCGCCGGCCGTCTCGCCACTGTCGCTGCTTTCGGCCCGCAGCGACAAGGCGGTCAGCCCACGCCCGCGCAAGGTGGCCATGGCCGCGCCCTGGCTGTCGGCCTCCAGATGGCCGGACTCGATCTTGCCCTGGGCATCGGCCGCTTCGAAGCGATAGCGGTTCATCAGGCGTCCCTCGTCACACGCAGGATTTCTTCCGGCGCCGTGGCACCCGCGCGGACCCAGCGCTCACCGTCCTCGCGCAGGCTCAGCATGCCCGCCGCCCGTGCCGCCTGGCGCAACGCCTGCTCGCCGGCGCCCTGGTGGATCAGGGTGCGGATCTCGTCGTCGATGCAGAACAGCTCGTGGATGCCGGTGCGGCCGCTGTAGCCGGTGTGGCTGCAGGCGCTGCAGCCGACCGGGCGCCAGGTGCCCGGCGTGGCCGGATCGGGCTGGCGACAGTGTGGGCACAGCCGCCGCACCAGGCGCTGGGCCAGCACCCCGAGCATCGACGAGGCCAGCAGGAACGGCTCCACGCCCATGTCGATCAGCCGGTTGACCGCCGATACCGCATCGTTGGTGTGCAGGGTCGCCAGCACCAGGTGCCCGGTCAGCGAGGCCTGCACGGCGATCTGTGCGGTTTCCAGGTCGCGGATTTCGCCGATCATGATGATGTCCGGGTCCTGGCGCAGGATGGCCCGCAGGGCCAGGGCGAAGGTCATGTCGATCCTGGCATTGACCTGGATCTGGCTGATACCCGGCAGGTCGTATTCCACCGGGTCCTCGACGGTGAGGATGTTGCTGGTGCTGGCGTCGAGCCGGGCCAGGGCGGCGTAGAGGCTGGTGGTCTTGCCACTGCCGGTGGGGCCGGTGACCAGCACGATGCCGTGGGGCTGGCGGATCAGGTGGTCGAGCCGGGCCAGCAGGTCCGGGTCCATGCCCAGGGTTTCCAGTTGCAGGCGCCCGGCCTGCTTGTCCAAAAGGCGCATCACCACCCGCTCGCCATGGCCGGTGGGCACGGTGGAGACGCGGATGTCGATCGGCCGTCCGGCGACGCGCAGGGCGATACGGCCGTCCTGGGGCAGGCGTTTTTCGGCGATGTCCAGTTGCGCCATGATCTTGATCCGCGACACCAGCGCGCCGTGCAGCGCCTTGCGTGGCGAGACCACGTCGCGCAGGGTGCCGTCGACCCGGTAGCGCACCACCGAATGGGTCTCGAACGGCTCGATATGGATATCGCTGGCCTCGTCGCGCGCCGCCTGGGTCAGCAAGGCGTTGATCATGCGGATCACCGGCGCGCCGTCCTGGGTGTCGAGCAGGTCGGTGACTTCCGGCATGTCCTGCATCAGCCGGTCGAGGTCCACCTCGTTTTCCGCGGCACCGACCACGGCGGCGGCGCTGCCGGTGTCGGCATAGGCCGTGGTCAGCAGGCTGTCGAGTTCCTCATCGCGTACGCGCTCCAGCCGCGCCGGCCCGAACTGCCGGCGCGCCTCGCTGATGGCCCAGCCGGGGGTCGAGGGACAGGCGGTGAGCACGCCGTCGACCAGCACCAGCCGCTGGGCCTTGGCCCAGGCGTACGGTAATGCGCTCATGGCTGCGCCTCATTCAGCGACACCGGCACCGCGCGGATCGGCCTGGGTGCCTGCGGCACGGGCACCGGCTGCGAGCCCGGAATGGCGTGGGCCGCACTGGGCAACTGCGGGGCCTGCATGTCCGGCAAGGCCCAGTTGCGTTCCGGCGTCAGGCTGCCCTGGGCACGGCGGATGAAGTCGTAGCGGTTCAGGGTGATCGCCCGCCCCGCCGCGCCGTCACGGATGATGTACGGCCGCAGGAACACCATCAGGTTGGTCTTGTTGCTGTCGCGCCGCTCATGGCGGAACAGCGCGCCGATGCCGGGGATGCTCGACAGCAACGGCACGCCGTCGTTGCTCTGGCTGTAGCCGTCCTGCAGCAGGCCGCCCATGACCATGATCTGCCCATCGTCGAGCAGGATGCTGGTGTCGATCGCGCGCTTCTTGGTCACCGTGCCCGCCGCCGTCGCGGTGGCGCGGTCGTCGACGCTGCTGACCTCCTGATACACGTCCAGCTTCACCGTGCCGCCCTCGGAAATCTGCGGCCGGACGTTGAGCTTGAGCCCGACCTCCTCGCGCTGGATGGTCTGGAACGGGTTGTTGCTCGAACTGCTGCCGTTGGTCACGTAGCTGCCGCTGACAAAGGGAATGGTCTGGCCGACGAAGATGCTCGCCACTTCGTTGTCCAGGGTCAGCAGGTTCGGCGTCGACAGCACGTTGGAGCCGCCCTTGCTCTTCAGGGCACGGGCCAGCACCTTGAGGTCCATCACCTGCCCCACCCCGGGAATGTTCACCGATCCGCGCACCACGCCGACGCTCAGCCCCTGAGGCAAGGCGTCGATGCTGTTTTTGGCGGTGGTGACAATGCCAGCACCGCCCAGGTTGGTGCCGGCGAACACCCCGCTGCCCCCCAGGTTGCCGCTCTGCCACTGTACGCCGAACTCGTTGGCCTCGTCCTCGCTGACCTCGACGATCAGGCTCTCGATCACCACCTGGGCACGGCGCTGGTCGAGCTGGTCGATGACCTCGCGCAGGTTGCGGTACAGCGGCTCCGGCGCGGAGATCAGCAGGGTATTGGTGGTGGCATCGGCCTGGATGGTCACGCCGCCGGCGGAAAACGCCAGGTTCTGCTCCTTGCCCGGCCCCGTGCCGGAAGCCTGGCTGGAACCGTTGCGGGCGGATTGACCGTAGAGCGAATTGCTGCCGCTGGTGCTGCTGCCGGTCTGGGGGGTGCTGTTGACCTGGCTGCCGTTCTGGCTGTTGTTGCTGTTACTGCCGCCGCCGAGCATGGCCCGGGTCTGGTCGCCCTCGCCGCTGCTGTCGCTTTCGCCGGTGAGCAGCCCGCGCAGGGCCTGGGCCAGCTTGCCGGCCTGGGCGTTGCGCAGGTACACCACGTGCAGGTTGCTCGGGTTGCTCTGGGCGTTGTCGAGCTTGTAGATCAACTCCCGGGCCAGTTGCGTGCGCTCCGGGCTGCTGGCGCGGATGATCACCGAGTTCGAGCGCGGATCGCCCAGTACGCTGATTTTCTGCGTCGGGTCGTTGCCCTGGTTCTCCAGCAACTCCGAGACCATGCTGGCGATATCGCTGGCGATGCCGTTCTGAATGTTCACCACATCGGTGTCGATGGCGCTCGGGGTGTCGATGCTGGCGATCAGGCTGGCCACCCGTTGCAGGTTCTGCGCGTAGTCGGTGATGACCACGGTGTTGTTGCCCGGGTAGGCGTTGATCGGGTTGTTCGGTGAAACGATCGGTCGCAGCACCGGAATCAGGTTCACCGCGTTCTCGTACTGCAGGCGGAAGGTTCGGGTGACCATGCCGTTTTCCGCCGGCTTGTCCGAGCTATAGACCGGTCCGCCGAGCAGCTTGGCATCGGCCTCCGGTACCACCTGGGCGACCCCGCCGACATCGACCACGCTGAAGCCCTGCATGCGCAGGGCCGAGAGCAGCATGTCGTAGGCCCGGTAGGCCGGTACCTCACCTTCGGAGACCAGGGTCAGGTTGCCCTTGACCCGTGGATCGACCAGGAACTGCCGTCCGGTGGAACGCGACAAGGCGCGCACCACCGCCTGGATATCGGCGTCGACGAAATTCAGTTGCACCGGCTGGTCGCCCAGCGGGTTGCTGGCCGGGAGCGCCTTGCCCGGCCCATGGCCGGCCCGTGCCGAATTGCCCACGGGATGCAACACGCGCCGCGGCTGCTCGGCCTGGGCCTGGGCCCGCTGCCGCTCCGCCAGGACGTCGCCGCTCTTCACGGTCGAACCCAGTGGCCGCCCGAGTTCGCTTTCGGCCAGCAACGGAGCCTGCGGCGCCGTACCGCTACTGCACGCGGTCAATGCCAACAGCAACCACGGGGCCGCCGCCTGGCGGCAGCGCACCCCATACAACCAGCCTGAGCACTTCATGAAGCTTCCTTAGCGCCAAGCGCCTGATCCATGCGAACGGTTCCCGACAGTCTGCCCGCCGAGCCTTCGGGTTCGGCCGCGGCCGCCCGTTGCAGGCGGGCCTCGACCACATCCAGGGAGAATGAGCGGGGTTTGCCCAGCAGCCAGTCCAGCAGCACGTCGGCCGGTGCGTCGTCGACGGTCAACAGCCAGCCGGCGCCACGGCCCTGCAACCGGTAATGCCCGGACAACCCGCTGGCTTCGAGGCTGGCGCGCAGCCCCGCTTCCAGGTCAGCGGTGGCCGGTCGGGCAAGACCTTGCAGCAGGCCTTCCAGGGTCTGGGCCTGGGTTTTGAGCCTGGGTGTTTCGGCGGCCCAGTAATCGAGCCTCTTCAACGGCGGCTGGATCAGCACCAGCCAGACCAGCAGCCCCGAGACGCCGAGGGCCATGCCGCCGACCAGGCGTCGCTCCCGTGGCGCCAGACTGCGCCAGTAGCCCTGCGCCCGGGCCGACAGGGCCTGCCAGCGGGCCCGGTACTGCGCCAACCTGGGGTTATTCATTTTCCGTCTCCGCCAGCGGTTGCCCCGGTTCGGCCTGGGCCTTGAGGGTCCAGCCCTCGGCGGCGGCGCTCGCCAGCACCCCGGCCTGGGCCAGTTCGGCCTGCCAGGCGCCGGCCGCCCCCGGCTTGCGGTTGTCGGGCAGCAGGTTCAGGTGCAGTTCGCCGTTTTCGAACACCAGGCCCTGCACACCGCCGACCACGAACGGCATCGCCAGGCCGGCCTGGCGTACCAGCCGGGAGAAATCGCTGTCGCCGGCAGCGCCGGCCTCCCGCCGGGCCAACTGCTGGCGCGCCTGCTGCAAGGGGTTGAGCACCACCGGCAGCGCCGGAAAGGCCTGCCTGACCCGCTGCACCATCCACGCCTTGAGCTGTTCGCCCTGCTCGGCCTGCCGCGCCGCGTGGAGGTTCAGGCCTACGGTCCAGACCGCCACCGCCAGCGCGCAGCAGGCCAGCGCCCGTCCCCAGTGACCGGCACTGGCGCCCGGCTGCCGCAGAGCACCGTGCAGCCCCCAGCCCGGTGCCTGGCCGGTCCAGCGGCGCTCGGCGGGCACTGCCTGGAACAGCGGATTCGCCGTCGGCGCCTCACCGAGCCAATGCAGCACTTCGCCGCGGCCCTGCCATTGCGCCAGCGCCTGGTCGATATCCGGGTGCACTTCGGCCAGGTCCACGCCCTGGCGAATCAGCAGATGCTCGTCGCGGGCCTCCAGCACCGGCTCGCCGGCAATCACCGGCAAGCAATAGGCCGCCGGATACAGGCCACGCAGGCCCAGACCGGCCTGGCGCACCAGGGCGCCGAAACGTTCGAGCACCTCCCGTGGCAACCAGGCGACCGGCACCCGGCCCTGGGCATCGCGCGGGCCATGGGCGATGTGCATCGACTCGCAGGCGCCGAGGATCAGCGCCTGGGCCGCGCAGTCGACCGCCGCGCGGATCTTCGCTGGCGGCAGCGCCGGCAGTTCGAGGCTGGCCAGCAGGCTGTCCTGCGGGTGCAGGTAACATTCCACGGCCACGCCCTGGTTGGCCTGCCCCAACTGCCTGAGGTTGGCCCGGCCGGTTTCAGCGAGCCGGCCCTGGCGGTCGAGCCGGGCGAACGCCAGCGGGCTGTCGAGTTCCAGCGCCTGCAAGGGCGGCAGGACGATACGCAAGAGGCTCATACGCCCACCCGCGACCAGATCACCTGGGGCATTTCCAGTTCGCTACGGTGCAGCAACGCGGCCAGGTTGACCCGGCGCCGGTCGTTGCGTACCTGGCCGACCAGCAGGAACCACTCGCTGGTGATACCGACCTTGATGTCGGCAACCGCCACTTGCGGCATGCGCAGGCGGTTGACGAAGTCGCCACGGTTGATGAACCACTGCCCCGCATCACGCTCGCCGATCAGGCCCCGGGCCCGCTGCGGCGACAAACCCGGCACCTGGGAAGCCAGCACCTCGGCGCTGGCGGTATTGCCGTTGACCCAGGTGTTGGCCGGCAGGATGGTCACATGGGGCGCCAGCCGGGCGAGGGTCTCGTCGTCCACGCCGTCGACGCTGCGCAGGTCATCCAGGCTGCGCAGCATCGGCCGGCTGGCGGGCAGCGGCTTGTCGGCAGCTCCCGGCGAGGTCAGGCGACCGCTGTCGAAGGTGCCCTGCACCTTCGCCGCGGCCTGGCGCTGCGGATTCGGCAGGCGCGGGTAGGAACTGATCACCCGCTGGGCAATGCGCTGGGCGACCGCCGCCTTGACGCCGAGCATTTCGCACAAGCGGGCAAAACCCTCCATCTGTTCGTCATCGACGCGCTCGTCGCGCACCAGGTTGCGCAGGTTGAACTTGCCCTGCTCATCCTCCAGGTGGCCGTCGAACTGGCCGCCACGTTCGCCGAGGATCGGCCGGGCCCAGGCCTGGGCCTGGTGGGTCAGAGGGTCGCGCTGGCGGGCCTCCCACAGCCGTTGGCGGCTGATTTCGAGGCCGCCACGCAACTGCCAGGCGCCCTGGACCCGCGATTGCTCGGCCTCCAGGCTGCGGGTGAACACGGTCTCGCGGGTGAGCATGCCGGCGGCGATCACCGCCACTACTGCGGCGATCAGCAGCGCGCTGATGATCGCCATGCCCTCCTGCTTCGCGGCCATCGGGGAATGAGCCTTCATGACCGCGACTACAACTGCCAGGAGCCGATATCGGCATTGACCCCGTCACCGTCCGGCTGGCCGTCGGCACCGAGGGAAAACACGTCGACTTCACCGTTGGCGCCCGGGTTCAGGTATTGGTAAGGACGTCCCCAGGGGTCGTTGGGCAAGCGTTCCAGATAGGAGCGCCAGTTGCTGTCCTTGGCGTTGGCCGGCCGCTCGACGAGGATCTTCAGGCCCTGGTTCTGGCTCGGGTAGCTGCCGTGATCGAGGCGGTAGAGCTTGAGCGCCTGCATCAACCCGCCGATGTCCTGCCTGGCCGCGGTGGCCCGCGCCTGGTCGGGCCGGTCGAGGACCTTGGGCACCACCATGGCGGCGAGAATCCCGAGGATGACCACCACGACCATGATCTCGATCAGCGTGAATCCCTGCTGTGCCCGACGACCTCTGGAACGGGAATTGATACGCGCGATATCCATCTCGACAGTCCTTGGCTTGATTCGATTCGCGGCGGATTGTTGCAAGAAGATATGTCACCGATATTGAAAATCCTCGGGTGAATCGCCCGGGCAAAAACTCGGGAGCTTTGGTCAGCAAGCGGTCAAACAGGCACGCTAGGCTGTGCACGAAATTGTTTGAAACGCAGGTTAGGCAAGGCAAAAACCGGCGAGGAACGCCCGGGGTCGCGCCCGACTTGACTGGTTGTCAATGAGCATTCCGAGCCGGTTTTTAACGCCGCATAACCAAGTTTCAAGCGATTTCATACATAGCCTAGGCTCCGGACTCGCTTCCCCATGTCGAGACAGCCCATGCAGCGCCCGTTCCGCCAACAAGGCTTCACCCTCATCGAAGTGCTGGTGGCGCTGGCGATCATCGCCGTGGCGATGTCCGCCGCGGTGCGCGTGGCCGGTCTGATGACCCAGAGCAACGGCCTGCTGCGCGATCGCTCCGTGGCCCTGCTGGCTGCCCAGAGCCGGCTGGCCGAGCTGCGCCTGGAGGGTCGGCTGGGCACGGGACGCAAGTCCTTCGAGTGCGATCAGGGCCGCCTGGCCCTGCGCTGTGATCAGACCATCGGCCCGGCTGGCAGCCCACGGCTGTGGCGGGTCGAGATCCTGGTAGTGGACCGGCGCCACGAAGGGCCGCCGCTGGCGCGCCTGGAAACCCTGATGAGCCTGCCCGACCTCAAGGCCGGGTCAGTTGCGGCAGGAACGGCGCTTCGCTGAGCCGGGTCACCGCCAGGTGCAACTTCTGCGAGCCCTGCTCGATCAGAATGCCGTCGCGCTCGATCGCCAGCAGCCGTACGCCCTGGCCCAGCCGCTCACCGGCGAGAAAGCTGCGCGGCGGGCCATCGTTCAGGCTGAGGATCGCCACCGCGCCACGCGAGCTGGCCATCACCCCGGAGACCTTGATGTCGAGCCGGACCGGCTGGTTGGAAAACCACTGCAAGGCCGGATTGTCGCTGCGCGTCGCCGCCACCGCCGGCTGAGCCGCGGGCACCTGGGACACGGCCGGCGTCAGCAGCAGCGTCGACCAGACCAGCACACCGGCCAGGGCGGCGAGCAGGGCCGCCGACTGAACGATCTGCACCGGGGAAAAGCGCGGGGTCCATTGCATGCTTGAGGCTCCTTTTCTATCGGTCTGCGCCACAACGAAGGGCCCACAGGGGCACGTCCGAACAGCCTACCGGGCAATTCTCACGTTTTTATTTCACACGCCCATCATCTTTGCCAGGCAGCATGGAGCCAGCCTCGAGGAGCCTTGTCGAATGGATGCCCTACGCCCCGCCCAGGCGGGTTTCACCCTGATCGAACTGATGGTGGTGCTGGTGATCGTAGGTATCGCCAGCGCCGCCATCAGCCTGAGTATCCGGCCCGACCCACGGCAACTCTTGCGCAAGGATGCCGAGCGCCTGGCCCAGGCTATCCAGGTGGCCCAGGCCGAAGCCCGCGCCGATGGCCGGCCGATTCTCTGGCTGAGCGACCGCCAGGGCTACCAGTTCATCCGTACCGATGGCCAGGGCGGCAAGGAGCAGTTCGACGGTGACCCGCAACTGCGCCCGACCCGCTGGCAGAGCGCGTCGATACAGGTGCAACGGGATCGCGACAGGCCCTGATACTCGACGCCGAGTGGATTGCCCAGCCCATGCGCCTGTCGCTCTCCGATGGGCTGCACAGCATTGGCGTGGTACGCAGCGCCAACGGCGAGGTGCACGTGCAATGAAGCGCCAGGCCGGTTTTACCCTGATCGAGGTGATGATCGCGCTCATGCTCATGGCGGTGGTCAGCCTCATTGCCTGGCGTGGCCTGGACAGCGTCAATCGCACCGACGAACACCTCAGGCGCAGCAGCGCGCAGACCCAACAGTTGCTGGCCGCACTGGGCCAACTGGAGCGTGACGTGGCGCTGCGCGCCGGGATCGAGCTGGTGGAACCGCTGCCGCCCGACCAGGCGCCTTCGTCGTCGGCCGGGCCAGTTCCGTTGAGCGTGCGCAGCGCCGAGGGCAAGGGCTTTCGGCTGGACCTGATTCGCGCGTCGCCGCAGCAGGATGGCCGCCTGCAACGGGTGCGCTGGTGGTTGAAGGGTGGGACGCTTTACCGGTCGGCGGCAGAGGCGCACTCGAGGTTTCCGCTACCGGCCCCGCAGGACGGAGTGGCGGTGCTGGAACAGGTGACCTCGATGGAGCTGCGGGTGTGGCAGCCGGGCAAGGGTTGGCGGCCGTTGAGTGGCAATCGCCAGGACAATCCGACAGGGCTGGAGATCAGCCTGGTGCGGGATACGCCACAAGGCGTGGAGCGCTATCGGCAGGTGTTGGGGCCGTTGGAGTGAATCCGGGAAGTGGGCGGAAGATGGGCGGGGCCACAATACTCAACTGAGCAACACCACCCCACCCGGCAATTCGGTGCACTTGGCCCCATACGCATCGCGAATCAGCAACGCCACCCCCGCCAACTGATCCAGGCTGAACCGCGCCTGCACCTTGCGCTTGCCCAGTTCGCTGTTGAGCAGCACCAGCATGCCCGGTCGATAGCGGTTGATCTCGCTGATCACCGTGGCCAGGGTCGCATCGTTGAACACCAGCATCCTGTTGCGCCAGGCAATCACTGCCGTCGGGTCGACAGTCTGCGGCTCGCCGGCCTGGCGGGTGTCGTACACCAGTTGCCGGCCGCCCTCCAGGCGGAAACGCCGGCCCAGCACCTCCACCGTCAGGGTGCCTTCGATACAGGTGACGCAGACGCTCTGGTCGAGGTTGCGCAGATTGAAGCGCGCCTGTTCGGCCGTCATCAGCCCGCCGCCGGCCTGGACCTTGACCGGTGCCCGGGCCCGTGCCAACACCTCGACCTCGCCGCTGAGCAGTTCGATCCGCGCATCACCGTTATCCGATGGCAGCCGGTTGATCCGGGTCTGGGTGTTGAGCTCCAGGCTGACGCCATCGGCGAGGTCGACGCGCCGTTGCTCGCCGACCTCGGTGCGATAGTCCGCCCCCAGGCCGGAGAAACCGCCCGGCACGGTGCCGCGGACCAGGAAAAACGCCGCCGATGCGGCAATCGCCCCCCCCAGGAAGGCCCGGCGCCCGAAATGCCGGGCCCGTGGTGGATGCTGCTGGTGTTCGAGAGCCGGTTTGAGCGACTGCCACAAAAGCTTGGCCTGTTCGAAGGCCCGGGCGTGCTCGGGGCTCTGTTCGCACCATTGGCGCAAGGCCCGCGCATCGGCGACGGTGGCCTGGCCGGAGGTCAGGAGAATCAGCCAATCCCGGGCTTCGCTCTGCAGGCGGGCGCTCGGGCCGGCCCGCAATGGGGTGATGGAAGTCGTGTTCAAGCGCACAGATACTCACGAAGATTTCGCTGATGTATGACTAAGACGGTTTTCCCGCCCGGGACCGAACCGCTGAATCACTTTTCTTTCCAGACGGGCCGCACAATGCCCCAGGGCGGCCTTCAGTTCCTTCTCGACCATGCGCGTGGAAATACCGAAACGCTGGGAAATCTCCAGGTGAGGCGCCTCCTCCAGGCGGGCGGCGATGAAGATCCGCCGGCGTCGGGCCGGCAGTTCGTACAACGCGTCGAGCAGCGCCTGAATCTCCTTCTGGCCACCGACCACCCGCTCCGGGTCGAGGGCCTCGTCACTCAGGTGCAGCAGTTCCTCGACCTCTTCGCCGGTGAGCAGGCGCGCATCGGCCTGGCGGCGGTCGGCGGCGATGTTCAGGGCCATGCGGTACAGGTAGGCGTTGGGCTGGGTCAGGTTCAGCGGCGGCTCCATGCGGTCGACCCGCAGGTAGGTCTCATGCAGCACGTCATTGGCCAACTCCTCCGACCCCAGCCGGCGGCGCAGGCGCAGCTTGAAATCGTCGTAGGAGGTCAGGAACAACCGGACCATCGGACTGTGCCCGATATTCTTCATACCCCAGCGGCTCCCTTTGGTGCTGTGCAATCCATGCTCGTTCCTGCTGAATCCGGTGTTAAAAGAAGGGTCACCGGCTGGCGCAGCGACGACGGGGCCGAACGCTCGACCCGCACCGTACGCAAACGCTCGACCAGCGCCCCATCGCGCTGAACATCCCCGGTCGAACTGACCAGACGGCTGTGCTGCAGGGCACCGTCCTGGCCGATCCAGACCTGCAATACCGCCCGGTAGGTGCCGGGACGGGTCAAGGGGACGGCGCACAGGGCCTGCTCGATGGCCTGCTGGATCGCCCGTGCGTAACTGCCGGCCAGGGCCCCGCCCTTGCCGGCCGGCGCCCGGGCCGACGACTCGCTGACCTGGGCCACCTGCAGGGTGAAGGCGTCGGCACGGGCATAACGCGCCATCAACCCGCTGCCGGTGAGCAGCAGGGCCAGGGCCTCGCCGGCCCGGTAGTGGCCGTGCACCGCCAGGGAGCGGCGGGCCCGGGTCAGGTCGCGGTCGACCAGCACCGCCATGCCGGTCTGGCGACTGAAGGCATCCAGCGCACCGGCCAGGTCCTGGGCAGCGATATCGAGCTCGACACGGGCCTGTGGATCGACCTTCAGCGGCTCGGCCGCCAGGCAGACGGGCGCCTGCCCGGCCAGCAGCGCAGCCAGGGCGATGAGTAGCGGACCCAGGCGAAAAAACGACAGACGCACGGCCACGGATCGAAGTCCCTGCACTGCTGACGTGTCCCTGAAAACCGTCATCCTGAGGGCTGTTTATGAACCTGGTATGACGGTCGCCGCAAAAAAACCATCACCCAGGCCGGCCGGGCTTTGCACTAGACTTCAGGGCACCAGGACCGCCGTCGCGCGGTCAGCCAGGAGGCCACATGAAAGCCCTTTCACGTCTTGCCAGCATGCTTGTGCTCGCCACCCTGCCCGGCCTGGGCCACGCCGCACAGGGCGAGCCGAGCGGTTGCCTCGAAGTCAGCGTCGACGGCTACAAGGCACCGGACTACCCGTGTCTGAGCCAGCAGATGAGCAGCCCGGAAAACCGCGAAGCCAGGCGCCGCAACCTGGAAGCGATGAACCCGGATATCCGCACAAAGGCGCCGAACCAGGCCGGCCTGGCCACGCCAGCCGCCACCCACATACGCATGGGCAATACCTTCGGCACCTCGGTCAAGCCGCAGCGGCCGGTTTCGGGCCAGTAGCACCGCCGCAATTGGCCCGTGGGTTTTGCCGGAAATTGGCTATAGGTGCGCTCGCCTACCGCCTCTACTCTTGTTCACGCCGCCCTGCTTATCGGGGGCCGTCCAAACAGGAGAACCGCCAATGTCTGTCCAGGCGACCAATACCCTTCGATTCAAGGCCGCCCCGGGGTGCAGCGCCGAACTCGGGCGGCGCCTGGAAACGCTGGCCGAAACCCTGCGCCATGCCCCCGGCTGCCTGGACTACGCAGTGACTTGCGCGGGCGAACCCGGCGAGTGGACCGTCACCGGCCACTGGCAGTCCGCCGCAGCGCTGCAGGCGCATTTCCAGTTGCCGGCCCTGCAAGGCTTCATCGACCTGCTCGGCACCCGACTGGCCTGGCGCATCGACCTGCAGCACTGAAGTCGGTGCCAGCAGCGCTTTGAAGCAGGCAGCAGGGAGAAGCCTGGGAATTTTGCAGTGACCGTGATGACGCTTTCGCGGGCAAGCCCTGCTCCTACAGGGCTATGTCGTACACACTCGTGTACACCACCAAACTGTAGGAGCAGGGCTTGCCCGCGAAGCTTTTGATCTTCGGCCCCGTTCCCGGCAGGCTGAGTGGAGGTCAGTCGGCAACCCCCAACCGCCCCACCCCGACCCGCTCCTGGCGAGTCCGCGTCGCCAGGCAGTAGTACAGCGGACAAGTCACCACCAACCCCACTAGCCACGACAGATCCGCCCCCTCGACCAGATTGGCATAGGGCCCGACATACAGCGACGTGTTGGCAAACGGCAACTGCACCAGAATCCCGATGAAATACGCCACGATCGCATGCAGATTGAAGCGCCCGTAGATCCCCCCATCCGCACTGAAAATCGAGGCAATGTCGTACGCCCCGCGCTTGATGAGGTAGAAGTCGATCAGATTGATCGAAGCCCACGGCACCAGCACCAGCAGCAGCGCCAGGATCAGGCCGATGAAGTGCGAGATGAAGTCCGCCGAAGCGCCCAGCGCCACCAGGCAGCAACCTGCCAGGATCACCCCGGACAACAGCACCCGTACCTTGATGCTCGGCGTCCAGTGCCCGGCGAAAGTCTGGATCGAGGTGACGATCGACAGCACCGCGCCATACAGGTTGAGCGCGTTGTGGCTGATGATGTTGAGCAGGAACAGCACCATCAGGATCGGCCCCAGCCAGCCGGTGGCCTGTTTGACCGCCAGCATCGCCTCGGTGCCCTCGGGCGTGGCCAGTGCCGCCACCGCGCCAAAGGAGAACGACAGGATGGTCCCCAGGGACGCGCCCAGGTAGGTCGCCCAGAACGGCCGGCTGATGCCGATGTCGACCGGCAGGTAGCGTGAGTAGTCGGAGACATAGGGCGAGAAGCTGATCTGCCAGATCACCCCCAGCGATACCGTGGCCACCCAGCCGGACAGGTTGAAACCGCCCCGGCTGAAGAAGTCCGCCGGCAGGTCGTGGGCGAAGATGTAGATGAACCCGGCCAGCAAGGCGCCGCCCATGACCCAGGTACCCAGGCGGTTCAGGCTGTGGATGAAGCGGTAGCCGATCACGCCGATGGCGGTGGCGCCCAGGGCACCGATCAGCAGGCTGGCCGACATCGGCATCGACGGCACGATCCCGGTGATCGACTTGCCCGCCAGGACGATATTGGAAATGAAGAAGCCGATGTAGATGACCGCCGCGAAGAACACGATCAGCAACGCGCCGTAACGGCCGAACTGGCCGCGGCTCTGGACCATCTGCGGAATGCCCATCCTGGGCCCCTGGGCCGATGCCAGGGCGATCACCAGGCCGCCGACCAGGTGCCCGAGGGCGATGGCGACCAACCCCCAGAACAGGTTGAGGTGGAACACCTGCACCACCATCGCCCCGGTGACGATCGGCAGGGGCGCGATATTGGTACTGAACCACAGGGTAAACAGGTCACGCGCCTGGCCATGGCGCTCGGCCAACGGCACGTAGTCGACCGTATGCTGTTCGATCAACGGATCTTGCTGGGACATAGTCATGAACTCGGTTCTGTCTGTTCTTATCTTTGTACGAAGCCAAACCCGGGGGTGCTCTACGGCACCGCCCAATGAACACCATATTATGGTATTCCAAAAAATCCACAAGACTGATCCGCATTTCCTGACGGCATCTGATCCGCAATTCTACTCCGAAAAAACCCGGTAGAATCAACTGAAAGCCCCGTAAACATTGGGATTTCGTCAATGATTAAACGTTTGTCGGCCTCCTGAAAAAGCCCTTGCAAAGACAGAATTACGGTATACCATCAGACAATAATTCAACAAAAAATGCCGCTGGCGGCGGCCGAGGTTTCTCCAATGATCGACGCAACCCTCTACAAGCAAGTCATGGGCTCGTTCCCGTCCGGTGTCACCGTGATCACCACCCTGGACGACGACGGCCAGATCGTCGGCCTGACCGCCAGCGCCTTCAGTTCGCTGTCGATGGAACCGGCGCTGGTGCTGTTCTGCCCCAACTACAGCTCCGACTCGTACCCGCACCTGATCAGGAGCAAGCGTTTCGCCATCCACGTGCTGTCCGAAGCCCAGCAGAAGGAGGCCTATGCCTTCGCCCGCAAGGGCAAGGACAAGGCGCAGGGCATCGAGTGGAGCCTGAGCGAGCTGGGCAACCCGCTGCTGGGCAACGCCACGGCGATCATCGAGTGCGAGCTGTGGCGTGAATATGAGGGTGGCGACCATGCGATCATGGTCGGCGCGGTGAAGAACCTGATCGTGCCGCAACGTGACTGCGGCCCGCTGGTGTATTGCCACGGCAAGATGGGCTCTCTGCCCGCCGTGGCCTGATCGACCGGCCTCGCTGCGGCAGTGCCCGTGGGCACCGCCGCGTCCCCCGCCTCAGGTCCGGAAGCGCCGGACCCACTGATTCAGGGTCTCGGACAGGTGCGTCAGGTTCTGCGCATCCTGACTGGTCGAGTCCGCCAGATCCGCCACCAACTGCGCATCGCCATGAATCTGGCTGATGTGCCGGTTGATGTCCTCGGCCACCTGGTGCTGCTCTTCGGCCGCCGTGGCGATCTGGGTGTTCATGTCGCGGATGACGTCCACCGACTCACGGATCAGCTCGAAACTGGCCCGCGCCTCATTGATCGACACCACGGTTTCCTGGGACACCTCCAGGCTGGCGTGCATCTGCTGGCCCATTTGGTGGGTACGACGGGCCAGGGTGCCGAGCAGCTCATCGATCTCACCGGTGGAGTCGGCCGTGCGCTTGGCCAGCGCCCGCACCTCGTCGGCGACCACGGCAAAACCGCGACCCTGCTCACCGGCACGGGCGGCTTCGATCGCCGCGTTGAGCGCCAGCAGGTTGGTCTGCTCGGCAATCGAGCGGATGGTGCCGAGAATCGACTGGATGTCATTGCTGTCCTGCGCCAGTTGCTGCATGGCCTCGGCCGACAGGCCGATCTCCTGGCTCAGCCGGTCGACCTTGTTCACCGCCGTCTCGATCTGCTTCTGCCCGCTGTGGGCCTGGCGCTGGCCGTTGTCCGCCGAGTCGGCGGCCTGGTTGCAGGAGCGCGCGACCTCATTGGAGGTGGCGACCATTTCATGGAAGGCGGTCGAGACCATGTCCACCGCCTCGCGCTGGCGCGCGGCGACCTCGGCCATTTCCCGGGAGACCGCGGTGGTGCTGCCGGAGGTGCTGTGGATCTGCACCGCCGCCTCGCCGATACGCTGGATCAGGCTGCGGATCGCTTCCAGGAACTGGTTGAACCAGCCCGCCAGCTGCGCGGTTTCATCGCGCCCGCGCACCTGCAGCCGTGCAGTCAGGTCACCCTCGCCCTGGGCGATGCCCTCCAGGCCATTGGCCACCCCACGGATCGGCCGCACGATCAGGCCGGCGAAAAACGCCCCGGCAAAGGCGAACAGCACGGCGCAGACGACCGCGATGGCGGCGATGATCCAGGTCAGGCGTGTGACGCCGGCCATCACCTCGCTTTCGCGCACCAGGCCGACGAAGCGCCAGCCCAGGGCCTCGGAAGGCTGGACGTTGGCCATGTAGCGCTCGCCGGCCAGTTCGACCTCGACCAGCCCCTTGCCGGCCTTGGCCAGGGCCGCGTAGCCATCGCCCAGTTGGCTGAGGTTCTTGAAGTTGTGCTCGGGCTGTTGCGGGTCCACCAGGACCTTGTCGCTGCCTTCGGTGAGCATCAGGTAGCCACTGTCCCCCAGGCGGATCTGCTTGACCAGGTCGGTCAGTTGCTTGAGCGAAACGTCGATGTTGACCACCCCGCCCTGCTCGCCCAGGCGATTGGCGAAACTGCGCACCGTGCTGACCAGCACCACGTTATCCGCAGCCCAGTAGTAGGCACCGGTGCGCAGGGTCTTGCCCGGTTGGGCCATGGCCGCCTGGTACCAGGGACGGGTACGCGGGTCATAGTTGGCGAGATTGGGATCGCCCGGCCAGAACACATAGCCGCCCTCACGGGTACCGAGGGACAGATAGCTGTAGGCCGGATGGCTCTTGGCCAATTGCGCGAACAGCCGGAACACCTGCTGGTCCTGCTCGCCCATGGCGACTTTCGGTGCCTCGGCATCCAGATAGCGTTTGAGCTGGCCATCCACATTGTGCAGTTGAGGGGCTTCGGCGAGGAACTCGACGTTCTGGGTGATGCCCTCGAAAAACAGCTGCATGGCGTTCTCGACCTGGCGGATTTCCCGGCCACTGCTGTCCAGGAACGCCTCGCGGGCCTCGTTGCGCAGGTTGATGATGATCAGGACTGCCACGAGGATGACAGGCAAGGCGGCAATTGCGGCGAATGCCAGGATCAGTTTTTGTTTTATGTTCATCGGGTAGGACGCGTTCCTTGTCAGGTGAGTGCGAATCGTCGGTGAGAAAACTTTTGCAGACATTCCATATTATGGTATACCAATAACCTATCGATGAGCCAGTTTCTCTGGCCGACTCGAACCCGCTTGAACATATCCGGCAGCGCCCCGCGCGCCATCCAGGCAACAGGCCCGCAGTCGACCGGCCAACTACAAGAGACCCGAGGTAAGCGTCATGAAATTTTCCCTGTTCGTGCACATGGAACGCTGGGACGAAAGCGTCAGCCACCGCCAACTGTTCGAAGACCTCACCGAACTGACGCTGATGGCCGAAGCCGGTGGTTTCAGCACCGTGTGGATCGGCGAGCATCACGCGATGGAATACACCATCTCGCCCAGCCCGATGCCGCTGCTGGCCTACCTCGCGGCCCGTACCACCACCATCCGCCTGGGCGCCGGCACCATCATCGCGCCGTTCTGGCACCCGCTGCGGGTCGCCGGCGAATGCGCCCTGCTGGATGTGATCAGCAACGGCCGGATGGAAGTCGGCCTGGCCCGTGGCGCCTACCAGGTCGAATTCGACCGCATGGCCGGTGGCATGCCGGCCTCCTCCGGAGGCCTGGCCCTGCGGGAGATGGTCCCGGTGGTCCGTGCCCTGTGGCAAGGCGACTACGCCCACGATGGCGAGATCTGGAAATTCCCGACCTCCACCAGCGTGCCCAAGCCGGTCCAGCAGCCCAACCCGCCGATGTGGATCGCCGCCCGCGACCCGGACTCGCACAACTTCGCCGTGGCCAACGGTTGCAATGTCATGGTCACGCCGCTGATGAAGGGCGACGAGGAAGTGCTGGACCTGAGGAACAAGTTCCAGACCGCGCTGGACAACAACCCCGGCGTGCCACGGCCGCAACTGATGGTGCTGCGCCACACCCACGTGCACGCCAAGGACGATCCGCAAGGCTGGAAAGTCGGCGCCACGGCGATCAACCGGTTCTACCGCACCTTCGATGCCTGGTTCGGCAACAAGCAGGTGCCGCAGAACGGGTTCCTGGCCCCGAGCCCGGAAGAGAAGTTCGCCGAGCGCCCGGAGTTCGAACTGGAGAACATCCGCCGCAACACCATGATCGGCACGCCGGAGGAGATCATCTGCCGCCTGCGCTACTACCAGGAACTGGGGGTCGACGAGTTCAGCTTCTGGTGTGACAACAGCCTGTCGCATGCCGAGAAGAAGAAGTCCCTGGAGCTGTTCATCCAGCACGTGGTGCCGGCGTTCCGCTGAAGTCCTCCATAGCCCCCCTTGCGGGAGCTGGCTTGCCAGCGAAGGCGCTCTCGAGTGCGCCAGAAGCTTCGCGGGCAAGCCCGCTCCCCCAGAGGAGTTTCTCTCGTCACAGGGGTGTGATTTTCCGGCCAGGCTGCTGCGCTATGTCACACCGCCGGCCGCTGCGCAGGTGCTATATTCCCGTCACTCCGCCAGCGCCCCGGGCCTTGCCCCGAGGCGCTGGCGATCTTTTGGCTACAGACGACGGTGACGCATTCCATGAGCAATCCCCTTCCCCTCGCCCGCGATATCGACGGCAAGGCCATTGCCGCCCGGGTACTCGAAGAAGTCCGCGAGGATGTCGCGGCCCTGGCCGGGCAAGGTGTCGTGCCGTCCCTCGCAGTGCTGCTGGTCGGCGACGACCCGGCCAGTCATGTCTACGTGCGCAACAAGCTGCTGCGTGCCGGGGAAGCCGGTATCCGCTCCCTGGAGCATCGCCTGCCGGCCAGCGCCAGCCAGGCCGAGGTCCTGCACCTGATTGCCGAACTCAACGCCGACCCGACCGTCAACGGCATCCTGGTGCAATTGCCGCTACCGGCGCACATCGAGGAACAGGCGGTGATCCACGCCATCGACCCGATCAAGGACGTGGACGGCTTTCATCGGGAAAACGTCGGCGCCCTGGTGCAGGGTGCCGAAGTGCTGACGCCCTGCACACCGAGCGGCTGCATGCGCCTGCTGCAGGAAACCTGCGGTGACATCAGTGGCTTGCACGCGGTGGTCATCGGCCGTTCGAACATCGTCGGCAAGCCGATGGCCACCCTGCTGCTGCAGGCCCACTGCTCGGTCAGCGTGATCCACTCGCGCAGCGTCGACGCCGCCGCCCTGTGCCGCCTGGCCGATATCGTGGTGGTCGCGGTCGGGCGGCCGCAGCTGGTCGACGCCAGTTGGCTCAAGCCAGGCGCCGTGGTGATCGATGTGGGGATCAACCGCATTGAAACCGAAGCGGGTGCGCGGCTGGTCGGAGATGTCGACTATGCCAGCGCGCGCACAGTGGCCAGCGCGATTACGCCGGTGCCGGGCGGCGTCGGGCCGATGACCATTGCCTACCTGCTGAAGAACACCGTGATCGCCACCCACCTGCAAGGCGCCCGCCGCCCCCTCGCCGCAGTAGCGGGCTGATCGCGCCTAGAGGGCGCCGGCAAAGGCCCGGCGCCCAGCCTGCATCTCGGTGCGCAGTTCGCCGATGAAGTTGGCGACCGACCTGATGCTGGTGAAACTGCTGATGGCGACACCATTGAGCTGAAGGTCCACGCGTCCGGACACCGGATCGAAGATCTTGATCATCAGCGCACCGCTGCCGTTGGCGGTGCAGGTGCAGGACAACGGGAGAAAACCGGACTCAATGATCTGGCACAGTTCACGTTCTGGAAGCATGGCGGTCATCCCTGAAGGCGAGCTCAAGGCAGCTCTTGCCGAACCAGCGTAGACCACCTGCCGCAAAGTGCCTGCGGCGTGACGGTCTGGAACCGTTCCTGGCTCACCACTTTAAGGAAATGTGAACCCCGTCACGCTATCAACCCCGAATCAGTGCTTGGCCGGCAGTGCCACCAGGGCGAACGCCTTGCGCAGGCGGGCCATTTCCTCTTCCTTGCCGACGGTGACGCGCATCCAGGTCGGCCAGTTTTCCCAGGTTCGCGCCACCCGTACTCCGTGCTGCGCCAGGGCCTGGGCCACGTCACTGGCCGGGCGACGCAGGTCGACCATGAAGAAATTGCCCTGGGCATCGGTGCAGGTGAAGCCGCGGTCGCGGAACCAGGCCATGTTCTCACTGCGGATACGGGCGTTGGCCTGCCGGCGCTCCGGCAGCAGCGCACGGTCTTCCAGGCTGGCGATGCCACCCAGCAACGACGAAGCGGCGGCGACATTCTGCTCGCCCAGCACGTTCAGCTTTTCCAGCAGCGCCGGCTGGCCGACGGCATAGCCCAGTCGCGCCCCCGCCATACCGTAGATCTTGGAGAAGGTACGCAGCACCAGCAGATCGGGATGGTCCTTGACCAGCGGTACGCAACTGGGGGCATCGCAGTAGTGGATATAGGCCTCGTCGACCACCACCAGCGCACCGGCAGGCTTTTCCCTGAGGGCCCGCTCGATCTGCACCATCGGCGTGAGGGTGCCGGTCGGGTTGTTCGGGTTGCAGATATAGATCGCGCCCAGGTTGGCATCCGCCGCGAGCATGGCGCCGATGTCATGGGCATGCCGGGCATCGAGGTCGATCTCATGCACGGCCGCTCCCTGTGCCCTGGCGGCCAGAGCCGGTGCCTCGTAGGTGGGTGTCGCCAGCACCAGGCTGCGGCTGCCACCGGTAAAGGCCATCACCGCCTGCTGCAGGGCGACCTTGGAGCCGGCGTAGATCTCGATGTGTTCTGCGGGCACCGACAGTTGCCGCGCCAGCAGGTCAACCAGTTGGTACTGGAACCGGTAAGGGTAGCGTCCGGACAGGGCGACGCCCTGCTCCATGGCCCGCCGAGCCGCCGCCGAGGGCCCCCAGGGGTTCTCGTTGAAGTCGAGATGGACCTCGCTGGACGAAGCCTTCGAAGCGGCGGGCAAGGCCGCCGAAAATGCCCTTGCCGAACCACTCAACAACGGCAGTGCTGCCATCAACCCCACCACCGAACGACGTGTTACATCCACCATTTACCCGATCTCCCTTGATCTCCAGGCTGGATGGCCTCCAGGCCACTTGTTATCAAAGGGACGAAACGGGAAAAGTACGATTTATCGGCAATCGGGTATCGGTCATTCTACAAATAGTGGCATATTCGAACCATTCCAACCTGCCTCCCCGGCACGCCCGCACGATTGGGCTAGAGTTTTTATCCGCATCAGCCTAATTCTTTTCATAGAGTCGGCAGATAGCTTTGTATGGAAGACAGGAGCAGTCGGAATGAGAAACAACCAGCCTGTTACACAGCGTGAAGTCTCGCTTGCCCCGCAACAAAAGCTTATCTCGACGACAGACGCCCGAGGCGTGATCACCTACTGTAATGACGCGTTCGTGGAAATCAGCGGTTTCGATCGGGCCGACCTGATCGGCGCACCCCAGAATATCGTCCGCCACCCCGATGTCCCTCCAGCGGTATTCGCCCATATGTGGGGTGCCCTCAAGCAGGGGCGGCCCTGGATGGGCATCGTCAAGAACCGCTCCAAGACTGGCGATCACTACTGGGTCAACGCCTACGTGACGCCGATCTTCGAAGGCAGCCAGGTGGTGGGCTACGAATCGGTCAGGGTCAAGCCGACGGCCGAACAGGTCCGTCGTGCCGAGTCGTTGTACCGGCGTATCAGCCAGGGCAAGACCGCCGTGCCGCGCCAGGATACCTGGCTGCCGCTGCTGCTCGACTACCTGCCCTACCTGGGACTGGGCCTGGCGGCCGCCGTGAGCGGCCTGTTCCTCAGCGCACCGCTGGCGATCGCCGTGACCGTGGGCCTCTCCGTGCCGATCGCGCTGCTGTCCTCGCGTTGGCAACGGCAAGGTCTGCAGCGTCTGCTGCAACTGGTCGAGCCCTCGACCAGCGATGCACTGCTGGCGAAGATGTACAGCGATGCGCGAGGCCACCAGGCGCGCCTGGAAACCGCCCTGGTCAGCCAGGATTCGCGCCTGAAGACCTGTCTCACCCGCCTGCAGGACACCGCCGAGCAGGTCAGCGAACTGGCCGGGCAGTCCGACCTGCTGGCCACCGACAGCTCCAAGGGCCTTGAGCGCCAGCGCCTGGAAACCGAGCAGGTGTCGGCCGCGGTCAACCAGATGGCCACGACCACCCAGGAAGTGGCCAGTCATGTCCAGCGCACCGCCGATGCCACCCAGCAGGCCAACCAGCTCACCCGCCACGGTCGCGATGTGGCCCGCGACACCCGCCAGGCCATCGAGCGCCTTTCGGCGGTGGTCGGCGAAACCGGCATGACCGTGGCGCAGTTGGCCAGGGACAGCGACGAGATCGGCACCGTGGTCGACGTGATCAAGGGCATTGCCGACCAGACCAACCTGCTGGCTCTGAACGCCGCCATCGAGGCGGCCCGCGCCGGCGACATGGGGCGCGGCTTTGCCGTGGTGGCCGACGAGGTTCGACAACTGGCCCAGCGCACCTCGCAATCCACCAACCAGATCCACGAACTGATCACCAAGCTGCAGACCTCATCCAGCAATGCCGTGCAGACCATGGAGAACGGCAATCGCCAGGCCGAGGAAGGCGTGGCCTGGGTGCTCGAGGCGGACAAGGCGCTGGTGGGGATCAGCGAAGCCGTCGCCCATATCACCGACATGACCTCGCAGATTGCCACCGCCACGGAAGAACAGACGGCGGTCGCCGACGAGATCAGCCGCAATATCAGCACGATCGCCCAGCTGGCCGATCAGTCCTCGGAGCAGGCCATCCTCTCCACGGAACTGAGCAAGGACCTGACCAGGACCGCTTCCACGCAATACTCCCTGGTCGAACGATTCAATCGATAGCCTGGTTGCACAATGGTCGGTCAACGCCGAAACTCAGCGCCAGGGCTGAAGCGATCATGCACGCCGCTGTGTCAGCGGTCTGTACGAAATGTTTTCGAGCGAGGGCCAGGCAAGGCAAAAACCGGCGAGCAAGCCCAGTTGACTGGAGTCAACGAGCATGGCGAGCCGGTTTTCAACGCAGCCTGGGCCAGCGCAGATCCATTTTGTACAGAGCCTGGCCGCGTCAGCTCTGGCACGTTGATCCTCATCTGACTGACACAGAAATGCCGCTCTCTCAGGAACGTTTTATGTCGCTCAAAGCAACCTTTGCCGCTGTGCTCAAGGCCATGCGCGCCACCCGTGGACTCTCCCAGAAAAAACTCGCCGAAGTCAGCAGCCGGACGTACATCTCGAAGTTGGAACGTGGGCAATGCTGCCCGACCCTGGAGATGATCAGCGCACTGAGCGTCCCGCTGAACGTCAGCCCGCTGACGCTGATGGCTGTCACGCTTGGCGCGCAGACCGGTGAACCGATCCAGGTGCTGCTCGGCCGCCTGGAACGCGAAGCCGCCGAGCTGGCGCAGTCGGGGGTGCTCAAGGAACTGCAGATTCCGTTCAGCGAGGAACCACGGGTACCGCCGCGTCGTGCCCAGCCCCGCCTGCGCGATTCATCCCAGGCCATTCGGCAAACCGAGTTCTGCTTTGCCGAGTAGCCCTGGAACCTTGCGTTTGCCTCAGCTGTTGCGCAGGGCGTTTTCGAGGTCGGCAATCAGATCCGCCTCGTGCTCCAACCCGATCGAAACACGGATCAGTCCCTCGGACACACCGGCCTTGGCACGCAGTTGCGCGGGCACGCCGGACTGGGTGGTCGAGGCCGGATGGCAGATGAGCGACTCGGTGCCCCCCAGGCTCACGGCGGACTTGAACAGGGTCAGCGCATTGATGAACTTGAACGCCCGCTCGCGGCCACCGTCGAGGATGAACGAGAAGGTGGAGCCCGGCCCGCTGCACTGGCGCTCGTACACCGCCTGATAACGCGAATCGTCAATCAGTTCCGGATGCAGCACCTTGATCTTCTGATAGGGGTTGTTCGCCAGCCAGTGGGCAATGGCGCTGCCGCTGCGAGCCGCCTGCTTCATGCGCAGCACCAGGGTTTCCATGGAGCGCGAAATCATCCACGAGGAATGCGGGTCCAACTGCGAACCGAAGGCGCTGCGGATCGCCCGCACCTTGGCGATCAGTTCCCTGCTGCCGGTGATGCCGCCGGCGACCAGGTCGCTGTGCCCACCGACGTACTTGGTCAACGAGTAGACGCACAGGTCGGCGCCATGGCGGATCGGCTGCTGGAAGATCGGCCCCAGCAGCGTGTTGTCGCACACGATCAACGGACGGTAGCCATGCCGGGCCGTGAAATCATCGACCTCCGTCCGGATCGCCTCGAAGTCCACCAGGGTGTTGGTCGGGTTCGCCGGCGTCTCGATGTAGCAGATTCGCGCAGCGCCATGGCGCGCGGCGGCCTCCAGTGCCTCACGGATCGATTCGCGCGACAGGCCGTTGTCGATGCCGTGGGAACCGATGCCCCACTCGGGCAGGATCTTGGCGATCAGGGTTTCGGTACCGCCATACAGCGGTGCCGACTGCACGATCTGGTCTCCCGGCCGCAGGAAGGCGAGCAGCACCGCGGCAATGGCGGCCATGCCGCTGGAGGTCACCGCGGCCGCCTGCGCGCCATCCAGCACCGCCAGGCGGTCCTCGACCATTTCCAGGTTCGGATGGTTGAAACGGCTGTACACCAGCCCGGCGGCCTCCCCCTCGGGCAGCGGCTTGCGGCCGGAAACGATATCGAAGAACTGCGCACCGTCTTCAGCGGTACGGAAGGCAAACGTGGAAGTCAGAAAGACCGGCGGCTTGACGGCGCCCTCGGACAGAAACGGGTCGTAGCCGTACGACATCATCAGCGTTTCCGGGTGCAGCTCGTGATCGGCAATTTTCTTCTTGTGGTAGCTGGAGTAGGACATTCGTGAGTCTTCCCTGAACTGAAATAGAGCCCACGCACCTCGTCTCAGCCACGCGAGACACGACGAACCGAGCGGGTGGTGAACCCATCCAGTGTATCCACTGCCCACAAAAAGATTCTTTCCATTTCCATCACGAAAAACCTAGTATGGGAAATATTCTTCCATAAAAAGTCAGAATGATGAAAACAAGAACTGCGAAGATCGAACTGGACGACACAGACCTGAAAATCCTGAAGATCCTCCAGGACGATGGTCGACTCAGCAACGCCGAACTGGCGGAGCGCGTTTCCCTTTCGCCCTCGCCCTGCTGGAAACGCCTCAAGCGCCTGGAGTCGATCGGTGCAATCAGGGGCTACCAGGCCATCCTGGACAGGCACCTCATGGGCCTGGGTGTCGTCGCTTTCGTCAGCATCCTCCTGGACAACCATACCGAAGCCACCTGCCGGGTCTTTGAAGAGCGGGTCCGGCAAATGCCCGAGGTCACCGCCTGCCACAACATTTCCGGGCAACACGACTACCTGCTGCAGGTGCTGGCCGATGACCTGGAAAGCTTCTCGGCGTTTGCCCTCAACCGCCTGCGCACCATCCCCGGCGTCAAGGAGATGCAGTCGAGCTTCTCGTTGCGCGAAGTGAAGGCGTCCAACAGGATCAGCGTTCGCCAGGCGTGACTCAGCGGGCCTGGCTGAAATACTTCCAGGCTATGCGTCCATCCGGGCAAGCAGCCGCGGCAGAATGTCTGCCGCCTGGCCGACAAGGGCGAACTCGTTTTCCCCTTCGACCGACTCCGGCTGCAGGTTGACATGCACGACGACCGCGCCCTGTTTCCTGGCGACCTGGGGGATCTGCGCCGCAGGCTGCACCACGCCCGAAGTGCCGATTGAAAACAGCAGATCGCAATCGCCGGCCGCCGCCAGTGCGTCACGCCAGGCCTGTGCCGGCAGCGACTCGCCGAACCAGACCACACCGGGGCGGATCTTGCCATTGCATTTGTGGCAGCGTGGCGGCTCGATCCTGCGCCCCTCCTCAGGTTCAGCCAGTGGCCCACTGACGCCCTGATACGGCCGCGTGCACGCAAAGCAGCGCGGCGAATGGAGGCTGCCGTGCAAGTGAATGACGTCCCGAGACCCCGCACGCTCATGCAGATCATCGACATTCTGGGTGATGACCGTCAGCCGGGGGACCCGTCTGGCGAGTTCGGCAATAGCCAGATGGGCGGGGTTGGGGCTGGCGGCGAGGACCTTCGAGCGTCGCCACTCATACCATCCCCAGACCAGCGCAGGATCGTTGCGAAAGGCTTCGGCGGTGGCCAGGGCCGCCGGGTCGAAGCGGCTCCATAAACCGGTCAAGGCGTCGCGAAATGTCGGGATGCCACTCTCCGCCGAAACGCCCGCACCGGTGAATACCACCACATGGCGTGCATCACGCAAGCGTTGCTCCTCAAACTCGATCATCACCTGTTCCTGTCTGCGTAATCGATCTGGCCAGTGTACCCGCCTGCGAGCCAAAGGCCTCGCCAAAAGCCACGATTGCCTGACGATTCACCCCGGAGTTTATCGCCGCCAGGACTGCGCTCTGGCACAATGGCAGCATGACGTTCCTGCCCGATCCCCAGCCGCTAACCCCGCCACAGCCTGATGCGCTGACCAGGAGGACGTGACTCATGCCCCTTGTCACCGACGACTGGCAAGCTGGCACGTTGATCGAAGCCTCATGGGTGCGTGCCGATGCCGCGAGCTTCCCCCGCCATACCCATGATGAGTATGTGCTGGGCACGAACCTCAAGGGCACCGAACACATCTGGCTCGATGGCCGGACGCTGACCGCCAGGCCCGGCGAGATCACCCTGTACAACCCGCTGGCCATGCAGGCCTCGGAGTTTTGTCCGACCGGGGTCGAGTATGTGAGCCTGCATCTGGACCCTGAGGGTATTTCCCGCGTGGTCAGGGACAACAACCTGGCCAGCAGCACCTTTGAGCAGGGCGTTTTCAGTCACCCCGACCTGCACCAGGCCCTGCTCGACTTCGCTCGGACACCGGCCGCTCATCGCAGGCAGCGGGAGGAAGCTTTTCTGTGCCTGCTCTGCCAATGGCTGGAACCCCGCAATACGCGGTTCGGCGAACAGCACGCCGCCGTCTCGCGGGCCGTCGAGTACCTGCGTGACTGCCTGACCCGCAAGGCCGATCTGGATGACCTGGCCGCAGCCGTGGGTCTGAGCAAATACCACCTGGTGCGATGTTTCAAGAAGCAGATCGGACTGGCGCCCCTGCAATACCAGATGCAACTGCGGCTGATCGAGTCGCGCCGGCGGCTACGTGATCGGGCCAGCGTGCTGGACGTCGCCACCGAACTGGGCTTCTACGACCAGAGCCACTTCATCAACGCCTTTCGCAAGGTGATGGGCGTCTCTCCCCAGGCCTACTCGGACGCTTACAGGGACAGCCCGCGAATGCCACGCAAGGGCCCACGGCGTTAGGCGACAGGCTGCCCGAGGATGAACTCCTGGTACCCCGTTGCGATCACGTACACCGCGAACCAGGCGAAGATCAGTGCCGAGGCGATGTAGCTGTACCTCAGCATGCGGTCACCCAGCAGCTTGCCGCCGTGGCTGGCCGCGGTGCACAAACCGACGCTCCAGCACACGCCCGCCACGAAAAAACCGGCGAGAAACAGGGATGCATTGCCCAGCCCACCGGCACCGGAGCGGGAGATGAGCGTGCCGCCCACCGCCGCGAACCAGAGGATGGCGCTGGGAGAAGAGACGGCCATGAATATTCCCCGCAGGAACGCCTTGATCGCCGAGCGCTCCACGACCTGCCCCGCGTTCTGCATGGTGCCATGGCTCTGCCAGGCATTGATGATCATGCGCACGGCGAAGTAGATCAGCAGCGCCGATCCTCCGATCCACAGGCTCCACTTCACCCAGGTGAACTGGAGCAGGACGGTCATCCCGACCAGGGCCAGGATCGCGTAGATCAGGTCGCCGAAGCAGGTACCCAGCCCCAGCCAGAAACCCTGCAGAAAGCCCCGCTGCATCGCCAGGGTGATCATGGCGATATTGGCCAGGCCGATGTCGAGACAAAGCGAAAGACTGAGAAGAAAACCACTGGTGAACTGCACGGACAAACCCAGGCAAACGTAAACAGGTCGCTGATTGAGCCAGAACGCGGCGGCGGAATATTGGAAAAAATTGCTGTTGCCCAGGTATCTGCCAACACCGCCCGGGCCAGGGCGGCCACAGGCCGGACTCGTGGAGCCAGGGTTGCGCTCGGCGCTGTAGGCCGGCGGGCCAAACGCCGAGGCAAGCTGCCGCCATGTTCCGACAGAGCGCTGCTACACTGATGAGGTCGAACGGAGGATCCCATCATGTCCGAACGAGAACTCACCAACCTGCTGTCGTTGATGAACCAGCGCCAGGCCTGCCTGAGCAGTGCCTGCAAGGAGATAGCCGACTGGATCGACCGCCAGGGCGACATGCCGGCGGCCGGCAAGATTCGCGCGAGTCTCAAGGCGCTGGAGGCCGAGGATGCCCAGGTGCGCAAGACGCTCACCTCGCTGAGCATCGAGCGTCCATTGCCCAGGTTTCGCAGCTGACTGAAAACAGGTGAATGGATCCGTGTTTTCCGGCAGCGGCACGGGACAAGCCCTCGTTGGCACGAAGGCTACGGCATCCTGTTGTCCGCTCGCCGCCGCCCCTCCCCGGCTATAGCTATAGGCTATACCCCACGAACGCAGCCTGATCGACCGCCCTACCTGGCCTTTGACACGCTGGCCTTGCTCATCCCCTTGGCATTGTGATCGCCCGGCGTGGTGGCCGAAATGGCGGTCGCCTTCGAGAGGCCCTGGGTCGCCTTGGAGTGGGCGACGCCGGAAGTGGCAACGCCATGTCCCTTGGAACCGTTGCGGGCCTGGCCAGTATGTTGGCCGCTCACCCCATGATCCCGAACCGCCTTGCCGACATGATCGCTCTGGTGACCCAGTGCCTGGCCTCGCCCCTCGGCGCTCGCCGAGCGCCCGGCACCGGCGTGACCGCCGCCCTCTCCCCCATGCCCGCCGTGGCCGCCACCGCCGTTGCCACCTCCACCGCCACCGCCCTTGGCATAGGCGGAGGTCATGAGGGAGAGCTCTGCCGGTAGCAGCGGAGCAGTTGCAAACATCATGAAGCAGGACATGACGGCAATCAGGTTGGTTTTTTTGAAACGCATGATGGCTTCCAGTTGAGTGAGTCTTTTGCACTGCCTGGGACTCGATCAATGGGTTGCCGTTCAATGGAAGACGACAGACGGAAGCCTTCATGGGCTTTTATAAAGTGAATGAGAACGCCTCTCCCTGGATCCCTTCGACAACCGGCCACCGCCGAAGCGAATGGCCGGTGGAACGGGTCAATTGAAGGCACCACTGAGCACTTCATAGATGATCCCGCTGGCAATCGAAACCAGGATCAGGTCGGCCCCTGCCTGTTGCCATTCATAGCCGTCGTAACGCGGCAACTGCCCCAGCAGTCGACCATCGAGCTTCCTGGCGATACCGGGTGGCAGCGGCTTGCCCCGGGCCAGGTTCTTGCGAATCCCCGGCGGCAAGGCAGGCCCCGGGCTCCAGTAGTCACGGTATCCACCCAGCACGACGAGCACCCCATTGCGGTCGATGCTGGGACCCTGCGCCCGATCGCCATGAGCGGATTTCCTGCCTTTACCGTGACCGCCCTGATTGTCCTGGCCCTGAAAACCCTGGGAAAACTTCTTGCCGTTTCCCTGGCCATTGCCCGGATCTGCCCAGGCGGAGCCGGCAGCCAGCACCAGGGCGGTGGTCAGGGCCGTCAACAAGCGAGCGTTGCGCATGGTCGTCCTCCTGAAAAGGAAATGTCTCACCGCTATCAATGTAGCTGCCCCGAAGCCGGTGCGCCGTGCCAGCAGAGGCTCAAACCGCTTGCGGCCCGCCTCCCAGATGAACCAGCAGGCTTTGCATCGGCGCCGCCAATTCATGCCACTGCCGAAAGCAGAGGCAGAGCTGCCGCCGTGCCCAGTCATCGTTCAAGGCAAGCAGCCGAAGGGGGTACCGCCGTTTGTAACGCCGGGCGATGTCCCGGGGCACGATCCCGACACCGACGCCATGGGCAACCATTTCGCACAAACCTTCGAAGGTTTTCATGCGAACCCTGAGATCGAGAGGCCTGCCCGCGGCATGGGCATGGTCGTTGAGGTGATCCTGCAGGGCATTTCCGGGGGACAGGCCGACGAAGGGAAGATCCACGACCTGCGAGAACGTGACGTCCTTGCCTGGCGGAAACGGCTGCCCGGCCGCCGCGATCAACACCAGGTGATCCTTCGCCACGGCCTGCAACTGCAGGCCCTGCGCGTCAACGGCATCCGAGACGACACCGGCCTCGACCAATCCGGCCGCCACCGCGCTGACGATGTCGGCACTGGTGCGCTCCCTGAGTTCGAGGCGTAAACGGGGGCGCTCGGCCAGCCACGGTGCAAGGCGGTTCGGCAGAAACCCGGTGAGTGCGGCGGTGTTGGCATACAGGTGGATCGTGCCCCGGACACCGGTGGCAAAGTCCTGCAGTTCGCCCTTGAGCCTCTCCTGCTGCCGAAGCATCAGCCGGGCGTGATGCGCCAGCACCTCGCCCGCCTCGGTGGTCACCACTCCTCGCGGGCGTCGATGCAACAGGGCCACGCCGGCAGCGCTTTCAATGCTGCGCAATCGCTCGCTGGCCGAGGCCAGGGCCAGATTCGCCCGGGCCGCGCCGGCGGTGATGCTGCCGGCATCCACGACACACAGGAACAACTGCAGGTCCGCCAAGTCGAAACGCATGGATCACCTCGCTCCTGCCTTCGGATCATCCGAAGGCTGTGCTGATATTTCCGCATTGTGCAGCGTTCCGCCAGAGGCTTCAATTCAGCCCTGTTCCCCCTCGAAGCGGATCACTCATGCACGATCACACGCTGTACATTGTTCTGTTGGCGGGCACCTTCCTGGCGGCCGGCCTGGTCAAAGGCGTCACCGGCATGGGGCTGCCAACGGTGGCCATGGGATTGCTCGGCACGGCGATGCCGCCGGCGGCCGCTGCCGCGATGCTGCTCATACCGTCTTTCGTCACCAACGTCTGGCAACTGTTTTGCGGCCCATCGATAACGCGCCTGCTGCGCAGGCTCTGGCCGATGATGCTGGGCATCCTGCTCGGCACCGTGGGCGGCTCGGCATTACTGGTGAAGGCAGACCCCGTCTGGTCAGGCTTCGGCCTGGGCATGGCGCTGATCGTCTATGCCGTCTACGCCCTGGTTGCGCCCACCCTCGCGGTGCCGGGCCGGGTGGAAAAATGGCTATCGGCGGTCATCGGCCTGATAACCGGGGTGGTGACAGGGGCAACAGGTGTGTTCGTGATGCCTGCGGTGCCCTACCTCGGGTCACTGAACATGAACCGTGAGGAACTGGTTCAGGCACTGGGCCTGTCCTTCACTCTCTCCACGGTGGCCCTGGCCATCGGGCTGTTCTCCCACGGCGCCTTTCACGTCGAGCAGTTCGGTATGTCGACAGCAGCCGTCGTGCCGGCACTGATCGGCATGTGGGTGGGCCAACGTGTACGGAGGCGGATCAGCCCCCTGCGCTTCCGCCAGTGTTTCCTGCTGTTGCTCCTCGTGCTTGGCCTTGAGCTTTGCTCTCGGCCGTTGCTCTGAGGCAAGCTGGAACAGGGTGGCTGCGCTCAGGCAGACGACTCGCCGTCCTGTGCCGAACGCAGGTGCAGATAGACGGTGTTCCTGGAAACCCCCAGGTCCTGGGCAACCCGAATGACGGCGCCCTTGAGCTTGAAGATGCCCTGCTCGTGAAGCAGGTTGATGACCGCCTTGTTGTAGCCGCCCGAGGACACCGCCATCGTCTCGGCGACCTTCCTGCGCGCCGTGCTCAGCGCCACCAGCACGGTTTCATTGACGTCAGCGCCAAAGTTCTCCGACAGCACCTCGGGGGCGCCGGCGGGCAGTTGCGTGAAACTGCCGAGGATCTCGTGCAGCGGCGTGTTCAGGTGGAAGTTGATGCACAACAGCCCTATCGGCGTGCCCTGCTCGCCGCGGATGACGAGGGTGGTGGACTTGAGCGGTTCACCGTTGCGATTGCTGCAGAAGTAGCTCATGCCGGAGCGGTTCGGCGAATCGTTGATCTCGGCGAGCATGCGCAAGGCCAGGTCGGTGATCGGCGCCCCGCCTGCCGCCCGGTCAGGTGCCCGTTGATGATCTTGATCACCGAGGCGTCCAGGTTGTCCAGGCTGTGGAGGACGAACTCGAAGCCCGCCCCCAGGTAGGCTGCCAGGCCGTCCAGCAGCGTCGAATGGGACTGCAGGATGGCCTGGTCTGCCGGCGAAAGCTTGACCATGCTCCGGGGCATCAGGCCGAGACGGCGATCGCCTCGATCTCGACCAGCACACCTTTTGGCAGGGTCTTGACCGCCACGCAGGAGCGTGCCGGCTTGGACACGAAGAACTGCTCGTAAACCTCGTTGAAGACGGCGAAATCGGCCATGTCATGCAGGAAGCACGTGGTTTTCATCACCTGCTCGAAGCCGACCCCACCTTCCTTCAGGACAGCTTCCAGGTTCTTGATGGTCTGCAGCGCCTGCTCGCGAATGCCGCCTTCCACCACCTGGCCACTGGCAGGGTCCAGCGGAATCTGGCCGGAGGTGAAAATCAGATTGCCGAAAGCCTTGGCCTGGGAGTACGGGCCGATTGCAGCGGGGGCATTGGCGCTGGTGATGGTCTTCATGAAAGGGGCTCCGATAGCGATTGGTGTGACCCATGAGGGTAAGCCCAGGATGCTAAAATGAACAAATGCTCATTCGCAATACTTTTATTCACTCTGCAGCATCATGCCGAAGCGCGGCCCTGCCATTGCCCGAGCAGCAGTCGACGTTACAAAACCGGGGGCTTCAGACGAGGACCAGCGGGTTTTCACACCATCGGCGAAGGGCTGCTCCCCGTCATTCAGCGTCAAGCTCCGCATTGGAAGGCTTGTAGCCCAGGCTGCGCATCAGATCGCGCGCCGTTTCGAAAAACACCTGCTTGAAGCTGTCCGCACATTCCTCCGTCAACCGGCTGGCAGGCCCGGAGATGACCAGCGCGCCCATCAATTCATGCTGCGCACCATAGATCGGCAAGGCCATGGATGAGGCATGCGGGTCGGTCGCACCACAGGAATAATAGGGTTTCTCCAGGGCAATGCCGGTCTGGAACGGCGCGCGCAGGGCCTGGGCACCGGCGGCCTCGTCCATGGGCCGCATGTCGCCTGGCTGCATGTTGAGACGAAGGCGATGGGAGGAGTTGACCCGATACTGGCACATCCGATAGGCGCCATGACGCACGTAGAACGAGGCGGTCTCGCCGGACTGCTCGGCCAGATAATGCAACCGAGGCATGACATGCCGCTCAAGGTCGAGGGTTTCCTGGTACACCGCGTTCAACCTCATGACCTCACTGGCCAGTTGATAGCGGCCATCGCTCATTCGAGTGATGAAACCGTGGTTCTCCAGCGACACCATCAGCCGCATGATCGTGCTTTTGATCAGCCCCGTACGCTCCGTGAGTTCCACCAGGCTCAACGCCGAATCGCCCATTTGAAACGCTGAGAGCACAGTCAATACACGGTCGGCCGAAGCCACACCGTTTACCGCTGGACGCGGCCGCGCTTTTACCATCAGAAAGACCTCACGTGATAGGTGCCCTCATGTTTCGCAAGGGCTAATGCACGCATTATCCGACAACCCCTGCTCCTCGCCATCCTTGTGCCGCCGATGCGGCCCTGGATGGATTCGGGCAAGAAGAAGGCCAGCCGTCCCTGGCCTCGGCGTAATCGGTGGACTGGCGTCGAAGAGATCGCGCAGTTGCCCGAGACTGGCAGGACCGATGGTCGAGGCTACCTCCCCCGTTCAGGGGATGCGGTAGACCTCACGGGCAGTACCACTGAACAGCCACTCCTTCTCGCTATCGCTGAAGTCCGCCACGACGCGCTTGAAGCTGTTCCACAACACCCCGTAACCGTACATGCCCTTGTCCACCGGGAAGTTGCTCTCGAACATGCAACGTTCCACGCCAAAGCAGTCGATAGCCTGCAGCAGATAAGGTCGCCACAGCGCTGCCAACCTGAGTGAACCCGGTGGCCGCGCCTGAGCGTCCAGGTCGAAGCCCGCGACCCGCATGCCCAGCCCGCCGAGCTTGAGCCGCACGTTGGGACATTGCGCCAGCCTGCGCAGGTCGATCGACCAGCGTTGAAAAACCTCCTCGCGCTGGCCCGCATAAGGCCCGGCCCCCAACGGCCCGCCGAGGTGATCGAGGACAACGACCAGCTCCGGAAACGCCTCGGCGAGCTCGATCACTTCGGCGAGCTGGGTGTGGTAGGCCCAGATATCCAGGACCAGTTCGTGACGCTGCAAGTGCGCCACTCCCCGACGAAACGCCGGCTCCGCCAATACACCCGCGGGCGGCGGCCGGGGATTGGAGACCAGTCGAGGATCGGCGTGCCAGGCGGTGGTGTTGCGCACACCCCGCAAGCGGTTGCCACCACGGTGACGCATCTCCTCCAGGACCGGCACGACGCCATCGCCGAGCATCAGGTCGGCACCGGCGACGATCGCGGCGCACAGGCGTAGCGGCCCCACCAGCCCGCTGGCGCTGTAGGCGGCCACACCATTGGCGTACTCCACCTCGCCCACGGCCTGGAAAGGCCCGGGGCGGTCCAGGTCCAGCATCGAACGGCACTGGACATAAACAGACGCCACCAGCCGATGCCCGCAGTTCATATCGGCCAGGTAGTCCTCGGCCAGATAGCGCTGGCCGGGCCGGTCCCACAGGTGGTGATGGGCGTCGATGATCGCCCGTTGCGGCTCCAGCGGCGCTTCGCTGACCTGGGCGAGCCATTCTGGCCGAACGGGGGCATGGGGAGAGTGCATGGCTGACTCCGGTGACAAGGCTTAGAAAAGTGCCAGGGTGTAATTGATGATCAGACGGTTCTGGTCACCATTGCGGGTGGCCTCGCTATGGGCCTCACCATTGCGCCAGACGATGCCCAGCCCCTTGAACGTCCCACTCTGGATGACATATTCCAGGGAGAAGTCGCGCTCCCATTCCGACTGGTCCACACCGCTTGCCGTCTGGATATTGTCGCCCTTGAGGTACATCACCGATGCCTGGAGGCCCGGCACACCGAGTTCCGCGAAGTCATAGCCGTACTGGGCGAACCCGGTGCGCTCACCGGCCCGGGTAAAGCTGAGCAGCATTTTGTCGGTCCACAGGTACAGGCTGCTGCCGCCAGCGCCCTTGTCGATCGAACCCTGGTTGAGCTGTACGAAGTTGCTGCCCTGCGAAACACTCTGGTAGCCCAGCGCAAGGGCGTGACCACGCAGGCGATAGGTAAAGGCGGCGCTCCACAGATCGCTGTCGATCTCGCCATCACCCTCGGCGGTGTATCCCCCGACCTTGTACCCCTGCCGGCGGCCCGAGGCACTGCCGTTGGCGCCCTGCGACCCCGTGCGGAAATAGCGCAGGTCCGTGGTCAGCGAGCCATAGTCATTCAGGGACAGGGTGTGATTGAGGCCGGCAAAATGTTGCTGGTAGTAGTCCTGCAATTGACCCATGTAGTACTGCAGCAACAACGAGTCCGTCGCGCGATAGTCGGCCCCGGCAAAATAGAACCGGTCACTCTCGCGAGTGCCGCCACTCACGGCCATGCCGGTCAGATCGGTGGATGCACGCCCCCTGGCACGGTTGAGCGCACCGCCGATGAACGTGAGGTTGTCGAGTTCCCGGGACTGCAGTTGCACGCCCTGGAAGGTCTGCGGCAGAAGCCGGCCGTCGGAGGCCACCAGCACCGGCACCTTCGGCATCAACTGGCCCACGCGCAACTCGCTCTGGCTCAGCCTCATCTTCGCGGTGACGCCGGCGCTGCCCCACTGGTGCGCAGCACGCTCACCATCGGACGGGATCATCGAGCTGCCATTATGCCTGCCCCGGCCACTGTCCAGCGTGATACCCATCATGGCGGTCGCATCCACCCCGAAGCCGATGAGCCCATCGGTGTAGCCGGAGCGAAAGTCGAGCAGGAAGCCCTGTGCCCAGTCCTCGGTTTTCGACGGTTTCGCCGTGCCATCGCGGTTATCGCTGTTGAAATAGAAGTTGCGCATCGACAGTTTGGCATGGCTGTCGGAAAGCAGATCGGCATAGGCCGGAAGGCCGAGAAGGCTGCCACCAGCGGCGAGGGTAAGGCAACGGACGGACGACGAGATATTCAAGACAAAAGCTCCCTGGGCACCCGGGGAATGGGTGCCGGTTTTCTTGTTATGGAAGGTGACGCTTTACGAGAAGTGGCGTTGCATCAGCTCTGCATGCCCCAACGGCGCACGGTGAGCATTTCGATACTGCGGAATACCAGGCCCTCCACCACCAGGCCGATAAGAATGACCATCAGCAGGCCGGCAAACACGTTGGGTGTTTCCAGCGCGTTGCGATGCTGGAACACGTACCAGCCCAACCCGCCGGAATTGCCGGAGACACCGAACACCAGCTCGGCCGCGATCAGCGTACGCCAGGCAAACGCCCAGCCGATCTTCAGGCCGGCCAGAATCGACGGCACCGCAGCGGGAATGAGGATGCGCAGCACCAGGTTCAAGCCACGCAGCCCGTAGTTGCGCCCCGCCATGCGCTGGGTCTGACTGACCGCCTGAAAGCCCGAGTAGGTGTTGAGCGAAACGGCCCACAGCACCGAGTGCACGATCACCAGCATCAGGCTCTGGATACCCAGGCCGAACCAGAGCATGGCGAGCGGCAGGATGGCGATCGCCGGCAACGGGTTGAACATGGCCGTGAGGGTGGCCAGTACGTCGGTGCCCAGGCGCGTCGACACGGCCAGCGACGTGAGTATCGCGGCAAGCCCGATAGCCAGGGCATAGCTCATCAGCAGCACCTTGAGCGAACTCACCACGGCCTGGGGTAATACGCCACTGAGCAGGTCCCGGGTCATGGCCACCACGGTTTCGCTGAAGGTGGGGAACATCAGCGAATTGTCCAGGTAGCGGGCATACACCTCCCACAGCACCGCCAGGACCACCAATACCAATGTCCGGCGGACACCGGCGTGAGCGAAGAGACGTTCGAACAGGCCCAGGCGCCGGGCGATATCGCCCACCTGGCCGGGCGCTACCGGGGCGTACTCGACATCCGCACGCGCTTGAATCACTGGCTTAGTCATGGGCAGTCTCACTGTGACCGAAGAGCATGTGGCTGATGCGCTGGTGCAGTTGGGCGAAAGCCGTCATGCCCTGCTCGGCGAACCCGAAGGCACTGGCGTCCAGCTCGGCACGCACCTGCCCCGGATGCGGGGTCAGCACGAGAATGCGCGTGCCGAGCACGATCGCCTCATCAATGGAATGGGTGACGAACATCAGGGTGAACGGTGCCTGGTCCCAGAGTTCCAGCAGTTCCTCCTGCATGCGGCGACGGGTCAGCGCGTCGAGGGCGGCGAACGGCTCGTCCATCAGCAACATCGCCGGCTCCATGGCCAGGGCCCGGGCAATGGCCACCCGTTGCTTCATCCCCCCGGACAACTGGTGGGGGTAGGCATCCCTGAATTTTTCCAACCCCACCTTGGTCGCGGCCCGGGCAGCACGCTCGGCGATCTCCTCACGGGGAAAGCGGGCGGTGACCTGCATCGGGAACATGATGTTGCCGATCACCGTTTTCCACGGCATGAGCTGGTCGAACTCCTGGAACACCATCATGCGGTCGGGGCCCGGCTCGCGAACCAACTGCCCATCCAGGCAGATCTGCCCGGCCACCGGTTCGACGAAGCCGGCCACGCTCTTGAGCAGGCTGGACTTGCCGCAGCCCGAAGGACCGAGCAGGACGAAGCGATCGTTGCGCTGCACATCGAACGAAACGCCATGGGTTGCCGTGATCAACTGATCCCGGGTCTTGTACTGCAACGTGACGTTTTCGACCCTCAGCAGTGCAGCAGCACCGAGATCGCTGGATACGGCGATAGGCGACAGGAGGCTCATCAGCTGCCCTCCCCGTTCGAAACCGGGGCGAAAAACACTTCGCGCCAATCGTCCGGTGCCTTTTTCAAGGCCCCGGATCGCACCATGAAACGGGCCAGCACCATCACCCCTGTCGGCTCCACCGACCACTCGCTTTCCACCTGCCGCAGCATGTCCTCGATCTGCTCGACCGAAAGGCTGGAAGGCTCGCTGGACAGGAACAACTGCGCGGCCTTGCGCGGCTCCCGACGGATGTAGTCGTTGGCCTCATCGATCGCCGCGACCACCGCGGCACTCAACTGCGGGTTGTTTTTCACGAAACGGCCGGTACTGGTCAGCACGCCGCTGGTCATGCGCAGGTTCAGTGCCGAGGAAAAGTCGTAGAGCTTGCTGACCCGGGGGTCCTGAGCCAGCTGGTAACGGTAGGGGTTGGGCCCGATGTAGCCCTTGATGCCTGCCTTGTTTATCAGGCTGGAGGTCGCATCGGGGTGCGGCAGGCTGACCATCAGCCGGTCGAGACGGTGGATCTGCTCGGGCCCGAACTCGCGCTCGGCGGCCATCTGCAGCAACAGGGCCTGCTGGCCACTGGGCGAACTCACCGCGATCTTGTCATCGGGCTTGAAGTCGGCCAGCGAGCGGATCGCGGGATCGTTCACGAATAATCCGTTATCACCGGCCACCAGCCCACAGAGCGCCCGCACATCCAGGGATTTTCGGGTTTTCTCCCAGGCGATCAGGGTACCGGACAAGCCGTAGCCGCCAATGTCGACGTTACCGCTGATCAAGGCATCGTTGATCGCCGGAGCCCCACTGATGCGCTTGATCTCGAACGTGGTTTCCGGCTGCCCATGGGCCTGGGCCTGTTTCTGGAACAACCCCAGTTTGTCCGCGACCGTGACGGGCAGATAGGCATATCCGTACTGGATCGCCAGGGTCACCCTGGCCTGCTCGGCCTGCGCCGCGGCACTGAGGGTGAAGACGCTCACGGCCAGGGACAGCGCCTTGAACGACAACCTTGAACGGCACGCTCCGTGCCGGGAATGGCTGTGCATGGGAACCTCCATTTTTCTTGTTTTTAGAATGACATTCCTTTTTTAAGCTATTCACAACCGCGCCAACCGTCAATCGCATTTTTACAGCGCAGCAAAATTCGGAAATACCGGACATTCGGCATCGCTTTTTTAAAACTCATGATTTATTTTGAAATGGCATTGCATTAGATTGCGAAACATAACAACAACCAGGCGCCCTGTTGCGCCCCTGTCGCCCGGAGCCTCCATGAGCTTCTTCGCCGCGCCACCGCGCACCGAAACCACCGTTTTCACACGCCTGCCCGATCGCTACCGCGATGTCCGCCCCACTGCGTGGGCCAATGCCAATCGCCAGGGCCGAGCCATCGACTCGTTTCTCGAAGGCCCGTCCTTTGATCGTCAAGGCAACCTCTACGTGACCGACATCCCCAACGGCCGGATTTTTCGCATCTCCCGCCAGGGAGAATGGGAACTGGTCTGCCAGTACGACGGTTGGCCGAACGGCCTGAAAATCCACCAGGATGGGCGAATCTTCATCACCGACTACAAGCGCGGCATCATGGTGCTCGATGCGCAGAGCGCAAGGATCGAGCCATTGCTGGAGTCCGCAGGCTCGGAAGGTTTCAAGGGCGTCAATGACCTGGTGTTCGCCCCCAACGGCGACCTGTACTTCACCGACCAGGGCCAGACCGGCCTGCAGGATGCCAGTGGGCGCGTGTACAAGCTCGACGCCGGCGGCAATCTCACCTGCCTGCTCAATACGATCCCCAGCCCCAACGGCATCGTCTTCGACCCGCACCTGAACCACCTGCTGATCGCGGTGACCCGCGCCCAGCAGATCTGGCGAATCCCCCTGGGCAACGGCTCGATCATCGGCAAGGTGGGCGTCTTCGCCCAGTTGCATGGCGGCCTCGGCGGCCCGGATGGCCTGGCCCTCGATGCCCAGAGCAACCTCTATGTCGCCCACACCGGTTTCGGTTCGGTCTGGAAGCTGTCCAGAGTCGCGGAGCCCCTGGAGCGCATCGTCTCTTGCGCCGGGATCAGCAACACCAACCTGGCCTTTGGCGGCGACGATGGACAGACCCTGTTCATCACCGAATCCGAGACCGGCAGCATCCTCCAGGTTCGTACCGCCAGCCCTGGGCTGCCCCTGTATTCCCATAGCTGACAGCCATACGGCTCACACAACAATTACAAAAAGAGTAATGACATGTCCCACGACACTCCCAACGCTGCGGCGCCGCTCGACGACGCCGAGGGCGAACGCCTCATGCGCCGCGTTCTCTGGCGACTGATCCCGTTCATCTTCCTCTGCTATGTGATCAGCTACCTGGATCGCACCAACGTCGGCTTCGCCGCCATCAGCATGAACCAGGACCTGGGCCTGACCGCAACCTTGTTCGGCTGGGCCGCAGGGCTGTTTTTCTTCGGCTACTTCATCTTTGAAATACCCAGCAACCTGCTGCTGCAACGCTTCGGCGCACGCGTGTGGATTGCGCGGATCATGATCACCTGGGGCCTGGTCTCCATGGCGACGGCGTTCGCCACCGGCCCCATCAGTTTCAGCATCGCACGCTTCCTGCTGGGCCTGGCCGAAGCGGGCTTCACCCCGGGGTGTACCTGTACTTCACCTACTGGTTCCCGGGCAAATGGCGGGCCAAGGCGACTGCGGCATTCCTCCTGGGAATTCCCGTTGCCAACATCGTCGGCTCGCCGCTGTCCGGCTGGCTGCTGGAACAGCACGGCGTCTGGGGGCTGAAGAACTGGCAGTTGCTGCTGGTGACCGAGGCCATGCCGGCCGTGCTGCTGGGCGTTGCCTGCCTGTTCGTGCTGGTCGATACCCCGGCGAAGGCCAAGTGGCTGACCGCGCGCGAAAAAGCCTGGCTCAGCGAAAGGATTTCCAAAGAGCAGCGGACCATTGGCGCATCGCACGGCAATACCCTGCGCGCCGCCCTGACCAACCCCAAGGTGTTTACCCTGGCCGCCATCAATTTCTGCTGTATCGTCGGCTCCATCGGCATCGGTATCTGGCTACCCCAGATCATCAAGGGCCTGGGCATCAGCAACGGGATGGTTGGCCTGGTGGTGGCCCTGCCCTATCTGCTGGGTGCGGTGTCGATGACCCTGTGGGCCCGTCTGGCCAACCGCAGCCAACGGCGACTGCCCTATGTCGTGGCGGCCCTGGCGCTGGCCGCAGTGGCCCTGGTTGCCGCCGCCCTTACGACCCATCCAGTGCTCAGGATCGCCAGCCTCTGCGTGGCCGTGGCCAGCATCCTGTCGTTCCAGGCAACGTTCTGGGCCATTCCCTCGACATTCCTCACCGGCCGCGCCGCGGCGGGAGGCCTGGCGATGATCGTTTCGATCGGCAACCTGGGCGGTTTCACCGGTCCCTTCCTGATCGGCCTGATCAAGGATGCGACCCACAGTTTTACCCTGCCGTTCTTCGCCGTGGCGTCGATCCTGCTGATCGGTACCTGCCTGATGATCTGGCTGGGCGACCCGGCCAAACAGCAGCCGGCACAGCCCCGGGCACTCGACAGTCACGCCTGAGCCGCCGCGTGGCGCCTTATCGCAAAGGGCGCCGCGCGACCAGGATCACCAGAAGACCGACCGCCAACAGGCCGCCGGCAATCCCCAGGGTTGCCGGCGCACCGCAATGGGCGGCCATCAACCCCGCCAACATGCCGCCCAGCGCTTCGAAACCGAAACGCATGGCGATGTAGAACGCGACCACGCGACCACGCAACTGGGCCGGCGCAGTGCTCTGCAACTGCATGTTGGTGCTGACGTTGTTCAAGGTGATGCCAAACCCCAGCAGCCCCAGGGCCAGCAGCGCCCATGGCAGCGCCTCCGAGAGCCACAGTCCGATCAGGGCCACCGCGCAGAGCAGCGCACCGGCATCGGTAAAGCGCCGCAAGCGCTGCTGCGCTCCCCCGACCGCCAGCACCAGGGTGGCGACAAATGCGCCCGCCCCTGCCGCCCCCCAGAGCCAGCCGAGAATACGCGCATCGCCGGCATACACGGCCTTGGCCAGAATGGGCAGCAAGGCGGCGTAGCAGGAGGCCAGCAGGTTCACCATGATGACGTTGCCCATGAGCTGGCGAACGCTTCGGCTGCGCCACATGTAGGCCAGCCCCTCGCGAAACACCTGGGCAGTCGATCCGGCGGCCTTGGGCGCCGGCGTGCCGCGCACCTTCAGCAGGCCACCGAGCAACGCCAGGAACCCCAGGGCCGTGAGCAGGAAACAGGGCGCTTCGCCAGCCAGGGCGATCAGGCCGCCCGCCAGGGGTGGGCCGACGAAACGCGCCGCATTGATGAGCATGGCATTGAGCGCCAGGGCGTTCGGCAAGTCCGCGGGGTCGTCGACGAAACTGCCGATCAGCGCCTGGCGTAAAGGAGTCTCCAGGGCATTGAGCAAACCCAGCAGCAGCGCCATTACGGCGATGAACACCCCATCGATCCAGCCCTGGCTGGTTGCCAGGGCCAGGACAAGCGATTGCACCACCAGCATCCCCTGCACGGCGATCAACAACCGGCGCTTGTCATGGCGGTCGATCCAGGCACCGGCGAGCGGACCGATCACCAGCTGGGGGGCCAGCGAAAGAAAGGTGATCAGGCCCAGCAGGACGGCCGAGCCTGTCAGGTGATAGGCCAGCCAGGACAAGGCGACCTGCTGCACCCATTTGCCCAGGGTCGAGACACCCTGGCCAATGAAGTAGATCTGGAAGTTGCGATAAGCGAGCGCCCGAACGGCCGCGGGCCACGGGTTACGACGAGACGACGATGAATCGGACAAGACTGCGTATCCTCAATAGGCCCGCGTCCGTGTCCAACTCATCGCCTCGTGCATACCGGTGGCGAGGTATGCATTCTGTGCTGAATCAGCCCGGCAGCAGGCAACCTTTCTTCTTCAGGGAATCCAGGACCCAGGAGCGGTCATTGGTACCCTGGGCAATGTGCTCCATCTGGGCGGTTTCGGCAGCATGCTTGGCGGTCGCACGCTCGTAGACTTCGGCAACATGGTCGTAAGGCACGCACAGCAGGCCATCGTCATCACCGATGACCAGGTCGCCCGGCTCGATCACCATACCATCAATGGCGATCGGTACGTTGATCTCACCCGGACCATCCTTGTACGGCCCCCGGTGCGAAATACCGGCGGCAAACATCGGGAAGTCGCCTTCGCCAATGCTCGCGGCATCACGGATCGCGCCATTGACCACGATACCGGCCACACCCCGCTTGACCGCGTAGGCCACCATCATTTCGCCGATCAGGGCGTTGGTCAGGTCGCCTCCGGCGTCCACCACGATGACATCGCCGGGCTCGGCGATATCGATCGCGTAATGCAGCATGAGGTTGTCACCAGGGCGCGCCTTGACGGTCAGTGCCGGGCCGGCGAGTACGCCTGCGCGATGCATCGGGCGCAGTCGGGCTCCGCCTGCGGTCATGCGATTCATCGAGTCGCTGACGTTGGCGACCGGAACCTCGCGATAGCGCCCAACCCATTCTGTGCCGACCTTGCGCGCGCGCTCAAGCACTTGGAAGCCAATGCTCATGTGACCTACCTCTCTTGGTTTTTATTGGATGTCTTCGACGGCTGCCGAATCACATTTTTAGAATGTCATTTCATATTTGCATTGGCAAATGCTTTTTCAACCTACATTCGTGGACTAGACGAATAGCAGAATCATTTTCTTGCAACGTCATTTCATTATGTTAGGGTTAATCCATCGCCGCTTCCGAGCGAGCGCATTTGCCCAGACAAGAACAAGGTACTCACGATGTCCCGCACCCTGCTGCTTACCGGCCCTGAACTCGCCGCCGATGCCATGACACTCGCCGCCGAGCACGGCATCCGAGTGATCCCGACCACACCGTATCTGCCGGAGCAGGAGCTGGAAGCGATCATCCGCGCCGAGCAGCCCGACGCGATCATCGTTCGCCAGGGCAAGCTGACCCGCGACATGATCCAGGCTTCGAGCAAACTCAAGGTGATCGCCAAGCATGGTGTCGGCTACAACACCATCGACATCCAGGCCGCCGCGGATCACGGTATCCCGGTCTCCATCGCGGTCGGTGCCAACGCCCAGTCCGTGGCCGAGCATGCCTTTGCATTGATGTTCAGCGTGGCCCGGCAAACCGCGCTGCTCGATGCGCGGATGCGCGATGGGCACTGGGACAAGAGCTCGGCCAACGGCATCGAGCTGTTCGGCAAGACCCTCGGCCTGGTCGGGCTGGGCTCGATCGGCAGCATTCTCATGGACCTGGTCGCGCCCCTGCGCATGAAGGTCAAGGTATACGACCCCTACCTCAAGCAGTTACCGGAGCGCGCCCATGTCGAGCGGGAGGAGGATTTCGATCGCCTGCTGAGCGAAAGCGATATCATCAGCCTGCATTGCCCGCTGACCGAGAGCAACCACAACCTGATCGCTGCCGATCAGTTCGCCCGCATGCGTCCCGAGTGCATCCTGATCAACACCGCACGGGGCGAGCTGATCGACACCGACGCCCTGGTACAGGCGCTGAGCGAGCGCAGGATCGCCGGTGCCGGCCTGGATACCTTCAACCCCGAGCCGCCGCCTGCCGACAGCCCGCTGTGGGGGCTGCCGACACTGGTTGCCACTCCCCATGTCGGCGCCAACACCTCAGCAGCCAGGGATCGGGTCGGACTGGTCGCCCTGGGCCAGGTACTCGACACCTGGGCGGGCAAGGCCCTGGATCCGCGCTGCGTCGTCAATCGCCACCTGCTCGACAACTGATCGATAGACAGGCGCCCGGCCGTTGCCCGGCCGAGCGCCTTCACCCAGCGAAACTCCAGAAAAAAAACAATCGGAGAGCCCCATGAATCCTGCAACTTCCCAGCCTGACGCACTCGAGCGCAGTACCATGCGGCGGGTCGCCTGGCGACTGCTACCCTTCCTCATCGTCTGCTACCTGATCGCGATCATCGACCGCGGCAACATCGGCATGGCCTCGCTGCAGATGAATGCGGACCTTAACCTGACAGCCAAGGTCTTCGGCTTCGCCAGCAGCCTGTTCTTCTTCGCCTACTTCCTCATCGAAGTCCCCAGCAACCTGGCCATGCAGCGCTACGGCGCACGAATCTGGATTGCCCGGATCATGATCACCTGGGGCCTGATCTCCGCCGGCACCGCCTTCGTCCAGGGGGCCAACTCGCTCTATGTGATGCGCTTCCTGCTGGGGGCGGCCGAGGCCGGCTTCTTCCCCGGCGTGCTGCTCTACCTCACCTATTGGCTGCCGTCGGCCTACCGTGCCCGCATGGTGGCGTTGTTCATGGTGGCCATTCCGGCGGCCAACTTCATCGGTTCGCCGTTGTCGGGCCTGCTGCTGGGACTGGACGGCTGGATGGGCATGCGCGGCTGGCATTGGCTGTTCATCCTCGAAGGCATCCCGGCGGTGCTGCTGGGTATCGCCTGCCTGTTCGTGCTGACCGACCGTCCGGAGCAGGCCCAGTGGCTCACCGACGAGCAACGCTCCTGGCTCACCAGCCGCCTGGCTGACGAAGCCTCTAAAAAGACCGCCATCGGCCACATTTCCCTGTGGAAGCTGCTGCGCCACAAGGATATCTGGGTGCTGGCGCTGATCTATTCGGGAGCCTCCGCGGCGGGCAGCACCATGAGCGTGTGGGCGCCACAACTGCTCAAGACCTTCGGCCTGACTTCCCTGCAGATCGGCCTGGTCAATGCCATCCCCTACGGCATCGCCTCGGTACTGATGATCATCTGGGGCCGCAGCTCGGACCGTACCGGTGAACGCCGCTGGCACACCGCCATGACCCTGCTGCTGATCGCCGCCGGCCTGCTGATGACCCTGTTCACCTCGTCGCTGGCCGCCACGGTGTTCATGCTGACCCTGGTGCTGGTCGGTGCCTACTCGATGAAAGGCCCGTTCTGGGCGCTGGTTTCCGGCTGGCTTTCGTCATCCACCGCCGCCGCCGGCCTGGCCGCCGTGGGGGCCATGGCCAACCTGATCGGTGGCGGCCTGATGGTCAACGCCTACGGCGCCATCCACGATGCCACCGGCAGCTATGCCCTGGCGCTGATGCCACTGGCAGCCCTGTGCACCTTCGCCGGCATCAGCGTGCTGGTCATCGGTCGCAAACGCCAGCTTGAGCAGGCCGCACCCGTCCCCGCGGCCAGCGCCAAGTAACTCGCTGCCCCTCCCCGCGATACCCACCTCCGCCCTCGGCGGTGGGTATCGTGCCCCCAGAACAACAATAATCGAGGTATACCCGATGTCCCTGTCACGTCGTCATTTCCTGCTGGCGGGAGGCGCACTCGGCGCCGCCGCCTCCATGGGCGCCCTGGCCAAGGTGCCCTTCAGCGAGGGGGAAGCCAGCCCCCGACTGACTCCGCCGGCTGGCAGCGTGGACTGCCACATGCACCTGTACGACAGCCGTATCCCGGCGGCCCCCGACGCCACCCTGCTGCCACCCGATGCCTCGCTGGAGGACTACCGCGCGCTGCAGAAACGCCTGGGCATCCGCCGCATGGTGATCGTGACGCCGTCCACCTACGGCACCGACAACCGCGTCATGCTCGATGGCCTGCTGCGCAGCCGGGGGGATGCGCGCGGAGTCGCCGTGGTGGATGGTTCGGTCACCGACGCCGAACTGGCCCGCCTGCAGGACGCCGGCGTACGGGGTATCCGCTTCAACCTCAGCCTCGGCGGTACCGCCCTGGACGATCTCGAACGTCTGGGCGCACGGGTCAACGAGCTGGGCTGGAATGTCCAGTTCGCAACCGGGCCCTTGCTGCCGGAAGTGGCGCCGCGGCTGCTCAAATTGCCAGGGAGCATCGTCATCGACCACATGGGCCACGTCCCCCAGCCTGAAGGTCTCAAGTCGGCGGCATTTGCCTCGCTCGTGCAATTGCTCGACAGCGGTCGGGCATGGGTGAAGGTCTCGGCACCGTACGTGCGCTCGAAGGTTGGCGCTCCGGGGTTCGAGGATGTCGGGAGGGTGGCCAGCCACCTGATCGGTCGTTACCCCCAGCGCATGCTCTGGGGCAGCGACTGGCCACACCCGACACTCACCAGCGGGCAGAAGCCGGATGATGCCTCTGTCCTGGACCTGCTGCTGGCCTGGGCGCCTGAGGAAAGCACCCGCGCCCTGATCCTGCGCGACAACCCTGTCAGCCTGTACGGTTTCTGATTCGCTGCGGGCGCTGCCCCGGCGCCCGCCTCCGTTGCCGACCGTTGGAGGGTTTCAACGGCCTGGCACCGGTTCATGGGGCTTGACCCGCGGCATCACGATGTCATGCTGCTTCACGCGCCGATACAAGGTCGCCCGGGAGATACCCAGGGCTTGCGCCGCCGGCCCCGGCTGCCAGCGATGGCGCACCAGGGCCTCGAGCAACGCCTGGCGCTCGGGCTGGCGGGGCCCTCCGCCCGCACCGGTGGCAAGCGGCCGTGCAGGTCCTCGGGCAGGTCCTCCAGGCGGATGCTGTCACCCGGACAGATGGCGCAGGCGTAGCGCAGGACATGGCGCAACTGGCGCACGTTGCCCGGCCAGCTGTAGCCCAGCAGACACTCCAGGGCCGCAGCCCCCAACCCCAGGCGCATGCCGCAGCGTGCGGCTTCCTCGTCGAGGATGCGGTTGATCAGGTCCAGCTTGTCGCTACGCTCGCGCAGCGGCGGCAGTTCGAAACGCGCACCGCTGAGACGAAAATACAAGTCCTCGCGAAAGGCGCCTTCGGCCACCAGGCTCGCCAGGTCGCGGTGGCTGGCACAGATCACCTGAATGTCCACCGCCTGCCGCCGCGCCGCCCCCAGCGGCGCCACTTCGCCCTCGGCCAGCGCCCGCAGCAGGCGTGTCTGCAGGGCCAGCGGCATGTCACCGATCTCGTCGAGGAACAACGTGCCGCCATCGGCCTGCTGCAGCAGCCCGCGCGCGCCCTTGCGCTCGGCACCGGTAAAGGCGCCGGCGACATAACCGAACAGCTCGCTCTCGATCAGGCTCTCGGGGATCGCGGCGCAATTGAGCGCCACGAAGGGCTTGTCGCGCCGCGCGCTTTGCTCATGCAACTGGCGCGCGAAGACCTCCTTGCCGGCGCCGGTTTCGCCATGGATCAGCACGGGCAGGTTGCGGTCCTTGACGCGGACCGCCAGGCGCAGGCTCTCGGCGATCCGCGGATCCGGTTCGCCGGCGGCGTGGCGCGCAACCGCCCTCTTGTGCGCGCCCCGGGGAACGCTCAGACGAATATGCAGGCCGTGCTCGGCAACATGCCGCGGATGTTCGTCGGCGGCCGCGTGCAACAGGTCCGGGTCGAAGACCTCGCCGATGTGCCGTGGCAGTTGTCCATGGCGCTCCAGCAGGTAATGCCGGGCCGAGGGGTTGAGCGCCTGTACGCAACCGTCGGCGTCCCAGGCGAAGAGAAACTCCGGCTGGCTGTCGACATAGCCCGGGGCGGCGTGTGCCCGCAACACCCACAGGCCACGGGTGCTGTGCATGAAGAAGGCGTTTTCGATGTCACGGGCACTCTGCACGGTCATCTGCCGGATCAGGTGCTGGCTGCGGCGGTCATCCGGGGATTCGACGGCCGACACGTCGAGGACACCGAGCAGCTCGCCCCAGGGGTCGAACACCGGTGCCGCCGAGCAGGTCAGGCCGATGAAGGCGGCGCGGAAATGGTCACGCTTGTGCACCGTCACCGGGACGCCATTGGTCAGCACCGCGGCCACGCCACAGGTGCCCTCCTCGCCTTCCGACCAGCAGGTTCCCAGGTACAGCCCGGCACGCCGGCAATCGGCACGGATCGCCGACTCCACGCGATAGTCGATGGTATTGCCCTGGGCGTCGGTGAGCAGCACACAGTAGTCGGCGTCGCGCACCCGGCCATGCAACCGCGAGACCTCCTCGCCGGCGATGCACAGGAAGCTCTCGGCGCGCTCGCGGTATTCCCTGAGCAGCGTCTGGCTCAGGATCCGCGGGCCCTGCAGGGAGCCCGGATCCAGGTGGTGCTGCTCCATCGAGCGGCGCCAGGAGTCGAGGATCAGGTTCGGTACCGGCGCTTCAGGCAAGCGGCCAGCATGACGCAACACACGGCTGACACAGTCCACGTGGGCTCTGGAGTAGGCAGGAAGCATGGGGCCTCCACGGCGTGTTTCATTGTTCTTGTTGCGCTCATTTAAGCCCCGCCTCGCCTGCGGGACAAGTGCCACGAACAGACGGCGGCCGACTGAGACGCAGCGTCTCAACGTCTCACCGCAACGCCGGGCAGGCTGACATGGCCCGTCTCATTCGGCTGTGGTCCCAGGCCCCGCCCGATACGGCACCAACCGCTCTGGCCCGCCACATGCGCCGTCATGAACAGCGCCCTGGCACCGCCCTTGCTATGACCCGGCAGACACCGGGACGTCATCCCGCACCCACAACAACAATCAGAGGTGCCTCATGTCCGCAACTGTTGCTTCGCCCTGCTTCCTGGCCGCCAAGGTCGCCCTGATCAACGCCGTCGGTGGCGGCCTGTCCCTATGAGCGCCGCCCTGCGTGTCGGCATCATCGCCAACCCCGCCTCGGGACGGGACCTGCGCCGCCTGACCGCGAATGCCGGGCTCTACTCCAGCACCGACAAGGCCGCCGTGGTCCAGCGCCTGCTGGGCGCCTTCGGTGCCACCGGCATCGAGGAGGTGCTGATGCCTCCGGACATGACCGGCATCGCCGCCGCCGTGCTCAAGGCGAGCAGCGGCCGCCACGCCCGCGAAAGCCGCTGGCCACGCCTGGAGTTCCTCGACATGCCGCTGCGCCAGAGCGTGGAGGACACCCGCCTGGCCGCGCGCCTGCTGGTCGAGCGAGGCGTCAGCCTGGTGGCCGTGCTCGGTGGCGACGGCACGCACAAGGCAGTGGCCGCCGAGGTCGGTGACATCCCCCTGCTGTGCCTGTCCACCGGAACCAACAACGCCTTCCCGGAGCTGCGCGAGGCCACCGGGGCCGGGCTGGCCGGCGGGCTCTATGCCAGCGGGCGGATTCCCCCGCAGGTCGGCCTGCGGCGCAACAAGCGCCTGCGCGTGCGGCTGGCGGCACGGGGTATCGACGAGATCGCCCTGGTGGAGGTCGCCGCCTCGCCGCTGACCTTCACCGGCGCCCGCGCCATCAGCCGCGCCGAGGACCTGGCGGAAATCCACGCGGCGTTCGCCGAGCCCCACGCCATCGGCCTGTCCTCGCTGTGCGGGTTGTGGAACCCGGTGTCGCGGCGCTGTCCCCGCGGCAGTTGGCTGCGCCTCTCCCCGCAGGCTGACGAGGCACTGCTGGCGCCGCTGGCTCCGGGCCTGCTGCAAGCCTGCGGCATCGTCGCCAGCGGCAGCCTCGAACCGGGTGTGCCGCGCCTGCCGCTGCTGGCCGCCGGCACCCTGGCGCTGGACGGTGAACGCGAGATCGAGTTCGTCGCCGCCGACCGCCCCAGCATCACCCTCGAACTTGACGGCCCGCTGAGCATCGACGTCGAGGCCGCCCTGGCCTTCGCCGCCCACCATCACCTGCTGGCCGTTGCCGGCAAGCCCGTGAACCACCCTGGAGAACAAGAAAATGTCCACGCTACCGACTGAACAACTGCTCCATGCCTATCGCGTGATGCGCACCATTCGCGCCTTCGAGGAACGCCTGCACGTGGAGTTCGCCACCGGCGAGATTCCCGGCTTCGTGCACCTGTACGCCGGCGAGGAGGCCTCCGCCGCCGGGGTCATGGCCCACCTCGACGACGAGGACTGTATCGCCTCCACCCACCGCGGCCACGGTCACTGCATCGCCAAGGGGGTGGACGTGTACGGCATGATGGCCGAGATCTACGGCAAGAAGACCGGCGTCTGCCAGGGCAAGGGTGGCTCCATGCACATCGCCGACCTGTCCAAGGGCATGCTCGGCGCCAACGGCATCGTCGGCGCCGGCGCACCGCTGGCGGCCGGTGCGGCACTGGCCGCCAAACTCAAGGGCAACCGCGCGGTGGCCGTGGCCTTCTTCGGCGACGGCGGCTCCAACGAGGGTGCGGTGTTCGAGGCGATGAACCTGGCCTCGGTGTGGAACCTGCCGTGCATCTTCGTTGCCGAGAACAACGGCTACGCCGAGGCCACGGCCTCGAACTGGTCGGTGGCCTGCGATCACATCGCCGACCGTGCCGCCGGTTTCGGCATGCCCGGGGTGACGGTGGACGGCTTCGACTTCTTCGCCGTGCACGAAGCCGCCGGGGCCGCCATCGAACGCGCCCGCGCCGGCGAGGGCCCGTCGCTGATCGAGGTGAAACTCACCCGCTACTACGGCCACTTCGAAGGCGATGCCCAGACCTACCGTGCCCCCGATGAGGTCAAGCACTACCGCGAAACCCGCGACTGCCTGATGCAGTTCCGCGAACGCACCGTGCGCGCCGGCCTGCTGCAGGCCAGCGCCCTGGACGGCATCGACGCCGAAGTGCACGCGAGCATCGATGAAGCCGTGTTGCGGGCCAAGGCCGATCCCAAGCCGTCGCCAGCCGACCTGCTGAGCGACGTGTACGTCGCCTACCCCTGAGATCAGCCGCCGGGCGCCGTGCGACAGACCCGCACCCCGGCCCATGGAACAACAAGAGGAGAGCCATCATGGCCAGAAAGATCAGTTACCAGCAGGCCATCAACGAAGCCCTGGCCCAGGAAATGCGCCGCGACCAGACGGTGTTCATCATGGGCGAGGATAACGCCGGCGGTGCTGGCGCACCCGGTGAGGACGACGCCTGGGGCGGCGTGCTCGGCGTCACCAAGGGCCTGTTCCACCAGTTCCCCGGCCGCGTGCTGGATACCCCGCTGTCGGAGATCGGCTACGTCGGTGCCGCCGTGGGCGCCGCGACCCGTGGCCTGCGCCCGGTGTGCGAACTGATGTTCGTCGATTTCGCCGGCTGCTGCCTGGACCAGATCCTCAACCAGGCGGCCAAGTTCCGCTACATGTTCGGTGGCAAGGCGGTGACCCCGCTGGTGATCCGCACCATGGTCGGTGCCGGCCTGCGCGCCGCCGCCCAGCACTCGCAGATGCTCACCGCGCTCTGGACGCATATCCCCGGGCTCAAGGTGGTCTGCCCGTCCTCGCCGTATGACGCCAAGGGGCTGCTGATCCAGGCCATCCGCGACAACGACCCGGTGATCTTCTGCGAACACAAGCTGCTCTACTCGATGCAGGGCGAGGTGCCGGAGGAGCTGTACACCGTGCCCTTCGGCGAAGCCAACTTCCTGCGCGAGGGTGATGACGTGACCCTGGTGACCTACGGGCGCATGGTCCACCTGGCCATGGACGCCGCCGCCAGCCTGGCGCGCCAGGGAGTCTCCTGCGAGGTGCTGGACCTGCGCACCACCAGCCCGCTGGACGCCGACAGCATCCTCGAAAGCGTGGAAAAGACCGGTCGCCTGGTGGTGATCGACGAGGCCAACCCCCGTTGCTCCATGGCCACCGACATCGCCGCGCTGGTGGCCGAACAGGCGTTCGATTCGCTCAAGGGCCCGATCCGCCAGGTCACCGCGCCGCACACACCGGTGCCCTTCTCCGACGCCCTGGAAGACCTGTATATCCCCAGCGCGGCGAAGATCGAGGCCACGGTCCTGGAACTGGTGCAAGGGAGGAAGGTGGCATGAGCCGAATCCATACCCTGACCATGCCCAAGTGGGGCCTGTCGATGACCGAGGGGCGTATCGACTCGTGGCTCAAAGATAACGGCGACGTCATCGAGAAAGGCGACGAGGTGCTCGATGTGGAGACCGACAAGATCAGCAGCAGCGTCGAGGCGCCCTTCAGCGGCATCCTTCGCCGGCAGGTGGCACGCGAGGAAGAAGTCCTGCCGGTCGGCGCCCTGCTGGGCGTGGTCGTCGAAGGTGAAGCCAGCGACGAAGAGATCGACGAAGTGGTCAGGCGCTTCCAGGCCGAGTTCGTTCCGAACGGCGGCAGCGAGGCTGACAGCGGGCCCACACCACAGAAAGTCGAGCTGCAGGGGCGTGTCGTGCGTTACTTCGAGCGCGGCGAAGGCGGCGTACCGCTGGTGCTGATCCACGGTTTCGGCGGCGACCTGAACAACTGGCTGTTCAACCACGAGGCGCTGGCGGCCGGACGCCGGGTCATCGCTCTGGACCTGCCGGGCCATGGCGAGTCGGGCAAGACGCTGCAACGCGGCGACCTCGACGAATTGAGCGGCGCGGTACTCGCCCTGCTCGATCACCTCGATATCCAGCAGGCACACCTGGCCGGGCACTCCATGGGCGGCGCGGTGGCGCTCAATACCGCACGGCTGGCGCCTCGGCGGGTGCGCACGTTGAGCCTGCTGGCCAGCGCCGGGCTGGGCACGCAGATCAACGGCGACTACCTGCAAGGCTTCGTCAGGGCCAACAGCCGCAACGAGCTCAAGCCGCAGCTGGTGCAACTGTTCTCCGACCCGGCGCTGGTCAACCGGCAGATGCTCGAGGACATGCTCAAGTACAAGCGGCTCGAAGGTGTGGGCACGGCGCTGCAGCAGCTTGCCGACCAGCTCTTCGCCAACGGCCGGCAGCAGCACGACCTGCGCCATGTCCTGGATACCGCCGAACATCCGGCCCTGGTGATCTGGGGCGAGGCGGACGCGATCATCCCGGCCAGCCACGCCGAGGGGCTGCCTGCCGAAGTTCACGTGCTGCCCAAACAGGCCCACATGCTCCAGCTCGAAGACGCCGAGGCGGTCAACGCCCTGCTGCTGGACTTCCTCAAACGCCATTGACCAACGAGGGTCCGCCCATAGGGCCGGGCCCCAGGAGACAGCCATGACCCTCAACACCAACAGCATGCGTGCCGCGGTCTGGCACGGCCGCAACGATATCCGTGTGGAAAACGTGCCGCTGCCGGGTGACCCGCCAGCCGGCTGGGTGCAGATCCGCGTGCACTGGTGCGGCATCTGCGGTTCGGACCTGCACGAGTACGTCGCCGGTCCCGTGTTCATACCGGTGCAAGCGCCACACCCGCTCACCGGCATCAAGGGCCAGTGCATTCTCGGCCACGAATTCTGCGGCGAAATCGTCAAGCTCGGCCCCGGCGTCGAAGGCTTCAGCAGCGGCGAGGTCGTCGCGGCCGACGCCTGCCAGCACTGCGGGACCTGCTATTACTGTCGCAACGGTCTGTACAACATCTGCGAGAACCTGGCCTTCACCGGCCTGATGAACAACGGCGCCTTCGCCCAATGGGTCAACGTACCGGCCAACCTGCTGTACAAGCTGCCCGCGGGCTTCCCCGCCGAAGCCGGGGCGTTGATCGAGCCGCTGGCGGTGGGCATGCACGCGGTGAAGAAGGCCGGCAGCCTGCTGGGGCGCAACGTGGTCGTAGTCGGCGCGGGCACCATCGGCCTGTGCACCATCATGTGCGCCAAGGCCGCCGGTGCCGCGCAGGTGATCGCGCTGGAGATGTCCTCGGCCCGCAAGGCCAAGGCCCGTGAGGTCGGCGCCAGCCATGTGCTCGATCCGAACGAATGCGACGTGCTGGCGGAGGTGCGCCGCCTCACCCAAGGCCTGGGGGCGGACGTCAGCTTCGAGTGCATCGGCAACCAGCACACTGCCAAGCTGGCCATCGACGCCATCCGCAAGGCCGGCACCTGCGTGCTGGTGGGCATCTTCGAGGAACCCAGTTCGTTCAACTTCTTCGAACTGGTGGCGACCGAGAAGCAGGTGTTCGGCTCGCTGGCCTACAACGGCGAGTTTGCCGATGTGATCGCCTTCATTGCCGACGGCCGCCTGGACATCGCCCCGCTGGTCACCGGACGCATCGAGCTTGAGGACATCGTCGAGAAGGGCTTCCAGGAGCTCGTGAACAACAAGGAGCACAACGTGAAGATTATCGTTTCACCCCAAGTGCCTTGAGTTTCACCTTGAGGGCCGCAGGTTGCGGCCCTCTTCAGTTATGCAGCCGGCATCAGACCCCACCTGTTCCATCGGTGAACAGCAGAATCTCCCCTCCAGAAGCTGACGGAAAAGTAATGTCGGGCTCAGGTCGCTGACAGCACGGGATCACTAACTTGATCACGAAGCCAGGGACCAGGCCGGCCGCATTGGCCTGCCTGGAGACCCGCGAATCATCTGACTGGACGCAACGGCATGCAAAGCAAAACCACGAGACGTTCCTTCGTCAAGGGCCTGGCCGCCACCGGCCTGCTGGGCGGGCTGGGCATGTGGCGCGCCCCGGTTTGGGCGCTGACCAGCCCGGGCCAGCCGAATGTGCTGACGGGCACCGACTTCGATCTCTACATCGGTGAGCTGCCGGTGAACATCACCGGCACCCCACGCACGGCAATGGCAATCAACGGTTCCCTGCCCGGGCCGACTCTTCGCTGGCGCGAAGGCGATACCGTCACGCTGCGCGTGCATAACCGCCTCAGGCAGGATACCTCCCTCCACTGGCACGGCATCATCCTGCCGGCGAACATGGACGGCGTGCCAGGCCTGAGCTTCCACGGCATCGCGCCCGATGGCCTGTACGAATACAGGTTCAAGGTCCGCCAGAGCGGCACCTACTGGTACCACAGCCACTCCGGCCTCCAGGAGCAGGTGGGCGTGTACGGCGCACTGGTGATCGATGCCCGGGATCCCGAGCCATTCACCCACGAACGTGATTACGTCGTCATGCTCAGCGACTGGACAGACGAGGACCCGGCGAGGGTTGCCTCCAGGCTCAAGAAACAGTCCGACTACTACAACTTCCACAAGCGGACCGTCGCGGACTTCATCAGCGATGTGAGCGAGACGGGTTGGTCGGCCGCGTTAGCCGATCGCAGGATGTGGGCCGAGATGAGGATGAACCCTACCGACCTGGCCGACGTGAGCGGGTACACCTACCTCATGAACGGCCAGGCCCCGGACGGCAACTGGACCGGCGTATTCAAGCCCGGCGAGAAAATCCGCCTGCGCTTCATCAACGCCTGCGCCATGAGCTATTTCGATGTGCGGATTCCCGGCCTCAGGATGACGATAGTCGCCGCGGATGGGCAACCCGTCCATCCGGTTTCGGTCGACGAGTTCCGCATCGCCGTTGCGGAAACCTACGATGTCATCGTCGAGCCTGAAGACCAGCCGGCCTACACCATTTTCGCTCAGTCCATGGATCGCACCGGGTACGCCAGGGGCACCCTGGCCGTCCGCGAAGGCTTGCAAGCCCGGGTGCCGGCGGTCGACCCGCGCCCCCTGCTGTCCATGAATGACATGGGCATGGATCACGGCGGGATGGATCACGGCGCCATGCCGGGCGGTATGCCGGGCATGGACCACGGCACGATGGCCGGCATGGACCACGCCGGCATGACCGGCATGAGCACAACGCGGCAGGGCCATCCGGATTCGGAGAAGCACAATCCCCTGGTCGACATGCAGGCGACGAACCCGCTACCGAAGCTGAACGATCCGGGCATCGGGCTGCGTAACAACGGACGCCGCGTGCTGACCTATGCGGACCTGCGCAGCACCTTCCCCGACCCGGATGGCCGGGAGCCGGGCCGCACGCTCGAGTTGCACCTGACCGGCCACATGGAGAAATTCGCCTGGTCCTTCGACGGCATCAAATTCTCCGATGCCGAACCGCTGCGCCTCAGGTACGGCGAGCGCCTGCGCATCACCCTGGTCAACGACACCATGATGGCTCACCCCGTCCACCTCCACGGCATGTGGAGTGATCTGGAGGATGAGAACGGCCGTTTCCGGGTGCGCAAGCACACGATCGACATGCCGCCCGGCTCAAAACGAAGCTATCGGGTAACGGCCGATGCGCTGGGGCGTTGGGCCTATCACTGCCACCTGCTGTTCCATATGGAAATGGGCATGTTCCGGGAAGTCCGCGTGGAAGAATGACGGGAGATTCGAGATGACCCCACCGATGCAGCGTAACGCCCTTTTCCCCATGGCGGCGGCAGGCCCGCTTGCAGCCAATACCCCATTCTCCTGGTACGGTGACCAGGCCAAGGCAGGGCAACATGAGCAATAACCTGGCAAGACCCGCGCTGCTGACCTTGACCGCTGCCCTCGGCCTGCTGAGTGGAGCGAGCGGTTTCGCCGCTCAAGAGAGGGACCATTCGGCGATGGGACACGGCAACATGCAGACGGATAGCGTGCCCTCGCCGGGATCGATGCCAGGCATGGATCACGGCGCCATGAATCATGGTGCCATGAATCATTCCGGCATGAACCCTGGCCCGGCTACGCCGGCGGCGACCAGCCGGACGCCGATTCCGGCCCTGACCGACGTCGACCGCCAGGCCGCCTTACCCCCATTGGGCGGGCACCAGATCCATGACAACCGGATCAACAGCTTTTTCCTGCTGGACCAGCTCGAGTACCAGTCTGCCAACGAGGGCAGCACCCTGGCCTGGGAAGCCTCGGGCTGGGTGGGCACGGACACCGACCGGCTCTGGCTTCGCTCCGAAGGCCAGCGTACCGATCGCACCACCGAGGACGCCGAGCTGCAGCTGCTGTACGGGCATTCGATCAGCCCCTGGTGGGACGCCGTCGCAGGGGCACGCCAGGATTTCAAGCCGCAATCGCCCCAGACCTGGGCGGCGTTCGGCGTCCAGGGCATGCCGCTCTATGACTTCGAAACCCAGGCCACCGCCTTCATCGGTGAAAACGGCCGGACAGCCGTTCGGCTGAAAGGCGAGTCCGACATCCTCCTGACCAATCGCCTGATCCTGCAGCCAACCGCTGAAGCCAATTTCCATGGCAAAAACGACCCGGCACGCGGCGTGGGTTCCGGCCTCTCCAATACCGAAGTCGGGCTGCGGTTACGCTATGAAGTCGTGCGCCAGTTCGCCCCCTACATCGGCGTCACCTGGAGCCGCGCCTACGGCAGGACCGCCGGCTTCATCCGCGACGAGGATGGGGACGTGGATGAGGCGCGTTTCGTTGCCGGCATCCGGATGTGGTTCTGAGCATGAACCGTGCCCGCGCCGCCGTGGCAGTGGCCGATGCCCTTCATTGTTTGTGCTGGTGCAACATGGTCTGAATCTGGTGGGTCGCCTGGCGGGTACTTTCCGCCAGTTTGCGCACCTCATCGGCCACCACGGAAAATCCACGTCCCACCTCCCCCGCCCTGGCCGCCTCGATCGCCGCGTTCAGCGCCAGGAGATTGGTCTGGTCGGCAATCCCCTTGATCACCCCCACCACCGTCGCAATCTGGTCGTAGGTCGCCTGATTCTGCGTCAGCATCTGCTGATGGGCTGACTGGGCCGATCGCTCATCGCTGATGTCGCGCACCGCGCCAATCACCCGGGTCAATCGCCCCTGCTCATCGCGCACCCCGCGGCCACGCTCGCGGCACCAGATATAGCCCCGGCTCTTGTGCCGCATCCGGTACTCGAAAACATACTCGCCACTGCCGTGGAGACCGAGGATTTCGCGGTCGAAGATTGCCATCATCTTCGGCAGGTCGTCCGGATGGGTAATACCCACCTGGGCCTCCCAGCCATCGGGCAGCTCCTGGGCGGTGTACCCCAGCAGGACGCGGAACTGATTGGAAAAGCGCATGCAACTGGCCGGGTCCTGAACATCGCCGTTGACCACCGCGATGTCCCAGCAGCCCTCGGTCAGGGTCGACTGCAACAGTTCCCAGACCCTGGCCTCCAACTGATGCTGGCCAGCCCGCTGCAGGTGCTGTTGCACCTCGAGGTCGAGAGCCTGCTCCCGCTGGCGCATCGGCTCCAGTTGCCGATGCAGGGTTTCAAGCGCGTGCTCAACCTGCGCCAGGCGAATGGCCTGTTGCTCGGCCAACTGCGTGGCCGCCTGCAACTGCTGTGTAAGACGCGCGTTTTCCTGCGTGGACTGCTCCAGTTGCCGGGCCTCGCCGGACCCTTGTGGCTGTTTGTGCTTCTTGAAGAACATGCGCCTGCCCTTTGTGCGTCACGTCGAAACACTGAATCTAATCGCAGGCCCAGGGTGATTACTTGTACGAGCCTGAAGCGGGTCTTGCCCATGCCTGCCAGGCAAGGGGACAGCACCCTGTCGACAAGAGGGGTTCGCCAGGCAGGTGTAAGGATCACGGTCTCGCATCGATGAAACACCGTGGTGCTTCAGGACTACAGGGGGCAGCGTGGCCCTTTGAAAAACAATGTTATCCGGGCCTGAGGGGTGTGTTGTTATCACGAACGACAGGAGGCGCGACCGACGGTGATCACGATTGAGGCGATCATCATCACGCCAGCCAGTATGAAGGTCAGGCGCATCCCGGAGGCGATCGCCAAAGCGCTGGCGTGCGAGAACGCTTGCGTTCCGACACCGTACGAGAAAACGGCCCCCATCACGGAAGCCCCGGTGATCAGGCCGACATTGCGCGACAGGCTGAGCAGTCCCGACACGGTGCCGCGCCGATCCTGGGGCACGTCTGCCAGCGTGGTGGTGTTGTTGGCCGCCTGAAAGAGCTGGTAGCCCGGCGTCAGGACGATAATGGAAATCAGGTAGCCCGCAACGCCGATCATGTTCGGCAAAAACGCGAGCAAGAGAGCGCCCGCCGCCAACAGGGCCAGTCCCAGGGCCAGTGCACGTTCACTGCCCCAGGTATCAACGAGCCGTCCCGAGGGAACCCCGCTGAAGATGGAAATCACCGGTCCCATGGCCATGACAAAACCGACCTGCGCCGCCTTCAGGCCCAGACCGACGCCCAGAAAGAAGGGCCCCACCACCAGCGTCGTCATCATGACAGCGGCCACCAGGCCGTTGACAAGCAGGTTGGGCACCAGGCGCCAGCCCAGCACCGACCACACGCCTGCAGAGGGCGTCGTGCCCTCGCCGGTGTCGCCCGGCAGCGTCACGGCAGCCAGGATCAAGGCGATAAACGCCAGCGGGAACTGGACCCAGAAGATCCCGCGCCATCCCGTCACCTCGATCAAGAGCCCTCCCAATGAGGGGCCCAGCGCTGTTCCGAGTGCCGAGACGGTACCGAGCAGGCCCATCGCACGCCCCATACGCGCCTCACTGGCCGTCTGGCGCATCAACGCCATGGCCAGCGTCATCAGGAAGGCGGCGCCGATACCCTGGAGCGCCCTCGCACCGATCAGCAGCCACAGGTTGGGCGCAACGCCGCACAGCCCCGAGGCAACGCCGAATATCGCCAGTCCAGCCATGAGCATCGGTTTCAGCCCGAAGCTGTCGCCGAGCCGGCCGGCGATCAGGACCGCGATCGTCAGGGTCGCCAGGTAGGCGACGACCACCGACTGCACCTGGGCGAACGGTGCCGAAAACGCCTCGGCCAGCGTGGGCAGCGCGATATTGGCAATGCTGGTGCCGAGCGAGGTCAGCAGCATCGACAATGCCAGCGTGAACGTGATGCCTGCTTGTGTTCTCTTCGATACAAGCGATTGCGCCCATTTCATCACCTTGCCCCTTTCCAGAATTTCAGACTCAAAGTAGTTTGCAACTTCAAGTCAACTTGAGGTCAAGCATGAAACTTCTGGATATTGGCGAGGTGTCGGCGAAGAGCGGGATCAGGCCCTCGGCGCTGCGCTACTACGAGGAAGCCGGGTTGATCGCGTCCATCGCACGGCATGGGCTGCGCAGGCAGTTTTCGCCCGAGGTGCTGTTGCAGCTCAAGCTGATTTCGATGGGTAAATCAGCGGGTTTCTCGCTTGGGGAGATTGCCGGCATGTTCGGCAGGGATGGCCTGCCGGACCTGTCACGCCCCTTGCTCCATCACAAGGCTGACGAGATTGACCGCCAGATCCGCGAGCTGACGGCCCTGCGCGACACCCTTCGCCACGTTGCCGACTGCCCTGCGCCATCCCACCTGGAATGCCCCACTTTTCGGCGACTGGTAGAGATGGCCGGCAAGCGCGACATCAAGCAGGCAAAGAAGAAATCACCCGCCTTCAAGGCCAACCGGTGACCCTGGAAGCGGGCCCGCTCAAGGCGTCACACCGGCCTCGCCAACCAGGCCACGAGGTCCTCGGGCGGCATGGGCTTGGCGTAGTAATACCCCTGCCCCTGATCACATCCCCAGCCACGCAGGAGATGATGGTGTAAATCCGTTTCTATACCTTCCGCCACGACCGTGAGACTCAAGTCGCGCAGAAGGCTGATCAGGCCTCGAACAATGTGCCACTCATTGTTCCCCGGCTGCAGGTTGGCCAGCAGCGAGCGGTCGAGCTTCACGCTGGTGGCGGGAATTCTGCGCAGATACACCCAGTTGCTGTAGCCACTGCCAAAATCGTCGATGCCAATCGCCACACCCAGGTCTCGGAAGCGTTGCAGTTGCTGGTGGACCATATCGAAGTCGGTCACGAGTGCGCTCTCGGTGAACTCGAGTTCTATATGGCGAGCGTCCAGGCGGTATTCGCTCAACGCGCGGGTCAAGTCCTCGAACAGGTGGCCGTCACCCAGATCCAGCGCAGAGATGTTCAGCGATACCGACAGCTGCAGCCCTTGAGCCTGCCATTGGGCCAGTTGCTCGCAGACACGCCGGACCACCAGGCGTGTGATGCCACGAATCGATGCGGTCGTTTCAGCCAAGGGGATGAATTCCGCAGGGCTGATCGGACCCAAGGTGGGATGGGTCCAGCGCAGAAGTGCCTCGACTGCCACACAGCGATTATTGGCCAGGCCGACCCTGGGCTGGTAGACGAGGCGCAATTGATCCGAAGCGATAAGCGCCGCCTCGAGGTCGTTGAGCAATGTGGTGCTGCGACGCAGGCTGGCATCCACCACAGGGTCATAACCCAGCCAGCGATGTTCGCTTTGACGTGCGGCGTCGGTCATGCTGGCCATCAGGCGCAGGCTGTCGAGTGAGGCATCGACCTCTACGCCCAGTTCCAGAACACTGATAGCCACGTCCGCGAACACCGGCACGTTGCCACAGTGCAGCGGCCTGCTCAGCGCCAGGACGATTTTATTGAGTTGTTCGGACAAGGCCATCGCCTCGCAAGGCTCGACCAGGGTCAGGAGCTCAGGGTACTGACCCGATACAAACGTGCGGATGCAGGCAGCACCTCCAACAGGACTTCCTTGACCGCGAGCATGAAATCGGTGAAAAACTCCACACCCAGAGCCTTCACCTGTCTGTCCATGCCAGATGCCGAAATCGGCTCGATCAATACAGCCAGTTGGCCGGCAAATGCATCGGCGTCATGAAGGTCAGCCTCGAAGCGCCGCCGATTGGGCAACCCGGTGATCGGGTCGTAAAAATGTTGCTGGTGGATGGACTGCAGTCGCGACACCACAATCTGCGCGGCATTGCGCAGCAGCTCCTGATCGCGCTCGTTCAGAGCCGCTCGCGTCTTCCGGTCGATGATGCACAGGCGGCCTACACTCACACCGGGCCTGACCATCAGGGCAGCCCCGGCGTAGTAGCGGATGTACGGGTCCCCCGTCACCAACGGATTATCGACAGTACGGGAATCTGTCTGTGCATCGCAGATTTCCAGCACCGTCTCCTGCCCCAGGCAGTGAGCACAGATGGACAGCTCCTTCGGCGTACGCTCCAGGGCCATACCTATCCGTGCCTTGAATATCTGATAGTCGCGATCAATGATGCTGACCAGTGCGATCGGCACATTGAAATAAGCGCAGAGCATGGATACGACGCTGTTCAGCACAGGGTCCGAGCCGCTTGAAAGCTCGGACGTCAAACGGTCGACCTCGACCAGACGCAAGCGTTCATCCTGCTCGATTGTCGTATTGTCCATGGTAACTCCAGTTGCAGTGTGAAAGGCGCATGCCCTTAAGAGTGGCACATTGCCGGTTTGTTCATCCTTGAGGGCTCCGCAAGATGGAACCTCATGCTCCTTCAAAGGAACTAATGCCAGACCGTTACTGACGGGGAAAGCCTCCAGGCAGCGCCCTAGACGCTTGCCAGCTATGATGATGGCCAGAAACCTCAACACCGGAGTCATTCTTGTCCAGTTTTTTTAGACGGGCCGCCAACGTTCTTCAACGTTTGGAACGAATTCATCTCAAGCGCCCGACACGCTACCTGGGGGCTGTGCTGGTGGTTGCGTTGTGCTGTGTTGTGCGTGCACAGATGTCAGCCACGGCGCTCCCTTATCTATTCTTCATACCCGGCTTGATGCTCATCGGCTTCTGGTTTGGTGTAGGACCCTCCGTACTGGGATGCGTCCTGGCAGTGCTCGCGGCACAATATTTCTTCATAGGACCGATCGGTTTTGAAGACGACCCGACGACGTGGCTCAACAGCCTGAATTTCGGATTGGTCACCTTGGGCATAGCCATCGTCTGCGCCCTGTTGCGACGCAGCCTCAGAGCACTGGACAAGGTCAATAAAAACCTTGAAGGCGAAGTGCAACGGCGCACGGATGAGCGCGATGGTATCTGGAAGGCGTCTCCCGACCTCATCTGCACACTGTCCGAGAGCGGTGAAGTGCTGGCGATGAACCCCGCCTGGCAGGTCGAAACCGGCTGGAGCGAGCAACAGCTCAGGGAAGGCGCGTTTTCCAGTCTGATTTCACCGGCACAGTTATCGGACGCCTTGCGCAGTCTCGGTGATCGCCCCATAGCGGAACTCGATACCCAGAGTGTGCGCAGCAATGGCCAGCCCCTGCTCCTGAACTGGAGAATCGCGGAGCGTGCAGGCCTCTATTTTGCTATCGCACGGGACATCACCCTCTACCGTGAGCGACAGCAGGCACTGGAACGGGTCAGCACCCAGTTGCAGCAGAGTCAAAAAATGGAATCGCTCGGACAATTGACGAGGGGGCTGGCGCACGACTTCAACAACCTGCTCACCATCATCAATGGTACCCAGGAGATGATCCAGCAGCGCCTCCTCCAGGGGCGATTCGGTGAAGTCGAGCGCTATGTCACGCTGGCCAGAGACGCCACCCACAGGGCCAGTTCACTGACACATCGGCTGCTGGCTTACGCCAGGAAGCAACCCTTGGCGAGTGAAACGGTCGACCTCGCCCTGCTCATGGAGGGCATGAAAGAGCTGATTGCCAGAACGCTGACACCGCAGATTGAATTCCAGTTGCTGACAGTTTCAGACTCAGCCCTGTGCTACTGCGATGCCCATCAATTCGAAAATGCCCTGTTGAACCTGTGCATCAACGCACGCGATGCCATGCCCAACGGCGGTTGCCTGACCGTCGAGGTGCTCAGGCTGACTCTGGACACTCCCCCGCCGGGTTCCGATCTGCACAGGGGTGACTATGTGCAGATACGGGTCACGGACACCGGCCAGGGCATGCCGGCCAGTGTGGCCGAGCATGCGTTCGAGCCGTTTTTCACCACCAAACCGCTGGGTTCGGGTTCCGGCCTGGGACTCTCGGTGGTGCAGGACTTCATACGTCAGGCATCCGGGCATGCGCAAATCGAATCAGTGTTGGGTGAAGGCACCTCGGTCAGCCTGTTCTTGCCGGTATACAGCGGCGTGATGCCGGCTGCGAAAGATACCCCCGTCGACAGGATCGATAGGGCCGGACAGACGAACCTGGGCTCGGCGCTGGTCCTCGACGATGAGGCCGCCATACGCGAACTGGTCGGAGAGGCATTGCAGGACATGGGCTACCAGGTGGTCGAAGCGAGTACACCCAGTCAGGCTCTACAGCAGATCAATGAGCTACAGAATCTGCAGTTGATTGTGACGGACATCATATTGCCCGGTAACGTGAATGGCCACGACGTCGCCAAGGCTGCATGGGCAATGCGACCCGCCCTCAAGATTCTGTTCATATCAGGTTTCGTCGATGCCACCACCCGTATTCACGAACAGCAGGGCAAGGCCAAGCTGCTGGTAAAGCCCTTTACCATTCAGGAGTTCAAGACAGGCGTTGAACGACTGCTCAGTTAGCCCGACGGCTTCGTCGGGGGGATCATCGATTCACCTGCAAGCCAGGAAACTAGCTAGCCATACTATTACCACGACGCCGAACGATTAAACTTTCTGTGAAATCTTCATGGCTTGGATGAGAGCCATGGGGAGCCCTTTCAAAAACGTCTTGTTCCAACACCTTGTTCATAAAGATAACGGCAAGCGTGCCGATACTCCAAAAGCACTCCAGTCACTGCACGCTGTTTTTGACGATGAGCAAGGAACACAAAATGATGTCTACTCGTCAGAACGCACTCAAAGCAGCAGACGTCATCCTGTGCGGATTGGTGTGCCTGGCAGGGCTGGCCATCACCTTTCTGGTACTGGCTCTGTTCGAAAGGTCAGAGCAGCGTACCGTTAGCGTTGCTTTTCAGCTGGAGGTCGACGAGAGATTCAGTCGCCTGCAACGACGCTTTAATACCCAGGTCCTGAAACTGGACGTTGTGAGGCGTTTCTTTATCAACGCCGACAATGTCACTGAAAGGGAGTTTTTGGGATTCGTCACGCCCCTGGTCGGAGAGGACGAATCCTGTGGCTGGGTACCGAGGATTCTCGAGAAGGACCTCCAGGCTTTTCGCGCCAAGGCGCTTGGTAACGGCACCAGTGATTTTTCATATCATGAAATGAATCCCGTCACCGGCGAGAGAGCCCCCTCACCCACCGGCCGGAACACCTGATATTGCTCTACTTATTGAAGCGCGATGACGTAACGATCATGCCCGGCATGGATGTTCTGGCTCGCCCGGGCCGCCAGGCCTTGATGAGCAAGGCACGAGAAACACGTCAAATAGCCGTGTCGGAACCGTTGGAAATGACCAATGGGCAGTCGGGAATTTTCTTTGTCGCACCTGTCTTCCGCGAGTCCCGCAAGGCTTCCTTGAACGATGATGATTTGCAGGGATTCGTTGTCTCCACCGTGCGCTTGGCTTCTTTGATGGAACAAGGGATTCCATTGCCAAGTCTGCAACGACTGAACGTGACGCTTTCATTGAGCGACACGCAGCATCAAGGGGAAACCATTTATCACAGCTCGACCCCTGCTGCCCCTTCAGGGCTGTACGCGCAGCGGCTGCTGAAAGTAGCCGACCAGAATTACCTGATCCAGTTCAGACCCAGCTCGACCTTTCTGCTCAGCAACAGCTACGCCCTGTCCACCAACCTGATTATCGCGTTCGGAGCAGGGTTGACACTGCTGCTGACCTCGATGGTGTACATGCTGATCACGCAGCGCGCCCGTGCGCTCTTGCTGGTTGATGAACGCACACAAGACTTGCGTCTGTTGAACATCACCGACCACCTGACCGGCGTCTATAACCGCCGATACTTCGAAGAATTGATGGAAAGCCTGCTCGTCGAGGCTACCGTGCACTACCGCCCTCTGTCGCTGATCATGTTTGACGTCGATCACTTCAAACAGATCAACGACCGCTACGGCCATCAGTGGGGTGATAACGTTCTGAAATCGTTGTGCACACGGATACGTTCGGCCACACGCAAAACCGATCTGTTGTGCAGAACGGGCGGAGAAGAGTTTGCATTGATCTGCCCGGATACCGAACTGGACGATACGAGACTGCTGGCAGAAAAGCTTCGAGCTCTGATAAGCAACCTGCCGTTTGACGATATTGGACAGGTGACTTGTAGCTTCGGCGTTGCGACGTGGACTCCATCAGAATCGTTTGACGCCTTCGTCCGGCGTGCCGATACCGCGATGTACAGAGCCAAATCAAGTGGTAGAGATCAAGTCCAGCTTGCCGAGGTGTAGCAGAGCGGCTGCCGGGGTCCAACACCACCAAGCAGCACGCCGGAAGATCATCTTCACCAACAGCCCGCCCACCGAGGGGACTATTGCGGCTTTTCCCGACGATAAGGTGAGGCTTCACCCGTACTAGGCCCATCGTGTCCCCGCCACATCCCATGACAGCGCCTGCTGCTCTCTCACGTGACTCCAGGTGCCGTGGTCCAGGCGGTACATGACCATCGTCTTGAGGATCCGCTTATTGAACCCTTCGTACTCGATCAGCGTGACCAGCAGCGGAACGTCGGCTTCCCAATATTGCTCAATGTAAGCCAGCTGTTTTTCGAGGGTACCCGTGGGCGCATAGCTGAACAGAAAACAGAACTGGGGACGCTCCTTGAGGGCTGCATCAGAGAGCTTTTTTGGCTCGTTGATCTCGTTTTCAAGGGGACTCTCCCACTCCCACTCGGCAAAGACCACCGCGCTTTTCTGCGCGTCGCGGATCACCGCATCGGTACGGCCACTGGACTCAAAATGAGCGTAGTACCCCATCAGGTCGGCGACCCGGCGTACGGTGTAGCCGGTATGGATGCTCCAATCCGAAGTCGAGCCCCAGTCCCGACTGTAGCCATCCAGGGGAAGTCGCGGTACCAGCAATAGGCAAACAGCGTCGAGAAATCGTTGAGCAGGTCCGTCTTCATGTTTCATATCCTTTTGGCCCAGTGAAATGCTGAGCCCTTGATAAAACCCCCAACCTCGCTTTTTTGCGCCTTTGGGCCCCGCTGCGCAGGTATGATACGCGCCCGAAGCCGTCCGCTGGAGGCGGTGTGTTTGAGCACAGGAAGTCCCATGAAAAAAATGCTGTTCGGTGTGTGTCTGCTCTCACTGGCCGGTTGCGTCAGCTCGCCCGATACCACCTTCACCCAGGCCACCCCAGGCTGCAAGTCGTCCACCACTGAGGTCAACGGAAAACCGGTCACCACGCAGTTCTGCATCAAGTCCATCGCCTTCAAACCCTCGCAATACCGAGTGGCTGTCAACGACCAGGTGCTGTTCACCGGTACGGATTACCAACGCGTAGCCTTCACCAAAACCATCAAGGAAGGCCCGGCCAAAGGGGGGTGCGATGAGCTGATGCAATTGCAGGGCTCAGGTTCCAAGCCGGTACTCTTGAACCAGTTGCCCGCCGAATTGGTGGCCGGTTGCCGGATTACCGCCGACGCGGCCGGAAATGCCCAGGCCTTCAGCAAAGACGCCGCATGCGACAAAGTGTTCTATAAGTCGCTGGTGTCGTTGTTGGGGAAAGTGACGCCGGTTGAAGTGGCCCGCCAATGCACCGTGGCGGTCGGTGAGCAAAAAGTGTTTGACCAGCGTTTCGATTTTTAGAGAACGCAGCTGGAGCGGAGGAATGGATAGCGTTCCTCTGCTCTGGCCGTCAGTCGGGAATGCAGCTGCCGCTCCGCTGCGCGGGGCCTATAAGGCGCTTTCGAAGCGCTCCTTGATGCCCGCCACAATGGCAGGAATGTTGAAATCGTGGGGCGCCGCAGTGGCCCGTGGCGAAATACCTTTCAGTTTTCGATCAATGCTGCTCAGGCGAGACAAGAGCGAGCCACTGATGGCTGCGTACTTGGCCAGCAGGAGCAGATAGTCGTCAGCGGCAGGGTTGAGGGCGTCGACCGCCCCAGCAATTTTCATTATCTGCTGGAGCGTAAACTGTCGCTGGTCCTGATAGGTCTGCAGGTCATTGACCCGGTTCAGGGCCCGGCCCTCCCGGAGAGAGAACCGGATATCAAACAAAAAGTGGGTCTGAACAATCGGCTCGTTATTGAAGAAGTCCTTACGACGGCATGCGCTCTCCAGCACGGTCATAAACAAGGTGATGCCGGGTGCCAGTGTCCTCTTATCCGCCTTGATGGTAACAAGGTCCTCGGTTGGCGAGCCGGAACGGGTCAATAGCCCCTGTACGGTGTCGAATGCAGCATTGGAGATCAATACGTCAAGATTGCTCATTTCCCCAAGCACGTAGCTCGTCTCGCTGGCAAACGGTCCCCAGAGTACGCCGACCGGGGGCGGAGCACCAAAAAGGGTCTTGCAGCAGGCATCGATCATCTGCTCGACCGACTCAAGCGACCACTCACTGACCAAGGTCAGGTGCCGAAAGTCGCCCGACATGAGGGAGGTGTCGTCGCCATATGAGCGGTAATGGGCTTCGATCCTTTGCTTGAGCTCGGCGGCTTGGCCGTCAAGGCGCCTATACAACTCATTAAAGGATTGATCGATGTAAACCTGGAATCGGGCGTTCAATTTGAGCAGCTGTTCGACACTTCTCGACTGTCCCATACATCGCTCCTGGTGTGAGTGGATATCAGCCCGTGCTGCGCACCTCAGCTTCTGGTCCTTGGGCACCCAGCACAGGCGACGGCCAGAGCATAAGCCGGGGTTCCCGGATTGCTTATGGCTATCTGCCAGCTAACCCCTGGCGTATGATCCTGAGGGCACCCTGAACGCACTCAGTCCCTCGCCATTGGCGACAGAGGCGCCCTTCTAGCCCTACACGATGCCCACTCCACCATGACACTCTGCGAAGGCGACACCATCAGGCTCATCACCGTTGATCTGGCCGAGATCACCTATAGGGATTGGCTGAGTTTCAGGGAGGCAGCGCCGGGAGACATTGCCCAAGTCCTGCACCTGTATGACAGCCCCTCCGGCAGATCTCTGCAATTGGTCTGCGGGCCTCCACCCGGTAACTTCGAGTGGGGTGCTACGTTCAAGGAGCAAGGGTTCACTTTTGAGGTCGTGTCCAGGAAGGTCGATGAAATATAGCCGTATCTCACGACCCCGGCGCAGCTTCAAGGTAAATGATCGCTGGCGCAGCTGCGAATGGACTGGATGCTGGAGAAGCAGACCGCCAGTGCCAGCAACTGACCGCGCTGTGTAGAAAAACGGGAAGCCAGGCTTCCTGCTTAACCATATGAAGGCACGCGGCGACAACCGAGCCTCACCGCAGCCTCAGGTCATTTGGCGCTGAAGTCGAAGCGCCAAAGACCGTGATCGCGGGTGAGAGTGACATCCACCTGTGTAGCAGTTACAGGCAAGACGTACTGGGTCATATCAGAGATGTTCTGAACGATGAACCAGCTCGATGGCTTCCCGCTTGAACCCGGGGCTGTATTTCTTGCGCTTCATGAACACTCCTTCAGCTCGGTGTGAGCTTACTCGAAAGTGTCCGTGTTAGTGGGGTAGAACCGAGGCAAGCCTACAAGCTTTGCAAGTCCACCGTTTCTGCGGCCAAGCTGATTACTGATCCGATCGTGGAACAGGCCATGATGTCGCTGACCGCGATAGTCAACCGCGCTCACAGTATTCTGCACCCGTCCGATAAGGATCACGCCAAACGCATTCTGCGAATCCTGCGTTCGCGCAATCACCAAGAACCGGCTCAAAACATCAAGCTCTGGGCAATCCAGAATGGCTGGTTACCCAAGGCTGCTGAACGTTTGGAAGCCCTGGCCGAAAAGACGTTCGCGTTGCGGTCAAAGCCAAAATTCGATACCCCAGAACATGCCAAGCAAAGCTACCAGCGTTGGACGGACGCAGCTAAGTCTTAGCAGCACGACCAAGCGGGAGGGCTACTAAAAATGCCTTACTAAACATCCCCGGCGCCATCTCAGTCAACGCAAGAAGATCCCTCTCGCCTTCGAGATAGCCGCCTGTCACACCTTGCAGATGGCTCTCGTAGGTGTTGGCATTTCGCAAACCCACTCCTTCCACACACTGAACCAGCACCCGAGCGGTGCATTTCTGGCGCAATATCATGGGGGCGCAAGCATGGAACAATCACGCAGGTTGAACACAGGCAAACGGTAATATTTGGTATCAACTAATCACAACTTCAAACAATCCCCGCCTGATTTTTTTAGTGTCCAGCGAAACGCTGCTGCATGATCGGCAAGTGAACTCAACCTGGTCGACACGCTGTTGTCGCTTCCCCTGAACACGGATGTCAAATGAACACCCACACCAACTTTTTCTTTGGAAAGCACGCCCTTGGCGAACTCTATGACGTTGCCCTGGACAAACTCAACGACATCGACGGCCTGACACAATTGCTCTGCAATGCAGCAGCCAAGGCCGGTGCAACAGTCTGTGGCACCCTGACCAAACGTTTCGAACCTCAAGGCGCAACGATTCTGGTGCTACTGGAGGAATCGCACGCCTCCTTCCACACCTATCCAGAACATGGTGCATTGTTTCTCGACATCTTTACTTGTGGAACAAGCTGCGACCCCACCAAGGCCTTCGATTTCATTCGTGAGCATTTGCAGTGTGGCGAATCGGCGATGAAGGTCGTGGAGCGCGGTGCAATCTGATAAGAATGCCGCCCGGTTTTCCCCAGGCGGCAGGCGTTGCTTGAGCAGGTAACCGGTGTCACTCGACCGACAGGGATTGACGCTGGCTGAGTCCATAGTTGGATAGGCGCAAATAGCGTTCATTGAGGTTCATGAACGGCCGAATCAGCGGGGCGATGATGAGCAGAAATGCAATCGTACCAATACCGAAAGGCCCGCCCAATACCCACCCAGCCAGGAAGATGGAGATCTCCAGAACCATTTTGGAAAAGGTGAAGGACCAGCCCACCTTGCGCATGATGGTGATCACCATCAGATCGATGACACGAATACCAATCCCGCTCATGATAATCAGCGCAGAAGCATAGGCGCACAACGCCAGGCCGATGGCGAGCATCACATAGGAAGTGAACCTGGCGCTCAGCAGGTCATCGATCTCCAGCAGCAGCCATAAGTCGATGAACAGACCGGTCAGCGTGGTGGTGACAAACGGACTGATGGGAGGCCATCGCTTGTTCCACAGGGCCCACCAGGCCAGCATGGCGATGGAAAAAATCGCGGAACAGGCACCCAATCCCAAATTCAACTTACCGTTCAAACCAATAACGAACACGTCTAGCGGGTCAGTCCCCAGATGGCTGGTGATGAAGAACAACGCCCCCAACGAAAATACCACCACCCCTCCCAGGTACATGCTCAGCCGATCCACCGCCGACCAGGCCCTGGCACTTTCAATCAATACCCGTCGAACGGTGCCGTTACGATCACTTCTGTTTCTCATTCCAAGTACGCTCCTTCGTTGAAACTTTCGGTTGTCCAAGGCCATCCCCTCAGCGTGTGCTCATGGAGATGAAGCTCAACCCGTTGCCGACATGGCGGATGGTTGCCTTGCTGTTGCCCTGGCCGCCTTCACAGATTTCGTTCTGTACTTCATGGCTGGCCTCGGCCAGGTACAGTCCTCCCAACAGGGAAGCCTCGGTACCCTGGGGGGACTGCATGACCAACGGGGCAGTCAGAGACGGCTTGAGATAGCCGGGCTCGCGCAGCAGAACGCTGACCATCTGCGGCATTTCAGGAAAACGCCCCAGCAGACCGCCGCCGAGGCAGACGACCTCGACTCGGAACAGCTCGACCAGGTTGGCCACAGTCAGTGCCAGCGCCTGAACGGCCCGCAAACGCCAATGGCTGAGCGCGGCCTCGTCAGAGAACCCCATCGAAGCGACAAACTTGTCCAGTGAGCGAAACGAGGCGTAAGCCTGCAGGCAACCGCTGCGGCCACAACTGCACAAAGCCCCTCCTGGCCAGACAAGCAGATGCCCCAGCTCCCGATTGGGCAGGATGCGTCCCTGGTAGACCACGCCACCGCCCACACCGGTACCCAGCGACAGATGCAGCAGGTTCGAGGCCCGCATGACCGTGGCATCACCGTAGGTCGCAGCGGTACCATCATCACACCAGATCACCCGATCGACGCCGGCGACACGAAAGACATGTGCCAAGGCGACCCCCTCCCAGTCGGGCCGATTGGGCCAGCGGATGATGGTGCCGTCGGCGTTGAGCGTCGGAGCGCTGGCGATGACCAGGCTACTGATCGGACCATGGAGCAGGATCTGCGATTCGATCAGTGCCTTCACCTGGTCCAGGATGACCTGAGGATGAAGACCGGAGGGAATCTCGATACGCTCACGCTGCATGATCCGTCCCGAGAAACTGAAGCACAGGGCGATCTTGCTACCACCCAGATCTACGCTTGCGCAATGCATCAGAAGCGCCCTCCACCGTCGACGGCAATCACCGCCCCGTTGATGTAGGAGGCCTCCGCACCGAGCAGAAAGGCGACCACCCCGGCCACCTCGGCTGGCTGCCCCAAACGACGCAAGCCGATGTGCCGACAGATCTCGCTGGCTTCGGTTTCGCTGTAGTGAGTCAAGGGGCCGGCGATCGCACCAGGGGCAACTACATTGACCGTGATGCCCTGTTCGCCTACTTCGAAAGCCAACGAACGAGCATAGGCATGCAGTGCACCCTTGGTTGAGGCATACAGGCTTTGGCCCGGCATTCCGGTCTCACCAGCACGCGATCCGATCAGCACCACCCGCCCCTGGCGCCGCTGTAGCATTGGGCGCATGAATTGACGCAACAAGCGCGTGACGCTCTCGAAATTGAGCGAAAACAGCCGTTCGCTATCCGACGGGCTACTGAATAGGGCCGATTTGCGCAACAGATTCGCCGCACAACAAACCACCGAGTGAATGACCAGCCCCCTGTCAGAGCAGATCGACATCAATCGCGTTGTCTCCTGCGCATTCGTCAGGTCGCAGGCCAAAATGATCAAGCGACCTGGCCACTCCCGTGTCCGCTCGAGCAGAGCCTGCAACGGTTGTTCATTGCGGTGAAACAGCGCAACCACGGTGACGCCCAGGCTGAGCAACTTTTCGCATATGGCAAGGCCCAGCGTACCGGATGCCCCTGTCACGAGGCATGCCTGTCTATTTGATTCCTGCATGATTTTCCCTATCTGCTACAGCTTTGATATTGGTGGTTGTACAGCCACCTTGAATGACACCGGGTGCTGCCTGTCCCCCGCTGTCACGACAGGCAACTGACGAAATTGCTGACCCTCGAAACAACTCAGGCAAGGCGCCCCGTCCTGGTCATAGGCATCGACGCAAGAAAGTCGTAACAAGGCAGTTGCTGGAGATCGGTGCAGTGGCCAACGAGTTTCATCAAGACCGGCCTGGCTGCAGAGCAGCCGAATCATCAAGGGGTCGACGGCGACCCACTGATCCTCCACCAGCAGCTCGGCCCAGTAGTGCCCGTGGCATAGGGAGCGCTTAGCAACAGACCAAACACCTGTCGTGCGGGCATCCCACGCATCAGGGCCTGCTGCACCAGCAATTTGGAGAAGCCGCCACACTCGGCCACCCGGTGCTCGACCATGAACGCCAGATCCCAGCGCAAGGCGTCGTGCAGCATGAAAAAGCGCATATCGGCACAGGTGTGTTCGATGAGTTCGATAAAGGGTGACGGCAGCAGCCTCTGGTGCCCCGGCAGGATCAACTGCTCCTGGTGCACCTGCATCTGGTCAGGCGTATCACAGACACGCAACTCACCACTGGGGAGCAAGATCGTGATGGCGTGCTCTGGCACCGCATCGAGTGCGTAGCTGAGCTCGATGCACCGATCACGCTCACTGTCACGAAAGGCTGAAGACCAACTGCGCATGGCCAACTTGTGCAGCGATGGCAAGCGCAGGTAGAGGGAAAGGTTGTACAGGTCATCAGGGTCGAAGCATTCGCCGTCCTTGCCCTGACATGAGGCCAGCCCCAATGCCTTGAGCTCTGCCAGCAACTGCGGTGCGATACCGTAGAGCGCCGCACCCTGCTCGTCCACACAAAAGCGGCGGTGACCGTCCTTCACCTTGGCCAGCTCCACCAGCACACGCCGGGCTTCGCCTTGAGCCTGCTGCGCCAGCGTCATCATACAAAGCCCGGCAGCTCACATTGTTCATGAGCCTGGCAACCACTCAAGGTCGCGATCGAAGGCGCAATCTGCTGCAGGTGCAACGGCCCTTCGGGTGCCTGAATGCATGCGTCAACACTCAACACGAAGCCACGCTCGCGATGCCAGCCCGATTGCGAGGTGCGCCGAACATGATTGGCCCAGCGCGGGTCCCCCAAGGGGGGGCGCCGGGCATCGGCCGGCCTGACGATGAAGGTTGGCGCTCGATCAGTGTAGGGCCCCGTATACATGCTCTCTCGCGAGCGGACATCAGCCAACGCCAGGCGGCCATCGGCAAAGCGGATTTCGCGCAGGCATTGCTCGACGTCCCGGCGTAGTGTGAGGTCGGAGCGACCGGAGTTGCACAGGTCGGCACATAGCATCACCCCATGGGAGCCTTGCACGGTCTCCAGCGCGACACTGCGCTCAAGGTCCACCTGTCCGTGTTCATCGAGCACCTGCAGACCCGCGGCACGCAGGTGCTCATTGATGGAAAAGAAACCATCGAGCGGACCGAAACCCATCTCGGAAAATACCAGCATCGAATCGGGCGCCAATGCTTGCAGTCGGGCGCAGGCCTGGTCGATGAAATCGTAGGCCCTCAGCACATGGGGACGGTATCCGGGCTGGGCCTGCTCCACCTCATGCCAGAGAAAATGCGACAGGCGATCCGCCAGTGTGAGGTTCACGATCATCACATCGGCTTCAGCGCCCAGCGCCATTGCGCTATCCAACTGCAGCGACGCAATCCGGTAGGCCTGCTCGGCGAAATCTTCGAGTGGCTGACCGGTGTAGAACAGTGAAACGTCGTGGGCATACCTGACCCCGCGAGCATTGAGGTCTCGCAGCAGGCTTCTCGGGTAGCTGGTGTTCATGGCATTGAGCATCGGATAGGTGATCAAGGTGCCATTGAGCGGCTTGGGAGGATGCGTCAGTTGCACATTGACCACGGCAAAACGCTGTTGCGCCATCTGCGGCCACTCCCATAACCTGGGCGCCATCACATCGGTGGTTTCCAGAATCCGTGGCATCTCCCCGGCACTGTGCGCACTCCAGTAGGAGAAGCAGCCATGACGACCGGGGTTCACACCGCTAAAGGCAGTTGCCAAGTTGCTCGGCTCATAGGGAACCGGGCCGCAGTCCAGATGGCGATAATTGTTAACGCCCAAGTGTTTTGCAAACCACGGCAGTCGGCCCTGAGCAACTTCTTTCTCGAGAACAAGCGGATCCATACCCTCCGCAACGACAATGAGAGTTCTCATGCTGCCAATCACCTCTTTTCTTCCCTGAAATAACGTCGAGCACAGCCAAGTACATCTTTTATCGATGTCCTCGACATGACAGCGCCACAAACTTCCAAAATATCTCTATGAATTCAAAGCGCATCCAGGCACCCAAAAGGGGCACCTACGCAACTCTGTTCAACACGTCCAAAGCGTAAGGGAAAGCGGATAAAAATTTTGTGACAGCGTGCCTATGCCACGCCAACCGTGGCTCCCCGAAAAGCTCTGGAGGCGGAATTTGTTGGTGCTTTTTTAGCACAGTGATTGGCGATGTAACGAGAAGTGTAATTCCGAGGTTATTTCATAATATTACAAATGATTTCTAAAAAAAACTTTTGCGCCCGACTTAAATTCACATGCTATCGTCTGCCACGCGCTTAATTGCCAAGCATCTTTATTCTTTAAGTTTGGCACTAGTGTACAAACTCCACCATTAGAACCGTATTCAAGCGGCGTACCTGCGCGCTTGCCTCACCAAGGACGGAAACAATGACTCTCGCAATTCACGGCGGTACACCACTACGCCAAACAGCATATCCACAATGGCCGCATTACGGCCCCGAAGAAGAACAGGCTCTGCTACGCAGCCTGCGCCAGGGACACTGGTGGCGCATGCAAGGCAACGAAAACCTGGCCTTCGAGCAGAGCTTCACCCAAGTGCACGGTGGTCACTCGGCTTTCGCCGTAGCCAACGGCACGGTTGCATTGGAAATCGCCCTGCAGGCGGCCGGGGTCATGCCCGGTGATGAAGTCATCGTTCCGGCCTTCACCTTCATTTCCACCTCGATGGCCTGCCAGCGCATTGGCGCGACGGCCATACCGGTCGATGTGTGTGCCGATACGCTTTGCATTGACCCGGCTGCGATCGAGGCCAACATTACTCCACGCACGCGAGCCATCATCCCGGTGCACATGTCCGGGCACATGAGTGACATGGCCAGCCTGAGCCGTATCGCCGATCAGCATCGCCTGGTGCTCATCCAGGATGCTGCTCATGCTCATGGTGCACAGGGTCTGGGTGGTGCCAAAATCGGCGACTACGGCACGCTGGCCTGCTTCAGCTTCCAGAATTTCAAGCTGATGACTGCTGGCGAAGGTGGCTTGGTTTTGTGTCCGAATGAAGCCTTGCGAGAGAAGGTCTTCCTGTATGGCAATTGCGGACGTCCGCTGGGCGATCGCAGCTACCAGCATACGGTGGTCGGTACCAATGCTCGCTTGGGCGAGTTCAACGCCGCAGTGCTCAGTGCCCAGCTTGAGCGCCTCCCGGCACAGAACGAACTTCGCCAGCACAACGCCCGGTTACTGATGGACGCCCTGAACCATGATGCGCTGGTGATTCCACAAGGCCGTACGGCTGATGCCCATGTGCACCCGTACTATATGGTGCTGTTCACCCTTCCCGAAGACGGTGATCTTGGCCAACTGGACCGCAATCAGGTGGTCGATGCACTGGTTGCCGAGGGTATCCCGGCGTTCCGTGCCTATCAGGCGATCTACCGCATCCCGAGCTTCTGGCAAGCACCGGCGCCAGCCCACTACGACCAGGCGCATTTCATCACCCATTGTCCTGTCACTGAGCGGGTGGCTAGCCGAGGGATCTGGATCCATCACCGTGCACTGCTTGGCAGCGAGCAGGACACGCTGGATATCGCCCTTGCCGTGCGCAAGGTGGTCCAGCACCTGGCTGGCTCGCGATGATGGGACCCGGCATCGCGCTAGTTGGTTCGGGTTGGGTCGTCAGGACGATCTGGGCTCCGCTGCTACAGCGACATGGCGGTCGGATCGTATCGATCATCGACCCTGATCCGCAGGCAGGCCAGGCACTCGCGGAGTTGGCACCCACAGCGCGCCAGCATGCCTGTATGAGCCATCAGGCCCTGCAGGGGTGTGACGTGGCCCTGATCTGTTCTCCCAACGCCCACCACACTCGACAGGCACTGCGGGCCATGGAGCAGGGACTGCACGTCATCCTGGAAAAGCCCGCTTGCCTGTCGCTGCGTCACGCTCAGGACCTGATCGAGCGCAGTCAGCACATGGGGGTGCAATTGTCAGTGACGGGGGCGGCCTCCCATCGCAGTGACGTGCGAACCCTGCTGGATGCCGTCGCAAGCCAGGCTATCGGCAAGGTGCACTGCATCGACGTCGCCTGGCGTCGGCGCAATGGAGTGCCTCGTCCAGGGTCGTGGTTCACGCAGGCGGATCAGGCGCTGGCAGGATCAGGCGCCGATCTGGGCTGGCACCTGCTGGAGGTGGCCCTGCAGGCACTGGGCTATCCCCTGGTGGACAGCGCCCTGTGCAATCACGTCCCCGCCGACGGTAGCGAAGCGGCGCAACGGGCCAATTGGCGAGCCGACACCGACGACCACGAGAACGCGGTCCTGGAGGTCGAGTCGCAGTCATATTGCGCACTGCGTACGCAGGCCGGTGCCATGGTCTTTCTGCGCACCGCCTGGTCGTCCCATCAGCCCTGTGACGAAACCACCATCACCCTTTACGGCACTGCCGGCGAGTTGCGGTTGCATACCACGTTCGGTTTCAGTCAAAACCGTGTGCAAGCTCCCAGCCTGGTCCTGAGCACCAAGGGAAGCCAACGGCATCTGAGGTTCGAGGCCGAAGACAACCTGGCACCCTACTCGGCGTACCTGGGCCACACACTGCCCCATCTAGGCAGGAGCACAGCCGGCAACGAGCTGGAGTTCTGCAAGTTGCGCTCGCTGACCAGTGCCATGTCCGCGATGTATCCGAACCTGCCGAACTGACCGGGCCCGGCCCGGCAGTTCATTGAGTATTCGTGCAAGGAGCTATCACCATGACCGGTTACAAGGCGATCACGGAAAAGCTGAAGCAACTGTCCAAACTTTCACTGCCGATCGTCATTTCGCGTATCGGTTTTCTCCTGCTCTCACTGGTCGACACGCTTCTGGTCGGTCGCTATGCCACCGACGCGCTGGCGGCCATCTCGATCACCCACGCCATTGCCGATACCTACATGCTGATCGCGGCAGGCTTGCTGTTCGGGATTCTGGTCATGAGCTCGATTGCCGTCGGCAAGCAACAACCCCGGGAGGCGGGGCTGGCTCTGCAACGTGGCGTGATACACGCCCTGGGCCTGGGCCTGGTCTGTATCGTTGCCAGCCTTGCGAGCCTGCCGCTGCTGGTGAGGTTCGGCGTGGACGCGTCCCTGGCAGGTGCGATCGCCGAGCTGATGCAGGTCGTGGCACTCGGACTGCCCGCTATCCTGTTGTACATCGCCTACTCGTTCTTCCTGGAAGGCATATCGCGCCCACTGCCGGCGACGTGCGTGATTCTGGTAGGCAACCTGGTCAATGGCGTGCTGTGTTACGCGATGGTCTACGGCAAGTTCGGTTTCGATGAGATGGGCGCGCTGGGCTCCGCCTGGTGCACGACCTTCGTACGGATCCTGATGGCCGTTGCGATCATCTTCTATGTGCATCGCCTGTTTGCTCAACGCCAGGAATACGGTATCAATACGCGGTTTGCCTGGGCCTGGTCGCAATGGAAAATGCAGCGGCATATCGGCTACGGGGGCGGTCTGAGCTTCGGTATTGAAGCCGGTGCATTCATGCTGATCGCGGTGATGGCCGGCATCGTTTCACCACTGATCGCGGCGGCCTGCGCCGTGGTGGTGAATATCCGTTCGATCCTATTCATGATTCCCATGGGCATCGGCTTCGCCACCTCGATCCAGGTGGGGATGGCCCATGGTCAGGGCGATACCCGAGAGATCAACCTGTCCACGTGGTGCGGTCTGTGGTTTGGCGTGTCGTTGACGGCAATCTGCGCAATCGTGCTGGCGATCCTTCCCGGCCCGCTGCTGGCGCAGTACAGCACTGACAGTCAGTTGCTGCAGATTGCGGTACCGGCCATGTTGCTGCTGGCCCTGGCCCTGCCCTTGGACGCTTGGCAGGGCGTCATGTCCAATGCGCTGCGTGGGCGCGAAGATGCCATGGCCCCCACGCTGATCCACGCCATTGCCTATCTGGTGGTCATGACCCCACTCGGCTGGCTTCTGACCGTCCAGTGGCAGCGAGGCCTGGTGGGTATCGTCGAGGCCATGCTCGTGGCCAACGTGCTGGCAGCCTCGCTGATGACCTTGCGACATCGCCAGCTCAATCAAGGCATGCGCCAGCCCACACTGGCCTGATCGGCGAGGGATGCCCATGAAACTGTCCGTCATCATGCCGGTACATGCCAAGCCAGAACGTTTGCGTTTATGCCTGGCAAGCCTGCACCGACAGCAGGAGCGTTGTGACTTTGAGACCCTTATTGTCGCCGATGCCGCATGTCCAGCCGTGCTGGCCCAAGTTGCCGAACAGCCTCATGCCCGGGTGCTGAGCACACCCGGGCTAGGCCGCGCGGGCGCAAGAAACCTGGGCGCGAGCGCAGCCCAGGGCGAAGTGCTGCTGTTCATCGACGACGACGTACTGGTGCTCGATGGCTTCTTCGAGGCCCACCTGCAAGCCCAGACAAAACGACCCGGGTTGATACATGGGCGTATCCGAGAGTTGATCGCGCTGTGCGGACGAGGCGATCCACGCCTTGGTACGATCGGTTGCCCGCCGATCCTGCCACAGGATCTGTTGCAGGGGCGCTGGAGTCCTCAATCTTCGCGACTGGCCACCAGCCCCCTGGAGCAGGCGGCTGAGCACCCGCGATGCAACGAATGGCCCTGGCTGGCCAGCGCCGGCGCCAACCTGTCGATCCAGCGTGAACACTGGCAGCAAGTCGGAGGGTTCGATGAAGCCTATGGCAAACGCTGGGGTATGGAGGACCTGGATCTGGGATGGCGCCTGTGGCGTGCGGGCGTGCCTATCAGCATGGAGAGGGATGCCTGCGCCTACCATCTCTCCCATTACAACCCAACCCGCTGGGAAGAGCACGCGCCCAACCTTGCCCATTTCCAGGCCCGTGCCAACACTGCCGAGGCCCTGGCTCTGGACGCACTGCTTTCCCCGACCGGCTCGTTGGCCCGCTACATCGAACGGCTCGACCAGATCCGACAGCAAGCCCCTGTTTGAGACACCTGTGCGTGAGCCGCCAAGGCGCCGACGAAGCGCGCCTGGCTGGCGAACAACATCATTACCTGGCTGCGGTACATCAGGGCAGCCTTCAGCCAGCGATCCCAAGAGCACTGGCATGAGTGGCTGACAAGCCCGAGCCCCAGGCGCTCGACGTGGCTGGCCAGGGCCTGTTCATCCAGTTGGCCCACATAGGGGAAGTCGGCGTAGAAACACACCGGGTTGTCCAACTGGCGGGCCAGCCGGTGCGTCAGGCAGTGATCCACGTGCCCACCGATGCCCAATGGCGCGCAGACGATATCGGCGGGCCTGAGCATCGCCCGCACCGTGGCGAGCTGCATTGCATCCGGTTCTGGCCACAGCGCCGGGTCAACCCGGGCCGGCAGGAACAAGGCATTGATGTCGGCATGTGCGAACCGGTCGCGACCGTCCAGGCGCAATGCGGCATCATCAAAGCCCGCTCCTGCCCGCTCGATGCCCAGGCTCATCGCGGCCCGGATATCTTCCTCGCGGCGCAGCGGCGGTGAGGCGAATCGCCGCCAGCGCGCATCGCCAACCGCCAGCGTGCTACCCGCCGTCGCATCACCGTCGAACAGGGTCAACAGCAAGACATCGCGCCCCCGGGCCAGGCCGGTCATGCCACTGCCCAACGACCAGACAGCATCGTCCGGATGGGCTGACAGCACGACCAACCGCCCCTCAAGCCCGTTCCGGGTAATCGGCCCCATGCTCAAGCCACCTCGGGAGTACTACGGGCATAGAGCTGGCTCAGGCGCAAAAATCGTGACACCTCGCGGCGATTATCGCTGGCCACCCGGCAACGCCCCAGTTTCAGCGGTGACAACTGGATGTCCGGAAAACTGTGCATGCGCACCCAGGACAAGTCGGCAAAGCGCTCGGCCAATGTCTCCAGCCACTGCTCGCAGGCCTGCGCGCGTCGTTCGCCAGGCAGGGCCGCGCATTCGAGAACCCCGTGCAACATGGCCTGCTCGAAGGCTTCGCTGACGTGGGTCTCGGCGCAAGGCACGCAATGATCCATGTAGAGGCCGAAACGCAGCAACGCCTGGTGGATCTGCACTTCCATCGCACGCTGGGTGGCGTCCTGGACTTCATGATTGCCAAAGTTCACGTATCCCACATCCGCCGTCGGCGCCAGCGACTGCACGCCACGGCAGATGAACGTGAGCAAGCCACCCAGGTCCTTGAAACCATTGACCGCGAAACAGTCGAAACGGCCCTGCAGTTGCTCTGGAAGCGGCTGGAATACGTCATATTCGACCACTTCTATCGTGTCGATCGCCTGCGCCCGGCAAGTCCGCTCGATGGTTGCCAGCAGGTCACGGTCGATATCGGCCACGACGATTCGCTGACGATAGCCGTGCAGTGCCAGGAACAGCGAGAACAGGGCATCATCTCCGAGCAGCAGCAGGTTACCGTGGTTCAGATCACCGAGGCTCTGCATGATCTTGTAGCGCCGGATCTGGGTTTCGAAGGTTTCGATGGACTGGTCATAGATGGACTTCTTGTCACTGAGCAGGTCAGCCATCACCTCACGATAGCGGGGTTCGAGGCGCAGGCAGGCATCGTCCACCAGGTGCAGACCATGGCCAGGCAAGGCCCCCACCGGGGTGCCCAGCACCAGTTGTGGCACCGCCTGCTCCCGGATCAGCTGAAGTTGCCCCTCGGCCAGCAACTCGACCAGGCAATGCAGGATCTGACGAACCGTCAGGCGGGAGGACAGCAGCTGATGGATTCGGCGCGGGCGGGTCAGTTTGCTCAGCAAGTCGTCCAGTGCGGCCTGCTCCTGGACGGGCGCTGCCAGACGAGCGGGCAGGTGTGCCAGCAGGCGTTCACGTAGTTGTACCAGGTTGTGCATGCAACCTCCTGTTCATGCGAGTGAATGGCGCCGTCAGAGCACGGCGTCGAGGATGTTGCTGGCGCAACGTCCGTGGAAGAAATTGACCCCGACCTCAACGGTCTCCCCGCGGCGGTCTGAGAATCCCAGGCCGGTGCCGAACAGCCCGCGCACCGCCTGTCCTGCGCAGGTCAGCTCATGGCTCAACGGGTGCTTGCAGAGGTTGCCTTGGAGGGTATCCAGCGCCATGGCACACCCTTGCGGGTCACGCAGCTCAGGCATCCGGGCTTCATAGCCGGTGGCGTTTATCAACAGCGGCGCTGCCCGTTGCCACAGATGGAAGTCGGGATCACCAATGTGCAGCACAACGCCTGGAGATCGTCCGGACTCGATGTCCAACAAGGTTTGCCGGGCCGATCCACGCAATCCCCGGAAGCGGTTGACCTCGCCGGTCACCTCATCCACCAGATCGCCTGGTTGCAGCAGTGCCGACGGTGTTCCTGATGCCATCCACAGCCCTGGGCGCTTGCGGCACAACACATGCAGCGAGCGCGGCGCCCATGCATCGCTGAATCGCCTGAGCAGGTACTCGACGGTGGAAAAGGCACTGTGGCTGCCACCCAGTACCAGTACCTGGCGGCCCTGGCCGAGAGCATCGCGCAGTTGCGCATCAGCCTGGCCCCTGAGCACCGGATCGGAACCCAATGGCGCCGGCCAATCTTGCTCGATCATTTGGCGCATCTTCGCGCAGGGCACCTGTAATTCACGTCCTTGGGCGCCACAAGCCAGCACCAGATAACGGCTGGTCAACTGCCCCCAGTCTCCCCAGCAGGTGAAACCTGCGTCGCTCTGTTGCACCGCGTCGACCTGCCGACCGAATGCAACGGTGGTGGCCGGGTGCTCAGCGCATAGCTCGAGCACTACCCGCGCCAACTGCCGAAGGAAAGCCGAAACGCTGTCGAGCGACAGAATCCGGGAAGGCTCTTGCAACCAGCGTTGTACATCGCGCTGGCGAAGGCATTGGGCAAAGGCACCGTCAGGTCGAATACCCTTCAGAAAGTCCTGGATGGGCGAGTTGGCCTGGATGTCGTAGGCCAGGCAATCCCATTGGGCCAACGAAGCACTGCGCTCATGCACCTCGACGCCAAGCGACAGCAGCGCCGGCAACTTGCGCTCACGATCGGCGGCGATGAACAGGCCAAGGGCTGCGGGGCCGAAGCCGATAATCTGAAGCTGTCTATCCATGTGCTTGCATACCTCTGTCGAAGGCGGCCGGAACACTGGCCGGCCTGCGCGACGGTCAATCAGAATGAGTAGGACAACTCGACGCTGACATGGGAATCGCCCGAGAGCGCCTCCCAGGTGTCATCGCTGCCGGAACTGTCGATGTAGACGGCACTCAGGCCGGCACGCAGGGCATCGCTCAAGCCAAGGTCCAGAGACGCGTTGATCATGTTGTTTTTCGCATCGCTGGCTTGTGCGGTAAATCCAAGAAATACCGAAGAGAGATAGCGGTCGTTGAACTGCAGGCGCCCCCCCAGCAGGAACTTGCGATCAAAGATGCTCACCGGTGCCAGCGCCTTGTCACGGTCACGGTGGTACTCCCCGATCAGGCTCAGGTCAGCCTCGCCCAATACCCGATTGATCGCATACTCCACACCCACCGACAGCTTCCTGGAGTTGTAGTCGCTGTCCGAGACCCGCTGGTCGAGCGCCTCCAGCTTGTACAGCCACTGGCCGTCCACCCAGATGGCATCCAGGCCCCACTGGCTGACCTCGGTGTATTGGGCGACCAGGCTCTCGCCCTCCTGGCGAAACGCCGGCGTGCGATTGGTGCCCTTGAAGTAACTCAGGCCGATATCCAGGTCCGAGAGGGACATGAAGTAGCGTGCGGCAATGTCCAGGCTGTCCGGATTGCCGCCATGAATGTACTCGGCCGTCGGCCGCACCCGATAGGGTGCAAACCGCGACGGTTCGGCATAGAACTGTGTCGGTTCGAAGCCGTCCAGCAGGTACAGACTCAGGTGTCCGGGCCCCATCAGGCTGCCCAGCTTCAGTGCTTTCTGCGAGAGTTTCTCTTCCGGCTGCAGGCCATCGAGGTTGTCATAGGTGTTGATCACATCGACCAACTGGCGAGTCTCCATCACCCCCCAATGCTCCTTGATCCGTCCCAGCTTGGCTTCGCGACCCTCCTGTTCCAGCAGCAGATACAGCTCGTCCCAATAGAACGACGGGCGCGGGTCCCGGTCACTGCTCGACAGATAGCGTGGGTTGGCCACCACCCGCATGCGCAGCGAATCCCAGCTGTCCACGTACTGGTAATCCACGCCAAACTCCCGAGTGACCGGCAATTCGCTCTCCTCAAGCTCAGTGGCCGGGTCGGAGGGAAAGTAGTAGCCCTTGATCGCGAGCTTGCCGGCTAGCGAATGCTCCGCTTGCGCAGCCGCGTCGTACCCGGACATGAGCAGCGCCGCGGCCAGTGGCCAGGTCCATGGGTGGCGGACGCCGTCGGTCATTGGGTCAGGTTCCCCAGCCGGGCAGGCTCGAACGCCTCCTCCTTGATCCCGGTACGAAATTGCACGTCGGAACTGACCAGGACCGTCTGGCGACCGGTGATATGGTTGACCATGCTCATCTTCAGCGCCCGCCAGTAGCGGTTCAGGAACAGCTGGTAGCCATCCAGGCTCAGGGTCTTGAACAGCGTCCCCTTGCGGTCGTAGTACTGGGTCTTCATCTGCCGGAAATCGTGCTTGTCGTACCAGACCTCGATCGCGGAATAACCCGAGTAGGGATAAAGAGGGATTTGCTTGACCACCGCACACTCGGACTGACCGCACGCCTCGTCACGCAGCCACTCGTAGTCGTAGTTGCCCACCTCCATCGAGCCGATGTCCTCATAGGAGAACTCGCTGCCGGAGAACGAACCGGAGCGGTCTGCGGCAGCGACTCGCTTGACCCGTCGCAGGCTTGGCAGGTACAGCCAGACCTGGTCACCCTCCATGATCTTGGAATGGATCAGCACCCGGGAATTCTTGATGTTCTCGGGGGCTTCGAAGGTCAGCAGTACCTTGTCGCCCACCTGCTTGTCGGCCATTTCGAAGCTGTTCATGCGCATGAAGCGATCGGTGCTGGCACCGCCCTTCTCCACCAGGGTCAGGCGGATCCTGGCTGAAGTGTCCTGGTAGCCCTCATCGCTGTCGCGCCACTTCTGGGCGTAATGCCGTCCCAGGTCCTGGGCCTGTCCCGCATGGGCGGCAACAGACGACAGCGCGGTTGCCATCGACAGGCAGGCGACCATGAAGAGATTGCGGTTCATTCTGACTTTCCTTGTATAGGGTGGCGACTGGGAGAACGATTCATGCCTGGCGCACAGCGAGCCCGGCTGCGGCTCGTCCCCAGAGGTAGCGATCAAAGGTCAACAGCACCAATGGCAGGCACAACGCATCGAATATCAGGCCGAGGAAGATCGCGATGGCAGCCAGCAGGCCGAAATCGGCGTTCATGGAGAACGGCGAAAGCGTCATGACCAGGAAGCCCGAGGCCAGAATCACGGCATTGGCGAACACCGACGGCAGTACGTGCTGATAGGTCGAGCGCAGCGCCTCGCGCGGCGGCTGGCCATGTTCCAGGCGCTGGGCCTTGTAGTGGCTCATCAGGTGGATGGTGGCCTCGACAATCAGCCCGTAGGCCACGACACAGACGTTGATCGCGGCGGTATTGACCTCGCCCCGCATCAGCCCCCAGAGACCGAACATGACGAAAAACGGAAACACGTTGGGCAGCAGGCTGATCAACCCCAGCGGCACATTGCGCAGGAACAGGGCCACCATCAAGGTGATGCTCACCAGTTCGAACAGCAGGCCATCGACCATGTACTCGATACTGATGTGGGTGAGGTTGGCAAAGACCACCGCCTCGCCCGTGCCCACGCCCGGTACCAGGGCGGTACGGTCGGCATGGGTGTTCCACCAGGCGTCGGCACGGGCCTTGATATCGCGGATCTGCTGGGTATCCAGGCGCGTCAATGTAATGACCACCCGCGTGGCCGACTTGTCGATGTTGATCTGGTTGCTCAGGTCCAGGCCAAACGGCAGTGACATCTCGTAGACCAGCAGCATCTGCGCTGCGAGCGCCGGGTCCTGCGGCAGTCGGTACGCCTCGGCGCGCCCACCGTCCATGGTCTGGTTGAGCTTCTTGATGGCATCGCTGAGGGTGGTGACCGAGTCGACCTCTTTCTGCGTGCGCAACCACTGGGCAAAACGATCAAGCTCGGCCAGGAAACGGGGGTCGGAAATGTCCCCGCGACTGGACGTGGCGACATACTCCAGGCGATAGATACCCGAGAGGTTGTCCATGGCGAATTCGGTCGCAGTGCGCACCGGGATGCTGGTATCGAAGTTCTCGACGATCCGGTCGTTGATCAGGTTCTTGCTGGCCGGACCAAGCGCCAGCAGGAACACGGCCACGAAGCCGAGCAACCACAGCTTGGGCCGACGCAGCAAAGGCTCCATGTACAAGTAGTAGCGACGGCTGGCGGCCCCCTCGAGCGGCTTGAGGCGCAACAACGGAATCAGGACCGCCGAGACCGCAACCGAGACGACCAGGGCCATCACCGCACCGATCGCGGCCAGCACCCCGAACTCCTTGTAGGGCGGTGAGGCGGCAAACACCAACGAGTAGAACCCGACGGCGTTGGTCGCGGTACCGATGGCAATCGGCTTGACCGTCTCACGAATGGCCGCGCAGGCCAGGTCCACACGGCGGTTTCCGTACTGGCCACTCTTCTGTCGAGCGGCCGAAATCATATGCATGATCTCCGCCACCGACGTGGCCAGCACGATGGTTGGCAGCAGCCCGGTCAGCGCCGTGGCCTCGAATCCAAGCCAGCCGCTGGCGCCCAGGGTCGCGGCAGTGGCCATGGTGATCGCCACCAACACCACCAGCAAGGCACCCAGACTGCGCAACATCAGTACACTGGCCAGCAGGATGATTGCGTACATCAGCGGCGTGAGGACGGCCATGTCCTGCTGCGAAGCTTCGGGGTACGCCGCTTCGACGGCTGCCAGTCCTGTCAGGTGGATCTGCAGATGGGGATTGGCCTGACGGAAGGCATCGACCATCGTACGCGCCCGGGTGGTCGCGTCGATGGCCGCATCGAGGGTCTGGGGCGGGAACTGCAGCGTGACCAGCACGCCAGCGGTCTGGCCATCAGCCGAGACCAGGCGCTTGACCAACTCAATGTCGTTGCGCCCAAGGCGCTCCATCAAGGCGATGTGCGAGTCCGTCAGATCCGCCGGCTCACGTACCAGTTCATCGACATGGACCGTATCGCCCTCGGCAAAGACATGCTGGAAGTTGGTCACCGAATCGACACGATAGGCGTGCGGGATCATCCAGGCCTGTTCAGTCAGCGCATGCAACTGCCCCAGGTCTCGGCGGTTGAACAGGCTGCCCTCGGGGTTCTTGATCACGAACAGGAGCGTGTCGGACTTGCCGAATTGACGATGCAAGGCATCCAGTTGTTCGACGGTTTTCTCGCCCTCCGGAAAGAACGATCGATAGTCGGCAGCGAACCGTATTTGCGTCATCCCCCACGACATCGCCAGCACCAGCACGGTGACCGCCAGGAACAACACATGGCGGTAGCGTTTGAGCAGGAGCTCGAATTTTTCTCCGGACATCATCAGGCACCTTTCCTTTCGCCAACGGGGGCCGGGGAACAGCAACGCTCGATGATGGCGAGTACCTGCAGGACGCCCTCATCGACCGTACACCGCTCACTCTGCACAACACACTCGCAGTCACGTGGCGGTTCGTAGGCGCTGTCTATTCCGGTAAAACCGGGCAAGTCACCGCGACGGGCGCGCTGATACAGCCCCTTGGGGTCACGTGACTCGCAGACTTGCAGTGGCGTGGCCACATGCACCTCAATGAAACGCCCCGCTGCAAATAGCGCCCGGGCAGCCTGGCGATCCTCGGCAAAAGGCGAGATCGCGCTTACCAGGACAATGAAACCGCTGTCATGGAACAGCCTGGCCACCTCGCCCAGGCGCCTGACATTCTCCTTGCGATCCCCGGCACTGAAGCCCAGATCACGATTGAGACCGACGCGCAGGTCGTCACCATCGAGCACTCGGGCACGTGCCCCTGACTGCAACAGGCGCTGCTCGATACCCCGCGCCAATGTGGTCTTGCCCGAACCGGACAAACCCGTGAACCACACGCACAGGGGCAGGTGGCTGCCCGCCAGTGCCGCCTCCGGCCAAGGGTGCAGGTTGCCGCTCGCTTTCACGTTGCTCATTGAGATTTCCTGTACGTTCATTCGTAGGCCGAGCGGATGACCCGGCAGGGATTGCCCGCAGCGACGACGCCCGGTGCGATCGAACGGGTGACGACGCTGCCGGCGCCGATCACGCTGCCCTCGCCCACCTCGACACCGCCCAGCAGGATCGCGCCGGCGCCGATCCAGACATCGTTGCCCACCCTGATCGGGTCGGCTCGCAGCACACATTTGCGTTCTCCCTCGACCTCCACGGTGCGTTGTGCCGGGTGCACGGGGTGACGGGTGGTGATCATCTGCACATTGGGCGAGACGTAGACCCGATCACCGATCTCGATCCGGTTGCCATCGAGCAGCGTGCAATTGACGTTGATGTACACGTCGTCGCCGATCTCGATGTGCGCGCCGTAATCACACTGCAACCCCGGCTCGATCCAGCTGCCCTGGCCGAAGCGGCCCAGCAGTTGCGCGAGCAGCGCCTGCCGCTCGTCGTACGCCGAGGGGCTGGCCTGGTTGAAACGCTGAATCAGCCCCTGGGCCCGCAGATGCAGGCGGGTCAGATCAAGGCTGGGCGAGTGGAACCACTGGCCCGCCAACATGCGCTGGCGTGTGCTGGCGAACGCCTGGGCGCTCACCTCGGTTTCCTGGACATCCATGCTGGAGCTCCTGCGCACTGGGCTGCGTCAAGGGGTAAAGGGTTTTTCGAAGACCGAGATATGCTTGAAGGCCCCGGCCACGAACGGGCTCCTGTCCCAGCCGGCCCACCGATGGACCCGCCGCAGTCCCGCCAGACGCGCCATCAGATCGAGCTCGGCGGGCCAGGCGTAGCGCAACTCCACCGGAATGACCTGCGTCCCCTGGCCATCCAGGCGGATGAAACGACAGCTGATGCGCTGAGCAATCGGCTCCAGGCGAGAGGCCTCCAGCAGCACCTCATTGCGCTCCAGGCCACCGACATACACCGGCTGGTCCTTGCCATAACGGCTCAGGTCGGGGTTGAAGGCCTCGATCACCAGCCGCCCACCAGGCTTGAGCAGACCGCTGGCTGCCTGGAAGCAGTTGACCTGGTCATCCTGGGACAACAGCAGGAAAAGCGAGCTGAACGTACAGAACGCCATCTGGAAGGGGCCGCCGCCAACACCTTCGAGGGTTGAAAAATCGGCCAGGGTCGTCGGTACCGCGTTACCACCGGGTTTCAGGCGCAGCTTGTCGAGCATCGCTGGCGAGGCGTCGACCCCGTGCACGTCTACGCCACGCTCGCGCATCGGCAAGGCAAAGCGCCCGGTGCCGATGCCCAGTTCCAGGACAGGTCCCTGCCCTGTGCACAGCTCGACCAGCGTATCGATGGCATTGTCCGCCGCTTCGCCATACAACTCGTCGTAGACCGGAGCCAGGGTTTCCCCGTAGAAGCTTGGATCGTTCATTGATTTATTCATGTCTTGGGTTTTCCTGGGCAAAAGCCTCCCCGACGGGGGATTTTCATCCCCCGCTGGGTTCAACGTTCAGTGGTTGTCGAACTCGGTTCGACGCTAGGAAAGCGCCTGCTTCACGTAGTCACCGAGGTGCTTGTCCTGCACGTCGGCCACGCTGCGCAGTTTGATGTGGCGACGAAACTTGCCACCGCCTTCGAGCACCCCGTGCGGGTCCTGGAAGGTGTAGCCCTGGCCAAACTCCACAGACACGTGTTCCTGGTAGGCATAGACGCCGCAGAACGGCGCCGCATGGGAAAAGATGATGCCGCCATACTTGACCATTTCGGACACGGTCCCGGCCACCTCCTCCACCACCGTACGCACCCGCTGGACGATCTCCAACATGGACTCGTGAGTCGTGGCCAGGTCATGCAGCAGCGCCGCAACGGCTTCATCGCTCTGACGCGTCATGATCGGTTTCCTTGCATGTCTGACTCCTCCTTGGACGTAGCGCTCACTGACCCACGGGCGAGCACAGTTCGATCAGGGTGCCGCTCGGGCAGCGTACGTACGACACCACCTGCCCCCAGGGTTTGCGGGTGACCGCCGCATGCTCGCTGGCACCGGCCGCCAGGGCCTTGTGGTGGGCAGCCTGGACATCGTCGGTCACCAGCGCGATCTCGATACCCAGCGGTTTATGCTTCGGTTCACAGAAGTGGTAGCCGCCCTCGCAGTTGGAGTCGGCCAGTTCCCGGCTGGCAAAGGCCAGGGTCGTCGCCCCGGTCTCCAGCTCGCCATAGTCACCGGAGTCATCGAGAAAGCGCGTGGCCAGGCCGAAGGCCTCGCCGAAAAACGCCAGGGTCGCAGCGACATCAGGGACATAAACGATCGTGTATCCAAATTTCACAGTGTCACTCCTTGATTGGTGTATCTCATGTGGCCCGTCTCATCGTCACCCGGATGGTGCTCGAGCCAGCGTGGATTGTCCCGGCATAAGCCGTAGCCCGCCAGCGCTGTGTCAACAAATGTACGAATCCTCATCGCTCGGGACGACCAGCCGGCCACGGCCAGCGAATAGCCATCGAGGCAATCGCTCGCGGCCAAATGCCAGCAAGCCTGCTCGGAACGCTTGCGCGTGCCGTGCCCTCGAGCGATCCGCACCTGCCGCCAGTGCTGGCAGATGCCCAGGCCGGTGGCCTTGGCCCAGGCTTCCCTGAGGGTCCACAACCGGTAGAAATACGCCAGGCGCCGGGACGGTGCGGTCCGACTCAACGCCCGCTGCTCGCCAACGCTGAAGAATCGCCGACACAGTGCCTGGACATCGCGTGGCTGATGCACCTCCACATCCACCCCGACCGGGCTCGCCGACACGGCAAGCACCAACCAGCCCTGGCTATGCGAGAGGTTGAAGTGCAGCGACGGCTCCTGGGGTCCCAACAGCCTGGGTTTGCCATGCGGTCCCTGCCCCAGGGTGATGCGCGCCGGCTCACATTCCAGGTAGCGGGCCAGCACCTCTCTGAGCCAGCCATGACCGGTCAGGAACTGCTCGCGCCAACCCAGGTCGACGCAGGTCTGGTAGCGGGCCTGCTCCTGAGGACCGAGCCACTGCAGATAACGCGCACGCGCAGGACGATGCATCCCTTCGGACAGGGACAGGCGCCATAGGTCGACGCATCCTGGGCCTGGCAGCGTCATCGCCACAGGTACCAGCGGGCAGGCAATCATACCGTCAGCTCCTCCCTCGACGACGGTGCGATGACCTCGAGCGCCTGGCGCAACGTGGTGATGACAACGTGCATGGCAGCGCCACCGAGCATCCCATAGTGGTCGGCGTCGATCGTCGTGCAGCCGGCCTGCGGGTTCAACTGCGCCAGTGGCTGCAGGCCGCTGGAGCGGTTCTGCGCGCTGGCCCGCAGGTGCCAGGTGTAGCAGTCGACGGGTACATAGCGGTAGGCCAACAGGGCCGCGTAGTGCCGGCAGAACAAGGTGAAACGCTCCTCCAGCACGCGCCCCACCAGCGTATCGTCCTCCTCTGGCGCCAGCAGCCATTGCCGGGTCTGTTGCAGGTCCTGCTGGAACAGCTGTTGCAACAGGTCCGGGGGGAATGCCGCAACGTCGCCGCCGCGGGCGCCCGCATCGATCGTCACGACAGCCAGGCGCTGGGAAACCTCGGGCATGCCGATCATCTGGCGCGCCATTTCCGCGGCCACCACTCCCCCAAACGACCAGCCGGCCAGCACCACCGGCCGGCAATCAACGATCAGTGGGCACAGTTGTCGAACATACTCACGGGCCTGTTCCTCGATCGAAGCGAAGTGCTGCTCAGCATCGGCGCAGACACCGGCAATATCGAAGACGCCACGCAAACTCTCGACCAGCGGCAGGTAGCAGGACAGCGCACCACCGACCGGGTGTACCAGCACCAGCAGAGCACGCTGGTTGTCGTGACTGAAGCGCACCAGGTTGCGCGAACGTCCAACCACTGCCTGCAGGTGGCCCAGCAGGCCGAAACGCTGGGATGGGCATAGAGATCAGCCAGGCTCAGTTGCATGCCCAGTTGCGTATTGAGCGCCTGCAGGATGCGCACCGCGTGCAAGGAAGTGGCCCCGAGTTCGAACCAGCTACTCTGGGCGTCGCGAACCGCGGGCAACACCTGGCGTACGCATTGCAGCACCAGTTCTTGCTGGGGACAGAAGCTTGGGTCTGTCTCTACCGCGTCTGCCGCCTGCGCAGCCAATCCGGCCAGGCTCTTGCGATCAAGCTTGCCATTGGCCGTCAGCGGCAACTGGGCCAATTGCACCATGCGCGATGGCAGCATGTAGTCATTGAGGTACTGCCCAGCGAAATGCCGCAGGGCCTGCGTGTCCACCGCCGATCCGTGCTCCGAAACAACGAACAACGTGAGCCCACCGTTGGGGTCGAGGCATGCCACAGCCTGGCGTACCCCGTCGGCTCGGCAGAATACCGCCTCGATCTCCGCCAGTTCGATGCGAAAACCATTGCGCTTGACCTGCAGGTCCTCGCGTCCCAGCAATTCCATTTCTCCATCCATGCGCAGGCGCCCCAGATCCCCGGTGCGATAAAGGCGTTGTCCCAGGCCCGAGTGCTGTGTGAACACTTGATCGGTACGTGGCTGGTCCTGCACGTAGCCAGTGGCCAGGCCCTGCCCGGCGATGAACAGCATGCCCTTGACGGCAGGCGGGCAGCAGCGTCCCAATGCATCGAGAATGTAGAAACGCTGGTTGGCCAAGGGTCGGCCATAGGGAATACTCGGCCACGCCGGGTCCACGGCATGAACCTCGAAGCTGTTCGACCAGATCGCCGCTTCAGTGGCACCGCCCAAGGCGATGAAGCGCGACTGTGGCGCACACTGGCGCAATCGCCCGGGCAAGCCGAGGCCGATCCAGTCGCCGCTGGCCATCCACAAGCGTACGCTGGGCGCCGGCGCCCCCAGCGCCATGGCCTGGGCGTAGTCGAGCAGCATCTCCATGATCGCCGGTACCGAGTTCCACACAGTCACCCGGTGCTCGCGCGCCAGGGCGACCCAGCCCTGGGGATTGGCCTCGCGGCCCTCCTGCGCGAGCACCAGCGCACAGCCGCTGAGGGCCGGCATGAAGAGATCGAAGACCGACAGGTCGAAACTGAACTCGCTGACGCCGAACAGCCGGTCGCCGTGACCGATATCCCAGCGCGCCTGGCAATCCTGGAGGGTATTGACGGCCGCATGATGGGTGATGCTCACGCCCTTGGGCGTCCCGGTGGTCCCGGAAGTGAACATGATGTAGGCCACGCTGCTGTTCACCGCCGGATACGTCGGCGCAATGAAGTCTCCCTGTGCCTCGTCGCCGCGCAGCCAGGAGCGGTAGTTCAGGGTCCAGTTGACCGGCGAGGCCAGGATCGCGGCAATATCGTCATCGTCATCACCCAGGACGGTGGTGGCCGCCGCCTGGCTGATCATCGCCCGTACCCGTTTCACCGGCGAACGCTTGCTGACCGGCACGTAAGTGGCTCCAGCCATGAGCGTGGCGTAAATGGCCACGACATTCGCCACGTCGTGACTGCCGCGGATAACCACATGATCGCTAGGGCCCACGCCGTTCTCGTTCAGGTGACAGGCCAGCAGGCTGGCCTGACGCAACAACTGTGCGAAGCCCAGGCTGCCCTGCGCATCTATCACCGCCGGTGCATCGGGACACTCCCGGGCCTGGTGCAGCAGCCCTTCCCAGAGGGTCATGGGGGCAAATACGCGCTCGGTCCGGTTGAACGCCAGGAGCCGCTCCTGCAACACGGCAGGCAGGCGCATCTCGACGTCCCCCCAGGCCGCGCTGTCGGTCGCCAGGTACAGCAGGTGATCACAATAGGCCTGGAACGCCTCGGCGATCACGCCCTGCTCGAAGACGCCCTCGCGCTCGTCCCAGGTCAGCCAGAGGACCGAGTCCTGCTCGAATGCCTGCGCATCGATCCAGATCTGCGGGGTCATCATGGCGTGATCGACCTGCTCGAACGCCGGTGGTGCCAGTTGCATGTCCAGCAGCGAAGAGAACACGTAGGGCATTGGAGGCTCGGCGCTGCTGCTGCGGGTGTCATGCCGGCGGATCCACTCGCGTACCGCGCTGGTGCCGTCGTAGGCGCCGTGCTGCATGGCCGCATGCAGGTCTTGCTGCAACAACCGCACCCGTTCGCCAAATGGCAACTGCGTGGCGGGCAGATCGATGAGCACCGTGTCGGAATGATTGCCAAGGCACCTTTGCACCGCCTGCCCGAGCGCCGCCCGATTGCTGTACATCACACTGCTGGTCACCGACGCCACGCCGGACCAGCGAGCCAAGGTCTGCAGGTAAGCCGTGAGCAGCACCGCGTTGAGTGAAACATGATGCGCCCGGGCCTGGGCCCGCAGCGCCTGCACCTGGGCGGCCTGCAAGGGCATCCGGTGCTCGATGAAGCGCCCTGGCCTGACGGTCGGCGAACGCCGGCAAGATCTGGGCAGGTCAGGCCCGGCGGCCAGCGTGGCAATCCGCTCGCGCCAGTAATGCCGGGCCTTGAAACGGGCCAGGCGCTGCACACGGACCCGCTGCGCCACCACCTCGGACCGATAGCCGGCTGACACGTGGGGCCTGTATTCAGGGTCTCGGAGCAGCGCTGCCAGATCGTTGATGAAGATCTGCACGCTCGGCGCATCGAACAGTGCCAGCCGGTAGACCACATGCAGGCACCGCTGCCCCTGCCCCTCGACCAGGACCAGGCGAACCAGGGCGCGCCCGGCCGACAGCGCCGCCACCGGCAGCCCCTCCCCCAGCGCCGCGCAGCTGCGTGGGGATGCCCGGCATGGGCCTGCACACGCTCCACGACGCCTGGCCCGACCTGCATGAGCTTGAAACGTGGCACCTCGGCATCCAGCGTGTAACCCAGGATCGGGTGCAGCAACACGAGCCGTCGCAGGGCCTCTTGCAGGGTCTCCTGCCTCGGGATATCACCGGCATACACCAGGTGCAGATAAGCCGCTCCCCCCTCGGAAAACGCCGAGTGCTCACCCAGCCAATAGGCCTGGCGCAGGCCGGACAGTTCGCTGGCCAACGGGTCGGGCTGGGCAAGATGGTCGAGCAAGCGCGTTTTTTCGCGCCGGGCGGCCTCACGAATGTGATCGGGCAGCTCGGGTTGCTCACTGTAGTACCTGAGCGCACCGGCCTCTTCATACAGGTGCACGCCGCAGGCCTCGCAGTGTTCGATCAGGCTGACGATCGACTGGCTCACAGCTCCCCCTCCGTCATGCCCCTGAACTGCCGGCTGTCGTCCAGCAAGGCGCCGGCGAAGCTATGCAGGTCGGCACTGCTGGTCACTCGTGTCAGCTCGATGCCGCTCTCGCCAGCCAACTGGGGATAGCGCTGTTCCAGCAGCGCGCACAGTTGCAGCGCCTTGAGCGAGTTACCGCCCAGTTCGAAGAAGTTGTGCTGCGCCGACAGCGTCTCGCTTGGCACTGCCAGGAGTTCGGCACACAGGCGCAAGACGTCAGCCAGCAGTTGTACGTGCTCGGGAAGCGTCCCTTGTCGTTCATCCATGGTATTTCTCGATCAGCAGTGCGGCCGCCGTCGCATAGGCATCGGTGCCCATGCCGGCAATGAACCCGTGGCACAGCGGGGCCGTGACCGAAGCGTGACGAAACGCTTCACGGCCGAACAGATTGGAGATATGCACCTCCATCCAGCGCCCGGGATAGTCCTCCAGTGCATCGCGTAACGCCCAGCCGGCCATCATCAGCGCACCGGGGTTGATCACCATGGCCTCGGCCGTGTGATTGGCCTCGATAAAGTCGATCAACTCGCCTTCGTGGTTGCTTTGCAGCGCACGAACCGTCCAGCCATGCGCCGCCGCGACCGTCGTCACCTCGTCGGTGATGTCCGCCAGCGTGCGATGCCCATAGACCTGCGGCTTGCGCAGGCCGAGGCGCCCCAGGTTCGGACCGTTAAGCAGTAGCAACGTCGGCATGCCGGCCTACCTCCAGCAGGTTCAGCAATTGTCCCGGCTCCACCAGATGGTGGTCGCAGGGGTGGGCGCGGACCTCCTCGACCGGGTTGTCCCAGAGCGCGAGCGCCGTCTGCATGCCGGCGCTGCGGCCGCACTGCAGGTCCGCCACGGCATCGCCGACGAAGAGGGTCGTTGCCGGGCGCAACGCCAGCGCCTGGACGATCTTCAACGCCATGTCGGCCGCCGGCTTGGGTCGAGCGACATCATCGCTGCCGACAACGGCGCCGAAGTACTTGAGCAACCCCAGGCTGCCGAGAATCGCCTCAGTCCGCGCATGGTCCTTGCCGGTGGCGATGGCCATCGGCACCTGACGTTCATGCAGGGTGGCGAGCAGTGCCCTGACCCCGTCGAACACCTGGATGCGGTGCATGCGCGCATTACTCTCGCGCATGAACACCGGGTGCATGGCCAGCGGCAGTCCCATCTGCCGCATGATTTCCGGGAAGCTGCGCCCCAGGTACCGACAGTACTCACTGAACGGCGGTGGTACGGCGTCCGCTCCCAGTACCTCGGCATGAGCGGCATGGTAGGCCTCGGCGATCACCTGCTTGCTGTCAATGAGGGTGCCATCGAGATCGAAGATCACGGCCTGAACAGGTAGGTTAGCCATGGGCACGCACCTCCATTGCCTGGTGGTTCAAGCCGGCGTCCACCGTTGCAGCCATGGCACCGACATCCAGTGAAGTCGGTGCCAGGAACCGCGCAACCGCACCGAAACTGCCCAGGGGATCATGCAGCACCTGGTCGTAATCCACTTCGAGCAGGCGCATGTTCGGACGCGAGCGGACCCAGCGCAGTACATTCGGTACATGTTCGGCATACAGGCGGAACAGGGCCTGGCCCTCCTCCTCGTTCCACTCCTGGCCGCTGTGGTGCCGGGCCATATCGCCCTGTGAGCGAATCACTGCCTCCAGTTGCCGGTGCATGAATACCACCCGGTAACCATGGGTGGCCGGCAGGTGCGGGAGGAAACGCGACACCAACTTGACGGCCCGGCCCCTGGCCTGGGCCATCCAGGCCTGATAGCCATCCCGGTTCTTGACCGCTTCCCATTCGAAGTAGCCGTGGGGATTGCGATCGTCCTGTCGACGAACGTTGTCGGTCAGCACCGGCATGCCCGCACACAACAGGGCACGCATCATCATCGAGGTGCCAGAACGCGGTAAGCCGGAGATCACCGTCACGTATCCACCGTCACCGCTCACACAGTCCGGTACATCCATACAACCAAATCGTTTGAGCATGCCTACTCCTTGCCAGCTCATCAGTTGGGTGGCGCGCCGATCAGCCGCGCGCCACCAGCCCCAGGCGATTGCCGAACGGGTCCTGGATGGTCGCCTTGTAGCTACCCCAGCCGGTGCGTACAGGCGGTTCGATCACCTCGACCCGTGTGGCCAGGCGATTGAAGATCTGGTCCAGGTCAGTGACCTGCAGGTCGATCATCGTTTTCGTCGAGGGCCTGGCCATGGCCGGGTCCTCGATCAGCCCAAGGCCCGCACCGCGTTGTTCATCGACATCCAGGCTGATCCAGACCGTTGCCGCATACCGACGACTGACACTCAGGCCCAGCACGTCGACGTAGAAGGCTTCGGCGGCGACCAGGTCCGGCACCGCCAGCGTGCAGAAGCACAACGTGGTGTCATTGGGCACTGACCACCTCCCGTGTCTGGGCCTGCAGGTCATGACCGATATGAAACTCGAACTGCACCGGACGCCGGATCAGCGCGCAGACCTGCGACTGGGCGATGCTCTGTGCCAGAGCCTGCTCCAGTTCCTCGACACGCGGCGTCGCCCAACTGCCCAGTGACAGCTTCAGTTCAATGTCCTGCAAATGAACCGGCGTCGGAGCGACGTCACACATGCCACGAATGTCCACCATGGCCCGGGCATCGAGCGTGGCGGTCTCGGGCAGTGGGAAACGCGTGGCCAACTGCTGCAGCACGTCCGCGGCGATCGCCATCAGCAGGTATTCCTGGGGGTTGGGGCCGCAGTCGATACCGGCCAGTTGCTTGGGCTGGTCGATGAGGAAACTGCGGCGGTCACCGGCATCCTGTCGCTGGAAGTCGGCGCGCAATTGAGTGCCGTACAGCCACTGGCAATCGAGCGCGAGCTTCTGTGGCTGATCCAGGGACGCCCCGGCCTCAGCCTGGGCAGGGAACTGCAGGTCCAGCAACGGTTCGCCCGCCGCGCTCACGGTGACCGAAAGCGGCAAGGGCTGGACGAAACTCTGGTGGTTCGGGCTGTGCGACTTGACCGCTTCGATCACGTCCACCACCTCGCTGATTTTCTTGTCGATCATCGAGCGGATCTGGTACCGGACCTGCGGGGCCAGCGTGTCGCCTTCGGTCATGGACGCCCGGGTGGTCATCGACAGGTGACCCACCGTGGTGCGCCGGGCCGAGAACCCGGAGACTGCGGAAACCAGGAAACAGCCGGACAAGGCGATCAGTGCCAGCTCTCGCGGGGTCGCTGCCTCCAGCATGCCATGGGCCGCCAGTGACGACCCTGGGCGCACGGGGACTTCGAAACAGCGCGGCGCCCTGAGCGTCCCGATGGTTGCAGAGTGCACGCCGGCCAGCATGTCGCCGGTGGGCGAGCAACGGGCATAGGCGCCATAGCGAAACAGCGCCTGCTGCGGCTCCCGCTGGACCTCGTGGACGATCTCGCTGAAGCCCGAAATGTTCATGCCGTTTCTCATACGCCGGGCTCCTGCCAGTAGACTTTTTGCAGCGCTTGCTCGAGGTCCGCGCACAGATCCTGCGCATCCTCGATTCCAACCGACAGGCGTATCAACCCCGGCCTGATGCCAATGCGCTCCTGCTGCTCGCGGGTCAGGCCGCTGTGCGAAGTGTTAAACGGCAGGCTGATCAACGACTCGATGCCACCCAGGCTGGTGGCGCTGGTGATCAGTTTCAGGTGTTCGAGCAATTGCAGGGCCGCGGCATCGCCACCCTCGACCTCGAAACCGAGCATGCCGCTCACCGCTTCACCGGCGTAGTCGAACAGGTGCCGATGGGCATAGTCCTGCGCGTAGATCGAATACACAGCCTTGACCCGCGGGTGCGACTCCAGGAAGCGGGTGACCTGCCTGGCGCCCTCGGCATGCGCCTGCATGCGCAACGCCAGGGTCTTCATGCCCCGCTCGAACAGGAAGCACACGAACGGGTCGAGGTTGCCGCCAAAGCGCAGCATCTGCGCCCAGATGCGATCGACCAGCTTGCGACTGCCGGCCACCGCCCCGCAGGTGGTATCACTGTGCCCGTTGAGATACTTGGTGGCCGAATGGATCACCACATCGGCGCCCCACTCCAGTGGCCGGCAACTGATGGGCGTGAGGAAGGTGTTGTCCACGACCAGCAGGATATTGTGCTCCTGGCACAAGGCCGCAATCGCCTTCAGGTCAATGGCCTTCATCAGCGGGTTGGACATCAGCTCGAAGAACACCAGTTGGGTCTGGGGGCCGATCGCCTGGCGAATCTGCTCCAGGTCCAGCGGGTCGACGTAACTGACCGAACGACCGGCCTGGCTGATGTCGGCATGCAGCAAGTTGTAGCTGCCGCCATAGAGGTCATGGGAGGAAATGATGTGGCCGTTGCGGTTGGTCAGGGCGAACAGCGTGCAGGCGATGGCGGCCATACCCGATGACAGCACCAGCGCACTCTCGGCACGCTCCAGCGTGGCCACCTTCAACTGCACCGACCACTGCCCGGGGTTGCCGTAACGGCTGTAGGTCGGGATGTCCCGGACATAACCCTCCAGGAACGACTCGTAGGTCGTCTGGCTGAAGCGAAAGGTGGAACTGGAGAAAATCGGCGTCCCGACGGCCCCGGTAACCGGGTCCTCATAGGTTCCGGCGTGCACGCATAACGTGCTCTGGCCTTCGTCGAGCGTCATGCGCCGATTGTTTTCCATTGCCGGCCCGGCCAGCCGCTGGCGGCTCAGTTGGTTGAGCCAGGGCAACTGATCATTGGTGCCTGGGCGATTGGCGAACGTCTCTTGCATCTGTCTGGAGTCTCTCACGCGGCGGCCTCCATAGATCGAGATCCGACATCGCGCCGGGCAGGCCCGGCGTCAGTCCAAATGGGCGACATCAGGCAGTCCTCGCCGGCTGCTTGCTGGCAACAAAGGTTTCCAGACGTTCGAGCGAATCGACCAGGTCGATGGAAAGTTCCTCGTCCTCGATGTTGAAACCGAACTCGGTCTCCACCTGGATCAGCAACTGCAGGGCATCGATCGAGTTCAACCCCAGGCTGCTGATGAGATTGCCCCCCGTCAGCTCCTCGCGGCTCAGTTCCCGGCCCACAGTCGTCGAGAACACCTTGATCAAACGGTCGGTATCGCTCATTTTCACAGCTCCTTGGTGAATGAAATCGTGCATTGGAAAATCGTTGACTCGCGCCGCGACAGTTCGCGACCGATAAAACCCAGGCGGCCCAGGGCGGACATCAGGTCGACCAGGCGCAGGTAGGCGGTCCCTCCATGGGTCAGCCAGTCCAGGCCGACGCCCGCCGCCTCGCCGTCCTGCAGGAAAATCTCATCAACGATGAGCGTTCCGCCGGGCGCCAGGCGCGCCAGAAGCCCGGCCAGATCCTGGGCAACCGGGGCCTGGTGCAGCGTGTTGTCCAGGACGATGACGTCGAAAAGATCGGCCTTGCCGCTCGCCAGGCACGGGTCGATCGCCACGGGGATATCGAGGTCCGGTGGGTTGAGCCCGCCCAGCAGGACGACACGGCTGGCGGCACGGTCCAGACCTGCGCGCTCGAGCAGAACCCGGGTGTAGGTCGCACCCGTGGCACTGACGTCCAGCACCCGCAAGGCACCGGCTCGAACGCGCTGCACACTGCGCCAGGCCAGTTGAGCCAGTAGGCGCTTTTGCGGGCCGGCCACCGCTCGCTGATACGCCTCGCGCAACGCGGCTGGCTGCTCGCCGGCTCGCTCGAACGATCGTTGCCAGGCCCCACGGGCAAGCACCTCGGTCAGGCTACCGGGTTGGTTGTAACCCTGGGCGCTCAGTACCTCGAGGTCCAGCATTGGTGCCAGCGCCTCCAGTCGCGGGGACTCATCGAGCGGCTCACGACTCTCCGAGACCAGTCCGCAGGCGGCGGCGATGTCGAAGGCGCTCGCCAGCATCGAGGCATTGAGCCCCGTGCGCTGGGCAACCTGGTCGATGTTCAGCCCCTGGGCGCTCAACTGGAGTGCACCGCTCTGCCACAGCCCCAGCAGCAGTTGCGAACGCTTGTAGGCCTGTGCGACCGAGGCCAGCGCCTCATTCGAAGCCGGCCGGTAGTGCCGGCTCAGCAAAGGCTTGCCAGTGCTTGCGCGTGGTATCGACACCACGCGCTCGAAGCGATCGGGCACCTTGCCCGCACCCAGGCGCTGCTGGCAGTGAGCACGCAACTGTGCCTCGTCCCAGGCCCGCTCCGCCGACCAGACCACGAACGCGAAAATATGATCATTGCCCACCTGCCGCGACCTGACCGCACGTACCGTGCAGTCGATCACCGCAACGTGGCTCGCGATCACGGAGGCGATCTCGAATGGCGAGATCCAGCGCTCGCCACGGCGAATGGCGCTGCTTTGCCGCCCGACCACGCCGTAGCCGCCAGCGGTCCGCTCGACGATATCGCCAGTGTCATGGACCTTGCCGTTCTCCAGCAGGGTCCGCAACACGAATGGCTCACCCGCCGGCGGTTCATCAAGAACCCGGATCCCGGGCAGCGGGAAGCCGATCGACAAGGCCGGCAGCGGCGCCACACCGCCGAACAAGGCACCACTCTCGGTGCTGCCGTAGTTGCGCGAAAGCCCCACGCCAAAGGCCTGTTCGAATTGGCTGTCCAATACCTGGTCCACCGGACCGGCCCCGGACATGGCCACCTTGAGCCGGGCACATCGCCCACCCGTACCCGCCCGCTGCGCCAGCAACCCGGCAAGCATCGGCGTAAGCACGCAGTGCGTGGCCCGCTCACGCAACGCCTGCTGCGCCAAGCCCAGTTCCATGGGCTTGCAGATCTCGACTCCGGCTCCGGCCAGGATCGCCCCCCATAGCCACCCCAACGCGTAGGCATGGTAGATCGGCGCGACAAACAGCACCCGGTCATCCGGTCCCAGTTGCAACAGGTTGCAGTAGCGCAACCCCTCGTCCCGCCAACTGGACAGCTCGCGAATCACCAGTGACGGTTCACCCGTCGTACCCGAAGTCATCAGGCACAACCCCAGCGGCTGATCGGCCGCCTGCCCGTCGGGTACATCGGGCATGTCGCTCACCAGCAGGTTGCCATCGCCCAGTTGGAGCACCTGCCGTGTGCTGCCACGTACGGCGTAACGCTGCAACTCGTCCGACGGGGTATCGCCCGCCACGAGCAGCGGTGAAAGGCCCCTCTTGAGCATCAGCAGCATCAGCGCGGCATGCTCGACCGTGCTGTCCAGCAGCAGCAGGACACGGCGTGGGCCCCGTTGCGCCAGCTCATCCAGTTGTCGTTCCCAGGCGCTTCGGCGATCGGCAGCGACCGCAGCCACGATCGGCCCCTCGAGCACCGCCTCGAACCACGACTCAAGCACCACGGCGGTAGTCCTCCCTGGCACGTTCGAGCAGGGTCCTGATGACCTGCGGGGCATAGGACGGCGCGCGGCAGAGTTCATCGAGGCTGATGGCATCCTCGAAATACAGGCTCAGGGTGTCCCACGGTGTGAAACAGCCCTTGCAGGCATCCAGACGAGGACGCTCGGCCAGCAGCAGTTGGTAGAACGGCGACCGATTGACCGGTGCCAACGCCTTTTGCCAATCGCCGCTGACCAGGTTGCCCATGTTGTGGAACCAGATATTGGGACACGGCGTGGCGACACCGTCACTGAACGTCGACAGTACCAGACGTGGCAAGTGGCAACGCCAACTGCGCCGACCGTCCCGGTAGAAGCTGCTCAGGCGCTCCAGGTACGCCTTGGGCGGAAGGATTTCGGGATACCGATCCCTCAGTTCGAGCAATTGATCAATATGGACATGCTGCTCGGGTCGGACCTTGAAAGCCTCGCTGTCTGGTCCCCGTACCGGAAAAGGGAACAATTGCGGCGGGTTGTCCGGGAACCGCGCACACCATTCGACGAATTCACGCAGGTAGGGGGCGCTACGGTCGTTGAGCACGCCATAGATTTCCAATGGCAGGCCAGCGCGCAATACCATCTCTATGCGATCCATGATCATCTGATGGATACGTGGCGACTGGACGCGGTAGCTGTTGCCGTCGGCATTGCTGCTGTCCAGGGAGATCTGTACCACCACGTTGCCCAACTCGGCCAGGCGCCGGACCTTGACTTCAGTCAATGGCAGGCCATTGGTCTGGACCACCAGCACTTCATGCAACGGGGACATGCGTTCGATGAACGTCATGATGTCCTTGATGATGAAGATCTCGCCCCGGTGAGCTTGAGCAAGGGGGGACGGAAGCTCTGATTGACGCGCTCGACCACCGCGTGCAGCCGCTGGCCCAGGTCGCTCTCTTCACCGTAGACATCGTGCACCGGCGGCTGGAAGATCAACTTGCCTTCGTGGGAGGACTTCATGTTGCTCTGCCCGGTCAGGCAATAGGCACACCCCAGGTTGCAGGAGTCTTCATTGATGACCAGGTCATTACCCAGCAACTGGCGATGACCGAGAAAGTTGACCGGCTCTGCGTGGCTCATGGTTCAGGCCCCCTTGCTGAACTGGATGTCACGCAGGCTCAACCCGGCGCGGTGAAGTTGCATGCTGATACCCAGTTGCACCTGGCGCAGCTCGCTGAGCTTTTGCCGATAGAACTGCTCCAGCTCGGGGCGCTTGGCGTTCGCATAGCTGTCATCGAGCGCCTCGCGCTCAGCCAGGTCGGTCATCTCGGACACCAGTGCGTAGTTGAACGCACTCATCGCCGCACGCAACTCGGTGGCCTTTGCCTCACCGGCCTCGAGAATCTCAAGGCCCCTTGGAGAGTCGAGCACCGATCGGCGCAGACGGGACATGAACGTGTGCATGACGATGTCGTAGGTTTCGAACTCGAACACTGCCGGCTCTTTCTCGATGATCCCCTCTTCGGCGTACTTCTCGCCGTACAGTAGCGCACTCACGTTCGACAGCTTGAGCACGCGTGGGTCCTCGAAGTCGTAACTCAAGGCATTGAGTGAGACATCGAAATCGTCGTGCAACTTGCCCTCGGCTCGCAGGGTCTCGACCGCCTCCGCCCCCGGGTAGAGTTCCAGGCGCACCGTGTAGCGGCGCAGGTTGTGACCCATGTACTGGCGCAGGAAATCGTTGTTGTCGCGGATCTCCTGGAAGGTCGACCAGGGGTGGTAGGCAATGAAACCAAACGCCACGTAAATACCGGCCCCACGCACCAGCTCGATGGCGCGCTTGTTATCCTCGACCGTGGACTTTTTCTTCCAGCGATCCAGACCGATCTGCGAGCCGGACTCGATCCCGATCAGCACCTTTTCCAGGCCCGATCGATACAACAGGTCGAGGAGCGGTTTATCCTCCTCGTGCCAGTTCTTGGCCTGCATGCAGCAGTTGTAATAGATCTTCATGCCTCGATCGAGGATACCCTGGGCAATGTCGGCGATCCGTTGCTTGGCGAACGGTGCGCCACCCGGATCCTCGAAAGTCGAGTCGACAAAGTCGAAGGTATTGAAGTTGTACCGGTGGTACAGCCGCTCGATCTCGTCGACGATGTTGTCCGGCGTTCGCGCGCGCCAGAGCTTGCCCGGGTTGACCTTGTTGCCCGCATGCGGAGCGTTGCAGAACGTGCAGCGCGCCGTGCAGCCACGGGTAGTCGCCAGCCGCAGGTAGGGCAGCTTCCCGCTGTTGATCTCGAACTGGTCGCGGGCAGGCTCTGGCAGCATGTCAAGCTCCGGGACCGGCTTGCCGATGGGGTTATCGATGACCACACCGCTGCTTTCGCGCCAGCTCAGGCTGGGCACTGTGGTGTAGTCCTTGTGATCCCAGAACGCTTCGACGTAGCGCACCAGAGGTACATCGCCCTCGCCCCGTACCAACGCATCGAGAAACGCCCAGTTGGGGTTGTCCAACAACTTCGAACCCAGGAACGTCGCCAGCGGCCCCCGGCCAGGAACGCCACCTGCTCGGGCAAGGCCGCCCGCAATGCCGAACCGAAGGCCGTAGCGTGACTGACGGTCACGGTCGTGAGGGAAAAGCCGATCAGGTCGGGAGCGAACGCCACGACCTCTTCGATAGCCAGTTCATCGCCACCGACCACCGGCTTGACCTCCACCACCCGACACTCGGCTCCCAGGTTGCGCAGAATGGCCACCAGGTAGCTGACCCCCAGGTGCTCCGAACTCATCACCAGGTCACCATCGAGCAATACCGGAAAGCACACCCGCATTGGCCTCGGATGCCGGAAGTCGACCGCTGAATGCAACGGGTTGGCTGCGGGTTCCTCGACCACTTGCGCCAGGTTGGTCAGCGGGATCAACCCGGCTGCAGCATTAGTAAACTGTGCACTTTGCATTTAGAAATACCCGATCTGCTGCAGTTGGCCATCCATGAATTGCTGCTCCTGCTCGCTCATGCGTCGTCCGCTCGCGGCCCTACGCCCGTCTTCGCGGACAGGTTCCCGAACGGGGTCGATCAGCCAATGGCCGTCAAGACCTTCGGGTACCGCCAGCCCGAGGTGAGCCAGGATCGTGGGGAAGACATCCTCGATACGCGCCTGGAGGGCGCCATTGGGCGGGAATTTCGGCCCGCGCACGAAGAGCACACCGTCCGGCCGGTGCACACCACGTTGCGCGGGCACGTTCCAGATCGCCCCATTCAGCGAGGGGGTCGGCATCACGGTGAAATCCTTCGGTATGAGCAGGTAGTCCGGAGCTTGGTCTAGGCTATCGCCGGCATAGACTTCGTCACGCTTGACCAAGGTGAACCAGGGCTGCCCCTGCTCGTCCACCAGTTCAGCCAACGCGCCTCGCAAACGCTCCTCGGCCGCTGGCAACTGCGCTTGGTCCAGGTAACCCTGCGCTTCGCGCCCCTGCAGGTTGGCATTGAGCCCGAAGCAACCCGGGGTAGGCATGTAGAAGCTGGTCCGCGACCAGTCGACGGTCCGACGGTAGAGCCCGGGTGCATCGAACCAGGAACGCACGCCTGGATCATCCGAGCCAGTGGTACTCGCCGGTGCGACGGGCTCGTGCCGGCAGGCAAGCAGGTCATGCCCGAGCAGAAACTCATGCATGCTGAAGTCCGCATGGCACAGGCCAAACCCGTGATCGGAAGCCACCATCACCAGGGTGTCGTCATCGGCAAGACTCATGACCTGCCCCAGTGCGCGATCGACTTCGATGTAACAGTCCTCGACTTCCTGCCCCGGACGCTCTTGATCGCCCCAGTAGTAGTGACTGACTCTGTCAACTTCCGTGAACACCACAAACAGTGCATCCACCGGACGAGTTCGCTGCAGAAAGTTGCAGGTTTCCGCACGACCACGAATAAACTTTGCAGCCTGCTCGCAATAATCTTCCTGCCCGCGATACATGGTTACGATATCGGAGTGATAGTGCATATCAGCCTGCATGAGCTCGTGCATCAACTCACTGGGGGCGGTATAGCGCAAGGTTTTTGCCAAGGGCCAACTGATCATGTAACCACCGGCAGGCTCTACCGGAGGATGTGTCATGGGGATGTTATAGACGCCGACTTTCAAGCCTTGGCGCTCCAATGCCAGCCAGCAAGGTTCACGACCGTAATCGGCAGCATTCATGGCCCTGAAGCGGTAGTCCGGCGACTGGGTCGCCCAAAACTGGTAGATGCCATGTTCACCGGGCGAAACACCCGTAAACATGGAGGCCCATCCCGGTGCCGTATGGGGAGGAAAAGTCGATTGCAGGACACCCTGGCCGCCTTGGGCAGCCAAAGCACTGAAGTTGGGAAGCAGGCCGCGCGTCATGAGGTCCTTCATAACCGTGTACGAGGCGCCGTCCACGCCAAAGAACAAAAGCTTCAACTTCTGACTATCCATAGTCCACCTTGAACTCTCGAAAACCAGGCCGACTTGAGCTTAGTTTTTCGACTTATAACCGGACCTTAATTATTTAATTAACTTCCACACTCAAGATCAACCAGACCACACCTGACTGATCATGCTGAAAGAAAATAACACCGAGGGTCAACGGGGACATTTTTTAAATCCAAGAACATGTAACAAAATCATTCGATATTTTAGAAATCAATACAGAGTTTGATTTTTCTGAAACAGTCCAGGCGATAGGCCAATTATTTAGCACTTGCGTAGTGGTGGACTTCAGGCAACCGCGCGAGGCCGGCCTCGACCTGGCCGATGATTGCCTCGTTTACCGGTTGGCGACCCTCGCGTGGTCTGCGTACCAATACACCCAATACGAAGTCAGCTACGGTCATCTCGCCCAAAGCCAGAACAATCGCAGTTACAGCGTGCAATTGGTACAACCACTGTTGCACTGGCAGAATTGGATCACCTACCAGCAGGGTCACTTACAACAGCTGCTGGCCGATGCGCAGTTGGAAAAGGCGCACCAGGCGTTGATTCTGCGCTTGGCGCAAGCCTACTTTGCGGTTCTGGCCGCAAAAAATGTCGTCGAGTCGGTTGAGCAACTGCGCATCACCTCCAGCGCCCAACGTGACAGCGCATGCAAACGCTACGAACTGGGCGGTGCCACCATCATCGATGTGCAGGAAGCGCAAGCCAGCTCCGATATCGAGGGCAACACCGACTTCACCAGCAACACCCAGGACCGCATCAGCTCTACCAGCGTGCCGTTGATTGAACCCGCCCATGTCGTGAGCCTGCCCAAAGGCCAAGCCTTCGCCCTGATCGAAGGCGCCAACCTCTGGAAGATCCGTATGCCCCTTCCTGCCCACGATCCCGACGACTGCATGCCCAGGGACCTGCAGACCCTGGCCGCCAACATGCGCAAACGCCACGTCGATGGAGGCGGCGAATTGTGGGTCGGTAGTGGCAGCCGGGGTTCTTCCCATTTCCACGGACACACCGATCAGCAGCTTTTGCCCACTCAGCGCCAAACCAGACAACTCCCTTTCCCTTGAGTGAAATTTCCTAGAAAATCCCGAGCGCTTGTTTTGCGCCTGATCACGGGGCTAGGCTCCGGCTTGTCACTGCCAATTCAGTGACCGGGTTTAGTAGCCCGCCATATGACTAGGCGCGAAGTGCCCCCTTCTGCCAGGCTCGTTTTTCAGCCTTCGCTTTATGGTGGCCGTGCGCAGGGCGCCTTCGTGCGCGCCGGGCCTAGTCACCGGTCTACTAACCTGCGTTCGGCCGCCACCCTATCGTTTAGTAGCGATGGTTGCGGCTCTCTCAGCTGACTGACTGGAGTCACGCCACATGTTCAAACCTACCCCCAATCCGCCGGCAAGATCCAACGCCGGAGCCATCGATCCGCGCATCGCCGACCGGGCACTGTCCCACTATGACCTGGGGCCAGAGGCAACACCGAGACCCGTACCGACGTTTGCTGTCTCTGCGGCAGCCACGCCACCTGGGCAGCCTCCGCTCTCGTTGAACCACGAGGCTACTCTTCTCGACCTCCATTCGATTCTGCAGTCAGCGGCAGCCACGGCCTACGAGAACGCCGACAACCAGACCGGCTCGAATCGCAAGGTGGCGATGGGTGTGGTGCACCTGATAGAGCTGGCGCAACTGAGGATGGATTCGATGCTGGAGAAGTCGATCGTCTGTGCCAATGGCTGACGTCATTCTGCCGTGGAGCGGGAAGCCCAGCGTCCCGTTTTTTGCCCAGCAGCAAGAGGTGCTCGGTGCGGATCAGTACCAACTCCTGGAGCAATGCATGCACGGCCTGGTCTTCCAATGACAACGTGCTGTATCACCTGTATGGGCAGCAGATTTGAGTAGAATTGCCCCTTGCTCCACGATCCTGGTCGCGCCGATGTCCGAACAACCCACCCCAAACGTAGAACCCGTCCCCACCACCCAGCCACGGCGCTTCCGACGGCCACGCTGGCTGGAGTGGCGACAACGCCTGGCGTTCTGGGTCGGCGCGCTGCTGGTGGGCCTGGTCGCGCTGGCCTTCGCCTGGCTGGCGGACCAATCCTTCGCTCTGTTTAAGCACATGCTCGGCGTCGCCTCCTGGCTGCCGCTGCTGGTCACCCCGGCGGGCTTCGCCCTGTTGGCCTGGATCACCCAGCGCTGGCTCGTTCAGGCCAGGGGCAGCGGCATTCCCCAAGTAATTGCCGCACTGGAGTCGCCCTCGCGGCGCTTGCGCGCCAGGGTGCTAGCGTTACCGGTTGCCGCCGCGCGAATGCTCTTCACCCTGGCCGCCCTGCTGGTCGGTGGCTCGGTGGGCCGCGAAGGGCCTACGGTGCACGTCGGCGCCGCCGTCATCTATGCCTTCGGTCGACGTCTGGGCCTGCACGGCAGGCGCACCATCGCAGGACTGATTCTCGCCGGCGCCGCCGCCGGCATCGCTGCAGCTTTCAACACGCCGCTGGCAGGTATCGTTTTCGCCATCGAGGAACTCAGCCGCACCTTCGAGCAACGCTTCAGCGGCCTAGTGCTGACAGCGGTTCTAATCGGCGGATCCATCACCCTCGGCCTGATGGGCCACTACTCGTACTTCGGTGAGATCGGCGGCAGCCTGCCGGCCGGCTGGGGCTGGAGCGAAGTGCCAGCCTGCGCCCTGCTCGGCGGCCTGCTGGGCGGGCTCTACGTCAAACTGGTGCTCCCCACCCAGGCCGGCTGGCTTGGCCGCATGTGCCGGCTGCGCGAGCGCTTCCCGGTATCCTTCGCCGCAGCCTGCGGCCTGTTGCTGGCGCTGCTGGGGCTGGTCTCCGGCAACCATGTGTTTGGTACCGGCTACGAAGAAACCCGCGCCCTGCTCGAAGGCCACCCGATGACCGGGCAGGACTTCCTGCTGTGGAAGTTCCTGGCCAACGTGGTGTCCTATCTCTCCGGGATTCCTGGCGGCCTCTTCTCGCCCTCGCTGAGCATAGGCGCGGCTTTCGCCCCGCTGCTGTCGTTGCTGCCCAACCTCAACCCACAGACCTGTGCGCTGCTGGGCATGGGCGCCTACCTCGCTGGCGTGACCCGCTCGCCGCTGACCGCCTCGGTGATCGTGCTGGAACTGTCCCATAGTCCCGACCTGCTCATCCCCATGCTGGCCGCCACGGTCATGGCCGCCACCATTTCCGGCTGGATCGCCCCAGTCTCGCTGTACCACGCGCTGGCCCGGCCACTGCTGGACAAAATCGTACCGAGCAACCCTTGATCCGTGTATCGCCATGTCGGTGGTGATCGATGAGCCCAGTCGCGGCGATTACTTGGGTGCCAAGGTTGCCGCACGGGTGTTCCGTCGCGTGAGTTGCCGGATGCTGGCGGCTGCCTTGGGTCGATGTAGCCTGTCGCGACACGCTGCAATCGGCCAACGCAGACCTTCGCATGAGTCTGAAAAATGAGGCGCCTATAAAAGTCAGTGACGATTGAGTGAGCCTAAAGATGTAAAGGCTCTGATACACAAGAATTGTCAGACGGCGCACATTATCTGCGCGACTGAGTAACAAGCGCCAAAGCATCTGCCCCCGCTGCAAAACGCAGTTGCCCGGAGGTATCGTTTGCCGCACGCCATACGCCTTCGGCTACGTCCTGCTCGAGGGTGTATTGGCCGCTGCCCAACTCGGCGAAAATCGCCTGGGCCATTGGCGCGTAGTCGGCAGGAATCATCCCTGCCATGCGCTCGCTGGCGTTTTCGCTGAAGCGAGTAGTGGGGGCGTAGCCGGGTTCCACCAACTTGGCGCTCACATTGAAGGCCGCCAGTTCCAGGGCCAATGAGCCGGTAAACCCTTCAATCGCCTGCTTGCTGGCGGTGTAGGCGGCGACCAGTGGCATGGGCGCCAGGGTCGCGCTGCTGGTGACGTTGATCACTACCCCAGAGCGACGGGCGCGCATTTGCGGGATCACCGCCTGGGTCATGGCTATCGGTCCGAAGGTGTTGGTTTCAAAAATCTCCCGCACTGCGGTCATGGGCGTGGCCTCCAGCGCGCCGAACAGGCCGATACCGGCGTTGTTGACCAACACATCAATAGTCCCGCTGGCCTCAATGGCAGCGGCGATGCTGTGGGGCTGGGTCACGTCCAGCGCGAGGATGCGCAGGCGCTCCGAAGAGGGCAACAGCGTGTTCTGTGGCCTGCGCATGGTGGCGATCACGTTCCAGCCTTGGGAGAGGAAATAGCGCGCGGTTTCAAGGCCGTAGCCGGAGGAGCAGCCAGTGATAAGGACGGTTTTCATGAGGTATTCCAGGCAGTGAGTCTGGTGAAAACGATAACCCTACCCTACTGGACTCACTATAATCGGCTGTCCACATTTCATTCGCAGGAGTCCATTTATGGGCGACCCGCTGTCCGATGTCATCGCGCTGCTCAAGCCGCGTGCGGTGTTTTCCAAAATCATCAGCGGCGCCGGGACTTGGGGCGTGCGCTACTCCGAATTTGGCTTACCCAGCTTTTGCGCGGTGCTGGAAGGCAGTTGCCGGCTTGCCATCGACGGCCAGCCTGAGCTAGTCCTGGAAGCGGGGGATTTTTTGCTGCTGTCCAAGACACCCGCGTTCACCCTCTCGGGGTTCGCACCCGTGCAGCCGTTGGCAATGGTGCCCGTGTATGGCAATACCCATCCCGATGAACTGCGCCACGGCGACCCCGACGCACCGGCCGATGTGCGCCTGTTGGGCGGGCATTTCGACTTCGAGACCCCCGAAGCCTCCCTATTGGTAGCGATGTTGCCGGCACGGGTGCATATGCGCGGTGTCGAACGCTTGACGACCTTGGTGCGCCTGCTGCGAGAAGAGTCTATGGCGCAGGCGGTCGGGCACCAGTTGATCCTCACGCGGCTGGTGGAAGTGTTGCTGATCGAGGCCCTGCGCTCGATCCCGCCGGAGCAAACGCCCCAAGGCTTACTGCGCGGCCTGGCTGATCCTCGGCTGGCCAAGGCCCTGCGCCAGATGCATGGCGACATTGCCTACGGCTGGACAGTCCCAGAGTTGGCCCAGGTGGCCATGCTTTCCCGTTCGGCTTTTTTCAAACGCTTCATGACCACCCTGGGCCAGTCGCCGATGGAGTACCTGCTAGGCTGGCGCATGACCGTGGCCAAGGACCTGCTGCGTCACACGCAAATGGGGATGGTTGAGGTAGCGGAGGGCGTGGGGTATCGGTCCGCCAGTGCGTTCAGCACGGCGTTTACCCGGCATGTGGGGACGCCGCCACGTCAATACGCCAGAGGCGCTAGCCGCTAGTTTTCATGAACGACTATCAAGTTCAGTCCTTTGAAAAACAGCGGCCTGAATCGAGTCTCTTGTCTGGACAGATCTGGCCGGCAGTTTGTGGCCGAGTGCAGCCCCTCGGGGTAGCACGCGAGGGCTAAGAAGGAACGTATCGGAAGAGTAGTATGACAAACAGCAAAAAGCCGCAACACTGCACGATCTGCGCACGCCTACTCGACAATCCGCAAGATCCGCTATGAGGCAATACCGGCGGGGATTGCTGGGGATGCATAGGCGCTATCGAGGCGCAAATGGGATGCGCAGAGTCGCTCGACTACGTACTGTAGTGGTCAAAAACTCCCGGACACAGAATTGAGTTTTTCTTCCGCAACCGCCGGCGGTGCGAAGCCGTTGTGCTGATGCGGCCGTGTCCAGTTGTACCGCTGCATGAGGTAAGCGAGCCGGTTCCCGTCCATCATCATGGTCAGGGCCCCCTTGATCATACGCAACGCTGCATGATGAGGCCCAAGCTCTATGGGAGCGCAAGGTCCGCATCGCAGCGAGCTCACTGTCGTATCGATCGAGAAACTATTCGACGTGCCTACCGACTGGTTTTATAGTTCCGTTTAGTGGAACAGATGTGACCCGTATGAGCGAATACGAAGTGAATGAGCATGGCGTTCCTCAGTATCCCAAGGGGCATGCTGGACGGCTGTTTGTGACCCTGGCCGCGATCGACCGCCTGGAGCGTGCGACGACTACCAGCGTTGCGGCGTTGACGGGGCTTAGCAAAGGCAAGATTGACGACTACGTGCGAGTACTCAACCTAGAGTTCGGCACACGTATTGTGAAGCAAGGTCCCGAATTTCGTATTGAGTCTTGGGGAGAGGTGTTGAAGCGAGCAGGTGTCAGAAAGGCTCTTCAGGCCCCCTTTGACGGGGCAAACCCGACGCCTACTGAAGCTCAGAATGATCGACAGGAAACCTCATGAATATCAAGAAGCTGCACATAAAAGGCTTTAAGAGCTTGGCTGATTTTCAGCTTAAGGATGTCTCGCCGTTTCTGGTATTTGCAGGTGCCAATGGCTCTGGGAAAAGCGACATTGCCGATGCTCTGGCATTCATGGGGGCAGTCGTCAAATTCGGTGCGTCACAGGCCAGGACGCAGCTTGGAGGTTTTTCTCAGATTCACTGTTACAAGTACCGCAAGGAGCTGCGCACCAGCATCAGTTTCTCCATGGAGGTTGAGCTGGATGGCAACCTCCACGATTACAGCCTCACGATCCGCTCCCTGGACAAGAAACCTCAGTTGGCAGAGATGTTGAAGGTGGATGGCAAACTGTTGATTGATCGACGTCCGGGGGCGGATTTAAAAGTCCAAATGGGCGAGTCGACGGGTCTCCAAAGCCTGCCTGACTACCCGCAGGATCTGGCGGCACTGATGCTGTTGGGGCAGAGTCCACTTCGTGCGTTTTTGACCAATACCAAGGTGTTCCGTATTGATCCGATGGCGGCGAAGGAGCCGGATAGTTCGACCACCGATACCACCGAGCTGGACACTCAAGGGAAGAATGTTGCGTCCATGCTGACTGTCCTTGAGAAGGACCCTGATTTCAGGGACCAAGTCCTGGAATGGATGGAGCTGATCGTCCCCGGAATGGAAAGCCTCTCCACTGAGAAGCAACGCTTGGATGGATCGACGGTCATTACGGTGGGGCTAACCTGCTACCCCATAACATCGAAGCGTTTGTCGATCGACTGGATGAAGCGGGTGCGCAAGAGATTTTCATCCTCACGGACTTGGAGGATGAAGCTCATGTGCAGACGGTCAGAGACCGGGTGTCCCATCAGCGCATTCGCTTTGCGTTTGTGGCCGTCAAGGCACTGGAGGCTTGGTTCCTGGCAGACACCCAGGCCATGAACGCCTGGCTGAAAACTGATGATTTTTTGAAGAAGCGCCGGAGCAAACAGCAGAAAAACCCTGGGAGAGAGTCAAGCAGGTTGCTGCACAGCGAGGTGCTCGAGGGCCTGGCAGCAAAGTCGCTCTTGCCAAAAAGGCTGTCACACACTGGGGATTCAGCGTCGAGCACTCATCGGCTCACCCTTCCTGCCCCAGTGCACGGGAGCTGATTGAATTCCTTCGCAATAACCGGTGACCGCCCAGTGCCAGACGTGACGATGCACTGGCTCGAGGCCGTATGACCTGTCGTAAACCGCAAGCTGCTTTGGCGAGTTTGCGACCCTTGGGGCTTGCTTGCATCCCCATGCCTCTGGCCCGTCCGGGGCCGGCTCGCTCCGCTTGCTTGGGACGACTCCGAGACAACGGATGCCAAAAGCCTGGTGATTAATCCGCACTGGGTTCACGAAGGTTAAGTCAAGCTGTTCTATCAGAATAAGATCAAGAAAGCCGCTCAAACAACGGCAACCCATTTATCTGAGGCCGAGCAAATAAATAACCTTGCATCAAATCAATACCCAGCGCCACCAAAGCTTGGCTCTCTTCGTCAGTCTCAATCCCTTCGGCAATAAGCGTAATGCCCAATCGCTTGGCCACCAATACGATGCCGGCGACGATGGCTTGGCGAACCAAATCCTGATTGATTCCCCGAGTGAGTGCCATATCTAGCTTGAGTACAGCAGGCTGAAACTCTGCGAGTAGATTCAGCCCTGAGTAACCCGAGCCAAAATCATCTATTGCAGTGGTGAAGCCCTGTCGCTCGTACTCCTTGAAGATTGACTTCAAGTGCTCGGTGTCTTCGATCCGCTCGCCCTCGGTCACTTCGAACATGAGCAGGTTGGCGGGGAAGTTGAATGTTCGAGTTGCCTCTAAGGTAGCCCGAATGCAAGTGTTGGCACGGTAGACGGCATTTGGCAGAAAGTTGATGCTCAACTTACAGTCTGTCTGCCGCCCCAACCCCAGTGCAGCCGCTTGCTCGATGGCTTTCACGCGACAGGCCTGATCAAAGCGGTACAAATTGTCGGGGATACCTTGGCCAAAATTTCCCCAGCGCTTTCGCCCTTCAGACCGCGAACCAGTGCCTCATAGGCGAACGGTCTGCCTGAGGGCACATGGATTATGGGCTGGAATGCCATGATAATTTCGAAATCCAGGCTGGCAAGATCACGACATTGGGAGCAACCAATCGCTAAAAAGGGCTGGGGAAAAACAGGCTTGCTCATAGAATATCGTCGAGATCAGGAAGTATGTCTGTGCAGGATGCTCGAATATGCACATTAAGCCAATCTCTTCCCGTCCAATCCATCGACGGATGGACTGACTGCCCAAACGTTTTCTGCCTTGTGCGATCGATAGTCGACGACGGTTCGATACAGAGGGTCAGCATAACGTGGTGACCAGGATCTTGCCGACATGGGCCATGGCGTTGCGCATGAAGTGCACGCGGCAGCGCTGCCAGGTGGTGTGGAAAACCTTGGAAACGGCGGCCTTGAGGCCTTCGTGGGCATCGGAGATCACCAGCCTTACGTCCCGCAGGCCCCGTCGCATCAGGCTGCGCAGGAAGTCCGTCCAGAACGGCTCTGCCTCCGATGGACCGACCCGCATGCCCAGGATTTCACGCCCGCCATTGGTGTTCACGGCCACGGCGATTATGACGGCGACCGAAACGATACGCCCGGCCTCCCGCACTTTGACGTAGGTCGCGTCGATCCAGAGGTAGGGCCAGTCGCCTTCGAGGGGCGGTCGAGAAAGGCGTGGACGCGTTCGTCGATCTCGCCAGCCAGCCGTGACACCTGGCTCTTGGAGATGCCGGTCATGCCCATGGCCTTGACCAGTTCATCGACCGAACGCGTCGAGACGCCTTGGATGTAAGCCTCCTGCATGACCGCTACCATGGCCTTTTCGGCAGTGCGCCGTGGCTCCAGGAAGCCTGGGAAATAGCTGCCTTGGCGCAGCTTGGGAATCTTCAGATCAACATCACCGGTGCGGGTTTGCCAGAGGCGATCACGGTAGCCGTTGCGGCTGTTTGTCCGGTCAGGGCTTTTGACGTCGAAGCCGGCGTTGCACAGGCCTTCGACATCGAACTCCATCATGCGCTAGGCAACGAACTGGATCATTTGCCTGAGCAGATCAGCATCTGCCCCTTTCTCAACCAACTCGGTCAATGCGATAGTGGGCTTGGGCATCGTGGTTTCCCTGGTGTTCGTTAGGTCTTCGCAAACTCAACGTTAGCCAAGAACCACGATGACCATCCTCTTTCGCCCGCAGGGCGCCTTCGGTTGGTTCAGTTACACCACTTCTCGGGACACGATCATCAGAAAGCGGAACAGTTGTACGCGACATAAGGGTACACCCCCTTTATCGAACTGGCTGTTGTACCCCTAAAACGACTGGATTTCCGTGAATGAGTCTGGAATCCGATGGACCGTAAAAAACGAAAAAACCCGCCAGAAGGCAGGTTTTTCAAGGCTTCCAGAGATCCTGCAAGCTTTCTATGGAATGTCAAATGGTGCCCGAAGCCGGGGTCGAACCGGCACGTCCTTACGAACGGGGATTTTAAGTCCCATGCGTCTACCAATTTCGCCATTCGGGCGGCAGCGCGGTGAAGCGGTCGACACGGTGGCTCATGCGGAGCAGGAGCAGCTCAAGGCCTCTCGACACCGGTGCGACAAGGGCACGAATATATACATCCCCTCCCCTTGAAGCAAGTTCACCGGCGCCAATTTCCCGTATTCGACACATTTCGCAAGCTTATGATTTTCAAGGGATTGCGTTCTGGTTCGGATGAAGCGGTGAATCAGGGAAACACTTGCCCGTCATCTTCCCGCTTTTTCATTGCCGGCACTACCCGTTTTCAGGGCGGCAGCATCGGTCCCTGCCGATCCAACTCACGGAATTTTCCCTGGAGAAACTGATACAGGGCCTGCACCGAGGCGGAAATCTGCCGACGATGAGGACACACCAACTGCAGCCGGGTGTTCTCGCCATGATATTCGGGCAGCAACAGTTCCAGGCGCCCGGCCGCGATATCGGCGCGTACTTCCAGCCAGGCCTTGTAGATGATGCCCTCACCCGCCAGCGCCCAGTGCCGCACCACATCGGCATCGTCACTGAACAGCGTGCCCGTCACCGAGACGTCCCGGCGCTGGCCGTCCTTGTAGAACGCCCACTTGTCGTAGTAGCGACCTTGCAGCACGTAGCAGAGGCAATTGTGCCCAGCCAACTCATCGAGGCTGCGCGGGCGCCCGTGGGCTTTCAGGTAGGACGGGGCCGCCACCAGCACCCGGCGATTTTCCGCCAGGGGCAAGGCGACGAAACTCGCATCCTCGAGTTGACCGTAACGGATCGCGACATCGACGGGATCACGGAAGACGTCGGAAATCTGGTCGGAGACGGACAGGCGCAGAATCAACCGCGGATGCAGGCGGCGAAACTCGATCAGCCAGGGTGACAGCAGGTTGCGCCCGAGGTCGGAGGAAACCGCCATCTGCAGGGTACCCTGCAACTCCAGGCACTCGACATGCAGTTGCTCGCGCCCTTCGCGCAGGGTCTCCAGCACACCGCGCGCATACGGCAGGTAGCGCTCGCCTTCGGCGGTCAGGCGCAGGCTGCGGGTCGAGCGGGCGAACAGGCAGATGTCCAGCTCACGTTCCAGGCGCTGGATCGCCGCGCTGACCTGGCCAGGCAGCAGGTCCACCTCGCGGGCGGCATTGGAGAAGCTGCCCAGGGCGGCGGAGCGAACGAAAAGAGCCAGGTCATCGAATCGGATCATTTTCACACCCGGAGTGAAAGAGCTAACCGATCTTACCCCTTTATCTCTCCGAGCACGAAGATCAGAATCAGCGCCAATCCCTCATCCCGCTTCCATGGAGTTCCTGATGAACCTCGCGCACATCACCGCCCAGCGTTACACCACCAAGGCCTTCGACGCCTCGAAACGCATTCCCCAGGCCGCCATCGACGAACTGCTGACCCTGCTGCGCAACGCCCCTTCATCGGTCAACTCGCAACCTTCGCACTTCATCGTGGCCTCCACCGCCGAGGGCAAGGCGCGCCTGGCCAAGGGCGCCGAGGGACGCTTCGCCTACAACGAACCGAAGATCCTGAATGCCTCCCACGTGATTGCCCTGTGTACCCGCACCGGCATGAGCGACAGCCACCTGGAGAAGGTGCTGCAGCAGGAACAGGCCGACGGACGCTTCGCCAGCGATACCGCCAAAAGCGGCCAGCAACAGATCCGCTCGGGCTTCGTCGACCTGCACCGCTATGAGCAGAAAGACCTGCAGCACTGGATGGAGAAGCAGACCTACCTGGCCCTTGGCACTCTGCTGCTCGGTGCCGCCGCGCTGGGTATCGATGCCACGCCGATGGAAGGCTTCGATGCCAAGGCGGTGGATGCCGAACTGAACCTGCATGCACAAGGCCTCACCTGCGTGGTACTGGTCTGCCTGGGCTATCGCAGCGACAGCGACTTCAATGCCAGCTTGCCGAAGTCGCGCCTGCCGGAAGACTATCTGTTCACTCACCTCGACTGATCGGGCTCAGCCAAACCGGTTTGCCTCAGCTTGCCAGGCCATGGCCTGGCGAGCCCTTGCGGCCCGCAATCCGCTTGCCCTCCTGCAACCCCACCTCCTGCGCCTGCCCGTCGCGCTGCTTGCCCTGTCGCGCCTGCCCCACCAGCCGGGGAATCAGCGGCCCTTCCGGCAGATGCCGCCAGAAACGCCCCGGCATGTGCTGGCGCATCGCATCGGGATTGACCCGGGCCGGGTTGAAAATGTGCCGGTAGTAGGTCAGCCACAATTCAGCACCGGGATCATCGGCATGCCGGGCCCATTGGCGCCACTGCTCGGGGCAGTGGCGCCGGTAGTCGAGGGTTTCGCCATCGAAACGGATGCCATCACGCGGCGTCGCGATCAGCCAGCGCTGCCGGCCCAGTCGTTCGGCGAAATGCCCGCTGGCACTGGCGAGAATGTCATGGGCCGGCTCATGGAAGGCCACCAGGTCCAGTTGCAGTCGCTCGGCCAGGGCCTCGGGCAGCGGCACGAAGCGCACGAAGGCATGCAGGTGATGGGCCTCGCGACCGACCTGGCGGATCCGTCGTTGCAACTCGCTGCCCAGGCGGTCGCCGGCGAGCATGGCGGTGCGGTCGCCATGGGCGACCCGCCAAAGCACCTCATAGAGCAGATTCCAGCGCTGCTCGCCACGGTAGCGGGCGGCCTGTTCGAGTTGCGCCAGCAAGGCCGCCGGCACCCGCGCACAGAACACCCCCGGGCCCGTGGGCAACGGGGTGGATCCGGCCAGCAGGTCGGCCACCGGCCCCTGGCTCCAGGTCACGTCGACCGGGTCGATACCATGACCGAGCAGCACCCGCGCCTGGTCACGCCAGGTCGCGAAATCATCGTCACAGTCCAGCGCGATCATCCCCACAACCCCATCTGCAGGGGTGCCTGGGGCTCGCGCAAGCGACTGCGCAGCAGGCCGCTGCAGGCTTCCGCCTGGGACGGCCGATAGTCGCTGGTGACGATGAACGGCCGGGCCTTGTCCAGCACGCAACGCAGCTGGATCAGGTCGTCGTAGCGAATGCGCCGCTCCCGCCGCAGCGCGACCATGCGCTGCACGCTGCGCAGGCCGATCCCCGGAATGCGTGCCAGCAACGCCGGTTCGGCACGGTTCACGTCCAGCGGAAAGACCTCGCGGTTGGCCAGCGCCCAGGCGAGCTTGGGGTCGATGTCCAGCGCCAGGTTGCTCGACTGCTCCAGCAGTTCGCCCGCCTTGTAGCCGTAGCCGCGCATCAGGAAGTCGGCCTGGTACAGGCGGTGTTCACGCAGCAAGGGGGGCGCAGCCAGCGGTACGCTGTCGGGGCTGTCGGGGATCGGGCTGAACGCCGAGTAGTAGACGCGCCTGAGGCCATAGCCCTGGTAGAGCGATTCGGCGTTGCGCAGGATGGTGCGGTCGTCCGTGGCATCGGCGCCGACGATCACCTGGGTGCTCTGCCCGGCCGGGGTGAAACGCGGCGCCCTGGCCTCGCCCGCCACCGCCTGCTGGCCGAGGTGGATGGTCCCCATGGCCTGGCGGATGGTGGTCACCCGCTTCTCCGGCGCCAGGCGCTTGAGGCTGGCCTCGGTGGGTAGCTCGATGTTCACGCTCAGGCGGTCCGCCAGGCGCCCGGCCTCCTCGATCAGCAGCGGGTCGGCGTCGGGAATGGTCTTGAGGTGGATGTAGCCACGGAACTGGTGCTCCTCGCGCAACAGCCGCGCCACCCGGATCAGTTGCTCCATGGTGTAGTCGGCCGAGCGGATGATGCCGGAGCTGAGGAACAACCCGCTGATGCAGTTGCGCCGGTAGAAATCGAGGGTCAGGCGCACCACCTCCTCCGGCGTGAACCGTGCCCGCGGCACATTGCTGGAACGGCGGTTGACGCAGTACTGGCAATCGTAGAGGCAGAAGTTGGTCAGCAGTACCTTGAGCAGCGAGACGCAGCGGCCGTCCGGGGTGAAACTATGGCAGATGCCCATGCCGTCGGTGGCACCGAGCCCGTCACGGCCACGGGAACTGCGCTTGGGCGCGCCGCTGCTGGCGCACGAGGCATCGTATTTGGCGGCGTCGGCGAGAATGCCGAGCTTGGCGATGAGTTGCATGGGACACACTCGAATACTGATTATCCATACAGTATTCCGAGATCACGCCACATGCAAGCGCCACCCGGCAAAAGGCCCGTTCAGAACGTCGCAAAAACAGAAAAGCCCGAGGCGATCACTCGCCCCGGGCTTTCAGACAGCCGGGCTCAGTAGTCGATCAGACCTTGACGATCCAACCGGCTGGCGCCTCGATGTCACCGGTCTGCACGCCGGTCAGTTCCTTGTACAGGCGCTGGGTCACCGGGCCGACCTCGGTTTCGCTGTGGAACACGTGCAGCTTGCCCTGGTACTCGATGCCGCCGATCGGCGTGATCACCGCGGCGGTACCGCAGGCACCGGCTTCGGTGAAGTCGCCGATCTTGTCGATCAGCACATCACCTTCCACCACTTTCAGGCCCAGGCGCGATTCGGCCAGCTCGATCAGCGACAGACGGGTGATACCCGGCAGTACCGAAGGCGACTTCGGCGTGACGAACTCGTTGTTGGCGGTGATGCCGAAGAAGTTGGCCGAACCCACTTCCTCGATCTTCGAATGGGTCAGCGGATCCAGGTAGATGCTGTCGGCGAAGCCATTTTTCTTGGCTTCGGAGCCCGGCAGCAGGCTGGCCGCGTAGTTGCCGCCGACCTTGGCTGCACCGGTACCCTGGGGGGCTGCGCGGTCGTAGCTGGAGATCACGAAGTTGTGCGGCTTCATGCCGCCCTTGAAGTACGGGCCGACCGGGATGCAGAAGATCGAGAAGATGAACTCCGGTGCGGTACGCACGCCGATGTTGTCACCCACGCCGATCACGAACGGACGCAGGTACAGCGCACCGCCAGTGCCGTACGGCGGAATGAAACGCTCGTTGGCCTTGACGACCTGGCGGCAGGCCTCGACGAAGGCTTCGGTCGACGGCGCCGGCATCAGCAGGCGGGCACAGCTGCGCTGCATGCGTGCGGCGTTCTGGTCAGGCCGGAACAGGTTGATCGAACCATCCTTGCAACGGTAGGCCTTCAGGCCCTCGAAGCACTGCTGGCCGTAATGCAGCGCGGTCGAGCCTTCGCTGATGTGCAGGACGTTGTCTTCGGTCAACACGCCATTGTCCCACTCCCCCTTGCGGAAGTAAGACAGGTAGCGCTTGTCGGTCTTGATGTAGTCGAAACCCAGCTTGTCCCAGTTGATGCTTTCCTGACCCATGACACCCTCAATCTGATAACTGCCCGGATACCCCGGGTTTATGACTTTTTTGCGCAGACCACCACAATACTCTATTCGGACAGGAAATCGCAGCCTGGACGATGTGCATGTCCTACATGCGTTTATGCGTGGTTCCCACGACGTGCGGATATTCAGTCGATACCGGCCGCCAGCACGGCCGATCGGCCCAGGCGATACTGGTTGTTGCCACTGCGCTTGGCGTCGTACATCGCCAGGTCGGCGATGTGGATCAGGGTGTCCATGCTCACGGCATGATCGGGGAAAACCGCCACGCCCAGGCTGGAACCGATACGAATCGGCTGTTCGTCGAGGCTGATCGGTACCGACAGCTCGATCAGCACCTTCCCACACAGGCGATGAATCTCTTCCGACAGGCCAATCCCCTGTTGCGCCAACCCCTCGAAAATCAGCACGAACTCGTCGCCGCCGATGCGCGCCACGGTATCGGAGACCCGCATCAGGTTCTTCAGGCGGTTCGCGGTGGCGATCAGGATCTGGTCGCCGGCGGCGTGACCATGGGCATCGTTGATTTCCTTGAAGCCGTTCAGGTCGAGAAACACCAGGATCACCCGCGTTCCGCCATCACGGGCACGCTCCAGGGCCCGGGACAGCCGTTCCTCCAGTACCAGGCGATTGGGCAGCCCGGTCAGGGCATCGTTGTGGGCCAGGGTATGCAATTGGCTGGCCCAGGCCTTTTCCTCGGTGATGTCGCGGACCACACCCATCATCTTGACCACCGAATCGTGGACGTTCTTCACCACGTTACCGGTCTCGCGCAGCCAGTGGATACTGCCATCCGGCCAGATCACCCGGTATTCCTCATCGTGGTTCTCACCGGTCTCGATGCAGCGTAACTCGCCGGCACGCACCCTGTCCCGGTCATCGGGGTGCACGCTGGCGCAAAACAGTTCGTAGGACGGCACCACTTCGTCGACCTTGTAGCCGAACATGCCGTAGATGGCTTCCGACCAGTAGAGCTTCTCGGTATCGACATCCCAGTCCCAGGTGCCGATCCGGGCGAAATACTGGCTGCGCCGGAAACGCTCGGCATCGTCACCAGTCTCGCCGCGCCGGTTGCACTCGCTCAACCGGTGCAAGAGCGTCCGGCACTCAGCCAGCTCCCGACGAGCCTGGCGCCCGCGCCACCAGAACACGACGATCAGGGCAACCATCGACACCGCGACAAACGCCTCGATCCACTCGCTCATCCGTGAAAACCAGTCAACTTGAACATGGGCACGCAAAAGGTTAATAGCCAGTGGCTATCTTAATCCATGCTCAAGGTGCGCCATAGCGGTTTAGTGGCAATGTGCCTCGATCCTCGACCGAGGTCACGCCGGCCGCCGGCAAGCGCCGCGTAAAGACAGCCCGTCGACGCCCGTCACTCTTCTTGTTCGAGAGAGTCGATTTTGCTATACCTGCACGCTGTTTTTCACCCGCAATAACAGGCGCCTCTCCCGCATGTTGCTTGTGTTGATCCGAACGGACCGCCACGCCCCGCCTGCTCGGCGAAATCACCCTGCTCGACATCCACCACGCCCTCGGCGCGCCGAGCTGGAAATCATTCATGGGGTAGCCCCCCTGGAGACGTCATGACACAGACAGAACTGCAGGTCACCGACCTGCTCGAAGGCGACGGCAAGGCTGTGGTCAAGGGCGCGCTGATCACTACCCAGTACCGCGGCACGCTCGCCGATGGCAGCGAATTCGATTCTTCCTACAGCCGCGGCAAGCCGTTCCAGTGCGTGATCGGCACCGGCCGGGTGATCAAGGGCTGGGATATCGGCCTGATGGGCATGAAGGTCGGCGGCAAGCGCCGGCTGTTCGTGCCGGCGCACCTGGCCTATGGCGAGCGCGGCATGGGCTCGCGGGTGGCGCCCGGTGCCGACCTGACGTTCGAGATCGAACTGCTGGAAGTACTGACCCGCGACGATTGAGGCGCTCAGGCGACCAGCCGCAGTTGCATGACGATGGTGCGTTCCTCGCCGTGCCAGACATCACGCACAGCCTCGAACCCCAGCCGTGCGTAAAAGCCTTCGGCGGTCACCGTCGAGGGCACCTTCAACCACCCGACACCCGCCTCCCGGGCCAGCCGGACCACCTCGGCCAACAGGGCCCGGCCGACGCCAGAGCCCTGGGCCCGCGGCGCCACGAACACGCTGCGCACCACCTCGCCATCGAGGCTGGCGGTGCCGATGATCCGCTCTCCCTGCTGGGCCACCAGCATGCTCCGAATGCCCAGCAGGCTGCGCACATCCTGCGGGCCGAAGCGCTGTTCGACGCGGTCGATCACCGCTGCCGGATAATCCGCGGCATTGCTCTCACGCAGAGCCTGGATGATCACCTGGCTGATGGCTTCGGCATCCTCGTCACGGGCCAGGCGAATGCTGTACACCATGGGGCTGAACCTCAAGCATCCGTTCACTGAAGGCACTATCCTACGCGCCGCGACCAGTGCGCAAGGGCAAGCTTGTTCCCCGGGAAACCCTGCGACTATGCTTGGTTTGCCGCCCGCCTTTCGCCCACCGGAGATGACCTCATGCCCGACCCGCAAGTCGACAGCGCCCTGGAAACCCTGCTGCCCCTGATGGCCGGGCAACCCTTTCTGGTGCTGACCGGTGCCGGCATCAGCACCTCCTCCGGCATCCCCGACTACCGCGACAGCGCCGGCGTACGCCGGGGCAAGGCGCCGATGATGATCCAGGAGTTTCTCGGTTCGCCCCAGGCCCGCCGTCGCTACTGGGCCCGGGCCATGCTCGGCTGGCCACGGGTGCGCCAGGCACGGCCGAATGCCGCCCACCGGGCGCTGGCCAGCCTGCAGGCAGGCCAGCACCTGAGCGGCCTGATCACGCAGAATGTCGATACCCTGCACGACCAGGCCGGCAGCCATGACGTGATCGAGCTGCATGGCAGCCTGCACAAGGTGTTGTGCCTGGATTGCGGCATCCGCCTGGAGCGCGATGCCGTGCAGCACGCGCTGGAAACACAGAACGCCTATCTGCTGGAGATCGAGGCGGACCAGGCGCCCGATGGCGACACCCTGCTCGATGCCCATTTCGAGTCGGACTTCCAGGTCCCCCGCTGCCCCCACTGCCAGGGCGAGCGGCTGAAACCGGATGTGGTGTTCTTCGGCGAAAACGTCGCCCCGGCGACCGCCAGCCGCGCCCTGGCCTGCGCCGAGCAGGCGGCGGGGCTGCTGGTGGTCGGCTCGTCGCTGATGGCCTATTCGGCCTTTCGCCTGTGCAAGCGCGTGGCCGAACGCGGCAAGCCGCTGATTGCCATCAACCTGGGCAAGACCCGCGCCGATGAACTGCTGGACTACAAGTTCGCAGCCTCCTGCGAGCAATTGCTGCCCTTGCTTGCCGAACGCCTGGGCTGACCGGCCAGGCTTCGCACAGTCGACTCAACCCGGAATGGTCAGCCCCTTGATCACCGCCGGCCGGGCGAGGAACGCCTCCAGCGCGCGGGTGACGTGGGGGAAGTCCTGGATGCCCACCAGCTCGCCGGCCTCGTAGAAGCCGATCAGGTTGCGAATCCATGGGAAGGTGGCGATATCGGCGATGCTGTAGTCGTCGCCCATGATCCAGCGGCGGTTCTCCAGGCGCTGGTTGAGCACCCCCAGCAGGCGCCTGCTTTCGGCGACATAACGGTCGCGTGGCCGCTTGTCCTCGTAGTCCTTGCCGGCGAATTTGTTGAAGAAGCCGAGCTGGCCGAACATCGGGCCGATTCCGCCCATCTGGAACATCAGCCACTGGAGGGTTTCATAGCGGGTGGCCGGGTCCACGCAGAGGAAACGACCGGTCTTCTCGGCGAGATAGACCAGGATCGCCCCGGACTCGAACAGCGGCAACGGCTGGCCGCCCGGGCCATCCGGGTCGATAATGGCAGGGATCTTGTTGTTGGGGTTCAACGACATGAACTGCGGGGTCAACTGGTCGTTGGTGGCGAAGCTGACCAGGTGCGGCTCGTAGGGCAGGCCCAGCTCTTCGAGCAGGATCGACACCTTGACGCCGTTGGGGGTCGGCAACGAATACAGCTGGAGGCGGTCTGGATGTTGAGCGGGCCATTTTTGCGTGATGGCGAACGACGAAAGATCGGTCATGAAAGGCTTCCGGCTGGCGACTGGGAACAACGTTCGAGCCGATTATAGGCACAGCCTGCGGGTCCGCTCACCCTGTCTGAGCCGGCAATTTGCGATACGGATGATCATCAACCCGTGAGTCTGGAGATACCCATGAAAGCGAGAACCCTGAGCCTGTCACTGTTGACGGCAGCCCTGCTGGCCCTGGGCGGCTGCTCGACGCCCACGGTCGTGACCTTGCAGAACGGCACCCAGTACCTGACCAGGGACATGCCGAAGACCCACGGTGCCGATGGGTTCTATGAGTTCCGGGACATCTCCGGGAAGAAGGTGCGGGTCAAGGCCGACGATGTGGCGACGGTCAAGGCGGAGGATTGAGGCGTCGACTCCGGGGGGCTGTCCGCGGGCAAGCCCTGCCCGCAGAGAGGGTCGCACAAGGCCAGAAAGATCAGCGGAAATCCCGGCTGCGCACGGTGATGTCCGCCAGCATCGGACTCAGGTCGCTCAGGCGCCCGGCAATCACATTGCGCACCTCGCCCTCGGTTTCCAGGCGCCCATCCACCCTCAGCAATTGCGAACCCACCAGCACCTGTCGCTGGCGTTCGGCCAGGTCGCGCCAGACCACCACGTTGGTGTTGCCGAACTCGTCTTCCAGGGTGACGAAAGTCACGCCGCTGGCTGTGCCCGGACGCTGGCGGCCGGTCACCAGGCCAACGATGCTCACCGGCCGCCCATGTTCGAGCGCCAGCAGTTCCCGCGAACTGCGGCAGCGCAAGGCACGCAGTTGCCCACGCAGCAAGGCCAGCGGATGCGGTCCGAGGGTCGTGCCCAGGCTGGCATAGTCGGCCTGCAGGTCCTCGCCGACACTTGGCCGCGGCAGGGCCACGGCGGTCTCGGCCTCCCGTGACAAGCCGGCGAACAGGCCCAGTTGCGGGTCGACCCCGGCTACCTCCCAGCGGGCCCGGTAACGATTGCCCGCCAGGCCACGCAAGGCACCGGCATCCGCCAGCAGCTCGCGGGTCCGGCCATCGAGCCGCGCCCGCTCGATCAGGTCGGCAATATCCGCAAAGCCCCTGCCCTGCCTGGCCGCCTCGATCTGCCGCGCATCCTCCTCGCGAAAGCCGCGGATCATCCGCAGCCCCAGGCGCAGCGCCGGCTGCGGCCCCTCGTCCGGCTCCAGGCTGCAATCCCAGGTACTGGCGCGGACATCCACCGGAAGAATCCGCAAGCGGTGACGCCGGGCATCCTGGAGGATCTGGTCCGGACTGTAGAAGCCCATCGGCCAACTGTTGATCAGCGCACAGGCGAACGCCGCCGGCTCATGGCACTTGAGCCAGCAACTGGCATAGGTCAGCAGGGCAAAACTGGCGGCATGGGACTCGGGAAAACCGTAGCTGCCAAAGCCCTTGATCTGCTCGAAGATCTGCGCGGCGAACTCCGGCTTGTAGCCACGCGCCGCCATACCATCGGCCAGTCGCTGACGATGGGGTTCAAGCCCACCGTGGCGTTTCCAGGCCGCCATGGAGCGGCGCAACTGGTCGGCCTCGCCGGGCGTATAGCCTGCCGCGACCACCGCGATCTGCATCACCTGCTCCTGGAACAGCGGCACGCCCCGGGTCCGCTTTAGGACTTCCTTGAGATCGTCTGACGGATAGGTCTCGGGCTCATGGCCGTGTCGCCGACGCAGGTACGGATGCACCATGCCACCCTGGATCGGCCCCGGACGGACAATCGCCACCTCTATCACCAGATCATAGAAGTTCTTCGGCTTGAGCCGCGGCAGCATCGACATCTGCGCCCGCGACTCGATCTGGAACACACCGATGGTGTCGGCCCGGCCGATCATTTCGTAGGTCGCCGCATCGTCCGCCGGAATGCTCGCCAGGGTCCAGCGCGGCCCGCCGCGATACTGCTGCACCAAGTCGAAACAGCGGCGCAGGGCGCTGAGCATGCCCAGGGCCAGTACATCGACCTTGAGCAGCCCGACCTTGTCCAGGTCGTCCTTGTCCCACTGGATGATCGTCCGCTCGGCCATGCTGGCGTTTTCCACCGGCACCAGGGTGTCCAGCGGCTGCTCGGAAATCACGAAGCCGCCCGGGTGCTGCGACAGGTGCCGGGGAAAACCGATCAGTTGCCGGGTCAACCCCAGCACCCGGCGCAACACCGGGCTGTCGGGGTCGAAGCCGTTTTCCCGCAGCCGCTCGGCCGACGGCGGCTCGTCGCTCCAGCGGCCGCAGGCATCGGCCAGGGCATTGACCTGGTCCGCGGGCAGGCCCAGCGCCTTGGCCACATCGCGCACCGCCCCCGCGCCGTGATAGGTGCTGACCACCGCGGTCAATGCCGCCCGCCCGCGGCCGTAACGACGGAAGACGTACTGCAGCACCTCTTCGCGGCGTTCGTGCTCGAAGTCGACGTCGATATCCGGCGGCTCGTTGCGCTCGCGGGACAGGAAGCGCTCGAACAGCATGTTGGTGCGATCCGGGTTCAGTTCGGTGACCCCCAGGGCATAACAGACCACCGAGTTCGCCGCCGAGCCACGACCCTGGCAGAGGATGCCCTGGCTACGGGCAAACTGGACGATGTCCTGCACTGTCAGGAAATAGCTGTCGTAGTCCAGTTCGGCGATCAGCTTCAGTTCCTTTTCAATCAGATCCCGGACCCGCTGGCTGATCCCCTCGGGCCAGCGTCGGCGAAGCCCCTGCTCCGTCAGGTGGCGCAACCAGGAAGCCGGAGTCTGCCCCTCGGGTACCAGCTCGCGGGGATACTGGTAATTCAGCTGGTCGAGGGTAAAGCGGCAACGCCGGGCAATCACCAGGCTCTCGGCCAGCAAGGCTGGCGGATAGAGACCGCGCAGGACATCGAGGCTGCGCAAATGCCGTTCGCCATTGGGATACAACTGCTGCCCGGCATCGGCCACGCGCACGTGCAGGCGGATGGCGGTCATGGTGTCCTGCAAGGCACGGCGGCTACGCACATGCATATGCACGTCGCCGCTGGCCACGGCAGGGATCGCCAGTGTCGCGGCCAGGGCCTGCAGGCGGGTCAGGCGCCCTTCATCGTCTTCGCCGCAATGCAGCTCCACCGCCAGCCACAGCCGTTCGGGAAAACGCTCGCGCAACCAGCGCCCATCGGCCTCGGCCAGGTCCGGGCCCGGTAGCCACAGGGCCAATAGCCCCGGCAGCGCCTGTTCGAAATCCTCGCGCAGCACCTGGTATCGGCCCTTCTCCACCCGCCGCCGGGCCTGGGTGATCAACCGGCAGAGCACCTGGTATCCCGCCAGGTCCTCCACCAGCAGGACGACACGGGGGCCGTTCGCGATCCGCATCTCGCTGCCGATGATCAGCGGCAAGCCGGTGTCCTGCGCTGCCTGCCAGGCACGCACGATACCGGCCAGGGTGCACTCGTCGGTAATCGCCAGGGCTTGATAACCCTGCTCACGAGCCCGCTCGAACAGTTCCCGGGCACTGGAAGCACCGCGCTGGAAGCTGAAGTTCGACAGGCAATGCAATTCGGCGTATTCGCCACTCATGCGAACCAGCCCTGCAGCAGCAGCGGGCCGCCCTCACCTGCCGGACGATAGGCCCAGCCCTGCCGGCCGCCACGGATCTCGACCCGATAGTAGTCGCGGCGCACATCCGCGCCGTCCCACCAGCCCGACTCGATGCGTTCCGGCCCGAGCAACACCCGCGCCGCCTGCTCGGGCAGCGGCAGCGGTTCCCTGAGCAACCAGCCCGGACGCAGCGGCCCGGCCTGGGACAGTGGGCCCGGCGTACTGGCGGCCAGCGGCTGCCAGGCGCATTCGGGACGGTGGTCGGCCTGGAAGCACAGGCCCTGCACGGCCTCGTCGCCCAGCCGGGCGCGCAGGCGTTCGCGCAGTTGCTCCCAGGACAAGGACTGTTGCGGGCGTTCGTCGAACAGCTCGCGGTGTTGGGGGACGAACGCCGGCAGGTCCTCGGCCTCCAGACGAAAACCGCGCACCGCCGACTCGACCTGGATCTGCTCCAGGCGCCCACGGGCCAGTTCGAACAGCATCGCCGGGTCACGCTCGGCACTGAGCAGACCGACCTTGATCCGCGTGTCGACGCCTTCGGCATGTTCCAGCAGCAGGTCGAAGCGCTGCACACCGCTGTCGCGGCCACAGAGAAACGCCGCCAGGTCGCCGGTCAACCGCCGCAGGGGAAACAGCAAGGCCTGGTGGGACGTCACGTCGAAGTTCAGTTCGATCCGCGCGGCGAAACGATCCGGCGGCTGGTAGAACGCCAGGGCCAGCGGCCGCTCGCCCAGCAGGGTGTCGATATGCTTGAGCAACGACGCCTCGAAGCGCCGGGCCAGGCTGTGCCGGGGCAACGCCAGCACCTGCTGCAGGGTGCGCAGGCCCATGCGTGACAAGGCCGTGGCCGCGCCCTGCTCCAGCCCGACCCGGTCGATGGACATCTGCCCCAGGGCCTGTCGCAGGGCGGCCTCGTCGGCCAGGGCCAGGCCATCGTAGGCATTGGCCAACACCCTGGCCGCCGCCGGATGGGGCGCAACCACGATCCGGTGACGAAAACCCAGTTCGGTCAACTCCCTGCGCAGGCGCGCCTCCAACTGCGGCCAGGGGCCGAACAGGCCCAGGCTGGACTCGATCTCGAACAGCAGGGCCCGGGGATAACGCAGGCTGACCTGGGAACTGAAGCCGTAGGCCCAGGCGGCGAGCAACTGCTGCCACTGCTCGATCTCGGCAGGGTCGTATTCGGCCGTGGCGAACGCCTTGGTCAGCGCATGGGCGGCCGTCAGCGATTGTCCGGGGCGCAGGCCCAGGGCCCGGGCCGAGGCGTTCACCGCCTGCAGCACCCGCCGTTGCGGCGAACCGCTCAGCAGCGCCAGTGGCGCATCGGGCTCGGGGATTCGCCGCAGCACGCCGTCCAGCGCCAATTGCGGGAACACGATGCAGACCCAGCGCATGCCAACCTCAATGCCCCGCGCCGAAGGCGATCGGTGCCGGATAGGCCAACCCACCCCGGCACTTGAGCACGCGCAACTGCGCGGGCCTGCCATCGATGGCGAGCCGCAGGGAAGCGGGCGACGGGTTGATCGCCTCCTCCAGCGAGCGATAGGCGAATGCCAGGGTCTGGCCACTTTCCGCCGCCACCTGCAAGCGCCGCAGCGCCCGGTCATCGGCCTGTTGCGGCCAGCACAGCACGGCACCGCAACTGCCGGAGCGAAGGCACTGCTCGGCGGCCCACAGGGCATCACGGGGAGCGGCCTGGATCACCGACAACTGCCGCAGGTCCACGCCAGCGCCGAGCCAGGCCTGGGGGTAAGGCACATGAGGCGGCGCCACCAGCACGACTCGCTCACCGCTGGCCGACAGGCGCGCCAGGGTCGGCCAGAGCAGTTGCAACTCGCCCACGCCCTCGCCGGCGATGAGGATCTCCGTCAACGCCGACTCCGGCCAGCCACCGCCGGGCAGCACCGCATCCAACCGGGCATGCCCGGTCGAGGGCAGGCGGGCGGCCTGTACCGCCGGCCGGCCCTTCCAGACCCGCCGCTCATCGAGCAGCGAATCGAGCGCGACCACGGCCCCCATCAGCCTTGCCTCACCAGGCCGCAGAACACCCCTTCGATGGCCAGTTCCTGGTGTTCAGGGTCGACGACGATCGGGGCATAGGCCGGGTTGCGGGCCAGCAGGCGGATACCGGTCGCACTGCGTTCGAAACGCTTGATGGTGACTTCGCCATCGAGTCGGGCGACGACGATCTGGCCGTTGCGCACCTCGACATTGCGCCGCACCGCCACCAGGTCGCCATCGAGGATGCCGTCGCCAATCATCGAATCACCCTGGACCCGCAACAGGAAGTCCGGCGTGCGGGAAAACAGCGCCGGGTCGAGCCACAGGCGCTCGTGAACCTGCGCATCGACATCGATCGGCCGCCCCGCCGCCACCCGCCCCAGCAGCGGGATTTCCAGCAGGGCCGGACGTGCGGGCTGGTTGAGCAGGCGGATGCCCCGCGCCTGATGGGCATTGACCTCGATGAAGCCGGCCTCGGCCAGGGCCACCACGTGCTTGCGCGCCACGCTGCGCGAGGCGAAACCAAAGGCCTCGGCGATCTCGGCGAGGCTCGGGGGCTGGCCGTGGTCCGCGATGCGTTCGCGGATGAAGGTCAGGATGGCGGAACGGCGGGGAGTCAGATTCGTCATGGAGTACATTTGTACTCCTATGGGATTTTCCTGACAAGAGCCGCCAGTCGCTCGCCGGCCATGGATCGCTCCCAGGCCGTCACCCAGGCTGCGGAACCCGCTCCAGCGAATCACTGAAAACGCCATGAACCGAACCGACCTACAGACTTATCTCACCAGCCAACTACATGTAAGAAAACACCTGAATAACCAGAATAAAAACAACAAACATCTTTAATCCGAAGAAACCTAAAGAATATTGAAAATGGAAATCCAGCCGTTATATTCAAACCCGGCAAATAGCGAAACCCCTCTACAACCCTTTGAATCCAAAGCTTCAGCAACCACAGATCAAAAAGGCAAGTCATAAGGCCAAGTCCAGCAAATGGACTTTCACGATAAAAACGGAAACTTGTGCCAGGAGGCCATCCCGCATGCATCCAAAACATCCGGCTGAACTCGACAACCTGTTCCAGCACAATACTTTCATGCCCGACGCGTCGCCCAACCGTTTCAGTCGCCTGCTGGACCAGATCGACCAGGACCGCTACACCACCCTCGCCACCCTCTATGCCGAAGCCTATCGCCTGTTTCCCGCCACGCCCGAACTCGGCGGGTTCTTCGCCAGCACGGCCAGCCTGATCCTGCTGCCAGCCGTCGAGCGACGGGCAACCCTCAATGAACCGGCCTTCCAGATCTGGGCACGCCGCTGCGTCGGCCTGACCTACCAGGTCCTCGACGGCCTGCAATCGGCTCGCGGGGTCCTGCTGGAGAGCCTGCGGGCCTTGCCGGAGCTGCTGCAGCGCCTCGCCCGGGCAGCCGCGGAGCACCAGCACGCCAACCGCCCACCCGTGCGCCGCTTCGATATCGACCCGCTGATCGCCGCCGAACTCGCGCCCTGCTACGAATTCCCGAGCGACGAGGCGACCCGCCAGCGCCTGGAGAACACTGGCTATTCCATCCATTTCTTCAGCGATGTGGTGAATGTCGCGCTGTCGCGCATCGCCCTGACCTGGCCCGGCTGTCACGAGCAGTTCCGTCACCTGGTCCGGCTCATCTGCTACCTGCCGGACAGTCACTTGCGCAGCGGCTCGGCCAGGCGCTACAGCGGCGCGATCCTGCTCTCGGCCAGGGACCACTCGCTGCTCGAGGTCGAAGAGTCACTGGTGCGCGAAACCGCCCACCAGTTGCTGTATTGCATCGAGGAGATCTGCCCGATCGTCGATCCCCAGGCCGATGAGGAACGCCTGTACTTCCTGCCCTGGTCGAACCGCCCCTGTGGCCTGGCCGAATATTTCCAGGCGTTCTTCGCCCAGCTCATGCGGCTCAAGTACCTGGAGCGCGTGCGCCAGCGCCCGGCCAGCGAAATGCAGCGCGCCGAGCACCACCTGGTGTTCATCCTGCGCGGCCTGGGCCGGGCCCTGGCGACGCTGACCGGCAGCCGCGAACTCACCGCCCGTGGCCGCCTGCTGCTGGACAACCTGGCCGAGGAGGTCCTGGCGCTGGAGCGGCATCACGCCAACCTGCTGGCTCGCAGCGGCCAGCTGTACGACCTGCGCCTGGCGGTCTGAACGCGCCGCTCAGTTTGGGTCCAGCAAACCACCGGCCCAGTTGCGCGACAGGCGACTGCCGGTGAACTTCGCCACCACCATGCCCTGGGGCACCAGCCGGTCGCGATAGCGCGTCAGCATGCGGCCGGCCTGCTCGGCATACAGCACCACCTCCGAGGACGGGTCTCCCGGGCGACCGATGATCCGCGCAAACCGCTGGCCCTCCTCGACCTGCTCGCCCAGTTCCCGCTCAAACACCAGCACGCCGGGGCACGGTGCCAGGATGGTTTCCATGTGTCCCATTTCCATGGCCGCCACCGGCCAGTCAGCCACCGCCAGGTCCTCGGCGATCACCCCCTGGGCACACAGCCAGGCATACAGGCCGGCGGCATCCTGCTCGGCGAAACGGTCGACGACATCGCCCTGCCCGCGCAACTCCAGGGTCGCCGCCATGCGCCCGGCCGTCTCGCCGGCCCGCAACCAGGGGGCGATGAGGGTTTCCTCGAAGGAACCGTCGCCGCCATCGTCCCAGATGATTGCCACGTCCATCTTCATCGCGGCCGCCAGGGTCCGGCCGCGAGGCCAGAAGCTGCGGTGCAGGTAGAGGTAGGGCAGCGCCTCGTCATCGGTGTGCAGGTCCAGCACCACATCCGCCGGAGCCGCCAGTTCCACCAGTTGGCGCTGCCATGCCTGGACATTGGTCGCGCACCGCCCCAACGCCGCCGACTGGTCGAACCCGCGGTTGAAGTTCTGCCCGGTGGCCTCGTGAAAACGCCCGAGGATCCGTCCCTGGCGAAACTGCCCGATGCCCAGCGGGTTGGCCTGCGGCACCACGGTCACACTGCCCCGGAGCCGGCCCGCGGCCTCGGCGCCGGCCAGGCGCTGCAGCAGCAGGTGCAGCACCAGCATGCCGGCGATCTCATCGGCATGGACCCCGGCCTGCAGGTGCACCTTCAGGCCTTCGCCAGGCTCGCCGAAGCGCCAGGCGCCGACCCGGACCGGATCGCCGTTGTTGTTGCGCACACTGAACGAAACATCCTGCGCCATGCCCCCGCCCTCCCCTCATTGAAGGTTGAAAATCGTTACCGTCGACAGTGGAAATTGAACATACGTTCAACTAAGCTTTCACGGGCAAGCCCGTTCCCGCAGTGGTCGTGCCCGCCGCACATCCGGTGCCCACTGGATACTTCTGGCAGCGGCTTGCCGGACCGCCGTGAGGCACCCGCCCATCCGCTCTCTCGAACAAAGGAACATCGCGTGCCAACCGCCTCTCCCAAATTCCGCCGTGCCGAACCCGACGAGCGTCGCGACCTGCTGATCGCCGCCACCCTGCGCTGCCTGGCCCGGGACGGTCATGCCGGCATCTCGGTGCGACGTATCGCCAGCGAGGCCGGGGTCTCCGTCGGCCTGCTCAATCACCACTTCGGCACCCTCGACGCCCTGATCGCCGACACCTACCACAAGCTCGCCAGCGAGCTGACCAGCAGCCTGCTCGACGAAGTCAACCAGGCCGGCAGCGCCGCGGAAAAACTCGAGGCGTTCCTGGTCGGTTCCTTCTCACCCAGGGTCCTGGACCCGCAACTGCTGGGCGTCTGGGTGGTGTTCTGGAGCCTGATCCGCCATTCCGAACACGTCAGCCAGTCCCACGAACGCAGCTACGGCGCCTACCTCGACCTGATCCATCGCCTGCTCGACGACCTGGCCGACAGCGAAGGCTTCGTGATCCGTGACACCCGCCTGGCCGCCATCGGTCTATCGGCGATGCTCGACGGACTCTGGCTCGAGTGGTGCCTGAACCCCGAGACCTTCAGCCCCGCCAACGGCCTGCACATCTGCCGGTGCTGGATAAAGGGGTTGCGAAACGGCGCATTCGACACCGACGACGTCCCGTGAGGCAGGCTCAACCAGGCCGGCGTCACCCCGGGGCCGGCTCATCACACCGACCTGCGCAGCGGTGTGCCGCGCCGTTCGGCGAAGGCGAACAGCGCCTCGATCAGGAACGTCAGACAGACATAGACGCCGGCCACCAGCAGCAGCGGCTGGTACACCTGCAGGGTCTGCGCGCGCACCACGTTGGCCGCCCCCAGCAGGTCGATCACCGCGATGGTCGAGGCCAGCGCCGTGGACTTGAGCAGCATCACCGTCTCCCCCGCCAGGGTCGGCAGCAGCAACCGCAGGGCCCGTGGCAGACGCACCCGCAACAGTGCCTGGCGCGGCGTCATGCCGAAGGCCGAAGCCGCCTCCATCTCGCCCTTGGGTACCGCCAGCAGCCCACCGCGGATCACCTCGCCGACATAGGCGCCCACCGACAGCACCAGGGCGAAGACGATGTACCAGTAGCCGTCGCGCAGATAAGGCCAGAGAAAACTGCCGCGAATCGGCGGGAACTGCGCGAACAGGCTGCCCAGGCCGTAGTAGAAGATGTAGATCTGGATCAGCAGCGGCGTGCCGCGCAGCACGCTGGTGTAGAACAGGCTGGCCCTGGCCAGCAGGCGGTTCTTCGACAACCGCGCCAGGGCCACCAGCACGGCCAGGATGAAGCCCAGCACGCTGGAAATCAGCAGGATGCCGACGGTGGTCTGCAAGCCGCGCCCCAGCAGTGCCGTGTACTCGAATATCCACGCTGGAATCATTGCGTTCACTCAGCCAAAGGCATCCAGCGACGAATGCGCCGCTCGAGCCTTCCCGACAGGTAGTTGGACACCAGCGTCACCGCGTAGTACAGCGCGGCGGCAGTGAGGTAGAACAACAGGTAGTGCCGCGTCGAACCCGCACCCTGCTTGGCGGTGTACAACAGCTCGTTGGTGCCGACCACGCTGATCAGCGCACTGTCCTTGATCAGGTTGATCCACAGGTTGGCCATGCCGGCCAGGGCATGGGGCGCCATGATCGGCAGCGTCACCCGCCGGAACAGGGCCAGCCCGGTCAGGCCATAGGCCTTGGCCGCCTCGATCTGGCCGTAGGGAATCGCCTGGATCGCCGCGCGGAAGATCTCCGAGGCATAGGCGCCCTGCACCAGCCCCAGCACCAGGATCGCCGCCAGCGGCCCGCTGACATTCACCGCCGCCTGCCCGAAATGGGCCAGCAGCGAGTTGAGCAGCATGGAACCGACGTAGTACAGCAGCAGGATCAGCAACAGCTCCGGCACCGCGCGGAACAGGGTGGTGTAGCCGCGCATCAGCGCCGCCACCGGCCGCGGCCCGCCGACTTTCAGGCAGGCCACCAGCAGGCCGATCAACAGCCCGACGACGAAGGCCCCGGCGGAAATCTGCAGGGTCATCCAGAGCCCCTTGAGCAGCGCACTGCCCCATCCCTGCTCGCTGAAATCGATCAATTCGAACATTGCTGGCATTTCACTCTCCAGTCACTGACCTCAAACTTCGCACCTACCGCCGTTTCTGAAATCGGCACCGTCCTGTAGGAGCAGGGCTTGCCCGCGAAGCCTTTCAGCGATCCCGGGGACGCCTTCGCGGGCAAGCCCTGCTCCTACAAGGGGCGGTGGTGTACCGGGAACGGTGTTCAGAACGCCGGTTTCACGCTGGTACCGAAGTAGCTCCGGGAGAGTTCGTCATAGTCCCTGCTCGCCAGCAGGGTCGTGATGGCCTTGTCCAGGCGGGCCTTGAGTTCGGTGTCGTCCTTGCGCAGCCCGGCGCCCACACCGCGACCGAAGATCGGGTCGTAGGGCACCGAGCCGAGGTAGGCCAGGTCCTTGGCGTCGGGGGTCTTGACGAAGGCCGTCATGGCCGTGCCGTCCGCCATCATCAGGTCGATGCGCCCGGCGATCAGGTCGGCGTTGGCCGAGTCCTGGGTGTCGTAGTACTTCACCTCGGCGATCTTCTCGTAGTAGGCCTTCAGGTAGCTGGCGCTGACGGTGGAGTTCTGCACGCCGATGATCTTGCCCTTCAGATCATCCGGGTACTGCTTCACCGAAGCCCCCTTCGGGCCGACGATGGCGATCGCCGAGTCGTAGTAGGCCTTGCTGAAGGCGATCTGCTTTTCCCGTTCCTCGGTCACCGACATCGAGGAGAAGATCACGTCGATCTTCTTCGCCAGCAGCGACGGGATGATCCCGTCCCAGGCCACCTCCCTGATCTCGCACTCGGCCTTCATTTCGCTGCACAGCTTGTGGATCAGGTCGACCTCGAAGCCCTTCCACTCCCCGTTGGCCTGCTTCTCGGTGTACGGCGGATAGGGTTCTGCCGCGACCGCGAAGCGGATGGGCTGAGCCTGTGCAGCACTCATGCCGGCCAGGAGGATGCAGGCCGCACCGGCCAACCAGTTTGCCAAACGTCGATATCCCATGATGTTGCCCCGTCTTCTTATGTTGCGTTAGCGAGTTTGATGAGCGTTGACGAACTGCCGGCAGCGCTCACTGCGTGGGTGTACGAACACTTCATCCGGCGAACCGGTTTCCTCGATCAGCCCCTGGTGCAGGAAAGCCACCCGGGAAGAGACATCGCGGGCGAAGGCCATCTCGTGGGTCACCAGGATCATGGTCCGGCCTTCTTCGGCGAGGGAGCGGATCACCCGCAGCACTTCGCCGACCAGCTCCGGGTCGAGGGCCGAGGTGGGTTCATCGAACAGCATGACCTTGGGCCGCATGGCCAGGGCCCGGGCGATGGCCACCCGTTGTTGCTGGCCCCGGAGAGAAACGCCGGGTACTCGTTGCGCTTGGCCGCCAGTCCTACGCGCTCGAGCAGCGCCTCGGCCCGTTCGGTGGCCTCGGCGCGGCTCTCGCGCAGGACCTGGGTCGGCGCTTCGATCAGGTTCTCCAGCACCGTGCGATGGGGCCAGAGGTTGAAGTTCTGGAACACCATGCCCAGGGTCGAACGGATGCGCACCAGTTGCCGGGCATCGGCCACCAGCGGCGCGCCGGGGCGGTCATAGTTGAGCCGGAGGCTTTCACCATCCACCAGGATGCGGCCCTGGTCCGGTACTTCGAGCAGGTTGATGCAGCGCAGCAAGGTGCTCTTGCCCGAGCCGCTGGCGCCGATCAGCGAGATCACCTCGCCTTCACGGGCGGTCAGCGAGACGCCCTTGAGGACCTCGATATTGCCGAAGCGCTTGTGCAGGCGGTCGACTTCGATCATCGGTCGGGTCACCTCCACTTGCACCGTGCCCTGCACCGTCACCGGCTCGATCAGCGGACGGGCCGGCTCGTCGGCCAGCCGCCCGACGAATTCGCGAATCCTTCGGCAAGCCTCGGCCAGGCGTTCCTCGCCAAGCGTGAAGGACAGGCGCACGAAGCCCTGTGCCGGCTCGCCGAACGCCGCCGCGTCGAGCACCGAAACCCCGGCTTCGCGCAACAGTCGCCAGGCGAACTCCAGCGAGGTGAGACCGGTCTGGCGCACATCGAGCAGCACGAACATGCCGGCGTCGGGCTTGAGCACCGCGAGCCGCGGGCATCCGGACAATCCCTGTACCACCAGGTCACGGCGCCGGCGATAGATGTCGCGCATGCCCTGGGTCACCTCGTCATGGGCCTGCACCGCCTTGAGCGCGGCCTCCATGACGAAGCCGGGCAAGCCGTAGAGCATGCTCAGCACCAGGGTCTCGGCGTGGCTCACCAGGGTGGCGTCGGCGACGATCCAGCCGATGCGCCAACCGGTCATGGCGTGGGACTTGGACAGGCTGCCGATGGTCACGCAGCGTTCGGCCATGCCTGGCAAGAGCGCGAGACTGACATGCTCGCGCTCGAAGGCCAGGCTCTCGTAGACCTCGTCCACCACCACCCACAGGTCATGGGCGATGGCCAGCTCGGCGATCGCCTGCAATTGCTCTCGGCCAAGCACCACGCCGGTGGGGTTGTTCGGATTGGAAAAGAAGATCGCCCGGGTACGTGGGGTAATCGCCTTGGCCAGCAACGCGGCATCGAGCGTGAACCCTGCGTCCGCGGCACAGGGCACGCGTACCAGGGTCGCACCCGAAGCCTTGAGGGTGGCCTCGTAGGTGACGTACATCGGGTCCAGGGCGATCACCTCGTCGCCGGCATTGAGCAGGCACAGCGAGGTGATGAACAACGCATTCTGTGCCCCGGCCACGGTGATCACGTTCGCGGCCTGCAACGGCCGATCGAAACGCTGGCCGTAGCGGGCGGCGATAGCCTCGCGCAAGGCCAGGCGGCCGGCGATCTCGGTGTAGTGGGTATCGCCTTCGCGCAGAGCCTCGATGGCCGTCTCGGTGATGAAATCGGGGGTGGGGAAATCGGGGTCGCCCACACTGAGGATGATCACATCCTCGCCACGGCGCTGGGCTTCGAACGCCGCATGATGGATATCCCAGGCGGCGACGCCCTGGCCACTGATCCGTTCGACAAAGGGTGAAAACCGCATGCCAGTGCCTCGTTCGAAGTTGAAGAAACGCAAGCCCGCAAGCCACCCGAGGGTGCTGGAGCCAACATAGCCAAGACTGAACAGTCGTTCAATAGCAGACAGCCGTGAGCTTCGCGTTCAGCGCAAACAGGTCGTTTTCACGACAGTGCCCTAACGCACACAGGTGTGTCTGAGTTCGATCAGCGTCACCCCGGCATGTGCGAACCCGGCGCGCAGATCACGCTCCAGCGCCTCCAGGTTCTGCGGCTCGGCCACCCGGCAGCCGAACGCCCGGGCCAGCAGTTGAAAATCCGGATTGCGCGGCAACACGCCGATCGGCTCGATATCCAGGTCGAGCATGTCGTCGCGGATCTGGCCGAGGGCATCGTTGTTCCAGAGCAGCACCACCAGCGGGCTGTCCAGTTCCTCGACGGCCGTGGCCAGCTCCTGGGCGGTGTAGAGAAAGCCGCCATCGCCCACCAGCACCAACCCGGGACGTTGCGGTGCGGCGAACTTGCCACCGATCCCCGCCGGCAGGCCGTAGCCGAGGGTGCCGTAGCCGGTGGGGTGCAGCCAACTGCGCGGGGTGCGGCTGGCGAAGGCGTAGTTGCCGGTGTAGGCCAATTGGGTCATGTCGCTGCTGATGAAGGCATCGGCCGGCAGCACCGCCGCGATGCGATCGAGAATACGCTGGTGGAGGCTCTGCAACGCGCCGTGCCCCTCGCGGATGGCGGCCTTCAAGGCCGCGACCGCCCGGCTCGCCTGTGCGGCATCGCGCGACGCCGTCGGCAGTCGCGCCAGCAACGCCGCCAGGGTCTGCTGCGCATCGCCGTGCAGCGCGACGCGGCAGGGATAGCAATCGTTGAACTTGCGCGGGTCGATATCGACCCGGATCACCTCGCCGCTCAGCGGCAGCCGTTCGCGCCAGTAGTCGGTATCGGCCATTTCGGTGCCCACCGCGAGCACCACGTCAGCCTGCCCGATCAGTTGCCAGCCGGGCTCGACGCACAGGCTGGCACCGGCATTGAGCGCCAGCTCCGGGGCCAGCAGGCCCTTGCCGGCGACACTGGTGAACAGGGGCGCCGCCAGACGCTCGCTCAGGGCCCGCAACTCGTCCCCGGCCGCCAGGGCACCGCCGCCGGCGATGATCATCGGCCGCCGGGCCTGCTGCAGCCGCGTGGCGGCCTTCTCCAGCGCCTGGGCACTGGGCAGCCCACGCCCCGGACGGCGTACCACCTCGGCACTCCAGTCGCGGCTGACCGGCTCGGCCAGCACATCCAGCGGCACCGCAATGTGCACCGGCCGCGGCCGCTCGCTGTCGAACACGGCAAAGGCGCGGGCAACCAGTTCCGGCAGGTCGTCGGTGTTCAGCGCCACCGCGGAAAACGCCGTGATCGGCGCGGTGATCGCCCGCTGGTCCCGGGTTTCATGCAGGCAACCCCAGCCCTTGCCGAGGCTGGCGGTGTGATTGACGCTGGAAATCACCAGCAGCGCAACCGAGTCGGCATAGGCCTGGCCAATGGCAGTGGCGGCGTTGGTCACCCCGGGACCGGTGATGATGAAACAGACCCCCGGCTTGCCGCTGACCCGGGCATAGCCGTCAGCCATGAAACCGGCCCCCTGCTCATGCCGGGTCAGCACGTGGCGAATACCGCTGCCGGGCAGCCCGCGATACAGCTCCAGGGTATGCACGCCGGGAATGCCGAACACCGTGTCGACACCATAGCGGGCCAACAGCCGCACCAGGGCCTGGCCACCGGTGAGCGGGGTCAAGGAAACGTCGGGGATCGATGGGGAGTTCATGCCAGCCCTCGCCTTTGTCGTTGTGGAGTGATGGGGACCGCGCAGAGATATTAAACACTTGTTCAATAGCATGGCAATCATCACCCAACCCCGCCAAAAAACCGAAAAGAACAGCTATCAGCTTGTTTTTAAAGGCTATTTTTTGTGACGAAAAATGCGTCCGGCACAGACCTGTTACATCTTTGAACATCCTTGTCGCGTCCAGCATTAACTACCGCTCCCGGCTCTGGGCTTGCGCGCTGAATGGCAGCCATCACCCAACGACAAGGAACCCGGCATGAGCCCCACCCTCCCCTCGAAGACAGCCGACCCGAGCGTTTCGCTGGAGCAGGCCATCGAGCACTTTCTCGCCGACCTGCCCGAGCAGACCGCCCGGCGCATCCGCCTCGTCAGCGGCATCGACAGCCCGGCGCTGCGCAGCGCCTACGCCGAATCCCCGCAGGTCCCCGCACTGCTGCAAGACACCCGCGCACGCTTCGAGCTGGATCGGCAGATCGGCGACTTCATCGACACGCTGGACACGGCCCCACCGGCGAACGCCGGGGTGCCCCATGTGCACTGGCAGTTGCAGTTGTCGGGCCTGGAACTGGTCTGGCCGGCGATCTGCGTTCTGCAGGTGTACGATCCACCGGCGACGGTGGCGGGCGAATATGGCGCCGACCTGTCGCCTGACCTGCCCAGGGTACGGGTGGCACGTGCCCACCTGCTCGACGGCACCCTGTGGAGCCATGCCCTGGCGCAGATGTCCCCGGACCAACGCGAGCGGCTGCTGGATGGCCAGTACCTCACCGCCGATACGCAGTTGGCGGCGCTCAGGCAGAGGATCAGGCCCCTGCTGCGCTCGCACCGGCAGGAACTGTTCGACAGTTTCCACGCCGCCAGGCAGCGCTCCGATGATCCCCTGGTGAATCGGCTGCGCCAGCGGCTGCCGCGCCTGTCGAAGTCGGCCGCCATCGAGCTGCTGGTCAATGCCAGCGCAGGCGATCTTGAGGCAATGCGCTTTTCCACGGGTGAACTGAGCGGTCGCCAGGTGCGGGACGCCCACTGGTATCTGCAGGAAGAGCGCTTGAGCCAGGCCTATGAGGGGCTGTTTCTCAAGAGTCGACAGCACCATGGCGACAGCCTGCGACTGATGCTCTACAGCGTCGCCAGCCTGCCCGGCTGGCCAGCGGAGGGGGCTCGCCTGGAACTGCGCGACCAGACGGCGGACGGCCCATTGCTGGCCGGCATCGGCGCCTCCCAGGCCGGACAGCGGCATATCATCCTGCGCCACCCTGACCACTTCACCCTGGCGGTCACCGAAGGCACGGCGCCAGCCCCGGAGCCCGACCTGCCCTCGGCCCTGGCGAGCCTGCCCGAACCGCTGCGCAGCCAGCTCGGCCTGACAGACGCTGAAACCAGCCGACGCCAACTGCAGCAGGCGGCCCTTTCACGCGACCACCTGCGCACCCTGCTGGAGATCCCCGCCATGCAACCCCCGCAACGCCTGCCCGACAGCAATGGTTTCCAGCATGCCTCGCCTGTCGCCTTCGTCTCCCCCGACCAGCTTGCCCAACGCCAGCGAGCCCTCTTCGACAACCTGGCGGCCACCAACGGACGGACCCTGTTGCTGGCGCAACAGCAGCCCAACTTCCGCTGGTTCGCTGACCTGCTCCTGGGGCGGCAACTGGCGCAGGACTTCCCCCAGGCCGCCTCGACGGCCCCCGATGCGATTTACCTCAACACCTTCGAACAGACGCGCTACCGGCCCTTGTCGGAGCTGGGCGAACCCGGCGAGCAGGTGCTCTATCGCCGGGTCACGCAATCGCGCACGCTGAAGGAAGTCTTCGTCCAGCACCTGGCCGGCAACCGCCAGACGTTCGACACGACCCACAGCGGGCTGTATGCCAGCCCGACCGACGCCTATGCGCCGCAACAATTGATCGGCCTGGACCTGGACCGACTGGCAGGTACCCTGGACAAGGCCGGCAAGACCTTCGACACGCAGTTCGCCGATCGGCTGGACAATTTCTGGAACGGCGCCGAGACGCTGCTGAAGGAGAATCTGCGCACGCAGATTCGCCAGGAAGCGCAGTTGCGCGAGCTGGACCTGACCCTGGACGAGAGCAATCGACAGGACCTGGAGCGGGTGCTGGACCATCCCACCCAGGCCCAGCGCCTGAAAGCCCATCCCGCCGACGGGCCGATCCATGTCTATCGGATCGTCCTGCAGGCGCAGGATGCGCCCCTGGAAGGCAGCCTGGTCATCACCCGCAGTCCCGATCTGGACACCTACAAGCTGCCGGCCGTGCTCTATCAGGTCGGCCGGGGCCTGGAGCAGTTCGTGACATTGCAGGCCCTCAAGCGCAGCCTGGTACAACGCTTGAGCGACGAAACCGAGCGCGAGGCGCTGCTCGACCTGCTACCCAACCGGCAGCACGCCCTGATTGCCGCCAACCCGCCCGAGCGCACGGCGCCGTTCAGCTACCGGATCGAGACGGGCGACGCCCTGCAGGTGCTGGTCGATGGCCTGCTGGCCAAACAGAAACTGGATTTCGCCGACACCTGGCGCTTCGTCCGGGGAGCGCCTGGGCTCGACAATGATGCCGACGAGTTCGCCCGGCAACTCAACGACTCCGTCAACCTGGCGAAAAGCCTGGACATCTTCCCGGTGCTGGAACGCCGCAATCGCGACCTGATGTTCGGCGACCTGCTCGGGCGCCTCGAAAAACTTTCGGCAGACGAACAGAGCCGGCTGGCCAGGCTGTGGCGCGCAACCCTGAGGACCAGCCCGGTGCCCGCCAGCCTCGGCGATCTGCCCGCCCTCAGGAGCCATGCGAGCGGCCTGCTGCGCACGTACCTGCAACAGCACTATCCCCAGGCCGCCATCGATCCCGACAGCACCGAGGTACAGGTCACCCACACCCGCACCTACCCGAGCCCCGCCTGGCAGAGCCTGCCATCGACCGTGACCAGCCGCCATCGCAGCCTGTCGCTGACCGCCCTGGCACTGGAGAACATTCCCGGCTCGCGCCTGGGCGAGTCCGTCACGTTCAAGGCCAGGGCCAGCACGCTGACGGGCAGCCCGCTGAACCTGTCGAACAGAGACATCACCACCATCGTCCGCACCGTGGATGCACCGGGTCGATACAAGGCACTGCTGAGAAACAGACTGCAGGGGCCGGACCAGGCATCGCTGCGCCGTGACTGGGTCGAGGGGGAACGGGCCCGCCTGGAACTGCATGCCTATGTCGCGCACCTGAGTGGCGATCTGCTCGATGACAAGGACAGCCCGTCACAAAACGGCTACAGGCGTATCGAGCATCTGCTCAGGTACCCCTCGGCCAGCAAGCGCCCGCTGCTCGATGGGCATGAAGTCCATGCCAACTACCTGATGCTCGGCGGCACCGGCGAGGCACACAATGGCATGAGCGTGGACGAAGTGCTGGTCATCAGCACCAGCGCGCCAGCCAGCACGCTGCTGTTCCTCGCACCCCAGGCACCGGACGGCAAGGCCTTGCGCGAACTGGCCAACCCCGCCGCGCTCGAAGCCTTGCTGCGCGAGTCGGGCTGGAAGCAATACTGCATCTCGCGGGCCGCGCGCAACGAACAATGGGACCCGCAACAACTGTTCGCGCGCCAGTTCCCGCAGGTACGCTACTTTCCCATCGCCGGCGATCTGTTCAGCACCCTGTTCGATGCCCGGATCAGGCATGTGATTGCCAGCGTGGAATATTTCGCGGCGAGCAACCAGCGGGTGGACCGTGACACCCTCTGGTACTGGATCAATGCCGGCCTGCACCTGGCCGCCGAGATCGTGCTGGGCCTGGCCCCCTTGCAACTGAGCCTGCCGGCCTACCTGCTGCGCGGCCTGTACGGGCTGGCCCATGCCAGCCAGGCCTTGGCCCTGAGGCACTATGAGGAAGCGGCCGATGGACTGATCCGGACACTGTCCGATGCCGCAGCGCCGTTGCCCCTGCAACCGCTAAAACCGCTGCTGCGACAGATTCCCTCGATGCCCTCGAAGCTGTCCCGCCTGATCAGGACCACCCGGGCCGGCCAGGACGGCCTGCGCCAACCGCTACTGAGCGCCGAGCCCTCGACGGTCACGCCGATCCGCTACCTGGCCTCGAACCTCAGGCGGCATGAAGTGCGCAGGCTCCCCGAACTGGAGTACCTGCGCGACGGCCTGTTCGTCGACCGCGCCTCGCGCCTCACGCAGTACCTCCAACTGGAGGGCAAGTGGTACCGCACCGGCACCCGTGCCGGCCGGCGCTACGTGCTCATGGAGCAGCATTGGACGCAGGATATCGAACTGATCCGGGTTGGCAGGCATTGGCAGCCCCTGCCCATGGGCCGCCTGTCGGGCGGTATGCGCCAGGCGCCGGACCAGGTCGGCGCCGCGCGCTATGAGATCCCGGCCGCCCATCGCCAGACGATCGCCACCTACATCGACAGCGGCGCCGCCATCGACCCCAACGCTCCGGGGCTTTCCGCAGGCCAGCGGCAGGCCGCCCTGCAATACACCCAACGCCGCCAGCAATTGGTGGCGCACGCCGAGCGCTTCTTTGCCGAGGGCCCGGCCCTGCCTGCCAGGACACCCATCGCCGACCTGGCGAGCGCCGGGTCGGCGACACAACTGTTCGAGCGAGCCTATCGACACCAGGACGGCATCGTCCTTGGGGTGCCCCATGGCGCCAAGGGCGGTCGAAAGATCCTGATCGAGCAGATGCGTTCACTGGCCAGGGACCACCGGCTCAAGACCCTCTACCTGGAAAACCTGATGAACGACCTCGACCAGGCGAGCCATCTCGATGACTTCAACCGCACCGGCTACCTGTCGCCGCTGTTCAGGGAAAAGCTGCGCCAGTTGGATATCCTCGAGGGAATCGACCACCAGGGCCTGCAGTCAATCCTTCGCCTGCTGCGCGAGGCCCATGAAAATGGTGTCCGGGTCCAGGCCCTCGACTGTGTCGCCAGCTATCGCCTGGGCCTCAACCAGTCGAACCCGAACAGAACCCGCCCCCTCAAGTACTACGCCCGGCAAGTGATCAACGCCGACCAGTTGCAACACGGGCCGGGCCGCTGGATCGCCCTGGTCCAGGACATCCATGCCGCCACCCTCAAGGGTGAACCCGGCCTGGCAGACCTGATGGGCGCGGTGAGCCTGCGCGCCAACGATGTCGGCGGGCAGCCCTTGCCCCTGCAGATCCTGCAGGATACGGGAGACTCCACGCGGAACAGGTTCGGCCAGCTGTGGTTTCTGCGCGCCGATGCCCGACTGGATGTGAACGTCTCCCCCTGCCCCTGCCACAGGTGCCGAGACCCCATCGGGCGCTGATGAGAACACGAGGGGACTTCCTGATCGAACAACGTGGCGGGCAGTATCACGCGGTCTGGCTGTCCCGGCGCCTGATCGACCCGGGAATGCCGCAGCCGTTCGTGGTGTTCGACCAGCCCATCGTGCAGAGCCGGCGTGTGCACAGCTCGGGGCGCAGCTACGAGGTGTTCCATATCGAGGATCCCACGGGGTTGTTGCGCCCGGAACTCGGCCGTCTCATCGGTACCGAATACAACAGCCTCGCCGACCTGGCCTGGGGGCTCCAGCAATCCGGCCTGAAGCAGGTGGTGGAACTCGACGACCTGGCCGTCTACCTGCGCCAGCCGGTACTCGACACCCACCCACAGTTGACCCGGCCGGGCATGTTCACCATCGAGACGGCACCCCAGGGGCCGGTGCTGATCAGCCGCTCCGTCGATCGCTCGCTGAAGGCCACGCCCATCAGGATCAAGACCGGGACCCGGCAGTTCTATATCCATCAACCGAGGTGGGGCTTCAGCGAAGCCCGCCTGTTCGACAGCATCGACAGCCTCAGTCAGGCCCTGGTGAGCGAACGAGGGCTGGTGCGTTGGGTCGAATCCACCGACCTGTGACTCACGCCGCCCGCGAGGTGCGGGCGGTGAACAGGTAACCCGCGCCGTGAATGGTGATGATCAGTTCCGGCGCGGCCGGGTTGTCATGCAGTTTGCGCCGCAGGCGCCCGACCAGCACATCGATGGAGCGGTCGCTGGGCAACCATTCGCGGTTGCGCAACTGCTCCATCAACTGATCGCGGCTCAGGGTCTGGCCACTGTTGCGCAGAAATACCTTGAGCAACTGGAACTCGCCGTGACTGAGCAGCGTCTCGCTGCCATCGAAGGCCTTGAGCCGACGGCGCTCGGTGTCCAGGGTCCACTCGGCGAAACGGGCGAGGTGGCTGGAGTCGGCCGGCTGGTCCGGCTGTATCCGGCGTAGCAGGTTGCGCGCGCGGCACAGCAGTTCCCGCGGATTCAACGGGCTGCCCAGGCAGTCATCGGCGCCGCAATCGAGCGCGGCGATCCGCTCGGCCTCGTCATTGCGCCCACCGACCAGGATGATCCCCACCTGCGAATTCGCTCGCCATTGACGGACCCGTTGCAGGCAGGCCGGCAACTGCATATTGAGCACCACCAGCGCCACCGGCTGGCGCTCGAGCAGGCACGCGGCCCGCTCGGTGGACGCGACGCCGTCGACGCCATACCCCTCGGCGGCGAGACAGGCCTGCAACTGTTCACGGATCAGGCGATCGGGCTCGACCACCAGTACACGAGGCATGCTCTTCATTGCCAGGCTCCTGTTCGGCCGGCGGGCGGCCGTTCTTGGAATCATGCGAAGCGGTGGGACTGGCATGCACTCTAACGACTATTGAACACTTGATCAACAAGCGTGACGGAGTGCCCTGAATCCTCGTTCAGCGCAGAAAACGCCGGTAGCCGCCCATCTGCAGGCCGTCGACCCAGGCCTCGCAGATCTGCACGCCCTGGGCCGGGGTGAAGGTGTTGGGATTGAGCCCGCATTCGAGCCACAGACCATCGAGCAAGGCACTCAGGCCGATGGCCGCCAGGTCGCTGTCGAAGCCCTCCCAGCCCTCCTCCTCGGCCAGCAGGCTCAGGGCATTGCCCACGATGGTGCGGTACTCGCCGTAGGAATGGTCGTGGGCGCGGTCGATGGCATCGGCAGTCTTCACCGCGCCCCAGAAGGCCAGCCAGGCTTCCAGCAGCTCGGGGTCGAGCATGGCCGGGGAAAACGATGATTCGAAAAACGCCGACAGGTGCCGACGGGCGCCCTCGCCCGCCCTGGCCACCGATTCGCGCAACAGGCTCATGACCTGCCCGGTGATGTGCAGGTAGGCATCGGCCACCAGTTCATCCTTGCCGGCGTAGTGATGGCCGATCAACCCCACCGACACCCCGGCCTCGGCGCAGATCTTGCGGATCGAAGTGCCGACGAAGCCGTACTTCTTCAGGCAACGCAAGGTCGCGGCCACCAGGTTGGCCTTGCGCAATTGGGGGTCCATCCGTAGAAAACGTGCTTCCTCGGCCATAGTGCTCCTGCCCTCTCAAGGTCGATGACTGACGGTACCTGCCCGAATCAGCCGATGGGGTACAGCGCCTCGTCGAACTGCGCCAGGCGCGGAAACACCAGCGGACGGTCCTGGTCGAGGCTTTCCAGGCGCCGATGGTAACCGAGCAGGCATTGTTCGCGAGCCTCGGCACTGATATAGGGCACGTGCCAGGCCACGTAGGGTGGCAGCACGTCCAGCCCGACATAGGCCAGGGTGCCGCGCAGCAACGGGCGCAGCATGTCCTCCAGCGGCCCGTGGATCGCGCCCTCGCCGAACATGTGCTCGCGCCCGCCCAGGGTCACGGTGACCAGCGCCCTCTTGCCGACCAGGCCACCCTGGTCGTAGAAACGCTTGCCGCCGTAGCAGAGGCCGGACACCAGCACACGGTCGATCCAACCCTTGAGGATAGCCGGTACGGAGAACCAGTAGAGGGGGAAATTGAGGATCAGCAGGTCGGCCCACAGCAGCTTGTCCAGCTCCTGGCGGATATCCGCGGCCAGGCTGCCGTTCTTCACGCCCACGCGTTGTTCCAGGGCATAGACCAGGTAGTCGGGGTTGTCCCGGCTGGAAAAGTCCCCGGCACTGGCGACCGGGTTCCAGTTCATCGCGTAGAGGTCGCAGACCTGCACGCTGTGACCCTGAGCCTGCAGGGTCTGCAGCGCCTGGTCGCGCAGGGCGGCGGTGAAGGATTGGGGTTCGGGGTGGGCGTGGATGATCAGTACGTTCATGGAAGGTCCTCATGGCGATGCCGAAGCGGCCGGAACAGCGCCGCCAAAATGGTCGCAAAACTCTGTGGGAGCCGGGCCTGTCGGGAGGCCGCACCGCCGCGAATGGGCCCGCCCAGACATAACCCGGCTCACGCCAGGCGAATCAACGCATCCACCGCCAGCGCCCCCTCGGCATTGACCAGCAGCGGATTCACATCCAGTTCCAGCAACTGCCCGGCGTTCTCGCAGGCGTAGTCCGCCACCGCGCGAATCGCCGCGACCAGCGCCGGCAACGGCACCGCCGGGCCGCCGCGAAAGCCGCTGAACAGCGGCGCGCAACGCAAGCCCAGCAAGGCCTGCTCGATGGCCTGGTCGGTGGTCGGCAGCAGCAGGCTGCGGCTGTCCTTGAGCAATTCCACCAGGATGCCGCCGGCACCGATCACCAAGGCCAGGCCAAAACCGGGCTCGCGCTTGACCCCGACGATCAGTTCGGCCAGCGGCGGCGCAGCCATGCGTTCGAGCAAAACCTGTTCGAAGCGCACTTGCGGCGCGTGCCGGGCCAGACGCTCGCGCATCGTCTGCAGGGCACTGGCCAGGGCGACCTCGTCCTGGAGATTGAGCGCGACGCCACCCGCCTCGGTCTTGTGCGGCAGCTCGGCGCTGACCACCTTGAGCACCAGCGGATACCCCAGGCTGCCGGCCTCCAGCAGCGCCTGCTGCGGATGGCCGATGCGCGCCTGCGGCAATGGCAGGCCGAACGGCCGCAGAGCCTGCTTGGACTGCCACTCATCCAGCAGGTGGCCTGAGCCTGCCGCGGCCGGCGGGCAGATCGGCACCAGGGCCGCCTGCCCATCGGCCAGCAGCCCTTCGCGGCGCGAGCGGTAATGGGCGATCCGTGCCCAGGCCGCCAGGCCGTCCTCGACCCCTTGCAAGGCCGCCACCCCATGGGCGTGCAGGCGCTCACGAGCCGATGCCGGCAGCAGCTCGGGAAACGCCGAGGCGACGAAGCCGGTCCTGCCATGACGCTCGAGCGCCTGGCAGTAGAGCTCGAGCAACAGGTCGCACTCCTGGCGCTCGCCGGTGAACTCGGCCGGATAGTCGAGCACCAGCAGGGCGGCATCGGCCGGCGTTCTCAGGGCGGTGTCGAGCATCCGCTCCAGCGCATCCCGGTCGCCCCAGATCGCCGTGGTGAAGTCCAGCGGGTTGACCAGGTTGGCGTAGCCGGGCAGCACCTGCGCCAGTTCCGCGCGCTGCCCGGCATCCAGTTTCGGCAGTTTCAGGCCGTTGCGTTCGGCGTAGTCGGCAATCAACCCGGCATCGCCACCCGAGCAGGCCAGCCCGGTCAGGCTCGGCCCCATCGGCAGGTTGCCGCAGGCGGCGGCCTTGAGGGTTTCCATGAAGCTCACCGGGCCGCTGACGCGAATCACCCCGAGGCGATCGAACAGGCTGTCATAGAGCGCGTCGGAGCCGGCCAGGGAACTGGTATGACTCAACGCCAGTTCGGCGCCGATCTGCGACACGCCGGTCTTCAGGGCGATCACCGGAATACCCTTTTCCAGGGCCTTGCAGGCCGCGCGGGCAAACCCCGGCACGTTCTTCAGGCCCTCCAGGTGCAGGCCGATGGCGGTGACCCGTGGCTCGTCGAGCAGCACGTCCATCAGCTCGGCCACGCCCAGTTGCGCCTGGTTGCCGACCGAGGCCAGGTAGGCCAGCGGCAACGAACGGTCGCTCATGGACAGGTTGTAGGCGAAGTTGCCGCTCTGGGTCAGCACCGCCACCCCCTTCTCCACCGTCTTGCCGCCATGGGCCACTGGCCACAGGGCGACGTTGTGCAGGTAGTCGAGCAGGCCATAGCAGTTGGGCCCGAGCAGCGCCATCTCGCCCGCCGCCTGCAACAGTTGCGCCTGCAGGGCCTGGCCTTCGGCACCGGTCTCGGCGAAGCCGGAGGCATAACAGATCGCCCCGCCCGCGCCCCGGGCCGCCAGCTCGGCGACGCAGGCCAGGCTCAGTTCGCGGTGGGTGGCGATGAACACCGCGTCGGGAGCGCAAGGCAATTCCGCGACCGAAGCCACGCAGGGAATTCCGTCGAGGCTGGCATGTTGCGGGTTGACCAGCCACATCGGCCCCTGGAAGCCGCCTTCGGCGCAGCGCTTGAGCGCCCGCGCCATGCTGCGCCCACCGACGAACGCCAGGTGCCGAGGGGCCAGCAGACGCTTGAGATTGTCTCGAATGGACATGCCGTGCTCTCCTGGTTCGCTCAGCGCAGCAACGGCCGCAGCAGCTCGCGGGAAATGATGTGGCGCTGGATTTCCGAGGTGCCCTCCCAGATCCGCTCGATCCGCGCGTTGCGCCAGATCCGCTCCACCGGCCCCTCGTCCATCAGGCCCATGCCGCCGAAGATCTGCACCGCCTCGTCGGCGGCACGGCCCAGCACCTCGCTGGCGAACAGCTTGGCCATGCCGGCCTCGCCGTCGGTCAGGGTGCCCTGGTCCATCTTCCAGGCGGTGTGCAGGGTCATCAGTTCGGCGGCGCGGATTTCCGTGGCCATGTCCGCCAGCTTGAAGGAGACGCCCTGGTAGCTGCCGATGGGCTGGCCGAACTGCCGGCGGTCGGCCGCCCACTGCAGGGCCGCCTCCAGCGCGCGCTGGGCCTGGCCGACGCAGTTGGCGGCGACCATCACCCGGCCGGCGGTGAGCCAGGCGTTGGCGACTTCCCAGCCCTTGCCCACCTCACCGAGCACCTTGGACGCCGGGACGCGACAGTCGTCGAAAAAGATCTCGCTGGTGTGATACCCACGGTTGCTCACGCATTTGGGGCCACGGCGGATGGTCATGCCAGGGGTGTCGCAGTCGACCAGAAAGGACGTCACGGCATTGCGCCGGCGGCCGTTGTGCTCGTAGGTGTCGGTGACCGCGAAGACGATGGCGAAGTCGGCGTGCCCGGCATGGCTGATGAAATGCTTGCTGCCGTTGAGGATGAACTCATCGCCCTCGCGCACCGCGCGGGTCTTGATCGCATTGGCGTCGGAGCCGGCACCGGGTTCGGTCAGGGCGAAACAGTCGATCTTCTCGCCGCGCACGCAGGGCAGCAGGTAGTCCTCGATCTGCGCGCCCTGGCAGGCCATGAGGATCTTCGACGGCCGCGCGACGAAGACGTGCAGGGCCCAGGAGACCTTGGACAGCTCACGTTCGATCAGCGCCTGGGACAGGTAGTCGAGGCCGCCACCGCCGACCTGCTCCGGCATGTTGAAGGCATAGAAGCCGGCGGCGATGGCCTTGGCGCGGATCTGCGCGGCAAGCTCCGGCGGCACGGCATCGGCGCGGTCGACCGCATCTTCGTGGGGCAGCAGTTCCTTCTCGACAAAACTGCGCACCGCTTCGACCAGCATGTCCTGCTCTTGGGTCAGTTGGAAATTCATGGGTTACCTGCTGTCCGGTTACTGGCCAATGAAGTGGGGAGCACGTTTTTCCACGGCGGCCCGCAGCGCCTCGACGCCATCGCGGCTGCGGCCGCAGAGCAGGCCGGCGGCCTGTTCGGCCTGCAGTTGCTCGGCCAGGCTGCGAGCGGCGCCCTCGCGCAGCAGCGCCTTGGTCTGGGCGAAAGCGAAGGTCGGGCCGGATGCCAGCCGCGCGGCCAGTTCATTGGCGGCGCCGGCCAGTTGCTCATCGGCGCAGACTTCACTGACCAGGCCGGCGGCCAGGGCCCGCTCGGCACTCCAGAGTTCGTCGAGGAACAGCAGGCGCTTGGCCTGTTCCGCGCCGATCAACCGTGGCAGGTGCCAGCTGGCCCCGGCGTCCGGCGAGTAGGCCATGCCGGTGTAGCCGGCCTTGAACCGCGCGGTTTGCGCGGCCAGGCGGAAATCGCAGCACAGGCTCAAGTCCATGCCCGCACCGACGGCCGTGCCGTTGACAGCGGCAATGGTCGGCTTGGCGAAACCGTGCAGGCGGCTCATCAGCACATGGGCGGTTTCGGTCCAGCCATAGGTTTCGAGGACGCCGCGGCGTTCGGCGTCGGCCCATTCGGCGAGGTCGGCGCCAGAGCAGAAGCTGCGGCCATGGCCGGTCAGCAGCAGTACCCGCACCGCCGGGTCGGCGGCATGCCGGTCGAGCAGATCGATCAGCGACTTGAGCGTGGGGATGTCCAACGCATTGCGTTGCTCGGGGCGGTTGAGGGTGATCCGGGCGATGCCGGCCTCCACCGTATCGAGCAGGGTCGGTTGGGAGCTCATGAAAGGCCCTCGGCTTATTGTTCTTGGGTGTGAGGTGGAACATTGAAGGCATACTAAACAAGTGTTCAGTAGAGTCGCAATCACTTGAAGTCCTTCATTCAATTTCTTGGAATATTCATCAATCTATTGATTTATATGAATTTATCTTGATGAAAAAGCCTGCCGGCAGGGGAAGTTGTTACATCTTCGAACAACTCGCTGGAGGGGTTGACCGGGGGCCGTCAGCAGCAGACCAAAGAACATCAACACCGCTGATATCAACTATTCCTGCCACCGCCTTACACCGCCTCGGCCCAATCACTAAACTGCCCTACCCGTCCCGTTCCAGAGCTTCCCGACCATGTCGACCCACCCCCACGCCACGCCCGTGATGACCCGCGCCCTGGTGATGCTGTTCGCCTTCTGCTGCGGTGCCATCGTGGCCAACATCTACTACGCCCAGCCGATCATCGAACTGATCGCCCCGGACCTGGGCATCTCCGCCCACAGCGCCAGCCTGATCGTCTCCCTGACCCAGATCGGCTATGCCCTGGGGCTGTTCTTCCTGGTGCCGCTGGGTGACCTGCTGGAGAACCGCAAGCTGATGATCGCCACCGTGGTGGTCTCGACCCTCAGCCTGGTGGCCGCCGGCCTGTCGCGGCAGCCCGGTGTGTTCCTGATGGTGTCGCTGCTGATCGGCTTCAGTTCGGTGTCGGTGCAGATCCTGATTCCCCTGGCCGCGCACCTGGCCCCGGAGGCGTCCCGCGGGCGGGTGGTCGGCGGGATCATGGGCGGCCTGCTGCTGGGCATCCTGCTGGCCCGGCCGCTGTCGAGCGTGGTGGCCGACCACTTCGGCTGGCGCACGGTGTTCATCGGTGCCGCGGTGCTGATGCTGTTCATCATGCTGGTGATCCTGACCACCATGCCCAGGCGCCAACCCAGCCACAGCGCCACCTACGGGCAACTGCTCGGTTCACTGGGCAAGCTGTTCCGTGACCAGCCGGTGCTTCGCCAGCGGGCCTGGTACCAGGGGTTGATGTTCGCCACCTTCAGCCTGTTCTGGACCGCCGTGCCGCTGGAGTTGTCACGGGTCCATGGCCTGTCGCAGTCGCAGATCGCGCTGTTCGCCCTGGTCGGCGCGATGGGCGCGATTGCCGCGCCACTGGCCGGGCGCCTGGCGGATGCCGGACACACCCACCGCGCCTCACTGCTGGCGATGCTGCTGGCGACCCTGAGCTTCGTTCCGGCGCTGGTTCACCCGGCCTATAGCGTGATCGGCCTGGCCGTGACCGGCGTGCTGCTGGACTTCGCCGTGCAGATGAACATGGTGCTCGGCCAGCGCTCGGTGTATGCCCTGGATGCGGCCAGCCGCGGGCGGCTCAATGCGCTGTACATGACCAGCATTTTCATCGGCGGTGCCATCGGTTCGGCAGTGGCCAGCAGTTTGTACGAGCAAGGTGGCTGGGCGGCGATCATGGCGCTGGGCAGCGCCCTGCCGCTGGTGGCGCTGCTGAGCTTCCTGGTGGTGGCCGGTCGGCAGAAACGGCTGGCTGCGGTGGCCTGACCATCGGGATTGGTGGTGACCGGTCTTTGGTTTTCGCGGATGAATCCGGCTCCCGGTTTTGTGGCGCACACAGGATTTGGGCTCGGCACGTCATTCGCGAAGGCGCCCCCCCACAGCCACCACCGAATCCAAGTATGATCGACATTTTGCTCACCACAGGGCGTGGATCATGACCGCAACGAAAGACCGGGTTCGCATCGTCGACAGCACCGTCCTCTCCGACGACTGGTACCTGCTGAAGAAAACCACCTTCGATTTCCTGCGCAGCGACGGCACCTGGCAACGCCAGAGCCGCGAGACCTATGACCGTGGCAATGGCGCGACCATCCTGCTGTTCAACCGGGAAAAACGCAGCGTGGTACTGACCCGCCAGTTCCGCTTCCCAGTGTTCGTCAACGGCCATGACGGCATGCTGGTGGAGGCCGCCGCCGGCCTGCTGGAGAACGCCTCGCCCGAAGAGCGGATTCGCGCCGAGGCCGAGGAGGAAACCGGTTACCGGGTGCAGCATGTGCAGAAGATCTTCGAGGCCTACATGAGCCCCGGCTCGGTCACCGAAAAGCTGCACTTCTTCCTGGGCGAGTATGACGGCGACAGCAAGGTCGGCCATGGCGGCGGCCTGGAGGCCGAGGGTGAAGACCTGGAGGTCCTGGAGCTGTCCCTGGAAGATGCCCTGGCGGCAGTAAGGCGCGGGGAAATCGTCGATGCCAAGACCATCATGCTGTTGCAGTACGTGGCCTTGAACAACACCCTCGATACCCCGCGCTGATCCACCTCAGACCGGCGAGTACGGCAAGGCCCGCTTGTGCGCGGTCCGGGCGTAAGCCGCTTCGATGATTGCACTGACCTGCGCCGCCACCGGCTCGCCCAACAGGTAGGCGTCGATCTCGGCGTAGGTGCAGCCATAGGCGGCTTCGTCCGGCTTGCCCGGCACCAGCTCCTCCAGGTCCGCCGTCGGCGTCTTGAACACCAGGTGCTCCGGTGCGCCCATGGCCGACGCCAGCCGACGCACCTGGCCCTTGGTCAGGCCCGACAGCGGCGCCAGGTCGCAGGCCCCATCACCGAACTTGGTGAAGAAGCCCATCAGCGCCTCGGCGGCATGATCGGTGCCCACCACCAGCCCGTCGACGAAATTGGCCAGCGCATACTGGGTCATCATCCGCGCCCGGGCCTTGACGTTGCCCTTGACGAAATCCACCCGGGCCGGGCTGGCTTGCAACGCCTCGACGTCGAGGCTGTCCATCAGCCCCTCGACACAGGCCGAGATATTCGCGCTGCTGATCTCGTCCGGCCGGATGAACGCCAGGGACGCCTGGGCATCGCTTTCGTCGGCCTGGGACCGGTACGGCAGGCGCATGGCGATGAAACGTGCCGCCACGCCCTCCTCGCGCAACTGCTCGACCGCCAGTTGGCACAGCCGGCCGGCGGTCAGCGAATCGACCCCGCCACTGATGCCGAGCACCAACGCCCGGCAGCCGGAACGCTTGAGCGTCGCCTTGATGAAGTCGATACGCCGGGCCAGTTCCACGGCCTCGTCACCACCGGCCAGTTGCCGGTTCACGCCGAGTGCCTGGGCAATACGATCCTGAGTCGCGGTTCCCATCTCACACCTCCAGTTGCCGATTGATTTCAGTCACCTTGAACACCTGCGCCGCGTAGCGCAGGAACGACGGGTCTTCACAGACGTTCTTCACCGGGTCGTCGGAGAACTTCACCACCGGTTCGCCGTGCACCCGCACCAGCTTCATCACGATGCTCAGCGGTTCGACACCCTCGACGTCGCACGCCAGGCTGGTGCCCATGCCGAAGCCGAAACGTGCCTTGCCCCGCACATGGCGCATGATCGGCAGGCACTTCTCGAAGTCCAGGCCATCGGAAAACATCAGTTCCTTGCTCATCGGATCGATGCCCAACTGCCGGTAGCGCGCCAGCACCTTGTCGGCCCAGACCAGCGGATCACCGGAGTCCTGCCGCAGGCCGTCGTAGAGCTTGGCGAAGTACAGGTCGAAGTCCTTGAGGAAAAAGTCGGTGCTGATGCAGTCGGTCAGGGCGATCCCGAGCCGGCCGCGATACTCGCGTACCCAGTTTTCCAGGGCTGCGTTCTGGCTTTCGCGCAGGCGACCGAGTTGCTGGTGCACCATCAGCCACTGGTGGGCCATGGTGCCGATCAGCGGCAGGTCGAACTCGTAGGCCAGATGGGCGTTGCTGGTCCCGACGAACACCCCGGGGAAGTCGCGGCGCATGATGTCCACCACCTCGCGCTGGGCGCGGAACGACAGCCGCCGGCGGGTCGAAAAGTCCGACACCCGCAGGTCGGCCAGTTCCTCGCGGCTGAGGTTCTTCTCCAGCCATTCGAACTTCTGGTAGAGCTTGCGGCTGACGTCCTCCAGCAGCACATCCGGGTACTTCTCGCGGTTGCGCAACTCGCTGACCAAGGCCAGCACCGGCTGCTCGAACATGATGCAGTGCAGCATTGGCCCGCGGACGCGGATAGCCAGTTGCCCATCCACTTCGCTGACGTGGATGTAGCGCAGGTTGAAGCGGAACAGGCCGAGGAACTGCTCGAAGTCCGCCGTCAGGTACTCGCGAAACCGCCGGTTGAACAGGAAGCGCAGCTCGCCTTCGCGCATCTGCAGGCCGGCGAGCTTTTCCAGCTCGGTGCGCACTTCGGGAATCAGGTGGCCGAGCTTCTCCCGGGAACGGACGATGAACTGGTATTCCACCTCGACGTTGGGGTGCTGGTGCAACACCGCCTGCATCATGGTGAAGGTGTAGTAGTCGGTATCCAGCAAGCCCTGGATGACGCCGCCTTCGCGGTTGAATGCGCTTTCCATGAATTACTCCTTGTGGCCGGTCGCACGGACCAGCTGTTCGCGACTGTTGACGACTTCGATACGCGCCTGCTGCAGGTCGTGGATGGCCTGCTGCGCGCCCTCGGCGCTGATGGCCCGGCAGGCCGGCAGGTAGACGATGACCTTGAAACCGGCCCCGCCAGTTGCAGCGCGGTGGTCTTGACACAGAAGTCCAGGGCCAGGCCGCCGACGATCACCTGTTGGACCCCGCGGGCATTGAGGTACTCGATCACCCCCGTGGAGAGCTGGTGGTAGAGGTCATGGAAACAGGCCCCGTAGGGGTGCAGCGCCGGCTCCACGCCTTTCCAGACGAAGTAGTCGTAGTCCTGGGGCGCCGGCAGTTCGTCAAGCAGGGTGAATCCTTCGGTGCCGGGGACGCAGTGGCTGACCCAGGTCAGGTCGGCATGTTCCAGGCCGGTGGGCTTGAGCATGTCCTCGTGGGACTCGACCACCCAAGGCGCCTGGGGACTGTGGGCGTCCTTGCTGCCGACGCGGATCCCGGCCAGCGAGGCCATGAAGTTCAGCTCGGCACCGATCAGGTGGCCACCGACGACCGGCAGTTCATCCGGGCAGAGTGGCGTGAAGCCCTTTTGGGCATCGACATCGAAGGCGGCGGTCGTGATCACTTGAGCAGTCATGGCAGGTTCTCCCTTTGCGATGAGACAAAGGTACATGTCATGTACTTTCAAATCAAGCCCGATTTCAAAAATATTCAGATCACCCATTTAAAAGCTACGAACCGCGAGGAACCCTTCTTGACCAATAAGTACATGACAAGTACTTTTAAGAAAAAGGAGATACCTTCCATGTACGAGCTCGCAATTTATGGCGGCGCCTTCAACCCGCCCCACGCCGGTCACGCCCAGGTCATGATCGAGGCTTCGCGCCATGCACGTTCAGTGTGGGTGGTGCCCTCCTTCAGGCACCCCCATGGCAAGCGCATGGCCGAATACGAGCGGCGCCTGGGCTGGTTGCAGGCAATCGTCGAACAGGTGCGGCCGGCCTGCGCCTCGGCGATCTCGGTGAGCCGGATCGAGCAACAGTTGGCCCGACTGACCGACGCACCGATCTACAGCTATGGGCTGCTCTGCACCCTGGCCGACATCACCAGACTGCCAACCCGACAGATCGCCCTGGTGGTCGGGCATGACGTCGCCGCGCAACTGCCGGACTTCCATCTGGGTACGCAACTGCTCGAACGGTTTTCGGTGCTGTGCGTGGATGAACAGGTGGGAGTGCGCAGCACCCTGCTGCGCGAACGGCTGGCCCTGGGCGAGACACTGCCAGCCCACTGGATGGCACCGGGGATGAATCCGGTAGACTACGGACTCTATGCCGCACACAGGAACTGACATGCCGGACCCGATCCCCAGCTCACCGAAGAAAAGCGACTACCTGCACACCGTCGACCTGTGCGTGCTTTTCTACTGCCGCGAGACGCAGGCGCTGCAGATCCTGCTGCACAAGCGCGAGGCCGAGCCGTTCCAGGGCCATTGGGCGCTGCCCGGCCTGGTGGTCAACGGCGCGGTGCCCGACCTGACACTGGCCGACGCGGTGGAACGCCTGCGCGCCAGCGACAAGGTCAACCTGCCGCTGGCCTGGATCGAACAGGTCGGTACCGTCGGCGATGCCTTCCGCGATCCCCGCTGCTGGTCCTCCTCGACCTACTACCTGGCGATAGTCGCCGAACCGCCGAGCCTGAACGAACACCAGGCCTGGTTCGCCCTCGACAGCGTTGCCGACGGCTCGTTGCGCCTGCCGTTCGATCACAACACGCTGGTGGCGGCGACCCAGGAACGCCTGCTGTCCAAGTCGCTCTACAGCAGCCTGCCGTTGACCTTCCTCGGCGCCGAGTTCAGCGCCCCCGAGGCCACTGCGATCTTTTCCCTGGTGCTGGCGCGCCCGGTGCTCAAGACCAGCACCCGCCAGCGCCTGCTGAAGATGACCGAAGCCGGTTACCTGCGCGAAACCGGGCGCAAGAAACAGGGGGACGGCGGCCGCCCGCAGGCCACCCTGGAAAACCTCAAGCCCGGTGCCCTCTACCTGTTCGACCGCTGTTTCCTGGAGTGAAAGCCCGCATGAAGCCCGATACCGAATCCGAATGCCTGTTGCACACGCCCTACTTCGACGTGGTCAAGCAAGGCGGCTATTTCATCGTCAAGGAACGCCAGGCCATCAACGGCGTGGTGGCGATCCCGGTGATGCCCGACGGACGCCTGATGCTGGCGGTGCTGCAGCGCCGGGCCATCGGCGCGCAATCCATCGAGTTTCCCCGTGGCGCGATCGACCCGGGCGAGACCGCCCGCGATGCCGCGGCCCGCGAGCTGCTGGAGGAGACGGGCTGGCCGGCGCGCAATGTCACGGAGCTGGGGTTGCTGCACAGCAACACCTCACTGATCGCCAGCGCGGTGGCCGTGTGCAAAGTGGACATCGAGGGGTGGCCAGCGAAAGCACCGATGGCGAAGTCGACAAGGTACTGTTCGTCACCCGACAGGAACTGATGGCGATGATCGCCGCGGGCAGGATCACCGACGGCCACACCCTGTCGGCCGCCATGATGCTGGTCGCCCAGGCTCCCGGCCCGACGTTATAGCGTCACGCTGCCGCTGATGCAGGTCACGGCGGCACCGCCGACCCAGATCTCGTCGCCGACCTGCTCCACCCGGACCCGCCCGGCACGCCCCATCGCCGTACCCTGGCTGACCCGATAGGACTGCGGCGCCCGCCCCTCGCCCAGCAGCCAGCGGGCGATGCCGGCGTTGAGGCTGCCGGTGACCGGGTCCTCGGGCATGCCGTCGCCGGCGATGAAGGCCCGCACCTCGAACTGGCACTCATCGCCATCGAGTTCCGGATGCCAGGGCGCAACGACACCCACGGTCAAGCCTGCCAGTTGCACGTAGTCGGGCCTGATCGCCAGCACCCGCCTCCGGTTGGGCAACATCAGCACCATCCAGTCCGCCCCGTTGTCGACCCACTGGGCCTCGAGCACGTCTTCAGGCGCCAGGCCAAGGCCCAGTCGGGCCCGCTCGCGCAGTTCCGGCTCGACCGGGCCGGCACGCAGCAGCGGTGGCGCAAGAAACGCCAGGTCCTCGCCCTGGCGGCGAATCCGTACCAGGCCGACGCCACACTCCTGGATGATCTCGTCGCCCCTGGGGACACCGCCGGCCTCCAGCCAGGCATGACAACTGCCCAGCGTCGGGTGGCCGGCAAAGGGCAGTTCCCGGGTGGAGGTGAAGATCCGCACCCGATAGTCCGCCCGCGGGTCGCGGGGCACCTGCAGGAAGGTGGTTTCGCTGAGGTTGGTCCAGGTCGCGAAGGCCTGCATCTGCTCGTCGGTCAACGCATCGGCGGCGAACACCACGGCCAGCAGATTTCCCTTGAGGGGTTGGCGACTGAACACATCCAGTTGCTTGAAATCGTGCTGGCTCATGGTGCTACTCCCTGTCGAAAGAACGTGATCGGTGGTCAGTGCGCCATTTCAACACACAACCCTCGTTCAAATCCCGTCGCGGGCAATGTCCATCGCAAAGTAGGTCAGGATGATATCGGCGCCGGCGCGCTTGATCGCCCCCAGGCTCTCGCGCACCACGCGATGCTCGTCGACGGCACCGGCCTGGGCGCCGAACTTGATCATCGCGTATTCACCGCTGACCTGGTAGGCCGCCAGCGGCAGGCGCGAGGCTTCGCGGATATCGCGGATGATGTCGAGGTAGGCCCCGGCCGGCTTGACCATCAGCGCGTCAGCGCCTTCCTGCTCGTCCAGCAGCGACTCGCGCACCGCTTCGCGGCGGTTCATCGGGTTCATCTGGTAGGCCTTGCGATCACCTTTCAGCGCGGTGCCACCGGCTTCGCGGAACGGCCCGTAGAGGGCCGAGGCGAACTTGGTCGAATAGGCCATGATCGAGGTATCGAGAAAGCCGGCGGCATCCAGCGCACCGCGGATGGCCTGGACCTGGCCATCCATCGCCGCGGACGGCGAGATGAAATCGGCCCCCGCCTGGGCCGCGACCACCGCCTGGCGGCCGAGATTGCGCAGAGTCGCGTCATTGTCCACCGCATCGCCATGCAGCACGCCGCAATGACCGTGGGAGGTGTACTCGCAGAAACAGGTATCGGACATCACCACCATTTCCGGCACGGTGTCCTTGCAGATCCGCACCATGCGCGCCACCAGGCCCTGCTCGTTCCAGGTGTCGCTGCCATCCGCGTCGAGGTGGTGAGACACCCCGAAAGTCATCACCGACTTGATCCCGGCACGGGCGTAGCGCTCGATCTCGCTCGCCAGCTTCTTCTCGGGAATCCGCATCACCCCGGGCATGCTGGTGATGGGTACGAAATCATCGATGCCCTCCTCGACGAAGATCGGCAGGACCAGGTCGTTGAGGCTGAACTCGGTTTCCTGGAACAGGCCGCGCAGGCTTTCGTTACGGCGCAGGCGACGCAGGCGCGTGGTCGGGAATAGCTGTGACATGGAATTTCCCAAAGCAGATTCAGAGACGGATTCAGAGGCTGCCGAGCTTAGGTCAATCGACCAGCGGTTTACACCGGCAGATCAGGAAAGCTCTATTGCACCCCCTGCAACAGTCTGCCGCCCACAAGACCCGCGGCACCAGCGGTTTTCACCGCGAAATCAAGACTTGCCGGTCATTTTCCGGCCATCCGGCCTGTTGGCCAAACCGCCAGCGGTGGTGAATTTGCAGCATGTAGTGCGATAAAAAAATCACTACAAAACCATTGACGGGCGCTTTTTGCCCTTGCATGATGAAGCCACTCCCCGATCGGGAGTGCTGCAAAAAGCTGTTGTGACAACAGGCTCGACAAGCCGTCGAGCTGTTCCGGATCTGTACTGCCCACAAGGCAGATTGATGAAGCTGACCTGTCGTGATCGTCCCAACGGGCGAGAAGCACCGGCCTAACATCCTCAAAATGCTTGTGGCTGACTTCGTTACTGTCGTCGGCGCCGTTCAAGGATCGCGCTGCTGCTTCTTTTCGTCGAGACGTCCTGTGTAGCGGGCCTGAACCCACGCTACACGAATCATCACCAGGGCTGGCGCCACATTCCACGGGCAGTATTGCCCGCATGCGGCACCTCAGCAATTCGCCGTCTTGGCAACGATACACGCGTAAACCAGACAGATTAACGAGTGGTCAAAGGGGCTTTAACATGAATCTGAACAATCATCCAACTCTCGATCAACTGGCTGAACTGTTCGCATCCCGCAAGGACAGCCACGACGACCATATCCTCTGGATCAGCGAAACCGGAGAGGTAAGGCTCGATCGCCGCGCGTCCCATGTCGACGAGCAGCATTTCAGCCGCGCCCAGCCCAACCTGCTGGCCTGCCTCGTGATGTACCGTCGCGGCCAGGGCTACACCGGGAAAAAGGCGGCGGCGGACAAGGACTTCATGGGCCGCGTCATGCAGTCCCTGAAGGCCGAATGGGCCTCCCACCATCACGCGCTGGCCAAGAGCGCCTGACGGCTTGAGCCATCGAGCCCACCCATGATGGGTGGGCTCACCCCCACGCTCCCACCGACGTGCAAAAATCCAGAATCCTGCCGGATTTGCCCAGCTCAGCGTAGCGCCTCTCTTCCACACTGAAGTCATTGCCGATCACCTGCGGCCCGATTCCATTGAGGAGAACCCCACGGGCGACCGCGCCTTCGCGCCCAGGGCCTGCCACCGGGTCAGTTCCGGCGCCAGCGGCAGCCGCGCTTAGTCAGGCCCGACACTCGACGTGCAGCACACCGTCCGCGCCTGACGTGCAGCGCATTTCCAGTGGCAGGAAGGCTTCGATCACCCGCATGTTGCTCTGCAGGTGCCCGGTCATCTGCGGCGTGGTAAAACTCCCACCGCCCGCCATCGCCATGGGCAGTAGCAGTTGATCGGCCAGATGCTCGCCCACCGCCGCCTTGCTGTTCAACCAATGCCGTGCCGCGTCGACCGCCGCATCGGCGACCGCCTCGGAGCGCACGTTGAACTGCCCGAAGGCGCAGAACACCTCGCTCAACCGCTCGCAGCGAAACTCCAGCAACAACACGTTGCCAGGGCTGTCCGCCGCGATACGCTCCGTGCGACAGGCCTCTTCGGGCAAGTGCAGGCGCTTCGCTACCCGGGCCAGCTCACGCTGGGCAACGTCTTCGACAATACCGCCGAGCAGCACCCGCGCATCACGCGCCAGCACTTCACCGCGCTCGGTCAGGTACAAGGGCTGCAAGGTGGAAGGCTGGACGAACACTTCCAGTTCGCCACCCCCGGCCGGCACGAAGCCGTGGCGCAGCAGTTGCAACTCGACCTTTGCGCCCATCCGCCGCAGCAGCGGCAACCAGGCGCGCTCGAGGAACTCGTATGGCGGTGCCAACGGGTTGTGGGTTCCACCACTGATCAGCACCCGGCTAGGCTCCGGCGCCCGCAGCAAGGCCGGCAGCAAGGTCTGCAACACCAGCGAACAACTCCCGGCCGTACCGATGGCAAAGCGGAAATCCCCGCCCCGAATCGCCCCCGGCTCGAAATACAGGCTTTGCGAACCCAACTGTGCGCCTTCCACCTGAGCCCCACAAACCTCGGCAGCCGCCAGCACCGCCGTCAAGTGCTGACGCAGCAGGCCGGGCCGGCTGCGCCGTGCCCGAATGTTACCGATACGCAGTGCCCGCCCGGTCAACATCGACAGGCTCAGGCCGCTGCGCAACACCTGGCCGCCGCCCATGGCGCCGTCCAGTTCGATCATGTCCTTTTTCATAGGCTTCCTGAATCATGCATAAGTACGGACCATCTCCCTCAGGTAGTGGTCCAGTCGTTCACTGTTCTCATGGGTGCGCGGCAAGACCGGCACCGGCCGCTCCAGTTGCGCCTCGATGAAGCCGTGCAACGCCGGGCGACGCGGGCCATGGGCGGCCTCGTCGGCGCTGCGCTTGAGGTGCAGCAACTCATCGACTTCCGCCAGCAGCATCGGATCGTCGACCGTCCCGAGCAGCGCATCGAAGGTCATCGGCGGCCGCCCCCGTCCCAGGTCGATCCAGCGCACCGCCAGCAGGGGCCGCAGCACGTAGAAGTACTTCTTGAAGCGCACCGTTTCCCCTTGCAGGTAGCCACGAAAATTCTTCCTGGCCATCGACAGGTAGTGATTGCGCGCGGCGGGCGGGCTGTAGAACGCCTCGGCCAATTCACGCAACGAACGGGTCGCGGCCTCCTCACGGCGATACACCAGGGGCGAATCGAGCCATTCGAGCAGGGTCGGGTTGGACTTGCGCAGCAACCCCAGGGTCTTGCGCAACTCCCAGCCACCGATATCCAGCTCATCGTCCAGCGGCCGCTCGATCACATCCCGTGCCTCGTTGACCTGGATGAACCAGTCCGGCTTTTCCACATAGACGAAGCGCACATCGTAATCGCTGTCCGTCGAGGAAAAACCCCAGGCGCGGCTGCCCGATTCGCAGGCATACAGCACCTTCACATTGCGCTCGCGCTCTATCCGCGCCAGCTCCTGCAACACCCGGGCACGCATGGCGTCATCCAGCGGGTGGCGTTCGAAGTGTTCCATTTCCCTATCCTTTCAACCGGTTGCACTGGCACCCCATGCACTCAACAGGCGCCGCCCCGTCCAACATGATCTTCATCCTTCTTTTGCAACGGAGCAGAGTCCCCCTGGGCAACCCCATCCCCTTGCCCTACCCCTTCACACAAACCACCTGCCGCAAGGTATGCAGCACTTCCACCAGCTCACGCTGGGCGTGCATCACCTGGTCGATGTCCTTGTAGGCCATCGGGATCTCGTCGATCACCGCTTCATCCTTGCGGCACTCCACATGGGCCGTCGCGCGGATCTGGTCTTCGACCGTGAACATCTGCTTGGCCTTGGTCCGGCTCATGACCCGCCCGGCACCATGGCTGCAGGAGCAGAACGATTGCTCGTTACCCAACCCGCGGACGATGAAGCTCCTGGCCCCCATGGAACCGGGAATGATCCCCAATTCACCCTTCTTCGCCGAGACCGCGCCCTTGCGGGTCACCAGCACCTCTTCACCGAAATGCCGTTCCTTCTGCACGTAGTTGTGGTGGCAGTTCACCGCCTCCAGCGCCACGTCGAACGGCTTGCGAATCACCTGGCGCGTGGCGGCGATCACCGCCTCCATCATCACCGCACGGTTCTGCCGGGCGAAGTCCTGGGCCCAGGCGACCGCTTCGACGTAGTCGTCGAAGTGCTGGCTGCCTTCCTCGAAGTACGCCAGGTCCCGGTCCGGCAGATTGGCGATGTGTCCGCGCATATCGGCACGGGCCAGTTCGATGAACAGGTTGCCGATAGCGTTACCGACACCACGCGAACCGCTGTGCAACATGAACCAGACCCGGTTCGCCTCATCCAGGCAGACCTCGATGAAGTGGTTACCCGACCCCAGGGTTCCCAGGTGCTTGCGATGGTTGGCGTTCTTCAGTTTCGGGTACTTGTCGGCAATGGCCTTGAACCGCGGCTCCAGCGCCGACCAGGCCAGGTCGGCCACACTCGGTACCTCTTCCCAGGCGCCTTTATCACGGCCACTGCGTGGGCTGGTACGACCATGGGGAACTGCCCGCTCGATGGCGCTACGCAGGCCCTGCAAGTTGTCCGGCAGGTCGCTGGCGGTCAGCGAGGTGCAGGCAGCAATCATCCCGCAGCCGATATCCACGCCCACCGCCGCCGGGATGATCGCGCCCACCGTCGGGATCACGCTGCCGATGGTCGACCCCTTGCCCAGGTGCACATCGGGCATCACCGCCATGTGCTTGAAGATGAACGGCATCTTCGCCGTGTTCATCAGTTGCTGGCGAGCCTCGGGCTCGACCGGAACCCCCTGGGTCCAGAGTTTGATCGGTTTGCCGTTGGCGACTTCGAGCAAGGTGTAGGTCTGGTCTTGCATATTCTTCATTTCCTGATGGCCGCAACTTCGGCCTTGTCCTGGTTTGACGGCGACAACGAGGGGTGAAACCTGCGCCACGCTCTGCCATTGAGCTATCACCTTGCGGTGTACGGGAATCGAACCCGCGACCACGGCGTACTGTAGTTCCACCGGCATTCGCCGGGTAAATCATCAAAAGGGTGGTACGACAAGGGAAGTGACTGATCCGTGTTGCCACGGGCCGGATTCAGACCGGCATTCAGATGTACAGCCACTGGCATTCGTACCTTTCGTGACAACCGACAAGAGGGTGATGAGACGTCTTTGGATGTAGTCCCACCGGCATTCGGTTGCCGCGAAATTCAACAGGGTCGCGCCCTGCCCATCACGGGCGAGCAGGCTTTCCTTCGTTCAGATCGGCAGTTCGTCGATCACCTGCACCCAGTGCCGCGCACTGTAGGTGCCGGCGGTGAACTGGTCGATGACATCGAACACCGCGTCACTGAAACCGCCGACATTGAGGATGTCCGGCCGATCCGGTGCCTGGGTGCTCGCCCCGGGCTGCAGGTCGATGCAGATCAGGCGCGCATCGGGGTTGATCCGGCGCAGACGCTCCCACTGCAACAGGGTTTCACTGGCGCCATAACGGCGATCATCGATCCAGGATTCGTTGTCCGAGACCAGGATCAGGGTATCAACCCTGGCCTTTTCACGAACCAACTGTGCCAGGGGCGCCGAACAGCAGGTTCCCCCGCCACCGATCGCGGCCAGTTTCTGGGCATTGCTCATGACGCTGTCGCGTGGGTTGAGCTGCACCTTCACCACCTCGTTTTCAAAGGGCATCACCCTCGCCTGCGGCGTCTTGCGCAGCACGGCAGCCGCGATCATCGCCGCCACATCGATGCAGCGCACCGCCGTGGTCGCCCCCTGGCGATAACCGGTGACCGGGCTGTGCATGGAACCGGAAACATCCGGGCAGACCACCACCGAGCCGCGCAAGGCCGGGACATTGTCCAGCGACAACTCCAGGGCATCCTGCAACGCCTCGCCAATCACCGCCGGCACCTCCTCGCCGATCATCCGGTAGGCCGCGAGCAACTGGTACGGATAAACCCGCGCCTTGGCCACCTCCTCCGGGCTCGACAACCGCGCGGCCACCGCCGCGGCACATCCCGCAACCTTGAAAGCATCGTGGCGGGCCAGGGTGTTCAGGTTCATCCGTAGGGCCTGCCAGCCCATGTTCATCGCCAGCTCCGCCCACTGCTGCGGGTCCAGTGCCTCGTTGCCCAGCAACTGGAACGGTACCTGCGGCAGTTGCCGGCTCGCCCCGCCACGAAACTCCAGCAGCGATCGGGTCAGCGGCGGCAAGGCATCGAACGCCACCGGCTTGCCGATCACCCAGGCGAAGAATGCCTCGCGCCAGGCCTCTGCCGGCTTGGGATGAACCATCTTCAGCACGTCGGCCAGGGACGGCTGGTTACCCACCGAAGCCTGCAGCAACTGTCGCTCGCTGGCGTTGTTCAGCCACTCCTGGACCAATCGCTTGGGCTGCGAGCCCAGCGACTTGCGCCCGGTGACACCGCTGCGCAGGATCTGCACGAAGTTGCGCAGCATCTTGCCGCTGTCCACCACCTGGGCGAATACCACCGGCAGCATCACCGACCGCTGGGCCGCCAGGGCTGCCAGCAGCAAGGCCGGCATATCCTTCATGTGACCGTGCTGGCGAGCGTAGATCGCCGCCTTGGCGACGAAGGCACTGTCGACCTCGGCCACCCGCTTGAGCACTTCGTCCAGCTGACCTTGTGCGCTGGCATGGTAGGTCTGGTTCAGGCAACCGGTCACCGCCAACTGTGCCAGGGCATGGCGAGCCGTGTAGGCGTATGCCGCAGCGCCGGAGGCATTGTGGGTATCACAGGCCACAGGCTGGGTGCGGGTCTGGAACAGTTGGGTGTTGGCCATCTTGGCTTCTCGCTCTGTTGTCTCGTTCGTTGCCAGAGATATTGCAGAGCACGTGCCAGCTTTCCAGAACCCGCCCAATATTTTTATAAACAATTGATTTTATTGATAAAAATATTTTAACCCAAAAAAATCCAACTCAATGACCCGACGACCCCGTGATTTTTATTTATCATTGGATATCGTCATTTATCCAAAAAGATAAACATGTCCAGCAAGCGTACGGTCACCATCGGTTTCATCGGTTCCAACCTCGATCGCGTCGGCAAGGGCGCCAACCGCTGGGGGCATTGGCGGCCCAGCATCGGCCTGTGCCAGCAGCCCGACCTGCTGGTCCATCGCTTCGAACTGATCCACGGCACCGATGCCCGCGATGTCAGCCTGGCCGAGCGGATCCGCAACGACATCCGCCAGGTATCGCCGGAAACCGAGGTGCGCCTGCACCCCATGACCCTGCGCAACCCCTGGGATTTCGAGGAGGTGTACGGCGCGCTGGACGACTTCACCAACGCCTACCACTTCGATACCGAGCATGAGGAGTACCTGGTGCATATCACCACCGGCACCCACGTGGCGCAGATCTGCTGGTTCCTGCTGACCGAAGCGCGCTACCTGCCGGCACGCCTGGTGCAGACTTCGCCGGCCCGACGCCTGGACGAAGAGGCCCGGGCCACCGGCACCCACACCCTGATCGACCTCGACCTGTCGCGCTACGACCGGATCGCCAAGCGCTTCAGCGACAGGCGCCTGGAGGGCCTGGCCTTTCTCAAGTCCGGGATCGCCACCCGCAACGCCGCCTTCAACCGCACCATCGAGCAGATCGAGCGGGTCGCCGTGCGCTCACGTGCACCGATGCTGCTGATTGGCCCGACCGGGGCCGGCAAGTCGTTTCTCGCCCGACGCATCTATGAACTCAAGCGCAACCGGCATCAGGTCGAGGGCCGGTTCGTCGAGGTCAATTGCGCCACCCTGCGTGGCGATGGCGCCATGTCGGCGCTGTTCGGCCACACCAAGGGCGCGTTCACCGGCGCGCAAAACAGTCGCGAGGGGCTGTTGCGGGCAGCCGATGGCGGCCTGCTGTTTCTCGACGAAATCGGTGAGCTGGGCCTGGACGAACAGGCGATGCTGCTCAAGGCCATCGAGGAGAAACGCTTCTTCCCGCTGGGCTCGGACAAGGAGGTCGACAGCGATTTCCTGATCATCGCCGGCACCCATCGCGACCTGCGCAGCCGGGTGGCCGAAGGCCTGTTCCGCGAGGACCTGTACGCCCGCATCAACCTCTGGACCTTCGACCTGCCCGGCCTGGCGGACCGCCGCGAAGACATCGAGCCGAACCTGGATTTCGAGCTGGAGCGCCACGCCCGCGAACAGGGCCACCTGGCGCGCTTCAACGTGCAGGCGCGGCGCCGCTACCTGGCCTTCGCCTGCTCCAGCGAAGCGAGCTGGCTGGGCAACTTTCGCGAGCTGTCGGCCTCGATCACCCGCATGGCGACCCTGGCCGACAGCGGGCGTATCGACGAAACCCGCGTCGAGGAGGAGATCGGCCGCCTGCGCCGCGCCTGGGGCCTGAGGGAAGCCACGGACGCCGTGGAGCGCCTGCTCGGCGAGGGCGCCGGGGATATCGACCTGTTCGACCGCCTGCAACTGAAGGCGGTGATCGAGGTCTGCCGCCGTGCCAGCAGCCTCTCGGATGCCGGCCGACTACTGTTCAACGCCTCGCGCCAGGCCAAGGCCAACCCGAACGATGCCGACCGCCTGCGCAAGTACCTGGCACGGTTTGACCTGGACTGGAAACAGCTGAAGGACGACGCTTGAGGGCATTGCGTGGGATAAAGGCGCTCAAATGAGCGGAAAATGACGTTTTTTCGCGTCTGGAGGCCGCTTTCTGTATCGTCCTCGCGGGATCAGTCTACGATTCTGTAAGACCGGTCGCCATGGAGTGTGGCCGCGACACAAGAACCAGATGAAAACCGCAAGAGAGAGCCATCCATGAAGACCGTCGCAGAACTGTTGAAACTCAAGGGTAGCCAGCGCCAGGAGGTTTACACCGTCCGCAACGATCACACCGTGTTCGAGGCACTGATCAAGATGGCCGAGAAAAACGTCGGTGCCCTGCCGGTGGTCAGCGAAAGTGGCCAGGTGGTCGGCATCATCAGTGAACGCGACTACGCCCGCAAGGTGATCCTGCACGGGCTGAGCTCGGTGACCACCAAGGTCAGCGAGATCATGAATGCCCCGGTCATCACCGTGGACACGCACCAGCGGGTCGAGACCTGCATGGCCATCATGACGGAAAAGCACCTGCGTCACCTGCCGGTGGTGGAAGACGGCCAGCTGATCGGCCTGCTGTCGATCGGTGACCTGGTCAAGGAGGCCATTGCCGAACAGGCCGACCTGATTCGCCAACTGGAACAATACATCCGCGGCGAATAACCGTTTTTTCCACTGAGTTGCCAATGTCGATCCAGCCACGATCGGCATTGGCATGCCGGACATCCCCCCGCAAACCCCTCGCACAAATACTCCCGGATACGGCCCAAAGCCCCGTAAATCCGGGGGAATTCGCACTTCCAAATTTTTCACAACGCTTTCACTTCGCGCCCACCTGCGCCTCTTTAAATTCCCACTATCGCGATCAGCCCTCCGTGGACGCCTGATCACGAGGGTCATTTACCGGGCCGATGCCCTTTCAAAGTTGCCAGACCAGTCGATGGGGGAATTCGTGGTTATCCTTACTGCCGTCCAATCCGTGTTGCCGCAGCCCCTCAAGCCCCGCGTCAGGTCGGCACTGCTGGCAGTCGGCATGGCCCTGGCTGCTCTGATGGCCACCGGCTTTGCCCTGTGGCCCAGGACCCCCATCGACCTGGCGGTGCGGGATCACCTGCGCAGCACTGGCGTCTATGCGCAATGGAAAGCCGGGGATGTGATCGTACTGGTACGCCACGCCGAGCGCTGCGACCGTTCGAGCAACCCCTGCCTGGGTCCGGAGGATGGCATCACCCGCCTGGGCAACCGCTCCGCCGCGCAGGTGGGCAGGGCCTTTCAGCAGGTCGGCATGAACAACACCGACGTACTGAGCAGCCCGACCACGCGCACCGCCCAGACCGCGCAGGCGATGTTCGGCAAGAGCGCCATCACCGCGGACTGGCTGGTCAGTTGCGGGCCAACCCTGGGACAGGATGCGCTCGCCCACAAGGCGGCTCATCGCAACCTGGTGCTGGTGACCCATAGCGGTTGCATCGACGACCTCGAAAAACAACTGGGTTATCGCCACGTCGCCAAGAGCGAATACACCAGTTCGTTATTTGTCTCGGTAGGTGCCGACGGCCAGCTGAAAATGCTCGGCATTCTGAATGCCGAAGATTGGCCAACCGCCCTCGGCACCAGGATATGAGCGGCATGTAACGGACACTTTGCAATTTTAAACATCACGACCATGGAACCGGGTCGTCAAATGAATGCATCTTGCTTCGCCCACTTCGGTTGAAGTCTCGCCCGCTGCCAGATCCGGCATTTACGTCTGCGCCACAATCCCCCCAGGCTCGGTTCCTGTCGTGAACCTGAATCTGTCCGGGCAGGCGTGCACCCATGGTTTGCAGCGTTACCGGTCGGACAACCGCTGTCGCGAATCCTGGTTAAAACCCTTGTGGCGGTAGAGACCGCTAAGGCCAACTCATGAACGCTCACATTCCCCACCTCTCCCCCGCGACGCTCAGGCGCTGGTCGCTGCCGACCCTGATACTCGCCTTCGGACTCTTCTATCTGTTGCCGATGATGTTTCACGGCCTGTGGATCCCCGACGAAACCCGCTACGCCCAGATCAGCCAGGAAATGTTGCTTAGCGGTAACTGGACCGCTCCACATTTCATGGGCCTGCGGTACTTTGAAAAACCCATCGCCGGCTATTGGATGATCGCCATCGGCCAGGCCATCTTTGGCGAAAACCTGTTCGGTGTGCGTGTCGCCTCGGCACTCAGTACCGGGCTCAGCGTGTTGCTGACCTACCTGATCGCCCGCCGCCTGTGGAACGAGCCGCGCAAGAGCTTCGCCTCGGCCCTGCTGTTCATGAGCTTCGGCCTGGTCGCCGGACAGGCCGGCTATGCCAACCTCGACCCGCAGTTCACCCTGTGGTCGAACCTCAGCCTGGTCGCTTTCTGGTTCGCCAGCGACAGCCAGCAGCGCCGCCAGCGTCTGTGGGCCTGGGCCGTGCTGGGTCTGGCCTGCGGCATGGGGTTCCTGACCAAGGGGTTTCTGGCCCTGCTGCTGCCGGTGCTGGTCGCCCTGCCCTACATGATCTGGCAGCGCCGCCTGGGTGAGTTGCTGCGCTGCGGTCCGATCGCCGTGGTGGTCGCACTGGCCGTCGCGCTGCCGTGGGTAATGGCGGTCAACGCCCAGGAACCCGACTACTGGAATTTCTTCTTCTGGCACGAGCACATCCAGCGCTTTGCCGGCAACAACGCGCAACACGCACAACCCTGGTGGTTCTACCTGCCGTTGCTGGTGGTGTCGTGCCTGCCCTGGTCGGTGCTGCTGGTGCCGACGTTCAAGCAGGCCTGGCAGCAAAGGCGCCAGGCCGGCATCGGCTTCCTCTGGCTGTGGTTCGCCCTGCCGCTGGCGTTCTTCAGCCTGAGCAAGGGCAAGTTGCCGACCTACATCATGCCCTGCCTGCTGCCGCTGGCACTGATGATGGGCCATGCGCTGATCGATCGGGTGGCCCGTGCCGAAGGCCGCATCCTGCGCCTCAACGGCATACTCAACCTGACCCTGGGCGTGGTGGCGCTGGCTGGCCTGCTCGTGCTGCAGGCGACACGCGGCCTCTATGCGAACAGTCATGCCGAGGTGTTCAGCCTGTCGCTGGTGTTCATCATGCTGATGGTCTGGATCATCGCCAATGCCCTGCAGGTTCTGCGCCCCGTGGCGTTCTGGGCAATGCCGGCACTGGGTATCGCCCTGCTGGTAAGCCTGCTGCCGGCAGGCATGCCGGCCAGCGTGGTGAACCACAAGATGCCCGACCAGTTCATCGCCGAACACCTGGATGAACTGCGCCAGACCAGGCGCCTGCTGAGCAACGAGCTGGGCACTGCCGCGGCGCTCTCCTGGCGCCTGCAATGTCCACAGGTCGATTTGTTCAACACCGTCGGCGAACTGAAATATGGCCTGGATTACCCTGATGCGCAGGGGCGCCAGGTCACGCTCGAAAGCGTCGGGCAGTGGATGAGCGAAGCCCGCAGGCAAGGCTCGGTGGGGGTGGTCATGCGCGTCAGGGACACTGCGCAAATGGAGGAGCTCGGACTGCTGCCACCCGATGGCAAGCGCTACCACAAGGGTGACAGCGAGATCATTATCTTCCCGCAGACCCGGCCATGAACCTGAGCCACTGGAAAACCGACAGAGGCGCCCTGGCCCTTTTGCTCGGCGTTTCGGCCCTGCTTCTGCTGTCGGGCCTGGGCTCGCGGGAGTTGTGGGGCGCGGAAACCCGCTGGGCAAACATCGCCTTGCAGATGCTGCAGTCGGGCAACTATTTCGACTCGTATCTCAAGGGGCTGCCCTACTACGACAAGCCCCTGCCCTCCTACTGGCTGATCACCGCCAGCGCCAAGCTGCTGGGGGGACTGGGCAACGTTTCGCTGCGCCTGTCCTCGGTGATTGCCGCCTGGCTGAGCGTGTGGCTGGTCTACCTGCTCGGTGAGCGCCTGTGGCGCAAGGGTACCGGCCTGGTGGCCGGCTGGATGCTGGCGACGACCTTCTACTTCGTGTTCTGGGCCCGCGTGGCCACCGCCGATATCCTCACGGTGTTCGGTGTACTGGCCGCTGTCTGGTGGTACTGGCGCGACCCGGATGACACGCGCCTGGGACGCTACGCGATGTTTTTCCTAATGCTGGCACTGACCTCGCTGCTCAAGGGCCTGATCGGCTTCGTACTGCCGGGACTGTTATTGCTGCCACACCTGTTGGCCGGGGGCCGCTGGAAGCGCCATCTCAACCTACGGCTGCCGACCGCCCTGCTGGCCGCCCTCGCGCTCTACGCTGTGCCCTTCGTGCTGTCGAACCTGTACGGTGCGCCGACCTACGGCGAGAGTGGTCTGGCACTGGTGTTCAGGGAAAACGTCGTGCGCTTTTTCGATCCTTTCGACCACATGGGCCCGATCTACACCTACCTGATCTACCTGCCGGCCTACACCCTGCCCTGGGCTCCCTGCTGGATGTTGGGCCTGTGGCTGGCACTGCGCCAATGGAAACGGATCGAGCCCAATACCCGCTGGCTGGTCTGGGGCCTGGGCCTGTTGTTCGTGTTCTTCACCGCCAGCGGCAGCCGCCGCAGCTATTACGTGCTGCCGCTGGTGCCGTTCGCCCAGTTGCTGGCGGCCTGGTGGGTGACCCGAAGCATGGCGCAAAGACGCGCCGACGGCAAAGTCAGCGGCCCCGGCTGGGCCAAGGGTTTCGCGGCGGCGGCAGGATTCGTGCTGCTGGTCGTTGGCATCGCCTATCCGTGGAGCAATGGCGGTGGTGGTGCCATGCGTTTGGCCGACGATGTCCAGGCCAAGGCCAGCCAGCGGGCGCCGTGGGACGAATGGCAGATGGTGATGATCGAGGTCGACAACAAGCTGCCGATGTACCTGAACAACCAGGGCAGACCCTTTTACTACGTGCAGGAAAACCAGGATTACCCGCGCAACGGCGACAGCGACGACCTGATCGACTGGCTGGAAAGAACCAGCGGCCGCCGCTGGGACCCGACGCGGACGCTGATCGTCACCAGCTTCCGGGCCGGCGACCCGCTGCCCCTGAACTACCTCGCGGCCGATCATGACGTCGTGCTGACCCAACCCACCAACGGCGCGCGGCTCGCCCATACCCGCGAGGATGGCAGCGTCGCCTATATCCCGCGGCGTGAAGGCCCGCTGGAAACCGTGGGCCGCCCGCAATAGCGGATCGGGCCGGATGCATGCAGCGGCCGGTTCACGTAGAGTGGAGACCCCGACATGGCTCGGGGCTCCATTCATTTCCCGCAAGGATCGCCATTGATGAAGCCCGCCGTGCACCGCTGCCCGGTACCACCCGACTCGAGTATCAACCGCCTGCTGGCCAACGCCGACTTCGTCGACAGCCAGTGCATCAGCGATAGCCATCTCGACCGCACGGCCCTGCGCCATGCGTTGAACATGATGGCGACGACACCGGCCTGGATCGACGGGCTGATGCAGTTGCGCAATCGCCTTGTGGGCCTGTTCGGGCTCAAGGACCTGGGGCGCCTGACCCGCATCGACCTGGCGCGGGCGGATGCCGACTACCGGGAGAACGATCGCGTCGGGATCTTCACGCTGGTCTCCAACCAGCCGGATGAAGTGATGCTGGCCGACCGCGACAGGCACCTCGATGTCTATCTGACGCTGCACCACTCGCCCGTCACCCCAGAGGGTACGCGCACCCTCACATTGTCGACGGTGGTCCACACGCACAATCGGCTGGGCCGCCTGTACATGCTGCCGGTGGCGCCGTTTCACCGGCTGATCGTGCCGCTCACCCTGCGAAACGCCGGCCGCCGCTGAACCGGCCAGCGGCCCCGGACGCCCGCAAGGCGCCAGGGCCGCCGCCGGCGAGCACTCAGTAGCCCAGCGACAGGCCGGTATTGCGCCGCGGGTCATTGGCCCCGTAGAAGCGGTTGTTGCCCACCGGCTTGCCATCGAGCGAAGGCGCGCCGACCAGGATCGCCGCCAGGTGATTCAGCGGCTGCGGGCCGGTGAACCGGTGCCCCCAGCTTTCGAGAATCTTCTGCGTGTCCGGGCTTATCGCGTAGGTCTCGAGATTGGTCTCCTCCGGCAGCCATTGCTGATGGAAACGTGGCGCATCCACGGCTTCCTGGATATTCATCCGGTAGTCGATGACATTGAGGATGGTCAGCAGTGTTGCGGTGATGATCCGGCTGCCACCGGGCGTACCGACCACCATGACCGCCTTGCCATCCCTGGTGACGATCGTCGGGCTCATCGATGACAGCGGCGTCTTGCCAGGCGCGATGGCATTCGCCTCGCCCTGCACCAGGCCGTACATGTTCGGCACGCCGACCTTGGCGGTGAAGTCGTCCATCTCGTCGTTGAGGAGGACCCCGGTCCCGCTCGCCATCACCCCGGCGCCAAACCAGTCGTTGAGGGTGTAGGTCACCGACACCGCGTTGCCCCACTGGTCGACGATCGAATAATGGGTGGTGTTGTTGCCTTCATGAGGCGCCACACCCGGCTTGAGGTCCGGGAGAGTCCGGCCTTGTGCGGATCGATCGCGGCCCGCAGCTTCTCGGCATAGGCCTTGTCCAGCAGCTGCGCCACCGGGTTCTTGACGAAATCGGGATCGCCCAGGTAGCTGTTGCGATCGACATAGGCGTGGCGCATGGCCTCGATCTGGTAGTGCAGGCCCTGGGCCGAGTGATAGCCCAGTTGCTGCATCGGATAACCTTCGAGGATGTTCAGGATCTCGCAGATCACCACGCCACCGGAGCTGGGTGGCGGTGCCGAGACGATGTGGTAGCCGCGGTAGTCGCACTCGATGGGGGCCAGCTCGCGGGTCTTGTACCTGTCGAGGTCATCCTGGGTGATGATGCCCTTGCCGGCCTGGCTGGAGTCGACGATGGCCTTGGCCACCCAGCCCTTGTAGAAGCCGTCGGTACCCTTGGCGGAGATTTCCCGCAGGGTTTTCGCCAGGTCCTTCTGCACCAGTTTCTCGCCGACCTGCAGCGGCTCGCCCCTGTTCAGGAAGATTGCACCGGAGTCGTGGATATCCTGGCGGAACTCGTCGGTGGCGGTGTGCAACAGGTCGATGTCGCCCTGCTCCAGTGCGAACCCCTCCTCGGCCAGCCTGATGGCCGGGGCGATCACGTCGGCGCGCTTTTTCGTGCCGTATTTTTCCAGTGCCCGTTCCAGGCCGGAAACCGTGCCCGGCACGGCAACCGCCAGGTGTCCTTTCGAACTCAGGTTGGGGACGACGTTGCCGTCCCTGTCCAGGTACATGTTGGCCGTGGCGGCCAGCGGCGCCTTTTCACGGAAGTCGAGGAAGGTCTTGCGGCCATCGGCCAACTGCACGGTCATGAAGCCGCCACCGCCGAGGTTACCGGCTGCCGGATAAACCACCGCCAAGGCGTAACCGACCGCCACCGCGGCATCCACCGCATTGCCGCCCGCCTTGAGCACATCCACCCCGACGTGGGTGGCCAGGTGTTGCGCGGTGACGACCATGCCGTTCTCACCGGCGACCGGTGCCTGGGACGCCGCATGGACAGGGGTAACAGCCAGAATCAGCGCCGTCGCCAGCAGCGAGCGCGCAAGGGTTTCGAATTTCATGAGCCGAATTCTCTTTTTCTTATTTGCTGGGAACGCAGACGCCTGTCTGCGCAGGCCCTTGACAAGGTAGCCGCTGCGAATGCCCGTTACCGACTTTTTTGCAGGACCTGTTACATTTCCGTAACATTTCCCGCCTTTCATATAGCCCTCGCTTGCTCCCCCGCTGGCCCCCATCTCAGGTACACCATGAAACCCGCCCGCCTACGCGCCGATGTCCTGGCCGGACTCACCACCGCTTTCGCCCTGGTGCCCGAGTGCATCGCCTTTGCCCTGGTCGCTCATCTCAACCCGCTGATGGGCCTGTATGGCGCCTTCATCATCTGCACACTGACCGCGCTGTTCGGCGGCCGGCCGGGCATGATTTCCGGTGCCGCAGGTTCCATGGCGGTGGTGATCGTCGCCCTGGTGGTGCAGCACGGCGTGCAATACCTGCTGGCGACGGTCGTGCTCGGCGGCCTGATCATGGTCGCCTTCGGCCTGTTGCGCCTGGGCAAGCTGGTGCGGATGGTGCCGCACTCGGTGATGCTCGGCTTCGTCAACGGGCTGGCGATCATCATCGCCCTGGCCCAGTTGGAGCAGTTCAAGGACGGCGAGGGCTGGATCCGCGGTGAACCGCTGGCCGTGATGCTCGGCCTGGTGGCACTGACCATGGCCATCGTCTACCTGCTACCGCGCCTGAGCCGCAGCGTACCGCCGGCACTGGTGGCGATCCTCGGGGTCGGCCTGCTGGTCTACCTGTGCGGCCTGCCGACCCGCACCCTGGGCGACATGGCCCACATCGCCGGCGGCCTGCCGCTGCCCACGCTGCCACAAGTGCCGTGGAACCTGCAAACCCTGCAGATCATCGCCCCCTATGCGGTGCTGATGGCCCTGGTCGGCCTGCTGGAAACCCTGCTGACCCTCAACCTCACCGACGAGATCACCGAAACCCGCAGCTACCCGGATCGCGAGTGCACCGCACTGGGCGTGGCCAACATGGTTTCCGGCCTGTTCGGTGGCATGGGCGGCTGCGCGATGATTGGCCAGACGGTGATCAACCTCAGTTCCGGTGGCCGTGGCCGACTGTCCGGCGTGGTGGCCGGGCTGATGGTCCTGCTGTTCGTGCTGTTCCTGTCACCGCTGATCGAACGTATCCCGCTGGCCGCACTGGTGGGAGTGATGTTCGTGGTGTCCCAGCAGACCTTCGCCTGGGCTTCGCTGCGGGTGCTGAACAAGGTGCCGGTGAACGATGTGCTGGTGATCATCGCGGTCACGGTGATCACGGTGTTGACCGACCTGGCGATGGCGGTGCTGTGCGGGATCGTGATCGCTGCGCTGAACTTCGCCTGGCAGCATGCCCGCGAACTGTACGCCGATACCCATCAGGAGCCCGACGGCAGCAAGCTGTACCGCTTGCACGGCACGCTGTTCTTCGCCTCGACCACGCCATTCCAGAACCTGTTCGATCCGGCCAACGACCCACAGAAGGTGGTGCTGGACTGCCGCCACCTGAGTTTCGTCGACTACTCGGCGATTGCCGCACTGAAAAGCCTGCGGGAACGTTACGCCAAGGCCGGCAAGCACCTGCGGGTCGAACATCTGTCGGAACGCTGCAAGCAGCTGCTCAAGCGGGCGGGAGTGCAACACGGATAGGCATCCGGTCTCTGCCTGATCGCCGCGCCGTCTATTCACCCCGGCCCGGTATACGAAGTGGCTGACAACAAGCGGAATAATGGCTTGGAAATATCGGGACACAACTGACAAACCTTGGGACAGCACGCCTGCACAATCTGCGAAGATGGAGAAACAGCCTACCCGGCTGTCCGTTCCCATCGGTCGTCACCGATTGAGAAAGCGTACATGGAACAAGGAGTGTCAGGATGAAAGCCCTTCTATTGATGATCGCCGGCCTGCCCCTGGTCGCCTGCGGCAGCGACACCCCGCCAACCGCCAATGCGGTGCTGGAGGCCCTGAAGGCCAACGGGGTGCCCTTCGGGGCCGTGAGCTACCCGAAGCGCAAGCCCCTGAGCCTGCTGCCCAACACCTACAAGGAGCGGGTGGAAGTGGCATTCCCCAGCATCGCGCCCAAGGGCGGCCAGTTCTTCGTCTGCGAGACCCGCGAATACTGCGATCATCTGCAGGAGCACTTTCATGCCTTGCGGGCCCTGGCCGGCCCGCATGTCTATCGCTCGAAAAGCGGCCGGGTCCTGGCCCAGCTCTACAGCACCCTGGAGCAGCCGGTCGCCAATCAGATCCGGGCCGCCATCGAGGAACTGTAGAAGGGCGTCAGCCCTGGGAGTCATCCGGGCGATTGCGCCAGACCAGCGCCGGAATGGCACGCACATAGATCAGCTCCCCCACCAGCTCGACCAGGGTCTGGGTGATCACGGCGGCAGCTGCCAGGCTGCGGATATCCTCGGGTAACGCCAGGGCCAGCGGCAGCACCACCAGGGAATTGCGCGTGGAGGCACTGAAGACGACGGCACGGGCCGCGCTCGCCGGCAGTCGGCACAGGCGCGCGGCCAGTGCACCCGCCAGCGGTGCCAGCAGCAGGAAGCCGAGGTACACCGGCAACACCGGCGCAAGACGCTCGATATCGCGCACCACTCCGGCGATCTGCGATCCGATCACCGCCACCAGCACCGCGGCCATCGCCGGTACCGGCAGCCAGGCCCAGCTGTCGTTCCAGGCCGTGACCACTCGCGAACGGCGGGCCAGTGCCGAGGTCGTCAGGGCCAGCAGCAATGGCGCGACGATCAGCAGGAGGAAGGCTTCGACAAACGGCCCGACCGCTATCACCACCGCGGACTGACCACCCAGCATGCAGGCCAGGTAGACCGGCAGCAGTATCAGTTGCAGCAGCAACAGGATCGGCGTCGCCGCCAGTACCCGCCGCGAATCGCCCCTGCCGATATGGGTGAACACCACCACGTAGTCGATGCAGGGCGTGAGCAGGACCAGCAGTGCCCCTGCCAGAATGGCCGGATGCGCCACCAGGCCGCGACTCAACGCCCAGGCCAGCAGTGGCACCAGCACGAAGTTGGCCAGCAGCAACGCCGACATGAAGCCCTTGTGGCCAAGGCCCTGGCGCAAGTCGAGGAAGGGAATCTGCAGGAACATCGCGTACATCAGCACCGCGATCGCCGGCGTCACCAGGGCATCAAGGCCCCGGGCGATACCGGGAGCCATCAGCCCGAGCAGTATCGCGATGGTCACCGCAACGAAGTAGAGCGGTATCTGGTTGCGCTCAAGTGCGTCCCGATTCAAGCCACGTCCCCCTGCCGCAAGAGCGGGTAAGCCCATGCAACGGCGGGACGTTCGTCGAGCGGCGAATTACTGGACCGCCACACGGATGCCGAAGCCGATCAGGAACATGCCGGCGACCTTTTCCAGCGCCGTGGTCAGCTTGCGGCTGGATCGTACCTTTTCGGCGAAGAAGTGCGTCAGCAGCACCACGACCAGGCCATAGAGGAAGGTCAGCGACGAGACGGTCACCGCCATGAAGGCGAAGGTCAGCGCGCCCGGATGCTGGGCCGGGTCGATGAACAGTGGGAAAAACGCCATGTAGAACAGGATCGCCTTGGGGTTGAACAAGGTGATGATCATGGTCTGGCGCAGGTACTGGCGGGCTTTCATCTCGAAGGGCATCGCCGTGCCGGACTTGGCGAACAGCAGTCGGCTGCCGAGATAGAGCAGGTACGCCGCGCCCATCCACTGCACCAGGTGAAACGCTGCCGGATAGGCCTTGAGCAGAGAAGCCACGCCCGCGACCGCCAGCCACATCAGTACCTGGTCACCGAGGATCACCCCGACGGTCGCCGCCAGCCCTGCGCGCACACCCCCCTTGCCGGTCGAGGTGATCAGGGCGAAATTTCCCGGCCCCGGAATCAACAGCAGAATCACGAACGCGAGCACGAACGCCCCGTAGTTACTGACACCCAGCATCACCTGCACGCCTCCTCGGTTCCACGAGGCACCAGCATGCGCATCCCCCGCCAAAGAAGCAACAGGTCGAGGTGCCCTTGCCCAACCCGGCGGTCACTTTCAATCTGGCGTTGAAAGTTCATCAAGGAACCGGCCCATTATCAAATGCCCCGCGATGCCGCAGATTACCGCCCTCGCCGATGCGATCCCGAATCCACCCTGGAAGGTAGTCCCGGACATGAACCATTCCCTGCTCGCCAGCCAGCCTACGCTCACGGCTGCCCGCCTGCCGATTGCGCGCCTGCTGGCGCTGACCATGACCAGTTTCATCGCCACCGCCAACGAAACCGTCCCGGCCGGGCTGCTGCCGCAGATCGCCCGGGGGCTCGATGTTTCCGAAGCCCTGGCGGGCCAGTGGGTGACACTCTGCGCCCTGGGCTCGGGGCTCGCGGCGATCCCGCTGACGCTCGCCACCCGTGGTCTCGGACGACGCTCGTTGCTGCTGTTGACCCTCGCCGTGTTCTTTCTCGGCAATGCCCTGAGCGCCCTGTCGTCTTCCTATGCCCTGACCCTGCTTGCCCGTCTGCTGATCGGCGCGGCCACCGGCCTGGCCTGGAGCCTGCTCGCCGGCTGCGCACGGAGCATGGTCGAGGTGCCCCTGCAAGGCCGTGCCATGGCCCTGGCGATGCTCGGCATTCCGCTGGCCCTGGCGCTGGGCGTACCGCTCAGTGCCTGGCTCACCCACTGGGTTGAGTGGAGAACGATCTTTGCCCTGCTCTCGGGGCTGAGCCTTGTGCTGATGCTCTGGGTAAGGCTGGGAATTCCCCAAACCCATACGCCAGGACCCATTGCCCGCCTGCCCCTGCGCAGGGTGCTGAACACGCCGGGCGTACGGCCGGTGTTGCTGGTGGTCTGGCTCTGGATCATGGCGCACTACAGCCTCTACACCTATATCGCCCCCTTCCTGGAAAGTGCCGGCCCGGCCGTATCGCTGGAACGTGTGCTGCTGGTTTTCGGCATTTCGGCCATGCTGGGCATCTGGCTGGTGGGCCTGCTGGTCGATCGCTGGCTGCGCCGGCTGGTCCTGCTCAGCCTGGGCATCTTCGCCGCCGTGGCGTTGACCCTGGGTCTGAACGGCGCCTCGACGGCCGTGCTGTATGTGGGCGTAACACTCTGGGGCCTGAGCTTCAGCGGCGCGCCAACCCTGCTGCAGACCGCATTGGCCGATGCGGCCGGCGAGGCTGCCGATACGGCTCAGTCGATGCTGGTGACCGCCTTCAACCTGGCGTTTGCCGCCAGTGGCGTGATGGGCGCACTGCTGCTGGACACCTTCGGCGCGGCGTCGATTCCCTGGTCGCTGCTGGCCTGGCTGCTGCCGGCCTGGCTGATTGCCTGGGCTGCCCGCCGCCACGGTTTCCCGGCGGGACGACGCTCGCCACGCAAGCCGGCCTGAGCGCCCGACGATCAGATCAGCCGTTCGATCCGCTTGTGCCGCCAGACCAGCTGATAATAGACGGCCTGCAGTAACAGCATGCCGATATAGGCCGCCGGGAAAGCCATCCATACGCCCTCGAGGCCCAGACGGGCATCGAGCAGATAGGCCACCGGCAGCTCAATTGCGACAATGCAGAAAATGATGATCAATACCGGCGCCATCACCGTGCCACTGGCCCGCATGATGCCACCGATCAACGCCTGGAAGCCGAATATCAACAGGCTCCAGAGCAGGATGTGCAACAGGTGGCCGGCGGTGGCCCTGGTCGCCGGATCGGTGATGAACAGGCCCAGCAGCCAATGGGAAAGACCATATCCGAGGGCGATCAGCCCACCGGTCAGGCCGGTGTTGATCAGCATGCCCGTGCGCAGGATCGGCCCGATCCGCTCCAGGCGCCCTGCCCCGATGGCTTGTGCGCCGAGGATCGAGGCGGTGATAGCGATCGACAGCGCCGGGAACTGTACGTAGTTGACGATCTGCGTCACCGCGCCATAGGCCGCGGTGGCCTGGGAACCGTGCTGGTTGACCAGCGCCAGGATCACCAACTCGGACAACGACAGCACGATCATCTGCAGCCCGGTCGGCAGGCCGATACGCAGTACCTTGCCGAGGATCGCCCGGTCCAGGCGCATCGCCGCCAGCATTTCGCGGTCCGGTGCCATGACACTGTCCTGCTGGCGCAGACGCAACCCCAGGAACGCCATCGCACAGGCCGTACTCGCCAGGCTAGCCAGGGCCGCGCTCTGAATACCCATCTGCGGCAGTCCCAACCAGCCACGGATCAGTGCCGGCGTCATGACCAGACCGATACCGGTGGAGACCAGCAAGGCCAGTAGGGGCGACAGCGTGTCGCTGATACCGCGCAACAGTTGGGTGAACAGGATGAAAATCAGCAACAGCGGCATGGTCAGCATCATCACCTGCGCGTAGCCGACCGCGTCGTCCAGGACATCGGCGGGCGTACCCAGCGCCTGCAGGGCCGGCCGGGCGAAAATGCTACCGAGTACCGCCGCCACCAGTCCGATCAGCATGCCCAGGGTCAGGGTCGCGCCCACGACGGCCTTGAGCGCATGCAGTTCACGCGCGCCCCAGGCCTGGCCGATCAGCACCGAGGCGCCGGCCCCCAGGCCGATGATCAGGGCAATGAAGAAGAACACCACCGGAAACATTCCGGACACCGCCGCCAGGGCTTCGGTGCCCAACATCTGACCGATGTAGATACTGTTCAGCGTGCCGGAAAACGACTGCAGGAAGTTGGACAGCACCATGGGTGCGAGGAAAACCAGATAGACCTGCCAGAGAGGACGCTGCGGGTGTGGCTGCATGTAGGACTCGGATCTCGGATGAGGTACATCGACGTAGGCGCCGACTCTAACCTATAGAAGATTCGTGAGGGACTTTTGTCACCTGCCCAGCTTCTGGGCGAAGGGATTTTCCTGACGTTGTCCAGCCATTGCGGGTCCGGCCTCGCCTGCCCGGGATCGACCTGGGTGACGCGCACCAGACTGCGCCTGAGCCGAATACAGGGCTGCCCGGATCACTAAAAGGTGTTTCAGCACTCGCCTGTGAGAGTGTCTGGACTGCACAGCGGACATCGTTGAATGGCAGGCAACAAGCTAGGCAATTGCCCACAAAATCTGAAGAACGAACTGACTATCAGGCACTGCCAGCTTGAATCGACTATCGCACCTGGATCGCTATCGTCTATCGCAGGAGCAATGATGAACTTATCCCTGAGCCTATACGAGGCGCTGACCACCGCCAGCGCTCCCCCGATAAAGCCAAGGCAGCGGCAGATGCCTGGGAGGCCGAAATGCAGAATCTTGCGTCAGGATCCGATCTGCGACAGACCGAGGAACGCCTGCTGGCATCGATCTCCGAGCAGGGCAAGGACCTGCGCGCAACGATGAGCGAGCAGGTTCACGAACTGCGAACCACGATGAACGAGCAGGTTCACGAACTGCGCGCCACGATGAACGAGCAGGCTCACGAACTGCGCGCCACGATGAACGAGCAGGTTCACGAACTGCGCACCACGATGAAAGAACAGGCCCATGAGCTGCGTACCCTGCTCAAGGAACAGAACCACGAGTTGCGTACCCTGATGTTCCAGCAAGGTGCCGAACTCCGCACGCAGAGCCACGAACAAGGCAGCGAGCTTCGCCTGTTGATGCAGCAGCAGGGCGCGGACCTCCGGTTGTCGATGTCCGGGTTGCAGGCACAGATCAACGTGATGCGCTGGCAGATTGGCCTGATCCTCATCTGTGTCGCGATACCGCTGCTCAAGCTGGCGTTCGACCTGCTGACCCGCTGAGCCGGCCAGCCACAAGACGAGTGCCACTGACTCCAGGCACCGAATCATCATTTCAATTGATCATTCAAATCGTGAAACGGAATTTTTTATTTGCCTCGGTTCCCGACAGGATAAGTCACCTTTCAACCGTCGGATGCTCCACCATGAACCTGAACCTGGCCATTGCCTGCGCAATCGTAGTCTCTTTCGCCGTTGCGCTGATTCACACCTGAGTTCCCATCAACGCAATTGCTCGACCAGCCATTTGCGAAAGGCCGCCATCGCCGCCGTTTCGGCACGCGACTGCAAGCGGGTCAGCCAGTAGCTGCCCGTGACGATACCGATATCGAAAGGCTGCCGGATATCACCGGTATCCAATTGGCGAGAGAACATCATCGGCGGCGCCAGCGCCACCCCCGCTCCCTGCAATGCAGCCTCCATCATCGCCAGCGACGAATCGAAAACCACACTGTCGGCCACCAGGCTGTTGCTCGGCAAGCCGGCACGCTGGAACCACTCGGGCCATTCATCGGTGCGGTAGGAACGCAACAGCGTCTGTTTCAGAACATCCGCCGGAGACTGCAATTGCTCGGCGACCTGCGCAGTGCACAACACCGAGAGCGGTGCCTCCAGCAAGCGCATGGCGTCGACGCCATGCCAGGCTCCCGTACCGAAACGAATAGCGAAATCGAGCCCCTCGGCCGCCACATCCACCCGGTTGTTGTTGGTGGACAGGCGCAGGTCGATAAACGGGTGGCTCTCGCGAAAATCCGCCAGCCGCGGCAACAACCACCCCACGGCGAACGTGCCCACCGCCCCCACCGTCAGCACCTCCCGGTAGTGCCCACCCTCGAACCGGCCCAGGGCCTGGGCAATCCGGTCAAACGACTCGCACAGCACCGGCAGCAGGCTCTCGCCTTCGGCGGTCAGCATCAGGCCACGGGGCAGGCGCTTGAACAGAGCGACCTGCAACTGGCTCTCAAGGCTCTTGACCTGATGGCTGACCGCCGCCTGAGTCACGCACAACTCGACCGCTGCCCGGGTAAAACTCAAGTGCCGCGCGGAGGCCTCGAAAGCCCGCAGGGCATTGAGTGGCAAATGAGGACGGACCATGGCGCTTGCTCCTAGTTTTTCTAATGGCTAATCCGAAATTTCATCGTTTGTCGAGGGGCCGACTCATCCCCTAGATTGAGCTTCGCCCCGCAACTGCGCCGTGGACCAGGCAAGCCTCACGCCATGGGCCGGAACATGGACGACGGTCCAGAAAACAGCCCGACAGGATGCGGACAAACAATCAAAATCATGGAAAAAAGCCAGATTATGCCGATAAGACTCACAATTCGTGACAAATTACTCACCAGCCTCTTGTGCCTGCTCAGCACCGGGAACAGCTTTGCCGGCCAGACACCCGTCGACCCGCTCAAGGCCGTCGTGGATGCCGCGATTGAACCGATCATGCAGGAACAGGGCGTCCCCGGCCTGGCCGTGGCGGTCCTGGTCAACGGCCAGGCACATTATTTTAACTACGGTGTTGCCTCCAAGACGGACAAACAGCCGGTAACAGAAAACACCCTGTTCGAGATCGGTTCGGTCAGCAAGACCTTCAACGCCACACTCGCGGCCTATGCCGTAGCCCAGGGCAAACTGTCGCTGGCGGAAAACACCAGCCACTACCTGCCCGAGCTGCGGGGCAGCGCCTTCGACAGGATCAGCGTGCTCGACCTCGGTACCTACACCCCCGGCGGCCTGCCGTTGCAGTTTCCCAACGAAGCGGACAGCACCGACAAGATGATGGGTTACTTCCAGCACTGGAAGCCGATCTACCCTGTCGGCGAGCGCCGCCAGTATTCCAACCCGAGCATCGGCCTGTTCGGCTACGTGGCCGCCAGGAGCCTCGGCCAGCCATACGACGACCTGATGGAAAGGACCCTGCTGCCCAAGCTGGGGCTAAAGCACACCTACCTCAGGGTTCCCAAGGACCAGATGAGCCGCTACGCCCAGGGCTACACCAAGGATGACAAGCCTTCCCGGGTCGGCCCTGGCGCGCTGGACTCCGAGGCCTATGGCATCAAGACCACCGCCAGCGACCTGCTGCACTACGTCCAGGTGAACATGCGGCCCCGGCAACTCGACGCGCCCCTGCAACAGGCGATCAGCCTGACCCACAGTGGCTACTACCGGTTCGGCGACACCACCCAGGGCCTGGGCTGGGAGTTCTACCCCTCCCCGGTCAAGCTGGACACCCTGCTCGAGGGCACCTCGTACAAGATGCTCGAACCGCAGGACATCACCCGGTTCAAGACCCCACAATCACCGCAGGCCGATAGCTGGGTCAACAAGACAGGCGCCACCAATGGCTTCGGCGCCTACGTGGCGTACCTGCCGGCGAAGAACATCGGCATCGTGCTGCTGGCCAACAAGAACTACCCCAACCCGGTGCGGGTCAAGGCCGCCTACCAGGTACTGAGTGCCGTGCAAGGCATGCAGTAACCCCATGGGCAAAAGCCCTTGCACTTGGCTATGATCGGAGGTCATGAACACCCTGCCTCCGATCCGCCAGCCCTGTCCTCCCGGCGCCTGCAATTGCGAGCGGGAACGGCTGCTGGAGACACCCGGTAGCGACATCCGCATCCTGCGCCTGACCCGCCAGGAAGAGAAAATCCTGCTCGAACGCCTCGAAGACCTCAAGAGCCTGGCCGACCTCGAACGCCTGCAACAGCGGATGTACGAGCAACTGGGCATTCGCCTGACCATCGCTCCTGGCCCCAACGAAGTGCGGACCATGCGCGGTATCGGCATTCACATCGAAGAGCTGCCGGGCCTGTGCCGCAAGACCCGCCAGTCGATCCCGGCAGCGATCCGCCGCGGCCTGGAAAAACGTCCGGAAATCGCCTACGAACTGCTCAACGCCCACGACCTGCTGGGCGGTCTGTGAACCCCTCTCAGCGGCTCATCTGCCGACGCTTCAGGGTCTGGCTCGGCAACTCGCGGAACAACGCCCGATAGCTGCTGGAAAAACGTCCCAGGTGCCAGAACGACCAATGCATCGCCACTTCGGCGACGGTGCTCTGCGCCTTGCCGTGCAGCAGTTCGTGGCGCGCGCCGTTCAGACGGCGCAAGCGCAGCCATTGGGTCGGGGTCATCCCGGTGAACGCCTTGAAGGCATGCTGTAACTGGTGCAGCGACACGCCGGCCACCTGAGCAAGTTCCAGCAGGTTCAGGGTTTCCTCGGGGGCATCGGCCGCCCATTCGCCAATGCGCTTCATGATGCCGCGCTCTTCCGTGCGCCGTTGCCACGAGCCGCGGTCCAGGCAGGCGTTATCGAGAAGGTACAGGCAATCCTCCAGCAACTGCTGGCTCAGGGCCTCCCGGCTTGGCGGATCGCCAGCCTGACTCAGACGAGTCAGGGTTGCGCTGAGCCAGCGGCCGAACAACGCATTCTGCTGCGAGTTGAGCGGCGCCATGAACAGGCCGTCGAGCCGGGCGATGTCCAGGCCGTGATGCCGAACGAACTCAGGGCCGAACACCACCGCCACTTCCTGGTAGTTCTCCGGTGTGATCCAGATGTTGCGGCTCTCGCCATTGAGCATATACAGGGCATTGTCGCTGCGGTCGAAACAGAAGGCCAGCGCGCCCGACGGGGCACTGAAGTTCTGCTCCACACGGGTGTTCATGCACTCCTCGTAGATTTCCACGCCCTGCAGGTCCAGGTAGCGAATCTGCCCGGCGAAATGCCCCGGCGACATCTGCTGGTAATGCTGGACCCAACCCGGTGTCGCCCGGATCTGTTCGGTCACGTCGGCGGTCTTGAACGCCTGGACCCGCAAGGAATTTGGCTCTGTCATGGGAGACCATCGCGCACCTTTATGGTGCATCTTGGTATGGGAAAAGTGGATAGATGGAACCGCGCAACTGACAGCAAGATAGTCGCCAACGCGCTGCAGGGGAAGCCTCCCGCCGTTTTCAGGCAAGCGGAAGGCCCAACCTGGCGTCGATGAAACCAACGACGAGGTCCTTATGAACGCCCCTTTCGATCAGCTGTCCTCATGGCTGAAAGAACACAAGATTACCGAAGTGGAATGTGTGGTCAGCGACCTGACCGGCATCGCCCGCGGCAAGATCGCACCCACCAACAAGTTCCTGCATGAGCGAGGCATGCGCCTGCCGGAAAGTGTGCTGCTGCAAACGGTAACCGGGGACTTCGTCGAGGACGATGTCTACTACGACCTGCTCGACCCGGCCGACATCGACATGATCTGCCGCCCCGACGCCTCGTCGATCTACCTGGTGCCGTGGGCCATCGAACCGACCGCGATCGTCATCCACGACACCTTCGACAAACAGGGCAACCCGATCGAGCTGTCGCCACGCAACGTCCTCAAGAAGGTCCTGCAGCTCTATACCGACAAGGGTTGGCAGCCGATCGTCGCGCCGGAGATGGAGTTCTACCTGACCCAGCGCTGCGAAGACCCTGACCTGCCGCTCAAGGCCCCGCTGGGTCGCTCGGGCCGTGCCGAAAGCGGTCGGCAGTCGTTCTCCATCGACGCCGCCAACGAATTCGATCCGCTGTTCGAAGACGTCTACGACTGGTGCGAAGCCCAGGGCCTGGACCTCGACACGCTGATTCACGAAGACGGCCCGGCGCAGATGGAAATCAACTTCCGCCACGGCGATGCCCTCGACCTGGCCGACCAGATCACCGTGTTCAAGCGCACCCTGCGCGAAGCGGCGCTCAAGCACAACGTCACCGCGACCTTCATGGCCAAGCCGATCGCCGACGAGCCTGGCAGTGCCATGCACCTGCACCAGAGCGTGGTCGACATCGCCACCGGCAAGCCGATCTTCGTCAACGCGGACGGTTCCAAGAGCGAGCTGTTCCTGCACCACATCGGCGGCCTGCAGAAGTACATCCCCAAGGTGCTGCCGATGTTCGCCCCCAACGTCAACTCGTTCCGCCGTTTCCTGCCGGACACCTCGGCGCCGGTCAACGTCGAGTGGGGCGAGGAAAACCGCACCGTCGGCCTGCGGGTGCCAACCTCCAGCCCCGAGGCCATGCGCGTGGAAAACCGCCTGCCGGGCGCCGACGCCAACCCCTACCTGGCAATCGCCGCCAGCCTGCTGTGCGGTTACCTGGGCATGGTCGAAGGCATCGAGCCCAACCCGCCGGTGGAAGGCCGCGCCTACGAGCGGCGCAACCTGCGCCTGCCGATCACCATCGAGGACGCCCTGGCCCACATGGAAGATTGCCCGACCCTCGACCGCTACCTGGGCAGCCAGTTCGTGCGCGGCTACGTGGCGGTCAAGCGCGCCGAACACGAAAACTTCAAGCGGGTGATCAGTTCCTGGGAACGTGAATTCCTCCTGCTCAGCGTCTGATCCCCCAACCCGACCTCACCCACAACCACTCAACGAGGTGTCGACATGCGTCTATTGAAATCCGTGGTCCCCTTCACCCTGGCGCTGCTGTTCGGCGCCACGGCTCACGCCGAACCGACCGTCAGCGTCTACAACTGGACCGACTACATCGGCGAGACCACCCTCGCCGACTTCCAGGCCAAAAGCGGGATCAAGGTGATCTATGACGTGTTCGACTCCAACGAAACCCTGGAAGGCAAGCTGCTCGCCGGCCGGACCGGCTATGACGTGGTGGTGCCTTCCAACCATTTTCTCGGCCGCCAGGTGAAAGCCGGGGCGTTCCTCAAGCTCGACCGCGCGCAATTGCCGAACTGGAAAAACCTCGACCCGCAACTGCTCAAGCTGCTGGAAAAGAACGATCCGGGCAACGCGCACTCGGTGCCCTACCTGTGGGGCACCAACGGCATCGGCTACAACGTCGACAAGGTCAAGCAGGTACTGGGTATCGACCACATCGACTCGTGGGCGGTGCTGTTCGAACCGGAGAACCTGAAGAAGCTCAGCCAATGCGGTGTCTCGTTCATGGACTCGCCGGACGAGACCTTCCCGGCGATCCTCAACTACCTGGGCATGGACCCACGCAGCTCCAACCCCGAGGACTACAAGAAGGCCGAGGCCAAGCTGCTGACCCTGCGGCCGTACATCACCTACTTCCACTCCTCCAAGTACATTTCGGACCTGGCCAACGGTGACATCTGCGTTGCCTTCGGCTACTCCGGCGACGTGTTCCAGGCCGCCAACCGGGCCAAGGAGGCGAAGAACGGCATCAACATCGCCTACTCGATTCCCAAGGAGGGCAGCAACCTGTGGTTCGACCTGCTGGCGATCCCGGCCGACGCCGCCAACGTCAAGGAGGCCCATGCCTTCATCAACTACCTGCTCGATCCGCAGGTGATCGCCAAGGTCAGCGCCACGGTCGGCTACGCCAACCCCAACCCGGCCGCCCAGCAGTACATGGACGCCGACCTGGTGCACAACCCCGAGGTCTACCCACCGCAGGAAGTGCTCGACAAACTGTACATCTCGACCACGCCGACCCCGGAAATCATGCGCCTGATGACCCGTTCCTGGAGCAAGGTGAAGACCAACAAATGAGCCACGACAGCACAATGGAACATACCCGTTCCTATTACGCTGCCACCGCCCACTCGATGCCGGACCGCCCCCGGCTCGAGTCGGACCTGGTCGCAGACGTCTGCGTGATCGGCGGCGGCTTCACCGGCGTCAATACCGCGATCGAGCTGGCCCAGCGCGGCCTCTCGGTGGTCCTGCTCGAAGGCCGGCGCATCGGCTGGGGCGCCAGCGGGCGCAATGGTGGCCAACTGATCCGTGGCATCGGCCATGATGTCAGCGGCTTCGCCCGCTACGTCGGCACGGGCGGCGTGCGCTACCTGGAGCGGGCCGGCATCGACTCGGTCGCGCTGGTTGGCGAACGGATCCGCGAACATGCCATCGACTGCGACCTGCGCTGGGGCTTCTGCGAACTGGCCAACACCGCGGCGCAGTTCGCGGCATTCCAGGCCGAGCAGGAACACCTGGCCCAACTGGGGTATGCACATCAAACGCGAATCGTCGAATCGCGGGACATGCGCCAGGTGGTGGCGTCCAGCGCGTATGCCGGTGGCCTGATCGACATGGGCTCCGGGCATCTGCATCCGCTCAACCTGGTACTGGGCGAAGCGCGGGCAGCCGAGTCGCTGGGGGTACGGATCTTCGAACAGAGCCCGGTGCTCGAACTGCTGCATGGCAGCCGCGTGCGGGTGCGCTGCGCCCATGGCAGCGTGCGCGCCGACAGCCTGGTGCTGGCCTGCAATGCCCACCTCGATGATCTCGAACCGCGCCTGAGTGGCAAGGTGCTGCCGGCCGGCAGCTACATCGTCGCGACGCAACCGCTGACCGCGGCGCTGGCCGCCGAACTGATCCCGCAAAACCTGGCGCTGTGCGACCAGAAGGTCGGCCTGGACTACTATCGACTGTCCGCCGACCGCCGCCTGCTGTTCGGTGGCGCCTGCCACTACTCCGGGCGGGATCCGGCGGATATCGGCGCCTACATGCGGCCGAAGATGCTCAAGGTGTTCCCGCAACTGGCGGATGTGCGCCTGGACTTCCAGTGGGGCGGCAGGATCGGCATCACCGCCAACCGCTTCCCCCAGGTCGGCCGCCTGCGCCAGCAGCCGAACGTGTTCTATGCCCAGGGCTATTCCGGTCACGGCGTCAATGTCACCCATTGGACCGCCCGGCTGTTGGCCGAAGCGATTCACGCCGGACAGAGCCAGGGCATGGACATCTTCAGCGCGGTCCCGCACATGACCTTCCCCGGCGGCAAGGCCCTGCGCTCGCCGTTGCTGGCGCTGGGCATGCTCTGGCACCGGCTGCGCGAGGTGCTGGGCTGAGCATCACGCCCAGGGTTGCAGTTGCCAGCCATCGACGCCGGCCTGCAACCGTTCGGTCAGTTGGAGCCGATCGAGAAAACGCCGGTCATGGGACACCACCAGCAGCGCACCGTGGAACTGCACCAGCATGCTTTCCAGGGCCTGCAGCGACGGCAGGTCCAGGTGATTGTTCGGCTCGTCCAGCAACAGCAGCTGCGGCGGCTCGTCCGCGTAGAGCACGCTGGCCAGCGCACCCTTGAGTCGTTCGCCACCGCTGAGCAGGCCGCTGGGCTGCATGACGCATTCGGCCCCCAGGCCCAACTGCGCCAGACGGCTACGCAACTCGCCTTCGCTCGAATGCCGATTCACCGCTCGCAACTGTTCCAGGATCGAACGCTGCGGATCGACAGCGGACAGGGCCTGGTCAAGATAGGCCAGCGTGCCATTGACCACGAAGTCACCCCCAGTCGTCGGTAGTTGCCCTGCCAGGACCTTGAGCAAGGTGGACTTGCCGCTGCCGTTGCGCCCCACCACGCCGATCCGCTGCTGCCCATGCAGGACCAGGCTGAGCTGTCCCTGTACACGGGGCAGGCGCAGGTCGTCGAGGACCAGCACCCGCCGTCGCGCAAATTGCGCACTGGCTGGCGCCTGCAGCACGACCGCCACCTCCTGCTCCACCGCACGGGCCGCTTCACGCACCTGTTGCGCCAGGTTTTCACGTACAGCCGCCTGCTGGGCCTGCTGCTTGCCACGGGTGTTTTCACTGATGCCCTTGCGACGCCCCAACAGGATCGGCGCCTGGTTGGCCTGCCCGGCCTGCCGTTCGGCACGGGCCTGGCGCTGCTCCTGGCGCGCCTGCTGAAGCCGTAGGGCCTGCTCGGTACGCTTGCGTTCGAGCCGGGCATGCTCCAACTGGCGCACCGCCTCGTCGCGCTCGACGGCCTTCTGCTGCAGGTAAAAACTGTAGCCGCCGCCATAGCTGCGCAGGCCCAGGCTGGACAGTTCGACGATCCGGCTCATCTGCTCCAGCAGCTCCCGGTCATGGCTGATCACGATCAGGCCACGGGGCCAGCGCCGCAGTTGCTCCATCAGGGCCTGACGCGCAGGCCGATCGAGATGATTGCTCGGCTCGTCGAGGATCAGCGTCTGCGCATCCGACAGGCTGGCTCCCGCCAGCGCCACGCGCATCGCTTCGCCACCGCTCAGGCTGGCGACGGGACGGCTGATGTCCAGCCCCTTCAGGTCATGGCGCTCCAGTTCGGCCTGCAGTTGCTGGCGAATATCCCAGCGCTCGCCGACCTGGTCGTAATCGGCCGTATCGAGACCACCGGCTTCGATACGCTCCAGGGCTGCCAGCAGTTCCTGCACGCCGAGCAATGTCGCGATCGAGGCATGGGGGTCGAGCTGCTGGGCCAGATAGTGGACCTTGCCGCCACGCCGGCAATACCCTTCGGCCGGCGATAGCTGCCCCGCGAGCAGGCGTGCGAGCACGCTCTTGCCGACGCCATTGCGCCCGACAATCGCCGTCGGTTGTCCATCGAAGCGGGCATCGAGCCCGGAAAAAAGCACCCGGCCATCGGCCAGGACATAGGAAACGCTTTCCAGCGCCAGGTACGAATTCGTCATGCGAACTCCCATCAATGCCATGGACTCCACCCTGCAGCAGGGGGTGCGGAGACTGGCCGTCGGAACAGACGGCGGCATCAATTGCGCATTGGACGAACACCTCGAAAAAAGCAATGGGCCGTCAGTATCACCGTGACCGACGCCCCCTGACAAGCCTATGCCAACGCGCAGAAATCGCTGCGGCCGTCACAGGTGACCCGGATCGTCAAGGAAGGCGACGTCGGCACGCTCGCAGCCCCTGGGGCTGAACCACCGTTTCCAGGAGCTACAGCCACCAGCGCAAGAGGAAGAAGAACGCCATGCTCAGCAACATGCTGAGCAGCGTGTTGCGGGTATAAAGCACCAGGCCGACGGCCACCAGCGAACTGATCAGGTAGGGATTGTCCCACTGCAGGTTCAACTGCCGGTCCGGCATGAACACGATCGGCCCGCAGATCGCCGTCAGCATCCCCGGCACGGCAAAACCGAGAAACTGCCGGGCATTGCTGCTCAGGCGCAACGGCAGGCGCGGTTCGAGAAACACATAGCGGTTGAGGAACACCAGCAGCCCCATTCCGACAATCACGGCCCAGACCATCATTCACGCCCCCGATACAGCTTGTTGCAGACGAAACCCGCCGCCATCCCCGCCAGCCCCGACAGCACCAGCGCCGCCCCCCACTGCCAGTAGCTGAACAGCACCGAACAGAACAGCGACACCGCCACGCACACCACCGTCGGCACGTTGCGTACCACCGGCGTGATCAGGGCGATGAAGGTGGCGGCAATGGAGAAATCCAGCCCCAGGTGTTCCAGCCCGGGAATGCTGCTGCCCAGCACGATTCCGGCCAGGGTGAACAGATTCCAGGCGATATAGAACGTCAGCCCCACCCCCAGCGCGTACCAGCGATCGAACTGGTGTCGGTCGTGCTGGCTGGTCAGGGCGAACAGCTCGTCGGTCAGCAGAAACCCCAGGCCAAGGCGCCAGCGTCCCGGCAGCGGCGCGATCACCGAGCGCATGCTCATGCCGTAGAGCAGGTGTTGCGAGGTCAGCAGCGCGGTGGTCAGCAGGATCGAGAAGATCCCCGCCCCGCCCTTGAGCATGCCGATAGCCACCAGTTGCGCGGCGCCGGCAAACACGATGCCGGAGAGCCCCTGGCCTTGCAGAGGGGTCAGATCGGCCTCGATGGCCATGGAGCCGGCCAGCAGCCCCCAGGGTGCGGTCGCCAGGGAAAGCGGCATGATCGCCACGGCACCGCGCAGGAATGCACTGCGGGGCAAGGAATGTTCGGACATGGAAGCTCGGACGTCAGTAAAGGGCTGCCGACTGTGGCAGGCCCTTTGCGCCGTGTCTTGAACAATCTTGCAACGCTGAGCGGCGCCAGCCGGCACCGCTCAGGATGCGAACCGCGCTCAGCGGATCGGCGGCAGACGTACCTTGCCGTCGCGGCACTGGGTTTTCACGCCCTTGCCGCACGACTCGAAACCCAGGTCCTTGTTCAGGCACACCCGGACTTCCGACAGTTGCGGACCGCTGCAACCCACCGTGACGCCATCGGCCGGCAGGCCCGGATTGCCCTGCTGGAACAGCTGGACGATTTCTGCGGCGGAGTACTCCCGGACGCTGGTCGACGGCTGCAGCTCATCGGGGATGTGCACCTTGCCCAGGGCCTGGTCGGTGGTCTGCAGGTAGCGGTCGGCGCCCAGGCCACTGCAGGTACCGTGCTTGCTCCACTCATGTTCGAGCAGCTTGGCCGTCGGGAACATCGTGCTGCCCTGCTGGCGCTGGGCAGCCGTCAGCGGTGTCAACGGCGCACAGAACTGCGGCCAGCCGCCCTTGGCATACTGCGGCCAGAGTCCGTGGAGCACAAAGCCGTAACCCTTGCCCTTGCACTGTTCATTACCGGCATGGGTCAGGCAGAAGGTCGGCGACCACGACAGGCTCAGCAGGTAATAGTCGAACTCGCCAGCCTGCCCCTTCTGCCTGTTCTTTCCCGATGAAGACTGCTGATCCGCCTGTGCGCCGCCCATCGACAACATCAGCACGGCCAATACCACGCAAATCCACTTCATACTGACTCCCTGCTCCTGGTTAGGTTGGACATCGATCCCCGATGTCAATGATGGCTCTACACGAATCCCGTTAAATAAATTGTTAAGAAACCTTACAAAACAGTAACATTTGATACGATTATCCCTCGCCCGAACTTCTATCATGGCAGGCATCGCTTGACCTGCCCGGCCTGCTGGTTCGGGCAAACCGTCGCCCCGGACGGTTGCGCACCCGAACACGGTGCTTTCCTGGGTTCCAACGCGCCATCCGGCGCCCGCCACTACCTGCTGCAATCGCTCTAAGGGAGCCCCGGTTCATGAGTATCCGCAACATCCGCAAGAAAGTCGTCTCGCTCCTCTGGACGCTGGGCGTGCTTCTGGTCATCTACTGCTTCCCGAAAACCGTGTTCGGCTTCCTGGCGCTGGTGGTGATCTGCGGTATCTACGATTTCCTGCGCAATGGTATCTATACCGCCGAACTGGCGAAGAAATATTTCATCGGCAACGGCCGCAATACCTGGGTCCTGTCGCCGTTCAACACCCTGTTCGACCTGGTGAGCCGGCGCAACCGCGGCGTCTATCGCATGCAGGACCTGCCCGAAGACTGCCAGCGCGAGTTGCAGCAGGTCATCGACCGGGCCATGGACCACAAGGACGAGATCATCCAGTACCTCGACGGCCGCATGGCCCAGAACAAGCGCGGCATGCTGTTCTTCCAGTGGTACGGGCGCAAGATCGACACCGAACTGGACATCCGCGAACTGCAGCAGAAATTCCCCTATGTGAAGACCGTCGGCGTCTCGGTGTTCAACGCCAACCAGTCGACCTCGTTCCACTTCGGCCCGCTGCGCATGATGTTCCGCGTGCTCTACAACATGGCGCCGGCACCGCATCATGACGGTGTCTACATCCAGTGCCGCAAGGACAAGCACTTCTGGCATGACGACCCGTTGTTCATCTTCGACGACACCCTGCTGCATGCCTCGTTCAACAAGAACGACACCAAGCGCTACTGCCTGTTCATCGACATCGTGCGGCCGTCCCGCACGCCGTTCATCCTGCGCGGCGTGATCGCCGGCTTCGCCGGTGCGGTGTTCGCCCTGCGCCGGGTGTTCTACAAGAACTGGAAGCTGATCCAGTAAGCCCCACCCCACCCTGGGCGCCGCATATCCGCTCGCCCAGGGCCCTCCTGCACAAACACCACCTACATACCTGCCCGCCCCCGCTGCCTGACGGTGGAAAACGGCCCGGCCGAGGTCCGCCGGCATATCCAGACGGCCTTCAGCCGGGTCGGTTGCGAGGGATTGAGCGAGCGTGAGCACAAGACGGCGCACATACTGCCGCATGGCCATTGGGCGAAGGCCACGGCGAAGGAAATGAACAGTTCCCGCAGACCGTGCGCCTGCACCGCAAGAATTTCTATCTGAAGCCTTGAGGTGGGAGCCGGCCTGCTGGCGATCCGGACAACGCGGCTTTCAGCTCTACCGCGTTGAGGCCATCGCCAGCGACCGTCTCCTGAAGGGGGTGTTGGATCAGGAGGCCAGCGAGTAGATCAGCGCCGAAATCGATACCAGACCGACCAGCGTGACGAACACGTTGGACAGCTTGCCCGAGTACTGACGCATCGAGGGAACGCGGCGGATCGCATACATCGGCATCAGGAACAGCAACGCGGCGATGATCGGCCCACCCAGGGTCTCGATCATGCCCAGGATGCTCGGGTTCAGCGTTGCCACCAGCCAGCAGACCACCAGCATGAAGGCCGCCGTCATGCGGTCCAGGGCCTTGGCACCGGGCTTGCGGCCGCTCTTGATGATCAGGCCCTTGAGTCCTTCACTGGCACCGATGTAATGGCCCAGGAACGACTTGGCGATCGCCACGAAGGCAATCAGCGGCGCGGCGAAGGCGATGGTCGGGTTGCTGAAATGGTTGGCCAGGTACGACAGGATCGACAGGTTCTGCGCCTTGGCTTCAGCCAGTTGGGCCGGCGACAGGGTCAGCACGCAACTGAACACGAAGAACAGCACCATCACCACCATCAGCAGGTGGGCGCGGGACAGGATCTGGCTGCTGCGCTCTTCGGCGTGCGCCCCGTAACGGCGCTTCTGGTCCACGGCGAAGGCCGAGATGATCGGCGAGTGGTTGAACGAGAACACCATCACCGGAATCGCCAGCCACAGCGTGTGCAGCAGTGCCGACGGCTCCGGCAGGCTGCTGGCGGTGGCGAGAATGCCGCCGTTCCAGTGCGGGATCAGGTACACCGCCAGGAGCGCCAGGGCGACGATGAACGGATAGACCAGCATGCTCATCGCCTTGACGATCAGTTGCTCACCACACCGTACCACCGCCAGCAGGCCGAGGATCAGCGCCAGGGACAGGATCGCCCGCGGCGGCGGCGCGATGTGCAACTGGTGTTCGAGGAAGCTGCCCACGGTGTTGGTCAGGGCGACACTGTAGATCAGCAGGATCGGGAAGATCGCGAAGAAGTACAGCAGGGTGATCAGCGCACCGGCGGTCAGGCCGAAATGCTCCTCGACCACTTCGGTGATGTCCGAACCATCGCGCCCGGAGAGCACGAAGCGGGTCAGGCCGCGGTGCGCGTAGAACGTCATCGGAAACGCCAGCAACGCCAGGATCAGCAGCGGCCAGAAGCCGCCCAGCCCCGCATTGATCGGCAGGAACAGGGTTCCGGCGCCGATCGCCGTGCCGAACAGGCCCAGCATCCAGGTGGTGTCGTGGCGGCTCCAGCTGCTCAGTGCAGCGGGAGCCGATTCATAGCGTTCGTCGACGCTGTTGGCCTGGTCATTCATCCGGTCGAGTCTCCGTTAGCCGGTCATTACCACGCGACCGGGGCGGAAAACAGCTTATTGGCAGCGCCCCGGCCATAAGAGGGGCGCGATTGTCCGGGATAACGCTTGAGAAGCAAAGGGCTAGCTGAGCAACGGTTGCCTGTGCCGGGGTTTCCGGGGGCGTCTGTGCCGTTGCCTGACGGCCTGTACGCCCTGGTTGCGACCCGTCGTCACAGCGCTGAAAAGCCGTACGTTCCTTGAACTTGCCGGCAATAACCCACGCAATCGCGCATGGAGCCTGGATCCACCCTGGCGCTCAACGGCGGGTCCGGATTAAGTTGCTGATTCAGCAGGAAAAATGGAAATTCCGATAAAAATACCCAGGGGCGCGCCCCGTCGGGCACCCGAAGGCGCTCTCCCCACCCGGCCCCGCAGAAGAATCGGCCTGTGGCGCCCAACTATTGATACACTGTAACAACCCATTTCATCCTCCCTTGCCAGTACCCTCCATGATCCCAGTGCAATGTCGTGTCTGTTTCACCGCCCTGCTCCTGCTGCTGGGCGGCTCGTCCGCCCTCGCCGATGACCTGATGATCACCTGGCCCGGCGACTGGGAAGTGCAGACCCTGCCACCCGCGCAAAATGCCGTGGGCGAGGTGATCAGCGGTCTGCGCCAGCGTGCGGTGAAGAACGATGCCAACGGCGACCCGCTGATGGTCATGGAACTGACCCAGTCCGCCCTCACGCCCGGGCATCAGGTCAACCTGCCCGGCGTGCTGCTGGAAATGCGCAAGGCGGTCCAGAAGAACTTCGTCGAGCGCGGTTTCATGAGCGTCTGCAACCGCATCCACGACAGCACCCTGGGCGGCATGCCAGCGGTGGAAACCACCTGCACCATCACCCAGAACGGCGGCCACGTGATGACCCAGACCCTGGTGGCCGCGGCGCGTGAGGGCAAGGCCTACTCCCTGCTGTACGCCGGCTCCGCGGATGGCTACAAGGCCCAGGAAGCGACCGTCAATGGCATCCGCGCCAGCCTGCACCTGGAGCCCTGAACCACGGCCTTCAACCGGCCAGGAAGCCTCGGGCCATGCCACTGGCAGCGATCACGATCAGCATGATCAGCAGCGCCTCGACATGGCTCAGCCGGGCGAACAGCCGGGCACGGCGAATGTCGATAGAGGCGCCCTTCTTCTGCGCGATGCGCCACTTGATCAGGCTGATCATCGGTGTCAGCTCCAGCAGCAGGACAATCACGAACAGCGTCAGCTTGAGGTGAAACAGCGGCTGGTGCAGGTAATAGTCACTGCCCTTCTCGAAACCGCCGAAGGCGCGCAGACCACCGGTGATCAGCAGCACCGCGGCACTGATCCCCCACAGGTTGTCCCAGACGAAGACCGGGCGCAGATCGGTCGCAGCGCTGCCGCCAAGACGCAACAAGGCACCGCCCCGACCGAACACGGCGGCCAGGGCAATGCCGTAGGCCAGGAGGTGAAGAGCGGCCAGGAACCAGTGGACGAGCATGGTGGTGTCTCCATTGTTGGACACCACAGTTGTAGCTCACTCCCCCGATCTCTGCCGATGACTTCCTGCTGATGAGCGCCTGTAGGAGCCGGCGGTGCGGCGATCCGACTTGCCCGCGAAGCTTTCAGCGACCTCAAGGGCCTCTTCGCGGGCAAGCCCTGCTCCTACAGCGGGTCCTTCGTACGCATTTCGGTGTACGACTCCATCATCTCAAGGCAACAGAATCACCTTCTCGCTGCTGCCCTGGTTGACCTCGGCATAGCGCGTCGGCCCTTCGGCCAGCGGCGATTCGCGCAAGCCCGACGGCAGCTCCAGCAGCCCCTCATCGAAGAAACGCCCGAACTGTTCGAGCATCCGCGCGCAGGCCGCAGTGCCATAGAGCAGCGAATTGATCCCGACCACCGAGCCCCCCTTGCGATACAGCGCCAGCGCCGGCAATTGCACATGCCCGTCGACCGGTGCGGCGATGATCGCGATACGGCCGAATGTCGCCAAGGCACCGACCGCCGCCGGCAGCCAGAAGCCGGTGGTATCGAAGATCACCTCGGCCCCTCCGGGGAACACGCCATTGACCGAGGCTGCCAGGTCTTCGGGCTGGCCCAGCACGATCGTCTCGAACCCCCGCGCCTGCAACGCCAGGGCCTGCTCCGGCCGACGGACTGCCGCCAGCACCTGCGCCCCACGGATCTTCGCCAGGGCGATCGCCGCACTGCCGACCGCGCCATTGGCGCCGATGACCAGCAGCCGGGTCTCGGCCTTCACCAGGCTACGCTCCAGGGCATCCCAGGCGGTGGTGTACGGCACACCGAGGCTGGCCGCCTGGGCAAAGCTCAAATGCGCCGGCTTGCGCGCCACCCCCTCGGCCGGCAGGGTCAGGTACTGCGCATGGGAACCGTCGCCGGTGAAGCCCAGCTCCTTGCCAGTGCCCCAGACTTCCTGGCCGAGCAGCGCCTGCGGGCCCTCGACCACCACTCCGGCGAAGTCCCGCCCGGGTACCCGCGGCAAGGTGGTGTAGGAAAAACGACCCAGTACGTTCTTCACATCGCTGGGGTTCAGGCCGGCAGCCTTGACCTGTACCAGCACCTCGCCGGCGGCGGGCACGGGCATGGGCAGGTCGACCCATTGCAGGGCGCAAAGATCACCGGTTTTCGAAAATTGCAGAGCTTTCATGGAGTGCGTATCCAGACAGGGAACGGAAAGGGGTTCAGGACAACCAGCCAGCCACCAGTTGCTTGCCCAGCGGCCAGGCCTTCTCGCCCAACTGCATGCCGAGCAAGCCCACCAGGGCCACGGCGGGAGGCGCCGGGGAACGGAAATCGAGCCCGCCGTACAGCAGCCCGACAGCAAGACCGATAACGAGAGAAATCAGGTAGCTCATGATGAAATCCAGGCTCCGAAAGGGAATGCCTGCAGTTTATGGCCGACAAACACGGGCTGTCGGCCAAAGGCTTCTGGATATCGGTCAAGCGAGGGAGAAAGGGGTTCAGTTCACCGGGTAATGCGAGGGCGAGATGCCCAGGGCCCGACGGAACATGTCGCTGAAGCTGCTGGGCGAATACCCCAGCGACCGGGCGATGCGGCTGACCGGTACGCCCTGGATCAGCTCGGCCACTGCGGTCGCCAACTGCACCTGGCGCCGCCATTCGGCGAAGCCCATGCCCAGTTCCGCCTGGAACAACCGCGCCAGGGTGCGCACGCTGGCCCCGGCGGTCTCGGCATGCTGGTCGAAGGAAATCGCCAGCGACGGGGCACTCATCACCGCCTGGCACACCGTCAGCAGGCGCCGGTCGCTGCCGGAAGGCAGGGCGATCTTCAACATCGAACGCCGCGCCCGCCGCAGCTCCAGCAGGGCCAGGCGGGTCAGTGCGTCGTAGTACTCGCCCTGGGTCTCGTCGGCCTGCGCCACCAGGCCGATGATCAATTCGCGCAGCAGGCCGCCGACCTCGATCACCTGCACCGTGCTTTCCAGCGTCGCGGCCAGGGCCGGACGCAGGTAGATGTTGCGCATCTGCAGGTCCGACACCACCCGGATCCCGTGGGAGACGCCCGGCGGCAGCCAGACTGCCCGCTGCGGCGGCACCGCCAGGGCCTCATGGGGCGTCTCGACCCACATCACCCCGGACATCGCATACAGCAACTGCCCCCAGGCATGCTCGTGGGGCTCGATGAACAAGCCCCGCGGGTAGGTCCGTGCCAGCGGTTGCACCGGCCGGTCGGTGTCACTCAGGTCGGGCGGCGCGGCCAGGGCCATGGTCAGCCCGCGACAGGCGTACGCAGGGTGACGAATTCTTCGGCCGCCGTCGGGTGCACGCCGATGGTTTCGTCGAAGTCACGCTTGGTCGCCCCGGCCTTCAGCGCAATCCCCAGCCCCTGAATGATCTCGCCAGCGTCCGGTCCGACCATGTGGCAACCCAGGACCTTGTCGCTACGGGCATCCACCACCAGTTTCATCAGGGTTTTCTCCTGGCAATCGGTCAGGGTCAGCTTCATCGGCCGGAAGCGGCTCTCGAAGATCGTCACCTCATGGCCCTGCTCCCGCGCCTGCTCCTCGGTCAGGCCGACGGTACCGATGTTCGGCTGGCTGAACACGGCGGTGGGGATCAGCTTGTAATCGACCGGGCGATACTGCTCGGGCTTGAACAGCCGCCGGGCGACGGCCATCCCTTCAGCCAGGGCCACCGGCGTCAATTGCACACGGCCGATCACGTCGCCCAGGGCGAGGATCGACGGTTCGCTGGTCTGGTACTGCTCGTCGACCTGGATGAAACCCTTCTTGTCCAGTTTCACCCCGGTGTTTTCCAGGCCCAGGTTGTCCAGCATCGGACGCCGCCCGGTGGCGTAGAAAATACAGTCGGCCACCAGCTCGCGACCGTCCTTGAGGGTGGCCTTGAGGCTGCCATCGGCCTGCTTGTCGATACGTTCGATATCGCTGTTGAACTGCAGCGTCAGGCCCTGCTTGGTCAGTTCCTCGGCCAGGTGCTTGCGCACCGCGCCATCGAAGCCGCGCAGGAACAGGTCGCCGCGATACAGCAGCTGGGTCTCGGCGCCCAGGCCGTTGAAGATGCCGGCGAACTCCACGGCGATGTAGCCGCCGCCCACCACCAGGATGCGCTTGGGCAGTGCCTTGAGGAAAAACGCCTCGTTGGAACTGATGGCGTGCTCATGCCCCGGAATGTCGGGGATCTGTGGCCAGCCGCCAGTGGCGATCAGGATGTGTTTGGCGCTGTAGCGCTGGCCGTTGACCTCGACCTGATGCGGGTCGACCAGCTTGCCATGGCCTTCGAGCAGGGTGACGCCGCTGTTGACCAGCAGGTTGCGATAAATGCCGTTGAGGCGGTTGATTTCCTTGTCCTTGTTGGCGATCAGGGTCGCCCAGTCGAAGTTCGCTTCGCCCAGGGACCAGCCAAAACCCTTGGCCTGCTCGAAATCCTCGGCGAAGTGCGATCCGTAGACCAGCAGCTTCTTGGGTACGCAACCGACGTTCACGCAGGTGCCGCCCAGGTAGCGGCTTTCGACCACCGCCACCTTGGCTCCGAAACCGGCGGCAAACCGCGCCGCCCGCACACCGCCGGAACCGGCGCCAATCACAAACAGATCAAAATCGTAGGCCATGTCTATCTCCTCGGCAGGCACACAGCATACTCGCTGTAGCCTCTCAGGTCAGTTAGCCATTACATAAGGGCGCATAACAAAAAAGCCACCCGAAGGTGGCTTTTTCTGGAACGCTACGAAGCTGAAGGCGCTTAGTAGGCCTTGCCAGTCTTGTAGAAGTTCTCGAAGCAGAAGTTGGTCGCGTCGATATAGCCTTCGGCGCCACCGCAGTCGAAACGCTTGCCCTTGAACTTGTAGGCAATCACACAACCGTCCTGGGCCTGCTTCATCAGGGCGTCGGTGATCTGGATCTCGCCCCCCTTGCCCGGTTCGGTCTGCTCGATCAGGTTGAAGATGTCCGGCGTCATGATGTAGCGACCGATGATCGCCAGGTTCGACGGCGCATCTTCAGGTTTTGGCTTCTCGACCATGTTGCGTACGCGGTACAGGTCATCACCGATCAGGTCGCCGGCGATCACACCGTACTTGCTGGTTTCCTGCGGGTCGACTTCCATGATCGCCACGATGGTGCAGCGGTACTGCTTGTACAGCTTGACCATCTGCTTGAGGACGCCGTCGCCTTCCAGGTTGACGCACAGGTCGTCCGCCAGCACTACCGCGAACGGCTCGTCGCCGATCAGCGGACGACCGGTCAGAATGGCGTGGCCCAGGCCTTTCATTTCGGTCTGGCGGGTGTAGGAGAACGAGCACTCGTCCAGCAGGCGGCGGATACCGACCAGGTATTTCTCCTTGTCGGTGCCCTTGATCTGGTTTTCCAACTCGTAGCTGATGTCGAAGTGGTCTTCCAGCGCGCGCTTGCCGCGGCCGGTGACGATCGAGATCTCGTTCAAGCCAGCGTCCAGCGCTTCTTCGACGCCGTACTGGATCAGTGGCTTGTTCACCACCGGCAGCATTTCTTTGGGCATGGCCTTAGTCGCTGGCAGGAAGCGAGTACCGTAACCGGCTGCTGGGAACAAGCATTTCTTGATCATATGAGTCCTTAAAAAGGGCGGTGTGTACGAGTTTCGGCGCAGTCTAATCAGGCGGCGGTCACCTTACAATGCCCCGCTGATAGCATCCTGACGCCAACATAGAGAAAAACGACGGCAGATAGTTCCAAGGCATCGACAAATAGTCTGGCGCCCGGTATTCGAGGCGACTGATGAGCCCCTCCTGCCCCACCTTCAAAACCCTGATTCTAGCTGCTGATAGCGGCTCGCGCCGGGTTCTGCGCTATCATCGTGACATTTCCCCAACCAGTGAGACGAAGCGATGTCGGCAGCGAAGAAAGTGAACGGTTACCTGATTACCCAGGCCACCGATGGCCAATGGTGGGTGGCCGGTGTCGACGGCGAGCAGATTGCCGGGCCGTTCGCGACCGAGGCCCTGGCCAGTGAAGTGGCCTCGGTGTTCGAGGATACCCCCGCCCCAACGGCCAAGCGCCGCTAAAAATAAAGGGCTGAACGACATGAAGGGTTTTCTGGCATTGCTCGCGGTACTGGCCCTGGCGGGATGCGCAACGGCCTCCAAAACCTACCTGGACAACGGCCAGCAAGGCCTGGAAATCGATTGCTCCGGCGAAGCGATGTCCTGGGCCAAATGCTACGAAAAGGCCGATGATTCCTGCGCGGGTACCGGCTACACCATCGTCGGCACCGATGGCACGCCGCAGCCGAAGGAAAGCGACAAGACCCTGGGCGTGGACGTCGGCAACTTCAAGAGCCGCACCGTGGTCGTGATCTGCAAGTGACCGGCGTGGGCGGGCCGGCCTCAGGGCTGGCCTGAAATGCAGCGGGTCGCCGCATCGAGCACCGCGCTGGAACGCAGCGGGTTGTTCGACATGCTTTCATAGAGGCGGATGCTGCTGCCCCCCGAACGCTCCTCGATATCGAGCAGGGCCGCCGGCGAACTCGACAGACGATCGCGCACCACCATCCTGATCCCGCTCTTGTGCGGGGTCAGCAACGAAGGACCGCGGCTCTTGTTCAGAATCGTGTCCACGCAGCTGGCATATTCATTGGGCTTCTTGCCCGAAATCACATTCAGCGTCGGCGGTGTCTGCTGGATTTCCGAAACACTTGCACATCCGCCCAACGCCAACATCGCAGCGACCCAAGCGCCCCACTTCATGAAAAACCCTCCAATAAAGACGCTCCGACAGCATCAATGCGATTTTTCTCCGTTGCGAAGAGGAATTTAATCCAACTTTTATGGCGACAAGCCGGTGTAATCCGTCAGACTTGTCACCCTACCCGCAGAATCCATCCATCGCAGCGATAAAACCAGGCTGCGCTACATGCTATCTTTTTGATTTTGTAGAAAAAGCCTTCTGGAGGCGGTCATGAAATTCATCCACCAGCGCGAGCACCTCAACGAAGACGACATCGTCGTGATCGAATGCTCCCAGACCTGCAACATCCGCCTGATGAGCGACGCCAACTTCCGCAGCTTCAAGAACGGCGGCCGCCACACCTACCACGGCGGCGCCTTCGACACCTTCCCGGCCCGGATCACCGTGCCCAGCACCGGTTTCTGGAACATCACCCTGGACACCGTGGTGACCAAGCGCGCCATCAGCGTCACCCGCAAGCCGAACCTCAAGCATTCGATCCGCATCATCCGTCGCTCCGCCTCGAAGCTGCGCTGAATCTCCCCTTTCCTTTTAGTGAGTGGAATGACCGTGACTACCAAATACGTCATCAAGTACACCCTCAACGGTGAACGCCGTTTCGAGTTCGCCCAGTTGGAGAACGGCACAGAGGCCGAGGCCCGTGCCGCGCTGGAAGCCGTGCATGGCAAGGACGATGTGATTGCCGACGTGAAAGTCAGCAAGGCGCTGTAAGCGCCGCGCCGGACAATGCCGCGAGCAGCGCATGACCCTTGATCTGTTTGCCGACGACGAACTGCGCCAACCCGAACGCCACGAGCGGATCGGCGAGCAATCGTGGGTGCTGCGCGGCTTTGCCCTGCCCCGGATCGAGCAACTGCTCCCGGCCCTGCGCGAGGTGTTGCGCCAGGCGCCGCTTCGGCAGATGGTCACCCCCGGCGGCTTCACCATGTCGGCCAGCCTGAGCAGTTGTGGCCGTTGGGGCTGGACCAGCGACCGCGACGGCTATCGCTACAGCGCCGTCGACCCGCAAAGCGGCCAGCCCTGGCCGGCGATGCCCGAGGTGATTCGGCAGTTGGCCGTCGACGCCGCCCGCGCAGCGGGTTTCGAAGACTTCGAACCCGATGCCTGCCTGATCAACCGTTATGTGCCGGGAGCGAAGATGTCCCTGCATCAGGACCGCAACGAGCGCGATCTCGGCGCCCCGGTGGTCTCGGTCTCGCTGGGGCTGCCGGCGATGTTCCTGTTCGGCGGCCACGAACGCGCCGACAGGAGCCAGCGCATCCCGCTGCTGCACGGCGATGTGGTGGTCTGGGGTGGCGTCGACCGCCTGCGCTTTCACGGCATCCTGCCGGTCAAGGACGGTCACCATCCAGTACTGGGGCCCAGCGCATCAACTTCACCCTGCGCCGTGCCGCCCTCAACGGTTGACGTCCACCACCACTCGTCCACGCACGTGCCCGGCGAGTAGGCGCGGCGCGACCTCCAGGGCTTCCTGCAGACCGATTTCGTGGCTGATCAATGCCAGTTGCTGGAGATCGAGGTCTCTTGCCAGGCGTTCCCAGGCCAGGATGCGCTGCGCCCTGGGCTGGGTCACGCTGTTGATCCCGGCCAGGGTCACGCCACGCAGGATGAACGGCGCCACCGTTGCCGGAAAGTCCATGCCCTGAGCCAGGCCGCAGGCGGCGACGGTGCCATTGGCGCGGGTGCTGGCACAGACATTGGCCAGGGTATGGCTGCCCACCGAATCGATGGCGGCGGCCCAGCGTTCCTTCGCCAGCGGCTTGCCCGGTTGCGACAGGGTCTGGCGATCGATGATCTCGGCGGCGCCCAGCCGTTGCAGATAATCATGCTCGCAGGTGCGCCCGGTCGAGGCCACCACCCGATAACCGAGCCGGGCCAGCAGCGCCACGGCAAAGCTGCCGACACCACCGTTGGCGCCGGTCACCAGCACTTCGCCCTGGTCCGGCGTCAGGCCATTGCGCTCCAGCGCCAGGATACTGAGCATCGCGGTGTAGCCGGCGGTGCCGACGGCCATGCTCTGCGCCGGGGTAAAGCCCCTGGGCAGCGGGATCAGCCAGTCGCCGCTGAGCCTGGCCTTCTGCGCCAGGCCACCCCAATGCCCTTCGCCGACACCCCAGCCATTGAGCAGCACCCAGTCGCCGGCCTGATAGTCGGCATGACTGCTGTGCTCCACCGTCCCCACCAGGTCGATGCCCGGCACCATGGGGAAACTGCGCACCACCGGGCTGGCCCCGGTGATCGCCAACCCGTCCTTGAAGTTCAGAGTGCTGTAGGCCACCCGCACCGTCACATCGCCTGGCGGCAATTGTGTTTCGTCGAGAGAGGCCAGGTTGGCCCGGTAACCGCTTTCGTCCTTTTCGATCAGGATGCCGCTGAACATGCTCACCTCCAATTTAGACCGATCGTCTAGAAATAATCCTGAAAAACTACCGCGTCAGGCTGCCCATGAACCCCTGCATGAAGGTCTCCAGCGGAGCCTCGCTTCCCACCAGCCGGGCCCGCAGTACCGCGCCTTCCCAGCCGATCCAGAAGAAACTCGCCAGGGCCGGACAATCGGCGGTCACCGCCAGCTCACCGGCCTGTTGCGCCGCCTGCAGGCAAACGCTCAGGCGCTGCTCCCAACTGCGCAGCACCGCCTCCAACTGCTCACGGTAGCTGTCCGGCAATTGGGTCACTTCCTGGCCCAGGTTGCCCACCAGGCAGCCGCGGCGAAAAGCGTGTCGGGCCATGCCGGCCTTGGCCTCATCGACGAAACCGCGCAGACGCTGCAAGGGCGACAGCGATTCGTCCAAAAACCAGCGGTCGAGCTTGCGCGCGAAGTAGTCGGCGTAATTGGCCAGCACCGCCTGGCCAAAGGCTTGCTTGCTGTCGAAGTAGTGATAGAACGAGCCCTTGGGCACCCCGACCCGCTTGAGCACGACATCGATACCGGTGCTCATGAAGCCTTGTTCGGTGAGGATTTCCGTACCACAGCGCACCAGCAGCTCGCGGGTCTGCTGGTGTTCCCGAGGCACCTTCGGCGGGCGGCCGGGCTTGCGTGGCAAAACGTTGCGGGTCGTCATGGGAACAATATAGACCGATCGTCTCAAAAATGCATCCGACCCGGGTCGTGATATCGGCTCGATCGACCAGGCCGAGGCTTTCGCAACGCCGCCGAGCCTGTTCAGGCGCAGAAGTCACTGGCCTGGCCGATGGCATTCCTGATACAAACCTGTGCTGTTCCCGTCGTCATTCCCTTATCTGCCCGGAGAGAAGTCGTCATGAGCAACTGGCCCGACACACGTCTGCTTGAGCTGTTCGGCATCCAGCAACCGATCATCCAGGGCCCGTTGGCGGGAGTGACCACGCTGGCGATGCTGGTCGGGGTCGCCAGGGCTGGCGGCCTGGCCTCCCTGCCCGCCGCCATGCTGACCGCCGAACAGATCCGCCAGCACACCGAGGCGTTTCGCCGCGCGGTCCAGGCTCCCCTGAACATCAACTTCTTCTGCCACCCGATGCCCACCCCGGACCCGGAGCGGGAAAAGCGCTGGAAGGAACGCCTGGCGCCCTACTACCGCGAGCAGGGCCTGGACTTCAACGCCCCCACACCGGTGTCCAGCCGTGCGCCCTTCGACGAAGGCAGTTGCCAACTGGTGGAAGAACTGCGTCCGGAGATCGTCAGCTTCCACTTCGGCCTGCCGCCCCAGCCCATGCTCGACCGGGTCAAGGCCACCGGCGCGACCCTCGTCGGCTGCGCCACCACCGTGGATGAAGCCCTCTGGCTGCAGGAACGCGGCTGCCACGCGATCATCGCCATGGGGGTCGAGGCCGACGGCCATCGCGGCATTTTCCTGAGCAACGACCTCAACACCCAGGTCGGCACCATGGCCCTGGTTCCGCAGATTGTCGACGCGGTGAAGGTCCCGGTGATCGCCGCCGGCGGCATCGGTGATGCACGGGGCATCGCGGCGGCCTTCATGCTCGGCGCGAGCGCGGCGCAGTTGGGCACCAGCTACCTGTTCACCCCGGAGGCGAAGGTCTCGGCGTCTCACCACCAGGCGCTGCGCACCGCCAAGGAAAGCGAGACGGCCCTGACCAACCTGTTCACCGGCCGCCCGGCGCGCGGGATCATGAACCGGGTCATGCGCGAACTGGGACCGATCAGCGACATGGCGCCGGCGTTCCCGCTGGCCGGCGGCGCGCTCATGCCCCTGCGGGCCAAGGCCGAGGCGGACTTCAGCAACCTGTGGTCGGGCCAGGCCCTGCGGCTGGGGGTGCAATTGCCTGCCGAGGAACTGACCCGGCAACTGGCGCAGCAGGCACTGGCCAGGTTGCAGGGCCGCTGATCGTGGGGGGATGGCCCACTCGCCATGGCCATGAAATCGCTATATATTTCCCTATATAGCGTTTCATCCCAGCCGGCGCCGCACACGTCCTATAACAAGCGACGCCCGTCCCACCCCTTGAACGGAGCCGCTTCATGATCACTCGTGCCTCACGCCTTGCCCCGACCTGCCTCGCCGCCCTGCTCGGCGTGTTCGCCTTCGCCCCGGTCCAGGCCGCCGAAGTCCAGGTGGCCGTCGCCGCCAACTTCACCGCGCCGATCCAGGCGATCGCCAGCGACTTCGAGAAAGACACCGGGCACAAGCTGATCGCCGCCTACGGCGCCACTGGCCAGTTCTATACCCAGATCAAGAACGGCGCGCCATTCGAAGTGTTCCTCGCCGCCGACGACACCACCCCGGCCAAACTGGAGAAGGAAGGCGACATCGTGGCCGGCTCGCGCTTCACCTACGCCGTCGGCACCCTGGCCCTGTGGTCGGCCAAGGACGGTTACGTCGATGCCAAAGGCCAGGTGCTCAAGGACAATCACTACCAGCACCTGTCCATCGCCGACCCGAAGGCCGCCCCCTACGGCCTGGCCGCCACCCAGGTCCTGGCCAAGCTGGGCCTGACCGACAAGGTCAAGGACAAGCTGGTCACCGGCCAGAACATCACCCAGGCCTACCAGTTCGTGTCCACCGGCAACGCCGAGCTGGGCTTCGTCGCCCTGTCGCAGGTCTACAAGGACGGCAAGCTCACCAGCGGTTCGGCGTGGATCGTCCCGGCCGACCTGCATGAAGCGATCAGGCAGGACGCGGTGATCCTCAACAAGGGCAAGGACAATGCCGCCGCCAAGGCGCTGGTGGAATACCTGAAGGGCCCGAAAGCTGCGGCCATCATCCACGCCTATGGCTACGCCCTGTAAATGCCGCTCGACAGTACCGACTTCGCCGCGATCTGGCTGACGCTGAAACTGGCGTCGCTGACCACGGTGATCCTGTTGCTGGTCGGCACCCCCATCGCCCTGTGGCTGTCGCGCACCCGATCCTGGCTGCGCGGGCCGATCGGCGCGGTGGTGGCCCTGCCGCTGGTGCTGCCGCCGACGGTAATCGGCTTCTACCTGCTGCTGGCCTTCGGCCCTCACGGTTTCATCGGGCATTTCACCCAGGCCATCGGCCTGGGCACCCTGACCTTCAGCTTCACCGGCCTGGTCATCGGTTCGGTGATATACTCGATGCCGTTCGTGGTCCAGCCGCTGCAAAACGCCTTCAGCGCCATTGGCACCCGCCCGCTGGAAGTGGCCGCGACCCTGCGCGCCAACCCCTGGGACACCTTCTTCAGCGTGATCCTGCCGCTGGCGCGTCCCGGTTTCATCACCGCCGCGATTCTCGGCTTCGCCCACACCGTCGGCGAGTTCGGCGTGGTGCTGATGATCGGCGGCAATATCCCGGACCGGACCCGCGTGGTTTCGGTCCAGATCTACGACCACGTCGAGGCCATGGAGTACCTCCAGGCCCACTGGCTGGCCGGCGCCATGCTGGTGTTCTCCTTCCTTGTCCTGCTGGCGCTGTACTCGAGCAGAAAAACCAGGATGGGCTGGAGCTGAGCCATGACCGCCTCGATACAGACCCGCCTGAAACTGCACTACCCGGGCTTCGCCCTGGATCTGGACCTGCGCCTGCCCGGCCGCGGTGTGACCGCGCTGTTCGGCCCCTCGGGTTCGGGCAAGACCACCTGCCTGCGCTGCCTCGCCGGCCTGGAAAAAGCCCCGCAGGCCTTCATCCAGGTCAACGACGAAATCTGGCAGGACAGCGACCGCCAACGCTTCGTGCCCCCGCACAAGCGCGCCCTGGGTTACGTGTTCCAGGAAGCCAGCCTGTTCCCGCACCTCTCGGTGCGGGCGAACCTGGAGTTCGGCCTGCGCCGCATTCCCCGGGCCCAGCGGCGGGTGGACATGAGCCAGGCCTGTGAGCTGCTGGGCATCAGCCACCTGCTGGAGCGTCACCCGCAACACCTCTCCGGCGGCGAACGCCAGCGTGTCGGCATCGCCCGGGCGCTGCTCACCAGCCCTCGCCTGCTGCTGATGGACGAACCCCTCGCCGCGCTCGACAGCCAGCGCAAGACCGAGATCCTGCCGTACCTGGAACGCCTGCATGACGAGCTGGATATTCCGCTGCTCTACGTCAGCCATTCCCAGGACGAGGTCGCCCGCCTGGCCGATCACATCGTCCTGTTTTCCGCCGGCAAGGCCCTGGCCAGCGGGCCGATCGGCACCACCCTGGCGCGGCTCGACCTGCCCCTGGCCCTGGGCGACGACGCCGGCGTGGTGATCGCCGGCCAGGTCAGCGCCTACGACCCGCACTATCAGCTCGTGACCCTGCAACTGCCCGGCAGCCCATCGAACATCCGCGTGGCGCACACCCCGCAGGCCATCGGCAGGCAATTGCGCTGCAAGGTCCAGGCGCGCGACGTCAGCCTCAGCCTGCAGGTGGAAGAACACAGCAGCATTCTCAACCGCCTGCCGGTCACCGTCACCGGCGAAACCGCCGCGGACAACCAGGCCCATGTGCTGGTGCGGCTGGATGCCGACGGCACCCCGCTGCTGGCGCGGATCACCCGCTACTCGCGCGACCAGTTGCAACTGCGGACCGGCCAGCGGCTCTGGGCACAGATCAAGGCGGTGGCGGTACTGGCCTGATAAAAGGCACCTCCGGGCACGGCCGCGGTCAATCGGTCATACCGTCTGATTCTCCTTCAAGGACGCCGCCATGCCCGATGCTTCAGCCCCCGCCGAGCTGTCACCCGACCTGCATTACGTCGACGACACCCAGCCAGGTATCCGCCGCAGGAAATGGCGCAAGCGGTTCGCCTATTTCAATGCCGAGGGCGAGCGCATTCGCGACCCGCAGGAGATCCGCCGCCTCGACGCCCTCGCCGTGCCCCCGGCCTACACCGACGTGTGGATCTGCGCCGATCCGCAAGGCCACCTGCAAGCCACCGGGCGCGATGCCCGGGGCCGCAAGCAGTACCGCTATCACCCGCGTTGGCGGGAGATCCGCGATCAGGACAAGTACGCCCGGCTGCTGGCCTTCGGCAAGGCGCTGCCCAAGTTGCGGCAACAGTTGCAAATGATCCTGGCGAAACCGGGGTTCAACCGCGACAAGGTCATGGCCACGGTGATCAGCCTGCTCGACACCACCCTGATCCGCATCGGCAACAGCCGCTACGCCCGGGAGAATCGCTCCTACGGCCTGACCACCCTGCGCAACCGGCATGTCGCGATCAACGGCAGCGCCATCGTCTTCCAGTTCCGTGGCAAGAGCGGCGTCGAGCACCGGGTCACGGTCAGGGACCGGCGCCTGGCCACGGTACTCAAGCGCTGCCTGGAACTGCCCGGCCAGCACCTGTTCCAGTATCTGGACGAAAACGGCGAGCGGCATGTCGTCAGCTCCTCGGACGTCAACGCCTGCCTGCAGGAACTGACCGGTGCCGATTTCACCGCCAAGGACTTCCGCACCTGGGCCGGCAGCGCCATGGCCCTGACGGTACTGCGTGAACTGCACTGGGAACCGGAGGCCGAGGCCAAACGGCAGATCGTCGAAACGGTCAAGAGCGTCGCCAGGCAGTTGGGCAATACCCCGGCCGTGTGCCGCAAGTGCTACATCCATCCCGGCGTCCTCGAGGCCTTCGTCCTCGGTGAGCTGGCCAGCTTGCCCAAGCCGAGGCTGCGCAAGGGCCTGCACCTGGAGGAAGTCGGCCTGGCGATGTTTCTGCAACGCCAGGCGTGACACAGCCCCCGTCGGTCAGTGCCGGGCCTTCCAGTCCCGCAGCCATTGCAGGCCGGCCGAGGTGTTGCCCCGTGGGCGATACTCGCAACCGATCCAGCCCTGGTAGCCCAACTGGTCGATCAGTTCGAACAGCCAGGGGTAGTTCACCTCGCCCAGGTCCGGCTCGTGGCGATCCGGTACTCCGGCGATCTGGATATGGCCGATATGGGCCAGGTCGCGGCGCAAGGTGGTGGCCAGGTCACCTTCGACGATCTGGCAGTGGTAGCAGTCGAACTGCACCTGCAGGTTGGCTGCGCCGACCGCCTCGCGAATGGCATGGGCCTGGTCCTGGCGGTTGAGGAAAAAGCCGGGCATGTCCCGTGGGTTGATCGGCTCCAGCAGCACCGTCACCCCGACCTTGGCGGCCGCCGAAGTGGCATGGGCGAGGTTTTCCAGGTAGGTCGCCTGATGGCGTTCGCGGCTGGCATCGGCGGGCAACAGGCCGGCCATCACATGGATATGCCGGTTGCCCAGTACGCTGGCGTACTCCAGGGCCCTGGCAAAACCGTCGCGGAACGCCTGCTCACGGCCGGGCAAGGAAACGATACCGCGCTCTCCCGCCGCCCAGTCGCCCGGCGGTGCATTGAACAGCACCTGGTGAAGGCCATGGTCGTCCAGGCGTTGTTTCAGTTCCTGCACGGGATAGTCGTAGGGAAACAGGTATTCCACCGCCTCGAAACCATCGGCGGCGGCGGCCTGGAAACGATCCAGGAAGTCGTGTTCCGGGTAGAGCATGCTCAGGTTGGCAGCAAAACGGGGCATGGGAATTCTCGGTGTCCGTGGCGAAAGGCGTAGCAATACACAAGGTTGGCGGATCGGGCAATGACACATGATGGCCGCGAACGGCCAAACCCGCCCGGCCCGTTCCGGTTTTACCGCAGCGCAGGGCCTCCCACCCTGCCACCCTAGGCCTTCGAGATCACCACGGAGCGCCACTCCCATGACCCAACAGCATACGGTCGAGGTGCTGCTGCGCCCGGCCGTGGAGTTGTACACCGTCGCCGTCTGCGCCGGCTGCATCGGGCTGTGCCTGTTCGCGCCCTGGGTACTTGGCCTGACACCGCTGTTCGGTGCACTGACGGCACTGGGTTATCTGCTGCTGGGCTGGATACGTTTGCGCCAGGCACTGATGGTACTGCGCTTTCGCCGCAATATCCGGCGCCTGCCGCGCTATGTCATTACCAGCCAGCGCATCCCGGTCAGTCACCAGCGGCTGTTCGTCGGTGCGGGTTTCAAATGGGAGCAACGGCATACCCAGCGCCTGATGCAGACCTACCGCCCGGAATTCCGTCGCTATGTCGAACCTTCGCCGCTGTTCCTGCAGGCCCGCCGACTGGAACGACGCCTGGAACAGGCGCGTTTGCCCCTGAGCCTGCTGCCTCGCCTCACCGCCTGGGACAGTCCGTTGAACCCGGTACGGCCGCTGCCACCGGTAGGCGGCTCGCCCCGCCTGCATGGCGTGGAGCCCGATGAAGTCGAGGTGTCACTGCCCCTCGGCGAACGCGTCGGCCACAGCCTGGTGCTGGGCACCACCCGGGTCGGCAAGACTCGCCTGGCCGAGCTGTTCATCACCCAGGACATTCGCCGGGTCAAACGCATCGAGGGGCGCACGGAATTCGAACCGGTGATCGTCTTCGACCCCAAGGGCGATGCAGACCTGCTCAAACGCATGTACGTGGAAGCGCGCCGCGCCGGACGCGACAAGGAGTTCCATGTGTTCCACCTCGGCTGGCCGGATATTTCAGCCCGCTACAATGCCGTCGGCCGCTTCGACCGGATATCCGAGGTGGCCAGCCGGATCTCCGGGCAACTGTCCGGCGAAGGCAGCAGCGCCGCGTTCCGCGAGTTCGCCTGGCGCTTCGTCAATATCATCGCCCGGGCCCTGGTGGAGCTGGGCAGCCGCCCGGACTACCTGAAGATCCAGCAGCACGTGATCAATATCGATGCCTTGTTCATCGACTACAGCCACCACTACTTCGCCCGTCATGACCCGGATGCCTGGGAGTTGATCGCCGGCCTCGAAGGCAAGCTCAACGAAAAGACCACCCCGCACAACATGCGCGGCCGCCAGCCACGAGTCACGGCCATCGACCAGTACCTGTCGCGCACCCGGGTCGCCGACCCGGTGATGGACGGCCTGCGTTCGGCCGTGCGCTATGACAAGACCTACTTCGACAAGATCGTCGCCTCGCTGCTGCCGCTGCTGGAAAAACTCACCACCGGACGCATGGCCGAACTGATCTCGCCGGACTACGGCGCCCTCGACGATCCGCGGCCGATCTTCGACTGGATGCAGGTGATCCGCAAGCGCGCAGTGGTGTATGTCGGGCTCGATGCGCTGTCCGACCCGGAGGTCGCCGCGGCGGTGGGCAACTCGATGTTCGCCGACCTGGTCTCGGTGGCCGGGCATATCTACAAGTTCGGCGTCGACGACGGCCTGCCCCACGCCGACCGCGAACAGAAGATCCCGATCAACCTGCACGCCGACGAATTCAACGAACTGATGGGCGAGGAGTTCATCCCGATGATCAACAAGGGCGGCGGCGCCGGCATCCAGGTCACCGCCTACACCCAGACCCTCAGCGACATCGAGGCCCGGCTCGGCAACCGTGCCAAGGCCGGCCAGGTGGTCGGCAACTTCAACAATCTGTTCATGCTGCGGGTACGCGAGACCGCCACGGCGGAACTGCTGACCCGACAATTGCCCAAGGTCGATGTGTACTCGACCACCCTGGTCAGCGGTGCCACCGACAGCTCGGATGCGTCGGGCAGCACCGACTTCACCAGCAACACCCAGGACCGGGTCAGTTCGACCTGCGTGCCGCTGATCGAGCCGGCCCACGTCGTCAGCCTGCCCAAGGGCCAGGCCTTCGCCCTGATCGAGGGCGCCAACCTGTGGAAGGTTCGCATGCCCCTGCCCGCCCCCGATCCGGACGAGAGCATGCCCAGGGACCTGCAGGCCCTGGCCGCCCACATGCGCAGGCGCTACGCCGACGGCGGTGGCGAATGGTGGAGCGCCTCGACGGCGCCCGGCTCGTCCTGAGCGATGTCGCAGAGTGCGCGACGTACAGCCTGCGAATACCCCTGCGACAGCAGTTGATCCAACCCTGTCAGGCATCGCTCAGCAGGCTGGCCTTTTCCGGCTGCCCATGCTGGCGGGCCGTCACCAACCCGATAAAGGAAATCGCCAACGCCAGGACGATGGTCGAGGTCACTTCCGTGCGGTGCTCGGGCGTTGCCATCATCACCCCCAGTGCCGCGCAGATGAAGGCGATCACCAGGTAGGTCAGCCACGGGAACAGCCACATGTGAAAGGCCAGCTCGATGTTCTGCCGCTGCAGGCGCCGACGCATGCGCAACTGCGAGATCGCGATCACCAGGTACACCAGCAGCGCGATTGCACCGGAACTGGCCAGCAGGAAATCGAACAGGCCAGCCGGGGCGAAGTAGCTGAACAGGGTCACGCCGGCACCGAGCACACTGCTGGCGATCACCGCCGCACGCGGCACACCGGCCGACGAGGTTCGCTTGAGTGGCCGGGGCGCATCACCGCGCTTGCCCAGCGAGAACAGCATGCGCGAGGCGATATAGATCGACGAGTTCATGCAACTGGCCACGGCGATCAGCACCACCGCATCCACCATGAACTTGGCGTGGGGAATGTTCATCAGTTCCAGTGCCCGCTGGTAGGAGCCCACCGTCGTCAGTTGCGGATCGTTCCAGGGCACCACGGAGATGACCACGAAGATCGACAGCAGGTAGAACACGCCGATCCGCCAGATCACCGAACGGGTCGCCTTGGCGATGTTGCGCGACGGATCGTTGGATTCGGCTGCGGCGATGGTCACCGCCTCGGTACCGATGAAACTGAACATGATGGTGATGAATGCACCGACCACCGCCGACAGGCCATTGGGCGCAAAACCACCGTGCTCGGCCATGAGCCGGCTCAGGCCGCTGGCCTCGCGCTCGGGAACCCAGCCCATCAGCACGGCGAAACCGACGCCGATGAAACCGATGATCGCCACGACCTTGGCCATGGCGAACCAGAATTCGAACTCGCCGTACTTGGACACGCTGAACAGGTTGGTCACCACCAGCAGCACGATCGACAGCAGGGCGAACAGCCAGGCATCGATCCCCGGGAACCACTGGTTGAGCACATGTCCGGCGGCCAGGGCCTCGATCGGGATCACCAGCACCCAGAACCACCAGTAGAGCCAGCCGATGGTGAAGCCGGCCCAGCGGCCGATGGCCTGGTCGGCGTAGGTGGAGAAGGAACCGGTGTCGGGATTGGCGACGGCCATTTCGCCGAGCATGCGCATCACCAGCACCACCAGCAGCCCGGAAAACAGATAGGCCAACAGCACGGCGGGACCGGCCGCGGCAATGGCATGCCCCGAACCGACGAACAGGCCTGCACCGATGATCCCTGCGATAGACAGCATCGTGACATGGCGCGGCTTGAAGCCCTGCGCCAATTGGCCGTTGGAATCCTTGGGGTTCAGGCTATGCATTGTTTTTCTTCCCTAAAGCGTCGCAACGAGACGGCACGCCACTTTACGGACTTTGAGCGACAGGCAAATGTCCTGAGCACGTCGCTCATCGAACTGATTTCGACATGGAACGATCGTGCCTGGAGCCGGCGATCCGGCGTCCGGATTCATTCACGAACGGGGTCAGCGGAAACATCCCGAGCCATTGATTCGGCCGCCCGCCAGAGCCGGATCCTGTAGCCTCCAGAGGCTCTGGCAGCAGGAGCAGCAACAGCTGCAAAAGGTTCAGGCGTGGCTGATCGAGCAGGCCGTCAGACCGTTTCTCTCCAGATAACGCTGCTGGTCCTCTGCCGCCAGCTCGAACGTTCCCAGCGGCACGACGACCGTGGCGATGGCCCGGTTGAACCGCCTCGAAGCCTCGAGTTCCGCCCGTGCCAATTCGGCAATGGCCGCCTGCTGCGGCGAGTGGACAAAGATCGCCGAACGATATTTCACCCCGATATTATCGCCCTGACGGTCCCGCGACGTCGGGTCATGCAGCCCCCAGAACGCCTCGACCAGCGCCGGATAGTCGATGACGCCAGGATCGAAATCGACCTGAACCACCTCGATCAGCGGCTCGCTGCGACCCGCTTGCGCCGCGTAGCCGACCCGGCTGTCCACCACTCCGTGCAGCTCGCGCAAGGCCGCTTCGGCACCCCAGAAACAGCCCGCGCCGAAGGTGGCCTGTTGTAACCCGCTCATGAGCTCACCTCCCCTGCTTGCAAGTGCTCGTTCAATTGCCGGATGTGCTCCGGGCCGATACCGCAGCAGCCACCGACGATCAGCGCGCCTTCATCGACCCAGCGCTGCGCCCATTGCAGGTAGGCCGCCGGGCCCAGGTCGGCACGAATATCGAGCAGGGTGTCGTTGGCCTGGGCGTCTTCGCTGACCGGCGCAAACGCGTTGGCATAGACCCCCAGTTGCAGTTCGCCGGCCTGCGCCGCGAGTGCCTGTCGCGCGCTGATCAACGCCGGGCCCATGCTCTCGGGCTGGCTGCAGTTGAACAGCAGCGCACTGGCACCCAGTTCCAGCGCCACCTGCGCCGCCTGCTCGATGCTTTCGCCGGAGCGCAGGCGCGGTACATCATCTGGCAAGGCGTCCACCAGGGTGAAAGACAGCCACAGCGGCTTGTCGTCACGGCCCAGCGCCTCGCGTACCGCCCGGGCCTCGGCCAGGGAACTCTGGGTTTCCGCCAGCCACAGGTCGACATGCGGGCCCAGGCCGGCAATCAGCTCACGGTGAATGGCCAGCGAACGCTGGTGGTCGAACAGATCCGGCCGATAGGAACCCAGCGCCGGGGGCAGCGAACCGGCCACCCGCACATCGGTCCCCTCGGCCGCCTCCCGCGCCAGTCGGCCGGACAGCGCCGCCAGCCCACGGCCATCGCTGGCGAAACGCGCCTCACCGATATGAAACGGCACCACCGCGTAGCTGTTGCTGGTGATCACCTGGGCACCGGCCTCGATAAAGGCGCGGTGTACCCGGGTCACATGCTCCGGGCCCTGCAACAGCGCCAGCGCCGACCACTCCGGCTGCCGGAACGGCGCTCCGATACGCTTGAGTTCGCGCCCCATGCCGCCGTCGAGCAGCGTCAATGCGCGCCGGCTCATTGCGCCGCCACCTTGTCGCCAGCAGCCTGCAGCCACTGGTTGACGGTCGCCGGGTTGGCCGCGACCCAGGCCTTGGCAGCCTTCTCGGCCGGTTGCTTTTCACGCTCGATCTTCAGGATCAGTTCGTTCAGCGAGGTCGGGTCGATGCTCACGTTCTCGAGGAACGCGGCGATACGCGGCGCGCGCTGGCGCAGGCTGGCGGATGCGAGAATGTGCACCTTGGCATCCGGATAGGCGCAGGTGATGCTGCTCTTGTTCAGCCAGTCGGTATCGACGGTCGGGCTGATGAATTTCCAGCAGCCGTCGGCCTTGTACAGCGGGTCGCCCTTCTTGTTGTCCTGGGCGTAGCCGTCGAACGGCGGCTCATCCAGGCGACGCAGGTCATAGGCGGAGAAGATCCAGTCCGGGGTGTAGGCATAAAACACCACGCCACGCCCGGCCTTGTAGGCGGCATCCAGGCGCGCGTAGGTGACCGCGGCCTCGGTGGAGACCGACTCGAAGTTCCTGGCGAAGCCGAAGTCCTTGGCCTTGATCTCGCCGATGTAGGTCGACTCCCAGCCGGCCGGCCCCACCAGCAGTTGCGCCTGGCCACCGCCGGGCGGCGCGAACAGCTGGGCCACCTCGGGTTTGCGCAGGTCATAGACCGACTTCACACCGTACTTGTCCTGGATGTAGCCGGGAATGTAGAAGCCCTGCACACCAAGGTAAGGCTGCTTGTTGGGGACCAGCGAACGGGTACCGCCGGTGACGTACCTGGCCCATGCCGCCGACTGGTTCGGCAGCCAGATGTCGGTGAGCACGTCGACCGAACCATCGCCCTTGGCCGCGGCGGCGAACAGCACCGGCACGTCACCGGCCAGATAGGAGACATCGCCGTCGAGCCGGGAACTGATGATGTCGCCAAGGATGTACTGGATGGCGACGGCGCCGGTCCAGTTTTGCTCGCCGATGACGATCTTGTCCTTGGCCAGTGCTGCCGTGGCCGGCAGCAAGGCCCCCAGCAGAGCGGCGCCGGCCAGGGCGCGGGAGAGGAACTTGGGCATGAACGGGGTTACTCCTGAATGAAACGATGACGTTTGCGAAGGGAAGCCTGGATGATCCGGTCCGGTACCAGGGCACAGAAAACGATAGCGATGCCGGCGAGAACGCCCTCACCGCCCTTGATGTTGCGCAGCGCGGTCATGACGTCGTAGCCCAGGCCACCCGCGCCGATCAGCGCTGCGACGACCACCATCGACAGGCTCATGACGATGGTCTGGTTGACGCCCAGCAGCAGCGAACCGGCCGCCAGGGGCAACTCGACCCGGGTCAGCGTCTGCCAGGGTGTCGCCCCATGGGCCACGGCTGCCTCCACCGCCGCCTTGGGCACCTCCTGGATGCCGAGAGCGGTGAGACGAATCATCGGTGCCAGGGCGAAGACCACCGTGGCGATGACCGCAGGCGTCTTGCCCACGGAAAAGAACGCCACCGCCGGAATCAGGTAGACGAAGGTCGGCAGGGTCTGCATGACGTCCAGCCATGGCGTGATCAGGCGCCGCGCCAGGGGCCGCTTGGCCAGCAGGATGCCGGTGGGAATGCCGATCAGCAGCGACAGCAGCACGGAGGCGCCAACCAGGGCGATGGTCGAGACGGTGTGTTCCCAGAAGCCGAACAGGCCGATATAGCCCAGAGCCAGGGCACAGGTCAGGGCCAGCGGCGCACCGGCGCTGCGCCAGGCCAGGTAGACCAGCGCCAGCGCAGGCACCGGCCAGGGGATCCAGCTCAATGCGCCTTCCACGCCCTCGATGACCGAGCGCACCGCGACAATCACCCCGACGAAGGCGCTTTCGAAGGTCAGTTGGGACCAGCCGATCAACCGGTCGATGCCACCCGCAATCGCCAGCATGCTGTCGCGGTCGGCCGGAAACTGCAGCCAGACACCGGCCGCGTCAGGGGTGAAGGCGCGCCACAGGGTCAGCACCTGGCTTGCCAGCAACAGGGCTGCGGGCAATGCCCAGGCGTGCGGCGCACGGCCCTGAGCGTGACGGCTCAACCCGGCACTGGCGGCGCGGTTGCCCAGCAGTACGGCCAGGGCAACGGCCACGCCCACGCTGGAACCGCTGCGCCAACTGCCGCCAAGCAATGCCAACGATGCCAGTTCGATCAGCAGTGCCAGCCAGAACAGCCCATTGCGTCCGACCGCGGCCAACGCAGCCGGGCCCAGCAGCCAGGAAGTGAGGCCCGTCTTGCCCGATACGGTCTGCGTCACGTGCGCCGGTGCTGCGTCCTCTGGCGCGCCGGGCACCGCCAACGGCGCGGCAGCGCGCGGCCGCTCATCGAAGAAGTCCGCCACGCCGGCATCCGCCGGGTGTTCGAGCAGTTCCTGCGGCGTGCCGACCTGGATCAGCTCGCCAGCGCGCAACACGGCAATGCGATCGGCCAGGCGCAGGGCCTCGCCCGGGTCATGGGTGACCAGCAAGGTGGTGATGCCGCGCTCACGTACCAGTTGCAGGAAGCGCCCCTGGAGGTCGCGGCGGATGGTCGGGTCCAGGGCGCTGAACGGCTCATCCATCAGCAGGATGTCGGGCTCGGTCACCAACGCCCGCGCCAGTCCGACCCGTTGCTGCATACCGCCGGACAGCTCATGGGGAAAATGCTCGCCCCACTCCGCCAGCCCCACCGCCTGCAATTGTCGCTGTGCCGCAGCCAGCCGGGCGGCCTCCGGCTCGCCGCGCAGTTCGAGGGGCAGGGCCACGTTGTCACGCACGCTGCGATGGGGCAACAGGCCGAAATGCTGGAACACCATGCCGATGCGCTGCGAGCGCAACTCGCGCAGCGCCTGGGCCGACAGGCTGCCCAGGGCCGTGCCCTCGATCAGCACCTCGCCGCTGCTCGGTTCGATCAACCGGTTGACGTGGCGCAACAGTGTCGACTTGCCGCTGCCCGATGTACCCATCAGGCACAGCACTTCGCCGCGCCGTACCGCCAGGCTCACGTGCTCCACGGCATTGTTCGAGGTGTGCCGCCCATTGCCGGCATAGCACTTGGTCACGCCGCGGAACTCCAACGCGATATCGCAGGCCAAGGACGGCAGCGGGGAGAGGGTTGGCGCGTGGGAAGGCACCGGCACGGCAGCACTCTCCCGGCCCCTGGCAATCAGTTGGTATTCACTAGCGCTCACGTGTGCCCCTGGAATTCATAAACTTTCCAGGTGTACATGGCAGACTTCATGCCAACCATAAAATCATTGAAATACAATGACTTGCCAACATATCAGCGCAACGCGCCTGCTGCTAAACCAGCATCGCTGCCCGCCAACTGTTGGCTGGCGAACAGCGTTTGCACTTCAGTCGGCGATCAGCGCTGCGGGTTCAGGGTGGCGTTGTCGATGACGAAACGGTACTTCACCTCGCCCTTGAGCATGCGCTCGTAGGCATCGTTGATCTCGTCGGCGCGGATCAGTTCGATGTCGGCGGTAATCCCGTGTTCGGCGCAGAAATCCAGCATTTCCTGGGTTTCGGGGATGCCGCCGATCATCGAGCCGGCAATGGTGCGACGCTTCATGATCATGTTGAACACGTTGGGCGACGGATGCGGCGAAGCCGGTGCGCCGACCAGCGACAGGGCACCGTCACGCTTGAGCAGGACCAGGAACGCATCGAGGTCGTGCGGGGCAGCCACCGTGTTGAGGATCAGGTCGAAGCTCTTGGCATGGGCGGCCATCTCGTGGGCATCACGCGACACCACCACTTCATCCGCGCCCAGCGCCTGGGCGGCCTCGCGCTTGGAGGCCGAGGTGGTGAAGGCCACCACGTGCGCGCCCATGGCGTGGGCCAACTTGATACCCATGTGCCCCAGGCCACCGATACCGACCACACCGATCTTCTTGCCGGGCCCGGCATTCCAGTGCCGCAACGGCGAATAGGTGGTGATGCCGGCACACAGCAGCGGCGCAACAGCGGCCAACTGGTTTTCCGGGTGAGCGATGCGCAGGACATAACGTTCATGCACGACGATCTTTTCCGAGTAGCCACCCTGGGTCCAGCCCGGGGCATCGGGCGTCGGGAAGTTGTAGGTGCCGATCATCCCGTCGCAATAGTTCTCCAGGCCCTCGTCGCAGTCGGCGCAATGCCTGCAACTGTCGACGATGCAGCCGACCCCGACCAGGTCGCCGGCCTTGAAGCCGCTGACGTGGGCGCCGACCGCACTGACGCGACCGACGATTTCGTGGCCGGGTACGCAGGGATAACGGGTACCCTCCCACTCGGAACGCACCTGGTGCAGGTCGGAATGGCAGACGCCGCAGAAGGCGATGTCGATCTGGACATCGTGGGCACCGGGCGCACGACGGGTGATCTGCAGGGATTGGAGTGGTTTATCGCCCGCATGGGCACCATAGGCATGCACTTGCATCGGAATTTTCCTCTGGCCGTGAATCGAACGGGCGGTTGCACGCGGCAACGACCCGGCTACCCATATTCACAGGGAGGCGGCGGACCGCAGTAGCGCAATCCGGTCGTATTCTTGCCTGATCCTCTCGATAGCACAGGCAAGACCGGAGAGGACACTGGACTATCGGCCGATCGGCATGGAGCGCAGGTCCTGATCCGCCACAACGGTTCGAAAATCTTCTCCTGCCCGGGCAGGCCAGGCATGAACCGGGACGGCGCTGCTGCACAGGCAGCAGGCCAGCAGCAATCGATGCTTCCCCACCATCATCCGCCTCTCCCCGCCCATCCCTGCCGTTCCCGCAGGCCACGTCCTGCAAGGGCTGCAGCCTTGCCCGGGGCGCTGGCACACATCCTGCTCACCCCCGGGACTGCCGGCCCGCCCGGTGCCCATGGAGCGACACGATGATGAGAACCGCTGACGCAGCACGCCTACTGATCCTGGCCGCCCTGTTCGGTGGCGCAGTGATCCTGGCTCCGGCACAGCCGCGCCAGGACGGCTTCGCCAATATCGCTCCAGGGCATGCCGCATGGGCCCCCAAGGACTACTGGCCGGGCCCCTGAGCCCTGCCGACGTCTTCATCCAACCAGGAAGCAATCCATGAAACTGCCGTTCAAGCTGGCCTGCGGTGCCGGCCTTCTCGCCCTGTCGCTGCAGACCCTGGCCGCCGTGCATGCGCCACGCCCGGATCCGCAACAGGGCGATGGCCGCGTGTCGCCCTTCTACACCTGGCAACAGGAGATTCCGGCCCAACCCGGCAAGCTGCTGCGCAGCGAGCCTCTGCCGGTACAACTGAGCCTGGCCGAGGCCGGCGCCCAGCAACGCATCCTCTACAGCTCCACCAACGGCATCGACGGCAAGACGCCGATCGTGGTGTCCGGCGCGCTGTTTTTGCCCAAGGGCAAGGCTCCCACCGGTGGCTGGCCGGTGGTGTCCTGGGCCATGGCACGGTTGGCGTGGCGGATATCTGCGCGCCGTCCTGGGCCGGTCGTTCGATCCGTGACGTCAACTACCTCAACGCCTGGCTGCGCGAGGGTTATGCCGTGGTCGCCACCGACTACCAGGGCCTGGGCGTGCCCGGCGGGCATCCGCTGCTCAACAGCCGCGTGGCCGCCTACGGCATTCTCGATGCCGCACGTGCGGTGATCGCCGGCACACCGGGGCTGGCCAACAAGGTGCTGATCGTCGGCCAGTCGCAAGGCGGCGCCGGAGCCTATGCGGCGGCAGCCTATGCGCCGGACTACAGCCCGGCCCTGGGCGTCAAGGGCACGGTGGCCACCGGGGTGATCTACAAGATCACCGATAACAAAACCCGCCCACCGAAGGACCCGAACCAGGTCGATGAAACCCTCGCCTACGGCTTCTACACCCTGCTCGCGCAACAGCAGTACGACCCGAGCATCGATCCGCAGGACTATTTCACCCGCGAGGCCCTGCCGTTCGTGGAGCAGGCCCGTACCAGCTGCCTGGCTGCGCTGGAGGCAGACACCGTGTTCAGCGGTCGGACCCTCGCCAACCCCCGCAAGCAACCCAGCGCCGAAGCCGCGGCAAAACTGCGGCCGTGGATCCAGGCGATCGACTTCCCGACACTGAAGCTCAAGCAGCCGATCTTCATCGGTGCCGGCGAGACCGACCCGAGCACCACCGCGCAAAGCCAGAGCAGCCTGGCCCGCGACAGTTGCGCGGCGGGCAGCGTGGTCGAGGCCCATGTGTATGCCGGGCTGGAACACAGCGGCACGGTCAACGCCTCGCTGAAGGACTCGATTCCCTTCGCCCGCAAGGTGCTCGCCGGTGAACCGATCACGCCGGTCTGCAACCCGACTCCGCAGTAGCCACCGCTTGAGGCGGTACATGCCCGGGGATCAATTGGGGCACAATGGCCACTGATCCCCGGAGCAACGCCCAATGTCCCTACGCGAATTCCGCACCCTGGTCGCCATTGCCCAGTACGGCTCCTTCGCCCGTGCCGCCGAAGCCATCCACCTGACGCAATCGGCGGTCAGCCTGCACGTGAAGAGCCTCGAGGACACCTTCGGCGCGCCATTGTTCGACCGCACCCGGCGTATCCCGCTAATGACGCCGGCCGGTCACCTGGTGCTCGATCGGGCCCGGGAGATCCTGGCGATCCACGACAGCATCGCCGCCGACCTCAGCGACGGTTCACAGCTGCGCGGCACCTTGCGCATCGGCGCGATCCACACAGCCCTGTCCGGCTTCCTGCCGGCCGCGCTGGCGGCACTGAGCGCCGAACATCCGCACCTGCGGGTGAACGTGGCGTCCGGCATGTCCGCTGAGCTGGCCATTCGCATCGACAACGGCGAACTGGATGCGGCCATCACCACCGAGCCGGTCAAGCCCTACCCCTTCGGGCTGGTCAGTACCCCGCTGTACCAGGAAGGGTTCTGGATCGTCGCCCCGGCCAACCTGCCCTGCCGCGATCCGCGCGGCTTGCTGCAGGACTACCCGTTCATCCGCTTCGACCGCCGGGCCTGGGCCGGCAGGACGATAGAGCGGGAACTGCGCAGGCTGCGCATACGGGTACAGACCAGCATGGAACTGGACAGCCAGGACGCCATCCTGCAGATGGTCGCCAGCGGTCTGGGTGTGTCGATCATCCCGCTGTCGCGGCAGAACCTGCCGGCATCGCGCAAGATGCTTTGCCTGCCCTTCGGCGAACCGCAGCAGATGCGCACGGTGGTTCTGCTCGAACGCGAGGATCGCCCGGCGGGACGCTCGGCCCAGGCCCTCGTGCAAGCGGTGCGCACCCAGGCCGGGCACGCGACAACCCATGAGAAATTATCAAGCTAGCGGCAATTTTATATCGTTTTTTATTGTCGATCGTGAACGCTATCGTGGGGCGTTTCGTTGCCATCCGAGAGCGCCATGCCTGCTACCACCGATCAACCGACCCTCACCGCGGAGAAAACCCGACAGCGCCCTCATCCGGCACCGGGAGCCTGTCGATGAACGCCACGCTGATCCTGGCGCTGGTGCCCATCGCCTTGCTGATCGCCCTGGGAGCGTGGTTGCGACATGCCCGCTTTCTCGCCGAAGGCTTCTGGCCCCAGGCCGAACGCCTGGGCTACTACGTGCTGCTGCCGGCGCTGTTCTTCCACGGCCTGTCCAGCGCGCAATTGGGCGACATTCCGGTCAGGGAGATGATTCTCGCGCTGGTGCTGCCCACCCTGGCGGTAGCGGCCATTCTGGTACTGTTACGACGCAACCTGGCCGTCGACGACCCGGCCTTCACCTCGTTGTTCCAGGGTGGCGTGCGCTTCAACAACTACGTCGGAGTCTCCGCTGCCGCCGGGCTGTTCGGCAGCCACGGCATCGCCCTGGCCGCAGTCGCCAATGCAGCCATCGTGCCCACGGTGAACATCCTCTGCGTACTGGTCTTCGCCCGTTATGGGAGTGGTACGAGGCTCGGCCTGGCAGGCGTGGCCCGGCAGCTCGCGCTCAATCCACTGGTGGTGGCCTGTACCCTGGGCATCCTCATGCAGCTCACGGGTACCCGCTTGCCGGCCGGCCTCGAACCGACCCTGAAGGCGCTGGGCCAGGCCTCACTGCCCCTGGGCCTGCTCTGCGTGGGGCCGCCCTGGACCTCGCCGCCTCACGCAGTTGGCTACGACCGGTGGGCGTTTCGTCAGTCGCCAAGTTCATCGCCATGCCCCTGACGACCCTGCTGATCTGCCACCTGCTGGGCCTGCGTGGCGAAGCCGCGATTGCCGCTATCCTGTTCCAGGCACTGCCCACTGCGTCGTCCTCGTACATCATGGCCCGCCAGTTGGGTGGCGATGCGCCGTTGATGGCCGGCATCATCGCCAGCCAGACCCTGCTCGCGGGCATCACCCTGCCGCTGGTGGTCATGGGCTGCACCCAGTGGTTGTAAGGGAGCCGGGGCTGACGCCAACCGGCCATCACGGGTATCGTGGCGCCTGACACCCGCCCCCGGATATCGCACTGATGGACACAGACACACCGCCCCCCGTCTCGGACTGGGTGGTACGCAACGCACAACCCGGACGAGTGGAACGGATCGAAGCCTGGTTCGGCGGCCACGGCTACGATCCGCACCGCCATGACACCTATTCCATCGGCCGCACGCTCGCCGGCGTGCAGAGCTTCCACTACAAGGGCTCGCTGCGCCATGGCATCCCCGGCAACACCCTCGTCCTGCACCCCGATGAGCTGCACGACGGCATGGCCGGTACCGAGGCCGGCTTTCGCTATCGCATGGCCTACGTCGACCCGGCGTTGATCCAGCAGGTGCTCGGCGGCGAGCCGCTGCCGTACATCGCCGGCGGGCTTTCCCAGGATCCGCGCCTGTATCACGCCAGCGAGGCGTTCGTGCAAGGCATGGATCATCCGCTCGATACCCTGGAGGAACAGGACGCCCTGTTCGACCTGGCCATGGCCCTGCGGGCGGTCGCCGGCAAGCCCCGTGGACGCAAGCGCCTGGACTACCCGGCGGCCGAACGGGCCAGGGAGTTCATCGTGGCGCACCTGAACCAGGAGATTACCCTGGAGATGCTCGAGCACGTCAGCGGCCGCGAGCGCTGGAGCCTGTCCCGGGATTTCCGGGTCCTGTATGGCACCAGCCCCTATCGCTTCGTGACCCTGCGCCGCCTGGACCAGTTCCGCCGACTGATCCTCGACGGTTTCACCCTGGTCGACGCCGCCCTGATCAGCGGTTTCCACGACCAGAGCCACATGACCCGCCACTTCACCCGCTGCTACGGAGTCCCGCCTTCACGCTGGCTGGAGCGCCTGCGAGCCAGCGGCCGACTTGCAGGATCGTACAAGTGCCACTGATCAGCCTTTGGCTAGACTGACGGCTCCCATTCATAAAGAGGATTCGTCATGTCCCATTCCCTGCCCGAGCCGAGCCTGCAAGCCGTGAACCTGGCCCACAAGGTGTCGCTGATCGATGAGCACTGGAGTCCGAAAGTGGTCGCCGAGATGAACGACTATCAGTTCAAGGTGGTGCGCATCGAGGGTGAGTTCATCTGGCATTCCCACCCGGAAACCGACGAGGCGTTCATCGTGCTGGACGGGACCCTGCGCATCGATCTGCCCCATGGCAGCGTGTACGTCGGCCCGGGCGAGCTGTATGTGGTGCCGCGCGGCGTGGAACACCGGACGGCCGCCGACAGCGAGGCCCGGCTGATGATCATCGAGCCGCGGGGCATTGTGAACACAGGCCATGAGGGCGGCGAGCTGACGGCGCCCAACGATCTCTGGATCTGAGTCAGAGCGACCAGGGCCGTGCCCCTCACCGGCTTCAGAGACAGGCCCAGGTGAGGCCGGCCAGGGCTGCGGCCAGCAGGTATCCGCAACCGGGTTGGAACAGCAGCAACAGCACCGTCACCCCCAAGGCTTGTGTAACCGCTTGCCGGGGGTGAGCCAAAGACAGTTGGCTGCCATAGGCAGGGAGCGTGCACCGCCGAACACTGCGGCAAAAAAATGTTACGACAATGGACTCACTTGGTGCACACTCGCCCCGCCTTGAAGCATCCTGCACATATTCAACGGTGATTTCCCCCTAAAAATGTGCGCTTCGCACATAAAACAATGTCAGACCTGCCCGCTTTTTCTGCCCGTCCCGAGCCGCTGAAAGTGGGCCTGGTTATTGCTCATGCCCAGGCAACGCAAGCCCACCTTTCATTGCACCGTTTTTCGGTTCGGAGAAAAGCACATGAGTTCCACCGGCGAATTTCCCCTGAGTGAAGCCCCCTTCCATGCCCGCAAGGGACTGCTGTCCATTTCCATGGTGCTGTTCAGCTTCACCTTCTTCACCGGCACCATGTTCGCCGGCGGCAAACTGGGCATGGCCTTCAATTTCGTCGACATGCTGTGGGTCGCGGCCATCGGGAACAGCCTGCTGGCGCTGTATGCCGCGGTGCTGGCCTTGATCGCCTCGCGCAGCGGCCTCAATACCGTCCTGATGGGTCGCTTCTGCTTCGGCGAAGCCGGTAGCCGCCTGTCCGACTTCATCCTCGGTTTCGCCGAACTGGGCTGGTACGCCTGGGGTACCGCCACCGTGGCCATCGTGCTGGTGAAGATGCTCGGGCTGGCGAGCGGCCTGACCATTCCATTGATGATCCTGTTCGGCCTGGGCTTCAGCCTGACCGCGATCATCGGCTACAAGGGCCTGGACGTGCTGTCGCGGGTTTCGGTACCGCTGATGTTCATCCTGCTGGTGATCTCGATGGTCATCGCCACCCGCAAGATCGGCGGCCTGCAGGGCCTGGCCGCAGTGATCCCGCATGAGGCCATGAGCTTTTCCGCAGCGGTGACCATGGTCTTCGGCACCTTCGCCAGCGGCGCTACCCAGGCCACCAACTGGACCCGGCTGGCGCGCAGCGGACGGGTCGCGGTCATCGCCAGCGTGATCAGCTTCCTGGTCGGCAACGGCCTGATGATCGTCGCCGGCGCCTGGTGCGCGATCGTCTACCAGCAGGCCGACATCGTCGAGGTGATGATGTTGCAGGGGCTGTCCTTCGCCGCCGTGGTCATGCTCTGCCTGAACCTGTGGACCATCCAGGGCCCGACCATCTACAACGTCTCGGCCGCGGCCTGCCACCTGCTGCGCAGCGAGCGTCGTCGCAGCATGACCCTGGCCGCGGCCGGTGTCGGCATCCTGCTGGCCATCGGCGGCATGTACGAAATGCTCATCCCGTTCCTGGTGCTGCTCGGCTCGATCATCCCGCCGATCGGCGGCGTGATCATGGCCGATTTCTGGTACCGCCATCGCGGCAAGTATCCGCAACTGGCGAGCGTCAAGCTGCCGCGCTACAACTTCAATGGGCTGGTGGCCTATGCCGTCGGCGCCCTGCTGGCGTACAGCTCGCCCTGGGTTGCGCCACTGGTGGGCATCGCCGCCTCCGCGGTGTGCTACATCGGCCTGGTGGAACTGCGTGGCCGGGACAGTGCCCTTCACCCCATGCAAGGTGGTCAATGAGCCTGACGGTCGAGGAAATCCTCAAGCTCCCCGGGCTTGAGGAACTGCGCGTCCGTGCCGGCGCCGCTCACCTGCAGCGCAGCGTGCGCTGGCCCTACGTGGCCGAGAACGAAGGCATCGCCGAGTGGGTGATGGGCGGCGAACTGGTGTTCGTCACCGGCATCAACCACAGCCGCGAGGAAGGCAACCTGCTCAGCCTGGTCGAGGATGGGGTCGCCGTCGGCATCGCCGGGCTGGTGATTCTCACCGGCGAGGCCTTCATCCAGCGCATTCCCCAGGCGGTCATCGAGCGCGCCGAACAGCTCGGCCTGCCGCTGATCGAGCAACCCTACCTGCTGAAGATGGTGGTGGTCACCCACGCCATCGGTACCGCGCTGGCGCACATGGCCCAGGCCAGGCGCTCGCGGCAGGACATTCTCGGCCAGTTGCTGACCGGCGACTACCCGAGCCTGGCCATCGCCCGCCAGCGCGCCGCCCATGCGCAACTGCCGGTCGAGGGACTGCGGCGCCTGCTGGCCTTGCGGCTGTCGGCGGTCAACCTGCTGTTCGAGCGCCACGCGCCCGACCAGGCGGAACAGTTGCTGCAAAAGACCCGCCAGGCGTTGCAGGATCACCTGGAAGCCTGGAGCCGCCAGCAACCCGAACCACTGCCGGTGATCCTGCAAGGCGACCTGTTCGTGCTGCTGCTCGCCGACCATGCCGAACTACCCCAGGCCCTCACGGCGCTGTATCGCAGCGCCAGCGGGCAGATCGGCGAGCTGAACCTGTTCATGGGCCTGGCCAGCCGCGTCGAGGACTGCGGGCAGTATCGCCGGGCCCTGGGCGAGGCCCGCCAGGCGCTGGACGTCGCCGAAAGCCTGCGCCCGGCCAGTGGCCTGTGCGACTTCAGCGAGCTGGGGGTGCTGCGCCTGCTGCAGGGTATCGGCGACCGCACACTGATCGATGACTTCGTCAGGCAGACCCTCGGCCCGCTGATCGGCACCGGGCGCAAGCAGCCGCTGACCCTGCTCAGAACCCTCGACGCTCTGCTCCAGGAAAACGCCAACACCTTCAAGGCGGCCAGCCGCCTGCAGATCCACCGCAACACGCTGGCCCAACGTATCCAGCGCATCGAACAACAAAGCGGGCAATCACTGGACGACCCGCTGTTTCGCATGAATGCCGCCGTGGCCCTGCTGGCCTGGCGCATGACTCAAACCTGTAAGGAGCCTGCATGAACATCATCAATGCCCGCCTGCGCGGCAAGACCGGCCTCTATCGCATCGAACTCGACGGCGAGCGCATCGGCGCCATCGTCGCCCAGCCCGGCGTGGCCCAGGCACAAGCGGCGGACCTGGACGCCGACCAGAACCTGGTCACCGCGCCCTTCATCGAACCGCACATCCACCTCGACGCCACGCTGACTGCCGGCGAACCGAGCTGGAACATGAGCGGTACGCTGTTCGAGGGCATCGAGCGCTGGGCCGAACGCAAGGCCCTGGTCACCCATGAAGACACCAAGACCCGCGCACGCAAGACCATCGACATGCTGGTCGACCACGGTATCCAGCACGTGCGCACCCACGTCGACGTCACCGACCCGACCCTGGCCGCACTCAAGGCCATGGTCGAAGTCCGCGAGCAAACCCGCCACCTGATCGACCTGCAGATCGTCGCCTTCCCCCAGGAAGGCATCGAGTCGTACAAGAATGGCCGTGAGCTGATGACCGAGGCCGTGGCGCTGGGTGCCGACGTGGTCGGCGGCATTCCGCACTTCGAGAACACCCGCGACCAGGGCGTGTCCTCGGTGAAGTTCCTGATGGACCTGGCCGAGCGCACCGGCTGCCTGGTCGACGTGCACTGCGACGAGACCGACGACCCGCAGTCGCGCTTCCTCGAAGTGCTCGCCGAAGAGGCGCGGGTTCGCGACATGGGTAGCAGGGTCACCGCCAGCCACACCGTGGCGATGGGTTCCTACGACAACGCCTATTGCTCCAAGCTGTTCCGCCTGCTCAAGCTGTCCGGGCTCAACTTCGTCTCCTGCCCGACCGAGAGCATCCACCTGCAAGGACGTTTCGACACCTTTCCCAAGCGCCGTGGCGTCACCCGCGTGGCCGAACTGGACCGGGCCGGCCTGAACGTCTGCTTCGGCCAGGACTCCATCGTCGACCCCTGGTACCCCCTGGGCAACGGCAACATCCTGCGAGTGCTCGAAGCCGGCCTGCACATCTGTCACATGCTCGGCTACCAGGACCTCACCCGCGCCCTGGACCTGATCACCGACAACAGCGCCCGTACCCTGAACCTCGGCGAGCGCTACGGCATCGAGACCGGGCGCCCGGCCAACCTGCTGATCCTGTCGGCACCGGACGACTACGAGATGATCCGCCGCCAGGGCCAGGTGCTGGTGTCGATCCGCGCGGGCAAGGTGCTGCTCAAGCGGACGCCGGCGACGGTGCAGCGCTATTGATCCTGATCGCCAGGTTTCCCCCATCCGGCCGGGTATGACGAAGGATTGTCCACCCGGCAGGCCCAGCCATTACCGGTACGGAAAAACATCCGCCTGTGACAGCCCACGGGAGCGGGCGTACGCCACCAGCAACTGACTGACCAAGTGGACGCATGGCCCCTGGCAACGCTGCTTTCCTCGCGCGAGAGGGCACCGGTGCGGAGCACCCGTGGGCCTACTGTAGGGGTGGCATGCACTGTGTCATCCAACAATAGCCGACCGGGTCGGTATGGGGTCAGGCCATGCCTCTATTGAAGATCGCCGTTAACCAGATGCGCCCCTCCCGGGCGGGGCCGGGGCACGAGGGTTCAAGCGGCAGAGGGGTCGGCAGTGCAGCCGATCCTCCATAACGAAAACACCTGCCGGGTTTCGAACCCCAACCGCCGATAGAGCGAGACAGCCGACCGGTTGTGACTGAACACATGCAGAAACGGCAGGTCACCACGCCTCAGGATATCGCGGCGCAGGCTGTTCATCAGCCGCGCGGCCAGACCTCGCCCCCTGTAGGCCTCGTCCACGCAGACAGCGCTGATCTCGATGAAGCCGTCGAGCCGCATCCGTTCACCGGCCATGGCGATCAATCGCCCTTGATCACGCAGGCCAATGTAGCGGCCCATTTCACCAGTGCGTTGGCCGAACGGGCCGGGGCGGGTCTGCTGCGCCAGCTGCAGCATCGCCGCGGTATCCGCAGGCCCTAGGCACTGCAGATCCTTTTCGTCGACCGAAGCGGGAGGGTCGATGGCGACCATCTGCAGTATCTCGCCCAGCGCCTGCACCGGCAGTGCCTCCAGCGGCGGGCAGGTGCTGATCGTCTGCATCAGCACAGGGCCGGTTTCGCCAATAAGTCGGCCAAGTGCCTGAAACGCCTCCGGGCTCGGGCTCGCCACTGCCGCAAAGGGACTGACCGCCGGCAGATAGCGCCGGGCCAGGCAACCGCCCTCCCCCAGTTCGCGTTGCCGGCCCGTCAGCGCATGCCAAGTCGGATTATCGAGCATCACCTCGTTCCTGTTCATCGTCTGCCTACCCTTCAAGGTGGTTAAAACCATCAGCCCAACTGGCCGATCAGGGTAAAGGCGAAGACCAGCGTCGCCGCGAAACCCACTAGGAAGGCCAGGGTGCGCAAGCCTGCGATACCGCCGGTGTACACCGCGAAATGCACCAGCCGCGCGCCCAGGAAGACCTTGGCCGCCATGACCGTGGCCGGGGTACTGATGCCCAGCGTGGCAGCAGTCAGCACCAGCGGCGCGAACACCGCCAGGTTCTCGATCGCATTGGCATGGGCCAGACGTGCCCGCTGTGCCCAGCGCGGCCCCTGCGGCTTGGCCGGGTCGGGGTTGCCCAAGGCCGAGGCCAGCCCCTGCATCCTTGCCCGGGCCAGGGTGTAGGGCAGCCACATCAGCGCGGTAGCCAGCACGACAAGGGTGAATGAGTAGAGTTCGCAGGTGAGTTTCATGAGTGCGTTCCAGATGGGAGACGCGACCAGTCTGTTGCGCTTGAGGCGAATGAGCTATGTTCATAAATGACTTTTTTACGATCATTCACGACATGAAAATCGATATTCTGGTACTTGATGGCGTCTTCGACACCGGCCTGACTGCGCTGCTGGATACCTTCGCGACCGCCAATGAACTGATGGCCCGGAGCGGCGATGCCAAAACGCCTTTCGAGGTTCGCCTGACCGGCCTGCACAGCCCCGTATGCACAGCCATGGGGCTCACCACCCTGGTCGAGGACCCAGCGTGCGGACACCGCCCCGACTGGGTGATCGTGCCGGCGATCAACACCAAGCAACCCGAGCGGCTGCTGGAGGCGCTGAACCGCCGGGACGTGATAGACGCCAAGGCCCGCCTGCGCGACTGGCACGCAGCCGGCATCCCGATCGCCTCGGCCTGCCTGGGCACCTTCATCCTGGCTGATGCCGGCCTGTTGGACGGGCACAGGGCAACTACCAGTTGGCCCCTGGCAACCCTGTTTCGCCAACGCTACCCGAAGGTCGAGCTGGACGATTCGCACATGGTTATCGCCTGCGACAACCTGGTGACCGCCGGGGCTGCCATGGGCCATCTGGACCTGGCACTCTGGCTGGTACGCCAGGCCAGTCCCGATCTGGCAGCACGGGTGGCACGCTTCCTGTTGATCGACACCCGTGCCTCCCAGGGCCAATACATCATTCCCGACCACCTGGCCCATGCCGACGCACTGATCCAGCGTTTCGAGCGCTGGGCCCGCAGACGCCTGGCCCTGGGCTTTTCTCTCAAGGAGGCGGCGCAGGCTCTGCACGTCCATCCGCGCACCTTGCAAAGGCGCACCGAGGCGGTCCTGGGCAAATCGCCGCTGGCGTTTTTCCAGGACCTGCGGGTCGAACGGGCCAGGCAACGGGTGGCCAACGGCGGTGATCTGGAGGCCATAGCCGGCGAAGTCGGTTACGCCGATGCCTCAACCCTGCGCAACCTGCTGCGACGCAAACTCGGCCGTGGGGTACGGGAGCTGCGCAACGAAATCAGATAAGGCGGTGTTCCGGCACAAATCGTCAGGCCGTTGAGGCCTAATTATTACCCGGACAATATTGACTAAAAATTAATACCCGGATATTAATAGCCTCCTCACAAGGAGGGATGATCAAATGTCCGAGCTGCTTACAAAACCTGTCACGGCCTTCGAGGCCCATCGTCTATTGAGCGCAGGGCCGCTGGTGGAGGTGGCACTGGCCGTCAAGGCCACTCACGAAAAAGCCCCGGCCAGTCCGGTGCTGGTGTTCGACGACCGCACCGGCCGGGTCATCGACCTGGACCTGCGTGGCACCAAGGCCGACATCATCGAGCGCCTGTCCCAGCCACCCCGGCCATCTGCCGGGCGCTATCGTCCACGCAAGGACGCGCCCACCGTGCCCGCGGCGGACCAGCCCACGGAACCGAAAGGCCGTGGCCGGCCGAAACTCGGCGTGGTGGCCCGCGAAGTGACCCTGCTGCCCCGACAATGGGAATGGCTGGCGGAGCAACCCGGCGGCGCTTCCGCCGTGCTGCGCCGCCTGGTCGACGACGCGCGCAAGAACGGCGGTTCACGCCAGCAGCGGCGCGCGGCCCAGGAGGCCGCCTACCAATTCATGCTGGCCATCGCCGGCGACTTCCCCGACTACGAGGAAGCGACCCGGGCACTGTTCGCCGACGACCGCGCGGGCCTGGAACAACGCCTCGCGACCTGGCCCGAGGATATCCGCGAGCACGCACTGCGTCTGGCCTTCGCCCCCAGGGACAACGCCCGGTAAACCACCCAATGACAGGAGTCACGATGAGCGCCCCCACTGCCCGATGCCATCTCGAGCCGACCCGGGAGGCTGGTCGACGTTTCATTCAGCGAGGCCTTGTCGGCGAAGTGACGATGCTCAACCTGCTGCGCTTTCGCGAAGTCGCCGACTACGGCGCCACCCCCGAACTGGCACCGGCGCCCCCCATCAGTGGCGCCGAGGCCTTCGAGCGTTATATCCGGCACACCCTGCCGCTGCTGCGCCAGACCGGCGGCGAACTGCTTTATCTGGGCAGCGCGCAAGCCTGGCTGATCGGTCCCGAAAACGAACGCTGGGACCGGGTGATGCTGGTACGCCAGAGCAGTGTCGAAGCCTTTCTCGGTTTCGCCAGCCACGCCGGCTACCTCGAAGGCCTCGGCCACCGCACCGCGGCCCTGGAAGACTCGCGTCTGCTGCCGATGACCGCCCCCCCCATTCACCGCTGTCGAAGGAGCCCGCCCATGACCACCCTGCACGCCAATGGCCTGGAACTGGCCTACGACAGTTTCGGCAACCCCCACGACCCGGCGATCCTGCTGATCGCCGGGCTCGGTAGCCAGATGATCCGCTGGAGCGAACCCTTCTGCCGAGCCCTGGCGGTCGAAGGGTTCCGGGTGATTCGCTTCGACAATCGCGACAGCGGCGGCTCGACCCACTTCGGCCAGCACGGCACGCCGGACCTCGGCGCCCTGGTCGCCGCCCTGATGGCCGGGCAACGCCCCCAGGTGCCCTACAGCCTGCACGACATGGCCGGGGATACCCTGGGCCTGCTCGACGCCCTCGCCATCGACCGAGCCCACGTGGTGGGCCGCTCCATGGGCGGCATGATTGCCCAGTTGCTGGCCTGCGAACATCCCGAACGGGTGCTGTCGCTCACCTCGATCATGTCCAGCACCGGCAACCCGGCCCTGCCCCAGGCCGCCCCTGAGGTCATGGCGATGCTGATGCGTCCGGCACCCGACCCGGCCACCGACGAAGCCGCGTTCCTGGCCCACAGCCTGGCATTTGCCCGGCGTATCGCCGGCAGTGGCCAGCCCTTCGACGAAGCAGCCCATCGCGAACTGGTCCTGGAGGAGCGCCGTCGCGCCCGCGGCAGCGGCGGCACGCCACGGCAGATCGCGGCCATCGCCGTCACCGGCGACCTGCGTTCGCGCCTGGTGGCTGTCCGTGCTCCGACGCTGGTCATCCATGGCGCGGACGATCCGCTGATCCTGCCCGCCTGCGGCCAGGACAGCGCGGCGTCGATCCCGGGTGCCGAGTTCCTGCTGATCGAAGGCATGGGTCACGACCTGCCACCCGCGCACTATCCGGCCATCAGCAAAGCGCTCGTGCGCAACGCCCGCCGGGCGTGAATCATTGCCGGTCCGGCTCGCCGGCCAGCACGATGCCCGGCACCCTGGCGAAGTCGCCCTCGCGGGACAGTTCCGCAGTCCGTTCCAGCAGGTAACGCGCCGGCGGCTTGCCGACGGCCTTGCGGAACATGGTGACGAAACCGCTGGAGCTCTCGTAGCCCAGGTCCAGGGCCACGGTCTGCACGCTTTCACCCCGACTCAAGCGGCGCAACGAAAGAATGACATGCAGTTGCCTGCGCCAACGGCCGAAGCTCACCCCGGTCTCCTGCAGCAGCAGGCGGCTCATGCTGCGCTCGCTCATGCCGATGCGGCGCGCCCACTCACCCATGGCAATCCTGGCGCTGGGCTCGGCCAGCAGTGCCTGGGCCAACTGACGCAGGCGCCGATCCCGCGGCATGGGCAGATGCAGGTCTTCCACCGGGGCCTGGCACAGCTCGTCCAGCAGCGTCGCCACCAGCCGCGCCTCACGCCCCTGTTCGGCATACAACTGGGGAAAGCTCGCCGCCCGCAACAGCAGTTCACGCAGCAGCGGCGACACGGTCAGGGTGCAGCAGAACTTCGGCAGGTCCGGTGCGGCATCGGGCTCGACGAACAGGCAGTAGCACTCCGTCTCGCCGGCACTGCGCGCCACATGCTGCAGGCCACCGGGGATCCAGACCGCGCACTGCGGCGGCACGATCCAGACCCCCTCGTCGACCTCGCAACTGAGGATGCCACGCACCGAATACAACAGCTGCGCCTTGCGATGCTGGTGGAGGTCATACTCCCAGCCGTCGGAGACCCGCGAAGCATGCAGGGCATAAACGGGACGGGGGATTTCGTCGACCGCCCCGTAGCCTGCCGGGTCGTCGAAAGGAATCTGTAGCATGCCGGGCTGTCCTTGAATGATGAACGGCCCTTGGCCGTTTTGAACAATAGTGTGGCCATATTGCGCAATGACGTCCAGCCAGGGGCGGGGTATCGTGAAGTCATTGCAGTGAAAACCCAGGAGAACGGACATGCAGGTCGATGACACCCACTTCCCACTGGTCTGGATGCAGGCAAACCGGACAGGCCTGGCCGCCGACGACAACCCCTTCGCCGGCTTCGAAGCCTTGCTGGAACGTCAGCAGCCCTTCGTTCTGCTCAACGAGGAGGGCCTCGGCGAAGGTCGTTATGAGCACACCCACGAGGAGCGAAAGCAGGTTTCGCTGTGGATGAAACGCCACAGGGAGCCGCTGCGGGCCTTCGTGAAGGTGGCGATCTATGTCGAGGCCGACGCGGCGACCCGGGCGGCGACCGAGTCCTTCGCCCCCGCCTACGAGAAATTCTGGGGCTACCCGATGCTGATCGTCGCCAGCCGCGACGAAGCCCTGGCACGGGCCCGGGACTACCTGGCGAACTGAGGCGAAGGCCGTGCAACCCATTCCATCCACGATAGAGGGGGCCCTGCCCCTGGTTGCCATCAGCACCGTTGAAATCCGCGCACTCGGCCAGGCGACCACAGCCCTGCAGGATCGCCTGGGCCACCTGCTCGAGGCCCTGCAAACCGGCTCCGGCTGCACGGCCTACAGCCTGGCGCGCAGCACCTCATGCCCGCGTGCCTGGATCCTGACCGGCTACTGGAGCGCCCTGGCACCCATGCGGGCGCATTTCGAACTGCCCTGCCTCAAGGAGCTGTTCGCCCTGACACGGGAGCGGCTGGCCGACCGGCTGAGGTTCGCCACCTTCGAACTGAGCCTGCCTCCACCCGAGGAACGACCGGGCAGGTGAAACGCCTGCCCGGCCCGGCTCAGTGTCGCTGCAGCCGGAGGTAGGACTGGTGCATGTCCGCCGCCCAGCCGTCAATGACCGCTTTCACATCATCGGGTTGCATCACCTGGCTGGTGTTTTCCAACGGCTTGCCGGTACCCTGGCGGACCACCTCGCCGATCACCGCGTGGCTCTGGCCATCGAGAAAGGCGGTTTCCGTCGCCAGCGTGGTTTGCTGGTCACGAATCCCCGAAGCCGTGCTGACCGCCGCCGCTACCAGGGCGATTGGCACCAGCTCGTAGGGCTTGAGGCTTTCGGTCTTGCTGCTGACCGCGGTGATCGCCGCGCGGACCACCACCACGCCGGGGCCGGGCCCGTTGGCCAACGGCAGGGATTTGCCCAGCTCACGCTGCAGGGCCTGGTCGTAGTAGCGGGTGATGCCCTGCAAGGTCGCCAGGGGGATCTGCGCCGTGGGCTGGGGCGCGGGATACAGCTGGGTCGGCTCGATATAGACGCGGGTGTATTTCCTTGGCTCAAGCCGGGGGTCGACCCAGCGCATCACCTCGGCCCCCGAGGGGGTCTTCTCCCGCTTGAGCAGACTGTAATCCTTGAGAAAACCCGAGTAGTGATCGGATTGAGCGGACTGGCCCGCACAACCGACCACCGCAAACGCGGCGACGCACAACGCACCGATCATCAATCCTGACTTCATGCCGACACTCCTTTTGGCTGGCCACTACCGGTACAGGAAAGGTAGGTATAGTCAAGGAACACCGTCTCGGCACCTGCCGCACTGGCGCAATCGTCGTGTCAGCGCTCAATTGCAGTTTCCGTCAGGCGGGCCTGCAAGGCCGCCCGGGAGGAAACGAACCAGACGTTCCCACCGGCATTGGACTCGGCCACGAACTCGGCCAGGGCCTTGCTGCCTCGGGTATGGGCGGATAGGTCACCGATGACGGCCACATGCAGCCGGTAGTTGACGAACTTCTGCAACAGCGCGCCGGCCAGGCCGCTGCGCAAATCGAAGAACGTTGGGGCCAGGCGTTCCACGGGAATTGCCAGCCAGCTCGCCTGCACCTCCCAGGCGGCGGCGATCAGCTCGCGAGCATCCTGCTCATGCACCAGCACTGCGCCGCTGTCGGCGCAGGCCAGCACCCGCACGGAGCCCATTCGAACCACTGTGTGCTCATGCATGGGGGGCCTCCTTCCCGCTGCGCAGAAACGCCAGTACCTCGTCGCCCTGCCCCGGACATAGTGCGGCGCCTCGGCAACCAGACGGGTAACCGCATGGGGCACATGAGCCGCCACACGCGCCATGGTCTCACGGCTGTCGAGCAATACGTCTCTGCCCCCGGCCACCACCAACAGCGGCATATTCAGGCGACGCAGTGCCGCATCATCGAGGACCGGTACCTTTTCCAGGCGGGGCTTGAGGCTGCGGCCGATCAGTTCCATCAACTCGAATACCCCGAGCGCCTCGGCCGACAAGCCCGGGGAGGAGCCCCGAGTACCTGTCGCCGAACCCGACGGCGCCCCCACTCCCCCAGCAACAGTAACGGCAGCGCCTTGTACCAGAACGCCCGTTGCCGGCCGATGCCCGAGGGATAGAGCAATACCAACTGCCCCACACGCTCGGGATGGCGCGAAGCAAAATCCACGGCCAGCCAGCCACCCAGAGAAGCGCCCACCAGCGCCGCCCTATTGATCCCCAACTGCTGCAGCACCTCGGCCAGCCAACTGGCATAGGCGCCACTGGCCAGGGCCGGTCTGGTCGCGGCGCTGAAGCCCGCCTCGCCGATCATATCCAACGCGTAGACGCGCAAATGCCGGGACCAATCGGCCGCCTCGAACATCCATGCGGCCGCGTTGGACAGCGAGCCGTGCAGCAGCACCACCGGCGTTGCGCTCGGGTCACCACACGCCACGACAAAGGTTTCCCCATGCGACGTCTGCAACCGCAACTGCTGGTTCGGCACCGGCCAGCTCGACAGTACCGCCCGGTAACGGTCGAGCACCTGCCGCTCAAGGGCCGCCGACTTGTAGAAACGGCTCACTGGAAGTCGTCCACCAGTGCCTGGATCGTCGCCAACAGCGCCGCCGCATCGGCGGGTGCCGCGATCAGCACGATCTTGAGCAGCGAGCGCGACAGGTCATGGGCGGTCTGGCACTGGATCGGTTCGGCCTCGCCACGACGTCCCATCAGCGTGGCCTGCAACAGGGTGACCAGACGCTCGGCCTGCGGCACCGACAGTGCGGGCACTTCGACGATACAGGTGGCGCGAAGCGGCTCAGGTGGCAGGTTTTCGGCCGCCGCCCTGCCGGCAAAGGCCGCCACGTCTGCGGCCTTCAACCGATAGGATTTGCCAATGCGAGTCGCCGCCAGACGGCCCTCGCGGATAAAGCGCAGGACCGTCTTGGCGTGCAATTGCAAACGCTCGGCAGCCTGGGCAACGGTGTAGAACTCTTCAAACATGTGAATACCAACACTCCCCATTGCTACCTAATATACAAAAAACAGGTAGCAATAGGGAACAAATCAGTCCTTCACCTTCGCCGCGATCAGGAGGAACTGCCCAGGGCTTTCAAGAGCACGGGGTCACGCCCATAGATATCCGGCGCGTAGAGCAAGGCGCCATCGTGGTCGACCTGCACCGTCCAGTACCCCAGCACGATCGGCACCGGGGCTGTCAGCCGGTACTCATGAGTGGTACCGCTGGCCAGCAGGTCATCGGTGCGGGTTCGCTCGGTGCTGCTCAACAGCAGATCACGCAGATGCAACGGCTGCTCGACCCGCACGCAACCCGAGCTGAACGCCCGCGGCCCCTTGGAGAACAGCGGCTGGCTGGGGGTGTCGTGCAGGTACACCGAGAACGGGTTGGGGAAACGCAGGACGATCTTCCCCAGCGGGTTGCGCGGGCCGGCGCCCTGGCGCAGGAGGATGTTGCCCGGTCGTTCCCAGTCGACTTCGTTCGCCGCCAGCGGGCGCCCTTCGCTGTCGAGCACCTGCAGGTTCTGCTGGGCGAGGTAGGCCGCGGGGTCAGGACGGATGGCCGGCAGCTTGTCCTCGCGAAGGATGGTCGGCGGGACAGTCCAGGTCGGGTTCAGGGTCAGGCGGGTGATGCGTGACTTGAGCAGTGGCGTCTGCCGATCGGCCCGGCCGACCTGCAGGCGCGTCTGCCACAGCGGTTCACCGTCACGATAGAAGCTCAACTGCGCCGCCGCGACGTTCACCAGCACGCCCTCGGGCTCCAGGTCCGGAGCCAGCCAGCGGAAACGTTCAAGGTTCAGCCGCAACTGTTCGCGGCGCAGCGCCGGGCTGATGTTCAGCTCGACCAGCGTGCCAGGCCCGATCACCCCGTCGGCCTGCAGCGAATGCCGGTACTGGAAGTGCTTGACCGCCTCGGCGAGGTCCTCGCCGTAGACCTTTTCAGGACCGGCGGGCAGGCGCTGCAGGTAACCTTCGGCCAGCAGGCGCCGGGCCAGGGCCGGCACCCGTGCGTCCTCCATGCCGGGCCGCAACAGCGGACCGGAGGCGAGTTCAGACCAATGCGGCAGCGGCTGCTGGCGCTGCGCCGCATAGGCGCTGCGCAGGCTGCGGTACAACTCGGCATGCGGGCGAGCCTGATCGAAGGCCTGGGCCAGGTCCTGCAAGCCGGTCGCGGCCAGCGTCAGCAGCTCGGCATCGGGTTCGCCGGTGGGTGGCTGGGAACGCCAGAGCGGCTCGAAACGCGCCTGTGACAGGCGCCCATAACGCAGGTCATGCAGGGCTTGCAGATACTGCCGGCTGATCTGGATATCGCTGCACAGCGGATCACCCGCGCCCGGCTCCCGGGCCAGCGGATAGCGTGCCGGGTCCAGCCCATCGTCAGCCAATAGTGGCAATTGGGCCTGCAACGCCGCCAGACGCCCTTCGACGGACCAGAGCGGAACATTCCCCTGCTGCTGGTAGAACGCCTGCAACCTCAGCTGTGTCGGCGCATCCAGCTGCGCGGCCAGGCCCGGACAGCTCGTCGGCAACTGGGCAAGCGCCGCCTGCAACGGCGTGGGGGGATCGCCGAGCAGATCGTCGGCCGTCGCGACCAGTGGTGCAACGAGCAGGCAAAGGCTCAAGTAACATGCGTGTTTTTTGAACAAGGGCTAGGCTCCCATCCACGATTATCGCGCGGGCGGTCTAAGGTTATGACAGAGGCGAAAACCCTCGAGACAGCCGGGATCGCACAACCCATGGGATGCATGAACCTGCACTGAAGGCGGAGACGCTCTCTACATGCTGACATCTTGCTATCGACTCTGCCTGATTATTCTGACCCTGGCCGTACCCTTCGGTTCAGCCCTGGCCGCCAGCGCGGCAAAACCGACGCTGTACGGCAGCCTCGCCCACGCCGCGCCGGAACTCAACCCCCTGGTGCTCAAAAGCGCGCTGAATGCCATGCAGTGTGCAGTCGGTCGCGGCCATGAACAGTCCGAGCGCCTGGCGGTGATCGACTATTCACTGCCCTCCACGGCCCGCCGCCTGTGGATCTTCGACCTGCGCAAGCGCACCCTGGTACTGCGTGACCTGGTCGCCCACGGGCAGAAATCCGGAGAGAACTTCGCCACCCGTTTCTCCAACCGGGTCGGCAGCTACCAGTCGAGCCTGGGGCTGTTCCGCACCCAGGAGAGCTACGAGGGCACCCATGGCTACTCGCTGCGCATGGACGGCCTGGAACCGGGCTTCAACGACCGTGCCCGCGACCGCGACATCGTGATCCACGCCGCAGACTACGTCAGCCCCCTGTGGAGCCAGCGCGAAGGCCGCATCGGCCGCAGCCAGGGCTGCCCGGCCGTGCGCCCGCAGGTGGCGAAGCAGGTGGTCGACAAGCTCAAGGACGGCCAGTTCATGTTCTCCTGGTACCCTGACCGGCACTGGCTGAAGTCCTCGACCTACCTCAACTGCAAGCCGCAGCAGATGGCCAGTGCCAAGGCCAAGGGCGTCACCCGCTAAACCTGCTGGGTTCACGCCACACCGCCCCTGTGCCTGGCGCGCCCTCCTGTGGGAACCGGCTTGCCGGCGAAGGCGGCCGTGTGGACGGTGCAGGGCTTGCCCGCGAATGGGCCGCCCAGCCTTGCACCTGAATGCCGTCAGCGCCCGCTCTGCCCCGCCGCCTCATGCTGGCGCGCATAACTGGCCCCCATCAGGTAGAAACAGCCACCGGCAATGATGAACCCGGCCAGCATGTAGAACATGAACTGCGGCGCCCACCAGGCCAGGGCAAAGCCGCAGAGCACCGGCCCCATCGCGCCACCCAGGGCCGACAGGTTCTGTGCCCCATAGTACATGCCGCGCAGGTGCGCCGGGGCGATCCGGTCGATGAACATGTACTCGGCCGGAAACACGATGATTTCCCCCAGGGTGAACACCGCCATCGCCAGCGACCAGTGCAACACCGTGCTCGACAACGCAAAACCCGTCACCCCCAGCAGGAACAGAGTGAAGCCGGCCGTCAGCCACAGGTTCAGGTGCTCATGGCTGATGCGCTTGCCCACCAGGAACTGCAAACCGATGACCACCACCGCATTGACCGCCACCACCGCACTGATGATGCGGTAGGTGAACTCCGGGCTGGTGGTGGTCACCAGGTACTGCGACAGGTACGCGGTGAACTGCCCGAACACCACCGCGCTGAGCAGGCCACCGAGGGTGAAACAGACCAGGCGCTTGTCCCTGAGCAGAATCCGTCCCACGCCGATGAAGGACACCGGCGCGCGGGTCCGGTCGACCGGCGCCAGGTGCCGCTCGCCGAAGTGGTAATACGCCAGGAACGCCAGCGCGCCCAGCAGCGCCGAGACCACGAACGGCAGCCGAACGTCCAGGTGCGCCAGGCCCGCGCCCACGAACGGCCCCACCGCATAGCCGATGTTGATCAGCGTGTAGCGCGCCGAGAACACCCCGGCCTGCTCCGCTTCCGCCAGTACGCGGCCGAGGGTCGCCTTGACCACCACGTCGACCGCCGCATAGGCGAAGTTGAACAGCACCAGGAAAAGGAAGAACAACCAGAGCCGATGGGTGATGCACATGCCGATGAAACCGAGCATGAACAGCACGGTGAAACCCAGGATCAGGCGAAAACTCGAGCCGCGGTCGGTCAGGTAGCCGCTGTAGACACTCAGCAGCGAGCCGGCCACCAGCGCGCAGCCGACCGTCAGGCCGATCTCGCTGATCGCCAGGGAAAACTGGGTGGACAGGAAAATCACCAGGTAAGGCAGGGTAATCGCCCGCCCCAGGGTGAGGATCAACGTTGAAAACAGCAGCAGATTGACCGAAGTCGGATAACGCTTGAGTACCGCCAACATCCTTATTGCCTCCTGGTCCCACGCCACTCAGGGCAGGTCCCTGCAAGGCTCGACGCTGTCTTCTGACGAAAGACCCAAAGTATCCCAGAAGCGGCCTGCCCCGTCATGCCCTCACACCGCGTGCACCTCACGGCATTCGCGCCAAAAGCCCGTGGGAAATTACACGCCCTGAAACATAAAGTTTCAATTTCCTCGACCGATACTCCGGCCGTGCCCCTTCGATCGGCACGTATCCTCTTTCATACCAGCGGTTTATCCCGGCGGAGATTGCCCGAATGCTTGCCCCACTCAACAGGCTGTTGGAAAACATCAGTGTCAGAGCCAAGCTCACCCTGGGCTTTGGGGTCGTCATGCTGCTGACCCTGCTGATCGCCACCACCGGCTGGCTGGGCATCCGGGCCCTTGGCGACCGCAGCGACCGCATCCTCGACATTGCCAAGCTCAACGACCTGACCCGCGACGTGCGCAATGCCCGGCTGTTCTACAGCATCAACCCGAACGCCGAGCGCGCCGCCGCCGTGGTCAAACTGCTCGACAGCCTCGACAGTCACCTGGCCAACGACCGCTCGGTGTTCCACTCCCCGGCCAGCCGGCCCCTCCTCGAAAACGCCAGCACGGTCGCCAAGAGCTACCGGGCGCATTTCAACGACTTCAGCCAGGCCGTCCAGGCCCGGGATGCGACTCGCGCGGTGTTTGGCGGTCACGCCGACGAAGCCGTCGCCCAGTTGAAGAAACTGATGGAGATGGCCACTTCGCCGAGCGGCGACCAGGCCCAGATCGACAGCCTGGTGAAAGCACAGACGGTGGTCCAGCAAGCCCGCTTCCAGTTGCGCGGTTACAGCTACAGCCTCAAGCCCGAGTTGCAGAAGCCGGCCAAGGAGGCGATCGATGACGCTATCGCCTACATCAAGACCCTCCTCAGCCACCTCCCGGCCGCCATGACCGCCGACGTGCAGCGCCTGCAGCAGGCCATGAGCAGCTACCGCGACACCGTTGCCCTGTTCTCCGATGCCCAGGACAAGGCCGACAGCGCTCAGGTGCAACTCGATGGCGACATCAAGAACCTGCTCGCGGCCACCCAGCAGCTGTCCCAGGACCAGATCGACCAGCGTCGCGACGATGTCGAGGCCGCCCGTAACCTGCTCGCCGGCGCCCTGCTCGCCGCCCTGCTGCTCGGCATCATCGCCGCCTGGGTCATCACCCGGCTGATCGTCGGCCCGCTGATGGAAACCCTGCGCCGGGCCGAACAGGTGGCCAGCGGCAACCTGAGCGACAACGCGACGGTTTCGCGCCGTGACGAACTGGGCCTGCTGCAACTGAGCATGCAGCGCATGACCCTCAACCTGCGCGAGCTGATCGGTGGCCTGCGCGACGGCGTGATCCGCATCTCCGGCGCCGCCGAGCAACTGTCGGCTGTCACTGAACAGACCCGTAAGGGAGTCAACAACCAGAGACACGAGACCGACCAGGTCGCCACCGCCATGAACGAAATGGCGGCGACCGTACAGGAAGTGGCACGCAACGCCGAACAGGCTTCCAGCGCCGCGGTCAACGCCAGCCACGAGGCGCGCGCAGGCGACGAGGTGCTGGCCCAGGCCATGACGCAGATCGAGCGGCTGGCCGACGAGGTCGGCAACTCCACCCTGGCAATGAGCGACCTCAAGCAGGAAAGCGAGAGGATCGGCAGTGTGCTCGACGTCATCAAGTCGGTGGCGCAACAGACCAACCTGCTGGCGCTCAACGCCGCCATCGAGGCGGCCCGGGCCGGCGAGGCCGGTCGCGGTTTCGCCGTGGTGGCCGATGAGGTACGCAGCCTGGCGCAACGCACCCAGAGCTCCACCGAAGAAATCGAACAACTGATCAGCGGCCTGCAAGGCGGCACCGACAAGGTCGCCAGCAGCCTGGACAGCAGCCGTGCCCTGACCGACAGCAGTGTCGAACTGACCCGCCGGGCCGGCGCCTCGCTGCATGGCATCAGCGAATCGGTACAGGCCATCGAGTCGATGAACCACCAGATCGCCACCGCCGCCGAGCAGCAGAGCGCGGTGGCCGAAGAAATCAACCGCAGCGTGATCAACGTGCGCGACATTTCCGAGCAGACCTCGACCGCCAGCGAGGAAACCGCCGCGTCGAGTGTCGAGCTGACCCGTCTGGGCAACCACCTGCAGACACTGGTGGGCAAGTTCACCCTGTAACCCCGCAAGACGTACTGGCCACGAACGTGCATTCGGCCGCACACTGCCGGGGAGAATCCTCCCGGCAAGGCGCCTGACATGCACGATGATCCCTCGAAAGCCCTGATCGACAGTTGGACCGGCAACGCCCGGGCCTGGGCCACGGCGATCCGCGAGGGGCAGATACGCAGTCGCCGCGAAGTCACCAACGCCGCGATCATCAACGCCGTGCGGCCCTGCCTGCCGGGCCGGGTGCTGGACGTCGGCTGTGGCGAAGGCTGGTTGTGCCGGGCCCTGGCCGAACACGGCGGCCAGCTCACCGGCGTCGATGTCTCGCCACCGCTGCTGGAGTTGGCGACGCAAGCCGGCGCGGGCGATTTCCACTGCCTGTCCTACGCCCAGATCATTGCTGAACCGCAACGGCTCGGCACAGACTTCGACGTGATCGTCTGCAACTTCTCCCTGCTCGACGAGCAGACCGCCGAACTGCTGGCCGCCCTCGCCCGCACGGTCCGCCCCGACGCCCACCTGATCATCCAGACGCTACACCCACTGTGCGCGGAGCCACCCTACGCGGACGGCTGGCGAATGGAACATTTCACCGCGATGGGCCCCGGCGACTGGCAGCCGATGCCCTGGTTCTACCGCACCCTGGGCAGTTGGCTCGCCACCCTCGCCCCGGCCTGGCGGCTGGAGTCCATGGAGGAACCGCGTCTGCCCGAAGCGCCGTTGCCAGCTTCATTGATCATCAAGGCCCAACACACCGGGCCGAACACGTAACAAGATTTTACAAGCCCATTGCCACTGGCTATGATCGGCGCTCCGGAGATGGCATTCCTCCGTTCCCAACCGCTGTGCTGCTGCAGCTGATGATGCCTACAGACACCTGGCCAGTTCGGGTCTGTAGGCGCGCGCGTGCAGAATCCCTGCTGGTCAGGCCCAAACGATGACTGTGGCTGACCCTATGTCCAGACTTTCACGCCCCGAACAACTCGATCTCCTGCCCTACCTCGGCAAATGGCTGCTGTTGGCCAGTGCCATAGCCCTGCTGGCCGGCAGTGCCTCGGCGTTCTTCCTGTTCTCGCTGGAGCATGCGACCCAATGGCGCGAAAGCCATCCGTGGGTGATCTGGCTGTTGCCGCTGGCCGGCCTCGCCGTCGGCCTGGTCTATCACTGGCTGGGCAAGCCGGTGGACGCCGGCAACAACCTGCTGATCGACGAGATCCACGACCCGAAGAAGACCGTGCCACTGCGCATGGTGCCGCTGGTGCTGGGCGGCACACTGGTGTCGCACCTGTTCGGCGCCTCGGTCGGTCGCGAAGGCACCGCGGTGCAGATGGGTGGCGCCCTGGCCGATCAGATCACCCACTGGCTGCGTCTGCGCCGGGAAGACCGGCGGATCATGCTCATGGCCGGCATCAGCGCCGGCTTCGCCTCGGTGTTCGGCACACCGCTGGCCGGGGCGCTGTTCGGGCTGGAGGTGCTGGCCATCGGCCGGATGCGCTATGACGCGCTGTTCCCCTGCATGGTCGCGGCCATCGTCGCCGACCAGGTCGGCCTGGCCTGGGGAGTGGCGCATACCCATTACCCGATCGGCGAAGTGGTGCCGGTGCAGTTCTGGAGCATCACGGCGACGATGCTGGCCGGTGTCGTCTTCGGCCTCGCCGGCCTGCTGTTCGCCACCGCCACCCACCGGTTGGGCGCCTGGGTGAAACGGCGGGTCGGCTACCCGCCGCTGCGGCCACTGCTCGGTGGCGTGGTGATCGCCGTCGCGGTGTGGGCACTGGATGCCCACCGGTACATCGGCCTGGGCATTCCCGGTATCGTCCAGTCATTCCAGATGCCGCTGGCGCCGTGGGACTGGTTCGGCAAGCTGGCGTTCACCGTGGCTTCGCTGGGGTCGGGGTTCAAGGGCGGGGAAGTGACGCCGCTGTTCTACATCGGCGCCACCCTGGGCAACGCCCTGGCACCGCTGCTGCACCTGCCGTTCGCCATGCTCGCCGGGCTCGGCTTCGTCGCGGTATTCGCCGGGGCGGCCAACACCCCGCTGGCAACCATCGTCATGGCCATGGAGCTGTTCGGTGCCGAGATCGCGCCGTTCGCCGCCATCGCCTGCGTCGCCAGCTATCTGGTGTCGGGCCATACCGGTATCTACAACGCCCAGCGCGTCGGCCACAGCAAGCATCGTGGTGGGCTGCCCGAAGACCTGCGCTTGGGCGAAGTGAAGCAGTACCGGGCGCAGGCCAGGTCCGCCGAGAAAGACCAGGCATAAGGCCAGAGAGCTCTGGTTCGAGATGAACAGACGGATGGGCGCCAGCGTGACGCCAATCCCGTTTCGGTGCTTACTGTTTGCCGGCGCCCAGCGGCGGAGTCCGCGGCGGAACCAGGCGCTTGCTGCCGGTCGCCTCGAACGCCGCGGCCAGTTGCAGCAGCGCCGAGTCGTCATAGGCACGGCCGGCGAAGGTCAGCCCCACCGGCATGCCGATATCGGCCATCACGCCCATCGGCACGGTGACCGTCGGCACGCCCAGGTGACGGATCGCCAGGTTGCCGTTGGCCACCCAGATACCGTTGCTCCAGGCGATGTCGGCGGACACCGGATTCACATCGGCATCGGCCGGGCCGACGTCGGCCACGGTCGGGAACAGCACCGCGTCCAACCCCTTCTCCTGCATCCAGTCCTCGAGGTCGATGCGCCGGGTCTGCTCCAGCCCGCGCAGGCCATCAGGCAGCGTGCTGATCTCGTTCCACGGGGTGATACCACGTTCGGCCATGCGCACGTACTCGTCCATGCCGGCGGCCAGGTCGCCCTCGCGGTTCGGCAAGGTGCCCGGGTCATGCGGGAAAATCTTCGGCCCGTCGACATCCACCAGACGGTTCAGCTTCGGATCGCCGTTGGCCCGCAGGAAATCGTCGAACGCCCAGGCGCTCAGGTCCCACAGTTCATGGTGCAGGAACTCCTTGGACACCAGCCCGCGGGTGAACACCGTCGGCGCTCCGGGGCGGTCGCCCTCGCAGTTGGACACCAGCGGGAAATCCACCTCGACCACTTCGGCACCGGCCGCTTCCAGGGCCTGGCGTGCCTGCTGCCACAGGTCGATCACCGAGGCGCGGGTGTGGATGCGCTGCCCGGTCGGGCCGCCGATGCCCGGCGCTTCGCTGGTGCCCGCCTCAGGGTCGGCGTTGATGAACATGCGCGGCACGCCCAGGCGCTTGCCGGCCAGGGCCTGCGTGCCAACCGCCAGCGCCGGATAGGACCCGGGCCGCACCGAAGCCACGCTCGGAATCGGCACCCAGGGCTGCAGGCGCCACAGGTCGCCACGGGTGTCCGGGTCTTCGGCGACCACCACATCGAGCACTTCCAGCAGGTCGGCCATGGTCCGGGCGTACGGCACCACCACGTCCATGGTCGGCGTCAGCGGCCAGTTGCCGCGGACCGAAATCACCCCGCGCGACGGGGTGTAGGCACACAGGCCGTTGTTCGACGCCGGTCCGCGGCCGCTCGACCAGGTTTCCTCGGCCAGGCCGAAGGCGGAAAAACTCGCGGCGGTCGCCGTGCCGGCACCGTTCGACGAGCCCGAGGCAAAGGGTGCGGTCAGGTAGTCGGCGTTGTACGGGCTCTCGGCCCGGCCGTAGACGCCCCGCTGCATGCCGCCGTTGGCCATCGGCGGCATGTTGGTCTTGCCCAGGCAGATCGCCCCGGCGGCGCGCAGGCGCTCGATGGTGAAGGCGTCGCGATAGGCGACCAGGTCCTTGAAGGCGGGGCTGCCCGACGCTGCGGTCAGGCCCTTGACCAGGTAGCTGTCCTTGGCGGTGTAGGGAATGCCGTCCAGCGGGCCCAGGGTCTCGCCGCGCGCACGGCGCGCATCGGAGGCCCTGGCCTCGTTGAGCGCCTCGGGGTTGCGCACCACCACCGCGTTGAGCGCGGTGGGCGTGTCGGGGCCGTCGTAGGCATCGATCCGGGCGAGATAGGCCTGAACCAGTTCTACCGCCGTGGTCTGGCCGGATTCGAGCGCGGCGCGCAATTGCGCGATGGAAACCTCGGTTACTTCGATCATGCTGTTACCGTCGACTGCTGAGGGTGGACGCGATGCAGGCTGGCCTCACGCCAGATAGCGGGCACTGGCCTGTCGCATTGCTCAAAAAATAGTGTGTCCGGGTGGTTCACTGGGCTCTTTTACTGTCGGATCGAGGGCTCTGGGGAACGACCGAAGCCGCCGGCTGCTCGACTGGAACCGCTGCCATCTTACCGCGAACAGGCCATCGACGAACCGGATATTGCCGAGGTTATCTGTCGGCGGACAGTGCTGGCGCCCCGGTGCCAGGGGTCTACATGCCTGGCTGAACATGGTCGGCCAGCCGCTGGCGAAGCACTCGCGCGAGCAAGGCAACGCCCTCCTCGATGTCCTGGGGGCTCAGGCCGGCATAGCCAAGGATCAATCCGGCGGGGCGCTGCGGCGCGGTCGAAGCCGGGTCGGCAAACAGTGGCGAGAGCGGATACACGCCCACCCCCAGCGCCAACGCGCCGGCCTGCAACGCAGCTTCATCCTCGCAGGACAGGCCAGGCAACCACAGCACGCCGTGCAGCCCGGCGGCCATCCCGACCAGGTAACCGAGCCCCGTCAGATGCCGCTCGACCGCCCCCAGCAGCGCCTTGCGGCGCCGATCGTTCTCGCGGCGCAGGCGACGAACATGACGCTCATAGGTGCCGCTCTCGATCAGGCTGGCAAGCACGTTCTGCTCCCAGCGCGGCGAGTGGCGATCCATCATCCGCTTGGCCTCGCGAAACACCGCGACCAGCGCGCGCGGCAGCACCAGGTAGCCCAGCCGCAACTGCGGCGAAAGCGCCTTGGAAAAGCTGCCAACGTAGATAACCCGGCCATCGCCGTCCATCGACTGCAAGGCATCGATGGGCCGCTGGCCATAGCGGAACTCGCCGCCATAGTCGTCCTCGATGACCCAGGCACGCTGCCGTGCGGCCCAGCTCAACAGCTCCAGCCGGCGCGCGACCGGCAGCACCGCCCCCATGGGGAACTGGTGCGACGGCGTCACATAGACCAGCCGCACGCGCTCGTCCTCGGGCAACCCGTGGGTCGCCAGGCCGCTGCCGTCGACGGCGATCGGCAACGCGGTCGCTCCGGTGGCCTCGAAACAGTAGCGGGCCATGCGGTAACCCGGCTCCTCGAAGACGAACGCATCGCTCGGGTTCAGCAGCAATCGCGCACAAAGATCGAGGCCCTGCTGCGAACCGTGTACGACAAGAATCTGTTCGACATCACAGGCCAGCCCACGCGCACGACGCAAATAGCCCTGCAGCGCCCGGCGCAGAGGTGCCTCGCCTTCAGGCTGGCTGTAGTAGAGGCTGGTCTGGCGTTTGACCAGTTCGGCACGATAGGCACGCTGCCAACCCAGGGCCGGAAAGTCGTGCGAGGCCACCGAACCGTACTTGAAGTCGATGCGCGCCCCGGGCGCATGGACGCTGTAGGGCGTGAACGCCGCGACACGCTCCGCATACCGGGAGAGCAATGGCGCCGGCCGCGCTGGCCGCCCCCGTTCGTCCCGCTCCGGTACATCAACGGCGCGGGTCATGCAAGCCACACGCGCCGCCCTTCCTGCCGAGGTCACGACAAACCCTTCGGCGGCCAACTGTTCGTAAGCGGCCGTCACCGTGGTGCGCGACACCCCGAGCTCGGCCGCCAGCGCCCGGGTCGAGGTCAGCCTGGCCCCTGCGGCCAGGCTGCCGTCCTCGATCTGCCGGCGCAGCCTGGCATAGATACGACGCTGCGCACCACGCGTAGCGAGATCGGAAGGCGTGGCAAACTGGCCCATGAAAAAACCTCGAAACTGGCACTTTTTGTCAGGCAGGTCATGACCGAGATTATGGCCTCCCACCGCCATGAAATAAAACGCCCATGTACATTCCCGAACACTTTGCCGAGCGCCGCCCCGAGCAGGTGCACAGGATCATCCGCGACAATCCGCTGGGCATGCTGGTGACCTCGACCGCCAGCGGTCTCGACGCCGAGCACATCCCCTTCGAACTGGACAGCGAGGCCGGCCCCAACGGGCGGCTGCTTGCCCATGTCGCCCGCGCCAACCCGGTATGGCGACACTGCGCCGAGGGCTTGCCGGTGATGGTCGTGTTCCGTGGCGCCAACGGCTATATCTCACCCAACGGTTACCTGTCCAAGCACGAGACCCACCGCCAGGTGCCGACCTGGAACTACGAGGTGGTGCATGTGCATGGGTTCCTGCGCGCCGTCTCGGATGCGCGGCAACTGCGGCGCACCCTGACCCTGCTCACCCGCCATCACGAGGCGAGCCAGGACACCCCCTGGCGAATGGGCGACGCACCCGCGGACTACCTGGACGACATGCTCACGAAAATCGTCGGCATCGAAATCGACGTGCTGCGCCTCGAAGGCAAGCGCAAGCTCAGCCAGAACCGCGAGCCGCGTGATCGCCTGTCCACCCTGGACCACCTGCGCCAGCAAGGTCGCGACGACCTGGTGTCGGCCATGCGGCAAGGCCACGAATCATGAACGCCCGCTCCCCCCGCACCCCGGGCGCTTGCTGCGAGTACAAGCCGGAGGCCATCACATGGAACTCGAACTGACCACCACCACGCTGCTGGTGACCTTTGCCGCAGTGTTCCTGATCTGCTTCATGAAAGGCGCGTTCGGCGGCGGTTTTGCCATTGTCGGCATACCGCTGTTGTCGCTGGTGATGGACCCGATCACCGCCGGCGGCCTGCTGGCGCCGCTTTTCATTGCCATGGACCTGTTCGGCCTGCGCTACTGGAAGCCCTCCACCTGGTCAAAACCGGAACTCAAGCGGCTGGTACCGGGACTGGTGCTCGGTATCGGCATCGGCTACCTGTTGTTCCAGGTCCTGGACCACCGGGCGATCGCCATTGTCATGGCCGCCGTGACGCTGCTGTTCGTCGGGCTGTGGTTCCGGGCCGGCGGCGAAGTCCGGGTACGTCCCAGCTCGTCACCCAAGGCGGTCGCCGCCGGCATCAGCTCGGGCATCACTACCATGGTCGCCCACTCCGGTGGGCCGCCGCTGGCGATGTACCTGCTGCCGCTGGGACTGAGCAAGCAGGTGTATGCCGGTACCACCAGCCTGTTCTTCACCGTGGGCAACCTGCTCAAGGCCGTGCCCTGGCTACTGGTGGCCAGGCCCAGTGGCAACGTGCTGAGCCTGGCGCTGATCTGTCTGCTGGCGGTGCCCAGCGGGGTCTGGCTGGGCTGGCGACTGCACGCCCGGCTCGACCAGCGCCAGATGTATCGCGCCTGCTACGGCCTGCTGGTGATCACCGCGCTCAAGTTGCTTTGGGACGGAGTCGCCGGTTATCTGGGTTGAGCGCCTGGACCGCCGCCGGGGGCAAGGCCGCCGCTCCCCGGCCGAGCGCAAGCGCATCGCTATGCAGTCGTCGGAAAATACTTCGCCACCAGTGCCGCCAGGATGGCTGCGCTCTCGGCGTCCATCACCCCGTCGTAGTTCGTCGGCCGGAAGTGCAACTGGAAAGCCCTGACCAATTGCTTGAGTCCCTCGGGCGTATCCGCGTCCGTTACCTCATAACCGTACTGCTGGAACAGCGCCAATACCGCGGTTTGGGAAGGCAAACCGTCGCGAATGTATTGCTGCTGGTAGCTATCGCGGGTCGCCTCGTCGAACCAGGCCCCGACGCCTGCCAGGTACAGCTCACGCCAGGGAAAGGCCGCCCCCGGATCGCTCTTGCGGCGCCAGGCGATATCCGAGTGCCCGAGCACCTGGGTTGGGCCGATGTTGGGGTAGCGGGCGAGGATATTCAGGGCCAGCTGTTTCACGGCTTCGATCTGCCGGGGTTCGTAGGGCGGGAAGTGAAACGCTCCCTCGCTCTCGGAGGCCAGGTTGACGATCTCGATGCCGATCGAGGAGTCATTGAGTCGGGTTCTGCCGCCCCAGGCACTGACGCCCGCGTGCCAGGCACTCTTTCCCTCGTCGACCAGGCTGAAGACTTCCTGCTGGCTGAAGCCAGCCTGGATATAGCTTGGGTCGGTGACATCGGGTACCAGGTAATGACAACTGACACTGGGTCCGGTGAGCGCGGCGACGGAAGTGGCGAAGTCACCGGCGGTGTAATGCAGCACCAGCAAGCGCACGCGTTCGTCGACACTGCGTGTGCTGCGATAGGCCTTGTAGTTGATGGCTTTCATGGGCGGTTCCTTCCCTGTATGTGGATGTTGTCGAGGGCCAAGGTGAACCGCACCGTCAGTCAGTGAAAAGAGGGCGGGAGGCTTTATCGCTATAGGAGATGTCTGGACGAGCCGGATTTTCAGTGGCCAGCAAGACGCCTCCCTTTCCCTTGACTGAAATTTCCTAGAAAATCCCGAGCGCTTGTTTGCGCCTGATCGCGGGACCAGGCTCGGTTCGTCACTGCCAATTCAGTGACCGGGTTTAGCAGCTCAGAGTGGATCAGGCGCACAGCGCCACCTTTTGCGAGGCGCTTTTTTACAGCCTCCGTTTTTATGGTGGTCGTGCGCAGGGCACTTCGGTGCGCCGGTTTTCCTGATCACCGGTCTGCTAACCTGCGTACGGCTGTCACCCTCTCGTTTAGCAGCGATGTTGGCGGCTCCCACAACAGATCGGGAGTCACCACTCTATGTTCAAGGTCACACCAAATCCGCCACCCGCCTCCCATGCTGGAGGTATCAATCCACGTGTCGCGGACCGGGCTTTGTCGCACTACAGCCTGGGGCCGGATGCGGGGTCGAATTCCTTGTGGCGATGGGCGTGGTGCACCTGATTGAGTTGGCGCAGTTGAGGATGGATGTGGTGTTGAGTCAGCAGGTTGCCGGCGTAGGCAACTGATGGGGTCAATAGCTGGGCGGGAGGCTAGCCATCCCGCTTCGCTCATCTTCGTAAACTTCAACCTATGTGCGTAAAGTCATTTGTCACCCATGTAGGTGAGCCATAACCCACAGGTCTATTGGCCACTTTCAGTACTTCGTTAAAATGCGATACCCACCTTGGCACCCCATTCATCACGCTTGAGCTCAAGCTTGTTCAGTTCCTCGTCATGGATATCCAACTGATACCCGGTCCGGGTGTAGTAAACCCCGGTGGAAATCGGCAACCTGCCCTGGGTATTGAAGAGGAAGTTGGCTTCGGCATAAGGATTGGTACGATTCTTCATATCGGCAGTGGCGATATCCATGCCATTGACCTTGAGCTTCAGATCACTATCCACGGTGCGCCGAACACCCACTTCCAGACGCAGGGTGGCGGCATCAAAGCGGTGGTTATAACCCATGGCGGCCTTGATAAACGGCGAGCGACCACGCAACTCAGCCTTGTAACCCTCGATACTGGACGTGAGGTTGGACTGGCTGTAGCCACCACCACCGATTACATCGAGGGTGTCACGGCCCCCAGTGCCATGCGCCAGCCCAGGTCCAGGTCGCCGTGGAAGTCCTTGAGCTTGTGACCGCTGTCCTTGCCGGACTTCAGGTCAATCCCGGCCTGATAAATCAGACCGGTCTCGGCAGTCATCTTGTTGCCGAAGTTATAGAACAGGCCGGCTTGGGACAACGAGTCTTTCCAGGGCTCGCCGGCACCGTCAAGTTTGAAGTCGTTATAGGCCCCAAGGATCCCCAACTGGGAAATCGGTCCGGTGGAAGGAGCAGCCACTGCCAACAGAGGCGCTGCAACCAGGGAGACAGCAGCAGACTTGATCATTAGCCGAGTGAACATGGGGGAAGCAATTCCTTCTGAGTGTTTATAAAGTTGAGCTGAAATCCGAATGAACCTCCCCACACGCGTAATGCGACGCTCGCATGCATGAAAGGTGCTGAACAGGCAACTCAATCGGGGCGCAATCCTACGGAAGGAAAACCCGGGTGGAACTAGGCGGAATCAAACATGGGAGATGGGATATAACGCTGCACTGCGTCCAACATTGTGTTGTCCCAGGTAGGACTTGTTTCGCAAGTTTCAGATATTTTGTGTTCAGGTTGCTGAGACCCTCATCTGGCAGACCATGACCTGCAGAAGATGGAACTGGATCGGGCCCGTGGCTGATGGCTGCCGTGAGCGAACCACTGGTCAAGTCAATGCAGTTACCCATTCAGCGGTCGGGCAGGCAGGCTGAAGTCGGCTGCCGTCCAGCCTCAAGGCGCTGTTGTGACAACGGCTCTTTTTCCTGTGCCGCGCGGCCAACGGTTAACCCTGAGGGTTGATTCATGGCCTAATATCGCCGCCCCCATGCCCAGGTAGTGCTCTTATGGCCCGCCCTCTCGTCGCCCTGCTGCTCGTCGTCACCAGTTGCGCTGCCTACGCAGAAGAACAGGTACCGCTCTACCGGGAAATCAAGGACTGGGTGGTCGCGTGCGACAACATTCGCTCGTGCACCGCCATCGGCGCAGTTCCCATGCGCGACGATACGGGCGCCAGGCTCACCTTCAGCCTGCGTATCATCCGCGAAGCGGGGCCCACAGGGGTATTGCGGGTCGGGATGTTCAGCTATAACCCCGCTACCGGAAAGCCGCTGCTCGACGGCAAGCCGCTGCGCACTTCCCTGGCCGCTGGCGAGTTGAAAGAGGGTGATGTGCCCGAGGTCCTGAGTGCGGCAGGCGATCAGGCCAGAGCACTGATCGCGGAGCTGCGTAATGGCAACGAACTGACCCTTCCCACCCAGGATGGCCAGTCGTTTGTCTCCCTGGCCGGTATGAGCGCAGCACTGCTGCTGATGGACTCGGTACAGGGCCGGGTCGGCACCGTCACGGCGCTGGTACGCCAGGGGGCGGCCAGCGCCAGCACTGTAACACCCGCCCCACCCCGTCCGACCCTGCCCCCATGGTATCCGCCAGTGGCGCTGACCCCGCCCCAGGCCCAACACATCCGGGATGTGGTCATGGCGACCACGCGCGCGTCATGGCAGCAGGACCAACTCGACGACACCCCCGCCGAAGGCGAGGCCTTTGCCCTGAGTGATCGCCAGGCGCTGGTGATCATCAAGACCGATTGCGCCGCGTACAACTGTTCATACCGCCTGTATGAAACGCCCATCGGCCATCCCGAACAGGCCCGCCCAGCCAGGATCGATGCAGTGCCGCGGATGCCGGACATGTTGCCCAACGGCAGCATCCGGTTCGATCCGGCCAGCGGAGAACTCAGCAGCCATGAACTGGCAATGGGCATGGGCGGATGCGGCACGTCACTGCGCTGGCAGTACGACGGCAGCGCGTTCAGGCTGACCCGCGCAGCGCAGCTGACCCTATGCGTGGGGCTGAACGAAGCGTACTGGCCCGTGCTGTGGCGAAGCCCGGCGCTCCCAGCCGCCGTTGGGCCTGCCCACGTTGAATGAGGCAGGTTTTTTCGCCGAGTTTATCCCGAACGGCCTTGCCGGGTGACTGGCAGTACTGATCGCTCCGCGTTCAGCGGCGTTGCCACCTACCGCCACGGGCCGATCACGCAACCATGGAGCCTGAAGCAACTCGACGGACACAAAGAAGGAGTCCATGTCGACATGGATAAACTTGCGCTCATCATCCTGACGGGCAGCACCAGAAGCAGATAGCCGGACATCATCCAGATCAATCAGCACGATGTTTGGCATCATCCGAGCTGCCTTTCATATTCCAGCGCAAGGGCGCAACGAACAGCATCAACGTCATCCAGATGAAAGTCGCCGGCCCCGCCAGTAGGAAAACCAGGCTGGCGATCAGGCCAGAGACGGCATCACCGATGACGGCGGTGAAGTAGTAGAGGGAGAAATTCCGGCCCACCTGGCGATCGTCGGACAGGCACTGGATATTGGTCACGATGGCGATATCGACGAAGGCGCCGACGAACCCGACCACGAACAGGATCGCCAGGAACAGCCAACTGTGGAACTGCAGAGCGATTGCAGCGGCGAAAAACAACGCGCCGTACAACGCCCAGTAGCGCAGTACCAGGCGGGCCGTGGTCTGCCTGTTGAGCCGGGTGTACAGCATGCCGCCCAACACGGTACCGGCCGCCAGCAGCGAGAAGACATAGCCGACGGCCGCTTCCGAGCCAAAGTGTTCCAACACCGATGCCGGCAGGATGAAGCGGATCACCGAGGTGGCGAACATGGCGCATAGCGTGGTGCAACAGATCACTGCGAACAAAGGTGCGTTGCCCACCCGCAGTTCGCCCACGCTGCGTAGCGCGTCGCGGATCACTGATCGTCCATCAAACGCCACCGGTACGCTCACCTTGCCGGGCAGCAACGTGGCGATGCTGATGGCTGACAACGCGAGGCACGCGGCAAAGAACAGGAAGGTCACCGCGCTGCCAAGGGACAACGCAAAGGCAGAGAACACCAAGGGACCGAGAATGGAGGAAATGTCTTCGATGACCTGGACGCCACTGTTCACCGACGACAACCGGTCCTTTTCCACGATGTCCGGGAAATACGCCCGGAAGGTCGGCACATAGAGACAGTCCAGAGCCGTCATCAGCATCGCCAGGCCGATGACCACCAGCAACGCCGGTGTGGCAAAGGAAAAGAGCGCAAGGAAAGCCAGCGCCAGCACACTCTTGGCAAGCTCTACCCCGACCAGCGTACGACGCTTCTGACAATTGTCCGCCAGCCAGCCGCCAATCGGAGAAAACAACGCACTGGGCAGGTAGCGGAAGAAGTACACCATCCCGATCAGCAACAGGTTCGCTTCGGTCATGGAGACTACCGCAACGGCAAATGCCGTTTCGAAAGCGAATTCACCACACTTGGAGAAGAAGTACCCTACCGAGAGCGTGCGTGTGCTGCGGTTCAGATTCAACGCTTGCATGTCGATACTTCACTTTCTGCCAGCTCAGGCGGCTCAGACGTCATTGATCATCGTGAGTCCCGAAGCTCGCAGAATGGCCGGAAATAAACGATGCAATACGCTGTCATTACGCAACAACTGCGCGTCAGCACCCGTGATACCCAAGGGACGAGGAAAACTTAACAACCGTCCCTTTCAAAGACAAACGCATGCCTGTAAGTAATCATGTCCTGATGGATCGCCGGCACGCGAGAGGCAGGCACACCACTACCGCGCCAAGGCAGCGCTCACCGCCACTCAGAACTGGCCGTGGGCCGCACTCCACTGTTCGAACGCATCCATCATCCGGCGCCGGGTCAATGGATCGGCCGGTATCAGGTGTTCGATTCTCAATGACTCCACGGTGATATCCAGCGGCATGCCGAAGGTCGTGAAGGTGGAGAGAAAACTCAACTCCCCCTCAGGGGTGCACACACGAGTCAGCAGCACAGGATTGGCAGCCAGTGCCTGCGGAGCGATGGCGGGCGCCGGCAGGTTGCGCAAGCGCATGGCAAGTTCCGGATTGCCAACCGACTCCCTGGAAGCGCGTTGCCAGGCAACCGCACGGATCTCGTCGGCATTGGCCAGCCGGTCGCCCAGGCCACCGGGGCACAGCAACATGTCCAGCAGGTTGAGGCCTGAGGCCAGGTCCTGGGCAACGCCTGCCATCGCCAGCAGCAGGCCGGTGCTCACATTGGCGGCGGTGACATTCCAGTGGCTGTCGATCACGATCGCCGGTGCCGGATTGTTCGCCTGCAGGATGTGATCGATGGCCCCATGCACTATCTCCAGGGCGGGCGCATCGAGCGGCGAGGCGGCGTAACGGGGTGCGTAACCGGCGGCGAGAAAGACTTCGTTGCAATGCTCCAGCGAGGCGCCCAGGGCCGAAAGGATGGCGTGCAAGGTGCTGGGGCCGGCCTTCGCGCGCCCGGTTTCGATGCAACTGAGGTGGCGCTGCGAAACCCCGGCCATCAGCGCAAGGTCGAGCTGGCTGAGCCCCGCCTGCTGCCGCAACTGCCGCAGGTGTTGACCCGCCGCCAGGCCCTGCGCGGGCCGCTTGTGATGGAACAACTGCTGATTCATGCCTCGCCTCCGACCGTCCTTGTGCCTGGCGTCCATGACCTCACAGGTCATTGAGCGCTCATCACCCTACCACTAGTGTGCCTGCAACCCCTACCCAGGAGAGGACAATGGCACTTCGTTTCATGGCGCTAGCATTGCTGGTGCTCTTTTCGCTTTATACCGGCTGGACGATGCTGATCGCCGAGCAGTCGCTCGTGGCCTTTGGGCTTGAGCTGATGTCGCGGCCTGACACCGCCCAGGTGGTCGTCGACCTGTACCTGATGGCAGCCCTTGCCTGCATCTGGATGCTGAAGGACAACCGATCGCGCGGAGGTTCAGGCATTGCCGTGCTTCCCTACCTGCTGCTGACAGCCGTGTTCGTTTCCCTGGGGCCGCTGCTGTACCTCGTGGTCAGGGGCCTTGATGGGGGGCGCCAGGCATGAACACGGCCTTGAACCTCTATGCGCTCTGCGTGGTTGTGCTGTTCCTCAAGATGTTTGCGCTCTCCTGTTATCAGGGCTTCTTCCGCTTGCGACATAAGGCATTCACCCATGCGGAAGACGCCGCCGTTTTCAATCAGGTCGCACAAAAAACGGAACGCCCGGAAGTGATTCGCGCCGCCAAGGCCTGGGCGAACGACCTGGAAAACATCCCGGCCTTCTTCGCATTGGGCGGGCTGGCCATCGCCCTGGATGCACCGGCATTCGTCATCGCCGGGTCGAGCCTGCTGTTCACCCTGGCCAGGGTGCTGCACACGCTGGCCTATCTGACGGGCATCCAGCCTTGGCGAACCGTTTTTTATGGCGTTGGAACCCTGTGCCTGCTGGGGCTCTGCGCGGCTGTCGCGATGAGGGTGGTGATGACTGGGTAACACCAGCCGGCAAGACAACTCCCGTTCCCTTGCCGGAGGCTTCCTGAACGATTGTTTACCCCCCTGATCAGCGAACCCGCCTCGTCGGGGAATGGCCATGAGGCCACGACTCACGCGATGCTTCCGGCAGCCCTGCTGGTTCCCCCAGCGCTGCCGGTCGAGATCAGGTCCGCCAGAATCGCTCGTTACGCCGCCGGAGGAAATGGCGGCACAAGCGGCTTGCCATCCTGAAAGACCCGGTCCTTGCCGTCCTGCTTGGCTTTATACATATTGCTGTCGGCACACTTGAGCACGGTCGACATATCGGAGGTCGCCGAAAACCGTGCGATGCCCGCACTGCAGGTGTAGTGGTGCGGAGGCGAGACGCTGACGCGGATGGCGGCCAGCAGACGCAGGGCATATTCATGGGCAATCGCGTCATCGTCGCCCAGCAGCAAGACACCGAATTCCTCGCCGCCGAGCCGCCCGACACTATGGCTGCCCGGCGTCGACTTCAGGCAGGTGGCCATGGCGCATAAAATCCTGTCGCCGATATCGTGACCATATTGATCGTTTTTCAGTTTGAAACTGTCGATATCCAACATGATGAAGTAGCCACTATTCCCTTGTGCCAGCACCTTCTGGAAACTACCCATGAATGCACGCCGATTGAGCAGAGAGGTGAGAAAATCCGTCTCCGCCAACGTTCTGAACTCACTTTCGATCAACAGCACCGAACGCATATTCCTCAAGTAGGTCAGATTCAGGATAAAGCCGATCATCATGGAGAAGATGCAAAACAGCACCAGATAAATCTCCAGCCCCTGGTACGCACCGACATCGAGACTGGGCCATATCAATATCCAGACGGCCGTGGTGGAGATCAGGTAATCCTGAATCGTGATAAATAATATGGCGCTGCCTACTACCATGATCACCGCAAGCGGAAGAGAAAAAATACGCAATGCCACGTGAGCCTCGATCACCTGTACAAAACCGAGGGCCAGGAAAAAAATATAAAGGCCACCCAATACTCGCCATACGGGAAAGCTGGTCACCACACGATGGAAGTACCAGAGAGCCAGCAGGCACGCCGTGACCAGTACATTTGCAAGGTTCAATCCCGACAGGGGATCAAGCAGCAGTACCCATAACCATGCGACCAGTCCTGCCAATTCCGCCTTGGTTACCGCTGGCGATAATAATGTACGCATTCTCGGCCTGATCTTGAAAGTCGCCGGCATTGTTCAACTCCTCTTCCCGTAACGACTCAAGTGCAATGTCCAAAGGAAACGCCCCGTTTCCCATGACAGATACCCATGGCGCAGATCAACTCAAGTCGCTGGTGACCCTGCCAATGGCATCAACCACTTGCTTGGCGCCCTGCTGGATATCTCCCATTGCCATGCCTGCCTGCTCCGCCAGCCCCAGCAAATGGTCGGCCTGGTCCCTGCTGCCCTGGACAAGCACCGCGGCTTGATCGGCCAGTTCCCGGTTTTGTCGCACCACGTGGGTAATCTCTTGCGTGGCCGCGCTGGTACGGCCGGCGAGCTTGCGTACCTCATCCGCCACGACTGCGAAACCACGCCCATGGGTTCCTGCGCGTGCGGCTTCGATAGCAGCGTTAAGCGCCAGGAGATTGGTCTGGGTGGCAATGGCGCCGATGGTGTCCACGATGGAGCCGATCAACTGGGACTGCGACTCCAGCGCTGTCATGCTGTCGGTCACTGAAGCCATCTGCTGCGCAATGGTTTGCGTGCCAAGAATCGAAGCAGCGGCCAGTTCCATGCCTCGATTCGCTTTCACATCGGTATCGCGCGATACGTCGTAGGCCATGTTCGCGGCCTGCTTGATCACCTCGGCTTTCTCGACCTGTTCGGTCACTACGCTGGCGAATTTGGTGATTTTGTACACCCGGCCGGAGGCGTCCTTGACCGGGTTATAGGTGGCCTCCAGCCATACCACCCGACCGCGTTTGTCCACCCGACGAAAACGTCCGGCACTGAACACACCCCGATTCAAAGACTTCCAGAACTCGGCGTAATCTGCCGAAGCCACGTCCTCGGCCAGGCAGAACAGGCGGTGGTGCCGCCCCTGGATCTCCGCCAGGCTATAACCCATCGCCTGGATAAAGGCCTCGTTGGCAGAGAGTACCTCACCCGCAAGATTGAACTGGACCATGGCCATCGAGCGGTTCAGCGCACTGAACATTTCGATGACCTCCTGCTCCTTCTGCGCCAAGGGCGGCGTGATGAAACCATACCCCTGGAAGGCGCGATCCGCCGCGTTGAGCCAACACATGCCGAGTACCACGGCACGACCGTCGGCGGCGGTATAGCATTGCTGTTCAATGGCTCGCGGATTCGCCGCAAATCCACCCTGCGGCTCAGCCATGAGCTCGCCCATCGCCCTGCCTGACAGATCACTCGACGAGTACCCCAGTGCCTCTGCGAAACGCTGGTTGGCCGAGACGATCCGGCCCGTTCCATCGACCCTTACTGAAAGAAAAACCGAGTCGATGTCGGTGATCGTCCCCAGCAATGTGGTCAGATCCTGCCGACAGTCGAACAGGGCATTCTTGATTCGACGATTAAACACACTGACCTCCGGTATCAATGAGTACAACGAACAAGGACGGTGCCTGGCGATCAAGTCGCTCTCAACGGCGCGGCCAAGGAACAGGCCCGCTCATCGGCCTAGAGGCCGCGAAAGTTCCAACCTTCGACAGTCTCGCTATTCGCACAGCTGTCTTTGGCACCCAACTCCATGCTCACCCGTGCCACCGCAAAATTGATGGACATGGCCCGCCGAATCAGTTCGAGGAACGCAGGACTCAGTTCGACCAGATTCTGGTGGCATTTGAAATATCCCTGCAGTTTTCCCTCTTTGATCATGCGTCGCATATGAGTCTTGGAGACCCCGAGGCGCGATGAGAGCTCAACATAAGACGATACGTTATAACCTCTCTCCAGCGAGCCGTTGCGCAAGGCATCGGTATACAGCGCGAGCATCGGCAGGTGGCCGCCATCACGATTCATGATCCACTTAGCTTCGGGCAAGAGCTTATCGAGCATCAGGTCCGCTTCCAGTAACCTGGCAAACCCGCGGAAAAAAATCTGCAGCAAATCCGTAGATCCTCGAGGCTCCGCCAACCAACTATCGTAGGGAGGAATGATCTGCGAGGGCAGCAAGTACGACTTGATAATACGGCTGGCTTCAAGCAACGCCATTTCGGTAGGCCCGAAAATACGCTGGCGCCCATCTTCGGCATGCAGGCCAATATGCATATAACCGGTAATAAACAAGAATGAACAATAGGAATCCAGACTGTTGCGCGACAGATAGCCACGCTCCTGACAAAAAGCCTTGACTCTGGACAGAGGAATCCGATTATCGCTGAAATTAAAACTCAACAACGAGAGAGCCACCATGAGCCTGTCATATTTTAAAAGATTTTTATAAAACAGGGGCTTTCTCCGATAACTTTCCATTACCAGGTCGAAATGCAAAAGAATAGCTCCATCCATATCGCCCTGGGTCATCTCGGAACTGGTCTCTTTCAAATACTCAAGCAGATCAGTTTTATTCATCAACGCTCAACAACCCTCACAAGACGACCTTAAACAGCTGCTACAGCGTTGCTGACAGTATAGGCATATTCGATCAGCTGGTTAGTTCACCCCAAAAATGTTCCATGGTTTTCCCTTGCCGGAATTACCCTTGATTTCGTACGGATACGGTCAATTTCTTTAATCGATCTCTGCCTGGTAGCCAGCGACTGTACTGGCAGTTCAAATGGGCTTGCCCGATCTTCAGACCTTCCGTTTCCACCCATTCACTTCAATACGGCAGTCCTCGGTTATTTCATCCAGATAAGGGGCTATCTTCTCTTCATCCAGCATGATCAGGGTCCGCCCGGCCGCAGCTCGCAAAGGCGCTCCTTTTTAATTCAACCGAAACAACACCCGCGCAAGCATGAATGCGTGCTCTATGGGCAAAGTGATGGTAGCGTGTGCCCGCGCCCTGTCGCCGGCAGGCAAGCGGCGTCGAGCGCGGATTGGTCGAGACCAGCCCATGACGATCAGCAAAGCACAGACAGGTAGTTGTCCTCACCATGCCATTCACCCGCCCACCCGAAGCGCTGGCACGCCAGATCGAGCAACTCGAGGAGGCGGTCGTGCGTATGCGCGAACAGGCATCGGTGCTGGCCGGCGAGAGGCTGTTCGTCGCTGCGGAACAACTCCTGGAAAACGCCAGCAGGCTGGAGCATGCCACGGCAAACCTGAAATCCACGGCCGGTCGATAGCCGCTCGCGCCCCTCAACGAGCGAGCCGGGCCCTGGTGCGGATGAATTGCTGTTCAGTGACAACCGTCCCCCACTGGCTGCCCTGCTCCTGCTTCACCAGCTCGAACCCCTGGGCCTCATAAAGTCGCCGCGCAGCGTCGAGGCCGCTGAACGTCCAGAGTCGAGTCGCATCGAACCCGGCATCGTCACAGAAGCCCAGCGCCTCGCTCAACAACCGACGCCCCACCCCACTCCCTCGACAGCCATCGTCCAGGATGAACCAGCGCAGGTGGGCCTCGTTGTTGCCCAGGTCCTGCCCGTCGATGGCGATCGAACCCACAATGCGTCCATGGTGAGTCGCGAGCCATAACCGGTTGCACGGCTGGTCGAGACGCCCGACGAACTCGGCAACAGCGGTGGCCACCTGGCTTTCGAACACCTGGCCGAACCCTGCCAGCCGGGAGTAGAACGCCGCATGCATCTCGGCTATCCGGCCCACCACGCCTGGTCGATATCCGCTAATGATGCTGATGCCATGGGCTGCAGGCTCGGCAGAACCCAGTCGCCTTGCGGACAAGGCGCGAGCATAGGCCGCCAGGCCCTGCGCGACCACCTGCTGCTCGGTCGGGTTCAGGTGGCCCAGCGCGGCGCTGACTTGCAACTGGCCATAGCCATGGATGTCTGCAACGGTCTTTCTACCGTGAGGGGTCAGACGCAGCAGCTTGGCGCGGGCATCGTCATGACTGGCCGTCTCTTCCAGTTCGCCGGCCTCGATCAGCTTGCTCACCATGCGGCTCACACTGGATTTCTCAAGCCCCAGAACCTGCACCAGTTGGGCGGCCGTCATTACTCCCTGCGCGTCGATCTCCAGCAAGGTGTGCACGGCGGATGCCGAATGGTCGGTCCCCGCCAGTGTCGTGCGCATGAACCCCAGTTCACGCACCATGGTGCGTGAGGCCGAGCGTATTTCATCGATCAGTAAGGAGCTGTCGTTCATGGGAAATGCTCGCCGCCAAATAGTTGCATCATACAACCATTACTTTGACGGCCTGTCCAGCGCTCCCTGGCCCCTCCGTAAGCCATCAGCCCTCAACACCCGTGTAGGAGCGGGCTTGCCCGCGAACACCGGCGCAGCCGGTGCCACTCCCACAGGGGCGCGCCGAAGCCGCCACTAGGGGATCCAGGACCGGGCGTTCTCCCCGCACCCTCTCAGTGCTTCCAACCCCATCGGTTTGGCGAAGTAATAGCCCTGCGCCTGCCCCGCCCCCATTTCGCGCAGCAGTTCCAGGGTCTCCTGATCCTCGACCCCTTCCGCCACCACACTCAGATCCAGCGATTCCGCCATCCGTACGATGGCCCGTACGATCGCCCGGCTGCGCGCGCTGCCGGTCAGCTCGAAGATGAACGACTTGTCGATCTTCAACCCGCTGAAACGGTACTGGTGCACATAGCTCAGCGACGAGAACCCCGCACCAAAGTCATCGAGTACCACCGACATGCCGTTGTCGGCCAGCCGCTGCATGGTCTGCCGGGCAATCGCCGGTTCGGCCACCAGCGCGCCCTCGGTCAGTTCCAGGCAGATCCGCGACGGCGAGACGCCATGCTGCGCCAGCAGCGCCAGCACATCACCGGCAAAGTCCGGGCGGGTGATGCTGTAGCTGGAGCAGTTGACATGCACCGCCGGCCAATCGGCGTGCTCGGGTTGGGCAAGGATCGCGGCGACGCTGCCGAGCATGTACAGGTCCAGCCGGCCGATCAGGCGCAGGCCCTCGAAATCCGTCAGGAATTCGCCCGGGGCGATCACCCGCCCGCCCGGCTGGTGCCAGCGGACCAGCGCTTCCAGGGCCAGCAGTTCGCCGGTTTCAACGTTGACGATCGGCTGGAAGTACGGCAGCAGCTCGTCGCTGCGCTTGAGTGCGTTGCGCAGGGCCCCTTCCCGCTCGACCTGGTCCGAGACCTCGCGGCGCAGTTCCTGGTTGAACACCGCGTAGCTGTCGCGTCCGGCGCTCTTGACCCGGTACATCGCCGCATCGGCGTCGCGCAGCAGGTCGGCGGGCTCGTGGTGGAACTGGCTGTCGGCACTGACGATGCCGATGCTGCAGGAAGAAAAGACTTCATGGCCGTTGATCAGGAACGGCAGGTCGAACGCCACCAGGATCCGTTCGGCGACTTCGGTCACCACCTCCAGCGGCGCATCGGGGACGAGTACCGCAAACTCATCGCCGCCCAGCCGTGCCAGCATGTCGCTTTCGCGCAGGCAACCGCGCAGACGCTGGGCCGCCTGCATCAACAGCAGGTCGCCAAAGTGATGGCCAAGGCTGTCGTTGACCATCTTGAAGCGATCGAGGTCGATGAACATCACCGCCAGGTGCCCGCCTGCGCTGTCGAAGTGCGACCAGGCCAGGTTCAGACGCTGCTGCAGGTAGGTACGGTTCGGCAGCCCGGTCAGCGCATCGTGGGTGTTCTCGTGCTGCAGCTTGGCGTTGGCATGGTCGAGTTCGCGGGTGCGGCTCTGCACCCGGGCCTCGAGCATGAGGTTGGCGGCATGGATCGCCTCGGCTGCGCTGCGCCGCGACAGCGCGGTGTCGATGTGCCGCGAGACGAACGTCAGCAGTTCCTGGTCGCGCTGGGTGTAGCGCACCTGCGCGGTGTAGCTTTGCACCGCGAGCACGCCACGCACCACGTCGCCATCGAACAGTGGGATGCCCAGCCAGGAGTGGGAACGGACGTTGTCTTGCGGCGCGTCGATCTCGCCGATCGAGGTCAGCCGGTCGACCTCGTCGACGTCGAACAGGCAGGGCCGGCGCTGGCGGATCACGTACTCGGTCAGGCCGCGGCAGCCGCGCCGGGGGGCCGGACGGTTGGTCTGGCGTTCGTCGACGTAATAGGGAAAGGTCACCTCGCCCGTCGCGTCGTCGAACAGAGCGATATAGAAGTTCTGCGCAAACAGCAGCGCACCCACGATGTCATGCAGGCTCTGGAACAACTCGGCCATGTCGCCGGGCCGGCTCGACAATTCGGCGATCTGGAACAATACGCTCTGCAGGTGCTCGGCGCGCTCGCGGTCCAGTATTTCCTGGCGCAGCGCGTCGTTGAGCGCCGACAGTTCGAGGGTGCGGCGCATCACCGTTTCTTCCAGGTCCGCGCGGTGCAGCATGCGGTCCAGCGCCATCGCCACATGGCGGGCCACCACCAGGAACAGCGCGCGGTCCTCGGCGCTGTAGATACGCGACACGTCGTAGACCTGCATGGCGAGCATGCCGAACACCTCGTCCGAGGCGTTTTTCAGCGGCGCCCCCATCCAGAACTCGGGGCGGTCGCCCACGCAATAGAAGCGCTGCTCGGCCTGGGCGGCGAGGATCCCGGCGGCGTCGATCAGCAGCGGCTGGCCGCTGGTCAGCACCTGGCCGGTCAGGGACAGGTGATCGGGGTCGAGGTATTCGTAGTTTTCGGACTGCAGGGCCTGGGTGTCGATGATGTCGACATAGTACGGGTAGTCGATCTTGCCGGTGTGCGGGTCGTACAGCGCGAGGTAGAAGTTCTCGGCGTCGATCAGGCTGGCCAGCAGCCGGTGAATGCCCACCAGGAACACCGAGCGGTCACGGGTCGAACTGGCCAGGTAGATGATTTCATAGAGCACCCGCTGGGTGACCTGCGCCCGCGCCAGGGCATCGGCCTGCACCTGGACACCCAGGCGTCGGGCGAATTCGGCAAGTGCCGGCTGCGTGGCCTGCTCGAGCGGCGCGAGCAACCAGCCCAGGACGCTTTCGCCACGGCCGGTGGGCCAACGGTGCAGGTGTCGGGCCCGGCAAAAGGCTTCGAATTCGTCATTCGAGACGATGGACGGCCACTGCGCCCGGGGGTCGCCCCGCCCGACCAGGTGCAACTGTTCGCCAGCGCGATAGACCGCCCAGGCGCTGGTGTGAACCCAGTTGCGCGCCGAGTCCAGCAGTTGCTCGATCGTGTCCTCGTTGTCCGCGGCAATCGCGGCAATGTCCGAGTGACCTTCCTGTTGATCGGCGACGGTATCGCAATCGTTCGATTGCCCAGAGGAGTCGGTCAAGCGACGAAAACTCATCAACACTCCCAGAGCCAAAACTGGCGATACTCAGTGACTGACCGCTAGCGATCCGCTCTCAGGTCAACCCCATGGCGTTCTTTGAATCGTTTATATGTCGGGTGCCAGCCATAGCGCCTTAATGCCATATTGACAGTATCGAGGCGCGTTGAGAATGGGGCTGAGACAGGAGTTTTCCGAACGGTAAATGGGGCCTGATAGGCTCACCCGGACGTGAGTGACGGGGGATGGCCGCCATTGGCGGTTCGCGGTCAAGGCCAACGGCCGTGTGCATCCGGCTCAACGCAGATATTGGCCGCTTCGAAGCCATGCGGATGCTGTCATTCGACCGGGATGAGTTGGTGACGCGGTGGTAGGCGGTTGAATCCCTCATTCCAGGCACAACGGAGCATCGCGGCAAGCGCTCGGTTTCAGTCCACTGAAAGCGATTGCCATCGCCAACAGCAAGGCCGCCACGCAACCACCGAGCGCCAGGTTGATGCCAGGTAGACTCGCCGTGCCACCAAGCAGCGCAACCCCCATCACACCGCCCATCTGCCGGGCTGCGTTGAGGGTGCCGGAGGCTGTTCCGGCATGGTGTGCCGGCACCGCTTCGAGCATCGCGTGGGTGAGCGTGGGGATCGCCAGCGCGATACCGCCTCCAGCCAGCAGCATCGGCAGGATCAACAGTCGGTAAGACTGCTCGGCCAGCGCCGCCAGCATCAGCCCGTAGCCACAGGCGGAAATGCCCAGGCCCAGCATCACCAGGGTGCGACCCGACCAGCGCCCTGCCAGATGCCCGGCCAGCAGGTTCATCACCATCAGCACCCCCATCATCGGCAGGAAGGCCAACCCCGTGCGCTCGGGTGTCCAATGCCATTGCGCCTGGAAGTACAGGCTGAAGGTAAAGACCATGCCGTAGAACACCAGGTTGGCGATCAATCCGACGCTCATCGTGCACCTGACCACCCGGTTGCGCAGGACAGCTGGTGGCAGCATGGCATTGGGATTGCCGTTCTGCAGATGGAGAAACAACCCTGCGGCCAACAGGCAGACCACAAAGGCCGCCAGCACCAGCGGATTGCTACAGCCCTCATGACCGGCTTCGGTCAGCGCCAGCGTGAGCATGACCAGGGCCAAGGCGCCAGAGAGTTGCCCGGGCAAGTCCAGCTTGCGCCCGGGCTGCCCCGTTCCGGCGGGAATGCCGCCGAGCGTGAACCACAGCCCCAGCAGACCGATCGGCAGGTTGATCAGGAACACACTGCGCCAACCCCAGTGCTCGACCAACACCCCGCCGAGCACTGGCCCGGCCGCCAGCGCGATACCACCACCGGCACTCCACCAGCCCACGGCCCGACGACGCTGGGCAGGATCGATATAGAGCTGGCGCAGCAAGGCGAGTGACGTCGGCACCAACAAGGCCGCGCCGAATCCCTGGATGACCCGCCAGCCGACCAGCCCCCAGAGCGTCGAGGCCACCCCAGCACCCAGCGAGGCGCCGGTGAACAGCACCAGGCCGATCAGGTACAGGCGCCTGGCGCCCAGGCGATCGCTCAACGTACCCGCCAGCAACAGCGAGGCGGCAAACACCAGGGCATAGGCATTGACCACCCATTGCAAGCCGCGCACATCCGTGTCCAACGCGCTGCGCAAGGTATCGAGGGCCACATTGACGACGCTCACGTCGATCAGAACGATGGCGAAACCGAGGCAGGCCGCCAGCAACGCTCGGGTGGAAGGGGATTGCGGATGCTCAGTCATGTCCGACTCCTCAAGGAAAGAAGCGACGATACAAGCCGGACTATCCGTGCGAATATTCCGTAAATGCTCACGCCATATCGGGAAAAACGCACAGATGCTGGACTGGGAAAACCTGCGCTACTTCGTGGCGATCGTCGAGGCCGGTAGCCTCTCTGGCGCCGCACGGCACATGAAAGTCGACCATGGGACGGTCAGTCGGCGCCTGTCGGCGCTCGAAGCCGAACTGGGCGTGAGGCTGCTCGACCGACTGCCGCGCCGATGCAGCCTGACCGCCATGGGCATGCAGATCCACCGGCTCGCCCAGGACATGGAGCGGGCCGCATTCGGCATCGAACGCCTGGCCAGCGCTGAACAGGCGAACATGTCCGGCAAGGTCACCTTGAGCGTACCGCCGGTACTGGGCACGAACTTCTTCGCCGATCGGCTCGCCCCCTTGAGGACACGTCACCCAGGCATTCAGCTGTCGATGGCCAACCAGGCGCAGAGCGTATCCCTAGAACGCCGCGAGGCCGATATCGCGGTCCGGCTGTTTCGGCCGAGCGAACCGGCCAACGTCACCCGCCGTATCGGGCGCATGCCGTTCGGGCTCTATTGCGCCCACGACTATGCCCACGCGACACAGCCACAAGACTGGGGTTTCATCGCCTATGACGCGCAGTATGCCGACATGCCGCACCAGCAATGGCTGCTGTCCGTGGCGGCAGGCCGCCCGGTGGTCTGCGAGGTGAGCGACATCAGCACCCAGCAACGGGTCGCGCGCTCGGGCCTTGGCGTGGCCGGACTGCCACTGTTCATCGGCGACCCTGACCCGGCGCTCAGGCCCCTGCCCTGCGACGGCGAAAGCTTCTACCGCGATATCTGGCTGGTGGTGCATGGCGACCTTGGCAAGTCACCGCTGATCCGGGCCGTACTCGATTATGTTTCGGAAACGGTGGAGCAGGTGTTTGCCACCTGAGCCAGGCGGCGCAACCGCGAAGATCCGCAGTCTCGTCCGCTATCGCTTCCTTCCCGGCGAAAAGACCGGATAATAGCGGCCATTCGTATTTTCGCTCTTCTGGTAATCCCGCATGGAAATCAAGGTCAACTTTCTCGACAACCTCCGACTCGAAGCCAAATTCGATGACTTCACGGTGGTGGCCGATCAACCCATCCGCTACAAGGGCGATGGCTCGGCACCGAGTCCCTTCGACTATTTCCTGGCCTCCTCGGCCCTGTGCGCGGCCTACTTCGTCAAGGTGTACTGCGAAACCCGCAATATCCCCACCGACAACATTCGCCTGTCGCAGAACAACATCGTCGACCCGGAGAACCGCTACAACCAGATCTTCAAGATCCAGGTCGAACTGCCCGCGGACATCTCCGACAAGGACCGCCAGGGTATCCTGCGCTCGATCGATCGCTGCACGGTGAAAAAGGTCGTGCAGACCGGGCCGGAGTTCGTCATCGAGGAAGTGGAGAACCTGGACGCCGATGCCCAGGCCCTGCTGATGCCGAGCAGCGATTCGCCCACCCGCACCTACATTCCCGGCAAGGACCTGCCGCTGGAGCAGACCATCGCCAACATGTCCGCCATCCTCTCGGGCCTGGGCATGAAGATCGAGATCGCCTCATGGCGCAACATCGTGCCGAACGTCTGGTCGCTGCATATCCGCGATGCGCAGTCGCCGATGTGCTTCACCAACGGCAAGGGCTCGACCAAGGAAAGCGCCCTGGCTTCGGCCCTGGGCGAGTTCATCGAGCGCCTGAACTGCAACTTCTTCTACAACGACCAGTTCTGGGGCGAAGAGATCGCCAACGCCGAATTCGTCCACTACCCGGACGAACTCTGGTTCAAGCCCGGGCGCCAGGACGCCCTGCCCAAGGAAATCCTCGACGAGCACTGCCTGGCGATCTACAACCCCGATGGCGAGCTGCGCGGTTCGCACCTGTACGACACCAACTCCGGCAACACCGAGCGCGGCATCTGCTCGCTGCCGTTCGTGCGCCAGTCGGATGGCGAGGTGGTGTACTTCCCGTCCAACCTGATCGAGAACCTGTTCCTCAGCAACGGCATGAGCGCCGGCAACACCCTGGCCGAAGCGCAGGTACAGTGCCTGTCGGAGATCTTCGAGCGTGCGGTGAAGCGTGAAATCCTCGAAGGCGAAATCGCCCTGCCGGACGTGCCGCAGGAAGTACTGGCGAAGTACCCGGGGATTCTGGCCGGCATCCAGGGTCTCGAGGAACAGGGCTTCCCGGTGCTGGTCAAGGATGCTTCCCTGGGCGGTGAATTCCCGGTGATATGCGTGACCTTGATGAACCCGCGCACCGGCGGTGTGTTCGCCTCGTTCGGCGCGCACCCGAGCTTCGAAGTGGCGTTGGAGCGCAGCCTGACCGAACTGCTGCAGGGGCGCAGCTTCGAGGGGCTGAACGACCTGCCGCAGCCGACCTTCGAAAGCCAGGCGGTGATGGAGCCGAACAACTTCGTCGAGCACTTCATCGACTCCAGCGGCGTGGTGTCGTGGCGTTTCTTCAGCGCCAAGGCCGACTACGAATTCGTCGAGTGGGACTTCTCCGGCCAGGGCGAAGACTCCAACGCCGAGGAAGCCGCCGCGCTGTTCGGCATCCTCGAAAGCCTGGAGAAGGAAGTCTACATGGCGGTGTACGAGCACCTGGGCGCGTCGGCCTGCCGCATCCTGGTGCCGGGCTACTCGGAAATCTATCCGGTGGACGACCTGATCTGGGACAACACCAACAAGGCACTGTTCTTCCGCGAAGACATCCTCAACCTGCACCGCCTGGACGAGGAAGGCCTGCAAGGGCTGGTCGGCCTGCTGGAAGAAAGCGAACTGGACGACTACACCGACATCACCACGCTGATCGGCATCGAGTTCGACGAAAACACCGCCTGGGGCCAGTTGACCATCCTGGAGCTGAAGCTGCTGATCCACCTGGCGCTGCAGAACTTCGAGGAAACGAAGGAGTTGGTCGAAACCTTCCTGCAGTACAACGACAACACCGTCGAGCGCGGCCTGTTCTACCAGGCCCTTAACGTGGCGCTGGAAGTGGTGCTGGACGACGATTTGGAGATGGCCGACTACGAAGTCAACTTCCGCCGCATGTTCGGCAACCCGCGCATGGACGCGGTGCTGGGCTCGATCGACGGCAGCGTGCGCTTCTTCGGCCTGACGCCGACCAGCATGAAGCTCGAAGGTCTCGACCGCCATCAGCGGCTGATCGACAGCTACCGGAAACTGCACGCGGCCCGGGCCAGGATGGTCGCCTCCCGCTGAGCCCTGTCGAGAGAAAAAAGCGCCCCGTGCGCTCTTTTCTCCCTGGCGACCGAAGTAGCCTGGACCCGCCGCGCGAGTCACTCCTTCAACCGCAAGGAGGGATTGTCCGCCGGGGCCTCGGCAAAGATCAGCAGCGGGTCCTTGAGCAGGTAGCCCTTGAGGTCGCGGACCTTGTGCAGGTCCTGAAGCTCGCAAGTCCAGATGTTCAGGCCCTTGCTGCCCTTGCGATGCACCCGCTGCTTCTCGAAACAGCGCTGAACCCAGCGCCAGTCGTCGGTGTCCTGCGACTTGGCCAGCTCGGCTATCTCGGGGTGCTCCTGGACATAACGGTGAAAGATGGCCGGGGACACCATGAACGCCGTGCCGGCAACGCTGTGAACCTTTGCCGCGGCGGTGTTGGTCACGATCCTGCCGGTGAGGATGCCGTCGCGAAGCCAACGGATGAAAGCCTCCCCCCTGGCCTTGTCGCCCCCATCGTCGCTTGCCTCGGCACAGGCCAGCGCAACCACCGGCTTCGGAACCACTTCGGCGGGTGGCGGTTGAGACATCCTCGCCGAACTGCCCTCCTGCCCATCGGCAATCGATGCCAGGTCAGCCTGGGTCAGTAGTTCACCCAAGGCGCCGGCCTTTTCATCGTGCCCCGCCAGAACATGGATCAAGGCCCTCCAGAGCTCGGGGTAGCCACTCAACCACTGGAGTGTCGAATGAGACACCAACTGGGTGAACAACAGGCCAGCCGCGGCGACATGAGCCTGGTCCGGACTGTCGTTGAGGTACTTGAAGCGGTAGGGTCGCTCGGGTGGCCCCATCCAGGGATACCATGCCGCACCGTTGGACAACTGCACACTCATGTCGACGATGATCCTGCCGAGATCGCGCAACAACGCGCCATAGGCCGTGGCGACGCTCCAGGCCTCCGCCTGGACGCCCTGCACTTGCGTACTGGCCCCGGCCGGCAGCAGGCGCGACTGGCGCAACTTCAGCACATAAACCGTGGTGCTCAGGCAGTGGTCGAGCAAGCCACCGGGGTAGGCGTGATGAGCGTGCCGCGAGGCGGGAAACTGCTGGGCCAGCTCGGCACAGCGCTCGATGGGCTTGAGATAGAGCCCATCGAACTGGTCGCGTGACAGCGAAACGAGTTGCCAGATCTGCCCGAGCAGCGCTTGCCGGCGCGGCGTCGCAAGGAGTTCGGCAGCCGACTGCGGGATGAAGTACCCGACTGTCGGCGCTGCCCCATGGGAGTCTGAATCTGCGGGGTTTATTTTCAGCAACCGGCGCCAGAACATCGAAGTGTCATCCGTATCCGTGGAAAGACCTTTCGAATTCCCGGGCAGCCTGCGACGAACCCCGCCGCCCGTGAATCCTCGTTTTCTACCTGGATTTACGCACTTGCACGGGGAGGATAACCATGGAGAAACAGGTTTGCGGCTTGCGTGTTTTCAGCCGCTGAAAGCGTTGCGCACCCGGCAGGCGCCTGGATCAGCGCTGGGACAGGATGCAGCCGAGCAACCCGGGAAAACGCGTGTCGAGCATTTCCAGGCGCAATGAATTCATGTGCGTGGTGCCGACATTGCGAGTGTGCACCAGCCCCGCATCGCGCAGCACGCGAAAGTGGTGGGACATGCTCGACTTGGGCCGCCCGCCATCCAGCTCACCGCAGCTCGCCTCGGCCACACCGGCCAGGCTGCGGACGATTTCCATGCGCACAGGGTCGCTCAAGGCGTAGAGCACGCGTTCGAGCATGAGGTCTTCGGGAGCCGGGTGTTTGAATTCTCGCATGCCGGGAATGATAACAAGACTTCCCTTTATTGCCATAGTTCGATTACCATCGAACAAACGAATCAACCTATCCATCGTCTCCTGGAGATTTCCATGTCGGCACTGTTCGAACCCTACAAGCTCAAGGACGTCACGCTGCGCAACCGCATCGCGATCCCACCGATGTGCCAGTACATGGCCACCGACGGCCTGATCAATGACTGGCACCAGGTCCACCTTGCCGGCCTGGCCCGTGGCGGCGCCGGCCTGCTGGTGGTGGAGGCCACCGCCGTGGCACCGGAAGGCCGCATCACCCCCGGCTGCGCCGGCATCTGGAACGACGAACAGGCCCAGGCCTTCGTTCCCGTGGTCAAGGCCATCAAGGCCGCAGGCTCGGTGCCCGGCATCCAGATCGCCCACGCCGGCCGCAAGGCCAGCGCCAACCGGCCATGGGAAGGCGACGACCACATTGCCGAATCCGATGCCCGCGGCTGGCAGACCATCGCGCCGTCCGCCCTGCCCTTCGGCGCGCACCTGCCCAAAACACCAAAGGCCATGACCCTGGAGGACATCGCCCGGGTCAAGCAGAACTTCGTCGATGCCGCCCGTCGCGCCCGCGATGCCGGCTTCGAGTGGATCGAGCTGCACTTTGCCCACGGTTACCTGGGCCAGAGCTTCTTCTCCGAGCATTCCAACCAGCGCACCGACGCCTACGGCGGCAGCTTCGAAAACCGCAGCCGCTTCCTGCTGGAAACCCTTGCTGCCGTGCGTGAAGTCTGGCCGGAAAACCTGCCACTCACCGCGCGTTTCGGCGTGCTGGAATATGACGGCCGTGACGAGCAGACCCTCACCGAGTCCATCGAACTGGCCCGCCGGTTCAAGGCCGGCGGCCTGGACCTGCTGAGCGTCAGCGTCGGCTTTACCATCCCCGACACCAACATCCCATGGGGCCCGGCCTTCATGGGTCCGATCGCCGAGCGCGTGCGGCGCGAAGCCGATATCCCGGTGACCTCGGCCTGGGGCTTCGGCACCCCGCAACTGGCGGAAGGCGCCCTGAAGGCCGGGCACCTGGACCTGGTCTCGGTAGGCCGTGCGCACCTGGCCGACCCGCATTGGGCCTACGCCGCAGCCAAGGAGCTGGGCGTCGACAAGGCCGCCTGGACACTGCCGGCGCCTTACGCGCATTGGCTGGAGCGCTATCGCTGAGTCGTTGTCGCGTTGAACCGGAAAGGCACCGATGTTCCGGTGCCTTTTCTTGCCCGGCTCGATGGCCCCCAAAAACCGCGACGGATTTCGGGCGTCAATAACTCGAAAATCACGACCGATCGCTAGCAAAACGCCAGCACTTCCCTTAGGCTTCGCCTCGCAAAACCCGTGTGCCAGGAAGGCCGCCATCATGACTTTCCAATCGACACCGGTGCTTGACCGTCAGTTCAATCAGGGAAGTCCATGTTCCGCGTCATCAAGGCTTCGGCCATCCTCTTTCTCGTCGGCCTGCTCAGCGGCTGTATCACCCACAGCGCCTCACTCGTCAGCGACCCGCTGCAACCGGCCAGCGGTGAGCCCGTGGCCTACCTGGTCGGTTCCATCGGCCCACAGTCGTTCAAGCTCTCCCCGGCCGACAACCAGCGCCTGCTGATCCGCAAACGCGGCTCCGCCTATGGCGCCGCCGGCCTCTGGATGCGCGGTGGCAACCAGACACCGCAAGACATCGAGGATGGCGACGGCGCCGCCAGTGTCTTCGTACTGCCCCTCAAGCCCGGCGACTACGAGTTCTACGATTTCCAGTTCTTTTCCGCCCAGTACACGCCTGGGCTTGGCACCACCTTCACCTCGCGCCAGGCCCGGGAAAAATTCAACCTGCCGCTACGGCTCGAAGCCGGCAAGGCCTACTATCTCGGCGAATTCCGCTCGATGTGCCTGATGGGCGACCGCTGCGCCTTCCTGTGGCGGGACCAACTCGCCCGCGATGGTGCCATCGCCCTGCGCCAGCAGCCCGCCCTGCCGCCGCTGCAGCGCCTGAACCTGGATCTCAAGAGCGCCGCCCCCTACCTGTTCATCGCCCCCACGTCGACCACCGGCAAGCCTGCCGGCGCCACGGAAGTCAAACCATGAGAACACTTGCCGGCCTCGTCGCCGCGAGCCTGCTGACCGGCTGCACCGCGACCAACACCCTGCCCGACAGCACCTTGGCCGATGGCCAGGACTACCTGCAACCCATCCATGTGATGGTCGACGACCCCCTGCAGTCCTCGACGCTGCGCAACCACCTGCGCGAGACCGGGGTTTTCCGCAACATCGAAACCGGCAGCGGCAAGGCCGACGAGTACAGCGTGCAGGTCAAACTGAAGATGCAGCGCGAGTACCCGCCGTTCCCGGTGGTTCTGCTCAGTTGCGCCACCCTGTTCATGCTGCCCCTGTCGAAGGAAATCGATACCGACACCGAGTTCACCGTCCTGCGCGGCGACCAGCGTCTCAAGCAATACCGCTATCGCAACAGCACCCGCAAATACACCTGGCTGCTGGACCAGGGCGGCGAGATGGAAGGCCAGAACCTCGGCCGCATCGCCCGCGCCTTTGCCCGGGACGTGCGCCAGGACCAACTGATCCCTGCCGTCGGAGCTGCACAATGAGCCTGAAGCCTTCAGCTGCCGCTGCGCTGCTGGGTGCCGCCCTGCTGACCAGCGGCTGCACCAACAACCTGAAGCCGCTCGACTACCACGCCGAGCGCGCCTACGTCCCGGTCACCCTGGACCTGGGTTCCATCAACAATCGTTTCGACGAGCAGCGTCATCGCCAGATGATCGGCGTGCTCAAGGACACCGGCGCGTTCTCCATGCTCGACGGCGGCTACAGCCGCAGTGGCTACAGCCTGTCGATCCGCGAGCCCTATGACGGTGGTCCGAGCTACCTGGGCCTGCTGAACGTCTTCACCCTCTTCACGTTCCCGATGCCCTACCCTTACAAGGACAACCTGCGTGGCCAGGTCTATAAGGACGGCGAGTTGCTCAAGACCTACAACTATTCCCGCGAAGGCTGGAGTGTGCTGGCCTGGTACGTGCCACTGTCGAGCGTGGAAAACCGCCGGCAGATGCTCGATCAGTTGATGAACGAAATGGACAAGGATCAGGTGATTCCCCATCAACCTTGAACCCCGGCCTGGTCAGGGCCACTGACTTTTGCACCCCTCTCAGACGCTCGGGAGAGCCATGGATGTCCGGCAATATCGGTAACGAGTACCTTCACGCAGTGCTGACCGGCCTGCGCTTCGTCTTTCTGATGGTCCTCTCGGCCTGGCTTGCCGGCAAGTTGCAGGGCCTGTTTCACAACCACAACACCTTCGTGTTCATCGGTTTGTTGATGACAATCTGGTTTGTCCTCAACGAACTGTTGGAACGGGCCGGCAGGAAGCGCCGTCGCGCGTCATCCGAGAAACACTGATTACCCCATAGCCAAAACAACCACAGGACTATCATTTGCCTACACCTCCACTTCGCCAGATCCGCGCGCAGTACGACGAGCAGACCATTCGCGTCTACCAGGCCTATTCGGACTCCATCGCCGAGGCCGCCCTCGCCCACGGGACCTTCGTCTCGCCGCCGTTCAAGATGGAACGGATGACCTGGATAAAACCTTCCTTCCTCTGGATGATGTACCGCGCCGGCTGGGGCCTGAAGGACGCCGGCCAAACCCGCATCCTGGCGATCGACATCACTCACGAAGGCTTCGCCTGGGCCCTGGAACACAGTTGCCCGAGCCACCCCGACGAATCGATGAGCCAGGAACAATGGCAGGCCCTGAAGGACAACTCCCCGGTCCGCATCCAGTGGGACCCGGAGCGTGACCTGCACCTGCAACCGCAGACCCACCGCGCCATCCAGATCGGCCTGGGCAAGGAAGCTGTCGCGCTTTACGTCAACGAGTGGATACGGAACATCACCGACGTGACCCCGCTGGCTCGCCATATCCATGGGCTGGTAACCGGGAACCGGCTTGCCGAGGCACAGCAGGCGCTGCCGGTGGAGGTCGAGTACAGACGACCTTCAGTGGCCTGAGCAGTACCTTTTCATCATTCAGACGAACATGTTCAAGGATATTCATAAGTCATGAAGAGTCCCAAACTACTGACCCTCGCTCTCGTCCTGGCATTACCGGCCTGCCACTCCAATGTCCGGGACTCTTCGCCCAGTTTCGCGAAGGATGGGGTGCAACTGGGTCAGAAAAAGGTGGCGGTCGATGCCGAGCACGCCAAGGTGATCCTGAAGTCATCCGGCAGCACCGCTCCCGTGGAGTATTCGATCAGTCGCGCCAATGACCCCGACCAGCGCCTGGAAGTCCTTGGACGCGTGGTGGACTCGGGCCGCGGGAAAGTATTTGGCTGGATCGCCAAGCTCAACGAAACCAGCAGCAGCGCGCTGCTGAAGAACTTCCCGCAGTTGGAAGTCCAGGCCGATGCCAACCAATCGCTGCTGGTATCGGGTTACGGCCGCAGCCTCGGGACCGCCAATCATTATACCTGCGGCCCGATCAACACCCGCTTTACCCCGCAGAGCGGCAAGGTTTACCTGGTGGAATTCCAGTACATCGAACAGCGCTGTGAACTGCATGTCTATGACGTGACGAAGCCCAAGGAGCGCATTCCTGTGCAGAGTACGCCTTCGACGTAAAAAGCGTCGGCGTCTTTCATCGGCTGATGACGAATCGACCTGCATCGCCCTCCACACCCGCTCGACGAACGAAAGGCTCCATCAGGCGTTCCCCCGAAGGCCTGAGGAACGACCCTCGGATGTCCGAACGGGCCGGCCGGCTCGGCATTGCGCTTTCATGATTTCGTCGCGGCAACTGCCTTATTTTGGGGAGGCCGTGAATTGACGGCTTCATCCCACTTTTCCGCGAAGCGGTAAAGCGGCAGAAACGCTTGCGTGAGTTCGATACCCAGCCGGGTTAGACCATAACCGCTTTTCCCGGACTCAACGATACCCGCCTCGCGCAGCTCATGAATTCGAGCCTGAAGGACTGTGGGAGAAATCTCACCAGCGGCAGTACGCAGTGCCCTGGAGCTGAGTTCGCCGCCTTGAAGCTCCCAAAGTATTCGCAAAGCCCATTTTTGCCCCAAAAGATCCAGCAGCGCCATGATAGGCCGGCGTGGGATTTCAATTGATTGGCTGGTAGGTCTGTCATCACTCATGCTGATTGGCCTTGACTGCTACGTTTACTGTAGCAATCCTCACTGCTACATTATCAGTAGCGGAGGATACACCATGTCACGCATTTCGCCTCTCAGTGCTCCATACCCGCAAGATATCCAAACCGAATTCGATCGAATCATGGGACCGGGCGTACCGCCCCTGGTGCTCTTCTCGACCCTTGCAAAGAGCGAACGAGCCTGGCGCAAATTCATGGGAGGCTCGCTGCTGGACGGTTCTGTCCTCACCCTTCGCCAACGGGAGCTGGTGATCAACAGAGTCTGCGCACGCACGGGGTGCGAGTACGAGTGGGGGGTGCATGTCCTGGCATTCTCAAAAGCTGCCGGCCTCTCCAGGGAAGACATCGCCGAAACCTTGCGGTATCCGCTCAATGGGACTCACTGGTCTGCCGATGAGGCGGCCCTGCTAAGCACCATCGACTCTCTGCATGATCGAGCTACGTTGAGCACCGCCGAGTTCGAACTGGCAAGAGAACACTTGAACGAGGAGCAAATTCTGGAGGTGCTGATGCTCGCCGGCTTCTATCACACAGTTTCGTACATCGCCAATGGGCTGGATCTCCCACTGGAGAAGCACGCAGCCCGATTCAGCGCGTTCAATCCCGGCTGAAGGTCAGCTCGCAAGGTGCAGCCCATGGCCCAGATCGAGCTCAAGAGTCCAGGCACTGGCACCGTCAGCGACGGGTTTATTTTCACACCATCAAAATCAGAAAATAAATCCATCCCATTGTCCTTACGCTCTCCAATGGGGTAGAGGCCGAAATATCGCTGCTATAGCCGCCTTCACCTTCAGGAAAACACTACACAGGACAAATCATAATGAGATGGCCATTTCCAGAACAGTCTCCACATGGGTCTCATTGCCACTTACCGCTCCCGGTTTCAACTCATCCAGGACATAAGCAATCTGGACCTTGGCCCCCACAACAAAAAGCTTACGATCCTCCTTGGCGGTAGCACTGTAGATGCTTTCATCCCTCACAGAACCATCGTCCAGCAACAAGCTGAATGAATTAACCCCCGTAGAAGAATCCTGCCCTGCAAAATAGACTTTTTTTACAATACCAGACACAAGCAGAAGAGGAATTTTCCGTTCCTCGATATTTTTCCACCATTCTTCCGACCCAAAAAGACCATGAGTCCCGTTAAGTCCTAAAAATGGCTTATTGGGATTCAACGTTAAGGCTTGTGTCAAAGCGACCCGATCCGGATTCCTTTTCAAGTCCTCAGATAGCAGATATACGGTCTTCATAGGCCCATCGGCCTCATTAAAACTCAAAAACACGAAACCACCTCAAAAATCACTTAGGAACCACTTCAAATTTAACTATATTTTCATTAAAAATATCTAGCGCCTTGCCTTTGCCAAGCTGCGTTGTCATCTGACCCTTCTCAACCTTAAAACGCGCATTCTCCTGGTTCCAGGGCCCCTTGACGATAGGCATGGAAAGCTGATTCATCGCAGGCTCGTTTGCAGCAATACCAATGCTTTGGAGCTTTGCAGAGGTCCCCGGGGCAGTCGTTATCCGAACGGTTACACCATCATAGCCAGACGAGTAAGACAACAGCGGAGAGGTGGACGTTTCTCCTGTTCCTGACAGAGAACCTGTAGCTTTGAGAGTATTAAAATGCTCTAAAGACATCGTACGGTAAACAATTTCATTGCCATAGGCATCAAACTCCAATACCGGGCTCAGTGGGTTTTCGGCTCGGGAAACCGGCACCCCCACACCAGGCCGCCCTGAATTTCCTGGCAGAACATCGACATAGCCACTGTTCACAGAGGAAGAAGCTCCCTTGCTTCCCCCGGGACTACAGTTGCCGACAAACCTGGTGCGCTGACGGAAAACGGATTGAATCCTGTCTGGTCCAGCCATTGCCCAAACGAAGGAGCCCAGCCCGACTCCCCATTTACGAACATATGAGCGACTTGATCGATATGCAACTGGCCAGCAGTAGTCCAGTCGCGAGTATTGCCACCACCAAAACCAGTAAATTTCCCAAGAATATCCGCTGCCTTTCCGTCAGGAAGTGTCGCAACGAACTCATCCACGGCTTTTGAGCCGGCATCAATTTCAGCTCGGATTTCAGGGCAGTTCCCGGTCTTTTGACAAGCCATGAGCCGCTCGCGATTCGCAGCATCTCTGGCATTGGCTTCTGCCTGCAGCTGATCGCAAGTACCTTCGGCCTGACAACGTCGTGCTTTCTCGGACAGTTCCTGAATATCTCTATGATTCAAGAAGTTATATTGCGTTGCGTTCTCTGCAACCGAAGATGCGATACCAGAGTCGCCTCGCGAGGCAACAGCACCCAAGACTCCAACAATCTGCGAAAGTGCCTTCAGGCTCGCTTCAGCCCTGATGTACTCGGTCGATCCTGGGATCAAGTTCGCCGGCATCAGCTTGTCGCCGACCGCTCCGAGCAATAGCTCGTTAACCCCACCCGAAATCGCCCCGGTCTGGAAGTCGCCGCCCATTGCCTTGGAGAGCAGACCACCCAGGCCAGCATGCAGGAGGATCTTCTCCAGGCTACCCTCGTCGAGGCCAAGGTCACCGATCTTCCCGGCGCCCACCGCGCCGCCGATGCTGATTGCCGTGCTCGTCGCGGCACTGGCAAGGTTGTCCTTGAGACTACCCCCGTACACCGCCGTCTTGATCAGCGCATCGGCCGTCACCTTCATTGCAACGGTCTGCGCGCTCGGAAGGTCGAAGCCTATCTTGTCAGGACTGTAGCCAAGGCTCTGCGTCACCCCGGCGGTCGCGAACGAAACGGCATACCCCTTCATCGCATCGGACGAGGTCACGTCCTTGAACACCGCGCCCAGGTTGCCGCCATTGTTGATGAAGCTGGTGGTGGCATTGGTCGCTGCGCTGGTCGACACCGCAGCTACACCTGCCGCCAACACCGGCGAGCTGCCCGCCATGGCGGTCATGACTGCCGGCCCGACCACTGCCGCCATGATGATGGCGATAATCAGCTGCGAAGCCGGCCCCAGCCCCGAGGTGTTGTACTTGAAGGACTCGTGGATCTCCTTCACCTGCCGCCAATCCACGTCGCCGCGCTGCTCGGCATCCTTCAGCCAGGCCAGTTTCGGGTCGGCCTTGACCATGGCGTCGATGGTCTGGCTGACCGTCTGCTGGTTGACCTCCTTGACATCGATCTTCAGGCCTTCGACCGCCTTGATGGTGATCTTGCCCTCGGCGATCATCTGTGTCTGGCGCAGGGTTTCGTCGGTGTTGCCCTTGCCCTTGGCCGAGTTCCAGAACGAGTTGTTGTTGGTCTTGGTATGGCTCTCGTCGTGCAGGTCCTTCACGCCCTCGAAGACGATGGCCCCGCCACTGTCAAGCGTGATGTCCTTGCCACTCTGCAACTGCGCCACCTGGTAGCGCTGGTCGCCACCGCTCTTGAGCGTCAGGTCGCCGCCGGTGGTGATCTGGCTGCCGACGTGGGTGACCTGGGTCACTTCGTCATGCTTGAGTTTCAGGTTGCCGAAGCCACCCTTCTCCTTCATGTCGTACAGGGTATGGTCGGTGTTCTGCGCCGCCAGCAGTTGCAGGTTGTTCCCCGCATTCACCCCCACATCGCCGCCCGACTTCAGGTTACTGGCGACCAGCGTCACATCCTGCTTGGCCTGCGCCGTCAGGTTGCCACCAGCGGTGAACTCGCTCGTGACCTGTTGGGTATGGCTGTCCAGCTCGTGGATGCGCTTCTTGCCTTTCTTGCTGCGAGTGTCGACGCTGTCCTCGTCTTCGGCCGACATCAGCGTCAGGTCACGACCGGCGCTGACTTCAAGGTCCTTGCCCGCCTTGGCGGTACTGGCGACGGCGTTGATGTCCTGCCCCGCCTCCAGCACCAGGTCACCTTCGGCGCTCACGCCGGAACCGAGGTTCTTGACCCGCGTGGTCACGGTGTTGTTATGCCCACCGTTCTTGATGACATGGGTCTCGCTGCTGTCAGTCACCGCCAGCAGGTTGATGTCGCGACCGGCCTTGAGCGTCGCATCACCACCACTGCTGATCTGGCTCTTGTTGGTCAGGTCCTGCCCGGCAATCATGCTCAGGTTGCCGGTCGCCGAGATGTGGCCACCGTCATCGAGGATGGTGCGATGGCCACTGCCATCGCTGACCAGGATGGCGGTGCGGTCGTTGACGATGTCGCCGTTCAGCACCGTCAGGTTGACCTGGTTGCCGCGGATGTCGCCGGCCATGGCATTGCGGATGCTGTCCTGGGCCATCATCGAGAAATGCTGGCCGGCTTCCATCAGGCCGCCGTTGTACACGCTTTCGCCGGCGATCACGCTGGCATCGTTGCTGGCACGCAAGGTGCCGACGCTGACCAGGTTATTGCCGGCAATCACGCTGATGTCGCGCCCCTGGACCAGGCTGCCGCCGCGAATGTCGCGGGAATCGACCTTGGCCAGGTAGAGCACCGGCACCAGGACTTTCTCGCCCTGCACCTCGCGCTCTTCCATCCAGACGATGTCGTGGGTCAACGACGCTACCTGGGCCGAGGTCAGCCCGACACCGACGGTCAGGTTGAGCTGGTCCTTCGAAGCGATGCCGTTGTCCATCAGGTAGCGGAACTGGTCGTACTCGCTGGTCAGGCCGTTGGCCAGGAAACGCTGGCCGGTCTGGGCGAATACCGCGTCGCTGACCAATCGGGTTTCGTAGCCGCCGTCACCGAGCCGGCGCCAGGCCTGCTGGTTGTCATAGCCCAACTGCCCGAGCATGTAGTCCGAGCTGAAGAAGCTCTTCAGGTCGGTCAGTTGCGGGTTGGTCTCGATCAGGTACTGGCCCTTGGGGTTACGGCTCTGGGTGAACATCCCGTAGTCGCCCTGGGGCAGGCGGAAAGTCGGCAGCGCCGTCGGATCGACGGACACGAATGGCGAGCCACTGAAGTCGGCCGGCACGAAGCTGACTTCGACGCTACCATCCGCATTGACGTGCTCGACCCGAGTCACATCCTTCGGTGCCTGGGCCGGCGGGCTGCTCGCGTTGACCGCGATGTCGATACCGCCGACTTTCGCGCCCAGCTGGTTGTCGCCCAAGGTGCCCGTCAGTTGCGCCAGGGTGTTGTCCACCAGGCTGCCGTTCTGGATGTTCTGGGCGACGTTCAGGCTGACCTTGCCGCCCGCCTGGATGGTGGCGGCATAGACGGTGTTGCCATCGGCACTCCAGGTGGTGACGTCGCTCATCAGGCTGAAACGACTATCGGAGGAACGGCTGATCAGCTCGTTGAAACGCGCCTCGTCGAAATGGCCAGCAGCGACGGCGGCGTTGAAAGCCGGCACATCGGAGGACTCCATCTGGTCCCAGTAGCCGGTATCGATCCGGCCTGGCGTGCCGATCTGAATGACGTTGTAGCCCTTGCGCGATACCGCCCCCTGGTTGAGCAGGCTGCCTGCGGTCAGGGTCAGGTCGCCGTTGGCCGCCATCAGGCTGTAGCGGTTCTCGATCTTGTCCGCCTGGGCCGTGAAGCCCTTGCCCGCCACCAGGCGCGCTGCCGCCGAGTCCTTGAGCGCCTGTTCGTTGAAGACCTTGGTGATGGTGATGGTGCCGCGCTTGAACGAGTCATGCCCGCCACAGTGCTGGCCACAGACCCAGGACAGGCTGCCGGAAACCGCCCCGCCCTTGCTCATCTCGAACTCGGCCTTGGCGTTGGTCAGCTCGCTGGCCTTGAGGTCGATATTGCCTTCGCTCTCGACGCTGCCGGAGAGGTTGCTGAACACACTGGCCTTGCCGTCATCCAGCGCGGCGAAGCTGAGGTCGCCCTTGCTATAGATGTCGCCGTAGAAGTTGCTCAGGCTGTCGCCACGAACGCGCAGGTCGGCGCCGCTGAACAGCAGGCTGTCCTTGTCGTTGTAGACGCCGTTGGCCGCCGTCAGCCTGACGGCGCCAAGCGCACCGAGGGTGCCGTGGTTGTTGATCCGTGCCGCCTGGATCGCCAGGGCCTGGTCGGCCACCAGTCGGCCGAGGTTTTCCAGGGTGCCTTGCAGCGTGAGGCGGGTATCGCCACCGCTCGCCAGACGACCACCGGACTGGTTCAGGTCGACAGCAGTGATCTCCAGCGCCTTGAGGGAGGAGATCACCCCGCTGTTGCTCAGGTTGCCCGCGAGTTTGAGGGTCAGGTCGTTGTCGCTGACCAGTTCGCCGGCGTTGCTCAGGCTGGCGACGTCGAACTTCAACGCACCGGCACTGGCGATACGCTCGCCTGCGGCGAGCGCCAGGGCCTGGCTGCTGGTGTAGGTCAGCCCGCCATTGAGCTGCCAGGTGCCCACACCCTCCACGCTACCGATCTTCCAATCGCCAGCGCCCAGGCCGATCATGCGGCCCTGGCCGCTGCGCAGGCTGGCAAGACCCAGGCTGAACAGCCCCTGGCCACCGTGCTCGATACGGCCGCCGGTATTATTCAGCGATGCCGCGGAGAGGCCGAAAGTGGTGCCACCGACAACGATCGAAGCATTCTGGTTATTCAACTCGCCATTGAGCGCGATATGGCTGGCGTCGCCCTTGAGCGCGCGCAACTGACCAGCGCTGTTGTCGAGGCTGTCGCCGTCGACGGTCAGGTTGCCCGCCGACTCCACCAGGCCGCCCCGGTTGATGATCCGGTCCACGGTCAGTTCGAGGTTGCCCTTGAGGCTGGCGATCAGGCCCAACTGTCCGTTGAGGGCGCTGTTGTCGAGATCCCCGGCAATGAGCTGGACGTCCGAACCCTTGATACTGCCAGCCTGGTTGTCCAGCGAGCCCTTGTTCAGCAGCAGCGAAACCTGGCTGCCTTCGGCAAGCAGGTTGCCCTGCTGGTTCAGCACCTTGTTGGCGGCGAGCTTCAGTCCTTCGCTGCCGGCCAGGACCTTGCCTTGCCCACTGTTATCGATCTCGGCGGCCGACAGCTCGATCCGGCGGGCCAGGACCTGGCCATTGCGGTTGTCGATACGCCCCTGGCCAGCCGAGACCCGGACCTGCTCGCCGACCACGACACCCTCGCGGTTGTCGAGGTTCGTCGCCGTCACGTCGACTGCACCGCTGGTGGACTGCAGGCGACCGCCCTGGTTGTTCAGGTCCTGTCGGGCCGTGATCTTGAGCGTGCCGGACTCGGCACTGACACGGCCCTTGAGGCTGTTGTCGAGGCTCAGGATATCGGCGGTCAGGCTATTGGCGATCAGGGCGCCGTTGCGGTTGATGACCTCGCCGCCCGTCAGCAACAGATCGGTACCGGCCAGCAGCTTGCCGTCGGTGTTGTCCAGTTGCTCGTCGGCCTGCACCTTGGCCGCGCCGCCATTGGCGTTGATCAGGCCCTGGCGGTTGTCGATGCGGGCTGCGCGCACCTCGGTCTCGGCCGATACCAACTGGCCGCCACGGTTGTCCAGGGTCTGCCCGGCCTTGGCGTCGATCTTGCGGCTGGCGATCACATTGCCACTGTTCTGGATCGTCTTGCCCAACAGCGTGACATCGCCTTCGACGTTACGACTGCCATCCTGGTTGACCCCGGCATCGATGCTGCCGCTGTTGACCAGTTGGCCGCCACTTTCCAGGCGGATGCCGTCATGGGCCGCCAGGCTCTTGCTGCTTTGCAGGTCGCCGCTGGTCTTGATATCGAGCTGGCTGCCGGCATAGACCGCGTCCTTGGTTTCCAGGCTCTCGGCCTTGACCTTGACCGCCTCGCTGGCAATGGCCTGGCCCATGGTCAGCTTGCCGTTGGCATCGATCTGGATGTCGCCGGCACTGGTGGCCATGTTGCCGGCCAGGCGTACACCCACACCTTTTTCCGTGCCCACCAGGCGAATGCCCCGGCATACATGCCGCCCAGGGCGGAACTGTCGATGGCCAGCGCCGGGGCCGCACTACCGTCGTCGGCCCGCGCCACAGCGGTCAGATCATCGGCCTTTACATCATTGCGGCCGGTGATGACGTTGAGCTGCCTGGCGTAGATTTCGGCGTTGATCCGGGCACTGCGGGTGATCAGGTCGAACTGCTCGACGGTCCCGGCCTTGAAGCCCGCTCCGTCGATGTCGATGGCCCCGCCATCCACCTGGAAATGGTCGACCCGGCCATTCTCGATGACCGCCTTGCCGGTGCTGAGGGTGACCCGCGGGGTATTGATGAAACCGCAACCGTTGCAACTGATGCCATAGGGGTTGGCGACGATCACGTGGGCCGACTGCCCCGCCACTTCGGTATAGCCACGCAGTTGGCTGGGACTGCCGCCGTTGACCTCGTTGAGGATGGTCGACGCGGCGCGACCGTTGAGGTTGCTGTTGCCGAGGATGATCCCGCCCAACTGGGTAGACTGAGTGCGGCCGGTGGCGTTGTTGAGGATGACGCCGTTGCTGCCGACGTTGTAGTCCTTGAACTGGTTGTGCGACAGCCCGTTGGCATTCGGGGCGGCGATGTTGACGATGGGCACGCCATTGCCCGCCTGCCCGAGCGTGGTTCCCGGTGCACTGACGACGATGCCATCGGCCTGGGCCCACAACGGCTGCCAGAACATCACGTTCGCCAGCAGGAAGGCGACCCCGCGCTTGGGCAACCCGAGGAAATGGTCACGGTTTTTCAGGGCAGCAGAAGGCTGCCCCGCGAGGAAGGCGAACTGGCGAACGTCCATGTCGGAAAATCTCGAATCGGTCGAAGCAAAAAATTAAAGGAAGAAGTCCAGGCGGAAGTAGATCGGCGCCTCACGCTCGGTAATCGGTGCCGGGCGTTCCAGGGAATGGGCAAAGGTCACCGTCGCCGCCACGTGCTGGCCGCGGGCGAACAGTTCCAGCGAGTCGCTGGTCATGCGCCCGTGCTGCTCGGCGTTGTAGCGGTCGCGGCGGATCACGCCCTGGTCATAACCGATACTGGTGCCGTACTCGGCGAAGACCGGACGCATCCAGTCCCAGGTCACCGGCCGGCTCCAGCGCAGGTCGTTGCGCCAGTAGCCACCACTGTCCCCTGCCAGGGTCTGGTCCTTGTAGCCGCGAATCGACGACTGGCCGCCCAGGCTCATGCGCTGCGGGCTGAACAGCACGTCTTCGCTGCGCTGGCCGGTCATCAGGCTGCTGAAACTGAAGGACTCACCCCACAGCTTGAACGGCTGCAGGTAGCTGACGGTGGCGGTGTACTTGCGGTAGCGGGCATCGGCCTGACCCGGCTTGGGGTCGTGGTTGGCCTGGGCGTCAAAGGCACCGATGCCGTTCTGCATGCCCAGGTCGACGTTGACGAACGCGCCGCCGATGCGCCGGCCATGGTTGATGCCGAACTGCGCTTCGCTGATGCGGTTGCTGCTGACCGCCAGCTTGCTGTCTTCGATAAAGTTGTTGGTGCGCAGGTAGGACACGCCGGTGTTGAGCGAGGTCTTGCTCATCGCATCGCGGTAGATCACCCGTTCCAGCTTCAACTGGTGGTTCTGGCTGTCGCCGGTCTGCTTGAAGTCGAAGCCGCTGGCCTTGGCCAGGGAACGGTATTCGCTTTCGCTGTAGGTGTAGCTGAGGTTCCACCAGCCGAACGGCAGGTTGTAATAGAACATTGCGTTGCGCGAGGTCTTCTGGTGATCGCTGATGGCATCGTGGCCGGCACGCAGCGAAAACTGGTCGGCCAGGCCCAGCGGGCTGTCCCAATCTAGGCTGGTGCCCCACTGCTGCTCGCCGGTGCTGCGCTGGCCATCATTGTGGCGCGACAGGCCGACCCGCCAGGGTTTCTGCGGGTTGTTCCTGACCAGTACCTCGCTGCCGCCCACTTCCCTGCCCGGAGCCAACTCCATCTGGGCCTGGTTCGACGGCAGGCGGTTCAACTGGTCGACCATCTGCTCGATCTCCCGCAGGTTGAGCAGGTCGCCCTGCCGGCCGGGAAAACTCATCTTCAACTCGCGCTCGGAAATGCCGCTGCCCTCGGCGCCCTTGAGCCCTTCGAGCTTGCCTTCGACCACCAGCACTTTGAGGTTGCCGCTGGACAGGTCCTGCTGTGGCAGGTAGGCGCGACTGGTGACCAACCCCTTCTCTATATAGAGGTCGGTGATGACCTTGAGCAGTTCGTTGAGTTGCGGCACGCCCAGGCACTGGCCGATGTAGGGCTTGAGCAGGCGCTCGCGCTCACCGCTGGAAAGCGAGTCCGCGCCCTGCAGGTCGATGGTCTTGATCGGGAAGCAGCGGCTGTCCACCGGTGCCTGGGGTGCCACGGGGGTGGCACTCTTGCCAGGCAGGTCCTTGAGTTCTTCGAGACGGCGGCGCTGTTCTTCGAGGAGGCGATCCTGACGATCTCGGATCAGGTCAGTGATACCGGGGGTATTATCAAGAGAAGCGGCTTGAGCGGTATTCAGAGCGGAAACACACAGCAGCGCAACGCAAATCCTCGTCCCGAAGGCGAGTGGAGACATGTTCGATCCCTCGAAAAACAACTGATAGCAAAATAGTGGCGCGATGGTAGAGAGACGTATCCTTGACGTCAACAAATGCTACTTTTTATTTCAGAGCCGACACACCCGGGAGGGCCCGGCATGCCCCCGGCAGGAGCGCATGCCTTGGCAGGGGGCCGGTCAGGCCTTGGTATTGACCGTAACGGCAGCGCCGGTGCTGCCGAACTGCTGCAGGTTCTGCAGCACGTTGATGGCCTTCTTGTAAGCCGGAACCATGTAGTTGGAATACACGTCCTTTTTCATGGCGCGGTCCTGGATCGTGGTGATCTGGGTCGCGAAATACTCCATGGCGTTGAACTTGTCGTCAGTGTTCTTCTGGACGCCGAACTTGTCGAAATCCTGGCCGGCGTTAAGCAGCAGGCTGGCGGTGAACGTATCGATCAGGCCGTTCTCCTTCAGGAAGGTGCTGATCTTCCCCAGTTGGGCCGGGCTGACCTGTTCCGGGTTGAAGTCCTTGAACTTCGAACGCATCTTGGCCGCGGCCATCTTGCCGGTATCGAGTGCCAGCGGGTCCTTGCCGACCGTGCGCAGCAGTTGCTGGGCCTTCTCGCTCTGGATCTTGTTCTGCTGCGCGGGAGCGCCGTCCTTGACAAAAATCTTCAGCCCCGCTGCCGAGGCCCACGCCCCTACCGTTCCCATGCTCATGGTCGATCTCCCTGGCTCAGGTAGGTGAAAATCTGCTGCTGCGGTCGACGTGCTGGTGAGGCAGTCATAGGAAACGTCCCTGATTTAGGTATGAAAGGCGAAATTCTAGTCAATGTTCCAATCAGGATACAATCTATCTACATTCCATTACATAAAGATGGCGCCTGCTCCCACCGGGTGAAAGCCGGTGCCAGAATTCCACAATCCTGCACGATCGTACCTAAAGACCCTCCAGACCAGGCCGATAACCTCTCGCAGCCCTGAAAAGCTGACGAATAATAAAAGCCGCTCTGCAAGGACAGGTCCCATGCCCACGTTCCGTACGATCCAAGCCCGCTACACGCTGTTTCTGGTCCTGTTTGTCCTGCTGCTGTTCGTCCTGACCGTGGTCGGCATCGGCCAGTTGGTCGCACCCAAGCTGCGCCACACCGAAGAGCAGGTGGCACTCAATCGCATTGCCGAAGTGGCGGAGCAGATCCAGGGCGAACTGAACAAGGTCCAGGCCCAGCAACGCAGCATCACCCAGACCATTCCCCTGCTCGACAGCGACGCCATCGACAAGGTCCTGCCCGGCCTGGTGGACCAGTACGGGGAGCTCAAGGTGTTCGGCGGCGGCATCTGGCCCCTGCCCGGCCAGCGCACGCCGGGGCAGAACAAGCACAGTACCTTCTGGCACCGCGATGCCAACGGCCAACTGAAGGTCAATACTTTCTGGAACAGTGCCGAGGCCCCCAACTACTACGACCAGCCCTGGTACAAGGGCGGCATGGCCACGCCACGCGGCCAGTGCGCCTGGGCGGCGGCCTACAAGGATGACGCCAGCCAGGAACCGCGCACCAACTGCGCCATGGCGATCCAGCGCAACGGCGCGCCCTACGGCGTATCGACCATCGACGTGACCCTGGGCTTCTTCAACGACCTGGTGGCCCGCAAGGAGAAAGACCTGGGCGCCGAGATGCTGATCGTCGAGGCCGACGGCAAGATCATCAGCAACAGCACCCACATCAGCAGCCCGGTGGTGCTCAAGAACATCAACGACCTGGCCGGCAACTCGCCCTTCGCCGCCCAGATCAAGGCCGCCCTGCAGGAACGCGACCATGGCCGGCGGCGAGTGGAGTTCGATAACGCCGGTGTCGCCAGCACCTTCTTCATGCGCCCCATCGAAGGTTCGCCGTGGTTCCTCGCCACCGCCCTGCCGACCCAGTCGATCACCGCCCAGCGCGACGACGTGCTCAAGACCCTGAGCCTGCTGCAGGTGCCGATGATCGTGCTGCTGGTGCTGCTGCAGATCTACGCCATTCGCAAGCTGGTGCAGCGCATGCGCGTGCTCAAGGGCAATATCGATGCGCTGTCCAGTGGCGATGCCGACCTGACCCGGCGCATCGTCATTCGCGCCGAGGACGAACTGGGCGCCATCGGCCATTCGGTCAACCGTTTCATCGTCTACCTGCAGAACATGATCGGCGAAGTCACCCAGGCCACCGGCGACATGTCCAGCAGCCTGGAAAAACTCCAGCAGACGTCGGCGCAGACCAACCAGATTCTCGCTCGACACGCCTCGGAGACCGACCAGACGGTGACCGCCATCACCGAGATGAGCAGCACCGCCGAAACCGTGGCGCACAACGCCGCCGAAACCGCCGCCTTCACCCGCCGCGCCAACGAAGACGCCGACCGTTCGCGGGTGGTGGTGGGCGAAGCCTCCGGCAGCGTGATCGCGCTGATCGACGAAGTCTCCAGTGCCACCCAGAAGGTCGGGAGCATGCAGGAGGATGCCCAGCGCATCACCGAGATTCTCGGGGTGATCGGCGCCATTGCCGGGCAGACCAACCTGCTCGCCCTGAACGCCGCCATCGAGGCCGCCCGGGCCGGCGAGCAGGGTCGCGGTTTCGCCGTGGTCGCCGACGAAGTCCGTGCCCTCGCCGCCCGGACCCAGGCCAGTACTTCGGAAATCAACGAAATGCTGACCCGCCTGACCCAGGGCGTCAGCTCCTCGGTCAGCGCCATGGAAAACACCCAGGCCAGTTGCCAGTCGGCCGCCGACGCCACCGCCCGGGTCAACGCCGGGCTGGACGAAATGGCCGGCTCGGTCAGCCACATCAACAGCCTGAGCACGCAGATCGCCACGGCCGCCGAGCAGCAGAGCGCGGTGACCGAGGAGATCAACCGCAGCATGGTGCAGATCCGGCACATGGTCGAGGAACTGGTGCACAGCGGCCAGGCCACCGACGCCAACACCCGCAGCCTGCTGGAGGCCAACAACCGCGTCAGCGCGCTGATGGGACGCTTCAAGGTCCGCTGACCCGCCACAACGCAGTACCCCGCGACCGTTCGGCGTGGGGTACTGCAACACTCATCGACTGCCCGGGTGCAATGCTGGCTCATCGCCTATGCTCACTGCTGCTTCTTCCCTTTAAACAAGGAATGCAGTAGGAGCTAACATGGAACAGCCCTCTTTCCAGACCTATGCCAAAAGCCTGAGCAACGAGATCCATATAGAAGCCGATATTGCCGTGGTCTACGCCTACGTGACCCAGCCGGATCGCTGGCACGAATGGCACCCGACCTCCGTCAGCGCCGAAACCGGCATGCACGGTCCCGTGCCCAGGGATCATCGCTTCACCGAGGTCATCGACCTGCTCGGGTTGCGCGTCGACATGAACTACCGTGTTGTCGTGGCCGACCCGCCCCACACCTTCAAGACCGCCTTCACCTCCTCCGTCGTCGACGGCTGCATCTATTACGAACTCCAGCGTCAGGGCCGCGGCACCCAATTCTGCCGAACCCTGCAGTACATCACCGAACTCAACCTCAACGGCCTGCAAGGCCGCATGCACGAACTGTCGGCCCGGGCACTGAACAACCTCAAGTACGTCCTGGAAACCTCGCGCCATACCCTTGCCTGACAAATCCGTCATCTTCCCCTCAGGTTGCCGACAGCGGCGACGGCGCATCATCGATGCCCGTCGCCGCCTCTCCCGCCCGCAAGAATGTTGCTGACTGTTTCAGAACCCCTTGCGATTGGCGTTATCGGCGAAAATGTCGCCCTCTCACCCAGCCTTCCGGAATCTGCCCATGAAAACCCCACTGCGCATGGTCGCCCTCTCGGCCCTGTTGATCGCCTCCCTGGCCAAGGCCGCCGAACCGCTGTCCATCGATGTCCATCGCGATGCCAACTGCGGTTGCTGCAAGCAGTGGATCGTCCACCTGCAGGCCAATGGCTTCCAGGTCAACGACCACGTCGAGGCGGACATGAGCGCGGTCAAGCAACGCCTGGGCGTGGCACCCCGACTGGCCTCCTGTCACACCGCGGTGATCAACGGCAAGTTCGTCGAGGGCCACGTGCCGGCCGAACAGATCAAGGCCCTGAGCCAGCGCGCCGACCTGCGCGGCATTGCCGTGCCCGGCATGCCCATCGGCTCGCCGGGCATGGAGATGGGGGATCGCCAGGACGCCTTCCAGGTCATCGGCCTGACCAAGTACGGCACCGACCAGGTGATCGCCGACTACCCGGCGCGCTGAGCGCCTTAATCGGCCGTTAATCGTTTCTGCGCAGCATCGGGCGGATTCCCCAGGAGGTCGCCCATGCCCACGTCACGCTCCCTTGTCCTCGGCAGCCTGCTGCTCGCCGCCTCGCTGCCGGCCCTGTCCCACGCCGCCGAAGGCCCGGCCTACGGGCCACAGCTGCAAGGTTTCGACTATCCCTATCCGCTCGAGCACTTCGCCTTCCAGTCCCAGGGCCAATCCCTGCAGATGGGCTACATGGATGTGAAACCCAGTGCGCCGGCCAACGGCCAGAGCGTGGTGCTGATGCACGGCAAGAACTTCTGCGGCGCCACCTGGGACAACTCGATCAAGGCCCTGAGCGCAGCCGGCTACCGGGTCATCGCGCCGGACCAGATCGGTTTCTGCACCTCCAGCAAACCCGCCCACTACCAGTACAGCTTCCAGCAACTGGCGGCCAATACCCATGCCCTGCTGGAGAGCCTCGGCATCCACAAGGCCGTGCTGCTCGGCCACTCCACCGGCGGCATGCTCGCCACCCGCTACGCCCTGCTCTACCCGCAGCAGGTCGAGCGCCTGGCACTGGTCAACCCGATCGGTCTGGAGGACTGGAAAGCCCTCGGCGTGCCGTACCGCACCGTCGACCAGTGGAACGAGCGCGAGCTGAAACTCAGCGCCGAGGGCATTCGCAACTACGAGCGCAACACTTACTACGCCGGGCGCTGGAAGCCCGAGTTCGAGCGCTGGGTCGACATGCTCGCCGGGCTGAACAAGGGCCCGGGGCACGTCGCGGTGGCCTGGAACTCGGCGCTGATCTACGACATGATCTTCACCCAGCCGGTGTACTACGAATTCAAGGATCTCAAGGTGCCCACCCTGCTGCTGATCGGCACCGCCGACACCACGGCGATCGGCAGCGATATCGCACCGCCCGAGGTCAAGGCGCGCCTGGGCCGCTACGACGTGCTCGGCAAGCAGGTGGCCAGGCTGATCCCGCACTCGACACTGGTGGAATTCCCCGGCCTGGGCCACGCCCCGCAGATGGAGGAACCCGACCGGTTCCACAAGGCCCTGCTCGGCTGGCTGGCCGCACGACAATCATGAGGAGCACCCGATGACGTTGCAGATTGCGGTAATCGATGACTGGCAGGGCGTGGCCGGCGAGGTGGTGGACTGGTCGCTGCTGGACGGTATCGGCCAGGTCAGCTTCCTGCATGACTACCCCGCCGCCACCGAGGTCATGGCCGAGCGCCTGGCCGGCTATGACGTGATCTGCGTGATGCGCGAACGCAGCACCTTCGACGAAGCCCTGCTGCGCCGGTTGCCGCGCCTCAAGCTGCTGGTGACCGGCGGCATGCGCAATGCCGCCCTCGATATCCAGGCGGCCAGCGCCCTGGGCATCCAGGTCTGCGGTACCGAGAGCTACAAGCATGCGGCGCCGGAACTGACCTGGGCACTGGCCATGGCCCTGAGCCGCAACCTGGTCCGGGAAGCCAACTCCCTGCGCGCCGGCGACTGGCAGGTGGGGCTGGGCAACGACCTCTACGGCAAGACCCTGGGCATCCTCGGCCTGGGCAGCATCGGCCAGAAGATCGCCCGCTACGGCCAGGCCTTCGGCATGCGGGTGATCGCCTGGAGCCAGAACCTCACCGCCGAACGTGCCGCCGAAGCGGGCGTGGAATACGTCAGCAAGCAGGCGCTGTTCGAGCAGGCCGACCTGCTGTCGGTGCATCTGGTGCTCAGTGATCGCTCCCGCGGCCTGGTGGATGCCCAGGCATTGGGCTGGATGAAGCCGTCCGCCTACCTGGTCAACACCGCCCGTGGCCCGATCGTCGACGAGGCGGCGCTGATCAGTGCCCTGCAGCAGGGCCGGCTCGCCGGCGCAGCGCTCGACGTATTCGAACAGGAACCGCTGCCGGCCGGCCACCCGTTCCGCACCCTGGACAACGTCCTGGCCACGCCCCATGTCGGCTACGTCAGCCAGAACAACTACCGGATGTTCTACAGCCAGATGATCGAGGACATCCAGGCCTGGGCCACCGGCGCACCGATCCGCGTCCTCGGCTGACGCCCCGAAACCGGCCACGGCCGTGCCTTGTACGGGCGCGGTCGGCGCCCCCTTCTCGCCCATCCGCCCCTCGCCCCGCGCCAATCGGGTGCAGACCTCCCTGCCCGCTTGTTCCCGAAAGTTGTCGTGAACCACGCGCCTTATATCCAGTAGGAAACTTTTTGAAATTTGTCGTCTAAATACCGCCCCACCAGTCGGCAACATCTCTCCTACACTGTGTTTCTGGGCCTACTGACCAGCCGGTCATTTCCTCGGAAAAAAAATCGAACCTTCTGAACCGGTCGTCAGTCAGGTTAAAGGTAAGGCGCCTGATCCGGGTGGAACAGGCACAGGCGCCACCCCACTCTTTTTCTTGCTCAGGTGCGTCGAGCGGCCTCGTGCCCCAACCACCCGAGCGGGCGTGTCCGACAAAAGGAAGCGGTTTGGGCACGCTGCGTGAAAGCCATGGATCAGATCGGATAAAACGGGAGAGGCACATGATCAGCGCTGCGTTGGAGATTCAGGGAGAAGGTTTGATTCAGGTCAGCGAACCGGTCCACGTGCCCGTCCCTTCAACGGGAGGGAAGACGTTGTCATCGGTGGTAAGCGTCAACCCCAACAAGAAGAAAGTGCTGTTCGTCACCTCCGAGTTCGCCGACCTGGTCAAGGCCGGCGGCCTGGGCGATGTCTCGGCGGCGCTGCCACGGGCCATGCGCCACCTGCATGATGTGCGGGTGCTGATTCCCGGCTACCCGCAAGTGCTGGACAGCGACAACCCGATCCATATCGTCGGCGAGCTCGCCGGCCACGCGGCTCTGCCCCCCTGCCGGATCGGGCGCATGGACATGCCCGACGGCCTGGTGATCTACGTGCTGATCTGCCCCGAACTCTACGAGCGCGATGGCACCCCGTACGGTGCCAACAACGGCCGCGACTGGCCGGACAATCACATCCGCTTCGCCCGCCTGGGCCTGGCCGCGGCCGACATCGCCGCCAACCTGGGCCAGATCCACTGGACCCCGGACCTGGTCCATGCCCATGACTGGCCCGCCGGCCTGGCCCGGCCTACATGCACTGGCGCGGCCAGCGCACGCCGACCCTGTTCACCATCCACAACCTCGCCTATCAGGGCGTGGTCAGCCTGGCCTGCTGCCCGGAGCTGGGTATTCCGGCCCACGCCCTGCAACAGGAAGGCATGGAGTTCTACGGCAAACTGTCGTTCCTCAAGGCCGGCATGGCCTACTCCAGCCACATCACCACGGTCAGCGCCACCTACGCCGAGGAGATCACCACCCCGGAATTCGGCTGCGGCCTGGACGGCTTCCTTGCCAGCAAGACCTACCAGGGCCTGCTCAGCGGCATCCCCAACGGCATCGACGAAAGCTGGGACGCGGCCACCGACCATCACCTGGTCCAGCCCTTCCACATCGGCGACTGGGAGGGCAAGGCGGTCAATGCCGCCCACGTGCGCCAGCTGTTCGGCCTCGAAGCATCCACCGGCCCGCTGTTCGCCGTGGTCTCGCGGCTGGTCTACCAGAAGGGCCTGGACCTCACCCAGGCGGTGAGCGAGTTCATCGTCCGCTCCGGCGGCCAGATCGCGATCATCGGTCGTGGCGAGCCGGAGGAAGAGGAAGCCATGCGCCAGCTGGCCCTGCGCTTCCCCGGTCGGATCGGCGTACGCATCGGCTTCAACGAAACCGATGCCCGACGCATGTTCGCCGGCAGCGACTTCCTGCTGATGCCCTCGCGCTACGAGCCCTGCGGCCTCAGCCAGATGTATGCCCAGCGCTTCGGCTCGCTGCCGGTGGCGCGCAACACCGGCGGCCTGGCCGATACCATTGAGGACGGCGTGACCGGTTTCCTCTTCGACGAATCCACCGTGCAAAGCTACGAGTCGGCGCTGCGCCGGGCCTTCAAGGTGTTCGCCTACCCGCCGCTGCTCAATGCCATGCGCTGCCGCGCCATGGCCGCACCGTTCAACTGGTGCAAGGCGGTGGAGCCCTACGCCGAGCTCTATGAAACCTTGGTCGCCAATTCCCGGAGCAGGTCGGGCAAGCACTGAGGAGTGGCCACGGATGTCACTAAGGACTCTGGAAACCTGGTCCCACGGCGCGGTCATGCTCGACGCGGAACACACCCGTTTCGCGTTGTGGGCACCGGACGCCTTCTACGTCAGCGTCGAGCTGGAGGATGGCCGCTCCCTGGCCATGCTGCCGCAGAACGACGGCTGGTTCACGTTGGAAACCCGCTGCGCCGCCGGGACCCGCTACCGTTACAACATCGACGGCGAACTGCAGGTCTGCGACCCGGCCTCCCGCTCCCAGGCCGGCGGGATAGCCGAACCGAGCCAGGTGGTCGACCCCCTCGCCTATCACTGGCGACACAAGGACTGGCAGGGACGGCCCTGGCACACCGCGATCATCTATGAGCTGCATGTCGGCGCCCTCGGCGGCTACCGCGCGGTGGAGCAGCACCTGCCGCGCCTGGCCGAACTGGGCATCACCGCCATCGAACTGATGCCCCTGGCCGAGTTCCCCGGCGAACGCAACTGGGGCTACGACGGCGTACTGCCTTACGCGCCGCAATCGAGCTATGGAACGCCCGAAGACCTCAAGCACCTGATCGACAGCGCCCACGGTCATGGCCTGGCAGTGATCCTCGACGTGGTCTACAACCACTTCGGCCCGGACGGCAACTATCTGGGGCGCTACGCCCGGGACTTCTTCCGCGAGGACCGCACGACCCCCTGGGGTGCCGCCATCGACTTCCAGCGCCGCGAAGTGCGCAGCTTCTTCATCGACAACGCGCTGATGTGGCTGCTGGAGTACCGCTTCGACGGCCTGCGCCTGGATGCGGTGCACGCGATCGACGACTCGACCTTCCTGCGCGAACTGTCCCGGCAGGTGCGCCGTCAGGTCGACCCGGCGCGCCATGTGTGGCTGACCGTGGAGAACGAATTCAACCAGGCCAGCCTCCTGGAAGAAGCCTATGACGGCCAATGGAACGACGACGGCCACAATGCCCTGCACGTGCTGCTGACCGGGGAGACCGAGGCGTATTACGCCGACTATGCCAAGGAAACCACCCACAAGCTGGCGCGCTGCCTGAGCCAGGGTTTCGTCTACCAGGGCCACCCCAACCGCCACGGTCGCTGCCGCGGCGAACCCAGCGCCCACCTGCCGCCCAGTGCGTTCATCCTGTTTCTGCAGAACCACGACCAGATCGGCAACCGCGCCTTCGGTGAACGCCTCAACCAGCTGTGCCCGCCACAGGCCCTGCGCGCGGCCACCGTGCTGTTGCTGTTGTCGCCGATGATCCCGCTGTTGTTCATGGGCGATGAGACCGGCGCCGAGGAACCGTTCCTGTTCTTCACCGACCACCACGGCGAACTGGCCGATGCCGTACGTGAAGGCCGGCGCGGGGAATTCGCCGAATTCGCCGGTTTCGCCGACCCGCAACGCCGCGCGCGGATTCCCGACCCGAACGCCGCGGCCACCTTCGAAGCCTCGCGACCGAACCTGGTCCCGACCACCGAGGGCAACCGTGGCGCCACCGCGCAGCTCTACCGCCAACTGCTGCAGATCCGCCACCGTGAACTGCTGCCCCGCCTGCCCGGCACCCAGGCACTGGACGCCGAGGTGCTGGCCGAGGGAGCCATCAGCGCACGCTGGCGCCTGGGCGATGGCAGCCTGCTGCGTATCGACCTGAACCTGGGGCCCGAGCCGGTCGAACAGGGCGCCGACGGAGTCATCCGTTGGCTGTTCGAAAGCACCGCCGGGCCGCCCGGCAACTGGATGAAGGCCAACTGGCGCCCTACTGCGCGCTGGTCGGCCTGAGCAACGACGATGACCCGTCGACCCTCGATGGAGAACGCCCATGAGCGATGCGCAACTTGAAATACTCGCCAGCCGGGCGGGCCTGGCCGTTGACTGGATCGACGCCAATGGCCGGCCGCAGAAGGTCCGGCCCGAGGTCCTGCGCAAGGTGCTGGCCGGCCTCGGCCACCCGGCCCATGACGAGGCCGCCATCGAGGCCAGCCTGCTGGAACTGCAACTGGCGCAACAGGACCAGCAACTGCCGCCACTGCTGACGGCGGACGTCGACAAGGGCCTGGACCTGGCCCGCTATTTCGCCCCCGACACCCCCTGCGAGGTCCACCTGGAAAACGGCTCGGTGCTCCGTCTGCGGCTGGACAACGAAGCGGTCCTGCCCGGGGTGGTGCCGGTCGGCTATCAGACGGTGCGCATCGACGGCCAGCAGTTCACCCTGGCCGTGGCCCCCGCCACCTGCTTCAGCGTCGACGCGGCCACCGACACCCGCCCGGCCCGGGCCTGGGGCCTCGGGGTACAGCTCTATAGCCTGCAACGCCCGGCCGACGGTGGCTTCGGCGACACCCAGGCCCTGGAGGAACTGGCCCGGGCCGCCGGCGAGCGCGGGGCCGATGCCCTGGCGATCAGCCCGGTGCACGCGATGTTCAGCAGCGACCCGAGCCGCTACAGCCCGTACTCACCGTCCAGTCGGCTGTTCCTCAACAGCCTGTATGCCGCACCGGGGGCGATCCTCGGCGAACGCGCCCTGCGCCTGGCGATCGACAGCACCGGGCTGGCCGATGAGCTGCACGCGCTGGAGCAGTTGTCGCTGATCGACTGGCCCCGCGCCGCACGGGCCAAGTACCGCCTGCTGCGCGCGCTCTACGAGGGTTTCCGGCTCGGCGACCATCCTCAGGGCGAGGACTTCGCCAGCTTCCGCCGCGCCGGCGGCGAAGCCCTGGAAAACCACTGCCGGTTCGAGGCCCTGCAAACGCGCTGCGTCGCCCGTGGCGAAAGCGGCGACTGGCGCCACTGGCCGCAAGAATGGCGGCAACCGGACAGCCCGGCCCTGGCCCGCTTCGCCGAGGAACACGCCGAAGACATCGAATTCCATGCCTTCAGCCAATGGCTGATCACCCGCAGCCTGGAGCGTGCGCAGGAGGCCGCGCGCAGCAGCGGCATGGCCATCGGGCTGATCGCCGACCTGGCCGTCGGGGCCGACGGCGGCGGCAGCCAGGCCTGGAGCCGGCAGGACGAACTGCTGGCAGAGCTCACCGTCGGAGCACCGCCGGATGTGCTCAATCGCTCGGGCCAGAGCTGGGGCATCTCCGCCTTCGCCCCCGAAGGCCTCAAGCGCCACGGTTTCCGCGCCTTCATCGAAATGCTGCGGGCCAACTTCGCCTATGCCGGCGGCCTGCGCATCGACCACATCATGGGCCTGCAACGGCTCTGGGTGATTCCCCTCGGCTCGCCGTCGAGCGACGGCGCCTACCTCTATTACCCGATCGACGACCTGCTGCGCCTGCTGGCCCTGGAGTCGTCGCGGCACCAGGCGATCGTCCTCGGCGAAGACCTCGGCACGGTACCCGATGGCCTGCGGGAAAAGCTGATCGCCCGCTCGATACTCGGCATGCGCGTGCTGCTGTTCGAACAGGAATACGGCCATCGCTTCAAACCTATCCTCGACTGGCCGGACAATGCCCTGGCCACCACCACCACCCACGACCTGCCGACCCTGAATGGCTGGTGGCACGCCCGCGACATCGACTGGAACATCCGCCTCGGGCTGATCGACACCGCCACCGCCGACCACTGGCGCCAGACCCGCCAACATGAGCGCGACGGGCTGCACCGGGCCCTGAGCAACGACCCGCAGAACTTTCGCGACGAAGCCCACGAGACCGACCAGGTCGTCGACGCCAGCGTGCGCTTCCTCGGCCACACCCGCGCCCCGCTGGTGCTGCTGCCGCTGGAGGATGCCCTGGGCGTGGAAGAGCAACCGAACCTGCCCGGTACCATCGACACCCACCCCAACTGGCGCCGGCGGCTGCCGGGCTACAGCAGCCAACTGCTGGACGATGTCGATGCCGCCCGGCGTCTCGAACTGCTGGCCTGCGCCCGGCTGCAGGCCGCCGAGCGTGACCGATGAGCAGCCTGCGCGCCACGCTGCGCCTGCAACTGCACAAGGGTTTCCCGCTGGACGCCGCCATCGAGTGGGTGCCCTATTACGCCCGCCTGGGCATCAGCCACCTCTACGCCTCGCCACTGCTCTGCGCCCGCGCCGGCTCGATGCACGGCTATGACGTGGTCGACCCGACCCGGGTGAACCCGGAACTGGGAGGCGAGCCGGCGCTGCGACGGCTGGTGGCGGCCCTGCGCGAACACGGCATGGGCCTGATCCTCGATATCGTGTCCAACCACATGGCCGTCGGCGGTGCCGACAACCCCTGGTGGCTCGACCTGCTCGAATGGGGACGACGCAGCCCCTACGGGGAGTTCTTCGACATCCAGTGGCATTCACCGGACCCGTTGCTCGAAGGCCAGTTGCTGATGCCCTTCCTCGGCAACGACTACGGCGCGGCCCTGCAGGAAGGCTCGGTGGTGCTGCGCTTCGATGCCGAACGCGGCGGCTTCCATGTCGAGCACTACCAGCATCATTTCCCGATCTGCCCGCGGGACTACGGCCAGATCCTCGCCGACCTGCCGGAACTGGACGACCTCGCCGCCCGCTTCAAGGCCCTCAACACCCTGCCCGATGCCTACGGCCGGGCCCGGCAGTTGCGCGCGGAACTGGCCAGCCGCACCGCCAGCCACCCCGTCATCGAGGCCAGCCTGCAACGCTACGACGCCCGGGAACCGGAAGGCTTCGAGCGGCTGCACCGGCTGCTCGAACGCCAGCACTACCGGCTCGCCAGCTGGCGCACCGCTGGCGATGACATCAACTGGCGACGCTTCTTCGATGTCAATGAACTGGGCGGCCTGCGCGTCGAGCGTCCGGCGGTGTTCGAGGCCACCCACCAGAAGATCTTCCAGCTGGTCGAGGAAGACCTGGTCGACGGCTTGCGTATCGACCATGTCGACGGCCTGGCCGATCCCCGCGGCTACTGCCGCCGACTGCGGCGGCGGGTCGACGCCCTGGCGCCGGGGCGACACCTGCCGATCTACGTCGAGAAGATCCTTGGCCAGGGCGAGCAACTGCACCGCGACTGGAGGGTCGATGGCACCACCGGTTACGAATTCATGAACCAGCTGTCGCTGCTGCAGCACGATCCCCGCGGGGCCGAACCGCTGGCCAGGCTCTGGAGCCAGCTCAGCGAGCGGCCCGCCGCGTTCGGCGAAGAAGCCCGGCTGGCGCGCCAGCAGATGCTCAACGGCTCGCTGGCCGGCGACTTCGAGAGCGTCGCCCAGGCCCTGCTGCAGGTCGCCCGGGACAATGTCATGAGCCGCGACCTGACCCTCGGTGCGATCCGCCGGGCGCTGCAGGAACTGATCGTGCACTACCCGGTGTATCGCACCTACATCAACGCCTGCGGCCGCCCGGCCGACGACGAGCCGTTCTTCCAGCAGGCCCTGGCGGGAGCCCGTACCACCCTCGGCGAAGCCGACTGGCCGGTGCTCGACTATCTGCAGCAGTGGCTCGGCGGCCAACCCTGGCGCCAGCGTCCACCGGGCCGCGAGCGCAAGTTGCTGCGCCACGCCAGCGTGCGCTTCCAGCAACTGACCTCGCCGACCGCCGCCAAGGCCGTCGAGGACACCGCGTTCTATCGCTCGGCGGTCCTGCTGTCGCGCAACGACGTGGGCTTTTCCACCGAACAGTTCAGCGCGCCGCCGGCGGACTTCCACCAGGCCAACCGGCAACGGCTGGCAGCCTTCCCCGACAACCTGCTGACCAGCGCCACCCATGACCACAAGCGCGGCGAGGACAGCCGGGCGCGTCTGGCCGTGTTGAGTGAATGCGCCGACACCTATACCGGCTGGGTCGGACACTGGCGTGAGCTGGCGACTGCGCTGCGCAGCAGCCCGGACGCGCCTTCGGCTGGCGATGAGCTGATGCTCTACCAGACCCTGCTCGGCAGTTGGCCCCTGGACCTGGCCGTCGACGACCAGGCCGCCTTGCGCGACTACGCCGAACGTCTCGGCCAATGGCAGCGCAAGGCCCTGCGCGAAGCCAAGCTGCAGAGCAGTTGGAGCGCGCCGAACCAGGCCTATGAAAACGCCTGCCACGACTTTCTCCAGGCGCTGCTGCTCAAGCCCGAAGGGCTGGCACTGCGCACGGCGATCGCCACCGCGGTGCACACCATCGCCCCGACCGGTGCGCTCAACAGCCTGGCGCAATGCCTGCTGCGCATGAGCGTGCCGGGGCTGCCGGACCTGTACCAGGGCAACGAGTTCTGGGACTTCAGCCTGGTCGACCCGGACAACCGTCGCCCGGTGGATTTCGCCACCCGGCAAGCGGCACTTCAGGCAGCCGGCACGCCCGCGGAACTGATCGACGACTGGCGCAGCGGACGGATCAAGCAGGCATTGATCGCCCAGACCCTGGCCGTGCGGGCCCGGCACCCGGAACTGTTCCGTCATGGCGACTATCAGCCCCTGGAGGTGTGTGGCGAACACGCCGAAAAGGTACTGGCCTTGCGTCGTGGCAACGCGACGCAACAGGCCATCGTGGTGGTGCCAAGGCTGGCACATGGGTTGTTGGCCGAGGTCGGTCGGCCCTGGGTAGCCCCGGCGACGTGGGGTGATACCCGGATCAAACTGCCGCTCGCCGCCCCGCACGGCAAATTAAAGGGACTTTTTTCCGCAGGTGCAGTCACACCCCATGGGGAGCTTATGGTCGGTGACGCACTGGGAGACTTCCCGGTCAATCTCTTTACCCAAACTTGAGTGTCTGTTCAGGAGCATGGCGATGAGTACCGACGAAAAACGCATCCGCGAGTTTGCCTATCAGATCTGGGAGTCGGAGGGCCGTCCCGACGGCCAGGAGGCCCGCCACTGGGAAATGGCCCGCAAGCTGGCCGAGGCCGAGGCCCTGGCACCGAGCAGGCCGGCCACGGCCGCCAAGGCCAAGCCCAAGGCCGCCACCACCGCGGCCAAGCCGGCCGCCAAGAGCACGGCCAAGCCGGTGGCGACCAAGGCCACGGAGCCGGCCGTCAAGAAGCCCCGGGCGCCACGCAAACCGGCGGCCAGTTGAGCCGCTGAAGAACACCTCGATCCTCCTCTCGCTGGAGCCGGCTTGCCGGCTCCCACAGGGTCCGAGTCGCCCATGGATCGGGGGCGGGAACGGGCTTGCCCGCCAATTGCCCCCTCAGGCATGCCCCCACAAAAGTCCGAACGGTGTCGGGGATATTTGAAGGGCCACCACTCTCAGCAGGAGCACCCATGAGCAAGCCAAAGCACGACAAACCCACTCCCCAGGCCTCGCGTATCCGCGAGGGCCTGCCCTTCCCCCTCGGGGCCACCTGGGACGGCCTGGGCGTCAATTTCGCGCTGTTCTCCGCCCATGCCACCAAGGTCGAACTCTGCCTGTTCGACGCCAGCGGCGAGGTGGAACTGGAGCGCATCGAGCTGCCCGAGTACACCGACGAGATCTACCACGGCTACCTGCCCGACGCCCATCCCGGACTGATCTACGGCTACCGGGTGCACGGCCCCTACGACCCGGGCAACGGCCACCGCTTCAACCCCAACAAGCTGCTGATCGACCCCTACGCCAAGCAACTGGTCGGCGAACTGAAATGGTCCGAGGCGCTGTTCGGCTACACCATCGGCCATCCGGACGGCGACCTCAGCTTCGACGAACGCGACAGCGCGCCCTTCGTGCCCAAGAGCAAGGTCATCGACCCCGCCCACACCTGGGGCCGCGACCAGCGGGTCAACGTGCCCTGGGAGCGCACCATCATCTACGAGGCCCACGTGCGCGGCCTGACCAAGCGCCATCCCGCCGTCCCCGAGGCGATCCGTGGCACCTTCGCCGGGCTGATGGTCGACGAAGTGCTGGAGCACATCCGCTCCATCGGCGTGTCCTCGGTGGAACTGCTGCCGATCCACGCCTTCGTCAATGACCAGCACCTGCTGCACAAGGGCATGACCAACTACTGGGGCTACAACAGCATCGCCTTTTTCGCCCCCGACCCACGCTACCTCGCCAGCGGCAAGATCGCCGAGTTCAAGGAGGCCGTCGCGCACCTGCACGCGGCCGGCCTGGAGGTGATCCTCGACGTGGTCTACAACCACACCGCCGAAGGCAACGAGCAGGGCCCGACGCTGTCCATGCGCGGCATCGACAACGCCTCCTACTACCGGCTGATGCCCGACGACAAGCGCTACTACATCAACGACTCGGGCACCGGCAACACCCTCGACCTGAGCCACCCGTGCGTGTTGCAGATGGTCACCGACTCGCTGCGCTACTGGGCCACGGAAATGCACGTGGACGGTTTCCGCTTCGACCTGGCGACCATTCTCGGGCGCTACCACGACGGTTTCGACGAGCGCCACAGCTTCCTCGTCGCCTGTCGCCAGGACCCGGTGCTGCGCCAGGTCAAGCTGATCGCCGAGCCCTGGGACTGCGGCCCCGGCGGCTACCAGGTCGGTGGCTTTCCGCCGGGCTGGGTCGAATGGAACGATCGTTTCCGCGACACCGTGCGCGCCTTCTGGAAAGGCGACGACGGCCAGCTCGCCGACTTCGCCGCGCGCATGACCGCCTCGGGCGAGATGTTCAACCAGCGCGGCCGTCGCCCCTACACCTCGGTCAACTTCATCACCGCCCACGACGGGTTCACCCTGCACGACCTGGTGTCGTACAACGACAAGCACAACGAGGCCAACGACGAGAACAACCAGGACGGCAGCAACAATAACCTGTCCTGGAACCATGGCGTCGAGGGCCCCACCGACGACCCGGCGATCAACGCGCTGCGCCTGCGCCAGATGCGCAACTTCTTCGCCACCCTGCTGCTGGCCCAGGGCACGCCGATGATCGTCGCCGGCGACGAATTCGCCCGCACCCAGCACGGCAACAACAACGCCTATTGCCAGGACAGCGAAATCGGCTGGGTCAACTGGAACCTGGACGACGACGGCCACTCCCTGCTCGCCTTCGTCAAACGCCTGGCCAAGCTGCGTCTGGCCTACCCGATTCTGCGGCGCGGGTGTTTCCTGGTCGGCCGCTACAACGAGGAACTCGGGGTCAAGGACGTCACCTGGCTGTCACCCGATGGCAACGAAATGACCACCGAACAGTGGCACGACCGCCACGGCCGCTGCCTGGGCATCCTGCTCGACGGCCGCGCCCAGGTCTCCGGCCTGCGCCGCACCGGGGCCGACGCGACCCTGCTGATCGTGGTCAACGCCCACCATGACGGGGTCAACTTTCGCCTGCCGGCCGTGCCCCAGGGCCGCTACTGGACCTGCATGCTCGACACCAACGACGCGCAGATCCATGGCCGCGAGCAGTTCGACTTCGACCGCGAGTACACCGTGACCGGGCGTTCACTGGTGCTGTTCGAATTGCACCGGGAATAGGGGCGGCGTCTCGAAGCGACAATAAAAAGTCGCATTTCGGGCCACATGAGCGATACTTGAATTCGGCGCTTCAGGATCGAGGCGCCCGCAGCCCCTCCACCAGGGGCTGCACGAACTTCCCGCACAAGGATGTGGAACCCATGAAATATCAATCCGCTGCCCGACATCAGGCCGCGCCGCCGATCTGGAGTGCTTCCCGGCAACTGGCCAGGGTGCCGTGCCTGAACCTCAACCGCCTGGTCGAACCGGGCGGACGGGTCGTGGTCATCGCCCCCCATCCCGGTGATGAAATCCATGCCTGCGGCGGCGTGCTGCAGATGCTCTCGACCCTCGGGCATCCCCTGCAACTGATTTCCCTGACCGATGGCTGCGCCATCTATCCCGGTTCCCAGCTCTGGTCGGAACAGCGCCTGAGCGTGGTCTGTCCCCAGGAAACCGCCGAGGCGCTGCGGCGCCTGGGGATCGAGTTGCACTGCCTGAAGTGGATACGTGGCGGCTTTCGCCACGGCGCGCTGGAACAGCAGGAGGATGCGATCTGCCAGTATCTGCGGCGTTATCTGCGCCATGACGACGTGGTCTTCACCACCTGGCGCGAGGACGGCGACAGTGACCATGACGCGGTCGGTCGCGCCAGTGCCAGGGCCTGTGCCGCCACGGGCGCGCGGCTGGTCGAGGTGCCGGTCTGGACCTGGTTCCGCCCGCTGCGCGAGGAATACCTGCTGCCCTGGCACCGGGCCCGCAAGATACGCCTGAACACCTGGGGCGTGGCACGCAAGCAACATGCGCTGCACGCCTTTCACAGCCAGTTGCAGGGCGACCCGGAAAGCGGCATCCCGCCCGTCCTCAAGCCCAACCTGATCGAACAGGCCCGGCAGCCGTTCGAAATGGTGTTCATCTGAGGCCGCCGAACCCCATCCTGTAGGCACGAGGAGCCGGGACAAGTCCGGCTCCCGGCGTCATGTCGACATCAGGACACCGGCTGCAGCATCAGTACCGCCAGCGGCGGCAGGTTCAGCACCAGCGAGGAGCCCTGCCCATGGCTGGCGATGTCCTCGGTGAATGCCCCGCCGCCATTGCCATAGTTGGATCCGGCATAGATCGCCGCATCACTGTTGATCACCTCCTGCCACTGCCCGGCGAACGGCACGCCGATGCGGTAGCCCTCCCGCGGTACCGGCGTGAAGTTGGCGATCACCAGCAGCGGCCGACCTTCGCGACTCCAGCGCAACCAGGCATAGACGCTGTTGCTCGCGTCATCGCCAATCAGCCACTGGAAGCCCTGGGGCAAGTCGTCCTGCTCGTGCAGCGCCGGCTCCTGGCGATACAGCTGGTTCAGATCGCTCACCAGCTTCTGCACTCCCAGGTGCTCGGAGTACTGCAGCAGGTACCAGTCCAGTTGCCGGTCATGGTTCCACTCACGCCACTGGCCGAACTCGCAGCCCATGAACAGCAGTTTCTTGCCCGGGTGCGCCCACATGAAACTCAGGTAGGCCCGCAGGTTGGCGAACTTCTGCCACCGATCACCGGGCATCTTGTCGATCAGCGAATGCTTGCCATGCACCACCTCGTCATGGGAGATCGGCAGGATGAAGCGCTCGGACCAGGCATAGACCAGGCCGAAACTCAGTTCATTGTGGTGATGGGCGCGGTACACCGGGTCCTGCTGGATGTAATGCAGCGAGTCGTGCATCCAGCCCATGTTCCACTTGTAGGCAAAGCCCAGGCCGCCCTGCTGGGTGCCTTGGCTGACCCCCGGCCAGGCCGTCGACTCCTCGGCGATCACCAGCGCCCCCGGCGCCTCGAGGGCCACCACGTCGTTGAGATGGCGCAGGAAATCGATGGCCTCGAGGTTTTCCCGACCGCCGTGGCGGTTGGGCACCCACTCACCGGCCTTGCGCGAATAGTCGCGGTAGAGCATCGACGCCACCGCATCGACCCGCAGCCCGTCGACGTGGAAGTGCTTGAGCCAGTGCAGCGCCGAAGCCAGCATGAAGCCATGCACTTCGGTGCGCCCGAGGTTGTAGATCAGCGTGTCCCAGTCCTGGTGGAAACCCTCCAGCGGGTTGCCGTACTCATACAGGGCGGTGCCATCGAACTGCGCCAGGCCATGGGCATCCGTGGGGAAATGCGCCGGCACCCAGTCGAGAATCACGCCGATACCGGCCTGGTGGCAGGCGTTGACGAACGCGCCGAACTCCTCCGGCGTGCCGTAGCGGGCACTCGGGGCGAACTGCGACAGCGGCTGGTAACCCCAGGAGCCGCCGAAGGGATGCTCCATGATCGGCATCAGCTCGATATGGGTGAAGCCCAACTGCTGCACATAGGGAATCAGCCGCTCGGCCAGCTCGGCCCAACCGTAGCGGCGGGAAACCTCGCCAACCTCGTCGGTCTCGCACTGCCAGGAGCCGGCATGCAGTTCGTAGATCGACAGCGCGGCGCTGGTGCGTTGCCGCTCGCCCCGGGACTGCATCCACTCATGGTCCTGCCAGTCGATCCGCAACGGCGCCGCCACCCGCGAGGCGGTGTCCGGCGGCAGCTGGGTGGCCAGGGCCACGGGATCGGACTTGAGCGGCAGGATCGAATGCGGCCCGAGGATCTCGTACTTGTACGACTCGCCGGGCTGCAGCCGCGGGATGAAGATCTCCCAGACCCCGCTGGGGTGACGCAGGCGCATCGGGTGGCGGCGGCCATCCCAACTGTTGAAGTCACCGACCACCGACACCCGTCGGGCATTCGGCGCCCACACGGCAAAGCGCACACCATCGATGCCGTCGACCTGGGTCAGTTGCGCCCCCAGGCACGTGCTCAAGTCACGGTGGTTGCCCTCGGCGAACAGGTACAGGTCCATTTCGCCCAGCAACGGGCCGAAGCTGTAGGGGTCTTCGCCCACCTGTTCGCCGCCGGCCCACTGGATACGCAACAGATAGGGCCGGGGCGGCTCGAACCGGCCGGCATACAGCCCCGGCACTTCGGTTTCACCGAGGGCGCCGAGCACCTGGCCGTCCTCCCGGGCCAGCACCTCGACACTCAGCGCACCGGGCAGGAACGCACGGATGATCTGCCCGCCCGCCCCGTCGTCATGGGGCCCGAGAACGGCGAACGGGTCCTGGTGTTCGGCCCGCACCAGCGCCTCGATATCACGGGCCGCCGGCAACAGGCCGACCCTGGCTTTACCTTGTTCCTTGCTTGAACTCATAACGACTCTCCACCGGACAAGGTTTTCACCTCACTCAACAGTCTGTCCAGACCGTGCAACGGTACCCGCAGCCAGGTCGGACGATTCTGTGCCTCATAGGCAATTTCATAGGCAGCCTTCTCCAGACTGAACAGGGCCAGGGCCGCTTGCGCGCCCGCCGGATCCTGCCACGCATGAGCAAGACTAGTCGTTGCCTGCTCATATGCCCGGATAAAGGCCTGCCGCGATTCCTTCAGGTAGCGCTCGGTCACCCGCGTCAACGCAGCTTGCGCCACCTCGGAAGAGTCGACGCTGTGGGAGCTGTCGAGGGCCATCGCCGCGGCATAGTCGAACGAGCGCAGCACGCCGCTGACGTCCTTGTACGGACTGTGCTTGCCCCGCCGTTCCTGCAACGAACGCGCCGGTTCGCCCTCGAAGTCGATCAGGTAGGCATCGCCCTGCACCACCAGCACCTGTCCCAGGTGCAGGTCGCCATGCACGCGGATGCGCAAGCCGCCCACCGCCTGGACGGCCAGGGCCTGGACATGGGCGAGGATGGCCTTTTTCCCGGCGACCAGCCGGGCGACCAGGGCCTGGTCCGCGGCCGGCAACTGCGCCTGGTGCTGTTCGAGCAGTTGCAGGGCACGGGTGACCTGGCTGCCGATGTGCTTGCCCCAGGCCTGGCCGTCCTTGCCGGTGCTGACCTCGGCGCTGAAGGCCGGGTTGTCGGTCGGTGCGGCCAATACCTGGTGCATTTCGCCCAGACGCTGGCCGAGCAGGCCGGCGAAATTCACCAGTTCGTCGTGGGCATCGATGGACACCTCGTGCTCCGCCGTGCCATCGGCGAGCTCGTCACGAATCGCCCGCTCCAGGTTGTTCTGGGTCCAGATCCAGGCATCGCCCTGGTTGTTCAGCAGGCCCTGGGCAATCATCAGCAAGCTCTCCTCACCCGCCGGGTCGCGACGCACCACCGAGCCCAGCAATGGCGAAATATGGCGGTAGCCGCCGGCGCCCAGGTAGGCGCTCATTTCCAGTTCCGGGTGGATACCGGCACTGACCTTGCGGATCAGCTTGAGCATCACCCGCTCACCCACCACCACCGAGCTGTTGGACTGCTCGGCCGACAGGTAACGCACTTCGGCATCCGCCGGCAGCGGCTGCGTCAGCAATTCGGCGGTGGCCTGGAAGTGCAGCTCGCCGGCCTCGCCGCTCAGTACACGGCCCTCCTGCAGTCCCTGGATCACCGCCCGCACGAAGCTGTCGAGGCTGAAGGCATCGGTGATCAGCCCCACCTGCCGTCCACGGCGCACCCGGGCCAGGGCCAGTTGCTGCGGCAACGCGGCGTTGATCTGCTCCTCGGCGAGCAGGCCGAACGGCACCTGGTAGCGACTGACCTGGCCGCCGACGGTGACGTGCACTTCACTGAGCAGCACCGGCTGCTGCGGCTCGCCGAAACGCAGGCCATAGGCGATATGCACCTGCTCGATCGGCGCATGCTTGTCGGCGAACCAGCGGCGCATCGGCAGCCATTCGGGCAGCGAGGTCTGCTCCAGGCTGGTGCGGGCCGGCGCTTCGAGCAGTTCTTCAAGGCGCTTTTTCAACACCAGGGTGGTGAAGTCCGGCATGCACTGCGGCGGCTCCACGTGCCAGGCGGGCATCTGGGTCTGCGAAGCGAGCAGAAACCAGTAGAAGCCGTAGGGCGCCAGGGTCAGCAGGAAGTTCAGTTGACCGATCGGCGGAAAGGCATTGCCACCGAGCATCTCCACCGGCACCCGGCCGGCGAACTGCGACAGCTCCAGCTCCGCCGCCTGAGCCGTGCGCGAGACGTTGGCGACGCAGAGGATGATTTCGCTCTTGCCCTCGGCATCGGTGTATTCGCGGGTGTAGGCGAGAATCCGGCGGTTGGCCGGCGAGAGCATCTTCAGGCTGCCACGGCCGAAAGCCTTCTGCTGCTTGCGCACCGCCAGCAGGCGCCGGGTCCAGTTCAGCAGCGAATGCGGATCGCCGGCCTGGGCCTCGACGTTCACCGACGCATAGCCGTAGAGCGGGTCCATGATCGGCGGCAAGACCAGGCTCGCCGGGTCGGCGCGGGAGAAGCCGCCGTTGCGGTCGATCGACCACTGCATCGGCGTGCGCACGCCATCGCGGTCGCCCAGGTAGATGTTGTCGCCCATGCCGATCTCGTCGCCGTAGTACAGGGTCGGCGTGCCCGGCATCGACAGCAGCAGGCTGTTGAGCAGTTCGATGCGTCGGCGGTCGCGCTCCAGCAGGGGCGCCAGGCGCCGGCGGATGCCAAGGTTGATCCGCGCCCGGCGATCGGCGGCGTAGTAGTTCCACAGGTAGTCGCGCTCGCGGTCGGTGACCATCTCCAGGGTCAGCTCATCGTGGTTGCGCAGGAAGATCGCCCACTGGCAGTTGGCGGGAATCTCCGGGGTCTGGCGCAGGATGTCGGTGATCGGGAAACGGTCCTCCTGGGCCAGCGCCATGTACATGCGCGGCATCAGCGGAAAGTGGAAGGCCATGTGGCATTCGTCGCCGTGGTCGCCCTTCTGCTCGCCGAAATACAACTGGGTGTCTTCCGGCCACTGGTTGGCCTCGGCCAGGAGCATGCGGTCGGGGTAATGGGCGTCGATCTCGGCACGGATGCGCTTGAGCACATCGTGGGTCTCGGGCAGGTTCTCGTTGTTGGTGCCATCGCGTTCGATCAGGTACGGGATGGCGTCCAGGCGCAGGCCGTCGACGCCCATGTCGAGCCAGTAGCGCATCACCGACAGCACCGCCTTCATCACCTGCGGGTTGTCGAAGTTCAGGTCCGGCTGGTGGGAATAGAAACGGTGCCAGAAGTACTGGCCGGCCACCGGGTCCCAGGTCCAGTTGGACTTCTCGGTGTCGAGAAAGATGATCCGGGTGCCGTCGTACTTGTCATCGGTGTCGGACCAGACGTAGAAATCCCGCGCACTGGAACCGCGCCTGGCCCGGCGCGCCCGCTGGAACCACGGGTGCTGGTCGGAGGTGTGGTTGATCACCAGTTCGCAGATCACCCGCAGGCCGCGCTTGTGCGCCTCGGCGATGAAGCGCCGGGCGTCGGCCAGGGTGCCGTAGTCCGGGTGCACCCCGCGGTACTCGGCGATGTCATAGCCATCGTCGCGACGTGGCGAGGGGTAGAACGGCAGCAGCCAGATGGTATTGACGCCCAGATCGGCGATGTAGTCGAGCTTGGCGATCAGCCCGGGAAAGTCGCCGATCCCGTCGTTGTTGGAATCGAAAAAGGACTTTACATGGACCTGATAGATGACCGCGTCCTTGTACCAGAGCGGGTCGTTGATGAAGGTTGCAGGGCGGGATTTCTTCGCCATGGCGAACTCCTTTGGTTAGCGCCTGCTCATCAGAGCGGCTGGATGCGCCAGATCCCGAACGGCTGGTGCCAGGGCTCGATACGCATCCACTGGGTCTTGCCGTACCAGGTCCAGGTATGGCCATTCATCAGGTCTTCGCCGCGGGTCTGGGCGTCGTCGGGCAGGCCGAACTCCCACAGCGGCAGCTCGAAATGCGCCTCCTGGGCGTTGTGCGGGTCGAGGCTGACCGCCACCAGGATGAAGCTGCTACGGTCCGCGGTGCGCTTGCCGAAATACAGGATGTTGTCGTTCCAGGCGTTGTAGACCTGTAACCCCAGGTGCGTCTGCAACGCCGGATGCTGGCGGCGGATGCGGTTGAGCTGGGCGATCTCGGCGATGATGTTGCCCGGCGCGCTGTAGTCCCGCGGACGGATCTGGTACTTCTCCGAGTCGAGGTATTCCTCCTTGCCCGGCAACGGCGCCGACTCGCAGATCTCGAACCCCGAGTACATGCCCCACAGGCCCGAGCCCATGGTCGCCAGCGCGGCCCGGATGAGGAACCCGGCCCGCCCCGACTCATGCAGGAAGGTGGGGTTGATGTCCGGCGTATTGACGAAGAAGTTCGGCCGGTAGCACTCGCGCCATGGCGACTGATTCAGCTCGGTGAAATAGCTGGCCAGCTCGGCCTTGGTATTGCGCCAGGTGAAATAGGTGTAGCTCTGGGAATAACCGATCTTGCCCAGGCGCGCCATCATCGCCGGTGCGGTGAACGCCTCGGCGAGAAAGATCACCTCGGGGTAACGGCCACGAACGTCGGCGATCAGCCATTGCCAGAACGGCAGCGGCTTGGTGTGCGGGTTGTCGACGCGAAAGATCTTCACGCCCTCCTCGACCCAGCCGACCACGATGTCACGCAGCTCGATCCACAGACTGGGCACGGCGTCGGCGGCATAGAAGTCGACGTTGACGATGTCCTGGTATTTCTTCGGCGGGTTCTCGGCGTACTTGATCGTGCCGTCCGGGCGCCAGTTGAACCAGCCGGGGTGCTGCTGCAGCCAGGGGTGGTCCTGGGAACACTGGATGGCGAAGTCCAGGGCAATCTCCAGGCCGTGCTCGGCGGCGGCGGCCACCAGCCGGCGAAAGTCCTCGCGAGTGCCCAGTTGCGGATGGATCGCCTCGTGCCCGCCCTCTTCGCTGCCGATAGCGTAGGGGCTGCCCGGGTCGTCGGGGCCGGCGGTGAGCGAGTTGTTCGGTCCCTTGCGATGGCGACGGCCGATCGGATGGATCGGCGGGAAGTACAGCACATCGAAGCCCATGTCGCGGATCGCCGGCAGGCGGGCATGCACATCATTGAAGGTGCCATGGCGCGCGGCATCGTCGGTGACCGAACGCGGAAACAGCTCGTACCAACTGGCGAATTGCGCCCGTTGGCGCTCCACATCCAGGGCGAAGTCCTGGCTGAGGCTGAGATAGGCCTGGTGGTCGGCCTGGCGCATCAGCACGGCGGTGGCCGGCTTGAGGAAACATTCCACCTGCCCCTCGTTCGAACGCTGCGACAGCTCGTCGTACAGCGCCGCCAGGCGTTCGGCCAGCTCGCCCTGGCTGCGCTCGCTGGCCTGGCGCACGTGCTCGCGGCCCTCCTGCAATTCCAGGTCGATGGGCACCGCGGCGACGAATTTCTTTTCCAGTTCATAGCAGTAACTGCCGAACTGATCGATCCAGGCCTCGATCCGGTACACGTAACGGCCCTGGCCGCCGACGCGCAGCCGGCCCCGCCAATGGTTGTTGCCCTGGTCGGTCATCGCCGCGCGCTGCCAATCCTCGGCCTCGAGCGGCTTCCAGGCCAGCAGCACCGCCAGCTTGTCATGGCCGTCGACGAACACCCGGGCCGTCACGGTCACCTCCTGCCCGACCACGGCCTTGACCGCGAACTGGCCGCCGTCGATGGCCGGCATCACATTCTCGATGGCGATGCGCGGCAGCAATAGCGCCTGGGACAACGGCAGGACTTCGGCGACCTGCTCATCCAGCGGTTTATCAGTTGTCATCGAGCATCGCTCCCTACGTCCTGTGGACGCTCTACCTTGCGTGATCATCCGGCTTCGTCCTGTAAAGGCCGCTCAAGTTCGGAGCCGGTCGGTGGCGCAAAAGTTCAGACGGATTTGGCGAACGGGCCGCTCGTCCAGAAAATGCAGTCGATTGCGTTGCAACGGGGTCAACCGCAGCACCTGATGGCCATGCACCCAGGAGTGCCCATGAACATTCCGATTCCGGCGGAAACCCCCGATCCCAATATCGACCAGCCGACCCTGCCCCCCACCGAACCGCAACCGGTTCCCGAGCAGGAACCCCCGGAGAGCACACCGCCGCCCAAGATTGATCCACCGACGACCATGCCGCCGGTGATCGCGGAACAAGCATAGTCAAGCCTGAACACGGACACGCTCCCGTAGGAGCCGGGCTTGCCCGCGAAAGCGGTAGTGTCGGCGCCACAATGCCTGGGTGAATGGGATCAGCAAGAGAACCAGACGCCCGGCAGAATGGGGATCAGCGACGATCCTTTTCCAGCAGCCGGACGATTCCCGGCATCAGGCTGAACACCCCCAGCGCCAGCAGCGTGCTGAGCACCGCCGTGGCCTCGCGCCCCAGGCCCACCGCCACGCCGATGGCGGCGGTCATCCACAGCCCGGCGGCGGTGGTCAGGCCCTTGACGTGTTGCCCCGCCTCGTCGGCATGCCCCTTGAGGATCGTACCGGCGCAGAGGAAACCGATGCCGGCGATCACCCCCTGGACCACCCGGCTCATGGCATCGGCCTGGGCACCGGACACCTGCGGCACCAGGACGAACAGCGCCGCACCGAGGGCCACCAGCATGTGCGTGCGCACACCCGCGGCCTTGCCCTTCTGTTCGCGCTCGAAACCGAGCAGGCCGCCCAGCAGCGCGGCGATCAGCAGGCGCAGGGTGATGCGCGTGACCTCGCGGATATCGCCGATATCGGCGAATTCGGCTTGCAGCGTTACCCATACGGTGTGCCACACGGCGTCCATGTCCCCAACCTCTCTGAGCTCGACAGACGGTGGACAGCGGATCGCGGGCAACGGTTCGACCGTTGACCGCTAATCGGCTGCGGCGAACGAAGCCCCCTGCCCGCACCCTAAATCCTGTCAGCCCGGAGAAATGAGGAGAACACCATGCCCGTGCAAATCGATCGCGCCAGCCAGACCTGCACCCTGCAGGAAAACGACACCCGGATCAGCGGCTTGGCCAGGGATGTGAAAATCACCACCGACGACGCCAGGAGCATGTCCCGCGCCGAACTCGATGGCCGGCAGATCTGGATCACCGAGGCCGAAGCCGACGCCCTGACCGTCGCCGGCGCCTTCGACGGCCGTCACCATGTGAAGGCGACGTCGAGTGATTCGGTGATTTGATTGACCCGTGTCAGCCTGCCCGCCCGGCACCTGTGCCAGGCGCCGGCAGGCGCACGCCGGCGTGGCCTGCACCGGGGATGACAAGTTGTCGCAGGGGTTTTTCCGGCGCCATCTGATCCGCTTTTTATTCAGATACCTGAGTCTGTTATGCAAACAGTTCGCTCGGCATAGTGTCCTGGCCTGATGGAGGCTGACGAGCGACAGATCATGAGCGAAAGAATCCCCGTCCAGTTAGTTGACACCTTCGAGCCTTCGCGCCCCAACAAGATGAAGGCCAAGTCGAGCGACAACCTGATTCACACCCGCAGTTTCACCGGCCTGTTCCGCAGCCTGCGCATCAGCGGCGCGGGCTTTCTGTTCCTGCTGTTCTTCGGCACCGTCTGGTTGAACTGGGGCGGCCGCCAGGCGGTGCTCTGGGACCTGGCCAACAGCAAGTTCCATATCTTCGGCGCGACCTTCTGGCCGCAGGATTTCATCCTGCTCTCGGCCTTGCTGATCATCTGTGCCTTCGGCCTGTTCGCCATCACCGTGTTCGCCGGACGTGTCTGGTGCGGTTACACCTGCCCGCAGAGTTCCTGGACCTGGCTGTTCATGTGGTGCGAGAAAGTCACCGAGGGCGAGCGCAACCAGCGGATCAAGCTGCAGGCCGCGCCCTGGGGGCCGAACAAGCTGGCCCGGCGCGCCGCCAAGCACACCCTGTGGCTGGCGATCAGCCTGATCACCGGGCTGACCTTCGTCGGCTACTTCACCCCGATCCGCCCGCTGGTGCAGGAACTGCTGAGCCTGCAACTGGGCGGGGTCAGCCTGTTCTGGGTGCTGTTCTTCACCGGCGCCACCTACATCAACGCCGGCTGGCTGCGCGAGGCGGTGTGCATGCACATGTGCCCCTATGCGCGGTTCCAGAGCGTGATGTTCGACAAGGACACCCTGACCATCTCCTACGATGCCGCCCGCGGCGAGAACCGGGGCCCGCGCAAGCGCGAAGTGGCGCCGGCCAGCGTCGGCCTCGGCGACTGCATCGACTGCCGCATGTGCGTGCAGGTCTGCCCCACCGGCATCGACATCCGCGACGGCCTGCAGATGGAATGCATCGGCTGCGCCGCCTGCATCGACGCCTGCGACTCGATCATGGACAAGATGGGCTACGCCCGCGGCCTGGTCAGCTACACCTCCGAGCACCGGTTGCAGGGCGGCCGCACCCACCTGCTGCGGCCGCGCCTGGTCGGCTACAGCGCCGTGCTGCTGATCATGATCGGCGCGCTGGCAGTGGCGCTGGTGCAGCGGCCGATGGTCTCGCTGGATGTCAGCAAGGACCGTGGCCTGTTCCGCGAGAACAGCCTGGGGCAGATCGAGAACATCTACAGCCTCAAGGTCATCAACAAGACCCAGCAGCGCCAGCAGTACCGCCTGGAACTGATCGACGGCGACGGCTTCCAGCTGCAGGGTCGCACCGAACTGAGCCTGGCGGCCGGCGAGATCGCCGACTTCCCGGTCTCGGTGGCGATGACCACCGAGCGGGCGAAGAGCAGCTCCCAGGAGCTCGCCTTCCGCCTGGTCGACATCGATGAGCCAGGCGTCTACAGCGTGGCGAACAGCCGCTTCGTCGCCCCGATGAACCGCTGATGACCTAGAATCCCCGGGGCGCCAACCCCAGGGCCCGCGGGGAGTGTGGGACGCAACACTGTGGGAGCCGGCGGTCCGGCTCCCACAGGTTAGTGTCCCGACAGTTACAACAGCCAGCTCCAACAAGACAACCGAAAACCTGCCGTTGCGTGCCCGTATCCAATGAGCCAAGCCACCATGAAACGCTACGAAAAATTCGCCGACGACATCGCTGAACTGATCCGCTCCGGCGTCCTCGGCCCCGGCCAGCGGGTGCCGTCGGTCCGTTATGCCAGCCAGACCTACGGCGTCAGCCCGTCCACGGTGTTCCAGGCCTACTACCTGCTGGAACGCCGTGGGCTGATCCGGGCCCGGCCGCGCTCGGGCTACTTCGTCAACACCCATGCGCCCAGCCCGTTCTCGGAGCCGGTGATCAGCAGCCAGGTGCACGAGTCCACCGAGGTCGACGTCAGCGAACTGGTGTTCTCGGTGCTCGACTCGATCAAGGACCCGACCACCGTGCCCTTCGGCTCGGCCTTCCCCAGCCCGACGCTGTTCCCGCTGCAACGCCTGGCCCGTTCCCTGGCCAGCGCCAACCGCGAGATGGACCCGCGCATGGTGGTCACCGACCTGTCACCGGGCAACCCGCAACTGCGCCGGCAGATCGCCCTGCGCTACATGGTCGGCGGGCTGATGCTGCCGATGGAGGAGCTGCTGATCACCAACGGCGCCCTGGAGGCGCTGAACCTGTGCCTGCAGGCGGTGACCGAACCCGGCGACCTGGTGGCCATCGAGGCCCCGGCGTTCTATGCCTGTCTGCAGGTGTTGGAGCGCCTGAAGCTCAAGGCCGTGGAGATCCCGGTGCACCCGCGTGACGGTATCGACCTCGGCGTGCTGGCGCAGAACCTCGAAAAGCATCCGATCAAGGCCGTGTGGTGCATGACCAGTTTCCAGAACCCGATGGGCGCGACCATGCCCGAGGCGAAGAAACAGGCACTGGTGGAGTTGCTGCGCGAGCACCAAGTGCCGCTGATCGAGGACGATGTCTACGCCGAGTTGTACTACGGGCAGCAGGCGCCCAAGCCAGCCAAGGCCTTCGACACCGAGGGGCTGGTGATGCACTGCGGTTCGTTCGCCAAGAGCCTGGCGCCCGGCTACCGCATCGGCTGGGTGTCGGCGGGGCGGTATGCGCAGAAGATCGAGCGGCTGAAGCTGATGACCTCGCTGTGCGCCTCGATGCCGGCCCAGGCGGCCATTGCCGACTACCTGCAGCACGGCGGCTACGACCGCCACCTGCGCCGCCTGCGCTATGCCCTGGAAGAACAGCAGAGTGCGATGCTCGCGGCGATCGCCCGCTATTTCCCGGCACAGACCCGGGTCAGCCAGCCGGCTGGTGGCTACTTCCTCTGGCTGGAGCTGCCGGAACAGATGGATTCGCTGAAGCTGTTCCAGATGGCGCTGGCCCAGGGCATCAGCATCGCACCGGGACCGATCTTCTCCCCGGCGCGGCGCTTTCGCAACTGCATCCGCCTGAACTACGGCAGCCCGTGGGATGAAACGTCGGAGAAGGCCATGGAGACCCTGGGGCGGATCGTGCGTTCGTTCTGAGCGGACCTATTCGCGGGCAAGCACTGCTCCTACAGGCCGGAGTCGTACTCAGGATTACCAGACCCACTCTGTAGGAGCAGGGCTTGCCCGCGAATAGGCCGTCAAGCCTTGCGCCCGGTCATGAAATCAGCGCCCACCGGCGAGGTCGAGAAAGGTCCCGGTGGTGTAGGACGCCTTGTCCGAAAGCAGCCAGATGATGCCCTCGGCCACCTCTTCGGCACGCCCGCCGCGTCCCATGGGAATTCCCGGCTCCAGCTTGCTGACCCGGTCCGGGTCGCCGCTCAGCGCATGAAACTCGGTAAAGATGTACCCGGGACGCACGGCATTGACCCGGATCCCCTCCCCTGCCAGCTCCTTCGACAACCCCAGGGTAAAGGTGTCCAGTGCGCCCTTGGACGCCGCATAGTCGACATACTCGTTCGCCGAACCGAGCCGCGCCGCCGCCGACGACACGTTGACGATGCTGCCGCCCTGCCCGCCATGCCGTGTCGACATGCGCAGCACCGCGTGCTTGGCGCAGAGCATCGGCCCCAGCACGTTGGTCTTCAGGGTCTGCAGGATGCGGAACTCGGACATCTCGTCGACCCGCGACTTCTGCCCCACCGTCCCGGCATTGTTCACCAGTGCGGTGACCGGTCCGAGTTCGGCGTCGACGCGCTGGAACAGGTGGATCACCCCGTCCTCGTCGCTGACATCCGCGCGCACCGTGATCGCCTGGGCGCCCAGCGCCCGTACCTGTTCCTGCACCCGGTGGGCCGCATCTTCGTCCCGCAGGTAGTTGATGCAGATGCGGTAGCCCTGCCGTGCCGCCAACAACGCCGTCGCCGCGCCGATACCACGGCTACCACCGGTGATGACGATGACTTTTTCCATGACACCCTTCCCCCGTCGCCTGGTCGCTCTGAACCTTCAGAATAACCGCGCAGCAGGAAGTTTGTGTAGCCACCCGGGCCGCCGGGAAGGCTGTCATCGGGAGCGTCACGGAATCGCGCGATCGGGCAGCGCCTGCTCCCAGCCACCGCCAAGGGCCCCGTACAGTCCGACCAGCGCCAGCGACACCGCCGCCGTGCTGTCCACCAGCGCGTCCTCGTTGGCGAGCAAGGCGCCCTGCACCGTCAGCACGTTGAGAAAGTCCACGGTGCCCTGCTCGTACTGCTGGCGGGCACTGGCCAGGGCCAGGCGGCTCTGCTCCACCGCCTGGTGCAAACTGTCGCGCCGACGCTGCCCGGCCTGGTAGGCACTGAGCGCGTCGTCCACCTCGTGCCAGGCATCCAGCACGGTCTGCCGGTAGCGCAAGGCGGCTTCCTGCTGACGACTCTCGCGCAACTGTAACTGCCCTTGCAGGCGCCCACCCTCGAACAGCGGCACACTCAGGCTGGGCCCCACGGCCAGCGTATGCGAACCCCAACTGCCCAGGTCGGACAACTGCAGCGCCTGGAAGCCGAGGTTGCCGGAGAGGCTGATACGCGGGTAAAAGTCCGCCCGGGCCATGCCAATGGCCGCCGTGGCCGCATGCAGGTCGGCCTCGGCCCGACGGATGTCCGGGCGCCGTCGTGCCAGTTCGCTGGGCAGGCCGATCGGCACGCTGGCGGGTGGCACGGGAATCGCCGTCGCCGCCTGCAACTGCCCGGCCAGGGCCTGGGGTTCGAGCCCCATCAGGCGGCTGAGGGCATTGATCAACCGCGCTTCGCCCTGTTGCAGGGCCGGCAGTTGCGCCTCGATGGTGGCGACCTGCGCCGTGGCCTGGGCCACTTCCAGTTCGGTGGCCACGCCCTCGTCGCGACGCAGGTGCGTCAGGGCCCGGGTCCGTCGGGCAATCTCCAGGTTCTGCCGGGTCACCGCCTGCTCGTTCTGCAGCGCCCGCAGCTGGATATAATCGCGGGCGGTTTCGGCCAGGATCGTCACCAGCACGGCGCGGCGGTCCTCTTCGGCGACCTGCACATTGGCGTCGGCCGCCTCCACCGAACGTTTCACCCGCCCCCACAGATCGGCCTCCCAACTGATGCCCAGGCCGGTGCTCCAGAGGTTGTAGTCGTGCCGGCCGTTCTCGCCGGAAGGGTCGCTCAGGCCCCGACTGCTGTTGCGCGCGCGGCTGTAGCCGGCGGCGCCGTCGACCTTCGGCAGTTCATCGGCGGCGATACTGCGCCGTGCCGCACGACTCTGCGCCAGTCGGCTGGCGGCCCGTTGCAGATCGAGATTGCCCGCCTGGACCTGGCGCATCAGCGCGGCCAGTTGAGGATCAGCGAAACCCTCCCACCAGGCGGCTTCGGTCGCCCCCTCAGCCGGCTGGCTGTGCCCGGGCTCGCCCTGCCGGGTGTGCCAACGCTCACCCAACTCAGGCTTCGGCGCCTCAAAGTCGGGGCCCAGCGTGCAACCCTGTACCAGCAGCGTGGTGATCAACAACCAGGGGAAATACCGGTTCATCGCAAGCTGACCTCACGCACGGCCGTCGAAGCGGTATCGATTCGCGCCTCCACCGACATGCCCGGCCGCAGGCGCTCAAGCAGCGGCTGCCCACGGTCGAGGACGATCTTCACCGGAATACGCTGAACCACCTTGGTGAAGTTGCCGCTGGCATTCTCCGGAGCGATCGCGGCAAAGGTCACGCCGGTGGCCGGGGCGATGCTCTCGACCTGGCCCGTCAGCGGCGTATCGGCAAAGGTGTCGACGGTGATACTCACCGATTGGCCGGGGCTGACATGGGTCATCTGGTTTTCGAGGAAGTTGCCCACGACATAGGCTGCGTTCACCGGCACCACGGCCAGCAGCACATCGCCCGGCTTGACATAGGCGCCCTGGCGCACACTGCGCCGCCCGACCACGCCGTCGAACGGCGCCACCAGCACGGTGTGCGCCAGGTCCAGTTCGGCCCGTGCCTGGCGTGCCTCGGCCTGCTGCACGGCCGCCTGGGCGGTATCGCGCCGGGCCAGCAGGACATCGGTCTGCTTGCGGGTCGCCTCCAGGGCCGCCCGGTGTTCGGCCAGCCGGGCCGCGGCGGTGCGCTGGCGGGTCTCGGCCTGCTGGGCATTCTGCAGGGTGCCGGCGCCCTGCCCGGCCAGGTGCTGGTAACGCTGCCACTCATGGGCGGCGAACTGCACATCGGCCTGATCGGCGTCGACCACCGCCCGCGCCTGCTCGATCAGCGCCTGCTGGCGCAGGAGGCTCGCCGCGGCATTGGCCAGCTGTGCCCGGGCACTGGCGACACCGGCGCGGGCCGCCGCCAGGTCGGCCTGGTAGTCCTGGTCATCGATGCGCACCAGCACCTGCCCCGCCTCTACCCGCTGGTTGTCACGCACCAGCACCTGGCCGATGAAGCCGGCGACTTTCGGTGCCACCAGGGTGTAGTCGGCGTTGACGTAGGCATCGTTGGTGCTCTGCACCGGGCCGCCGCCGAGCAGCAGGTACCAGAGTCCGTAAAGCAAGGCGCCGGCCAGGAGCACGGCGAGGATCAGCAGGGGTTTGCGTGAAATTGAAGTATTCATGGTCAGTGTCCGAAAAAGGGGGAGATCAGGCCGCGGCGCGCGGTGGGTAGATGCGCGTCGGCAGGATCGGGATCAACAGGATCAGCGCGATGGCGAGGCCCGCCACGCACAGGTAGAGGTCGGCGCTGGTCAGGGTCACCACCTGCTCGTGCAGCCGATGGGCCAGTTGCCCAGGCTCCACCGAGTCCGCCAGCCAGGGCTGGCTGCCCAGGCGGTCGACCAGGTGACTGGAGTGAAAGTGCTCGCGGCGCACCGTCAGGGTTTCCAGCAGGCTGCCCGCCGCCACTGCGGCAAAGCCCTTGATGGTGTTGAACCAGGCCGAGGCGAACGGCCCATCCGCCGGGGTGATGCTGCCGGTCGAGAGCATCAGCAATGGGATCACCGCCATCGGCTGGGCCACGATCTGAATGGCCTGCAACAGGTAGAAGTTCTCGCGGTTCCAGGCCACGGTGACCTGGGAGCCGATCACGCAGACCAATGCCAGCAGGAACAGCCCGGTGGCCAGCACCCAGCGGCAATCCACCACCCGGTTGTTACACAGCGCGACCACCAGCGGCAGCGCCAGCAGTTGCGGTACGGCGACCCAGAGCAGCACCGGCGCGGTCTGCAACGGCCGGTAGCCCTGGACCTGGGCCAGGTAGCTGGACGGGATCATGATCACCGCCAGCAGCACGAACAGCACGCCACCGAGGGTGACCAGCGCGTGGGTCAGGTTGCGGATGCCGAGCATCTGCAACTTGAAGAACGGCAGCGGGTGCGACCATTCGTTGATAAAGAACAGCACCAGCAACAGCAATCCACCGCCGACCAGCACCCGGATAAGCTGCGCATCGAACCAGCCCAGGCGCTCGCCCTGCTGCAGGCCGAGCACCAGCATCACCAGGCCGGGAAAACCCAGCAGCAGCCCGCGCCAGTCGAACTGGCGCAAGCGTTCCAGGCGCAGCGGGTCCTGCGGTATGCCCCAGGCCACGCAGGCCATGGCCACCAGCCCGAGCGGGATGACCTGCCAGAACGCCCATTGCCAGCCGGCGTATTCCACCCACCAGGCGGCCAGGGGCGTGCCGAAGCTGGGGCCGAAAGTCGCGGTCAGGGCATAGCCGCCCAGGCCATAGAGCTTGATGCCCGGCGGCAGGAAGCGCAGCGCCACCGACATCAGCATCGGCGGCAAGGCGCCGCCGGCAAAGCCCTGAACCACGCGGATAAGCATCAGCACCTGGGTATTGGGTGCGAACGGCGCCAGCAGGGCCAGTACCAGCAAGCTGCCGATGGCGCAGAGGGTGAAGCGGCGCAGGGAAAAGGTCACGGCGCACCAGGGGGCAAAGGCCATGGCGCTGACCGACATCGCTGCGTAGGCCGCAATCAGCCAGGTACCCTGGTCGTAGCTCAGGCCCATGGCGCCGCGGATATCGGCCATCGCCACCTTGGTCACGTTTTCGTTGAAGCCCGAGGCCAGCACCGCCAGCAACACGCCGACCAGGCCGACGCCGATGCGCAGGCCCAAAGGTGTGGCGGCCGCTGCGGGCCTGGCTGCGGCCGCCAGCGGCAGGCTGGTTTGCAGGGCGGTCATGAGCCGGCCGTCCGAGCAGGCTCGGAGGGAAGAGACATCGCAAAAACTCCGGTTTCACGGGGAAATCCGAGTCTATGCAGGGCCTGAAGCTATAAAAATTGACAAATATCTACAACTGGATTGCACCAGACGCAATGATTACGCCGGCGTAGCGTCGCACATGTCCTTCAGCGTGCGGCGCAACCAGCGATGGGCGTGGTCATTGTCCAGCCGGGGATGCCAGGCCTGGATCACCACGATGGTTTCCACCGGCACCGGCAATTCGAAAGTGCGCAGGGGCAGCCCCAGACTTATCAGGTTGCGCACCATTGGCCGCGGTATCGACGGCAGGATCAGGTCGGAGCCGGCCACGGCGAACATCGCCGCATGAAAGGTCGGCAGCACCAGGGAGACCCGCCGCCGCAGATTCAGCTCGGCCAGCAGCGCATCGATCGGCCCACGCGCCCGGCCACGGCGCGACACGCTGATATGGTCGTAGCGGGCAAAGCGCTCGGCATCCAGTTCCTCGTCGAACAGCGGATGACCTGCCCGGGCGATACCGATCAGCGAAGTGTTGAACAGACGTTGCACCTTGATATCGGCACCGAACTTGCGAGGGGCACAGATCGCCAGGTCGATGCGCCCCTCGTTGAGCGCATCGTCGTCGGTATCGCCTTCCGGCACCATGCGCAGCGTGGCGTTGGGCATGTCCCGGGCCAGGCGTTCGAGCAACTGGTTGCCGAAAGCGCCGAAGAACATGTCGTTGGCCCGCACGCTGAAGGTCCGCTCCAGGGTCGTCAGGTCGGTTTCCTGGCCGGGGGCGAAGACCCCATGGGCCAGCTCCACCACGCCGCGCACCTGTTCGCGCAGCTCCAGCGCCCGCGGGGTCGGCGCCAGACCACGCCCGGAGCGGACCAGGATCGGGTCATTGAGGGCTTCGCGGATGCGCGTCAGCGTGCGACTCATGGCCGGGGCACTGAGGTTCATGCGCCGGGCGGCCGCGGTGACCGAGCCTTCTTCGAGCAGGATGTCGAGGGCTACCAGCAGATTCAGATCAGGTATTTGCATGGGCTGAGCATACCCGGCAGCCGCGTCGATCGCCACACCGGACTCTTGCGCAGGGTGCAATCATCAGGGGAACGGATGCAGCATTCGAACGACTCAATCAGCCTTGTAACGCGCGCAGGCCAGTGCACTGAGGGCAATGGCCAGGCCGGCCAGGGAATAGACCCAACTGGCCGAGGCGACCGGCAGCAGCACACCCGCCAGTAACGGGCCGACACCGGCACCGATGTCGCGCCATACCGCATTCGAGGCCAGGGCCTGGACACGCCCGGCGCCGGGATTGCGCTCGGCCACCAGGGTCACCACCAGCGGCAATTGCAGCGCCCGCAGGACCAGCACCGAACCGGCGCCGAGAATCAGCCAGTGGCTGCCGAAGGCTGCCAGGGCCAGACCGCTGAGAATCGAGAACAGCAACAGCATGCGTACCACGCCATAACGGTCGGCCACCCGCCCGCCGAGGGGGCTGAGGAACATTTCCGAGACATAGCGCAAAGCCATCAGCCCGCCGGCGATCACCACCGCATTGCCACCGAGCACGGCACTGGCCTGCAGCGACAGGCCGAAGATGAACAGCCCGTCCAGCGCTACCCCTTCGACGAAGGACCAGAGCGCGACACTGTCCGGCCACTTGAAGCGTCGCCCGGCCGGTGCCGCCAGCTCGTGCCCCTGGCTCGGCAGGCCGTGCGCCACCCACAGGCCGATCAATGAAGTGGCGCACAGCAGCAGGAAAATCAGCCGCGGGCCGATCTGCAGACTCAACCAGCCCCCAGGGCCAGGGCGATCATCGGACCGATGGCGATGATCCCCCGCGAGCGCCCTGCCCGGCGTGCCGCGCCGGCAGGCTCGAGGGTCGCCAGCACCTGCGTCGACAGGTTCAACGCGGCAAACGACAGGCCCCAGCCCAGGCGCAACAGCAGCAGCCAGAAGAACCCTGAAATCAGCGAATTGCCCAGGGCGCACACGGCACTGACGGCCGCGGCCAGCATCAGGGTGGCGCGGTCGCCCTGGCGGGCGTAATAGCGCAGCACATGGCCGTAACCGAAGATCCGCACCAGCCGGTTGGCCGCCAGCAGCACCCCGGCCTGGGCCAGGGTCACGCCAAAGGCCTGGGTGTTCATCGGCAGCAGCAGGTACAGCAGGACATCGCTGGGCAGACACAGTGCCAGGACAATCGCCGCACGGCGGGAGGCGGAGTCGGTCGAGTGAGCGGCCACGGCTGACATGAGGGCAGGATCTTCGCGTGGTGGAACAAGCCCGTCAGCATGCCGGGTCGAAACGATCGACCGCAACATTTTTTGAAACATGTTTGTCATGTTGCTGGAGCAACAGCCGTTCAACAAAGTGCATGCGAACAAACACCAGCGCCCCCCCCCGGCAGGAGCCGGATTGCCGGCAATAGCTATCGCGCTGGCACCCTCCTTTTCATTGGATCGTTCCCACACAGAGCGTCATCGTAGGCTCTTTGAGGGCAAGCCCTGCACACAGCTGGCATAGAGACTGCATTATTCCTTTTAAGCAGCTCATCATCACCATGACTGCTTAATTAAGAATAAGCCCTGCAGTCCCTCTCCCTGGAGCATTCGATGAAATCCCTCAACCCGATCACCAAGGCCGCCCGCCTTCTGGCCGCCGCCACGGCGCTGGTACTGGGCCTGCATCCGCTGGCGCAGGCCGCCGAAACCACCCCGGCCGAAGTCAAACTGGACTACGCCTATTACTCGCCGGTCAGCCTGGCATTGCGGCATTTCGGCTGGCTGGAGAAAGCCCTGCCGCAGACCAAGGTCACCTGGGTCCTGAGCCAGGGCAGCAACCGTTCCCTGGAATACCTCAACAGCGGTGGCGTCGACTTCGGCTCCTCAGCCAGCCTGGCTGCCGTACTCAGCCGGGCCAACGGCAGCCCGATCAAGTCGATCTATGTCTACAGTCGCGCCGAGTGGACCGCACTGCTGGTGCGCAAGGACTCGCCTTACCAGAGCCTCGCCGACCTCAGGGGCAAGAAGATCGCCGCCACCAAGGGCACCGACCCCTACCTGTTCACCCTGCGCGCCCTGCAGCAGGCCGGCCTGGGCAAAAACGACGTGGAACTGGTGCACCTGCAGCATCCCGATGGCCGCACCGCCCTGGAAAAAGGCGACGTCGACGCCTGGGCCGGGCTCGATCCGCACATGGCCGCCAGCGAACTCCAGGCCGGTTCGCGCCTGCTCTACCGCAATCCCGACTTCAACAGCTACGGGGTGATCAGCGTCACTGAGAAGTTTGCCAAGGAACATCCACAGACCATCGAAACCGTAATCGGCGCCTATGAAAAAGCCCGCGAGTGGGCCCTGCACAACCCTGACGAACTGGCCGGCCTGCTGGCCAGCGAATCCGGCCTGCCGTTGGATGTGGCCAAGCTGCAACTGTCGCGCACCGACCTGAAAAACGCCCGTCTCGGCCCTCAGGACCTGGTGGCCTCGAAAGCCGCCGCCCCGATCCTGGTATCCGAGGAGCTGGTTCGTCGTGGGGTGAATGTCGATCAGGTCATCGACCAGTTGATCGAAACCCGGTTCAACCCTGTCGCGGTCGCCCGCCAGTAAGCGCGTCCCGGGAGCCCCCATGAACGCCAAAAGCAAAGCCCTGCCTGCCGCCCTGGACACACCCGCCCCCGCCGCCGGCACCACGTCGGTCTGGCCTCGGCGACTCAAGGGGCTGGTGCTGCCGGTGCTGATCATCGCCCTGCTGGAGGGAGTGGTGCGCCTCGGGTGGGTGCCCGCGTATCAGATGCCGGCACCGAGCGATATCGTCCTGACCCTGCGCGATCTCGGTCAGGGAGCTCTGTGGAAACACATTGGCGCCAGCCTGCTGCGGGTGCTCAGCGGCTTCGCCATCGGTACCGGCCTGGCCCTGCTCTTCGCCGCCTGGGTCGGACTCAGCCGCGAAGCCGAAGCCTACCTGGAACCGACGTTCGCCGGACTGCGCTCGATCCCGAGCCTGGCCTGGGTGCCCCTGCTGCTATTATGGCTGGGCATCGATGAAACCTCGAAGATCGTCCTGATCGCCATCGGCGCATTTTTCCCGGTGTACCTCAACGGTGTCGCGGCGATCCGCAATATTGACCGCAAACTGGTCGAGGTCGGACAGATGCTCGGCTTCAGCCGTTACCGGCTGGTGCGCCGAATCCTGCTGCCGGCGGCCCTGCCGGGGCTGTTCACCGGCCTGCGCAGCGGCATGAGTCTGGCGTGGATGTTCCTGGTGGCCGCCGAGTTGATCGCCGCAACCAAGGGCCTGGGTTACCTGCTCAGCGACGGCCGGGAAACCTCGCGCCCGGATATCGTGCTGGCGGCGATTATCGTTCTGGCCCTGCTCGGCAAACTCAGCGACGGCCTGCTGGCCGGACTGGAAAAACGCTGGCTGTCCTGGCGCGACACTTTCAATGGCCAGGACCGGGAGTCTTGAACATGAGCGAAACACTGCTGGACCTCTACGTCGAACGCAAGGCGTTTGCCCAGACCACCGTGCTCAGGCAGGTCAGTCTGCAACTGCACGCAGGGGAAACCGTCAGCCTGCTGGGCCCCAGCGGCTGCGGCAAGAGCACGCTGCTGAGGATCGTCGCCGGGTTGGAAAAGGACTTCGAAGGTGAACTGAAACACACGACCTCGCCCATCGCTTTCGTCTTCCAGGAACCCCGCCTGATGCCCTGGCTGACGGTGGAGCAGAACATCGGCTTCAGTGAAGACGAGGGTTACGACCGCGCCTGGGTGACACAACTGATCGAGGAGGTCGGTCTGAGTGGTTTCGCCCAGGCCTTGCCCAAGCAACTGTCAGGCGGCATGGCGCAACGGGTGGCGATTGCACGCGGATTGTATTCGAAACCACGGGTGCTGCTGCTCGACGAGCCATTCAGCGCGGTCGACGCCTTTACCCGCATGAAGTTGCAGGATTTGCTCCTGCAACTGGCTCGGCGGCATGGCATCGCGCTGTTGCTGGTGACTCACGATGTCGACGAAGCGTTGTACCTGAGCGACCGGGTGCTGGTGATGGATAACCGCCCCAGCCGCATTCGCCAGGCCCTGGCGGTCGACCTGCCACATCCTCGCGATCGTCGCGATTCGCAGTTGGCCGACCTCAAGGCCCTGTCACTGACCGAATTGCACCGGGCTCATGTGATCTAGATCAGACCAGCAATGCGCGACGCTTGAGCTCGTTGTTGAGAATGAAGTCATTCTCCGAGTAGTCGATCGGGCAGTCGATCACGTGCACGCCCGGGGTCTTGATGCAGTGTTCGAGCAGCGGCAGCAGGCCCTCGGCGCTTTCCACGCGGTGGCCGTTGGCGCCATAGGCTTCGGCGTACTTGACGAAGTCCGGGTTGCCGTAGTCCAGGCCGAAATCGGTGAAGCCCATGTTCGCCTGCTTCCAGCGGATCATGCCGTAGCCGTCGTCACGCAGGATCACCACGGTGATGTGCATGCCCAGGCGTACCGCGGTTTCCAGCTCCTGGCTGTTCATCATGAAGCCGCCGTCGCCGCAGACCGAGATCACCGGACGGTCCGGGTGCACCAGGTGCGCCGCCATCGCCGAGGGCAGGCCGGCGCCCATGGTCGCCAGGGCGTTGTCCAGCAGCACGGTGTTGGGCTTGTGCGCCTTGTAGTTGCGGGCGAACCAGATCTTGTAGATGCCGTTGTCCAGCGCGACGATGCCTTCGGACGGCAGCACCCGGCGGATGTCGGCGACCAGGCGTTGCGGGTACACCGGGAAGCGGTTGTCGTCGGCGCCTTCGGCGATCTGCGCTTCGTTGGCCTCGCGAATCGCCATCAGGCGGCTGAAGTCCCAGTGCGGGTTGTCGCCCAGGGCTTCGCCGATCTGCCAGACGGCGTTGGCGATGTCGCCGATCACTTCGATCTGCGGGAAGTACACCGCATCGACTTCGGCGGAGCGGAAGTTGATGTGGATGACTTCGGTGCCGCCACGGACCATGAAGAACGGCGGCTTCTCGATCACGTCGTGGCCGATGTTGACGATCAGGTCGGCCGCTTCGACGGCGCGGTGGACGAAGTCGCCGGACGACAGCGCGGCGTTGCCGAGGAAACGCGGGTGACGCTCGTCGACCACGCCCTTGCCCATCTGGGTGGTGATGAACGGGATGCCGGTCTGGTCGATCAGTTGCTTGAGGACCTTGGCGGTCATCTTGCGGTTGGCACCGGCGCCGATCACCAGGATCGGGCTGCGGGCCTTCTGCAGTTTTTCCACGGCAGCTTCGACGGCCTTGTGCTCGGCCAGCGGGCGGCGGTGCAGGCTCGGCGGGATCGGCATCGAGTCGGTCTGCTCGGCGGCGATGTCTTCCGGCAGTTCCAGGTGCACGGCACCGGGTTTCTCTTCTTCAGCCAGGCGGAAGGCTTCGCGCATGCGCGCCGGGATGTTGTCGGCCGAGGCGAACTGGTGGGTGTACTTGGTGATCGGGTCCATCATGCCGCAGACGTCGATGATCTGGAACCGGCCCTGCTTGGACTTCTTGATCGGCTTCTGGCCGGTGATCATCATCATCGGCATGCCGCCCAGGTAGGCGTAGGCGCTGGCGGTCACCAGGTTGGTCGCGCCGGGGCCGAGGGTCGACAGGCTGACGCCGGTCTTGCCGGTCAGGCGGCCGTAGGTGGCGGCCATGAAGCCGGCGGACTGCTCGTGGCGGGTCAGGACCAGCTTGATCGGCGACTTGCGCAGCGATTCCAGCAGGTCGAGGTTTTCCTCGCCAGGAATGCCGAACACATACTCGACACCTTCGTTTTCCAGGCATTGCACAACGACATCGGCGGCCTTGGCCATTTATCTACCTCAATCTCGACAAGCGCTTTCGCGCGTCTTGCAGTTGTTGTCAGGGGACGGACCCGGTTTTTCACGCAGGCGGTGCCACAGTAACATCGCTCTGGCCACTCTGGACCAACGCAGAGCGCACAAAACCTTCGACTTTGCGCCGTTCGACGAAGTCACGGATAAAGGCGGCTGCGGCCTTGCGACGAATTGGCACAGCCATGGCCCACCCTGCACGCCTCAGAAGTACTTGAGCCAGACGATATCCCGCCGCCGCTGCTTGAGCCGGGCGAACCAGCGGGTCGGGAAGAACAGCGCGAAGCCCAGCAGCAGGCTCAGCAGCCAGACGCTGGAGAGTTGGCTGAACGCATAGACCCCACCCTCGGTCGCGCCCCAGAAGGCAAAGGCCGGCAGGTACATCGCCTTCAGCACATACAGGTGCAACAGGTAGAAGAACATTGGCGCCCCGCCATAGATCGCCAGGATCGCCACCACCTTGCGTTGCTGCAGCTGCTCGAACAGGGCCAGCAGCAACAGGCCGACGCCCAGGGTCGGCAGCAGGAACATCAGCGACGGTGGATACTTCTTCGCACTCAGGAAGCTCATGACCGTGCGCAGTGCATCGCCGGTATGCACCCAGGGTGCGTCGCCATAAACGTTCAGGTAGCGGATCGACACAAACGCTAGCAGCAGGCCACCGCCGAGTTTCAGCAGGCGGGCGCGACGCACCGCCGACTCGACGCCGCTGGCGAACCAGGGGCCGATACTCCAGCCGAGCAGGATCACGCCGATCCACGGCAGTACCGGGTAGGTGGTGCGGGCACGGGTGTACTCGGTGAGCTGGATGAAAACCTTCTGGTGCAGCACCGACCAGGGGATGAAGAACGGCGACTCGGGCCCCAGCACTATGCCATCAAGCAGATTGTGCCCGCCGACGATCACCAGCCCGAGCCATACCAGCCAGGCCCGCCGCAGGTGCAGCAGGCCGGCCAGCACGATCATGCAGAGGCCGATGCACCAGATCACCTGCAGCCACAGGGTCTTGGGTGGGAACTCGCCGTTCCAGGCGAAGCAGACCAGGGTCAGCTCCAGCAGCACCAGGAAGACGCCGCGTTTGAGCAGGAAGATCGACGTCTCGCGAGCGCTGTGCTTCTGGCTGTAGAGAAACGCCGACAGACCGGTGAGGAAGATGAACACCGGCGCACAGAGGGTGGCGAGCAGGCGGGTGAAGAACAGGTCCGGCGCGACCGTCAGCGCATCGACTGGGTCGCTGACCTGGCGGTGCATGAAAAAAGTTTCACGAACATGATCGAGCACCATGCACAGCATGACAAAGCCACGCAGCGCATCGATGGCACAGAGACGGAGGTTGGGACCGGCCGATGAGGCGAACGGCCCGGAAGTAGGCGTCATATCGATAGCTTACGGAGAGGGATGAGGCGGCAGAATCTAATTTCGATACGATATAACATCAATAAAAGAAACATCTTGAAACGTTTGTACCGTGGTTTAACCGAAGGGATTGCAGGCTCGAACCGCCCCGCCCTCGCCGCCTTTTGGCGGATGCTGCGGCAATAACGTCCCTAAATCCGGTGCTTCTTGCTATCTTGTGCGCCGTTTTAAATAGCCAGCTATGCATTTTCCCTATTAGCCGCCGCCTTCATAGTCATTTTCCTTTGCACGAGACAGGTTCCGCATGTCCGATCCCATTCATCTCAAGGATCACGAGACCGAAAAACGCCTGGTCAACAAGCGCCTGATCGCCTGCGGGCTGCTGGTGCTGGGCCTGGCCGGCGCCCTGGTGGGCCGCCTGTACTTCCTCCAGGTCGTCGAGTTCAGCTACAACTCCACCGTTTCGGAGAACAACCGCGTTCACGTGCTGCCGATTCCACCGGAGCGCGGGATCATTTTCGACCGCAACGGCGAAGTGCTGGCCGACAACCAGCCCAGCTTCAACATGACCCTGACCCGCGAACGTGCAGGCAATGTCGCCCAGGTGCTGGACACGGTGATGAACGTGCTCAACCTGCCGGAAGAAGACCGGGCGATGTTCGCCAAGGCGCTCAAGCAGTCACGCCATCCGTTCGAGCCGGTGACCCTGCTCTACGAACTGACCGAACAGCAGATCGCCCTGCTGGCGGTGAACGAATTCAAGCTGCCGGGGATCGAGGTCGAGCCGCAGTTCGTCCGGCATTACCCGCTGGGCGACCACTTCGCCCATTCGGTGGGGTATGTCGGGCGGATCAACGAGAAGGAAATCAAGCAGCTCGACCCGGTGGAATACCGCGGCACCCAGTCCATCGGCAAGACCGGCATCGAGCGCTTCTACGAGAGCGAACTGCACGGCCATGTCGGCTACGAGGAAGTCGAGACCAACGCCCAGGGCCGGGTGATGCGGGTGCTCAGGCACACCGATCCGATTCCCGGCAAGAACATCGTCCTGAGCCTGGACATCAAGCTGCAGGAAGCTGCGGAAAACGCCCTGGGCGACCGCCGCGGCTCGGTGGTGGCCATCGATCCGAAGACCGGCGAAGTGCTGGCGATGGTCAGCAAGCCGAGCTTCGACCCCAACCTGTTCGTCACCGGCATCCGCGCCAGGGACTACTCGGCCCTGCGCGACTCCATCGACCGCCCGCTGTTCAACCGCGCCCTGCGCGGCCTGTATGCCCCGGGCTCGACGATCAAGCCGGAAGTGGCGATCGCCGGCCTCGACAGCGGGGTGATCTCGCCGACGACGCGGGTGTTCGACCCCGGCTACTTCCAACTGCCGAACGTCGATCACAAGTACCGCAACTGGAACCACAGCGGTGACGGCTGGGTCGACCTCAACGCGGCGATCATGCGCTCCAACGACACCTACTTCTATGACCTGGCCAACAAGCTCGGCATCGACCGCCTGCATGAGTACCTGGACAAGTTCGGCCTCGGCCAGAAGGTCTCCCTGGACATGTTCGAGGAATCCCCCGGCCTGATGCCGTCCCGCGAGTGGAAACGCGCCACTCGCCGCCAGGCCTGGTTCCCGGGCGAGACGGTGATCCTCGGCATCGGCCAGGGCTACATGCAGGTCACCCCGCTGCAGCTGGCCCAGGCCACCACCCTGATCGCCAACAAGGGCGTGTGGAACCGCCCGCACCTGGCCAAGACGATCGGCCAGGAGGCGCCGGTGGACGAGCATCCGATTCCGAACCTGGTGCTGCGCGATCCGCGGGAATGGGAACAGGTCAACTACGCCATGCAACTGGTGATGCACGACCCTCGCGGCATCGCCCGGGCGGCGGCGCAGGGTGCGCAATACCGCATCGCCGGCAAGAGTGGTACCGCGCAGGTGGTGGCGATCAAGCAGGGCGAGCGCTACGACCGCCTCAAGACCGCCGAGCGTCACCGCGACAACGCCCTGTTCGTCGGCTTCGCCCCGGCGGAGGATCCGCAGATCGTGATTTCGGTGATGATCGAGAACGGCGAGGCCGGCGGCCGCGTCGCCGGCCCCGTGGTACGCGAGATCCTCGACGCCTGGCTGCTGGACAAGGACGGCAAGCTCAAGCCGCAGTATGCGCACCCGCTCAAGGCGCATGAGGATCCGAAGGTCTGAGGCAATGAGTCCATCCTACCGCTCCATTTTCCAGTTCAGGCCAGTGGAGCGGTAATCTCAAACCGACAATTGAAGATCTCCTTTTCTCTTGAAGGAAGTCTCTTACAACAACGTCCCCATCCCCTCTTATTCCATCTTGAAAACGACAGAGCTTGACGAAATCCTATCCACCTGAAGAAAAACTCCATAAAGAAAATTCCCACAGAAAGAACCTCCTGAGTGGCAGCACCTCCTCCCAGCCACTATAGATAGTGTCCCCACCACTCAGGATGCAGCCACATGAAAGCCTGTACCGCCTATCGTGCAGGAAACTTGGCCCTGCTATTCATCAAGGAACAACTCAAGGAGCCCATAGCGCTCTTCTGGATCATCATTTCCCCCTGTGCAGCCTTTTACCTGCTGGTACTGTTCAAGGGAGAAAGCCTTGCCTTTTCCCATGACTATATCCAGCGCACCGCCTGGTTCTACGCCTACGTCGCCTCAAATGTCGCCCTATTCGGCTTTTCCTTCTACATCATTGGCCGTCGGGAGAGCGGGTTCATCCGCTCATTCGCCTACAACCGTAAAGCAAGGCTGGTTTTCCTCATTGCCCAGAACTTGGCCTACCTGACCATTGCAACCATCTATTGCGCCACCTTTTATCTGAGCACGCGCCTGCCTTTCGAATCCTACTCAATCCGCGAATTCAGTCTTATCCTGATAAGATTCCAGGTCAATTACCTGTTCTTCTGCTCACTAGGAGTTTTGTTAGCGCTACTGCCCATCAACTTCCAGAACGCCAATACCCTGTTATCGGCGGTGTCGCTGGTCATGCTGGTACTTGGCCTGTCACGCGGTGTTTCCGAGAACTTCATGCTTGCAGCGCTCAACACCAGCAATCCCTTGTGGCATGCATCGCAACTGATGGCGCTGGGGCTCAACCAGCAATATGAGTGGGTGCTGCTGTCTATCGTCCTGTTTACCGTCAGCATGGCAATCAGCGTCAAGCTGCTCCGCATCAACCCTGTATGGAGCCGGTACTGATGAACTCCCTGCAAGCCAATCTCCTGTCCTTCAACTATGAGAACAAGGTCATTTTCAAGGAGGCTTCACTCACGGCAGAAGCCGGGGCGATTACCGGCCTGCTCGGCTCGAACGGCTCAGGGAAAACCACCTTCTTCGACATCATCTGCAAACTGAGAAAACCCGCCAGAGGCAAGGTGATCAATACCTTCGCCAAGCAGCTCTATCTCTCACAGATACTCACAACGCCTCCCGCCCTGCGCATGTTCGACATATTCAGGATGACCAACCTGCTGTGCTCATCCAAACAGATCTCCCAGGCACAGGTGTTGAGCAGGCTTTCATCATGGAGCCCGAGCATCACGGAACGCTATCAGGAGATCTGGAAGAAGAAGTCATCGCTATGCAGTTATGGAGAAAAACGCTGGTTCTTCACCCTTTCTTTGCTGTCGATAGAGGCTGACCTGATCATTCTTGATGAGCCAACAGCGGGTGTAGACCCGGAGTTCAGGCACTACATTTGGCAGTGCCTGCATGGTGCGGCTCAGAGTGGGAAGGCCATTCTGGTTTCGTCGCACAACGTCAATGAGATCGCCGAACACTGCGACTGTTTCTACATGATCACTCACAAGCAGTTCAGGCGCTTTGCCGATGGGCAATCATTTCGGGACAGCTACAGCGCCCATACGCTCGATGAGGCATTCATCAACGCCGCGGCTTGCTGAGAAGACCACTCGATCCAACGGCCTGGCTCGTCAGGCCGTACTCCCCCGCCGATAAAACGCCAACACCCCACCCAGGGTCATCAGCAGTCCACCGGTCACCCGGTTGAACGCCCGCAGGTGCCCGCCCTGCAAGCGACTGAGCAAGCGGGCGCCGCACAGCGCGTAAAACAGCATGATGCTGACATTGAGCAGCGTCAGCACCACGGCCAGCGCCGCGTACTGCGGCAGTTGCGGCTGAGTGCTGTCGATGAACTGCGGCAGGAAGGCCGACATGAACAGCAAGGCCTTGGGGTTGGTCAGGGCCACCACGAAGCAGCGCACGAACAACCCGACGCTGCGACTGGAGCCCTGCTCCACCGGCAGTTCGGCCAGGGCTCCGCTCGAACGCAGCATTTTCCAGCCGAGCCACACCAGGTAACCCGCCCCCACCCATTTCACCGCCTGGAACAGCGTCTCGCTGGCCTGCAGCAGGATGCCCAGGCCACAGGCCACCGCCGTGACCAGCAGGGCATCGGCCAGCACCGCCCCGCCCATGCCCCAGGCCGCCGCCCGCACGCCGTGGTTGGAGCCGTTGTGCAGGGCCAAAAGCACCGTCGGGCCCGGCATGGCGATGATCGCCGCCGCACTGATCAGGAACAGAAGCAACGTTGCCAGCGTCATAAATGAAGATCGCCTTGAAAAGAAAAAAGAGTGCCATTTTGCGGCCTGCGCCCCTGCCCTTCAACCGACCTGTCGTTTGTAGTGGACGGGACTAAGATGTTTCGTGATAAAACACCAGCATGCACTGAAGCGTTTCAGCGTCCTTCCCATCAGACAGGGTATTGCCTCATGACCGATCAGAAGCTGCTCGACTCACTGTTTCCCGCCGCCGCGGACATTCCGGAAAAGTACCGGCTCGACGGCCAACTGGAACAACGCGAATACCTGGTGGACGGCGCCCTGCGTACCTGGAGCGGCCCACTGGCGCAAGTGCGCAGCCCGGCGTATCTGGCCGGCCCCGACGGCGACGAGCAGGTGATCCTCGGCAGCACCCCGCTGCTGGACGCTGAAACCGCCCTCACCGCCCTCGATGCGGCGGTCCGCGCCTACGACCGTGGCCAGGGCCAATGGCCGACCCTGCGCGTGGCCGAACGCATCCAGCATGTCGAAGCCTTCCTGCGGCGCATGCGCGAACAGCGCGAGGCGGTGGTCAAGTTGCTGATGTGGGAGATCGGCAAGAACCTCAAGGACTCGGAAAAAGAGTTCGACCGCACCTGCGACTATATCGTCGACACCATCAACGCCCTCAAGGAGCTGGACCGCCGCTCCAGCCGCTTCGAGCTGGAACAGGACACCCTCGGCCAGATCCGCCGCGCGCCCATGGGCGTGGCGCTGTGCATGGGCCCCTACAACTACCCGCTGAACGAGACCTTCACCACGCTGATCCCGGCACTGATCATGGGCAACACCGTGGTGTTCAAGCCGGCCAAGCTCGGCGTGCTCCTGATCCGCCCGTTGCTGGAAGCCTTCCGCGACAGCTTCCCGGCCGGGGTGATCAATGTGATCTACGGCAGCGGCCGGGAAACCGTCAGCGCGCTGATGGCCAGCGGCAAGATCGACATCTTCGCCTTCATCGGCACCAACAAGGCCGCCAGCGACCTGAAGAAACTGCACCCGCGCCCCCACCGCCTGCGCGCGGCCCTGGGCCTGGACGCGAAGAACCCGGGGATCGTGCTGCCGGAGGTGGACCTGGACAACGCGGTCAACGAATCGGTGACCGGCTCGCTGTCGTTCAACGGACAGCGCTGCACCGCGCTGAAGATCCTGTTCGTCCACGAGGACGTGGTCGAGGCCTTCATCGAGAAATTCAATCGCAAGGTGCAGAGCCTGTTGCCCGGCATGCCCTGGGACCATGGCGTGGCACTGACGCCGCTGCCGGAAGCGAGCAAGGTCGACTATCTCAACGGCCTGGTGGCCGATGCGGTCGCCAAGGGCGCGCGGGTGGTCAACCCCGGCGGCGGCCAGACCCGTGCCTCGTTCTTCTACCCCGCGGTGCTGTACCCGGTGAACGCGCAGATGCGCGTGTACCAGGAGGAACAGTTCGGCCCGGTGGTGCCGATCGTGCCCTATCGCGACCTGGAGACAGTGATCGACTACGTGCTGGAATCGGACTTCGGCCAGCAACTGAGCATCTTCGGTACCCACTCGGCCCAGGTCGGGCGGCTGGTGGACACCTTCGCCAACCAGGTCGGGCGGATCAATATCAATGCCCAGTGCCAGCGCGGCCCGGACACCTACCCGTTCAACGGCCGCAAGAACTCCGCCGAGGGCACTCTCTCGGTTCACGACGCGCTACGGGTGTTCTCGATCCGCACGCTGGTGGCGACCAAGTTCCAGGAAAGCAACAAGGCGCTGATCAGCGACATCATCCGTAATCGCGAGTCGAGTTTCCTGACCACCGACTACATCTTCTGAGTCAGAGAAACAGATACACCGCCAGCAACACCAGCGAAACCACCAGGATGGCTTCCCCGAACAGTTCGAGGGAGCCCTCCCGCTCCGGGCCATACTCCCAACTCACACTGGGCTGGCGCATGGCCCAGCGCCGCTGCGGCCGCCTGTCGAAATGTCCCAGTGCCCAGATGGCAGCCCCGATGGCGCCGAACTCGAGGGCGATGATCAGGAAAAGTGTCATACCGCTGTCCTTTTCAGGTCGGATAATCAAGACATTAGGGCGTCGTCGAGGAAAAACGTTCGTCGTGGAACGGCATTTTTTTACTCGCCGGCCTGATGTCCTTTCGTCCTGCAGCCCGCACTGTTCTATCATTACCCCCAGGCTCCATCGGCCAACGATTTCGCCATTCTCATAAGAAACTCATGCCACGTATCGACCTGCGCCGACTGATCCTGTTGCTCTCGCTTGCCGTTGTCACCCTGACCGCCGGCAACCTGTTCTTCGCCAGTTACCAGACCCAGCGCAACTTCCTGATGGCCCAGACCCTGGAAGCCAACCGCATCTACGCCGTGAAGCTGGCCAGCTCCACCGATGACTTCCTCAAGTCGACCCAGCAGCAACTGGCCCTGAGCGCCAACCTGCTGCCGGAGATCTGGGACCAGCCGGACCGACTGTGGCAGGAGGCGCGCCGCTTGCGCCGCCAGACCAACAGCTTCAATTCGGTGGTGGTCATTCGCGCCGACGACCGGATCATCGCCTCCTCACCACTGTCGATGCACCTGACCGGAACCCTTTCCGTCAGCGAAGGCACCCGCCAGGCCAGCGCCTCGCGCCAGCCCTATATCTCGACCCCGTATGTGGGCAACAACAACCACCTGATGATCCAGATCTCCCATCCGATCTTCGACGGCAAGGGCAATTACCTGGGTTACCTCGGCGCCGGGATCTACCTCAACGAACCGAACATCCTGCATTCGCTGCTGGGCGAGCATTACTACCGCGACGGCTCCTATCTCTACGTGGTCGATACCCAGGGCCGGCTGATCTACCACCAGGACCCCACACGGATTGGCGAGGTGATCAAGGGCAATCCGGCGATCGACGCGGTCATCACCGGACAGACCGGCAGCCGGCGGCTGACCAACTCCAAGGGTATCGACATGCTCACCGGCTATGCGCCGGTGCCCCGTATCGGCTGGGGAGTGATCAGCCAGCGGCCCACCGACATCACCCTCGAAGGCCTGCAGCGACTGATGCTGGAGGTTGCCGGTTACGCCGTGCCGCTGTCGCTGCTGTCGTTGCTGGCCATCTGGTGGCTGACTTCACTGATCACCAAGCCGCTCTGGCAGCTGGCCAATTCGACCGAGCACTGGGGCTCCTCGAGCGCCGCGCAATCGGTGAGCAAGGTCAGGGCCTGGTACTACGAGGCGGCGCAATTGAAAAACGCCATGCAGAAGGCGCTGCTGTCCCTGCACCAGCAACTGGGCCGGCTCAACCTGGAGAACGTCACCGACTCGCTCACCGGCCTGACCAACCGGCGCGGCCTGCAACTGATCCTCGAGGACTGGGAAAACCACCGCCAACCGTTTTCGGTGCTGGCCCTGGATATCGATCACTTCAAGCAGGTCAACGACAACTACGGGCACAGTGCCGGTGATCTGGTGCTGCAGCACGTGGCCCAGCAGATGCGCCGACACTCGCGCGAAAGCGACGTGCTCTGCCGCCAGGGCGGCGAGGAATTCCTCATGCTGCTGCCCGGTATACCGCTGAACCAGGCGCTTCAGGTCGGCGAACGGCTGCGTGCGGCCATGGCCTACACCGAAAGCCCGAACGGCATCCCGGTCACGGTGTCCCTCGGCGTCACCGACTGGCCGCGGGACGGCGAAACCGTCGCCCACGCCCTCAAGGAAGCCGACCTGGCCCTGTACCGGGCCAAGGGCAAGGGGCGCAATCGTGTCGAAGCAGTGCCGCCGGCCACCACGACCGGGTAGACTGGCCTACACGTGACAGACAACGGGCCAGCCAGCGCCCGCCTCTGCAGATTCCGAACACCCGACGACTTCGGGGACTTCCCGCGAGACTTTCCGCCAGCATGACTTTCAACTTCGACACCCTGCTCGACCGCCGCAACACCGGTAGCACCAAGTGGAGCCGTTATCCCGCCGATGTCCTGCCCATGTGGGTGGCGGACATGGACCTGCCGGTGGCGAACGAGATCACCCAGGCCCTGCACAAGCGCCTGGAACACCCGCAACTGGGTTACAGCGTGGCCCAGGATGCCCTGCGCGAAGCCATCGTCGTCGACCTGTGGAACAAGTACGCCTGGCGGATCGAGCCTCAGGAACTGGTGTTCCTGCCCGGCGTCGAGCCGGGCTTCAACATGGCCCTGCGCGCCTTCGTGCAACCGGGCCGCAATGTCGTGGTGCAAACCCCGAACTACCGCCCGCTGCGCCTGGCCCCGGGCAACTGGAACCTGCCGAAGGTCGAACTGCCCTTCCAGCGTGACGCCCAGGGCAACTACATCACCCCCATCGCCGCCCTGCGCGACGCACTGCAGGACGGCGGTGCGCTGTTGCTGAGCAACCCGCACAACCCACTGGGCAAGGTCTTCCCCCGCGAGGAACTGCAACAGGTGGCCGAGGCCTGCCTGGAACGCGGAGCCCTGATCATTTCCGACGAGATCCACGCCGATCTCTGCTACGACGGCCGCCGCCATGTGCCGACCGCGTCCCTGAGCCCGGAGATCGCCAAGCGCACCATCACCCTGATGTCGGCGAGCAAGGCCTACAACATCGCCGGCTTGAAGACCGCGTACGCGATCATCCAGGACCCGGTCGTACGCGAGCGTTTCAACGCTGCCCGTGGCGGCATGGTCGACAGCGTCAACGCCCTTGGCCTGGAAGCCACGCTGACCGCCTACCGCGAATGCGGGCCATGGCTGAAGGGGTTGGTGGACTATCTGCAGGGTAACCGCGACTACCTGCAGCGCGCGGTGGAAACTCGCCTGCCCGGCGTCGTCCTGCAGCCGGCCCAGGGCACCTACCTGGCCTGGCTCGATTGCAGTGCATTGGGGTTGGAAGATCCGTACCAGTTCTTCCTCGACAAGGCCAGGGTCGGCCTGAGCGCCGGCGTCGAATTCGCCGACGAGGCCCGGCAGTTCGTCCGCCTGAACTTCGGCTGCCCGCGGGCGTTGCTGGAAGAAGGGATCAGCCGGATGGAGAACAGCCTGCGCCAGCGCTGAAAGCCCAGGCTGACGCAAGACCTGTAGGAGCCGGCATGCTGGCGATCCGCCGCAGGCGACCATTCAATGAGAATGCTGTTGCCTGGGCTACTGCTATCGTCAGGCCGGCTCCTACGGCGCGGGATCAGAATTCGTCGGCAACCGACTCAAGGATCTTGCCCATCAGGTACACGGTGGTACGCGCCACCTGCTTCACCGCTTCCTTCTCTTCATCGGTGACCACCCAACGGTCGATTGCCGCGTTGACCTCCTCGGAGTGCTTGGCATCGATGATCGCGTGGGCGACGAAGAAGGTCATCTGCTTGTCGGTCAGCTTGAGGCTGTTCTTGCAGATGTCCATCATCGGCTCGAGGTGCTCGTAGGAGTCCTCGGCCCAGAAGCTGTAGCCCAGGCGCGGGATGATGCCACGGCAGACCGAGACGTAGTCCAGGTAGCCGTAGAAGGCCTCGGTGGCCGGCAGCATCGGTTTTTCGAACTCGGCCGGGTCCACGCCGATGGCGATCAGGTCGTTATAGGCCATGTTTTCATGGCCCAGTTCTTCCAGCGCATGCTTCATGGCGAAACGCAGCAGGCCGACCTTCTTGTGATCCTGGTTCCAGCAGGCCACCGCCTGGTTGATCGCATTGTTCTTGGTGTAGTGATACACCTGCACGATCGACTTGATGTACAGCTCCCGTTGCAACTCGGGACGTTTCATCATCTGGAAGAAACGCCCGGCCTTGATCTTGGCCCATTCGGCGTCGCAGACGGCCTTCAACTCGGTACGAAACTCAGTCATTTCACTCTTTCCCTGTTGGTTCATGAATCGCTTATGACATTTGTTATGGATTACAGGCGCAATACGGACTTGATGATGTACATGAACTTCGAGAAGAACCCGAGACCTTCGATCGTGTCCCAGTGCTCCATCAACACTCCATTTTCCACCCGATAGATATCGATCACCTTGTACTTCACGGTAAAGAACCGATGTTTCGCCCAATGGGTGGCATAGAGGAAGACATAGTCACCCTCGGCACAGACTTGCTTGATATGCGTGCCGGACTCCGGGAAAGTCTTGAAGAACTGTGCAAAGTACTTCTTGAAACCTTCACGACGCGGCGGAATGAACACATTGTTGTGCTGTACATAGTCTTCGGCAATCAATGTATCGGCGACCGCCAGTTCACGCTTGGCAAACATGCGTTCATAGAACTCGATAACCACGGCCTTGTTCTGGGCTTCCATCTGAGATCAACCTCATTATTGTCGTTTTATTATGCTTTTCAGACCGCCAGGACCTGGCGGCTGGCACGGGCGGCCAGGGTATGGCGCATCAGTGCATCGATATCGCCGAGATCGGCCGGGCACTGTTCCAGGCCGAAATAGGGGGTCACCGAGGGCAGCAACTCGCCCTTGTACACCGCGTAGTAGTGGTCGCCGCGTTCCGGGATCTTGAACAGGATGCCGTCCTGGTCGAACACCGAACTCTCGAATTTCGGTGCCAGGCGCGGTTTCACATAGGTGATGAAGGTCCTGTAGCCGCCCAGCAACGCCACCAGCGAGGCGCCGGTCATGGCCAGTGCGGTGACCACGTTGCCGACCGGGGCGTGCTTGTCGACGATCAGGCGTGAAAGCTCGATGCACTCCCGCTCGTAACCGGGGCCGGAGAACTGCACCAGGCGCTGGTGGTCGATGTATTCACCGGACTCATGGGGAAACGGCGTAAACCGCTGGGTACCGATGATTTCACCGTCGTAGTAACAGGCGAACACATAAGAACGGGAGTCGTACTCGTCGAGACAGACGGTTTCATCGACCGCGTCACCGAACAAGGTACGGTAATACACCTTGCGCTGACCATAGAGACGATACCGGGCCCGCGACAACTCGGAAAATTGCTCAGGCGTTACAACTTGCCTGATCTTTACCTTATCGGACTGGCAATGTTCCTGCAGGACCGAATCGTAGAAGGCATGAATCGCCGCACCGGCCGAATCATCTTTCACCAGTTGCATGGGGGTGAACGGCAATACCGCCTTGTTACTTCCGTATGACGACATGAGACGCTCCTTTATTATTATGCTTCGTATTGTTTCTCTCAACCAGACACACGATACAGAACCCATGATTCAACTCATGAGTTCACTTCCTGATACAACGATGCTGCCAAACCCGATGTGCAAGAGACTGAAATTTGGCAAGAGCCAAGGGCCTATTCGCGGGCAAGCCCGGCCCCGACAAGTTCTGCGCCGGATAAAAGTTCCAGATGCACTCTGTGAGCGCCAACTGGCTGGCAATAAACGTTGACGCGCAATAACAGACAGACAACGGCACCTGAACAGCCGACTCCCCAGTCGGCTGCCGCACGCTACCTTTTGTTCAGCGTTGTTCGAGGGCCGAACGAATCAGCTCGGCCCGTTCACCCAGCACCTGCGGGTTGGCCAGGGGAATATCGCCGTGGGCAAGGTCGAAACCGTCGCCGACGAACCGGGCGATCACATGCAGGTGGGCATGACCGACGGTCTGCCCGGCCACCGCACCATCGCACAGCAGCAGGTTGATGCCCTCGCACGGCTGGCCGTCGAACCGCAGGCCACTGTTGCGCAAGGCCGTTGCCACGCGCTGGCCGACCACCATCATGTGGCCCGCGGTTTCCGGAGGAATTTCGCCCAGGCCGCTGGCATGGGCCTTGGGAATGACCAGCACATGACCGGGAGTGATCGGCTGGATGGACAGAAAGGCCAGGCACTGTTCGTCTTCATGGACGATGCTTGCGGGTGCCAGCTTGGCGACGATCGCGCAGAAAATGCAGTTCACGAATTAGCTCCCTCTAATTGTTATGTGCAAACCCATGACACGCTTGTGCTCCGGGCTTGCTAGGCTGAATTCCCTTACAGACCTATACCGCTGATCGAACAACTGGGGGCGAAAATACGCCGAGGTTTGAATGGCTGTACACGCGAGTTTTGAAATTTTTTGTATCCGGCGTCCCCGAAAAGCAGCTAACGCGCTGATTTGTCTTCAGAAAATCGCCCAAAAGCCTATTTCCCGCCCCCACGGCCCAGCCAAAAAAAAACCGGAGCCGCTTCGGACTCCGGATTTTTCCTGGGCTCGGCGGCCTCGATTCACCACCGACAAAGGCCTTAAGCCAGTTTTTTCAGGCGCGGCCTGGCCTTGGGAAAATAGGGTCGCCTCAACAACCCTCCCGGTGCCGATTGGCTGGTCCGAGTCGAAGTCTCCTGCACTGGCGCCTCTCCCCCAAACTCGGCGACATAGGGCGTCTGCCCGCAGCGCACCAGGTTGTTGATCGGGAACTCATCGCCATTGTCTTCCATGTACGCCTTTTTCATGGGGCCACTCCTTTCCAAGGTTGATCACCGCCGACTGGCAGTCGGCGCCTCAAAAACCTTCAGCGTAGACCAGCCACGGCGATCCGCAGGCTCTGGCGCAAGGTTCCGACGAATGACCGATCGGTCACCGAATCACACCGAATCGAGCCGCTGCCGCAGGCGGCCGAAGGCTTCCAGCACCTGCCGGGGTTTCTCCAGCATCAACTGGTGCCCACAGTCGCGCAGCACCTCGAACCCGGCCTGGGGCAATTGCCGGGCCAGGGCCTCGCCGCCGCTGGCCGGGGTCAGCCCGTCGCTGTCGCCGCAGAGCACCTCGATCGGCAACCTGAGGCTCGCCAGGTGCCCGGCATCCGGCCACTGCACGCCTTCGAGCAGCCCCTTGAACACATACAACCGATTGTTCTCGGTGATCTTCTCCTCGTAGGCCACCAGCTGCCGGTCGGCCGCCGGATGCCAGGCACGCTGGCGAAAGCCCTTGGCCAACACCGGCCGGATCAGTTCCAGCACCCAGGCCGGCAACGCCATCAGGCCACCGCGACTCAGCGGCCGGTGCAGTTGCGAGCCCAGCAACAGCGCGCCACTGACCGCCTGCGATTGCAGCAACGCGCTCATCGACAGGCCGGTGCCGAAGGAGTGCGCCACGATCAGGTTGCGCCTGCCGCCGAAACGCCGCAGCAGTTCCAGGTAGTCGGCCACCAGCTCGGCCCAGGCATAGGCCGCTGACCGGCGCGGCTTGCCGCTGGCGCCATGACCGAGCAGGTCCCAGGCCACCAGGCCGTAGCCCTCCTCGCCCAGTGCCTGCCACAGATGGCGCCACTGGTCCTTGTTGCCGCCGGCGCCGTGGCAGAAAAACACCACGGTGTCGGCCTGGGCCTGGCCGGGCTGGTGAGCCACGCTCAAGTGGCGACCCGGGCGGATCTCGAGCAACTCGCCGCGCACCTGCGGCAGATCAACGGAGGAAAAGGCTTCAGCCATGCGCTGTGGGTCCTGTCGGATGGAAAAGGGATGGGTTCACCAGGCGCCCTCGCGACTCTGCGCCGGGCGGGACGCTTCGGCGAGCACCGATGAGGCGCCAAGCAACGCGCGGGTGTAGGTGTGCTGCGGCTCGGCGAACAGCCGCGCCGTCTCGCCCTGCTCGACGATCCGCCCGCCCTGCATCACCGCGATGCGATCACACAGCCGCGCCGCCACCCGCAGGTCGTGGGTGATGAACACGATGCTCAGGCGCAGGCGGCGTTGCAAGTCCTCCAGCAATTCGAGGATCTGCACCTGAATCAGTGCATCCAGCGCCGACACGCATTCGTCGGCGATGAGAATCTTCGGCCGCACCGCCAGCGCCCGGGCGATGCCGATACGCTGGCGCTGGCCGCCGGAAAATTCGTGGGGGTAACGCTCGAAGGCGGTGGGCGGCAGGCCGACCAGTTCCAGCACCTCGCGGGCGCGCTGCTGCGCTTGGCGAGCCGGCACGCCCTGGGCCAGCGGCCCGGTCATGACGATCTGGCCCACGCTCTGGCGCGGATTGAGCGAGGCGAACGGGTCCTGGAAGATCATCTGGATCTCGCCCCGCAACGGCCGCAGGCGGCGCTGGGACAAACCGGCGACCTCCCGCCCCTGCCATTGCAGTTGCCCGCTGTCCGGTTGCAGCAGGCGCACCAGGCAACGCCCGAGGGTCGACTTGCCCGAACCGGACTCGCCGACGAGGCCCAGGGTCTCGCCTTCACGCAGGTACAGATCGACGCCGGCCAGGGCCCGACTGGCGCGCTTGCGCCACCAGCCGCCCTGTCCGGTGTAGGATTTCTCCAGTTGCCGCGCCGCGAGCACCGTCGACACCTGGCTCAGCGGCGGACGCGGCGCCAGCGGGCTGGCCGAGACCGCCGCCAGCAGCCGCCGGGTGTACTCCGCCGCCGGAGCCTGTAGAACCTGGGGCGCACTGCCCTGCTCCACCAGATGGCCCTTTTCCAGCACCAGCACGCGATCGGCAATCGCCTGCACCACGGCAAAGTCATGGGTGATGAACAGCACCGCCATGCCCTTGTCGCGCTGGATCCGTCGCAGCAGTGCGAGGATCTGCGCCTGGGTGGTGACATCCAGCGCCGAGGTCGGCTCGTCGGCGATCAGCAGCGCCGGGTCGAAGGCCAGCGCCATGGCGATCACCACCCGCTGGCGCTGGCCGCCGGACAATTCGAAGGGATAGGCGTGGCGCAGGCGTTCCGGGTCCGGCAGGCCGACGTAACCGAGCAGTTCGAGTACTCGCCGGCGACGGCTGGCCGCCGCCTTCACACCATGGGCGGCGAGGGTTTCGTCGATCTGCCGACCGACGCTCAGTAGTGGATTGAGCGCGCTCATCGGTTCCTGGAAAACCATGCTGATATCGCGTCCACGCAACTGGCGCATGCTCGCCTCGTCGAGTCCGGCCAGATCATCGCCGCGCCAGCGGATGCGGCCGCTCTCCAGCGTCAACGACTCGGGCAACATCCGCAGCAGGGCCTTGGCCAGCATCGACTTGCCCGAGCCGGACTCACCGACCACGCAGAGCAGTTCGCCGCGTTCGAGCTGCAGCGACAGGTCGTACAGGGCATGGCTGCGATCGGCACCGGCCGGCAGCGCGATGCGCAGGTGCTCGATGCTCAGCAAGGGATTGTGGCGGTCTGTCATGAGTGGGCTCCTGGTTGCCGCAGCGGCGCGCAGGCCACCCGCAGGCCCTCGCCGACGCGGTTCACCGCCAGCACGCTGAACAGGATCACCAGGCCCGGCCACAGGCTCATCCACCAGGCATCGCGCAGCAGGCCGCGGGAGGCGTTGATCATGTAGCCCCAACTCATCGCCTCGGGATCGCCCAGGCCGAGAAAGGCCAGGGCCGCTTCGGTGAGAATCGCGGTGGCCATGACGAAGGTCAGGGTCACCAGCAGCGGTGCCAGGGCATTGGGCAGGATCTGGCGGAAGATAATCGCCGTCGACGACTGCCCGAGCACCCGCGCCGCCTGGACGAATTCGCGCTGGCGCAGGCTGAGGAATTCACTGCGCACCAGGCGCGCCACCGCCGGCCAGGCGACCAGGGCGATGGCCAGGACGATCGAACCCAGGGACGGTTCGAGCACCGCCACCAGGATCACCGCCAGCACCAGTTGCGGCACGATCTGGAAGAACTCGGCGATGCGCATCAGCACAGCGTCGAGCCAGCCCCGAAGTAGCCGGCCAGGGCACCGACCAGGGCGCCCACCAGCAGGGTCGCCAGGCTGGCCAGCGCCGCCACCGCCAGGGACACCCGCGCGCCATACAGCAGGCCACTGCCGAGGTCGCGACCGAGCATGTCGCTGCCCAGCCAGTGTGCCGGGTCGTGGAACGGTGCGAGCAGCGGCTGGCTGTTCATCTCCCAGGGCTGGCTGTCGGTCAGCCAGGGAGCGGCCAGCGCCAGCAGGCCCAGCACCAGCAGAAACAGCAGCCCGGCCAGTGCCGACGGCTGCGCGAGGAACCGGCGCAGGAACGAATGCCGTTGCATCAGTGTGGCCCTCCGGCGCCGATTCGCGGATCGAGCCAGCGACAGGCCAGGTCGGTCAGCAGGTTGAAACTCACCACCATGATCGAAATCACCAGGAAGCCGCCCATCAATACCCCGTAGTCGCGCTGCGCCAAGGCCTCGTACATCAGCCGACCGATGCCCGGCCAGGAATAGACCACCTCGATCAGCAGGATGCCGCTGGCCAGTTGGCCCAGTTGCAGGCCGGCGAAAGTCACCACTGGCAGCAACGCATTGCGCAGCACGTGGGCCCAGAGAATCCGCCGCGGCGACAGGCCCTTGGCCCGCGCGGTGCGCACGTACTCCTGGCCCAGCGCTTCCAGGGTCGCGGCACGGGTCAGGTGGATGTAGAGGGCCAGGAACAGAAAGCTCAGGGACAGGCATGGCAGCACCAGGTGCTGCAAACGGTCAGCCCACCAGGCCAGACCCTGGTAGTCGGCAGCGACGGTTTCCATGCCGAAGGCCGGCAACCAGTCGAGACTCACCGAGAACAGCAGGATCAGCAGCATCGCCAGCCAGAACGACGGGGTGGCATAGAGCAGCAGCGCGCCCTGGGCAATCAGCCGGTCGAGCCACGGCCGGCGTTCCCGGCTGCGCGCTGCAAGCACGCCCAGGGCGATGCCGGCCAGCGATGACAGCAGGAACGCCGAGCCCATCAGTGCCAGGGTCGCCGGCAGCCGCTCGGCGATCAGCGACCAGACCGGCGCCTGGTTGCGATAGGAATAGCCCAGGTCCAGTCGCGCGATATGGCCCAGATAGATCAGCAACTGCTGGGCCACCGGCTTGTCCAGCCCCATGTCCTGACGCAACTGCGCGATGTACCGGGCGTCATCGACCCCGGCTTCGCCGGCCAGCATCAGCGCCGGGTCGCCCGGTGCCAGGCGGATCAGCAGGAAGCTCAGCACCAGCACCCCGAGCACCATCGCCAGCGCCCGCAGCAGCCGCGAGCCAAGGAAGATCAGCCCGCTCATGGCGTCGGCGCATCGAGGTAGACGCTTTCGTCGTCTTCGTTGAGGCTGGTGGCGGTCTGCAGCAGGTTCCTGACCTGGCTATGGTAGAGCGTCGGATAGCGCATCTCGAAGATCGGCAGGATCGGCAGGTCGGTGTTCAGGCGGTTCTCCAGCTCGCTGTAGACCTGGCGACGCTGCTCGCCGTCCGCCGTGTTGGCGACCTTGCTCCACAGCGCATCCGCCTGCGGGCTGCTGTAGCCGCTGACGTTGGCGAACGGCGAGGTCTTGAGGATGTAGTCGGAGCGGTACAGGTAGGCGGTGGTCAGGTACGGATCGCCGACCTGGAAGATGAAGTTGTAGGTCAGGTCGAAATCCCAGTCGCTGACCCGCTGGAACCAGGTGGCCGCGTCCGAGGTGACCACCTGGACCTTGAAGCCCAGCGGCTGCAGAGCCTGCTTGGTGTACTCGGCGGCGCGCTCCCAGGCACCGCCCTTCTCGCCGTTGAGCAGGCGGATGCGCACCGCGCCGACATCGACGCCGGACTCGGCGATCAGCGCCCTGGCTTTCTTCAGGTCATAGCTGTACTGCGGCAGTTGTGGATCGTGATACGGCGAGCTGGAGACGAAGGGTCCCTGGGCCACCTTGCCCGTGCCGAAGAAGATGTTGTCGACAATGAACGGCCGGTTCAGCGCATAGAGAATCGCCTGGCGTACCTTGGGGTTGTCCAGCGGCGGCTTGCGGGTGTTGATCTGCAGGAAGGCCAGCCCGGAGTACAGTTCCCAGCCCTGCTCCGAAGACTGCACGCCCGGCAGGCCGCTCAGGCGCTTGAGGTCGGAGTAGTCGGCATCGCCGCTGCGCAGCACCTGCACGTCGCCACGCTCGAAGGCGGCGGCCCGGGAGGAAGCGTCGGGGATCACGTGGAAGACGATACCGTCCAGGTGCGGCAGGCCCTTTTTCCAGTAGTCGGGGTTTTTGCCCAGCTTGATATAGGCACCTCGTTTCCATTCCTGGAACACGAACGGACCGGTGCCGACCGGCTTGAGGTTATAGGGGTTGTTACGAAAATCGGTGCCTTCGTAGAGGTGCTTTGGCACCACCGGGCGCAGGCCGCTGCCCAGGGACGAGAGCAGCGGTGCGAAAGGCTTCTTCAGGTGGAAGGTCACCTGCAGCGGGCCGCTGGCGTCGATGGAGGCGACGAATTCGGTGAACACCCCGCCGAGGCGCTTGTCCACTTCCGGGTAGAAGGTCCGAAAGCTGAACACCACGTCGTCGGCGGTGAACGGCTGACCATCGTGCCAGCGCACGCCGTCCTGCAGGTCGAAGGTGTAGGTCAGGCCGTCGGCGGAGACAGTCCAACTCCTGGCCAACACCGGTTTGGGTTGCAGGTGGGTGTCGTAGGTCAGCAGGCCCTGGAGGATCTTGCCGCTGACGTACTGGGTCGAAACATGGGAGACCACGCCATGCATCAGCGATGGCGGTTCCGGCTGGGCCACCAGGTTGAGCACACCGCCATCGCGGGGTTGTGCCTGCACGCTGCCAGCCAGGATCAGCGCACTGGCGGCGAGGCCGAGCAGGGCCCGGCGCAGGGGCCGGGTGCGAGATGAAGGGGTCGGCGAAAAATCAGGCATGGCGGGCTCCGCAGGAAAGATTCGGCAGGCACGGCACAGGGTGTGCGACCGGCCCTTTCGAGGGTTTTAGCAAGGCCTGTGCCAGTGCTTTTGCGCCCGTGTTTGCGCGGTACCGGGTTGCCGCGCAGTGATGAAAAAACCACAACCCGTGCCGGACACTGTGGAAAAAGCAGCAGCCTCCCCTGTCTCATCGTTGGGAACCGGCTTGCTGGCACCCAAAAACACCAGTCGCGGCTCCCCGAGAAAACCCATTGCCCTGCCCTGGCACAACCCTTGCGACAACTGCGATCTTCGAACCCGCGAGCCTCTTCCCATGTTTCTGGATTACCTGGGCAACCCCATCGATAGCGACCTCTCCACCACCCGACGCGGCATCGACGACTTCATCGGCGGTTTCCTCGGTTATCACCCACGCGCCGAAAACATTCTCGCCGCCGCCGATGCCGACCCGAACTCGCGGCTGGCCAATGCCCTGGCCGGCATCCTGCTGATGTTCAGCGAGTCTCCCGACGGGCCGCGCCTGGCCGAGCGTTATCGCCAGCAGGCCGATGCCGTGCACGTCGCTCACCGCCGTGCCGACCTCTACCTGGCGACCCTCGATGCCTGGATCGCCGACGATCTGGAACGGGTACTGGGCCTGACCGAGCATTTGCTGGACAGCTTCCCCCGCGACCTGTTCGCCGCCAAGCTCAACCAGTACGTGGAATTCAACCGCGGCAACTGGCCGGCGCTGCTGCGCATTGCCCTCAAGGCCCGCGACGCCGCGCCGGAAATCGCCCATAGCCATGGCCTGCTGGCCTTCGCCTATGAACAGTGCCACCTGCTCGATGAAGCCGAGGCCGCCGCCCGCCAGGCCCTGGCGCTGCAGGCCGACGAAGCCTGGGCCCAGCACGCCCTCGCCCACGTGCTGCTGACCCGCGGGCGGATCGAGGAAGGCATCGACTTCCTGGAAAGCGTCAAGCACCACTGGCAAGGCCTCAACTCGTTCATGTACACCCACAACTGGTGGCACCTGGCGCTGTTCTACCTGGCCCGTGGGCAGGATCAGCGAGTGCTGGAAATCTATGATCGACACGTGTGGGGCATCCTCCCGGAATACTCCCAGGACCAGATCGGCGCGGTGTCGCTGCTGGCCCGCCTGGAGCTGGCGGGGGTGGATGTCGGCCAACGCTGGCAGGCCGTGGCGGCCTACCTGCGGGTGCGGGTCGCAGACACGGTGCAGCCGTTTCTCAGCGTGCAGTACCTGTATGGCCTGGCGCGCGCCGGGTTGCCCGAGGCGGACCGATTGCTCGAGGCCCTGCGCGAACGCAGCCACAGCGCACCGGCTTTCAGCCGCGACACCTGGGCCCAGGTGACATTACCCCTGGCCGAAGGGTTGCTGGCCCATGCCCGTGGCGACTGGCATACCGCAGCGCTACGCCTGGGCAGCGTGTTGCCGCGCCTCAACGATATCGGCGGCAGCCACGCCCAGCGCGACCTGTTCACCCAGATCGAACTGGATGCACGGCTGCACGCGGGCGATTGGCGAGCGGCGCAGCAGACCCTGGAACTGCGCCGAGGCTACGATGCGCTGGATGTGCCGACCAATCGGCATCTGGTACGGGTGTATGAGGCGCTGGGGTTGCCAGAGCAGGCACGGAAGGCTCAAGACCGGATTCGGCAAGCATTCAATTGAGGCACGTCATTCCAAGAGGCCGCTCTGCTTACAGCAAGGATAGGCGTTAGGCCTCTAGGTGATACGACAGCATGGAATCAGCATCCCGCCAATTCAGCCTATCCTTTTCGAATAGAATTCCCGACTAATATAAATCCCCTCCTTTTTATAGTAATCAGGAATACTACCAGAATACTCAAACCCACAAGAGCGAACGACTTCTATACCTTGCCTCTGAGTTGCCAAGTGAAAATAGTAAAGCACTTCAATATCTATCCCCCTCGCTCTCTGCTGCAGCAACTCTATCAGCGCAACGCCTTGGGCGTGATACCCAGGAAGCAAGCCAAATCTTATTTCCGCCACATGACGCTCAATCCACCGAGATCGCCGTTCGACTTCCCCCAAACCGACAATCGCAGAGGACTCATCCAGTACGCAAATAGCGATACCTTCGCCATCATGCTCCTTTTCGATCAATTGCCCCACCCACGCTTCCTCCATGCTCTGCGTTAGCAGACTGACATCCTCAGATCGCTCAACCCGTTCAGAGTCCTCACCAACCAATCGAATGAAAAAGCTCAACAAACTCTCCGCATCCTGAACAGACGGCTGCTTAAATCTCATTTCGCTTCTTCTCATAATAGGGCGCACAACACACGCAGTCAGGTTTCCTAGGTACAACATCGACCTCAAATATTCCACTCAAGAGCAACGAGGAAAATGTCATTCGTCGATTTACGTACATCTTCTCCTCATGACCGAGAAACCATTTGAAAACCTCAGCAGCACCCAGCGTTCCAGCAACGGAAGTCGCCAAGACATTCACCGGCACCGGACCTGTATGTTCCGAGCGTGAATAATCATCAGGGAAAAGGCATGCGAAGCAAGCGCTTTCCCTCGCTGGCAGCATTGAAAAAACGTAACCATATGAAAACTGCGCAGAGGCATGCACCATAGGCTTCAAGGTCCGGATACAATACTCACTCACCGCATTCCTGCCATCAGGTGAATCACCACCCTCGACAATCAACTCATAACTCTTCAGTAACCTATCAATATTTTCCCTTGTTAATTTCTCCTCAATCAGATCAATCTCAATTTCTGGATTCAGGTCACTCAGTGCCTTCTGCGCAGCGCGCCCTTTAGAAGTTCCGATGTCGCTGGTTCTGTATAAAATCTGCCGATTCAGATTCGACAACTCAACGATATCGAACTCAATGATGGCGATTCGCCCAATTCCACCAGCTACCAGCGACATCAATAGAGTAGACTTGACCCCACCAGCGCCGATGACAGCCACTGACGCACGAGCAAGACGTCTTTGACCCGCCTCTCCCCACTCAGGCATGTTTTCATGTCGATTGTATCGAGCATCCTTGAAATCAAACCGCATATTTCCCTGCCTCAACGCATCAAGAAATTTATTAAAAATATAATTCGGCTCTGAACACTCTCCCAATCTGGCGTCAGAGCTGAATCATTCAAGATTTCAAGCTGACTGCTGCTTTTCAGCCATCACAAGCACGAAAGCTCCTCGCATTGCAGTTACCACCGCTGACATATTCCAAATCTTCCTGAAACAACTCAAGCACTGGATACTCATCGAGAGCCGCTTCTATTGATTCAGACTCGATTTCAGGTTTCCCAATCAAACCTTCAGGCAAACCGCGCAAGTAAATCTTCATAAGACTTTCCTCATTTCCCAGATAGATTTAATCTCAGACCAGAGCCCTCCCGGCCCGACGTTCAGAAATATAGAAACCAGAATAAAATAACGTCAACAAAAACGGCATGAATTTTTTATTTAACAAGCACAGACTTAAGCCACACAGGAAAACTAAAATGACTACAAAAAATATAGAAACATCCCACAAAAAAGCCCTTCCTTTATTTAGAAATGAAGTACTAGCGCGTGCTACAGGAAACCGATACGGCCACCCCTTGGACATCAACCCTTCCAAAGAAAATAAATTCGTCATATTCCTGACGTACATATGGAGCCTACTTATGGTTTCCAGTGCAGGCTTGTACATAATCAATCATCAAGAAATCCGCCTTGAATGCTCTGGCAATTATGCCACCAGCAAATATTACCCCTGGAATCCACTGAAGCCCCCAGAAAGCCTCAAGGACTGTAGAACACCATATGAAATGGCCGAAAACCAAACTCAAGAAGAAACTTCCAATCCTTCTGCAGACTGAAACGACAGAGTGCGGTCTGGCTTGCATCGCCATGGTGACGAGCTATTGGGGAAAATCTCTTGACCTGATGCTTTTACGCCAGCATTTCAATGTATCGCTGAAGGGATCCTCCTTAAAAAGCTTGATACAGATAGCCCAACATATGGGTTTACAGTCCCGACCATTACGACTGGAACCTGCCCAATTACCCAAACTGAAGCTTCCATGCATTTTGCACTGGGATATGAACCACTTCGTGGTGCTGAAGAAAGTCACCGGAACCCGTTTGACCATACACGACCCCGCCTACGGGATCAGAAACATGAGTTGGACCGAACTGTCTCGACATTTTACCGGCGTAGCGTTGGAACTCACCCCGGGAGAGCTATTCAAGTGCTCTGACAGCCCTCGAAGAACTCCCCTGCTATCCATACTCGGTAAAGTCGACGGACTGTACTCAGGGGCTACCAGACTGCTACTGATAGGGTTAGTCCTGCAGACAGTCACCTTGATCACCCCTTTTTACCTGCAGTGGGTACTGGACGACGTGTTGGCCAGCAATGATCAGCAACTGATGACCCTTCTCGGTGTTGGATTCTTGCTGCTGATGGTGCTTCAGGCCGGACTTGGGCTGTTGCGGTCGTGGATGACTAGCGCACTATCGACCTATTTGAGCTATCAATGGCTAGGCAACGCCTTTTCTCATCTGCTACGCCTACCCGTCACCTGGTTTGAAAAACGCCACCTGGGCGATATTACATCCAGGTTCAATTCCCTCCACGCAATCCAGAAGGCCCTCACAACACAACTGATCGAGGGCGTGATCGACGGTGTTCTGGTCATCACCACCTTTTTTCTCATGCTGTACTACAGTGTCCTGCTGACAAGCATATGTGTTCTAGCCGTAAGCATATATGCAACCTTGCGTTGCTGTGCCTTCCGTATTCAGAAGGAAAAAACATCCGCACATATCTCGCAAATAGCGAAACAGAATACTCTTTTTATCGAATCGGTCCGCAGCATACAGAGTATTCGTTTGTTCGGGCGCGAGGAGGAACGACGGATTACCTGGATAAATGGCCTGGTAGATCAACTCAACATTGAACTTAGAATTTCACGAATTTCAATCTCACTCCAGTCGACCAGCACCCTGATCTTCAGCTGCGAAAGAGTCGTGGTGATTTGGCTGGCAGCACTTTCCGTCATGAGCAGCAACTTTTCAGCTGGCATGCTATTAGCCTTTCTAAGCTACAAAGAGCAATTCAGTCAGCGCATAGCTGTACTCATCGACAGGATCTTCGAACTACGTATATTGCGACTCCACGGTGAGCGCGTCGCCGATATTCTATTGACGGCGACTGAGCAGGACACAGAGGCTGCTGAAGCAGAATTGCACGACCTGATAGTCAATATTGAGTTACGAAACGTCTCGTTTCGTTATGCCAAAGATGAACCCGATATAATAAACGACTTGAGCCTGATGATTCCAGCAGGCGAATGCATCGTAATCACCGGAGCGTCGGGGTGCGGAAAGACAACCCTGCTCAAGTTATTGCTAGGCTTGCTTAAGCCCACCAAGGGGAAATCCTCATCAATGGAATTTCACTTGAGAGCCTGGGTTTGAAAAACTACCGAAAACTGGTCAGTACGGTAATGCAGGACGACCAACTATTCAGCGGTTCGTTATCAGATAACATCTGTTTTTTCGATGCTCAACCTGTTGTAGATCGTATTATCGAAAGTGCTCAGCAAGCGGCTATACACGATGAAATCATGGACATGCCCATGGCCTATAACACCCTGATAGGAGATTTGGGCTCAGGCCTTTCAGGTGGACAGAAGCAGCGCATTCTGCTGGCCAGGGCCCTCTACCGGACACCCAGATTGCTGGTACTTGATGAAGCTACCAGCCACTTGGACGCGTGGAATGAAAAGCGGGTCAATGCTGCAATTGCCGATCAGGCCATGACTCGAATAATGGTGGCACACCGCAACGAAACTATTGCAATGGCACAGCGCGTGGTGACCCTGGATAAGGGACGAATCTCAAGTGATACTCGCGCCGTCAGCTAGGGGCTGTATGAAACGTTTTCAAGCGAAGGCCGGTTTTCAACGCAGCCCGGGCGCACGCAGATACATTTCGTACAGTGTCTGATGCTGCTGCGCAGTCACCGCCGCGCTTCGAACACCCCCCGCGCAATCGCCCGCGCCACGCAATCGGCTGCCGCCGAGCCGATATAGCCGATCTGCACCTGCCGACGCGGCCCGTCCACCAGCGGCAACTCCCCGGAGGCCAGGGCGAACACCGTGTCGCCATCGAACGGCAGGTGCGCCGGCCGCACCGCCCGGGCAATGCCGTCCTGGGCCATGATCGCCACACGCTTGCACTCGGCAGTGGTCAGCCGGGCGTTGCAGGCCACCGCCACCAGGGTGGTGTTGGCACCGGCCTGCAGGCGGCCCATGCTGTCCAGCCGCGACAACTCCGGCATCGGGTCGCTGGCGTCCGTCACCGCGGTGGGCCGCGCGCCCCCGAACTCGCCGGCGATCTCCCAGGGCCAGGACCAGAAGGTCTGTCCGTCCGGCATGTACACCGAGCCGATGGGGTTGGCCACCACCAGGGCCGCCACCACCAGCCCGTCCTCGAGGGCCAGCGAAGCCGAACCGAGCCCGCCCTTGAGCACGCCGGCCATCGCTCCACGACCGGCCCCCACCGAACCCAGGGCGAAGTCTTCACCGACATTGTCCAGTGCCTCGAAGCCAAGGCGGCGGTACGGCGGCTCCAGCCCCCAATGCTTGTCGCCACCGTTGGCCAGGTCATGCAGCACCGCCGCCGGCACGATCGGAATCGCCGGTGCACCGGCCTTCAGGTGCAGGCCGACTTCCTGTTGCGACAGCGCCGCCGCCACCGCATCCGCCGCGCCCAGGCCGAACACCGAACCGCCGGCGAACACCAGCGCATGCAGTTGCCCGACCATGTTCTGCGGCTCCAGCGCCGCCGACTCCCGCCCCCCCGGACCACCACCACGAATATCGATGCTGGCCGTCCAGGCGCCATCGGTGCGGATCACCGTCACGCCGGTGTCGACCCGCAGGTCGGTGGCGTGTCCGACGCGAACGCCAGGTACATCGGTCAACAGGTTACGGGGTCCCGGTAACGGCATGGTCATTTCCTGAGTTGAAGAATATCGGTGTCCTGCCCTTGCGGGAGCCAGCTCCCACAGCACATGTATCGGATCCATTGAGCAAGTGATGTGCCAGCCATCGATGACCCCATGTCGGCTCGGCATGGCTGGCGAAGGCCTGTTGCTAACTCAACAGCCCCCATCGCGACTGCTGACAAATCAACACTCGCCTTCCCCGCTACGCCCACCCACCGCGCGCTGTAGAAAAACCAACAGCCTGAATCGCCGCCGTTGGAAAAACACCAGATCCGCTTCGTCATACGAGCCAAAACCTTGATTTTAAAGGGCTAAAACACATGGCACAGGCCTTGCTCCACGGCCTTCAGCAGAGCTTGAGACCGCGGCCATCGCGCCGGTCCGGCAACAAGCCGTCACTGACCACGCTTGCGACGACCCGCCACGACACCGTCGCCTTACCCGAACAAGGTGGGCCCTGCCAGGGGCCACACCGGGGAACCACTGGAGCGATTCACATCATGAGTTCGACACGCGCCGCCGGCCGCCAGGCCCTTACCACCTTCACCCACAGCCTGCTGTTCCTCGCCGTCTGCGAGGCCCTGAGCTACAGCAGCCTGACCCTTGCCGCCGACATCCCCGCCAGCGACAACCCACTGGACACCGTGGTGGTCATCGGCAACCGCGGCCAGGCCCGTACCCTGGCCGAAAGTCCGGCCCCGGTGGACGTCATTTCCTCCAGGCAACTGCTCGCCACCGGTCAGGGCGACCTGACCCGCGCCCTGAGCAAGGTCCTGCCGTCGCTGAACCTGCCGGCCTCCTCCGGCTACGGTTCGGCCTCGGTGGTACGCCCGGTGAGCCTGCGCGGCCTGAACGGCGACCAGGTGCTGGTGCTGGTCAACGGCAAGCGCCGCCACAACAGCGCCCTGCTCAACAACGGCACTTTCCTCAACTCCGGCTCGCAACCGGTGGATCTGGACATGATCCCCACCGCCCTGGTCGATCATGTCGAAGTCCTGCGTGACGGCGCCTCGGCCCAGTACGGCTCCGACGCCATCGGCGGCGTGGTCAATATCGTGCTCAAGCAGACCGACCACGGCGGCAGCCTGTCCACCACCTACGGCCAGAACTTCGAGAACGGTGACGGCGAGACCGCCCGCCAGACCGGCAACCTCGGCCTGTCGCTGCCCAACGACGGCTTCATCAACCTGGCCCTGGACGTGAAGAAACAGAACGTCTCCGACCGTTCGGACGCCGCGCCCTACACCGACAGCGCCGGCAACACCAGCCTGCGCCACACCTACTACGGCACCGGCCTGCCGGAAGCGCGCAACTTCAGCTTCGGCTACAACGCCGAGTTGCCGGTGGACGACGCCCTGACCCTCTACTCGTTCTCCACCTACACCCGGCGCAACTCGGAAAAACCCCTGGCCTTCCACCAGCCGGCCAGCTTCGACGGCATCGCCACGCCGTTCCCCGAAGGGGTCGAGGACACCCTGCGTTTCATCGAGAACGACTTCCAGGTCGCCTTCGGCGGCAAGGGCCAGGTCGCCGGCTGGGACTACGACCTGTCCAGCACCTACGGCCAGGACCATGCCCAGGCGACCCTGCGCCACACCTACAACCTCAGCTACGGACCGGACTCGCCGACCTCCGTCGACACCGGGGTCAAGACCTTCAGCCAGTGGACCAACAACCTCGACCTGACCCGCGCCTTCGACCTCGGCCTGGCCAAGCCGACGCAGATTTCCTGGGGCCTGGAACAGCGCTATGAAAACTACAAGATCGGCAAGGGCGACTACGAGTCCTATGCCCTGGGCAACTTCAGCACCGGCGCCAGCGGCAACCCGATCGCCCCGGGGACCATTTCCGGGGCCGGTACCACGCCGGCCGATGCCGCCGAAAAAGGCCGTACCAGCGTCGCCACCTACGCCGAGATCGGCCAGGACCTGACCGACAAGTGGCACGTCGACCTGGCCGGGCGCTATGAGCACTACAACGACGGCTCCGGCACCACCACCAACGGCAAGCTCGCCACCCGCTACCAGCTGACGCCGATTCTCGCCGTGCGCGGCAGCTTCAGCACCGGGTTCCGCGCACCGTCGCTGGCCCAGCAAATCTACAGCTCGACCTCCCAGAGCAGCGTCAACGGCAACCTGATCGACTACCGCAACGTCGCCGTCGACTCGGCCGTGGCCAAGGCCCTTGGCGCCGAAACCCTCAAGCCGGAGAAATCGACCAACTTCGGCCTGGGCCTGACTCTGCAACCGCTGGACAACGCCAGCATCACCCTCGATGCCTACCAGATCAAAATCAAGGACCGCATCGCCCAGACCGGCTACCTTGGCGGAACCCCGCAGATCAACGCGATCCTCGCCGCGGCCGGACTCAACACCAACCAGGCGGTCACCTACTTCACCAACGCCCTGGACACCACCACCCGCGGCATCGACCTGGTCGGCGACTACCGCCAGGACCTCGGCGCCTACGGCAGCCTGCGCTACACCCTGGGCTTCAACTGGAACACCACCGAGATCGATGCGATCCACGCCTCGGACGTGGCCCAGCAGGCCCTCGGCCCGGATGGCGGCTACGACCGCCAGCGCCAGGGCAACCTCAAGCACGGCACGCCGGAATCCAAGCTGCTGCTGGGCGGCACCTGGACCGTCGACAAGTTCGACATCGGCCTGAACCTGACCCGCTATGGCGAGTACACCCAATACGGTACCGCGGCGATCTACGACCGCACCTTCGCGCCGACCTGGATCACCGACCTCAACGTCGACTACCACGTGACCAAGGCCATCACCCTCACCGCCGGGGCCAACAACCTGTTCAACATCTACCCGGAACGCACCAGGCTGGCGAGCAGCTCGGGCGGCTTCCCCTACGGCAACTTCTCGCCCTACGGGACCACCGGCGGCTACTGGTACACCGGCGTGACCTACAACTTCTGACCCACCTGGCGCTGCCGGCGATCACCTGCGTCGCCGGCCTTGCCTGCTCAACGGGAGCCCGTTAATGACCCGCCGAACCGATCAACTCAAGCTCGGAGCCTTTCTCGCCAACAGCGGCCATCATGTCGCCGCCTGGCGCCATCCCCTGGCCCAGGCCGATGCCAGCCTGGACTTCGCCCACTTCAAGACGATTGCCGAAACCGCCGAACGTGGCCGGTTCGACGCCCTGTTCATCGCCGACGTGGTTGCGCTCTGGGGCCACCACCACGATGCCCTGAGCCGCACCGCCCGCGCCGAACATTTCGAACCGCTGACGCTGATGTCCGCACTGGCGGCCGTGACGAACCACATCGGCCTGATCGCCACCGCCACCACCAGCTACAACGAGCCGTACCATATCGCCCGCAAGTTCGCCTCCCTCGACCACCTTTCCGGCGGTCGTGCGGCCTGGAACCTGGTGACCTCGGTGGTCTCCGACGAGGCCTGGAACTTCGGCCGCGAACGGCACATCGACCACGGCGACCGCTACCAGCGCGCCGAGGAATTCCACGACGTGGTCAAGGGCCTGTGGGACAGCTGGGACGACGACGCCTTCACCCGCGACAAGGCCAGCGGCCAGTACTTCGACCCGGACAAGCTGCATACCCTCAACCACCGTGGCGAACACTTTTCCGTACGCGGCCCGCTGAACGTCGCCAGGCCACCCCAGGGCCACCCGGTACTGGTCCAGGCGGGCGCCTCGGAAGCCGGCAAGACCCTCGCTGCGCGGGTCGCCGAAGTGATCTTCGCCTCCGCCAGCGACCTGGCCGATGCCCAGGCCTTCTACCAGGACATCAAGGCCCGCGCCGCCGATCTTGGCCGCGACCCGGACCACATCAAGATTCTCCCCGGCATCACGCCTTTCATCGGCGAGACCCGCGAACAGGCCCAGGCGCTGTTCGACGAGTTCCAGGCCCTGATCGACCCGGTACTCGGCCTGCGCCTGCTGGCCGACACCCTTGGCGAAGATATCGACCTGAGCGGCCATGACCTCGACGGCCCGTTGCCCGAGACCCCGGTCGGCCAGCGCGGCAGCCGTCGCGACAAGGTGCTGGAGCTGGCGCGCAAGGAAAACCTCAGCATCCGCCAGCTGTACCTGCGCCTGGCCGGCGGCAACCCGGTGATCGGCACCGCCGCCGATATCGCCGATCATTTCGAGGCCTGGTTCCAGGCCCGCGCCTGCGACGGCTTCAACGTATTCTTCCCGTACTTCCCCGGTGCCATCGAGGTGTTCGTCGACCAGGTGACGCCACTGCTGCAGGCGCGTGGACTGTTCCGTCGTGAATACCAGGGCCGCACCCTGCGGGAAAATCTCGGGCTGCCACGGCCGGCCAACCGGTTCAGCCGATCATGAGCGGCGGTTTCTCCCTGGGCTTTCTCAGCCGCGTCTACCGCCCGGCCTTCGACCCGCAGGTCTACCGCGACACCCTGGAGCTGTTCCGCGTTGCCGAGGAGCTGGGCTTCGACAGTGGCTGGGTGGCCCAGCACCACTTCGCCAGCGAACAGGGCCGCCTGCCCTCGCCACTGGTCCTGCTGGCCGCCATCGCCCAGCGCACCCGGCGCATCGCCCTGGGCACCGGCATTATCGTGCTGCCACAGGAGGACCCGCTGCGCCTGGCCGAGGATGCGGCGGTGCTCGACCTGCTCAGCGGCGGCCGCCTGGAACTGGGCCTGGGTGCCGGCTTCGACCCGCAGACCTACGACGCCTTCGGCCTCGATCACGGTGAGCGCCACCGCGACTACGAAACCCGCCTGCAACGCCTGCGCTCGGCTCTGGGCAACGCACCGCTGAGCGCCGACGGCCCGCACCTGCTGCCTCGTGCCGAAGGACTTGGGCGACGGTTGTGGGAGGCGACTTCACGGGTCGAACAGGTCGCCGCCTGCGGCAACGGGCTGATCATGGCACCCAATCCGCACCTGCCGCCCGAGGCCGGCGTGGAGCTGGTGGAGCGCTATCGCCAGGCCTGGACCGGCGACAACGGCACCCCGGCGCGGGTGGTCCGGGTTCAGGCGGTCTTCCCTGACGCGGATGCGGCGGCGCCGGGATCGACGCTGCACGGCGATCTCCTCGCCTACGTGCGTCGCCAGCAGAGCATCGGTGTCTATCGGGCCGGAATCGATGCCGACTTCAACCAGGTGCTCGCCCGTCTCGGGGTGCTTCACGGAGCACCGGAGCGGATCGTCGAGGCCCTCGCCCAGGGACCGCGCCTGGGTGCCCACGACCATCTGGTCGTGCAGGTGCAGACCGCCAGCACGCCACTGCGCGAGGCCATCCGCGCACTGCAGATCATCCGCGAACGGATCGCCCCGGCGCTGGGCTGGCAGCCGCCCCCGCAGCGTCCCTCGTCCCTGGAGAAACCGCATCCATGAGCAGCGTCCGTCCCTTCAAGCTGGGTTTCCTCAGCCATGCCTTTGGCGATGATCCGCAGCAGGTCTATCGCGACCTGATCGAACAGTTCGAGGTCGCCGAAGCCCTCGGCTTCGACGGTGGCTGGATCGCCCAACACCACCTGAGCAACGGTTTCGGCCGCCTGCCCTCGCCGCTGATCCTGCTGTCGGCGATCGCCGAACGCACCCGCACCATCGAGCTGGGCACGGGTGTCATCGTGCTGCCCTTCGAGGACCCGGTGCGCCTGGCCGAAGACGCCAGCGTGCTCGACAGTCTCAGTGGGGGCCGCGTGCAGCTGGGACTGGGCAGTGGTGGTGCCAACCTCGACAACTTCGCCGCTTTCCGGCGCGACGCCGAGGAACGTCAACGGGACTTCGCCCGACACCAGCAACGGCTGCAGCAGTTGCTCAGGGGCGGCCCGGTGGGCACCTCAAGCGACCTGACCCTGCAACCGCCGGCAGCGGGCCTGGCCCGACGCCTCTGGCATTCCCACGGCAGTGTCGAGGGCGCGGCCTACACCGCCCGGCAGGGCAATGGCCTGCTGTTGGGGACGGCGACCCATGATCCGCTGACCGTGCAGAAGCCTTTGGCGGATGCCTACCTGCAAGCCTGGGAGCATACCGGGCAACCGCCGCGCATCGGTGTGGTCCGGGCGATCTTTCCGGCGGCCGACCGCGCCAGCGCCCAGGCCGAACTGGCGGTGGACATCGAACGACATATCCCGCGTCTCAAGCGCGAGGGGCTGATCGATGAGGCGGTGGACCTGCAGGAACACCTGCGGCTGATGAACGTGCATCACGGCCACCCCGACGAAGTGATTGCCAGCCTGCGCCAGGACCCGTCGCTGCTGCCCTACGCCGACTACGTGATCGCCGTGGTCCAGGCCGAAAGCTCGACCCAGGCGCAGATCCTCCGGCGCCTGGAAATCCTCGCCGGCGAAATCGCCCCGGCCCTTGGCTGGCGTCGCGCATGAGCACAGCGCAACCCTGGCTGGCGGTGGCGTATGCACCGACGCTGCAAGGCCGGGGGGCCCATTCGCGGGCCAGCCCGGCTCCTACGGATGTGCGTCATGCCTCCTTGCCGCCTACGACTCGATCCATTGGAGGAGCGGGCCGATCGGTGCTCCGCTTGCTGGCGATCGACAACAACGCGCAGTATCAGGCACAACCCCATTCCTGTCCGGGAACCCCACATGGCACTTGAATTCAGTTGGCAACTCCCCCTGTGCGGTCCCGGCCAGACGCCGGGCTGGGCCCAGCGGCCCGGCCAGTGGATGCAACTGGCCCAGGCGGCGGAGTACGCCGGGCTCGACGGCCTGTGGATCCCTGGTGGCGCCCATTGCGCCGACAGCCTCGGCGTGGCCGCTGCGCTCTGCGCCCATACCCGGCACCTGCACCTGACCGTCAGCGTACCGCCGGAAGTCATGCTGCCCGCCGCCCTCGCCGCCACTGTCCAGAGCCTGCAATCGATCAGCTCCCACCGCGTGCGACTGCACCTGCCCGACAGCGAACAAGGCAGCCTGCGCAGCGCCTTCGGCGAATGGCTCAACCGCGACCAGCGCAACGAGCGTATCGGCGAATACCTGGAAATCCTCGGTCCACTGCTGCAACCCGACGGCGACGAATTCAACTACGACGGCCGCTACTTCCAACTGGAAAACGCCGGCGTCGGTCGCCGCCCGCTGCCCGCCCCGCCCCTGGTGCTCGATGACTCCCAGGACGCCGCGCTGATCGCCCGCCATGCGCAGGTCTGCCTGCTGCGCTCGGGCGCACCGCACTGGCTGCAGCAGGCCATCGAACGCCTGCGCGACAGCCAGGGCCGGCTGACCTTCGCCAGCCGCTTCGGGCTGATCGTGCGCGACACCGAGGACGAAGCCTGGGAGGCCGCCCAGGCCATCCTGGAACAGCCCCCCTTGCAGGTCCCGGACGTCCCGTCGCGGGTCCTGCCGCTCAAGCGCCAGCAGCACCCGGCACGGCGCTTCGAGATCCATCCGAATCTGTGGCAACCCCACAGCGACCAACCGCTGTACATCGTCGGCAGTCCGCACCAGGTCGCCACCCGCCTGCAGCAACTGCACGGACTGGGCCTGGGTCAGGTGATCGTCCAGGGGGAGCCGGCGGTGCGCGAGGTGCTGCGGTTCGGCGAACAGATCCTGCCGTTGCTGACGGCCCAAGGCTTGCGCAAGGAGCGCTGCTAGCATGCCCCACGAATACCGCTCGGCCCTGGAAATCGACTGGTTCCTGCCCACCAACGGTGACGGCCGCCACCTCACCAGCAGCGGCCTGCCCCGCACCGGACTGCTGCAGGCCGGCGAGCGCGCGCCGACCCTGGACTATCTGCGCCAGATCGTCCGCGCCGCCGAACTGGCCGGCTTCGACTCGATCATGGTGCCGACCGCCAGCGGCTTCGAGGACCCCTGGCTGATCACCGCGGTACTGGCCCAGGAAGTGCGTCGGCTGAAGTTCCTGCTGACCCTGCGCCCCGGCCTCGAACTGCCCGCCTACACCGCGCACCGGGCGGCCACCCTGCAACTGCTCAGCGACAACCGGCTGGCCCTGCATGTGGTCAGCGGTTCCAGCCGCTTCGAGCAGCGCTCGCTGGGCGACTACCTCGAACACGACGAGCGCTACGCCCGTACCGCGGAATTCCTCCAGGTGTTCCAGGCGGTCTGGGCCGGCAAGGGCCTGCCGTTCCACGGGCGCTACTACCGCAGCACCAGCGCCACGCCGATCAGTCCCTATGCCTCGGCACCGGCGATCTACTTCGGCGGAGCCTCGGCGGCGGCCGAACAGGTTGGCGCCACCCACGCCCAGACCTACCTGATGTGGTGCGAACCGCCGGCGATGATCGCCGAACGGATCGAACGCATGCGCGAACTGGCGGCGCTACAGGGGCGCACGCTGCGCTTCGGCCTGCGCCTGCACATCTTCGCCGCGGCCACCGACGATCAGGCCTGGGCCCATGTCGAGAAGCTGCTGGAGGAGATTCCCAAGGAGGCCATCGACCGGGCGCAATTGCAACTGGCGGCGTACGAGTCGGTGGGCCAGAGCCGCCAGACGCAACTGGTCCGGGGCCGTGGCCGACGGGCGCGGGAACTGGAGGTTTCGGCCAACCTGTGGGCCGGTGTCGGCCTGGTGCGGGGGGGCGCCGGAACCGCGCTGGTGGGTAGCTATGAGCAAGTGGCGCAGCGGATCGAGGAGTATCACCAGCTAGGGGTCGACAGTTTCATCCTGTCGGGTTTTCCGCATCTGGAAGAGGCGATTCACCTGGGCACTGAGTTGCTGCCTCAACTGCGGCGCATCAGGGCGGCGCAGCGACAAGCCGAACAACGAATTTGAATGGTCTTCACGGGTACGGTTTTGCCTGAGCCGGCCTCTTCGCGGGCAAGCCACGCTCCTACAAAGGTCGTGTCGTACGCCGGTCTTGCGCACAACATGGCTCTGTAGGAGCGTGGCTTGCCCGCGAAGAGGCCGGCACTCCTTGCACCAAACTACCGCCCCTCCACCGACTCAGGATTTCGCTCGGCCCTTGAGCATGCCGTGGTTGACCAGCAAGGTACGCATCGCGTTACGGGTAATCCCCAGCAATTGAGCGCTGCGCAGTTGGTTGAACCCGGAAAAGGCAAACGCCTCGCGCACGATCAGGTCTTCGATGTCATGCAGCAGGCTCTCGCCCGGCACCTCGAACAACCGCAGCAACTGCTCGCGGATCACCTCCTGGGGTACCCGCGCCACCGTACTGGCACTGGGACTGCGCGCGGCACTGAGGCCGGCGGAAAACTTCAGGTGCTCGGGGCGGATCGGCTTGTCGCCCGCCACCAGCAAGGCCAGGTGCACGACATTCTCCAGCTCGCGGATGTTGCCCGGCCAGGGATAGTCGAGCAGCGCCTGGGTAGCCGCCTCGGAGAGCATCGGTTCGACGATTTTCAGCCGTTGGCTGTAGAGCTTTCGGAAGTGCTCCACCAGCGGCAGGATGTCCAGCGGCCGCTCGCGCAACGGCAGTACGCGGACCTGGGCGACGTTGATCCGGTAGAACAGGTCGAGGCGGAAATTGCCCGCCTCCACCGCCTGTTCCAGGTCGATGTTGGTCGCCGTCACCAGGCGGATATTGATCTTGATCGGCTTGCGCGAGCCGACCCGGACGATCTCCTGCTCCTGCAGCGCCCTGAGCAGTTTCACCTGCAACGGCAACGGCAGGTCGCCGATTTCGTCGAGAAACAGCGTGCCGCCATCGGCCTCCTCGAACCAGCCGGCACGCCGCCCGACCGCTCCGGAAAAGGCCCCGGCCTCATGCCCGAAGAACTCGCTCTCGGCCAGGGTTTCGCTGATCGCCCCGCAGTTCACCGGAACGAAGGCACCCGTGCGACCGCTGGCCGAATGGATATAGCGCGCCACCAGTTCCTTGCCGGTGCCGGTCTCGCCATTGATCAGCACCGGCGCTTCGCTCGGTCCGACCCTCTGCAGGTAATCGAGCAGTTGCCGCGAACGCGGGTCGGCGAATACCAGAGCCTTGGCGCGAATCGACAACGGGTCCTTTTCACCCTGCGGCAGGGTCAGGATCGGGCCGGACCGCCCGGCGGTCGTACTCATAGCTTGGCGATGGACACTTCTGTGGATTTGACGAAGGCGATCACCTCGCTGCCGACCGACAGTTCAAGATCGCGCACCGAGCGCGTGGTAATCACCGAAGTGACGATGCCCGAAGCGGTCTGCACATCGATCTCGGACAGCACCTGACCGAGGTTGATTTCCTTGATGACGCCACGGAACTGGTTGCGGACGTTGATAGCCTTGATGGTCATGGGGCAGCTTCCTGTCTGGGAGAGTGGCACGAACGTCGTGCGGTTCGTGGATAAGGTGCACCTTTCTCTATTTTTTCAAAAGGAATTAATAATCATCATTTTATTCCTTTAAGAAATAAGGTAGCGAATCTTCCTGAACATCCTTCCTGCGTGGCTAGAATCAGCTTTCGGAAACCGGCATGGCGGAACCTCGCGGACCGACCGTTGCCACACGGATACCCCCGGTATTTCAAGGAGACTTCAATGCGAACGCTCGATCTGGCCGGCGTGGCCGTCCCCGTCATCGGCCAGGGCACCTGGCGCATGGGCGAGGATCGCCAGCAGCGCGCCCATGAGGTGCGTGCCCTGCAGGCGGGTATCGACCTGGGCATGACCCTGATCGATACCGCCGAGATGTATGGCGACGGCGGTGCCGAGGAAGTGGTCGGCCAGGCCATCGCCGGGCAACGCGACAAGCTGTTCCTGGTCAGCAAGGTCTATCCGCACAACGCCAGCGGCAAGGGTATTCCCCTGGCCTGCGAACGCAGCCTCAGGCGCCTGGGCACCGAATACATCGATCTGTACCTGCTGCACTGGCGCGGCCAGTATCCGCTGGAAGAGACGGTCGAAGCCTTCGAGCGCCTGCGCGAGCAGGGCCGGATCGGTCGCTGGGGCGTGTCCAATTTCGATGTCGAAGACCTGCAGGAATTGGCCTCGCCGTTCTGCGCCACCAACCAGGTGCTGTACAACCTGCAAGAGCGCGGCATCGAGTTCGACCTGCTGCCCTGGTGGCAACAGCACAACCTGCCGCTGATGGCCTACTGCCCGGTCGGCCAGGGCGGCGCCCTGCTCGACAGCCCGACGCTGCGGCAGATCGCCGCTCGCCACGACGCCACCCCGGCCCAGGTCGCGCTGGCCTGGGTGATCCGCCATGAAGGTGTGCTGGCGATTCCCAAGGCGGTCAACCTGGAACACGTGCGGCTCAACGCGGCTGCGGTGCAACTGGAGCTGGACGAACACGACCTGGACGCCATCGGCAGGGTGTTCATGCCGCCCAAGCGCAAGCATCGGTTGGCGATGGTGTAAGCCGGGGTGATTCCTGGAAGATGGGGGCGCACCCAGGGAAATATCGATAGCTCCAGGCTAGCCCGATCGGCCTGCGGGCGCTGGGCACCGGCTGAGGCTGTCGGGACGAATCTCGGTTAGACTCTCCAACCTCCATCAACAGGGAAGTAACACATGAGTGTTCGAGGCAAGGACCGGCAGATCGACAACATCGAGTTCAACGTCAGCGACATCGCGCGCAGCAAGACCTTCTATGGCGAAGTGTTCGGCTGGAGCTTCGTCGACTATGGCCCCAGCTACACCGAGTTCAGCGACGGCCGCCTGACCGGTGGCTTCACCACCGGAGAGCCGGTGCGGCCGGGTGGGCCGCTGGTGATTCTCTATGGGCAGGATCTCGAGGCGATCCAGCAGAAGATCGAAGCCGCGGGCGCGACCATCAGCCGGGCACGGTTCTCGTTCCCCGGTGGCAGCCGCTTCCACTTCATCGACCCGGATGGCTACGAACTGGCGGTCTGGAGCGACCAGCAGTAACGACTTGGGGCAGTCCAAGCCGGCAGTATTCACAGAATCTCCTTCTGCAAGGCAGCTCCCATATACTGCCGCCCTCTTCCCTCATTCAAGGATGAATCGTGCGTATCATCGTCATCGGCGGCCTGGGCAATTTCGGCGCGCGGATTTGTCGGCGCCTGGCGCTGGGGCCCGGCCTGGAGCCGATTGCCGCCAGCCGCAGCGCCAGCGCGGGCCGGCACCGCTTCGACAATGGGCAGACCGTCGCCACCCTGCGGCTTGATATCGAAGCCGCCGATTTCGAGCAACGCCTTGCCGAGGCCAGGCCGGACCTGGTCATCCACTGCGCCGGGCCCTTCCAGGGCCAGGACTATCGGGTTGCCCTGGCGGCCTGCGCCGCCGGAGCGCACTACATCGACCTGGCCGACGGCCGCGACTTCGTCGACCGCTTCGCCGCCAATGTCGATGCGCAGGCACGAGCGGCCGGCGTACTGGCCGTCTCCGGTGCCAGCAGCGTACCGGGCCTCTCCTCGGCGGTAGTCGACCACCTGGCCCGGTCCTTCGCCCGCCTGGACAGCATCAGCACCGCCATCGCCCCGGCCAGCAGGCGCCTCGCGGCGTGGCGACCATCCAGGCGGTGTTCGGCTACGCCGGCCTGGCTTTTGACCGCTGGAACGGTGGCGCCTGGGTGAAAAAGTACGGCTGGCAGGACATCCGCACCTTCCGCTTCGCCGGCATGGGGCGCCGTTGGGGCGCGGCCTGCGACGTGCCGGACCTGGCCTTGTTCCCAGCCCGTTATGCCGGGGTCCGCGATGTCGAATTCCATGCCGCCCTGGAACTGCGCCTGGAACATGCCGGCCTGTGGCTGGCGGCAGCCTTGCGGCGCCTGGGCATGCCACTGCCGATCAGCCGGTTTGCCGCACAGCTGGATGCCTTGTCGAGAAAGGCCCTGGACCGCTTCGGCAGCGACCTGGGCGCCATGCGCGTGCACCTGCGCGGCCTGCGCCAGGACGGCACACCCGGCAGCCTGACCTGGCAACTGACCGCCCCCGGCGGCAACGGCCCGGAGATTCCCTGCATGGCCACCGTGCTGCTGGCCTGCAAGCTGGCCAAGGGGGAAATCCTCCGGACCGGGGCGATGCCGTGCCTGGGCCTGGTGCAACTGCAGGAGTTCGAACCGGAATTCCAGCGCTGGGGCTTCAACTCGGCAGTTGTCGACGGCGAAACCTGACACGCCATCAATGCCTGTGCGGCTTAAGCAGCGGCGTCAGCACCAGCATCGCCAGCGAGGCCACCACCAGCAGGCCGTAAGACGCCTCGAAGGTTCCGGTATGATCGCGCAGGAAGCCGAAGGCAAACGGACCCAGGGCAGCCACCAGGTAGCCGATGAACAACATGAAGGCGGTCCATTGGCCGGCTTGCTCATGAGTGCGGGTGTTGTCCAGTGGCAAGGTCATCGCCAGGGCGAAGCAGGTGCCCTGCCCCAGGGCAATCGCCACCACTGGCAGTGCGCCAAGCAGGGCCGGGGCCAGCCAGAGCGCCGCCGCACCAGCGGCCGAAAGAACCGCCGACCCGCCCAGCCAGGCACGGCGATCCGGTGTGGAGCGGGTCATGACCCCGGAGACGAAACTGCTGATCGCGATGATGGCGGCGAACAGGCCCAGGTTCAGCCCCGATCCCAGGCTGTTGATCGCCAGTTCCCGACTGCTCTCCCCCACCCAGGCGAAACAGGCATAGCAGACGAACTGGCCCAGGCCGAAGTACACCGCGATCAGCCAGGCCCGGCCGCTGCGAAATGCCGGTTGGCTGACAGGGGCGCTGGCGCTTTGCACAGCCTGCGGTCGGGACGGGAACGCCGTCGCCAGACGTTGCCAACTGATCATCGCCAATACGCAGAGCACCGCCCAGATACCCGCCGCCACACGCCAGCCACTCTCGGCCAGCGCCACGTATTCACTGCCCACCGCGGCCAGGGTGGCGCCTATGCCGAGACCGGCGGCATAGATGCCCATGAGCATGGCCGCGTTGCTGGCGAAGTGGCTCTTGATCCAGCCGCCGATCAGCGGGCCGGAGATGGCAACGCCCACCCCCACCAGGAAGGTCGAAAACAGCAGGCCGGTCGATGACCCGGCGAATGCCCGCAGGACCATCGCTACCCCAGCAGGGCCAGGGAGAACAGCACCACCCGGTCGTTGCCGAAGCGGCGACCGATGCGCGGAATGAAAATGGCGAACAGGCCCATGCACACATCCGGTATCGCCGTCAGCAGCGCCGCCTGGGCGTGCCGCAGGCCGAATTCGGCCTGTATCGCGCCGATCAGCGGCCCGACCGAGACGATGCCCGGTCGCAGCGACAGCGCCAGGATGAACAGGCCGAGGCCCGCCATCAATTCGATTGCCCGCGTTCTCTGTGCAACGGCGACTGACATGTGCTGCCTCCAGGTATCTATCGCTGAACTGATTTGTGTGGCAAATACTAAGTTCGCCACCGACCTGGACGGTTTTGCATGAATGCCAATATTCGTCGCCAAAGTGACAGCCGCAAAGCCGAGGGCACAGCGATGATCATCACGACTATCAGGACCTGCCCCGGGTGATCACCGCGTTCTCCCGCGACCAGCCGGCCGGCAGCTACAACGCGCCGCACAGCCATCCGCGGGGGCAGTTTCTCTATGCCAGCAAGGGCCTGATGCGGGTCGCCAGCGAACAGGGCATCTGGTACATCCCACCCCAGCGCGGGCTGTGGATTCCGGCGGGGGTGGTGCACGACCAGGTGATGCTCAGCGACACGCGGATGCGCACGATCTACGTCGAGCGCAGCCAGGCCGAACGGTTCGGTGAGCGGGTCAAGGTGATCGAGGTCGACACGCTGCTGCGCGAGCTGATCCTGGCCCTGGCCGAGCAGCCGATGCTGTATCCGGACGACCCGCCCAACCGCAGCATCGTCACGCTGATCCTGCACAAGCTGGAACATTCGCGGACGGTGCCGCTGGAGATTCCCTGGCCCCGGGACCGCCGTCTGGTCACGATCTGCCAGCAGATACTGGAGGAGCCGGGCAAGGCACAGACCATCGAGCAATGGTCCGAGGTGGTCGGCGCGAGCAGCCGGACGCTGATCCGGTTATTCATCAGCGAAACCGGCATCACCTACCGGCAGTGGGTACAGCAGGTCCGGGTAGCCCGGGCCTTGACCTTGCTGGAGGCTGGCGAACCGGTCAATCGCATTGCCGACAGCCTGGGGTTCGCCAGCCCGAGCGCCTTTTCGGCGATGTTCAGGCGCCTGCTGGGCGAGTCGCCCAGGGACTATCAGGAGCGGGACTGAAGACCTAGGCTATGTACGAAATCGCTTGAAACTTGGTTATGCGGCGTTAAAAACCGGCTCGGAATGCTCATTGACAACCAGTCAACTGCGCTTCCTCGCCGGTTTTTGCCTTGCCTAACCTGCGTTTCAAACAATTTCGTACACAGCCTAGATCGGCTTGATCGAAATCACCTCGAAGTAGCGAAACTTCTTCTTTTTCGCCGCGGCCTTGGCCTCCTGCTCGGCGGTGAAGGTGCTCAGGGTGTTGGCGTCGTACACCAACTCCTCGATCTCGCCTTCGAACTCCTTGGTCGCGTGCAGGATCACCCGCAGCTTTGGCGACAGAGCCTTGGCGACGGGCCGGGGTTTGGCGGGCGCTGCCGGGGTGACGACAAGCTTGGGTTCAGGTACTTGCGGGGAGATCGGTTCAGCACTCGGGCGCAGGGAGCCGAACAGCGCCAGGCGCATCTCCTCTTCGCTCAGGACATTGCTCATTGCGGGTGTCTCGATTACAGGTAGGCAACTGGATATGTAGTAAGCTAACGAACTTTACCAGAGTTGTCTGTCGTCCGCTGCGATCGTTGTCACCGTTTGCTTTCCACCTTGCAGAATCAGGCCCCCTTGGCGATCAACTTGGCAAGAAGCCCCGCCCGGCGCAGGCGATCGGCATTTTCCTTCGCCACGAACTGCGGCAACAGTTCCCGGGCCTGCTGTGCCGTGAGGATAAACACCCCGTCATCGTCACCGATAGCCAGGTCACCCGGCTGGACCTGGACGTCACCGACCCGCACCGGCAGGTTGAGTTCGCCGCTCTGCCCCAGGCTGCGGGTGGTCAGTGCGCTGACGCCTCGGCTGAAGATCGGCAGACGGTGCTCGCGCAGCGCCGCGACGTCGGTCACCGCGCCGGACACCACCACGCCGGCCAACCCCTTGATCAGCGCCGCCAGGGTGCGCAACTCGCCCCAGCAGGCACACTCGCGGTCGCCCTCGCATTCGATCACCAGCACATCACCCGGCTCGCAACACAGCAAGGCATCGCGCAGGATGCTGCCATCGGGTGTGCGCAGCCTGGCCGTCACCACGTTGCCGATCATGTGGATGCCCTCGAACAACGGCCTCAGGCCCCGCAGGTAGCCCGTGTCGAGCACATGGCCGATGGTGGAGCTGGAAATACTCCGGTACTGCAGCAGCAGTGCTGCGTCGACCAGTTGCCGACGCGGTGCGATTCGTGGGTTCAGCGACATTTCTTCGGCCTCAGCAGGGGGCAGGTGGAACAGTATTCGACCGGATGGCTCGCCTCGTAGTAGAAGCAGCAGGTGCGTCGAAAGCGGATGCGCTTGCCTTCGTTTTCAAGGATCGTCGGCGGTCGGCGAAAATGCCGGAGCGGGTTGTAGTCCAGGCCGAACAAGGCCGGCTCGGCCTCGTTCAGCAGCCAGTGGAAATCAGCCTCGCAGCGCTGGCGAATCAAGGGGTCCTCGACCTTGGCCATGCGCTTCTCGTACAGCGAAAAGACCCGCACCGCGGTGTTCTCCCAGAGAATCCTGCGGGAAATGCCGGTGACTCGGTAGAAAGTCTGCCACAGCGGCTGGAACGTTCCGGCGAACAGGCTGGAGACGATGGACTCGCGCCAGGCCTCGCGCTGCCCCGGCGCGTAGCCGAACGCCTGGGGCTGATCCAGCGGCATCGACGAGGTCCACAGGCCATCGTCATGCCCGTACTCGACCCGGCAGTTGTCCAGCGACAGCAGCAGGCCCTTGTCGTACACCGACATCGCGTACAGGCAGGCGCCGGTGCCGAGAAAGGAGAAACGCTTGGCCAGCAGCGAAGCGGTGATCGCCAGGGTCGGCGAACCGATCACCGGACCCAGCGCCTGCAGCAGGTCTTCGCAGGTCGTCTCATCGAGCAGGGCCCGCGCCGGCAGCGAACGCGGGTCGCTCTGCTGTACCGGCTTGAGCCGCAGCGCCCCGGACAGCAGCGCCCACTGTGCGTCGGTGAACAGATGGGCCAGGGTCATTGCGGCAATTCCCGGCCAAACGGGATGCACAGCGGTGTTCCGAAGAACGGGTCGCTGATGATCCGGCAGTTGAGGTTGAACACCTGCTTGACCAGCGCCTCGCTGAGAATGTCCGCCGGGCGCCCCTGGGCGAAGGCCGTGCGCTGGTGCACCGCGACCATGTGGTCGGCGTAGCGGCAGGCCAGGTTCAGGTCGTGCAGGACCATGACGATGGTCTTGCCCTCCTGGCGATTGAGGTCGCGCAGCAGGTCGAGGACTTCGATCTGGTGAGCCAGGTCGAGAAAGGTGGTCGGCTCGTCGAGCAGAACCATCTCGGTGTCCTGGGCCAGGGTCATGGCGATCCACGCCCGCTGCCGCTGGCCGCCGGACAGCGCGTCCACCGGACGCTCGGCCAACTCCAGCGTGCCGGTCTGCTGCAGGGCGCGCTCGACCATCGCCTCGTCCTGCTGCGACCACTGCTGCATCCAGTTCTGGTACGGGTAGCGCCCCAGCGCCACCAGTTGCCGCACGCTGATACCCTCGGGCGCGCTCGGCATCTGCGGCAGGATCGCCAGTTCGCGGGCCACCGTCGCCGTCGACTTGCGATGGATGTCGGTGCCGTTGAGGATCACCCGCCCCTGCTGCGGTTTGAGCAGCCGGGCGAAGGATTTGAGCAGGGTGCTCTTGCCGCAGCCGTTGCTGCCGATCAGTACCGACACCTGGCCCTGGGGCAGTTGCAAGTCGAGCCCTTCGATGATTGCCTGGCGCTGGTAACTCAGGGTCAGGCCTTGGGCTGTAATGGATGCCATCTGCAATTCCTCAGTGCCGCTGGTTGATCAGGAGATAGAGAAAGAACGGTGTGCCCAGCACCGCGACGAAAATACCCGCGGGCAGGTCCAGGGGCAGAAACAGCGTGCGCCCGACCAGGTCGGCCAGCATCACCAGGTTCGCGCCGACCAGCGCCGACATCAGCGCCTGCCCGGCAAACCCCGGCGCCACCAGGCGCTTGGCGATATGCGGGGCGACCAGCCCGACGAAGGCGATCGCCCCGCCCCAGGCCACGGCCGCACCGGCCAGGGCCACGCTGACCAGCAACAGCCCGGCGCGCAGCCACTGCACCCGGGCGCCGATACCCCGGGCCAGGTCGTCGTCCAGTTGCTGCACCCGCACCTGCCGGGCCAGCCAGAGCAGCAACGGCAGGATCGCCAGCAGACAGCCGGCCAGGGCCCGCGGCTCCGGCCAACTGGCGCCGTAGACACTGCCCGTCAGCCAGACATAGGCCGACAGGGTGGTGGTCAACGGGCTGAACACCAGCAGGAAGGTGGTCACCGCCGCCAGCAGCGCCGACACGCCGACGCCGATCAGCACCAGGCGCAGCGGCGACGTGCCCTGCTTCCAGGCCAGCAGGTAGATCGCCAGCGCCGCCAGGCCGGCTCCGGCCATCGCCGCCAGCGGCAGGAACTGCGAACCCAGGGCCAGCGAGAAGAACGACAGGTAGCCCACCGCCGCGGCGCTGGCGCCACTGGTGATGCCCAGCAGATCCGGCGAGGCCAGCGGGTTGCGAATGATGCTCTGCAGGATCAGCCCGGACACCGCCAGCGCCGCCCCCACCAGAGCCGCCAGCACCAGACGGGGCAGGCGCAGTTGCTCGACGATGAAGGTCAGCCCCGGGTCCGCGCCGCCGGCGAGCACGCGCAACACGGTCAGCGGTGACAGGTTGACCTTGCCCAGCGCCAGCGCACCGAGCATCACCAGCAGGGTCAGCAGCAACGCCAGCACCAGGCGGCCCAGGCTGGAGAGGTCGAGCTGCCGGGAAAAGACCCCGTTACGTACGGTCACAGGCCTAGCCATGACGAGCCCCCGTCGAGCCAGGACAATGAAGAACGGCGCCCCGAAGAACGCGGTCATCACCCCCACCGGCACCTCCTGCGGCAGGATCACCACCCGCGCCAGGGTATCGGCCAGCAACAGTAGCGTCGCGCCGAGCACCGCGCAGCCCGGCAGCAGCCAGCGATGATCGACGGACAGGCTCTTGCGCACCATGTGCGGCACCAGCAGACCGATGAAACCGATGCTGCCGGCCAGTGCCACCGCACTGCCGGCCAGGCCGACGATCAGCACGCTCATCAGCAGGCGGATCGAGCCGGTACGCTGCCCCAGCCCGGTGGCGATCGCCTCGCCGGCGCTCAGCACATTGACCTGGCCGGCCAGCAGCCAGGCGCCGAACAACGCGAACGACACGCCGACCAGCAGCGGTGCGGCCATCGCCAGGTCACGCTCGGAGAGCGAACCGGCGAGCCAGAACAGCACCGTGTCCAGGCCCTCCTCGTTGACCACCAGCAAGGCCTGGCTGAAGGCGGAGAACAGCGCGGTCACCGCCGCCCCGGCCAGCACGATACGCAACGGGCTGAGACTGCTCTCGCCCCGGTTGCCGATCAGCCACACCAGGGCGCCGGCCAGCGCCGCGCCGAGAAAGGCGCACCACAGCCATTGCTGCATCGACGACAGGGCCAACAGCGACGAACCGAGGATGATCGAAAAGGTCGCACCGGCGTTCACCCCGAACAGCCCCGGCGAGGCCAGCGGGTTGCGCGTCAATGCCTGCATCAGCGCGCCGGCCACGGCCAGGCTGGACCCGACCGCGATCGCCATCAGGGTCCGCGCCAGGCGGGTGCTGACGATCAGTTGCTCGCCGGCGCTGAGGCTGTCGGCCTGCATCAGGCCACTCAACAGCTGTGCCGGAGAGATCCAGGTGGCACCCGCCGCCAGGCTCAACAGGCAGGACAGCAACATCAGCAGCAGCGCCAGGCTCAGTTTCGAACCACGACTCATGAGGAGGCCACCACCCGGGCGATGTCATCGAGCATCTGGTTGGCCCCGAGGATACCGCCGGAAAAACTCCAGGCGATGCTGTCGACCCGCCAGACCTGGCCATCCCGCGGAGCGCGCAGGTGCTGCCAGAACGGGTAATGCAACAGACGCTCATAGTTGTGCTGCACGGTCTGGCTGTCCGTGCGCTGGAAAACGAAAAACAGGTCGGCATCGACCACAGGCAGGCTCTCTTTACTGGTGAGTTTCATATAGGTGCCATGCGCGCCACGGGCCACCGGGTTCCAGTCGAAACCCAGCTCGGTGAGCACGGAGCCGGCGAAGCTGCCCGGCAGGTAGCTGCGCACATGGTCTTCGCGCACATCCAGCACCGAGACGGTCAGCGGCCAGCGCCCGGCGAACTTCGCCTGCAACTGCTCGCGCAGGCGGATGACCCGCTGCTGCCACTGTCCGAGCAGGTCGCTGGCCGCCTGCTGACGGTTGAGCGCCACGCCCATCAGCGCCAGGGTCCGCTTGAACTCGAAAACCTCTTCGAGCATCAGCACCCTGCCCATGCGCTCCAGCAACGGCGCGATACGCTGGTGGCGAAACCGCGAGGCGACGATCACGTCCGGCTTGAGCAGGACGATGTCCTCCAGGCTCGGCTGGGTTTCCAGGCCGACATGGGCGACACCGGCCAATGCCGGACGCAGGTAGCGAAACGTCGGTTTCTCGGTAGGCGAGTCGACCACGCCGACCGGCGTCAGCCCCAGGGCCACGGCGCAGTCGGTGGCGCCCTGGAACAGCGTGACCAGCCGCGGCCCCTCGGCCCGGGCCAGGGTCGGCAGGGCCAGCAGGCCGAGGGACAGGCGCAGCACGCTGCGCCTGGAAGGATGCCAGGAACGCTCAGACTTCACGGCGCAACCTGTGGAACGGGTTGACCACCTCGCCCTTGCCGAACGGCATGCTGCCCGGCCCACCGGCGCGGGCGATCATCGGCGTCAGCAGCAGCTTCTGCGGCCAGCGCGGTACCTCGAACAACTGGCGCTGGATCATCGCCCGGGCCTCGTCGTCGAATTCGATGCTCTGCAACAGGCCTTCGAGCACATCGCGCAACACCGTCCACAAGGCCGTCACCGGCACCGCATAGACCTGCGCCAGGGTGTCGATGATCGCCCGCACGTTGACCTGGATGCCCAGGGTCTGCAGCCAGAACAGCAGATCCTCGGGACACTCGTGGTAAAGGGTGTTGGCATGGCCCTTCTTGATCCGGTAGACCGGGTCGGCCATGCCGTTGCGCTCCAGCCACGGCACGAAGATGCGCAGCGAGTCATGATCGCGCAACAGCAGGCCCTGGGCCTGGCCGGCCTTCCACACCAGCACCGCGTTCTGCCCATGGACCTCGCCGAGCATGCCGATGCGCAGCATGCGCAGGTTGATGTCGAAGAAGCTGTGGCTCAGTTCGCGAAACAGGGTCAGCACCGAAGCCTGGTTGCGCGGCAACTGGCGATACTCCAGCCACTCGTCGAAGAAGTGCCGGTCGCTGTCGGGCAGCGGCGCGCCCAGCGCGGCCATCGGCAGCAGGCGGCACTCGGGATCGTCGAGCAATGCCTTCGGATAGCCCCGCACCATCGCCGACAGGTGCCGCGGCGCCTCGTCGAACAAGGTCGCCTCGGGCGGCATGAACGCCCACCACTTGCCCTCGTCGCACAGATGCAGCGAGCGCGCCAGGGTCTCGTCGCGGGTCAGCGCCTGGCGCAGCAGGTTCTCGCTGAGGCCGCCGTTGATCATCTTCACCGCCGGCAGGTAACGCGAGGCACCGAGGGAGTAGATCGCCATCGGCAACTTGAGGTAGTCGGCACTCGCGAAGCACGGGGTCATGGACCGCAGCGACGACGTGGCGAACACCGGCGCGCCCTGGAAGGCCAGGCGGCGGCAGTCACCGCGCGCGAACGCCGAGCCCAGCTGTGCCTCCAGCACATGTTCGAACTGCCAGGGGTGAACCGGCAGGGCGACGTGGCTGCGCTCGATCCCCAGCCCACGCAGTTCCTGTTCCAGCTCGGCCTGCAGGTTCTCCGGCAGCAGGTAGCGCGCCGGGAAGGACTGTTCGAGGTCCCCGACCCCGTCGCCGCATTGCAGCAGGGTCTTGTCCACCGCGACCCAATGCAGGCTCACCGGCTGGGCGAACTCGGCCTGGTAGCGCCGGTACTCGTCCTCGTCCAGGCCCTGCTTGGCCTTCGCCAGCGGGTGGTACGGACGATCGCGCAGCGACGCCCACTGCTCCATGGTGCGAAAGAAGGTCGCGCCATCCTGTGCCATCAGGTCCTGGTGGTCGATGCGGTGTTCCAGCGACAGCGCGGTCTGCCAGACACTGATGCGCAGCACTTCGAGAAACAGCGCCAGGCCCTTTTCATTGCCCTGCAGGCGCGGCGCCAGGCCGCTGAACACCCGCTGCATGAAGTCCTCGGGCGACAGTCGGGCCCAGCTTTCGCCCTGGCGCGCCAGCACCGGCGTACCTGGCACCTTCTCCCATTGCTGGGTGATGCCGGGACGCAGGGCGATGCTGATGAAGCGCTGCTCCGCCGCATCGCAACACCACTCCCAGATACGCTGCTGCGGGCTCGCCTCGGCCAGCAGCGGCGCCTGCGGATGAGCCAGTTGCCAGTGGGCGGTGTCCACCAGGTTCAGCGGTTCGCTGCCAAAGAAGTCTTCCGCCAGCAGGCAGTCGACCAGATCCTGCATCACCAGATCGGCGGCACGTGAAGTGAAGTTCATCGAGTCATTTTCCTTCTGCAGAAAGGGTGGCCAGGCGCGCTTGCAGCGCCCGGAAGGCAATACCGCGCTCATCGCCGAGAACAAAGGCGCGCACGCCCCGTTCCTGCCAGCGGGCGGCATCACCGGGTTGTCGGGGGATGGTGCAATACGGCACGCCGACGGCCTGCGCGGCCTGCCAGGTGTCGAACAGCGCCTGCTGAACCGCCGGCTGGTCGATCCGCCAGGGCATGCCCAGCGATTGCGACAGGTCGGCGGCGCCTTCGAGGATCATGTCCAGGCCCGGTACCGCGGCGATCTCGGCGGCGCGACGAACGCCTTCGGCGCTCTCGATCATCGCCACCAGCATGATCTGCTCATTGGCCTCGCCGACGTACTGCGCCAGGCTGTGCTTGCCGAACGCGCCGGGGCGCCCGGCGTTGAGGCTGCGCCGCCCCAGCGGGTGGTACTTGCAGGCGGCGATGGCCTCGGCCAGTTGCCCGGGGCTTTCGATCATCGGCAGGACGATGCCCTGGGCTCCGCCATCGAGCAGGCGCAGCAGGGTCTTGGGGTTGAGATCGGCGACCCGCACCAGTGGCGTAAGACCATAGGATTCGGCGGTGCGAATCATGTGCTCGACGGTTTCCGGGTTGATCAGCACATGTTCCATGTCGATGATCACGAAGTCGAAACCGGCCTCGGCGATCAGCTCGATGGCCGCCGCCGCCGGGATCGAGCTGATCAGGCCGTAGACCGTCTCGCCCGCCTGCAACTTGCGCTTGAGCTGGTTGGTCCTCAGCATGCTTGCGGCCTGTAGGCGTGCAGCGGGTTGGGTACCGAGCGGAAGCGCCGCTCGCCGTCACCGAGCAGCCGGCGCTTGGTCAACTCCTCGACCTCGTAGCTGGGCGCGAATACGTCGAACAGCGCGAAACGCTCACGGTGCTGCGGATGGGCCGCCTGGTAGGCCAGGATCACCTCGGCGGTCATCTGCCAGAACAGCGCTTCGTCCAACTGGTACTGCTGGCGCAGGAAGATCGCCATTTCGGTCAGGCAGATGAAGAAGAAGCAGTCGCAGGAGAAGTCGCGTACCGCCTCGACATCGTCGGTGATGATGAACGAGTTGCGGTTGAGCCTGGCGTGGCTGGCCGGCAGCGGGACCAGGGTCGGGCACAGTTCCGGGCGCGCCAGATGGGCCGGCGAATAGCGGACACCGTCGTGGAAGTCCTTGAGGGCGATACGCTGCGGCCACCCCTGCTTGACGATCAGCACGATGTTCTGGCCGTGGGACTCCATGCCGATGCCCTCGGCGTAGAGCATGTGGATGATCGGCGGCACGGTGACCTGCAGCAGCTGGCGGGTCCAGGCCTGCAGGCCGTACTGGCGGATCCAGGCATCGATGAACGGCGCCTGCGTGCCCTCGCCGTAACGATTCTCCACATGGCTCAGGCCGTTGAACGGCACCGCCTGCTCGTCGGCCCTGAGGTACGGGTGCAGGCTCTCGCGCCAGATCGCCCCGAGGGTGCCGTAGGTCTGCGGCGCCCGGGACTCGGGCAGATGGTCGTAGTCGAAGCTGACCCCGGCGACTTCGCCGAGGATGACGAAATCCAGCGCGCGGGCGGTGGCGTCGCTTGCAATCAGCTGCTGCAGCCAGTCGGTGATGATCGGTCCGTTCATCACCGTATGCCGCGCCAGGATGCGGGTACTGGAGGTGTTGGTCATGCTCATCGCCAGCTTGACGTACGGGCGCTCCCTGACGCTGGCATTGGCCAGCGTGCGGATCGACTGCTGGGCCTTGTAGGTATCGTCGGAGGTGCCCAGGTAGATCAGCTCGCCACTGAGCAGTTCCGGGTAGAACGTCGCGACGATGGTGTTCTCCCACTGCCAGGGGTGCACCGGCAGCAACTGGTAATCGTCGATACTGCGCCCCTGCCCGGCCAGGCTGCTGGCCAGTTGTTCCCAGCGCGCGGCACCGAACTCCTGGCGGATAAACGCCGCGAAGTCGAGGTTGCGCGAGTGGTTGACCGCCGCCCGCGAGTTGGCCACCGCCAGCCAGACCACGGCGATCGGCGTGGCGAACTCCGGACCGTAGCGGAGGTTGTCCGCCAGGGAGAAACCGATGCGCGACTTGTAGCAGGGGTGATAGCTGTGGGCGTCCATGAAATGCTGCTCCAGGGCATCCACGTCCAGTTCATGGGCCGGCACCGCGGCGGCATAGCCCTGGCTACGGGCCTGCAGGTCCTTGAGCTGGGTCTGCTCCAGTTCGAGGATGAAACGGGCCAGGTGCGGGCTGTCGCGGAACTCGCCGAGCCATTCGGCCAGGGCTTGGTGCAGGTCCGGGGTGCTGCGCTGACCGTTGCCGTCGACCCGCTCCAGGCTGCCATGTTCGAGGCGGATCACCGCGAAGCTGTCGCTGAGCAGGCCCTTGCAGTGGTACTGCACCGGGGCCTGTCGGGCATCACGGCCGTGTACGGTGAAACGATGCAGGCCGTCGCCCAGCGGTTGCGCCTCATAGGGCAGAACCGCTTCATACAGCAGGGTCTGCAGCAGTTGCCCGACCACCCGCTGCTGCACGGTGGCCCGGCAGCGCTTGTCGACCGTGGCCAGCCAGGCGGTGCTGGCCGGGTGGCCGAGTGGCGTTTTCAGCCATTGAGCGGTTGCCAATTCGAAAGTCGTCATGTCCGTACCTTGAAAAAGAGTGTCAAAAGAAGAGTCATCGCTGCTCGACGGCGGCGGGCTGGGCCTCGGCCGTTTCGTCGTGCTGCGGAAAACGCCAGGCGCATGGCAGCGCCAGCAGGATCAGGATGCCGGTGGCGATAAACACCTCGCTGATGGCCGCCGGGCTGGCCGCCTGCCCCGCCGGCCCCATGCGCCACTCCAGCCAGAGCGAGGCGATGACGATGGCCAGGGACGCCACCAGACGCCGGGAGATGTTGTTCATCGCCGCCCCCTGGGTCACCATCGGCTCGGGCAAGGCATTGAGCCCGGCGGTGGTCACCGGCATGTAGGACAGGCCCAGGCCGGCGCCGCGGACCATCATCAGGGCGAACACCACGGCGATCGCCGCGTCGGCCTTGAGCAGGCCCAGGGCCAGGGTCGACAGGCCAGTGAGCAGCAGACCGCAGGCCACCACCGTGCGCGGTCCGTGGCGGTCGAGGATGCGTCCGCCCATCTGCCCGAACAGGCTGGCGAACGCCGCCGTGCACAGCAGCGCCAGGCCGGTCCAGATGGCGCTGTAGCCCAGCACCACCTGCACCAGCAACGGCAACAGCACCAGGCATTCGAACATGCCGACCGACTGCACCACGGCAATCACCACGCTCAGGCGATAACCGCGCAGGGCGAAGATCCGCAGGTTCAGCAGCGGCGCCTGGCGGCTCAACTCCACCCGGACAAACGCCACCAGGCACAGCAGACCGGCCAGCAGCATGCCCAGGTCGAGGGGATCGAGCAGCGTGCTGGCGTGGCGCAGGCCGCTGATGGACACCATCAGCAGACCGATACCGGCCGCGATCAGCAGGTAGCCGGCCAGGTCGAACGGCTGCCGCTCGGCGGGCTCCGAATCCGGCAGCACCACCATCCCCAGCACCAGCGCCAGCAGGCCGATCGGCACGTTCATCAAAAACAGCGAGCGCCAGCTGAACCACTCCAGCAGCAGGCTGCCGCACAGCGGCCCGAGTGCCGGGGCGAGCATCACCGCCGCACTCCACAGGCCGGTGACCCGCCCCCGTTCGGGCTTGGCGTAGACCGAGAAGATGATCGCCAGCGACAGCGGAATCATCAGCCCGCTGGCAATGCCCTGCACCACCCGGGCGGTGATCACCAGGCTGATCGAATTGGCCACGGCTCCGAGCAGCGAGGCGCCGACGAACAGTGCCACGCCCCACAGGTACAGGCGCTTGCGCCCCAGACGCTGGCTGAGGAAGCTGGTCAGCGGCATGGTCATGCCCATGCTGGTCATGAACCCGGCGACGATCCAGGTCGCCAGCAACGGGCCGATCCCGAACACGTTCATGAACATCGGCAGCGCCGGGTTCAGCGAACTGTTGCTCAGGCTGACCGTCAGCGTCCCCAACAGGACGTTGAACACCACCCAGCGCCGCGGCACGGCGAACCTCACGCCCACTGGCCGTTGCCCCGCAGCAGTTCGCCCTGGCGCACGAAGAGTTGCGGCGGCCTGGGATGACAGAGGAAGTCGGCATGGGAGATGTTGTAGCCGTAGGCCCCGGCCAGCGGCAGTACCAGCAGGTCACCGACTTCGACCCCCTTGAGCGGCCGGGCGCGGCTGAGCACATCCTTGGGCGTGCACAGCTGGCCAACCACCGTGTACAGCCGTTGCGGCGCATGGGCCGACACTGCCGTGCGCGGCAAGTGCAACACCGGATGATCATGGCTCTGCGCCGCCGGCAGGCGGAACTGGTGGGTCCCGCCACGGCAGACCAGGAAGTTCACGCCGTGGCTGCTCTTGCGGTCCAGCACCTCGATCACGTAGTAGCCACAGAAGGCACTGATGAAGCGCCCGGGCTCGAAGCGCAGCACCGGGGCATCGGCCTGCCCGGCGAGCCGGCGCTCCAGGTAGCGGCACAAGCGCTGCCAGTCGAACTGTGGACCGCCCAGGTAGTCGACACCGATACCACCGCCGACGTTGAAATGCGTCAGTTGCTCGGGATAGGCCGCCAGCGCCCGCCACAGCTCCCAGCGTTGCAGGTAGAAATCCAGCAGTTGCTCATGGCGCTCCACCGACAACTGATGGGACATGGCGTGCACATGGAAGCCCTTGAGGCTCAGGTGGCTGGCACTGTCGACCCGTTGCACCGCCAGGGCCAGGTCCGCCTCGTCGATGCCGAACGGCGTGGCGGTACCGGCCATCGCCAGCTTGCTCGACAGGGTCGGTGGCAGTTGCGGGTTGACCCGGATGAACACCGGCTGCACCCGTCCGACCTGGTTGGCCAGCCGTTGCAGGCGCTCGATCTCGTTGAGGCTTTCCACATGGATGGCCTCGACCTGATGCTCCAGTGCCGCACGCAGATCGGAGTCGAGCTTGCCCGGGCCGGAAAACACGTAGGGCTTGCGGGTCGGGCAGGCCATCACCCGCTCGATCTCGCCCCCGAGGAAATCTCGAAACCGCTCACCAGCGGCGCCAGGGCTTCGAGCATCGGCGCCTCGCTGTTGGCCTTGATCGCGTAGTACAGCTCGACGCCGGCCGGCAGCGCCGCCATCACCTGGCGCACATGCCCGACAAGCGCATCGAGGTCGTGGATGAACACCGCCAGCGGATCGCTGCTCATGGCCCGGGCGTCCCGAATCGCGCCCAGAACGGTTTCAGGCAACTCAGCCATAGCGAACCTCCTCGCTCCAGGGTGAATGCAGGTTGACGTAACCCGCCTGACGGTCAGCCGCGGCCGCCAGCCGCACCTTGAGGTTGGTCTTGCAGGCGATCGGTTGGCCGGCGATCAGCGCGTCGAGCTCCGGCGCCGGGCCGACCAGTTCTTCGCGAATGCTGCGCAGTTGCCGTTCCACCTGCCGCCACATCAGCGGGGCCAGGTGTGCCCGCTCCCAGCTCAGGGCGAGCACCGCCTCGGACAGGTTGTTGATCAGCAGGCAATAGCTGATCCGGCTCCAGCCCTGGGCACGGGAATACAGCAATGACTGCCGGACCCGCGGATGCAGGCCGACCTCGATATGGCCCGCGCCCAGCTCCTCGGTCAGCTTGACGCCCTCGAAGTCGCGCAGCAGCAGTTGCCGGGGCTGGCCGGCGTCGTGGATCAGCACGGTGTTCTGCAGGTGCGGCTCCATCACCACACCGTGGTTGAAAAACAGCGCCATCACCGGCCTCAGCAGCAGGGCCTGGTAGCGCTCGAACCAGTCCAGCAACTGGCTGTCTTCCAGCGGCTGGTCATGAAAGCCCTGCAGAAAGCCGTGCACCAGCGGCCGCGAATGAATATCGCGGGCGAACAGCGTGCCGGCCATGACACTGCGATCAGCACCGGCCCGCCGACAGAAGTTCTCCCGCAGGATCGCCCCGGTCTGTTCGCGGAACCAGTGGGCATCGGCTTCGTCGGCCTGCTGCGGTGCCCAGCTCACCGAGCCGGGCTCGGCCACGGTCGACAGGCCACCCAGGGTCTGCGGCGTGCTCTGCTGCAGGCGCTGGAACAACTGGTCGATGATCAGCGTGCTTTCCAGTTCGTACCAGGCGTTCTTGCGCACGCAGTTGGTGATGCGCACATTCAGCGAACCCTTGATGAAATAGTCATGCCCTTCGATGTACCAGGTGCGCATCGAGGCGGTCGGGCTGGCCAATGGACCGGTGGTGCCATGGTCGAAGATCTGGCCCTGTTCCAGCAGGCGCCGGACCCGACGGTCCTGCATGAACAGTTGCCCCTGTACCGGGTGCATGCACAGCATGGCGTGGCCTGGCCGGGCCCGGCGCTGGTCGGCGAAACCGGCCAGCACCTGTTCCTCGCTCAAGCCGTTGGCAGTGATCCGCAGGCCCTGCAGCGGTACCTCGAACAGGTGCAGCGCCGTGCGTGCCTGGAACTCCGGGGCATAGGTTTCCTGGGCCAGATGGGCCGGCCACAGGCGCGCCTTGGGGGCGGGATGGTTGGGATGACCGAACCACAGCCCCTGCTCGCTGGCGAGGTAGTCGCGCAGGGGGTCCGGCCGTTGCTCGTCGAGATTGTGCGCGACGATGGCCGCGGTCAGGTGCTGGCTCTGCAGGACCTGATCGAGCAGTTCGTCGTTGCTGGCGTTGGTCATGTGCTCGCAGGCCGCCAGCAGCTGTTCGACGAATTCGGGGAACGCCAGGCAATGCCAGACACCCGGCCCCTTGCGCGCATAGACGTCGGACAGGTAGCGATGGCTGCCCAGGCGGTCGCGGCGATCCACCAGCACGAAGAACTGTTGCTGGTTCGGCAGGCTGATGGTCAGCGGAATGCCCTTCCAGGCCAGCCCCTCCAGGTAACAGCCGGGAGCGATGCCCTCCATCTGCTGCGGCCATTCATAACGCAGGCAGTTCTCGGGTAGCGCGAATTCCTTGATCAGGCAATTGAGCAACGCGCGAGTGCTCGCCAACTCACTCACCATTTTCGAAATAACAGCACGATCGGGATTATTCATGGTCGCTCCACATTGGCCGCAGCCTCACCGGGGACGTGATATCGCAATGACGACACGTGGCATTCATTGCCAGAAAACAGCCAGTTTCTTTCCATAATAAGCAGATAACTCGAAGTGGATATTCGACAAACTCTGCAACTACCTGAAGTTGCCCCTTGATGACCGGAGCCAGGCAACAGCCAAGTGCACCGCATCAATCATCGCGGTGGGTTTTCAGCATTCATCAATATTGGGCAAACAGTGTCGCGAACAACTTCAGCCGCGTACCTGCAACAGGGCGGCCGCCAGGGCCTTTTCAAACCGCTGGATGACCAGTCCGCATTGTTCGTCATCGATGATCAATGGCGGCAACAGGCGAATCACGTTGCCGTGGCGTCCGCCGCGTTCGAGCAGCAGCCCCTGCCGGAAGCAGTGCTGCTGGATCGCCACCGCCAGTTGCGGATCACCGGGGAAGCTGCCGAGACGGTCGGCCGGCTGGCGCTCGTCGACGATCTCGATACCCAGCATCAGGCCCGGCCCGCGGACCTGGCCGATGGCCGGGTGGCGTGCCTGCAGCAACTGCAGTTGCTCCTTGAGCCAGCGGCCGCGGGTTTCGGCCTGGGCCGCGAGGTCCTGCTCCTGCAGTACGCGCAAGGTCGCCAGACCCGTGGCCATGGCCATCTGGTTACCACGGAAGGTACCGGCGTGGTTGCCCGGCGACCAGGCATCGAATTCGCGCCTGAGCCCCAGCACCGCCAGGGGCAGGCCACCGCCGACCGCCTTGGACATGACGATGATGTCCGGCTCGATCCCGGCGTGCTCGAAGGCGAACATCCGGCCGGTACGGGCGAAGCCGGCCTGCACTTCATCGAGGATCAGCAGGATGCCGTGCTGGCGGGTGACCTCGCGGATCCGGCGCAACCAGCTGGCCGGCGCGCTGTTGACCCCGCCCTCGCCCTGCACCGCCTCGACGATCACCGCGGCCGGCAGGGACACGCCGCTTTCGACGTCCTCGATGAACTGGCTGAAGTAATAGCCCAGCGCCTCGACCGCGGCCTCGCCACCGATACCCAGCGGGCAGCGGTATTCATGGGGATACGGCAGGAACTGCACCCCCGGCATCAGCGTGGCGATGGCATTTTTCGGCGCGGTGTTGCCGGTCAGCGCCAGGGCGCCATGGGTCATGCCGTGATAGGCGCCGCTGAAGCTGATCACCGTATTGCGCCCGGTGAAGGTCTTGGCCAGCTTGAGTGCCGCCTCCACCGCATCCGCCCCGGACGGCCCGCAGAACTGCAGGCAGTAGTCCCGTCCCTGCCCCGGCAGCAGGCCGAGCAGGGTTTCGCTGAAGGCATCCTTGACCGGCGTGGTCAGGTCGAGGGTGTGCATCGGCAGGCCCGAAGACAGGAAACTGTCCAGGGCACCCATGATCGCCGCATGGTTGTGCCCCAGCGCCAGGGTGCCGGCACCGGCCAGGCAGTCGAGGTAAGTATGGCCTTCGACATCCGTCACCCAGACGCCATGGGCCTTGGCAATCGCCAGCGGCAACTTGCGCGGATAACTGCGCACATTGGATTCGAACTTGCCTTGACGAGCCAGATAATCGGCATTGGTTTGCCGCACAGGATTAGAATGCAATAGGCCATCATTCAACATCTGCTCACCCTCCATAATTCCTGAATGAAAATTATTACCAATGACTGACAAGTGCAACTGTTAGTTCCTGAATATTTAAAAATTCATGAAACTTGCGGAAACTTCGCAAAAAACATCAGACAGCCGGATACCCAAGTCTTATAAACTTGTAATACGCAAAGATGCGCGGCGTGCGTTATGCATCTTCAATATAAAAACAACAGGTGCCGTTATATGTTCAAGGCATTATCCAACTTGCATATCGTCAAATGATTCGCTGCTGTTGCCGAACCGCGGAACGCGCAATGATCCTGCGCAGGCGCCGATCCCTGGCGCACCCGCCCCGAGTCAGAAGCCGACGGTGGCCGAGAGCAGATAGGTCCTGGGGGTCGACAGGGTCAGGCCGGGCTCGCTGTCATCCGAGGCACCGGCCGAACTCCAGTAGCGCTTGTCCATCACGTTCTCGACGCTGGCGCGCAAGGTGATGGACTTGTCGTCGATCTTGAAGGCGTAGCGGGCACCGACGTCGAAACGCTCCCAACTGTCGATTTCCTTGCTGTTGGCCTGATCCAGGTACTGCGAACTGGTGTAGATACCACGGCCGGTCAGGGTCAGCCCCTCGACACCGGGGATGTCCCACTCGGCGCCCAGGTTGACGTTGTACTCGGGGTGGCCGGCGCGCGGTTGCCGTCGAAGGCGCCGTTGGTGGTGTTGTTCAGCTTGCTGTCGATGTACATCACACCACCGAGCAGGCGAAAGCCCTTGAGCGGTTCGCCGAACACGCTCAGTTCCACACCGCGGTTCTGGCGCTTGCCGTTCGGGCCGAAGACCCGCGAAACGGCATTGGTCTCGTAGGCCGGCTGACGGATCTGGAAGGCCGCGGCGGTCAGGGCGACAGGGCCGAAGTCATACTTGGCACCGATCTCGAGCTGGCGGCTGATGAACGGCGGGAAGATCTCGTCCTCGTTGATCGAGGTCGACGGGGCGATCTTGCCCTGGCTCAAGCCCTCCATGTAGTTGGCGTACAGCGACAGCTCGTCGGTGGCCTTGAACAGGATGCCACCCGATGGCGAGACCTTCTCCTCGTCGTAGGAGGTATCGCCCTTGACGCCGTTGGTCCAGTCGTCGACCTTGACCCGCTGCCAGCGGGCGCCGAGGGTCAGCAGCAGGCGGTCATCGAAGAAGCCCAGGGTATCGGACAGTGCCACGCCAGTGAAGCGGTTCTCGGTATAAACCTTGTCGTCGTAGCGGGTGGGCGTCAGGGGGTCCGGTGTCTGCACCGGGTTGTAGAGGTTGCTTCGGCCCGTCGCGTAACGCGCCCCGCCGTTGGTGAAGTCCATGTAGAAGTCACTGGCCGCCAGGTTCAGCTCATGGCTGACGGAGCCGGTGTGGAACCAGCTGCGCACGCCCGCCGTGGCGGTGCGGACATTCTCGTCCCGGGTGAAATCCCGCGGCGAGACCGTAAAATCTCCGGCATTGTTGGTGATCGACACGGCGTGGCGCAGAAAGTCGTGGTTGCTCTTGCGCAGGCCGACACCGCCGTAGACCATCACCGAATCGCTGAGGTCGTACTCGCCGTTCAGCGTGCCGAAGGTGTCCTTGGTGTGCGCCCAGCTCCAGGCCTGCGCATAGTTCCTGTGCACGTCGTTGGGGTTGGGCACCTTGGCGTTGGCGCCAATCTGTACCCGCTCCTGCGGCGCGTCGGTGTCACGTTCGGTATGGCCGATATCGGTCGACAGGCGCAGGCGCTCGCCGCGAAAATCCAGGCCCAGCACCGCCATCTCGCGATCGACGCTCTGGTGATCCCAGGTGGTGTCGCCGGACTGCTTCACCCCGTTGAAACGGACACCGAACTGGTTCTCCTCACCGAACCGCCGACCGATATCCACGGCACCGCCAGTCTGGCTGTCGGAAGCGTAGCTGCCGGTGAACTCGGTGATCGGCTTGTCGGTGGCCCGCTTGGGCACCACGTTGATGCCACCGCCGACGCTGCCACGCGGCGAGATACCGTTGATCAACTGGGTCGGCCCCTTGAGGATATCCACCCGATCGGCCATTTCCATGTCGATGGTGTAGGTCGGCAGCACGCCATACAGGCCGTTATAGGACACGTCGCTGTTGAACAGGCTGAAACCGCGGATGGTGAACTGCTCGTAGCGCCCGCCGGCCGGGTTGGTGGCGCGAACCGAGGGGTCGCTGGCGATCAGGTCGCCGAGGGTACGGGCCTGCTGGTTCTTGACCGCCTCGCTGGTGTAGGTGGTCATGCTGAACGGTGTTTCCATGAAGTCCCGCGAACCGAGCATCCCCTGCGAACCACGGCGCGCGACCTGGCCACCGGCATAGGCCTGACCACCGGCCGCGCCATCGGCACCGAGGATCGAGGTGGTCGGCAACTGTACGCTGCCGCTGCCCTGCGGGGCCGGCACCAGGGTGTAGGCCTGGTTGCCCACCGGCACCAGTTGCAGCCCCGAACCCTGCAGCAGGCGGGCGAAGCCTTCCTCCACCTCGTACTCGCCGGACAGGCCGTTGCTGTTGTGCCCGCTGACCAGCGCCGGGTCGACCGACAGGTTGACCCCCGCCAGCCCGGCGAAACGGGTCAGGGCCGCGCCGAGACTGCCAGCCGGGACTTCATAGCTACGACGGACACCGTTCTCCGCCCAGGCGGGCGCAACCAGCAACGGTGTGGAACTCAGACTCAGCACGAGGCCGAAACGCAACAGGGGACGCAAACGCAAGGGAGGTACTGCGGACATGGGAGAAAGCTCTCATATTTTGTTCACTTACCTGGAATGACCGGCGAGGTGAAAAAAAGGGACAGCCTTCAGGCAATATTTTTTTCCGCGACTTTTTTACGAGGTACCAGGGTGACCCAATAGCGGGTGCGCATGTGCACATCCACCGGCAGGCTGGCGGTCAACAGCTCGAGGATGCGATCGGTGTTGTCGAGGCGGAAACTGCCGGTCAGGCGCAGCGTTTCCAGGGCCGGCTCCCAGCGCAGCAGGCCGCTGCGATAACGCCCCAGTTCACGCAGGAAGTCGCCCAGCGGCTGGTTCTGCGCCATCAGCACGCCGTCGCGCCAGCCCGGCAGTTGCCCGTCGAAGGCGCCCACCGCGCCCGCGCCGGAGGCACGCAGGCTGATTTCCCGGCCCTCGCCCAACGACAGCGCCGGGCCGTGCAACGGCTGCAACTGCACCGAACCGCTGACCACCGACACCCGGCAATCCTCGGCATTGAGGCGCACGCAGACCTCGCTGCGGCTGACGACGATACGCCCGTACGGCGCCTGGATGGTCAGGGCGTCGCCGCCCGGCACCTTGAGGGCCATTTCGCCACGCACCAGGGTCAGCCGCCGGGCCTTCATGTCGACGTTCACCGCGCTGGCGGTGTTCAGTTGCAGGGTGCTGCCGTCGGCCAGCGGTATGCGCTTGCGCTCGCCGGTGGAGGTCTGCAGGTCGGCCCGCCAGACCTCCAGCGGCAGTTGCCGACCGATCAGCCAGGCGGCCGGTACCAGCGCCGCCACGCCGAGGGCACGCTTGAGCACGGCACGTCGCCCCGGATCCGGACGATCCAGGGTGGCCATGGCCAGCGCCGTGGGCAACCCGGAAAAACGCTGGCGCAACAACTGCGCCTTCTGCCAGGCGGACTCGTGGGCACTGCTGCTTTCGCGCCAGTGCTGCAGCTTGCGGCGGTCATCCTCGTTGGCCGCACCCGATTCCATCAGCGCCAGCCATTGCCCCGCGGCGCGGGCCACGGCACGGGCCTCGGGCGTAGCATTGGAATACATCAGAGTTCCACCAGCAGGCAGTGTTCGTAGGCCTGGGCCATGTAGCGCTTGACGGTCCGCTCCGAGACCTGCAGGCGCTCGGCGATCTGGCGATAGCCCAACCCTTCGAGCTGGCTCCAGAGAAAGGCGCGGCGTACCACGGCCGGCATGCCATCGAGCAGTTCGTCCAGGGCCTGCAGGGTTTCGAGCCATACCCAGCGCTGCTCCGGCGACGGCACGCACGCCTCGGGCAACTGGGCCAGGGCTTCCAGATAGGCCTGTTCCAGGCTGCGTCGGGTGTAGAAATTGCTCAGCAGGCGCTTGCCGATCGTCAACAGGAACGCCCGCGGCTCACGCAGCTCGACCAGCGGCTGCGCGCTGGACAACACCCGCAGGAAGGTATCCTGGCTCAGGTCGGCGGCATCCCAGGCGTTGCCCATGCGCCGCCGCAGCCAGCCTTCCAGCCAGCTGCCGTGATCGCGGTACAGGGTATGCAGGGTGTGCTCCGTTGGCGTCGTGGCTTCAATCATGGGAGAGAACCTGAGCGTAAGGGTGTTAATGAGACTGATTCTAATTAGTGTTACATCCATAAACCAAGTCTTTTTGTGAAAATGCTTACAATCAGGAGGGCTGGCGTCTGTCGGGCCCGATCTCTTCACCCCTGAACCGGACCGCCGCCGCCCCACGCGCAGGCTGCTACGCTGCTGTCAATCACCACAACAGCTGGAGCCCGACCATGCGCAACCCCATCCCGGACTTCCGCGCGCGTTACCGCGCCGCCGTTCACCCGCGCTACAACCCTTGGCTGCATGGGGGTTTCGTCCTGGCTTACGGGGCGCTCTGCATCGGCCTGTTGTGGCACTCGCTGCACGCGTTGCAGCCAATGGAATGGCTGGCCCTGCCGCTGTCGCTGCTGTTCTTCAACCTGTGTATCTATGTCGTGCACCGCTGGCTGGGGCACCACCGGCAGCCGTTCGCCCGGCTGTTCTATGCCCGCCATACCGGTGACCATCACAGTTTCTTCGGCCCCGGCTACATGACCTGCGACACGGCACGGGATTGGCGGGTGGTGCTGTTTCCCGCCTGGCTGATCGTGCTCCACAGCCTGGTGTTCGCCCTGCCGCTGTGGCTGGCCCTTCTGCCATTGAATGCCAATGTCGCGGCGCTGTTCGCCAGCGGCACCCTGCTCGGCTACCTGGCCTATGAGGTGTTCCACGCCTGCGAACACCTGCCGGCGAAACATCCGCTGGCGAGCCTGCCGTGGATCCGCCAGATGCGCCGGCTGCATGAGCTGCACCATCGGCGCGAACTGATGCAGGGGCGCAATTTCAATATTGTGCTGCCATTGATGGACTATCTGTTCGGCACCTTGCACTGGGAACCGCTGGAGGACTGACAGGCCTCAGCCACCCGTCCAGAGAGCAGGCACATTGATGGCCCCGCGACCGTTCAGCAACAGCCAGAATCACTTTATTTTCAGGCAGTTAGGTTGAGCATAGATGCGAACGGTATGGACCACGCTGATCTCGTTTTCCCTCGCAGGCGTAGCGCTGTGCGCCGATGGCAAGGAACTGAAGCCCAATGATCGCTACATGTGCAGTTGGGGGGCCGGCACCGCGGCGCGGGCGCAGGAACTGAAGCTGTCGGGGGTTTCGCTGTATGCCGCGCGGCAGAAGATCCAGGCCTACAAATTCAGCAAGGGCTGGATGCGCATGATGGCCCTGGGTATCACCGAACAGACCTACGACAGCCCGTCACGGCTCAAACCCGAGGCCATCCGCCGCGGTTTCTACGAGGATTGCGTCAAGTACAAACTGGCACGCCGCTGACTGGGAACGGCCGCTCAGTTGCTCGCCATCCGTTCCACATTGCCCGAGGTCACCAGCGCCTTGAGCGAGGCATCGAACCGTTTCAGGGCATCGACCTGCAGGTCGCGCTGCTGGTTGATCTGTGCGGCGATCTCCGGCGCTGCCTTGCCCTTGACCCACACCGAAGACAGTTGCTTGCCGGTGGAGCCTTCGGCCTGGCCGATGTATTGCAGGTTCGAGTCATAGAACTTGGCGATGAAGCGGGCCTCGAACTGGTTGTTGCGCTTGGTGACCAGGCGGCTGTAGGTATCGAGCATCACCACCACGTCAGGGCGGGCCTGCACCACCGCATCGAGATTGTCGTAAACGGTCACCGAAGCGAATTGCTTCTGCAACGAACCCTTGAGCCAGTCGATCGCCAATTTCGGGTCCGAACTGTTGACGAAGGCGCTGCTGATGCGCGAATCGAGGGCATCGTTCTTCGCCCCGTTCAGCGCAACGCTGTGGTAGCGCTCCAGGTACTCGAGCGTATTGACGGTGTTTTCGCTGTACAGCACACCGACCGCGCGGGCCTGCTTCAGGCTGAAGCCGCTGTCGGCCACCGGCAGGAAGTGGCAGGCCTGGTCGCCATTGGCGCTCTCGGCGGCCTGGGCGGGAAAGGTGGTGGCGATACCTGTGCTGAGGACGGCGACAAAAGCCAGCAGGGTTGAAATTTTCATCGCTCGGGTTCCTTCAAAAGCAGGTTCGGTATGTCGCTATCTTCCTCTTTCGCTCAAAAAACAGAACTTGCGTTTTTTGATGGTCACTATCAACCGAACGAATGATGGAAGGCAGCAAGCTGCAAGGGCTGACATTTGCGCCGACCTCGCCCCCCCTTCCCTGGCAGTAGGCCGTGCTAGGCTATGTACGAAATCGCTTGAAACTTGGTTATGCGGCGTTAAAAACCGGCTCGGAATGCTCATTGACAACCAGTCAACTCCGCTTCCTCGCCGGTTTTTGCCTTGCCTAACCTGCGTTTCAAACAATTTCGTACACAGCCTACTGCTTACGCAACTGCCACACACGTGCTGCAGATACAGGCTCTAGCCTAGCAGAGCGCTGGCACCGGTGTAGGGTTTTTCTGACCCTTTGGACAGCCTGCATTCAACATTCGGCAACGGCCAGGCCAGCGCTATAACCCCCTGTGCTATCGAGTCCACGATCCAGCACTTTTGCGTCTGAACAGCGGCTGATCAGGACGCGGCCTCGATCACCCATTTCACCTTTTTCAGCGCTTCACGCAGCACCGTCATGTCCACCGAACCGAGCGCCAGGCGGATCGCATGGGGCACATGGGCCGAAACGGCAAAGGGCTCGGCGGTCGACACCGAGACGTTCAGGTCCAGCAGCGCCTTGGTGATCCGGTCCGCCCGCGCCTCCTCGGCCAGCGGCAGCCAGAGAAAGTAGGAGGCGGGATGGGTGATGCACGGCAACCCCGCCAGCACCTCGGCGGCCAGGGCCTGGCGGGCGCGGGCATCGCGGCGTTTTTCGGTTTCCAGGCGGGCGACCGTGCCATCCTCCAGCCAGGCACAGGCCAGGGCCGTCATCACCCCCGGCGTGTTCCAGGTGGTGGCCCTGATCGCCCGCTGCACCAGCGGCACCTGGGGCAACGGCACGGCGACAAAACCGACCCGCAGGCCGGTGGCGACATTCTTCGACAGCCCCGAAACATAAATCGTCCGCTCGGGCGCCAACGCGATCAGCGGTGCCGGTGGATCTTCGGCCAGGAACGCATAGGCACCGTCCTCGATCAGCCAGAGATCGTGCCGCCGGGCCAGGGCCACCAGGTGCTCGCGCTGCTCGAGATCCAGCACCCAGCCCAACGGGTTGTGCAGCGTCGGGATGGTGTAGAGCGCCCGCACGCGGCGTGTTCGACACAGTTGCTCGAGCGCCGCCAGGTCGGGCCCGTTCGGGAGCACGGGAATCGGCAGGATTTCCAGGTGCAGGGCCTCGGCGATCACCTTGAAACCGGAATAGGTCAAGGCATCGGCGGCGATCACGTCGCCAGGTTGCAGCAGCGCCATCATCGTCACCGCCAGGCCATGCTGGGCGCCGCCGACGATGAGCACCTGCTCGGGCGTGACCGTCACGCCACGCACCCGCAGATGGCGGGCCACGCTGTTGCGCTCGTGCTGGCGGCCCGCGTGGGGCTGGTAGCGCAGCAGGGACTCGAGGTCGCCCGACAGCGCCAGTTGGCGCAGGCCGTTGCGCAGCAGCTCCGACTGGCCTGGCAGCGAGGGATAGTTGAAGTTGAGGTCGGCCACGCCCACGGCGATTTCCGGCTGGTCGATGCCCTGCCCCGGCGGCAGGGTGGTTTCCCGGACGAAGGTGCCGCGCCCGGTCTCGCCGCTGACCAGGCCCATGTTCTCCAGCTCGCCATAGACCCGCGTGGCGGTGACCAGCGCCACCCCGTGGGTTTCGGCCAACTGCCGGTGGGTCGGCAGGCGGCTGCCCGGTGACAGCCTGCCCGAGCGGATATCCGCAGCGAGGGTGTCGACCAGCGTCTTGTAGCGCAGACGTGGCATGTGAAAGCGTATCCATGACAATTTTTTGATTGTCATCATGGTCGACCCTAGCATGCCCTTCATGCAACCCCCACGTGAGCCGAGGAGCCTGCTGCCGAATGGAACAGCTATCGAACCTGCAACAATCGACCACCCGCCAGCGCACGCAAGGATGGCTCAACGGCCTGATCGGCGTGGTGATTTTCAGTGGCTCGCTGCCCACCACACGGCTGGCGGTGCTGGAGTTCGACCCGGTGTTTCTCACGGTGGCCCGCGCCAGCATCGCCGGCTTGCTGGCGCTCGCCCTGCTCTGGATCTTCAGGGAACGGCGACCGGCCCGGGGCCAGTGGCTGTCGTTGCTGGTCGTGGCCCTGGGGGTCGTTGTCGGTTTTCCCTTGCTGACGGCACTGGCCCTGCAGCACGTGACCTCGGCGCACTCCATCGTCTTCGTCGGTTTGCTGCCGCTGGCCACGGCGATCTTTGGCGTGCTGCGCGGCGGTGAGCGGCCACGGCCGGCGTTCTGGTGCTTTTCGGTACTGGGCAGTCTGCTGGTGGTCGGTTATGCGCTGGCCCAGGGACTCAGCGCGTCGCCCGTGGGGGATCTGCTGATGCTGGCGGCGATTCTCGTCTGTGGCCTGGGTTATGCCGAAGGGGCCAGGCTGTCGCGCACCCTCGGCGGTTGGCAGGTGATCTGCTGGGCGCTGGTGCTGTCGTTGCCGGTGATGCTGGTATTGAGCGGGGTTTGCGCGCCGCCGAGCTTTTCGGGCATTACGCCGGCGGCCTGGGCCAGCCTGGGGTATGTGTCGCTGTTCAGTATGCTGATCGGGTTCGTGTTCTGGTACCGGGGGCTGGCTCAGGGAGGGATTGCCGCGGTGGGACAGTTGCAGTTGCTGCAGCCCTTCTTCGGCTTGGCGTTGGCGGCAACCTTGTTGCATGAGCGGGTGAGCGTGGGGATGGTGGGGGTGACGGTGGCGGTGATTTTCTGTGTGGCGGGGGCTCGCAGGTTTTCTCGGTAGAGGCTGGGAGAGCTTCTGAAAATCGAAGCGCGTTGCCGGCGTGATCGACGGCGCCGGAGACCGTCATGGAAAAACCTTATAAAACAATAAGAAAAGCCCTCTCTGAGAACGTCCTGAAGCGGGTCGATGAGGGTCTTTCCGGTCGAGATCCGACTCTCTTGATAGACTCTCTGCAACGTCACCACCCGGAGATCACTGTGCTTCGTACGTTTGAACGATGGCTCGACCCCTTCCCGCCCGACGAGGTGCCACCGCCGCCCATGGGCCTGCTGCGGTTCCTCTGGGCCTGCACCCGCGGCGCCCGCGGCTACATCCTCGCACTGGCACTGCTCAGCGCCGGGGTATCGATCTACGAAGCCTGGCTGTTTTCCTTCCTCGGGCAGGTGGTCGACCTGCTTTCCAGCTGGAAGGCCGGCGGCGCCGCCAGCGGCGAGGAAAGGCGCGTGCTGTGGGGCATCGGCATCGTGCTGCTGACCAGCATCGGCCTGGTGGCACTGCGCACCATGGTCCAGCACCAGGTCCTGGCGATCAATCTGCCGCTGCGGCTGCGCTGGGACTTCCACCGCCTGATGCTGCGGCAAAGCCTCTCGTTCTTTTCCGACGAGTTCTCCGGCCGGGTCACCACCAAGGTGATGCAGACGGCGCTGGCGGTACGCGAAGTGCTGTTCACCGTCATCGAGATCCTCCCCGGTATCGGCGTGTACTTCATTGCGATCATCGCGCTGGCCGGCGGCTTCGCCCTGAAGCTGATGCTGCCGTTCGTGGCCTGGGTCGCCCTGTTCGGGCTGGCCATGCTGTACTTCGTGCCGCGCCTGGGACAAGTCGGCCAGGAGCAGGCCCATGCGCGCTCGTCCATGACCGGGCGGGTCTCGGACGCCTACACCAATATCACCACCGTGAAGCTGTTCTCGCACTCCCGGCGCGAGGCACAGTTCGCCCGTGCGGCGATGGAAGACTTCAAGGACACCGGCTTTCGCCAGATGCGCCTGGTCAGCCAGTTCGAGATCGTCAACCAGGCGCTGGTGGTCGGCCTGATCCTGGGGGCCGGCGGTTATGCCCTGTGGCTGTGGCACCAGGGCGGGATCGGTACCGGTGCGGTCGCGGCGATCACCGCCATGGCCTTGCGGATCAACGGCATGTCGCACTGGATCATGTGGCAGATGACTTCGCTGTTCGAAAACATCGGCACCGTGCAGGATGGCATGGCCACCCTGACCCGCGGCCCCAAGGTGCAGGATGCGCCGAACGCCGGCGAACTGGTGACCTCGGGCGGCGCGGTCAGTTTCGATAACGTGAGCTTCAACTACAACGGTGAGCGCCAGGTGCTCGATGGCCTGAGCCTGCAGATCCGCGCGGGCGAAAAGATCGGCCTGGTGGGGCGTTCCGGCGCCGGCAAGTCCACGCTGATCAATCTGCTGCTGCGCTTCTACGACGTGGACCGCGGCGAAATCCGCATCGATGGGCAGAATATCGCCCAGGTCACCCAGGACAGCCTGCGCAGCGCCATCGGCATGGTCACCCAGGACACGTCCCTGCTGCACCGCTCCATCCGCGACAACATCGCCTACGGCCGCCCCGACGCGAGCGAAGCGCAGATTCGGGCCGCCGCGGCGAACGCCCAGGCCGACGGGTTCATCAGCCAACTGAGTGACCGGCAGGGCCATACCGGCTACGACACCCTGGTCGGTGAGCGCGGCATCAAGCTGTCGGGCGGGCAGCGCCAGCGCATCGCCATTGCCCGGGTGATGCTCAAGAACGCGCCGATCCTGCTGCTCGACGAGGCCACCAGCGCGCTGGATTCGGAGGTGGAAGTCGCCATCCAGGAAAGTCTCGACGAAATGATGGAGGGCAAGACCGTCATCGCCATCGCCCACCGGCTGTCCACCATCGCGGCCATGGACCGGCTCATCGTCATGGATGACGGGCGCATCATCGAACAGGGCACCCACAGCGAACTGCTGGAGAAGAACGGCACCTACGCCCGGCTCTGGCAGCACCAGAGTGGTGGATTCCTGGGCGAGGACCTGGGCGTGGTGGAAGCAGTGGAGTAGCGAGAGCCCTGCGCGGCGGTTGAGGTGAAAAGGCCCCGGAGAGCCTTTTCATCTCAACGCATGGGTAGCGCATCCGCGTTCGGCCACACGGCGGGACGCCTTTGCCGATTGGCTGTTCGCGCAATTCGAACAGTGCCGGGCGTCGTTGCACCTGGCCTGTCAGCCAGCGGGCCGTGCAACGGCGGCCAGGCCGCGGCGCCGGATCAGCCAGTACACCGCGGGAATCACGAACAGGGAAAGCAGGGGTGCGGTCAGCATGCCGCCGACCATCGGCACCGCAATACGGCTCATGACTTCACTGCCGGTACCGCTGCTCCAGAGGATCGGCAAGAGCCCGGCGACGATCACCGCCACGGTCATCGCCTTGGGCCGGATACGTTGCACCGCGCCTTCGCCGATCGACGCCAGCAGCGCCGACTGCGTGCACTCGCCGTTGGCCTGTCGCTCGGCCCAGGCATTGTTCAGGTAGATCAGCATGATCACCCCGAACTCCGCCGCCACCCCGGCCAGGGCGATGAAGCCGACACCGGTGGCCACCGACAGGTTGAAGCCCATCAGGTACAGCAGCCACACGCCACCGGTCAGGGCAAAAGGCAAGGTGCCCATGATCAGCAGCGCTTCGCCAAGACGGCCGAAGGTCAGGTAGAGCAGCACGAAGATGATCGCCAGGGTCGCCGGTACCACCCAGGCCAGACGTGCGTTGGCCCGCTCCAGGTACTCGAACTGACCGGAGTAGCTCAGGCTCATGCCGGGCTCGAGCCTGACCTCGCGTTCCACCGCCTGGCGCAGGTCGGCCACCACCGATGAGAGGTCACGACCGCGTACGTCGATGTACACCCAGCCGGAGGGACGGGCGTTCTCGCTTTTGAGCATCGGCGGCCCGTCGGCAATGCCCACACGCGCCACGCTGCCGAGGGTGATCTGGCTACCCTGCGCGGTGTAGATCGGCAGTTGCCGCAGGGTTTCGACAGAGTCGCGCCATTCACGCGGGTAACGCAGGCTGATCGGGTAGCGCGCCAGGCCCTCGACGGTCTCGCCGATGTTGTCGCCACCGATGGCTCCGGCGACGATGGCCTGCACGTCGGCAATGTTCAGGCCGTAACGCGCCGCAGCCTGGCGGTCGATATCGAGGTCGATGTAGCGTCCGCCGGTCAAACGCTCGGCCAGGGCCGAGGTCACGCCGGGCACGCCCCTGGCGACCCGCTCGATGGCCTGGGTCACGTGGTCGATCCGGGCCAGGTCGTTACCGGCCACCTTGACCCCGATCGGGCTCTTGACCCCGGTGGCGAGCATGTCGATCCGATTGCGGATCGGCGGGATCCAGATATTGGTCAGGCCTGGCACGTGCACGGTACGGTCGAGCTCCTCGACCAGTTTCTCGCTGGTCATGCCCGGGCGCCACTGAGCCTTCGGCTTGAGCCGCACGATGGTCTCGAACATTTCCAGCGGTGCCGGATCGGTGGCCGACTCCGCGCGCCCCGCCTTGCCGAACACGCTGGCCACCTCGGGCACCGTGCGAATCAGCCGGTCGGTGCGCTGCAGCAACTGCGAAGCCTGTTGCGCCGACAGCCCTGGCAGGGCCGAGGGCATGTACAGCAGGTCCCCCTCATCCAGCGGCGGCAGGAATTCCCCGCCCAGGTGGGTCAATGGCCACAGGCTGCTGAGCAGGATCAACAGGGCGCCCAGCAGTGTCATCAGCGGGCGCCGCAGTACAACCGCCAGGGCCGGGCGGTACAGGCGGATCAGCCCCCGATTGAGCGGGTTATGCTGCTCCGCCGGCAGCGGCCCGCGAATCCAGTAGCCCATCAGCACCGGCACCAGGGTCACGGCCAGGCCGGCGGCGGCGGCCATGGCGTAGGTCTTGGTGAAGGCCAGCGGTGCGAACAAGCGTCCCTCCTGGGCCTGCAGGGTGAACACCGGGACGAACGACAGGGTGATGATCATCAGGCTGAAGAACAGCGCCGGCCCCACCTCGATGGCCGCCTCGGTCATGACCTGCCAGTGCTGTTCGCCGTGCAGCAAGCGCCCCGGATTGAGCCTGTGCCAGGCCTCTACCCGCTTGTGCGCATTCTCGATCATCACCACGGCGGCATCGACCATCGCGCCGATGGCGATGGCAATCCCGCCCAGCGACATGATGTTGGCGTTGATGCCCTGGTGACGCATGACGATCAGCGCGACCAGCACCCCCACCGGCAGCGAGATGATCGCCACCAGCGACGAGCGCAGATGCCAGAGGAATGCCGCGCACACCAGGGCGACCACGATGAACTCCTCGATCAGCTTGTGGCCGAGGTTGTCGACGGCGCGGTCGATCAACTGGCTGCGATCATAGGTGGTGACCAGTTCGACGCCGGCGGGCAGGCTCTTCTTCAGCGCCTGGAGCTTGTCCTTGACGCGGGCAATCGCCTCCCGCGCATTCTTGCCACTGCGCAGGATCACCACGCCCCCCACGGCCTCCCCCTGGCCATCCAGCTCGCCAATGCCGCGGCGCGCCTCCGGCCCCCGTTGCACCCTGGCCACATCGCCCAGCGTCACCGGCGCCCCCTGGGCGCTCAGGCGCAGGGGATGGCACGGAAATCGTCCAGCGTCTTCAGGTAGCCCGAGGCCCGCACCATGAACTCGGCCTCACCCTGTTCGAGTACGCCGCCCCCGGTTTCCTGGTTGGCCTTGCCGATGGCCTGCGCCACTTCTTCCTGGGTGATGCCGAGGCTGGCCATGCGCAACGGATCGAGCACCACCTGGTACTGCCTGACCATGCCACCGATGCTCGCCACCTCGGCGACATCCGGCAGGGTCTTGAGCTCGAAGCGCAGGAACCAGTCCTGCAGGCTGCGCAACTGCGACAGGTCATGCCCGCCGCTGCGATCGACCAGGGCGTACTGGTAGATCCAGCCCACCCCGGTGGCATCCGGGCCGAGCACGGGCCTGGCCGAGGCTGGCAGGCGCGACTGCACCTGGCTCAGGTACTCCAGTACCCGCGAACGCGCCCAGTACAGGTCGGTCCCGTCCTCGAACAGCACATAGACAAAGCTGTCGCCGTACGCCGAATAGCCGCGCACGGTCCTGGCGCCCGGCACCGAAAGCATGGTCGTGGTCAGCGGATAGGTGACCTGGTTTTCGACGATCTGCGGCGCCTGCCCCGGATAGGAGGTGCGGATGATCACTTGCGCGTCCGACAGGTCCGGCAACGCATCGATCGGCAGGCTGCGCAGTGAAAACAGCCCCCACGCCAGCAGAAACAGCGTGATGAGCAGCACCAGGATGCGGTTGCCCACCGACCAGCGAATCAGTTTCTCGATCATGGTCGGCTCTCCCTGGCAGGCGCTGCCGAGGCTGACGGAATGTCCGGTGCCGTCGTGGCCTCGATACCCTTGAGGCTGGCTTCGGAATCGATCAGGAACTGTCCCGAGGCCACCACCTTCTGCCCCGCCTGCAGCCCTTGCAGCACCGCGACCTGGCCGTTGCTCTCCAGCCCCAGCCGCACCTGTACCGGACGGAAACGTCCCTGGTCCTCGGCCAGCATCACCATGTCGCGCTTGCCGCTGCGGATCACCGCTTCGGCCGGCAACAGCAGGCTGTCATCGGCCTGTTCGTCCGGATGCAGGGTGACTTGCGCGGTCATGCCCGGGCGCAGCCGCCCCTCGCGATTGGGCAGTTCGATACGCAGGCGCAAGGTGCGGCTCTGCAGGTCGGCGTCGGCGAGCATGGCGGTCAGCCTGCCCGGGATCACCTCGCCGGGATACGCCGGCAGGCGTGCCTCTATCGCCTGCCCTTCGCGCAGGCCGCCGGCCTGGCCTTCCGGCACCGCGGCCTCAAGCCAGACATTGAGCACGCCATTGATCCGCGCCAGGGTCGCCCCCGGCATCAGCGCCATGCCCGGACGCAACTCCAGCGCCTGGATCACCCCCGTGCCGGGCGCCACCAGCGTCACCCGGTTCTGCACCTGGCCGCTGCGCGCAACCCGCCCGATCAGCTCGGCGGGCATCCCCGCCAGCAACAGACGCTGGCGCGCCGCCGCCTGCAACCCCGCATCCCCCAAGCGACGCAGGGCCAGAAACTCCTCCTGCAACCCGACCCACTCCGGTGCCAGGACATCCGCCAACGGCGCCCCCTTGACCACCCTGTCGCCCGTGGCCCGGCCATAGGTACGTTCGACGAAGCCCGCGGTGCGGGCCTGCAGCACGCTGAAGTCCCGCTCATCGTAGGCCAGCACGCCGCTGACCAGCAGCGAACGCTGCAGCCGTCCGGGGGTTGCCGTTGCCAGGCGCACCCCCAGGTTCTGCTGCACCCCCTGGGTGATCTGCACCGCCGGCTGCATCTGCCCGGCATCGGCCTCGGCGTACTTGGCCACCAGTTGCATGTCCATGAACGGTGACTTGCCGGGGGCCGAAAAATGCTGCTGCGGGTACATCGGGTCGTACCAGTACAGCGCCTTCTGCTCGTCGGCAACCGGCGCAGGCCCGCCACGGCCCTCCTGCGCCAGCCAATAGCCCGCCGCGACACCCGCGGCCAGTGCAAACACCACGCTCAATCCGATAGAGGTCCGCTTCATGCCCGCACCTCTCCATAGACGAAGTGCAGCCGCGCGGCCGTCGCCGCCAGTTGCCCCTGCCAATCGATATCCTGCAGCCACGCCTGCACCCGCTGGCGCCGTGCCTCAAGCACCTCTGCCAGGGCCAACTTGCCCGCCCGGTAGTCGGCCAGGGCCAGGTGCACCCGCTCCTCGGCCAACGGCAGCAGTGTCTGGCGACTGCGTGTCACCGCCCGTTGCAGGCGCTGGTACTCGGCCAGGTCCGCTTCCAGTTGCGCGGTGTGCTCACGCAGCAACGCCTCGCGCTCGTCTTCGAGCTGCCGCACCTGCGCCTGTCGCGCGGCAATCGTCGGGTCCTGGCGTGATCCGCTGAACAGCGGCAACTGGAAGCTGACCTGCACACTGACCATGTTGCTGAAGTCCGGCCCACGCCGCTGGTAATCCACCTGCCATCCCCAGTCCGATTTCTTCTCGGCCTGCGCCTGATGCACCTGGGCCTGCGCCTCGCGGGTCATGGCCCCATAGGCCGCCAGTTCCGGATGGTCATGCAGGGCATGCAGGTAGTGCGGTGCATCCACGGCCCATTCGGGGAATGCCCGCGCCCGAGGGTCGCTGTCCTGCCCGACCCAGCGTTTGAGCGCCGCTCGCGCCTGGCTCGCCTGGCTCGACAACCGGTCTTTCTGCTCATCCAGTTGCGCCGCCTCCTGTTGCGGCGCCAACGCATCGGCCGTCGCGCCTCCGCCGCCGGCCAGCCGTGCGCGCACGACCGCGGCGAGCAAAGCGTTTTCGCGGTAAAACTCGTCGAATTGCTGCAACTTGCGCTGCACCGTATAGGCCGCGATCCAGGCCTGCGCCGTGGCTGCGCGCACCTTCAGGCGCTCGACCACGGCCTCGGCATCGGCCCGCTCGACAGCCGCCTGGGCCGTCTCGACCCGCGCCTTGCGCTTGTCACGGTTGGGCACCTCCTGCGCCAGGCCGACCACCTGCATGGTCATGAAGTCGCGATTGGCATTCCAGCGGTCGCTACCGTCCACCGGCAGGTTCTGTACCCCCAGGTTCAAACGTGGATCGGGCAGTTCACCGGCCGGCAGCACCGCATGGCGTGCCGCCGACATCTGCTCCTGGCGCGCCTGGAGAGAAGGCGCGTTGCGCTCGGCCAGTTGCAGCGCATCGTCCAGGGAAAGTGAAGCCGCCTGCACCGACAGGGTCGGCAGCAGGATCACCAGGGCGGCCATCGGCGTCAGCCCTGCATGAAGACGTGGGAAAGTCATGAAGAGGATTCCTCGAAAAAACCGGCGCATGCGCGCATGCCATCGTCCGGCCGCGAGGGCGGAACGATGCTCTTGGGTTTACGAAGGAATCAGGCGCGGGGCGGTCGCCACAGGTCGGGCGCAGCCCGGGTCAGCAGGTTCCGCGCATAGCTGTCAGCCAGGCCTGGCGCGGCAAAGGGCATGGCGGGCTCAGCCAGGTTGACCTGGAGCACGCTCGCGGTGCTGCACTCCTGGCCGACCTTGCAGGCCTTGGAGCCATGATGGGAGGACTGTCCCTGGTCCTGACAGCAGTCGTGCTGCATCCCCGCCATCCTGTTCATCCCCGCGGCCTGCATCGGGCAGGGTTCGACGGATGAGTCGATCCCCGCCATCCCGTTGAAGGGAAGCGCGAGAACAAGCATCAGGAGGGTGAGCCGTCGCAGCAGGTCGATCATGCCGGTGAGTGTAAGTGAGTTCCGTTAGCTCGACATTAACAACCTTCACACTCGTGCCCCGCAGGAACGACGTTCCAACCCCTGGCGTTCACCCTCGGCCTCATTCAGGCCCCTGAACCTGTCAGGGCCGCCAGTGCGCTGCGCAGCGACGCCTGCTCGGTGAGCTGGTAAAGCTGCAACTCATCCAGCGTCTCCCGGCCCAGTGCGCGCTGGAAGGCGTCGCGGTTGGCCAGTTCCGCGTAATGGGCCTGGGCATGGTCACCGAGGTTGGACTGGAAGATCCCCGCCGCACTGACCGGCAGGAAGTCTTCGTAGACCAGAGGCTCATAGGCCAGCTCCCCACTGGCCAGTAGCGCCTCGACGTCCCGGGACACCCCACCGGCCGCCAGGCCCTTGTCCGTCGCCCGGTAGCGGAAGAACGCCAGTTGCTCGCGGCGCAAGGTCTCGTAGTCATCCGGGAAGGCCTTGAACGCCTCGGCCAGCAGTTCACTGTAACGCTGCGCATTGGCTTCCGAGGGGAATCCCCCCAGCGCCTCGCGGGCCTGCCCCAGCAAGGCGTCGTACAGTGCACGGCCTTTCGGGGTCAACGCCACGCCGCGCTGCTCGATCTCGCCGAAACGCGCCGAGTGACTGCCCTGCTCCGGGCCCTGCGGGCCGACGAAGTCGATGGCCTCATTGAGGGCCTTGAAGCTGGTCTGACGCAGCAGGATCGGGCAGCGACGACGTGGCGGCCCCTCGATCACCGCCTTGGGCGTGATACCACGGCCGGGCATGTCGGCCTGCACCTGGTCGATGTCCAGGGTGCGCGGCGTCAGGTGGTTGATGTGCGGCCCCTTGAACGCGACCACATCGGCGATCAGGCGATGGGCACCGTCCAGGCGCTGGTAATCGGCCAGGCTGACGGTGGCCTGGCCGTGCCAGCGGAAGGTTTCCAGTGCCTGGGTGACGAACTCGTCAGCCGCCGCGGCATCGAGGCCGCCGTCGCGCTCGGCCTGGGCGATCAGTTCCAGCACCCGTGGGGTGAAGATCTGCCGCGCCGCCAGGGTGCGCTCGGCGAAGGCCCGCAGCTCGGTGTCCTGGATCAGTTCCAGGCGCAACAGCGAGGTGAATACCCGGAACGGGCTGGCGCGCAAGGCGCTTTCGTCCACCGCGCGAAAGGCCGTGGAATGCACCGGTACACCGGCCGGGGTCAGGTCGTAGTAACCCACCGGCTGCATGCCCATGACCGCGAACAGCCGGCCCATGGTCGCCAGCTCCGCGGCGGTGCCGACGCGGATCGCGCCGTGGCGCTCCAGGTCCAGCCGCTCCAGCTCGCCGGTATGGGCCAGCGCCTGCGCCACGGCCGGCTGCGCCGCCAGGGTATGGCGGTTGGTGTCGGCCACCAGTTGCATCAGGTCGCCATACAGCGGCACCTCCTGCTGGTACATGGCGCTCATGGCCCGGGAAAAGTCGGCACGAATACGATCAGGCGAAACAAGGGTGCTCATCAGGCAGGTCTCCGCTCAGGCCAGTTGCGCCAGGCATTGTTCAAGGATGTTCAGGCCATCTTCCAGAATGGCCGGTTCGATGGTCAACGGTGGCAGCAGCCGGATGATATGCCGCGCCTTGCCGCTCGGCATCAGCAGCAGGCCGGCTTCGCGGGCGCTGGCCAGCACGGCGGCCAGATGCTGCGGCGCCGGGCTGCCATCGGCATTGACCAGTTCCAGGCCACGCATCGCGCCGACCCCGGTCAGGCGGCCGACGCAGGCAAAGCGTTCTTTCCAGGCGGCGTGATACCGGGCGATCAGCGTGCCCTGCCCTTCGCCCCAGCGCGAAAGGTTGTCATCGCTCATCTGCCCCAGCGTCGCCAGGCCGGCGGCGCAGGCCAGCGGGTTGCCGGAATAGGTGCCGCCCAACCCGCCTTTGGGCAGGGCGTCGAGCAGTTCACGGCGGCCGACCACCGCCCCAGCGGCACCCCGCCGGCCATGCTCTTGCCGAGCAGCAGCAGGTCCGGTTCGATGCCCAGCCGGGTAAAGGCAAAACGCTCGCCGGTGCGGCCGAAGCCCGACTGCACCTCATCGATCACCAGCACGATGCCGTGGCGGTCGCAGAAGGCCCGCAACGGCTTGGCGAAATCCGCATCCAGGGCCAGGAAGCCCCCCTCGCCCTGCACCGCCTCGATGAAGATCGCGCCGATGTCCTCGACCGCAATTTCCACGCTGACCAGGCGCTCCAGTGCCTTGAGCGCCTGCTCGGCGGTGACGCCGCTGTCGGCACTGGGGTACGGCAGGTGAAACACCGGCCCCGGCAGGCTGCCGACCTTCTGCTTGTACGGCGCCACCTTGCCGTTGAGATTCAAGGTGGCCAGGGTGCGGCCATGAAAGCCGCCATCGAAGGCCACCACGCCACTGCGCCCGGTAGTACCGCGAACGATCTTCAGGGCGTTTTCCGCCGCCTCCGCGCCGCTGTTGGTGAGCATGCCCGACAGCGCATAGCTGACCGGCACGAACGCGGCCAATGCCCGCAGGTAGGCGCCATATTGGTCGTGGGGTACGGCATTGAACGCGGCGTGGGTCATGCGCCCGGCCTGCTCGCGAATGGCCGCCACCACCGCCTCGTTGCAGTGCCCGAGGTTGAGGACGCCGATACCGCCGATGAAATCGATGTAGCGCTTGCCGGCGCTGTCCCAGACAAGTGCGTTGCGTCCGTGGGTCAGCTCCACAGGGTGAACGATGTTGATCGATTGGCTGATGCAATCCTGATTCATGGCCCGCTGCCGTTCCTGGTGAAAGTGCCTCCATTCAAGCGAGCAGGTACGGGCAAGACAAACGATAAATAGTCGCGGGTTCATTCCTTTCAGTCATGAAGTCGCGCTATCACCCCAAGAACCCCACCCTACATCCCTGCCATAGACGGATAAAACTGAAAAACTCGTTCTGAACCCACACCCTCTCTGCCCATTGAATTCCAGGAAGGAATGATATTTGGAATTTTGCTCGTTTGTTCGACCAGGCTCTCGGCGCCGATACTGCCCCCTGTCAATTGTGCCTGTCGTCACGCCAAAGGAGTCCGAATCATGATCAGTCAACTGCTGCAACGCCTGGGGGTGCCCGCCCACGCTTATAGCGAAGGCACCTACGCGGTCCATACCCCCATCGATGGCAGCCGTATCGGCTCGGTCAAGCTTGAGGATCGCGAACAGGTGCTGTCGCGCATCGCCACCGCCCAGCGTGCCTTCCAGGCCTGGCGCCAGGTGCCGGCGCCGCGTCGTGGCGAGCTGGTGCGGGTGTTCGGCGAAGTGCTGCGCGAGCACAAGGCCGACCTCGGCGAGCTGGTGTCCATCGAGGCCGGCAAGATCACCCAGGAAGGCCTGGGTGAAGTGCAGGAAATGATCGATATCTGCGACTTCGCGGTGGGCCTGTCGCGCCAGCTGTACGGCCTGACCATCGCCTCCGAGCGTCCTGGCCACCACATGCGCGAGACCTGGCATCCGCTGGGCGTGGTCGGGGTGATCAGCGCCTTCAACTTCCCGGTCGCGGTCTGGGCCTGGAACACCGCCCTGGCGCTGGTCTGCGGCAACGCGGTGATCTGGAAACCGTCGGAAAAGACCCCGCTGACCGCCCTGGCCAGCCAGGCGCTGCTGGAGAAGGCCCTGGCCCGTTTCGGCGAGGCCCCTGAAGGCCTGGCGCAACTGATCATCGGCGACCGCCAGGCCGGCGAAGTACTGGTGGACGACACCCGCGTCGCCCTGGTCAGCGCCACCGGCAGCACCCGCATGGGCCGCGAAGTGGGCCCACGGGTCGCCGCGCGCTTCGGCCGCAGCATCCTGGAACTGGGCGGCAACAACGCCATGATCCTGGCCCCGAGTGCCGACCTGGACCTGGCGGTACGCGCCGTGCTGTTCAGCGCCGTCGGCACCGCCGGCCAGCGTTGCACCACCCTGCGTCGCCTGTTCGTGCACAACTCGGTCAAGGCCGAGGTGGTGGCCCGGGTCAAATCCGCCTACGGCAAGGTGCGGATCGGCGACCCGCGGGAAGGCAACCTGATCGGCCCGCTGATCGACCAGCAGAGCTTCAACGCCATGCAGAACGCCCTGACCCAGGCGCGCGACGAAGGCGGCCAGGTGTTCGGCGGTGAACGCCAGCTCGCCGACCGGTACCCGAACGCCTACTACGTCAGCCCGGCGCTGGTGGAAATGCCGGGCCAGTCCGCCGTGGTACGCCACGAAACCTTCGCGCCGATTCTCTACGTCATCGGCTATGACGATTTCGACGAGGCGCTGCGCCTGAACAACGAAGTGCCCCAGGGCCTGTCGTCGTGCATTTTCACCACCGACGTGCGCGAGGCCGAAGCCTTCCAGAGCGCAACCGGCAGCGACTGCGGCATCGCCAACGTCAACATCGGCACCAGCGGCGCGGAAATCGGCGGTGCGTTCGGCGGCGAGAAGGAGACCGGCGGCGGCCGCGAATCCGGCTCCGATGCCTGGAAAGGCTACATGCGGCGCCAGACCAACACCGTGAACTACTCCCGCGAGCTGCCGCTGGCCCAGGGCATCGTGTTCGACTGACCGCTATCCGGGGTCATCGCCGGTCGGTGACCCCGCTCTCTTCAGGTTGTCGAAATGCGGCGTCATTTCGACACCGCCGCGCGGGACGCCAGCCGACCCTACCGCCGATAAGCCTTGCCGAAGTGCCGTTCCAGTCGCGACTGCACCAGCTCCAGCAGGATCGACAGCAACCAGTAGATAACCGCCGCGGTGGTCAGCATCTCCATGTAGCGATAGCTGGAGCGGCCGTAGGACTGCGCCAGGAACATCACTTCCCACACCCCCATCACCGAGATCAGCGACGAGTCCTTGAGCATGGAGATGAACTGGTTGGCGGTGGGTGGAATGATCACCCGCATGGCCTGGGGCAGGATGACGTGCCGGAAGATCTGCCGCGAGCGCATGCCCAACGCCAGTGCCGCCTCCCGCTGCCCCCGGGCAACGCCCAGGATGCCGGCGCGGAAGATCTCGCTCAGGTAAGCCCCGTAGTTGAGCGACAAGGCAATGATGCCGGCACTGATTGCCCCTGGCACCATGCCCAGTTGCGGCAGCCCCAGGTAGATCAACAGGATCTGGATCAGCAGCGGCGTACCGCGGAAGAACGAGGTATAGAAGCTGGCAATCCCCACCAGGACCGCGCTGTTCGACAACCGCGCCAGGGCGGCGGCGAAACCGAACAACACCGAGACCACCATCGAGCACAGGCACAGGAACAGGGTCAGCGCCGCACCCTGCAGGAAGCCGTTCGGCCCCAGTTTGAAACCGGCCAGGTTCGGGAACTTCTCCAGGATGATCGAGAATTTCAGGTCAAAGCTCAGGAAGAACGCCACGAACAGAACGAACAGCGCCAGCCAGGTCAGGTACAGGCGCGTGCGAAAACCCAACAGGCGCGTGCCCGCGGCCTTGGCCACGGGCTTCGGGGAAGGTTCGAAGGCACTCATTTACTGATGTCGGCGCCGATCCATTTCTGCGACAGACGAGCCAGGGTGCCGTCGCTCTTGAGTTCGGCGAACACCTGACGCACCTTCGCCTCCCACTCGGGGTCGCCCTTCTCAATGGCGACCGAGTTGGGCTCCTCATACAGCGGGGCACCGGCCAGCTTGAAACGCTTGTCCTGGTTCAGGCGCGGTTGCGCGGTCACCAGGTTGGTCAGGATGGCATCCAGACGGACCCCGGCGCCCAGTCCCAGGTCCTGGAAGGCCACGTTGTCGGTGTCGTAGGGCGCGATCTGGACGAAGTCGAAGGGATAATCGATCTTCTGGTCTTCGGCACCTTCGATCACCAGGTTCTTGTTCAGGTAGCTCTCGTAGCTGGAGGCGCTGGTCAGGCCCACCTTGCGACCGTCCAGGTCCTTGGCCGAATGAATGCGGTCATCCTGGGCGTTGACCACGATCACCGCCGGCGAGGCGTAGTACTCGACCGGGAAATCGAAGACTTCGGCCCGCGCCTTGCTCGGCGTCATCGAGCAGATGCACAGGTCATAGCGGCCGCTCCAGCGACCGGCGGCGATCACGTCCCAGGAAGGTGTTTCCAGGCGCAGCTTGACGCCCAGCTTCTGCGCGACCGCCTTGGCCACGTCCACGTCGAAGCCATCGAGCTGGTTCTGCTCGTTCAGGAAGGAAAACGGCGGATAGCTTTCCATCAGCACATTGACCAGTTCCTTGCGTGACTCGACCCGATCCAGCGTGACACCGGCAACAGCCTGTGAAGCAGCGGCAAGGGCGAGCAGCCCTGCGCCCAGCAAGGAAGGAAAACGCATATAAGTACCTGAAAAGTTGGCTGAAAACGAATTTCAGCTATTTAATAGCTATAAGCGCACTGAACATAGTGAATTTTCTTCATAAGCACATCCAGGAAGGTTATATGAAACAACGATCGATGGTGGTTCTAGACGGTGGCATGGGGCGCGAACTGCAACGCAGCGGTGCTCCGTTCCGCCAGCCGGAGTGGTCCGCACTGGCGCTCAGCGAGGCCCCGAGGCGGTCGTGGGCGTGCATGCCTCGTTCATTGCCGCCGGAGCCCAGGTCATCACCAGCAACAGCTACGCCGTGGTGCCCTTCCATATCGGTGAGGAGCGCTTTGCCCGGGAAGGACGTCAACTGGCCGAAACCGCCGGCAAGCTGGCCCGTACCGCTGCCGACGCCAGCGCGCAGCCGGTGCAGGTGGCGGGCTCCCTGCCACCGCTGTTCGGTTCCTATCGGCCCGACCTGTTCCAGCCTGAGCGCGTGGCCGAAGTGCTCACGCCGCTGCTCGAAGGTCTGGCGCCGCACGTCGACCTCTGGCTGGCCGAAACCCAGAGTTCGATTGCCGAGGTCCGGGCGATCCACGCCCACCTGCCGGCCGATGGCAAATCGTTCTGGGTGTCGTTCACCCTGCAGGACGAAGACATCGACGATACACCACGCCTGCGCTCCGGCGAGCCGGTGGCCGAAGCCATCAAGGTCGTTGCCGGCCTGGGCGTGAGCGCCGTGCTGTTCAACTGCAGCCAGCCGGAAGTCATTGGTGCGGCCGTGGACGTGGCGCGCTCGGTGATCGAAGGGCTGAACGTCGATATCGCCATCGGTGCCTACGCCAACGCTTTCCCGCCGCAACCCAAAGAGGCCACCGCCAACGATGGCCTGGATGAACTGCGCGAAGACCTCGACCCACCCGGCTACCTGGCCTGGGCCCGGGATTGGCGGCAACGCGGTGCCAGCCTGATCGGTGGCTGCTGCGGCATCGGCCCGGAACATATCGCCGAATTGAAGCGCAACCTGGCTTGAGCCTCTGATGAAACAGGCTCGCGCCGGGATCGAGCAGCCGCTGCATCACGCCGCGTTCGGACTGACGTTCGTGGCCCTCGACCCCGATGGTCACCGGTTGCGCGTCTGCCTGCCCTGTCCGTCCGGGCAAACGGCGTAGAGGCGTCTCTGATACCGGCGGCCGCGTGGCGATATGTGGTCGCCTGAAAACCTGTCAAACGGTCCTGTGCAGCAAAGGCATGCGGCTTGATCCAGTTTTCCGGCTGCGATTGCCAGGGGGACTGGGGAGGATTCGAGGCTTCTCTTTCAGGAGCCCCGCCATGTCCCACCCTCGCCACACGCCCTCTGCGCTCGTCCCCACTGGCCCGATGAAGCCTCTCAGGCGCCTGGGTCTGATTGTTCTCATCCCCCTGGTGCTCGCCCTGCTCAGCCTGCTCGTGGGCAGCCTGGTGAGCATCAGCGGGCTTTCGCTCATGCGCTTCGCTCAGTGGCAAGCGTGGCAGGTCCACCATTACGGGTACTTCCTGCTCGCCCGCCTCCTCCTCTTCAGCCTCGCCGCGTGGGGATGGGTGTGGTTCCGTCGCAGGGCCCTGCCGGTTCAGCCGGGCGTTCCCGACAGCCTGAAAAGGGCCGAGGTCATTGCCGCCCTCGGCATCCTGCTGATCGAGCTGGTGCGGGCCCTGGCACTGTGGGAGGGCCTGGCATGACGCTCTATGCCAACGATTACCTGGAGTACTACCTGACCCTGGTGGGCTGGCTGGTCAGCAACGGGATCTGGAACGTGATGATGGACTCGGGCTTCTTCGCGCTGCCCTTCCTGGTCATCCTGCTGCAGGAGTGGTTCAAGGCCCGGGAGGAAGGCGGTGGCGCCGAGCTGGCGTTTGCGGCCAGCGCCAGCATCGAGCACCGCTTGTGGCTGGCGACCGCGGTGATCCTGTTCGCCGGAGTGCCCGTCATGACCGTGAGCCTGAGTACCCTGGAGTTCGACCAGAGTCGTTCGGAACAGTGTCAGCATCAAGCCCCCCTGCCCCAGAACACCGGCTGGTCAAAGTCCTTCACCACCCTGAACGGCCAGAGTGCGAAGGTGCCGTTCTGGTGGTTCTTCGTGCACTCGGCGTCCAAGGCCGTGAGCGGCGCCGCGGTAGCGGCCATTCCCTGCGGGACGGATCTGCGGCAGATGCGCATGGAGGTGAACAACACCCGCCTGACAAACCCACTGCTGGCTCAGGAGGTGGCCGACTTCGTCGACGACTGCTACGGCTACTCCCGCGCCAAGCTGTTCATGAAGCAACCTGACCTGACCGAGGAACAGACCAACGACATCAACTGGATCGGCTCGCGGTATTTCCTGGAGAACAAGGGGTTCTACGACACCTATCACTCCAAGACTCCACGCGACGCATGGCCTTACGATCCTGAGCGGGACGCGGGCCTGGCGAAAGTACCCGGCGGTGGCGGCTACCCGACGTGCAAGCAGTGGTGGAGTGACGAAAAGGAGGGATTGAAAAGCCGGGTGCTCGCCGAAGTGGACAGCTCGCTACTGGAGCGTTTCACCAAGTGGGCCACGTTTACCAGCAAGGACAAGGTGGACGAAGCGCTCATCCGGCAGGTGGTTTCACCGAGAAATCAGCAAATGACCCAGGGCAAGGTCTATACCGACTACGGTGGCCGGATTGGCCCTTCGATTCCTGACGTTGCGGCCCGGGTGACCGGCGCGGTGGGCACGACCATGGGCACGCTGACGAACCTGCCGGCGATGGACGTCGTGCGCCAGGCGCTGCCGATGGTGATGGCCCTGCTGAAAATGGCGCTGGTGATCTGCATTCCACTGGTGCTGGTGCTCGGCAGCTACGACCTGAAGGCGGTGATCACCGTGTCGGTGGTGCAGTTCGCGATGATCTTCGTCGACTTCTGGTTCCAGCTGGCGCGCTGGATGGACAGCACCATCTTCGATGCCTTGTACGGGTCCGGCTCGCCCCATTCGAACCTGAACCCGTTGATGGGGTTGAACAATGAGCAGGCTGATTTTCTGTTGGGTATTGTGATGGGGGCGATGTTCCTTGCGCTGCCTTCATTCTGGATGACCTCATTGGCCTGGGCCGGCCTACACACAGGCCATTTCCTAAAAGGTCTGGTAGATGGAACTATTAGCCCTCAACAATATGGAGGAAAAGGCAAAGATATATTGCAGCGGACTGCACAGAAATCAATAAAGAGAAATTCTAAATAGTTATTAAACTCATAGATCACGATGAAATGCAGGATCAATTCGATTCTCTACGGAGTACGGATCCGGAAAAAGCCTTTCTCCATCCATCCAAACCGGCTCTTCTTCATCCTCTATCTCTGAGCTATTAAGCAGTATTTCCTTAAGTGTCAAAACGCCAACAACAACGACCAGAATCCAAAATACCAAACCCAGAAACCCGCCAATCAATAACAATCGCACCAACCCACCCAGCAAGCTCGCCAACATGGCGGGTACTCCTTTCTTCATCGCCCACCCGATCACTGGCTCCTCCCACCTGCGATAGCGGCGGGAGAGCCAGTCAAATACGCGTTTCAGACGATAGAAAAGTCCCTTTTTCCTGGCTTTAGCAACCATGCTTATACCCTCGCGATTGAGATTTCCGGCGCCGTACTGCTTCTCGGCACGACGCTCAAATCAGCTTGGCAGAGGGTCTGTACAAGCACCTGTAGGCTTTTTCCCAAATAAAGACGGATTCGACATCTGGGTCCCGGAAACCCGATTCAACCAACCCAGCGCGGGGTGGCGATGGGCGTGGTGCACCTGATCGAACTGGCACAGTTGAGGATGGACAAGCTCCTGAATGGGCATGCCGTCAGCCGATAGCACTGGCGCTGTAAGTACCACCGGCGCGGTGGGTCAGCGGGCATCTTCCAGCCGACAGTTTCTCCAGTGGCAGAAACGTTGAATCATCCCCTGCATGATCCGTCCAATGACCTACTGCCCTGTATCCGGGCAGCGAATTCATCCTGATAAAGCGCAGGTCATCCGTCCCCCGGCGCTCAAGAACCCCGGAGAAGTCCCATGCATCGTGTGGTCGACAGCGATACCCAGGAAATAAGAATAGATTTTCTTCAGGACACCCTGTTCGGCGTCAACGCCTTCAATTTCCACTGCACGGCACAGCTTTCACTCTCACCCACCGGCCCCTCATCGACCTTGCAACTCTTGATCGCACCGCCCTGGCCTGAACAGTTCGAAGCGGCTCATTCGCTCACCTTCCGTTGGAACGAGACGCTGTACAGTGGGACGGTCCGCGCCGCACACCGGCAGCCCGATGGCCGCCTGCTGCTGACCCTCGAGCGGCAACCCTGAGAGGCAGCCGCCCAGCAGGCGCAGCAGCAGGAAGCACCGAGGCCACCGGCGTTCAGCCCTTGCTGTGTTCGGGAGAGGACGGCCCCTTGGTCACACCACGTGGGCCGGTTATTCCCCAGGCCACCAGGCCGACCACGGGCAGCAGGAAAATCACCGCCGTCCAGAAGGCCTTGCTGCCAGAGGGTTCGGGGCTTCTCCAGACGCTGTTGATGGCCCACAGGTCCAGTAACAAGAGGATGGCCAGAGCCCCGATCCAAAAGTAATAGGTTTGCATGATGGTTCTCCTGGTTGATAAAGCATTAGGTCGGACGCTATCCGGGCAGTTCAGTCAATCTCTCAGCCCTCGGACCAGGGGCGAGGCCAGGTTTCCCGGGATCGCCGCCCGGTTGATCGGGCACGGGGCATTGTCCGGGGGAAAAGGATTTAAGAACTTCAGCCCGCGGGGTGGTCGATTCAAGGAGGTGCCCGTCTCACAGCCAGTGAACAAACACCGCTCAACGAACCGATTGATCAAGGGGAAGTCATGGCTTACCTGGACCTGCTGCAATGGCCCGCCATGGTGGTCACCGTATTGGCCGCCTGGCTGATCGGCTCACTTAAACCCAGACGCCGAATGATCGGCTTCGTCTGTTTCACTCTCAGTAACGTGCTGTGGGCGATATGGGGATGGCACGCCCAGGCCTATGCGTTGATCGTATTGCAGGTCTGTCTGTGCGCAATGAACGTGCGTGGTTTCGGGAAAAACGCACGGGATCGCAAAACCGCCCACTCGCCCAGCCAAGGGCACTGATCTCGAACAATCCCCGGAACTACCCGGCACGCTGGCGGGTGGGGTCGCGGCTCTGCGCCAGCAGCAGGTCGACCACTGCACGACAACGTGCCTGATCATCCAGGTGCGCGGGTTGGGCCTGGAAGCAGCGCAATTGATGTTCGGCGCTGGTGCCGTCCCGCAACAGGTTGAAGGCCTGGTTGAACAGCTGCTCCTGGCCCAGGGCCTGCGCCGTGGCGCCGAAGGTGTGCCGGGCCGACGCCAACCAGTGGTGCAGATCCATCACCGGCTGTTCGGGGTCCATCAGGTAGTGCCCGTGCACGCCCCAACGGCGAGCCTGAAAACGGTTCTCCTTGAGCAACCAGTGATGGACCAGGGTGTAGCGCTGACCGGGCTCGGCGTGCAGGCAGGCATGGCGCACCATGACGCTGAACAGGCCGGCCAGGGTCAGGACATCCTCGACGCGAGGACAGGCATCGGTCAGGCGCAGCTCAAGCGTCGGATAGCGCAACGACGGCCGGATCCCCCACCAGATCGGCGTGTCGGCACGTAGCGCCCCGGCGCGACGCAGCAGGGCCAGATAGTCGCCGTAGGCCTGGTCATCATTCAGGTATTCGGGAACGCCCATGCGCGGCCACTCATCGCACACCACCTGGCGGTAGCTGAAGTAGCCACTGTCGCGGCCTTGCCAGAACGGTGACGAGGCGCTCAGCGCCAGTAGCAACGGCAGCCAGGGCAGCACCTCGTTCATGACGCGGATGCGGTCAATGCCGGGGGGCACTTCAGCATGCACATGCAGGCCGCTGAGCACACTGCGCTGCGCGACCTGGGCGTAATCGCCGAACAACTGCCGGAAATGCTCCTGCCCGGTGGCACGTTGAAGGTGCCACTGGGCCACTGGGTGCGTTCCCGCGCAGAGGAAGCCCAAGCCGTGAGGCGCCAACGCCTGGTCGAGTGCGTAGCGTCGCTGGCGCAGGTACTCGCTGGCCTGAGCGAGATGCTCGAACACGGGCGACGCCACTTCGATCTGGCCCTGGAACATTTCGGCGGCGAACCCCGCGCCCAGCGCCTCACGACAATCGCGCAGCACCTGGGCCGAAGGCTCGGCGACCATCTGCCGGCTGTCCAGATCGGTGATGAAATACTCTTCTTCGACCCCCAGACGCTGTGGCAGGCCGTGATCGAAGGACATGGCGGGCCTCATCGCTCAGGGCAGACGGGTGACGGTGAGCACCACCACCGCGATCCGCTCCACCTGCTCATAGCCGGGTTTGTCCAGCTCCTCGCCAAACACATCAGGGTCCAGTTCCCGATAGGTCCAGCCATAGCGCCCATCGACCAGAAGCGTCCGGGCGGCCTCGAGAAACGGATCCTGCCCCTGGACTATCGCCACGCCGGTGTACAGGACCAGCGCACCGTTGACGTCCAGCCGTGGCAGGGAAGCCTGGAGGATGCGCAACGACAGGTGCTCGCCCAGTGCCCCGCCGCCATGACGATAGGCTCGTTGCCGGCTGTCGTTCATGTAGGGGGGATTGGCCACGATCAGATCGAAACGCCCCTCGATGCTGTCGAGCAAATCACTGTGGTAAACGCTGAGGTTGCGCACCCCGGCCAGCTCGGCATTCACCGCACTCAAGCGCAGGGCGCGCGGGTTGATGTCGACGGCCAGCACCTGCGCATCATGCCGGGCACGCGCCACCAGCAGGGCCCCGACACCGGTGCCGCAGCCGATGTCCACGGCACGCCGCACCGGTGCAAAACGCTGGTTCAAATAGTCTGTGATCACACCGGCAAACCGATAACTGTCGGGCCCGAAAAACACGGCATCCGGCTCTTCGGTCGGAAACGCGGAATGGGCCAGCAGCAGGTCTCCCAGGCTCGACCATCGAATCGTGCTGCGCAGGCGACCGGCGTCTTCCCGCAAGATCCCGGCCTGCTGCAGTTGGGCAAGCTGCGCCGCCTCCAGCAGGCTGGGCTCGAAGGGTCGGGACCAGCCAAATACATCGCGAAGATCCACCGCACAGGGTAGCGGTGATCGGGCCAGCACCCGCTGGTGCGTCAATGGCGTGGGTGTGACGAAACGGTAGCCGTCCGCCTGCAGACGCCGCCCCAGTTGCACCAGCGCCTGGTCGGTCTGGCGCGACAGCGTGTAGTCGCAAGGATTCATGGCCGCTCTCCTGAGCAATCAGCGCAAGCGCTTACGCAGTTCGAGGAAGGTGCGGGCGGCAAAGAGCCCGGCGGGCCGGCTATGGCGAGGGGCGGATAGCCAGGGCAACAGCACCGCGATCTGCTGGTCAGGTGAATACCGGTTCAACACCTGGCGCAAGAGGCAGGTTTCCGGATCGTCTTGAGCATCCTCCGCCGCCCGGCGATGGGCCACTCCCCCCGGGGAATGCCAACAGGCGTTGAGTCCTGCCACCTTCCCGCAATCCAATCCTTGATCAGTTGCTTCTCATAGCCATTGAACACCCCGAACATCGCCGCGGCGTCACCCTCGATCAGACGCCAGAAGCGACTGTCTCGCGGGTCCTGGTGACGACGGATCCAGCCCCGGTCCTGCAAGGCCTGCAAGAACGCCGGAATACACCCCGGTTGCTCCAGCCACTGGTTGACGGTCCTGCCTTCGAAGCGACAGCGATCGGCATGCAGGTACTGGCCGGCCAGTCGCTTGCGCTCCAGCATCGACACCACTTCCCGCTCCAGATCGAAAGCCCTGATCACGTCCAGCGTGCCCAGTCCCAGGTCATTGAGCTGATAACCGCGGGCCACTCGTTGCCAGTACTGTTTGGCGTCCATGCCGATCGGCTTCAGTTCGCTGACGGCTTGCACGGCCTTGCGCGCATGACCCGTGCTGGCGTTGTCGATGGTGACGTGCAGCGTAAAGTAGTAGGGGTCGATGCCCCATTCGCTCAGCTCGTAGGCGCAGATCAGCAAATGCAGGGGCAACTGCTCGTAACCCAGGTTGTAACCCAATACCTCCGGCAGGAAGGCATCGGCAGCGTGCCCCAGCGCCAGTTGAATCACACCTTGCCGATAGTGCTCGTCGCCCAGATCCGGATCGTGCTCGCAGTCTTCATCGGCCAGCAGCCGGCGATACAGGGCCACATGATTGAGCGCGGCCTCGCCATCCCCCAGCTCCTGCAGATAGGTGGTGATCAGACCGTCATAGCGATAGTCCCTCCAGTGTTTCAACGTTCCGTACAGCCAGGCGCCATCGACCAGCTTGGTCGGTGCCACGGCCTGCAGGAAGTACAGTGCATGCGCCTTGTTGCGCAGATAACGTCGCCCAGCGCCCTGGCGGCGTTCCTGCAGGTAGTGAGCGTACTGCCGGGCGACCTCGGCACAGTGGCCCTCGACCCAGGCCAGCAGCTGATGGAATTGAGTGGGCAGCGGATGGGCAGCCGGTTCCACCTGTTGCAATTGCTGGTGGAGAACGTCACAGGCCAGCTCCACGGGCGGCTCGTCACCCAGGGCCAGCAGTTGCTGGTACAGGTTGCGCAGTGGCGCGCACGGTAGCGGTGCCAAGCTTGCGCTCAGCGCTTTGACTGGCGTCATCGAGTACTCCTTCAAATCAGTGGCTCATGAGGGGAAGAGCCGCTGCGCAAAGGAAAGATTCCATTCCGTTTCATCAATGGCTGATGACCGGTCCTGCTGACGGAAATTCGCCGTTTCGCTTCATCGGCACCGGGCCTGAAAGAATGCTTCGCGACGGTCGAAGTCTGATAAGGCGCAGCGCTCCTGTCCCTGTGCCAAAGACCTCAAGGCGAAGCGGCCAAGCCGACGTCAATGCCGCACCGCCCTCCCCTCTCTATACCCCTATTGCAGAAGCACGCCGGTTGCTTATAAGCATCAAACGGCAGAAAAACAGCAAACTACCGTTCATCGCCAGAAGAAAATTTAGTTCCAACTTCTCCCACCCACCCCAATCCCAGTTAATGCTCGCCCTGCGGTGAGCGAAACAACTCAACGAACCAGAGGTATCATCATGACCAGTAAAGGCAATTCGAACCCAGGCAACTTCGCCAACGATCGTGAAAAGGCATCCGAGGCCGGCAAGAAAGGCGGTCAGGCGTCGGGCGGCAATTTCGCCAACGATAAGCAGAAGGCCTCTGAAGCGGGTAAAAAAGGTGGCCAGCATAGCCACGGTGGTCAAGGCCGCAGTTGATGTCTGAGTCCTTGCGCAGGGGCTGCGGCCCTTGCGCCTCTTTTTGCAAGCCTTGCACCCTGCTCTCTCAGGCTAGGCATGACGACTCTCGGAGATTGTCCCTTTATTCTGGATAGTCTCTGCTTCGGTATATTCTCTATAAATCGAAAAATCCGGCTGTAATAAAGAAGTCAAACCCAGAGCATTGATGGCCCTAAAAAATGTCGAAATTACCGATCATGGGTGTTTCATATTTAAAGTCTATTCTCCTTTCGGGATGAGTTGAAACTACCAGGCCACTCCTGCTCGATACGGATGTTGCCTTGCACAACCGCTGCCGTTCAAACGCAATCGGATTGAACTCCCTTCAAGCACTCTGCTTCATACCTTAGGCAATGGTTCTCCACCGTTCCACCCGCCAAGGATGATGAGCATGCCCCATGCCGACACCCTCCAGCATGACGTACTGCAAACCCTGCTCAGCCGTTTTCCGGCGTCTGCGCCTGCCGCTCAAACCCTGCGCACCTTGCAGGCCCACGGCCTGGATCGATTGCCGTTGCCAGGCCAGGGCAAGACCTTGCAGCGCTGGCAAAAACTGGCCCAAGTGGCCGGGCATGACCTTTCACTGGCCAAACTCTATGAAGGCCATACCGATGCGCTGGCAATCCTGGCTGAATGTGATGCCCGGCACCTGGAGGACCCGCATATCTGGGGCGTCTGGGCCGCCGAGCCGCCCTTTGCCAGCACGCGGATTGTCGCCCGTCGCGGCCCGCAGTTGCAGTTGCGCGGGCGCAAGGCCTGGTGCTCGGGTGCCCACCACATCGATCGCGCACTACTGACCGCCTGGGATGAAGAAGGCCGTCAGCAACTGGTCGCCATCCATCTCAATGAGCCCACCCAACACCTGGACGCCAGCACCTGGCACGCGGTGGGCATGGCAGACACCGGCAGCGTTGAGCTCGAGTTTCGCGACACCCCTGCGTACCCGGTGGGTCAACCGGGGCGTTATCTGGAGCGTCCGGGTTTCTGGCATGGCGGGGCAGGTATTGCCGCTTGCTGGTATGGGGCCAGTGAGGCCCTGGCCGAGCATCTGCGCCAGTACTGCTGCACCCGGCGATCCGATCCCCATGCCAACGCCCACCTGGGGGCCGTCGAGGCGTCCCTGTGCGCCGCCAGAGCCACACTGCGCGAATGTGCAGCCTGGATCGACGCGCATCCGCAGGCCGAGGCCAGCGTCCCCGTACGCCGCTTGCGGGCAGTGGTGGAAGAAGCCGCCTCGAACGTGAGCGCTCATGTGGGACGTGCGCTGGGGGCCAGCCCCTACTGTCGTGATCCCCACTTTGCCCGGCTCGCTGCCGACCTTCCGGTGTACCTGCGGCAAAGCCATGCCGAGCGGGACCTGGCAGAGCTGGGCCACCAGGTGGCCGATGCGGCGCCAGGGAGCTGGCAGCTATGAGCACCGCCATGGACTCGAAGGCGATTGAGGGAACCGGCACGCCCCTGGCCGACTGGCAACGCTCGGTGTCCCTGGCGGAGGTGCCGCCCATCAGCCGCAACACGCTCGTTCCCGACGGATGCCGGCTGGTCGTGGTCGCACCGCACCCCGATGACGAGGTGCTGATGTGCGGGGGGCTGCTGGTGGGCCTGGCGCAACAGCCGGCACCGAACCTGTTGTTGATCTCGGTGACGGACGGCGAAGCCAGCCATCGAGGGTCGACGCGCTGGACTGAACACCGGCTTCGGCAGGTGCGCCCCCAGGAGAGCCTGGCCGCCCTGCATGAACTGGGACTCAAGACCACGCAGCTGCAATGGTTGCGCCTCGGGCTGCCGGACAGTGACGTTGCACGCCATGAACCCGAGCTGTGCCACGACCTGTCGCAATGGATCGAACCCGGGGATCGCGTGATCACCACTTGGCGCGAGGATGGTCATGCTGACCATGAAGCGGTTGGGCGGGCCTGCGCCGGGGCAGCCCGACAACGCCAGGCCATGCTGTTCGAAGCCCCCGTGTGGGCGTGGCACTGGGCCCTGCCGAACGATGCCCGCCTGCCGTGGAAACGTGCTCGCAAACTCTCGCTCGACGCCTCGACGCTCTCACTCAAGCGTCGGGCGATCGCCGCTCACCGCAGCCAGACAGTGCCTGATCAGGACACCGCGCCAGTGCTGCAGGCCCATGCCCTCGAAAGGCTTCTGCAACCCTTTGAACTGGTATTCACATGAGTGTGAGCGAGCACTACTTCGCCCAGTTGTTTGCCGCCAGTGACGACCCCTGGCAATTTCGCAGCCGCTGGTACGAGCAACGAAAACGCGACCTGATCCTGTCCTGCCTGCCACGGCAACGCTATGGGCGTGTCTTCGAGCCCGCCTGTGCCAATGGCGAGCTCAGTGCCGCCCTGGCCTGCCGCTGCGACGCACTGCTGTGCCAGGACGGCGACCCGACGGCCGTGCGCCTGGCACGGACACGCCTGGGCGACCTGCCCCACGCGGTGGTCGAACAGGGCCGGCTGCCCACGACCTGGCCGGCGGGACCGTTTGACCTGATCGTACTGGGCGAGATCGGCTATTACCTCAGTGCCTGCGACTGGCGCCAGGTTATCGCCCAGGCCCTCGACAGCCTGGCGCCCGGGGGTGAAGTGCTGGCCTGCCACTGGCTTGCGCCCATCGCGGGGTGCGAACAGGACGGAAGCCAGGTCCATGCCCTGCTCGAACGCCATCTGCCCCTGCATCGGGTCGTGCGCCATGAGGAAGCGCAGTTTCTGTTGGAGCTCTGGAGCCCGGAGCCCTGCGTCGTCAATCTGCAGGAGACCTGCCTATGATCGCCGTGATCGTACCTGCCCATAACGAGGCCCAGCGACTGGGGAAATGCCTCCAGGCCTTGAAACGGGCCGCCCGCCCTGTGGAACGCCTGGGCGAAGCCGTCCAGATCCTTGTCGTCCTGGATCAGTGCAGCGATGCCAGCCACTCCATCGCCGTGGCACATGCCGTTCGCACCCTGAGCATCGACGCACGCAACGTCGGCATGGCCCGCCGGGCCGGCGCCTCCCTGATGCTGGAGAACGGCGCTCGCTGGCTGGCGTGTACCGATGCCGACAGTTGCGTCCCTCCCGACTGGTTGCTCTGCCAACTGGCATTTGGCGCCGATGCCGTGTGCGGCACCGTGCATGTGGAGCACTGGCAGGCTCATCAGGATGCCCGGCTGCGCCAGCGTTATCAGGCGCACTACCAGGCGCGCGAGCATCATCGCCACATCCATGGGCCAACCTGGGCATTTGTGCCAGGGCCTACCAACGGGCCGGCGGCTTTCAACCCCTGCCACTGCACGAGGATGTACAACTGGTGAACGACCTGCAGCAAAGCGGGGCTCGAATCGTGTGGACCGCCCGCAACAGTGTCTCCACCAGCAGTCGCAGCGACTGTCGCGTGCGCGGCGGCTTCGGCGATTTTCTCACTGCGCTGGGCACTTGAGCCCCGCCATGGGCTTCCTCCTGTGGATGAGCGTGCTGGGCGGAATCCTGCTGGTCCTGGCACTGACCTCCTCCGCCTTGCGCTGGATGCCGATCACCACCTCGGCCGCCTGCCTGGTCATGGGGATTGCCATGGGTCCTGCCGGACTCGGCTGGCTGCAACTGGACCTTCATCAGGCGTCGTCCTGGATGGAGCACCTGAGTGAGGTCGCCGTACTGTTTTCCCTGTTCGTGTGCGGACTCAAGCTGCGCCTGCCTCTGAAGGACCCCAGCTGGCGAGTCGCCTTGGGGCTTGCCGGACCGGTGATGCTGCTGAGCATTGCGGCCACCGGCATGGCGCTGCACTATCTGCTCGGACTGCCCTGGGGAGCCGCTGTGCTGGTGGCCTCGATCCTCGCCCCTACCGACCCGGTATTGGCCTCCATGGTTCAGGTGAACGACTCGAGGGATCACGACCGGGTGCGTTTCGGCCTTTCCGGCGAAGCAGGACTCAACGACGGGGTGGCCTTTCCATTCGTCCTGTTGGGGCTGGCGATGCTCCAGGCGCCAGGCAGCACCAGCGATGGCTGGCTGGAGTGGCTATGCAAGGATCTGGTGTGGGCCGTTCCGGCAGGCCTGCTGATCGGCTACGGCATGGGGCGCGGGCTGGGCCGGCTGACGCTGCTGATGCAAACCCGAAACCGGGACAGCACCTCCTCGCCCAACGACTACCTGACGCTGGCGCTGATCGCCCTGGCCTATGTGATTGCAGAGGCATTGCAGGGGTATGGTTTTCTCTCGGTCTTCGCGGCCGCGCTCGGCTTGCGCCGGTCGGAAGTGCTCTCCTCGGACAGTGCCAAAGCGCCCGCCGAGCACCTGGTGCAGCCCGTGGTCGGGCACCAGAACGTCGAGCCGCACCTGGCCCTGCATGGCGATGTCGATGCCCTGGAAGAGGCCCAGGTGGCGGCGGGGGTGATGATGGGGGACATGCTGGCCTTCGGTAACCTGGTGGAAAGGGCCATGGAGGTGTTCCTGGTCACCCTGCTGGGGGTCGTCATCGTGAACTGTTGGGACGGGCGGGCAGTGATCATCGGCGCCCTCCTGTTTCTCGTCATCCGGCCGTCGAGCGTCCTGCTGCTGCCTTGGGGCCCACTGCTGCAGACGCCTCAACGGTGGCTGGTGGGCTGGTTCGGTATCCGCGGGATCGGCAGCCTGTATTACCTTTTCTACGCCTTGAATCACGGGCTGGACGCGGACCTGGCCGGGACCTGTGTCGGCCTGACCCTCTCGGTGGTCGCCCTCAGCATCCTGATCCATGGCCTGAGTACCCAGCCCATGCTTGCCCGCTATGAGCGCCTGAGGGCGAAGCAGGATGACACCTGACCCGAACGGGACCGCCTGCCAAACAGGTCCACGCCCTGCCGCTTCATCCTGCAAGTCGAATCAGAAGCTGACGGTCTGCACTATCACCGACCAGCTTCCGAGCAACAGCCAGAAGAGGGCAAAAAGCAGCGGTGAACGCAGGGAGAACAGCAGCGATTTGCGGTACCCCTTGTGCGTTGATTCACTGGCGCAGAATAACGGCGACTCATCATAGGCCAATCCCATCACCGGCTCGCTCTGCAAGAGCTGGCTTTGCTTGAAGTGCCAGTGATCGATGATCTCGTACGCCGCCTTGATGCCAGGCCAGGCGTTCAGGGAACTGAGAATGCCGAGCAAGGCCAGTATCGGCGGCAGGGACAGCGTGAACAGCTTGCCCCACTCAGGATTGACGTTGCTCATACAGGAAGCGAAAGCGATGACCAGAAATGACTGGGCCGTGAGGTAGGCGTCCGTCCGATTGGACAGGATGGTGGTTTCGTACTGGATTTCACGGCGATAGAAATCCAGGCGCTCCTTGGGAGAGCCGAACATCTTGGCATTCTGCTCGGTCAGGTCATCCTCGTTGATCCGAGACGTCAGGATCCGGGGCATCGCAACAGGCTCTCGTGGTCAGTTTCCATTACGCGTTGTCGGGCTGCCCGGAGACAGATCCTCGGCGATACATGACTGCTCTCCTGAAAAGCGCTTGAAACTCAAGGACCCGGCCGCCGCGATAATAATTCCATTGTTTTTATCCAGGCCCGACACAAGGCAATCACAGCGCAACTGGCCGCTTCGCCAGTTTTACCGCTCGTCCGTAAAAAAAACATCCGTTCAAACCAATCCGGGCGACGCCTTTTCCATACCCCTGTTACCGATTCAAACGCACTGAAACACACACCGCACTGAATGCAGTGCGCGTGAGGGAGCACCTATGAAAATCAAAAAACCTCATCTGTCTTTCCTGATCAGTGCAATGACGCTACAGGGGTGTAATGCCGTTCTGTTGAACCCCAAAGGCCAAGTCGCCATTGACGAGCGCAACCTCATCTTTCTCGCCACGGCGCTGATGCTGGTTGTGGTCTTGCCGGTGATCGTCATGACCTTCTGGTTCGCCTACCGCTATCGCGCCAGCAACAAGACTGCGCCCTACGCACCGCGCTGGGCCAGCTCACACAGGATCGAGGCGGTCGTCTGGGGAGTGCCGCTGCTCATCATCTTGGTTCTGGGTGTCGTCACCTGGCGGACCACCCACTCGCTGGATCCCTACAAGCCCCTCGAGTCGCAGGTCGCACCGCTGAATGTCCAGGTGGTGGCGACAGACTGGAAATGGCTGTTCATCTATCCCGACCTGGGGATCGCCAGTGTCAATGAGCTGTCCCTGCCGGTAAACACTCCGGTCAGCTTCACCATCACTTCCGACGCGGCGATGACGTCATTTTTCATTCCCGCATTGGGAGGCCAGGTCTACGCCATGGCCGGCATGCAGACCCGGCTCCACCTGATCGCCAACGAAACGGGGCAGTTGCGGGGCATCGCCGCCAATTACAACGGCCCCGGTTTCTCGGACATGCACTTCGATACCTATGCCACGACCGCCAGCGGGTTCGAGGCGTGGGTGGCCAAGGTGAAAACCGCCCCACGATCACTGGATCACGCGCAATACGCAAGGCTCGCCAGACCCACCATCGCCCATCCGGTGACCTACTACTCCCGCGTCGATGAAACGCTGTTCCAGGCCATTGTGGACCAGTACGAGGGGATGAACCCATCCAACGGAACCAAGGGCAAGGAAACCGGGATGCGTGCCATCGGAATCCATGACCGCAAGCCCCAACCCATGATGTCGAAGGAGCCCTGACATGTTCGGAAAATTGACCTGGGACGCCATCCCCACCGATGAGCCGATCATCATGTACACCCTGGCGGTGGTGGCGCTGATCGGCGTCACCCTGCTCGCCTGGGTGACCCATAAGCGGTACTGGGGCCACCTGTGGCGCGAATGGCTCACGAGCGTGGACCATAAGAAGATCGGCTGCATGTACATCATCGCGGCACTGGTCATGCTGCTGCGCGGTTTCTCCGACGCCATCATGATGCGGACACAGCAGGCCATGGCCGCCGGTGGGGGAGCCGGCTACCTGCCCCCGGAACACTACGATCAGATCTTCACCGCCCATGGCGTGATCATGATCTTCTTCATGGCCATGCCGTTCGTGGTGGGGCTCATGAACGTCGTCGTGCCGCTGCAGATCGGCGCCCGCGATGTCGCCTTCCCTTTCCTCAATGCCTTGAGCTTCTGGCTGTTCGTGGTCGGAGCCGTGCTGGTCAACGTGTCATTGGGGGTCGGCGAGTTCGCCCGCACCGGCTGGGTGGCCTACCCGCCTCTTTCAGGGCTCGCCTATAGCCCTGGCGTCGGGGTCGACTACTACATCTGGTCGTTGCAGATCTCCGGCATCGGTACGCTGCTCACCGGGGTCAACTTCTTCGTGACCATCCTGAAGATGCGGACCCAGGGCATGACCCTGTTCAAGATGCCGATCTTCACCTGGACGGTGCTGTGTACCTCCATTCTGATCCTGGCCGCCTTTCCCATCCTCACCGCTACGCTGTTGATGCTGACCATGGACCGCTACCTGGACATGCACTTCTTTACCAATGAAGCCGGCGGCAACCCGATGATGTACGTCAACCTCATCTGGGCCTGGGGACACCCGGAGGTGTACATCCTGATCCTGCCGGCATTTGGCATCTTTTCGGAAATTGCCGCCACGTTCAGTCGCAAGCGCCTGTTTGGCTATGCCTCGTTGGTATGGGCAACCATCGCCATCACGATCCTGTCGTTCATCGTCTGGCTCCATCATTTCTTCACCATGGGTGCCGGCGGCAACGTCAACGCGTTTTTCGGCATCATGACGATGATCATCGCCGTGCCGACCGGGGTGAAGATCTTCACCTGGCTGTTCACCCTGTACAAAGGCCGGGTCCGCTTCGAAACACCCATGCTCTGGACGCTGGGCTTTATCGTGACGTTCAGCATCGGTGGCATGACCGGTGTGCTGCTCGCGGTGCCGGGGGCGGACTTTCTGCTGCACAACAGCCTGTTTCTGATCGCGCACTTTCACAACGTCATCATTGGCGGTGCGGTGTTCGGCTACATGGCGGGCCTGACCTACTGGTTCCCCAAGGCCTTCGGCTTCCGTCTGAACGACAAGTGGGGAAAGACCGCCTTCTGGTGTTGGCTGATCGGCTTCTACTTCGCCTTCATGCCGTCCTACGTGTTGGGTTTCATGGGCATGACCCGACGCCTGAATCACTTCAACAACCCCGAGTGGCGCCCATGGCTGATGCTGGAGTTGATCGGCGTGGCGATCATTCTCTGTGGAGTGACGTGCCAGGCCGTGCAACTGTGGGTGAGCATTCGCGATCGCGACAAGAATCGGGACAAGACCGGAGACCCCTGGGACGGGCGCACCCTGGAATGGGCAACAGCCTCCCCGCCCCCGGTCTACAACTTCGCTCAACAACCGGTAGTGGATGACCTGGATGCCTATTGGGGAATGAAGGAGCGTGGCATCAGCACCCTCACCCTCACCGACTACCGGCAGATCCACATGCCCAGCAACACCTCGGCCGGCCTGCTGATCAGTCTCTTCACCTTCCTATGCGGTTTTGCCCTGGTGTGGCACATCGGGTGGCTGGCAGTGCTGGGACTGGTCGCCGCCGGTGTGGCCCTGATTGTTCGCAGTCATGACGAGCACACCGACCATTTCATACCCGCGCAGGAAGTCGCCGTGATCGAGAAAACCCGGCTTCAGCATCTGACGGAGGCGTCATCATGACTCACACGGTATTGAATCAAGCTATCGCCCATAACCACGAACAGGGCCATGAAGACGCGGGCTCCCTGAAGGTGTTCGGCTTCTGGGTCTATCTGATGACCGACTGCATTCTGTTCGCGACGCTGTTCGCCAGTTACGCCGTCCTGCGCGACAACGTCGCCGGTGGACCTTCGACGGTCGACATCTTCGAGCTGCCTTATGTCCTGGGAGAAACCCTGTTGCTGTTGCTGAGCAGCATTACCTATGGCTACGCGATGCTCGCCCTGAACCGAGGTGCCGCCGGACAAGTGATTCGTTGGCTTGGGCTGACGTTCCTGCTGGGGTCCGCCTTCGTGGGCATGGAGATCAATGAGTTTCACCATCTGGTTCAGAAAGGGTACGGCCCTGCCCGCAGCGGCTTTCTCAGTGCCTTTTTCACGCTGGTCGCCACCCACGGTCTGCACGTCGCCATCGGCCTGATCTGGATGGCCGTTCTCATGTGCCAGGTCGCCCGTCGGGGGATCAACGGCACCACGGCAATGCGTCTGAGTTGCCTGAGCCTGTTCTGGCATTTTCTCGATGTCATCTGGATCTGCGTGTTCACCGTCGTCTACCTGCTGGGAGTGGCCTGATATGTATACCCAAAGCCCCATTAACAGCTCAGCCGGTTCAAGCCATGGCAGCAGAACGTCCTATCTGATCGGATTTGCTCTGTCCCTGGTGCTGACGATCATCCCTTTCGGCCTGGTCATGTTCCCGACACTCCCTCGCCACTTCACGGCCTGGTTGGTCATCCTGAGCGGGATCGTGCAAGTCTTCATTCACTTGAAGTACTTCCTGCATCTGGATACAGCCGCCGAGCAGCGCTGGAACCTGATTGCGTTCGTTTTTTCGCTGGTCATCATCCTGCTGCTGGTGGGGTTGTCGTTATGGATCATGGAAAGCATCCACATCAAGATGCTGGCACATTGAGTCACGCTCCCGGGCACTTGATCACCCCACTATCGCCCGTTACTTGCCAGCCCTGACAATCGACCTTCAATCATTCTCAACCTGAGGCTGCGCACGAGCAGTCGACGCGCCCCACAGAGGCTTTATTTAGCGAGACGATTTATCGACTGACCATCGAATAAACTCAAAACAAGTTGAACCTTCAATAAACATCCATCCGTCGCCCCTATAAAAGAATAAAAAAACCTTGAGCGTTTTCTCTCCTCAACATTAAACGGGCCAACGGTTCGTACTTTAACAATCATGAGGTGAGATAAAATGGCTAATACTGAAAACACCAATCCTGGAAACTTTGCCAATGACCGTGAAAAAGCCTCTGAAGCAGGCCGCAAGGGAGGCCAGGTATCGGGAGGCAACTTCGCCAATGATCCGGAACGAGCCGCCGAAGCCGGTCGCAAAGGCGGTGAGCACAGTCACGGCGGGGGCCGGCATGCCAGCGACGCCCAGGACAACGAGTCTAACGGCGGTCGCGGCGGCAACTTTGCCGAAGACCGTGAAAAGGCTTCAGAAGCGGGGAAAAAAGGTGGCCAACATAGCCACTCCGGTGGGCAGAAATCCTGAGTACGTGTAACCCGGACCAGGCCTCAGGGACATCGGGGCCTGGTCACCCTCTCGCCAACCCCTCTTTTCATCCTGATATTGAAGGGCCCATCACCTGAACGGCCGTGATGCCTTGTGCGACCCAGACAGACCGATGCGCCCGAGGAGATTCAGCATGTTTTTACACAATAAGCGCCTTCAATACACCGTACGCGTCGCGCAACCCAACCCGGGCCTTGCCAACCTGCTGCTTGAGCAGTTTGGCGGTGCCAATGGCGAGCTCGCCGCCGCCGCCCGGTACTTCACCCAGGCCCTGGCCGAAGAGGATCCAGGCCGCAAGGACCTGCTGATGGACATTGCCACAGAAGAACTGAGCCATCTGGAGATCGTCGGCTCGATTATTGTCATGCTCAACCGGGGCGCCAAGGGCCAGATGGCAGAGGGCGTCCAGGCAGAAGGCGAGCTGTATCGATCCCTCAACGGGGCCGGCAATGATTCACACATCACCAGCCTGCTCTACGGGGCCGGAGCCCCACTGGTGAATTCCGCCGGCGTGCCCTGGACGGCGGCCTACGTCGACTCCATGACGGAACCCACCGCCGACCTTCGCTCCAACATTGCTGCCGAAGCCCGCGCCAAGATCGTCTACGAGCGGTTGATGAACGTGGTCGACGACCCCGGTATCAAGGAGGCGCTCGGTTTCCTGATGACCCGGGAAATTGCTCACCAGAAGTCGTTCGAGAAAGCCCTGCACGCTATTCAACCCAACTTCCCCCAAGGCAAGCTGCCGGGTATGCCTGAGTTCGCCAATACCTATTTCAGCATGTCCAAGGGCGAGCCTGACCTGCGCGGTCCATGGAACAATGACGAGGATTTCGAGTACGTCGACAATCCTCAACCGGCGCTCGATGGTGGGGACGGTAGCGCCAGCGTGGACCTGCCCGCTGCCGACGAGGATGTGCTTGAAGCCATGAAAATTCGAACCCAGTCGGACCCGGCAGCCAACCCTCTCACCGGTGCGGATCTGGGGTCTGGACTCACTCGCAGCAAAAACCCCCTGTAAACGTCAAACGAGTGCGGCGACGGTCGCACTCTTCCAGGTGGAGGGCGCGCTGAATAATGGGTTAACCACAACTTGTGTACACCCCCTCATTCAGATACCCCAGGCAAATAACCGCACCCGAAAGAGCAAGAACGCCCTTCCATCCTCGATATCCGATGTTATTCAGCGATTCGCGGCGAACCGACTCAACCCGCCAAGTTCCCGGTTAGTTCCTCCCATCCCCCGCTTGTTTCACGACGATCCAACCACGCCTTATGAAATGACGCCAATCATTTAAAACCTATACAAAACATGTACAAGAAAAAATATCTGTACAACATTAATCCGAACAACAAACCATACACGCGTTTAAATAAAAACCCAGAGGCTAATTGATATCACGCCATTCAATTCAACCTTCAAATAATTTGAACCTCCTGCCTTGCCCGCCCGACCAACTCAAACAACAAGGAGGGAAAATGAACAATCAACTTTTCATCATCGAATACTTTCTTCACGGCGAGCAGAAGTCTTTCATCATCAGGGCACCCACAATGAATAACGCCGAGGCTTGGCATTGGGCCTGTTGTGATGCGGGCATAGGCCGTATTCCCCGATTCGCCCGAGAGCGCGTCAAACGGATCAGTAAACCGCTCGCCGAACGCTATGGCGTCGAGAACGTGAAATGGTGGCGCTCCGGCGAAGCGCCCTTTGTTCCAAAACCCTATATCCCGCCGCCACCCGACTGACCGCCTGTTGCGACAGATAGCCGGGTTGATTCCCTTCATTTGCAAGACAAGCCAGAAAAAGGAGGACTGCGATGAACCGAGTAGCGAATAACAAAAAGACCACCCAAAACCGTTGGCTCGCGGCAACCGAACGCAGCAACCGCCTGTTCAGGGAGGCGGCCCGGTTGGATGACGAAGCCTACGACCTGCTCAGCGACGGTGTCGTCACCTCGGACACACTGGAGAAATTTCGCCTCGCCAAGGAGCAGGCCGCGGCCAGGTACGCGCAAGCCCGCAAGGCCTGGGAGCAAGCCAAGAATGAGTTTCAGCTAACCCCTGAAGACGCTGGCGACAGCTGCGGCTGATCCGCAGCCGTTGCCGGCCACCGCGTTCGGGCGCCGTCAGCCCAGCGCCCCGTCAATGATCCGTGGCGTGAGCCGGTGGCCAGGGTGAAAGCCCCATCACGATGCCCTTTTGGAGAACAGTGAGGTGTTCAATGACCATGACCGTAGGCGATTTTCTGGTGCAACGCTTGTATCAATGGGGTTTTCGACGCCTCTATGGCTATCCGGGCGACGGCATCAACGGTGTCTTCGGTGCCCTCAACCGCAGCCAGGGCAAGATCGAGTTCATTCAGGCCCGGCACGAGGAAATGGCCGCCTTCATGGCCACGGCCCACGCCAAATTCACCGGCGAACCCGGCGTGTGTATCGCCACCTCAGGTCCGGGCGCTGCACACCTGCTGACGGGCCTCTATGATGCGCAGATGGATCATATGCCTGTACTGGCGATCGTTGGACAGCAGGCACGCACGGCGCTGGGCAGCCATTACCAGCAGGAATTGGATCTGGTGTCGATGTTCAAGGACGTCGCGGCCGCCTTCGTCCAGCAGGCCTCAACCCCTTCGCAGGTTCGCCACCTGGTCGACCGGGCACTGCGGATCGCCATCGGTGAGCGACGCGTCACAGCCTTGATTCTGCCCAACGATCTTCAGGACCTCGAATACGAGGAGTCAGGTCGCGCCCATGGCACCGCGCATTCCGGCTCAGGCTACAGTGCCCCGCGGGTGATCCCTCATGCGCAGGACCTGCAACGCGCGGCCGAGGTCCTGAACGCCGGGAACAAGGTGGCGATCCTGGTCGGCGCCGGCGCGTTGCAGGCCACCGAAGAGGTCATCGCCGTGGCCGAGAAGCTCGGAGCCGGCGTCGCCAAGGCGCTACTGGGCAAGGCAGCCCTGCCTGATGACCTGCCCTGGGTCACCGGCTGCATTGGCCTGCTGGGCACCGAGCCCAGCTACAAGCTGATGAACGAGTGCGACACCCTGCTGATGATCGGTTCCGGGTTTCCCTATGCCGAGTTCCTGCCCAGGGAAGGCCAGGCGCGTGCGGTGCAGATCGACCTGCGGCCCGGCATGCTCAGCCTGCGTTACCCGATGGAGGTCAATCTGCAGGGCGATGCCAGCCAGACCTTGCAGGCACTGCTGCCATTGCTTGAGCACAAGACACGCCGCCAGTGGCGCAAGAAGATCGAAAGCTGGCGCGCCAGTTGGGACAGAACCCTGGAAAAACGCGCCCTGGCCAAGGCCGATCCGATCAATCCGCAACGGGTAGTGTTCGAACTCTCGCCCCGTCTTCCCGACCACGCCATCATCACCAGCGACTCCGGCTCCTGCGCCAACTGGTTTGCCCGCGACCTGCAGATCCGCCAGGGCATGCAGTGCTCGCTGTCCGGCGGCCTGGCCTCGATGGGGGCCGCGGTGCCGTATGCCATTGCCGCCAAGTTCGCCCACCCTCGGCGCACCGTGGTGGCGCTGGTCGGCGACGGCGCCATGCAGATGAACAACATGGCCGAACTGATTACCGTGGCCAAGTATTGGCGGCAGTGGGAAAGCCCCCGCTGGATCTGCGCCATCTTCAACAATGAAGACCTGAACCAGGTGACCTGGGAACAGCGCGTGATGGAAGGCGATCCCAAGTTCGAAGCCTCGCAGGGCATTCCGGACGTGCCCTACCACCTGTTTGCGATCTCCATCGGCCTCAAGGGCATCTTCGTCGAGCGCGAAGAGGACGTCGCCGCGGCCTGGGAGCAGGCCCTGGCCGCCGACTGCCCGGTGGTCATCGAGTTCAAGACCGACCCCAACGTGCCACCGCTGCCGGCGCATATCACGCTCGAACAGGCCAGAAAAATGGCCTCGACCCTGGCCCAGGGCGATCCCGATGAAGCAGGCATCCTCTTGCAGACCGCCAAACAGGTGATGAGCAGCGTACTGCCCAAACGCAAGAGGTGATGGGTCAGGCCTTGATGGTTCGCCGGCAGGCGCTACCCGATCTGGCGGCGCTTCCCTTTGACCGTTCGACTTTCCTGCTGTGTTAACGGCGCAACGCCACAGCTTTTCCAATGCTTTTATTTGCAATCCCTGCGCCCGGTCGAAGTCGGACCTTGTATGGCAGCCGTTCTGCCAGCCGCCACCGCTCATTTTCAATCAGGAGGAACCCATGCAAACCCAAGCTCATCACGCCCCACTCGAAGCCTGCAAACGGTTCGCGCTCGAACAGAACCGGCGACTGTTCGACAGGGCCTATGCCCTTCAGCATGCCGCCTATGAACTGCTGGAGCGCCCCGACCTCGATGCGGAAACCTTCAGCCATTACCAGACGCTGAAGGCCAAGGCGCAGAGTCAGGCCAGAGAAGCCATCGAGCATCTGCAACTGGTGGACCGGGATATCGCTTGAGCCCGATCGAGGCCACCGCCCGAAGGTGGCCACCGCGCATGAATCACCGGCCTACGGCATTGCCCATGAGGTCAGACAGGAGGTAGAGCGCCAACTGAAGCCCCCCCTTATTTAAACCGGAGAACTTTCACTCATGAACTCACCACTCCAGAGCAAGCACATACTCATCATCACCTCAAACACCGGTATCGAAAGAGATGAACTGTTAAAACCGCTGCAGACCCTGCGTGAGCTGGGTGCGACGGTCACCCATGGGTCCAGCGAAGGCGGTGCGACCCAGACCTTCCTGCACGATACCGACAAGGACAGGCAGGTCGAATCCGACGCTCGATTGGCGGATCTGAACGGCGGCGGCTTCGATGCGCTGCTGATTCCCGGCGGTACCGTCAACGCCGATACGCTACGCCAGGATGGCGAGGCCCTTCGTCTGATCAACGACTTTGTCCAGGCAGGCAAGGTCGTTGCCGCCATCTGCCACGGGCCCTGGACATTGATTGACGCCGGCGTGATCGCAGGCAAAACGCTCACCTCCTACCCCAGCGTACGGACAGACCTGGTCAATGCCAAGGCTGAATGGATCGATGCCTCGGTCACGCAATGCCAGGCCAATGGCTGGACGCTGATCACCTCACGCAACCCCGGCGACCTGGACGATTTCAACCAGGCCATTGCGCAGGCGCTCGTGGCCGCCTGACGACCTCCCTGGCAGGTCATTCGGCGTCAGGCGATACAGCCGGCAACAGTCAGATGTCCCAGCGGTATCGCATTGGCTCCTACCGGACAACTCAATCCAGGCAACTTCGCATGAGTCGCCACTGAACGACCCATCGCTGAACTGCCCATCCCTGATTCTGATGGAGACGCACGTATGAAAACCTATCCTCGCCCTCCCTTTCCGTCCCAACCCCAATCCACTCCCGGCTCGCAGAAAGCCATGGATCCCTACCCCGATTGCGGGGAGCAAAGCTACCGGGGCTCCGGCCGCCTGCAAGGCAAGATTGCCTTGATTACCGGCGCCGACAGCGGCATCGGCCGCGCCGTGGCGATTGCCTTTGCGCGCGAAGGCGCCGATGTCGCCGTGGCCTACCTGGATGAACATGAAGATGCCCGGGAAACCGCGCGCTGGGTCGAACAGGCCGGTCGCCAGTGCCTGTTATTGCCCGGCGATATAGCGCAGAAAGAGCAATGCAGCGAACTGGTGGCCAAAACCGTCGAGACATTCGGGCGCATCGACGTGCTGGTCAACAATGCCGCCTACCAGATGACCCACGAGACCCTTGAGGACATTGCCGATGAGGAGTGGGTGCGAACCTTCGACATCAACATCACGGCGATCTTCCGCCTCTGCAAGGCGGCCCTGCCCCACATGGCCAGCGGCAGCTCGATCATCAATACCAGCTCGATCAACTCCGATGCGCCCAAGCCGACCCTGCTGCCCTATGCCACCACGAAGGGCGCGATTGCCAACTTCACTGCCGGGTTGGCGCAACTGCTCGGTCCCCAAGGCATTCGTGTCAACAGCGTGGCGCCCGGTCCGATATGGACACCCCTGATCGTGGCCACCATGCCGCCTGAAGAGGTCAGGAACTTCGGTCAACAGACGCCCCTCGGGCGGCCCGGCCAACCCGTGGAAGTCGCGCCGCTCTACGTGCTGCTGGCCTCTGACGAGTCCAGCTATGTCTCGGGGTCACGCTATGGCGTCACCGGCGGCAAACCGATCCTATAGGCTGGAGATACTCAATCGCTCACCCACCACCATTTCGGTGATCCAATCGATCAGAATGGAGGTATAGGCATCCTGCGCGACCTCGGTACTCAAGCTGTGGTCGGCGTCATCGATGATGCGGTGGGTGAGCGAATGGGTCTGTTGAAACGCAGCCCGGTAGCTCATGATCGTGGCATGGGGCACATGCTCATCATGCTCCGACTCGACAATCAGAACGTCTCCCCGAAACGCCGCACACGCTCTCAGGGCGCGGTTTTCAGTCGCCTGGATGTGACTCGCCCGGTACTGCATCAGATCCCTGCGATCGAGTTGGCGTTTGGCCATGTGCCAGTTTTCATCACGATAGATGGCGGGTACCCGCAGGGCCAGCCAGCGCACCTTGCGCAGCTGGCTGAGAATCGTCGCCAGGTAGCCACCATAGCTGGTGCCCACCACAGCGATCGATGAGGTATCCAGGGCGGGATGCGCCAGCAGCCGATCATACGCGGCCAACAGGTCACGCAGGTTGTCTTCACGCGTGACCTGCGCCTGTCGGCTGTCCTCTGCGCCATGCCCGCGCAGATCGAAGGTCAGGCAGATACAGCCCAGGCCGGCGATCCCCCGGGCACGCTTGAGGTCACGCTCCTGGCTCCCTCCCCAACCGTGCACGAACAACACGCCGGGGACCTTGGATCGGGGGCTCAGAAAATTGCCCGCGATGGAGTCTTCCTCGACGTTGATCCACACCGGTTCGCTGTTAGCAATCATGGTCATCGACCTGTGCATACTTGAGAATGAAATCACCCCGGCCATCAGGGCCGCGATACAGCACCCGTGCCGACTCAGGCAGCGGGCATTCGGCATGGGCCTCATGGGTGGAAGCACGAACGGCCTTCACCGCCGGGCGCTCACGAAACACCTGCAACGCTGCCAGTTCGGCCCCCGTCGCGCCGCCCACCCGCCAGGACTGCTCAAGCACGCCGAACTTCGATTCTCCCTCCCTGCCCATGCCCTGCAGCACGTCATAGTTGCGACGCGAAGCAAAGAAGCCCGGAAAGCTCAGCGCGGCGGCAGTGTCATAAACGCGCGCATACTCGATGGCCTTGCGCACTTGCGGCTCCAGGTCCCGCGCCAGCAGATCGACGTAGTCGCCACGTACCAGCAACAGGTCGGAGCCGGCGTACACCGACTCACCGTGCCGGTTCAGTACCTGGTGCTGGTGGCCGTGATAGGTCATCAGCAAACCGTCGATCAGGGTCTGTCCCACGCTGTGGGTCACGGCCTGTTCAAGGTTTTCCTCCAGGACGATGCCCTGGGCACAGGTGGGCTCATCAAGACCACTCAACCACTGCGCCAGATCGGTGCTGTCGTGCAACACCGCCTGGCCGGACCCGCCGCACGCCTGCACCTGCTTGACCCGCAAGGGCCCTGAGCGCAGCGCCTCAATAGCCGCGTGCCGGGCATCGTCCCGATCGAACACCGTCAGGCCCGCCAGCACCACGGCCCGCACCCGTTCCGCGAATTGGGGATTCCACCCCTGCGGCTGCCAGCGCGTTCGGGAAAGCAACGGGTGGGAAATCGCCTTGGTGGCCATGAAAGCGTGTTGCACATAGCCACCCAGCAGGTCCTCCACACCGCTGATGCCCAGTTCGACCCGTTCCTCACCGACCAGGGTGTGGGCAGGAACGAAATACAGCGCCTGCGCCGACCCGCGGTCCTGCGACCTGATGTCGGTGAATGACCAGCCGAGAATCTGTGCCAACCAGCGCGCCAGCGCCAGGTTGGTCTGTTCCTCATGCTCCCCGGCCCCGACACTGCCGTAGGCCACCACACACCGTTGCTTCGCCGTAACGCTCATGGGGAGGGCTCCCTTTGTTGACCCTATAGGGAAGCCGACTGACCCCGCGGATCAATAGTTCGGCCGGATCGATCAACGGAGCGTGGCCGTCGTGACGGCCTGCCGACCCGCAGGGCGCCGGCTATCCGGGGCGCACGGATTCTTCTTGAACTGCACGGCGCAAGGCCCGGTCGCAGCTACAGGGGACAGCTCGAAATCAGCCCCCTCGCGCCCGCGTGGTCCGCTCACAGTGAAGCCGACACGCGCAGGCCAGACCCGGAAGGAAGGAGGAGAACGGTGAACCAGGTCAACCCCGTACCAGGCCCAGCCAGCCTGCCACCGGCTGTCGATGCGATACATCGCCTGACGGTGCTCACCCTCAATGTGCACAAGGGCTTCAACCTGTTCAACCGGCGCTTCATCCTGCCGCAGTTGCGCGAGGCCGTACGCAGCACCGGGGCTGATCTGGTGTTTCTCCAGGAAGTGCATGGCAGCCATCGCCAACACGAGCAGCGCTACCCCGATTGGCCTTCATTGCCTCAGTACGAGTACCTGGCCGACAGCATGTGGCCGCAGTTCGCCTACGGACGCAACGCGGTGTATCCCCATGGGGATCACGGCAATGCCCTGCTCTCCAAATTTCCGATCCTGGCCTATGGCAACCGGGATGTTTCGGTCCAGGGCAACGAGCAGCGCGGGCTGCTCCACTGCACACTGGATGTGCCCGGGCATGCCCGGGTGTTCGCCATTTGCGTGCATCTGGGCCTGCGCGAAGCCCAGCGTCAGAACCAGATCGATCTGTTGTTCGATTACCTGGGGGCATTGCCCCCCGACGCGCCGGTGATCATCGCCGGGGATTTCAACGATTGGCGTCGACGCGCTGACCGCCGGCTCTGCGAGAAGTCCTGGGTCGAAGCCTTCGCCCAGCTTGAAGGTGCGCCGGCACGCAGCTTTCCTGCGCGGTTTCCCTGGCTACGCCTGGACCGGGTCTATGTGCGCAATGCTTCGCCCCTGGGCGCACGCGTACTGAGCACACGCCCCTGGTCGCACCTGTCGGACCATGCGTCGCTGGTGGTGGAGCTGGCCCTGTGAACGCCCCCTGGCTGGAAGGTAATGACGTCCGGTTGCTGATCAATGGCAACGACTATTACCGCCGTGTCTTCGACAGCATCGGCCAGGCTCGCCAACGCGTGCTGCTTGAAACCTTCATCATCCAGGACGATGCCGTGGGCAAGGCGTTGCAGCAGGTGCTCGTCGAAGCCGCTCGACGGGGCGTGCAGATCGATGTCACGGTCGATGGCTACGGTACCGCCGACCTGCCTCCCGCCTTCATCCAGGCCCTGACCTCAGCGGGGGTGCGCCTGCATGTCTTCGATCCTCAACCGCGATGGATGGGCATGCGTACCAATCTCTTTCGGCGCCTGCACCGCAAGCTTGTCGTGATTGATGGCCAGCGGGCGTTTGTCGGCGGGCTCAACTATGGCGCCGATCACCTGGACGAATCCGGCCCCATGGCCAAACAGGACTATGCGGTGGAGGTGACCGGCCCCGTCGTGGCCCAGGTGCAGGCCTGCTGTCTGCGCCTGCTGGGCCAAGAGCCACCCGAGCAGCGGGCGGCGCCCGACGGCCGTCTGCGCGGACAGGCATGGGCACGGTTGCTTGACCGTGACAACCAGCATCACACCAATACGATCGAGGAGCAGTACCTGGCAGCCCTGCAGGCCGCCCGCTTTCGCGTGCTGATCGCCAACGCCTACTTCTTTCCGGGTTACCGGTTGCTGCGAGAGCTGCGTAACGCCGCCCGGCGGGGTGTGGAGGTGACGCTGATTCTGCAGGGGCAGCCGGACCTGCGTTGGGTGCGTGCCCTCTCCAGGCTGTTGTACAACCACCTGCTACGCGATGGCGTCAGGGTATTGGAATACTGTCGTCGGCCACTGCATGGAAAGGTCGCGCTGGTGGATGATCAATGGGCCACGGTGGGTTCGAGCAACCTCGATCCGTTGAGCCTGGCCTTGAACCTGGAAGCCAATCTCTTCATTCGCGATGACGTGTTCAACAAGCACCTGCACGATCACCTTCAACAGCTCATCCGCCACGACTGCAAGCGGATCACCCTCGAGCGCATGGTCCGCGGCTTCTGGTGGAGGGCCCCGCTGATCTTCCTGTGCTTTCACTGCATCCGGCATTTTCCGACGATTGCCGGCTGGCTGCCGGCGCACAAGCAATACCTGCGCCCCCTGGCCCCCCACGCGCAGCCCATCAGTTGCCAGGAAGGAGAGCGCTGATGACGGGCAAGGCCTGGCAGGCCCGAAGCCGGCAGTGGCTGACACTGTGCTTTGTGGCGCTCGTCTGCACGCTGCTTTACTGGATGGCCCGCCACCTGGATTGGCACCAGGTCCTGCGTTCGATTCAAGGCTATGAACCCGGGACACTGCTGCTCGGTCTGGCGATGGCCCTGTTGAGCTACGCACTGGTCAGCGGTTATGACCTGCTCGCCCGCGCCTACACCGGCCACACGCTGCCGGTGCGGCATGTTCTGCCGGTGGCCTTTGTCTGTTATGCCTTCAACCTGAACTTCACCACCTGGATCGGCGGCATCGCCTTGCGTTTACGCCTCTACAAGCGCCTGGGGCTTGAAACTGCCACGGTCACGCAGATCATTACCCTGGGGATCGTCACCAACTGGATAGGTTATGCGGCCCTGGCCGGCGTGGTGTTTTCCCTGCGTCTGGTGACCTTGCCGGACAGCTGGAGCCTGGGGGCGCTCGGTTTGCAGCTCATCGGACTGACGCTGGTCGTCATCGCCGGGGGTTATCTGCTTGCCTGCGGGTGGGCCAGGCAAAGGGCCTGGGCCTGGGGCAGGTACGAGTTCACCTTACCCTCGCTGCGCCTGGCGCTGTTTCAGGTCGGGCTCGGTGCCAGCAACTGGGCGTTGATGGCGGGCCTCATGTTCCTGCTGCTCCCGGCTCCCTTGAGCTATCCCGCGGTCCTGGGGGTTCTGCTGATCAGTTGTGTCGCAGGCGTCATTACGCATATTCCCGCAGGGCTGGGTGTGCTGGAGGCGGTTTTTCTCGCCCTGCTCCACGACCAGCTTGACCAGGGCCCGCTGGTGGCCGCACTGCTGGGTTATCGAACGCTCTACTACCTCATCCCCCTGTTGCTCGCGGGCGCCAGCTACCTGGTACTGGAAAAGCGTGCCAAAGCCATGCGCCAATCGGCCAACGAGAGTCCTGGAGGGTAACGCCTGGAACCCTGGCCGAGCTTTTCCGTACTGTCGTTCAACCGAGGCCTGAGCCCTTGCGCTCGTCATCATTCCATGAGGTGTGCCATGTACGAAGACCGAAAGGAACATGCCTTACAGGCTTGGGAAAAACTGCTGGAAAAACCGGAGAGCCACATGAACGCCCAGGAGCAGCATGAAGAGCTCGTGCGGCTGGCCGATGAGTACTTCGACGAAGGCTTCATCGACGGCGACGAGCGCGCCGCGCTGCTCGGCAGGGCAGCTCGTGCCTACGCGAATGTGGTTGAGGGCGCTGATGACTCCCTCATTGATCCTGCGCAATGACCGAGATTTTTCCATTTCGCTCAAGTATGGCGAACTTGATCTGGTCCACGCGTTCGATGCCCTGGTTTGAACGTGCCGCTTCCATGAGATCCGCTTCGATCAGACGCGCCTGACGCAAGCGCTCATGCAGAATCCTGCCGTGCTCGACGAGAATCGTGGGCTCGCCGTCGATCAGCCGGGATATCGTCGAGAATCGTCGCTTCAACAGCGACAGGCCCACGTCCACCGCAATCAGCGTGACGATGACCACGATGGAGTTGGTCAACGAGAAATCGTCGCCAAGCAGCGCCTGCTGCGTGGCCTCGCCAATAATCATGAGCAATACCAGATCGAACGTGGTCAGCTCCGCCAGCGAGCGTCTTCCAGCGATTTTGAACAGGATCATCAAGGCCACGTACATCGCGGCCGCTCGTAACACGGAGTCCATGGTGCACCTACGGTAGGATGTATTGTGTCAGTTCAACGGGCGAGGAGCCCGCTATCGATACGCGGCTGCTGTAGCCTCCCAGGCCATCGCCTCGCAGCATCAGATAAAGCGTGGCCTGTCCTTGAGCGTCGGTCTGCAGCCAAAACCTGAGCCCCCGTGCGGAGCTGACCGTCCTGATCGGATCGGGTTGCAGGGTTTCAATGCTGAATCCCTCGAAAAGATCCCCGTCCAGCGCCAACTCGACCTGCGAATGGGCCCGGCCACTGGCAACGGTTATCTTCATGGGATTGGTCGAGCCGTTGCGGTGAACGATCTCGTAGCGCAGCGTTACCCTGCCGTCCTGGCTGTGAAGCTCCCGGGTGCTCAGCGGCCCACGAGAAAAAACCCCGAGCAATGCCATCAACACGATAACGACCAAGCCATACCAACCCCACCGCTCAAATCGCCAGACTTTGAGCTGATAGGCCATGTCTTCGCGTACCGGGTAATCGCGACTTTGCTCGTCCGCGGATTCAGGCTGGTTCACGCAGCTCCTCCCATGCCCTCTCGCCGATCCTGCCTGCGGTGCACGACGGCGCGGTGGTGAACCGCAAGGCGTGCTTATGCAGACAAGCAATGATGTTTGCGGCGGTGGACATACCCCTTTCTCCCCAGGTGTTTTTCGACGGACGCCAAGGCTGTCACTGCCTCACCGACCGCTTGTGGTGGTCAAGACCGGATTGGCCCACCCGGCAGTCCTTGCGGATCGCCAGGTACCCTTCGCGCTCCATCACGACACGTTGCCTGTTCGGTGGAGTCTGCAAAGGGGGAAATTGTTCAGAAAAGCTGAGCGCAGGGGGAGCTGTTGCGGGGTGGCGTCAAAGATGAAGGGGTGTTGAAGCAGATGCCCGGGGTGTAGACGAACCGACGCTTACGTGTACATCTTTTAGAATTCTGTACAACTTTTCAGGTGGCGGTACCCAGCTATTCGAGTTTTCACCTCGATAGGGCGATGTCAGGGTATTGGCACCTCAGGTGTCTGCGGACTCATCCGTCGCTCGCGCATTGAGCCTGAGCTCCTCCTTGATCTCTGCGACCAGAAGCGCAATGGCCCGAATCGACCTCAAACCTTGAGGGTCAATGCCGGTGACGGTGAGCTGCTCCTGCCGGGTATCTGCGTCCATCAGTTGAATCGTGAGGGTTTTCCCCTGATCGACCGTACAGATGCACGGGGTTGGCAGAAATGCGGTTTCAATCAGACGACGCAATTCAAGAGTAGAAGGCATCGCAAGGGCGTCCCACTAGATAGGTGATTATTCATTCAGGAAGAAAACAAACCCAATTAATTGGGTGCGCACCGGGATTTATAGCAAGTTACTGAGAAGTTGAGCGTGCGGCCGAAATGTATCCCACGAAAGGGCATCCCGAGTCAATCCAGACTTGCTCACTGACAGATTCGGTTCTCATCGCTGCTCTTTATCAGCAAGCAGAAAGCCAAGCGGTCATTGCCATCACCTTAATATCAACCCCGCCAGCCTACTTATACGAAGCGGCACCCGACTTGTATAAATTTATCCGAATGCCGCTCGTCGCCATTTTCGAAAAAAAAGAAAACACACCCATCGCCGCCACTCTCTGAATAGTTGCCGGCAGCACGAATTAGGCTGTGTACGAAATTGTTTGAAACGCAGGTTAGGCAAGGCAAAAACCGGCGAGGAACGCCCGGGGTCGCGCCCGACTTGACTGGTTGTCAATGAGCATTCCGAGCCGGTTTTTAACGCCGCATAACCAAGTTTCAAGCGATTTCGTACATAGCCTAGATCGCCAGAAAACATGCAGTCAAACCAAGGATATCGATCATGGGAACGTCAATTGATAAGCAGCACAATAATCGCCAGCGAGGCGTGGAAACACGTCCTGAAGCCAAGACTGGCCCGACCTCGAATTCACCCCCTTGTTACGAACATCAGCGAAGGATCAGACAGTCCGAAGCCATCGTCGGTGCATCTCAGCCCCCCCCGTTTGTGAAAGAAACCTATTACACCATCCATAAGGCTGCGCTATTTGATAAAAACCCTGGCACATCAGCATTAAATTCTAAAAATCTCTCTGACAGAGAGGAAATCCAGCATGAGTACTCAAGACAAGCAAGGCCATATGAGTGTGAACGAAACCGCTAAACAGGGTGGTGGAAACAGCCATGGTAGCGGGCGCAACCGTTGACGTGCCTGATACAGGGGAGCTGCGCTCTCCTGTTTACCTCATGGAGCGAAACCATGCCTTTACACATTATCAACTTCACCGGGCCCATCACCGCCTCCACCTGCAGCCAACTGATCGAAAAGGCCTCGGCGGCCGTACAGCAAGACGCATCAGAGCTGGTGCTCAATATCGCGACCATGGGGGGTGAATGTAGCTACGGGTTTACCCTGTACAACTTTCTGTTGTCTCTGCCGATTCCCGTGCATACCCACAATCTGGGTACAGTCGAGTCGATGGGCAACATCATCTTCCTGGCTGGCGAGCGCAGGACCGCCTGCCAATACAGCAAGTTTCTATTTCATCCCTTTCATTGGCATGTTCAGGGTGCCGTAGATCATTCACGCATGTCCGAATATGCCATGAGCCTCGATTACGACCTGCAACTGTATGTGCGTATCGTAGCCGAGCGCACCCACGGCGCTATCGAAAAACTGGAAACCGAAAAATACCTGATCGCCGCACCGAGGATCATTGACCCGCAACAAGCGATCGCCGCCGGTCTGATCCATGCCATCGACTTGCCCATCATCAAGTCGGACTCGGTCAGCAGCTTCATTTATTCCTGACGACTTTGATTTAAACGGGAGAATCACAATGGACGAAGAAACGATTCGGCTCACCGCCTATCGCATCTGGGAGCAGCAAGGCAAACCTGATGGCCGGGACTTTGTACACTGGCTACAAGCCAGGGATGAGCTGGGAGCGGCTGGCACTGACGAGTTGTCGGGCTCTGTCGAGAGCAGCGTCGCGCCACCTGAACCGGAACACTCAAAAAGCAAGGCACCCTCCTCGTCGACCCCGCGCAAAGTACGCAGCAAAAAGACCGCAACCTGAACCCGCCTATCCGGGCATGGCGCGCTTGTTCAAGAACCTCCACCATCCGTCGGCAACCTGGAAAAACAATCGAGAAAGCTCAGGTTTTTTAAATCTCAATAGTGAGTCTGGTCACTCCAGGCTGCTCATAAGCACTCCTGTCTTGCCCGTACTCAGTGCGGGCTTTTTTATGGATTTTATCTGGCCAATGCGCCAAGGCTGGCTCGGGCAAACGCCTGAGCCCATGCCCCCACACGTCAATACGCAAGGGCTGTATAGGGAGGTGGATTTCAGAGGTCTGTGCCGGTGTACGCTTTGCCTGACAACGACAGGATTTTCACCTGCCCTGGGTAGCCCTCTCCCAGGTTCACCATGACCAGCGCGGTCTTGCGCCGGTGTCACTGAGCGTCAAGCACGGCACGTATCTTTCGGGGTAGGTCAGCAGGCTGATAAGGCTTGGGAAGCACCTCGAACTCATGCACCTGGATATTGGCCCGCTCCAGCGCGTCTTTCGCGTAGCCTGTGGTGAGCAGGATCCTGGTGTGCGGATACAGGCGGGATATCTCACGCGCCAGTGCCGCGCCGTCCATGTCCCCCGGCATGATCAAATCGCTGAACACCAGGTCGTAGGCCTTGTTCTGGAGCAGGGCCAATGCCTGGGCGGCATCGTGCGCGGTGTCTATCTGATAGCCGTAATCCGACAGAATCACCTGTGCCAGCTCGGCCACCTCGGGCCGGTCCTCCACAATCAGGATGCTTTCACAACCTTGCAGCGACAGAGGCGCTGTCGGCGCCTGCTCGTCGCAGTACTCGCTGTCATCTGCAGGAAAATACAGGCGTATCGTGGTGCCGACACCGGGGTATGAATGGATGCGGGCCGTGCCCCCGATTGCCTGGCAAAGCCGTACACCATCGACAACCCCAGGCCAGAACCCTTGCCCTCTTCCTTGGTGGTGAAGAACGGCTGCACGACTTTGTCCTGGAGCTCCGCCGCTATCCCCTTGCCATTGTCACTCACCGAAAGGCTGACATAGCGCCCCTCTGCCAACCCCTCCCGTTGAAGCTTGGCGTCGCCTGGAATCCGCACGTTGCAGGTTTTGACGGTCACTGTCGGATCGACGCGGCCCTCCAGCGCCTCCTGGGCGTTCGTCAGCAACTGCAGGACCGCCAGCTCAGCCTGGCCAGGATCAATCAGGCAGTTCCACAGATCGTCGGCCAGATCAACCTGCAGGTGGACGTCATGCAGCGCACGCGCCATGACGCCGGGGCGGCTCAACAAGGTGTTCAGGTTGAACACACGACTCTCCAGCCGTTGCTTGCGCGAGAACGCCAGTAACTGCTGAGTCAGGGTTTGCGCCTTTTCGGCGGCGGCCCTGGCACGATTGGCGCTATTGAAAATACGCTGCGGATCGCTGCCAGGACGCTTTGCGCTCAACTGAATCAATTCCAGATAGCCCACCATCACCTGGAGGAGATTATTGAAATCGTGGGCAATACCGCCGGTGAGCTGCCCCAGTGCCTCGAGGTCCTGGGCCCGACGCCTGCGCAGCGCCACATCGTGACGCTGGCTCACATCCAACTGGGAGGCGAAAAAATACGTCAGTCGGCCACGTTCATCGAAGAGCGGGAAAATAAAGAGCTCGTTCCAGAAAGAGGAGCCGTCCTTGCGGTAATTGATCACCTCCACACACACTTCATGGTACCGCCCGACCGCCAACTGCACCTGCCGTCGGGTGTCCTTGCAGGTCTGCGGGCCCTGCAGGAACCTGCAATTGCGTCCGATGACCTCGTCGTGCTCATACCCGGTCAGGGTCAGGAATGCCTGATTGGCAAAAATGATCGGATTATCCGGCTGCGCCGGATCGGTCACGATCATCGCGCTGTGGCTGGCGTCCATGGCTGCGAAGAAGCGGTCCTTGCGGTTGGAAGAAAGCGTCGTCAAATGCATGCCATCGACGACGGGCTTTTTCTGTCTTGCCAAGGTTCACCTCCCACTCAACGATGCGTTTTACATGGACCGTGAAAATGCTTCGGAGTGCAGCTTGATTCGTTTCTCGACCTGTTGCGCCATCGCAGGTGCATGACGTAGGCCGTCGAACAGGTTTCTATGAGGGTCGATCCAGCACTTTCGGAGTGCTCCCTGATGCCTCTCGACTTGGCCTGCTCACCCCCTCGGAAAAAAATTCTCCCGGTGTCGCTTGACCAGGGAGAACGATCGTTCTACATTGAACTCATGAACCCACCCATGACGGATCGCGTGCTTAATCCGTTCACGGCCGGTTCGAGTCGGAGGGTCTTTCTGGCTGTGGATGATCAACACTGCGGGAGAAGTTTGGGGATCCAGATGATCCCCATCCGCAAGTTTGCGAAAGTGCGCAGGCAGAAACGACTGAATTATACGCTTGGGCTGACCGGGCACTGAATATCGAGCAAACGCTGATTTTAAGCCGGGCAGTCAATAATATTAATGGAAGGCGCAATCACTATGGCACCCGCGCTGGATGATTATCGCGCAGCCGACCATGCAAGGGAATTTGCATAGTTGTTGTTAGAGGCCTCCTCATAAGGGCCTGAGTTTCAAAAGACGTTACCCATACCGATTTATCCAACCAGACTGGAGGCACTACCATGTCCAATGCCCAAACTCGCCCGCCACTTCCTCCCTTCACTCGCGAATCGGCGATTGAGAAAGTCCGACTCGCCGAAGACGGCTGGAACAGCCGCGATGCCGAAAAGGTCTCGCTCGCCTATACGCTGGATACCCAATGGCGTAACCGCGCTGAATTCGCGACCAATCGCGAAGAGGCCAAGGGCTTTCTCACCCGCAAATGGAAGAAAGAGCTGGACTATCGCCTGATCAAGGAACTCTGGGCCTTTACCGATAACCGCATCGCCGTCCGTTACGCCTACGAGTGGCATGATGATTCCGGTAACTGGTTCCGCTCCTACGGTAACGAAAACTGGGAATTTGAAGCGGATGGTCTGATGCGCCGCCGATTCGCCTGCATCAACGACATGCCGATCAAGGAAAGCGAACGCAAGTTCCACTGGCCACTGGGGCGCCGTCCGGATGATCATCCAGGCCTGACAGAACTTGGGCTGTAAGTTGTCCCATCAATCCAGATCCATCTTTATATCTCAAGTTGGTCAACTGGATAGGGCGTGACGAAAACCATTCGTTCAATATGAACGCTCTATAACGCAAGTACGGCTCCAAGCGTGATGACACTGCGCGGCGAAACTTCAGTTTCGAGGAGCCGTACGCCTGCGCCATAGAGTTTTGATACTACTGGCGAGCGCGTTATTTACGACGTCAGCGTTGGGTAACAGCCGCGTCGTCAACGCAAGTAAAGTTGCGCCAATATCGCTTCAACGCGCCTTTCTCCAAGGCCGGCCATTCAATACAAGCCAGATTGACTTGAACATCCCGTTAACCCCCGCCAAGCATCCAGCAGACCTGACCCTTCTCAAGAAGGATCAGGTCTGCTGATAAGGCCGATCCCTGCCTCTGCGTCGCCCACTCGCTCACAGATACCGCAGCCGCACCCGCCCCAAGCAGGCTCCATGACTGCCGAACTCATCCTGTTCAACGGCAAAACCGCGAAACGCCTGGCGCCACTGCCGTTGCCAGCAAGGAAGGCCACGGGCAACGATGGCCGCTGCGCCTGCACCCCACTGATCCCACATCGATCACACGCCTGCCAGAACCTCATCCAGCATCTGCGGCCAGAAACTGATCCAAGGCTTGTTTATGATTGAGTCGAAGCGTGCCAGAAAAACGAGGAAGTCAACCGCGAGCATGCGGTCGAATGTGGACTTGGCGGAACGGATCGCAACGACCGCGTTGAAACGTCAGAACGCGGAATGAGGAAGGGTTGGCTCCCGAGGAACCGGGCCCCGCGACTGCGGCCAAGGTCCCCCGCCGCTGGCGCCGCATGATCGGGCGCCAGACAGGCTGACGAGAGGCATGATCAGTGGGTACAGCCAGTCCCCATGACGTGGTACGCGATGGTGTGCCGAATGCCCTTGGAGTCGTCATAAGTCATCTGCACAGGCACTACGCCGCAGACGTCCGGTATTTCGGTACTGGCGACCACGTGGGCGATATCCAGGTCCTGAGCGTCACGATAGGACTCGACGGTAACCTGCGGGGTTTGGGCAGTGAGTTCATCGGCTACTGCAACGGAGCAAAGACCACCCAGGAATAAAGCGAATAAATATTTCATGGCAACTCACCTGTATTGAGGGCGAAAAAAGGCCTGGCTTCACGCCGGGGTGGCGCAGCCTGAGATAAGGGGTTGGGGGGTAGCCCGGTCGCCGTCAGACGCCGGGCAGACTCACAGCAGGGTCAGAAAGGCTTGGTCGGCAGATACTTGCCATCCAGGGTGATCACGGCACGGGAACCGCCTTCCGGATCTTCGACCTTCTTGATGTCCAGCTTGAAGTTGATGGCGCTGATGATGCCGTCGCCAAACTTCTCGTGGACCAGAGCCTTGAGGGTGGTGCCGTAGACCTGCAGCATTTCGTAGAAGCGATAGAGGGTGGGGTCGGTCGGTACGCTGTTCTCGAAGCAGCCACGAACCGGGACGGTCTGCAGCAAGGCGATGCCGTCGGCGTCAAGGTCCAGCTTTTCGCCCACGACCTTCGCGGCGTTGGCAGGCAGCGGGTGCTGACCCAGCAGGGCTGCCGTGACGAAGGCTTCGGACAGGCCGGTACCCTCGGTGAGTTGCGCGTAGGACAGGCCTTTGCGGGCCTTGGCCATCACGATGATTTCAGTCAGGGCCTGGCGAAGGCTTTTGGTGGCTTGTGTCTGGATCATGGGGTTATCTCCTCGGTTGATATCGGGTTCAGGCAACTTGCCTGGCTGGTTTGGAAACGGCGTGGACTTGCGGGTGGTCGGCGAGGGACACAAAGGTCCCGGTACTGCCATCGAAGGCGTCGATACGCCCGCTCTCGATGTCATAGATCCAGCCGTGCAGGGTCACGCGGCCCTCTTCAAGGGCCAGGCGCACCGACGGGTGAGTCTGGATGTTGGCCAATTGCGCAATCACGTTTTCGCGCACCATGGCCGCGACCTTGGTCGGCTGGTCCGGATGCTGGCGGGCCTCATTCACCACCCGGGCGGAATCGGCATAGCGCAACCAGCCCGCCACAGCGGGCATGTGGTCCAGGCACTTGCAGGTGGCAATGGCGGTCATCGCCCCGCAATCGGAGTGACCGCAGATGACAATATCGGCGACCTGCAGCGCGGCGACGGCATATTCGACCGAGGCCGACACACCGCCCGGCTCAGGGCCATAGGAAGGCACGATGTTGCCCGCGTTGCGGATCACGAACAGATCGCCTGGTTCGCGCTGGGTGACCAGCTCAGGCACCAGCCGACTGTCAGAGCATGAGATGAACAACGCCCTTGGGCTCTGCTGCGTGGCCAGGTCCTGGAACAGCTTGATCCGCTCGGGAAAGGCGTCCCTCTGGAATTTCAGAAAACCGTCAATGATGTCCTTCATGGCTTCGTCCTCGATGTCGCGGGTTGTTGAAGCCAAGATTAGGGGTGGACTTACATAAGGTAAAAGTCTCATTTATTATGCTGTTGATCAGATTATCTTATGGATAAATCCATGCTTGCCCGACACATCCAGTATTTCCTCGCCGTGGCGGAGCATCACAGCTTCACGCGGGCCGCTGCGGCGTTGCATGTCTCCCAGCCTGCGCTGTCCCAGCAGGTCAAGCTCCTGGAAGAAAGTCTCGGCGCCCAGCTGTTCGATCGCTCTGGACGCACGACCTGTCTGACCGATGCCGGGGAGGTCTATTTACAGTATGCGCGCCGGGCCTCACAGGAACTGCGCGAAGCCAGGCGAGCCATCCATGATGTGAGCGACCTCAGTCGCGGGTCGTTGCGGGTGGCGGTGACACCGACCTTCACGACCTACCTGGTGGGCCCCCTGGTCGAGGCATTCCACTCGCGTTACCCGCAGATCACCCTGAACGTGCAGGAGATCTCCCAGGAGCGCATGGAGGACCTGCTCATCGCTGGAGCGTTGGACGTGGGGATCGCGTTCGATGAAATACACACCCCGGACATCGATTCCCTGCCCTTGCTGATCGAAACCCTCGCCCTGGTGGTGAACCGCACCCACCCCCTGGCGCAGGAAAGTTCCATTGGCCCTCAGGCCCTGATCGGCGAGTCGCTGGTTCTACTCAGCACGGAATTCGCGACCCGCGAACAGATCGATCGCTACTGCCGCGAGCACGGAATACGCCCTGAAGTGCGGATGGAGGCCAATGCACTCGGTGCAGTGATCGAAATCGTTCGCAGGACCACGCTGTCGACGTTGTTGCCCGCCAACACCGCCTTCGCCCATGGCGACCTGGTGGCGATCGCACTCGAGCCCGAACGCTTGCAGCGCACCGCCGTCCTCATGCAACGCAAAGGCGCCTACCAGAGCGCCGCGGCTCGGGTTTTCATCGAGCTGGCGAAAGAAGTTTCTGCTCAACTGAACGAATGAGGGTCTAGAAGCCGCTGACCGGCTGGAGACGGCAGCCACGACAGGTCGGTTGAAGTCGAGGGGTCAGTGCCGAAAAGTCATGGTGCATTCAGGCGACCACCGACCAGGCCTGCACATCTATCTGAAATCCACACTACTAGGGTCTGTATGACAAAGCCTCTTCCGGGCCCTTACCCGAAGTGCTGTATCCGCTCCGATACATGAACCTCGCTCACCAACTAAAACTCATTGGCGTCAATCAAGAACCCGGTTAGCCAGTCCAATTTTCCCACAAGAGGAATTGGCAAAAACCGAAAACCAGAATCCATGATGCTAGACAAAACACGACAGACATGATGGCATACAGGAGCATGTCACGTGATCAGTAGAGGTGAACCTTGGATCGAATAAAGCATGGAAAACGGTTCACCAAGAGAATCTACTACCCACGAATACTGGGTACGATATTGTGTGCGCCCATCATTCTAGAATCCATCATCCACCAACAGAATTTCCTGATCCTGGCGTCATTGCTTTTTATAAATGTTGCAATATGGCCCCATGTAGCCTACAGAATTTCCAACCGCTCAAAAAACCCTTACATGGCAGAAATACGAAATCTGGACGTCGACTCACTGCTGTGCGGCTTATGGATGGGCGCCATCGGATTAAACCCGATCTCTTCAATAAGCCTATCCGCAATGGTGGCAATGAACGCCATCAACACGGGCGGTTTGAAGAGTCTGAAAAAAGGGCTGACCCTGCAAGCATCAGGCATACTCGCGTGGCAGATTCTCGTCGGAATAGACTTACAACAAAGCTCAATTCTGTCGGCTTGGTCAAGCCTGCCACTGTTGACGCTATACCCTATCTCGGTAAGCTTTACCTCATATAAGCTTGCCTCAGAGCTATACAAGATAAAAAACACCCTGAACAGCCTTAGCATAACAGACGAACTAACCGGGCTTTTAAACAGGAGATACCTGGACGAAGAGCTGAAGAACATCGCCAGCTCCAACAACAGAAAAAACAACACGTTTCTCATAGTGCTTGATCTGGACAACTTCAAAGCAGTGAATGACCGTTACGGCCACCCGACTGGTGACTCCATTCTTTGCCTGCTGAGCAAAACACTCAGGTCCTCCTTACGCTCTGCCGACCTTATTGCCAGGTTCGGCGGCGATGAGTTCTGCATAATCATGGAGGGCGTTTCCCTGGAGCAGGCTGCAACGATAATCGAGCGCGCCTGTCAAAATTTCAAAATCAACAGCGCTCATATCGTAGCCCCTTCATTGAGCGTCAGCGTAGGCATAGCCAGTTGGCATGACGAGTTCGAAAGTGCAAAACAGTGGTTCGCCCACGCAGACAGCCTTCTCTATAAAGCCAAGAAAAGCGGGCGCAACCGGATTGTCACGGACAGCCCCCACTGCGCCCCGACGGTCGTTCAATAAAAGCGCCGGAAACAGCAGAACACGAGCCGCCTCCAGCACATCCGCGAACTCACCACGCGCCGCCACTACAGCGGCCACCATGCAGTGCACCTGCTGATCAATGGCGAGCGGCTGGGCAGCGGTTTCGACATCCTCGACTGCGCCACGCGCGCCGTTGGGCGCTGGCGTTGTGGGAGCGGGCATGTCGAACCCGTTCCCACAGATAGTGCTTCACGCCCCAGACCGTTGCAGTAGAATCGCCGCTCATTTTTGCCAGGGCACTTGCCATGACCTCTCACCAGACCCCGCCCAGCGCCCCCCAGGCCAATGAACTGATCCTTGGCCTTGAGGACCGCCCTCGCCTGCTGATCGGCCTGCTCGCCGCGCTGCAACACCTGCTGGCGATCATCGTGCCGATCGTCACCCCCGGCCTGCTGATCTGCCAGGCCCTGGGCGTGTCGGCCCGTGACACCAACCTGATCGTCTCGATGTCACTGGTGATCTCCGGCCTCGCCACCTTCGTCCAGTGCCGTCGTTTCGGGCCGTTCGGCGCCGGCCTGCTGATCGTCCAGGGCACCAGCTTCAACTTCGTCGGCCCACTGATCGCCGGCGGCGCCCTGATGGTCAAGCAAGGCACACCGGTGGAAGCCGTCATGGCTGCAATCTTCGGCGTGGTCATCGCCGGTTCCTTCGTCGAAATGGGCATCTCGCGCATCCTGCCCTTCGTCAAACGCATGATCACCCCGCTGGTGACCGGCATCGTCGTGCTGATGATCGGCCTGACCCTGATCAAGGTCGGCCTGATCAGCATGGGCGGTGGCTTCAGCGCCATGGGCAACGGCACCTTCGCCAACGGCGAGAACCTGCTGCTGTCCGGCGTGGTGCTGGCGATCATCGTCGCGCTCAACCGCATCCCGCTGGTGTGGATGCGCAGTTGCGCCATCGTCATCGCCCTGGCCGTCGGCTACGCCCTGGCCGGCTACCTGGGTCGCCTGAACTTCACCGGCATGCACGAAGCGCCGCTGTTCCAGGTGCCGACGCCGCTGCACTTCGGCCTGGGCTTCTCCTGGTCGCTGTTCATCCCGATGCTGGTGATCTACCTGGTGACCTCGCTGGAAGCCATCGGTGACGTAACCGCCACCAGCAAGGTCTCGCGCCAGCCGGTCGAAGGCCCGCTGTGGATGCAACGGATCAAGGGCGGTGTGCTGGTCAACGGCGCCAACTCGCTGCTGGCCGGGGTGTTCAACACCTTCCCCAGCTCGATCTTCGCCCAGAACAACGGCGTGATTCAGCTCACCGGCATCGCCAGTCGCCACATCGGCCAGTGGATCGCCCTGATGCTGATCCTGCTCGGCCTGTTCCCCTCCGTGGCCGGCGCGATCCAGGCGGTCCCGGAGCCGGTGCTGGGCGGCGCGGCCATGGTCATGTTCGGCGCCGTAGCGGCCTCGGGCATCAACATCCTGGCGAGCATCACCCTCGACCGCCGGGCGCTGCTGATCATCGCCGTGTCCCTGGCCCTGGGCCTGGGGGTGTCGCAGGTGCCGGAGTTCCTCGCGCACATGCCGGCGGCGCTGCGCAACGTGCTCGAATCCGGTGTCGCCACCGGCGGTATTTGCGCCCTGGTACTGAACTGGTTCCTGCCGCCATCGCCGCAACACGGATGATTGCACGGGGCAACGCAAGGTTGCCCCACGTCCGGCCCGGCAGGCGCTGACGACCGCCCGGGCCCGGATGGACCGGCCCGGCTGTCGGGTCCGCATACCCCCTCTCAGGGCGAAAGCGTCAGCCGGCACTACACTCAGTGAAGACCCGGTAGTGCACAGGACGTCCGCCATGATGCAATGGAGCAGGTACAGAGGTACCGCGCTGATCACCCTGTTCGTCATTCTCGCCAGCCTCCTGGCATTCCTTCTGGTCAAGGCCTTCTCGGGCGAGACCTCCACTTACGTCGAATCCCGCGACCTGATTCGCCAGCTCAAGCAACTGGACGCCCGGCTCGATGCCAGGATTCTCAAGACCCGCATCAGCGACGAATACAACTACAACCTGCTGGCCGGCCCCGCCGCGGAATCGGGCAGGCGCTGGGAACAACTGGTCACGCTGAACAGCGCCCTGGACAGTTCCCCCATCTGGCAGGCCCGCAAGAAAGCCTACCTCGATGCCTCGGGGGAAAAGAGCAAACTGATCGAACAGTTCCAGGCGCACAACACCACGCTGCGCGATGACCTGGAAAGCCTGTCGGCGATCGAGGACGCGATCCAGGCCGACCTGCAGCCGTTGAGCACCAGCCACCCGGTGGAAACCCTCAGCGTGCTGTACAGCGCCTCGAAACTGACCCTGAGCACGATGGAATACGCCCACCACGTGACCAACGGCAGGGCCGAAAAGATCGAGCGCCAGATCCAGTACCTGACCTCGCAGAAAAACACCCTTCCCCCCGCCTTCGCCGCACCCATCGACAAACTGATCGAACAGGTCAACGTGGTGGTCAGCGAACAGCCCCAGACCAATGACCTGCTGGAACGCATCGGCTTCATTCCGGTGGCGGCGAACCTCGACGCCATCAACGAACTGCTCAATGAAAACCAGCGGCGCGCCGACCTGCAAAACCGCCAGTACCTGGTCTATCTGAGCCTGTGCGCGGCGCTCATGGTGCTGTGGGTGTTCTATCTGATCATCCGCCAGTTGCGCAGCCATGCCCTGATCAACCAGATGAACAGCGCGTTGCAGGCGGCCAACGAACGCCTTGAACAGCGGGTGGAAGAGCGCACCCGTGAACTGCGCGAGGCGCAGAGCGAGCTGATGAGCACGGCCCGGGCAGCGGGCATGGCGGAGATCGCCACCAACGTGCTGCACAACGTCGGCAACGTACTCAACAGTGTGAACATCTCGGCCGACCTGGTGACACGCCGGGTGCGTGGCAGCAAGGCACAGGGGCTCGGCAGGGCCGTGCAACTGATCAACGAACGGGCCGATGACCTGGGCCATTTCTTCAGCCAGGACGAAAAGGGCAAGCTGCTGCCCGCCTACCTCAACCAGTTGGTCACCGCCATTGGCGCCGAACAGACGGAGATCGTCCAGGAGCTGGGACAACTGAGCAAAAGCGTCGACCACATCAAGGAAATCGTCAGCACCCAGCAATCCTACGCCGGTGCACCCAAGCTGCTCGAACCCCTGAATATCGCCGATCTGATCGAGGATGCCCTGCGCATGAACAGCGGTTCGCTGACCCGGCATCACGTCAAGGTCGTCCGGGACTACCAGCCGGTACCGATCTTCCTCGGCGACAAGCACCGGCTGCTGCTGATCCTGATCAACCTGCTCAGCAACGCCAAGCAGGCCGTGTCCGACCTGACGAACCGCGAACGTGAAATCACCGTGAGCGTGCGGGTGGTCGACGGCACGACCTTGCGTATCGGCGTGCAGGACGATGGCGAAGGCATCTCGCCGGAGAACCTGCCGCGCATCTTCACCCACGGTTTCACCACCCGCAAGGACGGCCACGGCTTTGGCCTGCACAGTTGCGCCCTGGCGGCGGTCGAGATGAAGGGGCGCCTGAGTGTGCACAGCGACGGGCCGGGCAAGGGGGCGCTGTTCACCCTGGAAGTGCCCCTGGACGAACCGCCCCGCAGACCTGCCGACGTCAATGCTGCCACCCCCACGAACCCGCAGTAGGCCGGCCCCTCGGCATGCCACCCGCCCAAGGCCGGAAGCACTGCAACACACCGAAAAAAGGCTGATAAATCAAGGCTGTAGACTGGGTGAAAGGTGCCTTTTCTAAATTTAATTTCATCCGCTGCACGCCGCATTTGACTCGGAACTGTCACATGGCCACCGCTTAATTGTTTCAAGAGTTTTCAGCTCTTATTTCAATTTCGTGACCAGGACCCGAACCAATGAACAAGCTGTACAGTCCCGTGATGGGGGCCGCCCTGGCGAGTATCATGATGTCTGCCCACGCCGACTTCATCGATGACAGCCACGCCGACGTGACCCTTCTCAACCGCTACCTGAACCAGCAGGGGCGCGACATCAGCGGCAGCAGTGCCAAGGCCCACAGCATTCGCGACTGGGGCCAGGGCTTCCAGTTCGACTTCAAGTCCGGCTACACCGAAGGCACCATCGGCCTGGGCCTGGACCTGCAGGCCTTCTACGGCCTGAAGCTGGATTCGGGCGGCGACCTCAACGACAGGAGCCACCAGGGCCGCTACCCCGGCAGCATGTTCCCCCTGGATGACGGCAAGTCCGCCGACCAGTTCGGCGTACTCAGCCCGACCGTCAAGGCACGTTTCCTCAAGGACGAGCTGCGCATCGGCACCCTGTACCAGAACAACCCGATGCTGGCCAATACCGACGGCCGCCTGTACCGCCAGACCAACACCGGCGCGCAACTGGTCTCCAGGGACCTGGACAACTTCACCTTCACCGTCGGCGACATCAACCAGACCAAGATCCGCAACGAAACCGGCGACACCAGCATGATCACCGCCGGCGGCACCCAAAAGAGCGACCGCTTCCTCTATGGCGGCGCGGACTACGCGGGCATTCCCGGCACCACCCTGAGCGCCTGGTACTCGAGCCTGCAGGACTACTACCAGCAGGCTTTCCTCGGTGCCAAACGCCATGACGCACTGCCTGTCGGCGCCATCGACAGCGACTTGCGGGCCTACCGCAGCCTCGGCATCGGAGGCAACGGCGACGGTGACAGCGAGTACGCGGCGGCCGGCTACTACGGCAACGGCATCAGCAAGGGCCGGATCAACCAGGCGACCATCAGCCTGATGGAAAGCTACAGCCTGGCCGGCCATACCGTGGGCCTGGGCATTCAGAAAAACATTGGCGACAGCGACTTCCCGTACCTGGACTCGGGCCTCAACAGCGGCGACAACCGCCAGGGCCCGGGCTCCGGTGCCGACACCCCGGCGCTGACCAACCTGCAATTGAACAAATTCCAGCACGCCGGCGAGCGGACCTGGATGGCCCAGTACAAGTACGACTTCGCCCAATTGGGCATCGACGGCCTGAAGTTCGCCGCCACCTACGCCCACGGCGACCAGATCCGCACCGCCGCCAACAGCGATGCCAGCGAATGGGAACGCGACCTGGCGCTGACCTATGAAGTGCAGACCGGCCAGCTCAAGGGCCTCGGGGTGAAATGGCAGAACGCCCACGCCGCCCCGGAAATCACCGGCCAGACCCTTCAGGACGAAAACCGCTTCTACGTGAGCTACGTCATTCCACTGTGGTAATCCACGCCCTGCTCCCAGGCCTCCGATCGTTCCCACGCTCTGCGTGGGAATGATAAGAATCACCGCGCCCCTGTGGGAGCCGGACTTATCCGCGAACAGGCTTCCACAATCCGTCGCGGATCTGCGCTCCTCACGCTCAATCCAAACGCAAAGACGTGACAACCCCCTCCGACTTTGCAACCCTGCGCGCTACCAAAGCCCAGTGAATCGCCCGCCATGCACCTCCTCTATCCCAGCGATCCCTTCGACCCGCAACAACCGGATGAAACCTATCGCGACGAGCACACCGCCGCATTGGCCGAGGGGCTGGACGCCTCCCTGTTTTCCTTTGACGACTTCGAGGCCGGCACCTTCAAGGCCCGCCCAGCGATCCCCGCCGACGCGACCGTGCTCTACCGGGGCTGGATGCTGACCCCGGAAAACTATGCCAGGCTGGTCGAGAGCTGGCAGCAGCGCGACCTCCAGGCGTTCACCAGTGTCGAGCAATATCGACATTGCCATCACCTGCCGCTGTGGTATCCGCTGCTGAGCGAACACACCAGCGAAACCCGTGTGCTGGAGCCGGATGCCGACTTTGTCCAGGCCCTGGGCGGCCTGGACTGGCCCGGCTACTTCATCAAGGACTACGTGAAGTCCCTGAACACCGCAGGCGGGTCGCTGGTCGAAACCCCACAGCAGATCCGGGCCGTCGTCGAGCTGATGCAGCAATACCGCGGGCAGATCGAAGGCGGCATCTGCGTACGCAAACGTGAGGACTATCGTGAAGAGACCGAGCGACGCTACTTCGTCTTCCAGGGCAAGGCCTACGGTGAAGACGGCGAAGTGCCGAACATCGTCGAAGACTGTGCGCGGTTGATTCAAAGCCCATTCTTCTCGGTGGACATCGTGCTCAGGACTGACGGTGTACTGCGTATCGTCGAACTCGGTGACGGCCAGGTTTCCGACCGCAAGACCTGGCCCGCCGCAACGTTCGCCAAGCTGCTCAAGGCCCACCCCTAACGGGCAGGCCCTGCCCCAGAGATAACCCGCGCCCAGCGCAACATCGAGAACTCAAGCAACGTGGCCAAGCTCAACTTCAGGCACATGGAAATCTTCTGGGCCGTGATGACCACCGGCAGCGCCACCGCCGCCGCCGAACTGCTGCACACCTCGCAACCCACCGTGAGCCGCGAGCTGAGCCGCCTGGAGTCGATCACCCAGTTGGTGCTGTTCAAGCGGGCCAACGCCAAGCTGATTCCCACCGAACAGGCGCTGCGACTGTTCGAGGAGGTCGAGCGCGCCTATTTCGGCATGGAACGGATCGAACGCACCGCCGAAGCCATCCGCCAACACAAGAACGGCCAGATCGCCCTGGTGACCTTGCCGGCGTTCTCCCAGGCCCTACTGCCGATGGTCTGCAAGCGCTTTCTGCGGCAATTCCCGGATGTCGCGCTGACCATCACCCCGCAGGAACAGCCGCTGCTCAATGAATGGTTGTCCTCGCAACGCTACGACCTGGGGCTGATCGAGGACGCCACCCTTGCGCTCGGCACCGAAAGCGACTGCGTGTTCACCTCGGACATGGTCTGCGTACTGCCACCGGATCACCCCTTGGCAGCCAAGTCGGTGCTCGCCCCCGAGGACTTCGAAGGCGAACCGTTCATCTCGTTTGCCGCCAACGACCCCTACCGCAAGAAAATCGATGCGTTGTTCGAGGAGCATGGCGTCAGCCGCCGGCTGCAGGTGGAAACCCATAGCGCGGCTGCGGTGTGCAGCACCGTCGCCCAGGGTGTCGGGGTGTCGACCCTCAACCCGCTGACGGCGCTCTCCTACGTCAACCTGGGGCTGACCATTCGGCGCTTTGCCCTGTCGATCCCCTACTCCATCCGCGTGGTGCGTCCGCTGCATCGTCCCCACTCCGTACTGGTCGATCGATTCGTCGACGCCTTGCGCGATTGCTGTCGAGATCTCGAAGCCCAGCTCGCCGAGATTCCCTAGCCAGTGCACGGCCCACCGGCCATATCAGAAATGAATGGACACCCCGAAAACTGATATTTTTTATCCGGACACGGCAATGCTAAAAAGGCGCACCCACACCGGTACACCTCCTGACAACACTCGCGAGCCCCGGCGTGGCCTTATACGACCTTGGAAAACCCAGGGAACATCGCCTTTCAGCCCGAGCTTGCCCCATGACCCTCGAACAGCATGCCGCACACATCGCCAAAGCCCATGGCACCCCCGTCTGGATCTATGATGCCGCCGTCATTCGCGAGCGTATCCGCACGCTGAAAACCTTCGACACCGTGCGCTTCGCCCAGAAGGCCCTGTCGAACCTGTCGATCCTCAGCCTCATGCGCGAGGAAGGCGTGAAACTCGACGCCGTGTCCCTGGGCGAAATCGAGCGGGCGATCAAGGCCGGCTTCAACCCGCGCAGCAACGTCGATGGCCCCTCGGACCTGGTCTACACCTCGGACGTGTTCGATCGCCCGACCCTGGCGCGTATCGTCGAGCTTGGCGTCGAGGCCAACCTCGGCTCGCTGGACATGATCGAGCAGTTGGGCGAGCTGTCGCCCGGGCACCGTGTGTGGCTGCGGATCAACCCGGGCTTCGGCCATGGCCACAGCCCCAAGACCAACACCGGCGGCCCCAACAGCAAGCACGGCATCTGGCATGAACAACTGGCCGAAGCCCTTGAACTGCTGAGCCGCTACGACCTGCACCTGGTGGGTGTGCACGTGCACATCGGCTCGGGTGTCGACTACGGTCACCTGGGCCAGGTCTGCGACGCCGTTACCCAACTGCTGGAGCAGATCGATCGGCCGATCGAGGCACTGTCGGCCGGCGGCGGGCTCTCGGTGCCCTACCGCGAAGGTGAGGAACCGATCGATGTGGAGCACTACTTCTCGCTGTGGGACGCGGTGCGCCGTAATGCGCAGACCCGCTATGGTCGTCCGGTACGTTTGGAGCTGGAGCCTGGCCGCTTCCTGGTGGCCGAGTCGGGCACGCTGGTCTGCGAAGTGCGTGCGGTCAAGCAACAGGGCGCCAACCCCTTCACGCTGGTCGACGCCGGCTTCAACGAACTGATCCGCCCGACGCTCTACGGCAGCTACCACCGCGTGTCGCTGGTGGCCCAGGCCCCGGAGCGGCCCTCGATCAGCACCCTCATCGCCGGCCCCCTGTGCGAATCCGGTGACGTCTTCACCCTCGCCGGCGACGGCGCCCTGCGCTTCGAAACCATGAGCCGGCCAACCACCGGCGACCTCATCCTGTTCCACAACGCCGGGGCCTATGGCTCGACCATGTCCTCGAACTACAACTCGCGGCCGCTGGTGCCGGAATACCTGCTCGATGGCGAGCACTCCCGCCTGATTCGGCGGCGGCAGACCTTCGATGAACTGCTGGGCCCGGAACTGGCCTGCCTGGGCTGATCCCCAAAAACCTCGCGGCGTCACCTTTTGCAGGGTGACGCCGCGTTGGCGTTACAGGATTCAGTGGGCTTCGCTACACGACGTTCCCGCCCCGCGCTTCCCTCAATCCCCGGCACAACCGTTGCCCCAGGTCTTGTAGTCATATTCCTTGATCTGCCCGTCTGGCGTCTTGTAGGTCATCTTGGCGTTGGAAATCCCGCAGGCATACGGCTTGGAGTCCACGCGGATCACTTCGGCGACATCCTTCCGGTCCAGGGCAAACGCCTGGGCACTGAAAAGAACAGCGGCAACGGCCAAGCCCTTTACATAGATATTCATGGCAACTCTCTCAATAGGAAAAACACAAGCCGACCCGGCAAATCCGGTAGAAGGCGCTGGGTGGAGACTCGCAACCGTTCGTTATCCGAGGATTAAGAAAGTTATGAAAAAGTTTAAATAAAACGTTATGAATCAGTTAAATCAAAGTTAACTATTTAAAAATACAAGTTGCATTTTATTCCATTAAAAATCATGACAAAAAGTTCATGAAACCTGTCATCATCCGGCTACCCGGAACAGCGGCCTGCTCTGGCTGATCAGCCGCTTGCCGTCCACCGTCCAGTCAGGAGCCCAGCGGATGCTTCCATCAGCCCCTCTTCTTTCCGGCAACCGTTTGCACCTGCGCCGTCTGCGCGGCCGGGTCGGACTGGCCCTGGTGGCCTGCCTGTCCTTTCTCGCCGGCATGACCGACGCCATCGGCTTTCTCGCCACGGGCGACTTCGTCTCGTTCATGAGCGGCAACACCACGCGCCTGGCGGTGGCCGTCAGCGAGGGGGACCTGTCGATGGTGCTGCGCCTGGTCGCGGCGGTGATGGCGTTCATCGCCGGCAACGTGCTGGGCGTGCTGGCCGGACGCGTCGGCGGCAGGCGCTCGCTGCCGTTGCTGCTGTGCGTTTCCACCCTGCTCTGCATCGCCGCGATACTGCCGTTCAACACTCGCGTGCCGGCCTTGCTGACCGCGATCATTGCCATGGGCATGCTCAATGCCGCCGTCGAACAGGTCAACGGCCTGCCGATCGGCCTGACCTACGTTACCGGCGCCCTGTCCCGCTTCGGCCGCGGCCTGGGGCGCCGGCTGCTCGGCGAAAAGCGCGATGGCTGGCGGGTGCAGCTGGTACCCTGGAGCGGCATGCTGGTGGGTGCAGTGTTTGGCGCCATGCTGGAGCGCCAGATGGGCGTGCAGGCGCTGGTGGTCAGTGCGGCGATCGCCGCGGTGCTGGGGCTGATCGCGCTGAGGATTCCACATCAGTGGCAGAAGGATTTCATGCCGCGCTGAGGGCAGTCCGCAGACAATGAACGGCGGGTACGCTACAGGTATGCACTCACGCCTTCCTGCAGGAGCCGGCGGTGCGGCGATCCGACTTGCCCGCGAATAGGCCCGCCAGCACCACAAAAATATCTCGGGCTGCCCCTCTCCTCATTCCACACTCGCCCGTCCCAACATCCCATCTTGTAGCACCCAGGCTACAGCCATTTCCCACATATATTCACCCACGACCCCAGGGATGTTTTCCATTATTTCCAAATATTGAAAAACCTATCCGTTCAGCCAGTTATTAATCCCCTTCGAAAGATATTAAATATCTACTTACAAAAGAGCAGCGTCTCTCTCTTTCAACCAGAAGATTGGCGAACACTCTCCTCCTGCCTGATCTGTCAGGCCAAGAGTGGCCCTGCTTTCTCCTGGTCACCCAACCCCGAGTTCCACCTGGAGTCACCAATGAAAATCGGCCACCTATTCCTATTGTCAGCTGCATCGTTGCTGCCGGCCATCAGCATTGCACAGCCTTCCATTCTTTCTTCGCTGCAGGCCAAAGGCATTCAGGTCACGGTTCTCGATGATGAAAGCCTCAGCAAAATCAAAGGCGCGGCAATGATCACCGGTCACCCCTACCCCAGCGTTACGCAAGGGTTGAAGATCTACAACATCCGGCTGAAGCGCTTTGGCAACGAGCACGATTACCGGTCGTACTACTCGGTAGGCAGCCACTGGAGCCCGCACAAGGAGGTTATCTATACGGAAAATGGCATGAGCTACCACGTTGCCGGTGACCGTTGGCTCGCAGATAAATCAGATGCCCCCGGCGGAGAATGGAACGCCAATAACGCAGTGGAAGTTGACGTTCACTACCAAGCTCTGGACAAAAATGGTTCACCACTCAACTTCGGCTGGAGAAACACCAGCTGGAATCGGCCGATCTCGACTTTCTCCTGGTAGCGTCAACCTTTTGCAACAACACCCTCACCCACTTTAAACGCTACAAGAGAGAAGCCCATGAAGATTAATAACAGCATCCCATCACCCACCTACAATCCAATCACACCAAAAACAACTTCGACGAAAGACCACAGCGCCTTCTCGATAGAAACCGCCGAAAACATCAAGAACGAGACCGACAAAGTCAGCATAAGCGCTGCTGGCGCCGAAATGTCTGATGTGATGGATCCACCTGTGCCAATAGGTGCCGTACCAAAATGGTGGGGGAATTTGCACTCGAAGTCATATTCCTGCCAGATGGAACGTCAGCATTTAAAAATGAGGCAAGGTTCTCAAGCCTTTCCTCTGGAGAAATGGATGAGTACTTCACCCTGCTGAGACACCACACCGATGAACTGTACAAACGCAACGGCCTGATCGACGACGAATCGACCTACGCCGCCCTCAACTCCCGCTCAACCAACGAAAGGCTCCATCAAGAGTTCCTGGAGAGCCTGAGGAACGACCCGCGAATGGCCGAGTTGACCGGCCGACTCGGCATCGCCCTTTCCTGACTTCATCGCCGCCAGTCATCCAGCCATGCTCCGCGAGCCTGGCTGGAACTCCTTCACCGGGCTTCATCCCCTCACCGATCATCCTCGTGGATCGACGACGGATGCCGGCACAGGCCGTCAACCTCGATATCCATATAGGGGAACAACGGCAGTTGCATCAGCGTGTCATGCAGCGCCTCGACGCTGGGCACGTCGAACACGCTGTAGTTGGCGTAGTGCCCGGCGATCCGCCAGAGGTGGCGCCAGGTGCCCTCGCGCTGCAGGCGCTGGGCCAGTGCCTTTTCGTCGGCCTTCAGTTGCGCGGCCCTGGCCGGGTCCATGTCCTGCGGCAGTTTTACGGTCATCTTCACGTGGAACAGCATGGTCGTTTCCTTCTTGTCTTAGCGGCGGGCAAAGCGCGACAGTTGCGTCTCGTCGAGGGTCAGGCCGAGGCCGGGGGTACGCGGTACGTGCAGCTGGAAATCGCGATAGACCGGCGCTTCGCGGACGATTTCCTCGGTCAGCAGCAAGGGCCCGAACAGCTCGGTGCCCCAGGTCAAGTGGCGCAGGGTGAGGAAGGCGTGGGCCGAAGCCAGGGTGCCGACCGAGCCTTCGAGCATGGTCCCGCCATACAGGGCGATACCCGCCGCCTCGGCGATCTGCGCGGTGCGTAGCACGGCACGGGGTCCGCCGTTCTTGGCGATCTTCAGGGCGAAGATACTGGCGGCGCCGTCGGCGGCGAGGCTGAAGGCATCCTCGACGCTTTCGATGGATTCGTCGGCCATGATCGGTGCCGGGCTGCGCTGGTTCAGGCGCACCTGGCCGGAGCGGTTGACCCGGGAGATCGGCTGCTCGATCAGGTCGATGCCGTTGTCGCCCAGCACCTGGCAGCCGCGGATGGCCTGGGACTCGTCCCAATACTGGTTGACGTCGACGCGCACGCTGGCGCAATCGCCCAGGGCCCGCTTGATCGCGATCACATGCCGGAGGTCCTGTTCCAACGGGTTGGCGCCGATCTTCAGCTTGAAGATGCGGTGCCGACGCCGTTCCAGCATCTGCTCGGCTTCACCGATATCCCGGGCGGTGTCGCCGCTGGCCAGGGTCCAGGCCACTTCCAGGCTGTCGCGCACGCGACCACCGAGCAGTTCGCTGACCGGCAGGCCGAGGCGCTTGCCCTGGGCATCGAGCAAGGCACTTTCCAGGCCGGACTTGGCGAAGGTGTTGCCCTTGGCGATCTTGTCCAGCTTGAGCATGGCGGCGTTGATATTGTCCGCGGCCAGGCCGATCAGGGCCGGGCCAGGTGGCTGTCGATATTGGCCTTGATGCTTTCCGGGCTTTCATAGCCGTAGGACAGGCCGCCGATGGTGGTGGCTTCGCCGATACCCTCGATGCCATCGCTGCAGCGCAGGCGCAGGATCACCAGGGTCTGCTGCTGCATGGTGTGCATCGCCAGCTTGTGGGGGCGGATGGTGGGCAGGTCGACGATGACCGCCTGTACCTGTTCGATCACTGCATTGCTCATTTGCCTGGGCACCTTGTGGCCGGCGGCGCCCCTGCGCCGCCGTTGTCGTTCAATGGGTGGGCAAAGGATTGCCTGTTGGCGGCGAGCAATCCAATATCGATTACCTCTGCCACCATACCCAGGAAGTCTGATGGAGCTTCGCCACCTGCGTTACTTCAAGGCGCTCGCCGAAACCCTGAACTTCACCCGCGCCGCCGAACGCCTGCATATGGCCCAGCCGCCGCTGAGCCGGCAGATCGGCCAACTGGAAGAAGAACTCGGCACCCTGCTGCTCGAGCGCGGGCGGCCACTGCGCCTGACCGAGGCCGGACGCTATTTCTATGAACAGACCGGCACCCTGCTCCAGCAACTGGAACAGATCGGCGCCACCACCCGGCGCATCGGCCAGGGGCAGCGACACTGGCTGGGAATCGGCTTTGCGCCCTCGACTCTGTATGGACTGTTGCCAGAGCTGACCCGAGCGCTGCGCAGCGACGCCGAGTTGCAACTGGACCTGGTCGAGATGACCACGCTGCAGCAGGTCGAGGCGCTCAAGGCCGGGCGTATCGATATCGGCTTCGGGCGCATTCGCATTGATGATCCGGCCATCGAGCAGCGGGTGCTGTACGAGGACCCGCTGGTGGCGGTGCTGCCGCGCGGGCATGCGCTGGGTGGCACGACGCCGAGCCTGGCGCAACTGGCCGGAGAGGCCTTCGTGCTGTATCCGGCCACGCCCCGCCCCAGCTATGCCGACCATGTCCTGGCGCTGTTCGCCCACCATGGCTTGAGCGTGAAGGTCGGGCAGTGGAGCAATGAACTGCAGACGGCGCTGGGGCTGGTGTCTGCCGGGCTGGGGGTGACCCTGGCCCCGGCGTCGGTACGCCAGCAGCATCGGGCGGATCTGGAATACACCGGGGTGAGCGATCGGGATGCGGTGAGCCCGATCATCCTCAGTCGACGCAAGGACGAAGCAAATCCGGTGTTGCAGCGTTGCCTGGAATTGATCGAGGCACTGCTCGCGGAACGGGCGCCATAACCTCGTCGTCACCCGCGTTCGATCCCCGCTCGCGCGACGATCAACATCCAGGTTGGTCTGTTCCTTGCTGAGAGAGGGATAAGCCGACGGTGATCGGCACCAAGGATCACACTGCCGCCCGGGCATTATCCGGACACTGCAACGACTATCCGGTTACTGCAGAAGCCGGTGCCCGAAAGCGTGCAGACGTGGTTGCCTGTGTAACGAGAGGTGACAATGATCTCCATCGAAGCAAGCCTTGCGAGCGGTGAGTGCTTCAGTGATTTGCAGCTTTTCACTGAACAGAACCAGTTGTTCCTGCATTACGACCTGGACAGCGTGCGGACCAGTGTCGGGCGCATCTTCAAGCCGCACGAGCTGGTTGCGGTGCACACCAGCGAGGCGGTTGGCGCCTGCATGCACCATGTGACCCGCGGCGGCCTGGCACTGAGCCGGCTGGAGTACGCCACGGAAGTGGATATCGACCCCGGACGCCTGGAGGATTTCTACCTGATCCAGATCCCCATCCAGGGCGGCGCGCTGATCCGCTGCGAGGGGCTGGAATTCGAATCCTCGCCGCTGGTGGCCTCGCTGCTGTCGCCGACCCTGCCGGCGCGGATGCGCTGGCAGGGTCACTCGCCGCAGTTGACCCTGCGCATCGAGCAGGCCGACATGGCCTACCACTGCCGCCAGCACATCCCCCAGGCCAGCCAGCGCCTGCCGCAATTCGATCCGCGCCTGGATTTCTCGCGCCCCGGGGCCGCCTATTTCCTGCAGTTGCTCAACACCCTGGTCCACGCCATCGGCAGCGCGGAGCACCCGCTGCACCAGCCGCTGGTGCTCAAGCAGTTCGAATCGGCGCTGCTCAATTCCCTGCTCTACGGGCAGCCCCACAGCGCCCTGGACAATCTGGAGCGCCCGGCGGAAAAGAGCATCTCGCCCTACTTCATCAAGCGCACCGAGGCCTACATCCGCGAGCACCTGCACGAGCCCCTCAGCGTCGAATCGCTGGCCGAGCAGGCCGGGGTCAGCGTGCGCACGCTGTTTGCCGGCTTCCGCAGTTTTCGCAATACCAGCCCGATGGCCTACATGCGCGAGCTGCGCCTGGAGCGGGTGCATGAAGAACTGACGCGCAATGAACAGGCGTCAGTGACGGATGTGGCGTTCAAATGGGGATTTGCCCACCTGGGGCGGTTCGCCCAGGAGTACAAGCGGCGGTATGGGGAGCTGCCTTCGGCGACACGGCGCTTTCGGGTGTCGTGACCACCCGCTGCCCTGGCGACCGTCTTGAGAGCCCCCTGCGAGGGCTCTCAAGACGGTCTGAAAGAGGGGCCTCAGCGCAAGCGCGCCAGGGTGCCGGACGGCGACTCCCCGAACGCCTTGCGGTAATCACTGGCAAACCGCCCCAGGTGCCCGAATCCCCACTCCAGCGCCACACTCGACACACTCGCCGCCGCCCCGCCACTCAACAACGCGCTGCGCACCGCGGTCAGTCGGTAATGCTTGAGATAGGCCATCGGCGTCAGCCCGTGATGACGGCGAAACGCATCGTAGAGTTTCTCCCGCGAGACCCCGGCCACCTGCTCCAGATCGTCCAGGCGCAGCGCCTCGCGGGCATGGTCCTGAAGATACTGCCGGGCACGCACCAGGTAGTGCGGAATCCGCTCCTGCCCGCCCTGCTCCAGTTCATCGGAGTAGTTGTTCGGCTGCGCCAGCAGCAGCGCGCGGATCAGCAGGCCTTCCATGTCCCGGGCCAGACGCGGCTGGGCGTACAGCGCGCTGAGCTGCGGCCAGTTGTCCAGCAGCTGGCGCACGCTCAGCCACCAGGCCGCCACTTCCTCGCGGCCAATATCCATTTGCGCCCGAAAGCGGATCGGCTCGCGCAACGGCCGCTGCAGCATTTCCTCGGCCACCTCCTCCAGCGCCCGCCGATGCACCACCACCTGAAGCTTCTCGCAGTCGCCGCCCAGCTCCAGCGAGTGGGCTTCCAGCGGTGACACCACCAGCCCGCAGCCCGCATCGGAACGCACCTGGTCGCGACCGCTGCGCAAACGCTGCCGCCCGCGCAGCGGCAGGCTGATGCTGTAGGCGTCGAGCGAGCGGATACCGATATTCACCGCCGTGCCGTAGGCGATGCGCCCCAGCACCGTGCCCAGCGCCGGCAGGCGCGTGCCGAGGTGGCTGAAACAGAGCTGTTCGGGGTGCCGGGAACGCAACTGGTGCGGGCCACAGATGGCGCTCATCCATTGCTGCGCCTGGGTCAGTTCGGCGCAGCGGTTATGCAGGGTGGCAATGGCGCGGTGCATGGGCGTCTCCTCGGCTCGGTGGACTGGCTCGATTGTCCGGCGACAACGCCCCGTCCCACTATCCATTTTGTGCAGCTATTTGCCCCGCCGTCATCCGCGCCCTGCAAGGGCGGAAGAAATGGCTGGTCAACGCCCACTAAACGGCTAGAGCGACCTCGCCGCCAGCGCTTCAATCCGGCACAGAACTCCAACAACGAGGACACGCCCGATGAGCGCCCGCACCCCGAGCCAATGGCAAGACTACGTCCAGGGCTGCCTGGACTTTCGCCCCGTCGAGGGCATCTACCGCGTCGCCCGCGATATCTTCACCGAGCCGCAACTGTTCGACCTGGAGATGGAGCTGATTTTCGAGAAGCAGTGGATCTACGCCTGTCACGAAAGCGAAATCGCCAACCCCAACGACTTCATCACCCTGCGCGCCGGGCGCCAGCCGATGATCATCACCCGCGATGGCAACGGCGAGCTGCATGCGCTGATCAACGCCTGCCAGCACCGCGGCGCCACCCTGACCCGCCAGGGCGCGGGCAACCAGTCCACCTTCACCTGTCCGTTCCACGCCTGGTGCTACAAGAGCGACGGCCGCCTGGTGAAGGTCAAGGCCCCCGGCGAATACCCGGAAGGCTTCGACAAGGCCACCCGCGGCCTGCGCAAGGCACGGATCGAGAGCTACAAGGGCTTCGTCTTCATCAGCCTGGACACCCACGCCAGCGACTCGCTGGAGGACTTCCTGGGCGATGCGCGGATCTTCTTCGACATGATGGTGGCCCAGTCGCCCACCGGTGAACTCGAAGTGCTGGCAGGCAAGTCCACCTACACCTACGACGGCAACTGGAAGCTGCAGAACGAGAACGGCCTGGACGGCTACCACGTGTCCACCGTGCACTACAACTACGTGTCCACGGTGCAGCACCGCCAGCAGGTCAACGCGCAAAAGGGCCAGGGTGACAGCACCCTGGACTACAGCAAGCTGGGCGCGGGCGATGCGGAAACCGACGACGGCTGGTTCAGTTTCCACAACGGCCACAGCGTGCTGTTCAGCGATATGCCCAACCCCGCCGTGCGCCCCGGCTATGCCAGCGTCATGCCAAGGCTGGTGGAGGAATACGGGCAGGTCCGCGCCGAGTGGATGATGCACCGCCTGCGCAACCTGAACATCTACCCCAGCCTGTTCTTCATGGACCAGATCAGCTCGCAGTTGCGCATCGTGCGCCCGGTGGCCTGGAACAAGACCGAAGTGATCAGCCAGTGCATCGGGGTCAAGGGCGAGTCCGCGGCCGACCGGCGCAATCGCATCCGCCAGTTCGAGGATTTCTTCAACGTCTCGGGCATGGGCACGCCGGACGACCTGGTGGAGTTCCGCGAACAGCAGCGCGGCTTCCAGGCCCGCCTGGAACGCTGGAGCGATATCTCCCGTGGCCATCACCGCTGGACCGAGGGCGCCACGCCCAACAGCGAAGCCCTGGGTATCCGGCCGGTGCTGACCGGTCGCGAATTCACCCACGAAGGCCTCTACGTCAACCAGCACGGCACCTGGCAGCGCCTGCTGCTCGAAGGCCTGGCCCGTCGCGCCCTGCAACCGAAGGAAGTCCAAGCATGAACCTCTCCCTGCACTACACCATCGAGCAGTTTCTGTTGCGCAAGGCCGAGCTTTGCGATGCCCAGGACTGGGACGCCTACCTGGAGCTGTTCGACCCGGACAGCGTGTTCCACCTGCCGCAGTGGGAAAGCGAGCACCGCTACGTCGAAGACCCCAACCAGGGCCTCTCGTACATCTACTACGAGGACCGTTCCGGCCTCGAAGACCGGGTGTTCCGCCTGCGCACCGGCAAGTCCGCGGCGTCCACGCCGCACCCGCGCACCCTGCACCAGATCAGCAACCTGCGGGTGCGCGAACTGGAGGACGGGCAGTTCGAGGCCCGCGTCGCCTGGCAAACCCTGTACGCCCGCCAGGGGCGCCAGGGCAGTTTCTTCGGCCACTGCACCTACCTGCTGCGCCAGGACGGTACGGACTTGCGCATCCGCCGCAAGCACGTGCTGCTGCTCAACGACACCATCGATTCCGTGCTGGACTTCTATCACCTCTGAGGGCTGCCGCCATGACCCATAACGTTGCCCTCAGCTTTGCCGACGGCAAGACCTTCTTCATCGCCGTCAAGCCTGGCGAGCTGCTGCTGGACGCCGCCCTGCGCCAGGGCATCAGCCTGCCGCTGGACTGCCGCGAAGGGGTCTGCGGCACCTGCCAGGGCCGCTGCGAATCCGGGCGCTACGAGCAGGAATACGTCGACGACGAAGCCCTCAGCGCCCGCGACCTGGCGCAGCGCAAGATGCTCGCCTGCCAGACCCGCGTGCAGTCCGACGCCACGTTCTATTTCGACCACGACTCCAGCCACTGCCATGCCGGTGAGCCGCTGCGCTTGCAGAGCACGGTGCTGCGGGTCGAACAGATCTCGGCCAGCACCGCCATCCTCCACCTGGACGCCAGCGCCCAGGCCGACACCCTGCAGTTCCTGCCAGGCCAGTACGCCCGCCTGCAGGTACCGGGCACCGACCAGTGGCGCGCCTATTCCTTCGCCAACCGGCCGAATGCCGGCAACCAGTTGCAGTTCCTGATCCGCCTGCTGCCGGACGGGGTGATGAGCAACTTCCTGCGCGAACACTGCGTGCCCGGTATGGCGATGCAACTGGAGGCGCCACTGGGCAGCTTCTACCTGCGTCAGGTGGAGCGGCCGCTGGTGATGGTGGCGGGCGGCACCGGCCTGTCGGCCTTCCTCGGCATGCTCGACGAGATCGCCGAGCGCGGCGACTGTTCGTACCCGATCCAACTGTTCTACGGGGTCAACCAGGAAGCCGACCTGTGCGAGACCGCGCGTCTGGAAGCGCTGTGCCAGCGCATTCCCGGCTTCGAGTTCACCCCGGTGGTGAGCCAGCCCGGCACGGACTGGAACGGCCGCCGCGGCTATATCCACGAGCACTTCGACGCCGCGCGCCTGAACGCCGAACCCTTCGACATGTACCTGTGCGGCCCGCCGCCGATGGTGGAGGCGGTGAAAGGCTGGGTCGCCGACCAGGCACCGGGCGAGGTGCAGATCTACGCCGAGAAATTCCTGCAAAGCGCAACGACCCGACGTTAACCCGAACAATCACAACAACAGAGGCAAACATCATGACCGTAGCCATTTCCCAGAACGCCGACGTGCAGCGCTTTTTCGAAGAAGCCGCCGGCTACCGCAACGACAACGGCAACCCGCGGATCAAGCGCATCATTCTGCGGGTGCTGCAGGACGCCGCGCGGTTGATCGAGGACCTGCAGATCAGCGATGACGAATTCTGGACCGCCGTGGACTACCTCAACCGCCTCGGCGGGAAGAACGAGGCCGGGCTGCTGGTGGCCGGGCTGGGCCTGGAGCACTTCCTCGACCTGCTCGCCGATGCCCGCGACGCCCAGGCCGGCAAGGTCGGTGGCACGCCGCGGACCATCGAAGGGCCGCTGTACGTGGCCGGTGCGCCGATTGCCGAAGGTGAAACGCGCATGGACGACGGCAGCGAGGACGGCCAGGCCACGGTGATGTTCCTCGAGGGCCGGGTGCTGGACCTGAACGGCGCGCCGATCGCCGGGGCCACCGTCGACTTGTGGCATGCCAATACCCAGGGCAACTACTCGTACTTCGACCAGAGCCAGTCGGAGTACAACCTGCGCCGGCGCATCATCACCGACGCCGAGGGCCGCTACCGCGCACGCAGCATCGTGCCCAGCGGCTATGGCTGCAACCCGCAGGGCCCGACCCAGGAATGCCTGAACCAGTTGGGCCGTCACGGCCAGCGGCCGGCCCATGTGCACTTCTTCATCTCGGCACCGGGTTACCGGCACCTGACCACCCAGATCAACCTCTCGGGTGACCAGTACCTGTGGGATGACTTTGCCTATGCCACCCGGGACGGGCTGGTGGGGGAAGTGACGTTCAGCGAGAACGGCGTGCACGGCGTGAACGGGCGCTGTGCGCAGATGACCTTCGACTTCGCCCTGCAGGCGGCCACCCATGCCGATGACCAGGAGCGCAGCCAGCGGCCTCGGGCGTTGCAGGGGCATTGAGTCGCGGCACCGGTCCTCACAGCAGCGCGGCGGTTCGGCGGCCCGAAACGCCGCGCTCTACAGGAGGGCGTCAGCGATCGAAGTAATGTGCCAGGCTCAACAGGCTCTCCGACTGCCGCGTCAACTCCCCGCTCACCCCCTCCACCCTCCTCGCCTGCTCCACGCTGCGCCCGATGGCCTCGACATTGCCCTGCAACTGTTCATCCAGCAGTTGCACCACCTGCTCCTGCTCATGCATGGCCACGGCGATCTGCTGCCCGAGGCTGTCCACACTCTGCAATTGCCCGGCGACCGCGCTCAGGGCGCTGGCCACCGCCTGCACCCGGCCGGCGCCGGCCCGGGCCAGTTCCTCGCACTGCCGGGCGACCTCGCGGTTGCGGCCGTTGGCCTGCTCCAGGCGCTCGAGCAACGGCCGGATGCGTGCCGTGGCCTCCTGGGTCCGCGCCGCCAGTTGCCGCACCTCATCGGCCACCACACTGAAGCCGCGCCCCGCCTCACCCGCACGGGCGGCTTCGATGGCGGCATTGAGCGCCAGCAGATTGGTCTGGCTGGCAATGGCATCGATCAGGCTGGTGAACCCGCCGATGGCTTCCACCTCCTGCGCCACCTCCCGGGCCGCGCGGGCGCTGGTACCGATGGCCTGCTCCAGCGTGCCCAGCGCCTCGCCCGCCTCCCGCGCCTGTCGCTCACCGCCGCTGGCCAGGCTGCTGGCCTCGCTGGTGGACTGGCTGGCGAACTGAACATTGCGCGTCACTTCCTGGATGGTCGCCGCCAGTTCATGCAGCGCCGTGGCCACCTGCTGGTTGGCCTCGCGCTGGCGATCCAATTGCAGCGCCTCCTCGCGGATCATCCCGGCCATGTCCCGGGCCTGTCCGCCCAGCCCGGCCCCGGAGCCAGCGATACGCACCAGCGCCGCCTGCAGGCGCCGCTCTTCGCTGCGCAGGCCCCAGGCGACCCGGGCCAGGCTGCTCTCGCCGCCGAGAAAACCGGCCAACCAGGGATCGGCGCAGACTTTACCGTGATCATCCAGCAGACCGGCAAGGCGTCGTCGCAGCAACCCCTGCGGCAGCAAGCCGCCAGCCGCCGAGGACAACCAGCGCCACCAGGACGCGCCGCCCGGCGCGCCATGTCGGGCGATACGTCGATAACCCCGACGCGCCTGCCCGATGCCCGCCTCGTCCAGGGGCAGGAAGACCGCCCCGTAACCACTGATACCCGTGGCCCCATGCACCGGCTTGATGTACAGCTCCAGCCATAGCTCGCCAGCGTCGCCGCGCCGATGGCACAACGGCCCCAGCCAGGGCCGGCCGCGGCCGAGGGTCTGGTACAGGTGCTCGACCAGGCGCCGCGGCACCTGCGGATGCAGAAGGTCATCGAGGGACGTCTGCTGCACGGCGGTCGGGGTGAGCCCATGGGCCTGGCAGAAAGCCTCGTTGAAAAACACCAGCCGCCCCTGCAGGTCGGTCCGGCAGATCAATGCATCGAAATCCATGGCACTCCCTCAAACTCAAAAAAAAAGGCCTGCCACTCAGGGCAGGCCAAACGCTGATGAAGACTGACGCCCAGGAGCCGATCAGAAGTGGTGGATATAACGCACCTGCAGCCGCGAGCCGTCGGGGCGGTTTTCCACGTCCTGTTCGAAATAGGCGTTGAACACCAGGTGATCGTCCTTGGAGAAGCTGTACATCGCCCCCGGCCCGATGGCCCAGACCTTTTCCCGGCGCCCGGAGACTTCGTGGCCGTCGACCCGGGTGTCGCTGATCTGCTTGAGCCAGTAGCCGTTGATGCCCAGGCGCAGTTGCGGGGTGACCGCGTAGTCGGTGGCGAAGTTGGCGTGCAGGGCCTGGCCGGCCTGGATATCGCTGGCATCGCCGAAACCGTAGCCGGGGTCGTGGTTCTTGAAGTTGTACAGGTAGTGGGCACGCACCGAGGCCGTCCAGTTCGGGGTGAACCAGTAGGTCGCCGCCCAGTAGGGGTTGAACGACACCGCGTTGTTGCCGGGGTTGATGTCCTTCTTGTCGCTGTACTCGCCGGTGGGCAGGTTGACCTGCAGTTCGATGCGGTGCACGAACAGCGGACCGTCCTTGCCCATGATCGGGTCGAACTGGATGAACGGGCCGATCAGCCAGTCGCCGACCCCGCCCTGGTCCTTCAGGGCCGCGTTGTCGAGACCATCGTCGACCTTCATTTTGGTCACGATGGGCAACACGGTGTTCAGGCCGAGGCTGGCGTTGCCCAGGCGCAGGTCCGAGAGGTAGCTGACCTGGGTGACCGCGACCTGGTAATCCAGCTCGGTCCTGGGCAAGCCCAGCTTGTCGCCGTTCTTGTCCACCAGGCGGTTGGCGCTGTAGTTCTGGAAGTACTGCTGCAGGTACCAGCCCGGCCCCGCCGGCAGGCCGCCGTCGAGAAAGCTGGTGAGGCCGAGGTTGACCACCGGCAGGTCATAGGCCTGGGCGGCACCACTGCCGAGCGCGAGGGCACAGGCCAGGTTACGGATGTTGTTCATGCAAGGCTCCTTGGCTCTGTAGGAAATGCATCTGCGCTCGCCCAGGCGGCGTTGAAGACATTTCGTACAGACCCGAATGTTGTTGTAAGAGGCAGGAGACTCAACGGCCGAGTTCGGGGTGCGCGACGGCGACCCGGTACTGCCCGGCGTGGAAGACCAGCGGTTCTCCGCCGCTGTGTCGGTAGTGCTCGATTTCACCGAGGAAGATCAGGTGGTCGCCGCCCTCGTACTGGGTCAGGTTGCGACACACCAGGGTGGCGATGGCGCCGTCCAGCAGCGGCACGCCCGCCGTGGCCTCGACATGCTCGATGCCGGCGAACTTGTCCGCCGCCGGCCGCGCAAAGTGACCGGACAGGCCGTGCTGGTCGCTGCCCAGCACGTTGATGGCGAAGTGGCTGGCGGCGAGGAAGTCGCTCACGCTCGGCGCCGTACGCGCCAGGCTCCAGAGCACCAGCGGCGGGTCCAGGGACACCGAGGAAAACGAGTTGGCGGTCATGCCGACCTTGCGCCCGTCGACGCCACGGGTGGTGATCACGGTGACCCCGGTGGCGAACTGGCCGAGCAGGTTGCGCAGGGCGCGGGGCTCGCTGCTGTCGGCGGCGATCAGGTCCAGAGGCAGGTGCATTGCGTTCATATCCATCACTCCTCAGGCGGCCACGGGCGAAAGCTTGGCGATGAAGGCCTGGCAGGCCTGGGCATCGAACCACCACGGGGCGAAGCGGCGCGGATCGTCGAAGTTGTTGGCGATGACCGAAGCCAGGGCCTGCGACTGCCCGGCGGCGCCGAGCAACTGCAACAGATGCTCAGGCGGTGGCAGCAGCATGCTGTTGGTCCAGCCGACCACGTGCTGGGCGTAGTCCCAGTAGCGCTCGAAGGTCTGCACCATCCACTGCGGGGTGAACGGCTGGTCACCGTGGGCGAGGATCGCGTCGAGGTAGACCTTGCTGCACTTGGCGGCGTTGTTGGAGCCCTGCCCGGTGATCGGGTCGTTGACCACCAGGGCATCGGCCATGCCGAACACCGGCAGGCCCGAGGGCAGCTCCAGCACCGGCTTGCGCACCATCGGCGTGAAGCGTCCGGCCAGCACGCCGCCGGCATCGGTCAGCTCGACATGACGGCAGCGCTCGGCTTCCCACGGCACATAACGGCGCACGATCTCCAGGCTGCGTTGCAGATGCTGCTCGGGGGTCTGCACGTCCTGCCAGCAGTCCATCGGACCGCCGGGGATGCCTTCGAAAACCATGATTTCGCACGGCCCGCTCAGGGTCAGCGCCGGGAACACGAAGTACTCGCCCACCCCGGGAATCAGGTTGAAGGCCACCCGCGAGTACGGCGACATCGGCGTCATGCCCTTCACATAGGTCAGGGCCAGGGCCCGTTGCGGCTGGTTGAAGCGGGTGCGCTCGGCGTCCTTGGGGAACTGTTTGACGATCTCGCCCTTGCCGGCGGCCAGCAGCACCAGGTCGTGGCTGGCGGCCAGGCGTTCCAGTTCGGCGATGCCGACGTCCTCGATCTGCAGCTCGCCGCCACGGCGGACGAACTCGTCCATCCACGCCGGCATCTTCAGGCGCTGGTCCACCGCCTGGGCGTAACGCTCCAGGCGCGCGCTCCAGTCGATCAGCTTGCTGCCCGGCTGCTGCGGGTTGGGCACGGTCAGGCCGATGCCTTCCACCGCGGGGCACTGTTCTTCCCAGAAGTTCAGGCCCAGGTCGCGTTCGGTCTGCAAGGCGGTGTTGAACATGCACTGGCTGGACATGACCTTGCCGGCGCGGATCTGCTCGGCGGTGCGGTTGGTGGTGATGCTCACCTGGTAGCCCTGGGCAAGCAGCCCGAGGCCCAGTTGCAGGCCGGCTTGTCCGGCCCCGACGATAGCGATGCGACGCATGGAGTGTCTCCTGTTGTTCGAATGTCTTGAAGAAAAAGCCCGCGCACCCGGCGCGAGCAAAACGGCTCTATTCGGCCAGCCGCGCAATGGCGGGCTGGTTGCGCTCCGGTCCCATCACCGAGTAGCCGCCATCCACCGCGTAGTCCGCGCCAGTGACGAAGCTGGCCGCCGACGAACAGAGGAAGGCCACCACCTGGGCCACTTCGGCCGGATCGCCGAGGCGTCCGAGCAGGTGATAGTCGGCGGCCACCCGGTCGGCCTTGGCACGGTCGCCGCCGCTGACTTCGGCGATCACCCGCGACCAGGTCCAGCCCGGCGACACCGAGTTGACCCGGATGCCATCGGCGGCCAGGTCCATGGCCATGCACCGGGTCAGCTGCTGCAAGGCGGCCTTGGACACCGGGTAGAGCCAGCGCCCGGTCTGGGCACAGCCGGCGGAAATCGAGGTGAAATTGATCACCACGCCGCCGTTGGCCTTGAGGTCGGCGTGCACCGTACGCACCAGTTGCACCGCCGACACCAGGTTGATGTCGAGGGCGCGCAGCCACTCACTGCGGTCGGAGGCGATGCCCTGGTCGAGGTAGGTGCAAGCCAGGTTGATCACCAGGTCGATCCGGCCCCAGCGTTGCCGGACCTGCCCCACCGCGTCGCCGAGAGCGGCATCGTCGGTCAGGTCCACTGCCACGAACAGGCCGTTGTCGGCCAGGCCCGCCGCCACCTCGGCGCCCCTGGGATCGATATCCAGCAGCGCCACCCGGGCGCCGGCGGCGACCAGCGCCTCGGCGACGGCGACACCGATCAGGGTCGCGCCGCCACTGATCAGCGCCACCTTGTCCTGCAGGTTCATGGACATGGCTCAACCCTCGATCGGCAGGTCGGCGCTGGCGGCCCAACTGGGCATCAGCGTGTTCGACGGCAGGCTTTCATCGAGCAGCTTGTGCGCGGTCACCGCCCCGGCCACCGGCAGGCCGGTGGGGTCGAGCAGGCCGATCTGCACCAGCACGCTGGCCTGGTCCCAGTAGATATGCTCGTGATAGAGCTTCGGCCCGCGGAACTTGACCACGCCCAGCATCGGAATCTCGACAAAACGCCCGGTGGGGGCCACGCCCGGCAGCAGCCAGTCGATCTCACGGTCGTGGGTGAAGCTCATGATGAACTCGTCGACGATCTGCGAGGCCCCCACGGTGCGCGAGATCGGCGTCAGGCTCATGTCCTGCGGGTTGCCATGCACGAAGTGGTAGCGATAGAAACGCGCCAGCTCGCGGTAGCCGACGCCACCGGTCATGGTCGGGATATGGTTGACGTAAGGCTGGGGCACCATGGTCGCCATGGTCGCGGGCACGTCACGGGTATCGAACTCGTGGCGGATATGTTCTTCCCACAGCGCCGAGAGGTTGTAGTCCGGGCCGATGGTACGGCGCAGCGCGGCGATGGTGCGCTCGTGGGCGAGCAGTGCCGAAGGCTTGTGAAAGTGATCGCCGGCAGGACGGGCGAAGGCATGATCGACATTCGGGTAGACATAGGCTTCGGTGCCCGGCGCCTGCTGCAACGCGGCGATGATCGACTCGCGGGCGTCGGCCTGGCAGAACTGATCCCGTTCGGCGAAGTGCAGGACCAGGCGACCACTCAGGCCTTCGAGTTCATTCAGGGCCTGCTCGATGCCCACCCCGTAGTAGCCGACGGCACAGGCCGCTTCCGGCAGGCGACAGGCGGCGAGGTAGGCAAGCTTGCCCCCCAGGCAGTAGCCGACCACGCCGAGACCGTCTGCGCTGCAGGCGTCCAGGCCACGCAAATGGCGCAGGCTGGCGGCGATGTCGCGGATGCCGTGGCCTTCGTCAAAGGCCTGGTAAAGGGCGAAGGCGCGTTGGAAATCGGCTTCGTTGTAGCCCAGATCCACCCCGGCCTCCTGGCGCCAGTACAGGTCCGGCACCAGCACCGTGTAGCCTTCCTCGGCCAACTGGTCCGCCACTTCGCGCATGGCGGCGTTGACTCCGAAGATCTCCTGGCAGAGCACCACGCCCGGGCCGCGGCCATCGATGGATGTGGCCAGGTAGGCCTGGAACTGCTCGCCGGAATCCGAGCGGACGTTGACGTAATGTCCCTTCATTGCGATGTCTCCAGTCGTTGACGTGGGGACATCTTCGGGCGGTTGCGTGACTGGGGCTGTCCGCTGGCTGCGTGAAAAGTCCGCTGGCTGCGAAAAGTTTTCGGCGGGTGCCATTCATCACGACGCGGTCGTGTGGGAGTGGGTTTAACCGCGAATGGGCACGTCAGCACACTGCAAGCACTTCAGGTTCGCCCCCTCCTCCTCACTTCCCTTCACCGCGTAAACATCTGTTTTGTAGTCTTTATGCTACGGCCACTCCCTACGTATATTCACACGCAACTTCAGAGCGAACTTCATTATTTCCAAATAATAAAAAACCTATCCGTTCAGCCAGTTATTAAACCCCTCCAGAAGATATTAAATATCCACTTACAAAAGAACAGCACCTTTTCTTCCAATCAGGAAGGCGACGACCACTTCTCCCCAGCCTGAATCTGGCAGACAGACAGTGGCCTCGCCCTCTCTTGGCTCACAAAGCAACATTGAACCTGAAGTCACCCTCTATCGACCTTCTGGTAATTAACCCCTAAGCCAGCCAACTCAAGAGAAAATATAAGACATGAATATCAACGGACTTCCAAGCCCACAGACACATAATTCTTCCTCAACAAAGCCGCCCTCTACTCACCCCCTCCAAAATACCGTTTTCCGGACGCCCTCGCTGGCACGGCAAATAAAGAAGATAAAGTCAGCATCAGCGCCGCTAGCTCGACAAAAAACGGCAAAAAACGGGAAAAAACGGGGACGGATTTATTTCCCGAGCCTCGCTTCGGCCGCTCCGGACAACGTTTCAACAATACTCTCCACCTCGCCCACGAAACGATCTGTTCTTGTCAACGGGCCTCGCTGCGGAGCATTACCGGAGAAAATAAATCCGTCCCCGTTTCTGATCAGCAGACTGGGGATCAGGCAGTCGATAGCTCTGCAAGCAGGGGTACGAACCTGATAGTTCTGCCAGTAGGCAATGACCCGGAAAAAGCCCACACTCGGCACAGCAGTTTCGACCCTGCCTGGAGTCTGGCCAATGCTGACGCTCCCCCGCGAAACCCTACTGTGTCGCTATCACTACGATCCACTGGATCGCCTGATCGACTGCGCTGTATCAAACCAAGCCAATCTCCTGCGTTTCTACTGCGAAAGCCGCCTGGCCAACGAGATCCAGGGCGCTAAACAGACCCGTTTTTTTCAACACGACAACCAGTTACTGGCTCAGCAACAGCGCCAGGATAATGCCCAGGACACCTGGCTACTGGCCACAGACTCGCAACGCTCGGTGCTGAAAACCCTCCGAGGCGCCATCGACCACCCCATCGCCTATACCCCCTATGGTCATGGCAAGATAACGAGTGACCTGGGCAACTTGCTGGGCTTCAAGGGTGAAAGAGCCGATCCGATCACTGGGCACTATCCGCTGGGTAGTGGCTATCGTGTCTTCAATCCGGTATTGATGCGTTTCAATAGCCCGGACAGCTGGAGCCCTTTTGGTGCTGGCGGCATAAACAGCTATCTGTATTGCCTGGCTGACCCCGTCAATCGAGTAGATCGCGATGGACACATTTCAACTCCAAGCCCCCGCACGGTGCTTCCTGATCTCTGGCGAATAAAAAGCGCTAACAGCACAACAAAGTTCTACACCTCCAGACTGGGCGTCAATGCCTCCAACGAGAAGACGCTGAAGAAAACGATAATGCGCAACGAGACAGGCAGTGGCTGGACTGAGTTGACAAGTTGGCCCAAAAAAAATGGCGATGCAAGAACCAGAATGGCCGAAGGCAGTTAGCTAAAACCAGAAATCACCGTTACCGACAATAAAAGCATCCGGACAATAAAAAACAACAACCCGACCCTGCTGGAGCTGGCCTTCAATCAAACCCCCGGAAAACTATTGATAAAACCCAAGATACACAGAATCCCTTACGACGTCGACGACAGAAACTTGGAAAACTACAAACGTGCGCAAGTAGCAAAACTGCTGTCCAGCTGGCCCAGCGCAGAGGAGCGCGAGGCCCTCTCAGCCCGCATCACTGAGCACATGGAAAAAGGCTTGGTTCTCGGTGTTCGCCCCAAGTCATCAAGAGATAACATCAGAACCGACTGAACAACAGGAACACTTCCAGCAGCACAATCTTTAAACACTATTAAAAACGAAAAATGGGGACGGATTTATTTTCCTGACTCTCGAGCCGGCCGCCCCGGACCTCGTTTCTCTATCCGTAAGCCAATAATCCTTTCCACCTCGTCCACGAAACGATCCGTCCCGGTCAGCTGACTTCTTTGCAAAGCATCGCGGATAAGGCTGATTTCATCAGTTGCAACAGCTTGTCGAACAAATGCCTCGTAACGCTGGCCACGTTCTTTCGCAGTATCACCCAAAGCAGCGAAGCAAGGATCAACATCCAGCAAACAGTCGTTTTCTACACCACTCATCCGAGCTTGATAGCTCGACCATGGGTAATCTACCGGATCAGCGACCATTCGAGCACGCACAGGATTCAGTTCGATGTAGCGACAACACGCCAGCAGATAAGCATCCGATTGCACGACACTGGACTTGTATCGGCTTTCCCACAAGGTGCCCGAACGACCCTCCAGCCGATTGCGATAACGTGTCGTCCGTGCTGCCAGCGCCTTCATCAACTGGCCCAACCCTGCAACTGCTTCACCGGGGCTAGCAAAAGATGAATATGATTGGTCATCAGGCAATAGGCATAGACCTTCACGCCGAATACTTCCTTGAGTTCCCGCAGATTTTCGAGATAACGGTGATAATCTTCCGCATCCGCAAACACTATCTGACGGTTATGACCGCGTTGTACTACATGGTGCGGGTAGTTTGGTAAAACAATACGTCCCATCCTGGGCATACCTGAAGCCTCCTTCCGTTGAAGCTTTCAGAGTAGCAAACGGTTCAGAAAATAAATCTGTCCCCGTTTCTCCGGTTTCTGGGCCGGCATGGACCTTCGCCCCCAGCTCAAGGTGCTGTTCATCAAGGGCTACGCCGAGAATTCGGCGATCAGCGATGGCGAACTGCCTTGCGGCATGCAGGTGATGACCAAGCCGTTTGTGCTGGATAGTCTGGAGAGTCGGATACGGGAGATATTGACGGTGTAGGTGAGCGTTGCGCTCTCGGTCAAGGCGACGGCGGGTAGATACCTGAATTCTTGCTCCGATTAAGTCAGGACCCAGAATCCGTCTCAGGGTGTTGGTGGAATTTTCAAGATCAATTTCACGCACTCTATCCTGGTATGTTTTACAAACTCGGTAATATCCTTCTGCCTCTCCTCCTCGGTTGCTTTCTGAGAGTAGGCAAGCGCTTCTTTCAAAAGAACTGTTCGGAGACGCCAGGTAAACGCGTCCGGCTTTTGGTACTGATCCGAGGGATACACAGACAAAGGAGGCTTTCTTTCTTGCCACGCCATCATGATCGCCGCGGCATCCATCTCCCAGAGTTTGCAATATTCACCCTCACCGTTAGTGAGCGATGCTTTCCCATCCACCAGCTTCCAGGCCAATGCAGAAGTGCTTCCAAATAAACACATCAGGGCCAACGATGCCGCAGCAATCCTTTGAGCCATAGCATTTTGAGGTCATCAAAATAGCCATCCTATCACTTGGCTAGCGAAGATGGAAATTAAAATTGAAAACCTGCACCCTTATCAAGACGAAAGCATTAACAATGCAGCTTTTGTAGAACAGGCAATTAACCAGAAAAATGTTATACCAATAAGAAGTTTCAGTCCAGCCCCTCACTTCCGACATTGCTGGACAAGTGCCTAGGTGCCGACTAGCATTGGTCCAGTCACCACTTTAAGCACATGCGCTCATTGGGTTGTTGAGTCTAGTGGTGACCCACTTATAATCAGCAATCCGGAGCAACCATGAACGACAAGTTAGAGTCGCACAATCGGCCAGTTGAGACAGGTCCTATTTTTTACTCAGCCCTAGTTATGGGGTTGGTTATGATTGGAATAGGCACCTTTTTCGAAGCAATGCAACTTGGTAACTTCACATTAAAAATTTTCATGTTCTGCACAGGGTTAGGAATAATTCTTGGTGATTTCGGCTCTAAGGCCAGTGTCACCCTACCGGGCCAATCAATGACGATCATCGGGTGTGCGGCACTCGCAGTCGTCATATTCTTTATAATTTTGGACCGTATGGACGGACGTTACCTACGTATAAAAATAGAGGGGACACTAGAGAGGCTACGATGGTTTTCGAGGGCGACAATGATTTTTTTGGATCCCGATTAAAAACCAGTTATGACTTTGTAGTTTTCGACAAGGACATTGTTCGCAAAAAATTGGCTCTGATCGTCAACATTGGTGATAGAGAACAAATATTTAGCTGCATTGATGCTGCTTTATTAAGACCACATCTAGGATCAGGAAATACCCTGCAATGGCATTACAACTCCCAGGATGCAAGCCTAAACGACGGGGCTAATAAATTAATTGCCAAGGTTGGCCCATGCCCCAGCGCGACTGGAACAGGCGCTGTCGTTAAAGTAATGCCTGCTATTGATGGTTCGTCTTGGTCACTACTGCAAATGGCTTATGCAGATGAGGAAACTCAAACGATTGATGAATTAATCAACAGCTTGAACTCCGACAGTACCTATGTGCGGCGCGATGCCCGCGCTGAGCTCGGAAAAAAAGGAATGTCCGCTGCAAGACCCCTGTTAATCAAAGTACAGAGCACTGACACTTCCTATCGAACAAAGCTTGGTGCGCTTGTCTCCCTTAACGAAATTGCTCAATCAAATGCTGGTCAACGCGGAGCACTGAAAGCAGTTGTTGAAGAAGACGATTTAAAGGCTCTGACCAAAGCGTCCGCAAGCGACGACGGCACCGTGCGATCCTACGCAACCAATGTCCTAGTCAGTTTAAAGGATCCGCGTGCTATTCCTTTGGTCATTCAACAGTTCCCAGAATCAAGTGAAGATGGCCAACGTAACCTGCTAGTGGTCCTTAGTCAGACGGTCCCCCTGGCAGATGAGAAACAGAAACAATCTGCGGCTGAAATTGCTACATCGATCGACCCGAAAGATGAGGCTACGTCGGTGCTGATTAAATCTATCCAGGCTGCAGCCGAGTGAATATTTAATCGGAGTAACCGCTAGAATGTATCGGTATGTACGAAATAGCTTGAAACTTGGTTATTCGGCTTTAAAAACCGGCTCGGGATGCTCATTGGCAACCACTCAAGTCGAGCACGACCTCGGCCGTCCCTCGCCGGCTTTTGCCTTGCCTAACATGCGTTTCAAGCTATTTCGTACACAGCCTAGTGTGGTGTTTCACAAGTAACGTTCATATTTGTCGGCCTAGTGCCTCGGCTGCTCGCAAAAACGGGGACCAAAAACGGGGACGGATTTATTTTCCTTATTTCCCTGACTCTCGCCCCAGCCGCCCCGGACCTCGTTTCTCTATCCGTAAACCAATAATCCTTTCCACCTCGCCCACGAAACGATCTGTTCCTGTCAGCTGGCCTCGTTGCAGAGCATTATCGGAGAAAATAAATCGGAGAAAATAAATCCGTCCCCGTTTCTGCAGACGCCCGTTTCTACGTCCCCGTTTCTACTGCCGTTTCTATTGCAGAAAATAAACCCTAAAAAAATCTGCCCCAGCTCCTCCGCCCTTCCCGGCCAGCCTAATTTGATTTTCCGGCAGACATTCGCTCGCTATTTACTCTAGCAATATCCATTTTCTCCTCAGCCGATAACTTACCCCACTCGCTATGCCACAACCTTTCTCTATATACGTCATCTGCAACAAAAGGAATATTTTCATCCAACGCATCAATTGCAGAAATATATTCTACAGGAGGAAGATAACCATGAACCTCAATATAATGGAGAATCATCACAGGAGACGCATAGACAACTTCACGCCCAGGAATCCAAAGCCCAGAATCAGGTATTAATCTCCCAGAAGACCCAAACAGCTTAATCTCACCACATAATTCACAAACAGGAAATTCCCGAAGCGGCTCCACAAGAGGCTTAACACAACCAGCGCCATCGACAAGAGACTTCAATTTATTAAAAGTCGAAATCGGCATGTCTCCCGTCGAAAACTCAGATTCAACATCAATCCAACCAACATTTTTCACCCCTTTCAAAATATAAGGCGCTATCCCATAAGAATAGTCAGTCAAGTCTGAAAAAACATTGAATTTATTCATAATCACTACTTCGACGGTATGTATGGAACGGGCTGAGTGCAAGCAGCCCAGAAAACGCAACCCATATTTGGCTCCAAAAATTCTGAAAGCTGAGTCGGCGCGTTAGTTGTAGTTGAATTACTCAAAATATTCAGAGGCTTACCCTGAAAACCTGGACTAAGCAAAGTATAATTATATCCAGTCTCACCAGGCTTTGTCACCTGATAATTCCGAAGATCCGCATAATTTCGATCAGAGAGAATATATCCATTTGGAGCAATCCCACTCTTAATAGTATGCTCCAACTGTTCTACCGATGTAAGCTGCTCCAAAATTTTACCAGTTGAATCAGAGATGGTTATGCCAGGCCGTGGAGAAATAACAAATGTGCCCTCAGGAGAAACATATTGCATTGACACACCACTGCCGTTCATCACACCGTGGCCAGCGAGCGCCTGTCCACTCCCCCCCTCTGTAACGGTCTCGGCAAACTCATGACCGCTGGTACCACCAAGTCCTCTCTCGGCCTCCGATGCTGACTTTATACCATTTGCCGAAACGGCTGCTTTCAAACCAACCACATTCAGAAGAGCCTGAGCAAACCAACCAATTCGCTCCCCTATGGTCGCCTCGGCTCCCGTCACCGGGTTTGCCACACCAGCTGCCATCGAGAGCTGGCAACCAATGCCAATCGGCCCCATACCACCACAGCCCCCAGCGAAGGCATCAGCAGCAATCTGGTTCAGATTTGCCTGCAGATCGCTCTTAAGCTTCACCTGATCTGCCTGCCCCGCCAATGACTGCTCCACAGTCGCAGGCTTCAGGTACCACTCATCACCCTGAGCAGTTTTCAGAGACTGATCCGTAACAACGCAAACTCCGGTAGACGAGATCTTGCACATGACGATCTCGCCAGGGTAATGATCCTTACTGGAAGCCCACGTCATATCGGAGGCTTCGCTTATGACTTCATGTTTGAGCTCACTCTCCCCTTTCTTGAGTAATGCCTGAATATCGGCAGCCAATTCTTGGCATTCAGCTGAAGAACTGCCTAGGCAAGAAGACATGTACTTCCGCCGTTTCTCGACTAGAGAGAGTCCTTCTTCGAAACTCAGATGGTTGTTCTCTACCGCATTCTTCGCAGCTCCAGCAGCAGCAATAGCGTTTTCCAACCCACCGGCCGCCAACCCACCGGCCAGGCCACCAGCAAGCGTCGACAGCGCCGAAACTGTCTGTTTCTCCGACTCGGTCAACTGATCAACAGACTTATTCGGGTACAGTTGCTTGGCGATGTACTCACCAAGGCCTGCACCTGCCGCACCGGCCAAAGCGGAGTTACCTTGCGAGCTTGCAAGCACTGCTCCCCAGACGGCATGCGCCATCAGGTTTGCGGCGTCGTCCCCCTTGGTGGCCTCCTTGATGCTCTGGGCGACATAGGGCGCCGCCGCCCCCGCCAGCGCACCACCGATGTTCCCGCCCAGAACACCCTGCACAACTGCACTGACAGCCTGAGCCGCCTTTTTGAAGCTGCTGCCCACGCCGTAACTTTGGCTAACCTGCTGGGCAATCTGATCCCCAGTTGGGTTGGCGTTCCCCTTATCCAGCAACTGTTGCTGAGCAGCTTTGTACTCGTCGCTGTTCGGGTCCTGAGCCGCCTTCATCTTGGCCGTGGCAATCGCATCCGAAACCCCATTGACCAACTCCACGGAGCTGCGAATCAGCTCCATGCGCTCTTCCATCGCCTTCTTGTCAGGCCGGTCGAGCTTCTCGTTGGCGTTGGCCGTATCGCGGCTCAGCCCCACCAGGTCGTTGGCCCCCTCAGTGTTACGAACGACGATGGTGCCCTCACTGACGGCGCTACGGGTCTTGCTGCTGTCCGAATCGCTGAGTGACATGCCGAACATGCCGCCCAGGCCTGCGCTCACCGCACCACCGCCAAAGCCAACCGAGCCACTGACACTGACAGAAGTACTTTTTATTTCGCTCTTGTTCTTGATATCGCTGGCAATCAGGCGATCGGTGCTGAGCAGGTTCTTGTCCGCCGTCGCATCACTGGCGATGACCGCACCTTGCAAGGTGGTGTTGTGACCAACATAGATGTCATAGCCCCCTGCCCCTGCAAACAGCCCGCTCTGGTCCTCGACCGCCTGGTAATTGCTCTTCATGTTGCCGGCGGCAAGGTTGGCCGACACCACGACCGGCACGCCGTAGCAGAACGGCGGGATACAGATGCTGCCACCAATACCGGCACTGCCTTGCTTGTTCTTCTCGGTCTCGGAGTCCTGGCGCGAGGCGATGTTGAGGCTGCCCTCGACCAGCGCATCGATCGATTTGGCCCGTACCTGTGCACCCGCCAGGGTGGTGTCCTTGCCGCTATGTAGGGTCAGTGCGCCGGTGTCCAGCGTGCTGTTGACCTGGGTCACCGAACCACCGGTACCCAGGCTCTTGGCGATCTGGGCTCCCAGATCCAGGGTGAAGCCAGTCTGCTGACCGATATTGAAGCTGGCACCAATGGCTGTTCTGTTATTGGAACTGTTATTGGCCCAATCTGCGGTGTTCTGCGCACTTTCCAGAACGATGTCGTGCTTGGCCGTCAAATCAGTATCAGCGGCCTTCAAAGTGCTACCGATAACGTGGATATCACCGGCCGTACCAGCCGCCTTTCCCGTCGCCTCGATAGCCAGTGTCTGCCCTACGTTGAGTGAGCTTTGCTTGGCTGTCTTGCTCTCATACTCACTAGTACTTTTGCTGTGAGTGTTGGAGAGCTCGGTACCAATCTTTATCAACGAACCATTAGCCGAAGGGCTGGCCTTCTTGTTGAGGTAGGCGTCTGCACTCTCGGATAGTGAGGCCCCGATTACCCCCAGGTTGTAGGCAGCCAGTGCAGCCTGAGCCAACTTCACCGCCTTGAGCTTGGGATCATCGGCATTCTTCGCCGCCTTGACCGCGCTACGGATGGTGTTGACGCCATCTACGACAGCACCGCCCATCACCCGGCCAACCGCCAGGCTGGCAGATTTGTCAGTCGTGCTCTGGCTAGCACTCTCCATCCCGGCAGCGATGCTGATGTTGGAGCCGGTCAGGCTCATGTTCTTGGTGCTGACCAGGTCACTCGCTACCACCGTCAGGTCGCGACCGGCCGTAAGGGTTACATTCCCCTGACTGGAACCGACCGTGCTACCCGTCAATGTCGTCTGGTCCGACTGGCCGTTATGGCTCTTGCTGCTGATGGACAGATGCTGGTTGCCCGTAATGTCGTCAACGCCCAGGTTGTTGGCCGTCAGCACACCGGTCAGGTCACGATTCTTCTCCTTATGCATCTCCGTGCGGGTGAAGGTGTTCTCAGCCGCGTCGATGACCAGGTCGCGACCAGCCTTGACGGTCAGGTCCTGGGTACTGACCAGACCGGAGCCCTTCACATTCACATCATGCAAGGCCGCCACATCGACGGTATTACCGGAGATGACACTGCCCACCGCCGTGGTCTGGGTTTCGGCGACCTTGTCCTGAACCTTGCTCGATTTCAGGCCGCCCCAACTGCTTTTGCTCTTGCTGCTTTCATGATGGGCGCTGTTGGAATCGGTGGCCGCGACGATCTGCACATCGTTACCGGCGACCAGCTTGGCGGCCCCCTTGTCAGCCGCAACCTCACTGCCTTTTACGATCAGGTCGTTACCTGCCAGCAGCGTGGCGCTCTGACCACTGGTGACCGAACTCCCCATATGGGTGGTACTAGCCACCTCATCCAGTCGGCTTTTCTTGCCCGACGCGTTTTTCGAGGTTTTGCTGTAGAAGCTGTAGTCCTGATTCTCCGCAGACTGCAGCGTCAGATTCGCCCCAGCGGACAGGTACGCCTCATTCGCGGCACTGACCCGACTGGCTACCAGTCCCAGATCCTTGCCAGCCGTCATCGTCAGATTGCCGCCCGCGTTGACCAGGGTAGAAACCTGGCTGGTATGGTTATCCTCCCCCCGATACTTCTTGTTCCAACCGCTGTACTCACTCTCGTTCGCAGCCGAAGACAACGTGAGATTACCCACCGCAGCCATGGAGATGTCACGCTTGGCATCAATCTGGCTGGCGGTGCTGCCGAGATCGCGCCCGGCACTGATGGACACATCCCGCCCGGAACTCAGCGTCGAACTCAACTGAGTCACCTGGGCACTGGCGTAGTTGTCATAGCGGACACTGCTGGCCTGCTCGGCCGAGGCGATGCTGACATCCCGCCCGCCCGTGATCTGTGTGTCGCGCCCACTTTGCAGGACACTGCCCTGGCTGACGACATCACGACCCGCCTTGGCGCTCAGGTCATTGCCCGCCTCGATACGCGCAGCACTGTCCGCAAAATCCTTGCGATGGCTGATCAGGCCGTCATGGCTCTGATGCGTGGTCACCGTCCGCTCGTTGCGCACATCGCCCGTGACGGCCGTCACGCTCACGTCGCGCCCGGCGATAATCCCGCCGGCCTTGTTGCTGAGGTTGTTGTTCGCCAAGGCGTCGAGACGATTGCCCGCCTCCAGCAGACCGCTGTTCACCAGGTCATTGTTGGCGGTCGCCTTCAGGTTGTTGCTGGCCCGCAGGGTGCCGGCGTTTTCCAGGTCCTTGCCGGCGATCAGGCTCACATCAGCGCCCTGGATCAGCGCGCCATTGTCCGCCAGGCGGTTATTGGCATTGGCCAGGTAAAGCACCGGAACCAGGACCTGCTCACCGTTGATGGTCTGGTTTTCCATCCAGACGATATCGTGGGTCAGGGCCGCGACCTGTTCGGAGGTCAGGGTTACGCCCAGTTGCAGATTCAGTTCCTGCTTGCTGGCGACCGCGTTGTTCATCAGGTACTTGAACATCGCGTCATCGGAGGTCTGCCCATCGATGAAACGCTGCCCGGTACGGGCGGTCACCGCCTGCTGGATCAGTTTCTGCTCGTAGAAACCATCACCCAGGCGCTTGGCACTGGTGTCCGGGTCGTAGCCCAGGTTGGACAGCAGGTAGTCCGAACTCATGAACTGCTTGAGGTCGGTGAGCACCGGGTTGGTTTCGATCAGGTATTTCTGCGGGCTGGAGCGCCCCGAGGTATCCGGCAGGCCCGGTACATGCGGCGGGTTGGCGGCCTGGGCCGTACTGCCCTGCCCGCTCAGGCGGAACAGGCCGTTCTGCCCGGTCGGCAAGCTGAAGCCGGGCAAGGCCACCGGGTTGATCTGCTGCTGGGCCAGGTCGGGCGGGAGCTGCGCGTTGATGTACACCGCCGTCGAAAAACCGTTACCCGTCCCCGTGTCGGCGGCGGTGCGGCCTGCTGCGACATACTCATAAAAAGGCCGGATGACGCTGTTGCTGATCTTGTTATCGGCATTGAGCGTGACATTGCCACCGGCCTGGATGATGGCGTCGTAGGACTTGTCACTGATGTTGGTGGTGACTGAAGTCCCCCCCAGGTCGACGGTCGCCCAGCGGAAGAACGCACTCAGGTCCGAACCGTAGGAAGCCGAGGGCGTCGGGTTGTTTCTGGCGTTGAACGTGGCGGCAGCGCCGGCCGCGGCGCCGGTTTCGTTGACGAAACTCCAGTAGCGGCGCGTGGTTTTGATTTCCTGCGGTTGCAAGCCCTTGTTGTTGATCGTGCTGGCGTTGACCTGCACATTGCCGGTCGCGGCAATGAGGCTGCTGGTGTTGTTCAGCGTTTGCGTGTCGATCTGCAGGTCGGCGCCGCTGGTCAGGCTGGCGGCCGCGGTGCTGCGGGTGACATTCAGGCGATCGGTTTCCGCCAGTTCCCACAGGCCGTTGATACGGCCACCCCCCCGATCATCGCAGCCGGCCACGGGGATCAGCGTGCAGGAAAGCCGGGTAATGCCCGTGGCACTCTTTTCATGCTCGGTGTATTCCAGCACATCCATGACGTTGTTGACGGTGGTCGCCGCAATCGTCAGCTTGCCGAGGCTCTCGATGTCCCCCGAGCGGTTATCCAGCAGATCGGCCTGGGTCCCCGCCGTGTCGCGGGCAATCAACGCCGTCCCCAGGCTGTAGACCTGCGCATAGCTATTGGTGAAGCGGCTGGTCAGCAACTGCAGGTCGCCGCCGCTGGAGATCAGGCCCTGGTCGTTGACCAGCGCCCCGGTGGTGACCAGCAGGTCCTTGCCGCTGCCCAGGGTACCGGTGTTGGTCACACCGGCTGCGGTCAGCTTCAGGTTGTTGCTGGAGGTCACGCGCCCGGCGTTGTTGAGCAAGGCATCGAGGTTGATCGTGGTGTCGCCACCGCCGGCGATGCTCGCCGTACTCTCCAGATCGGCCTGCGCCGCGTGGAAATCCAGGATACCGAGGCTGCTCAGGCGGCCCTTGCCGGTGTAGTGGCCGCTCAGGTCGACGTCGAGGGCACCGTCGGTGCCGAACAGCCCATCGTTGCTCCAGTCGATCCCGCGGCCCTTCAGGCCCGACGTCGACAGCAGTTGGCCGCTGGCGGTCTGGGTCAGGTGGTTGACGTTGACGGTCAGGTGCTCGGCCTGGATCGAGGTGCTGTTGGTCCAGCTGTCGCCGTCGAGCGTCAGGTCGCCGTGGGTGACCAGGCGCCCGCCGACGTCCTCGAGGTTGGCCATGGACAGGCCGAAGATCCCGGTACCGACGTGCAGCAGGCTGCCGCCCTGGTTGCGGAAACTGCCGGCGTCGAGCGCAATATCGGTATTGGCGGTTTCCAGGGTGCCGTTGCTGTTGTCGAGCAGGCCGCCGATGGCGAAGAGGGTTTTGAGGCTACGGCCCAGCGAACGCAGTTGGCCGTTCTGGTTGTCCAGGCTGGCCGCCGTGGTCGACAGGGTGCTGCCACTTTCGATGATGCCCTGGCGGTTGTTCAGCTTGCCCAGCAGGAAGAAGCTGATTTCGCTGGCGCTGATCTTGCCGCCCTGGTCACCGCTGTTGTCCAGGTCTTTGCCGCTGACCTGCACCAGGTTAGAGGCGTAGAGGCCGCCGTTGCGGTTGTCGATATTGCCGCTGCGGGCATCGAGCAGCGCGTCGCCGGCCTGGGCGGCGATGCGACCACCGTTGTTGTCGATGCCGCCGAAGGCATTGAGGGCCAGGCGCTGCGCCTGGATCGTGCCGCCCTGGTTGTTGTCGTTCAGGCCATTCTTCAAGACGCCAATGATGTGGCTTTCAAAGGCACCCTTGACGCTGGACAGCAGGCCCCCGCGGCTGTCGAGGTTGGCAGCGGTGACGGTCAGGTCACCGTCCTGGGCAATGACCTTGCCGCTCTGGTTGTCGATATCGCCCGTAACGTTCAGGGTGACCGCGCCCTTGCCCTGCAGCGAGCCCTTGGCGTTATTCAGGCTGTCGGCAGTGAGTTGCAGGTCGGCATTGCGGCTGGCGATCAGGCCGTCGGCGCTGTTGTCGACCTTGCCACTGCTGGTTATCAGTAAGGTATCGGTGGCGCCGATGGTGCCCTGCTGGCTGTTGTCCAAATCGCCGGTGAGCAGGGTCAGCAGGCCCTGGCTGTTGATGCCGCCGTGCTGGTTGTTGATCTGTGCACTGCGCTGGACCAGCAATGGGCCGGCGCTGGAGAGCTTGCCGTAGTGATTGGTCAGGGCGCCGAGCAGGTCGAGGGTGACACCGGCCTTGCCGGTGAAGGTGCCGTGGCTGTTGTCCAGGTCGATGCCGGTGAAGCTCAGGGCATCATCGGCGCTGATCGTACCGGCGTTGTTCAGGGCCATCGCCTGCAGGGTCAAGGCAGCCGAGCTGGTGATGGAGCCGCCAAGGGTGTTGTCGAGCAGGCCAGTGATGGTGAGCTTCTGGGCATCCCCGCTGGAGAGAACGCCCTGGTCGCTGTTGTCGAGGCTGTCGGCGGTGATGGTCAGGGCTTTCTGGCTCACCACTGCGCCGGCCTGGCTGTTGAGCAGCGCGCCGCTGAGGGTGACTGAGACATCACCGCTGCGGCTGGAGACGGTACCGCTGTTGCGGTTGTCCAGGCGGGTGCCGGTGACAGTCAGGCCCTGCCAGCCGGAGATCACGCCGTTCTGGTTGTTGATCGTGCCGGTGGCGGTGAGGCCCAGGGTGTTCTCGGCCATCACTAGGCCGGTGAGGTTGTCCATCGTGCCGAGGCTCAACGTGCTGCTGGCCTTGCTGGAAACTTCACCGCCGTTGTTGTTCAGGTGGCCGAGGCTCGCGGTCAGTTGCCCGACGCTGTTGATCAGGCCGCCCTGCCCGTTCAGCACCGTGTCGGCGGTCAGGTTCAGGCGGTCGGCACTGAGAACCCGGCCCCGGTTCTGGTTGTCGAGGGTACCGGCAGTGACCGTGGTCTGGCGCTGGCCACTCAGGGTACCGCCCTGGTTGCCCAGGGTCTGGGTAGCGGTGACCTTCAGGTCGCGGCTGGCGATGACGCTCTTGCCGGTGTTGCTGAAGTTCTGCGCGGTGACGCTGACGTCGCCTTCGGTATTGCGGCTGTTATCGGCGTTGACCCCGGCTTCGATGATGCCGTTGTTGGTCAGTTGGCCGCCGCTGTTCACGGTGATGCGGTCCTTGGCTACCAAGTTGTTCTGGCTGGTCAGGTCACCGGCGGTCTTCACGTCCAGAGTGCTGCCGGCATAGACAGGCCCCTTGGCTTCCAGGCTCTGGGCCTTGATATTGACCGCCCCGGTCGCGGCGGTATCGACCAGGCTCAGGTGGCCGTTGGCATCGAGCTGGATGTCGCCCCCACTGGCGACCATCTTGCCGTCGAGCTTGACCCCAACCCCCGCTTCGGTACCGACCAGTTTGATCACCCCGGCGTACATGCCACCCAGCGCCGAGGAGTCGATCGCCAGTTGCGGAGCACTCGCCGGATCGGCCGCGCGCGCGGTGGCCTTGAGGGTCTTGGCATCGACATCGTTGGCGCCGGCGATGATCGCCAGGTTCTTGGCCTGGATCTCGGCATTGAGCTTGGCCGAGCGGGTGATGATCTCGAAGCGGTCGAGATTGTTGGCGTTCAGGCCCGCGCCTTCGATAGACACACTGCCCTTGTCCACCTGGTAACGGCTGACCTCGCCGTTCTCGATCACCGGTTTGCCGGTGGTCAGCGTCGCCTGCGGGGTGTTGATGAAGCCGCAGCCATTACAGGTGATGCCATAGGGGTTGGCGACGATCACATGGGCCGACTGCCCCGCCACTTCGGTATAGCCGCGCAACTGGCTGGGACTGCCGCCGTTGACTTCGTTGAGGATGGTCGAAGCGGCACGCCCGTTGAGGTTGCTGTTGCCAAGAATGATCCCGCCCAACTGCGTCGACTGGGTACGGCCAGTAGCGTTGTTGAGGATGACGCCGTTGCTGCCGACGTTGTAGTCCTGGAACTGGTTGTGCGACAGGCCGCTGCCGTTCGGGGCGGCGATGTTGACGATGGGCACGCCGTTGCCTGCCTGCCCGAGCGTGGTTCCCGGGGCACTGACGACGATGCCGTCCGCCTGGGCCCACAGCGGCTGCCAGAACATGACGTTCGCCAGCAGGAACGCTATCCCGCGCTTGGGCAACCCGAGGAAATGGTCACGTTTTTTCAGGGATGCAGAAGGCTGCCCCGCAAGGAAGGCGAACTGGCGAACGTCCATGTCAAAAATCTCGGCGTTCCACACAAAAAACGGGCCGCCTGATCTCTCTACAAGGAGACAGGCAGCCCGTTTTCTGCACGAATGATATTAATATGATGTCACAATATTAATTTGCCACTATCTTGACGTCAACGATCTCTCTGCTACGCGGGAGAGAACGGATATCAGCAAAATCGCCTCCCCGCCCCACCTCACGGCTCTCCACTCACCGTCTAATGTTGTGGTATCCCGCCCAGGCCAGAGAGGGACCCGCTGATGAAAACCCGAGTCGAACAGGTGGTGCTGCTTGCGGACCTGGTCGGTACCGCCGTGTTCGCCGTTGAAGGTGCGATCAGTGCCATGCGCGCGGGCCTGGATCTGCTGGGGGTGATGGTGATTGCCTTCATCGTGGCCCTGGGTGGCGGCGTCACCCGCGACCTGCTGATCGGCGCCACGCCCCCAACGCGATACGCGACTGGCGCTATCCGGCCCTGGCGTTTGCCATGGGGCTGCTGGCCTTTGTCTTTCATACCCAGGTGTTCAGCCTGTCGGAGTCGCTGCTGACCCTGCTGGATACCGCAGGCCTGGCCCTGTTCGCCATCGCCGGTGCACAGAAGGCACTGAACTTCGGCATCTCGCCCTTCGTCTCGATGCTGATGGGCACCATCACCGGCGTCGGTGGCGGGGTCATTCGCGATATCGTGCTGGCGCGCATTCCGATGGTGCTGCAGGCCGACCTGTATGCCAGCTCTGCCTTCACCGGTGCCGCCGCGCTGATCATCGCCCGGCGCCTGGGTGTACCGCCGGTGACCGCCGCCCTGCTGGCCGCAACGGCCTGCATCGCATTGCGCCTGGCTTCGGTGAACTGGGGCTGGCAGTTGCCGAAGATCACGGTTTGAAACAGAAGCACAGAGTAGGGAAAGTTGATTTCTACTCAATGATCCGTTGAATTCAGCGATGCCCCACAGCATCGGCACCTTGGTACCTTTGGTGCCGACGATATTCCAATCAATCAATGCGGTTGCACCAGGCGCAACATGCCCCTTTGCAGTCGAGCGGCGGACAACCGCCGCAGACCGTAATGCACTTGGGCGCAGAGACCCAATGGGCTGACCAGCACAACCGGTCGAGCTGGCGGGAATCTACGTATCACTCGGGTCAGCCGAACTTGGCTTTTCTAGTGGACAGATACTCGGTGCGAATGGTGCGACGTGACGTCTACTTATACAGATGTAGTGAATTGTTCAATCATAATCAGACAGAGAACGAACCATGAATTATCTTCCTTCAGCTGATCGCTACGATCACAAGATGCCCCTTCGCCGTTGCGGCAACAGCGGGATCGATTTGCCCGCTATTTCTCTGGGCCTGTGGCAAAACTTCGGAGGAACCGATGTTTTTGAAACGGGCCGGGCAATTTTACGACGAGCCTTCGACAGCGGGATCAATCACTTTGATTTGGCGAATAACTATGGCCCTCCACCAGGCTCGGCGGAAGAGAACTTCGGGCGGGTAATGGCATGTGACTTTAAAGCCTATCGCGACGAAATGTTCATTTCGACGAAAGCGGGATGGGATATGTGGCCGGGGCCATATGGTGGGATCGGCGGAAGCCGAAAATATCTGATTGCGAGTCTCGACCAGTCCCTGCGCCGTATGGGCCTCGATTACGTGGATGTATTTTATTCGCATCGTGTCGACCCGACGACACCGCTGGAAGAGACAATGTCAGCGCTGGCGCACCTTCATCGGCAGGGAAAAGCATTGTACGTGGGTATCTCCAGTTACTCTCCCGAACTGACTCGCCGGGCCGCCGCCATCTTGGCTGAGGAACGAGTACCACTTTTCATACACCAGCCCAACTATTCGATGTTCAACCGCTGGGTCGAAGATGGGCTACTGGATACACTGACCGAGATCGGAAGTGGCTGCATCGCTTTCTCGCCATTGGCTCAAGGTTTGCTCACCGACAAGTACCTTCAGGGGATTCCTTCGCAAGCAAGGATTACGCGTAATGGGTCGTTCAATAATCAGATGCTGAGCGACGCCAACCTGGACCGGATCCGTGCGCTGAATGCAATTGCGAAAGAGCGCAATCAAACACTCGCACAGATGGCGATCGCCTGGGTGTTACGTGATCCACGGATTACCTCAGCACTCATCGGTGCACGGACTGTCGAACAGTTAAATAATTCACTCGGTGCTCTTCAGAATCTGGAATTCTCTGCTGAAGAACTGGCCAATATTGATCTGTTTGCAACGGAGGGCGGGGTTGACTTGTGGCGTGAATCCGCTTCAATCTAGAACTATACCTCATCGGAATCTTCAGTATGCCCAAGAGTGTTAGATCTGAGCTCGCAGATCTTCGTGTTTTCGTCACTATCATGCGGTGCGGAAGCTTTAGAAAGGCTGCCCTTGAACTCGGTGTGACAACTTCGGCACTCAGCCACACTATACGTAAGCTGGAGGATAGACTAGGGGTGCGGTTGCTCAACCGCACCACCCGCACGCTTGTAGCCACCCCCGCAGGAACAGCGCTTTCGGCGCGACTGGAAATTGGTTTCTCCACCATCGATCAAGCACTCGGGGATCTTGAGCATCTTCGTAGTTTCCCGATAGGCAAGCTTAGAATCAATATGCCACAAGATGCATCATTGCTATTGGCGAGACCTGTCCTGGCTAAATTCACTTCCGAATTTCCGCAGATCGATTTAGAGGTCAGCGTGGAAGATAGATTCGTTGACATAGTGGCAGAGGGATATGATGCGGGAATTCGTTACGGCGAGCGAGTGCCCAAGGACATGATCGCAGTCCCCCTCACACCTATATTGAAATGGGTAGTGGTCGCATCACCCACTTTCTTAAAACGTCATGGACGCCCCTCCACCCCCAGCAACTCCTGAACTTTCCATGTATTTTAACCCGCTTGGGTGACGGTACCCTTTTTCAATGGGAGCTGGGCAACGATGAACGAATGTTGTCGCTGGAGGTGAAAGGACGAATCTGCCTGAATGAAACGGGGGCTCGCATCAATGCCGCTGTGGATGGAGTCGGATTTGCTTATGTCCTGGAGGAAGTGGTACGGCAGCACATCACACGTCAGGAGCTGGAAATTGTTTTACCTGAATGGTCGTCGGACGGGCCGCCACTGTGTATTTACTATCCCAGCAGAAAACAGATGCCTGCAGGACTAAGACAGCTGATAAACATGATGCGAGCACAATTTTTACTACCGGCGATCGCCGCACATAGTTGAGTCGCTAAAGCCGTAAATGCTAAACACTACGTTTCAACGACAAATGACCGCGTATCAAGGTTTTTCATACAGAGCCCAGGTCCTCTACTTCTCTGTGCTATTACAACACAGAGACTAGAGGACAAGCCTATCCTTTGCTTTCAGTCAGTTGGATGCACCTTGGGGTTTGAGGAAAACCAGCCTCTTCTGTCATGATTGCTACCATACTCATCAACCACCGCACCCTCCGGCCCCGCCATCATAAAATGCCAGGTTTCAATTTTCTTCAAACTTGAGATCTCTCCTTTCTTCAGAATAGTCATGTTCCCACTATGGACGGGACCAAAAGAAGAAGGAATTGGAGGCGTATCTTTCGTTACAGAGCCCACTTCTGAAAAATTGTAGACAAAACCATGAAAAACTCGCCAAGCCTCGTCTTTCGCGGGTTTTGCCGGCGGGATCGAAATTGGCCTGTGGATATGCTCAGGTATCATTTGGCCTGGAAGCAGGTACATGGTCATGGCGAAATAAGCACTTTTCTGACTATTGAACCATGTAACACTTGAAAGCCCAACATGTTCAAAGTCGCCAAGACCAAAGTCACTGACCCATATTTTACTATCCATCAGAGACGTATAGTCTTCCTTGTAAAAATCGAGCATATCTTCAACCGCTTTTTTCGCAACGTCCTTCTGAAAAACGCCGTCTTTGTAAAACTGGGCATTGGTGTATTTTTTAGAGTAGTGATCGGGCGGACTGACACTGTTCGAATCCGCTGCGTCTACAAGCGCGACCGAAAACAATGCGACCAATCCCAACATGCTTGACAACAGGACATGTTTACCCTTGCCTGGTAATATCACGACGCGACCCTCACTGTTAGCTAGATGACTTTCGAATACGTCTCATTTACTGCGCTCATTAATCGCACTCTACAAGCTACGTTATTTGCGCGTTTTAGACGTTAGCCAATGTAGCATTTGCTCGACACCATCAACACCAAAAGACTGTTGAATTTCTTTCACTGCGGCACTGATAAAATATCATCGTCCAGACCTGTACATTCAATAGGCTGCGCATTACTTTTAACGCAACGGGTGCATATCAAAACATCACCCAGAAATAGTAATCCAGACTAGGCTATGTACGAAATCGCTTGAAACTTGGTTATGCGGCGTTAAAAACCGGCTCGAAATGCTCATTGACAACCAGTCAAGTCGGGCGCGACCCCGGGCGTTCCTCGCCGGTTTTTGCCTTGCCTAACCTGCGTTTCAAACAATTTCGTACACAGCCTAGTAATACATAAATATTCCTAGAGGGTGAGAACAATGATGCTTCGGGTGGCTGGCGCAGCTATGGTGTGGCTTCTATCTTCGGGGATACACGCCGCTCCAATCGACTCTTTTACGAAAGATCAGGTTAATCATGGCCGTGAGGTTTTCTCAGGCATCTGCTCTCAATGCCATGGCAGCAATCCGGCGGCCCCTTACGCTCAAGCGTCTCTGCGCATGAAAAATATTGGTGAACTTTATACATTCATCTCCTCAAAGATGCCTGCAAACAATCCGGGCGGATTAAGCTCAAAAGACTACGTCGATGTGACTTCCTATTTGCTCTGGTCCGCCGGGAAGCCAAGCGGAGGTATTGAACTGACCCCTGACCTCGCAAAACGATCAAGCGGCCCTTTGCAGTAGTTTTCTGCTTCAGCACATGGCGAGGAAAACGCCGACCTGTGCCCGCCAGTGCTCGATGTGATAATTTTAAAAATGAAGAAACACGCTTCACTTGGAAAAAATCAAAAAGGAAAAGATGAACACAAAAAAACTCACCGAAACCAGCAAGTTCCTCAGCTACGTTCTACGACACGAGCCCCAGTCCATCGGCCTTCAACTGGACAGCGAAGGCTGGGCGGATATCGACGCCCTGATCACTGGCGCTGCCCAGTCAGGCCGCACTCTGGACCGCGAACTGATCCAGGCGGTGGTCAGCAGCAACGACAAAAAACGCTTCGCCCTCTCTGAGGACACACGTTGCATTCGTGCCGTGCAGGGGCACTCCACCGAAACGGTCAGCATCCAGCACATCGAGAAAGTGCCGCCCGAGGTCCTGTACCACGGCACAGCCACCCGTTTCCTGGAGTCGATCCAACAGAAGGGATTGATCCCGGGCTCCCGCCACCATGTTCACCTCTCCCAGGAAGTGAACACCGCCGTCGCGGTCGGACAGCGATACGGCAAGCCTGTGGTACTGGAAATCGATGCGCTGAAAATGCATCAGCAGGGCTTCAAGTTCTTCCAGGCCGACAATGGCGTCTGGTTGACGAACCATGTCCCGACCTCCTTCATCACCCAGCAATAGCCGCTGTTTTCGGACCACGCCGTTCTCCAGCGGCCAACTTGCGCAGCAGGCTTCCCGCCTCGGCTCAAACTGCGGCTCCTAGCCCTTCAGCCGCAACACCATCGCACACCGCAACCCCGCGTCATGGCCTAAGTCCACCTCATGCTGCAACTGCGCCACATGTTCCTCGCCCAGACTCGCCGCCTCGACCTCGACAAACCCCAGCCGCGCATAGAACGGCGCGTTCCAGCGCAAATGCCGGTAGGTGGTCAGGCTCACCGTTGCGAACAGTTCGGCCCGCGCATGGGTGATCGCCGCGGCCATCAGAGCGGTAGCCAACCCCAGTTTCTGATGCACAGCATGCACCGACAGCTCGACGATGAAAAACGAGCGATCCATGGTTTCCGCTGCCAGAAAGCCCACCGGCTGATCGTCGGCATCGGTTGCCACCCACAAGGTACGGTGACGACACAGCTGCTCCAGATAATCCGCCGGCAACGGCTCGCCCTCGGCCACCCAGCCCAGTCCGACTTCGCGAAAAATGGACGCGGCGGAACGCTCGACCGCCGCCAGGGCGGGAATATCGTCAGGACGTGCGGGGCGAATGGCAGGCATCGGGATCTCGGGCTCGCGAATAAAACGCTCACCATAACAAAACCCCACCCGACTTGACCCCCTACCCACCCCTGCAATCAACCTCGGCCCATCGTGGTAACCTCAGCCCCTCAAACTGTCTGCCGCCAAGGAGGCCCACTTGCCCGACTCCATTCACCTGGACGCCCTGCGCGCTCGCTTCAACGCCGGCGAAACCCTGAAGTACGTGTTCTTCTGGGGCCACCAGCGCAGCAAGGACACCCTCACCGCCAGTTGCTTCAGCCAGTGGTATAACGCCGAATTCACCGTCGACGGGCAACGCTACCTCACCGCCGAGCATTTCATGATGGCCGAGAAGGCCGCACTGTTCGATGACCAGGACATTCGCACCCAGGTGCTGCACGCTCCGACACCCGGCGCGGCCAAGGCCCTGGGTCGCAAGGTACGCGGCTTCGATGACCAGAAATGGCTGCAGCATCGCTACGGGATTGTCGTGAAAGCCAACCAGGCCAAGTTCTCGCAGAACCCGGCGCTGGGCGATTTCCTGCGCGGCACCGGCTCGCGCATCCTCGTCGAGGCCAGCCCGGTCGACAGCATCTGGGGCATCGGCCTGGCCCAGGACGACGCACGGGTGAACGACCCCAACACCTGGCAAGGCCTGAACCTGCTGGGCTTTGCACTGATGCAGGTCCGCGACGGACTGAACCCGGCGCAATAGCCCTATCGCTCAGCCCTGGCTGCCCGCCGCCAGGGCCGAACGCTCCAGCCCCCGCTGCACGACCCACACCAGCGGCAACGTCAGCAGCAGGATCGCCGCCAGGGTGATCACCGCCACCGGTATGCCGGTGAGATCGCCCAGTCGTCCAAATAGCATCGGCGCCAGCGCCCCCCGCCGATCGTACCGGTGTAGAACAGGGCGAACGCCTGCTCGCGACGCCCCGCTGGCGAAACATCCGGCACCGCGCCATACAGCACCGAGGAGGTGCCGTTCAGGGCCAGCCCCAGCAGCGGCAACATCAGCATCAGGCCGGCCAACGGCAGGTACACCGCCAGGATGATCAGAAGTGCCGTGGCCGACTCCGTCAGCCAGACCGTCCTCACCATGCCGATGCGCGCCCCCAGGTAACCGCAGAGCAGCTTGCCGAAGGCACCGCCGACGAACAGCAGCGCCAACGCCACGCCGATGCCCGCCGTCCCGGCCCCCTTGCTGGTCAGCAGGAACGGCAGGAAAGTGAGAAACCCCATGCGCACCGCACTGTCCAGCACGCCGGTCGCCAGCAGCGCCCGCAACCCGCTGACGGAGCCGACACCGGCCTTGGCCTGTTTCTCCTGAGCAACTGCGCGGTGCTCCCGCCTCGGAATCAGCCACCACAGCAGCGCAGCCGCCGCCAGGCCCAGCAGCCCGACCAGGCTGACACTGGCACGCCAGCTGATCAGTGTCAGCAGCAGACCGACCAGCGCCGGGATCAGCATCTTGCCGATGTCGCCGGCGAAGTTGTATTGCGACAGCGCCTCCTTCACGCCCCCTCCGGCCTCATGGCTGTCGGTGACCATCGAGGACGCCAAGGGGTGCTGGGTACTGGCGCCCAGCCCGCCCAACATCAGCGCCAGCAACAGTACCATCAGCCCACCGGCCTGCCCGGCCAGCAGATAGGCCACTCCCGCCAGCGCCGTCCCGCCGATCAGCAGGCGCTCGCGTCCCCAGCGCAACGCAGCCCGGCTCGCCAGCAACTGCAAGCCGGCCATCACCCCGGAATAGGCGCCGCGCAGCAAACCGACCTGGGCGTAGCTCAAGCCGAACTGCACTTGCCAGATCGGCAGCAGGACATAGATCACATCCGTCAGGCCATCGTGCACTGCATGGGCGCCGCAAGCCGCCAGCAGCGAGCGGCGGCGCACCGAGGTCGCAGCGCTTGGGGGTTCGTTGAGGACAGCGTCTTCGTTCATGGTTTTCATTATTGGGAACGCCAGGCAGCAGGGTTGAAAACATCAGGCGTGGCTTGGACAAGCCCTGGGTGGGCGCCAGCCGACCAGGGCAAGCAGCAGCGACAGCAGTTGGAAGGCAATGACCAGCGCCACGCAGCCCGGCCAGCCCCACTGGCTCCAGATCAGCGCCGGCACGACGGCGCCGCCACTGCCGCCCAGGTAATAACCGCTCAGGTACCAGCCGACCGCGCCGGCCTTGTTGTGGCGGGCAGTGGCCGTGATGAAGGCATTGGCGGCGGCCTGCGCCAGGAACACACCCGTGGAGCTCAGGGCCAGGCCCAGCACGATCAGCCACAACGACGGCAACAAGGTCAGCAGCGAACCCGCGACCCCGAGCAGCGCCGCCCCCAGCAGCAGCTCGGACTGCGGCCGGGATCGGCTCAGGCGCCCCGCCAGCGGGATCACCACCAGCGCCAGCAGGAACACCATGTAGAGCGTGCCCAACGCCGCGCTGCCCAGTTCGAACGGTGCCTGGCCCAGATACAGGCCGGCATAGGTGAAGGTCGCCACCTGGGAGAACAGCACGCAGAAACCCACGCCATAGGCCGCCAGCAGCGGCCGACTGCGCAACTCGCGCCGGGCCGGCAGGCCATCCACAGCCTGGCGCACCGCCGGCCGCGGCTGGGCCGGCAACAGATAATGGATCGCCACCGCCACCAGCAGGCTGATCGCCGCCAGCAGCTCGAAGCCTTCACGCCAACCGATGTACTCGCTTATCACCCCGCTGACGAAGCGCCCGGCAAACCCGCCCAGTACCGTCCCGGCAACGTACAGGCTGGTGACCTCGGTCACGCTGCCACCGCTCCAGCGCTCGCCGATGTAGGCCACGCTGCTGGCGAACACCAGCGGAATCAGCATGCCCTCGGCGAACCGCCAGGCCAGCAATTCGGCAAAGCTGCCGGCATGGGCGCCCAGCCAGGCCGGCACGCTGGAGAGCAGCGCTGCCGCGACAATCACCGTGCGCCGCTCGAAGCGGGCGGTCAACCGGCTGACGAAGGGCGCGGTGAGCGCCACCGCCAGGGTGGTCACCGTGATGCTCCAGCCGGCCTGCCGCGCGCTCACCTGAAAATCCACGGCCAACACCGACAGGATGCTCTGGGTGGCATAGAGGTTGAGAAAGGCCACGCATCCGCAGAGAAACAGCGCGACACGGGCGGACAACGGACGGGAATGCATGGAGCCTCTCGTTTTCTGGCGTGAGGACTTTATAAGATAGGCGCATCTTCCAAGACCAATACCGAATTCGGACCGATCAATACCCAAGGATCAGGATGCTCGACCTCCGCCGATTGCGTTACTTTCTGACCGTGGCCCAAGAGCTGCACTTCGGCCGCGCGGCGCAACGCCTGCACCTGGCCCAGCCACCGCTGACCCGGCAGATCTCGGCGCTGGAAGCCGAGCTGGGCTTTCGCCTGTTCGACCGCACCAGCCGCTCGGTGACCCTCACCGCCCAGGGCCGGCATTTCCTGCCCTATGCCCGCGCCGCGCTGGAGCAGGTCGACCTGGCCGAAGTGATCGCCGGCAAGCTGGCCAAGGGCCTGGCCGGCCAGTTGAGCATCGGCTACGCCAGCTCCATCGCCCTCTCGGACATCTTCAGCCAGGCGATCCAGGTGTTTGCCCAGCGTTTTCCAGAGGTGCAACTGGCCCTGGTGGAAGAGCCTTCCGGCGCCCACTGGTCGCAGATCGTCGATGGGCGCCTGGACATCGGCATGAGCCGCAAGGCCCTGCCCGCCGGGCAGCGCGCGGTACAGTCATTGTCCCTGGGCGATGAACCGCTGGTGGCCGCCCTGCCCAGCGACAACCCGCTGGCAAGCATGAACACGGTGACGCTGGAACAACTGGGCGCCCACCCGCTCATTCTGTTTCCGGCCGACTACGGGTCGGGGCTCAACGAAACCATCGAGCAGCTCTACCAACGACACGGCGTGTCATTGCAACGCGGCCCGGCCGGGCGCCAGATCACCTCGATCATCGCCCTGGTCGCCGCCGGCCGGGGTGTGGCCCTGGTGCCCGCCTGTGCCCAGGCCCTGGCGAAAAAGGGCGTGACCTACCGACCGCTGTCCGATCCCCAGGCCTGCGCCCCACTGCTGGTACTGACCCGCACCCAGGAGCGCGGCCTGCTGGTGGAAGCATTCATGGGCGTCATCGACGAGTTGAGGCCGGTAGGCAAGTAGCGCACGGCGCGCAGGAAAGCTTTAACGCTACGGCGCGAAACCGTATTCGCATTGACGGTCGTGGCGCGGGGATTCATAGGTCTTTACCTGACGCACCGTTACGCGATAATAGCGCTTAGCTATCATCCTCCAGATTCTCCCCTCGTAAGAATGCCCCGGCTAACAAGGAGTTGGCGTCTTCGGTTTCAGTTTCACAGTGGGAAGACATTGCCGCCAGCACGATGCTACTTAGAGTCAGGAAGCCCACGACATGCTACAGGCCTTCAGCCGCGGAAAGTCGCACCTTTACAGACGCTATCTCGGACACCGGGAAGCTGATGAAGCCCGGGTGTGCGAAGAGGACGAGATCACCGCATTGATCATGGGGCCACTGGATTACCTGCCCGCTGCCACCACCAGCCGGTTCTGGCGGGCCATGGTCGAGCAGGATGGCCGGAGCACCGCCCATGGATTTCCCGAGGGCCCCGCCCAGCACGTCGAAATGCACTTCTGGCCACGGCGGGCAATAGAACCGGACCTTCTGGTCGAGCTGCACTGGCCCGGCGGAACACGGCGCCTGCTGCTGATCGAATTCAAGTGGAACGCCGCCCTGAGCGGCAGCGATCAGTTGCATCGCCAGTGGGATGAGTTCCTCACACCGGGGGAGCGCGAAGATGCCTGGCACCTGTTCATTGCCCCGGAAATCAGCGCCGGCCTCAATGCGCTGGCCGAAGGCGATATCTGGGACGGTCGCCTGTTGCTGCGCACCTGGGCCGATGTCCTGGAGGTGCTCAGGCACCTGCGCGCCCCCGATGTCCCTGGCCTGCAGAAATGGAAAAAACAGGTCAGGTCTTTCCTGGTAAAACTGGGGATCAATCGTTTCCGGGGTTTCAGGCACCTTACCCCACCCCGAACCGTCGATGATCCGGTCATTTTCTACAGCCCCATGAACGGCTTCACAAAGCTGGTGGCGCCACCCACCTTTCCCGAGGCGGATTCGCCCGCCTTTATCTGGAGTACCACACCGTGAACACCTCAGCCGATATTGGCAAGTCGATCAGGGACAGCTTCCACTTCGTGTCCAGGGTCGGCGCCGAATGCGATCACCTGGCCAAACTGATCCGGGAAGAGTTCAGTCGGCTGCTGTTGACCGCGGAAATCGAGAAACGCTACCGGGTGGCGGGCAAATGGATCGACAAATCCATCAATGACGCACATGGCTGGGTCTGCCTGGAGATGGGCTCTTCACTCCCCTTGATCATCAGGCCCAAGCAAAAAATTGGCGGCTATCTGTTCGTCCAGATCAGCCTGGCCGGACATGGCACCGATGCCAAAGATCCACAAGGCCCCTTGCTGCACGTTGGCTGGTGGCATGAACCCATTGACTTTGACGAGTACCATATGGGCTTCCCACTCGTAGCCAGCCCCTGCCTCACACTTGAGGAACAGCGTTTGTTCAAGTGGACCTACTCGGCCTCCGAGACCGAATGGTGCTACAGCCTGCGCCTGACAGACATCAACAGTCCGGCAGACGTACAGACCCACATCATCAGGCCGATGAAAGCTCTGCTGCTCGGCAAAGCACCGGCGGACGCACTGTCAGGGACAGCAGCGGTGCGTTATGAATCGGTGAATGACAACACGGGGTACTACCGCATACTGGCTGAGTCGTAACGCCCCTCGCCTCATACCCGCCTTGAGGAAGGCACGCGCCCTACTCGTACACCGTCACACAATTACGCCCCGCCTTCTTCGACTGATACAACGCCTGGTCCGCCCAGGCGATCAGGTCGGCGTGGGTCACCGAGGGGCGGCTGAGGTCGGCCACGCCCAGGCTGATGGTGAAGCGGATGGTCACGCCCTCGTGCACCACTTGCTGCGCCTCGATCGCCTTGCGCAGGCGCTCGGCAAAGAACCGTGCACTGGCCTTGTCGGTGTCCGAGAGCACCACACCGAACTCCTCGCCGCCATAACGCCCGGCCACGTCGCTGTCGCGCACATGCTCGCGCACCACCTCGGCCACCCGCTCGATCACCTTGTCGCCCGCCTGGTGCCCGTAGGTGTCGTTGACCCGCTTGAAGTGGTCGATGTCGAACATCACCAGGCTGGTCGGGTTGCCATGGCGCTGGTTGCGCGCATAGGCCACCTTCAGGCTCTCCTCCCAATGCCCGCGGTTGTACAGCCCGGTCAGCCGGTCGGTGCTGGAGAGCTTCTGCAGTTGCGCGTTGACCGCCTGCAACTGGTTGCGGTTGGTGGCCACGTCGGTCACGTCGTAGATCACCAGGCAGATATGGTGGATCGCACTGTCGGTCGAGCGCAGCGCCAGCAAGGTGGTGTTCTGGTACATGAAATCTTCCTGGCCGGTGATCGGCTGGTAGTTCTTGAACCGTACCAGGTAGGGGCGCTGCTCCCAGATGGTGAAGCCCGGTGTGCCGAGGGTCGCGACACTTTCCACCTTGCGGCTGAACCACTCGCGGTCGACCTCGGGAAACAGCTCGAAGAACGAGCGGTTGTGCGCCTCGCCCGGCTGCACCCCGGAGCGGTTCTCCATGAAGGTGTTCCACACCTGCACGCGGTAGTCGCGGTCGAGCACCACCACGCCCACATCGATGCTCTGGACGATCGCCAGCAACCAGTGAAACTCGTTCAGATCGATGTGGTCGCTCATGGCTCAGCTCATCAGGTAGGCGAGTTTATGGGTCAGGCGCTCGATCGAGTCCTCGGTGAACAGCAACAGCAGGTCGAAGTGGATATCGTGACCTTCCAGGCTGTAGCTGATCTCCACCGCCAGGGTCTTCTTCCAGCGCTGGCTGTTGATCCGGATCAGGTCCTCGATGGCCGCGTGCTGCCCGAGAATCTGCGGGTGGCCCTGGGAGAACACCACGTCGATCTGCTCGGCGATGCTGCTCAGGCAGGCGCCGATCAGCACGCTGGACAGGTCCAGGAGCATTTCCAGGTCCGAATACTCCGGACCCTGGCGCTTCATCAACTGGGCCATGTCGGCGATTTCCGAATCATGGAACATCAGCAGCGCCTCCCCGGCGATACCGCCACCGATAAAGCCCTGGCAGATGGCGGTAAGCCGCTGGCAACTGCCGGCATCCGCCAGGGCCATGTGCAGCTCGCCGACTTCGAGGATGTTGACGTTCGGCACCGGCAACTGCACGAACACCCCGAGCACCTTGGCAATCAGCGCGGCCGCGCGGCCAATGGCGACGTTGACCGTCTCGCGGAAGGCATCGCGAAAGCTGATCTGCGCGTCCGAGGTCGGGCGCAACGGTGCCTCGTCCGGTGCATCGAGCAGGCCCAGTTCGCCCAGGATGCGCTGCAACTCCTGCTGGTCGAACGGTTTTTTCAGGAACGCCAGCGCACCCAGGGCGCGGACGCGGCGCACCGCCTCTTCCTGGACGTCGCCGGAGATCACGATGACCTGGGCCTGGAGCCCTTCGGCACGGATAGCCGCCAGTACCTGGTAGCCGTCCATTTCCGGCATGGTCAGGTCGAGCAGCACCACCTGCCCCAACCCCTGGCGAATCGCCTCCAACCCTTGGCGTCCGTCACTGGCCTGCGTGATCGAGACCGGCCAGTTCGCTGGCAGAGCGCGCAATATCTGCTTGCGCGCCATGCTGGAGTCATCACACACAAGTAGGGGAATCACTGACACAGACCGGCGCTCACGTGTTGGGCATCAGGGAAAACATTAGTGGCATGATGCCATAAAATTGACATAAAACGCTGATCGCCGAGGAATTATTGAGAACCACGTCGAATAATCCGCCAGGGTATCGCCGATACGCAACTCAGGGAATGCCCTAGATCAAGGATACACCTGCCGGCTCCGGGCAGAGGGCCGACGACGCGGATTACACTCTTTGACATTTTTTCGACAAACCACTCACAGACCGGCAAGGCACTCAAGCCTAGGATAGGTGGCCCATTCGCCAGTTCGCCGGGTGCTCCATGTTCCGCTCGCTCTGCACGCTCCTCCTGATCGGCTTCCTGCTGGGCAGCACGGGGTGCAACGGCCAGCCGCCGGTGCCGCCGCCCACCCTGGAAAAGGGCGACTACAGCGGCATCATCCGCTATCTGCAGGAGCGGATTCCCGAGGAGATGGCCGAGCAGAACGTCCCCGGCCTGTCGATCGCCCTGGTCGCCGGCCAGGAGGTGATCTGGGCCCGTGGCTTCGGCTATGCCGACAAGGCCGGCGGTGTCAGGGTCACCAACCACACGGCGTTTCGCGCCGATGCCCTTTCCAAGCTGCTGACCGCCAGCGCCACCCTGCAACTGGTCGAGCAGCAGCGGCTGAAGCTGGACGCACCGCTGCAGGACACCCTCCCGGAGTTCCATGTCCGCTCGCGTTTTCATGAGCGCCAGCAGGAGGCGGACCAGGCCGTCACCCTGCGTCGCCTGCTCAGCCATCAGGCCGGCCTGCCCGGCGAATACCTGCGCGACCTGCGTACACCGTCGGCGCTCGACCAACTGCCGCAACGGGTTTCCGGCCTGTGGTTGAGCAATCCACCGGGCCGGCAGGTGGCCTATTCCAACCTGGGCTACGCACTGGTCGGCGCCGCCATCGAACGCAGCAGCGGCGAAACCTTCGAGAACCAGTTGCAGAAAACCCTGCTGCAACCGCTGGGCATGACCCAGTCGAGCTTCATCGGCGACAGCGAGCTGCTGCCCTTCCGGGCCCAGGGCTACCGCAACGGCTCGCCCCAACCCGACAGCACGATTCGCGACCTGTCCGCCGGCGGCCTGTGGACCAGCCCGCAGGACCTGAGCCACTACGTGCAGATGCTCTTCGCCGAGGGCACCTACAAGGGGCGGCGGATCATGGCGGCGCAGTCGGTGCGGGAGATGTTCCGCCAGCAGAACCGCGGCAACGCCCTGGATTTCGATTGCCCGATGGGCCTGGGCTGGTTCCTCGCGCCGTGCGGTGACGAGATGATCAGCCCGGGGGTGCGGACCTTCCAGCACAGCGGCTTCAGCGGCGACTTCGTCTCGCAGATCAGCCTGCTGCCGGACCCACAGTTGGCGGTGATCATCATGGCCAACTCCGACACCAGCGCCGACCTGGTCGCCTCGCTGACCACCCGTTCGCTGCGCATGATGCTCCAGGCCAGCGCCGGGCAGGCCGCCTGCACCGAGGCGTGCGAGGACGAGCCGCTGGCCGCCGGCGAGAGCCGCCGCCAGGTGCCCAGCGCCATCGACCGGCAGCGTCTGGCGGGGTTCTACGCCACCTATGCCGGCGTGCTGCGCATTCGCGACGAGAACCAGCGCCTCTACGCCGAGCTGGGCGGCGAACGCTTCGAGCTGCTGCGTGATGAACAGGGCTGGCTGCGCGCCGAACAGAAGCGCCTGGGCTTCTGGCCGGTGGACCTGGGCGAGTTGGGCCGGCTGCAACTGGACCTGACCACGGTGCAGAGCCGGCAGATCCTGCTGGCCCGCAGCCATGGGCAGTTGATTCCACTGGGGGAACGGATCGACCCGGTGCCCCTGCCCAAGGGCTGGCTGAAGACCGTCGGGGACTACCAGGTGATCAACTCCGACGAGCCGCAGACGGCCCTGAGCGGCGTGAGCATCCGCATCGAGGAGGGTTTCCTGCTGATTCGTGGACGGATCGAGGAAGAGGAACTGACGGAGTTCATCCTGCTGCCGGTCGACAATGCCCACGCGGTGGTCGCCGGCAGCGGGCTCGGCCTGGGTGACACCATCAGCCGCCAGGTGCTGGGCATCACGGCCTTGGGCTATCGCTTCAAGCGCGCCAGCAAGGCGCCACCCACCCTGGTTTTCTAGCCCAGGTGGCGGCGATCGCCCCCAGGTCTGGCGGTGCTATGAAGCGGCCTCGGCATGGGCCCAGGTCATGCGGAACGACGCCCCTCCCCACTGCGAATCGCGGACCTCGACCTGCCCGCCATGCCACTGGGAAACCCGCCGCACCAGCGCCAGCCCCAGGCCGAAGCCGCCGGTGCGACGGTCGCGGCTGGCATCCAGGCGCAGGAACGGTTCGAAGATCTTCAGGCGCCCCTCCGGCGGCACCCCGGGACCGTCGTCACAGACCACCACCTGGTAATCGTCGCCCTGGCGCGTCAGCGACACCTGCACCCGCCCCTGCGCGTAACGGATCGCATTGCGCAGCAGGTTGATCACCGCCCGGGCCATGAACCGCGGTTCGATGCAAACGGTTTCGACTTCGCAGGCCGCAATCGTCAACTGCACACCCGCGGCCTCCGCCTCCAGGGCCACGCTGCCCACCACGCTGTCGAGCCAGCTCTGGGCCTGGATGATCTGCCGCCGGCTCTCCCCCGCGCCGTGTTCCAGGCTGGCGTAGGTCAGCAGTTCCGAGACCATGTCTTCCAGCTCGCCAAGGTCGGCATACATGTCGCCGATCAGTTCGCCGCTGAACTGCGGATCGACATGCTGGCGCAACTGGTCCAGCTCGAACGACAATCGCGCGATAGGCGTGCGCAACTCATGGGACACCGCATTGGTCAACTCGCGCTGATTGGCGATCAAGCCCTCGATACGCGCCGCCATCTGGTTGAAGTGCTCGGCCAACTCGTAGATGTTCGACCGTCGCGGCAGATGCAGCCGGGCGCCCAGATCGTTGTTGCCGAAGCGCTGCGCGGCCAGGCGCAGCCGCTCCAGGTCACGCCAGTGCGGACGGACCCAGAAGAACAGCGTGATCCCCACCATCAGCCCGAGCAGGATGTAGGCCGCGATGGTGTACGGCACCGTCAGGCTGGGCTCGGGCGGCAGCTTGATCATCAACAGTTGCGAACCGTCGTCGATCCGCGAGATGAACTCGGTGAACTCGTCGCGCACCACCAACTGGTTGGACGCCAGCAACGCCTGCTCCCGCGGGCTGAGATCGAGCGTATCGGTGTCCACCAGGCTCAGGGTCAAACCATAGTGCGGCTTCCACTCCAGCAGTTGCCGCTCCCGGCCGGCCCGATCCAACGGGCGCAGGTCCTTGACCAGTGCATAGGCCTGGCCACGCACCGATTCGCGGTTGAGCGCCTCGGTCGGGCCGTCGAGCAACTCGGTGAACATGTAGTCGACCGCGTAGATGGCCGCGCCGAAGCCCAGGGCCAACAGGAAGTAAAGACGCAGGAACAGGCGCAGCATCTACAGCTCCCAGCCAAACGGATTGAACAGGTAGCCCTTGCCCCAGATGGTCTTGATGCACACCGGTTCGCGGGGGTTGTCATGCAACTTGCTGCGCAGCTTGCTGACATAAACGTCGACACTGCGGTTCAGGCCGTCGAAGGCGATCCCGCGCAGGCGGTTGAGGATGTCATCACGTGACAGCGTCTCGCCGGCAGCATTGGCCAGCAGCCAGAGCAGTTCGAACTCCATGGTGGTCAGTTCGATCACCTCGTCGGCCAGGCGCACCTCACGACAACTGCGGTCGATGCTCAGGCGGCCGAACTCCAGCGTACCGCGCGCCAGCGGGTCCGGCACCTGGCGCCGCAGCAGCGCACGCAGCCGGGCCAGCAGCACCGGCGGCTTGATCGGCTTGACCACATAGTCGTCGGCGCCCGACTCCAGGCCGAGGATGTGATCGAGGTCATCCTCCCGGGCCGTCAGGATCACGATCGGCGTATCGGCGATCGCGCGGATATCGCGACAGACCTGCAGGCCGCTCTGCCCCGGCAACATCAGGTCGAGCACGACGATCCGCGGCCGCCATTCCTGGAAAGCCGCCAACGCCACATCGCCGCGATGCACCGTGCGCACCTCGAAACCATGCTGTGACAAAAATTGCGCGACCAACGCGGCCAGCTTGAGGTCGTCTTCAACAAGCAAGACTTTGCTCAATGTCGAACTTTCCATAAGTGACAATCTGCAGATATATAAAGTGCGCGCATTATAAGCGCGCCATTGTGAATAAATTCCAGTTCCGCAACAAATAAATCGCTCAGCCAAAGTACCGCTATACAAACTTTTACAATCTGCAAACTTTTTAACAATTAGTCGGCTGATTCAATTAACGCCCCTCTCTGCAAAGCCTCGGCGAGACTTGCATCGGCGAGAAAAAATTGTTCAAATCCGCCCTCCTTCAATCCGGCAAGCCCTGTTGTCGTGTCGCCCAGGCGTTGATTCGCGCGGCGTCCGGCCCGGTGGCGCCAACTCGACCCGTCGTCGCCGGCCCTTGCGCACGCGCCGACTCCCCGTCTCCCGACCCCGATTGAATGACCATGACTATTCGACAAAGAGTCCCTCGCGACAACCTTGCCCTGAGCGAACTGTGGTTACGCTCGGTGCGCGCCACCCACACTTTCCTCGAAGAAGCCGATATACAGGCCCTGTATCCACAAGTGCGCGACCTTTACTTGCCGGCGGTGCAAGTCTGGGTCGAAGAAAACCCCGACCGCAGCCCGGCCGGATTTATCGGCATCGACGGTGACAAGGTCGAAATGCTGTTCATCGAACCGGACCAGCGTGGCCAGGGTATTGGCACCCGGCTGCTCGATTTCGTGCGTCAGCGTGGCGGCCCGTTGAGCGTCGACGTCAACGAGCAGAACCCCGCGGCCCATGGTTTCTATCGGCACTATGGCTTTCGCGATATCGGCCGCTCGCAGACCGATGGCCAGGGGCGCCCCTTCCCCCTGATCCACATGGCCCTCGAGCCGCAATCGAAGCCCTGAAGCCCCTGACCGTTCTCCCGCTGCACGGGGGAGCGGTCATCAGGCCGGTTGCGCACGCACCGAAAAGCGCTCGCGATAGGCCTGCGGCGTGACCCCCACGGCCCGCAGGAAACTGCGGCGCAGGGTCTCCTCGCTGCCGAATCCGCAGCGGGCGGCAATCCGCTTGATCGGCGTGGCGGTATCGCTGAGCAGCCGGCGGGCACTTTCCACCCGGATATTCTCCACCGCCCGGGCCGGCGTCTGGCCGGTCTCCTGGCGATAATGACGGACGAAACTGCGCTCGCTCATCCCGGCCTGCTGGGCCAGGATCGGGATCGACAGGTCCAGTGCCAGGTGCTCGGCGATCCACGCATGCAGGTCGCCGAAGCGGCTGGTGCTCTTTTGCAGCGACAGCGTGGCGCTGAACTGTGACTGCCCGCCCGGACGCTTGAGAAACACCACCAGGTGCCGGGCAACCTCCAGGGCCATCGGCCGGCCAAGGTCCTGCTCCACCAGTGCCAGGGACAGATCGATGCCGGCGGTCACCCCCGCCGAGGTCCAGACCGGCCCGTCATTGATGAAAATCGGATTGGGCTCGACCTGCAACTGCGGATAACGCTCGGCCAGTTGCTCGCAGCGGGTCCAGTGGGTCGCCACCCGCCGGCCATCCAGCCAGCCGCTGGCCGCCAGCAGAAACGCCCCGGTGCACACCGACGCGACCCGCCGCGCACACGCCGCCTGCTGGCGCACCCACGCCACCAGTTCCACGTCCTCGGCCGCCGCATAGGTGCCCCAGCCACCGGCAATGATCAGGCTGTCACAGGGGGTTCCCGCCGCGGGCAGCGGCTCGGCGAGCATGGCCAGGCCGGCCGAACTCATCACCGGCCCGCCCTCGGCGGCGATCACCCGGGGCGCATAGGGAGGCGGCAGGCCCTGGGAACGGGCCAGGTCGTTGGCCGAGGCGAATACCTGCAGCGGCCCGGTGACATCGAGCAGTTGCACGTTGGGAAAAGCCAGTATGTCGATGCTGCGGGGCGTATTCATGGCGATTGGCGTAAAACGTGGGTGGTATGGCGTATTCGCCAGATCCTACGAAACTACAGTGAAGCCGTCTACAGACACCGCCCCGTCTTCTCAAAGGAGCTTCGCCATGACCCTGCACATCGGTTTCCTGCTGTTCCCCAACGTCCAGCAACTGGACCTGACCGGCCCCTATGATGTTCTCGCGTCGTTGCCAGGGGCCAGGCTGCACCTGATCTGGAAGGACCTGGAACCGGTGAAGTCGAGCACCGGCCTGGTGTTGACCCCGACCACCCGCTTCGACGATTGCCCGCCACTGGACGTGATCTGCGTGCCCGGTGGCGCGGGGGTTGGAGCATTGATGGAAGATCTCGAAACCCTGGGCTTCCTCGGGGAACAGGCGGCGCAGGCACGCTATGTCACCTCGGTCTGCACCGGCTCGCTGGTGCTGGGCGCCGCCGGTCTGCTGCGTGGCCGCAAGGCCACCACCCACTGGGCCTATCACGACCTGTTGGCCACCCTCGGGGCGATCCCCGTGCAGGACCGCGTGGTGCGCGACGGCAACCTGTTGACCGGCGGCGGCATCACCGCCGGGATCGACTTTGCGCTGACCCTGGCCAGCGAGCTGTTCGGTGCCGACGAGGCCCAACTGATCCAGTTGCAGCTTGAGTACGCCCCCGCGCCACCGTTCAACGCCGGCAGCCCGGACACCGCGCCCCAGGCCATACTCGACGTGGCCCGCGAGCGGGTGGTGGAATCGCGTCGCCTGCGCAGTGAAATCACCGCCCGCGCCGCCAAGCGCCTGGGCCTGAACTGATCCTGTACTCCCATGGGAGCCGGCTTGCTGGCTCCTACCAGAGGGCTGCGCAACCGGGGCCCGCGTGTTGACAGGAAAAATGCCAAGGCGCATTGTCTGACAACCTGACTTTTGAGCCCGCACCGATGTTTGAGCTCCAACGCCCCGATTCCCTGGTCGAACGGGTCGTCGCCGCCATTCGCAACGAAATCGACACCGGTCGCCTGGCGGCCGAGGCGCGCCTGCCCACCGAGCAGCAACTGGCCGAACAACTCAATGTCAGCCGTTCCGTGGTCCGCGAAGCCATTGCCCAGCTCAAGGCCGACGGTGTGCTGGTCGCCCGTCGCGGGCTCGGCTCCTATATTTCCAGCACGCCGGCCGGCACGGTCTTCCGCTTTCCCAGGAGCGAGGGTCGCGACACCGACCTGGCGCAGATGTTCGAGATGCGCCTGTGGATCGAGACCCAGGCCGCCTCCATCGCCGCCCAGCGCCGCGACGCCGCCGACCTGCAGCGCATGCAGGAGGCCCTGCGGGAGATGCACGAAAAGCGCAGCGACTTCACGGCCGCCGCCAATGCCGACGTGGCCTTTCACCGGGCCATTGCCCAGGCCAGCAAGAATGACTACTTCGTCGCCTTTCACGATTTCCTGCGTGGCCAGTTGGCCGAGGCCCGCCGCACCGCCTGGGAAAACTCGGCAACGCATTCGGTGGGTGGCCCGGCGGATGCCGGCCGCGAGCACCAGGCCCTGTTCCAGGCTATCGCCGATGGCGACCGTCAGGCTGCCGCGGCGTGTGCCGAAGCGCACCTGCGCGCGGCAGCCCGACGCCTGCAACTGGAGCTGCCGGCCATGAGTTGACCCGCAGCCCGCGTCCGAACCGTGTTTGCGCAAGGCTTGAGGGCCCTTCGCAGGCAAGCCACGGGCCTACCGGGGCGTGTCGGGCGCAGTGGTGAGTGAGCACGAAGGGAAGGTTGCCCATGACATTCTTCAGGCACCTTAGTCTGACAACCTGATAACAAGACACCGCAAAGACAGGGATAATCGAACCATGCTCTACGACTTCTGCATCATCGGCGGCGGTATCGTCGGTCTGGCCACCGCCATGGAACTGCTCAAGCGCCAACCCGGCGCCAGCCTGGTGATCCTGGAAAAGGAGGCCAGCCTCGCCCGCCACCAGACCGGGCACAACAGCGGCGTCATCCATGCCGGGATCTACTACGCGCCGGGCAGCCTCAAGGCCGACCTGTGCAAGCGCGGTGCCCAGGCCACCAAGGACTTCTGTCGCGAGCACGGCATTGCCTACGAGGTCTGCGGCAAGATGCTGGTGGCTTCCACCCCGCTGGAGATGCAGCGGATGAACGCACTGTACGAACGCTCGCAGCTCAATGGCCTGAAGGTCGAGCGCCTGGATGCCGAGGAACTGCGGCGCCGCGAGCCGAACATCGTCGGTCTCGGTGCGCTGTTTCTCGATGCCACGGGGATCGTCGATTACCGCCAGGTCTGCGAAGCGATGGCCCGGGTGATCACCGGCAGCGGCGGCGAAATCCGCCTGCAGCAGACCGTCACCGCGATCCGGGAAAACACCGACAGCGTCACCGTCAGCACCGAAGACGGTGTCTGGCAGGCACGCCGGCTGGTGGCCTGCGCCGGCTTGCAGTCCGACCGCCTGGCCACCCTGGCCGGGGTGCCCATCGACCACCAGATCATCCCGTTTCGCGGCGAGTACTTCCGTCTGCCGGCGTCGAAGAACGACATCGTCAACCACCTGATCTACCCGATCCCCGACCCCGAGCTGCCATTCCTCGGCGTGCACCTGACCCGCATGATCGACGGCAGCGTCACCGTCGGCCCGAACGCGGTGCTGGGGCTGGGCCGGGAGAACTACCGCAAGTTCTCGGTCAACTGGCGGGATGTCGCGCAGTACGCCCGCTTCCCCGGCTTCTGGAAAACCATTCGGCAGAACCTGCGCTCCGGCACCCAGGAGTTGAAGAACTCGCTGAGCAGGCGCGGCTATCTGGAACTGTGCCGCAAGTACTGCCCGTCGCTGGTGGTCGAGGACCTGCTGCCCTACGAGGCCGGCATCCGCGCCCAGGCGGTCATGCGCGACGGCAGCCTGGTGCATGACTTCCTGTTCGCCGAAACCGCGCGCATGGTCCACGTCTGCAACGCGCCCTCGCCGGCCGCGACCTCGGCGATGCCGATCGGCGAGATGATCGCCGAGCGGATTCTCGGGCCGCGTTGACCCTACTCGTCCAGCGGCATGTCCAGCAGTGCCGAACCCAGGCTCTTGCCATGGGCGTCCAGCGCCAGGGAGCGGGTCACGCCACCGCGCAGGATGCCCGGCAGCACGAAGTTCAGCGCCTGCACACCGGGCAGTTCGTAGCGCCGCACCGGCGCGGCGGCCGGGTCGCGCAGCTCGGCGAACCAGGCCGCCACCCGCTCCGCGGTCAGCCACGCGCACAGCCGCGGATAGTCTTCGGCGCGATAGGCGATCACCGAGATGTTCGAGGTGTCGCCCTTGTCGCCAGTACGCGAATGGGCCAGGGACCGCAGCTTCAAGGTACTCATTGCAGATCCTCCAGATGAACCCGGGCAACCAGGCTTTCGCGCGGCAGCAGCAACGACGCCACCGCCACCACCTGCCGTACGCTCTTGCTGGCACCACCGCCGCCGGAGGGGCCATTGGTGTACAGGGTTTCCACTTCATTGCCGACGCGCACCGCATCGGCCCGCCGGGCGCAACGGGCGGCCACCCGCAGGCGGACTTCCCAGGGCTCGGCCGCCGCGCGCTCGCCCAGGCGCTCGCCATGCAGCGAATCGACACCCATCAGTTCGGCCCGCACCTCCTCCATTTCAACGCCGATGATCCGCAGGCGCTCCAGCACCACCTCCCGCGCCAGCCGGGCACGGGCCAGTGCCCCGGGGCCGCCGTAGGACATCTGCCCCTCGCCGATCCAGCCGTCCAGGTAACCGACCGAGACCTTCAGCGACTGCGGCCGCGGCAGCCCGCTGGCGCCCTGTACCTGCACCCGGTCCGGGCCCTGCCCGGCAAAGCTCACCCGGGAAAAATCGGCGGTGACATCCGGGGTCAGGTAGGCCGCCGGGTCATGCACCTCGTAGATCAGCTGTTCGGCGCAGGTGGCACGATCCACCCGCCCGCCGCTGCCGGCGACCTTGGTGATGATCGCCCCGCCCTGCTCGTCGACCTCGGCCAACGGGAAGCCCAGGTAGGCCAGGCCCGGTACGTCCTTGATGCCGGGGTCGGCGAAGTAGCCGCCGGTGATCTGCCCGGCGCATTCGAGCAGGTGGCCGATCAGCGTGCCGCGCCCCAGGCGCGGCCAATCGTCCGCCGCCCAGCCGAACTCGAACAGTTGCGGGGCAAGGAACAGCGACGGGTCGGCGACCCGGCCGGTGATCACCACATCGGCATCCGCCGCCAGGGCCTGGACGATGCCCTCGGCGCCCAGGTAGGCATTGGCCGAGATCAGCCGCTCACCCAACTGCGCCAGCCGCAGGCCATTGTCCAACTGCCGCTCGGGCTCGGCCTGCAGGGCCGCCAGCACGTCATCGCCGGTCACCGCCGCCACCTTCAGCGCCGGCAGGCCCAGCTCGACGGCGATCCGCCGCACCTCCCGGGCCGCGGCCAGCGGGTTGGCCGCGCCCATGTTGGTGATGATCCGCAGCCGCCGTGCATTGCCGGCCACATAGGGCAACACCCGCTGCATGCGCTCGCGCAGCAACGGATCGTAGCCCGCCGCAGGGTCGCTCAGGCGGGCCTGCTGGGCCAGCGCGATGGTGCGCTCGGCCAGGCATTCGAACACCAGGTAATCCAGCTCGCCCTTGGCCGCCAGTTCCACGGCCGGCTCGATACGGTCGCCGGAGTAACCGGCACCGGAGCCGATACGCAAGGTTTTCATCGCAAAGCCCTTCATTTCAAAAGACGCCCAGAAGCAACGCCGTCAGGGTCATCAGCACCGAGGCGGCAAACAGGAATGGAATGGTGAAACGCTGGTGGTCGGCCAGTTCGATCTTGCACAGGCCCACCAGCAGGAAAGTCGCCGGGGTCAGCGGGCTGACCGGGAACCCGGTGGTGTGCACCCCGAGCAGCGAGGCCTGGGCCACCTGCAGCGGTTCGACCCCCAGGGCCTTGCCGACCTCGGCGATCACCGGCATCACCCCGAAGTAGAACGAGTCCGGGTCGAACAGCAGGCTCAGCGGCATCGACAACAGCCCGACCACCGTCGGGATCAGCTTGCCGTGCCCGGCGGGAATCTGCGCCACCGCCACTTCGGCCATGGCCTTGAGCATGCCGGTGCCCTGCATGATGCCGGTGAACACCCCGGCCGCCAGGAGAATGCTGGCCATGGTCAACGCGGTCCTGGCGTGGGCATCGATACGCTCGCGCTGGGCGTCGACGTTCGGGTAGTTCAGGCACAGGGCAACCACGGTGCCGAGCATGAACATCACCACCGGGTCGACCCAGCCGGCGATCATCACCACCATCACCAGCACGGTCAGCAGCAGGTTGGCCCAGAACAGCCGCGGACGCCGCAGGCGCTCCTCCTCGGCGCTGATCACCCGGGTCGGCACGCTGTCCACCGCCGCCCCGCCCCCCAGACCGAGGCGACGCTCTTCACGCCGGCCCAGCCACCAGGCGCTGGCGAACACAAAGAGCAGGCCGACGATCTGCACCGGGATCAGCGGCTGGAACAACTGCGCCACCGGCACGTGCAAGGCCGCCGAAGAGCGCAGCACCGGCCCGGTCCACGGCAGGAAGTTGACCCCGGCGGCCATCGCCGCAACGCAGGCCAGGATGCGCCGGTCGATGCCCAGGCGGGTATACAGCGGCAGCATCGCCGGCACCGTGACCAGAAAGGTCACCGCCCCCGAACCGTCCAGGTGCACCAGCAGCGCCAGCAGGGCGGTGCCGACGACGATCCGGCTCGGCCGGGTACCGACGGTACGCAGAATGCGATCGATGATCGGGTCGAGCATGCCGGCATCGGTCATCACGCCGAAGAACAGGATGGCGAAGACGAACATGCCGACCACCGGGGCGACGTTCTTGATACCGGTAATGATGAAGCCGCTGGTCTGCAGACCGAAGCCGCCGAGCAAGGCGGCAATGATCGGCAGGGCGATCAGGGCAACCAGGGGAGAGAGGCGCTTGCTCATGACAGCCGCAAGCAGACAGAGAATGGTGATGACACCCAGCGTGGCAAGCATGGGAAGACTCCAGTGAGCCGCTTCTTCAGGGAGCGGGCGGTTATTGTTTTCCCCGGAGTATTGAAAGGCGATTAAGCTTTGTAAATTGGAATGTTCACCGCCTTGTATTCGGAAAAACAGAATGAAGAATTCCATCCAGCATATTCGCGCCTTCCTCACCGTCGTGCGCGCCGGCAGCTTCACCCGGGCGGCGGATGAACTGCACCTGTCGCCGTCGGCGCTGACCGTGCAAGTGCAGCAGTTGGAAGACTGGCTCGGCGTCGCGCTGCTCGAGCGCAGCCCGCGTCAGGTCAGCCTGACCAGCGCCGGCCAGCAGGCCCGCGGGCCGATGGAGAAGCTGCTGCTGGACCTGGACAACATCGTCAACGGCTCCCGCGGCCTGGCCAGCCTGCAGCGCGGCGTGGTGACCATCGCCGCCCTGCCGTCGATCTGCTCCGGCGCCCTGCCGCCGGTGCTGCGAGCCTTTCGCGAAGCCTATCCGGGCGTCGAAGTGCGCCTGCGCGACGTGGTCGCCCAGCGCATCGATGCCCTGGTGCGCGACAACGAGGTCGATTTCGGCCTCGGCGTGCGGGCGCGGCTCAGTCATGGCCTGGACTTCGAGGTGGTGATGGTCGACCGGCTCTGCCTGTTCGTGCCCGAGCAGCATCCGCTGGCGCGCAGGAAACGGGTACGGCTGGCAGACCTCAGCGGCCAGCCGATGATCCTCACCGGGCGCGACAGCAGCGTGCGCGAGCGGGTCGAGCAATTGTTCGACGAGCAGCGCCTGACCCTGGTCCCGGGGCTGGAGGCCAACTACATGTCCACGGTGCTGGCATTGGTGCGCCAGGGGCTGGGCATGACCCTGTTGCCGGAGTCGGTGGACGACCGCCTCAGCGGCCTGATCCGCCTGCCGGTGGAACACGCCGGCGTCAGCCGCGAGATCGGCCTGATCACCCGCGCCGGGCAGACCCTGGGGCCGGCGGCGGCCCGCTTCAGCGCGCTGGTGCGCGAACGCTTCGCCCTCGGCTCAGAACCGAGTGACGTTGTCGCCGAAGGTCCGGATCAGTTCCAGTAGCATCTTCACCCGCAGCGGCAGGTTGCCGGCCGGGTACACCGCATGCATCTGCGGGTTCTCGCCGCCGCTGGAGGTCAGTCGATACTCGGGAAACACCCGCACCAGCCGCCCCTGCTCGACCTCCGGCTCCGCCAGCCAGTCGGCCAGGCGGGCAATCCCCACCCCGGCCAACGCGGCCTGAAACACCGCGGCGCCCGAACTGAAGCGAAATTTCGGATGCACTCGGTAGCTGATGGCCTGCTGCTCATTGCGAAAATTCCACTCCTTAAGAATCCGCGGGGCGGTGTGCAGAATCAGCGAATGACGGTCCAATGCCTCGATCGAGTCGGGCGTGCCGCACCGCTCCAGGTAGGCGGGGCTGGCATACAGGTAGCGGGCATAGCTCCATAGCGGAAAACCGATCAGGTCGCTGGATTGCGGAAAGGCACCGCGGATCGAGAAGTCCAGCTTGCTCCTGGCCGGGTCGATGGTTTCGTCGGTGAAGATCACGTCGATGTTCACCTGCGGATAACGCTCGCAGTACTGGGCGATCAGCCTGGGCATGACCCCGTGACCGAGAAACTCCGGCGCCGAAAAGCGGATCCAGCCGTTGGCCAGGCCGCTGATACCGGCCAGGTCTTCGTCGGCCTCACGTTGCAGATCCAGCATTTTGTAGGCGTGGGGCAACAGCCGCTCGCCGGCCTCGGTCAGGCTCACCGCATTGGCCGAGCGATTGAACAGCTTGACCCCGGCGCTCTCTTCGAGGGCCTGAACGGCACGGGTCACAGAGCTTGGCGAACGCCCCAGAGTCCGCGCCGCGGCGATGAAGCTGCGCTTGCGCGCCACCGTCGCGAAGGCTTCGAGCTCACCCAACAGATCCAGTGCCATCACTCACCTCGTTGCACTTTTCGCAACGTGGTATTGCAACACAAAAAGGTCCCTTCCGTTAGCCTTCGCGCTTAACCCACAGGGACGTAGGAATAGAGGAGCAAAGGACGTGTCAAAACTGAATGAGGCTGTCAGGCATTCGGCTAGCCGAATCAGCGAGCAAAGCCCGCACTGGCTGGTTCGAAATGCCCCGGCGCCCACTCTGCAGGCCCTGCCCGAAATCCATCTATCATTCACCGAGCAACGACAATTGCAGGCAGCGCTCACTCCCCTGGCCATCCGCGACAGCGCCTCGGGCATCGACCGGATGCCGGTGCTGCAACGTCTGCTGGAAAACGTCCTGAGTGCCGAAAAACACCAGGTGCTGCGCGACTTCCCCAGTCGGATGCGGGGCGCTGATCGTCCGCGGCCTGCCGGTCGACCCGCAGTTGCCGGCCACACCCTACGACGACGAACCCGGCATCGAAGAGCTGCCGGTGCTGGCCGGTGCGATCCTGTCCGTGCTGGCGGCGTTGGGCACCCGCCCCGTGGGCTATGCCGGGGAGAGCGACAACACGGTGTTCCGCCACGTCTCGCCCAAGCAGGAGTGCGAGACCGAAGCCAGCTCCTTCGGCTCGCGCCTGGGCCTGGGCATGCACGTCGACAACCCGCACCTGCCGCTGACCTGCGAACCGCTCGACGGCCTCTCGGCCTGCCCCGAGTACCTGACCCTGACCGGCCTGCGTTGCGAACTGGACGTGCCCACGCGCATCGTCGCCATCCGCGACGTGCTGGACATCCTGCCGGACTTCGTCGAACAGGAACTGCAGCGGCCAAACTTCAGCGTTCGCCGGCCGGACTCGTTCGGCCAGGAGGGCAACGTGCTGGAAAACGTTCCGCTGCTCTACCAGCCGCCAGCCGGCGGCCTGCATTGCCGCTACAACAAGGCGGCGGTCAGCGCGACCACCGCCAACGCCGACTTTGCCATGCAACTGTTCTCGGCCACCGCCAACCACCCCGATGTCATCCGGCACATCCTGCTGCAGCCCGGCGACATGCTGATTTTCAAGAACCAGCAGACCCTGCACGCCCGGGATGGCTTCACCCCGCGCTACGACGGCCGCGACCGCTGGATGATCCGGGTGTTCGGGGTCGACGATCCGGCGCGCGTGGTACCGCTGGACCCGAACCAACCCTTTATCGTCAGAGCCTGATTTCATGTTTGATATCGTCATCCTTTGCTGCTTCGCCTTCGCCGCCGGCCTCATCGACGCGGCGGTCGGCGGCGGCGGACTGATCCAGATCCCCGCGCTGTTCAACGTGCTGCCCTCCGCCCCACCAGCCGCCCTGCTGGGCACCAACAAGGTCGCGGCCGCCTGCGGCACGACCTTCGCGGCGCGCTCGTTCGTGCGCAAGGTGGTGATCGACTGGAGCCTGGTGATCCCGGCGGCCGGGGCGGCATTCGTCATGTCGTTCTTCGGCGCGGCCACCGTCTCGGCGGTGCCGCAGTCGGTGGTACGCCCGGCGGTGCTGGTGATGATCGTGGTGATGGCGCTCTACACCTTCTGGAAAAAGGACTTCGGCGCCCTGCACAAGCCGATGCGGATCGGTACCCGGGAAAAACTGCTGGCGGTGCTGATCGGCGGCGCCATCGGTTTCTACGACGGCCTGTTCGGCCCCGGTACCGGCAGCTTCCTGATCTTCCTGTTCATCCGCTGCTTCGCCTTCGACTTCCTGCACGCCTCGGCCTCGGCCAAACTGGTGAACATCGCCACCAACGTCGCCGCGCTGGTGTTCTTCATCCCCACCGGCAACGTCCTGTACCTGGTGGCGCTGCCGATGGCGCTGTTCAACATCCTCGGCGCCCTGACCGGCACCTGGCTCGCGGTGCGCCGGGGCGTGCCGTTCGTGCGCGCGCTGTTCCTGGTCTTGCTGGTGATTCTGATCAGCAAGCTTTCGTACGACCTGATCAAGCCCTTCTGAGGAAAAGCCCATGCCTGCCGTTTTCGATCGACTGGTCAGCCTGCTGGACAGCCACGGCGCCCGCTACCGCGTCATGCAGCACGATGCCGAAGGGCAGTCGATGCGGGTCTCGCAAATCCGTGGCACCGAACCGGGCCAGGGGGCCAAGGCCATGCTCTGCGCCCTCAAGGGCCAGGGCGAACGCTATGCCCTGGCGATCCTGCCGGGCGACCACCGGCTCGACATGAAAAAGCTCGGTGCCGCCCTGGGGGCAAGAAGGCCGAACTGGTGAAGGCCGAGACCGCCATGGCCCTGACCGGCTGCCGGATCGGCGCGATTCCGCCGTTCGTGTTCGACGAGCGGATCGAACTGATCGTCGACCCGAGCCTGACCCGGCGCTACGCCGAGATCGCTTTCAATGCCGGGCGCCTGGACACCTCGATGATTCTCGCCAGCGATGACTACCTGGCGATCACCCGGCCGCAACTGGTCGATATCAGCCAGGCCTAGGGCCGGGCGATTGGTACGGGTGTTTTCCCTGCAAATGGCCCTTGCCAAGGCGTGGCGGGCTGACTGTAATGCGCAGGGAACCACCGCCTGAGCCCTCGCCGTGAAAAACCTCCTGCTGACCCGTAGCCTGGAAGGCCAGCGCCTGCTGCTGCGCCCGTTGCAAGCCGATGACGCCGACGCCCTGGTACGGGCCGCGCAAGACGGCGAGTTGTGGAACCTGCCCTTCACCGTGGTGCCGTCGCAGGCCACCGTCGCGGCGTACATCGGCACGGCCCTCGCCGGCCGCGAAGCCGGCACGGTGATGCCCTTCGCCATCGTGCTCAAGGACACCGGTGAAGTCATCGGCTCCACCCGGTTCTGGAAGATCGACCGCCACTACCGCAAGCTGGAAATCGGCAGCACCTGGATCTCGACGCGCTGGCAGAAGAGCTTCGTCAACACCGAGGCCAAGTACCTGATGCTGCGCCATGCCTTCGAGGACCTGGCGTGCGTGCGGGTGCAGTTCACCACCGACGAAATCAACGCCCGCTCGCGCGCGGCGATCCTGCGCCTGGGCGCCCAGCAGGAAGGCATCGTGCGCAACGAGCGGATCATGCCGGACGGGCGCAAGCGCAACTCCGTGCGTTTCAGCATCATCGACGAGGAATGGCCGCAGGTGCGCGATCGGTTGCAGGCACGCCTGCTGCGCGACTAAGGGAGCCAATCACCTCCGGCCCGGTCTGATGAACACCGAGGCACACCCGAACAGCAGGCACCCGCATGAAAAAATCTTTAGGGGCATTGGCCGCCCTCCCCCTGTTTATCGCCACGGCCCAGGCCGCCAGCTTCGACTGCGGGCGGGCCAAGCAGCCCACTGAAATCGCCATCTGCAGCGACCGCCAACTGAACGACCTCGACGTCGAGATGGCCACCACCTACCGCCTGCTGCGTGGCCTGTTCGCCATGGGAAACCGTGGCGCGATGCAGGATGAACAGGTGGCCTGGCTGCAGGAACGCAACGCCTGCGGCAGCGACAACGCGTGTCTCCAGCGCCAGTACGAGAAACGCCTGACGCAGTTGAAAGCGCGTTATGACCGCATCGAAAAACCGCTCTGAAGCCTTGCCGGACGTGGCTTTGAGGTAAAACATCTTTCACTGTGCCAGACAGCCTGCCTGTTTATAGTGAACCCGCTCCTTTGATGAACCTCCCATTGAGCCCGCCCGCATGCGGGCTTTTTTTTCAGCGGTGCTGCCACTTCCGGCAACGTACCGCCAAGGCGAAACCAATCCGCCAGCGCAACGCTCAAACGCTCAACTCCCAGCCAGAGAGCGCCCCCTTGAAAGCACCCCGCGACGCCCTGTCCTGGTCATGGACCCGCGTGGTGCAACGGGTGGGCAGTCACGAACAGGGGTATCTGGAGCATTGCCGGCGCTATGCGCTGGGAACGGACAAATGACCCGGCGTCCCGTCAGGGCGGCGCCGGGGCATTGAATCAGGAGAGGAAACCCTGCTGGACGGCGACGATCAGGAAGATCCCGAGGGCCGCACGGTAGATCACGAACGGCCAGGTGGAGAAACGCTCGAGGAAACGCATCAGGCCCCAGATCGCCACGAAGGCCGAGACGCTGGCGACCACGATGCCGAACAGCAGGTGGCCCCAGGCCTCGGTCGGAATCTGCGCATGGTGCAGCACCCACAGCTCCTTCAAGCCGGCCAGGGCGATTGCCGGCAGGCCGAGCAGGAACGAAAAGCGCGCCGCCTCTTCGCGCTTGAAGTTGAGAAACAGCGCCGCCGTCAGGGTCGAGCCGGAGCGCGAAACGCCCGGGATCAGCGCGCCGATCTGGGCGATGCCGACGATCAGCGCATCACGCAGGCGCATTTCACCGACCACCCGCTGGTGCCGACAGGTGAACTCCGACACCGCCAGCAGCAGCGCCATCACCAGGCAGGACACGCCGATCACGGTCAGACCACGCAGGGGCGAATCGCAGGCGTTGAGCGTGGAAGACAGGGCCAGGCCGGCGATACCGATCGGAAGGGTCGCCAGGATGATCGCCACCGCCAGCTTGAACCACTGGCTGTCGAAGTCGCCCTGGCGAACCGCCGTGACACTGCCGCCCACCACGTCGCGCACATCGCGCCAGAAATAGCTGACCACCGCCGCCAGCGCCGCCAGTTGCATGGCCGCCGAGAACGCCGAGCCCGGGTCCTGCCAGCCGAGCACCGCCGGAACGACACGCATGTGGGCAGTGGAGGAAATCGGCAGCAGTTCGGTGATGCCCTGGATGATGCCGAGAATGCCGATCTGTAGGTAGTTCAGGGAAGCGAAGCCGATATCGAGGCCGGCGGAGCAGACGTTAGACAAGATGAGTTCCTGAAAAGGGCGAGGGGTTCACGGTCTTCGCACAGGCGCGCAGCAGCGCCTTGAAGCGCAGACACAGTGCGGCGAATGATGGGCCGGTTCTCGCCGAATTTCCAGTTAAAACAAAAGCAAAAAGGCAAGCAGTAAACTAATTCTATTTATGTCAAAGCCGACCCCAGGCGCTCCGCACCCTGGGGCCGGGACGTCCGGTCAGACCGCCGCCTCCTGCGTCGAATGGGCGACAGCGCCGTAGTAGCGCCAGCAGCAATGGTCCCGGTGCCCCGGCAGAATCACACAGCCGCTGAGGCTCAGCAGCAGGACCGCGGCAACGAGCAGCGAGAGACGACGAGACATGGTGGTATTCCTCAGGGTGCGGTGGATAGAGCCGCTGCACGGACGACGCCACAGCGCCTGCCGATGGTCAACGGTTACCGGTTGAACGCGGGCACCTGGAGAAATCCGTCGCACCCCTCGTACGATTTCATCAACGCCGTGGCCACCCTGGGTAATACTTCTTCCCGACACGGCGGAAAAGCCCGCGAAAAATTTTCGGTTTTGCCGCGACGGATTTTTTCGGCGTCCTGCGTTCAACCCATCAGCAGCGTTCACTTTCGTCCGCCGCATGAAGGAGTTGTCATGAGACCTGCACGACCTCTGGCCACATTTCGCCTTGCCCTGCTCATTCCCCTGGCATTCGCGGCCCTGACCAGCACCCCGACCTTCGCCCAGCCCGAGATCATCATTCGCGAGGCACCGCCGCCCATGCGCGTCGAAGCCATTCCTGTCGAACGCCCCGGCTACGCCTGGGATCGCGGGCACTGGCGCTGGGAAGGCCGCGGCTACGTCTGGGAGCCGGGCCACTGGCAGCGCGTGCGCTACAACGCCCGCTGGGAACCGGGCCACTGGGCGCCGCGCGGGCCGAACTGGGTGTGGGTCGAAGGCCACTGGATCCGCTGAATGCAAGCCCCCGGCGGCGCGCACCGCAGCCGGGCCATCCGCTCAATCCGAAGCTGAGCCACCGGACCGGGATTTGCCATATTGAAAGAAACTGATCCGGACGTTGAATTGCTGGCCCGCATCGGCAACAACGAACCGGCGGCCGTCAACGAGATGGTGTCGCGCAAGCTGCCCCGTCTGCTGGCGCTCGCCGCGCGGATCCTCGGCGATGCCGAAGAGGCACGGATGTGGCCCAGGAGAGCTTCCTGCGCATCTGGAGGCAGGCGGCGAACTGGCGCAGCGGCGAAGCGCGCTTCGACACCTGGCTGCACCGGGTCGCGCTGAACCTCTGTCACGACCGTCTGCGCCGGCGCCGGGAACGTCCGCTGGCCGACGACGAGGAGCCGATCGAGGTGCCCGACAGCACGCCGGCGCCCGACGAACAACTGGAAGCGGCCGCCCGCAGCGAACAGATGGCCGCGGCGTTGGCGGCGTTGCCCGAACGGCAGCGCGAAGCCATTGTGCTGCAGTATTACCAGGAGCTGTCGAACATCGAAGCCGCGGCCCTGATGAACATCAGCGTCGAGGCACTGGAGAGCCTGCTGTCGCGGGCCCGGCGCAACCTGCGCGGCCACCTTGCCGAGACGCTCGGCGATGCCGGACTGGGGAGGGAAAGACGATGACGCCCGAACGATTCGCCCAACTGGCCGAGGCCTACGGCGCAGACCTGCGGCGCTGGCCGGCTACCGAGCGGGCCGGCGCCGAGGTATTGCTCGAACAGCGCGACAGCAGCGCCCTCGCCGCCCTCGATCAGGCGCGCCTGCTCGACAACCTGCTGGACAGCCACCAACTGCCGGCACCGGACCCGGCCCTGATCCGCCGGATCCGTCTCTCGGCCGGCCAGAACCGCGCGCCCTCCTTCTGGCAGCGCTATGCCGGCTGGCTGTCTCCGGCCGGCGTCGTCGGCGTCGGCGTGGCCGGGATCGCCGCCGGCATCCTGGTGGCCTCCCTGAGCCTGCCGTTGCCCCTGCATTCCGCCGAAGTGCTGCCCAGTGTCTTCGACCACGGCGATGCCGACATCGTCTTTACCGTCAACGCCGAGGAAACCGAGCAATGACCCCACCCAAGTACCTGAAGCCGCTGCTGGCCGTGTCATTGCTGCTCAATGTGTTCCTGATCGGCGGCGTCGGCGGCGGCCTGTATCACTGGCTGGTCAACGCCCGGCCGGCCGAGGTCGCGGTCAACCAGCATGGCTTGCGTCAGGCGCTGATGCAGTTGCCCGAGCCGCGGCGCAAGCAACTGCGCCAACTGCTCAGGCAGAACCAGGCGAACAGCCAGCCGCTGGTCCTGGCCGGGCGTGAAGCGCGCCAGGACGTGATCCGCCAGCTGGAAGCCCCGACCCTGGACCGCAACGCGCTGCTGGCCGACCTGGCCCGGGCCCGGGAAGCGGACAACTCGCTGCGGGTGCTGATCGACAACACCCTGGCGGACTTCGCCGACAGCCTGCCGCTGGATGAACGCCAGGAACTGGGCAAGGCCTTGTACCAGCACGGGCAGGCCAAGGCGAAAATCGCCCGAAAGGAGTGATGACCGCGACGGATTGCGCAGGCCCATGCGTTTAACCGACAGAAGCCCGCCAACCGGGCGTCGGCCCTATCGTCACCCAGGAATCACGCCATGTCCCGAATACTCAAGAGCACCCTCGCCGCCGCCCTGGTGGCGGCCACCCTGTCCGGTTGCGTCGTCGAGCCGGTTCATCCACGCCGCCCGCCACCGATTGTCGAGGTCGTCCCGGTGGCCCCGGCGCCGGGCTACCACTGGGTCGCCGGGCACTACCGCTGGGGTCGCGGCCAGTGGGTCTGGGTGCCGGGGTATTGGCGGTACTGATAGGAGCTGGTGATCTAAAAACGAACAGCAAGACCTGACGACCGATGAGCGCAAGGCACTGCGAGCAATCATCGAACAGGGGAGAACGCCAGCCGGCACCGGGCCGCGTGGCTGCCGGCTAGAGGTCGTCCTGGCCCCCATCCCTGTGCCCCGCTTCCAGGGCGGCGACCTCCTCCACCCGGTCCATCTCGCTGCGCACCACATCGCACAGGTCCTCGCAACAACGGAAGTAGGCACGCTCGGCAATCTTGACCGCCTTGAAGCCCTCCTCCAGCGCTTGCGGTTGCGTCTTGCTCAGGGAGGCCACCGTCAACCGCCAGGCTGCGCGGGCACTGTCCCTGGCCGCCAGATAGGGCTTCAAGCGTTCCGAGTCGATCATCGTCATGGGTGGCTCCTGCCGGGGGCGCTCAACTGTTGTCTGTCTGCAATCAATGTAGTGCGGATCAGGATTATTGCCTCCCTATTTGCGCCCCACCGCCGTCACCGCCAAGCGATCGACCGCACTGACAACGTCTTACCAGAACCAGTACGGCAGAAACTTCGGCGTCGGCTCGTTCGCCAACTCCAGGTGATAGGTGATGGAGTTGAAGAAGAAGGCATCCAGCGCGAGGAACGTGGCGACACCGAACGACAGGATGATCAGTTCACGATGCCGATGTTCGGCGCAGTGTTTGCCAAGCAGATGACGGGCGACCAGCAGCACGGCCAGACTGCCGAGCACGGCGGGATAGTTGGGCAGGAGTGGATGCACCGCGAAGAAGTTATAGGCAAAGACAAACGCAACCAGTCCAAGGCCAATCCACGGCAGCCTCAGGCAAAAACGCAGCAAGCCGTTCTTCGCCCCCTCGAACAGACCGCTCCTGTCGACGAAGATATACGCCGCCAACATGGAAATCGCTGGCGTGATCGACAGGATATAGCGGGCCTTCTTCGCGTTCGGGATGGTGAAAAACAGGATCAGCGCCATGAACCACGCCGCCAGGTAAAACAGCAAGGCGGTATCGCTCTTGCCAGGCGCGCGAAAGAACGTCTTGTACTTGCGCGCGACGACATACAGCGTGAAAAACACCGTCACGCCATAAGTCACCAGGCCGCTGCTGAAGTAGAAGTAGTAGCGCGGCGCATGGCCGCCGGCGAGGCGATCCAGCCCCTGCATCATCAGCACGTCGTGCAGGAAATCCATTCCCCCCTGCACATAGGCGGCCCACGACAGCAAGGCGACTGCGGCGACCAAAATCAGCCCGGACAGCAGCGAAAACAGCCCCAGCGCACGCCACTGCCGGCTCAGCAGGTAGTAGCAGCCGACCACGATCGACGGCCCGATCAGGCCGATAGGCCCGCGAAACGCAAAGCCCAGCGCCAGCCCGAGAAACACCAGGGGCAGCCGTGAAGGGTCCTGTTTCACATCACCGCGATACACCAGGTAAAAGCAGATCAGCGTAAACAGCGCCGGATAGACATCCAGTGCCAGCGAGTTGACGCTGTCGAGGAATGACCAGGTGAATAATGAAAAAAGTGCCCCGTACAGTCCCCACTTGCGGTCGTGCAATGCACCCAACTTGTAGATGAACACCAGTATCAGGGCGGCCGTGATGCAATAAGGCAGGCCCATCGACAACACCGAGACCCGACCGAAAGGCAGGGACACCAGATACATCAGCAGCGTATTGGCAATCGTGTAGTCGGGATAAGGCTTCAAGTCGTCGGCAATGGGAAACAGCGTCACGCCGTGATACAGCATGTATTCGGCGAAATCGACGAAGCGGGTGGTGTAATTGAGAATGGCGGGCTTGTACTGCAGGCCCATGAACACCATCAGCGAGAGCAGGAAAATACTCAGACAGGGCTTCTTCATGACCCGTCCGGTCAAGGCGTCCATAGCGTCAGGGCTTCCAAAAAAAGGCTGATGTTACAGCGGCCCTGGATGGAACACCATGAACATCCGCAGCGCCGGGCGCTGTCGCCATCATTCGACAGCCTGCTCCTTCAAGTGGCGGCGCCTGGGCAATGCGGCGTCCAGGCGTGCTGGCGCTCCAGCACGGCGTCGGCGGTTTCACCCAGCAACTCGGCGTACACCCCGGGAGCGGTGGCGCCTTCGGTGTTGATTATCAGCACCCGTGAGTTCGCATCGAGGCCGACTGCCGCCGCACCACCCTCCTTGACCAGGCGTACGAGCCCGGCCAACCCGGCGACACCGGACTCGCCCGCCACCAGCGGGATGTCGCCGGCACTGCCAGCCGCCAGCCGCCCCATGGCCGCCACCGCCTCGTCGTCCTTGATGGTCATGAAGAAATCGACACAAGGCTCAAGGAACCGCCAGGCCAGCGGCGAGGTTTCCCCGCAGGCCAGGCCCGCCATCACCGAGTCCACCGAGCCGGTGGCTTTCGCCGGCTTGCCGTGCAAGGCGCTCTGGTACAGGCAGTCGGCCTGCTCCGGCTCGACCATGACGAAGCTCGGGCGCTGCGCCCCCTGCTGCTGCCACAGGTAGCTGGCGATACCGGCGGCCAGGCCACCGACACCGCCCTGCAGGAACACATGGGTAAACGCCGGAACCTGCGCATCGGCGGTGGCCTCGACGATTTCCGCAGCGATGGTGCCGTAGCCCTGCATCACATCGCGGGGGATCACTTCATAACCTTCGTAGGAGGTGTCGGAGACCACGGTCCAGCCATGGGCCCGCGCCAGTGCCGCGGCCTCCTGCACCGACTCGTCGTAGTTGCCGGCGATGCGCACGATGGTCGCGCCATAGGCGGCAATCGCCTGTTCGCGCTCGATGCCGACATGGGCATGCAGGACGATCACACAGCGGCAACCGATGCTCTGCGCCGCGGCCGCCAGGCCCTTGCCATGGTTGCCGTCGGTGGCGCTGATCACGGTGAAGTCCGCCAGTGCCTCGGCGTACCGGCCGTCGAGCAGTTTGTGCGGCTCCAGGCGCCGTTCGGGAAAGGTGCCCAGGATCAGCCGCAGCAAGGCGACCGGCGCCCCCAGCGCCTTGAAGCTGCCCAGCGGCGACCGCACCGACTCGTCCTTGACCGACAGGTGCGCAATGCCCAGTTCCCGGGCCAGGTCGGGCAGCGAATACAACGGCGTGGCGCCGGCATTCAGACGCTTCCAGGGCGCCAGCCACTGGCGGCTCTCCTGGGCCTTGGCGATGCTCATCAGCGACTGGAGCGAATCGGGGTACGGCTGGCGGGTGGCCTTGGGGTTGGCGATCAACATCAGGAGCTCCTGTTGAGAGGCAAAGGGGGACCGATACCGCTGGACGCGATGTTCAGCGGCTCGGCGTGACCGGGTGAAATCAGGCAGCGCCAAGGCGGCGACGGACGACGTCGAGCAGCACCTGGGCGCCCTGGATCAGTTGTTCGTCGTCGGTGTGCTCGCGCGGGTTGTGGCTGATGCCGCCACGGCTGGGGACGAAGATCATCGCCGCCGGCGCGATGCGCGCGATCATCTGCGCATCGTGGCCGGCACCGGAAGTCATGCGCCGATGGCTGAAGCCGAAGCGTTTGGCGCTGGCCTCGATCTCGTCGGCCAGCTCGGCGTTGAAGACCACCGGCTCGAACCGCACCAGGCGCTCGGTGGTGATGCTGACCCCTTCGCGTTCGGCAATCTGTTCGAGGCAGCGGCTCAGGCGCTGTTCGGCACGGACCAGGCGGGCTTCGTCGGGGTCGCGCAGGTCGACGGTGAAGGTCGCCCGGCGCGGGATGACGTTGATCACATCGGGCTCGAATTTCATGCAGCCGACCGTGGCCAGGGTCGAGCCGGCCTCCACGGCGATGTTGCGCAGCTCGGCGACGATAGAGCAGGCGACGAACCCGGCATCATGGCGCAGACGGGTTGGCGTGGTGCCGGCATGGTTGGCGTTGCCCCGGACCTCGACCTGCTGCCAGGAAATGCCCTGCAGGTTCTCGACCACGCCGATCAGGGTGTTCTCGGCTTCGAGGATCGGCCCCTGCTCGATGTGCAACTCGAGGTACTCATGGGGCACGATGGCACCCGGCTCCAGCGAACCGGCATAACCGATGCGCTGCAACTCGTCGCCCAGGCGCGTGCCATCGGTGCCGATGCTGTCCAGTGCTTCTTCCACCGAAAGGCCGCCGGCATGCACCAGCGAGCCCAGCATGTCCGGCTGGTAGCGCACGCCCTCTTCATTGGTGAAGGCGCCGACGCTGATCGAGCGCTGCGGCAGCAGGCCGGCCTCGCGAAAGGCGCGGATCACCGCCAGGCCGGCCAGCACGCCATAGCAGCCATCCAGGGCACCGGCGTTGGTCACGGTGTCGATATGCGAGCCCATCATCAGCGGGCGCTGATCGCCGCTGTCCTGGGCCGAACGCAGGGTGCCGAAGATATTGCCGATGCGATCGACCTGAACCTCCAGGTCGAGCTCACGCATCCAGCCGACCAACAGATCGCGGCCGGCCTTTTCCGCGTCGGTCAGGGCGATCCGGGTGCGCCCGCCCTGCTCGGCATCGACGCCGACCTGGCCCAGTTCCCGGATCTGCCGCAGCAGCCGCCGGCCATCGAGTTGCAGGGGTGTACTCGCCTTCATCCGCCATATCCTCCGGGGCCGCGCGCGTCGGTGCGCCGCCCCCTGTTATCGATCATGGGAGAATCTTATTCGTTGCCGGCGTACGAAAAGCTTGATTTTCAGGTGATGAATGCAATTTTATTGCGCCACCACGGCACCACTCGCCGTTTGCCTACGGAGCGCTCCCCATGGACCTCGATCACTTCGACCTGGCCCTGCTCGATGCGGTGCAACGCGATGCAGGCACCTCGCAACTGGACCTCGGCGCCCAGGTCAACCTGTCCAGCGCCGCCGTCAACCGGCGCCTGAAGAAACTCTGCGCACAGGGGGTGATCCAGGGCACGGTGGCCCAGGTCGATGCACGGGCGCTGGGTTACCCACTCACGGTCATTACCGAGGTGGAGGTGGAGAACGAGCGTCTGGATCTGCTCGACGACATGAAGAAGACCTTCCTCGCCTGCCCGCAGGTGCAGCAGTGCTACTACGTCGCCGGCGAGTGCGACTTCGTGCTGATCATGCTGGTGCGGGACATGGAGCAGTACACCCAACTGACCCGGCAGCTGTTCTTCGAGAGCAACAACGTCAAGCGCTTCAAGACGCTGGTGGCGATGAGCAACGTCAAGACCGGGCTGTTCGTGCCGACGCTGAGCGAGTGACCGCCGGATCGGGGAAAACAGCACAGGAGTCCAATCACGGATAGTTCTCACTCTCTATCCTGCGCTCATGTTTTCCCTGTGCGAGATTGCCTGATGCCGACCCAGACCACCCCCATGACATCGTGACACTCGTGGTCCGGCACCGCGTGCGTGCGCAGTACCTCACCGAGTACGAGGCCTGGCTCAAGACCTCGGTCCGCGCGGCCATGTCCCAGGACGGCCACCTGGGCGTCAACGTCATCCGCCCCGGCGAAGCCGACAACACCTTCACCACCATCGTCCGCTTCATCGACTCCGCCCGCCTGCAGGCCTGGATCAACTCGCAACTGCGCGAGCAACTGATCCGCGAAGTCGCGCCGCTGCTGGAAGAGGAAGACCGCCCGGAAATCGAGACCCAGGCCGAGTTCTGGTTCACCCCCAACCACGCCGATTCCAAACAGCCGCCCAAGTGGAAACAGGCGCTGCTCAGCTACGGGGTGATCGCACCGCTGTCCATGGTCATTCCGCAGCTGTGGGGCCCGGTGTTCCAGGCCAATCCCGTGCTGGGCGGGATCGTGCCCAGCAACCTGATCATCACCGCCTGCATCGTCGGCCTGGTCACCTACCTGATCATGCCCAAGGTGACCCGCTGGCTGGCGCCGTGGCTGGCCGCCAAATAAGCGATCCCCCTCGACGGACGGAGCGCTGCGCGCTCCGTCCCCGTCCCGAACTACCGCAACCCGATAGCCCTGACTCTCAAGCCATCCGAAACGTCGTGGCGCCCGCTACCCGATGAGGGCGCCCTTACTGTTCACCTCCAATTGAAAGGGTATTCAATGAAACATTCATTCAAGCCGCTCTCCCTGGCCCTGGCGCTGGGCCTCACCGCCTCGCTCCCGGCCCACGCCGCCACCTCCGCCAGCGTGGCCGTCGCGCCGCAATACGACACCAGCCACGTGTATGTCGCCCCGGGCGACGTCGATGCCTTCGTCAAGAGTTTCCTCGCCACCTTCGGCGGCAAGAGCACCCGCAGGTGGTGGTCAACGTGCTGCCGGTGCCGAGCAGCACCACCTCGCAGTTGCTGCAGACGCCGGTCGGCACCGTGTCGCTGTTCGGTTTCACCACGCCGGTGCCGTACCCGTTCGGCGCCGAGCGTAACGGCTACCTGGTCAAGGACCTCGACGTCGCCCTGGCCGAAGCCAAGAAGCATGGCGCCGACGTCATCGTCCACGACTTCCCCGATCCGATCGGCCGCGATGCCGTGGTGCAATGGCCGGGCGGCGTGAACATGCAGCTCTACTGGCACACCAAGACCCCGGACTACGCGCCGTTCCAGACCGTGCCGGAGAACCGCGTGTACCTCTCCGAGCAGCGCGCCGACGCCTTCATCAAGGGCTTCGTCGGTTTCTCCCACGGCAAGGTCGTGGCCGATGAAAAACGCCTGGACGGCGCCGTGGTCGGCGAGCCGGGCAAGCCGATCCGCCGGGTCAGGCTGGAGTCCGACTTCGGCAAGATGGTGGTATTCGTCACCGACGGCCACCTGCCCTACCCGTACGGTCGGGAAACCACCGGTTACGAGGTGAGCGACCTGGCCGCGACCCTGGCCAAGGCCGAAAGCTCGGGCGCCCATCTGGTGGTCGAACCCAAGGCCGAGCCGGGCCGCCAGTCGGCCATCGTCGAGTTCCCGGGCGGCTACGTCGCCGAGATCCACCAGCCCGTCGCGGCCAAGTGATTGAAGAGAGGTGAACCATGAGCCGACGCCCTTCGCATAGTCGTTATGCCTGGGCTCTGGCCGTGCTGTGGCCGCTGGGAGTTTCCAGCGGCCACGCCGCCGAACCCGCCGAACGCCCGGTGCTGAAAACCAACCGCTGGCAGGAAGACTGGTCGGTGCTGCAGAACCCGGCCCTCAAGACCGCGCCGCTGGACGATCTCAAGTACATCCCCTTGTCCGCGGACAATCCGGACAGTTACCTGTCGTTCGGCGCCACCCTGCGCGAGCGTTTCGAACTCAACGATGCCGCCGGTTTCGGCATTGGCGGGCGCTCGCGCGACTCCTGGCTGATCCAGCGCCTGCAGGCGCATGCGGATCTGCACCTGAACGAACACTGGCGCGTGTTCACCCAACTGGAAGACGCCCGTGCCTTCGGCAAGGAGGCCATCGGCGGCGCCGACCAGAACCACCTCGACCTGCGCCTGGCGTTCGCCGAGTACGTCGACCAGACGGCCGACCACACCTTCAAGGCGCGGGTCGGCCGCCAGGATTTCGCCTTCGACCTGCAGCGTTTCATTTCCTCGCGCGACGGCCCGAACGTGCGCCAGTCGTTCGATGCGGTATGGGGCGACTGGGAGACCGAGAACTGGCGTTTCATCGGCCTGGCCAGCCACCCGGTGCAGTACCTGGACGGCCGCCACTTCGACGACAAGTCCAACGCGGACGTGGCCTTCCACATGCTGCGGGTCGAACGGCTGATCGGCGGCAAGAACGAGCTGTCGGCCTACTACGGCCTCTATGAAGAACGCGACGCGCGCTACCTTGATGCCCAGGGCGACGAGCACCGCAACATTTTCGACGTGCGCCTGGGTGGCGCTTCGGGCCCTTACGACTGGGATGTGGAAGCGATGGTCCAGAGCGGCTCAGTCGGCTCCAAGGACATCCGTGCCTGGGGTGGCGGCAGCCGCCTGGGCTACACCTGGCAATCGACCCCGTGGAAGCCGCGCCTGGGCCTGCAACTGGATGCGGCCTCGGGTGACCGGCACCCCGGCGACGGCACGCTGAACACCTTCAACCCGCTGTTCCCCAACGGCTACTACTTCTCCCTGGCGGGCTACACCGGCTACAGCAACCTGATCCACGTCAAGCCGTCGATCACCGTCAAGCCGGTCACCGACCTGTCGGTCCAGGCGGCGGTCGGCCTGCTGTGGCGCCAGACCACCGAGGATGCCGTCTACACCCAGCCCAACCTGCCGGTGGCCGGCACCGCCGGACAGGGTGGACGCTGGACCGGTTACTACGACCAGCTACGGCTGGACTACGCGTTCAACCGCAATCTGAGTGGGGCCATCGAGGCAGTGCATTACGAAGTCGGCCAGGCACTGCGCGATGCCGGTGGGGATGACAGCAACTACCTGGGGGTCGAGCTGAAGTTCATGTGGTAGACCGGGCATGCTCGGGTATCCGCAAGTCTTCTGGTGAAGCCGGGGGCCTCTTCGCGGGCAAGCCCTGCTCCTACAGGTCTGCGTCGCACACAGAAGCTGCATACGACACACGTCCCCAGGAGCAGGGCTTGTCGGAACGCCGCACCGCCACACCACCGCGAAGCTTTTGCTTTTGCTTTTGCTTTGGCTTTGGCTTTTGATCTACCCGCCCCGTTCCCAGCGGGCTGAGTGGAGGTTCTGTTTCGAGAGTCGCCCGGCAGGGATGCCGGGCGAGCCGTGTTGGGCCATGGATGGCCCGTCACGGCGTGCTCTCGAAACAGAACCGGAGCGAAGGAACCCTCGCGCAGCGAGGGCCAATGGAGGGGCAAGCGTTTTTGGTTACTTTTGCCGCGACTGGCAAAAGTGACTCGCCCGTAAGGGGCGAAACCAATACATCAGCCACACGCGCAACCGGATATACACACCATCCCCCCGACAAAAAACGGCGCACTCGTGGTGCACCGTCACTGAAATAGGCCAGTCATCTTTCGCGGGGACGCCGTCTATACCTAGCCAAACCTGATGGTGGCCGGCACAGCCACGACGGGAATGGGGATGACAGCACTACCTTGGTGTTGAACTGAGGCTCATGTAATCGGCTGCTCCTAAAGGTGCCTAAACCGCATCATCAGGTTGATATTTCAGTGGAGTATCAAACCTGGTTTTCCACTTCACGAGCTCTATAGGAAACATGCCAGGCATTGTTTAGAGACTGATAGCCATTTCTCAACAACTGCTGTTGCTCTTCCTGCCCCTCCAACTCCGAGAAGAGTTCATTGATTGAGGAGCGAGTGTCATTGACCATCGAGTTAAAGAAAGCATATTCACTCAGCTTGCCAACCTCTTGCTTCGAACCAAACAGCTGATCCAGAGGACTGCAAATCCTATCAAGCGCAGCACCGCGTAAAATGGGCAGCATTTGCAGGATTTCACGGTAGAACTGCTCCAACTCGACAAGCCCCGGCGCCTCTTTGCGCACACGAAAGGAATTCTGCGCAAAACGGTAATCCAGCGTTTCAGCAATCATTGCGCGCCGCAGGACCAGATCATTGAGGACTCCGTAGAAGGGTTCCACCTCCTTGTTTCCCGAATAGAACAGGATCGAGTTCACCGTCACTACGATGACCTCCAGCGACTCCTTCAACGCATAGAGATTGATGCCGAGATTCACACCTCCCAGCGAAATATCCCCATCCACCGCATCAGGCAGATAAGCAACGTGCAGTTGCTGGCGAATCCGCCACATCATGTCGATGATTGAGAACCCCTGCCCATCCTGCAAAGGCCTGGCACGCAGCAAGTCCCTGAGTTCAAGCAGATTGTCGTGCAACTGACCCAATCCGGCTGCCTGCCCCTGTTCCGGCGACAGATCGACGTCATAGCTGCAATGAGTGGGGCAGTTTCGAGGAAAGATCCACTGGTACAAGGCATCCTTGTTGGTGAAGCGCACGGTGTGGTTGAAGGTGGCTTCGAGGCTTTCCAACCGGTCGAAAAACACCTCGCGGTGCTTGAGGTACTGCTCGAAGGTCTGCGCCTCAAGCTGCCGGGAAATCACCTTGTCATGCTTGTCCTGAGCCTCCTGCCGTTGAGTCTCCTGCGCCCGCTGGCTCTCTTCGTTCCTGCGCTGCTGGATCAGCAGAAAAACCAGGGTGCCGAACGTTGTCACCGAGCCCAGCAAGGTGAATGCACCGGATAACACCGAACCGAAATTGCCCCAGTCGGCCGCTGACGAAGAAATCGCTCCCAGGTTCATGCCATAGGCCACCAGCACCCCCACGGTCACGGCCACACCCACGGCCACCGAGCCAACCATGAAGTAGGTAATCCACTTGTAATCCTTCAACGACATCTCCTTGTTGGGTGACATGAGCCCGCGGCAGATCGCAACGGCGCGCAAGCATAACGTGCTTCGGTACGGACAGGCACAGCAACCAGCACCCAAAAAAAACGGCGCACTCGTGGTGCACCGTCACTGCAATCAGCCAGTCATCTATCGTGGGAGGCCGACAAGGCGCTTGTGACGCCCCGCCGGATACGCCAGGCCGAACGGTGATCACCACCCGGCCCACGCATGCTTGCCCCGGGCGACTCTACGGTCGCCCAGGCGTATTCAGATCAATGTTGCCCCGCCAGTTGCCCCACCCCGGCGTCACGGCCCTTCACGGCGACCACAACCACAAGGCCGCCCACGGCGCAAACGAGCGCCGCCACACCAAAGGCCCCGCTGTAGCCGCCACCGTACTGCACCAGCAGCCCGGTCAACGACGGCGCGATGATGCCCGCGATGTTCGCCAGCAGGTGCACGAAGCCACCGGTACCACCGACGCGATTGCTCGGCACGATGTCCTGGATCAGCGCCCAGCAGATCTGCGGGGTGACGAACAGGAACACACTGGACACGGTGATGCAGGCCACCGCCATGTGCAGCGAAGTCACACGGGTGGTCAGCAGCACGCAAGCCGCCGCCACCCCCAGCCCCACCACCAGCATGATCTTGCGGGCACGAATGACGCTGCCGAGCTTCTTGCTCAAGACGTCAGTCAACACGCCACCGCCGAGGAAACCCACCGCCGCCCCCAGCCAGGGAATGACGCTGACGATACTCATGCTCTTGATGTCCAGGTGCTGATAGTCCATCAGGTAGCTGGGCAACCAGGTCAGGAAGAAATACAGCACATAGTTGAAGCAGAAGAACGCGGTGGCCACCGCCAGTACCGGTGCCGAGAAGATGCACGAGACCAGGCTGCGCTGCTCCTGCACACCTTCGACGGCGGAAGTGGCGCGGCTGCTGCGAATCAGCTCGCGCTCGGCTGCTGACACCTTCGGATGCTGGTCCGGCGTGTCCTTGAAGAACATCAGCCAGGCCGCCAGCCAGACCATGCCCAGCAGGGCAATCACCACGAACGAAATGCGCCAGCCGAAGTTCAGCGCCACGATCCCGACAATCGGACCGGCCAGCGCCGCCCCCAGCGGCTGGCCGCAGTTGGTCAGGCCCAGCGCGCGTCCCGCCTCTTCCCGTGGGAACCAGTTGGAAATCGCCTTGTTGGTCGTGGTGCCCATCGGCCCCTCGCCCATGCCGAACAGCACCCGGAACACCAGCAACTGGAAGTAGCCGGTGATCAGCGCAGTGGCGCCACAGAACGCCGACCAGGTGCCGGCCGCCAGCGCAAAAACCCGCTTGGGCCCGAACCGGTCAGCCGCCCAGCCGCCGATGAAGCAGAAGGCACAGTAGCCGATGAAGAAACTGCTGAAGATGAAGCCCATCTGGGCGTCGTCAATGTGCAACTCGGTCTTGAGCAGCGGCGCGACCACCGACAGCGCGGCTCGGTCCAGGTAGTTGAGGATGCCGGCGAAAAACAGCAGCCCGGCGATCTTCCAGCGGTAATTGCCCATCATGGTTGTAGTGCCTTTTATAGTTATTCGGACAGGTGATGCGGTGGCTCAGTCGATGACGGCCCTATCGATGCAGTAGGTTTCCAGTACCTCGAGGTCAGGTTTGAAGCCCAAGCCCGGGGTGGTGCCCAGGCGCAGACGCGGTTGGAACGCCAAGGCAGGGAACAACAGGCGTTCGAACTCGATGAAGGGCACTTCCACCGCCACCTCTTCCGGCAGCAGCGTGCACAGGTGGGCCACCGCCAGCAGTCCGGGCCCGTAGTAGAAACAATGCGGCACGGCTTTCACGCCGTATTGCTGGGCCAGCTCGAAGACCTCGAGCATGGCGCCGATGCCACCGATCTTGGCGACACTCGGCTGCACCACATCGATCGCATCCTGGTCGAGCAAGGCGCGCACGCCGTTGACGCCGGCGGCGTTCTCGCCCGCCGACAGCGGCACGCCCCTGGCGCGCACGGTCGCCAGGCCACGGGCATCATCGGGCGGCCACACCGGCTCTTCCAGCCAGGTCAGATCCAGCTCGCGCAGGCGGTCAGCCATGGCCCCGGCCTCCTCCACCGTCCACGGGCAATTGACGTCGACCATCAGCTCGCCCTCCGCAGCCGGCAGCGCCTCACGGGCGGCCGCGATGGAGGCGTAGGTGGTCTCGTGCAGCTTGATCTTGCGAAAGCCCAGGTCGCGGGCGCGACGGACCTGGCGAAAGACTTCCTCAGGGTCGCCCCCGTAGCTGACCAGGCTGGCGTACAGCTCCAGCTCGCGGGGCGTGCCGCCCAGGTAGTCGTAGAGCGGCTTTCCGGCGGCCTGGGCGGCCAGGTCCCAGAGGGCGATATCGATACCCGAGAGGGCGTAGAAGATCGGGCCGGTGCTGCCGAAACCATGCAGGGCACGGCGGGCCTTCTCCATCTGCGCCCGGTGGTCGGCCACCGCACTGCCGATGAACTGCGGGGCGACCACATCGGTCAGCGCCTTGAAAGTGGCAGGGTTCGAGCCGTGGCCGAAGGCTTCGCCCCAGCCTACCCGGCCATCGTCGGTGGTGACCTTGATCGCCAGGCATTCCATGCGCCGATGGCGGGGCGAGGCGGCATTGAAGGCATCGTCATCCTTGGCCTGGCCCTGGGACTGGCGTTCGACCGTCCCGGCGCTGAAGGGAATGCTCAGGCGGATGATCTCGATACGGCGGACTTTCACAAACACACGCTCCGGTAGCACTTATTGGGGGATTTATTGGCTCGGCTTTGAGGTACGTTATCGTACAACACAAGCAAGAGCCAGTCCCGAGTGCGGCATTCTAACGCACCTGCCCCATTCTCCCGCCCACCAGAACCTCATCGAGCCATCGCGACACTACCTTGAAAATGTCGTCGCAATTGCGCTCGTAGATCAGGCCGTGGCCGTTGCCATGGATGCCCAGTGCGGGCAGATCCAGATGATCGACCCGCGCGCCGGCGGTACGCAGGAACGGCACGATGCTGCTGGCGAAAGAGGCGAACACCGACGTTTCGCCAGTCAGCAGCGCCACCGGCAGCCCCTCGAATGCCGGGACCCGCAACGTCGCCGGGTCGGCTGCACGCACCTCGTCAGCCGTCGCCCGGGGCGGGTCGAAGGTGATCGGCGCCGCGGTCAGCCCCCAGTCCAGGGCGCCGATACCTGGCGTTTCGCCAAACACCGGGCCCATCGGCTCGACCGTGACGATGGCCGCCACCCGTTCCGGCCGTCGATCCGCCAGCAACCAGCCATCAGGGCCCGAGGCGGAATGGGTGACGATAATGGCCTTGCCGATGCGGTCCAGCAGTTGCGCCAGGCGATCCGCGTCGAGGGTCTGTGACGCCGCCAGGTCCGCCGGCATGGGGCCGTAGGCGGCGATGAAGGCATCGAAGGCGGCTTCGTCATCGGCCGCGAACGGCCACTGGGTTTCCTGCCCGCCCTCGGGAAAGTACACCTCCCGGGCCCGCTCGTAGGAAAACGCCGGGCCCATCGGCCCCATGATCTGCGAATGATAGGGCGAGCGCCCATGGCCCGGCCGGTCGACGCAGAACACCACATGGCCGGCCTCGACGAAACGCTGGGCCCAACCCGGGCGCCCATCAGGGGTATCGAGCCATTCGGTGCCCTGCAATGTACCGCCGTGCACCAGCACCACCGGGTATGGCTGGGTGATGTGCTCGGGTGCTTCCCAGGCAACGAACATCGGGCCCTTCTGGAAGTGCCTGCCCGCCTGAGCCACCCGCGGCCCGGTGACCCAGAAATGCCCACGCCGTGAAGTGGTGGGCGCGGCGCTGTACCAGGGGGCCCGGCGCGGATCGGCGGCGCCGGGTTGCAGGGGCACACTGGCGAAGGCTGACCAGTCCCGATCGCCCAGCCCCCGGCCATGGCCGCCGACATCCTCGAACGCACGACGCTCGCCGCCGGTAACGACAGGCCCTGGTCGGCAGCGGCCGCCAACGCCAGATTGACATCCTTGAGGCCCAGGGCCAGCTTGAAACCCGGCTCGTACTGCTCGTGGACGATGTTCTGCCCGTAGCGTTGATAGCTGGGGCAGGCAAACAGCGTCTGGGTCATGAGTTCGATGAAGGCAGCGGCCTCCAGCCCATGGCAACGGGCCAACGCGCTGGCTTCGGCCAGGGACTCGATGGCCTGGGTGATCATCAGGTTGCCGGCGATTTTCGCGATACAGGCCTGCACCGGCTGTTCGCCGAGCCTCCAGGTTTTCTTCCCGAGCACATCGAACAGCGGCTGTACCCGTGCGATCGCCGCCTCGGCCCCTGCCGCCAGGATGTTCAACTCCCCCCTGGCCGCCACGGCCGGCACGCCGAACACCGGCGCGGCCACCAGCGCCAGGCCCAACTCGGCATGGCGGGCCTGCAAGCGCTCCACGAGCCGAGGCGACAGGGTCGACATCAGCACATGCGTGCAGCGTCCATCGGCCGCCTCCAATACCCCGGCGGCCAGCAGCACGTCCTCCACCGCCCGGTCATCTGCCAGCAGGCTGATCACCACGTCCACCTGGAACGCCGCCGCTGGCGAAGCCAATTCCACCACCCCTTCCAGCCCCTCCAGGGTCTGGGGGCTGCGGTTCCAGGCCGCCACCCGATGCCCCGCCCGAACCAGCCGCGGGATGATCGCCCGCCCCATGCTGCCCACGCCAATAAAGCCAATGTTCATCGCAGTGCTCTCGATTAGGTGCCTGGGCCTATTGTGCGAAGCGCGGGGTTGCGACGGGACTGCCATTGCTGCATCTTCGCCGTTCATTTTTGTACGAGGTGCGCCGTGGACTGGAACGACTTGCGCGTTTTTCTGGCGATTGCCCGCAGCGGCTCGCTGGGCGCGGCCGCCCGGCAACTGGGCGTCAGCCACCCGACCGTCGGCCGGCGCCTGCAGGTGCTGGAGCAGGCCAACGGCCAGGTGTTCTTCCGCCGTACCGGCCAGGGGCTGGTGCTGACCGCCGCCGGTGAGAGCATCCTGCACCTGGCCGAAGAGATGGAGCGCAGCGCCCTGGCCATCGAGCGACGCATCGCCGGCGACAGCGACCAGCCCGAAGGCCTGCTGCGGATCTCCTGCGCGGACTGGTTCGCCGGCTATGTCCTGGCGCCGGTCCTGGCCGAGCTGCAACAGCGCTACCCGCTGATCGTCGCCGAAGTGATCGCCGGCCACCGCCTGTTCGACCTGGCCCGGCGGGACGCCGACCTGGCCTTTCGGATCGTGCCATTCACCGAACCCGACATCGTGCAACGGCGCCTGACGACCCTGCGCTACGGGCTCTACAGCGCCCACCTGCCCGCTCCCACTGCCGCGCAGGGCGAGCAGCCCGGCCTGATCCTGATGAACACCGCGCAGGCGCATTACCCCGACGTGCTCTGGCTACAGAGCCGCTATCCCAGGGCGAAAACCGTCTTCACCAGCAGCAGCCGCACCGTGCAGGCACGGATGTGCGCCATGGGGCTGGGCCTGGCGGTGCTGCCGCGGGCGCTCGGCGACCAGTCGCCGTTGCTCAGGCGCCTGGATATCGACGAAGAGCCGCCCACCCGCGATATCTGGATGGGCTACCACCGGGACATGCGCCAGATGGACCGACTGCGTGCTCTCGCCGACCTGGCCGTGGAGCGGCTCGGCGACGACTGACACGGCCGCTGATAGGCCATCGCGTACCACACCGCCGGTGTTCGCGGCGCCGTTGCAAAAGCCCCCAGCCGTGCTTCAGGGCTGGAGCGCCGCCAGTTCGGCCATGAGCACCTGGACCAGCGCGGCAGCGGGCAGCTCCCGGGCCAGCGGTGCCGCCTGCCCCGCCCATTGCGCCGCGAAGTCGTGACAGCCTTTCGCGGTGGCGGCGGCGTTCAGTTGCTTGTTCGCATCATAGGCATAGGGATAGGCGGCCACCGCCACCTCCCGTCCTTCCAACAGGGTGAAATTGCGGTTGACCAGTCCCCTGGCCGGCCGCCCGGAAATCACGTGGGTGACTTCGGTACGCTCGGCCGCGCTGCCCTTCAAGGCAGCACGGTAGGCCGCATTGGCCGACGACTCCGGGCAAAGAATGAAGGCCGTGCCCAATTGGACGGCCGACGCGCCCAAGGTCAATGCGGCACGGATACCGGCCCCGTCCATGATCCCGCCAGCGGCGATCACCGGCAGCGTGCTGCGGGCCACCAGCAGCCTCGTCAGCGCCAGGGTGCCCATCTTCGTATCCTCGCCGGGGTCGAAGAGGCCGCGATGACCGCCGGCCTCATAACCCTGCGCCACCAGCGCATCGACGCCCGCCTGCTCGGCCAGCCTCGCTTCGGCCAGGCTGGTCACCGAGCAGAGCAGCGTCGCGCCGATGCCCTTCAATGCCGCGATAGTGGCCTGGGGCGGCAGCCCGAAATGAAAGCTGACCACGGCCGGCTTCTCTTCCAGCAGCATCTGCAACATCGGCGCATCGTCCAGGAACGAGCGATAGATCTCGCGCAGCGCCGTGGGTGGCTCGGCGCCAAACTCACGAAACAGCGGGCCCATGACCTGCAACCAGCCCGTGTCCCTGGCCGGGTCGGGCAACGCGGGCTGGTGACAGAACACATTGACGTTGAACGGCTTGTCCGTGAGCGCCGCCGTCTCGCGGATCGCCTGACGCGCCTGCTCGACACTGGAGGCGCCGATTCCCAGGGAGCCCAGCCCTCCGGCATTGGACACCGCCGCCGCCAACTGCGGCGTCGAGACACCGGCCATGGGCGCCTGGATGAGGGGAAGGTGCACATTCAGCAAGGACAGCAGCGTATTCGACATGGCATCACCTGAATGACTGGATGAAAATAACCTACATGACTCGCCTCACTCGCGCGTAACCGGGCCGACGGTCAAGGCCGCCGCCAGCCAGAGCGCCAGGGTCGCGGTCCACAGGGAGGGGTTGAAGGAATGGGTCCGCGCATAGAGGGCGCCAGCGATCAGCGGTCCGAGGATCTGGCCGATGCCGTGCGCGGCGGTCATCACCGCCATGATGTTCATCCGGAAGTCGGCCGAGACCCGCTTGGCCGCCGGCATCGCGATGGTCACCGTGCCCATGAACGTCGCCCCCACCACCAGGGCACTGGCGATATAGGCCGCGGGCGTCTGGGTGATGGCCGGAAGCAGCACACCGATGCCCTGCAACGACAGGTTGCCGCGCAACGCCGCGCGCGTCCCGAAACGCCCGTGAGCCCGATGCCAGAGGTAACAGGACGGCGCCGCGCCGAGCCCGAACACCGCCCACAGGTGCACCGGGTTGACCGAACCCAATGCATCCTTGACCAGCAACGGCAGGTAGGTCGCGGTGATGATGTAGCCGAGCCCCGACAGGCCATAGAGGCCGATCAGGCGCCAGGCGGCCAGGGGCAGGTGATCGAGTCGCAACGTCGCTGCCTGCGTCGGTCGCGACGCCAGCGGTCGCCCGTCGAGCAGGAGCGCCCCGCCGCCGCCCAGGATCAGCGACGCGACCGCGAGCACGCCCCACAACTGGTAGGCATCGAGGGCAAACCGCTCGCCGACCGCCAGCAGCTCGGCGGACAAGGCAATCCCGACGCCCACCCCCGCATACAGAATCGGCGCGCCCTCCGGATGAGCCCGGTGCTGCAACAGCCAGAGCGAGGCGGCAATCATCGACAAGGCACTGAACACCCCCGCCGCGCCTCGGATCAGGATGATTGCCCAGGGACTGGAAACCCCACCCAGCAACCCTAGCGATATCACCGTCGCCACCACCGACACCAGTCCCCAGTGACGGGCACTCGGCGCCTGCAGCCGGGCCGCCAGCAAGGCGCCGATCAGGTAGCCCAGGTAATTGGCCGAGGCGGCGAGCGTGCCATCACTGACCGAAAGCACGCCCTCCCCGACCATGACCGGATACACGCCGGTAAAGGCAAAACGACCGAAGCCCATGCCCACCGCGATCACCGCGGCGGCAGCCAGGGCGGAGGTGAAAGGGCGATTCAGCGAAGCAGACGTGTCGAGCGGCGAAGCGAGCATGGCGCCCCCTTTATCTACGAGGCCAGGGCGAGATCCGTGAAGGCGCCGATAGCGGCCGTCCGGCTGCCCTTGCGGTACACCAGCCAGGTCGCCACGTTGGCGATCGGCCGGGTGGTGACCGCCGGCGACGGCGGCTGCAGGGCCAGCAGGCTGGTCGGCGCGATGCACAGGCTCTGCCCGGCCACCACGCAGGCGAACATGGCGTGATAGGAGGCCACTTCATGGGTCATGGACACGGCCAGCTCGCCCTGCTCGGCCAGCCACTGCTGACCGACACGACGATAGGTGCAGCCTGCGGCGAAGGCCGCCAGCGTCAACGGCGCCTTGCCGTGCCCCACCGGCATGACGGCCACCAACTGTTCCTCGAAGACCGGCACACCGGCCAAACCGCGATGGGCCAGATCCTCCTCGATGGGGGTGCCCTCCTCAACCGTCAGCGCCACCAGGGCGCAATCGACCAGGCCATCACCGAGCAAGTCCAGCAGCGCCTGACTGGTACCGGTCCTCACCGCCAGACGTACATTCGGCCAGCGTTGCTGGAAGGCTGTCAGCACCCCGGGCAAGCGAGCGGCCGCCGTGCTCTCCATGCTGCCGATGCGCAACGTGCCTTGCGGCTGCGCGGGATGCAGCACCTGCACCGCCTCCTCCGCCAACGCCAGCAGGCGCTGGCTGTAGTCCAGGAACAGCTTGCCCTGGTCGGTCAACGACAAGCGCCGGCCTTCGCGAACGAACAGGTCGACGCCCAGTTGCTGCTCCAGTGCCTGGATACGGGTGGTGACGTTCGATTGCGCACGGCCCAGGACGAGGGCGGCCTTGGTCACGCTCAGTTCGGCGGCCACGGTCTGGAAGATTTCGAGGGAGGTTAGGTCCATTTTAATTCTCTAAAAGAGATTATTAAAAACACTATATTCTCAAATAAAGATTAAATGAAGTGCCAATCGTCTACCAGCCCGGCCCTTCGCCTGGAGTGCCCCGCTCGCCCATTGCCTGGACCTGCGCCTTGATGCTCCTGGCTGGACGATCGCTTGGCGCATCGGGTTTGGTTGAAAGTGCAGCCTCCAAAGGCCTACATTTTCCGTTCACGCATGCGTTTTCAGAGGAGGACATCACCATGGCACCGCCCGTACTGTCATTCCGCGTGGAGGATGGGTTGGTTGAGAAGCTTGAGCGTTTGGTTCAAGCAACGGACCGGGATCGCCAATACCACCTGAAGCGTGCTCTGGACCGTTACCTTGAGCCCGAATGCTGGCACATGGACGCCATTGCCGAGGGCATCGCTGACGCGGATGCGGGCAACCTCACTGATCTGAAGGTCATCAAAGCCAAATGGGTGAACCGCGCCAAATATTGTGTTGGCGGACATAGCGGGCAGTGACTTTGAAGCCAGTCATAAATGCTGCGAAACGCGCATGGGTGTGGCGTCGGCCGATGCAGTCATCACCGAGATGATCGAGGCGCTGGAATGCCTGGAAACGTTCACTGGTTTGGGCAGGCCCTCCCAGACGCCAGATGTCAGGGAACTGATCTTCGCTCGCTATCCTTTCATCGCGCCTTGCCGGTTGCGCTATGGCGAGGTGTAAGCGCTTTGCATTCTGAGCAAGAGGACAGAGCGGGCTGAGGAGTGTTGAATCAGATCCGATCTGCGCTGCGTCCACAAAGTAGGAGCATTCATTTCCGAGTCTGGCTCGGCAGACAAATACGTCCCCTTTTCGCTCTCCATACGCTTATTAGTCGCCGACTTCCAGCCTCTGCCAGTGAGAAGATAGGGAAATCTCGTAATCAAGTAGCGGTGCTGATTTTTCTTACGAGCATGTAGTAGCATCCAGAATAGAAAATTTAATCGTAGCGCTGCTTTTTGGAAGGAAGCCATCAAGAAATGAAAGATTTTTTAAACAGCAAACGCAAAAAAATTTTACTTTACCTATTAATTATATTCATGTCACTAGGGATATTTATTCCCTTGGCAGTGCTGACCAAATACTATTTGAAGCTTGGAAATATTTCTGGAGACCCTCAAGACTGGTCAGCTTTCGGATCTGTACTATCAGGCTCATTCACTCTCCTTGCTGCTATTTCAACAACCGCAACCTTCTTGTTTTTGATATGGCAAAAGAAGGAATCCGACGAAGTGGTCGCAAAACAGATTACCGCCATGCAGTTTGAGCAATACATTAAGCATAGAGCGATATTCATGGAAACCTTAGATGAGCTGGAAACAAAATACGACAAGGACTTTATATTCAGAGAGCGCAATGAACTGTATCGCCTCTTATTCCCAGAGAATGGTGCATTCCACATATCCTATAAAGGATCCAGCTTCTGTGAATTTTTAGTAGAGAAACTTCAGGATGTATGGAACACACAAAATAAGCTTATCTATAGCGTAGATGTTTATCATGCAGAGGAATTCTGCTGGACTCTGCGGCGGCTGCATGAGCGACTGGGAATTAACTGGGAGAGGATGGATCGGGAAGGTGACATCAGTGTATTCGAGACACATATCGATGACAGGGGGAAAAAGAAGGCTGGTTTAAACTTACTCAACATAGCGAACGACTTGGAGCGCACTGACTACATAGTGAGAACCTTACTGGAGTTTTCGGCACAAGAAGAACTATATATAACGATGCGTCGCCACCTCACCGACCTGACCGTTCTTTTCGAGAATCTCTACAATTCAGCATTGGAGCGCGACCAAACCGGAGTGAGCTTTTATTCGGAAACTGATAATGGACTGAGCGCGCTTTATGAACTTTACCAGTACTCCAAGCTCACCATGCATAGAAACGAAAGGATATTCGATCCGATTTATAGCCGTCTCCATGAGGTCATACACAAAGGTAGAGGCGATAAAATTTTTTCGTCTACTGAGACTCTGAGAAATTTTTCTGAGTCATGCAGAAGTCTTGTGATCGACATACAAAAGGATCTTGCAAAAAAAACCGAATCAAGAATAGACATCACAGTGGACGGACTGAATTTTTTAGAAATATACAAAAAAATCAACGACCTAGGCACTGTAAGAAAATTAATGTCGTAAACACCGTCGCCAGCAAGCGAGTGTGGCCATCGTTACAAAGATTTCGGCCAACCTGCAGTAGTGAGCATCCCTGCCGGTGGTGCTCCTTTAATCTGCTGAATAATCGCTCGATAGCGTTGCGCTGTCGGTATTTGGGCCCGTCACACAGACGCGATAAGCCCGGCTTGGGTTTGCGTTTCATGTCACGTAGTGGAATCTCGATAGCCGTCGTAATAGTGCCGTAAGGACTTCGTGCCATAGCCCCTATCGGCCAGGAACCAGCGGCATCGCTTACGTGGTCGGCCTCGTGAGCCGAAAACGAAAACCGGGACTGAAAGCCGCAGAAAACTCGGACACCTATCAGTCGGTCTCGAGTCAAGGTCAAAAGCCACCAATGGAAAAGCGGGACGTATCAAAATAAATCCGTCCCCTTTCCGGTCCTCAACTCCCGCTCAACGAACGAAAAGCTCCACCAGGCGTTTCTCGAAGGCATAAGAGACGATCCGCGAATGTCCGAACTGGTCGGCCGGCTCGGTATTGCGTTGTCCTGATTTCATCGCAGCGACTCACCCTGCCACGCTCCAGACGCGTGGCAGGCTGCCGTCGCCGAGAAGCGAAAAAGGTAGAAAATAAATACGTCCCATTTTTCGCACATTTTTCGCATACACCTAGCCGCTCGACTTAGAGAAAAGGCTTCCTTCCACCTCTTCCGTTGGATGTAGCTGTCACTGGCTTTTCCAGTTTCGCAGACTACGCTTGCTGAGGACCGCAAGGCAGCCATCATTACGCCATCTCGCTGCGGTTTTCTACAGTCCCCACACAAGGAGCAGGAAGGTGCCGTCATTCATTATTAATAAGAATCAGCAGCAAAACGGGGACCATGAGGTCCATAACACGACAACTGGGTGCAGCTTCATGCCTCACGTTACAAACCAAATTCCGTTGGGGGTCTATGCGGGCTGTGCCGATGCTGTACGTGCAGCAAAGCAAAAATGGGCCGATTCGAGGATTAATGGGTGTTATTACTGCTGCAATCCTTGCCACACGAGTTGACGCTCCCTTGGGAAGAGACCTAGCCAACCTATAAAGAGTATTGACCTCACGCGGAGGGCAGAAACAGAAAAAGCAGAAACGGAACCAGATTTGAAAAGGAGTCAGATTTAGATTTGAAAAGGAGTCAGATTTAATTTCGATCTACTGACTCGTGAAAAATAAACCCGCCCCTTTTCACTTTGGACCTAACTGAAAGGAAACAATCGTGCTTGAAAGAATTGAATGGATTCGTGGTATTGGCCTGCTACACGACGTTAATGGGAGAGCGCTCAGGTTTTCCAAAACGCAGTTGATCTACGCTGACAACGGGCGAGGAAAGTCGACGTTGGCCAGTATCCTTCGCTCAGTCGCAGAGGGGGATTCCAGTGCGCTCATAGATAGGAAAACTGTCGATGGCACGATTCCTCCTGATGCATGCCTGGCCTTTGGGAGCGGCCACAAAGTCACTTTAACTAAGGGGAAGTGGTCAGAGGCACGCCCTGAGCTGCTCGTCTTCGACGCCGAATTCATCGAAAAAAATGTTCACTCTGGAGGTGTTGTTTCGCCTGGCCAACGCAAGAACCTTCTTCAATTCGCGTTGGGTGCATCCGCCGTACAAGCGAGAGTCAGCGAAGAAAAAGCCACCAAAGAGTCATCTGACGCTAACGCAGAAGTTTCCCGCTTGACAGCTCAGCTCGCTGGCTTCCATCAGGGGTTATCACTTCCGATGTTCCAGAAGCTAACACCGATGACTGAGGAAGAGGCGTATCCACAACTGAATGCCCTTAGAAAGCGCCTCCTTGTTACCCAGAGTATAGATGCGGTGCTTAAACGAGCGCTCCCAGAGGAGATTCAAGAACCATCTTTCGATCTTGATGCTCTGTTTAAAATCCTCAATCTTTCACTGGCGGATGTGGAGGAAAACGCGGAACACAAGGTATCCGCTCATATTGCACATCAGAACAACCCTTCAATCGAGCGATGGATAAGTGAAGGCCAAACGTTCGATGACGGGTCGGCGTGCCCCTATTGCAGTCAGCCGACCACGGGGGTCGAATTGGTGAGGGCTTATCGGACTCACTTCAACAAGGAGTATCAACAGCTCAAATCGAGTGTGTCAATGCTTGAGCGAGGAGTCCAAGCGAGAACTGCAGACACTGTGATCGAGAAAATAGCAACTGGGGTGGCAAACGCCTGTACAGCCATCGCGCTATGGTTAGCAGAGGTAAAAATAGACAACCCTGTTTTTTCTATCGAACAAGCCAAAATAGACATACAATCCCTTCGAGAAACCTTAACCAACCTGGTTAGTTTAAAATTAAATAGACCACTGGAGTCAATTGGAAGCATCGATGAAAAATTAGGCGCCCACAAGCAGTGGAATACAGTACTTGAACACATCAGAAAGGCAAACTCTAAAATCTTGCTGGCACAAACTTCAATTATTGAGTTTCGCGAGAGCTTAATCTCTGAAAATCCGGATCTTATTAATCAAGAAATAACAAATTTAGAGTTAAGAATTTCAAGGAACAAGCAGAATGTCGCCGAATTGCTAACAGCTCTTGCTGGTGCGAAGAAAAAATCCCAGGAAGCCGAAACCAACAAGAAGTTGGCGCGCGCGACTTTAAACGAACAAATGGCGTCAACCTTGGTAACCTTTAATACTACAATCAACAAGATTTTGAGCAGATTTGGCGCTTCCTTCAGCATCGAAAAAATGGATGCCAATTTCCGAGGTGGGTTGCGAAGTGAATATGGCATTTCACTTCGTGGACGATCTATCACACTGGATGGTACGCCTAAATTTGCGACGGCGTTGAGCGAAGGGGACAAGCGTACATTGGCGTTTGCCTTTTACATCGCCACGGTGACGTCGGATCCGGAATTGGAGAAAAAGATTATAGTCATTGATGATCCCATGTGCAGCCTAGACGCGAACCGCAAGTCTCAGACTAAAGAGATACTCCGAATCATAAGCACCCGCGCCGAACAGCTTATCATTATGGCCCATGATCCATTCTTTGTGCGAGACCTTAAGGAAGCCTTAGCCGTGCAGGGTTCTCCCGCGTTGGAAGTGTTCCAGCTACAGCATGCAGCGGACGGATATAGCCAGTTGGTAAAATTCAACGTAGAGCAGGAGTGCGAGTCAACCTTCTATAGGCATCACAGGCTTCTAATGGAGTTTTGCTCTGGTACTGCGCATGACAGCAGACCGGTGGCCAAAGCAATCCGCCCTTTCTTAGAAGGATATCTGCACCGAAGGTTTCCTGGCTTGGTACCTAAGGACCTAATGTTCGGACAAATTCTCTCTCACATTGGAACGGTTTCACCTTCAAATCCGTTAGCTTATGCCGCCCCCCTTGTAGAAGAATTGAGGGATCTCAATAGTTATGCGGGCCAGTTCCACCACGATACTAATCCCGGCGTTTGCGAGACTATTCCGATAACGACATCAGAACTCATCACCTATAGCCAACGCGCGCTAAATGTGGTTTATCGTGGAGCGGTGTAGTATTTTAGAGTTCGAGAAACCGGGACCGAGAAACCGGGACAGATTTATTTCCCTCTCTGTCTTGCTGGCATGATTCGCTGAGGCAAGCTATTTATTGTTGGCACGGCACGGAGCCGAAGAGGATTTGAGTCATGAACGGAATTGGACTACTGAAGGCGCATCACCGCGCATACCGAAGGGCTCTGGAGATCCACCACAAGTGGGCAGATGGTGATATCGACACACTGCTCAGGAAAGCCAGCGATCTTTCTGAACTCATTAAACCACTTGCTGATGAGGCCGGACCTGATTGGGGGAGAAGTAAGCATCTCCAGCGCCACCTGAAATGTGTCGTTCGTTTTCTGAAAGACAACGACAAGGATTCGGCCCACTCCGACATCAATGACTTGATTTATGCGGATCTTCCAGGGTTATGTGATGAGCTACTGAAAATTGCAGAAAAATCAATCAATTTTCAACTAAAAATATGAAAAAACTGTCTAGCCCTGAAATAGTTTATACCTATTTCAGGGCTCGACAGTTTTGGAAAATTAGATTTATCTCACTTTCCCTACACTACCACCCTCTCCAACATCCCCTGAGTCAAATCATCAATGATCGCCTTACCCATCTCACTCAAGTAATGCGCAGCCCAGGCATAGCGATCCCCATCGTTTTCCAGAGCGGCATCAAGAGCGAGCGCTTTGGCGCAATGGAGCAGGACAGAGGCATGTTCCATGGCTTCCAGCATAGGCACATCCGGGTTCACCCGAAATAACTCACGGCCCTGTGAGCCGCACTGGGAAAAAGTGGTGACACCGAGGGTTTTCAAGTGTTCGCTCATTGCACACCTCCCATGCCAGTCATGAGAAAGCTGTAGGGCTGAGAGGTATTGGAGATCGAGAGAAAAGCGGGATTGTTGCGTGTACTGAAAGCGTGCATGGATAAACGTCCCTATCAAATGAGGTCTGATTTCTCCTGTACACAATCGAGTTTCCAAGCCCGGTCGCTGAATTGGCAGCGACGGGAAAAGGTAACGCGCACCATCAGTCGCTGCAATGCAACTGGCCCGACGTATTTGAGTCGAGAGATTTCAACCATCGTAGGGACGCAATTGATAAACCAGGGAAACCTGCAAGTAAGTATCGTCAAGGAGAGAGCTACCGTTTCTGCACGGTTCTTGGTAGTTCGCTCGATAAATCCTGATTTCTGAGGAAATCGCCCAGTTTTTCTTAAGCACACCAAGAAAATCTTCAGAATCACTGGTTTCCTCAATTTTTTCTTAACCAGCCTGCCCTACCTAGCCGTTCATGAAGGCTCAATGCCCACCGACAACTAAATGGTCGCAAGATCTTCACATCGCTGAGCGTTCCGGCCAGTGCGGGGTACGCGGCCATTGCCGATCTGCGTCACAAAAGCAGACGCCGAGCGTCCTGAGGGGCATTCCCACGCGGAGCGTGGCAACGATCGGAGGGCGTGGGGTCTGCAACAAGCCGAATTGCCCCCTGCCCCGAATGCCTTCCGCAAACCACCTTCCATTGACCCACATCAATCCTCGACGCCCCCACCCACCATTGTCTAAGATCGGACCTTTAACGTTTCAGCGTATTTCAACAAGGATCCCGATGTCTGTTCATGAGGCGCCACCCGCCACCTACTCGAAAAGCACCGTCGCCAAGATGGAGGCGGCCATGGCGCTGGGAAGCTTTGCCATTGGTACCGGCGAATTCGCCATCATGGGGCTGATGCCGGACATCGCCCACAACCTGCAATTGACCGAGCCCCAGGTCGGCCACGCGATCAGCGCCTATGCCCTGGGCGTGATGGTCGGCGCGCCGACCCTGGCGATCCTAGGCGCCAAGCTGCTGCGCAAGCACATGCTGCTCCTGCTGATGGCGCTGTATGCGCTGGGTAACCTGGCGACCGCGTTCGCGCCGTCGTTCAGCAGCCTGGTGGCCTTCCGGTTCATCAGTGGCCTGCCCCATGGCGCCTACTTCGGTATCGCCGCGGTCATCGCGTCGAGCATGGTGGCGAGCAATCAGCGCGCCGGGGCCGTGGCCCGGGTGATGATGGGCCTCACCCTGGCGATGCTGCTGGGCAACCCGATTGCCACCTTCCTCGGACAGTTCTTCGGCTGGCGCTCGGCGTTCGTGCTGGTGGGGGCGATTGCGCTGTGCACCATCGCGCTGGTCTGGCGCTTCGTGCCGCAGCCGCACGACGAGCCCCGTAGCGATCCGCGCAAGGAACTCCAGGCCTTTCGCCTGCCACAGGTGTGGATGGCCCTGGGTATCGCGTCCATCGGTTTTGCCGGGATGTTCTGCGTGTTCAGTTACCTGGCGCCGACCATGCTGGAGGTGACCCAAGTCTCGCCGCAGTGGATTCCGTTCGGCCTGGCGGCCTTCGGGGTAGGCGGCATCATCGGCAATATCGCCGGCGGCAAGCTGTTCGACCGCCTGCAGTTCCGCGCCGTCGGGCTGGTGCTGGTGTGGTCGATCGGGGTGCTGCTGTTCTTCCCCTTCGCCGCCAGCTCGCTGTGGTCGCTTCTGCTGGGCATCGGCCTGGTCGGCACCATGGTCGCCCTGGCCGCGCCGCTGCAGATCCGCCTGATGGACATCGCCCACGAAGCGCCGAGCCTGGCCGCCGCCTCGAACCATGCCGCGTTCAACCTGGCCAACGCCCTGGGCCCATGGCTGGGCGGGATGGCGATCACCGCCGGCCTGGGCTGGACCAGCACCGGCTACATCGGCGCCGCCACGGCGCTGATCGGCCTGGGCCTCTACGGGGTGGCCCGGCGGATGAAGGGCGGGCACTGAGCCCGGACGGCGCCCTCCTCCGGGCGCTGCCGACAACCACCGACGAGCCGCCACGGTGCGGCCCGTCGGGGTCTCGCGGCGCCTCCAGGCGCGCCGCTCAGTCCGGGTTCACTTCCAGTACGAGCTTGCCCTGGGCCCGGCCACTCTCGATGAGGGCGTGAGCCCGACGCAGGTTGTCGGCGTTCAACGGGCCGAAGTGCTCGCCCACCGTGGTGCGCAGGATGCCGTCATCCACCAGCAGGGCCACCCGTGTCAGCAGCGCCTGTTGCAGGGCCTGGTCCTCGGTGCGGTACATCGAGCGGGTGAACATGAACTCCCAGTGCAGCGAGATCGACTTGCGCTTGAGCGGCATGGCATCCAGCGACGCCGGGTCATCGATCAGCGCCAGCTTGCCCTGGGGCTTCAGCACTTCGACCAACTGCGGGTAGTAGTACTCGGTATGGGTCAGGCTGATCACGTAGTCGACCTGGGCCACGCCCAACTCCTTCAGTTGGGCCTGCAAGGGCTGACCATGATCGATCACATGATGGGCCCCCAGCTCGCTCACCCAGTCGCGGGTCTGCGGGCGCGAGGCCGTGCCGATGACGGTGAGCCGGGTCAGCCGGCGCGCCAACTGCACGAGAATCGAGCCGACGCCACCGCCTGCGCCGATCACCAGCAGCGACTGGCCCAGCCCGCCCCCTTCCGCCACCCGCAGGCGATCGAAGAGCAGTTCCCAGGCGGTGATCGCGGTCAACGGCAGTGCCGCGGCCTCGGTCGCGCTGATCGATAACGGACGCCGGGCAGCGATGCGCTCGTCGACCAGCCCGTAGTCGGCATAGCAGCCCGGCCGGGTGATGTCGCCCGCATACCAGACCGGGTCACCGACCACGAAACCGCTGACCTCGGCACCCACCCCCTCCACCACGCCGACGGCGTCCCAGCCGAGGATGCACGGCGCAGCGGGCTGCACGCCCAGACGCAACTTGCTGTCCACCGGGTTGACGGCAATCGCCTGGATTTTCACCAGCAGGTCCCGCGGCCCGGGCACGGGCTTTTCCAGTTCGATTTCGTACAGCGCCCGGGGATCGGCCAGGGGCAACCCGGCCTGATCGTAGACAAAGGCTTTCATTGACGTACTCCTGCGTTGGGCTCGCGGCTCATGAGCCGCAGGCGGCTGTTGGCTGATTCCTGGCCATCATCGTGCCGTCCGTTGACCCGAAAACAAATGACATATAGGGTCATGATTCTAGACATCAGGCGATTACGGACATGCATCGAATAGGCTACCTGCTGAGCGAGGGTTTTCAGGTGATGGCGCTGGGCACCCAGACGGTGTTCGAGTTCGCCAACGTGGTGGCCCAGGAGCCCATCTACCAACTGACCAATTACTCGATGGAGGGCGGCCAGGTCCGCTCCTCGATCGGTGCCGTCGTCGACACCGAACGCGCTGACGGCCAGGCCGCCGATACGTGGATGGTCTCCGGGGTGGTCGACCCGCTGGCGCATGAGGTCAGCCAGGCCCAGTTGCAATTCGTGCGCGAGTCCGCCGAACACTGCCGACGCACCGTCGGGCTCTGCACGGGTTCGTTCGTGCTGGCCGAAGCCGGGCTGCTCGATGGTCGGCGGGTCACCACCCACTGGGCGTATGCCGATGCGCTGCGCCAGCGCTACCCGGCGGCGCGTGTGGAAGTCGACCGGATCTTCATCGAGGACAAGGGTGTCTGGACCTCGGCCGGCCTCACCGCGGCCATGGACCTGGCGCTGGGCATCGTCGAAAACGACCTGGGCCCGGAGCTGGCCACCCAGGTGGCGCGGGTGCTGGTGATGTATCACCGGCGCAGCGGCGGCCAGTCGCAGCATTCGCGCATGCTGGCGCTGGCGCCCAAGTCCGACCGCGTGCAGGCGGCCCTGGAGCACGCCCGCGCCAACCTGGCCGGCGACCTGACCCTCGAAACCCTGGCCGCTACCGTGCACCTGAGCCCGCGCCAGTTCAGCCGGGTGTTCCTGGCCGAAACCGGGCTGTCCCCGGCCAAGGCGGTGGAACAACTGCGGGTGGAGTCGGCCCGCCACATGATCGAGCGGGGCCGGCATTCACTGGAGGTCATTGCCCGGGAGAATGGTTTCCGTGACCGCCGACACCTGCGCGAGGTGTTCGTGCGCACGCTGGGCGTTTCACCCCTGTCGCTGCGACGCGAGAAGGCCTGAACAGGGTTGCGGCGACCGCGGCCCCGCGTCAGAAATCGAAGCCGTGTCCCAGCTCCTTCTCCATCCACTGCAGGAAACGCCGCACCCGGGAGAAGTTCGAATGGGCTTTGGGGAACACCAGATGATGAGCCGCCACCGGGGCGCTCAGCGATTCGGGTGACACCTTCACCAGTTCGCCGGAGTCGAGGTACTTGCGCGCCAGCAAAGCGCTCTCCAACGCAAAACCCAGACCATGGCTGGCCGCTTCCAGGGTCATGTAGGAACGGTCGAAACTCAACGTGTAGGGTTTCTCCGGACGGGCCAGGCCGTGCTGGGCAAACCAGGCCGGCCATCTGAGCAAGGTGGCCTCGGAGAGAATCAGCTCGCGGTCCAGCAGGTCCATGGCGCTGCTCACCGGGTGTCGCGCCAGCAGTTTCGGCGCCGCCAGCACCTCGAAGGTTTCGTTGCGCACGGTGCGCACTTCGTAGCTGGGCCAGTTGGGCTCGCCATGGCGGATGTCCACGTCGATCTTGTCGCGGCTGAAATGCAGGGACTCGTAGGAGCACGACAGGTTGATCTGGATGTCCGGGTGTTCATCCCGGAACGCCTCCAGACGCGGCATCAACCAGAGCAGGCCGAAGCTCGGCGCGGAATGCAGGCGCAGGCAGTCCAGGCTGACATCGCTGCTGGCCCGTTCGGTCGCCACCGCCAGGCTGTGCAGCAGGCCGGACACCTCCTTCAGGTACTGTTCGCCCACCGGCGTCAGGGTCACGCCGCGAGCGCCCCGTACGAACAGCTGGCGGCCGATCATGGCTTCCAGTTTGGCCAGTTGATGGCTGACCGCAGAGGGCGTGAGGTCCAGCACCTCGGCCGCGCGGGCGACGTTGCCGAAGCGCGCAGCCTGCTCGAAGGCCTGAATAGCCCTCAGCGGTGGAAGGGGCGGCGCCGTATCGTCGAGAGAGCGCATGGCAAGGGGTCCGCATGTTTTGTGGCTTTCCATTCAACCACCAAGCCGATCGGCTGACGAGTGCTGAATTTTCTTCAGCACTCAATGATTTTTGCGTTATTGCTCACGCTTCGGCCGAGGACCAAGCTGCGCCCATCGATCTCGCGGATCGACTCCATAAAAACAATCAGGGGTTCTCCTCATGCTGCTGCAAGACAAAGTCATCCTCATCACCGGTGCCGCCTCTGCCCGCGGTATCGGCCGGGCCACTGCCAACACCTTCGCCGCCCACGGCGCCCGTGTCGTCATCCTCGACCTGGACGAAGCCGCCGCCCGCGATGCCGCCGCGCAACTGGGCGAAGGCCATCTCGGCCTGGCCGCCAACGTGGCCGACGAAGCCCAGGTGAACAAGGCCGTGGGCCGGATCATCGAGCACTACGGCCGCATCGATGGCCTGGTCAACAACGCCGGCATCACCCAGCCGCTGAAAATCATGGACATCAAGCACAGCGACTACGACAAGGTGCTCGACGTCAGCCTGCGCGGCACCCTGCTGATGTCCCAGGCGGTCATTCCGCTGATGCGCGAACAGGGGTTCGGCAGCATCGTCTGCATGTCGTCGGTGTCGGCGCAACGCGGCGGCGGCATCTTCGGCGGCCCGCACTACAGTGCCGCGAAAGCCGGCGTGCTCGGCCTGGCCAAGGCCATGGCCCGCGAACTGGGGCCGCACAACGTGCGCGTCAATTCGATCGCCCCCGGGCTGATTCACACCGACATCACCGGCGGCCTGATGCAGGACGAGCGCCGCCACGCGATCATCGAAGGCATTCCGCTGGGCCGCCTCGGCGAAGCCGGGGACGTGGCCAATGCCGCCCTCTTCCTGGTCAGCGACCTGTCGTCCTACCTGACCGGTATTACGCTGGATGTGAACGGCGGCATGTTGATTCACTGATGAGCCTCACGCCGGCCCGGCGGCTGGCGTTGTTCTGAATCCAGGGCAGCCCCGCGCGGCCCATAACAACAAGAGATCAGACCCTCATGAGTACCCTCTCCCTGGAGGCGGCCGTGTCCGTCCGCTCCACTGCCTATCGCAAGACCGCCTGGCGGCTCATGCCGTTTCTCATGCTGTGCTACCTGTGCGCCTACCTCGACCGCGTCAACGTCGGTTTCGCCAAGCTGCAGATGATGAACGACCTGGCCCTGAGCGAAACGGTCTACGGCCTCGGTGCCGGCATCTTCTTCCTCGGTTATTTTCTCTGCGAAGTGCCCAGCAACCTGATCCTGCACCGTGTCGGCGCCCGCCGCTGGATCGCCCGGATCATGATCTCCTGGGGCCTCATTTCCGCCCTGTTCGCCTTCGTCGAAACCGCCTGGCAGTTCTACGCCCTGCGCTTTCTCCTGGGTGTCGCCGAAGCCGGCCTGGCCCCCGGTCTGCTGCTGTACCTGACCTATTGGTTCCCCTCCTACCGCCGGGCCAGGATGACCGTGCTGTGGTTCGTCGCCATCCCCCTGTCGGGCATGATCGGTGGCCCGCTGTCGGGCTGGATCATGAACCACTTCGCCGGCGTACACGGCTGGGCCGGATGGCAATGGATGTTCGTCATCGAGGCGCTGCCGACCGTGATCGTCGGCCTGCTGGTGCTGAGCTACCTCAAGGACGGCGTGCACCAGGCGACCTGGCTCACCGACGAGGAAAAGGCCCTGGTCAACCGCGAACTGGCCGAGGACAACAGCCGCAAGGTCACCCACGCCTCGGCCCGGGAGTTCGTTCGCGACCGCCGCCTGTGGCTGCTCGCGGGCATCTACTTCTGCGTGGTCATGGGCCAGTACGCGATTACCTTCTGGCTGCCGACGCTGGTGCGCAACGCCGGGGTTTCCGATCCCCTGCACATCGGCCTGCTGACCAGCCTGCCGTACCTCTGCGCCATTGTCGCGATGCTGCTGATGGGGCGTAGCGGCGACCGTCACCAGGAACGTCGCTGGCACCTGGTGCTGCCGATGATTGCCGGCGCCCTCGGGCTGACCCTCGCGGCCCTGCTGGGCGGCAACCTGCCGCTCTCGATGCTCAGCCTGTGCCTGGCCGCCGCGGGCGTGCTGTCGGCGTCCTCGCTGTTCTGGATGCTGCCCACCACGCTGCTGGGCGGGGTCTCGGCCGCCGCCGGTATTGCCGGCATCAACAGCTTCGCCAACCTCGCGGGCTTCTGCTCACCCTATCTGATCGGCTGGATCACCACCTCGACCGGGTCCAGCGCCCTTGGCATGTACCTGATCACTGGCGTGCTGCTGTTCGGCGCCACGCTGGTCCTGCGCATCCCGGCCGCCCAGGTCAACCGTTAAGTTCCCGGAGTCATCACCATGAGTGTGCATTCATCCTCCACCGCGGCGCTCTCGCTTGCCGAACGCGCCTACAACATCCGTCGCCATGCCCTGCGCATGGGCCAGGTCCAGGGCCAGGGTTATGTCGGCCAGGCCCTGGGCGCTGCCGACCTGCTGGCCGTGTCCTACTTCCATGCCCTGCGCTATCAGCCGCACGACCCCGAGTGGGAGCAGCGCGACCGTTTCTACCTGTCGATCGGCCATTACGCCATCGCCCTCTACGCGGCGCTGATCGAGGCCGAGGTGATTCCCCTGGACGAGCTGGAAACCTACGGTTCGGACGACAGCCGCCTGCCGATGTCGGGCATGGCGGCCTACACGCCGGGTATGGAAATCACCGGCGGTTCCCTCGGTCACGGCCTGGGCATCGCGGTCGGTGCCTGCCTGGGCCTCAAGCGCAAAGGGTCCGACGCGTTCGTCTACAACCTGCTGTCCGACGGCGAACTGAACGAAGGTTCGACCTGGGAAGCGGCCATGTCGGCCTCGCACTGGAAGCTGGACAACCTGATCGCGATCATCGACGTCAACAACCAGCAGGCCGATGGGCACTCCAGCGAAGTGCTGGCCTTCGAACCCATCGTCGATCGCTGGCAGGCCTTCGGCTGGTTCACCCAGCGGGTCGACGGCAACGATATCCCGGCGCTGGTCGCCGCCTTCGATGCCGCCCGCCAGCACACCGGGCCACAGCCGCGGGTGATCATCTGCGATACGCGCATGGGCAAGGGCGTGGACTTCCTCGAATCCCGGGAAAAAACCCACTTCATCCGCGTCGACGAAAACGAATGGGATCTGGCACTGCAAAACCTTCAGGTCGGGAGAACCGCATGAGCACCGCAAACACCCCTCAAACCGGCAAGAAGCGCCTGACCACCTCGGCGATGATCGCGTCCATCGCCGCCGAAGGCCAGGCCACCCGCTCGGCGCCGTTCGGTCACGCGCTGGCGGCACTGGCCGAGCAGCGCCCGGAGATCGTCGGCCTGTCGGCGGACCTGTCCAAGTACACCGACCTGCACATTTTCGCCAAGGCCCACCCGGAGCGTTTCTACCAGATGGGCATGGCCGAGCAGCTGCTGATGAGTGCCGCCGCCGGCATGGCCCGCGAAGGCTGCATACCCTTCGCGACCACCTATGCGGTGTTCGCCTCGCGCCGGGCCTATGACTTCATCTGCATGGCGATCGCCGAGGAAAACCTCAACGTCAAGATCGTCTGCGGCCTGCCGGGGCTGACCACCGGCTACGGGCCAAGCCACCAGGCTACAGACGATCTGGCGATTTTCCGGGCCATGCCGAACCTGATGATCATCGACCCCTGCGACGCCCTGGAAATCGAACAGGCGGTACCGGCCATCGCCGCCCACCAGGGCCCGGTGTACATGCGTCTGTTGCGCGGCAACGTACCGCTGGTGCTGGACGAGTACGGCTACCGGTTCGAGATCGGCAAGGCCAAGACCCTGCGCACCGGCAACGATGTGCTGATCATTTCCACCGGGCTGATGACCATGCGCTCGCTGGAAGCGGCGCAGAAACTGCAGGCCGACGGTGTCGACGTGGCCGTACTGCACGTGCCGACCATCAAGCCCCTCGACGAACAGACCATTCTCGCCGAAGCGCGCAAGCCGGGGCGGCTGGTGGTGACGGCGGAGAACCATTCGATCATCGGTGGGCTGGGTGAAGCCGTGGCCGGCCTGCTACTGCGCAATGGCGTCACCCCGACCTTCCGGCAGATCGCCCTGCCGGATGCCTTCCTCGATGCCGGGCCTTGCCGACCTTGCACGATCGCTATGGTATCTCCACTGACGCGGTAAGTGCCCAGATCAAGGCCTGGCTGTAGTCGTGAAGGCTTGCCCAAGGCTGCCTGAACCGGCGGCCTTGGGCGGCAAAACCATCCTCCCCGCCAGCGCCACGGCCTGTTCAGCGCCGACTCACCTGCGCCAGCGCGTCCCTTGCTCTCGCACCGGCATCGACGCCGACGCGCTCGGCCAACACCTGGGTCAGTTGTGGTGCTGGAGCGGTTGCGCCTGCGCTGATGCGCGCTGCGGCGCTACGCCGAGGACAGGCGCTCGTGCACCTGCTTGGCCCGGGCGACGGTGACGGTGTCGGGCAGCTCGATGCCATTCTTGGCCGCTAGAATCTCCGCCATCACGCTCACCGCGATCTCCGCCGGCGTCTTGCTGCCGATGTACAGGCCGATGGGCCCATTCAGGCGTTGGAGGCTGGCCTCGGTCTCGCCGAAATGCTCGATCAGGCGCTCGCGGCGCAACTGGCTGTTGCGCCGCGAACCGATGGCGCCGATGTAGAACGCCGGGCTGTGCAAGGCTTCGAGCAAGGCCAGGTCATCGAGCTTGGGGTCATGGCTGAGGGCGACGATGCCGGTGCGCAGGTCCACGGCAAAATCGCGAACGACATCGTCCGGCATGCCGACGAGGTGTTCCACACCCGGCACGGCCCAGGTCTCGATGTATTCCGGGCGCGGGTCGCAGACCGCGACCTTGAAGCCGTTGAACAGCGCCATGGTCGCCAGGTACTCGGCCAGCGCACCGGCCCCGATCATCAGCAGCCGATAACCGGGGCCAAGGGTATTGAGCATCCGTTGACCATCGAAGCTGAACTGCTCCGGCGTCGCGGTGGCGGCAAGGGTCACCGCGTTAGAAGCCACTGTCAGGCAGCGGCGCACCAGGCGACCGGCGTCGAGCTGCACCAGCAGTTCGTCCAGCGCCTGCCGGCTCGGCCGCAATTCCAGGACCAGCTCCAGCGTACCGCCACAGGGCAGGCCGAAGCGATGGGCCTCATCGGCCGTGACGCCATAGCGCACCACCTCGACCGGCCCCTCGCCCATACCACTGCCGCCATGGGCCGTGGTGTAGCGGTGGATCAGGTCGTCCTCGATACAGCCACCGGACACGCTGCCCACCACCCGCCCATCGTTGCGCAGCGCCATCATCGAGCCCACCGGCCGTGGCGACGAACCCCAGGTGCGCGCCACGGTGGCGAGCAACACGCGCTCGCCGGCGGCAAGCCAGTCCCGCGCCGTGCGCAGGACCAGCAGGTCGATGCTTTCCATCCGGGCCTCCTTCAGCGCATGTGCAGAATGATCGGGCTGCTGCTGGCCGGATCGGTGTGCCCGCGCAGCTTGCCCACCGCCTGCGCATCCACCGCCCCGGCCTGGTTGCCCCAGGTGCTGCGCACGAAGCTCAGCACCTCGGCGATCTGCTGGTCCGACAGTTGCTCGCGGAACGCCGGCATGCGGTAGGCGTCCGGCACCCCGGCGGCGACCACCCGTTGCGAACCGTTGAGGGTGATGTTGATCGCCGAGGCACTCTCGGCGGCCAACACGGATGTCGCGCCGGCCAGCGGCGGCATCGACTCGGGCTGGCCCTTGCCGTCCAGGCCGTGGCAGGACGCGCAGCGGGTCACGTAGGTCTGGGCCCCCGGTTTCTGTGGGGACGCCGCTGCCGAGGTCGCCTGGTACTGCCAGGGCTCGCCATCGCGCTGGCGGTCGCCGGGCAGCGAGTGGAGGTAACGGGCGATCGCCGCCAGGTCGTCATCGCTCATGAACTGCGTGGAGTTGTTGAACGCCTCGGTCATCGAGCCGAACACCACCGCGTGCCGGTTGCGACCGGTCTTGAGGAACTGCACGATCTCCGGTTCGCTCCAGCGGCCCAGGCCGGTGTTGTGATCGGCACGCAGGCTCGGCGCGTACCAGCCATCGAGCAAGGCGCCGGCGAGGAACGGCGCGCCGGACTCGTCCAGGGCCTTCTCGTTGAAGGCCAGGCCCCGTGGCGTGTGGCAACTGCCGCAGTGACCGGCCCCCTGGACAATGTAGGCACCGCGGTTCCACAGCGGGTCCTGGGCCGGTTTGTCGCTGTAGGGGGCTGAGTCGGTAAACACCGCGTTCCACAGGGCGATCGGCCAGCGCAGGTTCAAAGGCCAGGGAATCGAGCTCTCGGCATTGGCCTGCTGCACCGGTGCCACGCCCTTCATGAAGAACGCGTACAGCGCACGCACATCGTCATCGCTGAGCTTGGCGTAGGACGGATAGGGCATCGCCGGGTACAGGCGCCGACCGCCGGGCGCGACGCCGTGGCGTACGGCGCGGTCGAAGTCCGCCAGGCTGTAGTTGCCGATGCCGGTGTCCCGGTCAGGGGTGACGTTGGTGGCATGGATCGCCCCCAGCGGGGTGGCCATTTCCAGGCCGCCGGCGAACGGCGCACCACCCGGCACGCTGTGGCAGGCCACGCAGTCGCCAAGGCGGGCGACATACTCGCCGCGGCTGACCAGCGCCGGGTCGATGTCGGCCACGGCCAGTGGCTGGTGTTCCAGGGGCGAGGCAGGCTCGCGGGTGACGTACCAGGCCAGCAGGCCTGCCGCGACCAGGCACGGCACAGCCAGCCAGGCAGCGGTTCTTGCGAATCGACTGTTGTTCATGAAGGCTCCGCGCAGGTCAGGTGAAGGTGTAGCGGCTCAACGGCAGGCTACGGATGCGCTGCCCCGTCAACCTCGCCACCGCGTTGGCCACGGCGGGCGCCACCGCCGGCAATGGCGGCTCGCCAATGCCGCCCATCTTCTCCCCGCTCTCGACCACCCGGACGTGCACCCGGGCCATGCGCGAAGGCGGCAGGATCGGGTACAGGTCGTAGTTGCGTGCCCTGGGCTTGCCGTCGAGCCACACCGCTTCCTCGACCAGCGTCTGCGACAGCCCCAGCGCCACGGCGCCGTTGACCTGCGCCTCGACGATGGCCGGGTTGACGATGTTGCCCGGGTCGATGGCCTGCCAGATGTCATGCACCTTGACCTGCCCGTTGTCGATCGAGACCTCGGCGATCACCGCCGTCTGGGTGCCGAACGGCGAGGCCATGGCGACACCGCGGGCGCGCCTGCTGCCATCCTCGGCGGTGAACGGACCGCGCTTCCAGCCGCCGGACAGCTCGCCCACCGCGTTGAGCAGCGTGGTCAGCCGCGGGTTATCGCGCAGCAGGTGCAGGCGCAGTTCGAAGGGGTCCTTGCCGCCCTTGTCCGCCAACTCGTCGAGGAACGCCTCGTAGAAGAAGTCGTTGAGCGAGTTGCCCACCGAGCGCCAGTAGCCGAGCATGGCCGGGCCCTTGACGTAGATCTGCGCGATACGCTTGTTGGCGATCGCATAGGACTTGCCCGCCAGCCCTTCGACGGCGGTGGGGTCGACCTTGTCGCCCTGCTTGCCGGCCAGGGCCTCGGTCGGCCCTTCGGTCGCGCTGATCGCCTCGATGGCGACGGGGAAGCCGTTGTCGTCCAGCGCACCGCGGAACCGCACCGCCGCGATCGGCCGCAGCACATCGCGCAGGAACTCTTCCTCGCGGCTCCAGATCAGCTTGATCGGACGTCCGACCGCCTTCGCCAGGGCAATCGCCTGGGGATAGGGGTTGGCCGAGCCATAGAGGAAATGCCGGCCGAAGAAACCGCCCAGCAGTGGCGAATGCAGGGTGATGCGCGAAGCGTCGAGGCCGGTGAGCTTGGCGATGTCGTTGCGGAACATGTCCGGGGCCTGGTTGGGCAACCAGACCTCCAGCGAACCGTCGGCATTGAACCGCGCCAGGGCCGAAGGCGGCTCCAGCTGGGCATGGTTGAGGTACTGGTTGTGGTAGCTGGCCTCGACGACATGCTTGGCGCCAGCCAATACCTTGGCGACATCGCCTTCGTTCTCGGCATCACGGGCTGGCCCCTGTTCGTTGGCCAGGCGCTGCACGTAGGCTTCGCTGGAAAAGTCCGCCGGCATCACCCGCAGCGGTGAATCGGCGGCCGCCTCCTTCCAGTCGACCTGGAGGGCTTCCACCGCCCGCTTGGCGTGCCACCAGCGCTCGGCGACCACCGCCACCGCGCCCGGCAACTGATGCACCGAATGCACGCCCTTCATGGCCTTGACCTGTTCTTCGTTGCGCAGGCTGCCGACGCTCATGCCCAGGCGTGGCGCGTGCTGCACCGCGGCGTGGAGCATGCCGTCGACCTTAAGATCGATGCTGTAGAGCGCACGTCCCGTGGACTTGTCGTAGGCATCGACGCGCTTGACCGGCTTGCCGATCCAGCGGAACTGGCTGGGGTCACGCAGCTTGACGCTGCCCGGGTCCGGTACCGGCAGGTCCATGGCGCGTTCCGCCAGTTCGCCATAGGCGAGCGAACGACCGGAGGCTGCATGCAGCACCTTGCCCGGCTCGGTCGACAGCTCCGTCACCGGCACGCCGAGCTGCTGCGCAGCGGCCTGCAGCAACATCGCCCGGGCCAGGGCGCCCAGGCGGCGCATGGTCGGGTAGCTCATGCGCACCGACATGCTGCCGCCGGTGATACGCATGCCGTTGTCCATGACCACATAGGCCTCGCCGGGCGGCGCGCTGTCGACCACGAAGGTCGCCGGATCGGCGTCCAGTTCCTCGCCGACGATCTGCGCCATGGCGGTGTAGGTGCCCTGCCCGCCTTCCATGAAGGGGCACAGCAGGCGCACGCTGTTGTCCGGACGAATCTCCAGGAACGCCGGCACCTGGGTGCCGCGCTCGACCGCCGCCGTAGCGGCCTGCACCCGCGCCGAGCCCAGTGGCAGGCCGAAACCGAGGACCAGGGAGCCCACCGCCGTGCCAATCAGGAAGCGGCGCCGGGACAGGTTGACCGGGTCGGCCGACAGTTGGCTGAGGACCTCTTCGGCCCCCTCGATACGACTGTTCATCAGGCTTCTCCCTTCTGCGTAGCCAACTCGTGCACGGCGCTATGGATGGCGTTGTAGGTGCCGCAACGGCACAGGTTGACCATCGCGGCCTCGATCTGCGCATCGCTGGGCTTGGGGTTCTGCTTGAGCAACGCGGTGGCGGCCATGACCTGTCCGGACTGGCAGTAGCCACACTGGGCGACCTGGTGCTCGACCCAGGCGGCCACCACGCGCTTGCCCACGTCATCGGCCTCGATCGCCTCGATGGTGGTCACCTCCCGGCCGACCACGCCGGCCACCGGGGTGACGCAGGCCCGCACCACATTGCCGTCCACCAGCACCGAGCAGGCGCCGCACTGGGCCAGGCCACAGCCGTACTTGGTGCCGGTCATGCCCAGGTCATCGCGGATCACCCACAGCAGCGGCGTGTCGGCGTCGGCATCGACCTGATAGGTCTTCTGGTTGATTCGTAGTTCCATGGCTCACCCGCTCATCATCGGTTGATGTTTCTTCGTTATAGGCGGTGAGGCGCCGGCCGGCGCCCCACCGATCGGTACGCCCAACGGCCGCGTACCCTGAAGCGTTCAATAGGCCGGGACCGCCTCGCCGGTGGGCGAGATTTCGGAGGCCTGGCCTCGCAATGCCGCAATGTCGTGACTGGGCGCGGCACCGAAGAGCCGAGCGTATTCACGACTGAATTGCGAAGGACTCTCGTAGCCCACCGCGAACGCCGCCCGCGACACGTCCAGGCGTTCATTGAGCATCAGCCGCCGCGCTTCGTTGAGGCGCAGCCACTTCTGGAACTGCAGCGGGCTCATGCTGGTGAGCTGGCGGAAATGGTGATGAAAGGTCGGCGCGCTCATCTGCACCCGGGCCGCCAGTTCATCGATACGCAGGGGCATGGCGAAGTTCAACTTGAGCCAGTCGATGGCCTTGGCGATCCGATAGCCCTGGCCGTCGACGGCGGTGATCTGTCGTAACCGCGCCGACTGCTCGCCGTGCAGCAGGCGATAGTGAATTTCGCGCAGCACCAGCGGCGCCAGCACCGGGATCGCCTCCGGCTCATCGAGCAGCGCCAGCAGGCGCCCCACGGCCATTTCCAGGGTCGGGGTCATGTTCGCGATGCCCACGCCCTTGCCCGCGCCACGATCACGGGTCGGCGGCGGCAGGCCGCCCTTGGCGATCAGTTCGGCGAGGATGGACACGTCCAGTTTCAGCACCACGCCGACGCAGGGCTGTGCCGGGCTGGCCATGACCACCTCGGAGTTGGCCGGCAGGTCCAGTGAGGTGACCAGAAACCGCGATGGGTCATAAGCGTAGCCCTCGCCGCCGATCCACAGGCTCTTCTGTCCGCGTGCGACCAGGATCAGGCTCGGCTCGACCATGCACACCGAGGGGGGTATCGGCTGGTCACGTCGAAACAGCACGAGGCCGGGGATCGCGGTCGGGCAATCCCCTTGTTGGCTGATGTGTCGGTCGATACTCGGTGCCAACGGCGATACCGGGCAGTGTTGGGGCTGGTTCATGGCAACGGACTCCTTCGGTCAAACTCTAGACCGCAGGCAGGGGCTTTCCTATGCATCACCCTGCAACTCCAGAGGATTAGGCAAGGATTCGATTGGATTGAGCGACGACGGCGGGGTGTCGGCCAAGAAATAGGGCCTGATGCAAGGGTTCCACCCGGGCACTGATGGCCACAGGCCCTGTTCTGCCCACACGACCTGGCCCCCTGGTCCTCCTTCCCGCGTCGGCCCCGTCCGATAGCGGGTGCTATCTATCTACCACTACTGTAGCGACCGGCATGACGACGCCGCCCCGGCGGCGAACGGACATGCTCTTCAGATCAATCCGTACAGGCGTGACATGTGAGCGTAGGTAGCATCATTTCATCGGCCCCCCGGCTGGTGCAGAACAGTGAATCACGGGCAGGGCACATACCCTCGGTGCGCGAGCCGGATCGGACGCAGGCGGACGATGGCCCGGGTGGGACCGGATCCGCCGAGAGGGCGTCGCCCCCAGGGCAAGCCGGGCAGTCGGCGTTCCGTGCCCTGCTGTCGACACCCGCAGCCGCCTCGGCGCTGATACAGCAGGAGAAGATCGACGTCCTGACCGAACCGCTGAAGCAGGCCAATGCGGTGTTCGCGCAGATACCACGTCCCAGCCCGCTGCAGGACGCACGGCAGGCATTCGAAAAGCACTTCCCGCACGCACCACGGCCGGTGGACCTCAACCATATCCACCTGAAGGTTCATCAGTTGGCCGATACCGCGCAAGCGGAAGACAAGCTGGTCGCCTCGCCCAGCGTTGCCGAGCTGATCGTCGCGCACTACAGCGGCCGGGATATCGACGACCTGCATGGCCGGTACCCGTTCGCTCCCGGCACCTTGTACTACAACCCTGGAAACAGCTACCGACGCGGCGAGACAACGGCCGCGGGTGACGGGAAGCCACTGCTGCCCGGCTTCACCAGCACACAGGATATCCTTCATTTCATCCGGCAACTGCCATCGAACCAGGCCACGGACCTGGCCAGGCAGCAGACCCGGGCCTTCATCACTCCCGGCGAAGACGGCAGGACGCCACACGAGGTCCTGGGAGACATCCGCAAGCAGCAGATAACACTGCAAGCGCGGCAGCAGGACAACGACAGCATCCTCGGCAAGGCGGGCAAGGCGCTGGTCGCAGCGATCGCGAACCACCCGTCCGCGGCCGACCTTGCACGGGCCTACCCCGACGAGCACTCGCGGCCCAGGGTCCACGGCCTTTCAGTCCGCGCCAGCAGCGGCAACCACGTCTTCCCTCCCCTGACGTTGCCGGGGCCGTTCGTGATGGAGCAGCCAGGGAGTGGCGACGAGGGCAGTCTCTTCGTGCTGTGCCTGCCGGGATGGGGACTCAAGGAGTTCGGATCCCGACAGGAACTGATGGCGTCTGTCGCCGCCTCACCGGCACTGTCGAAATTCCTGCCCGAGGAGGTGCAGGCACGCTTGCCGGATGGCACACGCCATGAATTCAACGCGCTCGAACCGATCCCTTCCGACACCCGTATCTTCGCGCACAGTGTCCGCCAGCAGCTCGACAAGCTGGAGCGCGACACCCGCTATCGGCTGGAACAGGCGGGCAAACGCGGGGTGAGCCTGGACGAGTTCGACGGGATCGTCGGTCATTCGGCACGGGATCTTCGCCGGTCGTTCGAACCGCCCCGCTTCGTGTCCCATCCTCCGGTTCCACGCCAGCCCGGGGCCAGCGTGCTGACGGCAATGCCCCTCAGGGCTTGAGACCTTTCAGCCGCCAAAAGGCACGAGACCATCCCGGCGCCCCGATTGGAACCGGCTTGCCCAGACCCACCGGGGCGCCTCACGCCATGAGCCCGTCAGATGCCGAGATATCAGCCTCGGCGGCCTGGGCCAGACGGATAGCAGCACATCCGTTGAGCCGGACGAATCAAATGCAGTATTCAAACCGCTGAATATGCAGGATTCCTGCATGGAGCCAGTTCTTTCGCCCGCTTTTGCCGACTTCGTGCGCGGCTCAAGCCTTAGGCTATGCCCTATCGAATCCCCGCGCACAACAGGAGTCTTGCCAATGCCCGCCCTGGATCTTTCGTTCATCCGCCGCCAGTTCCCGGCCTTTTCCGAACCCTCCCTGCAAGGCCAGGCGTTCTTCGACAACGCTGGCGGTTCCTACGCCTGCCAACCCGTGATCGACCATCTGGACCGTTTCTATCGCCGGCACAAGATGCAGCCCTACGGCGCCCACCCGGCCTCGCGCCAGGGTGGCGAGCAGATGGACCGCTCGCACGCCGAAATCGCCGCCTATCTCGGGGTGTCGCCGGAAGAGGTGCACCTGGGCCCCTCCTCCTCGCAGAACACCTATGTGCTGGCCGAGGCCTTTGCCAATCGGCTCGAGGCGGGAGACGAAATCATCGTCACCAACCAGGACCACGAAGCCAACAACGGCGTCTGGCGGCGGCTGGCCAAACGCGGAATGGTCATTCGGGAATGGCAGGTCGACGCCACCACCGGCTCCCTCGACCCGAGCGAACTGCAGAAGCTGCTGAGCCCGCGCACCCGGGTGGTCGCCTTCACCCACTGCTCTAATATCCTGGGTGAGATCAACCCGGTGCGGGAAATCTGCGAGATCGTCCATGCCGCAGGTGCCCAGGCGGTGATCGATGGGGTTTCCTACGCCGGCCATGGTTTCCCGGACGTGGACGCGCTCGGCGCCGACATCTATCTCTTTTCGCTGTACAAGACCTTCGGCCCGCACCTGGGGGCCATGGTCATTCGCCGCCCGTTGATGGACTGGCTCGGCAACCAGGCGCACTACTTCAACGAGGCCTACCTGGCAAAGTGGTTCGTCCCCGCCGGCCCCGACCATGCCCAGGTCGCTGCCGCCAGCGGCGTCACCACCTACTTCGACCAGGTGCATGCCCATCACTTCCCCGCCGCCGACCGCCGCGAGCGCGCCGCCAACGTGCGCCAGCTGTTGCGCTGCGCCGAGGCGGCGCTGCTGCCGCCCTTGCTGGAGTTCTGCGCCGGGGATTGCCGCGTGCGCCTGCTCGGCCCAAGCGACGTACGGAACAAGGCCGCCACCGTCTCCCTGCAAACCCTGAACGCCAGCCCGCGCGAGATCGCCGCCCGGCTGGCAACGCGAGGCATCATTGCCGGCGCGGGCCACTTCTACGCGGTGCGCCTGTTGCAGGCGCTGGATGTCGACCCGCAGGAAGGCGTGCTGCGCCTATCCTTCGTGCACTACACCGCCGCCGAAGAGATGCAGCAGTTGATCCAGGCCCTGGACGCGTCGCTCTGACCAGCGACCCTCGCCGTCAGGCCTGGGCGCTGTCCACCACGGCGCCCGGGCCGGCCATGCTGGTCAGCCCGCCCACCAGGTCATCCAGGCAGATGAAGGACTGCGTGCTGCTGATGTCCGGGTGGTTGTTCAGCTCGTCGATGAGGATTTTCGAGAAATCGGCCATCCGCGGGGCGACGACGCGGATCATGAAATCCACATCGCCGGTGACGCCGGTGGCCAGCCGCACCCAAGGGCGGTTTTTCAGCAGCAGGGCCACCCGCTCCCTCGCCCCTGGACTGTTGCGCTGCAGTTTGACGATCACCCAGGCATTGATGTCGTTGCCGAGCCTGTTTTCATCGATGACCGCCGAATAGCCCAGGATCACGCCCTCCGCTTCCAGCCGTTTCACCCGGCGCAGGCATTGGGAAGGCGAAAGGCCCACTTTCAGCGACAGCTCCTGATGGGAAATCCGGCCGTTCTTGCGCAAGACGCCCAGAATCTTCGTGTCCATTCGATCCAGCTTCAGGTCATTCATGTTGGCGCCCGCATAAGATTCCGGCACTAGGCTATGTACGAAATTGTTTGAAACTTGGTTATGCGGCGTTAAAAACCGGCTCGGAATGCTCATTTACTCCAGTAAAGTCGGGCGCGACCCCGGCCGTTCCTCGCCGGTTTTTGCCTTGCCTAACCTGCGTTTCAAACAATTTCGTACACAGCCTAGCCTGCCATGAAATCGCCATAACTGCCCGGCAAAGGTGCAAGACTGGCCGCGAAAGGTTTCCAGGCGGCCGTCAGCGCCAGGCCAGGTGCCGCGCGATCAGGCCATGTCGCCCGCAGCAGCCCTCAGGCACTCAAAGGCTCGGAAATCTCGATCAGGTTCAGGTCCGGGTCCCGCACATAAACCGAACGGATCGGTCCGGTCGCGCCGGTTCGCTGCACCGGCCCCTCGACGATCGGCCACTGCTGCGCCTGCAGGTGCGCGATCACCGCGTCCAGCCCCTGGCTGGCGATGAAGCACAGATCCAGGGCTCCGGGCACCGGTAGATGCGCCTTGGGCTCGAACTCCTGGCCGCGCACATGCACGTTGATCTTCTGGTTGCCAAAGCGAAACGCCAGGCGGCCCTGGCCAAAGGTTTCAAGGCTCATGCCCAGCACGCGAAGGTAGAAATCCTTGCAGGCCTCGACATCGAAAGTGGTCAGTACCAGGTGGTCCAGGTGATCGATCATTGCGTGCTCTCTTGGTTGAAAGGGATCGTCTGTCGACTGCGCGTCGATTCTGCGCTCATGCCCAACCCAGCGTCATCAGGTACAACACACCATAGCGGGCAGCCTTGGCCAAAGTGACGATCGCCAGGAAGCTCCACAAGGGCTCTCGCATCAGGCCGGCGACCACCGTCAGCGGGTCACCGATCACCGGCACCCAACTGAGCAACAGTGACCACCGGCCATAGCGATGGTAGGTGCGCTGGACACTCTCCAGCCGTTGGCCGGACACCGGGAACCAGGCCTTGTCCCGCCAATGCTCCAGATAGCGCCCGAGCACCCAGTTCACCAACGAACCGGCGACATTGCCGACCGTGGCGACACACAGCAGGGCCAGGGCCGGGTGCTGCCCGGCCCAGAGCAGCGCGACCAGAACGGCTTCCGATTGCAACGGCAGCAGCGTGGCGGCGCCGAAAGCCGAAATGAAGAGGCCGAGGTATCCGGTCGTTTCCCACATGATCTCAACCCGTCGGATCCGCAGCGCAGCCTGGCATTCGGCCACCCCACCGGCATTGGATGACTTGCCCGTGGAGACCCACTAGCCCTTGTTTTTCTTCTTGTTGATGCTTTTCATGCGGGCGCTGGCCCGCTGCACCGTCGCCATCTTTTCCGGGCGTTTCATGCCACGCCATTTGCGGATTTCCTCGCGGGTGCGCCCGCAGCTCACGCACATTTCGCTGTTCAACTGGCACAGCGAAACGCAGGGGTTTTCAATGTCCTTCGCCATGGATCAGGCAGCCCGGTATTCGACCGTGAGGTGAGTCACCTCGTGGACCGGCTTCAAGGCCTCGCGCACATCCTCGGCCGACAGCTCCGGGGAGCCCTGCACGCTGACGATCGCCGCCCGCGCCTCAGGCCCGACACGCCAGACATGCAGGTCGGTGATCCTGAGTTTGCCCGAGTGGTCGAGCAACTCGCGGATCTCCTCGGCCACGTGCTCGTCGGTCCGGTCCAGCAGCACCGAAGCGGTGTCCTGCATCAGTACCCAGGCCCAGCGCGCGATGACGACGGCACCGACGATACCCATGACCGGGTCGAGCCAGACCCAGCCCAGGTATTTGCCGGCCAGCAGCGCGACGATGGCCAGGACCGAGGTGACCGCATCCGCCAGCACGTGGACATAGGCGGAGCGCAGGTTGTTGTCTTCGCCGTGGGCGTGTCCGTGATGAGGGTCATGCCCGTGACGGTGCCCATGGCCGTGATCATGGCCGGCGCCGCCCGCCAGCAGCAGCGCGCTGACGATGTTCACCGCCAGGCCGATGACCGCGATCAGCGTGGCCGTGCCGAAGCGGACCTGGGTCGGCTCGAACAGGCGCATGAGCGATTCGATGCCGATCCCCAGCGAGATCAGGCCGAGAATCAGCGCCGAGGCGAAGCCGCCCAGGTCACCGACCTTGCCGGTGCCGAAGCTGTAGGCGGCGTTGCCGGCATGCTTGCGCGCGAACGCGTAGGCTGCCGCGGCGATGCCCAGGGCGCCGGCATGGGTCGCCATGTGAAAACCGTCGGCCAGCAACGCCATGGAGCCGGTGATGTACCCGGCGGCAATCTCACCGACCATCATCACGACGGTGAGGATCACCACCCAGAGCGTACGCCGGGCATTGTCATCGTGGCCGGCGCCGAGGAAGTCGTGGCTGTGCAGAGAGTTCGTGGTGCTCATGGCGACCTCACTTCGAGTAACGGCGAATGGCTTCGAGCAGGTCTTCAACCCCCTGCGCCCGCTCTTCGTCAGTGAGCCCCACCCGCGCGACATGCTCGCGGGCGTGGTCCTCGATGATCTCGTCGAGCAGCCCATTGATTGCCCCACGGGTCGCGGCCACCAGGTGCAGGGTCTTGGCGCACTCTGCATCGCCTTCCAGGGCACGCTCGATGGCCTGGACCTGGCCGGCGATGCGCCTGACCCGCTTGAGCAGGTCGTCCCGGTTGGATTTCATGTGCGACATAGCATACCCCCCTACCCTATACTGAGGCCTATGATGCCGCTCGGCTGTTCCCTTGGCAAGGCAACAATCCTCAAGGGGCGAGTGAAGCCCCTGATCCAGACCGACATGGGCGGCAGAACCTGTCTGCCGCCCCCCACTCAGTGGTTGTAGGCCCGCTCGTTATGCTCGGCCAGGTCCAGCCCCATCTCCTCGACGTGTTCGTCGGCACGCAGGCCGACCAGCAGCTTGACCACCTTCAGAATGATCCAGCTGACCACGAAGCAATATATTGTGGTGAACAGCACGCCCTTGATCTGCGCGACCACTTGGCCGCCCAGGGTCACGCCTTCCACCAGGCCACCCAACGACGGCACGCAGAACACGCCGGTGAGCACCGCACCGATCATGCCGCCGATGCCGTGCAGGCCGAACACGTCCAGACTGTCGTCATAACCGAGGCGTTTCTTCAGCACGGTGACGCTCAGGTAGCAGAACACCCCGCACAGCAGGCCGATCGCCAAGGCGCCGCCGACGCCGACATAGGCACAGGCCGGGGTGATGCCCACCAGGCCGGCCAGGGCGCCGCTGGCCAGGCCCAGGGCACTCGGCTTGCCGACCTTGAACCACTCGGTGAACATCCAGCCGAGAATGCCGGCACAGGCCCCCAGCTGGGTGTTGAGCATGACGATACCGGACAGGCCGTTGAGCCCCCCGCCCGAGCCGATGTTGAAACCGAACCAGCCGACCCAGAGCATCGCCGCGCCGGTCATGGTCAGGCTCAGGTTGTGGGCCGGCATCGGCGCGTTGGCATAGCCCTTGCGCTTGCCCAGCATCAGGCAGGCCGCCAGCGCCGCGACGCCGGCATTGATGTGCACCGCGGTGCCGCCGGCGAAGTCCAGCACGCCCCAGTTGTGCATCAGGGCCCCGGCGCCGCCCCAGACCATGTGCGCCACCGGTGCGTAGACCAGGGTGAACCAGACGGCCATGAACAGCAGCGCCGCCGAGAACTTCATGCGTTCGGCGAACGCACCGGCGATCAGCGCCGGGGTGATGATGGCGAAGGTCATCTGGAAGGTCACGAACACCCCTTCCGGAATGTCGCCGACCAGGCTGTCCGGGGTCATGCCGGCGAGAAACGCCCGGCTCAGGCCACCGACGAAGCTGTTGAAACTGACCTGCCCCTCGACCATGTTGGTGGTGTCGACCACCATGCTGTAGCCGAAGATCACCCACAGCACGCCGACCAGGCCGGCAATGCCGAAGCACTGGGTGAAAAGCGACAGCATGTTCTTGGCCCGCACCAGCCCGCCGTAGAACAGCGCCAGCCCGGGCAGGCACATGAACAGCACCAGGACCGCCGCCGTGACCATCCAGGCGGTACTGCCGGTGTTCAGGATCGGGGTATCGGCGGCCTGGGCCAGGGGGCGCACGCGCCAAGCGCGAGCAGTGCGAGAAGGGATTTGCCGGGTAGACGATTCACCATTTTCGAAGCTCCTGCAATGAGATGGAAAAGTGCCGGGCAGAAAGCGCTGTAAAGATGTGTCGGGCCCTGGAGGCCTCTTTTCGTTGTAGGACTCGAAGCCTGGGGGAGGCTCCCGGGTTCCTGACCAGGCTCACGTGCCTGTTCGCGGATGAGTCCGACTCCCCGATCGTTCCCACGCTCTGTGTGGGAACGATCAAAGCCCCTATGGCTTGAACGCCTGTTCGCGGCGGTGCGGCGTTCCGACAAGCCATGCTCCTACAGAGGGAGCAGGACTCCCGTTTTGCGTTCGGCGCTGTCCCTGTGGGAGTCGGCCTGCTGGCGCGGCTACGCCAGCGTCTAGTACTGCTGCCCGGGAATCCACGAGGTCCCGGCCAGCGGCACCCGGGCCATGGCCGCGGACTCCACGGTCAAGGCCACCAGGTCCTCGGGTCGAGGTTATGCAGGTGGGACTTGCCGCAGGCCCGGGCCATGGTTTGCGCTTCCAGCACCAGGACACGCAAATAGTTGGCCAACCTGCGCCCGCCTTCGACCGGGTCCAGGCGTTTCGACAGTTCCGGGTCCTGGGTGGTGATGCCCGCCGGGTCACGGCCGTTCTGCCAGTCGTCGTAGAAACCGGCCGCCGAGCCGATCTTCTTCAACTCCTCGTCCAGCCGCGGGTGGTTGTCACCCAGGGCGATCAGCGCCGCCGTGCCGATGGCCACCGCGTCCGCGCCCAGGGCCATGGCCTTGGCCACGTCGGCCCCGTTGCGGATGCCGCCGGAGACGATCAACTGCACCTTGCGGTGCATGCCCATTTCCTGCAGGGCCTGCACCGCCTGCGGAATCGCCGGCAGAATCGGGATACCGACGTGTTCGATGAACACTTCCTGGGTCGCCGCGGTACCGCCCTGCATGCCGTCGAGCACGATCACGTCGGCGCCGGCCTTGACCGCCAGCTTGACGTCGTAATACGGGCGGCTGGCGCCGATCTTCACGTAGATCGGTTTTTCCCAGTCGGTGATCTCGCGGATCTCGGCGATCTTGATCGCCAGGTCGTCCGGGCCGGTCCAGTCCGGATGACGGCAGGCCGAACGCTGGTCGACACCGATCGGCAGGGTGCGCATACCGGCGACCCGCTCGGTGACCTTCATGCCCAGCAGCATGCCGCCACCGCCCGGCTTGGCGCCCTGCCCCAGGACGATCTCGATGGCGTCGGCCTTGCGCAGGTCGTCCGGGTTCATGCCGTAGCGCGACGGCAGGTACTGATAGACCAGGTGCTGCGACTGCCCGCGCTCTTCCGGGGTCATGCCACCGTCTCCGGTGGTGGTGCTGGTGCCGGCGATGGTCGCGCCACGGCCCAGGGCCTCCTTGGCGTTGGCCGACAGCGCGCCGAAGCTCATGCCGGCGATGGTCACCGGAATCTTCAGGTGGATCGGCTTCTTGGCGAAGCGGTTGCCGAGAATCACATCGGTGCCGCACTTCTCGCGATAGCCTTCCAGCGGATAACGGGAAACGCTGGCGCCGAGCAGCAGCAGATCATCGAAATGCGGCAGCTTGCGCTTGGTGCCACCGCCGCGGATGTCATAGATGCCGGTTTCGGCGGCGCGCTGGATTTCCTGGATGGTCAGGCGATCGAAGGTGGCCGACTCGCGCAGCACCGGAGCGGCTTTCGGGGTAGTGGATTCACTCATGTTCTGGCTCCTGGATCAGTAGGCGCTGGCGTTGTCGACTTTGAAGTTGTACAGCTGGCGGGCCGAACCGTAGCGCTTGAAATCGCTGGCCTTTTCGTTGAAACCGGCCTGATTCAGCAGGGCCTGCAGCTCTTCGAGGTGTTCGGGGCGCATCTCCTTCTCGATGCAGTCCGAGCCCAGCGACTCGACCTTGCCCTTGACGAAGATCTTCGTCTCGTACAGCGAGTCGCCCAGCGCATCGCCCGCGTCGCCGCAGACCACCAGGCGCCCGGCCTGGCCCATGAAGCAGCTCATGTGGCCGATGCTGCCGCCGACCACGATGTCGATGCCCTTCATCGAGATGCCACAACGGGCACCGGCGTCGCCCTCGATCACCAGCAGCCCGCCATGGGCGGTGGCGCCCGCCGCCTGCGAGGCACTGCCCTTGACCCGCACGTAGCCGGACATCATGTTCTCGGCGCAACCGACCCCGACGTTGCCATGCACGGTGATCGAGGCCTTCTGGTTCATGCCGGCGCAGTAGTAGCCGGCGTGCCCCTGGATATCCACGGACACCGTTTCGTTGATGCCGACCGCCAGGTTGTGCGCGCCGTTGGGGTGGGTGACCCGCCACTCTCGCTCTTCGAGTTGCCGGGCCTGGTCGTGCAGGGCCTGGTTCAGCTCACGCACGGTGCTGGTGGAAAGATCGATGGTTTTCATGGGCGTGCTCCTTGAGCCGATTCGCGTTCCCAGACGTAAAGGGTGGCGGGAACAGGTTCCCAGACCTTGGCCTTGTCGATGCCCGGCAGGCTCGACAGCGCCTGGTATTCCGAGGCCATGGCGACGTAGTCGGCGGTCTCGGCGAGGATCGCCGGCTTGCAGGCGATCGGGTCGCGGATCACCGCGAAGCCGTTGCGGGTGCCGATGGCGAAGGTGAAGAAGCCGTCGAGGTCTTCCAGGGACTTGTCCAGCGCGGTCTTCAGCGAGTCGCCCTGTTGCAGGCGCCAGGCCAGGTAACCGGCCGCCACCTCGGTGTCGTTCTCGGTCTCGAAGTGGATGCCCTCGCGGCGCAGGTTCTGGCGCAGGCGCGAGTGGTTGGACAGCGAGCCGTTATGCACCAGGCACAGGTCGGCCCCGGTGGAGAACGGGTGGCTGCCTTCCAGGGTCACCGCGCTTTCGGTGGCCATGCGGGTGTGGCCGATGATGTGGCTGCCCTTCATCGAGGCCAGGCCGAAACGCTCGGAAATTTCCCGGGGCAGGCCCATACCCTTGAGGATCTCGATGCTCTGGCCGACACTCATGATGCGCACCTGCGGTGCCAGCTCCGCCAGTGCGGCACGCACCGGCGCCTCTTCGGCACGGATCTTGAGGACAATGGCGCTGGCGTTCTGGAACCAGTCCAGCGGTGCCGCCAGGCGGGCTTGCAGCGCCTCGACCAGGGCCTTGAAGTCATAGCCGTCGCGGGTGGCCTGCAAGGTCAACTTGACCCAGCCCTCGCCCACTTCATCGCCATAAATGGCGAAACCGGCACTGTCCGGCCCGCGGTCGGTCATGGCTTCGAGCATCGGCTCGAAAAGCTGGCCGAGCCGGGATTCCAGCGCCGGATTTTTCAGGTAAAGCCCCACAATTCCACACATATCGCAAACTCCCGGGCAGAAGACGCCCTACCCACTTGCAGGGCGTCGGAAACGGTTGGTTGAAACGGCTGGATCAGAAGAATTCGGTGTAGCGCTGCACTTCCCAGTCACTCACATGGCGGCTGTACTCCACCCACTCCATGCGCTTGAGCTTGATGAACTCGCCGACGATCTCTGCGCCCAGTACCTCGGCGAACAGCGGATCGGCTTCCAGCGCATCGCAGGCTTCCTTCAGCGACTGCGGCAGGGTCTTGATGCCGCGGGCGGCGATCTCCTCCAGGCTCAGCTTGTAGAGGTTCTCGTTGCAGACGTTGTCGATTTCCAGCTTGCGGTCGATGCCATCCAGACCCGCGGCGATGATCGCGGCGCTGACCAGGTACGGGTTGCACCCGGCATCCGGCAGGCGGAACTCCAGGCGGCCATAGGGCACCCGGACCATGGCCGAGCGGTTGTTGGCGCCAAAGGCGATAAAGGCTGGCGCCCAGGTGGCACCGGACAGCGAGTTGCCGACCACCAGGCGCTTGTAGGAGTTGACCGTGGGCGCGGCGAACGCGCACAGCGCCGGGCCGTGGGCCAGCAGCCCGGCGGCGAAGTGATAGGCCAGCTTCGACAGGCCCATGCCGCTCGGGTCGCTGGGATCGTGAAACAGGTTCTTGCTGGTCGCGCTGCTGATCGACAGGTGGAAATGCATGCCGTTGCCCGCCCGTTTCGGATCGGGCTTGGGCATGAACGAGCAGATCATGCCCATGTCGTTGGCGATCTCGCCGGCGGCCATGCGGAAGAAGGTGAAGCGGTCCGCCGACTCCATGGCATCGCTGTAGGTGTAGTTGATCTCGAACTGGCCGTTGGCGTCCTCGTGGTCGATCTGGTAGATGTCGAAGCCCACCGGTTGCAGGGCTTCGGTCAGGCGTTCGAGGAATTCGCGCGAGCGCGACAGGCCCTTGTAGTCGTAGCACGGCTTGTCCAGGGCATCGCTGGCGTCGACCAGTTGCAGGGCGCCGCTGGCGTCACGGCGAAACAGGCTGAACTCCGGTTCGAGGCCGGTGTTGAGCGTCCAGCCGCGATCGCTCAGGCGCTCGACCTGGCGCTGCAGCACGTAGCGGCTGTCGTAGGGCCAGGGCTTGCCCTCGACGTGGCCGATGCACACCACCCGGCCGTAGCCCTTCTGCCAGGGTACCGGGGTCAGCGACGACAGGTCGCCCTTGGCCATGAAATCCGGCCCGTGAGGTTCCATGCCCATGCCACAGATGGCAAACCCGGCGAACCCCGCCCCCTCTTCGGCCACCATCTCCAGACCCGAAACCGGCACCGATTTGGTCTTGGACGAACCGTGGATATCGACGAACTGGGCCAGCACGTATTTGATCCCGTGCTCCGCGATCAGCCGCTGTGTTTCGGGTGGCAACATGAGCGTTCACTCCTGGCGAAAGGCAAGACGTTATGGTTTGAACCGTCGCTTGCTTCCTGGCCGGAACTTATTCCAATCAGGAAACTTACTTTCCCAATAGGAATGCAATGGCCTTGCCAAGTTTGTCGCTTGGGGTCTGCGGAGCCGCGATTGCGGCTTTTCCTCTGTATATATGGGAAACTCGTTTTCACCGAGGGAATATTCCGCCGCCGAACAAGCGGCCGAGGCCCGAATCGCACATTACTGGTGCGAATTTAAAATTATTGAACGGAAACCGTGCAAAGCCGATGAACACGCCTGACGAAGCACAACCCAAACTCAAGCTCGAGCAGTACCTGGGCATCCAGATCAAGCGCCAGCGCCAGGCCCAGGAACTGAAACTGGCCGATGTGGCGCGCATCGCCGGGATCAGCCAGGGCATGCTGAGCAAGATCGAGAACGCCCAGGTGTCCACCAGCCTGGATATCCTCAGCCGCCTGTGCGACGTGCTCGGCATGCCGATGTCCAAGCTGTTCAGCCAGTACGACCAGCAAGGCGGCAGCGCGCTGCTGGTCAAGCGCGACGAGGGGCTGGAGGTGGTGCGCCGCGGCACCGAGAAAGGCCATACCTACCACCTGCTCAACCACACCCGCGGGCCGAAGAAGAGCTTCGAGGCGTACATGGTGACCATGGACGATGCCAGCGAAGAGTTCCCGACCTTCTCCCACCCCGGCACCGAGTTCCTGCATCTGCTCGAAGGCGAACTGGTCTACCGCCACGGCAACCAGCTCTACCCGATGGAGGCCGGCGACAGCCTGACCTTCGACGGCGAAATTCCCCATGGCCCGGAGAGGCTGGTGCAGGTGCCGATCCGGCTGTTATCGATCATGAACTACGGCACCTCCGGGGAGTAGAGCCGACCGCTCCCTCCACTGGCCCGCGACGGCCCCAGGGCCACACCGCAACGGTGCTCACGTCGCGGGCAACCACTCCGCAAAATTTCCCACCAGTTAAAAAAGTTTCCAGAAACTCTGGACGCGCCATTGGCTTTCGCCTATAAACCGCACAAAAGAATATTTAATTCCTCGTGGGAATTTTTATTCACCTACAACATTGCCGTTCACCCCTGAATTTCGCCTTGCGCCGAGCTGCCGCCACTCTCCAGAGGACATGCCATGCAACACGAAAAGAACCCTTTCATTCTCAAGATCAGCTGTCCGGCGACCTCCGGCATCGTCGCGGCGGTGACCTCGTACCTGGCCGGCAATGGCTGCTACATCGGTGAAATGGCGCAGTTCGACGACGACTTCAGCGGCAAGTTCTTCATGCGCGCGGTGTTCCGCTTCAACGACGGCCACAGCGGCGACATCGCCCGGCTCAAGGCCGGTTTCGCCGAGGTCGCCCAGGCCTTCGACATGCACTGGGAACTGCACGACACCCGCGAGCCGATGCGCGTGCTGCTGATGGTCAGCAAGTTCGACCACTGCCTCACGGACCTGCTGTACCGCCACCACAAGGGCGAGATGGACATGACCATCACCGCCATCGTCTCCAACCACCTGGACCTGCGGCCCATGGCCGAGCGCGAGGGCATCCGCTTCATCTACCTGCCGGTGACGAAGGAAACCAAGGCCCAGCAGGAAGCGGCGCTGATGAAGGTGGTCGATGAAACCGGCACCGAGCTGGTGGTGCTCGCACGCTACATGCAGATCCTCTCGGACGATTTGTGCAGGCAACTCTCGGGCCGGGCGATCAACATCCACCACTCGTTCCTGCCCGGTTTCAAGGGTGCCAAGCCCTATCACCAGGCCTACGAGCGCGGCGTGAAGCTGATCGGCGCTACCGCGCACTACGTCACCAGCGACCTGGACGAAGGGCCGATCATCGAGCAGGAAGTTCAGCGGGTCGACCATGCCTATCTGCCGGACCACCTGGTCGCCACCGGTCGCGACACCGAGACCGTGGCCCTGTCCAAGGCGGTGCAGTACCACCTGGAACATCGCGTCTTTCTCAACAACGACAGAACGGTGATCTTCCGGTGAATACCTCCAAGCTGATCGATGGCAAGGCTGCGGCGGCGCGGGTGCTGGCGCGGGTCAAGGCCGAAGTCCGGGAGTTGAAGCAGGCCGGCATCGAGCCTGCGCTCGCGGTGATTCTCGTGGGGCAGGACCCGGCCAGCCAGGTCTACGTGCGCAACAAGATCCTGCGTGCCGAAGAGGCCGGGATCCGCTCGCTGGAATACCGGCTGGGCGCCGACACGACCCAGGCGCAGTTGCTCAGTCTGATTGCCGCGTTGAACGAGGACGACAGCGTCAACGGCATCCTGCTGCAATTGCCGCTGCCGGCCCATATCGAGGAAACCCGCGCCCTGCAGGCCATCGCCCCGGGCAAGGATGTCGACGGGTTCCACAGTGAGAACGTCGGCGGCCTGAGCCAGGGCCGCGAGGTGCTGACGCCCTGCACCCCCAGCGGCTGCATGCAGTTGCTCGAAGACGCCTGCGGCGACCTGAGCGGCAAGCACGCAGTGGTGATCGGCCGCTCGAACATCGTCGGCAAGCCCATGGCCGCCCTGCTGCTCAAGGCCCATTGCTCGGTCACCGTGCTCCATTCGCGCAGCGTCGAGGCCCAGGCCCTGTGCCGCCAGGCCGACATCGTGGTCGCCGCCGTCGGCCGCCCGCGGCTGATCGACGCCAGTTGGCTCAAGCCCGGTGCGGTGGTGATCGACGTCGGCATCAACCGCATCGACGACGGGGAACGCAGCCGCCTGGTCGGCGACGTCGACTTCGACAGCGCCCTGCCCCAGGTCTCGGCCATCACCCCGGTGCCCGGTGGCGTCGGCCCGATGACCATCGCCTTCCTGATGAAGAACACGGTGACCGCTGCCGTTCAGCAGGCCCACGCCCAACGCAGTCACCTGGAGGCCCTATGCCATTCCATCTATTGAAATACGGACTCGGTTCGCAGTACCCGGTCGAGGTCGACCTGCCGCCGCAGAAGGAACTCAAGCCGGCCTACGACGTGGTGATCATCGGCGGTGGCGGCCACGGCCTGGCCACCGCCTACTACCTCTCCAGGTACCACGGCATCAGCAACATCGCGGTGCTGGAAAAGGGCTACCTGGGCGGCGGCAACACCGCGCGCAACACGGCGGTGATCCGCTCCAACTACCTGACCAGCGAAGGGGTGCGCTTCTACGCCGAATCGGTGCGGATGTTCGAGGGCCTGTCCAACGAGTTCGACTTCAACATCATGTACTCCCATCGCGGCCAACTGACCCTGGCCCACACCGACGCGACGGTGCGGTCGTTCCGCCAGCGCGCCGAGGTCAACAAGCACTTCGGCGGCCGCACCGAAATGCTAGACCGCCAGCAGATCCGCGAACTGGTGCCGACACTCAACCTCGACCCCGGCCACCTGCCGGTGCTCGCCGGCCTGTGGCACATCGACGGTGCCACCGCCCGCCACGACGCGGTGGCCTGGGGTTATGCCAAGCAGGCGGCCAAGCGGGGCGTGGAGATTCACCAGCTCACCGAAGTCCAGGAACTGGTGATCGACAACGGCACGATCACCGCGGTGAAGACCAACCGCGGCACCGTCCGCTGCGGCTGCGTGGTCCAGGCCGTGGCCGGCATGAGTTCGCAACTGATGAAGAAGGCCGGCATCCGTTCGCCGATCCAGACCTTCCCGCTGCAGGCCATGGTCACCCAGCCATTCAAGCCGTTCCTCGACCCACTGGTGAGCTCCTCGGCCCTGCACTGCTACGTACAGCAGACCAGCCGTGGCGAAGTGGTGTTCGGGGGCGGTTCCGACCCCTACCCGCTGTTCAACACCCGCTCGACCCTGGACCTGAAGGAAAGCCTGCTGGCCCACGCCATCGAGATGTTCCCGTTCCTGGCCAACGCCAGGCTGATGCGCCAGTGGGCCGGGATCACCGACATGACCCCGGACTACAGCCCGATCATGGGTCTGTCGCCGGTGAAGAACTACTACCTCGACGCCGGCTGGGGCACCTGGGGCTTCAAGGCCACGCCGATCTGCGGCAAGACCATGGCCGAGCTGGTCGCCAGCGGTGGCCGGGTACCGGAGCTGATCAGGCCGTTCGGCCTGGAGCGCTTCGCCACCTTCCAGCAAGTCAACGAAATGGGCGCGACAGCGGCCAGCCACTGAGGAGCGGCACATGAAAGTGATGAATTGCCCGCTCAACGGGCCGCGCAACATCAGCGAATTCACCTACGGCGGCGAATTCAAGCGGATGCCCGATCCGCAGACCTGCAGCGATGCCGAATGGGCCGACTACGTGTTCAACAGCGAAGACACTCTCGGCGTGGTCCGCGAATGGTGGCTGCACAACCCGTCCAGCTACTGGTTCCTGGCCGAGCGTCACACCGGCAGCGACGAGATCCTGCGCACCTTCGACCCGCGGGAACTGTTCGACAGCCGCGTTGAATTCACAGCCGCGAACACCCAGGAGACCGTGCGATGAACCGCCTCCCCGTACCCATGGGCCTGCTGATCGACCGCAGCCAGCCCCTCGATTTCAGTTTCGATGGCAAGCCCTACCAGGGCTTTGCCGGTGACAGCATCGCCAGTGCCCTGCTCGCCAATGGCCGCTTCCTGCTCTCGCGCTCGTTCAAGTACCACCGCCCGCGCGGCCCGCTGACCATGGCGGGACAGGACGCCAACACCCTGGTGCAACTGCCGCGCGAACCCAACGTGCTGGCCGATACCCAGTTGCTGGAAAGCGGCGTGCAGGTGACCGGGCAGAACTTCAGCGGTTCGCTGGACCATGACCGGGATGCCTACCTCGGCAAGTTCTCCAGGTTCATGCCGGTGGGTTTCTACTACCGCTCGTTCTACAAGCCCCGGGGCGCCTGGAAGCTGTGGGAGCCGATCATCCGCAAAAAGGCCGGCCTGGGCGTGCTCGACCAGAGCTTCCAGCCCGAGTACTACGACAAGGCCTACCTGTTCACCGACCTGGCGGTGATCGGGGCCGGCCCGGCCGGCCTGCAGGCGGCGTTGACCGCGGCGGATGCCGGGGCCAAGGTGCTGCTGGTCGAGCAGCAGCCGATCCTGGGGGGTCACTGACCTACGCCCGCTTCGACCTCGAAGGCCGGCGTGCCGACAGCCTGCGCCAGGAGCTGGTCGATGCGGTGCAAGGCCACGCCAATATCCGCGTGCTGAAGCAGGCCACCTGCAACGCCTGGTTCACCGACAACTACCTGCCGGTGATCCAGGGCAAGCGGATGTACAAGGTCCGCGCCACCCAATGCCTGGTCACCAGCGGCTCGTTCGACCAGCCGGTGATCTTTCGCAACAACGACCTGCCCGGGGTGATGCTCAGCAGCGCCGCGCAACGGTTGATGAAGCTCTATGCGGTCAAGCCGGGCCAGCGCGCCGTGGTCCTGACCGGCAACGACGACGGCTACCTCGCCGCGCTGGACCTGGATGACCAGGGGGTCGAGGTCGCCGCCCTGGTCGACATGCGCCCTCATCCGGCCAACCGCGAGCTGCTGCTGGAACTGGAAAAACGCGGCATCCCCTGCCACTCCGGCAGCACCGTGTACGAAGCCCTGCACGAAAAGGGTCTGCGCCATGTCAGCGGCGTCGACATCCGCGCGATCACCGGGCAAGGCCAGGTCGCCCAGCAGGGGTTGATCCTGGACTGCGACCTGCTGTGCATGTCCGGCGGCTACATGCCGGTCTACCAGCTGTTGTGCCAGGCGGGTGGCAAGCTGGCCTACGACGACCCGTTGGCGGAGTTCACCCTCAGCGGCCTGCCGCAGAACCTTCGCGTCGCCGGCTCGGCCCATGGCTACCACGCCCTGGACAACGTGCTGGCCGATGCCATCGACGCGGCGGCGCAGATCGTCACCGCGCTGAACCTGGAACTTGTCGCCAAGCCCTTGCCGCTGCGTGCCGAAGCCCCGGTCAACTTCCCCTGGCCGATCTTCCCGCACCCCAAGGGCAAGGATTTCGTCGATTTCGATGAAGACCTGCAGGTCCGCGACATCGTCAATGCCACCCGCCTCGGCTACCGCGACGTGCAACTGGTCAAGCGTTTCTCCACGGTCGGCATGGGCCCGTCCCAGGGCCGCCATTCGGCCCTGCCGACCGCGCGACTGGTGGCCTCGTCGACCCAACGCAGCGTCAGCGAGACCGGCGTGACCACCGCCCGGCCGCCGTTCGAGGCGGAAAAACTGGCCCACGTCGCCGGCCGTGCCTTCGACCCGTACCGGCAGACGCCGATGCATCGGCGCCACCTCGAGGCCGGGGCGAAGATGATGCCCGCCGGGATCTGGCAGCGCCCGGCCTACTACGGCAAGCCCAGCCAGCGTGATGCCTGCATGCAGGCCGAGGCGCAACACGTGCGGCACAAGGTCGGCATCATCGACGTCTCGACCCTGGGCGGCCTGGACGTGCGGGGTCCGGACGCCGCCGAACTGCTCAACCGGATGTACACCTTCGCCTTTCTCAAGCAGCCGGTGGGGCGTTCGCGCTATGCGCTGATGACCAATGAACAGGGTGTGGTGATCGATGATGGCGTCTGCGCGCGCTTCGCCGACCACCACTTCTACGTGACCGCCACCACCAGCGGCGTGGACCGCATCTACCAGCAGATGCTCAAGTGGAATGCCCAGTGGCGGCTGGATGTCGATATCGCCAACGTCACCGCGGCGATTGCCGCAGTCAACGTCGCCGGACCGGACTCGCGCAAGGTACTGGAGAAAGTCTGCAGCGACCTCGACCTGTCGGCCGAAGGCTTTCCCTACCTGGCGGTGCGCCAGGGCACCGTGGCCGGGATCAAGGCGCGCCTGCTACGGGTAGGCTTCGTCGGTGAGCTGGGTTATGAAATCCACGTTCCGGCGCGCCATGCGCTGCAACTGTGGGACGCGCTGATGGCGGCCGGCAAGGCCCATGACATCCGCCCGTTCGGCGTCGAGACCCAGCGCCTGCTGCGCCTGGAAAAAGGCCACGTGATCATCAGCCAGGACACCGACGGCATGACCCACCCGGCCGAGATCGACATGGGCTGGGCGGTCAGCCGCAGCAAGCCGTTCTTCGTCGGCCGCCGCTCGATCGATATCCTCGAAGCCCAGCCGCAGAAGCGCAAGCTGGTCGGTTTCACCCTGCCCAGGACCAGCCCGCAACCGCTGGAGGGCCACCTGGTGCTCAAGGGCCCGGACATCAGCGGCAACGTCACGTCCTGCGAGTACTCGCAGACCCTCGACCGGATCATCGGCCTGGCCTATGCCGCCTTCGACCAGGCGACGCCAGGGCAGCAGATTCCGATCCGGGTCGAGGGCGGCGTGATCGTCCAGGCCACGGTGGTGAAGCTGCCGTTCTTCGACCCTGAAAACCAGCGCCAGGAGCTCTGACATGTCCACCCTCATCAGCGAACGTCCCCTCACGCCGGCCCGACTGGCCGAGGGCGCCTTGCAACAATGTGCCCTGATCGACCTCACCGACCTGCCGCGGGTCGGCTTTCGCGGCCCGCACAGCGCCGCCTACCTGCAGGCCCGCGGCTTCAGCCTGCCCGAGGCGCCCAACCGCGCCGTCACCCAGGCCGACGGCAGCCATGTGGCGCGCCTGTCGCAGAGCGAGTACCTGATTCTCGGCAGCCTGGCCGACCGCGGCGCGCGCATCGCCGACGAGGAAGCGCGCTGGGTACTGGACCGCAGCGCCAACTACCTGCTGCCACGCCAGGACAGTCATGCCTGGCTGCAGTTGAGTGGCGTGTGCAGCGCCGAGGTCATGGCCAAACTGTGCGGCGTCGACCTGCGCGCCCAGGCCTTCGCCCCCGGCGCCGTGGCCCAGACCTCGGCGGCGCGGATCAACGTGATCGTGGTCAACCTCGGCGGCAGCGCCGAGCCGACCTTCCAGATCCTCTGCGACCGCGCCTCGCTGGCGTACTTCAGGGAGGCGCTGCTCGATGCCATGGCCGAGTTCGACGGGCAACTGCTGAGCCTGGACGCCCTATAGCCATCGTCCCCGGTGGGTGCCCGCCGGGATGTCGAACGGCTACCGGCCATGGCGCGCTGTCGAGGCGGGCGGCCGTCAGTTCAGCCCGCCCCTTCGGGAAACGGCAGGCTCAGCAGCCACTCGCTGAAGGCGACCAGCGAAGGCAGGTTCTGGTAGCGGTTGGCATACGCCAGGTAATAACTCCTGCCGCTTTCCATGGGCTCGAACAGCACGACCAGGCTGCCCGCGCGGATCTCGTCCTGCACCAGCACCTGCGGCACCAGGCCGATGCCGATACCGGCGACCGCCGCCTGGATGAGGTGGCTGGTGAGTTCGAAGCCGGGCCCCGGGCGCATCAGGCGATGATCCAGGCCGTTGTGCTCGAACCAGTCCGACCAGGCATTGGGCCGGGACACGACATTGAGCAGCGAATGGCTGGTGGCGATCTCGGCCGGCGTCGTCGTGCGGTATTCGGGCAGGGCCGAAGGACTGGCGACGACCACCAGTTCCTCGGTGAGCAGCTTGTGCGACATGAACCCCGGCCAGGAGCCGGAACCGGCGTAGATGATCGCGTTCATCTCGCCGGCGGCACTGGCCAGGTCGGCCTGGATGATCCGCGAATGGATGTGCACGACGATGTCCGGATGCCGGGTGTAGAAGTCATTCATCCGCGGCAGCAGCCACTTGGAGCCGAACGTCGGCAGCACGCCCAGGTGCAGCACGCCTTCCTGGGAACGAAAGGCGATGGTCTTCAGGGTCGCGCTGCGAATCCGCCCCAGGGCCGCCGACAGCTCATGCTGGTACAGCGCCCCCGCCGCCGTCAGCTCGATGCGCCGGCCGTCACGCAGGAACAGTTCGACCCCCAGCAGCGTCTCCAGCGCCTGCACCTGCCGGCTGACTGCGCTCTGGGTCAGCAGCAGCTCATCGGCCGCCTTGGTGAAGCTGCCGTGGCGGGCCGCTGCTTCGAAGGCCACGAGCACCGACATGGAGGGAGTGAGGCGTCTTGGATTCATTCATAAAGCTCATGCAAAGGCTGCGTGTTTTACGTTTGTCAGCAGCGTGCCATCCGCGAATAATCGAAACTATACCGTTTCGCCCTGACGCTGGCTCAGCCTTGAGCATACGTTAAGCGAATATAAAAACGAATCAGCCTGCAGGAACCGCCACGAATGATCGCCCGCCTCACCCCCACCCACGGTCAGACCGACGCCTACGACCGCTTCCTGAAACAACTGGCCAGCGAAGGCTTCGAGGGGGAAATCGCCGGCGACCTGGGCTCCCGGGCGGTGCTGGCCACCGACAACTCGATCTACCAGCGCCTGCCCCAGGCGGCGGTGTTTCCGAAAACCTACGCGGATGTCGAGCGGGTGGCGAAACTCGCCGCCCAGCCGCAGCACCGCGCCGTGGTGCTCACCCCGCGCGGCGGCGGCACCGGTACCAACGGCCAGTCGCTCACCGACGGCATCGTGGTCGACCTCTCCCGGCACCTGAACGGCATTCTCGAGATCAACGTCGAGGAGCGCTGGGTGCGGGTGCAGAGCGGCGTGGTCAAGGACCAGCTGAACGCCGCCCTCAAGCCCCATGGCCTGTTCTTCGCCCCCGAGCTGTCGACCTCGAACCGGGCGACCATCGGCGGGATGATCAACACCGACGCCAGCGGCCAGGGCAGTTGCACCTACGGCAAGACCCGCGATCACGTGCTTGCCCTGTCCACCATCCTGCTGGGGGCCAGCGCCTGGACAGCCAACCCCTGGCCGCCGAACAGGCCGACCGCGAGGCGGCCCGGCAGGACCTGGTCGGCAGTGTCTATCGCTGCGCCCGCGATATCGCCGACCGGCAGGCGCAACTGATCAGGGACACCTTTCCCCCGCTCAACCGCTGCCTGACAGGCTACGACCTCGCCCACCTGCGCGAAGAGGACGGCGGCTTCAACCTCAACAGCATCCTCTGCGGCTCCGAGGGTTCGCTGGGCTTCATCATCGAAGCCAGGCTCAACGTGCTGCCGATTCCCCGCCACAGCATCCTGGTGAACGTGCAATACGCCGGCTTCATGGATGCCCTGCGCGACGCCAAGGCGCTGATGGCGCTCAAGCCGCTGTCCATCGAGACCGTGGACTCCAAGGTGCTGAAGCTGGCGATGCAGGACATCGTCTGGCACGGCGTGGCCGAGTACTTCCCACCGGTCCCCGGCCAGCAGACCCTGGGCATCAACCTGATCGAATTCAGCGGCGACGACCAGCAGAACCTGGAACGACAGGTCCATGACTTCATCGAACACCTGAAAACCGACACCAGCGTGGTGCGCCTGGGCCACACCCTGGCCGTCGGCAGCGAGGCCGTGAAGCGCGTCTACACCATGCGCAAGCGCTCCGTGGGCCTGCTCGGCAATGTCCAGGGCGAAGCCCGTCCGCAGCCGTTCGTCGAAGACACCGCCGTGCCGCCGGAAAACCTCGCCGACTTCATCGCCGAGTTCCGCGCCCTGCTCGACTCGCACCAGCTCGAATACGGCATGTTCGGCCACGTCGACGCCGGCGTGCTGCACGTGCGGCCGATCCTCGACATGAAGGACCCGCGCCAGGCGGCACTGATCCGCCCGGTTTCCGATGGCGTGGCCGCCCTCACCCGCAAATACGGCGGACTGCTGTGGGGCGAGCATGGCAAGGGCCTGCGCTCGGAGTACTCGCCGGCCTACTTCGGCCCGCTGTACCCGTCGCTGCAGGCGATCAAGGCGGCGTTCGACCCGTTCAACCAGCTCAACCCGGGCAAGATCGCCACGCCTTCGAGCATCAGCGACGCCAGCCTGACCAAGGTCGATGGCGTGGTCCTGCGCGGCGAACTCGACCGGCAGATCGACGAGCGGGTCTGGCAGAGCTACCAGAGCGCCGTCCACTGCAACGGCAACGGCGCCTGCTACAACTTCGATCCCGACGATGCGATGTGCCCGTCCTGGAAAGCCACGCGCAACCGCATTCACTCGCCCAAGGGCCGTGCCTCGCTGGTACGCGAGTGGCTGCGCCTGCAGGGCGCCCAGGGCGTCGACCTGCTGGGCAGCGTCGCCACCCGCTTCAGCGTCGGCAACCTGCTGGCCAAGGTGCGCAATAGCCTGGGCAAGCGCCTGGGCGAGCAAGATTTCTCCCATGAGGTGTACGAGGCGATGGCCGGCTGCCTGGCGTGCAAGTCCTGCGCGGGCCAGTGCCCGGTGAAGGTCAACGTGCCGGACTTCCGCTCGCGTTTCCTCGAGCTCTACCACCAGCGCTACCTGCGGCCGCTGAAGGACTACGTGGTCGGCTCGCTGGAGTACAGCATTCCCTACATCGCCCGCTTCCCGCGGCTGTACAACGCGATGATGAATGCGCGGCCGGTGAAGTTTCTGCTCGAACACCTGGTCGGCATGGTCGACAGTCCGCTGCTGAGCCTGATGGATTTCCACCAGGTCTGCGCGCGCTGGAACGTGCAGGTGGCGACGGCGCACAAGCTGTCGCAACTGAGCGAAGAGCAGCGCCAGCGCAGCGTGATCATCGTTCAGGACGCCTTCACCCGCTACTTCGAAACCCCGCTGGCGGCCGAGTGGATCGAGCTGATCGCCCGCCTGGGCTACACCCTTTACCTGGCGCCGTTCGCCCCCAACGGCAAGCCACTGCAGGTGCAGGGCTTCCTCGGTGCGTTCAAGAAGGCCGCGAGCCACAACGCCAAGGGCCTGAAGGCACTCGAAGCCTACGGCATCCCGCTGGTGGGACTCGACCCGGCGATGACCCTGGTGTATCGCCAGGAATACGCCAAGACCCTGGAGCAGGATGCCGCGCCGCGCGTGGTGCTGGCCCAGGAGTGGCTGGCGACCGCCCTGCCACAGTTGGAAAAACCGCAGGCGCCAGAGACCTTCCACTTCCTGCCGCACTGCACCGAGCGGACCAACGAGCCGGCGAGCGTCGAGCAGTGGAAGAAGGTCTTCGACGGCTTCGGCCTGAAGTTGCAGGTGCTGGCCAGCGGCTGCTGCGGCATGTCCGGCACCTATGGGCATGAAACCCGCAACGCGCAGACCTCGCAGGTCATCTACTCGCAGTCCTGGCAACCCCTGGTGGAGCGCTACCAGCCCAGCGGCCGCCTGCTCGCCGATGGCTATTCCTGCCGCAGCCAGGTCAAGCGCCAGGCCGGTAAAGTGGTGCTGCATCCGTTGCAGGCCTTGCTGGGCCAGCTTCGCCAGCACGCGCCTATCGAGGCGTGAGGGCGTCCCAGGCGCCTTCGTTGACCAGGTTGGCCGGGCGTTTCCCGGCCAGTGCCTGCAGCAGGTTCTCCACCGCACAGCGGGCCATCGCCTCGCGCGTCTCCTGGGTGGCGGAGCCGATGTGCGGCGTCGCCACGACGTTATCCAGGCCGAGCAGGGGCGAATCCGGCGCAAGGGGCTCCTGGCTGAACACGTCCAGGCCCGCCCCGCGAATGCGCCGCTCGCGCAGGGCGTCGATGAGTGCGGCTTCATCCACCACGCGGCCACGCGCGATGTTCACCAGGATCGCTTCGGGCTTCATCAGGGCGAGTTCACGTCGACCGATCAGGCCCTGGGTTTCGGCATTCAAGGGCACGGTCAGGCAGACGAAATCCGCCTGACGCAACAGCTCATCGAGGCTGCAATGACGCGCTGCGTAACGGGCCTCCACCTCGGGCCTGGCGCCTCGACTGTGGTACAGCACGCGCATGCCGAAGCCCGCCGCGCCGCGCCTGGCCAGTGCCTCGCCGATGCGTCCCATGCCGACGATACCCAGCGTCTTGCCATGTACATCGCTGCCAAACTGGGCCGGCCCCAGGCTCGCCCGCCAATGGCCGTCACGCACCCAGCCGGCCAGTTCGACGACCCGGCGGGCGCTGGCCAGGATCAGGGCGAAGCCGGTATCGGCGGTCGTTTCGGTCAGCACATCCGGGGTATTGGTCAACAACACGCGACGACGGCTCAGCTCGGCCAGGTCATAGTTGTCCACGCCCACCGACACGCTGGAAATCACCTCCAGCTGGGGCGCCAGGTCCAGCAGGCTGCCATCGATCCGCAGGCTGGCGCCGAGCAGGCCCCGGGCCCCGGGCAAGGCATCGCGCAAGCGCGCCAGCCCATCGGGCTGGGCGATGTCGACCCAGGTCACTTCGACCTGCTCCTGCAAACGCGCCATCAGTTCGTCAGACAGCCGCTTGTACAGCACGATTCTCTTCTTCATTGCAGTATTCCCTAGAGTGTCACGGCGAGACGGGCACCACGGCGCCGCGTCTGCGCGGGGTTGAGCACGGCCGTCAGCACCACGGCGGTCAGCAGCGCGCCACACATGAACAGGTAGGAGGCCCCCGGCCCGCCGGTGACCCCGTTGAGGTAGCCCACCAGCCACGACCCGCCAAAGGAACCCAGCGCGCCCATGCTGTTGATCAGCGCCATGGCGCCACCGGCGACGTTGCTGGGCAGGATCTCCGGCACGATGGCGAAGAACGGACCATAGGGGGCGTACATGCAGGCCCCGGCGACCACCAGCAGCGCGTAGGACAGCCAGAAGTGCTCGGTACCCAGCGCGTAGGAACCATAGAACGCCAGCGCGGCGATCAGCAGCGGCGGCCAGACGAAGCGCTTGCGCTTCTGCAGGCGATCGGAGGCCCAGGAGACGCCGATCATCGCCAGCACCGCCGCCAGGTAGGGCACCGCCGACAGCCAGCCGGCCTGGACGATGTCGACCTTGGCCGCCTGCTTGAGAATGGACGGCAGCCAGAGCACGAAGCCGTACACGCCAATGCTCCAGCAGAAATACTGCAGCGACAGGACGATCACCTGCGGGGTGCGGAAGGCCTCACGGTAATTTTTCACCGGCCGGATGCCCTGCTGCTCGGCCGCCAGCGCCGCCTGCAGATTCGCCTTGTCCGCCTCGCTCAGCCAACGGGCCTGGGCCGGCCGGTCGTCCACCAGGCGCCACCAGAGCAAGGCCCAGATCACCGCGGGCAAGCCTTCGATGATGAACATCCAGCGCCAGTCGAAGTGCTGGATGAGATAGCCGGACACCACCGACATCCAGAGGATGGTGGCCGGGTTGCCGAGGATCAGGAAGGTGTTGGCCCGCGAGCGTTCCGCCCGCGTGAACCAGTGGCACAGGTACACCAGCATGGCCGGCATCACCGCCGCCTCCACCACCCCCAGCAGGAAGCGGATGGCGACCAGCATGTAGACGTTGCTGACCATGCCGGTCAGGGTCGCCAGGCCACCCCAGAGGATGAGGCTGACGAAGATCAGTTTCTTCACGCTGCGTTTTTCGGCGTAGATGGCCCCCGGCACCTGGAAGAAGAAGTAGCCGAGGAAAAACAGCGCCCCCAGCAGCGACGACAGCGCCGGGGTGATGTGGAGGTCTTCGGCCATGCCCGAGGCAGCGGCGAAGCCGTAGTTGGCGCGGTCCAGGTAGGCCAGGCTGTAGGTGATGAAGACGATGGGGATGATGTACCACCAACGGCGACGGGCGAGGCTTGTCGTTTGCATGATTCACTCTCCTGAGCTTGTTATTGTTGTCGCAACAGGTTTCGGCAATCCGGTCGGAATGGCTCAAGCGCTCCGGCGCTTGTCCCGATCCTCGAGTTCATGCCGCAAGGGCAGGCCCTCCATGTCTCCGCGGAACTGGACGGCGCGGCTGCCGCACCAGTTGCCACGCGCAACCGCCATCGGCAGCTCCAGCCCTTCGAGCAGGCCACTGAGCACGCCGACGGCAAATGCATCGCCGGCACCGACCGTGTCCACCACCTGCGGCACCGGCACGGCGGCGACCTGTCCCTCATCGCGCAGCGTACGGAAGTAGGCGCCCTGCTCTCCCAGCTTGATCACCACCCCTTGCGCGCCTCTATCCAGGTAGAACGCCGCGATGTCGGCAGGTTCGCGCTGCCCGGTCAGCAGGCGCCCTTCCTCCAGCCCCGGCAGCAGCCAGTCGGCCTTCAGCGCCAGGGCGTTGACTTCACGCACCATGGTGGCGGTGTCCGGCCACAGGGACGGACGCAGGTTCGGGTCGAAGGAGATGCTCCGACCGGCTTCACGCATGGCGTCCACCAGGGCATGGGAGAGCGCCCGGCAGGTCGGTGACAGCGCCAGGGGAATGCCGGTGGCATGCAGATGCCGCACCTGGAACCGTTGCCCGGCGATCATCGCCGGCGACAGGTGGCTGGCCGCCGAGTTGCGCCGGAAGTACTCCACGCTCGGGTCGCGGCCATCGTCGCGGCGCTCCTTGAGCTGGAAGCCGGTGGCGTGGCGCGGGTCAACCTCGACGCCTGCGCAATCCAGGCCTTCCTGGCGCAGGCTGTCGATGACGAAACGCCCCAGCGAGTCGTCACCGACGCGGCTCAGCCAGCGCACCTTGAAACCCAGCCGGGCGAGGCCGATGGCGACATTGCTGTCCGCACCCGCGATCCGTTTGCTGAACTGGCTGACATGGGCCAGATCGCCAGGCTGTTGCGCGACGAACATCGCCATGGTTTCCCCGAAGCACAGCACATCGTGTTCAAACATGGCTGACCTCCGCCACCAGCCCGAGCCGGGCCAGGTTGTCGACCTGGGCCCGTGTGACCGCCAACAGGTCATCGCCCACCAGGGGGTACTCCACGGCCCGCACGACGCCGGGGGTGAATTCACCCAGCAGCGCATCCCAGGCCATCAGGTCCGCCGCACGCGGCCTTACGGCGACCAGGCGCCCGGTGGGTTGGCGCTCCACCGCCTTGCAGTGCACATAGCGCACCCAGCGACCGAGCTGCCGGGCGGCCTGGGTCGCCGACTCGTTCTGCCACTGCCAGTTGCCGATATCGAAGGTCATGCCCACGGGAAGCGCCAGGGCCTCGACCTGTTCGAAGAACGCCAGCAGCGCCGCGATCCGCCCGCCTTGCGGGGTCTGGTCATTTTCCACCAGCAGCCTGGGGGCGTCCCGAGACACCAGCCCGCGCAAGGCCGAGACATCGCAACGGGGTTGGTAATGCCCCAGGGACACCTTCAGCGCTACCGCCCCCAGTCGGCTTGCCAACGCCAGCTTCTGCGACAGCAGCGGGTTGAGTTCGCCCTGTTCGGTCCACAGTTCCAGCGGCGAGGAGAACAGGCACTCCAACTGCAGTGCGCCTATCGCGCCGGACAGGGCCGTGGTGTCCGGTACGCCATCGAACAGCTCCTCGCGCAGCTCGACACGCGCCACACCGGCAGCCGCCAGCAACTCAAGAAAACTCTCCTGGCCGGACTGCCGAACGAAGTCGGCGCCATAGCTGGAGAGACTGATGGAAACGGGGTTCAAGCGCATTGTTGTGATCCTTTGAAACCGGTTTCATTTTTAGTCGGCAGGCAACCCCCTGCGCAACCGCTCACATACTCAGGTGGGTGGATCCTCGAACGATCAGTTCAGCCTTGAGGTCGATTCGCTTCGGCGCGTCGCCTTCTCCCCGCAGGCGCGCGAGCAGGCATTCGAACGCCGTCACGCCAATCGCCTCGGTCGGCTGGGCCAGGGCGGTGATGCCGCTGCCCACCAGCGGGTACCAGTCCAGCTCGTCCAGCGCCAGCAGGCCGACGTCGTCGAACAGGCGGCAGCCCCTGCTGTGCAGGGCACGCGTGACGGCCAGGGTGGCCACGCCGTTGCAAGTGAAAATGGCCTGTGGGCCGTGGCCGTTCGAGCCGAGGAACCTGGCCAGGTCCGCCTCCAGTTCCGCGCTGATCTCGAGGATCTGCTGGCGAATGCCCGCACGGCGCTGAAGGGATGCGCTAAAGGCCCGCACCCGCTCCAGGCGCGAGCTGGTGCCATCGAGGGGTTCGGTCACCGCCAGGATGTCGCGATAACCGCAAGCCTGCAGGTGATCCAGGGCCTGCTCGACCGCATCGGCATTGTCCAGGCCGACCATGTCGACATTCAGCTCCGGCAACTGGCGGTCGATCAGCACCATGGGCACGTCCCGCTGCAGCTCGACCAGTTCACCCCGATGGTGCCCCAGGGTGTTCACGATCAGGCCTTCGATGTTGTACGACTGCAGCATCTGCAGGTGATGGCGCTCCTGCTCGTCGTCGCGGTTGGTGTTGCACAGCAGCAGGGTGTAGCCATGCTGTCGGCAGGCTTTCTCGACGCCGCGCATGACCGCGACCGAATAGGGATTGAGGATGTCGGCCACCAGCATGCCGATCAACCGCGTCTGACCACGCTTGAGCCCCCGGGCCATCTGGTTGGGGCGGTAGCCCAGTTGCTGGATGACGTCTGCGAGGCGTTGTGCGGTCGCTTCGGCCAGCAACTGACGATCGCCGCCGATATAGCGGGAAACGGTCGCTTTCGACACACCCGCGGCGCGCGCGACCTGGCTGATGGTGACTCGCTCGCGCGAGCTGGAAGGAAAATCCGTCATCGAAGGGCTCTTGTGATTGTGGTCCGAGACGATGAATGAAACCGGTTTCAATACATCAAAACTGGCTCCAAACGTCATCTACCGTTCGTCGGATGTTAACAAACATTCGACGTCCACAAGCCGCCCGCCTTCGCCGGACCCTCCCGGCAGCACCGCGCAGAACCCGGGCCGGCCAGAGAGCACCGGCCGGCCCGGGTGGCCTGCTAGCGGTTGGCGTTCCCCGTGTCGCTGCCCGCGGTCCTGGCCGTTTCAGGCGTGCGCAGCCGGGCCACGTCGGCAGCCGTCACGGCAGCGCCCTGGTTGCCCCAACTGGAGCGGATGAAGCTGACCACTTCGGCCACCTCCTGATCGCTCAGGCGCCAGCCGAAGGCCGGCATGCTGATGGTCGATGGCGCCGCGTGCGTCGCCGGCACGGTGCCACCGGCCAGCACCACGTGGATGAGCGAGGTCGGGTCCTGGGTCTGCAGCACCGGGTTGCCGGCCAACGCCGGGAAGAACCGGGTGTAGCCATGGCCGTCGGTGCGGTGGCAGGCCGCGCAGTTGTCGATATAGATCGACGCCCCCGGCTGGCTGTCATCGCCCTTCCACAAGGCGTCCGCGACCTGCTTGTCATAGACGTGAGGCCCGTCGTCCGCCCGGCTCGGCGGCAGCGTCTTCAGGTAGCGGGCGATGGCGGTCAGGTCGGCATCGGTCAGGTACTGCAGGCTGTGCTCGACCACGTCGCTCATGCCGCCGAACACCGCGCTGCGCTTACTGCGACCGGTCTTGAGGAACTGTACCAACTGCTCCTCGCTCCAGTTGCCCAGGCCATCCTTGTGGTCACCCCGCAGGTTCTTGGCAATCCAGCCCTCGAGTGGCGCGCTGCCGGCCAGGAACTGCTCGCCGTCCTGCGGGTTGAGGGCCTTTTCCTGCATGGTCAACGCCCGCGGGGTATGGCAGGCACCACAATGCCCCAGGCCCTCGACCAGGTAGGCGCCCCGGCTGACGACCGGATCGGCGTTGGCGGGAGCGACCCAGGCCTTGGCTTCTGGCGCGAACAACCCACGCCAGATCGCCAGCGGCCAGCGCATGCTCAGCGGCCAGGGAATATCGGTGGCCCGGTTCGGCTGCGCGACAGGTTCGACACCCTTCATGAAGTAGGCGTAGAGCGCCTGCATGTCTTCGTCAGTGACGCGGGCGTAGGACGGGTACGGCATGGCCGGGTACAGCGTGCTGCCGTCCTTGCCGATACCCTTGCGCACCGCCTGGTCGAACGCTTCGAAGCTGTAGTGACCAATGCCGCTGGCATCCGGGGTGATGTTGGTGGAGTACACGGTGCCGATCGGCGTCGGCATCGCCAGGCCGCCGGCAAAAGGCTTGCCGCCCTTGGCGGTATGGCAGGCCACGCAGTCGCCGGCACGGGCCAGGTACTCGCCGCGCTTGACCAGCGCAACGTCGGTTTCGGCAGCCTGGGCCGTAGCGCCGGCACCGACCAGGAGGGCTGCGATCAACAGTCTCTTCATGTTCTCTCGCTCCTCAAGCCTGGACCAGCGGGCCGGGATTTTTCAGGTACTGCTCGCGAATGGCCCGGGCGGACCAGTAGGTCAGCGCCGCCACCAGGCCGGTCGGGTTGTACCCCAGGCCCTGGGGAAACGCCGAGGCCCCAGGGACGAACACGTTGTGCACGTCCCAGCTCTGCAGGTAGCGGTTCAGGGCGCTGGTCTTCGGGTCGGTGCCCATGATCGCGCCGCCGTTGAGGTGGGTGGTCTGGTAGCTGGCCGTGTTGAAGTGCTCCTTGACCTTCTTGCCGAGGATGGCAATGGACTTGGGGCTCATCGCCTGGGCGATCCTGCTCAGCTTGTCGACCATGAACCGGTTCATCCTGATGTCGTTTTCCTGCCAGTCGAAGGTCATGCGCAACAGGGGTTGGCCGTAGGCATCGCGGTAGGTCGGGTCCAGGTCCAGGTAGTTGCCGCGGTACGACTGGTGCGCGCCGTGGGCGTCCATCGAGACCTGGTGGGTGTAGTAGTCGGCGGTGGCCTTTTTCCAGGCACTGCCCCAGGCAGGGGTACCCGGCGGGTTGGCAACCCCGGCGATCGGCCGGCTGCCGGCCTGGTTCACCCACATCGGCGAGCCGCCGACGAAACCATGGGGGCCGTGGTCGAAGTTGTCCGCGTTGAAGTCATCGATCGCGATACCGTTGCCGCCAGCACCGATGAAGTTGTTGGTGTAGGTGTCCTTGTCGAAGAACGCCTTGACCGTGCCCATGTTCTGGTAGGCGAAGTTGCGCCCGACCACCCCTTCGTTGCTGATCGGGTCGTAGGGCTTGCCGATGCCGGAGAGCAGCATCAGGCGCACGTTGTTGAACTGGAAGGCGGCGAGAATCACGAGGTCCGCCGGCTGTTCGATTTCGCGGCCCTGGGCGTCGATGTAGGTCACGCCGGTGGCCTTGCGCTTGCTGTCGTCGAGGTTTACCCGCAACACATGGGCGTTGGCGCGCAGCTCGAAGTTCGGCACCTGGCGCAGCGCTGGCAGGATGTTCACGTTCGGCGAGGCCTTGGAGTACATGTAGCACACATAACCGCTGCAGAAACCGCAGAAGTTGCACGGCCCCATCTGCGCGCCGTAGGGGTTGGTGTAGGGCCCGGAGGTGTTGGCCGAAGGCAGGTTGTACGGCTTGTAGCCCAGGCTGGTGGCGGCCTGCTCGAACAGCCGGGCCGACACCACGTTCTTCTGCGAGGGCAGCGGGAACGGGTTGGAGCGGTCCGGCGCATAGGGGTTGCCGCCCTTGCCTTCGCCGACCACCTGACCGTTGACGGTCCAGGCCTGGCCCGAGGTGCCAAAGACCTTTTCCGCGAAGTCGAAATAAGGCTCAAGCTCCTCGTAGCTGACACCGAAGTCCTGGATGGTCATGCCTTCGGGAATGAAGCGCTTGCCGTAGCGTTCCTCGTAGTGGCTGCGCAGGCGCAGCTCGATCGGGTCGACGCGAAAATGCACGCCGGACCAGTGCAGCCCCGCCCCGCCGACGCCCTTGCCCGGCAGGAAGGCGCCCAGTTGTCGATTGGGCAGTGCCACGTCATTGACGCTGTGGCGGATGGTCACCGTCTCCTTCGAAACATCGACGAACAGCTTCTTGCGCACACTGTAGGTCAGCTCGTCGATGACCTGCGGGTAGCTGCCCTCCGGGTAGGTGTCCTGCATCGGTCCGCGCTCCAGCGCCACCACCTGCAGCCCGGCCTCGGTGAGTTCCTTGGCCATGATCGCACCGGCCCAACCGAAACCGACGATCACCGCGTCGACCTTTTTCATTGCGTTAGCCATGCCTTATGCCCTCTCGCCGCGAATCGAGACGGCCGGGAACGGGTAAGGCTCGTTGCGCTCGACCCAGTCCATGAAATCTGCCCGGGCACCGGGGAAGCCGATCTGCGTCCAGCCGACCATGCCGCGGTTGCCGCCGTGAATCGGGTCGCAGAAAAACCCTTCGCGGGTGTTCTGCACCAGCAGACTGAAAAACACCTTGGCCGGCACTGGCTCGAAAACGGCCTCACCAGACTCGATCTGGCGAAGAACATGGTCTCGGGTAGCGCTGTCTTGCTCGGCAAAATTTTTACCGGTGGTGGTTTTGCACCAGGCCTGCGCGGCGGCGATGCCCAGGCGGTAGATCTGCTGCGGACTGAGTTGCAACTGGTAGCCCAGCTCCGGGGCGGCGTCGGCCTTGAACGGGCCTTGCATGTACCACTGGGCACCCGTGGCGTAGGGCGTATTCATCTGCCGGTCGATGAACTCGGCAGCGCCCGCTTCCAGTGCCCCTGGACCGAGCTCGTCGGCCGGGATGATGCGTGACACCGCCGCCTGCAGGAATGCCCACTCTTCAGTGGTGAAAAAGGTTGGCTGGTACTGGCTGGGCGGCGGCGTCGCCGGAACCCGCGGCTCGCGCACGGGCGCCGCACTCAGCGGGCTGGAGCCGAGGCTCAGTCCGGTGCTCGCCACCGTCACGACGGGTATGAGGGTCAGCGTTTTGCGCAGGAAGTCCCTGCGCGGGTTATCGGGAGCATGCTCGGGCATTTTGATTCCTCATCGACTTCGGGCGACTGCTGAGCGACGCCTTCTGATTTTCGACTGGTCAGGGCTAAAGGGAGGGGGACTGCGTACAGCCGGCTAATTTAGCGTTTTTGCAGGGGCTTTGAAACCGGTTACATCCGCGATACCACTGGAAAGGCTCCAGCCTCCCCGGATCGCCCGATACGCCATCAGCGGTGGAACGCTGGCTGGCCTGGTGGTCGTCAACCCGTTGCCGGCGAGTCCTGGCCCTCCAGCCAGGGTTGCCACCCCCAATCCCGGGCATGGAATTTCCTCGCCTCACAATGTTATGTTATTACGTAATTAATGGAGATTTCACCTTGAGACAACGCGCACCGCTGCTGGCAGGCTTCACCCTCGGACTTCTCGGGCAACCGGTATCAGCAGCCCCCACCCTGATGCTGGAAGACATCACCATCACCGATTCGTACGTCGAAGAACGCGCCGAAGGCCCCGTGCGGGGCTATCGAGCCACCCGCTCGGCCACCGCAACCCGCACCGACAGCGACCTGCGCGACACCCCACAGAGCATCGACGTGGTGCCGGCCCAGGTGATCAGGGATCTCAATACGACCCGTATCGACCGTGCGCTGGACTTTGCCGGCGGGGTCTCGCGACAGAATAACTTCGGTGGCCTGACCTTCCTCAACTACAGCGTGCGCGGCTTCACCACCGGCGAACTGTACAGGAACGGATTCGCCATCAACCGCGGCAGCTACAGCGCCCCCGACACGTCCGGCATCGAACGCATCGAAGTGCTCAAGGGCCCCGCCGCCAGCCTCTACGGGCGCGGCGATCCCGGTGGCCTGGTGAACATCGTGAGCAAACGTCCGCAGGCCGAAACCTTCAGCACCCTGAACATCAGCGCCGGCTCCTGGGACCGCTACCGCGGCAGTCTCGACGTCAACTCGCCACTCGACAGCGAAGGCCAGTTGCTGGGGCGGGTGAACATGGCGGTGGAGGACAACGGCAGCTTTCGCGACCATGTCGACAGCGAACGCCGCATCGTCAGCCCGTCATTGAGCTGGCAGCTCTCGCCGGATACCCGGCTGATGCTCGACAGCGAATTCTCCCGCACCGAAGCGGTGTTCGACCGCGGCATTCCGGCCGTCAACGGAGAACTGGGTTCGGTCGGGCGTTCGACGTTCATGGGGAACCGAACGACGGACAGATCCGCAACGATAACCAGACCCTCGACCTGGCCCTCGAGCACTACCTGAACGATGACTGGAAGCTGCGCCTGGCCAACCACTACACCCAGGGCACGCTCAAGGGCGCAAGTTCCGAACCGCAGGCGCTGGTCGGTACCACCCTCACCCGCTTCTACCGCGAGCGCGATTTCGAATGGAATGACAACATCACCCAGGCCGAGCTGCATGGCACCTTCGACTGGGCCGGATGGCAGCACCAGACCCTGACCGGCCTGGAGTACGAAAACTACCGCAACAGCCAGAAGTATCCGCAGAGCGCCACGCTGCTGAGCTATGGCCTGGATATCCACAACCCCGTCTACGGCCAGCCCAAGCCGGCCCTGACCCGGCCCAACGACTTCTTCGAGCGCACCGAGAGCTACGCCCTCAACCTGCAGGACCAGATTGCCTTCACCGACCGCCTGCGCGGCCTGGTGGGCGTACGCCTGGAGCGGATCAGGCAGACCTCGCTGAACCGCGCGACGGCGGTCAGCAACAGCCAGGAGAAGAACGTGGCCACGCCACGCGCCGGCCTGCTCTACCAGCTCACCCCGCAGGTCGGTGTGTTTGCCAATGCCTCGACCTCCTTCAAGCCCAACGCCATCGGCACCCAGGGCCAGGTGTACCAGCCGGAGAAAGGCCTGGGTTATGAAACGGGGCTCAAGCTCGATCTGTTCGACAGCCGTATCGGTGCCACGGTCGCGCTGTTCCGGATCGACAAGGAAAACGTCGTCACCACCGATGCCACGGGTGAAAGCGTCGCCGCCGGCAAGGCCCGCAGCCAGGGGCTGGACCTGCAGTTCAGCGGCCAGGTCAGCGATGCCGTGCGGGTGATCGGCGCCTATGCCTACATCGACGCCGAAGTCACCCAGGGCGACACCGCCGTCCCCAAAGGCAGCGACCTGCTCGGCATCCCACGGCACAGCGGCAGCCTCCTGGGCGTCTACGAATTCCAGGACGGCCTCCTGCACGGCTCGGACATCGGCGCCGCCTTCAATTACGTCGGTGAGCGCTCCGGCCAGGCCGGCAGCCGCTTCACCCTGCCCGCGTACAGCACCGTCGACCTGCTGGCGCACTACAAGGCCAGCGAACAGCTCACCCTCGGCCTGAACCTGAACAACCTGTTCGATCGCCATTACTACGAGCGCGCCTACAACAGCACCTGGGTACTGCCTGGCGAACCGCGCAACTTCAGTCTCAGCCTCACCCTCAACCTCTGACAGAAAGGACTCACCATGCAACTGCCACTCAAACTTGTCGGCGTCCTGGCGCTGCTCACCGCCACCCACGTGAACGCCCACGGTCTATGGACCGAACAGCGTCGGGGCAATATCGAAGTCGTCTACGGGCACGGCGCGGAAGACGATGCGTTCCAGGCGCAGAAGGTCAAGCGCGCCTGGGCCTTCGACACGGCCGGCAAGATGATACCGGTGACCGTCCAACGCCTGTCCGACCATGCCCGCCTGCAGCCGCTGAAGCCGGCGGCGGTGATGGCGGTGGTGCTGGACAACGGCCCCTGGTCGCAGACCCCGGACCAGCGATGGGTGAACAAGGACCGCACCCAGGTGCCCAACGCCATCGACTCGACCCATGCGCTCAAGTACAGCCTGGCCATCAACCAGCCAGGCGCCCGCTTGCCCAAACTGGACATGCTGCGGTTGGCGATCATTCCGCAAACCGATCCGCTGACGGTCGGCCCGGGCAATGAACTGGACGTGCAGGTGCTGGTCGATGGCAAGCCCGCTGCGGGCATTGAGCTGTATGCGGATTTTCGCGGGGCGCCTGATGAAATCGGCGGCAAGACCGACGAGGCCGGCCGCGCCCGCATCAAGGTCCGCAACGAAGGCCTGAACGTCATCGCGGCCAAGGCCACGCTGACACTGCCCGACAACGGACCGGTGGCCAAGGAGAGCCTGTTCGCCTCGCTGACGTTCCTCGGCGAGGAACACCATGAATGAGCCGTGCCCGGGCTGAACCGATGCCCGCCCTGGAGAACCTCCCGCCGCCCTGCCATGGCGGCGTGTCCGGCACCTGATCGCAGCCAGGCGACTGCCGGGCAGGCAAGGCCGCCTTCCTGCCCGGCACCACCGAAAGCTTGCACCGCTGAAATGTCACCTTTCGGCCTTGCCAATGTCGCCCCCGACGCCATGCACTTATTCTGCCTGCGAACGGCCAGGCCTGGGAGGCAGGGCGCTGCCGGGGCCCTGGTCCGCTTCCGGCAGCGCCCCCATGCCCATGGGCAAGCGTCTCCAGACCCGCGGCGGATCTCTCTATAAAAAGCAAATGGCATACACCATGATCGAAGTGACCGAACGCTCCATCGCCGAGCTGCGCGATGCCCTTGAATCCGGCAGAACCACTGCGGTGCAGTTGGTAGAAGCCTATCTGGCGCGGATCGACGCCTATGACACCCCGGATACCGCCACCGCACTGAACGCCGTGGTGGTGCGCAACCCTTACGCGCTGGACGAGGCGGCCGCTTCGGACGTGCGTCGGGCGCAAGGCAAGACCCTGGGCCCACTGGATGGCATTCCCTACACCGCCAAGGACAGTTACCTGGTCAAGGGCCTGACCGCGGCGTCGGGCAGCCCCGCCTTCAAGGACCTCGTCGCCCAGCGGGACGCCTTCACCATCGAGCGCCTGCGCGCCGCCGGGGCGATCTGCCTGGGCAAGACCAACATGCCGCCGATGGCCAACGGCGGCATGCAGCGTGGCGTCTATGGCCGGGCCGAGAGCCCGTACAATGCCGACTACCTGACCGCGCCCTTCGCCTCCGGCTCGTCCAATGGTGCCGGTACCGCCACCGCGGCCAGCTTTTCCGCTTTCGGCCTGGCCGAGGAAACCTGGTCCAGTGGCCGTGGCCCGGCTTCCAACAACGGGCTGTGCGCCTACACGCCGTCGCGCGGAGTGATTTCGGTCCGCGGCAACTGGCCGCTGACGCCGACCATGGACGTGGTGGTGCCGTACGCCCGGACCATGGCCGACCTGCTGGAAGTGCTCGACGTGGTGGTCGCCGACGACCCGGACAAGTCCGGCGACCTGTGGCGCCTGCAGCCGTGGGTGCCGATCCCGGCTGCCTCGACCGTGCGTCCGGCTTCCTACCTGAAGCTCGCCGCCACTGCCGATGCCCTGGCTGGCAAGCGTCTCGGCGTGCCCCGCCTGTTCATCAACCGGGACCCCGAAGCCGGCACCAGCGAGAAGCCGGGCATCGGTGGCCCGACCGGCCAACGCATCCATACCCGCCCCTCCGTCATCAAACTGTGGGAAGCGGCCCGCCAGGCTCTCGAAGCGGCGGGCGCCACGGTGGTGGAGGTCGACTTCCCGCTGGTGTCCAACTGCGAAGGCGACCGCCCCGGCGCGCCGACGGTGTACAACCGCGGCCTGGTTTCGAAAGCGTTCCTGCATGAAGAACTGTGGGAGCTGTCCGCCTGGGGTTTCGACAACTTCCTGCGCGACAACGGCGACCCGGCGCTGAACCGCCTGGCCGATGTCGATGGCCCGAGCATCTTCCCCCACGACCCCGGTACCCTGCCCAACCGCGAGGACGACCTCGCCGCCGGCATGGCCGAATACGTGCGCATGGCGCAACAGGGGATCAAGCCGTGGCATGAACTGCCGTCGTTGCCGGACGGACTGCGCGGCCTGGAACGGACCCGCCAGGTCGACCTCGAGGACTGGATGGAGGACCTGCAGCTCGACGCCGTGCTGTTCCCGACGGTCGCCGACGTCGGCCCGGCCGATGCCGATGTGAATCCGGTGTCCGCGGACATCGCCTGGAGCAACGGGATCTGGGTGGCCAACGGCAACCTGGCGATTCGTCACCTGGGCGTGCCGACCGTGACCGTGCCCATGGGCATCATGGAGGATATCGGCATGCCGGTCGGCCTGACCTTCGCCGGCCGCGCCTATGACGACAACGCGTTGTTGCAACTGGCCTCGGCCTACGAGTCGACCGGTTCGAAACGGCTCATCCCGCCACGCACCCCGCCGCTCAAACGCGGCTGACCCTGCCATGCCTCGCAGCAGGCTCATCGGTTGCCGATGACGCCTGCCGCGAAGGACCTGCGCCCTCTTCTCAGTGCCTGGTCACCACCGACAAGGTACTGCCCAGGAAAAACGCCGGGGTCCGCCAACGGGCGAACAGCATCAGCACCAGGCCCAGCAGCAGGATGGTCATGGCGATGATGAACACCAGCCCCACGCCCGCGATATGCGAACCACTGCCGAACTCGGGGGAGATGCTGTCGAACGCCGTCTGCCAGAAGATCACCGAGAGCATCGTCGCCCCGAGCAACGGGCACAGGCCGCGCATGAGGAAATGCCGCAGGCTGAAGAACAGGCTGTGGCGGAAATACCAGACGCAGGCGAACGCCGTCAGCGAGTAGTAGAAGCAGATCATCATGCCCAGGGCGGTGATGGTGTCCGCCAGCACGTTGTCGCTCAGGGTGCGCATGGTCACGTAGAACGCCCCGGTGGCGATGCCCGCGGCGATCGTGGCGTAGCGCGGAGTGCGCGAGCGTGGGCAGATGCTGGCGAAACGTTGCGAAACCGCCCCGTAGTAACCCATCGCCAACAGGGTGCGCGCCGGCGAGATGAAGGTCGATTGCAGCGACGCGGCAGTACTCGCCAGTACCGCCACCGACATCAGGATCGCCAGCGGCCCCATCACCGGACCGGCCAGGTGGGCGAAGACGTTTTCCTGGATCTGCGGATTGCCCAGGCCCCAGCCCGTCTCGCCAATGCCGGCGAACTGCAGGGTCGCGGCAGCGGTGAACAGGTACAGCGCCAGGATCACCAGCACCGTCAAGGTGGCGGCACGTCCGGGCACTTTTTCGCTGCCGACCGATTCCTCACTGACGGTCAGGCACAGGTCCCAGCCCCAGAAGATGAAGATCGACAACGACAGCCCCGCGGCGAAGGCCGAGAACGACTCGATGTTGAAGGGGTTGAACCATTCGGCATGGAACACCACCGGTGCCGAGGGGGGCGCGGCCTGGAACGCCGCGACGGAGAAGCCGATCAGCACCAGCAACTGCAGGGCGACCAGGGCATACTGCACGCGCATGGTCATGCCGATGCCGCGGCAACTGATCCACACCGCGATGGAGATGAACACGCAGCAGGTGACGATGTTGACCAGCAGGTTTTCCCGCATCTGCGCCAGTTCCGGGATACCGGTGAGCTGGGCGAGGAACAGGTAGAAGAAGTCCACGGCCACGCCGGCGAGGTTGGACAGCACGATGGTGGTCGCCGTGACCAGCCCCCAGCCGCCGATCCAGCCGATCATCGGGCCGAACGCCCGGGCCGACCAGGTGAACGAGGTGCCACTGTCCGGCTCGGCCGCGTTCAGTTCGCGATAGCCCAGCGCGACCAGCAGCATCGGCAGGAAGCCGACGATGAACACCGCGGGCAGATACACGCCCACTTCCCGCACGGTGGGCCCCAGTGCGCCGGTCAGGGTGTAGACCGGCGCGATGGTCGATATGCCCAGCACCACACAGGCCAACAGCCCAACCTTGCCCTGGGCCAGGCCCTTGGCGTTCACGGAGTCGTCCGTGCCAGTTGTCTCGCGGCCCCGGGCGGCCTCGATGTATTCACTCATAAGCCTTTGTCACCTTTTGGAATTATTTTCAGTGCCGCTGGATCAGGTCCAGGTTCCCGTCAGCGCGCCGCACGTGCCTCGGCGTAGCGTTGGCAGGCCGCCCTGAATGCCTGGAACAGCGTGCGCGACTCGGGGTTGTCCTCCAGGCGCCACTCCGGGTGCCATTGCACGCCCACGACAAAGCCTCGCGAGTCATGGACGGAAACGGCTTCGACCAGACCATCCGGGGCCAGCGCCTCGACCCGCAGGGCGGGCGCCAGGCGGTCGATGCCCTGGCTGTGCAGCGAGTTAACGCGAAACTCGGCTGGCAGGCCGAGCTGCTCGAACACGCCGCCGGGTTGCACGTGGACCGCATGTTGCGGCGCGTAGTGTTCGGCCAGCGTTTCCCCTTGCGGTTCGCGGTGATCGAGGAAACCGGGCAGCTCCTGCACGCGCTGGTGCAGCGAACCGCCCAGGCTGACGTTGAGTTCCTGGAAGCCGCGGCAGATGCAGAACACCGGGATGCCCCGGTCGATCGCCAGGCGCAGCAGCGGCAAGGTGTTGGCGTCGCGGGCCGCATCGTGGGCGGTACCTTCCAGGCTCGGCTCGCCCTGGTAGAGGGAGGGATGGACGTTGGAAGGCGAACCGGTGAACAGCAGGCCATCGAGGTGTTCCAGCAGATCCCGCGGATCGCTGGGCCTGCTGCGCGCCGGCAGCAACACCGGCAGCCCGGCCTGGGCTGCGGCTTCGACATACTTGTCGCCGACGGTGTGGGAATCGTATTTGCCGAGCAGTTGTCGGCAGGCGGTGACACCGATCAGGGGCACGCGGGACATGGTCAATCTCCAGAAAATGCCGCCGGCGCAGGGCCGACGGCCGACACTCAGATACCCAGGCGATCACGCAACTGGTAGTAGGCGGCGCCCATGGCCGTGAACGGCACGCGCAGCAGTCGCCCACCGGGGAATGGGTAGTGGGTCAGGCCCGCCAGGGCGTCGAAACGCTCGGCCTGGCTGCGCAGGGCCTCGGCCAGCACCTTGCCGGCCAGGTGGGTGTAGGTCACACCGTGCCCACTGCAGCCCTGGGAGTAGTAGATGTTGTCGCCCAGGCGACCGACCTGCGGCAGGCGCGACAGGGTCAGCAGGAAGTTGCCGGTCCAGGTGAAGTCGATCTTCACGTTCTTGAGCTGCGGGAAGGTCTTGAGCATTTTCGGCCGGATGATCGCCTCGATATCCGCCGGGTCACGCGCGCCATAGACCACGCCACCGCCGTAGATCAGGCGGCGGTCGGCGGTGAGGCGGAAGTAGTCGAGCAGGTAGTTGCAGTCCTCCACGCAGTAGTCCTGCGGCAGCAGGCTGCGCGCCAGGTCCTCGGGCAGCGGCTCGGTGGCGAGCACCTGGGTACCGCACGGCATGGACTTGGCAGCCAACTCCGGCACCAACCCGCCGAGGTAGGCGTTGCCGGCCACCACGACGAACTTGGCCCGCACCTGGCCTTTCGGTGTGTGCACCACCGGGTGCTCGCCCCGCTCGATCCGGGTCGCCGGGCTCTGTTCGTGGATGGCGCCACCCAGCGAGGCGACGGCCGCCGCTTCACCCAGGGCCAGGTTGAGCGGATGAATGTGACCGCCGCTCATGTCGAGCATGCCGCCGACATAACGGTCGGTGCCGACCACCTCGCGGATCCGCCGCTCGTCCATCAGTTCGAGCTGGGTGTGCCCGTAACGCTCCCAGAGCTTCTTCTGCGATTCCAGGTGAGCCAGTTGCTTGGGGGTGATGGCGGCGAACACGCCGCCGTCCTTCAGGTCGCAGTCGATACCGTAGCGCGCGACGCGCTCACGGATGATCCGCCCGCCCTCGAAGGCCATTTCGCCCAGCAGTTGTGCCTGGCGGGCACCGGTCTGGCGCTCGATGACATCGATATCGCGGCTGTAGCTGTTGACGATCTGCCCGCCATTGCGGCCCGAGGCGCCGAAGCCGACCCTGGCCGCCTCCAGCACCGTGACCCTGAAGCCGTGCTCCAGCAGGAACAGCGCGGTGGACAGCCCGGTGTAGCCCGCGCCGATGATGCAGACATCCGTCTCCACCGACTCGGTGAGGGCTGGATAGTCGGTGTTCAGGTTACGCGACGCCGCGTAGAAACTTGCAACGTGATTGTTCATAGCGAAATTCCTCGAACATGAAAGCGATGCCCGTCAGAGCTTGATCCAGGTCGCCTTCAGCTCCGTGTATTTGTCGAAGGCATGCAGCGATTTATCGCGGCCGTTACCGGACTGCTTGAAGCCACCAAACGGCGCGGTCATGTCACCGCCGTCGTACTGGTTGACCCACACGCTGCCGGCGCGCAACGCCCGCGCCAGGCGATGGGCCCGCGACAGGTTCTGCGTCCACACGGCAGCCGCCAGGCCGTAGGGGTGTCGTTGGCGATACGCACGGCTTCGGCCTCGTCGTCGAAATCGATGACCGAGAGCACCGGTCCGAAAATCTCTTCCCGAGCGATGCGCATGGCGTTGTCAACGCCGTCGAAGACCGTCGGCTCGACGTAGCTGCCACCGGTATCCTGCAACGCCCGCCGGCCACCACTGACCAGTTGCGCCCCCTCCTGCCGGGCGGACTCGATGAAGCCCAGCACCGTTTGCAGGTGGCCGTCGTCGACCAGGGCACCGACGCGGGTGTCCGGGTCCAGGGCGTGGCCGGGTTTCCACTGTTGCAGCGCCTTAATCACCAGGGGCAGGAAGCGGGCCTTGACCGAGCGCTCGACCAGCAGGCGCGAGCCGGCGATGCACACTTCGCCCTGGTTGAAGGCGATGGCCGCGGCGGCGGCTTCGGCGGCGGCCTGCAGGTCCGGCGCATCGGCAAACACAATGTTCGGGCTCTTGCCACCGGCCTCCAGCCAGACCCGCTTCATGTTCGACTCGCCGGCATAGACCAGCAGTTGCTTGGCGATGCGGGTGGAGCCGGTGAACACCAGGGTGTCCACGTCCATGTGCAGGGCCAGGGCCTGCCCGACGGTGTGGCCGAAGCCCGGCAGCACGTTGAACACACCCGCCGGAATGCCTGCTTCGAGGGCGAGCTGGGCGATACGAATCGCGGTGAGCGGTGATTTCTCGGAAGGCTTGAGGATCACCGAGTTGCCGGTGGCCAGCGCCGGGCCGAGCTTCCAGCAGGCCATCATCAGCGGGAAGTTCCACGGCACGATGGCCGCGACCACGCCGACCGGCTCACGGGTGACCAGGCCCAACTGGTCAGGGGGCGTCGGGGCGACTTCGTCATACACCTTGTCGATGGCCTCGGCGCTCCAGCGAAGAGCGTTGGCCGCCGCAGGCACGTCGATGCTCAACGAGTCGCCGATGGGCTTGCCCATGTCCAGGGTTTCCAGCAGCGCCAGCTCCTCGGCATGGGCCAGCAGCCGGTCGGCGAAACCGATGAGCACGCGCTTGCGTTGCGCTGGCGCCTGGTTGCGCCAGTCACCGCGCTCAAAACTGGCCCGGGCGGCCTGCACCGCCAGCTCGGCGTCTTCGGCCATGCAACTGGCGATGTCCGCCAGCAGCCGACCGTCCACCGGGCTGGACTTGGCGAATGAACCACCGGCCACAGCGTCCCGATAGCTGCCGTCGATGAAGGCCCGACCTTCGATGCTCAAGCCGTTGAAGCGCTGTTCCCACTGTTCACGTGTTGTCGCTTTCATTGCCGGCTTCCTCAGACGGTGTGCAGGTACCAGTTGTATTCGAGGTCCGAAATGGTGGTTTCGAACTCCTGCATCTCGGCCTCCTTGCACGCCACGAAGATGTCGATGTACTCGGGGCTGATGTACTGGTTCAGCACCTCGCTGTCGTCCAGCTCGCGCAAGGCGTCGCGCAGGTTGTTCGGCAGGCTCTGCTCCAGTTGCTCGTAGGCGTTGCCATCGATGGGGTCGGTGGGTTCGAGCTGGTGGGTCAGGCCGTGATGAATACCGGCCAGGATCGACGCCATCATCAGGTACGGGTTGGCATCGGCACCGGCGACGCGGTGTTCGATACGAATGGCATCGGCGCCACCGGTGGGCACGCGTACAGCCACGGTGCGGTTGTCCAGCCCCAGCTCGGCGCGTTGGGCACATAGAACTGGGCGCCGAAACGGCGGTAGGAGTTGACGTTGGGGCAGAGAAAGGCCATCGACGCCGGCATGGTTTCCAGCACCCCGGCGATTGCGTGGCGCAACGGCGCGTGGGTCTGCGGGTCGTCGGTGGCGAAGATGTTCTTGCCGGTCTGCTTGTCGATCAGCGAGATGTGCACATGCAGGCCGTTACCGGCCTGGCCCGGATAGGGCTTGGCCATGAAGGTCGAGTCCATCTCGTGGTCGTAGGCGATGTTCTTCACCAGGCGCTTGAGCAGCACCGCGTAGTCACAGGCCTTGAGCGCATCCTCCACGTGGTGCAGGTTGACCTCGAACTGCGCGGGGGCACTTTCCTTGACGATCGCGTCGGCCGGGATGCCCTGCTCCTTCGCCGCTTCGAGCATGTCCTGGAGGCAGTCGACGTACTCGTCGAGGTCGTCGATCAGGTACACCTGGGTCGACATCGGCCGCTTGCCGGAGATCGGCGAGCGTGGCGGCTGCGGCCGGCCGTTCACGTTTTCCTGGTCGATCAGGTAGAACTCCAGCTCGAATGCCGCGCAGATGGTCAGCCCCAGCGCATCGAACTTCTGCACCACCTGCCGCAGCACTTCCCGCGGGTCGGCGAAGAACGGCCGGCCGTCAAGCTCGTGCATGGTCATCAGCAATTGCGCGGTCGGGCGCTTCTGCCAGGGCTCGGCGCTCAGGGTGTTGGGGATCGGGTAGCAGATGCGGTCGGCATCGCCGATGTCCAGGCCCAGGCCCGAGCTTTCGACGGTGGAGCCGTTGATGTCCAGGGCGAATAGCGAAGCGGGAAGATTGATGCCTTTCTCGTAAACCTTGTGCAGGCTGCCGCGCTCGACGCGCTTGCCACGCACGACACCGTTCATGTCGGTGATCAGCAGGTCGACGAACTGGATGTCGGGGTTCTCCTTGAGGAAGATGTTCGCTTCATTGAGCTGCACGACACGAGGGGAGACTGGGGAATTCATGACGGGGTACATCCTTGGCGCTGACGGGCTCCAGCGAAACGGTTCGCGAGCCTGCACAGCGTATTTGTTATTTGGCCAACGGCGGGCGGTGGTCCTGCACAGACCTGCGCGCCCGTCCGTGTGCCATTGATTCGCAGTAGCACGCCGAGTATAAGGTGGCACCAACGCAAGCCACATCGGCAAACTGGCAAAGGAAGATTGCAACGATGCAATATCAAGTCACCCACAGTGACCTGCACCTGGTGCTGGCACTGGTGCGCGGACGCACCCTGGCCAGGGCCGCCGAGCAACTGCAGGTGGACGTCTCGACGGTGTTCCGGGCGATCCGCAAGCTGGAGGCCAACCTGGAAGTCGCGCTGTTCGACAAGAACCGCCGCGGCTACACCCCCACCGAAAGCGCCAAGGCGATCGCCGAGCAGGCCGAACGGGCCGAGCAGGCGCTGGAGACGGCGCGCATCGCCCTGGCCCATGGGGAAAACGTCATCAGCGGCACGGTGCGCCTGACCTGCACCGATGCGGTGCTGCGCAGCCTGCTGCTGCCCGGGCTCTCGACGCTGATGCCGCGCTACCCGGCCATTTCCTTAGAGATCGCCACCTCCAACAACTTCGCCAGCCTGAGCCGGCGTGATGCGGACATTGCCCTGCGCCTGTCCAACTCGCCCCCCGAGCACCTGGTGGGACGGCGCCTGGGCAAGAGCTCCTACTTCGTCTGCGGGCACGCGAGTTTTCGCGAGGGCTATCGGCAGTCACCCACCGAGCAGCCCTGGATCGCCCCGAACGACTCCCTGGCCGAGCATATCTCGGTGGTATGGCGCCAGCAGGTCTACCCTGGCCTGGTGCCACGCTATCGTTGCAGCAGCATGTCCTCGGTCGGCGGCCTGGTCGGTGCCGGCCTGGGCGTGGCGGCCCTGCCCGACTTCATGGTCAACAGCCTGGAAGGCGTGGAACGGCTGAGCGGGCCGCTGGAGGGGTGTGATACGGATATCTGGCTGCTGACGCGGCCGGACAACCTGTCGTTGCGTTCGGTGCAGATTTTGTTCGACGAGATGGCCAACCTGCTCAGGAGCATGATCGAAACCGGCGGGGCACAGTAGACAACTGGCCGGTCACGCAGATGGCGCGCAGCGCCTTACAGGTACTTGGTGATCTGCCGGAACTCTTCCAGCGGCGCCCTTTCGCCATCGGCCAAGGCACCGACGGCGTGCTCCAGGCAATGGTCGATATGATCCTGGATCAGCGTACGCTTGGCCTGGCAGACCGCCTTTTCGACCGCGTGCAGTTGCTGGGCGATATCCACGCAGGCACGGCCATGCTCGATCATCGTGACAATGCTGCGCAGGTGACCTTCGGCGCGCTTGAGGCGCTTCACGATGGCCTCATGCGATTGATGCGTGTGGTCATGCGGCGGTGTGGGTTGGCTCATGGCACGGTCCGGCGGGAATAAACACTCAGTATCCCCCAGGAGGGGTTGCTCTCCAAGCTCAAAGCAAGTCGATGCCGAATCGACGCAACACCAGGGCGAACAGCAGGAACGCCGCCAGGCTGATCAGGATCCCGACCAGCAGCGCCCACCAGAACCCCAGCCGCGCCAGCAGCAGCGGAAACACCAGGAACATCGGCAGCGTCGGCACGACGTACCAGAAGGTGTACCAGGCATGATTGGCGATCTTTTCCGGGCTCTGCTGCTCATAGTACAGCCAGATCAGCGTCAACAGCGTCACCAGCGGCAGCGCCGCAACCAGCCCGCCCAGCCTGTCACTGCGCCTGGCGAACTCCGACACCAGCACGACGATGGCGGAGGTGACGAAGTACTTGGTGAGTAGCCAGGTCATGGGCTTGGCGTCCGGGGGCGTAGTAGCTTGGGAATGCCCTCATCCTATCCCCCCAGGGGGGATACCTCAATACCTATCGACACTGATGGGAAATTGGGGAAATTGGGACGGACTTATTTTTATAAGTACGGCAGGTGTAAAAGTAAGCCTTCTCCCGTCTTCCAAATATATGCTACGCCAGGCTCTGAAAATGTATGCCGGAGGTAAGCTGCGATGAGTCCTTCCACCATGGTTGGCGATTGCGATGAGGTATTCACTGGCGTGCTCATGACACGGGAAGTCTGCCAAGTGCTGCGAGATGTCGTTCTTGGACGACGAACGATGGTGAAAGCCGGCAGACAAACCGGGAACGGGGCCGACACCGGCCACTTTGCGGTCGATGTCGAGGGGTGGCAAATCACGATTTGCAACGATGGCGATAAGCTCGACTACTGCGAGCAGGCTGAGAGCCCGGATGGGAGGAAATGGCAGCTCGCGCCTGGAGATCGATACGGGACTGATCCCATTGCCCTGCTCAGCACCTGGGAGCACAGGGTGCTGGAAGGACTACTGAGGGCGCTTTGATCGTAATCCTGCTCTCTTACCCTACCCCCTTCCTGTGAGCCACCCCATATTCTGGTAAACTCCCTCATTCAGCCCCACGCCACTCAAGCCAGCGCCCTACCCATTCGCGCCGGCCGCGCCCACAGCGACCGATTTTCCATGCCCTTGAACGACGTTACCTCCTCCCGCCCCGAGCCCTCGCGCCGCTTCAGCGTGGCGCCCATGATGGACTGGACTGACCGCCATTGTCGGTACTTTCTGCGCCTGCTTTCCAGGCACACCCTGCTCTACACCGAGATGGTCACCACCGGCGCCATTCTCCATGGCGATCGTGAACGCTTCCTGCGCTACAACGCTTCCGAGCACCCGCTGGCACTGCAACTGGGTGGCAGCGTACCGGCCGACTTGGCCGCCTGCGCGCGGCTGGCCGAGGACGCCGGCTACGACGAGGTCAACCTCAATGTCGGCTGCCCCAGCGACCGGGTGCAGAACAACATGATCGGTGCCTGCCTCATGGGCCATCCACAGTTGGTGGCCGATTGCGTGAAAGCCATGCGCGATGCGGTGTCGGTTCCGGTGACGGTCAAGCACCGTATCGGCATCAATGGCCGCGACAGTTATGAAGAACTCTGCGATTTCGTCGGCACGGTGCGCGAGGCCGGTTGCGGCAGTTTTACCGTGCATGCGCGGATCGCGATCCTGGAGGGGCTGTCACCCAAGGAGAACCGCGAGATTCCACCGCTGCGCTATGACGTGGCGGCGCGCCTGAAGCAGGACTTCCCGCAGCTGGAGATCGTGCTCAACGGCGGGATCAAGACGCTGGAGCAGTGCCAGGAGCACCTGCAGACCTTCGACGGGGTGATGCTGGGGCGCGAGGCCTATCACAACCCGTACCTGCTGGCTGAAGTGGATCAGCGGCTGTTCGGCAGCACGGCACCGGTGATTTCCCGGGCCGAGGCGCTGGCGCAGTTGCGGCCGTATGTGGCCGAACATATTGCCAGTGGCGGGGCCATGCATCATGTGACCCGCCATGTGCTGGGGCTGGGCACCGGCTTTCCGGGGGCGCGGCGGTTCCGCCAGTTGCTGTCGGTGGATATTCACAAGGCGCAGGACCCGCTGGCGTTGCTGGATCAGGCGGGGGCGTTGCTGGAGGGACGGTGATGCTGCCCCGGGAGTCAGCTGGAGCGGTGTTATCGTTCCCGACGCCTCGGTGAATCCTCCTCCCACAGCAGATCATCCCCTGGAAAACACGGACTAGCCTTTGACATGGCCAGCGCAAAAAGGGCGACATCCGTAGGGATGTCGCCCTTTTTTGTACGCCTTGAGGCGTCAGTGGCTCAACTGCGCTCCAGCGCGTTCACCAGGTCGTGAAACGCTTCGCGGTTGGAGTCGTTCAGCCCCATCAGGATCTTGTGCGCTTCCAGCACCTTGACCCGCACCACTTCTTCCGACTGGTCCTGCGAGGGCAGGTCGGTCAGGCATTCCGGGCACGGAATCGGGCGGTTCACGATGTTGAACACCTGGTCGAAGCCCATGGACTGCAGCAGGCGGGTAATGTCGTCGTGGACAGTCACCAGCGTCGGCAACAGGCCGACTTTCTGCCGCGACAGGATCGAAAGCTTGGCCAGCAAGCCCAGCGTGGTACTGTCGATGCTGCGGGTTTCGGTCAGGTCGATCACGATCGCGGTGAAGTTCAGCGCCGTGAAGATCTTCTCGATCGTGGCATCCAACGCCGAACACAGGGTCAGGCGCACTTCACCCACGAACTTCAGAACGAAGGTGCCATCCTGCTCGGCGAATTGGATTCTACCGGTACTCATCAAAGGTTCCTGCTCAACACTAACAGGGCGATATCATCCGGCATCTCCCCTAGCGTGGCCAATCCAAAAACCTGGCGCAAGCCATCCAGGCTGCCCCCGGCTGTTCTCACCAGTTCAGGCAAGGCAGCCTCTTTCTCTTTGAGTGTATCTTGTTGCAAAAGGTCCAGAATGCCATCAGACATCAGTGTAAGACTGAATGTCGGCGGCAGCTCCAGAATGTGATCCTCGTAGGCGGCCTCGTTGAACAGGCCGACCGGCAGACCACGCCCCTCCAGGTAACGCACGCTGTCCGGGGTGTAGAGCACCGGCAGCGGCAGGTGGCCACCGATGCTGTAGGTCAGCAGTCCGGTTTCCTCGTCGATCACGCCACCGACCATGGTCACGTGCTTGCCCAGCTTGCAGTTGATCAACCCGCGGTTGATATGGCCCAGCACCTGCGAGGGCTTGAACTCCGGCAGCGTGCCATTGCGCTTGGACTCGAACAGCAGGCGCGTGGTCATGAACTTCAACAGGACGGTGACGAACGCCGACGAAGCGCCATGCCCCGAGACATCCGCCAGGTAGAACGCCACCCGCCGCTCGTCGACCCGGAAGTAGTCGACGAAGTCGCCGGACAGGTACAGGGACGGGATGATCTGGTGGGCGAAGTGGAAATCGTCGATGCTCCACGGACTGACCGGCAGCATGTTCATCTGCACCTGGCGCCCGGCGTTCTGGTCTTCCTGCAGCAGGTGAAGGCTGGCTTCGAGTTCGCGGTTGGCGGCTTCGAGCTTTTCGCGGTAGCGCTGGTTCTCCAGCAGCAGGCGCGCCCGATCAAGGGCCCGGCGCACGGAGTGCTCCAGCACGGCGAGGTCTTCGAGGGGCTTGATCAGGTAGTCTGCCGCGCCCAGGCGCAGGGCCTCGACGGCATCGTTCATGACGCCAGCGCCCGAGACCACGATCACCGGGGTCTGCGGCGAAAGGTCGGAGACCTGGCGGATCAGTTCCAGGCCGCCCATCTGAGGCATGCGCAGGTCACAGATCACCAAGTCGGGCCTTGCTTGCTCGAATACCTGAAGTCCCTGCAGGCCGTTGCCGGCTTGCAGGACGCTGAATCCGCTGTCTTCCAAATAGGCCGCAAGGCTTGCGCGCACTACTTCGTCGTCATCTATTATCAGCAGCGTGGCACTGGTTTTCTGCATGTGGGCAAACGGCGCCAGAATTAGGTTGGCGTAGACAGCAGGGCCTGGACCCCGCTCGTACTACTGGATTCGCTTTCTAGCCTCTCCGGTTCGAGCCGACCGAACGATCAGGTCCGGTGCATCGGTATCAGAGGTGCCCTTCTAAGGCGCAGACGGTACTCTCATCCACCGGGCGTTTCAAGCTCATGCCGATGGTCGCTTGAGGTCTTTACACCTCAAATCACCGGGAGTTATAAGAAGTGTGAAAACCACAACGGAATCGAAGGATGGAGTCGATGAGCCAAACCGATCGTGACTACGAGGAAAAGCGTGATTACATCCGGATGCGCGTCGATGCCGACGTGACGCTGATCCATGCCGGGCTGGAGATTTCGGCGGTGTGCGTGGACCTGTCCAGCAGCGGGATGCAGGTGGCGGCGCCGCGGGCGTTCAAGGCCGGCGATCAGTTGCTGGTGAGGATCGACTCCGATCATCCGTCGCTGAGGGGGCTGGAGGCGGAGACCGAGGTGGTTTGGGTGCGGGATCAGGATGGTGGGCAGCGGTTGGGGTTGCACATTCTCAAGATGAGTTGAGGCAGATCCCCGGGATCTTGGCGGTTCGCCGGCAAACCCGGCGCCCGCAAGGGCCAGCGGCGCTTGCGAAGCGGGTGTGAAATGAAAAAGGCGACTCCAGGAGTCGCCTTTTTGTTGGCCGGCCGACAACTAGAAGTCGTCGACGACCTTGCCGTCCTTCACCTTGAACTCGCGGTTCTGCAGGTAGGCGTTGCGGATGAAGATGTACTTGTCGCCGCTGATCAGCTTCTCGCTCGACAGCAGGCTGGCACGGGTGTCGATCACGTCCAGGCCCATGGTGATGTTGCGCGCTGGCACGTCGTGGATATAGCGGTAGGGTTCGGTGTAGCTGTCGACCACCTTGGCCGGTGCATCGCGCAGGGTGCTCGGGCCGAAGAATGGAATGACCACGTAAGGGCCGCTGTCCAGGCCCCAATGGCCGAGGGTCTGGCCGAAGTCTTCGTCGTTGCGCTGCAGCCCCATTTTGGTGCCGACATCGAAGAAGCCGCCCACACCCAGGGTGGTGTTGAACAGCAGGCGCGCGGTATCGACACCCGCCGCCTGGGGCTTGAATTGCAGGACGTCGTTGACCAGGTTGCCGACGTCGCCGAAGTTGCGGAAGATGTTGTGGATGCCGTCTTCCAGGAACTGCGGGGTCACGGCCTGATAGCCCTGGGCCAAGGGTTTCAGGGCGTAGGTGTCCAGCGTATCGTTGAACTTGAAGATTGGACGGTTGACGCTTTCCCACGGATCTTCGTCGGCCGCGTGCGCGGCGAATGGCACCAGCGCCATGCTGGCACACAAAGACACTTGAGCTAGACGATCGATCCAGCGCATAAAAAGAAACTCCTTGGACGAGACGGGATGCGGGCGCCATGCCCTGACAATTGGGGTCAGTATAAAGCGGATACCTGCATTTAGGCAGTATGACCCAGACCAGTCCTACAAAGAATTACAAGTAGGACCGACAGCAAGGAGTCACTCAACTGTCATGGCAACGCCTTATTCTGCGAAGTTATTTCAAGGACGTTGCCATGCCACTCACCGCCGCCGCACCACTGCCCAACCCCACTGCCCTGCTGTTCGGCCTGACCGGCTGCCTGGTGGATTTCGGTGCCCGCGCCCGACATGGCCAACGCCCGGATGAACACAGCCACGCCACCCCTGGCGCACTGGAAGTGTTGCAGGATATGCAGCAGCTCGGCGTACCCTGCGCCTGGATGGATGAATTGCCCCATGAGGTCAGCACGCCCCTGGCCGCGACCCTGCCGGCCTGGGTGAAACCGGCTGGCGCCTGCCCTGACGCCCGTTGGCCATCGCCCAACGCCTGCTGGCAGGCATTGATGGGCCTTGGCGTGCCGCAACTGGAGGGCTGCGTGCTGGTCAGCGGCGAGCCGCGCCTGCTGCAGTCGGGGCTCAATGCCGGGCTGTGGACCATCGGCCTGGCCTCCTGCGGCCCGCTGTGCGGCCTGACCCCGGTGGAATGGCAGGCACTGAGCCGCCAGGAGCGGGAAAGCAAGCGCGGCAAGGCGACCGTGGAACTGTTCAGCCTCGGCGTGCATTCGGTGATCGACCACCTCGGCGAACTGTCCACTTGCCTCGCCGACATCGCCCTGCGTCGCCTCAAGGGCGAGAAGCCCTGATACGTGGCATTGATGGGGATCAGGCACGAATCGCCGCGGTGGATTACGCTGAAAGTCAGGCACCGACCTTTATCGCGTCACGAAGGTCTATGCCAGAGACTATCCATAGAAGGAAACCACCATGCCTGCCCGCGAACTGCAAGAACAACTCGACACCCTGCGCGAGCAACTTGAACAGAACCCGCCGCTGTCCGAGGCCGAGCGCGCCCATCTGCAGGACCTGATGCAGCAGATCGCACTGCAGTTGCAACTGGAAAGCGCAACCCAGGACACCAACCTGGCCGACGGGGTGAACCTGGCGGTCGAGCGCTTCGAACTCGAACACCCGACCATTGCCGGCACCCTGCGCAATATCGTGCGGACCCTGGGCGATATCGGTATCTGACCCTCCACCCGAACCCGAAAAAAAACCCCGACTCTCACGAGCCGGGGCTTTTTTTGATGACAGCTTGTTTCAGGCTATCACAGCCCTGATTGACCACTCAGGGCCAGGTCCATCAGCTCACGGTTGGCGACCGCGTACATGGCGTAGTCGGTGCCGCTGGCGGCACGGATCTCCACCAGCATCGCACGCCAGCGATCGGCCATGCTCGCGTTCTGCTCCAGCCACAGGGCCACACGGGCCTCCATGTCCTGCGGCGCATCGGCCAGCTTGAGCACCGAGATGGTGATCGCACGCTGCTGCCAGTCGACATCGTCGCGGAACGCCTCACGGGCCTGGGCCTGCCAGTTGTTGGCCACGCGCAGGTCGCTGATCTGCTGGGAGTACCAGGTCAGGTCCAGGGCACTGCCCACCGCGAAGTAGGCCTTGGCCACTTCGGCAGCGTCGTGACCGGTGACGTCGGCGGCTTCGATGATCGGCAACAGGGTGTACAGGTGCGTGGTGCCGGCCACCATGCGTGCCAGCAGTTCCGGTACGCCAGCCTTGACGTAGGCCTGGTAGCGGGTCTGCCAGACTTCACGGGTCGGACCTTCCAGCAGTTCGTCGAGCTTGAGGCCCAACGCCGCCAGGTGCGGACCGAAGTGCGCGACGTCACGGGCGGCGTCCTGCTCGTTGCGACGGCTACGCAGGAACCAGCGGGTGGCACGACGGCCCAGGCGCATCAGCTCGTCCATCAGTTCCAGCTGGGTCTCGGCCGCGACCTTGTAGTCCAGGGCCTCGATCTGACGGAACCAGTGCGGCAGGTGGAAGATGTCCCGCACGATCACGTAGGCACCGGCGACGTTCGCCGGGCTCATGCCGGTGGACTCCTTCAGGCGCTGCACGAAGGTGATGCCCATGTGGTTGACCAGGTCGTTGGCGATCTGGGTGCTGACGATCTCGCGCTTGAGGCGGTGACGGCGCATGGCATCGGCGAACTTGCTCACCAGCATCGGTGGGAACGCGGTTTCCATGTCGCGGGTCAGGTAGTCGTCATCCGGTACCTTGGAGTCGAGCAGCGCGGCCTTGAGGTCGATCTTGCTATAGGAGATCAGCACCGACAGCTCGGCACGGGTCAGGCCCTGGCCGGCGGCAACACGTTCGGCCATCTGCTCTTCCGACGGCAGAAACTCGATGGCACGGTCCAGCTTGCCACGGCCTTCCAGGTCGCTCATCAGGCGCTTGTACTCGGCGATGCGGTCGTAGGCACGCCGCGCTGCCAGGGACAGGGCCTGGGTCTGCTTGTAGTTGTTGCCCAGCACCAGGCCGCCGACTTCGTCGGTCATGCTGCCCAGCAGCTGATTGCGCTGCTTCTCGGTCATATCGCCGGCCTGCACCACTTCGTTGAGCAGGATCTTGATATTCACCTCGTGGTCGGAGCAGTCCACGCCACCGGCGTTGTCGATGAAGTCGGTGTTGGAGCCGCCGCCGTTGAGGCCGAACTCGACGCGACCGAGCTGGGTCATGCCCAGGTTGCCGCCCTCGCCCACCACCTTGCAGCGCAGTTCGTTGCCGTTCACCCGCAGGGCGTCGTTGGCCTTGTCGCCGACATCGGCATGGCTTTCGCTGCTGGCCTTGACGTAGGTGCCGATACCGCCGTTCCACAACAGGTCCACCGGCGCCTTGAGCAAGGCGTTGAGCAGTTCGGTCGGGGTCAGCTTGTCGGCGCTGATGTCGAAGCGCTCTTTCATCTGCGGGGTGATGGTGATGCTCTTCGCGCTACGCGAGAAGATACCGCCGCCCTCGGACATGATGCTGGTGTCGTAGTCCGACCAGGCCGAACGCGGCAGGTCGAACAGGCGCTTGCGCTCGGCGAAGCTGGCCGCCGGCTCCGGGTTCGGGTCGATGAAGATGTGCAGGTGGTTGAACGCCGCGACCAGCTTGAGCTTGTCGGACATCAGCAGGCCGTTGCCGAACACGTCGCCGGCCATGTCGCCGATGCCGACCACGGTCACGCTGTCTTCCTGGACGTTGATGCCACGCTCGCGGAAGTGACGCTGCACGCCGACCCACGCGCCCTTGGCGGTGATGCCCATCTTCTTGTGGTCGTAACCGGCCGAGCCGCCGGAAGCGAAGGCGTCGCCCAGCCAGAAGCCGTAGTCGATGGCGATGCCGTTGGCAATGTCGGAGAAGGTCGCGGTGCCCTTGTCCGCCGCCACCACCAGGTACGGGTCATCGTCGTCATGCCGCACGACGTTGGCCGGCGGCACCAGCGCGCCGTCCTTCAGGTTGTCGGTGATGTCCAGCAGGCCGGAGATGAAGATGCGGTAGCAGGCGATGCCTTCGGCCGCGATCTCGTCACGGCTGCCGCCCAGCGGCAGGCGACGTGGCAGGAAGCCGCCCTTGGCGCCCACCGGCACGATCACCGAGTTCTTCACCTGCTGGGCTTTTACCAGGCCCAGTACTTCGGTACGGAAGTCTTCCTCGCGGTCCGACCAGCGCAGGCCGCCGCGGGCGACGTTGCCGAAACGCAGGTGCACACCCTCGACCCGTGGCGAATAGACGAAGATCTCGAATTTCGGCACCGGCTTGGGCAGCTCGGGGATCGCGTGCGGGTTGAACTTGAAGCTGAAGTACGACTTGTTCTGGCCGTTGGCGTCGGTCTGGTAGAAGTTGGTCCGCAGGGTCGCCTTGATCAGGTCGAGGTAGCGACGCAGGATGCGGTCTTCGTTCAGCACCTGGACGTCGTCCAGCGCGGTCAGGATCGCCTGCTCCAGGCGCTGCTGCTTGTCGTCGAGGTCTTCGGCGCTGAGCTTGCGGGCCAGGTAGAAACGGGTCTTGAACAACCGGGTCAGCTCGCGGGCGATATCGGTGTGGTTGTTCAGGGTGCTGGCAATGTAGCCGAGGTCGAAGCCGAGGCGGATCTGCTTGAGGTAGCGGGCGTAGGCACGCAGCAGCGCCACATCGCGCCATGGCAGGCCGGCGGTCAGCACCAGGCGGTTGAACGCGTCGTTCTCGGCATCGCCACGAACGATGTGGACGAAGGCGTCCTGCAGGGTGTCATTGAGCTGCTGGATATCCAGGTCCAGGCCTTCGGCGGCGCTGAAGGCGAAGTCATGGATCCAGAACTCGCGACCGTTGCTGTGGCGCAGGCGGTAGGGGAACTCGCCCAGCACGCGCAGGCCGAGGTTCTCCAGGATCGGCAGCACGTCGGACAGCGCCAGCGGGGTATCGGCGTGGTAGAGCTTGCAATGCAGCTCACGCTGACCGACCTGGCCCAGCGGCTGGTAGAAGCTCATGACCAGCGGATTGGCTTCGGTCAGGCTCAGCAGGTGCTGCATGTCGACCACCGCCGAGTGCGCGGCGAAACGCTCGCGATAACCGGCCGGGAAGCCTTTCGGGAAGTCGGTCAGCACGTTGGTGCCATGGGCCTCGCCGAAGCTCTCGACCACCAGGCTGGCGTAATCGTCCTGCCAGCTGCGGCAGGCCTGGATCACTTCCTTCTCCAGCAGCACCGGATCGATGTCCAGTCGGTTCTTCGGGTCGACCCGCAGGATCAGTTGCACACGGGCCAGCACGGATTCGGAGAAGAAGGTCCAGAACTCGCAGTCGCTGGCCTTCAGGCGATCCATCAGCACCTGCTGGATCTTCTGGCGCACTTCGGTGGAATAGATGTCACGCGGCACATAGGCCAGGCAGTAGCAGAAGCGGCCGTACGGGTCCTTGCGCAGGAACACGCGGATCTTGTTGCGCTCCTGGATCTGCACGATCGACATCACGGTGCTGAACAGCTCGTCCACCGGGGTCTGGAACAGGTCGTCGCGCGGCAGCACTTCGAGTACCTGGGCCAGTTCCTTGCCCAGGTGGGCCTTGGACTGGAAGCCGGAACGGCGTTCGATTTCCTCGACCTTGCGACGGATGTACGGGATCACCCGCACGCTCTCGCCATAGACCGAGGAGGTGTAGAGACCGAGGAAGCGGCATTCCTTGATCACCTTGCCGTTGGCGTCGATCATCCGCACGGAGACGAAATCCGGATAGGCCGGACGGTGTACACGGCTTGGGTGGGCGGCCTTGGCGAACGACAGCGGGGTCGGTTCGGCCAGGTAGGCGACGGCGTAGTCCTCGATGCGCAGGTCTTCGGCGGTGAGGCCGGCGCGCAGCAGCTTGGTCAGGCCGAGGAAGGAATTGGGGTCATACTCGATGTGACCGCCGTCCTGGTCGCCGTGGACCACGAACTCCTCGTAGCCGAGGAAGGTGAAGTGGTTGTTCACCAGCCATTCGAGGAAGCTCTTGATTTCGGCCTTCTCATCGGCGGCGATGGCGAACTGGCTGTTGTCGATGCCCTGGATCAGCTCCTGGACCTTGGCCTTCATCGGCTCGAAGTCGGCGACCGCGACCCGGACTTCCGCCAGCACCTGCTCCAGCTCCTTGGACAGCACGTTCAGCTCGGCGGCGTTGGCGCAACGGTCGATCTCCAGGTACATCAGCGATTCGTTGAGAATCCCTTCGCCCTGGGTACCCTTTGGCAGAATCTCCAGCAATTCGCCCTTGCTGCCACGACGCACGCTGAGCACGGTGGTCTGCAGGGTATGGATGCTGTAGCCGCGGCGGTTGAGTTCGGTGCGCACCGAGTCCACCAGGAACGGCAGGTCGTGGTGCAGGACTTCCACGGCGGTGTGGGTCGATTGCCAGCCATGGCGTTCATAGTCCGGGTTGTAGACCCGTACTTGGGACTGGGCGTGGTCGAAGCGCTCGAGCAGGCGCCAGGCTGAGAGGGTGCAGCCGGCGAGATCGGAGAGTCGACGCTGGGTCAGTTCGTCCAGGGAAATGATGCCGAAGAACTGTTCAGCAAACAGCGCCACTTGTGGCAGTGCCTGCTCGCTGATGTGCTGCGCCAGTGCCGCTTGCAGTTGATGCTGGAAGTCGGCCTTGCTGGCTGCGGTGAAGAACGCCATCTGTGGTACTCCGCTTGGGCTTTGTTTTATATAGAGAGAAGCGTCGCGAGTTTCCCCCGCAAAAGGGGGCCTTCATCACTGGGCAGGTGTAGCTTGGGCAGTGCACAGTGACAGGTTGATGATGCTGATCGCGACCCAGGGGTCACATCCACGTTCGAAGATTAGCCTCTTCCACGGCCGCCGCCGGTTTTACAGGCCGGGGCCGGGGAAAAACTATCCGTTGCGAAGCTTAACGAGAGGGCCGACAGGCGTTCTTGCGACGCTGCGACATATTCGGACATTGACAGGTATACCAGCGTCAAGACACAGAAACACGCAACCCGAGGAATTGCGAGACGTTCAACTCGCCATTACCGCAAAAATCATCCTCGACCGTAAATTGGCGGGAGAATTTTTCGGGCAGAACGATACCGCCGCTGATCATCAACTCGAAGGGGTATTGCGCCGTCAACGGAGAAAAATCCACATCCAGCACCGACTCACCATAGGCATCGAGCAGCATGGAAAAATACCTGCCAATACCTTCCTGCAAGGCCTGAGCCAGGGTCTGCGCCGACTGATTCCTGTCAGAGAAAACGATACCTGCCGGGACGTAGCCGGTCACTTGGCCATGAGGCGCGGAAAAAACCGCCTCCAGCGCCAGGCTGTGAGCTTCGACCGGCTGTATGGACCTGTCCAGGCCGAGAGCATCATTGAAAAAGCCGTGGATCCGCCCTCCCTCGTCGACAACTTGCTGAGCGGCCTTATTCGTAACCATGTAGAAGCCATCCAGCGGGCACTGAAGAATCCTCTGCAAGCGATACTGAATGGTGCCGGCGTACCCCAGGTCGATCACCGCATAGCGTCCCCCGGAATGGATGCCCAGCCTGTCCAGGTAATGGGTGAACGCCAGCCTTTGCCCCGCACAGTAATGGGCGATGGCCTCACGATGCGCCGATACATACTGCCGAACGCGAGCCTCATCGCCCGGCAGAACAATGAGGTCACCACTATCCGAGGTTTCGAAACCCAACCTGGCCTTCAGCAAGGCGCTCATGCTGCCGCGGAAATGTCCACCGCTGAGCAAATCCTCGACGACGATACCCCCTGCCCATAACACGGCAAGTAAAGATTGCCGCGAGCAAAAGAAGTACTCGGTTCTTTCCCTGCACACGCTGGAATAATACCGATTGAAAAGCTCCTTGAGGTAGAAGCCGTCCCTGGCCAGGAACAACACGCGCTCATAGCGTCCGGCAACCAGTTTTTTATCCAGCCAATTCAGAAAGCTCATGACCAGCGGGCCGTAGACCAGACACCCGACATCGACCAGGCTGTTCAGGACAAGAGGCCTGAAACCCTCCTCCAGTAACGGGTCATTGGCAATCACCTGAACCGCCGGCCCCAGAAGGATGCCATCACGCCAATCATGCTCGGCCTCACGCCAACCGGGCGGTAGCCTGAGTCCGCGCTCCTGGGCCAATACGGCCGGATTCAAGATCCCCACCGGCGACAAACCATTGCGCAATGCCTGCTGGATGTCCGACTGCTCGTTGTCACCGATATGCCGGATGGAAACGCCCTCGATACCGATCAGATAAGGCCAGATGTCACCACGATCCTTGCGACGCCCAACCTCACAGGACACGTACACTTCATCGACACAGTCCATGACCGCGAAGCGTTTCAACACGTCCAGGAGAAAGGTACGTTCGAAATAACTGTCACTGACAATGATTACCCGCTTACCCTGGCGCTTCAGCCGGACCAGCACATCCACCACCGCCTGACGCGGAACCAGGCAGCGCCTCTCGATTTCCAGTTCCAGAACCATGGCTGTCCTGGAGCACGCAGCGCCCCAGCCGAACAGGGAAAAACAATCGTAGATATCCGACAACCTGACATCGCCGGTTTTCGAGAGCTCGCGAGCTCGCGCCTCTGCCGCCCTTCGAACGGCATAGAAGCCCTGAGCGACAGGTGCCCCCAAACGCTGCTCCAGCTCAAAACCGATGTAATGCTGAACATCCTCGGGTGATACCGAAACCCTGGAGAACAGCGTATCGAAGAAGTCGAAAGACACTACCGGGAACCCACCGGCATCACTGATCCGCCTACTGGTAACCCGGTAATGACTCAACAGCTTGCTACCCGCTCCCCACAGAAATCGCCCGGCCTGCGGATTGATCTCGCCATAGATGTAGCCGGAGTGCTCCGCGATGACCCCGATGGCACGCTCGATCAGGTGGGGCAATGTACCATCGTCCGCGGCCGGCTCGACCTCAAAATCGTCGTACGTCCATTCAACCGCCAACAAAGGCCGCAGGGCATCAACACGTGCCCAGAACATGCCACCCACCGGAAAGTCGATTAGGCCACGTCGTGGATAGTGATCAATGCCCAATCGGGAGAAAAATCCCGGTAACAAGTGCCCTACGGATAACCAGTGATGAAACCAGTAGCTGGCTCCTCGCTCATAGGTTTCGGGAGCGATAACACCTGCTTGCGGTCGATCCCGATAGATCCCTCGGATCAGTTCGACAACCGTTGGGCTGCCAAGCAGGCAATCGAACAGGTGAGTCCGCCAGGCCTGCTGGTCCTCTCCAGTTCGTAGCGACTTCTTGGTATGCAGATGCAACATCAGGTCGTGAGTGCGGATCTGCTCGCGGTACTCCACCAGCCAGGGGGCAAAGTTTCGCCCACGGTTCCGACAGATCGTCAGTTCATAGCGTTCGATTCCCTGATGCCGCAGCGTCTGCATTACCTGGGTTCGACCCGCCTCATCCGCAACCGAGATGTAAAAGTGGCACTCATCACCCAAATGGTGAAAATAAGTTGCCATCTCCTGGAAGACATCCGGATAAAAAACATGAATCACCACCGCGACACTCTGCCCCCGGAGCATCGGAGCAGCCCGCGTGCGCTCCACTAACTCCCGATAGTCCAGGCTACACACAGGCTCTCTCGGCAAACCGGTCATGACAGGCCCGGGTCCACGCAACAGGTGCTCGCCGAAGAGCCTGAACGCGACCCGGAACAGGAATGGTCGTATCAGGGCAGGTGCGCGGTGATAGGCAGAACGCCCCAGCGAGCGCAACGTCTTCAATAACCGGCGTCTGAACGTAATGCCGGATCCCGATAGCCATTGCTTGACCCTGCGCAAGGGTGCCGTCAGGCGCCAGGACCTGGAAGCCAGCAACGCATCATGCAAGCCTTTCAGTTGAGAAACACGACTGCGCAGGACTTCGTTGGCCTGCTCCAGACCGCCGATTCGCCGTCCCAGGTCGACACATTGCCTCTGCAACCCGCTGACCTGTCCGTTCAGGGTGGCGTTGGCCTGCTCCAGCCCGAGGATATTCAACAGATCCTCAGGTTCACTGGGCTCGGCTTGCCAAACATCGACTCCGTAGCGCTGCAAATGCCTGACCTGTCCGGACTTTTCCGAAAGGCGAAAACCGAGATGCGAAACGCTGGCCGTAGTCTTGCCGAATACGCCCACATAATCACTCCAGCGCTGTTCGGGACGGTTTCCCATCTGAGCACCGATGAAGGATTCAATCAGTACTGGCGAGTAACCATTTCGCTGTCCCCACTGCACCAGCGAGCGGCCCGAATCCGGGTAGAAACGCCAACTGTCCACCGGGTGACGATGAACATAACCGTTGCTGGGGGTGTTCAGGTAAAACAGGCCATCGTCCTTCAATACCCTGAGAATCTCCAAGAACAATAGCCAGAACATGTCGGAGTGCTCGAAACAGGAACTGGCGATCACCACGTCGACAGAGTCGTCGGCAAAGGGTAGACAATAGGGATCCTCCAGGACCAGGTCGACATTGCTGCCTTCAACAAAATCACAGCCAGTGTAGTGATAGGTTTCAGGTATGAATGCCCTGAGCGACCCATTCACATCCTGGGAGCCCACTTCAACTATCCTGACCCGTCGGTTGTCCGGGTATTGGATCGACTCGATGAAATTTCTGCCGTGAAGCATGGCCGATGGGTGCATGGGTTTCCTTGATGCTCAGTAGCGATCGACGCTGAGGCTTATATTAAGAAAGGGAATGCCAATGATTCCGGTCGACACCGGATCGTGGTGCGACCTTATGAGCAGGCCCTCGTGGCACCAGTGCAACTGCTTGTGGTCATGCTGTTCGCCATTGGCGATAGCGACCTGAATGACGTAGTCGCCCTTGGCCAGCCAAGGCATGAAAAACTCGAACTCCGCAGTCAATGTCGACCCCGCCTGTGCGGTGCGGATGTTGCCCAGTTGACTGATGTAGGTGTTGTCGCCAAACAGCGTCTGCCCCAGACGATCCTTGACGAAGAAGCCGATGATGGGACGATCGAGAAAAACCGATGTCTGGGCCTCGATTCTGAGGTTGACCCGCTCTCCGCCCAGTACCCAGGTCAGCCCGGCGCCAGTGGAATCGGTCAGCCGCACCTCGGTGATGCGGGCTTCTTCCCCGCCGAATGCGCCAGGAGTCTGCGGATCGAAGCGGAATACCTCGAGGTCATTCCTGAGGTTACTCGAATTGATATAGTCTGCACGCTGATCGCGCCACTCCAGAGCAGCCTGACCGTGACGCTTCGTTGCACTGGCATGCCGAGGCCGAGATTGCCCGGCACTGATCGGATGATCGCCACCCACAGTGTGGAACAGGTCGTTCAGATAACGCTCACACACCCATCGCGCCTCTCCCAGCTCCCTTGGATGTCCCTGGTCCAGCCACAGCACCCGGTCACAGAGATTGATCACCGAAGCGGTGTCGTGACTGACAAAAATCAGCGAATGCCTTTCCTTGAACTGACGGATAAAACGCATGCATTTCTGTGCGAAATAGGCATCCCCCACCGAAAGCGCCTCGTCGATCACCGGCGTCGACATGAGCGACGACCGCAAACGCCAGACGCACATACATCCCACTCGAATAGGTCTTGACCGGCTGTTCCATGAAACCGCCGATATCGGCAAAGGCTGCAATGGCGGAAAAGCGCTGATTGATCTGCTCGACACTCAACCCGTATAGCGCAGCCGACATGTAGATATTTTCGCGGCCGGTGAACTCGGCATTGAAACCGGCACCCAGCTCCAGCAAAGCCGCCACCCGCCCCTGGACACGCAGGTTTCCCGACGTCGGCGCCAGGGTCCCGCAAATCAGTTGCAGCAGGGTCGATTTGCCAGAGCCGTTGCGACCGATGATGCCGAGGGACTCTCCCTTCTTCATTTGGAACGACACTCCGTTCAGGGCCCAGAACTCCCGACAACGGGACTGGTGCCGCTGAAACAGCATCTGCAACAGCCGATCGCTGGGTTTGTTGTAGATCGGGTAGCACTTGCAGAGCCCTTCGGCAGCGATGGCAATATCAGAGGACATCGGCAAATCCCCCACGCGTTTTCTGGAAAAATCTCAGACCAAGCCAAGCCACCAGCGCCCCGACCAGCAATGACAGGCACCAGACTCCGGGGTCCGGCAAGCGGCTCCAGATGCAAACCTGCCGGGTGTTCTCGATCACCTGAGCCAGGGGATTGAGCGTCATGAAGTATTGGAAACGCTCGGGCAGGGCCGTGACGGGATAGAAAATCGGAGAGAGGAACAGCAGCGCGGTCACCAGCACCCCGACCAGATGACCGATATCGCGCAGATAAGCCCCCAGTGATGCCAATACCCAGCAGACTCCCAGGGTGAACAGCAGCAACGGCAGAATCGCCACGGGCAACAGCACGGTCGTGAGAGGCGGAACCCGGAAAAACAACGCGCAGAACACCAGCCAGACCCCCAGGTTGACCAGAAACTGGAACATCGCTCCCAACAGCAGCACCACCGGCAGAATCTCCAGCGGAAAAACGATTTTCCTGACATAGCTGGCATGAGCCGAGATCACTCCCGGCGCACGGCTGACGGATTCGGAGAACAAGTTGAAAACTATCAGCCCTAGAAACAGCACCAGGGCGAACTCCAACGGCGAACTGTCACCCGCTCCCCAGTGCGACTTGAATATCCCACCAAAGACAAAAGAGTAGATAGCCAGCATCAATAGCGGATATATAAGCGACCAGACAACTCCCAATATCGACCCGCGATAGCGCCCGATAATGTCACGCCGCGCCAACATCAGAATGAGACTTCGATGGCGCCAGATCCCTCTCGACATATCACTCGATTCGTTCGTGAGTTCATACATTCAATCAGCACCTCTGAAGAAAAAATGACGCAATCGCCTCTCACCGTTTCCAATGAACAGGCAGTAGAAAACTGAAAATTTTTAGAAAATCAGATCTTTCGGAGCAGCGCTGCAAACAGCAATCCGAGATTGCCGCCCAGTGTCTGCCGATAGACGCCGCAACGCCTGATACCGGATATTCGATGCCAAAGCGGCAGCTCACGGGCATTCTTGAATGCCGAAAGCAATTCGATGTTTTGCTGGTCCAGTCGATGGCTCATCAACTCCAGAGCCCTGATGTTCTGCCGGTTCCACTCATGGAAACGCCCATGGATCAGCATGCGGATCCGATAGAGCCGGGCCAGCCACCCGGCATTGCTGCCGACCAGGTTGGCCTTGTGCTGGCGATAGAGCGTCTTGGGCTGTGGGTCGTAGAAAACCACCCCGTTCCGGGCTCCGGACACCAGTTGGTAGGCCCACCAGTCATGGGAAGGAATGCGGACATCGGCCCCCGCTTCGCGCAGCAGTTCGCGTGCGGCATGGTTGAACACCATGGTGTTGCCGCCGCCGATGCTCTGGACCAGGGCATTGGCAAAATCCGGCGGCAGCGAGAAACGCGGGGATCGGCCGGTGCCGATCCCCAACTCCGAAATCAGTTGGGTACGCCCGCAATACAGCGCCGGCACATGCCCGGGTACACTCTGCAACCACATCAGCGCGGTTTCGAGCTTGTCTTCGTTCCAGATATCGTCCTGATCCGACCAGGCATAGAAATCCGCCTGAACTTCGGGACGAAAGGTCAATGACAGGAAGTTGGCGACAAAGCCCTTGCGCGGACCGGAAAAGACCTTCAGCCGTCCTGCTGGCCAATCACCGGTACAACTGTCGACTATTTCCAGTGTGGCATCACTGGAGCCATCATCGGATACCGCCAAGCTCCAGTTGCAATGACTCTGGCGTTCAAAGGAGTTGATCTGCTCGGCCAGAAATCGTTGGCCATTGTAGGTACACATCAGGATCGAGACTTTCAAGGCCTTATTCCTCCGTTAGAAGATTTCCAGGAAAATCTTGAACCGGACAACGCAGGAACTCGGCTTGGCGATGATTATCAAGACTTCGTCGCACATCGTCTACTGTCAGAAATGACAGGTCTATACGAGAACTCTGAACACAAAATGGAATGAGTGAAGTTAGAACCAAGACACTTCCTACATAATGTCTCCTGGCGGTCGGCGAAGCGAAACCGCGAGCCGATTGCCGGGCCGTCGCCATCGGTTCCTGAAAAATATTGCGGATACAGGCAAAATATCGCCTCTCCCCCGCTCCCCACAGGACACCAGCCCATGCCGTTCAGTACCGCCCACCTCATCGCCAACCCCTGCGACGATGAAGAAGACAACATGGCCATGCTCTGCTGCCACAGTGACAAGGGCGAGATGTTCCTGATGACCCGCTACCCGGACGAGGACGAGCTGGAAATCACCCTGGACGGCGAACCGTCGACCCTGGACGGGGTCAAGGTCACCTTCGGCGCCACCCGCCTGCTGATCGAAGTCGCACCGGGTGACGCCGATGCGCTCAATGGCGCGGACCACCTGGAAATCCTGCACCGCACCGACGCCGCGGAACTGGCCGAGATCGAGCAGACCCTCAGGAACATCCTGGAAGGTACCGGCACCTACGTCAGCGAACTGGGCTGAAAAGCGCAGGTGCGCTGCATCCGTGAGAAATGACTCTCAACAACGCAGGATTTTTCCCGAAAAATCAGAAAAATCCCGTTGTCCGTTAGTCGCCACGACCCTCGATGGATTAAAGTAACGCCCCCGGCGACGACATTTATCCGCATGCCGTCGCCCCCCTCTCCAGGAACACTCATCGATGGAACATCGTGAAGCGCTGCTGGCGCTGCGAACCTTTCTCTCAGCGCAGATTCTCGGCCAGGAAAAGCTCATCGAGCGCCTGCTGATCGCCCTGCTGGCCGACGGCCACATGCTGGTCGAGGGCGCCCCCGGCCTGGCCAAGACCAAGGCCATCAAGGAGCTGGCCGAAGGCATCGAAGCGCAGTTCCATCGCATCCAGTTCACGCCCGACCTGCTGCCCGCCGACATCACCGGTACCGAGATCTATCGGCCCGAAACCGGCAGCTTCGTGTTCCAGCAGGGGCCGATCTTCCACAACCTGGTGCTGGCCGACGAGATCAACCGGGCCCCGGCCAAGGTCCAGTCGGCGCTGCTCGAAGCCATGGCCGAGCGCCAGGTCAGCGTTGGACGCAGCACCTATGACCTGTCGCCACTGTTCCTGGTGATGGCGACCCAGAACCCGATCGAGCAGGAGGGCACCTATCCATTGCCGGAAGCCCAGCTCGACCGTTTCCTGATGCACGTCAAGATCGGCTTCCCGGATGCCGCCGTCGAACGGCGGATCCTGCAGCAGGCCCGCGGTGAAGCGCTCAACGGCGAGGCCAAGCCCGAACGCCGGGTCAGCCAGCAGGCGATCTTCGCCGCGCGCAAGGAAATCCTCGGCCTGTACATGGCCGACGCCGTGGAGGAGTACCTGGTCCAACTGGTGATGGCGACCCGCAGCCCGGCCAAGTTCGACGCGGAAATGGCCGAGTGGATCGCCTACGGCGCCAGCCCCCGCGGTTCGATCGCCCTCGACCGCTGCGCCCGCGCCCACGCCTGGATGGCCGGACGCGACTTCGTCAGCCCGGAAGATATCCAGGCGGTGCTGTTCGATGTACTGCGCCACCGCATCATCCTGTCGTTCGAAGCCGAGGCGGCGGGGATCGACCAGGATCGGGTCGTCCAGCGGATTCTCGACGTCGTCGCCGTCGCCTGACCCCGACAATGATCACCCCGCTACCCGCCGAGCCCGGCATCCGTACCACTCTCGCCGAGTTGATCGAGATGCGTCATCGCGTGCGCGAAGTACGGCTGTTCTCGACGCCGAGCCAGCGCAGCCCGCTGATCGGCCTGCACCATTCGAAACTGCGCGGCCGTGGTGTGGACTTCGACCAGGTGCGGGTCTACCAGGCCGGCGACGACGTGCGCACCATCGACTGGCGGGTCACCGCGCGAACCCAGGAACCGCATACCAAGCTGTTCCACGAGGAGCGCGAGCGACCGATTTTCATCCTCGTCGAGCAGAGCCGGCAATTGTTCTTCGGCTCCGGGCAGATGTTCAAATCGGTGCTCGCCGCCCAGGCCGCCAGCCTGATCGGCTGGGCCGCGCTGGGTCATAACGACCGGGTCGGCGGGCTGGTCTACGGCGACAACGAGCACTATGAAATCAAGCCGCGGCGCAGCAAGCAGAGCCTGTTGCAACTGCTCAACCGGCTGGTGCGGGTCAACCATTCGCTGCACACCGACGTCGCCGCCGGCCAGGATACCCTGGGCCAGGCGCTGATCCGTGCGCGGGAAGTGCTGCGCCCGGGCAGCCTGGTGATCGTGATCTGCGACGAGCGCGCGCTGACCGATGCCGCCGAACGTCAGTTGAGCCTGCTGTCGCGTCATTGCGACCTGTTGCTGCTGCCGGTGTCCGACCCGCTCGACCACGCCCTGCCCGCCGCCGGCCTGCTGCGCTTCGCCGACCGTGGCGCGCTGCTGGAGCTCGACACGCTGAACCCGGAACTGCGCCAGGCCTATCGTGCCCAGGGCGACGCGCGGGCCGCCCGCTGGGAACTGCTGGCGCAGAAGCTGCGGGTGCTGTTGATGCCCCTGAGCACCCAGGGCGAAATGGTCGAGCAGTTGCGCGAGTACCTCAACCCGCAACGGCCGGGAAAACCGTCATGAGCGGCCTGGACCAGTTGCAACCGCTGATCACCCCACCGGTACAGGGTTTCTGGCCGCCAGCACCGGGCTGGTGGCTGCTGGCGCTGTCGATGCCGCTGCTGGGCGTCGGCCTCTGGTACCTGCGGCGCTGGCTGCTGGCCCGACGTCCGCTGCCGCGTGCCGAACAGCCGCTGGACCCGTTACGGCTGGCCGCGCTGGAGGAACTCGCGCGCCTGCCCAAGCCCTATGACGGCGCACCCGCCGGTGCCTGGCTGCAGCAACTCAACGGGCTGCTCAAGCGCCTGTGCCGCAACCACTATCCGGGCAGCCAGAGTCATACCCTCAATGGCCGCCAGTGGCTGGCCTTCCTCGACAACCGCTGCCCGGCCGCCGGCCTGACGCGCTGGATGGTGCTGGTGGAGGGCGCCTACAAGCCCGAGTGCAAACTCGACGACAAGGCCATCGCCGGCCTGAACCAGGCCATCGACACCTGGATCCGCAAGCATGTTTGAGTTCGCCTGGCCGTGGATCTTCGCCCTGTTCCCGCTGCCCTGGCTGCTGCGGCTGGTGCTGCCGGTGGCCGACAGCGGCGAGGCGGCGCTGAAGGTCAGTTTTCTTGCCGATCTCGAAACCCTGGCCCGCCGTCGTGCCCGCCTCAACCTGCCCGGCTGGCGCCAGCAGGCGCGCTTCGTGCTGCTCTGGCTGCTGCTGTTGATCGCCGCCGCCCGCCCGCAGTGGCTGGGCGAACCCTTGCCGATCGCCGCCAGCGGCCGCGACCTGCTGGTCGCGGTGGACGTCTCCGGCTCCATGGAATATCCCGACATGCGCTGGCAAGGTGAAGACGTCAGCCGCCTGAGCCTGGTCCAGCACCTGCTGGGCGACTTTCTCGAAAGCCGCGAAGGCGACCGGGTCGGGCTGATCCTGTTCGGCAGCAAGGCCTACGTCCAGGCGCCGCTGACTTTCGACCGGCGCACCGTGCGGGTCTGGCTGGATGAAGCGAAGATCGGCATCGCCGGCAAGAACACCGCCATCGGCGATGCCATCGGCCTGGCCCTCAAGCGCCTGCGCCAGCGGCCGGCCCAAAGCCGGGTGCTGATCCTGGTGACCGATGGCGCCAACAACGGCGGCCAGATCGACCCGATCACCGCGGCCCGTCTGGCGGCCGAGGAGCAGGTGAAAATCTACCCGATCGGCATCGGGGCCGACCCGGAACAGAGCGGCAGCCTGTCGATGCTCGGACTGAACCCGAGCATGGACCTCGACGAACCGGCCCTCAAGGAAATCGCCCAGGTCACCGGTGGCCAGTATTTCCGCGCCCGCGACGGCCAGGAACTGCAAAGCATCCGCAGCACCCTGGACAAACTCGAACCGGTGGCCCAGCAACCGACCCAGGCCCGCCCCGCCCGCGCCCTCTATCACTGGCCGCTGGCCCTGGCATTGGCCCTGAGCCTGCTGCTGGTGGCCCGCGAGCAGTGGCCGGACAACCTGCTGCAACGCTGGCTGGCGCGTCGCCAGTTCCTCCCGCAGCACCCCGAGTGGCGTGAACGCCTCAAGCGCCTGCGCCTGCGGAGGCGCCGATGAGCGGCGAATTCCTCTCAGGCCTCTGGCCACACTGGTTCCGCCCCGCCTGGCTGGTGCTGTTGCCCCTGCTCGGCTGGTTGCTGTGGCGGCTCTGGCATCGGCAGAAACGGGCCGGACGCTGGCAGATGATCCTGCCGCCGGCCTTCCATCGCGTACTGCTCGGTGGCGGCAGCGGTCGCGAGAGCCGGCTGCCATGGGTGGTCCTCGGCCTGGGCTGGGCCCTGGCCCTGCTGGCCCTGCTCGGCCCGAGCTGGCAGCGCATCGAGCAATCGACCCAGAAGCCCCAGGACCCGCTGGTGGTGCTGCTGGAGCTGACCCCGGACATGCTCGCCACCGATATCGCACCAAACCGCCTGGAACAGGCCCGGCGCAAGCTGTTCGACCTGATGCGCGCGCGCAGCGATGCGCAGACGGCGATCATCGTCTATGCCGGCAGCGCCCACACCCTGGTGCCGCTGTCCGATGACATGGGCACCAGCCGCAACCTGCTGGATGCGCTGAAGCCATCGATCATGCCCGAACCGGGCCATCGCGCCGACCTCGCGGTCGCCAAGGCGCTGACCCTGCTCGAACGCGGCGCCCAGGGCCAGGGACGGCTGCTGCTGATCGGCTCGTCCCTCAGTGAACAGGAACGCGAAGGCATCCGCCAGGCCCTGGCGCAACAGCCCCACAGCCTGCTGATCCTCGGTGTCGGTACGCGCGACGGTGCCCCGGTCGCCGAGGAGAATGGCGGTTTCCTCAAGGATGCCCAGGGCGCGATCCGCGTACCGCGCCTCGACAGCCCGGGCCTCAAGGCCTTCGCCACGGAAGTCGGCGGCCGCTATCGCCAGAGCCGTGTCGACGAAAGCGACCTGCGCGGCCTCGGCCTGCTCGACGGGCCACGGCATCTGCGCGACGATGGCCAGTTCGTCCAGCTCGACAGTTGGGAAGACCAGGGCTACTGGCTGCTGCTGCCCTTGCTGGTGCTGGCCGCCTGTGCCGGCCGGCGCGGCTGGCTGTTCTGCCTGCCGCTGTTGCTGCTGTTCCCGCCACCGAGCCAGGCCTTCGAATTCACCGACCTGTGGCTGCGTCCGGATCAACAGGGCATGCGGTTACTGGAGCAGCAGCGCCCGCTGGAGGCAGCCAGGCATTTCGACGACCCGCAATGGCAGGGCCTGGCGCTCTACGAAGCCGGCGACTATACGGCAGCGGCCCGCAAGTTCGCCGAAGGCGACGATGCCAACGCCCATTACAACCGCGGCAATGCCCTGGCCCAGGGCGGCGAGCTGGAGGCCGCCCTGGACGCCTATGAACAGGCCCTGGAACGCCAGCCCGACCTGCGCCCGGCGCTGAGAAACAAGGCCCTGGTGGAGCAGATACTGGAAGAGCAACGCAGCCGCTCCGAACCCCAGCCGGTCAAGCCCGACGAAACCGCCGCCACCGGCGAGCCGTCCTCCACTCTGCACGACGCCTCCTCCAGCAGCGCCACACCCGCGCAGCCACAGGCAGCCGAGGCCGTGCCACAGACCCAGGACCCGCCGCCGAACACTGCATCGACCGATGCCTCGGCCGCGCCAACAGGTGATAATGAGGTACCGGGCAGCGAGCTGGACGACGAACGGACCACCCGCCCACCGCTGCGCAGCGCCGCGCAGAATATCGAGGGCGAACAGCGCCAGGCCCTCGAACAATGGCTGCGGCAGATCCCCGACGATCCGGGCGAGCTGCTCAGGCGCAAATTCTGGTACGAACAACAGCTCCATCAGGACAAGACCCGATGATCAACCGCTTTTCCGCCCTCTTGCTGTGGCTGCTCTGCTGGAGCCTGCCGGCCCATGCCGACGGGCTGCTCGCCAGCGTCGACCGCACGCGCGTGAATTCCGGTGAATCGGTGGAACTGACCCTGGAATCGCGGGATGTCACGCAGTTCGGCAAGCCGGACCTGGAGCCGCTGGCCGGCGAGTTCGAAGTGCGCGGCACGCGCCAGGTCAACCAGTTGACTACCCTGGGCGGCGACAAGCAGGCGACGACCCGCTGGATCATCACCCTGCTGCCACGACACAGCGGCGACGTGGTGATTCCCGCCTTGCAACTGGGCGAACTGCAGAGCCAGCCGATCACCCTGCAGGTGGTGCAGAGCGACCAGCAGGAACCGGCCAACAGCCTGGCCTCGGTGTTCATCGAAACCAGCCTTGACCAGGACAGCGTCTATGTCCAGGCCCAGGCGGTGCTGACCCTGCGCATCTACCATTCGGTGTCGCTGTATGACGACAGCAACCTCAGCCCGCTGCAACTGGGCGATGCACGTATCGAGCAGTTGGGCGAATCGCGCACCTACGAGAAGCTGATCAACGGCGTGCGCCATGGCGTGATCGAGCTGCGCTATGCCATCTACCCGCAGCACAGCGGCAAGCTGGCGATTCCGGCGCTGGTGTTCAGCGCCACCCTGGCGGAGACCGGCCAGGGCCAGAATCAGGGCCAGACACCGGCCGGCCCCAAGCCCGGCAAGCTGATTCACGTCAGTTCGGCCGAGATGACCCTCGACGTCAAACCGCAACCGGCGGCCTGGCCCGCCGATGCACCATGGCTGCCGGCGCGCAGCCTGAGCCTGGGCGAAAGCTGGAGCCCGGAGCCGGACCACAGCCAGGTCGGCGACTCGCTGACCCGCAGCCTCACCCTCAAGGCCGAAGGCCTGTCCAGCGCCCAGTTGCCACCGCTGCCGGCCACCAGTATCAGCGGCCTGCGCCGCTACCCGGACCAGCCGCAACTGAGCAACCAGAACAGCGAACGCGGCCTGATCGGCAGTCGCGAAGAACGTGAAGCCCTGGTCCCGACCCACAGCGGCACCTTTGAGCTGCCGGCGATCAGCGTGGTCTGGTGGAACACCCACGAAGAGCACGTGGAGCGCACCACCCTGCCGGCGCGCAGCCTGCAGGTCACGAACAACCCGAGCCTGGCAGTGGATACGCCGGTCAACAGCGTACCGGCGAACATCGCCGCCGACGCGGCGAGCCTGTGGATCTGGAAGCTCAGCACGCTGCTGCTGGCCTGCACCACCCTGCTCGGCTTCGGCCTGTGGTGGCGCGCCCGCTCGCAGCCGGCGGTGCACCGCGCCGCCCAGGCCGGACCGAGCCCGCGGACCCTGCTCGACGACCTCAAGCGCACCTGCCTGGCCAACGATCCCCAGGCCACGCGCCAGGCGCTCGATGCCTGGGCCCGGCAGCAGCCGGAGACCCTGGCCGAGATGGCCGCGCGCTTCGTACCGCTGTCCGATGCCCTGGACGGCCTGAATGGCGCGTTGTACAGCGAGACCGGCCAGTACTGGCAAGGCGAGGAACTGTGGCGGGTGGTTCGCGCCATCCCGGCGGCCGAACGGGTCCAGGCCCCGGTCGGCGACAGCGGGCTACCGCCGCTGTACCCCAAGTAAGCCCGGCACAGGGGAAGGCGAAAAAAGGGCGCCAAGGCGAAATTTCCTGATGCCTCAAAACCCGTATCGCCACTCCCCGCGGATTTACCAGTAGACTTGTCGGTCTTTCGCACCGCCACCTTGTCCTGAGCGGTCGCCACCGTCTTCGCGGAGTTTGCCTTGCGCCTGTTTCATACCTCCGACTGGCACCTGGGCCAGAACCTTCATGGCCAGGAACGGGATTTCGAACACGCCTGCTTCCTGACCTGGCTGCTCGCCCAGCTGGCCAGCCAACGACCGGACGTACTGCTGATCGCCGGCGATATCTTCGACACCGTCAACCCGCCGGTCAAAGCCCAGGAGCGCCTCTACGACTTCATCGTCAGCGCCCACGAGCAACAGCCGCAACTGACCATCGTGATGATCGCCGGCAACCATGATTCCGGCTCGCGCATCGAACTGCCAGCGCCGTTGATGCGCCGCCTGCGCACCCACGCCCTGGGCCGGGTGCTCTGGCTAGAGGACGGCCAGCTCGACAGCGAGCGCCTGCTGATCCCGCTGCCCGCCGCCAACGGCGAGATCGCCGGCTGGTGCCTGGCCCTGCCCTTCCTGCGCCCGGCCGAAGTCACCGGCGCGCTGCTGGGCGACGATTACCTGCGTGGCATCGGCCAGGTCCACCGCTGGCTGATCGAGGCGGCCAAGGCCAGGCGCCAGCCCGGCCAGGCACTGGTCGCCATCAGCCACGCGCACATGGCCGGCGGCTCGGTTTCCGAAGACTCCGAACGCAGCCTGATCATCGGCAGCGCCGAGGCCCTGCCCGCCAGTCTGTTCGATGCCAGCGTCAGCTACGTCGCCCTGGGTCACCTGCACAAGCCGCAGAAGGTCAACGGCGAAGAACGTATCCGCTACAGCGGCTCACCCATCCCGCTGTCGTTCTCGGAGATCGGCTACAAACACCAGATCCTCGATATCGTGCTCGACGGCGAAACCCTGGTCAGCGTCGAACCACGCCTGGTACCACGCGCCGTCGACCTGCAACGCCTGGGCCCGCTGCCCTTCGCCGAAATCCTGGAAAGGCTCGCCGAGCTGCCCGATGTCGACCTGCTGGCCGACCTGCAACGCCAACCCTGGCTGGAGGTGCGGGTACGCCTCGACGAACCGCAGCCGGACCTGCGCCAGCAGATCGAAAGTGCCCTGCAGGGCAAGGCCGTGCGCCTGGTGCGCATCGCCGCCGAATACGCCGGCCGCGGTGCACGCGAAGACGAGGAAGATAACGCACGCCTGGTCGAGCTCGACCAGCTCAGCCCCCAGGACCTGTTCAGCCGCGCCTGGCAGGACCACTACGGCAACGAAGTGGACGCGCAGACCCTCGACGACTTCGCCCTGCTGTTGCAGGAAGTGCAACTGGAGGACGAGCAGCCATGAAGATTCTTGCCATTCGCCTGAAGAACCTCGCCTCCCTGGCCGGCCCGTTCGAACTGGACTTCACCGCCGAGCCGCTGGCCAGCACCGGCCTGTTCGCCATCACCGGACCGACCGGCGCCGGCAAGAGCACCCTGCTCGACGCCCTCTGCCTGGCACTGTTCGGCGCCGTCCCCCGGCTGAACACTGCCTCGCGCGATGCCAAGGTGCCGGATGCCGATGGCGAAATCAGCACCGGCGATCCCCGCACCCTGTTGCGCCGCGGTACCGGTGCCGGCTTCGCCGAAGTCGATTTCGTCGGGATCGACGGTCGCCGCTACCGCGCCCGCTGGGAAGCCAACCGCGCCCGGGACAAGGCCAATGGCAAGCTGCAGGCCAGCCGCCAGAGCTTGCGCGACCTCGACAGCGATCAGTTGCTGGCCAGCCAGAAAGGCGAATACAAGGCCCAGCTGGAAGCCTGCCTCGGCCTGAACTTCGAGCAGTTCACCCGCGCCGTGCTGCTGGCCCAGAGCGAGTTCAGCGCCTTCCTCAAGGCCGATGACAACGAACGCAGTGAACTGCTGGAAAAGCTCACCGACACCGCGCTCTACACTCGCCTCGGTCGCCGCGCCTTCGACAAGGCCAAGGAAGCCCGCGAAGCCCACAAGCTGTTGCAGGACCAGGCGGTGGGCCTCACCCCGATGAGCCCCGAAGCCCGCGCCGAACTCGACGAACGCTTCGACAGCGCGCAGCGACAGTTGGAACTGCACAAGGCCCGACTGCGCCAGCTCGAACAGCAGCACGGCTGGCTCAAGGAATTGCAGCAGTTGCAGGACGCCCGCCAGGCGGCTGCCGAACAACTGGAAAGCCTCCGGCAACAAGAGCAGGCACTGGCCGACGAGCGCCTGAAGCTGACACGGCTGGAGCAGTTGGCCCCGCAACGGCACCAGTTTGCCCGCAAGCTGGAAATCGATGGGCAACTGCCGCCCCTGGCCGAGCAGATCACGCAGCAGCGCCAGCAGCATGAGGCGCTGAGCGAACGCCAGGCACAGCTGAAACAGGCTCTGACCACCGCCCAGGCCGCACTGAACAGCGCGCAACAGCAGCAGAGCGGCAGCGCCCCGCTGCTGCGCCAGGCCTTCGACGAGCAAGGCAACCTCGCCCGACTGGCCAGGGATGCGGCACTCGCCGCCCAGGCACAAGACACTGCGCAGCAGGCCCGGGACCAGGGCCAGGCGACCATCCAGGCCCTGCAGGAGCGGCAGCAGCAGGTTGCCGAGCGCCTGCAACAGATTGCCACGCAACTGGAGCACAGCAGCGATCTCGCGCCCTTGAGCGAGGCCTGGACTGCCTACCGCGAGCGCCTGCAGCAATTGATGCTGATCGGCAACCGGCTCAACCAGGGCCAGGCCGAACTGGCCGGCCTCGAACGCACCGCCGGCGAAACCGCGCAGGCGCTGGGCACCCAGAAACAGCAACTGGAAGTCCTCTATCAGGAGGCTGCCGCTGAACCGGACGCCGTGGCCGAGCAGATCGGCATTCTCGGCAGCCTGCTGCAGGACAACCGCAAGCAGTTGCGGGCCGTCGAGGACCTGGCCCGGCTATGGTCCAGCCAAAAGGACCTGGACCAACGCGCCGCCCAATTGCAGCAACGCCTGAGCAGCGCCCAGCAGGAGCGCGAGCGCCTGACCCAGGACGGAGTCAGGGCCAAGGCCGAACTGGAGGTGGCCGAACAGACGCTCAACGTCACCCGCGAACTGCTCGAACGTCAACGCCTGGCCCGCAATGCCAGCGTCGAGGAACTGCGCGCACAGTTGCAGGATGACCAGCCCTGCCCGGTCTGCGGCAGCCACGAACATCCCTACCATCAGCCCGAGGCACTGCTGCAGAGCCTTGGCCGCCACGATGAAAGTGAACAGGCCAATGCCCAGGCTGCCGTGGACCGGCTCAAGGAACGGCTTACCGAACTGCGTGCCGAGGTGGGTGGGCTGATCGCCCAGCAGAAGGAACTGCTGGCCCAGCAGGAGCACTTGACGAGCCAGCAGCAGGCCCTGGCGCCCAGCCTGGAAGCGCATCCGCTGGCGGCCCAACTGCTGGACCAGCACGCCGACCAGCGCGATGCCTGGCTGGAGCGGCAAACCAGCCAGTTGAACCAGAACCTGACACGCGACGAGCAGCGCCAGAACGCCCTGCTCACCCTGCAACAGGACGCCGCGCGACTGACCCAGCAACTGCGCCAGGCCGAAGCCGCGCACCAGCAGGCCGCCCGGCAACTGGAGCAGCAGCAGCGCGAACTGGCCGGCGACCGCCAGCGCCTGGACGATGAACTGGCGGCCTTCGCCACCCTGCTGCCGGCCCCGACCCTGGAGGCCCTGCGCAACGAACCGGCGGCGACCTTCCTGCAACTGGACCGGCAGCTCGCCGAGCGCCTGCAGCAACGGGAACAGCAACGCGATGAACTGGCCGAACAGCAACAGCGCCAACAGGCCCTGGAGCTGGAACTGGAGCGCCAGCAAAGCCGCGAACAGCAGTGGCAAGGCGCAAGGCAACAGTTCGAGGCACTGGCCGCGCAGCAGCAGGCCAGCCAGCAGCAACTGAGCCAATTGCTCGGTGGACACGACAGTGCCGATCACTGGCAGCAGCAACTCGAGCAGGCGGTGGAACAGGCGCGCCAGGCCGAGAGCAGCACCACCCAGGCGTTGCAGGACACGCGCACGCAACGGGTACAAATCGCGACCGAGCTCAAGGCCCGGGAGGAGCATCAGCAGGCCCTGGAACAGGAGGCCAACGCGCTGGCGGGGAAGATCGCCGAATGGCGCACCGGCCACCCGGAACTGGACGACAGCGCCCTGCAGAGTTTGCTGGCACTGGACGACAGCCAGGTCGCCGAGTTGCGCCAGCACCTGCTGCGCAACGAAAAGGCCGTCGAACAGGCCCAGGTTCTGCTGCAGGAGCGCGAACAGCGCCTGCAGGCGCACCAGGCCCAGCACAACGGCAACCCCGACGCCGAGCAGTTGGCCAGCGCCTTGGCCGACTGTCAGCAGCAGTTCGCCGCCAGCGAACAGCACTGCGCCGAACTGCGGGCCGAACAGGTCGACGACCAACGTCGGCAGGATGCCAACCAGGCGCTGGCGCAGCGCATTGCCCATGCCTATGCCGAGTACCAGCGCTGGGCGCGCCTGGATGCGCTGATCGGCTCGGCGACCGGCGACCGCTTCCGCAAGCTGGCCCAGGCCTACAACCTCGACCTGCTGGTCCACCATGCCAACGTGCAACTGCGTCAGTTGGTGCGGCGCTACCGCCTCAAGCGCGGCGGCAGCATGCTCGGGCTGCTGGTGCTGGACACCGAAATGGGGGACGAACTGCGCTCGGTGCATTCGTTGTCCGGCGGCGAGACGTTCCTGGTGTCGCTGGCCCTGGCCCTCGGGCTTGCCTCGATGGCTTCGAGCACGCTGAAGATCGAATCGCTGTTCATCGACGAGGGCTTCGGCAGCCTCGATCCGCAATCGCTGCAACTGGCGATGGACGCCCTCGACGGTCTGCAGGCCCAGGGGCGCAAGGTCGCAGTGATTTCCCACGTGCAGGAAATGCACGAACGCATCCCGGTGCAGATCCAGGTGCAACGCCAGGGCAACGGCCTGAGTACCCTGGAGGTGAAATGAAAACGGCGCTGCTCTACTCCTTCCGCCGCTGCCCCTACGCCATGCGTGCGCGCCTGGCGCTGCGCTACTCGGGCGTGGCGGTGCAGATCGAGGAAGTCAGCCTCAAGGCCAAGCCGGCGGCGATGCTCGCGCTGTCAGCCAAGGGTACGGTGCCGGTGCTGGCCTGCGGCGATGGGCAGGTGATCGAACAGAGCCTGGAGATCATGCACTGGGCGCTGGCCCGGCATGACCCTGAAGATTGGCTGCTACAGGGCGACCCGCTGGCCGCCCGGGCCGCAATGGCCCTGATCGAGGAAAACGACGGCGACTTCAAGCGGCGGCTGGACCGCTACAAATACGCGGTGCGCTACCCGGCGTTTCCGATGGAGCACTACCGGGCCGAGGCCGAGCCGTTCCTGCGTAAACTGGAAGATCTGCTGCAACAGCGCGACTGGTTGCTGGCCGAGCATCGCAGCCTGGCTGACATGGCCCTGGCCCCTTTGTCCGGCAGTTCGCCCATGTCGATCGGGAGTGGTTCGCGCAGACACCCTATCGGCGACTGCGGGACTGGCTGGAGCGGTTTCTCGCCTCACCGCTGTTTATCGCGGTAATGGCCAAGCCGGCTACAGCTGCCGACTGACCCGCTAGCGTCAGCCGTGAATCAGGCCCCGGCGTCGGCGTTGTGCGCGAGCACGCCGGCGGACTGAGTCTTGTGTTCGAGCGGAATGCTCGGCGTCGCCAACTGGATCGCCGCATCGTCCGAGCCGTGCAGCAGGCTCGACAGACTGATGACGAGCACCAGCGCCACATACAGGCCAATAGCCAGGTAGGCGCCGTGTCGGGCAGATGTCAGGAGGTTGCTGGCCATGGTGTTCTTTCTCCACAGGCGAATGTCATGCCTATAGGATCCATCATAACCGCATAACTAAGTAGGCAACTATTTAAATAGTCGTTATCAGCAATATTAATCGCCAAGAGTCAATAAGCCAGCGTCAAATTTAATCCCGGCTTATATGAATCCTGTTATCGGGTTGAAACAAAAACGGCAGAAACGACAACGCCGGGGCGAATTCACTCTCATGGCAGGCGGTCAATGGACCAACTGCCGAATGAGTGAATTCGCTCCGGCGTTGCGGGCTGGTTCAGCGCTCAGTGTTGAGCCTTGTGATCCAGGGCGGCGTAGAAGTTGGCGCTTTGTTGCAGGTACTTGGGGGTGTAGCTCTGGGTATGGGATTTTTTCTCGCTGATCTCGACGCTGGCACTGGCTGGCAGGGCAACGCTGGCAGAGATGGCGGAAGCGGCGATGATGGAGAAGAGATTGAAGTTCATGTCGAAAACCCTCGAATGTCAGTTGGCTTGCTTGCCCTTTCAGGCCGTGAGTCCAAAGTACATCCGAGAGCTGTTCGGGTTGAAATTCATTGCAGCAGTAGCGGATATCAGCGTGATTAATAGAAGTGCAAGCCCCTTGTAAACCGGGGCCTGCGGTCTATTGTCGCGGCAGGAAGCCGAGGTAGCTCGGCGCCTCGAAGGGCAAGGTCTGCACGGTTTTGCCCAACAGGCCGGTGTCGGCATCGCGCTCGATGACCACGATCTGGTTGCTCTTCTGGTTGGCCACTAGCAGGAACCTGCCGCTCGGATCGAGGGTGAACTCACGCGGGTGATCGCCTTCCACCGAACGCCGTTGCAGTTCCTTGAGCTCGCCGCTGGCCGGGTCGATGGCGAACACCAGCAACTGGTTGGCGGTGCCACGGTTGCTGGCATAGAGGAACTTGCCGTCCTTCGAGGCATGCAGGGCCGCGGCGGCCTTGTCCGACAGCGGCTGCTGGTCAGCCAGTTCCACCCGCTGCTTCTGGGTGAGCTTGCCGTCCTGGTAGTCGAACACGGTGATCTGCGCGCTCATTTCGGTGCTCAGCCAGGCATGCTTGCCATCGGCGCTGAACAGCAGGTGTCGTGGACCACTGCCCGGCGGCAATTGCACGTAGGCCGGGTTGGCCGGGGTCAGCGGCCGTTCCGGGTTGGCCTTGGGGTCATACCGGTAGACGAAAATCCTGTCCGCACCCAGGTCGCTGGCGAAGACGAAACGCCCGTCCGGCGACGACACCACCGAATGCACATGGGCCGAAGCCTGCCGCTCCAGGTTGACCAGGCTGGCCGGGTGGCTGCTGAGCTGGACCGGCGGCGACAGCTTGCCCTTGGCATCCACCGGCAGTACCGCCAGGCTGCCGCCCGGATCTTCCAGTACCGAATAGTTGGCGACGAACAGGTAGCGCTGGTCGCCGCTCAGACTGGCATGGGTCGGCTCGCTGCCCAGGCTCTGCACCTGGTTGATCGGCTTGAGCTGGTGGCTCCTGGGGTCGATCGAGTAGCTGCTGACCCGGCCGACCGGGTCCTTCTGGCCGGGGCCGTTTTCATTGACCGCGTAGAGCCGACGCTGGTCGCCGGAGAGGGTCAGCCAGGAAGGATTGGCGGTCTTGATCACCTGCAGCGGCTTGGGGTCGAGCTTGCCGGTGCGGCTGTCGAACTGCAGGCGGTAGATGCCTTCGCTCCTGCCGGCGGTGTAGGAGCCGACCAGCAACTGGACGGTGTCGCCTGGGGCCGCCAGGACCGGCATCGAGCCGATGCTGCCGGCCATCAGCAGGGGCCAGAACTTACGCATCATCCTGTTCATCCTCCGCTTGCTCCCGGGCACTGAACGCACTCAGGCACACCAGGCGATGCTCGCCGGAGTCGCCGACCACGACCCAGCTCTGCAGGGTCTCGTCGAAGGTGGCCGCCTGCACCTGGGCCAGGCTGAAGCTCCAACGCTTGGCGGCGCGCCCGTCCATGCACTCGATCAGCAGGCCGGCATCGTCGAGGGTGAAATCGAAGGCGTGCAGGCCGTCGATTTCCAGCATGTCGCAGGCTTCAAGGGCAGTGGGCAAGGTGTCGGTCATGGCGGTTTCTATCATTTTTCGGGAAAGGGGCAATGATAGGCGATATTGCATCGCAGCGGGTGCCCGCCAGGGGCGGTTCGCGGGCAGGCCCGGCGCCTACAGGTCCGTGCCAGGCACAAGACCGAGATGCACACCGCCCTGTAGGAGCCGGCGGTGCGGCGATCCGACTTGCCCGCGAAGCTTTTCTGACGGTCTCAATGGGCCAGCAAGGATCCCCCACCTTGCCCGCCAGCTTCTGCGGCTTGATCAGGAACCGCGCCAGCGCCGGCAGCAGCCACAGCGCCCCGAACATGTTCCACAGGAGCATGAAGGTCAGCATCAGGCCCATGTCGGCCTGGAACTTGATCGCCGAGAAGATCCAGGTGCAGACACCGATCGCCAGGCACAGGCCGGTGAACAGCACCGCCTTGCCGGTGGAACGCAGGGTCTGGTAGTAGGCCTCCTGCAACGACAGCCCGGCACGCAGGAAACTCTCCAGACGGCTGTAGATGTAGATCCCGTAGTCCACGCCGATACCCACGCCCAGCGCCACCACCGGCAGGGTCGCGACCTTCACGCCGATCCCCATGAAGGCCATCAGCGCGTTGCCCAGTACCGAGGTCAGCACCAGCGGCAGGACGATGCACAGGGTCGCCGCCCAGGAGCGGAAGGTGATCATGCACATGGCCGCGACGCAGATGTACACCAGGATCAGAATGGTCAGTTCCGCCTGTTTGATCACCTCGTTGGTCGCCGCCTCGATCCCGGCGTTACCGGCCGCAAGCAGGAATTCCAGGCCCTCCCTGCTGTTCTCCTTGGCAAAGTCCTGCACCGCATGAACCGCCCGGTCCAGCGTGGCAGCCTTGTGGTCGTTGAGGAACACCAGCACCGGTGCCAGCGAGCAGTCGGCGTTGTACAGGCCATCGGCGCGGGAGATGGAGTTGTTCAGCACATCCGGGTTGCGCGACAGGGTCTCCCACTTCAGGTTGCCCTCGTTCATGCCCTTGATCATCTGCTTGGACACGGTCACCAGGGAGATCGCCGACTGCACGCCCTCGGTGTTCTGCATCTTCCACATCAGTTCGTCGATCGGGGCCATGGCCGCGTAGCGCGAGCAACCCTCGGACGTGGTCTTGACCATCACCACCAGCACGTCGGAGCTGGTGGAGTAGTTGTTGATGATGAAGCTGTTGTCCTTGTTGTAGCGCGAGTCGGGACGCAGTTCCGGCGCACCCTGGTCGAGGTCGCCGATCTTCAGGTTCTGGCTGTACCAGAGGCCGCCACCGAAGGCCAGCAGGGCCAGGAAAATCGACACCGGGGCCACCCTGGGGCTGGCGAAGTTCGACAGCAGGCGCCAGAACGGGTGTTCGCGGGTCGCGTCCTTCTTGCTGCGCTCGACCGCCTTGCCGCTGATGCCGACATAGGAAATCGCCACCGGCAACAGGATCAGGTTGGTGAACACGATCACCGCCACGCCGATCGACGCGCCGATCGCCAGTTCGCGGATCACCCCGATATCGATGATCAGCAGCGTGATGAAGCCCACGGCATCGGCCAGGATCGCGATCATCCCCGGCAGGAACAGTTGCCGGAAGGTTCGCCGCGCCGCCGTCAGGGCATTGTCGGCCTCACTGGACTGCAAGGCGATACCGTTGATTTTCTGCACGCCGTGGGAGATGCCGATGGCGAAGATCAGGAACGGCACCAGCATCGAGTACGGATCCAGGCCGAAACCGGCGGCATGCATCAGCCCCAGTTGCCAGATCACCGCCACCAGGGTGGTGATCAGCACCGCGATGGTGCTGCGGATACACCAGGTGAACCAGTACAGCAGCACCAGGGTGATGACGAAGGCCACGCCGAAGAACATCACCACCATGATCAGGCCGTCGATCAGGTCGCCGACCTTCTTGGCGAAACCGACGATGTGGATCTTCACGTTGGGGTTCTGCGCTTCGAACTTGTTGCGGATCTTCTCTTCGAGCTGGTGCGAGAACTTCTGGTAGTCGAGCTTGAGCAGCTTGCCCTGGTCCTGCGGGTCCGGGTAGGACTCCAGCAGCGGGATATCGACGATGCTCGACTTGAAGTCGTTGGCCACCAGGCGCCCGACCTGGCCGGACTTGAGCACGTTGTTGCGCAGCTGGTCGAGACTGTCGGCCGAGCCGTTGTAGCTCTGCGGGATCACCTCGCCGCCGGCGAAGCCCTCCTCCGTCACTTCGGTCCAGCGCACGCTGGGGCTCCACAGCGACTTGAGGCCGGAACGATCGACGCCGGGGATGTAGAAAACCTCGTCGTGGATCTGGCGCAGGGTGTCCATGTATGCCTTGCTGAAGATGTCACCGTCCCGGGCCTCCACCGAAATGCGCACGGTGTTGCCGAGGTTGGCCAGGTCGTTGCGGTGCTCCATCATCTTTTCAATGAACGGATGCTTGAGCGGAATCATTTTCTCGAAGCTGGTGGACGGACGGATCAGCGTCGCCTGCCAGAACAGGAAGATGCTGACCAGCAGGCAGATCACGATCACTGCCGGGCGGTTGTTGAAAATCAGGCGTTCGAGAAACGTCGCCTTGTCCTGATGATGACTGCTCATGTGAAACTCCCCGCCTTCTTGTTATTTGCCCTGCTCACTGCCGGTTGGCGAGGCGACATGGGCGCCCCCCTGGCCGACCAGGATCAGGTTGCCGTTGCCGGCCGTGGTGACCGCCGATAGGGAAATGCGGTCGGGACGATTGAAGACACTGAAGGTCACGCCGTCATCGGTGCTGCGGATCACACTGCCACCATTGCCGACGATCACCAGCGAACCGTCGGCCAGCAGGGCGCCGCCGGACAGACCGAACTCCAGCGCCCCGCGGGCGGCCTTGAGTTCGACCGGCTCCCAGTTGGAGCCGAAATCGCTGGAACGATAGAGGTTGCCGCGCAGGCCGTAGGCCAGCAGGGTGCTCGGCTCGGCGGTACCGAGCACGCCGAACAGCGAGCCCTGGTAGGGACCGTCGAGGCGTTCCCAGGTCTGGCCCCAGTCGGCCGAGCGGAACATGCTGCCCTGCTCGCCGACGATGAACAGGCCGGAGTCCTTGACCGCGGCGATGGCGTTGAGGTGGTACTGGTCTTCGTTGTCGAGGCGGTCGCTGGCATCTTCCCAGTGCTGGCCGCCATCGGTGGTTTCGAGCAGGGCCCCATAGGCGCCGACGGCGAAACCGGTATTGGCATCCTTGAACCAGACGTCCAGCAATGGCGCTTCGCGCTTGAGGTCTTCGAACTGCTTGCTCCAGGTGGCACCGCCGTCGTTGCTGGCGAGGATCTGCGCATCGTGGCCGACGGCCCAGCCGTGCTTGTCGTCGACGAAATAGACCGCCGTGAGCAGTTGTCGGGTCGGCACCCGGGCCTGGGTCCAGGTCGTGCCCTGGTCATCGGAAAACAGGATATGCCCGCGATCCCCCACGGCGACCAGGCGGGCACCGGCGTGGACCACGTCGAGCAACAGGCCCTTGGCGGCCTTGGAGGATTCGATGGAGTAGACGCCGTCGGCCGTGCCGGCCTCGGCGGCGCAAAGCGAACCGGCCGGCAGCCCCAGCCCGGACAGAGAGAGCATCGAGGTCAGCAAGACCGCACGCCGCCAGCTCGGCGGACGACGGGAACCCGTACTCTTCACAGGCTCATTCATAGACCTTTTCCCCCTTATTATTGTTAGGTCATCCAACCCTTCAGGGCGCCTTCGAGGGCGTTTTCAGCACTGCCGATCGTCTGAAACCGGCAATCTAGAGCCCCTTCCAAGGCTGGAACTATCCTATCGGGCTTTGGAATCGTCTGACAATCGACGCCACGTTATCTTTTGTTAACCGGGGGTATCGCGGGGGACATGAATATCGGGGCATCAGGAGGGATGATGAACAAGGACTACGGATGATGCTTCACACGCTCTGCCTGGGAGCACAGCCGTGATGCTGTGCGTCACAAGAGCGGACGCCGAGCGTCCGGGGAGGCATTCCCACGCGGAGCGCGGGAACGATCACAGGCCAGGGGAACAGGATTCATCCGCGAAGGGGCCTTCCGAGCGCTAAAGGCTTCGCGGATAAATCCTGCTCCCACCCGGTACGGGTTAGGCCAGGCTCTTGCTGACCACCTCGAAGACGTCCGCCGACAGCTCGCCCGAAGCACGGATACGCTCCAGCTCGGCCTTCATCAACGCCTGGCGGGCCTTGTCGTATTTGCGCCAGCGGGTCAGCGGCGCCAGCTGGCGCGAGGCGATCTGCGGGTTCAGCGCGTTGAGCTGGATCACAATGTCCGCCAGGAAGCGATAGCCGGAACCGTCCGCCGCATGGAAGTTGACCAGGTTCTGCCCGGCGAACGCACCGATCAGCGCACGCACCTTGTTCGGGTTGCGCAGGGTGAACGCCGGGTGCTCCATGAGTGCCCTGACCCGCTCCAGGCCACCGGGCAGCGTGCTGCCGGCCTGCACGCTGAACCACTGGTCCATGACCAGCGGGTTGTCCTTGAAGTGCTCGGCGAACACCGCCAGGGCCTTGGCTTTCTCCTCCTCGAACGGCGAATTCACCAGCACCGCCAGGGCGGTCAGGCGTTCGGTCATGTTGTCGGCGGCGTCGAACTGCTCCAGGGTCGCGGCCAGTACCTGCGGCTGGCCACTGAGCATCAGGTAGGACAGCGCGATGTTCTGCATCGCACGACGGGCGAAATGCTCGTTCTCGGCGATGTAGGCGGTGTTCCTCGATACCTCGCGGTTGGCCTGGTAACGCTGCCACAGGCCGTCGAACAGTTGCTCCGCCAGTTGCCGGCGGGCAAATTCGCGGGCCGCGTGAATCGAGTCGACCTCGGCCACTTCGCTGATCTCGGTGAGGTAGGCTTCGCTCGGTAGCGACAGCATCTCGGCGACCATCGCCGGGTCCAGTTGCTCGTTGGCCAGCACACTGCGCAGGGCCACGACCAGGCGCTGGTCGAGCACCAGTTCCTCGCCCTTGCGGTGCTGCCCGATCAGGTCCTGCAGCACCTGCACCGACAGTTGCTGGCCGGCATCCCAGCGGTTGAAACCGTCGCTGTCGTGCTGCATCAGGAACATCAACTGATCGCGGTCGTAGGGGAAGCTCAGCCTGACCGGGGCCGAGAAGCCGCGCAGCAGCGACGGCAACGGCTTGGCGGCAATGCCGACGAAGGTGAAGGTCTGCTCGGCTTCGCTCACCGAGAGCACGCGACTGGTGGCCCCCGGCACCGCCTCGCCCGCCAGTTGCAGAGCGATCTCGGCGCCCTGGGCATCCAGCAGGCCCAGCTCCACGGGTATCACAAACGGCAGTTTTTCCTGCTTGTCCGGTGTCTGCGGGCAGCTCTGGCGGAAGGTCAGGCTGTAGGTCTGCGCCTGCGCATCGTAGCTGTCGCTGACCGCCAGGCGCGGGGTGCCGGCCTGGCTGTACCAGCGCTTGAACTGGGTCAGGTCGACACCGTTGGCGTCCTCCATGGCCTTGACGAAGTCGTCGCAGGTCACCGCCTGGCCGTCGTGGCGCTCGAAGTACAGGTCGCTGCCCTTGCGGAAGCCTTCGGCACCGAGCAGGGTGTGGATCATGCCGACCACTTCAGAGCCTTTCTCGTAGACGGTCAGGGTGTAGAAGTTGGAAATCTCGATGAAGCTGTCCGGCCGCACCGCGTGGGCCATCGGGCCGGCGTCCTCGGCGAACTGGTGGGTGCGCAGGTAGGCGACGTCCTGGATGCGCTTGACCGTGCGCGAGTTCATGTCCGAGGAGAACCCGGCATCGCGGAACACGGTGAAACCTTCCTTGAGCGACAGCTGGAACCAGTCGCGGCAGGTCACGCGGTTGCCCGACCAGTTGTGGAAGTATTCGTGGGCGACGATCGCCTCGACCCGCTGGTGCGCCGCGTCGGTGGCGGTTTCGGCACGGGCCAGCACGGCGCTGGAGTTGAAGATGTTGAGGCCCTTGTTCTCCATCGCGCCCATGTTGAAGTCGTTGACCGCGACGATCATGAAGATGTCCAGGTCGTACTCGCGGCCATAGACCTCCTCGTCCCAGCGCATGGACTTCTTCAGGCTGTTCATGGCGTGCTGGCACTTGTCGATGTTTTCCGGTTCGACATAGATGCGCAGCGCGACATTGCGCCCGGTCATGGTGGTGAAGCTGTCCTCGACGCACCACAGGTCACCGGCCACCAGCGCGAACAGGTAGGCCGGCTTCATGAACGGGTCTTCCCAGGTCGCCCAGTGCCGTCCGTCTTCCTGCGGGCCGCTGCCGACCGGGTTGCCGTTGGACAGCAGTACCGGGTACTGGTGCTGCTCGGCAATCACCGTGGTGGTGAATTTGCTCATCACGTCCGGACGATCGAGGTAGTAGGTGATCTTGCGGAAACCCTCGGCTTCGCACTGGGTGCAGAACATGCCGCTGGACTTGTACAGGCCTTCCAGGGCGGTGTTGCTCTCCGGGTGGATCTTCACGCTGGTATCGACGGTGAAACGCTCATTCGCCGGTTGCAGGGTCAGGTGATTCTCGTCCAGCTGGTAGTCCGCGGCGCCCAGCTCGCGGTCGTCCAGGCTGACCGACAGCAGTTCGAGCAACTGGCCATCAAGCACCAGCGGCGGCAGGCCCGCCCCGCGTACCGGGTTGCGGCGCATCAGCAGTTGCGCATGGACCAGGGTATGGTCCTCGAACAACTCGAAGGTCAGGTGCGTCTCGTCGATCAGGTACTCGGGGGCCTGATAGTCCTTCAGATAGATCATCTTCGGCTGTTCGGTGCGCATGGGTGCGTCCTTTTACTGATGCACGGCGAGCTGGTAGGCCGTGTATTTACGGATATTGATCACGCCGGTATCGAAGATCAGGTATTGGCCCTTGATCCCCATCAGCGTGCCTTCGGCAATCGGGTTCTTGTCCAGGTTGAAGCTGACGATCTTGGTCGGGTAGGCCTCGATCGGGTAACGGATTTCCAGTGGCTCGACGTCCCGCACCGGCTGGATCGCCTGCAGGCCGAAACGCTCCTGCAGGGCCAGCAGGCCCTCGGCGCAGGACTCGAAGAGCTGGTCGCGCACCTGGCGCAGGTCCACCGCCGGCGCATCGCCCTTGAGCAAGGCGCGCCAGTTGGTCTTGTCGGCCACCTGGCTGCGAAACAGGTCCTCGACGAAGCCAGACTGCTGGCGGGTCGCCACGCGCATGATCGGCAACGCCTGGCTGGCGCCCTGGTCGAGCCAGCGGGTCGGCAACTGGGTGGCCCGGGTGATGCCGACCTTGATCCCCGACGAGTTGGCCAGGTAGACCACGTGGTCGGTCATGCAGAACTGCTCGCCCCAGGCCGGCTCGCGGCAGGTGCCGGCATCGTAGTGGCAGCGTTCCGGGCTCATGATGCAGGTGTCGCACTGCGCCAGTTGGGTCATGCACGGGTAGCAGTAGCCCTGGCTGAAGCTGGTCTTGGTCTTGCGCCCGCAGTGGCTGCAGTGAATGGCGCCGAGGAACTCCAGGCGCAGCTTCTGGCCGATCAGCGGATTGACCGGCACCTCGCTGTCGCCCAGGCGGAACGTGTATTGCACGGTCGACGCGTCCAGACGCGTCGCCATCTTGCTGACTGCACCACGGCCGAGCTCGATCAATGGATGGCATCCGACTTGAACAGGATGTTCGGAATCGGCGCCGACTTCGACGCGCACTCCTGCGGGCCCATGTAGCCGGTGCGTTCCTCTTCCGGCAGGTTCTGGGTCTCCCAGGCGATCATCGCCTGCAACGACAGCTCCCGCTGTTCGGTGGTGAGCTTGCGGCCGTCGGACCATTTGCCGATTTCCACCGCCAGTTTCAGGCTCTGGTAGATATCGGGGGTGATGTTTTCAATCATTTCGATGAAAGAGGACATTGAAAGTCTCCAGACTTTTTCAAGACATTCGAATCAGGCGGCCAGTTTACGCCGGGACCACAGCCCACCCAACAGACCGGTGAAACATCCGATGAGCAGTCCACCGACGTGGGCGCCGTTGGCGATCTCGCCGAAACCGATGAGAGAGATCACTCCGGACAGGCACACCAGCAACCAGATCAGCATCATCGCCAGCACCCCGCGGGGCAACCGGTAGACCGGGTTGGGCGCCAGCCACTGGTAGATCCAGCAATGCCCGAGCAGGCCGTAGAGCACACCGGACAGGCCGCCGAACAGGGTCGGGCCACTGACGTAGTATTGGGCGAAGTTCGACACCAGGCTGAACAGCAGGGTCAACCCCAGCAGGTTGATGCCGCCCTGGCGCAGTTCGATGCGCTTGCCCAGTTCCCAGTACCACATGCCGTTCATGGCGATGTGCAGGAAACCGAAGTGCAGCAGCATCGGCGTCACCAGGCGCCACCACTGCCCCGCCGCCAGGCCATCGTCCAGGGGGGTGAACTGGATGTATTCGCCGCTCACGCGGAAATCGAGAAAGGTGAACCAGTGCAGCGTCGCCAGGCTGTCGCCCAGCCAGGTGATCGCACCGACCACCAGGGTCAGCAACAGCACCAGTGCGGTGACCGGGCTGCGCCGTACCTGTTGGGCCAGGCTCGGCCGAACGGGCGCCTGCGCCACGGGCAGTGACGGCACCTCCAGTTGATTGTGCGGATCGCCGTCGGGGAAGCGCTGATAAAGCGCCAGCACATCGGCACTGACCGACTCCGGCACCCACAGCACCTGCTCCCCGCGTTCCTCGTTGACCCGATGCGGCACCTGCAGGCGCTGCAGCAATTGCACGAAGCCGCTGAGATCGGTGCCCAGTGGCAGGCGCAGGACAGCGGTGGCGGTCATTTCGGAACCTCGGGGCGTTCGACGTCGACCCAGACGAACTTGTTCGGGTCGAGTCGGGTTTCCTGGTCCAGCCGATAGGCCGCCAGCTTGCCGTAGAGCACCGCGCTGTAGTCCAGGCAGGCCAGGTTGGGACGGATCGGCATCGGCCGGCCACTGCGCCAGTAGTGACCGACGAACAGCATCGGTTCCTCCAGGCCGTAGCGCAGCAAGGCGCTCTTCTCCCGCGGCGACAGCGGCTTGCGCGCCACCTGCTCGGGCAGGGCGTCGGGCTGGAAGACGATGTCGCCGTAGGTCTGCGGATCGTCCTCCCAGAACTTGGTGCGGAAGAACGCGCGGGTCAGGCCGTCGCCACCGGTCAGGGTCAGGCCGTCCGGCAGGCGCATGTCGGTGCCGCGCAGCAGGCGATCGAACACGGTGCAGGCAAAGCTGCCGGACACCGCCGACGCCTGGACGAAGTGCTCGTCGATGCGGCCGTGCGGATACTGCGCGCGCAGCGGCTCGATCAGCCCGCCGTCCCAGCAGGCATGGACGACGCGGAAACGCCCGGCATCGAGAAACAGCGGCAACTCATAGAACCAGCCGAGGAAATCGTGCCAGTCGGCCGGGTGCCCCTCGAACTGGGTCAGGGTCTCGTGCAGCAGCCGCGCATGGCGCGGCGTGTGCTCACGGACGAACTGCTTGCCACTCTCCGGCGGCGCCGGCGTGGTCCAGCCCAGGGCGTTGAACTCGTGGTTGCCCATGATGCACAGCGCCTGCCCGGCCTCGACCATGTCGTGGACGATGTGCAACGCCTCGCGAATGCGCGGGCCGCGGTCGATGATATCGCCGAGGAACACCGCCATGCGCGAGGCATGCCGCCAGACACCGCCCAGCTTGTGATAGCCGAGCATGTCCAGCAGATGTTCGAGAGTATGAGCGCAACCGTGCACATCACCGATCAGATCGTAGCCACGTGCGGGATCGAGCATCAGTCGCCTCCACCACCCAACCGGCTGCCCCAGCCGAGCTTGGTCCTGCAGACTTCGTAATAGTTGTGATCCAGCGGGTGGATCAGGCGCAGTTTCTGCGGCTTCTTGCTGATGGTCACCGTATCACCCGGCGCGCAGGTGAAATGGTTCTGGCCGTCGCAGGAGACTTGTGGGTAGATCTGCATGTCCCGGGATACCACGATTTTCAGTTCGCTGTTGCCATCCACCACGATGGGGCGGCTGGACAAGGTATGGGGGTACATCGGCACGATCACAATGGCATCGAGCTTGGGATGCATGATCGGGCCGCCGGCCGACAGCGCGTAGGCGGTGGAACCGGTAGGAGTGGCGACGATCAGGCCGTCGGCCTTCTGGCTGCAGACGAACTGGCCGTCGATGTACAGCTCGAACTCGATCATCCGCGTCGACTTGCCGGGGTGCAGCACCACATCGTTGAGCGCATCGCCCTGGCCGATGGCTTCCGCGTGGCGGCGCACCTCGGCCTGCAGCAGGAAGCGGTTCTCCACCAGGTAGTGGCCGTCGAGGACCTTGGCCACCTCGACCTCGAGGTCGTCCGGACGGATATCGGTGAGAAAGCCCAGGTTGCCGCGGTTGATCCCCAGCACCGGCACGTTGTGCCGCGCCAGCGCGCGGGCGGCGCCCAGCAGGCTGCCGTCGCCGCCGACGACGATGACCATGTCGCAGACCTCGCCGAGCATCTTCCGGGAAGACGTCTGCAGGCCGTGGCCCGGCAGCACTTCGGCGATGGTGTCCTCGAGGATCACATGCATGTGCCGCTCGAGCAGGAAACGCTTGAGACGGCGAACGGTATCCAGCACCTGCGAACTGCCCAGGCGGCCAATGATGCCGATATTGCGAAATTGCTCCATGGGGCTCCTGAAAAAGGTTCTGCGGCAGGCAAAAGAACGATTATGGGCGAAACCCGGTCCGAGACAAAATCCTTTCAGCCTCGAAGCAAACGGCTATGCTCGCAGAATGATCCTGTTTCCCGGCTTGCTCAACCTTCCCCGGCAGTTGCGCCACCCCGAAGTGCGCGACCTGGCCTGGGTCATCCTGGCGCCGCCGATGCTCCTCGACACGCCCTGGCCCCAGCGCCACCCGCTGGCCGGCAGCGACTGGGTGCAGTCGCCCGCACAGCTGGAACACTGGCTGCGCGAACTGGATCGCGACAGTGCCGGGCTGCAGCACTGGCTGGCCCAGGCCACCACCCGGCGACTGGGGCTGTACTACGAGCGGCTCTGGCAGTTCGCCGTGCGCCACGCGCCGGGTATCGAACTGATCGGTGCCAACCTGCCGATCCGCCGCGAAGGCCATACCCTGGGCGAACTCGACCTGCTGCTGCGCGACCGCGACGGCGTGCATCATCTGGAGCTGGCGATCAAGCTCTACCTGGGGCCGCAACAAGGCCGTGGCGAAGCGCCGGAGCGCTGGCTCGGCCCCGGCTGCCATGACCGCCTGGACCGCAAGCTGGCACACCTGAGCGAGCACCAGTTGCCGATCTCCGCCCGCCCGGAAAGCCGCGAAGCGCTGGCGGCGCTGGGAGTCGGGCACTTCAGTGCACAGCTGTGGCTCGGCGGTTATCTGCTGTATCCGTGGCCCGGCAATTCGTGTCCGCCGCGCGGGGTGCACCCACAGCATCTGCACGGGCGCTGGCTGCATCAGCGCGACTGGGCGGACTTTCGCGTGCAGAGCCCGCCAGGGCGCTGGCAGCCGCTGCCGCGCCACGCCTGGCTGGCTCCGGCGCACTACGGCGAGGAGCAGGCCTGGACCGAAGAGCGGCTGGATGACTGGCTGGACCAACTCGCCCCCCAGGCGCCGGCGCAACTGCTGGTACGCCTGACCCGCAATGGCGCGGGGGACTGGGAGGAAGCCGAGCGGCTGTTCCTGGTGGCCGATCTGTGGCCGAACGTGCCGGGGTCGGTTTGAGGGCCCTCGCGGCGATCTACACGGACAAGCGCAGGGCCAGCGCCGCCAGGGTCACCAGCAGCACCGGCAAGGTCAGCACGATCCCGACCCTGAAGTAGTACCCCCAGCCGATGCGAATATCCTTGCGCTCCAGCACATGCAGCCAGAGCAGGGTCGCCAGGCTGCCGATCGGGGTGATCTTCGGCCCCAGGTCGCTGCCGATGACGTTGGCATAGATCATCGCATCCTTGACCACCCCGCCGGCATGGCTGGCGTCGATGGACAGCGCGCCGATCAGCACGGTCGGCAGGTTGTTCATGATCGACGACAGAAACGCGGTCAGCAACCCGGTCCCCATGGCCGCACCCCAGACCCCGTGCTCGGCGAAACGGTCGAGCCAGCCGGCGAGATAGCCGGTCAACCCGGCATTGCGCAGGCCATACACCACCAGGTACATGCCCAGGGAGAAAATCACGATCTGCCACGGAGCCTCGCGCAACACCTTGCGCGTGGAGATCCGGTGGCCACGGGCGGCGATCCCCAGCAGCAGCGCGGCGCAGACCGCCGAAATGGCGCTGATGGGAATGCCCAGCGGCTCGAGGGCGAAACAGCCGACCAGCAGGATACCCAGCACCCACCAGCCGGCAATGAAGGTTGCCCGATCGTGGATCGCGCTGGTCGGAGCCTCCAGTTGCTCGGGGTCGTATCGCGCCGGGATGTCACGGCGGAAAAACACCATCAGCACCAGCAGCGTCGCCGCCACGCTGACCAGGTTCACCGGCACCATGACCGCCGCATAGGCGTTGAAACCGATGTGGAAATAGTCCGCCGAAACGATATTCACCAGGTTCGACACCACCAGCGGCAGGCTGGCGGTGTCGGCGATGAAGCCGGCGGCCATGACGAAGGCCAGGGTCGCCGCCTTGGAGAAACGCAACGCCAGCAGCATGGCGATGACGATCGGGGTGAGGATCAACGCCGCGCCATCGTTGGCGAACAACGCCGAGACCAGCGCCCCCAGCAGGACGAAGGCGGCGAACAGGCGGCGTCCGCTGCCCTGCCCCCAGCGGGCGACATGCAGCGCCGCCCAGGCGAAAAAGCCGGCCTCGTCGAGCAGCAGGCTGATAATGATCAGGGCGATGAAGGTCGCGGTGGCATTCCAGATGATTTGCCAGACCAGCGGGATATCGCTGAGTTGGACCACTCCACTGAGCAGGGCCAGCAGCGCACCGAGCATGGCGCTCCAGCCCACGCCGAGCCCCTTGGGCTGCCAGATCACCAGGGTAATGGTCAGCAGGAAAATCAGTACGGCTATCAGCATGAAAACAGGGTCCGTGGGTTCGGCGGGAGATTCGTGGAGGACGGTTCAGCAAACAGAGTGCCGGACCGGGGAGATAATTCCGCAGGCAGGCGATAAAACACCATCGCCTCTTCACGGGCAAGTCCGCGAAGGGAGCCACAGGGAAAAAGTCATTTTCATTCACGAAACTTCGCAACGCCCCTGCCAATCTGCCTCAGGCAAAGGGCACGAAAGCGTATTAGAGTGTAGGAACGACTCCGCCGCTCAAGAACGGAGCGTCACGCCCTGATGAGTGAGGAACAATCCATGCCCTGGAAGAACACCGACAGCCGCTACAGCAGCATGTCGATCGCCCTGCACTGGTTGATGCTGGTGCTACTGGTCATTGTCTATGGCTGCATCGAGTTTCGCGGCCAGTTTCCCAAAGGCAGTGGTGGCCGGGCGCTGATCGTCGAATTCCACTACATGCTCGGGCTGACCGTGTTCGCCCTGGTCTGGCTGCGGCTGGTGGCCCGGGCCATCGGCGTGGCGCCGAAGATCGTACCGAACCCGCCGACCTGGCAAAGGCTGCTGTCGAAGCTGATGCACATCGCGCTGTACCTGTTCATGATCGCCACGCCGCTGCTCGGCTGGCTGGTGGTCAGCGGCCTGGGTCACCAGGTGATGTTCTATGGCATCGACCTGCCGACCCTGATCGCCGAGAATCGCCCGCTGGCCAAGGAAATCAAGGGCTGGCACGAACTGGCCGGCACCCTGGGCTACTGGTTGATCGGTTTACACGCCCTGGCCGGGCTCTATCACCACTATGTGGTGCGCGATAACACCCTGGTGCGGATCATCCCCGGCCGCCCATCCTGAGGCACCGCGCCGGCGGCCGAGAGTGGGCCATGCATGGCCCGCCCTGAACGGCTCCACACCAAATTCATGGCCCACACGCACCTGTGGGAGCCCGGCTTGCCGGCGAAGAGGCCCTTGGATCGCCAGGAGGCTGGCAAGCCAGGCGCCTGCGGGTTCGCATGGCCCGTGGAGGGCGTGCCGCTACAGGATCAGACCCCGGCGGCCCTGCAGGCCACCGGTGTGTACGAAGACCAATCGCGTACCCGCAGCGAAGCGTGCGGCCTCCACCTGTTCCCGCAAGGCCAGCAGGGCCTTGCCTGTGTACAGGCACTCCAGCGGCACGCCGCCTTGTCGCTCGCTCTCGGCGACAAAGGCCTGCAGGTGCGGATCGACCCTGGCGAAACCGCCACGGCAGGCATCGACCAGTTCGTAGCCGCTGTCCGTCACACCGGCCTCGTCGAGGATCTTCGTCATCGAGGGCGCGACACCGTGGTCTGCCGGTACCGCCAGTGCGGCATGGACCCCTCGCCGGCCCGCCTCGGCCAGCACCAGTCCGGCGGCGGTGGTGCCGGTTCCGGCCGCCAGCCACCAGCCGTGGAAGTCATCCCAGCCGAGCCTTGGCAACTGTGCCTCGACCATGGCGGGCAGCACCGTGCAACCGCGCGCGCCCGCCAGTCCGCCGCCGCCCTCGGGCACCCCATGCAGATGCGGGTAACGGCTGCGCCAGGTCGTCCAGAAGTCCGGCGCATGGCGCTTGCGATAACCCTCGTAGCCGAGCCAGTGCAACTCCATGCCAAAGGCCTGGAGATCGAGCACCGTCGGGGTTTCGACTGGATGACCACGCAGCAGCCCGACGGTGGCAAAGCCCAAGCGCTTGCCGGCGGCGGCCAGGGCGTGCAGGTGGTTGGAGTGGGCGCCCCCCAGGCTGATCAGGCCTGTGGCATTGACCTGGCGGGCGGCGGCAATGTGCTCGGTGAGCTTGAACCACTTGTTGCCGCTGATCAGGGGATCGATCAGGTCCAGGCGCAAAACCGCCACCTCGACGCCGGCCCGGGCGAGCCAGTCGAGGTGAAGGGGTTCAAGTGGCGCGTGGGGACGCCAGTCGGGCGGAGGCAACATCGGGGGACCGCAACCTGGAAAACGGCGCCCAGTCTATCAAACTGCCCCCCCCTCTGAAGTCAATTGCGGGACACGGCCGGGATCAGAGTTCGGCGGCCAGGCGCGAACCCTGGTTGATCGCCCGCTTGGCATCCAGCTCGGCCGCAACATCCGCACCACCGACCAGATGCACGTTCTGCCCTGCTGCCACCAGGCCTTCCTGCAGCTCGCGCAGCGGGTCCTGACCGGCACAGATGACCACGTTGTCCACCGGCAGTACCTGCGGCTCGCCCTCGCCGATACGGATATGCAGGCCTTCGTCATCGATCTTCAGGTACTCGACGCTGTTGAGCATCTGCACCCGCTTGTTCTTCAGCCCGGTGCGATGAATCCAGCCGGTGGTCTTGCCCAGGCCATCACCGACCTTGGAAGCCTTGCGCTGCAACAGGAACACCTGGCGCGCCGGCGCATGAACCTCGGGCTTGATCCCGGCGATGCCGCCCCGTGCCTCGAGCCCGGTGTCGATCCCCCACTCGTGCCAGAACGCCTGGCGATCCTGGCTGGTGGCAACGCCCTGGTGCACGAGGAACTCCGAGACGTCGAAGCCGATGCCACCGGCGCCGATCACCGCCACCTTGTCGCCCACCGGCTTGCGCCCGAGCAGCACGTCCAGGTAGCTCAGCACCTTGGCATGCTCGACGCCCGGAATGGCCGGCACCCGCGGGCTGATGCCGGTCGCGAGGATGATCTCGTCATAACCGCCGGCCACCAGTTGCGCGACGTCCACGCGGGTGTCCAGGCACAGTTCGACATGGGTGGTCTGCAGCTTGCGCTTGAAGTAGCGCAGGGTTTCGTAGAACTCCTCCTTGCCGGGCACGCGCTTGGCGACGTTGAACTGGCCGCCGATTTCGCCGGCCGCATCGAACAGCGTCACCTGGTGCCCACGTTCGGCCGCCACGGTGGCCGCCGCCAGGCCGGCCGGGCCGGCGCCGACCACGGCGATCTTCTTGATCTGCCTGACCGGCAGGTAGTTCAGCTCGGTCTCATGGCAGGCCCGCGGATTGACCAGGCACGAGGTCAGTTTGCCGCCAAAGGTGTGGTCCAGGCAGGCCTGGTTGCAGCCGATGCAGGTGTTGATCTCGTCGGCACGCCCGGCAGCGGCCTTGTTGACGAAGTCCGGGTCGGCCAGAAATGGCCGGGCCATCGACACCATGTCGGCATCGCCCTCGGCCAGCACCTGCTCGGCGACTTCCGGGGTATTGATGCGGTTGGTGGTGATCAGCGGGATCGACACCGAGCCGCGCAGCTTGGCCGTGACCTTGGTGAACGCGGCACGCGGGACCTTGGTGGCAATGGTCGGGATCCGTGCCTCGTGCCAGCCGATCCCGGTATTGATGAGCGTCGCACCGGCGCCTTCGATGGCCTTGGCCAATTGCACGATCTCGTCCCAGGTGCTGCCGCCTTCCACCAGGTCGAGCATCGACAGGCGGAAGATGATGATGAAATCGGTACCGACCGCCTCGCGCACCCGCCGCACGATTTCCACCGGCAGGCGCATGCGGTTCTCGTAGCTGCCGCCCCAGCGGTCGGTGCGGTGGTTGGTATGGGCCGCCAGGAACTGGTTGATGAAGTAGCCTTCCGACCCCATGATCTCGACGCCGTCGTAACCGGCGGACTGCGCCAGGCTCGAGCAGGTGACGAAATCGGCGATCTGCTTCTCGATGCCCGCCTCATCCAGTTCCCTGGGCTTGAACGGGTTGATCGGTGCCTGGATCGCGCTCGGCGCCACCTGTTTCGGGCTGTAGGCATAACGCCCGGCGTGAAGGATCTGCATGCAGATCTTGCCGCCCGCCTCGTGCACCGCGCGGGTGACGATGCGGTGCTGCTCCGCCTCCTCGCGGGTGGTCAGCCGGGCCGCCCCGGAGTAGACCCCACCCTCCTCGTTCGGCGCGATGCCGCCGGTGACCATCAGGCCGACACCGCCACGGGCGCGTTCGGCGAAATAGGCCGCCATGCGCTCGAAACCACCGGGTTTTTCCTCAAGGCCGGTGTGCATGGACCCCATCAGGGTGCGGTTGCGCAGGGTGGTGAAACCCAGGTCGAGCGGGGCCAGCAGGTGCGGGTACGAAGTGGCGGTCATGGCAAACTCCAGGACAGGCTAGATCACGGAATGCGGGGGCTCTGTGGCTCCCGTCTGATGTATGACTGGCACATTAAAGAGCCGTCGAGGGCGGCTCAATGATCGAAACTGACAAGTTATTGATCCAAATGCGCAGCCCTGCTTGGCAACTGCCGCCATCAGCCCTACCCTAGTCGATGAATTCCGCCCACGGCCGCCAGCTTTACCCCATGCGCAAATTTTTCGTCGGTACCCTTCTCGTGGCCCTGATCGCCGCACTGACCAGCTACGGCCTCTGGACCAGGCAACGCAGCAGCGGCCACTACCTGTCCGACCTGCGGATCCGGCTCACGCTGAACCAGGGCGTGCCCGGCGAGCATGGCAACCTGCTGGGCATCCAGCCGGAACTGTTCCCCAGCGACTACCAGAGCCTGCCTCGCCTGCACCGCAAGCTCGCCGCCTACCTGCAACAGGCGCGCAGCCTGGGCCTGCTCAACGCCAAGACCGTGGTGGTATTGCCCGAGCATGTCGGTACCTGGCTGGTGCTGCGTGGAGAAAAGGACGACCTGTTCCAGGCCCTCGACCAGCAGGAAGCCATGAACTGGCTGATGGTCAGCAACCCGCTGAAATTCACTGGCACGCTGTTCAAGGCCAAGGGCCGCAGCCGCCCGGACGATGCCCGGCTGCGCATGAAGGCCAAGGCCATGGCCAGCGACTACCAGGCGCTGTTCGGCGGCCTGGCGAAGGAATTCGGGGTGACCCTGGTGGCCGGCACCATCCTGCTGCCCACTCCGTTCGTCGAGCAGGGCACGCTGAAATTCGGTCGCGGCTCGCTGTACAACGCCAGCCTGACCTTCGGCGCCGATGGCCTGCCCCTCGGCCAGCCACAACGCCAGCTGTACCCGACCTTCGAACAGCGCGGCTACGTGCTGGGCGCCGCCGACCAGGGGATGAACGTCGTCGACACCCCGGCCGGCCGCCTGGGCATTCTCATCGGCAGCGACAGCTGGTACCCGAACGCCTACAGCCAGCTCGACGCCCTGGGGGTCAAGCTGATCGCGGTACCGGCCTATGTCGCCGGCAAGGGTAGCTGGGACCGGCCCTGGCGTGGTTTCAGAAGTGCCGTCACCCCGCCCGAGATCAGCCTGCGCCCCGGTGAACTCAGCGAGGGCGAGGCCTGGCACCGCCTGACCCTGATCGGTCGGCCCGCGGCCAGCCAGTCCATCGCCGGCATCAGTGTGTTCCTGCGTGGGCAGCTCTGGGACCAGCGCAGCTCGGGGCAGAGTTTCATCAGCTATAACGGACAGACCTTCACCCAGGACGACGCTGCCGGTCGCGGTGCCCGCCTGATCAACCTGTGGTTGCCATGAAGCCGGTCGCCATGCGCCTCGGCGACCTGTCGGTGGGCTTCGTCCACAGCCTCGCCGACGCGGTGCGCGAGCTGGGCCGCGGCCCCGGCGAGTTGCTGGAACAATATGGCCTGGACCCGGCCCGCCTGGCCGAGCCCGGTGCCCGGCTGTCGATCCCGCGCTACATGCGTCTGGGCCACGCCGCCATCCAGCTCACCGGCAACCCGGCACTGGGCCTGCACATGGGTCGCCTGAGCCGCCTGAGCCAGGCCGGCCTGGCCGGCATCACCGCGGCCCAGGCGCCGACCGTGCGCGAGGCGGCCCGCACCCTCACCCGTTTCGAACCGCTCTACGGTTCCAACTACCGCGGCCAGTCGAGTTTCCACGAGGATGCCGAGGGTGCCTGGCTGCGTTTCTATTCCATCAGCCCGTACAACGCCTATAACCGCTTCGTGGTCGACTCGATCATCGCCGGCTGGCTGAAACAGCTGTCCAGCGTCGCCGGCCAGCCCTTGCGGGCCGCACGGATCGACATTGAATTCGGCGCCCCCGACTACGCCGCCGAGTACCACCTGCTCGGCGAGTGCCCGCTGCAGTTCGGCGCCGACATCAACCAGCTACGCCTGGACCAGGCCAGCCTCGGCCTGCGCAATCCGGAACATTGCCCGAGCACCTGGCGACAGCTGCTGCAACTGTGCGAACGGGAACTGGAGCAATTGACCCGCACCCGCAGCCTGCGTGAACGCATCACCCGGTTGCTGGGGCCGTTGCTCAATGGTGGCCGGGAACCCGACCTGGAAGAAGTGGCGGCACGCCTGAAGCTGCCGACCTGGACCTTGCGGCGCAAGCTGGCCGAGGAAGGCACGCAATTTCGCGCGATTCTCAACGATACCCGCCGCGACCTGGCGATGACCTACATCCGCGATACGGAACTGGCCTTTGGCGAAATCGCCTACCTGCTCGGCTTTGCCTCGGCCGAAGCCTTTCAGCGTGCCTTCAAGCGCTGGAACGGCCAGACGCCCGGCGAGTTCCGCCGCAGCCAGCGACATTCCGCCTGAGCAAAAAAAAACGCCACCGTTTACAGCTCGGTAGCGTCGTCTGCCGGTTCGACAGGGTCCATCTCGAAAGCGTGGAATTCCAGCAGTTCTTCTTGATAGTCATCCATTGTGAAGCTCCTTGTATTCGCAGGTAAAAGCGCTTGTATTACCGACCCGCCGGGCCAGCATAAGTTGCCCGTATGAAGAAAAAATGAAGCGCTCCCTTACCAGACGAACTCCTCCCTGAAAAAACTAGCAGATGGGTCAGGTTTTTTTCCAGTCATTTTTCATTCATGACACACTTGATTGCATTTGCAATCAAATGCACAACTGCCTTAGGGTAGAAGGCCCTCCTCCAGGCAGCCCCGAACATGAATGCACTACCCAGCACCACCGAGACCGCCCGTGCCTGTATCGAGGCATTGCAGGCCCTGCCCCAGGTCGGCGGCTCACCGCTGTCCAGCGTGCTGGAGATCGCCGACCGGCTGGAGCATGACCTCGCCGTACCGCAGCGGGCCTGGGTGATCCGCAACCACCGACACCCCGCGGCGACACCGTCGTCCCGGATCAGCGGCTGGTCGATCCGCTTTTCCCGCCAGCACGCTGAAAGGCCCCTGCTGTACCTGCTCAGTGTGGAGCATTCCGCCGGGCTCTGCGCGGTGGCCGAGGAAACCCGGCAGCGCGGCATCTTCTGCAACGATATCGAGACCCTGCCCTCGCGCTGGCCCAAGGGCGCGCAGCCTTCGCTGCCGTTGTGGCTGGCGGGCAATCCGCGCTGCCAGCCGTTCGATCCGGCGTCTGCGGCCGAGGCCAGGGCGATCGTGCTCGGCGCCCTGCAACGGCTGTATGTCGAGGGGGATCCGGGTTTCTACTACCTGGCATTGCATGATCGCGAACAGGGGTCGGCGCTGACACCAGAGCAGGCACGGGATGCGTTCAACGGCATGTATTGCCTGGGCGAACGGCATTCTGCGCAGATCCGCCTGCTTGGCGCGGGTCGCGCACTTGAAGAAGTGTTGGCGGCCGCCCGCCTGCTGGAGCAGGACTGGGGCGTGACGGCACAGGTCTGGAGTTGCCCCAGCTATACCCGCCTGGCTCGCGATGCCAGTCGTGCCGAGCGCTGGAACCGCCTGCATCCGAGCGCCCGGAAGCGGCGCTCGCACCTGGCGGACTGCCTGGGAGACAGCAAGGCTCCGGTGATTGCGGTGACCGGTTATCCGCAGACCGTGGTTGCGCCGTTGGCCGGGCCTATCGGCGTGCGCTTCGTTGGGCTCGGCGCGGGATCGGTCGGGCCGGGGGCGCCGGATCGATACTGGATCACCGCCCTGGCCCTCGGGGCGCTGGCGGATGAGCACCAGGTGACCGCGCAGATCGTCAGGCAGGCGCATGGGCGTTATGGGTTGGGTTGACTGTGGGGGCCGCTATCGCCAGCAAGCCGATGCTCAGGCCTTGCCGCGCTTGCGCGACGCGCTACCGGCACTGCGCGCCAGCTCGGCGGTACGCTCCAGCGCATCGGCAAAGCCACGGCGCTGACCATCGTCGAGTTGCGACAGAAACAACTCGGCCACTGCCTCCTCGTAGATCGCCCACATGCGTTTGCGCAGCACCCGCCCCGACTCGGTAATCGATGCCAGGGCCCCACGCCCATCGCCCTCGGAACGCGAGCGCTGCACCAGGCCATCCTTCTCCAGCCGGTCGACCAGCCGCGTGAGGTTATAGCGCTCGATGGCCATGACATCCGCCAGCTCATGCATCCGCCGGCTGCCATCCGGGCCGCTCTCCAGCCCCCACAGGGCGTCGTACCAGGCATAGGGCGGCAGCCCGGCCTCGGCCAGGCGCCGCTCTATCTCACGGATGACCGTGCGGTGAGCCCGGACAAAGCGAAACCATACATCGGGCTCGTTGGAAGCCATGAATACCCTCCGGGGAAATCAGGAAGGTTGCAATGGTAGCGCATGGCGGGATAAATTCGGACATGTAGTTGCAATTGCAATAATTTACGGCGACAGCGCGACACCACCCACCCGGTTCGAGCGTCACCTGCGCGCCGCCATCACGCTGCCCATCGGCAGCCTCCAGGAGCCCGGCATGACTCACCCCAACGCCCTGATTCTCGACGACGACCCACAGGAAACCCGCGAGTGGCTCGAATCGATCGAGTCCGTCCTGTCCACCGAGGGTCGCCCTCGCGCGCACTACCTGATCGACCAGTTGCTGGATTTCGATGTCGCCCGTCATGGCGACTTCCACGGCCGGGTCACCACCCCTACGTCAACACCATCAGCCCCGAGCGGCAGAAACCCTACCCCGGCAACCTGGCCATCGAGCGCCGGCTGAATGCCTACATCCGCTGGAACGCGATGGCCATGGTGCTGCGCGCCGGCAAGCATTCGGGCGTAGGCGGCCATATCGCCACCTACGCTTCGGCGGCGGTGCTATACGACGTCGGCTTCGATCACTTCTTCCGTGGCCGCACCGACAGCTTCGACGGCGACCTGATCTATATCCAGGGCCACTCTTCGCCAGGCATCTATGGCCGTGCCTACCTCGAAGGCCGGATCAGCGAAGCCCAGCTCGACAACTTCCGCCGCGAAGTCGGTGGCGACGGCCTGTCGAGCTATCCGCACCCGCGGCTGATGCCGGACTTCTGGCAGTTCCCCACCGTGTCCATGGGCCTCGGCCCGATCACTGCGGCCTACCAGGCGCGTTTCATGCGCTACCTGGAATATCGCGACCTCAAGCCGCACCAGGGGCGCAAGGTCTGGGCCTTCCTCGGCGATGGCGAGATGGACCAGCCGGAATCCCTGGCGGCGATCTCCCTGGCCGGGCGGGAAAAGCTCGACAACCTGATTTTCGTCGTCAACTGCAACCTGCAGCGCCTGGACGGCCCGGTACGCGGCAACGCCAAGGTGATCCAGGAATTCGAAAGCCTGTACCGCGCCGCCGGCTGGAACGTGATCAAGGTGATCTGGGGCAGCGGCTGGGATGCACTGCTGGAGAAGGACCGCAGCGGCCTGCTGCGCCAGCGCATGATGGAATGCGTGGACGGCGAGTACCAGAACTACAAGTCGCAGGACGGCGCCTATGTGCGCGAACACTTCTTCGGCAAGTACCCGGCACTGCTGGAACTGGTGGCCGACCTGAGCGACGACGAGATCTGGAAACTCTCCCGTGGCGGCCACGACCCGGAGAAAGTCTACAACGCCTACGCCGCCGCGATGCGCCACAGCGGCCAGCCGACGGTGATCCTCGCCAAGACGGTCAAGGGCTTCGGCATGGGTGAAGCCGGTGAAGGCCAGAACATCAACCATCAGTTGAAGAAAATGGACCTGGACGCGGTCAAGGCCTTTCGCGACCGCTTTGGCCTGGAGGTCTCGGACGAACAACTGGCCGAGGAAATCCCCTACCTCAAGCCGCCGGTCGACAGCGAGGAAGCCCGCTACTTCGCCGCCCGCCGGCAGCAGCTCGGCGGTTACCTGCCGGCCCGCAGTTCGCGGTGCGAAAGCCTGCCGATTCCGCCGCTGGACAGTTTCGAGGCGCAGTTGAAAGGCACCGGCGAACGCGCGATCTCCACCACCATGGCCTTCGTGCGCATCCTCGGCACCCTGCTCAAGGACCGGCAGATCGGCAGGCTGGTGGTACCGATCGTGCCGGACGAGTCACGCACCTTCGGCATGGAAAGCCTGTTCCGCCAGATCGGCATCCACTCGGCCGTAGGCCAGCTCTACACCCCGCAGGATGCCGGGCAGTTGAGCTATTACAAGGAAAGTCGCGACGGCCAGATTCTCCAGGAAGGCCTCAACGAGTCCGGCGGCATTTCCTCGTGGATCGCCGCCAGCACGTCCTACAGCAACCACGGCCTGATGACCGTGCCGTTCTACATCTACTACTCGATGTTCGGTTTCCAGCGGGTCGGTGACCTGGCCTGGGCCGCCGGTGATGCCCGGGCGCGCGGTTTCCTGCTCGGCGCCACCTCGGGCCGCACCACGCTGATGGGCGAAGGCCTGCAGCACGACGACGGCCACAGCCACGTGCTGTCCGCGACGATCCCCTGCTGCGTCTCCTATGACCCGACCTTCGCCTTCGAACTGGCGGTGATCATCCGCGAAGGCATGCGGCGCATGTACGTCGAGCAGGAAGATATCTACTACTACATCACCCTGCTCAACGAGAACTACCCGCACCCGGCGATGCCCGAGGGCATCGAGGACGGCATTCTCAAGGGGCTCTACCTGCTCGAACGTGGCGCCGAACCGGTCGACGGGCAGCCCCGCGTGCAGTTGATGGGCAGCGGTTCGATCCTGCGCGAAGTGCTCGCCGCGGCCCAGTTGCTGCGCAGCGATTTCGGCGTGACCTGCGATGTATGGAGCGCCACCAGCCTGACCGAGCTACGACGCGAAGGGCATGCGGTGGAACGCTGGAACCTGCTGCACCCGCAGGAGGAACCGCGCAGCAGCTACGTGGAAAGCTGCCTGGGCGGGCACGAGGGACCGCTGGTGGTGGCGACGGACTACATGAAGATCTTCGCCGACCAGATTCGCCCGTTCGTCAACGACCGGCGTTTCGTCGCCCTGGGCACCGACGGTTTCGGCCAGTCGGATACCCGCGAGGCCCTGCGGCAGTTCTTCGAGGTGGATCGCCACTTCATCGTTCTCGCTGCGCTCAAGGCCCTGGCCGATGACGGGCAGGTTCCGCGCAGCAGCGTGGCGCAGGCTATCAGCCGCTACGGAATCGAGGTCGACAAACCCGATCCCGCGGCGATCTGAAGCGACGCCTCACTGGGCCGGCGCAGCCGGCTCGGTGGTGGCCGGCGTGGTGGCCGGAGCGGACTCGGTGGCCGGCGGCGTCGTTGCCGGCTGGACCGGTTTTTCATTGGCCGGTGCAGATTCGGCTGGGGCTGCCGGTGTGGCAGGCGCGGCTTCCGGCAGCGGCTTGATCTGCTCTGGAACGGCTGGAGCGGTCAAGGCAGGCGCGGCGGGGCTTGGCTCTACATGGGCAGGTTCTGTATGAGCCGGTGCCGCATGGGCCGGCTCGGCCGCCTTGGCCGGTTCCGGCGCCGCTTCAGGCCGGGTCGCCGCGGCACTCTCCGGCACGCCGAGATCGGCCTTGGGTTTCTCGTCGGTGTGCTGCTCCTTCTTCACCTCGGGCGGCAGGAACAGCTCCACCAGGTTGAAGAAGCGGTCATAGAAGGTCGCCGAGGACACCGTCTCACTGGCCACCTTGACCATCGAATCATCCGTCGAGCCGATCGGCATCGACACCGAACCCAGCACACCCACACCCAGGCTCGCCGAGTTGTTGAGCTTCTTCAGCGCGTAACGGTCCTGCAGGGCATTGGCGAACACCGTCGAACGCTTGCCACTGCTGCCATCGGCCGCACAGACGATGCTGAAACTGATCTGCAGGTGGGTATCGCCGGTCTGCTGGAAACTCTTGTTGCCGGTGATCAGCTTGGGGTCGGTGCTGGTGATGATATAGCCCTGGCTGAGCAAGGCGCGTCGGGCCGCCTCGCAGGAGGCCTTCTCGTTCACCGAGTAGTTGCGCGAGAAGGTTCCGGAATCGTCGAAATTCTCATGTTCATAAACGGCGGTCTTGGGCGAGGAGCAACCTGCGGCGCCCACCAGCACCAGGGCCAATGCCAGGGTACGCAAGTGGAATGATGTCGACATTGATAATCCTGAGTAAAACGGTCCGGGGCGTATTGTGCATCAGATCGCCATTCCAGAGCGCGCGCTTTTAGTGTCTTAAATACCTTACGACAGCGATTTTTCAGGAAAAAGACCTTCGCTCAGGTGGTCGATCAGTACCCGCAGTTTTGCAGAGGCATGACGACTTGACGGCCAGAGCATCCAGAAAGTTCCGCTGTGCTCCAGGTAATCGTCAAGCACCCGCACCAATCGTCCCTCGGCCACCGCCTCGTGGATCATGTAGTCCGGCAGGCAGGCGATCCCCAATCCTTGCTGGGCCACGTAACCCAGCACCTCGATCGGCGAGGAGATCATCAGCGTCTTCATCGCCGGCTCCGCCTCGCCCGGAGCCAGGCGCAGCGGCCAGGGTTCCAGCTTGCCGGTGGCGCAGAACTTGTGCCGCAGGCTGGCATGCCCGGCCAGGTCGGCCGGCACCCGTGGCGTGCCGTGCTGGCGAAAATAGTCGGGCGCCCCCACCAGTGTCAGCTGGTAGCGCCCCAGGGCGCGGGACATCAATCGCGAGTCCTGGGGCTGGCCGGTGCGCACCACGGCATCGAAGCCCTCCTCGATCACGTCCACCATGCGATCGGACAGGTCGACTTCCAGCTCGATCTGCGGGTAACGCCGCATGAACGCCACCAGCACCGGCATCACCAGCTCGCGCGACTGCGGCAGGCTGATGCGCAGCTTGCCATGGGGCTCGCGGGTGGTGTCGATCAGTTCCTGCTCGGCGGCCTCGGCCTCGGCCAGGATCCGCCGGCTGCGTTCCAGGAACAGTGCGCCCTCGGCAGTGAGCGTGATACTGCGGGTACTGCGGTGAAACAGCCGCACACCGAGCCGGGCTTCAAGACGGGCAATGCTTTTGCCCACCGCCGAGGAGGACACCCCGAGCACCCGGCCCGCCTCGGTGAAACTGCGGGTGTCGGCAACCTGCACGAACACCGAAATACTGCCCAGGCTATCCATCGTCTGGCTCTCCAGGATTACGGACATCAACGTCCGATAAGTTTGGAACTCTAGCCTGTTTTTCTCCCTGGCGCCGTTCTCTAACCTCGCAGCCTTGTCTCGCCCATCACCGACAAGGACTCCCATGAACACACAGCGCTGTAGCGCCACCTCTTCGGCAGAAACCGACCGCCTGCCGCTTTCCGGGCTGCTGGCCCTGGCCGCGGCCGGTTTCATCACCATCCTCACCGAGGCGCTGCCGGCCGGACTGCTGCCGCAGATGAGCACTGACCTGGGCGTCAGCCAGGCGCTGGTCGGACAATTGATCACCGCCTACGCCCTCGGCTCGCTGCTCGCCGCCATTCCCCTGACCCTGCTGACCCAGGGTTGGCGGCGTCGGCCGCTGTTGCTCGGCGCTGTCGCCGGCTTTGCGCTGGTCAATGCGGTCACCGCGGTGTCGAGCCACTACTGGCTGACGCTGCTCGCCCGGTGGCTGGCCGGAGTGTTTGCCGGGCTGCTGTGGGCATTGCTGGCCGGTTATGCCAGCCGCATGGTGGCCAGCCACCTGCAAGGCCGGGCAATCGCCATCGCCATGCTCGGAGCGCCCTTGGCCCTGTCCCTGGGCATTCCCCTCGGCACCTTCCTCGGCAACAGCTTCGGCTAGCGCCTGAGCTTCGCGATCATGAGCGCGATGACCCTGCTGCTGATCGGCTGGGTCCGCTGGCAGGTGCCGGACTTCGCCGGGCAGAGCGCCAACCGACGCCTGCCGCTGCTGAAGGTGGCCAGCCTGCCCGGCGTGCAGGCGGTGTTGCTGGTGACCTTCCTCTACGTGCTGGGACACAACATCCTGTACACCTACATCGCGCCGTTCCTGGCACCGGCTGGCCTGGTCGAACGGGTTGACCAGGTGCTGCTGGTATTCGGCCTCGCCGCCCTGCTCGGCATCTGGGGGACCGGCCTGCTGATCGATCGCTGGCTGCGGCAACTGACGCTGATCAGTTGCATGCTGTTCGGCGGCTCGGCCGTGGCACTGGGATTATGGAATGCCTCGGCCATCCCGATTCATGTCGCTGTCGCGGTCTGGGGGTTGTCCTTCGGTGGCTTGCCGGCGCTGCTGCAGACCGCCCTGGCGAAAACAGCCGCAGAAGCCGCCGACATCGCGCAATCGATGCTGGTCACGGTGTGGAACCTGGCAATTGCCGGTGGCGCCATGAGTGGCGCGTTGGCGCTCAATGGACTGGGCGTGCAGGCCCTGCCGTGGATAGTGGCCGGCTTGCTGGCCGTGGCGTTACTGACGACCGCCCAGGCCCGGCGCAGTGGCTTCCCCGCCAGTGGCTGAAGCGTCGAAGGCGTTCTCGCAGGCAAAAAAAAGCCCCGATAAATCGGGGCTTCTTCTTTCGCTTCGAGGAGTTCAAGGGCCTCGAAGCCTTGTATGGCGCAGCGGACGGGACTCGAACCCGCGACCCCCGGCGTGACAGGCCGGTATTCTAACCGACTGAACTACCGCTGCGTATCGCTCGGACTTGCGTCCGTTTGAAACTTTCAAACCCGTGACAAGGAAAGCTTCGGTACCTTCCCTGTCGCAGATCGTTCGTTTGCTTACCAAACAATCGATCTGTACAAAATATGGCGCAGCGGACGGGACTCGAACCCGCGACCCCCGGCGTGACAGGCCGGTATTCTAACCGACTGAACTACCGCTGCGCGTCGGTTGGAGGTTCTTCACAGAACTTCCGATTCTCTTGCGAGATGCTTTCTTGCGAAAGACTCGAGAAGTGGTGGGTGATGACGGGATCGAACCGCCGACCCTCTGCTTGTAAGGCAGATGCTCTCCCGGCTGAGCTAATCACCCTTTGCTTCGTCGAGGCCGCGAAATTTACGCAGGTAGAGAACCTAAGTCAATAGCCTGCTTGAAGTTTTTCTGAAAAAGACACATTCATGTCAGTTCCGGTACCACGAAAACCTCATGCCAAGCGGGCTGCAGCGCCCTACTCGGCGTAAATCATCTTCCGGCTCATGCCGCCATCGACCACGAATTCCTGGCCGGTGACAAAACCCGCGCCCTTGGACAACAGCCATGCCACCATTGCCGCCACATCCTCGACCGTGCCGACCCGGCCCACCGGGTGCTGGGCATGGTCGCTCTCGCTCAACGGCTCGGCCCGACGCTGCGCCGGGTCACGAGCATCGATCCACCCCGGGCTGACCACGTTCACCCGGATCTCCGGCCCGAGGCTCATCGCCAGCGCATGGGTCAATGCCAGCAGGCCACCCTTGCTCGCCGCATACGCCTCGGTATCCGGCTCCGACTGCGTGGCCCGGGTCGAGGCGATATTGACGATGGCCCCGCAATGGGCGCGCAGATACGGCGCACAATGCTTGGCCAGCAGCATCGGCCCGCTGAGGTTGACCGCCAGCACCCGATTCCAGTGCGCCAGGTCGAGGCTTTCGAGGGTGATGTTGTGCGGATCGGCAATCGCCGCGTTACAGACCAGCGCATCGAGCCGGCCGAAGCGCCCGAGCACCTCGGCCACGCCCCGGGCCACTTGCGCCTCGTCGGAGACGTCCATGGCGATGAAGCAGGCGTTCTCGCCAAACACCTCGGCCACCTTGCCACCGCGCACCGGATCCAGGTCCGCCAGCACCACCTGCCAGCCCTCGCTGATCAGCCAGGCCGCGATGCCCAGGCCGATGCCCCGCGCCGCGCCGGTCACCAGCGCGACGCGGCCGTTGTTGCCAACGCCCACCTCGAAACCCAACTCGATCACAGTGCAGCCAGGCCGCGCGCCAGGTCGGCCTGCAGGTCAGCCACGTCTTCCAGGCCGACCGCAACGCGGATCAGGCTGTCGCGGATCCCCGCCGCTTCTCGCTCCTGCGGCGACAGACGGCCGTGGGAAGTGGTGCTCGGGTGGGTGATGGTGGTCTTGCTGTCACCCAGGTTGGCGGTGATCGAGATCATCCGGGTGGCGTCGATGAAGCGCCAGGCGCCCTCCTTGCCCCCCTTGACCTCGAAGCTCACCACCCCGCCGAAACCACGCTGCTGGCGCTGGGCCAGTTCGTGCTGCGGATGGCTCTTGAGGCCGGCGTAATGGACTTTCTCGATGCCGTCCTGCTGCTCCAGCCATTCGGCCAGGGCCAGGGCATTGGCACAGTGGGCACGCATGCGCAGGTTGAGGGTTTCCAGGCTCTTGAGGAAGATCCAGGCGTTGAACGGACTGAGGCTCGGGCCAGCGGTGCGCAGGAAGCCGACGACTTCCTTCATCTGCTCGTTACGACCGCAGACCACGCCCCCCATGCAACGGCCCTGGCCGTCGATGTACTTGGTCGCCGAATGCACCACCACATCCGCCCCCAGCTTCAGCGGCTGCTGTACCGCTGGCGTGCAGAAGCAGTTGTCGACCACCAGCAGCGCGCCCTTGGCGTGGGCGATTTCCGCCAGGGCGGCGATGTCCACCAGCTCGGCCAGCGGGTTCGACGGCGATTCGACGAACAGCAGCCTGGTGTTGGGCCTGATCGCCGCATCCCAGCCGGACAGTTCCGCCAGCGGCACGTAGTCGACCTCCACGCCAAAGCGCTTGAAGTACTTCTCGAACAGGCTGATGGTGGAACCGAACACGCTGCGCGACACCAGCACATGGTCGCCGGCGCTGCACAGGCTCATGACCACGGCCATGATCGCCGACATGCCGGTCGAGGTCGCCACGGCCTGCTCGGCACCTTCCAGCGCGGCAATGCGCTCTTCGAAGGCACGTACGGTCGGGTTGGTGTAGCGCGAATAGACGTTACCCGGCACATCGCCGGCAAAGCGCGCGGCCGCGTCGGCGGCGGTGCGGAAAACGTAGCTGGAGGTGAAGAACAGCGGATCGCTGTGCTCACTCTCCGGGGTACGGTGTTGACCGGCACGGACGGCCAGGGTGTCGAAGGCTACGCCGTCGAGATCGCTGTCCAGCCGACCGGCATCCCATTCCTGACTCATGCTGCCACTCCTTGCTCTCAATCTTTGGAAGATACGGAACCGGCCCCTGGAGAGACGCATATGACTGTAGGAGCAGGGCTTGCCCGCGAAGAGGCCGCCCAAGGCCGCCAAAAGCTTCGCGGGCAAGCCGCGCTCCTACAGGGATCGCGGCCTGGAACGCGGCATACCAGACGCCGCGCCACAGGGCCGGGTTCCAATCAGTTGTTGTACAGATCGATAATCGCGCTGACCGCCTGGGTCTTGGCCTTGGCCGCGTCGTTGCGCGCCTGCTCGATCCGGTTCAGGTAGTGCTCGTCGATATCGCCGGTGACGTACTTGCCGTCGAATACCGCGCAGTCGAACTGTTCGATCTTGATCTTGCCACCGCCCACGGCTTCGATCAGGTCCGGCAGGTCCTGATAGACCAGCCAGTCGGCACCGATGAGGTCGGCAACGTCCTGGGTGGTACGGTTGTGGGCGATCAGTTCGTGGGCACTCGGCATGTCGATGCCGTAGACGTTGGGGTAACGCACAGCCGGGGCCGCCGAGCAGAAGTAGACGTTCTTCGCCCCGGCTTCACGGGCCATCTGGATGATCTGCTTGCAGGTGGTGCCGCGAACGATGGAGTCGTCCACCAGCATCACGTTCTTGCCGCGGAATTCCAGCTCGATGGCGTTGAGCTTCTGCCGTACGGATTTCTTGCGCGCCGCCTGGCCCGGCATGATGAAGGTCCGGCCGATATAGCGGTTCTTCACGAAACCTTCGCGGAATTTCACGCCCAGGTGGTTCGCCAGCTCCAGGGCCGCGGTACGGCTGGTGTCCGGAATCGGGATGACCACGTCGATGCCATGGTCGGGACGCTCGCGCAGGATCTTCTCGGCCAGCTTCTCGCCCATGCGCAGGCGCGCCTTGTACACCGACACACCGTCGATGATCGAGTCCGGACGCGCCAGGTAGACGTGTTCGAAGATGCACGGGGTCAGGCTCGGGTTGGTCGCGCACTGACGGGTGTGCAACTTGCCGTCTTCGGTGATGTAGACCGCTTCGCCCGGAGCCAGGTCACGGATGAGGGTGAAGCCGAGCACGTCCAGGGACACGCTCTCGGAGGCGATCATGTACTCGACGCCTTCATCGGTGTGACGCTGGCCGAACACGATCGGACGAATGCCATGGGGGTCGCGGAAGCCGACGATACCGTAGCCGGTGATCATCGCCACCACCGCGTAGCCGCCGACGCAACGGTTGTGCACGTCGGTCACTGCGGCGAACACGTCTTCCTCGGTCGGCTGCAGCTTGCCGCGCAGGGCCAGCTCGTGGGCGAACACGTTGAGCAGCACTTCCGAGTCGGAGTTGGTGTTGACGTGACGCAGGTCGGACTCGTAGATCTCCTTGGCCAACTGTTCGACGTTGGTCAGGTTGCCGTTGTGCGCCAGGGTGATGCCGTAAGGCGAGTTGACGTAGAACGGCTGGGCCTCAGCCGAAGTCGAGCTGCCGGCAGTCGGGTAGCGCACATGGCCGATGCCCATGTGGCCCACCAGGCGCTGCATATGGCGCTGCTGGAATACGTCACGGACCAGTCCGTTGTCCTTGCGCAGGAATAACCGGCCGTCATGGCTGGTCACGATACCGGCAGCGTCCTGGCCGCGGTGCTGGAGCACGGTTAGCGCGTCATACAGCGCCTGATTGACGTTCGACTTACCGACGATACCGACGATGCCACACATGCGACGCAACCCCTACTTAATGAATCTGAACTGAACGACTCTTACTGGGCGGGTTTGCCCGGCAAGAGATGCTCCTTGAACGGAATATCAGCGGGTACGCTGATTCCGCTGGCCAGCCACTGACTGCTCCACCCCAATATGAGGTTCTTTGACCAATCTGCAACCATTAAAAATTGTGGCACGAGCCGGGACTCCTGCCACCACGGATCCTGCTGTACCGGCCCGAGGCTGAGCAGCCCGACCGCGACGACCACCAGCAGCGCGCCACGCGCGGCGCCGAAGGCCATGCCGAGAAAGCGATCTGTCCCGGACAGGCCGGTGACGCGAATCAACTCGCCGATAAGGTAATTGATCATGGCGCCGACCAGCAGGGTCGCGACGAACATGATTGCACAGCCAGCGATCACGCGAGCCGAAGGTGTCTGGATGTAGTCGGTGAGGTACACGGACAGCGAGCCACCGAACATCCAGGCGACCACACCGGCGATGATCCAGGTGAGCAAGGACAAGGCTTCCTTGACGAAGCCGCGACTCAAGCTGATCAAAGCAGAAACGACGATTACCGCGATAATCGCCCAGTCAACCCAGGTAAATGGCACAGTGCAGCCTACAGACGGATAAGGCGGCGCATTTTAGCAGAGCGCCGCCTTGCTGGTAAGGCAGTTGTTCGGTGGATTTCGTACAACCCGGCGCTTAACCGCGCTCGGGCTGGAAACGAACGACAAAACCCTTCAGGTTCTGCTGGCGACCGAGCAGGTCGCGCAGGCGATCAGCCTCCGCACGCTCGATCAGGGGACCGACGAAGACCCGGTTCTTGCCATCGGCGGAACGGATATAGGCGTTGTAGCCCTGGCTGCGCAAGCTCTTCTGCAGGCTCTCGGCACCCTCCCGGCTCGACAGGCTGGCCAGTTGTACCGACCAACTGATCGGCAGACCGTTGGGGTCGACGCGATTCTGCGTGGTATCGAGCTTCGCCGGAGCCTGCGCCACCACCTGGGCCGGCGTCTGCGCGGGCACCGCGGCGGGCTTGGCCGCCGAAGCAGGCACGGACGCCGGGGTCGCCGGCTTGGTCGCCGCAACCGGAGCCCCCGGCTTGGTCGCAGGGACAACTGGAGCGACCGGCGTCGCAGTGGCCGGCTTGGCCGCAGGCGCTGCCGGAGCAGCCACTACCTCATCATCCTCTGGCGGCAAGGGGTCCTGGGGCAGGTTTTGCGGCTCCGGCACGGCCACCGGCTCGACATGCACCTGGGGCACCACGGGGGCCTGTGGCGCCGCTGGCGGGTCGACACGCACCTGGCGCTGTTCATCCTGACGGGAAAACAGCATCGGCAGAAAGATCACCGCCAGCGCCACCAATACCAGCGCGCCGACCATCCGCTGCTTGTACGCCCTATCCAGCAATGCCATCTGCAGCTTCCTCCGTGGCGCGCCGGGCCAGCCATTCCAGCGCCTCGGCTACGCAAAAGAACGATCCGAACAACAGAATCTCATCATCGACCGCGGCCTGGGCACACTGCCCTTCCAGCGCCGTGGCCACGCTTTCGTACACCGTCACCGCCGCGCCGCGGGCCTGCAAGGCAACCTGCAGGTCCGCAGCCGGGCGGCTGCGCGGCGACTGCAGCGGCGTGACCGCCCAATGCTGCACATGGCCATCCAACTGCGCCACCACGCCGTCGAGATCCTTGTCCGCCAGCAGGCCGAACACCGCCAGGCGTCGCCCGGCCAGCGGCTGGCGTGCCAGACGCTGGGCCAGGTACTCGGCGGCATGCGGGTTATGCCCGACATCCAGCATCAGCCTGACCTGCCTACCCTGCCAGTTGACGGTCCGCCGGTCCAGTCGACCCACGATCCGCGTCGCCTGCAGGGCGGCAACGATGCGCTCGGGCTGCCAGGGCAACCCCATCAGCGCATAGGCCTGGAGTGCCAATGCGGCATTCTCCATCGGCAGGTCCAGCAACGGCAGGTCGTGCAGTTCCAGCGGCTGGCCCTGGCCGTCGACACCGCGCCACTGCCAATGGCGGTCGGTGGACGCGAGGTCGAAATCGCGGCCGCGCAGCAACAGCGGGCTGTTCAGCTCACGCGCCTTGTCCAGCAGCGGCTGGGGCGGATTCAGGTCACCGCACAGCGCCGGCCGGCCCGCACGGAAGATCCCGGCCTTCTCGTAGGCCACCGACTCGCGGGTGTTGCCCAGGTACTCGGCATGATCGACGCCGATACTGGTCACCAGGGCGAAGTCGGCGTCGACCACATTGACCGTATCCAGGCGCCCGCCAAGACCGACTTCCAGCACCACGGCATCCAGCTGTTCACGCTCGAACAGCCAGAACGCCGCCAGGGTGCCCATCTCGAAGTAGGTCAGCGAGGTATCGCCACGGCCGGCTTCCAGCGCGACGAAGGCCTCGCACAGCTGGGCATCGCTGGCCTCGACACCGTTGATCTGCACGCGCTCGTTGTAGCGCAGCAGGTGTGGCGAACTGTAGACGCCGACCTTGAGACCTTGCGCCATCAACAGCGAGGCGACGAAGGCGCAGGTCGAGCCCTTGCCGTTGGTGCCCGTAACGGTCACTACCCGGGGCGCCGGCTTGCCCAGCCCCATGCGGTTCGCTACCTCTTGCGAGCGCTCCAACCCCATGTCGATGGCCGATGGATGCAGTTGCTCCAGGTAGGCGAGCCAGTCGCCCAGGGTACGTTCGGTCATACTTTTGCCGGTGCCGGTGGAACAACGACAGGCTCGACAGGTGCCGCCACGTACACAGGCGTCGGCAGGCCCATCATCTGCGCCAGCAGGCTACCCAGGCGCGGACGCAGCTCCTGGCGTGGGATGATCATGTCGATGGCACCGTGTTCCAGCAGGAACTCGCTGCGCTGGAAGCCTTCCGGCAGTTTTTCCCGTACGGTCTGCTCGATCACGCGCGGGCCGGCGAAACCGATCAGCGCCTTCGGCTCACCGACGATCACATCGCCGAGCATCGCCAGGCTGGCGGAAACCCCACCGTAGACCGGGTCGGTCAGCACGGAGATGAACGGCAGGCCTTCTTCGCGCAGGCGTGCCAGCACGGCCGAGGTCTTGGCCATCTGCATCAGCGAGATCAGCGCTTCCTGCATCCGCGCACCGCCGGAAGCCGAGAAGCAGACCATCGGGCAACGTTTTTCCAGGGCGTAGTTGGCCGCACGAACGAAGCGCTCGCCGACGATGGCGCCCATGGAGCCACCCATGAACGAGAATTCGAACGCCGATACCACGATCGGCATGCCCAGCAGGGTACCGCTCATCGAGACCAGGGCGTCTTTTTCGCCGGTCTGCTTCTGTGCCGCGCTCAGGCGGTCCTTGTACTTCTTGCCATCGCGGAACTTCAGGCGGTCGACCGGCTCCAGGTCAGCCCCAGCTCGACGCGGCCTTCGGCGTCCAGGAAGATATCGATGCGGGCGCGGGCGCCAATACGCATGTGGTGGTTGCACTTGGGGCAGACGTCCAGGGTCTTTTCCAGCTCCGGACGATAGAGCACCGCGTCGCACGACGGGCACTTGTGCCACAGGCCCTCGGGCACCGAGCTCTTCTTCACCTCGGAACGCATGATCGAAGGGATCAGTTTGTCTACTAACCAGTTGCTCATGCTTTCTTTCTCCAATTCGTTTTCGGCCCGTCGGACAACCGGGCCCGCCTGTTTTCTGTGGCGGTAAGCATGGACGGCGGCAGATTGCCGCCCGTCACATCGGCAATCAACTGGCGCGCACCGCCTGGATGAATGCCTTGATCTTCGCGGGGTCCTTGATGCCCTTGCTCTGCTCGACCCCGCCGCTGGTATCCACGGCATACGGCTTGACCTGGGCAATGGCCTGCGCCACGTTGTCCGCAGTCAGGCCACCGGCCAGGATGATCGGCTTGCTCAGGCCCTGCGGCACCAGAGACCAGTCGAAGGCCTCGCCGGTTCCACCCGGCACGCCTTCGACATAGGTGTCGAGCAGGATGCCGCTGGCACCGGGATACGCCCGGCAGGCCGCAGCGATGTCGTCACCGGCCTTGACCCGCAGCGCCTTGATGTACGGCCGGTTGAAGCCCTCGCACTGCGCGCCGGTCTCATCGCCATGGAACTGCAACAGGTCCAGCGGCACCGCATCGAGAATCTCGCCCAGCTCGCAACGACTGGCGTTGACGAACAGGCCCACGGTGGTGACGAACGGCGGCAGTGCGGCAATGATCGCCCGCGCCTGTTGGAACGTCACCGCCCGCGGGCTCTTGGCATAGAACACGAAACCGATGGCATCGGCTCCGGCCTCGACCGCGGCCAACGCATCTTCAATGCGGGTGATTCCGCAAATTTTGCTGCGAACGGCGGACATGTCGTCAGAACCCCAAGGTTTTCCGGATAAAGGCCCGGATGGTAGCAAATGCTTTTCCAGGCGTCAGCCGGCAAGCTCCGAGAAACCGGTGAGGAAGTGTGGCCCGATATAACGTTCGGGCAACTCGAACTCGTCGCGGTACTCCACCTGCACCAGGTACAACCCGAACGGATGCGCCGTCACCCCACCCGTACGACGGATGCGACTCTCCAGCACCTCACGCGCCCATTCGACCGGGCGCTCACCGGCACCGATGGTCATCAGCACCCCGGCGATATTGCGCACCATGTGGTGCAGGAAGGCGCCGGCACGGATGTCGATGACGATCATCTTGCCGTGCCGGGTGACCCGCAGGTGGTGCACTTCCTTGATCGGCGACTTGGCCTGGCATTGCCCGGCGCGGAAGGCGCTGAAATCGTGGGTACCGACCAGGTAGCGTGCGGCCTCGGCCATGCGCTGCTCATCCAGCGGCCGATGGTTCCAGGTGATTTCCTCATTGAGGTGCGCCGGACGGATCTGGTCGTTGTAGATCACGTAGCGGTAGCGCCGGGCGATGGCCTTGAAGCGGGCATGGAAATGCGCCGGCATGACCTTGGCCCAGGTGACACTGATGTCATGGGGCAGATTGATATTGGCGCCCATGGTCCAGGCCTTCATCGAACGCTCGGCGCGGGTATCGAAATGCACCACCTGCCCGCACGCATGCACACCGGCGTCGGTGCGCCCGGCGCACATCAGCGAGACCGGCGAGTCCGCCACCTTCGACAGCGCATCCTCCAGGGTTTCCTGGACCGACAGCACGCCCGAGGCCTGGCGCTGCCAGCCACGGTAGCGCGAGCCTTTGTATTCCACTCCCAGGGCGATGCGGAAAAAGCCTTCGGCCGCCATTTCGGCAGCCGGGTTATCTATATTTGCCAAGAACTTGCAGCCTGATGATTAACGCAAAGGCGTGCATTATAAGGCGCGCGCCCATAACGACAACGGCAGCCCGTGGGCTGCCGCTGTTTTTACCGTTATCGGATCGACTCAAGCCAGGCGCTTGAGCATCTCCCTGGCTTCGCTCTTCTGCGCATCGCTGCCTTCGCTGATGACCTCGGCCAGAATATCGCGGGCGCCATCCTTGTCATCCATGTCGATGTAGGCCTGGGCCAGATCGAGCTTGGTCGCCGCCTCGTCGGTTCCGGCCAGGAAATCGAACTCCGGCTCATCATCCCCCAGGGCGGCGTCCTGCTCGGTAAAGCTCGGCGTCGCCAGCGGCGGCTGCTCCAGGCTCTGGGACAGGCGATCCAGCTCGGCGTTGACATCGTCGAGCTCGTCGGTGAAGGCGTTCGGCCCGGTGTCGGCCAACAACTCGTCAGCCAGCAGATCATCCGCCGCCAGGTCGTCAGTCGCCAGGTCATCGGCCAGCGAAAGATCGAAGTCCGCCGGCAGCCCCAGATCATCCAGCGCGTCGAGGGTCGGCACCTCACCCTCCGGTGCCTTGGGATCATCGGCCAGCCCGAGCAGGAAGTCGTCATCGGCCTGGGCCGCAGCCACCGGTTCGTCACCGCCCAGATCCAGGTCGAAGTCGGAGAGATCGTCCAGACCGCTCAGATCATCCTTGGCTTCGGTCTGCTGCGCCAGTACCGACTCGAAGCTCAGATCGTCGTCGAGCTGCAGGTCATCCAGGCTTTCCTCGACAGCCGGAGCGGCGACTGGCGCCACCGACGGAGAGACGGCCTCCAGGTCATCCAGGCTGAGGTCGAAGTCGTTGTCGAATTCATCCACAACCGGCTCGGGTGCCGCAGCAACCACAGGCTCCGGTGCAGCGACCGGGGCCGGCTCGTCATCCTGCAGCAGCTCCTGGACGAACTGCTCGTCCAGTTCGGCGGCGGCAGCGGCTGCGCCCAGGCCTGCCGCAGCAGCGGCGGCCACGGCCACCATGGCAGGGAAGCGGCTCTTGAGCTGTTCGACCCGAGCCTGGTTATCGCCATTGGCCGGCAGTTGCCGCTCCTGGCGCACGAAGGCATCGCGGTCACCCTGGCGACCGTAGACTTCCATCAGTTTCAGGCGCAGATCGCTGCGCTGCGGCTCGAACTTGACCGCCTCCTCCAGCAGATCGGCGGCCTGGTTCAGATGACCGCGTTCGATGTGCAGCTCAGCCTGACCCAGGACATCGGTCGGACGTTCAGCGACGGGAGCCGGCGCCGGGGCCGGCGCCAACTTTACATTGGGCGCGGGTACCTCCAGGCCCTCGAAGCTGCTTTCCGGCATGTCCAGGTCGGCCGCGAAGTCGGTCTCTTCCGACAACGCCTTGGCCATGCGCTGATGCTTCTCGGCTTCCTGCTGGGCCTTTCGACGACGGACCAGCAACAGCAGGAGCAGCAGCGCCACCAGCACCACGGAACCGGCAATCAGCCCCATCAGGATCGGGCTGGACAGCAGGTCGTCGAGCTTGCGCTCTTCGCTCGGTGCCGGCTGGACCGCTGGCTCGACCGGCTTGGCCGCCTCGGCGGGAGCCGGTGCAGGGGTGGCGACGACCGGAGCGGGCTCAGGCTTGGCCACCAGTTCGGCCGACACCGCCGGCTGGGTCGGCGCAGGTGCCGGAGCGGCAGCGGCGGCCGCCCCTTCGGCCTGCAGCTTGGCCAACTGGTCGTTCTTCAGATCGATGAGGCGCTGCAGCTTGTCCAGCTGGCTCTGCAGGTCTTCCATGCGGCTTTTCAGTTCGGCGTTGTCGCGACGGGTCGCGTCGAGGCTCTCCTGGGTCACCGCCAGCTTGTCGCTCAGGGCCTTGCTATCGCCGGCCGCCCCCTTGCCGCCCTTCTTGCCGTTCTCGGCGGAAACCAGGCTCAGCTTGTCCTTGCGCTCGCCCGCGACAGGCGCGCCCTCCCCGCCCTTGTGCCGGGTGGCGTCGAGCTGCTGCTTGCCAGCGGCATGGCCGGCACGACGTCCCTGGCGCCAGGCGGCGTTCTGCGCGGCCACCTCGGCGATCGCCTTGGACTGCGGCAGCGCAGTGCTTTGTACGGTATCCGGCAGACGCAGCACCTGGCCGGTCTTGAGGCGGTTGATGTTGCCATCGACGAAGGCCCCCGGATTCAACGCCTGGATCGCCAGCATGGTCTGCTGCACGGAAGCGCCATTACGCTCCCTGGCAGCGATTTCCCAGAGGGTATCCTTGGCCCCGGTGGTGTACTGCTTGGCCCGGGTCGGTGCGGTGACCGGCGCGTTCGGCGCGACAGCCGGCTTGGCGGCCTCGCCTGCCGGTGCGTATCTGGATGGATCGAGCAACACGCTGTAGTCGCGCATCAGCCGGCCCTGGGGCCACTGCACCTGGACCAGGAAGCGTACGTAGGCCTCGGACAGCGGCTTGCTGGAGGTCACTCGAACCACGCTGCGACCGTTGGGATTGACGACGGGCGTGAAGGTCAGGTCATTCAGGAAATCCTGGCGGTTGACGCCGGCATCGCTGAACGCCTGGGGAGAAGCCAGGCTGGGCACGATATCGGAAGCGCTGAGACCACCGACATCCTGCAATTCGATTTCCACCAGCAGCGGCTGGTTCAGGGTCGACTTGAGGGTCATCTCCCCAAGCCCGAGGGCATGCGCCATACCGGAAGACAGCGCCGAAGCGGCCGCTATTGCTAACACCAGTTTGCGAACTTGAACCATCAGCCTCTTCCTTTGTTTGTGCGTTCCTCGGCCAGCGAGAAGGTGGTGTAGCTGCCTTGCGGCATGGTGTGCGGCCGTGGAAATACGAGCGCATCACCCTGTTGTCGCCGATGCCCCTGCAAGTGCCCGTGGGGCAGCTCACCTTCAGCAACCAACCTGAGCATAGCGTCAGGCCAGAATCATTCTGCAAATTGTCGCCAAGTATCTTTTACAGCGGGTCTTTTATCAACAGCTCGGCCAGTTGCACGGCGTTCAGCGCGGCGCCCTTGCGCACGTTGTCCGTGGTCAGCCACAGGTTGAGCTGTGCCGGATCATCCACGCCATGACGAACCCGTCCGACATAGACCACATCCTGGCCCACGGCGTCACCGACCGCGGTCGGATAATCGTCGCCATCGACCAGCTCGATACCCTCGGCGGCCTCGAGCGCCGCGTTCACCGCTTGCAGATCGACGTCGGCAGCGGCCTGCAGGGACACACTATAGCTATCGCCAAAAAACACCGGGGCTTGAACGCAAGTGACTGAAATTTTTAGTAAAGGTGCTTGCAGCAGTTCGCGCAACTCGTTGACCAGGCGTTTTTCCAGGGGAACATGGCCCCGGGCATCCGGCTTGCCGACCTGGGCCAGCAGGTTGAAGGCCACCTGACGGTCGAAAACCCGGGGTTCCAGCGGGCGCATGTTCAGCAGTTCGGTGGTCTGCCGGGCCAGCTCGCTGACCGCTTCACGCCCCTGGGTGGACATTGCCAGGCAGGCGGTCAGGCTCACCTGGCGAATCTCCAGCAAACCCTTGAGCGGTGCCAGGGCCACGGCCAGCGCGGCGGCCGAAGCGCTCGGGCTGCCGACCTGCAGCGGCCTGCCCAGGCCCGACAGCACCTCGGCATTGGCTTCCGGCACCACCTGCGGCGCCGGCAAGGCGCCCGACAGGTCGATCACCGTGCAGCCAGCCGCCGTCGCCCGTGGCGCAAAACTGAGGGTGACCGCCGGACCCGCGGCAAAAAACACCAGTCGGGCCTTGGCGAAGTCGAACTCATCGACTTCGCGAACACGCACGTTCTTGCCCCGGAATGGCACCGATTGCCCGGCCGACTCGCTGCTGGCCAGCAGATGCAGGTTGGCCACCGGAAAATCCCGCTCTTCGAGGATCTGCACCAGGGTTTCGCCGACCGTGCCGGTGGCACCGATCACGGCAACATCAAGGGACTGGCTCATGGGATTCTCCTCAGGCAAAACGGGGGGGTGCGCACTTTACCCGTGACCGCGCGGTCAGGCAATTTGCCGGTACCTCTGTAGGAGTGGGCTTGCCCGCGAATACGCCCCTGAAATACCGGAAGCTTCGCGGGCACGCCCGCTCCCACAGGGACCACGCGACCGTGAGCGCACCACAGGAAATAAAAAGCCCGCGGCTCTTGCGAGTCGCGGGCTGTCTTCGAGCCTTCAGCGAATCAACGCTCCAGCAGGATCCGCAGCATGCGGCGCAGCGGTTCGGCAGCACCCCACAGCAGCTGGTCGCCGACGGTGAACGCGCCGAGGAACTGCGAGCCCATGTTCAGCTTGCGCAGACGGCCCACCGGGATGTTCAGGGTACCGGTGACCTTGGTCGGGCTCAGCTCCTGCATGCTGATCTCGCGCTGGTTCGGCACCAGCTTGACCCAGGGGTTGTGCTGGCTGATCAGGCCTTCGATGTCGGCCATCGGCACATCCTTGTTCAGCTTGATGGTCAGCGCCTGACTGTGGCAACGCATGGCGCCGATGCGCACGCAGATGCCGTCCACCGGGATCGGGTTCTTGAAGCGACCGAGGATCTTGTTGGTCTCGGCCTGGGCCTTCCACTCTTCGCGGCTCTGGCCGTTCGGCAGTTCCTTGTCGATCCACGGAATCAGGCTGCCGGCCAGCGGCACACCGAAATTCTCGGTCGGGTAGGCATCGCTGCGCATGGTCTCGGCGACCTTGCGGTCGATGTCGAGGATGGCGCTGGCCGGGTTGGCCAGGTCATCGGCGACCGCCGCGTGGGTCGCGCCCATCTGGCGGATCAGCTCACGCATGTTCTGTGCACCGGCACCGGAAGCGGCCTGATAGGTCATGGCGCTCATCCACTCCACCAGGCCAGCCTCGAACAGGCCGCCCAGGCCCATCAGCATCAGGCTGACGGTGCAGTTGCCGCCGATGAAGTTGCGGGTACCGGTATCCAGTTGCTGGTCGATGACCTTGCGGTTGACCGGGTCGAGGACGATCACCGCGTCATCCTGCATCCGCAGGCTGGACGCGGCATCGATCCAGTAGCCCTGCCAGCCGGCTTCGCGCAGCTTGGGGAAGACCTCGCTGGTGTAGTCGCCACCCTGGCAGGTCAGAATCACGTCGAGGGTTTTCAGCTCTTCAATGCTGTAGGCGTCCTTCAGCGGAGCAATATCCTTGCCCACGGCAGGGCCCTGGCCACCGACATTGGAAGTGGTGAAGAACACCGGCTCAATAAGATCGAAGTCCCGCTCTTCCAGCATCCGCTGCATGAGCACGGAACCGACCATACCGCGCCAACCGATCAGACCTACACGTTTCATCGCAACTACACCTTTTACAAAAGTGGGTCACCGCTTCCGGGATGAAAGAGGCGGTGGGCCCGAGAGATTACAGATTCCGCAGCGCCTCGGCTACTGCGTTACCCATTTCCTGCGTTCCGACCCGGGTACAACCCTCGGACCAGATATCGCCGGTGCGCAAGCCGCGGTCCAGCACCAGGCTTACCGCCTGCTCGATGGCGGCGGCCGCTTCGTGCAGGTTGAAGCTGTAGCGCAGCATCATCGATACCGACAGGATGGTTGCCAGCGGGTTGGCAATGCCCTGCCCGGCGATGTCCGGAGCCGAACCGTGGCAAGGCTCGTACATGCCCTTGTTGTTGGCATCCAGGGACGCCGACGGCAGCATGCCGATCGAACCGGTGAGCATCGACGCCTCGTCGGAGAGGATGTCGCCGAACATGTTGTCGGTGACGATCACGTCGAACTGCTTCGGCGCACGCACCAGTTGCATCGCCGCGTTGTCGACGTACATGTGGCTCAGTTCGACGTCCGGGTAGTCCTTGGCGACCTCCTCGACCACTTCACGCCACAGCTGGCTGGATGCCAGGACGTTGGCCTTGTCCACCGAGCAGAGCTTCTTGCCACGCACGCGGGCCATGTCGAAGCCGACCCGGGCGATACGGCGGATTTCGCTTTCGCTGTACGGCAGGGTGTCGTAGGACTGGCGCTCGCCATTCTCCAGCTCGCGGGTACCACGCGGGGCGCCGAAGTAGATGCCGCCGGTCAGTTCGCGCACGATCAGGATATCCAGGCCGGCGACGATTTCGCGCTTGAGGCTCGAGGCATCGGCCAGTTGCGGGTAGAGGATCGCCGGACGCAGGTTGCCGAACAGGCCCAGTTGCGCACGGATCTTCAGCAGGCCGCGCTCCGGGCGGATGTCCCGCTCGATCTTGTCCCACTTCGGCCCGCCAACGGCGCCCAGCAGCACCGCATCGGCAGCGCGGGCACGTTCCAGGGTCTCGTCGGCCAGGGGCACGCCGTGCTTGTCGATGGCCGCGCCACCGATCACGTCGTGACTCAGTTCGAAGCCCAGGTCGTACTTCTCGTTGGCCAGTTCCAGCACCTTGACCGCTTCGGCCATGATTTCCGGACCAATACCGTCGCCTGGGAGAATCAGAATCTGCTTGCTCATGCTTTCCTCATGTCATCTGTCGGCGCACCGGTGATACCGGGCGACCTGGAAAAAAGTCTATCGCTCGGCCCACAGCACCAGTACATCTGTACTGAACGAACCATCGGCCTCAATCTCAAAATATTCCCGCACTTCGGCGCCCATCGCCTGCTGCAGCTCGCGAATCGCCACCCGCAACGCTGCCGGGGTGCGCATGCGCTCGACCCAGGAGGTGTACTCCAGACGCAAGCGCTGGCGGCTGGTGCTGCGCACGTGCAGACCCGCCTCGCTGACCTGGCGCGCCCACTCGGCGGCCGAATAATCGCGCACGTGGCTGGTATCGCGCAGCACCTCGACGGCCTGCAGGTAGGTGTCGAACAACGGGCTGCCAGGCGACATGACGTCGATAAAGGCTGCGACGCCACCGGGTTTCAAAACCCGCCGCACTTCCCGCAGGGCCAGGCCGAGATCGCTCCAGTGATGCGCCGAGTAGCGGCTGAAGACGAAATCGAACTCGCCATCGGCGAACGGCAGGCTCTCGGCCGCGCCGCGCACCGTCACGATGTTGTCCAGGCCACGCTCCGTGGCGGCCGCGGCGACCACGTCGAGCATCTGCTGCGACAGGTCATAGGCCGCCACCTTGGCCACCAGCGGTGCAACGTGGAAGCTCACATGACCGGCGCCGCAGCCCAGATCCAGCACCCGCGCGTCGGCGCGCCCGGCCAGTTCGGCCTGGAGCAGCGCGAACTCGGCGCCCTGGGCGTGTACGGCGCTGCTCAGGTAGGCAGCCGCCTGTTCACCGAACTGCTTTTGTACCACTTGGCTGTGGGCATTGCTGGTCATGGGGTGGTCCTTCTGTCGGGTTGCCAGGGCGTTACAGGGGTTTGAGGGCCTCTTCGCGGGCAAGCCCGGCTCCTACAGGTTGGGTGCGTATATTCGGCACAACTCTGTAGGAGCCGGGCTTGCCCGCGAAGAGGCCCGCCCCGCCTACATCGGATCAGGCGTCGCGAAACAGCCAGGGCTGGCTGGCACGATGCCTGGCCTCGAACGCCGCGATCGCGTCGCCGTCCTGCAGGGTCAGGCCGATGTCATCCAGGCCGTTGAGCAGGCAATGCTTGCGGAACGCATCGACTTCGAAGTGATAGACCTTGCCATCCGGACGGGTCACGGTCTGGGCCGCGAGATCGACGGTCAGTTGGTAACCCGGGGTGGCCTCGACCTGCTGGAACAGCTCGTCGACTTCGCTGTCGCTGAGAATGATCGGCAACAGGCCGTTCTTGAAGCTGTTGTTGAAGAAGATGTCGGCATAGCTCGGCGCGATGATGCTGCGGAAACCGTACTCGTCCAGGGCCCACGGCGCGTGCTCGCGGCTGGAGCCGCAACCGAAGTTCTCCCGGGCCAGCAGCACACTGGCACCCTGGTAGCGCTCGGCGTTGAGCACGAAGTCCTTGTTCAGCGGACGCTTGGAGTTGTCCTGGTAGGCATAACCGACGTCCAGGTAGCGCCACTCGTCGAACAGGTTGGGACCGAAGCCGGTACGCTTGATCGACTTGAGGAACTGCTTGGGAATGATCTGATCGGTATCGACGTTGGCACGGTCCAACGGCGCGACGAGACCGGTGTGCTGGGTAAAGGCTTTCATGTGTTTTTCCTCAGATCAATTCGCGAACGTCGATGAAACGGCCATTGATGGCAGCCGCCGCGGCCATGGCCGGGCTGACCAGGTGGGTACGCCCACCGGCACCCTGGCGCCCTTCGAAGTTGCGGTTGGACGTCGAGGCGCAGTGCTCGCCGCTTTCCAGGCGGTCCGGGTTCATCGCCAGGCACATCGAGCAGCCCGGTTCACGCCACTCGAAACCGGCTTCGAGGAAAATCTTGTCCAGGCCTTCCGCTTCGGCCTGGGCCTTGACCAGGCCGGAGCCCGGCACCACCAGCGCCTGCTTGATGGTCGAGGCCACCTTGCGGCCCTTGGCGATCGCCGCCGCCGCCCGCAGGTCCTCGATCCGCGAGTTGGTGCAGGAACCGATGAATACCCGGTCCAGCTGGATGTCGGTGATCGCCTGGTTGGCGGTCAGGCCCATGTACTTGAGCGCGCGCTCGATGGAACCGCGCTTGACCAGGTCCGGCTCCTGGGCCGGGTCCGGTACGTTCTGGTCGACGGCGAGCACCATTTCCGGCGAGGTGCCCCAGCTGACCTGCGGCTTGATCTGGGCGGCATCGAGCTCGACCACGGTGTCGAACACCGCATCGGCATCGGACACCAGGTCCTTCCAGGCCTCGACGGCACGCTCCCACTCCGCGCCTTTCGGAGCGAACGGACGGTCCTTGACGTAGGCGACGGTCTTTTCGTCGGCCGCCACCAGGCCCACGCGGGCACCGGCCTCGATGGACATGTTGCAGATGGTCATGCGGCCTTCGATGGACAGGTCGCGGATGGCGCTGCCGGCAAACTCGATGGCATGGCCGTTACCGCCAGCGGTGCCGATCTTGCCGATGACGGCCAGCACGATGTCCTTGGCGGTCACGCCGAGCGGCAACTGCCCCTCGACGCGGACCAGCATGTTCTTCATCTTCTTCGCGACCAGGCACTGGGTGGCGAATACGTGCTCGACCTCGGAGGTGCCGATACCGTGGGCCAGGGCCCCGAAGGCGCCGTGGGTCGAGGTATGCGAGTCACCGCAGACCACGGTCATGCCCGGCAGGGTCGCGCCCTGCTCCGGGCCGATCACGTGGACGATGCCCTGGCGCACGTCGTTCATCTTGAATTCGGTGATGCCGAACTCGTCGCAGTAGTCGTCGAGGGTCTGCACCTGGATACGCGACACCTGGTCGGCGATCGCCTCGATGCCGCCCTTGCGCTCGGGGGTGGTCGGCACGTTGTGGTCCGGCGTGGCGACGATCGAATCGACCCGCCATGGCTTGCGCCCGGCCAGCTTGAGGCCTTCGAACGCTTGGGGCGAGGTCACTTCGTGGATGATGTGACGGTCGATGTAGATCAGCGACGACCCATCATCGCGCCGTTTCACTTCATGGGATTCCCAAAGCTTGTCGTAAAGCGTTTTGCCGGCCATCAGACGTTTCCTCATCAGCTTGTTTCTATGCCCCGGGCTTATTGATGACTGTTCTCAATAACCCTTTGGCTTGTGAGGTCGATGCTATGAGGTTAGAGTGAATAACTCAAATTCATAATTTTTATGCTTCGGATAGCCATCTGGAATACCGATCATGGACCTGGCCAACCTCAACGCCTTTATCGCCATCGCCGAAACCGGCAGCTTCTCCGGGGCCGGCGAACGCCTGCACCTGACCCAGCCAGCCATCAGCAAACGGATCGCCGGCCTGGAGCAGCAACTCAACGTGCGCCTGTTCGACCGACTGGGCCGTGAGGTCGGCCTGACCGAGGCCGGTCGCGCCCTGCTGCCCCGCGCCTACCAGATCCTCAACGTGCTCGACGACACCCGCCGGGCCCTGACCAACCTCACCGGCGAAGTCAGCGGCCGCCTGACGCTGGCCACCAGCCATCACATCGGCCTGCACCGCCTGCCTCCGCTGCTGCGGGCCTACACCCGGCAGTACCCCAAGGTGGCGCTGGACATTCAGTTCCTCGATTCGGAAGTCGCCTACGAGGAAATTCTCCACGGCCGCGCCGAACTGGCGGTCATCACCCTGGCGCCGGAGCCCCATCACCTGGTCCGTGCCGTGCCGGTGTGGGACGACCCACTGGATTTCGTCGTCGCCCCCGAGCACCCGTTGGCCAGCAACGACCAGGTCAGCCTGCGGGACATCGCCCACCGACCGGCGGTCTTCCCCGGCGGCAACACCTTCACCCACCACATCGTCCAGCGCCTGTTCGAGGCCCAGGGCCTGACGCCGAACATCGCCATGAGCACCAACTACCTGGAAACCATCAAGATGATGGTGTCCATCGGCCTGGCCTGGAGCGTGCTGCCACGCACCATGCTCGACGACCAGGTCGCGCGCATACCTTTACCGGGCATACAGCTCAGTCGCCAGCTAGGCTATATCCTGCATACCGAACGGACGCTGTCGAATGCCGCACGGGCCTTTATGGCTTTATTGGATGCGCAGACGGATTTGCCGACCCTTACGGCATAAGCCGGCTCGTCTCAGCCCAGGCCTCTTGCAGCAATAACGTGCCTTTCACCCAAGGACTGCCGTTGATGCCCAAGAACGCTAGCCGTATTCCGCCCTTGCCGCGCATCCATGCCCTCGACCCTCACGAGTCGGAAAAGAGCTGGGAAAGCGCCCCGCAGTTGCTGGCCGCCCTCAACGGTGCGCGCCTGGGAGCCTGGTCCTGGGACATCGAGAACGGCCAGGTCAGTTGGTCCCGCGGCACCCAGGCGCTGTTCGGCTTCGACCCGCACCAGCCACTGCCCAAGGATATCGACTACTTCGACCTGCTGCCGCCCGAGGACCGCGCCCGCACGCTGCGCGCCTTTCACGCGGTACTCGCCGGCGAGCCGGTGGAACAGGCGATGCACCACCGCATCCGCTGGCCGGACGGCAGCCTGCACTGGCTGGAAATCAGCGGCAGCCTGCTGCCGGACAAGAACGGCAAGCAGCGGATGATCGGGGTGATCCGCGAGGTCACCCAGCAGCGCCAGCGCGAGCAGGCCCTCAGCAGCTCGGAAAAACGCTTTGCCACCCTGTTTCACCTGAGCCCCAACATGGTGCTGCTGACCCGTGAGGAAGACGGCCTGATCAGCGAGGCCAACCAGTATTTCGAAAGCCTGTTCGGCTGGCCGGCGCTGCAGGTGATCGGCATGACCACCCTGGAACTGGGTCTGTGGGTGCACCCGGAAGAACGGGCAAGGCTGGTCAGGTCCTTGCGCGGCAGAACCGACCCGGTCAGCCAGGAGGTGCAGTTCCGCGCCAGCAACGGCCAGATCCACGACGGCATTCTGAGCGCCCAGCGGGTCGAACTGGAGGGCCAGGCCTACCTGCTCAGCACCTTTCTCGATACCACCGAGCGCAACAACGCCGCCCAGGCCCTCAAGGACAGCCAGGAGCGCCTCGACCTGGCCCTGGACTCGGCCCAACTGGGTACCTGGGACTGGCACATCCCCAGCGGCATGCTCTATGGCTCGGCACGCGCGGCGCAATTGCACGGCCTGGAACCACACCCCTTCCATGAGTCCTTCGATGCCTTTTTTGACGGCGTCCCTCCCGAAGAACGCGAAAACATGCGCGATGCCTATCGCAGCCTGCGCGAAGGCCCGGCGGGCAGCTACCAGGTCACCTACCGGGTGCAACTGGAAAATGGCACCTCGCGCTACCTGGAAAGCCGCGCCAGGCTTTACCGCGACAGCGAAGGCAAACCGCTGCGCATGGCCGGAACCCTGCTCGACATCACCGAGCAGGTAGAGCGCGAGCAGCGCCTGCAGGCTTCGGAAGAAAAGTTCGCCAGCCTGTTCCAGGCCAGCCCCGACCCGATCTGCGTGACCCTGCAGGACACCGGCCAGTTCATCGAGATCAACCCGGCCTTCACCCAGACCTTCGGCTGGAGCCTGGACGAGATCCGCCACCGCAGCGCCGACCAGATCGGCCTCTGGGAAGACTCGGCCAAGCGTCTGCAACGCATCCAGCAGGTGATCCGCGACCAGGCGCTGAACAATGTCGCGGTGGTCGTGCACCACAAGAGCGGCCAGGCCCTGACCTGCGTGATCAGCAGCCGGCAGATCGAGGTCGAGCAGCGTCCCTGCATCGTCACCACCCTGCGCGACATCACCCAGCAGCAACGGGCCGAAGCCGCACTCAAGGCCAGCGAGGAGAAATTCGCCAAGGCCTTCCACTCCAGCCCCGACGCCATCACCATCATCGAACGCCAGAGCGGCCGCTATCTGGAGGTCAACGATGGCTTCTGCCGGCTGACCGGCTATTCCAACGCCGAGGTCATCGGCCGCACCGTGTATGAACTCGGCATCTGGGCCGACCACAAGGAGCGCACCTCACTCCTGGAGGAGCTCAAGGAACGCGGCCACGTTCCCCATCGCGACATGCTCGGGCGCAACAAGCGCGGCGACGTGCTGACGGTGGAGATCTCGGTCGAGCCGATCACCCTCAACGAAACCGCCTGCCTGCTGCTGACCGCCCGGGACATCAGCCAGCTGAAGAACGCCCAGGCACAGATCCGTCACCTGGCCTACCACGACCCGCTGACCAACCTGCCCAACCGGGCCATGCTGACCGACCGCCTGAGTCAGCAGATCGCCCTGCTCAAGCGCCACAACCTGCGCGGCGCCCTGCTGTTTCTCGACCTCGACCACTTCAAGCACATCAACGATTCACTCGGCCACCCGGTGGGCGATACCGTGCTCAAGGTGGTCACCGCCCGCCTGGAGGCCAGCGTGCGCATCGAAGACACCGTGGCGCGGCTCGGCGGTGACGAATTCGTGGTGCTGCTCAGCGGCCTGGAAGGCTCACGCAGTGAAGTGACGCAAAAGGTTCGCGACCTGGCGGACACCATCCGCGAGCTGCTGGCCGAACCGATGTTCCTCGACGGCCAGCGCCTGCAGGTGACCCCGAGCATCGGCGTGGCACTGATCCCGGACCATGGCTCGACCCCCGCCGACCTGCTCAAGCGCGCGGATATCGCGCTGTACCGGGCCAAGGACTCCGGCCGCAACATCACCCAGATGTTCCACAGCACCATGCAGAAGGCCGCCAGCGAACGCCTGCGCATGGAGAACGACTTGCGCCAGGCGCTTTCCCGGGGCGAGTTCAGCGTGCACTTCCAACCCCAGGTGGACGCCCGCGACAACAGCATCGTCGGTGCCGAGGCGCTGGTGCGCTGGCACCACCCGGAACTCGGCGCACAATCGCCCACCGAATTCATCAAGGTCCTGGAGGACAGCGGGCTGATCCTCGAAGTCGGCACCTGGATTCTCGACCACGCCTGCGAGGCCTTTGGCGTGCTGTTGCGCGAAGGGTTGATCGCCCACTCCTTCAGCCTGTGCGTGAACATCAGCCCGCGGCAGTTCCGCCAGGCCGATTTCGTCGAACGGGTGGAGCGCTGCCTGCTGCAGCACAACGTGCCATCCTCGATGCTCAAGCTGGAAATCACCGAAGGCATCGTGATCCAGAACATGGAGGACACCATCAACAAGATGCGCCGCCTGAACAAGCTCGGCGTCAGTTTCGCCATGGATGACTTCGGCACCGGCTATTCGTCGCTGACCTACCTCAAGCGCCTGCCGGTGGATGCGCTGAAGATCGACCAGTCGTTCGTGCGTGACGCCACCCACGACCCCAACGATGCGGAGATCATCCGCGCGATCGTCGCCATGGCCCGCAGCCTGGGGCTGACGGTGATTGCCGAAGGGGTGGAACTGCCGGAACAGTTGATGTTCCTCGAAGGCCTGGGCTGCCATCTGTACCAGGGTTACCTGCACAGCCGGCCGTTGCCGCTGGAAGACTTCAAAAGACTTTTGTGAACCCCGCAGCCCCCTTGCGGGAGACAGCCGGGCCGCCAACAAAAAGCCCCGCCGAAGCGGGGCTCTGTCCTGCAGACTCGAGCTTAGTGCTGCAGGGCCGGTTGCTGCGTCCCACCGATCGGGATGCGCTTGGCTTTCGCCTCTTCCGGTACGACCCGCAGTAGGTCGATGTTCAACAGACCGTTGCTCAGGCCGGCAGCCTTGACCTCGATATGGTCGGCCAGGCGGAAGGACAACTTGAAGGCACGCTGGGCTATGCCCTGGTGCAGGTAGCTGACGTGTTCAGCCTTGGCTTCGCGCTTGCCGCCACTGACGGTCAATACGCCCTTCTCGACTTGCAACTCCAGGTCTTCTTCCTGGAAACCGGCGGCCGCGACGACGATGCGGTACTGGTCTTCGCCGTGTTTTTCAACGTTGTAAGGAGGGTAGCTGCTGCCCGGCTCGTTGCGCAGCGCGGTTTCGAACAGATCGTTGAAACGGTCGAAGCCAACGGAGGAACGGAACAGTGGAGCCAGGGAAAATGCGGTAGTCATGTCAATCTCCTGAAATTCAGCGAGTGGTTTGATTCGCGACCCGAATTCGGCATCGCGTACCCCTTAGATAGGAACGCCCAAACGCATTTCAAGAGATTGTCGAAAAATTTTTCTGGCGCCCGCGTCAGGCCGCTTCGGACAGCGGCACCTGCAGCAGACGGCTGACCGTGTCGCAGTCGGTCTCGCGGCGCACATGGCTGAACAGCTCAACCGCCTCCGGGTAGTTGCGCGTCAACATCGCCAGCCACTGCTTCAGGCGACCCGGCGCCTGGCGCGGCGTGAGCTGCGCCCGGGCCTGCAGCCAGAAGTCCTGGAGCAGCGGCAACAATTCGCCCCAGCTCATCTCGACCACTTCTTCACCGGCGCTCTCGGCCGCGATCTGCCGGGCCAGGTCCGGGCGCGACACCAGACCGCGACCGAGCATGAAATCCTTGGCGCCACTGACCTCGCGACAGCGCCGCCAGTCTTCCAGCGACCAGATGTCACCGTTGGCGAACACCGGCACCTTGACCACGTCCTGCACCCGCGCCACCCACTCCCAATGGGCCGGCGGCTTGTAGCCATCGACCTTGGTGCGCGCATGCACGACGATCTGCGCGGCACCGCCTTCGGCCAGGGCCGTACCACAGACCAGCGCGCCATCCGGGCTGTCGAAACCCAGGCGCATCTTCGCCGTCACCGGAATGTGCGCCGGTACCGCCCGGCGCACATGCTCGACGATGCTGTTGAGCAGTTCCGGCTCCTTGAGCAGCACCGCCCCGCCCCGGGACTTGTTCACGGTCTTGGCCGGGCAACCGAAGTTCAGGTCGATCACCTGCGAGCCCAGCTCGCAGGCCAGCGCCGCGTTTTCGGCCAGGCACACCGGATCGGAACCGAGCAGTTGCACGCGCAGCGGCACGCCGGCGGCGGTGCGGGCGTCGGTGAGCAGTTCGGGGGCGAACTTGTGGTAGTAGGCCGGCGTCAGCAGCGAATCGTTGATACGGATGAACTCCGTGACGCACCAGTCGATGCCGCCGACGCGAGTCAGGACATCGCGCAGGATGTTATCGACCAACCCCTCCATGGGCGCCAGGGCAATTTGCATGGGTGACTCTCATTGAAAAAGGCGGATATCGAAAGGCGCGGCAGTTTACGGGGTTCCGCAGCAAACCGGTACACCCTCAGGCCGACTGCAGCGCCGGCCCGTATCCCTGGAGAAACTCCTCAGGCATGCGCCTGGGCTTGCCGCTGGACAGCTCGATGCAGACGAAGGTGGTCTGCGCACGCAATAGGGTCAGGTTGTCGCTGGGGCGTACCAGCTGGAAGCGTCGGGTCATTTTCAGGCGCTGGTCCCAATCGACGATCCAGGTCGCCAATTGCAGTTCATCACCTTCGTAGGCGGCAGCCAGGTAGTCGATTTCATGACGCACCACGGCCATCGCCCGGTCCAGTCGGCGGTACTCGCTCAGGTCCAGCCCCAGGCGCTGGGAATGCCGCCAGGCACAGCGCTCCAGCCAGGTGACGTACACCGCGTTGTTGGCGTGCCCGAGGCCGTCGATGTCCTCGGCGGCCACCTGCAGGTCGAGGATGAAGGGTGTCGCCAGATCCCAGCTCATGTACCGCTCCCGGTCGATTCAAAGACCGGGCCAGTGTAACGGATCAGGCCGACTGGCGCTGCGCCATGCTACGCCCGGCCAGCAGCGCGAGCACGCCATCGATCAGCCGCGGATCGGCCAGCACCCGCTGATGGCCGCCGCTTTCCAGGCGCAACAGGCGGCTGTCGAACCAGGCTTCGTGAATACGTCGCGATTCATCCACCGCCACCAGTTGATCGTCTTCGGCATGCACGATCAGGCCGGGCATGTCCATCTGGTAATGCCCGATATCCAGGTGCTCGGCACGCATCCCGACATCCCGTTCGACTTCCCGGATAAACGCCGAACGCGCCCGTGGCGGCAAGCCGACATGCCGGGCGAAGCCCCGCAATACGCCCAGCACCCGTGCCGGAGCGGCAATGCTGACCAGCGCCTCGGTACGCAGCCCGAGCTGGGTGGCGAGCATCGCGCTGGCACCGCCCATGGAATGGCCGATCACCGCCTTGAGCGGCGGCAGCTCGGCGGCGGCCTCGAGCAGCGCGCGGGCAAACGCCACCACATTCGCTTCGTGCCCGGGCGACTGGCCATGAGCCGGGCCGTCGAGGGCCACGGCGGTGTAACCGGCGGCCACCAGCGCCTCGATCAGGCTCGCGAACTGCGTGGGTCGCCCTTCCCAGCCATGCATCAGCAGCACGGTGGGGCCTTGCCCCCAGCGCAGCGCGGAAAGACCGAAACGCAGGGTGATCCTTTCGGCCGTCGCCAGCAACGGCAACTCCCAATCCCGCGGCGAACGCTCGCGGGGCGTCATGAAAACCTGACGCATCCGGCTCGCGGCCACCCGCGGTGCCACTCGTCCCAAGGTGCCATTGATGCCACGTATCCAGCGCAAAGTGTTCATCGGGTATTACCTCAGGCCAGGTCGAAACCTTCAGCGCACCGCCGACTTGGCGGCACGCAGCAATCTGTCGGACAACTCTCCCGGGCCCAGCGCCCGGGCCACGGCCAGGCCACCGATCATCAGGGCGATATCGGCCAGGGCCTTGTCGGTGTCCTCGGGACTGGCCGCCAGTTGCGCGACCATCAATTCCACATGTTCGTTGAGCGCCTCGCGAAAGCACTCCGGCAGGCTGCCGATCTCTCCCACCACCGCCGGCAGCGGGCAGGCATGGTCGACCGCATCGCGATGCTTGCGCGACAGGTAGAACGCGGCAAACAGGGCCCGCCGTTCTTCGCCGCTCAGCGCGTCGTCGACTTCATCCATTTTCGCCCGACGCTGCGCCAGCAATTGCTTGAATGCCTCGAGCATCAAGGCGTCCTTGCTCTCGAAATGCGCGTAGAAGCCACCCACGGTCAGACCGGCGGCGGCCATCACCTCACTGACACTCGGCTCGGCCGGGCCACGCTGGATCAACGCGGCACTGGCAGCCTGCAGGATGCGCTCACGGGTCTGGGCCTTTTTGTCGTTCATTGCCATCTCCAGATATTACATCGGAAATATTATTCTCATAATATTTTTTCGCAAGGTCTTCGCATGACCGCTGGTCTGACTGAAAAATGCGAAAAGGAATTCAGTGCGGAAAATAAAAATTTCGGAAAAAACAAAAGGGTCATTCAAAGATGAATGACCCTTAAAAATCCCGCAGAGCGGGTAATCGTGGCGTCCCCTAGGGGACTCGAACCCCTGTTACCGCCGTGAAAGGGCGGTGTCCTAGGCCACTAGACGAAGGGGACGCAAACCCTTCTTTCATTGCAGGAGTCGGCTTGTTGGCGACTTTTACTGCCCCGGTGACTGGATGCACCTGCAGTATCCTGCAACATCAGTTCAGTACCGGTGTGGCCAGGTGCTGAACCGTAAATTGGTGGAGCTAAGCGGGATCGAACCGCTGACCTCTTGCATGCCATGCAAGCGCTCTCCCAGCTGAGCTATAGCCCCGGATTTTTTCGCCTCTCGGCGCAGCGACATCAAGCTGCAATGTCACTTGTGTGAAACTGGCGTCCCCTAGGGGACTCGAACCCCTGTTACCGCCGTGAAAGGGCGGTGTCCTAGGCCACTAGACGAAGGGGACGTAACCCTTGTGTACCCTATCGGCGCTGGTTCCGATTCGCGGTACAAACTCCAGATCAGTGTAGCGTAACCTGAAGCTTCTAATTTGGTGGAGCTAAGCGGGATCGAACCGCTGACCTCTTGCATGCCATGCAAGCGCTCTCCCAGCTGAGCTATAGCCCCACAGTGTCAGACTTCACATCATCTCAGCGTTGTCGCTGTGTTTCCGTGTTGTCTTGTGGACGGGGCGCATATTAAGTGCGACCCACTCCCCTGTCAAACTTTTTTTGAACATTTTTCAAAAATTTTTTCCGCGATAACAATCACTTACCGCGATCCCCCGGAAAACCGGGGGTTGTCGGCCACGTCCACAACCGGCAAAGACGGCTATGACGTGGCCACTACCGGCTCAGGCGCCGATTCAGGCAATAGTGCCCAGCAGCTTTTCCCATTCCTTGTTTTCCTTCTTCGACACGCCACCCAGCAGTTCCAGGGCCTGGCGCAGACGGAAGCGCGTCAGGTCCGGGCCGAGGATTTCCATCGCGTCGAGCACCGACACCGAACTCGCCTGCCCGGTGATCGAGGCGAAGATCAGCGGCATGGCATCACGCAGCTTCAGCTCCAGGGCATCGACCACCGCCTGGATGGTCGCGGTGATGCTGTCCTTCTCCCACTGGCGCAGGCTTTCCAGTTTCCACAGGATCAGTTGCATCAGCTTGCGCACATCCTCCGGCGAGAGTTTCTTGTGCTCGAACAGCTTGGCATCCAGCGGCAGGCTGCCGGCGAAGAAGAAATTCGCCAGGGGCGCGACCTGGCTGAAGGTCTCGACGCGGCTCTGCACCAGCGGCGCGATCTTCATCAGGTACTCGGGGTTGAACGCCCAGTTCTGCACGCGGCGGGCGAACTCTTCCACCGGCAGGTCGCGCAGCCACTGGCCGTTGAGCCAGGACAGCTTCTCGATATCGAAGATCGGCCCGCCGAGGGAGACGCGGGACAGGTCGAAGTGGTCGACCATTTCCTGCAGCGAGAACTTCTCGCGCTCGTCCGGCATCGACCAGCCCATGCGGCCCAGGTAGTTGAGCATTGCCTCGGGCATGAAGCCCATGCGCTCGTAGAAGGTCACCGAGGTCGGGTTCTTGCGCTTGGACAGCTTGCTCTTGTCCGGGTTGCGCAGCAGCGGCATGTAGCACAGCTTCGGTTGTTCCCAGCCGAAGTACTCGTAGAGCAGGATCAGCTTGGGTGCCGATGGCAGCCACTCTTCACCGCGCAGCACGTGGGTGATGCCCATCAGGTGGTCGTCGACCACGTTGGCCAGGAAGTAGGTGGGCAGACCGTCGGTCTTCATCAGCACCTGCATGTCCATGCGATCCCACGGGATCTCGACATCGCCACGCAGCATGTCCGGCACCACGCAGACGCCTTCGGTCGGCACCTTCATGCGGATCACATGGGGTTCGCCGGCGGCCAGGCGACGGGCCACCTCCTCTTTCGACAGCAGCAGCGCACGACCGTCGTAGCGTGGGGTTTCGCCGCGGGCAATCTGCTCGGCACGCATCTGGTCCAGCTCTTCGGCGGTGCAGAAGCACGGGAAGGCATGGCCCATGTCGACCAGTTGCTGGGTGTACTTCCTGTAGATCTCGCTACGCTCGCTCTGCCGGTACGGACCGTGCGGGCCACCGACGTCCGGGCCTTCGGCCCAAGTAATGCCCAGCCAGTTCAACGCATCGAAAATCTGCTGTTCGGACTCGCGGGTCGAGCGCAACTGATCGGTATCTTCGATCCGCAGGATGAACTCGCCACCATGCTGCTTGGCAAAGCAGTAGTTGAACAGGGCGATGTAGGCGGTACCAACGTGGGGATCGCCAGTGGGCGATGGCGCGATGCGAGTGCGGACAGTGGTCATGGATGGTCTCGAAATAGAGATAAAACAAAGGGCGAATGGTAACAGGCCGACCGCCCTCGCCTCCAGCATGGGCGGCAGGCAGAGGGCATATAAGCCAAGCTTCGGTCGAAAAAGGGTCCCAGGCCACTAAAACCGGGGGTTTCTCAATTGGTGGCATTTACCCACTAAGGGCGCTGTGCCAGATTTATCTACCGAGAAGTTCACTAATTATTCCGATCGTTGCCTGCCCATGCCCGCCCAACTCAAACGCCGCCTGTTCGTGTTCCTGCTGCTCGTCCTGCTGCTCGCCCTGGGTCTCTTCGCCGAGTGGTTCTGGCGCGGGCGCTTTTATGAAAGCACCGACAACGCCTACGTCCAGGGCGAGATCACCCGGGTTTCCAGCCAGCTCGCGGCGCGCATCGACCAGGTGCTGGTGGCCGACAACCAGCCTGTCGAGCAAGGCCAGTTGCTGGTCCGGCTGGAAGCGGCCGACTTCCAGCTGGCGGTCGAGCGCGCCAACGCCACCCTCGCCACCCGCGAGGCCGAACGGCTGCAGGCGCAGAGCAAGCTGACCCAGCAGGCCAGCCTGATTGCCGCGGCCGATGCCCAGGTCGCCGCCAGCCAGGCCAGCCTGGGCCGCTCGCAGCTCGACCTGTCGCGGGCCCAGACCCTGCGCAAGCCCGGCTACGTTTCCGAGGAGCGGGTCACCACCCTGTCCGCCGACAACCACATCGCCCGCTCCCAGGTCGCCAAGGCCCAGGCCGACCTGCAGAGCCAGCGCCAGCAGGTCAACGCCCTGACCGCCGAACTCAAGCGTCTCGACGGCCAGATCGCCAGCGCCCGCACCGAACTGGCCCAGGCCGAACTGAACCTGAGCCGCAGCGAAATCCGCGCGCCGATCAGCGGCCTGGTCGGCCAGCGCGCGGCACGCAACGGCCAGTACGTGCAGACCGGTGCCTACCTGCTGTCCATCGTTCCGGACCAGGCCATCTGGGTCCAGGCCAACTTCAAGGAAACCCAGATCGGCCACATGCACCCCGGGCAGAACGCCACGCTGCGGTTCGATGCCTATGAGGACACGCCAATCCAGGGCCGGGTCGACAGCCTGTTCGCCGCTTCCGGCGCGCAGTTCAGCCTGCTGCCGCCAGACAATGCCACCGGCAACTTCACCAAGGTGGTGCAGCGCATTCCGGTCAAGCTGGTGTTCGCCGCCGACAACCCGCTGCACGGCCTGATCCGTCCGGGCATGTCGGTCACCGTCAAGGTCGATATCCGCGATAACGGCAATGGCCGGTGATGCCCTGATCCGCCCGGTCGGCGAACCGACCCGGCGCGACTGGATCGCGGTGATGAGCGTGATGCTCGGTGCCTTCATGGCGGTGCTCGACATCCAGATCACCAACTCCTCGCTCAAGGACATCCAGGGCGCCCTGTCGGCGACCCTGGAGGAAGGCTCGTGGATCTCCACCTCCTACCTGGTGGCGGAAATCATCATGATCCCGCTCACCGCCTGGCTGGTGCAACTGCTCTCGGCCCGGCGCCTGGCGACCTGGGTATCGCTGGGCTTCCTCGCCTCGTCGCTGTTGTGCTCGATGGCCTGGAACCTGGAGAGCATGATCGTGTTCCGTGCCATGCAGGGCTTTACCGGCGGCGCGCTGATCCCGCTGGCCTTCACCCTGACCCTGATCAAGCTGCCGGAACACCACCGCGCCAAGGGCATGGCGATGTTTGCCATGACCGCCACCTTCGCCCCGTCGATCGGCCCGACCCTGGGTGGCTGGCTGACCGAGAACTGGGGCTGGGAATACATCTTCTATATCAACATCCCGCCCGGCCTGATCATGATCGCCGGCCTGCTCTACGGTCTGGAGAAGAAGGACGCGCACTGGGAACTGCTCAAGAGCACCGACTACGCAGGGATCGTCACACTGGGCGTCGGCCTGGGCTGCCTGCAGGTGTTCCTGGAGGAAGGGCATCGCAAGGACTGGCTGGAATCGGAGTTGATCCTGGCCCTGGGCAGCATCGCCCTGCTGAGCCTGATCACCTTCGTCATCCTGCAACTGTCCAGGCCCAACCCGCTGATCAACCTGCGCATTCTGCGCAATCGCAACTTCGGCCTGTCGAGCATTTCCAGCCTGGGCATGGGGGTCGGTCTGTACGGCTCGATCTACCTGTTGCCGCTGTACCTGGCGCAGATCCAGAACTACAACGCCCTGCAGATCGGCGAGGTGATCATGTGGATGGGCGTGCCGCAGCTGTTCCTGATTCCGCTGGTGCCCAAACTGATGAAATTCGTGTCACCGAAGATGCTCTGCGCCGTGGGTTTCGGCCTGTTCGGGCTGGCGAGTTTTTCCTCGGGGGTACTCAACCCGGACTTCGCCGGCCCGCAGTTCAACCAGATCCAGATCATCCGCGCCCTGGGCCAGCCGCTGATCATGGTGACCATCTCGCTGATCGCCACCGCCTACATCCAGCCCCAGGATGCCGGCTCGGCCTCCAGCCTGTTCAACATCCTGCGCAACCTCGGCGGCGCCATCGGCATCGCCCTGCTCGCCACCCTGCTGGATGCACGAACCCGGGAATACTTCGACTACCTGCGCGAAGCCATCGTCCCGGCCAACCCGCAAGTGGCCGAGCGCCTGGCACTGCTGGCGCAGAAGCTGGGCAGCGATGCCGCGGCACTGGGCAAGCTCAGTGAAATCACCCACCAGCAGGCGCTGATCATGGCCTACAACGACGCCTTCCATTACGTCGGGCTGGCACTGGGCATCAGCATGCTCGCGGTGCTGCTGACCCGGGCGCTGCCGGCGGGCGTCAAGGCCGGGGAGGCGCATTGAGTTCAAGGGCCCCTTCGCGGGCAAGCCCGGCTCCTACAGGGGGAGCGTCGTACACACCATTGGCGGACACCTCATCACTGTAGGAGCCGGGCTTGCCCGCGAAGAAGCCAACACAATCCCGCAGTAACTACAGAAGCGCCCCGCCGCGCTCGCGGATCAGCTCGATCAACGCCCGCAACCCCGCCGGTACGTGTCGGCGGCCCGGGTAGTACAGCGACAGACCATCGAGCGCTGGTGTCCAGTCCCGCAGGACCGGGACCAGAGTCCCCGCCGCCACATCGGCCGCCGCGTTCCACTGCGAGATAAAGGCCAGTCCCAGCCCGGCCCGCGCGGCCTCCAGGACCAGGCCCGGCTCATCCAGGGTCAGCACGCCCGGCACATCCACCTCCAGGCTCTGGCCGTGGCGCGAGAATTCCCAATGGTAGATCCGGCCGCTCGGCATGCGCAGGCGAATGCAACGATGCTGGTACAGATCGGTCGGTGTCTGCGGCAGCGGATGCCGCGCCAGATAGTCCGGGCTGCCCAGCACCAGCAGGCGCAACGGCAGACCCAGGGGAACGGCGATCATGTCCTGGGGCACACTCTCGTGCAGGCGAATGCCGGCATCGAAACCTTGCGCCACGATATCGATCAGCTTGCTCTCGGTGACGATATCCACATTCATCTGCGGATAACGCCGCATGTATTCGATGAACAACGCCATCGCCTGGTTCGCCGCCCCCACCGACGTGTTGATGCGCAACGTCCCGCTGGGCACACCGGCATGGCTGCCGGCCTGCTCCATGGCCTGACGGATGGTCGACAGTGCCGGCGAGATGCGCTCGACGAACTGCGTCCCGGCCTCGGACAAGGCCACGCTGCGGGTCGTGCGGTTGAACAGGCGGGTGCCGAGCCGCCCCTCCAGCGCCGACACCGCATGGCTCAATGCCGAGGTCGACACGTCCAGGTCGGCGGCCGCCGCGCGAAAACTGCGGTGCCGGGCCACCGCCAGCACCGCTTCCAGTTCACTGAGCCCTGATGTGCGCATTATCCCAAATCACTCACCAAGTCATGCCGATTTATCCCACTTATCAGGCCAATGCTAGTCGCTTACCGTATTCGACACCACCCGAACACGCTTTGGAGCCGCCATGCAACGCATTGACCAGATCTACATCAACGGCACGTTTGTCACCCCCCATGGCCAGGAATGGTTCGACCTGTTCAACCCGAGCACCGCCCGGGTCATCGGCCAGGTCCGTCTCGCCGACGAGCACGACGCCGATGCCGCCATCGCGGCCGCCAAGGCGGCCTTTCCGGCCTTCTCCCGCACCGGCAGGACCGAGCGTGTCGCCCTGCTGCTGCGCATGCATGCCGCCATCGCCGCCCGTGAAGAACAACTCAACGAGGCGATCATCGAAGAGTACGGTGCCCCTGCCTCGCGCTCGCTGTGGATGGCCCGGCACGCGGCGAGCGTGCTGCAGGAGGCGGCCCGGGTCCTGCAGGACTATGACTTCATCCGCCAGGCCGGCAGTGCCCAGGTGAGCATGCAACCGCTCGGGGTCGCCGGCCTGATCACCCCGTGGAACAGCAACGCCGGCTTCATCTGCGGCAAGCTCGCCGCCGCCATCGCCGCCGGCTGCACGGCGGTGATCAAGCCCAGTGAAATGAGTGCCCTGCAGACCCGCATCGTCAGCGAGGCGCTGCATGAGGCCGGCCTACCGCCCGGAGTCTTCAACATCGTCACCGGGCGCGGCGAAACCGTTGGTGCGCGGCTCAGCAGCCACCCGGACGTGGCGAAGATTTCCTTTACCGGCTCGACCGCCGTCGGCAAGCACATCCTGCGCTCGGCCGCCGACAGCCTGAAACGGGTCACCCTGGAGCTGGGCGGCAAGTCACCGGTGCTGATCCTAGACGATGCCGACTTCGACCAGGCCATCCCCCTGGCCCTGCAGGCCGGCTTCATGAACAGCGGCCAGGCCTGCATCGCCGGCACCCGGATCCTGGTACCGGAGCAACGCCTGGCCGAGGCCGAGGCGGCCGTGCTCAAGGCCATTGCCGGGATCCGTAGCGGCGATCCGCGGTCGGCGGACACCAGCATCGGGCCGATGGTCAGCGAGAAGCAGTGGCAGCGGGTGCAGCGTTACATCCGCATCGGCCTCGACAGCGGCGCGCGCCTGCTGAGCGGTGGCGAAGGCCTGCCCGAAGGTCTGGAAGCCGGCTGGTTCGTCCGGCCGACGGTGTTCAGCGCGGTGACCAACGACATGACCATTGCCCGCGAGGAAATCTTCGGGCCGGTGCTGTCGATCATCACTTACCGTGACGAGGAGGATGCCCTTCGTATCGCCAACGACACGCCCTACGGCCTGCAGGCCTATGTGCTGGGCCACGATATCGAACGGGCCCGCAAGGTTGCAGAACGGATCGAGGCCGGGCGCGTGCTGATCAATACCCTGGCCCACGAGCCGAAGGCTCCGTTCGGTGGGTTCAAGCAATCGGGGATTGGCCGCGAGTACGGTACCTATGGCATGGAAGCCTTTCTCGAACCCAAGGCGCTGCTCGGGCTGCCTGCCTGAAATGCGATCCCTGCGGGAGCGTGGCTTGCCCGCGAACAGGTACTCAAGCCTTGCGCAACACCCGGGAATCGCCCACAAGGACCAGGTGGCAATCAGAATCAACTGACAGGCTTGCCCCGGCGGTCCCTCGGCGTTAGGTTGGCCGACATTCACTGGCCAACGGGCGGAGAGCCGCATGTCCAACGTCGTACTGGTGTTGACGGAGACCGTCACCGAATACCTGCCGATCATCGAGCGCCATGGCTTCGAACTGATCCTCGCGCCCACCAGCGCCCTGCGCGCCGAAGCCATCGCCACCCAGGGCGCACGCATCAACGCCGTGCTGACCCGCGGCCCGCTCGGCCTGTTCGCCGATGAAATCGCCGCCCTGCCACTGCTGGAGATCATCTGCGCGATCGGCGCCGGCTATGAAAAGGTCGACCTGCACGCGGCCAGGCAACGCGGCATCGTCGTGACCAACGGCGCCGGCGCCAATGCCTCGTCGGTAGCCGATCATGCCCTGGCCCTGCTGCTGTCGCTGGTCCGTGATATACCCAGGGCCGACGCCTCGGTACGTCGCGGCGAATGGCGCAAGCTGATGCGCCCGTCACTGGCCGGCAAGCGCCTGGGTATCCTCGGCATGGGCGCCGTGGGCCTGGAAATTGCCCAGCGGGCCGCACGGGGTTTCGGCATGGCGGTGAGCTACCACAATCGTCGTCAGCGCGAGGCTATCGAATATGCCTACTGTGCAACGCCAGTCGAGCTGGCTGCCGCCTCGGACTTCCTGATCGTCGCCACGCCAGGCGGTGCCGCGACCAACGGCCTGATCGGCCGAAAGGAACTCGATGCCCTCGGGCCGGACGGTTTCCTCGTCAACATCGCCCGCGCCAGCGTGGTGCTCACCGACGAACTGGTCGCCGCCCTGCAGCAGGAGCGGATCGCCGGTGCGGCGCTGGATGTCTTCGACGACGAGCCGAACGTGCCGGACGTGCTCAAGGGCTTGCCCAATGTGGTGTTGACACCCCACGTCGCCGGCCTGTCGCCGGAGGCTTCGCAGGCGACGGTCAGCCTGGTGGCGCAGAATCTGCTGGCCTATTTCTCTGGCCAGCCGGTCCTTACACCCGTTGCCCTGCCCGAGTGATCGCCCCCCTTTCCCAACGCCCCAAGATCATTCCCGGCGATGGTGTCACCGTCCATGCCAGCACCGAGGACGGCTGGGCCCAAGTCATGTACGTTGCCCGGAACGGTGAGGATTTTACCGGCTGGATCGAGGAAGACCGCCTCAAGCTCGGCGATCACCTGGGTGGCAACCTGGAGCCGGATGACGCCCCTGAGCAGTAAGTCTGCCCTCGGTCTGAACTTCCGTCGAGCCATACCGGTCAGCTCAGTGAGTGCCGCCACGCTGCGCACTCAACCAAGCCTGTTCCTCGACCCGGAGTCCCGCGGCCATGACCGAGCGTTCCAACGAACCCCAGAGCCCAATCGAAGCCCACGGCATCATCGGCGACAGGGGCAGCGCCGCGCTGGTCAACGACCGTGGCAGCGTCGATTTCTTCTGCTGGCCGGCCTTCGACAGCCCGGCGATCTTCTGTGCCCTGCTGGACACGCCCGACGCCGGGATCTTCCAACTGGCCCCGGACCTGCCCGACGCACGCCGCGAGCAAATTTACCTGCCCGACACCAATATCCTGCGTACCCGCTGGCTGAGCGCCCAGGCGGTGGTGGAGATCACCGACCTGCTGCCGGTCAGCGATGACCAGGACGACCTGCCGCTGCTGATCCGCTGTGTGCGGGTGGTCAGCGGCCAGGCGACGTTCCACCTGCGCTGCGCGGTCCGCCATGACTACGCCCGCGCCGCCACCACCGCCCGCCCCGACGGCAACGATGTCTGCTTCGATGCACCGGGCCAGCCGAGCCTGCGCCTGTGCGCCGACCAACCCTTGCAGGTGGAACGCAATGCCGCCGTCGCCAGCTTCCAACTGGGCCAGGGCCAGGAAGCCGAATTCCTTCTCGGCGCCCTCGACGACCCACGGGTCCGGCTCGGCGACAGCCAACTGGCCCTGCAGCACACCCTGACGTTCTGGCGGCACTGGATCGGCCGCTCCACCTACCGTGGCCGTTGGCGCGAAGCGGTCAACCGTTCGGCCCTGGCCCTCAAGCTGCTGACCTCGCGCAAGCACGGCGCGATCCTCGCCGCCGCGACCTTCGGCCTGCCGGAAAGCCGCGGCGGCCAACGCAACTGGGACTATCGCTACACCTGGATCCGCGATGCCTCGTTCACCATCTACGCCTTCATGCGCCTGGGCTATGTCGAGGAGGCCAACGACTTCATGCGCTGGTTGCGCGGGCGTGTCGGCGACGGCTGCGAGCAAGCCATCAAACTCAATATCCTTTACGCCATCGACGGCACCCGGCAGTTGCCCGAAATCGAGCTGACGCACCTGTCCGGCTACGGCGACGCGCGCCCGGTACGCATCGGCAACCAGGCCTGGGAGCAGGTCCAGCTGGATATCTTCGGTGAGCTGATGGATGCGGTGTACCTGACCAACAAGTACGGCGAAGCGATTTCCCACCAGGACTGGCTGCGTGTCGGCCAGCTCATCGACCACGTCTGCGCCAACTGGAACAAGCCCGATGTCGGCATCTGGGAGATGCGGGGCGGCCCGCACCACTTCCTCCATTCGCGACTGATGTGCTGGGTGGCCCTGGACCGCGCCATCCGCCTGGCCTCCAAGCGTTCGCTGCCGGCGCCGTTCGCCCGCTGGGACCAGGCCCGCCAGGCCATCCACAACGATATCTGGAACAACTTCTGGAATGCCGAACGCGGACATTTCGTCCAGCACATCGGCGGCACCGGCCTGGACGGCTCGATGCTGCTGATGCCGCTGGTACGCTTCGTCGGCGCCACCGACCCGCACTGGCTGGCAACCCTGGACGCCATCGAGAAAAGCCTGGTACGCGACGGCCTGGTGTACCGCTACCGCAACGACGACCACCCCATCGACGGCCTGCCGGGCAACGAAGGCGCCTTCGCCGCCTGCTCGTTCTGGTACGTCGAGTGCCTGGCCCGCGCCGGCCGCGTGGAGCAGGCGCACCTGGAGTTCGAACAGTTGCTGCGCTACGCCAACCCGCTGGGACTGTATGCCGAGGAATTCGATCCCCAGGCCCGGCACCTGGGCAATACGCCACAGGCCCTGACCCATCTGGCACTGATCAGCGCGGCGTGCTTTCTCGACCGCAAGCTCAGCGGCGACGTCACGCCGTGGCAGCCTTGAGCGGCAAGGCTGGGGGCATTTGTATGAAGTTTGTAACGAAACTGAATATAGTTCATGGCCCGTCGATACACTGGGTTGGAATTCTTTCAATCACCCGACATTCGACAGGACATTTCCCATGGTTTTCTCACCAGAAACCGGGCAGGACGCCAAGGCCGCCAGCCACCTTAACGCTGGGGGTCGGGTATGAGCGTAGGTTCGATCACCGCGTGGGCCACCGAGATGCGCTCGCGGGTCCTCAAGCAGGGTACCGCGGCGGCGGAAAAGGCCGCCAAGCAGAAGGTCAAGACCGACGAGGTGCTCAAGGACATCAAGCCGGACCCGAAGGCACTCGACACGGCCAAGATGGCCAAGGACAAGTTGCAGTCGAAATTCCAGGGCTTCGACCCGAAAGCGGTCACCCCGAGCAGTTGTCCAAATACAGCGACATTCTCAAGGAACAGGGCCTGATCAGTGCCTCCACGGCGAACCTGCTGTCCAGCGCCGGCACGCAGAAAAAGCCGAACGAGAAGTTCAACGCCCTGGACTATTTCGCCAACCAGATCAGCACGCTGCAGAGCGGCCCGAGCAAGAACGAGCCGTTCGCCAACGTCATGATCCCCGAGTACAAGCGGGCGATCAGCGTGATGCTCAACCTGCAACAGTTCGCCAACTCCGGCGCCAGCCTCTCCATCGACACCAAGGCCTGAGGGCCTTGTCTCCATCCGTGGCGCCAGGCGCCACGGGTTGCCTGCCGACAATCCCCCGCAGCTTTCATGTACCCGTCTGCCTTCTCGCGCCGCGCCTGAAGCGCAAATGATCTTTATCTATCAATGCAAATGATTATTATGTAGATTGAAATCCGACCGATTCGCGCAAACTGGAGCACCCGCAAGATGCCAAGCACAATCAACCGGGCTTGGGCCGGAGCCTGCAAGCGTCTAAGCTGGGGACCCCATTCCTTCAGCCTTGGATCGCCGTGTGAAATTCAGCCTGCCGAAAGTTGCCACCGCCCCCTTCTGCCCTTCTGAAGTGAACGGCTCGATCGCAGTCGACAGCGGCGCGCCGTTCTTCAAGCGCGTGCTGCGCTTCGCCGGCCCCGGTTTGCTGGTCTCCATCGGCTACATGGACCCGGGCAACTGGGCCACGGCCATCGAGGCCGGCTCGCGCTATGGCTACAGCCTGCTGTTCGTGGTGCTGCTGGCGAGTCTGGCGGGCATGGCGGTGCAGTGCCTGTGCTCGCGCCTGGGGATCGCCACCGGCCGGGACCTGGCGCAACTGTGTCGGGACCGCTACAGCCCGCGCTCGGCCAAGGCCCAATGGTTGCTCGCGGAAATTTCCATCATCGCCACGGACCTGGCCGAGGTGCTCGGCTGCGCCCTGGCCTTCCACCTGCTGCTGGGCTGCTCGCTGACCTTCGGCATCGTCCTGACGGCTTTCGACACACTGCTGATCCTGGCCTTGCAGAACCGCGGTTTCCGCCGCCTGGAAGCGATCATGCTGGTGCTGGTGGCAACCATCGGCGTGTGCTTCTTCATTGAACTGGTGCTGATCAAGCCCTACTGGCCGCAGGTGTTCGACGGCTTCAAGCCCTCGGTCTCGGCCCTGAGCGAAGCCGCTCCGCTGTACCTGGCCATCGGCATCCTCGGGGCGACCGTGATGCCGCATAACCTCTACCTGCACACCTCCATCGTGCAGACCCGCCTGGTCGGCCGGGACCTCGCCAGTCGCCGCGATGCGGTGCGACTGGCGCGCTTCGACACCATCGGCTCGCTGGCCCTGGCACTGCTGGTGAACGCGGCGATCCTGATCCTCGCGGCGGCAGCCTTCCACCAGTCCGGACACACCGAGGTGGTGGAGATCCAGGACGCCTACCACCTGCTCGATCCGCTGGTGGGCGGCGCCTTCGCCAGTATCCTGTTCGGGATCGCGCTGCTGGCTTCGGGGCAAAGCTCGACCTTCACCGGCACCATTGCCGGGCAGGTGATCATGGAAGGCTACCTGAACCTGAAGATTCCCTGCTGGCAGCGCCGCCTGATCACCCGCGGCCTGGCCCTGATCCCGGCGTTCATCGGCGTCTGGCTGATGGGCGAAGGCGCCGTCGGCAAGTTGCTGGTGCTGAGCCAGGTGGTGCTGAGCCTGCAACTGCCGTTCGCCCTGTACCCGCTGATCCGCATGACCAGCGACGAACGCCTGATGGGCGAATTCGTCAACCGCTGGTACACCCGGGGCCTGGCCTGGCTGCTGTTCGTGGCGATCAGCGCGGCGAACGTGTGGCTGATCGCCCAGGTGTTCAGCGACTGACCGAGCGGCGCGCAGACCTGGTCGGGTCGCTAGCGGTTACACTGTGCTTCCCTTGCTCCCGGGACGATCCATGGATATCGACCTCGCCCGCACCTTTCTCGAAATCGCCCGCTGCGGCAGCCTGGTGGCTGCCGCCGAGAAGCTGCACGTGACCCAGACCGCGATCACCGCCCGGGTGCAGAAACTCGAAAGTCAGCTCGATGCCAGGCTGTTCGTGCGCAACCGCGCCGGCGCCCGGCTGACCGCCGACGGCGAGGCCTTCGTGGTCTACGCCAACCAGCTGGTGCAGACCTGGGATGCCGCCCGCCGCAATCTGCCGCTGCCGGAAGGGTTCAACAACATGCTGCACATCGGTGGCGAAGTCAGCCTGTGCAACCCGCTGATTCTCAGTTGGGCGAAGGCCCTGCGCGAGCACATCCCCACCCACGCCCTGCGCACGGAAATCCGCGACGGCGAGCAGTTGCTGCGCCAGCTCGAACTAGGGGTGCTCGATGCCGCGCTGGTCTATCAGCCCACCTACTGGCCGGGGCTGCAGGTGGAACAGTTGCTGGAGGAAAAGCTGATCCTGGTGCGTCTGGTGGAACAGCCCGACCCTTACGTGTATATCGACTGGGGCGAGAGCTTCCGTCGCCAGCATGACGCCGCCCTGCCGGACAAGGCCCGGGCCGCCGCCAGCTTCAACCTGGGCCCGGTGGCCCTGCAGTTCATCCTGGGCAATGGCGGCTCCGGCTATTTCCGCACCCGCGTGGTCCAGAGCTACCTGGACAGCGGCGTGATGGAGCGGGTGCCCAAGGCGCCGGAGTTCAGCTACCCGACCTACCTGGTGTATGCCCGCGAACGGGACTCGGCCGCTCTGCAGAAGGCCTTCGAGCTGCTGCGCGAAATCGTCAGGGCCGATACCGACTGGTCCCAGCGCTGGGACCCGACGACCTGAACCTCAGGCCGGGCTGACACTGGCACGTCGCCCGTGCCTGGCGAGCACGCTCTGGATGAGCCCCCTCTTGCGCAGGCCTCCCCGCGTCAACGCTCCCACAGGTTTCAGGCGGGTGCGAGATCCTTGTGCGGCACTGCCCCCAGGGTCGCGGCAGCGTCGAAGCGATCCGCCAGAAACGGCGTGATATCCAGCGGCAGTGGCTGCTCATTGACCAGGCGTTCGAGCATCACCCCGGTAATCGCCGAGGTCAGGATCCCGGTACGGAAATGGCCGCAGGCATTGAGGTAGCCCTCGACACCCGCCATCGGTCCGAGGATCGGCAGTTCATCGGGCGAACCCGGACGCAGGCCGGCCCAGCAGCGCTTGAGGTTGATGCCCTGCAGTTGCGGTACGCAGCGCACGGCCCCCTGCACCAGCCCGGCCACTTCCGGGAAGGTGGTGGTCACGTCGAAGCCCTTGTCCTCGGTGGTGCTGCCGATCAGGATCTCGCCGTTGTCCTTCTGCGCCATGTAGCAATCGCTGGTGGTCAGGCAGCCACGCAACAGGCCGGGCATGCGTTCGGTCAGGAGGATCTGCCCCTTGACCGGCTTGACCGGAATTGCGATCCCGGTGGCCTGCCGGCTCAGTTCGGCGGCCCAGGCCCCGGCGGCATTGATCAGCGTGGAGCAATGGAACTCGCCCTCCTCCGCCGTCCTTACACCACTCACGCGGCCGCCGTGGTGCAGCACGTCGGTGACGTTGGTGTTGAAAAACAGATCGACACCATTCTGCCGGGCGCCCTCGGTGTAGGCATCGGCCAGGCGGAACGGGCTGACCTGATGGTCGCAGAGAAACTCCAGCGCGCCTTGCGCCTCGCCACTCACCGCCGGCTCGGCTTCGCGCAGGGCGTCACGGTCCAGCCAGCGCAACTGGTCGGCCAGGTGCGGGATGTGCGAGACGATATGTTCGGCATAGAGCCGATCCTCCTCGTCATAGATCACATACTTAAGGCCGGTGCGTTCGAACTTGCAGTCCATGCCGTGACGTTCGAGCAGTTCGCGATGCAACTGCGGGTACAGCGCATTGGACTGCAGGGCGAAGTCGAAGAACGACTGCGGCAGGATATGCGGGGTGCTGGAGTCCACCGCCACCGCCGCACCATGGGCCTCGCGACGGCGCCGGGCGGACATCATGCGAAAGAAGATCACCCCGCAGCCCAGTCCCACCGATTCGCCGATGGCCCACAGGCCGCCGGCTGATGCGCGGGTCGCGTTGCCCGGGCGCTTGGCATCGATCAGGGCGATCCGCAGGTTCTTCTCACGGGACAGGTGATAGGCGCAGGAAGCACCGATCACCCCACCACCGGCAATCACGACATCGTAGGTTCTGTTCATGGTTCAGGCGTCCTTGCCCAGTTGCTCGAAAGCGGAAAAAGGAATCGGCTCGATAGGAAAACGTGGTCGCAACCAGCCGACGTCGGCACGACCAGTGGCATCACGCAGGCGGTCGCTGCAGTAGCCGACACACATCCGTCCCTGGCAATCGCCCATGCTCACGCGGGTACGCATCTTCAGCGCGGCCATGTCCTGCACGCCCTGGGACAGTGCCAGGTCGATGTCGGCACGGGTGGCGTGTTCACACCGGCAGATCACCGTGTCGGGCCTAGCCAGGTCGATCTGCCGGGTGCCGCGCCGGGTGTAGCGGTCGATACCGGAACGGAACTTGCGGATCTTCGCCAGCCGTTCGAGATAACCCTGGCGCAACGCCAGGGCCGCGTCGGCACCGAGCACATCCCGCTGCATCAGGATGGACACCGCGGCGATCCGTCCGGCCAGCATGGCCGCTTCGCCGCCGCGAATGCCGCCCATGTCGCCGGCCAGGTGAATGTGCGGCTCACTGCTCTGCTGCCAGACATTGGTCTCGGCGCACAGGTAGCCGTCGGCATTGAAGGCGTGGGCCAGGCCCATCTGCTGGCTGAGCTGGGTGCGTGGGATGAAGCCGTAGCCGACGGCCAGGGTCTGGGCTTCGAGCTGATGCGCCCGTGCCAGGTCCGGTTGCCAATCCTCGGAATACGGCGCCAGGGTCACGTGGGTCAGTTCGTCCTGGCCCCGTGCCTCGACCACGCCCCAGCCGTAGTGCATGGGGATGCCGTGCAGCTTCAGGTAGGCCAGCATGCTCAGGCCATCGAGGAACATCTGCGGCTTGTTCAACAGCACCAGGCTTTCCCGGGCAATGCGGCCAAAGGCGCTGGCTTCGTAGATACCCGCCACCGGCACACCCGCGGCATGCAGCTGGCAGGCCACCAGTGGCAGCAACGGCCCGGTGCCGGCAATCACGGTCGCGCCCAACGGCTTGACCACGCCACTCTTGATCTGCAACTGCAGACCGCCAAGCAGCATCACCCCAGGCAGGGTCCAGCCGGGAAACGGCACGTTGCGCTCATGGCAGCCGGAGGCCAGCAGCAGTTGCGGATATTCGACCGGATACAGGCATTCATCGGCATCCAGTGCCATCAGCGTCCGCGCGCCCTCGCCGCCGACGATGCGGGTGTTGAGGCGCACATCGACCCGGTCGGCACAGGTGGCGAATTCACCGTGCAGTTTTTCCAGGGTCGAACTGTAGCGCGCCCCCAGGTAGTCGAGATCGACGCCACTGCGCAGGGGCCCGCGATAGACCACCCCACCCAGGCGCGAGGCTTCTTCGAACAGTACGCTGGACACCCCATGGCGTGCCAGTTCGATGGCAGCCGACATGCCCGCCGGGCCACCGCCGACGATGACTGGAAGCTGGCTCATAGCACCTCCAGCGCGGCAAAGCGGCTGACGCCGGTTTCGATACGCATGCCGGGTTTGACCAGGGTCTGGCAGGCTCGGCGCTTGAGCCGGCCATCGATCGACACCAGGCAGCTCTGGCACACCCCCATGCCGCAGAAGGCACCGGCCACTTGCCCATGGTCATTGCGCGAAACCTGGCGCAGGCCGACCGACTGCAGCACCGAAAGCACGGTCTCGCCTTCTGCCGCGGGCACATCCTGGCCATTGAGGTGGAGGGTCATATCCGCCCGGGGAAGCGGCTGAATATCGTATTTTCGATCCAGGTTCTGCATGTTCTGCATCATCCATGATTGACGTGAGTGGAATGCCACCCTGAGCCCGGCACTTCCTGGCCCGGCCACGACACACATATGGCGCATCGCGGCCACAGAGTGGTGGTTCGCCGCTGCGCGGGGAACCGATGTCCATCACGTTAAGGGGTTGTCCGAGACAAAACCTTGATCCAGGCCAGTAAAGGTGGGGAAAACCCTACCGGCCGTCAGGGCTGCACAGAGGATTGCAGTCCACAGCAAGTCAGTGCCACAAGCAGGGTTGGCACGCGACTGCCGCTTGCAGAGACGGCAGTCGCGGCATCAAAGCGGCCTGAGTATTACTCGGCGACCGCCTGCAGCAACCACTCGCCATCGCGCTCCACGATCAGGCCGCTGGCCAGCAGCAACGGGCGCAGGCGGATATGCAATTCGGGCTTGACGAATTCCCGCACCCGGGACAGGTCCAGCAGGCCCGGCACTTCCAGCTCGGCCTTGAAGAACGACAGCCAGGCTTTCTTCAGCGCCAGCAGTACGTCGCTCGGGGTGGTCCTGGCGAACTGGCGGTTGACCACCTTGCCCAGCTCGAAGGTGTGCTGGAAGGCATAGCCGGTCTCGACGCCCGAATTCTCCACGCAGCGCAGGCACCGGCACGGACCGTCGGCGAACGCCTGGAGCAGGAAGGCGTTGAAGTCCATCACCGGCTTGAGGGAAAGCCGCTTGTCCACCTGAAACAGATCGTCCTGCTGGGCCATGTCCGCCATGCTGATTTCCTCGACTGTGGGCGACCGCCAGTCGCAGCCGCCTGAATTTCGGGCAAAAAAAAACCTGCATCGCTGCAGGTTTTTTCTTCTATCTGGCTCCACAACCTGGACTCGAACCAGGGACCCAATGATTAACAGTCATTTGCTCTACCAACTGAGCTATTGCGGAATGGCGCCTATGTTACTGATATAAAAAGAGAAGTCAACCCCTGGTCGACAACGGCCGGCCCCTGCCCCGCGACGGCCGTGTATCACAGTGTGTCTCTACGGCGTGGCGACACACGTCCTCAAGCATCCAGCGAATGCCGAACACATCCCGGATACATCGATGCGATGAACTATGCCGGTCCCCAGTCACCCACCGCGGGCGGCCTGGCTACCACAACACCGATTCATCCAGGAGGTCATCATCATGAGCATCACCCTTTACGGCTTCAGCGGCAGCACCTACGTCCGTACCGTCAGAATGCTTCTCGCCGAAAAAGGCGCGGACTATCGGCAGGTCCCGGTGGACGTCATCCAGGGCGAGCCCCATCACCCCGAGCACCTGCTGCGCCACCCGTTCGGCAAGGTGCCGGTGATCGAGCATGAAGGCTTCAAGGTGATCGAAACCGGCGCCATCACCCACTACCTGAACGAGGTCCTGCCCGGCCCGTCGCTGCTGCCGGACACCGCCCAGGGGCGCGCCCGCGCCAACATGGCGATCGGTATCTACGACGCCTACGGTTACAACGCCCTGGTGGCGGTGGCCGGTTACCACCTGTTCCCCGACTTCATCGGCGGCAGGAACGAAGCGGCTCGCGAGGCCGGTATCGAGAAAGGGCGCCAGGTGCTGCGCGAGCTGATGAAGATCAGGGGCCGGGACCGCTTCATTGCCGGACCGAACGCCTCCCTGGCGGACTTCTACCTGGTGCCGTTCTGCAGCTACATCTCGCAGACCCCGGACGCCGCGCGGCTGTTCGATATCGAGGGCTTTGCCCAGTGGTGGGAGCAGGTCCAGGCGCTGCCGAGCTTCCAGGCCACCCAGCCCTGACTCCTGCGCCGGGCCCGCTCAAGGAGCAAGCCTCTTGAGTGGGCCCGCCGTTCCAGCGCCTATCGCCGGCAAGCGGAGCGCCGTCCGGCCATCTCCCGCCCGGAGGCCGGGTGGAACACCTGACCGATCTACGACACAACGCCTGCAGGAGCCTGGCTTGCCAGCGAACAGGCCCTCAAGCCTTGCCCAACCCCCGGATTTCCCCCTTCCCACACTCCTGTCCTTTCAGAGAATCCGCTTGCCGGTACGGTCCAGGCGCGGCATCCAGTGGTCGAGGATGTCGGCCGAGACCACGATGTGGTGGGCCCGGCCGATCAGCAGGCGGCGTGGCACGAAGCCGATGTAGCGCGAGTCGGCACTGTTGTCGCGATTGTCCCCCAGCATGAAATAACTGTCCGCCGGCACGGTGATCGGGCCGAAATCCCGGGCTGCCGCGACGCCGTGCAGGAACTGCACCCGACGCACGCTGTTGTCCGACGCCTCGGTCACCGACACGCCAGGAATGTCCACACCCTGACCGCTCGGCTCGGCGATCTCCCGGCTATCGCTGTAGTGCGCTGCCACGCCGTTGACGTACAGCACCTCGTTGCGCATCTCCAGCACATCGCCCGGCACGCCGACCAGCCGCTTGATCAGCCGTATGCCGTCCTTGGGCGAGGTGAACGTCACCACGTCGCCGCGCTGCGGATTGCCCAGCGGGGCCAGGGAGATATCGCTCAGGGGCAGCTTGAGGTCGTAGGCCAGCCGATTGACCAGCACCACATCGCCTTCCAGCAGGGTCGGGCGCATCGAGCCCGAGGGAATCGGATTCCAGTCCGCCATGGACGTGCGGAAGATGCCGAAACACAGGAGAAAGATCAGCAGCCCACGGTTATTGACGATCCAGCGTTTCATGGCGACCTCTGAACAGGATGACGTTGCAGAGGTTCTTGTAGCACCCGGCCCCGGGCCGAGCCAAGCGCCTTGTGCAGCGGATCGTCAGTGTTCAGGATCGGTTCAGGCAAGCCGCCCGCATCGCCCATTGATCGAGCACGCGGGCGACTCCAGACAAACGCCGCCATCGCCCACTCGAGGGCGATGACGGCGACATTGTCCGGCTGGCGGGATCAGGTGCGCCACTTGCCGACATGCACCAGGTCGGCCACCGCCTCGGCAAAGACCCCGGGCGCCTCCTGGGGCAGGTTATGGCCGACACCGGGAACCTGCCGGTGACTGCGCGGGCCGCTTAAACGTGCTGCGGATGCCTGGCCATCGGTGCCGTCGAGGGTGATGGTCGGCACACTGAGCGCCGGCAGCAGCGCGAGTTTCCGCTCGGCCTCGGCGTAGCTCGGATCACCCTCGGCCAGGCCCATGCGATGCCGATAGGAATGGATGACCACATCGACATAATCCGGGTTGTCGAAAGCCTCGGCTGCCCGTTCGAAGCTCGGCTCGTCGAAATGCCAGGTCGGCGAATGGTTGCGCCAGAGAATTCGGGCGATATCGCGACGATGGGCGGCCAACCCGGCGCGGCCGCGTTCGGTCTGGAAGTAGTGCTGGTACCACAGGCCCCATTCGACTTCGGCCGACAACGGGCTGGCAGCCCTGGCGATGTCCTGGATCAGGTAGCCACTGGTCGACACCAGCCCCACGCAGCGGCTCGGCCGCAGCGCCGCCGCGACGCAGGCCGCACGACCGCCCCAGCCGTAGCCGGCCAGTACTGCCTCGGGGATGTGCAGTTCGTTCATCAGGTCCAGCACATCCTGGCCGAGGGCCGCCTGCTGGCCGGAACGCGGCGTCGCGCTGTCGAGGAAACGGGTGCTGCCGTGCCCGCGCAGGTGCGGCACAATCACCCGGAAACCCTGGGCCGCGAGCAGCGGCGCGACTTCGGCATAGCTGTGGATGTCGTAGGGAAATCCGTGCAGCAGGATTACCGGCCGACCGTTTTCCGGCCCGGTCTCGTGGTAACCGATATCCAGCAGGTCGGTACGCACCTGGCGAATGGGCAGGCGCGCCAGCGGCTTGCTCGACGCTCCGGCACGAGGCGCGGCCTGCCCGGTCGACGCCAGCGCCGGGGCCATGTCGGCCAGGCCGATGGCGGCCGCACCGGCGGCGGCGGACAGCAGGAAGCGACGGCGATTGAACAGAGACTCGGACATGAGGCAGTTCCTTGGCAAAGAGAATGGGGTCAGTCGATCGCGACGATCAGTTCGCTGGCGAGCCAGCCGGCCAGCAGCGCACCCGCCCGGGCCACGCCCTCGGACTCGCCGAGACGCTCGACCAGCCACTGGCACAGGCCGGCGAAACTGCCGTTTTCCTGCACTCGCAGCAGCGCCTGGTACTCCAGGGATTCCAGCGGACGCAGGCGCGAGGTGAATTGCCGACGCCAGACGATCACCCCGCCCGGCTCGGCGAGCATTTCGCTCGCAGGCGGCGGCGTCTCCTCGCACAGCGCCGCCCAGATCGGTTCGGCATTGGTGGTCAGCGCATGGCTCCTGAAAGACGGCGTCAGGCACAGCCGCGCCGTGTCCCAGTCGATGCTCGCCAGCGCCTCCAGTGGCAGGGCCTGGGCATCCTCGGCGACGAAGGCATCGTTGAGCGCCGACTCGATCCAGGCCAGCTCATGCACATCGGGATTGTTTGGAAACAGCTCGACCAGGCTGGCATGGAAGCCCTGCGGGTAGGCATCCAGCGTCCAGGCATGGGGTGGCTGCCGGTCGATATGGGTGATCGCCGCAGCGAGAAACGCCTCGTCACCGATCCACCGGCGCACCTGGGGAAATGACTGCTCCAGGCAACCCACCAATTGCGCCCGGTAGTTGTTCTGGTACACCGCCAGGCCGACTTCCAGGCCCTCGCCGAGACGTCCTGCGGCTTCGTCGGACCCGGTCACCAGCCATTGCCGGAACTGCTGTTGCAATTGCGCCAGGTTCATACCGCCCTCCGCAGGCCGCCACGGGCATTCGCCGCGCCGATGGCACGGGCGATATCCAGTTCCGCCAGCAGCTCGGCCAACGGCGGGATATGGTCGTCGCGCTCGATCATGGTCGCGGCGGTGCCGAAGCGCGCCACCGCCTCGGCATACAGCGCCCAGACCGCCTCACAGACCGGGCTGTCATGAGTGTCGATCAGCAGGTGCTCGCCCTGGCTGTGCCCGGCCAGGTGCATCTGGCGCACGCGGTCGGCGGGCAAACCGTCGAGAAAGGCCAGGGCATCGAAACCATGGTTGCTGGCACTGACGAAAACATTGTTGACGTCGAGCAGCAGGCCGCAGCCGGTGCGCTCGGCCATCGCGCCGATGAACTCCCATTCGGTCATCGAGGCACCATCGAAGGCCAGGTAGCTCGACGGATTTTCGAACAGCATGGAACGGCCGAGGGCATCCTGGGCCATGGAAATATTGCGGCAGACGATCTCCAGCGCCTCCTCGGTGTAGGGCACCGGCAGCAGGTCGTGGGCGTTGAAGTGGCCGATACGCGACCAGCTCAGGTGGTCGGAAACGAACAGCGGGTCGATCTCGTCGACCAGTTGCCGCAAACGACGCAGGTAGTCCGGGTTCAGGCCGTCCGCCGAGCCGATGGACATCGACACGCCGTGCAGCACCACCGGATGCCGCTCGCGGACCTGGCGCAGGATGTGCCGGGGCTGGCCGCCTTCGACCATGAAGTTCTCGGAGATGACTTCGACGAAATCGACCGGAACCTCGGTCTCCAGGAAGTCCCGATAGTGTTCCTTGCGCAGGCCCAGGCCGAAGCCCGAGAAAACAGAAGTGGAAACCGACATCGCAGGTACTCGCTTGAGAGGGAAGCTTGGGTATCCGTGTGGATGCGTGGGGCCACAGGAGTAGCCCCACCACCGGCTTGCGCTTACTTCGGCTCGGTCAGGGTGCCGCCGGCCTTCAGGCACTCGCTCGGGGTTTTCACCACGACGCCCTGCCCCTTGCAGCCGTTCAGGCCCTTGCAGTCGTTCTTGGCGGTGGCGCAGAGGCTTTCGCCCTTGCAGCTGTTGACGCCGTAGCAGCGGCCCGGCTGCTCCTTGTCGGCGGCGCTGGCCGAAACGGTGAAGGAAGCGGACGCCAGGGCGATCAGGGCGGCGGCAGTGGCGAGGCTCAGGCGGGAAGCGGTAGTGGTCATGGTGTCTCTCCAGATAAACAGGGTTGTGGGTGAAGCAATGGGGGTCAGTGGACTTACTTGGCGTTCAACGCGGCTTGCTCGATGACTTTCGCCACCGCCTCAGGCTGCGAGATGTACACGGTGTGGCTGGCCTTGATCTCGGTGACCTTGGAACCGGCACGCTTGTACATCCAGCGCTGCAGGTCGGGGTTCAGGGCCTTGTCGTCGGTGGCGACGATTCCGTAGCTCGGTTTCTTGTGCCAGGCGGCCGCCCAGTTCTGCGTACCGAAGGTCGCGGCAGCGGCCGGTACCTGCGAGGCCGCCAGGAAGTCGGTGCGGTTGGTGGTCTGGTCGGCGGCGAAGTCCTCGCCGAACTTGGCCCGGTCGACGAACAGCAGGCCGTCACGGGTGGCGTGGATGTCATTGCTCGGCGACGGCATGGAGCCGAGCAACTGGCCCAGGGTCTCGCCGACCTCCGGTTGCAACCCGGCGACATAGACCAGTGCCTTGACCTTGTCCCGGTCGCCGGCGATACCGATCACCGCACCGCCGGAACTGTGGCCGACCAGCACCACCGGACCGACCTGCTGGTCGAGGATCTCCCGGGTGGCGGCGACATCGGCATCCAGGCTGGTGGCCGGCTGGTGCACCACGGTGACGTGGTAGCCCTTGTGGATCAGGATGTCGTGCACCACCCGCCAGCCGGAGCCGTCGACGAACGAGCCATGGACGATGACGATGTTCCTGGCACCCGCCGGTGCGGCCGGCTCGGCGGCGGCACTGGCGAACATCGGTGCCGCCAGGGCCAGGGCGCTGAAGGCCAGGATGGGTAACTTGCGCATGCTGCATCTCCTCAAGCCGTCATGGCTTGATGTTGTGGTTGAAAATCTTCAGTTCGAGAGGGCGTCGGACGGCGGGTCAGTTCGAGCCGCGGCGCAACAGCCCATCCAGCGACCACTTGCCGCCGCCGTAGGCGATCAGGGGCAACAACAATCCGGCCCAGGTCAGGTGCGTCGGCCACGCGTCGGGGTAGACGAACACCTCGATCACCGCCGTCATGCCCAGCAGGGCCAGCGCCGCCGGCCGGGTCAGCAACCCCAGCACCAGCAGGATCGGGAACAGGTGCTCGGCATAGGTCGCCAGGTGAGCCGCCAACTCGGGCGAAATCAGCGGCAACGCATACTCCGAACGGAACAGCACGTAGGTCGTCGGTTTGATCGTCAGCAGGCCTTCGACCTTGGTTCGTCCCGACAGGAAGAACACCGAAGCGATCCCGACCCGGGCCACCAGCAGCAACAGGGACTCGGGCAACAGCCGGCCGAGGCCGGCGGTCACCGCCCCGGCACTGCGGCTCATGGTTGCTCCGTCAGGGAACCGAAGCCCTTGGGTGTCTTGATCTGGGTGCAGGTGCCCTTGTCCACCAGGACCCAGGCGTTGCCCTGGTAGTCGGTCTTGGCGGTGCCCGCGCAGGACGTACCGGCACCGGCGGCGCAATCGTTCTGACCGGCCTTGGACACGCCGTAGCATTTTTCCTTGGGGGCCTGGTCATCGGCGGCATGGGCCCCGACCGCGAAGGCGCTGAGGGAAATGGCGAGGGTGGCGGCGAGGGCGGCGTATTTGCTCTTCATGGTGTTCTCCTTGATCAACGATGGGGTGAGCGAATCAGCGGCTCAAGCGGCTGCGCTGTTCGACAGGCAAAGTTAATCGCGGGCGTGTATCCCCTCTGTGTCGCACAACCGGCCAGGGCGTCGCCGGATGTATCAGTCAGCAGTGCGTACACACTGTGATACACAGCCGCGCGGCAGCCGGATCATTCGTTGGCGAATCAGCGGGTTCGGGAGAGCAGACGAGAGATCGTCATACAAGCGTCATATTGGAGCGATAGCGTTGTGCCTTCACTTTGCCCGGCGATTCCCAGCATGCGTGCAGAAAGCTTCTCCTTCATGCGTCCACAACGCTCCCGAGATCACCGTTGTGCCGGAGATCTCTGCCTGCAGATGCCGGCGATCGACGCCAGCAGCACCAACGCCCTGGTGATGGAAACCTTCAGTTCGCAGAAGGAGGTGGCCTGCCTGGCAGTGGTGGAAGAGGCACGGCCCATCGGCCTGATCAATCGCAACATCTTCCTGTCGATGATGAGCAAGCCGTTCCACCGCGAGCTGTACGACAAGAAGAGCTGCATCGCCTTCATGGACAAGGAGCCGCTGATCGTCGACGCCGGCATGAGCATCGAGGAACTGACCTTCAAGACCGTGGAATCCGGGGAAAAGGCCCTCTCCGACGGCTTCATCGTCACCCGCGACGGACGCTTCGCCGGGCTCGGCAGCGGCCTGCAACTGATGGCGGTGGTGGCGGCCATGCAGGCCGAGAAGAACCGCCAGATCATGCAGAGCATCGAGTACGCCAGCGTCATCCAGCGCTCCATGCTGCGCGCCTCGCGGGACACCCTCAAGGCGACCCTGGACGACGCTGTCCTGCTCTGGGAACCCCGGGATGTGGTCGGCGGCGATTTCTACCATTTCTGCGCCTACCCCGATGGCTGGTTCGGCGCGATCGCCGACTGCACCGGCCACGGCGTGCCCGGCGCCTTCATGACCCTGATCGCCTCCTCGTCGCTGACCCAGGCGCTGGCCCGGCTCGGCCCCCGCGACCCCGGTGCACTGCTGGCGGCGGTGAACCGTAGCGTCAAGGAACTGCTCGGCCAGGTGCACAGCAGCGATGGCACACCGGAATCCGATGATGGCCTCGATGCCGCGTTCCTCTGGTTCGACAACGCCAACCAGACCCTGAGCTTTGCCGGCGCGCGCATGGCGCTGCACGTGCTGCCGCCGGCGGCCGAACAGATGGAAACCCTGGCCGGGCAACGGGTCGGCGTCGGCTACGTGGACAGTGCCATCGACTACCAGTGGCCGGTGAACCGCATCGCGCTGGCGCCGGCCAGCCTGGTGTTCATCGCCACCGACGGCCTCACCGACCAGATCGGCGGCCCGCGCAACATCGCCTTCGGCAGGAGCAAGGCCTTCAACACGATACTGGAGCAGCGCAATCAGCCGGCGACCGTGATCGGCGAAGCCCTGCAACGCACGCTGGCCGATTGGCAGGGAGAGCAGGCCCGGCGTGACGACCTCACCCTTTTCTGTGCGCGTCTTGGAAACGAACCATGATCAATTCGAATGCTGCCCACCCCGACTACCACTTCTTCGATCTGGCCCAACAGCGCAACGTGATCTTCTATCACATGGGCTATTTCTCCCACACCATCGTCAGCGCGATGGCCGAGGTGGTCCGGCTGCAGCTGGAAATCTCCGGGGTGAACGGGCCGACGCGGCGCAAGCTGTTCTCGTCCTTCGTCGAACTGTCGCAGAACATCATTCACTACTCCTCCGACTCGCTGCCCGGCGAGCCCGGCGAGGAGTCCGCGCTGCGCCAGGGTGCGGTGTGCATCAGCAGCGAAGGTGACCGCCACCTGATGCTCTGTGCCAACCCCATCGCCAGCGGCGACGTCGAGCGCCTGCGGGAAAAACTCGAGCCGCTGCGCAACATGTCCCTGGAAGAGATCAAGCAGGCCTACAAGGTCACCCTGCGCGCGGAAACCCCGCTGGAAAGCAAGGGCGCGGGCCTGGGTTTCCTGACCATGGCGCGTGATTCGAGCGCACCGCTGGAGTTCGACTTCTACCCAAGGGCAGACGAGCCTGGCACCACGCTGTTCTGCCTCAAAGCAACTATCTGATCAGAGTGACACCATCACCATGGACAATTTCTACATCGAAGCAACCGCCACCTCACCGGAAGTCGACTTTCGTTTCGATCAGAACCTGCTGACGATCAAAGGCGAGTCCTACCCGGAAAATGCCGCCGCCTTCTATGCCCCTGTCCTCCAGCAACTGCGCAGCTACCTCGCCTCCCGCGAGGACACCGTGATCACCACGCACATTGCCCTGGCCTACTTCAACAGCTCCAGCACCAAGATGCTGTTCAGCATCTTCGATGCCCTGGACCAGGCGGCTCAATCGGGCAACGAGATGCAGGTGCACTGGTACCACGACGAGGAAGACGAGACCATTTTCGAGTTCGGCGAAGAACTGAAGGCCGACTTCACCGCGATCGTCTTCAACGACCACGCCACGACCCCCCAATGATTCTCCGACAAGGATGATGAGCATGACCGCTTCAGTCACTCGCGCAGGCGCACAGGCACAGGACGAAGCCGAACCCGACCTGTTCCGCAGCGAAACTGACGCCCTCGAACACGCCCGTTCGATCCTCGCCCTGACTGAGGCCGACGCCCCGGTGTACCGGCAGGCGCTCGCCGACCTCACTGTCCACTTCGAGCGCCTGATGCGCGAGACGCGCCGCCTGATCCGCCGCAGCGACCGTGCCGAGCGCGAGATGAACACGCTCAACGCGCAGTTGCAGACCCTGGCACGCCAGCTCGAGTACCGCGCCACCCATGATGCCCTCACCGGTGTGCTGAACCGCGGCGCGGTCATCGACCTGACCGTGCAAGCCCTGCAGAAAACCGGAGCGGTGATGGTGGTGCTGGACATCGATCACTTCAAGCAGATCAACGACGAGTTCGGCCACCCCGCCGGCGATGCGGTGATCCAGGGCATCGTCGGTTGCCTGCGACAGATCGTCGGCAATGCCGGGTTCATTGGCCGGGTGGGTGGCGAGGAGTTCACCGTGCTGATTCCCGGCGGGACGCTCGAAGCCGGCCTGGAACTGGCCGAAAGCCTGCGCCAGACGGTTGCCACGCACGTCTTCGGGGCGCCGGTGAACCGGCAGATCACCGCCAGTTTCGGCGTCAGCGCCAGCCCCATGGGCACCCGCTTCGATTGCGCCTATGGCCGGGCGGATGCCGCCCTGTACCAGGCCAAGCGCACCGGCAGGAACCGTGTGGAAGCGGCGCGGGCGGACACGCCGCCACCGGCCGGAGCAACGCCCTCCTCCCCCGCCGCCTGATCAGAACACCGAGATCGGGTAATCGGCGATCAGCCGCAGCTCGTTGTTGTTGCCCTCGGCCTGGTCGGCGTTGCCGCGATGGAACGACTGGCGCAGGCGCAGGGACAGGTCCTTGGCCGGACCGCCCTGCACCACGTACTTGGCCTCGACATCGGTTTCATGGTGCTCGCCGTCGGCGCCATAGCCATAGGCCCGGTAGGGGCTGTCCGCCGCCATTTTGGTGCCATCGATGTCATCACCGTGGACATAGCGGGTCATGAAGCTCAGGCCCGGCACGCCATAGCTCTGCATGTTCAGGTCATAGCGCGCCTGCCAGGACTTCTCCCCCGGACCGTTGAAGTCCGAGTACTGCACCGAGTTGGCCAGCAGGATCGAGTCGCCGCCGTCGCCGGGGCCGTTGGTGCCGAAGCCGGCATAGTCGAATGGCGTGTCACCATGCACTTTCTGGTAGGCCAGGGTCACCGTGTGAGCGGTCAGGAAGGTGTAGGCGGTAGCGAAGGAGAACGTGGTGTTGTTGATCGCGCCGGCCTTGGCCTGGCCCTCGTCGAGGGTACGGTAGAGGTTGAAGTCGAAGTTCAGCGACTGCCCCGGCGAGAGCGGCAGGGTGTAGTTGGCGTTGGTGTAGTACTGGCGCCAGATGTCTTCGAACTCGGAGCCGTAGAGGGTGAAGTTCAGGTTGTCGCTGACGCTGTACTTGCCGCCCAGGAAGCTGACCGCGTTGGTCGGGACGTTGGCGTAGGTGGCATACAGATCATGGTCGCGGCTGGTGGTGACCACCCCGGTGCCGCTGGTGAAGTGGCCGGCCTCCAGGTCCAGCCCCTTGATCTCGCTGCTCTGCAGGTCGAAGCCGGTAGCGGTTTCCGGGATCAGCCGGGTGCCGCCGGCGGCGAACACCGGCGCGGTCGGCTGCATGTCGCCATAGCGCAGTTCGGTCTTGGAAACCCGCAGCTTGAGCGCACCGCCGGCCTTGGCATAGTCATCCTCGGGAGAACCATCGCGGCCGATCGGCAGGTTGCCGGTGCCTGCGGTACCCGGGCCGCCATCGAGCTTGATGCCCCAGTAGCCGAAGGCATCCACGCCGAAACCGACGGTGCCCTGGGTGAAGCCGGAGCTGTAGTTGCCGAAGATCCCCTGGGTCCAGTCCTTGAGATCGGATTTGCCATCCTTGCGGTCACGGTCGAAATACTGGTTCTTCAGGTGCAGGTTGAGGCTGCTGTCTTCGACGAAGCCCTTGGCGTCACTCTGGTCGGCGATGGCATCGGCCATCGCGACCTGGGCCAGGCCCAGCGATACCGCCAGCGTAAGCAAGTTGATCTTTACCGACATCGTTATTATCCCCTGGTCAATGAAGTTTCACTCTTTTGTTGAAGCGAACGGCAGCGCGCACGCCGTCATCCGCGCGGAGAGTGGAAACGCGAAACATGGAAAATGGCAGAGAGGCCCGAAGGCCAAGGACAATCTTCAAAAGTACGCAAGCGGGGGATCTGGCCGGGCTTTGTCTGTCGCGCTCCGAAGCACGCCGCTGGGGCGTCCTGGACAGGAACCGGAACATTTCAGAGTGCCGACCAGAGGCCTCTGTTGTTATTTTTCACTGCCGGTTTCTATATATATTTTTCCATTGATTCGAACCATGTTCGAGGCGTTAATTAGCCATGAAAGATTATTCATCGATCATTAACTCGACGCTGCACGGAACTCAGGACACGCGCTGATAACCGCCGATCACGCCCTGTTTCGACAGTACCCACTGCCATAGCTGGATGTCCCTGGCGCGGAACGCCCCGGCGCAGGACAACAGGTAGTAGCGCCACATGCGACGGAAACGCTCGCCCATCTGTGCAGCGAAGCGTGGCCAGGCCGCTTCGAAGTTCTCGTACCAGGCCATCAGGGTCTTGTCGTAATCGGCGCCGAAGTTGTGCAGGTCCTCGACGACGAACAGGCCATCGACGGCATCGCCGATCTGGCCGATGGAAGGCAGGTCGCCGTTGGGGAAGATGTACTTGTCGATCCAGCGGTCGGTGGTGGAATGGCGGCGGTTCTTGCCGATGGTATGCAACAGGAACAACCCATCGTCCTTGAGGCAGCGCGCGGCGGTTTCCATGTAGACCCGGTGGTTCTTGCGCCCGACATGCTCGAACATGCCGATGCTGACGATATGGTCGAACTGCTCGTCGACATCACGGTAGTCCTGCAGGCGGAATTCCAGCGGCAACCCGGCATAACGCTGCTGCGCCCAGGCGGCCTGGTCCCGGGAAATGGTCACGCCGACGCACTCCACACCATAGTTCTGCGCCGCATAGGACATGAAGCTGCCCCAACCGCAACCGATGTCCAGCACGCGCATGCCCGGCTCCAGGCGCAGCTTGCGGCAGATCAGGTCGAGCTTGGCATTCTGCGCCTCGACCAGGTCTTCGGCTTCGCGCCAGTAGCCGCAGGTGTAGGTCATTCGCGGGTCGAGCATGCTCGCGTAGAATTCGCTGCCCAGGTCATAGTGCTGTTCACCGACCTGCCAGGCCCGCTTGCGGTTCTGCAGGTTGAGCAGCCTGACCCGGGCGGCGTGCAACAGCATCGCCATCGGGTTGACTCCATCGGCCAGCCCCGAGCGCAGCAGCCGGGCAAAGAACTCATCCAACTGGTCGGCGTCCCAGTCGCCGTCCATGTAGGCCTCGCCCAGCCCCAGGCTGCCTTCGGACAGGGCCCGCTCCGGCACACCCGGTCGATTCAGGCGCATGTCCCAGGGTGCCCGACCGTCCAGGCGCAAGCCGGCCTTGTCGAGCAGCGCTTCGGCCAGTCGATGGGAGCTGCTGGGCGGGGTACGGTCAGGGGAAATATCGGGAGTATCACAGGGCCGGGAGGCTAAAGAATCTTCGCACTTTGACTGCATCGGGAATCCTTACTTCTCAACTTGCACCGGAAGTGGACATCGAGGCCATTGTTCAAACCGTGGACGCAGGCGCTCAGGTTGACTATCGAAGCTCCAGGAAGCTTATGTCCGGGCTCTGGAGCCTGACAAACAAGGATTTGATAAAAGTGCTTTACCGAACTTGTAACAATTTATGAATCCACCGAAGGTGCGGCAGAGAGGCTGATACCTGGGAGTTTGCCGGTAAGGCTTGCCCGCGAAGGGGCCGGTCGGGCGGGAAACGCAAACAGAAAAGCCCGCATCGCTGCGGGCCTTTCCTGCATCCGAAGAACATGGCGGGAACGGCCCCGCCCCGCGATCAGATCACCTGGACGATGGCCTTGACCACGGTCTCGATGTTGCGCTGGTTCAACGACGCCACACAGATACGGCCGGTATCCAGGGCATAGATGCCGAACTCGCTCTTCAGGCGTGCCACCTGCTCCACGGTCAGACCGGAGTAGGAGAACATGCCGCGCTGACGACCGACGAAGCTGAAGTCACGCTTGGCGCCATGCTGGGCCAGCAGATCGACCATCTGCATGCGCATGTCACGGATGCGATCGCGCATCTCGGCCAGTTCCGCTTCCCACTGGGCACGCAGCTCAGGGTTGTTCAGCACGGTCGCGACGATGGTCGCACCGTGGGTCGGCGGGTTGGAGTAGTTGGTACGGATCACGCGCTTGACCTGGGACAGGACGCGGGCAGTCTCTTCCTTCGATTCGCTGACGATCGACAGCGCCCCGACGCGCTCGCCGTACAGCGAGAACGACTTGGAGAACGAGCTGGAAACGAAGAAGGTCAGGCCCGACTCGGCGAACAGGCGCACGGCGGCGGCGTCCTCGTGGATGCCGGCACCAAAGCCCTGGTAGGCCATGTCCAGGAACGGCACCAGGTCCCGGGACTTGATCACGTTCAGCACGTCCTGCCAGTCGGAGGGGCTCAGGTCGACGCCGGTCGGGTTGTGGCAGCAGGCGTGCAGCACGACGATGGACTTGGCTGGCAGCGCGTTGAGGTCTTCCAGCAGGCCGGCACGGTTCACGCCGTTGCTGGCGGCATCGTAGTAACGATAGTTCTGCACCGGGAAACCGGCGGTTTCGAACAGCGCGCGGTGGTTTTCCCAGCTCGGGTCGCTGATGGCGACGGTGGCGTCCGGCAGCAGTTGCTTGAGGAAATCGGCCCCGATCTTCAGTGCGCCGGTACCACCGACCGCCTGGGTGGTGAGCACGCGACCGGCGGCGATCAGCGGCGAATCCTCGCCGAACAGCAGGGTTTGCACGGCCTTGTCGTAGGCGGCGATGCCGTCGATCGGCAGGTAGCCACGGGAAGCATGCTGAGCCGCGCGCTGGGTCTCGGCTTCGACAACGGCACGCAACAGTGGGATCTTGCCACTTTCGTCACAGTAGACACCCACACCGAGGTTGACCTTGTCGGTACGGGTGTCGGCATTGAATGCTTCGTTGAGGCCCAGGATAGGATCGCGGGGTGCCATTTCGACAGCGGAGAACAGGCTCATTATTGCGGCGGCTCTGAATGGAGGGTGATCGGGGGTGACAACGCTCCAGCCGATTGCACTAGAGCGGTGCACAAACGGGGAGCTAGTATAGAGGCCATCACGGGCGACGGCGACCGGCTATTGTCGGATTCCGACAAGTTTTTTGGATTTATTTTACGCCCGACAGTCGAAATGTAACCCGACGTCCGACAGACGCCTGCCTTGAAAGCGATCGGACGAAACACCATTTCCAGGCTTATGATGCCTTTTTCCGCGACATGCCGTCGTGGACGATCCTTTTCGTCGCTGCGCGGCCTGCCGGGCAGCAGTGCCGGCGCGGCACATCAAGAGGTACGTTATGTCCCAATTCCAGCTCGTCACCCGCTTCCAGCCCGCCGGCGACCAGCCCGAGGCGATCCGCCAGATGGTCCAGGGCATCGAGGCCGGCCTGGCCCACCAGACCCTGCTCGGGGTGACCGGCTCGGGCAAGACCTTCAGCATCGCCAACGTGATCGCCCAGGTCCAGCGCCCCACCCTGGTGCTGGCACCGAACAAGACCCTGGCCGCGCAGTTGTACGGCGAATTCAAGACATTCTTCCCGAACAACGCCGTCGAATACTTCGTTTCCTACTACGACTACTACCAGCCGGAAGCCTACGTCCCCTCCTCCGATACCTTCATCGAGAAGGATGCGTCGATCAACGACCATATCGAGCAGATGCGCCTGTCGGCGACCAAGGCCCTGCTCGAACGCAAGGACGCCATCATCGTCACCACGGTGTCCTGCATCTACGGCCTGGGCAGCCCGGAAACCTACCTGAAGATGGTCCTGCACGTGGACCGCGGCGACAAGCTCGACCAGCGCGCCCTGCTGCGCCGCCTGGCCGACCTGCAATACACCCGCAACGACATGGACTTCGCCCGGGCGACCTTCCGCGTGCGCGGCGACGTGATCGACATCTACCCGGCCGAATCCGACCTGGAGGCGATCCGCGTCGAGCTGTTCGACGACGAGGTGGAAAGCCTGTCGGCCTTCGACCCGCTGACCGGCGAGGTGATCCGCAAGCTGCCGCGCTTCACCTTCTACCCCAAGAGCCACTATGTGACGCCGCGGGAAACCCTGCTCGAAGCCGTCGAGGGGATCAAGCAGGAACTGCAGGAACGCCTGGAGTATCTGCGCAACAGCAACAAGCTGGTGGAGGCCCAGCGCCTGGAGCAGCGCACCCGCTTCGACCTGGAGATGATCCTCGAACTGGGCTACTGCAACGGCATCGAAAACTACTCGCGCTACCTCTCCGGACGCGAAGCCGGCGCCCCGCCGCCGACCCTCTACGACTACCTGCCGCCGGATGCGCTGCTGGTGATCGACGAATCCCACGTCAGCGTTCCGCAGGTCGGCGCCATGTACAAGGGCGACCGCTCACGCAAGGAAACCCTGGTGGAATACGGCTTCCGCCTGCCGTCGGCGCTGGACAACCGGCCGATGCGCTTCGACGAGTGGGAGGCGGTGAGCCCGCAGACCATTTTCGTCTCCGCCACCCCGGCAACTACGAGGCCGAGCACGCCGGCCAGGTGGTCGAGCAGGTGGTACGCCCCACCGGGCTGGTCGACCCGCAGGTGGAGGTGCGCCCGGCGCTGACCCAGGTCGACGACCTGCTCTCGGAGATCAACAAGCGCGTGGCCCTGGAAGAGCGCGTGCTGGTCACTACCCTGACCAAGCGCATGGCCGAGGACCTCACCGACTACCTCGCCGACCACGGTATCCGGGTGCGCTACCTGCACTCGGACATCGACACCGTGGAGCGGGTGGAAATCATCCGCGACCTGCGCCTGGGCACCTTCGACGTGCTGGTGGGTATCAACCTGCTGCGCGAAGGCCTGGACATGCCGGAAGTGTCGCTGGTGGCGATTCTCGACGCGGACAAGGAAGGCTTCCTGCGCTCCGAGCGGTCGCTGATCCAGACCATCGGCCGCGCCGCGCGCAACCTCAATGGCAAGGCGATTCTCTACGCCGACAACGTCACCGGCTCCATGCAGCGGGCGATCGGCGAGACCGAACGGCGTCGTGACAAGCAGATCGCCTTCAACGAGGCCAACGGCATCACCCCCAAGGGCGTGGTCAAGGACGTCGCCGATATCATGGAAGGCGCCACCGTGCCCGGCTCGCGCAGCAAGAAGCGCAAGGGCATGGCCAAGGCTGCCGAGGAAAACGCCCGCTACGAAAACGAACTGCGTTCGCCGAGCGAGATCAGCAAGCGCATTCGCCAGCTGGAAGAAAAGATGTACCAACTGGCCCGCGACCTGGAGTTCGAGGCAGCGGCGCAGATGCGCGACGAAATCGCCAAGCTGCGTGAGCGCCTGTTGAACGTGTAGCCCTCGATCCCTGATCGCTCCCACGCTCTGCGTGGGAGCACAGCCCGTGACGCTCTGCGTCACCAGAGCGGATGCGGAGCGACCCGCAGGGGCTTGCCCGCGAACAGCCTCACGCTCGGCGCCTCGTCAGCCGAGCACCATCGCCAGCAGCACCAGCCCCAGCAAGCCGATGTAGAACCCTGCATGCAGCCGGTCCGGGATACGCCCGATCAGGGGCGTCGCCAGGCGCATGCCGAGCAGCGAGCCGAGGATCAGCAGGGCGAATGCCGGAAGGTTCACGTACCCGGCGAACCAGGGCCCCAACCCCAGGGGATGGACCCCGGCCAGGAGCACGTAGGTCAACGTCCCGACCACCGCCACCGGCACGCTCAACGGATTGGCCATGGCCGTGGCCAGCGTCATGCTCAGGCCGCTGCGCCTCAGCAACGGCACGGTCATGACGCTGCCGCCCACCCCGAGCAAGGTCGCCACGCTACCGATCAAGACGCCACCCAGCACCGTCACGCCAGGCGTCAATGGCCGAACCGGACGGGACCCCGCCGGCCGGATGAAACCTTGCCGCGCCAGGCAGTCAAGCAAGGTCAATCCCAGGTAGACGATGAAGGCCCAGCGCAGCACCTCACTGCTGAGCCAACTGGCCAGCACCGCCCCCAGTACCGCGCCCAGGCCGATGAAGCCGGCGAACGGCCAGATCCACTCCCCGCGCAGATTGCCGGCACGCCGGTGCTTGCCGGTGGCGATCAGCGCATTGACGATCATCACGCAGGTCGAGGTCGCCACCGCGATCTGCATCGCCGCCCCGCTGACAGCCGGGTCCGGGCTGTCACGCAGGGCCCGGTACACCAGCGGTACCACCACGAAACCACCACCGAAACCGAACAGCACGCTGGTCACGCCGGCCAGCCCGCCCAACAACGCCAACAGCCCGTAAAGCATCATGTCAGGTCCTTTGAGGAACGAAGCCCGCATATTGCTCCGCCAGGGCTTGGCGCGCCTGCGTAAGTCAGCCAATATCATTCGTGATTCGGCCAGACCGCCATCCCCATGCTCAATAGCCCACTCGCCCTGTACGACCACCTGCCCCGGGCGGTGATCGCCATCGGCACCGACTACCCCGGGGCCACCTGCTGGCCCGCCATCAGCACCGGCGAGCGCAATTGCTCTACGGCGCCAGCGGGGTGATGCATGTGCTGACCGACGACGGCAACTGGATCGTGCCACCGCAGCGGGCGGTCTGGATTCCTCCTCAGGTGCCGCACCAGGTGCTGATGCTCGGCGTCAGCACCCGCAGCCTGTACATCGAGCCCGCTGCGGTCGCGACGATGAGTGCCAGTTGCCAGGTGCTGGAGGTCTCGCCGCTGCTGCGCCAACTGCTGCTGGCCGCCGTCGAGATGCCGGTGGAGTACGCCGAACAGGGCCGCGACGGGGCCCTGGTCAGCCTGTTGCTGCATGAACTGGCCGCCGCCGGCAGCCTGCCGCTGCATATCCCCATGCCCCAGGACCCGCGCCTGCTGCCGCTGTGCCAGGCCTTCGTCGAACAGCCGGATATCCGCCAGTCGCCCGAGGCCTGGGCGGCGCGGTTGCATATGAGCCTGCGCAGTTTCGGCCGGCTGTTCCACGGCCAGACCGCCCTGAGCTTTTCCCAGTGGCGCCAGCGGGTCTGCGTGGTCCTGGCCCTGGCGCGACTGGCCGAAGGTGAAGCGGTGACGCGCATTGCCCTGGATTTCGGCTACCAGAGCCCGGCAGCGTTCTCGACCATGTTTCGTCGCACCCTGGGCCGGGCGCCCACCGACTACTGAAACGGCAACGGGCCGGACCGACAGGTACACGATGCCAGAATGCCTGTGATATTAATGACCTACCGCGCCGCCGATGGACCGAGCATGAAATTCGACAAAGCCTACTGCGTCAGCCTCGACGAGAAACTGACAATCTACGATGTCCGCGACCTGAACTTCGACGAGACCGTACCCTTCGATTCGGACACGGAAATCTTCCAGTGCCCCAACGATGCCTGCCGCAACGCCTTCGACCGCAGCAACCACCTGACCACCTTCAATGCCCGTCGGGTCCGCTTCAAGCGCACCCCGCACTTCAAGAACACGCCCAGTACCCGGCACCTGGCGGACTGCCCCTACCTCAGCCCGGAAACCGCACCCGACCTGCTCGACCCGGACCAGGCGCCGGACGGGATCGAAGGCGAGCAGAATTTCCCGGTGGAGTTGCTGCTGAGCCGTCGCGTCTACACCCGCAAGCCCACCACGCCAGCCGACTCCGCCCACCCGGAGCCGAAGGAGGCAACCCGCCCGGCGGGCGACAGCAGCGCCACCAGCACGCCCAGGGCGACACCGAATCGCACCAGCGTGTTCGCCCACCCGGTGGAATGCTTCGTCTCCAACTTCGCCAACAAGGATCTGCTCAAGCGCATGCCGCTGACCATTGGCGAGCTGAGCCTGAACTACAACGCCTTCTTCAAGCGGGTCGAGTACTGCCAGGATCGCAAGGGGCTGATCTACTGGGGCAGGATCAAGGAGATCAAGGACTACAGGAGCAGCTTCAGCGTGGTCTTCGACAAGCCGGTCTGGGCCGACCGCAAGCGCTATTCGGTGAACGTCTACCTGAGCAAGAGCCTGATCGAAAACTACCGCCAGCGCACGGCGTTCCTCGAGGAGATCAAGAGCGTGATCGACCAGGCCGATGACCTGTACTGCTTTTTCTACGGGGTGACGCCGGAGCTGAAACAGGTGCCGAGCAAGAAGAACCCGGAGCAGACCTTCAGCGTGTTCAGCTGTGAAATCGAGAACCTGGATCACTTCCTGATTCGCGAAGCGTCAGCCCTCGATACGCCTTGACCGGATCACTCGGCCGCCGTGGCCCGGGTGACCGTGGCACCGGCCCACTGGTAGGTCTTGTGGGCCGCGCAACGGCTGTCGCTGGCCTTGGAGCGGTCGAAGATGAACTCGAAGGTCACCGCCCCCTGGTAGTCGGTGCGCACGATGCGGTTGACGTCCAGCAGATGCCAGTTGCCGTCCTGCTTGAGCGAATCCGGCGAGTGATAGACGTCGTTGCCCCTGACCACGCCCTGGCGATTGAGCGTGTCCAGATGGAAATTGATATTGGCCTTGTTGCCGCCGCCCTCGCCCCCGCTGCGCACGATGCGGTATCTCACCGTACTGACATCGAAATAGGCCGAACTGCCGGCGGAGGCGAAGGCCACCCTGGCCTCCAGCTCGCCCCGGAAACGCCCGACCGAGCAGGAGAAATAGTCGGTGCGGGTCCCGCCCAGCATCTCCGCCGGACTCGGCTCGACACCGTCGGGGGCGGTGGAGGACGCCGCCAGTTGCTCGCCGTTCGCCTGCCCACCCTGGGCCACCGCCGCAAACATCAGCCCCGCACACAACAACGTACCGCATAAACCTCTGAGCGCTTTCATCGCAAATTCCATTTGATCGGGTTGAGAATCCGGGCCCGTTCTTGTGACCCGGTCCGGGAACGGCCGTTATCGGCCGGCGATCCCGTCGATTCATCAAGCCAAAAAGCGCCCGGGCGGACAAGGGTGCAACGCCCCGGTGGCGAGAGAGGGGAATCCGAACAACACGTCAGCGGTGTTTGGTCGGGACGATCAGACCTGGCGCCGGGCCGTGCCGAACAGGTGCACGCCCTGCAGTTCGCCGCCCTGTTCCAGCAGGCGGATCGGCGCGGTACCGCCCGGCATTTCGACCCGGACCTCGCCCGCGGCGACCCAACCGACCCGCCAGGCCGCACAGGCCACCGCACTGGCGCTGGTGCCCGAGGACGCGGTCGGCCCCTCGCCGCGCTCGAACACCCGCGCCTGCAGGTGCCCCGGCGCCACGAGCATCGCCCACTGCAGGTTGACCCCGGCCGGGCACGGCTCGCCCGCCCCCACCGGTGGCGCAAAGGCAATCGCGGTCAAGCCCTGCTCCAGCGCCGCCTCCAGCATCTGTGGGTTGCTCGGCAATGCCGAGAGCTGCTCCACCAGGGTCACGCAATGGGGATTGCCGACCCGCACGAACTGGCTGCGCTGCCAGGCCTCGTTCAAGCGCGCCAGGGGCGCGACATGGCTCAGTTGACGGCCATTCAACGCGGCCTCCCCGGTGCCCCAGGCAGCGACTGCCGCGGGGCCGAATTCCGGTTTGCCCAGCGCCAGCCAGAAGCCCGGCTGGCCCTCCACCTGCGCCGGTTCCACCGCCGTCGCGACAGGAGACGAACCGCCCGGCTGATCGTGATGGACCCGCAACAGGCTGCTGCCCTCGGCCGCCAGCAGACCCTGCTCGCTCAATGCCTGGGAAAAGATCGTCAGGCCGTTGCCACTGCGCTCGGCCAGGGTGCCGTCGGTATTGACGATCAGCAGATCGAACGGCGCCGCGCACTGGAACGGCCCGACCAGCAAACCGTCGGAGCGATGGTGCTTGCCTCCCCGTCCCGGCTCCTGCCCCGCCCAGCCGCACAGCGCTTGCACCGCCGCAACCGACCAGTCGCGCCGCTGCAACGCCGCCCGGGCGGCATCCACCGGTACGTCGAGCCCCAGTGCGCGCAACTCCTCAGGGCTCGCCACCGCATAGATGTTCCCGCGTGCATCATAAAACGTCGCCATGGTCCCGCTCCGGCAAAACCCTCACTTTAGCCGCGATCCCCGTGGGGAAAAACACCCGGGCGTTAGCATTTTCCAGCGGATTGGCTAGGCTGCCAGCTGTCGATGTCCTGCTGTCGTCGACGCGCGAAGGATTCCCCGGATCGCCAATAGGAGACAGCATGAACGACAAAGCCCCCATGGCCGAGCTCTACTGCGAAGGCCGCAAGCAATTCATCGACCTGGTGCCCAACGGCGGCGCCCGCCTGGATGCGCTGTTCCACACCACGCCCGCTCTCGGCGAGCTGGCGGTCGGCGTGGTCTACGGCCACCTGCACCAGCGCCCCGGCCTCGATCCCCGACTGCGGGAGGCCGCGACCTTCGCCGCCATCGTCGCGGCGGGGATGGTCGGCCCGCCCCTGAGTGTACACTTCAAGACCGGCCTGGCCTCGGGGCTGGCCCCGGGCGAATACACCGAACTGCTGTTGCAGGCCTCGGCCTTCACCGGCTTTCCCAGGGCCGTGGCCACCGCCGACCGGCTCAACCAGCTGTTCGCCGAGGAAGGCATGACTTCACCACCCGCGCCGGCGCCACGCGCGGTGGTGCTGGAATTCTGCGACGCGGTGCGGGACAACCGCGAGCACTTTCCGGTCTCGCCACAGATACGCGCGCTACTGCGCCCACCCCACCAGTTGCAGGTCACCGCCACGGCGGCGGACCGGGTGCTGGTGGAGAGTTATCAGAAAGGTCATCCGCTGCCACGGGGCCTGCTGCTGGTGCGCGTCGACGGCGAGCGGATCGTCGCCGTGACGCTGTTCGACCCCGTCTAGTGGCCTGTGTGGCCACTAGGAGTCAGCGCACCAGGCAGGGACGCTTGTTGTCGAACGACCAGCCGGGGATCAGGCACTGCATGGCCACGCTGTCGTCCCGGGCGCCAAGGCCCATGTGGCGGTAACACTCATGGGCGCGGGCCACCGCGTCCATGTCCAGCTCGATCCCCAACCCCGGCTTCTGCGGCACCTGGATGAAGCCGTCGACGATCTGCAACGGCTCGCGGGTCAGGCCCTGGCCGTCCTGCCAGATCCAGTGGGTGTCAATGGCGGTGATCTCGCCCGGCGCCGCCGCGGCGACATGGGTGAACATCGCCAGGGAAATGTCGAAGTGGTTGTTGGAGTGCGAGCCCCAGGTCAGGCCCCACTCATGACACATCTGTGCGACCCGTACCGAGCCCTGCAGGGTCCAGAAATGCGGGTCGGCCAGCGGGATGTCGACGGCGTGCAACTGGATCGCATGGCCCATTTCCCGCCAGTCGGTGGCGATCATGTTGGTCGCCGTCGGCAGGCCGGTGGCCCGGCGGAACTCGGCCATGACTTCGCGCCCCGAATAGCCGTTTTCCGCACCGCAAGGGTCCTCGGCATAGGCCAGTACCCGATGCTGGTCGCGACACAGGGCAATCGCCTCCCTGAGCGACCAGGCGCCATTCGGATCGAGGGTGATGCGGGCCTCGGGGAAGCGCTCGGCCAGGGCCGTCACCGCTTCCATCTCGCGAGCGCCCTCGAGCACGCCGCCCTTGAGCTTGAAGTCGTTGAAACCGTAGCGCGCCTGGGCAGCCTCGGCCAGGCGGACGATCGCCTCCGGGGTCATCGCCTGCTCGTGGCGCAGGCGGAACCAGGCGTCCTCGGCCTCGGCCTCATTGCGGTAGGCCAGGTTGGTGCGCTGCCGGTCGCCGATGTAGAACAGGTAGCCGAGCACCTTGACCGCTTCCCGCTGCTGCCCCTCGCCGAGCAGCGCCGCCACCGGTACGCCGAGGAACTGGCCGAGCAGGTCGAGCAGCGCCGCCTCCAGGGCGGTGACCGCATGGATGGTGATGCGCAGGTCGAAGGTCTGCAGCCCGCGGCCACCGGCATCACGCTCGGCAAAAGTCTGGCGGACCTGGTTGAGCAGCTTCTGGTAGTTGCCGATGGACTGGCCCAGCAGCAGGCCGCGGGCGTCCTCCAGGGTCGCGCGGATCCGCTCGCCGCCGGGCACCTCGCCGACGCCGGTGCGGCCGCTGCTGTCGGTGATGATGACGAGATTGCGGGTGAAGAACGGGCCGTGGGCGCCACTGAGGTTGAGCAGCATGCTGTCGTGGCCGGCCACCGGGATGACCTGGAAGCCGCTGATGACCGGGGTCTGGCCGGCAGTGCCGAGCATCTGTGCATTCATGATGGGTACCTGTCTGGCGAAACTGTCGTTTCGAAAAAAGTGTCGTTCAGTGAGATTCGTTCAGAGCCGGGCCGATGCTGCCCGGCACGCCCTGCCCGGGTTTGGGCCGAGTGCGGGCAAAGAACACCAGGATCGCCGCGATCACCGAGGTCGCCGCCAGGCCGTAGAGGCCGCCCTGGATCGAACCGGTGTTCTGCTCCAGCAGGCCGAAGGTGGCCGGTGCGACGAAGCCGCCGAGGTTGCCGGTGGAATTGATCAGGGCAATCACCGCCGCCGCGATCCGCGCATCCAGGTAGGCCTGGGGGATCGGCCAGAACAGCGACGAGGCGGACTTGAAGCCGATGGCGGCGAAACACACCGCGACGAAGGCGAACACCGGCCCGCCGGTGGTCGACATGAACATCCCGGCCGCCGCCACCAGCAGCGCCGTGGCAACCCAGGCCTGCTGGTGCTTCCACTTGCCCGAGGCCGCCGCGAAGGCATACATGGCGATGATCGAGATCAGCCACGGAATGGAGTTGAGCAGCCCCACCTGCAAATCGCTGAGCGCACCCATTTTCTTGATGATGCTCGGCAGCCAGAAGGTCGCCGCGTAAATGGTCAGTTGAATGCAGAAGTACAGCAGGCAGAACAGCAGGATCTGCCGGTCCTTGAGCAGGCTCCAGGTCGACGGCCTGATCGGCATCGACGCCTCGCGGGCCCGCTGCTCCTCGTCGATCGCCTGCACCAGCGCCTCCTGCTCGGCACGGCCCAGCCATCTGGCGTCGCGTGGCGCGGAGTCGAGCCAGAACCAGGTGAAACCACAGAGCACTACCGAGGCCATTCCCTCGATGATGAACATCCACTGCCAGCCGTGCCAGCCCAGGCCTTCGATCTGCAGCAGGGCGCCGGACAGCGGACCGGAGATCAGCGAGGCCAGCGCCGAGCCGCTGAGAAAGATTGCGATGGCCTTGCCCCGCTCCACCCCCGGCAGCCAGCGGGTGAAGTAGTAGATCACCCCGGGAAAGAACCCGGCCTCGGCGATCCCGAGCAGGAAACGCAGGATGTAGAAATGGGTTTCGTTCTGGACGAAGGCCATGGCCGTGGCGACCACGCCCCAGCTGAACATGATGCGGGTCAGCCAGAGCCGTGCGCCGACCTTCTGCAGGAGCAGGTTGGAAGGCACCTCGAACAGCGCGTAACCGATGAAGAACAGCCCGGCACCGAAGCCATAGGCGGCGGCACCGATGCCCAGGTCATGCTCCAGATGCGTGCGCACGAAGCCGATGTTGACCCGGTCGATGTAGTTGACGATGAACATGATGACGAACAGCGGCAGGACATGGCGCTTGACCTTCGCCACGGCGACGGCCAGCAGTGAATCGTGTGCCGCTGACGCGGACGGATCGAGGGTGTGGTTCACGACGGTCTCCCACGGATTATTGTTGTGTGCGGGGTGCTGGCCAACTCAAGCCAGTCGACAGTCATCATACGAGTAGAAAAATCTGCTAACAAGCACTTCGATGTTGTGGCACGCCCTCAACGCTCAGGAAAACGCTCGGAGTAAAAACCTAATTATTTGTTTTATAACAACTAATTTCCAATAAATATATTTTCTCTGGTGAGCCTTTTCATTTGAACCGGACGGGGCTGACCCGGCCTTCACGGGAAAAACACCTGAAAGACCGAACTTGTCATACATGTATCGCCGCCACTCACACCACTTGTCGTACGAGTGTTAAGCTTTCCCCCTCACACCCCCACGATACGACCATGAGCACTGACAGCGATCTCCCCACCGCGCGCCGCAAGCGCACGCCCAACCTGGCCACCGACCTGGTCAATCACCTGACTCAGCGGATACGCCTGGGCGAGTTGAAACCGGGCGAAAAGCTGCCGTCGGAAAGCGCGATCATTCGCGAGCACAAGGTCAGTCGCACAGTGGTGCGCGAGGCGATCTCCAAGCTGCAGGCCGCGGGCTGGGTCGAGACCCACCACGGCGTCGGCAGTTTCGTGCTGGAACGCGAGGAGGGCCACGGCCTGCGCCTGAGCGCCGACACGGCCATGAGCGTGCGGGGCCTTCTCGAATTGCGCCTGGGCCTGGAAACCCAGGCCGTCGCCCTGGCGGCCCGCCGACGCACCGATGAACAGCTGCGGCAGATGCGCGCGGCGCTGGACGAGTACCAGAGCCTGCTGGCCAACAACGACAGTTGCGTACCCGCCGACCAGCGCTTCCACCTGCTGATCGCCGAAGCCACCGGCAACCCGTATTTCGTCGAGATCCTGCTGCATCTGGGCAACTCGATGATCCGCGGACCCGGGTGCACGCAGCCGAACGCGGCAATGCCGACCTGCAGGCCCTGGGCCGCTTGGCCAATCAGGAACACGAGGCGATTCTCGCCGCGATTCGCCGCCAGGATGCCGATGCGGCACGGGCGGCGATGTGGACGCACCTGAGCAACAGCCAGGAGCGTTTCGCCGGCGAGTAGACGGTCAGCCGGCCGGGATTCGCCGGCAGTCATCCGGCCCGAGCAGGCGACCGTCCTCGGCGCGCAGTTCCAGCGGCCTGAGCGGCAACCCCTGCTCGCGGTCGACCATGACCGAGTGCGGCTCCTGCGGCCCATAGCAATGCGCCTCGCCCCACTGGCGCAAACCGATGAGCAGGTTGAACAGACCCCGGCCCTTTTCCGTCAACACGTACTCCTGGTACGCGCTGCCATCCGACGCCGGAACGATGTCCAGCACCCCCTGCCCGACCAGGCTCTTCAAGCGCGTGGCAAGAATGTTGCGCGCCAGCCCGAGGTTGCGCTGAAACTCGCCGAAGCGGCGAAGGCCGTCGAACGCATCCCGAATGATCAGCAACGACCAGCCATCGCCGATGGCCGCCACCGAGCGGGCCACCGGGCATTCGGCGGCTTCCAGGCTGGAACGTTTGACCATGGCAAGGGACTCCGGCAGAAAAATGTGGTTGCAATGTAAAACCAGCCTCTCTAGGGTACAAGTGGTTTTAAATTGAAACCACCTACTCGAGGAGCCTTGCCATGACGCTTGAAGCCCCGGCCAGCACCGATATCGCGCAGACCGGCAGCCGACTGTCCAGGGTCACAGTGCTGCTGTTCGCCGTCGCCTGCGGACTGTCGGTAGGCAATGTGTACTACGCCCAGCCCCTGCTGGATGCCATGGCCGATACCTTCGCCATGGATCACGCCACGGTCGGCATCGTGGTCAGCCTGAGCCAGGTCGGCTACGGCCTGGGCCTGCTGTTGCTGGTGCCACTGGGCGACCTGTTGAACCGCCGACGGCTGATCGTCGGCCAGATGCTGCTGTCGGTGCTGGCCCTGCTGCTCGCGGCCCTGGCCCCCGACAGTGCCTGGCTGTTGCTGGGCATGAGCCTGATCGGCCTGCTGGCGGTGGTGACCCAGACCCTGGTGGCCTATGCGGCACAACTGGCGGCGCCAGGCGAGCGCGGCCAGGTCGTCGGCAGCGTCACCAGTGGCATCGTCGTCGGCCTGCTGCTGGCCCGCACCGTCGCCGGGGGCATGGCCGACCTGGCCGGCTGGCGTTCGGTCTACCTGTTGTCGGCGCTACTGACCCTGCTGATGGCCGTGGCACTCTGGCAGGTGCTGCCCCGGCATGAGCCACCCAAGCCGCGCCAGGGCTACGGCGCGCTGATCGTCTCGCTGCTCGGGCTGTTCCGCGAGGAAAAGGTCCTGCGCGACCGGGCGGTGCTGGCCATGCTGATCTTTGCCGCCGGAACCGTGCTGTGGACTCCGTTGGTACTGCCCCTGAGTGCACCGCCGCTATCGTTATCGCATACCGGGATCGGCCTGTTCGGCCTGGCCGGTGCGGCCAGCGCGCTGGGGGCGGCGCGCGCCGGGCATTGGGCGGATCGTGGCCGGGCGCAGTGGGTCAGCGGCCTGGCGCTGACGATGATGCTGCTGTCCTGGTTGCCGATCGCCTTTACCCAATCGTCGCTCTGGGCCCTGCTGCTCGGCGTGGTCACCCTCGACCTGGGCCTGCAGGCGGTGCATGTGACCAGCCAGGCGCTGATCTACAGCGTCCGACCCCAGGCGCAGAGTCGGCTGGCGGCGGGCTACATGCTGTTCTATTCGGTGGGGAGTGCCAGCGGTGCCGTGGGGGCCACGGCGATGTATGCCTGGGGCGGGTGGCCGGGCGTCTGCCTGTTGGGGGCCGCGATCAGTGCCACGGCCCTGGTGTATTGGGGGTGGTCCGTGAGGGAGTGAACTCAGTCCTTGCCCCGCAGCATGCTCTCCAGCACCCCATCCCGGCGGATCCAGCCATGGAACAGCGCCGCCGCCAGGTGCATCAGCACCGTCAGGAACAGCAGGTAGGCCAGGTAGCCGTGGGCCTTGCGCAACCAGGCAAAGGTCGCGGCATCCGCCGACAACAGTGCCGGCAGGCGGATCGAACTGCTCAGCATCACCGGATCACCCGCCGCGCCAATCATCGCCCAGCCCAGCAACGGCAGCACCAGCATCAGCGCATACAGCAGCACATGGGAGAGCTTCGCCGCCAGCACCTGCCAACCCGGCAGATCCGCCGGCAGCGCCGGCTGCCGCGTGCCGAAGCGCACGGCAAGCCGTACGATCGCCAGTACCAGGATCGCAATCCCCAACGGCTTGTGCAGGTGGATCAGCCACTCGTGCCGTGCCGACACCGAGGCCACCATCCCGGCGCCGATGAACAGCATCGCCAGGATCATCAGCGCCATCAGCCAGTGCAGCAGGCGCGCCAGGGGAACGAAATGTTTCAACGGGGCGCTCATGGACGGGACTCCTGTTGGGCGTGAGTGGCGGGCAACTGGCCGACTTCGCTGGTGCGACGCAGGTAGGAACTGGAATACGCCGCCGAACGCGCCGCCAGCAGCGGGTCGGCCGAGGCCTCGATACCGCTGGGCAGGACCAGCGGGTCGTAGTTGATGTCACGGCAATCGCCGCTGTCCTGCGGTTGCGTGCTCTCCAGCACCAGGGTGCCGGCGTTGAGCACCTTGTGATCGCCGGTCCAGGCCTTGCTCGCATCGTCGATCGGGTCGCCGGGGTTGGCCAGGGTAATGCGCAGCTCCCATTTCAGCGGACCGGCCGCCAGACGCTGTACCAGATCCTTTTCCAGGAAGTCGGCAGCGGCCGGCGCCACCGCGCCGGGGGTGTCCTGACTCAACGGCACATAGCCCCAGCGTACCGCCTGGCGCTGGCCCGCGGCATTGACCAGGTAGAAGGCGTTCAGCGCGTTGTAACTCTCGGTGGCATAGCTGGCCGAAGGCTTGGCGGTCTTGACCCATTGCAGGAACGGACCGGTTTCCGGATGCGCGGCAAAGAACGCCGCCAGCGCCGCCGGGTTCGGCTTGCCGGTCGCCGGGTCCGGCGCGGAAGCCTTGAGCTGCTCGTAGAAGGCTTGCGGCGTACTCACCGGGAATACCGGCATGCTGTTCATCCCGCTGCGCCATTGCTGGCCGTTGGCGAGAATGAAGCGCAGCCCCAGGCTGCGGATCGGCACGCTGCTGTCCGCGGCGTAGGGGTTGCCCCCCGGCAGGGCGAAACGCCCTTCCACCGGCACGCTGCCTTCGGCGAAGACCTTGGCGATGGAGTACGGACGGGCTTCAGCGCTGCTTTCGAAGTAGCCCGCGACGCAGACGCCCTTGGCGTGGTTGCGCCGCAGCCCCGGATAGTGGCCGCTGTTGTTCTCCAGCGTATCGACGATGCGCGCGGGCGTCAGGCGTTGCGGATCGAGCCGGCCACCGACATAACCGAGGGCGCCGGCCAGCGCCGCCACGACCACGGCGATACCGGCCAGACGCAAGACCTTGCTCGTACCGCTCAGTGGCGGCGGGGTGTGATCTACCATGAAAAACTCCAGGGCCCTGGGCGGCCACACGGTTGGGGGAGCGAGTAGGACGCAGGTCGTCAGGGGTTATTCCCGGGCGTCGATAATTTATTTCGATCAATATTTTTCCGCTGGCTGGAATAACCTTCAGGCACGGACGTCTTCCTGCATCCAGCGTAGTGACTGACCAGAACCCTGCAGGTTTCCATGAACGATCTCGACGAACAGCTACGTGAACTGATCCCGCGCATGCGGCGCTTCGCCGTGTCCCTGACCGGCAACCCGAGCAGCGCCGACGACCTGGTCCAGGCCAGCCTGGAGCGGGCTCTGTCCAGCTGGAGCAGGAAACGCCCGGACGGCGACCTGCGCGCCTGGCTGTTCTCGATCCTCTACCGGCAGTTCCTCGACGCCCACCGGCGCCAGCGCCGTTATGCGCGAATGCTGGAATTCTTCACCGGCCGCGACGACAGCGAACCTTCGGCGGAACGCACGGTGATGGCACAATCGACCCTGGCCTCCTTCGAACGCCTGCCGGTGGAACAGCGTGCACTGCTGCTCTGGGTCTCGGTGGAGGGCTTGAGCTACAAGGAAGTCGCCGAGATCCTCGACGTGCCCATCGGCACCGTGATGTCGCGTCTGTCCCGCGCCCGCCAGGCCCTGCGCCAACTCAGCGACGGCGAAATCGCCAGCCCTTCCCTGCGGATACTCAAATGATCAGCATGCCTCCCAGCGAACGCGACCTGCACGCCTATGTCGACCATCAGCTCAGCGATGCCGACCGGCAACGGATGGACACCTACCTCGCCAGCCACCCGGACCTGGCCCGCCAGGTCCGCGACTGGCAGCGCGATGCCCAGCACCTGCGCGCCGCCCTGGGGGCGACCCTGCGGATGCCGGCCAACCCCGACCTGGACCCGGTCGCCATCCGCCAGCGCCGCCGTGACCGCTCCCGGCGCCACCTGGCCAGCGCCGCGGTGCTGCTGATCGCGGTGAGCCTCGGTGGCGTGAGTGGCTGGCAGGCCCGCCAACTGACCTTGCCGACCCCGTTGCCCATGGCCGACGCGATGCAGGCCTACCGGATGTTCGCCACCCAGGACATCCTGCCGGCGGACTTCAAGGTCGACGGCAACGGCGACCTGCAGGGCTGGCTCGACCGCTACTTCAGCCGAGCCAATCGCCTGCCGAACCTGGCCGACGCCGGATTCAAGCCGGTCAGCGCACGGCTGCTGAGCACCGAGCAGGGCGCGGCGGCGATGGTCCTCTACCAAGACCCGCAAGGCCGGCGGATCACCTACTACATGCGCCCGCCAGGGCCGCAGAATCACCTGCTCGAACGGGGTCACCGCCGGGACGGCGAATTGCAGGCCGAGTACTGGTCCGGACCCGGCTACAACTACGCCATGGTGGCACCGGCCGATACGCCGGTGGCACAGGTGTTGCGGCAGGCCACGCCGTTCTAGAAAGTCGTGCTCCGGGGTGAACCGTTCGCGGATAAATCCTGCTCCCACAGGGCCAGCGTCTTTCGCAGGATTCATGCACGGCGCAAGCACTTGTGGGAGCCGGATTCACCGATGCGTCGGACCGCCGCGAAACGCTCTTGAAGTCAGCACAGAAACCAGCGGAAGCCGCTATTCCGGGGTACCGAAAATCTGCGAAGGCCTGCGCAACAGCGGGTCGAACGGATTGATCCGCGGTCCGATAGCCGCCGCCTCGCGCTTGAGCAGCTCCACCACCGTCGGCAAACGGTCCGGCCCGAGACGGTCGCTGATGGTCGCCACGCTCAACGCCGCGACCGCCCGCCCATCGCGATCGAGAATCGGCACCGCCACCCCCGCCATGCCCTGCAAGACACCGGTGTTGCGCCCGGCATAGCCGAGCTTGCGCACGCTCTCGACTTCCGAGCGCAGGAACACTTCGTCGTACAGGTGAAAATCCCGCAGCCGCGGCAGGTTGTAGCGGATCACCGTTTCCCGCTCGTCTTCCGGCAGGAACGCCAGGATCGCCAGGCTGCCCTGCCCCACGCCCAGGGCCACCCGGCCACCGATGTCGCCGGTGAAGGTACGGATCGGGAACGGCCCCTCGCTGCGATCCAGGCAGATCGCATCGAAACCGCTGCGCGCCAGCAGGAACAGCGAATCGCCGAGCGAAGCGGACAGCCGCAACAGCGCCGGGCGCACCAGTTCGCGCAGGTTGCCACTGCGCCCGGCACGGGCCGCCAGGGCAAAGAACTCCAGGCTCAGGCGATAGCGCTTGCTGCGCGCGTCCTGCTCGACCATGCCCTCGTCCATCAGGCTGCGCAGCAGCCGATGGGTGGTCGGCTGGGACAGGCCGATGCGTTCGGCCAGTTGCGTGACCCGCTCGCCCTCTTCCGGCGAGTCACCCAGGCTGCGCAACACCGCAAACAGTCGGGAGACCGCACCGACTCCGACTTCATTCGATTTTTCATTCCGATCAGTGGAATTCATATGGATATTTCTCACCTAAAAATCTACTGAATGAATGAAACTGAAAATAGTCATTCTTTCAGTGAAATTCACTCTTTCCCACATCCTAGGCTTCGTCCTACTCTGCGTCCACAAGGGGCGATTCGAACAACATCGGTAGCCGACAGACGTCGAGCACCACGCACCCACGCAATGCCCTTTCGTCTCTGCCCATGACAAGAAACGTGCGCCTCGCCGCGCACACCAACCAAAGGTGGAACGCAGTTATGGCCTTTCTACGACTTGAAGGCGTTTGCAAGCGCTATGGCGCCCTCGAAGCGGTGGTCGCCACCAACCTGGCGGTGGACAAGGGCGAGTTCGTCTCGCTGCTGGGCCCCTCCGGTTGCGGCAAGACCACGACCTTGCAGATGGTCGCCGGCTTCGTCGAGGTCAGCGCCGGGCGGATCCTGCTCGACGACCGCGACATCACCCATGCCAAGCCCAGCAGCCGCGGCCTGGGCGTGGTGTTCCAGAGCTATGCGCTGTTTCCCCACATGACCGTCCAGGACAACGTCGCCTTCGGCCTGCGCATGCGCAAGGTAGCGGCCGCCGACGTACAACGGCGAGTGGCGACGGTGCTGCAACTGGTGCGCCTTCACCGGCATGCCGAACGCTACCCCCGCGAGTTGTCCGGCGGCCAACGCCAGCGCGTCGCCCTGGCCCGCGCACTGGTGATCGAACCGCCGGTGCTGTTGCTCGACGAACCCCTGTCGAACCTCGACGCCAACCTGCGCGAGGAAATGCAGTTCGAGATTCGCCGTATCCAGCGCGAGGTCGGTATCACCACCCTGATGGTCACCCACGATCAGGCCGAGGCGCTGTCGATCAGCGACCGCGTGGTGGTGATGCAGGCCGGCCGTATCACCCAGGTCGACGAGCCCTACCGCCTCTATGAACACCCGCGTACCCGCTTCATCTCCGGCTTCGTCGGCAAGGCCAACCTGTTGCCGGGCGACCGTGACGCCAGCGGCTGTCCGCAGGTCCGGCAACTATCCGGAGAAGGCACGCTGACCCTCAGCCTGCGGCCGGAAAAGATCGACCTGCTGGCCGCCGGCTGCGGGCGCCTGCAGGGGCGGATCCGCACGCGCTTTTTCCTTGGCAGCCAGTGGCTGTACCGGGTCGAGACCGCCCTGGGCGAGCTCAGCGTGGTTCGCCGCAACGACGGCTCGCCCCCCCTGGAGGAAGGCGGCCCGGTCGGCCTGGACTGGCCCGGCGAACTGCTGCGGGTCCTGGACACCGACGAGGTGTCGGCATGAGCCTGCTGGCGCGGATGCGCCAGGGCCGGCATGGCTACCTGCTGTCGGCACCGGCCCTGGCCCTGTATGTCGGCCTGCTGGTTCTGCCGCTGGGATTGACCGCCGTGCTGTCGCTCAACGTCTTCGACTACCAGAGCGGCGTGCGCAGCGACGCCTACACCCTGGAGCACTACGGCGCGCTGTTCAGCGATCCCTACTTCTACGAGATCTTCCTGCGCACCTTCTGGATCAGCGGCCTGACCACCCTGCTCTGCGTGCTGATCGGCGTCCCCGAAGCCTACATCCTCAGCCGCATGGGCCGTCCGTGGCGCTCGATCTTCCTGATCCTGATCCTCACGCCACTGCTGATCTCGGTGGTGGTGCGGGCCTTCGGCTGGAGCCTGCTGCTGGGCGCCGACGGCCTGGTCAACCAGAGCCTGCAGGCCATTGGCCTGGCCCCGATGAAGCTGCTCTACACGCCGTTCGCGGTGGTGATCGCGCTGGTCCATGTGATGCTGCCGTTCATGATCATCCCGGTCTGGACCTCGTTGCAGAAGCTCGACCCGTCCGCCGAACAGGCCGCGCTGTCCCTCGGCGCCAGCCACGCCAAGGTGATGCGCCTGGTGGTGCTGCCGCAGGTCATGCCCGGCGTGCTGTCCGGCACGCTGATCGTGTTCGGCCTGTCCGCCAGCTCTTTCGCGATTCCCGGCCTGCTCGGCGGACGCCGGCTGAAGATGGTCGCGACGCTGGTCTACGACCAGTACCTGTCGGAACTCAACTGGCCGATGGGCGCGGCGATCGCGGTGACGCTGCTGCTGCTCAACCTGCTGATCATGCTGTCGTGGAACCGCATGATCGAACGTCGCTACAAGAAATCCCTGGGGGCCGCGTAAATGTCCAGAAACGGCCCGTTGGCCCTGCTGTTCCACAGCCTGATCGTGGTGTTCATGCTCGCTCCGCTGGTGGTGGTGTGCCTGGTGGCCTTCACCCCGGAAAACACCCTGAGCCTGCCGACCACGGATTTTTCCCTGCGCTGGTTCCGCGCCGTGTTCGAGCGTGCGGACTTCGTCCAGGCGTTCTACAACAGCCTGCTGCTGGCCTTCAGCGCCGCCAGCCTGGCGACGGTGATCGCGGTGCCGGCCGCCCTGGCGATGACCCGTCATCAGTTCCCCGGGCGGGACTTTCTCAATGGCCTGTTGCTCTCGCCGATCATCATTCCGCACCTGGTGCTCGGCGTGGCGCTGCTGCGGCTGTTCGCCCTGATGGGGGTCAATGGCAGCTTCAGCTGGCTGATCCTGGCCCACGTGCTGGTGATCACCCCCTATGTGCTGCGCCTGGTGCTGGCCGCCGCCATCGGCCTGGACCGCAGCGCCGAGCAGGCCGCCGAATCCCTCGGTGCCGGGCGCTTCACGCTGTTTCGCCAGATCACCCTGCCGATGATCCTGCCCGGCGTCGCCGGCGGCTGGCTGCTGGCGTTCATCAACAGTTTCGACGAGGTGACCCTGTCGATCTTCGTCACCTCCCCTGCGACCCAGACCCTGCCGGTGCGCATGTACGTGTACGCCACCGAATCCATCGACCCGATGATGGCGGCGGTGTCGGCCCTGGTGATCGCGCTCACGGCATTGACGATGATTCTGCTCGACCGGGTCTACGGCCTCGATCGGGTCCTGGTAGGCAAACAATGAGGCCGCTATGGCGCTGCTGAAACGACTGGCCGAGGCACAACGCCCGGCCCTGGACTTCACCCTCGACGGCCAGCCGGCCCGCGGCCTGCAGGGCGATACCCTGCTGACCGCACTGCTCACCGCCGGCGAGCACCTGCGCCACAGCGACTTCGGCGGCGAACCCCGGGCCGGCTTCTGCCTGATGGGCGCCTGCCAGGACTGCTGGGTCCGGCTGGCCGATGGGCGCCGGGTCCGCGCCTGCTCGACGATGCTCGAAGCCGGGCAACAGGTGAATCGCGAAGGGAGGTCGAAAGCATGAAACCCGTGCTGATCGTCGGTGCCGGTCCGGCCGGGATTCGCGCCGCCCAGACCCTGGTCGAACATGGCCTGCGACCGATCCTGCTGGATGAATCGCCACGGGGTGGCGGGCAGATCTACCGGCGCCAGCCGGAAAACTTCCGCCGTTCGCCCGCACAACTGTATGGCTTCGAGGCCGGCAAGGCCGAAGCCATCCACCAGGCCCTCGATGAGCTGCGCGAACAGCTCGACTATCGCCCCGACACCCTGGTGTGGAACGCCGAACACGGCGGTCTCGACACACTGCACCAAGGCCGCGCCGAACACCTCGAATACGCGGCGGTGATCGTTGCCACCGGTGCCACCGACCGCGTGCTGCCGGCACCCGGCTGGACCTTGCCGGGCGTCTACAGCCTGGGCGCGGCGCAGATCGCCCTGAAATTCCAGGGCTGCGCCATCGGCGAACGGGTGGTCTTCGCCGGCAGCGGCCCCCTGCTCTACCTGGTGGCCTATCAGTACGCCAAGGCCGGGGCGAAGGTCGTCGCGGTGCTCGACAGCTCGCCCTTCGCCGCACAATGCCAGGCCCTGCCGGGGCTGCTCAGGCAACCGCTGACCCTCGCCAAGGGCCTGTACTACCGGGGCTGGCTGAGCGCCCACGGCATTGCCGTGCACCAGGCCGCGCAACTGCAACGGATCGATGGCGAACAGCGGGTAGGCGGGCTGAGCTGGCGCCAGGGCGAGCAGTCGCACGCCCTCGACTGCGACGCCGTGGCCTTCGCCCATGGCCTGCGCAGCGAAACCCAACTGGCCGACCTGCTGGGGTGCCGGTTCAGTTGGAACCCCCTGAACCGCAGTTGGCTGCCGGAACGCGACCGCGCCGGGCGCAGCAGCGTGGCCGGGATCTACCTGGCTGGCGACGGTGCCGGCATCATGGGCGCCGACGCCGCGGAAATCGCCGGCGAACGGGCCGCCCTGGCACTGCTGGAAGACCAGGGCTACAGCGTCGACCCCGACCGTACCGCCGACCTGGAAAACCGCCTGGAACGCATCGGCCAGTTCCGTACAGGCCTGGAGAACGCCTTCCCCTTTCCCGAACACTGGGCCCGCCAGGCGCCGGACGAGCTGATGCTCTGCCGCTGCGAGGAAGTGCGGGTCGGCGAGGTGCGCACGGTGGTTCGCGAAGGGCACTGGGAGATCAACCGGGTCAAGGCCCACTGCCGGGTCGGCATGGGCCGCTGCCAGGGCCGCATCTGCGGTGCGGCGGCGGCGGAGATCATTGCCTGCGAGAGCGGCCGGCCCCTGGAGGCCATCGGCCGTCTGCGGCCCAGGCACCGATCAAGCCGCTGCCGTTCGGGCTGGAGGTGGCGCCATGATCGAAGTCGAGGTGGCCATCCTGGGCGGTGGTATCGTCGGTTCCTCGGCCGCGCTGGCGCTCAGGCGCCAGGGGCGCAGCGTGGCCCTGCTGGAGCGGGATTTCTGCGGCAGTCATTCCAGCGGCGTGAACTATGGCGGGGTACGTCGCCAGGGCCGCCCGCTGTCGCAGTTGCCCTTGTCCCAGCGCGCCCACGAGATCTGGAGCCGCCTGCCCGAACTGATCGGCATCGATGGCGAATACCAGCGCTCCGGCCATCTCAAGCTGGCCCGCAGCACGGCCGACCTGGCCGCCCTGCAGGCCTACGCCGACAGCAGCCAGGGTTTCGGCCTCGACCTGCAGATACTCGATCGTGCGCAACTGCATCGGCGTTTTCCCTGGGTCGGGCAGATCGCCGAGGGCGCCTCGTTCTGCCCCGACGACGGTCACGCCAACCCGCGCCTGGTGTCGCCGGCCTTCGCCCGGGCCGCACGCCAGCTCGGGGCGACCGTGCTGGAGCAGAGCGATGTCAGCCGGGTCGAACACGATGGCCGGCGCTTTATCCTGCACACCGGCCATGGCCAGGAAATCCGCTGCGCCTGGCTGCTCAACTGCGCCGGCGCCTGGGCCGGCAGCCTCGCCGCGCAGTTTGGCGAGCCGGTGCCGATTCACGCCGGCCACCCGGCCATGCTGGTGACCGAACCGTTGCCGCTGGTGATGGATGCCAGCACCGGCGTCGAGGGTGGCGGCATCTATGCCCGCCAGGTCAGCCGCGGCAACTGCGTGCTGGGCGGCGGCCAGGGTTTTGCCCTCGACAGCGCCCGGGCCCGGCCGGGCCAGCAGGCGGTCCTGGAAATACTCCGCCAGGCCGTCGAACTCTACCCGTTTCTCGAAGGTGCCCAGGCGATCCGCACCTGGAGCGGCACCGAGGGCTACCTGCCCGATCGCCAGCCAGTGATCGGCCCGAGTTCGACCCAGCCCGGTCTGCTGCACGCCTTCGGTTTTGCCGGGGCGGGCTTCCAGATCGGCCCGGCGGTGGGCGAAGTGCTCGCCGAACTGGTCTGCCAGGGCCAGTCCTCGACGCCGATCGAGGCCTTTTCCATCCACCGTTTCCACGCCATTCCCGCCGCTTGAGCGGGCCGTCAGAACCCAGAGGAAGATCGCGCCATGAACCATGCCCCACGCAATGCCCTGATCGGTTTGTCCTGCCTGCCGCTCGCCGCCCTGCTCCTCGCCACGCCGGCCCAGGCGGAGCCGACGCTGTACCTGGGCATGAACGGCGGGACCATGGAACGGCTGTACGCCGACAAGGTACTGCCGCCCTTCGAAAAGGCCAACAACGTCAAGGTGGTGATCGTGCCCGGCACCTCCGCCGACATCCTCGCCAAGGTCCAGGCGAGCAAGGACAACCCGCAACTGCACGTGATCTTTCTCGATGACGGGATCATGTACCGGGCGATCTCCATGGGCCTGTGCAGCAAGCTGCAGGACAACCCGACCCTGGCGCAGATTCCGGCCAAGGGCCGGATCAAGGACGAAGCGGTGGCGGTCAGCCTGGGCGTGACGGGGCTGGCCTACAACACCCGCCTGTTCAAGGCAAAGGGCTGGGCCGCCCCCACCTCGTGGATGGACATGGCCGACAGCAGATACAAGGACAAGCTGGTGTTCCAGTCGATGTCCTCCTCGACGTTCGGCCTGCACGGTTTCCTGATGTTCAACCGGCTCCAGGGCGGCAACGAGACCAATGTCGACCCGGGCTTCAAGGCCTGGCCGACGAGCGTGGGGCGCAACGTGCTGGAGTACATTCCCAGCTCGGCCAAGCTGTCGGAGATGGTCCAGACCGACGAGGCCGCGCTGTTCCCGCTGACGCCGACCCAGGTCACCGCGCTCAAGCTCAAGGGCATCCCGGTGGAGTACGCGCAGCCCAAGGAAGGCGCGGTGGTGCTGAACGTCGCCGAATGTGCGATTGCCAACAACAACCAGCCGGAGCTGGCGCAGAAGCTCGCCGAGTTCCTGCTGACGCCCGAGGCCCAGGCGGCGGCGCTGGAGGATGGCGACCAGATCCCGTCCAACCCCAATACCCCGACCAGCGAGCGCACCCGTGGCCAGGTCGAGGCGATGAAGCAGTACCTGGAAACCGCCGTGGCGATCGACTGGGATCAGGTCAACCTGCTGCGTCCGGAGTGGAACGCCCGCTGGAACCGCAGCATCGAACGCTAGAATCGTCGGGGCCCGCCGATGCCGCCCCGGCAGATCGGGGATGCCGGGGCGGGCAATATCGTGCCGGGCCCCGCGTTCACCGCGTAACGTGCAGAACAAACGAGATAGCCATATGCCGGCGCTGTTTTCCGCGCCCGCCGGCACAGGGCATTCGTCGCCCCGGCAGCCATTCCCTTTAGAGATTGCTGGCCGCCCCATTTTCTATTGGTAGAATCGCGGCAGTCCCCGGCAACATGGCACTGCACCACCCAAGTTGCAGCGTTGCCCGGGAGACCAGCACCGCAACGCTCGGAATCTTCACGCAAGGGGACTTTCTCCGTTGGCCGCCACACCTCCTCACCGCCCAGGCAGCAAATCACGCTGGCCGGCACTGCGCCGTCTCTTCGGCAAGACGGCGCCGGGCAAGGCTGGCGTTGCCAAGCCACACCACGATGTCCATGAATACTTCCGGCGCAAGGCCAGCCACCAGGGCTATACCCTGAGCCACAGCCAGCAGCGGGTCATCGAACGCATGGCGCAACAGGCCACGACCCTGTTACAGGGCGCTCCCTCGCAGTTGCGCAGCCTGTACCTGCACGGTGCCGTTGGCCGGGGCAAGAGTTGGCTGCTGGACGGTTTCTTCCAGGCGGTGCCGGTCGCCGAGAAACAGCGGCTGCACTTCCATGATTTCTTCGCCCGCCTGCACCAGGGCATGTTCAGCCATCGCGAAAACCCGGATGCCCTGGGCGCCACCCTGGATGACCTGCTCGTCGACTGCCGGCTGCTGTGCTTCGACGAGTTCCATGTCCATGACATCGGCGACGCCATGCTGATCACCCGGCTGTTCAAGGCTCTGTTCCAACGCCAGGTGCTGCTGGTGGTGACATCCAACTACCCGCCCGAGGGGCTGCTGCCCAATCCGCTCTATCACGCGCGGTTCAAGCCGGTCATCGACCTGATCAACGCACGCATGGAGGTGATGGAGGTTGGCGGCCCCCACGACTATCGCAGCCAGTCGCGCAGCCACACGCAGCAGCAGTTCACCCATGGCCAGTACATCTGGCCCGGCAGCGCCGAGCAGCGCCAGGCTTTGTGCTTGCCGGAACGGGGTGTGCCGGCAAGCCCGCTGACGGTCGGTGCGCGGCAACTCAAGGTGCGCCAGACCCACGACCGCTGCGTGCGCTTCGAGTTTGCCGACCTGTGCGAAGAGCCGACAGCGGTGATGGACTATCTGGAACTGTGCCGACGCTTCGACAACTGGATCATCGACGAACTGCCCAGCCTGGAAGACTGCCCGATCGCCAGCCAGCAACGCTTCATCAACCTGATCGACGTGCTCTACGACCAGGACAAGCGCCTGCAACTGATCGGCGCCCGGCCCCTGCGCGACAGCCTGGGTGGCAACGCCATCGACCTGGCGCGCACCCGCAGCCGACTGGGGCAACTGGTGGAGGTCGGCCCCTGAGCGCGACAACGAGCAAGGTCGCGCCCGGACGGCTATGATGGCGGCCTTTTTCGATGATCGTGACCCGTACGGAACGCCCGCTCATGCACACCCTTGATCAACTGCGCGCCGGCCAATTGGCCGGTATCCGGCGACTCGACCTGTCCTGCGGGCTGACCGAGTTTCCCCGGGAGATCTTCCAGCTGGCCGACTCCCTGGAAATTCTCAACCTGAGCGGCAACCGCCTGAGCAGCCTGCCGGACGACCTGCATCGCCTGCCGCACCTGCGTATCCTGTTCTGTTCCGACAACCTGTTCACTGAACTGCCCGGTTGCCTGGGCCAATGCGCCCAACTGAGCATGGTCGCGTTCAAGGCCAACCGGATCGAACACGTGCCGGCGGCGGCGTTGCCGCCGTTGCTGCGCTGGCTGATCCTGACCGACAACCGCATCGCCGAACTGCCCGACGAGCTGGGACGCCGCCCTCGGTTGCAGAAGCTCATGCTCGCCGGCAACCGGCTGCGACAACTGCCGGCCACCCTGGCCGACTGCCACAACCTGGAACTGATCCGGATCGCCGCCAACCAGCTGGACGAGTTGCCGCCATGGCTGCTGACCCTGCCGAGCCTGGCCTGGATCGCCTATGCCGGCAATCCGCGCCTCGACCACACCGGCGAGGTACTGGCCGGTGATACCACGCCGAATATCGACTGGGCGCAACTGCAGCTCGAACAGCGGCTGGGCGAAGGCGCCTCGGGGGTGATCAGCCAGGCCCTGTGGAACCGTCCTTCGGCTGCGGCCAAGGCGGTGGCGGTCAAGCTGTACAAGGGCAGCATGACCAGCGACGGCTCGCCCCTGAATGAAATGAACGCCTGTATCGCCGCCGGCCTGCACCCCAACCTGATCCGGGTCGAAGGCCGCATCAGCGGTCATCCCGATGAGCAGGCCGGGCTGGTGATGGAACTGATCGATCCACGGTTCGCCAACCTCGCCGCCCTGCCCAGCCTCGACTCATGCAGCCGCGACGTGTATCGCGACGACACCCGCTTCAGTCCCGCGCAGGCGCTGCGCATGGCGCGCGGCATCGCCTCGGTGGGTGCACACCTGCATCGCCTGGGGCTCTGCCATGGCGACCTGTATGGACACAACATCCTCTACAACAGCGACGGCGATTGCCTGCTGGGGGATTTTGGCGCAGCGTCGTTCCATTCGCCGACCGATAGCCTGGAAAGCTGTGCGTTGCAGCGGATCGAGGTGCGGGCGTTCGGGATTCTGCTGGGGGAATTGCTGGAACGGGTCGACGGGGATTTCGAATCTGGAGTGTTGGAATCACTGCAGGGTCTGCAAGAGCGTTGCATTCAGCCGGATGTCTTGGCGCGGCCGGGTTTCGAAGATATTTGCGCGCAGCTCTAAGTAGTGCGGGCCCCTGTCGCGGATAAATCCTGCTCCCACAAGCTTTGCGGCGTCCACAAGATTTGTGGTCACCGCGATACAGGGTGGGAGCAGGATTTATCCGCGAACGGGCCGCAACAGGAATCAGCCCGCCAGGCCGACGAACATGTCCTGCACGTCGTCATGGTTGTCCAGGCCTTCGAGGAAGGCTTCGACTTCAGCCATCTGCTCGTCGCTCAGGCCGCTGACCGGGTTCTTCGGCTGGTAGCCCAGCTTCGCCGACAGCACGGTGAAACCCTGCTCCGGCAAGGCCTTCTGCACCGCGTCGAGGTCGGTGGTCTCGGTGATGAACAGGGTCGCGCCGTCTTCACCCGGCTCGAAATCCTGGGCGCCGGCTTCGATGGCCGCCACTTCCGGATCGGCGTCCGGGCTGTCCGGCGAAGCCTCGATCAGGCCGACGTGGTTGAAATCCCAGGACACCGAACCGGAAGCACCCAGTTGGCCCTTGCGGAACGCCACGCGGATTTCCGCCACGGTGCGGTTGACGTTGTCGGTGACGCACTCGACGATCAGCGGCACCTGGTGCGGAGCAAACCCTTCATAGGTCACACGGTGGTACTGCACGGTTTCGCCCAGTTGGCCGGAACCTTTCTTGATGGCGCGCTCCAGGGTGTCGCGAGGCATCGAGGCCTTCTTCGCCTGCTCGACCACCAGGCGCAGGTGCGCGTTGGTGGCAACGTCCGCACCATTGCGCGCAGCGATGGTGATTTCCTTGACCAGCTTGCCGAACAGCTTGCCCTTGGCGTTGGCTGCCGCCTCTTTGTGTTTAACCTTCCACTGTGCGCCCATTACTCACTCTCTCGATCAGTGGCGTCGTGACATTTATTGGCCGACGCTTTGCGCGCAGTTTATACGGCAAAAAGTCACGGATCGACCAAAACCTGACAATCGCTACGACTCTGCGCAGATGATCGTAGGCAATTTCCCAAAAGCTGTTTTGCTGGGTCCCGATATCTCCGTCATTTCGTACCCTCTGCCACAACGTCCCCGACAAAAAGAGATGAAATGGCTCAGGACAAGGCACGACAGATCTCACTGGCAATCGCTTCCCTTCCCGCCCCCTGCAGGTGATTCGCTTCAGTGGGCACGAAGCCCTGAACCAGCCCTATCGCTTCGACATCGAGCTGCTGGGCGATGACCCCGAGCGGGACCTGCAGACCTTGCTGCATCAACCGGCGTTCCTCGGTTTCGGCCAGCCAGGGGCAGGTATCCATGGGCTGATCCATGAAATCGGCAGTTGCTACCTCGGCGCCAGCCGCTGCCACTACCAGGTGGTGCTGGGGCCACGCCTGGCGTTGCTCGAAAACAGCGCCAGGCGTCGGGTGTTCCATGACCTGAGTGTCCCCGAGATCCTCGCGCGACTGCTCGACAGCCATGGCCTGAAACCCGTCGACTATCGCCTCGAACTCGGCCAGGGGACCTACCCGCCCCGCCCGTACTGCCAGCAGCATGAGCAGGACGACCTGCAGTGGCTGAACCGGCTCTGCGAGGAAGAAGGTATCCACTATCACTTCGAGCACAGCCCCCGGCAGCATGTCGTGGTCTTCGCCGAGGATCCCCAGGCCTTCCCCGAACGGCCGGGCCTGCTGCGCTACAGCGAAACGCCGTTCAATGGCCAGCCGGCGGTCCACCGGTTGCATGAGCGGCATGCGATGCCTCGTCCGCTCGACAGCCGGCGATCGCCCGGGAGCGGCTGCTCGCCCTGGCCGTCCCCGGTCTGCCACGGGCCATCGGACCCTCATGGCGCAGCCAACCAGGCCGGGCCCTACGGCCTGCACTCGACGCCCGGCGATCCACGGCAGCGCCACGAACGGCAATGCAGCCGTCGCGCCCTGGAACGCCTGCGCTGTGACAGCCGACTGATCCAGGGCAGCAGCGACCTGGGCGAACTGCACAGCGCCGATGTGCGCCATCTGGGCAACCATCCCCGCCAGGCATTCAACGACCAGTGGCTGATCACCGAAGTCCGGCACTGGGGTGAACAACACGTCGACGGCGAGCTGCCCCAGCCCCTCCCACACGACGCAGGCCTCGGCCCCCCTGGCTATCGCAACCACTTTCGGGCGATCCCCTGGGCCACCCCCTTCCGCCCGCCTCTGCGCCAGCCCCGCCTGCAACCACGGGGCTACCAGTTGGGAACCGTCCTCGGCCCCGCGGGACAGTCGGCCCGGCCCGATGCCCAGGGACGGCTGCATGTGCAGTTGCAGGATGCCCTGCACGCGCCGGACGCCGCTCCCGGCTGCTGGATTCCTCTCGGGGTCGCCGAAGGCAGGGCCCCGATGGTAGGCAGCCAGGTGCTGATCGGGTGTGTCGACCACGACCCCGAACAGTTGGTGATCTGCGGTTTCCTGAGCGATCGGCAGCCGAAACTCCAGGCGCCGCCCGAACCGCGGAGCGAGGACGAAATGCCCGGGGAAATCTACCTCTACGAACAGCCACGGCAGCCCGGCACCTGCCTGGGCAACAGCGTCTGGTACATCGTGCGCATGCCGCGGCCCGGGCTCGGGGAACTGGCACGCCTGAACCGCGAAGACATCCTGCTCGAAGGCAGCAGCGATGCCCGCGGCATGGCCATGCTGAGCCCTTGCCAGCGACATCGGCTGGCACTGGAACTGGCCGACACGCCGGAACAGCTCTGGCTGCTCTACCCCGGCCAGTGCCTGGCCGTGCACGAATACCTGCGCCAGCACTGGAGCCCCGCGCAGCGCCGGGCGTTTCTCCAGGCAAGCCTGAACAGCCTCTCCGGCAGTTGTGGGGCAGAACTGAACAGCGTCTACGAATGGCTGATCAGGCCCTCGGCACCGGACTGAAGAGTCGAACCGGGGATCACGCCAGCAGCCCGAGAAACGCCTGGATCAGGCGCAACCCGGTACGCCGCTCCAGGCAACCGACCATGTGCCGGTTGCGCAGGCCGTCGCCGATCAGCGGCACGGCCCTGACCCTCGGGTCGTGGCTGACCTCCAGCGAGGAAACGATCCCCAGCCCCAGGTCGGCGACCACCGCTTCGGTCACCGCTTCACGACTGTCCAGCTCCAGCAGCACCCGCGGATGCACCCCGGCCAGGCCACACGCCTGGTCGAAGGTCCGCCGGGTGATCGACGAAGGTTCGCGCAGCACCATGATCATCTGGTCCAGGCGTTGCAGCGCGATACCCTCGGGTTCGTCCTGCCAGGGATGACCGGCCGGCACCAGCACACAGATCCGCGATTCGTTCAAGGCCTGCAGATGCAGGCCCTTGCGCGGCTCGACTTCGGTCAGCACCGCGACATCGGCATGTTCGGCGAGCAACGCCGCCAGGGTTTCCTGGGCATTGCCCAGCCGCAGGTTGACGGTGACCCCCGGATAACGCTCGCGCAGCCGGGCGAGCATCGGCATCACCAGGTGCGGCCCATCCGCCGCGACCTCCAGGCGCCCGGTCAGCAACTGGCGGTTGGCTTCGAGCATGACCCGCGCCTCTTCGGCCAGGCCGAACATTGCCCGGGTGATCGCCGCCAGCCGGGTGCCCTGCTCCGTCAACTCCACCCGCCGTGCCGTCCGGCGCAGCAACGTGACCTGGTAATGCTCCTCCAGAGCCTTGATATGCCCGGTGACCGCCGGCTGGCTGATGAACAGCCGGGCGGCGGCACGGGTAAAACTGCCCTCGCGGGCCACGGCATCGAATGCACGGAGTTGGAACAGGTTCATTGTCATCGGCCTCACTGATAGCTCGCATAACAACAAACAATTTGATTGATGACAAGGCAAACCGCAACGTATGCCGTGTATCCCGTCAATGATCAGCGCTGCAAGGAAATCCCCATGAGTACCGCCCCCCTCCTGCTGACTCCCGGCCCGCTCACCACCTCGGCCCGTACCCGCCAGGCGCTGTTGCTGGACTGGGGCTCGTGGGACGAGCGCTTCAACCGGCTGACCGCCAGCGTCTGCGAACGCCTGCTGGCCATTGTCAACGCTGCCGACAGCCATCACTGCGTGCCGTTGCAGGGCAGCGGGACCTTTGCCGTGGAGGCCGCCATCGGTACCCTGGTGCCCCGCGACGGCAAAGTGCTGGTGCTGGTCAATGGCGCCTACGGCAAGCGCCTGGCGAGCATCTGCTCGGTGCTGGGCCGGGCCTTCTGCACCCTCGAAAGCGCCGAGGACCAGCCGAGCGACGCGGCCGAGGTCGAACAGCGACTGCTCGCCGACCCGGCGATCACCCATGTCGCGCTGATCCACTGCGAAACCGGCACCGGCATCCTCAACCCGCTGGAGCCGATCGCCGAGGTCGTCGCCCGCCATGCCAAACGCCTGATCATCGACGCCATGAGTTCCTTCGGCGCCTTGCCCATCGACGCCCGGCTGGTGCCGTTCGATGCCCTGATCGCCGCCTCCGGCAAATGCCTGGAAGGCGTGCCGGGCATGGGCTTCGTATTGGCCCACAAGGCCAGCCTGGCCGAGGCCGGAGGCAACTCGCATTCGCTGGCGCTGGATCTGCATGACCAGCAGACCTACCTGGCACGCACCGGCCAGTGGCGCTTCACGCCGCCGACCCATGTGGTCGCCGCCCTGCATGAGGCCTTGCAGCAATATGCCGAGCAGGGCGGCCAGCCGGCGCGTCTGCGACGCTATGCCGACAACTGCCAGGTGCTGCTCGAGGAACTCGGCAAGCTCGGCCTGCGCAGTTTCCTGCCGGAGGCGATCCAGGCGCCGATCATCGTCACCGTGCATGCACCACAGGACCCGCACTATGAGTTCAAGGCGCTTTATGAGCGGGTCAAGGCCAAGGGCTTCATCCTTTATCCGGGCAAGCTGACCGAGGTCGATACCTTCCGCGTCGGCTGCATTGGCGACATCACCCGCCACCACCTGCAGGCCGCGGTCCAGGCCATCGGCGAGGCCCTGCGCGAGATGGGCGTGGCGACCTTGCGCGTGCCGGGCGTTGCCACGCCCACCCTGAACAGCCACTTCCGTGCTTGAGGCAACCACCATGAACTACACCCGACCAACCCGGCTGCAAGCGGCCATCCTCGACTGGGCCGGCACCGTCGTCGACTTCGGCTCGTTCGCCCCCACCCAGATCTTCGTCGAAGCCTTCGCCGAGTTCGACGTGCAGGTCTCCATCGACGAGGCGCGCGGACCGATGGGCATGGGCAAGTGGGATCACATCCGCACCCTGTGCAACCAGCCACAGATCGCCGAGCGCTACCGCAAGGTGTTCGGCCGTACGCCCAGGGATGTGGATGTGACGCAGATCTACCAGCGCTTCATGCCCTTGCAGATCGAAAAGATCGCCGAGCATTCGGCGCTGATTCCCGGCGCACTCGAGACCATCGCCGAACTGCGCCGACAGGGGCTGAGGATCGGTTCGTGTTCCGGCTACCCGGCCCAGGTGATGGCCAAGGTGGTCGAGCTGGCGGCCAGCAAGGGCTATGTGGCCGACCATGTGGTGGCCACCGATGAAGTGCCCAACGGCCGCCCCTGGCCGGCCCAGGCATTGGCGAACGTGATTGCCCTGGGCATCGATGACGTCGCCGCTTGCGTGAAGGTGGACGATACGGTTCCGGGCATTCTCGAAGGCCGCCGCGCGGGCATGTGGACGGTGGCCCTGGTCTGCTCCGGCAACGCCCTGGGGCTGGACTACGAGGCCTACCAGGCACTGGACAGCGCCAGCCTGGCGGCCGAGCGCCAGCGCATCCATGGCTTGTTCGAAGGCTCCCGCCCCCACTACCTGATCGACACCATCAACGAGTTGCCGCAGGTGATTGCGCAGATCAACCAGCGGTTGGCGAACGGGGAGATGCCACAGGCCTGCTGATTTCCAGTAACGGCCTGAATCGCTAAACGCTTCGCGGATGAACCGGACCGCCGACACCCAGAGGGTTACACCCGTGTGGTAGGAGCGGCCGGCCGACGCTCGGTTGCCCGCGAAGCTTCTGGCGCATTCAAGACCGCCTTCGCTGGCCCCATCGGGACTTGTGGCGTTCACCCGGCTTGCGCTCCCCCCAATACCCCGCGGGAGCCGGCGATCCGGCGCTCCGATTTATCCGCGAAAGGGCCCTGGAGCCATCAGGCCTTCTGGTGCTGCTCCACCCACTGCCCATAGGCATTGATGAAGCCCTGCAGGAACGGCCTGCTCTGCTCCGACAACTTGCCCGTCTCATCGAACGCACTGCCCGCCCCGCCGAAATAGGCCTCCGGCTGCTGCATGCAAGGCACGTTGAGAAACACCAGCGACTGGCGCAAATGGTGGTTGGCGCCGAAGCCGCCAATCGCCCCCGGCGATACGCTGATCACCGCCCCCGGCTTGCCGCTCCAGGCGCTTTTGCCGTAAGGCCGCGAACCGACGTCGATGGCATTCTTCAGCGGGGCGGGCACCGAACGGTTGTACTCCGGGGTCACGAACAACACCGCATCGGCCGCGGCAACCTGCTCGCGGAAAGTGGTGTAGGCCGCCGGCGGCGTGCCATCGATATCCTCGTTATACAGCGGAAGGTCGCCGATCTCTACAATCCTCAGCTTCAGATTGGCCGGTGCCAACTCGGCCAGGGCCAGGGCCACCTTGCGGTTGATCGACTCTTTTCTCAGGCTGCCAACCAGCACAGCGACGGTATGGACATTACTCATGGGCACTCCTGAAACGTGGGACAAGGGAGCTTTAGGTATAGATGATCAGCCGCAACCAATGTCAGATTTTTTCCCAGCACAACGCAGGATATGGCCCCTTGCCAACGCTGTAACCGGCAGGATCGGCCGACTATTTTTTTCCCGGGACAAAACTTCCCGGAGCCGGGCAAGGTCTACAGAACCGCAAATCGGCAGTTAATTTCCAGAGGTTCAATACAGATGGCTGCAGTACTCGTCGGACAATTTCATGCACGGGACGCGGAAGGACGCGTGTACTCCGTGCATGAGTTCCAGGAATCCATGCCTTCGGAGGGAGGCCTGGCCGGCACGGAGCCCGTCACCACCTACAAACTGGCCATTGGCGATCGGGTCAATAAACTCGACGACAACGAGTTCCTGCTGGTCCAGTCGGGCATCACCCTGATTCGCGAGCCCGATACACTTCCCACCCCTTGATGGCGCATGGCTGAACGCACGGTGACCTGCAGTCTTGCAGGCCAACTTGGGGTAGGATCAGTCCACTGACCTCCTCCGTGCGGGACATGGACTTCAAGCATGCGTCTACGCCATATCGAAGCAATCCAGGCCATCCTGCAGACCGGCAACCTCGGCCCCGCCGCCGAGTTGCTGCAACTGCCGGCGTCCACGCTCAGTGCCACCCTGCAGGAGGCCGAGCAGCAACTGGGCTTCCTGTTGTTCGCCACGGTGCGCGGGCGTATGCAGGCGACGCGTGAAACCCGCGAGCTGCAACCGCAGATCAGCCACCTGTACCGGGAACTGGAACCGTTGCGGCGCCTGGCCGCGGAGTTGCGCCAGCATCAGGCGCCGCCCCTGCGGGTGACCTGCACCCCGACGCTCGCCCAGCATCTGCTGCCGCAAGGCATCGCCGCCCTGCGCCGACGCTTTCACGACACCCCTTGCACCCTGGCCAGCCAGCACACCCGCGACATCGTCCGCAGCCTGCTGTTACGCGAGATCGAACTGGGCCTGAGCCTGCACGATCCCGAACATCCGCAGATCCGCTGCGAGGCGCTGGCCCAGGGCAAGCTGCAACTGCTCGCCCCCCACGGCTGGTTGCAACCCAGGCAGAAGTACATCTCCCTGCAGGATCTGGCGGGTCAATCGATGATCGGCCTGGAACAGCAGGACACCCTCAGCCTGCTGCTCGACAGCAAGCTGCAGGGCCTGCGCCCGCCCCCCCAGGTGCAGACGCGGGTACAGACCTACCAGATGATGCGCAGCATGGTCGAGGCCGGCGAAGGCCTGGCGATCGTCGACCCGTTCACGGCGGTGGGGGCCAGGGATGGCGGGCTGGATGTCTGCCCGCTATCGCCGGCCATCCCCATCACCCTGTATGCCCTGACCCTCGAGGAGCGCGAGCCATCACCCGCGCAGAAGGCCCTGCTGGAAATCATCGGCGAAAAGGCCGCGGCCATGCTGGCGCCGACCTGACCGTCAGATCTGCGGCGCGAACAGCAGGTACCAGAACAGCGCCACTTCGCGGGTCTGGGCGTCGATCCCGCGGTAACGCAGGTGGTCCATCCCACCCAGCACGTAGCCGCAACGCTCGTACAGGCGACAGGCGCCCAGGTTGTTGTTCTGGGTTTCCAGCATCACCCCCGACAGGTTCTTCCTCCGGCTCCAGAAGCGCACCTCGTCGAGCAGGGCCCTGGCCACGCCGTGACGCCGCGCACGGGCATCCACCGCCAGTTCGTCGACATGGGCAAAGCCGTTCCAGTTGGTGCTGACCACCACATGTCCGGCAGGCCGGCCATCGAGGTAGGCCATGAAGATCGCACTGTCCGCCTTGCCGCGGTAGCTGGCGAATTCCTCGGGATCGATGCCATAGCACTTGCGGTAGGGAGCCACGGTGCTCAGGGGCCACTGCTCGACCTTGCGGCCCATCTCGGCGCGGCCATAGGCCCTGACCTCGAAGCTGAAATCGCTGCCCCAGATGTACTCGGAGAAGCCCTCGTCGGCCACCCGGACCGAGACTTCAGGGTCTTTCGGGTTCATGACTAAATGCATAGGGCGAACTGTCCTGTCCTCATTCCTTGATGCAATCGACGGTATAGCAGCGGCCATCACCGTTGTCTTCATGTTGCAGGCCGTGCACATCCGCGACGAAACCGGGGAAACCACTGTCGAACGCCCGGGCAAAGGCCAGGTAGTCGATGATCGAACGGGTCGCCTCGGTAAAACGTTCGCCCGGCATGATCAGCGGAATACCCGGCGGATAGGGTACCAGCATGACCGCCGCGACCCGCCCCTGCAACGCATCGATCGACACCGCCTCGACCTCGCCACGGACCAGCCGATCATAGGCATCGGCGGGTTTCATGGCGACCTCGGGCAGTACCGTGTACATGCGCTTGAGATGCCTGGCCGTGGCATTGCTGCGATAACAGCCATGCAGTTGGTCGCACAGCTCGCGCAGGCCCATGCCCTGGTAACGTTGCGGCCCCTGCCGGGCCACCGAGGGCAGGCAACTGGCCAGGCCGACATTGGCGTCGTAGTTGCGCTTGAACTCCAGCAACTCCGTAAGCAGCGTGCTCCATTTGCCCTTGGTGATCCCCATCGAGAACAGCACCAGGAACGAATAGAGACCGGTCTTCTCCACCACCAGCCCGCGCTCCCAGAGAAACTTGCTGACCACCGCCGCCGGAATGCCATGCTCGCCCAGGGCACCGCCGGCGGTGAGCCCCGGCATCACCAGGGTGACCTTGATCGGATCGAGCAACACATAGTCCTCGGCAACGTCACCGAAACCATGCCAGTCGGCCTGCGGTTCGAGCAGCCAGTCGGCGGTCTCGACCCTGTCGATGCCTTCCACCCGCGGCGCCTGCCAGATGCTGAACCACCAGTCATCGGCGGCAATGTGCTGGCGCAGATTGGCCAGGGCGCGGCGAAAACTCAGCGCTTCATCGAACATTTCCTGGAGCAGCGAGCGTCCCGCCGGCCCTTCCATCATGGCCGAGGCCACGTCCAGGGAAGCGATGATGCTGTATTGCGGCGAAGTGGAGATGTGCATCATGAACGCTTCGTTGAAACGGTCGCGGTCCAGCTGTCGCGCCCCGCCATCCTGGACATGGATCATCGAGGCCTGGCTGAAGGCCGCGAGCAGCTTGTGGGTCGAGTGGGTGGTGAACACCAGCGGGCTGTCCGCAGTGCGCGTGGTGCCCATGCCATAGCGCCCGGCAAAGAATTCATGGAAAGCCGCATAGGCGTACCAGGCTTCGTCGAAATGCAGGACCTCGACGCTGCTGCCCAGGCTCTGCTTGATCAGTTCGGCGTTGTAGCAGAGGCCGTCGTAGGTCGAGTTGGTCACCACCGCCAGCTTCACCCGGGGTAGGCGCCCACGGGTGAGCGGGCTGGCGTCGATCTTTGCCTGGATCGACTCGTGGCTGAATTCGCTCAGGGGAATCGGGCCGATGATCCCCAGCTCATTGCGCTCCGGACACAGGTACAGCGGAATCGCGCCGGTCATGATGATCGAATGCAGCACCGACTTGTGGCAGTTGCGGTCCACCAGCACCAGGTCATCCCGGCCGACCATCGAATGCCAGACGATCTTGTTCGCGGTGGAGGTGCCATTGATCACGAAGAACGTGTGGTCGGCACCGAAGTTGCGTGCGGCACGGGCTTCGGCCTCGGCCAGCGGGCCGGTATGGTCCAGCAGCGAACCCAGCTCCGGCACGGAGACCGACAGGTCGGAACGCAGGGTGTTCTCTCCGAAGAACTGGTGAAACGCCTGCCCCACCGGACTCTTGCGGTAGGCCACACCCCCGCCGTGGCCGGGCGTGTGCCAGGAATAGTTGGAATCGGCGGTGTGCTGCACCAGCGCCCGGAAAAACGGTGGCAGCAGGCCATCCAGGTAGTTGCGCGCCGCCCGGGCGACTTGCCGGGACAGGAACGGTACGGTGTCTTCGAACAGGTAGAGAATGCCGCGCAGCTGGTTGAGCTCGCTCATGGCATCGGCCGGTGCATTTTCAAGGGTGACCTGCTCGCCCAGGGCGAAGATCGGCAGGTCGGGAGCGCGGACCCGCGCCAGGCGGATCAACTCGACCATGTTCTGCAGCAGGTGGGTGTTTTCCCCGGCGCCCTCGGCGGCGATCAGCAGGCAGGCCAGGCCATGATGGGTTGAGGCGACCAGGCGGCCCTCGGCGTAATCGACAGCGCAGAAAACGCTGAAACCGTCCTGTTCGAGCTCTTTGGCGATTCCCCGTACCCGATCCCCGGCGACCGTGTCCGCCTTGATGTCGCGGTGCACGATCAGGATCGGAAACTTCAAATCCTTGTACATGGGTTTTTCAATCCTGAAGCGACGGGACACCGCCCGTCTGTTCCTTCAGGGTAGAAGCTGTTTGTCCTACATGTGAAGTTGAAACAAGAGAAAGGAGATCTCTTGTAACAAACCACCCCTACTGCGCTGCAGCTTCCGCCAGTTGTGTCCAGAGCGCCGGTGCGCCGGCGGACTTGGCAATGATCTCCAGGCGCGCCTGGTGCTCGGCCAGTTCGCTCTCGCTGGCACGGATGATCCGGCCCGGCTTGCGCTCGGCCGACAGCCGGCGGATTTCACTGGCCTGGTCAGCTCCACCGTCGGCACCGTCGCCGCTGTTGCCGGCCAGGGACAGGCTGGTCTGGCCACCGGTCATGGTCAGGTAGACGTCGGCGAGAATCTCCGAGTCGAGCAAGGCGCCGTGCAGTTCACGGCCGGAGTTGTCGACGCCGTAGCGCTTGCACAAGGCATCGAGGCTGTTGCGCTGTCCCGGATGGCGCTCCCGGGCCATCAGCAGGGTGTCGAGAATGCTGCAATGCTGGCTGATATCGGCGCGGTCGTGCTGCCCCAGCAGGGCGAACTCGTTGTTGATGAAGCCAACGTCGAACGCCGCGTTGTGGATGATCAGTTGCGAGCCCTTGATGAACTCGAAGAACTCGTCGGCCACCTCGGCAAAGCGCGGCTTGCCGATCAGGAACTGGTCGGTGATACCGTGGACGCCGATCGCCCCCTCGTCGCTTTCGCGGTCCGGTTGCAGATAGACGTGGAAATGCCGCCCGGTCAGGCGGCGGCCGATGATCTCGACGCAACCGATCTCGATGATCCGGTGGCCGTCGGTCACCGGCATACCGGTGGTTTCGGTATCGAGTACCACACTACGCATGCTTGACTCCTCGCACTTCATCCACACCGCGGTTGGCCAGTTGGTCGGCGCGTTCGTTGCCCGGGTGGCCGACGTGCCCGCGTACCCATTTCCATTTCACGTTGTGGCGGTTGACCTGCTCGTCGAGCTGCTGCCACAGGTCGGCATTTTTCACCGGCTCCTTGGCCGCGGTTTTCCAGCCGCGCTTCTTCCAGTTGGTCATCCACTCGGTGATGCCTTTCATCACGTACTGGGAGTCGGTCACCAACAGCACTTCACACGGCCGCTTGAGCTCTTCCAGCCCACGAATCGCGCCCAGCAGTTCCATGCGGTTGTTGGTGGTATTGGCCTCGCCGCCCCAGAGTTCTTTCTCTACCCCCTTGAAGACCAGCAGTGCGCCCCAGCCGCCCGGGCCGGGGTTGCCCTTGCAGGCGCCATCGGTGAAGAGTTCAACGGTATCGCTCATACAACCTTTCCATCGAAAAATGCCCTGTGGGCCATCGGCGACTGGCCGATGGCGCCCGGACCGGCAAGGCCGGCCCGCGAAAGAAAACTGCCCGGGTTGCAGGTGAAGGCCCGCGGTATCAGGGCTCGCTGGGCCGCCGGTTGACCTTGGCCAGCGGCAGCGGCACCAGTTTGCCGACCGGTTCGCGTCGCACCTGCTGGACCGGCCGCAGGCCGATCATGATCTTGCGGGCGACCAATAGATAGAAGCCGCCACCGGCCAGTTGCCAGCGACCGGCGACACGTTCCCAGCCCGCCAGCCGCGCCTGCCAGGCAGGTGAAGCCAGCGGCGGACGATAGCACCCGAAGCGACGTTTCTCCAGCGCGAAGCCCAGCAGGTTGAGCCAGTCGGCGACCCGCGAGGGCGAAATGCAGCGGGCCTGTCGCAGGGCATCGTGGGCGAACACGTGCCGCAACCCCCAGGCACTCCAGGGGTTGATCCCGACGATCAGCAGGTGCCCGCCGGGCCGCACGCTGGCCGCCGCTTCGCGCAGCAGGCCATGGGGCGACAGGCAGAAATCCAGGCCATGCTGCAGCACCACGACATCCGCCGCGTGCTCGCTCAGCGGCCACGCCCGTTCGTCGCAAACGATCTCCACACCCGGCAACGGCGCCCCCAGGCGCACGTTGCGGCGCACCTGCTGCGCTTGCGGCGGGTTCTCGGCCGATGGCCCGTAATGGACCAGGTAACCGCCGAAGTAACGCCCGAGTTCCTCGTCGAGCATGCGCCGCTCTTCATCGAGCAGCAGTTGCCCCAGCGGCCCGGACAACCAGTCACGGGCCGCGCTGACCAGTGCCAGCCAGTCAGGATCGGCCTGAGCGAACGCTTTATCGGTCATTGTCTGCTCCAACTCGCCATGAGCCATACCAGCCTCTAAGATGCGCCAATGTTTTCCGCTTGGCGACCTCCAACATGATACAGATCGATGCACTGCCCGCCTTCACCGACAACTATATCTGGCTGCTGCGCGACGATGCGCAACGGCGCTGCTCGGTGGTCGACCCGGGTGACGCGGCACCGGTGCTGGCCTGGCTGGAAGCGCATCCGGGCTGGCGACTGGACGACATCCTGATCACTCACCACCACCATGACCATGTCGGCGGTATCGAACGCCTGAAGCAGGCCACCGGTGCCCGCGTGCTCGGCCCGGCCCACGAGAACATCCCGGGCCGGGACGTGGCGCTGCAGGACAACGACCGGATCAGCGTACTCGATCGGCCATTCCAGGTGCTGGCCGTGCCCGGCCACACCCTGGGGCATATCGCCTTCTATCAGGCGAATGAGGAAACGCCACTGCTGTTCTGCGGCGACACGCTGTTCGCCGCCGGCTGTGGACGCCTGTTCGAGGGCACGGCCGAGCAGATGCACGCGTCCCTGAGCCGGCTGGCGGCCCTGCCGGCCAACACCGCGGTGCACTGTACCCATGAATATACCCTGGGCAACCTGCGCTTCGCCCAGGCCGTCGAGCCGCAAAATCCGGATATCGCCGCGCGACTGGAACAGGTCGGCCAGTGGCGTGCCGAAGGGCGGATCAGCCTGCCGTCGAACCTGGCCCTGGAACTGCGCACCAACCCATTCCTGCGGGTCGGCGAAACATCTGTTAAAGAAAAAGCGGACGAACGGAACGGCCGCGACAACCGGTCGCCGAGTGAGGTTTTTGCTGCCCTGCGGGCCTGGAAAGACCAGTTCTGAGGCACGGCGGTGGGCGGTTCGGGCAGGCTCGATAGTTGACCGGACCCTGAGCGCTTTCTAGAATCGCCCGACATTTTTGCCCGGAACTACCTTCCAGCCAATGTCGTCACCTAACCGCAAACCCATCAATTCAGGCACATTGACGCGATTGGCTCAGGCGGTCGCCGTGGCTGTGTCCGCCACTTTGGCGGGTTGCCAGGGCTTTCATCATCCCTCGGACAACGGCAACGAACCGACGCCGAATCTCAACGTCCGGCTCAAGCAGAAACCGATATGGGCCGGCGAGAAAGCCAACCCGACGCCGCCACAGGATGTCTGGGAACGCATGCGCCAGGGCTTCAAGCTGCAGGACGGCCTGGGCGTGAACCCACGCATCGAGCAGCAGCGGCTGTGGTTCGCCAGCAACCCGTCGTTCCTGGAAAACGCCAGCGAACGCGGCACACTCTATATCCATTACATCGTCGAACGTCTCGAAGAACGCAACATGCCGCTGGAGCTGGCGCTGCTGCCGGTCATCGAGAGTGCCTACAACCCGATGGCCTATTCCCGAGCCGATGCGGTCGGCCTCTGGCAGTTCATTCCCTCCACCGGGCGCAACTTCAACCTGCGCCAGGACCGTTTCTATGATGGGCGCCGCGATATCACCGCCTCGACCATCGCGGCGCTGAACTACCTGACCCGCCTGCACGACATGTTCAACGGTGACTGGCTGCTGGCCATGGCCGCCTACAATGCCGGCGAAGGCACGGTCAGCCGGGCCATCGAGCGTAACGAAAAGCTCGGCCTGCCCACCGACTACTGGAACCTGCCGCTGCCCCAGGAAACCCGTGACTACGTGCCCAAGCTGCTGGCCCTGTCCCAGGTGGTGATGTCGCCGGAAGCCTATGGCGTGAACCTCAACCCGATCGCCAACGAACCCTACTTCGCCAGCGTCGAGGTCAACCAGCCGCTGGACCTTTCCCGGGTCGCGGCACTGGCCGAGATCGACGAGGACGAAATGATCCAGCTGAACCCGGCCTACAAGCAGAAGGCGACCCTCGACGGGCCGCAGCACCTGCTGGTGCCAAGTTCCAAGGCGCAGTTGCTGACCGCCAGCCTGTCGAACCTCAAGCCCGAGGAACTGGTGAGCATGCGGCCGAAGAAGCCGGTTTTCGAGAACGTCGCCAGCAATGGCCCGGCTCGCCTGAACCGTCGCTACAAGGTCAGGAACGGCGACAGCCTGTCGTCGATCGCCAAGGCCAACAAGGTCGATGTCAAGGAACTGCAGCGCTGGAACAAGCTGTCCGGGCACAAGCTGAAGGTCGGCCAGACCCTGGTGATGGAGGACAACGTCCGCGCCTCGGTCAGCAGGAAGCCAGCGACCCCCACGACCTACAAGGTGCAGAAAGGCGACTCCCTTTATATTGTCGCCAAGCGTTTCAACGTTGAAATGCAGCACCTCAAGCGCCTCAACCCGCGTACCGGCCAGGCCCTCAAGCCGGGGCAGATCCTCACGGTTTCCCAGCCGCGCTGATCACCCATCACCAAGACACCTGTGTATGAGTGAACTGTAGGCTGGGGGAGCCGGATTCATCCGCGAAGCTTCTAGGCTATGTACGAAATCGCTTGAAACTTGGTTATGCGGCGTTAAAAACCGGCTCGGAATGCTCATTTACTCCAGTAAACTCCGCTTCCTCGCCGGTTTTTGCCTTGCCTAACCTGCGTTTCAAACAATTTCGTACACAGCCTAGGGGCCTCAAGGGCCATTCGCAAATAAACCGGGGCGCCGGACCGCCGGCTCCCACAGGGGTTTGTGAAGAGTCAACCATGGCGGATAGCCAGCAAGTCCGTTCCGACAAAAGTAGCGGCCTTTTTCCTGCCGATACAAGCTGTTAAGGTAAGATCCATAGAGCCCAAGCAGTCTGGACCGGATCCCTGAGCTGATGCGCCCCCTCCTCCCGTTCTTCATCAGCCTGGCCTTGAGCTTCCCCGCAAGCGCGACAATCAGCGAAAGCCACGGTTATGCGCAGTTCGGTACGCTCAAGTACCCCGCCAGGTTCACCCACTTCGACTGGGTCAACGCCGATGCGCCCAAGGGTGGCACCTTGCGGGTCATGGCCTTCGGTACCTTCGACACGCTCAACCCCTACACCTTCAAGGGCACCAGCCCGGTGTCAACGCCGAACTTCCTGCAGTATGGCGTCAACGAACTGAACGAAACCCTGATGGTCGGCACCGGCCAGTATGCGCCGTCCGGCGACGAGCCGACGTCCAGCTACGGGCTGATCGCGCAAACGGTGGAGTACAGCGAGGATCGCAGTTGGGTGGTGTTCAACCTGCGCCCCGAGGCGCGTTTTCACGACGGAACGCCGATCACCGCCTATGACGTGGCGTTTTCCTATCGACTCCTGCTCAAGGAGGGGCACCCGCAATACCGCACCAGCCTGCAGGAAGTGTCGCGGGTCGATGTGCTCGGGCCGCAGCGGATCCGCTTCGTCTTCAAGCGTTCAGGCAACCCGCTGCTGATCCTGCGCCTGGGTGAGCTGCCGGTGCTGCCGCAACACTACTGGCAAGGCCGCGACTTCAAGGCCACCACCTTCGAGCCGCCACTGGGCAGCGGCCCCTATCGCATCACCCGGGTCCAGCCGGGCCGGCAACTGGTATTCGAACGGGTGAAAAACTGGTGGGGCGAGAACCTGCCGGTCAATCGCGGCAAGTACAACTTCGACCGGGTCGAGGTCGAGTTCTACCGGGACAGCGATGTCGCCTTCGAGGCCTTCAAGGCCGGTGAATTCGATATCTACATCGAGCATCAGGCCAAGAACTGGGCCAGTGGCTACAGCTTTCCCGCCGTGCTGCGCGGCGACGTGATCAAGGCACAGATCGCCCACCAGATCCCGACGCAGACCCAGGGCCTGTTCATGAACAGCCGCCGCAGTGCCTTCGCCGAGGACAAGGTGCGCGAGGCCATCGGCCTGATGTTCGATTTCGAGTGGACCAACCGCACGCTGTTCAACAATGCCTATCAGCGGGCCATGAGCTACTACCCCAACAGCGAGTTTTCCGCCAGCGGGCTGCCGGTCGGGAAGGAGTGGCTGCTGCTCTCGCCCTATCGCGAGCAGTTGCCCGCCGCCCTGTTCACCCAACCCTTCAGCCTGCCGCGCACCGATGGCCGCGGCATTCCCCGCGAAACCATGCGCCGCGCCCTGGGGCTGCTCGCGCAGGCCGGCTGGAAGCTGGACGGTCAACGCCTGGTGAACGGTGCCGGGCAGCCGCTGCACTTCGAAATCCTGCTGGTCAACCCGAACCTCGAGCGGATTCTCCAGCCTTATGTCGAAAACCTTGCCAGTATTGGCGTGGACGCCCACCTGAGAACCGTGGATCGTGCCCAGTACAAACAGCGCCTGGATCAGTTCGATTTCGACATGATCCTGATGACCCTCGACCAGACGCTCAGCCCCGGCCTGGAACAATGGCAGTACTTCCACTCCAGCCAGGCAACTGTCAAGGGCAGCAAGAACTACGCCGGCGTCGCCAACCCGGTGGTCGACCGCCTGCTCGAAGCCCTGCTGGCCGCACAGTCACGGGACGAGCAACTGGCCGCCGGCCGCGCCCTGGACCGGGTGCTGCTGTGGCAGCACTACATGATTCCCAACTGGTACCTCAACTATCACCGCCTGGCCTACCGCAACCGGTTCGCCTTCGTCACCACGCCGCCATACACCCTGGGCCTGAGCGCCTGGTGGATGAAAGCTTCGGAGAAAGCCCAATGATGCCCTTGCGCGCCCTACTGCTCTGTGCCGGTGGCCTGCTGTCGATCGGTATGACCGGTTTCGCCGGCGCCGCACCACAACATGCCCTGACCCTTTACGACGAACCGCCGAAATACCCCGCCGACTTCAAGCACGTCGACTTCGTCAACCCCGATGCGCCCAAGGGCGGTACCTTCCGCGAGTCGGCCTCCGGCAGCTTCGACAGCCTCAACCCGTTCATCAACAAGGGCGTGCCGGCCGACGGCATCGGCATGATCTACGACACCCTGGCCCGCCAGGGCCTGGACGAACCCTTTACCGAGTACGGACTGGTCGCCGGCAAGATCGAGAAAGCCCCCGACAATAGCTGGGTACGCTTCTACCTGCGGCCCGAGGCGCGTTTCCACGATGGCCACCCGATGCGCGCCGAGGACGTGGTGTTCAGCTTCGAAACCCTGATCAAGGAAGGCGCCCCGCTCTACCGAGCCTACTATGCCGATGTCGCCGAGGTGGTCGCCGAGGACCCGCTGCGGGTGCTGTTCAAGTTCAAGCACACCAACAACCGCGAGCTGCCACTGATTCTCGGCCAGTTGCCGGTATTGCCCAAGCACTGGTGGGCCACCCGCGACTTCAACAAGGGCAACCTGGAATTCCCCCTCGGCAGCGGGCCGTACAAGCTCGCCGAGGTCAAGGCCGGACGCTCGGTACGCTACGAGCGGGTCAAGGACTACTGGGCCAAGGACCTGCCGATCAACCGCGGGTTCTACAACTTCGATGTGATGACCACCGACTACTACCGCGACAGCAGCGTCGCCCTCGAAGCTCTCAAGGCCGGGCAGTTCGACTACTGGCTGGAAATGAGCGCGAAGAACTGGGCCAATGCCTACAACACCCCGGCCGTGGCCCAGGGACGGCTGATCAAGGAACAGATTCCCAACGGCAACCCGACCGGCATGCAGGGTTTCGTCTACAACCTGCGCAAACCGATGTTCCAGGACGTGCGCGTGCGCGAGGCGTTGAGCCTGCTGTTCGACTTCGAGTGGAGCAACAAGCAGTTGTTCAACGGTGCCTATACCCGCACCCGCAGCTATTTCGAGAACTCGGAGATGGCCGCCACCGGCCTGCCGGACAAGGCGCAACTGGCAATCCTCGAACCGCTGCGCGGCAGGATTCCCGACCAGGTATTCAACCAGGCCTACCAGCCGCCGGTGTGCGACGGCAGCGGGATGATCCGCGACCAGCAACGCCGCGCCTACCAACTGCTGCTCGACGCCGGCTGGCATATCGTCGACGATCGGATGGTCGATACCGAGGGCAAGCCGGTGCGCATCGAGTTCCTGCTGGCCCAGACCGATTTCGAACGGGTGCTGCTGCCGTTCAAGCGCAACCTCGGCGACCTGGGGATCGACCTGGTGATTCGCCGGGTCGATGTCTCCCAGTACATCAACCGCCTGCGCTCGCGGGACTTCGACATGGTCGTCGGCAGCTTCCCGCAGTCGAGCTCGCCCGGTAACGAACAGCGCGAATTCTGGATGTCAGCCAGTGCCGACAAGCCCGGCAGCCGCAACTTCATGGGGCTCAAGGACCCGGCCGTGGACATCCTGGTGGAACAGTTGATCAATGCCGACTCAAGGCAGAGCCTGGTCGACCACGCCCGGGCGCTGGACCGGGTGCTGCAGTGGGGCTTCTACGTGATCCCGAACTGGCACATCAAGACCTGGCGTATTGCCTACTGGGATCATGTCGCCCATCCGAGAGTCTCGCCGACCTACGATGTCGGCACCTCCACCTGGTGGATCAAGCCGGACGCAAAACCGGTGGCTTCGCCGGAAAACACCAACGGCACCGGCGCGGGGCAACCATAAGATGCTGGCTTACATTCTACGGCGACTGCTGCTGATCATCCCGACCCTGTTCGGCATCCTCCTGATCAACTTCGTGATCATCCAGGCCGCCCCGGGTGGCCCGGTAGAGCAGATGATCGCCAAGCTCGAAGGTTTCGACGGTGCCACCAGCCGGATCGCCGGCGGCGGCTCGGAGGTCTCGGTGGCCGGTTCCAGCTATCGCGGGGCGCAGGGCCTGGACCCGGCACTGATCAAGGAAATCGAGCACATGTACGGCTTCGACAAGTCGGCGCCGGAACGCTTGTGGATCATGATCAGGAACTACGCGACCCTGGATTTCGGCGACAGCTTCTTTCGCGACGCCAAGGTCATCGACCTGATCAAGGAGAAAATGCCGGTATCGATCTCCCTTGGCCTGTGGAGCACGCTGATCATGTACCTGGTGTCGATTCCCCTGGGCATCGCCAAGGCGACCCGGCATGGCAGCCACTTCGACGTCTGGACCAGTTCGGCGATCATCGTCGGTTACGCGATCCCGGCGTTCCTGTTCGCCATCCTGCTGATCGTGGTGTTTGCCGGCGGCAGCTACCTGAACTGGTTCCCCCTGCGCGGGCTGACCTCGGGCAACTTCGACCAGTTGAGCCTGTTCGGCAAGGTCTGCGACTACTTCTGGCACCTGGCCCTGCCCGTCACCGCCCTGGTGATCGGCAACTTCGCGACCATGACGCTATTGACCAAGAACAGCTTCCTCGACGAGATCAACAAGCAGTACGTGATCACCGCCAGGGCCAAGGGCCTGACGCAACGTCGCATGCTCTACGGCCACGTGTTCCGCAACGCCATGCTGCTGGTGATCGCCGGCTTTCCCGCGGCCTTCATCGGCATCTTCTTCACCGGCTCGCTGCTGGTGGAAGTGATCTTCTCCCTCGACGGCCTGGGCCTGATGAGCTTCGAGGCGGCGATCAACCGCGACTACCCGGTGGTCTTCGGAACGCTGTTCATCTTCACCCTGCTGGGCCTGGTGATGAAACTGATCGGCGACCTGACCTATACCCTGGTCGACCCACGTATCGACTTCGAACATCGGGAGCATTGAGATGCAGCTTTCCCCCCTCAATCGCCGACGCTTCGAGCGTTTCAAGGCCAACAAGCGCGGCTGGTGGTCCCTGTGGCTGTTCTTCGGGCTGTTCGTCATCAGCCTCGGCGCCGAGCTGATCGCCAACGACAAGCCGCTGGTGGTGCACTATGACGGCGGCTGGTATTTCCCCGCCCTCAAGCGCTACCCGGAAACCACCTTCGGCGGCGAGTTCCCGCTGGAGGCCAACTACAAGAGCCCGTACATCCGCGAACTGCTCAAGGCCAAGGACGCCTGGGTGCTGTGGGCGCCGATCCCCTTCAGCTACCAGAGCATCAACTACGACCTCAGGGTGCCGGCCCCCGCCCCGCCCTCGGCCGACAACCTGCTGGGCACCGATGACCAGGGCCGCGACGTGCTGGCGCGGGTGATCTACGGCTTCCGCATCTCGGTGCTGTTCGCCCTGACCCTGACGGTCCTCAGTTCGATCATCGGCGTGGTCGCCGGCGCCCTGCAGGGCTTCTACGGCGGCTGGGTCGACCTGGCCGGCCAGCGCTTCCTGGAAATCTGGTCCGGCCTGCCGGTGCTCTACCTGCTGATCATCCTCGCCAGTTTCGTCCAGCCCAACTTCTGGTGGCTGCTGGGGATCATGCTGCTGTTTTCCTGGATGAGCCTGGTGGATGTGGTCCGCGCCGAGTTCCTCCGTGGCCGCAACCTCGAGTACGTAAGGGCGGCCCGGGCGCTGGGCATGCAGAACGGCGCGATCATGTTCCGCCATATCCTGCCCAATGCCATGGTCTCGACCATGACCTTCATGCCGTTCATTCTCACCGGCGCCATCGGTACCCTGACCGCCCTGGACTTCCTCGGCTTCGGCCTGCCACCGGGGGCGCCATCGCTCGGCGAGCTGGTGGCCCAGGGCAAATCCAACCTGCAGGCGCCCTGGCTGGGTATCAGTGCGTTCGCCGTGCTGGCGATCATGCTCAGCCTGCTGGTGTTCATCGGCGAGTCCGCCCGCGATGCCTTCGATCCGAGGAAATGAGATGAATCAGGACAATCTGATCGAAATACGCGACCTCGCCGTGGAGTTCGTCGTTGGCGAACAGCGCCAACGGGTGGTCGAAAACGTCAGCTTCGATATCCGTCGCGGCGAGACCCTGGCCCTGGTCGGCGAGAGCGGCTCCGGCAAGTCGGTGACCGCACACTCGATCCTGCGCCTGCTGCCCTACCCGCTCGCGCACCACCCCAGCGGCAGCATCCAGTACGCCGGCCAGGACATGCTGACACTCAAGGAAAAGACCCTGCGGCACATTCGCGGCAACCGTATCGCGATGATCTTCCAAGAGCCGATGACCTCGCTGAACCCGCTGCACTCGATCGAGAAGCAGATCAACGAAGTCCTCGCCATCCACAAGGGCCTGACCGGCAAGGTCGCCACCCAACGCACCCTGGAGCTGCTGGAACTGGTCGGCATACCCGAACCGCACAAACGCCTCAAGGCGCTGCCACACGAGCTCTCCGGCGGCCAGCGGCAGCGGGTGATGATCGCCATGGCCCTGGCCAACGAGCCGGAGCTGCTGATTGCCGATGAGCCGACCACGGCGCTGGACGTCACCGTGCAACTGAAGATCCTCGACCTGCTCAAGGAACTGCAGGCGCGCCTGGGCATGGCCCTGCTGCTGATCAGCCATGACCTCAACCTGGTGCGGCGGATCGCCCACCGGGTGTGCGTGATGCAGCAGGGGCGCATCGTCGAGCAGGCCGACTGCGAAGCGTTGTTCAGCCAACCGCAGCATCCGTATACCTGCGAACTGCTCAGCGCCGAACCGAGCGGCGCACCCGCGGCCAATCCGGTGGGTGCACCGCTGCTGGAAATCGAGGACCTGAAGGTCTGGTTCCCCATCCGCAAGGGTCTGCTGCGGCGTACCGTCGATCACGTCAAGGCGGTGGACGGCATCAACTTCAGCCTGCCCCAGGGCCAGACCCTGGGGATCGTCGGCGAGAGCGGTTCGGGCAAGTCGACTCTGGGCCTGGCCATCCTGCGGCTGATCGGCAGCCAGGGCGCCATCCGCTTCGAGGGCCAGGCGCTGGACAGCCTGTCCCAGCAACAGGTACGGCCGTTGCGGCGGGAGATGCAGGTGGTGTTCCAGGACCCGTTCGGCAGCCTCAGCCCGCGCATGTGCGTCAGCGAGATCGTCGGTGAGGGCCTGCGCATCCACAAGATCGGCACCCCGGCCGAACAGGAACAGGCGATCATCGCCGCCCTGAAGGAAGTCGGCCTCGACCCGCAGACCCGCCACCGCTATCCCCACGAGTTCTCCGGAGGCCAGCGGCAGCGGATCGCCATCGCCCGGGCCCTGGTGCTCAAGCCGGCGCTGATCCTGCTCGACGAGCCAACCTCGGCCCTGGATCGCACCGTACAGCGCCAGGTGGTCGAGCTGCTGCGTTCGCTGCAGGTCAAGTACAACCTGACCTACCTGTTCATCAGCCATGACCTGGCGGTGGTCAAGGCACTGAGCCACCAGTTGATGGTGGTCAAGCACGGACAGGTGGTGGAGCAAGGGGATGCACGGGAGATCTTCGAGGCGCCGCAACACCCCTATACCCGGCAATTGCTGAAGGCTGCGTTTCTTACACCCGAGAAGGCCTCGTAGGCCTGCCCGCGAAGAGGCCGGACACCGCGCCACAGCATCTGGATTGACAGAAACAGGAAGGCCGCTCGATTGAGCGGCCTTCCTGTTTACGGCAGAACGGTATCAGCGACTTCAGAAGCGCTTGATTTCCGCTTCGCTTTCCAACTGCTTGCGATACGCGGCGAAGTCCTGCTGGCCGATACGCGAAGCGAGGAAGCGACGGTAGGATGCCTTCTCCTGATCGGTCGGCGCAGCACCTTCGTTGACGCCGCTCAGGCGCACGATGACCAGGTTGCCATCAGCGAGGGTCACGGTGTCGAAGGTCGGCTTGTCCTTGGCCGCAGGCTTTGGCATGCGGAACAGGGCCTGCAGCACCGCAGGATCGACACCTTCCTGGCCACGGGTGACGGCTTCCTGGACCTTCCAGGACTGACCGGCCGGCAGCGCCTTGCCTTCACGCAGGCTGGCGATCAGTTCGTCGGCCTTGACCTTCGCCGCCGCGGTGGCGTGCTCCTTGGTCAGTTGCTTGCGAATGCTCGCATCGACACTTTCCAGCGGCAGTTGCTCCGGCTTGCGGTGCTCCTTGGCGCGCAGGACGATGACCGTGTCCGGGTCCAGGTCGATGGCGCTGCTGTTGGCACCCTCATCCAGAACTTCCGGGCTGAACGCGGCGGTCACCACGGCACGATTGGCCGCAATGCCTTCGCCGCCTTCACGACCGAACGGCGCGGTGGTCTGTACCTTCAGGTTCAGGTCCTGGGCTGGCTGGGCCAGGTCGGAAGCCTCGAACGACGAGTCCTCGAGCTGCTTGGTCGCCTCGACGAAACGCTGCTCGACCTGCTGGGCCTTCAGCTCGCGGGTCAGCTTGTCCTTGAGACTGGCGAAGGTCGGCACCTCAGGTGCCTCGACGCCCAGCAGCTTGATCAGGTGGTAGCCGAACTCGCTGCGTACCGGGCCCGATACCTGCCCCTTGTTCAAGGCATACAGCGCCTTTTCGAAAGCCGGATCGTAGACGTCAGGGCCGGCGAAACCGAGGTCACCGCCATTGTTGGCCGAACCCGGGTCCTGGGAGAACTGCTTGGCCAGGGCCGCGAAGTCTTCACCCTTGGCCAGGCGCTGCTGGATCTCCTCGATCTTCGCCTTGGCCTGGGCATCGGTGACCTTGTCGTTCACTTCGATCAGGATGTGCGCCGCACGACGCTGTTCGGCCAGGTTCGAGGTTTCCTTCTTGTACAGGGCCTGCAGGTCCTCGTCCTTGACGCTGACCTGGTCGAAGAAGGAAGACTTCTTCAGCTCCAGATAGTCCACGACCACCTGGTCCGGCGTCATGAACTCCTTGGCGTGCTTGCCGTAGTAGGCCTTGACTTCGTCATCGGTCAGCTTGACTGCAGCCGGGTCGCTCTTGACGGTCAGGGAGGAGAAATCACGGGTCTGCTTTTCCAGGCGGGCGAACGCCAGCACCTGGTTGTCAGTCACGAAACCGCTGCCCGCCAGACCGGCGCGTACCTGGCCAATGAGCATTTCCTGAGCCAGCATCTGGCGGAACTGCATCCGGCTGTAGCCCAGTTGGCGAATCACCTGGTCGAAACGATCGGAATTGAATTTGCCATCCACCTGGAATTCAGGCGTCAGCAGGATGACCTGGTCCAGCGCCGCTTCGGAGAAGGCGAATTTCGATTTCTCGGCGCCTTGCAACAGCAGCTTGCGATCGATCAGCCCCTTGAGAGCCGATTCGCGGAGCATTTTTTCATCCAGCAGCGATGGGTCGAAATCCTTGCCCAGTTGCTGCATCAGCTGGCGACGTTGCATGTCGACGGCCTGGCTCAGCTCGTTCTGGGTGATTTCCTCACCATTGACCTTGGCCGCATCCTGACTGGTGGAGGTGGCCCGGAAAATGGCATCGAAACCGGTCAGTGCCATCAACAGAACGATGACCCCGATAATGGTCTTGGCAATCCAGCCTTGTGAATTGTCCCTGATATTTTGCAGCATGCGTCCCCCAGAAACGGTTGAACCTCAAGAATGGACAACCGTGGAGCGTGGGTAGAGTCCGGATAGAAGAAAGGCGCATCCGAGGATGCGCCTTCTCGTAACTGGCGGAGCGGACGAGGATCGAACCCCGGTGTGACGGGTCAGCAGCCCTGGTGGGCCTGGCCAACCGCTTTACCGCTCCGCTGCCAGGTCGGGAGCGAGCCCGACCTGGTACAGGCAAAGGCGTTGAAGAAACTCAGTTGACCGCTTCTTTCAGTGCTTTACCAGCCTTGAAACCTGGCTTCTTGGCAGCCGGGATTTCCAGCGTCTTACCGGTCTGTGGGTTACGACCAGTGCGAGCAGGGCGATCGGTAACGGAGAAAGTACCGAAGCCAACCAGTACAACGGAGTCGCCGGCCTTCAGAGCGCCAGTGACGGATTCGATTACTGCGTCCAGCGCACGGCTAGCAGCGGCTTTCGGGAGATCAGCAGATGCGGCGATAGCATCAATCAGTTCCGACTTGTTCACTCTAAGTCCCCTTATATCTATTGAGTATGTTTCTAAGTTTTTGGTGAAAGCTAAAACAGGTGCTGAATGGCCTACAGCCACTTATAAGAGCCGCTTTATAACAAGGGCTCTAAAAAGCTGTCAAGGAAGCCCCCCAGGCAAGATCTCTACTAATGGGTACTGATTCTTTCCTTGGAATCCGAATCGCGTTTCTCATCCTTCGCGACGATCTCCGGAACCACATCTGGCAAGGGCTCCGGGGCGTATTGCAGCGCAATTTGCAGGACTTCGTCAATCCATTTAACCGGTTTAATCTGAAGATCCTGCTTAATATTGTCAGGAATTTCCTTCAGATCGCGCACGTTCTCTTCCGGAATGATCACGATCTTGATCCCGCCACGGTGAGCGGCCAACAATTTCTCCTTCAGCCCACCGATCGCCAGCACCTGGCCACGCAGGGTGATCTCGCCGGTCATGGCGACATCCGCACGCACGGGAATACCGGTCAGAGCCGACACCAATGCGGTACACATTCCTACACCGGCGCTCGGACCATCCTTAGGCGTGGCCCCTTCCGGCATGTGGATGTGGGTGTCGCGCTTCTCGTGGAAGTCCAGCGGAATACCCAGGCTCTTGGCCCGGCTGCGCACCACGGTCTGGGCGGCGGTGATCGACTCGACCATTACATCGCCCAGGGAACCGGTCTTGATCAGTTGCCCCTTGCCCGGTACCACTGCCGCCTCGATGGTCAGCAGCTCGCCACCGACCTGGGTCCAGGCCAGACCGGTCACCTGCCCCACCTGGTCCTGCTGCTCGGCCAGGCCATAGCGGAACTTGCGCACGCCCAGGAAGTGCTCCAGCAGGTCGGAAGTGACCTTCACCGAGAAGCGTTTTTCCACGGCATGCTCTTTCACCGCCTTGCGGCAGACCTTGGCGATCTGCCGCTCCAGGCCACGCACACCGGCTTCGCGGGTGTAATAGCGGATGATGTCGCGGATCGCGTCCTCTTCGAACTCCAGCTCGCCCTTCTTCAGGCCGTTGGCCTGGATCTGCTTGGGCGACAGGTACTTGGTCGCGATGTTGATCTTCTCGTCCTCGGTGTAACCCGGCAGGCGGATCACTTCCATCCGGTCCAGCAGCGCCGGCGGGATATTCATCGAGTTGGAGGTGCATAGGAACATCACATCGGACAGGTCGTAGTCGACTTCCAGGTAATGGTCGTTGAAATTGTGGTTCTGCTCGGGGTCCAGGACCTCCAGCAGTGCCGAGGCCGGGTCGCCACGCATGTCGCTGCCCATCTTGTCGATTTCATCGAGCAGGAACAGCGGGTTGCGTACCCCCACCTTGGTCATTTTTTGTATCAATCTTCCCGGCATCGAACCGATGTAGGTCCGACGGTGACCACGGATTTCCGCTTCGTCGCGCACGCCACCGAGGGCCATGCGGACGAACTTGCGGTTGGTCGCGTTGGCGATCGACTCCGCCAGGGAAGTCTTGCCGACCCCCGGAGGACCGACCAGGCACAGCACCGGCCCGCGAATCTTCTTCACGCGCTTCTGCACGGCGAGGTACTCGAGGATCCGCTCCTTGACCTCTTCCAGGCCGTAGTGATCGGCATCGAGGATGTCCTCGGCCCGCTTGAGGTCCAGGCGCACCTTGCTCTGGGCCTTCCACGGTACCTGTACCAGCCAGTCGAGGTAGGAACGCACCACGGTGGCCTCGGCGGACATCGGCGACATCTGCTTGAGCTTGTTCAGCTCGGCCTGGGCCTTGGCCAGGGCGTCCTTGGGCAGGCCGGCGTCATCGATGCGCTTCTTCAGCTCCTCGATTTCGTTGTGGCCCTCGTCGCCATCGCCCAGTTCCTTCTGAATGGCCTTCATCTGCTCATTCAGGTAGTACTCGCGCTGGCTGCGCTCCATTTGTTTCTTGACGCGACCACGGATGCGTTTTTCGACCTGCAGCAGGTCGATTTCCGCGTCCAGCAGCGCCAGCACGTGCTCGACACGGGCCGGTAGCTCGATGATCTCGAGGATTTCCTGCTTCTGCTCGATCTTCAGTGCCATGTGCGCGGCCATGGTATCGACCAGGCGGCTGGGCTCATCGATGCTGTTGAGCGAGGACAGGACTTCGGCCGGAACCTTCTTGCCCAGTTGCACATACTGCTCGAACTGCGAGAGAAGGCTGCGCACGAACACTTCGGATTCACGATCCGGTGCCTCGGTTTCCTCGATCAGCGCCACCTGTGCACGGCAATGGCCGTCGATTTCGCTGAAATGCTCGACAGTACCGCGCTGCTCGCCCTCGACCAGCACCTTGACGGTGCCATCAGGCAGCTTGAGCAGTTGCAGCACGGTCGCCACGGTGCCGACCCGATACAGCGCGTCTTCGCCCGGGTCATCATCGGCAGGATTACGTTGGGCCAGCAGCAGGATCTGCTTGTCGCCCGTCATCGCGGCCTCGAGGGCTTCGATAGACTTCTCGCGCCCCACGAACAGCGGGATAACCATGTGCGGATACACCACGACATCACGCAATGGCAGGAGAGGCAATTCGATGGTCGTCTTCATGATTTCGCCTCTACGGCGGCCCTGAGGCCGGAAACAGGTGGAAAGAAAGCTTGGGACCAAGATGGGGGCTACCCGGAAAAAAAACAAGCGCCCCTCTTCGCAAAAGCCCGCGCAAAAGCAAAAGGGGCCCTGAGGCCCCCTTTTTCGGGTCACGCACTTCAGCACTCAGGCGTCAGGTGCGGCCTTGGCGGTCGGCTCGCTGTTTTCATAGATGTACAGCGGCTGGGACTTGCCTTCTATGACGCTTTCGTCGATCACCACTTTACTCACGTCGGACTGCGACGGGATCTCGTACATGGTGTCGAGCAGGATGCCTTCGAGGATGGAACGCAGGCCACGGGCACCGGTCTTGCGCTCCAGGGCACGTCGGGCCACGGATTTCAGCGCATCGGCACGGAACTCGAGGTCGACGCCTTCCATTTCGAACAGCTTGGCATACTGCTTGGTCAGGGCGTTCTTCGGTTCGGTGAGGATCTGCATCAGCGCGGCCTCATCCAGCTCGTCCAGGGTCGCCAGCACCGGCAGACGGCCAACGAACTCGGGGATCAGACCGAACTTGACCAGATCGTCAGGCTCGACTTCACGCAGGGACTCGCCGACCTTCTTGCCCTCTTCCTTGCTGCGGACTTCGGCGCTGAAACCGATGCCGCCCTTGGTCGAACGGTTCTGGATGACCTTTTCCAGGCCTGAGAACGCACCACCGCAGATGAACAGGATGTTACGGGTGTCGACCTGCAGGAATTCCTGCTGCGGGTGCTTGCGACCGCCCTGCGGCGGCACGGAAGCCACGGTACCTTCGATCAGCTTCAGCAGGGCCTGCTGCACCCCTTCGCCGGAAACGTCGCGGGTAATCGACGGGTTGTCGGACTTGCGGGAAATCTTGTCGATTTCGTCGATGTAGACAATGCCCATCTGGGCCTTTTCCACGTCGTAATCACACTTCTGCAGCAGCTTCTGAATGATGTTTTCCACGTCCTCGCCCACATAACCCGCCTCGGTGAGGGTGGTTGCGTCAGCGATGGTGAACGGCACATTCAGCAGGCGTGCCAGGGTTTCGGCCAGCAGGGTCTTGCCCGAGCCGGTCGGGCCGATCAGCAGGATGTTGCTCTTGCCGAGTTCGACGTCGTCACTCTTCTTGTCGCGCTGGTTCAGGCGCTTGTAGTGGTTGTATACCGCTACGGCCAGAACCTTCTTGGCACGCTCCTGACCAATGACGTACTGATCAAGGATGCCGCTGATTTCTTTAGGCGAAGGCAATTTATGCGCGCTGCTCTCGGCCTGTGCCTCCTGCACCTCCTCACGGATGATGTCATTGCACAGGTCGACGCACTCGTCGCAGATAAAGACCGAGGGGCCGGCAATCAATTTGCGCACTTCATGCTGGCTTTTGCCACAGAAGGAGCAATAAAGCAGCTTGCCGTTGTCCTCGCCGTTGCGGGTGTCAGTCATTCGTTCGATCCAAATCCGATAGGCTTGCAACACAAGATGAAGGCTATTGCGGGCTTTTTCAAGCCCGCAGGTGATCGGACCGGCCGACCACCCCTGTTTTGTGCCGCTTATTTCACGCGGGACGCTTTTCGATCACTTCGTCGATCAGGCCGTATTCACGTGCGGCGGTGGCGCTCATGAAGTTGTCGCGGTTGGTGTCGCGCTCGATTTCTTCGAGCGTACGCCCGCTGTGCTTGGCCATCAGCGTGTTGAGGCGTTCGCGGATGAACAGGATTTCCTTGGCATGGATTTCGATGTCCGATGCCTGGCCCTGGAAACCGCCCAGTGGCTGGTGAATCATCACACGCGAGTTCGGCAGGCAGAAACGCTTGCCCTCGGCACCCGCGGTCAGCAGGAACGCACCCATGCTGCAGGCCTGGCCGATGCAGGTGGTCGATACGTTCGGCTTGATGAACTGCATGGTGTCGTAGATCGACATGCCCGCAGTCACCGAACCGCCTGGGGAGTTGATGTACAGATGGATGTCCTTGTCCGGGTTTTCCGCTTCAAGGAACAGCAGTTGCGCACAGATCAGGTTGGCCATGTAGTCTTCCACAGGACCCACCAGGAAAATCACTCGCTCCTTGAGCAGACGCGAGTAGATGTCATAGGCGCGCTCGCCACGAGCAGACTGCTCGACAACCATCGGGACCAGGCCGCCGGCGGCCTGGATATCAGAGTTCTGCTGAATATAAGAATTACGGAACATGCTCTGCACCCAAATAGTCATGTCTTGAATACGCATAAGCCAGCACGAGGCTGGCTTATGGTGTGTATTTTCCAACGAGTCAGAAAATCAGTCGGCTTTTGGAGCTTCCGCCGGCTTGACTGCTTCTTCGTAGGAGACCGATTTATCGGTCACTTTCGCCTTCTGCAGAACAGTATCCACAACTTGTTCTTCCAGCACAACCGAACGAACTTCGTTCAGCTGCTGCTCGTTCTTGTAGTACCAGGACACAACTTGCTCGGGTTCCTGATAGGCCGAAGCCATTTCCTGGATCAGTTCGCGAACGCGCTCTTCGTCAGGCTTGAGGTCGAATTGCTTGACCACTTCAGCCACGATCAGGCCCAGAACCACACGGCGCTTGGCCTGCTCTTCGAACAGTTCGGCCGGCAGTTGGTCAGGCTTGATGTTGCCACCGAACTGCTGAACAGCCTGCACGCGCAGACGGTTGACTTCGTTGACCAGCAGAGCCTTTGGCACTTCGATCGGGTTGGCAGCCAGCAGGCCGTCCATTACCTGGTTCTTGACCTTGGACTTGATCGCCTGACGCAGTTCGCGCTCCATGTTCTTGCGAACTTCGGTGCGGAAGCCGTCCAGGCCGCTTTCCTTGATACCGAACTGGGCGAAGAAGGCTTCGTTCAGCTCAGGCAGGGTTGGCGCGGAAACAGTGTTCACGGTGACGGTGAACTCGGCGGCCTTGCCAGCCAGGTCCAGGTTCTGGTAGTCCTCGGGGAAGGTCAGGTTCAGAACGCGCTCTTCACCGGCCTTGGCACCGACCAGGCCGTCTTCGAAGCCCGGGATCATGCGGTTGGAACCCAGAACCAGCTGGGTGCCCTTGGCGGAACCGCCAGCGAAGGCCTCGCCGTCGACCTTGCCGACGAAATCGATGTTCAGTTGGTCTTCGTTCTGGGCAGCGCGCTCGGCTACTTCGAAACGGGTGTTCTGCTTGCGCAGGATTTCCAGCATGTTGTCCAGGTCGGCATCAGCCACTTCGGCGCTCAGGCGCTCGACGGCGATGGAGTCGAAACCGGCAACGGTGAACTCCGGGAACACTTCGAAGGTAGCGACGTATTCCAGATCCTTGCCTTTTTCCAGCACCTTCGGCTCGACCGAAGGCTGGCCAGCAGGGTTCAGCTTCTGCTCGACCACGGCTTCATAGAAGGAAGCCTGGATCACGTCACCTACCGCTTCCTGACGGGCATCAGCTTCGAAACGCTGACGGATCACGCTCATTGGCACCTTGCCAGGGCGGAAGCCTGCAATCTTGGCCTTTTGGGCAGTCTGCTGCAGACGCTTGTTGACCTGGGTCTCGATGCGCTCAGCTGGCACGGTGATGCTCATGCGGCGCTCAAGAGCCGATGTATTTTCAACAGAAACTTGCATGGATATTCCTCGTTGCACAGACGTTAGCCGGCCGTTTCCGACCTCAGAAGCAAGGGCATGCATTCTAGTGGGTCATACTCAAGAAGTCACCCCGCTGAAAACGAGCAGGAAACAGCCGGTAATTATTCGTCGGAACAGGCTGTTGGCATCCTTTTCCGACAACACGCAATCACTCGTGCCAGAGCCGTCGCCGCCCTTCTCCCCGATGGAAGAAGCAACCGGCCGACACCCGGGCCGGCAGCCTTGCGGACCTGCCGAGCGCTGAAACAAAAACGGCGCAGCCCTTGTTCAGGTGCTGCGCCGTCTTTTGTATTTGAAGCCAATCTGGTGCGGACGAAGAGACTCGAACTCTTACGCCTCGCGGCGCTGGAACCTAAATCCAGTGTGTCTACCAATTCCACCACGTCCGCGGATCAAACCGTTAAAGCAAAGACGCCAGATGATTAATCTGGCGTCTTTATTCGAATATGGGGTGGACGATGGGGATCGAACCCACGACAACAGGAGTCACAATCCTGTGCTCTACCAACTGAGCTACGCCCACCATATTGCGTTACTTGTGCCAAAGCTGCCTGAATGGCGCACCCGGCAGGACTCGAACCTGCGACCATCCGCTTAGAAGGCGGATGCTCTATCCAGCTGAGCTACGGGCGCCTTATTAATTTGTACTCTACAATGACTACAAACTAAGAGCTTTCAATCTTGCTGAGCCAGACTGTAACATCCGCCTATTCAGCTCGACCTTCTCAACCAGTGCTAGGCTGTGCCCGACAAGTGCGACGAATGTTATAGACGAGTCGGAAGGTCGTCAACTCTTTTTTGAAAAAAATTTAGAAATATAAAGGAGTTAGGGGAATATCCAGACCAAGCGCCTTTGCCCTCGCGCCCTGGCGTGCGAGAATGTGCACTCTTTTTCCACCCCTTTCGATGGTTAATCACGCGTCATGACTGCACAACTAATCGACGGCAAGGCGATCGCCGCTCGTCTGCGCCAGCAGATCGCTCAACGTGTCGCCGAGCGTCGCCAGCAGGGTCTGCGTACGCCAGGCCTCGCAGTGATTCTGGTCGGCAGCGATCCTGCCTCCCAGGTATATGTCTCGCACAAGCGCAAGGATTGCGAAGAAGTCGGCTTCATTTCACAAGCCTATGACCTGCCTAGCGAAACCACGCAACAGGCACTGACCGAGTTGATCGACCGCCTGAATGACGATCCTGGCATCGACGGCATCCTGCTTCAGTTGCCGCTGCCCGAGCACCTGGATGCATCCAGACTGCTGGAACGCATTCGCCCGGACAAGGATGTGGACGGTTTCCATCCTTATAACGTCGGCCGCCTGGCCCAGCGTATCCCGCTGCTGCGCCCCTGCACCCCGAAAGGCATCATGACCCTGCTGGAAAGCACCGGTGCCGACCTGTACGGAATGAATGCGGTAATCGTTGGCGCTTCCAACATCGTCGGCCGCCCGATGGCCATGGAACTGCTGCTGGCCGGCTGCACCGTGACCGTGACCCACCGCTTCACCAAGGATCTGGCCGGCCACGTCGGCCGCGCCGACCTGCTGGTGGTGGCCGCCGGCAAGCCGGGCCTGGTCAAGGGGGAGTGGGTCAAGGAAGGCGCCATCGTCATCGACGTCGGCATCAACCGCCAGGAAGACGGCAAGCTGGTGGGCGACGTGGTCTACGAGACCGCCCTGCCCCGCGCCGGCTGGATCACTCCGGTTCCGGGCGGCGTTGGCCCGATGACCCGCGCCTGCCTGCTGGAAAATACCTTGTATGCGGCCGAATCGCTGCATGCCTGACAGGTGATAGCAGTCAAGACAGGGCACCTTCGGGTGCCCTTGTTGTTTGTGGCGGCCCTGTTCGCGGATGAACGCGACGCACAAAGGGCTTGTGTTCAGTGGGAGCAGGATTCATCCGAGAACAGGGCCCTACCAGACACCCCAAAACACAAAAACCCGCACAAGGCGGGTTTCTGTTCACTCAGCGCAAGGCTCAGTCAGCCAACCGCCAGGTCGTACCGCCCTTGCCGTCTTCCAGCACCACCCCCATGGCGGTGATCTGGTCGCGGATACGGTCGGACTCGGCCCAGTCCTTGTTGGCCCGCGCAGCCAGGCGCGCCTGGATCAGTGCCTCGACCTGTGCCGCATCGACACGACCTTCGGCACCGGCCTGCAGGAACTCGTCCGCCTCCAGCTGCAACACGCCCAGCACGTCGGCCAGTTGCTTGAGACGCGCCGCCAGCCCCGCCGCCGCGTCGACATCGATCTCGCGCAAGCGGTTGATCTCGCGCACCATCTCGAACAGCACCGCACAGGCCTCGGGGGTACCGAAGTCGTCGTTCATTGCCTGGGTGAAACGCTCGACGAACGCCTCGCCACCGGCAGCCGGCACGTTCGGCAGGCCCTTCAATGCATGGTAGAAACGCTCCAGGGCGCCCTTGGCGTCCTTGAGGTTGTCTTCCGAATAGTTGATGGCACTGCGATAGTGGCTCGCCACCAGCAGGTAACGCACGACTTCCGGATGGTACTTGTCCAGCACGTCGCGAATGGTGAAGAAGTTGTTCAGGGACTTGGACATCTTCTCGCCATTGATGCGGATCATGCCGCAATGCATCCAGGCATTGGCGTAGGTCTTGCCGGTGGCCGCCTCGCTCTGGGCGATCTCGTTCTCGTGGTGCGGGAACTCCAGGTCGCTGCCGCCACCATGAATGTCGAAGGTCTCGCCCAGGCAGCAGGTCGACATCACCGAGCATTCGATGTGCCAGCCCGGACGCCCGGCGCCCCAGGGCGATTCCCAACTCGGCTCACCCGGCTTGGCCGCTTTCCACAGGACGAAGTCCAGCGGGTCCTGCTTGGACTCGCCAACCTCGATCCGCGCACCGATGCGCAGGTCTTCGATCTTCTTGCGCGACAGCTTGCCGTAGCCCATGAACTTGCCGACACGGTAGTACACGTCGCCGTTGCCCGGGGCGTAGGCATAGCCCTTGTCGATCAGGGTCTGGATCATCGCGTGCATGCCGGCGATATGGTCGGTGGCCCGCGGCTCCATGTCCGGCTTCCTGATATTCAGGCGCGCCTCATCCTCGTGCATTGCCGCGATCATGCGCTCGGTCAGCGCTTCGAACGACTCGCCGTTCTCGTTGGCCCGGTTGATGATCTTGTCGTCGATGTCGGTGATGTTGCGCACATAGGTCAGGTCATAACCGCTGAAGCGCAGCCAGCGGGTCACCAGGTCGAAGGCGACCATGCTGCGGCCGTGGCCCAGGTGGCAGAAGTCGTACACGGTCATCCCGCAGACGTACATGCGCACCTTGTTGCCGTCCAGCGGCTTGAAGACTTCTTTGCTCTTGGTGAGCGTGTTGTAGATCGTAAGCACGTTAATTCCTTGACTGAATCACTGACCCCAGGAGTCGCGCAGGGTCACGGTACGGTTGAATACCGGGGCACCTGGTTTCGAGTCCTTGATATCCGCGCAGAAGTAGCCTTCGCGCTCGAACTGGAAACGGTCTTCCGGCTGTGCGTTGCCCAACGAGGGTTCGGCACGACAACCGGTGAGGACCTGCAGGGAATCAGGGTTGATGTTGTCCAGGAAACTTGCGCCGTCTTCGGCCTTCTCCGGGTTCGGCGAGCGGAACAGACGATCGTACAGGCGCACCTCGCACTCGACGCTGGCAGCCGCCGGCACCCAGTGGATCACGCCCTTGACCTTGCGACCCTCGGGGTTCTTGCCCAGGGTGTCCGGGTCATAGGAGCAGCGCAGTTCGACGATGTTGCCATCAGCATCCTTGATCGCCTCGTCGGCACGGATCACGTAGCTGCCGCGCAGGCGCACCTCACCCGCCGGTTCCAGTCGCTTGTAACCCTTGGGCGGCTCTTCCATGAAATCGTCGCGATCGATGTAGATCTCACGGGCGAACGGCAACTGGCGCACCCCCATGTCTTCCTTCGGATGGCAGGGCAGTTCGAGGTTCTCGACCTGGCCTTGCGGGTAGTTGGTGATCACCACCTTCAGCGGACGCAGCACGCACATGGCGCGTGGCGCGCTCTGGTCGAGGTCGTCACGGATGCTGAATTCCAGCATGCCGAAGTCCACCACACCGTCGGAACGGTTGGTGCCCACCATCTCGCAGAAGTTGCGGATGGATTTGGGCGTGTAGCCGCGACGACGGAAGCCTGACAGGGTCGACATGCGCGGGTCGTCCCAACCATTGACGTGCTTCTCGTCCACCAGTTGCTTGAGCTTGCGCTTGCTGGTGATGGTGTAGTTCAGGTTCAGCCGCGAGAACTCGTACTGGCGCGGCTTGCACGGCACCGACAGGTTGTCCAGGAACCATTCGTACAGCGGACGATGGCCTTCGAATTCCAGGGTGCAGATCGAATGGGTGATGCCCTCGATGGCATCCGACTGACCGTGAGTGAAGTCATAGTTCGGGTAGATGCACCACTTGTCACCGGTCTGGTGGTGATGGGCATGGCGGATACGATAGAGGATCGGATCACGCAGGTTCATGTTCGGCGAAGCCATGTCGATCTTGGCCCGCAATACACGCTCGCCGTCCTTGAACTCACCAGCCTTCATGCGCGCGAACAAGTCGAGGTTCTCCTCGACGGAACGCTCGCGGAACGGGCTGTTCTTGCCCGGTTCGGTCAGGCTGCCGCGGTATTCCTTGGCCTGCTCTGGAGTCAGGTCGTCGACATAGGCCTTGCCGGCCTTGATCAGTTCGACCGCCCAGTCGTGCAGTTGATCGAAATACTGCGAGGCGTAGCGCACTTCGCCGGCCCACTCGAAACCCAGCCACTTGACGTCACGCTCGATGGCGTCGATGTACTCCTGATCTTCCTTGGCCGGGTTGGTGTCATCGAAACGCAGGTGCGTGACGCCACCGAACTCCTGGGCCAAACCGAAGTTCACGCAGATCGACTTGGCGTGACCGATGTGCAGGTAGCCGTTGGGCTCAGGCGGAAAACGCGTGACGATCTGGGTGTGCTTGCCCGAATCCAGGTCGGCCTGAATGATCGGGCGCAGGAAGTTGACCGGGACAGCCGGGCCGGTCTTGGCGTTCGAAGTAGGGTCGACAGTGGGCTTGCTCATAAGATCCTTGGACGTAACAAGTGCGTGGCCCGGATAGGCCGGGTCAATCAAAACTCCTATCATAGCCGAACCTGTCAAGCCCCTGACAGGGCCAGCCGGAAAACCGCTGCTTTTAATACCGGCGGTATAAAAACCCTCGAAATGCCCGGCAAGCACGTTAAACTCCCCGCCCAGGTTGTGGCGCAGCCCCTTGAAGGGGCCGGCCACGTCCCACGAATTTCCTGAACAGAGCGATAGCTACCATGACTCAAGTCAAACTGACCACCAACCACGGCGAGATCGTTCTCGAGCTGAACGCCGAAAAAGCCCCGCTGACCGTTGCCAACTTCGTTGAATACGTCAAGGCCGGCCATTACAGCAACACCGTGTTCCACCGCGTCATCGGCAACTTCATGATCCAGGGCGGCGGTTTCGAGCCAGGCATGAAGGAAAAGAAAGACAAGCGCCCAAGCATCCAGAACGAAGCGGACAACGGCCTGTCGAACGACAAGTACACCATCGCCATGGCCCGTACCATGGAGCCGCATTCGGCTTCCGCGCAGTTCTTCATCAACGTCACCGACAACGGTTTCCTCAACCACAGCGCCAAGACCGTTCAGGGCTGGGGCTACGCGGTATTCGGCAAGGTGATCGCCGGTACTGAAGTGGTCGACAGCATCAAGGGCGTTGCCACCACCATGAAGGCAGGCCACCAGGACGTACCGGCAGAAGACGTGATCATCGAGAAAGCCGAGATCGTTGAGTGATACTGCTGATTTCAGACTTGCATCTGGAAGAGGAGCGCCCGGACATCACCCGGGCGTTTCTGGGTTTCCTCGCCGGACGCGCCCGTTCGGCACAAGCGTTGTATATCCTTGGCGACTTCTTCGAAGCCTGGATCGGCGACGATGCCATGACCCCTTTCCAACGCTCGATCTGCGCGGCACTGCGCGAGGTCAGCGAGGGCGGCACCCCGATTTTCCTGATGCACGGCAACCGCGATTTCCTGCTCGGTAAGGCCTTCTGCAAGGCAGCCGGAGCCACGCTGCTCAAGGACCCGAGCGTGGTGCAGATCAATGGCGAGCCGGTGCTGTTGATGCACGGCGACAGCCTGTGCACCCGCGACGAGGCCTACATGCGCCTGCGTCGCTACCTGCGCAACCCCATCAGCCTGTTCATCCTGCGGCACCTGCCGTTGCGTACCCGGCACAAGCTGGCGCGCAAGCTGCGCAGCGAAAGCCGGGCGCAAACCCGGATGAAAGCCAACGACATCGTTGATGTGACCCCGGAGGAGATCCCGCGGATCATGCAGCAGTATGGCGTGCACACCCTGGTCCACGGCCACACCCACAGGCCGGCGATTCACAAGCTGCAGCTCGGCAGCCAGGCGGCGAAGCGAATCGTGCTGGGTGACTGGGATCGCCAGGGCTGGGCATTGCAGGTGGACGAGCAGGGATTCCACCTGGGCGAGTTCGAGTTTCCGCCACCGCCGGCGTTGCCCCTGCTCCAGTAAAAAGCTTCGCGGGCAAGCCCGGCTCCTACAGATTCACGTCTTACATTAATGCATCAAACGACGTTGAACTGTAGGAGCCGGGCTTGCCCGCGAATGGGCCTGACTCGGATTAATGCCCGGCCGACGCTGGCCCGGCCTTCGCCGCGAACGGCGGCTTGGCCAGCCAGACCAGCAGCATCAAGCCCATGAAGCCCCACCCGAGCAGCGTAAAGTAGTCCACGGTCGACAGCATGTAGGCCTGGCTGTTGAGAATCTGATCCAGCTGGCTGTAGGCCTGGCTCCCCGCGCCACCGAGATTGTTCAGCGCCTCGCGCGTCGCCGGGTCGAACGGCGTGATGCTTTCGCTCAGGTAGGCATGATGCTGGTCCGCCCGGCGAATCCAGATCCAGGTGGTCAGGGATGCGGCAAAACTGCCGCCGAGCGTACGCAGGAAGGTCGCCAGGCCGGCACCGTCGGCGATCTGCTGCGGCGGCAGGTCCGACATCAGGATGCTCAAGGTCGGCATGAAGAACAGCGCCACGCCGATCCCCATGAACAGTTGCACCAGCGCCACGTGCTCGAAGTCCACCTCGTTGGTGAAGCCGGCACGCATGAAGCAACTCAGGCCGATGGCCAGGAAGGCGATCCCGGCCAGCAGGCGCAGGTCGACCCGGTTGGCGTACTTGCCGACGAAGGGCGACATCAGCACCGGCAGGATGCCGATCGGCGCCACCGCCAGCCCCGCCCAGGTCGCGGTATAGCCCATCTGGGTCTGCAACCACTGCGGCAGAATCAGATTGATGCCGAAGAACCCGGCGTAACCGAGGATCAGCACGATGGTGCCGATGCGGAAGTTGCGGTAGGCGAACAGCCGCAGGTTGACCACCGGATGCGCATCGGTCATTTCCCAGATGACGAACACCGCCAGGGCGATCGCCGAAATCACCGCGCCGATGACGATGAAATTCGATTCGAACCAGTCCAGGTCGTTACCCTTGTCTAGGATCACCTGCAGCGCGCCGACACCGATGATCAGGGTCAGCAGGCCGACATAATCCATCGGCTGCCGACTGATCACCACCGGCCGCGCCTTGAGCTGCTGACGCACCACGGCGGCGGCAAAAATTCCGATCGGCACGTTGATGAAGAAAATCCACGGCCAGCTGTAGCTGTCGGTGATCCAGCCACCGAGGATCGGCCCGGCAATCGGCGCGACCACCGTGACCATCGCCAGCAACGCCAGGGCCATGCCTCGCCTCGCCGGCGGATAGACGGCGATCAGCAGCGTCTGGGTCATCGGATACAGCGGGCCGGCCACCAGCCCTGGAGCACCCGGAAGCCCACCAGTTCGGGCATCGAGGTGGAAATACCGCAGAGAAACGAGGCCAGCACGAACAGCAACGTGGCCCAGATGAACAGCTTCACCTCACCGAAGCGCCGGCTCAACCAGCCGGTCAACGGCAGGGCGATGGCGTTGCTGACGGCAAAGGAAGTGATGACCCAGGTGCCCTGCTCCGAACTCACCCCCAGGTTGCCGGAAATGGTCGGCAGCGCCACGTTGGCGATGGTGGTGTCGAGCACCTGCATGAAGGTCGCCAGCGACAGGCCGATGGTGCTGAGCAACAGGCTCGGCGGGGAAAATGATGCGTTCGAACTCATCGCGAATCCTTTGGAACGGGGCAGGCGCTGCGACCGCGAGGGCCGCAGCGGGGGACTGGCGACTCAGCGCTGCGCGGTCTTGGCCGCCGTTGCGCTGTTCTCATGGATCAGGCGGTTGATCACCGCATCGGCGTCAGCCAACTGCTGCTGATAGACGTTGGTGCTGAACGAAGCCTTCTGGGGCGGCTGCTGTGCCAGCACCGGACCACTCTGGTCGTGCAGGTCGACCTCGACCTGGGTCGACAAGCCGATCCGCAGCGGATGCTTGACCAGATCCTCGGCGTTGATGTGCACACGCACCGGCACCCGCTGGACGATCTTGATCCAGTTACCGGTGGCGTTCTGCGCCGGCAACAGGGCGAAGGCGCTGCCGGTACCGGCGCCGAGGCTGTCGATGGTACCGCTGTATTTCACGTCGCTGCCGTACAGATCGGCCTCGATGTCCACCGCTTGGCCGATCCGCATCTGGCGCAGCTGGGTTTCCTTGAAGTTGGCATCGATCCACAACTGGTCCAGCGGAATCACCGCCATCAATGCGGCCCCCGGCTGTACACGCTGACCGAGCTGCACGGTGCGCTTGGCGACATAACCGGTCACCGGCGCGACCAGCGTGCTCCGGGCATGAGCCAGGTACGCCTGGCGCAACTGAGCAGCGGCCGCCTTCACATCGGGATGGTTGGACACCACCGTGTCGTCGACCAGTGCATTGCTGCTGTTGAGTTGCTGCTCGGCGTTGCTCAAGGCGCTCTGGGCCGAGGTCAGGTCGTCACGGGCGTGGGACAGTTCCTCCTGGGAGATCGCACCGCTGGCGGCGAGATTCCTGCGGCGGGTGTAGTTTTCCTGGGCCTTCTGCACGGCCGCCTTCTGCGCCACCACCTGGGCCTTCATGCCGTCGACGTTGCTGTACAGGCCGCGCACCTGGCGCACGGTCTTGGCCAGATTGGCCTCGGCGCTCTGCAGGCCGACTTCGGCATCGCTCGGGTCGAAGTTCACCAGCACCTGCCCCTCATGGACCAGGTCACCGTCATCGGCACCGATGCTGACCACCGTACCGGTGATCTGCGGCGTGATCTCCACCACGTTGCCATTGACATAGGCGTCGTCGGTACCTTCGCTCCAGCGGCCATAGAGTTCGTGCCAGCCCCAGACCGCCGCGCCGCCGACGGCGACCACCAGGGCGAGGGCCAGGAGCATGATCTTGCGTTTGCCGGAGTTGGCGGCACCGGGGTTGTTTTCAACGGAGTTGTTTTGGGCAGGGTTAGCCATGACAAGTACCTTGAATTAGTGGGTCCGTGCAGCCGGGCTCGAATCGCCCAGGGCGATGTTCTCGGCGTGGAATCCGCCGCCCAGGGCCTGCATCAGTTGAATGGAAAGGTCGATCTGCTGGGCATTCAGTTCCGCCAGCTGGCGCTGGGCCTGCAACAGGGTCTGCTCGATGGTCAGCACGTCCAGGTAGTTGCCGATGCCGGCGCCATAACGCTGGACCACGGTGTCATAGGACTGCTGGGCGATATCCGCCGCATGCTGCTGGACAGCGATCTGCCGGGCGATCTCGCGCAACTGCTGGATCGTGTCGCTGACATCTCCCAGCGCCTTGACCAGGCTCTTGTTGTACTGCGCCACCGCCAGGTCGTAGTCGGCATCCTTCGCATCGAGCCCGGCACGCAGGCGGCCGCCGTCGAAGATCGGCAGCGAAACGGTCGGCGCGATGCTGAAGAAACGGCTGGCCGAACCGAACAGGGCGTCGCCCAGCAAGGCCTCGGTGCCGGCCGCGGCACTCAGGTTGAGATTGGGGTAGAAACGCGTCTTGCCGGCGGCGATATCCTTGCTCGCGGCCTCGACCCGCCAACGCGCGGCCACCAGGTCCGGACGCCGGCCCAGCAGCTCTGCCGGCAGGCTCGAAGGCAGGGCGACCACCGCGGGCTGGAGGATTTTCGGCCGGGCCAGCTCGTTGCCGCGGTCCGGCCCCTTGCCCAGCAAGACGGCCAGGGCGACCTTGGCGCTCTGCAGTTTCTTGCGTGCATCGATCACCTGCTCCTCGGAGCTGGCGGCTAGGCTTTCGGTCTGCTGATACTGGTAGTGGCTGTCGATTCCGGCACTCAGGCGGCGCTGGCCCAGTTCGAGCATCTGCCGGGTGCGCTTGAGATCATCGTTGGCCAGGTCATAGACGATATGCGCCTCGCCCAGGTTGCTGTAGGCCCGCGCCACATCGCCGGCCAGGGTCAGGCGTGCCGCCTGCTGGTCGACCTCGGCAGCCCGCGCCTGACCGAGCGCGGCCTCCCAGGCGTCACGCTGGCCGCCCCAGAGGTCGAAGGTGTAGTTGAAGTCCAGGCCCAGCTTGCGCACGGTGTCGTAGTTGCCACCCTGCCCGCTCGGGTCCTGGTCACGAGGCAGGCGGGAACGGGTCACCCCGGCGCTGGCATCGAGGGTCGGCAGGCGGGCGGCATCGGCGGCATAGGCCGCGGCGCTGGCCTGGTGGGTCCGCGCACTGGCGACCTGCATGTCCGGGCTGTCGCGCAGCGCTTCCTGGATCAGCCCGTCGAGCTGCGGGTCGCCCAGGCTTTTCCACCAGTCATTCGACGGCCAGGCCGCCGGCGACAGCCGGATACCCTTGAGCGACTGTTCAGCCTTGAGATCCTTCGCCTCCAGGCTCACTCCAGACGTCGTCAGCCCCTGGTAGCTGGCACAGCCCGCCAGGGCCATCGCCAGGAACATCAGACTGAAACCGCTGCGCAAGGTTTTACCGTTCATTTTTTTCACCCAGCCGCAACTGGGTGATCGAGTCCCCGGCTGCCAGCAAAATCTTCTTGAGAATGTCTTCCAGGGTCTGCAGCTCGTCCCGGGTGATCGCACCCGCCAATTCGTTCATGGCGTCGGCACCGATTTCCGGCAGGCGGTCCGCCAGGGCCTGGCCCTGTTCGGTCAGTACCAGACGGACCTGACGCCGATCACCCTCCGAACGCTGGCGCACCAGCAGTTCCTTCTGCTCCAGGCGATCGAGCATCCGCGTCATCGAGCCGCTGTCGATGGACAGGTGGCGGCACAGCTCGGCCGGCGAATCGACGCCGAACTGGGCCATGATGATCAGCACCTTGAACTGCGCCGCGGTAATGCCGTACGGCACCATGTGGGTATCGATGATCCGGTCCTTGAGCAACGCCGCGCGCCCCAGGAGCAGGCCGAGATGGCAGTTGTGAAAGTCTTCCGGAAGGAAATGCTTCATAGAGTCACCAGAAAGCTGCCTAGGCAGAGAGTTGCTCAGATATTACTGCCTAGGCAGTTAATGTCAAAGAAATTGTTAGCAAGCTTTTCAAACAACCGATGGAAGGCACCGGCTGATAGCCGGCGGAAATAGGCAGCCTCCGGCTTGGACGAAAGCGCACTGAACACCGGCCCTGCCACCTCGCCTCACCTGCCGGGAGACGAGTGGCGCCGACTTTCGAGAAATAACTCTGGGAACACCTTCGAAATCGCTGTCTGATGGAAGGACAGTCAGGCTTTCCTGAACCAGGTGGTCAGGGCTTCAAGGGTTGAAAAACAAGGAAACGGGCGGGCCTGCCATGAACCGGCTCACCCAGGAGGACATCATGCAATATCCCATTGCCATTGAATGGGGTGATGAACACACCGCCACCGGCGTACAGATCCCGGACATTCCAGGCGCCGTGACCGCCGGCGACAGCTTCGAGGAAGCCTATGACGCCGCCATCGAAATCGCCCACATCCGCCTGGAGGAAATCGCCTCGAGCGGCGAGCGGGTACCGATGCCGTCGCCATTGCTGGCCCACCGGCAAAACCCCGACTTTGCCGAAATGGGTTGGGGCCTGCTGGAAATCGATATTTCGCCCTACCTGGGCAAGACCGAGAAGGTCAACGTGACCCTTCCCGGCTTCGTGATCCAGCGCATCGACCGCTACGTGCGCGACCACCGGATCAAGAGCCGCTCGTCGTTCCTGGCCGAGGCGGCACTGGAAAAGCTGGTTCGCGCCTAGTGGCCTGTACGGTTAATTCGAATACTCAAATTCGGGTCCAGGGGTTTGCCAGGCAAGGCGCCATGACGAGTCGTAGCCGAGCTACGGCGAGGAATGGCAACGCAGTCTGGCGAAGCCCTGGACCCGGCGTTGAGTGCGCGAATTAGCCACACAGGCCACTAGACAGCCGGGACACCGCTGTGGAAGCGAAACTCGACGTCCGGCGACTCGATCAGCTCCTGCTCCACCAGCCGGACCTTGTCGATCACCCGGGCGATATCCGCAGCGTCGCCATACTGGTAGGCCAGCTTCAGATAACCCTGGAAATGCCGGGCCTCGCTCTTGAGCAGGCCGAAATAGAACTTGCCCAACTCTTCATCCAGGTGCGGCACCAGGGCCTCGAAACGCTCACAACTGCGGGCCTCGATAAAGGCCCCGACCACCAGCGTGTCCACCAGTTTCACCGGCTCGTGGTTGCGCACCACCTTGCGCAGGCCCGAGGCGTAGCGGCCGGCGGAAAGCTGGCGCAAGTCGATCCGACGACGCTTCATCAGGCGCATCACCTGCTCGTGGTGCACCAGTTCCTCCCGCGCCAGCCGCGACATCATGTTGATCAGGTCGACATGCGAATGGTACTTGGCGATCAGGCTCAGGGCCGTGCTCGCCGCCTTGAACTCGCAGTTCTTGTGGTCGATCAGCAGGGTTTCCTGATCGGCCAGCGCCGCCTGCACCCAGGCGTCCGGCGTGCGACAGCCGAGAAACTCATGAATTTCCGGCAGGTTCACAGGAAGGCTCCCGGCAGTGCGCAGCGAAGGGGGTCGAACAACGAAAGAATCGGCAACATGGGGCTCACAAGGGGTCAGGCAACTCAAGGCCGCCGATTATACGGGTCCCGGGGCGGACCACCAGCCATCGTCCTTGATATGCATCAAGTTCGGGGCGAACGCAGGGCAACTATAGTTAGGTCATGCCGCCTTCGAACCTCTGGGAGCACGCTGACCATGCAAGCCATTCGCAGCATTCTGGTGATACTCGACCCCGATCACGCCCACAGCCTGGCGCTCAACCGCGCCAAACTGATCGCCAAGGTCACGGATGCCCACCTGCATCTGCTGATGTGCGACCCGCGGCACGACCATAGCGCCCTGCTCTCGCTGCTCAAGAGCCAGTTGCATGACGACGGCTACAGCGCCACGGCGGAACAGTCCTGGGACAAGACCCTGCACGACACCATCATCGGCGTGCAACAGGCCGAAGGCTGCGGCCTGGTGATCAAGCAGCACCGCCCCGACAGCCCGCTGAAAAGGGCCCTGCTGACCCCTTCGGACTGGAAACTGCTGCGTTTCTGCCCCTGCGCGGTGCTGATGGTCAAGACCGAGACGCCCTGGGCCGGCGGGGTGATTCTCGCCGCGGTGGATGTCGGCAACGCCGACGAGGGCCATCGACACCTGCATGCGAACATCATCGATCATGGCTATGACATAGCCAGCCTGGCCAAGGGCCACCTTCACGTGATCAGCGCCCATCCCTCGCCGATGCTCTCGGCCGCCGATCCGGTGTACCAGTTGCGGGAAACCATCGAGGCGCGCTATCGCGAGCAATGCCGGGCCTTCCAGGCGGAATTCGACGTCGATGACGAACACCTGCACATTGCCGAGGGGCCGGCGGACGTCTTGATTCCGCACACGGCCCACAAGCTGGGCGCAGTGGTCACGGTGATCGGCACGGTGGCGCGGACCGGGATTTCCGGGGCACTGATCGGCAATACCGCGGAAGTGGTGCTGGACTCACTGGAAAGTGATGTGCTGGTGCTCAAGACCCAGGAGATCACCGACCACCTGGAGGAACTGGCCAGGGGCTGAGGCCTGCCGGCGTCCGGTTCAGGGGCCCAGCGCCTCCTTGAGAAACCCCGGCGCGATATAGCGCTCGTAGTGCGCCTCGGACAGCAGGAAGAACTCGCGATCGATGGCATCGCGCAACTCCGGCAGCCCCCAGTCACGAAACTCCGGCAGCAGCACCATGCCATAGGCCTCCAGCTGGTTGATCACCCGCGCTCCTCGCGCAATCAGCTGATAGGCCCAGCAATACTCCGACTGATGGGGCACGAAGCGGATCTTGCGCGCCTCCAGTTGCTGGCGCAGCCTGAGCGGGTCGAACACCTCCAGCTTGGCCACCATCACCTGCACCAGCAACTGTTCCAGACGCAGCCACACCGCACGCTTCTGCTCCTCGCTGTAGCCATTCCAGTGGATCACTTCATGGTGGAAGCGTTTGCAGCCGCGACACACCAGGTCACCGTAAACCGTGGAGCAGAGGCCGACGCAGGGGGTCTTGATAGTCTGATTGGGCATGGGCAGGACAAACGCGCGGAAGCAAAACAGGCCCGCATGTTAGCCCTTTGTCTAACAAGGGTCACCCCCGAACCTGTAGGGCTTACCTTACCTTTCTTTGGAATATGCCGTAGAATCGTTCTGCCTTTTTAGGCGCCAATGTCCGTTGGAAGCTGTTTTCAAAGCGTCACGAGCACAGTTTAGGGTGGAGCCGTCCCAGGGCGCTTCATCCGCCGGGTGTCAGTCACCCTCATCCTGAAGAACGACGTTGGCTCGGGAATTTCCGCCCGGAAGTTCCCGCGCCGACCCTCATCTGCTCCGTTCCGAAGGCGTAAAACTTTGAAAACAGCTTCTGTTGGAAATCGCGGAAACTCTGGCCAAGCGGCCCAAAAAGCCCCTACAGCGCATGAGTGCCGTGCATTTCTGGATGAGCGTCCCGGACACCCATTTGGGACCACTGATGAGGGTAATAACTGTGCTTGAAGCCTACCGCAAACATATCGAAGAGCGCGCAGCCCTGGGTATCGTGCCCCAGCCGCTTAACGCCGAACAAACCGCAGGCCTGGTCGAGCTGCTGAAGAATCCCCCGGCTGGCGAAGAAGCTTTCCTCGTAGACTTGATCACCAACCGCGTTCCGCCTGGAGTGGACGAAGCCGCCTACGTCAAGGCCGGCTTCCTTTCCGCCCTGGCCAAGGGCGAAGCCAAGTCCCCGCTGCTGGACAAGAAGCGCGCGGTTGAACTGCTCGGCACCATGCAGGGCGGCTACAACATCGAGACCCTGGTTGCCCTGCTGGACGACGCCGAGCTGGCGCCGGTTGCCGCCGAGCAACTCAAGTACACCCTGCTGATGTTCGACGCTTTCCACGACGTGGCTGAAAAAGCCAAGGCTGGCAACGCCCACGCCAAGGCCGTCCTGGAATCCTGGGCCGCCGGTGAATGGTTCACCGCCCGTCCGGCCATCGCCGAGAAATACACCCTGACCGTGTTCAAGGTGCCTGGCGAAACCAACACCGACGACCTGTCCCCTGCCCCGGACGCCTGGTCGCGCCCCGACATTCCGCTGCACGCCCTGGCCATGCTGAAAATGGCCCGCGACGGCATCGAGCCTTCCCAGCCAGGTTCGGTCGGCCCACTGGCACAGATCGAAGCGGTCAAGGCCAAGGGCTTCCCGGTTGCCTACGTCGGTGACGTGGTCGGTACCGGTTCCTCGCGCAAATCCGCCACCAACTCGGTGCTGTGGTTCTTCGGCGACGACATTCCGTACGTACCGAACAAGCGCGCCGGTGGCTTCTGCTTCGGCACCAAGATCGCCCCGATCTTCTACAACACCATGGAAGACGCCGGCGCCCTGCCGATCGAATTCGACTGCACCAACCTGGCTATGGGCGACGTCATCGACGTCTATCCGTTCAAGGGCGAAGTGCGCCGCCACGGCAGCGACGAGCTGGTCACCAGCTTCGAACTGAAAACCGAAGTACTGCTGGACGAAGTCCGCGCCGGCGGCCGTATTCCGCTGATCGTCGGTCGCGGCCTGACCGGCAAGGCTCGCGCCGAGCTGGGCCTGCCACCATCGGACCTGTTCAAGGCACCTGAAGCACCGGCGGCCAGCACCAAGGGCTTCACCCTGGCGCAGAAGATGGTCGGCAAGGCTTGCGGCGTCGAGGGCATCCGCCCGGGCACCTACTGCGAACCGAAGATGACCACCGTCGGCTCCCAGGACACCACCGGTCCAATGACCCGTGACGAACTGAAGGACCTGGCCTGCCTGGGCTTCTCCGCCGACCTGGTGATGCAGTCCTTCTGCCACACCGCGGCGTATCCGAAGCCGATCGACGTCAAGACCCACCACACCCTGCCCGACTTCATCATGACTCGTGGCGGCGTGTCCCTGCGTCCAGGCGACGGCATCATCCACAGCTGGCTGAACCGCATGCTGCTGCCTGACACCGTCGGCACCGGTGGCGACTCCCACACCCGCTTCCCGATCGGTATCTCCTTCCCGGCCGGTTCCGGCCTGGTGGCCTTCGCGGCCGCCACCGGCGTCATGCCGCTGGACATGCCCGAGTCGGTACTGGTTCGCTTCAAGGGCAAGCTGCAGCCTGGCATCACCCTGCGCGACCTGGTTCACGCCATCCCTTACTACGCGATCCAGCAGGGCCTGCTGACCGTAGAGAAGAAAGGCAAGAAGAACATCTTCTCCGGCCGCATCCTGGAGATCGAAGGCCTGAACGACCTGACCGTCGAACAAGCCTTCGAACTGTCCGACGCCTCGGCCGAGCGTTCCGCTGCCGGCTGCACCATCAAGCTGCCGGAAGAGGCGATCGCCGAATACCTGAAGTCGAACATCACCCTGCTGCGCTGGATGATCGGCGAAGGCTACGGCGATGCCCGCACCATGGAGCGTCGCGCCCAGGCGATGGAAGCCTGGCTGGCCAAGCCCGAACTGCTGGAAGCCGACAAGGACGCCGAGTACGCCGCGGTCATCGAGATCGACCTGGCCGACGTCAAGGAGCCTGTGCTCTGCGCGCCGAACGACCCGGACGACGCCCGTCTGCTGTCCACCGTTGCCGGTGACAAGATCGACGAAGTGTTCATCGGTTCGTGCATGACCAACATCGGTCACTTCCGCGCTGCCGGCAAGCTGCTGGACAAGGTCAAGGGCGGCATCCCGACCCGTCTGTGGCTGGCTCCGCCGACCAAGATGGACGCTCACCAGCTGACCGAGGAAGGCTACTACGGCATCTACGGCAAGGCCGGTGCGCGCATGGAAATGCCGGGCTGCTCGCTGTGCATGGGTAACCAGGCACGTGTGCAGACCGGTTCGACCGTGGTCTCCACCTCGACCCGTAACTTCCCGAACCGCCTGGGTGACTCCACCAACGTCTACCTGGCTTCGGCCGAGCTGGCGGCGGTCTCTTCGATTCTCGGCAAGCTGCCGACCGTCGAGGAGTACATGGAGTACGCGAAGAACATCGACAGCATGGCTGCCGACATCTATCGCTACCTGAGCTTCGACCAGATCGCCGAGTTCCGCGAAGCCGCGGCCAACGCGAAGATCCCGGTCGTTCAGGCCTAAGCGACAGCGCAATGGAAAAAGCCCCGACTCGTCGGGGCTTTTTCATGCCTGCTCACTTGGCCTGACCCGCTGCGCAGAAGCCGTCAGCTCTGAGGGGAACCGCCTCCCACAGGGGCGTACCAGATGGGTTACTGGCGTACCAGCCGCCGGTTCTGGAACGCCACCACCTCGGTACTGCGGTACGGGTTGATATCCAGCCCGCCCCGGCGCACATAGCGCGCATACACCGTCAGTTTTTCCGGCTTGAGCAACCGCTGCAGGTCGAGGAAGATCCGCTCCACGCACTGCTCGTGGAAGTCCGAGTGCTGACGGAAACTCACCAGGTACGCCAGCAGGCTGGCATGGTCCAGCGCGGCCCCACGATATTCCACCACCACGCTGCCCCAGTCCGGCTGGCTGGTCACCGGGCAGTTGGACTTGAGCAGATGGCTGTGCACGCTTTCCTCGACCACGCGCGACGGATCGCAACGCAGCAGCTCAGGACGCGGATGGGCGTAGTCACTGACACTGATATCCAGGTCATCGATACAGGTGCCCGGCAAGGCCACCACACCTTCTGCCTGTACGTCGCCCAGCCGACGAATACGCACCCCCACCGGCTTGCCCGCCGCCGCCGACAGATCGGCGCGCAGCACCGCCTCCAGGCTCGGGATATCGGCAAACGGCGTCTGGTTCAGGGAGTTGAGATACAGCTTGAACGACTTGGACTCGATGATGTTCGGCGAGTCGGCCGGAATGCTGAACTCGCCGATGGCCACCACCGGCTTGCCGGACGGCAGCAGCCAGGACAGCTCGAAGCAGTTCCAGAAGTCCACGCCGTGATAGGGCAAGGTCTCGGCACTCAACCCCAGCTCGGCCCATTTCGCGGCGCGCGGAATCGGGAACAGCAAGGATGGCGTATAAGTGGCGATGTATTCACTGGACTTGCCCAGCGGCGAATGTTCGGCTGCGGGATGCATAACGAAAACCTGAAAGAATGAACCCGACAAGTCTATCGGGTTTACGCCCGGCTTTCAGCGTGCAAAGGCAGACGACCTGCCTCAGCGGTCAATTTTCAGCCGGCCAACCATGCCCGCCTGGTAGTGACCGGGGATATTGCAGGCGAACTCCAGGCTGCCGGCCTTGCTGAAGGTCCAGGTCAGTTCGGCGGTCTTGCCTGGCTCGACCAGCACGCTGTTGGGGTCGTCATGCTTCATCATGCCGTGATCCATGGCACCGCCCGCCATGCTGGAATGATCCATCGCCGGCATCTTCATGCCGGTCGGCGTCAACATGCCGCTCTGCTGCATCTTGAGCATTTCCTGCTGGTGCGCGGCATGCATCGCCGCCTCGCCCAGGTTGAACTCATGCAGCAATTGACCCTTGTTGACCAGCACGAAACGCACGGTCTCGCCGGCCTTGACCTCCAGCTCCTTGGCATCGAAAGCGATATCGGTCATGGTCACTTCGATGGTACGGGTCGCCTTCGAGGCCGGTGCCGGCTGACCGAAGTCATAATGCCCGGCGGGCGAGGCCAGGGCCGCGGAACTCAGCAGCAGGCCGGCAAACACGAGACTGTTGCGCACAAACATGGTCACACTCCAATGGAATAGGTTTCACTCTGTGCAAGACTGTAGAACCAGAGCGCTGCCACCAGCCTGACCGGCAGATTACAACTTTGTCAGCTTGGGCCCGAAGCGCCGGACGACCTGTATAACGTTACCGTTCCATTTGCCACGAGTCATCCATGAAACTGCTGATCGTCGAAGACCAAGCGAAAACCGGCCAATACCTGCGCCAGGGCCTCAACGAGGCCGGCTTCAACTGCGAGCTGGTGGCGGATGGCACCAGCGGCCAGCACCTGGCGCTGACCGGCGACTACGACCTGCTGATCCTCGACGTCATGCTGCCCGGCCGCGACGGCTGGCAGATCCTCCAGACGGTGCGCGCCGCCGGCCTGGAAATCCCGGTGCTGTTCCTCACTGCCCGCGACGCGGTAGAAGACCGGGTCCACGGCCTGGAACTGGGTGCCGACGACTACCTGGTCAAGCCCTTCGCCTTTTCCGAACTGCTGGCCCGGGTCCGCAGCCTGCTGCGCCGTGGTGGCGGCAATACCCAGGACACCAGCCTGCAGGTTGCCGACCTGCGCCTGGACCTGATCCGCCGCCGGGTCGAACGGGCCGGCCAGCGCGTCGACCTGACCGCCAAGGAATTCGCCCTGCTGGAAATGCTCCTGCGCCGCCAGGGCGAAGTGCTGCCCAAATCGCTGATCGCTTCCCAGGTCTGGGACATGAATTTCGACAGCGACACCAATGTCATCGAGGTCGCCATCCGCCGCCTGCGCCTGAAAATCGATGATGCCCACTCCAACAAGCTGATCCATACCGTGCGCGGCATGGGCTACGTACTCGAAGAACGGGCCCTGTGATGCGGCGTCTGTCTCTCGCCGGGCGCCTGGCGCTGCTGTTCGCCGCCTGTACCGCAACGGTGTCGCTGGTGGCCGGCGTGCTGTTCAGCCGGGCCAGCGAGTCGCACTTCGTCGAACTCGACCAGCAGTTGCTGGATGGGCGCCTGGCCGAACTGCGCAGCCTGCTGGGCCAGGTGGCCGACCTCGGCGACTTCCAGCCGCTGCACGAGCGCCTGCAAGGCGAAATCAACCTGCGCCCCGACCTGGCCCTGAGAATCCACGGCGCCGACGGCCAGCTCTGGTTCGACAGCGCCCGCGCCCTGCCCGAGAAACTGCCCGCCCAAGCCGGACTGAACAGCCTGCTGAGCGGCACCAGCGCCTACCGGATCTTCAATGTACCGCTGACGCCGGGCCGGGCGGACTCCGCCCAACTGACGCTGATCCTCGACATCACCCATCACCAGCATTTCCTGCAGCGCATGCAGCAGTTGATCTGGCTGACGGTCGGCCTTTCGGCCCTGGCCACCGCCCTGCTCGGCGCCTGGGCCGCCCGCAGCGGCCTGCGCCCCCTGCGACGCATGAGCGAAGTGGCGGGCGGCATCTGCGCCCACTCGCTGACCCAACGCCTAGGCATCGGGCAGATGCCGGCGGAGCTGGCCGAGCTGGGGCAGGCCTTCAACGCCATGCTCGGGCGCCTGGAGGACTCGTTCCAGCGACTCTCGGCGTTCTCCGCCGATATCGCCCACGAACTGCGCACGCCGCTGTCGAACCTGCTCACCCACACCCAGGTCACCCTGACCCGACCACGCCCACTCGAGGACTATCGCGAGGCGCTGCACAGCAACCTCGAGGAACTGCAATGGATGGCGCAACTGGTCAACGACATGCTGTACCTGGCCAAGGCCGACCATGGCCTGCTGAACCCGAGGTTCGAGCAGCTGGAACTGGCCGACGAGGCCGATGTGCTGCTGGAGTTCTTCGCACCACTGGCCGAAGACAACCAGGTCCGCGTGAGCCGCAGCGGCACGGCGAAACTGCTGGGCGATCGCAGCATGTTGCGCCGGGCGCTGTCCAATCTGCTGGACAACGCGCTGCGCTTCACGCCGATGGGTGGTGAAATCCGGATCAATCTGGAGACGACGGCAGCAGGCCTGCGTGTCAGTGTGCAGAACAGCGGTGAAGGGATCGCGGCGCAAGCGCTGCCGCGGCTGTTCGACCGGTTCTATAGGGCGGATCCGGCCCGCCATGAAGGGAGCAACGAGCATGCCGGCCTGGGACTGGCGATTACCCAGTCGATCGTGCGGGCCCATGGTGGGCGGATTCATTGTGAATCGGAGGGAGGCTGGACACGGTTCATCATCGAATTGCCGTGCCAGGCTTGAGGGCCTCTTCGCGGGCAAGCCCGGCTCCTACAGTCCGGCGTCGTTCACCCATGATGCATACGACACCGATCTGTAGGAGCCGGGCTTGCCCGCGAAAACGGTATCCCGGCTTACGAGTAGCGCAACGCCTGCGCCGGCTCGGTCTTCGCCGCGCGATACGCCGGATAGAGCGTCGCGAGAAAGCTCATGATGAACCCGGCCGAACAGATCAACACCACATCTCCCCCCTGCAACTGCGACGGCAGGTTGCTGACGAAGTACACGTCGGAACTGAAGATGTGCTGCCCGCTGATCCGCTCGATCCAGCCCACCAGCTCACTGACGTTCAACGCCGCGATCACGCCGAGCACACCGCCGATCAGGGTGCCGACGATACCGATCACCGTGCCCTGGACCATGAAGATCGCCATGATCTGCCGCGGCGTGGCGCCGATGGTACGCAGGATGGCGATGTCCGCGCCCTTGTCGTTCACCACCATGATCAGCGTCGCGATGATGTTGAACGCCGCCACCGCGACGATCATCAGCAGCAACAGGCCGATCATGGTCTTTTCCATCTTCATCGCGCTGAACAGGCTCCCCTGGGTGTGAGTCCAGTCATCGGCCTTGTAGCCGGCGCCCAGGTCGCCGGCGATGGCGGTGGAGACCTGCGGCGCGGCATACAGGTCCTTGACCGCCAGGCGCACGCTCTGCACCTGGTTCGGCTGCCAGTGCTGGATCTGCGCCGCGTCGGCCATGTGGATCAACGCCATGGAACCATCCAGTTCGGCACCGACCTTGAACACGCCCACCACGTTCAGGCGCTGCATGCGTGGGGTGATGCCACCCGGATCGGGGCTCACTTCCGGGACGATCAGGGTCAGCTTGTCGCCGACATTGAGGCGGAAACGCCGGGCGGTGATCTCACCGATCACCACGCCGAACTCGCCCGGCTTCAGGTCTTCCAGCCTGCCCTGGACGATATGCTGGGCAACGATCGAGACCTTGCCTTCCTGGGCCGGGTCGACCCCGCTGATCTGGATCGGCTGCATCGCCCCCTTGTACGACAGCATGCCGTCCATCTCGGTGAACGGCACCGCCGCGGTGACCTGGGGATTGCGCATCGCCGCGGCAGCCACCGGCTGCCAGTCGTCGATGGGCTTGACCCCGACGATGGTCGCGTGGGGCACCATGCCGAGAATCCGCGACTGCATTTCCTTCTGGAAGCCGTTCATCACCGACAGCACCACGATCATCGCCAGCACGCCCAGGGCGAGGCCAATCATCGAGGTCATCGAGATGAACGAGACAAAACGGTTGCGGCGTTTGGCACGGGTGTAGCGCGTGCCGATGAAAATCGATAACGGTCTGAACATTCGCAGGCCACCGTAGAAAATAATCGAGCCGGCCACCGAGGACACCCACGGGGCCGGCCAGGGCGAATCAGATTGCGACCAGCTTGCCGTCGGTCAGGTGCAGCACACGGTCCATCTGGCGCGCCAGGTTCATGTCATGGGTCACCACCAGGAACGCGGTCTGCATCGAAGTGCTGAGCTCCAGCATCAGGTCCTGGATACCCTGGGCGGTATGGTGGTCGAGGTTGCCGGTCGGCTCGTCGAGCATCACCAGGCCGGGCTTGTTCACCAGTGCCCGGGCGATCGCCACGCGCTGGCGCTCACCGCCGGACAACTCGGCCGGCTTGTGCTCCAGGCGATGCCCCAGCCCTACCCGCTCCAGCAACGCCGTGGCGCGCTGACGCGCCTCGGGGATCGCCGTACGGCCGATCAGCAGCGGCATGCAGACGTTCTCCAGGGCGGTGAATTCCGGCAGCAGGTGGTGGAACTGGTAGACGAAGCCCAGCGCACGGTTGCGCAGCAATCCACGGGCCTTTTCGCCCAGCGCCGACAACTCCTCGCCGGCCAGCCAGACACTCCCCTTGGACGGCGTATCCAGCCCGCCCAGCAGGTTGAGCAAGGTACTCTTGCCCGAACCGGAACTGCCGACGATCGCCACCCGCTCGCCCGCGTACAGCTCAAGCTGCAGACCGGACAGCACCACCACCGACTCCGGGCCCTCCTCGTAGGATTTGCCCAGGTTGCGGCAACTCAGCACTGCTTTATCACTCATGCCCAACTCACTCATAACGTAGCGCCTCCGCAGGCTGGGTGCGCGCCGCACGCCAGGCTGGATACAGGGTGGCGAGGAAACTCAGGACCAATGCCGCGCCACAGACCATCAACACGTCCTCGGCCATCAGTTGGGACGGCAGGTAGTCGATGAAATACACGTCGGCATTGAGGAACTTGTGGCCGATCAGGCCTTCGAGGGCGCAGATCGCGGCACTGACATTCAGCGCGGCGAAGATCCCCACCGCCGCACCAATGAGTGTGCCGACCACGCCGATCACACTGCCCTGGACCATGAAGATCGCCATGATCTGCCCGGGCGTGGCGCCCAGGGTGCGCAGGATCGCGATATCGCCCTTCTTGTCGTTCACCACCATCACCAGCGTCGAAATGATGTTGAATGCGGCAACCGCGACGATCAGCAGCAATAGCAGGCCGATCATGGCCTTTTCCATCTTGATCGCCTGGTACAGGTTGCCGTGGGTACGGGTCCAGTCACGGGCGTAGTAATGGTTTTCGCCCAACTGCTGGGCGATCTCCCAGGCCGTGCGCGGCGCCTGGAACAGGTCGTCGAACTTCAGCCGCAGCCCCTGGACCTGGTCCGGCTTCCAGCGGTGCAGGCGCGCCAGGTCGTCGAGGTTGGTCAGGCCCAGGTAGCCATCCAGCTCGCCGGCACCGACATGAAAGATCCCGACCACGGTGAAGCGCTTCATCCGCGGGAACATGCCCGCCGGCGTCACCGAAACCTCCGGGGCGACGAAGGTCAGCTTGTCGCCAAGGCCGACGCCAAGCTTGGTCGCGGCCTTGTCACCGATGACGATGCCGAAGCTGCCCGGCGCCAGGGCATCGAGCTGGCCCTGCTGCATGAAGCGGTCGATGATCGACACCTTGCGCTCCTGCGCCGGGTCGATGGCGTTGAGCAGCACCTTCTGCACCTGGCCGTTGTTGGTCAGCAGCCCCTGCATCTGGGTGAAGGGTGCCACGGCGGCCACCTGCGGGTTCTGCCGGACCTTGTCCGCCAGGCTCTGCCAGTCGCTGATCGGCTCGCCCGATTCGATGGTGGCGTGGGGCACCATGCCCAGCACGCGATCGCGCATTTCCCGGTCGAAGCCGTTCATCACCGACAGCACCACGATCATCACCACCACGCCCAGGGCGAGGCCGATGATCGAAGTCAGGGAGATGAAGGAGACAAAATGGTTGCGACGCTTTGCACGGGTATAACGCGTACCGATAAATACGAAGAGTGGTCTGAACATGTCGGGGGCTGGTTCGAAGGAAAAGAAGACGTCCATGTGGCGAGGGCGGGTCAGCAGCTTTACACTCAGACCATTGCCTCTGCCTTGGGTTCGCCATGTCGACATTAGATGAAGAAGATCGCCGCGAATACTACCGTATCGAGGACACGATCGCACTGGAAATCCGCCCCCTGTCCGCCGCCGACGCAGCGGGCAAGGATGTGTTGCAGGATGCGTCGCCGCTCTTCAACCTGTTGAGCGAACTGCACCTGAGCGAGTTCGAGTCGCAGCACCTGCTGCGCCAGGTCACCGAGCGCGACCGCGCCCTCTCAGCCTACCTGAAATCCCAGAACAAGCGCATCGATCTGCTGAGCCAGGTGATGGCCATGACCATCCTCGGCGAAATCGGCGAGCCGCAGTCGGTGGTCCTCTCCGAAGGCGGTATCGAGTTCGGCCATGACGTGGCCTACCCGGCCGGCACCCGACTGGCGATCAAGCTGGTGCTGATGCCGCAGGCACTGGGCCTGTTGCTGCGGGCCAAGGTCACCCATTGCGAACCGCAGAGCCTGGGCTCGTTCGAAATCGGCACCGAGTTCGAATCATTGACCGATGCCCAGCGCCAGTTGCTGGCCCGCTATATCTTGCAGAAACAGGCGCAGCAACGGCGCCTGGCCCGCGAGCAGAACGACCCCGAGGCCCATTGAGCCTCGGGTTCATCGTGCGCCCCCGATTACTTGCCGAATCATTTTTCCCTTGTAAGGAGCAGTCGTGACTCTGATTTATGGCCATCGTGGCGCCAAAGGCGAAGCGCCGGAAAACACCCTGACCAGTTTCCAGGAATGCCTCAAACACGGCGTCCGCCGCTGCGAGTTGGACTTGCACCTGTCCATGGATGGCGAACTGATGGTCATCCATGACCCGACCCTCAAACGCACCACCGACCGGCGTGGCAAGGTGGTCGAGCACACCGCCGCCGAGCTGGTGACCTACGATGCGCGCAAGGGTGGCCCCGGCTGGCTCACCGCCTGCCCGATCCCGCGCCTGGAGGAACTGTTCGAGCAGTGCGATTTCGAGCACTGGCAACTGGAGGTCAAGAGCGCCTCGCGCACCCGCGCGGCGACCACGGTACTGGCGATTCGAGAACTGGCACAGCGCTTCGGCCTGCTGGACAAGGTCACCATCACCTCCAGCTCCCGCGAAGTGCTCAAGGCCGCCCTGGAGCTGACCCCGGACCTGTCACGCGGCCTGGTGGCCGAATATGCCTGGCTCGACCCACTGAAGGTCGCCCAGAGCTATGGCTGCGAGTTCCTGGCACTGAACTGGACACTCTGCACCCCGGAACGCCTGCTCAAGGCCCAGCGTCAGGGTCTGCACGTGTCGGTGTGGACAGTCAACGAGCCGGCGCTGATGCGCAGGCTCGCCGACTTCGGCGTCGATAGCCTGATTACAGACTTTCCCGGTTTGGCCACGGCCACACTTGGGAAAGGCTGAAATCGGTCTCCCCGGCCGGCTCAGGCCACCGGCCGGAGCCGCTCAAAAAAGCCGGTTCAGGCCATCGTAGGCAGCTACCCGATAGGCTTCGGCCATGGTCGGGTAGTTGAAGGTGGTGTTGACGAAGTACTTCAGGGTGTTGTTCTCACCCGGCTGGTTCATGATCGCCTGGCCGATGTGGACGATCTCCGAAGCCTGGTAGCCGAAGCAGTGCACACCGAGCACTTCCAGGGTCTCGCGGTGGAACAGGATCTTCAGCATGCCTTGCGGCTCGCCGGCGATCTGGGCGCGGGCCATGCTCTTGAAGAATGCCTTGCCCACTTCGTACGGCACCTTGGCCTTGGTCAGCTCATGCTCGTTCTTGCCGATCGAACTGATCTCCGGAATGGTGTAGATACCGGTTGGCACATCGTTGACATACCGCCAGCTGCCGTTGTCGACGATGCTGCCCGCGGCCGAGCGGCCCTGGTCGTGGGCGGCACTGGCCAGACTCGGCCAGCCGATCACGTCGCCGGCACCGTAGATGTTCGGCTGGCAGGTACGGTAGTTCTCGTCCACCTCGATCTGGCCACGGCCGTTGACCTTGACGCCGATGTTCTCCATGCCCAGCTTGTCGGTGTTGCCGGTACGGCCGTTACACCAGAGCAAGGCGTCGGCCTTGATCTTCTTGCCCGACTTCAGGTGCAGGATCACCCCGTTGTCCAGGCCCTCGACCCGGTCGTACTCCTCGTTGTGGCGCACGGTGATGTTGTTGTTGCTGAAGTGATAGCTCAACGCCTGGGAGATTTCCGAATCGAGGAAGCTCAGCAACTGGTCACGGTTGTCCACCAGCTCGACCAGTACCCCCAGGCCACTGAAGATCGACGCGTATTCGCAACCGATCACCCCGGCACCATAGATGATCAGCTTGCGCGGAGTGTGGCCCAGGCTGAGGATGGTGTCGCTATCGTAGATACGCGGGTGGTTGAAATCGATGTCGGCCGGGCGATAGGGACGCGAGCCAGTGGCGATGATGATGTGCTTGGCCACCAGTTTTTCGACCACGCCGTTGGGGCAGACCACTTCGACGGTCTGTTCGTCGGCGAAGCTGCCGGTACCGAAGAACAGGTCGACCCGGTTGCGGGCGTAGTAGCCGGTGCGCGAGGCGACCTGCTTGGCGATCACCTTCTCGGCGCTCTTGAGCACGTCCGGGAAGGAGAACCAGCGCGGCTCGCCGATGGCCCGGAACATCGGGTTGGTGTTGAACTGCATGATCTGCCGCACGGAGTGACGCAAGGCCTTGGACGGGATGGTCCCCAGGTGGGTGCAGTTGCCACCGACCTGACGGCGGCTGTCGACCATCGCGACCTTGCGCCCTGCCTTGGCGGCGTTCATTGCCGCACCCTCTCCAGCGGGGCCGGAACCCAGTACCACTACGTCGTAGTTGTAGACAGCCATGCGTACTCCTCAGAACAGGCCGAGGCACCCCTCTGGCACCTGCGGCTAAATCACGTCGCGGCAGCGACATGAAGGATCAAATCTCGGTGTGCAGTCTATAGATGCGTGAACGCCGCGCACATTAACCCTTGGTCGCGTCGTAAGCCAGCTTTGCCTGCACTACATGTTAATGCGCAGCAGCCTTCGGCAATCTGTCAAACGCCGAATTCGTTCGTGTGACGAAAGCTTTATCGGCACGGATCACAAAAAAAGCAGCGATATCGTGTTTTTCCGCATAGTCCCAACCCCGCTCCGGGCCGAGGATCAGCAACAGCGTCGACAAGCCATCGGCCATCAGCGTCGAGGGATGAATCACCGTGACCGCCGCCAGGTCATGGGTGACCGGCGCGCCGGTCAACGCATCGAAGGTATGGGAATAGCGCTTGCCATCCTGCTCGAAATAATTGCGATAGTCACCTGAAGTGGACACCCCATAACCGTCGATGTCGACGATCCGTTGCGCGACCTGCCGATCGTCCCGCGGCGCCTCCAGGGCAACCCGCCAGGAACCGCCATCGGGCTTGCGCCCCACGGCCTTGAGCTCGCCGGTGACCTCGACGAGAAAACTGTCGATCCCCATCTGCGCCAGCCGCGTGGCAATCCGATCCACAGTGTAGCCTGCGGCAATGCTGTCGAAATCGACCTCCACCGCGGCGTCCTTGCACAAGCGTTCGCCATCGACATGCAGATGGGCATGGCCGACCCGCTGGCGGGCCGCCGCCAGTTGCGCGGCATCCGGGACCTTTTCCACACGCCCCTGCGGGCCGAAGCCCCAGAGATTCATCAGCGGTTCGACCGTCAGGTCGTAGGCACCGTCACTCGCAACGGACAGCGCCTCCCCCGTGCGCACCAGTTCGAGAATCGACGCCGGCATGACCTGGCAACGGTTGGCCGGCAGAGCATTGAAGCGGACGATGTCCGAGTCGCCGCGATAGGTCGACATCTGCCGGTCGACCTGGGCCAGGATCGCCTCGACCTCGTCCTTGACCCTGGCAGGCGCTGGCCCGCCAGCACGGCGCACATACTGGAGCGAGTAGCTGCTGCCCATGGTCGGGCCGCCAAAACGCTCCAGCGCGCCCTGCCCGTCGCAACCGCTTGATAGCGCCAGGACCGCACCCGCCAGCCATGGGCCGGGTGATCGCAGAACCATCCTGAAGAACTGAAGAGAGGGCATAGGCTCGCAGTCGGCACAATTCAGAGCTACGCATTATGCGCCAAATTAAAGCAGGCCCAGTATTCATCAGGGCAATGCATGCTTCCCACTCCCCTAAGATCCACGGCGAACGCTCTACCCCGTGGCTTATGCCATTTAGCCAGCAAGCTCGTTTTTTTGTTGCCCGACAACCTTAATACACATATCGTTACAAAACTGTTCTGCCAGCGTGTGCATGCTTGAAAGAGTCAGTAAGGACGAGCAAAACGAAGGATTGCTTATAAGACAGCCAAAGTGAGTGAATAAAAATGGCCTCGAATACGGGCAAGGGCAAGGCGATCTTTCGCGTTGTCAGCGGCAACTTCCTTGAGATGTTCGACTTCATGGTCTATGGCTTCTACGCCACGGCCATCGCTAAAACCTTCTTCCCCTCCGACAGCGCCTTCGCTTCCCTGATGCTCTCGCTGGCCACCTTTGGCGCCGGCTTCCTGATGCGTCCATTGGGGGCGATTTTCCTCGGTGCCTACATCGACCGCCACGGTCGCCGCCAGGGCCTGATCATCACCCTGGCCCTGATGGCCGCCGGTACGGTGCTGATCGCCTGCGTACCGGGCTACTCGACCCTCGGCGTCGCCGCTCCCCTGCTGGTGCTGCTGGGCCGCCTGCTGCAAGGCTTTTCCGCGGGCGTTGAACTAGGCGGCGTCTCGGTCTACCTGGCCGAGATCTCGACACCGGGCCGCAAGGGCTTCTTCGTCAGTTGGCAGTCCGCCAGCCAACAGGCCGCGGTGGTCTTCGCCGGCCTGCTGGGCGTGGGCCTGAACCACTGGCTGAGCCCCGAGCAGATGGGGGAATGGGGCTGGCGCGTACCGTTTCTGGTCGGCTGCCTGATCGTTCCGGCGATCTTCATCATCCGTCGCTCGCTGGAGGAAACGCCCGAATTCCAGGCACGCAAGCATCGCCCAACCCTGTCGGAAGTGATGCGCTCGATCGGCCAGAACTTCGGCCTGGTCCTGGCAGGCATGGCCATGGTAGTGATGACCACGGTGTCCTTCTACCTGATCACCGCCTACACCCCGACCTTCGGCAAGGCCGAACTGCACCTGTCGGATTTCGATGCTCTGCTGGTGACCGTGTGCATCGGCCTGTCGAACTTCTTCTGGTTGCCGGTGATGGGCAGCGTTTCCGACAAGATCGGCCGCAAGCCACTGCTGCTGGCGGCGACCATCCTGGCCATCCTCACCGCCTACCCGGTGCTGTCCTGGCTGGTGGCCGACCCGAGCTTCAGCCGACTGCTGATCGCCGAACTGTGGCTGTCGTTCCTCTACGGTTCGTATAACGGTGCGATGGTGGTGGCCCTGACCGAAATCATGCCGACCGAAGTGCGTACCACCGGCTTCTCCCTGGCCTACAGCCTGGCGACCGCGACCTTCGGCGGTTTCACGCCGGCGGCCTGCACCTACCTGATCCATGTACTGGACAACAAGGCGGCACCGGGCATCTGGCTCAGCGGCGCAGCGGTGCTGGGGCTGATCGCGACGCTGGTACTGTTCCGTGGCAACAAGCATGCGCTGCGCACCGCGCAGACCGCGGCGTAAGATAAGAGAAGCTTCGCGGGCAAGCCCTGCGCCTACAGGTTTGGGTCGTACATTGGATTCAGGTACGACTTCGGACTGTAGGAGCAGGGCTTGCCCGCGAAAGATGTCCTGCAAACCATCCTTGAATACGCCTCAAAAAAAACGCCCCGACAAGTCGGGGCGTTTTCATTTGCAGTCGCTTAGCGTGGGAACGCTGGCGGGTTGACCCCGGCCATGTCTTCCATCACGCGGACCACCTGGCAGCTGTAACCGAATTCGTTGTCGTACCAGACGTACAGAACAACACGATTGTCGTTGCAGATGGTCGCTTCGGCGTCGACCACACCGGCGTGGCGCGAACCGACGAAGTCGGTGGAAACCACTTCCTGCGAGTTCACGAAGTCGATCTGCTTGTGCAGGTCCGAGTGCAGCGCCATGTAGCGCAGGTACTCGTTGATCTCTTCGCGAGTGGTGGCGGTGCCCAGGTTCAGGTTCAGGATCGCCATCGACACGTTCGGCGTCGGAACGCGGATCGCGTTACCGGTCAGCTTGCCGGCCAGCTCAGGCAGGGCCTTGGCGGCAGCGGTGGCAGCGCCGGTTTCGGTGATGACCATGTTCAGCGCGGCGCTGCGGCCACGGCGATCGCCCTTGTGGAAGTTGTCGATCAGGTTCTGGTCGTTGGTGTACGAGTGAACGGTTTCAACGTGACCGTTGACGATACCGAACTTGTCGTTGACCGCCTTCAGTACCGGAACGATGGCGTTGGTGGTGCAGGACGCCGCCGAAACGATCTTGTCCTCGGCCGTGATCTCGGCATGGTTGATACCGTGCACGATGTTCTTCAGCTTGCCCTTGCCCGGCGCGGTCAGGACCACGCGGTCGATACCCGGGCAGGCCAGGTGCTGGCCCAGGCCGTCGGCGTCACGCCATACACCGGTGTTGTCCACCAGCAGGGCGTCCTTGATGCCGTACTGGGTGTAGTCCACCTCGGTCGGGTTCTTCGCGTAGATAACCTGGATCAGGTTGCCGTTGGCGGTGATGGTGTTGTTTTCCTCGTCGATGACGATGGTACCGTTGAACGAACCATGTACCGAGTCACGACGCAGCAGGCTGGCGCGCTTGGTCAGGTCGTTGTTGGCACCCTTGCGTACGACGATGGCACGCAGGCGCAGGCCGTCGCCGCCACCGGTCTTCTCGATCAGGATGCGGGCCAGCAGGCGACCGATACGACCGAAGCCGTAGAGCACCACGTCGGTACCCTTGCGGGCGGCCGCGTTCTGCTGGCCAACCACGTCGGCCAGTTCTTCACGGACGAACTGCTCGGCGCTACGGCCGTTGCCTTGTTCCTTGAATTTCACCGCCAGCTTGCCCAGGTCCACCGAAGCGGCGCCCAGCTTGAGCTCGCTCATGGCCTTGAGCAGCGGGAAAGTCTCGTGGACGGACAGTTCGGCATCGTCGCTCTGACGATGACGAGCAAAGCGGTGAGCCTTGAGAATCGCGATGACAGACTGGTTGATCAGGCTGCGGCCATAGATCGAGCTCACCACATTGTTGTTGCGGTAGAGCTGACCGATCAGCGGAATCATCGCTTCTGCAAGTGCTTCACGATCAATCCACTCACCAAGACACTGGTCGGGCTTCTGAGTCACGGGAACCTTCCACATGTAGGGGCTTAAAAAAGGGGCTACATTATGCCGCCGAGTCGCTCTGCGAGCAATGCGCGACTGTCGCCCTTCGTCACACAAAATTCCCTCGAAAAAATCACGACTCTCACGCAGGCCAGTAAACACGCGGCTTTCAGAGCGCCCTATTTTGGGGCAAAGGACATGACTTGTCTGTAACCCTCCGAAACACAGCTGCAATACCGCACTACATATTCAGGAAAAAACCACCTTTTTTTGTCATAGCCACTACATTTTCCTCGCCACGCAATAGACACAGTCTGCGACTGACAGGCGGCACCCGGGCCGTTACAATTGATGAATTTGCCGCAACGCTTGGAGCTCAACCTTCCGTGCCCGTTCTGCGTCTACCGCTACTGCCTGCCGCGACAGGCAAACAACACTGGGGCAACCTCCCCGGTGCCGCCCTGAGCCTGGCCATTGCCGAGGCTGCCAGCGCCGCCGGGCGCTTCACCCTGCTCCTGACCGCCGACAGCCAGAGCGCCGAACGGCTGGAGCAGGAGCTGAGTTTCTTCGCCCCCGATCTGCCGGTGCTGCATTTCCCGGACTGGGAAACCCTGCCCTACGACCTGTTCTCGCCGCACCAGGACATCATCTCCCAGCGTATCGCCAGCCTCTACCGGCTGCCGGAACTGGAGCATGGCGTGCTGGTGGTGCCGATCACCACCGCCCTGCACCGCCTGGCGCCGACCAAATTCCTGCTCGGCAGCAGCCTGGTGCTGGATGTCGGCCAGAAGCTGGACGTGGAGCAGATGCGCACCCGCCTGGAGGCGGCCGGCTACCGCTGCGTCGACACCGTCTACGAACACGGCGAATTCGCCGTGCGCGGCGCCCTGGTCGACCTGTTCCCGATGGGCAGCAAACTGCCCTATCGCATCGACCTGTTCGATGACGAGATCGAGACGCTGCGCACCTTCGACCCGGAAAACCAGCGCTCCATCGACAAGGTCGATTCGGTACGCCTGCTGCCGGCCAAGGAATTCCCGCTGCAGAAGGAAGCACTGATCCGCTTCAAGGCGCGCTTTCGCGAACGCTTCGACGTCGACTTCCGCCGCTGCTCGATCTTCCAGGACCTCAACAGCGGGATCACCCCCGCCGGCATCGAGTACTACCTGCCGCTGTTCTTCGAGGAAACCTCGACGCTGTTCGACTATCTGCCCCAGGACACCCAGGTATTCTCCCTGCCGGGCATCGAGCAGGCCGCGGAGAACTTCTGGAACGACGTGCGCAACCGCTACGAGGAACGCCGTATCGACCCGACCCGGCCACTGCTGCCGCCGGCCGAACTGTTCCTGCCGGTGGAAGACTGCTTCGCCCGCCTGAAGAGCTGGCCACGGGTCGTCGCCAGCCAGCAGGACGTGGAAACCGGTGTCGGCCGCGAGCGCTTCGCCGCCCGCGAGCTGCCGAACCTGGCGATCGAAGCCAAGGCCAACCAGCCGCTGGCGGCGCTCTCCGGCTTCCTCGAGCAGTTCCCCGGCCGCGTGTTGTTCACCGCCGAATCCGCCGGTCGCCGGGAAGTCCTGCTGGAACTGCTCGAACGCCTCAAGCTGCGGCCGAAAACCGTCGACAGCTGGCCGGAATTCGCCGCCGGCAAGGAACGCCTGGCGATCACCATCGCCCCGCTGGACGAGGGCCTGGTCCTCGACGACCCGGCCCTGGCCCTGATCGCCGAAAGCCCGCTGTTCGGCCAGCGCGTGATGCAGCGCCGCCGCCGGGAAAAACGCGCCGACGCCAACAACGACGCGGTGATCAAGAACCTCACCGAACTGCGCGAAGGCGCACCGGTGGTGCACATCGACCATGGCGTCGGCCGCTATCTGGGGCTGGCGACCCTGGAAATCGAAAACCAGGCCGCCGAATTCCTCACCCTGGAGTACGCGGAGGGCGCCAAACTCTACGTGCCGGTGGCCAACCTGCACCTGATCGCCCGCTATACCGGCAGCGACGATGCCCTCGCCCCGCTGCACCGCCTGGGCTCGGAAACCTGGCAGAAAGCCAAGCGCAAGGCCGCCGAACAGGTTCGCGACGTGGCGGCCGAACTGCTCGACATCTATGCCCGCCGTGCCGCCCGCGAAGGCTATGCGTTCAACGATCCGAAGGCCGACTATGCGACCTTCAGCGCCGGTTTCCCGTTCGAAGAGACGCCGGACCAGCAGAGCGCCATCGAGGCGGTACGCGCCGACATGCTGGCGGCCAAGCCGATGGATCGCCTGGTCTGCGGCGACGTCGGCTTCGGCAAGACCGAAGTGGCCATGCGCGCGGCGTTCATCGCCGTGCACGGCGGCAAGCAGGTGGCTATCCTGGTGCCGACCACCCTGCTCGCCCAGCAGCATTACAACAGCTTCCGCGACCGCTTCGCCGACTGGCCGGTGACCGTCGAGGTGATGAGCCGCTTCAAGTCCGCCAAGGAAGTCAGCGCTGCCGTCGCCGACCTCGCCGAAGGCAAGATCGACATCGTCATCGGCACCCACAAGCTGTTGCAGGACGACGTGAAGATCAAGAACCTCGGCCTGGTGATCATCGACGAGGAGCACCGTTTCGGCGTACGCCAGAAGGAACAGCTCAAGGCCCTGCGCAGCGAGGTCGACATCCTCACCCTGACCGCCACGCCGATTCCGCGCACGCTGAACATGGCCGTGTCGGGCATGCGCGACCTGTCGATCATCGCCACGCCGCCGGCGCGCCGGCTGTCGGTGCGCACCTTCGTCATGGAGCAGAACAAGAGCACGGTCAAGGAAGCGCTGCTGCGCGAGCTGCTGCGCGGCGGCCAGGTCTACTACCTGCACAACGACGTGAAGACCATCGAGAAGTGCGCCGCCGACCTCGCCGAGCTGGTGCCGGAAGCGCGCATCGGCATCGGCCACGGGCAGATGCGCGAGCGCGAACTCGAACAGGTGATGAGCGACTTCTACCACAAGCGCTTCAACGTGCTGATCGCCTCGACCATCATCGAGACCGGTATCGACGTGCCGAGCGCCAACACCATCATCATCGAGCGGGCCGACAAGTTCGGCCTGGCCCAGTTGCACCAGTTGCGCGGCCGGGTCGGACGCAGCCACCACCAGGCCTATGCCTACCTGCTGACGCCGGGTCGCCAGCAGATCACCGCCGACGCGGAGAAGCGCCTGGAGGCGATCGCCAACACCCAGGACCTGGGGGCCGGCTTCGTCCTCGCCACCAACGACCTGGAAATCCGCGGCGCCGGCGAACTGCTGGGCGACGGCCAGAGCGGGCAGATCCAGGCGGTGGGTTTCACGCTATACATGGAAATGCTCGAGCGCGCGGTGAAGGCCATCCGCAAGGGCGAACAGCCGAACCTCGACCAGCCGCTCGGTGGCGGCCCGGAGATCAACCTGCGCCTGCCGGCGCTGATCCCCGAGGACTACCTGCCGGATGTGCACGCGCGCCTGATCCTCTACAAGCGCATCGCCTCGGCGACCGACGAGGAGGGCCTCAAGGACCTGCAGGTGGAGATGATCGACCGCTTCGGCCTGTTGCCCGAGCCCACCAAGAACCTGGTGCGCCTGACCCTGCTCAAGCTGCAAGCCGAGCAACTGGGGATCAGGAAGATCGATGGCGGCCCGCAAGGCGGACGCATCGAGTTCACCGCGGACACACCGGTCGATCCGCTGGCACTGATCAAGCTGATCCAGGGGCAACCCAACCGTTACAAATTCGAAGGCGCCACGATCTTCAGGTTCATGGTGCCGATGGAGCGTGCGGAAGACCGCTTTAATACACTGGAGGCGCTGTTCGAGCGCCTCACCCCGAAATCTGCCTGATAAGGACGCCGTATGCGCCTGATCCCATCGCTGGCCGTGTTGTTGGCCCTGCTCACCCCGGCCGCCTTCGCCGACGAGCCGTACCAGGTCGAAATGATCCTGGTACGGCAGAACCTCGAACAACCCTTCCAGAGCCAGCCGGCACCGGAAGACTGGGCGCGGGGGCGAAAGCCATCACCGCCAGTGACGAGCGCACCCCCAGCCTGAACGACATGGCGGCCAAGCTCAGCGCCAGCGGCAACTACGAGGTGCTGCTGCACAAGGCCTGGCAACAGAACCTCGGCGACCAGCCGAGCGTCGTGTCGATCACCGCAGGCCAGGAGCAGTTCGGCCAGTTCCCGGTGGAAGGCACCCTGAGCCTGACCCTCAAGCGCTTCACCGAGGTGCAGGCGCAGTTCTGGGTCAACGGCTTCGACAGCAACGGCGTGGTCAATGCCAGCGAACGCCTGAACCAGACCAGCCAGACCAAGAACGGCCAGCTCAATTTCCTCGACGCCGGCCACCTCGGCCTGCTGCTCAAGGTGACCTCGCTGAACGCCTCACGCCGCGAAGCGCCGTCCCAGAACCTCGACCAGTGACCGTCCGATGCCGTCGCCCGTGACGCCTGCCATGACCAAGCCGCTCGCCCCTTCATGGGCCAGCCGCTTCAAGGAACAGAGTCTGGAGCGCGGTCGCCGCTACGCGATCGAAAACCGGGTGAGGATCGTCGAGGCGGCCGACAGCACCATCACCGCCAGTTGCGAAGGCTCTGGCGGCAACATCTACCGGCAGACCATCCATCTTCGCGAGTCGGCCAAGGGCACCCTGCTGATCGTCGACGCGACCTGCACCTGCCCGGTGCGCAGCAACTGCAAGCATACGGCGGCTGTCCTGCTGAAGGTGCAGCAGACCCTGGCCTATCCGGCCGCGGAGAAAGACGCCGAACTGCTGGAAAAGCTCCAGGCGGTGCTCGACTCGCGCCCGCCACCCCCGCCCCAGGAGCTGCTCGAGGACGTGCAGCCGGTACCACGGCTATGGCTGGCCAGTGTCGAATTCAGCGCCTTCGAGCCACGCAATGGACGCATGCAGCGCTACATCCAGCACCGCGCGGCGCTGTCCTTCAACTACCTGGGCGAGTACGCCAGCGGCCAGAAGAACGCCGACATCCTCCTGCGCCAGGAACATCGGAACCTGCGCATCCGACGCCAGCCCGAGGCGGAAAAAGCCTTTCGCGAACAGCTGCGCCTGCTCGGCTTCAAGGTCGCCACCCGGCAAAGCAAGGCCCTGCCGGAAAGCGCCGGCGAGCTGTACGAGATGGTCAACGACAGCGCCTGGCTGACCTTTACCCTCAATGAACTGCCAAACCTGCGCGAACAGGGCTGGGAATTGCAGATCGACGAAGACTTCGGCTTCGACCTCAGCCCCGTCGACGACTGGTACGCCACCGTCGACGAAGCCCCGGAACGCGACTGGTTCGACCTCGAACTGGGGATCATCGTCAATGGCGAGCGCCTGAGCCTGCTGCCGATCCTGCTCAACCTGATGCGTTCGCACACCGAACTGCTCAACCCCGAGCGACTGGCCCGACGCCGGGACGACGAACTGATCCTGGTGAACATTCCCGCCTCGCCCAGCGGCAGCCATGGCCCGCTGCAGGTGGCCCTGCCCTACGGGCGCCTCAAGCCGGTACTGAACACCCTCGGCGAGTTCTACCTGGAAGAACCCGGCACCACCACACTGCGCCTGAGCAACGCCGATGCCACCCGGCTCAACCCGCTCGACGGCCTGCCGCTGTTGTGGGAGGGCGGTGCCCAGATCCGCAGCCTGGCCGAACGACTGCGTGATATCCGCGAATACAGCGCGAGCATTCCCGAAGGCCTCAACGCCACCCTGCGCCCGTACCAGCACGAGGGCCTGAGCTGGATGCAGTCGCTGCGGCAACTGGAGGTCGGTGGAATCCTTGCCGACGACATGGGCCTGGGCAAGACCCTGCAGACCCTGGCCCACATCCTCAGCGAAAAGAACGCCGGTCGCCTCGACCGTCCGTGCATGGTGGTGATGCCCACCAGCCTGATCCCCAACTGGCTCGACGAGGCCGCGCATTTCACGCCGCAGCTCAAGGTCCTGGCGCTCTATGGTGCAGCGCGCAAGAAGCATTTCGAACGGCTGGGTGAGTACGACCTGATTCTCACCACCTACGCCCTGCTGCCCAAGGACATCGACACGCTCAAGGCCCAGCCACTGCACGTGCTGGTGCTCGATGAAGCGCAATACATCAAGAACCCCGGGAGCAAGGCCGCCCAGGCGACCCGCGAACTCGAGGCGCGGCAACGCCTGTGCCTGAGCGGCACGCCGCTGGAGAACCACCTGGGCGAACTCTGGTCACTGTTCCACTTCCTGCTGCCGGGCTGGCTGGGCGATGCCAAAAGCTTCAATCGCGACTACCGCGTGCCCATCGAGAAACATGCCAGCGAAGTTCGCCTGCAACACCTGAACGGACGGATCAAACCGTTCCTGCTGCGCCGCACCAAGGAACAGGTGGCCACCGAACTGCCGCCCAAGACCGAGATCATCCACTGGGTCGAACTCAACGAGGCGCAACGCGACGTCTACGAGACCATGCGCCTGGCCATGGACAAGAAGGTCCGCGACGAAATCACCCGCAAGGGTGTGGCGCGCAGCCAGATCATCATCCTCGAGGCGCTGCTCAAGCTGCGCCAGGTCTGCTGCGACCTGCGCCTGGTCAGCGACGCCACGCCACCGACCCGCGGCAGCGCCTCCGGCAAGCTCGACAGCCTGATGGAAATGCTCGAGGAACTGTTCGCCGAGGGCCGACGGATCCTGCTGTTCTCGCAGTTCACCTCGATGCTGTCACTGATCGAGGCCGAGCTGAAGAAACGCCATATCGCCTACGGCCTGCTGACCGGCCAGACGCGGGACCGACGCGCGCCGGTGAAGGACTTCCAGAGCGGCAAGCTGCAGATCTTTCTCATCAGCCTCAAGGCCGGTGGCGTCGGCCTGAACCTGACCGAAGCCGACACCGTGATCCACTACGACCCGTGGTGGAATCCGGCGGCGGAAAACCAGGCGACCGATCGGGCGTACCGGATCGGCCAGGAAAAGCCGGTTTTCGTCTACAAGATGATTGCCCGGGGTACGGTCGAGGAAAAGATCCAGCACCTGCAACAGGAAAAATCCGACCTGGCCGCCGGCGTGCTCGACGGGCGCCAGGCCGGCGACTGGCAGTTGCAGAACGAGGATATCGAGGCGCTGTTCGCGCCGTTGCCGGACAAGAAAGCCGGGCGTTGACGTCCTTTAAAAGCTTCGCGGGCAAGCCCGGCTCCTACAGATTCGTGCCCTACACCTATCCGATGTACGACACATACCCTGTAGGAGCCGGGCTTGCCCGCGAATGGCCCCTCGACTATGACGCCACTCAATCGATGAGCTGAGCCTCGCGCAGCGCCCCAAGCGCCTCCAGCCACCGCGGTTCCTGGCGATAATCGGTCCGCGCAAACCCCTGTCCACGCATCCGCGCAATCCGCGACGATGGCGTCACCTTAAGACGCTGCGCCGCGCTCAGGGCCAGCTCCGCCGCCGCCCGGTCATTGCACACCAGCCCCATGTCGCAGCCGGCCGACAAGGCCGCCTCGATACGGCTCGCCGCATCCCCCACCACATGGGCACCGGCCATGGACAGGTCGTCACTGAAGATCACCCCGTCGAACTTCAGCTCACCGCGCAGAATCTCCTGCAACCAGCGCCGCGAGAAACAGGCGGGTTGCGCATCGACCTGTGGATAGATCACATGGGCCGGCATCACCGCGGCCAGTTGCTGGCCCAGGCGGGCGAAAGGCACCAGGTCACGGGCGCGAATGGTCTCCAGGCTGCGCTCGTCGACCGGAATCGCCACATGGGAATCCGCCTCGGCCCAACCGTGCCCGGGGAAATGCTTGCCGGTCGCCGCCATGCCGGCTGCCTTCATCCCGCGAATGAACGCCCCGGCGAGTTGGGCCGCACGCTCGGGATCGCCCTCGAAGGAACGGCTGCCGACCACCGCACTGCGCTGATGATCCAGGTCGAGCACCGGGGCAAAACTCAGATCGAGCCCAACCGCCAGCACCTCCGTCGCCATCAGCCAGCCACAGTGCTCGGCCAGGCGCTCGGCATTCGGGTTATCGGCAATCGCCCGCATCGCCGGCAGGCGCACGAAGCCCTGGCGCAAACGCTGCACCCGCCCACCCTCCTGGTCGACGGCGAGCAGCAGGTCCGGGCGAATCGCGCGGATCGCCGTGCTCAGCTCACGAACCTGGCGCGGGCTCTCGATGTTGCGCGCGAAAATGATCAGCCCGCCCACTTGCGGCTGGCGCAACAACTGGCGATCTTCGGCCGTCAGCCAGGTGCCGGCGATATCGACCATCAGGGAGCCTTGCAGGGCAGTACTCATAGGAAATCCTTGTGAAGAAAAGCCAGGCGCGTAAACGCCCTGCCGCGGAGGGCATCCGGCAGATGAACGGGAAAAAGGAAAAGAGGGGGAGGAAAGGAATCGCGCATGGGCGGCAAGCTTAGCCGATCAAGGCCAGCGCGCCCACCCGAATGCGTCAGGCCTTGACGACAGGTGCCGCCGACTTGCTGCGTGGACGCAATTGTGCCGCAGCCATGGCCTCGTCGGTCACGCCGCTGTCGGCACGCATGCCGGCCGCCAGAAAGGGCACCATCAGGCGCATCACCGTCTCGATCGAGGTGTTGACGCCGAAGTCGGTCTCGGCGATCGCCCGCAACGCCTTGATCCCGGACATGCTGAAGGCGGCCGCACCGAGCATGAAGTGCACGCGCCAGAACAGCTCGATCGGTGGAATACGAGGGGCCGCTTCATTGACCAGCAGCATGTAGCGGCGAAACACCTTGCCGTACATGTCTTCCAGGTAACGTCGCAGGTGCCCCTGGCTCTGGCTGAAGGCCAGGCCCAGCAGGCGCATGAAGATCGACAGGTCGTTACCGCTGCGCGGCTGAACCACCAGGGCCTGTTCAACGAGGATTTCCAGCAGTTCTTCCAGGGTCGGCTTGACCTCCGGCTTGGCCTGGCGGCGCTCCAGCTCGCGATCGAGGCTGACACAGAACGGCCCGAGGAAACGCGAGAAGACCGCCTGGATCAGGGCCTTTTTCGAGCCGAAATGGTAGTTCACCGCCGCCAGGTTGACCCCTGCCTTGCTGGTGATCAATCGCAACGAGGTCTCGGCGAAACCTTTTTCCGCGAACAATTGCTCGGCAGCATCGAGAATGCGTTCAACGGTTTCCGACTGGGCCATGGCTACTCCGCCTGACAAACACTTGTTTGAAACATACGTTTCAGCCCACGGAATGTCAAGTCTGCCGGTCCATTTCCGGCCAGTCAGTCAGGTATTAAATCATAGAACCGGCCACCTGTAGCAGCACGCTCACGATGGCGGCCGACACCCTCCCCGACAACCGTCCGGCGGCCACCGTGAAAAGGAGGATTGCCAAGCGCCTCCCACTGTATATAATTCCAGTCACTGTATAAAAAGACAGAGCCATCAAAATGCTAAAACTGACGCCCCGCCAAGCTGAGATTCTGGCTTTTATCAAACGCTGCCTGGATGACAACGGCTATCCGCCCACCCGTGCGGAAATCGCCCAGGAACTGGGCTTCAAGTCGCCGAACGCGGCCGAGGAGCACCTCAAGGCCCTGGCCCGCAAGGGCGCGATCGAAATGACGCCGGGCGCCTCACGGGGCATTCGCATTCCCGGCTTCGAAGCCAAGGTCGACGAATCCACCCTGCCGATCATCGGTCGCGTCGCCGCCGGTGCGCCCATCCTCGCCGAGCAGCATGTCGAGGAATCCTGCAACATCAACCCGACCTTCTTCCACCCCCGGGCCGACTACCTGCTGCGCGTTCACGGCATGAGCATGAAGGACGTCGGCATCTTCGACGGCGATCTGCTGGCCGTACACACCTGCCGCGAGGCCCGCAACGGCCAGATCGTGGTGGCGCGCATCGGCGAGGAAGTCACCGTCAAACGCTTCAAGCGCGAAGGCAGCAAGGTCTGGCTGCTGGCGGAAAACCCCGAATTCGCCCCTATCGAAGTCAACCTGAAAGAGCAGGACTTCGTCATCGAAGGTTTGAGCGTCGGCGTCATTCGCCGCTGAAGGAGGCGTCATGCAATTCCAGACTCCACAACACGCCCAGTTGCCCCTGTTCGAAGCGTTCATGATGCAGCCGCTGGCCCCCGTCCTGAAGGACGTGGTCGAAACACCCTGGAGCACCGAGCCCGAGGCCTTCAGCGAATTATCGCTGCGCGGTGGGAATTGCCTGAGCCTGCTGGCTCCTATCCTGCGCGAACTGAGCCAGGACCAGGATGCCCGCTGGCTCACCCTGATCGCCCCGCCCGCCAGTGTCACCCAGGCCTGGCTGCGGGAAGCCGGGCTGAACCGCGAGCGGATTCTGCTGCTGCAGCCCGGCAGCGCACAGAACGCCCAGCAACTGGCTTGCGAAGCCTTGCGCCTGGGGCGCAGCCACACCGTGGTGAGTTGGTTGAACCCGCTGAACAGCAGCGCTCGTCAGCAACTGATCAACGCCGCGCGCAAGGGCGACGCACAGAGCCTGAATATTCGCCTGGGTTGAAGTGGACTTGAAGCGGGGCCAGGGACAGCCAGGAAAGCCAGGCAGGCTCTTTGTACCTACCCACAAGGCTTCTCCAGGGCAGAGAAGCCGATCAGGACCAACGACTCGTTACCGATAGGTGCCCGAGCCAGGCATGAGCGCTACTCAGTGAAGAACCCGCGGGCCGTCGTCTTCTTTCTCGAGTTCGCCTTCCACCAGACGCCCCGCCATCTGCACGCCAACACTCAGCATGGCCTTGGCCACTTCGACATGCTGGCCCTGCAGGAAAGCCTTGGCATCTTCGGAGAAGTTCAGGGTGACCAGAGAACCTTCGTCCTCGGCGCGGCGCAGCTCGATACGGCCGTCCGGCAGCTCGACAATTTCTAGAAAGGACGTAGGCATAAAAGTCTGTTCTCCACGAAAGGCTGGTGGCCTGTAGGGTCAATTCGGATGGATGCACGCGAATTCAGCCAATAGGCCACTAATATCATACCAGTCATTCATGGCAACTCGCTCAAGATCTCAACAGCTTTCGTTACCGCCTGATGAACAACTGACAGACGGAACCTACATCCTGAGCGTGCGAATCAGCACTCGCTCAGCCCGTCACGGAAGCGAATCGCCAGGGCCTTGAGGTTCTGCCGCCAGCTTTCCAGCTCCTCGCGTCCCAACTCCGGCGCGGCCTCCTCGTCCAGACTGACCGCCTCGATCAACGGCTGCAACACGTCACCCTTGGGCTTTCTTGGCGCCTGGGGCGGCAGGTAGAGCGCAGAGTGGGCAGCGATCAGTCGTGCCAGCCAGCTTTGCGGGCTGTGGGCCAGCTCCACCAGCTCGGCCATTTCCGGAATGGCGATGGATTCCAGCACCTCCCGGGTCAGCAACAGCTCGGCGCGCGGGGCACTGGCCTGGGGCAGGCGGTAGAAGCCGGCGATCTCATGGCACAGCCCGAGCAAGGCGCCGTAGAGATGGAATACCGCGGCTTCGCGCTCGGCCTGGGTCAGCGCCAGCGCGTTCATCGCCCGGCTCTCCTCGGCCTTGCCCAGGGCTTCCAGAGCGAGGCCGGCGTAGAAGATCTTCTGGTTGGTACGGGTATAGAGTTCGTTGGCCATGATGGCGCACTCCCAAAAAGAGATCACACAGGCCCTTCCGGCAGGAGCCGGGCTTGCCCGCGAATGCGCCTTCAAGGACGCCAGAAGCTTCGCGGGCAAGCCCGGCTCCTACAGGGAGGGAGCACCGGGTTTTGCATCAGGCCCGGCCCTGCGCGGGCCAGGGCCTCAACCGACAACCGGGTCAGGCGCCCTGACGCTTGTCTTCCACCTTCCACTTGCCACTGTCGTAGAACGCCTTCCAGCCGGTCGGCTTGCCGTCGACCTCGCTCTGCACGTACTGCTCCTTGGTCTTGCGGCTGTAGCGGATGACCGCCGGACGACCGTCCGGGTCCTTCTGCGGCGCTTCGCAGAGGAAGTGGTACTTCGGATCGATCTCAGCCTTGTGCGGGACGATCTCGAGCACCAGCGGCGCACGGGTCTCGCGGTTTTTCGGGAACTGGCTCGCCGCCAGGAACAGGCCCGAAGCACCATCACGCAGGATATAGGTGTCGTCGACCTTCTCGCACTTGAGCTCCGGCATCTTCACCGGGTCCATCTTCGGCGGCGCCGCATCGCCGCTCCTGAGCAACTTGCGGGTGTTCTTGCAGGTCGGGTTGGTGCAACCGAAGAACTTGCCGAAACGGCCGGTCTTGAGCTGCATCTCGCTGCCGCACTTGTCGCACTCCAGGCTCGGCCCTTCGTAGCCCTTGATCCGGTAGTTGCCCTCCTCGATCTCGTAGCCGGCGCAATCCGGGTTGTTGCCACAAATGTGCAGCTTGCGCTTCTCGTCCAGCAGGTAGGCATCCATCGCCGTGCTGCAGATCGGGCAACGATGCTTGCCGCGCAGCACCAGGGACTCCGACTCGCCCTCGTCGTCCGCGGCGATCTCGTCACCCGGGACCAGGTTCACGGTGGCCTTGCAACGCTCTTTCGGCGGCAGACTGTAGCCCGAGCAACCGAGGAACACGCCGGTCGAGGCGGTACGGATCTGCATTGGCCGACCGCAGGTCTGGCATGGGATATCGGTCATCACCGGCTGGTTGGCGCGCATGCCGTTTTCCGCGCCCTCGGCCACTTCGAGCTTCTTCTTGAAGTCGCCGTAGAACTCGTCGAGCACGTTCTTCCAGTCGCGCTCGCCCTGGGCCACGTCATCGAGGTTCTCCTCCATGTCCGCGGTGAAACCGTAGTCCATCAGGTTCGCAAAGCTTTCGGCCAGGCGCTCGGTGACGATGTCGCCCATCTTCTCGGAATAGAAGCGACGGTTGTGCAGCGCCACGTAGCCGCGGTCCTGGATGGTGGAAATGATCGCCGCATAGGTCGAAGGACGACCGATGCCGCGCTTTTCCATTTCCTTGACCAGGCTGGCCTCGGAATAACGCGCCGGCGGCTTGGTGAAGTGCTGGCTCGGATCGAGCTGGATCAGCTTCAGCACCTCGCCCTGGGCCATGTCCGGCAGGACGTCGTCGTCGCCCGGCTTGCTCAATTGTGGCAGGACCCGGGTGTAGCCGTCGAACTTGAGGATACGGCCCTTGGCACGCAGCTCGAAGTCGCCGGCGGCGACGCTGACGGTGGTCGACAGGTACTGCGCCGGCAGCATCTGACAGGCCACGAACTGGCGCCAGATCAGCTCGTACAGGCGCTCGGCGTCACGCTCCATGCCCGACAGCTTGCTTGGATCGGTATTGACGTCGGAAGGCCGGATCGCCTCGTGCGCCTCCTGGGCGCCTTCCTTGCTGCTGTAGACGTTGGGGGCGGACGGCAGGTATTTCGCGCCGAATTCGCTCTCGATATAGGTCCGCGCCATCGCCACGGCGTCGGCCGAGAGATTGGTCGAGTCGGTACGCATATAGGTGATGTAGCCGGCTTCGTAGAGACGCTGGGCCATCATCATGGTCTTCTTCACCCCGAAGCCCAGGCGGTTGCTCGCCGCCTGCTGCAGGGTGGACGTAATGAACGGTGCCGACGGCTTGCTGCTGGTCGGCTTGTCCTCGCGCTTGGCGATTGTGTAGGCAGACGCCTTGAGCTTCTCCAACGCGGCCATGGCCTGGGCTTCGTTCAGCGGCTTGAAGGCCTCGCCGTTCTCGCGAGCCACTTCGAAGCGCACCTTGGCACCCTTGCCCGTGCCGAGGTCGGCATGCACTTCCCAGTACTCTTCGGGGATGAACGCACGGATCTCGCGCTCGCGCTCGACCACCAGCTTCACCGCCACCGATTGCACACGGCCGGCGGACAGGCCACGGGCGATCTTCGCCCACAGCAGCGGCGAGACCATGTAGCCGACCACGCGGTCGAGGAAGCGTCGCGCCTGCTGGGCGTTGACGCGGTCGATATCCAGCTCGCCCGGCGCCGAGAAGGCCTCCTGGATCGCCTTCTTGGTGATTTCGTTGAACACCACGCGCTTGTAGCGGCTGTCATCACCACCGATGGCTTCGCGCAGGTGCCAGGCAATGGCTTCCCCCTCGCGGTCCAAGTCGGTTGCGAGATAGATGGTGTCGGCATCCTTGGCGAGGCGGCGCAGTTCCTCGATCACCTTCTCCTTGCCGGGAAGGATCTCGTAGCGGGCCTTCCAGCCGTGGTCCGGGTCGACGCCCATGCGCGCCACCAGTTGCTTGCGCGCCTTCTCTTTCGCCGAGAGCGCAGGCGCCTCGCCGGCAGCGGCCTTGCCGCGCTTGGCGGCAGGCTCCTTGACGGCACTGGCCGAACCGCTGGTGGGCAGGTCTCGGATATGGCCGATACTCGACTTCACCACGTACTGGGTTCCCAGATACTTGTTGATGGTCTTGGCCTTAGCCGGGGATTCCACAATGACCAGCGATTTGCCCATGGATCGGAAAATTCCTGAATGCTAGAAGTGAGAGCGCAGCCCGCGCCTGGCGCGGCACCGCTATATATAGTGGCAACAAGGTGAGGTCAAGCACAGGGTGCTGCGCGACCAGCCCTCAAGCCCTGGAAAAAATACTCGGCTCGGCCTGCACCAAAGCAAAGCGTGGTACCCGTTCGCCGTCAACCTCGACCGACTCCAGGAACATGCTCAAGGGGCGTACCCAGAAACCGTATTCGCCATACAGCGCCTGGTAGAACACCACTTCCTCCTCGGTCTCGGAATGCCGTGCCACACTGAAAACGCGGTACTGCGGTCCCTTGTAGTGCTGATAGAGCCCGGGTTGCAAAGTCATGTATCGGCCCTCTTACAAAATAAAATAAAAAAAATCGGAAAAACAAAAACCGGGGCACCAGGCCCCGGTTTCCGTCATCGAAACGCTTAGACGCGTTCGAAGACGGTGGCAATGCCCTGGCCGAGGCCGATGCACATGGTGGACACCCCGAAAGTCCCGCCGTTCTGTTTCATCACGTTCAGCAGGGTGCCGGAAATCCGTGCACCGGAGCAACCGAACGGGTGACCCAGGGCGATGGCACCGCCGTGCAGGTTAACCTTCTCGTCCATCTTGTCGAGCACTTTCAGGTCCTTCAGCACTGGCAGGGCCTGTGCGGCGAAGGCTTCGTTGAGCTCGATGAAGTCGATGTCGGTGATCGACAGACCGGCACGCTTGAGCGCCTTCTGGGTCGCCGGCACCGGACCATAACCCATGATCGCCGGATCGACACCGGCCACCGCCATCGAACGGATCACCGCCAGTGGCTGGATACCGAGGTCCTGGGCGCGCTGCGCCGACATCACGATCATGCACGAGGCACCATCGGTGATCTGCGACGACGTACCCGCAGTCACGGTACCGCCCTTGGGGTTGAACGCCGGCTTCAACGCCGCCAGGCTTTCCAGGTTGGTTTCCGGGCGAATGGTCTCGTCGTAGTCGAAGACCTTCAGGAAGCCGGCCTCGTCATAACCCTGCATCGGGATGATCTCGTCCTTGAACTTGCCTTCCACGGTCGCCTTGTGGGCGAGCTGGTGGGAGCGCACGCCAAAGGCGTCCTGTGCTTCACGGGTGATGCCGTGCATCTTGCCGAGCATCTCGGCGGTCAGGCCCATCATGCCCGAGGCTTTCGCCGCGTACAGCGACAGGTGCGGGTTCGGGTCGACACCGTGCATCATGCCGACATGGCCCATATGCTCGACGCCGCCAACGACGAAAACGTCACCATTGCCGGTCATGATCGCCTGGGCGGCGGTGTGCAGCGCGCTCATCGACGAACCACACAGGCGGCTGACGGTCTGGCCGGCCGCGGTGTGCGGGATCTGGGTCATCAGCGAGGCCATGCGCGCGATGTTCCAGCCCTGCTCCAGGGTCTGGTTGACGCAGCCCCAGATCACATCCTCGACCTCGTTCGGGTCGACCTTGGTGTTGCGCTCCAGCAGCTTGCTGATCAGGTGCGCGGACATGTCCTCGGCACGGGTGTTGCGGTGCATGCCGCCCTTGGAGCGGCCCATCGGAGTACGACCGAAGTCGACAATCACGACGTCTCTAGGATTCAAGCTCATATAGTTCACTCTCGCTCTAGTGTGGGCGCTTAACCGAAGAACCGCTGGCCGTTCCTGGCCATTTCACGCAGCTTCGCGGTCGGGTGGTACAGCGCGCCCAGATCGGCGTACTGGTCAGCCAGGGCAACGAACTCGGCCACACCGATCGAGTCGATGTAGCGCAGCGCACCGCCACGGAAGGGAGGGAAACCGATGCCGTAGACCAGGCCCATGTCAGCCTCGGCGGCGGTGGCGACGATACCGTCCTCCAGGCAGCGCACGGTTTCCAGGCACAGCGGGATCATCATCCAGTTGATGATGTCCTCGTCGGTCACTTCACGCTGCTCGTAAACGATCGGCTTGAGCACTTCCAGCACCGACGGGTCGGCGACCTTCTTCTGCTTGCCGCGCTTGTCGGTCTCGTAGGCGTAGAAGCCCTTGCCGTTCTTCTGGCCCAGGCGCTTGGCGTCGTACAGTGCGTCGACAGCCGAACGACGATCGTCCTTCATGCGATCCGGGAAGCCCTCGGCCATGACGTCGCGACCGTGGTGACCGGTATCGATACCGACCACGTCCATCAGGTACGCCGGGCCCATCGGCCAGCCGAACTTCTCCATGATCTTGTCGATACGGACGAAGTCCACGCCGGCGCTGACCAGCTTGGCGAAACCGCCGAAGTACGGGAACAGGATACGGTTGACCAGAAAGCCCGGGCAGTCGTTGACCACGATCGGGTTTTTGCCCATCTTCTTGGCATAGGCCACGGTGGTGGCGATCGCCTGTTCGCTGGACTTCTCGCCACGGATCACTTCCACCAGCGGCATCATGTGCACCGGGTTGAAGAAGTGCATGCCGACGAAGTTTTCCGGACGCTTGAGGGCCTTGGCCAGCAGGCTGATGGAGATGGTCGAGGTGTTGGACGCCAGTACGGCATCTTCCTTGACCTGGGCTTCCACTTCAGCCAGCACCGCCTGCTTGACCTTCGGGTTCTCGACGACCGCTTCGACCACCAGGTCGACGTGGCCGAAGTCACCGTAGGACAGGGTCGGACGGATGCCATTGAGCACCTCGGCCATCTTCGCCGCGGTCATGCGGCCTTTCTCGACACGGCTGACCAGCAGCTTGGCGGCTTCGGCCAGGCCCTGCTCGATACCGTGCTCGTTGATGTCCTTCATCAGGATCGGCGTGCCCTTGGACGCCGACTGGTAGGCGATACCGCCCCCCATGATGCCGGCGCCGAGTACGGCGGCCTGCTTCACGTCCTGGGCGATTTCGTCGTAGGCCTTGGCCTTCTTCTTCAGTTCCTGGTCGTTGAGGAACAGGCCGATCAGGCTCTCGGCCGCCGAGGTCTTGGCCAGTTTCACGAAGCCCGCGGCTTCGATTTCCAGAGCCTTGTCGCGACCGAAGTTGGCGGCCTTCTGGATGGTCTTGATCGCCTCGACCGGTGCCGGGTAGTTCGGGCCAGCCTGGCCAGCGACAAAGCCCTTGGCGGTTTCGAAGGCCATCATCTGCTCGATGGCGTTGAGCTTGAGCTTGTCCAGCTTCGGCTGGCGCTTGGCCTTGTAGTCGATCTCGCCGGAAATGGCGCGCTTGACCAGGTCCAGGGCGGCCTGCTGCAGTTGCTCAGGCGCCACCACGGCATCGACGGCGCCGACTTTCAGGGCGTCTTCGGCACGGTTTTCCTTGCCGGCGGCGATCCACTCGATGGCATTGTCCACACCGATCAGGCGTGGCAGGCGCACGGTACCGCCAAAGCCCGGGTAGATGCCCAGCTTGACTTCCGGCAGACCGATCTTGGCGCTGCCGGACATGACCCGCAGGTCCGCGGCCAGGCACATTTCCAGACCGCCGCCCAGGGCGATGCCGTTGATCGCGGCCACGGTCGGAACGGCCAGGTCTTCGAAATCGCTGAAGATCCTGTTGGCTTCGAGGTTACCGGCCACGAGCTCGGCATCGGGCAACTTGAAGTTGTCGACGAATTCGGTGATGTCGGCGCCGACGATGAACACGTCCTTGCCGCTGCTGACGATCACACCCTTGACCGAGGCATCGGCCTTGATGGTGTCCACCGCCTGACGCAGTTCGTTCAGGGTGAGACGGTTGAACTTGTTGACGGACTCACCCTTGAGATCGAACTTGAGTTCGACGATGCCACTTTCAAGAGCCTTAACCGTGATGGCTTTACCTTCGTAAATCATCAACTGATCTCCACGATATGGAAGCTGAACAGTACACGTCGGTCGCTAACTTCCGGCCCGCATTGACGTCACCGTCACTGCCACGCCCAGCCGCCAGGCACACCCGCCGACGCGATAGTCGGGATTCTGTAAGAGCCGTCTGTCAGACAAACGCTCAATTCATACGCCCGTTTGATTTGGGTGTGGACACCTTCACGGAATTCGCGGCAATTGTCAATTGCCGAAAACACCCCGAAAAATACGACTTTCCGGTCACTTTCCAGGCGCGCAGGTGCCGCCGCAGCCGGCCTGATGAAGCTTCATTCATGAAATCAATAACAGGCGAAGCGACCAGATCAGGCATAAAACCAGGAACGGGCCTACCAGACTCCAAGAAAGAGCCTAGTGGAAAATATGGACACTTTTTATGAAGGGAAGGTGCCAGAGCGGTTGGGCCGATGAACTGCCCCTGTCGGTCAGGCCAGCGCCTTGAGCACGGCGGCGATGTCCTGGAGCACCTGCGCGTCACCACGCTCGCCCCAGCAGAGCGCGATCATCTGTGCATCCGCCTCGACCTTGTAGACATTGGCCGGCAACGTCCGCAAATGCGCCAGCAGCGCCTCGTCCGTGAGCACTTCCCGCCACCGGTTGAGCCAGACACCCGGCTCGCCCTGCCAGTAACACCAGCATTGCGGCGCCTTGCCGCGTCGCGGCCGATGGTATTGCGCACACGGGCTAGGCGGCTGCGGGGACAGCCAGTGCGGCCACTCCTGAGGCGCCAGCTGCATGCCCAGGCCGATACGGCGCGCTTCCATGCGCAGGGCCATCCGATCGCTCTGGCGGCGCGACGGACGCAACCATGCCAGAGGACTGAGAACCACCGCCAGGATTGACACCACTATCCAGACCGTCATATCTCTACTCCCCGAAGATTATTCATGAGCGATTGATTCAGGGCAGAACCAATCAGCTTGAAACGAGCCATAATCAATACAATTGCGATCCTCAGGAGGTGCCTGCAATGCCCTACAACCACATTCTGGTTGCCGTCGACCTGACGGAAGAGTGCGACCCGGTCATTCATCGCGCACGTGAACTGTCGGTCAGCAACAACGCCAAGCTCTCGCTGGTCCATATCGTCGAGCCCATGGCCATGGCCTTTGGCGGCGACGTCCCGATGGACCTGTCTCAATTGCAGCAACAGCAGTTCGACCAGGCCAAGGAGCGCCTGGAGCGGCTGATCAACAAGTACCCCGAGATCTCGAAAGACACCTGCCACCTGACCTACGGCCAACCGCGCCAGGAAATCCATCACCTGGCCAAGGAGCAGCACTGCGACCTGGTGGTGGTCGGCAGCCACGGCCGCCACGGCCTGGCCCTGCTGCTCGGCTCCACAGCCAACGACGTGCTCCACGGCGCCCCCTGTGACGTCCTCGCCGTGCGCCTGCAGAACAAGGGCTGAACCCCGACACCCTTTGACAGGCACCCAAACCCCGTGGGAGCGGACTTGCCCGCGAAGCAGGCAACACAGTGCAACTGATTCCCCGCGAAAGGCCATTCGCGGGGAATCAGCCCCACAAGGGCGACGCCCGGCAAGCCACGGGGCAGAAACGGCTCCTGCAAAAAGCCCGGCCTCACCTGATGAAGCCGGGCTTTTTTATCCCCTCACGATCAATCAGGCATCCAGCTCGGCCCAGCGCTCGACCATCGCATCCAGTTCGGTCTGCAGCGTTTCCAGCCTGGCCAGCACGGCGGTCGTTTCGGCAACCGGGCGCTGATAGAACCCCGCCTCGGCCATCTCGGCCTGCACGGCGGCGATTTCCTGCTCCTTGGCATCGATCTCGCCCGGCAGAGCTTCCAGCTCGCGCTGCAGCTTGTAGCTGAGCTTCTTCTTCGCCGCTGGCGCTTCGACCACCGGCGCCACCTGCGCAGGGGGCGCCGTGACGATCGCCGACTCAAGCTCGGCCTTGCCGGACTTGCTCTCGGTCACGCCCAGCAAACGTGGCGAACCGCCCTGGCGCAGCCAGTCCTGATAGCCGCCGACGTACTCGCGAACCTTACCCTCGCCTTCGAACACCAGGGTGCTGGTCACCACGTTGTCGAGGAAGGCCCGGTCGTGGCTGACCATCAGCACGGTGCCCTGGAAGGTCAACAGCACTTCTTCCAGCAGCTCGAGGGTTTCCACATCGAGGTCGTTGGTCGGCTCGTCGAGCACCAGCAGGTTGGCCGGCTTGCTGAACAGCTTGGCCAGCAGCAACCGCGCCCGCTCGCCACCGGACAGCGCCTTGACCGGCGTGCGCGCCCGCTGCGGGCTGAACAGGAAATCGCCGAGGTAACTGAGCACATGGCGGCTCTGGCCATCGATCTCGATGAAGTCACGACCTTCGGCGACGTTGTCGACCACGGTCTTTTCCAGGTCCAGCTGATGGCGCAACTGGTCGAAATAGGCCACCTCGATGCGGGTGCCCTCCTCGACCTTGCCGCTGGTCGGTACCAGACCGCCGAGCATCAGCTTCAGCAGCGTGGTCTTGCCGGTGCCGTTGGCCCCGAGCAGGCCGATACGGTCGCCACGCTGCAGGACCATGGAGAAATCCTTGACCAGGAACGGGCCGTCCGGATGGGCGAAGCTGATGTTGTCGAGCACCATCACCTGCTTGCCGGACTTCTCCGCGGCTTCCAGCTGGATGTTCGCCTTGCCGGTGCGCTCGCGCCGTTCGCTGCGCTCGACGCGCAGTGCCTTCAACGCACGGACGCGGCCTTCGTTACGGGTACGCCGGGCCTTGATGCCCTGGCGGATCCACACCTCTTCCTGGGCCAGGCGCTTGTCGAACAGCGCGTTGGCAGTCTCCTCGGCCGCCAGCATGGCTTCCTTGTGCACCAGGAAGCTGGCGTAGTCGCCGTTCCAGTCGATCAACCCGCCGCGGTCCAGTTCGAGAATACGGGTGGCCAGGCTCTGCAGGAAGGAACGGTCGTGGGTGATGAAGAGCACCGCGCCCTGGAATTCCTTGAGGGCATCTTCCAGCCAGGCAATCGCGCCGATATCCAGGTGGTTGGTCGGCTCGTCGAGCAGCAGCAGGTCCGGCTCGGCCACCAGCGCCTGGGCCAGCAGCACGCGACGACGCCAGCCACCGGACAGCTCGGCCAGGGTCTTGTCGGCCGGCAACTGCAGACGGCTCAGGGTGCTTTCGACCAGGGTCTGCAGGCGCCAGCCATCGCGGGCCTCGAGGTCATGCTGGACACGCATCAGCTTGTCCAGGTCGGCATCGGTGACGATGTTCTGGCTCAGGTGATGATACTGCGCCAGCAACTCCCCTACGCCGTCCAGCCCCTGGGCGACGACGTCGAACACGGTACGCTCGTCGGCCACCGGCAGTTCCTGCGGCAGTTCGCCGATCTTGAGCGCAGGCGCGCGCCAGACGGAGCCGTCGTCGGGCTTCTGGTCGCCCTTGACCAGCTTCAACATGCTGGACTTGCCTGTGCCGTTGCGGCCGATGATGCACACCCGCTCACCACGGGCGATCTGCCAGGACACCTTGTCCAACAACGGCATGGCGCCGAAAGCAAGGGACACATCGCTGAATTTGAGCAGGGTCATGAGCTTCTCCAAAAACCGGGCGCGCATTCTACCCGATGTTGAGCGGCGAGGCGGCCGCGATTTTCGCCAGCGGTCGAAGCCCGCGTCGCCTGCCACATGACATTTGGTATCAAGTTGCGTACACGAGGCCGGCAAAACTTTCGCCCCCGCCGGCAAAAGGCTAAGCTACCCGACAATCAGTACCGGCCTTGCGGCCTGTGCTTGTCCGTTTTTTTGCCCGGAAGTCTCATGCGCAGCCGTCTTTTCAACTTCTTATCGTGTCTGCTTCTTTCCACCTGCGCCGTCCAAGCTGCACAGGCCGTCGACCTCGCCCAGCAACGTCAACTCTACGATGACGCCAAGCGCGCCCTGGCCAAGGGCGATTCAGGCCCGTATTTCCAATACCGCAGCGCCCTGCAGAGCTACCCGCTGGAGCCCTACCTGGCCTACGACGAACTGACCGCGCGACTGAAGACCGCCAGCAACGCCGAGATCGAGCAGTTCCTCGCCGAGCACGGCGACCTGCCCCAGGCCAACTGGATGAAGCTGCGCTGGTTGCGCTGGCTGGCCGAACGTGGCGACTGGGCCCCCTTCGTCAAGTACTACGACCCCAAGCTGAACTTCACCGAGCTGGACTGCCTCAACGGCCAGTACCAGCTCAGCCACAACCTGCGCGCCGAAGGCTTCGCCACTGCGGAAAAGCTCTGGCTGACCGGCAAGACCCAGCCCAGCGCCTGTGATGCCCTCTTCGACAGTTGGGCCGCGCAGGGCCAACTGACCGAACAGAAGCGCTGGCAACGCGTCAAGCTGGCCGCCGAGGCCCGCAACTACGGTCTGGCCACGGCCCTGGTGAAAGGCCTGAACACCCTCGGCCCACAGGGCCGGCTGATGATCGAGGTGGCGCAGAAACCCGATCTGCTGAGCCAGCCGGCGCGTTTCGTACCCGCGGACGAGGCGATGTCCGACGTGGTCGGTCTGGGTCTGCGCCGACTGGCACGCCAGGACCCGGACAAGGCCATGGCGCTGCTCGACGGTTATGCCACGAGCATGCACTTCTCCCGTGACGAGAAAGTGTCCATCGCCCGCGAGATCGGCCTGACCCTGGCCCGCCGCTATGACGGCCGCGCCCTGGAAATCATGACCCAGTACGACCCGGAATTGCGCGACAACACCGTCACCGAATGGCGCCTGCGCCTGCTGCTGCGCCTGGGCCGCTGGGAAGAGGCCTACCAGTTGACCCGCCGCCTGCCGCAGGACCTGGCCAGCACCAACCGCTGGCGCTACTGGCAGGCCCGCAGCCTGGAACTGGCCCAGCCGCAGAACCCGCAGGCGCAGGTACTGCTCAAGAACGTCGCCCGCGAGCGTGACTTCTATGGCTTCCTCGCCGCCGATCGCTCGCAGACCCCTTACCAGTTGACCAACCGGCCACTGGTCCTCAGCCAGCAGTTGATCAACAAGGTCCGCAACACCCCGGGCGTGCGCCGTGCCCTGGAATTGCACGACCGCGGGCAGATCGTCGATGGCCGCCGCGAGTGGTACCACGCCAGCCGCCACCTCAGCCGCGACGAAATGGTCGCCCAGGCCAAGCTGGCCTACGACCTGAAGTGGTATTTCCCGGCGATCCGCACCATCAGCCAGGCGCAGTACTGGGATGACCTGGATATCCGTTTCCCCATGGCCCACCGCGACACCCTGGTCCGCGAGGCCAAGCTGCGCGGCCTGCATTCGAGCTGGGTGTTCGCGATCACCCGCCAGGAAAGCGCCTTCATGGATGATGCGCGCTCCAACGCCGGGCTACCGGCCTGATGCAACTGATGCCCGGCACCGCCAAGGAAACCGCGCGCAAGTTCAGCATCCCGCTGGCTTCGCCGCAGCAGGTGCTGGATCCGGACAAGAACGTTCAATTGGGCGCGGCCTACCTGAGCCAGGTGCACGGCCAGTTCAACGGCAACCGCGTACTGGCCACCGCCGCCTACAACGCGGGCCCGGGGCGGGTAAGGCAGTGGCTCAAGGGGGCGAACCACCTGAGCTTCGATGTCTGGGTGGAGAGCATTCCGTTCGACGAGACCCGCCAGTACGTGCAGAACGTGCTGTCCTACGCGGTGATCTACGGTCAGAAACTCAATGCGCCGCAGCCGCTGGTGGATTGGCACGAGCGGTTCTTCGACGATCAGTGATCCGTGGAACTTGAGCAGGGCTTGCCCACGAATGAGCCGGTAAGCCCGACACGAAACCCGGGCTCCACCGAGACTCGGTGGCTCACTCGAGAATCGTCACCGGCATTCCCACTTCCAGCCGCCCCACCCCGTCATTGACCAGGTTCTGCCCGAAAAACACATTCCCGTCCTTCTCCCGGTAGGTCTTGAGGGTAGTCAATGGCTCGCGGTCGGCGCTGCGCTCACCGGACTGCGGATCGATGGTGGTGAGGATGCAGCGCGAACACGGCTTGACCAGCCGAAACTCGATCTCGCCAATCCGGATCCGCTTCCACTGGTCCTCGGCAAACGCCTCGCTGCCCTCGATGACCAGATTCGGCCGAAACCGCAGCATCTCCAACGGGCGCCCGACCCGCCGGGACAGGTCCTCCAGCGACGCCTGTCCGATCAACAGCAAAGGAAAGCCATCGGCAAACGCCACACGGTCATCATCGCGACCATAACCGGCCTCGGTGCTGCGCGCCCGCTCCTGTGGCACATGGACCAGCCTTACCGGCTTGCCGATGAAGCCGCTCAACCAGGCCGCGGCTTCATCGCCGGCATCGGGCACCCGCAGGGTATCGTTCCAGATGGTCACGCCACGCAATTGCTCATCGGCGGCCGGCAACGCCACCTCCAGCGGCGCATGCCCCGGCGCGCTCAAGGTCAGCCCGCCCGCGGCACTCCACAGCGCCGACAACTGGCTCATGCCGGACACGGCACGCTGGGTCAGGAAGCGTCCGCTGGCCTCGTCCACGAGCATCCAGCGTCGATCCCCCGCCAGCCCCAACTCATCGAGCGAGGCATGAGACAAGTGTTCGCCCTTGGCAGACTTGAGTGGATAACGATACAGCGCGCTCAGACGCAACATGAGAACCGGCTCCGGGATAAAAGACCACGATATACGAGCCGTTCGCCCAATCAAAGGCAACGCAACGATAACAACGACCAGGGGCAGGCCTTGCACCTGCCCCCAGGTGCGGTCAGGCGCCGGGATGATCCAGCAGCAGGCGCTGGCGAACCACATCCACCAGCTTGTCCGGCTGGAACTTGGAGAGGAAGTTGTCGCACCCGACCTTCTTCACCATCGCTTCGTTGAAGCTGCCGGACAGCGAGGTGTGCAGCACCACATACAGGCCACGCAGGCGCGGGTCGTTGCGGATCTCGGTGGTGAGGCGGTAGCCGTCCATTTCCGGCATTTCCGCATCGGTGAACACCATCAGCAGTTTCTCGGTCATCACCGCACCGGAATCGGCCCAGGTCTTGAGCATGTTCAGGGCCCTGAGGCCGTCACTGGCGATATGCAGCTTCACCCCCAACTGGCCCAGGGTGTCGCGCAACTGCGACAGGGCCACCTTGGAGTCGTCGACCAGCAGCACCTCGCGCCCACGGGCGTGCTCCATGATCGGATCATCGAGTTTTTCCCGGGAAACCTTGGCGTTGTACGGCACGATTTCGGCAAGGACTTTTTCCACGTCGATGATTTCCACCAACTGGTCGTCGACCTTGCTGATGGCGGTCAGGTAATGCTGGCGCCCGGCGCTGCCCGGCGGCGGCATGATCGCCTCCCAGTTCATGTTGACGATGCGGTCCACGCCACCGACCAGGAACGCCTGCACCGAACGGTTGTACTCGGTCACGATAATGGTACTGTCGGGCCCGGCACCAGCGGACGCATGCCGATCGCCTGGGACAGGTCGATCACCGGCAGGGTCTGTCCACGCAGGTTGACCACCCCGCAGACAAAGGGATGGCGCTGGGGCATCAGGGTCAGTTTGGGCAGTTGCAGGACTTCCTGCACCTTGAACACGTTGATCGCGAACAACTGGCGACCGGCCAGGCGGAACATGAGAATCTCCAGACGATTCTCTCCCACCAGTTGCGTACGTTGGTCTACCGTGTCGAGAATGCCGGCCATCAATCACTCCTGGGGCGCTGATACAAAGAACTTCATTATGAGAGTTATCGGCCGCTTTCGCCGGACCTTGACCCCCATGCAAAATGTCACGCAAAACGTTTGATGTCACATTAACATCATGCTTTACTGAGTGCACTGTCCGGACTCGACACATCTCGCGCGAGGCGACCACCGGATCGGCTTTTTGTTCCCCTGCCTAGGGGAATCCCCTAGCAACAATCAGGTGCAACCTGATATTCGCAATATCCAATAGCCATTAATGTGACGCCATTCTCATTACATGAATGGAGTCAGGCTTTTGCTTTCAATCGCGGGACGGTGGCCGGAAAACCAGGCAAAACGCCTCACAGCTCTGGTTAAGACGCTCTGGATCGGTCCTCTTGGGCGATCTTTGCACTCGCCGCGAGTGGGCCTGTCGAACATCGACCGCACCTGCCTGAGAATTCTTCGCAATCACTCTGCACCGAAACAATCGGCAGCAGACTGCCGCTCCGCCCTGTTGACTGACATCAACTTAATGCCGTTCGCCAAGCGCGACCTTCTATCGCCTGCCGATGTTTCATGGAGATAAAGCATGCTGAACGGTAAAGAATGGCAGGCCAAACTGCCGGAATTTCTGGTGGAAGCAGAGCAACTGCAAACAAAGATGCAGGAGTGCTGCCAGCATCTGGCGCTGATCCGCAACGACAGGGATGCCATCGACTGCCTGCTGGCCGCCCTGCACAAGCTGAGCGGCCGGGCCGACGTACTCGGCGTGCACTGCATGGCGAACTTTTCCCGGCATGTGCACGACGTGCTGAACCACGCGCCCGAACGGCTCAACCTGCACGACGACGCCTTGCAGGCCCTGCAGGGCTGCCTGACCCTGCTGGCGTGGCAACTGGAACTGATCGACCCACATACCGGCCAGTTAGGCCTGGACGACAGCGAACAGGCCGAACTGATTGCCGACCTGGCGGCACAGATCGAAGTCTCGACAACCCTGCTTGCCGAGGCGAAAGACTTCACGCTGATCACCTTTCCCGGGCCTTCCGCCTGAACCGCAGAGCCCTGGTCAAGCCTCTCGCCAGGCCCGGGCACTCCCCTCAAACAAAGCCAAGACCAACTAACGACCAACTTTCGGTGTTTTGAGCCGGGCGTTCTTATGCGCGCAAATAACAGCGCGATAAACTGCAGTGATTTCAAACATAAACCGATAGCCAAAGCGGCTGGCGAGTCATCTGGAACCGGCGTGCAGAAAGTTGACCGAGCGGACATATATCAATAGGGACGACCAACCTTAAACGAAGTGCTACTATGCTGCCCGCTTGCTTATGTACTTGATGGCAAAATGAATTCCGGGACAACGGCATAGGATCCAAAAGGTAATAGCACTTAGCCACAATCCCTATATCAAGTTGTACATTAATATTGAACCGTAACGTTTTTCAAACGGAGTCCTGCCAGTGGTTACGGCCGGACTCTTCGCCCCGGACACTTATTTGGCTCCACATGCTATGTACGCCAGACTCCAGTCACTAAAGCCTTGGCTCCCTCACGCAAGAATGCCCGCCGGCTGACCGTCGTGCTGTGCGTCGCCTCGGCCATCGCCAGCCTGGCGCTTTACCTCAATGGCTCGCCGCTGTCCCTGGGGTTGCTGCTGTTGAACCTCGCCATGCTGGCCAGTCTCTGGCTGCAGTATCGCGATTCGCGCACCTCGATCAATTTCCAACCCCAGGAGCTGGCCGACCGCCTGCTGCAGGTGCAGGAGAACGAACGCCATCGCCTGAGCCGCGAGCTGCACGATGACATCGGCCAACTGCTGACCGCCGCCAGGCTGCAGACCCAGTGGCTGCAAGGACGACTGCCGGAGCAATTGCGCAGCCACTGCGCGGATCTGAACAACACCTGGACGAAACCCTGGCCAAGGTGCGGGATGTCTCGGCCATTCTCAACCCACGCCAGTTGACCAGCCTCGGACTGGAGGCCAGCCTGCGCGCGCACCTGCTCAAGACCCTGGGCAACACCAGCCTGCACTGGAGCCTGGAATGTCATCAGCAGTTGACCGGGCTGCCCGAGGAGATGGCCGTGACCGCCTTTCGCGTGACCCAGGAGGCTGTCACCAATGTGCTGCGCCACGCCAGGGCCGACAACCTGCTGGTACGCCTCAAACGTCTTCCCGAAGGCCTGTCGCTGTACATCGCCGATGACGGACAGGGTTTTTCCCCGGCCGCCAACCCCGCCGAACAGGGGCAACGTGGCATGGCCGGCATGCTCGAGCGTGCCGAACAACTGGGCGGCCGATTGACAGTCACCAGCGGACCCGGCAAAGGTACGCAAATCGAAGCCCTTCTTCCCTGGGCCCCCCGCGCCCTCGAACGAGCCAGTACGAATAAGGTTCTATGACCTGCAACTTACTTCTTGTGGATGACCACTCACTGATCAGGGCCGGGGTCCGCGCCCTGGTGCTGGAGATTCCCGGCTACGCCGTGATCGGCGAAGCCAGCGATGGCGCGCAGTTGCTCGAAGCCGTCGAACGCCTGAATCCGGATATCATCCTGCTCGACCTGTCGATGCGCGACACCGGCGGGCTCGATGCCCTGCGCCAATTGCAGGCGGTACGTCCGCAGAGCAAGGTGCTGATCCTGTCGATGCACACCGACCCACAACTGATCATGCAGGCCCTGGAAATCGGGGCCCACGGCTACCTGCTCAAGGACACCACCGCGACCGAACTGGCCCAGGCCCTGGAGGCCCTGCGCAACAACGAGCGCTACCTCAGCCCGGCGATCGCCCATACGGTGATCAACCAGGCCCTGACCCAGGCCCAGCGTCATTCACCGGTACCGGCCCAGAGCCACAACCTGACCGGGCGCCAGCTGGAAATCCTCAGGTTGATCGTACGCGGCAAGTCCACCCGGGAAATCGCCCAGGGCCTGGGCCTGAGCATCAAGACCGTGGAGACCCACCGCGCACAGATCATGAAGCGCCTGCAGATTTTCGACGTCGCCGGCCTGGTGCTGTTCGCGGTCCGCGAGCGGATCATCAGTCTCGACGACTGAGCAGCGGCGAATCCACCGGCAGGTGCACCCGCAGTGCACCGGGACGGGCCTCGAAACGCAGGCTGTCGCTCTCCAGGGGCTCACCGTCGAGGTTCAGGTACAGGCCCTCGGCGACCTTGATCTCGACCCAGGGCAGGCGTGCCCGGACGAACATGTTGTCCAGGCCCCAACCGTCGCTCATCAGCCGTCGCAAGGTACCGACCACCTCCTGGGGAGCCGGCAGGATGCTGATGTCGAGCAGGCCGTCATCGACCAGCGCCCGCGGACACAACACATGCCCGCCACCGGCCTGGCGGCCATTGCCGATACCCAGCGCCAACAGCTCGCCACGCCAGTGGAAATCCGGCCCCTGCAGTTCGCCATAGGCGGCATGCAGCTCACCGAAACGCGACAGCCCGGTGAACAGATAGGCCGCGCCGCCCAGCACCTTCTTCAGGTCCTCGGAGGTATTGGCCGTCACTTGGCTGCCGAACCCACCGGTGGCCATATTCAGAAACAACTGTTCACCTACCGCGCCGAGATCGATCGGCCGCGCCGGTACATCCAGCAACTGCAAGGCCGCGGCCGGCTCCAGCGGCACGCCGGCAGCACGGGCGAAATCGTTGGCGGTGCCCAGCGGCATCAACACCAGGCTGGCCTCGCTCCCGGCCAGCGCCTCGGCGATATCGCGCAAGGTGCCATCACCGCCACCGGCAATCAGCTGCCGGTAGCCCATGTGCAGTGCCTCATGGACCAGGCGTTGGGCATCGCCCGCTTCCCAGGTCAACCGAACGGCCAGCTCCCAGCCTTCACGGCGCCGGGCCTCGACCGCTGCCCTGACTTCCTCGTTGAGAGCCTGCTTGCCGTGCAGAATCAGCAATGCCTTGCGCTCGCTCATCGGCGTTTTCTCCTGTGTCGATGGCCTTGAGAAATGTGGACCGCAGACGGATGAAAACGACTTGCCGTGACGGGGATTTATTTCATCGCCGGCCCCCGCGTCGGCTCTAGACCGGCCTCGACCGTCAATACAGCGACGTCGGAAATTTTTCAGTGACAGGGTGTCATTCAATTAGCGACCGACTGTTTCATGAGCTTTACTCAAGCCTGTGCCCTGTACACAGGAGGAAAAAATGTACACATGTGTCGGTGAATACAACTAGAGCAGTCAGACTTGTCCTTGACTGAATGACAGCCAGGACCGGTTGCATCTGACAGAGGAACCGGCAACCAGGGATGGGGCAGCGCAATAAACCTGGAGCGTTGCTATAGGAATTACCTACCGAAGTGCTTCGTAGCTGCCATTTCGAGAGGGTAGAAAAGGAAGGGGGTCTCAATGCGCTTGCAACCAGTCGACAGTCTGTTCCTTACCCGGCCCAGCATGGTCGAGTACTTTCTGTTCGGCATTCGCCTGGTCCATGGGCTCACCGCCATCCTGCCCGGCCTGCTGCTCCTGGTTTACCTGCGCAAGCAAACCCCCGACATCACCGAGAGCTACCTGGCCATCCTGCTGTTCTTCGGTGTCATCAGCGTACTGATCTTCCAGGCGCTGGGCGTCTACGCCGAAGCGATCTTCAGCAACATGCTGCGCTTCCAGATCACCCTGTTCGCCTGGTCCTCGGCGTTCTGCCTGCTGCTGTTCATGCACCATGGGCTGCAACTGTTCAACTACCTGGACAACACGCAACTGCTGGTCTGGTTCATCGCCAGCCTGACATTGTTCGGCATCGAGCGGCTGATCCTGCTGGCGCTGTTCCAGCAACTGATGCAACGCGGCATTTTCCTGCAGAACGCGGTGATTCTCGGCGCCACCGAGAACGGCCAGCGCCTGGCCGAATACCTGTCCCAGCACCAGGACATCCGCTCCGGGGTGATCGGTTTCATCGACGACCGTATCGGCCGGCTGCCCAAGACCATGGTCAACCTGCCGCTGCTGGGCAACTCCAGCGACCTGGAACAACTGATCCGGGAGGAGAAGGTCACCCAGGTGCTGGTCGCCCTGCCCTGGTCGGCGGAAAACCGCATGGACTACATCATTCGCGAACTGCGCCGGTTGCCGGTCAACGTCTTGCTGGTGCCGGACATGGTCGCCTTCCGCCATGCCCACAACCGCATCACCGAAGTCGCCAACCTGCCGATGTTCAATGCCTCCGAAGTCCCCCTGCGCGGCTGGTCGCCGATGTTCAAGCGCCTGGAGGACATGGTGCTGTCGAGCCTGGCGCTGATCCTGCTGTCACCGATCATGCTGCTGGTGGCGATAGCGATCAAGATCGACTCGCCGGGGCCGGTGCTGTTTCGCCAGAAGCGCTACGGCTACAACAACCGGCTGATCGAGGTGTTCAAGTTCCGCTCGATGCACCAGCACCAGGCCGACGCCAACGCCGAAAAACAGACCACCCGTGGCGACCCGCGAATCACCCGGGTCGGACGCTTCATCCGCAGGACCAGCCTCGACGAACTGCCGCAACTGTTCAACGTGTTCGTCGGCAGCATGTCCATGGTCGGCCCGCGCCCCCATGCGACGGCGACCAAGGCCGCCGGCATCCTGTTCGAGGAAGCGGTGAAGGAATACACCTCGCGCCATCGGGTCAAGCCGGGTATCACCGGGCTTGCGCAGATCAACGGCTACCGTGGTGAAACCGATACCCTGGAGAAGATCGAGAAACGGGTGGAGTTCGATCTGGAGTACATCGAAAACTGGTCGATCTGGTTCGATCTCTACATTCTGTTCCGCACTGTCCCGGCAGTGCTCCTGACACGCGAGGCCTTCTGAAATGAGCCTGCTCATTCCCTGCATCATCGCCGGCGGTGCCGGTACCCGACTCTGGCCGGTTTCCCGCGAAGCGATGCCCAAGCCCTTCATGCGCCTGCCGGATGGCGAGAGCCTGCTGCAGAAGACCTTCCGCCGCGCCACCGGCCTGGCCGACGTGCAGCGCCTGCTGACCGTGACCAATCGCGAGGTGTTCTTCCGCACCCTGGATGACTACCGTCTGCTGAACAAGGGCGGCACGGCCCTGGATTTCATCCTCGAGCCCTTCGGCCGCAATACCGCACCGGCCATCGCCGCCGCCGCCCTGCATGTCAGCCGGTTGTACGGCGAGGATGCGCAATTGCTGGTACTGCCGGCGGATCACCTGATCAAGGACCTGGAGGCCTTCGCCAAGGCCGTGCAGAGCGCGCGCAAACTGGCGGACCAGGGCTGGCTGGTGACCTTCGGCCTGGTGCCGACCAAGGCGGAAACCGGCTTTGGCTATATCGAGAAGGGCCAGGCCCTGGACGACGGCAGCTTCCAGGTCGCGCGCTTCGTCGAGAAGCCCGATGCGGCCACGGCCCAACGCTACGTCGACGGCGGCCTGCACCTGTGGAACGCCGGCATGTTCTGCATGCGCGCCGACGCGGTACTGCGCGAACTGCAGGAGCATGCCCCGGATGTGCTGGCGGCCATGAACGAATGCCTGGCCCACAGCCACAGTCGCGAAGGCAGCCAGGAATTGCAACTGGAACTGGACAGCAAGACCCTGGTGCTCGCCCCGGATATCTCCATCGACTATGCGCTGATGGAACGCTCGCGCAAGGTCGCGGTGGTGCCCTGCCAGCTCGGCTGGAGCGACATCGGTTCCTGGCAGGCGGTACGCGAGTTGACCCCGGCCGATGCCAACGGCAACCAGTGCAACGGCGAAACCGTGCTGTACGACGTGAACAACTGCTACATCGACTCGCCCAAGCGCCTGGTCGGCGGGGTCGGTCTCAAGGACCTGATCATCATCGACACCCCTGACGCCCTGCTGGTCGCCGACGGCAAGCGCAGCCAGGACGTGAGACTCATCGCCCAGGAGCTCAAGCGCCAGGGCCACGAAGCCTACCGCCTGCACCGGACGGTGACCCGGCCATGGGGGACCTATACCGTGCTCGAGGAGGGCAAACGCTTCAAGATCAAGCGCATCATGGTCAAGCCCAACGCCTCGCTATCGCTGCAGATGCACCACCACCGCAGCGAACACTGGATCGTCGTCAGCGGCATGGCGCGGGTCACCAACGGCGACAACGAATTTCTGCTCGACACCAATGAATCGACCTTCATCAAGCCGGGCAAGACCCATCGCCTGGTCAACCCCGGGGTGATCGACCTGGTGATGATCGAGGTACAGAGCGGCGAATACCTGGGCGAGGACGATATCGTGCGCTTCACCGATATCTACGGGCGGGCTCCCGTCGAACCCGGCAAATCCTGAAGCGCGGCAAGCGCACCAACACCAAGCCCGTCAGGGAGCTGTAAACATGCACGACAGGACGACCGACCAATGAAAACCCCTTGCTGATCTTCAGTGTTCTATTACTCAGCGCTTGCAGCATCCCGGCCAAGGTGGTGCTGCCGCAGAAAAACGTGCTCGAGGAAGGTCACAGGGCTGGCGAGGCGCTGGCCGGCAAGCCCCTGCCGGCACAGCGGATCCGTGCCGGCGATACCTTGCGCATCGTACGCAACACCGGCGAGGCACCCTCGATCTCCGCCTTCACCGCCAACTCCATCTATGAGTTGACGCTGTTCACCGTGATGAACGACGGCAGCTTCGCCTACCCCTACATCGGCAACGTCAAGGCCGCGGGCCTGACTCCACAGGAGCTGACCCTGTTCCTGCAAGACAAGCTCAAGAACATCTACCAGGACTCGGCGCTGACCGTGAACATTTCCACTTCACCGGGCAACACCGTGTTCGTCGGGGGGTCGGTGCGCAACCCGAACAACCTCTCGGTGACCACCGCCACCACCCTGGAACAGGCGCTGATCGGTGCCGGCGGCCTGCTGCCGGTGGGTGACAGCCGCAACGTCGCGCTGCTGCGCCAGGAAGACAACGGCCGCTACAAGACCTATTTCTTCGACTACCGCGACACCATGCTCGCCGGCGTCAGCAACCGCCCGCCGGTACTGCTGCAACGCGGCGACGTGATCTTCGTGCCCAAGTCCCACGTGGGCAACGGCATCGAGTGGGTCGACCTGTACCTGAACCAGCTGATTCCGTTCCAGAAATCGATTGGTATCGGGGTGAACTACAACCTGCGTGAAAACAGCAACTGATCGTTAAGGACAACAGACATGATCAATATCCGCTCCTTCCGCGATTTGTTGCGCCTGTTCTTCATCTTCAAGCACGAAGTGAAAATCACCGTGCTGGTGACGCTCATCATCATCCTGCTGGGCGCCTTCCTGCTGCCCAACCGCTACGAGTCCACCGCATTGCTGCTGGTCAAGCCGGGACGCGACACCAGCACCCTGCCGATCGAGATCTCCGATCGCCAGGCGACCATCATTCCCAGTGCCCAGCGCGATCCGATTCTCGACGAGGAGCGCATGCTCACCGGGCGCCCGATCGCCCGCCTGGTGGCCGAGCAGTACCTCAACGAGCTGTCCAGGATGCCGCCACAGGAAGGCTTCCTGGCGACGGTCAAGACCCTGGTCAAGAGCACCGTGCAAGCGCTGGCCGATGCCGGTCGCGGGCTCCTGCAACTGCTCGGGGTGGTGGAGAAGCAGACCCCGGTCGAACGCCTGGCCGACCAGTTGCTGAAGAACTTCAGCGTGACCCACGCCCCCGGCTCTTCGGTCATGGAAATCAGCTTCACCTGGAACAACCCGGCGGTGGCACAGACCATCGTCCAGAGCTGGATCGAGCAGTACGAGCAGGAACGTACCCGCAGCCTCGGACGCAAGAGCCTCTATACCTTCTATGAAAGTGAAAGCAAGGCGACCCAGGCGCGGATTCTCGACTACAAGAAAAAGATCGAGGCCCACCTCAACGAACTGGGGGCGGTGAGCATCTCCGAGCGCCTGAACGATATCTCACGCAATCTCAACAACCTGCGCGGCGAACACCTGAACACCACCCGTGCCGTGGCCTCGACCCGCAGCGGCCTGGAGCGGATCCAGGCGCAGCTCAACAGCATGAAGAAAGAAATCAGCATCGGTCGGCAGATGAGTATCAACCCCGACCGCCAGGACCTGCAGCAACGGATCAACTCCAAGCAGATCGAACGTCAGGAAATGCTGCGCACCTTCAAGGAAGGCGCGCCACCGGTGAAGGCCATGGACACCGCCATCGCCAACCTGGAGAAGCTGCTCAAGGCGCAGAATGCGGTGGTCCAGCGCTCCGACAACCTGGCCCCGAACCCGGTCTACACCCGCCTGCAGAACAGTTTCGCCGACCAGCAGGCCAGCCTCAGCCGCCTGCAGACCCAGGCCGCGCAGCAGAAGACCCAGCTTGAACAACTGGAACAGGACCGCCGCCAGGCCCTGGCGCTCGAACCGGAGATGTCGCGCCTGCAACGCGAACTCGATGCCGCCGAGAAGAGCTTCGCGCTGTACAGCGAGAGCACCGAGAAAGCCCGCATCGACCGCGAACTGGACAAGAGCCGGATCAGCAACATCGCGGTGATCGAACAGGCCACCCTCAACGAAGCCCGGGTTTTCCCCAAGAGCCTGAGCATGATCCTGCTGGCAATTCCCCTGAGCCTGGCCGTCGGCCTGCTGGCGCTGTATTTCTTCTACCTGCTGGACCAGCGTATCCACGACGGCGACAAGATCGAGTCGCGCTTCGGGGTCAAGGTCTGGACCAGCCTGCAGGACATCAGCGACGACAATCCGCAGCGGCGTACCGCCTTCACCGCGAGCATGTACCGGCTCTACGGCGTGCTGCCGCTGGAACGGGTCGCCGAGCACGGCCTGAGCATCGGCCTGACCTCGGCCCGCCACGGCGAAGGGGTCACCTTCGTCATCGAACACCTTGGCGAACTGCTGCGCCAGCGCGGCCACAACGTACGGGTCGAAGGAGATGGCCCGGCGCAACCGGGGGAGATCCTGCTGCTCAATGCCGGCGCGTTCTTCTCCAACCAGGAAGCCTTCGTGATCCTGCGCCAGGCCGACCTGATCACCCTGATCATCGAAGCGGAAACCACCACCGTGCCGATTCTGGAAAATGCCCTGACGACCCTCAACACTGCCTTCAAGCGGGTCGACGGCATCATCCTCAACCGGCGCCGCTTCGAGATTCCGGAGCGGGTCCTCAATACCTTGGCACGGTTGCGGAGTCACGCCTGATGCATATCGCTCTGCTCGCGCCCCTGCCGCCGGAACAGAACGGCATCGCCGACTATGCCGGCCACCTGAAGACGGCCCTGGAGAGCCAGGGCGTGCGCGTCAGCACACCGCTGGCCGGGCTGGGCAACGACCCGCAGCGGGCGGTCCGGGCGGTGGCCGACCACGACTGGCAGGGCATCGACCTGGTGCACGCGGAAATCGGTGGCGGCCGGCTCGCCGAGTTCAATGCCCTGAAGGCCTTGCGTGCACGCTTTGCGCGGTTGCCACTGACGGCCACCATCCACGACCCGGAACGCCTGGTCTGGCGGCGCGAACGCCTGCCCTGGCCGCTGTCACTGGCCAGCCGCCTGCCCTCGCCCCTGCCGCAGGTGGCCACGGTGCTGGCCGACCCGCTGTGCCTGCGCGAGGAACGGCAACTGGCCCGCAGCCTGACCCGGCTGATCACCCTGACCCGATCGGGCAGCCAATGCCTGCGCCAGCGCATGGGCCTGCGCGGCGAACAGATGGCGGTGATCCCCCACGGCAACCTGGCCATCGAACCCGCGCCGCTGCCACCGCTGGAGCCGCTGAAATTGCTGTATTTCGGCTTCATCTACCGCGGCAAGGGCATCGAGGACCTGCTCGACGCCCTGGCGATCACCCTCACCCAGCAACCCGAACTGCGCAGCAGGCTGCGCCTGACCCTGGCCGGCGGCAGCGAACCGGAAATGGCCTTCGGCCCGTCCGGCAGCTACCTCGATCAACTGCGCCAGCACATCCGGCGCCTCGGCCTGCAGGACAGCATCGACTGGCAGCTCGACCTGCCGGCCGCGGACATCCCCCAGGTGATCCAGGCCCACCACGTGATGGTGCTGCCCTATCGCGAGTCGAGCAAGCTCAAGCTGCTCGGCCAACTGCGTGGCACCAGCGGCGCCTTGTCCTGGGCCGCCGCCTGCGGGCGCGGCGCGATCACCTCCGACGCCCGCTCGTTCGCCGAGGAAGTCGCCCAGGGCAACGGCGTGATCTTTCCCCAGGGCAACGTCACCGCCCTGGCGGCCGAGATCAGTCACCTGTGCGCCAGCCCGGAACTGGCGATCCGCTGGGCCGAACACGCCAGCATGATCGGCAACCAGCGGGTCTGGAGCCAGACCGCCAACCGTTTCCTGCAGGTGTTCGAGCAGGCCTGTCGAGGGCATGAAAATGTGGCGTAAACCGATTCTCTGGGTGCCGTTGCTGGTCGCTCTGGCCGGCGTCCTCAGCAGCCTGCAGTGGCGCGACACCGATGCCCAGTCCTCCTCCCAGGTGCTGCTCAAGGCGCCGCGGGCAATCGAGTGGAAGGACTTCCTCGGGGTCAATGTGCAGTTCCAGTATTTCGAGCCGGATATCTACCAGAAGCAGATGAGCCGGCTCGACGAGCTGGGCCTGAACTGGGTGCGCCTGACCATCCACTGGCCGATGATCGAGCCGCAGCAAGGGGTCTATGACATCGCCGCCCTCGATGCGGCGATGAAGCAGATGCAGGCGCACAACTACAATATCCTCGCCTACCTGGTGGGCTCGCCGGCCTTTGCCAGCAGCGCACCGGCCGGCGCCAGCAACACCGACCAGTACCCGCCCAGGGACTTCAACCTGTTCGCCGATCGCATGGCGACCCTGGCCGAACGCTATCCCCAGGTGAACACCTGGCAGGTGTGGAACGAGCCGAACATCGTCTGGCTACCCAAGGAAGATCCCACCGCCTACTACCAACTGCTGACCACCACCGCCAGGGCGATCCGCGCGAAGGTCCCGGGCAAGCCGGTGGCCACCGCCGGCCTGGCCTACTACAGCCAGATGCACAGCACCCCGGGGCTGATGCTCGACAACCTGGTCAGCCAGGGGCTGGCCAGCCAGAACCTCATCGCCGCCTACCACCCCTATTCCGAGCTGCCCGAGGGCGACAGCGCCACGGCCAGGGACTTCCTGACCAAGGGCAACAGCCTCAACAAGTCGCTGCACGGCGCCGGGGTATCGCAGGTATGGGCCACCGAATGGGGCTGGTCGAGCTATGCCGGGCCCAGGGAAATGCAGGCGCTGATCGGCATCTCCGGCCAGCAGGACTACACCCTGCGTCGCCTGGCCCTGATGAGCGCGATGGACTACCAGCGGATCTTCCTGTTCAACCTCAGCGACCTCGACGCCCGGGCCACCCCGCGGGATCAGTTCTACGGCCTGGTAGACCTCGACGGCGAACCCAAGCCGGTCTATACCGCGCTGAAGAACTTCCTCGAAGTGACCGGCCCGAAACTGCAACCGGCCGACACGCCCAACCTGCGCAATGCCCCGACGACCTGTTCAGCGTCACCTGGACCCGCAACGACGGAGCGCGCGTGTGGATGTTCTGGAGCGCCAGCGGCAGCAGCCTGCAGTTGCCCGGGGTCACCCAGGCAGCCCTGTACGATCCACTGGCCGGCAGCCGTACCGACCTGAGCGACGGCCAGGCCGTCACCGTACCGCTGAAAACCAGCCTGCAACTGTTGGTGTGGTCGCCATGAAGATACTCTGGACTCTGCCCTACCTGCCCTGGCCCACCACCAGCGGCGGCAAGACCCGACAATTCCACCTGCTGCGCAGCCTGGCCGCCCGTGGGCACCGGATCACCCTGCTGGTGCAGTCCAAGAGCGCGCTCGACGAGGCCACCCGCCAAACCCTGCTGCCGCATCTGGAACGACTGATCGTGGTGCCGCGGCGGCCGCTGCGCAGCCTGCGCACACTGCTCACCGCGCTGCTCGCGCCCTACCCGATGCTGGCCGCCGTCAACGGCTCGGCGCCGCAGTTGCAGCAGCAGTTCCGCCAGTTGCTGGAGGAACACTGGGACGTGATCCAGATCGAGCACAGCTACAGTTTCCAGCCGTTCGAGCAACCACTGATCGACAGCGGGCGCGACTTCATCCTCACCGAGCACAATGTCGAGTCGGCCCTCGGTGCGGCCAGCTACGACCGGCTGCCCGGCTGGCTGAAACCCTTCACCCTGTACGACCAGTGGCGCTACCGGCGCTGGGAGGCCCGGGTGTTCGGCCAGGCCACCGAGCTGGTCGCGGTGACCCACGCCGATGCCGATGTTCTGCACGGACAGACCGGCAAGCCGGTGGCCGTGGTGGTCAACGGCGTCGACACCGGCCATTACGCCGGCGTGACCCCTGACCTTGCGGCCCAGCGCCTGCTGTTCATCGGCAACTACGAATACAGCCCGAACCTGGATGCGGTGGAGTGGGCCCTGGAGGAAATCCTCCCGGCACTCTGGAAGCTCAATCCGCAGGTGCGCTTCGCCATTGCCGGCTACGGCCTGCCGGACGCCTGGCGCCAGCGCTGGAGCGACCCACGCATCGAGTGGCAGGGCTTCGTGCCCGACCTGCGCACCCTGCAAAGCCGCGCCTCGGTGTTCTTCGCCCCGTTGCGCCAGGGTGGCGGCTCCAAGCTCAAGGTGCTGGAAGCCATGGCCGCCGGCCTGCCGGTGGTCACCACCGACCAGGGCAGCTCGGGCCTGAAGGTCGAGAACGGCCGCCACTACCTGGGCAGCGAGGACCCGCAAGTGCTGGCCCGGATACTCGCCGACGCCCTGGCCGACCCGGCGCGCCTGCAACAGATCGCCGACGCCGGCCGGGCCTACGTCAGGGCCGAACACGACTGGGCCGTGGCTGCCGCACAGCTCGAAGCGGTCTACACCCGACTCCCACAGCTCAAGAAAGAAGAAGTGTCCGTATGCGCATAGGCCTGGATTACCGCCCGACGGCGGGCTACACCCAAACCGGCATCGGCCGTCAGAACCTGGCACTGGAAGAGGCCCTGCGGGCCAACCCCGCGGTGCAACTGCAACTGTTCGGTGTGGCGCCCTATGATCATCCGTTGCGCCGCCGCGTTCATTGCCCACGCTGGGAGGCGCCGCTGCAAGGCATTCACCGGCTGCCCCTGCGCCTGAAGTTCGAAGCCGGCTTCCTCCCCGGTGCCCTGCGCGAGGCCGGGGTGGAAGTCTATATCTGCAACTTCAACATGGGCCTGCCCCTGGGCCGCAAGCCGGCCGGCATGCGCTATGTGCTGCAACTGCACGACCTGTTCCAGCTGACGCTGCAGAACAGCCACGGCTCGCAGATCAAGAGACGGATCTATCGCGCCACCGACCGGCTGTCGATCGGTCACTCGGTGAAGGTCGCCGACCGGATCTGGACACCCTCGCAGTACACCGCCGACGAACTGGTCAAACTGTTCCCGCAGGCCCGCGACAAGGTCCGGGTCCTGCCCAACCTGGTCGATGGTTTCAGCGGCGAGCCGGCCGACATCACCGACCTGCAGTTGCCGGAGCGCTACTGGCTGGCAGTCGGGACCCGCGAGCCGCGCAAGAATATCCCCTGGTTCGTCAGTGCCTGGCAGACCGCCCGCCAGCAATCGGACCAGGTCCCGGAACTGGTGCTGATCGGCGACCCCGAGCACCTGCCCTCGCCGCTGCGGCACCTGCCGGGGCTGCACTACCTCAGCGGTATCAGCGATGCCCAGTTGCACGCGGTGTACCGCCAGGCCCAGCGGTTGTGGCAACCCTCCTACGCCGAAGGGTTCGGCCTGCCGGTGGTCGAGGCGCTGAGCGTCGGCACGCCGGTCGCGGTCGCCAGCGGTTCGTCGCTGGATGAAATCACCCCGCCGCACAGCCCGCGCTTCTCGCCCACCGACAGTCCGGCACTGACCGCCCTGATGCTGAGCCTGGCCGAGGCCCCGGCCGAAGATTCCGGCGCCTTGCGCGAGTGGGCCGCCCGTTACGCCACGGCCGCCTACCGGGAACGCTTCAACCAATTGCTCGGGGAGCTGCAATAATGCCGATCGCGATGCCCATAGCACTGCTGTTCAGCCTGGTCTTCGGTGTGCTGGTCTGGCTGCTGCCGGCCTTCAAGGTGCTGATAGTGCTGGTCGGTATCGCCGGGATCGTGACGATCATCCGCCACCCGCTGTGGGGCCTGTTGCTGTTCAGCGTACTCGCCACCTTCCTGCCCTACTCGACGGTGCAGATCGGCATCCGCACCACGGTGTCCGAGGCGCTGATCCTGCTGGTCTGGGGCAGTGTGCTGGTGCAGGCCATGTTCAACAACCTGCCGGACAAGCCGCCGTTGCTGCGTACCGAGCGTCTGCTGGTGGCGTTGATGCTGTTCAGCGCCTTTCCCTTCGTCGTCGGCCAACTGACGGTGAACGCCGAGGGCAACGGCCCGGTGAACTGGATCCGCTGGTTGCTCAACCTCTCGGTGCTGTTCCTGGTGCCACGCCTGCTGAATACGCCGAAGGCCCGCGAACAGGTGGTGACCGGCCTGCTGCTGGGCACCCTGATGATGCTCTTGCTGTCGATCCCGGTGTTCCTCAAGAACGGTACCGCCACCAGCATGACGCCGATCCTGGAAAGGCTCGGTTATGGCGGTATCGCGGTGCTGGGCGACAGCCTCAGCGCGATGTCCAATCGCATGGGCTCGCCATGGATGCATCCCAACGTCACGGGCGGCGCCATGGCCCTGCTGCTGCCACTGGCCTTCTGCTTCGGCCTGACCCGGCAGGGCTGGCCACGGGCGCTGGGCTTCGCCGTCGCCGGCCTGGGCGCGGTCGCCCTGCTGCTGAGCGGCTCGCGCGGCGCGCTGCTGAGCCTGATCGTGGTGCTGATCTGGCTGGCGCGCAAGCGCGTGCCCTACACCGGTCGCCTGCTGATGGGCGGCGTGGCCTTCGGCGCCCTCCTGCTGATGTTCTATCCGCCGCTGCAGGATCGCCTGCTGACCCTCTTCTCCACCAACGATGCCAGTACCAGCGTGCGCTTCGACGAGTACGCGCACTTCCCGCAGGCCATGGCGATGTTCCCCTTCGGTATCGGCTTCAAGACCGAGCCCCCAGTGCCCGGTACCGGCCTCTGGGGGATATCCAACCTGTGGCTGAACTTCATCTACAAGCTCGGCATTCCCGGCATGCTGCTGTTCGTCACGGTCATCTGGAGCTGGTGGCGGGAAACCCGCCCCCACCAGGAGACCATCCGCCTGACCGCGGACAATGCCCTCTGGCTCGGTAGCACCGCCGGCCTGGTGGCCGCCCTGCTCAGTGGTATCTTCGACCACTATTTCAGCTTCACCCAGGTACTGATCGCCCTGTTCTGGCTGCTGCTGGGCCTGAACCTGCACGAAGCCCGACGCCTCAAGCCCAAGGCCTCGAGCCTTTCTGGAGCCCACCCATGAAACACCGTATGTTGCACTCGCAGAACCTGCGAGAGGCCCTGCCCGAATACGCAGAGAAGATGGCCGTCAGCCTGGAGGAACTGCAAGCCGCCTATGACTGGATGCTGGAAAACGATGTCTGCTTCGAACAACCGCTCAAGGGCAACGTGCTGTGCTTCATCAGCTACCTGAACATCGAACCACGTATCGAAAACCCGCTGGCCCGGCGTTTCTATGCCCTGCTCGGGCGCGAAATCAAGGGCGCGCTGATCCCGCTCTACGGCATCAACTGGCCGACCCTGCGCGACCGCATGCTGCGCTGGTGGGAACTGGCCTACAACATCCTCATCTGCAAGATCCCCAGTCACACCCTGCGCCTGCTCTGGCTGCGTCTGGGCGGGGCGAAAATCGGCAAGGGCTCGACGGTCTGGCGCAACACCGAGGTGCTGGGTGTCGACAGCCTGCGCATCGGCAACGACAGCACGGTCGGCTGGCACTGCCAGCTGGATGCCCGCGGCGGACTGATCATCGGCGACCACGTGACCATTGCTTCCCACGTACTGATCATCGCTGGCGGGCATGATGTCCACGCGCCGGAATTCTGGGCGGTCGGTGGGCCGGTGTATATCCGCGACTACGCCTGGATCGCCAGCCGTGCGCTGCTGTCCTTCGGTGCCGACATCGGCGAGGGCGCGGTGGTCGGTGGCCAGTGCGTGGTGTCCAAGCCGATTCCGGCCTACGCCATCGTCGGCGGCCCGGATGCGGCGATCAAGGGCGAACGTTGCCGTGGCCTCAACTACAAGGTGGGCGGCAAAGGCCTGTTCACTTTGTTCCACTGAGCCACGCCGATGTTCGGATCGACCCTCTGGCTGACCCTGGCGACCCTCACCGGCCTGGCCGCCGGTTTCGCCCGCGAGTGGCTGCTGGTGGCGGCCTGGGGCGCCGGTGGGCGCAGCGACAGTTTCCTCGTCGCGCTGTTTCTGCCGGAAGCCCTGCGCATGGCGCTGGCCGCCGGCCTGCTCAGCGCGGCGGCACTGCCGCTGTACCAGCAACGCTCGGTTGGCGACCAGGCCAACTGGCTCGGGGCGCTGGCGCCACGCCTGCTGCTGGGCGGCGTGCTGGTGGGCGGCGTACTCAGCATCGGCGCACCGCTGTGGGTCCGACTGATCGGCCCCGGCCTCGACAGCCAGGGCTATCAACTGGCCAGCGGCAGCCTGCACTGGCTGGCCTGGTGCGCGCCGGGCTTCATCCTCCATGGGCTGTTCTGCGTGCCCTTGCAGGCGCGTTCGCGCTTCGTCCTGGCCGGGCTCGGCTCGCTGCTGTTCAACCTGCCGCCGGTGCTGTACCTGGCCATTCTGCGCCATGCGGCGACGCCGACCGGCCTGGCCGGCGCCTGCGTGCTGGGCAGCCTGCTGATGCCGACGGTGCTGCTGCCGTCGTTGTTGCGCAGCGGCTGGAAACCCTGGCAGGCGGCACACGCCCCCGGTGCCGGCCGCGAGTTGCTCAAGCAGATCGGCCCGCTGCTGAGCAGCAACCTGGCGAGCCAGGGCCTGGCCCTGCTGGAACGGATGGTCGCCTCGCTGCTGGGTGAAGGCGCGGTCACCTGGATCAATCTGGCGCGCAAGCTGATCAACCTGCCGCTGATCGCCCTGATGAGCCTGAACCAGGTACTGCTCGGACTGATGAGCGGCAGCGCCGGCAGCGAGCGTCTGTCGTTGCTGCGCAAGGGCCTGGCCAGTGCCACCCTGCTGACCCTGCCGGCCGTGGCCGGGTTGATCGGCGCCGCCGCCGCGCTGGTCAGCCTGCTGCTGCCCAACCAGGCCGCCGACAGCCCGCTGCCGGAACTGCTGGCGTGGTTCGCCGTACCGCTGATGTTCGGCGCCTGGAACGCCCTGCTCGCCCGCTACGCCTACGCCGCCGGCGATACGCGCATGCCGCTCAACTGCGAACTGGCCGGCAGCCTGCTCAACGCCCTGCTGCTGGCAGTGCTGCCGTATGTCTTCGGTCTGGTCGGAATCGCCCTGGCGGCCGTCTGCGGCGTGATCCTCACCGGCCTGCTGCTGATGCGCCGCCAGCAACTGCTGGCCGAAGTGCCCTGGCGCAGCCACTGGCTGCTGGGGCTCGGCGTGATGATCAGCGCCGCCCTGGTGCTGCACCCGCTCTCGGGGACCTGGCTGCAACTGGGCCTGAGCACCCTCTACAGCCTGGCGCTGCTGATCGCCCTGGCCTGCTGGTTGCGTCCCTGGCGGCCGGCGGCAATTCCTGGAGGCTGAACCATGTCGACTCTCAAAGTGGCCTGTGTGATCCCGACCTATAACGGCCGTCGGGACCTGGAACGCCTGCTCGACTCCCTCGACCGCCAGACGGCGGTGTTCGATACCCTGATCGTGGACTCCAGCTCCAGCGACGGCACCTTCGAGCTGGCCGAGTCCCGCTGCCCCAATGTCCTGCGCATCGACAGCAGGGACTTCAACCACGGCGGCACCCGGCAGATGATGGTCGAGCGCCACCCGGAGTACGACGTCTACGTGTTCATGACCCAGGATGCCTACCTGGAAGATCCCGAGGCACTGGCCAACATCGCCTGGCCGTTCACCGACGAACGCATCGGTGCGGTCTGCGGCCGGCAACTGGCACACCTGGACGCCAGCCCGCTGGCCGAGCACGCGCGGCTGTTCAACTACCCGCCCACCTCCCAGGTCAAGAGCCTGGAGGACGCGCCACGCCTGGGCATCAAGACCGCGTTCGCTTCCAACTCCTTCTGTGCCTACCGGCGCCAGGCACTGGTGCAGGTCGGCGGTTTCCCACAGCACGTGATTCTGTCCGAAGACATGTACGTAGCCGCGAAGATGCTGCTGGCCGGCTGGAAAGTCGCCTACGAGGGCAGCGCCTGCTGCCGGCATTCGCACAACTACACCCTCTGGGAAGAGTTTCGCCGCTACTTCGATATCGGCGTGTTCCATGCCCGCGAACCGTGGATTCGCCAGGCATTCGGCGGCGCGGGCGGCGAAGGCTTGCGCTATGTGCTGTCCGAGCTGAAATTCCTCGGCCCCAGGCGCCTGGCGGCCTGGCCTGGCTCGCTGCTGCGCAATGCGGTGAAGCTGTTCGCCTACAAACTCAGCCAGCAGGAGCGCTACCTGCCCAAGGGCCTGAAGAAAAGCCTGGGCATGTACAAGCGCTACTGGGACGGCCCCTATGCCTGACCGGACAAGCACTGCCGCCCTGGCGACTTTTCCGATAGATATCAGGGAATCGCCTCAATTGACCCGCCAGCCAAATAGAGCGAGTTTTTGAAGTGTCTTTTATCCGGGCGATGGCGCCCGGAGCCTGGACCTTCGAGGACAAAAAATCACATGGAAGTCGAGCTCAAGCGCTATGTCACACCGCACCTGCAACCTGCCTACCGGTGGCCGGACAACCACGATCCCGTGCAGCCATCCGCCGGTCCCGACAGCCTGGCCAAGCAGAACGCCGCCTCTGGAGGCAGCACCATGGAACCGCGCATCACCGAACTGGAAACCCGCTTCGAATACATCCACCGTGACCTTGGCGAAGTGCGCAGCGATGTAAAATCCATCCGTGCCCGTCTGGCCTACATGGCTGGCGGTGCGACCCTCCTGGGCACGCTGGTGGCTTGGGTGGCCAACACCCGCCTGGACCAGATCATGCTGTTGCTGACGTCCTGAAGCCGACAGCAACACCAGGCGTGTCGCCCCTCATCGGGATGGCCGCTGCCCTTACAAGGTGATCGGTTTACGACCGGCGAACGAATGTGCCAGGGTGCCGCCGTCCACCAACTCCAGCTCGCCGCCCAGCGGCACGCCATGGGCGATACGCGAGGTGACCAGCCCCTTGTTGGTCAGCAATTGGGCAATGTAGTGCGCCGTAGCCTCGCCCTCGACCGTCGGGTTGGTGGCGAGGATGACCTCGGTGAAACTGCCCTGCTCTTCGATCCGCGCCAGCAGTTGCGGAATACCGATAGCCTCCGGGCCGAGGCCGTCGAGCGGCGACAGGTGGCCCTTGAGCACGAAGTAGCGACCGCGATAGCCGGTCTGCTCCACCGCATAGACATCCATCGGCCCTTCGACCACACACAGCAGGCTGTCGTCACGCCGAGGGTCGGCGCACTGCGGGCACAGGTCGTCCTCGGTCAGGGTGCGGCACTGACGGCAGTGCCCGACCCCGTCCATGGCCTGGGCCAACGCCTGGGCCAGGCGCGCACCGCCGCTGCGATCACGCTCGAGCAGTTGCAGGGCCATGCGCTGGGCGGTTTTCTGGCCGACACCGGGCAGAACCCGGAAAGCGTCGATCAGTTGGCGAATCAGGGGGCTGAAGCTCATGGGCGATAGGTCCGACAAAACTGCGAGAGGCGGTTTATACCCGCGGCTCCGGCCAGCGTCAAATACGCCGGCCGCGAGCCCCGGAAACGACGATGCCAGGCGTCAAGCCTGGCATCGTTCAACAGCAAGCGGCCTTAGAATGGCAGCTTGAAGCCCGGTGGCAGTTGCATGCCAGCGGTCATGCCGGACATCTTGTCGGCGCTGTTGGCTTCGATCTTGCGCACGGCATCGTTGACCGCGGCGGCAAACAGATCCTCCAGTACTTCACGGTCGTCATCGCTGACGCCTTCGAGCAGGCTCGGGTCGATGCTCACGCGCTTGACGTCATGACGGCCGGTCATGACCACGCTGACCATGTCGCCGCCGGCCTTGCCGGTGACTTCGGCGTTGGCCAGCTCTTCCTGCATCTTGGCCATTTTTTCCTGCATCTGCTGCGCCTGCTTCATCAGGCCGGCCATGCCACCCTTCATCATGGGAATCACCTCAAAGTTGCTTGGACAAGCGGTACGAGGCGGTTGCCTCGCACCTTTCAGTTATTAGCCCTGGGTCACCAGGGCATCGACAGGTTCAATAGTATCGTCACGGACCACCGCGCCGAACTGTTGCATCATTTGCTGGATGAACGGATCGGCATGAATCGAGGCGATGGCCTCGTTCTGTCGCTCGTGCCGACGACGCGCGGCCGCCTGGGCCGGGGTTTCCTGCTCGGGCTTGATCAGCTCGATGCTCAGTTTCAGCGTGCGCCCGTGATACTGGTTCAGCGCTTCATTGAGGCGCCGTTGCTGCGTCGGGTTGAACAGGGCGCTGTGGGCCGGGTCCAGGTGCAACAGCCAGTCGTCACCGTCGACCGCGATCAGCGTGCAGTTGGCGGCGATGCTGCCGGTCATGCCGGAAATCGGCAGTTTCGGGAACAGCTGCAGCCACTCCAGGGCCAGGCCGGTTGCCGGTTGCGCCGCGGGCAGCGGTTCGGGCTCGGGCTGCGGCTCCAGCTCGGCGGCGTGTTCGGTCGCCAACTCATCCAGGTAGCTGTAGGCCGAATCCATGTCCGGCTCGATGTAGTCTTCGTCCAGCGGCGGCTCATCGTCGCGATCGGGGCCCGCCGCGCTGCTGCTCATCGGCGCTGGAATCGACTCGGGGATCGGCGCGGCCGCCCATTCCGGAGCCGTTGACTGCGCATGCGGCGCTTCCGGTTGTTCGGCAACGACCTCCGGCACCGGCTCTTCGACCGGCTCGGGCTCGGGTGCCTGCGGCTGTGGCGCAGCCTGGGCAGGCTCATTCCACGGCAGGTCGATTTCCTCGACGGCCGCAGCAACGGGCTCGGGCTCCGGCTCGCAGGCAACCGGCTCGGGCTCGGGCTCGGGCTCGGGCTCGGGCTCGGGCTCGGGTACAGCCTCGACCACCGCAGCCGGGGCCGGTGATGGCGGAGCCGAGGGGGCAACTGGCGCGGCAGGCGCCTCGACCACGGGAGCAACGGCCGCCGGCGCGGCAGTGGCCGGCCCAGCCACCTTGCTCGCGGAATCAACTGTGGCCTGGCTGATCCCCACTGGCTTTAGTGGCTGCCTGGGCGCCGCGGCGCTGTCGGCCGGGCGGAAGGCGAGCATCCGCAGCAGGACCATCTCGAAGCCACCACGCGGATCCGGTGCCAGCGGCAGGTCGCGCCGACCGATCAGGCCCATCTGGTAGTAGAACTGTACGTCCTCGGCCGGCAGCGCCTGGGCCAGGGCCAGCACCCGGTCGCGGTCGCCATGGCCGTTGTCGACCCCCTCGGGCAGCGCCTGGGCAATCGCCACCCGGTGCAGCACGTTGAGGATTTCCGAAAGCACGCCGTTCCAGTCCGGCCCCTGCTCGGCCAGGTGGCGCACGGCTTCGAGCAGCGCCTTGGCATCGCCGTCGATCAGCGCATGCAGCACATCGTAGACCTGGCCATGGTCCAGCGTGCCGAGCATCGCCCGCACATCACTGGCCAGGACCTTGCCTTCACCGAAGGCAATGGCCTGGTCGGTCAGGCTCATCGCGTCGCGCATCGAACCGTCGGCCGCGCGCCCGAGCAGCCACAGGGCATCGTCTTCGAACGGCACGTTCTCGACCCCGAGTACATGGGTCAAATGCTCGACCACCCGCTCCGGGGTCATGTTCTTCAGGGAGAACTGCAGGCAACGCGACAAAATCGTTGCAGGGAGTTTCTGCGGGTCGGTGGTTGCCAGGATGAACTTGACGTAGGGAGGCGGCTCTTCCAGGGTTTTCAGCAAGGCGTTGAACGAGTGGCTGGAGAGCATGTGCACTTCGTCGATCAGGTAGACCTTGAAGCGCCCGCGGCTCGGTGCGTACTGCACGTTATCCAGCAGCTCGCGGGTATCCTCGACCTTGGTCCGACTCGCGGCGTCGATCTCGATCAGGTCGACGAAGCGCCCTTCATCGATCTCGCGGCATACCGAACAGGTCCCGCAGGGCGAGGAAGTGATGCCGGTCTCGCAGTTCAGGCACTTGGCGATGATCCGTGCGATGGTGGTCTTGCCCACCCCGCGGGTGCCGGTGAACAGATAGGCATGGTGCAGCCGCTGGCTGTCCAGAGCATTGATCAGCGCCTTGAGCACATGGGTCTGGCCGACCATTTCGCGGAACGAGCGCGGACGCCATTTACGTGCAAGAACCTGATAACTCATCGATAACCGTCGCATCTGGAAAGCGGAAGACCGCTAATGCTAGCGGAGCAGGGGGGAAATTGCATCCAGCGCGGTTCTCTAATCTGTCCTGGCTGCCCGACCCGCAAAGCGACTATATATGAGGCGTGCCGCTGCTGATGCCTGCTGGCGATCCGCCGCAGGCGGCCAGCCAGTCAATTGCGTGGCCGTTATCGCCAGCAAGCCAACGCCTACACGATGTCGGGCGCTGTACGCCACAGTGGCGAGGGAACGAACCCGGCGACCCAACCCGGCACCGCCTGCGCCGCCATCGGTCGGGCAATGAATCCACCCTGCGCCACGTCGCACCCCAGGCTGATCAGCAGTTGCCCCTGCTCGGCCGTTTCCAGCCCCTCGGCAATCACCTCGCGGCCAAACGCCCGGGCCAGGCCGATGATCGCCGTGGTCAGGGCCAGGTCATCCTGGTCGTGGAGAATATCGCGAACGAAGGAACGATCGATCTTGATGGTCTGGGTCGGCAGGCGCTTGAGGTGGCTCAGCGACGAATAGCCGGTGCCGAAATCATCCAGGGAAAAGCGCACCCCCAGCGCCTGGCACGCCAGCAGGCACTGGCTCACCCGCTGGATGTTCTCGATGGCCACCGATTCGACGATCTCCAGGTCCAGCATCTGCGCCGGCACCTCGGCATAACGGGCCAGCAATGCCTGCAGCCGCGCCACGAAATCCGCGCGCTGGAAGTGCCGCGCCGCGATGTTCAGGCTGACCGGCCAGTGGTAGCCCACCCGCCGCCAGGCCTGTATCTGCGCCAGGACACCATCGATGACCCATTCGCCGATCTCGCCGATCACATCCGTCTGCGCCACCAGCGGCAGGAACTCGTGGGCTTCGAGCAGGCCGCGTTGCGGATTCTGCCAGCACACCAGCGCCTCGAAACCGAGCACCTGGCCGGTACGCAGGTTGACCTTGGGTTGATAGACCAGCCGCAGTTCATCGGCGGCCAGGGCCTGGCGTATCAGTTCAACGGTCTGGTAGGTGGCCCTGATCTCCTGGTCCAGCGACACATCGAACAGGTGGAAGCGGTTGCGCCCGCCCTGCTTGGCCATGTACATGGCCTGGTCGGCGTGACGCAGCAGGGTGTCGGCATCCTCATCATCTTCCGGGAACAGGGTCACGCCGATGCTGGCATAGACGTGGAGTTCCTGCCCGCGAATCGAGTACGGCGCCGAGATCGCCCACAGCACCCGCTGCAAGGCGGCGCGCAACGCCTGGCTATCGTGCACGTAGCGCAGGATCAGCACGAACTCATCGCCCGCCAGGCGCGCCACCACATCCTCGCCGCGCATGATCCCGCGCAACCGCGCGGCGACTTCCACCAGCAACGCATCGCCGCAGGCATGCCCGTAGCTGTCGTTGACCGCCTTGAAGCCATCGAGATCGAGCATGCACACCGCCAGGGGAATCCGCTCGCGCCGGGCGAAGTCCAGGGCCTGGTTCAGCAGTTCGGAGAGAAAGGCCCGGTTGGGCAGGCCGGTCAGCACGTCATGGCCTACGCGCCACTGCAAGGTCTGCAGCAAACGCTGCTTTTCACTGACATCGAAGCGGATCGACATGTACTTGCGCACCTGCCCCGTCACATCATCCAGCAGCGGCACCATGGTGCTGTCTAGCCAGAACAGCGAGCCGTCCTTGGCGCGGTTGCACACTTCGCCCTTCCATACCTGCCCACGGGTCAGGGTGCGCCACATGTCGTCAAAGAATTCGGTCGGGTGAAAGCCGGAATTGAGCATCCGGTGGTTCTGCCCCAGCAGCTCCTCGCGGCTGTAGCCGGAAATGGCACAGAACGGCTCGTTGACGTAGGTGATCCGGCCGTTCAGGTCCGTCTCGGAGAAAATCGCTGCTGCATCCACCACCTTGCGGTACGTCTCGTCCATGAGTCAGTTCACTTGGGCAATTCGGTTGAACCGCTCGACCGGGCATCCGCCCCCGCAGAGACCAGCACCCGTTCGCCACCACAGCCGAGCCCGCCCCCACAAGGGAGCAATGCACGCTGTTCGGCAGAACTTCGACGAAGATCAACTAGAGTTAAACCGAGGTTGTCAGCAGATCGAAGCATGGACCGCTGAAACCCGCAAAATAGACACCCGAAGGCTCGGTTTGGCGCGCCTGGCATGCCGCCCGGGGAAATACAAGGATTTCCCGGCTTGCAAAACGGCCGCTTCAAACCCGATCACCAAAAATCTGTCCGATCCGCCGATTCTACGAATTACATCACATTATGCAATAGAAGGTGATGAATCATGGTGTTGCCTAATGCAAAGATTTATCGTTAAGTTCTTGATTCTAAATGGGAATTGAGCGATGGAAATTTCAAGTTTGGGTATGGCCATTAGACGCTATCGCAAGGTAGCGGGGCTGACTCAGGCTGAACTTGGCGAGAGAACCGGTTTTGACCCCAAAACCATCAGCCGCTTCGAAACCGGCAGCTACACCCCAAGCGTGGACGCGCTGTTTCTGTTCGCCGATGTGCTGGGGGTAAAACTGAAAGTGTTTTTCGCGGATATGGGCGACGAGGACGAGCAGCGTGCCTACCTGTTCGGCGTCATTCACAAAGCCCCCTCAAAGGACCTGGGAAAACTGATCGCCGCGGTCGATCTCGCCTTGTCCAAGCCCTGAATCACCTCACTTCAGGTCCGCCCCACGGGGCCGGACCTGGGGCACAAGCTCCTCCGACGCCATCCCACGGGCACCCTCGCCCCTGTGGGGACTGGCTTGCCGTGGCACCGAACCGCCGCGAATCGTGTCCCCCTTGCGCCCTTCCAACTGCAACGCCAGCACGCTCCCCAGCACGATCGCCCCACCCAGCAGCACCATCGGCGACACGCCAACCCCCAACACCAGCGCCGCCATCACGATCGCCACCGGTGGAATCAGGTACAACGCAACCGCTGAACGGCTGACCGCCGAATGCGTCAGCACATAGGCCCAGGCCAGGTAGGCCAGGGCGCTGGGAAAGATCCCCAGCACCAGCACCGCGACATTCACCCGCAGCGACGCCTGGGTCACCGCCTGCCCCAGCCCCGGCAGATAGACGCACAGCAGCAGCGTGCCGGCCCAGACCATGTAGCACACCGTGGTCAGCCCGCTGTAGTGATGGGCGTAGTGTTTCTGCAAGGCGAAATAGATGCTCCAGGACAGCGCCGCCAGCACGATCAGGAACCCCTGGGGATTGAACGTGCCAATCCCGCGATCCCCCCAGATCACCACCAATACCCCGACGAACCCGGCAAGCACGCCCAGCCAGCGCCAGCCGCTCACCGACTCCCTGAGCCAGAAATACGCGATCAGCGTACTGAACAACGGCGTCGACTGGGCCAGCACACTGCCCGCTCCCGGCGTGACCCATTGCTGGCCATAATTGATGCTGACGTGATGGAGGAAAATCGCGAAAAAACCCAGCACGAACAGCCACGGCAGATCGCGCAGGCGGGGCAAGGCGATGCCCTTTGCCAGCGCCACGCCGGCCATGAACAGCGAGGCGATCAGAAACCGCAGCAGGGCCAGGTGCCCCGGGCTGTAGTTTTCCAGGCCGATGTGGATACCGGTCGGCGAATAGGCCCAGCAGAGAATGACCGAGGCGGTGGCAAGGGAAACTTTTATCGAAGACAGGGCTTTCACGGCAGGACGACATCCAAGATGATCTAGGGAATGCCTCCAGTCTCGAGCGACCTGGCGATCAGCACAATTGACGAATATTGAGACGAGAATTCACCGGGAGTGAATCATGGAACTGGCGCAAATGCGCATGGTTAAAGCCGTTGCCGAAACCGGCAGCATCGCCCTCGCCGCGCAACGGCTGCATTGCGTGCCGTCCAACATCACCACGCGCATCAAGCAACTGGAAGCCGAACTGGGCACCGAACTGTTCGTGCGCGCCGGGCGCGGCCTGAGCATCAGCCCGGCCGGACAGATTTTCCTGGAGTACTGCGCGAAGATCCTCAACCTGGTGGACGAAGCCAAGCGTGCCGTCGACGCCAACACCCGCCCTTGCGGGACCTTGCGCATTGGCGCCATCGAGTCCTGCGCGACCGTGCACCTGCCGGCGCTGCTCGCCGAGTACCACCAGGCCTACCCCGAGGTCAGCCTGGAGCTGATCACCGGCACCTGGACGCAGTTGATGGAGGACGTCCGCCAGCGCCGCCTCGACGGCGCCCTGGTGGCCGTCGACATCCATCACCCGAAAATCGCCAGCGCTGCGCTCTACCGCGAGAACCTGGTGCTGATCAGCGCCGCCGGCAGCCCAGCGATCCACAGTGCCCATGACCTGCTGGGCCGCACCCTGATCATGTGGCCCAGCGGCTGCCCCTATCGCGCTGCGCTGAAGAACTGGGTACAGGAACACGATCGCAACCCGCCGATCGCCAGCTATGGCAGTTGGGGCACCATCATTGGCTGCGTGAACGCCGGGGCCGGCGTATCGCTGGTGCCGGAAGGCATCCTGCGCCGCTTCGAGCAATCGACGGGGCTGGCGACCTATCGTTTCGACGAACTGACACCGGTGCAGAACAGCTTCATCTGGCACAAGGAAACCACCCGCCACCCAGCCCGAGAGGCCTTCGCCCGGCTGTTGCAGGAGCGCCTGGAGACCACGCCGCAGTAGGCTGTGGACACGACAATCTGGCGATTGACCAGTCCTTTCGGTTATCCTGCCCGACCAAATTAATTCAAAATGTAAGGGACTACGATGAAACACCTGCGCCAGTTGTTGGTGGCAGTGTTGCTCAGCGCGACCACTTTGCCCGCCATTGCCGCCAACACCCCGCGCCTGCGCCAACCGCCAGCGAGCAGCCGCACCAGACCGCCGAACAATGGCTGGCCACCCTCAAGCAACAGCACGGCAACATCACCCTGCCCAGCGGCATCGCCACCCTGCAGCTCAACAACGAGTTCTACTACCTGTCGCCGGACGACACCGAGCGGCTGCTGACCGAAGCCTGGGGCAACCCGCCAGGCCACAAGACCCTCGGCATGATCATCCCGACCGCCGTCAGCCCGCTGGCCGACAATGGCTGGGGCGTGATCATCAGCTACAAGAACGACGGCCACATTTCCGACGATGACGCGGCCAAGATCGACTACGCCGACCTGCTCAAGCAGATGCAGGCCGATGACGAGGAAGACAACAAGGAGCGGCGCAAGCAGGGCTACGCCGGCCTGACACTGCTGGGCTGGGCCGAGCCCCCGAGCTACGACCAGGGCACCCACAAGATGTACTGGGCCCGCGAGCTGAAGGCCGACGACGCCGACCAGACCACCCTGAACTACAGCATCCGCGTGCTGGGTCGCGAGGGCGTGCTGGAACTCAATGCCGTGGCGGCGATGGCCGACCTGCAGACCATCAAGCAGGAAACGCCGAAGATCCTCGCCTTCACCAACTTTACCGACGGCAATCGCTACGCCGACTACGACGCCAAGACCGACAAGCTGGCGCCGTACGGCCTGGCCGCCCTGGTCGCCGGCGGCATCGCCGCCAAGGCCGGCCTGTTCGCCAAGATCGGCGTAGCCCTGCTGGCCTTCAAGAAGTTCATCATCCTGGGCCTGGTGGCCATCGCCGGCTTCCTCGGCAAGCTGTTCAAACGCAAATGATCCTTCCGGCAGCCCGCCTCCCGCTGTGGGAGCGGGCTTGCCCGCAGAAGCCCTCACCCTGACACTACCCGAGCGTTTCGGCACAACACCCGAGCGCCGCGGCACAACACCGGCTTGCGCCACCCCATAGACTCGCCTTTCCACCCAAAGACGAGACGCCCATGAAAATCCCCTTCCTCCTCGCCGCCCTCACCATGAGCGTTGCCGCCCAGGCCGCCGACTTCACCGTCAGCAGCCACGACATCAGCGACGGCAAGCCACTGACCAGCCGCGAAGTCTTCCAGGGCTTTGGTTGCAGCGGCGGCAACACCTCGCCGCAACTGTCCTGGCAGAATGCCCCGGCGGGCACCCAAAGCTTCGCCATCACCGCCTACGACCCGGACGCCCCGACCGGCAGCGGCTGGTGGCACTGGACCGTGGTCAACCTCCCCGCCACCACCCATGAACTGCCTTCCGGCGCCGGCAGCAAGGGCGGCCAGTTGCCCGCAGGCTCCGTGCAGGGGCGCACCGACTACGGCCAACCCGGCTTCGGCGGCGCCTGCCCACCGCCAGGCGATAAACCGCACCGTTACCAGTTCACCGTGTGGGCCTTGAAGACGGATAGACTGCCGGTCGACGAACAGTCCAGCGGCGCCCTGGTAGGCTACATGCTCAACGCCAACGCCCTGGGCAAGGCCACCCTCACCGCCACCTACGGACGCCCGTAACCATGCACGCACCTGCCGGCCCCAGCATCGCGAAAGCCGCCTCGGCACCAGCGTGATCCAGGCCCGCCAGCCCCATGCGCTGCAGCGGGTGCCGATCTTCATCACCACCCTGTGCCGGATTCGCCAGGGGGAAAAGCTGATGAGCTGGGACGACCGGCAGATGCGCGTAGGCTCCAGGCACCTGATCCTGCTGCCGGCGGGGCGTGAACTGGCGATCAACAACTTTCCCGGTGCGCAGGGTTACTACATCGCCGATACGGTGAGTTTCCCCACGGAGCTGCTACGCGCCTTCAGCGCTCGTCACGGCCAGCAGATCAACGTCCTGCCCGCCCAGGTCGGCCAGCAGGAACTCTGCGTACCACTGGACCGGCACATCACCGGTGCCTGGGAAAGCCTGCTGGAAGCCATCAACACCGACGCGCCGGAGGCCTTGCGCATTCATTACGCCGAAGCGGTGCTGCTGGCGCTGACCCTGGGCGGCTGGGCCGGGCCGGTACTGCTGGACCGCCGCGACCCGCTGTGCGAACGCGTGCAGCAGATCGTCATGAGCGCTCCGGCACGGGACTGGACGGTGGCCGATGTCGCCGAACGCCTGCATCTGGGGGCCTCGACCTTGCGGCGCCAACTGGCGAACGAGGACGACAGTTTCAGCAATATCCTGGAAAACGTCCGGCTGGGCATGGCGCTGCACTGGCTGCAGACCACGCCAAGGCCGATTGGCGAGATTGCCGCGGCGAGCGGGTATGCCTCGGCGTCACGCTTTGCGGTGCGGTTTCGCAAGCATTACGGGTTGTCGCCGAGGGAGTTGCGGGCGGCAATCTAGGCTATGTACGAAATCGCTTGAAACTTGGTTATGCAGCGTTAAAAACCGGCTCGGAATGCTCATTTACTCCAGTAAACTCCGCTTCCTCGCCGGTTTTTGCCTTGCCTAACCTGCGTTTCAAACAATTTCGTACACAGCCTAGACCGCCCTGGCCTCCGGCGCCCACTGTTCGGGAAAGCTGCTGGAACGGATCGCCGGCTCGCAGCAGCGAATGTCGAAAGTCACCAGTTGGTAAACAACGAACGGATCCTCGGCCAGCATCCGCTCGATATCGGAAACACCCTCTCCCTGCGCGAGGATGAACCCGCCGCCCTGCTGTTGCAGTGGCCCGGCCACCAGGATGCGGCCGGCCTTGATGAACTGCACCAGCCAGTCCTTGTGAGCATCCAGATGAGCCTTGACCTGCTCGATCGGACGAGTGTAGCTCAGCGTAATGGCAAATAGCATGGGTCTATCCTCATCAAGGTGTGGAGTCAGGCGGAAACCGGCAAACCGCTCAGTACATCGGCAATGGCCAACCTGGCCCGTGTGATCCCCTGCTGTCGTACCTGGTCGCCTTTCGACGCCCCTTCGGCACGAACAAACTGCACATCGCCAATCCCCAGGAAACCGAAGAACGCCTTGAGATAGTTCTCCTGGAAGTCCATGTGGGCGAAAGGGCCTTGCGCATAGAAACCGCCGCGCGCCGAAACCACGATCACCCGCCTGCCGGCCGACAGGCCAACCGGACCGTTTTCCGTGTACTTGAACGTGCGCCCTACCTGGGCAATGCGGTCCAGCCAGGCCTTCAACTGGCTCGATAGCGAAAAGTTGTACATGGGCGCGCCGATCACCAGCAGGTCGCTGTGCAGAAACTCGGTCACCAGCGTTTCGGAAACCTGGTGCTCGCGCACCGTGGCCTCATCCCACTCGCCGCCCCCGGCTGCCGGAACCCGGCGGCGATGGCACCGTTCAGGTGACGGACTTCGTGCTCGGCCAGGTCGCGGTACGTGACCCTGGCAGTGGGATGGCGGGCACGCAGTTGCGCCACAAGCTCGGCAGACAGCTCGCGCGTCACGGAGCCCTCGCCCAGGATGCTGGAGTCGATATGCAGAATGTTCATTCACACCTCACGTTCATCGGTTGGGTTATCCCGTTCTCCAGGTTTCCCTGAAACGGCTCACTGGCCGGCTTCCCTTGCCGCTCGATCGATCAAACCGGCCACCGCATCGGGGTGGGAAAGCAACGACAGGTGGCTGGAATCGACTGAAGTGATCCTGGCGCCCATTCGCTGGGCGAGGGCTTGTTGCACATCCGGGCGCAGGGCCTGGTCACTTGTCGTCTTCAGGTACCAGCTCGGCTTGTCGTGCCACGCCGCATGCCGGACCTTGCCAGCAAAGCTGGCGACGGCGATCGGTTGCTGGGTCGCGGCCAGCACCCGCACCTTATTCAGCGGCAGGTCAGCGGCCATCACTTGCTGGAACACCTGCGGATCCTCCAGCCAGATCAGCCCCTCGCTGTCCGGCGTCAGGCCATCCATCGGCGCCTTGAATTTTTCCAGCAGGTCCGCCACCGATTCGCCGCTGTCGGGTGCCAGGGCGGAGAGATAGACCAGGCCTTTGACATTGCTGGCATTACCCGCCTGGCTGATCACCGCGCCGGCCCAGGAATGCCCCACCAGCAGCACGTCGCCCTGTTGCCGCCGCAGGACGCGCACGGTGGCGCCGACATCGTCGGCCAATGAAGTCAGGGGGTTCTGCACCGCCGTAACGTGGTAGCCCTTGGCTTGCAGCCGGGAGATAACCTGCGACCAACTGGAGCCATCGGCAAAGGCACCGTGCACCAGCACGATATTGCGCACACGCCCCGCAGCGGGTGCGGCGCCGACCGGCGCGCCGCTGAAGAGCACCGTCAGCCCGACCGCGGCCGCCAGGCGCCCCAGCCATTTGAAAGAGTGAGGCCCATTGCCAACCTGAAGCCTGGTGGAACGATGTGAACACATGAACCCATTCATGACGCAGTGCCTTGATCCGTTGATGGGAGCCAGTCTATCGAGGTACTTGCAACGACAGCAGATGGCAAACAAGCCATGTTTCATGCAAAACTCGCCAAACCTGTCACCTCACCGAGCCACCTTTCCCATGCGCATTGCGATTGTCGCGGTAGAAGGCAGTTTGCTGTCTGCGATCACCGGCCTGGCCGATCTGTTCTGGATCACCAACCAGGCCCTGCGCTCACCGCCGGAGGGAACGGTGGCAAGCCTGCCGGATCCAGGCCGGGTGGAATTCCAGACCACCATCGTCAGCGCGGATGGCCAGGCGCTGCGTGATCCCAGGGTCGCCTGATTCCGGTGGACGGTTCATTCAATGACTTGGCCCGGTGCGATGTCGCCCTGGTCACCGGCATGGCGCTGGGTGCCGACAAGTTGCCGCCGCTCTCGGACTCGATTCGCCAGGCGGCGGGCTGGCTCAAGGAACGGCATGAAAATGGTGGGCTGGTGGGCGCAGCCTGTGCCGGCACCTTCGTGCTGGGCGAAGCCGGACTGCTTGATGGCCGACGCTGCACCACCACCTGGTGGCTGCACCATGCCTTCAAGCAGCGTTTCCCCAAGGCCCGGACCGTGTGGGGCACGGCGGTCGAAGAACAGGATGGCATCATCACCACCGGCGGCCCGTTGTCCTGGGTCGACCTGGCGCTGCATGTCATCCGTCGCCAGGCCGGCCCGGCGGTGGCCAAGTTGGCGGCCGATGTTTCGGTGGCCGACAGCCTGCCGCTGCCCCAGGCCATCTATGCGCCGCGAGGTTTTATCAACGCGGCCGATCCCCTGCTGCTGCAGGCCGAACAGATCGTCCGCCATGCCCATCCGGGGATAACTGCCGAAGGCTTGGCCAATGCCCTGAACCTGAGCGAAAGAACCCTGCACCGGCGCCTCAGGGAACTGAGCAACGAGTCGCCCAAGACCTTTATCACCCGCGTGCGCATCGAAACGGCCTGCGTGCTGCTGGAAACGCCGGGGGCCAGCGTCAAGCAGGTGGCGCTCAAGTGTGGGTACAGTGAGGAAACCTCGTTCCGCCGAGCTTTTATTCAACTGACAGGGATGACGCCAGCGGATTACAAGCGCTGGGCGAGTGGGCGTTGATCCGTACCGCTCTTGTACTTTGCAGTGCGGTTTCGCAAGCATTATGAGTTGTCACCGAGGGAGTTGTGGGCGGCGATTTGCGGTCCCTCAAGAGGTAAGAGAATACAGGCGGACCAAAATAAAAAGGGCCCATCCTGGATGGGCCCCTTCGTCAAACGGTCATTACAATAATCAGAGCAGTGCGCAGGAGCCCGACATTGGGATTTTTGCCACGTCCCCCTTACCAACACAGATCAGGGTTACCTTGACGCCCTTCTTGAGCGATGCAAGCGAGTTGGCATCGGACTTGTCGAACGAGAACTGTGGCTCCATGAACTGATTCACACCACCACGCAGCGTCAGATAAGGATTGCCCATGAAATCGGTATTGATATCAGATACCGTACCCGAGACCTTGAACTTCTTGCCTTTGAACTTCTGATCGGCAGCAACGGTGTTCTCATTGTAGGCAACGGCAATATCGCCTGCCGACACTGCGGGGAGAGCCGCCAGCTCCTGTTTAGCCTTCTCCAGTTCCACCTGCGCCCTGTCCTTGCTGGCCTGAGCCAGAGCAGCCGCCTCAGCCTGCTTCTGTTCAGGCGATTTCATTGCATTGCTGATGAAACCGATGACAAACAGGATACCAATAACGATCCCTACCCACTTGAACAGCTTTTTCACACCCTTCTCCTTCTACCGTAAAAACGTCCATGCTGTACAGACCCCGTCACCCCTAGGGCCGCACAGACAGCGCGGATTCTCTAGGATACTTACAATCAAGGCAAGGCCATATGCCACCATCGAAACATTGATAAAGATGCCAGTGGATCAAGACGGCAAGACGGCGACAGATTTATTTTCACGACTTGACGCGCTGAAAAATGAATCTCGCTCATTTGCACCCGACGTCGTCACTCTACACCGTAATTTTCGCCAGCCATTTGGGAAAGTTCAGGCGGCATTGCAGGACGATACTGAATCCTGAACGAGGCGGTATCAAGGCAACTTCGAAGAATCGAGCACTTGTGACGTGAGGCCATAAATGCGAATCGACAGGGCATACAGGATCGTTGCTCATCGGAGGGTGCTTCGACATCAGCGAATTCACCGTCAGGGAGGACAACCGTTATCAGCTCAACACGCTCCACTTTGCAGCCGTAAGACAGCACAACTATCAGATTGTCGAAAAAGTGAAAGAGCTGTACGACCGCATGCAGGCCAAGCACCTTCCTTGTGTCATGTCAGTCGCCATTTCAAAACCGTTGAATCGAGACCAGGGCGATGCGCTGAACGATCAGCGCTGGGTAGTTACCAGCGTGATTTCCGGAATAATCAGCTTCGCAGTTGGAAGAATGAAACACCCATTGGTAGCTCTACCAGCACATGCAGGAGCTTCGGCTTTCGTTTCCAGCCGCCTCCGGCGCTGTCACGCAGGTGATGTGCTAATAGCCCTGGACGCCAAGGTCCAAGGGGGTATCGGACCACAGCACTCGTCCATCGTCTTGATCATCAAAAGCTGAGGTCCACCATGCTCATCCCCCCAGAGCAGCTCGCGTTGATGTTCGTGGTAGCGTACGTGGTTGACCGGTGGATAAAACCACATCGATGGCGCAAGTGGCTTGGCATCCTATTGGCGCTGGCAGGATTGCTGAGCATTCTGTTTCCAACGGCCTGGCTGCCTCATAGCGATGTGCTGATCATGTGGAAGACTTTCGTCATGGTCACGGGGCCTTGCTTTTTTCTCGTCGTAACCTTCATGTCGAGCAGCCATAGAGGCTACGACATGGGCCTGCCCGCGCCCTGGGATAAGTGATCGAGAAATAGATTAGTCGCGTTTTCGCGCATTTCGCGTTCAGACTCAACGTTAGCCAAGAACCACGATGCCCCTCCTCTTTCGCCCGCAGGGCGCCTTCGGTTGCTTCAGTTAAACCACTTCCTGGGACACGATCCAGATGACAGACAACGAGAAGGTTATCGCTTCATACTTCCCCACGAAGATCCGGGGCTTTTGGTAAAAGCACGCTGGAATGATATCCAGCAAACTCTTTGGGAGATTCATCCGGTATTCAGGGATTTCTTGATCGTTGAGCAGCACGAACAGAAAGCACGTTTTGGGCTAGCCACCAAGCATCGTTCCAAAGGCCGTAGATAAAGAAATTAAGCGCGTCTTCTCTGGAGGGCGCGCTTTTATGAAACGCCTGTAGTCCGGCCCACGGATCAGCGCCTCCCGCTTGCAACGAATTTGCAGGGAACGACGAATCTCCTTTGGGAGAACACTGGGCGAATGACATCCGGCACCACGATTCGGAAGTAATAGACCGAGTGGCGGGATAACAAGAGGTAAGACGGGATGGTCGACACGGATGTATCACTCATTCTACCACCGCGTGGTAAAGGGTGAAAAACCGTTAAGAATCAGCCAGTTAGGTAACTGGAGGCAACCCCACCAGCCACACCCCGGCACACAATGTTCCCGCTGTGGCTGCTCCCTTCCGGGCCTGACCAGGTTGACGGGTAATCGTTGCGGGGGGACCGATGGGGTCACCATGACAACACTCGCCTGGCAGCGAGCCGCGCCATTGTACCTGGATAACGGGAAGTTACAACCGCCAGGTGCTGTAAAAATTCGATGGGGGTCAAGCACTTGTCTGTTTGGAGGCAGGCCGGAAGAGCATCGGCACCCGGACAGGCGGCAGAGATGTGGGAGGCTCCAGGGTCGTCAGCGGTACTTGAGGACCTATTCGCGGGCAAGTCGGGTCGCCGCACCGCCGGCTCCTACAGAAGTGTGGCGTGCCGCCGTATGTGCACGACGCGGCCCTGTAGGAGCGCGGCTTGCCCGCGAATGGGCCGGCAAGCTGCTCCACGTCTGGAACCTGGCACCGAGATCAGGTGGCTATCTGTTTTGCATCCAGAAGCTCGTCGACGCGGACCTGGGCCAGGTCGACCAGGTGCACGACGGCCAGGGCCAGTTTGCGGGTGGTGCCTTGCAGGTGATCCGCGCATTCGTAGGCGGTCGCGGAGGCGGATTGGAGGATTTCGTGGATTTGGGCCAGGGTGTCTTCGGCCGCCAGCGGTTCGCGTCGTGAGCGTCGCCTGGTCAGGGAGGAAAGTTCGTAGTGGGCGAAGGCTCGGTCGACGGCGCGTTGGCCGGCGGGGGATGACAGGTCTTCGGCTGGGGGGTTGGGGGTGATCTTGAACATGGTGATGCTCCTTAATGCCAAATGGAGCCGCCACCGTTCGCTTGCACACGAAAGAAGGTGGCAGCTATACGCAGGTGTGCAAGACCGGTGGCAAAGGAGCATTCCCGGCAGATCCCGAAGATCTCCCACGTACAGCCGCCATAACACAAGACCCAGACACCGAGATGCCTGAAAACCCTGGATATGTGCTGCGCTCCACCAAACCGGACTTGCACGTCCGTATCACCGATTTTGCGGTGACAAGACGCAGACTAGAGCCCAGCCGGAACAGGCGCAACGGGTTGGGATTTTCTAGGAAACTTCACGCAAGTTAAAGAGATCTTTCGACAATTAGCACCTGGAAGAAGGCTCTGCGGCGCCCTTCTCTGCATTGGCGTGAATGGGTAGGAAAATCCGCTGCACTTGAGGATTTTTCTGACTGACAGGCAGTGAAAAATCAGCCAGGCAGAGTGCTGGTAACAGGGAGCCAGGCAGTGTTTGTGAAGGCATATTCGCGGATGAATCCCACCAGTGCTCGCGCCGCGCATGAATCCGGCGAACGACGCTGGCACTGTGCCGATCATTCCCACGCTCCGCGTGGGAATGATCAATCGACAGGGCACTGCGGGCCTTCAGGGAGCCCGCGTGACCGTTCTTCGCGGGCAAGCCCGGCTCCTACAGGTGAATGCAAGCCACGGTACAGGCCGGTGCAGTGCCCAGGCGGGAGCAAGCCTGGCGCGACCTCAGGCTTCGATGCCGTGGGTTTTCAGGAGGGCGACGAACGCCTCTTCATCCAGCACTTTGAGGCCCAGTTCGTTGGCCTTGGTCAGCTTTGAGCCGGCGCCTGGGCCTGCGACCACGCAATGGGTCTTGGCCGAGACGGAACCGGCGACCTTGGCCCCCAGGCTTTCCAGCTTGTCCTTGGCCACGTCGCGGCTCATCAGTTCCAGCGAGCCGGTCAGCACCCAGGTCTGGCCGGTCAGCGGCAGGCCTTCGACGGTCTTTTTCTCACTCTGCCAGTGCATGCCGAAATCACGCAGTTGCGCCTCGATCGCCAGCGCCCGTTCGGCATTGCCCGGTACGTCGAAGAACTCCCGTACGGCCTTCGCCGGCTTTTCATTCAGGGCCTGGCGCAGGTCCAGCCAGTCGGCCTTGATGATGCCTTCGACCGAGCCGAACTTCGCCGCCAGTTTTTCCGCCGCAGTCGGTCCTACCGAGCTGATGTCGAGCTTGGCGATGAGCCCACCGAGGGTGGTGCTGGCGGCGAACTCGGCGCCCAGCTCGCCCTGGTCCTGCAGCACCAGGCCGCGTTCGAGCAATTGGCCGATCACCGTGCGGTTGTGTTCGTCCTCGAAAAAGCTGTGGATCTCGTGGGCCACTTCCAGGCCGATGTCCGGCAGGTAGGTCAGCACCGATGGCAGCGCTTGCATGACCCGCTCCAGCGTACCCAGGGAGCGTGCCAGGACCTTGGCGGTCTCCTCGCCAACGTCCGGGATGCCCAGGGCGTAGATGAAGCGCGCCAGGCTCGGTTGCTTGCTGTCGGCGATGGCTTGCAGCAGGTTGCTGGTCGACAGTTCGGCGAAGCCTTCGAGGTCGACGATGTCTTCGCGCTTGAGGGTATAGAGGTCGGCCGGCGAGGCGATCAGGTTTTCGTCCACCAGTTGTTCGATGGTCTTGTCGCCCAGGCCTTCGATGTCCATCGCGCGGCGGGAGACGAAGTGGATGATCGCCTGCTTGAGTTGCGCGCCGCAGGCCAGGCGACCGACGCAGCGGTACACCGCGCCTTCGCTGATGGTTTCGCGGCCCTTGCTGCGCTTGATCAGTTGGGTGCGTTCGACGTGGGAACCGCACACCGGGCAGCTCTCGGGAATCTGCACGGCGCGGGCGTTTTCCGGGCGGCGCTCGGTGACCACCTGGACCACCTGCGGGATGACGTCGCCGGCGCGGCGGATGATCACGGTGTCGCCGATCATCAGGCCCAGGCGCGCCACTTCGTCCATGTTGTGCAGGGTAGCGTTGGAGACGGTCACACCGGCGACCTTGACCGGTTTCAGCCGGGCCACCGGGGTGACCGCTCCGGTGCGGCCGACCTGGAATTCGACGTCGAGCAGTTCGGTGAGTTCTTCCATCGCCGGGAATTTGTGGGCGATCGCCCAGCGGGGTTCGCGGGCACGGAAGCCCAGCTCGCGCTGGGAGGCCAGGCTGTTGACCTTGAACACCACGCCGTCGATTTCATAGGGCAACGCATTGCGCCGCTCGCCGATGGCGCGGTAGTAGTCCAGGCATTCGTCGATGCCCTTGGCCAGTTTCAGCTCGTGACTGATGGGCATGCCCCAGGCCTTGAGCTGTTGCAGGTTGCCGATGTGGCTGTCGGCGATGTCGTGCGACACCTGGCCCAGGCCATAGCAGCAGAACTCCAGCGGGCGGCTGGCGGTGATCTTCGAGTCGAGCTGGCGCAGGCTGCCCGCCGCGGCGTTGCGCGGGTTGGCGAAGGTCTTGCCGCCCGCCTCCGCCTGCGCGGCGTTGAGGCGTTCGAAGCCGGCCTTGGACATGAAGACTTCGCCGCGCACTTCGAGGGTCGCCGGCCAGCCAGTGCCCTGCAGTTTGAGGGGAATGTTGCGCACGGTGCGCACGTTGACGCTGATGTCTTCGCCGGTGGTGCCGTCGCCCCGGGTGGCGCCGCGCACCAGCAGGCCGTCCTGGTACAGCAGGCTGACTGCCAGGCCATCGAGTTTCGGTTCGCAGCTGTATTCGACGGCACCGCCGCCACCGAACAGGTCGCCGGCCGGCAGGTCGAGGCCTTCGCTGACCCGCCGATCGAATTCGCGCATGTCGACTTCTTCGAAGGCGTTGCCCAGGCTCAGCATCGGGACTTCATGGCGGACCTGGGTGAACGCCGTCAGCGCGGCACTGCCGACGCGCTGGGTCGGCGAGTCGGCGGTGACCAGTTCCGGGTGTTCGGCTTCCAGGGCCTTGAGCTCGTGGTACAAGCGATCGTATTCGGCGTCCGGGATGCTCGGTTCGTCGAGCACGTGGTAGCGGTAGTTGTGCTGATCCAGTTCAGCACGCAGCTCTAGAATACGGGTCTGGGCGGAGGTCATGGAGGTCTCTCGGAAAGCAAAAGAGCAGCCGGGGCTGCTCAATATGTTAGTGCGGTTTCGGCGGTGAGCTGGAGGGCCTATTCGCGGGCAAGCCCGGCTCCTACAGAATCTGGGCTTGCCCGCGAAAGGGCCGGCAAGCCTGTCCAACCAATCAGCGCTTCTGGGTCAGCGCGCGGCGTTCGAACTCGACGATGCGCTGGCGGTAGTGCTCGATGGTCTGGGCGGTCAGCACGCTGCGCTGGTCGTCCTTCAGCTCGCCATTGAGTTCCTGGGACAGCTTGCGCGCCGCAGCCACCATCACGTCGAACGCCTGCTTCGGATAACGCGGGCCAGGCAGGCCGAGGAAGAAGCTCACCGCCGGGTGGTGAAGTGGTCGATGTCGTCGAGGTCGAACACGCCAGGCTTCACCGCGTTGGCCATGGAGAACAGTACTTCGCCGTTGCCGGCCATGCTTTCGTGGCGGTGGAAGATGTCCATCTCGCCGAAACGCAGGCCGCTTTCCAGGATGTTCTGCAGCAGGGCCGGCCCCTTGAAGCCGTTCGGGTCGCGGCTGATCACGCTGATCACCAGCACTTCCTCGGCCGCCGGCTGCTCCTTGTCGTGACGCTCCTTGTCCTGGCGCGCGGCCGGCTTGTGGTCGTCGACGAAGTCGTCATCACGGCTGCTGAAGCTCGGGCCCTGTTCTTCGAGGTCGAGATTCAGGTTCAGGTCGCCCTGGGTCGGCTCGCTGGCACGCTTGCCGCGCTTGGACGGTTTTTCCCGTGGCTCGCGCGCCGGCATGCTCACCGACGGCAGGTCATGCTCGTCCAGCTCGGGTTCCTTGTGGGTTTCCAGCACGCGGGCCGGGCCCAGCAGTTCGGGATTGGAGTCGTCGTCCGGCAGGTTCGAGAAACTGCGGTCCAGACGAAACTTGAGCTTGCCCTTGCCACCGCGCATCCGGCGCCAGCCATCAAAAAGAATACCGGCGATGACAATGATGCCGATGACGATCAGCCACTCGCGCAGACCGATTTCCATGTATCCCGTGCCTCTAAAATAATGGTTCTATGAAGAAAGGGCGGAAAACCCTTTAAAGCGTGGTGCCAACTCTATGTTCTGACAGGCATTTTTTCCCACGCACAAGAAAATTGGACATTAAATTAACACGACCAAAGGCAACTTTACACCGTCTGTCGTACAGGGTATGCATTAATAAGTCCCCAATGATCGGTGCTAGTTCCCGCAAGGCATGAGGAAAGCACCTTGCGCCTTGAATCCGTTGCCCTCGCCGGCCGCCTCAGGCGTCGACCATTGCCATGGCCTCCTCGACATCCACCGCCACCAGCCGCGAACAGCCGGGCTCGTGCATCGTGACCCCCATCAGTTGATCGGCCATTTCCATGGCGATCTTGTTGTGGGTGATATAGATGAATTGCACCGACTCGGACATTTCCTTGACCAACCGGGCATAACGTCCAACGTTAGCGTCATCCAGCGGTGCGTCAACTTCGTCGAGCATACAGAACGGTGCCGGGTTCAACTTGAAGATGGAGAACACCAGGGCCAGGGCGGTCAGGGCCTTCTCGCCACCGGACAACAGGTGAATGGTGCTGTTCTTTTTCCCCGGCGGCCGCGCCATGATGGTCACGCCGGTATCGAGCAGATCGTCGCCGGTCAGGTCCAGATAGGCGCTGCCACCGCCGAACACTTTTGGAAACAAAGCTTGCAGACCACCGTTGATCTGGTCGAAGGTGTCCTTGAAGCGATTGCGGGTTTCCCTGTCGATCTTGCGGATGACGTTTTCCAGAGTCTCCAGGGCTTCGACCAGGTCGGCGTCCTGCGCATCCAGGTAACGTTTACGCTCGGATTGTTGCCGATATTCATCGATGGCCGCGAGGTTGATCGCCCCCAGGCGCTGGATACGCCCGGCAATGCGTTCGAGCTCTTCCTCGGCGTCCTTCTCGCTGGCCCCGGCGACCAGGGTGGCGAGTACCCCATGCAGGTCGTAGCCATCTTCCAGCAACTGGTCCTGCAGGGCCTTGCGGCGTACCGTGAGGGCCTGCCACTCCATCCGTTGCTGTTCGAGCTGGCCGCGAATCAGCTGGGCCTGCTGCTCGGCCTGGCTGCGGCGCTTCTCGGCGTCGCGCAGTTCGCGGTCGGCATCTTCCAGGGCGAGTTGCGCGGTCTTGAGTTCGACATCGACGCTCATGCGCCGGTCGAGCAGCTCCTCGAGCTTGAGGCGCAGTTCCTCGAGCGGGGCCTCACCCTCCTCCAGGTTCAGGCTCAACTGCTCGCGTTTTTCCATCAGGCGTTCGGATTGCAACTCCAGGCGTTCGAGGGCCTGGCGGGTGGAGTCGTGCTGGGCCTTCAGCGACCCCAGGCGTACCGCCAACTGGTGCGCGTGATCCTTGTGCTGGCGGGCTTCCTGGCGCACCCGGTCGAGGCGTTCGCGCAGGCTGTCACGCTCGGCCAGCAGCAGCTCACGCTGCTCGGCATCCACCGCCATCGCATCGAGGGCTTCCTGCAACTGCAGGCGGGCCTCGCCGGTTTCTTCGTGTTCCTGGGCGCGCTGCGCGGCCAGCTCTTCCACTTCCTCATCGAGCCGGGTACGGCGCAGTTGCAACTGCTCGACCTTGGCCCTGGCGGCGGACAGTTTGGCTTTCAGTTCGCCCTGCTGGCGGGCTTCGTCCTGCAGCAGCCGGCGCAGGTGCTCGCGACCGGTTTCCTGCTGACGCTGGGTGGCGCGCAGGGTTTGCAGCCGGGTTTCGAGGGTCGCCAGGGTTTCCTCCAGGGCTTCGCGATCGAGCTGCAATTGCTCGATTTCCTGCCCTCGGGCGAGCACGCCGCTTTCCGCTTCGCTGGCGCGGCGCACCCGCAGGAAATGCCGGCCAACCCAGTAACCGTCGCGGCTGATCAGGCTCTCGCCGACCGCCAGTTGCCCACGCAAGGCCAGGGCCTGTTCCAGGCTGTCGACCGGCTTGACCTGGCCCAGCCAGGGTGACAGGTCGATATCGGCCTCGACCTTTTCCAGCAGGCTGCCGGCAATGCGGATCCCGTCCGCCGCCGGGCTGAGCAGGCGCAGGTCGCCCTGCTGGAAACCGCCGAGGTCGAGCCCGGCGAAGTTGTCCACCAGCACCGCCTGCAGGTCGGCACCGAGCACGGTTTCCACCGCCAGCTCCCAACCCGGCTGCACCTTCAGCCCCTGCGCCAGGCGCGGGCGCTCGGCCAGATGCTGTTCACGCAGCCATTCGGCGGTGCCGGTACCGGGATCGAGTGCCGCCTGCTGCAAGGCCTCCAGGGACGCAAGACGGCCAACCAGCCGTTGCAGGTCGCCCTGGGCCTGTTGCTGTTCCTGGGTGGCGTTGTGCAGGTCCTGGCGCAGTTGCTCCAGGCGCTCGACCTGGCCCTCCTCGCTGGCCTGCAGGTCTTCCAGGGTCTGTTCGCTCTCGGCCAACTGCTCGGTGAGTTCGAGGATCGCCTCGTCTTCCGGGTCTGCCGCGAGCAACGCGCGTTCCTCGACCAGACGTCGCTGTCGCTCGCCCAGGCGCTCCATGCTCGCTTCCAGTTGCTGGATGCGCGACTGCTGGACTTCCGCCTGGCGCCGCGGCTCGGCCGAACGCAGGTTGAAACCGTCCCACTGTTCCTGCCAGGCGTGCATGGTGGTCTCGGACTCTTCCAGCGCGGCGGCGGCCTCTTCGGCGGCGGCGCTGGTCAGTTCCTGCTCGGGTTCGAGCATCGCCAGCTCTTCGCCGAGGGTCGCCAGCAGGGTGCGGTCATGCCCCAGGTGCGACTCGGTTTCCAGCCGCGAACGCTCGGCCTCGCGCAGGTCGTCCTGCAACTGGCGCAAGCGCTGCTGGCCGTGCTGGATGCTCTGCTCGACCCGGGCGATATCGCCACCGACCGAATAGAAGCGTCCCTGCACCTGGTTGAAGCGTTCCGACAGTTCATGGTGGCCGTCACGCAGGCGCTCGATGCTGGCATCGGCGTTGCGCTGTTCGGCCACCAGGGCTTCGAAGCTGATTTCCTGGTTGCCGATGATCGACTCACGCTGGCCGACCTGGTCGTTCAACGCCTGCCAGCGCAAGGCCGACAGTTGTGCCTTGAGCTGGCGCTCCTCGGCCTTGTATTCCTGGTACTTTTCGGCGGCCTGGGCCTGGCGGTGCAGACGTTCGAGCTGGCGCTCGAGTTCTTCCCGCAGGTCGGTCAGGCGCGCCAGGTTTTCGTGGGTGCGGCGGATACGGTTTTCCGTTTCGCGCCGACGCTCCTTGTACTTGGAGATGCCCGCGGCTTCCTCGATGAAGTTGCGCAGGTCTTCCGGCTTGGCCTCGATCAGCTTGGAGATCATCCCCTGCTCGATGATCGAGTAGCTGCGCGGCCCGAGGCCGGTGCCGAGGAAGATGTCGGTGATGTCCTTGCGCCGACACTTGGTGCCGTTGAGGAAATAGCTGTTCTGGCTGTCGCGGGTGACCTTGCGGCGGATGGAGATTTCCGCGTAGGCCGCGTACTCGCCGACCAGCGTGCCGTCGGAGTTGTCGAACACCAGCTCGATACTCGCCTGGCTCACCGGCTTGCGGCTGGTGGAGCCGTTGAAGATGACGTCGGTCATCGACTCGCCGCGCAGGTTCTTCGCCGAGCTCTCGCCCATCACCCAGCGGACGGCGTCGATGATGTTCGACTTGCCGCAGCCGTTGGGGCCGACCACTGCCGCCATGTTACTGGGGAAAGTCACCGTGGTCGGGTCGACGAAGGATTTGAACCCCGCCAACTTGATGCACTTGAGCCGCACGTTTAGTCGACCGCCAGGGCAGACAGCACGATGTCACAGCTGCGCTGGGCGTAGCTGGCCAGCACCGAGCGGATCAGCGGCAGGTCGCGCGCCAGCACCGCCGCCAGCAGCCGGGCGAACAGTTCCAGGTACTCGCTCATCTCCGCCTTGCGCCGCTCCAGCGCCAGGTAATAGGCGCGGCTCATGGCCGGCTGCAGGTTCTCGACGGTTTCCTGCAGGTACGGGTTGTCGGCGAACGGGTACGCGGCGCGCATCACGTTGAAGCTGTCTTCGACGAAGGTGCGGATGTCCTGGCGCTCGTAGCTGTCGGTCAGGCGCTGCTGCAACTGCAGGAATGGCGCGAGGTCGGCCTGCTCCTGCCAACGCTGGGCCACGGCATTGCCGAGCAGGATGTACAGTTCGCTCATCAGGGTGCACAGGCTCTGCACCTTGTGGGCGGTCAGCTCGGTCACGTGCGCACCCCGTCGCGGCAGGATCGCGATCAGGTGGCGGCGCTCGAGAATCAGCAGCGCTTCGCGCACGGAGCCGCGGCTGACATTGAGGGCCAGCGTGACCTTCTGTTCCTGGATGCGCTCTCCGGGTTTGAGTTCGCCGCGAATGATGCGCTCGGCGAGGTGTTGAGCAATCTGCTCGGCGAGGCTGTCCGGCGCCTTGAACGTCATGGTTTTCCTTCAAAAATCTTTGGTCAGTGCAAGCGGCGCAGTGTAGCGCAATTGCCACATGATGGCGCAGAGCCAAATGGTCGGATTTGGCGGTTTGCCGGAGAACGGCACACCGTCATTGACAGCTGCATTTTCCGGGTGCTATGAAACACTTCTCCATACACCGCCGCGCGGTGTCGATTGGCAAGGTGGTCGATCGAACGTTGCGCCGAGAGGATGCCCGCAAGCTTCTCAGGTAGAGTCTGGTGCTGGAGGGTCCTGCATCCGCCGTTCGATGAGCGATCCGTCTCCCGCCCTGTGGACCACCGTCCGGTCCGTCGCAGTCGTCAAGCCCTTCGTCCCTCAGTGCCCGTTGGAAAGTCCGTTATCGGCTTTTGCAAGGGAGGCACCGGCCCATGCCAGGGGTCAAGCAAGCACCGCCCCGGGGCTACCTGGAGCAGCAATGGGGCGACGGTACGGCACCGCCGCTTTACTGCCCTGCCCGCCAGCGCGACGACGAAGTGCTGGCCGGCGCGCTCGACCAGCGCCTGGTTGCCTGGTTGCAGCAGGCCGGTTTCGCCGATAGCACCGTGACCGCCGTGCGCCGGATGAGCCTCGGACGCTTCGTCGCTTCCAGTTACGCCAGTGGCGACGACCTCGACCGCCTGCTGTTGTGCGCCCAGTTGAACGCCGCCTGGTGGATGGCCGATGACTACTATACCGACGACAGCAGCCTGGGCGCACAGCCCGAACACCTGTCCGAACGCCTGTCACGGGCGATGGCAGCCATGAGCCCGCTGGCCCCAGTGGCGGACTACACGCGCCAACTCGAAGCGCAATGGACGAGTGACCCCGTGCTCATGGCCCTCAGGTCGGCCACCGACCACCTGCGCCAACGGGCCTCGCCCACCCAGGTGGGACGGGTCTGCCACACCGCGTTCGGCATGTTCATGAGCTGGACGGTCTATGGCGAATGGAAGCGCCGGGGCGTGCGTCCATCGACCCGGGAATACCTGGCCACCCGGCAGTTCGACAGTTTCTACACATCGCTGATCCTCATCGATATCGCCGGTGGCTATGAGCTGCCGCCGAATGTCTTCTACGACCCGCGAGTCCGCCAGGCCCTGTTTCAGGCCGGCCTGGCGGCGGTGATCGTCAACGACCTGTATTCGGCCCGCAAGGAAGCCGCGGATGGCGTCCCCATGGGTAACCTGGTGCTGGTGATGGCCGCCGAGCACCGCTGTTCACCCAGCGAGGCCGTCGCCATGGCGGTGGCCTTGCACAATAATCTCACCCGCGATTTCGAGGTCGCCTGCCGGGGGCTCGCAAACGAGCCGTCGGTAGAGCTGCAACGTTATCTGCAGGAAGTCCGAGCGTGGATGGGAGGTTCACTCGCGTGGCACGACTGGTGCCCGCGTTATCACCAACCGTGAAACCGCAAGGAATAGACAGATGACCAGAGACCGAGCCATCAAGACGCCCTACCAGCAGTCGATCGCCGACTACTGGAACCGGGAACAGAGCCCCGTCAACCTCCTGTTGGGCGACATCGACGGGCTCTACCATCACCACTACGGGATCGGCGACGTCGACACGACGGCCATCGGTGCCGATACCGCCGAGGACTATCCACAACGCGTCATCGCCGAACTGCACCGACTGGAGACCGCGCAAGCCGATTTGCTCCTCGACCACCTGGGTGACATCCAGCCCGGGGACCACCTGCTCGACTCGGGCTCGGGCCGGGGCGGTACCAGCCTGATGGCCCACCAGCGCTTCGGTTGCCGGGTCGATGGCATCTCCATTTCGCAGAAGCAGGTGGATTTCGCCAACCGCTGCGCCACCGATCGTGGCGTGGCGGACCGGGTACAGTTCCACCTGCGCAACATGCTCGACACCGGCTTCGGGACGGCCCGCTTCCGAGCGGTCTGGAACAACGAGTCGACCATGTATGTCGAGTTGGCGCCCCTGTTCACGGAGTACCGGCGCATCCTCCGCCCGGGTGGGCGCTACGTGACGATCACCGGCGCCTGGAACGACCGCTTCGGCATGCCGCCGGCGGCGGTGAGCCTGATCAATGCGCGTTATGGCTGCAACGTGCACTCCCGGGACGAATACCTGCACGAATTGAAGGCGTATGGCTTGCAGGTGATCGAGATGACTGACCTGACGACACGCACCCTGCCCTACTGGAAACTGCGCCGGGCCTCCGCGCTGGCCACCGGCGTGGAGGACGCCTTCATCGAAGCCTATGAAGAAGGCAGCTTCCATTACCTGTTGATCGCAGCCGACCGGTTGGCATGAAGGCCGACCTGGCACGCAATACGCATCTAGACTTCCCCGTAGGAATCGGCGCAGCAGCGTCCCGACCGGTCGGAACGCTGCTGCGCCGTGAACGGGCTCTCAAGCCCGGCCCATAACCGCCGAACCACCCACAACCCGGAAACCCATTCGAATCGAACGTTTCATATCTGCCGCACAAAATCCTGACCTTTAGGTCAGAAATTTATTGACCGAAAAGTCAGATATCACTAGATTCTGCTCATCGGTCAATAACAATAACGAGTCTGCGAGGCCATCCGTGATCCAGTTTCTACTCAACCAGGAGCTCCGCCGCGAGCAGAGCCTGGACCCGAATCTGACGGTACTCAACTACCTGCGTGAACATCTGGGCCGCCCCGGCACCAAGGAAGGTTGCGCCAGTGGCGACTGCGGTGCCTGCACCGTGGTGGTCGGCGAGCTGCACACCGACGAGACAGGCACCGAACGCATCCGTTATCGCAGCCTCAACTCGTGCCTGACCTTCGTCGCCGCGCTGCACGGCAAGCAACTGATCAGTGTCGAGGACCTCAAGCACCAGGGCCAATTGCACAGCGTGCAACAGGCCATGGTCGACTGCCACGGCTCGCAGTGCGGCTTCTGCACGCCGGGCTTCGTCATGTCGCTGTTCGCCCTGCAGAAGAACAGCGAAGCACCGGACACCCACAAGACCCATGAGGCCCTGGCCGGCAACCTCTGCCGCTGCACCGGCTACCGGCCGATCCTCGCCGCCGCCGAACAGGCCTGTTGCAACAAGCCGGTGGACCAGTTCGATGCCCGGGAGGCACAGACCATCGCCCGACTGAAGGCCATCGCCCCCCACGACACCGGCGAGCTGAACAGCGGCGACAAGCGCTGCCTGGTGCCCCTGACGGTCGCCGACCTGGCCGAGCTGTATGAATCCTATCCACAGGCCCGGCTGCTGGCCGGTGGCACCGACCTGGCCCTGGAGGTCACCCAGCTCCATCGGCCGCTGCCGGTGATGATCCACGTCAGCCAGGTCGCCGAACTCAAGCGTATCGATCGTTTCGACGACCGCCTGGAAATCGGCGCGGCTGTCCCGCTGTCCGATTGCTACGCCACGCTCAAGGCCGAGTACCCGGATTTCGGCGAACTGCTGCAACGCTTCGCCTCACTGCAGATCCGCAACCAGGGCACCCTCGGCGGCAACATCGGCAACGCCTCGCCGATCGGCGACTCCCCGCCCCTGCTGATCGCCCTGAACGCGCAACTGGTGCTGCGCAAGGGCAACACCCGCCGCAGCCTGGCGCTGGAGGACTACTTTATCGACTACCGGGTGACCGCCCGCCAGGACAGCGAATTCATCGAGCAGATCGTCGTGCCAAGGGCCACCGCCGCCTGGCAGTTGCGCGCCTACAAGGTGTCCAAGCGGCTCGACGACGATATTTCCGCGGTGTGCGCCGCGTTCAACCTGCGCCTCGACAACGGTGTGGTCGCCGAGGCGCGGATCGCCTTCGGCGGCATGGCGGCGATCCCGAAACGGGCTCGGGCCTGCGAAGCCGCACTGGTCGGTAAACCCTGGAACCAGGCCAGCGTCGAACGCGCCTGCACGGCACTGGCCGAGGACTTCACGCCGCTGTCGGACTTCCGCGCCAGCAAGGAATACCGCCTGCTCAGTGCGCAGAACCTGCTGCGCAAGTACTTCATCGAACTGCAAACGCCGCATATCGAGACCCGGGTGACCGCTTATGTCTAACCATCCTGTCGCGGAAAAAACCCAGGCCGAACTCGCCGAACTGTTCGCCCGGGACCTGAACAGCGGCGTCGGCCGCAGCGTCAAGCACGAGAGCGCCGCCAAGCATGTGACCGGCGAGGCGGTGTATATCGACGACCGCCTGGAATTCCCCAACCAGTTGCATGTGTATGCGCGGCTCTCCGACCGTGCCCACGCGCGCATCCTGCGGGTCGACACCACGCCCTGCTACGCCTTCGACGGCGTACGCATCGCCATCACCCATGAGGACATCCCCGGCCTCAAGGACATCGGCCCGCTGCTGCCCGGCGACCCGCTGCTGGCGATCGACAAGGTCGAGTTCGTCGGCCAGCCGGTGCTCGCCGTCGCCGCGCGGGACATGGAAACCGCGCGCCAGGCGGCCATGGCCGCCATCGTCGAGTACGAGGACCTGGAGCCGGTGCTGGACGTGGTCGAGGCCCTGCGCAAGCGCCATTTCGTCCTTGAAAGCCACACCCACAAGCGCGGTGACTCGGCCAGCGCCCTGGCCAGCGCCGAACACCGGATCCAGGGCAGCCTGCATATCGGCGGACAGGAACACTTCTACCTGGAAACCCAGATTTCCTCGGTGATGCCCACCGAGGACGGCGGGATGATCGTCTACTGCTCGACGCAGAACCCCACCGAAGTGCAGAAGCTGGTGGCCGAAGTGCTCGACGTACCGATGAACAGGGTGATGGTCGACATGCGCCGCATGGGCGGCGGCTTCGGCGGCAAGGAGACCCAGGCGGCCAGCCCGGCGTGCCTGTGCGCGGTGGTCGCGCACCTGACCGGGCAACCGACCAAGATGCGCCTGCCGCGGGTCGAGGACATGCTGATGACCGGCAAGCGCCACCCCTTCTACATCGAGTACGACGTCGGCTTCGACAGCCGCGGCCGGCTGCACGGAATCAATCTCGAACTGGCCGGCAACTGCGGCTGTTCGCCGGACCTCTCGGCGTCGATCGTCGACCGCGCCATGTTCCACGCCGACAATGCCTACTACCTCGGCGATGCGACCGTCAACGGCCACCGCTGCAAGACCCACACCGCCTCGAACACCGCCTACCGCGGCTTTGGCGGCCCGCAGGGGATGGTCGCCATCGAGGAGGTGATGGACAACATCGCCCGCCACCTCGGCCTCGACCCGCTGGCGGTGCGCAAGGTCAATTACTACGGCAAGACCGAACGCAACGTCACCCACTACTACCAGACCGTCGAGCACAATATGCTCGAGGAAATGACCGCCGAGCTGGAAGCCAGCAGCCAGTACGCCGAGCGCCGGGAAACCATCCGCCGCTACAACGCCCACAGCCCGATCCTGAAAAAGGGCCTGGCGCTGACCCCGGTGAAGTTCGGCATCTCCTTCACCGCCAGCTTCCTCAACCAGGCCGGCGCGCTGGTGCACGTCTATACCGACGGCAGCATCCACCTGAACCACGGTGGCACCGAGATGGGCCAGGGTCTGAACACCAAGGTCGCCCAGGTGGTGGCCGAGGTGTTCCAGGTGGAAATCGACCGGGTGCAGATCACCGCCACCAACACCGACAAGGTGCCGAACACCTCGCCCACCGCGGCCTCCAGCGGTGCCGACCTGAACGGCAAGGCAGCGCAGAATGCCGCCGAGACCATCAAGCAGCGGCTGGTGGAATTTGCCGCGCGGCAGTACAGGGTCAGCGAGGAGGATGTCGAATTCCGCAACGGCCACGTGCGGGTTCGCGACCGGATCCTCACCTTTGAAGCGCTGATCCAGCAGGCCTATTTCGCCCAGGTGTCGCTGTCCAGCACCGGTTTCTACAAGACGCCGAAGATCTACTACGACCGCAGCCAGGCCCGTGGCCGACCGTTCTACTACTACGCCTACGGCGCGGCCTGCGCCGAGGTGATCGTCGACACCCTGACCGGCGAGTACAAGATGCTGCGCACCGACATCCTGCATGACGTCGGCGCTTCGCTGAACCCGGCCATCGACATCGGCCAGGTCGAGGGCGGCTTCGTCCAGGGCATGGGCTGGCTGACCATGGAGGAACTGGTATGGAACGCCAAGGGCAAGCTGATGACCAACGGCCCGGCCAGCTACAAGATCCCGGCGGTGGCCGACATGCCAGACGATCTGCGGGTGAAGCTGGTGGAGAACCGCAAGAACCCGGAAGACACGGTGTTCCACTCCAAGGCCGTCGGCGAGCCGCCGTTCATGCTCGGGATTGCCGTATGGTGCGCACTCAAGGACGCGGTGGCGAGCATCGCCGACTACCGGCTGCAGCCGAAGATCGACGCGCCGGCGACACCCGAGCGGGTGCTGTGGGGCTGCGAACAGATGCGCCAGGCCAGGACGGAGAAACCGGCCACCGAAGTGGAATTGATTTCTCCATGAAAAACTTCGCGGGCAAGCCTGCGCCTACAGGCAGCGTGCTCGCGGGTGGGAGCGGGCCTGCCCGCGAAAGCGGCCGAACAGACAACCCGGAGGTGTCTCCATGAACGATTGGCTCAGTGCCCTCGCCGACCTGCAGAACCAGGGCCACCCCTGCGTGCTGGTGACCATCATCGAAGAACAGGGCTCGACCCCGCGCAACGCCGGTTCGAAGATGGTCGTCAGCGCCACCGGCACCTTCGACACCATCGGCGGCGGGCACCTGGAATACAAGGCCACGCAGATCGCCCGCGACCTGCTCGCCAGCGGCCAGCAGAGCACCCGCCTGGAGCGCTTCAGCCTGGGCGCCAGCCTCGGCCAGTGCTGCGGCGGCGCCACCGTGCTGCTGTTCGAACCGCTGGGCCAGGTCCAGGCACAAATCGCCGTGTTCGGCGCAGGCCATGTCGGCCGTGCCCTGGTACCCTTGCTCGCCAGCCTGCCCTGCCGGGTGCGCTGGATCGACTCGCGCGAGCAGGAATTCCCCGCGCTGATTCCCCAGGGTGTGCGCAAGATCGTCAGCGACGAGCCGCTGGAGGAGATCGACCATCTGCCCGCCGGCTGCTACTGCGTGATCATGACCCACAACCACCCGCTCGACCTCGAACTCAGCGCCGCCCTGCTCAAGCGCAACGACTTCGCCTACTTCGGCCTGATCGGTTCGAAGACCAAGCGGGTGAAGTTCGAACACCGCCTGCGTGAACGCGGCTTCGACACCACGGCGCTGCAACGCATGCGTTGCCCGATGGGGCTGGCCGAGGTCAAGGGCAAGCTGCCGGTGGAAATCGCCATCTCCATCGCCGGCGAGATCATCGCCACCTACAACGCGAATTTCGGCCTGCACACCGCGAGCGCCGGCCCCATCGCCAAATTGCTGCCGGCCTCGCGCCGCAGCCAAGCCACGAATTGAGAAAGCCCATGCCTGCAAACCGCAAAGCCTATCGCGCCGCCCTTCTGCACAGCCTCGCTGACCCGGCCGAGGCCGGTATCGAGGCCTCCTACGAGTATTTCGAGGATGGCCTGCTGGTGGTCGAAGACGGCAGGATCAGCGCCATCGGCCACGCCAGCGAGTTGCTGCCGAGCCTGGCGGCCGATGTCGAGGTCAGCCACTACCGCGATGCGCTGATCACTCCCGGCTTCATCGACACCCACATCCACCTGCCCCAGACCGGCATGGTCGGTGCCTATGGCGAGCAACTGCTCGATTGGCTGAACACCTACACTTTCCCCTGCGAAAGCCAGTTCGCCGACCCGGCCCATGCCGCCGAGGTGGCGGATATCTTCATCAAGGAACTGCTGCGCAACGGCACCACCACCGCACTGGTGTTCGCCAGCGTGCATCCGCAATCGGTCGAGGCCTTCTTCGAGGCCGCGCAAAAGCTCGACCTGCGGATGATCGCCGGCAAGGTGATGATGGACCGCAATGCGCCGGACTACCTGACCGACAGCGCCGAATCGAGCTACACGCAAAGCAGGGCGCTGATCGAGCGCTGGCACGGCAAGGGCCGCCTGCACTACGCGGTGACCCCGCGCTTCGCACCGACCTCGACGCCGGAACAACTGACCCTCGCCGGCCAGTTGCTCGGCGAGTACCCGGACCTGTACATGCAGACCCACATCAGCGAGAACCTGCAGGAGATCGAGTGGGTCAGGGAACTGTTCCCGGAGCGCAAGGGCTACCTGGACGTGTATGACCATTACCGACTGCTGGGCGAGCGCTCAGTGTTCGCCCACGGCGTGCACCTGTGCGACGACGAGTGCGCGCGGCTGGCCGAGACCGGCTCGGCAGTGGCGTTCTGCCCGACGTCGAACTTCTTCCTCGGCAGCGGCCTGTTCAACCTGCCGATGGCCGAGAAGCACAGGCTCAACGTCGGGATCGGTACCGATGTCGGCGCCGGTACCAGCTTCTCGATCCTGCACACGCTGAACGAGGCCTACAAGGTGATGCAGTTGCAGGGCGCGCGGTTGAGTCCGTTCAAGTCGCTGTACCTGGCGACCCTCGGCGGTGCGCGGGCACTGCGCCTGGAAGAACGGATCGGCGACCTGCGGCCGGGCAGCGATGCCGACTTCCTGGTGCTCGACTACCACGCCACGCCGCTGCTGAGCTATCGCCTGCAGCAGGCCCGCGACATTGCCGAGAAGCTGTTCGTGCTGATGACGCTGGGGGATGACCGCACGGTGCTGCAGACCTATGCGGCGGGGAGGCTGGTGCACCAGCGCTGATATCACGCCCGGCCCTGTGGGCCACACCATGCTGTGGGAGATCCGGCTCCCACAGGTTGCTCCGGTACACGCAGAATATGTGCCTGCCCCTTGTACAGGAACCCCAGTTAAGACCTAGGCTATGTACGAAATCGCTTGAAACTTGGTTATGCGGCGTTAAAAACCGGCTCGGAATGCTCATTGACAACCAGTCAACTGCGCTTCCTCGCCGGTTTTTGCCTTGCCTAACCTGCGTTTCAAACAATTTCGTACACAGCCTAGGGCCTTGCCGACGGCCGCTTGGTCTGCAGCAGGTGCGAAAACACCGCATGCAGATCATCCGATGCACTGTCGTCGTCGAGATTGAGCTTGCTGTCGATATGGTCCATGTGGTGCATCATCAGCTCCACCGCCTGCGCCGCATCCCGCGCCTCGATGGCATCGATCAGTTGGCTGTGCTCGTCATAGGAACAGTGCGAGCGATTGCCGCTTTCGTATTGGGCAATGATCAGCGAAGTCTGCGACACCAGGCTGCGCTGGAAGCTGATCAGCGGGGCATTCATCGCCGCTTCCGCCAGCTTCAGGTGGAACTCGCCGGACAAGCGGATCCCCGCCCCGCGATCCCCCGGGAAAAGCTCTCGCGCTCGTCGCGGACCATCTGCCGCAGCTCGGCCAACTGCTCGGCCGTCGCATGCTGCACCGCCAGTTCGGTGATCGCCTTTTCCACCATGCGCCGGGCGAAGAACACCTGGCGGGCTTCCTCGACGCTCGGGCTGGCCACCACCGCGCCGCGGTTGGGCCGCAGCAGCACCACCCCTTCATGGGCCAGGCGCGAGAGGGCGCGACGAATGATGGTCCGACTGACCCCGAAAATCTCCCCCAGCGCCTCTTCGCTCAGTTTGGTGCCGGGCGCCAGGCGCTGTTCGAGGATCGCCTCGAAGATATGCGCGTAGACGATATCGTCCTGGGTCACGCTGCGGCCGGCCTTGCCTGCTCGCGGTTGTTTCTTGAGGGGCTGCAACTGTTCGTTCATGGGTGCTCGAGTCGAAAACGGGGCAATGGACTGTCATTAGCCACAATGGATCGCTGACAAGTATCGCGTAAAATCATGGCATATTGTACACAACCTGGAGCACCAACACGACTGTACGGCTGTTTGCGGTCACGGCTGTACTGCAATAAACAGTTACCTTTGCGTTTAGGCTGCAAGTGCCATCAACGCCCCGTTTTATCCGTACAAGGAAAGCCCCCATGACCGACCTCACTCACGCGCGATTGCGCCCGCTGGCCGACACTTCGCCTTCCGCGGTGGTCGCCGGCTTCATCGCGATGATGACCGGCTACACCAGCTCGCTGGTGCTGATGTTCCAGGCCGGCCAGGCCGCCGGGCTGAGTGCCGGGCAGATCTCCTCGTGGATCTGGGCCCTGTCGATCGGCATGGCACTCTGCAGCATCGGCTTGTCCCTGCGCTACCGCACGCCGGTCACCGTTGCCTGGTCGACGCCCGGGCGGCCCTGCTGATCACCAGCCTGTCCGGCGTCACCTACGGCGAAGCGATCGGCGCCTATATCACCTGCGCCGTGCTGGTCACTATCTGCGGCCTCACCGGCAGCTTCGAGCGCCTGGTCAGGCGCCTGCCCGCCTCGCTGGCTGCGGCGCTGCTGGCCGGCATCCTGTTCAAGATCGGCAGCGAGATCTTCGTCGCCGCCCAGCACCGCACCGGTCTGGTGCTGGGCATGTTCTTCACCTATCTGCTGGCCAAGCGCCTGTCGCCGCGCTACGCGGTGCTCGCCGCCCTGCTGGTCGGCACCGCCCTGTCCGGGCTGCTGGGCCTGCTGGACTTCAGCGGCTTCCAGCTGGAGGTGGCCACGCCGGTCTGGACCACGCCGTCGTTCTCCCTGGCGGCGACCATCAGCATCGGCATCCCGCTGTTCGTGGTGGCCATGACTTCGCAGAACATGCCCGGCATCGCCGTGCTGCGGGCCGACGGCTACAACGTCCCGGCCTCGCCGCTGATCAGCGTGACCGGCATCGCCTCGCTGCTGCTGGCGCCGTTCGGCTCCCACGGCATCAACCTGGCGGCCATCAGTGCGGCAATCTGCACCGGCCCGCACGCCCATGAGGACAAGAGCAAGCGCTACACCGCGGCCGTCTGGTGCGGGATCTTCTACGGCATCGCCGGCATCTTCGGCGCCACGCTGGCGGCGCTGTTCGCCGCGCTGCCCAAGGAACTGGTACTGTCGATCGCCGCCCTGGCGCTGTTCGGCTCGATCATCAACGGCCTGAGCATCGCCATGAACGAGCCCAAGGAGCGTGAAGCCGCACTGATCACCTTCATGGTCACCGCCTCGGGTTTCACCCTGTTCTCGGTGGGCTCGGCGTTCTGGGGTATCGTCGCCGGCGTGCTGACGCTGCTGATCCTCAACTGGCGCAAGGCCTGACAGCAAGGGCACGCCGGTCCGCCTTCGACACCGCACCTGTAGGAGCAGGGCTTGCCCGCGAAAGGGTCCTTGAGGCCGCTAAAAGCTTCGCGGGCAAGCCCCGCTCCTACAAAAATTGCAGACAAGTCCTACTAAGTGCGGAAGTGCCCGACCATCCCCTTCAGTTCCATCCCCAACTGCGCCAGCTCGATGCTGGACGCCGCATTGCCCTGCATCGCCACCGCCGACTGATCGGCACTGGCGCGAATGCTGGTCACGCTGCGGTTGATCTCTTCGGCCACCGAACTCTGCTGTTCGGCCGCCGCGGCGATCTGCTGGTTCATCTGCTGGATCAACGACACCGCCGAGGCGATGCTGCCCAGCGCGCTCTCGGTCTGCAAGGCATCGCTGACCGCCAGCTTCACCAGGTCGCCACTGCTGCGGATCTGCTCCACCGAGGACTGCGCGGCCGCCCGCAAGGCGCTGACCAGCCGCTCGATTTCCTCGGTGGATTGCTGGGTACGCCGCGCCAGGGCCCGCACCTCATCCGCCACCACGGCAAACCCGCGGCCCTGCTCACCGGCACGGGCCGCTTCGATGGCGGCATTGAGCGCCAGCAGGTTGGTCTGCTCGGCGACGCTCTTGATCACAGCGAGCACGGTGCCAATGTTCTGGATTTCCGCACTGAGGCTTTCGATGCTTGCGCTGGTCGAGTTGGCCGAGTCCGCCAACTGCTCGATGCGCTGCATGCTCTGGCGCACCACCTGCTGGCCACTGTCGACCTTGTCGTCGGCGGTCTGCGCGGCATGTGCCGCCTCTTCGGCATTGCGCGCGACATCGTGGACGGTGGCGGTCATCTGGTTCATCGCCGTCGCCACCTGTTCGGTTTCTTCCTTCTGGGTACTGACTTCCAGGTTGGTCTGCTCGGTGACTGCCGACAGGGAATGGGCCGAGTTCGCCAACTGTTCGATCCCGGCCTGCAGGCCACTGACGATGCTGCTCAGTCCGGCAGCCATCTGTTGCATCGCCTGCATCAACTGACCGATCTCGTCACGGCGCCGCACCTCGATCGTCGCGCTCAGATCACCGGCGGCGATCTGCTGCGCCACACGGATCACACTGCGCAACGGCGCGACGATCAGGCGGGTGATCACCAGCGCCGCCACCAGACCGACCAGCAGCGCCAGCGCCGAGGAAGCGATGATCAACAGCGAGTTCTTCTTCAGCTCGGCCTGCATCGACTGGTCTTCGGCGGCATAGGCCTGGTTGACCCGCTCGACCACCTGGGCCGCGCGCTCATGCAGTTGCCGGTAGACCTTCTTTTCCTGCGCCAGCAGGTCGGTGTATTCGGTGAGCTTGTCATTGAAGCTGGCGATATGCCCCCCGACCTCGTTGAGCACCGTCTGGTAGCCGGCGTCCTTGACCGTGCCCTTGAGTTGCTCGACGCCAGCCAGTGCCTGCTCGGCCTGCTCGATCCTGCCCTGGTTCTGGTTGTCCTCATCGCCCTTGCGGCTCTGGTCGAGGCGCACCCGCGCCTCGTTCATCGCCTGCAGCATCAGTTGCGAGACGTGACTGACCTGCGCGGCCTGCTCGAGGAATTCATTGCCGTCCTGGCCCTGGGACTGCTTGAGGGTGTAACTGCCGTCATCGGCCAAGCCGGCCTGCAGCACATCCAGGTTGTTGGCCACGCTGGACACCGACCAACTGGCCATTTCCAGCGCCAGGTCCTTGGCCTGGGTCAGCCCGACGAACTCGTCGAAGGCCTTGCGATAGGCCGCCAGGGCCTGCTCGACATCATTCATCACCGCGACGTTGGCCGGCGACTGCGCCTTGAGCGCCTGTGCCTGGGTGGCCAGCGCATCGACGCCCTCATGCAGGGCATCCACCGTCTTGGGGTTGGAGTGCAGGGCATAATCCTGTTCGAGCAGACGCACCCTGAGCAGGCTGCTGTTGAGCGCCGACATCTGCTTGAGCCCGTCGAAGCGCAGGCTGACGGCCTGCAAGGACCAGACGCCGATTGCCGCCACCACCCCGGTCAGCAGCAACACGAGGGTAAAACCGATACCCATCTTCTTCGCCATACCGAGGTTGGCGAAATGTCCTTGCACGGCAGAAATCATGGGGCGTAATCTCCGGTCGAATGCTGAAGGCGCAAGCCATTCAAGATTCGTGCAGATTCGCAACCACGGCCAGTGAAACACAAGCCTTTGGCGCCGGAATAATGGCCAAAAGCTACATCTGCGTCGTTTTCAGAATCGTCGAGGTCGATCCGGTATCACCCAGCAACCGGAAGAATTTCCGCGCCCGGCAATCCATCGCATACGCCACGTTGATCCGCAACCAGCCGGCAGAAGTCGCCCGCGGTGTGAAGGCCGAGTCCTGGGCGAGCAACACCCCGAGCTGGCGGGCACCGGCCTGGACCTGCGCCGGGTTGTAGCGTCGGCTGCGGGCCCAGACGAACATGCCGGCGGAGGGTTCGCTGAACACTTCCCAGCCGCTTTCCTCGAGCACGTCCAGGGTCGCGGCCATTTCCGTGCCCAGGCGCTGGCGCAGACGCTGGACCAGTTTGCGATAGGCGCCATTGGCCAGCAACGTGGCTACGACGCACTCGGTGAACCGCGAAGCGCCCAGGCTGGTGATCATCTTCACTTCGGCCAGGCGCTGGATGAGCCCGGAATGGGCGCGGATGAAGCCGACCTTCAACGAACTGCTCAGGGTCTTGGAGAAACCACCGAGGTAGATCACCCGCTGTTCGCCATCCAGCGCCGCCAGTTGCACCCCCGGCCCACCCTGCAGGTCGCTGCAGACGCCATCCTCGACGATCAGGAAGTCCTCCTCCTGGGCCAGTTGCAACAGTTGCGTGGCGACCGGCAGGGTCAGGCTGCTGCCCGTGGGGTTGTGGCAAAGGCTGTTGATGAACAGGCACTTGGGCCGGTGCGTGCGCAGCAATGCCCGCAACACGTCGATATCGGGCCCCGAACGGGTGCGTGGCACTTCCAGCAGTTCGATGCCCTGCAGCGTCAGTAGTCGGTAGAGATTGCCATAGCCCGGCGTTTCCACCATGACGCAGTCACCCGGTTTGAGCAGTGTGCGCACCAGCAGGTCGAGGCCCTGGGTGACCCCAGGGTAGTCAGTACCTCGCCGTCCACCGAATGGATGCCCTTCTGGGTCAGCCGCTTGTGCAGTTGCTGGCGCAAGGCCGGCAGCCCCAGCGGCGTGCTGTAGTGGAACAGGCCCTGCATCTGCGTACGACTGACCTCGCGCACGGCATAGCCGATGTCGTCGCTCTCGCGCCAGCCCTGGGGGATCCAGCCACAGCCAAGTTTCAACTCGCCCAGAGGATGCTCGTTGAAGGTCCCCCACTTGGCCTCCAGCCCCTCGTACCACTCCGGCTCGCTGGAAGCCCGGGACGCGCCAGGCATTTCCGCGACGATGAACACCGAGCCGTTGCGTGACGCCAGTACTCCCTGGGTCACCAGGCGTTCGTAGGCCTCGCTGACATTGGCCTGGCTGAGGGAGTTTTCCTTGGCCAACTGTCGCACCGATGGCAGGCGGGTGCCCGGACAGGCCCTGCTCCGGCGGATCCATTCGACGATGGCGTTGACGATTTGCTGCACGACAGGCACCAGGGCCTGCCGATCGATTTCCAGATCCATTGTATGTGACGCTCCAACGCACGGTTATTTCCCGTTAAACAGTTAACCATACAAAGCCACCACCGCCGCTTGCACAAAAAGCCTTTCCAGGCCTCGCTGCAAGTCACGCCAATCGTGGCCTGCAGCATCCTCCCTGCATGAATGAGCGAATGCTCCGACGGCACGCGCAACATCGACGGACATAAAAAAACCCGCATGTGCGGGTTATTTTTACTCTGGAACTACAGCCATCGACGAACGATGCAACCGGTCAAATGGCCGTGGCGCCGCCGTCCACCGCCAGGGAGTGACCGGTGGTGAATGCCGCACCGTCACTGCACAGATAAAGCACCGCGCTGGCGATCTCCTCGACCTTGCCGATCCGCCCCACCGGATGCATGGCCGCAGCGAACTCGGCTTTCTTCGGGTCGGCCTCGTAGGCCCGGCGGAACATGTCGGTGTCGATCACCGCCGGGCACACGGCGTTCACCCGGATGCCCCGTTTGGCATATTCGATCGCCGCCGACTTGGTCAGGCCGATCACCGCATGCTTGGACGCGGCATAGATGCTCATCTTCGGTGCGGCCCCCAGGCCGGCCACCGACGCCGTGTTGACGATGGCGCCACCGCCCTGGGCCTGCATCAGCGGCAACTGGTACTTCATGCACAGCCAGACGCCCTTGACGTTGACGCCCATGATCGCGTCGAACTCGTCCAAGGTGCCATCGGCCAGCTTGCCCTTCTCGATCTCGATCCCGGCATTGTTGAAGGCGTAGTCGACCCGGCCGTAGGCGGCGACCGCCTGCTCCATCAGCTTCTGCACCTCGGTTTCCCGGGTGACGTCACAACGTACGAAAACCGCCTCGCCACCCGCGGCCCGAATCGACTCGACGGTGCCTTCGCCACCCGCCACGTCGAGGTCGGACACCACTACCTTCAACCCTTCGGCTGCGAAAGCCTGGGCGGTCGCCCGGCCGATTCCGGCGGCCGCGCCGGTCACCAGGGCCACCTGGCCGGAAAACGTCATGCTCATGGTTCTTGTCCTCGCAGAGTGCGTGAGAGATCGTTCGGGCTGAGTCTAGCCAGAGGCCGGCATCACCGGGCAGCACTATCAGGAGGCCGGTTAGCGCTTCATGCACCGGAGTGATAAGTTGTGGTGATAAACGCCCGCGTATCACTATCAACGCAGTGGATCGCCCCCTATTCGCCCGACCGGCAAAACTTGCCCTGGCGGCGCTCAGGGTCTATCTACAAGGCTTCATTGACCTCATCGAGTACCTGCCATGACCACCCAGAACAATCGCCAATTCCTGCTGGCCAAACGTCCGGTCGGGGCCGCGACCCGCGAGACCTTTACCTACCAGGAAGTCCCCGTGGGTGAGCCGGGCGCCAACCAGATCCTGGTCAGGAACGAATACCTTTCCCTCGACCCGGCGATGCGCGGCTGGATGAACGAAGGCAAGTCCTACATCCCGCCGGTGGGCCTGGGCGAAGTGATGCGGGCACTGGGCGTCGGCCAGGTGATCGCCTCGAATCATCCGGGCTTCGCGGTCGGCGACTACGTCAACGGTGCCCTGGGGGTGCAGGACTACTTCCTTGGCGAGCCACGCGGTTTCTACAAGGTCGATCCGAAACTGGCACCGCTGCCGCGCTACCTGTCGGCACTGGGCATGACCGGGATGACCGCCTACTTCGCGCTGCTGGATGTCGGTGCGCCGAAAGCCGGTGAAACCGTGGTGATCTCCGGTGCCGCCGGGGCGGTGGGCAGCATTGCCGGGCAGATCGCCAAGCTCAAGGGCTGCCGGGTGGTCGGGATTGCCGGAGGAGCCGAGAAGTGCCGCTTCCTGGTCGACGAACTGGGCTTCGACGGCACCATCGACTACAAGAGCGAGGATGTCGGCGCCGGGCTGAAACGCGAATGCCCCAAGGGCGTCGACGTGTATTTCGACAACGTCGGCGGCGACATCCTCGATGCCGTGCTGACCCGTCTGAACCTCAAGGCGCGCGTGGTGATCTGCGGTGCGATCAGCCAGTACAACAACAAGGAAGCGGTGAAGGGCCCGGCCAACTACCTGGCGCTGCTGGTCAATCGCGCGCGTATGGAGGGGTTCGTGGTGATGGACTACGCCGCGCAGTTCGCCGCCGCCGGGCAGGAGATGGCCGGCTGGATGGCCAAGGGGCAGCTCAAGAGCAAGGAAGATATCGTCGAGGGGCTGGAAACCTTCCCCGAGACGCTGGCGAAGCTGTTCAGCGGGGAGAACTTCGGCAAGCTGGTGCTGAAGGTGTCCTGAGCCTGCCCGACAAGGTGCAGAGCACCTTGCCTGTAGAAGCCGGCGATGCGCCGGCTTCTACAGAAACGCGGGGGCTGTGCTGATCAGGCCAGCTCGGCGACCACCGCGGCCAGCGCCTGCGCAGGATCGGCTGCCTTGCTGATCGGCCGGCCGATCACCAGGTAGTCGGAACCGGCCTCCAGTGCCTCACGCGGCGTCAGGATGCGACGCTGGTCGTCCAGCGCACTGCCAGCCGGACGAATCCCCGGCGTCACCAGTTGCAGGCCGGGATGCGCGCTCTTCAGCGCGCTGGCTTCCAGCGCCGAGCACACCAGGCCATCCAGCCCGGCCTTCTCGGCCAGGGCTGCCAGGCGCAATACCTGCACCTGTGGCTCGACGTCCAGGCCGATACCGGCCAGGTCTTCACGCTCCATGCTGGTCAGCACGGTCACGCCGATCAGCAGTGGCTTGGGCCCGCTGCGCTGCTCCAGTACCTCACGGCAAGCCGCCATCATGCGCAGGCCGCCGGAGCAGTGCACGTTGACCATCCACACGCCCATCTCCGCCGCAGCCTTGACCGCCATGGCGGTGGTGTTGGGAATATCGTGGAACTTGAGGTCCAGGAACACCTCGAAACCCTTGTCGCGCAGGGTGCCAACAATCTCCGAGGCGCAACTGGTGAACAGTTCCTTGCCGACCTTGACCCGGCACAGTTTCGGGTCCAGCTGATCGGCCAGTTTCAGGGCGGCGTCACGGGTGGGGTAATCCAGGGCGACGATGATGGGAGTCTGGCAGGCGGACATGGAGGGCTCTCAGGCAAGTCGAAATCGGCGCGCATTGTAGCGGAACGCGGGGACGATCGGGACCCGGTGATCGGCAAATGTGCCGAACACGCGCCATAAACGCCCGCACTTGCACCAATTAAAGTCGAAATCCGGGGCAACCTCGGCGAAATATCCTCGATACGACAGCCTTTCCGGCTTTGCGACACACCTTGCGTCACTGGCACGCCCGCTGCAAACGCCTGATCCGAGCAGTATCCAAACGGTTCAGGGAGAAACACATGAACACTCGACTCAAACCCACGCTGGGCACGTTGCATCTATGGGGCATCGCGGTAGGCCTGGTGATTTCCGGCGAATATTTCGGCTGGAGCTATGGCTGGGGCGTGGCCGGCACGCTCGGCTTCCTGGTGACCTCGCTGATGGTCGCGGCGATGTACACCTGCTTCATTTTCAGCTTCACCGAGCTGACCACCGCCATTCCCCATGCCGGCGGGCCATTTGCCTACAGCCGACGGGCGTTCGGCGAGAAAGGCGGGCTGATCGCCGGCCTCGCGACCCTGATCGAGTTCGTCTTCGCGCCACCGGCCATCGCCCTGGCCATCGGTGCCTACCTGAACGTGCAGTTCCCGGCGCTCGATCCCCGGCATGCCGCCGTCGGCGCCTATATCGTGTTCATGGGCCTGAACATTCTCGGCGTCCAGCTGGCCGCCACCTTCGAGCTGGTGGTGTGCATCCTCGCGGTGGCTGAACTGCTGGTGTTCATGGGAGTGGTCGCCCCGGCTTTCAGCTTCAGCCATTTCGTCCTCAACGGCTGGGCCGGTGCGGACAGCTTCGGTGCCCCGGCGATTGCCGGGATCTTCGCCGCCATCCCCTTCGCCATCTGGTTCTTCCTGGCGATCGAGGGCGCGGCCATGGCCGCCGAGGAAGCCAAGGATCCGAAACGGACCATTCCCAAGGCCTACATCAGCGGCATCCTGACCCTGGTATTGCTGGCCATGGGCGTGATGTTCTTCGCCGGCGGCGTCGGCGACTGGCGCACCCTGTCGAACATCAACGACCCGTTGCCCCAGGCAATGAAAGCCGTGGTCGGCGACAGCTCGGGCTGGCTGCACATGCTGGTCTGGATCGGCCTGTTCGGCCTGGTGGCGAGCTTCCACGGAATCATTCTCGGCTACTCGCGGCAGTTCTTCGCCCTGGCCCGCGCCGGCTACCTGCCGGCGTCGCTGGCGAAACTGTCGCGCTTCCAGACCCCGCACCGTGCCATTATCGCCGGCGGCCTGGTCGGCATCGCCGCCATCTACAGCGACGGCCTGATCAACCTGGGCGGCCTGACCCTGACCGCGGCGATGATCACCATGGCGGTGTTCGGCGCCATCGTCATGTACATCATGAGCATGCTCAGCCTGTTCCGCCTGCGTCGGACCGAACCGGCACTGGAACGCACCTTCCGCGCGCCGGGCTATCCGTTCGTGCCCGCGATCGCGCTGGTCCTGGCGGTGATCTGCCTGATTGCCATGGCCTGGTTCAATGCCCTGATCGGCCTGATCTTCGTCGCTTTCATGGCCGCCGGTTTCCTCTACTTCCTGCTCACCGGCCAACTGCGCGCCGCTGCCCCGGCAGATGCGATGCTGACCGGACTGTGAGCATCATCGGGGCCTGACGGGTTTACAATTGAACCACTGAGAAAGCGCTTCACTCAAAGTGGCAAGGGCCGCCATCGCGCACGAACCGTTCGTGCCGCAGCGGCCCATCGAGGAGAACCCTATGCCCTGGTATGCCTGGTTGATCATCGTGGTGGCGGTCGGCTCCATCGTTGGCGGCCTGATGATGCTGCGTGACACCGCCAACAAGGTGGAACTGACGGACGAACAGCGCCGACGCGTCCAGCAACGCAACGCCGAGGCGGATGCCAAGGACGCGCAGAACCGCTGACAGCCGCTGCTTGAACAATATTGAACACTTCAACAAAAAAGTATGGCAATTCACCTCCAAGTCGCAGTTATCATTGACTGCAGATTTGGAGGCTCCGCCATGCGCTATTCGCAAGACCATAAAGCCCAGACCCACGAGCGCATCATCAAGGAAGCGGCGGCCCGTTTTCGCCGCGACGGCATCGGTGCCACCGGCCTGCAGCCGCTGATGAAAGCCTTGGGGCTGACCCATGGCGGTTTCTACGCGCACTTCAAGTCCAAGGATGAACTGGTCGAAAAGGCCTTGCAGGAAGCGGCGGCGGAACTGGACGTACATTGCGACATGCTGTTCAGCCAGGACAAGCCCCTGCAGTCGTTCATCGACAGCTACCTCTCCGAGTGGCACCTGACCACCCCCGAACACGGCTGCCCGATTCCGACCATGTGCTCGGAGCTGGGCCAGCGTGGCGAACCCAGCCCAACCACCGATACGGTGATCGAATCGCGCCTCAAGCAGGTGGAAACCGCACTGGGCTCGGGGCCGGATGCCGAAGAGCAAAGTATCGTCATGCTGGCGACCCTGGTGGGCGCACTGGTGATGTCGCGCAGTGCCGAAGATCCGGAGCTGGCGAAGAAGATCCTGGAAGTGACCAAGGCGCACCTGAAGGATCAGGTCGAATAGGGCTGCAAGCTCCCCATCGCTACAGGAGACCGGTCTTTCGACCAGCCTCCAGCCTCAGTCAAACAACGTCAATTGATATCCAGCTGGTCGCGATTCCTGTCGAGAATCGCCTTGCCGATGCCTTTCACCTCAAGCAATTCATCCACCGAAGAGAAAGGTCCGTTCGCCTCCCGATGGGCAACGATGGCCTGGGCCTTGGCTTCGCCGATACCGGACAGCTCGCGCTGGATGGTTTCGGCATCGGCGGTGTTGAGATTGACCTTGCCGACCTTGGCCGCAGGCGCGGCCTGGCTGGGCACCGGGGTTTGATGCTGAGCCGCCGGTGCGGCATTGACGGCACCGTTGGCGCCGAGCAGAAGGGTTAACAGCAGGGAAGGAAGAACGCCTGTACGCATAAATGTCACTCCATGGCATCGTAGGGGAAAAGCAGCTTTTCCGAAGCTGCCTTTCAAACCTAGGTGATGCCCGGAGCCTGTCAAAAGCCAGGCCGTTACCGGGTGTGTAGCTCAGGGCTCCATGCGGCGCTGCTGGTAGATCCAGTCGACGATCTCGCCATCCGGCGCATAACCACTGACCGTTTCCCGCAGCAATTGCCGGACCCGTGCGTAATCATCGTTTTCCACGGCCGCGAGCAGTTCGGCCAGGCGCAACTTGAGCACATCCCAGGGCAGCATGTCTTCATGGGCGGTCATGATCATCGGATGGGGGGTCGCCGCCACGTTGTCGCCAATCAGCAACTCTTCGTAAAGCTTTTCTCCCGGACGAAGACCGGAGAACTCGATGGCGATATCGCCATGGGGGTTCTTGTCGGAGCGGATGCTCAAGCCGGAAAGATGAATCATCTTCTCGGCCAACTCGACGATCCGGACCGGCTCACCCATGTCGAGGACGAAGACGTCGCCGCCCTGCCCCATGGAGCCGGCCTGGATCACCAGTTGCGCGGCCTCGGGGATGGTCATGAAGTAGCGGGTGATCTTCGGATGCGTCACCGTCAGCGGGCCACCCGCCTTGATCTGCTTGTGGAACAGCGGGATCACCGAGCCCGACGACCCTAGCACGTTGCCGAAGCGGACCATGGTGAAACGGGTCTTGTTGACCCGCGATACGTTGCCCGAGTCACCGAAGAGCACTGGCGCCTGTTCGCGACTGAGAGCCTGCAAGGTCAGCTCGGCCAGTCGCTTGGTGCTGCCCATGACGTTGGTCGGGCGCACCGCCTTGTCGGTGGAAATCAGCACGAAGTTGGCCACCCCCGCCTGCAATGCCGCCTGGGCGGTGTTGAGCGTGCCGATCACGTTGTTCAGTACGCCTTCGGCGATGTTGTGCTCGACCATTGGCACATGCTTGTAGGCCGCGGCGTGATAGACCGTTTCGACATGCCAGGTCTTCATCACCGACAGCAGCTTGTCCTGGTTGCGCACCGAACCGAGGATCGGCAGCAGGCGCACGGACAGCGACTCACGATCCACCCGGCGCTCGAGCTCGGACAGAATGCTGTAGAGATTGAACTCGCTGTGCTCGAACAGCAGCAGCGTCGTCGGGCGCAGGGCCAGGATCTGCCGGCAGAGTTCCGAGCCGATGGAACCGCCAGCCCCTGTCACCAGAACCGAACGCCCCTTGATGCAATGTTCGAGCAGCTCGGCCTGGGCAGGCACGGCATCACGCCCGAGCAGGTCGGCGATGTCGACTTCCTGGATGTCATCGACCTTGACGCGCCCGCTGGCCAGGTCCATGAAGCCGGGCACGCTGCGCACGTGCAACGGAAAGCCCTCGAGAAGAGCGAGAATCTCCCGACGCCTGGCACGCGAAGAAGAAGGAATCGCCAGGAGGATTTCCTGAGCCCCGGTGGCGTCGATCATCTGCTGGATATGCTTGGGCTTGTAGACCTTCAAACCCGAGATACTGCGGTCGGCAATACTGTTGTCATCATCGATGAAAGCGACAGGCTGCATGGCCCGCCCCATCCGCAAGGCCGCAACCAGCTGGTTGCCGGCGGCTCCGGCGCCGTACACCGCCACCTTCGTCAAACCGTTGTCACGGTTGGCAAACGGCATGTGCTGGGTGGTACCGAACCAGTCGCCAAGGAAATACTGGCGCATGGCCAAACGCAGGCCACCGATCATGATCAGGCTCAGCCACCAGTAGTTGAACATGATGGAACGGGGAACCAGCGTCTGGTGATTGCTGTAGAGGTAGACCACAACCCCGAGGATCAACGCGGACAGGCTCACGGCCTTGACGATGGCGATCAGCGCATCATTGCCGAAATAGCGCATCACGGCACGATACAGGCCGAACTTTATGAACAATGGAATGGACACAACGGGAGCGGAGAGAAACAACCAGCGGTGTTGAGCGAGCGGGTTGATCACATCGTCCAGCCCCAGCCTGACGACGAACGACATCCACAGGGCCAGCCAGACCAGGAAGATGTCGGCAATCACTTGAAGAATGCGCTTTTGCCGACGCGGGAGACCCAGCAAAAAGGCTCGAATCTTATCCATAATCCCTCTAAAGCCTATATCCGAAAAAGCAGCACATACCGCCATCAATACATTGAGCCACAACCTGGGAAAACCTTGGCTCAGCCCGCTTTCTCCAGCTCACCGGCATGAAACCTGAACGCCAGAAAGACCAGAGGCACGTAGGCGATCAGCAACCCGGTGATACCATCGAGTATCGACAGCCCGACGCACAAGGCGATCGGCAGCAACCAGCAAACGTTGATGGCTGCCACTGCCAGTGTCACCGGCAAATGGCTGCCCAACTGCCGTGACGCGTACTGATAGGCATGGCTGCGATGAGCCTGGTAGACCTTGTCCCCACGCAAGAGGCGTCGCACCAGGGTGAACGTGGCATCGACCACGAAGACCCCTAACAGAATCAGCCAGACCCAGAGCAGTTGGGGTTTGACCCAGGCGGCATGAAGGGAAAGCCCTCCAAGCACCAGCCCCAGAAAACCACTGCCAGCATCACCCATGAATATACGGGCAGGTGGAAAGTTCCAGTATAGAAAACCACACACAGCCAGGGCCAACAGCAATGACGGCCAGACCAGGGCTGTCTCGCCCCCGAGCATATGGACAAGACAGGCTCCCAGACAGGCTGTCACCGCCTCGACGCTGGCAATCCCGTCGATGCCATCCATGAAGTTGTAGAGATTGAGCATCCAGACCAGATAGAACGCCGCCAGAATCGAGCCTGCCACTCCCAGGCTGACCTGGACGCCAAAAATCTCCAGCGGTGGCAGGCCACCCAACCAGAAAAGCAGCCATGCCGCACTGGAAAAGTGCGCCAGCAATCGCCAACGCGCAGCGATATGCCCATGATCGTCGAGAAAACCGACTACAGCGACGGCGCCGCCGCCCCCAGAAATCCCAGACCGTCGGCCAGGGCAGAATACCCATCAGCGCCAGAATCGGCAAAACCGCCAGGAAGCTGATGACAATCGCCACGCCACCACCGCGGGGAGTCGCAACGGAATGGGAACTGCGCTCGTTGGGAACATCCATCAGGCTGCGTGCCAATGCATAACGGCGAAGCGCTCCTGTCAAAAACAGCGACACCGTCAAAACGATCAGACAGCACAAGAAAATCATCATCAGACTCAAGATCCCGGACACACTCAAAATAAGATATTCAGGAAAGCTCGCCGCCCACTCGACCCGACAAGTTCCAAACAAACGCAGGAAACATGAAATTACGCCCAGAAGGCGATCTGCCCTGACGCAAAGTCAATGGCATCGAGGTAACCGAGTGCAGCTCACCCGGCAGAGAAGCTTGCTTCATCAGCCAATCGCAGCCTCAGAAGCGGTGCATGCAAGGCCTGAACTCGGAGCAAGGGCGCATTCTACGCAACAACTCGATGCTTGCCATCACGAACAGGAAAAGCGGAAGACAAAAAGACAGGGACGAAACGCGAGGGGTATGGGCATTCCGGCCCGTCGCACTCCCCAAAACAGGATGCCAACCAGCCCAGGAAAAACAGCCCGTTCAGTATCGGGAGGAAAAACCAGCAATATACAACTCAATGGAGCAAGTCAGTATGGCGAAACTTCCTACCTCTATCAGAGCGCTAGCTCAGAGAGGCCTGAGTTCCAATTCTGATCGGAGAATATTGCCAACTACACCTTCAGGCGATCCAGAAACACACCGCTACCAAGCAGTCGTAGTACATACCGCCACAATCAACAGGCCATTGAACCTGGCAAGCTGATCAGTGATCGCTCTCCTCTTCTTCGTTCACCCGATCACGCAACTCCTTGCCCGGCTTGAAATGCGGCACGAACTTGCCGTCCAGGCTGACCGATTGACCGGTCTTCGGGTTACGCCCTACCCTTGGTGCGCGATAATGCAGGGAAAAGCTACCGAACCCACGAATTTCGATCCGATCTCCGGTCGCCAGGCACTGGGACATCTGCTCAAGCATGGTCTTGATGGCCAGCTCGACATCCTTGGACGAGAGCAGGCCCTGATGGGTGACAATTCGTTCGATCAACTCCGACTTCGTCATATTTTTCCCTTCTTTTTCAAGCAGCTAGGAAAAGCATTTCGAAGGTTGTAGCACGGCTGGATGGTTTTGAACAGCCCACCCATTGACTTATCTGCATACAAGATGCGTCGAGGTCCGAGAGGGCCCGTAGCGGTTAATTACAGATGACCAGCATGGTGCGGGTGACGGAGCCCGCGGGGTTCCAGCCGAACAGATAGTCGCCCTCCTCATCCTTTGCATCACTGGATTTGGTCACGACCTTGTAGCCCTGAGCCTTGCACTCGCGAGCAGCGCGCTTGTAGCACTTGTCCCAGCCGGAGCCGAGCCCCGAGCAATCGATCTCGATACCACTCACCCCATGCCTGACGTGAGTCTTGGTATTGGTGGTGCACCCGGCGAGCAACGCCAGGGCGATTACCGCTATGAGCTTGCTCATTTACATCCTTATCCAGGCAACGCCCTGAGAAAAGCCACTGACAACGAAACAACGACTGCCTCAGACACCAACATCTTTACACTTATAAATATGACAGTCGCAAGACCGATTTTGTTTCGCGCCGGATACAGGCAAATCCCAGGCACAAAAAAGGGCGACCGAAGTCGCCCTTTTTTCAACAGTCAGACAGAACTCAGTTCTGTTTGGCCATTGCCTGACGCAGCAGAGCAGCCATGGTGGTGTCAGCTGCTTCACCTTCCGGAGCGGCTTTCAGGCTCTGGATGGCTTCTTTCTCGTCTTCAACGTCTTTCGACTTGATCGAGAGCTGGATTACGCGGCTCTTACGATCAACGCTGATGATCTTGGCTTCTACTTCTTCGCCTTCTTTCAGGACGTTGCGCGCGTCTTCAACGCGGTCACGGCTGATTTCGGAGGCTTTCAGAGTTGCTTCGATATCGTCGGCCAGAACGATGATGGCGCCTTTGGCGTCAACTTCTTTCACGGTGCCCTTGACAACAGCGCCCTTGTCGTTGACCGAGACGTACTCGGAGAACGGATCGCTTTCCAGCTGCTTGATGCCCAGGGAGATGCGCTCACGCTCTGGGTCAACCGACAGGATGACGGTGTCCAGCTCGTCGCCCTTCTTGAAGCGACGTACGGCTTCTTCGCCGACTTCGTTCCAGGAGATGTCCGACAGGTGAACCAGACCGTCGATACCGCCGTCCAGACCGATGAAGATACCGAAATCGGTGATCGACTTGATGGTACCGGAGATCTTGTCGCCCTTGTTGAACTGGCCAGAGAAGTCTTCCCATGGGTTCGACTTGCACTGCTTGATGCCCAGGGAGATACGACGACGCTCTTCGTCGATGTCCAGAACCATGACTTCCACTTCGTCGCCGACTTGTACGACTTTCGAAGGATGGATGTTCTTGTTGGTCCAGTCCATTTCCGAAACGTGCACCAGACCTTCAACGCCTTCTTCCAGCTCAGCGAAGCAGCCGTAGTCGGTCAGGTTGGTGACACGCGCGGTCACGCGGGTGCTTTCTGGGTAACGAGCCTTGATGGCAACCCATGGGTCTTCGCCCAGTTGCTTCAGGCCCAGGGAAACACGATTGCGCTCGCGATCGTACTTCAGAACCTTGACATCGATCTCGTCGCCAACGTTGACGATTTCCGATGGATGCTTGATGCGCTTCCAGGCCATGTCGGTGATGTGCAGCAGGCCATCGACGCCGCCCAGATCAACGAATGCACCGTAGTCGGTGAGGTTCTTGACGATACCCTTGACCTGCTGGCCTTCCTGCAGGGATTCCAGCAGAGCTTCACGCTCGGCGGAGTTCTCGGCTTCCAGGACGCTGCGGCGGGAAACGACAACGTTGTTGCGTTTCTGGTCGAGCTTGATGACCTTGAACTCGAGCTCTTTGCCTTCCAGGTGCGTGGTGTCGCGCACTGGACGGACGTCAACCAGGGAACCTGGCAGGAACGCACGGATGCCGTTAACGTCGACAGTGAAGCCGCCCTTAACCTTACCGTTGATAACGCCCTTGACCACTTCCTCGGCTGCGAAGGCTGCTTCCAGAACGATCCAGCATTCAGCGCGCTTGGCTTTTTCACGGGACAGCTTGGTTTCACCAAAGCCATCTTCAACCGAATCCAGCGCCACGTGAACTTCGTCACCGACGTTGATGTTCAGTTCGCCAGCATCGGTGTAGAACTGTTCCAGCGGGATCAGAGCTTCAGACTTCAGACCAGCGTGGACAGTTACCCAACGAGCTTGGTAATCGATATCAACGATAACACCGGTGATGATCGAACCAGCCTGAAGATTCAGGGTCTTCAAGCTCTCTTCAAAGAGTTCCGCAAAGCTTTCGCTCATTTTAATTCCTGTTGATGAGGGCGAAGAATACGCCCATCTGCCACACCCCAGACGATGTGGGTTACGTTCATATGAAAGAGGCCATGCAGGACTATGACTGGTCCCCTGCACCCCTCTTGGTCACCCGGCGATATCGCGAATGGCGATCTCGCTCATGATGCGTTCCAGCACCTGCTCGATGGACAACTCCGTGGAGTCCAGCTGTATCGCGTCGGCCGCCGGCTTGAGCGGGGCCACCGCGCGCTGGGTGTCACGCTCATCACGCGCACGTATCTCATCCAGCAGACTCGACAGACTAACATCATCGCCCTTGGCCTTCAACTGCAAGTAACGGCGACGGGCACGTTCCTCGGAGCTGGCGGTCAGGAAGATCTTCAATGGCGCATCGGGAAACACCACGGTGCCCATGTCGCGGCCGTCGGCCACCAGGCCGGGCGCCTCGCGAAATGCCCGCTGGCGTTGCAGCAGCGCATCGCGTACCGCCGGCAGGGAAGCGACCTGGGAAGCACCGGCACCGATCGACTCGTTGCGGATGTCCTGGGTGACGTCATCCCCTTCCAGGATGATGCGCTCCGGCTGACCGTCGGTCGCACCGATGAACTGCACATCGAGATGCGCGGCCAGCAACTTGAGGGATTCCTCGTTGGTCAGGTCGACGCCATGATTACGCGCCGCGAAGGCCAGCAACCGGTAGAGCGCGCCGGAGTCCAGCAGACACCAGCCCAGACGCTTGGCCAGCAAACCGGCGATGGTGCCCTTGCCCGAGCCGCTAGGTCCGTCGATGGCGATGACTGGAGCTTGAATATTCACGACTGAGCCTCTTTCTGATCATCGTTGACGTTCATTGTGTCCTTGCGGGCCCGTCGGGCCAAGATCCTGCCGAAATGTTCGCGCGCCGCCCGGGCCCGCTTGAACACATCCAGCAGTTGATGCCCGTCACCTGCATCGACGGCATCGCGCAGGACGTCCAGGTCGCCGCGGAAGGTATCCAGTGCACGCAGAACCGCATCGCGGTTGGCCAGGAAGATGTCGTGCCACATGACCGGGTCGCTGCCGGCGATCCGCGTGAAGTCACGGAAGCCGCCTGCGGCGTAACGGAAGATCTCCAGGTTCTCGTTGCGCTTGGCCAGGGAGTCGACCAGACCGAAGGCCAGCAGGTGCGGCAGATGACTGGTCGCCGCCAGCACTTCATCGTGCCGCTGGACATCCATGTGCTCCACATCCGCCCCCAGCGCACGCCACAGCGCATCGACCGTGGCCAGCGCCTGCGCGTCGGTCTCGGCCAGCGGCGTCAGGATCACCTTGTGCCGCCGGAACAGCCTGGCATTGGAGGCCTCGACCCCGCTCTGCTCGGAGCCGGCAATCGGGTGACCGGGCACGAACCGCGTCGGCATGGCGCCAAACGCCTCGCCAGCGGCACGCACCACGTTACCCTTGGCACTGCCCACATCGGTAAGAATAGCCTGACCCAGGTCCATGCCCGCCAACAGGCCGAGCATCTTCTCCATGGCCAGGATCGGCACCGCCAGCTGGATCACATCGGCACCGCGGCAAGCGGCCGCCAGGTCTTCCTCGCAGCGATCGACCACCCCCAGCTCCACCGCCAGGCGGCGCGACTGCGGATTCAGATCGACCCCCACCACTTCCCGGCACAGGCCGCTTTCACGCAGGCCCTTGGCAAAGGAACCACCAATCAGCCCGAGACCGACCACCACCAGGCGGCCGATCATAGGCGTCACAGATTGCATCGGCATGACATCAACCACGGGCCAGAACCTTGCCCAGAGCCTCGAGCAAACGGCTGTTTTCACTGGCCAGGCCAATACTGACGCGCAGATGCCGCGGCAACCCGTAACCCCCGATCGGGCGCACGATCACGCCTTCGCGCAACAGGTCCTGGTAGACCGGCCCGGCATCGCGACCGACATCGACCGCGATGAAGTTGGCCCGCGAAGGAATCCACTCCAGGCCCAACTCACGGAAACCGGCTTCCAGCTGCCGCATGCCCGCCTCGTTCAACTCGCGACTGCGAGCGACGTACTGGACATCGTCCAGGGCCGCACGCGCGGCAACCAGGGCCAGGCTGTTGACGTTGAATGGCTGGCGCACGCGATTGAGAATATCCGCCACCGCCGGCGACGACAGCCCGTAGCCGACCCGCAGCGCCGCCAGGCCATAGGCCTTGGAGAAGGTACGGGACACCAGCAGGTTCGGATAACGCGCCAGGTAGTTCAGGCCATTGGGCAGATCATCACCCGCGGCGTACTCGATATAGGCCTCGTCCAGCACCACCAGCACACGCTCGGGAACCGCGGCCAGGAAAGCTTCCAGCGCCTGCGGCCCGAACCAGGTCCCGGTCGGGTTGTTCGGGTTGGCGATGAACACCACCCGGGTGTTCTCATCGATCGCCGCCAGCATCGCCGGCAGGTCGTGGCCGAAATCCCTGGCCGGCGCCACACGGGCATCGGCAGACACAGCCTGGGTCACGATCGGGTAGATCGCAAAGGCATGCTCACTGAACACCGCGTTCAACCCCGGGGCCAGGTAGGCCCGGGCGACCAGTTCGAGAATATCGCTGGAACCGTTGCCCAGGGTCACCTGACTGGCCTGCACACCGCACAGCTCGGACAGGCGCTGCTTCAACTCGAAGCCATTGCCATCCGGGTAGCGGGTCAGTTCGGCCAACACGTCGGCAATCGCCGCCAGCGCCTTGGGACTGGCGCCCAGCGGGTTTTCGTTACTGGCCAGCTTGATGATCTTCGCCGGATCGATATCCAGCTCGCGCGCCAATTCATCCACGGGCTTGCCCGGAACGTAAGGCGAAAGTTTTTGCACGCCCGGCTGCGCCAGGGCGAGGAAGTCGCCACTCATGTTCAACGTCCTTACAGAACCGCTTTCGGGTAGGAGCCCAGCACCTTCAGCGCCACCGCTTCCTGACTGATCTTCTCCAGCACACCCTTGACCAGCGGGTCGCGGTGATGGCCGACGAAGTCGATGAAGAAGACATAGGTCCACTTGCCGCTGCGCGAAGGGCGGGTTTCGATTCGCGTCAGGTCGATGCCATTGTCGTGGAACGGCACCAGCAGCTCGTGCAGCGCACCCGGCTTGTTGCTCATGGAAACGATGATCGAGGTCTTGTCGTCGCCGGTCGGCGGCACTTCCTGGTTGCCGATCATCAGGAACCGCGTGGAGTTGTCCGGACGGTCCTCGATCTTCTCGGCCAGGCGGGTCAGACCATACAGGCCAGCCGCCATGTCCCCGGCGATCGCCGCCGAGTTCCACTCGCCCTTGACCCGCTTGGCCGCCTCGGCGTTGCTCGACACCGCCACGCGCTCGACATTCGGGTAATGGGCGTCCAGCCACTTGCGGCACTGGGCCAGGGACTGGGCGTGGGAGTAGATGCGACTGATACTGTCGGTCTTGGTGTTCTCACCCACCAGCAGGTGATGGTGAATGCGCAGCTCGACTTCGCCGCAGATCACCATGTCGTGCTCGAGGAAGCTGTCGAGGGTGTGGTTGACCGCGCCCTCGGTGGAGTTCTCCACCGGCACTACGCCGAAATTCACCGCACCGGCGGCAACCTCGCGGAACACCTCGTCGATCGCCGCCATCGGCTTGCTGATCACCGCATGGCCGAAGTGCTTCATCGCCGCCGCCTGGGTGAAGGTTCCCTCGGGGCCCAGATAGGCCACTTTCAGCGGCTGCTCCAGGGCCAGGCAGGAGGACATGATTTCGCGGAACAACCGCGCCATTTCCTCGTTGCCCAGCGGCCCCTGGTTGCGCTCCATGACGCGCTTGAGCACCTGGGCCTCACGCTCGGGACGATAGAAAACCGGCACTTCGCCCTCGGCCAGCGAGCCCATCTTCACTCGTGCGACTTCCTGGGCGCAGCGGGCACGCTCGCTGATCAGTTCGAGAATTTTCTCATCGAGACTGTCGATACGCAGGCGCAGCGCCTTGAGTTCCTGTTCAGCCATCAGCCGTGTTCCTTCTCGAACTCTGCCATGTACGCCACCAGCGCGTTGACCGCATCGATGCCCACGGCGTTATAGATGGAGGCACGCATGCCGCCCACGGAACGGTGCCCCTTGAGGTTCAGCAGGCCGCGAGCGTCGGCACCGGCCAGGAACGGCTTGTCCAGGCGATCGTCGGCCAGACGGAACGGCACGTTCATCCACGAGCGGTTGCTCTTGTTGACCGGGTTGCTGTACAGGCCGCTGGCGTCGATGAAGTCATACAGCGTGCGCTGCTTCAGATCGTTGAGCCTGCCGATGGCCTCGACACCGCCCTGCTCCTTGAGCCACTGGAACACCAGGCCCGAGAGGTACCAGGCCAGGGTCGGCGGGGTGTTGTACATCGAGCCGTTGTCGGCCGCGACCTTGTAGTCGAGCATGGTCGGGCAGATCGAACGGGCACGACCCAGCAGGTCTTCACGCACGATATTGACGACGATACCGCTCGGGCCGATGTTCTTCTGCGCACCGGCGTAGATCATGCCGAAACGGGAAACGTCCACCGCACGCGAGAGAATGTTCGAAGACATGTCGGTGACCAGCGGCACGTCGCCGGTTTCCGGAATCCAGTCGAACTCCAGGCCGCCGATGGTCTCGTTCGAGACGTAGTGAACATAGGCAGCGTCTTTCGACAGCTTCCACTCGTTCTGGCCAGGAATGGCGAAGTAATCGTAGGACTTGGCGCTGGCGGCGACATTGACGTTACCGAAACGCGAAGCCTCCTCGATGGCCTTCTTCGACCAGATACCGGTCTCGATGTAGTCGGCCTTGCCGGTTTCCGGCAGCAGGTTCAACGCAACCTGGGCAAACTGCTGGCTGGCGCCGCCCTGCAGGAACAGCACCTTGTAGTTCGAGGGGATATCCAGCAGATCGCGCAGATCCTGCTCGGCCCGCTCGGCGATGGAGACGAACTCATCGCTGCGATGGCTCATTTCCATGACCGACAGCCCCTTGCCTTGCCAGTCCAGCAACTCCGACTGGGCACGCAACAGGACAGCTTCAGGCAGCGCAGCAGGACCTGCGCAGAAGTTATAGGCTCGTTTGCTCACATCCACTCTCGCTATGCTTGAAGATATACATGCCGCCAGGCCTGCCCGGCACCCTGCAGGAACGACTCGCCGGCTTCAGCGAATCTCGATACTCCTGACACGACAAAGCGGTCCGACAACGACCGCTCCGCGTTCGATCACGACCCACCATCCAACGATGGGTTGCCCTACAGTAGCTACAACGTCAGGCGCAGGCGTTTAATTAATCCTGCCGTTCAACTTCATCGGCCGCCTCGTCCGAAGACGAATCGCCGACCACGCCGTCGATTGGCATTTCGCCATCAACCTCGACGTCCGCCGCAACCTCCAGCTCCTCGCCCTCGACTTCCGACGGCTCCTGGACCCGTTCCAGGCCGACCAGCGTTTCGTCATTGGCCAGCTTGATCAGGGTCACGCCCTGGGTGTTACGACCCAGGCTGGAAACTTCGTCGACACGGGTACGAACCAGGGTGCCCTGGTCGGAAATCAGCATGATCTCCTCGCCTTCCTGCACCTGGATCGCACCGATCAACTGGCCATTGCGGTCCTTGGTGACCATGGCGATCACGCCCTGGCCGCCACGACCACGACGCGGGAACTTGCTCAGCGGCGTACGCTTGCCGAAACCACGCTCGGAAGCGGTCAGGATCTGCGCACCCGACTCCGGAATCAGCATGGAGATCAGCTTCTGCCCCTTGCCGATCCGCATGCCACGGATACCACGAGCACCACGCCCCATCTCGCGGACGCCGCTTTCGGCGAAGCGAATCACCTTGCCAGCATCAGAGAACAGCATGACTTCCTTGGCACCGTCGGTGATCGCGGCGGCGATCAGGGTATCGCCCTCCTTCAGCTTCAGGGCGATCAGGCCGCTGGTACGCGGACGGCTGAACTGGGCCAGCGGGGTTTTCTTGACCGTACCGAACGCGGTGGCCATGAAGATGTAGGCACCGGTCGGCTCGGCCACCAGCTCGGCGGTATCACCGTCGACTTCTTCGGCGGCATCGGCAACGTCATCGGCCTCGATCACTTCGCCCTCGATCACCGAATCATCGGCATCGTCCAGTTCGTCATCGGCACCGGCGCTTTGCTGCAGAGCCTCCAGGTCGATCTGCAGCATGGTGGTGATGTACTCACCCTCGTCCAGCGGCAACAGGTTGACCAGCGGGCGACCGCGGGCGGCGCGGGACGCCTCGGGAATCTCGTAGGTCTTGAGCCAGTAGACCTTGCCCTTGCTGGAGAACAGCAGGAGCGTGGCATGGCTGTTGGCAACCAGCAGGTGGGAGATGTAGTCCTCATCCTTGACGCCGGTCGCCGACTTGCCCTTGCCGCCACGACGCTGGGCCTGATAGGCCGACAGCGGCTGGGTCTTGGCGTAGCCGCTGTGGGAGATGGTCACCACGCGCTCTTCTTCAGGGATCATGTCGCCCAGGGTCAGGTCGAGGCGGGCATCGAGAATCTCGGTGCGACGCGCGTCGCCGTACTCGGCACGGATCACCTCCAGCTCTTCGCGGATCACTTCCATCAGGCGTACGGCGCTGTTGAGGATGCGGATCAGCTCGCCGATCTGGTTGAGGATCTCCTGGTACTCGGCCAGCAGCTTCTCGTGCTCCAGGCCGGTCAGGCGGTGCAGGCGCAGCTCCAGGATGGCCTGGGCCTGCTCCGGCGACAGGTAGTACTTGCCGTCACGCAGGCCGTATTGCGGATCGAGGTTCTCCGGACGGCAGGAATCGGCGCCAGCGCGCTCGACCATGGTCATCACCGCGCTGGACTCCCAGGGCGTGCTGACCAGCGCTTCCTTGGCTTCCGACGGCGTCGGCGAAGCCTTGATCAGGGCGATCACCGGGTCGATGTTCGACAGCGCCACGGCCTGACCTTCGAGGATATGGCCACGCTCGCGCGCCTTGCGCAGTTCGAACACGGTACGCCGGGTCACCACTTCGCGACGATGGCGAACGAAGGCTTCCAGCAAGTCCTTGAGGTTGAGGATCCGCGGACGGCCGTCGACCAGCGCCACGATGTTGATACCGAACACGCTCTGCAACTGGGTCTGGGCGTAGAGGTTGTTGAGCACCACCTCCGGCACTTCGCCCCGGCGCAGCTCGATCACCACGCGCATGCCTTCCTTGTCGGATTCGTCGCGCAGCTCGGTGATGCCTTCGAGTTTCTTTTCCTTGACCAGCTCGGCGATCTTCTCGATCAGGCGGGCCTTGTTCAACTGGTAAGGCAGCTCGGTGATGACGATCTGCTGGCGACCGCCGACCTTGTCGATATCCTCGACGGTCGAGCGGGCACGCATGTAGATGCGCCCGCGACCGGTGCGATAGGCCTCGATGATGCCGGCACGGCCGTTGATGATGCCCGCGGTCGGGAAGTCCGGACCGGGGATGTACTGCATCAGTTCGTCGACGGTGACATCGGGGTTGTCGATCAGCGCCAGACAACCGTCGATCACTTCGCCGAGGTTGTGCGGCGGGATGTTGGTCGCCATGCCCACGGCGATACCGCTGGAACCGTTGACCAGCAGGTTGGGGATACGGGTCGGCATGACCGCCGGGATCTGCTCGGTGCCGTCATAGTTGGGCACCCAGTCCACGGTTTCCTTGTGCAGGTCGGCCAGCAGCTCGTGCGCCAGCTTGGTCATGCGCACTTCGGTGTATCGCATGGCCGCGGCGTTGTCGCCGTCGACGGAACCGAAGTTGCCCTGGCCGTCGACCAGCAGGTAGCGCAGGGAGAATGGCTGCGCCATCCGAACGATGGTGTCGTATACAGCGGTATCACCGTGCGGGTGATACTTACCGATCACGTCACCGACCACACGGGCAGATTTCTTGTACGGCTTGTTCCAGTCGTTACCCAGCTCGCTCATCGCGAACAGCACACGCCGGTGCACGGGCTTCAAGCCATCACGCGCATCGGGCAGTGCCCGTCCGACGATCACGCTCATCGCGTAGTCGAGGTAGGACTGTTTCAGCTCGTCTTCGATATTGACCGGGAGGATTTCTTTGGCCAGTTCGCCCATGAGAAGCCTGATTCCTTTTTCTGGTGAAACTTCGTCACATCCATATGGGACGAACGAAGCTTGTCGCTGCCGACCTGATGCCTGGCAGCGACTTACGACAAATCAACGAGTTATGCCATGGATCTGCGCAGTAAGGGCAGCCGGTTCGGGCAACCCTGGAAACCGCCGGATGTTATCACAATCGCCGCCACGCACCTATCCCCGGATACACAAGGAACCCGACAGGCGACCAACGAAACCCTCCGAGAGCGCATCCGGAGGGGCTTAGAAGCAAAATGCGGGCATTTATCGCCGGGAAAAGCCAGTTGGCCGGAAAAAATCGGATCAGTGCAGACGCTTGCGGCACATCAGTTGAGCGATCTTGGCGGTGTCCGGCCGCTCGACGATGCCCTTCTCGGTCACAATGACATCGATCAGATCCGCCGGGGTCACGTCGAAGACCGGACTGAAGGTCTCCATGGAGACATCGAGGCGCTTCCCGTCCGCCCCCAGCAATTCATCGCCGCCCTGCTCCTGCGGGGCGATTTCCTCGCCGCTGGCCAACGCCAGGTCGATGGTCGAACTCGCGGCCACCACCATGAAGCGCACGCCGTGATGCATGGCGCAGACGGCCAATTGGTAAGTACCGATCCTGCTTGCCACATCACCATTGGCGGCAATGCGGTCGGCACTGATGACGACCCAGGTCACGCCCCTGGTTTTCATGACCTGGGCGGCGGCGGCATCGGCGCTCACGGTCACCGGGATGCCTTCGCTGGCCAGCGCCCAGGCGGTCAGGCGCGAACCCTGCTGCCAGGGCCGGGTTTCATCGACATAGACCCGCTCGACCATGCCCTCGACGAAGGCGCCGCGAATCACCCCCAGCGCCGTGCCGAAACCACCGGTGGCCAGGGCCCCGGTATTGCAATGGGTAAGAATCGCCTGGGCATTGCCCTGATGCTTGCGAATCAGCTCGACGCCCAACTGCGCCATGGTCAGGTTGGCTTCGCGATCGCTGTCGTGGATGGCGACCGCCTCGGCCTCCAGCGCCGCCAGCGGATCGGCGCCCTCGCGAAGCCGGCCCAGCCGCTCGCGCATGCGCCCCAGCGCCCAGGACAAACTGTCCGCAGCCGGACGTGAAGCGGCCAGCACGGCGAAATCCTCCTCCAGCGCCGCAGTCCAGTCGCCCCCTTCGGCAAGCCGTGCCCGCGCCGCCAGCACCACGCCATAGGCCGCACAGATGCCGATGGCCGGGGCGCCGCGCACGGCCATCAGCCGAATCGCCTCGGCGACCGCCACGGCGCTGCCGCAATCCAGCCAGTTCTGCTCGAACGGCAGAATGCGCTGGTCGAGCAGGCGCAAGGTCCCCTGGCACCAATCGATGGCCTTGACCTTTTCCGCTGCCAACAACCGATCGCGCATGACTCACTCCGCAGTGATGAAACAAAAGCCGTCGATTATAGCGATCACCCCGCCTGGACGCTCGGGTATACTTCGCTGTCTCAATATATGCATGAAGCCTGGAAGCCGCCCCCGATGCCAAACATCGCCGCCCCGCTCGACCTGCTGTTGTTGCCCACCTGGCTGGTACCTGTCGAACCGGCTGGCGTGGTCCTCAAGGAGCACGGCCTGGGCATCCGTGACGGGCGTATCGCGTTTATCGGCCCGCGGGCCGAGGCCTTGAAGCTGGCGACCGAAGAGGTCCGCGAACTGCCGGGGACACTGCTCGCTCCGGGCCTGGTCAATGCCCACGGGCATGCCGCCATGACCCTGTTCCGCGGCCTCGCCGATGACCTGCCGCTGATGACCTGGCTGGAGCAGCATATCTGGCCGGCCGAAGGCAAATGGGTCAGCGAGGACTTCGTCCGCGACGGCACCGACCTGGCTATCGCCGAACAGATCAAGGGCGGGATCAGCTGTTTTTCGGATATGTACTTCTACCCGAAAGTTGCCAGCGAGTGCGTGCATGACAGCGGCATCCGTGCACAGATCGCCATGCCGATCCTCGATTTCCCGATCCCCGGGGCCGCCAGCACCGACGAAGCCCTGCGCCAGGCCATCGAACTGTTCGGCGACCTCAAGCACCACCCCCGAATCAAGATAGCCTTCGGCCCACATGCACCTTATACCGTGGGTGACGAAAACCTGGAAAAAATCCGCGTGATCGCCGAAGAACTCGACGCGGCAATCCACATGCACGTGCATGAAACCGCCTTTGAAGTCCAGCAGGCGCTCGAGCAGCACGGCGAGCGCCCCCTCGCCCGGCTGGCCCGGCTCGGCCTGCTGGGACCGCGCCTGCAAGCCGTGCACATGACCCAAATCAGCGATGAAGACCTGGCTTTGCTGGTAGAAAGCAACACCAGCGTGATCCACTGTCCGGAGTCGAACCTGAAACTGGCCAGCGGCTTCTGCCCGGTCGAACGCCTGTGGCAGGCCGGTGTCAACGTGGCCATAGGCACCGATGGCGCGGCGAGCAACAATGATCTCGACCTGCTCGGGGAAACCCGCACCGCCGCCCTGCTGGCCAAGGCCGTCGCCGGTTCGGCCAGCGCCCTGGATGCCCATCGCGCCTTGCGCATGGCCACCCTCAACGGCGCACGGGCCCTGGGCCTGGACAACGAAATCGGCAGCCTGGAGGTCGGCAAGGCCGCGGACCTCGTCGCCTTCGACCTCGGCGGACTGGCCCAGCAACCGATTTACGAGCCGGTGTCCACGCTGATCTACGCCGGCGGACGCGACTGCGTGCAACACCTGTGGGTCGGCGGCAGGCAACTGCTCGACGACCGGCGCCTGACCCGCCTGGATGAACAGCGACTGATCGCCGCGGCCCGGGACTGGGGCCAGCGCATCGGCGGACACGCCTGCTGAATTATCGTCCCGGGCGCCAACAGCCCGGGATCACCCTGATTTTCAAGCTTTGGAGAATAGCCCCATGAGCAACGTCGACCACGCCGAAATCGCCAAGTTCGAAGCCCTGGCCCACCGCTGGTGGGACCGCGAGAGCGAGTTCAAGCCGCTGCACGACATCAACCCGCTGCGGGTCAACTGGATCGACGAGCGGGTCAGGCTGGCCGGCAAGAAGGTCCTCGACGTCGGCTGCGGCGGCGGTATCCTCAGCGAAGCCATGGCCCAGCGCGGTGCCACCGTCATGGGCATCGACATGGGCGAAGCGCCACTGGCCGTGGCCCAGTTGCACCAGCTGGAATCGGGCGTCGATGTCGAATACCGGCAGATCACCGCCGAAGCCCTGGCCGAGGAAATGCCCGAGCAGTTCGACGTGGTCACCTGCCTGGAGATGCTCGAGCACGTGCCCGACCCGTCGTCGGTGATCCGCGCCTGCTTCCGCATGGTCAAACCCGGCGGCCAGGTGTTCTTCTCCACCATCAACCGCAACCCCAAGGCCTACCTGTTCGCCATCGTCGGTGCGGAATACATCATGGGCCTGCTGCCGCGCGGCACCCACGACTTCAAGAAGTTCATCCGCCCATCCGAGCTAGGGGCCTGGAGCCGCCAGGCGGGCCTGGCGGTCAAGGACATCATCGGCCTGACCTACAACCCACTGACCAAGCACTACAAGCTGGCCGCGGACGTGGGCGTGAACTACATGATCCAGACCCTGCGCGAGGAGTGACCGATGCGCTTGAGAGCGGTTCTCTTCGACATGGATGGCACCCTGCTCGATACCGCGCCGGACTTCATCGCCATCTGCCAGGCCATGCTGGCTGATCGCGGGCTGCCGCCGATTGCCGACAAGCTGATCCGCGACGAGATCTCCGGCGGCGCCCGGGCGATGGTGGCGGTGACCTTCATGATGGACCCCGAGTCACCGGGCTTCGAGGAACTGCGCCAGGAATTCCTCGAGCGCTACCTCAAGGCCTGCGCGGTGCACAGCAGGTTGTTCGACGGCATGGGCGAACTGCTGGAGGATATCGAGAAGGCCAGGCTGGTCTGGGGTGTGGTCACCAACAAGCCGGTGCGCTTCGCCGAGCCGATCATGCAGCAGCTCGGCCTGGCCGAGCGCTCGGCGCTGCTGATCTGCCCGGATCACGTCACCCGGAGCAAGCCGGACCCCGAGCCGCTGATCCTCGCCTGCAAGATGCTCGACCTCGACCCGGCCAGCGTCCTGTTCGTCGGCGACGACCTGCGCGATATCGAATCGGGTCGGGATGCCGGGACCCGCACCGCCGCGGTGCGCTACGGTTACATCCATCCGGACGACAACCCCGATCACTGGGGCGCCGATGTGGTCGTCGACCATCCGCTGGAACTGCGCCGCGTGCTGGACAACGCCCTGTGCAGTTGCTGACCCCGCAGGAGCCGGCTTGCTGACGATCCAGACGCCGCGGCCGAACAGCCACACCGCGTCAAGCGATCGCCAGCAAGCCGGCGCCTACCGGTAGCGCCCCTCCCCAATTTGTTGAGGTTTAGCCATGTTTGATTATTCCGCCCGCCCCGAACTACTCAAGGACCGGGTGATCCTGGTCACCGGCGCCGGTCGCGGCATCGGTGCGGCCGCTGCCAAGAGCTACGCCGCCCACGGCGCCACGGTACTGCTGCTGGGCAAGACCGAAGCCAACCTGACTCAGGTCTACGACGAAATCGAGGCCGCCGGCCACCCGCAACCGGTGGTGATTCCCTTCAACCTGGAAACCGCCCTGCCGCACCAGTACGACGAACTGGCGGCGATGATCGAGAACGAGTTCGGCCATCTCGACGGCCTGCTGCACAACGCTTCGATCATCGGCCCGCGCACCCCGCTGGAACAGCTCTCGGGCGACAACTTCATGCGCGTCATGCAGGTCAACGTCAATGCGATGTTCATGCTCACCAGCACCCTGCTGCCACTGCTCAAGCTGTCCCGGGATGCCTCAGTGATCTTCACGTCCAGCAGTGTCGGTCGCAAGGGCCGCGCCTACTGGGGCGCCTATGGCGTCTCCAAGTTCGCCACCGAGGGCCTGATGCAGACCCTCGCCGACGAGCTGGACAACGTCGCGCCAGTGCGCGCCAACAGCATCAACCCGGGCGCCACCCGTACCAGCATGCGCGCCCAGGCCTACCCCGGCGAAAACCCGCTGAACAATCCGACCCCGGAAGAGATCATGCCGGTCTATCTCTACCTGATGGGCCCGGACAGTACCGGCATCAACGGCCAGGCCTTCAACGCCCAGTAGGCTCCCGCCCTGCGCACCGTGCCGGAATACCGGCACGGCACGCAATAAATCTCAAAAAGCCACTACGGCAAGTCAAGGAATTGCCGCCCCGCCTTGTCTTATTCCGCCTCAAAAAAACAAGTCACTGAATTTAAACGACTTATATTCAAGTGAACGGATTGGCACGACTTTCGCTCTAACTTCCTTCAGACACGCCAGGTGAACGCCATGGGCATTCCATCGGCCAGGCCCGCAAAGCCCGGCCCGAGCGACTAGACTGATGCCAAAGGTCCTACGGGACTGATGGACCAGTACGCTGCGCAGCCCCAAACCGCATTCGCCAGCCTGTAAGACTGCATGCTGAGCCCAGGGGGCCCGCTACCATGAAGACACCGATCCAGACCAACGCCATTGATTTCGATAGCGCCAAGCTGCAGCGCCTGGGTTTCGGCCAAGCCCCCTCCCTGTTCCACCGCCCGACCACACTGACGCAATTGCGCCAGCAACTGATGCTGCAATTGCAGACCAGCCTGGAGCCGGAGCGCATCCTCGGCCTGTTTTTCCGCGAGATCCAGCGCCTGGTGCCGCTGCAGTCGCTGGTCTACACGCACCAGCCGAGCGATTTGCGCCTGGAGTTCGGCCAGCGCGGCCACCACTCGGTGAGCTACAGCCTCAGCCATGAAGGCGAACACATGGGCGAACTGCTGTTTCGGCGCAGCCAGCGCTTCACCGAACAGGAGCTGGGCAACCTCGAATCGCTGCTGTCCTGCCTGCTCTACCCGATGCGCAACGCCCTGCTCTATCGCGCCGCGACCCAGAGCGCCCTGCGCGACCCGCTGACCGAAACCGGCAACCGCATCGCCATGGACCAGACCCTGCAGCGGGAAATCGACCTGGCGCGCCGCCATAGCCAGCCGCTGTCGCTGCTGATGCTGGATATAGATCACTTCAAGCGCATCAACGACAGCCACGGTCACGCGGCCGGCGACCAGGTACTCAAGGCCGTCGCCACCTCGATCAAGGAGCAATTGCGCAACATCGACATGATCTTCCGCTACGGTGGAGAAGAATTTCTCGTCGTCCTCTCCAACACCGGCCGGGAGGCAGCGGCGCTGGTGGGCGAGCGCCTGCGCCAGACCGCACAGTCCCGGGATTACGCCGCCAACGAGCAGACCATCGCACTGACGGTGAGCCTGGGTTGTGCCACCCTGCTGCCCGGGGAGTCGCTGCAGAGCCTGCTGCGCCGCGCCGACAGCGCCCTGTATGTCGCCAAGCGCGAAGGTCGCAACCGACTGGCAATGGCGGGCTAGCCCTCTGGCGTCGCTTGCGGGGCCAGCCCGCGGAACGGCCCGCCGTCCTTCATCGACTCAACTGCCGACGAGTTCTGCCACGCGCTCACGGGCGACCGGAGTCTTTTCCAGCTGCATGCAGCGCTCCAGGAACAGGTACATGTAGTCGTAGCTCTTGCAGATGGCCTGACGCAGCTCGGTCTGCAACGCCTGGCTCGGATGGGTCCCCGCCAGGGTGCAGACGATCTCCAGCGCTTCCCAGGGGTGGGCATCGTCATACTGGGCGTGCATCTTCAACCACTTCATCGCGCGCTTGCGCTCTTCCTCGGGGAACGCCGCCGCATAGACGCCGGTCGAGCAGACCAGCGCCGACCACTCGCCGGTGGCCCCCTCGATGGCATAGTTGGTGGCGGCAATGGCCACCACCAGCGAATCCGCCGAACTGGTATGCCAGCACCAGTGGCTCAGAGCATGCAGCTCCGGGGCACCTGCTGCGCCTGCAGGTCTTCCAGCGTCACGCCATGGGCCCGGCTCCAGTGCACCCAGTAGTCGGCGTGGTTCAGCTCCACGCGGATGTTACGCATCAACCAGCGGCGCGCCATGTCTTCGCCAGGATGACGGGCAAAGCGGGTCTTGGTGAGGTTCTGGGCCATGTACAACGCAAACTGCTCGACCACCGGCCAGCCACCGATCAGGTACTGGCGCATGGTTTTCGCGCTCAGCTTGTTGTCGCGCATCCGCTGGTAAAGTTCGTGTTCGACAACACGGCGCTTGCTCTCGCTACAGTCCCGAATGAGCTGTTGTGCCCAGGCCGGATAGCTGGTGGCTTCCATAAGCGGGCCGGTTCTGCTGAATGCGTCGATCACTGTTGAGCTCCTTTCCTTTTGAGTGGTGATTAGGCCGATCTGGAAGGGTTTCAGCGGAAAGTGCCGGGCGCCTTGAACAACAGCGGACGAGTCCGGGCAGGGCGACGCAACAGACTGTCGCAGGTGAACAACTGCGGGCGTTCGATCACGTAGCCCTGGGCATAATCGACGCCGATCTCCAGCAAGGCCTGCTCGATCTGCGGCGTTTCGACAAACTCTGCAATCGTTCGCTTACCCATCACATGCCCGATGTGGTTGATCACCTCGACCATGGCCCGGTTAATCGGGTCGTCCAGCATATCCTTTACAAAACTTCCATCGATCTTCAGGAAGTCTACAGGCAAATGTTTGAGATAGGCGAACGAAGACATACCGGCGCAGAAGTCATCCAGCGAGAAGTGACAACCCAAGCCCTTGAGCTCATTGATAAAACGAATCGCACTGCCGAGGTTGGAGATGGCGCTGGTCTCGGTGATCTCGAAACAAATCATCTGTGGCGAAATACCATGCAACGCAAATTGTTCGTGGAGGAACTCCAGGAACCCCTCGTCGCCGATGGTCGTGCCTGACAGATTGATCGCACACATGGCCATCGGCTCCGCACGCCCCTGGGCGCTGCACTCGGCAACCACCTTGAACACGTTCTGCACGACCCAGCGATCCAACTGGCTCATCAGGCCGTAACGTTCAGCGGCCGGAACAAAACTGTCGGGCAGGATCATGCGCCCGGCTTCATCGTGCAGGCGTAGCAGGATCTCTACATGACCACCTGCGGGATCGGTCTGACCCAGCGGGGAAATTTCCTGCGAATACAGACAAAAACGGTTCTCCTCAAGCGCCATGTGCAGGCGCTGGACCCAGGCCATTTCCCCGAATCGCAGGGACAGCTCGGAATCGTCGGCGTGATACACCTGAATCCGGTTACGACCTTTTTCCTTGGCCATGTAGCAGGCCATGTCCGCCGCCCGCAGCGAGGCTTCGAGGGTGGCGGGCATCTGGTGCAGGTGCACCAGGCCAATACTGACGGTGGTCACGAAAGGTCGGCCCTTCCAGACGAAGTGCAGGTTCTGTACGGTCTGACGCAGGTTTTCCGCAATTTTTTCAGCCGCGTCTGGCGGACAATTCTCAAGCAAGATTCCGAATTCATCCCCACCCAGTCGCGCCAGGGTATCGCCCTCGCGCAGGCCGGACTGCAGCAGCGCGCAGATATGCCGCAACAGCTCGTCGCCGGCCGCATGCCCGCAGGTGTCGTTGACCAGCTTGAACTGGTCCAGGTCGAGGAACATCAGCACATGCCGGGCCGGCTGGCGCGTCAGGTTGTGCAGGGCCTGCTCCAGCCGGTATTCGAACTCGCGACGGTTGGCCAGGCCGGTCAAGGCGTCATGGGTGGCCTGCCAGGACAGGTTGGCGATGTACTGCCGCTCCTGGGTCATGTCATGCAGCACCAGCACCGCGCCACTGACCTTGCCGGCATTGCGGATCGGCGCCCCGACCAGGGTCACCGACACCGTGCTGCCATCGAGGCGCTGGATCAGCTTGGAATGCTCGCTGCCACCGCCCAGCCGCCCGCCGAGAATATGCTCGATCAGCATGAAGCCTTCGTCCTGGGCATTCTCGTCGAGCAGGTTGAACAGCGCTCCCAGCGGCAAGCCATAGGCCTGCCCGGCCTTCCAGTGGGTCAGTTGCTCCGCAGCCGGGTTCATGTAGACGATGGCCCCCTCCACATCGGTGGTGATGACGCCGTCACCGATCGATTCCAGGGTGATCTGCGCCCGCTCCTTTTCCACCTGCAGTGCATCGGCAAAGGCATGGCGCTGAGCCAGCAGTTTGTGGGTACGCAGCAAGGCCAGGATGATCAGTACCAGGGCCGTCGTGACGTTGGTGACCAGCAGCAGGCGCAGAATCACCCGCGAGCCCTCACCCAGGGCATCGCTGAACGCCTTCGCCGCCGGGGTCACGCCGTCGTTGATGGCGAAGATATGGTTTTTCCAGCGCTTGATGTCGGCCGTCGTGGCCCTGTTGGCGGAAATGGCCTGATGCATCTGCCGGGCGACTTCATCCAGTTGCACCAGGTAGCTGTCGCCCACCGTCCACTTCTCGATCGCCCGCTCGAGGTAGCTGAAGTGGCGAAAATTCAGATACAGCCAGATGATACTGGAGACATCATCGGGGTGGTTGCCGCCCTGCAGGATGCCCCGGCGTGCCGCCTCCAGGTCCGGGATCGGCGCATCCAGGGCGATACGCAACTCATGCCCGCCCTGGGGGACGGCAATAGCCTGCTGGTACTTGAGGAAAATCGCCTCGTCGCGGCTGTCGGCATACAAATTGAGGTAGTAGATGGCGTCCTTCTGGCCCTTGGACCAGAGACTCTCGCCCGCCACATAGCCACGCACCGCCGAAAGCACATAAAGACTGAGGCAGCCCAGCAGTGCCTGCAACAGGACGACGGCGATAAAAGGCCAGACGATGCCCAACAGCCGGGGCGTTCCGAGAGTCTGCTTGCGCTTCATGGGTACCCTTGCACCAGTGCCGCCGGATGAACAGCCGAGAGTTTTCGCCCCTGAAAGCACAGCCTAGGCTAATTTCGACAACCTCGGATGGATTGTTGATCAGCTGGCTACCCGTGCTTTTGGCCGGTTGCGCGACCCTACCGGGAAAACTCGTTTATTGTCATTAATTCAACCACCGGGCATGGAAAATCGAGTCAAACCCGAGGGCGTCAAATTTTCTGCAGGTGCCCGTAGAGCTTGGCGTACAGGCCCCCGTCGGCAATCAGTTGCTGGTGGTCGCCATCTTCGGCGATTCGCCCGCCATCGAAGACCAGCACCCGGTCCGCCTGTTTCACCGCCGACAACCGATGCGCAATGATGAGCGTGGTACGGCCGTTGAGAAAGCGGCCCAGGGCCTGGTGCAGGTTGTATTCGGTCGCGGCGTCCAGAGCCGAGGTGGCCTCGTCGAGAATCACCACCTTGGGCTCGGCCAGGACCATCCGCGCGATAGCCAGGCGCTGGCGCTGGCCGCCGGACAGACGCACGCCGGAACGCCCGACGATGCTGTCCAGGCCCTGTGGCAGGCCGCGAATGGTGCTCTCCAGCTGGGCGATCTCCAGCGCCTGCCAGCAGGCTTCGTCACTGCGCTCGCGGCCCATGGTCAGGTTGGCACGCACCGTGTCATTGAACAGGGCCGGATGCTGCAGCACCACGGCGACATGCTCGCGCACGGTTTCCAGGCCGATCTCGGCCTGGGTCGAACCACCGAAGCGGATGGTTCCGGACTGCGGCACGTAGAGCCCGAGAAGCAGTTGCACCAGGGTGCTCTTGCCGCCACCGCTGGCACCGACGATCGCCACCTTCTCGCCGGGCGCGATGGACAGGTCGAGCTGGTCGAGAACCGGCTCCTCGGTGTAGGCGAAGCTCAGTCCACGCACCTCGATGCCCACCGTTTCGCGCCCGACGAAGGGATCGACACCCCCGGGTACGCCGGCTCGTCGGCCCGTGCCAGCAACTCGTTGATCCGCGTCAGCGCGCCGCCGGCGGCGTAGTAGGCGTACTGCAGGTTCAGCAACTGCTCCACCGGACCGATCATGAACCACAGGTAGCTGAAGACCGCGAGCATCTGGCCGATCGACAGGTCCGAGAACAGCACGGTCAGCATGGCCGCGGCACGGAAGATGTCGATGCCGAACTGGAACAGCAGGCCACTGGCCCGCCCCGAGGCATCGCTTTTCCACTGCGAGGCCCCGGCATAATCGCGCACCTCACGAGCCCGCTGCCCGAGACGGCCGAGGAAAAATCCCTGGCGATTGCCGGCGCGGACTTCCTGGATGGCCTCGAGGGTTTCCGTCAGCGCCTGGGTGAAGCGCGAGGTGCTGTCGTTCTCCAGTTTCTTCAGGTGTTTGACCCGCTTGCCCAACTGCACCGTGAAATAGATCACCAGCGGGTTGAACAGCAGGATCAGCAAGGCCAGCTTCCAGTGCATCCACACCAGGATGGCGGAGGTGCCGAGCAGCGTCAGCATCGCCACCAGGAAACGGCTGAGGGTTTCCCCGACGAACTTGTCCAGGGTGTCCAGGTCGGTGACCAGGTGAGTGGTCACCGTGCCGCTGCCGAGGCTTTCATACTCGCCGAGGGAGATCCGCTTCAGGCGCTCGATCAGGCGGATACGGATGCGATAGACGATGTCCTTGGCCAGGCCGGCGAACAACCGCGCCTGCAGGACGTTGAACAGCAGCGCGGCACAACGCAGGCACAGGGTCGCCAGCAACATCAGGCCGATGTAGCCGACGGCGGTCTGCCAGGGGCCGGGCAGCAGGTGATTCATCACCTGCAGTGCCGCGTCGCCGTGCTTGAGCAGTACCTCGTCCACCAGCAGTGGCAACAGCAACGGGATGGGCACGCTGCACAAGGTCGCCAACACGGCGACCGAGTTGGCGATCCACAGGGCCTTGCGGTGTTGCAGTGCCAGACGGCGAATCTCCGCCCAGCTCAGGCGGTCCTGCGCCGATGCCGCGTCAGGCACAGGCCGCGCGCTCCAGCCAACGGCCGAGCAGCGGCGACAACTCGGAAAGCGGCTGGTAGCCATTGGTCAGCAGGGCCAGTTGGCCATTGCGTTCGGCCAGCATCGTCGGGAAACCGGCGATACCCAGGTCCTGGACCCAGGTGAAATCGGCGGCGGTGGCTGCATGCTGCTCGGCGGTATCGAAAGCGCCGGCGAACTCGATGCGCGGCAGTCCGGCCTTTTCCGCCAGTTCCACCAGTACCGAGGCCTGCGTGACGTCACGCCCCTCGACATAGAAGGCTCGCTGGATCAGCCCCACCAGCGCCCACGCGCAGTCCGGCGCCAGGCTGCGGGCGGTGATCACTGCCCGGCAGGCCGGCTCGGTGTCGTAGACGAAACCGTCCGGCAGGGCCCCGTCGAGCGTGAACGGCTGGCCGGTGGTCTCGGTGACCGCCTGCCAGTGCTCGAGAATGTAGCGCCGGGTATTGGGCTCCAGCGCGGCACCGCTGCCGGTGCGCAGGCCGCCCATCACCAGGTGCAGTTCTACCCCGGCTTCCTGCGCCTGCCTGACCAGCGCCTCGGCCACCGGGGCGAAACCCCAGCACCAGGAGCACATCGGATCCATCACATAGAGCAGGCGCGCGGACATGGTTCAGGCCTCGGAAGCTTGACGATAGTTATAGCCGATCGGGTGCGGTTGGTTGCGCGCCTTGGCCAGTTCGATCTGCTTCTGCCGGTCGATGGCACTGCGACGGGTCTTCTCGCTCAAGGTGTTCCAGCAATGCGGGCAACTGATGCCGGGCACATAGTGCTCCGAGGCGCGATCCTCGACGCTGACCGGGGTACGGCAGGCGTGGCACTGGTCGTAGTCGCCCTCACTCAGGTCGTGCCGCACGGTCACGCGGTTATCGAAGACGAAACAGTCACCGCGCCACTGGCTTTGTTCCTGAGGCACCTCTTCGAGGTACTTGAGGATGCCACCCTTGAGGTGGTACACCTCCTCGAAACCCTCGCCGAGCATGTAGCTCGAGGCCTTTTCACAACGAATGCCGCCGGTGCAGAACATCGCGACCTTCTTGTGCCTGGCCGGATCGAAGTTGGCCTTGATGTAGTCGGGGAACTCGCGGAAGCTGGTGGTCTTGGGATCGATGGCGCCTTCGAAGGTGCCGATCGACACCTCGTAGTCGTTGCGGGTATCGATCAGCAGCACTTCCGGATCGGCGATCAGGGCGTTCCAGTCCTGTGGCTCGACATAGGTACCGACCCTTTTGTTCGGGTCCACGCCTTCGACGCCGAGGGTGACGATTTCCTTCTTCAGCTTGACCTTGGTCCGATAGAACGGCTGCTCGTCGCAGTAGGACTCCTTGTGATCCAGGTCCACCATGCGCGGGTCGTTCTTCAACCAGGCCAGCAGGCCGTCGATGCCTTCGCGGCTGCCGGAAACGGTGCCGTTGATGCCTTCTTCGGCGATCAGCAGCGTGCCCTTGATACCGTTGGCGAGCATCGCCTGCAGCAGCGGTTCGCGCAAGGCGACGTAATCTTCGAGGGTGACGAACTTGTACAGTGCCGCCACGACGACAGGTTGAGTCATGGGTATTTCTCTCCAGGTGGCTGCCCTCGCAAAGGGCGAACCGGATGCAAAAAAAACGCGCCGACGAAGCGGCGCGTTGCGGATTCTAACAAAAGGCGAGCCTAGTGTCCTCCGCCGGCGCAGGTCGGCGACGCCGGTGCCACGCCGATTTTTGCCCACTCCTCGGGGGTGTAGGTATGCAGGGCCAACGCATGGAACTGCCCCATCAGGTCACCCAGGGTGGCGTAGACCTTCTGGTGGCGCTTGACGCTGTTCAACCCGGCGAACTGCTCGCTGACCAGCACCGCCTTGAAGTGGGTCTCGGTCCCGCGACTGTGCATGTGGCTTTCATCCAGCACCTGCAGGTGCTCGGGGTGCAACGCGCCCAGGGCGGTCTCGATACGTTGTTGCATGCTCATCCCGGGCCCCGCTTACTTCTTCTTGGCCGGTGCGGCAGGCTTGGCCGGCGCCAGCTCGTTGGTCATGTCTTCCAGCAGCTTGTTGACCACCGGTACCGCGCTCTCCAGCTTGGCCTGGGTCATCTGGGCCGATTGCTGGGTCAGTTGCGGCATTTTCTCCAGGACTTTCTTGCCCAGCGGCGACTGGTAGAAGGCCACCAGGTCCTTGAGCTCCGACTCACTGAAGTTGCTGGTGTACAGCTTGACCATGTCGGGCTTGAGCTTGTCCCAGCCGATCGCCTGGTCCAGGGCGGCGTTGGCCTTGGCCTGGTAGGTGTCGAGCAGCGGCTTTTTCGAGTCCGGCGCCTGGGTCTGGGCAAAGCGCTGGGCGAACATCTGCTGCACTTGTGCGTAGACCGGGGTTCCGAGCTTGTCGGCGTGGGCCAGCGTCAGGAAAGCTTCGGCACTGGCGTTGTGGCTGGCGGTATCGGCGAAAACCTGGCCGCTGGCACATACCAGAGCAACCGCGGTACAGATGGCACGAAGACGGGTCATCGAGTTTCCTTTCTAGCAGGCGAGGTAAAACCCCAAGAACGCCCATTCTGCGCCTAACAAAGTGTGTCACTCAACCCCGACACCGATTGTGACAGGTTCCAGCGTCCCTGCTCCGGTAAAACCTGTATGGGGAACCTGGCCGGCAGATCACGGCCTAAACTTCACCAATCAGTCATTTAAGGAAGAGCGTGTCCGATGAGCCGTATCGAAACCGACAGTCTTGGCCAGGTGAATGTCCCGGAAGAAGCCTACTGGGGGGCACAGACCCAGCGCTCGCTGATCAACTTCGCCATTGGCAGCGAAAAGATGCCGCTGGCGGTGATGCACGCCCTGGCCCTGATCAAGAAGGCCGCGGCGCGGGTCAACGACCGTAACGGCGACCTGCCCGCCGACATCGCCCGACTGATCGAACAGGCGGCCGACGAAGTGCTCGCCGGCGAGCACGACAACCAGTTCCCGCTGGCGGTCTGGCAGACCGGCAGCGGCACCCAGAGCAACATGAACGCCAACGAGGTCATCGCCGGACGCGCCAACGAACTGGCCGGCAAGGGCCGTGGCGGCAAGTCGCCAGTGCACCCGAACGACCACGTCAACCGCTCGCAAAGCTCCAACGACTGCTTCCCCACCGCCATGCACATTGCCGCCGTCCAGGCGGTGCACCGGCAGTTGCTGCCGGCGATCGCCGAACTGTCCGGCGGCCTGGCCGAACTGGCGGCGCGGCACATGAAGCTGGTCAAGACCGGGCGCACCCACATGATGGACGCGACGCCGATCACCTTCGGCCAGGAGGTTTCCGCCTACATCGCCCAGCTCGACTACGCCGAACGGGCGATTCGCGCGGCCTTGCCGGCCGTCTGCGAACTGGCCCAGGGCGGCACGGCGGTGGGCACCGGGCTCAACGCGCCCCATGGTTTCTCCGAAGCGATCGCCGCGGAAATCGCCGCCCTCGCCGGCCTGCCCTTCGTCAGCGCGCCGAACAAGTTCGCCGCGCTGGCCGGCCATGAACCGCTGACCAGCCTGTCCGGGGCACTGAAGACCCTGGCCGTGGCCCTGATGAAAATCGCCAACGACCTGCGCCTGCTCGGCTCCGGGCCCCGCGCCGGGTTCGCCGAGGTCAAGTTGCCGGCCAATGAACCGGGCAGTTCGATCATGCCCGGCAAGGTCAACCCGACCCAGTGCGAAGCGCTGTCGATGCTCGCCTGCCAGGTCCTGGGCAATGACGTGACCATCGGTTTCGCCGCCAGCCAGGGCCACCTGCAGTTGAACGTGTACAAGCCGGTGATCATTCATAACCTGCTGCAGTCGATTCAGTTGCTGGCGGACGGCTGCAGCAACTTCCAGGCCCACTGCATCGCCGGGCTGGAACCCGACCCGCAACAGATGGCTGCGCACCTGGAGCGTGGGCTGATGCTGGTCACCGCGCTGAACCCGCATATCGGCTACGACAAGGCGGCGGAAATCGCCAAGAAGGCCTATGCCGAGAACCTCACCCTGCGCGAGTCGGCGCTGGAGCTGGGCTACCTCACCGACGAAGAGTTCGACGCCTGGGTCCGCCCCGAAAACATGCTGGAGGCAGGCAAGAACGGCTGACCCGGCTCTGCCGCCGACAAGCCCGGCGCACAACCTGTAGGTGCCGGCTTGCTGGCGACCGGCCAACGGCGGCCATCCAGCACTTCCTGTGCTGTCGGACAAGGCCGCCATCGCCAGCAGGCCGATTCCCTGGGCCTGCGTGGATCACCGGCTACGAGGTGGACAACCCTCTGGCCCGTCGCGCCTTGAGCCCGGCAATCAGCGATGGCCCCAGGGCCACCAGCGCCGAACCGAGCACCACCAGCAATGCCCCGCCGTAACCCAGGCCATTGATGTCCTCGGCGTGCACGTAGTCCGGCCAGATCCAGGCGGCCAGGGCCACCGAGCCGAACGTGATCAGCGGCGTGATCGCCAGCGTCGCGCTGACCCGTGAAGCCTCCCAGTGCGCCAGCGCCTCGGCAAAGGCCCCATAGGCCACCAGCGTATTCAGGCAGCAGCCCAACAGCAGCCAGCCCTGCAACGGGCTCAGTTGCAGGATTTGCGCCGGATGCGCCCAGGGTGTCAGCAACAAGGCACAGCACAGGTAGATCACCATCATCACCTGCAAGGAGTTCCACGCCGTCAGCAGTTGCTTCTGGCTCAGGGCATAGAAGGTCCAGACCGTGGACGCCAGCAACACCAGCAGCACCCCGGCGGTGTAATTGCCCAGGGACGTCAACAACTCCTCCAGGCGCTGGTTGAAGAACAGCCCAAAGCCGATCAGCAGCACCGCCAGACCGATCCCCTGCCCCAGGCTGAAACGCTCCTTGAACACGAACAGGCTGGCGACCAGCAGGAAGATCGGCCCCATCTGCACCACCAGTTGCGCGGTGCCGGGGCTCAACAGACTGAGCCCCATCAGGTACAGGACATAGTTGCCCACCAGCCCGAACACCGCCAGCAGCACCAGCCAGCCGCCCCGTGGCCCCAGGGCGCGCCAGTTCGGCAGCCGTTTGCTGGCCGCCAGGTAGAAGAACAGAAAACCGCCGGAAACCATCAGCCGGCACCAGGTCACGCTGACCGGGTCCATCACCTGCAACACCTGCTTGAGCTTGATCGGCAGGATGCCCCAGAGCACAGCGGTGAGCAGGGCAAGAAACAATCCGTAGCCCCAACGGCCGGATGAAATGTGCATGGACAGTCCCGTGGAGCGATGGATTCGTGTCGCCATTCTAAGCGGCTCAGGCGCATTCCCACAGCCATCCGCGCCGATTGAAAACGACATCGAGCAACGTCAGAACGGCGCCAACCACTTGACTTCTGCCGTTGATCGTTCGATCAAGCATCCTATCTGCAGAAGATTTATGCTGATTATCTGACACCATCCCTAGCGGAGTTTTTCTCCATGTTCGGCAAACGCGCCCAGGACAGCACCGAGGCCGTGCACTTTCGCAGCGACCGCGTCAGTACGATCAATGGCCTGTACTTTTTCAGCACCCGGGAGAACACCCTGGAAGGGCCGTTTTTCAGCCGGACCGACGCAGAGCGCGGCAGCCAGCTCTACATCAAGCGCATGCAACTGGCGCAGGATATCCAGGACTTCCTCTGAGCTCGCGGATCCTGTGGGAGGTTCCAGGGCCGGGAGGGCAAGCCTTGCTCCCACCCCGGAATTTCCCGCAGAACCGTCAGCGTACAGCCTCGAACAGCCCCGTGGCGCCCATCCCGCCGCCCACGCACATGGTCACGATGCCGTAGCGCAGGTTACGCCGCTGCAGCTCGCGCACCAGGTGCCCGACCTGGCGTGAACCGGTCATGCCGAACGGGTGGCCGATGGAAATCGAACCGCCATTGACGTTGTACTTCGCATTGTCGATCTCCAGCCGGTCGCGGCTGTACAGGCACTGCGAGGCAAAGGCTTCGTTGAGTTCCCACAGGTCGATATCCGCCACGGTCAGCCCCATGGCCTTGAGTAACCTGGGGACCGAGAACACCGGGCCGATGCCCATTTCGTCCGGCTCGCAGCCGGCCACGGTGAAGCCGCGGAAGAACGCCTTGGGCTTGAGCCCCAGGGCCAGGGCCCGCTCCAGGCTCATGACCAGGGTCATCGAGGCGCCATCGGACAGTTGCGACGAGTTGCCCGCGGTCACCGAACCGTCCTCGGCGAACACCGGCTTCAGGCCGGCCAGGCTCTCCAGGGTGGTGTCCGGCCGGTTGCAGTCGTCCCGGTCGACCACGCCCTGTACCTGCTGGATCTGCCCGCTGGCCTTGTCCTCGACGGCATAGGTCACCGCCATCGGCACGATCTCGTCGACGAACAGCCCGGCGGCCTGGGCCGCTGCGGTGCGCTGCTGGCTCTGCAGGGCATAGAGGTCCTGCTGCTCGCGGCTGACCTGATAGCGCCGGGCGACGATTTCCGCGGTCTGTCCCATCGGGAAGTAGAGGCCCGGCACCTGCTCCTTGAGCAACGGGTTGATCAGGTTGTCGGTATTGACGCTCTTGAGGGTCAGGCTGATGGACTCGACGCCCCCGGCGACGATGATGTCGCTGCAGCCGGAAGCGATCTGGTTGGCGGCAATGGCGATCGACTGCAGGCCCGAGGAACAGAAACGGTTGAGGGTCATGCCCGCCGTACCGGTCCCCAGTTGCGACAACACCGCCACGTTGCGGCCGATGTTGTAGCCCTGGGCACCTTCGTTGGAGCCGGCGCCGACGATGCAGTCCTCGACACTCGCCGGGTCGATGCCGTTGCGCGCCAGCAGCGCATTGACGCAATGGGCGGCCATGGCGTCGGGCCGGGTCTGGTTGAACTTGCCGCGAAACGACTTGGCCAGGCCGGTACGCACGCTATCGACGATCACCACTTCACGCATGGGACACCTCATTGTCATTGTCGGTCCAGGAAAGCCTGAGCATAGGCTCGACTGATCCGGGACCGCGACAATCATTCATTCGGCGTATGCGCCACCATCGTCCTACTTCGCCTTGCGGTCCTTCTTGCCCTTCTTGTCATGCTTGTCGCGCTGGGCGAAGGCGTCCTCGATCGCCTGGTTGATCGTACGCAGCACCTTGACCCGTGCCCAACGCTTGTCGTTGGCCTCCACCAGGGTCCAGGGCGAAATCTCGGTACTGGTGCGATCGACCATGTCGCCCACCGCAGTGCGGTAGAGGTCCCACTTGTCGCGGTTGCGCCAGTCGTCCTCGGTGATCTTGAAACGCTTGAAGGGAATATCCTCGCGCTGCTGGAAACGCTCCAGCTGGGTCTGCTTGTCGATCGCCAGCCAGAACTTGACCACGATGATCCCGGCATCGCTCAACTGTTCCTCGAAATCGTTGATCTCGCCATAGGCGCGCATCCAGTCGTCGGTACTGCAAAAGCCCTCGACCCGCTCCACCAGCACCCGGCCGTACCAGGAACGGTCGAACACGGTGAACTTGCCGCGCGCCGGGATCTGCCGCCAGAAGCGCCACAGGTACGGCTGGGCACGCTCGTCCTCGCTGGGCGCGGCAATCGGCACGATGCTGTACTGACGCGGGTCGAGCGCCGCGGCCAGACGACGGATCGCCCCGCCCTTGCCTGCCGCGTCGTTGCCTTCGAACACCGCGACCAGGGCATGCCGGCGCATGCGCTTGTCACGCATCAGGCCCGACAGCCGCGCCTGTTCGGTGATCAGTTGTTCCTCGTAGTCGGCCTTGTCCAGTGCCAGGCTCATGTCCAGGCTGTCGAGCAGGCTCATCTGGTCGACGCCCGACGGCAGCGGCGCGGTATTCGGCACGGACGGGGTCCGGGCTCTCTTCAGCGCCGCCTGCAGGCCTTCGAGCAGGATCTTGCCCACGGTCAGGCTGCGGTAATGCGGGTCGGCGCCCTCGATCACATGCCAGGGCGCGTAGTCGCGGCTGGTGCGGCGCAACACCCGCTCGCCGAAATGCACGAAGGTGTCGTAGGTCTCCGATTGCTGCCAGTCCAGCGGGCTGATCCGCCAGCTGTGCAGCGGGTCGTCCTTGAGGGCCTTGAGCCGGGCCTTCATCTGCTTCTTGGACAGGTGGAACCAGAACTTGAAGATCAGCGCCCCTTCATCGCAGAGCATCTTCTCCAGGCGCTCGGCCCCGGCGATCGCCTGGTCGAGCACCGCGTCCTTGAACAGGCCATGCACCCGGCCCTGCAGCATCTGGCTGTACCAGTTGCCGAAGAACACCCCCATCCGCCCCTTGGCCGGCAGCATGCGCCAGTAGCGCCAGGCCGGTGGGTGGGCCAGTTCCTCGTCGCTCTGCTGGTCGAAGGTGCGCACCTCGATCAGGCGCGGGTCCATCCATTCGTTGAGCAGCTTGACCGTCTCGCCCTTGCCGGCGCCCTCGATGCCGTTGATCAGCACGATCACCGGGAAACGCTTCTGCTGCTGCAATTCGAACTGGGCTTCGAGCAGGGCTTCGCGCAGGGCGGGCACCTCGGCTTCGAAGGTTTCCTTATCAATGGCGTGACCGATTTCAGCGGATTCGAACATGGGTGGCTCCTTCCAGAATTGCCCAAGATTAACGGATCGGACCGCACGGTGGGCGGCGAAATCCCCGACATTTGTCGTGGATCAATCCGACCCGGACCAATCGGCTAGAATGGCCGACTGTTTGCCGATGAGTTGCTCCATGAACCGCGTACCGCCACACGCCCAGCTCGACTGGGACGACCAGGGACGACCCCGCTCCCGGGTGTTCGATGATGTGTACTTTTCCGACGACTCGGGCCTGGAAGAGACCCGTTATGTCTTCATCGAGCAGAACCGCCTGCAGGAGCGCTTCCAGGCCCTGCCGCCGGCTGGCCGGCTGGTGATCGGCGAGACCGGTTTCGGCACCGGGTTGAATTTTCTCTGCGCCTGGCAGTTGTTCGAGCAATGCGCACCGCAGGATGCACGGTTGCATTTCGTCAGCGTGGAAAAATATCCCCTGAGCCACGCCGACCTGCAACGCGCCCTGGCGCTGTGGCCGGAACTGGCGAGCTTCGCCACCGCCCTGCTTGAACAATACGTGGCGATCCACCCGGGTTTCCAGCGCCTGCTGCTGGACAACGGCCGGGTCAGCCTGACCCTGCTGATCGGTGATGCGCTGGAACAGTTGCCGCAACTGGACGCCCGGGTCGACGCCTGGTTCCTCGACGGTTTCGCGCCGTCGAAGAACCCCGAAATGTGGAGCCCCGAGCTGTTCGCCGAACTGGCGCGACTGGCCGCCCCAGGCTCGACCATCAGCACCTTCACCAGCACCGGCTGGGTCCGCCGCTCGCTGAACGCGGCCGGCTTCAGGATGAAACGCACGCCGGGCATCGGCCACAAGTGGGAAATCCTGCGCGGCGAGTTCCTCGGCTGGCCGGAGGACGCGGCCAGGCCGGCGCCGGTGCGGCCCTGGTTCGCCTACCCCGAGCAGTGGGTCAAGGAGCGCCGGGCCCTGGTGATCGGCGGCGGCCTGGCCGGTTGCGCCAGCGCCGCCAGCCTGGCCGCCCGCGGCTGGCAGGTGACCCTGCTGGAGCGTCGCGAAGCCCTCGCCCGGGAGGCCTCGGGCAACCCGCAAGGCGTGCTTTACCTCAAGCTGTCGGCCCACGGCACCGCCCTGTCGCAACTGATCCTCAGCGGCTTCGGGCATACCCGGCGCCTGCTCGAACGACTGCACAAGGGCCTCGACTGGGACGGTTGCGGCGTTCTGCAACTGGCCTTCGACGAGAAGGAAGCCGGCCGCCAGGCGCAACTGGCCGCGGCGTTCAGCCCCGACCTGCTGCACGTGCTGGACCGTCCGGCCGCCGAGGCGCAAGCCGGTATCGCCCTGGAGCACGGCGGGCTGTTCTTCCCCGAGGGCGGCTGGGTGCATCCGCCGGCCCTGTGCGGCTGGCAAGCCAGCCACCCGAACATAGAGGTACGCCCCCACAGCGACGCCGTCGAACTGCGCCGGGTCGACGGTCAGTGGCAGGCATGGAACGCCGACACCCTGCTGGGCAGTGCGCCGGTGGTCATCCTCGCCGCCGCCGCCGACATCAAGCGCTTCGCGGCGACGGCGCCACTGCCGCTCAAACGCATTCGCGGGCAGATCACCCGCCTGGCCCAGACCACCGGCAGCAGCACCCTGCGCACCGTGGTCTGTGCCGAAGGTTATGTCGCCCCGGCACGCCTGGGCGAACATACCCTGGGGGCCAGCTTCGCGTTCAACAGCGAGGACCTGATCCCGACCACGGCGGAACACCTCGGCAACCTGGAGCTGTTGCGGGAGATTTCCCCCGATCTGGCCGAACGCCTGCAGGTGGCCGCGCAAGACCCCGAGCAGTTGCAAGGCCGCGCGGCCTATCGCTGCACCAGCCCGGACTACCTGCCGATCATCGGCCCGCTGGCCGACGCCGGGCGATTCGCCGAAACCTATGCGGTGCTGGCCAAGGATGCCCGCCAGATACCGCCGCAGGCCTGCCCCTGGCTGGAGGGCCTGTACGTCAACAGCGGTCACGGCTCACGCGGCCTGATCACCGCGCCGCTGTCGGGCGAACTGCTCGCCGCCTGGCTGGAAAACGAGCCGCTGCCACTGCCCCGCGCCGTCGCCGAAGCCTGCCACCCGAACCGCTTCGCCTGGCGCGAGCTGACCCGCGGCAAGGCGCGGACCGGCCACTGAATCAACTGCCCGGTGCAGGCGCGGGATGCTCGTACATTTCCTGGCGGGTCAGGCTGATGAGAAACATCTGCTCCTCGGCCCTGTGGCTGTCCATCAAGGCCTCCAGGTGCCGGAAGTAACGCTCGCTGTGCATGGTGGGAGACTCCCTGAGCAGTTGTTCCTCCTGATCGTGGAAGGGCTGGTTGAACCGGGAAAAATCCCGCGGGTATTTCTTTTTCAGATAATCGATCCAGAAATCGCGCCCGGCGATGAAGGTCGTCAGGCTCGGCGTCTGCTCGGCCTGCAGGATACGTGCATGCGCTGCCTGGATCTGCTCCTCGGTGACATGGGCGATGGACCTGAACAGCATTTCCCTCGGCTGCCCGGGCACGTGCATCAGGCGCGCCAGGCCAATCCGGTAGGCCAGGTTCACTTCGATTTCATCGACCGCGCTCGACGACGGCACCTCCGGGTTTTCCGCCAGTGCCCGGACATGACTCCGCGCGATGGCATCGATCTGCTCCAGCCGGAACAGGCCCCGTGCCAACTTCAGCAACTGCACCGGTTCATCGCCCTCTATCGCCAGTGCCCGTGCCTTGGCCAGCAATACGCGAACCTCCAGATGGCTGAAACTCTGCGCCGCACTGTCGACGCAGGTCAGCGGATTGGCCGCCAGGTCGAACAATTCCCGACGCAGCCCACCGTCCTCACCCGCCGCCTCCAATACCTCCCAGACCCGTCGTGTCAGGTCGCTACGGGTCTTCAGGTAGTCCGCGCTGCCGCCCAGGCGCCCCAGCAGATCGAACAGTTCCTGGCTGCCCGGTTCATGCCACAGGCCCTGCCAGAGTGATTGCAGCTGGGCACGCCGCTCCCCCTCGACATCCGCCAGCCAACGCAGGCGCGAACTGTATTCGTCGAGCGCCAGTTCCGACTCCGGTATGCCAAAGGTGATGCCGGTGCGCAAACGATAGGCGGCCAGCGGACTCTGGTTGGCGGGCCCCAGCGGATTATGACGCAGGATGATGCGCCGAGTGATCGGCGACGGCGCATCGTAGAGTTCGGCGGGCAATTGCTGAATCAGGTTGCCACGCAAGTCCGCCGCGGACAGACTGGTACGGGTCAACAGCCCTTCCGGCAGGTGGTCGATACCGGTACCGCGCAGAAACAGCCGGCGCAGGTGCGGCATTCGCACGACATCCAGGCGGCCGACATCGGAGTTGCCGTTCAGGTTGAGCACTTCCAATTGCTGCAGGGTGGAAAGCTGGGCCGCCGCCTCGCGGGTGAGCACGATCCGGTTTTCCTGCAGATGCAGTTCGCGAAGTTCGTCCATATGCGCAATGGCTGGCGGCAGCGTACGCAACCGGTTGTTGCCCAGGTCCAACTTGCGCAGTTGGGGAAACCGCCTCAGGAAGCTGCTCGGGATGGTGGTCAGGTCCATGCTCTTGAGGGACAGTTCGGTGACATGCTCGAAACTGATCGACTCGGGCAGTTCCGGCAGGCTGACCACCCGCAACCCCTCCAGGCTCAGGCCATAGCCGATCGCCGCACCGCTGTCGTCATAGGTTCTGGGGTTTGCCGGCGCCAGCAACGCTCGAGAATCTGCGAGGCCTGCATGCGGCCTTCCTGCATGCCTCCGAGCCAGATGGACTGCCCCCGTTGCTCGAAAGACCGGCCATACCAACTGTTCAATAACGAGCGCAACAGTTCCAACTCCAGTTCCAGCGAGCGAATCCGGTTGCGCACCAGTGCCGAATCGTCACCCAACTGCAACATGAAGGCGCGGACCTCCGCCTCGCATAAATCGGGATACAGACGGGTCACCCGCCGCAACCCGCGACGAGTCGTCTCGATCCCGCCACGCCGGGTGCGTGAACAACCGGAGCGGTCCATCCGGCGCCAGGGGGCCGGCTCATGGTCAGCTTTTCGCGCTGCCAGGCCCAGCGTCGCCTCCAGTTCCTGACGAGGCCGCGTCATGGCCGTGCTGAGCAACAGCTTATGCAGTTGGGCCTCCTCCTCCAGCCTCATGCCCATTGCCATGCGTTCACTGACGCTCAACGAGCCCAGCAGGGCTGCGCTCAGGGCGTCGTTGCCGGTCGCCCGTTGCCCGAGCGCACTGCCGCTCGCGTCGAAGGCCTGGTAGCCCTCTTCGGTCCTGACGAAAATCCGCCGCCTGGGCAGACCGACGTTGCCCAACTCGGCCAGCAGCGGGCCGCTGACGGCATCCTGGCGTAATTCGATCCGCAGATCGAGCGGCCATCCCAGCAACTTCTCGAGCACGGGCAACTGCAACCTGGCGGTATCGGGATTCACGGTCGACTGCAGGAAGCCGCCCTCCAGGGCCCGATCGACCCGAACCTCGCGGGCGGCGTCGGTGAGGTCCTCGACCAGTTGCAGGGGCAGGCGCGAATCGACCAGCAGGCGATCCTTCACACTGACACTGGATTGCTCGGCCACCTCGCGCAGTACGCCACTCGGCAACTCGGGGAAACGTTGGCGCACACTCTCCGGCAACCCATCGGCCAACAGCCAGCGCAGCCGGTAGACCCGCTCGAACAAGGCATGACGATGCGTACGCACATGCTGCTGCAACGCACGTTCGAGCCCAGGCAGCTCCTCGCCAGGTTTCACCGGCTCGCCGAGCAGGGCCTGCCTGTGCGCAGGATCAAGCACGTCGATCAGGGCCTGCAGGCCGCTCGACTCCAGATCCCTGGCCGCCACCTTGAGTGGCCTTGGCTGCGAGGTCAGGTCGACGCCGTACTCATACAGCGGCTTGTCCGCGGCATCCAGCAGCAGGATCGTGCGCCCCCGGGGCCAGCCCGGCAGGTCCGGCAGGATCTGCAGCTTCAGGTCCAGCAGGCGTCGCGCCGGCGGGGCATCGGCAGCATCGGCCAGCCAGCCGAGTTCGCGGTCCAGGCGAAAACGCCGGATCGAGTCGAGCACCGTCGCCGGGATTTGCGCCCTGTTCATGTGCAGGCGATGCAACAGCGGCGCATCAAGACGGTGGATCGACAGAATCCGCTCGATGTCCACATCGTCCAGCCAGGCGGCCTCGGGCCCCAGGCGACGCAACAGGTAGGCCGGATCCTCCCAGCCCGGAGGCCATTCATGGGCCAGGCGCCAGCCGCCCGCACCATTGTGTTCCAGCAGCGGTTCGTAGGCCGTGGGGCGGCTGCGATGACGCAGGCGCCAGGCATCGGCAGCCTCGTCCCGATAGGCCCGATAAGGGCGACCGGCGATATCCAGGTAACGATGCCCGTCATCGCTGACCTCCGGGTAGAAGCCCTGCGTGTCCGGGTCCTGCCGGGCGAGCAAGGGCTCGTCATGGGCATAGGGTTCCAGGCTGGGCTGCCAGAGCCGGTAGCGCCCATCGTCCGAGCGCACCGGCACCAGCTCATCGAAGAACGCCGACTCCTGGCGAAACAGGCCCTTGACCAGCTTGCCACCCACCTGCAGGGCCGTGCCCAGGGCAATCATCGTCGCGAGGTCCTCGGCCACCGCCATCATATGGGTGATAGCCTTGTCATGATCACCACGCTGCCAGTCCTGGTAGCCCTCGTAGACTTCCGCCAGCATTTCCCCGACCGCCACCCCCATCATCAGCAGCCCCAGCCAGGGGTTGGCGAAGGAGGCCAGGTTCAGCAGGGTCATGCCCAGCCCCAGGCGGGCCTGGTAACGGGCGTTGCGGGCGTCCTGGTCGACATCCTCGGTCGGCACGGCAACCGCCCGGGCATCGTCCTGCAAGCGCTGCAGTTGCTGTCGATGGAGCAGGGAAAACAGCTCGTCGTTCGATGGCAGCAAGCGCAACTTCAGGTCGGCCTGCCGATTGAGCAAGGCCTTGGCGCTCAGGGTTTCCCGGCTCAGGCTGCGACGCAACGCGGCAAGAAACGCCGGCAGATCGCGCTGCTCGACCAGACGACTGAAGAATGCCTCGTAGGACGGCTGCCACAGGCGCTCGCATAACTCGGCGCGAAAATCTTCGAGCGAGGGGTAGAACCTGAATCGGCTGAGCGGATCGTTGGGGATGTGAACCAGCAACCCGCGATCCCCATCCGACGGCCCCGTGTGCAGGGTGAACAGACGTACGCGCGACAGCGTCACGCCCAGCATCTGCAATTCGTTGACCTGTATCCGCGCCCCATCGGCGGCAACGCTGACGTTCGATTCGATCAACCGGCAAAGCTGCGTATGGGCACTCTCGTCCAGTTCCTTTTTCATCAAGGCGATGGTGGCATCCACCAGCATGTCCGCCTTGGCCTGCTGCTGCATGGCGAACTCGATCCTGGCACCTTCAGCGTCCAGTTCCTGCCCGGCTTCGAGTGGCAGATGCAAGACCCTGCACAAGTGCTGCTGATAACGTCCACCGAGGTCCAGTTCGCGTACCAGATCGATGAAGGCCTGTGGCGTGAACTCCGGCCTGGCGCTGCCGGAGAAGCGCAGGTACGTTTGCGGTGGAAACTGCTCATCCGCGGCGAAATTCTGCAGCGCGGCATCCAGCAGGCCGTGCTGGGTGAATGTCATCGGAAAGACAACGGGGGCACCAAGCGGAGACGGAAATTCGGGCCAGCGATCGGCGATGACCAGCATGTCCGTGTGCAGGTCCAGCCCCGCTCCGAATCGCTCCTGCAGCCTCTGTGCGAGCAACGGCTCACAGAACGCCCGGACCGGCTTCAGCTCCCTGAGCCAGGCCGACACATCATCCTTGAACAATTGGCTGCGGCTCATGTACTCGCGCAGCTGTACGATCCTTTCCGGGCGGGCCAGCAACAACCAGTCGGGAGCATTGGCCCGGATCACCTCCTCGTTTTCACTGAACTCGTCCAGCCCGGGTGGCACCGGCAGTTTAACGGCTGACATTTCAAAACTCCTTCTATCCATGAGTCTTGAAGGTATCAATCACGGCGTCCTGGAAAATCTCAAAAACCTGTTGCATATCAGCCTGTTGCATCAGGAATTCAGGGCTTTCGCATAACCCGCTGGCACCCTTGTGCGCGAGTGCCCATGGCCACGCCCCCCCGCTCGGCCTGCTGTTCGGCGGATCGTTTATAACGGATTGATATAAAACTCCCCCGTCCTCAGCGAGTCAGTTCCAGAGTGACCCTCCCCAACGGATAACCGGTAAGGACTTATGTGCGCAATTGCTGGAGAACTACGTTTCGATCGACACCCCGCGGACCTGGCCGCCCTTGAGCGGATCACCCACCACATGGCCCCACGCGGCCCCGATGCCTGGGGCTTCCATAGCCAGGGGCCGATTGCCCTGGGCCACCGTCGACTGAAAATCATGGACCTGTCGGATGCCTCGGCGCAGCCGATGATCGACCCCGACCTGGGCCTGTCCCTGACCTTCAACGGGGCCATCTACAACTTCCCCGAACTGCGTCGGGAACTGGAGCAGTTGGGCTACGCCTTCTACTCCGGTGGCGACACCGAAGTGCTGCTCAAGGGCTACCACGCCTGGCGCGAAGCCCTGCTGCCCAAGCTCAACGGCATGTTCGCCCTGGCGATCTGGGAGCGCGATGCGCAACGCCTGTTCATCGCCCGCGACCGTCTCGGGGTCAAGCCGCTGTACCTCTCCCACAACGCCCAGCGCCTGCGCTTCGCCTCAAGCCTGCCGGCGCTGCTGCAAGGTGGCGACATCAACCCGCTGCTCGACCCGGTCGCCCTCAACCACTACCTGAACTTCCATGCCGTGGTACCGGCGCCGCGCACCCTGCTGGCGGGCATCGAGAAACTGCCACCGGCGACCTGGCTGCGCATCGACGCCAACGGCCAGCGCGAACAGCACACCTGGTGGTCGCTGAACTATGGTCCGGCGCCTGATGAACTCGACCTGGGCCTGGAAGACTGGCGCGACCGGGTGCTCGCCAGCACCCGCGAAGCGGTAGCGATCCGCCAGCGGGCGGCGGTGGATGTCGGCGTGCTGCTGTCCGGCGGCGTCGACTCGAGCCTGCTGGTCGGGCTGCTGCGTGAAGCCGGGGTGGAACAGTTGTCGACCTTCTCCATCGGCTTCCAGGATGCCGGTGGCGAGCGCGGCGACGAATTCCAGTACTCGGACCTGATCGCCCGCCATTACGACACACGGCATCACCAGTTGCGCATCGACGAACGGGAAATCATCGAGCAGTTGCCGGCGGCGTTCCGCGCCATGAGCGAGCCGATGGTCAGCCACGACTGCATTGCCTTCTACCTGCTGTCGCGGGAAGTGGCCCGGCATTGCAAGGTGGTGCAGAGCGGCCAGGGTGCCGACGAACTGTTCGCCGGCTACCACTGGTATCCGCAGGTGGACGGTGCGGCCGACCCATGGACGGCCTACCGCGAAGCCTTCTTCGACCGCAGCTACGACGACTATGCCGCGACCGTGCAGCCAGCCTGGTTGCTCGGCGAGGACGCGGCGGGCGATTTCGTTCGCGAGCACTTCGCCCTGCCCGGGGCCAATGCCGCCGTGGACAAGGCGTTGCGCCTGGACAGCACGGTGATGCTGGTGGACGACCCGGTCAAGCGCGTCGACAACATGACCATGGCCTGGGGCCTGGAAGCCCGCACGCCGTTCCTCGACTACCGGCTGGTGGAACTGTCGGCACGCATCCCGGCCCGCTTCAAGCTGCCGGACGGCGGCAAGCAGGTGCTCAAGGAAGCCGCCCGCCTGGTCATTCCCAGCGAGGTCATCGACCGCAAGAAGGGCTACTTCCCGGTGCCCGGCCTCAAGCACCTGCAGGGTGAGACGCTGGCCTGGGTCCGCGAGCTGCTGCTCGACCCGAGCCAGGACCGCGGCCTGTTCAACCCGGCGATGCTCGACCGCCTGCTGACCGACCCACAGGGTCAGCTCACTCCGCTGCGCGGCTCCAAGCTGTGGCAGTTGGCGGCCCTCAACCTGTGGCTCAGCGAACAAGGGATCTGATCGGATGAAAGCTCACGCCACGACCTACAGCCAACGCCTGCTGCGCGGCCAGCCGCCTTCCTACGAACGCCTGCAGGCGCGCCTGGCCGAGGACGGCAACGAGCCGGCCCCGGAACCGGTGGCCGTACACTGCGGCTGGGGCCGGCTGCTGGTCGGTCACACCTTCGCCGACCCGGCCGCGCTGGCCGAGGAACTGCTCAACGAGCAGTCCGGCGAACGCGATATCGCCCTGTATGTCGCCGCACCGCAGCAAGTGCTGGCCCAGGCGCCTCAGCAACTGTTCCTCGACCCGTCGGATACCCTGCGCCTGTGGTTCAGCGACTACCGCCCGGCCACCCGGGTGTTTCGCGGTTTCCGCATTCGCCGGGCACAGAGCCCCGAGGACTGGCAGGCGATCAACCAGTTGTACCTGGCCCGCGGCATGCTGCCGATCGACCCGGAACTGCTGACCCCGCGCCACGAGGGCGGGCCGGTGTACTGGCTGGCGGAGGACGAGGACAGCGGTGCGCTGATCGGCAGTGTCATGGGCCTCAACCATCGCAAGGCCTTCCACGACCCGGAGCACGGTTGCAGCCTCTGGTGCCTGGCGGTCGACCCGCACTGCAGTCGCCCGGGCGTCGGCGAGGTGCTGGTGCGGCACTTGGTCGAGCACTTCATGAGCCGTGGCCTGGACCACCTCGACCTGTCGGTGCTGCATGACAATCGCCAGGCCAAGAGCCTCTACGCCAAGCTCGGCTTCCGCACCCTCAGCACCTTTGCCATCAAGCGCAAGAACGGTATCAACCAGCCGCTGTTCCTCGGTCCGGGGCCGGAAGCCGGGTTCAATCCCTATGCCCGGATCCTGGTGGAAGAAGCCCACCGGCGCGGCATCGACGTGCAGGTCGACGATGCCGCCGCCGGCCTGTTCACCCTCAGCCACGGCGGGCGCCGGGTACGCTGCCGGGAATCGCTGACCGACCTGACCAGCGCCATCAGCATGAGCCTGTGCCAGGACAAGAGCCTGACCCACCGGGTGCTCAGCGAGGCCGGCCTGAACGTACCACAGCAACAGCGTGCGGCGAGCGCCGAGGACAACCTGGCATTTCTGCGCGCCCACGGGCGCATCGTCGTCAAACCCCTGGACGGCGAGCAGGGCCAGGGGGTGGCGGTGGACCTGCGCAGTGCCGAGGAAGTCGAACAGGCGATCAAGGCCGCCCGCGCCTTCGACAGCCGAGTGCTGCTGGAGAGCTTTCATGAAGGTCTGGACCTGCGCATCGTGGTGATCGGCTTCAAGGTGGTGGCCGCCGCGCTGCGCCACCCGGCACAGGTGGTCGGCGATGGCCAACACAGCATCGGCGCCCTGATCGAGGCCCAGAGCCGCCGACGCCAGGCCGCCACCGGCGGCGAGAGCCGGATCCCCCTCGATGCGGAAACCCAGCGCACCCTGCATGCCGCCGGCTACGACTACAACACCGTGTTGCCCAGGGGCGAACAACTGGCGGTGCGCCGCACGGCCAACCTGCACACCGGCGGCAGCCTGGAAGACGTCACCGCGATCCTGCACCCGACGCTGGCCGAAGCCGCCGTGCAGGCCGCGCGGGCCCTGGACATCCCGGTGGTCGGCCTGGACCTGATGGTGCCGGCGGCGGACCAGCCGGAGTACGTGTTCATCGAGGCCAACGAACGCTGCGGGCTGGCCAACCACGAACCCCAGCCGACCGCGGAGCGGTTCATCGACCTGCTGTTTCCCCATAGCCGGCCCACGCAGTAGACAACCCCGGCCACTGTCCCATCGTGGAAGACGCCCGGCTCTTGGCCAAGGTCGACAGACGTCTTCGCGGACAAACCCGGCTCCTACGGGTTACGGGTGCTCATCCGGCTTGATGCACCGCATTGCACTGTAGGAGCCGGACTTGCCCGCGAAAGCGCCCTCCAGCCTGGACCAGGATCCCGGCCCACCACGTCCCCTGATACAAAGGAGTCGCCATGACCCATCCACTCCCCCATCCCGACCTCGACTACCTGCAACGGGTGCTGCTGGAAATGCTCGCCATCCCCAGCCCGACCGGCTTCACCGACACCATCGTGCGGTATGTCGCCGAACGCCTCGAAGAACTCGGCATTCCCTTCGAACTGACCCGCCGCGGCACTATCCGCGCCACCCTCAAGGGTCGCCAGAGCAGCCCGGACCGCGCCGTGTCGGCCCACCTGGACACCATCGGCGCCGCCGTGCGGGCGATCAAGGACAATGGCCGGCTGAGCCTGGCGCCGGTCGGCTGCTGGTCCAGCCGTTTCGCCGAGGGCAGCCGGGTCAGCCTGTTCACCGATACCGGAGTGATCCGCGGCAGCGTGTTGCCGCTGATGGCCTCCGGGCACGCCTTCAACACCGCCGTGGATGAACTGCCGGTCAGTTGGGATCACGTCGAACTGCGCCTGGATGCCTATTGCGCGACCCGCGCCGATTGCGACGCGCTGGGCATCGGCATCGGTGATTTCGTCGCCTTCGACCCCTTGCCGGAGTTCACCGAGAGCGGCCACATCAGCGCCCGGCACCTGGACGACAAGGCCGGCGTCGCGGCCCTGCTCACCGCGCTCAAGGCGATCGTCGAAAGCGGCGTGCAACCGCTGATCGACTGCCACCCGCTGTTCACCATCACCGAGGAGATCGGCAGCGGTGCGGCGGCGGCCCTGCCCTGGGATGTCAGCGAGTTCGTCGGCATCGATATCGCCCCGGTCGCGCCCGGCCAGCACTCGAACGAACACGCGGTGAGCGTGGCGATGCAGGACTCCGGCGGTCCCTACGACTACCACTTGTCACGCCACCTGCTGAACCTGGCGGCAGCCAGTGAACTGCCGGTGCGCCGCGACCTGTTCCGCTACTACTTCAGCGATGCCCATTCGGCGGCGACCGCCGGGCACGACAGTCGCATGGCGCTGCTGGCCTTCGGTTGCGATGCCACCCACGGTTATGAACGCACCCATATCGACAGCCTGGCGGCCTTGAGCCGCCTGCTCGGCGCCTACCTGCTCAGCCCGCCGGTGTTCGCCAGCGATGCGCAGCCGGCCAGTGGCTCCCTCGACCGTTTCAGCCGGCAACTGGAACACGAGACCCAGATGGAAAGCGACACCCGGGTGCCGACGGTGGACAGCCTGATCGGCCAGCGCAACCCGCTCGACTGAGGGCAAACGCGGCTGCCGGCCGATTACCGGTAGCCGTGCCCGGCCAGTCGCAGTAGGATCACGGCGATTCCCGAAGAGAGCCTTTCATGCTGATTCCCCACGACCAACTCGAACCCGATACCCTGACCCGGCTGATCGAGGATTTCGTCAGCCGCGACGGCACCGACAACGGCGACGATACGCCCCAGGAAACCCGTGTGCTGCGGGTCCGGCAGGCCTTGAGCAAGGGCCAGGCAGTGATCTTCTTCGACCTGGAAAGCCAGCAGTGCCAGTTGCTGCCCAAGCACGCGGTGCCCAAGGAGTTCTTCGACTGAAGCGGCGCCCCTAGCGCTGCGCCACCGGATCACGGACGGAGTCGACCTTCGTCAGGATCCGGCGGTAGATCTCGGCACGATGGACATTGACGTTCTTCGGCGCTTCCACGCCAAAACGCACGTGGTTGCCATTGACCGCGAGAATCCGCACGGTGATGTTGTCGCCGATGGAAATCTTCTCGCCCACGACACGGCTCAATACAAGCATGGCACTTATCCTCAAGGGTTTATGAGTGCCCAAGACTGCCCGGCCGGTTCAGCGCCTTCAATGCAACAGCGGCAAATCAGCCCGCCCTTACCGACACGGCCGATTCGCCCTACAGAATCAGATTTCATACTGCGCCCCATCAGACTTTTCGCCACAGCGATATCCGAGCGGAGCGCCCTGCCCGCCTACTGGCTGGACTGCCTGGCCTTGGCCCGCATCTTGTTGGCCATCACGGTCATCTCGTCATAGAGCAACTGCGGGTTCTTCTGCTTCAGGGCCCAGGCCATGCGGCCCTGCTCATGGGGCAGGATCAGGAACTCACCCTCGGCGACACGCTGGTAGATGTAGTCGGCGATGTCGCTGGCGGTGATCGGCGAACTCTCCAGCAGCTTGCCGACCTGGGCTTTCATGGCGGGCGTCGGGCCACGGAAGGAGTCCAGCAGGTTGGTCTGGAAAAACGACGGGCAGACCACGTGAACGCCGATTTCCTCCTGCGCCAGTTCCACCAGCAGGCTCTCGGACAAGGCCACCACGCCAGCCTTGGCGACGTTGTAGTTGCTCATCGCCGGGCCCTGCATCAGGGCGGCCATGGACGCGATATTGATGATCCGGCCCTTGCTCTGCTCCAGCAGCGGCAGGAACGCCTTGCAGCCCTTGACCACCCCATCAGGTTGATCGCGATCTGCCACTCCCAGTCTTCCAGGGACAGTTCGCTGAAGAAGCCCCCGGAAGCCACGCCGGCATTGTTGACGATCACATCGATGCCGCCGAACTTGTCCTCACAGGCCTGGGCCAGGGCCGTCAATTGGCTGTAGTCACGCACATCGCAACGCTGGGTGAAGCCGTCGCCGCCCGCCTCGCGCACCCGCGCGAGGGTTTCCAGCAACCCGGCTTCGCTGACATCGGACAAGGCCAACCGCCAGCCTTCACGCGCCCAACGCAGGGCGATTTCGCGACCCAGGCCGGAGCCTGCGCCAGTGATCATGATGCGATTTTGCATAGGAGGATGCCTTGTGCGTTCGGAAGAAGTGAGCCGCAGTGTAGCGAAGGAATATCACCCACCCATGCACCATCAGATTGCTGAATACTGGAGGCAAAGTCGCGCCCGAGGACAACTTCCGGGGGTGCCGCAAGCGTCACGGGTGAACCGCCGAAAGTGCATCGACACATGGAGCGAAGGCAATCGATGGCGGAAAAATACCTGAATAAAAAACTGAATTTTCCCTGCGGCGTGCCAGTCGGAAATTTAAACCGGTTCGTTATTTGAATGATGAATCGAATCGTGTACTGACGGGACAACCAACAAGGAAAACACCATGGGTACTATTCTGATTGTCATCCTGATTCTATTGCTGATCGGCGGTCTGCCGGTGTTCCCGCACTCCAGGAACTGGGGCTACGGCCCATCGGGCGTCATCGGTACCGTGCTGGTGATTCTGCTGATTCTGGTTCTGCTCGGGAGGATATGACGCCAGCACCCGGCAATGAAAAACGCCCCGAAGTCTCGGGGCGTTTTTCATGTTGCAGGAATAACCGGCCAGGTGTTACTTGGTCGGTGCCACACCCGCGGTGTTATCCAGCAGGCTCTTGGTCGCGGTCTGGATGAAGGAACCGAGTTTCTGCTTCAGCTCGGCTTCGTCCGGCGAGTTCGGCAGCAATTCGCCACCTGGGGTGGCGCCCAGGTGGTAGCTCCACAGACGCGCCGGCACATCCTTGGGCTGCACCAGCACACGGTCGCCGGTGACCAGCGCCACGGTCGGCTCGCTGCCCGACGGCTTGATCATGCCGATACCGTGGTCGCCTTCCGGCAGGTTGAGCAGGTCACGCCCCCAGCACTGCTGGCGGAACTCGCCGCCCAGGCGGCCCATGATGGTCGGGACGATATCGATCTGGGTACCGACGGTGTCGCGGCGCGCGCCGAATTTCTCCTGGATGCCCGGGCCGATCAGCAGCAGCGGCACGTTGAAGCGTCCCAGGTCCATTTCGGTGATCTGCTCCTCGTTGCCGAAACCATGGTCACCGACCACCACGAACAGGGTGTCCTTGAAGTAGGGCTCCTTGCGGGCCTTCTCGAAGAACTGGCCCAGGGCCCAGTCGGAGTAGCGCATGGCCGTCAGGTGCTCGTTGAGCGTGCCACGATCGGTGACGCGCTCGACCGGCAGGGGCGTCGGCAGTGCGTACGGGGTATGGTTGGACAGGGTCTGCAGCAAGGCATAGAACGGCTTGCCGCTCGCCTCCCGGGCCTTCAACTCTTCCAGGCTGCGGTTGAACATGTCCTGGTCGGACACGCCCCAGGTCGGGTCGGAGAATACCGGATTGACGAAGTCGTTGCGGCCGATGAAGGTGGTCATGCCCTGGCTGCCGAAGAAGCCCGACTGGTTGTCCCAGGCGAAATCGCCGTTGTAGACGTACACGTCGTCATATTTGCGGGCGCTGAGCAGTTGCGGCAGGCCGGACAGCTTGTGGCTGCCTTCCGGCGTCTGCATCAGGTACTCGAAACCGGGCAGGTTCGGGAAGCACGCCATGGTGGCGAACATGCCCTGGTGGGTGTGGGTACCGTTGGAGAAGAACCGCTCGAACAGCAGGCCCTCCTTGGACAGCTTGTCGAAATAAGGGGTGATGTTGCCGGGACGGCCGAGGGCGCCTACCGAGTGACCGGCGAAGCTTTCCATCAGGATCACCACGACGTTTTTGATCGGCAGAGTGTTCTGCGCCGGTGGCAGGGTGTCGCGGCGGATCGCGGCGATATCGCTGTCGACCAGCTTGTCATTGGCGGTCAGCAGCATGTCGCGCACGGTCTGCTGGGCCAGCGGCTGTTGCAGGGTGGCTTTCCAGATATTGTCGCGATCATCGGACAGGCGACTCTGGGCCGCCGAGATCAGCGTCAGCGTCCCATTGAGGCCCAGCTGGTTGGCGAAGTTCGATTCGGTGGTGTAGGCATCGCCCCAGCGCAGTGGCGGGCCCTGGCGCAGGGTGCCACGGGCGGCGACGACGCAGACCAGCAGCAGCACCACGAACAGCACGGTGCGCGCATACCAGGGCGCGACGGCACGGCTGCCGGTGCTCGCCGCGAAACCGCCACGGGGACGGGTGATCCGGTCGGCGCCGCGGAACAGCAGGCTCAGCACCACGGTACCCACGGCCCAGGCCAGCAGGTAGCGGACCACCGGGAAACCGTACCAGAGCATGCTCATCACGGTTTTCGGGTCTTCCTTCACGTACTGGAACACCAGGCCGTTGAGACGCTGGTGGAACTCGCGGTAGAAGTCCATTTCCATCAGGCCGAAGAACAGCGCCAGGCTCGAGGTCACCGTCAGCCAGAAGCGGAACAGGCCGCGTGCAGCCATGGCCCGGGCGCTGAGGAACGCCAGCGTCAACGGGATGCAGAGGTAGACCACGATACGGATATCGAAACGCAGGCCGTTACCGAACGCCTCGAGGAAGGTCGAGGCCGGGGTGTCGAGGATCATCTCGCGGTTGTAGACCAGCAATGCCACCCGCAGCAGGGTGAACATCACCATCATGATCAATGCACACAACAGCGTGTAAGCCAGGTGAGACTTGACTGACGGTTGCGGCAGGCGCGTTGAGGAGCGCTGCGTGCTCAGGGCGTCCGGGTTTGCCATGTCGATTGGAGACTCGTTGGATTCAGGTTGAGAAGTCGGGTTCTGCGGCGCCCTGCCCTCCCTGTGACGCGAGAGGGGCGCGAAGCCGGCAAATGTTGCACGATCATCGGTGGTTTACCACCCATGTATCGTCATTAACCGTTGAAATTCTCTCTCACCAAAGGAAAAACCTTTTCAGAACAACGGATTGCAGTATGAGAGAGCGCTAAATCAAGCGAAGGAATTGTCGTAGACGGAATGTGAAAATTTCGTTGGACGCATGTTTTGACACACAAAAAGGAACGGCCTGCCGAAGCGCGCCGCGCCACTCCGGCAGGAAACGCCCGACCGCCACCCAGGCCGCTAGATCCGTACGTTGCCCCGTGGCCCCGCAATCGCCCAGATGATCAGCCCCAGTACCGGCAGCAGGGCGATCAGCAGTACCCAGAGGATTTTCATCCCGGTTTCGGCACCGCTTTTCAGGACGTTGAGAATGGCCCAGATATCCAGGGCCAGGATGATCAGGCCAACGAGGCCATTGAAGGTCGAACCCATGGTGCTGCTCCCGAATGATGAGGACTGGCACTAGTAGGATAGCCGGCCACGACCAGGGTTCCGTCCAATTCCCGCCTCAGACGTGCAGCGCGATCCGCAGGGCTTCCAGGGACGGTGCGGCGGCGATGCCGACCTGCTCGCACAACTCCAGCACCCGTGGCAGGTCATTACCGTAGACCAGCACCGCCTGCAGTTCATCATCCAGCAGTTGGCTGAAGTTCAGCAGCACATAGCCACCCATTTCCGGGTTCATGCTCGAAAGCTGGATCTGGATGCGGTTCAGTGCCGTCAGCGCCTCGACCTTGGCCAATTGCTTGGGCTTGATGTTGAACGGCACGTCCTTGCCGAAGGACGCGACGATCTGGGCAAACAGGTCCATGTAGGTGTCCGCCTGGAACAGCACGGTCTCCGGCAGGCTGCCGACCACGACCCACTCACCCAGGGGGATCGGGAAGCTGTCGTCGTAGTTGATATCCGGATTGGCCGCCAGGAAACCGGCCTCGTCCGCATAGGCCTGGGCGGCCTCGTCGGCGATCTGCAGGATCTCGGCTTCGCCCATGCAGCCGGAGCTGATTTTGGTGATGAGTTCGATAAGGGCGGTTTTCATGGAGACACTGCGACCTGGGGCTGTTCGGGGGCGCGAAGGATAGCGCAAATAACGGCGCCGCGCAGGTACAGGACCGGCACGACGCCGGCAAGCTCAGGCCTCCAGTTGCTGCAACTGCGCGGCCGTGTCCGTCGCGCCCATGGTCCGGGCCGCCGCCAGCGCCGTGACACCATTGGCATCCGTGGCCCGGGGGTCGGCTCCCTGGCTGAGCAGGTACTCGACGATCGCGGTGCGGTTGAACATCGCCGCCATCATCAAGGCCGTACGACCGTCCGCCGATGCGCCCTCGACCTGCGCCCCGCCTTCGATCAGCAGCCTGACCATCGGCAGGTCGCCCTTGAAGGCGGCTCCGGCAATCGGGCTCTGGCCGTTGGCATTGCGGATTTCCGGATCGGCCTTGTGTTCGAGCAGCACCCGCACCGCATCGACATGGCCATGGTAGCTGGCGAGCATCAGCAGGGTGTCACCCTTGTGGTTGCGCAGGTTGACCGGCAGGCCGCTGCTCAGCAGCGCGGCCAGCATGGCGGCATCGCCCTTGCGCGCCACGTCGAACACCTGTTCGGCAAATTCGGCGGCTTCTTCTTCGGTCATTTGTCGGGCTTGATCGGACATCTCGGAACTCCCTGTGGCTGAACGGGAAACGGCTCATCTATGGAGCCAGTTTCCCGACCTTGAGTTTCCCTGTCATGCCTTATTTTTCAAGCCCTTCCATAGCCAGAATCAATAACGGAACTTGCCGGCATGAATCTCTTCGTGAATCCGCCCGGTCACCTGCACATAGGTGTCGGAGCCCGGCAGCCAGGCGTAGATCGGATCGTCGCCGACCTTGCCGGGGTCGAAGGCCTCGTCCCGCAGCCGACCCTTCTGGTATTTGAAGGTGCCGGTGGTTTCCATCTTCAGCTTCACCCGCAGGAACAGCGGGATCGCATAGCTCGGCATCTGCTGGCGGGCGAAACTCAGCAACTCGGCGAAATCCAGGGTGGCCAGCGACTCGGCAGGCGTGATCGCGGCCATTCCCGCCCGGCCGTTGGTGTTGCTGATTTCCACCCCGTAGGCCACCACTTCGGCGATATGCGGGTGTTGCAGCAGGATATTCTCCACTTCGGTGGTGGACACGTTCTCGCCCTTCCAGCGGTAGGAGTCACCCAGGCGGTCGACGAACTGGGCATGCCCGAAACCGATGTCGCGCAGCAGGTCGCCGGTATTGAAATAGCGGTCGCCCTTTTCGAACACGTCGCACAGCACGACCTTCTGGGTCTTGGCCGATTCGGTGTAGCCGTCCAGCGGCGCCTTGTCGTCGATCCGCGCCAGCAGCAGGCCCTGGCCACCCTTGGGCACCTTGCGCATGAAACCGTCGGCGTCGCGCAGCGGTGTTCCGCAATCCGGGGCATATTCCACCAGGGCCCAGGACATCAGGGAAAAGCCGATGGTGTTGTTGAAGTTGAGCGCGTTGGTGAAACCGATGTTGCCATCGCTGGCGGCATAGAATTCGCTGATGTGGTCGATGTCGAAACGCTGCTTGAACTCCCGCCAGACGCTCGGGCGCAGACCGTTGCCGATCATCTTCACCACCTTGTTGTGCTTGTCCGCGGCGCTGGGCGGCTGGTCCAGCAGATAGCGGCACAACTCGCCCACGTAACCCAGGGTGGTGGCGTTGAAACGCCGTGCCTCGTCCCAGAACTGGCTGGCGCTGAACTTGCGCCGGAAGGCGAACCCCGAAGCCCCGGCAATCGCCGAGCCCCAGCACACGCACAGGCCCGTGGCGTGATACAGCGGCAGGGTGCAATAGAGGACATCCTGCGGCCCCATGTCGAGGGCGATCAGGCCGAAGCTGGCGTAGGTCTTCATCCAGCGACCATGACGGAAGATCCCGGCCTTGGGCAGACCAGTGGTGCCGGAGGTATAGATATAGAAACAGGGGTCATCACAGAAGATCTGCTGGCTGCTGGCCGGGTTCGCCTGGTCCTGGCCGAGGCTGGCGCTCATCAGGTTGATCCAGCCCGCGGGCGCTTCACCCGGATCCGCATCGGTGTCCTGATCCGCCACGAAGTAGTGCCGGGCCGGGTCGATCGCCACCTGCTCGCGCACGGCCGAATAGGCCCCGAGCAGTTCCGCCCCGACGACCATCGCCACCGGCGACACCAGCGTGATGCTGTGGGCCAGCGCCCCCTGGGTCTGGGAGGTGTTGAGCATCGCGCAGACCCCGCCCACCTTGGCCACCGCCAGGATCGTCACCAGCAACTCGATGCGGTTCTCGATCAGCACGCCAATCACATCGCCCTTGCCGATGCCCTGAGCGATCAGGTAATGGGCTATGCGGTTGGCCCACTGGTTGGTCTGCTGATAAGTCAGGGAACGGTTGCCATAGAGCAGCGCCGCTCCCGAAGGATTGCGAGCCACCGCCTGTTCGAAACTCCAGGCGAGCCCGCAGGGCTGGTCGGGGGCTTTCACCTTGGACAGCTTGAGCCCGCGGATGACACGCGGCAGCGCCTTGGCAACGGTGGGAAGCTTGCGGAGCATCATGCCCCAGGTGATCACGTCATCGGTTTGAACGTTCATGGGTCACATCCTGTCTTTTATTATTATCGAGCGAACGTCGTCCGGGCCGACAACCTCGCCCACCGTCCTTGTTGCAGCCCCGGGATTCGCAGCCTCGCCGGGGGCCCGCCTCGAATCGAAAATACGGCAACCCTGGCGAAGCTGTACACGAAGGTTTTGCAAAGTTTTGTATCCTCGCGCCCGTCAGGGCGGCATCGGCCGGCGCTGGGCAAAATGCAGGATGCACGACGGCCGATCTTGCATTTTGCACGAAACAACAAAACCAATAAAACCATAACCTATTGATTTTAAAGGGATTTATAAAAAAGGAATACTGGCACAATCACTGCACCTCTCACTCCATCCCTAGTCATTCACTAGCTGACGGAGTCGATCGACATGGACCTGATCCAGGAAAAATTCTCTTCTGTATTCTCCAACTACGAAGTCACCACCCAGCCACGCCCTGACGGTGGCGTGCTGCTCACGCTGCGTGACCGCGACGGCAAGCAGATGAAACGCTCAATCTCCTACGCCCAGCTGCACACCGCGGAACAGCTGACCTGGGTGATCAGCGCGATTCGCCGCGACCTCGCCGGCCAGCCCAGCGAACTGCCGGCCATTTCCCTGCTGCAAAGCCAGAACCGTTTTGCCCTGCCCTCCTATCATTGAGCCCGCGCGGCAGGTGAGCTAGACGAGGCCGCGATGGACGGCCTCGCCAACGGCGTGGGCACGGTTGCTCACCCCCAGCTTGTGATAGATGTTGCGTAGATGAAACTTCACCGTGGCTTCGGACACGTTGCGGATCACGCTGATTTCCCACACCGTCTTGCCCGCCTTGGCCCACTTGAGCACTTCCAGTTCCTTCTCGCTCAGGGTCGGGGCCTTGGCGAGGCGATTGCGGCGATTTTTCTTCAGAGCCGGCAATAGCACCACCTGAACAACATCCTGTTTAAGCGGGTCCCTCGACTCCTTGATATCGGCCGGTCGAGGCCGGGCCATCTGCGCGACGCCCGCCGCCGATAGAGTGGGAATGCTCATGTCTGTTCCTCCCTGTGACTTTCAACAGTTCGCACAGTGGTTGCCCGAACAACCGCCGAAAACAGAGAGTTACACAGAAGTGGGAATTAACAACCGACCACAAACATAAACAGGGATGGCCGACATTTCATTAGGCAGCATCCTACAAATTGAAACATTCACTTCCGACTCAAGTTTTAATCACTCAAGCCGTGTGGCGACTGTTTAATGTCGGCGCTCCAGACCTTCAGTCGTCCAGGCGGGGAAAACGCCCGGCGATATCGTCCTCGACCGGGCTGGCAACCCGCCCCTCGGTCTTGTCGAACAGCCGGACCGCCACGCAACGCGGCTCCTCGCCCAGGTCGAACCAGTACGACGTACCGGCCGCAATGGTGATCAGATCGTTCCTTTCGCACAGCACCGCATAAACATAATCACCAATATGCAGGCTGAGCAGCCCGCGCCCGCCAAGGAACCACCGCACCTCATTGGCCTGCTGGCGCTGCTCACGCAACAGCTGCGCACAGCGCTCGAGCTTCTGCGGGTGACTGTTGTCGAGGCTGATGACCTCGACCGCGACACTGCCGTGCTCGCTCATCAGGGGATCGAGCTGGGCCCGACAGGCTTCGAGCACGTCTTCCTCAGGGGTGCCGGGGCGAATCGGCGTGGCGACGGACAAACGCTCGAAGCGAACGCCCTGCTCCGCCAGGGTCGCAGTGATATCGTCGACGTGGGTCAGGACCTTGTTCGCAAGTTCCGGGCTGCTGACGGGGTAAACGGACAGAATGCTCATGGCTTCTATTTCCTCGGGAAAGGCTCAGGGCCGATCCTCTTGCATGCGGGTGGCAATGATAATCGCGGCGGCCAGGACCGCCAGGCTGGCGATACTGAAAGTCAGGGTCGGCCCCAGGGCATTCCAGCTGTAGCCGGCATACAACGCGCCCAGTGCCCCGCCGGTGCCGGACAGTGCGGCGTAGAGCGCCTGGCCCTGCCCCTGCTGGCGCGAGCCGAAACTGCGCTGGACAAAATGAATGGCCGAGGCGTGGAAGCTGCCGAACGTGGCCGCGTGCAACAACTGGGCGAACAGCAGCACCCCCAGGTGTTCGGCGAAGGAGCCCAGCAGCAGCCAGCGCAAGGCCGCCAGGAGAAAGCTCGCCAGCAGCACCCGGCGCACGGAAAACCGCGCGAGAATCCGGCTCATGCCGAGGAACATCAGCACTTCGGCCACCACCCCCAGGGCCCAGAGCATGCCGATCAGCCCGCGGCTGTAGCCGAGGTTTTCCAGGTGCAGGGTCAGGAAGGTGTAGTAGGGACCGTGGCTCAGTTGCATCAACGCGACGCATAGGTAGAAGGCCAGCACGCCCGGGCTGCGCAACTGGCCGAGAAAGCCCTCGCCCGCGGGCCGGCTTTCATGGCCGGCCGGTTGCGCATTGGGCACCCAGGCGGTGCTCAGGGTGATGCCGGCCATGATCGCCACGATCGTCAGCGGATAGATATCCAGGCTCAACCATTCGAACAGGCGCCCGATCAGCACCACGGCCAGGATGAAACCGATCGAGCCCCACAGGCGGATCTGGCTGTAGCGCCCGGGCTGGCCCTGCAGGTGCGCCAGGGTGATGACCTCGAACTGCGGCAGCACGGCGTGCCAGAAGAACGCGTGCAAGGCCATCACCAGCGCCAGCCAGGCGTAGCTCTTGTCGAGGAAGATCAGCGAGAACGCCAGCAGCGTACAGGCCGCGCCGCAGCGCACGATCAGCAGGCGCCGGCCGGTGTAGTCGCCCAGCCAGCCCCAGATGTTCGGCGCCACGCAGCGCATCAGCATCGGAATGGCCACCAGCTCGCCAATCCGCGCCGGGGCGAACCCCAGATGATGGAAATACAGCGCCAGGTACGGCGCCGTGGCGCCGAGCAGGGCGAAGTAGAACAGGTAGAAACCGGACAGCCGCCAGTAAGGGAGCGGCGCTCCCGACATTACAGCTGGCCCAGCACCGGGGTGCTGACACGCACATCCGCATTCTGCGCGCGATGACGCAGCAGGTGATCCATCAGCACGATCGCCATCATCGCTTCGGCGATCGGCGTGGCACGGATACCGACGCACGGGTCGTGACGGCCCTTGGTGATCACGTCCACCGGGTTGCCGTGAATGTCGATGGAACGACCCGGCGTGGTGATGCTGGACGTCGGCTTGAGCGCCAGGTGCGCCACGATCGGCTGGCCGGAGGAAATGCCGCCGAGAATGCCGCCGGCGTTGTTGCTGAGGAAACCTTCGGGGGTCAGTTCGTCGCGGTGTTCGGTCCCACGCTGGGCGACGCTGGCGAAACCGGCGCCGATTTCCACGCCCTTGACCGCGTTGATGCTCATCAGCGCATGGGCCAGTTCGGCATCCAGGCGGTCGAAGATCGGCTCGCCGAGGCCGGGCATCACCCCTTCGGCCACCACGGTGATCTTCGCGCCGACCGAGTCCTGGTCGCGGCGCAACTGGTCCATATAGGCCTCCAGCTCCGGCACCTTGTCCGGATCGGGGCTGAAGAAGGCATTCTGCTCGACCGAGTCCCAGGTCTTGAACGGAATCTCGATCGGGCCCAGTTGGCTCATGTAGCCACGGACGACGATGCCCCGGCTGGCCAGGAACTTCTTGGCGATGGCACCGGCAGCCACGCGCATGGCGGTTTCCCGGGCGGAACTGCGGCCGCCGCCGCGGTAGTCGCGTTCACCGTACTTGTGGTGGTAGGTGTAGTCGGCGTGGGCCGGGCGGAACAGGTCCTTGATCGCCGAGTAGTCCTTGGACTTCTGATCGGTGTTGCGGATCAGCAGGCCGATGGCGCAGCCGGTGGTCCGTCCTTCGAAGACCCCGGAAAGGATCTCCACCTCGTCGGGCTCCTGGCGCTGGGTGGTGTGCCGGCTGGTGCCGGGCTTGCGCCGATCGAGGTCGCGCTGCAGGTCTTCCAGCGACAGCTCCAGGCCGGGCGGGCAGCCATCGACAATGGCGACCAACGCCGGACCATGGCTTTCGCCAGCGGTGGTGACAGTGAACAGCTTGCCGTAGGTATTGCCGGACATGCAGGGCGCTCCGCGAATCAGATCTAGATAACCGAGCGGCCCAGTATACGCAGGCTGACCGACGAGTTCATCCTCGAACCTTATCGACGGTTGCGAGTCCAACCGGCACCTTGTCCATGATGGCCCGATGATGCTGCGTATTCTGCTCCTGACCTTGACCCTCTTCAGCGGCCTTGCCCAGGCCGGTGTCGTCCTGCAACGGCCGATCGAACTCGATACCGGCACCGGTGAACTGTTCGGCTCGCTGCTGCTGCCCAAGTCCGACCGGCCGGTACCGGTGGTGTTGATCGTCGCCGGCTCCGGGCCCACCGACCGTGATGGCAACAATCCCGATGGTGGACGCAACGACAGCCTCAAGCGCCTGGCCTGGATGCTGGCCCGCCACGGTATCGCCAGCGTGCGCTACGACAAGCGTGGCGTCGCGGCCAGCCTGGCGGCCACGCCCAATGAGCGCAACCTGAGCGTGCAGGCCTATGTCGCCGACACCGTGGCCTGGGGCGAGAAGCTCAAGGCCGATCCACGCCTGGGGCAGTTGATCCTGCTCGGCCACAGCGAGGGCGCGCTGATCGCCACGCTCGCCGCGCCGAAGCTGGCGGCCGCCGGGGTCATTTCCGTGTCGGGCAGCGGTCGCCCGGTCGACCAGGTACTGCGCCAGCAACTGGCCAGGCGCCTGCCACCGGCGCTGATGCTGCGCAGCAACGAACTGCTCGACAGCCTCAAGGCCGGACACCCGGACGCCAATATCCCGCAGCCGCTGGAGCCGATCTTTCGCCCCAGCGTCCAGCCCTACCTGATCAGCCTGTTCCGCCAGGACCCGGCGGCGGCATTCAGCCACCTGACGATGCCGGCCCTGATCGTCCAGGGGCGCAACGACATCCAGGTCAGCGTCGATGACGCCAAGGCGCTGCAGGCGGCCAAGCCGGATGCGCAACTGGCGATCATCGACGGCATGAACCACATCCTGCGCATCGTGCCCGACGATATCCGGCAGCAGTTGGCCTCCTACAATAACCCGCAGTTGCCGCTGGCCGCCGGCCTGGAAAAGCCGATTACCGGCTTTATCGACGGACTTGCTCGCCATTGAGATGATTTTTGCCCTCCAGTCCTGGCAGAAGCGGCCGATAAGGCCATTGCCGGTATCGATATTGTGACTGGCAAGCTGGACACGGACAGGATCTCGCCGAATGACAGAAACTCAAGCGTCACCCGAAAGCAACGCCGAAGCCGTCGAACCCGCGCCGGTGGAACTGCCGTGGGCCGATGTGCAACCCGAGCACTTCAAGATGCTGCGCCTGGCCCCCTGGCCACCGACCGCAACACCGGCGGACGGCCGCTGCGCTTTGTCCAGTTCGGCTACGCCGAGCGCAACGGCAAGGAACGCAGCCTGTTGCGCATGAGCATCCAGTTGCCGGCGCAAAAGGTGCGCAAGGAACAGAACCAGCTCGACATGTGGGTCGACCACACCACCAAACGCGTGCACTTCGGGCCCGAGGGCGGCCTGCAGGTGGAACCGTGGAACCGTGGAATCGGACGCTTCCTGGTGGCCCAGGCGGCGATCTGGGCGCAGAAGAAATGGTCGCACTACCGCATCGACGGCGCCCCCCTGCAGAACAAGGACGCGCTGAACGAAGACACCCGCCTGCGCCGCGACCACTTCCTGCGGGTCCAGGGTTTCGACGTGGTCTACGCCGACCCGCAGCACCTCAAGGGCAGCTACAAGGACATGCAGGTTGGCGAACTGCTGGCCCAGTGGAACACCGAGAAAGTGCAGTTCGTGGAGATTCTCGAAGCCTCGCAGATGCTCCAGCAGGCCGAGCAGAATCTGCAGGAGCAGGAAGTGAAACTGCGCCAGCAGGAAGAACGGGTCAGCAAGCTCAAGCGTGAAGACAGCGGGCTGCGCTTCACCATCACCTGCCTGGTGGCCTTCGCGGTGTTCCAGGCCGGGCTGCTGATCTGGATCGCCACCCACCGCTAGCCAGGTGGATATCCCCCAGCCAGTTGGCTCCCACAAGTGCCCGCGCCGCGCATGAATCCTGCGAACAACGCTGACACTGAGGGAGCAGGGTTCATCCGCGAACGGGCAACCTAGATCTTCGAGGCGAACAGCGCCTGGTGCTCGCGGCACTGCTGCGCCGTCAGCATGAACACCCCGTGCCCGCCACGCTCGAAGTCCAGCCAGGCAAAGTCCACCTGCGGATACAAGGCCTCGACATGCACCTGGCTGTTGCCCACCTCGACGATCAGCAGCCCCTTCTCGGTCAGATGGTCCGCCGCTTCGGCGAGCATCCGCCGCACCAGGTTCAAGCCGTCGTCACCACAGGCCAGGCCCAGTTCCGGCTCATGGTGGTACTCCGCCGGCATGTCGGCGAAATCCTCGGCATCGACATACGGCGGGTTCGAGACGATCAGGTCGAAACGCTGGCCCGGCAAGCCGTCGAAACCATCGCCCTGAACCGTGAACACCCGCTCGTCGACGCCATGGCGCTCGATGTTGCGGTTGGCCACTTCCAGCGCGTCGAAGGACAGGTCCGCCAGCACCACTTCGGCCTGCTCGAACTCATAGGCACAGGCAATCCCGATGCAACCCGAGCCGGTGCACAGGTCGAGGATGCGGGCCGGCTCCGTACCCAGCCAGGGGGCGAAGCGGTTCTCGATCAGTTCGCCGATCGGCGAGCGCGGGATCAGCACCCGCTCGTCAACGATGAACGGCAGGCCGCAGAACCAGGCTTCGCCCAGCAGATAGGCGGTCGGCACGCGATCCTCGATCCGACGCTTGAGCAGGTGCTGCAGATGTGTCAGTTCCTCGTCCTCCAGGCGGCAGTCGAGGTAGCTGTCGGCGATTTCCCAGGGCAGGTGCAAGGCGCCCAGCACCAGTTGCCGAGCCTCATCCCAGGCATTGTCGGTACCATGACCGAAAAACAGCTCCGCACCGTGAAAACGGCTAACAGCCCAACGGATATGGTCGCGCAGGGTGCGCAGGCGGGAAGTGATCACGGGTAGACTCCTGAAAAAACGACTGGCAATTCTAACAGCCAAACGGACGCCGGGTGGAAACCCGGCAAAAAGACCTCGGCGCGGACCTTTCCGACCGTCGGCGCCCACCTCTTGACATGGCTGCAGGCCAGTAACCACGGCGCTTGCGTCGGTAGCGATTCACATAAACGCTCAGCCGGAGGACAATGGGTAAAAGCCCCACGCACAGGAGCCCCTCGAATGTCCGTTCCAAAGACGATGTTTCAACTCAGTGGCCGAGGTTATGCGGCAGCCAACCTGAGCCACGCCACCCTGTTGATCATCGACGCCCAGAAAGAATATCTGAGCGGTCCGCTCGCGTTGTCCGGCATGGCGCAAGCCGTCGACAACATCAAGCAACTGGTCGCTGCGGCCCGCGCGGCCGGCCGGCCGATCGTGCACATCCGCCACCTGGGTACCGTCGGCGGCCTGTTCGATCCACAGGGCGAACGCGGCGAGTTCATTCCCGGCCTGGAACCCCAGGGCGACGAAACGCTGATCGGCAAGCTGCTGCCCAGCGCCTTTCATGGCACCGGCCTGGAAAAGCACCTGCAGGACCTCGGCTCGCTGGACCTGATCGTCTGCGGCTTCATGAGCCACTCCAGCGTCAGCACCACCGTGCGCGCCGCCAAGAACCTGGGCTTTCGCTGCACCCTGGTGGAAGACGCCTGCGCCACCCGCGACCTGCCCCACAAGGGCGAGATCATCAGCGCGGCCCAGGTCCAGCGCACCGAAATGGCAATCATGGCCGACAATTTCGCCACCCTGGCACTGACCAGAGACCTCATCTGAGCCCGTCGGGATGGGCGCTCCAGGCGATCGCCCATCCCTTGGCGCCGCACTCATTTTCCGATTTCCCCTTCACGTCCGGAACAAGCCGACCATCTCCCGGTCGAACGGCCGATAATCAAAGAGGAAATCGGAATGAAGATATCCGATGATGGATTCGACGCCCGCCGGCTGCGCCCCAAGGGCGAAAGCAACTGGCGTTCGCGTCTGTGCGCCGGTTTCGCGGCGCTGTTGGCGACTTTCGGCGTATTGCTGGCCATGGCCGGCACCGCCAGCCTGCTGGGGCACGCCCCGGCCATGGGCGAGCTGAACACCAACCCCGGCGCCTCGGCGGCGATCCTGGTGGCGGGCCTGCTGGTGCTGTACGTCGGCGTCTGGCTGTGGCGGCGCTGCCGTCGGCGCAGACGCCGTGGCCAGGCGCTGAACATGGCCCCGCACCTGATGAAAAGGCACGACTGATCCCGACCTTCGAGGAATCGCCTGTGACGTGAAGCCCGGCACTTGGGTAAACTGGCGGTTCCTGCGGAGACTGACATGCAAGACGACGATTTTTCCCTGTTTCAAAGCGAGATCCGCGGCGTAAAGCCGATCAAGCACGATCGTGCCGATACCGGCAAACCCAGGTCCGACCGCGCCCAACTGGCCAAGCTGCGCCAGGCGGCAACCGTGCGCAGCGAAGTCGCCACGGTGGACGGCCTGTCCGACCAGTTCGTGATCGACGTCGGCCCCGAAGACGAGCTGTACTGGTCCCGCGACGGCGTGCAGGAAAGCCAGATGCGCAAGCTCAAGGCCGGGCAGATCCCCTTCGAAGGCAGCCTCGACCTGCATGGCATGACCGTGGAAAAGGCCCGGGAAACCCTCTGGGCGTTCCTCGCCGAAGCGACCAGATTCGAGATCCGCTGCGTGCGCGTCACCCACGGCAAGGCCGTGCGCCTGGACGGCAAGCGCCCGATGATCAAGAGCCACGTCAACACCTGGCTGCGCCAGCACGCCCAGGTGCTCGGTTTCACCTCCTGCCAGGCCCGGCACGGCGGGGCCGGAGCGGTGTATGTGATGCTCAAGCGGACGATGATGGAAGGCCGCGACGAGTAACCGGACTGTCATCGAATTTGCAGGCGGCTGCCAGCCGCCGTATCCTTGGCCTTTGCGTAAACTCCCACAGGTAGATTCATGTCCCTGGAACAGAATTACACGGCGATCCTCGGTCAACTCGGCGAGGACGTCTCCCGCGAGGGTTTGCTCGACACGCCCAAGCGTGCCGCCAAAGCCATGCAGTACCTTTGCCGCGGTTATCAACAGACCCTGGAAGAAGTCACCAACGGTGCCTTGTTCAGCTCCGATAACAGCGAAATGGTGCTGGTCAAGGACATCGAGCTCTACTCGCTGTGCGAACACCACCTGCTGCCCTTCATCGGCAAGGCCCACGTGGCCTACATCCCGAGCGGCAAGGTGCTGGGCCTGTCGAAGGTTGCGCGTATCGTCGACATGTACGCCCGCCGCCTGCAGATCCAGGAGAACCTCAGCCGCCAGATCGCCGATGCGGTCCAGCAGGTCACCGGCGCCCTGGGCGTTGCCGTGGTGATCGAGGCCAAGCACATGTGCATGATGATGCGCGGTGTCGAGAAGCAGAACTCGTCGATGATCACCTCGGTGATGCTCGGCGAATTCCGCGAGAATGCAGCGACCCGCAGCGAATTCCTCGCCCTGATCAAGTAACACCGGGCGACCTGAAGAAACCGGCGTTCATCGCCGGTTTTTTTCGCCTGGGGAAAATCAGGTAAGCTGCCTGCCTCCTCCACCGCCCACGAGGCTATCGCGTGTTAGTCAAAGCCCTTCGAGTCGGCCTGGGCCAACTCATCATCCTCATCGACTTCCTCACCCGCCCGCGCAAGCAGCAACGCAGCGCCGAGAACCAGGCCAAGGTCGACGCCGCCGCCAAAGGCCTGACCCTGTATCAATTCCATGCCTGCCCGTTCTGCGTGAAGACCCGCCGTACCCTGCACCGCCTGAACGTGCCGGTGGCCCTGCGCGATGCGAAGAACAACGAACAGGACCGCCAGACCCTGCTCGAACAGGGTGGCAGGATCAAGGTGCCGTGCCTGCGTATCGAGGAAAACGGCCAGACCACCTGGATGTACGAATCCAAGGTGATCATCGACTACCTGGACAAGCGTTTCGCCGCGGCCTGAAAAGGCCGCGTCAGAACTTCGGCACCTGCAGGAACCTGTTCGCGGCGGTCACACCCTTTTCAGTTGGGGCACTGATCGTATTCGCCGCGGCACTCGGTATAGGCCTTCAACTGCGCGGCACGCTGGCGGGTCAGCTCGGTTCGGCACTGCAGGTCGCGCATCGGCCACATCGAGCCGCCCTCCTCCGGCTTGCCGACCCGATACCGGCAGTCGGCATCGCGCAAGGCCAGCCACTTGCGCTGGGCATCCCTGAGCGCCTCCTTGCCGGCCGGGCCTTTCAGATAGTCCATCTGCGCCTTGTAGTACCGGTTCAGGTCGTCGTCGGCCCGCTTGAATGCCTGGGCCGCGCAGGTATTCATCGACGCCTGGCTGGCATCACAACCGTCAGCCGCCTGGGCGACAGCGGCCAGGCCCGACAGGGCGAACGTCAGGAAGGCTGCAAGCGGATATTTCATGGATGTCCCCATGTCGGTGGATAGGCCCTCGAGTTTGCGCCAGGCCCTCGCCGCCGGCAAAAGAAAACCGGCCCCGGGGCCGGTTCAAGTGTTTGCAGACTTTTCGCTCAATCCAGCATACCGACATGCCGGGGATGGCTCGCCACCCGCTGCAGCCAGGCCTGGATCGCCGGGTAGATGCTCAGGTCGAAGCCGCCCTGGTGCGCGACGTGGGTGTAGGCGTACAGCGCGATATCGGCGATCGAGTAGTGCTCGCCGACCAGGTACGGGGTCTGCTGCAACTGCTTCTCCATGACCTTCAGGGCCTTGTGCCCGCGCTTCTGCAACTTGAGGTACTCCTCGCGCCGCTCTTCGGGCAAGCCCAGGTAGAACTCGATGAAACGCGCCACCGCGATGTAGGGCTCATGGCTGTACTGCTCGAAAAACTGCCATTGCAGCACCTGGGTACGCAGGCGCGGCTCGCTCGGCAGGAACTCGCTGCCGTCGGCCAGGAAGTTGAGGATGGCATTGGATTCCCACAGGCAGGTGCCGTCCTCCAACTCCAGCACCGGCACCTTGCCATTGGGGTTCTTCGCCAGGAATTCCGCCGTCTCGGTGTCGCCCTTGAGAATATCCACCGGGTGCCAACGGTACTCCTGACCCAGCAGATGCAGCATCAACTTGATCTTGTAGCAGTTGCCCGACTGGTAATCCCCGTAAACCTTGTACATGGCCCTCCCCTTAAGCCGCTCTTGCGGCCTGTGCGTGACGTACGACAGCAGCCAGTCGGCCCAGACCTTCGTCCAGGCGCTCCGGCGCGATATGGCTGAAATTCAGACGCAGATTACCCGGATTACGCTCCGGTTCGGCAAAAAAAGGCTCGCCAGGCATGAACGCGACATCCCGGGCCAGGGCGGCATCGAGCAGGGTCCGGGTGTCCAGCGGCTGCTTGAGGGTCAACCAGAAGAACAGCCCGCCCTGGGGCACCTGCCAGTCGGCCAGGTCGGCGAAATGCCGCTGCAGGGCCTCGGCGAACGCATCCCGGCGGGTCCGGTAGAAACTGCGCAACGCCTGCAGGTGCTGGCGATATTTTTCCGTGCCGATCCACTGCAGCGCCTGCCACTGCCCGACGCGGTTGGTATGCAGGTCCGCCGACTGCTTGAGCTTGAGCAGGTGCGGGAACAGGTCGGGACTGGCGATCAGGTAGCCAACCCGCAGGCCGGGGGCCAGGGTCTTGGAGACCGTGCCGGTGTAGATCCAGCTGGCCTTCTTCAGACGGGCGACGATCGGCACGGCATCGACCCCGTCGTAGCTGAGTTCACGATAGGGTTCGTCCTCGATCAGGGTCACGCCGAACTCGTCCAGCAACGCCGCAACACCGGCGCGCTTGGCCTCGCTGTAGCAGACGCCGGACGGATTCTGGAAGGTCGGGATCAGGTAGACGAACGCCGGCCGGTGTCGCTCCAGGCGGGCGCGCAACTGCTGCAGGTCGGGTCCGTCCGATTCCTGGGGAATGCTCAGGCAGTCGGCCCCGAACAACTGGAAGATCTGCAGGGCCGCCAGGTAGGTCGGCCCTTCCAGCAGGATCTCGGTGCCCTTGTCGATGTGCAGCTTGGCGGCCAGGTCGAGGGCCTGCTGGGAACCGCCGAGCACCAGCACCTGGCTGGCCTGGCAGTCGACACCCAGGGCCCGCGCCTGGGCCGCCAGCACTTCACGCAGGGCCGGCTCGCCCTCGCTCATGCCGTACTGGCCCATGGCCCGCGGCATGCCCTCCCACTCCAGCGTCGGCAGCATCGCCTCGGCCGGCAGCCCACCGGCAAACGACATCACCTCGGGACGCTGGGCGGCAGCGAGGATTTCACGAATCAGCGAGCTTTTAAGACGCGTAACACGTTCGGAGAAGGCCATGACAGGTCACCGGTAGCGGAGTGAAAGGAAAATACGTCAAACTGCTTGACCGAAATTACGACACCACGGACCAATACGTCAATATGCTTGACCTTAAAAATTCCAACACCCAACAGGACGCCATGGAGGCGTTTTTCTTCGGCTACCAGGCATTCACCGCCAAGGCCGACGAAATGCTCGAACGGCGTGGCCTGAGCCGGGTGCATCAGCGGATCGTGTTTTTCATCGGACGTTATCCGGACCTCAGCGTCAAGGAACTGCTCGATCGCCTGGGCGTCAGCAAGCAGGCGCTGAACATGCCGTTGCGCCAGTTGACCGAGATGGGACTGGTGCAAGGCGTCGCCTCACCGACGGACAAGCGCAAACGCCTGCTCTGCCTGACACCCGACGGGACCAGCCTGGAAGAGTCGTTGCGCCGCGAGCAGGTCAAGCTGTTGCAGAAGGCCTTCGCCCAGGCGGGCGAGGCGGCGGTGGATGGCTGGATGGCGGTCAATCGGGCGTTGGGTGACAGCCGCCAGGCCTGACCACGCCGAGCGCTTCGCGGCAAGCCCGCTCCCACAGCCTTTGTAGCGGCTGTGTGGGCTTGCCCGCGAAGCCATCAGCCCTCTCAAGACCCATCTGCCCCTGCCGACCAGCAGCCCATATAGCCCGCCCCGCCGAAATATCGCACACACCGTCAAAAACATTATTTGCTTTCTTTGTATACAAAAGCATAATCCGCTTCGTGTAAGTTCCTGACCTTTCGGTCAACAAAATCCGCGCTCCCTCAAGGAGCCGCTGCCCACCATGACGTGTCCGGCCCTGGAAATAACAATAAAACCCTGAGGAGTAATCGCTGTGGAAAGCCGCAAATCCGAAGCACCCACGCTGGATCTCTCGCCGCCTTCGAGCACCGGCCTGCTGGAGCGCCTGTTCAGGCTCAGGCTGCATGGCACCACGGTCAGGACCGAACTGATTGCCGGGGTGACCACCTTCATCACCATGGCCTACATCATCTTCGTCAACCCCAACCTCATGGCCGATGCCGGCATCGACCATGGCGCCGCCTTCGTCGCCACCTGCATCGCCGCCGCCCTCGGCTGCCTGCTGATGGGGCTCTACGCCAACTGGCCGGTGGGCCTGGCGCCCGGCATGGGGCTCAACGCCTTCTTCACCTACACCGTGGTCGGCACCATGGGCTATCACTGGGAGACCGCCCTCGGCGCGGTGTTCATTTCCGGCGTGCTGTTCATGGCCCTGACCCTGTCCCGGGTCCGCGAATGGCTGCTCAACAGCATCCCGGTCAGCCTGCGCCACGCCATGGGCGCCGGGGTCGGGCTGTTCCTCGGGCTCATCGGCCTGAAGACCGCCGGGATCGTCGTCGCGAGCCCTGCCACCCTGGTCCGGCTCGGCGCCCTGCATGAGCCCGGCCCGCTGCTGGCCGCCGTGTGTTTCCTGATGATCGCGATCCTCAGCTACCACCGGGTGTTCGGCGCCATCCTGATCAGCATCATCAGTGTCACCCTGATCGGCTGGGGCCTGGGCCTGGTCGAGTACCACGGGGTGTTCTCCACCCCGCCCAGCCTGGCGCCGACCTGGATGGCAATGGACCTGGCGGGCGTCTTCAACGTCAGCATGATCAGCGTGGTCCTGGCCTTTCTCTTCGTGCACATGTTCGACACCGCCGGAACCCTGATGGGCGTCGCCCAGCGCGCCAACCTGGTCAACGCCGACGGCCGCATCGAGAACCTGTCGCGGGCGATGAAGGCCGACAGCGTATCCAGCGTATTCGGTGCGGTGGTCGGCGTGCCACCGGTCACCAGCTACGTGGAAAGTGCTGCCGGCGTTGCAACGGGTGGTCGGACTGGTCTGACCGCTGTTACTGTAGGCATACTGTTCGTGGCCGCGATGTTCTTCGCGCCGCTGGCTGGCATGATCCCTGCCTACGCGACCGCAGGTGCACTGATTTACGTGGCGATGCTGATGATGGGCAGCCTGGCGCATATCGCCTGGGAAGAAGCGACGGAGAGCATTCCGGCGATCGTCACCGCGATCATGATGCCGCTGACCTTCTCGGTCGCCGACGGGATCGCCCTGGGCTTCATCACCTACGTGGCGTTGAAGGCGGGAACCGGCAAGTTCAGGGACATTTCCGTCAGTCTGTGGGTCCTGTGCGTCATTTTCATCGCCAAGTTCATCTTCCTGTAGGAGAAGACTGGCGTAGCCGGCAACCAAACAACCGGCCCCATTGCGATGGGGCCCTTGCATGAGGAAGAAACCTGATGAGCCTGGAAACCTGGTTGTTGTTCAGCGGAGCCGCCCTGGTGGTGATCCTCATTCCCGGGCCGCTGTCGCTGCTGATGATCAGCAACAGCCTGAACTATGGATTGCGCCGTTCGTACCCGGCCTTCCTGGGTGGCGTCAGCGCCTCGATCTGCCTGCTCAGCGCCTCGGCCCTGGGCCTGGGGGCCCTGTTGCTGGCCTCGGAGCAACTGTTCAGCACACTGAAGGTCGTCGGCGCACTGTACCTGTTCTACCTCGCCTGGCAGAGCTGGCAGCAGTCGCGCCAGCCGGCACGGGCGGCGAACGTGCCCGAAGCTGCACCTGTGCCGCGCTTTCGTGCCCTGTTTGGGCGCGCTTTCGTGCTGGGGGCGAGCAACCCCAAGGACATCCTGTTCTTCGCCGCCTTCCTGCCGCAATTCCTCAAGGCCGACCAGCCGTTCCTCGGCCAGTTGCTGGTGATGATCGCCACCTGGACCGTGCTCGACCTGCTGTGCAAGCTGACCTACGGCCTGGGCGCCCACGGCGCGGCGAAATACCTGCGTAGTGGCAAGGGGCAGAGCTGGTTCAATCGGGTCAGTGCCGGGTTGTTCAGTGGGGCGGGGGCGGCTTCGCTGTTGAGCCGGTAGAGCGCATGACGCGAAAGGGCCCGAAAATCCCACACAACAACCGGGCAAAAAAAGCCCGCAGTGTGGGCGGGCAAGAGGAACCGAAGAAGTGGTTGCGCAGTTCTTGAGGGGATCTAACTTCCTCTATAGGTCGAATAGCTGTAGGGCGAGATCAGCAAGGGAACGTGGTAGTGCTCCTGCTCGGCACTGATGCCGAAACGCAGCACCACCACATCGAGAAAGGCCGGCTCCGGCAGCGTCACGCCGCGGGCCCGATAGTAGTCACCGGCATGAAATTGCAACTGATAGACCCCGGAACGGTAGTCATCGCCCTGCAGCAGCGGTGTATCGTAGCGGCCGTCGCCGTTGGTCACGGCCCTGGCGACCAGCTCCAGCACGGTGCCTTCGACCCGATACAGCTCGACCTGGATCGAGCTGCCGGGGCAGCCATGCGCGGCATCCAAAACATGCGTAGTCAAACGTCCCATTGCTTCTGCGTACCCGCCCGCCTGCGGCAGACCGGGTCTCGCGCCTCCCGGAGTCAGTGGATGAAGGAGATGCCGGACCGGCGGGGAAAGCCCCGGAGATACGGCAATGAAATGATTAAGACACTTTTACGAAAAATTGTACACAATAAATTTCACGCTTTTCCGGGTTTCCATCCGTCGGCATGAATCTTGACAGAAGCCCAGTGAGTAGCCGACCTTGAATCCATTAGCTGACCGATCAGACAGGTTTTCAGTGACGAACGGAACAGGTAGGATCAGCAGCATCTGGAAAAAAACGGGCTTACAAACCGGCGATAAAGTTGTATACAATCAATTCATCGCCGTGACGCCACCCGACCAGAACGGGACGCCACGCAACCGTCACCACGAACAAGAAGGAAGACTGCAGTGAGCGCTGACTACCCACGCGACCTGATCGGTTACGGCAGTAACCCTCCTCACCCCCGCTGGCCGGGCAATGCCCGTATCGCCTTGTCCTTCGTGCTCAACTACGAGGAAGGCGGCGAGCGCAACATCCTGCACGGCGACAAGGAGTCCGAGGCGTTCCTGTCGGAGATGGTCGCGGCGCAACCCCTGCAGGGCCAGCGCAACATGAGCATGGAATCGCTCTACGAGTATGGCAGTCGCGCCGGGGTCTGGCGGATTCTCAAGCTGTTCAGGCAACTCGACATCCCGCTGACCATCTTCGCCGTGGCCATGGCCGCCCAGCGCCACCCGGATGTCATCCGCGCCATGGTCGAGGCCGGTCACGAGATCTGCAGCCACGGCTACCGCTGGATCGACTACCAGTACATGGACGAGGCGCAGGAGCGCGAGCACCTGCACGAAGCCATCCGCATCCTCACCGAAATCACCGGCGAACGCCCGCTGGGCTGGTACACCGGCCGCACCGGCCCCAACACCCGTCGCCTGGTGATGGAGGAAGGCGGCTTCCTCTACGACTCGGACACCTACGACGACGACCTGCCCTACTGGGAACCGAACAACCCGACCGGCAAGCCGCACCTGGTGATTCCCTACACCCTCGACACCAACGACATGCGCTTCACCCAGGTGCAGGGCTTCAACCAGGGCGACGACTTCTACCAGTACCTCAAGGACGCCTTCGACGTGCTCTACGCCGAGGGTGCCGAGGCGCCGAAGATGCTCTCCATCGGCCTGCACTGCCGGCTGATCGGGCGCCCGGCGCGCCTGGCCGCACTGCAGCGTTTCCTCGACTACGTGAAGGGCTTCGACCAGGTCTGGTTCGCCCGTCGGGTGGACATCGCCCGCCACTGGCACGCTAACCACCCCTACCAGCCCGCCTATCAGGAGCCGGCGCAATGAGCGCGTTCCAGACCCTCAAGCCGTCGACCCTGGACCGCGCGGCCTTCGTCGCGGCCTTCGCCGACATCTACGAACACTCGCCATGGGTGGCCGAAAGGGCCTTCGACCTGGGCCAGGACGCGACGCTCGACCAGATCGAGACCCTGCACCAGCGCATGAGCGACATCCTGTTGAGCGCCGATCATGCCAGCCAGCTGGCCCTGATCAACGCCCACCCGGACCTGGCCGGCAAGGCCGCGATCCAGGGCCAACTGACCGCCGCCAGCACTCACGAACAGGCCGGCGCCGGTATTCACCAATGCACGGCTGAAGAGTTCCAGCGCTTCACCGAGCTGAACGAGGCCTACAAGGCCAAGTTCAGGTTTCCCTTCATCATGGCGGTAAAAGGCAGCAACCGGCATCAGATCCTTGCCGCGTTCGAAACGCGCATCCACAACCCGGTGGACACCGAGTTCCAGTGCGCGCTGGCCGAGATCAACAAGATCGCCCTGTTCCGATTACTGACCCTATAGCGCGCCACGCCCCGGCGCCGAAGAGGCCCGGGGTCCGGCGAACATCCCCAGCCACTTGTTCAAAGGCAGACAAGAAAAATGAAAGCTTACGCCGCACCTTTCGAAAAATTCGTCAACCTGGCCGACGCCCGCCTGGGCACCCGGATCATTTCCGTCACCGACGACTGGTTCGCCGATGCCAACCGCCTGTTCCAGCCAACGCCGGCGGTATGGAAGGAAGGCGTGTTCGATGACAACGGCAAGTGGATGGATGGCTGGGAATCGCGCCGCAAGCGCTTCGAAGGCTACGACAGCGCCGTGATCCGCCTGGGCGTACCCGGCTCGATCAAGGGCGTGGACATCGACACCTCGTTCTTCACCGGCAACTACCCGCCCTCGGCGTCGCTGGAGGCCTGCTTCCTGAGCGAAGGCGAGCCGGACGAAAACACCCGGTGGGTCGAAGTACTGCCGGCCGTCGAGCTGCAGGGCAACAGCCACCACTACCATGAAATCCACAACGAGCAGCACTTCAGCCACCTGCGCTTCAACATCTACCCGGACGGTGGCGTGGCCCGCCTGCGGGTGCATGGCATTCCATACCGCGACTGGTCGGCCGTGGGCGACAACGAACAGGTCGACCTCGCCGCCGCACTCAACGGCGGCCGCGCCCTGGCCTGCTCCGACGAACACTTCGGCCGCATGAGCAACATCCTCAACCCGGGCCGCGGCGTCAACATGGGCGACGGCTGGGAAACCGCCCGCCGTCGCACGCCGGGCAATGACTGGGTGATCGTCGCCCTGGGGCATCCGGGCGAGATCGAGAAGATCATCGTCGATACCCTGCACTTCAAGGGCAACTACCCGGACAGCTGCTCGATCCAGGGCGCCTACGTCAAGGGCGGTACCGACAGCCAGATCGAGACCCAAAGCCTGTTCTGGCGCGAACTGCTGCCGAGCCAGAAGCTGGAAATGCACGCCGAGCACACCTTCGCCGAGCAGATCAAGGCGCTGGGCCCGATCACCCACGTCCGCCTGAACGTGTTCCCCGATGGTGGTGTGAGCCGCCTGCGCCTGCTGGGCAAGGTCGCCAGACAAGGCTGAGGCAAACCCTGCAGGAGCCTGGCTTGTCGGAGCGCCGAACCGCCGCGAATGGGCCCGCAAGGCCGCTGAAAAGCTTCGCGGGCCAGTCGGATCACCGCATCGCCGGCTCCTGCGGGACCGTGCGGTAACGAACCAACGAATTAGAGAACAGAAGAACAGCATGCGCACACTGACGATTGAACCGCTGACCAAAGAAGCCTTCGCCCCTTTCGGTGACGTGATCGAAACCGACGGCAGCGACCACTTCATGATCAACAACGGTTCGACCCAGCGCTTTCATCGCCTGGCCACGGTGGAAACCGCGACGCCCGACGACAAGGCGATCATCAGCATCTTCCGCGCCGATGCGCTGGACATGCCGCTGACCGTGCGCATGCTCGAACGCCATCCGCTGGGCAGCCAGGCTTTCATTCCGCTGCTCGGCAACCCCTTTCTGATCGTGGTCGCGCCACTTGGCGATGCACCTGTATCAGGTCTGGTCCGCGCCTTCATCACCAATGGCAGGCAGGGCATAAATTACCATCGCGGCGTCTGGCACCATCCGGTCCTGACGATCGAAAAGCGGGATGACTTCCTGGTGGTTGATCGCAGTGGCAGCGGTAACAACTGCGACGAGCATTTTTTCACAGAGGATGAGCAGTTGATCCTCGCCCCCCACCAGCGGACGGAGTGAAAACCCTGTGCCAGGCAAGGCTGCGCTGAACACCGCCCCGGCTTGCCATCGCTCGCTGCGTTTTCACACCGTCTTCAATAAGAAAAGGCCCGATCGCTCTGCAAAAAGTGCGACGGGAGAGAGGTAAAGACTGTGGAAGCACATCTGTTGGAATGGCTGAACCTGAGCGTACGCTGGGTTCACATGATCACCGGCGTCGCCTGGATCGGCGCTTCGTTCTACTTCGTCTGGCTGGAAAACAACCTCAACCGGGTCAACCCCAGGACCGGCCTGGCCGGCGACCTGTGGGCCATCCACGGCGGCGGCATCTACCACCTGGAGAAGTACAAGCTGGCCCCGCCGAGCATGCCGGAGAACCTGCACTGGTTCAAATGGGAAGCCTACTTCACCTGGATGTCGGGCATCGCGCTGCTGTGCGTGGTGTTCTACTCCAATCCCCTGCTCTACCTGGTCGCCCCCGGCAGCGGCCTGAGTGGCGCGCAAGGCATTGCCATCGGCGTCGGCGCACTGGTCGCCGGCTGGTTCGTCTATGACTTTCTCTGCGACTCGCCGCTGGGCAAGCGGCCGGCCCTGCTCGGCCTGATCCTGTTCATCCTGCTGATCGCCGCGGCCTACGGCCTGAGCAAGGTGTTCAGCGGACGCGGAGCCTACCTGCACGTCGGGGCGATCATCGGCACCATCATGGTCGGCAACGTGTTCCGCATCATCATGCCGGCCCAGCGCGCGCTGGTGGCGGCCATCGCCGAGAACCGCACGCCGGACCCGGCCCTGCCGGCCAAGGGCCTGCTGCGCTCGCGCCACAACAACTACTTCACCCTGCCAGTGCTGTTCATCATGATCAGCAACCACTTCCCGAGCACCTACGGCAGCCCTTACAACTGGCTGATCCTGGCCGGGATCGCGGTGCTGGCGGTACTGGTGCGGCACTACTTCAACACCCGGCACAACAGCCAGAAGTTCGCCTGGACCCTGCCGGTCGCGGCGCTGGGCATGATCTGCCTGGCCTACGTCACCGGCCCGGCATCGAACCCGAGCGTCCCCGAAGTCGCCAGGACGCCGGCGAAGATCGAGTACCAGCCCTTGCCGGAAACCGCCCTCGGCGGTGGCCTCAAGCCGGCCCCGGCAGTGGAACCGAGCCCTCCCGCACCGGCGGCGACACCAGCCGCTGATGCCGTCGCCTTCGACAAGGTGCACAGCGTGATTCAGGAGCGTTGTGCGGTCTGTCATTCGGCCAAGCCCACCAGCCCGCTGTTCAGCAGCGCGCCGGCCGGGATCATGTTCGACACCCCGCAACAGATCCAGCAACTGGCCCCGCGTATCCAGGCCCAGGCCGTCGCGACCCAGATCATGCCCCTGGGCAACATCACCCAGATGACCCAGCAGGAACGTGACCTGATTGGCGCCTGGATCAACCAGGGGGCACACACACCCTGAGGAGCACCAGGCCCCTGCAGGAGCAGGCGATGCGGCGATCCGACTTGCCCGCGAAAGGCCCCTCAAGGGCGCCAGGGACTTCGCGAGCAAGCTCGCTCCCACAGGTCAGCGGGCGACCTCGAGATCAGCGACCCGCCGTGAAACGCCTGCCTTACCGACAACAGCAAGCGCTGTCGGCAACCACACAGAGCCAGAACCACAAGAATAAAAACATCCGAGGTGTTGCATGTCCGAGCTATCCGAACCGCGCATACCCGAAGCACCTGCCCTTGCCCGCCTGCCCCTGTTGCAGTTGCTGCTGGTGGGCCTGCAACACGTCCTGCTGATGTATGGCGGGGCCGTCGCCGTACCGCTGATCATCGGACAGGCCGCCGGCCTGAGTCGTGAGGAAATCGCCTTTCTGATCAATGCCGACCTGCTCGTGGCCGGCATCGCCACCCTGGTGCAATCCTTCGGCATCGGTCCGCTGGGCATTCGCATGCCGGTGATGATGGGCGCCAGCTTCGCCGCCGTCGGCAGCATGGTGGCCATGGCCGGCATGCCCGGCATCGGCATGACCGGGATCTTCGGCGCCACCATCGCCGCGGGCTTCTTCGGCATGCTGATCGCACCGTTCATGTCCAGGGTGGTGCGCTTCTTCCCGCCACTGGTCACCGGCACGGTGATCACCGCCATCGGCCTCTCGCTGTTTCCCGTGGCGGTCAACTGGGCTGGTGGCGGCAGCGCCGTGGCGCAGTTCGGCTCGCCGATCTACCTGACGGTCGCCGGCCTGGTGCTGGCGACCATCCTGCTGATCAACCGCTTCATGCGCGGTTTCTGGGTGAACATCTCGGTGCTGATCGGCATGGTTCTGGGCTACGTGCTGTCCGGCCTGATCGGCATGGTCGACCTCAGTGGCCTGGCCCAGGCACCGTGGCTCAAGGTGGTCACGCCGCTGCATTTCGGCCTGCCGCAATTCCACCTCGCGCCGATCCTCTCCATGTGCCTGGTGGTGGTGATCATCTTCGTCGAGTCCACCGGCATGTTCCTCGCCCTGGGCAAGATCACCGGCCAGGAAGTCACCCCACGGATGCTCCGCCGCGGCCTGCTGTGCGATGCCGGCGCCTCGTTCTTCGCCGGTTTCTTCAACACCTTCACCCATTCCTCGTTCGCCCAGAACATCGGCCTGGTGCAGATGACCGGCGTGCGCTGCCGTTCGGTGACCATGGTCGCCGGCGGCTTGCTGATCGTCCTCAGCCTGCTGCCCAAGGCGGCCTTCCTGGTGGCCTCGATTCCACCGGCAGTCCTCGGCGGCGCAGCCATCGCCATGTTCGGCATGGTCGCCGCCACCGGGATCAAGATTCTCCAGGAGGCCGACATCTCCGACCGCCGCAACCAGTTGCTGGTGGCCGTGAGCATCGGCATGGGCCTGATCCCCGTGGTCCGTCCGGAGTTCTTCGCGCACCTGCCGCAGTGGATGGGGCCGATCACCCACAGCGGGATCGCCATGGCGACCCTCAGCGCCGTCACCCTGAACCTGCTGTTCAACGTCCTCGGCGGCGCCGAACGGGCCGCCCTCAGTGGGCACGTGCACCCGCACTGAGTGACCGGGGCGGCACGCGACAGGCTGCCCCGGTGCCAGCCTGAAACCTGTCGCCCGGCCCGGCGACGCTCTGTCGCGCGGGCTTGAGAGCACCGGCGTGCCTCTGTATCCTGCGCGCCCTCTCGTTTACAGCCGAAAAAAGGCGCCACACCAGAGCGCCGGACGACTTCGACGTCGAACTTCTTAACTTTGGGAGCAACCTGATGAAACGTACTTGCACGAGCCTGATGCTCGCGGGGACCCTGCTGTCGACCGGTACCGCCGTGGCCGACGACCTGCTGCAGTGGCAGAACAACAGCCTGACCTACCTGTGGGGCAAGAATTTTGCGGTCAACCCGCAGATCCAGCAGACCGTCACCTTCGAGCACGCCGACGCCTGGAAATATGGCGACAACTTCTTCTTCCTCGATCGGATCTTCTACAACGGCAAGGCCGACGGCAACGTCGGCCCCAACACCTACTACGGCGAGTTCAGCCCACGCCTGTCGTTCGGCAAGATGCTCGACCAGAAACTGGAATTCGGCCCGATCAAGGACGTGCTGCTGGCACTGACCTACGAGTTCGGCGAAGGCGACAGCGAATCCTACCTGTTCGGCCCGGGCTTTGACCTGGCGATCCCCGGTTTCGACTACTTCCAGTTGAACTTCTATCAGCGCCAGACCGAAGGCAAGCGCCCTGGCGACAACGTCTGGCAGATCACGCCGGTCTGGTCCTACACCATCCCGGTGGGTGACTCCAATGTGCTGATCGACGGTTTCATGGACTGGGTGGTCGACAACGACCAGACCTCACGCGGCACCTACCACGCCAACCTGCACTTCAACCCGCAGATCAAGTACGACCTGGGCAAGGCTCTGCACTGGAGCGCCAAGCAGTTGTACGTGGGTATCGAGTACGACTACTGGAAGAACAAGTACGGCATCGAGGATTCCGGTGCGTTCAAGACCAACCAGGACACCGCGAGCCTGCTGGTCAAGTACCACTTCTGAGGCAGAACGGGAGCCCGCCGGGCTCCCCGTTTGCGGCGTCGCCCCGCACGCCATCGCATCACCGCAAAAAATACCTCCCCCTCTCCCGTCGGGCCCGACAGCTCCAACTCAAGCCTCCAAGCCAGGTTGCCCGCACTTCCTTGTGGCTTCCCCCTGTTTCCCGGCCTGCCTGCACGTTGACAAGGCGTTTTTCAGCTGTTGATAATCCGCTCAATGTTGTACGACGACGTATAACACCAATAACAATAAAAACCGCAGGAGCTTCACCCTCATGATGATCCGCCCCTCCCGATCGCTGTTGCTGTCCGGCACTGCAAGCCTCGCCCTGACCCTCCCCTCCCTGGCCTGTGCCGAGGGTTTCGTCGACGATGCCAGCGCCAACCTGAATCTGCGCAACGCCTACTTCAACCGCAACTTCACCAACCCGGCCTACCCCCAGGACAAGGCCGAGGAATGGACGCAGAACTTCATCCTCGACGCCCGCTCCGGCTTCACCCAGGGCACCGTCGGTTTCGGCGTCGACGTGCTCGGCACCTTTTCCCAGAAGCTCGACGGCGGCAAAGGCACCGGCGGCACGCAACTGCTGCCGCTGGACCGTGACGGGCGCCCGGCGGACAACTTCGGCCGCCTGGACGTGGCGTTCAAGGCACGGATTTCCAAAACCGAGCTGAAGGTCGGCGAATGGATGCCGGTGCTGCCGATCCTCCGCTCCGACGACGGCCGCTCGCTGCCGCAGACCTTCCGCGGCGGCCAGGTCACCTCGAAGGAGATCGACGGCCTGACGCTGTACGGCGGCCAGTTCCAGAAGAACAGCCCGCGCAACGATTCGAGCATGACCGACATGTACATGCAGGGCAAAGCCGCCTTCACCTCCGACCGCTTCAACTTCGCCGGCGGCGAATACACCTTCAACGACAAGCGCACCCTGATCGGCCTCTGGAATGCCCAACTGAAGGACATCTACCGCCAGCAGTACGTCAATCTGGTCCACAGCCAGCCACTGGGCGACTGGACCCTGGGCGCCAACCTCGGTTTCTTCTACGGCAAGGAAGACGGCAGCGCGCTGGCCGGCGACCTGGAGAACAGAACCTGGTCGGGGTTGTTCTCGGCCAAGTACGGCGGCAACACCTTCTACGTCGGCCTGCAGAAGCTCACCGGCGACAGCGCCTGGATGCGGGTCAACGGCACCAGCGGCGGCACCCTGGCCAACGACAGCTACAACAGCAGCTATGACAATGCGCAGGAAAAGTCCTGGCAGTTGCGCCATGACTACAACTTCGCCGCGCTGGGAATTCCGGGGCTGACCCTGATGAACCGCTACATCCGCGGTGACAACGTGCATGTCGGCGCGGTCACCGACGGCAAGGAATGGGGGCGTGAGTCGGAACTGGGCTACACCGTCCAGAGCGGCACCTTGCGCAACCTGAACATCCGCTGGCGCAACTCGAGCATCCGCAGGGACTACAGCACCAACGAGTTCGACGAGAACCGCCTGTTCATCAGTTATCCGATTTCGCTGCTGTAGCAGCGGTAGTCATTGTGAATGCATGACCTGTGGGAGCGCCGCCCGGCCGTCTCCCACAAGGGTCATGAATGAAAACCCAGACATGGGGAAACCTCGCCCCCTGAACTCGAAACATCTTGCAAAATCTACGACCGGCAATCACGACGAATCACTCACCCCATTACATTGACAAAGCCGTTTCGCGCTGACGATAATCCAGAAAAATGTCGTACGACAACGGACGACAACACAACAATAAACCTCCGACCAGGGCCTCGCCATGACCCCAGCGACACCGACCCCGCCGCCCTTCAACCGTCTTCTGCTCACCGGCGCGGCCGGTGGCCTGGGCAAGGTACTGCGCGAGAGCCTGCGCCCCTACGCCCGTATCCTGCGCCTTTCCGATATCGCCGAAATGGCTCCGGCCATCGACGACCGCGAGGAAGTCCATCCCTGCGATCTCTCCGACAAGCAGGCGGTACATCATCTGGTCGAAGGCGTGGACGCGATCCTGCACTTCGGCGGCGTCTCGGTGGAGCGCTCCTTCGAGGAGATCCTCGGCGCCAACATCTGCGGCGTCTTCCACATCTACGAAGCCGCCCGCCGCCACGGCGTCAAGCGCGTGATCTTCGCCAGTTCCAACCATGTGATCGGCTTCTACAAGCAGAGCGAGACCCTCGACGCCCGCGCCCCGCATCGCCCGGACAGCTACTACGGGCTGTCCAAGTCCTACGGCGAGGACATGGCCAGCTTCTATTTCGATCGCTACGGCATCGAGACCGTCAGCATCCGCATCGGCTCGTCGTTCGCCCAGCCGCAGAACCGCCGCATGCTCAGCAGTTGGCTGAGCTTCGACGACCTGACCCAACTGCTCGAACGCGCCCTGTATACCCCGAACGTCGGCCACACCGTGGTCTACGGTGTCTCCGCCAACCGCTCCATCTGGTGGGACAACCACCTGGCCGCCCACCTCGGCTACCAGCCCAGGGACAGCTCCGAGCCGTTCCGCGCCGAGATCGAGGCCCAGCCGGCACCGCCGGCGGACGACCCGACGCTGATCTACCAGGGCGGCGCCTTCGTCGCAGCCGGTCCCTTCGGCGACTGAGCAAGCCCCCATCTTCCGGCAAGGGAACCGCCATGGACGCTGAACTGATTCTCGACGCCCGCAACGCCACCGGGGAAAGCCCGGTGTGGAGCGTGCACGAACAGGCCCTCTACTGGGTCGACATCCCCGCCCGCCGCCTGCACCGCTGGAGCGCCGACAGTCGGCAGACCCGCAGCTGGCAAGCGCCGGAAATGCTCGCCTGCATCGCCCGCAGCCGCGACGGCAGCTGGATCGCCGGCCTGGAAAGCGGCCTGTTCCGCCTGCAGGCGGGCACCGAAGAACGCCTGCACAGCCAGCGGCTCACGGCAGTTCCCCATGCCCTTCCCAACATGCGCTTCAACGATGGCCGCTGCGACCGCCAGGGCCGCTTCTGGGCCGGCACCATGCTGATGGACATGGGCCTTGGCCGCCCGGTCGGTGCGTTGTATCGCTACGAGGCCGGGCAGACAGCACCGCTGGTGGCACAACTGGACGGGCTGATCGTGCCCAATGGCCTGGCGTTCAGCCCGGAGGGCAGGACGATGTACCTGTCCGACTCACACCCCGGCGTGCAATCGATCTGGGCCTTCGACTACGACCCGGACAGCGGCACGCCCTACAACCGCCGGCTGTTCGTCGACATGCGGCAACATCCGGGACGCCCCGACGGCGCCGCCATGGATGTCGACGGTTGCTACTGGATCTGCGGCAACGACGACGGCCTGATCCATCGCTTCACGCCCGAAGGTCGCCTCGACCGCTCCCTCGCGGTGCCCGTGAAAAAGCCGGCCATGTGCGCCTTCGGCGGCCGCGACCTGGGCACCTTATTCGTCACCTCGATCCGCCCCGGCGGCGATCTGCACGACCAGCCACTGGCCGGCGGCGTGTTCGCCCTGCGGCCCGGCGTCCAAGGCCTGGAGGAACCTTTTTTCAACGCCTGATTCCCGGCGCCCAGCGGCGCCTGCAGCGAGTTTTGAACGAAGCAGCCAGACAATAACAACAAGACGGAGAATTGCCCCATGGACTTCAGACGCAAGCTTCTTGTCGCCGCACTCCCCCTCGCCCTTGGTTTCAGCCACCTGGCCCAGGCCCTGGAAATCAAGTTCGCCGACGTGCACCCCGCCGGCTACCCCACCGTGGTCGCCGAGGAAAACATGGGCAAGGCCCTGACCCGGCAGAGCAACGGCCAACTGACCTTCAAGATGTTCTCCGGCGGCGTGCTCGGCTCGGAAAAGGAAGTGGTCGAGCAGACCCAGATCGGCGCGATCCAGATGGCCCGGGTCAGCCTCGGCATCGTCGGCCCGGTGGTGCCGGACGTGAACGTGTTCAACATGCCCTTCGTGTTCCGTGACCAGGCGCACATGCGCAAGATCATCGACGGCGAGATCGGCCAGGAGATCCTCGACAAGATCACCCAGTCCGAATTCAACCTGGTGGCCCTGGCCTGGATGGATGGCGGCACCCGCAACCTCTACACCAAGAAACCGGTACGCAGCCTGGCCGACCTCAAGGGCATGAAGATTCGCGTACAGGGCAACCCGCTGTTCATCGAAACCATCAACGCCATGGGCGGCAACGGCATCGCCATGGACACCGGCGAAATCTTCAGCGCCCTGCAGACCGGGGTCATCGATGGCGCGGAAAACAACCCGCCGACCCTGCTCGAACACAACCACTACCAGAACGCCAAATACTACGCCCTGACCGGTCACCTGATCCTCCCGGAACCGCTGGTGATCTCCAAAAGCACTTGGGAGAAGCTCACCCCCGAACAGCAGACCCTGGTCCGCCAGGCCGCCCGCCAGGCGCAGCTGGAACAGCGTGACCTGTGGGATGCCAAGTCCGCCAGCAGCGAAGAGAAGCTCAAGGCCGCCGGCGTCGAGTTCGTCGAAGTCGACAGGAAACCCTTCTACGAGGCCACCGCCCCGATCCGCCAGAAATACGGCGCCCCCTACGCCGAGCTGATGAGCCGCATCGAAGCGGTCGAGTAACGCCCCCACCCACATGGAAGGCCCGCCGCCATGCGCGTCCAGCGCGGACCGGCGGGTAACGGTGAAATCCGATGAAGAATCTCGTGCTGCTGATCAACGATCGGCTCTACATGGCCTGTGTCTGGGTCGCGGGCCTGGCGATCCTCGCCATCAGCCTGATCATCCCCTGGGGCATCTTCGCCCGCTACGTCCTCGGCACCGGCTCCAGTTGGCCGGAGCCCACCGCGATCCTGCTGATGATGGTGTTCACCTTCATCGGCGCAGCCTCCAGCTACCGCGCCGGCGCGCACATGGCCGTGGCCATGCTGACCGACCGCCTGAACCCTGCCCTGCGCTCGGCTGCCGCGCTGGTCGCGCAGGTGCTGATGGCGACCATCTGCCTGTTCATGACCGTCTGGGGCGCCAAGCTCTGCGCCTCGACCTGGAACCAGTTCATGAGCGCGCTGCCGACCTTGCGGGTCGGCATCAGCTACATGCCGATCCCCGTGGGCGGTTGCCTGACCCTGGTGTTCGTCCTGGAAAAACTCCTGCTGGGCGACCAGAGCCAGCGCCGCGTGGTGCGTTTCGACCTGGTCGAAGAAAACGAAGGAGCCGTGTGAATGGACGCCGTGATCCTGTTGGGCAGTTTTATCCTGCTGATCCTCATCGGCATGCCGGTGGCCTACGCCCTCGGGCTCTCGGCGCTGATCGGCGCCTGGTGGATCGACATCCCGTTCCAGGCCCTGATGATCCAGGTCGCCGGCGGCGTGAACAAGTTCTCGCTGATGGCGATTCCGTTCTTCGTCCTCGCCGGCGCGATCATGGCCGAGGGCGGCATGTCGCGGCGGCTGGTGGCGTTCGCCGGGGTGCTGGTGGGTTTCGTCCGCGGCGGCCTGTCCCTGGTGAACATCATGGCCTCGACCTTCTTCGGGGCGATTTCCGGTTCGTCGGTGGCCGACACCGCCTCGGTCGGCTCGGTGCTGATTCCGGAGATGGAGCGCCGCGGCTACCCGCGCGACTTCTCCACCGCGGTCACGGTCAGCGGCTCGGTCCAGGCCCTGCTGACCCCACCCAGCCACAACTCGGTGCTCTACTCGCTGGCGGCCGGCGGCACGGTGTCCATCGCCTCGCTGTTCATGGCCGGGGTGGTGCCGGGACTGCTGATGAGCGCCTGCCTGATGGTGCTGTGCCTGATCTTCGCGAAAAAGCGCGACTACCCCAAGGGCGAGGTCATTCCCCTGCGCCAGGCCCTGAAGATCTGCGCCGATGCGCTATGGGGCCTGATGGCCATGGTGATCATTCTCGGCGGGATTCTCTCGGGGGTGTTCACCGCGACCGAGTCGGCGGCGATTGCGGTGCTCTGGTCATTCTTCGTAACCATGTTCATCTACCGCGACTACCAGTGGCGCGAGCTGCCCAAGCTGATGCATCGCACCGTGCGAACCATCTCCATCGTGATGATCCTGATCGGCTTCGCCGCCAGCTTCGGCTACATCATGACCCTGATGCAGATCCCGGCGAAGATCACCACGCTGTTCCTGACCCTGTCGGACAACCGCTACGTGATCCTGATGTGCATCAACGCCATGCTGCTTTTGCTCGGCACGGTGATGGACATGGCGCCGCTGATCCTGATCCTCACGCCGATCCTGATGCCGGTGATTCTCGGCATCGGCGTCGACCCGGTGCACTTCGGCATGATCATGCTGGTGAACCTGGGGATCGGCCTGATCACCCCGCCGGTGGGCGCGGTGCTGTTCGTCGGCTCGGCGGTGGGCAAGGTCAGCATCGAGAAGACCGTGACCGCACTGCTGCCGTTCTACGGCGTGCTGTTCCTGGTGCTGATGGCCGTGACCTATATCCCGGCGCTGTCGCTCTGGCTGCCGCGCCTGGTGCTGTAGACTCGCCATTGCCGAGAACCGCCGAAACAGGCGCCCGGGTGAAGAAAAACCGCCTGCCATGCCCGCCTCGCCTGCCTTGCCGGGTCTGCGGGCAGGCAATCTTGGCCTGCCGCAGACCCGGTGCTACCATGCCCAACCGCCCGGACAGGCAAGGAATCAGCTGGTTTATGAGCACCATCCGCGAACGCAACAAAGAACTGATCCTGCGCGCAGCCAGTGAAGAGTTCGCCGACAAGGGGTTCGCTGCCACCAAGACCAGCGACATCGCCGCCCGGGCCGGGCTGCCCAAACCCAACGTCTATTACTACTTCAAGTCCAAGGACAACCTCTACCGCGAGGTCCTGGAAAGCATCATCGAACCGATCCTGCAGGCCTCGACGCCGTTCAATCCCGACGGCGTGCCCGGCGAGGTGCTGGCCGGCTACATCCGTTCGAAGATCCGCATCTCCCGCGATCTGCCGGCGGCGTCCAAGGTGTTCGCCAGCGAGATCATGCACGGCGCTCCGCACCTGAGCCCCGACCTGGTCGAACAGCTCAACGCCCAGGCCCGGCACAACATCGAGTGTATCCAGAGCTGGATCGACCGCGGCCAGATCGCCCCGGTCGATCCCAACCACCTGATGTTCACCATCTGGGCCGCGACCCAGACCTATGCCGACTTCGACTGGCAGATCTCGGCGATCACCGGCAAGGCCAAGCTCGATGACGCCGACTATGAAGCGGCGACGCAGACCATCGTGCGGCTGGTGCTCAAGGGATGCGAGCCCGACCAGTAAAACGAGGCGCCCCTTTCGCGGGCAAGCCACGCGCCTACAGTACCGGGCGAACACCAGATTTGTGTGCACACGTTTCCTGTAGGAGCAGGGCTTGCCCGCGAAAAGGCGCTCACCTGGATCAGGCTGATACCCCCGCATCCGCCGTCAACCCCAATGCCTCGATCGCACTGATCGCGCACTGCTCGTCGATATCCGACGTATCGCCACTGATGCCGATCGCCCCCACCACCTGGCCGGCCTGATCGCGGATCAGCACTCCACCCGGCGCCGGGACCACACTGCCCTGCCCCAACCCGTTCAAGGCGGCGATGAACGCCGGCCGCTGCTGCGCATCCAGCGCCAGCAGACGCGAGCCCTTGCCCAGGGCGATCGCGCCCCAGGCCTTGCCGATGGCGATCTGCGGCCGCAACAGACTGGCTCCGTCCTCCCGCTGCAAAGTCACCAGATGCCCGCCACCATCGAGTACCGCAATGGTCAGCGGCGCCGCGCACATCATCCGGCCCGCAGCGATCGCCTGACCGGCCAGGCTGACTGCGACTTTCAGGGTTAAAGCGCTCATGGGTGCCGTCCTCATTGTTTTGGAAAGTCTTTGGCGCTCCGCGCGGGAGCAATTCCGCATCACAAATAGAACACAATAAAATATATTTTTGTATACAAAAAATTCAAATCACTGACAAAATGTCGCAAGCTCCGCGGTTTTTTGTGATCCGGACGAATGCCACGCCGATTCAAGAAAATGAATTGACCTGCGCCATTGGCCGTGAATACACTCGATGAGAAGCCACTTGTATACAATTACAAAACCTAAGAGGCACAAAACAATGAGCAAAATGAGAGCAATCGAAGCTGCCGTGTGGGTGATGCGCCGCGAAGGGGTCGACACCGCCTTCGGCATTCCCGGCGCCGCCATCAACCCGCTGTACTCGGCACTACAGAAAGTCGGCGGCATCGATCACGTCCTCGCGCGCCACGTTGAAGGTGCCTCGCACATGGCCGAGGGCTATACCCGCACCAAGGCCGGCAACATCGGCGTGTGCATCGGCACCTCGGGCCCAGCCGGCACCGACATGGTCACCGGCCTGTACAGCGCCAGCGCCGACTCGATCCCGATCCTCTGCATTACCGGCCAGGCGCCCCGTGCCCGCCTGCACAAGGAAGACTTCCAGGCCGTGGACATCACCAGCATCGTCAAGCCGGTGACCAAGTGGGCGACCACCGTGCTGGAGCCGGGCCAGGTGCCCTATGCCTTCCAGAAAGCCTTTTACGAAATGCGTTCGGGCCGCCCCGGCCCGGTGCTGATCGACCTGCCCTTCGACGTGCAGATGGCCGAAATCGAATTCGACATCGACGCCTACCAGCCGCTGCCGCTGGTCAAGCCCGGCGCCACGCGGATCCAGGCCGAGAAGGCCCTGGCCCTGCTCGACCAGGCCGAACGGCCACTGCTGGTGGCCGGCGGGGGGATCATCAACGCCGACGCCAGCGAACTGCTGGTGGAGTTCGCCGAGCTGACCGGCATCCCGGTGATCCCGACCCTGATGGGCTGGGGCAGCCTGCCCGACGATCACCCGCTGATGGTCGGCATGGTCGGCCTGCAGACCTCGCACCGCTACGGCAACGCCACCCTGCTCAAGTCCGACCTGGTGCTGGGCATCGGCAACCGCTGGGCCAACCGCCACACCGGCTCGGTGGAGGTCTACACCGAAGGCCGCAAGTTCATCCATGTCGATATCGAGCCGACCCAGATCGGCCGGGTATTCACCCCCGACCTGGGCATCGTCTCCGACGCGGCCTCGGCCCTGACCGTTTTCATCGACGTGGCCCGCGAATGGCAGGCCGCCGGCAAGCTGAGGAACCGCAGCGCGTGGCTCCAGGATTGCCAGCAGCGCAAGGCCACCCTGCAGCGCAAGACCCACTTCGACAACGTGCCGGTCAAGCCGCAACGTGTCTACGAGGAGATGAACCTGGCGTTCGACAAGGACACCTGCTACGTCAGCACCATCGGCCTGTCGCAGATCGCCGGTGCGCAGTTCCTCCACGTCTACAAGCCGCGCCACTGGATCAACTGCGGCCAGGCCGGCCCACTGGGCTGGACCATTCCGGCCGCGCTCGGGGTGGTCAAGGCCGATCCGCAGCGCAAGGTGGTGGCGCTGTCGGGCGACTACGACTTCCAGTTCATGATCGAAGAGCTGGCGGTGGGTGCACAGTTCAAGCTGCCGTACATCCACGTGGTGGTGAACAACTCCTACCTGGGGCTGATCCGCCAGGCCCAGCGCGGCTTCGACATGGACTACTGCGTGCAGTTGTCCTTCGACAACCTGAACGCGCCACAACTGAACGGTTATGGCGTCGACCACGTGGCCGTGGCCGAGGGCCTGGGCTGCAAGGCGCTGCGCGTGTTCGAGCCGGACCAGATCCAGCCGGCACTGCGCCAGGCCCGGGAACTGATCGAGGAGTTCAGGGTACCGGTGGTGGTCGAAATCATCCTCGAGCGCGTCACCAACATTTCCATGGGCACCGAGATCAACGCCATCAACGAGTTCGAGGACCTGGCCCTGGTCGGCAACGATGCGCCGACCGCTATCGCGCTGCTCGACTGACCCCTCGGCGAATGTGGGAGCGGCCGGCCGACGCTCGGTTGCCCGCGAAGCGCCTGAAGGCCCGCGGCCTTCTTCGCGGGCAAGCCCGCTCCTACACCGCCTGAGTAGCCAGCAACCCGCCGTATCAACACCGGAGACCGCCATGCCACGTTTTGCCGCCAACCTGTCCATGCTGTTCACCGAACAGGATTTCCTCGCCCGCTTCAAGGCCGCCGCCGATGCCGGCTTCAGCGGCGTGGAATACCTGTTCCCCTACGATTTCAGTTCCGCCGAGATCAAGGCGCAACTCGACGCCCACGGCCTGACCCAGGTGCTGTTCAACCTGCCCGCCGGCGATTGGACCAAGGGTGAGCGCGGCATCGCCTGCCACCCGGATCGCGTCGAGGAGTTCCGCGGCGGTGTCGACCTGGCCATCGCCTACGCCCAGGTGCTCGGCAACAGCCAGATCAACTGCCTGGCCGGGATTCGCCCACAGGGTTTCGACGAAGCCTTCCTGGAGAAGACCCTGGTCGAGAACCTCAGGTACGCCGCGGACAAGCTCCAGGCCGCCGGCATCCGGCTGGTGATGGAAGCGATCAACACCCGCGACATTCCCGGTTTCTACCTCAACACCACGGCCCAGGCCCTGTCGATTCGCGAACAGGTCGGCAGCGCCAACCTGTTCCTGCAATACGACATCTACCACATGCAGGTCATGGAAGGAGACCTGGCCCGGACCCTGAGCAATCACCTGGGCGAAATCAATCACGTCCAGCTCGCCGACAACCCGGGCCGCAACGAGCCCGGCACCGGCGAGATCAATTACCGCTTCCTGTTCGAACACCTGGACCGCATCGGCTACCAGGGCTGGGTCGGCTGCGAATACAAGCCGCTGACCACCACCGAGGCGGGCCTCGGCTGGCTGAAGAGCCACAACGCGATCTGAACCCATCCCCCCGATACCTGCGACAAGAGGATTTTCCCATGGCTAAAATCGGTTTCATCGGCACCGGCATCATGGGCCACCCCATGGCTTCGAACCTGCAGAAGGCAGGCCACAGCCTGTTCCTTTCCCAGCACCACGCCAGCGCTCCGGCCGACCTGGTCGCCGCCGGTGCGGTGGCCCTGGCCAACCCCCGGGAAGTGGCCCAGGAGGCCGAGTTCATCATCGTCATGGTGCCCGACACCCCGCAGGTGGAAGACGTGCTGTTTCGTGCCGACGGGATTGCCGCCGGCGCCGGCCCGGGCAAGATCGTCATCGACATGAGCTCGATCTCGCCCAGCGCCACCAAGGCCTTCGCCGCGAAGATCAACGAAAAAGGCGCGCAGTACCTCGACGCACCGGTGTCCGGCGGTGAGGTCGGGGCCAAGGCCGCGACCCTGAGCATCATGGTCGGCGGCGACAGCCAGGCCTTTGCCCGCGCCTTGCCGCTGTTCCAGAACATGGGCAGGAACATCACCCTGGTCGGGGCCAACGGCGACGGCCAGACCGCCAAGGTGGCGAACCAGATCATCGTCGCCCTGAACATCCAGGCAGTCGCCGAGGCGTTGCTGTTCGCGGCGAAGAACGGTGCCGACCCGGCCAAGGTCCGCGAGGCGCTGATGGGCGGCTTCGCCTCGTCGAGAATCCTTGAGGTCCACGGCGAGCGCATGATCAAGGGCACCTTCGACCCGGGCTTTCGCATCAACCTGCACCAGAAGGATCTCAACCTGGCCCTGGCCGGTGCCCGCGAGCTGGGCATCAACCTGCCCAACACCGCCAATGCCCAACAGGTGTTCAGCACCTGCGCGGCCATCGGCGGCAGCGAATGGGACCACTCGGCGCTGATCAAGGGGCTGGAGCATATGGCCAACTTCTCGATCCGCGACCAGTAACTCCCGTTTCCCGCTCGGAACCTGCACCTGTGAAACGCCTGCTTCTGTGGGAGCAGGATTTATCCGCGAACAAGCGCCGCCCGCTTGGCGGATGAGTCCGGCCCCCACAGGGGTGAGCCTCGACAGCATTCGGTCCCTGCAAGAATTTTGCCCGCCATGACATAACAATAAATCCGGGAGCCCGCCATGTCGGTCGATCCGCAAGAATTCCTGCGTCAGTTGTTTGTCACGGCCTTCGCCGCGCTGGACGTGCTGGTCGTCACCGTGCCGACCCGAACCAACGTCAACGACCTGCGCGCCATCCTGATTTTCGACAGCGCGAGCCAGGGGCGCACTGCACATGACGCCTGACAAGAAAGTCAAAATCCTCGCCACCCCCGGCCCGGCCACCTGCGACTGCCCCGACTGGGCCACCGCCCTGTTCAACGGTTTCAGTCAGATCGTCCTCCAGCGCCATCCGCTCTGCGGCCTGTTCTGCCTGCTGGCAATCCTCTGCGGCGCCCCGGGCCTGCTCGGCGGCGCCCTGCTCGGTGGTCTCGCCGGCCTGATCACGGCCCAGCGCCGTGGCTATCCCAAGGCCGAACGCCAGGCCGGCCTGTACAGCTACAACGGCGTCCTGCTGGGCCTGCTGATCGGCCTGCATCTCCCCTGGTCACCGCTGTTGCCGCTGCTGATCATCGCCGCCGGCGGCCTGAGCGCGATACTCGTGCGCCACTGGCCGAGGAGCCTGCCGACCTATACCGCGCCCTTTGTCCTGCTCGGCTGGACACTGCTGGCGTTCAGCACGCACCTTGCGCCAGAGGCAGCCCCGGCCGAAGCGGATCTGCCCAGGCTGCTGCAAGCGATCTCCAAGGGTTTCGGGCAGATCATGTTCCTCGACGAGCCACTGGCAGGCGGCCTGATACTGACCGGCGTGCTGCTGGCCAACCGGCGGGCGGCGCTGTGGGCTGTGCTCGGCAGTGGCATGGGACTGGTGTTCGGCCTTTGCAGCGAAGCCAGCCCGGCCCTGGCGGGACTGAACGGCTACAACGCCGCCCTCGCCGGACTGGCCCTGAGCCCATTGCAGCGCCGCCCCTGGCTGGCACTGGGCGGCATGCTCCTGGCGATCCTGCTGACACCGGCCCTCGCCAGCCTGGGCCTGTCGCCACTGACCGCACCGTTCATCCTCGCCTGCTGGCTGAGCCGGGCCGTGGCGCGGATGCGGCGTCCGCCCCTGTGAAAACGGCGACAGCCGGGACGGCACGCAAGGCCTGGGGCCACCGTAGTGCGCGGTAACGCACCCACGCCGGTCCCGGCTTGCGGATTGCCCGCCCTTGCCCCACCCTTGCGGCATCGACCACTTGGGCAACACCTCATGAACAGCAACAACGACTGGCGCCAACGGCTCTACGTCATGATTTTTCAAACCGATACCGTCGCTGGCAGGCGCTTCGACAAGATCCTTCTGCTGATCATCCTCGCCAGCCTGGTGACGGTGGTCCTGGACAGCATCGAGAACATCCACCAGAACTACGCCAGCCTCCTCGCCGGGATCGAATGGGGCTTCACGCTAATTTTCGCCGCCGAGTACCTGGTGCGCCTCTACTGCTCGCCACGGCCGCTGCGCTATGCCTTCAGCTTCTATGGGCTGGTCGACCTGCTGGCGATCGTGCCGGGGATCCTCGCGCTGTACTACAGCGATGCCCAGTACCTGCTGATCATCCGCATCATCCGCATGCTGCGGATCTTCCGCGTGCTCAAGCTCGCACCCTATCTCCGGCAGGCCCACTACCTGCTCGACGCGCTGCGCGGCAGCAAGCAGAAGATCCTGGTGTTCCTGTTCGGCGTGTGCACCCTGGTGACCGTGTTCGGTACCCTGATGTATGTGATCGAAGGCCCCGAGCACGGCTTCACCAGCATCCCCAAGGGCATCTACTGGGCGATCGTCACCCTGACCACGGTCGGCTATGGCGATATCGTGCCAAGGACCGTGCTGGGGCAGATCATTTCGTCGCTAGTGATGATCACCGGTTACTCGATCATCGCCGTGCCCACCGGGATCTTCACCGCCGAACTGGCCACGGCCCTGCGCGGCGAACAGCTCAAGCATGCGTGCCCGGTGTGTCGCAAGGACAGCCATGAACCCGCGGCGGCCTTCTGCTCCCGTTGCGGCAATGCGTTGTTCAAGAAGCTGGAATAAGCAAAGTACTTTTTAATCTTTTAGCGACTATGCGCTCGCCGTTATAGTTGCTGGCAAATTGCCCTCTCTCTGACCCGAACAAGGAATGCGCAGTGAAAAAACTCTTTGGCGCCTCGCTCCTGGCCGCTGGCCTGGCCTTCGGTGGCATCGCCCAGGCCGCCCCGACCCTGCTGAACGTGTCCTACGATGTGATGCGGGACTTCTACAAGGACTATAACAGCGCCTTCCAGAAGCACTGGCAGGCCGAGCACAACGAAAACGTCACCGTGCAGATGTCCTTCGGCGGCTCCAGCAAACAGGCGCGTGCCGTGATCGACGGCCTGCCGGCGGATGTGATCACCATGAACATGGCGACCGACATCAACGCCCTGGCGGACAACGGCAAGCTGGTACCGGAGAACTGGGTCACCCGTCTGCCGAACAACAGTGCGCCGTTCACCTCGGCCACCGTGTTCATTGTGCGCAAGGGCAATCCGAAGGCATTGAAGGACTGGCCGGACCTGCTCAAGGAAGGCGTGCAGGTAGTCGTGCCGAACCCCAAGACCTCGGGTAACGGCCGCTACACTTACCTGTCGGCGTGGGGCTATGTGCTGAAGAACGGCGGCGACGAGAACAAGGCCAGGGACTTCGTCGGCAAGCTGTTCAAGCAGGTGCCGGTGCTGGATACCGGTGGCCGTGCCGCCACCACCACCTTCATGACCAACCAGATCGGCGACGTGCTGGTGACCTTCGAGAACGAAGCGGAAATGATTGCCCGCGAGTTCGGTCGCGACCAGTTCGAAGTCATCTACCCGAGCGTTTCCGCCGAGGCCGAGCCGCCGGTGAGCGTGGTCGACAAGGTGGTGGACAAGAAAGGCAGCCGTGCGGCGGCCGAGGAATACCTGAAGTACCTGTGGTCACCGGAAGGCCAGGAAATCGCCGCGGCGAACTACCTGCGTCCGCGTGATCCGAAGGTACTGGCGAAGTTCACCGACCGCTTCCCGAAAGTCGACTTCCTCTCGGTGGAGAAGACCTTCGGCGACTGGCGCACGGTGCAGAAGACCCACTTCAATGACGGTGGCGTGTTCGACCAGATCTACGGCAAGTAAGTAATACCCCGCCCCGATCATTCCCACGCTCCGCGTGGGAATGCCTCTCTGGACCTCTTGTGACGCAGAACGTGTACGCCTTGCAGGGGCCGGGCGCCTACCGGCTATTGCGCGAACTGCTTGCCCAACCCCGGCGGCACGCCGTGGATGTCGGTTTCTTCCCAGGGCCCGTTGGGGCTGATCGAACGGCTCCAGCCGTTGTCCCAGCGATAGTAGGTGCGCTGGCGATAGAAGGTGTTGGGCTGGTTGTCGAGCACGTACACGCCCATCTGCCCGTCCCAGTGGCTGCGACCGCCAGGCGGTGGGGCAAAGGTCGCCGAAGTGCTCGGACGCGGCTTGGTCGCCGGAATCGGCTTGCCCGGTGTTGCCGGGGATAGGGCTTGGTCGTCGGAACGGACGGCGGGATCGTCGGGCCCGTCGGTGCCGACGGGCGCTGGACCGTACAGGCGCTCAACCCCAGGACCAGCGTTAACAGGGTGAGGCGAGCGATGGCGGTCATGGCGGGTTCTCTATTTGTCCGGGCTGTCGATGGTCAGGTTCTGTTGCGCGGCGGTACTGCTGGCCAGGGGCTGGCTACGTCCGATCCACTCGCCGGCCGTCGGCTGGCCGGCGCGGGAGATCCGTGCAACCAGTTGGACTTCAGGAAAGTTCGACAGTTTCAATTGCGGCATCATTGCGTCGGCATCGCCCAGCTCCACCGTGGCCGGCAGGTCGGCCACCGTCAGGCGCTTGGCCGCCAGCGGTGCCGGCGGCCCCTGGGTGGCACGGGCGAAAACGAACACGCTGTCGCCCGGCTGGACCTTGGCCTTGAGCTGCGCCGCCAGGTCGACACGCACCTTGAGCAGCGCGCCCTTTCCGACCGCGGCGGCAGGCGCCGCGGCAACCTTGCCGCCACTGGCGAGCAGCTTCTCGGTCGCCCGGTCGATCCCGCCCTGCAAGGCGGCGCGGGACGGATCCTGCGCCGGCAATTGCACCAGCAGGCGCTTCCAGTGGTCGATCGCCTCCTGGTAACGCTCGCCCTCGAAGGCGGCGATCCCCAGCAGGCCGAGGCTGGTGACTTCGTTGGGATCGGCCTTCAGCGCCTCGTCGGTCAACGCCTGGAGCTGCGGCGACCAGCGCTTGCCATCGGCGAAGTAGCGCGCCTGCGCCCACTGCCCGAGCAACTCGGGCTGGCGCCCGGCGAGCTTGACGGTACGTTCGAAGAGGTTCGCCGCGTCCGCCGGCCGGTCCTGGGCCATGTACGCCCGCCCCAGGAAGTACAGACCTTCGGCCGAGTCCGGCTGGGCAGCGACCGCACGCTCCAGGCGGCGGGTCATGTCTTCTATCGATTGCGGAGCCTGGGCGAATTCGCGGGTCAGTTCGACCTTGTCGCTGGCACCGAAGTGCAGGTACAGCACCAGCCCGAGCACCGGCACCAATAGCGCCGCCAGCAGCGGCAGCGGCCTGCCCAGCCGCGAAACCGGCGCCGGGGCCACGCCATCGGTATCGGCCAGCAGCTCGCGGGCCGCCTCGGCACGGGCACTGTCCATCTGTTCGAGCGTCAGTACGCCGTCGTCGCGCTGCGCCTGCAGCTCAGCCACACGCTCCTGGTACAACGCCACGTTCAGCGCGGTGCGATCCTCTTCCTGGCGGACGCGGCGATCGCGCAGGATCGGGATCAGCAGGAAACTCAGGGCAATCAGTAACAACAGACCGGTAGCAAGCCAGAAATCAATCATTCGCGGTTCTTATCCAGCAGGTGGTCGAGGCGCTCGCGCTCCTCGGCGGAAAGCACGTCCGGGGTTTCGCTGCGCTGGGCGCGGCGCCGGCGGACGATCACGGCGATCACGACCAGGCCGCCCAGCAGCAGCCCGGCCGGGCCGAACCAGAGCAGCGCGGTCTTGCCGGTCAGGGCCGGTTTGTAGCGGACGAAGTCGCCATACCGATCGACCATGAAGTCGATGATCTGCTGATTGTCCTTGCCCTCGCCGAGCATGCGGAAAATCTCCCGGCGCAGGTCGGCGGCAATCGGCGCATTGGAGTCGGCGATGTCCTGGTTCTGGCACTTGGGGCAGCGCAGTTCCTTGGTCAGGTCGCGGAAACGCTCGCGCTCGGCCTCGTTGGCGAACTCGTAGGTGTCGATGGCGGCGTGGGCCACGCCGGTCAGGGTCAGGCCCAGGGCCACGGCGGCCAGCCAGCGCTTCATGGTCGCGCCTCGTCCACCAGTGCCTGGTACACCGGCGCCAGTTGCTCGCGCCAGACCACTTCGTCGATCACCCCGACATACTTGTGGCGGATCACACCCTTGGCATCGATGAAGAAGGTCTCCGGTGCGCCGTACACGCCCAGGTCCAGGCCCAGGCTGCCCTGCTCGTCACGGATATCCAGCTGGTACGGATTGTGGAAGTCCTTCAGCCACTTCAGCGCCTCGGCGTTGTCGTCCTTGTAGTTCACCCCGTAGATCCGCACGCCCTGCTGCGCCAGCTTGTTCAGCACCGGGTGCTCGACCCGACAGGAGATACACCAGGTGCCCCAGACGTTGACCAGCGCCGGCTGGCCATGCAGGTCGAGCTGGGTCAGGGTCTTCCCGCCCTGCACATCGGGCAGGGAGAACGCCGGGAACGGCTTGCCGATCATCGCCGATGGCAACTCGGCCGGGTCCAGGTACAACCCGCGATACAGGAACACCGCCACCACCAGGAACACGGCCAGTGGCACTACCATTATCCAACGCTTCATGCAGTCGCTCCGCTCATGCCCAATGCTTCCCTGACCCGGCTCTTGACCTTGAGCCGGTAACGCCGGTCCAGCGCCGCCAGCGCACCACCGAGGGCGGTCAGCAGGCCACCGAACCAGATCCAGCGCACGAACGGCTTGACGTGCACCCGCACCGCCCAGGCACCATCGCCCAGCGGCTCGCCGAGGGCGACGTAGAGGTCACGGGTGAAACCGGCATCGATGCCGGCTTCGGTCATCATCGATTGCTGCACGGTGTAGAGACGTTTCTCGGGGTGCAGCACGGCCACCTCCCGGCCCTTGTCGAGCACCCGGATGGTGCCCTTGTCCGAGGTGAAGTTCGGCCCCTCGAAGTGCCTGGCGCCTTCGAAGACGAACTGATAACCGGCCAGCTCCATGGCTTCCCCCGGCGCCAGGCGCAGGTCGCGCTCGGCGCTCTCCTGGCTCGACAGCACCACGCCGAGGGCGCAGACGGCGATGCCCAGGTGCGCCAGGTGCATGCCCCAGTAGCTGCGGGTCAGGCTCGACAGGCCCTTGAACAGGCCCTTGTGACGGGTCTTGTCGAGAATGTCGCGCACCCCCGCCAGCACCACCCAGGCCGCCAGCAGGAAGGTCGCCAGCACCGCCCAGTTGAAATCGCCGTAGACCAGGCCGGCCACCGCCGCCAGCGCCACGCTGCCGAGCAGGACCGGGGTCAGCATGCCCACCAGCCATTTCACCGGGGTGTCTTTCCAGCGCACCAGCACACCCACCGCCAGCACCGCCATCAGCACCGCCATCAGCGGGATGAACAGCGCATTGAAGTATGGCGGCCCCACCGACAGCTTGGCCCCGCTCAAGGCATCGAGCACCAGCGGATACAGGGTCCCCAGCAGGATCATCGAGGCAGCCACCACCAGCACCAGGTTGTTGGCCAGCAGCAGCGTTTCGCGGGACCACAGGCCGAAGCCGACATGACTCTTCACCACCGGCGCACGCAGGGCGAACAGCGTCAGCGAACCGCCGACCACGAACAGCAGGAAGATCAGGATGAACACCCCACGGGCCGGGTCGGAAGCGAACGCGTGCACCGAGGTCAGCACACCCGAGCGGACCAGGAAGGTCCCCAGCAGGCTGAGGGAGAATGCGGCAATGGCCAGCAGCACCGTCCAGCTCTTGAACACGCCGCGCTTTTCCGTGACCGCCAGCGAGTGGATCAGCGCCGTGCCGACCAGCCAGGGCATGAACGAGGCGTTTTCCACCGGGTCCCAGAACCACCACCCACCCCAGCCAAGCTCGTAGTAGGCCCACCAGGAGCCCAGGGTGATGCCGAGGCCGAGGAAGGCCCAGGCGACAATGGTCCACGGCCGCGACCAGCGCGCCCAGGCCGCGTCGAGGCGGCCGCCGAGCAACGCGGCGATGGCGAAGGCGAAGGCCACGGAGAACCCGACATAGCCCATGTACAGCATCGGCGGATGGACGATCAGGCCGATGTCCTGCAACAGCGGGTTGAGGTCGCGACCGTCCGCCGGAATCTGCGGCAGGATGCGCGAGAACGGGTTGGAGGTGAGGATCAGGAACAGCAGGAAGCCGGAACTGATCATGCCCATCACCGCCAGCACCCGCGCCAGCATCGCCTGCGGCAGTTGCCGCGAGAGCACCGACACGGCGAAGGTCCAGCCACCGAGGATCAGCGCCCAGAGCAGCAGCGACCCTTCGTGGGCGCCCCACACGGCACTGAACTTGTAGTACCAGGGCAAGGCGCTGTTGGAGTTGTTGGCCACATAGCCGACGGAGAAGTCGTCGGTCATGAACGCGTAGGTCAGCACGCCGAAGGCGAAGGCGAGAAAGGCGAACTGCCCCCAGGCCGCCGGCTGCGCCAGGCTCATCCACAGGCGGTCGCCACGCCAGGCGCCGAGCAGCGGGACGCTGGCCTGCACGAGGGCAAAGCACAGCGCCAGGATCATGGCCAGGTGGCCAAGCTCGGGAATCATGATCAACCCTCCTTCGCAGGCGTCGGGGCGGCCTGGCCGCTGTCCTTGAGTGCCTTGGTCACTTCCGGCGGCATGTATTTCTCATCGTGCTTGGCCAGCACCTCGTCGGCCACCACCACGCCCTGGGCGTTCAGCTTGCCGAGGGCGACGATACCCTGCCCTTCGCGGAACAGGTCGGGGAGAATGCCGCGGTAGCTGATGGTCACCGACTTGTTGAAATCGGTGACGACGAATTTCACGTCCAGCGAGTCGCTGGAACGCACCAGCGAACCTTTCTCCACCATGCCGCCGGCGCGGATGCGGGTATCCAGCGGTGCTTCGCCATTGGCGATCTGGGTCGGGGTGTAGAACAGGTTGATGTTTTCCTGCAGCGCACTCAGGGCCAGGCCGACGGCGGCACCGACCCCGACCAGGATCGCCAGGATGATGATCAGACGTTTCTTGCGCAGCGGGTTCACTGACTATTCTCCCGGCGCAGACGACGCGCCTCCTGTTGCAGGTAACGCCGACGGGCGAGCAGCGGCGAGGCGACGTTGATGAGCAGGACCGCCAGGCAGATGCCATAGGCCGACCAGACGTACAGGCCGTGATGGCCCATGGCGAGAAAATCGCCGAATGAAGCAAAAATCATCGGGCCGCCTCCAGTTCGTTCAGGACCTCGGCCTTGACCCAACTGGCCCGGGCCTCGCGCTTGAGCACTTCAAGGCGCATGCGCAGCAGCACCACGGCACCGAAAAAGCAGTAGAAACCGAGCACGGTCAGCAGCAGCGGCAGCCACATTTCCACCGGCATCGCCGGCTTCTCGGTCAGGGTGAAGGTCGCGCCCTGGTGCAGGGTGTTCCACCACTCCACCGAGTACTTGATGATCGGGATGTTGATCACGCCGACGATCGCCAGCACCGCACAGGCCTTGGCCGCGCTGTCACGGTTGGTGATGGCGTTGCCCAGGGCGATCAGGCCGAAATAGAGGAACAGCAGGATCAGCATCGAGGTCAGGCGCGCGTCCCACACCCACCAGGCGCCCCAGGTCGGCTTGCCCCAGATGGCGCCGGTGACCAGCGCCACGGCGGTCATCCAGGCACCGATGGGTGCCGCACACTGCAGGGCGACATCGGCCAGTTTCATCTTCCACACCAGCCCCACCACCCCGCAGACCGCCAGCATCACATAGCAGGACTGGGCAAGCATGGCCGTCGGCACATGGATGTAGATGATGCGAAAGCTGTTGCCCTGCTGATAGTCCGGCGGCGCGAAGGCCAGCCCCCAGACCACGCCGCTGCCGATCAGCAGTACGGCGGCGATGCTCAGCCAGGGCAGCAGGCGCCCGCTGATGCCATAAAACCATTTGGGCGAGCCCAGCTTATGAAACCAAGTCCAGTTCATCACGGTACATCCAGGGTCTTTGCTGGCCGGAAACCGGCCAGACCTCATTATTCGCCGACGCTGATCTTCAGGCCAGCCGCTATTGCAAAAGGTGCCAGGGTCACCGCCAGGGCGGCCAGGCTGCCGAGCCAGAGCAGATAACCCGTTGCCGGCATGCCCTGCAACGCGGCCTGCAGGGCCCCGCTGCCGAGAATCAGTACCGGGATATACAGCGGCAGGATCAGCAGCGCCAGCAGCAGGCCGCCGCGCTTGAGTCCCACCGTCAGCGCCGCGCCCACCGCACCGAGCAGGCTCAGCACCGGCGTGCCCAGCAGCAGCGATGACAGCAGCACCGGCAGGCAGGCCGTCGGCAAGCCGAGCATCAGCGCCAGCAAGGGTGACAGCAGCACCAGCGCCAGCCCGGAAAACACCCAGTGTGCCAGCACCTTGGCCAGCACCAGAAGGGCCAGGGGGTGCGACGAAAGGACCCACTGTTCCAGGGAACCATCCTCGAAATCACCGCGGAAAAGCCCGTCCAGCGAGAGCAGGACGGACAAAAGCGCCGCGACCCAGACCAGCCCCGGAGACAAGGTTTGCAACATATTCGTCTCGGGACCGACCGCCAGCGGAAACAGCGCGATCACGATGGCGAAGAACACCAGCGGGTTGGCCAGCTCGGCCGGACGGCGGAACAACAGCCGCGCCTCGCGGGCAAACAATAGACCGAAAACGCTCATACCGCCCACCGCCCGAGATCGAGGTCGCGGTAACCGGCCGGCACCCGCGTCAGGCTGTGGTGGGTGGTCAGCACGATCATGCCGCCCCGCTCGCAATGACCGGCCAGGTGCTCTTCCAGTTGCGCCACGCCCTGCTTGTCGAGGGCGGTGAAGGGTTCGTCGAGAATCCACAGCGGCGGGCTGTCCAGGTACAGCCGGGCCAGGGCCACGCGGCGCTGCTGGCCGGCGGACAGGGTATGACAGGGCACATCCTCGAAACCGCGCAGGCCGACAGCGGCCAGGGCCTGCCAGATCGCCTCGCGCTCGGCCGGCCGGTGCAGTGCACAGAGCCAGCGCAGGTTCTCCTCGGCACTCAGCAAGTCCTTGATCCCGGCGGCATGGCCGATCCACAGGAGCGTGCGCGCCAGTTCGCTGCGCTGGCTGTTCAGCGGCTGGCCATTGAGGCGGATCTCGCCGCTGGTGGGCTGCATCAGGCCGGCCAGCAGGCGTAGCAGGCTGGTCTTGCCGCTGCCGTTGGGGCCGCTGATCTGCAACATGTCGCCGGGACTCAGGCGCAGTTCGAGGTTCTCGAACAGCATCCGCCAATCACGCTCACAGGCAAGCGCTACGGCTTCTAGAAGAGGGCTGGTCAAATGATCGAAGCCTTTTGCGGTTCTCAAGTCGGCCATGACGCGGCCGTTAACGTAAGGCAGCATAAATGCTTTTGCAGCCCGTTCCAGAGAGCTGGGTCAATTTATGCGATAGTTTGAACATTGTTTCGGGAGACGGCGCGGCATTATACATGCATTGCCCTACTCCCAAGAGGGCTATCTCGACAGGTTGCGACCCGATGACAGGCGAATTCAATATCCCTGGGCTGGCCCAGTTGATTCCGGCCGGCAGCCGCCCGGCAGTGCTCGCCGGCGAATTGCTGAAGCTGACACTGCCACAGGAAGGACTGATCGCCCCGGGCAAAGCGCCAGGGCCGATGTGCTGTCGCTCAAACAGACCGACCAGACCTTCCAGCTGCTGCTCAAGCTGACCACCGACAACGGCCGCCAGACCACCGTGCAGGCCAGCAGCAACCAGCCTCTGCCCCAGGGCGCCCAGTTGACCGTGACCCAGCCCTCGGCCGGCAACCTGGCGATCACCGTGCAACAGGCGCTCAGTGCCAGCGTCGCCGCCCTGACCCGCCTCGACACCACGCAACTGCCGGTCGGCACGCTGTTGCAGGGCAAGGTCCTGACCAGCCAGGCATTGCCGCAGGTACCGGGCCAGCCGCAGGTCTATCGTTCGCTGGTGGGCCTGCTCAACACCGCCCTCAGCGGCACCACGCTGACCCTCGACAGCCCGCAACCGCTGCGCATCGGCAGCCTGCTCAGCGCCCTGGTCGAAGGCTCGCAGAGCCTGACCTTCGTACCGCAGGGCGCACGCCTGGACCAATTGGCGGTGACCCAACAGTTGCTCGCCCAACAAGGCCGCCAAGGCTCGCTGGAAGGCCTGCTCAACAGCCTGCAGAACCTGCCGGATAGCGCCGGGCTGCCGGCCGAACTGCGCAGCGCCATCGCCACCCTGCTCGGCGACCTGCCGGACATCAGCCAACTGAGCAATCCCAAGACCCTGGCCCAGCTCCTGCAGAACAGCGGGCTGTTCCTCGAAGCCAGGCTGCTGGCGGGCCAGAACCCGGCCATGGTGCCCGACCTCAAGGGCAACCTGCTGCGCCTGATCGCGCAGATCATGCCGCAGTTGCCGGACGGTGCCGCGAGCAACCCGGGCGCCAGCGCCGCGGTGCTCGCCCAGGCCCTGCCGGGCTTTGTCCGCAGCGCTCTGGGTGCGCTCGGCCAGGTCGGCGGCAAGCCACAGCCGATCAGCTTTCCGCTGCCCTCGCGGCTGCTGCAGAACCTGGCCGGCGAAGGCGACCTGGAGAACCTGTTGCGCCTCGCCGCGGCAGCCGTCTCACGCCTGCAGAGCCACCAGCTGTCGAGCCTGGAACAGACCGGCCGCACCCCTGATGGCAACCTGCAGACCACCTGGCAACTGGAAATTCCCATGCGCAACCTGCAGGACATCGTGCCCCTGCAGGTCAGGATCCAGCGCGAGGAACGGGAAGAACGGCCATCGTCCGAGAAGGCCGAGCCACGCGAACAGAAAGCCCAGTTGTGGCGCGTGGAGCTGGCCTTCGACCTCGACCCGCTGGGCCCGCTGCACGTCCAGGCGCAACTGCTGAGCGGCAGCCTGTCCGGCCATCTCTGGGCCGAACGCGAGCAAACCGCAAGCCTGATCGAAAGCCAGCTGGACGCCCTGCGCGAGCGCCTGCTCGCCTCCGGGCTCAACGTCGGCGAACTCGACTGCCACCGGGGCACGCCGCCGCAGGGCAATCAAACCCGACTGGAACAACGCTGGGTCGACGAAACCGCATGAGAAACCCCAACCCCCCACGCCAGGCCATCGCCCTCAAGTACGACGGCCAGCAGGCCCCGACCCTGACCGCCAAGGGCGACGAGGCACTGGCCGAAGCCATCCTCAAGCTGGCCCGCGACTACGAAGTGCCGATCTACGAGAACGCCGAGCTGGTGAAACTGCTGGCACGCCTGGAACTGGGCGACAGCATTCCCGAGGAGCTGTACCGAACCATCGCGGTGATCATCGCTTTCGCCTGGAATCTGAAGGGCAAGGTACCCCAGGGTTTCGAGCCGCTGCCGCAGCCGTTGGAAAAGGACGTGACCGAGCGGGGCGACGATTACTGAATGTGAAGGCAGGCCGGGAGGCCTGCCTGAACCCTGCCCTATCCGCCAGCCGACCACGGACGGAGCTGCGTCCGGCTCAACTGCGATGCAGCTTGCTCATCAGCTCGGCTTCGGCCTGGGTCAGCCCACAGGCCTGGGTCAGTTCATCGACGCTGGCCCCCATGCCGACCAGCCGGGCGGCCTGGGCGAAGGACAGGGTCGAGGGATCGCGCTGTTCCAGTTGGGCCAGCTTGTCCGGCAGGGGCGCGACCACCGCACGCAACTCGTGCAGATCCTCGCCCATGCGCACCGTGCCGTTCTGAAAGTTGTCGACCCGACGGGCCAGTTCCTTGATGCGCTGGTCTCGCAACGCATCACCCTCGGCCTGCTGTGCGGCAATCTTCTGCTGATTGCGCACGTGGATCAGGAACATCACCACTGTCCCGATCCACAACAGGACCAGGAGGATGACTACGACCTCAAGAATCAATCAGATGCTCTCCAGCTCGGACCATTCTTCTTCAGTCATCATCTTGTCCAGCTCGACCAGGATCAGCAGTTCGCCGTTCTTGTTGCAGACGCCCTGGATGAACTTGGCCGACTCTTCGTTGCCGACGTTCGGTGCGGTCTCGACTTCCGACTGACGCAGGTAGACCACTTCCGCCACGCTGTCGACCATGATCCCGACCACCTGCTTGTCAGCCTCGATGATGACGATACGGGTGTTGTCGTTGACCTCGGTCGGCATCAGGCCGAAACGCTGGCGGGTGTCGATCACGGTGACGACGTTGCCGCGCAGGTTGATGATCCCCAGCACGTAGCTTGGCGCACCCGGTACCGGGGCGATTTCGGTATAGCGCAGGACTTCCTGGACCCGCATCACGTTGATGCCGTAGGACTCATTGTCCAGCTTGAACGTCACCCACTGCAGGATTGGATCATCGGAACCCTGTGAAGACGCTGACTTATTCATACCCCTGCCCCTCGATTACCGTTGATACGGTGTGTGTGCTGTCTGACGCCCTGGCGCACTGGTCGCCCTGGGCTGTTGTTTATGTCGGCTTGTTCAACTGCATTTGCTTGACGGCACCGCTGGCGATCAACTCGGCCAGCTCGGAGACGTCGAGCAACGCACACATGTGTTCGATGACCGTGCCAGCCAGCCACGGCCGCTGCCCACGCTGGGTGCGCCATTTGATCTCGTTGGGGTCCAGGCGCAGCGAACGGCTGACCTGATGCACCGCCAGCCCCCACTCATAGCCCTGAACCGAAATAACGTATTGCAGCCCCTGGCGGAAGTCGTCGCGATAGCGATCGGGCATCACCCAGCGGGCGGTATCCAGCACCTTCAGGTTACCGGCCTGGCTCGGCAGTATGCCGAGGAACCATTCCGGTTGCCCGAACAGTGGCGTCAGCTCCTGGCCGGCCAGGGAATAGATCGACCCGAGGCAGACCAGCGGCACCGCCAGGGTCAGCCCGGCGACGTCGAACAACAGGCATTCGAACGGCTCCGCCGCCCAATACGGACGCGAATCGCCCGCCACCGGCGGCGGTGGCGTGTGCTCGGCGGGAGGCAGATGCACCTCGACCACCGGCTCCACCAGCACCGGCGCGACCGGCTCGACCACCGGCACCTCGGCCCGGGCCACTGGCACGTCGACCTTGGCCAGCGGCGCCGACGCCACCGCCAGCGCCTGGGCGGCCAGGGCATCGCGGGCCTGTTCCTCCAGCACCGCGGCCTGGAATTCATCCAGCTCGCTGACCGGCTCGGGTTCGACCGGCAGCGGGATCTCGACTGCCGGCTCGACCGCCAGCTCCACCGGCAGTTCTTCGGTCGCCTCCTGGAGCAAGGCGTCCAGATAGGACTGCAGCGCCAGTTGCGGACGGGTAGTGATATCGACGGGACGGATCATCTGAATGCCCATGGAAATGTCCCGCTACAGTGTCCTGTAGGAGTTATCGGCTGAAACGGCAGGTGACTTGAGTGCAACACGTCAGGCCACCTGCGGTACGAGCTGCTGGGCCAGCAGATGCTTGAGCAAGGCACGGTAGGCCAGCACGCCCCGGCTCTTGCCGTCGAACTGCGAGGGCGTGACCCCTGCCCGGCTGGCATCGCGCAGGCGTGTGTCGACCGGTATGTAGCCTTGCCAGATCGCCTCGGGAAACTTGTCGCGCAGTACCCGCAAGGTGCCCATGGAGGCCTGGGTACGCCGGTCGAACAGGGTCGGCACGATGGTGAACGGCAAGGCCTGGCGGCGCGATCGGTTGATCATCGCCAGGGTGTTGACCATGCGCTCCAGGCCTTTCACCGCCAGGTGTTCGGTCTGGACCGGCACCACCAGCTGCTGGCTGGCCGCCAATGCATTGACCATCAGCACGCCCAGCAGCGGCGGGCTGTCGATCACCGCGTAGTCGAAGTCCTGCCACAGTTGCGCCAGACTCTTGGCGATCACCAGGCCAAGGCCGCTCTGGCCCGGCGACAGGCGCTCGAGGGTCGCCAGCGCGGTGCTGGACGGCAGCAGGGAAATCCGTTCGTCACTGGTGGACAGCAGCAACTGGCCCGGCAGGCCCTCGGGCACCTGGCCCTTGTGCTGGAACAGGTCGAAGTTGCTGTGCTCCAGAGTGTCCGGATCGTAGCCGAAGTAGCTGGTCATCGACCCGTGCGGGTCGAGGTCGACGACGACCACACGCTTGCCCGCCTCGGCCAGCAGCCCGGCCAGAGCGATGGAGGAAGTGGTCTTACCGACGCCACCTTTTTGATTGGCTACTGCCCAGACTCTCATTCAGTGTGTTCCTCCCGGCCAAACCCCAGGCCCGCCGAGAAATAGCGCCAAGTTATAGAGCAGGTGCCGGAGAATTGACGGAGCTCTCGCGTACCGCTTGCTTTACCGCTGGCGGTGCAGTTTGTGTGCCAGCCCGCTTCAATGCCGCATCGGGTGTTGCATTGGCGGTGCCGGTACCGGTCAGGCTGCGTCGCACGTCGAGGTTGCGCGACACCACCAGTACCACCCGGCGATTGCGCGCGCGCCCTTCGGCCGTGGCGTTGTTGGCCACCGGCTGGAACTCGCCATAACCCACCGACGCCATGCGCTGCGGGTTGACCCCCTCCATCGCCATCATCCGCACGATGCTCGACGAACGCGCCGAGGACAGTTCCCAGTTGGTCGGATACTGCGCCGTGCGGATCGGCTGATCATCGGTGAAGCCCTCGACATGGATCGGGTTGTCGAACGGCTTCAGGATTTTCGCCACCTTGGCGATGATGTCGAACGCCTTGTCGCTGGGCAAGGCATCGCCGCTGCCGAACAACAGGCCGGAATTGAGCTCGATCTCCACCCACAGTTCGTTGCCGCGCACAGTCATCTGGTTGGAGCTGATCAGGTCGCCGAACGCCGCGCTGATATCGTCGGCGATGCTCTTGAGCGGGTCCGCCGCGCCCTGCCCCAGGGCCGCGTCGGTCTGCTCGGCATCCTTGATCAGCGGATCGGCCGGCTTGACGGTGACCGGGCGCTCGTTGCCGATGGGGATCGGCTTGATGCTGCGGTCGGCATCGGTGAACACGCCGACCAGCGCCTGGGAAATGATCTTGTACTTGCCTTCGTTGATCGACGAGATCGAATACATGACCACGAAGAACGCGAACAGCAGGGTGATGAAGTCGGCATAGGAGACCAGCCAACGCTCGTGGTTCACATGCTCTTCGTGGTGGCGACGCCTGGCCATGACTACTCCATCAATCCATGAAGCCCTGGAGCTTCAATTCGATGGAGCGCGGGTTCTCGCCTTCGGCAATCGACAGGATGCCTTCGAGCAGCATCTCGCGATAGCGCGACTGGCGTACCGCGATCGACTTCAGCTTGCTGGCGATCGGCAGCAGCACCAGGTTGGCACTGGCCACGCCGTAGATGGTGGCGACGAAGGCCACGGCGATGCCGTTGCCCAACTGCGACGGATCGCTGAGGTTGCCCATGACGTGGATCAGGCCCATCACCGCACCGATGATGCCGATGGTCGGGGCGTAGCCGCCCATGCTTTCGAAGACCTTGGCGGCTTCGATGTCACGGCTTTCCTGGGTGAAAAAATCCACCTCGAGAATGCTGCGGATGGCTTCCGGCTCGGCGCCGTCGACCAGCAGTTGCAGGCCCTTGCGCGAGTAGCTGTCGGGTTCGGTATCGGCCACGCCTTCCAGGCCCAGCAGGCCTTCCTTGCGCGCGGTGAGGCTCCAGTTGACCACCCGGTCGATACCGCCGGCCAGGTCGACCCGGGGCGGGAAAAAGATCCAGCCGAGAATCTGGATGGCACGCTTGAAGGCGCTCATCGGCGACTGCAGCAACGCCGCGCCGATGGTCCCGCCGAGCACGATCAGCGCCGCCGGGCCGTTGGCCAGGGCGCCGATATGACCGCCTTCGAGGAAGTTGCCGCCGATAATGGCGACAAAGGCCATGATGATACCGATGAGGCTCAACACATCCATCAGAGACAGGCCTCGACCAGGTGCTTGCCGATATCGTCCAGGCTGTAGACGGCGTCGGCCAGGTCGGCCTTGACGATCGCCATTGGCATGCCATAGATCACGCAGCTCGCTTCATCCTGGGCCCAGACCGCACTGCCGCCCTGCTTGAGCAGGCGCGCGCCTTCACGACCGTCGGCACCCATGCCGGTCAGCACCACCGCCAGAACCTTGTCGCCATAGGACTTGGCCGCGGAACCGAAGGTGATGTCCACGCAAGGCTTGTAGTTGAGACGCTCGTCGCCCGGCAGGATTTTCACCGCGCCGCGGGCGTCGACCATCATCTGCTTGCCACCTGGCGCCAGCAGGGCCAGGCCCGGACGCAGGATGTCACCATCCTCGGCTTCCTTGACGCTGATCCGGCAGAGCTTGTCCAGGCGCTCGGCAAAGGCCTTGGTGAAGGCGGCCGGCATATGCTGGATCAGCACGATCGGCGCCGGGAAGTTCGCCGGCAATTGCGTCAGCACGCGCTGCAGGGCCACCGGCCCACCCGTCGAGGTACCGATCGCCACCAGCTTGTAGGCCTTGCGCTTGGGCGTGCCGGAAGTGCTGGCGGTGGCGGCCGGTGGCGCGCTGCGGCTGGGCGGCGGCGCATTGCGTACCGGCGCGGGAGCCGGGGCATGGCTGCTGGAGAAACTGCTGGTGGCGGACGGTGCCGGAGCGGCAGCGGGCTGCGGCGCCGGGGCACTGTAGCTGCTGAAACGACGGTTGCTGCGCGAGATGCTGTGAACCTTCTCGCACAGCAGTTGCTTGACCTTCTCGGGGTTGCGCGAGATGTCTTCGAAGTTCTTCGGCAGGAAGTCCACGGCACCGGCATCCAGCGCGTCGAGCGTGACGCGGGCGCCTTCGTGGGTCAGGGAGGAAAACATCAACACCGGAGTCGGGCAGCGCTGCATGATGTGCCGCACTGCCGTGATGCCATCCATCATCGGCATCTCATAGTCCATGGTGATCACATCCGGCTTGAGCGCCAGCGCCTGATCAATCGCTTCTTTACCGTTGGTCGCCGTACCGACGACCTGGATGCTCGTATCCGCCGAAAGGATTTCCGAGACGCGGCGGCGGAAAAAACCCGAGTCATCCACCACCAGGACCTTGACTACCATAAACACTCCGTTAGACACGGCGCAGGACTCATGTCCTGTCGCCGTACCAGAATCAAATACGCCGCGCGGCGTAACGCTTGAGCATGCTCGGCACATCGAGAATCAGCGCGATGCGACCGTCACCGGTGATGGTGGCGCCCGACATGCCCGGGGTTCCCTGCAGCATTTTGCCCAGAGGCTTGATTACCACTTCCTCCTGGCCAACCAATTGATCGACGACAAAGCCGATGCGTTGGGTGCCGACGGAAAGGATCACCACATGGCCCTCGCGCTGCTCTTCATGAACAGCGGAACTGACCAGCCAGCGCTTGAGATAGAACAGCGGCAAGGCCTTGTCGCGCACGATCACCACTTCCTGGCCGTCGACCACGTTGGTGCGCGACAGGTCGAGGTGGAAGATCTCGTTGACGTTGACCAGCGGGAACGCGAAGGCCTGGTTGCCGAGCATGACCATCAGGGTCGGCATGATCGCCAGGGTCAGCGGCACCTTGATGACGATCTTCGAGCCCTTGCCCTTGGTCGAGTAGATATTGATGGTGCCGTTGAGCTGGGCGATCTTGGTCTTCACCACGTCCATGCCGACGCCGCGGCCGGACACGTCGGAGATCTCGGTCTTGGTCGAGAAACCCGGGGCGAAGATCAGGTTGAAGCAGTCGGTCTCGCTCAGGCGATCCGCCGCATCCTTGTCCATCAGGCCCTTCTTCACGGCGATGCTGCGCAGCACGTCGGCATCCATGCCCTTGCCGTCATCGGAGATCGACAGCAGGATGTGGTCGCCTTCCTGTTCGGCCGAAAGCACCACCCGGCCACTGCGCGGCTTGCCCATCGCTTCGCGGTCGGCCGGCTCTTCGATACCGTGGTCGACCGAGTTGCGCACCAGGTGGACCAGCGGGTCGGCCAGTGCCTCGACGAGGTTCTTGTCGAGGTCGGTTTCCTCACCCACCAGTTCCAGGTTGATCTCTTTCTTCAACTGCCGGGCCAGGTCACGGACCAGGCGCGGGAAGCGGCCGAAGACTTTCTTGATCGGCTGCATGCGGGTCTTCATCACCGCGGTCTGCAGGTCGGCGGTCACCACATCGAGGTTGGACACCGCCTTGGACATGGCCTCGTCGCCGCTGTTGAGCCCCAGGCGCACCAGGCGGTTACGCACCAGCACCAGCTCGCCGACCATGTTCATGATCTCGTCCAGGCGCGCGGTGTCGACCCGCACCGTGGTTTCCGCTTCACTGGCAGCCGGCTTGTCGCCTGCGCCCGCGGCGGCTGGTGCCGGGGCACGGGCCGGAGCCGGGGCCGCTGCGGCGGCAGCCGGTGCGGGGGCCGCTTTCGCCGCTGGCGCCGGTGAGGCCGCAGCCGCTGCCGCCGGAGCCTTGGCGGCCGGGGCGGAAGTGGCCGAGGCAGCGGCCGGTGCAGAGACGGCGGCCGGCTTGGCGACGGCCGGCGCGGCGGCACTGGCCGCCACATCGGTGAACTTGCCCTTGCCGTGCAGTTCGTCGAGCAGGGACTCGAACTCCTGATCGGTGATCAGGTCGCTGCCGGAGGCACCGGTCACTTCCGCGGCCTGGGCCGCCGCCGCAGCGGTGTCGATCCCCTCGACCTTGAACGTGCCCTTGCCATGCAACTGATCGAGCAGGGCTTCGAATTCGTCGTCGGTAATGTCGCCGCTGTCAGGCTGCTCACCGGCCGCCTCGGCGGTCGGTGCCTGGGCCGAAGCCGCCACAGCGTCGGGCGCGAACTGGCCCTTGCCATGCAACTGGTCGAGCAGGGACTCGAACTCGGCATCGGTGATTTCATCGCTCTCGGCCTCGCCTTCGCTGGCGGCTTGTGGCGCATCGGCCTTGCCACCGTCGAGGGAGTCGAGCAACTGTTCGAATTCATTGTCGGTGATGTCACCGGACGGGCTTTCGGCGACCGCTTCGGCCACCGGTTCCGGCTCGGCTGCCGCGACCTCGGCCACGGGCTCCGGCGCCGGTTCGGCACCGGCGGGTTCCGCCAGGCGCGACAGGGCCGCCAGCAGCTCCGGGGTCGCTGGAGTGATCGGGCTGCGCTCGCGCACCTGGCCGAACATGCCGTTGACCGCATCGAGCGCTTCCAGGACCACGTCCATCAGCTCGGCGTCGACGCGACGCTCACCCTTGCGCAGGATGTCGAACACGTTCTCGGCGATGTGACAGCACTCCACCAGCTCGTTGAGCTGAAGGAAGCCGGCGCCCCCTTTTACAGTGTGAAAACCGCGAAAGATGGCATTGAGCAGGTCCGCATCGTCCGGCCGGCTTTCCAGCTCGACCAGTTGTTCGGACAGTTGCTCAAGAATCTCGCCGGCCTCAACCAGGAAATCCTGAAGGATCTCTTCATCGGCGCCGAAGCTCATGTGTATGGGTGCTCCTAGAATCCAAGGCTGGAAAGCAAATCGTCGACATCGTCCTGGCCGGACACAACGTCTTCACGTTTATCGGCATGAATCTGCGGACCTTCACCCTTTGCCATTTGTTTTTGTGGATCTTTTTGCGCAAGGATCGCTTCACGGTCATGTTCGATGCCGGCAAAGCGATCCACATGGCTGGCCATCAGCACCAGCTTGAGCAGGTTGCTCTCGACCTCGGTGACCATCTGCGTGACGCGCTTGATCACCTGGCCGGTCAGATCCTGATAATCCTGGGCCAGCAGGATGTCGTTGAGCTCGCTCGAAACCGCCTGGGTTTCCTGCTCGCTGCGCGTCAGAAAACTGTCGACCCGGCGGGCCAACGCACGGAATTCCTCGGCACCGACCTCGCGCCGCATGAACCGCCCCCAGTCGGCGCTCAGCGCCTTGGCCTCGTCATTCAGGCCATTGATCCGCGGGGTCGCGCTCTCCACCAGATCCATGGTGCGGTTGGCCGCAGCCTCGGTCAGCCTGACCACATAGGACAGGCGCTCGGTGGCATCGGTGATCTGCGAGACTTCCTCGGCTTGCGGCATGGTGGGATCGATCTGGAAATTGACGATCGCACTGTGCAGCTCGCGGGTCAGCTTGCCGACTTCCAGATACAAGCCGCGGTCACGGGCCTGGTTCAGCTCATGGATCATTTGCACGGCGTCGCCGAAGCGGCCTTTTTCAAGGCTTTCGACCAGCTCACGAGCATGTTTTTTCAGGGTCGATTCAAAATCGCCCAGAGAGGATTCGTAGTGCTCCATAGCGCCCCCGTGGCGGACTTCATCAACCGATGCGTTCGAAGATCTTCTCGATCTTCTCTTTCAACGCCTGGGCAGTGAATGGTTTGACCACATAGCCGTTCACACCGGCCTGTGCGGCCTCGATGATCTGCTCGCGCTTGGCCTCGGCCGTTACCATCAGGACCGGCAGGTGCTTGAGCTTCTCGTCGGCACGCACGTGGCGCAGCAGATCGATGCCGGTCATGCCGGGCATGTTCCAGTCGGTGACCAGAAAGTCGATGCTGCCACTGTTCAGCACCGGAATGGCGGTAGTACCGTCATCGGCCTCGACAGTGTTGGTGAACCCGAGATCACGCAACAGGTTCTTGATGATCCGCCGCATCGTTGAAAAGTCATCAACAATGAGGATTTTCATGTTCTTGTTCAATTCGACCTCCAAGCAGTCTTAAACGCGTTTCAGCACCTGGACGCGCTGTTAAATCAATTCGGCACAACACTCGACAAGGCTCTGTACCCTACTGCATGGAAACCACAACCGGCCGAGCCGCCGATACACCGTCACACGCTGCATCGGTCTCGTTCGCAGTGTCCCCACACACTGCCCCGTCAACGCGCTCGCCACTCTCCCAAACGCCCCCGCAAACGGGCTGCGCACTGGCTATGCAACTGGCTGACCCGTGATTCGCTGACCCCCAGGACCTCACCGATTTCCTTGAGGTTCAGCTCCTCGTCGTAGTACAGCGACAACACCAGCCGCTCACGCTCCGGCAAATTGGCGATCGCGTCCGCCAGTGCGGCCTGGAAGCGTTCATCCTCCAGATCGCGCGACGGTTCGAGATGAGCACTCGCGCCATCCTCATGCAACCCTTCATGTTCGCCGTCCTGCAACAGGTCGTCGAAACTGAACAGGCGGCTGCCCAAGGTATCATTCAAAATCCCGTAATAATCATCGAGACTCAACTGGAGTTCGGCTGCAACTTCATGATCTTTAGCGTCGCGACCGGTTTTCGCTTCAATTGCGCGGATTGCGTCACTGACCATGCGGGTGTTGCGGTGTACCGAACGGGGTGCCCAGTCGCCCTTGCGCACCTCGTCGAGCATCGCGCCACGAATGCGGATACCGGCATAGGTCTCGAAACTCGCGCCCTTGCCCGAGTCGTACTTGGTCGAAACCTCGAGCAGGCCGATCATCCCGGCCTGGATCAGGTCCTCGACCTGAACACTGGCCGGCAGCCGTGCCAGCAGGTGATAGGCGATGCGCTTGACCAGCGGCGCGTATCGCTCGATCAATTCATACTGGCTGTCACGCGAAGACTTGGAATACATGCGATAGCCACTTGCAGTCATAGCACCGGTCCCGCACTCGTTTGAAGTACCAGACGTTCGACGAAGAACTCCAGGTGCCCCCGCGGGTTGGCGGGCAACGGCCAGGTGTCGACCTTCTGCGCGATGGCCTTGAACGCCAGGGCACATTTCGAACGTGGGAAGGCTTCGTAGACCGCACGCTGCTTCTGCACGGCCTTGCGAACGCATTCGTCGTAGGGAACGGCGCCGACGTATTGTAGGGCCACGTCAAGGAAGCGGTCCGTGACCTTGGTCAACTTGGCGAACAGGTTGCGCCCTTCCTGCGGGCTCTGGGCCATGTTGGCCAGCACCCGGAAACGATTCATGCCGTAGTCGCGGTTGAGCAGCTTGATCAGCGCGTAGGCGTCGGTGATCGAGGTCGGCTCGTCGCAGACCACCAGGAGCACTTCCTGGGCCGCGCGGACAAAACTGACCACCGAGTCACCAATACCCGCAGCGGTGTCGATCACCAGCACGTCGAGATTGTCGCCGATATCGCTGAACGCCTGGATCAGGCCGGCATGCTGGGCCGGATTGAGATTGACCATGCTCTGGGTGCCTGAGGCCGCCGGCACGATACGGATCCCGCCAGGCCCCTGCAGCAGCACATCGCGCAACTCGCAGCGGCCCTCGATCACATCGGCCAGGGTCCGTTTCGGGGTCAGCCCCAGCAGAACGTCGACATTCGCCAGGCCCAGGTCGGCATCCAGCAGCATGACACGCCGGCCAAGCTCAGCCAGCGCCAGGGACAAGTTCACTGACACGTTAGTCTTCCCGACGCCACCCTTGCCGCCGGTCACCGCAATCACCTGTACGGGATGCATGCTACCCATGTTCTCTTCTTACCTTGTCTTGCGTAGACGGAAGGCCACATAACTGGCTGCGCGCTCCCGAGGGAGACTAATGCCTGGCAGACCATCGATGTAGATGCGTTGCAACGTCTTCATGGTTACCTCACCCCACTCGTTTGGAGGGGCTGTGGTAGATGTCAGCGAACATATCGGCCATGGCCTCTTCGCTGGGTTCTTCCTGCATCTGCACACTCACCGCCCGGCTCACCAGCTGGTGACGGCGTGGCAGATGCAGATCGTCCGGGATCCGCGGGCCATCGGTCAGATAGGCCACCGGCAGTTCATGGCTGATGGCCAGGCTCAGCACTTCGCCGAGGCTTGCCGTCTCGTCCAGTTTGGTCAGGATGCAACCGGCCAGGCCACAGCGCTTGTAGCTATGGTAGGCGGCGGTGAGCACCTGCTTCTGGCTGGTGGTGGCCAGGACCAGATAGTTCTTCGCCTTGATCCCGCGACCGGCCAGGCTTTCCAGCTGCATGCGCAAGGCCGGGTCGCTGGCCTGCAGGCCGGCGGTGTCGATCAGCACCACGCGCTTGCGCAGCAGCGGATCGAGGGCCTGTGCCAGGGACTGGCCGGGGTCGACATGGGTCACGGAGACATTGAGAATCCGCCCCAGCGTCTTGAGCTGCTCCTGGGCGCCAATGCGGAAGCTGTCCATGCTTACCAGCGCGATATTCTGTGCGCCGTACTTGAGTACGTAGCGTGCGGCCAGCTTGGCCAGGGTCGTGGTCTTGCCCATGCCGGCCGGGCCGACCATGGCGATCACCCCGCCCTCTTCCAGCGGTTCGATCTCGGGCGTGACGATCATGCGTGCCAGGTGCGCCAGCAGCATGCGCCAGGCCTGGCGTGGGTCCTGGATGTCGGTGATCAGTGCCAGCAGGTCGCGCGACAGCGGCCCGGACAGGCCGATGCGCTGCAGGCGTCGCCACAGGTTGGCCTGCTCCGGCTGGCGCCCCTGCAACTGGTTCCAGGCCAGCGAGCCGAGCTGGACTTCCAGCAGTTCACGCAGGCCGTTGAGCTCCGAGCGCATCGACTCGAAAACCCGCTGGTCCACCGCCGGGGCCGCTGCAGCCGGGGCCGGAGCCGGACGGCGTGGCTCGTCGAAGGTCGGTTCGATCAGCGGCTCCGCCGCGGTCAGCGGCAGGCCGGCGAACAGTTGGCGGTTGGTGCCTGCATCGCTTTCACCTTCGCTGCGCAGGCTCAGTTCGGCCTGGGCGGTGACGATCCGCGACTGGGTCTTGCGCAACTCGTCCTCGAGCTCCATGTTCGGAACCCGTGGGGCCAGGGCCGAGAGCTTGTAGTCGAGCGCAGCCGTCAGCTCGACACCGCCGGCGATCCGGCGGTTGCCGATGATGGCCGCGTCCGAGCCCAATTCGTCACGAACCAGCTTCATGGCCTGACGCATATCGGCGGCGAAAAAACGCTTAACTTGCATAACCCACTACCTCAGCCGTTGGGCCCTACTGTCGCAACGATGGTGACTTGCTTGTTGTCCGGAATTTCCTGGTAAGCCAGCACATGCAGGCTGGGTACCGCCAGGCGTCCGAACCGCGAAAGCATCGCGCGAACCGGACCGGCTACCAGCAGGATCACCGGCTGCCCCTGCATCTCTTGACGCTGGGCGGCCTCAATCAGTGAACGCTGAAGCTTTTCAGCCATGCTCGGTTCGAGCAGAACGCCCTCTTCCGAGCCTTGTCCGGCCTTCTGCAGACTATTGAGCAATATTTGTTCCAACCTGGGTTCCAAGGTGATCACAGGCAGCTCGGAGTCAAGCCCTACAATGCTTTGGACGATTGCGCGGGATAAACCGACACGCACGGCGGCAACCAAAGCGGCAGTATCTTGACTCTTGGAGGCATTGTTGGCGATCGCTTCGGCAATGGTGCGGATATCGCGCACCGGCACGTGTTCGGCGAGCAACGCCTGCAGCACCTTGAGCAGGTGCGACAGGGAAATGATCCCCGGCACCAGTTCCTCGGCCAGTTTCGGCGAGTTCTTGGCCAGCAGTTGCATGAGCTGCTGGACTTCCTCGTGACCGATCAGCTCGCTGGAGTGCTTGTACAGAATCTGGTTGAGGTGGGTCGCGACCACGGTACTGGCATCGACCACGGTGTAGCCCAGCGACTGCGCCTGGGCGCGCTGGCTGATCTCGATCCAGACCGCATCCAGCCCGAAGGCCGGGTCCTTGGCGGTAATCCCGTTGAGCGTGCCATAGACCTGCCCCGGGTTGATCGCCAGTTCGCGCTCGGGATAGATCTCGGCCTCGGCCAGAATCACCCCCATCAGGGTCAGGCGGTAGGCGCTGGGCGCCAGGTCGAGGTTGTCACGAATATGCACGGTGGGCATCAGAAAGCCCAGGTCCTGGGACAGCTTCTTGCGCACGCCCTTGATCCGCGCCAGCAACTGCCCGCCCTGGTTGCGATCCACCAGCGGAATCAGGCGGTAGCCCACTTCCAGGCCGATCATGTCGATCGGGGTCACGTCGTCCCAGCCCAGTTCCTTGGTTTCCATGGCGCGGGCCGGCGACGGCAGCAGTTCCTGCTGGCGCTGGACTTCGGCCAGGGCCTGGGCCTTGGCAACATTCTGTTTTTTCCAGACCAGGTACGCCGCACCACCGGCCAGCAGCGCCAGACTGAGGAAGGAGATGTGCGGCATGCCCGGCACCAGCCCCATGACCGCCATCAGGCCGGCCGCCACGGCCAGGGCCTTGGGCGAAGCGAACATCTGCCGGTTGATCTGCTTGCCCATGTCTTCCGAGCCGGAGGCACGGGTCACCATGATGGCCGCGGCTGTGGATAACAACAGTGATGGCAATTGCGCCACTAAACCGTCACCGATGGTCAGCAGGGCGTAGACCTTGCCGGCGTCGGCGAATGTCATGTTGTGCTGGAAGATGCCGACCGCCATGCCGCCGATCAGGTTGATGAACAGGATCAGCAGGCCGGCGATGGCGTCACCGCGGACGAATTTGCTGGCACCGTCCATCGAACCGTAGAACTCGGCCTCCTGGGCCACTTCCGCACGGCGCGCCTTGGCCTGGGCCTGGTCGATCAGGCCGGCGTTGAGGTCGGCATCGATCGCCATCTGCTTACCGGGCATCGCATCGAGGGTGAAACGCGCGCTCACCTCGGAAATCCGCCCGGCACCCTTGGTGACCACGACGAAGTTGATGATCATCAGGATCGCGAAGACCACGATACCGACCACGTAGTTACCGCCGATCACCACCTCACCGAAAGCCTGGATCACCTTGCCCGCGGCGGCATGGCCTTCCTGGCCATGGAGCATGACCACCCGGGTCGATGCCACGTTCAGCGCCAGGCGCAACAGCGTGGCGACCAGCAGGATGGTCGGGAACACCGCGAAATCCAGCGGCCGCAGCGCATACACGCAGACCAGCAGGACGACGATCGACAGGGCGATGTTGAAGGTGAAGAACACGTCCAGCAGGAAGGCCGGCACCGGCAACATCATCATCGCCAGCATGACCAACAGCAGCAGCGGCACACCCAGGTTGCCCCGACCGAGGCCGGCCAGGTTGCTGCGTGCAGTGTTGATGAGTTGAGTGCGATCCACCGGTATTCCTCGTCACCTTGAAGCAAACTTTTGACGCCTGCGGGCGTCGTGGAGCTGCTTCTGCAAGAAGCTCTCCAACTATGACGAAGACGTTGAAAATGCGGGGGAAAGCAAGACTTGCGGGCCCATCAGGAATCGCGGCGCAACTCCGGCGGAATCGGCAGGTCGTCCTTGAGCGGGTCCGGCCGGCGGCCCTTGCCCGCGCGGAACTGGCGGATCTGGTAGACGTACGCCAGCACCTGCGCCACCGCCAGATACAGCCCCGCCGGAATCTCCTGCTCCAGCTCGGTGGAGTAGTAGATCGAACGGGCCAGGGCCGGTGATTCGAGCAGCATGATGTCGTGTTCGACAGCGATCTCGCGGATCTTCAGGGCAATGAAGTCGTTACCCTTGGCCAACAGGATCGGCGCCCCGCCCTTTTCCGAATCGTACTTGAGCGCGACCGCGTAGTGGGTCGGGTTGGTGATGACCACGTCGGCCTCGGGAATCGCCGCCATCATCCGACGCTGGGACATCTCCCGCTGCAACTGGCGAATCCGCTGCTTGACCTCGGGACGCCCTTCCTGATCCTTGTATTCGTCGCGCACTTCCTGCTTGGTCATCAGCAGCTTCTTGTGGCTTTCCCACAACTGCACCGGCACATCCACCGCAGCGATCAGCAGCAGGCCGAGGGACATCCACAAGGCACTCCAGCCGACCAGTTGCAGGCTGTGGATAATCGCCATTTCCAGCGGCTCATGGGCTATCCGCACCAGATCGTCGATATCCGACGACAGCACCGCCAGCGCCACCAGCAGGACGATGAAGAATTTCGCCAGGGCCTTGAGCAGTTCCACCAGGGCCTTGGTCGAGAACATCCGCTTGAGACCGGCCAGCGGATTCATCCGGCTGAACTTGGGTGCCATGCTGCCGGCGGCGAACAACCAGCCACCCAGGGAAATCGGCCCGACGAAGGCGGCGATCAGCAGAGTCAGCAGCAGCGGCTGCACCGCCAGGATCGCCAGCTTGCCCGACTGCATGAGGAAGATCGCCATGTAGCGCTGGTCGAGCACCACCTCGCGCGACAGGGTGAAGTTCAAGCGCATCAGCTCGGCCATCTGCTGCGCCAGCGTACCGCCGAAGACCAGCAGCCCACCCGCCCCGGCCAGCATCACCGCGAGCGTATTGAGCTCCTTGGAGCGGGCGATCTCACCCTTTTCCCGGGAGTCCTTCTTGCGTTTCTCCGTGGGCTCTTCTGTCTTGTCCTGACCGCTCTCGCTCTCTGCCATGCTCAGCGCGCCCGTGCCAGTTCACGTAAAAACTGCAGGGCCTCGACGACCAGCGGTTGATACTGATTGAGAATATCCCCGAGGCTGACCCAGAGGATCAGCATCCCCAACGCCAGGGTCAACGGGAAGCCGATGGAGAAAATGTTCAGTTGCGGCGCGGCGCGGGTCATGATGCCGAAGGCCACGTTGACCACCAGCAGCGCGGTGATCGCCGGCAGTACCAGCATCAGCGCCGCGGCGAGTACCCAGCCGAGCTTGCCGACGATCGTCCAGAAATCCGTGGTCGCCAGGCCACTGCCCACCGGCAGGGTGGTGAAGCTCTCGGTCAGCACCTCGAACACCACCAGGTGACCGTTCATCCCGAGAAACATCAGGGTCACCAGCATGGTGAAGAACTGCCCGATCACCGCCGTCGAGACACCATTGACCGGGTCGACCATGGAGGCGAAGCCCATGCCCATCTGGATCGCGACGATCTGTCCGGCCACCACGAAGGCCTGGAAGAACAGTTGCAGGGAGAAACCGAGCAAGGCGCCGATGATGATCTGCTCGGCGATCAGCATCAGCCCGCTGAGATCGAGCGGGTGGACTTCGGGCATCGGCGGCAGGCCGGGCGCGATCACCACGGTAATGGCCAGGATGAAATACATCCGGATCCGTCGCGAAACCAGGGTGGTACCGAAGATCGGCATGGTCATCAGCACCGCGCCGACCCGGAACAGCGGCAACATGAAGCTCGCGACCCAGGTGCTGATCTGCGCGTCGGTCAGCGCCAGCAGCGACATGTCAGCCGATGACCTGCGGGATGCTGCCATAGAGCGACTGGATGTACTCCATGAACTTCTGCACCAGCCACGGCCCGGCCACGATCAGGGTAATCAGCATCACCAGCAGGCGCGGCAGGAAACCCAGGGTCTGTTCGTTGATCTGCGTGGCGGCCTGGAACATCGCCACGATCAACCCGACGATCAGGCTCGGCACCACCAGCACCGAAACCATCAGCGTGGTCAGCCAGAGGGCATCACGGAAAATATCAATGGCTACTTCAGGCGTCATGGCGCGCTACCCGTAAATATCTAGACACCACCAAAACTGCTGGCCAGGGTACCGATGATCAGCGCCCAACCATCCACCAGCACGAACAGCATGATCTTGAACGGCAGGGAAATGATCAGCGGCGACAGCATCATCATCCCCATCGCCATCAGCACACTGGCGACCACCAGGTCGATGATCAGGAACGGGATGAAGATCATGAAACCGATCTGGAACGCGGTCTTCAGCTCGGAAGTGACGAAGGCCGGCACGATGATGGTCAGCGGCGCCTGGTCCGGCGAGGCGATGTCGGTGCGCTTGGACAGGCGCATGAACAGCTCCAGGTCACTGCTGCGGGTCTGCGCCAGCATGAAATCCTTGAGCGGCCCCTGGGCCTTGAGCACCGCATCCTGGGCCGTCATCTTCTCGGCGAGATAGGGCTGCAGGGCCTGCTGGTTGACCTTGTCGAACACCGGCGCCATGACGAACAGGGTCAGGAACAGCGCCATGCCGGTGAGGATCTGGTTCGACGGCGTCTGCTGCAGGCCCAGGGCCTGGCGCAGGATCGAGAAGACGATGATGATCCGGGTGAAGCTGGTCATCAGGATGACGAACGCCGGGATGAAGCTCAGCGCCGTCATGATCAGCAGGATCTGCAGGCTGACCGAGTATTCCTGCTGGCCGTTGGCGCCCGTGCCGACGGTGATCGCCGGGATCGACAACGGATCGGCAGCGAACGCCAGCGGCGTGGCCAGCACCAGCGCCAGGGTCAGGATGAAACGCAACGCAACCATCACTTCTTGTCCTTACCCAGCAATTCCATCAGGCGTTGGGCGAACTCCGGGCCGCCGGCTCGCCATTGGGCACCTGGACCGGCTCCTTGAGCACGTGCAACGGGGTGATCGTACCCGGCGTCAGGCCGAGCAGGATCTGCTCCTTGCCGACCTGCACCAGCACCAGCCGGTCACGCGGCCCGAGCGCACGGGAGCCGACGACCTCGATCACCTGCCCCTTGCCCGCCGGCCCCGCCTGCTGCACGCGGCGCACCAGCCAGGCGAGGACGAAGATCACCGCCAGCACCAGCAGCAGGCCCAGCACCAGTTGCGTCAACTGCCCGGCCATCCCGCCACCGACCGTCGACGCAGGGGCCGCTGCCGCCGTGGCCGCGGGCTCGGCGGCCAGCGCAGAGACCGGCAGCCACAGGAGTGCGCCGAGGAACCTGCTCATTCAGCGCAGCTTCTTGATGCGTTCGCTCGGGCTGATCACGTCGGTCAGACGGATACCGAACTTTTCGTTCACCACCACCACTTCACCGTGGGCGATCAGCGTACCGTTGACCAGCACGTCCAGCGGCTCGCCGGCCAGGCGGTCGAGCTCGATCACCGAACCCTGGTTCAACTGCAGCAGGTTGCGGATGTTGATATCGGTGCTGCCGACTTCCATGGAAATCGACACCGGAATGTCCAGGATCACGTCCAGGTTCGGCCCATCGAGGGTGACCGGGTCCTGGCTCCTCGGCATGCTGCCGAACTCTTCCATCGGCAGGCGGTTGGAGCCCGGCGCGGTGGCCGCATCGGCCGCCAGCAGGGCGTCGATATCGGCCTGGCCGGATTCACCGGACTCTTCCAGGGCGGCCGCCCATTCGTCAGCCAGGGCCTGGTCGTTCATATCGTGTTCGTCAGCCATGAGTCATCCTCGGCGGGCAGAAATTCAGTTAACGGTACATGCCTGATCGGGCGCTCAACGGCGCTCGATCGGCGAAATCACTTGCAACGCCAGGTTGCCCTTGTGGGAACCGAGCTTGACCTTGAACGACGGCACGCCGTTGGCGCGCATGATCATGTCCTCGGGCAACTCCACCGGAATCACGTCCCCCGGCTGCATGTGCAGGATGTCCCGCAGGCGCAGCTGACGGCGGGCCACGGTGGCACTGAGCGGCACGGCCACATCCAGCACGTCTTCGCGCAGGGCCTTGACCCAGCGCTCGTCCTGGTCGTCGAGGTCCGACTGGAAGCCGGCGTCGAGCATTTCGCGCACTGGCTCGATCATCGAATACGGCATGGTCACGTGCAGGTCGCCGCCACCGCCGTCGAGTTCGATATGGAACGTGGACACCACCACCGCCTCGCTCGGGCCGACGATGTTGGCCATGGCCGGGTTCACTTCCGAGTTGATGTACTCGAAGTTGACTTCCATGATCGCCTGCCAGGCTTCCTTCAGATCGACGAAGGCCTGCTCCAGCACCATGCGCACCACCCGCAGTTCGGTCGGGGTGAACTCGCGGCCCTCGATCTTGGCGTGACGCCCGTCGCCGCCGAAGAAGTTGTCCACCAGCTTGAACACCAGCTTGGCGTCGAGGATGAACAGCGCAGTGCCGCGCAGCGGCTTGATCTTGACCAGGTTGAGACTGGTCGGCACGTACAGCGAGTGCACGTATTCGCCGAACTTCATCACCTGTACCCCGCCCACCGCCACGTCGGCGGAACGGCGCAGCATGTTGAACATGCTGATACGGGTATAGCGGGCGAAACGCTCGTTGATCATCTCCAGGGTCGGCATGCGTCCACGGACGATGCGATCCTGGCTGGTCAGGTCGTAACTTTTGACGCTGCCGGGGTCGGCAACGTTTTCGGTCTGTACCAGACCGTCGTCGACGCCATGCAAGAGGGCATCGATCTCATCCTGGGACAGCAGGTCCTGCACGGCCATGTCGTGATCCTACTGCAGTACGTAGTTAGTGAAGAGCAACTGTTCGACCACGACCTTGCCCACCTCTTTCTGGGCCACTTCCTGCACGCTGGCAGTGGCCTTCTGGCGCAGCAGTTCCTGACCGACCGGAGTCGCGAGGGTTTCGTAGGTCTGCCCGGAGAACAGCATGACCAGGTTGTTGCGGATCACCGGCATGTGCACTTTGAGGGCATCCAGATCAGCCTGGTTGCGCGCCAGCAGGGTGATGCTCACCTGCATGTAGCGCTGGCGGCCGGTGGCGTCCTTGAAGTTGGCAACGAAGGCCGGCGCCATCGGCTCGTAGATCGCCGGCTGCTTGCCGGCCGGGGCCGCCTCGGCATGCGCCTCCGGTGCGGGCTTGCTCTGGGCACTGTGCATGAAATACCAGGTCGCACCCACGGACAGACCGATGGCCAGCAACAGCGCCACCACGATCACGATAATCAGCTTGAGTTTGCTTTTCCCGCCTGGTTCCTTTACCGCTGCTGCTTCGCTCTTCGCCATGCCAATAATCCGTCACTATTCGGTTTTTCACAGTCGCACGGCTAGGCAGGAGCAAGTGTTATGCCAGAGTTGGCGAAAGAAAGGACGAGAGCGGCACCGGGCGGCAAAGACGCCCGCCCGACCGCTTCCATGAAGGCGTGCAGCTCCCGGCAGGAGCCGGCGGTACGGCACCTGCAAGGACAAGGCGCTGAAAGGCGCGGCCTCAGGCGTAGTAGTCGACCGCGCTGGAGCCCACCACGACGCTGGTGCCGGCCGCCGCCGCTGCGTCACCGACCGCTGCGACGGACAGCTCATCATCGCCACCGTCAACGCGGGTGCCACCGTTGCTGCTGCCCTTCTGGGCCTGCTGTTGCTGCTGTTGCGGGTCCTGCCCCTGGCCGGCCCAGCCACGCGCCTGGTCGGACACGCTGACATCGGTCTGGCCCAGGCCCTGCTGCTGGAGCATCTCGCGCAGACGGAACAGGTTGCCTTCCAGCGCATCACGAACACCGGCATGGCCGCTGATGAAATTGATCTGCGTGGTCTGATCGGCCGCCATGTTGACCTTGATGTCCAGCCGCCCGAGCTCCGCCGGCTCCAGCTGGATATCAGCGGACTTGAGGTTGGCACTCGACAGGTACATGACCCGGTTGACCACTTCCTCGGTCCAGCCGCTCTGGTGCATGGCCAATGGCTGGTTGACCGGCAGGGCATTGGCGGTCTTGGGTACCGCTGCCTGGGTCAAGGCCGCCAGGCGATTGGCGAAATCATCGACCCGGGTGTCGCTGGAAGCGCCTTTCAGATCCTTCAGGCCATCTTCGATCAGGCCCTTGAAGGACTTCTCGCCGCCCTGTTCGGTGGTGCCGGTGTCGGTTTTCTGATCCACCAGCATACCCAGGTTGCCGGCCAGGTTCTGCGCCTGGGTCGGATCCTGGTCGCCGTTGCCGGCGGTCTTGGGGGTGGTCGATTGGCTGGCGGCCGACACGTGACCGCTCTGCTCCATCGCCAGGCGCACGACCGGCAGGTTGTCCAACGGATCGGCGTTCGGGTCGAAGTCGTCGGTGCTCGACGGTGTCGTGGCAGCCTGCGCCGGCGCTGCGGTCACAGCCGCCGCCAGCGGCGCCTCCACCACCGGTTGCGGCTGCACCGGCGCGGGCGGGGTTTGAGCAGCCGGCGGCGTGACGACGGCCTGGATCAACGCCGGATCGACAACCGGGTCCACCGGAGCGGCATCCGCCACCGCGGTGCTGCCGCTGGTGTCCTTGCCGCTGTCGTCGGTGCTCGCCTGGTCATCACTGCCAGCCTGAGCGGTGTCGCTGCCGGTGGCGGTCTTGTCATCGGTCTTGCTGGCAGGCAAGGAATTGCCGCTATCGGCAACCGCCGGCTTTGCCGCATCGTCCTGCTTGCTGGGGATCGCGTCCTTTTTGGCCGGTACCGCGGCACTGCTGTCCCGAGTCGACTTGACCACGCTATCGGCTACTTTGGCCGGTTTGCTCTGGGTGTCCTTGTAGACCTGAGCAAAGCTGGACCCGTTGTCCTTGGGCTGCGCAGCCGGAGTCGGCTGGCTGCTCGCGAGGTCCACCTTGGACTTGGCCGCAGCGTTGGCCTGGAGAAAAGGATTGGGAGCGAGGGGCATAACACAGTCTCCGCTGCACAGGGATCGTGAATTCGATGCAGTGAGTGCAAGCAAGGTTCGGGCCAGCTTACCCGGCAACCGCGCGAACTACTGTTTGACCGGGAATCGCTCGCGCTCGCGCGCATACAGATAGCGCACCTGCTCGTACTCGCGATCGATCTGCCCGAGCAGAGCCTCGACCTCCGGCAACGGCAGCTGCGCCGCCTGCTCTTCCAACTGCCGGCAAAGGTCGGCCAGATGGAACGCGCCCATGTTGCTGCTGCTGCCCTTGAAGCTGTGGGCAACCAGGCCCAGCTCGGTCGGGTTGTCAGCCTGATGCAACTGGCCCAGGCGCTTTTCCGAATCGTCAAGGAAGGTGTCCAGCAGCACCGGATACTCGTCCTCCATGACTTCCTGCAATGCGCTGAGCACATCGTAGTCGAGGTGTTCTTCCTGATTGACGCTCACTGATTCGCTCCCTGATCAACACCCGTGAATTATGCCTGAGGCCCCACGAAAACTCCACGTGGGCACACCGGCCACCCTTCGACCAGCGGGCACTGTGGCCCAGTTGCCGGACCAGCCCGACCCCACGCCCCGACAACCGTTCAACCTCCGGCGGACGCTCCATGACCCGTTCGAAGTCGAAACCGGCACCACTGTCCTCGACCTCGATGGACAGGCGTCCACCCGCCCCCTCCGGACTCACCCGCAGACTGACGCGGACAAACCCCTCGCTCAGGTCGAGCAGACGCTGGTTACGCTGTTCATAGTATTGCGCAAAGCCGCGCACATCGCGCTTGAGGCTGGAGTCCAGGCCCAGCACGCCATGCTCCAGGGCATTGGAATACAGCTCGGCGAGTACGCTGTACAACGCACCGCTGAGGGCCCGCAGCCCATGCACCTCCATCAGCAGTTGCAACAGATAGGGCAAGGGGTTGAAACGCCGCAGCGTCGCGGCGCGGAACTCGAAGTTGACCGACCAGTCCAGCGGACAGGACTCGCCGCTGTCGGAATAGACCACCGCCGTCGGCAACTGCACGCCGATCTCGGGCAGGCCGATCTCGACCAGGCTGATATCGTCGCGGGCCACGCCACCGAACTGCCTGAGCGCCTCCTGCACCTCCTCGAACAGCCGATCCGGATCCCGGTTGCGCTCGAAGACCTGGTGCAGACGCTCCACACCGAACAATTGCTCATCGCCGTTGCAGGTATCGATGACACCGTCCGACAGCAGGATGATCCGGTCCCCCCGGGCCATGGGATAAACCTCGGTGCGGTCGTCGAAGGCCTTGGCCCCCAGCACCCCCAGCGGCAGGTGTCGGGCCTCCAGCGGGCGCCGTTCGCCCGAGGCGACATCGTGCAGATAGCCGTCGGGCATACCGCCGTTCCACACCTCGACCGCCCGTCGCTGCGGGCTCAGGCGCAGAAAGGTGGCGCAGCAGAACATGTCCACCGGCAGGATGCGCTTGAGCTTGGCGTTCATCTCCCGCAGGGTTTCCGCCGGCCCGTAGCCCTTGGCGGTCATGCCATAGAAAACTTCCGCCAGCGGCATCGCGCCGACGGCGGCCGGCAGGCCATGGCCGGTGAAATCGCCGAGCAGGATGTGCATGTCGCCACCCGGCGTGTAGGCCGCCAGCAACAGGTCGCCATTGAACAACGCGTAGGGCGATTGCAGGTAACGGATATTCGGCGCCCGCAGGCAGCCGGAGTGGGCGACCTTGTCGAACACCGCCTTGGCGACCCGCTGCTCGTTGAGCAGGTAGTCATGGTGCCGGGCGATCAGGTCGCGCTGCTGCAACACGGTCGCCTGCAGCCGGCGCAGGCGGTCCATTGCCTTGATCTTGGCGGCCAGGATGATCTGGTTGTAGGGTTTTGCCAGAAAGTCGTCACCGCCCGCCTCCAGACAACGAGCCAGTGCGCTGCTTTCGGTCAGGGAGGTGAGAAAGATGATCGGCACCAGCGACTCGCCGGCCAGCCGCTTGATCCGACGCGCTGCCTCGAAGCCATCCATCACCGGCATCAGGGCGTCCATCAGCACCAGCTGCGGCCGCTGCGCCTGGAACACCTCGACGGCCTCGGCGCCATCACTGGCGGTGAGCACCGTATGCCCCTGACGTCGCACGATGTTCGACAGCAACAAGCGGTCCGCCGCACCATCCTCGGCAATCAGTACCGTCAGCGGCTCCTCGTCGGACTGCATGATCGTCAGGCGATGTCGAAGAGCTTGTCGAAATTGGAGATGGCGAGGATCTTGCGCACGTCCGAGTTGCTGTTGATCACACGGATATCGGCGCTGTCGCCGCCCGCATGATCACGCAACAGGAGCAGCATCCCCAGGGCCGAACTGTCGAGGTAGGTGGCATCCTTCAGATCGACGACCACCGAGTCGGGTTTGGTGTCGACCCGCTCGTAGGAATCGCGAAATTCCTGATGCTTGCCGAAATCGAAGCGCCCCTTGATGGAGATCGTCAATTTCCTGCCGTTGTCACTTACTGCAGACTCTACAGCCATGATCCAGCTTCCTTGTCAGTGGCAATGTGTACAAGGTTTAGCACCCCGCTGACGGCAGGGCAACCAAGACCGTCAAAATACCTGCGGTTGACCTGCGACCCCGCCTGGAATGTGGGGTTCAGGGTGCCTCACGCTCAGTAGACGTCATGGCGCGGCAGGCGCTGGGACAGTTCGTCCAGCAGTTTCTGCTCGCGCTTGTCCTCCAGCATCCGCGCCTCTTCGATATAACGCTGGACCAGCTTGCGCAGGCCTTCGACACGGGCATAGGCTTCCTGCCAGGTCACCCGGCCCTTGTCGAGGTTGTTCTGGTGCCAGGCCAGGCTCTGGCGCTGCTGGGCCACCGCGGTGTCCAACTGGCTGAGAAACTGCTGGTAGCCCAGCAGCCACTGGCTGGACACACCGTGCCGGCCACGCTCGATCCACTGCTCCTGATACTGCAGGCGAAATCCCTCGAGGTCAGCCAGCTTGTTCTGCGCCAGTTGCACCTGCCCCTGGAAATACCCCAGGCGCTGGGCAGCCGTGCGCTCCTTGCTCTCGGCCATCTCCACCACCGGCGCCAGGCGCGCGGCACGACTCTGGGCCATGACCGGATCAGCCGCCCGGCGCCGGGGCGAAGATCGTCGACAGGTGTGCGTCGCTCTCGCCGAGGCTGACGTTGTCGTTGAGGCCCTGGCGCAGGTACTGGACCATCGACGGCTGCAGCGAGATCGCCGTGTCGGTCTCGCGGTCACCGCCGGCCACATAGGCACCGACGCTGATCAGGTCGCGGGCCTGTTGATAACGCGACCAGAGCTGCTTGAAGTATTGCGCACGCTTCATGTGTTCGGGACTGACCACCGCCGGCATCACCCGGCTGATGGAGGCCTCGATGTCGATGGCCGGGTAATGCCCCTCTTCGGCCAGACGCCGCGACAGCACGATATGCCCGTCGAGCACACCCCGCGCCGAGTCGGCGATCGGGTCCTGCTGGTCGTCGCCTTCCGACAGCACGGTGTAAAACGCGGTGATCGAACCGCCACCCGCCTCGGCATTACCGGCCCGCTCCACCAGTTTCGGCAACTTGGCGAACACCGAAGGCGGATAACCCTTGGTCGCCGGTGGCTCGCCGATGGCCAGGGCGATTTCCCGCTGGGCCTGGGCGAAACGCGTCAGCGAATCCATCAGCAGCAGGACATTCCTGCCCTTGTCGCGGAAATATTCGGCGATCCGTGTGCAGTACATCGCCGCACGCAGGCGCATCAGTGGCGCATCGTCGGCAGGGGACGCGACCACCACCGAACGCTTGAGGCCTTCCTCACCGAGGATGTGCTCGATGAACTCCTTCACCTCGCGGCCCCGCTCGCCGATCAGCCCCACCACAATGATGTCGGCCTCGGTGAAGCGGGTCATCATGCCCAGCAGCACACTCTTGCCGACGCCGGTACCGGCGAACAGCCCGAGACGCTGGCCACGACCGACCGTCAACAGTCCGTTGATGCAACGAATGCCCACGTCCAGCGGCTGGTGGATGGGGTCACGATTGAGCGGGTTGATGGTCGGGCCGTCCAGCGGCACCCAGTCCTCGGCCTTCATCCCGCCCTTGCCGTCCAGCGCCCGCCCGGCACCGTCCAGGACCCGCCCGAGCATGCCCATGCCCATCGGCAGGCGGCCTGTATCGGCCAGCGGCACGACCCGGGCCCCCGGCGCGATACCGGCGACGCTGCCCACCGGCATCAGGAATACCTTGTTGCCGGAAAAGCCCATGACCTCGGCTTCGACCTGCACCGGATGGTAGCTGTCGTCGTTGATCACCACGCAGCGCGCCCCCATGGCCGCGCGCAAGCCCTCGGCTTCGAGGGTGAGGCCGACCATGCGCAACAGGCGCCCTTCGAGAATCGGTTGCCCCGGCAGGTTGATCGCATCGGCGTAAGTGCTCAAGCGCTTGCCGAAGCTGGTCCGTTCAAGACGCATCGGCGGGTTCCGGAGTGCCGAGCGGCACGTGGAATTCACCCAGGTCGACCTCGAGGTCAGGCTGGGCCGGATGCAGCGACTGTTCGTGCATCTGATCGAACAGTTGCGCAATCGCCTGTTCGATCCGCGTTTCGACGCTGGCATCGATCCGGCTATGCTCGGTCTCGACCCGGCAACCGCCCGGCAGCAGCGCCTCATCCTCGACGATGCGCCAGGACGCCTCGTGACGTTCGCGCAAGGCCTTGACCTGCTCGAAGTCCTGCGGATTGATGTACAGCCGCACGTTGTCGACTTCCAGCGGCAACAGTTTCAGCGCTTCGCGCAGCACATGCTCGATCTGGCTGGAATCGCTCTTGAGTTCGCGCTGGATGACCTGCCGGGTGATGTGCCCGACCAGCCCCACCAGGGCTTTCTCGATCTGCTGGTCCTGCTCGGCGATGGGCTGGAACAGGTTGCTCATCAGCCGCTCGAGGTTGGCCAGCTTGACGCCCAGGGCCACCTCGGCCTCCTGGCGGACCTTGATCTGGGTGCTGTGGAAGCCTTCGCGCTCACCCACCGCGAAGCCTTCGTTGTAGGCTTCCTGGCGAATGGTCTCGAGTTCCTCGAGGGTCAGCGGCTGGACTTCCTCCAGCGGCACCTCCTCGATCTCGGCCTGCGGCTCTTCCTCAGGTTCCGGCTCGGGCTCTTCGACATGCGGGTCGAAACTGGGCAGCGACCACAGGTCGAAGCCGCTGACGTCTCGCGCGCGGATCAGATCGGTTGGATCAGTCATGGCTTGATCCTTAGATCATCTCTTCGCCGCCCTTGCCGCCGAGCACGATTTCTCCGGCTTCGGCCATACGGCGGGCGATGGTGAGGATTTCCTTCTGCGCGGTTTCCACGTCGCTGACGCGGACCGGGCCCTTGGCCTCGAGGTCATCGCGCAGCAGTTCCGCCGCACGCTTGGACATGTTCTTGAAGATCTTTTCCTTGACGTTCTCGTCGGAGCCCTTGAGCGCCAGCACCAGCACGTCCGAGGAGACCTCGCGCAGCAGCGCCTGGATGCCGCGGTCGTCGACGTCGGACAGGTTGTTGAAGACGAACATGAGGTCTTCGATCTGGGTCGACAGATCCTCGTCCACTTCGCGGATCGAATCCATGAGCTGGCCTTCGATCGAGCTGTCGAGGAAGTTCATGATGTCCGCGGCACGCTTGATACCGCCCAGGGTGGTACGGGCCGCGTTGGAGTTGCCGGAGAACTGTTTCTCGAGGATCTGGTTGAGTTCCTTCAGGGCCGCCGGCTGCACGGTGTTCAGCGAGGAAACCCGCAGAATGATGTCCAGACGCACCTTGTGGTCGAAGTTGTTCAACACTTCGCCGGCCTGGTCCGGGTCGAGGTAGGCCACCACGATCGCCTGGATCTGCGGGTGCTCGTAACGAATGACGTCGGCCACGGCGCGCGGCTCCATCCACTTGAGGCTGTCCAGGCCGCTGGTGTTGCCACCGAGCAGGATCCGGTCGATCAGGCCGTTGGCCTTGTCCTCACCCAGGGCCTGGGTCAGCATCTTGCGCACGTAGTCGTCGGAACCGACGCCCAGGCTGGTCTGGTCGCCGACGATGTCGACGAACTCGCTCATGACCTGCTCGACCTGCTCGCGATGCACGTTGCGCATCTGCGCCATGGCCACGCCGACACGCTGGACCTCCTTGGGCCCCATGTGGCGCAATACCTGTGCAGCATCGGCCGACCCCAGCGACAGCAGCAAAATCGCGGCTTTATCGACCCGGGTCAACTTCTGGGTGACGGCGGCGTTATTACTCATCGGCGTTAATCCACTCTTTGACGACCTGTGCCACACGGCCCGGATCTTCGGCTACCAGACTCTTGATGGCGTTCAACTGCGCGTCATAACCTTCGCTCGGGCTTGGCAGCAGGATGCTCTGCGGACCGCCGAGGCTCACGCGGTCGTTGGCCAGCTCGCCATCCAGGCCGCCCATGCCACCGAGCTCGACGTCGCCGAGACCGGCCAGCTGCTTGTTCTTGCCACCGTTGGTGATGTTGTTCAGCACCGGACGCAGCACACCGAACACCAGGACCAGGATGAACAGCACGCCCAGCACCTGTTTGACCACATCCCAGAACCAGGGTTGCGAGTAGAACGGAATATCGGCGATCACTTCCCCGCGCTCGGCGGAGAACGGCACGTTGATCACACTCACGCTGTCGCCGCGGCTGGCGTCGAAACCGACGGCATCCTGCACCAGGCGGGTGAAGCGCGCCAATTCGTCGGCGCTCCACGGATTGCGGGTGGTTTCGCCATTGGCCGGGTTGACCTTGACCTGGTCGTCGACCACCACCGCCACCGACAGACGGGTCAGACGACCCTGCTGCTGCTTGGTATGGCTGATGGAACGATCCAGCTCGAAGTTCTTGGTGGATTGTTGACGCTTGTCCGACGGATACGGCGCCAGCATCGGCTGACCCGTGGCCGGGTCCATGATCTGCTGGCCGTTGGCATCGAGCAGTGGCTGGCCAGGCTGCACCGCGCCAGCCGAGGCGGTGGCGCCACCGGTGGTCTGCGGCGCCGAGGCCGGTGCCGGCGGCTGGTTGCTCAAGGCACCGGGCACGCCTTGCGGGCCGTTGCTGGCGGTGCGCTGTTCGCTGGTCGACTGTTCGCTGCGCAGCGCCGGCTGGTCCGGGTTGAACTGCTCGGAAGTCGACTCGACCGCGCTGAAATCGACATCAGCCGACACCTCGGCCTTGTAGCGATCGTTGCCGAGGATCGGTTGCAGGATGTTGTGCACCCGCTGGGTCAGCATGCTTTCCATGCGACGGCTGTAGTCAAACTGCTTGCCGGCCATGGTCAGTTCGGAGTTCTGTACCTGGTCGGAGAGCAGGTTGCCCTTCTGGTCGACCACGGTGATCTGCGACTTGTTCAGTTCGGGGACGCTGGTTGCCACCAGGTTGATGATCGCCACCACCTGGCCCGGCTCCAGGGAACGGCCAGGGTACAACTCGACCAGTACCGAGGCGCTTGGCTTGCGTTCGTCACGGACGAACACCGAGCTCTTCGGAATCGCCAGGTGCACACGGGCCGCCTTGACGTTGTTCAGGCTGGAGATGGTCCGCGCCAGTTCGCCTTCGAGGCCGCGCCGGTAACGGGTCGCCTCCATGAACTGGCTGGTCCCCAGCCCCTGGTCCTTGTCGAGGATTTCGAAGCCGATAGTGCCATCGGTCGGCGTGACACCGGCGGCCGCCAGCTTCAGGCGGGCGCGGGACACGTCCTCGGCCTTGACCAGCAGCGCGCCGGAATTAGGTTCAACGGTGTAGGGAATGTCCGCCGCCGCCAGGGTTTCGGTGACCTGCTTGGCATCCATACCGGCCAGGCTGCCGTAAAGCGGCCGATAGTCAGGTTGCTGGGACCACAACACCACGGCAAAACCAATCGCCACGCTGGCAGCCAGGCCGACCATCAGGCCGACCTGACGCAGCATGGTCATCTCGGAAAGGTTTTCCAGAAAGGACAAACCGAACAGCGGCTTGCTCTCTGTCGCGCCGGCCTTGGCCGGTACGTTATCGGCGACTGCTTCTGCCATGACTCAATCTCGCCCTTAAACCGGCATCTGCATGATGTCTTGATACGCCTGCACCAGCTTGTTGCGGACCTGGGTCAGGGCCTGGAACGAGACGCTGGCCTTTTGCGAGGCAATCATCACGTCCGTCAGGTCGACGCCGCTCTTGCCGATTTCGAAGGCATTGGCCAACTGGCTCGAAGCCTGCTGGGTATCGTTGACCTTGTTGACGGCCTGGCCGAGCAGATCGGCAAAGCTGCTGCCGGCGACTTCTGGCGCGGCCACAGCCGACTTCGGCTGAGCCATGGCATCCATTTGCATGGCGCGCATGTCCAACATCAACCGATTAAATTCAATACCCTGGCTCATGAACTACTCTCTCCGGCAACCTGCAATTTTTTGACACTCGTGCAGCGGTTAGTGGAGGTGTTAGCAACAAGGGTGCCATCTCCTTATCGCCTCCGAATAAAAACCGATACACGACCGTATAGCGGGTGAAGCGACTCAAGTGGCGAACAGATAGGCTTCCACATCCATGCCGGCATCGCGCATCTGCGCCAATTTGTAGCGCAGCGTACGCGGACTGATACCCAGCCGCTCGGCCGCCTCCTTGCGACGCCCGCGCTCGGCGCGCAGGGTGTCGATGATCATCTGGAACTCGCGTCGACGCAGGTCGTCGCCCAGCGCCCCGGCGGATTCCGCCACCGCCATTTCGCTGGCGTCCATCTCTACCGATGGTGCCCGCGCCGCCGGCAATGGCGCACAGCCGATGGGCCCGGCCAGGCAGAAGTCCTCGGCCTGGATCACCCGCCCTGTTGCAGAATCAACGCTCGCTGGATCGCATTGTCGAGTTCGCGAACATTGCCCGGCCAGGCATAGCCAACCAGACAGGCCTGGGCCCCAGGCGACAATCTGACGGCGGCATGTTTCATTTTCGCGCTGTGCTTGGCCAACAGGCGCTCGGCCAATGGCAGGATATCGGCAGTCCGCTCGCGCAGTGGACGCCAGGCCAACGGAAAAACCGACAGCCGGTAATAGAGATCCTCGCGGAACCGCCCTGCCGCCACCTCGGCCGCCAGATCACGGTTGGTGGTGGCCACCACCCGGATATCCAGGGCAATCGGCTTGCGCGCACCGACCCGCTCGACCTCACGCTCCTGCAACACCCTCAGCAGCTTGGCCTGCAACCCCAGGGGCATCTCGGAAATCTCGTCGAGCAGGAGGGTGCCACCGTCGGCCTGTTCGAACTTGCCCGCCTGGGCCGCGATCGCGCCGGTAAAGGAACCCTTCTCATGACCAAACAGCGTAGCTTCGAGCATGTTGTCCGGGATGGCCGCGCAGTTGATCGCGACAAACGGTTGCCCCGCCCGCTGGGATTGCTGGTGGATGAAGCGCGCCAGCACTTCCTTGCCGGTCCCCGACTCGCCGGAAATCAGCACCGTCGAATCGCTGCGGGCCACCCGCGCAGCCAGCTCCAGCAACTGCGCACTGGCCGGCTCGGCGGCGACCGGACCCTCGCTCTCCGCCGCACCGGACAACCCCAGCGCATGACGCTCCACCAGCTCCAGCAGCGCCCTGGGCTCGAACGGCTTGACCAGATAGTCGGCGGCGCCCTGACGCATCGCTTCCACGGCGCGTTCGACCGCACCATGAGCCGTCATCAGCAGCACCGGCAGCAATGGCTGGCGGGCCCGCAGCAGGCCGAGCAGCTGGTGCCCATCCATGCCCGGCATGTTCACGTCGCTGACCACCAGGCTGAACGACTCCTGCGCCACGGCCTGCAACGCCTCCTCGGCGCAGGCCACCGCGCGAAAGTCATGCCCGGCCAGCAGCAAGGTGTCCGCCAGCGCCTCGCGCAGCGCCCGATCATCCTCGACCAACAGAACCCTGATCCGTGCCGCCATCACTATGCCTCCGTGGCGCCGGGAATCAGCGGCAGGCACAACATCGCGCAGGTGCCACGCCCCGGACGTGAACGTAATTGCATGTCGCCCTGGTGCGCCCGGGCGACAGCCTTGACCACCGCCAGGCCGAGGCCGGTACCGGTGGTCTTGGTGGTGAAGAAAGGTTCGCCGAGGCGCGCCAGCACCTGCGGCTCGATCCCGCTGCCGTTGTCGCTGATGCTCAGGCGCAGGGTATTGCCCCGGCTGTACAGGTGCACCTTGAGGCGCACATCGGCACCACTGGCCTGCATGGCGTTTTCGATCAGGTTGAGCAGTGCGCCGACCAGGGTGTCGCGATTGCACAGCAACTCGCCGTCATGACTGTCGCACTGCCAACGGATCGCCACACCCTGCACATGGGTCTGCGCCGCCGCCTGCAGGGTCTGCAGCAAGGTCGCGGGCGTCAGACGGTCGGTCAGCGGCAGTTCACCGCGGGCGAACACCAGCATGTCGCGCACCTGATGCTCAAGCTCGTGCAGGCGCTCCTTCAGACGCCCGGCGAAACGCTGCTGGGTTTCCACCGGCAAGGCCTGTTCATTGAGATGGCTGGCGTACAGCAACGCCGCCGAGAGCGGCGTGCGGATCTGGTGGGCCAGGGAGGCGACCATCCGCCCGAGGGAAGACAGACGCTCGTGACGAGCCAGTTGATCCTGGAGACGACGGGTTTCAGTCAGGTCATTGAGCAGCACCAACTGCCCCGGCTCGCCTTCCAGCGACCGCGTGGCGATCGACAGGCGGCGACCATCCTTGAGCGAGATCTCATGACCGTCGTCCTCGCGCGGCGCGAAGCAGCGGGCGATCACCTGGCGCCACAGCTCGCCTTCCAGCGGCTCGCCAAGCAAATCGCGGGCCGCCGGATTGGCCTCGCAGACGAAACCATGGGAATCGATGACGATGACGCCACCGGGCAGCAGGTCCAGAAGGTTCTGCAGGCGGTTGGCCAAGCGCTCCTTTTCCGCCAGCTCAGCCATGCGCTGGGCGCTGACCACGGCCAGTTCACCCTTGAGTTCGGTGACCCGCGCCTCGAGCATGCTGTAGGAATCGGTGAGTTGCGTAGACATCTGGTTGAACAGCGCAAACGCCTGCTCAAGGCCCAGCCGGCTTGCCTGCTCTACGGAAGGTTGCCCCGCAACGTCGGGGACAGGAGGCATCTGGGCGGCTTGGGGCATCGTCATCTCTCGCTTGACTGACCGTCATTTAAACGGAAGGTTGCGGGAGACTTAGCAATACCCGTGCCTAAAAAAAACCGCCCAATTTTCAGTAACTTGAAAAACAGGCGTCAATCATCCGCCTGTTCATCACCTTCACGGCGGCTCATGCCGTACTTGCGCATCTTCTCCACCAGGGTGGTACGCCGAATACGCAGACGCTCGGCGGCCCGGGCGACGATACCATTGGCATCGTCCAGGGCCTGCTGGATCAACCCCTGCTCCAGGCCACCCAGGTAGTCCTTGAGGTCCAGGCCTTCGGGAGGCAGCATCGCCGAGGTGCTGAAGTCCGGCGTATGGCCGTTGATCGCCACGCGCTCCTCAAGGTCGCTGCGCAGGCTGTCGACCATTTGCTCGTCTTCGTCATCGACGTAGCGGAATTTCTTCGGCAGTTCGGCCACGCCGATCACCCCATAGGGATGCATGATCGCCATGCGCTCCACCAGGTTGGCCAGCTCGCGGACGTTGCCCGGCCAGCCATGACGGCACAGCGACATGATCGCGGCCGAGTTGAAGCGGATCGAACCGCGCTTCTCGTGCTCCATGCGCGAGATCAGCTCGTTCATCAGCAGCGGGATATCCTCGACCCGCTCGCGCAGCGGCGCCATCTCGATCGGGAAAACGTTCAGGCGGTAGTAGAGGTCCTCACGGAAACTACCCACCTCGATCATGCTTTCGAGGTTCTTGTGGGTCGCCGCGATGATCCGCACATCGATGCTCTGGGTCTTGTTGCTGCCCACGCGCTCGAAGGTACGCTCCTGCAGCACGCGCAGCAGCTTGACCTGCATCGGCAGCGGCATGTCGCCGATTTCGTCGAGGAACAGCGTACCGCCGTTGGCCAGCTCGAAGCGCCCGGCCCGGCTGGTGATGGCGCCGGTGAAGGCGCCCTTCTCATGACCGAACAGCTCGCTTTCCAGCAACTCGGCCGGAATCGCCCCGCAGTTGACCGGAACGAAGGGCGCGTCGCGCCGCTTGGAATGGTAGTGCAGGTTGCGCGCCACGACTTCCTTGCCAGTACCGGACTCACCGAGGATCAGCACGCTGGCATCGGTATCGGCCACCTGCTGCATCATCTGCCGCACGTGCTGAATCGCACGGCTGGTACCGACCAGACTGCGGAACAGGTTCGGTTCGCGCTGGCGACCACGCTCGCGGGCCTGGTCATACATCTCGCGATAGACCTGGGCACGGTGCAGGGAATCGAGCAGCTTGCTGTAGCTGGGCGGCAGTTCAAGGCTGGAAAGCACCCGGCGGCGCAGGTCTTCGGGCAGCTCGGCAGAACTATTTTCACCCAAAAGCAGAACAGGAAGGAACTCATCCCAGGTTCCGAGTGTCTTAAGCAAGCCCGATAGCCCCGCGCTCGCGTTGACAGTCCCGATCAGGACGCACAACACCTCGCGGCTGGACGCCAGGGACTCGGCCGCCTGCTGCCAGTCATTGCTGCCGCAGGACAGGTTGTCTTCGCCGAGAAAATTTAGAATCACCGCCAAATCCCGGCGGCGAACGCTATCGTCATCGATCAGCAGAATTTTGGTTTCACGCCACATGCAATAGCAACTTCCCTAGTCAACTCGATGCCCGGGATGGATGGGCAACACTTGACGCCCGAGGTGGGCTATCACCTTCAAAGACGACTGAAATCGGAAAAACAGCACTAGTTAAGTCAAAAAATCGTGCGTAGTCAAATTTATGGCGCAATACGTTTCGATTAACCCCGTGTCAACCGAACAAATGGTAAACCTTCGCCGCGTTCTGCGCCTGCTGCAGGTGCTGCATCTCGTCGACTATCGCCTGCCGCTCCGCCATCGCCGTCTCCAGCAACTGTCGATAGACGTGCAACAGCTCTTCCAGGTTACTGCGCAAGGCATCCTCATCGACCGATGCCTCATTGAGCACATCCTCCATACAGGCACGGCATGCAAGGTCCAGCTCGGCAATGCTACCCCAGTCACGCTCGGCAAGGGCCTTCACCAAGGCTTCACGGGTTTCCTGGATACGCTGCAGTACGAGGCTCATGACGCTGTGCTCCCTAGAACTGTGGAGTGGGCGCGCCAATGGCGTCCCAACCCTCTTTGACCGTGCTGAGCAGGCCTGCGACTTCATCAAGGATCTTCGGATCGGACTTGATGTTGGCTTCGGCCAGACGCTTCATCATGTAGGCATAGAGACTGTCCAGATCAGCCAGGGCATCCGCCTGCTTCTCCAGGTCCAGCCCCTCACGCAGGCCACCGACGATACCAATGGCCTTGCCGATCGCCACGCACTTGGCGGGGATATCATTGCGCGCGATAGCCCCCTTGGCCTGCGCGATGCGATCCAGGCCACCTTCCATCAGCATTTGCACCAGACGGTGAGGACTGGCCTCGGAGGTCTGTGCCTGGGCCCCCACTTTCTGATATTGCCGAAGGGCTAACATCGGGTTCATGTCGTACCTCGCTGCCACTCTAAAAGTTCGTATGACCAGTGTATCGCCTTCGAGTCAAAAAACTTTAACCCGAAAGGCAAAAACCCGGCGCGCCATTCAGCGTAGCCGGGTTTTTGGCGTCAGCCCAGATTACTTGGCGGACTGTTGCGCGTTCAGCGAGGTGAAGAACGAGGTGATACTGGACGCCGTCGCTTTCATCTGCCCGACCAACAGATCCATGGCGTTGTACTTGGCCGTCAGGGTCTTGGTCATGTTGGCGACCCGCAAGTCCAATGCCGCCTGCTGCTCGGTCAGGTTCTTGGCCACCTTCTGCAGGCTGGTGTTGCGGTCGTCGAGCAAACCACCCGTACGCAGGCTGGTTCCGGCGACCTGTTTACCCAGGTAGGTGTCGAGGGTGTTACCGATGCGCGAAAACAGGCCATTGGTCGAGTTGGTACCGTTGAACAACTGCTGCACCTGACCGCTCATGCCTGGCTTGGCCATGGCCTTGTTGAACGCGGCGGTATCGAGGGACAGATTACCGGAATTGCTGGCATCACTGCCCGCCACCGTCAACACGCCCAACTGCGACAGCACCGACAGCGCCCCACCCGGCCCCGGAGCCGTAAGCTGCTCGCGAATGTCGGAAATCAGCGAACGCGGCAGGGAGTCACCGGTGAACGCCGCAGACACCGTCAGCTTGCCATTGGCATCCGCCGTCGCCTTGGACAGGGAGTTGATGGTACTCATCAGGGTGTTGTAGGAATCGACGAACGACTGGATCGATTTCTGCAGGCCGTCGGTATTGGTCGCCACGGTGACCGTCGAGCTGGCACCGACGCCGGGAGCACCGGCCGACAAAAGATTCAGGGTCAGGCCGCTGATCGCACCGGTCACGGTATTGCTCTTGCTGGTCACTTTCAGGCCATCGACGGTCAGCGAAGCATCCGTGGCCAGGGCACTGACCGCACCGGAGTCCGTCGATGACGGAGTACTGCTCATCACCTGGGTACCGTCAATCTCCAGGCCGGCGATACCGCTGACCTTGATGTCGGAGCCCGCACCCGTGGTGGTCGAACTGATCACCATGCGCGAAGCACCGCTGCTGTCGGTGACGATGTTGGCCGAGAAGCCATTGCCCGCCAGCTTGTTGTTGATCAGGTCCCGGGTACTCTGCAAGGTGGCATTGGCCGGGATGTCGACATTGTAGTTAGTGCCATTTTGACTGATAGTCAGGGTACCACTCGGAATGGCACTGCTGGCACCGCCGGCAAATGCGGCGCTGGCCACCTTCGAACCCGTGGCCAGGCTCGACACGACAACGTTGTAGGTGCCTGGAACGGCGGTGTTATCGGCAGTCGCGCTCAGCGTGGTCGCCGTACCCGAGGTCGCCGTATAACCGGCGAACGCGGTGAGCGAAGCACTCAGGTCGGTCATGGTCTTCTGGAACGCAGCCAGGGCGCTCTTCAGGGACGCGACACCGGAAATCTTCAGTGTGTTGGTTTTTGTCGCGGTGTCGATCTGCGTCTGCTTCGCCGACTTGTCGGCGTTCACCAGCGCGGTAACGATCGAACCGATATCCAGACCCGAGCCTAGGCCCGTTCCCGGTAAAATTGGACTTGCCATGTGCCTCTCCCGTCAGATTGCTGCCGATCTTTTGACCTTTATCAACAGCCAAAGATCCAGCAAACACTATTCATGCCAGTTGTCAGGCTTTTCCGTCGAACAGTAGGCTGCTCGCCGAACTCAGGCTGTCAGCCAACTTCATGGCCTCGGCGGAAGGGATCTGCCTGACCACCTCGCCCGTCTCGCTGGCGATGACCTTGACGATGACTTTCCCGGAATGTTCGTCAATCGAGAACTCCAGGTTACGCTTGATCGACTGCACGAACTTTTCAATATCCTGAACAGCCCGCTTGAGTCTTTCGGAGGAATCCGCATCCTTGTTGGTGGCGTCGGTGTCTGGAGCCGCTTGCACCTTATCCGCCTGAGGTGCCGCAGCCGTCTTATCAACCACAGTGGTGCTGTTGGAACTGGCTGGCAGAACAGCTGGATAAGACAGATTAAGCTTTACACTCATGTCCATCTTCATCACCTCTCAACGTAAAAAGGCGAGAGAGCGTGGCAAGCACACTCCCCCGCCAAAACTCATTCCGAAATTACTGAAGCAGCTTCAGTACAGCGGAAGGCAGTTGGTTAGCCTGAGCCAGAACAGAGGTGGAAGCCTGTTGCAGGGTCTGCTGCTTGGTCAGGTTAGCAGTTTCCGCGGCGAAGTCGGTATCTTGTACGCGACCTTGTGCAGCGGTGGTGTTTTCGTTGATGTTCTGCAGGTTGGAGATGGTGCTGGTCAGACGGTTCTGCGAAGCACCCAGGTTGGCACGGGTAGCACCGATGGTAGCGATTGCAGCGTCGATAGCGGTGATCGCGTTGTCGATGTTCTGCGAGGCCGAACCTGCACCAGTACCGGTGGTACCGGTCAGAACCACAGTACCGCTACCTACCGACAGGCTGGCGGCGTCGAATTTCGAGCTCAGAACCAGGTCGATGTGGTTGGCGGTGCCGGTGTTGGCGCCGACTTGCAGGGTCACGGTACCAGCCGAACCGTCCAGCAGGAATTTGCCGTTCAGGTTGGTGGACTGAGCGATACGAGTCAGTTCGTCAGACATCTGAGCGAATTCGGCGTTGGTCGCGGTCTGGTCGGCAGTGCCGTTGGTTCCGTTACGGGCTTTAACAGCCAGTTCACGCATACGCTGCAGGATGTCGGTCGAAGCTTGCAGAGCGCCTTCAGCGGTCTGGGCAACGGAGATACCGTCGTTGGCGTTCTGCACAGCCTGGTTGTTACCACGGATCTGCGAAGACATGCGGTTGGAGATCTGCAGACCAGCGGCGTCGTCTTTGGCGCTGTTGATTTTCAGACCGGAAGACAGGCGCTGCATGGAGGTAGACAGGGCATCGGAAGCACGGTTCAGGTTCTTCTGAACGTTCAGCGACGTAGTGTTGGTGTTTACAGTTAAAGCCATGACGAATTCCTCGTTGGGTGGTGTACTACGGCTTCCGGCCCTGGCATCCGCCGGGTGTGGCCTAGAGAACCTTCGTAATAGTTATCGTCGGTATGGCAGGTTGCTTGAGGGCTTTTTTCAAAAAATTTGCTAGCAACCTGCCACCCCTCTAAAAACAAAGGCTTAGCGCATAGCGCCAACAGGAAAAATGGCGCCAGAGAACCGCCCATGCCCAACCGTTCGTCACCAGGGCATCCTCACGCCCCCTGGACCACCTCCAGCAGCTCGACCAATTCGTATTGCAGGGTATCGGCCAATCCGAGCCAGTCCTGGCGCTCCTGGCAGTCGAGCATCGACACCAGCAGTTGCGTCCATGCCTGTTGCACCTCGGCAGGTGCCTGCTGCAGCAGCGCCTGGATGCCGTCGAAGACCTCGACCATCACCAGCGCCGCCTCGACATCGCGACCGAAGCGGAACAATGCCGAGCAGCGCCGCGCTTCGCCGATACTGTATTCGAAGGGCTTCATTGCACGAACTCCTGGTCGAACCCGCTGCCGATAATCCGCGCGCCCGCCCGGCTGCTGTTGAGGAAACGCACCTGCGGATGCGCGGCGATATAACGCTCCAGTTCGCAGAGATAGCGACGGAAATTCAACTGCGTGCGCACCCGCTGGCCATTGCCATCGAGCACCCAGTGCCGCGCCTCGTTGACCCCCGGACCGAGCTCGCCATCATTCCAGCCGGCGTGGGTCTTGTTCATCGGGAAGGCGAAATCGGCGCCGAACAGGGTAATGGTCGCGGCCCCCATCTTCACCGCCAGATCCACGGCCGGGTGCAGCACGCTGCCGCCGACATACAGCATGCCCCGCTGGAACTGTTGGCGAACCGCCCCATAGACCGGGCTGGCGGAATAGCCCCCATAGCGCGGCCCCTGCCAGGCCCGGAGCACCTGGGGATCGCTCATGGGCATGTAGACCAGCGCAATCCCCTCGGACGCCTCGGGCGGCAGGTGCCTGAAGCCGATACGCTGGTCGATGCTCACCACCAGGTCGGGCTTGATGCCCTGCTCCTGCAACGGCCGGTAGGCGGTATCGACACTGATGAACAGAGGGCGCTGCGCCTGGGCGCGAACCGCGCGCAACTTGTCCAACTGCTGTTCGAGGCTCGGCCCGGTGCCGATCACGTAGAAGTGCTGCCCCGCTCGCGTTGCGAACAACTCGGCAACATCGCGATCGGCAGCGAAGATCCCGCAACTCTCATCCAGGCGCTGAAGTATCTCCGGGGATTGCGGGTCGAACTCGCGGTTGTTGAAACTCAGGTGCACTTCGGCCACCAGCCGGTCGCGCATCCGCGCATTGCAATCGTCGGCCAGGACCAACTCGGCCGGCAGCGCAAAAAACGGGAAGAGGATTTCCGGATGATCGGCCGCATAACCCAGTTCGACCCGCGGATCGGCCAGCCAGCCATCCTGCTCCAGCAGCCCGAGCACCCGCTTGAACAACGCGCCATTGAGCACATGCACGTTCAGCCGCTGCAACTGCGGCGACTCCAGCAGCACCTGCTGCAGATCACCCAGCCCCGTGCCATAGACATGCAGCGTGGCACTGCCAGGCGGCAGGCAGGCGGCCTGCAGGCGCGCCTCGGCGATACGGTCATGCCGACTGGTCAGTTGCACGCCGCCGACACTCAGCGTCGAACCCAGCCCCTCGACCAGCTCGATGGCCAGCCGGTCGCTCTCCTCGGCCAGCAGGCGCTGCCACACCCGCGGCCAGCGCGCCTCGATGATCCGGGCATTCCGCTCAAAGCTATCGCTCATCCTGCCTCGCTCCGCGCAAAAAAATAGCGCTCAAGGTTAACTCACCCGGAGCGCTATTTTGCAGCCCTGTGGAATCAGGGTCGATGAATGATCGCCGAGCCCCACGACAGGCCAACGCCGAAGCCACTGAGGGCGACGCGCTTCCAGGTCGAGTTGAGCACGTGCTTTTCCAGCAGCAGCGGAATGCTCGAGGACACGGTGTTGCCGGTCTCGGTCATGTCCTTGATGAACTTCTCCGGCTTGTCCTCGAAACGCCGCGCCACCGCATCGACGATCGCCGCACTGCCCTGGTGGATGCAGAAGGCGTCGATACCGCTCGGCTGCAGGCCCGAGTCCTCGAGCAGTTCATGCAGGTGCGCCGGCACCTTGAGCAGGGCGAAGTTGAACACCTGGCGGCCGTTCATGAAGAACACCCCGTCGCTGACCTTCAGGTGCGGCGCGCCGGAGCCATCGGTACCGAACTTCGACTTGCCCAACTGCCAGGGCGCGTCTTCACCCATCCAGGTCGCGGTCGCGGCATCGCCGAACAGCATGGTGGTGTTGCGGTCTTCCGGATCGACGATTTTCGAATAGGGGTCGGCGGTGATCAGCAGGCCATTCTTCAGGCCGGCGGCCTCCATGAAGCCCTTCATGGCATAGATGCCATAGACGTAGCCGGAGCAGCCCAGGGAAATGTCGAACGCCGCCACGTGGGTCGGCAGGCCGAGCTTGTCCTGGACGATCGCCGCGGTATGCGGCAGGCCTTCCTCGTCACCGTTCTGGGTGACGACGATCAGCGCGTCGATGCTCTCGCGCTTGAGTTGCGGATTGCTGGCGAACAAGGCATTCGCCGCTTCGACACACAGGTCCGAGGTTTCCTGCCCGGCGTCTTTGCGCGGCAGGAAGGCGGAACCGATCTTGCCCAGGATGAACTCTTCATCCTTGGCGAATTTGGCACCCTGAGCGTAGTTGTCCACGCCGGCTGTCGGCACGTAACTGGCAATGCTTTTTATGCCAATCATTATGAATTCCCAATAATAAACAGCTGAATATCACCGCTCGCAGGCATCGAGGGGCGCCGATCAACAGGGATTTTCCGTCACCCCAAGACAGGGCGAAAACGGCGGATACAACGGGGCGATCACCGACCGAAAAGGCTCAGGCGCCCGCATCCCCGGAAAATACAATACTGTGAAGATGCACGTCATGACTCACAAGTCACGCCTATTTTGCCCGAATCGATGCCAAGGAGGCTATTGGATCAACGACCAGTCCAGGGGCGTACCGCGTTTCAGGGCCGCCCGGGCCTTGCGCCCGAGCACAGACTCGGCATGTTTGGGCGCCAAACCCAGGCCGGGGCGGATCGCCCGCACGTTCTGCACGGTGAAGGGCTCGCCCTCGGCGACGTCCTGCACCACGTACAGCGAACGCCGGTAGACCAGGGATTTGCGCTCCGCCTCGGTGGCGCCATAACGCACCTGGCCCAACGCCTGCCAGGCCCGCTCGGTCTCCACCACCAGGCTGGCCAGTTCGGCCGGTTCCAGGGAGAAACTGGCGTCCACCCCGCCGGCAGCACGATCGAGGGTGAAGTGTTTCTCCACCACGGTCGCCCCCAGGGCCACCGCCGCCACCGCGACGCCAACCCCCATCGAATGGTCGGACAGCCCCACCTGGCAGCCGAACAGTTGCTGCAGGTGGGCAATGGTGCGGATATGGCTGTTGAGCGGTGACGCCGGGTAGGTGCTGGTGCACTTGAGCAGCACCAGGTCGCGACAACCGGCGGCTCGCGCGGCACGGACCGTTTCATCCAGCTCGGCAACGCTGGCCATGCCGGTGGAGATGATCAACGGCTTGCCCGTCGCGGCGACCCGACGAATCAACGGCAGGTCGGTGTTCTCGAAACTGGCGATCTTGTAGGCCGGCACCTCGAGGCTTTCGAGGAAATCCACGGCCGTTTCGTCGAAAGGCGTGGAAAACGCCAGCATGCCCAGCTCTTTCGCCCGGGCGAAGATCGGCGCATGCCACTCCCAGGGCGTGTGGGCCTTCTCGTAGAGTTCATACAGCGACGAGCCGGCCCACAGGCTGCCGGGGTCCTTGATGAAGAACTCGCCCTCGGCCAGGTCCAGGGTCATGGTGTCGGCGGTGTAGGTCTGCAACTTCAGCGCATGGGCGCCGGCCCTGGCCGCCGCCTCGACGATCTGCAGCGCCACCTCCAGCGACTGGTTGTGGTTGCCGCTCATTTCGGCGATGACGAACGGCGGTGCGTCCGGGCCAATCACGCGCTGGCCGATCTTGAAACTAGTCATGGAGCTGATCCTTCACTACACGCTCGAAACGGCTGACCGACTGGACATAACCGCTGTTGCGAAACAATTCGATCGATGCCGGGTTATCCGGCAGCACACGGGCGTCGATCACCGTCACCTGCGGCCAATGCTCGCGCAAGGCCCGTTCGCCACGGGCCAGCAGCGCCCTGCCCCAGCCCAGCCCCAGGCGGCCCTCGAACAGGTACAGGGAAACCTCGGCGCGCTCGTCCGCCAGGTCATAGCGCAGCACGCCCACCGGGCCATCCGCCGCTTCGGCGATCAGCAGCAGGCAGGTGCGATCGCGCAGCTTCGCCGCCAGCCAGGCCTGATGCGCCGGCCACTCGATCGGCGCGCTGTTCAGCGACGCCCGACGGACCGGCTCATGGTTGCGACCATCGAACAAGCGCCGTGAATCCTCTGGTGTCACCTGCCGCACGTCGAGGCCCGCCCCCAACAGGGCGACGGCAAAACGTCGGGCACCGAGCCCGTCGACCAGGCCACGCGAGCGCTCGGCCAGGCTGCGGCGCAAGCCGACATTGCCCAGCACGAAACCCACCGCCCGCTTCAGGTGATCGACATCCACCGCCTGGCTGGTACCCAGATAGATATGCGCACCCGCCGCCGCCAGCCGTTCGGCGTTGGCCTGCTGGTTCTCGGCCACCGCGATGCACAGGGTCGGCAAGCCCAGTGCGGCCCGCTCCCAACTGGTGCCGCCACCGGCCCCGATGAACAGATCGGCGCCGGCCATCAGCTCGGCAAAATCCTTGACGAAGGTCTGCACCCGCCACGATGGGCGATCCGCGGCCATCGCCTGCAGTTGCGCCAGCCGTGGGTTGGCCGTGCCGGCGACGAAATCAACCTGCAGATCGTGGAAATCCGCCAGGGCCAGCATCGCCTTCCAGGTCTCCCCGGCCCCGTCGAGCCCGCCGAAATTCACCAGTACCCGCCCGGCCTGGACGTTGATCGGCACCGGGGGGCGGCGGAACTCGTCGCGAATCAGCGCGTAGCGTGGGCCGAGCAGTTGCCGGCAAGGCGCCAGGGTCCGTGCGGCATACTCGGGGTCGCCGGCGGTGAAATTCTGGTCGAAGAGAAGGTCCACCGCATGCTGGCGGTTGTTCAGGTCATCGATCGCCGCGATCCGCCCTGCCCAGCGTCGAGCGGCAGTCTGCCAGCGATGGTCGAGGCCATAGTGGTCGACGACGATCCAGTCGAATGCCGGCTCCCCCGCCAGGCTGCACTCCAGGGCCTCGATATCGGCCTGCCAGGGCAACGGCGCCTCGATACCCAGGGCGGGCTCTTCACCCGGATAGGCACCCGGCAGGACCACACTGCGCCACCCCTCCCCGGCCAGCCGGGCCAGGGCATTGCCGGGCAGGTCCCGACAGGCGAACAGCACCTGGGCACCGCCGGCACGCAGGATCGCGGCCAACGTCAGGCAACGGGCAACGTGCCCGCTACCAATGGCGGCCGAAGCGTCAGCCCGAAACAGCACTCTCACGACTGCAACTCCCCTGCGGCCTGCAAGGCCGAGTACAGGTACTCCGCCCGGAGCCAATCCTCAGGCGTATCGATATCCTGGACCAGATGGCGCGGCAGCAGGACCGGCAGGCTCATCTCGGAAAACAGTACATCGCCACGCAACCAGGCGGCGCAGCGCCCCCAGTAGAACTGCCCGGCGTCCTGGAACGCCGGCGGCAGATCCTGGGAACGGGTCTGGCGGTGCTCCGGGTAGAGCGCGGTCAACGCCCCCTCGTCCGTCAGGGTCAGTGCGCGCTGGATCGGAAAGCCGAACTCGCAGACGGAGAACGCGAAAGAGCGCTCGGGATGCCGCTCCAGCAACTCGAAGCCTTCGCGCAGGAAACGCCCCTGCAACAGCGGCGCCGTGGCATAGATGCAACAGGCATAGTCGAAAACCTGGCCCTGCTGCACCAACGCCTCGACGGCATGGGCGATCACCGCCGCAGTACCGGTGAAATCATCGGCCAACGTTGCCGGCCGCATGAACGGCACGCGCGCGCCCTGCTCGCGCGCCACCTCGGCGATCTGCGCATCGTCGGTACTGACCACCACCTGCTCGAACAGCCCGCTGTTCAGCGCCAGCCGGATCGAGCGCGCGATCATCGGCTCGCCATGGAACAGCTTGAGGTTCTTGCGCGGGATCCGCTTGCTGCCACCCCGCGCGGGGATGATCGCCACGGCGCTCAAGGACGTTTTTCCAGCAGGAACCAGTTCAGATCGTCGACCGGGAACTGCCGGTCGCGGTGGTAACCGAAGCCATAGTCGAGCAACTGCAGGTCGCGGTAGCGATCGAGCATCTCGCCGGCGAAGTCGCGCTTGAACAACTTGCCGCCGTGACCGCGATAGGACACCTCGACCGGCACCGGGTTGTAGTACTCGGCCAACAGGATGTAGCGCCCGCTCAGTTCGTAGAGTTGCTCATAGGCCGCCGCCAACAGCTCGGGCGCCAGATGGATCAGCACGCCCTTGCTCAGCGTCAGGTCGAAACGCTGCTCGCGCGGATAGTCGAACAGCGAGCCGTGCCAGACCTCGGCGATGCCCAATCCGTTCGCCTGCTCGCAGGCCCTGGCGTTGATTTCCACGCCCTGCAACCGGCAACCGGGCAGCAACTGGTGCAAGGCCCGCAGGTTGTTGCCGGTGTTGGTGCCCAGCTCCAGCAGGCTGTCGAGCCGGACCGTGCGTGCCAGCGCCTTGGCGAACAACGCCAGGTTGGCGGCGATCAGTTCATGGCCCTGGTTGCGCCCCAGGTACTCATCACCGAACTCGCCGCGCCAGAAGGCTTCCTGCTCGCTGAACTCACGCATGGCTGACTCTTTCCTCGAAGCAATGAACATCGTTTAACCGACAAGGTTTCGCAACTGCTCGACCACATAGTCCTGTTGCTCCTCGGTGAGCAGCGGGAACAACGGCAGGCTGACCGCTTCGCCGAAGTAACGCTCGGCTTCGGGAAAATCGCCATCCTTGAAACCCTGCTCACGGTAGTAGGGCTGCAGGTGCACCGGGATGTAGTGCAGGTTCACACCGATTCCGGCGGCCCGCAGGGTGTCGAAGACCTCACGCTGACTGACCCGGATACGTTCCAGTTGCAGACGCACCACATACAGGTGCCAGGCCGACTCGGCCCCCGGCTGCGCCACCGGCAGGGTCAATGGCAGGTCGGCCAGCAGACGGTCGTAGCGCGCCGCCAGCTCGCGCCGCCGGGCGACGAAACTGTCGAGCCGGGCAGCCTGGGACAGCCCCAGTGCCGCGTGCAGATCGGTCATCCGGTAGTTGCAGCCCAGTTCCAGCTGCTGGTAGTACCAGAGGCCATGCTCGGGCACGTTCATCTGCGCCGGATCGCCCGTGATGCCATGGCTACGCAGGCGGCGCAGGCGTTCGGCCAGTTCGGCACTGTTGGTCAGCACCATCCCGCCCTCGGCCGAGGTGATGATCTTCACCGGATGGAAACTGAAGATGGTCATCGCCGCGTAATCGCCACAGCCCACCGGCCGACCGAGATAAGAGGCGCCCACTGCATGGGAGGCATCCTCGATCAGGGTGAATCCGTACCGCTCGGCCAATTCGGCAATGGCGCGCATGTCGCAGCTCTGCCCGGCGAAGGCGACAGCCACCACCACCTTGGGCAGACGACCGGCCGTCGCGGCACTCTCCAGCTTGCGCGCCAGCAAGCCGGCACTGAGGTTCAGGGTCTGCGGGTCGATATCGACGAAGTCCACCTCGGCCCCGCAATAGCGGGCACAGTTGGCGGAGGCGACGAAAGTGTTCGGACTGGTCCACAGAAGATCCCCCGCCCCCAACCCGGCCGCCAGGCAGGCGATGTGCAGGGCGGCGGTGGCATTGCACACCGCTACCGCGAAGTCGGCCTGACAATGTTCCGCCAGGGCTGCCTCGAAGCGTGGAATCGTCGGCCCCTGGGTCAGCCAGGGCGACTTGAGCACCTCGACCACCGCGTCGATGTCAGCCTGTTCGATACTCTGATGACCATAGGGAATCTGATAGGGGGTCATGGCTGCACCTCTGGCCGAAACGGCTCACGCAGTGGATCAGGAAAGTTGCCAGCGAGGAACTCGCCAGCAACGGCGACAAGCATCGATTTGCTCTTGCACATACCCTGAGTTCCTTTCTTCGAATGCCGGCCTACACCAGCAACTGCGCCCAATCCACGTGGTAAGCCGCGCCCAGGGTGAAACCCTTGCCCTGCAACGCCAGGTTCGAGTTGTACGCCGGGTCGGCCGCCAGGTTCGCCGCCCACTTCTCGCGCAGTGCCGCCAGGGCCAGTGGCGCCTTGGGCAGCACGCCCGGATGCAGAACCTGCACCTGCGGCGTCCACGACACCAGGTATCCGGCCTGACCGATGTTCAGGCACAGATCGACTTCACTGAAGCCCTCGGCAAAATCGCCCTCGTCCAGACCACCCAGCGCATCGAAGAGCGCCTTGCGCACCATCAGGCACACCGCCGAGACTGCCGAGTAGTTCTGCTCGACCGCCAGGCGTTGCATATAGCCCTTGGCGTCCTTCTTCTCGCCCACGAACGGTGAGTCGATGCCCTCGTTCAGGCCGAGAATCAGACCAGCCTGGGAGATCTTGCCATCGCGGTTATAGAACTTGGCACCGACCACCCCGACTTCCGGACGCAGCGCCTGGTTGAGCAACGACTCGATCCAGTTGGGGTTGACCACCTCACTGTCAGCCGCCAGCAGCACCAGGTATTCGCCACTTGCCTGACGCGCCGCGGCATTGCAGAAGGCCGGAGTGCTCGACCAGTCAGACTGCAGCACCCTGACCTTGCTGGCCTGCGGCTGCCCCAGCAGCCAGCTGGACAACGCCTCGGCACGGCTCGGGTGATCGGCCACCAGCACTTCGTAGTTCAGGTAACGCGTGCGCTGCAGCACTGCAGTCAGGCAGCGCTCCAACTCGTCGAATTCCGCCGCGCCATGGATGACGATCGAGACCAGCGGACGTTCAGTGTGCCGGTAGTCGATCATGTAGGTACCCGGCTCCTGGGAGCTGACCTGGGCCTTGTAGCCACGCACGCCGAGGTGGCGCAACAGCGTCGAGCGCTCGTGGGCGTTCTCCTTCAGCTCCGGCTTCGCGCAAATCAGCAGAGGCTCGTCCAGGTGTGCAAGTCCGGCCAGACCGCCCTGCTCGATCAACCGCAGCAGCAGGTCGAACTCCAGGGCATCGCGGTAGTCGGCACTGTAGCCGCCGGCCTCGACCAGCACATCACGCCGGATCAACCAGTGCCGCGCCATCAGGGCCGGTACGCTCAACAGCAGGTCGGGGTTGAAGCCCGGGCGGAAGACATCGGTCAGCGCACCATTTTCATCGCGCTGGATTTCATCGATGCATACCGCGCGGCAGCCCTCGGCGTGACGCAACTCCAGGCCGGCCTTCAGCAGGCCGCTGGCAGTGAACTCGTCGCCAACCTGGGCCAGCATCAACCAGTCGCAGGACGACTGGCGGGCGAACTGGTTGAGCTTGTCGACGTAGTTGCCCTCGGTCACCCGGATGAAGTGCAGGGTATTCTGCAGCGTCGTCGCCGCCTGTGGTTCACCCGTAGTGAAGACCGCGATGCGAAAGGCCTTGCTGTGCCCTTCCAGCAGACTGTCGAGGGTCACCTGAAGCTTGTCGACATCGTCCGTGAGGTCCAGCAGCATCAGGCCGAACACCGGACCACTGCCCTGTTGGGCCTGATACTCGGCAATCGCCTGGCGTTCGCCGGCATCCGGTTCACGCGCATCCAGCCAGTGCAGCAGGCGCCCCGAGAGCATGGCATCGAACGTCGCCCGGTTGTCTTCGCTCGACACCGCATCCAGACGCTCGCTCCAGGCGGCGATACGCTGGGCATCGTCATGTTCACCGAGGACCTCGAGCTGTTGCGCCAGGGCCCTGATCACCCGCCGGTTGAACAGGTTGCAATCGTGGGCCTGCCACAGCCGATCGACCACGCTTTCCGGGGTGTCGTTGTTGTGTGGGCGCATGAGCGCCTGTTGACGGGTCCAGGCCGCTTCCAACCGCTGCAACTGCGAACGGCCGGCGGGCATGGCATGCAACAGGAATTCGAACCGGGTCAGTTGATCGAAGAAAATCTGATTGTAGAACGGCATCTCCATGTACTGCTTGGGTCCGAAGCGCCGCTGTGGCGGCTCATCGATGCTGTTCCAGGTCGAGTCGAAGATCATCTCAACAGTCAGCGCCCGACCGCTGCGCAGGCTGTCGACCATAGCCTCGAAGCTTTCCAGGGCGAAGGCCTTGGTCTGGGCCTGATCCAGGCCCTCAATGCCGGTGGGCAGTGTCGCCAGGAACTCGGCGAACGCTTCACGCTCGGCGGTCGACTTGGCATCGGTGTAGGACAGCGAGTGGTAGACTTCGGTACTGTGCTCCGAATCACCATAGTTGAGCTCGCGCACCACGTAGGGGTTGGCAGGATCCGCGCCTTGGCCCGGGCCAGCATGTAGTAGACGTGACCGATTTCCTGCCACTGGAAACTCGTCTCCTTGGGCATCGCCGAGTGCCAGTCGCGCATCAGGTCCGTACGGTGCACCGCGTAGAACGGCGGCAGGTACTGGCCCATGTAGCTCAGCACGCGGTCCTGCGCATGCTCGGAACCATAGTCCTCGCAGACCTTCTTGTCACGGCGGTAGTAGAGGACACTGTTGGCCAGGGTCAGGTACATCAGGCAGTAGCCGTGGCACATACCGTAGTCGGGATGATCCTCCAGGAAGGCCACGGACTGGCTGAGTGAGTCATGAAGAATGAAATCGTCGTCGGCGGCGAACACCATGTAGGGCGTCTTCACGCTCATCACGCCGTGGGCGAACTTGTCCTGCAGCTTCCAGTAGTCGTATTGCGGTACGTGCAGGTACTCGACCGAAGGGCGACCCTCGGCGACCTCGGCGCAAGGCTCGGCCGACGAGTCGAGAATCAGCAGCTTGCAAGGCAGGGCACTGTAATAGACCACCGCCCGGCGCAGGAACGCCGGCCGATTATGGGTGACCATCACCACCGTCAACAGATCACCCAGGGATTCCCCATCCCCCAGGAGCCGCGCCTGCTCGAAAACGTACTTGCCTTGCATAACCTATCCCCAAACTGCCGAATCGACCAATGAACCCAAGATGATGTGGCGGCTCAACGCACCCGGCGCAGATAGCCATCCGGTGCGACAGTGACCAGCAACTTGTTCTCCAGTTGCTTATCGATCTCGAAATCGCGGTTCTCTTCCAGGTAGGCCCAGACCGCGGTCTTCGGGTTGTCGCCAGGGCCCCACGGGCGATCGGGGAAGAACTCCGGCGGCATGTCCTCCACCACGGTGTCCATCACCACGCAATAGCTGCCGACCGAAACCAGCGGCGCGTACAGGCGCAGCTCTTCCAGCACGTGCTCGTGAGTGTGGTTGGAGTCCAGAACCAGGATCACCTTCTTGCCGACAGCCGCGGCACGTACCTGCTCGACCACCGCCGGGTCGATGCTCGACCCCTCGATCATGCTGATGCGCTTGCTCATCGGGTGGCTTTCGATCGCCTCGCGGTTGTGCGGACGGATGTCACGATCGATCCCCAGCACCTCGCCATGGCCCTGCAGCTCCAGCAGCGAGGCGTAGTAGATGATCGAACCGCCGTGGGCGATACCGCACTCGATCACCAGGTCCGGCTTGACCTGCCAGATGATCTCCTGCATCGCCATCATGTCCTGGGGCAACTGGATGATCGGTCGCCCCATCCAGGAGAAGTGGTAGCTGTACTTGTGCCGGGCGGATTCGTTGAAGAATTCGCGGGCCAGGCCCTGGAGTTTCTCATCCTGGCCCTGGGCGGCGATTTCAGCCTTGCACTCGGCTTCGAAAGCTTGAATCGGGTTATTGCTCATGGGTTCTTTCTCGCAAAAGTTCATTGAAAGGAGGCGCTATCGACGGCGTGGTAGACGTAGCGTCCACCGGTCATGCGCTTGATTTCTTCGAGGTAATTGGAATTCATCACAAACAGGTTGGCGCCTTCAGGCAAGACGGCCATTGCCTCCTGCGGCGACGACACGCGCATACCGCTCAGGGGTAGATAACGCCCCTGCTTGGCCGGGTTGATATCCACCACCCGGTCCACCGACACCCCCGCCCGTTGCAGGGCCAGCGAATAGATCACACCCTTGGACGAGGCCCCCAGATACAGGAGCACTGCCCGGGTGCCTCACGGATAATGCGCACTGCCCGGTCCAGGCTGGCGCTGAAATCATCCGGCAACTGCTGGCGGCGCACCGGCTCGCTCGGCGTCAGGCGCAGGCTGCCGAGGTCGGCGACGATGTACAGGTACTGCCCACCAAACAGGTGACCGGCCTCGTGCACGGTGCCGAACAGGCGGCGCAAGTCATCCAGGCGGAAGTAGTTCACATGCTCATAGAACAGGTCGAACCAGGCCCGGTGCTCGACGATCCAGTCGAAGCACGGCACCTCGATATAGATCTGCCCACCCTGATTGGCCTCGGCCATCGCCGCGAGGAACGCCAACGGGTCGGCAATGTGCTCCAACACATGCCGCAGCACCAGCGCATCGGCAGCCAGGCCCAGGCCACGGGTGAACGGTGCCTTGATCACCTCGGGGTTGCTGCCCTCGTAGGCCGGGTCGATGCCGGTGATGCGGTAGCCCAGCCCGCGCAGCAGTTCGAGGAAATAACCCTTGCCACAACCGACCTCGATCAGGCTCCGCCCCTTGAAGTGCCGGGCAATGATGCCTTCCACATCGTTCAGGTGCCGCTGGAATTGACCGGAGTGGGCCTGCTCGTTCTGATAATCGCTGTCGTAGCTCAGCTTGTCGGCATCGAAAGCCTGGTTGAAGATCAGCCCGCTGACCTCGTCCTGTACCAGGACCATGTCGGCACTGGCCGAAGCCCTGGCCGAGGCCGCGTCGGTAAAGGTACGGTTCTGCAGCACCGGCAAGCCGCTTGCCCGATACAACTCATGCGCCATGTTCGACTCCCAATAGCTGTTGCAGCCGCTGCGCAACGCCCCAGAACGCCATGGGCTCGTGGCTGGGGTAACCATAGTGACCCAGGTTCAGGGCGATCGAGGCACCGCGTTCGCGCAGGCGTCGTTCGACCAGGGTCCTGACCGCTATCGGCTGGCCGCTTGCACAATTGACCACTCCGGAAAAATCCCGCTGCTCCAATAACCGCGCCAGGTAGCCGGCGGCCACCTCGATCGGCAGGTAGTCCCGCAGTTGCTCACCTGCCGACATATCGAAGCGCTCGGCACCGGCGTCAATGGCCCGGTCCAGGCTGGCCAGCAGGCTCTTCGGGTTCTGCCCCTCGCCGTACAGGTAGAACAGCCGAACCCACTGCAGATTGAACGGCAGTTGCTGGCGCAGCGCCTCCAGGAACAGGCGCAGGGTATTCTTCGCCAGACCGTAGGGATTGCTCGGCTGCGGCATCGCCGCCTCACTCAGCGGACCGCTCTGCATGCCGTACTCGAAACAAGTGCCGGTGACCAGCACCTGGGGCACGCCGGCCTCGACCGCCCGCTTGATGAAGCGGTAGTCGGCAAACAGGTTGTGCTCGAAGTGGAACAGCGCCTGATAGTTCGGCAGGCCTGGCCAAGCCAGATGCACCAACGCATCGACACCAGCCGTCAAGCTGACTAGGTCGAGGTCTTCGGCGTGCACATCGGCAGCGATGAACTCGACATCGTCGATCCACGGCAGTTTTCCCGCAGCCTGTCCATTGCGTGCCACAGCCCGCACCGAATGCCCACGGGCGAGCAACGCCGCAACCAGATGGCGACCGACAAAACCGGTCGCTCCCGTGACCAGTACCTTCAAGCCGCTCACAGGACGGTCAACTCGGGCACGGCGACGACGAAGTGGCCGCCCCACTCGCGCACAACCGCCTGCTGCTGACTGACTTCCTGCAACAGGTTCCACGGCAGCACCAGTACATAGTCCGGCTTCTCGGCGGCGATACGCTGCGGCGAGACCACCGGAATCCGGCTACCCGGCAGGAACTTGCCCTGCTTGTGCGGGCTGGCATCGGCGACCCAGGCCAGCAGGTCCGGACGCACCCCGGCGTAGTTGAGCAGGGTATTGCCCTTGGCGGCCGCGCCATAGCCGACCACGCGCTTGCCTTCGGCCTTGGCCTTGAGCAGGAAACGCAGCAGATCGTGCTTGATGCGTTCGGCGGCGGGCGCCAGGGTGGCGTAGAACGCCGGGTCTTCACTCCGGCGGCCAGTTCGGCGTCCAGCACCTGGCGCACCACCGGCAGCACGTCGCGCCGCTCACCGTCGGCGCGCTGCACGAATACCCGCAGCGAACCGCCGTGGGTCGACAGGCCGCCGACGTCGAAGACTTCCAGGCCATTGCGCTCGCACAGCACCTGCACGGCGGTCAGCGACAGGTAGGAATAGTGTTCGTGATACAGGGTGTCGAACTGGTGCCCGGCCATCAGTGCCAGCAGGTGCGGGAACTCGAAGGTCGCCACGCCCGTCGGCTTGAGCAGGGTTGCAAAGCCCTGGAGGAAATCGTTGATGTCCGGCACATGGGCCAGCACGTTGTTGGCCGCCATCAGGTCGGCGGCCCAGCCCTCCTCGCGCAACTGCCGGGCGGTGTCCCGGCCGAAGAACAGCTCGCGGATCTCCAGGCCCTTGTCCCGCGCCGCCTGGGCGGTGCTGCGGGTCGGCTCGACCCCCAGGCAGGGAATGCCGCGGCCGGCCACGTACTGCAGCAGGTAGCCATCGTTGGCCGCCACTTCCACCACCCGGCTGTCGCCGGTCAGGCCGAAGCGTTCGACCATCTCGGCCACGTAGCGCTCGGCATGGGCCAGCCAGGTGCTGGAGAACGAGCTGAAATAGGCGTAGTCGGCGTCGAACAGCGTGTCGGCGCGGGTGTAGTCCTCGGTCTGTACCAGCCAGCAGCTCTGGCACACCGCAACCTTCAGCGGTACCCAGGCCTCCGCCTGCTCCAATTGCTCGGCCCGCAGGTAGGCGTTGGACGGCGGCGACGTGCCGAGATCGATCAACGGCAGGACCAGTGGGGTGCCGCAACCTCGGCAGTTCATAGACGCACTCCAGGAAAAGACGCGTCGATCAGCGGATGGCTGGCATCCCTGGCCGACAGATTTTTGACAGCCTCGGGCCAGGTGATCGCCAGGCGCGGGTCGAGCACCGACAACCCGCCTTCACTCTGCGGCGTGTAATCGGCACTGTGCAGGTACAGCAGTTCGGCATCGTCGCTCAGGGCCTGGAAGCCATGGGCAAAACCGGCCGGTAGCAGCAGGCTGCGGCCATCGCCGGCACACAGGTGCTCGGCATGCCATTGCAGGAAGGTCGGCGACTCCGGCCGCAGGTCCACCGCGACGTCCCAGACCTCACCGCGCAGGCAGGTGATCAGCTTGGCTTCCGGGGCCTGGGCATTCTGGTAATGCAGACCGCGCACGCTGCCGCGCTCACGGGTGCAGGAATGGTTGATCTGGCGGATGTGAAAAGGCTCGCCGAAGGCACTCAGGCTGCCCTCGCAGAACAACCGGGAGAAATGCCCACGCGAGTCGGCGTGGCGTTTGTGCTGCACGTTGAACAACCCCGCCAGCGGCAAGGCCTGGATCAGGAACTCGCTCACAGCGCCCCCCGATAGAGGTCCAGCTGGGCCAGGGTGATCGCCCGCATGTCGGCGCCGCCCTGCCAGGCCAGGTGCCAGTCGAGGGTCTGCTCCAGGCATTGCTGCAACGACCAGCGTGGTTGCCAGCCGAGCAACTGCCGCGCGCGGCTGCTGTCCAGACGCAACAGCCCGGCCTCGTGCAGCTCGCTTGGCTCGACCCGCAGTCCGGGAGCCTGCGGCCAGCGCCCGGCGAGCCGTGCGACCACGTCGCCGACGCTGCACATGTCATCCTCGCCCGGCCCGAAGTTCCACGCACCGGCCAGGTCCGGCCCGCGCTCATACAGCGCGGCGGCCAATTGCAGGTAGCCCGCCAGCGGTTCCAGCGCATGCTGCCAGGGTCGTACGGCCTGGGGATAACGCAGGGTCACCGGCTCGCCCGCCGACCAGGCGCGCAGCACGTCGGGAATCAGCCGCTCCGGCGAAAAGTCGCCGCCGCCAAGAACATTGCCGGCCCGCGCGGTTGCCACCGCCAGGCCATGCACGTCATAGCGCTCGGGCGGAAAAAAGGACGCCACGTAGGACTGCGCCAGCAACTCGCAGCAGGCCTTGCTGCTGCTGTAGGGATCATGACCGCCGAGGGCTTCGTTCTCGCGATAGGGCCAGGCCCATTCCTGGTTGGCGTAGACCTTGTCGGTGGTGATCAGCACACAGGCACTCACGCCGCCGACCTGGCGAATCGCCTCGAGCAGGTTGAGCGTGCCCATGACGTTGCTCGAGTAGGTGCCGAGCGGGTCGCGATAGGCCTCACGCACCAGCGGCTGGGCGGCCAGGTGCAGGACGATCTCCGGTTCGGTTTCGGCAATCAGTTCCAGCAGCGCGCCGAGGTCGCGCAGGTCGCCACGGCGATCGTCCATGCCCTCGCCGACCCGTGCCAGGTCGAACAGGTTCGGTTCGGTCGCCGGTGCCAGGGCGAAACCGCTGACCTGGGCACCCAGGCTCTGCAGCCAGAGCGCCAGCCAACTGCCCTTGAAGCCGGTGTGGCCGGTCAACAGGACCCGCTTGCCGTTCCAGAACGCCCGGCTCAGTCCCACTGCTTCCACGGGGCCTCCCCGCTCTGCCAGAGCTGTTCGAGGTGATTCTTGTCGCGCAGGGTGTCCATCGGGTGCCAGAAGCCGTCATGCTGGAAGGCATTCAACTGCCCATCGGCGGCCAGGCCCATCAGCGGCTCGGCTTCCCAGACGGTGGAGTCACCACTGATCAGCGGCAGGACCCTGGGCGACAGGACAAAGAAGCCACCGTTGATCCAGCCGCCGTCGCCACGGGGCTTTTCGATGAAACCGCGAACACTGTCGCCATCACGCTCCAGCGCGCCATAGCGGCCAGGCGGTTGCACGGCGGTGACCGTCGCCAGCTTGCCGCTGGCCCGGTGGAAATTCACCAGCGCACCGATATCGAGATCCGAGACGCCGTCACCGTAGGTGAAGCAGAACGCGTCCTCGTCCTGCAGGTAGCGGCCGGCGCGACGCAGGCGACCACCGGTCATGGTTTCCTCACCGGTGTCGATCAGGGTCACGCGCCACGGCTCGCTGTAGTTCTGGTGAACGTCCATGCGGTTGTTGCACATGTCGAAGGTGACGTCGGAGGTGTGCAGGAAGTAGTTGGCGAAGAAGTCCTTGATCGCGTAGCCCTTGTACCCCAGGCAGATCACGAAATCGTGGATGCCGTGGGCCGAGTACTGCTTCATGATGTGCCAGAGAATTGGCTTGCCACCGATCTCGATCATCGGCTTGGGCTTGAGATGCGACTCCTCGCTGATCCGCGTACCCAGGCCGCCCGCCAGAATTACTGCCTTCATCAACGTCCCCTTATTCTTCAGCACAGGACCAGCTCGGGCCCTGTGGGACTTCCCAGACTGCCGGGTCAAATCGTGAGCAGTAGCGCCAGGCCATGACGCCAAGTGCACGATTTATGGCGATATGAAGGGGGGCTTGCAGGAAACGCGCCAGCTCCACGGACTTGTGGGAGCTGGCTTGCAGGTAGTGAGTCGGCCAGATCGCTTCGCGGGGGAAGCCCTGCAGCTACAGCGGTTACATGCGACCAGGCGCAGACCTCAATCGGCCAGCCAGCCCTGCTCCCAGTAGCGGACGTTGTCGCCCTGCAGCATGTAGTCACGCAGGACAGTTTCGCGCAGCTCGTCACCCATGCGATAGCTGGCATCCGGGTCGGCCAGGTGCATGCGGATGGCCTGAATCCACTCGTCGGTGGTGTTGGTACGGATCCGTGTGCACGGCAGGTAACCGGCATAGGCCTTGGTATCGGTACAGATCACCGGATAGCCGCAGGCCCCGTACTCCAGCAGGCGCAGATTGCTCTTGCAGTCGTTGAAGATATGGAACTCCAGCGGCGCCAGGGCCAGGTCCAGATTCAGGCTGGCCAGCTTCATCGGGTAATCCTTGAGGTCGATCACCCCGTGGAACTGATGCATGTACGGCCGCAGTTCTTCCGGACACATACCGAAGAACACCCAGTCCACCTCATTGGCCAGTTCACGCACCACATCGGCGATGACCGCCAGGTCGCCCGCGTGACTGGTACCACCACCCCAGCCTACCCGTGGTTTCTTCGTAGTCCTGCGCTGGCTGCGCAGGCCGGTCCACATGTGCGGCGCCAGCATGTTCGGTACTACGCGGATATCCTGGTGCATCGACGACAGCGCGTCGGCCAGTGGCTGGGTCGACACCACCACCCGATCGCACAGGCTGATCCCGCGACGAATCAGGCGCTCCATCTCATCCCGTTGCGGCAGGTTGCGGATATGCCCGTTCTTGCGCGGCGGATCGATGACATAGTCATCGAGTTCATAGATGCGTCGCGCGTTGCTGTAGCTCATCAGCACCGCGATTTCCTCGATCGGCTGCGCCGTGTAGCGCCCCTGCTGGACGATAACGTCCGGCGACTGTCGCTCAACCTCGATGATTGACGGCAGGTTGTAATAGGTACGGCCGGTCGCCCGGCCGGAGGCTTCCAGCTCGATCAATGGCTGCGTCATCCGGTAATGGCCGACGGCCGAGGCGTTGATCGGCAGCGCCATGATCTTCGGCAGGTGACGGGCGCAGAACGGGCTCCAGCCATCACGCAGGCCCGGCTCGAGACTGAAGCTCGGACCGTTGAGGCCATCCAGCGTCAGGCTCGGATTGTAGGCCGGGTCACGGGCGATGATCGGCAACCAGCGCTGGTAGAAACTCTGCTCCTCGAGCTGGCGCCGGGCATTCTGCTCGGTTTCGAGCTTGACCTCGGGTGCGGTGCCCAGGGCCAATTGTGCGAATGGCGTCCAGACCACCAGGTGATTGCTCTGGCCAACCCGCAGACAGAAGTCCACCTCGTTGAGGGTCTGGGCGAAGCTCTCCTCGTCCAGCCCGCCGAGGCCTTCGAACAGCGACTTGCGTATCAGCATGCAATCGGCACCGACCGCGCTGAAATCCTGTACTGCCTGCAGCCGATGCATATAACCGGTCGCCTGCATCACTTCACCATAGAACGGCAGGCCTGCCGGCCCGCGCAGGCCGAGAATCACCCCGGCGTGCACCACCCGCCCCTCTGGACTGAACAGCTTGGCGCCTACTACGCCGACCTCCGGACGCTGGGCCTGGGCCAGCATCTCGTCCAGCCACTGCGTATTGGTGATCACGGCATAAGGGTTGAGCAGCAGCAGATATTCGCCACGAGACTGCTGCGCGGCGAAGTTGCGCACGGCGGCGGGATTGCCCTGCTGAGGGTATGACAGCACCCGCAGGCGTTCACTGCCCAACTGGGCCATGTTGTCGAACCAGGCCCGCGCGCTGGCACTTTCACTGCCGTTGTCCACCAGCAACAACTCGTAGTCGGCATAGGCGGTACGCTCCAGCAAGGTATCGATGCAGCGCTGCAGGGCCGCACACTGGTCCTTGCTGACCAGGATGATCGACACCAGCGGACGACTCGCGTGAAGGTAATCGATACGGGTGAGCGGAGAATCGTCCCCCGGATGAATCCGGTGGGCGATACCCAGGCGATTCAGGTGAGCCTCGGTCACCTGCGGTGCGAGCGCCAGCACCTCTGGCGAAGACAGCCATCGGGCCAGCGAAAAAAGCGACTCCACCTGAACCTCGGCTATATGCTCCACCGCACGGGTGCCATCGCTTTCCACCATGCGCCAGAGCAGATCGTGGGGTGCCATCTCACCCCGGACGATATCGAACCCGTCCAGCTCGACGAAGCCCTTGCGCTGGAAGGCCAGCGCGCGGCCAACGTAGGGATAGCTGCGCATCAGGTCGAGGTTGAAGTCCGGCTTGAATACCGGATCGGCGGACTCACCATCGCGCAGGGCACCCTCGTCGCTGTAGATGCAACGGACCGCCGATGAAACCAGGATACGCTCGGCCAGCACCAGCAGCGCAGGCTCGCGCAGGCGATCGCCAGCGCGCAGCAGATAGAACCAGTCGGCACCGTCGAGTTGCGGCAGCAACCCGTTCAACTGCTCGCGCCAGTCATCCGCCAGCGGCAGACGGAATACCTTGCCGTCGAGGCTCGCCTCGGAGCAGGTACTGGACAGCAACAGGGTCAACTCGGGAGCGTAGAGCTGTTCCTCGATACTGCGCAGGGTGATATCCAGACTGGCGCTGCCGCCCTGTTCGTCGATCACCACCGGGACGATCCTGGGCTGCCGGGCCCAACCCGCCAGGGTATCGGGCAGCAGTTTTTTCTGCGGCTCGGGCAGGGTCCGACAAGCCAGCCATTCGGTATACAACTGGGTGAAGCTCTCACTGGCAATACCGACACGCCACGGCTGGGTGGTCTGCTTGTTGCCCAGGGTACGACTCAGCGGCAGCTCATCCCACTCGCGCGGCAAGCCGGCAGCGTTGGCCAACGGCAGGTAACGCACCCAGCCTGGGGCCGGCGCCGACTCGCCGCTACGCGCCTTGAGCATCTGCACCAGCCATTCCATCTCCGTGGCGGCCGCATCCTTCATCGCCTGCTGGCGATTCATGCGTTCCGGATAGAGACGCTCAATGCTCAATACGTTGTTCAGCATCGCCAGGGTACCGCGACGGAACAGGCAGATGTATAGAGCCAGGTCGAGGGAAGCGACAAAGCAGTGACCCGGCTGGGTCAGTGCCGGCAACAGCTCGACCAGGTCGGCGCGTCGGAACATCGCGCAGGTCAGCCCGCCAAAGAAGTTCACCGGGAAGTTTTCGCAGATGGCCAAGAGGTCTTCGCCCTTGAACAGGCCGGAAGCCGGCGACAGCGCGGTGTTTTCCAGCCGCGACGGCAACTGCAGGCCATCGGCATCCCAAAACAGTCGCTGCGCAAGCACCAGGTTGACGTCCGGCTGTTCGAGGAACACCTGGACCTGCTGCGCCAGGATATCGGACAGCAACTGGTCATCTTCCATCAGGAATTTGACATATTCGCCCTGCGCCTGTGCCAGGCAGGCATGCAGGTTGCCGATGTAACCCAGTGGCTGCGGGTTGCGCACATACCGTACGGCCTTGCCAATACTCTCGCTCAGCTCCAGGACCGCCCGCTCGATTTCGTCGCCGCAACTGTCGTCGCGGACGATGACCTCGAAATTGCCATAGGCCTGACTCAGTACGCCACTGAGGGCCCTGGAGAAAAACCGTGGATTGGAGGCGGGAATGGCAACACTGACAAGCGGCATGGAATTCACGGCGGGACTCTCGAGCGGAGGGTACCCTCCCGGCCGGGAGGGGCCCTGAAGCCGCTAAATGCAGCGGCTGGCAGACGACAAGGGGGGCGCTGATGCGCCCGATGTCATCAGATCTTGTTGAACAGCCCCAACTGGCTGACCTTGCTGAAAGCCAGCTGGGCGGCCTGCAGCATGGTCTGCTGCAGGGTCAGGCGGGTCATCACTTCGGCCGGATCGGAGTCGCGGATCGCCTGCTGACTGCTGGTGTTGGCCAGGGTCAGGCTTTCGTTGGTGGCCGCCTGGTTATCCAGCGCCGCTCCACGTGCACCGACAGTGGTCCGTGCCGAGCTCACCTGTGCGAACGAGCTGTCGATGTTGCTGATCCCGGCATTCATCGTCGCCAGTTGCTTCTGCTGGGCAGCCGGATTGCCATCGACCGGCGTGTTCAGGGCACTGATCATCGACGTCAGGGTGTCGAGGATGTTCTGGGTCTGGTGATTGTTGGACTGGACCATGAACTGGTCACCCGCCGACGCCGCGCCACTGAAGGTGAACGTGACCCCGGCTGCGGTGATGGTCTGTGCCGCCGGTGGCGCAGCCATGGTGCCCGAGGAAATCGGCTGGCTGGTCGAGGTGATCGGCGTGGCATACACGTCATAGGCACCACCGGCACCGAACTTGATGGTCGCCCCACCGTTGGGGAACGTGCTGGTGTAGGCGGTCTGGTTGGTGGTGGTCGCCCCGGTGATCACCGTGGTCGACGGGTTACCGGCACTGCGGGTGGTATTGAAGGTGTCCGGCTGTGCGGCCAGGGTGAAGGTATGACCGGCAATCACTGTGTCCGGTACATCGCCCGACTTCAGGTTGATATTCAGGGCCAGGTCGAGACCACGGAAGTTCACCGACTGGTTGGCACCACTGCTATTGCTGACGACACCGTTCTGGCTCGCTTCCGACGTCACGTCGTTGCCCAGCGCATCGGTGATCTTCAACTGCGTACTGCTGAGGAAGGTCACGGTGTACGGTTGGCCAGCGGTGAACTTGGCATCGTAGGTGGCACTGTTGCTGACCAGACCGTTGGACAGCGTCACCCGGCCATCATCGACCGCCGGAGCGGTCATCGTGACACTGGTGCGCGCGGTGTTGATCGATTGCTGGAAGGCTTCCCAGCCCGTGATGTTGCTGCCCAGCGACAGGTTTTCACCCACCTGCAGGCTCAAGGTCGACTGGTCACCGTTGTAGCTGAAGGTACCGTCAGCGTTGGCGGTGTACGGCGCTGCGCCGGTCTTCGAGCCACCAAAGAGGAAGTTGCCATCGGAATCCTGGCTGTTCATCAGGCCGAGGATCGTATCCTGCAACTGCGCCAGCTCCTGGGCGACCGCCTTGCGATCGGTGTCGGTCTTGGTGCCGTTGTTGGCCGACAGGGCCAGCTCACGGGCACGCTGCATCGCATCCTGGATCGACTGCAGCGCGGTTTCGCTCTGGCTGTACTGGGTCTTGAGCGAGTTAGCGTTGGTGGTGTACTGCACCAGCGCAGCGCTCTGCTGACCCAGTTGCAACAGGCGCGCGGCCCCGACCGGGTCGTCGGCGGCAGTATTGACCTTGGTCAGGCTGCTCGCTTCGGCCGCACTCTTGAGCATGCCGTCGTAGCCGCGCTGATAGTTGGCGGCGGTCGTTTCGTAATACTGGGCGGTGGAAATGCGCATGGATTACGACTCCTTAAAGACTGTTGATCAGCACGCTGAAGGTTTCCTGGGCCGCCTTGATGATCTGCGAAGAGGCGGTGTAGTACTGCTGGTACTTGACCAGGTTGCCGGTTTCCTCGTCGAGGTTGACCCCCGACAGCGAGTCCCGGGCGCCCTTGGCGGTCGTCAGCACGGTGGTGGTCGCCTCGCTGTCGGACTTGGCCTGGGCCGCCTTGGTGCCGACATTGGAGATCAGCTTGCCATAGGCATCCGACAGACTGATGCCCTTGCTCGCGGTACCGGTGTCGACCGTCTGCTTGGTCTGCAGGCCAATCAGGGCTGCGCTGTTGCGGTTGTCCGAGGAAGCGGCGCCGGTCATCGAGATGGTGTAGCTCTCGCCGGCCTTCGGGTTGCCACCCACGGTGGTCTGCACGGTGAAGGTCTTCTGCACGGGTGGCGTGACCGTGTTGTCCATCACCGGGTTGCCCGAGGCGTCGACCATGTTGATCTTCAGGTTCAGGGTGTTGCCCTGGCCCGGCACGATGGTGCCGGTACCCATGACGTTGCCCTTGGCGTCGGTCAGGGTGTAGCCCTGGGTGCCGGCCGCAGCGCCGGTACCGGCGGCGTCGAACACCAGTTTGACCGGGGTACCGTACTTGATGGCGTCCTGCAACTGCGCGTTATTGGTCGCGTTGGAAGAGCCCAACTGGTCGACCAGCACCGGCTGGGTGTAGGTCCCGCCATTGTTGGCGCTGGTTACGCCGGTCAGCGCCGCCGCGGCAGCGATGCTCTTGGAGTCGGTCATCACCATCTGGATATCGCTGGCGCCGCTGCGGGTCGGGGTGACCTTGAAGCTGTCACCGGCGGTCATCGGCGTGGCGCTGTTCGGACTCAGGGTAAAGCCGTCGATCACCGGTGCCGGCGTGGTCGTGGTACTGAAAGACCCCATGTTGGTACCGTCGGAACGCTTGACGGTGTAGTCGGTTCCGTTGGTGAAGGTCACCTGGTAGTCATAGGTGGTCAGCGCGCCGGTGTTGCTGATGTTGACGTTCAGGTTGCCGGAAGCCGGGTTGTTGGTCGACTTGGCGATGCTGCGCTGACTGACCAGCGCGGCGCTGTTGATGTCGTTGAAGATCGCCGTGCCGAAATTGCCGTTCTTGTCGATACCCTGGGCGTTCTGCTTGTTCATCTGGTCGGCCAGGACCATGGCCACGCGCCCCAGCTCGTTGAGCGAAGGGTTCAGCACCTCGGTACGATAGCGCAGCAGACCGCCGATCTCACCGCCGCTCACCGTGTCGGTGATGTCGATGGTGCTGGAGGCACGGTCCAGTTGCAGCGAGTAGCGGCTCGGGTCGTCCTTGCTCGGGACGGCCGACAGGGTGTTGGTGGAGTTGCCCATGACCAGCGGCTGGCCGTTGGCCAGGTACACGTCATAGTTGGAACCCCGCTCGGTCACCGAGGTGCCGACCAGCTCGGACAGTTGGCGCACGGCATCGTTGCGCTTGTCCATCAGGTCGTTGGGCGCACCGGCGGATGGGGAAATCTTGGTGATCTGCTCGTTGAGCTGGGCGATGCTGGTCGCCAGCTTGTTCACCTGGTCGGCCATGTCCGCCAGGTTGGTGTTGATCCCGGTGTTCTGGTCGTTGAGCTGCTTGGCGATGGAGTTGAAGCGATCGCTCAGGGCCTTGGCACTGCTCAGAGTGTTCTGGCGGGCGGCATCATCGGTCGGCTTGGTCGAGACGGCCTGCAGGGAGGTGAAGAAGCTCTGCAGGGACGCGGTCATGCCGGTGTTGGTGTCGGACAGCATCGAGTCGGTCGGCGTGACCTGGGCCAGGTACGACGAGGCATCGCTGTTGAGCGAGGTCGCGGTGTGCAGTTGCGATTCCAGGTAGGCGCTGTAGACCCGGCGCACATCCGCCAGGGTGGTCCCGGTGCCGATGAAAACGTTGCCGTAACGCTGCGAGGCTGCAGTGGTCTGCACGGTTTGCTGACGCGAATAACCGGCCGTGTCGACGTTGGCAATGTTGTTACCCGTAGTCGTCAGGGCCGAGCTGGCAGCGTTCAACCCCGTCATCCCGATATTGAGCAAACTCATGATTCAGACCTTATAAATTCGTGGAAGCGCCCGTCACCGCAGCGTAGTTCTGGTAGCTCTTCATCTGTTTTGCTATTTGCGTGATCTTGCTGGCGTAATCCGGATCGGTTGCATACCCGGCCTTTTGCAGCTCACGCACAAACTGTTCAGGTTTATCGGCCGACTTCAGCACATCTTGATAGCGACTGTTGCTCTGCAGCAGGGTCACCAGGTCGTGGAAGCTGTCCTGATAGGACGCATAGGAACGGAAGTCCGCTGTTTCCTTGACCATCTGCCCGTCGCGGAACTCACTGGTAATGGCCCGCGCCTGCGGCCCCTGCCAACTGCTGCCGGCCTTGATGCCGAACAGGTTGTGACTGCTGCTGCCATCCTGCTGACGCATGACCGACTTGCCCCAGCCGGTTTCCAGCGCGGCCTGGGCCACCAGGTAGCGCGGATCGACACCGATACGCTTGGCGGCCTGCTCGGCCATCGGCAGCATGGTGGCGACGAATTCGTCAGGCGAGCTGAAGGCGCGCTTGGCCGGCGCCAACGGCGGCTGGGCCACCGCGCGACCATAGATCTGCATGCGTGCCGCCGGCACGGCGATGCTGCGGGCCGCCAGGCTGTCGTTCTTCAGCGCCGCATCGGCGGAGGCAGTGCTGCGCTCCGGCACGGCGTAGCCGGCCGCAGCGACCTGGCTGGCGTCGGCGGACGGCACCAGGCCGGCCAACAGCCGGTCGGTGAGCTTGCTCGGCAGCGCCAGGCGCCGGGCATTGAGCTTGGCCACGTCATTGCGCAGGGTGCCATCGGCGGCATTGCCATGGGCAACCCGCGAGGCCCACAAGGCGTGCTGACCGTTGGAACGGGTGAAAGGCGAACCCGGCGTCGAAGTGACGGTACCCGCAGCGATCGGCGTCTCGACCGGTGCGGCAGGCGCTGCGGTCGTGCCGGCCGGCGGTCCGACCGTCAAGCCGCTGTCGGAGGGCCTGGTGTGCTTTTCCTTCGACATCTGGCGCATCAGCACATCGGCCAGACCGATACCACCCCCCTGGCGGGACATGGTCACCGCCAGCTGCTGGTCATACATTTCCTGATACTGCTTGGCCGTCGGGGTATTGAGCGGGTTGTCCTGGCCCAGCACCTCGGTGGCCGAACGCATCGATTTGAGCATCTGGCTGAGGAACAGCGATTCGAATTCCTGGGCCACCTTGCGCAGGTTGCCGTCGCTGGTGCGATCGCCGACCTTCAGGTTGTTCAGGCGATTGAGGTCGGTGTACGCCCCCGAGTCACTGACGTTGACGATCCCGCTGTTACGAATATCGACCATGGAATCGACCTCAGATCACGATCAGGTCGGCCTGCAGCGCGCCGGCCTGTTTCAATGCTTCGAGAATCGCCATCAGGTCGCCTGGCGCCGCCCCCACCTGGTTCACCGCACGGACGATCTCGTCCAGGGTGGTTCCCGGGCCGAACTTGAACATCGGCTTGGCTTCCTGCTGGGCATTGACCCGCGAGCGCGGGACGACCGCCGTGGTGCCATTGGACAGCGGCCCCGGCTGGCTGACGATCGGGTCCTCGGTGATGGTCACCGTCAGGCTGCCGTGGGTCACTGCCGCTGGCGAAACCTTGACGTTCTGGCCGATCACGATGGTGCCGGTGCGCGAGTTGATGATGACTTTCGCCACCGCCTGGCCCGGATCGACCTCGAGATTTTCCAGGATCGAGATGTAGTCGACACGCTGGCTCGGGTCCAGCGGCGCGGTCACCCGTACCGAGCCACCGTCGATGGCCTGGGCCACGCCAGGGCCGAGCATGTCGTTGACCTTGTCGACGATGCGCTTGGCGGTGGTGAAGTCGGAACGGTTGAGGTTCAGGGTCAGGCTGTTGCCCTGGTTGAAGCCGCTCGGCACCGCCCGCTCGACGGACGCACCACCGGGGATCCGGCCAGCCGACGGAACGTTGACGGTGATCTTCGAACCGTCACGCCCCTCGGCATCGAAGCCGCCCACCACCAGGTTGCCCTGGGCGATGGCGTAGACGTTGCCGTCGATACCCTTCAAAGGCGTCAGCAGCAGGGTGCCGCCCCGCAGGCTCTTGGCGTTACCGATGGAGGACACGGTGATGTCGACCACCTGCCCCGGCTTGGCGAACGCCGGCAGGTCGGCACTGACCGACACTGCCGCGACGTTCTTGAGCTGGACGCTGCCGGAGTTGGCCGGCACCTTGATGCCGAACTGCGACAACATGTTGTTGAAGGTCTGCAGGGTGAACGGGGTCTGGGTGGTCTGGTCACCCGTACCGTTCAGGCCGACCACCAGACCGTAGCCGATCAACTGGTTGGAACGTACGCCGGAGATACTGGCGATGTCCTTCAACCGTTCGGCCTGGACACTGAGGGCGGTCGACATCAGCAGCACGGCCGCCATCAGATGCTTGAAGTTGAACATGATCGTCGGCACCTAGAAAGGCCAGAGTGGGCTGAGGAAGAAACGGTCGAACCAGCCCGGCTGACTCGTATCGGCAAAGGAGCCGGTACCCGAATAGGTGATGCGCGCATCGGCCACGCGGGTGGACGGCACGGTGTTATCGGTGGCGATGTCGTCGGCCCGGACCAGGCCGGCGATCCGTACCAGCTCGTCGCCGGTATTGAGGGTCAGCCACTTCTCGCCACGCACGGCGATGATGCCGTTGGGCAGCACATCGGCCACGGTGACGGTGATCGAACCGGTCAGGCTGTTGCTCTGGCCGGCCTTGGCGGAGCCGTCGCTGGCACGGTTACCGGTATAGCCGGCATTCAGGGTGAGGTCGCCACTGCCCAACGGGTTGTTGGTGTTCGGCACACTGCCAAACAGCGAAGTCAGGCCCAGGCTGTTGGAGCTTTTCTTCGACAGGTTGGAGTTGGCGTTCTTGCTGGCCTGGGTGGCTTCGTTCAGGGTGATGGTGATGATGTCACCGACCCGGAACGCCTTGCGGTCGCCATACAGGTTCTGTTCGAAACCGGCCTGGTAGATCGAGCCGTTGTTCGCCGCGGCTGGCAGCGGGGTCCGCGGCAACACCGGCGCATAGTACGGGTCATTGGGTTTGGGCGGCGGGCTTACGCACCCCGCCAGCGCAGCAATCCCACTCAGCGCGAGAATAGAAAACAACCGATTCATGACCCTTACCTCACGGTGTTGCCGGCGACCCGGGGCCGCCACATAGACTTGATTACAGATTCTGCGCGACGAACGAGAGCATCTGGTCGGCGGTGGAGATCACCTTGGAGTTCATTTCGTAGGCACGCTGGGTGGTGATCATGTTGACCATCTCCTCCACGGTGCTGACGTTGGAGGTTTCCAGGGTGCTCTGCTCGGTGGTACCGAAACCGTTCAGGCCCGGCGTGCTGACCTGCGGCGCGCCGCTGGCGGCGGTCTCCAGGAACAGGTTGCCACCGATGGCCTGCAGGCCGGCCGGGTTGATGAAGTCGGCGGTCTGCAGGTTGCCGATCACCTGCGAAGCCGGGTTGCCGGCGGTGGTGATCGAGACGGTGCCGTCCTTGCCGACGGTGAAGGTCTGGGCGTTGTTCGGGATCACGATCGCCGGCTGCAGGGCGAAACCTGCGGCGGTGACGATCTGGCCGGTGTTGTCCAGGTGGAAGGTGCCGTCACGGGTATAGGCCGTGGTGCCGTCCGGTTGCAGGATCTGGAAGAAACCACGGCCGTTGACCGCGATATCCAGGGCTGGTCGGTGGTCTGCAGGCTACCGGCGGCGAAGTTCTTCTGCGTACCGACGATGCGCACACCGGTACCCAGTTGCAGGCCCGACGGCAGTTCGCTGTCCTGGGTCGACTGGGCGCCAGGCTGACGCTTGATCTGGTACAGCAGGTCCTGGAACTCGGCACGATCACGCTTGAAGCCGGTGGTCGAGACGTTGGCCAGGTTGTTGGAAATGGTGGTCAGGTTGGTGTCTTGCGCCGCCAAACCTGTTTTTGCAACCCATAGAGCCGGAAGCATTCTGTTCTCCTTCGCGCGCCTGTTTTACGGCGCTACGTTGTGGTGATTAGCTGATCTGCAAGACCCGAGCCATTGCCTGGTCATCGTCTTTCGCGGTGTTCATCATCTTGATATGCAGTTCGAACTGCTTGGACAGGGCCAGCACCGCGGTCATCTCTTCGACGGCATTGACGTTGCTCGCCTCGAGGAAACCCGACTCCAGCTTGACGCTGGCATCGACGGCCGCCGGCTGCCCATCCTTGGTGTGGATCATGCCGTCCAGGCCCTTGGTCATGTTCTTGAGGTCGGGCTTGACCAGTTTGATGCGGTCGACCACGGCCACCACGCGTGGCCCCTCGCCCATCGAGCGGATGCTGATGGTGCCGTCCTGGCCCACTTCGATCTTCGACTCGGGCGGCACGGCGATCGGGCCGGCGTTGCCGATCACCGGCATGCCGTTGCCGGCACGCAGCACACCGAGCGCGTCAATATTCATGCTTGCGGTACGCACATAGGCTTCGCCACCGTCCGGGGTCTGCACCGCCATCCAACCGTCGCCGCCCACGGCCACGTCGAGATCGCGCCCGGTTTCCTGCATCGCGCCCGGCGAGAAATCGGTTGCCGGCCGCTCGCTCATGGCAAACGCACGCGCCGGAAAGACGTCACCGAACACCGGCATCGAACGGGCCTGTTCCAGGTCACGCTGAAAGCCGCTGGTAGAGATGTTCGCCAGATTGTTGGCATGCGCCTTTTGCGCCAGGGCGTTCTGGCTGGCGCCGGTCATTGCCACGTAAAGGTACTTGTCCACAGTCTTTCCTCTTGCTGACGGACGTTTGCCGCCCACCGCTGTACGGCGAGAGGCTTAGCAATTTCTGCACCAACATTGCTATAAGACCGGCACAGCACAGGCCGGACGGGCCTCCCAAGCCAGTGGAGGGCTTTCGCAAGCTTGGAATCGAGACGAAAAAACGGCGCGGTCATGCCGCTAGCGGCAAGTGGCGGCCAGTTTGGACAGCGCCCATCATCCCGCCCCCGGTTCGGGAACGGACCTTGCAAGACGGGCCGGCAAATGACTGATTTCAGTTTGCCAGGGTACGGCCGACACCTAGATCAGCCGACGCATTCAGGAGGGCTACCGTGAACCTGTACATCAACCAGTTGCAGAAAAAGGCCGACTTCAAGGAAGCCATCTATTCGGGAGCGGTGTTCCTGGACACCAACCTGGCGACGACCAGGCAGCTCTGCGGCTTCGCCCAGGAAAGCATCACGGCGGCCTTCGATGGTGAAACCGATCACCCGTCCCTGCACAAGATGATGCCAGTCGAGGAGTTCGTGGCCCGGGTGACCCGCCTCAAGGGTCAGTTCACCAACAGCCAGCGCGTCAAGGATCTGATTCTCGGTTTCATCCACGAACTCGATCTCGACCCGCACGAATACATTTTCGACGTGCCGCGCCTGCGCGTCGTGCCCAACTACGATTACCTGCACGCCGGCGTCAGTTACGCCTACAAGCCGCACCGTGACACCTGGTACGGCAGCGTCGATTGCCAGATCAACACCTGGATGCCGGTCTACACCATCGTGCCGGAACAGACCATGATGATCAACGCCGCCTACTTCGAGAAACCGGTGCTCAATACCTCGAAGGACTGGAGCCTTAACGACTGGATCAACAACCAGCGGCACAAGGCCAAGGATAACCTGACCGAAGAAGTGCGCGTGCACCCGGTACCGCTGGGCGAGATCGACCATTCCTCGGAAATGCGCATTGCCGCCAACACCGGCGAGATGCTGACCTTCTCCGGCTCGCACCTGCACGGCACCGTCGCCAATTTCACCGACCGCACCCGCTTCAGCGTCGACTTCCGCCTGATGCACCTCGACGACCTGCGCCACAATCGCGGCGCGCCCAACGTCGACAGTGCCTGCCCGGACGTCGGTGCCGGTTTCAAAGACTACTTCCACGCCCACGACTTCTCGAACTTCCAAGGAATACAACAATGACCAAGCGCCGTATCACGCCTGCCGAAGCCCAGTACAACGAAACCCGCGCCGGCGTCCTCAAGCGGGTCGACGCCGAGTACGTGGCCGATGCGCCCTTCGTGTTCGCCAACCGCATCAACGTGACCGCCGCGCTGTCGCGCATGGAACTGTTCAAGAAGGTCATGGACGTACCGGGCGCGATCATCGAGTGCGGCGTGTACAAGGGCAACTCGCTGATGCTCTACATGCACCTGTCGATGATCCTGGAACCCTACGCGATCAACCGTTCGATCGTCGGTTTCGATACCTTCGAAGGCTTCACCAGCATCAACAAGGACGAGGATCCGTCCGACATCAACGAGAACATGTTCTCCGACACCGACCAGTCGCTGATCCAGGAGATGATCGACGCCAACGACCTGCTGCGCCCGGTCAACCGCATCCCGCGTTGCGAACTGGTCAAGGGCGACATCTGCAAGACCGTGCCGGAGTTCGTCAAGAGCCGTCCGGACCTGGTCGTGGCGATGCTGATCCTCGATACCGACCTGTACGAGCCGACCAAGGTCGCCCTGGAAACCTTCCTGCCGTACATGCCCAAGGGCGCCATCGTGGTCCTCGACGAAGTCGCCTACCGCAACTTCCCGGGCGAAACCAAGGCCCTGCGCGAAGTGTTCGACATGAACAAGATCGAACTCAAGCGCCTGCCGTTCGACTCGTGCGTGGGTTACTTCCACATCTGAGTGACACCGGCCCTGATGCGTCGCATCAGGGCCTCGTGGAAACCGGCTTGCTGGCTCCTGCAGAAATTCCCAGCTACTCCTCCTTGAGCACCTCGTAGGCCTTGAGCTTGTTGGCAATGGTGGTATGGGAAACCCCCAGGCGCTTGCCCAGCGACCGGCTGCTCGGATGTTCCGAATACAGCCGTTCCAGCACCGCCTTCTCGAACCGCCCGACGATCTCGTCCAACCCGCCCTCCAGGGAAAAATCCCCCAGTGGCTGGCGAACGCCGTAGTCCGGCAGGCGGATATGCTCGGCCTTGACCAGGCCGCCATCGCACAACGACACCGCCTGGAACAGCACGTTTTCCAGTTGGCGGACATTGCCCGGCCAGTGGTAATGGCTCAGCCGCTCCATCGCCGCCGGCGCCAGCTTCGGCAACGGGCAACCGATCTGCCGGCTGGCCTGGTCAAGGAAATGCTCCACCAGCGGCGTCAGGCCATCCAGGCATTCGCGCAACGGCGGAATATGCAGCGACAGCACATTGAGGCGGTGATACAGGTCCTGGCGAAACTCGCCGCGGGCGCACAGCTCCGACAGATCGACCTGGGTCGCGCAGATCACCCGCACGTCGAGGTAGACCTCCTCGTCGCTGCCGACCCGACGGAAGCCACCATCCTGCAGAAAGCGCAGCAGCTTGGCCTGCAGCCGCGGGCTCATCTCCCCCACACCGTCAAGAAACAGCGTACCGCCCGCCGTGAGTTCCAGCAGGCCGAGCTTGCCCTCGGCCCGCGCGCCCTCGAACGCGCCGGGACCGTAACCGAACAGTTCGGTCTCGGCCATCGACTCCGGCAGGCCGGCACAGTTGAGCGCCATCAAGGGCGCCTGACCACGCGGACTGGCCAGGTGGCAGGCACGCGCCAGCAACTCCTTGCCGGTGCCGGTTTCGCCCTCGATCAGCAGCGGCGCATCCAGGGGTGCCATGCGCCGGGCCTCGCGGACCACCGCCGCCATCACCCGTGAACTCTGGAAGATGCTGTCGAACCCGCGTAGCTCCTGCTTGCGCACGTTGTAGATCCGTTCGCCGACCTGGTCGGCCCGGTGCAGCGTCAAAACCGCGCCGGCCATGGCCTCGCTGTCCTCGTGCTCGGGCTGCAACGGGGCGATATCCGCCAGAAACACGTCACCCTTGACCTTGACCCGCAAGCCATTGATCCGCGACTTGTTGCTGCGCACCAGTTCCGGCAGGTCGAAATCCGGCGCATAGCGGGACAGGGCAATCCCCGGCACCTCGTCGACCCGCACCCCGAGCAACTGTGCCGCCGCCCGGTTCGCCGCGACGATGCAACCGCCCATATCGATGGACAACACCGGAAACTCCAGCGCGCCCAGCAAGGCATTGAGCTCCATGTGCCGGCGCTCGCTGGGCATCAGCCCGACCCGTTTTACGCCGAAGACCCCGGCGATGGTCTCGAACCGCGGCCGCAGCGCCTGGAACTGCAGATTGATCAGGTTGGGACAATGCAGGTAGATCGCATTGCCCTGGTCGCCGCCGACCTCCCCCCGGGCCACGTTGATGCCGTAATCCACCAGCAGGTTGAGGATGTCGCGAAGGATGCCGATGCGGTTCTGGCAGTGCACTTTGATACGCATGAAAAAAGCCCGGGAAGGTGGTCAGGACTGCTCGACGGGAACGAAACCTCCATCCAGACGGGTCTGGCGGAATCGATCCGAGAACTTTTTGGGTGGCGCCGCAGTTTTTCGTAAAGATTACGTGACACCGATCAACAAAACCACCCAGGAAAAATGCCGACCACCGGGCACAACGCGACATTTGTAACGATTACTTTACGGAAAAAGCCCGCCTGCGCCACTTCCTATACCGCCCAGCCCGGTGCATTCGCGACCATGGCGGATCAACACTTAGGCACAACGCTGGACATAACAAGAACGATCCCTCTAGCAGGAGAGCTGTATGAAGCAGACGCAATACGTGGCTCGCGAGCCCGATGCGCAAGGGTTTATCGACTACCCGGCCGCCGAGCACGCGGTGTGGAACACCCTGATCACCCGGCAGATGAAAGTGATCGAGGGTCGTGCCTGCCAGGAATACCTGGACGGTATCGAAAAGCTCGGCCTGCCCCATGACCGGATTCCACAACTGGGCGAAATCAACGCCGTACTGGCCGCGACCACCGGCTGGCAGGTGGCCCGGGTGCCGGCGCTGATTCCCTTCCAGACCTTCTTCGAACTGCTGGCCAACAAGCAGTTTCCGGTAGCGACCTTCATTCGCACCGAAGAGGAGCTGGACTACCTGCAGGAACCGGACATCTTCCACGAGATCTTCGGCCACTGCCCGCTGCTGACCAATCCCTGGTTCGCCGAATTCACCCACACCTACGGCAAGCTCGGCCTCAAGGCCACCAAGGAACAACGGGTGTACCTGGCGCGGCTGTACTGGATGACCATCGAATTCGGCCTGGTCGATACCCCGCAAGGCCGACGCATCTACGGCGGCGGCATCCTCTCCTCGCCCAAGGAGACGGTCTACAGCCTGTCCGGCGAACCCGAACACCAGCCGTTCGACCCGCTGGAAGCCATGCGCACCCCCTATCGCATCGATATCCTGCAGCCGGTGTACTTCGCCCTGCCGGACCTCAAGCGCTTGTTCGACCTGGCCCACGAGGACATCATGGGGCTGGTCGAACAAGCCATGCAACTGGGCCTGCGGGCCCCTAAATTCCCGCCCAAGGCCGCTTGACCGGCGACCTTCGGCCACCTCCCGAGAGCCCTCGCGCCGATGCCACCGACCGGTATCGCCGAGGGGCGTGCAACGAACAAGAACGACAGACAGGAATACACCATGACCACCCTCACCCAAGCCCACTGCGAAGCCTGCCGCGCCGATGCCCCACAGGTCAGCGACGAGGAACTGCCGGTACTGCTGCGGCAGATTCCGGACTGGAATATCGAAGTTCGCGACGGCATCATGCAGTTGGAGAAGGTCTACCGCTTCAAGAACTTCCAGTTCGCGCTGGCCTTCACCAATGCCGTCGGCGCCATCTCCGAAGCCGAGGGCCATCATCCGGGCCTGTTGACCGAGTGGGGCAAAGTCACCGTGACCTGGTGGAGCCACTCCATCAAGGGCCTGCACCGTAACGATTTCATCATGGCGGCACGCACCGACGAGGTCGGCAAAACCGCCGAGGGCCTTAAATAATGCATTTCAACGCCATCGCGCGCGTACCCGGCGACCCGATCCTCGGTCTGCTGGAGGCTTATGCCCAGGACCCGAACCCGAACAAGTTCGATCTCGGTGTCGGCGTCTACAAGGACGCCCAGGGCCTGACGCCCATCCTGCAGTCGGTCAAGCTGGCCGAGCAGAAGCTGGTGGACGGGCAACTGACCAAGTCCTATATCGGCGGCCATGGCGACCTGCGTTTCGGCAGCCTGTTGTGCGAACTGGTGATGGGCGCGGATTCGCCGCTGATCGCCGAGCGCCGGGTCGGTGCCACCCAGACCCCGGGTGGCACCGGCGCGCTGCGCCTGAGCGCGGACTTCATCGCCCAGTGCCTGCCGGGACGCGGCATCTGGCTGAGCGACCCGACCTGGCCGATCCACGAGACCATCTTCAACGCCGCCGGCCTGAAGATCAGCCACTACCCCTACGTCGGCGCGGACAACCGCCTGAATGTCGACGGCATGCTCGCGGCCCTGGAACAGGCGCCCAAGGGCGACGTGGTGCTGCTACACGCCTGCTGCCACAACCCGACCGGTTTCGACCTGTCCCATGCCGACTGGCAGCGGGTGCTGGAGGTCGTTCGCCGGCGCGAGCTGCTGCCACTGATCGACTTCGCCTACCAGGGCTTTGGCGATGGCGTCGAGGAGGATGCCTGGGCGGTCCGCCTGTTCGCCAGGGAACTGCCGGAAGTGCTGATCACCAGTTCCTGCTCGAAGAACTTCGGCCTGTATCGCGAACGTACCGGCGCGCTGCTGGTCTGCACCGCCAATGCCGAGAAGCTGCTGGATGTGCGCAGCCAATTGGCGGCGGTGGCGCGCAACCTCTGGTCCAACCCGCCGGATCACGGCGCCGCAGTGGTGCTGACCATCCTCGGCGATGCGCAGTTGAGACAGCTCTGGGCCGAGGAAGTCGAAGCCATGCGTGCGCGCATCGCCCAACTGCGCAGCGGCCTGGTCGAGGCACTCATGCCCCATGGCCTGGCGGAACGCTTCGCCCATATCGGGGTGCAACGCGGGATGTTCTCCTACACCGGCCTGTCGCCAAGCCAGGTACAGCGGCTGCGTGACGAGTACAGCATCTACATGGTCAGCTCCGGCCGGGCCAACGTCGCCGGCATCGACGCGACCCGCCTGGATGCACTGGCCGAGGCGATCGCGGCCGTCTGCAAGTAAGCCCATGCGCTCCCCCACCCGGGGGAGCGCACTGGCGGGCAGCATTTGTTCAATGCCCCGGCGACGAATGGCCGAGCCGCATGAAAGATAAAAAATCTTTCTGTCACCTGCAGTGCTGTATCCTGCCCAGGCTTTTTAAAAGCGCGGATCTACCCAGCGATTTAAAAACAGACTTTGCAAGGAGTGACGAAGATGCACGAAATACCCAACTTCCCCTTCCCGAGCCTGCACGAAACTGAGCAGAAAACCCCGCAACAAGCCAGCGCCGAACAGCCTGAAACCCATGAGGCTGCCGACAGCCTGAAGGCCGACAGCAAGGACTGAGGCCTGTAAGAACTGACCGTGTGAAAAACCACCAGCTGATGTTTTTTCACACGGCCAGGCAGAACCCATCCTCCAGGAACACACCGTGACCGACACCTTCGACGAAACCCAGGCCAACCTGCTGATCGGCACCGCCGAACAGATGATCGCACTGTGGAACAACCTGTCCGAGGAAAAGCAGGCCGCCCTGCTCGCCCGCTTCGGCAGCCAGGAAAATGCCCTGGCCGCACTGGTGACCACCCGCTTGCTGGCACAGCCGCAATCCTGATGCCCTGTCCGACGTTTTTTTCGATTTAACGCCCTACAACTCTCTTAGCCTCGTTATCATAAGCAGCCTATCTTTACCCTTCGCTGCCATGGTGAGCCTTTGCCCACGTCAGATTCCCAGCGCCCCCTCGCGGTGACGCTGCAAGTCGTTTCCATCGTCCTGTTCACCTTCATCGGTTACCTGAACATCGGCATCCCGCTGGCGGTACTGCCAGGTTACGTCCACAGTGAGCTGGGTTTCGGCGCGGTTATCGCCGGCCTGGTGATCAGCGTGCAGTACCTGGCGACGCTGCTCAGCCGCCCTTACGCCAGCCGGATCATCGACAACCTGGGCAGCAAGCGCGCGGTGATGTACGGCCTGGCCGGCTGCGGCCTGAGCGGGGTGTTCATGCTGCTGCCGAGCTTCCTCCAGGGTGTGCCGGCCCTGAGCCTGGCCAGCCTGTTCATCGGTCGGCTGATCCTCGGCAGCGCCGAGAGCCTGGTCGGCTCCGGCTCCATCGGCTGGGGCATCGGCCGGGTCGGCGCGCAGAACACCGCCAAGGTGATTTCCTGGAACGGCATCGCCAGCTACGGCGCCCTCGCCGTCGGTGCGCCGCTGGGGGTGTGGCTGGTCAACCAGTTGGGGCTGTGGAGCATGGGTGTCAGCATCCTGCTGCTGGCGAGCCTCGGCCTGCTGCTGGCCTGGCCGAAGCAGGCGGCCCCGATCGTCGCCGGTGAGCGCCTGCCGTTCCTGCACGTCCTCGGTCGGGTACTGCCCCATGGCACCGGGCTGGCACTGGGCTCCATCGGCTTTGGCACCATCGCAACCTTCATCACCCTGTATTACGCCACCCGGCATTGGGGCAACGCCGTGCTGTGCCTGACCCTGTTCGGCGCGAGCTTCATCGGCGCCCGGCTGCTGTTCGGCAACCTGATCAACCGCCTCGGCGGCTTTCGCGTGGCGATTGCCTGCCTGTCGGTGGAAACCCTAGGCCTGTTGCTGCTGTGGGTTGCGCCGGATGCCCACTGGGCACTGGCCGGCGCGGCGCTGAGCGGGTTCGGTTTCTCGCTGGTGTTTCCGGCGCTCGGCGTGGAAGCGGTCAACCTGGTACCAGCCTCCAGCCGCGGTGCGGCAGTGGGCGCCTATTCGCTGTTCATCGACCTGTCGCTGGGCATCACCGGCCCGCTGGTCGGCGCGATCGCCGCCGGCTTCGGCTTTGCCTCGATTTTCCTGTTCGCCGCGCTGGCCTCGGTTTCCGGCCTGGGCCTGAGCCTCTACCTGTATCGCCAGGCCCCTAAACGTCGCGAGCAGCGCGACCAGGCCTGAGCCCGACGTGGGAGGTGCCAGGGTTCCGTGCAAGGCTTGTGGGCCCATTCGCGGGCAAGCCCGGCTCCTACAGGACATGCGGCAACCAAAAGTCTTGTGTACACCGCACATTCTGTAGGAGCCGGGCTTGCCCGCGAATGGGCCAGCACAGTCACCGCCGCCCCAAAGGCTTTAAGCGTCAGTAGTCCACCTTGCCGCGTCCGGCCTTGATCGCCCCGCGCTGGGACTTGCTGTCCAGGCGGCGCTTTTTCGAGCCCAGGGTCGGCTTGGTCGGACGGCGCTTCTTCTCCACCTTCGTCGCCGCCTGGATCAGCTCCACCAGGCGCAACAGGGCATCGGCGCGGTTCTGCTCCTGGGTCCGGTATTGCTGGGCCTTGATCACGACCACCCCGTCGCCGGTGATACGGCTGTCGCTCAGGGCCAGCAGGCGCTCCTTGTAGAACGGCGGCAGCGACGAGGCCGGAATGTCGAAACGCAGGTGCACCGCGCTGGAGACCTTGTTGACGTTCTGCCCACCGGCCCCCTGGGCACGAATCGCCGTCCACTCGATCTCGTGGTCGGGCAGTTGCACGTTGTTGGAAATCACCAGCATGGAAAAGACGTCCGCGATCAGAGCGTTCAGGATACAGAAATGACAAACCCGGCACAGGGCCGGGTTTGTCGGTGACAGGTGCCGTCTACTTCACGGCGGAGCCTGCAACCGGCAGGCCCTGCTGGGCACCGCGACGGTTCTTGATGCCGTAGCAGACCCACATGAACACCAGCCACACCGGAATCGCGTACACCGAGACCTGGATGCCCGGGATCATCAGCATGATACCGAGGATGAACACCACGAACGCCAGACAGATGTAGTTGCCGTACGGGTACCACAGCGCCTTGAACAGCGGCGCCTGCCGGGTACGATTCATGTGCTGGCGGAACTTGAAGTGCGAGTAGCTGATCATCGCCCAGTTGATCACCAGGGTCGCGACCACCAGCGACATCAACAGCTCCAGCGCATGCTGCGGGATCAGGTAGTTCATCAGCACCGCGACGAAGGTCACCAGCGCCGAGGCGAGGATCGACCACACCGGCACCCCACGCTTGTCGATGCGGGCCAGCAGCTTCGGCGCGTCGCCCTGCTCGGCCATGCCCAGCAACATGCGGCTGTTGCAGTAGGTACCGCTGTTGTACACCGACAGTGCCGCAGTCAGGACCACGAAATTGAGGATGTGCGCCGCGGTGTTGCTGCCCAGCATCGAGAACACCTGGACGAACGGGCTGCCACTGTAGGCATCGCCAGAGGCGTTGAGGGTGGTGAGCAGGCTGTCCCACGGCGTCAGCGACAGCAGCACCACCAGGGCACCGATGTAGAAAATCAGGATCCGGTAGATCACCTGGTTGATGGCCTTGGGAATCACGGTCTTCGGCTTGTCGGCTTCCGCCGCGGTGAACCCGAGCATCTCCAGGCCACCGAAGGAGAACATGATGATCGCCATGGCCATGACCAGGCCGCTGACGCCGTTGGGGAAGAACCCGCCGTGCGACCACAGGTTGCTCAGCGCAGCCTGCTCGCCGCCGTGACCGCTGACCAGCAGGTAGCTGCCCAGGGCGATCATGCCGACGATGGCCGCGACCTTGATGATCGCGAACCAGAACTCGGCCTCACCGAAGACCTTCACGTTGGCCAGGTTGATCAGGTTGATCAGCACGAAGAAGCCTGCCGCCGACGCCCAGGTCGGCACGTCCGGCCACCAGTAGTGGATGTACTTGCCGACCGCGGTCAGCTCCGACATGCCCACCAGGATGTACAGGATCCAGCAGTTCCAGCCCGACAGGAATCCGGCGAAACCGCCCCAGTACTTGTGGGCGAAGTGGCTGAAGGAGCCGGCGACCGGCTCTTCGACGATCATCTCGCCCAGTTGGCGCATGATCATGAAGGCGATGAAGCCGCAGATCGCGTAGCCGAGGATCATCGACGGACCGGCGGACTTCAGCACCCCGGCCGAACCGAGGAACAGACCGGTACCAATGGCCCCACCGAGGGCGATCAGCTGGATATGACGATTTTTCAGGCCGCGTTTCAGCTCGCCCGAAGGAGGAAGGGTTCCACTCATTGGAAAGGGTCTCACGCAAGGTTGGATGATGTTCGTGGGCGTCGAGGTATCAGCGATAAGCGATAGACGAAACCCTGGGGACAAACACCAGGCCGCGGCGTGGACGCCAGGTATTCAGAGGGCAGTGATTGCGAGGATTGCTACAAGTCATGCGTCACCTGTTTGTTTTTATCTGTGACGAAATCGAACCCATCGTGCTTGTGACAGGATGGAGTGAACAAGGCGGATAACCTTGAGGGTATTGGCTTCGGAGGCGTCGCAAGGCAGCCACCGGACAGCACAAAATGCGCGAGTACGCAGTTGGGTCACAGTTAAAACGGCGCGCATTGTACACCGCCAGACCACCACCGGCAGGTATGGGGATATCACACCGCCGCCGCTGGCGGCGGACAAGAGGCCTTGCCAGGGCAAAAACCAGGATCGCCCGGCGCCTCGGAAACTATTCCTTACAGGGCGTCGAAGCCAATGAATTCAGGGGTTTTCCCGACTAACTCGTCAATTTTTCCTGACGACGTGTAACGAAAATTTTCCACTTCGCGCAGCGAAAAAAATCTGCAAAAAAAAACGCCAATCGGACGATTGGCGTTTTCTCAAGACGCTTGGCGCTTATTCAGGCTTGCGCCGACCGAAGCCGGGACGCTGGCCGGAACCGGCCGGTGCACCACGCCGCTTGCCCGAAGGCGTGCCGTTGTCCACCAGGCCAATGCCCGGGCGCTTGGACTTCGGCGCCGGCTTGCCCGGGCGCTTGCTGTCCGCCGGGCGCTCGGCCACCGGCGTCCCCCGGTTCGCCGGACCACGGCCAGCCGGGCGCGGTGCCCGCGGAGCCCGCTCGCCACCCTGACGGGACGGCTTGCGTGCCGGACGCTCGCCTTCGATCTGCGGCTCGCGACTCGGACGCTCGGCAGCGTCGCCGATCGCCGGACGCAGGGTCCGCACACGCTCGCTCCGGGCCATCGGACGCGAGGACTTGCGCTGCATGCGCTCCAGCTTGCCCTTGCTCTTGGCGTTCAGTTGCGGCATCGCCACCGGGGTCAGGCCGACTTCGGCACTGAGGATATCGACCTCGGACTGGCTCATTTCGCGCCAGCGGCCCATCGGCAGGTCGGAGTTGAGGAACACCGGACCGAAACGCACGCGCTTCAGGCGGCTGACCACCAGCCCCTGGGATTCCCACAGGCGACGGACCTCACGGTTGCGGCCTTCCATCACCACGCAGTGATACCAGTGGTTGAAGCCTTCGCCACCGGGCGCCTGCTGGATGTCGGTGAACTTGGCCGGGCCGTCCTCGAGCATGACCCCAGCCTTGAGGCGCTCGATCATCTCGTCGTCGACTTCACCCCGCACACGTACCGCGTACTCGCGGTCCATCTCGTAGGACGGGTGCATCAGGCGGTTGGCCAGTTCACCGTCGGTGGTGAACATCAGCAGGCCGGTGGTGTTGATGTCGAGGCGGCCGATGTTGATCCAGCGCCCGTCTTTCGGCCGTGGCAGCTTGTCGAACACGGTCGGACGACCTTCCGGGTCGTCACGGGTGCAGATCTCGCCATCGGGCTTGTTGTACATGATCACCCGGCGCACCGACTCGGCGGCCTCTTCGCGCTTGATGACCTTGCCATCGATGGTGATGGCGTCGTGCAGGTCGACGCGTTGGCCGAGGGTGGCCTCGCTGCCATTGACCTTGATCCGGCCCTGGCTGATCCAGCCTTCCACGTCACGGCGCGAGCCCACGCCGATACGGGCGAGGACCTTCTGCAGTTTTTCGCCTGCGGGGCGGATGGGTTGGCTGTCCTGGTCTTGCAGATCGTTGTCACTCATCTGGGCACCTCCCGGTGTGTCGATTCAGGCCTGGCCTGATAGAGATAGAAAACTGTCGTGGACGAACGGGTTCGTCGAAGGGCCGCGAATCATACGCGGATCTTCGACGTTGCGCATCATGTAGTAGCCGGGCTTGCCCGTGAACCGTCGAAGGCGGCCTGCATGCAGGTGCCCTGGCATGCCCGGGCGCCATGGCGTGACCAGCCGATCCGACCGCTCATCGCAGACGAGCCAAAGACACTTGGCCCCCGCACACAAGGTTACCTCAGTCCTCCCACTGGCGCCGTTCGTTCTCGATGGCTTCGGCCAGTGCCTGGGCCTCGGCTTCCTCTTCGCTCAGTTCGGTGGCCGGTTCAGGCGCCGGCTTGCCGGCATCCAGCGCGGCGACCGCAGCCAGCAGACGCTCGCGGGCTTCGGCGGCACCGACCAGGTCCTCCTCCGGCCCGTCCTCGATTTCGTCTGACTCCGATTCAGGCTCCGCCCCAAACCCGTCATCCAGCCCGGACTCCGCCTCCTCCTCCCGCTCCGGCAGGTCGAAGGCCCCAGGCGACGACAAACCGGGCTCGTCCGCAAACGCCCCCGTCGACGCTGGAGCCTCGCCATCCCGGAGCAGGTCGTCGAAGTCGGTCTTGATCCCCTCCTCCATGGAGTCCAGCTCCAGCAGCAGGGTATGGAAGCTGGTCTCCTCCTTCTTCGGCTCGTCTTCCGCGTCCGGATCGACACTGGCATCGGCCAGCGCCTGCAGCCCCTCGGGCACCGGCGCGTCGTCGAAATCGAGCACCGGGTCCGGTTCCAGCTCGCGCAGTTCCGCCAAGGGTGGCAGGTCGTCGAGGTTCTTCAGGTTGAAATAGTCGAGAAAGGCCTTGGTGGTGGCGAACATCGCCGGCTTGCCCGGCACCTCGCGATAGCCGACGACGCGAATCCACTCGCGCTCCAGCAGGGTCTTGACGATCTGACTGTTGACCGCAACGCCCCTTACATCCTCGATCTCGCCACGGGTGATCGGCTGGCGATAGGCGATCAGCGCCAGGGTTTCCAGCATCGCCCGCGAATAGCGCTGCGGACGCTCCTCCCAGAGCCGACCGACCCACGGCGCGAATTTCTCGCGAATCTGCAGGCGGTAACCGGAGGCCACCTCCTTGAGCTCGAAGGCACGGCCCTCGCAGGACTTGGCGAGGATCGTCAGGGCTTTCTTGAAAACCGGCGGTTCCGGGCGCTCGCCCTCCTCGAACAACTCGTACAGGCGTTCCATCGATTGCGGCTTTCCCGAAGCCAACAGGAAGGCTTCAAGCAGCGGGGCCAGCTCGCGGGGTTCAGTCAGGTTCATTGATTAAGCTCGTTATTCGGCGCGGGCACGCACATGGATCGCCGCAAAGGGCTCATTCTGCACCAGCTCGACCAGGGATTCCTTGACCAGCTCGAGGATCGCCATGAAGGTCACGACCACGCCGAGCTTGCCCTCCTCGGCGCTGAACAGCTCGACGAAGGGCACGAAGCCGCCACCCTTGAGACGTTCGAGCACATCGCTCATGCGCTCGCGGGTCGACAGCTGCTCACGCGTGACCTGGTGGCTTTCGAACATGTCGCCACGGCGCAACACTTCGGCCATGGACATCAGCACCTCTTCCAGGGCGACATCCGGCAGCAGCTTGCGCGCACGGGCCTCGGGGGCGTCCAGTTGCGGCACGATGATCTCGCGGCCGACCCGGCTCAGGCCATCGATACCTTCGGCGGCATTCTTGAAGCGCTCGTACTCCTGCAGCCGGCGAATCAGTTCGGCCCGCGGGTCCTCTTCCTCCTCCTCGACCTCGGCAGAACGCGGCAGCAGCATGCGCGACTTGATCTCGGCCAGCATGGCCGCCATCACCAGGTACTCGGCGGCCAGTTCCAGGCGCACCGATTGCATCAGTTCGACGTAGCCCATGTATTGGCGGGTGATTTCCGCCACCGGAATGTCGAGGATATCGATGTTCTGCTTGCGGATCAGGTACAGCAGCAGGTCCAGCGGGCCTTCGAAGGCTTCGAGGAAAACTTCCAGGGCATCCGGCGGAATGTACAGGTCCACCGGCATTTCCATGACCGCCTGGCCATAGACCATGGCGAATGGCAGTTCCTGCTGGGCTCCGGCCTGGCTCTCGACAGTTTCAACGGCGGACATTCAGGCCTCGACCATGAACGGTGCCGGGTCGCCGCAGCCAACCCGCACAACCTGCGGATCACCGTCGGCCAGGTTGATCACGGTGGACGCCTTGAGGCCGCCAAAACCGCCGTCGATGATCAGGTCGACCTGGTGCTCCAGCACCTGGCGGATCTCGTAGGGATCGACCATCGGCTCGCTTGCGTCCGGCAGGATCAGGCTCACGCTCATCAGCGGCTCTCCCAGTTCGGCCAGCAGCGCCAGGGCGATCGGGTGGCTGGGAATGCGCAGGCCGATGGTGCGCTTTTTCGGGTGCAGCAACAGCCGCGGGACTTCCCGGGTGGCGTTCAGGATGAACGTGTAGGGCCCCGGTGTGTGCGCCTTGAGCAGGCGGAACAGGCCGGTGTCGACCTTGGCGAACAGGCCGAGCTGCGACAGGTCGGCACAGATCAGCGCAAAGTTGTGCTTGTCATCCAGTTGCCGCAGCCGGCGCACGCGCTCGACCGCGCTCTTGTCGCCGATCTGGCAACCAATCGCATAGGACGAATCGGTCGGGTAGATCACCACCCCACCCTTGCGGATGATTTCCACCGCCTGCTTGATCAGGCGCGCCTGGGGATTTTCCGGATGTATCTGGAAAAATTGACTCACGTTGTCTTCCTGTTCAGACGCGTGCGGTTGATGGCTGGTCATGTTTGAACCGACACCAGAGTGGCGGCAGATCGTCGGGAAGCGGGCGGTACTCACCGATCTCGGACCAGCCTCCAGGGCCATGAAAGTCGCTGCCGGCACTGACCAGCAGCCCGAATTCACGGGCCAGGATCGCCAGGCTGCCGACCTGCTCGGCCGGCTGGTGCCCGTTGACCACTTCGATTGCCTGGCCTCCCGCTTGAATATAGTCGGCAATCAGCTTGCGACGCTTGCTGCGGGTGAAATCGTAGTGCCAGGGATGCGCCAGGCTGACCCAGGCACCGGCGGCGCGCAGGGTCCCGACGGTGTCCTCCAGGGACGGCCAGTGCAACTTGACGTCGCCCAGCTTGCCGGCCCCCAGCCATTTGCGAAAGGCCTCGGCGCGGTCCTTGACGAACCCGGCGCGCACCAGGAAATCGGCGAAATGCGGGCGCGCCGGGGCGTTGCCGCTGTCACCCAACTCCTGCTGGATCGCCCGCGCGCCTTCCAGGGCACCGGGCATGCCCTTGAGGGCCAGCTTGCGGGCGATCTCCTCGGAACGCAGCCAACGGCCCTCATGCAGGCGGGCAATCGCCTCGACCAGCGGCGGCGCCTGTTCATCGAAGCCGTAGCCGAGCACATGGATGGTCGCTCCGCCCCAGGTGCAGGACAGCTCGACCCCGTTGACCAGTTGCATGCCCAGGGCCTGCGCCGCTTCGCGGGCCTCGGCCAGGCCTTCGAGGGTGTCGTGGTCGGTCAGGGCCAGAACCCGCACGCCTCTCTCGTGCGCACGGGCAACCAGAGCCGCTGGCGCCAGGGCGCCGTCGGAGGCCGTGCTATGGCAGTGCAGGTCGATTTCCACGGGAACTGAATAACCTCTGGGTGGCGCTTTCGCTGACAAGTATGTTTGTTATTATGCCGCTACATCCTGCTTCTGGCTGCCACTGTGAAACAATTCATCGATTTCATCCCGCTGTTCCTGTTCTTCATCGTCTACAAAATCGAACCCCGCCTCATCGACATCGCCGGCCACAGCGTGACGGTCGGTGGCATCTACAGCGCCACGGCGGTGCTGATCGTCAGCTCGCTGGTGGTCTACGGTGCCCTGTTCATCAAACAGCGCAAGCTGGAGAAAAGCCAGTGGCTGACGCTGATCGCCTGCCTGGTGTTCGGCAGCCTGACCCTGGCCTTCCACAGTGAAACCTTCCTCAAGTGGAAGGCCCCGGTGGTCAACTGGCTGTTCGCCCTGGCCTTCGCCGGCAGTCATTTCATCGGCGACCGCCTGCTGATCAAGCGCATCATGGGCCACGCCCTGAGCCTGCCGGAACCGATCTGGCTGCGCCTGAACCTGGCCTGGATCGTGTTCTTCGTGTTCTGCGGTGCCGCCAACCTGTTCGTCGCCTTCACCTTCCAGCAGTACTGGGTCGACTTCAAGGTGTTCGGCAGCCTGGGCATGACCCTGCTGTTCCTGGTGGGCCAGGGCATCTACCTGTCCCGCCACCTGCACGACGCCGATTCGACTACGCCCAAAACCGAGGACTGACATGCTCTACGCGATCATTGCCACAGACGTCGAGAATTCCCTGGAAAAACGCCTGGCGGCACGCCCGGCGCACCTTGAGCGGCTGCAGCAGCTCAATGCCGAAGGCCGCGTGATCCTGGCCGGCCCGCACCCGGCCATCGACAGCAACGACCCGGGCGCCGCCGGCTTCACCGGCAGCCTGATCGTCGCCGAGTTCGACTCCCTGGCAGCGGCCCAGGCCTGGGCCGAGGCCGATCCGTTCGTTGCCGCCGGCGTCTACGACAACGTCGTGGTCAAGCCGTTCCGCCGGACCCTGCCGTGATACCGGCCTGCACGACCCCCACTGGCCGGGTGTCGTGCAGGCAATCGCTCATTATTCCCGCCCGACAGCCGACAACATCCTGAATACCGATTGGAATCAGGAGTTTCCGATGCGTAAAGGTCCGTTGTGTCTGCTGTTGATCACGTTGTCGCTGGGTGCGACCGCCCTGGCCGAGGAAGGCAGTGCGGGCAACGCCGTACCGCTGTCGCTGAGCGCCGCGAGCCAGATCAACGATCTGCAGCAGCGCCTGAAGGAAAGCGAGCGTTTGCGCGAAGAGCTGGGCAAGCAACTGTCCAGCGCCGATGCCGAACGCGAAAGCCCCCAACTGAGCCGCTTGCGCCAGGAGAACCAACGCCTCAAGCTGCAACTCAAGGAAGCGCTGGCCAACCCGGCTCCGCGCCTGCTGACCGACCAGCAGCAATGGTTCATCACCGGCGGTGGAGTTGCACTCCTGGCCATGCTCTGCGGTATCTTCGCCAGTGGCGGACGCCGACAACGTCGGCAATGGTTGAATTGAGAGCGCCCGAGGGCGATCTGTTATCGAGAACTTCATGAGCGACCTGTTACTGATTGACGATGACCAGGAGCTGTGCGAACTCCTGAGCAGTTGGCTGAGCCAGGAAGGCTTCCAGGTACGTGCCTGCCACGACGGCCTCAGCGCCCGCAAGGCCCTGGCCGACAGTTCCCCGGCGGCGGTGGTGCTGGACGTGATGCTGCCCGATGGCAGTGGCCTGGAACTGCTCAAGCAGTTGCGCAGCGATCATCCGGAACTGCCGGTAGTGATGCTGTCGGCCCGGGGCGAGCCGCTGGACCGCATCCTCGGCCTGGAGCTGGGCGCCGACGACTACCTGGCCAAGCCCTGCGACCCACGGGAACTGACCGCCCGCCTGCGCGCCGTATTGCGCCGCAGTCATCCGACCGCAACCCCGAGCCAATTGGAGCTGGGCGACCTGTGTTTCAGCCCGGTACGCGGCGTGGTCACCATCGATCAGCAGGACTTTACCCTCACCGTCTCCGAAAGCCGCCTGCTCGAAGCGTTGCTGCAACAGCCGGGCGAACCGCTGGACAAGCAGGAACTGGCGCAGATCGCCCTCGGTCGCAAGCTGACTCTCTACGATCGCAGCCTGGACATGCATGTCAGCAACCTGCGCAAGAAGATCGGCCCGCATCCGGATGGAAGGCCGCGGATTGTGGCGCTGCGTAGTCGCGGGTACTACTACGCACCCTGATGCGAGGGGTGGATGACCGCCTTTGGTGGCCATCCACCTCCAATGTCAGCTCCCCCACAAAACGTCTTTACCCAAGCTTTACCCTCCGCTGACTGCCGCTGACCTTGATCTCCTTAATCTGTACTCACCCGGACCGACCGGAACCGAGACAAGGAGAAACACCATGCGCAAGACCCTTATCGCCCTGATGTTCGCTGCAGCCCTGCCGACCGTTGCCATGGCCATGCCCGAAGGTGGTGGCCCGCTGGGCGGCCCTGGTGGCCCTCATGGCGGCGAGCCTCACTGGAAAGCCCCCTACGGCCAACTGGACCTGAGCCGCGAACAGCGTCATGCCATCGGCAGGCTGATGGGCGAACAGATGCACGCTCGCAAGGAACTCACCGAGAAGTACCTGGCCAAGCTCTCGCCAGCCGACCAGGCGGCCTTCCAGGGCGAGCTGGACGCCGCCCGCCAGAAAACCGACGGGGAAATCCGCGCCCTGCTCAAGCCTGACCAGCAGAAGACCTTCGACGAGATCCAGAAAAAACGCGCCGAACGCCGCGCCGAATGGGCCGAATTCAAGGCCTGGAAAGCACAGCACGCGCAAAAGGCGCAATAATCCGCTGTACAGTGGCCTGTACGGTTGATTCCAGTATCCGAATCCGCCACACAGGCCACCCGCCCGACGGCCAACGCCGCCGGGCTTTGCCTGTTTCCACCGGATTGATTTGAGGACTTGCCGTGCGTTCACTGTTCTGGCGCATCCTGGCCAGCTTCTGGCTGGCCATTGCCCTTGTTGCGGGGTTGTCGATTCTGCTCGGGCACATGCTCAACCAGGATGCCTGGATTCTCAGCCGCCATCCGGGCCTGGCGACCCTGGCCGAGGACTGGACCCAGACCTACGAAGAACAGGGCGAGGACGCCGCCCAGGACATCCTCGAACAACGCAAGAAGCAGTACCACATCGACGTCCAGGTGCTCAACGAAAGCGGCGACCCGGTGGTACGCGGTACCTTCCCGCGCCGCGCGGCCGCCTTCGAGGCCCGCCAGCACAACGATGATCGACGCCTGCCCTGGCGCCGGCTGACGGTGGAGTACACCAGTCCGAAAAGCGGCGACACCTACCTGCTGATCTACCGTATCCCGCACCCGGAACTGGATGCCTGGCACCGCGGCAGCCTGCTCTGGCCACTCAGTGCCCTGGGGATCGCGCTGGTGGTGCTGACCCTGTTCAGCCTGCTGGTGACCCTGTCGATCACCCGCCCGCTCAGTCGCCTGCGCGGCGCGGTGCATGACCTGGGCCAGACCGCCTACCAACAGAACAGCCTGGCCAGGCTGGCCTCGCGTCGCGACGAGTTCGGCGTGCTGGCCAAGGACTTCAACCTGATGGGGCACGGCTGCAGAGCCTGATCGGCAGCCAGCGGCAATTGCTGCGCGATGTCTCCCACGAACTGCGCTCGCCACTGGCGCGCCTGAAGATCGCCCTGGCCCTGGCGGAGCGCTCGTCGCCCGAGGAACGCGAGCGACTGTGGCCACGCCTGACCCGCGAGTGCGATCGGCTGGAAGCGCTGATCAGTGAAATTCTCGCCCTGGCCCGTGTCGATGCCGACCAGGCCAGCGCCGAACAGGTCGACCTCAATCAGCTGCTGCAGGAACTGCAACAGGAAACCCTGCTCGGCAACCCGCAGCAACCGGTGCAGTTGCAGGCCGAGCAGGCGCTGAGCCTGCGAGGCTGGCCGACCATGATCGAACGGGCGGTGGACAACCTGCTGCGCAACGCCCAGCGTTTCAATCCCGACGGCCAGGCCATCGAGGTTCTGGCCCGACGCCAGGGCGAGCGGATCGAAATCAGCGTGCGTGACCACGGACCCGGCGTCGAAGCCGAGCACCTGGCGCAGTTGGGTGAGCCGTTCTTCCGTGCCCCAGGCCAGACCGCCGCGGGTCACGGCCTGGGCCTGGCGATTGCCCGGCGGGCGGCGGAACGCCACGGCGGCAGCCTGACCCTGGCCAATCATCCGCAGGGCGGTTTTATCGCCACATTGGACCTGCCGCTGGAGCCGGGAGCCGCAACGGCCTGAGGCGAAGGCCGGGGGATTTGGGGTGCTTTTGCCGGCCCTTTCGCGGGCAAGCCCGGCTCCTGCAGCGAAAGAGCCTGAAGGCCTCAGGCCGACCAGGCGCTGACGAATTGCGTCAGGTCGACCTTGGGCGCGGCCCGCAGTTCGTTCTGTGGCGTGCCGAGGTAGAGGAACGCGATCACTTCCTCGTCATCGCTCAAGCCCAGGCCCTTGGCCACATGCCGCGAGTAGGACAGCTCGCCGGTGCGCCAGACCGCGCCGATCCCCTGGGCGTGCGCCGCCAGCAGGATGCCGTGCGCCGCGCAGCCGGCAGCCAGCAGTTGCTCGGACTTCGGTACCTTGAAGTGCTCCTGCAGGCGCGCCACCACGACCACCACCAACGGTGCCCGCAGGGGCATCGCGTGGGCCTTGTCCAGCGCCGCCTGGGTCACCTCGCCCCCCTTTTCCTGCACGGCTTCGGCCAGCAGTTGGCCCAACTGCTCACGTGCCGCGCCCTCCACGGTCAGGAAGCGCCACGGCTGCAATTGGCCGTGGTCCGGCGCCCGCATGGCCGCCTGGAACAGCACTTCGCGCTGGGCCGCCGTCGGTGCCGGGTCGAGCAGGCGCGGTGCGGAAACACGGTTGAGCAAATTGTCGAGAGCCTCCATGGGCTACCTCCTGAGGAAAAATGTGCGGCTATTCTAGCCATATCTGCCCAGGCCCTGGCGGTTTACATGGACAGGTCCGCAGGTAGAATGACCGCCTTTCCCTGCCCAGAGCTCATTTCATGGCGTTGCCGACCCTGCGCATCATCGGTTTCATCATCGGCATATTCCTGATCACCCTCGCCATCAGCATGGTCGTGCCCATGCTGACCCTGGTGATTTTCGACCGCACCGGCGACCTGCCCTCGTTCCTCTGGGCCAGCACCCTCACCTTCGTGGCCGGCCTGGCCCTGGTGATCCCCGGGCGCCCGGAACAGGTGCACCTGCGTCCCCGGGACATGTACCTGCTCACGGTGTCGAGCTGGGTGGTGGTGTGCGTCTTTGCCGCCCTGCCGTTCCTGCTGACCCTGCACACCAGCTATGCCGATGCCTTCTTCGAAAGCATGTCGGGCATCACCGCCACCGGCTCGACGGTGCTCAGCGGCCTGGACGACATGTCCCCCGGCATCCTGATCTGGCGCTCGCTGCTGCACTGGCTGGGCGGCATCGGCTTCATCGGCATGGCGGTGGCGATCCTGCCGCTGCTGCGCATCGGCGGCATGCGTCTGTTCCAGACCGAGTCCTCGGACCGCTCGCAGAAGGTCATGCCGCGCTCGCACATGGTGGCCCGGCTGATCGTCACCGCCTATGTCGGCATCACCATCCTCGGCACCCTGGCCTTCTGGTGGGCCGGCATGAGCCTGTTCGATGCGATCAACCATTCGATGTCGGCGATTTCCACGGGCGGCTTCTCGACCTCCGATCAATCCCTGGCCAAATGGCACCAGCCGGCGGTGCACTGGGTCGCAGTGGTGGTGATGATTCTCGGCAGCCTGCCGTTCACCCTCTATGTCGCGACCCTGCGCGGGCACCGCAAGGCCCTGATCAAGGATCAGCAGGTCCAGGGTTTGCTGGGGCTGCTGCTGGTCACCTGGCTGGTCCTCGGCACCTGGTACTGGTGGACCACCGACCTGCACTGGCTCGACGCCCTGCGCCACGTGGCGCTGAACGTGACCTCGGTGGTCACCACCACCGGCTTCGCCCTGGGCGACTACAGCCTGTGGGGCAATTTCTCGCTGATGCTGTTCTTCTACCTGGGTTTCATCGGCGGCTGCTCGGGGTCGACGGCAGGCGGGATCAAGATCTTCCGGTTCCAGGTCGCCTATATCCTGCTCAAGGCCAACCTCAACCAGTTGATCCACCCGCGGGCGGTGATCAAGCAGAAGTACAACGGTCACCGGCTCGACGAGGAAATCGTCCGCTCGATCCTGACCTTTTCCTTCTTCTTCGCCATCACCATCTGCGCCATTGCCCTGGCCCTGTCGCTGATCGGCCTGGACTGGATGACCGCACTGACCGGTGCCGCCAGTACCGTGTCCGGGGTCGGCCCGGGCCTGGGCGAGGTGATCGGCCCGTCAGGCAACTTCTCCAGCCTGCCGGATGGCGCCAAGTGGATCCTCTCGGTGGGCATGCTGCTGGGGCGCCTGGAGATCATCACAGTGTTCGTGCTGTGTATTCCGGCGTTCTGGCGTCACTGATCGGCACCACCGTGCCCTGCAGCCGCGCCCGGTACTCGCCGGGCGTCACCTCGAACCAGCGACGGAAGGCGCGGAAGAAATTGCTCGGGTCGGCAAAGCCGAGCAGGTAGGCGATCTCCAGCAGGGTCATGCGCGGCTGCGCCAGGTACTGCTCGGCCAACTCGCGGCGGGTGTCGTCGAGCAGCGTCTGGAAACTCGTGCCCTCCTCCTGCAGGCGCCGCTGCAGGGTACGCTGGGACAGGTGCAGGGTCTGCGCGACGATCTCGCGCTTGGGCTCGCCCTGGGGCAGCAACCGGCACAGCACCTGCCGTGCCTTGTGGGTCACCCGGCTCTCGGAAAAACGGGCCAGGTACTCACCGGCGAAGCGATCGTGCAACTGGGCCATGGCCTCATTGGCCGTCGGTAACGGCGCTTCCATGTCGGCCTTCTCGAAAATCAGCGCATCATAGGGCGCATCGAACACCAGCGGCGCGTGGAACGCCTGGCGGTAGGGGTTGATATCCTCCGGTTGCGAGCCCTGCAGCAGCACCTTGCGCGGCTGCAGGGCTCGCCCGGTCAGCCAACTGCATAACGACAGCGCACAGGCCAACGAGGCCTCGGCACTCTGCCGGGTTGGCGGCAGATGATCACCGTGGACGGTCAGGATCAGCGCATAACCTTCAGGCAGCAGGCGAAAACTCAGGTCCGCACTCTCGGCGATGATCCGCTGGTAGCGCACCAGGCGCATGAACCCTTCGGCCAGGGTCCGGCTGGACATCAACGCATAGCCGGCGACATGGAAGGACGCCGGACGTACCACCTTGCCCATGTTCAGGCCGATCGCCGGGTTGCCGGAAAGCGCCACCGCACGCTGCCAGAGGCGCGTCATCGAGTCCTGGGGGAAACGTGCATCGGGTCCTCCAGTGCAGCGTAATCGAGCCCCAACTGCTGGAAGAGGGCCCGGCAATCCAGACCGTCCATTTCCAACGCCTTGACAATCCCCATCGCCCAGCTTGCAGAAGTGGTTCTCTCGCTCATGGCCTGTTCTTTACATGGTGTGCCGCATACAACGACTGATGGCCCAAGGATACTAAAGTGGCGCCTATTGTCACTGGTCGTCACCGCCACACAAATCTAGGCTGTGTACGAAATTGTTTGAAACGCAGGTTAGGCAAGGCAAAAACCGGCGAGGAACGCCCGGGGTCGCGCCCGACTTGACTGGTTGTCAATGAGCATTCCGAGCCGGTTTTTAACGCCGCATAACCAAGTTTCAAGCGATTTCGTACATAGCCTAGACTGAAACAGGCTCCCCAAGGAGCGACCCAACGCCGCCAATAAGAAGTACGGAGAGTACTCAATGGAAAACGTCAGGAAATTCAACAGCTTTAGTGAGTTTTACCCGTACTACCTGAACGAGCACGCCGACAGCACCTGTCGCCGCCTGCATTTCGTCGGGACCACCCTGGTGATCTTCATTCTCGCGCTGATCATCGGTCGCGGTGCCTGGGCACTCCTGCCCCTGCTGCCACTGGCCGGCTACGGGTTCGCCTGGGTCGGGCACTTTTTCTTCGAGAAGAATCGCCCGGCAACCTTTCAGCATCCTTTCTACAGCCTGCTGGGCGATTTCGTCATGTACCGAGACATGTTGCTCGGGCGCGTCCCTTTCTAGGGAAAAAAGGGTGTCGGGGGCTCAGCCAGGCTGAGTGACCTTCTGCAGGTCCAGCCTGAGCTGGGCCTCTTTCGCCTGGGCATCGGCCAGCCGATACAGCTCGATGGTACCGTCCCAGTGCTCGATCAGTGCCGTGCAGGATTCGACCCAGTCACCGCAGTTCAGGTACTCCACGTCGCCGACCTGGCGGATTTCGGCATGGTGGATATGGCCGCAGATCACGCCATCGAGCCCACGCTTCACGCATTCGTGGGTGATGGCTTCCTCGAAGTCGCTGATGAAATTCACCGCGGTCTTGACCTTGTGCTTCAGGTAGGCCGACAGCGACCAGTAGCCATAGCCGTAGCGGGCCCGCCAATGGTTCAGCCAGCGGTTGAGGGTCAGGGTGAACTCGTAGGCCGAATCGCCGAGAAACGCCAGCCAGCGGTGGTAACGGGTGATCACATCGAACTGGTCGCCGTGGATCACCAGCAGCCTGCGGCCATCGGCGGTCACGTGCACGGCTTCGTCCACCAGCTGGATATTGCCGAGGATCAGCTTCGAGTAGCGACGCAGGAATTCGTCATGGTTGCCGGTGACGTAGACCACCTCGGTGCCGCGCTTGCTCATGGTCAGCAGGCGGCGGATCACGTTGGTGTGCGCCTGGGGCCAGTACATGCCGCCCCGCATCTTCCAGCCGTCGATGATATCGCCGACCAGGTAGATACGGTCGGCATGATAGCCCTTGAGAAACTGCGACAGATGCTCGGCCTGGCAATCCCGGGTGCCGAGATGCACATCGGAAATCCACAGGGTTCGCACACGCTGCTTGCGACTGGGTTTGGCGAGCTCCGCACGGGTCATGGGCATTCTCCGGATTTTTCCTGAGCTTGCACCGGGGCAGTGAACTGACCATGACAGGCAAACGACAGTCTTGTGACAGCCGCCGAACCGGCCCAACCGGTGTAGACTGAACCTCTGCCGAGGAGACCGCCATGGGCCCGTTCCTGACCCTGCGCCAATACAGCGAAGAACTGATCGTCCACAGCCACGCCCATGCCCAGCTGGTGTTCGGCCTGTCCGGCCGGCTCGATTTCGAGATCGAGGGCCGCGGCAGCCGGGTGGTGCAGCAGAGCGTCGCGGTGGTCCCCTACGATGCCCATCACACCTGCGGCAGCCCGGACGGCAGCCGCTGCCTGGTACTCGACGTGCCGGACGAGCACTGGCTGGTGCAATCGCTGGGGGAACACGCCGACGCCAGCCGACGGCTGATCGACCGGGCCGGTTCGCTGGCGCTCAATGCCAGCCAGGGCCGCCTGGTCGACTGGCTGGCGAACAGCCCGGTGCAGGATCCGCTGATCGCCCGCCAGGGCGCGGTGCTGCTGTTGGCCAGCCTGAACGCTCCGGCTGTGGTGATCGCCGACAAGCGCCTGCCTCTGGCGGCCCTCGACGCGCATATCGATCGCTACGCCGCCCGCCCGCTGGAGGTCGCCGACCTGGCGCGCATCGCCGGCTTGTCCAACGCCCGGTTGCATGCACGGTTCATGGCCGAGTGCGGGCAGACACCGATGGATTACATCCGCACCCGGCGGCTACGGCTCGCCCTCGGCCTGTTGCGCGAGTCCGCGCTGCCGGTCGGCGAGATCGCCGCGCGTGTCGGCTACAGCTCGCAGAGCGCCTTCTGCGCCGCCATCCTGCGCGAGTTCGGCGCTTCGCCGACAGCCTTGCGCCGCGAGTCTGGCGACAACTGACGCGAGTCCCGCGACAGACGGCGCCATACCCCGCGCCCTAGACTGCCAGCTCGTGCCCAAACGTTCTCAAGGATCGCCATGACTCCCCGCTCCGCCCTCGGCGCCCTGCATATCGGCGCACTGATGTTCGGCCTGACCGGTGTGTTCGGCAAACTCGCCACCACCTCCGCCACCCTCATCGTCTTTGGCCGCGCCGGCTTCGCCGTGCTCGCCCTCGCGGTGTTCGCCCGCCTCGCCCGCAACAACGGCTGGCAGCGCCTGCCGGGCGGGACTGGGGCCGACTGCTGGTCAGCGGCCTGCTGCTGGCCGGGCACTGGATCAGTTTCTTCCTCGCGGTGAAGGTCGCCGGCGTCGCCGTCGCCACCCTGGGCTTTGCCAGTTTCCCGGCGTTCACCGTGATTCTCGAAGGGGTGATTTTCCGCGAGCGCATCCGCCTGAACGAGATACTCCTGGTGCTGCTGGTCAGCATCGGCCTGGTGCTGGTCACCCCCGAGTTCGACCTCGCCAGCCAGGCCACCAGCGGGTTACTCTGGGCCGTGCTGTCCGGGCTGCTGTTCTCGCTGCTGTCGCTGAACAATCGGGCCGGCTCCGGGCGCGTCAGCGCGGTCCAGGCGGCGCTGTGCCAGAACCTGGTGGTCGCCTTCTGCCTGCTGCCCTGGGCGGCGCCTCACCTCACCGGGGTCCGCGCGCTGGACTGGCTGTGGCTCGGCCTGCTCGGCGTGTTCTGTACCGCCGTCGCCCACAGCCTGTTCGTCGCCAGCCTGGCGGTGATCAAGGCACGCACCGCCGCGGTGGTCTTCGCCCTGGAACCGGTGTACGGGATCGCCGCCGCGTGGTGGCTGTTCGGCGAAAACCCGAGCCCGCGCATGCTGCTTGGCGGTGTACTGATCATCGTCGCGATCGTGCTGTCGAGCCTGCTGAGCGGCGCGCCACGCCCAAAAAACCTGGAAGTTGCCGCCGCGCCGTGATTTTCCGCGACTGTCCTATACTTGCAGCATCCGCAACATTCAGCCGTCGTTACCCGGATAACAGGGCTGCTCGGCGACGGCGGCAGTGATCCAGCAGTAGCTCGATGCCAGTTGCCCTCCAACTCACACTGTGGAGGGTTCATCCATGGAATTCATCAGTCTCCTGATTCAGCTGGTCAGCGGTGCGGTGGGTGGCAATATCGCCGGCGCCGCCACCGACAAGTACAGTCTCGGCCCCTGGTTCAATTCACTGGCGGGCGGCATTGGTGGCGTGGTGCTCAGCCAGGTGCTGTCAGTCATCACCAACGGCAGTTTCGGTGGAGACGTCGGCAACCTCGACCTGAGTTCGATTGCCAGCGGTATCGCCAGCGGCGGGGTCGGCGGCGCGATACTGAGCCTGGTGGCGGGCTTCATCAAGGCCAAGCTCAGCCGTTCCGAGTGAGTCCGGCCGGCATGACGTCGTTGTCAGTCAACAGGTGGCAATGACGTCAGCGCCTCTCAGCGAGCGTCGTTATGGCCCAGGTCGCGCTCCGGGTCGATCTGGTCGCGCACCCGTTGCTTGAGCACCTTGGCCTCGGGAAAACCGCCATCGGCCTTGCGCTCCCAGATCTGCACGGCATCGCAGGTGATGCGAAACACACCGCCGGTCCCCGGCTCCAGGGACACCTTGCCCAGGTCGTCGCAGAAAGTGCTCAGCAACTCCTGGGCCAGCCAGGCGGCCCGCAGCAGCCACTGGCACTGGGTGCAATAGGTGATGACGATTTCCGGTTTGCCTGCACTCATGATGCGCTCCTAGCGGATACTGGCCAGGAGGGTCCGGGCCGTCTGCTTCAACGGCTCATCCCCTTCCCTGAGCAGTTCATGCAACAGTTGGCTGGCATGATCCAGGTCGCCGACATTGATGAAGGTCTGCGCCTGCTCCAGCTTGCTGGCCGAGGCCTGCTCACGCTCCAGGCTGTCGAAATCCACTTCCAGCGGTTCGATATCCAGGGGCTGCTCATCGCTCATGAAGCTGTCGAGGAACTCGTCGTCCAGAGTGTCTGCGTCCAGCGACAGGCTCAGTTCGTTTGCCGCCGGCCGCTCGGGTTCCGGCTCGGCGAAATCGCTGAGAAACTGCTCGTCGGGCATCTCGAACACATGCGGCAGTTCGTTGAGGTTGCTGGCGAACTGCGGGTCGATGCCGGACAGCGTCGACGGCCCCTCGGCAGCCTTGCCCCGCTGCGGCAGGGCATTGTCGAACGGGCTGACCAGATCCCAGTCCGAATCCATCGACAGGTCGTCGAGGTTGAGCTGGAACTCGTCTTCCAGTGGCGCGGGCTCAGGCTCGGATTTGGCCTCGGGCTCCTTTTCCAGCCAGTCGGCGGCGAGCACCGGAGCGGCCAGCGTCGCAGCGGCTGCCACGGCGGCAGGAGCAGTGACCGGAGCCGGTGTCGGAGTCGTCGCAGTTGCCGCCGGAACGGCTGTCGGTGCCGCGGGTACGGCCTGCGGTGCGGGCGCCGCATGCAGTTTCGGATGCTTGGCCCGCAGGTCGCGCAGGGTCGACTCGCTGAAACCCGTGTCGAGCAGATGCTGTTCTTCAATCGTGTAGGCGTCGTTGTCCCCCTGCTGGGCCAGCACATCCAGCAGACGCAGGCGCAAGTCGGTGCGCTGCGGCTCCTTGAGTATGGCCTCGCGCAGAATCCCCGCCGCTTCCTTGAAACGTCCGTAGGCGATGTAGATGCTCACGCCTTCCAGGGCATCCGGGACCTCACTGGTCTCGCGGCGTGCCACCGTTGCCAGCGGCTCGGCCAACGGCTCGTTGTGCTCCGCCGGAGCAACGGCGGCGCTGGCGGGTAGCACACGACTGAACATGGGCGGGTCCTGGGGCAGCGGCGCGGGCTCGACCGGCAGTGGCGTCGAACGGCGCCGACGACGCACCACCAGGGCGGCCGCCAGCAACAGGAGCAGCACGGCCAGGGCGGCCAGGAGCAGCAGATTCAGGCCGCCGGATTGTTCGGCGACCACCGGAGCAGCAGCGACAGGAGGCACCACCGGTGCTGGTGCAACCGGGGGAGCCACCGGCTTGGCCTTGAGTTCCGCCAACTGGGCCTGCAACTCACCCAGCTGTTTCTGGTCGATGGCGATCTGCTCGTCCTGGGTCTTCAGGCGCGCCTGCAGCTCCTCGATGGTTTTTTGCAGTTGCTGGTTTTCCAGGGTCGCGGCGGCAAGTTGTTCAGCACCCTGCGCGGCGTTTTGCGCCGCTTCGGTCAACGCGGTCGCAGGCGCCGCGGCCGTCGCCGGGGGGCTGGCCGGGACCACGGCAACATCCGGCAGCAACAGGCTCTGGCCGACCGCCAGCCGCTCGCTGCCCGGATTGAGCGCGCGAATGCCCTGGGACAACTCATTGACACTGGTCTTGCTGCCCGCCTCGTTCAGGCGCCTGGCGATGCTCCAGAGGCTATCGCCCCGGGTCACGGTGTAGCGCTTGCCCTGGGTCGCCGGCGGCGGCGCCCTATCGGCGACGGGCGCTGCCTGTTCCACCGTACTGTTGCGCGCCGGCGGGCTGTAGGTCCCGCTGCCCGGTGGATCGAGCAGCACCGTGTATTCGCGCAGCAGGCGGCCGTTGGGCCGGTTGACCTGGATCAGGAAATTCAGGAAGGGCTCGCTGACCGGCTTGCTCGACTGTACCCGGATGAAGCTGCGATTGCCCTGCAGGACCGGCGTGAAGCGCAGGTCGTTAAGGAAGAACAGCCGCTCGACGCCAGCGCGGGAAAACTCCTCGGGTGTCGCCAGGCTGACCGACAGTTCGCCTTCGCTCAGATCACCGGGATCGACCAGGGCGATTTCCGCATTGAGCGGCTGGCTGAGCGCCGAATGCAGGGTGATCTCCCCCAATCCCATGGCCGACGCCAACGCCGGATGCAGCAATGACAGTGCCGCCACGGCCATCCAGCGCCGCCGGACCGCGGTCACCAGGGGCTTTTCAGTGGAACACCGCAACGCGGACTGCAAACTCTCGAGCATGAGTATCCCTTAAAGGCCCGACATCACCCCACGGCCAGCGGGGTCCGAATGCCGACACAATACACAGAACCAGTAAATCTTATAGTCTGCCGGCCAGGGATTCTCCAAATCCGGCAGAGCGGGAATGCCTCAGGATTTTTCCAGGTTCGCCAGGATCCGGCTGTGAACCCGCATGCTGATGCGCAATTCCTCTTCGTCGACGCCCTCGAACAGTTCGTGACGCAAGGCGGTGGCGATGGTTTCGATCTGTTCGATCAGCGGTCGCGCCGGGGCACAAAGCACGATCTTCTTGGCCCGGCGGTCCTCCACGACCGAGTGGCGCTGGACCAGCCCCTGGGTTTCCAGGCTGTCGAGCAGACGGGCCAGGGTCGGCCCTTCCACACCAACGCTCTGCGCCAGTTCGCGCTGGGTCGGCGCCTCGGAAAAACGCGCCAGGTGCAGCAATACCAGCCAACGGGCCTGGGACAATCCCAGGCCGGCCAGGCGGCGATCCAGTTCGGCACGCCAGCCACGGGACATTTGCGCCAGTTGCATGCCAAAACGGTGTTCATCGGTTAACGACATAAGGAACTCATGGTCAGACTTAAAAATAGATAAAACTAATTATTAGTCAGCTAAGCATGGAGCCTGGCCGGAGGCAAGGGCTCAGCTGTGTACAAGCATGACTTGTCGCAAATAACCCAGAGATAGGCCGGGGAATATTCCATTTCCCTCTCCTCATAGTTCGAATTCGGCTTGCAGGGCCGCTCGCACGCAATACAGGACACCCTCGGGCACCCGTCCGGCGAACAGTTCGGCGACCTCGCTCACGGCAGGCAGTTCGCCCTCGCCATCGAGGAAGGTGTCCTGGATTTCCCCCAGCAGATCCTCGGGCAGGTCCAGGGCCTGCTCCAGCGACAACTGCTGGCGGCCAATCGCCTCGGCCAGCAGCGTATAGACGTTCTTCTCCGAGCACTGCAACTGGCCGGCGATCTGCAAGGGAGTCATGCCGGCACGGGCCAGGCTGATCAGTTCGTGACGAATGTCGACGACCGCCCTGGGCGTCTCGGCCTCGCCGGCCAGGACTTCGAGGAACGCCTCGCCATAGCGCTCCAGCTTGCGCGCACCGACGCCGCTGACCCTGGCCATCTCGGCCATGGTCGTCGGCTGGCTGCGCAGCATTTCCAGCAGCGTCGAGTCGGGGAAGATGACATACGGCGGCACCGCATGCTCCTGGGCCAGCTTGCGCCGCAGGGCACGCAGGGCCTCCCATTGCTCGCGTTCCTCGCCACGCACCAGTTGGCTGGCCGGGCTGGCGGAAACGCTCTTGGCGGCGACCTGCGGCTTGAGGTCACGACGCAGTTCCAGGCTGACCTCGCCACGCAACAGCGGCCGGCAAGCGTCGCTCAGGCGCAGGCCGCCATAGCCCTCGATGTCGATATCGGCCAGGCCGCGCGCCACCAGCTGGCGGAACAGCGAGCGCCACTCGCCCTCGCTGAGCGCCTTGCCCACGCCGAACACCGCCAGGTGCTGGTGGCCGAAACTGCGGACCTTGTCGTTCTCCTTGCCCAGCAGCACATCCACCAGGTGGCCGACGCCGTAGCGCTGGCCGGTGCGGTAGATCGCCGACAGCGCCTGACGTGCCGGCTCGGTGGCATCCCAGGTCTGCACGCCGTCGACACAGTTGTCGCAGTGGCCACAGGGCTGTGGCAGGTCCTCGTCGAAATACGCGAGCAGCGTCTGGCGACGGCAGCGGGTCTCCTCGCACAGCGCCAGCATCGCGTCGAGCTTGTGGTGCTCCAGGCGCTTGTGGCGCTCGTCGCCCTCGGAGTTCTGCAGCATCTGCTTGAGCATCACCACGTCCTGCAGGCCGTAGGCCATCCAGGCGTCCGCCGGCAGGCCGTCACGCCCGGCCCGCCCGGTTTCCTGGTAGTAGGCCTCCAGGGACTTGGGCAGGTCGAGGTGGGCGACATAACGCACGTTGGACTTGTCGATGCCCATGCCGAAGGCGATGGTCGCGACCATGATCAGCCCTTCCTCGTTGAGGAAGCGCTTCTGGTTGTCCGCGCGGGTCTCGGCGGGCAGCCCGGCGTGATACGGCAGGGCCGGAAAACCCTGTTCGCAGAGCAGCGCGGCGACCTCGTCGACCTTCTTGCGCGACAGGCAGTAGACGATGCCGGAGTCGGCACGGCGCTGCGCGAGGAACGCCAGCAACTGCTTGCGCGGCTGTTCCTTGGGCACGATGCGGTAGAAGATGTTCGGCCGGTCGAAACTGGAGAGAAAACGCTCGGCGTTCTCCAGGTGCAGGCGATTGACGATCTCCTCGCGGGTGCGCTTGTCGGCGGTGGCGGTCAGGGCGATGCGCGGGACGTGGGGGAACATCTCGGCCAACTGGCCCAGTTGCAGGTATTCCGGACGGAAGTCGTGGCCCCATTGCGACACGCAGTGGGCCTCGTCGATGGCGAACAGGGCGATATCGAGGTTCTGCAGGAACGCCAGCATGCGCGGCTGCACCAGGCGCTCGGGCGCCAGGTAGAGCATCTTCACCTCGCCGCGACGAATCCGCGCCGCCAGTTCGCGCTGCTGCTCGGCACTCAGCGTCGAGTTCAGCGCCGCCGCCGCCACGCCGAGTTCCTCCAGCGTCGCGACCTGGTCGTCCATCAGTGCGATCAACGGCGACACCACCACCGCCAGGCCATCGCGCAGCAGGGCCGGGACCTGGTAGCACAGCGATTTGCCGCCGCCGGTCGGCATCAGCACCAGGGCATCGCCGCCGCTGGCCACGCGCTCAATAATGGCACCCTGGCGACCGCGAAAGCTGTCGTAACCGAAGATGTCCTTGAGGACGCGTTGAGCCTGTTCGAGCATAGCCACTCCAAAAATCACCGAAACGCCCCTGCAAAGGCTGGTCGAAAAGCCGCCGCCTTGACGGAAAAAACCGTAAGCGGGGATTTCTCCAGCCGTGGCGACCCGCAATGGGGCATCACAAAACGCGGCAGTATACCCGAGCGTTATCCGGCAGAGGGCCCTGCCGGTCGATCAATGACTATCCTTGTTGATGAGCAGAACCGCGCAAATCTATGTGTTTGCTGGCTTGCGAGCTCAAGAACGCCTAGAATTCAGCATCGTTTATTCCCAAGGTAGCCCCCCATGTCCTTCGCTGAGCAACTCACCCGCCTGCAAGCCTTCCTCGACGCCGACGAGCTGCACGAAGAAGCGCTGGACTACGTGGCCGCCCACGGCTACCTGACTGCGCTGTCGATCTGCTCCGAGGTGGTCCCCGATCGCGAATGGATCGACGCGCTGTTCGCCGAAGAGCCGCACTACAAGGATGCCGCCCAGCGCGAGGAAATCGAAGCCACGCTGATCCAGCTCAAGGCCCATATCTCCCGCCAGTTGGCTTCCGACGAGGAATTCGAGCTGCCCTGCGACCTCGACCTGGGCGACGACCCGGACGACTCCGAACTGCGCGGCTGGTGCATCGGTTTCATGGAAGGGGTGTTCCTGCGTGAGGAAGCCTGGTTCGAAACCGCCGAGGAAGAAGTCAGCGAAATGCTCCTGCCGATCATGGTCGGTTCGGGCCTGTTCGACGAGCAGCCGGAGTTCTCCGACATCGCCGCCGATGCCAACCTGATGGACGACATGATCGTGCAGATCCCGGAGGCGCTGACCGCCCTGTACCTGCTGTGCAATGCGCCCGACGAGAAGCCGGCGATCCTCAAGCCCCGCCACCACTGAGTCACGTCCGGTGGCGATGCGCCCCACGGGCAGTCGCTCGCCATTCCTGCGCTACGCGCTGCTGGCCATCGGCTGGCTGAGCGTAGCGCTGGGGGTACTGGGCATTTTCCTGCCGGTCCTGCCGACCACGCCATTCCTGCTGCTGGCGGCCGCCTGTTTCGCCCGCAGTTCGCCACGCTTCTACCACTGGCTGGTGGAGCACCCGCGCCTGGGGCCATGGGTCCGTGACTACCTGGACGGCAATGGCATCCCGCTCAAGGGCAAGGTCTATGCCATCGGCCTGATGTGGCTGAGCATCGGCTTTTCCTGCTACCTGGTGCCGCTGTTCTGGGCACGCCTGTTCATGCTGACCAGCGCCGTGCTGGTCAGTGTCTATATCCTGCGGCAGAAAACCCTCGAGCCGCGGCGCTAGCGCTCGCCGTGGTTGCGCTGGTAGGTATCGTGGCCCATGGCCCGTATCTGCCCCTCGATCAACGCTTCGAACGGCTTGAGCAAGGCCTCGAACGAAACCGGCTGCTCCAGGGTTTCCAGAGCCCGGGCAATCGCTTCCACCGTCGACAGCGCTCCCGGCTCCGGCGCCTTGCGCAGGCGATAGCGCGATCGCGCGCCCGGTTCCAGGCTGCCCCTCGGCAGGCTGGCCAGCAGCGGATTGAGGTGCAACAGCTTGCGCGCCTTGCGCCAGGTGCCGTCGGGGACCACCAGCAACAGTGGCCGTTCGTCGTCCGCCGCTGCGTACGGTTGCAGCAGTTGTGCATCATCCGCCGGGAACAGCAACCGGGCCTGGTAACCCGGCTGGTCGAGCAATGCCGGCAGATCATCGAACACCTCCCCCACCCGCAACTCGGCATTGGTCAGGCCCAGGGTCGCCAGTCGCGCGGTATTCAGGGCATGACCGACCTCGCTCGGGTGCTGCAGCACCAGCACGCGGGTGCGGCTGTCGAGCTGCGGGATCAGCGCGCAAAGGCAGTGGCTCTGGGGACGCAGGCAGCGTTCGCAGCAGGCTCTGGACATAGGGTCGACTCCGATCAGGGCTGGTTGAGCTGCGCCTTGAGCAGGTCGCGGAAGGTCTGGATCAGCGGCTCGCGGCTACGGCCACGGCGCAGGATCATCGAAAAGGGCGCCTGGTAGCCAAAGGTCGCCGGCAGCAGCACGCGCAGGTCGCCCTTGTCCGCCCAGGGCTGGGCGTAGTGTTCCGGCAGATAGCCGATATAGGCGCCGGACAGCACCAGGATCAGTTGCGCCTCCATGCTTTCCACGGTCGCCGCACTGTGCTTGAAGCCGTGCCGGGCCAGTTCCGCCTGGCTCCAGTAGCCGCGGCCGACCATGCGCTGCTGGGTGATGACCTGCTCGGGAATCCGCCGCTCGTGGTACAGCGGATGGCGGTTGCTGCAGTACAGCCAGTGCTGCTCGCGATACAGCGGCTGGTAGACCAGCCCGCTCATGCGCGTGGAGAAGGCTCCGATGGCCAGGTCCAGGCGGTTGTCCTGCACGCCAAGCTGCAGTTCGTAGGGGCTCAGCACCGACAGGTGCAGGTGCACCCCCGGATGTTCCTGGCTGTAGGCACCGATGGCTTCGGCCAGGGGCAAGGCCGGCTCGCTGACGGTGGAGTCGATCACCCCGAGGTTCAGCGTGCCGCGCAACTCGCCCTTGAGAGCGGCGGCGTACTGTTCGAAGCCCTCGAGTTCACCGAGCAGGCGCAGGGTTTCCTGGTGGAACAGCTCACCCTTGCTGGTCAGGCTGAACCCGCCGCGGCCGCGGTGGCACAGCACCAGGCCCAGGGTCGACTCGAGCTGGCTCATGTAGGTGCTGATGGCCGATGTCGACAGGTTGAGTTCCTGCTGGGCGTTGGCGAAGCCCTGGTGGCGCACCACGCTGACGAAGATGCGCAATAGTTTCAGGTCGGGTAAAGCGTTGGCCATGGGGGGTCCTGGGTAGGGTCAACGGTGCCGGAAGCCAGTCCGTCGGCACAGTGTCCCATTAGTTCAGAAAAATCTGAACTAAGTATTTGCCGACAGCGATTTTTCCCGCCCGGCGTCTTTCGCAGAATCGGTCCCCTGATAACCAGAACAAACGATGAGGCTTACCCGTGGACAAGATTCTTCACCAACCACTGGGCGGTAACGAAATGCCGCGCTTCGGCGGCATCGCCACCATGATGCGCCTCCCCCACCTGCAATCGCCCGCCGGCCTCGATGCCGCGTTCGTCGGCGTACCGCTGGACATCGGTACCTCGCTGCGCTCCGGGACCCGCTTCGGTCCACGGGAAATCCGTGCCGAGTCGGTCATGATCCGCCCCTACAACATGGCCACCGGTGCCGCACCGTTCGACTCGCTGTCGGTTGCCGATATCGGTGACGTGGCGATCAACACCTTCAACCTGCTCGAAGCCGTGCGCATCATCGAGCAAGCCTATGACGCCATCCTCGAGCACAATGTCATCCCGCTGACCCTGGGCGGCGACCACACCATCACCCTGCCGATCCTGCGGGCGATCCACAAGAAGCACGGCAAGGTCGGCCTGGTGCACATCGACGCCCACGCCGATGTCAACGATCACATGTTCGGCGAGAAGATCGCCCACGGCACCACCTTCCGCCGTGCCGTCGAAGAAGGCCTGCTGGACTGCGACCGCGTGGTGCAGATCGGCCTGCGTGCCCAGGGCTACACTGCCGAAGACTTCAACTGGAGTCGCAAGCAGGGTTTCCGCGTGGTCCAGGCCGAGGAGTGCTGGCATAAATCCCTCGAGCCACTGATGGCCGAGGTTCGCGAGAAGGTCGGCAATGGCCCGGTGTACCTGAGCTTCGACATCGACGGTATCGATCCGGCCTGGGCACCGGGTACCGGCACCCCGGAAATCGGCGGCCTGACCACCATCCAGGCCCTGGAAATCGTTCGTGGCTGCCAGGGTCTCGATCTGGTCGGTTGCGACCTGGTGGAAGTCTCGCCCCCCTACGACACCACCGGCAACACCTCGCTGCTGGGCGCCAACCTGCTGTACGAAATGCTCTGCGTACTCCCAGGCGTGGCCCACCGCTGAGGCGTTACCATGAACGACCGTGACCAGGTTCTCAAGGCCGCCGCCGAACTGGTAGCCGCCTTTGCCGCCAACGACCGCGAAGCCTACTTCGGCGCCTTCAGCGCCGATGCCAGCTTCGTCTTCCACACACTCGAACAACCGCTGCTGTCGCGCGACGCCTACCAGGCGTTGTGGGACCAGTGGCGTACCAGGGATGGCTTCGAAGTGCTGTCGTGCACCTCGAACAACGCCTTCGTCAGCCTGCAGGGCGACGTGGCGATTTTCATCCATGACGTGGCCACCGAGCTGCGTCTGCAAGGGGAGCACCTCTTCAGCCAGGAACGCGAAACCATCGTGTTTCGCAAACAACAAGAACAGGGCCACTGGCTGGCCTGCCACGAACATTTGTCAGCGACACCCCAAGGACTGCCCTCCCCTTAGCCAACAGCGGCAGCCCCCGCGGAAGATGGGGCGCCGCAATGATCGGAGCGATCATGAATAACAACAACAACGACAAAAGCCTTAGCAGCATTGAAACCAACGGGGTCGAACAGATCCCCGACAACGAACGTGACGCCCGGCCCGGTGACCTGTTTCGCCTGATCTTCGGCGGCGCCAATACCTTTGCCACCGCCGTGCTCGGCAGCTTTCCGGTGCTGTTCGGCCTGTCCTTCCAGGCCGGTGTCTGGGCGATCGTCCTGGGCGTGGTAGTCGGCGCGCTGATCCTCGCGCCCATGGGCCTGTTCGGCCCGATCAACGGCACCAACAACGCGGTATCCTCCGGCGCGCACTTCGGTGTCCACGGGCGTATCGTCGGTTCGTTCCTGTCGTTGCTGACCGCCATCGCGTTCTTCTCGCTCTCGGTGTGGAGCTCGGGCGACGCGCTGATCGGCGGCGCCAAGCGCCTGATCGACCTACCGGAAACCGACCTGACCCTGGGCCTGGCCTACGGCCTGTTCGCGATCCTGGTGCTGACGGTGTGCATCTACGGCTTCCGCTTCATGCTGTGGGTCAACCGCATCGCCGTGTGGGCGGCCAGCCTGTTGTTCCTGCTGGGCATCTTCGCCTTCGCCCCGGCGTTCGACAGCCGTTTCGCCGGCACCGTGGCCCTCGGCCAGGCCGGGTTCTGGGCGGCGTTCATCGGTTCGGCACTGGTGGCGATGAGCAACCCGATCTCCTTCGGTGCGTTCCTCGGCGACTGGTCGCGCTACATCCCGCGGGAAACGCCGAAGGGACAGATCCTGCTGGCGGTGATCGCCGCGCAACTCGCCACGCTGATCCCGTTCCTGTTCGGCCTGGCCACCGCGACCATCGTGGCGGTCAAGGCACCGGACTACATCGCGGCGAACAACTATGTCGGCGGCCTGCTGGCCGTATCGCCGAGCTGGTTCTTCCTGCCGGTATGCCTGATCGCGGTGATCGGCGGCATGTCCACCGGCACCACCTCGCTGTATGGCACCGGCCTGGACATGTCCAGCGTGTTCCCGAAGATGCTCTCGCGGGTCAAGGCGACCCTGCTGATCGGGATTCTGTCGATCGCCTTCATCTTCATCGGACGCTTCGCCGCGAACCTGGTGCAAAGCGTGTCGACCTTCGCCGTGCTGATCATCACCTGCACCACCCCGTGGATGGTGATCATGCTGATCGGCCTGCTGGTGCGTCGCGGCTTCTACTGCCCGGATGACCTGCAAGTCTTCACCCGTGGCGAAACCGGTGGCCGCTACTGGTTCAACCACGGCTGGAACTGGCGCGGCCTCGGGGCCTGGATCCCCAGCGCACTGGTCGGACTGTGCTTCGTCAACCTGCCGGGGCAGTTCGTCGGCCCGCTGGGCAACCTGGCCGATGGCATCGACATCAGCCTGCCGATCACCCTCGGGCTGTCGGCACTGATGTACCTGGTGCTGCTGAGCCTGTTCCCGGAATCGCCGGCGGTGTACGGGCCGGATGACCCGCGCAGCCGAGGTTCCAGCTCGACGAAGAAGCCGGTCGCACAGCAAACGGCCTGAACCGAAGCCCCAACCGAACCTTGCATTCCCTGTGGGAGTGGGCTTGCCCGCGAACGGGACCGGAAGCCGCCACAACGCTTCACCGGCCAGCACGCTCCCACAACCGACTGTTCCACCATAACAACTACAATCGGAGACACGCCATCATGGCCCTGGATTTATTGGTTGTACTCATTTATGCCGCTGGCATGCTCCTGCTCGGTTACTACGGCATGCGCAGAGCCAAGACCAACGAAGACTACCTGGTAGCCGGACGCAACCTCGGCCCGACCCTGTACATGGGCACCATGGCCGCCACCGTGCTGGGCGGTGCCTCCACCGTCGGCACCGTACGCCTGGGCTACGTTCACGGCATTTCCGGTTTCTGGCTGTGCGCAGCGCTGGGCCTGGGGATCATTGCGCTGAACCTGTTCCTCGCCAAACCGCTGCTCAAGCTGAAGATCTACACCGTCACCCAGGTGCTGGAAAAGCGCTACACCCCCCTGGCCCGCCAGGCCAGCGCGGTGATCATGCTGGCCTATGCCCTGATGATCGGCGTGACCTCGACCCTGGCCATCGGCACCGTGCTGCAGGTGCTCTTCGGCCTGCCGTTCTGGGTTTCGGTGCTGCTCGGCGGCGGCGTCGTGGTGGCCTACTCGACCATCGGCGGCATGTGGTCGCTGACCCTGACCGACATCGTCCAGTTCATCATCAAGACCGTCGGCCTGATGTTCATCCTGCTGCCGATCTGCCTGTACCGCGTCGGCGGCTGGGACGAGCTGGTGAGCAAACTGCCGGCGGCGAGCTTCAGCTTCACCACCATCGGCTGGGACACCATCATCACCTACTTCATGATCTACTTCTTCGGCATCCTGATCGGCCAGGACATCTGGCAACGGGTGTTCACCGCCAAGGACGAGAAGGTCGCGAAATACGCCGGCAGCGTCGCCGGGCTCTACTGCATCGCCTACGGCCTGGCCTGCGCGCTGATCGGCATGGCCGCCCACGTGCTGATCCCGCAGTTGGACAACGTCAACAACGCCTTCGCCGCCATCGTCAAACTGTCGCTGCCGGACGGCATCCGCGGCCTGGTGATCGCCGCGGCCCTGGCGGCGATGATGTCCACCGCCAGCGCCGGCCTGCTCGCCGCCTCCACCGTACTGACCGAAGACCTGCTGCCCAAGCTGCGCGGCGGCAAGCCTTCGAGCCTGGGCCTGAACCGCCTGTTCACCTGCCTGACCGGCCTGGTGGTGCTGGGGATCGCGCTGGTGGTGAGTGACGTGATCAGCGCCCTGACCCTGGCCTACAACCTGCTGGTGGGCGGCATGCTGATCCCGCTGATCGGTGCCATCTACTGGAAACGCGCGACCACCGCCGGTGCCATCGGCAGTATGGCCCTGGGCTTCGTCACCGCATTGGTGTTCATGTTCAAGGACGGCCTGGACGCCAATACGCCGATCTACTACAGCCTGGCCGTCGGCCTGGTCAGCTTCATCGTCATCAGCCTGATGTCACGGCGCCCGGCGACCGTGGCCAGCGCCATCTGATACTGCGTTTACTTCAGCGGGTGCGACGTCGGTTGTCGCATCCGTTTTTTTTGCCTCCAGCTCTCCGACCAATGGTTGGATGCATTTGAAGCAACCTGTGCTGTACTGGCACTTAGCGACTGCCTTTGGCATTAGCCAAAAGGTACAAGGATCGCTGGTGTCATGCTCATGACAGCTATCGCAATGCCCTGGGAAAGGGATCCATGACCTACATCCTTTCCTGTGAGGCAATCATGAACAGGCTCGAAATCCATCAGCAGATCTGCCACTCCATCGAACGGCAACTGGCGCTGAAATGGCTGCAAGACCCTTCCCAGGCTGAAGAAAACAGCTACTCCCTCGATATCGCCGCCCTGTTCCACGAACTGGAATCACAATTCCACGTGCAACTGGATCTCAAGCGAGACCTGCGCGGTATCAACACGATTGAGGACTTGAGCCGTTTTATCTACGCGAAAACCCGGGCCGCCTGATGCCCGGGCACCGGCTCAACGTGGATTTTCATTGCTTTCGAACAGGTCGGGACACGGACGTGTCCCGGTGTCGTACAGCCAGGGGCACCCGTGCCCGGCTCAGGAGGAAGTCGCGAGCCGGCGGGGTGCTTAGCGACGTGGCTGCGGCCGGCGGCGGCGGTCGTCGTCGGTGCGGATCGGCACCGGTTGCAGGGGAGGCTCGATCAGGCCGAGGGCGACACCGAGGTCGTGGAGCCAGGTTTGCAGTTTGTCTTTCATAAAGCCCCCTTCAGGGTAATGCGAGCGACGTGGTTCTTGGCCGCCTCACACAGATCATAGCTCCAAGTCCCAGGTAATGCTTGCTTTCCAAGACGTTGATTACGCTAAATCATGGCAAAAAGCTACAAGCTGACGCGCGGACAGCGATCAAGCTGACTGGCGGCACTCATTTCAGTTGATTGGCGAAGCGCCCTACCGCGCCCACCACCTGTTTGGCACCGTCCTGGATCTCGACGATCACTTCACCGGCCTGGTTGGCCAGGGACAAGCCCTGTTCAGCCTTGACGCGGCTGGTGGACATGTCCCGCACGGCCTCGTCCACCAGTTTCTGGTTCTGCTGGACCACCGTGACGATCTCCTCGGTGGCCGCACTGGTACGCCCGGCCAACTGCCGGACTTCATCGGCCACCACGGCGAACCCACGCCCCTGCTCGCCGGCCCTGGCGGCCTCGATGGCCGCATTGAGCGCCAGCAGGTTGGTCTGCGCGGCGATACTGCCGATGGTCTGGACCATCGAGGTGATCAGCATCGACTGCTTGCCCAGCGCCTCGATACCTTCCGAGGCAGACTGCATCTCCTCGGAAATTTCCTGCATGGTCGCCACCGTGTTCTTCACCACCGTGGCGCCACGCTGGGCCGTGGTGTCGGTCTGCTGCGAAATGCCATAGGCGATCACCGCCGCCTCGCCGACCTCTTTCTCGCGGAGCACCTGGTCGGTCACCACGTTGGCGAACTTGACCACCTTGTAGAGCTGGCCCTGGGCGTCGTGCACCGGGTTGTAGGTGGCCTCCAGCCACACGTCCCGTCCCTGGCTGTCGAGACGCTTGAAGCGATCGGCGACATACTCTCCGCGGTTGAGCCGGGCCCAGAATGCCTGGTACTGGCTGGAATTGGCCTCTTCGGTCGAACAGAACATGCGGTGGTGCTTGCCGACGATCTGCGCCAGCGAGTAGCCCATGGCCCGCAGGAACTGATCGTTGGCGGTGATGACCTCGCCATCGAGGGTGAACTCGATCACCGCCGTGGAGCGCAGCAGCGCCTTGATGAACGCCTCGTTCTCCTTCATGGTTTCGACCGTATGCGTGACATCGCGAGCGAAGCACTGGATATGCAGCAGGTCACCCTTCTCGCTTTTCACCGGCTGCCAACTGCCATGCAACCAGGCCAGGCTGCCATCAGCCCGCAGGAACCGGTAGTTGTCGCTGACCGAAACGCCCTTGGCCACCGCGGCCTGCAGGTTATGAAAGCAAGGCAGGTTCTTGACGTAGGCCGGGACGAAATTATCCAACGGGCGATTCCTCATTTGCTCGTCCTTGTAGCCCAACAGGTCGAGGAAGCGCTGATTGAAGTCGATGACGCGAAACTGCGGATCGAGCACCACTGAAATCATTTCAGCCGTCATGCCGTGGAACAACTGCCTCAGCTCGAAAAGCTCTTCTTCTTTGCTCTCTAGAATCTTCTTCAGATTAGAATTGAACATGACTGCAAGAATCCCTTTTTGCCTCGCTATTCCAAGGCTATCGGTTCCTTCAGGCAATCACTGATGACCATCCGTCGCCTGGAAACCGGCGCCGCAGATTGCTTGAAAAACCGACAGCCCCCCGTCACCGCCCCATACAGTTCAAGCGGGGTAACGAGAAACATAGCCGAGATCGGGAAGACTTGCTGGAAGAGAATAAAAGTGGACTTTCTCGGGGAAAATCCCACGCTTGCGCGTGCCCCCAAAGGCCTCGGCAGCTTCGCCGGGGCCTTGGCGGCAACGGTTCAGTTCAGCTCGATGCGATCGGCATGAATGACGATCTGGCCCTGCTTGTACAGCGCGCCGATGGCTTTCTTGAAATTGCCCTTGCTGACCCCGAACAGGTCGCTGATCAGCGCCGGGTCGCTCTTGTCGCTGACCGGCAGCACACCGTTGCTCTCACGCAGCTTGGCGAGGATCTTCGCATTCAGGCTGCCGGCGGCTTCTTCACCGACCGGCTGCAGGCTCAGGCTGATCTTGCCGTCGGCACGGATCTGCTTGATGTAGCCCTTTTCCCGTTTGCCGGACCGCAGGAACTTGAACACCTCGTTCTTGTGGATCAGGCCCCAGTGCCTGTTGTTGATGATGGCCTTGTAGCCCATGTCGGTGGTTTCGACCACCAGCAGGTCGACTTCCTGGCCGACCTTGTAGTTGGCCGGGGTCTTGTCCAGGTAGCGGTCCAGCCGCGCGGTGGCGGTGATGCGACGGGTGTGCTTGTCGAGATAGACGTGCACCACGCAGTAGTCGCCGGCATTCAACTGGCGCTTTTCCTCGGAGTACGGCAGCAGCAGATCCTTGGGCAGGCCCCAGTCGAGGAACACGCCGATGCTGTTGACCTCCTTGACCTTGAGGCTGGCGAACTCGCCGACCTGGACTTTCGGCGTCTCGGTGGTGGCGATCAGCTTGTCGTCGCTGTCCAGGTAGATGAAGACATTCAGCCAGTCCTCGTCCTCACTGGGAACGTCCTTGGGGATATAGCGATTGGGCAGAAGAATCTCGCCATCCTGCGCACCATCCAGGTACAAGCCGAAGTTAGTGTGCTTGACCACTTGCAAGCTGTTGTAGCGCCCGATTAAAGCCATTTCCGATACCCTCATTGCGTGGCGGGCATTCTACCCGAGTTTGCCCGCGGCTGTTTCACGCCCTGCACGGCAGGCTGTGGGAACCGGCGGTTCATCCGCGAACCGGCTCACACCTTGCCCACACCCCGGGAGCCTGCCGCAAGGCCATGCATCTTTGCATTGAACCGCCGGGCCATACGGTGTTCTATGGGGAGAACGCCCCAGCAAGGATTCGCTCATGCCGTGCCGTCGCGCCCTACTGCTCTGCTGCCTGCTCCTGAGTCTGGCAATCGCCGCCTGTACCCGGATCGGCCTGGCCTATCGCAACCTCGATGTGATCATTCCCTGGACCCTCGGCGACTACATCGAGATGCATCGCGAGCAGAAAGGCTGGCTTAACGAGCGCCTCAGGGAGCATCTGCAATGGCACTGCACCACCCAGTTGCCCGACTACCTGCACTGGCTGGACCGCGTGCAGGCAATGATCGAGAACGGCCAGGTCGATGACGCCCACTTGCAGGCGCGCACCTTCGAGGCCCGGACGGCGATCGCCCAGGTGGCCCGGGAGATCACCCCATCGGCCGTCGAGCTGCTCAGGGGCCTGGACGATCGGCAAGTCGCGGAGATGAACGAAGCCTTCGCCAAGGAGCAGCGTGAGCGCCAGGCCGAATATGTCGCGCCGCCGCTGGAGGAACAGATCCGCGATCGCGGCGAACGGATGAGCAAGCGCCTGAAGGCCTGGATCGGCCCCTTGAGCCTGAGCCAGCAGCAGCGGGTCATCGCCTGGTCGACGGCGCTCGGCGAGCAGAACCGTCTGTGGATCGCCAACCGGGCCTACTGGCAGGCGCAACTGAGCGAGGCGGTCGCCGAACGCCGCAATGCCGAGTTCGAGCAGAGGATCGCGCAACTGCTGCAGCATCAGGACAGTCTGTGGACGGCGGAGTATCGCCAGGCCTACGAGCGCACCGAGCGGGCGACCCGCAGCCTGATAGTCGATCTGGTGGCCGAGAGCAGCCCGACCCAGCGGCAGTTGCTGCTCAAGCGGATCGCCGATCTGCGGCGGGACTTCAGCGAGTTGAAGTGCCTGAAGGAGGGTTGAGCACCCTCCCCAAAGGCCTCAGGCAATCTGCGCCTTGGACGCCAGCTCGTCGAACACCCGCGGATCCAGCGCATCCTGCTGCTCATCCAGCACCAGCCGTGGATGGTCATTGCCGGGAATGCTGCTGTCGATCAGGCTCAGCAGGCTAGATCCCCTCGGCGTGAGGACAAAGTTCTCACCATTGCCCCCCTCCTCTTCCGGCCGCGGCGCGATGAAACCGTTCCTGAGCAGCACCCGCTCGTAATCGGCGGCCAGGGCCTTGAGCTCATCGAGATTGCCCGGCGGCTCACCCGCAGCCGCCTGGGCCGTGGCGTGTTGCTCGGCATAGGCCCGTGGCGCGAAGTTGTGGCCGGCACTGTTCTGCACTTCATGGAGCAGACGTTCGATCAGTTCCCAGTTGTAAGTCGTCATCCTGATGCAACCTCCCACTGTTGAAAGGAAAAATCTCCCTTGTCAGTAGTGGACAGGCGACAACCGTGGCCGTTCAGCCAGCCCTGGCCTCCCGCCGATGACCGGCGCCTACTCGCCGGTCGAGGCCTGTGGCTTGCGGCGCTTGAGTGGCGCCATGCCGTCCTGGCTGACCAGCGCCGGCGCATCGCTTTTCGGCCGGTTGGCAGTCTTGCGCCGGGTCGGTGTCTTGGCCGACGACTTCTTCTTGTCACCCTTGGCGTCGGTCTTTTTCTTCTTGGTGCCGGCGGCCTTGCCCGACGCCTTGACCTTCTTCGGCCCGCTGTAGGTGCCCTTGACCTCCTTGATGGTGCGGCGCTCGAAGTTCTGCTTGAGGTAGCGCTCGATGCTCGACATCAGGTTCCAGTCGTTGTGGCAGATCAGCGAGATCGCCAGGCCGTCGTTGCCGGCACGCCCGGTACGGCCGATGCGGTGCACATACTCGTCGCCGCTGCGCGGCATGTCGAAGTTGATCACCAGGTCCAGGCCATCCACGTCCAGGCCGCGGGCGGCGACGTCGGTGGCGACAAGGATCTTCACCGCGCCCTGCTTGAGACGGTCGATGGCCAGCTTGCGGTCCTTCTGGTCCTTCTCGCCGTGCAGCACGAACGCCTTGTAGTGCTGGGCGACCAGACGGCCGTAGATACGGTCGGCCATGGCCCGGGTGTTGGTGAAGATGATCGCCTTCTCGTAGGTCTCGTTGGCCAGCAGCCAGTTGACGATCTGTTCCTTGTGGTGGTCGTGGTCGGCGGTGATGATCTGCTGGCGGGTGTTCTCGCTCAATTGGCTGACGGCATTGAGCTGCAGGTGCTCGGGGTTGTTCAGCACCTTGCCGATCATCTCGCGCAGGCCGGAACCGCCGGTGGTGGCGGAGAACAGCAGGGTCTGCTGGCGCTTGGCGCACTCGTCGACCAGGCGCTGCACGTCGTCGGCGAAGCCCATGTCGAGCATGCGATCAGCTTCGTCGAGCACCAGCACCTCGACTTCCTTGAGGTCCAGGTTGCCGGCGTTCAGGTGCTCGATCAGGCGCCCCGGGGTACCGATCAGGATATCCGGCACCTTGCGCAGCATCGCAGCCTGCACCTTGAAGTCTTCGCCGCCGGTGATCAGGCCGGACTTGATGAAGGTGAACTGCGAGAAGCGCTCGACTTCCTTGAGGGTCTGCTGGGCCAGCTCGCGGGTTGGCAGCAGGATCAGGGTCTTGATGCTGACCCGGATCTTCGCCGGGCCGATCAGGCGGTTGAGGATCGGCAACACGAACGCGGCGGTCTTGCCGCTGCCGGTTTGCGCCGTCACCCGCAGGTCACGCCCTTCGAGCGCGAGCGGAATGGCCGCGGCCTGCACCGGGGTAGGCTCGACAAAGTTAAGCTCGGCCACGGCTTTGAGCAGGCGTTCGTGCAGGGCGAATTGGGAAAACACGGGGGCTGACCTCGAAGAAATGCAAAATATCAGCTGCATAGGTTAACGGTTTCCAGCGCCAAGGCCGAGTTTCTTTGCACAACCCCCGATAAACAGTGACGTTTTTGTGAACGGACGTGTCTTCAACGGTCATCTTCACCCGGTTAAATGCTCTAATCCCTCTCGGCCATTTCCTGCAGAAGAATCCTCATCCCTCATGGATATGAAAAAGCTCTGGATCGGCGCCCAGGACCTCTGGGGCGCCCTCGATCAACATCCCCTGCTGCACACCGGGCTGGCCCTGGCGTTGCTGCTGCTCGTCGCGCTGGTGCTCGGTCGGCTGGCGCGCTACCTGATCCTGCACGCCACCCGCCTGCTGGGCCGGCAACCGGCGATGCACTGGCTCAACGACCTGCGCCAGAACAAGGTGTTCCACCGCCTGGCGCAGATGACCCCGTCGCTGGTGATCCAGTTCGGCCTGTACCTGGTACCGAACCTGGGCAAGACCGGCCTGCTGTTCCTCGGCAACCTGGCGCTGGCGGTGACCATCCTGTTCCAGATGCTGGTGCTGAGCGCCCTGCTCAACGCCCTGCTGGACATCTACGCGCGTACCGAACACGCCCGCACCCGCTCGATCAAGGGCTACGTGCAGTTGGCGAAGATGGTGCTGTTCGTGCTCGGCGCCATCGTCATCGTCGCCACCCTGATCGACCGCTCGCCGCTGTTGCTGCTGTCAGGTCTGGGTGCCATGTCGGCAGTGATCCTGCTGGTCTACAAGGACACCCTGCTGTCGTTCGTCGCCAGCGTGCAACTGACCAGCAACGACATGCTGCGGGTCGGCGACTGGATCGAGATGCCCCAGGTCGGGGCCGACGGCGACGTGGTCGACATCACCCTGCACACGGTCAAGGTGCAGAACTTCGACAAGACCATCGTCTCGATCCCGACCTGGCGGCTGATGTCCGAGTCGTTCCGCAACTGGCGTGGCATGCAACAGTCCGGCGGGCGGCGGATCAAGCGCAGCCTGTTCATCGACGCCAGCGGCATCCGCTTCCTGCATGACGACGAGGAACAGCGCCTGGGCCAGGTGCGCCTGCTCACCGACTACATCGGCCGCAAGCAGGCCGAGCTGAAAACCTGGAACGAGGCCCAGGGCAACGTCGCCGCGATGTCGGCCAACCGCCGGCGCATGACCAACCTCGGCACCTTCCGCGCCTATGCCCTGGCGTATATCAGGAACCACCCGGAGATCCAGCAGAACATGACGTGCATGGTCCGCCAGATGCAGACCACCGCCCAGGGCGTGCCGCTGGAAATCTACTGCTTCACCCGCACCACCATGTGGGCCGACTACGAGCGGATCCAGGGGGATATCTTCGACTACCTGCTGGCGGTGCTGCCGGAGTTCGGCCTGAGCCTGTACCAGCAGCCGAGCGGCGGTGACCTGCGCGCGGGCATGTTGCCGGCCTTGCTGGGGGCCAGCCATGTGCCGGAGCCGCAGAGCCGGGCCCTGTAGGAGCCGGCTTGCTGGCGATGGCGTCCCACCGGGACGCCAAGGTGCCCCCTCGGCAGCGGGCATAGACGAACGCTCTACGTGAAACAGAGCGCTCGGCGCAATGATCACCTGTCAGGCAAGGAAATCGGCAAAGGCCTTGTCCTGTTCCAGCACCAGGGGCAGCTTGTCGAACAGCGCGTCGAGGTCGACGCCGTCGAACAACGGGCCGCCCAGGGCGTTGCGCGCCTCGGCATTCGGCCCGCCGTGCTGTTCCAGGGCATCGCAGATTTCCATGGCCTGGGCGGTGACCCGTGCGTAGGGCTGGCCCTCGGGGGCCAGGTGCGGCTGGGCCTGGTAGCGGATGGCCGACTGGAGGGTCAGCGGCAGGTTCCAGCGCTTGCCCAACTCCGCGCCGACTTCCGGGTAGCCGAAGCCCAACTGCTGGGTTTCGCTGGCGGCACGACTGGTGGTGCCACTGGCACCCTTGATGCGCGCGGCGTAGTCCGGGGCGCCGGTCTGGATCAGCAGCTCGCCGATGTCGTGCATGACCCCGCAGGTGAACGCCACTTCAGCATCGAGCCCGGCCTGGCGGGCCAGCAGCCGGCTGACGCTGGCGACCTGGAAGCTACGCCCCCAGAAGACCTTGAGGTCGAAGCCCGGCGCCGACTTGAACGCCCCGGTCACGGCCGAAGCCAGGACCAGGGTGCGCAGCACGTTGAAGCCCAGGCGCATCGCGGCGTCTTCGATGCTGGCCGACTCGCGGGCACCCTTGAAGCGCGCCGAGTTCGCCAGGCGCAGCACCTTGGCGGCAATGACCGGGTCGCGCTCGATGTTGCGCGCGACCTTTTCCAGGCTTTCATGGGGGTTGTCGAATTGCTGGACCAGTTCCAGGGCGACTTGGGGAATGCTGGGAAGGCTATGCAACTCCGCAAACAGCGTCTCGATATCCATGGCAAGGGTCTCTTCGTCCGGTGGAGACTCTTTACGATAGGCAATTTTTCGCCGTCTGCACGCCGCCTTCGAATACCGCCGCAAAGCCGAAAAAAGGGTTCCCATCAGCAGATTCGGCAGCCCTGGGCGGTGACAGGCCATGGGAAACCATGCGCCTGCTGAAGTTTTGAAATAGTTTTTCCTTCCCTGGGCCGAATCCTGGATCGGGTTCGATGGCGGCTATAGCAGATTGCCAGCAAGTCGATTCCTACGAGGAGCGTTGCAGGCTGGCAGGCCGACGCACGCCCAGGCGGCTGATCCAGACGGCGGCCAGGATGACGCCGCCGCCCACGAACAGGCGCAGCAGGTCTTCCTGCAGGTTCCAGATCAGCAGGTTCATCAGCAGACCCACCGGCACGTGCAGGTTGTTCATCACCGCCAGGGTGCCACCGTTGACCAGGCAGGCGCCCTTGTTCCACCAGTACATGCCCAGCGCGGTACTGATCACGCCGAGGAAGCCCAGTACCAGCCACTGCGGGGTACCGTCCGGCAGATAGCGGGCCTTGCCGAACAGCAGGAAGGCCGGCAACGCCACCGCCAGGGCACCGAGGAAGAAGTAGCCGAAATGCCGATAGTGCGGCTGGTCGCTGGGGTGGCGCGCCACCAGGTGCTTGTACATGACCTGGCCGGCGGCATAGGTGAAGTTGGCCAGTTGCAGCAGCACGAAGCCCATGAAGAAGTCCGGGTTGATCCGGTCGTAGCGAATCACCGCCGCACCGCTGACCGCCACCAGGGCCGCGACCAGCGCCCAGGGGTTGAAGCGCCGGTTGAGCGCGTCTTCGATCAGGGTCACGTGCAACGGGGTGAGAATGGTGAACAGCAGGACCTCCGGCACGGTCAGTACGCGGAAGCTCAGGTACAGGCAGACGTAGGTGATGCCGAACTGCAGGGCGCCGATCAGCAGCATGCCGCGCATGAAGGCCGGCGGCACCTGGCGCCAGCGGGTCAGCGGGATGAAGATCAGCCCGGCCAGCACCACCCGTACCAGCACCGCGAAGTAGCTGTCGACATGGCCGGCGAGGTATTCGCCGATCAGGTTGAAGGAAAACGCCTGGATCAGCGTGACGATAAGCAGGTAACCCATAAATGCCCCATAGATGTGGTGACCAAGCCCGATTCTTGTAGGAGCAGGGCTTGCCCGCGAAGGGGCCCCTGAGGCCGCTAGAAGCTTCGCGGGCAAGCCCGGCTCCTACAGGATCGGGGCGCCTTCGAGCAAGTCGTGCCATTGCTGAAAGGATCGGGAATGTCGCCCCCAAAGAATGGCCGCGACCTTAACGGCTTTTGCGCCACGCGGCCATAAAAAAACCCGATCGGGCAGCGGGGCCGGATCGGGTTACATGCACTCAGGAGCAACCAGTGCAAAGGGAGGTTCGATGCGCAAACAACATGAAGGGGCTGTTTGATGAACTTGCAGACAGTTAACCCCTTCGCGATTAGCTGAAGATTAAGACCTCAGGCAATCTGGGCCAGACGGGCTTTCGCCTGGTTCAGGCCCTTCTCGTGGAGGTCGCTGCCCATGTTCAGGCCTTCGGCATGGATGAAGTCCACGTCATGGATGCCGATGAAGGCCAGCACCTGGCGCAGGTAGGGTTCCTGATGATCGTGGGTGCCACCGGCATACAGCCCGCCACGGGCGGTCAGCACGTAGGCTTGCTTGCCGGTCAGCAGGCCCTGAGGGCCGGTTTCGGTGTACTTGAAGGTCACGCCGGCACGCAGCACGTGGTCCAGCCAGGCCTTGAGGGTGCTGGGGATGGCGAAGTTGTACATCGGCGCGGCCAGCACCAGCACGTCGGCGGCCAGCAGTTCGTCGGTCAGTTCGTTGGAGCGCTCCAGAGACGCCTGTTCTATCGCATTGCGCTGTTCCTGCGGCTTCATCCAGCCACCCAGCAGGTTGATGTCCAGATGCGGCACCGGGTTCTGCGCCAAGTCCCGTACAGTGATTTCGTCGGCGGGATGCGCGGCTTTCCACTGGCTGATGAATTGCTGGGTCAGTTGACGGGAAACCGAGTCTTGCTGGCGGGCGCTGCTTTCGATGATCAGTACGCGGGACATGGGAAGTGCTCCATCGGTGAAGGCGTTAAGTCGATGGAGCAAAGATTAAACAGGACTATATCGATTAAAAAGCGGAAAAATCTGCTTCAATCTATCTATAAATTTGTTAATAGAAAGCGCATGCTTGTCGGTAACCCGCCCGTGCTTTCATTTCGCCGTGCAGCTGAGGTTCATTCGCAGCCGGATGATCTTGCGGTTGAACTTGGCGGTGACGTTCACGGTTTTCCCGGCCGATACCTCCACCTGGCGGGTCTTCGGCGCCTCGGGACCGTTGATGAAGACCACCTTGCACACCGCATCGGTCTTGCCGTAGTTGTTCAACTGGAGGGAGCCGATGTCCTGGTCGGTGTCATGGGCCGTGTAGTCGATGCTCAGGCCATTGAGCTGTTTCTCGACATCGATCGGGTAGGCAAGGGCACTGACCGGCAGCAGGGCCAGCAATACGCAACAGAACTTTCTCATTCGACGGTCTCCAATGTGGACCGCCAGCTTAGGACAAGAGGAACCCAACTTGAAAGCGCCCCGCGTGACCCTCGATCAATGGCGAACGTTGCAGGCCGTGGTCGATCACGGAGGCTTCGCCCAGGCGGCCGAAGCCCTGCACCGCTCGCAGTCGTCCGTCAGCTACACCGTGGCCCGCATGCAGGATCAGCTCGGCGTGCCGCTGCTGCGCATCGACGGGCGCAAGGCGGTGCTGACCGAAGCCGGCGAGGTGCTGTTGCGGCGCTCGCGGCAACTGGTCAAGCAGGCCAGCCAGCTCGAGGACCTGGCACACCACATGGAGCAGGGTTGGGAGGCCGAGGTTCGCCTGGTGGTCGACGCCGCCTACCCCAACGCCCGGCTGGTGCGGGCGCTGACCGCGTTCATGCCGCAGAGCCGCGGTTGCCGGGTGCGTCTGCGCGAGGAGGTGCTGTCAGGGGTCGAGGAGGTGCTGCTTGAAGGCGTCGCCGACCTGGCCATCAGCAGCTTCAATATCCCCGGCTACCTGGGTACCGAAATGAGCGCGGTGGAGTTCGTTGCCGTCGCCCATCCGGAGCACGCCCTGCACCGCCTGCAACGGCAACTGACCTTCCAGGACCTGGAAAGCCAGCTGCAGGTGGTGATCCGCGACTCCGGGCGCCAGCAGCCACGGGACGTCGGCTGGCTCGGCGCCGAACAGCGCTGGACCGTCGGCAGCCTGGCCACCGCCGCCACCTTCGTCGGCAATGGCCTGGGCTTCGCCTGGCTGCCGCGCCATCTGATCGAGCGGGAAATCCGCGAAGGGCTGCTCAAGCAACTACCCTTGGATCAGGGCGGCAGCCGCCACCCGACGTTCTTCCTGTACTCGAACAAGGACAAACCCCTGGGGCCGGCCACGCAGATTCTCGTCGAGCTGCTGCGCACTTTCGACACCGCGCCGCTGGACGCACCGTTCGCCGCGCCCCTGCAAGCCTGACAGGACGTTGACCGATGGCCTATTTCGAACACGACGGTTGCCTGCTGCACTACGAAGAGCATGGCCAGGGTACTCCGGTGCTGCTGGTCCACGGCCTGGGCTCCAGCGGCCAGGACTGGGAACTGCAGGTGCCGGTACTGGCCGAGCACTACCGGGTGATCGTCGTCGACATCCGTGGCCACGGCCGCTCCGACAAGCCGCGCCAGCGCTACAGCATCGCCGGCTTCACCGCCGACGTGGTGGCGTTGATCGAGCACCTGGAGCTGGGCCCGACACACCTGGTGGGCCTGTCGATGGGCGGCATGATCGGTTTCCAGCTGGCGGTCGACCGCCCCCGGCTGCTGCGCAGCCTGTGCGTGGTCAACAGCGCCCCGGAGGTCAAGGTACGCAGCGCCAACGACTACTGGCAGTGGGCCAAGCGCTGGAGCCTGGCGCGCCTGCTGAGCCTCAACAGCATCGGCAGGGCCCTCGGCTCCATGCTGTTCCCCAAGCCGGAACAGGCCGAACTGCGCCGCAAGATGACCGAGCGCTGGGCCAGCAATGACAAGCGCGCCTATCTCGCCAGCTTCGACGCCATCGTCGGTTGGGGCGTGCAGGAACGACTGTCGGCGATTACCTGTCCAACCCTGATCGTCAGCGCCGACCGGGACTACACGCCGGTCTCGCTCAAGCAAAGCTATGTCAAACTTATTCCCGATGCCCGACTGGTAGTCATCGCCGACTCCCGTCACGCTACCCCACTGGACCAACCCCAGGTCTTCAACCGGACCCTGCTCGAGTTTCTGAGCGCAGTCGAAACCACCACCCAGGATCACTGAACCATGCTGAAAAAAATCGCCCTGTTCACCGGCTCCGTCCTGTTCGCCGCCAACCTGATGGCCGCCACCGAGGCGACCAAGGCGCCTCACGTGCAACTGGTGACCACCAACGGCACCATCGAAATCGAACTGGACCCGGTCAAGGCGCCGATCAGTACCAAGAACTTCCTGTCCTATGTGGACAGCGGGTTCTACAACAACACCATCTTCCACCGGGTGATTCCGGGCTTCATGGCCCAGGGCGGCGGTTTCACCGCGCAGATGGTGCAGAAACCGACCCAGGCGCCGATCCGCAACGAAGCCAGCAACGGCCTGCACAACGTGCGTGGCACCCTGGCGATGGCGCGGACCTCGGACCCGAACTCGGCCACCAGCCAGTTCTTCATCAACGTCAAGGACAATGACTTCCTCGACCCGGGCCGCGACGCCGGCTACGCGGTGTTCGGCAAGGTGGTCAAGGGCATGGAGGTGGTCGACATCATCGTCAACTCGCCGACCGCCAACAAGCAGGGCATGTCCGACGTGCCGGTGGACCCGGTGTACATCAAGTCGGCCAAGCGCATCGACTAACGGCAGCAGCCGGCCGCGGGCAGGAAGCCCCGGCCGGCGCGGCTTCACCTCCAAGGAGAGCCCGATCGACGGGCATCAGACCCCATGCTCTATCGTCGCTTTGAACAACTGATCGACATCTTCCGCGACGCTCCCACCGCCGCGCCTCCGAACAAGGTCCTGCCCTTCTACCTGTATTACCTGCGCCAGGTCTGGCCGAGCTTCGTCGCCCTGCTGATCGTCGGGCTGTTCGCCGCCCTGATCGAAGTGGCCCTGTTCAGCTACCTGAGCCGGATCATCGACCTGGCCCAGGGCACGCCCAATACCGAGTTCTTCTCGGTGCACGGCGGCGAGCTGCTGTGGATGCTGGTGGTCGCGCTGGTGCTGCGGCCGATCTTCTTCGGCCTGCACGACCTGCTGGTGCACCAGACCATCAGCCCGGGCATGACCAGCCTGATCCGCTGGCAGAACCACAGCTACGTGCTGCGCCAGAGCCTGAATTTCTTCCAGAACGATTTCGCCGGGCGCATCGCCCAGCGCATCATGCAGACCGGCAACTCGCTGCGCGACTCCGCCGTGCAGGCGGTCGATGCGCTGTGGCACGTGCTGATCTACGTGATCAGTGCGCTGGTGCTGTTCGTCGAAGCCGACTGGCGCCTGATGATCCCGCTGCTGCTGTGGCTCGCCGGCTACTGCGGTGCGCTCTACTACTTCGTGCCGCGGGTCAAGCAGCGCTCGGTGGAGTCCTCCGACGCGCGCTCCAAGCTGATGGGGCGGATCGTCGACGGCTACACCAACATCACCACCCTGAAGCTGTTCGCCCACACCCATTTCGAGCAGCAGTACGCCCGCGAGGCGCTGGTGGAGCAGACCGAGAAGACCCAACTGGCATCACGGGTGGTCACCAGCATGGACGTCGCCATCACCAGCATGAACGGCCTGCTGATCGTCACCACCACCGGCCTGGCGCTGTGGCTGTGGACGCAGTCGCTGGTGTCGGTCGGCGCCATCGCCCTGACCACCGGCCTGGTGATCCGGATCGTCAACATGTCCGGCTGGATCATGTGGGTGGTCAACGGCATCTTCGAGAACATCGGCATGGTCCAGGACGGCCTGCAGACCATCGCCCAGCCCATCACCGTCACCGACCGCGAACAGGCGCCACGCCTGGCGGTGAGCCGTGGCGAGGTGCGTTTCGAACATGTCGATTTCCACTACGGCAAGCGCAGCGGAGTGATCTCGGACCTCAACCTGACCATTCGCCCGGGCGAGAAGATCGGCCTGATCGGCCCTTCCGGGGCCGGCAAGTCGACCCTGGTCAACCTGCTGCTGCGCCTGTATGACCTACAGGGCGGGCGCATCCTGGTGGACGGCCAGGACATCGCCCAGGTCGCCCAGGAAAGCCTGCGCGAGCACATCGGCATGATTACCCAGGACACCTCGCTGCTGCACCGCTCGATTCGCGACAACCTGCTCTACGGCAGGCCGGATGCCAGCGATGCGCAACTCTACGAGGCGGTGCTCAAGGCCCGGGCCGACGAGTTCATTCCACTGCTCTCGGATGCCGAGGGGCGAACCGGCTTCGATGCCCATGTCGGCGAGCGCGGGGTGAAACTCTCCGGCGGCCAGCGCCAGCGCATCGCCATTGCCCGGGTACTGCTTAAGAACGCGCCGATCCTGATCATGGACGAAGCGACCTCGGCGCTGGACTCGGAAGTGGAAGCGGCGATCCAGGAAAGCCTGGAAACACTGATGGAAGGCAAGACGGTGATCGCCATCGCCCACCGCCTGTCGACCATCGCCCGCATGGACCGCCTGGTGGTACTGGAGCATGGGCGCATTGCCGAAACCGGCAGCCATGCCGAGCTCTTGGCGCGCGGCGGCCTGTATGCGCGCCTGTGGCAGCACCAGACCGGTGGCTTCGTCGGGATCGACTGAGCGTGCCCTCGAGGGTCAGGCCTGCCGGTAAGGCAGCGCCGCCCTCGCCTGCTCGGCATATTCCAGGATGCCGACCCGCTCCCGTTCGAGGAAATCCGCCACCGCCGCCTTGAGGCCGGGGTGGCGCAGGTAGTGCCAGGAGTGGGTGATCACCGGTTCGAAGCCGCGAATCAGCTTGTGCTCGCCCTGGGCTCCGGCATCGAAGCGTTTCAGGCCCTGGGCGATGGCGTAGTCCATGCCCTGGTAGAAACAGGTCTCGAAGTGCAGGCGGTCGAACTCCGCCAGGCAACCCCAGTAGCGCCCGTAGAAGCTGTCGCCGCCGATCAGGCTGAAGGCCATGGCCACCGGCCGCCCTCCCTGATGGGCCATGACCACCCGGATCGCCTCCGGCATGCGTTCGGCCAGCAGGCTGAAGAACGCCCGCGTCAGGTATGGCGCCTGGCGCCGCACCGCGTAGGTGTTGGCGTAGCAGGCGTAGACGAAGTCCCATTGCGCCTGCGTCAACGCCCTGCCCTCCAGCCACTCGAACTCGAAACCCTGGGCCAACACCTGCTCGCGTTCCTTGCGCATCTGCTTGCGTTTGCGTGAGCTCAAGGCGTCGAGGAAATCCTGAAAATCCCGGTAGTCGCGGTTCTGCCAGTGGTACTGGCAACCCAGGCGCTGCAGCCAGCCCGGTTGCCCGGCCAGGGCGGCATCGGCCAGGGCGTCGGTGAAGTTGATGTGAGCGCTGGACAGTTCCTCGATCTCCAGATAGCCCGGCAACGCCGACAGCAACTCGACACCGTCCTCGGCGCTGGCCGCCAGCAGCCGTGGGCCGCCGACCGGGCTGAACGGCACGGCGGTGAGCAGCTTGGGGTAGTAGGCGATACCGGCACGCTGGCAGGCGTCGGCCCAGGCATGGTCGAACACGTACTCGCCGTAGGAGTGCCACTTGCGATAGCTGGGCAACGCGGCGATCAGCCGCCCCTGCTCGATATGCAGCAGATGCTCCGGCTGCCAGCCGGAACGCTCGCCGAGGCTGCCGCTGTCCTCCAGGGCGCTGAGGAAGGCGTGACGCAGGAAGGGTTGCCCCGACGGCACCAGCGCATCCCAATCCTCGGGCGCGATCTCGGCAAGGCTTTGCAGGCGTTGTAGCGGCATCGATATCCCCAGGGCAGGTGCATTCGCCGGGGCAGTATCGCGCAGGGAGAGGAGATTAAAAACTATTTCATTGGACTGGGGACGGGCGTGGGAACACCATGGTGCAACGAGTTCAGACAGACGTTGCAGAGATGATTTGCGGATGATGGGCTAACGGGACTTGTAGCGATTGTGGGGGGCCTCTTCGCGGGTAAGCCCTGCTCCTACAGGGCAGCGCCGTGGGCAGGACTCGTGCAAGACGCGACTCTGTAGGAGCAGGGCTTGTCGGGGCGCCGAACCGCCGCGAAGACGTCCGTAATGACAGCGCAAAAGGCAAAAAAACGCCCCGCCGGCAGTGTGCCGAGCAGGGCGTGAAGTGAAAAAGAGCTTACACAACAGTGCTTACAGCAGTGGAATCGAGTAGCTGACGATCAGGCGGTTTTCGTCCTGGGTGCTGGAAGCCACGGCCGAGTTGGTACGCCACATGGCGTTTTTCCAGGCAAAGCCCAGGTTCTTGAAGGTGCCTTGCGGGATCACGTAGGCCAGGCTGATGTCACGCTCCCACTCGCTCTGGTCACCCGCGGCGTTCTGGATGTTGTCGCCGTGCAGGTAGGTCACGCCGGCGGTCAGGCCAGGTACGCCAACCTTGGCGAAGTCATAGGCGTAGCGAGCCTGCCAGGTACGCTCGCCGGCACGGGCGAACTTCTGGATCTGGGCGTCGGTGATGGTGCTGTTGGACGAACCGTCACCCTGGTTCAGCCAAGGGAAGTCGCTGTCACCCTTGGTGTACTGGTAGCCGGCACCGAAGGTATGACCTTCGATCGAGTACAGGGCCAGGTAGCTGTACAGGTCGTTGTCGACCTTGCCCTTGGTACGGCTGTTGGCTGGCTTGTCATCGTAGTAGCCCGTGGTGAAGTAGGCGCTGGTATCACCATTGGCACCGTTGTCACGGCTGCGGTAGTAGCGCAGGTCGCTCTTGAGTACGCCAGGGCCGATTGCCCAGTTGTGCACCAGGCCCAGGAAGTTCTGCGAGTAGAAGTCCTTCAGCTCGCCGTGGTAGAACGAAGCGGTCAGGTCCTTGGTGATCTTGTAGTCGGCACCACCGTAGTAGAACTTGTTGCTGCGACGGCCGCTCGAGGTCGGGCTGTTGGCACCGGCGAGGGACAGGCCTTCGTCGTTGCTGGAGTTACGGCCCTTGGCCGCTTCCACCTGGCCAGCGACCAGGGTCAGGTCCTTGATTTCGTTCGACTTCAGCTCGCCACCGGTGAAGGTCTGCGGCAGCAGGCGACCGTCGTTGTACTTGATGACCGGGTTGTTCGGCATCAGGGTACCGACTTTCAGTTCGGTCTGCGAAACGCGCACCTTGCCAGTCACGCCCAGGCTGCCGAAATCGTTGACGGCCTTGGCGTTCTTGCCATCGGTGGATTCGGCCGGGAACATGGTGGTGCCGTAGGAAGTGGTGGTGGCGCCGTTGGTGCCACGACCGGAATCCAGGCGAATACCTTCCAGAGCGATCACATCCAGACCGAAACCGACGGTGCCCTGGGTGTAGCCGGAGTTGAAACGCAGGTCGAAGCCCTGGCCCCATTCCGACACCAGGCTCTGGGCCGGCTTGCCGCTGCGGTTGTCGGTGTTGATGTAGTAGTTACGCAGACCCAGGGTCGACGTAGCACCTTCGATGAAACCTTTGGCGTCAGCCTGGCTCTCGGCAAATGCTTGTTGGGACAAAACCCCTACGGCCACTGCCAGGGCCAAGGTGCACTTGTTCATTGTTTCGCTCCTCTGGATTCAAACGCTTCGGGTCTTTTTTGCGACGTCCGCTGTCATCGTGCGGGGGCACGGCTGTTGCCGGGGACTGACCCGCTTTGTTGGGAGGGAATCTTGGCGTGGGGTTATTTCAGGACCGTTGCCTTTATATAAAGCTTTTATGACAGCGGAACTTTTTCGAGCCGACAGAAAAAAGCGCAAAGCCCCGTTTTACGGGGCTTTGCGCTTTCAGTAGTGGCTTTTTGAGACTATCGCGACGCTGTCTTTTTCCACATGCCGCCGCTCGATCAGCGCTTGCGCAGAATCACGCTGCCGATCGAATAGCCGGCACCGAACGAACTGAGCACCGCCAGGGAACCGGCCGCCAGATCGTCCTGGTTCTTGTGGAACGAGATCACGGAGCCGGCCGAACTGGTGTTGGCGTAGGTGTCGAGGATCACCGGGGCTTCCTCTGCGGTGGCGTCGCGACCCAGCAGTTTCTTGACGATCAGATGGTTCATGCTGAGGTTGGCCTGGTGCAGCCAGAAACGCTTCACGTCGCCGACATTCAGCTGGTTCTCCTGCAAGTGCTCGCTGATCAGTTCCGCCACCATCGGGCAGACATCCCGGAACACCTTGCGCCCTTCCTGGACGAACAGCTTGTCGCGGGCGTCGATCCCCTCTTCTCCCGCGCGGTTGAGGAAGCCGAAGTTGTTGCGGATGTTGTTGGAGAACTGGGTCAGCAGCTTGGTGCTGACGATATCGAACTGGTGGGCCGAGGTGGCCAGGTCCGCCCGTTCGATGATCACCGCCGTCGCCGCATCGCCGAAGATGAAGTGGCTGTCGCGGTCGCGGAAGTTCAGGTGGCCGGTGCAGATCTCCGGGTTGACCATCAGGATCGCCCGGGCCTGGCCCAGTTGCACGCTGTTGCAGGCGTTCTGGATGCCGAAGGTCGCCGAGGAACAGGCGACGTTCATGTCGAAACCGAACCCCTGGATACCGAGGGCTTCCTGGACCTCGATGGCAATCGCCGGATAGGCGCGCTGCAGGTTGGAGCAGGCGACGATCACCCCGTCGATGTCCGCGGCGGTCCTGCCGGCCCGTTGCAGGGCCTGTTCGGCGGCGGCCACGGACATCTGGCAGAGGATCGACCACTCGTCATTGCTGCGCTCGGGCAGGCGCGGCTTCATGCGCTGCGGATCGAGAATGCCGTCCTTGTCCATGACGAAGCGGCTCTTGATGCCCGAGGCCTTTTCGATGAAGGCGGCGCTGGACTCGGTCAAGGCCTGAACCTCGCCGCGCTCGATGGCCGCCGCATTTTCTTCATTGAACTGTTGTACATACGTATTGAAAGAGTGCACCAGCTCTTCGTTGGAAATGCTGTTGGCCGGGGTGTACAGGCCGGTGCCGCTGATGACGACGTTATGCACGGTCGTTCCTCTATGTTCTGTTCAGGCAGAAGGCATTGGTACAGTCGTACCAACATGTAAAAAGGCCAACCCCTGACAAAGGGGATGACGCCGGGTGGTTTTCTTGCGGCTCAATCGCTGAACCGGGCATTTATCCGCGAAGTGTGCCATAAACACGGGAGTTTGGCCCATTGTGAAGATCAATGGGCCTTTGCCCATGGTCAGGCTTCCACTTGACTCCACTGCTTGTTCAGGCGCTTGTCCGAGATCGGTGCCCGGGTCCCCAACTGCTGGGCGAACAGCGAGACCCGGTACTCCTCCAGCCACCAGCGATACAGTTCCAGTTGCGGGTCGCGCTTGCCTTCCTGGGCATGCTTGGCCGCGCGGGCCTGGTACTGGCTCCACAGGCCGCCCAGCTCGGTACTCCAGACCCGATCCTTCTGCACCTGGGCCGGCAGCTTCTCCAGGCGCAACTCGATCGCCTTGAGATAGCGCGGCAATTCCTTCAGCCAGAGCCCCGGCGTTTCCCGGACGAACCCGGCGTAGACCAGGTGGCTCAGTTGCTGCTTGATATCGTTGAGCGCCACCGCCTGGGCCAGGTCGATCTTGCCCTTGAAGCGCTTCTGCAGGCCGTGCCAGAGCTTGAGGATCTCCAGGGTCAGGCGTGCCAGGCGCTCGGCATGCTCGGTCCAGTGGCCGCGCTTGCGCTCGGCCAGGGACGCCAGGCCGGCACCGTCGCGGGGCAGCGGGTCTTCACCGTCGAGGATGCAACTGTCGAGGCTGGCCAACAGGATGTCTTCCACCAGCGCTTCGACACGACCCAGCTCGCGATACAGCAGGCCCAGCTCGGTCAGGCCCGGCAGCTTGCCGCGCAGGAACTTCGCCGACTCGGCCAGTTGCTGCAGCAACAGCCGCTGCAACGCCCGACGATGCTGGAACTCGGCTTCGGCCGGGGTGGAGAAGCGCCCTTCCTTGACCGTACCCGCCTCTTCCACCAGTGCCGGATAGACCGTCATCGACAGGCCGGCGATCTTCTGCTGGGTGGTCTCGGCGACAGCGGCGAAACCCTTGGCTTCCACCGGCTGCTGGCTTTTCGCGGTTTGCGGCACGGCCAGCGCCGCCTGGCTGGCCTGGGCGAAGCGCGCGGTCAGTTCCGCCAGGTCACGGCCTTCGCCGAGGAACTTGCCCTGGGCGTCGACCACTTCGAGGTTCATCTTCAGGTGGCTTTCCACCTGCTGCGCCGCTTCGGCCCAGGCCTCGTCGCTGACCCGCGCGCCAGTCATGCGCAGCAGCTCACGCCCCAGCGCCTGGGGCAGCGAACCCTCGGCGAAGTCGATGCGTTGCAGCGCCGCCTTGACGAAGTCCGGCACCGGCACGAAGTTCTTGCGCAGGGCCTTGGGCAGGTTGCGTACCAGGGCGATGCACTTGGCCTCGATCAGGCCCGGCACCAGCCACTCCAGGCGCTCGGCGGGCAACATCGGCAACAGCGGCGCCGGCACGCGCAGGGTCACACCGTCGCGGGGGTGGTTGGGTTCGAAGTGATAGCTCAGCGCCAGGGTCAGATCGCCCAGATGCAGGGTGTCCGGGTACTGCGCGGCGGTGACTTCACTGGCCTCGCGGGCCAGCACGTCTTCTTCGCGCATGATCAGCAGTTGCGGATTCTTCTGGCTGTGGACACGGTACCAGCTGTCGAAGGTCGCGGTCTGGTGGATCTCCGCCGGCAGGCGCGCGTCGTAGAAGGCGAACAGGGTTTCCTCGTCGGCGAGGATGTCGCGCCGACGGGCCTTGGCCTCCAGTTCATCGAGCTGTTCGAGCAGGCGGGTGTTGGCACCCAGGCACTTGGCCCTGGACTGGATTTCGCCGCGCACCAGCGCCTCGCGGATGAACAGTTCGCGCGAAACCACCGGGTCGACCGGGCCGAAATGCACCGGCCGCCGGCCGACCACGATCAGGCCGAATAGGGTGATCTGCTCGAAGGCCACTACCTGGCCGCGCTTCTTCTCCCAGTGGGGTTCGAAGTGGTTCTTCTTGATCAGGTGCCCGGCCAGCGGCTCGATCCAGTCCGGCTCGATCTTGGCGACCATGCGCGCATAGAGCTTGGTGGTTTCCACCAGTTCGGCGGTCATCAGCCACTGCGGCCGCTTGCGGCCCAGGCCCGAGGACGGGTGGACCCAGAAGCGCCGCTGGCGCGCGCCGAGGTAGTCGCCTTCCTCGGTCTTCTGGCCGATCTGGCTCAACAGGCCGGACAGCACCGCCTTGTGCAGCTTGGGATAGTCGGCCGGCTCCTTGTTGATCGCCAGTTGCAGGTCGCGGCAGATCAGCGCCAGCTGTCGGTGGGAGTCACGCCATTCGCGCATGCGCAGGTAATTGAGGAAGTTCTTCCGGCACCAGTTGCGCAAGGCACTCGCCCCGAGGGCCTGGCGCTGCTCCTCGAAACCGCGCCAGACGTTGATCAGCCCGGCGAAGTCCGAATCGGCGTCCTTCCACTGCGCGTGGGCCTGGTCGGCGGCCTGCTGGCGCTCGGGCGGGCGCTCGCGCGGGTCCTGCACCGACATGGCGCTGGCGACGATCAGCACTTCCTGCAGGCTGCCGAGTTTGGCCGCCTCCAGCAGCATGCGGCCCATGCGCGGGTCCACCGGCAGGCGCGCCAACTGGCGGCCGAGCGGGGTCAGCTGGTTGTCGCGGGTAACCGCCGAGAGTTCCTGCAGCAGGTTGAAGCCGTCGCTGATGGCCTTGCCGTCCGGCGGCTCGATGAACGGGAACGCGGTGATCTCGCCCAGGCGCAGGTGCAGCATCTGCAGGATCACCGCCGCCAGGTTGGTGCGCAGGATTTCCGGATCGGTGAACTCCGGCCGGCCGTTGAAATCCTCTTCGCTGTACAGGCGTACGCAGATCCCCGGTTCGACGCGCCCACAACGGCCCTTGCGCTGGTTGGCGCTGGCCTGGGAGATCGCCTCGACCGGCAGGCGCTGGACCTTGGCGCGGTAGCTGTAGCGGCTGATACGCGCGGTGCCGCTGTCGATCACGTAGCGGATGCCCGGTACGGTCAGCGAGGTTTCCGCGACGTTGGTCGCCAGCACGACCCGACGCCCCGCGTGGGACTGGAAGATCCGCTGCTGCTCGGCCGGTGTCAGCCGCGCGTATAAAGGAAGAATCTCGGTGTGCTTGAGCTGGGCCTTGCGCAGCATCTCGGCGGCATCGCGGATCTCGCGTTCGCCGGGCAAAAACACCAGCACGTCGCCGGGGCTCTTGCGCTCATGGCGCTCATGGGCGGCGATCTCGTCGAGGGTGGCGAGGATCGCCTGATCGACGGTGAGGTCGTCCTCGACCCGGTTGCCTTCCTCGTCCTGCTCGGAAGTCATCGGCCGGTACCAGGTCTCCACCGGGAAGGTGCGCCCCGACACCTCGACGATCGGTGCATCGTTGAAGTGCTTCGAAAAACGCTCCAGGTCGATGGTCGCCGAGGTGATGATCACCTTGAGATCCGGGCGCCGCGGCAGCAGGGTCTTGAGGTAGCCGAGCAGGAAGTCGATGTTCAGGCTGCGCTCGTGGGCTTCGTCGACGATGATCGTGTCGTAGCGTTCGAGGTAGCGATCGTTCTGGGTTTCCGCCAGCAGGATACCGTCGGTCATCAGCTTGACCAGGGTGTTGGAATCGCTCTGGTCCTCGAACCGCACCTGGTAGCCGACCAGGCTGCCCAGCGGTGTCGCCAGTTCCTCGGCGACCCGGCTCGCCACGCTGCGCGCAGCGATACGCCGCGGCTGGGTATGACCGATCAGGCCATGCTGGCCGCGGCCGATTTCTAGGCAGATCTTCGGCAACTGGGTGGTCTTGCCCGAGCCGGTCTCGCCGGCGATGACCAGTACCTGGTGCTTGAGCAGCGCCGCCTTGATCTCGTCGCGCTTGGCGGCGATGGGCAGGCTGTCGTCGTAGCGAATCGTCGGCACGCTCTGGCGCCGCGCCGTGACCAGGGCGCAGGAAGCCTGCATTCTCTCGACCCACTGAGCCAGCCTGGCTTCATCGGGTTTCTTGCGCAGGTCGAGCAACTGCCGCCGCAGGCGGTGGCGGTCGGCGATCATGGCAAGGTCGAGGTTTTTCAGCAGTTGGTCGATAGTGGGCGATTCGTCGGTCATCGGCTCGGCAAGGGTCGTCTATGTAGGCAGGGGCGGATTGTCGCAGATTTGCCCCTCTCTGTGGCGAGCCCGCCTTGGCCAAGCCTACTCGTTGTCCAGTGCCCGCCGCCGATACGGGAACACGTCGATGACCTTGCCGGCGAGAATCGCTTCCTGCAGCCCCTTCCAGTAATCGGCGTCGTACAGCTCGCCGTGCAACTGGGCGAACAGCCGGCGCTGGCCGATATCGGCGAACAGGAAGGGCGGGAACTCCTCGGGGAATACGTCCAGCGGACCGATGGAGTACCAGGGCTCGGAGGCCATTTCGTCCTCCGGGGTGCGCGGCGGCGGGATATGGCGAAAGTTGGCTTCGGTGAGGAAGCAGATTTCATCGTAGTCATAGAACACCACCCGGCCATGGCGGGTGACCCCGAAGTTCTTCAGCAGCATGTCGCCGGGGAAGATGTTCGCCGCCGCCAGTTGCTTGATCGCCAGGCCATAGTCATCCAGCGCCTCGCGCACCTGGGATTCGTTGGCGTTGTCGAGGTAGAGGTTCAGCGGGGTCATGCGCCGCTCGGTCCAGCAGTGGCGGATCAGCACCGTCTCGCCCTCGACCTGCACGGTGGACGGCGCCACCTCCAGCAACTCCTCGAGGCAGGCCGGATCGAACTTGCCCAGGGGGAAACGGAAGTCGGCGAACTCCTGGGTATCGGCCATGCGCCCGACCCGGTCGACGCTCTTCACCAGCCGGTACTTCTCGATCACCGTGGCCCGGTCGACGTTCTTCGAGGGCGAGAAGCGGTCCTTGATGATCTTGAACACCGTGTTGAAGCCCGGCAGGGTGAACACGCTCATGACCATGCCACGCACCCCGGGCGCCATGATGAAACGGTCGTCGGTGTTGGCCAGGTGGTCGATCAGCGCCCGGTAGAACTCCGACTTGCCGTGCTTGTAGAAACCGATCGAGGTGTACAGCTCGGCCACGTGCTTGCCCGGCAGGATGCGCTTGAGAAAACCGACGAACTCCGCCGGCACCGGCACATCGACCATGAAATAGGAACGGGTGAAGGAGAAGATGATCGACACCTCGGCCTCGTCGGTGATCAAGGCATCGATACGGATCCCGCGGCCCTCGCGGTGCAGGAACGGGATCACCAGCGGCCACTGCTCGTCGTGAGTGTAGATGCGCCCCACCAGGTAGGCGCCCTTGTTGCGATAGAGCACCGAGGAAAACAGCTCGACGCTCAGTTCCGGGTCCTTGCACACCCAGTCCGGCAGGCTTTCGCGCAGTTGCGCTTCGAGGCGCCGCAGGTCGCCGGACAGGTCGGCGTAATCCTCGCTGAAGCGATAGTCGGTGAAGATCCGTTCGAGCATGCCCGACAGTTCGCCCTGCGGGCGATAGATCCGCGTCTGCGCCGCCCGCGCGCGCCGCAGGGACGGCCGGGTGGTGTGGATGAACATGCAGCCGTCGCTGATCAGGTCGTGACTGAACAGGCTGCAGAAGGCCGAGTTGTACCAGGTTTCCGCCAGTTCATCGTCGAAGCGCACATCGATCAGGCTGATATAGGCGCTTTTCACCAGCGGCCAGATGCCCACATCGAGCAACGACTCGGCCTCGAACCCGGCCCGCAACCGGGCATTGACCTCGGCGACCTTCTCTTCGTAAAGATTGATCCGCGCCGCCGATGCCGCCTGCGCCTCCTGCCAGCGTGCGCCCTCGAAGCGGGTACGGGCGCCATCGGTGATCTGGCGAAAATGCTCGCGATAGTTATCGAAGCCATCAAGGATCGTACGGGCGATATCGGCGGCCGGCCATTGCTGCGGCATAGTCAAACCTCTGCGGGATTTTTCGTTCGTTGTTCTGGTCGCGAGCCCGTTGAGCTTAGAAGCCTGTCATCGTGTTGTGCAACCTTGCCCTGAACGTAACATCCCGACACACTTGCTCGCCCTAGCCTGCCAAGGAAGCCCACCGTGAATCCCGCCGATATCGTCCGCATGTTCAGCCTGGCTGCCGTCTGGGGCGCCAGCTTCCTGTTCATGCGCATCATTGCCCCTGTGCTGGGTGCGTTTCCCACTGCGTTCTTTCGTGTCTCGATCGCGGCTGTCGGCCTGCTGGCGATGCTCGCGCTGATGCGCGTGAAATGGGACTTCAAGGGCAAGTTCAAGATCTGCCTGCTGCTCGGGGTGATCAACTCGGGGCTGCCGGCGACCCTGTATTCGGTGGCGGCCAAGGTGCTGCCGGCCGGCTACTCGTCGATCTTCAACGCCACCACGCCGTTGATGGGGGTGCTGATCGGCGGCCTGTTCTTCCACGAAAAGCTCACGCTGAACAAGCTGCTGGGGATTTTCCTCGGGCTGTTCGGTGTGGCGGTGCTGACCCGGGCCGGCCCGGTGACCTTCGACCTCGACCTGCTACTGGGTGCGGGCGCCTGCCTGCTCGCCACCACCAGCTATGGCTTCGCCGGCTTCCTGACCCGGCGCTGGCTCGACCATCAGGGCGGGCTCGACCCACGGCTGTCGGCCCTGGGCAGCATGTTCGGTGCGACGCTGGTGATCCTGCCGTTCTTCGCCGCCAGCGCCATCAGCCACCCGCCGGCAAGCTGGGGCGGCCTTGAAGTCTGGGGTGCGCTGCTGGGGCTCGGCCTGATCTGCACGGCGTTCGCCTACATCGTGTATTTCAAGCTGCTGAGCAATATCGGGCCGGTGAAATCGATGACCGTGACCTTCATGATCCCGGCATTCGGAGTGTTGTGGGGGGCATTGTTTCTCGATGAGCCGCTGTCGATGGCGCATCTGTACGGCGGGGTATTGATCGCGGTGGCGTTGTGGCTGGTGTTGAAGCCGGCGGTGGCGAAAGCCGGCGCCGTGGCGCAGCGGTAACGCTGTAGGAAATTTGAGGGCCCATTCGCGGGCAAGCCCGGCTCCTACAGATTGTGGATCGCACGGAGCGACGCCATCCTGTAGGAGCAGGGCTTGCCCGCGAATGCTCCGGAACAGGCACAACAGCACCAGGCTGCCGTACCCGTTCCAGAGACGCATCAACCCGCCTTGCGGAACACGAATACCAGGCCGACGATGATCAACCCCATCCCGAGCATGCTCAGCAACGCCAGCCGGTTACCGAAGATCAGGTAATCCATGACCGCCGTCACCGCCGGCACCAGGTAGAACAGGCTGGTGACATTCACCAGATTGCCCCGGGCGATCAGCCGGTACAGCAACAACGTCGCCAGCACCGACACCACCAGCCCCATCCACAGCACCGGAATGATGAAGCCACTGCCGGTCTCGACATGAAACGGCTGGAACGGCACGAACACTCCGCACAACAGCAGCCCGGCCAGGTACTGCACCGGCAGCGTGCCGAGGGGATTGTCGGTGATGCGCTTCTGCATGATCGAACCGAAGGTCATGCTCGCCAGCGCCAGCAGGCCGAAGAGCATCCCGGCCAGCGACATGCCCGCCAGGCCGATGCCCTGGTAGACCACCAGGATCAGCCCCGCCAGCCCCAACCCGAGACCGAATATCCGGCTCCAGGAGCGCTGGCGCTCCATCAGCACCGCCGTGAGGATCGGCTGCACGCCCATGATCGTCGCCATGACGCCCGGCGTGACCTTCAGGTCCAGCGCCAGCAGATAGAAGATCTGGTAGGCGCCGAGCAACACCAGCCCCGTCGCCGCGGCATAACGCAGCGGCTTGCCGCCTTTGGGCAACTTGAACTTGAGCAGCGGGACCAGCAACAGCAGGCCCAGCAGGGCAATGGAAAAACGCACCAGCAGAAAGGCGAACGGCGAGGCATGGGCCAGGCCCCACTTGGAGAAGATCGCCCCGCTGCTCCAGAGCAGCACGAACAGACTCGTCGAAGCCGCCGCAGTCGCGGATTGCTTTGAAATGACCAACATGGATACCACCTGTGATTCAGGCAAATGCCAACTCAGCTGTGAAGCTGAAGATTCAGTAGGTTTTTTTCAGGCGGGCAGGCAGGAGAACAGCAACGCTGGCTGATCAGCCCCGAATGCCAACGACGCCTGGCGGTGATACGACGGCGCACACCGGCGTGCTACTGACAGGTGGTGGGTAATGACTGATCTGCAGCGGTTGCAGGCTTCCGCACGGCACTACGCCAGCGTTGAGCGCTGGAACGACGACCGCGTTGAGGGAGGAAGCTGGCATAGGCAGATCTTCAGTGAGGGGAAACGACGGTGAATCAGGCGATGCACCGAGCGCTGACTATAACCAGCGCTCGCCACCTATTGCAATAGATCAGCCGAACAGCCAGTAGCCGAGGGCCCAGGCCACCAGGACCGCCAGCACCGGACGCATCACGCGGTAGGCCTTGGGATGCTTGCGCTTCCACTGCTTGACCACGCTGCTGAAGTTGTCGCTGAAGCGCTTGCTCCAGGCATAGGCCTGGTTGATCCCGCCCACGCGCTCGTCATCGACGTTCTGCGGTGCGGTGGCACGGCCCAGGAAGGCGCTGACCGAACGGTTGATCGAGGTCATCAGGCGGTTGCTCAACGGCCGTTCGACGTCGCAGAACAGGATGACCCGGGTCTGCTCGGTTTCGTTCTTGACCCAGTGCACGTAGGTCTCGTCGAACATCACGTCTTCACCGTCACGCCAGGCGTAGACCTGGCCATCGACGAAAATCCGGCAATCGTCGGAGTTCGGCGTCGACAGGCCCAGGTGATAACGCAGCGAACCGGCGAACGGATCGCGGTGCGGGTTCAGGTGGCTGCCGCCGGGCAGCAGGGCGAACATCGCGCCCTTGACGTTGGGGATGCGGCTGACCAGCTCGACGGTCTTCGGGCAGAGCATTTCGGCCGACGGCAGCGGCTTGTCATACCATTTGAGGTAGAAACGCTTCCAACCCTTCTTGAAGAACGAACCGAAGCCGGCGTCGTTGTTCTTCTCGGCGGCCCGGATGTAGCCCTCGTCGAACAGGTGCATGGCTTCCTCGCGGATCACCTGCCAGTTGTCCTTGAGCACATCCAGCTCGGGGAACTTGCTGCGGTCCAGGTACGGTCTGGACGGCACTGCGGAAAACAGGTACATCAGGGCGTTATACGGAGCGAACAGCGCCGAATGGTTGACGAACTGGCGCAATACCGGCAAACGCGCCTTGCCCCGCAGATGCACGTAGAGCGTACTGCCCACGAACAGCAGCAACACGGCGGCCTTGGCGGCGAAGGAAAAGGTCATTCAGCACTCCTTGAAAATGGGCGACGTCCGGGTAGGAAAAATCCACGAGACGTGGCAGCCGGCCATGATAAACATTACCGACCGCCGGAAAAACCCGCGCAACTCAACAATCAGCGTTAAGAACTGCGCAACAAAGCGTTAATTAGCATAAGGCGCCTGAAGGCGGACTGATGCAGGTCAGGTCAATCCATGATCGCCCACAGGCCGGCCAACCGGAAGCCGGCCTGTGGGAAAAAGGCCGGCGCCGACACGCCTGTTACTGCTGGTTTTCCTGCTCGGTGAACAGGTCGCTGAAGAGCATGCTAGACAGGTAGCGCTCGCCGGAGTCCGGCAGCACCACGACGATGGTCTTGCCCTGCATCTCCGGGGTTTCCGCCAGGCGCACGGCCACCGCCATCGCCGCGCCACAGGAGATGCCACAGAGGATGCCCTCCTCCTGCATCAGCCGCAGGGCCATGGCCTTGGACTCCTCGTCGGTCACCAGCTCGACCCGGTCGACCATCGACAGGTCGAGGTTCTTCGGCACGAAACCGGCACCGATGCCCTGGATCTTGTGCGGCGACGGCTTGACCTCCTGCCCGGCCAGGGTCTGGGTGATCACCGGCGACGTCACCGGTTCCACCGCCACCGAGAGGATCGGCTTGCCCTGGGTCTGCTTGATGTAGCGCGAAACGCCGCTGATGGTGCCGCCGGTGCCGACGCCAGCCACCAGCACGTCGACCGCGCCATCGGTGTCGTTCCAGATTTCCGGACCGGTGGTCTTTTCGTGGATCGCCGGGTTGGCCGGGTTGTCGAACTGCGCCGGCATGAAGTACCGGGCCGGATCGCTGTTGACGATTTCACCGGCCTTCTCGATAGCGCCTTTCATGCCCTTGGCCGGCTCGGTCAGCACCAGTTCGGCCCCCAGGGCCTTGAGCACCTTGCGCCGCTCGATGCTCATGGACGCCGGCATGGTCAGCAGCAGCTTGTAACCGCGGGCGGCGGCGACGAAGGCCAGGCCGATGCCGGTGTTGCCGGAGGTCGGCTCGACGATGGTCATGCCCGGCTTGAGGCGGCCGCTGCTTTCGGCGTCCCAGATCATGTTCGCGCCGATCCGGCACTTCACCGAATACCCCGGGTTGCGCCCTTCGATCTTGGCCAGGATGGTTACGCCGCGGGGGGCGATGCGGTTGATCTGAACCAGGGGCGTATTACCGATGGAATGGGCGTTGTCGGCAAAAATACGGCTCATGACAGGTCCTATGTTCATTTGAGAATTAGCCCACAAGGGTATGCCCGAGGTGACGGGCGTCCAGTCATGCGAACGTCTCGCGTTGCCGGGGGTCCATCGCCTATGGACAGTCTGCGGGGCACGTCGATGAAACGTCGTTACAGTTGGCCGTTGTGGGGCCTGGCAATTGTTGTTCTGCTGGTGGTGGCGGTGAACCTGGCCCTGCCCTACCTGGTACGCAACTACCTGAATGAAAAGCTCGCCGACATGGGCGACTACCGCGGCCAGGTGACGGATGTCGACCTGGCCCTGTGGCGCGGCGCCTACCGGATCAACGGGCTGGAAATCGTCAAGGTCGCCGGCAAGGTGCCAGTGCCGTTCCTCAAGGCGCCGCTGATCGACCTGTCGGTGAGCTGGAAAGCCCTCTGGGAAAACCATGCGGTGGTGGCCGAGGTGCAGTTCGTCGAACCGGAACTGAACTTCGTCGACGGCGGCGCGAACAATCGCCAGGCCTCGCAGACCGGTCAGGGCACCGACTGGCGCGCCCAACTGGGCAAACTGCTGCCGATCACCCTCAACGAGGTGCGCATCGACAACGGGCGCATCACCTTCCGCAACTTCAACTCCCAGCCACCGGTCAACCTGCAGGCCACCCAGGTCAATGCCAGCCTCTACAACCTGACCAACATCGTCGACCTCAAGGGCCATCGCGATGCGCGTTTCGAAGGCAAGGCCCTGCTGCTCGGCCACGCGCCCCTGGAAACCACCGCCACCTTCGATCCGCTGAGCAACTTCGAGGATTTCGAATTCCGCCTGCGGGCCACCGGCATCGAGCTGCGCAAGGTCAACGACTTCGCCGCGGCCTACGGCAAGTTCGACTTCAACGGCGGCAGCGGCGACGTGGTGATCGAGGCCCAGGCCGACAAGGGCCGGCTCACCGGCTATATCAAGCCGTTGCTGCACGATGTCGAAGTGTTCGACTGGCAGCAGGACGTCGAGAACCAGGACAAGAGCCTGCTGCGCTCGGTCTGGGAAGCCATCGTCGGCGCCGGCGAGACCCTGCTGAAAAACCAGAAGAAGAACCAGTTCGCCACCCGCGTCGAACTCAGCGGCAGCGTCCACCAGCAGGATATCAGCGCGTTCGCCGCCTTTTTGCAGATATTGCGCAACGGTTTCATCCAGGCCTTCAATGCCCGCTACGAGCAGCCCAAGCCCGGCACCGGCTGACGGGCCTGACCAGGTCAGGATGTGACGCTCCATTCAGAGACTGAATAAGCCGTCTGCGTTCACACTCGACCGGACACCGCGTTATAGTCGGAACATGGAATTTCCCCCGCCGCCCGCTGCCGGGCCGGCGCTACCGTTCGAGGAAGCATAGATGAAGTTCGAAGGCACCCAGGCCTACGTCGCCACCGCTGACCTGAAGCTGGCCGTCAACGCCGCCATTACCCTGGAGCGTCCACTGCTGGTCAAGGGCGAGCCCGGCACCGGCAAGACCATGCTCGCCGAGCAACTGGCCGAGTCCTTCGGCGCCAAGCTGATCACCTGGCACATCAAGTCCACCACCAAGGCGCACCAGGGCCTCTACGAGTACGACGCGGTGAGCCGCCTGCGCGATTCGCAACTGGGCGTGGACAAGGTCCACGATGTGCGCAACTACCTGAAGAAGGGCAAGCTCTGGGAGGCCTTCGAGTCCGAGGAGCGGGTGATCCTGCTGATCGACGAGATCGACAAGGCCGATATCGAGTTCCCCAACGACCTGTTGCAGGAACTCGACAAGATGGAGTTCTACGTCTACGAGATCGATGAAACCATCAAGGCCAGGCAGCGCCCGATCATCATCATTACCTCCAACAACGAAAAGGAACTGCCGGACGCCTTCCTGCGCCGCTGCTTCTTCCACTACATCGCCTTCCCGGACCGCGAAACCCTGCAGAAGATCGTCGACGTCCACTACCCGGACATCAAGAAAGACCTGGTCAGCGAAGCCCTCGACGTGTTCTTCGATGTACGCAAGGTGCCGGGCCTGAAGAAAAAGCCGTCGACCTCCGAGCTGGTGGACTGGCTGAAGCTGCTGATGGCCGACAACATCGGCGAGGCGGTGCTGCGCGAGCGCGATCCGACCAAGGCCATCCCGCCGCTGGCCGGTGCGCTGGTCAAGAACGAGCAGGATGTCCAGCTACTGGAACGCCTGGCCTTCATGAGCCGTCGCGGCAGCCGTTAAACCATTGAAGGGCAATAGCCATGCTGCTCAACCTGTTCAATGAAATGCGCGCGGCCAAGGTGCCGGTGTCGGTGCGCGAGCTGCTCGACCTGATCAACGCGCTGAAACAGCGCGTGACCTTCGCCGACATGGACGAGTTCTACTACCTGGCGCGGGCGATCCTGGTCAAGGACGAACGGCATTTCGACAAGTTCGACCGGGCCTTCGGCGCCTACTTCAACGGCCTGGAAAAGCTCGACGACCACCTGCAGGCGCTGATCCCCGAGGATTGGCTGCGCAAGGAGTTCGAGCGCTCGCTGAGCGACGAGGAACGCGCGCAGATCCAGTCCCTCGGCGGCCTGGACAAGCTGATCGAGGAGTTCAAGAAACGCCTGGAGGAACAGAAGGAACGCCATGCCGGCGGCAACAAGTGGATCGGTACCGGCGGCACCAGCCCGTTCGGCTCGGGCGGTTTCAACCCGGAAGGCATTCGCGTCGGCGATGCCGGCAAGCGCCAGGGCAAGGCGGTCAAGGTCTGGGACCAGCGCGAATACAAGAACCTCGACGACCAGGTCGAACTCGGCACCCGCAACATCAAGGTGGCCTTGCGGCGCCTGCGCAAGTTCGCCCGCCAGGGCGCCGCGGAAGAGCTGGACATCGACGGCACCATCGACCATACCGCCCGTGACGCCGGTCTGCTGAACATCCGGATGCGGCCGGAGCGACGCAACACGGTCAAGCTGTTGCTGCTGTTCGATATCGGCGGTTCGATGGACGCCCACGTGAAGATCTGCGAGGAACTGTTCTCGGCCTGCAAGACCGAGTTCAAGCACCTGGAGTACTTCTACTTCCACAACTTCATCTACGAGTCGGTGTGGAAGAACAACCTGCGCCGCAGCTCGGAGCGTACCTCGACCCAGGACCTGCTGCACAAGTACGGCGCCGACTACAAGGTGGTGTTCGTCGGCGATGCGGCGATGGCGCCCTACGAGATCACCCAGGCCGGCGGCAGCGTCGAGCACTGGAACGAAGAGCCGGGCTACGTGTGGATGCAGCGCTTCATGGAGAAATACAAGAAGCTCATCTGGATCAACCCGTATCCGAAGGACACCTGGGGGTACACGTCTTCGACCAACATCGTGCGCGACCTGATCGAGGACCAGATGTATCCGCTGACCCTGCGGGGCCTGGAAGAAGGGATGCGGTTTCTGTCCAAGTGAGGTGAAATCGCTTGATGGCCTATTCGCGGGCAAGCCAAGCCCCTGCAGGGCGCAGACGTTCATCGGACTTGTGAACGATCAACACCCTGTAGAAGCGTGGCTTGCCCGCGAAGCTTTTGGGGCCTCAGGCAAACCGGCTGATGAACTCGATGTGCTGCCGGTGCGCCGACTCCTGCACCGTCGGTACCAGTCGCACCCCACTGCCCGGCAGGCACTGCGCCAACCGCGCCAGCGACAATGGCGTCAAGGCGCCCAGGCGCGGATAACCGCCGATGGTCTGCCGATCGTTGAGCAGCACGATCGGCTGCCCATCCGGCGGAACCTGGATCGCCCCCAGCGGTATCCCCTCGGAAATCATCGGCCGCCCCTGGTACTTCAACTCCGCCCCGAGCAGGCGGATCCCCATGCGGTCGCCGCGGCTGTCGAGGGTCCAGGGACTGTTGAACGCATCGAACAGGCTCTGCCCGCTGAATTCGCCGATCTGCGCACCGAGCACCACCTGCAGCGTGGCCTCGGCCTGGAAGTCGGGAACCTGCGCGGCCGGCACCGCCGCTGGCGTCACCGCTGTCCCGGCATAGCGCAGGCTATCGCCCTTGTGCAACGGCTGCCCCAGGCCATCCAGGCCACCCAGTTCCTCACGCGCCACACAGGCGCTGCTGCCCAGTACCTTCGGCGCGACGAAACCGCCGGGCGCCGCAAGATACGCCCGCGCGCCCAGCAGTGGCTGGGTAAATTGCAGGCGCTGCCCGGCCTCCAGGATAAAGCTGCGCCAGGGCGCCAGCGCCTGCCCGTCCACCTGGGCACCGAGATCGGCCCCGGCCAGGGCCAGACAGCAGGTTTCCTGCGCAACCACGGCAAATCCACCCAAGGTGATTTCCACCACCGGCGCATCCAGCGAGTTGCCCAGCAGCCGGTTGGCCCAGGCCATCGACACCCAGTCCAACGCCCCACCCTGGGTCACACCCAGATGACGCACACCGAACCGCCCACGGTCCTGCAACAGGCACAGCCGGGTGCTGACCTCGATCGACAGATGACTCATGCAAGGGCCTCCAAAGGCGTATCGTCGCCACCCAGGCGGATGAACTCGGCATGCTCGACCGCCGCAAAACGCACCGTATCGCCCGGCTGCATCAGGCTGTAGCCGTCCCGCTCACGGTCGAACAGCTTGCTCGGGGTACGCCCGATCAGGTTCCAGCCCCCCGGCGACACCACCGGATAGGCCGCGGTCTGGCGTTCGGCGATGCCGACGCTGCCCGCCGCCACCTTCTTGCGCGGGGTATCGAGCCGCGGCGCCGCCAACGGTTCGACCACCAGCCCCATGAAGGCGAACCCTGGCGCGAAGCCGAGGGCGAAGACCTGATACTCGCGCTCGCTGTGCTGGCGAATCACTTCGCTGACCGACCAACCGCTGCGCTCGGACAGCAGGCGCAGTTCCGGGCCGACGCTCAGGTCGTACCACACCGGCAGCACGTGGCACCGGCCTCCGGTCGAGGCATTGGGCTGCAGATCGCTCAACGCCTCGGCGATCAACTCCCGAGCCTGGCCCGGGCTCAGTCGGGTCAGGTCGTAATGCACCATCAGGGTGGTGTAGGACGGCACCAGGTCGACCAGATGTCCACCGAAGCCGGCCCGCAGGCGTTCACTGGCAGCGAGCATCCACGGCATGTTCTCTTCGGCGATCACGTCAAACAGACGCACCATCAGGCAATCGATCGCCACCACTTCGATACGCGGCTTCATCGGCGCCGCGCTCATGGGGTCGCCTGCCGGTCGAGGGCCTCGCGAATGCGCTGAACGGCCTCGACCGAACTGGCATTGTCGCCATGCACGCACAGGGTGTCGGCGTGCAGGCGCAGGGCACTGCCGTCGCTGGCGGTCAGGTCGTCGCCACGGGCAATGGTCAGGGCCTGCTCGATGATCCGCTGCGGCTCATGGTGCACGGCCCCCGGCAACTGCCGGGACACCAGACGACCTTCGGGGTCGTAGGCGCGATCGGCAAAGGCTTCGAACCACAGGGTCACGCCGAACTCGTCGGCCAGGGCCTGGGCCGCGCTGTTGTCGCGCATCGCCAGCAGCATCAGGGGCAGTTCGCGGTCGTAGGCGGCGATCGCCTGGACCACCGAACGCAGCTGCTGCGGGTTGGCCATCATGTCGTTGTACAGCGCGCCATGGGGTTTGACATAGCTGACCCGCGCGCCCTGGGCCCGGCAGATGCCGTCCAGTGCGCCGATCTGGTAATGCAGCAGGTCCTGGATTTCCTGGGGCGTGCAGGCCATGGAGCGGCGGCCGAAACCGACCAGGTCCGGATAGGCCGGATGGGCGCCGATCCGCACGTCATTGGACAGGGCCAGGCTGACGGTCTTGCGCATGATGCTCGGGTCGCCGGCGTGATAGCCGCAGGCGATGTTGGCACAGTCGATGAAGGGCATGACTTGCGCATCCAGACCCATGGTCCAGTTGCCGTAACTTTCACCGATATCGCAATTGAGTAGCAGGCGGCTCACGGTAGCTGCTCCTGTGGGCTGTGGGCATTGCCCTGGGGGTCGGCAATGCTTATGGTAATTCGTCGGCCTGGGCCATTCTCGAGGGTGCCCGCCCGGCGCGTCCAACTAATAAAAGCCGTTCCCAGACATAAGAAAAGTTGATTGCATGAATCTCAAGTTTCTCGAAACCTTCGTCTGGGTCGCCCGGCTCAAGAGTTTCCGCCTGACCGCGGACAAGCTGTTCACTACCCAGGCCGCCATTTCCAGCCGGATCGCCGTGCTCGAAAGCGAACTGGGGGTCAAGCTGTTCCTGCGCGATTCACGCGGGGTCAAGCTGACGCCCGAAGGGCTGAAGGTGCTCGACCACGCCGAACGCATGCTCGATACGATGCAGGCGCTCAAGCACGCCATCGAACCCGGCTCGACCAAGGTCGGCCGCCTGCGGATCGGCGTGATGGACACGGTGATCCACACCTGGCTCAGCCCGCTGGTGGCACAGCTGACCGAGCGCTTCCCGCGGGTGGAGATCGAGCTGGTGGCCGATACCGCGCTGAACCTGGCCGAGCAGTTGCACAAGGGCTTCCTCGACCTGATCCTGCAGACCGACCCGCTGCGCCAGGAGTCCATCCGCAGCCTGGAGCTGGCCAGCTACCCGATGAGCTGGGTGGTGGCGAGCCATTCGCTCTACAACCGCGAGTACCTGAGCCTGACGGATGTTGCGCAGGAGCGGATCGTCACCTTCTCGAAGAACTCCCGGCCGCACCAGGAACTGCTCGCCCTGCTGCAGGCCCATGGGGTTTCTGCGCCACGACTCAATTGCGTGAACTCGGTGTCGGCGATCACCCGCCTGCTGCGCGATGGCTTCGGGATCGGCGCCTTACCGCTGGCGCTGGTCAGCGAGGAACTGGCCCGGAACGAATTGACCCTGCTGGCGTTGCAGGAGCGCCCACCGAACCTGGAGGTGGTGGTGTCCTGGCGGGCCGGCGAAGAGCTGGTGGAGGAGATCGTCGCACTGTGCCAACAGGTGCTGCATGATTATGCCGACAAGATGGGGCAGCAGCATGTGGTGCTGAAGAAGGCGTGACCGCCAGGGCTGCACAAGGCTCTGTAGGAGCGTGGCTTGCCCGCGAATGGGGCCTCAAGACCGCTAAAAGCTTCGCGGGCAAGCCACGCTCCTACAGCGGCGGGATCACCAGCCCCGCTCGCGCCGCGCCAGGCGCTCACGCTGGCGCTTGCCGCCCAGCACCACCCAGTCCACCAGGCGGAAGAAACCTTCGATCACGAAGGAGAAGAGCAACGCACCGCCCATGGCCCAACCGATCGCCTCGGGCGACAGCAATACCTGGTAGGTGTAGCCCTGCAGGGTTTCCTGGCGGATCGCCGGGTCGGCGGCATAGGCCACCTGCAAGGCGCGCTTGTACCAGGGGCCCTGCATCGCCTGGAACTGGTCGTCCAGCAGGCGCTGGCGATTGAGCAGGTTGCCGAGGCTGTCGGCATCGCTGCGGAACACCGGGTCGTCACTGGCACGGTAATGCGCCACCAGTTTCTGCAGGTCGCCGCCGAAGAACTGCTCGGCGGTCTTCTGGAAGCCTTGCAGGCTGGTCTGCGCCTCGATCAGGTGGGCTTCGACCCGCTTGGTGTAGTCACTGAGAAAGCCGGGCACCTGGACACCGAGCAGCAGCCCCAGGGTAAACAGTATCAAGCGCAGGTAACTCAACCACATGACGGGTGTCCTTGTTCAGTCCGGCCCTGGCTGACGCATTCGCCGCGTCGCCACAGGCTCCATTGCCCCGGCTCGTAGCGGGTCCAGGTCTCGTTTTCGGTCAGGGGTTCGGTGGCGATCACAGTGACCACGTCGTTGGGCGTGGTCTCGGCCTGGAAGTCGACGATCACGTCGACGTCCTTCAGGCGGGCCGGGCCGAACGGCGCGCGCCGGGTGATCTGCGCCAGTTTGGTCGAGCAGTAGCAGAACAGCCAGTCGCCGTCGCTGAGCAGGCAGTTGAACACACCCTTGCCGCGATACTCGGCGCAGGCGGCCACCAGCGATGGCAACAGTTGCTCCACTTCCACCGGTTCGGGAAAGGCTTCGCGGATACGGTTGAGCAGGTCGCAGAAGGCCGCTTCGCTGTCGGTGTCGCCGACCGGGCGATAGAAGCTGTGCCGCGGCTGGAAGTCCGCCAACTGGCCGTTATGGGCAAAACACCAGTTGCGCCCCCACAACTCACGGACGAACGGATGGGTATTGGACAGGCAGACCTTGCCGACGTTGGCCTGGCGGATATGCCCGATCACCACTTCGCTCTTGATCGGATAACGCTGCACCAGTTGCGCGACTTCCGAATCGCAGCTCGCCGCCGGATCCTGGAACACCCGCAAGCCACGCCCTTCGTAGAAACCGATGCCCCATCCGTCGCGATGGGGGCCGGTACGCCCGCCGCGCTGCATCAGCCCGGTAAAGCTGAAAACGATATCGGTCGGCACATTGGCGCTCATGCCCAACAATTCACACATGCTCGGACTCTCGCTTGAATGCTGCAACGCGCCTACAAGCGCGGCTCGACCCGCTGGCGGCCGGCACCAGCGGCAGGCGGCGGACGGCGTGGACGCTCCTGGCGCTCGGCGGCGAACGGCTGGTCGTCGGCCTCGATCTCGGCACGGGCCGCGGCGGCAGCGGCTTCGGCCTGCAGCTTGCGGGCCTTGCTCGAACGCTCGAGCGGCCAGCGGATCAGGACGAAGACCAGGTACACGCCGGCGGCGATGACCAGGTACATGAACAGGTCGGAAACCGCGCGCCAGGCGTTGTTGCCGACCTTGAACAGCAGGTCCAGGGCGGTAATGGCGACCGCCGGGGCGAACCGCTCCTTCACCGGATCGAGAATGGTCGGGCTGAACAGCAGCACCGCCACCAGCAGGCGCAGCGGCTCGCGCAACCAGCGCCAGGTCCAGCGGGTCAGGCGAAACCACACCAACAGGCAGCCCAAGGCGGCAAAGGCGTAGCAACCCCAGGCGATCAGATAGTCGTTCTCGGTCATGGTGTCCATGGCAAGGCTGGCAATGAGGGGCTTATGATAACGGCTTTTCGCCGGCCCGGCTGCATCGCCGTCAGCGATCCTCAAGACAGAGAGTGCCCATGTCCCGCAAAGCCGCCATCAGCAGCGCCCCGATTGCCCGCAAGGACCAAGGTCCCGATCCCTACGCCTGGTTGCAGGAGCGCGACAGCGAGGCGGTGCTCGATTACCTCAAGGCCGAAAACAGCTACCAGCAGGCGCAACTGGCCGACCAGGCCGAACTGCGCGAAACGCTGTTCGAGGAAATCAAGGGACGGATCCTCGAAACCGACCTGTCCCTGCCCTCGCCCTGGGGGCCGTTCCTGTATTACACCCGCACCACCGCCGGCGACGAGTACGCCCGCCACTACCGCTGCCCACGCCCGGCCGATGGCAGCCTGACGGTGGATGAAGGTGCCGAGCAACTGCTGCTCGACCCCAATGTGCTGGCCGCTGGCGGCTTCCTGTCCCTCGGCAGCTTCAGCGTCAGTCCGGACCACCAGCGCCTGGCCTACAGCCTGGATACCAGCGGCGACGAGGTCTACCGCCTGTACGTCAAGGAACTCGACAGCGGCAGCGTCAGCGAGCTGCCCTTCGACGACTGCGACGGCAGCATGACCTGGGCCAACGACAGCCGCACGCTGTTCTTCGGCGAACTGGACGACACCCACCGCCCACACAAGCTGTATCGCCATGTGCTGGGCCAGGAGGGTGCCGAGCAAGTCCTGCATGAGCCAGACGGCCGCTTCTTCCTGCACTGCTACCGCAGCAGCTCCGAACGGCAACTGGTGGCGATGCTGGGCAGCAAGACCACCAGCGAAGCCTGGGTGCTCGACGCCGACACGCCGGACCAGCCCTTCGCCTGCCTGGCGACGCGGGTCGAAGGCCACGAATACTCCGTCGACCACGGTCGCTACCAGGGCCAGTGGTGCTGGTTCATCCGCAGCAACCAGGACGGCATCAACTTCGCCCTGTTCCATGCCGCGGACGATGGCATTCCCCGTCGCGAGGACTGGCAACGGCTGGTGCCCCACAACGACCAGGTGATGCTCGAAGGGGTCACGCTGAACGCCCGGGCCCTGTGCCTGACCCTGCGCGAAGGCGGCCTGCCGATCATCGAGGTACGCCCCGAAGGCCTGCCGGCCTATCGCGTGCAACTGCCGGACGCGGCCTACAGCCTCTACGTGCAGGACAGCCTGGAGTTCACCAGCGACTGCATCCGCCTGCGCTACGAAGCCCTCAACCGCCCGGCCCAGGTCCGTCAACTGACCCTGGCCAATGGCGAACAGGCTGTACTCAAGCAGACGCCGGTACTCGGCCCGTTCGATGCCGACGCCTACGTCAGCCAACGGCTGTGGGCCCGCGCACCGGACGGCACCCGGGTGCCGATCAGCCTGGTGGTCAAGCGCGAGCTGCTGGGCCAGCCCACCCCGCTCTACCTCTACGGCTATGGGCCTATGGCGAAAGCCTCGACCCCTGGTTCTCCCATGCCCGCCTGAGCCTGCTCGAACGCGGCGTGGCCTTTGCCATCGCCCATGTGCGCGGGGGCGGCGAACTGGGTGAAGCCTGGTATCGCGCCGGCAAGCAGGAGCACAAGCAGAACACCTTCGACGACTTCATCGCCTGCGCCGAACACCTGATCGCCGAGGGGCTGACCACCTCCGGACAACTGGTGATCAGCGGTGGCAGCGCCGGCGGCCTGTTGATCGGTGCCGTGCTCAACCAGCGCCCGGAACTGTTCCAGGCGGCGATCGCCGAGGTGCCGTTCGTCGATGTGCTGAACACCATGCTCGACCCCGACCTGCCGCTGACCGTCACCGAATACGACGAATGGGGCAACCCGCAGGAACCCGAGGTGCATGCCCGGCTCAAGGCCTACGCGCCCTACGAGAACGTCCGCGCCCAGGACTACCCGGCGATGCTGGTGATCGCCGGCTACAACGACAGCCGCGTGCAGTACTGGGAAGCGGCCAAGTGGGTGGCGAAATTGCGCGCGACCCGCACCGACGAGCATCTACTCCTGCTCAAGACCGAGCTGGGCGCCGGCCATGGCGGCATGAGCGGGCGCTACCAGGGATTGCGTGACGTAGCGCTCGAATATGGCTTCGTATTCAAGGTTCTGGGCATCGCCTGAGGAACTCTGCCCGGCGCCATGGTCATAGACCATGACGCTGCGCCGCCGGGCCGGGAACGGACAACAACAATAGATCGTGAAACATGTCAGAACCGACTTCACTGAATAACGAAATTCGCGACATGCTGATGGACTGCGGTCTGTTCAGCCAACTTCTGCCCGCCGACTGCCAGGCGGCCGCCGGCTACTTCAGCATCAGCAGCGTGGACAAGGGCGAGGAAATCTTCCACGAAGGCGATGCCGGCACCTTCATGTGCATCATCCACCACGGCAGCGTCAACGTGCAGAAACTCAACGAGGCCGGCCAGGCCGTGGTGATCGCCACCCTGCGCGCCGGCCGGGCCTTTGGCGAGATGGCGGTGCTCGACGGCGAACGACGCTCGGCCAGTTGCGTCGCGGCCAGCCACTGCCAGTTGTTGAACCTGGGCAAGGACTCCCTGGAAAAGATGCTCAACGAAGCGCCGAAAATTGCCGCCAAGATCATTCGCGCCATCGCCATCGCGATGTCCAGGCGCCTGCGCATGGTCGACGGGCAGTTGCTCTCGCAGCAGGTTTAACTCGAACTCGGCTTGGCCTTGTCCGTCTTGTCGTTCTGCTCCAGGCCCGGCAGGGTCTGGTCCTTGGGCGGCGACGGCAACTCGATGCTCGGCAGGGCTTCGCCCGGCTTGGGTGGCGTGCGAGGGGTGACCTGCGGGTAGGGTGTCGGGGTCGCGGTGCCCGGGGAGCCCGGAGCGGGTGTCACGGGGGCCGGCGCAATGTCCTCGGCCCATGCCGACGTCATCGTCAGCGCGGCCCACACAACGGCCGCCAGGGTCATGCCTTTCATCGATAGCTCCAGCAATCTGTCTGCTACAGGCTACTCGCAACGCGAACATTTTGCCTCGCTCAATCACCTCCCGATGAAATCCATCCTCGCCGCGCCCCGTGCCGCACGGCGCCATTCACCGAAAAGCCGGGGAACTGCGCTAGGCTATGTACGAAATCGCTTGAAACTTGGTTATGCGGCGTTAAAAACCGGCTCGGAATGCTCATTTACTCCAGTAAACTCCGCTTCCTCGCCGGTTTTTGCCTTGCCTAACCTGCGTTTCAAACAATTTCGTACACAGCCTAGACTTCACGGCATGATCGTCATCAATCCATTCGACAAGGTGAACCCATGAGTTCGACCAACCCTCCCTCCCCTACCGCCAAGCTGGACCGCATCCTCGCCGATGCCAAACGCGACAAGGAGATGGGCTATCGTGACAAGGCGCTGAAGATGTACCCGCACGTCTGCGGCCGCTGCGCCCGTGAATTTTCCGGCAAGCGCCTGAGCGAACTGACCGTGCACCATCGCGACCACAACCACGACAACAACCCGCAGGACGGCTCCAACTGGGAACTGCTCTGCCTGTTCTGCCACGACAACGAACACTCGCGCTATACCGACCAGCAGTATTTCGGCGACAGCTCCCTGAGCAGCCCGAAGATCGCCAAGGCCACCCACAACCCGTTCGCCGCCCTGGCCGGGATGTTGAAGAAAGACGAGTAAGCCCCGCACCGTAGCCCGTCACCCGGCGGGCAGCCTCCAGCCCTCGATCGCGACAGGCATCACGCCCGGCAGCGTTGCCGGTATACTCGCGTCTTTTTCCTGGAAGGCACCCGGCTCGTGGCAAACAAAAGGTACAGCTGCATCGGTTTGTATAACCCCAAGTCACCGGAGAACGTCGGTTCGGTGATGCGTGCGGCTGGCTGCTACGGCGTGGCCTCGGTGTTCTACACCGGCAAGCGCTACGAGCGGGCCCGGGATTTCGTCACCGACACCAAGAAGGTGCACCAGGACATCCCGCTGATCGGCATCGACGACCTGAAGAAGATCCTGCCCCTGGGCTGTATCCCGGTCGCCGTCGAACTGGTGGAAGGCGCCCGCCCGCTGCCGGAGTACACCCATCCCGATCGCGCGCTGTACATCTTCGGCCCGGAAGACGGCTCGCTGGACAAGGACATCCGCGACTGGTGCGAGGACGTGGTGTACATCCCCACCACCGGCTGCATGAACCTGGCCGCCACCGTCAACGTGGTGCTCTACGACCGCCTGGCCAAGGGCAACAACACCCGTTCGGGCCCCAGGTTCTGAGTACCTGGAGGAACCTGTCGCAGGTTCCGGCAGTCTGCAGTCTATCCACCCGCCACTTGAGGAGACAGATCATGAGCGACAGAAAAACCCTGCAGCGCATCGACTCCACGCCGTTCCAGTCCCCGGCAGCGCAACAGAACGTCCAGGGCTGGGAGCGGCTCGGCTCCCTCGCCGGCGGCGTGGTCATGGTCGGCAAGGGCCTGCGCCGTGGCGGTGTGTTCGGCCTGATCCAGGTCGCCATCGGCGGCGTCGCGCTGGCCCGTGGCATCACCGGTCACAGCTCGGCCAAGAGCCTGCTGGAGAAAGGCCGTCGCGACCTGGAAGGGGTGCGTGGCAAGGTCGAGCGGGCGGCGGACGAGCTGCGGCAGATGAAGGCCAATGCCGAAATGGCGACGCGCACCGCGACGGTGACGGGCAACGATTCGCTGGAAACACCGAAGGCCTGATTCATGCGACGCGCCGTAAGGCCCTTTCGCGGATAAATCCGGCTCCCACAGCTTTGCATCGTTCATGGAATATTGATCGCTGCGATACCTTGTGGGAGCCGGATTTATCCGCGAACAGGTACTCAACTTCGCCACAAACCCAAAGGTTTACTTCAGCAGGTCGGTCGCCAACACCTTCGACGGCCCACCCAGCACGCTTTCGCTCAACTGGATGAACTCCTCGGTGGTCACCGTATCCAGGCGCATCGCCGCCCGGCTCACGTCGTCCAGCGAGTGCCGGTTATCGGTCTGCTGGCGAATTTCCCGGTCCAGTTCCTGCAGCAGCAAGACCGCCCGGGCCACCGTCGCCCCGCTCACCTGCTCGCCCCGCAAGCTGGCGACCTTGTGTCCGCTGCGCGCCAGCTTCGCCTGCACCGCCCGGTAGCGCTCCTCGCTCATGCCCCCGGCGCGTCGCACCAGCTCGATGGCGTAGTACTCCGCCAGGCCTTCGCCGATCCAGTCGCTGCGGTGGCTATCGTTGATCCGGCCAAAGACATGCACCAGTTCCCGCACCAGCGGGCTGGCCCCCGACTCGCCGATCAACGGCCCGGTGCTGTGCAGGTAGATCGAGTCATGGCTTGCGCGGGCCCCCGCACCATCGGTTCCCCGGCCCCGACCACCAGCAGTTTCGCCGGGTTGCGCGGAAACACCTCCTGCAGCTTGGGCCAGACGAAAGTCAGCAGCGTGAGCACATCCATCCGCCGCATGCCCTCGCCCCGCGGCGCAGCGACCGTCACCTCGGTTTCGCCCAGCCGTGTGCGCCGGCTGCCGAGATCGCCGGCCAGCAGCCAGCCGGCCGGGCGGTCGAACAGCCGCGAGACGTTATCGACGCGAAAGCGGTTCCTGCCGATCCGCGGCCAGGCGGTCTCGACGCTTTTCCAGCCGTTGGGCAGTTCCACGTCCAGTCGCGACACCAGTTCGGTACCGTCCTGCTGGTCCAGGTGCGCCGGTGGGACCAGTTCCTCGCCCCGCAGCAGGGCCCAGTGACTGGTCATGCGGGTATCGAAGGTGCCATTGCGGCGCGGGTGGCTGATGCTCACCCGATAGCTCAGGCTCGCCTTGCCGGCGGCCGGACGCCAGATGCCGCGACTGCTGGTGCCGGCCTGATCCGGCCGCGTCAGCCATTGGCCGTCGGCCTTGAAGTCGGTGTAGTAGCCCTGGGCGCCGAGGTCGAAATCCAGGCTGCGCACCGCCGAACCCTGGGCCAGGGTCAGGCGCACTTCGACCTGGTCGCTCTGCGGCAACAGGCGCAAGTGGTAATCCAGGTCGACTTTCTTCCCGGCCCAGGCGGAGCCGGCCAGCATCAACAGCAGCGACCCCGCCAACAGTCGGCAACGCACCGGCATAAACACTCCCTCGGGCCCGCCGATCAACCGGCGCGGAAAATCAGATGGTCTTCCCAGTCGTCTTCGGGCACGCTGCCCTCGGCCAGCATCCGGCCGGACTGGGAAATGCGCTCGTGGTGTACCGCGTCGCGATCGCCGCAGACCAGATGGTGCCAGAGCGGCAGGTCCTTGCCCTCGCTGACCAGTCGATAACCGCAGGTCGGCGGCAACCACTTGAACTCGTCGGCCTTGCCCGGCGTGAGCTGGATGCAGTCGGGCACCGAGGCGCGGCGGTTGCTGTAGTCGGTGCACTGGCAGGTCTTGAGGTCCAGCAGCTTGCAGGCGATCCGCGTGTAGTAGACGCTATTGTCCTCTTCATCCTCGAGCTTTTGCAGGCAGCACAGGCCGCAGCCGTCGCACAGCGACTCCCATTCTTCCTGATCGAGCTGATCGAGGGTCTTGCGTATCCAGAAGGGTTCGACTTTTGCGGCCATGGTTCAGACATCTGCATCGGGTAGTGAAAAGGTCGCCAGTCTAGTGCCCGGGCCGCAAAGGGCCAAGCATTGGCGACTGTCGGTTGATGAAAGCTTGTCAGCCGCGCCCGGGCACAGTAGTTTTGATGGCCCCAAAGCCCGCTAGCCAACTGCCATTAGCGCTCCTCCGCGCCGCACGAAGCGGACTGTAGACGGGCCGGGCATCACGACCGGACACCGCGCCAGCGGCCAGGGTCGCCCCAACTCCCTTCACTTCGGACTCCAGTCAGGAATCGCCCATGAGTGCCAACCCACGTGTCGCCGACTATCCCATCGATGCCCAGTTCACCCAACGCTGGTCGCCCCGCGCCTTTACCGGCGAAGCCATCCCGGAAGAAACCCTGCTGAGCTTCTTCGAAGCCGCACGCTGGGCGCCATCGGCCTACAACTCGCAGCCATGGCGCTTTCTCTACGCCCGTCGCGACACGCCGAACTGGGAACGCTTCCTCGGCCTGCTCAACGAGTTCAACCGCGGCTGGGCGCAGCATGCCTCCGCGCTGGTGATCGTGATCTCGAAAACCACCTTCAAGGTGCCTGGCGCCGCCGAGGAAACCCCGGCCCTGTGGCACACCTTCGACACCGGCACGGCCTGGGGCTACCTGGCCCTGCAGGCCAGCCAGAGCGGCTGGCACACCCACGGCATGGCCGGCTTCGATCAGGAACTGGCCCGCAAGGAGCTGAAGATTCCGGACGGCTACGCTCTGCACGCGGCGGTGGCGGTCGGCAAGCTGGGCGACAAGGCCAGCCTCGCCGAATACCTGCAGGCCCGGGAAGTACCGAGCCCACGCGAGCCGGTGAGCGCACTGGCGGCCGAGGGTGATTTCAGCCTGTAATCGGCAGTGAAAACGCTGGCTGACCGAGAGGGTGCTGGCGCTTTTCGATCGTTCCCACGCGGAGCGTGGGAACGATCAACTGAGGGAGATGGCAGTCGCAGGCCTAGTAACCGCGCTCGAACCGCACTTCGCCGCGCAGCGGCTGGCTCGCCTGGTACGCCCGCAGGTTCTCGACGAACAACTGCACCATCATCGGCGGGGAGGTCGGCGCCGAGCTGTGACCGGTCAGCAGCAATCCCCAGGCCGTCCAGAACGGATGGCGCTGCGGCAACGGTTCCTGGCGGCAGACATCGATCACCGCACCGGCCAGATGGCCCTCCTTCAACGCTTGCACCAGGTCCGCATCGACCACCGACACGCCGCGCCCGGCATTGATGAACAGGCCGGTCGGCTTGAAGCGCTTGAACATCGCCGCGTCGTACAGGTCATGGGTCGCCGGCGTATTGGGCAACAGGTTGACCACGTAGTCCACCTCGCCCACCCGCTCGCCCAGCGCCTCCAGGTCATCGACCCGGATGAACGGCGCCTGCTCGCGGGCCTCGCTGGCGATGCCGTACAACTCGACGCCGAACGGCTGCAGGAACTGCGCCACGCTCTGGCCGATATCGCCCGCGCCGACAATCAGCACCTTGCGCCCCGCCAGCCCCAGGCCGGTGCGATTATCCCACTTGCGCTCGACCTGGCTGACCAGCCGCGCCAGCACCTCGCGCTCATGGCCGAGCATGTAGGTCAGGACGTACTCGGCCATCAACTGGCCGAAAATGCCGACCGCCCGGGTCAGCCGGTAGTTGCGCGGCAGGCCTTCGGCCAGCAGCGGCGTGATCCCCGCCCAGGTCGACTGCAGCCACTGCGGCCGGTGCCCCTGGCGCAACAGGCTGGCCATCAGGTCCGGCTGGCCGAGCCAGACCGGGCAATCGGCCGCCATTCCCGACAGTACCGCCGAATCGCCGCTGGTCATGACTTCAAGTTCGGGCTGCGCCTGACGCAGCAGGCGGGCATACACGGCGTGGTCGTGTTCGGCAATCAGAACGCGCATGGTTCAAACCTTTCAAAAACGGTGCAGACGGCCGCCGATGAAGCGCTCTCCATCGTGCTCGGCGACCGCCGGAAATGCATTCCATTGAAATGGAGCGCCCGGGTGGCCTGTAGGGCTGATTCGCATCAACCCGCACAGGCCGGGACACTCAGGGGTGTGGCTCAGACCGGGTCATTGCGCCGCAACAACTCTTCGGGCAGGTGCTCGATGTACTCGTCCTCGGCCGGTGGCATCTGCAGGTGATAACCCTGCTTGTCGAGGTTTTCCAGCACCTTGTGGATATCTTCGCGCGCCAGCTTGCGCTCGGGGTCAGCACCAGGTCGAAGGCATGCTGCGGCTTGCCGAACACCTGCAGGAGGGTTTCCGGTACGCGCTCCAGGGCTTCGCTCTTGAGCACGTAGAGGTACATTTCGTTCTTGCGGGGGCTGCGATAGATCGAGCAGATATGTTTCAAGGCTGTTCTCCGGCAGTCGCCAGGCTGTCGAGCAGGGCCTGGCCCAGCAATTCGCGACGCCAGCCACGCAGCGAATCGGGCAATTGATAGGGTCCGTCAGGGAAGCCGCTCTTGATCAGCGCTTCCAGGGTTTTCTTGCGCAGCATCAGTTCCGGCACGATGTTCATCCGCTCGGCCGCCGCCTGGCCCACCGCGCGCAGGCGCTTGACCAGCGCTCCGGCCTCGATCGGCAGGGGCTCGGGCACCGCCGGCGGCCACTGGTCCATCGGCAGGCTGGCCGCGCGCCTGATCAGCTCGAGCAGGAACTCGCCGTCCTGGCGCACGGTGCGTGGGTGCATGTCTTCGATGCGGGCCAGGGTCACCAGGTTGTCCGGCTGGCTCTTGGCCAACGGCCACAACGAGTGCTCGCGGATGATCCGGTTGCGCGGCAGGTCTCGGGCACGGGCCTCGCGTTCGCGCCAGGCACAGAGTTCCCGCAGCACCGCCAGTTGCGCCCGGGACAGTTTCCAGGCGAGCTTGGCGTCGCGATAGATCTCGTTGGGGTCGACCTCGCGGCGCAGGTTGGCGACCAGTTCGGCACCATCCTCCAGCACCCAGGCATACTTGTCGTCGGACAGTTGCGGGCGCAGGCGGCTGTAGACCTCGGCCAGGTGCAGCGCATCCTCGGCGGCATAGCTGACCTGGGTGTCCGACAGCGGGCGTTGCAGCCAGTCGGAGCGGGTTTCGCCCTTGGGCAGCTCGATACCGAGAACTTCCTGGACCAGCCGCGAATAGCCCATGGAAAAGCCCAGGTTCAGGTAGCCCGCGGCCAGTTGGGTGTCGAACAACGGCGTCGGCAGGCTGCCGGTCAGGCGCAACAGGACTTCGAGGTCTTCGCTGCAGGCGTGCACGACCTTGACCACTGCCGGGTTGTCCAGCAGCGCGGCCAGGGGGTGCCAGTTGTCGATGGTCAACGGGTCGATCAGGTAAGCGCGCGCGCCATCACCGATCTGGATCAGCCCGGCGATGGGATAAAAGGTGTCGACCCGCATGAATTCGGTGTCGAGGGCAACGAAAGGTAGTTGCTGCCATTCAGTGCAATGCCGACCGAGGCTATCGTTGTCGCGGATCCAGTGAATATCGATGGCCACACGGCTCTCCCTTGAAGAATGGCGCGCAGTATATATCGCTACAGGCGATTTCCGAGCATCCGCGCTGCAAGTGCGTGAGCGAATGCCTCGCTGCGCTGAAAGAATAGTCTTACTCGTCAAGTTCGCAGGGCCCGGAAGATATCAGCTGTCCTTGCGCAGGACATAGACCCGACGCATGGCACACCCCGGCAGGAAGTCACGATGGCCGACGATCTCGAAACCGGCCTCGTGGAACTCGGCTTCGATCTGCGCCTTGCCCAGCAGCACCGGCTGGTTTTCCAGTTCCGGACGAACGGTCGCGTGGCGGTGGCGCCAGGCCATCAGATTGCCGCCCAGGCACACGGACAGAATCACCGTGTCGCGACTGACCCGGTGAAACTCGCCGAGGATCGCCAGGCGGTGCTCGCACTCGGCGATATGGGCGAACAATGGCACGCAGAAAATGCAGTCCACCGCATTTTCCGGCAGGCCGATGGCGAACGCCGAACTCTGGAAGGTCCTGACCCGCCTGAACAGCTCGGGGGATGATGCACCGCGCAGTGTTCGAGCATTTCCCGCGACGAGTCCGCCGCCAGCACCACGCGGTTGCCACGCCTGGCCAACACCGGCCAGAAACGCCCGGCGCCACAGGGCAGGTCCAGCACCAGGCCCGGTTCACCGGCCATCTTCAGCGCCTGGCGCACCAGGCACTCTTCACGCCAATGCCCAATGCGCGCCAATACGCCCTGGGGATGAGCATCACGGCACACCCGTGCATGCTCGCGCGCATGCTGGCGGGCGAACTCAAGCTCGACGAGTGAAGGCGATGGCACTGACATGTCTGACGGACTCTGTTGCATTGACCGACGATCGGAAGCGCTGTCGCGAGCGGGGAAGCTTCTCCCGACAGCACTCGAACCTTAGTCAGGTGGGCATCAACATTTCGTGAAAAATACGCCGCGGCCGCATCAAGCCGTGACTTTCACGCCGGGTGCAGGTACCAGCGCCAGTCCTGCTCGCCCACCTCGCCCATGAATTGCCGATACTCGGCACGCTTGACCGCCAGATAAACGCCAAGGAACTCGTCGCCGAATGTCTCGCGCGCCCAGCGGGAACCCTCCAGCGCCCGCAGGCTGGTCAGCCAGTCGGTGGGCAGGCGCTCGCCGGCCTGGGCATAGCCGTTGCCTTCGATCGGCGCGCCGGGATCCCGTTGCGCAACGATGCCGTGATGGATGCCCGCCAGGATCGCCGCGGCCGCCAGGTAGGGATTGGCATCGGCGCCGCAGATCCGGTGCTCGATATGCCGCGACGCCGCCGGCCCACCCGGCACCCGCAGGCTCACGGTGCGGTTGTCGATCCCCCAGGTCGCGGCCAGCGGCGCGTAGCTGTTGCTCTGGAAACGCCGGTAGGAGTTGGCATGGGGACAGAACAGCAGCAACGAATCGAGCAGGGTCGCGAGCATGCCGCCCACCGCCTGCCTGAGCAGCGGCGTGCCCTCGGCCGCGTCGCTGGCGAACAGGTTGTTCCCTTCCCTGTCGGCCAGGCTCACGTGCATGTGCATGCCGGTACCGGCCTGGTCATCGAAGGGCTTGGCCATGAAGCAGGCGATCATCCCATGCTTGTGGGCCACGCCCTTGACCAATCGCTTGTAGCGCACCGCCTCATCCATCGCCTGCAAGGCATCGGCACGGTGTTCGAGGGTGATTTCCACCTGGCCGGGGGCATATTCGGAAATCGCCGTGCGCGCGGGAATGCCCTGCAGCTTGCAGGCCTCGTAAAGGTCGGCGAGAAATGGTTCGATCTGCTCCAGCTCGCGCAAGCCATAGACCTGCGTGGTCCGTGGCCGCCCACCATCGGCGTCGCGGGCCGGCTGCGGGCGGCCGTTGCTGTCGCGCTGCTGGTCGAGCAGGTAGAACTCCAGCTCGGCCGCCATCACCGGGTAGTAGCCTGCGGCCTGGAGTTGCCCGACCACCTTGGCCAGCAACTGGCGTGGATCGGCCACCGCCGCTGGCAGCCCCTCGCTGGGGTGCATGCCGACCTGCACCGCCGCAGTCGGTATCCGCCGCCAGGGCATGCGCTGCAGGCTGCCAGCGATGGGATAGGCACGACAGTCGATATCGCCGACGTCCCAGACCAGCCCGGAGTTTTCCACATCGTCGCCGTTGAGGGTCAGGCCGAGGATCGTGCTCGGCAAGGGCCGGCCGCCGGCATACACCGCCAGCAGTTCGTCCCGGTGCAGCAGTTTGCCGCGCGGCACACCGTTGTTATCGATGATAAACAGCTCGAACATTTCGATATCCGGGTTCCGTTCCAGGAACGACCGGGCTTCTTCCAGCGCAGCGAAGGACTGACAGGCAACACTCATGGGGCGTTTTCTCCTATTCCGCGTCAGGCGGGCGCAACGACGCCCGCCATGTCGACCCGGGCGGCGGACAAGGGCCGCCCGCAGTCAGTGAAATGACTCAACGGGAAGGGAGAACATCCGGCGGACGCGCATGGCGGCAATGCCACAGCGCCCAGAAGGCCAGTTCGCAAGGCAGCGCGACCGCGCTGGGCAGGGCCGCCATCGACAGACCGGCAGCATCGATACCCGGCGCCTGGCCAACGGCCGACACGTCCTGCCTGATCGGGTTGATGCGCGCGTCCATGAGCCTGCCGCAGTGAACAGAAGAGCTGCAGACTCACACGCCGGAATCAGCCATTAAATACAGTTTTCATGATGCTCGGTTGCCCGGCGACTAAACAATATCAGGTCAGAGCGTGATTTCTCCGTAAGACTCACGATCCAGGTCCACCAATTCCACCGACAGTTGCACTTCGACCGACGCCGGCCAATTGCCGCGTTCCTGCAAGCCGGCCAGCAGGCTCTCGGAAAGTTGTGCCTTGACTTGCGCAGAGCGCCCACTCAGCAGGGCCAGTTTCACATGCACGAAACCACGCACATTCAGGCCGGTGCCCACGCGAAAGCTCTCCACCCGGGTCGCCCGGCTCTTGATGGCGGACTCCGCCGCGAACTGACCGGACGCCACCAGCACATGGTTGATCCGTAGCAGGGCGCTGTCGGGCTCGAAATCGGTCAGGTTCGAGGTGTATTCCAGGAAAACGTGAGGCATGCGCTAGCTCCGAAAGGTCGGTGGACAAAGCGAAAGGTATAGCACGCGTCCTGTCGAAGCGGTCAGAAAAACCTCACGCAAGCGCCGGGGGCAGGCGGTCGCTCATGAATTGCTCCAGCCGCGAACGCAGCCAGCGTTCAGCCGGGTCGGTGTCGACGATGCCGAGCCAGACCATCGACAGGTCGAGAGTCGGCGTCTTGAACGGCAGAGGTTCGGCAAACACCGAGCCCGACGCGGCCATCGCCAGCGCCGCGTAGTCCGGCAGGCCGGCGATCAGGTCGGTCCCCGCCAGCAGGGCCGGCAAGGCGCTGTATTGCGGTACCGACAGCACCACATGGCGCTTGCGGCCGATTTCCGCCAGCCACTCATCGGCCAGGCTGCTGACGTTCGCCGTGTGGGACACCAGCACATGCGGGCGGGCACAGTATTCATCCAGGCTCATGGGCGTCGACGAGGCATCGGCGCGCAGCAGCATCGGCTGGATGTGCCGCAGCAGCTTGCGCTTGGCGTTGGCCGGCAGGCCGCGGGTCTGGCTGATGCCGACCGTGATATCGCCGGAGGCGAGCAGGTCCGGAATACGCCAGTAGTCGACGTGCTGGACCACGATCATCACATTCGGCGCCTCCTGGCGCAGGGCGCGCAGCAGGTTGGGCAACAGGCCGAATTCGACGTCGTCCGACAGCCCGATGCGAAAGGTCATGGTGCTGCTGGCCGGGTCGAAATCGTGGGTCAGGCTCAGGGCATTGGACAGCGAGTCGAGGGCCGGCGACAGGTACTGGATGAGCTCCTCGGCCCGGGCGGTCGGCTCCATGCGATGGCCGACGCGGATGAACAGCGGATCGTTGAACATCGCCCGCAGGCGATTGAGCGCCGAGCTGATGGTCGGCTGGCCCAGAAAGAGCTTTTCCGCCACCCGCGTGACATTGCGCTCCAGCATCAGCGCCTCGAACACCACCATCAGGTTGATGTCGGCCTTGCGCAGCTCGTTGCGATTCATCCGTTACTCCCCCTCTCCCCGGAACGCCCCCAGTGTACAAGGGGTGTTTCAGGAAATCCCGCCCAGTGACGGGGGGCACGCACCAGCCAGGACGCGCACAGCGAAAAAACCTACGAAGCAATAAGAGCCGCACGCGATGCTGCATAGCCGACGCCTGACTGTGAGGCTGAGTCCACCGGCGCTAGCCTGATTTCGTCACCGCTCCCTCGAGCCTCGTCCCTACGCCCCAAGCCCTTTCACGGCTACTCGGCGCTACCGATACGGGTGGCTACCTCACCCAACCAGCGAGATCCATACAAAAATCCAATCAACCAAATGTCTCTTTTAAGGTACATTCAGGATGTACGAGGTGGAACACTTACTGTCTGCCAATGGCGTGGATATCTACCAGGCCTGGCTCGATAGCGTGCGAGACGTTCGCACCAGGGCAAGAATCACCGCCCGGGTCGACCGTGCCTCTCTCGGCCATTTTGGCGTAACCGAGCCGGTGGGCGATGGCGTGTTTGAAATGAAGCTCGATTTGGGTCCTGGCTACCGTGTCTATTACGCCCTGGAAGGCCGAAAGGTCATTTTCCTGCTGGGCGGAGGCTCCAAGGACAGACAGCAGAACGACATCAATCAAGCCAAGGCTCTCTGGATAAACCACAAGGTGAAAGGAAAATGACGACCCGGACTCGTTCTCACGAAGACAGCGTTCTTGAAATGCTTCGAGACGACGAAACATTTGCCCTTGAGTATCTGTCTGTCGCGCTCGAGGAAATCGACGAGGTCGGCGGGGAAGACGCGTTTCTTATCGCCATCCGTCGTCTTGTAGAAGCGAGGGGTGGCATGAGCAGCCTCTCTCAAAACACCGGCCTGGCCAGGCCGAATCTCTACAGGTCCCTGGCGACCGGTGGCGACCCGAAACTGTCGACCGTGCTGAAGGTGCTCCAGGCCCTGGGAGTCGGCCTGTCCAAGGTAGTCTCCCATCGCCCCGTCTCGGGAACGGAAGCCGCAGCGCCCGATACGGCATGCAACGGACACCAGGTGAATCCGTAACGCTGCGTGGTATGCCCCTCAACCAAGGGCGCTGGCTTGCGCCCTCCGCTAAACGAAAAGTCCTACAAAACAATAAGACCCGCACTTCCATTGCGTAGCCGATACCTGACTATTAGATTGGCAGCGCCGCCACTAGCCTAGTCTCGCCGCAGTCAATCCTGTGGTCGGGTGTGACAACCTGAAAGTGTTCGAGGCGCGGTATCGCGTCATGGCTGTTTAGCTGCCGTCTGTTGGCGCCCGGCTAGTACACCTATGGCGGACCGTGTGGGGCAGGCTTAGGCCTGGCCGGTTCCCTCGGACGCCGGTTTGTCACCCTCGCACGGTCTGCCTCCCTAATCCGCGTGACAACGGTGGGAGTCAGTTCCTAAATCGTCCGAGGAGACAAGGAGAATGGCCTACCCCCTTTTACGCACGGGCACCGCCCGCTACGTCCAGCTTCGTTGCATCGCGATCACGGAGGCCCCCTCCATGATTGATCGCTCGCTACTGTCTCGCCTACCGCCGTCCGACCTGATCCGGCTGGCCTCTCTGAATCCTCTGGAAGCCGCCGCACATTTTCGAGTCGCCGCCAGGTTCTGCCTGGACGGCGCCCGCTGCGTGGCCTTTCGTGACCCGGAACAGGAACGCCTGGCCCATCGCCTGATCGCCGATGGCATTGCACTCTACACCCTGGCGCTTCAGCGACTGGAATCGCCCCAGCCCCGCGCTATCCACATCCCGGCAACACGCCGCGCCGCCAACGACACCCACGAACCACCGACGCCCTGGGACAGCCACTACGCCCGCCAACTCGCCGAGGGGGCCCGCGAGGCCGAACGCTGGCTGCAGCAGGCCGATGCCTCGCCACTCTGGGCCGAACTGGCGCGACGGCGCCGACTTTATCTCACGCAAACTGGTCGAGACGCATTCGAAGCCGGTTTTCTGCGGCGTATTCAAGGCTATCTGCAGGCCTGAGCCCAGCACTCTGAAAACTCACATTTTCTCAAGGTTTGCGCCTGGCACTCCCAGGATTGACGGGGTTTGATGCCAATACAGTCGAATTGAGGATGGAGCAATCTGGACTGTCAGCGGCTGACCTTGTGCCTGCCATTGGCCGGCAGAATAGAGTCTATGAGGTACTGAATGGTAAGCGAGCCCTGACGCTGCCCATGATCTGGAAGCTGCATGAGATGTTTGGAATTCCAGCGGAGAGCCTGATCAGGCCAATGAAAGCAGTCGGATGAGGCGAGTTCAAACATGTAGCGACACCGCTCGCACTCGAATAGGTTATAGCCACATGAGAATCAAGCATAAACCAGAGGTCGAGCCGGTATCGCTGCAAGAGGCGTAAAAAATTGAGTGACGCCAATATGCAAAAAGCCCCTGGAGTCTCGCGACTTCAGGGGCTTTTCATGTTATGGCGGAGAGATAGGGATTCGAACCCTAGGTACCCGCGAAGGTACAACGGATTTCGAATCCGTCCCATTCGGCCACTCTGGCATCTCTCCAATGGCGCGCATCATACCAACACTTTTGCCGGAAGCGAACCCCCTGAAGCAAAAAAATTCCGTGCTATCAGATGCTTGCGTCGATTACAGCGGTACACCCAGGCGATGGGCGACTTCTTCGTAGGCTTCGATGACGTCACCGAGGCCCTGGCGGAAGCGGTCCTTGTCCATCTTCTTCTTGGTGTCCTTGTCCCACAGGCGGCAGCCGTCCGGGCTGAACTCGTCGCCCAGAACGATGGAGCCGTCGCTGAACACGCCGAATTCCAGCTTGAAGTCGACCAGCAGCAGGCCGGCGTCATCGAACAGCTTGCTCAGGATCTCGTTGACCTTGAGCGACAGTTCCTTCATGCGTGCCAGTTGCTCGGCGGTGCCCCAACCGAAGGCCACGACGTGGGATTCGTTGATGAACGGATCACCCTTGGCGTCGTCCTTGAGGAACAGTTCGAAGGTGTAGGGGTTGAGCTTCATGCCCTCTTCCACACCCAGACGCTTGACCAGGCTGCCGGCCGCGTAGTTACGCACCACGCATTCCACCGGAATCATGTTGAGCTTTTTCACCAGCGACTCGTTGTCGCCCAGTAGCTTGTCGAACTGGGTCGGTACACCGGCCGCTTCGAGTTTCTGCATGATGAAGGCGTTGAACTTGTTGTTCACCATGCCCTTGCGATCGAGTTGTTCGATGCGCTTGCCGTCGAACGCCGAAGTGTCGTTGCGAAACAGCAGGATCAAGCGGTCGGCGTCGTCGGTCTTGTAAACCGACTTGGCTTTGCCGCGGTAGAGTTCTTCACGTTTTTCCATGATGGGCTCCGCTTGTTAAATTGTTGGGCCCGGCGATATGTCGCCAGTCGAGCCCTGAATCTTGATCGGCCAGTTGCAGCCAGTCCGGGTCGCACCCGAGGGTGTCGACAAAACATTGCCGGGCCAGCTGCGGCAGGTTGTTCTTGCTGCTCAGGTGGGCCAGCACCAGGTGTTGCAAGCCCTGCCAGCCCAGCTCGGCCACCAGGTTGGCAGCCTGGTGGTTGTTCAGATGTCCTCGTTCACCGCCCACCCGCTGCTTGAGAAAGTACGGGTAATGCCCCCGTGCCAGAAGGTCGCGGCAATGATTGGCCTCGATCATCAGTGCATCGAGGCCGCTGTAGCGGTCCATGACGGTCCCACAGTACGAACCCAGGTCGGTCAGCAGGCCGAAACGCCGCTGGCCGTCGCTGAACACGTATTGCGTCGGTTCCAGGGCATCGTGGGCGACGCAAACCACCTCGATCGCCAGCGAGCCGATCTGCAGCGTTTCGCCCCCCGCCACGAACCCCGCGGGCTCCACAGGCTTGCGCATCCCGCGCAAGGTGCCGCGACTGAGGTACACCGGTAGATTGTAGCGCCGAGACAGCAAACCCACGCCATGCACATGGTCGGCATGTTCGTGGGTTACCAGGATCGCGCTCAGTTGCGCCGGGTGCATACCCAGGCGCGCCAGGCGCCGCTCGGTTTCCCGCAGGGAGAAACCACAATCGACCAGTACACAGGTGTCGCCACTGGCTATCAGTGTGCCGTTCCCTTGGCTACCACTGCCGAGAACGGCAAAACGCATCGGCAATCAGCCCAGGTTGTCCTGAATCACACCCAGCACCCGACGCGCTACGTCAGCCGGCGCCACGGTGTTGATATCCTTCTCGACGGTGACCTGCACGCTGTCGCCGACCTTGCTCAGGCGAACCTGGTAGCGCTCGGCACGGGCTTCGATCTCTTCCTTGGCCGGTTTGCTGCCGAACAGCTTGCCGAAGAAGCCAGGCTCCTCGTTCTTGCGCTCGGCCTTTTCCGCCAGGTTGATGTAGTACAGGCCAAGGCTGCGGTTGATGTCTTCGACACGCCATTGGCCCTGCTCCAGGGCACGGCCGACGCTGGACCAGGCACGATCGAGGTCTTCGCCGACGTTCAGTACCGGGTTGCCGCTGCCGTCCTGGCTCAGGCTGACGCGGCTCGGGGTATCGAAGTCGCGGGCGGCCAGCAGGGACACCGAACCGCCCTTCTCGGCGCTGCGGCTCATGCTCGAGAGCATTTCGTCGACCAGGGCCGAATCCAGGCCGGTGTTGACCGAACGCGCGGTGAAGTCGACGTTGGCCGTGCTGCCCACCGGACGCTCGGCGCTGACCACGTAGATTTCGCTGGTATTGCGCTGCACGCCCGGCTCGATACGTACCCGCACGCGGGTTTCGTTGCCGGCTGCGCCGCTGCTGCCCAGGCGCTTGGCCAGGCTCGCCGACAGCTCGTCGGAGTGCTGCCAGGCGGTGGTGAATTCACCGGTCTGCGGACGTTGCGAGTCGATACGGAAACCGTTGTCCTGGAAGAACTGCATGGCCACCGACCAGACTTCGGCCGGCGGGTGCTGGCCCAGGATCCAGCTCGAGTCGCCGCTCTTCTGCAGGCTGTAGTCGCTGGCACTGGCCGCGAGCTGCAACGGCTGCGGACGTGGCACCTCGTATGGGCCCTTGACGGTTTCGCTGGCGACGTTGCGCGGGATCGGCAACAGCGGGTCAAGACGCTTGCCCGTGGTGATGTCCGGCGGCAGCTGCATGGCTGGCGTCTGCTGCGCCTCCAGGTAGTCGCTGCCACGGTCGCGGAAATAGCCTTCCGGGCCCCAAAGCCAGCCACAGCCACTGGTGCTGGAGATAATCAAGGCAAGTGCGGAAAGTCCGGCCAATCGCTTCATGCGGTGTGTTTCCTCAATTAAACCAGGACGCCGGACTGGCGCATGGCCTGCCGCAGCGATTCGTGACAGGTGGCGCTGAGCCAGGTGAGCGGCAGACGGATACCGTCCGGCATCAGGCCCATCTCATGCAACGCCCATTTCACGGGGATCGGGTTGGATTCGATGAACAGGGTCTTGTTCAGCGGCATCAGTTTCTGGTGGATCGCACGGGCGGTGTCGGCATCGCCACGCAGCGCAGCGGCGCACAACTCGCTCATTTCACGCGGGGCGACGTTGGCAGTCACCGAGATATTGCCCTTGCCGCCGAGCAGCATCAGCTCGACCGCGGTGGCGTCGTCGCCGGAGTAGACCAGGAAGTCGCTGCTCACGCCGGCCAGGATGGCCTTGGCGCGCTCCAGGTCGCCGGTGGCTTCCTTGATGCCGATGATGTTTGGCACGCTCGACAGGCGGATCACGGTCTCGGCCTGCATGTCGCAAGCGGTACGGCCCGGTACGTTGTAGAGGATCTGCGGGATGTCGACCGCTTCGGCGATCGCACGGAAATGCTGGTACAGGCCTTCCTGGGTCGGCTTGTTGTAGTACGGGGTCACCAGCAGGCAGGCATCGGCGCCGGCGCTCTTGGCGTTGCTGGTCAGCTCGATCGCTTCGCGGGTCGAGTTGGCGCCCGTGCCGGCGATCACCGGGATGCGCCCGGCAACCTGGTCGACCACACGACGAATGACTTCGATGTGCTCGTGCACGTCGAGGGTCGCCGACTCACCCGTGGTGCCGACCGCGACAATGGCATTGGTGCCGTTTTGCAGGTGGAAGTCCACCAGCTTGGTCAGGCTGTCCCAGTCAAGATTACCCTGTGCATCCATGGGTGTGACCAGTGCCACCATACTGCCCGCAATCATGCAACCGCTCCTGCCGGAAAAAGAGAGCGGTAATGGTACTGGCGCCATCAGCCTTGTACAAGCGAAGTACTCGCCATGAGCATTCCCCTTGGCGCCGGTTTTCGCTACCCTTCAGACTTTGATCGGTACTGAGTCAGTCATGTGCCGGGTTCCAGACTCCCTTTTCGCCGCCCGAAACCCGCTCCAGCCTTGCCGCCGCCCGCTCTCGCCCGCACCTGAGAGGCCGATGCAAGGGTTTGACGCGTTTCCCGGCCGTCGAGCATCACGCGGGGCAGGAGCCGAACCATGACGCCCCGACGTACCGACCGCTCATCGCTTTAGGAATGCTGCATGTCCACCCCCACTGTCCGCGAACAATTCCTTGTCATCAGTGCCCTCGGCGCCAACCCCATGGAGCTGACCAACGTCCTGTGCCGCGCCAGCCATGAAAACCGCTGCGCCGTGGTGACCTCGCGCCTGACCCGCCATGGCGAGTACAGCGCGCTGGTCCTGCAGATTTCCGGCAACTGGGACGCCCTGGCCCGCCTTGAGGCCGCCCTGCCGAACCTGGCGAAGAAGCACAACCTGACCGTCAACGTGGTGCGCAGCGGTGCCCTGGAGAACCGTCCCCAGGCCCTGCCGTATGTCGCCTATGTCAGCTCGGCCTACCGTTCGGACATCATCAACGAACTGTGCCAGTTCTTCATCGACCACAACGTCGACCTGGAGAACCTGACCTGCGACACCTACCTGGCCCCGCACACCGGCGGCACCATGCTCAACGCCACCTTCACCGTGACCCTGCCGCCCGGCGTGCAGATCAGCTGGTTGCGCGACCAGTTCCTGGATTTCGCCGACGCGATGAACCTCGATGCGCTGATCGAACCGTGGCGCCCACAGAACCCCATGTAAGGAGCCAGCATGGCCGTTGTCATCAATGAAGCCGTAACCGATTTCCAGGCACCTGCCACCAGCGGCAAGACCGTCAGCCTGTCCGAGTTGAAGGGCAAGCAGGTGGTGATCTACTTCTACCCCAAGGACAGCACCCCGGGCTGCACCACCGAGGGCCAGGGCTTTCGCGACCAGTACGCGGCATTCCAGGCGGCCAACACCGAGGTTTTCGGCGTTTCGCGCGATGGTCTGAAGTCCCACGAGAACTTCAAGTGCAAGCAGGCGTTTCCCTTCGAGCTGATCAGCGACAAGGATGAGGCGGTCTGCCAGCTGTTCGACGTGATCAAGCTGAAGAAGCTCTACGGCAAGGAATACCTGGGCGTCGACCGCAGCACGTTCCTGATCGATGCGAAAGGCGTGCTGCGCCAGGAATGGCGGGGCGTGAAGGTGCCGGGCCACGTGGACGAGGTACTGGCCGCGGCGCAGGCGCTGAACAAGGCCTGACCGGTTGGGCCGCTAGAAGCTTCGCGGGCAAGTCGGATCGCCGCACCGCCTGCTCCTACAGGCTGGTGTAGTACGTGAATGTTGTGATCGACACCGAACTGTAGGAGCAGGGCTTGCCCGCGAAGAGGCCCGCAAGACCGCCAAAAGCTTCGCGGGCAAGCCCGCTCCCACAAAAAAGCCAATCCTCCTACAGCAACGGCGCCACGATCGGCTCCCTGCGCGGCCAGGCATCCAGCACGGCCTTGAACAGCGTCGCCAGCGGAATGGCGAAGAACACCCCCCAGAAGCCCCACAACCCGCCAAACAGCAGCACCGCGCAGATGATCGCCACCGGGTGCAGGTTCACCGCCCCGGAGAACAGCAGCGGCACCAGCACGTTGCCATCGAGGGTCTGGATGATCCCGTAGACCGCCATCAGGTAGATGAACTGGTCGCTCCAGCCCCACTGGAACAGCGCGATCAGGGTCACCGGCACGGTCACCACCACCGCGCCGACATACGGCACCACCACCGAGAGCCCCACCAGCAGGGCCAGCAAGGCGGCGTAATTGAGGCCCAGTGCGACGAAAGCGATGTAGGTGACCCCACCGCAGATGATGATCTCGATCACCTTGCCACGGATGTAGTTGGCAATCTGCCGGTTCATTTCCTCCGCCACCCGGGTGATCAGCGCCCGCTCGCGCGGCAGGTAGCCACGCACCCAGTCGCGGATCTTCGCCCGGTCCTTGAGGAAGAAGAACACCAGGATCGGCACCAGCACCAGGTAGATCATCATGTTGACCAGCAGCGGCAGGCTGGACAGCGAGAAGGTCAGCGCCCACTGGCCGAACTTGCCGATTTCGCCCCGCGCCACCTCGATCGCCTGCAACACCTGCTCGTCGGACACCAGGTGTGGATAACGTTCCGGCAGCAACAGCAGCAACGACTGCCACTTGGCCAGCATCCCCGGCAACTCGTTGAACAGCGTGATCAACTGGTGCCAGAGCAGCGGCACCACCACCAGCATGAACAGCAACAGGCAACCCATGAACAGCGCGAACACCAGGCCGACCGCAGCCGCGCCAGGCAGGCGCATGCGCTCCAGGCCAAACACCAGGCCCTGCATCAGATAGGCCAGAACCATGCCCGCCAGGACCGGCGCGAGCATCTTGCCCAGGGTCAGCACGGCCGTGAACGCCAGGAACAGCAGAACGGCCAATACCACCGCTTCCTCGTCGGAAAAGTAGCGCTGGATCCAGTCACGTAACACTTTGAACATCAATAATCCCTAACGATTTAAGTGCTGGACATTCAGGCCTTGCGCAGCCAATAGCGATAGACCCCGGCGTCTTCCTCCTCGCGCAACAGCGTATGCCCGGCCAGTTTGGCGAAGGTGCGGAAATCCCGCTGCGAACCGGCATCGGTGGCGATCACCTTGAGTACCGCGCCGCTGGCCAGGCGATTGAGTTCAAGCTTGGCCTTGAGCAGTGGCAGCGGGCAGTTCAGGCCGCTGGCATCCAGCTCGGCGTCGTACTCTACAGCGTCGGTCATTGCTTCACTCCTGGCGGCGTGTCGGATCGGAGGGTTCGAGCCGCCTAGGATAACCCAAGCGATACCACCTCTGGTCGTCGACGTGGTGTGCGGCTACAGTAAGGGCTTTGCCGAACTAGAGCCCTGTGCATGACATTTCTGCGCCCCACCCTGCTGACGCTCGCCTGCCTGCTCGCCTCCCCCGGCTTCGCCGACGACCTGCCGTCACTCGGTGACGCCAGCTCCGCCATCGTCTCGCCCCAGCAGGAATACCAGTTGGGCCGCGCCTGGCTGAGCCTGCTGCGCAGCCAGGTCAAGCAACTGAACGATCCGCAGCTCAAGGACTACGTGGAAACCACGGTCTACAAGCTGGTCGAAACCAGCCAGGTACAGGACCGGCGCCTGGAATTCATCCTGATCGACAGCAACCAGCTCAACGCCTTCGCCGCACCCGGGGGATCATCGGGATCAACGGCGGCCTGTTCCTCAACGCCCAGACCGAAGGCGAGTACGCCTCGGTACTGGCCCACGAACTGGCGCACCTGTCGCAACGTCACTTCGCCCGCGGCGTCGAAGCCCAGCAACGCATGCAGTTGCCGATGATGGCAGCCCTGCTGACCGGGATCATCGTCGCTGCGGCCGGCGGTGGCGATGCCGGTATCGCCACCATCGCCGGGACCCAGGCCGCCGCCTTCCAGGAGAAACAGCGCTTCTCCCGCCAGAACGAGCAGGAGGCCGACCGGATCGGCATCCTCAACCTGGAGAAGGCCGGCTACGATCCGCGCAACATGCCGACCATGTTCGAACGCCTGATGCGCATCTACCGCTTCGATGCCAAGCCACCGGAATTCCTGTTGACCCACCCGGTCACCGAATCGCGGATCGCCGACACCCGCAACCGCGCCGAACAGGCCAAGCCCGGCGGTATCGAGGACAGCCTGCGCTACCAACTGATTCGCGCCCGGGTCATGCTCTCCTACGAGGATTCCCCGGGGCTGGCGGCCAAGCGCTTCCGCGCCCAACTGGACGAAAACCCCAAGTCCGAGATCGCCCGCTATGGCCTGGCCATCGCCCAGATCAAGGGCAGCCAGTTGAATGATGCGCGGGAGAACCTCAAGCCACTGCTGGCCAAGTCGCCCAACGAAATCATCTACAACCTGGCCCAGATCGAGCTCGACATCAGCAGCGGCCGCCTGCCGGATGCCGCGCAGCGCACCGAGCGGATGCTGGCCCTGTATCCGGGCAACTATCCGCTCAAGCAGCTCCAGGTCGACCTGCTGGGCAAGCAGAACAAGCCTGCCGAAGCCGAGAAGGTGCTGGTCGACCTGCTCAAGACCCGTGCGGATGACCCGGACATCTGGTACCAGATCGCCGAAACCCGTGGCCAGTCCGGCAACATCATCGGCCTGCACCAGGCGCGGGCCGAATACTTCGCCCTGGTTGGCGACTACAAGCAGGCGATCCAGCAACTGGACTTCGCCAAGCGCCGGGCGCCGAACTTCCAGCTGGCCTCGCGGATCGACGCGCGGCAGAAGGAAATGATCGACCAGGAACGCCTGGTCAAGGACATGATGGGCGGCTGACGCAAGCGCTGGCGCTCACACCGGATCCGAGGGTGATGCCGGTGGCTTGGGGGGGCGAGCCAGGCTTGCGACTGTCTTCGCGGGCAAGCCGCGCTCCTACGGATTTGCGTCGTACACCGTTTGGCGCATGACACTATCCCTTGTAGGAGCGAGGCTTGCCCGCGAAGAGGCCGCTAAGCCCTACCCGGAACCCACACACCTCGCAAAGCGAAAACGGCTCAGGCGTTGCCGCTCAGCTTCATCCGTGCCGCCTGGGTGAAGTCCAGCATCCGCTTCAAGGGGCGTACCGCCCGCGGAATGATCGACGGATCGACGAAGATCTCGTTACTGCCCTCGCGCAGGCACTGCAGCGTGCGCTCCAGGGTATTCATCGCCATCCACGGGCAGTGGGCGCAACTGCGGCACGCCGCACCGTTACCGGCGGTCGGCGCCTCGATGAAGACCTTGTCCGGACACAACTGCTGCATCTTGTAGAAGATGCCGCGATCGGTGGCGACGATGAAGGTCTTGTTCGGCAAGGTCTGCGCCGCCTTGATCAACTGGCTGGTGGAGCCGACCGCATCGGCCAGGTCGATCACCGACTCGGGCGATTCCGGGTGGACCAGGATCGCCGCATCGGGGTACAGCGCCTTCATGTCTTCCAGTTGCCGGGACTTGAATTCCTCGTGAACGATGCAGGCACCGTCCCACAGCAGCATGTCGGCGCCGGTCTGCTTCTGGATATAGCGGCCCAGGTGCTTGTCCGGCGCCCAGATGATCTTCTCGCCGTTGTCCATCAGGCTTTCGACGATTTCCAGCGCGCAACTGGAGGTCACCACCCAGTCCGCCCGCGCCTTGACCGCCGCCGAGGTGTTGGCATACACCACCACGGTGCGCTCCGGATGCTGGTCGCAGAAGGCGGAGAACTCGTCCACCGGACAGCCCAGGTCCAGCGAGCAGGTCGCGTCCAGGGTCGGCATCAGGATGCGTTTTTCCGGCGTGAGGATTTTCGCCGTCTCGCCCATGAAGCGCACACCGGCCACCAGCACGGTCTTGGCCGGGTGAGCGGCGCCGAAACGGGCCATTTCCAGGGAGTCGGACACGCAACCGCCGGTTTCCTCGGCCAGGGCCTGGATGATCGGGTCGCAGTAGAAGTGGGCCACCAGCACCGCGTCCTGAGCCTTGAGCTCGGCGGCGATTTCGGCACGGAGCGGCGCCTCCTGCTCGGCACTCAACGGTTTGGGTTGCTTGGCGTCGAGGTGGGCTTGAACCAGAAGGCGTTCGGAAATTTGCGTCATGTTCGCAAGACCTGCAAGCGCGTGAGCGCGAAAGTCGAGTATACCCCGGCCCCCGCCTCTTTCCGAAGCGGGATATTAGGCTATGTACGAAATCGCTTGAAACTTGGTTATGCGGCGTTAAAAACCGGCTCGGAATGCTCATTTACTCCAGTAAACTCCGCTTCCTCGCCGGTTTTTGCCTTGCCTAACCTGCGTTTCAAACAATTTCGTACACAGCCTAGGTGAAGCAGCGACCGGGAAGGTGAATCCATCAGGCATGGAGTGCTTTTCAGCGCCGCAAGGCTACAGAATATCCAATGGATTCAAAAGATTATTCTGACCTTCGGACAGACAGGGGCAACTCGTTGGATAATCAGCCGATTGAACAGGACGTGGAACAATAACCAATGACCGCTGATGACTATCTGGTAATGAGCCGCACGGAGTGGGCCGGACTGCGCGCCAACACCCCGCTGACGCTGTCGGAAGACGACCTGGCGGCCCTGCGCGGAGTCAACGAGGACATTTCCCTCGAGGACGTTGCCAACGTCTACCTGCCGCTGTCGCGCCTGATCAGCCTGCACGTCGGCGCGGCCCGCAACCTGGCCGGCATCAAGGACACCTTTCTCGGCCGCGCCAGCCCGCGCGGCCCCTACATCCTGGCGATCGCCGGCAGCGTCGCGGTGGGCAAGAGCACCTTCGCCCGCGTCCTGCAGGCGCTGATGGCGCGCTGGCCGGACCACCCGAACGTCGCCCTGGTCACCACCGACGGCTTCCTCTACCCCAACAGCAAGCTGGTCGCCGACGGCATCATGCACCGCAAGGGCTTCCCGGAAAGCTACGACCGCCGGCAGATGGTCAAATTCCTCGCCAACATCAAGGCCGGCGAAGACGAGGTGCGGGCGCCGATCTATTCCCACGTCAGCTACGATATCGTTCCGGACCAGTACCAGGTGGTGAATCGGCCGGACATCCTGATCTTCGAGGGGCTGAACGTGCTGCAGACCCATGGCAACGACGGCGCGCGGCCGAGCACCATCGTCTCCGACTTCTTCGACTTCTCGATCTACCTGGATGCCGACGAGCAGGATATCGAGCAGTGGTACGTCGACCGCTTCCTGCTGCTGCAGAAGACCGCGTTCCGTGCACGTGGCGCCTACTTCCGCAAACTGGCCGACCTGCCGCCCGAGGAGGCTCCGGAGGCCGCCCGGCAGATCTGGCACGACATCAACCGGGTCAACCTGCTGGAAAACATCCTGCCGACCCGCGAGCGCGCCGACCTGGTGGTGCGCAAGTCCCGCGATCATTCGGTCAGCGAGATCTGGTTGCGCTGAGCGGGCCGGGCGCAGGCACTTCAAGCGCTTGAAACGGGGGGAGCCCTGCTCCCCCGTTTTCGATGGCCTCAGATCACAACGAAGGAAATCGGGAAGCCCAGGTGCCGGACCGGTGCCGCGCCGGGAAGTAGGCAGGCCGCCAGTGCAGCGCTTATGGACGGTACCCCCGTGATGACCATCGTATGGCCAGCAGCATGTCCGCTAGTGATCAGGAAACTGCCCGCAAGAGGCCCCGGCAACAAAAAGGTCAACGGGTTGGAAGGGGCAAAGGTCGCCGCGCTCGTCGAGTTGTCATCCCAGGTGATCGTCATGTTGGTGCTCCCCGGATTCAACGTAAAACCGGTACATGAGCCGGAGCTCACGGTCGCACTCAGTTCCAATCTGGCAGGCTGAACGGTGGTCCCCACCAGGGTGCAAGTCGCCGAGGAAACGATGCTGGCTTGCACCTCTCCGACCTGAGGCGCGGCAACCGAAGTGAGGCCTGGGTCGAGGGCACCATCCAGCGTCCCCGTGCATGACACGATCACGTTGGCCGAAGCCGGTAATGCGGACAAGAGGCCCAACAGCAGAAAAACCGGGCCCAACACTTTTCTAGCAATAGAAGTGGACATGATATCGCTCCTGCGAATCTGACCATCGACCGAATGGTCGAAGGAATGGAAACCAAAACTCCTCCATCCACGCCAAGCTATCCCTGCACCTGAAAGGCCGCCTACTGTCATTTCTGACAGTTCGGACCAATGGTCATGGGGCCTTGGCGGTATGCCTGAGCCCCTGGCAAACCGACCAACGGTCAGCGGAACTGTCATTTCTGACAGTAGGCGCCCGAGGCCATCGGACTCATGCTGTACCCGAGGCATGGAGCCTGGAGAGCGCAGCATGAACGCCCTGATGTCCCCGAATCCGGACAGACTGGCCATCGACTGGCTGGTCAGCGAAGGTCGCCTGAAACGCATCGATATCGAGCGGACCCAGCAGTTGCAGGACGGCAACGCACGGCACGACTCGACCGAACTGCTCGCACGCCTGGGCCTGGTGTCCGAGCAGGACCTGGCCCAGGCCTGGTCGACCCTGCTGGAGACGCCCGTGCTGACCCTGGCGGACGCCCCCGCGCAGTTGGAGACGCCACCGGAGCTGGCACCGCGCTTTCTCAAGGAGCATTGCCTGGTCCCGCTGTCCTGCCCGGGCAGCGAGCTGCATGTGTTGATCGCCAACCCGAACCAGCCCGATGCCCTGCATGCCCTGGCCTATGCCTGCCAATGCCCGGTGCGCCTGTCCATCGGCCAACGCGGCGATATCGAGCAACTGATCGAGCGCTACTACGGACGAGGCCGCAGCGCGATGGGCACGCTGATCGAGAACCTGGAGGAAGATACCGGCAACCAAAAAACCGATATCGAACACCTCAAGGATCTCGCTTCCGAAGCCCCGGTGATCCGCCTGGTCAACCTGCTGCTGCAACGGGCCGTCGAACAACGGGCCTCGGACATCCATATCGAGCCGTTCGAGAACCAGCTCAATATCCGTTACCGCGTCGATGGCGTGCTCCAACTGGCCGAGGCGCCCCCCGTCGGCTCATCGGCCGCGGTGATCTCGCGTATCAAGATCATGGCTCGGCTGGATATCGCCGAACGCCGCCTGCCGCAGGACGGCCGCATCATGCTGCGCATGCAGGGCAAGGAGCTGGACCTGCGGGTCTCCACCGTGCCCACCAGTTTCGGCGAGTCGGTGGTGATGCGCCTGCTCGATCGCCAGACCGTGACGTTCGATTTCCAGAGCCTGGGCTTCGATGGCGCGCGCCTGGACGCCCTGCTGGGCGTGCTCGAACGGCCCCACGGCATCCTGCTGGTCACCGGCCCTACCGGCTCGGGCAAGACCACCACCCTGTACACCGCCCTGTCGCGGCTCAATACCGCCGAACGCAAGATCATCACCGTCGAGGACCCGGTCGAATACCAGTTGGAGGGGATCAATCAGATCCAGGTCAAGCCGGGTATCGGCCTGGATTTCGCCAAAGTACTGCGTTCCATCGTGCGCCAGGACCCGGACGTGATCATGATCGGCGAAATGCGCGACCTGGAAACCTGCCGGATCGCCATCCAGTCCTCGCTGACCGGCCACCTGGTGCTGTCCACCCTGCACACCAACAGCGCCGCCGCCAGCATCACCCGCCTGCTCGACATGGGCGTCGAAAGCTACCTGATCGCCTCGACAGTCAACGGCATTCTCGCCCAGCGCCTGGTGCGCAGGCTGGCCCCCGAGTGGCGGGAAAGCTTCGAGGCGCCAGCGGAACTGGTGGCCGAGCATCAACTGCAGCGCTTTACCGACGAACGTCCGATCCGCCTCTACCGCCCCCGCGCGGATGCCCCCGGCAGTGGTTATCGCGGACGCAGCGCCCTCAGTGAACTGCTGGTGATGAACGAAAGCCTGCGCTCGCTGCTCATGCGCCACGCCGATGCCGCGACCCTGGAACAGGCGGCCCGCGCCGGCGGGCTGCGAACCCTGTACGAGGACGGCTTGCGCCAGGCCCTGGCGGGTATCACCAGCCTGGAAGAAGTCCTGCGCGTCACCCAGGGCGAATAGCCATGGAACACTATCGCTATCGCGCCCTCGACCCGAACGGCAACCCCCTCGACGGGGCACTCGATGCAGCGGACGACGACGAAGCCGCCAGCCAGTTGCAGGAACGTGGCCTGCTGATCCTGCAACTCGAACCGGCGCTGGCCGGCAGTGCCGTCAGCGGGTCGTGGTTCCATCCTGCCCCCCTGGCCGGCCAGGACCTGGAGCGGTTCACCCTGCAACTGGCCACGCTGCTCGATGCCGGCCAGCCGCTGGAGCGAGCGCTCACGACCCTGGTTCGTCAGCCGGGCAAACCCCAGGCGCGGCGCCTGCTCGAACGCCTCCATGAGGGGGTCAAGGGCGGCCAGCCGTTGTCGGCGGTCATGGCCGCCGAGGGCCCGTCCTTCTCGCCGTTGTACCTCAGCCTGGTGCGCGCCGGAGAAGCCGGCGGTGCCCTGGGCGATACGCTGGGACACCTGGCCGCCTACCTGGAACGGACCCGGAAAGTCCGTGGCGAGGTGATCAACGCACTGATCTATCCGGCCTTCCTGCTGGTTGGCGTGCTGGGTTCGCTGGTCCTGCTGCTGGCCTATGTGGTGCCGCAGTTCGTGCCGATCTTCAGCGGCCTGGGCGTACCCGTCCCGCTGATCACCGAAGTGATCCTCGCCCTCGGCCAGTTTCTGGGCCACTACTTCCTGCCTCTGTTCGGGGCCATGCTCCTGCTGCTCGCCTGGCTGGTCCAGCACCTGCGAACGACCCGGGGTCGCCTGCAATACCACCGCCTGATGCTCCGCGCACGGGTCATCGGCCCCCTGCTGTTACGCCTGGAAACCGCGCGGCTGGCCCATACGCTGGGCACGCTGCTGGGCCAGGGAGTCGCCCTGGTCGGCGCGTTCGACATCGCCCGCCAGGTCTGCCGCAACCAGGTACTGCGCGATTCGGTCGAGCAGACCATCGTCAAGGTCAAGGACGGCAGCCCGTTGTCGACCGCCCTGCACGCCACCGCGACCTTCCCGGAACTGGCGATCCAGATGATTCAGGTCGGTGAGGAGTCTGGGCAACTGGAACGGATGCTGCTCAAGGTCGCGAGCATTTTCGACGCCGAGGCCAAACGCCATATCGATCGCCTGCTCGCCGCCCTGGTCCCCGGCATGACGCTGCTGATGGCGGCGCTGGTGGGCGTGATCATGCTGGCGATCATGCTGCCGCTGATGAGCCTGACCAATAACCTCTGAAGGGAATCCACCATGCGTCGCAAGCATTCGCTGTACCGTCACCCCGGTTTCACCCTGCTGGAAATGCTCGCCGTGATCGTGCTGCTCGGGGTGATCGCCACCATCGTCGTGCGCCAGGTCGGGGCCAATATCGACAAGGGCAAGTACGGCGCGGGCAAGGCACAACTGGCCAGCCTGTCGATGAAGATCGAAGGCTACGCCCTGGACGTCGGCGCGCCGCCCAGGGAACTGCTCGACTTGACGAATGCGCCGGCCAATGTCCACCACTGGAACGGGCCCTATGCCAAACCCAGCGACCTGCTGGACCCCTACGGTCATGGCTTCGGCTATCGCGCCCCCGGTGCCCATGGTGCCTTCGACCTGGTCTTCCTCGGCAAGGACGGACAACCCGGCGGCGATGGCTACAACGCCGACCTGGGCAACTGGGAATAGCCATGACCGGCCTCGGTGTCGCACGGGGGTTCACCCTGCTGGAAATGCTGGTGGTGCTGCTGATCATCGCGACCGGTGTCAGCCTGCTGGCCCATGGCGTTGCCGGCGGCCTGGACAACGCCCGCGAACGCCAGGCCCGACGCGAACTGGGCCTGGCCCTGCGCAGTGCCCGCAACCACGCCGTGCTGAGCGGGCAACCGGCCACCTTGCACGTGGATCTGCTGCGCAACAGTTATCGAGTCGACAACCAGGCCGAACAGCGCCTGCCCGAGGGCATGCACCTGCGCCTGACCACCGCCGCCGACCTGTCATCGTCCGGGAGGGGGCGATCGAGTTCTACCCGGATGGCGGCTCCAGTGGCGGCAACATTTACCTGCAACGCGGTGCGAACAGTTGGCGGGTGGATGTCGCCTGGCTGACCGGCAAGGTCAGTTGGCAGGACGGGGTGCGGCCATGAACGGCGCGGCCCAGAACGGTTTCACCCTGCTGGAGATGCTCGCCGCCGTGCTCCTGCTGAGCATCGGTTTTGCCGTTTACCTCAACGCCATGGGCACGACGAGCCAGGCCTTGCTGCACGACGAGCAGAGCACCCGCATGGCCCTGCTGGCCAGGAGTCTGTTCGACGAGCAGCGTCGCGACCCGCTCAAGCCGGGGCATTGGCACGGCAGCCTGGCGCAGGTGCAATGGCAACTCACTGCCACTGCCCAACCCGGCGCTGCGCCGGTCGACCTCTATCGGCTGGAACTGGTGCTGGAACAGGATGGCCGCCAGGAGCGCTTCGTCACGTTGCGTGCCCAGGGCCAGGTCGCAGGAGCCCGACCATGACAGCACGCCAGCACGGCTTCACCTTGCTGGAAGTGCTGATCGCCCTCGGCCTGCTCGGGCTGCTGATACTGCTGATCGCCTCGACGCTGACCGCCAGCAGCCGTACCCAGGAGCTGGGCGAACGTTATTCCAGCCGCCTGGACGAGATCCGCTCGGCCCAGGACTTTCTCAGAAGCTCAGCGCAACAGGCCTACCCCACCGCGTTTCGCCGGGATGACACGAACAACGGCACAGTGTTCGAGGGTGAGCACGAACAGTTGAGCCTGGTCGCCCCACTGCCGACACGGCTGGCAGGTGGCCTGCCCCTGCAGGTGTTCTCGCTGATCCAAGACCGTAACGGATCGAAGAACCTGCAAGTGGCCTTCTTCCAGTTCGACGACCGTGGCCTGCATCCCTGGGCAGAACCGCAGGTCCTGCTGCACGATCTGGAGCACTGGCAGTTGAACTACCGCGGCCTGGACAATGCCTTGCACCCCACCGACTGGCTGCCGCGCTGGCCGTGGCCGGAGCGCCTGCCGCTGGCGCTGCGTATCGAACTGCAACCCGATGGCCCGATCAGTTGGCCGCCATTGGAGATCGCCCTGCGCCTCAGCGATGCCCAGGCCTCGCCATGAAGACCCCGAGCCTGCACGACACCCGCGGGGCTGCACTGGTCCTGGCGCTCTGGGCCCTGGCGCTGCTGAGCCTGATGATGGCCGTGGTGGTGGGTTCGGTGCGCCTGGAAAACCGCCAGAGCGCCTATGCCCTGCAGCGCACCCGTGCCCTGCTCGCGGCCGAGTCGGGGCTGGCCCGGGTGGTGCAGGATCTCTCAGGCAAAACGCCCACCATGATCGCCGATGGCCGCCGCTATCACCTGACGATCGAAGATGCCCAACTGAGCCTCGAACTGCACAGCGAACGCGGCAAGATCGATCTGAACCAGGTCAGCGCCGAAGACTTCGAGCAAGTCGTGCGGTACCTGGGGGCCAGCCCCGGGCAGGCTCGCCGGTTGAGTCGGGAGCTGGCGGAACGGCGCAGCGCCAGCAACCCGCCAAGGAGCGTCGAGGCGCTTCAGTTGTTCGCGGCGATGGATCGTCCGCTCTACGCCCGCCTGGCCCCGAACCTGACGCTCTGGACCGGCCAGGCGCGACCCGATCCGGACCTTGCCACCGCGCCGCTGCGAGCCGCGCTCAAGCTACCGCCCCCCGTACTCGAAAGCTCTGCCGGCCCCCTCTACAGCGCCCGGATAAAGGCCACGTTGCCCCCAGCGGTTTCGGCAACCCTGAGCGTGACCTTCCTGCTCAATCCCCAGGCAGGCGGCCTGCAGCTCTATCGCGTGTTGCGGTGGCAGGAATGAAGACACCCGAAAACCGCTGGCTCGGCCCACTGCGGCAGGCCACACGTCAGTTCTCGCAGCGCTGGCACGCTTCGCCTCTGCCACGGTTCCTGCGCTGGTGGCGACGGGAACTGCTGGGGTGCCTGCCCCGGCGCTGGCGCGAGCGCCTGGCCGCGGCGAACCGGGAACAGTTGCTGTATTGGCCCGAACAGGGTTTGCCTGCCCCCCGCACGGCCGGTGAGTCGCTGGCGGGCCAGCGCCAGGTCCTGCTGATGCCCAACACGCAGGTCCTGCTCGCCCACGTGCAACTGCCCCATGCCGCCGCCCTGCAGGTGCATGCGGCCCTGGCCTTCGAAATGGACAAGTACACGCCGTTCAAGGCTGCCCAGGTCTATTTCGATGCCGTCTGCGATAGCCCGCCGGAGCGGACTCGAGCGGTGTTCGACCTGCCCCTGGTGGCCGCCCTGCGCGAGCGGATCGACACGATCCTCGATGAAGCCGCACGACACGGCTGGCGCATCGATGCCATCGACGCTCTGGATCGCGACGGTTCGCGCCTGAACGTCAACCTGCTGGCACTGCACCGCCGTCCGCAGGCGCGCCACCCGGTCCGCCGGCTGCAATTGGGGCTCGCCCTGCTCGGCGCCGGGCTGGTGCTGCTCGCCATGTTGCTGTGGGTGCATGGCCGCCAATCGGCACTGGATACCATGGGCGCCGAGGTCGACGCGCTGCGCAACGATACCCGACAGCTTGAAGTATTGCGCCAACAGCTCGATGAACTGCTCGACACCGGGCGCTACGTGCAGACCCAAAAAGCCCAGTCGCTGCCCAGGACGGCCCTGCTGCAGGAACTGACCGACTGCATACCCGCCGACACCTGGCTGGAACAGTTGACCATCGATGCCCAGGATCGCCTGACCCTCAGCGCGCAAAGCAGCCGGGCCAGCGAGCTGATCGGCAGGATGAAGCACTGCGCGCACCTGCAGGACCTGCAATTCCAGGGCGTGATCCAGGCCGATGCGAACACCGGCCAGGACCGCCTCAATCTCACCGCCCGACTGCGTTCCCGGGAGGCACGACATGCCGCTACGCCTGACACACCGTGACCAGCGGGCGGCGGCCCTGATACTGGCCGTACTGTGCCTGAGCGCCGTCTATTTCATCGGTATCCACTGGTGGTTCACCGCCCCCCTGCAATCGATCGAGGCGAACATGGCGGCATTGCGCATCCAGCACCAGCGCTACCAGGCGCTTGAAGCCCATCGCCCACGGCTGCAGGCGCAACTGGCCCAGGCCCGGAGCACGCCGGCGGGCAACGACAGCCTGCTGCCGGATGCCGACGCCGGTACCGCCACCGCGCAGCTCATGCAGTGGGTGGTGGCCAAGGTCCAGGCGCTGCCGCCGGACAACGGTGGTTGCACGATGAACAACCGTATCCCGATGGCCGTCGCAGACAACGCGCCCTATCGCCAGGTCAAGGTCAGCGTCAGCCTGGACTGTGCCATTGCCCCGCTGGTGACGCTGCTCCACGGCCTGGAGAACCAGCAGGTGGCGCTGTTCGTCGAAACCCTCGACATACGCAGGAACCCGCTTGCGGCGACCGGGACCGCCCAGCGCCTGGCGGTACAACTGCAAATCAGCGCCTACCTGGGCAACCCGCCGGATAAAACCCTCCCCACCCGGAAAGGGGCGCCGTCCACATGAAAATCCCCGACCGACTCACGCTCTGCCTGGGCGCTTTCGTGGTGTCGATGGCGACCCTGTGCCTGGCCTTGTTCGAGGGGCTTGGCACGGGTATCGAGTGGGGCCCAGAGCCGGAGGCCCCGCCGCCGGTGGCACCTGCGGCCACCGTGAAGCCCGAAGCGGCACCTGCACTGTCGTCCTATGCCGGGATATGGCAGCGACCGCTGTTCAATCGCGACCGCCAGGCCGATCCGTCGGACCCGGCAGCCACTGGCGACCACGATACGCAAGCGCTCGCCGGCCTGTCGCTGAACGGCATCGCCGTTTCCACGAGCCTGCGCAAGGCGCTGTTCAAGACCTCCGACGGCAAGAGCCTGAGCGCCGCGCAGGGGGATGTCCTGCCCAACGGCTGGCGGGTCGAACGGATAACCGCTGAAAAAGTCTCGCTGAGCTTCAGGTCCAGCGAGCAGGAACTGAGCATCCCCGTTTTGAAATTGCCGGCCACCGCCGCGCATTAGACGCTCTACAAGGATGAATCGATGTGATCGAACGAATCGCCCGGCCCTGCCTGATCGGCGTCATCCTGCTCGCGGGCTGCACCTCGCCCGTGACCGATGAAGTTCAAGATGACCTGTTGCTGCGCCAGGGACTCGCGGGCACGGGCACGGATCGACCGCACCAGGAACCCGCGACGGTACCTGCCGCGGTCCCCCTGGCGCCCTACCCGGCACCGCCGGTTTCAGGCCCGTCGATCATCCGCAGCAGCCCGGGTGTGGCCAGCCATGAGCGCGCGACCGCAAGGCCGCGCCCGTCCCCGGCAGACGATGCCGGAACGATGCTCAACTTCGCCAACGTACCGATCCAGGCGGTGGTCAACGTCATCCTCGGTGATGTGCTCAAGCAGAACTATGGTATCGGCCAGGGGGTGACGGGGGACGTGACCTTCTCGACCTCGAAACCGGTGGACAAGGCCCAGGCCTTTTCCATTCTCGAAACGCTGCTGTCCTGGACCAACAACGCGATCGTCCGCCAGGGCGAGCGTTATCTGGTTCTGCCGGCCAACCAGGCGGTCGCGGGCCAGCTCACGCCCAGCCAATCCATTGCCCCCCCAGGCAATGGCCTGAGCGCGCGTTTTTTCGTGCTGAACTACATCGCAGCGCTCGATATGCAGAAGCTGCTCAAGCCGTTTGCCCGCGAGAGTGCCTTTTTGGTCGTCGATACCTCGCGCAATGCGCTGGTGATGGCCGGCACCCCGGAGGAGCTGAACAACTACCAGCAGACCATCGACACCTTCGACGTCAACTGGCTCAAGGGCATGTCCATCGGCGTCTTCAATCTCAAGCGGGCCAATGTCACGCAACTGATGCCTGAACTCGATCGCCTGTTCGGCGCCCAGAGCGGTACACCGCTGGCGGGCATGCTGCGCCTGCTGCCTATCGAACGCACCAATGCGATTGTCGCCATCTCGTCACAACCGGAATACCTCAACGATGTGCGCCGCTGGATCGACACCATCGACCAGGGCGGCGGCGATGAGCCGCAGATGTATGTCTACGACGTGCGCAACATGAAGGCGACCGACCTGGCCCGTTACCTGCGCCAGATCTATAGCGACGAGCCGGTCACCGAGGATGCCGCGGCGCAGGTCGCGCCGGGATTGCGCACCGTGACGCTGACCAGTAACGGTTTCGGCAACGGGCCGGGCGCAGCGGCCGGCAACGGCCTCGGGTTGCCCGGCAACACCGGTGGCAGCCAGAGCCTGCCGCCGCCGGTGAGAAACGACGCCGACACCCCTGTCTCGCCGGACCGGGCAGCGGACGACTTGCAACTGGGGCCACCCACTGCCGCGAATACCTCAAGGGCGAGGCCCGATGCCAGCAACCCGACGAACTCGGTACGCATTTCCGCGCAAAAAAGCAGCAACCAACTGCTGGTGCGCAGCCGGCCGAGCCAATGGGCCGAGATCCAGTCGGCCATTCAACGGCTCGACAACACACCGCTGCAGGTACAGATCGAAACGCGGATTCTGGAAGTCAGCCTGACCGGCTCGCTGAACCTCGGGGTGCAATGGTACCTGGGGCGCCTGGCCGGCAACGCCACCACCAAGGGCATCGAAAACGCCTCCGGCAGCCAAGGGGCGCTGGGCCAGGGCGGCGCGGCCCTGGGCAGCACCGACGCGCTGTTCTACTCGTTCGTCAGCAACAACCTGCAAGTGGCCCTGCACGCCCTGGAGACCGAGGGCAACACCCGCGTGCTGTCGGCCCCGTCGCTGGTGGTGATGAACAACCAGCAGGCGCAGATTCAGGTTGGCGACAACATCCCGATCAACCAGACCACCATCAATACCAATACCACCACCATCAGCACCAGCTCGGTGCAATACATCCAGACCGGCGTGATCCTCGACGTGGTGCCCCGGATCAACCCCGGCGGCCTGGTGTACCTGGATATCCAGCAACAGGTCAGCAACGCCAGCAGCACCGTCGATGCCAACGGCAACCCGACCATCTCCACCCGGGCGGTGTCGACCCAGGTGGCGGTACAAAGCGGGCAGACCATCCTGCTCGGCGGCCTGATCAAGCAGAACGAAAATGGCAGCGACAACAGCGTGCCGTACCTGGGTCGGGTTCCCGGCCTGCGCTGGTTGTTCGGCAATACCCGTCGCCAGCGTGGTCGCTCGGAACTGATCGTGCTGATCACGCCCCGGGTGATCACCAGCAACAGCGAGGCCAGGCAGATCACCGACGAGTATCGCCAGCAGATGCAGTTGATGAAGCCCATTCAGGCCAAGGTCAGGTAGGTTCGCCAGCGCCCATGAATGGTCGGATCAGTTGGGACGGCTCGACACGCGGGCTGGGAATGGAGGGCCGGACTTGCCGCGCTACAGTTCTGTGGCGACGGTCTTGGCTTTCTTCGGCGTGACACCGTACCGTTGCTTGTAGAGCTTGATGAAGTGGGAGGTATTTTCATATCCCTACTTTGCGATCAGCTTGTCGTCGAAAAACAGCAGCACCGCCTCGAAGATATCGCTGCCAGTCACGTAGTCCGACACCGTATAAACGCCTTTGGAGAGGAAGATCAGATGATTCTCGTCGACGACATTGGCCACTCTGTCATAGTCGCGAATAATCTGCTTGCCCTGCTTGATGTAGACGATCAACGGCGTGGCGATATAGATCGCCTTGTTTTCCAGATTCGTTTCAAGTGTTTTATGGAGGATGGAAGAGCCACCGTCAGCAAGAACAGGCTTTACGTTGCGCATCGAGTAAAGCGCTGCCGGTACGACTTCGAGTGTCATTGCCATGGCTACTCACCAGGGACAGCATCGCGTAGCGCGGCATAACGTTCCATTGACCGCTCGAGACCAACTGGTCGACGTGGATGCCATGCATTTCACGCGAATCCCAAACCTCCACCAGCGTGAACGCGAGCGGATGAGATTTTTAGAGCCAAAATCGAGTGTCTGTTTGCGAGGCGCCAAACCCAAGCACCGGACAATTCCCTTTTCCTCGCCTGAACACTCCTGGAAAGCCCTCTCGCCTTGTGCCTGGTCCGCTCAATAGTCTTTCGCCTGTCGCTGCAAGGCCTGCGATCCAGGTCTGGAAACCTGAAATATCCCTGTGGCCGGACAAGCGCAAAATTGATCTGAAGACTAAATATTCGTATATTTCAATCTAAAGACCAAGCAATCGGAGTGCCAGACATGAGCCAAGCCCCCCCTGCACGGACACCGTCCACAAAGGATGCCGGCGCAGTTGCGCTGCGCACCGCAGTCACCATCATGGAACGCTGGAAAGCAACCCCCAAGGAGATCGAGAACACCCTTCGCATATCGCGCAGCACCTACTCGCGCGTCAAGGAACAAGGTCGCACCGTGAGCCTGGATGATGACCAGCTCGCCCGTATCAGCCTCATCCTGAACGTTCATGGTGCGCTTAGAACGGTCTTCGACAACCCGGAAAACGTGTATGGCTTTCCACGGATGGCCAACGACAACGATTTTTTCGAAGGCAGAACCCCGCTGGAAATCATGGCCACCGGCTCGTTCATCAACCTGTACGAAACTTTCCGTCGAATTGACGCCTTGCGAGGCGCCCAATGGTAAACGCCGCTGATCTGAACGTGCTGCGCAGTGAGGGCGCCATCAAGTCGTATCGGCTGGTGAACTCCAAGTTTCCTCCTATCGCTCTGTTCGATGACGTGGCCAACGCTGACGAGTTCGATATTCTTTACCAAGTTCAGGCCTTGACCAATCCCCGCCTGCAGAACGAAGTGGGCACCATCAACCTGATTCCGCTCAGCGAAATCCCTTTTGGCATCACCGGCTGCTCCTACGCCACCGCGCCATTTACCCACGTGAACCCTGATGGATCCCGCTTCGGCGATGGATCGTTCGGCATGCTGTACCTGGCTGACACCATGGATACTGCCATCGCCGAGGTTCGCCATCACCAAGAGGCGTACTGGAGTAAAGTGCAAGGACTGAACTACGAGCGCTTCGTCTTTCGTGGTCTGACTTGCCAATTCGATGAGGTGGGTGTACTGGACGCTACTGTGCTACCCATGACGCACCCGATTTACGCACCAGACGATTACAGCGCTTCCAGAGCGCTCGGCCGTGATGTGAAGAAGGCCAAGGCCCCAGGCCTGCGCTATCGCTCCGTTCGTTCGCCGGGCAATACCTGCTGGGCGCTGACCACCCCTCGACACGTTGCCTCGATCATCCAATCGAGCCATTACGAAATGATTTGGAACAAGCAAATCACCAGCGTGAATAAGCTCGTGTAAAGTGCGTGATGTCGAGTAGAAAATAAATCTGAGAATCATCTAGCCGGACTCCCCACCTCACAGAGGTAGCACAAGATTCAAGGTGCGAATATTACTTTTTGCTACGAGGAGGCCATGATGAAATTCTGTGGCATAGACCTGCATTCGAACAATAGCGTTGTGGGGGTTACCCACGAAATGGATCGAACCCAGGTCAGTCGACTCTGTCCCAACGAGTTAACGAATATCCTCGATCTGCTTGAGCCCCATCGCACCGAGCTGGTCGTGCAGTATACGCGTCAACCTACAACTGGTATTGGCGGGTGGATGGCCTCATGGCCGCTGGCTACGACGTCCGACTGGCCAATCCGGTTGCAATGAAACGCTACGAGGGTTTAAAGCATTCTGACGACAAGGATGCCCACCACCTCAGGGCGACGTTTGATCTCGGCGTTCAACCGCCCCATCGGGGTTGGTGCTGTGAAGCTGCTGCCAGTGGGCCTTGAAGGCCATGTGCGCCAGCCCTTCACTCTCGCAGCCGTTCATCAACGTTGCGATCTTGGGGTATTTTTCGCGCAACTGATCGGCGACCAGGCGCCACTGCTGGTGGCATTCGGTGCCGCTGCCCCGGGCGAAAGTCGTGCGCAGAAGCGCCGCCACCATGGTGCGCGCGCGCCTTGCAGACGAAAAAAAATCCGGAAATCCTCACTGTCGTGGGCCTTCCGGATTCTTCGAGTACTGCTGAATATGGTGGGTCGTGTAGGATTCGAACCTACGACCAATTGGTTAAAAGCCAACTGCTCTACCAACTGAGCTAACGACCCGCTGTGTGGTGGCGCGTATAATACTGATTTATAACGGGAATTCAACACCCTACGCGAAAAAAATTAAAAATATTTCGTGGGGTCGTCGATTCCGGCCGCGGCGAAGCCTTCCGCGCGCAGACGGCAGCTGTCACATTTCCCACAGGCAAAGCCGTTGGCATCCGCTTGATAGCAGGACACGGTCAGCGAATAGTCGACCCCAAGGCGCACACCTTCACGCACGATATCGGCCTTGCTGAGGTTCTGCAGCGGTGCCTGGATCCGGAAGCCGTCGCCCTCGACGCCGGCCTTGGTCGCCAGGTTGGCCAGGGTTTCGAAGGCCTCGACGAACTCGGGACGGCAATCCGGGTAGCCGGAGTAGTCCACCGCGTTCACCCCGATGAAGATGTCCCGCGCACCCAGCACCTCGGCCCAGCCCAGCGCCAGGGACAGGAACACCGTGTTGCGTGCCGGCACGTAGGTCACCGGAATGCCCTCGCCCGGTGTCTCGGGCACGTCGATGGAACTGTCGGTCAGCGCCGAGCCGCCAATGCCGTTGAGGTTCAGACCGATGACCTTGTGCTCCACTGCACCCAGGTCGCGGGCCACCCGCTCGGCGGCCTGCAGTTCGGCACGGTGACGCTGGCCGTAGTCGAAGCTCATGGTGTAGCAGCTGTAGCCCTGGGCACGCGCCATGGCCACCACGGTCGCCGAGTCGAGGCCGCCGGACAGCAGGATTACCGCTTTCTTTTCAGTGCTTGCTTGAGTGGTCATGTCAGCGCCCCGGCTCGTCGTTCCAAAGATATTTGTGCAACTGCATCTGCAAGCGCACCGGCAGGTTGTCCGCAACGATCCAGTCCGCCAGCTCGCGGGCCGGCAGTTGCTGATAGCTCGGCGAGAACAGCACCTCCCCCGCCCGCTTCTCCAGACCGTACTGGATCAGCTTGGACACCGACCAGTCGTAGTCCTCACGGGAACAGATCACGAACTTGACCTGGTCGTTGCGGGTCAGCAGCTCGATGTTCTCATAACGATTGCGATGGACTTCCTTCGAGCCCGGGGTCTTCAGGTCGACCACCCGGCTGACACGGGTATCCACCGGCGAAATGTCCATCGAACCGCTGGTTTCCAGGGATACCTCGTAGCCGGCATCGCAAAGCCGCTTGAGCAGGGGAATGGCGTTGGGCTGGGCCAGTGGCTCGCCGCCCGTCACGCAGACGTAGCGCGGCCGGTAGCTGGCGACCTGGTCGAGGATGCTGTCGAGCGACAGGATACTGCCGCCACTGAAGGCGTAGGCACTGTCGCAATACTGGCAGCGCAGGGGGCAACCCGTCAGGCGCACGAATACCGTGGGCAGCCCAGCAGTCCGCGTTTCACCCTGTAACGAGTAAAAAACTTCGGTGATTCTCAATGTGTCTTGCATATCCGCCACGGGCGTAACAGCTAAACAGGCTGTCCGCCTCCGTCAGGCACCGCAATGAACCTGCAATCGCATAATCCAGAACGGCGTGTTTCATAAAAAGGGCAACAATTCTAACGAAAAAACCCGCGGCAGGCGCGGGTTTCTTGATTCGGGTCGACAACGCCTTACATGCGCTGCAGGTCCCGCTGGGCCAATTGGGCTGCCGAGGTCCCCGGATACTGGGAAACGACCTGCTGCAGAATGCCCTTGACCTTGTCGGTGTGACCCAGGCGACGCTCTACGTCAGCCAGCTTGTACAGCGAGTCAGGCACCTTGGCATGCTTGGGATACAACTGGCTGACCTTGGCAAAGGCCTGGCCGGCACCTTGCAGGTCACCCTTGGCCAGGTTCACTTCACCCAACCAGTACTGGGCATTGCCGGCGTACTGGCTGTTCGGGTATTTGCGCAGGAACGCGCCGAACGCCTGGCTGGCCTTGTCGAAGTCCTTGGCCTTGATCAGGTCGAAGGCCGCATCGTAGTAGAGCTTTTCCTTCGCCGGATCACCAGGTTCGCTGCTGGCCGCTGGGGCCTGGGCAGCAGGTGCAGCACCGGCGGCGGCATTCGTGTTGCCACCGCTGGAAGAATTGTCAGGCGTTGCAGCCGCCGGAGCGACGCCACTGCCTATGCGACGATCAAGATCCTGGTATCGCTCCAGGTTTTCCTGCTTCATGCGCGCGATATCATTTTGCAAAACCTCGATCACGCCCTGTTGTTGCGCAATCTGGTCCTGCATGCGTTGCAACTGGTTGAACAGTTCGCCCTGTGCCGAGACAGGAGCCGCAGCCCCTGACCCGGCATAGGCGCCGTTCGTACCGTAACCCGCTGGCGGATAACTTCCACCGCTATTGTTATAGCCGGAGTTGTCATCGACCACAGGAACCGCAGCCCATGCCGCAAGCGGCAGGAGGCTGAGAGCCAATACAGTTACAGCACGACGGCACGTTCGCATGACGAATTACTTACGCAGTTCGACGCGACGGTTTTGAGCCCAGGACTGCTCGTCGTGGCCGGTAGCGACTGGACGCTCTTTACCGTAGGAAACCAGCTCCAGTTGAGCTGGGGAAACACCTTGCAGAACCAGGTAGCGCTGAACGGCTTTCGCACGACGCTCGCCCAGTGCCATGTTGTACTCACGAGTACCACGTTCGTCGGTGTTGCCTTCCAGGGTAACGCGGTTGCCGTTGGCTTTCAGGTCCTTGGCGTGAACGTCCAGAGCGCGCATGGCTTCTGGCTTCAGGTCCGAGCTGTCGTATTCGAAGTAGAAGGTGGTGATTGCGCGCAGAGCGGCTTCTTCGCTCAGGGAGCCGTCAACGGCACCGGTGTTTGCACCGTAGCCAGCGTTAGGATCAACAGCGCCTTGACCAGCGTTGTCGCCGCCTTTGGACGAGCAACCTACAGCTACAGCCATGGCCAGGGCCAGCGCAGCAAATTTACCAAACTTCAGCATTTCCATCGTGAAACTCCTAATGAACCCCAGTGTGTTAAGTAAAACGTATAGCGCCGCGTCAGTTCAGGTAAGGGGACCAGGAAGGTTCTCTGACTTCGCCTTGAGCGGTAGGAAGCGGGAGCCTTACGCGTCCGTTGATGGACACGAGCATCAAGACTCCCCGGCCCTGCTGGGCGGTGGCGTAGATTACCATGGTGCCGTTTGGCGCAACAGTAGCTGACTCATCAAGGTTGGTGTCTGTAAGGATTTTTACGCTACCGCGCTGCAAATCCTGAGCCGCCACCCGGAAGTTGGTGAAACCATCCTGGCGATGAATCATCACCAGCGTTTTTTCGTCAGCCGAAAGTTTCGGGTTGGCGTTGTAGTTGCCGATGAAAGTTACCCGCTCGGCACCACCACCATTGATGTTGGTCTTGTAGATCTGCGGCTTGCCGCCACGGTCGGAGGTGAAGTAGATGGTCGAGCCATCCTTACCCCAGAACGGTTCGGTGTTGATGCCCTGGCCGCTGGTCACGCGACTGATCTGGCGCGAAGCCAGGTTCATCACGTAGATGTCCGGGTTGCCGTCCTTGGACAGCACGAACGCCAGGCGGGTACCGTCCGGCGACCAGGCTGGCGCACCGTTCAGGCCTTCGAAGTTGGTCAGCTGCTCACGGCGACCGGTATCGATGTGCTGGATGAAGATGCGCGGACGCTTCTGCTCGAACGAGACATAGGCGATGCGCTTGCCATCCGGTGCGAAACGCGGCGACAGGATCGGCTCGCGCGACTGCAGCAGGGTCACTGCACGGGCACCGTCATAGTCGGAACGCTGCAGGGTGTAGCGCGTGTTGTTCACCGAGAAGCGTTCGGCCGTCACGTACAGCATGCGGGTGGAGAACGCCCCCTTGATGCCGGTGAGCTTTTCGAACGACTGGTCGGAGATGTAGTGCGCCATGTCGCGCAACTGGTCGACGCTACCCGAGACGCTGCCGGTCAGCACTTGCTGCTCGGTGGCGACGTTGAACAGGGCGTACTGCACCTGCAGGCGACCACCGGCCGGCACAATGCTGCCGACCATGATGTACTGGGCGCCCAGGGCCTTCCAGTCACGGTAGATGATTTCGCCGGCCTGGGTCGGCAGGCTGATCATGTTCTGCCGCGGGATCGGCGAGTAGTAACCGGAGTTACGCAGGTCGTCGCCAATGATCTGGGCCATGTCGTCGGGCAGCACGCTGCCGCCCTGGAAGCCGAACGGTACGACGGCGATCGGGGTCGCCCGATCGGTGCCGCTGGTGACCAGAATGTTCTTTTCATCTGCCACTGCCATCCCTGCCAGACAGCAGATCAGGACAAGCATTCCTCGAAGAAGGTTTCTCACAAGGCTAGATCCTCAGGTGTAAATGTCATCTTGAAGGAACGAAAAGGAACCGGATCGCTCGATTTCATTCCCTGCATTTCCATCAGGCAACCAATACTCTTGACCACCGCTGCCGCCGATACGTCGAACCGACCATCGCCCCTGCGGCCTTGAGACAACCCAGGGGCGATAGCATTCGAAAGAGACGCCTTACGGTGCCAGATCGTCAGGCGTGAAGGTCATCTTGAACGAACGATAAGGAGCAAAGTCGGCCGGTTTCAATCCCTGCATCTCCGTCAGACGACCAATGTTCTTGACCGCTGCCACCGCAGAGGCGTCGAACGGACCATCACCGCTGCCCTTGACCACCGAAACCGTCGTCACGGTGCCGTCAGGCAACATGCCGATCTGCAGCGTCACCGCCATGCCCTTGCGTGCCGAAGGTGGACGCGTCCAGCCTTCCGCCGCCCGGATACGAATCAGATCGTCGAAACTGCCCGCGGTCTCATCACCCTGCTCATCCGCCAGGGCCTGCTGACGCTGCGGCGTGTCGGAAAGCAAGTCGGCCAGTGCCTGCGCCTTCTTCTCTTCGGCGGCCTTGCGTGCGGCGTCCTGCTTCTTCTTGGCCGCATCGGCTGCTGCTTTCTTCTTCGCGTCTTCGGCGATCTTCTTCTTCGCCTCTTCAGCTTCAGCTTTCTTCTTGGCGTCTTCCGCGGCTTTCTTCTTCGCGTCCTCGACTATCTTTTTCTTCGCTTCTTCAGCGGCCTTTTTCTTGGCCTCTTCTTCAGCGGCTTGCTTGGCCTCTTCCTCGGCCTTTTTCTTGGCTATGTCAGCCTGTTTTTTCTCTTCGGCCTTCTTGGCTTCGGCAGCCTTCTTCGCGTCATCGGCTTTCTTGGCTTCATCCGTCTTTTGAGCCTCCGCCGCTTTCCTGGCTTCTTCGGCCTTTTGAGCCGCCTCTTCTTTCTTTTGTTCCGCCGCCTTTATCTCTTCCTGCTCGACCTTCTTCTGCTCCAACTGCTCGACTTCGGTCTGGCGCGCGGCAGATTTCTTCGCCTCACCCGCAATCTTCTGATTGGTCTGGGTGGTTGCCTGGCTTTTCGACTTCAGTTGGTACAGGGTCGCCTGGACGAGCGGTTTGGCCGGGGGCAGTTCCGGAGTCATGGCGAAGCTGACGAACAGCAGGCCAAAGATCAGGACGTGCAGGCCAATCGCCCAGACGCTGGGCCAGAAGTAGCTTTCCGAGGCGGACGGCTCTCTCTGTTGGTGCATCAGGGCGCCTCGGTAATCAGACCGACGTTACCGACACCCGCTTTCTGCAGACCCCCCATCGCACCCATCACGGCGCCATAGTCGACACTCTTGTCGCCACGAATGAAGACCTGGGTGTGCTTGCCGGCTTCGTTGCCGGCACGAATGATCTTGGTGACCGCATCGGTCATCTGCGGCAAGGTCATCGCCTTGTCCTGCTGCTTGTCGGTGTCGACTTCGCTGCCAAGGTTCCAGTAGTAGGTCTTGTCAGCCTTGATCGAAATGGTCAGGACCTGGGTGTTGTTGTCCTGCGGCAAGGCTTCGCTGGAAACCTTGGGCAGATCGACCTTCACACCCTGGTTGAGCATGGGTGCGGTCACCATGAAGATAACCAGCAATACCAACATCACGTCGATGTATGGCACCACGTTCATCTCGGCGACCGGCTTGCGTTTGTGGCGAACTCGGGCCATGGGGATCTACCTGCCTACTCTTCGCTGGTGTGCACTTTACGGTGCAGGATCGCCTGGAACTCGTCGGCGAAGGTGTAGTAGCGACCGATCAGGGTTTCACCCCGGGCCGCGAAACGGTTGTAGGCCACGACAGCCGGAATCGCGGCGAACAGGCCGATCGCGGTGGCCACCAGGGCTTCGGCAATACCGGGAGCCACGGTGGCGAGGGTCGCCTGCTGGACAGTGGCCAGGCCACGGAAGGAGTTCATGATCCCCCACACGGTACCGAACAGACCGACATACGGGCTGACGGAACCGACGGTGGCGAGGAAGGGCAGGCTCTGCTCGAGCTTTTCCTCTTCGCGGGAGATGGCCACGCGCATGGCACGGGCCACGCCTTCCATCACCGCTTCCGGCTCGACGCCAGGCTGCTGGCGCAGACGGGAGAATTCCTTGAAACCGGCACGGAAGATCTGCTCGACGCCCGAATCCGGATCCGGGTTGCTGCCAGCCTGACGGTACAGCTTGGACAGGTCGATCCCCGACCAGAAGCGCTCTTCGAAGCTCTCCAGGGCACGACGACCGGCGCGCAGCAGATTGCTGCGCTGGAAAATCATGATCCACGAGGTGACTGAGGCAGCCACCAGGATCAGCATGACCAATTGCACCACGATGCTGGCATTGCTGACCAAACTCCACATGGAGGAATGGTCGACGACGTTAGCTTCCACGCTTTATCTCCTGCTCTAAGTGAGTACCCGCGCCGCTTGTGTCGGCAAAGGCCGACCGCAAGGCTTCTGGAATGGCCCGGGGTTTCAAACTGTCGGCGCGCACACAGGCCACCAGGAACTGCCCTTCGCAGAGCAGCGTTAAATCCGTTGCACGACGAACCTGCTGCTTGAAACGCAGGCTCGCACGGTTCAGTTCAATGACATCCGCACTGACCAACAGCTCGTCGTCCAGTCGCGCCGGCACGTGGTAGCGTGCTTCGCTGGAATGCACGACGAACAACAGGTTCTCCCCCACCAGCTCGGACTGGGCGAAGCCCAGCTCCCGCAGCCGCTCGGTTCGAGCCCGCTCCATGAACTTTAGGTAATTGACGTAATAGACGATGCCGCCGGCATCGGTGTCCTCGTAATAAACGCGACAGCGATGTGCGAACGACTGAAGCCCGTTTTGCGCGCGCATACTCTAGTGCTTACTCCTCAGGTTGCCAATCCGGCCAGGCAACTGTTTTTCATACTTATACGACTTTTTACATGAAGAATCGTGATGCCAGCCCGTAGGACAGCACGAACCACGAATAAATCAGTTCCGGCCGCCCGCTCAGCCATCCAACGCATCGAGAAACTCGTCTGCAACAGGCGTTTCGCCCAGCCGCGACGGCACGTTCAAACCGAAGTGCAGATACGCGTGACGGGTCACCACCCGCCCGCGTGGCGTGCGCATGATGTAGCCCTGCTGGATCAGGTACGGTTCCAGCACGTCCTCGATGGTATGACGCTCTTCACCAATCGCCGCCGCCAGGCTGTCGACCCCTACCGGGCCGCCGTCGAACTTCTCGATCATGGTCAGCAGCAGGCGCCGGTCCTGATGGTCGAAACCGTGTTCGTCGACATCCAGCAGGTTCAGTGCCAGGTCCGCCACGCCCTTGGTGATATGCCCCTTGGCCCGCACCTCGGCGAAATCGCGAACACGCCGCAACAGGCGGTTGGCGATCCGCGGCGTGCCGCGCGCCCGCCGGGCGACCTCGAAGGCGCCTTCGGCATCCAGCGGCAGGCCGAGAATGCCCGCCGAACGACTGACGATCGTCGCCAGGTCCGCCGTGTTATAGAACTCAAGACGCTGGACGATACCGAAGCGGTCACGCAACGGGTTGGTCAGCATGCCCGCACGGGTGGTCGCCCCGACCAGGGTGAACGGCGGCAGGTCCAGCTTGATCGAGCGCGCCGCCGGGCCTTCGCCGATCATGATGTCGAGCTGGAAGTCCTCCATCGCCGGGTACAGCACCTCTTCGACGACCGGTGAAAGCCGGTGGATTTCGTCGATGAACAGCACATCATGGGGCTCGAGATTGGTCAGCAGCGCCGCCAGGTCGCCTGCCCGCTCCAGCACCGGGCCGGAAGTGCTCTTGATCGACACGCCCATTTCCTGGGCGATGATGTTGGCCAGGGTGGTCTTGCCCAACCCTGGCGGGCCGAAGATCAGCGTATGGTCCAGGGACTCGCCACGCGCCCGGGCGGCCTGGATGAACAGCTCCATCTGCTCCCTGACCGTGGGCTGGCCGATGTACTCGGCCAGGCTCAGCGGGCGAATCGCCCGGTCCTGGACCTCCTCGCGGTCACGGCCGCCGGAAGCGGTTATCAAACGATCGGCTTCAATCACTTAAATCATTCCCCTCAGGGCGCGACGAATCATCTCTTCGCTGCTCAAGCCTTTTTCCTTGATGGCGGAAACCGCCTTGCTCGCTTCCTGTGGCTTGTAGCCCAGGGAGATCAGCGCACTGACCGCATCGGTCTCGGCGCTGGCGACCGGCGCCGCTGGCGCCCCGTCCGGCTGGTTCGGTACCAGGGCGAAGATGCTCGGCACGGTTTCCCAGGCCTTGAACCGGTCCTTGAGTTCGACCAGCAGACGCTCGGCGGTCTTCTTGCCGACACCCGGCACCTTGACCAGCGCCGAGGCATCCTGGGCCGATACGCAACGCACCAGCTCATCGACCTCCAGGCTGGACATCAGCGCCAGCGCGAGCTTGGGCCCAACCCCATTGAGGCGGATCAGCTCGCGAAAGAAGTCGCGCTCGCGCTTGCCGACGAAACCATAGAGTAACTGGGCATCCTCGCGCACGACCAAATGCGTGTGCAGCGTCAGCGTTTCGCCGACCGACGGCAGGCGGTAGAGCGTGGTCATCGGGACTTCCACTTCATAGCCCAGGCCATTCACATCGAGGATAAGGTGCGGCGGCTGTTTTTCAGCCAGGGTGCCGCGCAAACGTCCAATCACGTATCAGGTCCTTATTGCCGGCCGGGCCGGTGACTGATGAACAGAACGATAGATTCGCCATCATCCGGCAGGAAGCTCTATCGACAAGCAAAATTGTTTAAGCTGATGATGCTATCAGAGACGCAGGCGACCGCCACGGGTCCTTGCCGCCCCCAATCCGTGGGGCAACAGGCTCGAACGGGTGTGGGCATGACACAGGGCGATCGCCAGGGCGTCGGAGGCGTCGACCTGCGGCTTGCTGGTCAGCTTGAGCAGATGCATCACCATCAGCATCACCTGCTCCTTGTTGGCCCCACCCGTCCCGGCAACCGCCTGCTTGACCTGGGTCGCGGTGTATTCGGCGATTTCCAGGTTTTCCTCGGCACCGGCAACGATCGCCGCGCCACGGGCCTGGCCGAGCTTGAGTGCCGAGTCGGCGTTTTTCGCCATGAACACCTTTTCGATGCCCATGGTCACCGGGCCGTAGGTCTGGATCACCTCGCGCACGCTGCGGTAGACCACCTGCAAGCGCTCATGCAGCTCACCGCTGCCGGTACGGATGCAGCCCGACGCCACATAGACACAACCACGCCCGGTATCGCGCACCACACCGTAACCGGTGATCCGCGAACCTGGGTCGATACCAAGAATAAGAGTCATAACGCCTGCGGTTCGATCGAGAAAGCCTGCCAATGACGCGCAGTATCTACTGTATATGCATGCAGGTCGATAGAGGACTGCCGGGAGGATAGCGCCCCGCTCCTCCCGGAAGCGGATCAGGCCCCTGGGGAACAGGGGCATGCAGCGGTCAGCCGAGCTGTTCCAGCACCGCCTGGGGAATGTCGGCGTTGGAATAGACGTTTTGCACATCGTCCAGATCTTCGAGCATGTCGATCAGCTTCAGGACCTTTTCCGCCCCTTCGAGATCGAGTTCGGCGCTGGTGGTCGGCAGCATGACGATTTCCGCGTCGCCCGCCTTGAAGCCGGCCGCTTCCAGGGCGTTGCGCACGGCATAGAAACCGGAGAACGAGGTGAACACGTCGATGGAGCCGTCCTCGTTGGTCACCACGTCGTCGGCATCGGCCTCCATGGCGGCTTCCATGAGCGAGTCCTCATCGATACCCGGCGCAAAGGAGATCTGCCCCTTGCGTTCGAACAGGTAGGCCACCGAACCGTCGGTGCCGAGGTTGCCGCCACACTTGCTGAACGCATGACGCACGGCGGCAGCGGTACGGTTGCGGTTGTCGGTCATGCATTCGACCATCACCGCCACCCCGCCCGGGCCGTAGCCTTCGTAGCTCAGCTCGACCATGTCGTCGGTGTCGGCGTTGCCGGCACCCGGGCGACCGCGCGATCGATGATGTCGCGGCTCATGTTGGCGCCCAGGGCCTTGTCCAGCGCCAGGCGCAGACGCGGGTTGGAACCCGGATCAGCGCCGCCCTGGCGGGCAGCGACCGTCAGCTCACGAATCCACTTGGTGAAGATCTTGCCCTTCTTGGCATCCTGACGTTCTTTGCGGTGCTTGATGTTCGCCCACTTGGAATGACCCGCCATAACTCGCTCCGATGCTCTTTGAAATATTGCCGTGAAACATTGCCCGTCGCGCCATGGGCGCCGACCGGCAAACAGAAATTTCGAACCGTATAAAAGAAAGGGCGCATCCTAGGATGCGCCCGCAAGAGCCGGATTACTCGGCCTTGGGTGTTTCGCGCAGGCGAATGTGCAATTCGCGCAGGGCCTTGGCGTCCACCAGACCTGGAGCCTGGGTCATGACACAGGCCGCGCTCTGGGTTTTCGGGAAAGCGATCACTTCACGGATCGACTGGGCGCCGGTCATCAGCATCACCAGGCGATCCAGACCGAAGGCCAGGCCACCATGGGGTGGAGCACCGTACTTCAGGGCGTCGAGCAGGAAGCCGAACTTCTCTTCCTGTTCCGCTTCGTTGATGCCCAGCAGACGGAACACCGCCTGTTGCATTTCCTTGCGGTGGATACGGATCGAACCGCCACCCAGCTCGGTACCGTTCAGGACCATGTCGTAGGCACGCGACAGGGCGCCGGCCGGGTTGGCCTCCAGCTCTTCAGGGGTGCACTTCGGCGCGGTGAACGGGTGGTGCAGTGCGGTGAAGCTGCCGTCGTCGTTCTCTTCGAACATCGGGAAGTCGACGACCCACATCGGTGCCCACTCGCTGGTGAGCAGCTCCAGGTCGTGACCGACCTTGATCCGCAGCGCGCCCAGGGCCTCGCAGACGATCTTGGTCTTGTCGGCGCCGAAGAACACGATGTCGCCATCGACCGCACCCACGCGATCGAGGATGACGTTGAGGTTGGCCTCGGGGATGTTCTTGACGATCGGCGACTGCAGGCCTTCCACACCCTTGGCGCGCTCGTTGATCTTGATGTACGCCAGGCCCTTGGCACCGTAGATGCCGACGAACTTGGTGTAGTCGTCGATCTTGCTGCGCGGCATGCTCGCGCCGCCAGGCACGCGCAGTGCGGCGATACGGCACTTCGGATCGTTGGCCGGGCCGCTGAAGACCTTGAATTCGACGTCCTTGAGCTGGTCGGCAACGTCCACCAGCTCCAGCGGGATACGCAGGTCCGGCTTGTCGGAACCGTAGCGGCGCATGGCCTCGTCCCAGGTCATGTGCGGGAATTCGCCGAATTCCAGACCCAGCACTTCCTTGAACAGGTTGCGGATCATGCCTTCGGTCAGGCCCATGATGTCCTTTTCATCGAGGAAGCTGGTCTCGATGTCGATCTGGGTGAATTCCGGCTGGCGGTCGGCGCGCAGGTCTTCGTCGCGGAAGCACTTGGCGATCTGGTAGTAGCGGTCGAAGCCGGCCACCATCAGCAGTTGCTTGAACAGCTGTGGCGATTGCGGCAGGGCGAAGAAGCTGCCGGCGTGGGTACGGCTCGGTACCAGGTAGTCGCGGGCGCCTTCCGGGGTCGCACGGGTCAGGATCGGCGTCTCGACGTCGAGGAAGCCGTTCTCGTCCAGGTAGCGACGGATGCTGGTGGTCATGCGCGAACGCAGGCGCAGCTTCTCGGCCATTTCCGGACGACGCAGGTCGATGAAGCGATAGCGCAGGCGGGTTTCCTCGCCGACGTCGGAGTATTCGTTGAGCGGGAACGGCGGGGTTTCCGCTTCGTTCAGCACTTCCAGCTCGTAGCCCAGCACTTCGATCATGCCCGACGCCATGTTGGCGTTGCCGGCACCGGCCGGACGCAGGCGCACCTTGCCGGTGATCTTCACCACGTACTCGCTGCGCACACGGTCAGCGGTGGCAAAGGTCTGGGCGCGATCCGGGTCGAAGACCACCTGGGCCAGGCCCTCGCGGTCACGGATATCGAGGAAAATCACCCCGCCATGGTCGCGACGACGGTGGACCCATCCGCAAAGGGTGACTTCCTGGCCTTCCAGGCTCTCGTTCAGTTGGCCGCAATAATGGCTGCGCATCATGGTCGTGGTTTCACTTCTCGTAATTCGAATTCGGTGGAGGTCTGGCACACCCCGGTGTCCCTGGCGTGTCAGAGCCCGCTCGTGTCGCTCATTTTCAGTCGGCTTTGTCGCCACCGGCCAGGTTTTTCTTGGCACCGGTCTTGAAATCGGTCTCGTACCAACCGGTACCGCTGAGGCGGAAGCCCGGCATAGAAAGCATCTTCTTCAGCTCTGGCGCCTGGCAGGCAGGGCAATCGACCAGAGGAGGGGCGCTGATTTTCTGAATGGCTTCCAGCTGATGACCGCAGGAAGCGCATTGGTAGTCGTACATGGGCATGGGGCGTCTCGACAATCAGATAACGACATCACTGCTGCCCGAGCCCAGAGTCGGGCCATGCAGCAAAGAGCGGGATTATATCTGTTAAATCGAGGCTTTGCAGCCGTATGACCGGCCATCCCACTCCCTCCAGTCGCCTACCCCATCACGACCGGTGGCTGGCGGCACGGGAGAGACACCTTCAGGTCGAATGCTGCAAGCGGCCCAGCGTCAGCAGGTGCACCATGCAGACGACGCGTATCAGGCCACTGAAATTCTTTACCCCCCATAACGCAGATGCACTTCCATATCGACATTGGATAGCAATGCATTGACCGTGCACTTGTTGATGCCGGCCATGTCGGCCAGCACTTTCCAGTACACCTCTTCAAGGCGCAGGCAGGTCGCAAAGCCGTTCAGGCGAACGGACCGCGAAACCGGCTTGGCCAAGCCGATATCAAACTCCAGCAACATGGGATCGGGCCTGGCCTTGCGAAACAGACCGGAGTCCCCCAAACACTGATTCAACTGCACCATCTTCCTCGCACTCCGTCGCTGCACGCCCTTGAATAAGGGCGCTCTTGGAAAATCTCACCTACATGAAACATTAGGCAAAATTCCTTATCCAGCAGACCGAACCATGGCCTGCGTAGGATGAAGCGACCAGAAAACGAGGAACGTCGGCGCCGTACCGCAAGAATGGCTGCCGCCCTGATCCATGGGCATGTTTCGCGGGGCCCGCACGAATGAGCCGGCGGCTCACCCGTGCGCCACGTATCAGTCTTCCAGCAGGGCCCGCAGCATCCAGGCGGTCTTCTCATGCACCTGCATGCGCTGGGTCAGCAGGTCGGCGGTCGGCTCATCGCTGACCTTGTCCAGCAACGGGAAAATGCCACGCGCGGTACGAGTCACCGCCTCCTGCCCCTGCACCAGCTGCCGGATCATCTCCTCGGCGCTCGGCACCCCTTCCTCCTCCTTGATCGAAGACAGGCGGGCATAGGTCGAATAGGTACCCGGAGCCGGGAAGCCGAGCGCCCGGATCCGCTCGGCAATCAGGTCCACGGCCAGCGCCAGCTCGTTGTATTGCTCTTCAAACATCAAGTGCAGGGTCCGAAACATCGGGCCGCTGACGTTCCAGTGGAAGTTGTGGGTCTTCAGATAGAGCACATAGGTATCCGACAGCAGACGGGAGAGCCCTTCGACGATGGACTTGCGGTCTGCTTCGCTGATACCGATATCAATAGCCATATGCATCCCCTTGACGTGATTGAAGTCACACCTTGAAGGTGTAGGACCACTCTAGCAAGACTCGCCGGCCCGTGCAGCACCGGGGAACTGCGCCCCAGAGCCCTTCAGGACCGCTCAAGCCGTTGATTTGAGAAGGCCCGGGCTTTGCTGTTAAATAGATAGCGTGTCGTCATGCCGCACCTTGGCACGACGCATAGGCTGGTAGAACACGTGCCCAACGCCTCACCTTTTTTTGTCAGAAGCGAACCGTGGGCTGCCAGCTCTTCCGTGTTATCAATCTTGAGTGAGTCAATCAAATGTTGAAAATCGTCCACCTGCTAACGGGCGCCGTCGCCCTGCTGCTTTCCTTTATACCCAGCCTGCGATCCGAAGCCCTGCCCTACCTGCAACAACCCGATGCGCTGTACCTGGCATTCTTCGGCTTGCTCAACCTGATCCTCGCACCAGTGATTCCCTACTGGAACAAGGGTCCTCGTCATCAACTGCAAAACCTGGTCAGCGCCCTGCTGATCCTCGCGGTCGTGCTGCAGATCCTGGTACTGCTCGCCCCCCTGCCGATGATCGCCGGCCAGCCTGCCGTACTGCTGAGCCTGGCAGCCGCGGTGATTGCCGTACTGCTGCATCTGGCGGTCAGTTTCTACAAGAAGTCCTCGCCATCGACCGCTTCGCACAACTACGACATGAGCAACCGCGATACCGGCACTGTGAAGTGGTTCAACACCTCCAAGGGCTTCGGCTTTATCTCGCGGGACTCCGGCGATGATATTTTCGTGCACTTTCGCGCCATTCGGGGCGAAGGCCACCGCGTCCTGGTCGAAGGCCAGCGCGTGGAGTTCTCGGTGATGAACCGGGACAAGGGCCTGCAGGCCGAAGACGTGGTGGCGGCATCGCCGCGTCGCTGAGTCTTTTCCCGCTCGAAAAAAAACCGCGATGCCGTCAGACGGCTCGCGGTTTTTTCATGCCTGCCAACCCGGTCTGGCCAGCTTCAGTAATGGGGCGGTGGCGCCTCATCCTCGGCAATGCCGAATTGCCCCAGCATTTCCTCATGACGCTTGATCAGGGCGGCCATCTGCAATTGCAGACGCTCCACTTCCCGCTGCTGCCCCACCAGCACATCGTTGAGCGCCTGGATGGTGTCATCCTGGAACGCCAGACGGGTTTCCAACTCGGTAACACGCTCTTCCAAGTTCATGACTGCGCCTGCACAGAGGAAAAGCCGTCGGCCAGTACCGAACCCAGCCGCTCGCGGATTGCGGCAACCTCCGCTTCGGCATAAGGCCTGGCCGGGTGCTTGCCCCAGACTGGCGCAGGCCAGGCCGCATCGCCCCGATGACGAACGATGACATGCATGTGCAACTGGCTGACCACGTTGCCCAGGGCCGCGACATTCATCTTGTCCGCCTTGAAGGCCTGCTTGAGAGCCTGGGCCAGCGCGGCGGTTTCATGCCACAACTGCGCCTGGTCCGCTGCGTCCAGCTCGAACACCTCGCTGATGTCCGCACGCCGCGGCACCAGAATGAACCAGGGGTAGTTCGAATCGTTGGATAACAGCAGGCGACACAACGGAAAGTCGCCCATCGGCAAGGTGTCTTGTTGAAGACGCGAATCGAGAACGAACACCGTAAACACTCCTGCTTGACTGATTGGCCTGCCCGGGCCGGCCATCCGACGACGACCGCCCCGCAGGCAAGACGCTCAGGATACCCGCGTTCGCCCGCCAGTTCACCGTACGGCTGCCGATAGCGGCGAATGATCCGGCCCACGAACGGGCCCCGACCATCACGCACCATTACGGAACCGGTCTGCACCGTTCTCGGCCGGCAGCAAAAAAATGCTGCGGCATAATCAAAGCGTCATCTTTTCCTGAAAACCTTTCCTGATCCGCCATGCCATCCTTGGCACAGCCTTTCACAGGAAAACGGTGACTGTACGATCGGCAACAGCCTACAGGCAGCTCTGCACCAAAAGCACACAGAGCGACTATTCTTGGTGCACCTTTTGCCCACCGGTTACCCCGCAGACGGTGTGAACCGGTAACGTTTTTGGCTTTTTACAGGTAATCAATGGATTAGCAGCACAAGGGAAAGTAATACGTCAAGCACCACAAGCCACGGGGCTGCCCCCAGGTTTCATAAGGGTTTCAGCGTGACCAGGCAGTCAGGTAAATATTTTCTGGCGATTTTTCGACTTTGTGCATGCTTGTTGCATTGAGTTACGACACAGTCGCCACAGAGGGCCTGATCGGACGCTGAAGCTCCGCGACACGGTAACAAAGCAGTACAGTGCAACCAGGGACAGTTCGGAGCTTGAACATATGTGTTTCTTATCTATGCTTATGGGTTCGAAAACTGCGCTGAAGTTGCACAGCCAATAAAAGGCTGTGTATTTGCGACATGGAGCGAGCTTTTTGCGACACGCTCGTAAAGAAGCCGCAAGGATAGGTGAGCAAGTATCGCCAAGTTTGTCAGCGTGATATAAGTTTGCGCCGACACAAAAAGAAAGAGCCGCCCAGATAAAAATACAGGTGGGACGGCAGTACTCTTCCTAAAAACCAAAGGAGCAAATCACGATGCGCGTGATGAAGTGGAGCATGATCGCCCTGGCCGTTTCGGCAGCAGGCACTCAATTGGCAATGGCTGAACCTTTCGTGACCGACCAGGCCGATGCCAAGGGTTTCGTTGAAGGCGCTTCGGCAGGTGTGGTTCTGAAGAACTACTACTTCAACCGTGACCGCAAGGCCGGTGCCAACGACCAGGAAGACTGGACCCAAGGCTTCCTGGGCAAATTCAGCTCTGGTTACACCCAGGGTACTGTCGGTGTGAAAGTTGAAGGCTTCGGCGACGCCGGCTACCTGCTGAGCGGTAAAGACTCGGAGTCGGGTTCGGGCAACATCAGCCGTTCCGCCAATGGCGACAACAACAGCAGCTTCGGCAAAGCCGGCGCAGCCGTCGCTGTTCGCGTATCCAAAACCGAACTGAAATTCGGTGACCAGCAGCCTAGCACCGCTCCAGTATTCGCAGTGGGCGGCAGCCGTCTGTTCCAACAGACCGCTCGTGGCTTCCAACTGCAGAGCAGCGAGATCAAGGATCTGGACCTGGAAGCAGGCCACTTCTACGCAGCCAGCAGCCAGGATAAAACCGCAATGGACGGTCGCCTGTGGACCCAGTATGCCGGTACCGAGGTTTCTGCAGCCGACTACGTAGGTGGCAAGTACGGGATCAACGAGAACCTGACCGTTTCCCTGTACGGTGCCAAGTTCAAGGACACCTGGAACCAGTACTACACCAACGCGAACTACACCCTTCCGTTGGCTAGCGACCAGTCCCTGAACTTCGACTTCAACCTGTACCGCACCACCGACACCGGTTCCGCCAAAGCAGGCAAGATCGACAACACCACCTACTCGCTGGCAGCCGCGTACTCTTTCCTGGAGGCGCACACCTTTACCCTGGCCTACCAGAAAGTCCACGGCGATACGCCATTCGACTACGTCGGTGTGGGTAACAACAACCGCGGCGGCGACTCGATCTTCCTGGCGAACTCGATTCAGTACTCCGACTTCAACGGTCCGGAAGAGCGCTCCGTCCAGGCTCGTTACGACCTGAAAATGGCCAAGTACGGTGTTCCTGGCCTGAGCTTCATGACCCGTTACGTCCACGGTGAAGGCATCGACGGCACCAAAATGGCCGCTGACAGCCCATACCGTGCTTATGGCTACGGCGAAGACGGTCACCACAACGAAATCAACCTGGAAGCCAAGTACGTAGTTCAGAATGGCCCGCTCAAGGATCTGTCCTTCCGCGCTCGCCAAGCCTGGCATCGTGGCAACGCCGACCAGGCTGAAGGAAACATCAACGAGTTCCGCCTGATCACCGAGTACCCACTCGACCTGATGGCTATCGCCAAGAAGTAATCAGCGATACTCGCTTGAAGAAAGGCCCATCCTTGTGATGGGCCTTTTTATTGCCTGTGGAAAAGAAAACCATCGCTAACTACTGAATAGCCAGCTAACAAAAACAACGCTTTGAATGCACAGCTGTTTCCGGTACTTATCTTCCCCCATACCACTCGGCGCCAGCCAGAAATACACCACCCGAAGCCTTCATTAAAATGCTAACAATAAAAAGGGACCCTCTTGGGGTCCCTTTCATTGATACCGGACTGCTCGCGCAGATATGGGCCAGCTTATTTAACCGACGTTTCCTGCATCACCCGAATGACCCGCTGTGGAAACGGAATATCGATTCCGGCTTCCTTGAGGCGATCCCGTGCATGCTCATTGAACTTGAACATCAGGTCCCAGTAATCGGAGGTCTTCGTCCACACCCGCAGGGAAACGGTGATAGAACTGTCGCCCAACGCCGAGACCACCGCCGCCGGCGCCGGGTCGGCGAGTACGCGCTCGTCCTTGGCCAGCTCCAGCAACACTTCGCGGGCCTTCTGCAGATCGGCTTCGTAATCCACGCCCACATCGAACACCACCTTGCGCGTGGCCTGGCGGTTGATGTTGGTGATGATGCCGTTCGACAGGTTGCCGTTGGGCATGATCACCGTCTGGTTGTCGCCGGTGCGCAGGATGGTGTGGAAGATCTGGATGTTGTCGACGGTACCGGTAATGCCTTGCGCGGTGATCGTGTCACCGATGCGGAACGGCCGGAACATCAGGATCAGCACCCCGCCGGCGAAGTTCGCCAGGCTGCCCTGCAACGCCAGGCCGATGGCCAGGCCCGCGGCACCGATCGCGGCCACGAACGACGTGGTCGCCACGCCGATCATCGACGCCACACTGATACTGAGCATGACCTTGAGGGCGATGTTCGAGAGACTGCTGATGAAGCCCTGCAACGCCAGATCCGCATTGCGCAAGGCCAGCAGCTTGCCCAGTTTGGCGGTCAGCTTGTTGATCAGCCACCAGCCCACGGCCAGGGTGACGATCGCCAGCAGCACCCGGCTGCCGTACTCCATGATCATCGGTATCCAGGCCTGGGAAGCCTTGATGAGATGATCCATTTCCGCGTTCAGATCCATTGTTCTCTCCTGTTATCGTGCGATTGCCCGGTGAAACGATCGATACCCCACGGGCTCAACCGTTTCTGCCGCGCCTGGGCCCTCCGACGCCGATAACTTCCAGAGGTTCCCTGGCGGACCGTATCAGTCGCGGAAGTTGTTGAATTGCAGCGGCAGGTCGAATTCCTTGGCCCGCAGGTTGGCAATGGCTTCCTGCAGGTCGTCACGCTTCTTGCCGGTGACGCGGACCTGCTCACCCTGGATGGCCGCCTGCACCTTCAGCTTGGAATCCTTGATGTGCGCGACGATCTTCTTCGCCATCTCCTTGTCGATGCCTTCCTTGAAGGTCGCTTCCTGCTTCATCACCTTGCCGGAAGCGTAGGCATCCTTGACCTCCAGGCATTTCACATCGATCTTGCGCTTGACCAGGCCATGCGCAGGATCTCCAGCATCGCCTCCAGCTGGAACTCGGCCTCGGCCGTCATGCTGACGGTCTGTTCCTTGTCCTTGAACTCGAAGGAGCCCTTGCCCTTGAGGTCATAACGACGGTCCAGCTCCTTGACGGCGTTCTCGACGGCGTTGGTGACTTCGTGTTTGTCCAGTTCGGATACCACGTCGAACGACGGCATGCGATTTCTCCAAATTTAATCTTGGCGCGCCCGATACCGATGGAGCGCGCCGGGTTTGACGGTTAAAATCCGCCAGCATTATAACGGTTCTTCCTCCCACTCATTCACTTAAGAGCCCCCCATGCCTAACCCGGACCTGAGCATTTTGCTGGTGAGTGATGATCATCTGGTGAGCAGCGCCTTTGGCAGCAGCCTCCAGCGTGCGGGATATCAGGACATACGCCAGGCCAACGACGCGATCCTGGCCCTGGAACAGATCGACCAGCGTGCCGCCAGCGTGGTGGTCTGCGCCGGCGAGTCCGGGCTGAAGCTGGCGGAAAAGGTCAGGCAGCGCGACGAGATGAACGATCACTACACCTATGTGTTGCTGATCAGTTCGCAAGCGCCGCTCGCTCTGCTCGATGATGCTTCGCCCAACGACATCGACGACCTGATCGCCCCGGAAGATATCGAGCGCCTGTTGTTGACCCGCGTACTGGCTGCCGATCGCCAGTGCAGCACCCTGCAGCGCCTGCGCCAGGAAAACCGCCTGCTGCGCCAGAACATTGCCAGCCTCGAACAGCGCAACCTCGTCGACTCCCTGACGGGCCTGGGCAACTCCCGCTACCTGCGCCAGAAGCTGACCGACAGCCTGCGCCAGGTGCAGGCCCGTGGCGGTGCCATCTGTTACCTGCTGATCGGTGTCCAGCAGGCGGGCGAGCTGCAGCGCGAGTATGGCATCGACTTCTACGACGAGCTGCTGCAAGGCATCGCCCGCCGCCTGCAGCAACTGGTGCGGCCGCTGGATGTGCTGGCACGCCTGGATGACCAGCATTTCGTGCTCATGACCATGCCGCCCGACCTGCGCGATTGCGCCCCGAGCAGCTTCAAGCGCCTGTATGACGGCCTGAATCTCAAGCCGTTCATGACCAACGAGGGGCCTGTCGAGCTGAAGGCCGGCATCAGCCTGGTGGGCCTGGACAGCAAGTGCCTGCCCCTGGACCAGCAGACCCTGTTCGATGAAGCCGCGCAACTGCTGGCGCAGTCCTATGCCGACGGCGTGGTCAGCGCCAAGCGCCTGCCGGCCCGCGACTGATGGGCAGCCCCTGGCATGTCCTCGGTGCCGGCAGCCTGGGCAGCCTGTGGGCCGCACGCCTGGCACGGGCGGGGCTGCCGGTCAGGCTGATCCTGCGCGACCCGGCCCGTCTGGCAGCCTACGAGGCCAGTGGCGGCCTGACCCTGGTGGAACAGGGCCAGGCACAGTCGTTCGCCATTCCCGCCGAGACCGGCGACGCCAACGAACCCATCACCCGCCTGCTGGTCGCCTGCAAGGCCTACGACGCGCCAGCCGCGGTGGCCCGGCTGCTCCCGCGCCTGAGCGACAATGCCGAGCTGATCCTGCTGCAGAACGGCCTCGGCAGCCAGGATGCGGTGGCGGCGCTGGCTCCGGGCGTCCGTTGCCTCTTCGCCTCCAGTACCGAAGGCGCGTTTCGCGAGGAAGACTGGCGGGTGGTGTTCGCCGGCCATGGCTTCACCTGGCTCGGCGATGCGGCCCACCCCGAGCCGCCCCTGTGGCTGGAAGACCTGACCCGGGCGGGCATCCCCCACGAATGGAACACCCGGATCCTGACCCGGCTGTGGCGCAAGCTGGCGCTGAACTGCGCCATCAACCCGTTGACGGTGCTCTACGGCTGCCGCAACGGTGGCCTGCTCGAGCATCATTGCGAAGTGGCCACCCTCTGCGCCGAACTGACGGAACTGCTGGAGTGCTGCGGCCAGCCAGCGGCCGCCGAGGACCTGCACGCTGAAGTGCAGCGAGTGATACAGGCCACGGCCGCGAACTACTCCTCCATGTACCAGGATGTCGCCCACGGTCGGCGTACCGAAATCAGCTACCTGCTGGGTTATGCCTGCGCGGCGGCGGCACGCCACCAGCTGAGCCTGCCGCACCTGGAACAACTGCACGAGCGGCTGACCACGCACCTGGCCAGCCACGGCTTGCCAAGCGACTGATCGACAGTCGGGCTACCCTCATATCGCTGCGAAGCGTTCAATCCGCGCCTTTGCAAAAGCCGCGGCAAAAATCGACGGTTTGATACACTCAGTGACGGTCAGGCCCGATCGAGGCCCGCCGCTTCCTCCCCCCTTGCCAGACAGGACCCGTGATGCCCCTGCGCCAGCGCCTAGAAAACCTCCCGGTCGGTCAGAAACTCCTCGCCGCGTTGCTGGTACTGCTGATCACCGTACTGCTGGTCGCCAACCTGACCTTCATCAGCGCCGCCTACTGGATCTCCCAGGAAAGCATGGCCCCCCAGGCGCTGCAGACCATTGGCCGGCTGGTATCGAACCCGAGCCTCGCCAGCCGGGCCCTGGAATCCCCGGACAACGCCGAAGCCCTGCTCAAGGAACTCAACACCTATTCACCCCTGCGGGCCGCCGCCATCTATGACGGCAAGGGCGAGCGGCTGGCCCAACTGCAACACAGCGACCGCCTGAAATTGCCGGAACGCTATCGGCACGTCGAGGCCTGGCGCCTGACCGAGTTTCGCAGCAACCAGGTCATCGACATGCCCCGTCCCGGGCAGGCGCCCGGGCACCTGCTGCTGGTGGCCAGCAGCGAACTGCCGGTGGCCTTCTACACCGGTACCCTGACCGCCAGCCTCGGCATCCTGATCTTCAGCGTGCTGCTGTGGCTGATCATCGCCCGGCAGATCAAGCGACTGATCACCCGCCCCATCCATGAACTGGAGGAACTGTCGCGCCAGGTCACCCGCGAAGAAAACTATTCGCTGCGCGCATCACGGGGCAACCACGATGAGATCGGCAGCCTGGCCGAAGCCTTCAACACCATGCTCTCGCGCATCGAAGCCCGCGAGCAGCAGCTCAAGCGCGCCCGCGACGAGTCTCAGGCGGCCTACGACCAGGCCCAGGGGCTGGCCGAAGAAACCCGCCATACCAACCGCAAGCTCGAGCTCGAAGTCCAGGTCCGCAGCAAGATCGAGAAGAAACTCACGGGCTTTCAGAACTACCTCAACAGCATCATCGACTCCATGCCCTCGGCGCTGATCGCCCTCGACGAACAGCTGTACGTCACCCAGTGGAACCAGGAGGCCAGCGCGCTTTCCGGGACCCGCCTGGACGAAGCGCTGAACCAGCCGATCTTCCTCGCCTTCGAACCGCTCAAGCCCTTCCTGCCGCAACTCAAGGACACCGTCGAGCAGCACACCGTGGCGAAGATCGAGCGGGTCACCTGGATCAAGGACGACGAAGCCCGCCACTATGCGCTGACCTTCTACCCGCTGATGGGGGGTGCCGGCCGCGGCGTGGTGATCCGGATCGACGACATCACCCAGCGCCTGTCCCTGGAAGAGATGATGGTGCAGTCGGAGAAAATGCTCTCGGTCGGTGGGCTGGCCGCCGGCATGGCCCACGAAATCAACAACCCGCTGGGGGCGATCCTGCACAACGTGCAGAACATCCGTCGGCGCCTGTCCTCGGATTTGCCGAAAAACCTCGAATACGCCGAACAGGCCGGTATCGACCTGGGCACCGTCAACCAGTACCTCACCAGCCGCGAAGTGCCGCAGTTGCTCGACGGCATCCAGCAGGCCGGGGCACGGGCGGCGAAGATCGTCACCCACATGCTCAGTTTCAGCCGGCGCAGCAAACGGGAAATGGCGCCTTGCGACCTGCCGGCGCTGATCGACCAGGCCGTGGAGATCGCCGGTAACGATTTCGACCTGGCCATCGGCTTCGACTTCAAGGGCCAGGCCATCATCCGCCAGTTCGATCCGCTGCTCGGGCCGGTGCCCGGTACCGCCAACGAACTGGAGCAAGTGCTGCTGAACCTGCTGAAGAATGCCGCCCAGGCCATCCACCAGCGTGACGACGACCGCGAACCGGGGCGCATCACCCTGCGCACCCGGCTGAATCCGCCCTGGGCGGAAATCCAGGTCGAGGACAATGGCATCGGCATGCCCGAAAGCATCCGCAAGCGCACCTTCGAACCGTTCTTCACCACCAAGGAGATCGGCCAGGGCACCGGCCTCGGACTGTCGGTGTCCTATTTCATCATCACCAACAACCACAAGGGCCAGATGGAAGTGCAGTCGACTCCCGGCCAGGGCACCTGCTTCACCCTGCGCCTGCCGCTGGCCAGCAACCAGGCCCTGCTTCCCGAACTCAATAAAACGGAGTTGTAACCATGGGTTTTCGCCTGTCGAAGATTTATACAAGGACCGGTGACACCGGCGAAACCGGGCTGGGCGACGGTCGTCGCGTACCCAAGAACCATCCACGGATCGAGGCCATCGGCGAGGTCGACAGCCTCAACAGCCAGCTTGGGCTGCTCCTGGCGGGGCTGGCGGAACTGGTGGTGATCCACCCGGAACTGGAGGAGGTGATCGAGGTGCTTGCGCCTTGCCAGCATCGGCTGTTCGACCTCGGCGGCGAGTTGGCCATGCCGGAGTACCAGGCGCTGGACAAGAGCGAAATCGAACGGCTGGAAGCCGTTATCGACCGCTGGAACGAAGAACTCGGCCCTCTGGAGAATTTCATCCTGCCAGGCGGGTCGATGCTGATTGCCCAGGCCCACGTCTGCCGCAGCCTGGCACGCAGTGCCGAACGCCGCTGCCAGGAGCTCAATGCCCTGGAGCCGCTGGGCGGCGTGGGCATGGCCTACATCAATCGGCTGTCGGATCTGTTTTTCGTCACCGCCAGGCTGATTGCCCGACGCGAGAAAATTGCCGAGGTCCTGTGGGAAGCGGCCAAGAAGCCGGTTTCCCACTGACAATCCCCTCCCGATCTTCCTGTGAAAGCGGGATAACGGTCGAAGCCGGATTTATCCGCGAATGCGCCGGTACTGCTGGAGCATGGCCCGAGGGCCATCCGCGGATAAATCCGGCTTGTGTCTTCAGTCCGGCCAGAACGCCCGAATGCCGGCCACACCCTGGGCACCGCTTTCCCAGGCCTGCGGCAAATCACCAGGGCCAACCCCTCCCAGCAGATACACCGGCCTGTTGAAACCGGCGATCAGTTGTCCGGCCCGCTCCCAACCCAGAGGTTGCGCATCCGGGTGGGTCCGAGTTGGCTGCACCGGCGACAAGGTAACGAAATCCACGCCCATCTGCTCGGCCAATGCCAACTCCTCGGCATCATGGCAGGACGCCGCCAGCCAGCGCTCCCTGGGCAGCGGACGTCCGGCAGCCGCGTACTTGCGCAGTTGTGCGGAGGTGATATGCCAACCGGCCGATGGGAAATCCCCCAGCCACTCGAACGGCCCCTTGAGCATCAATTGCGCCTTGCCGGCACACAGCCCGACCGCATCGACCGCCAGATCGCGGTACTTGGGATCGAAACCATTCGGTGCACGCAACTGGACCAGCCTGATGCCGCCGGCAATCGCCTTCTGGATGCCCTGCAACAGTTGCGCAGTCTCCAGGCCATCCGGGGTGATCAGGTATTCGCCCGGCAAACGGGCAGCGGCGACGATCGGCTGGTTGGCCGCCGGGAACTCGTAGTTCGGCAATTCCCGCGCCGTCACCCAGGCCAGTGGCTGGCCCTCGGCACCGTGAGGCTCGCCGGTGAAGGCCGAAACCTCCCAGACATCCAGCAACACCTGCTTGTCCGGATAATCGTGCTGCACCTTGATCAGCGGGCGGGCTTCGGTCACCACGATGCCCAGCTCTTCCTGCAGCTCGCGGGCCAGTGCCGCCTGGACCGCTTCGCCCTCCTCGACCTTGCCGCCAGGGAATTCCCACAGGCCACCCTGGTGCTGGGAGTCGGCACGCCGGGCGATCAGGATCCGCCCATCGTTGCCTCGAATAACGGCCGCAGCCACATGTACGCGTTTCACGCTGAAAGCTCCTATAAATCTGCCATCCACCGAAGCTGAACAGCCTCGTCCGGCAAGCCGTGGGAGCCATTCGCGATGACTCCCACAGGGACGCGGGTACTTACGTACGGTATTCCGCGTTGATCTTCACGTATTCGTGGGACAGATCGGTGGTCCAGATGGTTTCGCTGCAGTCACCGCGGCCCAACTCGATGCGGATGGTGATTTCTTCACGGGACATGACCGCCGCCCCCTGCTCCTCGGTGTAGGTCGCGGCACGAGCGCCACGGCTGGCGATGCACACTTCGCCCAGGAACACGTCGATCTTGCTCACGTCCAGGTTCGGTACGCCGGCACGCCCCACCGCCGCCAGGATACGACCCCAGTTCGGGTCGGAAGCGAACAGCGCGGTCTTGATCAGTGGCGAGTGAGCCACGGTGTAACCGACATCCAGGCATTCCTGGTGGGTGCCGCCACCGTTGACTTCGACAGTGACGAACTTGGTTGCACCTTCACCATCGCGAACGATGGCCTGGGCCACTTCCATGCAGACTTCGAACACCGCCTGTTTCAGCGCGGCGAACAGCGGGCCGCTGGCTTCGGTGATTTCCGGCAGGTTGGCCTGACCGGTGGCGATGAGCATGCAGCAGTCGTTGGTCGAGGTGTCGCCATCGATGGTGATGCGGTTGAACGACTTGTTGGCGCCGTCGAGCATCAGGTTCTGCAGGACTTCGCGGGAAACCTTGGCATCGGTGGCGATGTAGCCGAGCATGGTCGCCATGTTCGGGCGAATCATCCCGGCGCCCTTGCTGATGCCGGTCACGGTGACAGTCACGCCGTCATGCTGGAACTGGCGGCTGGCGCCCTTGGGCAGAGTATCGGTGGTCATGATGCCGGTGGCGGCAGCGGCCCAGTTGTCCACGGACAGGTCGTCCAGGGCCGCCTGCAAGGCACCCTCGATCTTCTCGACCGGCAGCGGCTCGCCAATCACCCCGGTGGAGTACGGCAGCACGGCCTCGGCATCGACACCCGCCAGCTCGGCCAGCTTGGCACAGGTGCGCGCGGCAGCGGCCAGGCCGGGCTCACCGGTGCCGGCGTTGGCGTTGCCGGTGTTGGTCAGCAGGTAACGTACCGTGCCCTGCACGCGCTGCCTGGCCAGGATCACCGGCGCCGCGCAGAAGGCATTGAGGGTGAACACGCCAGCCACCGTGGAACCTTCGGCACAACGCATCACGACCACGTCCTTGCGCCCGGGGCGCTTGATTCCGGCCGAGGCGATACCGAGTTCAAAACCGGCGACCGGGTGCAACGTTGGCAAAGGACCAAGACCAACAGCCATGAATGCGCTCCTCTCAAGGTGATATGCACTGTCGCCACAACGGACAGTGTTTCAAATGGAAAAACGCCGCGACGGCTGATGCCGGTCGCGGCGCGGGTGTTTCAGTGTCCGGCAGAAACCTTAGTTGATCTGGCCGTGACAGTGTTTGTACTTCTTGCCCGAACCGCAGTAGCACAGTTCGTTGCGGCCCAGTTTCTGTTCGTTGCGTACCGGTGCGGTGGCCAGGGCGACATCGACCTCTTCACCCTGCTGCTCGGCTTCCGACGCTTCCAGGCCAGGCGCCTCGGCGTGCTGGAACTGCATGCGCTGGGCCAGTGCCTCGGCTTCGCGACGCAGGCGGGCTTCCTCTTCGGCCGGATCTTCGCGGCGCACCTGAACGTGGGAGAGCACGCGGATCGAGTCGCGCTTGATCGAGTCCAGCAGTTCGGAGAACAGGGTGAACGACTCGCGCTTGTACTCCTGCTTCGGGTTCTTCTGCGCATAACCGCGCAGGTGGATACCATGACGCAGGTGGTCCATGGTCGACAGGTGGTCTTTCCACAGGTCGTCCAGCACACGCAGCACGATCTGCTTCTCGAAGGTGCGCAGGGCTTCGGCGCCGGCCTGATCTTCCTTCTCGTTGTACGCCGCCAGCAACTCGTTGAGCAGCTTCTCGCGCAGGGTTTCCTCGTACAGGTGATCGTCTTCGTCGAGCCATTGCTGGATCGGCAGCTTCACGCCGAAATCGCTCTCGATGGCCGATTCCAGGCCCGCCACATCCCACTGCTCGGGCAGCGACTGTGGAGGAATATGGGCGCTGACGGTGGCGTTGAGCACGTCCTGGCGGAAGTCGGCGATGGTTTCGCCGATATTGTCGGCAGCCAGCAACGTGTTACGCATGTGATAGATCACTTTACGCTGTTCGTTGTTGACGTCGTCGAACTCGAGCAGTTGCTTGCGGATATCGAAGTTGCGGCCTTCGACCTTGCGCTGGGCCTTCTCGATGGCGTTGGTCACCATGCGGTGCTCGATCGCCTCGCCCGGCTGCATGCCCAGGGCCTTCATGAAGTTCTTCACCCGATCGGAGGCGAAGATACGCATCAGGCTGTCTTCCAGGGACAGGTAGAAGCGGCTGGAACCGGCGTCGCCCTGGCGACCGGCACGACCGCGCAACTGGTTGTCGATACGCCGCGATTCGTGACGCTCGGAAGCGATCACCTGCAGGCCACCCGCCTCGAGCACCTGCTGGTGGCGCTTCTGCCAATCAGCCTTGATCTGCGCGATCTGCTCCGGTGTCGGGTTTTCCAGGGAGGCGACTTCGACTTCCCAGTTGCCGCCCAACAGGATGTCGGTACCACGACCGGCCATGTTGGTGGCGATGGTCAGCGCGCCCGGACGACCGGCCTGGGCAATGATTTCCGCTTCCTTCTCGTGGAACTTGGCGTTCAGGACCTTGTGCTCGATGCCCTTCTGCTTGAGCAGGTTGGACATGTGCTCGGAGGTCTCGATGGTCGCGGTACCCACCAGCACCGGACGGCCCTGCTTGAGGGACTCCTCGATGTCGGCAATGATCGCCGCGTACTTCTCTTCGGCAGTCAGGAACACAAGGTCGTTGTAGTCCTTGCGCGCCAGCGGCTTGTTCGGCGGGATCACCATCACCGACAGACCGTAGATCTGATGGAACTCGAACGCTTCGGTGTCGGCGGTACCGGTCATGCCGGACAGCTTGGTATAGAGACGGAAGTAGTTCTGGAAGGTGGTCGAAGCCAAGGTCTGGCTTTCGGCCTGGATGTTCAGGTTTTCCTTCGCTTCGATGGCCTGGTGCAGGCCCTCGGACAGGCGGCGGCCCGGCATGGTACGACCGGTGTGCTCGTCGACCAGGACCACCTGGCCATCCTGCACGATGTACTCGACGTTGCGGTGGAACAGCTTGTGCGCACGCAGGCCGGCATAGACGTGGGTCAACAGGCCCAGGTTGTGCGCCGAGTACAGGCTCTCGCCCTCGGCCAGCAGGCCGACCTGGGTGAGCATTTCCTCGATGTACTGGTGACCGGCCTCGTTCAGTTCGACCTGGCGGGTCTTCTCGTCGATGGTGAAATGACCTTCCTGGGTCACCACGCCCTCGACTTCCTCGACGTGCTGGGTCAGTCGCGGGATCAGCTTGTTGATCTCGGTGTACAACCGCGAGCTGTCTTCGGCCTGGCCGGAAATGATCAGCGGGGTACGGGCTTCGTCGATCAGGATGGAGTCGACTTCGTCGATCACGGCGAAGTTCAGCTCGCGCTGGAACTTCTCTTCCATGCTGAACGCCATGTTGTCGCGCAGGTAGTCGAAACCGAATTCATTGTTGGTGCCGTAGGTGATGTCGGCGGCGTAGGCGGCACGCTTCTCTTCCGGCGGCTGGAACGGGGTGACGACCCCCACCGTCAGGCCGAGGAATTCATACAACGGACGCATCCAGTTGGCGTCGCGGCGAGCCAGGTAGTCGTTCACCGTCACCACGTGCACGCCCTTGCCGGACAGTGCGTTGAGGTAAACACCCAGGGTTGCCACCAGGGTTTTACCCTCACCGGTACGCATTTCCGCGATCTTGCCTTCGTGCAAGGTCATGCCGCCGATCAACTGCACGTCGAAGTGGCGCATGCCCATGACACGCTTGCCGGCCTCACGGGCAACGGCGAAAGCCTCCGGCAGGATCTTGTCGAGGGTTTCACCTTGGGCTATGCGGGCCTTGAACTCTCCGGTCTTGGCGCGCAACTGCTCGTCCGAAAGGGCCACCATTTGCTCTTCGAAGGCATTGACGATCTGTACCGTCTTGAGCATGCGTTTGACTTCACGCTCGTTCTTGCTTCCAAAAAGTTTCTTTAACAAAGGCGCAAACATATCGGCAGGTTCTTCCACACATAGGGATGGAGGGCGGCCCCAAGAGTCGCCCGAGCAGCCCTCATGGCCGCATGCGAACGAGTATTCTACCCGGAAACGGTGGTGAGAAAAGTGGCGTTATTCCACGATACTGGCACAGCGCTTTTACGGGGCCACTCTAAAATAGGGTCTTTTTCCCGAACTTCAAGCCATCAAGCCCGGAACTTGGGTGCAGACTTTAGGGGCAAAGCCGGCCCGCATCAATGGGGACCGGCTGTGCAGGCGGTTTCTGCTACCATGGCGGCTCTGTTACCTAAGGTGTCCAAATCATGGCATTTCGCCCTCTCCCGGCCCGGGCGCCCGCCGTCCTGCTTCGCGAAGCCAAGCCGCTGAAGGCGATTTTCGGCCACGCCCAGCGCCTCGCGCACCTGCAGCGACTGGTGGAAACCCAGTTGCAGCCGGCTGCCCGCGAGCACTGTCACGTGGCGTCGTGGCGTGAAGGCACCCTGTTGCTGATCGTCACCGACGGGCACTGGGCGACCCGCCTGCGCTACCAGCAGAAGCGTCTGCAACGGCAGTTGCAGGCCTTCGACGTGTTCAGCGGGCTGATCCGTATCCTGTTCAAGGTGCAACCACCGACCGTCCAGCAGGGCGCCGCCGGTCACACCCTGGACCTCTCCGCCAACGCGGCGCAAACCATCCAGGAGACGGCCGAGGGCATCAGCGACCCGAAACTGCGCGCCGCCCTCGAACGCCTGGCCAGCCACGCCCGCCCCAAGGCCTGAGTCGTCAGCGCCGCTTGCTGCCGCCGAGCAGCGAGCCCATCAAGCCGCGCACCAGTTGTCGCCCCAACTGATTGGCGGCCTGACGCACGGCGGACTTGAGCGCCTGCCCGGCCACCGACCCGAGAAACTCGCCCGCCTTGTCCGCCAGGCTCGGGTCTTCGCCAGCCGGCTTGTCAATGGGAGACACAGGCTCCGCCCCCAGCGTGTTGCGAGCCAGGAGGATTTCATAGGCCGACTCACGATCGATGGGCCGGTCATATCGACCGAGCAGCGGCGAGCCGGCGATCAGCGCCGCTCGCTCGGCCCCGTTCAACGGGCCTATCCGCGACTGTGGCGGCGCGATCAAGACGCGCTGGACCATGGCCGGCGTGCCCTTGTCCTGCAAGGTTCCCACCAGCGCTTCGCCGATCCCCAGTTCCGTCAGCACCGACAAGGCATCGAACGCCGGATTGGGACGAAAGCCCTCGGCAACGGCCCGCAACGACTTCTGTTCCCGCGCGGTGAAGGCACGCAAGCCATGCTGGATACGCAAACCCAACTGCGCCAGGATGCTGTCGGGCAGATCACCCGGCGACTGGGTGACGAAGAATACCCCGACCCCCTTCGAGCGAATCAGCCGGACAACCTGCTCCAGGCGGTCCTGCAGGGCTTTGGGGGTTCCGGCGAACAGCAGGTGCGCTTCGTCGAAAAACAGTGCTAGCAGCGGCTTGTCGGCATCGCCACGCTCGGGCAACTGCTCGAACAATTCCGCCAGCAGCCACAACAGGAAGGTCGCATAGACCTTGGGCGCCTCATGCACCAGACGGCTGGCATCGAGCAGATGAATCCGCCCACGACCGTCGCCGGCCGGCTGCAGGATATCCTCCAGTTGCAGGGCCGGCTCACCGAACAAGGCCTCGGCGCCCTGCTGCTCCAGGGTGGCCAGGCGCCGCAGCAACGCCTGGCTGGAGCCGGTGGTCATCAGGGCCGCGTCCTCACCCAGCAGTTGCGGATGCTCCTTGAGATGATTGAGCAGGGCCTTGAGGTCCTTCAGGTCCAGCAACAGCAAGCCTTCGCGATCGGCCACCTTGAAGGCGGCGTACAATGCCGACTGCTGGCTGTCCGTCAGTTCCAGCAAGGCACCGATCAGCAGCGGCCCCATCTCGCTCAGGGTTGTACGCAACGGATGACCGGACTGCCCGTGGATATCCCACAAGGTCAGTGGGTAACCCCCAGCCTTATAGTCGAGCCAGGGCATGCCGGCGATCCGTTCGGCAATCTTGCCCTGGGGGTTGCCCGCAGCCCCGAGGCCACAGAGATCGCCCTTGATATCCGCTGCGAACACCGCAACGCCAGCCTCGCTGAACGCCTCCGCGAGGCGCTGCAGGGTGACGGTCTTGCCGGTTCCGGTCGCACCGGCGATCAGACCGTGGCGATTGCCCAGGCGCAAGGCCTGGCCGACGGCGAGACCATCGGGGCCGGCGCCGAACACAAGCTGCGAAGCATCATTCATGTCATCTCCCCCAATCGATTCTTGAGCCTGCCCAACTGAAAACGAGGGGATCGATCCGCAAACGCTCGACAGCACGAACCGCACGTCCCCTGGGGAGCAGAGGCCTTATCAGCTTAGGCTCAATCCGGCTCGGCGCACGCAACCTTCTATCGCATGCCTGGCCACTGGAATCCTGAGCTCAGCATCGGGCTCGGTAGGGGGATATCGGAAAGGGAACAGGCCTGGGCTCAGGATGCGGGCTTGTCGGTTGCAGGGGCTTCCTGCATCTGCCGCCAGAGTTCGGCGGCACCGGGAAACTCGGTGCCGTCCTCGCTGCTCATGGCCTCGGGGTCGTAACGGCTGAGGCAGCCTTCACCGAGGGTCGGCGGTGCCTTGGAGGTGGCCTTGTCGAGTGGGTCGCCCATGATCAAACCTCCAGGCCCGCCAGCGGGCTATCAAACGGCTATCAGAACACCACGGTCTTGTTGCCGTGCACCAGCACACGGTCTTCCAGGTGGTAACGAAGGCCACGGGCCAGCACCATCTTCTCGACATCGCGGCCGAAACGCACCATGTCTTCGATACTATCACTGTGGCTGACCCGAACCACGTCCTGCTCGATGATCGGGCCGGCGTCCAGCTCTTCGGTCACGTAGTGGCAGGTCGCGCCGATCAGCTTCACCCCACGCATCGAGGCCTGGTGGTAGGGCTTGGCACCGACGAACGACGGCAGGAAGCTGTGGTGGATGTTGATCACCTGGTGAGCATACTCCTGGCACAACTGCGGCGGCAGGATCTGCATGTAGCGCGCCAACACCACCACATCGGCTTCATGGTGCTTGACCAGGCGCGAGACTTCGGCGAACGCCGGCGCCTTGTCCTGCGGATTCACCGGCACGTGGTAGTAGGGGATACCGTGCCATTCGACCATGCTGCGCAGGTCGTCGTGGTTGGAGATCACGCAGGCGATATCGCAGTCCAGCTCGTCGCTGTGCCAGCGGTGCAGCAGGTCGGCCAGGCAGTGGGACTCGCGGCTGGCCATCAGCACCACGCGTTTCTTCTGCTCGGTGTCGGTGATACGCCAGGTCATGGAAAACTCTTCGGCGATCGGCGCAAACGCCTCGCGGAAAGCCTCCAGGCCGAACGGCAGGCTGTCGGCACGAATTTCGTGACGCATGAAGAACCAGCCGCTCTGATTATCGGAATGATGGCTCGCTTCGGTGATCCAGCCGTTGTAGGACGCCAGGAAATTACTGACTTTGGCAACGATGCCAACGCGGTCGGGGCAAGCGATCACCAGCCGGAAAGTGCGCATGAGGGGGAAACTCCAGAACTTCGCAAAGGCGGCCATTCTAGCGATTGCGCGGCAAAACTGCAGTATTCCTTGCAAGAGCACACCGGCCGGGCCTCACCGGACGCATACAGCTACAGACCCCGTGGCAATTCCGATAGTTCAGCCCTCCCACGCGCCAGACTATTTTCAGGGGAGCCGGGCACAACATCTAACTGGCACACATCGGCAATCGACAAAGTTTAAAGTATCAAATGCAACAAACATTCTCTTACTTGTTTACTTAGGCAAATTGTCTGACTACTATTACAGCACTGTCCCTGTCATACACGAATCACATAAGGTAGTCCTCATGTCCCTGATCAACAAATATCGCGCCACTGAAGAAGCTATCAAAGAACTGCAAGCGCAGATGGCTGCGATGGAAAAAGACGGCGCCCTGAAAAAGGAAATGGAGTTCGAAGAGCAACTGCGCGCCCTGCTGGCCAAGTACGGCAAGTCGCTGCGCGACTGCCAACTGATCCTCGACCCACACGCCAAGGAAAAAGCCCCACGTGGCGGCGCGGTCAAAACTACCGGTACCAAGCGTGCGCGCAAGGTCAAGCAGTACAAGAACCCGCACAACGGCGAAGTCATCGAAACCAAAGGTGGCAACCACAAGACTCTGAAAGAGTGGAAAGCCAAGTGGGGTGGTGACGTGGTTGAAAGCTGGGCCACTCTGCTGGGCTAAGCGAAAGACCCGTCGTAGAGCCTCGCGCTCCGTCAGAAAAACGCCAGCTTGCTGGCGTTTTTTTATTGACTCGTTTTCCCCTGCCGGCCTGTTCAGTCCAGCGAGACGTTAAAACGAGCGCACAAATACTGTGCATGATGCTGCCATTCGTCGAGCACTTTTGCCTGCTCCGCCGTGGCATTGGAAAAACTGCTGGCGAGTGCCTGCCGAAATTGCTCCAGGGTATTCGGCGCGCCCCGGCTGGCGTCACTCAGGCGCTCTCGGCAAAACCTCTGCCAGCGCTGTTGCTCTTCTTCACTCAAGCTCCCGGGAAAGTTGCGCGCGCGATAACGGAAAAGTAATTCAGGCAAGCGCTCATCATCGAAAGGCCACTGATCGCGAGCCAGTTGCTCGGGCCCGGAATTGCGGACTTGTTCACATAAACGACGATCCCGGTCACCGAGAAAACCGTCGTATAACTGCTGCTCCGGGTCCTCGCTGGGCGTGAAATCCTCGGCCGCGTAAATCGCCTGGACTTTATCCCGCCAAACTTCCTGTGCGGCATTCAGTCGCAGGCTCCGGGATTCATAAAGCGCCATATCCAGTTGCAGGCGCTGCCGGTCCGGCTCGCGCAAAACATTCATCGGCGCCACTACCGGGCAGCGATTGACATGAATCAACTTGAGCGGTACCGGCAATTGCCCCTCGGCCATGTCCTCGCGGCGGGTATAAAGATGTCGACGCAACGACTCGGCATCGAGGTCCAGCAGCGGCTGCGGATCCTCATGCAGGTCACAGACGATCAATGCGTTGCGGTTGCGTGGATGCCAGGCCAGCGGCAGAACCACCCCCAGGTAGCTGCGGGCGGCGGAAAAACGCCCGGAGATATGCACCATGGGCTGCAACAGGCGAATCTGATCGAGCACACGCTGCTTGCTGCGCAACTGGAACAGCCAGTCATACAGCCGCGGCTGCCTTTCCCGGATCAGCCGGGCCAGGGCGATGGTCGCCCGCACATCGGAGAGGGCCTCGTGGGCATGACCATGGTCGATGCCGTTGGCCGCGGTCAGCCGCTCCAGCCTGAGGGTCACCCGCCCGTCCTCCTGCGGCCAGACGATCCCCTCCGGACGCAGCGCATAGGCGGTACGCACCACGTCGATCAGATCCCAGCGGCTGTTGCCCCCCTGCCATTCGCGGGCATAAGGATCGAAGAAATTCCGATACAGGCTGTAGCGGGTCACCTCATCGTCGAAACGCAGGGTGTTGTAGCCGGCGCCGCAGGTCCCCGGCCGCGCCAGTTGGGCGTGCACCCGTGTCATGAAATCGGCCTCGTCCAGGCCCTGGCTGGCCAGCAGGCCGGGGTGATACCGGTAATCAGGCAGGCCGCCGGATGAGGCAGGATGTCCTCGCTGGGCCGGCAATAGAGGTTGACCGGTTCATCGATCTCGTTGAGCTCGGCATCGGTACGGATGCCTGCCACCTGCAGGGCGCGATCGTTGCGCGGATTGATCCCGGTGGTTTCGTAGTCGTACCAGAAGATGGAGGTCACGGCGGATTCCTGAACAAAAGACTGCAGCAGTCTAGGCGCTCGACCGTCCGCTGGGCCAGACGCACGGCACAACTTATCCATACAAGCGATTGCAGGGCCGCGCAGCAAGAGTTCAGTTGCGCAGCCCGCCAGCGCTGGCTAGGATCGGCCCACATGCCGATCATGTGCCAGACTTCACGCCTGACAAGGAATGCACCGCTGCCAACGCCACTGGACACCCGTCACCAGGTCGAAACCCCGGAGGGTATCGACCTGCCCCTGCGCCCGGCCGGCCTGCCGGCGCGGGCGGTCGCCTTCGCCATCGACCTGGGCGTACGTGGCGTGATCCTCGGGGTGCTGCTGTCGGTCCTGGCGCTGCTGGACAAGCTGGGCGCCGGACTCGGCTCGATCCTGCTGTTCCTGGTCAGTTGGTGGTACATGGTGCTGTTCGAAGTGCTCAACCAGGGCCGTTCGCCCGGCAAGCAACTGATGGGGCTGCGGGTGGTGCACGACGACGGTACGCCCATCGGCTGGTCCGCCTCGCTGACCCGCAACCTGCTGCGCTTCGTCGACATGCTGCCGTTCGGCTACTGCCTGGGCGCACTCAGTTGCCTGCAGCACCCGGCGTTCAAGCGCCTCGGTGACCTGGCCGGCGGCACCCTGGTGATCTACCGCGAACAGGCGTTGAAACGCCCCAGCCTGCCTGATGCCATGCCACGCACCGCGGCATTCGCCCTGCGCCTGCACGAGCAGCGGGCCCTGCTGAGCTTTGCCGAGCGCCAGGGCGAACTGTCCGCCGAGCGGGTCGAGGAACTGGCCAGCCTGCTGGCCCCGGTACTGCGGGTGCCACCGTCGCTGGCGGTGAGCGAGCTGAACGGCATTGCCCGCGGCCTGTTGGGGCCGACATGAAACAGGGTCTGTTCGAAAGCCGCCACCAGCCCGAGTGGCAACGTTTCGGCGAGCTGCTCGAGCAACTCGAGCGCGGCAAGGCCAAGACCGATGCGAGCACGGAGTTTCCCACAGCCTATCGGCGGCTGTGCCATCAACTGGCCCTGGCCCGGGAACGCGGCTACAGCAGTCACCTGGTCGACCCGCTGCAGCAACTGGCCCTGCGCGGGCACCAGCAACTCTACCGGCATCGCAGCCGCCTGGGCGGCCAGTTGCTGGGCTTCGTCCTTGCCGATTTTCCCCGACTGGTGCGCCAGCAATGGCCGTTCGTCCTGGCGGCCTGCCTGCTGTTCTTCGGCAGCCTGCTGCTGACCGGCGTACTGGTCTACCTGTTCCCGGACCTGGTCTATAGCGTCGTCAGCCCGCAGCAGGTCGCCGACATGCAGAGCATGTACGATCCCGACGCCAGCCGACTGGGTCGCACCGCCGCCCGGGCCTCCAGCGAGGACTGGGCGATGTTCGGCTACTACATCATGAACAACATCGGCATTGCCTTCCAGACCTTCGCCGGCGGCCTGCTGTTCGGCCTCGGCAGCCTGTTCTTCCTGCTGTTCAATGGCCTGACGATCGGCGCAGTGGCCGGCCACCTGACCCAGATCGGTTTCGGTCAGACCTTCTGGTCCTTCGTCATCGGCCATGGTGCCTTCGAGCTGACCGCCATCGCCCTGGCCGGCGCTGCCGGGCTGCAACTGGGCTGGTCGCTGCTGGCGCCAGGCCGCCTGCCCCGCGGCGAAGCCCTGCGCCTGGCGGCGAAAAGCAGTATTCGCCTGGTTGCCGGGGTCATCCTGTTCCTGCTGATCGCCGCCTTCATCGAAGCCTACTGGTCCTCCCTGACCCGGCCGACGAACACGGTGAAGTACCTGGTGGGCGGCGGCCTGTGGCTGCTGGTCGGCGGCTATCTGCTCTGCGCCGGACGGAACCGCCATGCGCCTGACTGACGCCAGCGTCGCGATCCGCCCGCGCAGCACCTGGGAGGCCATGGACCTGGGCATCCTGCTCGCACGGCAACACCGTGGCCTGCTGATGATCAGTTGGGCGATCGTCACCCTGCCGGTCTTCGCCCTGCTCAGCCTGCTGTTCTGGGAACACCCGTCGATTGCCCTACTGCTGTTCTGGTGGCTCAAGCCGGCCTTCGAACGCTTGCCGCTGCACATCCTGTCCAGGGCGCTGTTCGGCGACACCCCGACTTTGAAACAGGCGCTGCAGGCCTGGCCCCGACTGCTCAAGCCGCAACTGCTGGCGAGCCTGACCTGGCGCCGCCTGAGCATGAGCCGCAGCTTCACCCTGCCCGTGCAGCAGCTCGAAGGGCTCGGCGGCGAGGCCCGCCAGCAACGCCTGCGCGTCCTGCTGCCCCAGGCGAGCCGTGGCGCCCACTGGCTGACGCTGATCGGCGTGCATCTGGAAACGGTGCTGTGGATCGGCTGCATGGCACTCTTCTATCTCTTGCTGCCGCGCCAGGTCGAACTCGACTGGGACTGGCAGAAAGTGGTGTTCGCCGCCCAATTCGACTGGTGGTGGCTGGAGCACCTGACCAATCTGTTCTACGCCCTGGTGCTGATTGCCTGGGAGCCGGTCTACGTCGCCTGCGGCTTCAGCCTCTACCTGAACCGGCGCACCGTGCTGGAGGCCTGGGACATCGAGCTGATCTTCCGCCAACTGCGCCAGCGACTGGCACCGGCCATTGCCAGCCTGATGATCGGCGGCCTGCTGCTGATCGGCAGTCCGAGCCCGAGCCTGGCCGCCGAACCGCCAGCACCGAACAGTCCGCGCCTGCTGCAACAACCGCTGAGCAGTCAGCAGGCCCATGACTCGATCACCCGGTTGCTGGACGCGCCCCCTTTCAGGAACCGGGAAACCATCACCCGCTGGCGATTGGCGCAACCTCCCGAAGAACCACACCCCAAGGCGGCTCCCGGCTGGCTGCAGAGCCTGCTTGGCCTGCTCGACAGCCACACTTTCGGCCGACTCGCCGATGGCCTGTCGGTGCTGCTCTGGGGCACGGTATTCGGCCTGACCGCCTGGCTGCTCTGGCGTTACCGCGACTGGCTGCAGACCTTCGTCAGCCGCCGCCCGAAGCCACCGGCCAAACCACGGGGCGATGCCCCGGCGCAGTTGTTCGGTCTCGAACTGGGCGTCGACAGCCTGCCCGAGGACATCGCCGCCAGCGCCGAAGCGCTCTGGCCCTGCCAGCCACGCGAGGCCATGAGCCTGCTCTATCGCGGCCTGCTGAGCCGCCTGCTGCATGATTTCCAACTGCCGCTGAAAAGCGCCGACACCGAGGGCCAGGTCCTGGCACGGGTCGCGCAACTGCAGCAACCGGCACTCCAGGCCTTCAGCCAGCAACTCACCGACCACTGGCAGAATCTCGCCTACGGCCACCACCTGCCGCCGCCTCACCTGCAACAGCAGTTGTGCAACGGCTGGCGCGTGCTGTTCGGCCCGCAGGTGCGCCCATGAAGCGCCGCTCCTGGTTGCTCGGCACCGGACTGATCGGCGGCCTGCTGCTCGGCCTGGGCCTGTACGTCTATCACCGGGTGGAACCCCATGAGGTGGTCATCGACCATGGCCCCTCGCCCGAGGCCCGCGCCTATCCCTATCTCGCCGCGGAAAGCTTTCTGCGCGAGCGGGGTCTCGCGGTCAGCCATGCCAACGATCTGCGCATCCTGCCGGACCTCGAGCCGCGCCACCACACCCTGATGCTGCTGGGCGATCGCTCGGACATGACCCCACGCCAGGCCGACCAGGTGCTCAACTGGGCACGGGCCGGCGGACGCCTGCTGTTCGTCGCCCAAGCGCTGTGGGACCCGAAACTGGGACGCAGCGGTGACCTGCTGCTGGACCGTGTGCAACTGCGCCAGACCCTGAGCCGGGACCTCAAGGGCGACGGACCGGAACCCGAAGACCCGTACTACCCGAAACTGACCCGCATGTACCTTGAGGATGAAGAAGCCCCCGCCTACTTCAGCTTCGACACCGCCTTCCATCTGTCCGATCCGAAGAACCTGGTGCAATCCTGGGCCAACAGCGCCACCTCCACCCATCTGATGCAGATGAATTACGGCCTGGGCTCGGTCACCGTACTGACCGACGCCGAACTCTGGACCAACGCCGCCATCGGCCGCTACGACAACGCCTGGCTGCTCTGGTACCTGGCTCAGGACAGTGCCGTCACCCTGCTGTTCAACACCGCCCACGACAGTCTCTTCAGCCTGCTGCTGCGCTACTTCCCCCAGGCGCTGACGGCCCTCGCCGCGCTGATTGCCTTGTGGCTGTGGCATGTCGGCCTGCGTCATGGCCCCTTGCAGGCGCCGGCACCGAAAGCTCGTCGACAATTGCAGGAACACCTGCGGGCCAGCGCCGACTTCCTGTTGCGCCGCAGTGGCCAGCAGGCGTTGCTGCGGGTCCTGCAACAGGACATCCTGCGCCGTGCCCGCAGGCGCCACCCCGGTTTCGAACGACTGGCCGTCGCCGACCAGTGGCAGGTGCTCGCCCGCCTGACCCGCCAACCCACCAGCGCCATCAGCCAGGCCTTGCGCCCGCGGCCGAAACAGCGGCTGTCCAGCGCCGACTTCAGCCGCCAGGTCGCCCACCTGCAAACTCTCAGGAATGCCCTATGAGCGAACATCCAACGGAACCGTCGACCCCGGTCGACGCCGAAGCCCATGCCCTGCAGCAGCGCCACCGCGCCAGCCAACTGGTCCAGGCCGTGCGCCATGAGCTGCGCAAGGCCCTGATCGGCCAGGACGCGGTGATCGACGATGTGCTCACCGCGCTGATCGCCGGTGGCCACGTCCTGCTCGAAGGCGTTCCCGGACTCGGCAAGACCCTGCTGGTGCGCGCACTGGCCCGCTGTTTCGGCGGCGAGTTCGCGCGCATCCAGTTCACCCCGGACCTGATGCCCAGCGACGTCACCGGCCACGCGGTCTACGACCTGCAGACCGAACAGTTCAAGCTGCGCAAGGGGCCGCTGTTCACCAACCTGCTGCTGGCGGACGAGATCAACCGGGCCCCGGCGAAAACCCAGGCGGCGTTGCTCGAAGCCATGCAGGAGCGCCAGGTCACCCTGGAGGGACGCGCACTGCCCATCGCCCAGCCGTTCATGGTGCTGGCGACGCAGAACCCGATCGAACAGGAAGGCACCTACCCGTTGCCCGAGGCCGAACTGGACCGTTTCATGCTCAAGCTGCGCATGGACTACCCCGATGCCGAGCAGGAACTGGAGATGGTCCGCCAGGTCGCCCGCTCGACCAGGGCCGACATGCTCGACGTGCAGCCGCTGCGCACCGTGCTGCAGGCCAAGGACGTGCTGGTCGTGCAACGTATTGCCAGCGACCTGCCGCTGGACGGGCAGGTCCTCGACTATGCCGTGCGCCTGGCCCGCGCCACCCGCAGCTGGCCCGGCCTGACCCTTGGCGCCGGCCCCCGCGCCTCGATCGCCCTGGTGCGCGGCGCCCGTGCCCGCGCCCTGTTGCGCGGTGGCGAGTTCGTGATCCCGGACGATGTGAAGGGCTGTGCCCTGGCCGTCTTGCGCCATCGGGTGCGTATCGCTGCGGAACTGGACATAGAAGGCCTGTCGGTCGAACAGGTGCTGCGGCAACTGCTCGACCAGGTCCCGGCACCACGCCTGTGAGCAGGCACCCGCGATGAAACCGTCACGACTGCTGCTGACCTGGCTGGGCGTGCTGCTCGGGCTCGGCATCCTGCTCGGCTCGCTCAAGGCACTCGCCGTCGAACTGCCGGAAAGTCTCGACTCGATTGGCTGGGGACTGCTGCTGGCGCTGTTGCTGCTGGCTTCGCTCGATGCCGCGCGGCTGCGGCGCCTGCCGTCACCACGCCTGTTACGGCAGGTACCCGGCAGCCTGGCGCTGGGTCGCTGGGGCGAGATCCGCATCGAGCTGCAGCACGATTATCCGCAGGCACTGCGGCTGCAGGTCTTCGACCACGTCCCCGAGGGCCTGGGCTTCGAGCACCTGCCGCAGTCCATCGTCCTGCGGCCGGGGGAAAAGGGCGAGCTGGGCTACCGCGTGCGCCCCGTACGCCGTGGGCATTTCACCTTCGAACGCTGCGAAATCCAGCTGCCGAGCCCGCTGGGGCTCTGGTCCGGGCGGCGTTATCTGGCGCTCGATGACGCCACCCGGGTCTACCCGGATTTCGCCCGCCTCTACGGCGCACGCCTGCTGGCGGTGGACAACTGGCTCAGCCAGCTCGGGGTGCGCCAACGCCAGCGCCGCGGACTGGGCCTGGAATTCAATCAGTTGCGCGAATTCCGCGAGGGTGACAGCCTGCGCCAGATCGACTGGAAGGCCACCGCCCGGCAACGCACGCCGATTGCCCGCGAATATCAGGATGAGCGCGATCAGCAGATCATCTTCATGCTCGATTGCGGCCGCCGGATGCGCAGCCAGGATGGCGAACTGGCGCATTTCGACCACGCGCTCAATGCCTGCCTGCTGCTCAGCCATGTCGCCTTGCGCCAGGGCGATGCGGTCGGCCTGAGCACCTTTGCCGGCGACCAGCCGCGCTTCCTCGCGCCGGTCAAGGGCCAGGGCCAGCTCAACCTGCTGCTCAATGCCGTCTACGACCTGGACAGCAGCCAGCGCCCGGCGGATTACCAGGCGGCGGTGAGTCAGGTCCTGGCCCGACAGAAACGCCGGGCTCTGGTGGTGCTGATCACCAACCTGCGTGATGAGGACGACGAGGAGTTGCTGACGGCGGTCAAGCGCCTGGGTCGCCAGCATCGCGTGCTGGTGGCCAGCCTGCGCGAGGAAATCCTCGACCAGCTATGCCAGAACCCGGTGCAGACGCTGGACGAGGCCCTCGCCTACTGCGGCACGGTCGATTACCTCAATGCCCGCGCCCACCTGCATGAGCGGCTGAACGCTCACGGCGTACCGGTGCTCGATGCCCGCCCGGGCGAGCTCGGTGCCGAACTGGTCAGCCGCTATCTGAGCTGGAAAAAGGCCGGCACCCTCTAGGCTATGTACGAGATCGCTTGAAACTTGGTTATGCGGCGTTAAAAACCGGCTCGGAATGCTCATTGACAACCAGTCAAGTCGGGCGCGACCCCGGGCGTTCCTCGCCGGTTTTTGCCTTGCCTAACCTGCGTTTCAAACAATTTCGTACACAGCCTAAGGCCGGGCCTGGGCATCGAGGCCACTAGGCCGAGGCCTCCAACGGATAGAAGCTGAAGTAGTGCTGCAACGCCTCCACCAGCTTGTAATACGCCTCGGGCGGCTCGTGCAGAACGAAACCGGAGTCGTAATAACACGGCGTCGCCTCTTCATGCGACCACAGGCATCGGGCGTTCAGGTCAATGAGCTGAACAGTGTCGTCGGGACCGGGAAGTTTCAATTGCAGTTCGAAGTCGGCATTCACCAGCAATGGCAACTGGCTGATCAACATCAGCCCCTTGTCGGAAACATTGCCCAGATAGCCAATGGGCCTGTCGGTGAAACGGTTGAACACCCTGAGGAAGTACGGCAATTGGTGCCGCTCGATTCGACGCTCGGTAGGCATGTTGATAATCGCTATACAAGACCATTCAGCATGGCCGCGCTAGTGCTTCGGAGCAGGACTGGCCGCCCCGCTCTCCCTTGGCCTCGGCGCGACGACAGCCCTGTGCTGCGTCACAAACCTCTACCGAGCCATGGTTTTCAACTCAAACGAATTGATAAAACTGAAACCATACACCCGAACTTTAGCTGAAAGCTGGCAGAGAGCCAGTTCATATTTCATTTGTCATCACAACGGTGCCGGCCGCGGCTGGGCGGGCACGGCCGCGTCAGTATGCCCCAGCTGGCGCAACGTCTCCAGGCGGGCCTGGGCGCGGTAGGCATACTCGCTGTACGGGTACTGGGTAATGATGAAACGATAGGTCTGCACCGCATCGACGAACAGTTTCTGGCGTTCCAGGCACTGGCCGCGCAACATCGAGACTTCCGGCTGCACATAAGGCCGGGTACGGCTTTCGCGATCCACCTGGGACAACTGCAGCATCACGTCTTCACAGTTGCCACGATCGTAGGACCGATAGGCATTGTTCAGGTGGCTGTTCATCGACCAGCGGGTGCAACCGACGACACTGGCTGCCAAGACTAAAACGAGCAAAATGCGCATGGGTATCTCCTGTTCTTGGCAGTGTATCGACCCGTTGGCGAAAATCTTCAGCATGTTCGCCAAACAACATATCCGAAAAAAACTTCTTCGCTGAAAAGTAGTGCAAATGAACAATGACTACAGCACGGGACCATAGTAGCCTCTTGTTGCGCTTGAACTCAGGAGTCTCTGCATGTCCGTTCGTCGTACAAAAATCGTCGCCACACTGGGCCCGGCCAGCAACTCGCCGGAAGTTCTGGAACAGCTGATCCTGGCTGGCCTGGACGTCGCCCGCCTGAACTTTTCCCACGGCACCCCCGACGAGCACAAGGCTCGCGCCAAGCTGGTCCGCGATCTCGCCGCCAAGCACGGGCGCTTCGTCGCGCTCCTGGGTGACCTGCAGGGTCCCAAGATCCGTATCGCCAAATTCGCCAACAAGCGTATCGAGCTCAAGATCGGTGATCAATTCACCTTCTCCACCAGCCATCCGCTGACCGAAGGCAACCAGCAGGTCGTCGGCATCGACTACCCGGACCTGGTCAAGGACTGCGGTGTAGGTGACGAACTGCTGCTCGACGACGGTCGCGTGGTCATGCGCGTCGATACCGCCACCGACACCGAACTGCGTTGCATCGTCACCGTCGGTGGCCCGCTGTCGGACCACAAGGGTATCAACCGTCGTGGCGGTGGCCTGACCGCTCCGGCCCTGACCGACAAGGACAAGGCCGACATCAAGCTGGCTGCCGAAATGGAAGTGGATTACCTCGCGGTGTCCTTCCCCCGTGACGCCGCCGACATGGAATACGCCCGCAAGCTGCGCGACGAAGCCGGCGGTACCGCCTGGCTGGTGGCGAAGATCGAGCGTGCCGAAGCCGTGGCCGACGACGAGACCCTCGACGGTCTGATCCAGGCCAGCGACGCGGTCATGGTTGCTCGTGGCGACCTCGGCGTGGAAATCGGCGACGCCGAGCTGGTGGGCATCCAGAAGAAGATCATCCTGCACGCACGCCGCCACAACAAGGCGGTGATCGTCGCGACCCAGATGATGGAGTCGATGATCCAGAACCCGATGCCGACCCGCGCCGAAGTGTCCGACGTTGCCAACGCCGTGCTGGACTACACCGACGCCGTCATGCTGTCGGCCGAGAGTGCCGCCGGTGCCTATCCGCTCGAAGCGGTACAGGCCATGGCGCGTATCTGTGCCGGTGCGGAAAAGCACCCGACCAGCAAGACCTCCAGCCACCGCATCGGCAAGGTATTCGAACGCTGCGACCAGAGCATCGCCCTGGCGGCCATGTACACGGCCAACCACTTCCCGGGCGTCAAGGCGATCATCGCCCTGACCGAAAGCGGCTACACGCCGTTGATCATGTCGCGGATCCGTTCCTCCGTACCGATCTACGCGTTCTCCCCGCACCGTGAAACCCAGGCGCGCGCGGCGTTGTTCCGGGGTGTCTACACCGTACCGTTCGATCCGGCATCGCTGCCGCCCGAGCAGGTCAGCCAGGCGGCGGTCGACGAGCTGCTCAAGCGCGGCGTGGTCGAACAGGGCGACTGGGTGATCCTGACCAAGGGCGACAGCTACCACACCATCGGTGGCACCAACGGCATGAAGATCCTGCACGTCGGCGACCCGCTGGTCTGATTGACCTCTCGCTGCACCAAAGCCTCGCCGCATTCTGCCGCGAGGCTTTTTAATGCCTGGAAAATGACGCACTGCAGGCTTTTGCTATTTCTCCTGTGCTGCCGATCCTGATCGGGTCTCATGCAGCCCAGGCGTCAGGCAGAACTGACCAGGCAAGGCCGGCACCCGGCTTCAGCGCCTGGCCAGGAATCCCGAAAGCGCTGCAATCGCTTCAGGCGAACGCAGGCGCTGGACGAACAGCTTGCCCTCGGCCTCCACCACCTGGCGCAACTGCTCGCGATCCGGTGACTTCATCAACGCCTTGCTGACCTGCACCGCCGACGGCGCCAACTGCTCGAAACGCAAGGCGGCTTCCCTGGCCTTGAGCAAGGCCTCGGCCCCGCTCGGCAAGGCCGCCGTCGCCAGCCCCCAGGCCGCCGCCTGTTCCCCGCTGAAACCTTCGCCCAGCAGCAGCAACTCGGCAGCCTTGGCATGCCCGACCAGGCGTGGCAACAGCAGGCTGGAACCGAACTCGGGGCACAGCCCGAGATTGACGAAGGGCATGCGCAAGCGGGCATCGGCGCTGACATAGACCAGATCGCAATGCAGCAGCAGGGTCGTGCCGATCCCCACTGCGGGCCCTGCCACGGCAGCGACCACCGGCTTGCGGCAATCGAGCAGGTTGCGCATGAAATGGAAGACCGGGCTGTCGAGATCGCTGGGCGGCTCCTCGAGGAAGTCGGCGATATCGTTGCCACTGGTGAAGCACTCGTCGCTACCACGAATCAGCACCGCCCTGACCGCCGGGTCCTCGTCGGCCAGTTGCAGGGCCTGGCCCAATTGACCGTACATGGCTCGGGTCAGGGCATTCTTCTTGTCGGCACGGTTCAGGCGCAGGGTCAGCAGGCCACCTTCGCGCTCTATCACAATCGCGTCAGTCATCTCGGCTCTCTTGTCATGGGCTCCACGTTCGCGCAAAGCAGGTTCCGCCCAACAGGGACTCAACCACGTGGCAGGAACACATCCGCCAACAGCTGGTTGCGCGGCAATCCGGCCAGGTACAGACGCCGGGCAAAGGCCTCGACACTGCTGGGGGCACCACAGAGTAGAGCCAGGGTCTGTCGGGAGACAAGCCGCAGTTTGGCCAGAAACTCCGGCAGTTCGGCAGCACTCAGGCATTCGACCGTGAGAGGGGCGTGGCTTGCCGCCAGCGCGGTCAGTTCGGCAGCCAGGTAGTGCTCAGTGCTGTCATGGGCCAGGTGCACCAGACGAATCGGTCCCTCATGCCCCTGGCGCAACGCCTCGCGCAGTACGCCCCACAATGGCCCCAGGCCGGTACCGGCCGCCAGCAGCCAGAGCGGCCTGGCGTGCCAGTCGGGATCGTAGTGCAGGGCACCACCACGCAACTCGCCCAGACGAATCGCCTCTCCCTGGCTGAACCCCCGGGCCGCATCGCAGAACTCGCCGGGCTGACGGCAATCGAGGTGGAACTCCAGGCAGCGATCCTCCTGCGGCAGGCTCGCCAGCGAGTAGGGACGTGCCACCCCCTGCGCCGTCCACAATACCAGATGCTGGCCGGCGCGATAACGCAAAGGCCGCTCCGGCAGGACGCGCAGACGCAATACCGTCGGGCTCACCCAGTCGAGCCCGGCAATATGGGCCAGGGCACCGTCGCGCAGCGGGTCGAACACTTCCAGGCACAAGTCCTCATGCACCTGGCACTGACAGGCCAGGCGCCAGCCACGTTCACGCTGCTCGGCCCCCAGGGCATCGGGCTGACGGTCCTGCGGCTCGCCCTGCAGGCAGTGCACCAGGCAGGCATGGCAACTCCCGGCACGGCAGCTGTAGGGAACCCTGACGCCGGCCTGGTTCAGGGCATCGAGCAGATTGCTGCCCGCCGCCACCGACCAGGCCCGCTCACCGACCCGCAACTCAGGCATCGCTGAACTCCCAGGCGGCACAACAACGATTGCGCCCATCCCGCTTGGCGCGATAGAGCGCCTGGTCGGCGCTCTGCAGGGCATCGTCGAGATCGTCGTCCTCACTGACCAGGGTCATGCCCACCGACAGGCTCAGGTTGCCGACCGCCAGTCCGACCAGTTCGACCTGGGTGAAGGCCAGGCGCAGGCGCTCGCAACAGGCCGTCAGACGGTCGGGATCGGCATTGGGCAGCAGCAGCACGAATTCTTCGCCACCGTAGCGCGCCAGCACATCACCCTCGCGCACGCAGGCCCCGGCCACCCCGGCAAAGGCCTGCAACACCTGGTCGCCGGCCGCATGCCCGTGCACATCATTGATGCGCTTGAAATGATCGAGATCGATCAGCGCCAGGCCATGCACCGTGCCCGGCTCCATCAACTCCAGCTCACGGGACGCCAGGCGCAGGAAATGCCGTCGGTTGTACAGGCCGGTCAGTTCGTCGGTGGCCACCAGGTCTTCCAGCTGGCGCATCATGCCGCGCAAGGTGTCCTGGTGAGCCTGCAGGGCGAACCGCCGCTGGCGCATGCGCAGGCGCGAGGCCTGCACGTAGCTCGCATACAGGCACAACCAGGCCAGCACCACGAACAGCACACCGACCTGCAAGGCCGCCAGCCCAGGGTCGGGCAGGCGGAACTGGTAGCCCTCCCAGAGGTTGAGCGCGGCAAAGCTGAAAAACACCAGCACCGCGCAACGCACGAATTTGCGACGCGGCAGATGAAACAGCCCGAACAGCAGAATCAGCGGGTAGAACACCAGGAAAGTGCCCCGGGCCTGCTCGAGGTTGGCCATCATCCAGGTTTGCCAGGCCAGCCCCAGCAATACCTGGAACTCGGTCAGGCTGGGATCGCGAAAACGCAGGTTGCGGCCGCTGAAGAACAGCCAGCCGAGCACACCCTGGCTGGCGACCACCAGGCCGGTGGTGACCAGGCCCTGGGTCACGCTGGCCCGGTAGTAACCGGCAAAAATCGCCGCCCAGACCAATAGCAATGCCAGCCCGTAGGTAGCGGCAGCCAGGGCGAAACGTTTGCGTAGAAGACTCTGTATGGCTTTATGGGTCAATCTATGACTCACCGTGCGCTGAGGGCTCATGGGACATCCTTCCCGTACAGGCCACTTGCCACTCTAGTGATCCGGATCAAAAATAACCATTCAATTTTCATAACTTGTACAGTTCTTGCTGTACCTGGACGCACGTGCCGATCCCCCACCCGACCATGGTTTGACCACTGACGGATGTGTCCGGCTGCTGGCCGGGTTATACTGCCGCGCCGTTTTTGTGCCGGCCCCGCGTGCCCGGCCCGCCTCAAAAGATGTTTTCGACAGACCAGATGCAAAAAGGTCGCAAACACCTTACTTAAATGTTCCCGTCTTCATAGAGGAGCGCGACCCATGACCGTGATCAAGCAAGACGACCTGATACAGAGCGTTGCTGACGCCCTTCAGTTCATTTCCTACTACCATCCCGTGGATTTCATCCAGGCCATGCATGAGGCCTACCTGCGGGAAGAGTCGCCAGCCGCCCGTGACTCCATGGCGCAGATCCTGATCAATTCGCGCATGTGCGCCACCGGCCACCGGCCGATCTGCCAGGACACCGGTATTGTCACCGTGTTCGTCCGCGTCGGCATGGACGTGCGCTGGGATGGCGCCACCATGAGCCTGGACGACATGATCAACGAAGGCGTGCGTCGCGCTTACAACCTGCCGGAAAACGTCCTGCGCGCCTCGATCCTGGCCGACCCGGCCGGCAGCCGCAAGAACACCAAGGACAACACCCCCGCGGTCATCCACTACTCCATCGTCCCGGGCAACACCGTGGAAGTGGACGTCGCGGCCAAGGGCGGCGGCTCCGAGAACAAGTCGAAGATGGCCATGCTCAACCCGTCCGACTCGATCGTCGACTGGGTGCTCAAGACCGTTCCGACCATGGGCGCCGGCTGGTGCCCACCGGGCATGCTCGGCATCGGCATCGGCGGTACCGCCGAGAAGGCCGCGGTGATGGCCAAGGAAGTGTTGATGGAAGCCATCGACATCCACGAACTCAAGGCCCGCGGTCCGCAGAACCGCATCGAGGAACTGCGCCTGGAACTGTTCGAGAAGGTCAACCAGCTGGGCATCGGCGCCCAGGGCCTGGGCGGCCTGACCACCGTGCTCGACGTGAAGATCATGGACTACCCGACCCACGCCGCCTCTCTGCCGGTGTGCATGATCCCCAACTGTGCCGCCACCCGTCACGCGCACTTCGTGCTCGACGGTTCCGGCCCGGCCGCCCTGGAAGCGCCTCCGCTGGACGCCTACCCGGAAATCGTCTGGGAAGCCGGCCCGTCGGCTCGTCGCGTCAACCTCGACACCCTGACGCCGGAAGAAGTGCAAAGCTGGAAACCGGGCGAAACCGTGCTGCTCAACGGCAAGATGCTCACCGGTCGCGACGCCGCGCACAAGCGCATGGTCGAAATGCTCAACAAGGGCGAAACCCTGCCGGTGGACCTCAAGGGCCGCTTCATCTACTACGTCGGCCCGGTTGATCCGGTGCGCGAGGAAGTCGTCGGCCCAGCCGGTCCGACCACCGCCACCCGCATGGACAAGTTCACCCGGCAGATCCTCGAGCAGACCGGCCTGCTGGGCATGATCGGCAAGTCCGAGCGTGGCCCGACCGCCATCGAGGCGATCAAGGAGCACAAGGCCGTCTACCTGATGGCCGTGGGTGGCGCCGCCTACCTGGTGGCCCAGGCGATCAAGAAGTCCAAGGTCGTCGCCTTTGCCGAACTGGGCATGGAAGCGATCTACGAGTTCGAGGTCAAGGACATGCCGGTGACCGTCGCCGTCGATGCCAAGGGCGAGTCGGTGCACATCACCGGCCCGGCGATCTGGCAGAAGAAGATCAGCGACAGCCTGGCGGTGGAAGTGCAGTAAGCGCTTTCGCTACAGGTGCAGTGGCAGATGCGAAAACGGCCCGGTTGATCCGGGCCGTTTTTTTTGCCCGCAAGAACCTCAGCCGGACACCTGCACAACCGCCTGCATCTGCTCCCGCAGCCACTTCAGCGCCGGGTCCCCTTCCCGACGCTGATGCCAGACAAAGATGAAATCGAACGCCGGAATCTCGAACGGCGGCGGCAAAACCACCAGCCGCTGTTGATCGATCGCCCGCAGGTTGCGCGAGGCCACGGTCAGGATCAGGTCCGTCCCGGCGATCAGTCCCGGCGCCACGCTCCAGTGCGGCAGGCTGATCGCCACCCGACGCCGCTGGTGGATCGCGCTCAGCGCCCGTTCGATTTCCGCGGTGCCGCTGCCACGCATTTCCAGCAACACATGGGGCCGTGCCAGATACGCCTGAAGCCCCAGCCCCTCCTCCCCCGCCACACTCTCCCGGTCCACCAGGCAGGCATAGCGCTCGCGAAACAGATGGACGCTGCGCAGTTGCGGCGACAGGTCGGGAAAGACTCCCGCCGCCGCATCGATATCGCCATTGAGCAGCAACTCCAGCATGCCTTCGCGACTGGCCTGGGTGATCTGCAGGTCGATGCCCGGCGCCTGGCTACGCAGCACCGGCACCAGCCCCGGCAAGAGCATCGCCGCACCGTAATCCGACATGGCCAGGCGAAAGGTACGGCGGGCCGAGGCCGGATCGAATCCCGGCGGCGCCAGCAGGTCCTGCACCCGTTCCAGGGTATCGCGCAGCGGCTGGGCCAACGCCAAGGCCCGTGCCGTCGGCACCAGCGTGCCACCGACCCGCACCAGCAGCGGGTCGCCGAGCAGGTCGCGCAGGCGAGCCAGGGCATGGCTGACCGCCGGCTGGCTCAAGTGCAGGCGCTGGGCAGCCCGGGTGACATGCTGCTCGGTGAGCAGCGCATCGAGAATCACCAGCAGGTTGAGATCGATACGACGAAGATCATTCATCTCGTGCATGTTCAGGATACTTTCTTTGAATTTAAATTTTTACAACGAATACCCTAGCATGCTCTCTCGACAATAACCGCCCAATCCGGGCGATGCCTGTTGGAGAACGAACATGAATACCTTGAGTGGAATGGGACTGCTGGCCCTGGCCGCGATCGCCGGCGCGGTCGTGCCCTTTCAGAGTGCGATCAACGCCAATCTGGGGCGCGGCCTCGGCCATCCGTTGTGGGCGACCCTGGCCTCGCTGCTGGTCAGCCTGGCGGTGCTGCTGCCGGTGATGCTCGCCCTGCGCCTACCCTTGCCAAACCTGACCTTCGCCGGCAAGGCACCGGCCTGGGTCTGGCTCGGCGGTGTGTTCGGCGTAGGCTTCGTGGCCCTGGCGGTGCTGCTGGTGCCGCGGCTGGGAGCCGGCGGCTTCGTGGCCCTGGCGCTGGCCGGGCAGGTCATCGCCTCGCTGATCCTGGACCATTTCGGCCTGTTCGGACTGGCGGCGCGTCCTGTCGACAGCGTACGCCTGGTCGGCGCCCTGCTGCTGATCGCCGGTGTGCTGACGGTTCAGCTCGGCCCGGGCATCGTCGCTGGCACGGCGGCCAGTGCACGGCTTTGAAACGCTTTCGCGGGCGAACCCGCTCCCACAATGGAACGCACGGTTCCCTTGTGAGCGCGGGCTGCCCGCGAAGAGGTGCTATCGGCTAGAACGCATTACGGAAGATCTCCTCGATCTGCCGCTGGTCCGCCGAACGCGGATTGGTCAGGCCACAGGCATCCTTGAGCGCATTGGCCGCCAGCACCGGAATATCCGGCAGCTTGGCCCCCAGCTCGCGCAGGCCGGCCGGGATTTCCACGTCCCCGGCCAGCGAACGGATCGCCGTAATGGCCGCCTGGGCGCCCTCCTCGGGACTCAGGCCGGCGACGTCGGCACCCAGCGCCCTCGCCACGTCGCTCAGCCGCTGCGGACAGACCGAGGCATTGAAGGCCTGCACATGGGGCAACAGCACCGCGTTGCACACGCCATGGGGCAAGTCATAGAAACCGCCCAACTGGTGCGCCATGGCATGCACATACCCCAGGGACGCGTTGTTGAACGCCATGCCCGCGAGGAATTGCGCGTAGGCCATGTTTTCCCGGGCCTTCAGGTCGGCACCGTCACGCACCGCCAGGCGCAGGTTGGCGCTGATCAGCTCGATGGCCTTGATCGCGCAGGCATCGGTGATCGGCGTCGCCGCCGTCGACACGTAGGCCTCGACCGCATGGGTCAGCGCATCCATCCCGGTCGCCGCCGTCAGCCCCTTGGGCATGGCGACCATCAACGCCGGATCGTTGACCGACAGCAGTGGGGTGACATTGCGATCGACAATCGCCATCTTCACATGCCGCGACTCGTCGGTAATGATGCAGAAACGGGTCATCTCACTGGCCGTACCGGCCGTGGTATTGATCGCCACCAGCGGCAACTGCGGCTTGGCCGAGCGATCGACCCCCTCATAGTCACGGATATGCCCGCCATTGGTGGCGCACAGGGCAATACCCTTGGCGCAGTCATGGGGCGAACCGCCGCCCAGCGACACCACGAAATCGCACTTGCCGTCCTTGAGCGCGGCCAGGCCCTGCTCCACGTTGGCGATGCTCGGGTTGGGCTTGGCCCCGTCGAAGACCAGCGAGTCGATATCGCGCAGCGCCAGCGCCTCGGCGATCCGCGCCGCCACACCGGCCTTCGCCAGCCCGGCATCGGTCACGATCAACGCCTTGCGAAAGCCATGGTTGCGGATGGCATCCATCGCCTCGTCCAGGCAATCGATGCCCATGATATTCACGGCCGGAATGAAAAATGTGCTGCTCATGGCAAATCCTCTTGGCGTTGACCGGGGCTGCCTGCCCCGCGATGAGCACAGCATCGACCGCTTGCCCGTCAGGGTTGTTGATCTGGCTCAATGTCAGGTCGTGATAAAGTCGCCGCCTGTCCACCTTCTGCCCTTGAGACGACGAATAGCGATTATGGAATTCCAGGAATTTGATGCCGAACTTGAAGACTGGGACGCCGTGCGTGCCGACCTGCCCTTCACCGGGCTGTTGATCGGCAACGGCGCGAGCCTGGCGGTGTGGCCGGGCTTTTCCTATGACTCGCTGTTCGAGAACGCCCAGCGCACCAGGAACCGCCCGCTGGGGCTGAGCGAACTGGCGGTGTTCAAGACCCTGGAGACCAGCAGTTTCGAGCGGGTGCTCAGCGCGCTGAAGAGCACCATCAAGGTCAACGCCGCCCTGTCCATCAGTTCGTCCTCGCCGCGCAATCGCTACTTCGCGATCAAGGAAGCGCTGATCCATGCCGTGCGCGGCGTGCACATTCCCTGGAAGCTGGTGCGCCCCGATAGCCTGGCGCGGATCAACGCCGAACTGGGCAACTACCGCACGCTCTACTCCACCAACTACGACCTGCTCAACTACTGGGCGATCATGCAGGCACCGCAGCCGTTCAAGGACCTGTTCCAGAACGACGAGTCGACGTTCGACCTGGGCAACACCGACACCCAGGGCACGCGCATCCTCTACCTGCACGGCGGCCTGCACCTGGTGAAGAACATCGATGGCAGCACACGCAAGCTGCTGTCCTCGGAGAGCACCCTGCTGGGCAGCTTCGCGGTCAACGCCCTGGGCGACGTGCCGCTGTTCGTCAGCGAAGGCAATGCCGAGGACAAGCTCAAGGCGATCCGCAACTCCGACTACCTGTCGTATTGCTACGGCCAGCTGTGCCAGCACCAGGGCGCCCTGTGCATCTTCGGCCACAGCCTGGGCGAACAGGACCGGCACATCGTCCAGGCCGTGCAAGACGCCGGCATCCAGACCCTGGCGATCTCGATCTACCCGCGCAGCAAGGCGTTCATCCAGCACCAGAAACGCCACTACGCTAAGCTGTTCGTCGGTCACAACGTGGTCTTGCGTTTCTTCGACGCCAAGAGCCATCCGCTGGGCTGCCCGGAGTTGCTGGTCACGCCCGAGGCTTGAAGTCAGGGCTTGTGCCGGCCCCACCAGAAACTGCAGTGAACCTCAGAAGTACCGGTTCGCCACCCGCCGCAATCCAAGGTTTTCCCTCAGGCTGCGGCCCTCGTATTCACGGCGGAACAATCCCACCCGCTGCAACTGCGGCACCACTAGCTCGACAAAGTCGTCGATGGCCCCGGCAGATGGGTGAACAGCACATTGAAGCCATCGGCGGCTTCGGCCTCGTACCAGGCGGCCAGTTCGTCGACGATCTGCGCCGGCGTTCCCACCAGCACCTTGTGCCCACTGGCCGACAGGCTGCGCAGCAGTTGCGCCACGGTCGGCCGCTCGCGGCGGATCAACTCGATGACCAACTGCTGGCGGCTCTTGTGCCGCTCGGTCGACGGCAACTGCTCCGGCAACGGCACCGGGGCATCCAACGGCAATGCCGAAAGATCGAGGCCCAGATCGAGCAGATAGGACAGCCCCTTGAGCTGCGCCTGCGGATCGAGCAGTTCCTGCAGGGCCTGGTACTTCTCCTCGGCCTCACTGAGGGTACGCCCGATCGTCGGCGCAATGCCGGGGAAAATCTTCAACGCCGCCTCATCACGTCCGTAACGCGCCAGACGATTCCTCAGATCGGTGCAGAACGCCTGCCCTTGCTCCAGCGTCTGCTGGGCAGTGAACACCAGCTCCGCCGTCCGCGCCGCCAGCTCGCGGCCGGCCTCGGATGAGCCGGCCTGGGCGATCACCGGCCAGCCCTGCAACGGCCGTGGTGCATTCAGTGGCCCGTGCACCTGGAAGTGCCGGCCCTGATGCTCCAGCACCCGCATTTTCGTTACATCGAGCCAGATCCCCGAAGCCTTGTCCCGCACGAAGGCATCGTCGGCCCAACTGTCCCACAGCCCGCTGATCACATCGAAGAACTCCTGTGCCCGCTGGTAACGCTCGGCGTGCTCCAGGTGTTCGTCACGATTGAAGTTCTCGCCGCCGATCAGCGCCGTCACCAGGTTCCAGCCGGCCCGGCCGCCAGACAGGTGATCCAGCGAGGCGAAGGTCCGCGCGAGGTTGTAGGGCGCGTTGTAGCTGGTGTTGGCCGTGGCGACCAGGCCGATATGCCGGGTGGTCATCGCCAGCGCCGGCAACAGGGTCAGCGGGTCCCAGCGCAGGCTGTGGGAGCTGCGGGCCAGGACCTGCGGATCGAGGCTGCCGACCGCCACGTTGTCGTTGAGGAACAGCGCATCGAAGCGCCCACGCTCCAGGGCCTGGGCATAGTCGACATAGCGCTGCACGTTCAGCGAGGCATCGGCATCCGCCTCGGGATGCCGCCAACTGGCGCCATGGGCACCGGAGCCCGACAGAAACCCGCCAAGGCGAATCTGCCCGGCTCGTCTAGCCACGGCTGGAACCCTCGGCCAGCGCCTGCGCCGCCGGCACCCGCAACAGGCCGCTGACCAGCACCCAACCGGCCAGTACCACCAGTGCGAGGAACAGCATCACCGCACGATAACCCTGGATAAAGGCGCCTTGCACGTCATCCAGCGGCTGCCCGGAAAAAGCGTGGTAGATGCCTACCCCGAGCGCCAGCCCGAGGCCGCCGCCGATATTGTGCAGGGTCATCAGCGAACCCATGGCCACCGACGAGACGTTCTGCGGCACCGAGGAAATGCCCAGAACCGTCGACGGGCCGAGAATGCTGGCCCACCCCAGGCCCATGACCACGAATGCGGCCAACAGGTAGGCCAGCGACGTCTGCCGGTCGAACCCGGCCTGCAGCAGCGCCGAGAGCAGAAACAGCGACAGCCCGGCCTTGATCAGCAACGCCGGGCCTTTCCTGTCCACCAGCCGCCCCACCACTGGCGACAGCACCGCCACGCCCAGCGTCGTCGGCAACAGCAACAGACCGCTGGCCTGCACGCTTTCACCACGGACCAGCGCCAGGTACAGCGGCATGACGAAAAAGGCCACGCAGTAGAACACCGCCAGGCTGAAACTGGCGACCACCCCGGCGACGAAGCGCCGGTTGGCGAACAACAGCAGGTCGATGATCGGTGCCGCCACGCGTTTCTCCACCGCGACGAAGGCCGCCAGCGCCAGCACCGCCAGGGCGATCAGCCCCAGGGTCAGGGGCGAACTCCAGCCCCAGGCCGCGCCCTGGACGATCACCAGGACCAGGCTCGGCAGGCCGATCAGCAGCAGTGCCGCGCCGAACCAGTCGAGCCGGGCGCCCTCCTCCTGCGAACGCGATTCGCTGACGCTGAAACCGCTGATGCCCAGGCTCAGCAGGACGAAGGGCACGTTGATCAGGAAGATCCACTGCCAACCGAAGGCGCTGGTGATCAGCCCGCCGAGCACCGGTCCCACCGCCAGTCCCACCCCGTTGACCCCGAACAGAATGCCGAAGGCCTTGCCCTGCTCGGTACTGTCGAAAGTATTGGCGACGATCGCCCCCGAGGCGGTGTAGAGCACCGCACAGGCGGCGCCCTGGAGGATCCGCGCGGCGATCAGCAGATCGATGTCACTGGCCAGCCCGGCCCCCAGGGAGGCCAGCCCGAATACGCTCAAGCCGATGAACAGCACCCGCTTGCGCCCGTGCAGGTCGGCCAGCCGGCCCACCAGCACCATGAAACTCGACAGCGCCAGGATGAATCCGTTGATCACCCATTGCAGGCTGTCCACCGATGCCTGGAGATCGGCCTGCAGGGCCGGCAGCGCGGTGTTGACGATGGTGAAATCGACGCAGCCGAGAAAACTGGCAATGCTCACGCCGAGCAATGCCCACCATTTGCGTTGCTGTTGCGCAAAAACGCCCATGGGGAAACTCCTTTTTTCAGTTGAATATCGGGAGACCTTGTCGATGCCTTCGCGGGCAAGCCCGGCTCCTGCAGGCCAGTGCGTACGCAAGCCTCATGTACGACGCCAACCTGTAGGAGCCGGGCTTGCCCGCGAAGAGGCCCGCACGGTCCCCACACCAGGACTCAAATGGCAATCGCGCTACTGGACCAGTTCGGATGCACGATCCCCGGCAAGGTGAACGGAATCGGAATCCCGCGCTTCTTGAACTTCAGCGGCAGCCAGCGCACCCGGTCCGGGCTGTGGGGGGCGATCAGCAGGTCGCGGCTGGTCGCCATCGCCGCCGTCATCTGCTGCGGGTACAGCACATAGTGATAACCCTCATCCGCCCACAGCGGCAGGATGATCGGGATCTCTTCGAGAATGTATTCGCGGCACTGGGCCGCGGCCTTTTCAAGGTCGGCGTGTTCGTCACGCAGGCGCAATCGCTCGGTGAACACGCCGATGGTCTCGTCGATGGCCGCGCGCAGTTCCTCGCGGGTCCGGTAGACCTCGTCCAGTTGCTGGCGCAGTTCGGCATAGCGGTCACTGGCCAGTTCCTGGTTCCAGCGGGTGACGTGATACGGCACCCGCAAGCCGTCGAGAATGCCCTGGTTGCGGGCCAGCCAGGCATCGCCATCGCGGATCGATGCCGACAGCGCCTCGCCCGGCGACTTGCCGTGCTTGTTGTGGCGCTGCAGGGTGTCGGCCACCACCACCTTCACATGGCTGAAGCCGGACTGGTTGATCAGGTGGATGGTGGAACGCAGTTTCTGGTCCTCGTGGTACTCCTGGCCGACGCTGACCGCCAGCACCACGCGCTTGCCGTCGAACTCATGCTCTTCGCCGCCCTTGTTGAAATACGCCTTGAGGTTGATCTCTTGCACAGTGCTCATGGGTTTAGCTCCAGTAGGCCAAAGGCTGGTTTTCGCCGTAGTAACCGATAAAGACGCCGAGGGTGATCCGTGTACTGGTGGCCGACGGGCGCACCGCATGGATCAGCCGCGGGTTGAGCAGGATCAGGTCGCCGGGTTCCGGCTTGACCACGAAATCCGGCGGTGGCAGCAGGTGGCGCTCGATGCCGTAGGCACGTTCGCCACGCAGGCGCCTGTACTCCTCCTCATCGGGCTCGATGCCCCAGATCTCCAGCTCGCCACCGTCCTCGGGGATTTGCAGGTAGATGTTGGTGGACAGTTGGCTCAGCAATTGCCGGCCATGCCCCGGCGGCGTGTTGCGTTCCAGGTCGTCGGTATGCGGCGTGAGGTCGACCCCCGAGCCCTGGAAACGGGCAATGCCGACGAAGCATTTCTGCCCCTCGACCTGCAGCAGGTGCGCACCGCTGGGCCAGACCTCATCCAGCAGCAGGCGCAGTTCGTCGATGGGCGAGGCCAACGGCCGGAACAGGTTGCGGATCCTGCGGATGTTGGGCAGCGCCAGCGCGTGGTACTCGGCCCGGCTCTGCTCGTCGTCGATCTCGATATAGGCCTTGCCGACCCGGACGAACTCGTTCTGCCCACTGAAGGCACTCTTGAGACCGGCGAGCTTGTCCCTGGCCAGTTGCAGGGTGTCCGGCGGGCAGAAGCCCTTGAGCTGGACACCATAGGAGCGTTTCTCCACGACATCGACGATATGTCGGGCCTCGAGCTGTTCGGCAGTGGTCACGGTAAACATGAAACCCCCTTCAATTCCCTGAAAGTGATGGACTGGATACAGACGTGTTGAAGCGTTGATCGAAATGCTGGTCGGCCTTGAATGCGGCCTGAATGACGCCCTCCTCCCGATACAGGTCGGCGGTGTGTTGCACGTCGTCGATCACCGTCGGCCCGACATCGATGCGATGGGCCTGGGCGAAGCGATTGGAACGTTCGTGGATTTCCAGCGGCAGGCCGCTATAGCCGGCCTGGATCGCGGAAAAGCCTTGCTGGTGGGCATTGGCCCAGTCGTAGGCACGGGCCAGGCGACGCAGGAAGTCGTCGATCTGCGCCGGCTTGTCGCGAATCGCCGCGTCATTGGCCACCAGCAGCATGTGCCCGGCGAACAGCCCGGCACCACTGACCAGCACCCGCGTGCCGCCTTCGAGCCGGACCATGCTGGTATAGGGGTCCCAGGTCGACCAGGCATCGGCCTGGCCGTTGGCGAGCAAGGTCCGCGACTCGCCCGGGGCGAGGAAGATGAACTGCGCATCGCCCGCGTGCAGCCCCGCCGAACGCAGCGCCGCCAGGGCCAGGAAATGACCGATGGAACCGCGGGTGGTGGTGATGCGCCGGCCCTTGAGATCGGCGGCGTCCTTGAGCGGCGAGTCGTCCCTGACCACGATGGCCACGGCAGTCGGGGTGACGTTGACCTTGATCACCCCGACGGTTTTCAGCGGCGCGCCGGCCGCGGTGGCGAACACGAACGGCGCATCCCCCAGGCTACCGAGGTCCACCGCGCCGGCCGCCAGGGCTTCGGCGGTAGGCGCGGCAGCGGCGAACGAGGCGAACTCGATCGGGTACGGCAGGTTGTCCAGTTCGCCGGCCGCCTGCAGCAGGATCTTCAGCGACTGCTTCTGGCTGGAGACCCGCAGCGGTTCGGCGGCCTGGGTCGCGCCGCAGAGCAGCAGCACCGCCAGCAAGCCGGCCAACCGTGTATCGGCGCGCAGATTCATCATCAGAACGCCAGGCTGATACGGCTGTAGTAGTACCCGCCACCCAGCCCGTACGGCGAAAACATGCCGTACTCGTAGGTGCCGGCCCAGGCCTTGAGGCCGATCTTGTCCGGGTACACGTCGAACAGGTTGTTCGCCCCCACCGCCACCGTCAGGTTCTGATTCACGTCATAGGCCACGTCCAGGTCGGTGATCCACTTGGCGCTGTAGGTGCGGTCGTCCGAGGGTTTGTTCGCGCCCTCGGTGTACTCGCCGAAACGGGTCAGTTGCAGGTTGGTGGTCCAGTTGCCGAGCTTGTAGTTGCCGGACAGGATCCATTTGTCCTTGGGCGTCGCCTTGGTCAGGTCGATCTGTTGCTGGCGGTCGAACAGCACGTACTGCGAGCCCAGGCTGGCCAGCGCCGCCGGGGTGTCGGCAAGGCTGCGGATGGTGGTCTTGTTGCGGTTGTAGGCCACGCTCCACTTCGCCGCACCGTACTCGCCGAAGGATTGGCTGTAGTCCGCCACCACATCGAGCCCCTTGGTCCGGGTGTCGGCGGCGTTGGCGTAGTACTGCCCGGCCAGGTTCGGCGACAGGCCGTTGTTGACCAGGATCTGCGAGACCGCCGGGCCGCTGAGGATGCCGGTCTGCAGGATCCGCTTGTCGATGTCGATCAGGTAGAAGTCCGCCGTCAAGCGCAGGCGCTCCGCCGGCTCGGCGGTCAGGCCGATGCTGTAGTTGCGCGAGGTTTCCGGCTCCAGGTCCTTGGCCCCCAGCGCACGGCCTTCGGGCGAGTCCGGACGCATCTGCTTGGTGCGCACGTTGGTGGTGCTGCCGCTGGTGAACTGGGTCACGGTACTGGTGGTGGAGAACACGCTCTGGGCCAGGGACGGAGCCCGGAAGCCATTACTGACCGCCGCCCGCACGGCATAACCCGGCAGGAACTCGTAGCGGGTGGTGAGCTTGCCGCTGGCGGTTTCACCCACCCCGAGGTTGTACTTCTCGTAACGGGCGGCTGCGCCCACATACCACTTGGACGTGATGTTCAGGCCCAGGTCGATATAGGCCGCATCGCTGTGACGCTGCAACGAATAGGCGTCTTCCGGGGTCGTGCCGTTGACCGAGAACAGCCCCGGGTCCGGCACCCGGCCGGCAAACGGTCCGGTGGTCGGCACGTAGCTGCCGAAGTTGTAGGCGTTCGGTTCGCCTTCCTCCAGGGCATATTTCTCCCAGCGGTGCTCGATGCCGAAGGAGGTTTCCAGCGGGCTGCTCCAGCCGATGTCCAGCGCGCGACTGAAGTCCAGGTTGGTGGTCCACTGGTCGAAGATCAGGTTGCCCAGGTGGAAGTCATGCTGGCTGTAGGGGCCGTTGGAGATGTTCAGGTTGTTGGCCGTATCCAGTACCGCGCGATCCTTGCCGTAGGTGCTGCTCAGGTCCCAGTCCCAGTCACCGACCAGGCCCTTGGCACCACCGGCGATCTGGAAGTCGACCTCGTGGATCTCGCGCCGGGCCTGGCCGCCGTTGGGGTACGGTGCGCCGGGAATGCCGGCCAGGCTGGTAATGTCGGTCGGCCGGCGGTGGCCGAGGTCCTTGTTGCTATTGCGGTAGCTGAGGGTGGAAAACGAGTACAGCTTGAGGTCGTTCTCCAGCGGCAGCTCCAGGTTGTAGGCCAGGCTGCTGGTGCGGTCACGACCCAGGCCGTACTCGCCGCCCCAGCCATGCCGGTTGCTTTCCCGCGGATCGGGCGAGCCGTCAGCCTGATTGAAGTACAACTGGCCGCTGGCGGCGGCGGCGCGCTCGTAGGGTTCCTGGAGCTTGCCGTCGAACGACAGATTGAAAAAGCCGCCGTTCTCGCCGAGGGTCGTCCCCCAGTTGACCGCTTCGTGGCCGGTGGCACCGTCACCGTCGTAGTACTGGCCCACGGTGGTGTCGGAAGTGAGGCCGTTGGCGTTGCGCTTGAGAATGATGTTGATCACCCCGGCGATCGCATCCGAACCATACTGCGCTGCCGCACCGTCGCGCAGCACTTCGATGCGTTCGATGGAGGCGGTGGGAATCAGGTCGAGGTCGACCGGCACCGAGGCGTTGCCGACCCGCGCGCCGTTGTTGATCAGCGCCGAGTTGTGCCGGCGCTTGCCGTTGACCAGGATCAGCACCTGGTCGCCGCCCAGGCCGCGCATGCTCACGCCGCGGACCAGGAAGGCGGTGCCGCCGCCATTGATGGTCGGGACGTTGAACGAGGGCAGCAGGCGCCCGAGCATCTCCTTCAGGCCGTTCTGGCCGATGGTGCGCAGTTGCTCACCGCTGATCACGTCGATCGGTGCCGGGCTGTCGGTGACCGTACGCTGCTGGCTGCCGCGCACCCCGGTGACGACCACGGTGTCGAGGGTCGGATCAGCGGCGAACAGCGCCTGGGACGTCGCCAGGCTGAGCAGCGCGGCGCCGAACGGCGCGGCAAGGCGGGTGTTGCCAAAAGAACTGGAAACCATGACTCGAATATCCTTCCTGTGGATCGGCTCAGCGCGCCTTGGCGGCAACGGTCTCGACTTCGATCAGCGCACCGGGCAGCACCAGCCCGGCCACCTGCACCGTGGTGCGGGCCGGCTTCAGCGGCTGTTTGTCGGTCCCGAAGAATTCGCGGAAGGCGGTTTGCAGGCCGTCGAAATCCAGCTTGCCGCCCAATGCCGGGTCGCCCACCAGGTAGATGCGCAACTGCACCACATCGCCCAGCCCCAGGCCCTGGCTGGCGAGGATCGTCTCGACCTTGCGCAGCACCGCGCGGGCCTGGCTCTCGGTGTTGCCAGCGGCCCGGATCTGCTCCTTGGCGGCCTTGGGATCGACCGGGTCGGGCAGCAGCCCGGAGAGATAGGTGACTTCGGCGTTGCCCGGCAGGGTCACCGATTGCAGGATCGGCGAATTCGGATAGGTGGATGGCACCCGTTGGATCGAGGCGGCTTGCGAGCCGCTCGCGGCGAATAGGATCCCCAACCCCAGCAAGGCTTTCTTGAACGACATAAGGACACTCCAAGGTATGTTTTATGCCGGCCTCGGAGGTCCGCTACCCGGCAAATCGGTGTGGCTGTTTGAGTGAGAGCGCGGCTTTTTCAGGCCGTTTGCTTGATGGGCGAGCCCTGTGCCCGCTCGAATAGATGACGGACCACCCGCCGCGCCGCGCCGGCGGCGGCTTCCTGCCAGATCCCGACACCGCTGTGGGCCAGGCCGTCGCTGGTCAGGTAGACCCGGCCCTGGGCCTGGTTGAGCAGGCTGTAGTCCGGGTCGGCCACTTCGTGATTGATCCACGGGCCGAGGTTGTAGGGGATCTTGGCCCAGGCGATCGCCAGCGGTTTGCGCAGCTCCCGGGCGTGGCCGGGATGCAGCAGTTCCACCGCCTGGCGTGACAGTTCGATCTGTTCGGCCAGGGGCCTCTCGCCGAACCGGCGGGCGGTCTCGCCATTGTTGTAGGCCGCCACCAGCACCCCTTCAGCCTGGTTGAAACCGCCGCTGGGGTACCACAGGCCGGAGGACTCCTGGTTGATGAAGGAAAGCCCGCCGTAGATCTGGTAGTCGCGCTCCCAGAAGCGCCGGGACTGCCAGGCGACCTTGTTGGCGTAGCCGAACTGGACCGCGGCGATCGCCTGCTGTACCGGCCGGGCCAGGTTGTTCCTGACCTTGGCCAAAAGCGGCAGCGGCAGGCTGCTGATCACGTAGTCGGCCTTCAGCGCCTGCTTGCGCCCTGTATGACGGTCGAGGTAGCCGACCTCGACGACGTCCGTCCGGTTGTCGATCGACAGCACTTCGGCGCCCAGCCGCAGTTGCGCCTTCAGGTGCCGTTCGAAGGCTTTGGCGATGCGGTCCATGCCACCGACCGGCTGGAACATGGTCGGGGAGAACTCCGGGTATTCGTCGATCATCAGCGCGGTGGTCAGCGCCGGGTTGAGCAGGGTCTGCAGCGGCAGCGGGTCGCGTTTCTGCGCCAGTTGGTCGCCCGCTCCCGGCCAGACCTTGTAGCCGGAGCGGGCCGAACCGAGGTATTCGAGCTTGTCCGAAAGGTCGCCCCAGGTTCTCAGGAAGCTCAGCAGGTGCTCACGGTCGGCGGGGCTCAGTTCCTGGTCCAGCGCCTGGCGATTGACCGCCTTGGCCAGCAGCTCGGAAAAATGTCCGCGGCTGTCGTTGACCGCCTGGCGGATCTGGATGGCCGGCGCGTTGAGATCGGGGCGCACCAGGGCATTGCGGCTGGTGTTGACCAGCACCTCCAGCTCGACGCCAAGTTCGCGGCAGTAGCCGAGCATCAGTTGATGGTGGCTGGGCAAGCGACCGGGGCCGGCATTGAGGTAGAACCCCTGGTCGAAGTCGACGACCTGCACGCTGCCATCGGTGTACTCGACGCGATCGCCCTGGCGCACGGTCCAGTTGCGACCGCCGACGCGGTCGCGGGCTTCGAGCAAGGTCACCTTGAAACCGGCCTTGTTCAGCTCATAGGCACTGACCAGGCCGCCGATGCCGGCACCGATCACGATCACGCTGGCACCGCGGCCGACGGCGGCGGTCGGCAAGGCGGCGTAGTTTTCTTCACCGGCCGCAGCCTGGCGGTCCACTCCGAGCAGGCCCATCACCGCCGTTGCCGCCTGCAGGCCGCCAACGGCGGCGACGCGGGCGATCAGTTGTCTTCTGGTCAACGGCATGCAAGCGCTCCCTGCCTGTGTGGTGGATAGTTCATTCCGTTATAGCCCGCCGAAACATTCAGTTACTTCGGTCTATGGAGGCCATCCTAGAGAGCGCAACTTAATAAGAGAAATACATTTTAGGCATATGCAAATATTACTTTGTTTCATATTTTATGACGCGGATATTGCACGAAATGCATAGAGGAAGGGCGACTGCTACTCCCCGCGAGCCTGGGCCTCAGCCAACACCCGCAGCAGGTTGCCACCCCAGATGTTCGCCAAATCCCGCTCCCCATAACCCGCCGCCAGCAGGCGCTCGGTGATCTTCGGCAATTGCGCGACATCCTCCAGCCCCTCGACCCCGCCACCACCATCCCAGTCGGCCCCGATGCCGACATGCTCCGGCCCGACCACCGCGAGGATATGCAGCAGGTGCTTCATGTAGTCATCAAGCGTCGCCCGCGGCTCGGGAAAGCGTGCCTCCACGGCGCGGATCCGCGCCGCCAGGTCCGCCACCTGCGCTGGCGTCATGCTCGCCGCCAGACGGAATTCCCGGTACAGCGGCCCCAATGCCTTGGCACGCTCCGGATCGGGCCGCTGGTCGATCAGGTCGCTGGGAAAGCTGTTCACCTGGATCACCCCGCCCTTGGCCGCCAACGCCTTCAGGCGCCGGTCATCCAGGTTGCGCGGGTGCGCGGTGATCGCCCGGCTGGAGGAGTGCGAGGCGATGATCGGTGCCGTGGACAGCGCCAGTACCTGGTCGAACACCTGGTCCGAGGCATGGGAAACATCCAGCAGGATCCCCAGCCGGTTGGCCTCGGCCACCAGCGCCCGGCCCTGGGGACTCAGGCCATGCCATTGCGGCAACGCGGTGGCCGAATCGGCGAAGTCGTTGTTCGCCGAATGCACCAGCCCGAGCATGCTCAGGCCCAGGCGTCGATAGGTCAGCAGCCGCCCGGGGTCGGCCGCCAGCGGTTCGGCATTCTCCATGCTGATGAACACCACCCGCTGGCGCCGGGCGACGATGGCCGGGACATCCTCGGCCTTCAGGGCCATGGCGAACTGCTGCGGGTGGGCGGCGACCATGTCGCGAATCCGCGTGAGCACCGCCAGGCCGTGTTCGCTGGCCAGGGTACGACCTTCGGCAGTCAGCGGCCCCTGGGGCGTGAAGATGGCCCAGAAGCCCCCGTCCAGTCCACCCTCCTCCATGCGCGGCAGGTCGACCTGGGACAGATCGTCGGCGTAGCGGTGGCGCTCGGTGATGTCCCAGCCGGGACGCGCCAGTTGCATCGGCGTGTCGAGGTGGCTGTCGAGAACGGTGAGGCGCTGGTGCAGGGTGTCGGCGGCCTGAACTTGCGAGACCAGCAGCAACGCAAGGGCGAGGGTTTTCTTCAACATCGGGATCATCCATGACTACCTGGAGCCGGCCTGCTGCGCACAGCGCACTCTGCAGGAGCGTGGCTTGCCCGCGAAGAGGTGCTCAAGCCTTGCGCAAAACCAAAACGACATAAAGAGCAGAAGGGAGCAGTGTCTCAGGCCGGCCCCCAGCGAAAACTGCGATCCCACAACCCGCTCACGTCCAGCTTCTGCGGCAGCACCCCGGCCTCGAAGAACAGGTCGGCGACATCCTGCTGCGAACGCACCGCCGCATCGTCAACCGGCTGCAGGATCCGCGGTCCGCTCTGGGCCTTGTACTGCGCCAGGAACACCTCCCTCGGCATCCCGAGGATCTTCGAACTCTTGGTCGCCCATTCCTCGGGATGCGCGGCAATCCATTGCCAGGAGCGGTACTCGCGCAGGATGTAGTCGGTGATCGCCGCATGCTTGAGCGGGTCGGCGATGCTGTTCTGGTTGGCCGCAATCACGTAATTGCCCGACAGGTAGCCCTGCCCGGTCTTCAGCACCCGCGCCCCGGCGCGCAACTCGGCGAGCTGGATGAAGTAGCCGAAGCTGACCCAGGCATCCACCGCGCCGTTCTGGAACGCGGCGAAGCCATCCTGGGGCGTCAGCGCCATCGGCACGATGTCGTCGAAGCCCAGCCCCTGCTCCTTCAGCGCCTTGAGCAGAAAGTAGTGGGAACTGGTGGAGCGGATATAGGCGATGCGCTTGCCCTTGAGCTCGGCCACCGACTGCACCGTCGAGCCCTTGGGCACGATGAACGCCTGGTTGTTGACGTCGCCGGTGAGCACCGCGATCAGCTTTACCGGCGCATGATTCCTGATACCGAAGATCGGCGGGATCTCGCTCATCGGCGAAATGTCCAGGGTACCGCTGACCAGCGCCTCGAAACTCAGGTTGCCGCCGTTGAACTCGGCATACCTGACCTTGTACGGCGCCGGGCCGATACCGGCCTCGGGGAAAAACGATGGCGCCGCGCCCTTGTAGGTCGCGACATTCAGGGTCACCCCGCTGAGGTCCTGGGCCAGGCCGAGGCTCGGCAACGCGGCGCCGAGCCCGGCCAGGGCCGAAAGCTGCAGAAAACGACGACGGTCCATCAGGCTGACTCCTGTCACAGAAAGGCATCCGGCTCGTTGCGCAGAACCCGATCCCAGTAAGGTTGAAAACTGAACCAGCCGCCGAACTCGGTGCCGACCTGGCGCGCGGTGTGACGCGCCACCTCGGGCGGAATCGGTCGCGGCGTGCCGGCGGCTTCGGCCAGCAGTTGGGTATGGGCGGCGTTGTCCATGGCGATAAAGCGCCAGACAGCGGCCTCGACCGTCTCGCCCACCGTCAGCAGACCATGGTTCTGCAGGATCAGCGCCTTGTGCTGGCCAAGCGTGCGGGCAATCCGCGAGCCTTCGCTGCTCTCCAGCACCACCCCGGAGAAATTGTCGAACAGCGCGTGCTTCTCGTAGAAGGCGCAGGCGTCCTGGGTCAGCGGATCGAGCAGGCGCCCCAGGCTCGACCAGGCCTTGCCGTGCAGCGAATGGGCATGGGCCGCCGCCACCACGTCCGGGCGCGCCTCGTGCAGGGCGGCATGGATGGCGAAGGCCGCCAGGTTCAACGCGCCCTCGCCTTCGACGATCTCGCCATGGGGATTGACCAGCAGCAGGTCGCAGACGCGGATATGGCCGAAGTACACGCCCACCGGGTTGACCCAGAAATGATCGGGGCGCTGTGGATCACGCACGGTGATATGCCCGGCGCCGCCCATGTCGAAACCGAGCCAGGCGAACACCCGAAAGGCCGCCGCCAGGCTCTGCTTGCGGCGCAGCCTTTCCAGTTCGACGGTCGCCTGCTGCGGCGGGTGTTCCCAGCGGAACACGGTGTGCCCGTCACGGGGCAGCCCGTAGGCACTCGGTTGATGTCTCGGTGATTCAATAGCCACGTTCGGCCTCCACGCGGTTTTCCAGGGGCAGGCCATTGGCCTCGCGGGTGATGTTGTCCAGCACCAGGCGGGCGAGGTTCAGATAGACCTGGGGTGAGTTGGCGCTGGTATGCGGCGACAGATGGATACGCGGGTGCCGATAGAAGCCATGCCCGACCGGCAGCGGCTCCGGGTCGCTGACATCCAGGCTGGCCAGGCTCAGTTGCCCACTGTCCAGCGCCTCCAGCAGGGCCTCCTGGTCGATCAGGCTGCCACGGGCGATGTTGATCAGGTGCAGGCCGGGACGGGCCGAACCGAGTACATCACGGTCAATGACACGACGGGTCAGTTCGGTCGCCGGCACCGCCAGCAGCAGGTGATCGCAGCGGGCGAACAACTCATGCAGATCGGCGACTCTCTGCACGCCGGGCACCTCGAAAGGCGCCGGCGAACGCCTCAGTGCCAGCACCTCCATGCCCAGGGCCAGGGCCTTGGGCGCCAGGGCTCGGGCAATGCTGCCGAAGCCGAACAGCCCCAGGGTGCTGCCCGCGACCTGCGCCAACGGCCGTTGCCGCCAGTGCGCCGCGTCGTCGATCCAGATCTGCGGCACCTGCTTGGCCGCCGCGAAGATGGCCGCCAGGGCGAACTCGGCAATGCTCTCGGCGGTGACGCCACGGGCGCTGGCCACCGGCAGGCTGTCGAACAGCCAGCGGGGAAAGTAGTCCAGCCCGGAGCTCGCCAGTTGCACGAAGCGCAACCCGAACGGCCAGCCCGCGGGCGCCTGGGGCGCATCGCGGAACTCGGCGTGGGGCGCCGCCAACAGCACCCGCACATCCGCCGGCAGCTCGCGCGGCAGGCCCCGGGGCAGTTCCAGCACCTCCAGTCCCAGGTTGCGCAAGCGCACGTTGAACGAGGCGTCCAGTTGGCTGGCGATGCGTGCCCCGCTCACGCCTGGCCCCCACGAGCAGGCAGGGCGAAGGCGGCACGGCCGACCGCCGCGAGAATCGCATCGTTCTGCGGTGTATGAATCCGGCTGCACAGCACATCGCGGTAGTGCCGCTCGAGCGGATTGCCACGGGCCAGACCGGGATTGCCGATGGCCTCGATTCCCAGTTCCACCGCGCTGATGGCATTGCCGGTCACCAGGTACTTGATCTGGGTCGCCTCGCTCGCGGCGATCCGTCCCTCGGCGGCGGCATCGAGCAGGACCCGGTTGGCCAGCAGCAGCGCATCGATCCTGCCGATCAGCTCATGGAAACGCGGCAGGCTCGACAACGGCGCCCCGAGGTTGGCCGGGGTCCGCTCGCCCAGCCAGACCACCAGCCAGTCACGGGCCGCCCGGGCCACGCCGTCATAGATCGACGACAGCAGCACCGCCAGCCAGAGCACGCCACTGCTGTCCAGTTCGGACGGGCGCGGGGTGCTGGCCGGCTGGATATCCACGGCGAACTCGCTGGCGACGAACACATCCTCGAACACCACGTCATGGCTGCCGGTGGCGCGCATCCCGAGGTGATCCCAGGTCTGCTCGATGCGAATGCCCGGGGTGTCACGGTGCACCAGCCAGGTACCGACCCTGGGCTCGGGCTCGTCGCTGCGCGCCCACACCGACAGCCAGGTCAGCCCGGGAATGCCGGTGGAGTAGATCTTGCGGCCATCCAGCCGCCAGCCGCCCTCGACCCGTCGGGCGAGGGTGCCGGGCAGGCCGCCACGGGCCGGGGTGCCGAGGTCCGGTTCGACCCGCAGCGCATTGATCAACGCGCCCTGTTCCACCGCCTCGCGGGCGACCCGCTGGCGCAGGTGCAGCGGCCAGGCCTGGTTGCCCTGCAGGCGGGTGTGCTGCAGGTACTGCATCACCAGCACCAGCGCCGTCGATGGCTCGCCCCGGGCCACCGCACCGATGACCCGCCGTGCCTGGGCCAGGGTCGCCTCGCCGCCACCCAGCTGGCGCGGCACGGTCAGCGCCAGCAGGCCGTGCTCATGCAGCCGATGCAGATTGGCATGGGGGAACTCGCTGTGCCGGTCGTAATAGGCGGCGGTGCCGGCGAACTCCTGGCTGAGCTGCTCCAGCAGGTCGGTGAAGGCCGGGGAATCGAGGTCGAGGCTCGCTCCGGCATGGGTCCTGGGCGATTGCACGGTGGTTGGGCTCATCGATGGGCGATCCTGCTGAGAAAGTGAAGGCGACCGTCATCGACGGCGGCCACGGGTTGTTCGACGCCGAGCAGCTCCAGCAGGCGCGCACGCAGCGTCTGGAAGGTCGGGCTGGCCACCTGGCGCGGACGCGGCAGGCGGATGGGAATCTGTTCGGCGATCCGGCCGTTGGCCAGGACCACCACCCGGTCGGCCAGCAGTACCGCCTCGTCGACATCGTGGGTCACCAGCAGCACCGCCGGCTCATGGGCGCGCCACAGGTCGACGATCAATTGGTGCATGCGAATCCGCGTCAGCGCGTCGAGGGCGGCGAAGGGTTCATCGAGCAGCAACAGCTTCGGCTCACGGACCAGCGCCCGGGCCAGCGCCACTCGCTGGGCCTCGCCGCCGGACAGGGTGTGCGGCCAGGCCCCGACCCGGTGCGCCAGCCCGACCTCCGCCAGCGCCGCCAACGCCCGGGCTTTCGGCTCGGTCCCCCGCAGGCCGAGGGCGACATTGCGCCAGGCGCGTTTCCACGGCATCAGCCGGGGTTCCTGGAACACCGCCGCCAGCGGCTCGGGCACGGCCAGCCTGCCTTCGTCGATACGATCCAGGCCGGCCAGGGCGCGGAGCAAGGTGGTCTTGCCCGAACCGCTGCTGCCCAGCAGGGCGACGAATTCGCCGGGAGCGATCTCAAGGTCGAGGGCATCAAGCACCGCCTGCCCGCCGAAACGGCGGCTGACCTGCTGGCATTCGACGGCCGGACGCTGGGAACGCGAAAGAGAGAGGCTCATGATCAGTTCCTGATGAAGGATGGCCGCCAGGCCAGGGACAGGCGCTCGAGCAGACGCACCAGGCCATCGATACCCAGCCCGAGCACGCTGTAGATCAGCAGGCAGATCACGATCACATCGGTGCGCATGAAGTCCCGGGCATCATTGACCAGGTAGCCGATACCGGCGCTGGCGTTGATCTGCTCGACCACCACCAGGCCCAGCCAGCTCAGGCCGAAGGCGTAGCGCAGGCCAACGAAGAAGGATGGCAGGGCACCGGGCAGGATCACGTGCCAGATCCGCTCGCGCCGGGACAGCCCCAGCAGGGTCGCCGCCTCCAGCAATTTGGGATCGAGGCCACGGATGCCGGCAAACAGTGTGAGGTAAACGGGAAACGTGGTGCCCAGGGCGATCAGGGCGATCTTCGGCGTCTCACCCACGCCGAACCAGAGGATGAACAGCGGCACGATGGCGAGAAATGGCAGGGTGCGCAGCATCTGCACCGGCGAGTCGATCAGCAGTTCCCCTCGCCGTGACAGTCCCGAGAGCAGGGCCAGCACGGTGCCGATGCTGACACCGATGGCCAACCCGCCCAAGGCCCGTTGCAGGGAAACCCACAGGTGACGACCCAGCTCGCCGCTGCCGAGCATCTGCCACAAAGTGCCACCGATGGTGCTGGGTGCGGCGATGATTCGGCTCGGCAGTAACCCGCTGCGCGATGCCAGTTCCCAGAGCAGCAGCAACACCAGCGGACTGATCAGGCGCAGCGCCGGTTCGCGCCAGCCGGTCCAGCGGGCCAGCGCACGCAGGCCGGATCGAGGGGAGACAAGGTCTTGCGCGGGCATGCTGACGTCCTGTTCTGTAGCGCGTGGATGACCATGCTAACTACATAAAAAACGTCCGTGAAATTCGCTTTGGTTCTAATCTAATATACAAAAATTGCATTTATAAAAATAACAATTATGCAAACAATAGATTAACAGGCCTGCGCAGTGCCCGTCCGAGCAAGGCCAGGGGGCAGTCCCGGCTTCAGGACTTGCCGACCCGCTGCGCGACCATCTCGCCGAACGCGCTCACCGGCTCCTGCAGGTTGCCGAGGAAACGCGGGTGGATCAGCCACAGGTCGATCACCGGCTTGAAGTCCGTCACCGGCACGATCTCCAGCTTGTTGCGATGACCGCTGTTTTCCAGCAAGGGGGCCGGCACCAGCCCGTAACCCAGGCCATTGGCGATCAGTCCCAGTTGCAGTTCGGTGCCGAAGGTTTCCAGGTTGATCTGCAACGACAGGCCCTGGGCACTCAGGGCCCGCTGCAAGCCGGCGCGAAAACCGCAGCCATCGGGGTTGAGCACCCAGCCGCGCTGGTACAGGTCGGCCAGCTTGCATGAACGGCGGGTCACCTCACCCTTCGCCGCCACCACCACCAGGTTCATGCTGCCCAGCGAGCGCCCGACCACCCCGTCGGGGAACACCTTGCCCGCCGGGAACAGTGCCGCCACCACGTCCAGCTCACCGTTCTCGACCTTGCCCAGCAGGTGGCTGCCCCAGCCGGTGGCGACCGAGGTCTGCAACTGCGGGTAGAGATTCTTCAACTGGCTCAGGGCATCGAGCAGCACCACGTCACCGATGGTCTGCGGCACGCCGATACGCAACGCCCCGCTGGGCGCGCCGTCATTGGCCACCAGTTCGCTGAGGCCATCGAGCGCGCGCAGCACTTCCAGGCACTGCCCATAGACCCGCAGGCCCATGCTGGTGGGCTTGAGCGGCTTGGTGTTGCGGTCGAGCAACTCCACCCCCAGCGCCTCCTCGAAATTCTGCACACGCCGGGTGATGGCCGGCTGGGTCAGTTGCAGCGAATCGGCGGCCTGGCTGATGGTCTGGCAACGGATCACCGCCACGAATGCATTGATATCATCTATCTTCATTCTTTATTCGCATAATAAATAAGTGGAAAAATGCCAGGAAAGAATAATACCTTTTAGCCCACTCGTGTAGTTCACGTCGTATCCGACTGTCCACGGAGGGACCTCAATGCCTCGACAATCCCATCGCCCCGTTGCCACGCCAGCGGCCCCGAACCTCGGTCGATTACGCCACTTCATCGACCAATTGGCCGCCCTGCTCGCTACCCGACCTGGCGAAGAACAGGTACTCGCGGATGGCAGCCGGCTGCTGCAACAACTGGTCGCCCATGACGACTGGCTGCCCGCGGCGTTCGCCCAGCCCGATCCGCAGCGCTACCAGCAGTTCCTGCTGCATGCCGATTCGCGCCAGCTGTTCTCCATCGTCAGTTTCGTCTGGGGCCCGGGCCAGAGCACGCCGATTCATGATCATCGGGTCTGGGGGCTGATCGGCATGCTGCGCGGCGCCGAATATTCCCAGGGTTTCGAACGCCGCGCCGACGGCAGCCTGCAGCAAGCCGGCCAGGCAATTCGCCTGGATCCCGGTCAGGTCGAGGCGGTCTCGCCGCGCATTGGCGATATCCACCAGGTATCGAATGCATTCGACGACCGGGTGTCGATCAGCATCCACGTCTATGGCGGCAACATCGGCGCGGTGAAGCGTGCGGTGTACCACCCGGACGGCAGTGAAAAACCGTTCATCTCCGGCTACTCCAACAGCCTGCTACCTAACCTCTGGGACCTGTCGAAGGAGCCCCCGCAATGACCGAGATCCGCACCCGCCATTACCAGGACATTCGTCAGGCCCTGCTGGCCCGCCAGGAACTGGTCCTGCTCGATGTCCGCGAAGAAGCCCCCTTCGCCGAGTCCCACCCATTGTTCGCCGCCAACATCCCGCTGTCGAAACTGGAACTGGAGGCCTATGCCCGGATTCCCCGCGGGGACACGCCGGTGACCCTCTACGACAATGGCGAGGGCCTGGCACAACGGGCCGCTGCCGTGCTGCATGAGCTGGGCTACAGCGACGTGGCCCTGCTCGAGGGCGGCCTGGCCGGTTGGCAGCAAGCCGGTGGCGAGCTGTTCAAGGACGTCAACGTGCCCAGCAAAGCCTTCGGCGAACTGGTGGAGTCCGAGCGCCACACGCCATCGCTGGCCGCCGAGGAAGTCCAGGCGCTGCTGGATGCCGAGGCCGACCTGGTGATACTCGATGCCCGTCGTTTCGACGAATACCAGACCATGAGCATCCCCGGCGGCATCAGCGTACCCGGTGCCGAACTGGTGCTGCGGGTCGCCGAGCTGGCGCCCGACCCGCAAACCCGGGTCATCGTCAATTGCGCCGGACGCACCCGCAGCATCATCGGCACCCAATCGCTGGTCAACGCGGGCATTCCCAATCCGGTCGCCGCGCTGCGCAACGGCACCATCGGCTGGACCCTGGCCGGGCAGGCGCTGGAGCATGGGCAGGCACGGCGCTTTGCCGACGTCGGCGAGGACAATCGCCACGCCGCGCAAAAGGCCGCCCGGGCGGTGGCCGACCGGGCCGATGTGGGCCGCGCCAGCCTGGCCGAGCTGCGCCAATGGCAGGCCGAACGCGGCCGTACCACCTACCTGTTCGACGTGCGCACCCCGGAGGAATTCGAGGCCGGCCACCTGCCCGGCGCCCGCTCCACGCCCGGCGGCCAGTTGGTGCAGGAGACCGATCACTTCGCCAGCGTGCGCGGCGCCCGGCTGGTACTGGTGGACGACGACGGCGTGCGGGCGAACATGAGCGCCTCTTGGCTGGCGCAGATGGGCTGGCAGGTGAAGGTACTCGACGACCTCGCGGCGAGCGATTTCAGCGAGCAGGGTCCCTGGCAGCCGCCACTACCCGCGCGCCCCGGAGCCCGCTTCGTGGACGCCGCGACCCTGGCCACCTGGTTGCGCGAGCCGGGCACCCAGGTGCTGGACTTCACCGCCAGCGCCAACCATGTACAACGGCATATCCCCGGTGCCTGGTGGGCATTGCGCAGCCAGCTCGCCCAGGCGCTGGCACGGATTCCCCCGGCGGAGCGTTATGTACTGACCTGTGGCAGCAGCCTGCTGGCCAACTTCGCCATCCCCGAGGTCCAGGCCCTGACCGGTAAACCGGTGTGGCTGCTGAACGGCGGGACAGCGGCCTGGATCGCCGCCGGGCTACCGTTGGAAAGCGGTGAACAGCGCCTGGCCGCGCCGCGTATCGACCGCTACCGCCGTCCCTATGAAGGCACCGACAACCCACGGGAAGCCATGCAGGACTATCTCGACTGGGAATACGGTCTGGTGGCCCAACTGGGCCGGGACGGCACCCACGGGTTCTTCGTGATCTGATACCCGCATCCGTGGCGGGCAAGGCCGAAGAGGCGGTTCATTTCAGACGAGACAAATAGCAATAATTCTCGATATCATTCACGACTTTCCAGCCCTGCCACCTGAAGTCGTGAAGGTTCCGCCATGTCTCGTCCCAAGCCCGACCCGCTGTCGGCTGAAACCTTTCGCGGGTTCTATGCGGACATCCTGCATTTCCTGCGCAAACGCACAGACAACGCCAGCGATGCGGCGGACATGACCCAGGACGTCTTCACCCAGTGGCTGGACTACGACCAGCAGGCCAAGGTCGAACAGCCACGGGCCTTCCTGTTCCAGATGGCACGCAATCTGCTGCGTGATCACTGGCGCAAGCAGAAGGTCAGGCAGGCGGTGCACAGCGAACAGGCCGACCCGGGGCTGGAACCGGTGGCCGACGAGCGCAACGACCCGTTGGCCGCCGCGCAGCGCCTGCAACGACTGGAGCAATTGAAAGAGGTACTCGCCGAACTCTCGCCTCGGCGTCGAGAAGCCCTTATGCTTGCCCGTTTCGAGGGCTTGAGCCAGGCCCGGATCGCTGAACGCATGGGGATTTCCGTCAGCATGGTGGAAAAACATATCGCCTTTGCCTTGCTGCACTGCAAGCAGCGCCTGGAACAGGAGCAGGGCAAGGAGCAGCCGGAATGACCCGCGCCAACGATATCGAATTCGATGAAAACAGCATCGACGCCCAGGCTGCCAGCTGGTTCGCCCGCAATCGCGCCGAGCAGGCCCCAGGCACCGACAAGGACTTCGAACAATGGCGGGCCGACCCGGCCCACGCCAAGGCCTATGCCGAGTTCGAGGCCCTGTGGGCCGACCTCGTCGAACTCCAGCAACTGAACCGGCCGGTGCCCCTGCCCGCACGCCGCAAGAATCCCTGGCGCTCGGCCCTGGCCAGCGCGGCCGCCCTGGTCTGTGCGCTGTTGGCAAGCCATGTCGGTGCGCCCAACAGCGCCTACCACCACCAGGTCGCCGCCCATGCCGAAGGCACCCGCACCCTGAAACTGCCGGACGGCAGCACCCTGTACGTGAACGCCAACACGCGCCTGCGCATCAACTTCCGCAGCCTGCAACGGGACATCTACCTGGACCAGGGCCAGCTCTACCTGGAGGTCGCCGCCGACAAGGAACGCCCACTCTGGGTGCACGCCGGCAACGCGCGGGTGCGCGTGGTCGGCACCGCCTTCGATGTGCGTCGCGGCCAGAAGCAACTGGTGGTCAGCGTCGCCCACGGCCAGGTGGCCTTCGAACCCGAAGGCGATCCGGGCAAGGCGACTCTGCTCGAAGCTCGCCAACGCGGAATCTACGACTACGCCAGGGGCACCGTGCAGCAACAGCCGGTCAGTGCCGAGGAGGTCGCCGACTGGCGCAGCGGTCACCTGACCTTTCGCAATCGCGAACTGCTCAGCCTGATCGACGAATTGAACCTGTACCGCAGCAAGCCGGTGCAACTGGCCGATGGGCCGCTGGCGCATTTCAAGGTGTCCGGCAGCCTCGATGCCCAGGATCCGGATGCCCTGCTCAACGCCCTGCCGGTGCTGATCCCGGTGCGAACCGTGGCCCTGGACGACGGCCAGGTGCGGATCGAAAGCCGCAAATGAGCACACATGAGAATATTTTTCATTCGCAGGTGAGGTTTTCTTTCACTGCCGCGTCTTCCTCCCCGATTGCGTTCTGAACGAACGCCTTTTTGGCCTTTGGCCACACCGGGGGATTCAATGTTTCGCGCCGCTCACGAGTTGTTCCATCACTGTTCCCGCCCAACCCTGATCGCCGCCTGCCTGATGGCCAGCCTGCCGGTCCAGGCCGCCGACAAGGTCGCCATGAGCCTGCCGGCGCAGTCGCTGGCGACCTCCCTCAGCCAGGTGGCACAGAAGACCCACATCCAGTTGCTGTTCGACGAGGAACAGTTGCACAACATCCAGGCCCGCGCGCTGGAAGGTCAGTTCACCGCCCAGGAAGCCATCGGCCTGCTGCTCAAGGGCGGCAACTTCAAACTGCTCATGGTCGGCAACACCTTCGTGATCCGCAAGGCCGACGCTGAGCCAACCCCCGACAAGGGCGCCATCCAGCTGGGCGCGGTGAGCATCCTCGGCGACGGCAAGGAAGTGGACTCCAGCAGCGTCGGCCGCTCGACCCTGACCAAGGACGATATCGAGCGCAGCCAGCCGGGCAACATCCCCTCGCTGCTCTCGACCCTGCCCGGCATCAGCATGGGCGGCTCGATGAAGCCCGGCGGGCAGACCATCAATATCTGGGGCCTGGGCGACGCCGAGGACGTGCCGCTGACCGTCGACGGCGCCACCAAGAGCAGTTTCGAGCGCTACCAGCAGGGCACCATTTTCATCGAGCCGGAACTGATCAAGAGCATCGAGGTGGAAAAGGGCCCGCACTCGCCCGAAACCGGCAATGGCGGCTTCGGCGGCACGGTGCACATGGAAACCAAGGATGCTCCCGACCTGCTGGAAAAAGGCCGCAACAGTGGCGCCATGGTCAAGTACGGCTACGCCAGCAACAACCATGAGCAGACCTACAGCGGCGCGACCTACGGCCGTACCGACGATGGCAAGGCCGACGGCCTGGTATTCCTGACCAAGCGTGACGGCGGTGACCTGAAACTGGCCGAAACGCCACCCAATCCCAACAACCAGTATCCGATCAATCCCAAGCGCCTTCCCAACAGCGCCCAGGACCTGGATGCGGTGCTGCTCAAGCTCAACCTGAATCTCACCGACGAGCAGAGCCTCAAGCTCTCCTACTCGCGCTCCAACAGCGAGCGCTGGACACCGTTCTCGGCCCAGAGCTACCCGACACCACCGACCGCTTCCAACATCCGCCAGTACGGCTACGAGGGCGCGTTGAAACGGATGCTGGCCAATCGTGAAACCATCGACACCACCTGGTCGGGCAAGTACGAATACAAGCCACTGGACAACCCGCTGGTGGACTTGCAGATCAAGTACTCGCAGTCCAACACCGACCAGACCGACGAGCGCAACGCCAGCGCCTTCTTCAGCCTGGCCACCGGCGGACGCAAGATGGACACCGAATACCGGGACCGCGAACTGGAGATCAAGAACACCAGCCTGTTCGACACCGGTTCCCTGCAGCACGCGCTGACGGTCGGCACGCAGATCCGCAAGCATGCCCGCGAAACCGAGATGTGGATGCCGGGCAGCACCTACAACACCGCCCGCTACAACTACGGCCACTTCCAGCCGGGTTTCATGCCCCATGGCAAGGTCGACGCCAATGCCTTCTTCATCGAGGACGCCGTGACCCTGGGCGACTTCACCCTGACCCCGTCGCTGCGCTACGACCACGTGCGCAACCGTGGCGAGGCCAACGACGCACCGTACTATTCCAACCCCGATCCGGCCATCGGCCACGACTACAGCGACCGCACCTACACCGGCTGGTCGCCACGCCTGGCGGCCTTCTGGCGGGTGACGCCGACCCAGGGCCTGTACGCCAACTACAGCAAGACCTGGCGGGCCCCGGTGATCGACGAGCAATACGAAGTCCAGGGGCTGGGCAGCCGCACCGCCACCAGTGTCGACCTCGACCCCGAGCGCATCACCGCGCTGCGTTTCGGCAGCATCAGCAACTTCTCCAAGCTGCTGACCGACAACGACGACCTGATGATCCGCACCACCTTCCTGCACAACCGCATCGAGGACGAGATCTTCAAGGCCACCGGCGTGGGCTGCGCCAACCAGGCGATCAATGGCGGTACCATCAGCACCGCCTGCCCGCCGGGCCCGATGTCCAACTACCGCAACGTCGGCGGCACGACCATCAAGGGCTTCGAGGTCGAAAGTTTCTACGACTCCAGCTACCTGTTCGGTCAATTGTCCTATAGCTACCTGACCGGCAAGCGCGACAACCCGTACACCAACCCCTGGGGGCCATCGGTCTGGGCACGGGACATTCCGCCGGCCAAATGGGTGGTACTGCTCGGTACCAAGATCCCGAGCCTGGATGCCCGCGTCGGCTGGCAGGGCGTCTACGTGCGCAAGACCGACCGGGTACCCAGCGACAAGTACAGCCGCGGCCCGGGCACCAGTGTCGGCGATGCCTTCTACGACCAGTACGAAAACGACAGTTACGTGGTGCAGAGCGTGTTCGCCCAGTGGAAACCGCAGCAGCGCTACCTGAAGGGCACGGAAGTGAACCTGACGGTGGATAACCTGATGAACCGCAGCTACCGCCCGGAATTGAGCGGCGACCGGGCCTACAGCGTGGGGCGCAACCTCAAGGTCAGCCTGACACGCTACTTCTGACCCTCACCTGACCTGGTGAAGGCAGCTTTCCTGTGGGGACTGCTTTCCTGTGGGAGCGGGCTTGCCCGCGAATAGGCCCTTGAGGGCGCCAAAAGCTTCGCGGGCAAGCCCGCTCCCACATAAAGCCAATGGGGCCGGCCATGGCCCCATCAGCCGGCGTTCGCCCGCACCACGCTCAACTCCCGGACCTGGGCCCGTTTCTGGCTCAGGTAACGGGTACAGCCGACCCGCAGGAACGAAGCGAAATTCACCACCTCGCCGCGATAGTCCATCACCTCCTCATACAGGCGGGTGATCATCTGGTTGGTGGTCACGCCCTCCCCCTCGGCCATCTCGCTGAGGATGTCCCAGAACTGATTTTCCAGGCGCAGGGTGGTCACCACGCCACCGATGCGCAGTGAGCGGGAACGCGACTCGTAGAGGATCGGATCGGCCTTGACGTAGAGTTCGCACATCGGCGCTGCCTCGCTTACAGGGTGATTTGGGTGCCCAGCAGGCCAAGGAACGCCGCCAGCCAGCTCGGATGCGCCGGCCAGGCCGGGGCGGTGGCGAGGTTGCCCTGGACATGGGCCTGGCTGACCGCGATATCGATGTAGCGGCCACCGGCCAGGCGCACTTCCGGGGCACAGTCCGGGTAGGCACTGCACTCGCGACCTTCAAGGATACCCGCCGCCGCCAGCAATTGCGCGCCGTGGCACACTGCGGCGATCGGCTTGCCGGCCTGGTCGAAGGCCTGTACCAGTTGCAGCACCCTGTCGTTCAGGCGCAGGTATTCCGGGGCACGACCACCGGGAATCAGCAGGCCGTCGTAATCGGCGGCATCGACCTGGGCGAAGTCGAAGTTCAGCGCAAACAGGTGCCCGGGCTTCTCGCTGTAGGTCTGGTCGCCCTCGAAATCATGAATCGCGGTGCGTACGGTCTGGCCGGCGGTCTTGTCCGGACACACGGCATGCACCTGGTGACCGACCATCTGCAGCGCCTGGAACGGCACCATCACTTCGTAGTCTTCGACGTAATCGCCAACCAGCATCAGGATCTTTTTCGCGGCCATGGGGTGAACTCCTCTGGGTGAACGCTTGGGCAGACAAGAGTAGCCAAGGTAGCCCCTGAGCACCCGGGCGGGTAATCGCCGGCTACTACGGTTGTCCGCCCCCGAACTGTACGGACAACTCTGTGCCCAGCTGTAGCAGCCCCCGCCGCAGGCTTTATGGCTGAATGAACACCCGTTCTCCAGCCTACTTTCGGTTCTCTCCCTATGTCTTCCCGTGAAAACACCGGCATGCTGCTCGGCCTGCTGGGCGTCGTGATCTTCAGCCTGACCCTGCCCTTCACCCGCATCGTGGTGCAGGAAATCAACCCGCTGCTCAATGGCCTCGGCCGAGCCCTGGTGGCGGCGATTCCGGCGGCGGCGCTGTTGTTGTGGCGACGGGAGAAATGGCCGACCTGGAGCCAGTTCAAGGGCCTGTGGCTGGTGATCGCCGGGGTGATCCTCGGTTTCCCGGTGCTTTCGGCGTGGGCCATGCAGAGCCTGCCGGCCTCCCACGGTGCGCTGGTCAACGGCCTGCAACCTTTGTGCGTGGCGTTGTATGCAGCCTGGCTGTCCCATGAGCGGCCATCGAAAGCCTTCTGGGCCTGCGCGGCCCTGGGCAGTGCGCTGGTGCTCGGCTATGCCCTGCTCAGCGGCGCCGGCAGCATCCAGGCCGGTGATCTGCTGATGCTCGGCGCCATCGCGGTCGGCGGCCTCGGCTATGCCGAAGGTGGGCGCCTGGCCCGGGAAATGGGCGGCTGGCAGGTGATCTGCTGGGCACTGGTGCTGTCGGTGCCGGTATTGATCGGGCCAGTGCTGTACCTGGCGGTGCAACACCAGGGCGCGGTTTCCGCCAGGACCTGGTGGGCCTTCGGCTACGTGGCGATGTTCTCGCAGTTTCTCGGGTTCTTCGCCTGGTACGCCGGGCTGGCCCTGGGCGGCATCGCCCGGGTCAGCCAGATCCAACTGCTGCAGATCTTCTTCACCATCGCCTTCTCGGCGCTGTTCTTCGGTGAGCATGTCGAGCCGGTGACCTGGCTGTTCGCCGCCGGCGTGATCGTCACGGTGATGCTGGGGCGCAAGGCCGGGGTACGCCCGGCGCAACCGGGCCAGTTGCCGTCCGGGGTTCAGCTCAAGTAGCCATCGGCGCGCAGCAGGGTTTCCAGGCAATGCTCCTGGATGGCATAGAACGCCTTGAGTTCCTCGATCTTCGCCAGCAGCCGGGCCGGGTCCTGGGGCTCGGCCCGCTTGACCGCGAGGATCATTTTGTTCTTGTTGGTGTGTTCCAGGGAGATGAACTCGAAGACCTTGGTCTCGTAGCCACAGGCCTCGAGGAACAGCGCCCGCAGGCTGTCGGTGACCATCTCGGCCTGCTGGCCCAGGTGCAGGCCGTATTGCAGCATCGGCTTGAGCAGCGCCGGGCTCTGGATCTGCTGGCGGATCTGCTTGTGGCAGCATGGCGAGCACATGATGATCGAAGCCCCGGAGCGGATACCGGTGTGGATCGCGTAGTCGGTGGCGATATCGCACGCATGCAGGGCGATCATCACCTCCAGTTCGCTCGGCGCCACGCTGCGCACATCGCCGCACTTGAACACCAGGCCGGGATGCTCCAGGCGGGCCGCGGCCGCGTTGCACAGGGTGACCATGTCCTCGCGCAGTTCGACGCCGGTCACCTCGGCCACCGCCTGTCGGGTGTTGCACAGGTAATCGTGGATGGCGAAGGTCAGGTAGCCCTTGCCCGAACCGAAGTCCGCCACCCGTACCGGCCGGTCGAGCGGGATCGGTGAACTGCCCAGGGCGTGTGAAAACACCTCGATGAACTTGTTGATCTGCTTCCACTTGCGCGACATCGCCGGGATCAGCTCATGCTGGCGGTTGGTCACGCCCAGGTCGACCAGGAACGGCCGGCTCAGTTCCAGGTAGCGGTTCTTCTCGCGATTGTGCTCGGCCGAGGGCACCTCGCGCTCCTGCCGGGCCTTGCCCTTGAACAGCGTGCTCTTGCCCTTCTTGCCGTATTCGAGCTGGATCTCGTCGGTCAGCGACAGCAGGTGGGCGTTCCTGAACGACGCCGGCAGCAGCGCCGCGACGTTCGCCACGCCTTCGGCCAGGGGGAAATTCTTGGTGATGTCGCGGGTCTTGTAGCGGTAGACGAAGGACAGGCAGGGCTGGTCCCTGACCGTCAACTGCTTGATGATCAACCGCTGCAGGTCTGCCTCGGCGCCGACATGCCTGGCCAGCACCAGCTTGATGAAGGCATTCTGCGCCAGGCTGGTTTCGAGCAGTTCGATGAACTGGGCGTGATGGTCCGGCACGGACTGGGCGGGTTTTGCAGTGACTGACATGTAGGGAAACGCCTCGGGCGTGCGGAATCTGATCTGGGAATGCCGGGCATTGTATCAGCCCAGCACCACCAGGCGGTTCGGCAACTCGTTGCGCGTCTGGGTCAGGGGTACATGGGTGATCAGCAGCTTGCCGCAGTCCTCGATGCAGGAGAGAAAGCCCTGCAGCGTCTGTCCCTGCCTGACCTGCTCGGTGAACGCCTTGACGATGGGTTCCCAGACGCTGTTGTCCAGGCGTCGGGCAATGCCCTCGTCCACCAGGATCTCCACATAGCGCTCGGCCTCGCTGACGAAGATCAGCACCCCGGTGCCGCCAACCGTGTGGTGCAGGTTCTGTTCGAGAAACTGCCGCCGCGCCAGCCCCGAGGCGCGCCAGTGCCGCACCGAGCGCGGAATCAGCCGGCTGGTGACCGACGGGATGCGAAACAGCAGGCACAGCACGATGAAGCTGCTCCACTGCACCGCCAGCAAGGCGTGTCCGTTCAGCCAGCCGAAGACGAAGTTGATGACGCCCGGTACCAGCAGCGCCAACAGGCTGGCCCAGAGCAACGGGATATAGGCGTAGTCGTCGGCACGGCTGGCCAGCACCGTCACCAGTTCCGCATCGGTCTGGCGCTCCACCCGCGCGATCGCCTCGGCGACCTGGCGCTGTTCGTATTCACTGAGTAAGGCCATGGTTGTGCTGCTCTCTCATTATTATGGGTTACCAACTGCCCGACGATCCGCCGCCGCCAAAACTGCCACCGCCACCGCTGAAGCCACCGCCGGAACGACTGCCACCGCCGCCGCCCAGGCCACCGGACCCGCCACCCCTGGGCCCATAGCCCATCAGTTGCATGATCGCGCAGAACAGCACGAACAGCACGCAGAGCAAGCCGACCAGGAACGGGTGCCGCGAACCGAAGTCCCCCTCCGGCTCGGGTTCGTCCTGTACCCTGCCGCCCAGGGTATCAAGCATCGCCTCGACCCCGGAGCGGATACCGCTGGAAACATGACCACGCTTGAACTGCGGCACGATCAACTGGTTGATGATCAGCGAAGCGCGGGCATCGGTCAGGCGTTCCTCAAGGCCGTAACCGACCTCGATACGCACCTTGCGCTCGTCACGGGCGACGATCAGCAGCGCACCGTTGTTGCGATCCTTCTGGCCGATGCCCCAGTGCCGGCCCAACTGGTAGCCGAATTCCTCGATGGTGGCGCCCTGCAGGTTCGGCAGGGTGACCACCACGATCTGCTCGCCGGTGGCCTTTTCGTGGGCCTGCAACTCCCGGCTCAGGTCCTCGGCCACCGCGGCGTCGATCATCCCGGCATTGTCCACAACCCGTCCGGTCAGTTCGGGAAACTGCAAGTCGGCCCTGGCCACCATTGCCAGCGTGCAGAGCAACAGCCACAGGGCGCTCTTGAAAATACGCATGCCTACCTCATCCGTGATGACACAGCGGTCAGAACTTCACTTGCGGTGCCTTGTCGGCATCCTGGGCGGTCGCCTCGAAGTTCGGCCGCAGCGGCAGGTCGCTGTACATCAGGCTGTGCCAGAGACGGCCGGGAAAAGTGCGGATCTCGGTGTTGTACTTCTCCACGCTGAGGATGAAGTCGCGCCGGGCCACGCTGATGCGGTTCTCGGTGCCTTCGAGCTGGGACTGCAGGGCGAGGAAGTTCTGGTTCGACTTGAGGTCCGGATAACGCTCCGACACCACCATCAGCCGGCTCAGCGCGCCGGTCAGTTGGCCCTGGGCATCCTGGTACTGCTTGAGCTTCTCCGGGTTGTCCAGGGTACTGGCATCGACCTGCACCGAGGTCGCCCGCGAGCGGGCCTCGATCACCGCGGTCAGGGTGTCCTGCTCCTGCTTCGCGTAGCCCTTGACCGTTTCCACCAGGTTCGGAATCAGGTCCGCGCGCCGCTGGTACTGGTTCTGTACCTGGGCCCAGTTGGCCTTCACCTGCTCGTCGTAGGTGGGAATGTTGTTGATGCCGCAGCCCGCCAGCATGCTGGCCAGCAGGGCCAGGGCGGCGATTCTCCAGCTCGAACGCAAACCTTGGAATGCATGCATGCTCGAAACGCTCCTTGAAACGATAAAAAGGGACAATGGCCCGGGCCCTGCGTAGGGCATAATCCGCCCCCGCCACTGGAATGTATGAAGCCAATCAGCTAAAAGATGCCCAGCGCGAAAAACAGTTCAGCAGTGTGCTGGATTTATTGGCACAACAATAGCCGCTCCCAATAACGAAACAGCCCGGCCGGCGCCCAACGAGCAGTCGCTGGATCGGACTCCCGAGATAATCATTCATGAAGAAGCTGTGTTTGCTGGGCCTTGCTGTCGGCCTGGCCAGTCTCCCGGTTGCGGCGGACACGAAGTCCGCTCCCATCGAAAACAAGGACGCCTTCATCGCCAACCTGATGAAGCAGATGACCCTCGAGGAAAAGATCGGCCAGTTGCGTCTGATCAGCATCGGTCCCGAAATGCCCCGCGAACTGATCCGCAAGGAAATCGCCGCGGGCAACATCGGCGGCACCTTCAACTCCATTTCCCGCCCGGAAAACCGTCCGATGCAGGACGCGGCCATGCGCAGCCGGCTGAAGATCCCGATGTTCTTCGCCTATGACGTGATCCACGGCCACCGCACCATCTTCCCGATCAGCCTGGGCCTGGCCTCCAGCTGGGACATGGACGCGATCGGCCGCTCCGGGCGTATCGCTGCCCAGGAAGCCAGTGCCGACAGCCTCGACATCACCTTCGCGCCGATGGTCGACATCTCCCGCGACCCGCGCTGGGGCCGTACCTCCGAAGGCTTCGGCGAAGACACCTACCTGGTCTCGCGCATCGCCAAGGTGATGGTCCAGGCCTACCAGGGCAAGAGCCCGAGCGCGCCCGACAGCATCATGGCCAGCGTCAAGCACTTCGCCCTGTACGGCGCGGTGGAAGGCGGCCGCGACTACAACGTGGTCGACATGAGCCCGGTGAAGATGTACCAGACCTACCTGCCGCCCTACCGCGCCGCCATCGACGCCGGCGCAGGCGGGGTGATGGTCGCGCTGAACTCGGTCAACGGCGTGCCCGCCACCTCCAACACCTGGCTGATGCAGGACCTGCTGCGCAAGGACTGGGGCTTCAAGGGCCTGGCGGTCAGCGACCACGGGGCGATTTTCGAACTGCTCAAGCATGGCGTCGCCAAGGACGGTCGCGAAGCGGCCAAGCTGGCGATCAAGGCCGGCATCGACATGAGCATGAACGACTCCCTGTACGGCAAGGAACTGCCGGGGCTGATCAAGTCCGGCGAAGTGCCGCAGCGCGAGCTGGACAACGCCGTGCGTGAAGTGCTCGGTGCCAAGTACGACATGGGCCTGTTCAAGGACCCGTACCTGCGTATCGGCAAGGCCGAAGACGATCCGGCCGACACCAATGCCGAGAGCCGCCTGCACCGCGCCGAAGCCCGCGACGTGGCCAAGCGCAGCCTGGTGCTGCTCAAGAACGAGAAACAGACCCTGCCGCTGGCGAAGTCGGCGAAGATCGCCGTGGTCGGTCCGCTGGCCAAGGCCCCGATCGACATGATGGGCAGTTGGGCCGCCGCTGGCCAACCCGCGCAATCGGTCACCCTGTTCGACGGCATGAGCCGCGCCCTGGGTGACAAGGGTCAACTGGTCTATGCCCGCGGCTCGAATATCACCACCGACAAGAAGATCGTCGATTACCTCAACTTCCTCAACTTCGATGCGCCGGAAGTGGTCGATGACCCGCGTCCCGAGCAGCAGTTGATCGACGAAGCGGTCAAGGCCGCGCAGCAGGCCGACGTGGTGGTGGCCGCGGTGGGCGAATCGCGCGGCATGTCCCACGAATCGTCGAGCCGTACCGATCTGAACATCCCCGAGACCCAGCGCAAGCTGATCGCCTCCCTCAAGGCCACCGGCAAGCCGCTGGTGCTGGTGCTGATGAACGGCCGTCCGCTGACCATCGGCCAGGAACAGGACCAGGCCGACGCCGTGCTGGAAACCTGGTTCAGCGGGACCGAAGGCGGCAACGCCATCGCCGACGTGCTGTTCGGCGACTACAACCCGTCGGGCAAGCTGCCGATCACCTTCCCGCGCTCGGTCGGCCAGGTGCCGATGTACTACAATCACCTGACCATCGGCCGGCCGTTCACGCCGGGCAAGCCGGGCAACTACACCTCGCAGTACTTCGACGAGGAAAACACCCCGCTGTATCCGTTCGGCTACGGCCTGAGCTACACCGACTTCAGCCTGAGCAACATGGCGCTGTCCTCGACCACGCTGAACAAGAGCGGCAAGCTCGACGCCAGCATCACCGTGCGCAACACCGGCAAGCGTGATGGCGAGACCGTGGTGCAGTTGTACATCCAGGACGTGGCCGGCTCGATGATCCGTCCGGTCAAGGAACTGAAGAACTTCCAGAAGGTGATGCTCAAGGCCGGGGAAGAGAAGGTCATCCACTTCACCATCGACGAGAACGACCTGAAGTTCTACAACACCCAGCTCAAGTACGTGGCCGAGCCGGGCAAGTTCAACGTGCAGATTGGCCTGGATTCCCGGGACGTGACGCAACAGAGCTTCGAATTGCTGTAACAGGGTTAACCGTGCCCTGGGGGCTCCCCACCGTGGGAGCCTGACTCTCCGGAAGCGGGCTGCGGCGCCCACCGCACCACCCGCCCCTTCTGCATCCCCCGCTCCATGGCGTGTTATCTTTCCCGCCCTCTCTCCAGCCTGTCATTGCCCGCATGCCGCCGATCCCTCGTTCCCTGCGCCTGCTGCTCCATACCCTGCTGATTCTCGCGGGCACCGTGCTGGCCGCCGGCTGGGCAATGCACCGTGCCACGCAGCAGGCACTGCTGGACGATGCCGTCCGCGGACGGGGGCAGCTGGCGCTGTACGCCAACTCCCTGCACACCCTGATCGAACGATACCGCGCCATGCCGGCCGTGATCGCCCTGGACCCGGAACTGCGCCAGGCCCTCAACGGACCGCTCACCGCGCAACAGCAGGATGCGCTCAACCGCAAGCTGGAACGCATGAACGGCGCCGCACGTTCCTCGACCCTGCAACTGCTCGATCGCAACGGCCTGTCGGTGGCCGCCAGCAACTGGCGCCTGCCCAGCAGCTACGTCGGCCATTACTACGGCTTTCGCCCCTACTTCAACCAGACCCGCAGCGAAGGCAGCGGGCATTTCTACGCGGTCGGGGTGACCAGCGGGATTCCCGGCTACTTCCTCTCCAGCGCGGTGCTCAACGACAACGGCGAGTTCATCGGTGCCATGGTGGTCAAGCTGGAGTTCCCCGAGATCGAACGCGAATGGGGCAAGGGCAGCGACATCCTGCTGGTTAGCGACGCCCGCGACATCGTGTTCATCTCCAACCAGCCGGCCTGGCGCTATCGCCTGCTGCGCCCACTGTCGGACAACGACCGCAGCGAAATCGGCCGCACCCGCCAGTACGACAAGCAGCCACTGAGCACCATCGAGCATCAGACCCTGCGGGTGTTCGACAGCCACAGTTACCTGAGCCGGGTGGCCACGCCCGATGGCAGCGCCGATCTGCTCTGGGAATCGCTGCCGCTGGACACCGAGAACTGGACCCTGCACCTGCTGCGCAAGCCGCAACTGGCCGCCGAGGAACGGCGCAATGCCGGGCTCGCCGGTGCCGGCCTGTGGCTGACCCTGGTGTTTCTCGTCCTGTTCCTCAGCCAGCGCTGGCGCCTGGCCCGCCTGCGCCAGCGCAGCCGCGCGGAGCTGGAGCGACTGGTGGAGGAGCGCACCCGCGACCTGCGCACGGCCCAGGATGGCCTGGTACAGTCGGCCAAGCTGGCGGCGCTGGGACAGATGTCCGCCGCCCTGGCCCACGAGATCAACCAGCCGCTGACCGCCCAGCGCATGCAACTGGCGACCCTGCGCCTGCTGCTCGACCACGGTCGGCTCGACGCCGCCCGGGAAGCACTGGCCCCCTGGAGCAAATGCTGACCCGGATGGCCGCCCTCACCGGCCATCTCAAGACCTACGCCCGGCAAAGCCCCAGCGGCCTGCGCGAGCCGCTGGACCTGGCCGGCGTGGTCGACCAGGCGCTGCACCTGCTCGACCCGCGCCTGCGGGAGGACAACGTCAGCATCGCCCTGCACCTGACCCGGCCGGCCAGGGTCCGCGGCGATGCGATCCGCCTCGAACAGGTGCTGATCAACCTGCTGCGCAACGCCCTCGACGCCATGCGTGACAAGCCGCTCAAGCGCCTGGAAATCCGCATCGAGGCCGACCAGCAACTGTGGCTGTTGACGGTGGCCGACAGCGGCGGTGGAATTGCCGAGGAACATCTGGCCAAGGTCTTCGATCCGTTCTTCACCACCAAGCCGGTCGGCGAGGGCCTCGGCCTGGGGCTGGCGGTTTCCTATGCGATCGTCCATGAACAGGGCGGCCGCCTGAGCGTCGTCAACCGGCACGACGGCGCCTGCTTCACCCTGGCCCTGCCAATCGCCGTGGAGGTCCGTGAACCATGTTGAACTCGGTAATCGTGGTCGATGACGAAGCCAGCATTCGCACGGCCGTGGAACAGTGGCTGAGCCTGTCGGGCTTCTCGGTCCGGTTGTTCAGCCGCGCCGAGGAGTGCCTGGCGCAACTGCCGGCGCACTTTCCCGGGGTGATCATCAGCGACGTGCGCATGCCCGGTCTCAGCGGCCTGGAACTGCTTGCGCGGGTGCGGGCACTCGACGCCGACCTGCCGGTGATCCTGCTGACCGGCCACGGCGACGTGCCGATGGCGGTCGAGGCGATGCGTGACGGTGCCTACGACTTCCTGGAAAAGCCCTTCAGCCCCGAAGCCCTGCTCGGCAGCCTCGGCCGTGCCCTGGAGAAACGCCGACTGGTGCTGGAGAACCGCCGCCTGCACGAACAGGCCGACAGCCGCTCACGCCTCGACGCCTGCCTGCTGGGCGTGTCCCGCAGCCTGCAGACCCTGCGCCGGCAAGTGCTGGAACTGGCGCCCCTGCCGGTCAACGTGCTGATCCGCGGCGAGACCGGCAGCGGCAAGGAACGGGTCGCCCGCTGCCTGCATGACTTCGGGGCGCGTTCGAGCAAACCGTTCGTCGCGCTCAATTGCGCGGCGATTCCCGAGCCACTGTTCGAAGCCGAGTTGTTCGGCCATGAGAGCGGCGCCTTCACCGGCGCCCAGGGCAAGCGGATCGGCAAGCTCGAATATGCCCATGGCGGCACCCTGTTTCTCGACGAGATCGAGAGCATGCCACTGGCCCAGCAGGTGAAACTGCTACGGGTGCTGCAGGAACAGAAGCTCGAACGCCTGGGTTCCAACCAGAGCATCCCGGTCGACCTGCGCATCGTTGCCGCGACCAAGCCCGACCTGCTGGAAGAGTCCCGGGCCGGACGTTTCCGCGAGGACCTGGCGTATCGGCTGACGGTGGCCGAACTGCGCCTGCCGCCCTTGCGCGAGCGGCGCGAAGACATCCCGCTGCTGTTCGAACACTTTGCCCAGGACGCGGCCGAGCGCCTGGGGCGCCGTGCGACGCCATTGAGCGGGTCGCAACTGGTCCGGCTGCTGAGCCATGACTGGCCGGGCAACGTCCGCGAACTGGCCAACGCCGCCGAACGCTCGGTGCTCGGCCTGGGCGAGCCGGAACCGGTCAATATCGATCCGGGCCAGTCCCTCGCGGCCCAGCAGGAGGCCTTCGAGGCGCAGTGCCTGCGCTCGGCCTTGACCCGGCACAAGGGTGACGTCAAGGCGGTGCTCGAAGAACTGCAACTGCCAAGGCGCACCTTCAACGAGAAGCTGCAACGCCACGGACTGACCCGCGAGATGTTCCTGTAGCAACGACGCAACCTGTAGGAGCCGGGCTTGCCCGCGAAAAAGATGGCGCGGTCGCTCAGCCATACCCCGTCATCGTTCTTCGCGGGCAAGCCACGCTCCTACAGATAGTGTCGTTCGTATCGGCGGTTTTCCGCTCACGCCCCACTCCGGCATAAGCGGATTTCCGCTCACCCAATCCTGCCAACCGCTCTGGAACGGGCCTTACAGCCCTGGCATGGCTCCTGCTATGGAGCGGTCAGGCTGCGCTCCCGCGCGCTCTACAACAACAATGACTCGTAAGGTTCCCTAGATGGATAACTCCACTACCCTTCCCCTGGGGTCGGCGGTCGCGCCGGCACAAGAAAGAACCACCGCCAGCCGCCTGAAATCGATTTTCAGCGGATCGGTCGGCAACATGGTCGAGTGGTACGACTGGTACGTCTACGCCGCCTTCTCGCTGTACTTCGCCAAGGTCTTCTTCCCCAAGGGCGACACCACCGCCCAACTGCTCAACACCGCCGCGATCTTCGCCGTGGGCTTCCTGATGCGCCCGATCGGCGGCTGGCTGATGGGCCTGTACGCCGACCGCAAGGGCCGCAAGGCGGCCCTGATGGCCTCGGTCCTGCTGATGTGCGCAGGCTCGCTCATCATCGCCCTCACCCCCGGTTATGAAACCATCGGCATCGGCGCGCCGATCCTGCTGGTGGTTGCCCGCCTGATGCAGGGGCTGTCGGTCGGCGGCGAATACGGCACTTCCGCCACCTACCTCAGCGAGATGGCCACCAGGCAGAGCCGTGGTTTCTATTCCAGCTTCCAGTACGTGACCCTGATCTCCGGCCAGCTCATCGCCCTGGCGGTGCTGATCGTGCTGCAGCAGGTTCTCAGTGTCGAACAACTGCAGGACTGGGGCTGGCGGATTCCCTTCGGTATCGGCGCCCTGTGCGCGGTGGTCGCGCTCTACCTGCGTCGCGGCATGGAAGAAACCGAGTCGTTCGTGAAGAAGAAGGAAAAGCCGAAAGAGAGCCTGATGCGCACGCTGCTGCGTCATCCCAAGGAACTGCTGACCGTGGTCGGCCTGACCATGGGTGGCACCCTGGCGTTCTACACCTACACCACCTACATGCAGAAGTACCTGGTGAACACCGTCGGCATGAGCATCTCCGACTCCACCACGATCTCGGCGGCAACGCTGTTCCTGTTCATGTGCCTGCAGCCAGTGGTCGGTGCGCTCTCGGACAAGGTGGGCCGGCGGCCGATCCTGATCGCCTTCGGGATTCTCGGGACACTCTGCACCGTACCGATCCTGAGCACCCTGCACACCATCCAGACCTGGTGGGGCGCATTCTTCCTGATCATGGCGGCGCTGATCATCGTCAGCGGCTATACCTCGATCAACGCGGTGGTGAAGGCCGAGCTGTTCCCCACCGAGATCCGCGCCCTGGGCGTGGGCCTGCCCTACGCACTGACCGTATCGATCTTCGGCGGCACCGCCGAATACATCGCGCTGTGGTTCAAGAGCATCGGCATGGAGACCGGCTACTACTGGTACGTGACCGCCTGCATCGCGGTGTCGCTGCTGGTGTATGTCACCATGAAGGACACCCGTCGGCATTCGCGGATCGAGACCGACTGATAACCTTTGCTCGTGTCGGCCTTCCATGACGGGCCGACACTGCTCTTGGCTGGGAGCCGGTTTGCCGGCTCCCAGCCCCCCCCGTGCAATGCTCAAGACTCTTGGCAATTAATAGCCCGTTAATTCCCGCCCCTCATCCTGATCCTACGCCGAATCGACTTGCGCACCCGCCCCCAGGCATCCAGTGACCGCCGTCTGATCGCGCCGCCCACAACATCGAATAATTCGATTTGTTTAAGCACTAATTTGCGCTTTTTAATCAAATTAACAAGCGTAATATCACTTCCACACCCACTGAGCAAAACCAAAACCCAACTGGAGCAACCACCATGAACACCAAACTGATCCTCGCCCTGACCCTTTCCGTACTGGCCGCCAATACCTACGCCGCCGATGGCTACAGCCACACCCCAGCCGCCTATCGCGTGGCTGCCGACGGTTATGACAAGACCCCAGGTGCCAACGCTGTGGCGGCCGATGGCTACGACAAGACCCCAGGTGCCAACGCCATTGCGGCCGACGGCTACGACAAGACTCCTGGCGCCAACGCTGTGGCTGCCGACGGCTACGACAAGACCCCAGGTGCCAACGCCATCGCGGCCGACGGCTACGACAAGACTCCTGGCGCCAACGCTGTGGCTGCCGATGGCTACGACAAGACCCCAGGTGCCAACGCCATCGCGGCCGACGGCTACGACAAGACTCCTGGCGCTGCGGCAATCAGCTGACAGACCCGGATGGCATCACAGCCCGGCTCAGGCCGGGCTTAGTCATTTCTGGAGGGAAGGAAAATCCGCACGCCAGAGGCAACGTCCTGCGAACGGCCTATCGCCTTTGTCCGCGATGCCAAGCACACTATCGATCCCCGATTGTCCCTGCGGAACCCGCGAACCATGCCTGACGATATTCACTATTACGAACCTGCCAATGGCCACGGCCTGCCCCACGATCCGTTCAACGCCATTGTCGGCCCACGCCCCATCGGCTGGATCTCCTCACAGAGTGCCGAGGGCCGGCTGAACCTGGCGCCCTACAGTTTCTTCAACGCCTTCAACTACATCCCACCGATCATCGGCTTCTCCAGCGTCGGCCGCAAAGACAGCCTGAACAACATCGAACAGACCGGCGAATTCGCCTGGAACCTCGCCACCCGCCCGCTGGCCGAGGCGATGAACCAGAGCTGTGCCGCCGTACCGCCCGAGGTCGATGAGTTCCAGTTGGCCGGTCTGACGCCCGTGGCGTCGAAGGTGATCAGCGTACCGCGGGTGCAGGAAAGCCCGGTGTCCTTCGAATGCAAGGTCACCCAGATCATTCAGTTGCAACGCGCAGACCAGGCCCTGGTGCCGAGCTGGCTGATCCTGGGTGAAGTGGTTGCCGTGCATATCGCCAGGCATCTGCTCAAGGATGGGATCTACGATACCGCCGCCGCCGAACCGATCCTGCGTGGCGGCGGCCCGGCGGACTACTTCCAGCTCGGTCCGCAAGCCCTGTTCAAGATGTACCGTCCACAAGTGACGGGTTGATCACTGCGGCCCCATCACCAGGACAGTTCGCCCTCGGCGTCAACGTCGATCAGCCGCGCCAGTTCCTGCTCGGCGGCCTGATCGGCCTCGAGGGCGGTCTTGAATGTCTGCTCTGCAAGGATTTTATGAAAACGCGGTGGCTCGAAACCGCCCAGGGCCTTTACCGCAATCGCCGCGTTGTAGCCGGCTTCGCCGCGAACGGCTGCTGAAACTGCTTCGAACTGTGCAAACTCTCTACGTGCCATGCCTGTTATCCCGGCCAATTGATCGGCCGGCATTCTAAATCAGCTGGCCAGCCGTTGCAGGGAACCTGCGCTGGACAAGTGATAGTCGCACTGGGCACGGGCGGCGGACACCTCGCTGAAGGTATGGAAATCCAGGCTGTCGACCACCAGGTCCTGCACCAGCTCACCGAACACCTGCATGGCCGGCGTGTTGAAGTAGGCGGTCATGGCCGGCTGGTTGGCCCAGAAACCGGAGACCAGCCAGAGGTCGGCATCGGCCAGGGAGTGTTGCAGGGAGAACTGCAGGCAACCGGGTGCCTGGCGGGACGGTTCGATCAGGCTGCTCAGACGGGCGCCCAGCTCGGCGGAGCGCCCCGGGCGTGCGCGAACGAAGGCCATGTGACTGACAGGGATATGCTTGGACATGCTCGGCTCTCCCGAAAGGAATGTTGTTCTCGCGCCATCAACCGCCGGGACGACGGCAACGCAAACATAGATTAGTGCCCCCGGCGAGGGGTCGTTAGTCGATTCCTGTCAGCTTATTGCACAATCCTGCCGCAGCGCCTTGCCCCTCGGGTACAGCGCCAGGCCAGCGCTCTGCTGGCGGGTCCGGAGTTTTAAGCAAGCCTGGTCTGCGGTCAGCGCAGTCATCCGGCGGTCATGACGGGTCGCGGCAGGATCAGGCAAGAATTGCGCAGGATCCGGCTGGCGATCCCCCTTGCCCAAACTTAAGCTATGGCCCGTTGAAAGTGACTTTCCCGAGGGGATTCTGCATGCCACTGTCCGAACTGCCGCAAGAACCGATCCCCCCGGAGATGGAAAAACAGCGCCAGGAACTGGCCGACATCATTCGTCGCCACGCCACCGAGGACGGCAACTACCAGACCGCCGTCGACTCGCTGGTGCTGGGGCGCCACAGCCACCCCTATGATTTCGCTCCCGTGCTGGCGCAACCGGCGCTGTGCATCATGGCCCAGGGCCGCAAGGAAATACGCCTGGGCGACGGCCATTTCATCTATGACCCGCTGCATTACCTGGTGGTCTCGGTGTCGATGCCCCTCGCCGGGCGGGTGGTGAATGTCACACCCGAGTCGCCGATCCTGTCCTTGCGCCTGGATATCGACCCGAATGAAATCAGCGCGCTGATCGCCGAAGCCGGTCCCCTGGGTGTGCCCAGCCGACCAACCGGACTGGGGCTGTATGTCGAGCGTGTGGATACCCCGATGTTCGACGCCCTGCTGCGCCTTTCGCGGCTGCTCGATGCGCCCAAGGACATTCCCATGCTCGCGCCGCTGGTGCGCCGGGAGATCCTCTATCGGCTGTTGCGCAGCCCGCAGGGATATCGCCTGTACGAGATCGCCATCGCCAACAGCCAGGGGCATCGGGTGAACCAGGCGATCAAGTGGTTGAACAGCAACTTCGAGCAGCCGCTGCGCATCGACGACCTGGCACGGGAAGTCAACCTGAGCGTTTCGACGTTGCATCACCGCTTCAAGGCGATGACCGCCATGAGCCCACTGCAGTACCAGAAGCAGTTGCGCCTGCAGGAAGCACGGCGGCTGATGCTCGCCGAAGGGCTGGACGCCTCGGCGGCGGGTTATCGGGTCGGCTACGAAAGCCCGTCGCAGTTCAGCCGCGAATACAGCCGGCTGTTCGGCGCTCCGCCGCTGCGGGATCTGGCGCGGCTGCGCCAGAGTGTCTGAAATGGGAGGTGGCCCTGTTCAGCGGGCCCGCACCACGTGCTTGATCTCCTGGAACGCCTGCAGTCCCCAGGGGCCCAGCTCCCGCCCCAGGCTGCTGCGCTTGTAGCCACCCCACGCCGCCTGCGGGAAGATCACCTGCGGTGCATTGATCCACACCAGGCCGGCCTGCAAGGCATTGGCGATGCGGTCCGCCGCCTCGCCATCGGTGGTGACGACACTCGCCACCAGGCCGAACTCGCTGTCGTTGGCCAGGGCGATCGCCTCGGCCTCGCTGGCGAAACTGCGTACGCAGACCACCGGCCCGAAGATTTCCTCGCGCCACAAGGCGCTGTCCAGCGGCACCTCGGTAAACACCGTCGGCTGCAGGAAGTAGCCGCGGGACAACGCCGGCGGCCGCCCACCGCCACAGACCAGCCGTGCGCCCATGCTCAGGCCACGATCGATGTGCCCCAACACCCGCTGATACTGCGTCTGGTTGACCAGCGCGCCCATCTCCACCTCGGGAGCGAACGGATCGGCCACGCGAATGGCTTCAGCCCGCGCCTTCAGGCGCAACAGGAACTCGTCGGCGATCTCGTCGGCGACCAGCACCCGGCTGGTCGCCGAGCACATCTGCCCGGCGTTGAAGAAGGCGCCGCCACTGGCGATTTCGACCGCCAGGTCGAGGTCGGCGTCGGCCATCACCAGCAACGACGATTTGCCTCCCAGTTCCAGGCTGACGCCCTTGATGGTTTCCGCCGCCCGCTGCATCACCTGGACACCCACCGCATTGCTGCCGGTGAAGGAGATCTTCGCCACCCGCGGGTCGGCCGCAAGCGGCGCACCCACCGCCAGGCCGGTGCCGCAGACGAGGTTGAACACCCCGACCGGCAGGCCGCTGTCGGCAATAATCGAGGCCAGTTCCAGCTCCGGCAACGGCGTCACCTCCGATGGCTTGAGCACCACGCAGCAGCCCGCAGCCAGCGCCGGCGCGAGCTTCCAGGCGGTGGTGACCATCGGGAAGTTCCACGGCACGATCAACCCGACCACGCCACACGGCTCGCGGCGCACGCGAGCGGCGAAGTCGTCGCTGGGCAACGCCACGTCCTGGTCCTGCCGCTCATCCAGGCCCTCGGCCAGGCCGGCGTAGTACTCGAAGGTGGCGATCACGTCATCGACGTCGATCGCCGCCTCGAACAGCGGCTTGCCGTTGTTGGTCGATTGCAGTTGGATCAGTTTCTCGCGACGTTCGCGTACTCCCTCGGCAATTCGTCGCAGGATCGCGCCACGCTCGGCGGCCCGGCTCGCCGACCAGCCGGCGAACGCCCGCACCGCCGCCGCCACCGCCTGCCCGACCGCCTGCTCATCGCCACCGGAAACGCTGCCGAGCAAGGCTTCGGTGGCCGGATTGATCACGCGCAGCTGTTCGCTGCCGGAACGCCACTGACCATCGATGTAGAGGCCGTCCTGATTCATTTGCGCTTTCATCACTGCCCCCTTCCGTTCATCCAGAGCGCCTGGTCGACTTCAATCAGCGTGGGGCCCGAACGTCCTGCTGCGGCACGCAAGGCGCTGCGCAGGCTTTCCTCGCTGCTGGCGGCCTCGGCGGCACAGCCCAGGCCCTTGGCGACCGCGACGAAGTCCGGGGTATGGATATCCACGCCCACCGGCGTGATGGCGCGGTTGACCATGTATTTCTTGATCTCTTCGTACCCCTGGTTATTCCACAGCAGGACGATCACCGGCGTGCTCGCCTCGACCGCGCTGGCCAGTTCCGGCAGGGTGAACTGCAGGCCGCCGTCACCGATAAGGCAGACCACCGCGCCGCGCTCGTCACGCCGGGAGGAACGCCCGAGCCAGGCGCCGATCGCCGCCGGCAAGGCGTAGCCAAGGGTGCCGTAGCCGGTGGAGGCGTTGAACCAGCGCCGCGCCTGCCGCGGGTTGAGCGTCAGGTTGCCGGTGTACACCGGCTGGGTCGAATCGCCCACCAGCACCGCATCCGGCAGCACCTCGAGAATGGTTTCCAGAAAGCGCGTCTGGGCACGGGTCGGCGCATCCCACTGGCTGTCGAGTTCGGCACGCAGGGCCGCAGCGCGGCGGTGCCCCCAATCGTCGCGGCGCGCAGCCAGGCTGCGACCATCGAGCGCGACGAGCAACGCTTCTGCCGCCACTTGCGAATCGGACACCAGGGCGACCTTGGGCGGGTAGTTGCGCACGGTCTGGTCCGGGTCGATATCGATGCGCAGCAGGGTACCGGGGATTTCGAAACCGCCGGCGAAGGTGATGTCATAGTCGGTTTCCGCCAGCTCGGTGCCGATCGCCAGGACCACGTCGGCCTCGGCCACCAGGGCGCGGGTGGCGACCAGGGACTGGGTCGAGCCGATCAGCAGCGGATGCTCGCCGGGCAGCATGCCCTTGGCGTTGATGGTCAGGGCCACGGGCGCGTCGAGCCGTTCGGCGAGCCGGGTCAGGGCCGGCGCGGCGTCGATGGCACCGCCACCGGCGAGGATCAGCGGGCGTTTGGCAGCCGCGAGCCAGTCGGCCATTTGCGCCACGGCGGCGGGTGCCGCACCGGCCCGGGCAATGTTCACCGGCTGGCTGTCGAGCAAGGCGTCGGCGTTTTCCACCAGCACGTCGAGCGGGATCTCGATATGCACCGGACGCGGCCGCCCGGCCTGGAACAGGGCGAATGCCCGGGCCAGCACCGCAGGCAGCTCAGCCGCCGACATCAGGGTATGGGAGAACGCCGCCACGCCGGCCACCAGGGCGCGCTGGTTCGGCAGTTCATGGAGTTTGCCGCGCCCGCCGCCCAACTGGCTGCGCGACTGCACGCTGGAGATCACCAGCATCGGGATCGAGTCGGCATAGGCCTGGCCCATCGCGGTGGTGATATTGGTCATGCCGGGGCCGGTGATGATGAAACATACCCCGGGCTTGCCGCTGGTGCGCGCATACCCGTCCGCCATGAAGCCGGCACCCTGCTCATGCCGTGGCGTGATGTGCTCGATGGTTGAGGTCGCCAGGCCGCGATACAGCTCCACGGTATGCACGCCGGGAATGCCGAACACCTGCTCGACCCCGTAGCCCTCCAGTAACTTGACCAATACTTCGCCGCACGTCGCCATCGCTTGCCCCCTGTTGTTCGTCTTGACCGTGGCAGCGCGGGCCACGGTGGTGGCGTTATTGGAGCGTCCGGGCGATGGCGGGCACAACGCAAAAATAGTCATACTAGCCATGTCCTGTCGTCATGCCTGAGTCCGCCATGAAACGTCTTCCACCCTTGCCGGCGCTGCATACCTTTCTGATCACCGCCCAGTGCTGCAACTTCACCCGGGCGGCCGAGCAGTTGCACATCACCCAGGGTGCGGTGAGCCGACAGATCGCCGGGCTGGAGCAGCACCTGGGTTATGCGTTGTTCCAGCGCCAGGCCCGCGGCCTGAGCCTGACCGCCCAGGGACGCGAGCTGTTTCCACGGATACAGGAAGTGTTCCGGCAGATCGAAGAGGCGGTGGACCACGTGGGCGCCGGGCATCCGGCGCTGAAGCTCAAGGCGCCGATCTGCATGATCCGCTGGCTGTTGCCGCGCCTGCTGCACTGGCGCAAGGAGCGTCCGGATGTGCCGGTGGAACTGACCACCAGCCTGCAGCACGGGGTCGACTTCCGCCGCGAGGACTTCGACGTGGCGGTGATCTATGGCGCCCCGCCGGGCCCCGCGGTGACCGCCCACCATCTGTTCGACGAGCAACTGACACCGGTCTGTTCACCCCAGTTGAGGCAGGGCGCGATCGCGCTGGAGCAGGTCACTGACCTGGAGCACCACACCCTGCTGCACCCCACGCTGGACCAGCAGGACTGGCAGACCTGGCTCGAGGCGGCCGGTGTCAGCCTGGGCAATATCGGCCAGGGCCAGCACCTGGAGACCATGGACGTGGCGATGTCCCTGGCGTCCCAGGGCACGGGCGTGGCGATCGGCGACTGGGCGTTGATCGGCGAGGACCTGAGTGCCGGCCGACTGATGATGCCGTTCGATTTGCGGGTGCGTACCGGGCAGGCGTACTACCTGGCGTATCCGAAGCGCTCGGAGGGGTCGGCGGCGCTGCATGAACTGAGGGAGTGGCTGGTGGGGCAGGCGGCGCAGCGGACTGATCGGTAGGGGCGATGCAACGTTCCGCTATCGCCAGCAAGCCGGCTCCCGGAGTGTCGGCGTCGTCCACCCGTCTTGTGTACAACACACAACCTGCAGGAGCCGGCTCGCTGGCGATCCGCCGAAGGCGGCCATTTTCCGGCCGCCAAAGGACGGGATCAGTAACCGACGGCGAAACGCTGACGCGAGTGGGCGGGTTGCTCGATTTCGTCCAACAGGGCAATCGCATAGTCGGCGAAAGTGATCCAACTGCGCCCTTCGGCACTCACCAGCAGATGATCCTTGCCCAGACGGAAACGGCCGGTGCGCTCACCCTCGACGAACTCCGCCGAGGGCGAGAGGAAGGTCCAGTCCAGTTCCTTTTCCTGGCGCAGGCTCTCCAGGAATGCCGCCCCGGCGCTCGCCTCGGCCTTGTACTCCGGCGGGAAACCGGGGCTGTCGATGACCCGGCTGTTGTCCGGCAGCAGCAGCGAACCGGCCCCACCGACCACCAGCAGGCGCTTGACCCCGGCCTTCTTCACCGGGCCGATCACCGCCGCCGCCGGCAAAGTGGCGAAGTGCGCGGCACTGATGACCACGTCATGGCCGGCGACCGCCGCTTCCAGCGCCGCGGCGTCCAGCGCATCGACCGCCTTGCTGACCACACCCTCGCGATGGGCGATCTTGGCCGTGTTGCGGGCAATGGCCGTGACGCTGTGGCCGCGACGCAGGGCTTCTTCCAGCAGTTGGCTACCGGCACGACCGGTGGCACCGATGATTGCAATCTTGCTCATGACACTCTCCAGTTCCAATCGAATGACGCTGTGCGTCGAGGGAGTCGCCCTGTCCGGGAACAGGGCGCCTGATCCGCAAACCCTTTTGTCAGTGGCCGGGCCGGCTCACCACTTCATTTCACCCTTGGCGACCTTGGCGCTGAGTTCCAGGGAGGATTCCTCGCCGAGGTTCGGATAACGCTGTTTCATCGCCGCGATCAGTTGCGCCGAGTCCTTGGCCTTGGCCGTTTCCTCGTCGAAGGCCTTGATGTAGTCCGCCGTGAATTGTGCGGCGGCCAGCGTATGCGGGCCGTCACCCAGGAAATGGCCCGGCACCAGGATCTTCGGCCGCAGCGCCTGGATCCGTTGCAGCGTCGCCAGCCAGTCCCGGTGGGACTGGGCGGACTGGGTGTCGGCCATCCACACGTGGATGTTCTGTGCGACCACCACGCCGCCGACCACCGCCTTGAGCGACGGGATCCAGACGAAGCTGCGATCCGGCTGCGGGCCATCCAGGCCGATCACCTCCAGCTCGCGTCCTTCCAACATCAGACGATTGCCCTGGAGGACCTCCGGCACGATGGTCCTGGCGGGAACATCAGTTCCCATTTTCGGCCCCCAGAACGCCAGCTTGCCGTCGACCGTGGCCTTGATGTGCGCCACGGTCGGCGCCGACGCCAGCACCTTGGCCTGGGGAAAGGCCCTTGTGAGGGTGTCCAGGCCGAAGTAGTAGTCCGGGTCACCATGGCTGATGTAGATGGCGGTCAGTTGCTTGCCACTGGCGCGGATCTTCTCCACCACCTGTTCGGCCTGGGACTTGCCGAACTGGGCGTCGACCAGCACCGCTTCCTTGCTACCGCTGACCAGTACCGAACTGACCGGGAAAATCGCCGAGGTGCCGGGGTTGTAGACATCCAGGGTCAGCGCCGGCTCGGCGGCGGCCGCGTGGGCGGCAAAACCCAGCACCGCGCTGGCGAGCAGGAGGCGGCGAAGTGAGGTGAATCCAATCATGTAACGCTCCGGTATCTGTAGGCCGTGATAGGCGATGGACAGAGCTTAGTTGCCCGAACCGATACAAAAAATGCGATGCTGGGACATAGTTTGTTTCTCAAAGCGAGCAAATCATGGATCGTCTCACCGCCATGCGGGTGTTCGTCACAGTGGTCGACCTGGGCAGCCAGTCGGCGGCGGCGGACCATCTGGAAATGTCACGCCCGGTGGTTTCGCGCTACCTGGCAGAACTGGAGGACTGGATCGGTGCACGGCTGATGCATCGCACCACCCGCAAGCTGAGCCTGACTGCGGCCGGCACTGAAACCCTGCCGCGTTGCCGGCAACTGCTGGAGCTGTCCGGCGACATGCAGGCCGCCGTGAGCATCCCCGACGAGGCGCCGCGCGGCCTGCTGCGGATCAGCGTCAGCACCTCGTTCGGCCAGGCCCAGTTCGCCGACGCGATGACCGAGTACGTGCGCCGCTTCCCCGGCGTCAACATCGACCTGCAGATGCTCGACCGCACCGTCAACCTGGTGGACGAGCGCATCGACCTGGCCATCCGCGCCAGCAACGACCTGGACCCGAACCTCATCGCCCGGCGGCTGACCGTCTGCCGCTCGGTGATCTGCGCCTCGCCGGCCTACCTGCGCGAACACCCGGCACCACAGCGGGTGGAGGACCTGAGCCGCCACAACTGCCTGACGCATTCCTACTTCGGCAAGAGCCTCTGGCACTTCGAACAGGACGGCGAGCAGGTGTCGGTCCCGGTGCAGGGCAATATCAGCGCGAACGAGGCCAGCACCCTGCTGCGTGCCGCCATGGCCGGTGCCGGTATCTCGATGCTGCCCACCTACCAGGCCTGGGCATACCTGCGCAGCGGCGAACTGGTGCGCCTGCTGGCCCACGCCGAACCGCGCACCATGGACATGTACGCCGTGTATGCCTCGCGCAAGCACATGCCGGCAACGCTGCGCAGCATGCTCGATTTCCTGGTGGTGCGGTTTCCGGAAACACCGGCCTGGGACAAGGACCTCTGATCGAGGAAAAGCTGGCAAGTGGCGGCCACTGGCCTAATCTTGAACTCAGTACTTCTCGCGAACCGGGTTCGACAGTCAGAGGTCTGCGTCATGAATATTCTAAAAACAAGAACATGTGCCGCCGTACTTGCCATCGGCGCCGTACTGGCTCTGTACGCCACCGCTGCCTGGCGGGTCGAACAGATCAGGCAGGCGCCCCACGCCGTCGCCAGCTGCAACCTGGAGCACTGCGTGCCGCACACCGCGAGCCTCAGTGCCTTGAGGTAAGGCCCTAGGCTATGTACGAAATCGCTTGAAACTTGGTTATGCGGCGTTAAAAACCGGCTCGGAATGCTCATTTACTCCAGTAAAGTCGGGCGCGACCCCGGCCGTTCCTCGCCGATTTTTGCCTTGCCTAACCTGCGTTTCAAACAATTTCGTACACAGCCTAGCGGTCGATCCCGGCGCGAAAGGCGCTGGGCGAAAGCCCGGTCATGCGGCGGAAGAACCGGGCGAAGTAGGCCGGGTCGGCAAAACCCAGCTCGTCCGCCACCCGGCTGACGCTCATGCGCGTGTAGATCAGGTTGCGCTTGGCTTCCAGCAACAGCCGCTGGTGGATCAGTTGCAACGCCGACTGCCCCGCCCATTCCCGACAGATGCCGTTCAGGTGCGCCACCGAGATCCCCACCTGGTGAGACAACTGCTCGACCGTCGGATGCTCGCGAAAATGCGCCTCGACCAGCCCGTTGAAACGGCTCAGGTACTCGCGCCCTCGTCCGGCCGACTGACCGGCCGCCTCACGGCGGATCACCTGGCGACTGAGCCACACCAGCAACACGCTGACCAGCGAGCGCAGGAGCAGGTCCCGCGCCGGCTGGTTCGCCGCGTATTCGCTCTGCAAGGCACTGAACAAGCGGTTGAGGTAGGCCCGGTCGCGCCCCGCCGGGTAGCTGGCGGCCAGCGCCAGCGCGTCCGGCGAACTGCCCAGTTGCTGTTGCAGTTGCGCCACCAGCGGTGCGGCCAGGGTCAGCACATGGCCGTCGATGTTCTCGGAAAACTGAAAGCCGTGCACGCACAGGGGCGGCACCACCTGGATCGCCGATTCATTCAGGGTGGTGCGCTGCCCCTCGATATCGACCCGGGCCTGGCCCTTGTTCAGAAACAGCAACTGGCACAGATCGGCATGCCGGTGCGGCTGGATTTCCCAATGATGCAGGCGGCTGCGCTTGGGAATGGTCTCGCAGTGCAACAGGTCGGGGGCGATCCAGTCCTGGTCCTCTCCGTAGAGCTTGAACACCGGGATCGGTGCCGTCACTGGCTTTTCCATCTGTGCACGAGCCTTGGGCGATAATCGCCCTTATTGTTGAAAAGTACCGATAAAGGCGCAGTTTTCACCTTCTAAAGCGTCTTTTTCAAGCGAAAAATGCAAGCACAAATCATAACAACCTACTCACCGGCCCGCCGCGTGAAGCTTGCAGAGAGAACAACAATGAAAACTCAAGTCGCCATTATCGGTGCCGGTCCGTCCGGCCTGCTGCTCGGCCAGTTGCTGCACAACGCCGGCATCGACACCGTGATCATCGAACGCCAGACTCCGGAGTACGTGCTCGGCCGCATCCGCGCCGGGGTGCTGGAACAGGGCATGGTCGATCTGTTGCGCCAGGCCGGGGTCAATCGCCGGATGGACGCCGAGGGCCTGGTGCATGGCGGCTTCGAGCTGGCGTTCGACGGACGCCGGGTGCATATCGACCTCAAGACCCTGACCGGCGGCAAGAGCGTGATGATCTACGGCCAGACCGAGGTCACCCGCGACCTGATGGCCGCCCGCGAGGCTGCGGGCGCCCGGACCGTCTACAGCGCCAGCAACGTCCAGCCCCACGGCATGAAGACCGACGCGCCCTGGCTGACCTACGAGAAGGACGGCCAGACCCACCGCCTGGACTGCGACTACATCGCTGGCTGCGACGGTTTCCACGGTGTGGCGCGGCAGTCGATTCCGGCCGAGGCGCTGAAGATCTTCGAGCGGGTCTACCCGTTCGGCTGGCTGGGGATTCTCGCCGACACGCCGCCGGTCAGCGAGGAACTGGTGTATGCCAATCACGAGCGCGGCTTCGCCCTGTGCAGCATGCGTTCACCGACCCGCACCCGCTACTACGTGCAGGTGCCGGCCGACGAGAAGGTCGAGGACTGGTCCGATGCGCGCTTCTGGGAAGAGCTCAAGGCGCGTCTGCCAGACAGCCTGGCCCGGGGCCTGGTCACCGGTCCGTCGATCGAGAAGAGTATCGCGCCGCTGCGCAGCTTCGTGGTCGAACCCATGCAGTACGGCCGGATGTTCCTGGTCGGCGACGCCGCCCACATCGTTCCGCCGACCGGCGCCAAGGGGCTGAATCTGGCGGCCAGCGACGTCAGCACGCTGTTTAATATCCTGCTCAAGGTCTACCGCGAAGGGCGCAGTGAGTTGCTGGAACAGTATTCGCGGATCTGCCTGCGGCGGGTGTGGAAAGCCGAGCGTTTCTCCTGGTGGATGACCTCGATCCTGCATCGTTTCCCCGATACCGATGCCTTCAGCCAACGCTTGCAGCAGACCGAACTGGAGTACTTCGTCAGCTCCGAGGCCGGGCGTCGGACCATCGCGGAAAATTACGTCGGCCTTCCGTATGAGGCTATCGAATAGCAAGCTATCGAGTAAACTGACACGCATTCCCGCACCCGGCGCAGCCGCCCGAGTGCGGGCCCACTTCCGCGTGCAGGTTATACCGTGACCAACCTCAATCAGCCCGGCCAGACGAAGCCGGCGATTCGCAGCCTACTGATCGCCCTGATGCTGGCGATCTTCCTTGGTGCCCTCGACCAGACCATCGTTGCGGTCTCGATGCCGGCCATTTCCGCGCAGTTCAAGGATGTCGGCCTGCTGGCCTGGGTGATTTCCGGCTACATGGTCGCCATGACCGTAGCCGTGCCCATCTACGGCAAGCTCGGTGACCTCTATGGCCGCCGCCGGCTGATGCTGTTCGGCATGGGCCTGTTCACCCTGGCCTCGCTGTTCTGCGGCCTGGCCCAGAGCATGGAGCAACTGGTGCTGGCGCGGATCATTCAGGGCATCGGTGCCGGCGGCATGGTTTCGGTCAGCCAGGCGATCATCGGCGATGTCGTGCCACCGCGGGAACGCGGTCGCTACCAGGGCTACTTCAGCAGCATGTATGCGCTGGCCAGCGTCGCCGGCCCGGTGCTGGGCGGCTACATGACCCAATACCTGTCATGGCGCTGGGTGTTCCTGATCAACCTGCCGCTGGGGCTGACGGCCTGGTGGGTCGCCCACCGGGTGCTGGTCGGGCTGCCGGTGCCGCAGCGCAAGCCGATCATCGACTACCTCGGCACGGTGCTGATGGTCATCGGCCTGACCGCCCTGCTGCTGGGCATCACCCGGATCGGCCAGGGCCACCGCTGGAGCGACAGCGATGTGCTCGGGCTACTGGCCATTGCCGCAGTCGGCCTGACGCTGTTCGTCCTGCACGAACGACGCACCCTCGAACCCTTGCTGCCGATGCACCTGTTCCTCAACCGCAATGCCGTGCTGTGCTGGTGCACGGTCTTCTTCACCAGCTTTCAGGCGATCTCGCTGACCGTGCTGATGCCGCTGCGCTTGCAGAGCGTGACCGGCGCCGGTGCCGACAGTGCGGCACTGCACCTGCTGCCGCTGGCGATGGGCCTGCCCATGGGGGCCTACTTCGCCGGGCGCATGACCTCGGTAACCGGCTACTACAAGCCGTTGATCCTCAGTGGCGCGCTGCTGATGCCGCTGGCCATTCTCGGCATGGCCTTTACCGCGCCCCAGGCGGTGCTGCTGAGCAGCCTGTTCATGCTGCTGTGCGGCATTGCCGGCGGCCTGCAATTCCCGACCTCGCTGGTGGGCACCCAGAACTCGGTGGAACAGCGCGATATCGGCGTTGCCACCAGCACCACCAACCTGTTCCGCTCACTGGGTGGCGCCGTGGGCGTGGCGCTGATGTCGGCGCTGCTGCTGGCCCTGGTGCAGGGCTCGGGCCTGACCCATCTGGCCAGCGGCGCGGTGCTCGGCGAAGGCAGCGCGGGCAATGCCCTGCTCGACGGACTCAACGCCGCCGGTCCGGCCCGGCAAGCCCTGCGGGCCGAGTTGCTGCTGACCTTCCGCCATCTGCTGCTGATCAGCGCCGGGGTTGCCCTGCTCGGGCTGGCCGCGGCGATCGCCATGCCCAACCGGGTATTGCGTGGGCGGGAGGACAAGGCCCGCTGAAGGGGCTCTGGTATCGGCTTGTGGCGATGGCCTCCCCTGGGCAGGGCTTGCGGACGTATTCGCCGGCAAGCCGGGTTCCTACAGGGCACGAGCCGGCTCCCACCCGGGGCAGTCGATAGACTCGACTTCAGGGGCGGTAGTACCCGACCGCCACCAGCACCTGCCCGACCCGCTTGAGGTAGGTGTGCTTGTTTTCGACCTTGCCGGTCACCGGGTTCTTCCAGCGATACTCGTACTCGCCCTCCGCCTGCCTGTTCATCAACGCCAGGATCGGTTCTCCCACCGGCTTGCCGTCGGGGTCCCGGACCTTGGCGAAATCGGTATTGACCAGACGCTGATTGGTGCCATGGCCAGGTATCGACGGGTCTTGAGATCCACCACGAAGACATACAGGTCATCCTGCAGGAAACCGCCCGGCAGGGCGTTGATCTCATCGAGCAACCCCTGGCGGTCCCTGTCCAGTTCGGTCGCCGCCCGGGCCAGAAATGCCCTGGCTTCCTGCGCCGACGCCCGGGGCAGGTAGTAGCCGACCGCCAGGATGCGCTCGCCGACCCGCTGGTAGAACACCCGCTTGCGCTCGACCTTGCCATCCTTCCAGTTCCGCCAACGATATTCGGCCTCCCGGATTCCAGCGTTTTCCGGCGTGTTCAGCGCGGCCTTGAACGCCTCGCGCAAATCCGCACCGAGCACCTCGGAAACGTCCCGGCCGATCAGCGCCGAGGACGGTCCGCCACTGGCCAGCATCACCCCGTGGGTATCGACCACGAAGACATAACGATCCTGGTCGACGAACTCGCCCTGGCGGCTGAAGGCGGCAAACGCCTTGTCGCCCTGCTCGCGGTAATAGGCCAGGGCCTTTTCCAGCAGGGCCCTGGCCGCCGGCGCCTGATCGTCCGACGCGGTCGCCGCCAGCACCGGTCCCAGGCACAACAGCATCATCAGACAGCCCGACAAGGCCCGAATCAAACCCAACCCCATGGTGCAGTCCCCTTCCTGTTGATCTGCCAGCAGCGTAGACCGTCGCGGCCTATACGGAAGCATTCAGCAGACAGGGGTCGCCTCGACAGCCGCGGATAGCCGTCAAAATTGAGCGGTTATTTTCCAGAGGCCGCACTAGAATGCGTCCATCGCACACCCGCCGATGGAATCGTGATGCCGTTTCGCTCCGTGATCTACTCGCAACGCTCCCTGGTCGTGACACTGATCGCTCTGCTCGGCTGCGGCTTCCTGGCCACCTCACTGCTCAGCTACTACGCCTCGCGGGCCTCGATCCGCGACGGCATCATCAATACCGAACTGCCGCTGACCTCCGACACGGTCTACTCGGAGATCCAGAAGGACCTGGTACGGCCCATCCTGATTTCCTCGATGATGGCCCGCGACACCTTCCTGCGCGACTGGGTCATGGCCGGTGAGCGCGACCCGCAGCAGATGACCCGCTACCTCAACGAGGTCATGACCCATTACGGCGCCTATACCGCCTTCTTCGTTTCCAACAGCAACCTGACCTACTACCAGGCCAAGGGCGTGCTGAAAAAAGTGCGCAGCAACGAGCCACGCGACCTCTGGTACTTCCGTGTGCGGGACATGAAGGAACCCTACGAGATCAACGTCGACCCGGACATGGCCAACCATGACAGCCTGACGTTCTTCATCAACTACAAGGTGTTCGACTACCAGGAAAACTTCATCGGCGCGGCCGGAGTCGGCCTGACGGTCGACGCGGTGGTCAAGCTGATCGACAAGTACCAGCAGCGCTATCAGCGCAGCGTGTACTTCGTCGACAACTTCGGCCGCCTGGTGCTCACCGGTGCCGACGGCGGCCCCGAGGGCGCCCGGGTCGGCCAGTCGCTGAACCATCTGCAAAGCCTGCAGAACCTGCAGGCCAAGCTGCCCAAGCCTCACGACGGCAGCTATGAATACGCCGAGCCGGACGGCAAGAAGCACTTCCTCAATGTGCGCTTCATTCCGGAACTGAACTGGTACCTGTTCGTCGACAAGCGCGAGGACGGCGCCCTCAGCGGCATTCGCCAGTCGCTGTACCTGAACCTGCTGATCTGCCTGGTGGTGACCCTGATCGTGCTGGCCCTGCTCAATCGCGTGATACATCGCTACCAGCGCAAGATCCAGGCCCTGGCCACCCAGGACAGCCTCACCGGCCTGCCCAACCGTCGCGGTTTCGACCTGCTGGCGGCCCAGGCCCTCAACGAGGCCCAGCGCGAGCCCAAGCCGCTGACCGCGTTGCTGCTGGACCTGGACCACTTCAAGCAGCTCAACGACAGCCATGGCCACCTGGCCGGCGACGTGGTGCTGAGCGGCTTCGCCCGACACCTGGAAAGCTGCCTGCGCCAGTCGGACATCATCTGCCGCTGGGGTGGCGAGGAATTCATCGTCCTGCTCAAGGACACCGATAGCGCCAGCGCCCATCTGATCGCCGAGAAGATTCGCCAGCACATCGAACAGCAACGCTACGGCTACAACGGCAAGAGCCTGCACCTGACCGTCAGCATCGGTCTGACTTCACTGCACACCGACGATACCCTGCACACCCTGCTGGCCCGCGCCGACCAGGCGCTGTACCGGGCCAAGCAGAGTGGGCGCAACCGTGTCTGCAGCGACGTGGCGATCCCCGCCCATGCCTGACGCCAGCCTCTGCCCCGCCTGCGGTGCGCGCAATGACTGCACCCTGGCCGATCCGCGCACCGCAACCCGGCCCTGCTGGTGCTACAGCGTCAGGATCGACCCGGCCGTGCTCGAGGCCCTGCCCGCCGAACTGCGCAACGCCGCCTGCCTGTGCCCGCGCTGCGCCCAGGTGGATGAACAGCTGAAGCAGCCGCCGCCATCATGACGTAGAATGCCGGCCCGTTTTCCCGCGATCATCCCTCCATGCGCCTGGACCGATTCCTCAGCAACCTGCCCCGCTTCAATCGCCAGCAGGTCCGCCTGCTGCTGGCGGAACGGCGGGTACGGGTCGACGGCCTGGTCACCGCTGATCCACACCACGAAGTGCGCGAATTCAGCCGGGTCGAGGTGGACGACGAGGTCCTGCAGGCCGGCCGCCCGGCACGCTATTTCATGCTGCACAAACCCACGGGGTGTGTCAGCGCGACCCGCGACCCGCAGCACCGCACCGTGCTCGACCTGCTCGAGGAACCGGATGTCGACGAGTTGCACATCGCCGGGCGCCTGGACTTCAACACCACCGGCCTGATGCTGCTGACCAACGACGGCCATTGGTCCAGGCGCCTGACCCGGCCAGAGACCAAGCTGCCCAAGGTCTATTACGTGGAAACCGAGCAGGAGATCGGCGCGCAGTACGCCGAGACGTTCGCCCGAGGCCTGTACTTCGCCTTCGAAGACCTCACCACCCAACCCGCCGAACTGCAACGACTGGGGCCGCGCAGCGCCCGGCTGAGCATCGTCGAAGGCCGCTATCACCAGGTCAAGCGGATGTTCGGCCACTTCGATAACAAGGTCCTGCGCCTGCACCGCGAACGCATGGGTCCGCTGGTGCTCGACGACGCGCTCGCCCCCGGGCAATACCGCCCGCTGACGGCCGAGGAAATCGCCCTGGTTTGAGTCACCTACCGTTGAGCAGAAGTGAGCCGCTTATGCCAAATCGCTCCTTGCGAAATCGCCGGACCACTGCTTGAATCAGTCCGTCAGCCAAAAAATGACTGACAGGTCACCGCCTAGCTGCAAAAAACTTTTCGTCGGCGCCAGGGCTTGCCAGCCGTGGCTTTCCGACCGATTGCCCGCCTATAACAACACCCGCCGGCCAGCGCGTCACCGGACCGGCATGGGCTGAAAATTCCAGGCAAATGCCTACCTGTCATATATCTCGTGCACAGTCAGTTGCGCGCATACCCGCTTGCCAGGAGTCTTTGACATGACGCCAGAAATCGCTGTGTTGGATATACAGGGTCAGTATCGGGTTTACACGGAGTTCTATCGCGCGGATGCCGCGGAAAAGACCATTATCCTGGTCAACGGCTCGATGGCCACGACTGCGTCATTTGCCCAGACCGTGAAAAACCTGCACCCGCAGTACAACGTCGTGTGCTACGACCAGCCCTACGCCGGCCGGTCCCGGCCGCACAACCACCACGAGAAGATGCTCACCCGGGCAATCGAGGGGCAGATTCTGCTGGAATTGATAGACCACTTCGCCGCCGAGCACGTGATGTCGTTCTCCTGGGGCGGCGCCGCCACCCTGGTCGCCCTGGCCGAACGGCCACGGCGCATCGAGAAGGCGGTGATCAGCTCGTTTTCGCCGGTGATCAACGAGCCGATGCGCGACTATCTGGAGCGTGGCGTCCAACACCTGGGAGCCTGTGACCGCGCCCAGATCGCCCAACTGGTCAACAGCACCATCGGCAAGCATCTGCCATCGCTGTTCAAGCGCTTCAACTTTCGGCATGTCAGCAGCCTGGCCGAGCATGAATATGGCCAGATGCACTTCCACATCCGCGAAGTGCTCGAAAGCGATCGCCAGGGCTGCCTGAAGTCGGCGAGCAGGATCGACATCCCGGTCCTGTTCGTGAACGGCGAATGGGACGAGTACACCACGCCCGAGGATGCCCGGCAGTTCGGCAGGCATGTGCGCCAGAGCCACTTCAGCACCATTGCCACGGCCGGCCATTTCCTCGACATGGAGCACAAGTCCGCCTGCCGTGACACCCGTCACGCGCTGCTCGGCTTTCTCAAGCCCAGCCACCAGGAAAGCCGGGCGCGCTACTACCGGTACGTCCAGGAGCACCATGCGCAAGCCATGTGAGCAGGCCAGGTCACGGGCAACGGTCGGCCAGGAACACCCCGGCCTGCAGCCGTTTGCCCGTGATCAGCCCCGGTGCGGTTCGCAGCTGAAACATCCGCTAAAACACAGATTTTCAAAGAAAAACTTCAATTGCGCGGCAACATCTGGTACAAAGTGGCCACCCGAGCGGGTGTCATGAAATGGCATCACGCAAGCGGTCCGAACTGATAACCCCTGTTTTCGTTCGGACAAGCCGCTTCGGTGAGCAGAGAGACATGTAAAAAGCGGGTATAGTTTAGTGGTAAAACGAAAGCTTCCCAAGCTTTAGTTGAGGGTTCGATTCCCTCTACCCGCTCCAGATCGCATCAGGTCCGACGTTGCCCACAGTGGCGATGAAGACTGAAAACCGGCCCACAGAGGCCGGTTTTTTTATGGACAGATTTTGATCGCTGCTCCGGATTGGCGTTTAACCGCCTCATCCTCACCCACGATCAGTCTGTCGTAGTATTCTTCAGCCCAACCCTGATTTCACTTTGGCATTCACTGCGAATCCAGGGAAAATCGCTCCCACGTAAAACCTTTCTTCACCTGAGCCCAGGATCCGCTGAATGGACGCCCCTCAAATTGCAGCTCTTATTGTTGAACGCTTGAACGAGCTGAGCGCCGACATCCAAAGCCAATGGAGCAACCCGCAAGGTACCCAGACCCGTCATTTCATCATCGACGGGCTGCTCTCCGACGATATGGCTCAACAGATCTACGATGCCTTCCCGAAAAATGCCGATGGCTTCTTCGACAGACAGTCATTCCGCGAGAAAAAGAAAACCCTCGGCAACCTGGCCGAACATCCCGAGATACTCAGTTCGATCACCTTCGCGATACAGCATCCATCAGTCGTGGGCAGGATTGCCGAACTGGTGGGCATCGAAGGCATCCTGCCGGATCCGACCCTCTACGCCGGGGGCCTGTCGATGATGTTCAAGGGCGACTTCCTCAACCCGCATATCGACAACAGCCATGATGCCGCCCGAGCCCTGTACCGCCGGCTGAACCTGCTCTACTACGTGGCACCGGACTGGTCTCTGGAGAACGGTGGGAACTTTGAACTCTGGGACCCACAGGTCAAGGTACAGAAAACCCTGGTTTCGAAGTTCAACCGTCTGGTCGTGATGGAAACGAACAAATACTCCTGGCACTCGGTGAGCAAGGTGCAGGTGGAGGGACCACGTTGCTGTGTCTCCAACTACTACTTCTCCAAGGAATCGCCTGACGACGATGACAAGGAATACTTCCATGTCACGTCATTCAACGGCCGCCCCGATGAACCGGGACGTCGTGCCCTTGGCGTCGTCGACAACACCTTGCGCAATGCCGTGTCCAAACTGTTTCGTATAGGTCGAGGCAAGGACCAGGCTGGAAAACCGAAGCCCTGAAGAGGCATCAAGCCTGAGAACGGCAGCCATTGCGCGCGCTCAGGCTTTGCTCCCTCGAACTGGACGGCCTCGCCAGGCCGAGATCCAAGCAGCGCTGTTCAGTGCACCCGCACTCCACGCTTCACCCCATACATCGCTTCATCCGCGTGCTTGAACAGCTGTTGCGCCTCCTCGCCGTTCTCCGGATACAGGGCAATGCCGATACTGGGCATGATGCTCAGCTCGCACTCGTCCCAGACCATCGGCTCGTTGAGCAGGCTGCGGATCTTGTCGGCGACCTGCGCCGCCGATTCACCCGGGTGCAACTGTTCCAGCAGGATGACGAATTCATCGCCGCCGATCCGCGCCACGGTGTCGGTTTCACGCACGCATTGCTGCAGGCGCCGCGCGACCTCCTGGAGCAGAAGGTCGCCGACCGCATGGCCGAAGTTGTCGTTGACCTGCTTGAACTTGTCCAGGTCGACATACAGCAATGCCAGTTGCCTGTGTTCCCGGCGCGCCCTGCTCAGCGCCGCCTTCAGGCGCTCCTGCAGAAAGCCGCGATTGGGCAGGTGAGTCAGTTGGTCATAACGGGCCATGTACTGCAGCCGGGCATGCAACTGCTTGCGTTCGATGGCCGCCGCCACCTGGGCGGAAACGAACTGCAGCAGGTCCTGGTCGTGCCCGGTATAGCGTTCGCCCGCCGAACTCCTGGCCAGCAGCGCACCGATGATGCCGTTCTGCGAGGCCAGGGGAACACCGAGGCAAGGTGCTTCGGCTTCGTTGTACAGCAACGGCTGACCGCTGCGCACGATCTGCGCGCAATGACCGTCGACGTTGCACGGCGTGCGGCGGTCGTCCATGTGGTAGGGAAAGCTCAACTGGTCACGCGCACCGTCGTACAGCGCCACACAGAAACTCTGCGCCGGCAGCCACTCGCCAACGATCTGGTGCACCCGCTCGAACAGCGCCAACAGGTCTTCGGTCGCATGGGCGGCCTCGGAAATCGCGTAAAGCGCCGCCTGCTTCGCCTCGGCCAGCTTGAGCTCGGTGATATCGCGGGCAACGGCGATGCGCAGTTGGTCGACCTCCGACCAGCGCGCCGACCACATGATATGCACCACCTGGCCATCCTTGCGCACGTAGCGGTTTTCGAAATGCGGCTTGGGCTCGCCGGCCATGATCTGCGCGGCGGCGTTGAGGGTGCGCTCACGGTCGGCAGGCAGTACCAGCTCGATCATCGAAGTGCCGATCAGTTCGGCCGGGGTGTAGCCGAAGATCCGCTCGCAAGCGGCGCTGACGAACACGAAGCGCCCCTCGACGTCGACGGCACACACCGCATCGAGCAGCAGGTCGAAAAAGCTGGAAACCGGTGTGACAGTTCTGCTTTCCATCAGGAAGACATCGCCCGAAAAATTAAGCGTCAGTATCTGTCCCTTGGAATATCCCGGCGTCCTGCCCCGCGCCGTCGACTCAAGCCCTGTTCGGCAACAACCCCGGCAACGCGTGAGTCAGTGCATTTATGGCAAAGCCGATGAACATCACCCCACACAAACGCGTGATCGTCAATTCATGTCGCTGGTACAACACCCGCACCCGTTGCGCACCGACGACACCGATGAGAATAGCGTATGCCGCGACCCCGCCCAGGAAACTGAGAAAAATCAGCCCCGGCAGCATCGACCAGGTCAGCAGTTCGGCACGGCTGGAAAGCAGCGCGGTAAAGGTCGCGACCGCCACCGGGTAGGCCTTGGGATTGGTCAGGCCGAACAGGATGCCGTGCCAGAACGGCTGCCGGGCCGCACCCTGGGGCGTTTCACCATTGGCCCGGCGGCTGCGCAACGCCCGCCAGCCGAGCCAGAACAGGTAGAGGCCGCTGATGACACCGAGCACATCGAAGGCGCCGCTGCCGATTTCCCGCGCCCCGACGATCGCGACCAGAGCCGTGCCGCACCAGATCACGTCGCCCAGCAGATGACCGCAAAGGAACCCTGCCCCGGCCCGTCGTCCCCGCGCCGCACCGATGCCGAACACCGCCAGCACACCAGGGCCTGGAGTGATGCCATAAATGAAACCCGAGGCGAGAACGGCCATGAGCAACGAAGGGGTCATAGAAGGCTCCGCGGCAGGAGGAGGGATAGCCTGGAGTCTATCCCAGGTCAACCCGTCGCAATACCCTGAAGTGACAACGATCAGTTGCGTCGGTCCAGTACGTTCACCACCAGGCGGTCGATCCAGCCCCATACCCGCTGCTTGACCCGACGCCACAGCGGCCGCTTCTTCCAGTCGGCGAGACTGACCGGCTGGCTGAGGTCGAAGTCGGCGACGAAGCTGGCCTTGACCGCCGCGGTCAGGGATGGGTCAAGGGCCTCGAGATTGGCCTCCAGGTTGAAGCGCAGGTTCCAGTGATCGAAATTGCACGAGCCGATGCTGACCCAGTCGTCGACCAGCACCATTTTCAGGTGCAGGAAACAGGGCTGGTACTCGAAGATCCGCACGCCGGCCCTCAGCAGGCGAGGATAGTAGCGATGGCCGGCGTAACGCACCGAGGGGTGGTCGGTACGCGGCCCTGTCAGCAGCAGCCGCACGTCAACTCCGCGCTGGGCGGCCCGGCGCAGCGAACGCCGGACCTTCCAGGTCGGCAGGAAATACGGGGTTGCCAGCCAGATCCGCTGCTTGCCGCTGTTCAGTGCGCGTACCAGCGATTGCAGGATATCGCGATGCTGCCGGGCGTCGGCATAGGCCACCCGGCCCAGGCCCTGCCCGGCTGGAGGCAACCTCGGCAGGCGCGGCAGGCCGACATCGGCGAACGGTTTCCAGGCCGTGCGCTGTTCGTTGGCCAGCCATTGACGGTCGAACAGCAACTGCCAGTCGAGAACCAGCGGACCGCGAATCTGCACCATGACCTCATGCCATTCGAAACGGTCGTCCCTCGGGGTCCAGAATTCATCGGTGACGCCCGTACCGCCGACCACCGCCAGGGTGCTGTCCACCAGCAACAGCTTACGGTGATCGCGATACAGGTTACGCATCCCGCGGCGCCAGCGCAGGCGGTTGTAGAAGCGCAGTTCGACACCGGCCTCGACCAGCCGTCGGCGCAGGCTCAGGGTGAAGGCAAGGCTGCCATAGTCATCGAACAGGCAGCGCACCCGCACCCCCGCTCGGCAGCCTGGACCAGCGCCTGGACCATCGCATCGGCGCACTCGCCGGCCTCGACCAGATAGAGTTCCAGCTCGACCCGGGATTCGGCCCTGGCGATCGCCACCAGCATGCGCGGGAAAAACGCCGGCCCGTCGACCAACAGCTCGAAGGAATTGTCGCTGCGCCAGGGAAAGACCGCACCGGCCATGGTTCAGCGCGCCGTGAAAATCAGTACCGCACCCACCGGTACCGACAGACTGATGGCCGACAGGCCGGCGAGCTTGCGCAACTGCGCAAGGCCAGGCAGCAGGCCGAAGTCCTCGGCGTGCACCACCAGCGGCTCCAGGGTCACCACCTGGAAGCGACGGTCGTCGAGACGGGTTGCCAGCAGTTCGGCGTTGTAGCTGTGCTCCTTGCCATGCAGGCGTACCACCAGCGGCAGACGCAGTTCCAGTTGGGCGCCGGGCGCCAGGTCGTTGATCGGCTGGACGTTGATCTGCGCAGTGACCTGCGCCTCGGGATACTGCCTGATCTCGAACAGCTCGCGCCGCAGGCGCTCATCACGCAGGGGAATCCCGGTGCTGACCGACTCCAGCTCGACATCGAGGGTTGCCACGCCCTGGCGATCGACCTTGCCGTGCAAGGTCAGGAAACGATGCACTTCAGAAATATCGGCATTCTTGGTGCTGACAAACGACAGGCGTGAGGACTCGTTGTCCAGATACCAGTTGGCGTGGGCCGGCAAGGCCAGCACCCCGAGCAGGGCCAGAAAAAGGCGGGACCGGTACATGCAAGCTCCTGATTGAACGTAGGCGCCACCTTACCCGGCCAAGAGGGCGCCAGTAAACGGTGTTCAGGGTTTGAGCCGGCAGCCTTCGCGTTCGTTCACCCAGACGGCCGTGGCCTCGCGCCCCAGACCCTCGACGCTGACCCGGCGTTGGCGCGGGTCATCCAGCAGGCGACTGACCGGCACCGATTGCTTCACATAACCCAGGCAATAGTCGACGGTGTTGTCCATCACATACCGGCAGGAACAATACTCCTTGGCGGTATAGGCGCTGATGATCTGCGGGAACGCACGCAGGGCCACGCGCTCGTGCCAGATCCAGCCGAGCAGCGCCACCAGCAGCAACACCAGCAGGCTGATGAACGGGTGACGACGAACGAAGCGGGTGGACCTCATGGCAACACCTTCGGCCCGAAAGCCGCCATGGCCAGCCTGAGCAGTTCGTTGTGCCGATAACTGCCATCGCGGTCATCGCCGTACCGCACGATCACCAGGCCCGCGCTGGGAATGATGTACAGCGCCTGGCCCCAGTGCCCGAGGGCGGCGAAGGTGTCGGAAGGCGCGTCCGGCCAAGGCTTGCGCGCGCCGTCGATCGAGCGATTGAGCCACCACTGGCCACCGCCCACCGCTTCATCCTGCCCGGGCTTGTAACCGGCAAACGCCCGGCGATTGAACTCCACCCAGGCCCTGGGCAACAGTTGCCGGTCCTGCCAGCGACCGTCGCGCTCCATCAGCAGACCGATGCGCGCCAGGTCGCGGGCCGTCAGATAGGCATAGGACGAAGCGACGAAGGTGCCGCTGCCATCTCGCTCCCAGACCGCCCCCCGGATGCCCAGCGGATCGAACAGCGCGGTCCAGGGATAGCCCGGGTAACGCTGCTCACCGACGATCCCGCGCAGGGCCGCCGCCAGGGCATTGCTGTCGCCGCTGGAATAACGGAAGGAGCGACCGGGCACCGCGTATTCAGCCTGCGCGGCGGTATAGCCGGCCATGTCGGCATGACCGAGGGTGTACAACATCGCCACCACCGAGGAGTTGAGCGGGGCATATTCATAGTCTTCCTGCCAGTCGATGCCCGACGACCAGTTCAACAGATGCTCCAGGGTCACCTTGGGGTGCGCCTGGAACGCGGGGTAGAACCTCGCCACCGGATCGTGCAACTGGAACAGGCCTTCGCCATAGGCGACGCCCAGGACCGTGGCCATGATGCTCTTGCTGATCGACCAGGTCAGGTGCGGCGTATCGACACGGGTCGGCCCGGCATAACGCTCGTAGACGATCTGTCCGTGCCGGATCACCAGCAGGGCATCGGTGCGCACGCCTTTTCGGCTGCTGTCATCCCGTGCCGCAAAGGCATAGGCCTGCAGGGCCTCGACAGCAGGGCCGGCGGCCTGCGGACCTGGGGCCCATTGAGCACCAGGCCAGCTCTCGGCACGGGCGATGGCGGTGACACACAGCAGGAAAACCGCAAGGAAGGTCGAACCCCTGGACATTGGGCGAGCTCGGAGAAATAGCTTTGGACCAGTCTAGCGGAACCTGATGACAGTTCTGCTCACGCGCCCGCCCACGCCTTCGCCAGGCGCCTGGCCCGGGCGCCCGCGGCAATGTCCAGCACACCGCGGTCGCGCTGCCACATCTCCCGCCATGCTGGCGGACCTGCCGCGAAGGCCTCATCCAGTTCGCCCTTGAGCCCATCGAACTGGGCGAACAGCCCGCCGAGCAGGACGTGCCCCGCCGTTGCCGCCGGGTTTTGCCGGCTGGCTTCGGACAACCCGGCCAACAGGCCGAGCAGGCGCAATTGCAGGGCCTGCGGCCAGTCGCTGTGCTGGCCGACACCCAGCAACCAGGCCGTCAGCGCGCCGAGCACATAGATGTCCTCCAGGGTGCGGAACGGTTTGACATAGGCCTCCCAGCCATCGCCGGCCAGACGCTCGCAGGCGGCCTGGTCGAAATGCACCCGGCCGTGGCCGATCTCCGGCATCAGTGGCAGGGCCGGCAGGCTCTCCAGGCGGATACCGGGTTCGCCGGGGTAGACGATCACCAGGCTCAGCCGTGGCGCCTCGCCCTGCTCCTCACTGCGCGCGGCCACCAGCAGCCAGTCGGCGGCCGTGCCGGCGGTGACGAAATCCTTGCGCCCGCAAAGCCGCAAGCCTTCGACACGCGTCTGCATGTCGGCCGGACGCAGGCTGCGCTGCTCGGTGGCGCACAACGCGCCGAGGCTGCCCGGAGCGCTGGGCCAGAGCATGCGCAACGCGGCCTGGTACCCCACCAGGAACGCCAGGCCGGGGGTGGCCATGACATGACCGCCACGCACCGCCAGTTCGAACGGCGTCACCGTGCCCAAGGTGTCGAGCAACTGCGCGTAACCTTCCGCCAGATCGGTGGGCACGGGCTGGCGTTGAGGCGGGTCGAGCAGGAAAGACCAAGGCATGGCGGGCTCCTGGGAGGCTGTCATATAAGCATCACCAAAGCTTCATGGCGATGACACCGGGGCTACATAGCCTGACTTTGCACAACAAAGTCGACTGGCCGCAACCCTGGCCGGCAACCGGAGACGCGTCATGACTCAGATCGCCCGCATCAGCGACACCGGCAATGAACGCCGCCTGCAAGCCGAACGCCTGTTGGGCGCCGCGGCCTTGCAAGAAGCCCAGGCCTTGCGCTTCAACGTTTTCAGCGGCGAATTCAATGCCAAGCTGAAAGGCGCCGAGCTCGGCCTGGACATGGATGATTATGATGTGCACTGCAGCCACATTGGCGTGCGCGACCTGAACAGCGGCCGCCTGGTGGCGACCACCCGTCTGCTCGACCACAAGGCCGCCAACACCCTGGGGCGTTTCTACAGTGAAGAGGAATTCAGCCTGCATGGCCTCGGCCACCTGCAAGGCCCGATCCTGGAAATCGGCCGTACCTGCGTCGACCCGGCCTACCGCAACGGCGGCACCATTGCCGTGCTCTGGGGCGAACTGGCCGAAGTGCTCAACGAGGGCGGCTACAGCTACCTGATGGGCTGCGCCAGCATCCCGATGCAGGATGGCGGTATCCAGGCCCAGGCGATCATGCAGCGCCTGCGCGAACGCTACCTGAGCACCGAACACCTGCGCGCCGAACCGAAAAAACCGCTGCCGACCCTGGATATCCCCGGCAACGTCATCGCCGAAATGCCACCGCTGCTCAAGGCCTACATGCGCCTGGGCGCGAAGATCTGCGGCGAGCCGTGCTGGGACCAAGACTTCCAGGTGGCCGATGTATTCATCCTGCTCAAGCGCGACGAGTTGTGCCCGCGTTACGCCCGGCACTTCAAGGCGGCCGTGTAATGAGGCGGCTGCGGGTGTACACCCGGATCGCCCGGGTCCTGCTGGTGGTGGCGCTGGGTTTGAGCATGGCCAGCGTGTTCGGTGCCTTCGAGCGCCTGGGGATTGCCAATTCGATGGCGCGTCGCCAGAGCTGGTCGCGGTTCTTCATGGCGCGGCTGAGTCATGCCCTGCCCTTTCGCGTGACGGTCCGCGGCAAGCTGCCGACGCAACCGATGCTGTGGGTCAGCAACCACGTGTCCTGGACCGATATCGCCCTGCTCGGCGCACTGGCCCCGCTGTCCTTCCTGTCCAAGGCCGAAGTCCGTACCTGGCCGGTGGCCGGCTGGCTGGCGGCGAAGGCCGGCAGCCTGTTCATCCGCCGGGGTTCGGGCGACAGCCAACTGGTGCGCAAGCAGATGACCCGTCACCTGGAGCAGGCCCATCCGCTGCTGATGTTCCCGGAAGGCACCACCACCGACGGCCGCTCCCTGCGTACGTTCCATGGTCGCCTGCTGTCGGCGGCCATCGATGCGGGCGTTTCGCTGCAACCGGTAGCGATCCGCTACACCCGCGATGGGCAGGCGGACAAGCTGGCCCCGTTCATTGGCGACGACGACCTGTTGTCGCATCTGATGCGCCTGTTCTCCAATGACCAGGGCGAGGTGGAAATCCAGTTGCTGCAGCCTATCCCCTGCAATGGCCAGGAACGTGCGTCCCTGGCCTTCCAGGCCCAGCAGGCGGTACAGATGGCCTTGTTCGGCGAGGCCGCCGAAGTGAAACGTCCGGTAGCGCGCCCAGTGGCCACCAGCGAGGCGGAAGCCGCCTGACCGTTCGGCGCCTTCGAAGACGCTTTCGCTGGGGTGACACCCGCCGTCCCGAGAACGCTGAGTAACCTGTAGGAGCAGGTGGTGCGGCGATCGGCCTGCCCCTACAGGATGGTGTCGATACGACGCTCCTGCGCGAAGGCCTGCAACCGGGGATAGAACAGTCGGAAGTCCTCGCTCAACGGTTCGTACAGCGCCTCCAGTTCCCCCATCGCATGGACCAGTTCCTCCGGTCGTGACAAACGCCGGGAGATGCCCCGCAACACCTGCCCCAGCACCTCGAAATGGCGATAGGAACCGAGCCAGTCATCCGCCGCCATGTAAGGCGCGATCTGCGCCAGGCGCCCGGGCAGGCGCGGCTCACGCGCCAGCACCCGATAGACCCCGGCGGTGAAACCCTCCAGCGGGCCCTCGGCATACAGGGCCCAGTCCCGCGCCAGGCAATGGTCGAAGAACACATCCAGGACGATCCCGGCATAACGTCGACGGGTCAGCTCGAAACGCGACAGCGCCTGGTCCACCAGGGGATGGCTGTCGGTAAAGACATCGATCCGGCGATGCAGCAGGATCGCAGCCTCGATCGAAGGCGTGAACTGACCCTCCACGCGCCCCTTGACGAAGTCGCCATAGAGGCTGCCGAGCAGTTGTTCCGGGTGCTGTCCGCCCAGATGAAGATGTGCGAGATAGTTCATGGCTCCCAGCTTAGCACTCGCCACCTCTGTATCGTTATAACCCGATATAGCGATTCATGCTGAACACAGAGCAAAATCATATTGGTATATCGCGAAATAGCGATTTATATTTCGCCCCATCGCGATATACCGTTTTATCACCCCTGAGACACCGCCATGACCCTCGACCTCGACGAAATAATAAAAGCGCTGGCGCACCCAGTACGCCGAGACATCCTCCACTGGCTGAAAGACCCGAAAGCCCAGTTCCCCGACCAGTTGCACAACCACGAGTACGGTATCTGCGCCGGGCAGATCGACCAACGCTGCGGCCTGTCGCAGTCGACCGTGTCGGCGCACCTGGCGACGCTGCAGCGGGCCGGTCTGATCAGCAGCCAGAAGGCGGGCCAGTGGCATTTCTTCAAACGCAACGAGGAAACCATCCAGGAATTCCTCCGCATCATGAGCCAAGAGCTCTAAAGGATCGCATACGATGCCCCTCCCGCTACTCATCCTGGCCCTGAGCGCCTTTGCCATCGGCACCACCGAGTTCGTCATCATGGGCCTGCTGCCCGATGTGGCGACCGACCTCGGCGTGTCGATTCCCGGTGCCGGCTGGCTGGTGACCGGCTACGCCCTGGGCGTGGCGATCGGCGCACCGTTCATGGCCATGGCCACCTCGCGGCTGCCACGCAAGGCGGCCCTGGTGGTACTGATGGGGATCTTCATCGTCGGCAACCTGCTTTGCGCGGTGGCCAGTGACTACAACGTGCTGATGCTGGCACGGATCATCACCGCCCTGTGCCATGGTGCCTTCTTCGGTATCGGCTCGGTCGTCGCCGCCAACCTCGTGGCACCGGACAAGCGTGCCTCCGCCGTGGCCCTGATGTTCACCGGCCTGACCCTGGCCAACGTGCTCGGCGTACCGCTGGGCACCGCCCTGGGGCAACAGGCCGGCTGGCGCTCGACCTTCTGGGCGGTGACTGTCATCGGCGTGATCGCGCTGATCGGCCTGATCCGCTTCCTGCCGGTGAAACACGACGAGGAAAAACTCGACATGCGCGCCGAACTCGGCGCACTCAAGGGCGCCGGCCTATGGCTGTCGCTGAGCATGACCGCACTGTTCTCCGCCGCCGTGTTCGCCCTGTTCACCTACATCGCGCCGCTGCTCGGCGAAGTCACCGGCGTGTCACCACGGGGCGTGACCTGGACCCTGGTGCTGATGGGCCTGGGCCTGACCCTCGGCAACATCCTCGGCGGCAAACTGGCGGACCGCAACCTGGCCGCGACGCTGATCGGCGTGTTCATCGCCATGGCCGTGCTGGCGACCGCCCTGACCTGGAGCAGCGTGCTGGTCATTCCCGCCGAGCTCACCCTGTTCCTCTGGGCCACGGCCTGCTTCGCCGCCGTCCCGGCGCTGCAGGTCAACGTGGTGACCTACGGCCAGGCCGCCCCCAACCTGGTCTCGACCCTGAACATCGGCGCCTTCAACGTCGGCAACGCTCTCGGCGCCTGGGTCGGCGGCAGTGTCATCGCCCATGGCCAGGGCCTCACCAGCGTGCCCCTGGCCGCTGGCGCACTGGCAGTACTCGCGCTGCTGGTGACCCTGATCACCTTTCGCCAGAACGGCCCCGCCGAACTGGTTCCAGCTAGCAACTAATCATCAAGAGGGTTGTACCCATGGCAACTATTTTCGATCCGATCAAACTGGGCGATCTCGAACTGCCGAACCGCATCGTCATGGCTCCGCTGACCCGCTGCCGGGCCGACGAAGGCCGTGTGCCGAACGCGCTGATGGCCGAATACTACGTACAGCGCGCCTCCGCCGGGCTGATCCTCAGCGAGGCCACCTCGGTCACACCGATGGGCGTCGGCTACCCCGACACCCCCGGGATCTGGTCCAACGACCAGGTCCGCGGCTGGACCAACGTGACCAAGGCCCTGCATGCCGCCGGTGGCCGGATCTTCCTGCAACTGTGGCACGTGGGGCGAATTTCCCACCCGTCGTACCTGAACGGTGAATTGCCGGTCGCACCGAGCGCGATCCAGCCCAAGGGCCACGTGAGCCTGGTCCGTCCGCAAGCGGACTACCCGACCCCACGCGCCCTGGAAACCGCCGAGATCGCCGACGTCATCGAGGCCTTTCGCGTCGGTGCGGAAAACGCCAAGGCCGCCGGTTTCGATGGCGTGGAAATCCATGCCGCCAACGGTTACCTGCTCGACCAGTTCCTGCAGAGCAGCACCAACCAGCGCACCGACCACTACGGCGGTTCCCTGGAAAACCGCGCCCGCCTGCTGCTCGAAGTGACCGACGCCGTGGTGGAAGTCTGGGGCCCCGGCCGGGTCGGCGTACACCTTGCTCCCCGTGCCGACTCCCATGACATGGGCGACGACAATCTCGCGGAAACCTTCACCTACGTCGCCCGGGAACTGGGCAAGCGTGGCATCGCCTTCATCTGCTCGCGGGAGAAGGAAGCCGACGACAGCCTCGGCCCACAGCTGAAAGCGGCGTTCGGCGGCACCTACATCGCCAACGAACGCTTCACCAAGGACAGTGCCAATGCCTGGCTGGCCGAAGGCAAGGCCGACGCGGTGGCCTTCGGCGTCCCGTTCATCGCCAACCCGGACCTGCCGGCCCGCCTGAAGGCCGATGCCGAGCTGAACGCAGCGCACCCGGAAACCTTCTACGGCAAGGGTCCGGTCGGCTACATCGACTACCCGACACTGTAAACTCAGAAACTTCAGTAGTGTGTGCAGGCCCCGACTCGCAAGAGCCGGGGCTTTTTCGTTGTAGTTGAATGTCCCGGCCTGGATATCGGAAAACACTCACAGAACAGAGAGTGGTTCACCGCGAGCTTTTTTTGTCCCGATCCTCATACTTGCCTGGCGCTATCCAACTGCGGAAAAGCGTGCAGCGTCACGGAATGGCGCTGCCACCGCGATCCACCCAAAAGGACTTAACATGTACCTCATGCAATTGCTGGGCGTAGCCCTGTCCTGCGCGGCCCTCTCCGGCCTGCTGTCATTTGCCGCCTATGCCGCGGGCACCGAGCCTTCGGCGACGGTCATCGTGGAAATCAGCAACGAGTCGCCACAACCACTCGAACTGCTCGGCACCGGCCTGGACCTCAAGGGTGCTCCGGTTTCGAACTTCTCGATCGCCAGCGGCGAACGTCGGGAACTGCGCCTGGAAGGGCCGCGGGCCTGGTTCATCTACGGCTCCGGGCCACGCAAATGCCGGTTCGTCGCCCAGCACTCGCTGAAGCAGCGCTTCACCGACTCGGAACACACCAGCTACCTGCCCACCTGGTCCCGCCAGGCCGAGTCGATCGGGGAACACGCGGCTTCCTGCAAGGCCCGCCTGAGCAAGACACTCAAGGTCCCGCCCTACAGCTACAGCGTGAAATTCAGCATGGGCTGAGCCTATCGAAGCTGAATGAATCACCTTCACCAGGGCTGTCGATGTCACTCAAAACGCTGACAGCCATGGAAAATTCCCACACAACAAACGGAAACCATTCCTATTTAGTCCCCTTCCCAGCGGCCGATTCTTGAAGCATCTGCACTACGCAGTGATCGGTTCAACGGAAGGATCGCATGATCGACCTCGAACACTACGGCCCGCTGCCGCACCAGGTACTGGCCGAGGCCATCGACAACCTGCGGCTGGCCGGCCGGCGCGCCTGGCTCAGCCTGTTGGGACTGACCATCGGCAGCGGCTCGATCATCGCCCTGCTGAACATCGGCAACAGCGCACAATCCGAAGCCCTGCGTGCGTTCCAGGCCATGGGCACCGACATGCTGGTGGCCCGGCTTTCGCCGGGGCGTAAAACCTCCCTTCCCCCGCCCGTGACATTCGATGCGCAGACCTTGCGCAGTTCCCTCCCACAACTGATCGATATTGCGCCTGTCAGCCTGTATTCGGTCCGCTTCAGGCATTCGGCAATCGAGGTCGATGCCGCCCTGGTCGGTACCTCTGGCGACCTGGCAAAGGCCCTCGACCTGAAGCTGCAGAACGGTCGATTCCTGAACCCATTCGACCATCAGGAAACATTTGCCGTGGTCGGCGCTCGGGTCGCGCACCAACTCTCGATGAAAGGCCGCCCCCTGCAACTCCAGGATCGACTGCCCATCGAAGGCTATCTGTTCAGCGTTGTCGGTATCGTGGCAGAGCATTCCGGCAACCCACTGCTTCCAGTGGATATCGATCACTCGGTCCTGATCCCCGCAGAGGGGCTGCGACGGTTGTTCCCTGAACCGAAGATCGACAGCCTGATCGTGCGGATCGCAACGCATGCCGATCCGGATCTGACGGCACAAGCCCTGAAAGACCAACTGCCGGCGCTGCTCCATGGCCAGAAAGTCGAGATACAGATCCCACGACAGTTGCTCGACGGCCTGAAACGCCAGGCCGTGACCTTCTCTCGCCTGCTGGCCGGTCTGGGCGGCATCGTCCTGCTGGTGGCGGGCGTCGGTGTCATGAACGTGATGCTGATGAACCTGGCCGAACGGCGCCGGGAGATCGGCCTGCGCCTGGCGCTCGGTGCCCGCTCCCGGGATATCCGCAATGCCTTTCTCTGCGAGGCACTGTGCCTGTCGCTGCCCGGCGTCCTCGTTGGGGCGGTGCTGGGCAGCCTCGCCGCACTGATTTTCAGTCACTTCGCCAATTGGCCCTTGCGCCTGAGCCTGGAAGCCCTGCTGCTCGGTACTGGCAGCTCGCTGCTGACCGGTGTGTTCTTCGGCCTGCATCCGGCCCTCAAGGCCTCCCGCCTGCAACCCATGGAAGCACTACGGGAGACTGCCTATGAGTAACTAACACCGGAACACCACTTACAACTCAAATATCTCTCTATTTTTCAGGAATACCATCATGAAAAAGATGCTTTCGCTCGCCTTGATTTTGGCCAGCACTCAAACTTTTGCAGCGGATGCCAGTATCACCAAGTCGAAAAGGCCACCCAGCTTCTTCAGTTATATAAGCACAGCGACTTCAATACATAGCACGCAACTCGCCGACTTCACTCACCCGACTAACGTCCAGATGAAGCTGAAAGAGCTTCGCTGGAATACGACATTCTTTCCAGTCGCGATAAACGAGAAAGTTAAGCTCTGTTACTTCGAGCCTTACTCCAATGCCGAAGTCGACTGCCAAATCATTACTCCAAATTCGACAGGAAGTACCAGGATTTTCAATCAGAAACGCTTTGGCCATGGAGTAAAAGTCCACCTCACCCACATGACGGACGATCTGAAAGGACCTGCTCACCCCGCAGGGGAAGACAGCATCACATTTGAATACAGCTACCAGTAATGAGCCGCTCCGTCAGCAAAAGGCTGACGGAGCACCTATCTACCCACAAGGGCAACCAGATGAAAATTACTCAAACAGACAACTCATATAGACACACCCCACAAACAGCCAAAGAACCCCAAAGGACGCTCGAAAAAAACACCACAATCAAAACTGAATCCTCATCAGTCTCAATTAGCGGCCACGCACTACTGATAACCCATGTATATGGAGGAGAACCTAACCCGCACTTTGAAACAGTGCTCGACTCAACAAAATGCGAGAAATACTACCTAACCCAAGCCGACAGGGATCTATTGTCGCGTATTTACGAATTTGCTCAGGAACAGGGGGCATCCCCCAGATACGTCACAGCCCTGGCCAGGGACCTTGCAGAATATCGCCAGTTCCAAAATGGCACGATGCTACACAACTTGAACTGTGCTGAGAACTACGATAGCGAAGGACATCGACTGAGCTACAGTTTCATTGAAAAAGACGCTGCAACAGCCGACAGAATTCTCAAGGGCGACGCCCTGAAAGGCAGCGCCCTGGATCAGGATTTCATACGTTACACGACGGACCCCGACCATGGGGCTTACCACCTCTGCGATTTCGACTTTCTGGAAAAAGTCATCACCCGCTTTTCCAGTACCGGCGATCCGGATGTGAAACTGCCGCCTCAATTCCAGACCTACGAGCGCAAACAAGGCTACATCGAGCACAAGTCCAAGGAAATTCTCAACACAACGGTACTGGAACGCATGGCCAAAAAGCAGCAGGCTGCCACCGCCGACAACAGCACCACGCCCTCCGCCGAGCCCGGCGCAACAACCACCGAAACCCTGAAAGACGTCTGGCACAGGGCCCTGCTGCAGATGATGCGCAAGGGCGGCTGGCAATCGTCATTGGCCACGTTTCTCAGCGGCAATCGCAACGGCTGACGGCCGCCCCTGGGGTCAGCCGCGCTTGCGCTGTCCCCAGGCCACCAACAATCCGCTCAGGCAGATCACCCCGATACCGACCACGGCGAACACGTCCGGCATGTGGTCGAAGACCAGGTAGCCATACATGCCGGCGAAGAGAATCTGCCCGTAGCTGAACGGCGCCAGCATCGCCGGCGGGGCATGCCGGAACGCCTGGGTCAGCAGCAGGTGGCCGAGCATGCCGCAGGTGCCCAGGCCAATCATGAACAGGCCATGGACCAGGGTCGGCGCGCTCCAGAAGAACGGCAGCATGGCCGTCATGATCAGGCTGTTGAGAATGCCGGTGAGGAAGTTGCTGGTGGTCGGGCTGTCGATGCCGCTGAGCATGCGGGTCAGCAACTGGTAGAAACCGAAGCACAACGCCGAGCACAGTGGCAGCAGAATCGCCGGGGTGAACAGCGCACTACCCGGACGAATGATGATGAGCACCCCGACAAAACCGGCGATCACCGCCGCCCACTGACCGCGGCTGACCCGCTCACCCAACAGCGGCACCGACAGGGCGGTCACCAGCAGCGGCGCGAGGAAGTTGACCGAGGTGGCTTCCGCCAGCGGGATGTAGCGCAAGCCGGTGGTGAACAACAGGCTGGTGCCGATCAGGCACAGCGCACGCAGCAGTTGCAGCCCCGGGCGCTTGGTGCGTACCACCGCCGACAGGCCGCTGCGCGGCACGAACACCACCAGCATCAACAGGGTATGGACCACGTAGCGGGCCCAGACCACCATCACGATCGGGTAGAAGGCCGACAGGTACTTGGACAGCGCATCGTGGCTGGCGAACAGCAGTACCGCCCCACAGATCAGCGCGATGCCCTTGAGCGGCTGCTCGGAGCCCTTGTGCAGCAGGTTCGGTACATTCATTCACAGGCTCGCAACAAATTCACTACAAAATACTTAGCACACTAACTACCAAGATGCAGCGCGGCGGTATATAAATGATGCCCGCTGTCGAGGCACGCGCCGTCGGGTTGAGGTGACTGGCACAGGATACTGGCAGCGCTGGACTCAGTTACACATTTTGACTCAATTGCGCAGGCTGGGGCTCAGACGCAGCATGTCCAACCCTGTATCGACCCAGCGCTCGGCATCTTTATTCAGGTCGAAGCTGTCCGGCGCCAGCAGCCATTGATAGAGGATGCCATCGATCCAGGCATGGAGACTGATGGCCGCGCGGGCCGTATCGAGATTCTCGGGAAGCTGTCCTCGGTTCACCGCATTACGCAAGGCCAGTTCGATGTGCGCGTTGCAGTCCAGGCTGACGGCACGACGCTGGCGGCGCAGGTCACACATTTCATCGGTGAACTCGCACTTATGAAACAAAATTTCATTAATGCGTCGGACTTTCGGGTCGAGAGCAATCTGCTGAAACAAATGAATCAGCAATTGGCGCATGCAGCCCAACGGGTCGGGCTCGTCCTGATCCTCACTGGCCTTGGCCATGTCATCCAGCGGCTCGCGCAGCGAGTCGAGCATCGCCTGCACCAGGTCGGCCTTGTTGCTGAAGTGCCAGTAGATGGCACCGCGCGTGACCCCCGCCAGGGTCGCGATGTCGGCCAGGGTGGTACGCGCCACACCGCGCTCGTAGAACGCCTTCTCGGCAGCTTCGAGAATCTGCCTGCGGGTTTCCTGAGCTTCTTCTTTGGTACGACGAACCATGGCAGTAAAACCTCGATCAGGGTGCCGCGGACTCCCCCTGGGTTTAATCCGGGCTTAACGACGGGAGGCGATTTTTGTGCCTTTTCCCGAGATGAAATCCATGCTTTGTAACGACTTTTGGCAAAAGTTCAAGCCTTTACAAACAAACGTGAATGTAAGTATATTCATTAGCAACCTATTAATCCAGTCGGATCACCCTTCATACCCTTCCACCCTTCTTGTGCGCTTCACGCGCGCCTGACCCGAGGATCTTCATGCAACTCAAGCCAGCTGTTACCGCTCTGGTCACCGCCGTCGCCCTGGCATCGCTGCTCAGCGGATGCAATAAAAAGGAAGAAGCCGCTCCGGCGGCCGCCCCCGCCCCTCAGGTCGGTGTCGTGACCCTGCAAGCCCAACCCTTCACCCTGATCTCCGAGCTGCCCGGCCGTACCACGGCCTATCGCATCGCCGAAGTCCGGCCGCAGGTCAATGGCATCATTCTCAAGCGCCTGTTCAAGGAAGGCGGCGACGTCAAGGCCGGCCAGCAGCTCTATCAGATCGACCCATCGGTCTATGAAGCGACGCTGAAAAGCGCCGAGGCGAACCTGCAGTCGACCCGGTCGATCGCCGACCGCTACGAGCAACTGGTGAACGAGCAGGCCGTCAGCCGCCAGGAATACGACACGGCCGTGGCCAACCGCCTGCAGTCGGAAGCGAACCTGCAAAGCGCGCAGATCAATGTGCGCTACACCAAAGTGCTGGCCCGCTGTCCGGCCGCATCGGCCGCTCCTCGGTGACCGAAGGCGCACTGGTCAGCACCGGCCAGAGCGATGCCATGGCGACGATCACTCAGTTGGACCCGATCTACGTCGACATCACGCAATCCACCGCCGACCTGCTCAAGCTGCGGCGCGAACTGGACAGCGGTCGCCTGCAGAAGGCCGGCGACAACGCGGCCATGGTCAAGCTGACCCTGGAAGACGGCAGCACCTACGCCCAGCCGGGCAAGCTGGAGTTCTCGGAAGTCACCGTGGATGAAACCACCGGTTCCGTGACCCTGCGCGCGGTGTTCCCGAACCCTGACCACTCGCTGCTGCCCGGCATGTTCGTCCATGCCCAGTTGCAGTCCGGAGTGAACAGCGCGGCGATCCTCGTGCCGCAACAAGGCGTGACCCGTGACCTCAAGGGCACCCCGACCGCACTGGTCGTCGGCCCGGACAACAAGGTCGAGCTGCGTCAGCTCAAGGCCAGCCGTACCCAGGGCAGCCAGTGGCTGGTCGAGGACGGCCTAAAGTCGGGTGATCGGGTGATCACCGAAGGCCTGCAGTTCGTGCGCCCAGGCGTCGAGGTCAAGGCCAGCGAAGCCACCAACGTCAAAACCGCCAACCCGGCCCCTGCCCCGGCAACCGACAAAGCCGCGGGCAGCAAAGGGGAGTAAACCATGTCGAAATTCTTTATCGACCGCCCGATCTTCGCCTGGGTGATCGCCCTGGTGATCATGCTGGTCGGCGCGCTCTCGATCCTCAAGTTGCCGATCAACCAGTACCCGGCGATTGCGCCACCGGCCATCGCCATTTCCGTGACCTACCCGGGCGCCTCGGCGCAGACCGTGCAGGACACCGTGGTCCAGGTGATCGAACAGCAGCTCAACGGTATCGACAACCTGCGTTATGTCTCCTCGGAAAGCAACTCCGACGGCAGCATGACCATCACCGCCACCTTCGAGCAGGGCACCAGTTCCGACACCGCCCAGGTCCAGGTCCAGAACAAGCTGAACCTGGCCACGCCCCTCTTGCCGCAGGAAGTGCAGCAGCAGGGTATCCGCGTCACCAAGGCGGTGAAGAACTTCCTGATGGTGATCGGCGTGGTGTCGACCGACGGCAGCATGACCAAGGACGACCTGTCGAACTACATCGTCTCCAACATGCAGGACCCGATCTCGCGGACTGCCGGCGTCGGTGACTTCCAGGTGTTCGGTGCCCAGTACGCGATGCGGATCTGGCTCGATCCGGCCAAGCTGAACAACTACCAGCTGACCCCGGTGGACGTGAAGACCGCCGTGGCCGCGCAGAACGTCCAGGTGTCTTCCGGGCAACTGGGTGGCCTGCCGGCCCTGCCTGGCCAGCAACTGAACGCCACCATCATCGGCAAGACCCGCCTGCAGACCGCCGAGCAGTTCAAGAATATCCTGCTCAAGGTCAACAAGGACGGCTCGCAAGTGCGCCTGGGTGACGTCGCCGATGTCAGCCTGGGTGGCGAGAACTACAGTGTCTCCGCCCAGTACAACGGTAGCCCGGCATCCGGCCTGGCGGTCAAGCTGGCCAACGGCGCCAACGCCCTGGACACCGCCAAGGCGCTGCGCAAGACCATCAGCGACCTGGAACCGTTCTTCCCGCCCGGGATGAAAGTGGTATTCCCGTACGACACCACGCCGGTGGTGAGCGAATCGATCAAGGGTGTGGTTGAAACCCTGATGGAAGCGATCGTGCTGGTGTTCCTGGTGATGTTCCTGTTCCTGCAGAACTTCCGCGCCACCATCATCACCACCATGACTGTGCCGGTGGTCCTGCTGGGTACCTTCGGGATCCTCGCGGCGGCCGGCTTCAGCATCAACACCCTGACCATGTTCGGCATGGTGCTGGCCATCGGCCTGCTGGTGGACGACGCCATCGTCGTGGTGGAGAACGTCGAACGGGTGATGAGCGAGGAAGGTCTCTCGCCCAAGGAAGCGACCAAGAAGTCCATGGGCCAGATCCAGGGGGCACTGGTGGGTATCGCCATGGTGCTCTCGGCGGTACTGCTGCCGATGGCGTTCTTCGGCGGCTCCACCGGTGTGATCTACCGCCAGTTCTCCATCACCATCGTTTCGGCCATGGGCCTGTCGGTGCTGGTGGCGCTGATCTTCACCCCGGCGCTGTGCGCCACCCTGCTCAAGGCCATTCCCCATGGCGAGCATGGCACACCGAAACGCGGCTTCTTCGGCTGGTTCAACCGCAATTTCGACCGCAGCGTGCGGGCCTACGAGCGCAGCGTCGGCGGCATCCTGGCGCACAAGGCGCCGTATCTGCTGGCCTACGCCCTGATCGTGGTCGGCATGATCTGGCTGTTCGCCCGTATCCCCACCTCGTTCCTGCCGGAAGAAGACCAGGGCGTACTCTTCGCCCAGGTCCAGACCCCGGCCGGCTCCAGTGCCGAGCGGACCCAGGCGGTGGTCGACAAGATGCGCGCCTACCTGCTCAAGGACGAAACGGGAGCCGTGAGTTCGGTATTCACCGTGACCGGTTTCAACTTCGCCGGCCGTGGTCAGAGCTCGGGTATGGCCTTCATCATGCTCAAGCCGTGGGACCAGCGTAACGCCGACAACAGTGTGTTCAAGCTGGCGGAACGGGCCCAGGCGCATTTCTTCAGCTTCCGCGACGCGATGGTGTTCGCCTTCGCCCCGCCGGCGGTGCTGGAGTTGGGTAACGCCACCGGTTTCGACGTCTACCTGCAGGACCGTGCCGGCGTCGGCCACCAGAAGCTGATGGAAGCTCGCAACCAGTTCCTTGGCATGGCGGCACAGAGCAAGGTCCTCGCGGCGGTCCGTCCCAACGGCCTGAACGATGAACCGCAATACCAGTTGAGCATCGACGACGAACGCGCCAGCGCCCTGGGCGTGAGCCTGTCGGACATCAACAACAGCCTGTCGATCGCGCTGGGCGGCAGTTATGTCAACGACTTCATCGACCGCGGTCGGGTGAAGAAGGTCTACATCCAGGGCAAGCCTGCCTCGCGGATGAGCCCTGAAGACCTGCAGAAGTGGTACGTGCGCAGCAGCAGCGGCACCATGGTTCCATTCTCGGCATTCGCCAAGGGCGAGTGGGTCTACGGCTCGCCCAAGCTGGCGCGCTACAACGGCGTCGAGGCGATGGAAATCCTCGGAGCCCCGGCACCGGGCCACACCACCGGTGAGGCCATGGCGGAAGTCGAGGCCATCGCCAAGAAGCTGCCGGCGGGTGTCGGTATTTCCTGGACCGGCCTGTCGTACGAGGAACGCCTGTCCGGTTCCCAGGCGCCAGCGCTGTTCGCCCTGTCGCTGCTGATGGTGTTCCTGTGCCTGGCGGCGCTGTACGAAAGCTGGTCGATCCCGATCGCGGTGGTACTGGTGGTACCGCTGGGGATCATCGGTGCACTGCTGGCGACCACCCTGCGCGGCCTGTCCAACGATGTGTACTTCCTGGTGGGGCTGTTGACCACCATCGGTCTGGCGGCGAAGAACGCCATCCTGATCGTCGAGTTCGCCAAGGAACTGCACGAACAGGGCAAGAGCCTGCGCGATGCGGCGATCGAGGCCTGCCGCATGCGTCTGCGTCCGATCATCATGACCTCGCTGGCGTTCATTCTCGGCGTGGTACCGCTGGCGATCTCCACCGGCGCCGGCTCCGGCAGTCAGCACGCCATTGGTACCGTGGTGGTTGGCGGTATGATCAGCGCAACCGTCTTGGCGATTTTCTGGGTTCCGTTATTCTTCGTTGCCGTCTCGGCCATTGGTGGCGAGAAGAAGCACGCGAAACCAGCAACCCCTGAAACTCCACAGCATGAGGCTGGCCAATGAGCAAGTCCCTTCTCTCTGTAGCGGTCGCGGCCTTCGTGCTCAGCGGCTGCTCGCTGATCCCCGACTACCAGCGCCCCGAGGCGCCGGTAGCGGCGCAGTACCCGCAAGGACCGGCCTACTCGCCGGCCCAGGCGGCGAACGTCGCCGCGGCCGAACAGGGTTGGCGCCAGTTCTTCAACGACCCGGCGCTGCAGCAACTGATCCAGGTGGCGCTGGAAAACAACCGCGACCTGCGGGTCGCGGCGCTGAACATCGAAGCCTACCGGGCCCAATACCAGATCCAGCGCGCCGACCTGTTCCCGGCCGTCAGCGCCGACGGCAGCGGCAGCCGCCAGCGGGTCCCGGCCGATGCCTCGGGCACCGGCAAGGCTGCGATCACCAGCCAGTACTCGGCGACCCTCGGCGTCAGTTCCTATGAACTGGACCTGTTCGGCCGTATCCGCAGCCTGAGCGAACAGGCGCTGCAGACCTACTTCGCCAGCGAAGAGGCCCGCCGTACCACGCAGATCAGCCTGGTGGCCAGTGTCGCCAACGCCTACCTGACCTGGCAGGCCGACAAGGAACTGCTCAAGCTGACCCAGGAAACCCTGGCGGCCTACGAGGAAAGCTACCGGCTCACCTCGCGCAGCAACGAAGTCGGCGTGGCCTCGGCCCTGGACCTGAGTCAGGCGCGGACCTCGGTGGAAGGCGCACGGGTCAAGCTGGCGCAGTTCACCCGCCAGGTCGCCGAAGACCAGAACAGCCTGACGCAACTGCTGGGCACCGGTATTCCGGCCAACCTGCCGGCGGCCCAGCCGCTGTCGGCCAAACTGCTCAGCGAACTGCCAGCCGGCCTGCCTTCGGACCTGCTGCAGCGGCGTCCGGACATCCTCAGCGCCGAGCACCAGTTGATGGCGGCAAACGCCAACATCGGCGCGGCACGTGCGGCGTTCTTCCCGAGCATCAGCCTGACCGCCAACGCCGGCACCCTGAGCCCGGACCTGGGCGGCCTGTTCAAGGGCGGTTCGGGCACCTGGCTGTTCTCGCCGAAGATCAGCATCCCGATCTTCAACGCCGGCAGCCTGAGAGCCAGCCTGGATTACTCCAAGATCCAGAAGGAAATCAGCGTCGCCAACTACGAGAAGGCGATCCAGACCGGCTTCAAGGAAGTCTCCGACGGCCTGGCCGCACGCCAGACCTTCAACGAGCAGTTGCAGGCCCAGCGCGACCTGGTCGCCGCCAACCAGGACTACTACCGCCTGGCCGAGCGTCGCTACCGCATTGGCGTCGACAGCAACCTGACCTTCCTCGATGCCCAGCGCTCGTTGTTCAGCGCCCAGCAATCGCTGATCAGCGATCGCCTGTCGCAGCTCACCAGCGAGGTCAACCTGTACAAGGCCCTAGGCGGTGGCTGGAACGAACAGACCGGCCAGGCCCGGCCGATCGACGAGACGCCACCGAAAGGCTGAGGTCGTTCACGCTGCACAAAAACCCGCCATTGGCGGGTTTTTTCATGCCCGCACTGTTCCGTTCGATAATCGCCCAAAACCGTCAAACCCCGATTGAACACGCGGTTCGATCCGCCGCACCATGCCAGCGCATCGACCCATACCAATAACAACAGGTTCACCCGCCATGTCCCGACACCCTGCCCTCAGCGGCTGATCGCAGCCGTTCGTTCCCCCTGTAAGCCCCTTGTCTGCAACCCCCGGGTTGCGGCTGCGCCCTGCTTCACCCCTAACAATTAGAGAGACCGATCCATGAAGCCACTGAACCACAGCAACCGTCCCCCACTTGCCCTGCTGACCCTCGCCCTCGCCGGTGCGGCCCTGCCGGCCATGGCCGAGGAACATGGCTTTGTGGAAGACGCCCAGGCCAACCTGAACCTGCGTAACTTCTACATCAACCGCAACTTCACCAACCCGGCCTACCCCCAGGACAAGGCCGAGGAATGGACGCAGAACTTCATCCTCGACGCCCGCTCCGGCTTCACCCAGGGCACCGTCGGTTTCGGCGTCGACGTGCTCGGCACCTTTTCCCAAAAGCTCGACGGCGGCAAAGGCACCGGCGGCACGCAACTGCTGCCGCTGGACCGTGACGGGCGCCCGGCGGACAACTTCGGCCGCCTGGACGTGGCGTTCAAGGCACGGATTTCCAAAACCGAGCTGAAGGTCGGCGAATGGATGCCGGTGCTGCCGATCCTCCGCTCCGACGACGGCCGCTCGCTGCCGCAGACCTTCCGCGGCGGCCAGGTCACCTCGAAGGAGATCGACGGCCTGACGCTGTACGGCGGCCAGTTCCAGAAGAACAGCCCGCGCAACGATTCGAGCATGACCGACATGTACATGCAGGGCAAAGCCGCCTTCACCTCCGACCGCTTCAACTTCGCCGGCGGCGAATACACCTTCAACGAAAAGCGCACCCTGATCGGCCTCTGGAATGCCCAACTGAAGGACATCTACCGCCAGCAGTACGTCAATCTGGTCCACAGCCAGCCACTGGGCGACTGGACCCTGGGCGCCAACCTCGGTTTCTTCTACGGCAAGGAAGACGGCAGCGCGCTGGCCGGCGACCTGGAGAACAGAACCTGGTCGGGGTTGTTCTCGGCCAAGTACGGCGGCAACACCTTCTACGTCGGCCTGCAGAAGCTCACCGGCGACAGCGCCTGGATGCGGGTCAACGGCACCAGCGGCGGCACCCTGGCCAACGACAGCTACAACAGCAGCTATGACAATGCGCAGGAAAAGTCCTGGCAGTTGCGCCATGACTACAACTTCGCCGCGCTGGGAATTCCGGGGCTGACCCTGATGAACCGCTACATCCGCGGTGACAACGTGCATGTCGGCGCGGTCACCGACGGCAAGGAATGGGGGCGTGAGTCGGAACTGGGCTACACCGTCCAGAGCGGCACCTTGCGCAACCTGAACATCCGCTGGCGCAACTCGAGCATCCGCAGGGACTACAGCACCAACGAGTTCGACGAGAACCGCCTGATCATCAGCTACCCGATCTCGTTGCTGTGAACCGGTTGGGCTGACTTTGAGAGCAGGACTTCAGGGCCTATTCGCGGGCAAGCCCTGCTCCTACATGAGTGGAGTCTTACGCGGGCTTGCATGCGACACAAATCTGCAGGAGCAGGACTTGCCCGCGAACCGGCCACCGGCAACACTGCTCGACTCAGTGCGAATCGCGGTCCCACCACCAATCCCAGAAACCGGGCAAGTGTACCGGCGTGGAGCTGCTCGGCACCGTACGCGCCAGTACCGCCCGCAGCAGCGCCGAACGATCGGTGTAGAACGGCTGCTCGGCAGTCCGCACACCGGTCTCCCGCGCACAATCCATCAGGATCTGCAGGTACTCCTGCATGTGCCGGGCGGTATAGCGGTTGAGGTCGTGGAAGGTCACCACCACCGGAATCACCCCATCGACCACCGGCATCTCGCCCCGGGCGATCTGCTCGCGCACCTCGGCCAGGTGCTTGAGCAGGTTGGCCCGGCGCTGCGGGCTCGCGGTGATCCCCCAGACCTTGCCATCGTTGGCACTGAGGTCAGTCAGCAGCACGTGCAGCCCATGCTGCCGGTAGGCCGCGAACGTGCGCTTGTCGTAGTTCCAGAACGGCGGCCGCAGGAGGGTCGGCGGAGCACCGGTGATCGCTGCGATAACGGCACTGCCATCGTTCAGTGACTGTTCCAGTTCCTGCGGATTCAATGAACGATGGTTGGTGTGCCAGTGCCCCGCCGTATGAAAGCCGAGGACATGCCCCTCGGCATGTTCGCGCCGCATCAGCGCCCGGCCTATGTCGCTGTTGCCGGCCCTGGGGGCACCGGTCTGGACGAAGAACACCGCCTTGATGCCCGGCTGAATCGGGTTATGGGCCAGGTCGTCGAGCACCGACGCGGTCGGGTTGTAGAAACTCGACGCACTGGGCCCGTCATCGAAGGTCAGCAGGAAACGGATCGGCGGCTGCGTGCGTAGCGCCTGTTCGGTGCTCGGGCTCAGGGGGATCGGCGGGCCGATACAGCCGGCCAGGCCCGTGGCGAGCGCAAGCACCAGGAATGAGGTCAAAAGCGATTTCATGAGGTTGGCCTGGTCCAGGTCACAACAATTGCAGAACCAAGATGTATTCAAGCCATCGTCATGCAGAACGGAATGGGAACTTGAGTGCGCATCTTACCGACAGGATGGCGCAACGTCCCTGCCCTCCGCCATCACACGGAGGGGCCATCGTTCCTGTCAGATCAGCGAAAACGCCAAGTGTTCCGGGATGGGCGTTTTTTCAGACGAATGAGAAAGGACCGCCGCCACGGCCTGTTCCCAGGCAGGCGCATGGGAACAGGCCGTGGAGGGCTTACTGACGCGATTCCACGCCCAGTTCGTCCCACACCGATACCGCCAGGTGGAAGGTCGCGTTGGCCGCCGGGATACCGCAATAGATGGCGCTCTGCATCAGCACTTCCTTGATCTCTTCGCGGGTCACGCCGTTGTTGGCCGCGGCCCGCAGGTGCAACTTGAGCTCCTCGTTGCGGTTCATGCCGATCAGCATGGCGATGGTGATCAGGCTGCGCGTGTGCCGGGGCAACCCCGGGCGGGTCCAGATATCACCCCAGGCATGGCGGGTGATCATCTCCTGGAACTCCGAGTTGAACTCGGTCAGGTTGTTCAGGCTGCGGTCGACATGGGCATCCCCGAGCACGGCACGCCGCACCCGCATCCCCTCGGCATAACGTTGTTTCTCGTCCACGGACACTCTCCTCAAACCCGGTCCAGCAGGAAATCCAGCACGCGCTGGCTGAAGGCATCGCCGGCCTGTACGTTCGACAGGTGGGCGGCATGGAATTCGGCGTACTCGGCGCCCTTGACGTGCTGCTGGATGAACAGACTGCCGCTGGGCGGCGTTACCGCATCCTCGCTGCCGGCGATCACCAGCACCGGAGCGCGGATCCTGTCCAGTTGCTCGCGAAAATCGGCATCGCGCACCGCCGCGCAGTTGGCCGCATAGCCTTGCGGCGACGTGGCGGCGAGCATGTCGGTGATCGGCTTGACCTGCTGCGGCTGCGCGGCGGAAAACTGCGGCGTGAACCAGCGGGCGATCGCCCCGTCGCGCAAGGCGGCCATGGCCGCCGCGCCATCGCGCAACACGGTCTCGATGCGCGGATTCCACATCGCCGGGTCGCCGATCTTCGCCGCCGTGTTGCACACGATCAGCCTGTTCAAGCGCTGGCCGGCATGGATACCCAGCCACTGGCCGATCAGCCCGCCCATGGACAGGCCGCAGAAGTGCGCCCGCTCGATACCCAGCGCATCGAGCAGGGCCACTACGTCGCGGCCCAGTTGCTCGATGCTGTACGGACCTTCGGTCACCAGCGAACGACCATGGCCACGGGTGTCGTAGCGCAGCACCCGGAAGTGTTCGGCGAACGCCGGGATCTGGGTGTCCCACATGCCCAGGTCGGTGCCCAGGGAGTTGGAGAGCACCAGCACTGGTGCCTCCTGCGGACCGTCGAAGCGGTAGTGCAGTTCGCCATCAGCCAGTTGTACAAAAGCCACGACAATCTCCTTCAGGTAAAAGCCAGATGCTCGGCCACCGCACGCTCGACCCAGGTACGGGCCTGGCCGAGGTAATGGGCCGGATCGAGCAGGTGGTCCAGTTCTTGCGCGGATAGTTGCGCGGTGATTTGCGGTTCGTCGCCCAGCACCGCCCGCAAGTGGCGCTGCTCGGCCACCGCGCGCTGGCAGCACTGCTCCAGCAGGTGGTGGGCGGCGTCGCGCCCCAGGCGCTGGGCGAGGACGATACTCACCGCCTCCGCCAGCAACAGGCCACGGGTCAGATCGAGGTTGCTCAGCATCCGCGCCGGGTCCACTTCCAGGCCTTCGGCAACGATCAGCGCCTGCTGCAGCGAGCCCGAGACCAGCCGGCAGATTTCCGGCAGGGTCTCCCATTCGGCGTGCCACAGGCCGAGGCTGCGCTCGTGTTCCTGGGGCATGGCGCTGAACAGGGTCGAGAGCAGGCCCGGAACCCGGGTCGCGGTGCCGATCAGTACCGCGGCGCCCACCGGATTGCGCTTGTGCGGCATGGTCGAGGAACCGCCCTTGCCCGGTGCCGACGGCTCGAAGACTTCGGCGGCCTCGGTCTGCATCAGCAGGCTGACGTCGCGTCCCAGTTTGCCCAGGCTGCCGGCAATCAGGCCGAGGACGGCACCGAATTCCACCAGGCGGTCGCGATGGGTGTGCCAGGGTTGTTCGGCGAGGTTGAGCTGAAGCGTCTCGGCCAGCGCCTCGGCCACCGGCATCGCCTGTTCGCCGAGGGCGGCCAGGGTGCCCGAGGCACCGCCGAACTGCAGGCACAGCAGCCGCGGTTGCAGTTCGCGCAGACGCTGGCGATGGCGGGTGACCGCGCCCAGCCAACCGGCGATCTTCATGCCGAGGGTGACCGGCGTGGCCTGTTGCAACCAGGTCCGCCCGGCCAGCGGTGTGTCCGCATACCGTTGGGCCTGGGCTGCCAATACGCCAGCCAGGCGTTGCAGGTCAGCGTCGATCAACTGCCAGGCACTGCGCAGTTGCAGCACCAGGCCGGAGTCCATGACGTCCTGGCTGGTGGCGCCCAGATGCACATAACGCTCGGCCCCGGCATCGGCGGCAGCGATCCGCTTGCCCAGTGCCTTGACCAGCGGGATCGCCGAATTGCCGGCCGTGGCGATCGCCTCGCCGAGAGCGGCGTAATCGTAGAACCCGGCCTCGCATGCCGCGGCAATCGGCGCGACCGCCGCCTGGGGAATCAGCCCGACCCGCGCCTGCGCACGGGCCAGCGCGGCCTCGAAGTCGAGCATCGCCTGGACCCGGCCCTGGTCGGAAAACACCTGGGCCATATCGCGGGCGATAAAGTAGGCATCGAACAGTTGGTTGCTCGGTCGTTGCATGGAAGATCCCTGGTAAAGGCGCGCCCATCACGGGCGCGCAGGTCGATCAATGATCGTGGTGCAGATACGCCGCCTGTTTCGGCAGGCGCAGGCTGAACAGGAAGGCGACCACCATCATGACGGTCACGTACCAGTAGAAGGCGTTCTCCATCCCCATCGACTTGAGGTTCAGCGCCACGTACTCCGCCGAACCGCCGAACACCGCGTTGGCCACCGCATAGGCCAGCCCCACCCCCAGCGCACGCACCTGGACCGGGAACATCTCGGCTTTGACCAGGCCGCTGATCGAGGTGTAGAAGCTGACGATCGCCAGAGCCAGGCTGATCAGCACGAAGGCCAGGAACGGACTGGTGACGGTCTTCAGGGTCAGCAGGATCGGTACCGTGCACAGTGCCCCCAGGGCACCGAACCAGAGCATCGAGTTGCGCCGGCCGATCCGATCCGAGAGCATGCCGAACACCGGTTGCAGGCACATGTAGAGGAACAGGGCGCCGGTCATCACGAAGCTCGCGGTCTTGGCGCTCATCCCGGCGGTGTTCACCAGGTACTTCTGCATGTAGGTGGTGAAGGTGTAGAAGATCAGCGAGCCGCCAGCGGTGTAGCCGAGCACGGTGACGAACGCCGCCTTGTGGTCACGGAACAGCGCCCGCAGGCTGCCGGCGTCCTTGTCCTGGCGGGTTTCCCTGCTGGTGGTTTCCTTCAGCGAGCGACGCAGCAGCAATGAGATCACCGCAGCGACGGCGCCGATCACGAACGGGATGCGCCAGCCCCAGGCCTTGAGTTCGGGTTCAGTGAGAAACTGTTGCAGGATCACCACCACCAGCACCGCCAGCAACTGGCCGCCGATCAGGGTCACGTACTGGAACGAGGCGAAGAAACCCCGCTGGCCACGCAACGCCACTTCACTCATGTAGGTCGCGGTGGTGCCGTACTCGCCCCCCACCGACAGGCCCTGGAACAGCCGCGCCACCAGCAGCAGCGCCGGCGCCCAGGCGCCGATGCTGGCGTAGGTCGGCATGAAGGCGATGACCAGGGAGCCACCGCACATCATCAGCACCGAGATCATCATCGAATTCTTGCGCCCGTGCTTGTCGGCCACCCGGCCGAACAGCCAGCCGCCGATGGGACGCATCAGGAAGCCGGCCGCGAATACACCGGCAGTGTTCAGCAACTGAACCGTCGGGTCATCGGAAGGGAAAAAGGCGGGGGCGAAATAGATGGCACAGAAGGCATACACGTAGAAGTCGAACCATTCGACCAGGTTGCCCGAAGAAGCACCGACGATGGCAAAGATCCTTTTGCTGCGTTCCTCACCGGTGTACGGCGTCGTTGTTGTTGTCATGTTCACTCACTCGTAAGGGATAGTTGCAGTCTAGACATACTTTGCAACAAGCCTGTTCCCCCGGCACACCAGACCTTTGTAGAAGCCTGCCTGCGGGCGATCAATACGACACGGAATCTCTGCTACACCCCATCGTCCTGATCACCAGCAAGCCGGTTCCTACAGAGGTGGGCTTCAGACCCGCTCGATAGCCAGCGCCAGGCCCTGGCCAACGCCGACGCACATGGTCGCCAGGCCCTTGCGGCCGCCGGTTTTTTCCAGGTGATGCAGCGCGGTCAATACCAGGCGTGCACCACTCATGCCCAGGGGATGGCCGAGGGCGATGGCACCGCCGTTCGGATTGACCTGGGCCGCATCGTCGGCGATCCCCAGCTCGCGCAACACCGCCAGGCCCTGGCTGGCGAAGGCTTCGTTCAGTTCGATCACGTCGAACTCGCTCACCGCCAGCCCGAGGCGCTCGGTCAGCTTGCGCACCGCCGGCACCGGGCCGATGCCCATGACCCGCGGCGCCACCCCGGCACTGGCCATGCCGAGCACCCGCGCCCGTGCGGTCAGGCCATGCTTCTTCACGGCCTCGGCGGAAGCCAGGATCAGCGCCGCCGCGCCATCGTTGACGCCGGAGGCGTTGCCGGCAGTGACGGTCTTGTCGGGGCCATTGACCGGCTTGAGTTTCGCCAGGGCCTCCAGGGTGGTATCGGCGCGCGGATGCTCATCCTGCTCGACCACGGTCTCGCCCTTCTTGTGGGCGATACGCACCGGCACGATCTCCTCGGCGAAGAACCCGGCGGCCTGGGCCGCGGCAGTCCGCTGCTGGCTGCGCAGGGCGAACGCGTCCTGGTCGGCGCGGGACACCCGGTAGTCGTCGGCGACGTTATCGGCGGTCTGTGGCATCGCATCGACCCCATACTGGGCTTTCATCAACGGGTTGATGAAGCGCCAGCCGATGGTGGTGTCTTCCAGTTTCATGTTGCGGGAAAACGCCGCATCGGCCTTGCCCATCACGAACGGAGCCCGGGACATCGACTCGACGCCACCGGCGATCGCCAGCTCCATTTCGCCGCTGGCGATGGCGCGGAAGGCATTGCCGATCGCTTCCATGCCCGAGGCACAGAGACGGTTGAGGGTCACGCCGGGAACGCTCTCCGGCAGCCCGGCCAGCAACAGGGCCATGCGCGCGACGTTGCGGTTGTCCTCGCCGGCCTGGTTGGCGCAGCCGAGGAACACCTCGTCGACCTCGCTCCAGTTCACCGACGGGTTGCGTTCCAGCAGCGCCTTGATCGGCACGGCGGCCAGGTCATCGGCACGCACACCGGCCAGGCCGCCGCCGAAACGGCCGATGGGGGTACGGACGGCGTCACAGATAAAGACTTCGCGCATCAGGCTTCTCCCGGGGCTTGGCCATGGGCCGCGGCAGTGCGGGCCTCAAGATCGCGCAGGGCGCTGAGCTCGACGTCGGTCGGCTCGGCGGTGCTGGCGACCTGCTCGGCGAACCGTACCGGCCAACCGGTGGCGGCAATCACCTGCTCACGGGTCACGCCCGGGTGCAGGGAGGTGACGACGAACTCGTGGGTCCCGGCTTCCGGTTCCATGATGCACAGGTCGGTGATGATGCCTACCGGACCGGCGCCCGGCAGACCGAGGCGCTGACGGGAATCGCCGCCCTCGCCGTGACCGACCGAGGTGACGAAGTCCAGCTTGTCGACGAAGGAGCGCGCCGACTGCTTGAGGATGATCAGCACGCTCTTCGCCGAACCGGCGATCTCCGGTGCGCCGCCAGCCCCGGGCAGACGGACCTTCGGCGAGAAGTAGTCACCCACCACCGTGGTGTTGATATTGCCGAAACGGTCGACCTGGGCCGCGCCGAGGAAACCGACATCGATGCGACCACCCTGCAGCCAGTAGCGAAAGATCTCGCCGGTCGGCACCACGGTATCGGCGGTTTCCGCCAGCTCACCGTCGCCGATGGACAACGGCAGCACGCTGGGCTTGGCGCCGATCGGGCCGGACTCGTAGATCAGCACCACATCCGGCGAGGACGTCAGGCGCGCCAGGTTGGCCGCCTTGGACGGCAGGCCGATGCCGACGAAACAGACCGAACCGTTCTTCAGGCGACGGGCGGCGGCAACGGTCATCATTTCATTGGTGGTGTAGGTCATTATTTTGCCTCCGAGGCTTGGGCCAGCTTGGCCCGGAACTCGGCGAAGTCCGCCGTGCCATGGATGTAGTCGGCGATCCAGGCGGTGAAGGTTTCCCGGTCGCGGGCAATCGGATCCCAGGCCTGGTAGAAACGGTTGTCGCGCTCGCTATAGCCATGGGCATAGGACGGGTGGGCGCCGCCCGGGACATGGCAGACCGCGCTGACGGCCCAGGTCGGCAGGACGCAGGCGTTCATCGGAGCCTGCAGATCGTCGACGATCTCCTCGACGGTGACGATGCAACGCCGGGCCGCCAGCACCGCTTCCTTCTGCACGCCGAGAATGCCCCACAGCAGGACGTTGCCCTTGCGGTCGGCCTTCTGCGCATGAATCACCGTGACATCGGGACGTACCGAAGGTACTGCGGCCAGCACTTCACCGGTGAACGGGCAGGTCACACTCTTGATCAGCGGGTTGACCTTCGGCAGGTCGGAGCCGGCATAGGCACGCAGCACCGCGAATGGCAGGCCGGAAGCGCCGGCGACGTAGGCATTGGCCAGGTCGGCGTGGCTGTGCTCCTCGATTTCCAGCGCATGAGGCCACTGCTTCTCGACCGCATCGCGCAGACGGTGCAGGGAACCGACCCCCGGGTTGCCGCCCCAGGAAAACACCAGCTTGCGAGCACAACCGGCACCGATCAGTTGGTCGTAGATCAGGTCGGGGTCATCCGCACCAGTGTCAGGTCTTTCTTGCCCTGACGAATGATTTCATGACCCGCCGCAGTCGGAATCAGGTGAGTGAAGCCTTCGAGCGCGACGGTATCGCCGTCATTGACGAATTGCTTCACCGCGTCATGCAGCGAAAGTATTTCAGCCATGGATACAGACTCCCGGTTTCAACAAGCCAGCTTGGAAGAAAAAGGCGCGAGGTCAGCGCCGAAGTGAAGCCAGATTAAGCCGGGGCTCGGCCCGCAAACAATCCGATAATCGCTTATGTGTTCGGTAATCGAACCAATTGTTTGCAGGCTATCGACTCCCCCCCACACCCGGTCGACTCAGGTCGCATCCGCGTGGCTGACCCGGCCCTTGATCAGCACGCCAGCCGTCGCCAGCGCCGCCGGTACCACCAGCACGGTCAGCACCTGCTCGAAGTTCCAGCCCATGCCCAACAGCGTAGCGCCCATCCAGGCGCCGAGAATCGCGCCAAAACGACCGATCCCGAGCATCCAGGACACACCCGTGGCCCGCCCCTGGGTCGGGTAGAAGCGTGCCGCCAGCGAAGGCATCGCCGATTGCGCGCCGTTCACGCACATGCCGGCCGCCAGCACCAGGGTTCCCAGCAGGGCGATGTGGCCCAGGCTCTGGCCGACCGCGTAGGCAAAGATCCCGGCCAACAGGTAGAAAGTGCCGATGACCTTGTGCGGGTTGAAGCGGTCCATGGCCCAACCCACCCCGACCGCACTCAGCACCCCGCCGAACTGGAACAGGGCGCCAATGAACGCGGCCTGTTCCAGGCTCGCGCCGCTGTCACGCATCAGCGTCGGCAGCCAGCTGGTCAGCAGGTAGACGATCACCAGGCCCATGAAATAGGTCAGCCACAGCAGCAGGGTGCCGGCGCTGTAGGTGCCGGAGAAAATCACCGCCAGCACATTGCGCGCCTTGACCGTCTTCTGCTCCGGCACGCTGAAGCTCGCCGCTGCGGCCACCTGCTGTGGCGCGATCGGCGCCAGGGCCTTGCGTATCCTGTCCACGCCGCGGTTGCGCACCACCAGAAAACGCGCCGACTCCGGCAGCCAGAGCAACAACACCAGCACCAGCAACAGCGGCAGCAGCCCACCGATCAACAGCAGGCTGTGCCAGCCGAAGGCCGGGATCAGCTTGGCCGAGACGAAACCGCCACCGGCCATGCCCAGGTTGAAACCGCAGAACATGCTGGTCACCAGCAGCGACTTGTGTCGCTCCGGGGTGTATTCCGAGAGCAGCGTCGTGGCATTCGGCATGCCCGCGCCCAGGCCCAGCCCGGTGAGGAAGCGCAGCACCAGCAACTGGTCGACATTGCTGCTGTAGGCCGAGGCCAGGCTGAAGGCGCCGAACAGCAGAACCGCGCCCACCAGCACCACCTTGCGTCCGAAGCGGTCCGCCAGGGGGCCGGAACCGAGCGCGCCGAAGACCATGCCGATCAGCGCCGCACTCATCACCGGCCCGAGGCTGGCACGGTCGATGCCCCAGTCCTGGGACAGCGCCGGCGCGATGAAGCCCATGGCCGCCGTGTCCAGGCCATCGAGAAAAACGATCAGGAAACACAGGATCACCACCCGCCACTGGTACCTGGACAGCGGTTGGCTATTGATAAGGGACTGCACATCGAGGCAGTGACCGACAGTGGATTGAGGCTGGTTCATTATTTTTATTTCCACACAAGCGCGCAGACGAACAGGCGCCGACCGGGCCGGCGACGTTGGATGAAGCGGGTTGGTTCAGGCGTGCCGCGTCAGGACGGCGAACACGCGGGAGAGGTATCGGGAGAGATGTTCATGGCGGTCTGGCCTCTTCATTATTATTAGAGCGGCCCGGAGCGAGCCTTGCAGGCTCGTCAATTCAGGGCGCTGCCGCGACATTAATCAGCGGTATTCAACCGCGCAATTCGATAAACGCGTAACTGGGCGGTTATCGAACAGCTTTGCTGAGGAGCCGGCCATCAGGCGAACAGTTGGGCACTCAGGTCACGGCTGGCGGCGAGCATGTTCGGCAGGAAACGCTGTTCCAGCTCGCTGCGGCTGACACTGCCGGCATGGGTGCTGACGTTCAGGGCCGCGAGCACCTGGCCCGAGGCGTCGTAGACCGGTACGGCAATCGAACGCAGGCCCTGCTCCAGCTCCTGGTCGACGATGCACCAGCCCTGTCGACGCACCTGCTGCAGGCATTCGAGCAGCGCTTCGGGGGTATGCAGGGTACGGCTGGTCTTGGGCTGCAGGTCGGCATGTTCGAGGTAGTCCTGCAGCGACGCATCATCCAGCGCGGCCAGCAGGATCCGGCCCATCGAGGTGCAGTAGGCCGGCAGTCGCCCGCCGACGGACAGATCGACCGAGATCAGCTTCTGCGGCGTGGCCGAGCGGGCGATGTAAAGAATGTCGTCACCCTCGAGGGTGGCCATGTTGCAGGCCTCGTGGAGCTGCTCGCTCATGCGGTCCAGATAAGGCTGGGCCGACACCGCCAGGGGTGTCGAGGACAGATAGGCATGCCCCAGGGTGAGCACCTTGGGCAACAGCGAATAGGTGCGCCCGTCGGTGGTGGCATAGCCGAGCTTGATCAGTGTATGCAGGCAACGTCGCACGGCCGCCCGGGGAATCTCCGTGCGGTGGCTGATCTGCGCGATGGTCAGGTGCCGCTTGCGCTCCTGGAACGCCTGTACCACCGCCAGGCCACGGGCCAGCGACGTCATGAAATCCGGGTCGCCGGTAAAGGCCTGAATCCGCTTGGCGGGCGAGGCGACGATAGGCGGCGCGACGGAATTGAAGGCAGTACGCAGTGGGTCGTTCATTCCAGGTCCTTGTTCACACTGTCAGCCGCTATTACAGGCCGCCGACAGCCGATAGACAAGCCATGCAGGCCCTACATTGTGCGATTATCGAACATACGGCCGATAATCGCAATTGACCTGGGCGGTCCCGAGGCTTATAACGTTGCCTTGCCGCTCTGCGATTCCCGGCATACTGGTCAGGTACCCACCGGGGAACTCACCGGCACGGCCTTACCCACGAAGTAAGGCCGTTCTCCCCTCCCCCCTTTGCATTGCTGGTGATACAAACTTCCCTATACAACTGTTATTACCCAGCCAATTAGCTGGTATCAAAAACTTCCAGCGAAAGTTTGCCGCCGGGAAACAGGCAGCACTTGCCCAAGCCCTCAAGTTACAGTTCAAAACTCCTACGTGACAAAGCCCCTGGACAAAGTTGACGGGCTCTCCCCTCTTCGCGGTAATATTGTTCAAACCGACCGATATACTCTACGTACGCTGCGTGCCATGAGGCGCCCTCGTGGCCGTGGGAGCCGGGCTCAGCCCTGTCAGGCAAGTCCATCCCGCGCGGTCGTGTTTACAGAGACGGAAAAACCCTTCAATTCAAATTAGGTAACACTGTGACGAAAGACGAACTGCGCGCGGAACTTGAGCGCCAGGAACAACGTTACAAGGATGTTTACGGCGGAGAAGTCACCACCTACGCCGCGCAACCCGAACCGGAACGCAAACCCTGGCGTAAACGGGCCAGTCTTCGCGACCAGGCCTTTAGCCAGGAACTGCAAAAGATGGAACAGGAACTCAAGGCGCAACAGGCCCAGGCGACTCAGCCTTGACACCGTGAGGCTTGCCTCCTGCAGCCTGTCATCCTACCCGGATCCTGCCAGGCTCCCGCATGTCAACGGCTTGCGCTATCCGCGACGAGCCCTGGAAGCCGCCCCACCCAACGGGCTGATTGACGCCAGGCAGGTCCTCACACAGAAATTTCATACAGCCGTTTCGGCCCAGAAGCCCTGCGCCGAAACCTCGCGTTTTCCAGATATTTCCAATGAAATCAGAAGCTTGCCAGAGCCCCGGAAAACCTGGGTTTGCAGGGTTTCCTACATTTTTTTTCATTGAAGAATGTTACCGATGGGCAGCTAGTGCATCGATTAGCGGGCTTTTCTGGCATAATCGCGCCCCCTTATGACCGGGTCAGAAAACCTACATGATCGATTTATTCAGCGGACTGGATGCTTGGGTCCTCGTGAGCCTGCTGCTCGCCCTGGCCTTTGTCCTCAGCTTCGAGTTCATCAACGGCTTTCATGACACCGCTAACGCGGTGGCCACAGTGATCTACACCAAAGCGATGCCGCCCCATCTCGCGGTGTTCTCCTCCGGTGTATTCAATTTCCTCGGGGTTCTGCTCGGCGGGGTCGGCGTTGCCTATGCCATCGTCCACCTGTTGCCGGTGGAACTGCTGATCAACGTCAACACCGGACATGGCCTGGCCATGGTGTTCTCGCTGCTGGCTGCGGCCATCACCTGGAACCTGGGAACCTGGTATTTCGGCATTCCGGCCTCGAGTTCCCACACCCTGATCGGTTCGATCCTCGGTGTCGGCCTGGCCAATGCCCTGCTCAACGACATTCCGTTGGGCGACGGGGTCAACTGGCAGAAAGCGATCGATATCGGTGCCTCGCTGGTGTTCTCGCCGCTGGCCGGCATGCTGGTGGCAGGCCTGGTTCTGATCGCCCTGAAGTGGTGGCGTCCGAAGTCGAAGATGCACAAGACGCCGGAACAGCGCCGCAAGATCGACGACAAGAAGCACCCTCCGTTCTGGAATCGCATGGTACTGGTGGTTTCGGCCATGGCCGTGAGCTTCGTGCACGGCTCCAACGACGGTCAGAAAGGTATCGGCCTGATCATGCTGGTGCTGATCGGTATCGTGCCGGCGCAGTTCGTACTTGACCTGAGCACCACCACCTACCAGATCGAACGCACCCGCGACGCGACCCTGCACCTGAGCCAGTTCTACCAGCGCAACAGCGCCACCCTGAGCGAGTTCCTGGCACTGGGCAAGAGCGTGCAGGACGACCTGCCGGGCAAGTTCAGCTGCAATCCGCAGCAGACCGAACCGACCATCGCCGCGCTGCTGAACGATCTCAAGGGCGTCAACGACTACCATTCGCTGGCACCTGAAAAGCGTATCGAAGTGCGCCGCTACCTGCTCTGCCTCGACGACACCGCGAAAAAGGTCGGCAAGCTGCCGGGCCTGGACGCGCGCGAGAAGGCGGACCTGGAAAAACTGCGCAAGGACCTGACCGCCACGACCGAATACGCACCGTTCTGGGTGATTCTGGCGGTGGCCCTGGCCCTTGGCCTGGGGACCATGGTCGGCTGGAAACGGGTGGTGCTGACCATTGGCGAGAAGATCGGCAAGCAGGGCATGACCTATGCCCAGGGCATGTCGGCCCAGATCACCACGGCCGGGATGATCGGCCTGGCGAACATCTTCGCGCTACCGGTTTCGACGACCCACGTGCTGTCGTCGGGTGTGGCGGGGACCATGCTGGCGAACAAGAGCGGGCTGCAGAGCAGCACGATCAAGACCATTCTGCTGGCCTGGGTACTGACCTTGCCGGCGACCGTCGGGTTGTCTGCCGGTTTGTTCTGGCTTGCTTCGAAGATTATCGGCAGTTGAGTTGACTGCCGTGATCTGAAAATAAAGGTGCAGCCTTTGGGGTGCGCCTTTTTTTTCGTCTTGATGTTTGTATGTAGTGTTTAACTTTGAGGTGAGTGTACATATCCGTTTGCGCGTTTAACTGATGGAACGGTTTCGCCCCTTACGGGCGAGTTACTTTTTTTCAGACGCCAAAAAAAGTAACCAAAAAACGCTGCCCCTCCATTGGCCCCCCGCTACGCGAGGGGTTCCCTCATTCCACCCTCGCTCCGTGGGTCGCGCCGCATGGGCATCCATGCCCATCGGCGCTAACTCGGCATCCATGCCGAGTTCCCCACTACACGAGGGCTCCATTCGGCCTGCTGGGAACGGGGCCGGTAGAGCAAGAGCAAGAGCAAGAGCAAGAGCAAGAGCAAAGAGCTTCGCGGGCAAGCCCGGCTCCTACAAGTTTACGTCGTACACGGAGGCTGCATACGACACCCATCTGTAGGAGTCGGGCTTGCCCGCGAAGAGGCCATTGAGGTCGCCGAAAAACTTCCAGATTCCCCCTCTGCTTTTGATCTTGCTTTTGCTTTTGATTTACCGGCCCCGTTCCCAGCCGGCTGAGTGGAGGTTCTGTTTCGAGAGTCGCCCGGCAGGGATGCCGGGCGAGCCGTGTTGGGCCATGGATGGCCCGTCACGGCGTGCTCTCGAAACAGGACCGGAGCGAAGGAACCCTCGCGCAGCGAGGGCCAATGGAGGGGCAAGCGTTTTTTGGTTACTTTTTTTGGCGCCTGAAAAAAAGTAACTCGCCCGTAAGGGGCGAAACCGTTCCATCAGTTAAACGCGCAAACGGATATGTACACCCAGTAACAATTACTCCCCCAAAAAAGCCCAGAAACGCGAGACAAAAAAAAGGGCGACCGAAGTCGCCCAAAATGCCTTGCGTGCTCGTTCTCTGAAAAGACCTAAGGTTTCTTCCTCTTATGTGAGTCTTTCCAGATAAAAAATCCAAAACCGCCGAGGAACACCACCATGAGGCCAACCGTCAGCACTCCGGCAATTACCACGTTATCGAAAAACATGACTGGCCTCCTGCACTCGCCCTGTTGCGATGTGGCTAAGTTACCCAAATGGGCACGGAGGAAAATTGACCGGCGTCAATGCCGCCCGGAACCGGGTGCGGGGAAAGGAAATTAACTGACTTGCATCAAGTTTCAGCGCAGATATCAGCGCTTTTTCGGCTTGTTCTTCGGCTTTTTCCTGCCCTTGCCCAACGGCATCGCCTGCTCGAAGGCCTGGCGTACTTCATTCAGGCGTTTCTCGTTCAGGTCATGGACACGCTTGGCCCGTTCCGCATTCAGGTCGATCAACTTGTCGTCTTGGCTCATGATCACTACATCGCTATCGGTCGAATTCAGCCAGGCTCGCCCCCGGCTCACGCAATACCCCCATAATGCGGGCAAGCGTCGGCGCTGACCAGCCGGGAAATGATCGAGCTATGTCCGCCATGCCCGTTTGCGCGCAAAATCGCCCACTCAGTATGGCTACCAAGGATCGTTGAAGTGACACTGCCCAAGGACCTCCCCCCGCTCATGGCCCTGCGCGCCTTCGAATCGGTGGCCCGCCACCTGAGCTTCATCAAGGCCGCCGATGAACTGTCGGTCAGCCAGAGCGCGGTAAGCCATCAGATCCACAAGCTTGAGCAGTACCTCGACCAGCGCCTGTTCATCCGCAGGACCCGTGCCATCGACCTCAGCGACGCCGGCAGCCGCTATTACCAGCAGATCCGCCCGGCCCTGGAACAGATCGCCGAAGCCAGTCGACAACTGCGCGCACCGACATCCCCACGGGTGCTGCGGATCGGCCTGCTGGCGTCTTTCGCCACGCTCTGGCTGGCACCGCGCCTGACCGACTTCATTACCCGCCACCCGCACATCCAGGTTGCCCTGGAGCCGTCGATCCAGCTCGCCGATGTCGCCGGCGCCCAGGTCGACCTCGCCATCCGCTACGGCAAGGGCGGCTGGCCGGATGTCGATGCCCAGCGGCTGATGAGCGAACGCCTGTTCCCCGTCTGCAGCCCGGCCTTCAAGGCCGCATCCCACGGGCCGGGCCCATTGCTGATGGCCCAGGCCCGGCAACCCTTCGAATGGATCGATTGGGCCCGGCACCATCATTTCGATCTGCAGCGCTACCCCACGGCCATGCTCCATGACTACAACATCGTGGTCGAAGCCGCCATCGCCGGCCAGGGTATCGCCATGGGCCGCCAGCGCCTGATCGATCGCCGGCTCAAGGACGGCTCGCTGGTACCGGCATTCGACAGCCCCCCTTATGAGAGCGAGATCGGCTATTGGCTGATCAGACCCAACACCGCGCTCTGCGCGGAAGCCGAAATCTTCTGCACCTGGTTGATGGAACAATGCGCGGACACATGAGCCAATCAGATACGTCCGATTGAATCTATCCGTTTGTCGGCCAATTCCGCGCCGAGCATGCTGAAACCTTCTTCAAGGAGGTTTCCCCCATGAGCAATTCCCTGTCAGATCGCGTCAGTCAACTGGGCCTGAACCTGCCGCAGCCCAGTCAGCCGATTGCCAACTATGTGAATTACGTGATCAGCAACAACCAGCTGTTCATCTCCGGGCAGATCCCCCTGCAGGATGGTCATCCCGCCGGCATTGGCCGCCTGGGCGATACCCTGGGCGAAGAGGAAGGCGCCAGGGCAGCGGAGCTGGCGGCCCTCGGCCTGCTGGCGCAATTGCGTCACGCCATCGATGACAACCTGTCGAAGCTGGTGCGCATCGTCCGCCTCGGCGTCTTCGTTGCCGCCAGCCCGGACTTCAAACGCCAGGGCGTTGTGGCGAACGGCGCATCCAACCTGCTGGTCAACGTGCTGGGTGAAAAAGGTCGGCACGCCCGGACCGCGATCGGCGTGTCGAGCCTGCCCAGTGGCGTCGCCGTGGAAATCGACGCGATCTTCGAGCTGCAGCCATGATCGTCGACGATTGGTCGGAAAGCGAAATCGCCCACCTGCGTGCCGCGACTCCCGGCTGCTCGCGGGTGATCCATTTCAATCACGCCGGCGCCTCGCTCCCCAGCCAGGCCACCCTGGAGGCAATGACCGCCCAGTTGCGACTCGAGGCAGGCATCGGCCCGATGGAAGCCGGCCCCCAGGGCGCGCGACTGGAGGAGGAAGCCCGCCAGGCTGCCGCCGAGCTGCTCAACACCAGCGTCCAGAGCATCGCCTTTGCCAGCAGCGGCTCAGCCGCCTGGGGCCAGGCCTTCGCCGCACTGGGCCCCTGGCGTGCCGGCGACCGGATCCTGGTCGGGCGTCATGAATGGGCCGGCAACCTGGCCTGCATGGCCGAAGCGGTCAAGGCCGGCGCTCGTCTGGAAGTGATCCCGTGCGATGAAACCGGTGCGGTGTCGGTCTCTTCCCTGGAACAGATGATCGACGCCCGCGTGCGCCTGATCGCCCTGACCTGGCTACCGGCCAATGGCGGCCTGATCAACCCCGCCGAGGCCATCGGCCAGGTGGCGCGACGCCATGGCATCGCCTACTTCATCGATGCCGGACAGGCTCTCGGCCAACTGCCGTGCGATGTCCAGGCCCTGGCCTGCGACGTGCTCAAGGGTGCCGCCCGCAAGTTTCTCCGGGGCCCGCGGGGTACCGCGCTGCTGTATGTGCGCGAAGGCTTTCTCGAACAACTGACCCCCCGCTACCTCGATGTGTCATCCGCGCCCTGGGACGATCACGGCTTCACGCTGCGCAACGATGCCCGCCGCTTCGAAACCAGCGAGCGCTCGCTGGTGTTGATGGCCGGCCTGGCCAATGCGCTGAAGGAGGCCAATCAGTTGGGTATCGCGCGTATTCGCGGCAGGATTCAGCGGTTGGCGACAGGATTGCGCGAAGCCTTGCGCAAGATCCCCGGGCTGGAACTGCACGACCTGGGCCTGCCCGGACAGCAGTCGGGCCTGATTGCGTTCACTCTGGAAGGATGGGATGCCTTGGCGCTGAAACAACGGCTGGCCGAAAGCGCTATCAACATCGGTGCCAACGGCACCGCCTACACGCCTCTGGACATGCAGGCCCGCGAACTGCCGGCGATTGCCCGGGTCGCGGTGAGCTATCTCAATACCGAACAGGAGATCGGCTTGCTGCTGGAGGCCCTTGGGCAACTGGCCGAAGAGCACCGTCAGACCTCGACGTCGACCAGCAGGCCCTGACGCGGCTGCTCTTCCATCAATGCGACTACCGGTACGGTGTTGTCGGCGTTCAATTCGTCGCCCGGCACCGCCAGGTGCAACTGCGGATCATCCTCGGCCTCACGCCGGCGTTGCTGCTGTTGCTGCTGTTGCTGCTGGCGCCGCTGTTCCTCGCGCAACTGCCACGCGGCCTCTTCCGGGTCGCGCTTCTGCAGGTCGATGGTGCTCTCGTTGGAGCTTTCCTGCACGGGCACCACAGGCGGGATATCCGGTCGCGGTCGGATCGGGTCCTGCTGGGAAGTGACCGGCACGGCACTCAGGGGTAACATCGGTGGCAGCATGATTTTTTCTCCTGTCGGCAGGCTTTCGGCGGCGGCCCCCTTGACTTGAGCCGTCAGTCGCGAAACTGTGACCCGGTTATCGCTAAAGGGTGCAATACGCTCCGACGAACGTCATGCTCAACGACTTTTCAGCCTGGGTCAGTGTACTTTCTCGGATCAGTCCTTTCGATCAAGAGCTTTGGCCTGAAAGCGTCGATTCCGTTAAGATAGTCGGCTTTTTCAAGGCGGGAGTCAGGCAGCATGGCGCAGCAGTATCAACCGGGGCAACGCTGGATCAGTGACAGCGAAGCCGAGCTGGGTTTGGGCACCGTTCTGGCACAGGATGGCCGCTTGTTGACCGTGCTCTATCCGGCCACTGGCGACACTCGCCAGTACGCGCTAAGGAATGCGCCCCTGACCCGCGTGCGATTCTCGCCCGGGGACAGCATCACCCACTTCGAGGGGTGGAAGATGACCGTGCGCGAAGTCGAGGATGTCGACGGGTTGCTGGTCTACCACGGCCTCAACGTGCAGAACGAAGTCGTCGCGCTGCCGGAAACCCAGCTGTCGAACTTCATCCAGTTCCGCCTGGCCAGCGACCGGTTGTTCGCCGGGCAGATCGACCCGCTGCCATGGTTCTCGCTGCGCTACCACACCCTGGAACACATCAGCCGCCAGTTGCAATCGCCGCTCTGGGGCCTGGGTGGCGCCCGTGCGCAACCGATCGCCCACCAGTTGCACATCGCCCGGGAAGTCGCCGACCGTATCGCGCCACGGGTCCTGCTGGCGGACGAAGTGGGCCTGGGCAAGACCATCGAGGCCGGCCTGGTGATCCATCGCCAGCTGCTGTCCGGTCGCGCCAGCCGCGTGCTGATCCTGGTCCCGGAAAACCTCCAGCACCAGTGGCTGGTGGAAATGCGCCGGCGCTTCAACCTGCAGGTCGCGCTGTTCGATGCCGAGCGCTTCATCGAGAGCGATGCCAGCAACCCGTTCGAAGACACCCAGTTGGCCCTGGTGGCCCTGGAGTGGCTGGTCGAGGACGAAAAGGCCCAGGACGCGCTGTTCGCCGCCGGCTGGGACCTGATGGTGGTCGACGAGGCGCATCACCTGGTCTGGCATGAAGACAAGGCCAGCCCGGAATATACGCTGGTCGAACAACTGGCCGAGACCATTCCCGGCGTACTGCTGCTGACCGCCACCCCCGAACAGCTGGGCCAGGAAAGCCATTTCGCGCGCCTGCGCCTGCTCGATCCGAACCGTTTCCACGACCTGGCCGCGTTCCGCGCCGAAAGCGAGAACTATCGCCCGGTGGCCGAAGCGGTGCAGGAACTGCTGGACCAGGGCCGTCTGTCCCCGGCCGCCCACAAGACCATCCAGGGTTTCCTCGGCAACGAAGGCGAGGCCCTGCTCACCGCGGTCAACGACGGCGACAGCGAAGCCAGCGCGCGTCTGGTACGCGAACTGCTCGACCGTCACGGCACCGGCCGCGTGCTGTTCCGCAACACCCGCGCCGCCGTCCAGGGCTTCCCGGAGCGCAAGCTGCACGCCTACCCGCTGCCGAACCCGGACGAATACCTGGAGCTGCCGCTGGGCGAACACGCCGAGCTGTACCCGGAAGTCAGCTTCCAGGCCCAGACCGAAGGCGGTGACGAGGAACGCTGGTGGCGCTTCGACCCACGGGTCGAGTGGCTGATCGACCAGTTGAAAATGCTCAAGCGCACCAAGGTGCTGGTGATCTGCGCCCACGCGGAAACCGCCATGGACCTGGAGGACGCCCTGCGCGTGCGTTCCGGCATCCCGGCCACCGTGTTCCACGAAGGCATGAACATTCTCGAGCGTGACCGCGCCGCCGCCTACTTCGCCGACGAGGAATTCGGCGCCCAGGTGCTGATCTGCTCGGAAATCGGCAGTGAAGGCCGCAACTTCCAGTTCGCCCACCACCTGGTGATGTTCGACCTGCCGGCGCACCCGGACCTGCTGGAACAGCGGATCGGCCGCCTGGACCGGATCGGCCAGAAGCACGTGATCGAGCTGCATGTGCCGTACCTGGAAACCAGCCCGCAGGAACGCCTGTTCCAGTGGTACCACGATGCCCTGAACGCCTTCCTCAATACCTGCCCGACCGGCAACGCCCTGCAGCACCAGTTCGGTCCACGCCTGCTGCCGCTGCTCGAAGGCGGCGACGACGGCGAGTGGCAGAAGCTGGTGGACGAGGCCCGTGCCGAGCGCGAGCGCCTGGAAGCCGAATTGCACACCGGCCGCGACCGCCTGCTGGAACTCAACTCCGGCGGTGCCGGTGAAGGTGAGGCCCTGGTCGAGGCGATCCTCGAGCAGGACGACCAGTTCGCCCTGCCGATCTACATGGAGACGCTGTTCGACGCCTTCGGCATCGACAGCGAGGACCATTCGGAAAACGCCCTGATCCTCAAGCCGAGCGAGAAGATGCTCGACGCCAGCTTCCCGCTGGGCGACGACGAAGGCGTGACCATCACCTACGACCGCGGCCAGGCGCTGTCGCGCGAAGACATGCAGTTCATCACCTGGGAACACCCGATGGTGCAAGGTGGCATGGACCTGGTGCTGTCCGGCTCGATGGGCAACACTGCCGTGGCGCTGATCAAGAACAAGGCACTGAAACCGGGGACCGTGCTGCTGGAACTGCTGTACGTCAGCGAAGTGGTCGCACCGCGCTCGCTGCAACTGGGCCGCTACCTGCCGCCGGCCGCCCTGCGCTGCCTGCTGGACGCCAACGGCAACGACCTGTCGCCACGCGTCGCGTTCGAGACCCTGAACGACCAGCTGGAAAGCGTGCCCAAGGCCAGCGCCAACAAGTTCATCCAGGCCCAGCGCGACAGCCTGGCGCCGAAGATCAACGCCGGCGAAGCGAAAGTCGCCCCTCGTCACGCCGAACGCGTGGCCGAGGCACAACGTCGCCTGGCGGCCGATACCGACGAGGAACTGGCGCGCCTGACCGCGTTGCAGGCCGTCAACCCGAGCGTGCGTGACAGCGAGCTGGTAGCACTGCGTAAACAGCGTGAACAGGGGCTGGCGATGCTGGAGAAGGCGGCGTTGCGCCTGGAAGCGATCCGGGTGCTGGTCGCCGGTTGATCTGACAGTGCGCTGTGGGGGCGGGATTCGTTTAGGGCTTCAGGGCCCCTGTTCGCGGATGAATCCGGCTCCCACAGGTCCAGTGGTGATCACAAAATCTGTGAACACCGCTCCACTGTGGGTGCCGGATTCATCCGCGAACAGGCCCCCATTCAACTGACTATCAAGCCGTTACAGGTGCCACGCCTTCCTGCTCCTGCCCCATCCCCTCGCGCATCCGCGCCGCATCCCGACTGAAACACCGTGCCGCCTGGAACAGGAACAGCAGCGTCAGCAGCAACGCCGCCGGAATCAGATACATCGCGTCATGCAGACCCACGGCCTTGAATGCCTCGGTCATTTCCTGCGCACCTGCCGCCAGCATCGCCGCATGGGCGAAATGGTCGGACAGCAGGCCGACCACCACCGGCCCCAGCCCGCCACCCAGCAGATACAGGCCGGCGAAATACACCGCCATCGCCATCGCCCGCAGCCGCGGCTCGACCACGTCCTGGATCGCGGTATAGACGCAGGTGTAGAAGTTGTAGGCAAACAGCCAGCCGACACTGAATACGGCGACGAACACACCGATCTCGATCCGCCCGGCATGCAGTGCCCAGGCCGTGGCCAGGGTCGACACCACCAGGCTCACGGCCGCGAACAGCAGGCGTCCGTTGGCGATGCGCTGGTGAATCTTGTCCGCCACCCAGCCGCCCAGGGTCAGCCCGACCAGGCCGGTCACGCCGACGATCACCCCGGTGGCCACCGCCGCTTCCTGCAACGGAATCTGGAAGTAGCGCTGCAGCATCGGCACCAGGAAGGAGTTGCAGGCGTAGGTGGCGAAATTGAAGGTCAGCCCCGCCAGCACCAGCCAGAGAAAGGTCGGGATCGCCAGCAGGCGCCGTACCGGCCGCTCGATCCGTGTCTGGGCGACCTGTACGGTTTCCGCCGCGCCGCGCTTGGGCTCCCTGATGAAGAACATGAACAGCGCCAGCACCAGGCCGGGGACCGCCGCAATGAAAAACGGCGCCCGCCAGCTGTCGAACGCCTTGACCATCGCGCCGATGGTGAAGAACGCCAGCAACAGCCCCAACGGCAGGCCCAGCATGAAAATGCCCATGGCCCGTGCCCGGCGATGGGCCGGGAACAGATCGCCGATCAGCGAATTGGCCGCTGGCGCATAGCTGGCCTCACCGATCCCGACGCCCATGCGCACCAGCAGGAAGCTCCAGAAACTGCCCACCAGGCCATTGACCGCCGTCAGCCCGCTCCAGACCGCCAACCCCCAGCCCATCAGCTTGCTGCGCGAACCGTTATCGGCCATGCGCCCCAGGGGCAGGCCGGCAATGGCATAGACGATGGTGAAGGCGGTGCCGATGATGCCGATCTGGAAATCGCTCAGGTGCCACTCCATGCGGATCGGTTCGATGATGATCGCCGGGATGGTCCGATCGAAGAAATTGAATAGGTTGGCAAGGAACAACAGGAACAGAATGCGCCAGGCATTCGCCGCTTGGGTCGAGTTCTGCATGGGGTCCGTCTCTTTATTGTTATAGGGCTTGGCTGCCACTCAATCTAGTCAGCCTGATATCGCCTGTCTGCCACCATTCGCGGCGCTGATACCGGCCAATGGAGGCTCTATCGGGACCCGTAAAAATACTTGTAACACCCCCTTACAAAGCCGCGGCCGAAGCCTAGAATAGTGCCAAACTCCCTCCCTTCTTCTTTCTCCGTTGACCTTCCATGTCTGATGCTAATCCGTGTCTGAATTGCGGTGCCTGCTGTTCCTATTTCCGTGTCTCGTTCTATTGGGGAGAGTGCGTGTCGGGCGGCGGCCTGGTGCCCGACGAACTGGTCAGCCAGATCAGTCCGAGCCGCGTGGCCATGAACGGTACCGAAGGGAAAAAGCCGCGCTGCACCGCTCTTGAAGGTGAAGTCGGTAAAGGGGTCAGTTGCTCGATCTACCACCAGCGCTCCAGCCCCTGCCGCGAATTCGATGCCGCCTGGGTCAACGGTGAACCCAACGAACGCTGCGATGCGGCCCGCGCCGCCTTCGGCCTGCCGCCCCTGGAGCCCGAACAGCAGCCCAGCTTAGTACCAATCGCTATTTAGCTCATCGCCAAATCATTGGGAGCACTCTGCCATTAGGGCTCCCGGCTCCAGACGAGCCTCTATACTCCAACCCATTGGTCGGCGCGCAGCGTCGGTAGTCCAAGGGCGGAATAGGACAGGCTATGGAGTGGCTGGGTTTGCATTTTGTCGACAAACTTCCCGAGCAAGGGCAGTTGCTGCTCGACTGCAGCCACGATCCGCTGCTGGTCATGCTGGCCTATCTGGTGGCCTGCGCCGCGGGCTTCGCCACGCTCGACATGGCCGAACGGGTCGGTCATGTGGAAAAACCGGCGCAACAGCGCCTTTGGCGCTGGGTCGGTGCCTGTTGCCTGGCGGGCGGCATCTGGGCCATGCACTTCATCGCCATGCTGGCGTTTCGAACGCCCATCGCGATGAGTTACGACCTGCCCACCACCATGGTCTCGCTGCTGATCGCCCTGTTCGCCTCGTTTCTCGCCATGCACACCCTCGGTCGCGCCGAACTGCGCCCTTCCCAGACCGTTCGCGCCGCCCTGTCGATGGGGCTGGGGATCGCCGCCATGCATTACGTCGGCATGTCGGCCTTGCGTTCGACTGCACAGCAGTACTATCAACCCGGCCTCGTCGGCCTGTCGGTACTGATCGCCATCGGCGCCAGCCTGGCGGCCCTGCTGCTGGCCAGGCACTTTCGCACCGGTAGCGGCATCTTCCATCAACTGCTCAAGTACAGCGCCAGCCTGGTGATGGGCGCAGCCATCGTCAGCATGCACTTCACCGGCATGTGGGCACTGCGCCTGGTCGTCCCGGAAGGCGACGTCCTCGGCGCCGCAGTGCAGAACAACCATCTGCAACTGGGCATGACCATTGCGCTGATCACCCTGCTGATCATCGGCAGCAGCATCAGCGCGGCCCTCTCCGACAAGAAGCTGCAGCACAAGGAACAGGACCTGCGCCGGGTCAACGCGCTGCTCAGCCAGTTGGACCAGGCCCGCCTGTCCCTGGCCCAGGTCGCCCACTACGATGCCCTGACCAACCTGATCAACCGCCGCGGCTTCAACCAGATCTTCGCCGAGAGACTGATCGAGCGCAGCAGCAATGGCGGCATGCTGGCGGTGATGTTCCTCGACATCGACCACTTCAAGCGGATCAACGACAGCCTCGGCCACGACGCCGGTGACGAGCTGCTCAAGGTCATCGCCGCGCACATCAAGAGTGCCACCCGCAGCCATGACGACGTGGTCGCGCGCTTTGGCGGCGACGAGTTCTGCATCCTCATCAGCCTGCACAAGCGCGACGAAGCCCGGCACATGGCCCAGCGCATCATGCAGAAGATGAAGGAACCGATCGAACTGGCCGGCCGGCGCATGGTGATGACCACCAGCATCGGGATCGCCGTGTTCCCCGAGGACGGCCAGACCTGCGAGGAACTGCTGAAGAACGCCGACCTGGCGCTGTACCAGTCCAAGGAAGCCGGACGCAACAGCCTGCATTTCTTCAACGCCAACCTGAAGACGAAGGCGACCCTGGAACTGCAACTGGAGGAACAACTGCGCCAGGCGCTGCGCGACGGCCGCGAGCTGCAACTGTTCTACCAGCCGATCTGTGCGGTCAGGACCGGCCAGGTCGCCAAGCTCGAGGCCCTGGTACGCTGGAACCATCCGCAACACGGGCTGCTGGCCCCGGACCGCTTCCTGCACATCGCCGAAGCCAACGGCCTGATCGCCGATCTGGACAAGTGGGTCCTGCGCACCGCCTGCCAGGACCTGGCGGCACTGGACGAACAGGGCTACAGCGACCTGATGGTCAGCACCAACTGCTCGTCCCTGAACCTGGCACGCGAGGAACTGGCCGACGACATTGAAAACATCCTGCGCAGCACCGGCGTTTGCGCCAACCGGCTGGAGCTGGAGGTCACGGAAAACGCGCTGATGGGCAATATCACCAATACCCTGCAGCTGTTGCGGCAGATGCGCACCCTCGGCGTCTCGCTGTCCATCGACGACTTCGGCACCGGCTACTCGTCCCTGGCCTACCTCAAGCGCCTGCCACTCAATACCCTGAAGATCGATCGCTCGTTCATCCTCGACATCCCCAAGTCGGCCCCGGACATGGAGATCATCCAGGCGATCATTGTCATGGCCCACACCCTGCATCTGCAGGTGGTCACCGAAGGCGTCGAGACCCAGCAGCAATACGAGTTCCTTGCCGAGTACGACTGCGACTACATCCAGGGCCACCTGTTCAGCCGGCCGGTGTTGTTCGAAGAGCTGCCCGCGACCATCAGGCAGCTCAACCAGCGCCCACCCCCAGCGTCACGCCACTCACTCCGCCGGCGACGGCGGCTCGCGATACAGATTCACCAATGTCGCGGGATCCTTTTGCAGATACCCCTGGCTACCATGCAGGCGCATCAACTGTGCGGCCAATCCGCTGATGGGCGCCGCCGAACCCTGTTCACGGGAGAACTTCACGGCACCGTCCAGGTCCTTGAGCAAGGTGCGCACATGCCATTTGATCGGTTCGAAACGGCTTTCGGCCATCTGCGGCGCGAGGATCTGCAACGGCCTGGAGTCGGCGAAGCCACCGCCGAGCGCTTCGGCCAGCAGGCTGGCATCCACCCCGGAGCGTTCCGCCAGCGCCACCACCTCGGCAATCACCAGGGCATTGCAGGCCACGATCATCTGATTGCAGGCCTTGGTCACCTGCCCGGCACCCACCGCCCCCATGTGGGTGACGCGCTGGCCAAGGGTCAGCAAGACCGGGCGAACCCGTTCCAGATCGGCCACTTCCCCACCGGCCATGATCGCCAGGCTGCCGGCCTCGGCCCCGGCGGTGCCGCCGGAAAGCGGCGCATCCAGCCAGCGCACACCGCGCTCGGCCAGCAGGCGCGCGGCCATTTGTCGCGTCGCCGTGGGCTCCAGGCTGGAAAAATCCACCAGCAGTTGACCCGTCTTCGCCGCCTGCGCCACCCCGTCGACCCCGAAAACCACCTCCTGCACCACCGCGGTATCGGCCAGGCACAGCATCACCACGTCTGCCTGCGCGCACAGCTCGGCAGGGGTGGCGACCTGCCGCGCACCGGCCGCCACCAGTTCGGCGCATTTGTGCGGCGACCGGTTCCACACCGTCAAGGGGTACCCCGCGGCCAGCAAGCGACGGCACATCGGCAGCCCCATCAGGCCGATTCCGGCGAACCCCAGAGCAGGTAGTACAGAATTCATAAAAAGTTCCCCGTCAATTAAAGAACGTCAAATACTGGCCGATTCAACGATATCCAGAGCAGGGTTTAGCCCTAGGGAAACCTAGGGCCAACCCCTATCGATCAAGCCAATATCGCGCGTTAAAGTCGCGATCTCTCACCGTGATGGCGCGTTGACATCCCCTTCGACCGCCCAACCAGACCAGGCATATGGCGCACAATGACCTCCAAAAATAACCCAGCCAACGCAGTATCCGATCTGATGTCGCCCGCGGTCGTGGAAAAAACCTACAAGGCCTACTCGACGCCCCGTCCACTGGCGACGCAGCAGTACCTTTATTTCACGGAAACCAATACGGATCGTATCCTCGACAACCTCGACGGTCTGCGCGACATGGTATTTCCGCGCCCACCGCACCTGGAGGTGGAGAACGAGGCCCGTCGCGAACAGGAATTCCCCTCGGTCTGCCTGATCGGCCTGGGCCGCTGCGGCTCGAACATCGCACTGGATGTCGCCGAACTGGTCTACAACGCCCGCAAGTTCTACCTCAACGAATTCAACAACGACGACAAGTCCGTCGACAAGGGCTACCGCCCCGCCCAGTGGATCCGCAATAACCTGCGCCTGGTGCAGAGCAAGTCCGCCAAGCCGGTGTTTCTGGTCGAACCGCTGGTGATGCTCGGCGACCTGGACAAGGACATCGCCGGCCGCATCCGCTTTTCGCGCAAGGGCGAGAAAAGCGGGTTCATCCGCGACTACAGCAAGATGAAGATCATGGACCTGTCCGAGGTGCATGCCGGTGGCGCGGGTAACGCCCCGATCCTCGGCCAGTACCTGGCCAAGATCATCCTGAACAAGGACACCCAGCGCTTCTCCAGCCCCGACTGGAAGATGATCCACTCGTACCTGATCGACTCCTGCGGCATCAAGGCCAACCAGTCGCGCCTGTACTTCTCGATCTTCAGTGCCGGCGGTGGTACCGGTTCGGGCATGGCCTCGGAATTCGGCCTGGCCCAGCAGTACTCGTACATGAACAAGACGTTCGACACCAAGCCGATGGACGAGCACGACAGCAAGAGCGGCCACTCCTTCGTCTTCGAACCGATCTTCACCAGCGGCATCTGCGTGCTGCCGAACATCTCCGACCATCGCAGCGAAATGTCCGAGGCCCTGCACATCAACGCCGGCCGCCTGCTCTGCAAGTACCTGTCGGAAGAGTGGGACTTCTCGTACAACTTCGACAATGAAGACAGCAGCGAAGCCAGCGTCATGGGCCGTATCCGCCCATGGAACGCGATGATGCTGATCTCCAACGACATCATGCGTTATGCCGAAGAGAACGATGACGGCAATATCCAGAACATTGATGTCAATGCCATGGAGAAGCACGCCAACCAGTACATCTCCCAGCAGATCTTCAACATCCTGACCGCCCAGGCGGTGACCACCGACTACGACCAGAACTACTTCCGTCGTGCCGGCATCGACATCGGCGAGACCATCCGCCTGGACGCCAACGACCTGTTCATGAGCCTGGCAGGCCCCGTGGCGATCGCCTACGCCGAATCCGTGGTACCGGAACAGCCGGCGCCAACCGGCGACAAGTTCAAGGTGTTCGAAAAGGAACAGCAGCGGTTGAACATCGACGACCTGTTCTTCCGCTCCATCGACCTGCCGCACTTCAACAAGGTCACCCAGGCCATCGAAGGCATCAGCCTGCTGCCGATCGAGTCCAAGCGCTACCGCGCCGCCCTGGAGCAGTACAAGGCTTCGGGTTACGACGCCGCGGCGCTGCACGACCTGCATTTCTTCAAGAACTGCTCGTCGGTGGTTTCGATCGTCTCGCTGCCCAAGGACTACAAGCTGTCCTACATGGACCTGAACCGGCTCAAGACCCACCTCAACAGCCTGTTCCCCAACACCACGCTCAAGCGCTACGCCCTGGTGATCGGGGCCTCGGCCAACCTGTCGCTGACCACGCTGATTGCCAAGAGCCCGTGCCTGTCGGACGACTTCCTGACCCTGATCGTGGCCTTCATCAAGCGCTGCTTCGCGCGCAACCCGTACCGCTTCGACGACACGCTGGACAACTCGATGCTCGAGTTCATCACCCGCGACGAGTTCGACGAAGGGCATATCGACGACCTGCTCAACGAGTTCGAGAACCCGGCGAAGATCCTCGATACCAACTGGTACGCGATCAAGCCGATGTACGAGAAGAAGTACCGCGAACTGATCAATGACAAGGACAAGTTCGTCTCGATCAACGATATCCGCCTGTCCCGCGATTGCGTGAAGAAGGCGATCAAGTATCTGCGCGAGATCTACCGTCACCGCATCGGCAAGACCAAGGTCATTTCCTTGAACAGCCACACCGGTCGGACCGAGTACTGAGCCGACCGCCCCCATCACCCTGTAGGAGCCCGGCTTGCCGGCGAATGGGCCCTTGAGGCCGCCAGAAGCTTAGCCGGCAAGCCGGGCCCTACAGAATCGGATGTCGTGGCAGGGAAGCTGCGATATGCCTGTCAAGGACTGTGGATTTTCTCCACGGGCAAACTGCCATTACTGCTGCATGCGGTTACTGGCCTACACACTCGTAGGCCATAAATGCATAACACATATGCACCATTACAGTGCCTTCAATTACCCAGTTGCTCTTTCCTGGATCATCACCCAGGGCGATACCACCACCGCCCACAGGCTCGGATCACGCTCGAGAAGATCCTGGGCCCGCGTTTCAGACACCTTGGCCAACGCTCCGGTGGCCAGCCAATCCGCTACTTTCTCGGTCTGATTCTCGGCCATGGCCTGCGCCGCGGCGATCAGATCCAGCGACGGTTCGACCCACAATAGGGCACCCCGGGCAAAGAACGGTTGCAGCTCCTCCCAGCGGATAGATGCAGTTTCACCAAGCAGCTTGGCATAGAGGGTGCTAGGTTCTTCAATCATGGGAGTTCCACCTGAGAAAAAATCGGCGCAATCATAACGTCGCGACTCAAGGTAGAAAAACCCGGATGTAAAGGTTGGGGTGAAAGAAGGATCAGGGTTGCAGGGATTGCCGTGAAAGCTCAGCAACATCCAGATAATAATCTGCATGGCCATCTGCCGCTATTCTGTCTCTTTCTTTCATTTAAGCGACATCTCCCGATTTTGTCCCCGGCAGCCCGCTATCCAAGCGATAAACGAGCGCTCTAAACTGTATCGGTACAGTTGCCGGGTAAAATCGGGTTGTCAAAACCCGGTTCTGCCGCCCTGGCGTCAGGACTATAAAAATTACAACAGCAAGAGTGGAGCACTAATGACTAAGCAGATTTCCAAACTGTTCGCCGCTATGGTTCTGGCCGGTATCGCCAGCCATTCTTTCGCTGCAGACACCATCAAGATCGGCATCGCCGGCCCCAAGACCGGCCCTGTGACCCAGTACGGTGACATGCAGTTCACGGGCGCGAAACAGGCCATCAAGGACATCAACGCCAAGGGCGGCGTCGATGGCAAGAAACTCGAAGCGGTCGAATACGACGACGCCTGCGATCCGAAACAGGCCGTGGCCGTCGCCAACAAGGTCGTCAACGATGGTGTCAAGTTCGTCATCGGCCACCTCTGCTCCAGCTCCACCCAGCCCGCTTCGGACATCTACGAAGACGAAGGCGTGATCATGATCACCCCGGCGGCCACCAGCCCTGAAATCACCGCCCGTGGCTACAAGCTGGTGTTCCGCACCATCGGTCTGGACAGCGCCCAGGGCCCTGCCGCCGGCAACTACATCGCCGACCACGTGAAACCGAAAGTGGTTGCCGTACTGCACGACAAGCAGCAATACGGTGAAGGCATCGCCACCGCGGTCAAGCAGACCCTCGAGAAGAAAGGCGTGAAAGTCGCGGTCTTCGAAGGCCTGAACGCCGGTGACAAGGACTTCTCCTCGATCATCCAGAAGCTCAAGCAGAACAACGTCGACTTCGTCTACTACGGCGGCTACCACCCAGAGCTGGGCCTGATCCTGCGCCAGTCCAAGGAAAAAGGCCTGAACGCCAAGTTCATGGGTCCGGAAGGCGTCGGCAACGACTCCATCTCGCAGATCGCCCAGGACGCTTCCGAAGGCCTGCTGGTTACCCTGCCGAAGTCCTTCGATGCCGACCCGGAGAACAAGGCCATCGTCGACGCCATCAAGGCTGACGGCAAGGATCCGAGCGGTCCGTTCGTATTCCCGGCCTACTCTGCTGTCGAACTGATCGCCGACGGCATCAAGAACGCCAAGAGCGAAGACACCGCCAAGGTGGCTGCCGCTATCCACGCCGGGACCTTCAAGACCCCGACTGGCGAACTGTCCTTCGACGAGAAGGGCGACCTGAAGAACTTCAAGTTCGTGGTCTACGAATGGCACTTCGGCAAGCCGAAGACCGAAGTATCCCCTCAGTAACTCAGGCCTGACAGGTCAACAAGCCCACTGTTTGCACAGTGGGCTTTGTTTTACGAGGTTTATGGGCCTGACACCCGCGATCCGGGAGCTGGCTCACCTGAAAATCTTAAAACCGTCACCAGCGGTTCGCTGGCAAACGCTCGTGCCAACGTGGCGACAGACCACGCCCGACGAGCCGGAACATGACTCCACCAGTGAAATGCGTATCGGGTTTTTAGGAGCGCTGTAATGCCTGAGATCTATCACTTCTTCCAACAGCTGGTTAATGGCCTGACCATTGGCAGCACCTATGCCTTGATAGCCATTGGCTACACAATGGTTTACGGCATCATTGGAATGATCAACTTCGCCCATGGCGAGGTCTACATGATTGGTTCCTACGTGGCCTTCATCGTCCTTGCCGGGCTGGCCATGATGGGAATCCACTCCCTGCCGCTGCTGATGACCGCCGCGTTCATCGCGACGATCGTCGTGACCAGTGCCTATGGCTACAGTATCGAACGCGTTGCCTACCGCCCACTGCGCGGCAGCAACCGTCTGATTCCGCTGATTTCCGCCATCGGCATGTCGATTTTCCTGCAGAACACCGTACTGCTGTCCCAGGACTCCAAGGACAAGTCCATTCCCAACCTGATCCCGGGGAGCATCTCCTTCGGTCCGGGGGGCGCAGAGGAAGTCCTGATTTCCTACATGCAGATCCTGGTTTTCGTGATCACCCTGATCGCCATGACCGGACTGACCCTGTTCATCTCCCGTTCACGCCTGGGCCGCGCCTGCCGTGCCTGCGCCGAAGACATCAAGATGGCCAACCTGCTGGGGATCAACACCAACAACATCATCGCCCTGACCTTCGTCATCGGTGCCGCCCTGGCCGCGGTCGCCGCCGTGCTGCTGAGCATGCAGTACGGGGTGATCAACCCCAACGCCGGCTTCCTGGTGGGCCTGAAGGCCTTTACCGCCGCAGTACTGGGCGGTATCGGCAGCATTCCGGGCGCCATGCTCGGCGGGTTGGTGCTCGGTGTGGCCGAAGCCTTTGGTGCCGACGTGTTCGGCGACCAGTACAAGGATGTGGTGGCGTTCGGTCTTCTGGTCCTGGTGCTGTTGTTCCGTCCGACCGGCATCCTGGGCCGTCCGGAGGTTGAGAAAGTATGAACAGATATCTCAAACAGGCGCTGTTCAGCGCCCTGCTGGTCTGGGCCGTGGCCTTTCCGGTACTCGGCCTGAAGCTGAGCATCGTCGGGATCAACCTCGAAGTGCATGGCACCGGTCCCCTGACCCTGACCGTCATCGCCCTCTGCTCGGTGCTGATGTTCCTGCGCGTGCTGTTCAGCCAGCAGGTCAGCACGATGTTCAAGTCGTCCCGTGGCCCGCTGGTGTCGCCCAAGGTCGGTCAGTTCCTGACCCTGCCACGGACCCAGCGCTGGATCATCATCGGCCTGATCGTGGCCGCACTGATCTGGCCGTTCTTCGGCTCGCGGGGGGCGGTCGATATCGCCACCCTGATCCTGATCTACGTGCTGCTGGGCCTGGGCCTGAACATCGTGGTGGGCCTGGCCGGCCTGCTCGACCTGGGTTATGTCGGCTTCTACGCGGTGGGCGCCTACAGCTACGCGCTGCTGTCGCACTACTTCGGCTGGAGCTTCTGGCTGTGCCTGCCGGTCGCCGGTCTGATGGCCGCGACCTTCGGCTTCCTGCTCGGTTTCCCGGTGCTGCGCCTGCGCGGTGACTACCTGGCCATCGTGACCCTCGGCTTCGGCGAGATCATCCGGCTGTTCCTGCGCAACCTCACCGACCTCACCGGCGGCCCGAACGGCATCAGCAACATCCCCAAGCCGACCTTCTTCGGCCTGAGCTTCGAGCGCAGTGCCGCCGAGGGTGTGAAGACCTTCCACGAGTTCTTCGGGCTGGCCTACAACCCGGTGAGCAAGGTGGTCTTCCTGTACTTGGTCGCCCTGCTGCTGGCGCTGTTCGCGCTGTTCGTGATCAACCGCCTGCTGCGCATGCCGATCGGCCGCGCCTGGGAAGCCCTGCGTGAAGACGAGATCGCCTGCCGCGCCCTGGGCCTGAACCCCACCGTGATCAAGCTCTCGGCATTCACCCTGGGTGCCTGCTTCGCCGGTTTCGCCGGCAGCTTCTTCGCCGCCCGCCAGGGCCTGGTGACCCCGGAGTCGTTCACCTTCATCGAATCGGCGATCATCCTCGCCATCGTCGTGCTCGGCGGCATGGGCTCGCAACTGGGGGTGATTCTCGCAGCGATCGTGATGATCCTGCTGCCGGAGCTGATGCGTGAATTCAGCGATTACCGCATGTTGATGTTCGGCGCCATGATGGTGCTGATGATGATCTGGCGTCCACAGGGTCTGCTGCCGATGCAACGTCCACACATGGAGCTGCGCAAATGAGCCGCGAGATCCTGAAAGTCGAAAACTTGAGCATGCGCTTCGGCGGCCTGCTGGCGGTCAACGGCGTGGCCCTGACCGTGAAAGAGAAACAGGTCGTGGCACTGATCGGCCCCAACGGTGCCGGCAAGACCACGGTGTTCAACTGCCTGACCGGCTTCTACAAGCCCAGCGCCGGAAGCATCATCCTCGACGGCCAGCCGATCCAGGGCCTGGCCGGCCACGAGATCGCCCGCAAGGGCGTGGTGCGGACCTTCCAGAACGTGCGTCTGTTCAAGGACATGACCGCCGTGGAAAACCTGCTGATCGCCCAGCACCGTCACCTGAACACCAACTTCCTGGCCGGTCTGTTCAAGACCCCGTCGTTCCGCAAGAGCGAAAGGGAAGCCATGGAATACGCCGCGTACTGGCTGGACAAGGTCAACCTGACCGAATTCGCCAACCGCCCGGCCGGCACCCTGGCCTATGGTCAGCAGCGTCGCCTGGAAATCGCCCGCTGCATGATGACCCGTCCACGGATCCTCATGCTCGACGAACCGGCGGCCGGCCTGAACCCCAAGGAAACCGACGACCTCAAGGCGCTGATCAGCGTGCTGCGCGAGGAACACGGCGTCACCGTGCTGCTGATCGAGCACGACATGAAACTGGTCATGAGCATTTCCGACCATATCGTCGTGATCAACCAGGGCACGCCGCTGGCCGATGGCACACCACAACAGATCCGCGACAATCCCGATGTGATCAAAGCCTACCTGGGGGAAGCGTAAATGCTGCAGTTCGAAAACGTTTCCACCTTCTACGGCAAGATCCAGGCCCTGCACAGCGTCAACGTGGAAGTCCGCCAGGGCGAGATCGTCACCCTGATCGGCGCCAACGGCGCAGGCAAGTCGACCCTGCTGATGACCCTCTGCGGTTCGCCGCGGGCCCACAGCGGCAGCATTCGCTACATGGGCGAAGAGCTGGTGGGGCAGGAGTCCTCGCAGATCATGCGCAAGAGCATCGCGGTGGTGCCGGAAGGCCGCCGTGTGTTCTCGCGCCTGACCGTGGAGGAAAACCTGGCCATGGGCGGTTTCTTCACCGACAAGGGCGATTACCAGGAGCAGATGGACAAGGTCCTGGAACTGTTCCCACGGCTCAAGGAGCGCTTCAGCCAGCGCGGCGGCACCATGTCCGGCGGCGAACAGCAGATGCTCGCCATCGGCCGGGCGCTGATGAGCAAGCCCAAGCTGCTGCTGCTCGACGAGCCGTCGCTGGGTCTGGCACCGATCATCATCCAGCAGATCTTCGATATCATCGAACAACTGCGCAAGGACGGAGTGACGGTGTTCCTGGTGGAGCAGAACGCCAACCAGGCGCTGAAGATCGCCGATCGCGCCTACGTGCTGGAGAACGGCCGGGTGGTGATGGAAGGCAGCGGCAATGACCTGCTGACCGACCCGAAAGTCCGCGAAGCGTACCTGGGCGGTTGATTCCACTGCCGTGCAACGAGAAGGCCCCGTTCTGTCGGGGCTTTTCTTTGCCCGGAACATCGTGTCCGTACCCTCGCCGCCCATAATCGATTATGTTGGCCGCACCCCGCCTACCCTCGCTGCCCATACCAGACAGGAAGGCGCCCTCTTCAATTGGAGATCGACCATGAGCAACGCCACCAGCCGTACGCTGTCCGCCGCCGCCCTCGCCCTGACCCTGGGCTCCGCCCTGAGCATCGCCGCACTGCCGATGACCGCCCACGCCGGGGACACCGAGAAATGCTTTGGTGTCGCCGCCAAGGGCCAGAACGACTGCGCCGCCGGCGCCGGTACCAGCTGTGCCGGTACCTCGACCCAGGACAACCAGGGCAGCGCCTGGAAACTGGTGCCCAAGGGCACCTGCGAGAAAACCGCCAGCAGCACCTCGCCGACCGGTTTCGGCCAACTGCAGGCCTTCACCGAAAAAGGCTGACACGCGCAATGCCGCCGTCAGCGCAATCCGCGCCCATTGATTGCGCCCGCGCCCACCCGCTCCCATCCAGGGTCGGGCTGGGGCTCAAGAGCGAGCACTTCCAGGTGATCCTCGACAGCCGCCCCGACCTCGGGTTCTTCGAGGTGCATGCCGAGAACTACATGGTCGCCGGCGGCCCGTTCCACCATTACCTGGGGCGGATTCGCGAAGACTATCCGTTGTCGCTGCACGGGGTCGGCCTGTCCATCGGCGGCGAAGGCCCGCTGGACCGGCAACACCTCCAGCGCCTGGCCAGGCTGATCGAGCGCTACCAGCCACAGTCGTTTTCCGAACACCTGGCCTGGTCGGGACACGGCCCGGTGTTTCTCAACGACCTGCTGCCACTGGCCTACGACCCGGCCACCCTGCAACGGGTCTGCGAACATGTCGACCTGGTGCAGAACACCCTGAAACGCCCGATGCTGCTTGAAAACCCGGCGACCTACCTGCAATTCCAGCGTTCGACCCTGGACGAGACGGACTTCATCAGCGAGGTCATTCGCCGCACCGGCTGCGGCCTGCTGCTGGACGTGAACAACGTGTATGTCTCCTGCGTCAACCATCAACGCGATGCACTGGCCTACATCGGGGCCCTGCCGTTGCGAGCCGTCGGCGAGATTCACCTGGCCGGCTTCGCCGAGGACCGTGACAGCCTCGGCGACCGTCTGTTGATCGACGATCACGGCGCGCCCATCGATTCGGCGGTCTGGGCCCTTTACCAGCAGGTGCTGGCCAGGACCGGGGCGCTGCCGACCCTGATCGAGCGCGACAACCGCGTCCCGGCCTTCAGCGAATTGCTCGTTGAAGCGGCACGAGCCCAGGCCCTGCTCAATGGTGTCGAGGTACGTCGATGAGTGACCTGGACCGCTTCAGCGCGGCATTGCTCGACCCGCAACAGCCGTGCCCGCCCGGCCTGCACAGCCGCAACGGTGCCGATCCGGCCAGCCGTTTCGCGGTGTACCGCAACAATGTCCAGAGCTCGCTGATCAACGCCCTGGCCGACAGTTACCCGGTGGTCCGGGCACTGGTCGGCGACGAGTTCTTCCGGGCCATGGCCGCCGTGCATGTCCGGCAGCACCCGCCCCGCAGCCCGATCCTCAACGACTACGGTCGGGAGTTCGCCACGTTCATCCGCGGCTTCGCGCCAGCGGCCAGCGTGCCGTACCTGGCCGACGTCGCGTGCCTGGAGCGCCTGCGGATCAACGCCTATCACGCCGCCGATGCCACGCCCTTGAGCCCGGAACAGATCGGCCTGCACCTGGCGGCACCGGAGTCCCTGGGCCGCCTGCTGGTCGGCCTGCACCCCAGCGTCGCGGTGCTGGAGTCACGCTACGCGACGCTGTCGATCTGGCTGGCGCACCAGGGCGAAGGCCGGTTGGAGCAGATCGACCCGAGCCGGGGTGAAACAGCACTGGTACTGCGTTGCAACTGGCAGGTCGAGGTGTTCAGGCTCGACCGTGGCAGCCGGGTCTTCATCCAGGGCCTGCTCAATGAACAAGCGCTGGAAAGCGCCATGACCCACGCCCATGAAGCCGACCCCGAATTCGATCCGGCCCAGACGCTGGGCCTGCTGATTCGCTACGGCGCCATTACCCGGCTGCAAGCGGCATGACTACAGCTCAAGCCGCTCCAGTGCCTCGCTGCTGCGCTTGAACCAACCGATCAGGTAGTCGGCCAGCACCTGGGTGCGCCGCGGCAGCCCGCCCTGGTAGGGATGCACCAGGTACGCCGGCATGTCGCGGGTGTGATAGTCGCGCAACAGCCAGCGCAAACGCCCGTCTGCCAGCTCTGCGGCCAGCGCGTAGGACGGCAGCCGGGCGATACCGGCACCGGCCAGCGCGGCCTTCTTCAGCAGGCTGTAGTGGTTGCTGGCAAACGTGCCACCCACCCGCACCCGCAGCAGTTCATGCTGGCGATGGTATTGCCACTCCTCGCGCCCACTGTAGTGGCTGTTGAGCAGGCAACGATGGTTGGCAAGCTCCTGGGGCGTCTGCGGCTCACCATGGGCCTCGAGGTAGGCCGGACTGGCACAGGTCAGTTCGTTGATCACCAACAGCGGCCGGGCCACCAGTCGCTCATCGCGGCCAGTCTCGGTGCGAATCGCCAGGTCAAAGCCCTCGCGCACCAGGTCGCGGAAGCTGTTGCTCAGGTCCAGCTCGATCTGGATATCGGGGTAATTGCGCGAGAACTCCAGCAGCAGTCCATCGAAAAAGGTTTCGCCCAGGGACACCGGCACCGTCATGCGCACCGGGCCGGCGATATCGTCCTTGAGCCGGGCCAGCGCCTGGCGCGCCCGTTGCACCTGCACCACCAGTGCCTGGGCCTGGGGCAGCAGGGCCGCTCCGGCGGCGGTGAGACTCAGGCGCCGGGTGGTGCGGTGCAGCAGTTGCACCGCGAACTGTGTTTCCAGGTGGCTGATGCGCTTGGACAACTGCCCCTTGCTGCACCCCAGTTGCTCGGCGGCCAGCGTGAAGCTGCCCGCTTCGACCAGCACGGCAAAGGCTGCCAGGTCATCCATTTCGCTCACGGGATTGTTTCCAGAATAAAACCAAAGGTTGCCTATTAGCACGCTTATCCGGGGAAAAATCCAGCCTAGACTGAGTGTTCAATCCCCCCACAGGAGCAAGCGCAGGATGAAAATTCTCTTGATTGGTGCCAGCGGCACCATCGGTTCGGCCATCAAAAAGAACTAATCCAGCGACACGAGATAATCAGCATCGGCCGCACCAGCGGCGACCTGCACGTGGACATCAGCGACAGCGCCTCGATTCGTCAATTGTTCGAACAGACCGGCAAGTTCGATGCCTTGGTCTGTGCCGCCGGCAACGTCAGGTTCGCCCCGCTGGCCGAACTGACCGAAGAGGATTTCGCGGTGGGCCTGCAGGACAAGCTGATGGGCCAGGTCAACCTGGTGCGGATCGGCAGCGCATACGCCAGTGACGGCGCCTCGTTCACCCTGACCACCGGCGTCCTCAGTCATGACCCGATCCGCTTCGGCGCCTCGGCCAGCCTGGTCAACGGCGCCATCGACAGCTTCGTCAAGGCGGCGGCGATCGAATTGCCGCGGGGTCTGCGGATCAACTCGGTGAGCCCGACCGTGCTGGTCGAGGCGATGGACGAGTACGCGCCCTACTTCCGTGGCTTCAAGCCGGTAGCGGCGGTGGACGTGGCGCTGGCCTACGCCAAGAGCGTGGAAGGCCTGCAGACCGGCCAGACCTACCGCGTCGGTTGAGCCGGTTCCCACAAGGCTTGTGATGCGGGTCCAGGCTGGGTAACGTGGCGGCACTTGCCAGGAGACCCGATGATGCGTGCCGCCCGTTCCTTGATGATTTTCGCCCTGCCCCTGTTCGCCGCCGGTTGCCAGATGCTCGCCCCCAGCGGCCCGCACCCCACGGCCGGACTGAACCGCATGCAGGGCGAACTGAGCAGTGTCGATGGCAAGCTGCTGTTCCAGCCCTGCCAGGAACAACGCCGCTTCATCGTCAACGACAGCGGCAACACCAGCATCGCCCAGCAAGCCGCGACCTTCGCCGGCAAGCCCGGCAAACTGTTCGTCGACCTGCGCGGCAGCTTCTCGTCGAGCAAGGCCGACAGCTCCGACGGCCAGTTGAACCTGCAGCAACTCTACCGTCTGGAACGCGATACCGGCGGCTGCGCCGACCTCGACTTCCGGCGCCAGACCGTGATCGCCAGCGGCCATGGCCCGGACTGGTCGTTCAAGGCCAGCGGCAAGGGCATGATCCTCGAGCGCGACAAGCAGCCGCCCCTGGTCCTGCCCTACCTGGAAGAGCAATTGGGTGACGGGCGCTTCAGCCTGAGCACCGAAGCCAACAACCAGCACATCGAGCTGTGGGTGGCACCGCAGCGCTGCGTCGACAGCACCACCGGCAGTGTCCGCCACCTCAGCGCCGAATTGCGCATCAACGGCCAGGTGCAGCGCGGCTGCGCCACGTTCGGCGGTGCCCGCAACGACTGATTCGGACCAGCAGTCATTCAAGCCTCACGGAAAACCGCCGTTGGGGCTTATAATCTCCGGTTTGTTGTAAAGCCGGCGCGCCCGCGTGGCCGCATACTGGACCCTGTCATGTTACGAATCACCGAACTCAAGCTGCCGCTCGACCATCCCGATGAAGACCTGCGCTCGGCCATCGTCCAGCGCCTGGGCATCGCCAGCGCTGACCTGCTGGACTTCACCGTGTTCAAGCGCAGCTACGACGCCCGCAAGAAGTCGTCCGAACTGCTGTTCATCTACACCATCGACCTGGCGGTGCGCAACGAAGAAGCCCTGCTGAAGCAGTTCGCCGACGACCACAATGTCGGTCCGGCGCCGGATGTCAGCTACAAGGTGGTCGGCCAGGCGCCGGCCGACCTGCGCGAGCGGCCGATCGTGGTCGGTTTCGGCCCCTGCGGCATCTTCGCCGGCCTGCTGCTGGCGCAGATGGGCTTCAAGCCGATCATTCTCGAACGCGGCAAGGAAGTGCGCCAGCGCACCAAGGATACCTGGGGCCTGTGGCGCAAGAGCGTGCTCAACCCCGAGTCCAACGTACAGTTCGGCGAGGGCGGTGCCGGGACCTTCTCCGACGGCAAGCTCTACAGCCAGATCAAGGACCCGCACCACCACGGCCGCAAGGTTCTGCAGGAGTTCGTCAAGGCCGGCGCGCCGGAAGAGATTCTCTACGTCAGCAAGCCGCACATCGGTACCTTCCGCCTGACCGGCATGGTCGAAAACATGCGCAAGGAAATCGAGGCGCTGGGCGGCGAAGTGCGCTTCCAGCAGCGGGTCACCGACCTGCTGCTCGACGGCGGGCAACTGACCGGCGTGGTGCTCGACAGCGGTGAACAGCTGCATTCGCGCCACGTGGTCCTGGCCCTGGGCCACAGCGCCCGCGACACCTTCCGCATGCTGCACAGCCGCGGCGTGTTCATGGAGGCCAAGCCGTTTTCCATCGGTTTCCGCATCGAGCACCCGCAGTCGCTGATCGACAGCGCCCGCCTGGGCAGGTATGCCGGCCACCCGAAACTCGGCGCCGCCGACTACAAGCTGGTGCACCATGCCAGCAACGGCCGTTCGGTCTACAGTTTCTGCATGTGTCCGGGCGGCACTGTGGTCGCCGCCACCTCCGAGCCGAACCGGGTGGTGACCAACGGCATGAGCCAGTATTCGCGTAACGAGCGCAACGCCAACTCCGGCATCGTCGTCGGCATCACCCCCGAAGTCGACTACCCGGGCGGCCCGCTGGCCGGTATCGAGCTGCAGGAACGCCTGGAGTCCCACGCCTTCGTGCTCGGTGGCAGCAACTACGAGGCTCCGGCGCAACTGGTCGGTGACTTCATCGCCGGCAAGCCGTCGACCGCCCTGGGCAGCGTCGAGCCGTCCTACAAGCCGGGCGTGGCCCTCGGCGACCTGGCACTGGCGCTGCCGGACTTCGCCATCGAAGCCATCCGCGAGGCCCTGCCGGCCTTCGAGCGGCAGATCAAGGGCTACTCGCTGCACGATGCGGTACTGACCGGGATCGAAACCCGCACCTCGTCGCCGCTGCGCATTACCCGCGACGCGTCGATGCAGAGCCTGAACGTCAAGGGCCTGTTCCCGGCCGGTGAAGGCGCCGGTTATGCCGGCGGCATTCTCTCGGCCGGCGTCGACGGTATCCGCATCGCCGAAGCGGTGGCGCGCAATATCCTCGGGATCGAGGCCTGAGGCCTGCCGCGATGAGCTACAGCGTCTCGCCGATCGGTTTCGTGCGCTCCTGTTTCAAGGAGAAATTCGCCATCCCGCGCCAGCCACAACTGGCGCCGGCGGCGCGCGGCGTTCTGGAACTGCTGGCACCGTTCGACCAGGGCGATGCGGTACAGGGCCTGGAACAGGTCAGCCATGTCTGGCTGCTGTTCCTGTTCCACCAGGCCCTGGAGGACAAGCCGCGGCTCAAGGTGCGGCCGCCACGCCTGGGCGGCAACAAGTCCATCGGCGTGTTCGCCACCCGGGCGACGCACCGGCCGAACGGTATCGGCCAGTCGGTGGTGCGGCTGGACAAGGTCGAAGGCCATCGGCTGTGGATCTCCGGTATCGACCTGCTGGACGGCACGCCGATTCTCGACATCAAGCCCTACGTGCCCTATGCCGACAGCGTTGCCACGGCCGTCAACGACATCGCCAGCGCGGCGCCGCAGCTGATTCCCGTGCAGTGGGCGGACAGCGCCCTGCACCAGGCCCAGGCGCACGCCCGGCGCCTGGGCGAGCCACTGATCGAGCTGATCGAACAGTGCCTGGCCCAGGACCCGCGTCCGGCGTACCAGACCCCCACACCCGAGCGGGAATACGGCGCGCAGTTCTGGGACCTGGATGTGCGCTGGCACTACCCGCAGGCGGGCGTGATCCGCGTGCTGGAAGTCGTGCCCGCCGAGTAGAAACGCCAGAAACGAAAAAGCCCGCGCTGCCTTTCGGCAACGCGGGCTTTTTTCTGTGGCGCCGGCTTGCGGACGCTATCGCCGGCAAGCCGGCTGCCACAGCTCCGAAACGGACCTTACTTCTCGACGAAAGCGCGCTCGATCAGGTAGTCACCCGGCTCGCGCATACGCGGCGAAACGGTCAGGCCGAAGCTGTTGAGCACTTCGCTGGTCTCTTCGAGCATGCTCGGGCTGCCGCACAGCATGGCGCGGTCGTCCTGCGGGTTGATCGGTGGCAGGCCGATGTCGCGGAACAGCTTGCCGCTGCGCATCAGGTCGGTCAGGCGACCTTCGTTCTCGAACGGCTCGCGGGTCACGGTGGGGTAGTAGATCAGCTTCTCACGCAGCGCCTCGCCGAAGAATTCGTTCTGCGGCAGGTGCTCGGTGATGAATTCGCGGTAGGCGACTTCGTTGACGTAACGCACGCCGTGGCACAGGATCACTTTCTCAAAACGCTCGTAGGTTTCCGGATCCTGGATCACGCTCATGAATGGCGCCAGGCCAGTGCCGGTGCTCAGCAGGTACAGGTGCTTGCCCGGCTTCAGGTCGTCGAGCACCAGGGTACCGGTAGGCTTCTTGCTGATGATGATCTCATCGCCTTCCTTCAGGTGCTGCAGTTGCGAGGTCAGCGGACCATCCGGCACCTTGATGCTGAAGAATTCGAGATGTTCTTCCCAGTTCGGGCTGGCGATCGAGTAGGCGCGCATCAGCGGCCGGCCGTTGGGCTGCTGCAGCCCGATCATCACGAACTGACCGTTTTCGAAGCGCAGGCCCGGATCGCGGGTGCACTTGAAGCTGAACAGAGTGTCGTTCCAGTGGTGAACACTGAGGACACGCTCGTGATTCATGTTGCTCATTGGGATAGGGCTCCTGGAGATTTGGCCTGCGCTATCAATGAGCGCAATTGCATAGCATTCTAATGGCGGCGACAATATCTGTTAAATGAATTATCAAGATAAGGGTTATCGGTTATATAGATATGCGATTTACTCTCCGTCAACTTCAAGTATTCGTCGCCGTCGCCCAGCAGGAAAGCGTATCACGTGCCGCCGGCCTGCTCGCGCTTTCCCAGTCCGCCGCGAGCACCTCGATCACCGAACTGGAACGGCAATCGAGCTGCCAACTGTTCGATCGCGCCGGCAAGCGCCTGAGCCTCAATGCCCTGGGCAAGCAACTGCTGCCCCAGGCCGTGGCCCTGCTCGACCAGGCCAAGGAAATCGAGGACCTGCTCAACGGCAAGTCCGGCTTCGGCTCCCTGGCCGTCGGCGCGACCCTGACCATCGGCAACTACCTGGCGACCCTGCTGATCGGCAGCTTCATGCAGTTGCACCCGGAGAGCCAGGTGAAACTGCATGTGCAGAACACGGCGAACATTGTGCAGCAGGTGGCGCACTATGAAATTGATCTGGGTCTGATCGAAGGCGACTGCAGCCACCCCGATATCGAGGTGCAGAGCTGGGTCGAGGATGAACTGGTGGTGTTCTGTGCTCCGCAGCATCAATTGGCCCGACGCGGCCAGGCGAGCCTGGAGGAACTGACCCGTGAAGCCTGGATCCTGCGCGAACAGGGCTCGGGCACCCGGCTGACCTTCGACCAGGCCATGCGTCATCACCGCAGCTCACTGAATGTGCGCCTGGAGCTGGAACACACCGAAGCGATCAAGCGTGCGGTGGAGTCGGGGCTGGGCATCGGCTGCATCTCGCGCCTGGCGCTACGCGATGCCTTCCGCCGCGGCAGCCTGGTGGCCGTGGAAACCCCGGAACTGGACCTGGCGCGGCAGTTCTACTTCATCTGGCATAAACAGAAATACCAGACCTCGGCGATGCGCGAATTCCTGGAGCTGTGCCGCAACCTCACCGCCGGCGTGCGTCGCAGCGATGAGATCGTGCTGCCGAGCCTGGTCTAGAGCAGGATCACCGCCCAGACCAGGGCGATCATGCTCAGGGCCACGAACTGCGCGGCGCTGCCCATGTCCTTGGCGTTTTTCGACAGGGGGTGACGGTCGAGGGAAATGCGGTCGATGGCCGCCTCCACCGCCGAGTTGAGCAACTCGACGATCAGCGCCAGCAGGCACACGGCAATCAGCAAAGCACGCTCGACCCGGCTGACGTTGAGGAAGAACGCCACCGGGATCAGGATCACGTTCAACAACACCAGTTGGCGGAACGCCGCCTCACCGGTGAAGGCGGCACGCAGGCCATCCAGGGAATATCCCGACGCGTTGAGGATACGTTTTAAACCGGTTTGACCTTTAAAAGGCGACGACATAGGTAGGCAACTGAGCAAAATGGTGTGGGAAAGCTAGTTCAACCAAAGTCAAAAAAGCGTGAATAACAGGCGTTTTTACTGGCTCGAAATTGACTCAAGTTGTTGCAGGAGCAACGCCGCCTGGGTTCGGGTACGCACCCCCAGCTTGCGGAAGATCGCCGTCACATGGGCCTTGATGGTCGCCTCGGACACACTCAGCTCATAGGCGATCTGTTTATTCAGCAGGCCTTCGCAAACCATGGTCAACACCCGGAACTGCTGGGGGGTCAGGCTCGACAGGCCAGCACTGGCGGCCTTGGCCTCATCGGAAACGCTGACCGCCTCGAACGCCTGGGGCGGCCACCAGACTTCGCCGTCGAGCACATTGCGTACGGCCTGCTGAATCACCTCCAGGGAACTGGACTTGGGGATGAAACCGCTGGCACCGAACTCGCGGGAACGCACCACCACCGCGGCTTCCTCCTGGGCCGAAACCATCACCACCGGAATCTGCGGGTATTGGCCACGCAGCAGTACCAGCCCGGAGAAGCCATAGGCGCCGGGCATGTTCAGGTCCAGCAGGACCAGGTCCCAGTCGGCTTTCTCGGTCAGGCGGGTTTCCAGCTCGGCGATGCTCGCCACCTCCACCAGCCGCACCTCGGGGCCGAGCCCGAGGGTCAAGGCCTGGCGCAGTGCACTGCGAAAGAGAGGATGGTCATCGGCGATCAGGATTTCGTATGTGGTCATTTTTCAAATGATCCTGTTTTCTAGGCGGCATCGATCGGGTCGATACACGCCGAGGCATCTCGAAGCGACGGCCTGAGAAGGCCATGCGTCAAAGGGCACGTGATACACCTGGGGCCCGGAGGAACCGGCGTTCGAACATTCTGCCGCACCCGAATCGGCGCCAAGCATGCCCAGCACGGGCGGGGTGGTCAAGTTCGATGCTTTACGGCAAAGTCACCGGCTATCTGACAAGAGTGCCCTTATGCGAAGCCAAGCCCTGCGTGCCGATATCCTGATGCTGTTGACCGCCATGATCTGGGGCTCCGGCTTCGTCGCGCAAACCTCGGGCATGGAACATGTCGGCCCCTTCCTCTATTCCGGCCTGCGTTTCGCCCTCGGCTCGCTGTGCCTGCTGCCGCTGGTTTTGCGCCGCCCTCCCCAGCAGATCCGGCCCGAGCCGTTTCTCACCCGCAGCCTGTTGCTCGGCGGCATGCTCATGGGCCTGGCCCTGGCACTGGGCATCAACCTGCAGCAGGTCGGCCTGCTGTTCACCACCGTGACCAACGCCGGTTTCATCACCGGCCTCTATGTGATTGTAGTGCCGCTGCTGGGACTGTTCATCGGCCACAAGACCGGTATCGGTACCTGGCTGGGAGCACTGCTCGCAGTGGTCGGCATGTTCCTGCTGAGCGTCGGCGAGCAGTTCCAGGTGTCGCCGGGAGACTGGCTGCAACTGATCGGCGCCTTCGTCTGGGGCGGGCACGTGATTCTGGTGGGGGTGTTCGCCAGGCGCCACGACGTGATCCGCCTGGCCTTCCTGCAGTTCGCCACCTGCGCCGTGGCCAGCCTGGTGCTGGCCCTGTGCCTGGAGCCGATCCACTGGCCGGCCATCGTCGCGGCCGGCCCGGCGATTCTTTATGGTGGCGTCGTCGCGGTCGCCATCGGCTACACCCTGCAGGTCATCGCCCAGAAGGACGCGATCGCTTCCCATGCCGCCATCATCTTCTCGCTGGAGGCGGTATTCGCCGCCATCGCCGGGGCCTGGCTGCTCAACGAGTCGCTGCACCTGCGCGGCTATATCGGCTGCGCCCTGATGCTGGCCGGCATGCTGGTCGCCCAACTGTGGCCGCAGGCAACGGCTACGGCGCCGGCAGAAAAGGCCTGAGTCGCCGGTGGGCTTCGTCGTCGAAATCGAGCGGCAGCTGGAACTTGGCGCCCAGGTAATGGGTGGTGAAGACCTCCAGCAAGGCGCTCACCGCCTCGCCAGCGCGGGTATCGCCGGCCAGTTCCAGGCACAGAGCGCCGACTTCCGCCGTGCAGAAGTGATCGTCACGCTTGGAGCGGCGCAGTTTGTAGCGTGACAGTTGCTCCGATTCCAGGCTCAGCACCGGGAAACGCTCCAGGTACGGGCTCTTGCGAAACATCTTGCGTGCCTCGGTCCAGGTCGCATCCAGCAGGATGAACAGCGGCCGTTTGCCCTCCACCGGCTGTACCTCGGTCACCACCCGCTGCGGGGCGACGAATTCGCCGGGAAACACAATGAACGGCTGCCATTGCGGATCATCCAGCAGCGCCAGCAATTGCGGGTCGACGTCGGTACGCGACCAACTGAAGGCGGTGGTATCAGCCAGCACGTCGGCGATCAGCCAGCCGGTATTGCTCGGTTTCATCGGTTCCACGTCATGCATCAGCAGGCAGATCGCCGAGCGTGCCGGTACCCGCGCAAGCCAGTCACACAGGCAGTATTGCGGGATCACACGACACCGTTCACAACGCTCGGCTCGCGAGCCGCGGGCGGTGAATGGCGCTTTCGCGCGGGCCAGGCGCTCGGCGCGCAGACGGGAAACAGCGTGGCTCATAGGGGGCCACGCTGGCGGCAGGAAGGATTGGACACGAGGAGTACGGCTCACAGCGGTGAAAAGTCCGCGCAGTCTAACAGAGGCCGCCAACGGGTTTGAGCGGCTTGATCTCGGCATTTTCCTTCAGCAGCGAGCTAGTAGGTCCGACAACGGCCCTCTATACTTCGCGACCACTGAACGCACAGCCCGACAATGGGTCGAAGCACCAGTTACCGAACCAGGAGAGTTGCATGCTGCGCCTTACCGTACCGTCCATCGCCCTTTTGCTGGCGTTGCCTTTCAGTGTCCAGGCGGCATCGCTGAAGGATTTCGAACTGAACAAGATGCTCAAGGACGTCGCGCAGAAGAGCAACGAAACCCTGCCTCGCGAGATCAACGAGCACATCCTGGAAGTTGCCTACACGGTCGAGGACAATCAACTGATCGACCACCTGAGCGTGCAGTCCGACTACGCCCAGAGCATGCGTGACAACCCCAAGGTGGTCTACCTGCAAATGGGTGCGAGCGTCTGCCGCAACGTCAACTACCGCAAGCTGATGGCCCAGGGCGCGATCATGCGCTACGAATTCACCGAGAATAAGAGCAATCGCCCCGTCGCCTCGGTCCGCTTCGTGGAGAGCGACTGCCCGAAAGAACCACCGGCGAAGAAGAAGTAACTACTGCCGGGCCTGGCGCCGCTGTTCATCATCGGCGCGCAGTTCCGCCACCAGGGCCTGCAGGTAACGCGAACGCCGGTCCGCGCCCTCCAGGCGCCGCAGGCATTCCTCCTCGAGGCTGAGGTGATTGGCCTGCGCGGCCATTCTTAACAGCTGATACAACTCGGTATCGACTTCCAGTGTCACTCTCTCCATTACCCGCCTCCGTGCGCCGCACCTGAACCGGCCAACCCCGATGCGACGTTTCCACTCGACCCGAGATTAAGTAAATCAGAGCCGCGCCCCCGAGGCAGGGCTTCTGACGAGCGGCACAAATCATCCGCAATGAAACAACAAGCGGTTGCCGACAAGGCCTGCTGGGCCCATGATCAATTCGCCAGTTGTCATGCACAGGCATCAGACTGGATGTACAGCGACACATGCAGTGTCGCGGCGCCGGCGACGATTTCGGCCGCGCCAGAGGTTCCGTGCAGAAGGAGACATTACATGCCCTACGAACCGAATGACTTGCTGTCCCGTCATTTCCAGAACAACGGTGTCGACCTGACGAAACAGGTCGAAGAACAACTCCAACAGATTGCCCCGACAGCCCCAACCTTCCGCTCTATCGCGACATGATGCTGACCGTCCTGCGCATGGCCCAGGACGACCGCAACCGCTGGAACGCCAAGATCGTCCTGCAGGCCCTGCGCGAACTGGAGAACGCCTTCCGCGTGCTCGACCAGTTCAAGGGCCGCCGCAAGGTCACCGTGTTCGGCTCCGCCCGCACGCCGATCGAACATCCTCTGTATGCCCAGGCCCGTGAGCTGGGTGCCGCCCTGGCCAAGTCCGACCTGATGGTCATCACCGGTGCCGGTGGTGGCATCATGGCCGCCGCCCACGCCGGTGCCGGCCTGGAGCACAGCCTCGGCTTCAATATCACCCTGCCCTTCGAACAGCATGCCAACCCGACCGTAGACGGTACCGTCAACCTGCTGTCCTTCCACTTCTTCTTTACCCGCAAGCTGTTCTTCGTCAAGGAAGCCAATGCGCTGGTGCTGTGCCCGGGCGGTTTCGGTACCCTCGACGAAGCCCTGGAGGTGCTGACTCTGATCCAGACCGGCAAGAGCCCGCTGGTACCGGTGGTATTGCTGGATGCACCCGGCGGGACCTTCTGGCAGAGCGCCATCGACTTCATCCGCAACCAGCTGGAAGCCAACTGCTACATCCTGCCCAACGACCTGAAGCTGGCCCGCCTGGTGTACAGCGCCGACGAGGCGGTGGCGGAAATCAACCAGTTCTACAGCAACTTCCACTCCAGCCGCTGGCTGAAGAACCAGTTCGTGATCCGCATGAATCATCCGCTCAACGAGCAGGCCCTGGCCCGACTCGACGAATTGTTCGCCGACCTGTGTGTCAGTGGGGGTTTCCATCAGCATGGCTATGCGGGCCAGGAACACGATGAAGCACAATTCAGCCATCTGTCACGGCTGGCGTTTCACTTTACGGCACGGGATCAGGGACGCTTGCGGGAACTGGTGGACTTCATCAACCAGCCGGAAAACTGGAGCAAGCCGGCGGTGACCGCGCAGCCGCGCGTACGGGAACCGATCAAGGCGACCTGATCAGTCATCCAGCCCTCGGCCGCTCAACAGGCGGCCGATCATGTCCATGGAATAACCCGGTAACTGAGGAAGCGACCCTGTTGGGCACGCTCGCGGGCATCAGCCGGCAGGCGCCCGGCGAACTTGCGCCGCCAGGTTTCTTCCAGTTGCGCCTGCCAGTCGAGGCCACTTTCACGCAGGGCCAGCTCGATATCGGAACGCTGCAGGCCACGCTGGCTCAACTCGTCGCGAATGCGCAGGGGTCCATAGCCGGAACGGGCACGGTAGGAAACGAAGCTTTCGAGGTAACGGGATTCGGACAGCAGCCCCTCTTCCGTCAGGCGGTCAAGTTCGCTGTCGATCATTTCAGGCGGGGCGCCGCGCTGACGCAACTTGCGCGTCAGCTCGACTCGACCGTGCTCGCGGCGCGCGAGCAGGTCCATTGCAGCACGCCGTACGGCGACCGGGGTATCCAGTACGGCGCTCATCGGCTCACTCAGATATCGGCGTCAGCCAGATCGTCTTCGGTTTCGTCGGCAGTGGCACTGCCTTTGAAGTCCGCAGGAGCATTGGTGTTCAGCAGCTTGTCACGCAGTTGCTTCTCCAGCGCCGCAGCGACGTCCGGGTTCTCTGCCAGGAACTTGGCCGCGTTGGCCTTGCCCTGACCGATCTTGCTGCCGTTGTAGCTGTACCAGGCACCGGACTTCTCGACGAAGCCGTTCAGCACGCCCAGGTCGATCATCTCGCCATTGAGGTAGATGCCCTTGCCGTACAGGATCTGGAACTCGGCCTGACGGAACGGCGAAGCCACCTTGTTCTTCACGACTTTCACGCGGGTTTCGCTGCCCACCACTTCGTCGCCTTCCTTCACCGCGCCGGTACGGCGGATGTCCAGGCGAACCGAAGCGTAGAACTTCAGCGCGTTACCACCGGTGGTGGTTTCCGGGCTACCGAACATCACACCGATCTTCATGCGGATCTGGTTGATGAAGATGACCAGGCAGTTGGCGTTCTTGATGTTGCCGGTGATCTTGCGCAGCGCCTGGGACATCAGGCGAGCCTGCAGGCCCACGTGCATGTCACCCATCTCGCCTTCGATCTCGGCCTTGGGTACCAGGGCCGCCACGGAGTCGACGATGATCACGTCAACCGCGTTGGAGCGCACCAGCATGTCGGTGATTTCCAGGGCCTGTTCGCCGGTGTCCGGCTGGGAAACCAGCAGGTCGTCGACGTTCACACCCAGCTTGCCGGCGTATTCCGGATCCAGGGCGTGTTCGGCGTCGACGAAGGCGCAGGTGGCGCCAGCTTTCTGGGCCTGGGCGATAACGGAAAGCGTCAGGGTGGTCTTACCCGAGGATTCCGGACCGTAGATCTCGATGATCCGGCCTTTCGGCAGGCCGCCGATACCCAGGGCGATGTCCAGGCCCAGGGAACCGGTGGAGATCGAAGGAATAGCCTGGCGCTCATGATCGCCCATACGCATCACGGCACCCTTGCCGAATTGACGTTCGATCTGACCCAAGGCCGCAGCCAAGGCTTTCTTCTTGTTGTCGTCCATTAAAGTCCTCACGTAATCAATAAGGCCTGTGACGGCCAACACCTGTATAAGTAGACAGTATTATTCCACAGCCTTGGCGACTCGCCTACCCCTGATTTGCGATTTCTGCTTCCGCCCGTCGCAACAGCCCTTCCAGGGCGGCCTGCACCGTCTGCCGACGCACCGCATCACGGTCGCCGGGGAACTGGCGGCGCTCGGTGGTCAGTTCATCGCCGACGCCCCAGGCCAGCCAGACGGTGCCCACCGGTTTCTCGGCGGAACCGCCATCCGGCCCGGCGACGCCGCTGACCGCCACGGCGAAACGCGCCCCACTGTGGGCCCGGGCGCCACGGACCATGGCCTCGACCACCTCGCGGCTGACCGCGCCGACCTGGCCGAACAATGCCTCTGGCACCTGCAACTGACGGGTCTTCTGCTGGTTGGAGTAGGTCACATAGCCGGCCTCGAACCAGGCCGAGCTGCCGGGAATCCGCGTGATCGCCTCGGCGATGCCGCCGCCGGTGCAGGACTCGGCGGTGGTGACCTGGGCCTTGAGGGTCTGCAGGCGCTTGCCAAGTTCGCCGGCAAGCCGGGTGATGTCGTCCACGTTGCTCTCCTGTCCAAAGATAAACCGCATCCTCTCCTGATTCGAGAGAGGCTCATCTGGCCCTTTCGCGGGCAAGCCCGGCTCCTACAGGATTCGCGTCGAACCCCATGCTGCGTACAACCCAGCTCTTGTAGGAGCCGGGCTTGCCCGCGAAAGCGGCCGCAAGCCTTACCCACAAACCGGCAATCGCCCGCAAAAACCTGTCGCCGGCGCCGCGAAATAAACACCCTACACGAGCCAATCGGGCTTTCAAGACGCACTTTGCATCCGAATGTCAGCGCGAAACCTTCCCGGCATACGCCTGGCAAGCCTGCAGGGCGATCAGGGCGCGGTCGCCGTCGTCGGTGATGGCGACAATTCGTTGAGCATGCGCCGGGTCAAGTCGGGCGCGTGGGGCTGCATGAACCACGCCGCCGGTGGCGGTGGTGGCAGGCAGCGCACAACCGCTGGCGGGGTCGCTGCGGTCGAGGAGGACTGACAGCCGCAGATCGGCAGTAGCCAGGCGATCACGCAGGCGAGCCTGATCCTGTTGCACATCGTTCAACTCCTTGGAATGGGTCTGGTCGCTGGCCTGGAGCTGCTGCTCCAGGGCCAGGCGCTTGTCCTGCTCGGCACGCTGTTGCGTCGCCGCAGCCAGGGAAATCTGTTGCAGCGCATTGGCCTGCAACCGGGCCTGATGCTCCAGTTGCAGGCCGTAACGCAAGCCTTGAATCCGCCAGGCCAGTGCCGCCGAACCACCGGCCACCAGGGCCAGCAGCACGACGACAGCGAACAGACGGTAAGGCGCCGGGATCAGGTCGAGGAGGCGCATAGCACCGCCCTCGCCCGCGCCCAGAGTTGCAGGCGGTCATCGAGGCCGTTCAGGCCGCCGTTGATCCTGCGGGTGATGCTGTTGAACTGATCGGCATCGGCCAACCCGTTCAACCCTTGCTGCTCCCAGAACCAGGCCGCCGACTCGGCGGCCCATTGCGGCTGCTCCAGCAGCTCCGGCTGCTGCAGCAGACGCTCGTCGCCGAACAGCGCGAGGCTGCATTGACGGTAGTTGCTGCGACCGGTGATCTGGATCAGCCCGCGACCGCGATAGCGCTGGCCATCGCCGTCGGCGTCCGGGGTGTTGCCAAGGCGCAGGGCCAGGGCGCCCGTGTCGTACTTGCTCAGGTACTGGTCACTGCCCAGCTCACGCACGTAGCGCAGTTGCGCGGATTCATGACCAATCTGGGCCAGGAAGGCGGCGATGCGCCTGGGAGTGGTGATACCGTGCCGGGACATGGCGGTGTTGAGAACGGGTACGAAAACGCCGGCTTTGGGGCCGGCGTTGGGCATGATGCGTAATAGTTGTAGCTCAGTGATAACCATTTATGCCTATCTCTTACAGACATTGGCTTCCTTACAAATAAACTCAATATATGCAAGGAGTGATAAAGCAAAAATCAGCGATAACAACACTTGAGATTACAATTTCAATCTCAACTGCTCGATCCTATCATCAACTCCCCGGATAAAGCTCTTGTCTTCGGAAAGCAATGCCTCACGCACTCTACGCGGAGTAACCTGCTGCTCCAGCTCTACGATTTCCCGAATGATCTCATCTCTAGGATCATCACTTGTGGACTGCCAAGCCTTGAAAGCATCCTCTGTAATCGGCTCAAGTGCAGGATCAATGAAATCATCCTGAGAACCATCTGCCTCATATGCAAAAACCTTTCCGTCGGTCCTATCAATAAAATACTTCATATCACCTCCTATCTAAGCTCAGTCCACTGACTGAGCCCGTTGCCTGTAGCTGAATAAATAGCACCAGGAGGCACGATAAACGAAATGAACGAGCACGGCCCTCCCGAATTTGGATAATAGCTATTGGAAGTTCCCACATTGACCCCCCAACAGTAGCGCTAAGCTGACTAAACTGCGCAGCATTGGAAATGGCAACCATGATCGGCCGACCACTGGTGTTGGTATAATTGACACCATAAGCCCGACTGCTCAACAGGTTCCTCCAAGTCTGGGTGTAGGAAAAGCTATTGCTTGCCCCGCCCCCAAGTCCTTGGACAAGTGTTGGCGCCGTGGCCCATGTGCCCGCTGCTGCCTGGGAAAGATCAACATATCCAACGACCCTGAAGGGTACGCCCGTACGTGCAACCGCAGAGTAGACAACTCCCGCAGAATTAGCACCGGGGCCCATCGACGAGGTATTGATCAAGGTTCCCTCATCGAGGTTAATCCCCCCGACATATTGACAACCGCAAGTTCGACAACCCCAAGGTTATCAATTGCGATTATCGCCAGGCGGCTTGCTTGTGCAGCAACGGTACCCAAGGTTGCCCCCGCAGGTACCACCAGCGAAATGCTGGAAACCACCGACCTGGAATTCACGCCACCGCTCATCAACATGGGCGACCTGAAGTCCAGGGCCGTTGGGTTGAGCGACAGGGTCAGGGCATTGGAACTGACCACGGCCGAAACCGGGAAAATCTGTTTGGCTGCCACGTCCGAGGCGTTGGCCTGAAATACACTTACCCCATTGCAATACAACAGCAAGGCCACATCAGGTGCCACAACAACACCCGCACCAGACGAGGTCCTGACTGTCACACTGAAGGAGCCCGACGTGTTGTTCGCCAGGATCCAGGATTTGCTGGCGGAAGGTACGACCAGATCAATGTTCGCGGTCAGCGCCCCCGTGAGCGTGATGATGGGATAACGCCCTTCAACCGCTGTCAGCGTAACGGTTGAACCTCCAGTGACGTTCTTGCTCAGCATGGAACCAGCCAGCAATTGGGCATACTCGGTGGTTGCCATCATCGTCGAGCTGTCACCAAAAGCGGCTGTGGTACCGTAACTGCCCGCCGGTAGCTGATCCGCCCCACCGGAGCTCTGCAACAAAACCCAGGCACCGGTTACGTTCAGGGAAGAGTTCCAGACCAACGTCACATTCCCGTTGGCGACGATCTCACCACCGGTAAGTGCAGCATGCTTCCTGCTCCAGATTGGCGCTGGAGAAAAACCATTGGGGCTGAAGGTACTTGCCGTCGTGTTGGCAGTCTTGGCCTTGAAGCGCAGCACCATTCCATCAATCAGTTGTGCCAAAGTACGCGAATAACTAACCGCATACGCATTCGCAACACCGGTATCGATGCCATACCGACTGGAATCATCCTGGTTGATGATACGAATGGCATCAAGCAGTTGAGTGAGCGTGAACTCATCAGGATTGATGCCAGCCCCCTTGATAACGCCGAGAATTTCATCTGTAACACCGTTTCCCCATTCGGAAGGTATCAAGGATCCAGGGGCACCCGTCAGGGGATTGTCATCGACAAACTTCCCGTTGACCAGCCCGACACCGGGAACACTTTTTGGATAATCCATTTACATCTCCTCTAACCATCATTGATATGCACCCTCCGCTTAATAAAAGGTGCGCTATCTCGGGCATTTCTGCCCGAGAAAAAAATACCGGCTCGTGGCCGGTTGTACTCGTTCATCAGATAGTCACTCAGTAAGGTCAGGCAGGAAGCACGGGCCACTCGATGGTTTCTGGATAACCTGTCTGCTCTGGCAGGCGATTGAGTGCGACGCGATAGCGCTTCCACTCTTTGAGCTGCGCTACTTCGATCTGGGTGGCCTCACCAAGATCCACTGCGTCCTGCAATGGAGCAATCCTCAGCCCGGCGACAGATAGCAACTGATTCGCCTGCCCCTTACTCGATCCAGCACTTCTTCCGGCGACTCTTTCGGTCTCTCCGGCATGACTTCCGAGTAGTTCTCAAACGCTGGATCCGGAAACAACTTGGAGTCGTCATTCGGATCAGCAACAGGTATATCTACGGCCCTGAAGCCTGTTCCGTCCTTCCTTACTGCCCAACCGCTCATAGATTGTCCTCCCACCCCATGCATTGAAGAATTCCAGTTGTTGCCGTAGATCCATACATCACTGAGGAGCCCTCAATAAGAAGCTCGCCGTGAATTGTCGTAACAGGACCACCTGAGTTGTAGCCGCCTGCAATTGGAGCGGCAGTCAGGTATGACGTACTCAGATACTGGTTGACAGCAGAGCTGAAAGCGGCACTTGGCGAGACATTGATCTGGCCTGAGGTGGTACCGCCGGTCAGTTTGATCATTGAGGCGCTAGGCGGCACAACCCCCGAAATCGAGGCAGCCACCGCTGGCGATGCAATTCCCGAGGCAATAGTGGGGTAGGCCGTAACGTTGGTTCCTGCGGTCACGATATAACCGACTCGGCCGCCGACCTGACTGAACCTGAACGGGTATTTGTTCGCAGTGGCGTCTGTCCGAACCCATCCGACCCGGGCCTTGTGCGTATAGCCTGATGGCAACGTAGGTGCTGTCGCACTGAGAGACAGCAGCCCAGCCACACCGCTCGCACTGCTCCAGATAACCCAGACGCTGTACCAATTGGACGCAGCCAGCGCGCCGCTATCCAAACCATTGACGCCTATGACAGCTGAGTTGATGCTCAGGCTTAAGGCGCTCAGAACCTTGAATGACGCATCGTTGCCTACCACCAACTGGTCTGCAGCAACATTTACCAACGAACTCTGCCCTGATGCCGAGGCGGTCAGTCCTTTATATGCACCTGCAATTGCAACCCTCTGCAGGTTCTGCACTTGGGCAACCAATGCAGCAACATCGACGTTCCCTTGGTTGACCGGAGAGTTCCAGGCCTTGATACACCACATGACAGCGATGTTCCGAGGACGTGTTTCCGCTCCTCCAGTCTTGTCGGTTGCTACACCAGACACACCTCTGGCAAAAGCGTTAAGTCCTCCTGAACCCTGATTGCTAGGAAGGTTGTTGACGCCATTCTGAGTATGATCGTGCGACTGAATATCAAAGTTCTGCCAGGATCCTATGGTTCGGCCAGAGTCCACACCTCGTCCGTGATCCCAACCCCGTAGAAACTCCCCACGCGACTCCGGCAAGCGGAAGTACCCCGCAGGCTCATCGCCCCTGTTGAACGTGCTCCCCAGATACGCCGCCAGGTCCGGATACGTAGCAATGCTCTGCACACTACCATCGACCTCGAGGAACCCATTCGGCACCACGCCCTTGGGAAACGCCATCATCGCCCCGACCGGCAACGCGGTGGCGTTCTTGAACAGCGCCTCGACCTCCGACTTGGTATAGGCATCGGTAATCCCGTAGGCCGCCAATGTCGTGCGAATCTGCTCCGGCGGCAACGAGCTCTGGATGATGGTTCGGATCGCCTTCAGCAACTGGTCATGCTCCGCCTCCGCAGGCTCCAGCCCACCGGCCTGGACCACATTGAGCAATTCCTCGGTCACCGCATTCCCCCACACCGCCGGAATCAGCGATCCAGGCGAACCATTGACCGGGTTCTCATCGACAAACCTGCCATTGACCAACCCAACGCTGGGCGTGCTTTTTGGATAATCCACGTATCCGTCCTCTTCAGTCGTAATTGATGTGCACCAGCGTGTGCGCCGGCGCTGTGCGGTGAATCAGGCATTCCAGGGCGCTGCCCGGGTTGGCGCCGAAGCGCTCGCCCCAGTAGCTGGCGCCGAAACGACGGCCCATGAGCAGGCGGCCGCCGGTGTTGAGCGTCCACATGAACTGCGCCTGCCAGGTGCCGAACCGCGCCCGGCCGAAGCGGGCGCGGCCCATGCGCGGGGTCTGCAGTTCGGTGACGGTGGCGTTGGGGTAGCCCTGGCTGCGGGCGATATCCAGGAAGTAGCCGATGCTCTGGTCGCCCACCGCCAGCAGGCGCCGACGTACCGCCAGGCGGCGGTCGTCGAACAGCGGCTTGGGCCCCAGGCACGGGTCGGGCAGGTTCATTACCCGCTCCCAGTCCGGCACCAGTTCGCTGACGGTCACCGGGTCCACTTCGTTGAGCAGGTCCACCGCCCGGGCATCGACCCGGGCCAGTTCCTGGGCGATGCCCAGCAGCACCTGCTGGATCTCCGGCACCTGCTCCGGGTCCCAGGCGGGACCGGCCGGCAGCAGGCTGCGCAACTGCTCCTGGTATTGCGCGGCAGTTCTTACTCCAGCCATACGCAGCCTCCGAAGGTCAGCAACTGATTGGTGGCTGCTGGCACATCGGCGGACGGGCTGACCAGCAAGTGGTCGTTCTCGCCCGTGGCGCTGCTGATGGATTCGGCGATATGGGTCAACAGCAGGGTCTCGCCCAGCCCGCCCTCACGCTTGTGCAGGTCGCGCAGTTGCGCCTCCACCGCGGCACGGGTCGCCGAGGTGTCCGGTACCAGGCGCAGGGTGTAGGTCACCGGCACCTGTACCGGCGCCAACACATGCAACTCGGCGGTCACCGGACGCAGTGGCTCGATGTAGGCCTGGACCACCGCCAGTTGCGTGGCATCGGGAATCGGTACCGGGTCGTCGTCACGCATGACGAACAGGCCGACGGTGCCAGGCCCGAGGTAGTTGCCGCGACACCAGGCCCGGGTGATCCCCGGACACTCCAGCGCCCAGGTCTCGTAGTCGGAAGCCGCCCCGCCATGGGGAATGATCCGATAGGAACGAATCACCCGCGAACGCAGGGACTCGAGGCTTTCCGCCGCCACCCCGCCGCTCAGCCCGGGGGCGAGCACGGTGAAGGTGTTGCCGATGCCCTGCACCGGTTGGACCGGAAACAGCGTCAGGCCGGCGTCGGCATTGCCCAGGCTGCCGGCATCCAGCGCCTGGATCTGCGCGGTATTGCTACCGGCGCGGGTGGTGCCTCCCTGGGTCACCTTGTAGCTGCGGCCGTCGTTGCTCTGCAGCAGGGTGTCGACGTCCAGCACGGCACCGGCGGCAGCGGTAAAACTCACGCTGCCGGTGGCCGCCTGGGCGGCCTTGCGCGGTTGGTGCAGACGAAGCGCGGCAATGCGCTCCAGGGTGGATTCATCGGCGGTGTCGGGCAGGATCTGCGCGGCAATCCAGTCGAGGTATCCATACAGGCCGAAGGCCGCGCCGCTGAGGGTGCGGGCCAGGACCTGGGCATCGGACTGGCGCAGCGCATCGCTGGCCAGGTCGCTTTGGGTGCGGTTGATCAGCACCGGCAGCGAAGGGGTTTCAAACGGCATAAGTCACCTGCCAACTGTGGTTCGGGTTGATATCCAGGCGCTCGCCGTTGGCCAGGGTCAGAACCGTGCGCAGGTTCAGCCGCTGGGCGTCGAGCCGTTCGGTTTGAATCTCGATGGCGCTGCAATGGCCGTCGTCGATCAGCCATTGCAAGGCTTCACGGGCATAGAACTCGGCATCGAGCTGGGTCTGCGCGGTCAGCTTGACCCGCCGCAGCAGCCACAACCGCGAGCCGATGCGGTCGTTGGCGACCATGGGGAAACTGTCGCCCCACCAGCCGTAGCGCTCATCGTCGTCGATCGGGTCGTCGCTGTTGGCCCGGCGCCAAGTGAACAGGCTGATCAGCACCGAGCGGGTCAGCGCCGCCTTGAGGTCGTTGGACACGAACATCACGCACCTCCCGCCGGTACGCCGGTCTGGCCGTTGCCTGGCTGGATGCCACCGTGCACGTGCTGTATCTGGCTGATGCCGCCGGCGACCTGGTCGCCCTGGGAGACGATCCTGCCGGTCTGGGTCAGGGTCGGGCTGTCGAGGTGAATGGCGGTACTGGCGCGGATGTTCAGGGTGCCGGTCTCGATATCGATGATCCGGCCGCGCTTGAAGTGGATCCGGTCGCCTTCGTCGGTGTAGAGGGCGATTTCGCCGGGGGCGAGGTTCTGCAGGCGGTAGCGGCGGTCGGCGACCACCAGCACGATGCCATGGGAACGGTCGCCGCCGAGGAAAGTGGCGATGCCTTCGGCGCCAGCCAGCGGGTTGCTGGTGAAACCGTAGGGTTCGAAGTGTTCCATGTCGTCGTTCACTTCACCGGCGGTCAGGCGCATTTGCAGCGATTGCAGTTTGTTGGCCGAGTTGGCGAGCACGACGGTGCCGCGCGCCAGCAGGCGGGTCAGTAGGCTCATGAGGGGTTCCTTGGGCGAGCGGTGTGTCAGAGGGGCACCTTTCGCGGATAAATCCGGCTCCCACAAGGTTCAACGGTTGTCACAAGGGATGTGAATGCCGGAACACTATGGGCAGGATTTATCCGCGAAAGAGGCGCCGCGAAGAGGGGGGTTACCTGGCCTGGCTCCGGGCCTTCGTCGGCGTCGCCTCGAAAACTTCCGGCGGCGCCACTTCCAGGGTGGTGATCGAGCCCTGCCCGGACAGCGAGTAGGTGATCTTGGAGATCAGCATGTCCTGGTCGACGTCGAGCACCGGGTCCTTTACCCGCACCAGCAGGTTGTGCCGCCACAGGTCACCGTTGGACTGTCGCCAGCCCTGCACGGTGTAGGTGGTGGCCAGGGCCTTGCCGGCACGGGTCGCCCGTTCCCAGTCGGCCCGTTGCTGGGCCAGTTCCGGGGTGAGCTGCACGCTTTCGCTGATCACCGTGACGCGCTTGCGCTGCGGGTTGGCCTCGCTGGATACGCCGCTGACTTCGCTCACCGCGCTGCCGCTCTTCTGGTCGCTGCCCTTGTGCTGGCCGATCACCCGGTACTCGGAAAACACCGCGCTGTAGTCCCTCGCGGTACTGGCCGCGAGAATGTTCTTGCCCAACTCCAGTACGTCGCTGGCGCGCCCGGCACTGCCAGGCTTGGCCAGCACCAGGTTGCCGCTCGCGTCATCGGTGGAGAACACCCGATACAGGGTCAGCAGGCGGTCGATGGACTTGAACACCGTTTCCCCCGGCACGATGCTGTGGGTCTGCAGCCGGGTGGTCTCCGGGATCTCGCTGCGCACGTTGACCTTGTAGGGTTTGGCGAGCGCCTCGACGATCGTCAGCAGGCCCTGCTGACGCCATTGGCTCGGCTGGTTGATGGCCGCGCAGTCCACCAGGTCGCGGGTCAGCGAACTGCCCTCGATGGTCAGGCTGATCTGCTTGCCGTCATAGCTGATGGGCGCCTGGTAGACATGCCCGGTGAGCACCAGGTCGCAGCCGATCAGCACCTGGCAGCGGGCCCCGGCCTTGATCGGCACAGCCAGGGTCTGCCCCGGCCATTGCCAGGTGATGCCCAGCTTGAAGGTGCGGAACTGGCGCTCGAGATCGGCACTGATTTCGATGGCCTTCCAGCCCTCGTAGCTCAGGCCGTCGACCAGCAGGACGACGGCGTTGTCGATGTCGTTCATGGCTTACTCCCGGGAGATCTGCAGGGGCGCCGGCGGGATGAAACCGGGGTGGGCAATGCGGTTGCGCTGCACCACTTCCCCGACCCGCGTGGCGTCGCCGAAGTTCCTGTAGGCCACCACCAGCGCCGGCAGGTTGCTCTTGGGCACCAGATCAATCAGTCGCACACCGTTGGAGGCCACCGCGTTGAGATGCTGCACCAGCGCCTGGCGCACGCTGTTGAGCGCCTGGTAATGCACCGAATCTGCCTTGAGTGCCGCTTGCCAGATCGCCTCGTTGAGGCTGTCACGCAGCGCCAGCACGTCATCGACCACCGGCACGTCGGCGCGTTGCACCGGTTGCTGGGCCTGTTGCGCCAGCGACGGGGTGACGGCCAGTTTCACCGCCTGGGTCGCCGCGGGTATCACCGACACCAACTGGGCGATCTGCACCAGCAAGGCATCCTGGATCAGGTTCACCGTGGCCTGCGAGGCCGCGGCGGTGTCCTTGCCGATCGCCAGTTGCGAAGCGTCGAGGGACTTGGCGTCCTCGACCTGTTTCGACAGGTCGGCCAGCATCCCGTGATAACCCTGGACGGCGAAGTCCTTCAATCCACGGACTTCACCGACCAGCCCACGGACCTCGCCGACCAGGCCGTTGAACTCGGCCTTGACCTCGCTGAGCACGCCCTTGACCGCCGCACTCACCTGGTGGGGGAATTCCTTGACCGTACGCACCAGGGCATAGACATTCGCATAGGTCTCGACCAGCGGCTGCAACTGCTGTTCGATCACCTGGTACGCCTGGGTGATGCCCTTGCGCAGGTTGTCCAGGCCGACCCGTGCCTGGTTGACCAGCTTCATCGCCTCGTCGAAGCGACCTACCGAGGAATCGAGCAATTTACTCGACGCCACCTGCAGTTGCTCCTTGGTGTTGACGATAGGCTTGGGGAACTGCAGCGACTCGTCCGGGTAGAACTTCAGGTTGAAGGTCACCAGTCCGCCATCCTGGCGGGTCTGGGTCATGTCACATTCGCCAACCTTGACCTGCATCCGTCCCAACCATGGATGGACCAGCTCGCCGCTGCCCTCCTCCAATGCCTTGAGCAGGTTGTCACGCTGCTCCAGGCAATCGGCACCGACGATGAAGGCGGTCAGGTCATGGATTTTCGCCTGCTGACCAAGCCGCTCGAAAAACGGCTGGTCGCGCTGGGGATATTCATGCAACTGGCCTTTCTGGCCGACCGGGGTTTTCGCCTGGTCGACCCAGAACGGCACGCCGCGAAACGACGCCGGCAACAGGCGATCACGCCAGTTAGTCGCCATAGGCACCTCCGAAGGAAAGCGAGCGATAGCCGACGGTAGGCGTCAGACTCAGGCCCGGCTGGTTGGTCTGGGGTTGGTCGACACGCAGGCCCTGCGGTGCGTTTTCGAAACGCACGGTCAGGCCGCCTTCGAGTTGGGTACGCTGGTTGGTGGCGGTTTGCTGGACCAGCGAGCCGGAGCCCTGGACCAGGCCGGAACCGGCCCGGGCATTGCTGGTTTCCTGCTGCTGCGCCAGGCTGTCGACCTGGCCGGTGACCGTGGCGATAAAACCGCCAAAGCCGCCACTGAACAGCGCCCTGATCGGCGCGATGACGTCCTGCAGGCGGTTCCACAACTCGCCGAACCAGCCGACGATGGGTTCCCAGTTCTTGATGATCAGCCCCAGTGGCGACCACTCGAACATCCCCTGGAGAAAGCCCGTCACCGGCTCCGTCAGGCTACGCAGCACATCCCACAAGGCCGCGAACAGCTCGCTGAGCGGCTGCCAGTTGGCGATGACCAGGCCGAGGGGAGACCAGTCGAACAAGCTCTGGAAAAAGCCCTTGAGCCCCTGCGCCGCATCAGTCAGAACCGTCCACAGCGTGTCGAAGTAGCCACTGATGGTGCCCCAGTTATTGATGACCAGCCCCAGCGGCGACCAGGCGAACAGTGTCTTCAGAACATCCAGCACCGGGGCGACGACCGCCACGAGTTCTGTCCAGAGACCGGCGAAAAATCCACTGATCGGTCCCCAGTTGTTGACGACCATGCCCAGCGGCGACCAGTCGAACAGCGTCTTCAGAAAATCCGTCACCGGAACCGCCAACGCCTTGAGTAATCGCCAGATCGAATCGAACAGCCCCGTCAGCGGCTCCCAGTTGGCGATGACGATGCCCAGCGGGCTCCAGGAAAACAGCGTTTTGAAAAAATCGACCACCGTCGTGGCCGGGCCCTTGAGCGAACTCCAAAGGCCGGTAAAAAATGTGCTGATCGCTCCCCACCCGGCGGTGAGCAGCGGCATCGGCGACCAGGTGAGCACCGCCGACAGTGTCGACATGAACGTCGCCGCGACACTCCCGATGCCGCTCCACAGTCGATCGAAAAAGCCTGCAATCGGCTCCCAGTAGGCCACGATCAGCGCGGCCGCGGCGGCAATGCCCAAGGCGACCAGACCGATCGGCGAGGTCAGCATCGCGACCTTGGCCAGCTCCATGGCCGCCACCACGCCCGTCACCGCCCCTCGCAGGGCGGTAAACGCCAGGGCTCCGGCCGCCAGGCCCTGGACAAGGTTCGGGTTCGCCGCCACGAACTCGGCAATACGGTTGACCAATGGCACCACGGCGGTGACTACCGCGTTGACCGCTGGCAACAGTGCCTGGCCGAACTTGACGGAAACACTGTCGAGCGCATCATTCAGGCTCGCCAGATTCTGTGCGGTAGCGCCCAACGAGTTTTCCGTCGCCCCAGCGCCCTCGGCCTGCTTGCGCGCCGTAACCAGTTTGTTTTCTTCCTGGATGGCGGCCTGGACACCGGCGACGAAGGGTGCCGCCAGTCCGCCGCCCTTGAACACGGCGGAAATGTCCAGCTTGCCCAGGCCGCTGTCCTCCAGGCCCTTCTTGAACGTCTCGACCTTCGTGGTGACCCTGGCCATCTCGGTCTCCATTTTCTGGACACCGTTGATGACCACGGCCATGTTGACGAGGGTCCGGGTATTCATCACCTGCAGCAGATTCTGCTGGGTGTTGTTGATTGTCGTAGCCATCACTCCACCTGCTGCATCGCATTGATCCGTTGCGCGTGCTCCAGGGACTCCCGGAGCACATCCAAGGGCCTTGCCATCATCTGTTCGGGGTCAACCTTCCAGAACCAGGCCAGGTCATAGGCGACCGCAATCAGTTCGCCGATGGCTGCGATGCCGCACTCATGAAAAAACCGGCCACCGCCCAGCTCAAGGTGTTGAGGTCGGACAGGTCCAGCTGGTTGACCGACGACGGCGGGATACCGGCGCAGACCGCGATGTACTTGGCCGCGACATCCATGTCGAGGCTGACCTCTTCGCTCTTGTCGATCTTGTAAGGCAGCGCCTTGATCGCCCGCACCTCCTGCACCGTCGGACGGCGCAGGGTGAGTTCGTCGAGGGTCGCACCGTGGGCTTCGATGGGCACCTGCAGCTTCATCGGCTCGCTCATTGCCAGGTCCCCTTGATGCCTTCGAATTTCAGTTCGATGGCGGCGTCATCACCCTTGATGACCGGCTCCTCGACCAGGTAGGCACCGGCCAGGACATAGACCTTGCCGTTGCTGAACTCGCAGGTGACGGTCATGTCGGAACCGGCGATCAGTTGCTTGAGCGGAAAGTCCGCGGTGTGCAGCGCGGTGACCTTGAAGGAGGGAGCGATGTCGGTTTCCTTGTAGAAACCCGGTACCACCGTTTCCCGCTTGACGGCCATCAGCGGGGCTTCGCAGCCACCGTTGATGGTCAGTTGAGCGCCGTCCACTTTGACGTAGCAGGTGCCCGCAATCAGTTGACCCATGATGTATCTCCAAAAAATAAGCCCGCTCAATGGCGGGCTGGAATTGACGAGTGAAAATCGAGGCAGGCATTACGGAATGCTTTCGACACTCACGTTATCGATGAAGGCGTAATGGCTGTAGGGGTTCTGTTCATTGGAAAACGCCAGCGTGGTTTGCGGCGTCGTCGCAGTGAAGTCGTAGGTGATGACATCCCATACCACGGTCGACGAAGTGGCGACCGGCGTATTGAAGTTGACGGTTTGCCCGGCCACCTTGACCTGAATCACACCATTACCCGAGCGGCCACCATAGATGACGTTGCCCGCGCTGAACTTCAGCCGGTACTTGGCACCCACGACCGTCGCGAAGTTCTGCTGGATGCCGCCGCCGTTCTGGTAGATGTAGTTGGCCAGGTCGACGATCACCGCACCATCGGCAGCGACGCCGTACGGAATCGAGGCCGCCATGTTGAAATACTCGGCGCCGGACAGAAAGGTTGTCCATCCGGTGATGAAGTTGGCTTTTTCAGGCGTGTCCAGCACGCAACTGACCGCGCAACCTGGCGACTCGAAACTGCCGTTGACCAGCAGGTTGGCAGCGCAAGCGGAGTTCGCCGCCCCCAGGATGAGGGCGGACAGCAGGGATTGACGCAGATATTTCTTCAGTACATTCATTTTTTGACCTATCGAATCAACGCTACGGGTAAAGCTGAAAAGACCTGTTTTGCTCATGTCGAACAGGCCCGTTGCAGCAATCGTTTTTACATTCCAGTCAGGCCGCCGCGTCGTACTGCAGGCGGAACTGGTTGAGCAGCGCGAACACGCGCAGGCCGTTGACGTAGTCAGGCGGGAACAGCACGTTGACCCGGCTCGGATCCTGGCTGTCGCGCTCGACGATCAGGTGCTCGGCGAACAGCTCGGCGTTTTCCACATGGCCTTCCAGTTCGAGCTTGGCGTACTGGGCGATCAGTTCACCGCGAATGGTGCTCGGGGTGACGATCGGCTGGCCGGCGCCGAAACGGGTGCCATCGGCAGCCAGCTTGTGGCGGCCATACTTGCTGGTGATCACGCTTTGCAGGCGGCGCACGATGTAAGCCGACTGGTGCATCGTCTCGCTGTCCAGATAGGAGTTGTCCGCCTGGCCGTAGGCGTTCTTCTGGTAGGTGGTGATCGCCCGCTGGATACGCACGTAGCCGCCTTCGTAGTAGGCGGTGGCAATGCCGTAGCTGAGCAGCGACTGGCGCTCGGTCAGGGTGAAGCGCTCGCTGGCTGCGGCCGGATCGATACCCGGCAGGCTGCCGCTCTGGGTCGGACGGCTGGCGTCGGCCGAGATGAACACCGAGGTCCGTGCAGCCAGTGCGGCGGCCTGGACCCACACCGGTTGCGGTACGCCCTGTTCCATCGCCAGCACGGTGACGTGCTGGTCGTTGCGCGCCTGGCCGGCGGCGACCAGGGTGCCGACGGTGCCACGCTTGGCGGTGTAGACATGGCCGAACAGCTGCTTGGACCACGACCAACGACCGACGCTGTCATCCATCGCCGCCTGCCAGGCGTTCAGCGAGGCCACGTCGGACCAGGGCTGGCAGATGAACTCGAACGGCTCGTCGCCCAGGGCCGCGAGGGCCGCGACCTGGTCCGGCACGCCGGCGCCACCGGCCATCTTCGCGCTGACGATGGTCAGGCCGGCCGGGGTTTCCTCGCCGTTGCTCTTGCCCAGGCGGTTGAACTGCAGGCTGATGTCGTTGCCGCTGTCACCGGTCCACTTGCAGCTCAGGGTGACGGTGCCATCAGTGGCCACGGCGCTGACCGGCAGGTCGGCGGCGGCATTCACCTGCAGCGCCAGGGTGGTGGCGACCTGGGCGGCGGTCTGGCCGCTGACCACCGCGGCCTGCACGCGGACACCGCCGACATACAGGTTGAGCACGCCGCTTTCGGTGGCGGAGCCGGTGAGTTTCAGGTCAGCCTTGGCGATCGCGCCGGTGGTGTTGCGCACTGGCAGGCACCAGATCTCGCCGACCGGATCGGCCTTGCGCCAGGTGTCGTACATGGCGGCGAGCATCGAGCCCTGACCGCCGATGCTTTTTGCCAGGGCGACGCTGGAGACCAGCACCAGGCTGCCGATTTCCGGGCTGGTGGCGTTGTCGTTGACCTGGGCGACGATCAGTCGACGCAGGGTCGACGACGCGCTATTGGCCGCCGAGTTGTCCATCTCGGCATAGAACAGCGGAACACGCAGGTCCGCGGGGATGTTGCTGAATCCGATAGCCATTACTGGGCTTCCTGTGGTTGTGCCGCTTGCACGGCGGAAAGGGTGATATCGCCATCGGCCTGGCGACGGCGCCACCAGGCGCTGTCGGCCACTTCGCGACCGGCGGCCGGCAGCAGGTCGCCCGCCTCCGGGTCCGGTACGGCACGGCCGGCGGCCGGTACTACGGTGATGCGTTGAGTCATGGTTTTACGTTCCCTGAAAAGGCCAGCTCCAGGCGCCCGTCGGGGCCTGGGCGGTGCAGATTGGGGTCGGCGGGGTCGATGGCATCGACCCGTACCGTCACCCCGGTAAAGGACGGCAAGCCGTCCAGTTCACGCTCATGCCAGGTTTCCGCCGGGTCGGTGGCGTGGTTGCGCCCCAGTTGGAACTCGGCGAAGAAACGCAGGCGATAAAGCAAGCGAGTGGCGTTGATCGACACCAACCGGCCGCCGCCGTACTGGAGGGGCGTGTAGAAGGTGTCGGGTTTGAACCCCACCAGCGCGCGCCACAGTTCGGCGCGCAGGGCGTGGAGTCGATCGAAAGGCGCCTGGCCATTACTGGCGTCGAGCACCAGGGTCAGTTCCAGGCGGTCGCGAAGGGTCTGCCGGGAAACGTTCTGTGCCGTGTTCTCGGCGGCCAGGTCGCAACGAAGGGTGATGAAGGCCGACGGGGTCGGCAGCGTGGTATCGCCTTGCAGCAGGTCCAGGTCGAGGCCGGTGGAAATGTGCTGGGCAAGGCTAGGGCATTCAGCACGCAGTTGCGTGATGATCGGGGTAATGTTCATGGGGAGTTTCCAATTCGTCTGGAAAGACCCGGCACAGGCCGGGCGAATGATGCAGGACCCAGTCCGACTATCGGGCGGCGGGAGCCGAACTCGCTAGCGGTCCAGGCAACTGGCGCAAATGCTGCAGCGGTAACTGTTGGCGCGGTTGCCGCTGGCCGTCACCTTGTCGATGGACCAACGCCCCTGCATGAAATCCGGCCAACTGCTGTCCAGCAGGATCAGGCCTTCGGCCGCCAACGCCGGATTTCCCGGGCAGTCGATACGCAGCTTCAGGGCTTCGCGCTCCATGCGCCGCACCTCGCCTTCACCGGCAGCTCGCGCCTCGTCCTCGGAGGGGTAGCGCTGGCGAAGTTTCTTGAAGGGTTTCACACCGGTCTCGACCACACGTTCGCGCCCGGCTGCCGCGTCCCACCAGGTGGTCTGGCAGCCCTGGTACTTGCCACGGCTGCTGTCGTCCAGGGTGGCGGCGACAAAGGCCGGATCGCCCGGACGATTGTCGCGAGTCACCGACAGGCGCACGTCTTGCAACTGCTTGCCGGACAGCGACTTGACCTGGCCACGCCGGGCCAGCACGTACAGCTCGTTGACCGGTTTGGTGACCGCATCGAAGCGACGGGCAATCCGCGTGAGAAAGCCCATGTCGGTCTCATTGGACTGGTCCAGGTGAGTGATGCGGATGGCATCCAGCTCCGGCGCCACCCTCGGCGAAAAGCCATGCCGGGAGGTCAGTTGCCGAAACAGCGCACCCAGGGTGGTCGGGCCATGGCTGACGCTGCGGCGGACCCTGAAGCCGGTTTCATCGTTCACCTTGAACGGTGCCGCGGTAGCCAGCAGGGTCAGACGCAGGGGGAACAGCATCGGTGTACGCCGGGTGACGATGAACTCACCCTTGTCGACCAGCCCGGACTCCCGGTAGCCGATGCGCAGCCCCACCCTTGCACCGAGGCTGGGCAGCCCCGACAGGCCTTCGATATCCAGTGTCAGCTTGAGCTGGTCGGATTCGATACCCGCAGCATCGGTGTATTCCCAGTCGATCAGGCGTTCGTTGAGCCGCGCGGCATTGGCGCCATACAGCTGTACCTCAGGGGTAAATCCCAGGCTCATGGCGTCCTCCTCAATCCCAGGCCGACACGGGCGCGGCAATCAGGTTCCGCGCCTCGACCTCGGGCAGGGTCACCCAGACACCGGCCGGCAATACCGCGCCATATTCGGCAAGTCGCGGATTGAGGCGCCAGAGCGCCTCTTCCATCACATCGTCACAACGCCCCTGCTCGCGGTACAGCAACAGGTTCACCGAATCGCCGGCGACGCTTCGTACCCTACGCATTGACGAACTCCTTCAGTTCCACCGTCCAGTCGACGATCATCGCGGTGCCGTCATCGATGATCAGGCCCTGGGTCTCCGATACATTGTCGATTCGCCACAGACCCCAGTTGCGGCCGATCCCATCGACCAGCGGCAGGGGCACGGCACGGGCCTGCAGGGCACGCAACTGGTCGAGCCGTTCCATGCCGGCAGCGCCCATGGCCTTGCCGCCGATGGTCAGGCTCTCCAAACCGGGACCGGTCTGGCTGGACTTCGGTTTGCTCTGCAGAATGTTCAGTTCGACCCAGCCGCCGGTGGTCTTGCGGATCAGCGAGCTGTAGGCGAAATCCCGGGACAGGCCGAAAATGAAATCGCCCAACGCCATTTGCTGTCGCATCAGTCACCTCCATCGGTCAGGGCCGTACCGCGCCGTGCGGCAAGGGGGTCGGCCATCATCATCGGAACGAATTGCGCCTGCATCTGCTGCATCACGGTATCGGCCAGTTGTCGGGCAGTGGCCTGGTCCAGGCCGTTGATCTGGATCACCGGGGCGAAGGTGACCTGGCGGTTGTCCGCGGGCTTGGCGGTCAGCTCGCTGCTGACCGCACCCGGATCGGGCAGGCGGTTGCCAGGGCCACTGATTCTGTTGCCCAACTTGTCGCCCAGCCACGAGCCGATATCGCTGCCGGCAATACCGCCAAGCACGCCGCCCAAGGCACCGCCAACGGCTGTACCGACACCCGGAAAAATCAGCGTGCCGAGAGCAGCACCCGCCGAAGCCCCGGCGGAGGCACCCGCCCAGCCACCGCCGGCCACGCCGAGGCCGCTGAGCATGGATCGGGTATCACCTTCGCGTACCGCGTCGAATACCTGCATGCCGGCGTCCATCACTCTCAGGGGCCCCGGCAGGCGGCCACGCAAGGCGCGTGTTCCGGCCATGAGGCGTTCACCCGTGGTCGAGGCGAGCGTGTTCATCGGACGCACCCCGGCGAAGCCCAGCGTCAGGGAAGAGCCAGTCGGCTTACGCTGTGAAGCCGACGCCGGTGGAGCAGCCTTGCGGTCGGTCGGTGCCTTTTTCTGAACCTTGATGTCGAGTTTGCCCCGAGATTCGTTCCGCGGTTTCTTCACAGATCCGATCCCGGCCCTGGGACCGCGCTTGCCTCGGCGATTCCTCGGGTTCCTGCGGCGAGCGGGTTGCCCGGACGAATCAGCCTTGTCGGTGCTCTCGGGCCCCAGCTTTTCGGCGATACGCCGATTGATCGCCGCCGCCGCGGTCTCCAGGCCATTGGCGAGCATGCCCCCTGCCAGGGCCTTGAGCCCCACTGCCGTCAAGGCAACGACAGCGGCGGTAGTGGCCACCGCGAGTTTGGGCATGCTTTCGGCCAGGCCACTCAGGCCATTGATCAGCTCACCCAGCGGTACCAACACCTCTTCGACCACAGGTGCAACGGCATTGCCCAGCGTCGTCGAGAACCGATTCAGGCTGGCCGAGAACTGACTCCAGTTACCCGACAAGGAATCACTGCCATTTTCCGCCGCCTGGTTCAGGGAGCTTTTGTCCCCCAGCACGGAACTCGCATAACGCCCCTTGTCGGCAACCTCGGCAAAAGCCGCCTTCAGCGGTGCCGGATCCTTCTGCAGGGCCAGCAGCGCCTCGTCATTGCCGAACAGGCTCTTGGCCAGACCGGCCTGCCGGTCGGCAGGCGCCTTGCCCAAGGCCTCCAGCAGAGAAACCATCGCGGCCGGTGCATCCTGCTTCATCGCCTGGGACAACTCGTTGCGATCCAACCGGAGTTCGGCAAACGCTGCCTGCTGTTGCGGGGAAGCCTGCGTACCCAGGGCAGTGCTGAAGGTCTTCAAGCTGCCGCTCGCCTGGTCCTTGTTCATGCCGGCCTGCAACAGCACGGCAGAAAACGCTGCCGTCTGCTCCGGCGAAAGGCCCGCCTCGGCAGGAGCGGTGCCCGCTTGCCGAACCACCGCGCCAATATCCGTAGGCATGACTCCGAACGTCTGCGCCAACAGGCTGGAGGCATCCGCCAGATCCCGTACCTGGACCTGATTGAGTTTCAGCTCGGTGCGCCAGCCGGCCATCAGTGCGGCGGACTGCTCGGCATCGATACGGAAGGCCGAAGCCATGAGTGCAGCATCACGAGTAAAACCCAGCACGGCTTCGCGCCGCTCGCCGGGGTCGTTCAACTCCCTGCCGATGCCTGCCGTAACCGCGCCCCTCTCCACCCTGGCCAGGTCCGCAGCGCTGATTCCCCTGGCGGCCAATGGGCGCTCGCTGGCCATCTTCAGATTGGCCTGCGACAGGGCCTCACGCTCGCTGTGCTCGAGCTTCATCACCACGGCCAAGTCAGCCATCGCCGCATCCAGCGAGACAGCCGACTGGAGCAGTTGGGGCGGCTTGCGCTCATCGCCCGACGCCGGCTTGCCTGCTCCGGAGGCCGGCGCCGACAGCGTGCGCGCGGCGGCCAGCGAGCTGTTCAGCGATTCGATCGCCGTGCGCAACTGTCGCTGTTCGACGGTCAACAGGGCAATCTGGCTGCCCAGTGACAGATCGAGTGCGGCCCAGCCTTCGCTGACCGCGGTGGGTCGCCAGGAAATGCTATCTTGTGCCATCCGGCGCTACTCCTCTTTCAACCCCAGGCGTGCCATCGCTATGTCATAGCGGCGCAACGCCTTCGCGGCGTCCCACTCGAGGATCTCCGCCTCGCCCGCCAGGTAGACGAGCGGCACGATGTCGAGGATCAGCTCGATGTCGCGCTCAGAAAGAAGGCCGCCGGTTTGTTTAAAAAATCGTCGATACGCACCTGCAACTGGGTCCAGTCAGGTACGGTGAGATGAGCCAGGTCGGGAATCATCAGCCCGGTACAATGGGCAGTGATGAACTCGGCCCGTTCCTTGGCCGTCTTCAGCGTCTTCATCACCTTGGTGGCACGCAGCACGGGCATTTCCAGGCTCAGCGAAGTGACACTGCGTCCGCCCAGGTCCAGCGGTTGCAGCAGCTGCACCTGGTCCGGATCCGGGTCGTGCGCGGCCTCGCCAGCCTGCTCCAGGAAATGGCGGGTCGGGCGGGTCGACATGTCGTGAACGTACTGGGCGATGCTCACGTAGTCCGGGCGCTTGAGCTGGTCGAGCAGCTTGTCCGAGAGGCCGGTGGCGAGCTTGGCCAGTTCGAAGAACTGATCGTCCTCATCCTCTCCGGCACGTGCCAGGGCCTCCTTTTGCGCCGCGTAGAACAGCGGCTTGAGCTGGATCTGTTCGATCTGCGAGCCGTCATCGGCGGTGATGGGCGACAAAAGGCGGTGCGTGGGGGGCATCCAGGACATGGGGTGAACTCCTTGAAGACGGGTGGGGCCGCCAGCGACGCCATGCAATAGGTCGGGACGGCCGGTGGGAAGCGGCGAAACCTGGCTCAGGGCATCAGCACGGCGCGGCGTGCACTACCGAGGATGTCCACGCCGTTGAGCATGAACTTCTGCGTGCGCACATCGATGTCGATCACCGGTACGCCGTTTTCCAGGCGGTTGTAGGTACGGCAGGAAAACTCGAGGGTGGTCTTGGGCTTTTCGCCCATTTTCAGCGTGCCTTCCTCAAGGGATTTCAGCCGGCCGCCGACGGTGTGGTAGATGAAGTAGGTGTTGCCATCCTGGTCCTGGCCCGCCTCGCGGACATTGAGCAGGATGTCGTCGCCCACGGTCACGCCCAGGGCCAGCATCAGTTCCGGACCTGCGCCCTGCAACTCCAGCTTGGCGGTCAGCGGCTTGCCACTCTTGGCCATTTCCTCACCGATGAAGCGCCCGCCTTGCATCGTCTCCATCTCGAATTCGATCTTCGGCGGGGTAAACGTCTCCACCGTGGCCGACAGCGGCAGGCCTTGGAGGGTGGCCGCAATGGCCTGTCTTACGCGGTTGGTAAACATTAGAGAACGTCCTCCAGGAACTGTTCGATGATTTCATCGCGGGCGTTGAGCTGGTAAACCATGTGCTCGTTGGGGGCGTAGCGGCCGTAGTCGATGACCACGAACCAGGTGCCGTTCTTGTACTTCTCGACGCTGTTCAGCTCGGGGTGCAGGTAGACGTTGCCACCGGGGATGGTCTCGTCGGCCACCAGGGTCTGCAGCCAGTCGTTGATACGCTTGACCTCCTGTTCCATGAAGGACTTGGTGAGGTTGCGCGCCATGGCCTTCTGGCCGGCCTTGACCAGCTTGCGGCTGATGGCATCCTCCAGGCCGACGTAGCTGATGAACTTGCCGGTGACCGAACGGTTGCCCAGCAGGGAAAAGCCGCCGAGCACGGTGCGGGCGTAGTAGCTGACGCCGTAGCGGTTGAGCAGGTCGCCCTCGGTGGAGGTATCGAGGATGTTGTATTCGACGACGCGGGACACGTCCTCGGCGAAGGTCACCTGGTTGCCCGGGCTTTCCCACTGCTTGACCTTGGCCAGTGCGGCGATGGCCAGGCTCGACGGCGCCAGGAACACGTTCTTCTTCGCCGCCTTGGAATAGACGGCCGGCAGGTTGTGCACCAGCAGGCAACGGTCGAAGCCCAGGTCGGCGCCCCCCAGTTCCTTGCTGTAGGCCACCTGGTCGGCGACCGGGGCATCCTTGCCATCGAGTACCACCCGGGCCTTGATGCGCTTGCCGAAGGCGGCGAACTCGCCGGCGACGGCCTTGGAGCCGGTGAAGCCCGGCGCGCCGATAATGGTCAGGTCCTCGGGAACGCTGCTCAGCGCAGCCAGGCCCAGCTTGCGGCCGGTGGCGGGATCTTCACCGCCGATCACGTTGTTCAGGGTGTCGGCAAAGGTTGCGCCCTCTTCGACGATGACCACGTAGACCGGTACCTTGACCACTTTCAGGATCTGGTACACAGCCTGGAACAGGGTGCCGGCCTCCGCGCCGGTGGGGTCCAGCTGGGCCTGGGTGGTGAAGCTGTTCAGCCGCAGCGGGGTGTTGCGCGGCAGCAGGGCGCTGGCATTCGGTGCAGTACCGACCAGACCGATCACGTTGTCGCCCAGGCCACCCATGGCCTCCGGCGATTCGGTGGCATTGACGGTGATGCCGTTGTGCTCGAAGTTCAAAACCTCAGCCATGGTTATTCTACCTTCCGGGTGTTGGCCTTCTTGGCCGGGTGGGTGTTCTGGGCCAGGACGCTGGACAGTTCCAGGCGCCCGGCGCTACGCAGCGCGCTGGCCTCGACATCGAGCAGCTCGAGCTCCTGGCCGACGCTCGACCAGTGCCCGCCCCCGATGGGGAACGGCACGATGACGGTGTATTTCTGGCGGTTGGACATTTGCGAATTTCTCCAGACGCAAAAACACGAAAGCCCCTGGGCAGGGGCTGTGTGCAGGCGAAAAAAAACCGCTTTCGCGGTGTTGGGTCAGCTACGGTCCGGCAGGGGGTAAAGCGCCTTGATCTCGGCGACCTTGTCGCGCCAGGCCTTTTCCTTCTTGGGGTTCTGGTCATACTGCCATTCGAGGAACAGTGGGTCCGCCTCGCTGACATAGAGGGCCCTGCGTGCAGCAACCAGGCTCTCAAGTTGTTGCGCACGTTCGTTTTCCAGGCAGAGTTCATCTGCGCGTTCAGCATTGATGCCCAGCGCCATCAACGTGGAACGATCGGCGGGTACGTTGATCAGGGTTTCGCCAGAGGCGACCTGTAACTTATTGATGATACCGGACATGCTCAGACTCCCTTCATGGTGTAGCGTTTGTCGTTGTCGTTGGTATAGGCAAGGCGACTTTCAGGATAAGTAGCCCCCATTTCCGGTGCGTTGATGGAGAAAGGTTTAACCGTCCAGGATATTTCCCAAGGAGTGGCGATTGTCGGTTGCTCGATCCGGCTGAGTTCAACCTCCTTGTCCAGACGGCTGTACTTAATCTCTTCCTGGAAGTTCCTGGTTACCTTGTAAGAGAGCCCTCCCCGCAAGTAACAGCCAGACTCCTGTGCCGCATTGACCAGGGTGCCTGATTGAATACCCAGATACATCGGATACTTGCCGGCTACCGGCCGGGCGAATGAAAGCATGCCAAGCTCCACACGACGTACCGTCTCACGGTACGTCTGCGATACCCGTTTGATGGCAATAAAATTGGCATCGCCATGCCAGAGGTAGCCACAGCCCTCCAGCTCCAGGTTCAAACCTGCAATATGAACCTCTCCATTGTTCTTGAAGGGGTTGAGATCAGTATCCCGATAGTAGATACGCGAGATGGTGATTTCCGAAATACCTTGCTCGTTTCCGGGCATCCGCCACCAGACCGGGTACATCATGTCCGTCGGCAGCCCTGTCAAATCGATGACTTGGGTATAGGACTCCTTGCCATTGATATCCTTCGCCTTCACCGAAGTGCGCCAGCCCGTGAACTGGTCGAGTGCGGCATCCATACGCGCATCGATCTTGCCAATCTGGTTGGCTACCGTCTCGGTCAGCTTGTTACACGCATCTACAACCTTGGTAATCGTTGTTTCAATTCCCATTATCAACCCCAATAAAATTTAAATAACCAATACCGGCAATCAATGTCACGGCGAATTCGCCAGACACTACTTCGCCTCCAGCGCCATCACCCGTAACATCAACTCCACGTGACGGGACATGTTTCCGATAGAAGCCGCTGCCAGTTTGGCAATCTCCTCTGCCAGCAACACATTGAGATTTTCACTGCCAACAACCACCGTGACGCTGTCGGTTGGTAACGACGATAGATCCAGCGTGAACTTCTGCAGCACACGTGCCGCCGCGGCCTTGTAGGTCAGCAGGGTGCCTGCCACCGAATACACCGCCAGCAAGGTCCCGCTGGCGAGGTAGAAACCGAACTCGCCGATTTCGTATTCCTCAGGCCCATCGAACAGCGCAGCCATCCGGAGTTGCCGGGAGCCCAGGTCCTCGTAGTCGACGATCGCCACCCGCTGGCGTTCGTCGCGCAGGGTGGTCTCGCTGCCGTTCGGGTCGTAGCGCGCCGTCCCGGCGCCGATATGGGTGATGCTTCCTTTCAAGCCCTGGTTTCTTGCCTGCAGTACTTCAGCCAGGCCGGCTGAGGTGAAGCGAACCAGGCGCGTAATGTCTTGTGTCATGGCTGCGCCTTGAAATTGTCGTGTGAAAAGGGCTCCGACGGGGCCCATCGATTGCGCCTGCCCATCCGTTCAGGGCAGGACCGCACTGAGGAAAAGCTCACCCTCGCCGAACGGCTGGTGAGTGCCACTGCCGACGCCCAGCGATGCCTGCAGCCTCAGGTCAGGCAACGCGCCTTCGAGGCTGTCGTCGTGAATACTGAGCGGGCTGTCGGCGGCAGCGGCGACCCGCACATCCCCGCGGGTTTCGTGCACGAGGGTGATCGTCCCCAGGTCGCGCTCGCTTTTGGCCGCATTGATGCGGCGGATCAGCCGGTTGTGATCGCCACTGGACCAACTGCGGCCGATGATCGCCTGCACATCGAAAGAGTATGGCGTGCCTCGGGGATGCTGTTCGTACCAGGCAAAAATGTTCGGCGTGAAGCCCAGCGACTCCACCGCATGACTCAACGCCTGGCGCACCCCGGCCTGGCGCTGGATCTGCCAGGAAAGAGAAACCGTCAGGCGTTTTTCGGTCTCGCTGGCCTGGGCATCCCACTCGCTGACTCCTCGATCCGCGCCCAGATAGGGCAGGAACCCGGCAGGTGTCTGCAGCGGATTCATCAGTTCGGGAAAAGGCGGGACGACACGTTCGAGCAGTTTGCCGAAAGCCAGGTCGAGGGCCTTTTCCAAGGGTGAGCTGTTCGCGGGCAACAGGCTGCCGGATCGTGTTTCCTGCGTCATAACGTCAGCACCTCCACCTCGACCCCTGTGCAATAGGGTGCCTGGAAGGCCGTCGTGACGATGGGCTCGCGCGGCTCAAGAATCTCGACCTGAACCGCCCCGGCACTGTGCAGGGTGTAGTCGATCCAGCTCGGCTCGACCCGCCCTTCCAGGCGATGGCAGGCCTCGGCATAAGCCTGGAGCTGACGGCTTGCCGCCAACTGCGTCAGCCCCGAATCCGGCCCACCATTGATCCTGGCCACCACCCGGATCTTGTAGCCCTTGATCTCGGCCCCCTGGACACTCACGAGGTCCGTCTCCGGCCTGACATCCGGGCGGGAGAAATGACTGCGCACCCGCTCAAGCAGGTCGGCCGACGGCGTGCCGTCGCCACGGCGTGCGAGAACCGTCACCATCACCTCGCCAGGCGCCGTGCGCCGGCCGTTGCCGTCCTTGACCTGAGCGGCGTAACCATCCGGGTCGAAGGTGTAGGTGACCGCCACGACGCCCGGTGAGGTGCTTTGTACCTTGACCGAGGGCCGCTCACCCAGCGTGAACACCTCACGACGATACTGCATGCGCGACCCTGCGGCCGGCGCATGGGGTGCCAGGTAGTAGCGCAGGCGCGCATCGTCATCGCTTTCGTGGATCGGTGGAACCGGCGGAAACGCCGTCGGGTCGCCCGGATCCAGCAACTGTCGCTCCAGCCCCATGTCCGCCAGGCGTGCGTCAAGGTTGCTGCCGGTGGCCCACCACGCCAGCATCTGCCTGATACGGGCGTTGTACTTGCGCTCATGGGTTTGCAGACGCACGCAGAACGCTTCAAGGGCCATGGTCAGCAACTCGCTTTCATTCTCGAGGCTGACTTTCAGCTTGGCCGCACTGTCGGGGGAACGGGCGCCGACATACTCGACGACAAAGGTCTTGAACTCGGCGAGCAGGTCCTCGAAGACGTCGACGTTGACGATCTCCGGTTCCGCCAACTGGTTCTGCCCAGGGATCAACATGCTCATGTGACTACCTCGAATGTCTGTTGACGGTTCTTCCAGGTCCCGGCGAAACGCAGCAACAGGCCGGCACCCTGGCGACTGGCGACGATCACCTGTGGAGCGAAATCGCCGATGCCATTGGCCGGGTTGTAGAACGCCTGTGCCGCATGACTCTGGGCCAGCAGCAGCAGGTCGTCGCCCAGGTTCTGCCCCAGCAATTCGGGAATCCGCGAGCCGTAGAGAGGCCGCTTCTGGCGGGTGCCCAGGGGCGTGGTCAGCGCGCGGGTGGCGCGCTGCACGAACTGGAGCCAGTCGTCGACCGTGGCTCCGCTGTTTCTGTCGACTCCGATCAAGACGGGCTCCTTATGCGGTGCTGATGACCCGGCCCTGGTGATCCACCAGCGGGCCGAGCAGGTGAACGCCGGCGGCATCGAGGGTCAGGCCCACCGCGCCCAGCTTCAGTTCGATGGACTGCGGCGTCAGCGCCAGGCGCGCCGGTCCCAGGGCCAGCTCAATGGTTTCGCGGGAACCTCGAAAAGTGGCTTCGGCGTTTTTCCAGCTCAGGACATGAGCGCTATCGTCGTAGCTGCTCTCGGTACCGTCCCTGTGCAGCCGGCGTGTCAGGTTGGCCGTCGTCGCAGCCGGGGGGAAGCGATCGCAGTTGATGCCAAACAGCGCCACCGACTGGCTACCACCCTCGCCTGCGCCGTAGTTCAGCAGCAGGCATTGCTCGCCCACCGAGGGGATGCGCGATTCGCTCTGCTCGCCAGCGCTGGGATTGAAGAAACGGATCGCCGGTGTCAGCAGCTCGCCGTGGCTGACCTTGCAGGTATTGCTCGCCGCGTCCACCGCAGCGCATACGCCGATACGGCAGAAACTCTCGGCCCGGCGATGCAGGTCGTCGATTTCCGCCTCCATTTCGGCAAGACGCTCGATGATCGGGCTCAGTTGCAGGCGTAGCAGCGCCTCGAACATGATGAGCTCCTTGTGGGTTTTCTAGGGAAGCGGCAGGTATTGATCGGGGTCGTCCAGGTTGGTCACTTCCCAACTGCGGGCGAACCTGGGAATACCGGTCGGATCATCCAGCAGGGGCTGGCCGAAATAGAACATCTGCTTGAAGGAAATGGTCCAGCCGCCGTAGACCTGGCCGGCATCGGCGAAGGTCGAGGGCACCCCCTGGATGTTGCTCGGCAACTCGCATTGCCCTGCTGCTCCCCAGCGGTTATCGATCACCAGATCGATCAGTTGGCTGGCGAGGTTGCAGGCCGACAAGGTCGCATCCATCTCCTGGGTGGACACGACTGTCTGCAGCGAAAGGCTCAACTCGTGGGCGCGGCGACCGTCGTGGGCGCGACTACCCGCGCTGTCACCGTCGATGCCTATCAGCACCCAGGCAGGTACCACCACGCCATCGAACTCGCGACGAGTCCCCACCTTGAGTTGTGGGTAAGCAGCCTTGATCACGTTCCTAAGGGTGCTAAACAGCATCGAGGGCGTGTCGATAGTGTTTGAAGACATAAACGATTCCTGTTGCAGCGTCACGGCCGATCCGATTGAGAATTGCGCACGACCGGCTCATCGATCCCGATGCGCCTGGCCGCCCAGCGCTCATAGAGACCGATGGCGACATCCGCCCCGGCCATGGCCGTCAGGCAGCCGAAGGCACCGGCGGTCCAGATCGACACGCCGGCGGCGTACAGCAGCATGATGGTCGACACGCCGCAGACCATGCAGGCGCCGGAGCGCAGTACCAGCCGCCGCAGCAGTGGCCAGCCGCGGGCGCCCTCCTTGTCGGCGCGCCACATCTCGCCGGACACTCCGCCGATCACGGCCAGTACGATGACCAGCCAGATAGGCATGTCCGCCAACGCTTGTTGCTCGTTCGTCATGTCACGCCTCCTGTGGAAGAAAATGGCCATTGGCTGGCCGGTAATGGTTTGGCTTGTAGTTCAAGGTGAAGGATTCTCGTGGGAGCCCGGTTCCGTGGGCATTCCAAAAGGCCCGGCTCGAGCCAGGCCCTTTGGTAATGCCGGTGTCGGCTCCGGCCCCGCACGCCATCAGGGCGAGCGCGGGATACGCGAAGCGGACACCCGATCCTTCGGCGCTACTGGCGCGGTACGGATCGATTCAAATTGTTCCTCCGACCGCGGCCCCTGCCCGCCGGATAACTGCTTACGGTGCTTTACGCTGCACACCCGGGTCAGTTGCCAACCCTCTGGACCATCAAGGCCGATCCATCGCTGCCTGTTCTTTGAAGCGGTACGACTAAAGAGCTTCGGGGTCATGCCCCTGGCATCGCTGCCCTTGGCTGGCCTTTCCGGCCGGCTTGGAACAAAGAATATGCATGTATGCATATCCAGTCAATGCATAAATGCATTTATTTTTGCGCGAGCAATGCACGAATGCATGAAAGCCCCGCCGATCAAGGGGTGGGTCTTTTTTGCAGGCGAAAAAAAACCCACATGGCTGTGGGTTTTTTCCGAATCAGAGAGGGTTAACGGGCGTACATGCCCCACCAGAAGACGTGTCCGAGGATGGTGATCTGCTCTTCCTGGATTTCCTGGAAGGTGTAGTCCTCATCCGGGTGCTCGTCGCGGTTGAAGCTGCGCAGGCGGATACCGGTGGGCAGGCGATAGAGCTGCTTCACCCGCAGTTGGCCGTTGTGGTTGATCGCGTAGAGATCGCCGTCGACGATATCGCCGATGGCACTCTTGCCGGCGTTGACCCCGACCGTGGCACCGTCGCGCAGTACCGGCAACATGCTGTTGCCGCGCACGGTCACGCACTTGGCCTGGTCGAACTGCACGCCGTTGTGGCGCAGGCTGCGCTTGCCGAAGCGCAGGCTGGCCTTCTCGCTTTCCTCGATGACGAATCTTCCTGATCCAGCAGCCAATTCAACCTCGCGAAGAAAGGGCACGGACACCTCGTCTTCATCGACGGGGGTGTCGTCGTCCCACAGGCTTATATCCTTGAGTTCAGAGTGTAGCGGGCCCTGCTCCTGGTCGCGGGCGGCGCCGATATCGGCACGGCCGCGCAACTGGTCGGTGCTCACCTGGAAATACTCGGCGATCTTCGAGATGTGCTTGTCCGAAGGATCGACGATCTTCCCGCTGAGTATGCGCGACAGGGTGGATTGGGGCACGCCGGTACGCCGGTGAAGCTCCGTGGGGGAGATCCCGTGGCGGTCGAGCAGCGCTCGGAGGACGGTAGAAACATTGCGTATTTGCATAACGCGCATATTGATTGGGCTTTGCGTGAATAGCAAATGCTAATTTGCATATATAGTGCATAAATATTACATCAAGAGCAAAAGGCCATGTCTGCGGAGCCGGAGCACCCGTGTTAACCTTGCGCCCATTGCCAGGCAAACAGCCCGATTTTGCCCCCACACTTTATTCAAGCTATCACCTACCCCACTGATGAATAAGCCAATTTCCGACCTGTCCTCGCACACCCCGATGATGCAGCAATACTGGCGCCTGAAGAACCAGCATCCCGATCAGCTGATGTTCTACCGCATGGGCGACTTCTATGAGATTTTCTATGAAGACGCGAAGAAGGCCGCCAAGCTGCTGGACATCACCCTGACCGCCCGCGGCCAGTCGGCCGGGCAGTCGATTCCGATGTGCGGGATTCCGTTTCACTCCCTCGAAGGCTACCTGGCCAAGCTGGTGAAACTCGGCGAATCGGTGGTGATCTGCGAACAGATCGGCGACCCGGCCACCAGCAAGGGCCCGGTGGAGCGCCAGGTGGTGCGGATCATCACCCCCGGCACCATCAGTGACGAAGCCCTGCTCGACGAGCGCCGCGACAACCTGATCGCCGCCGTGCTCGGCGACGAGCGGCTGTTCGGCCTGGCGGTGCTGGACATCACCAGCGGCAACTTCACCGTGCTGGAAATCAAGGGCTGGGAAAACCTGCTGGCCGAGCTGGAGCGGATCAATCCGGTGGAACTGCTGATCCCCGACGACTGGCCGCAGGGCCTGCCGGCGGAGAAACGCCGTGGTACCCGTCGTCGCGCCCCCTGGGATTTCGAACGTGATTCCGCGCACAAGAGCCTCTGCCAGCAATTCGCCGTGCAGGACCTCAAGGGCTTCGGTTGCGAAACCCTGACCCTGGCCATCGGTGCCGCCGGCTGCCTGCTAGCCTACGCCAAGGAAACCCAGCGCACCGCCCTGCCGCACCTGCGCAGCCTGCGTCATGAGCGGCTGGACGATACCGTGGTGCTCGACGCCGCGACCCGCCGCAACCTGGAGCTGGACATCAACCTCGCCGGCGGTCGCGACAATACCCTGCAGTCGGTGGTCGACCGTTGCCAGACCGCCATGGGCAGCCGCCTGCTGACCCGCTGGCTGAACCGCCCGTTGCGCGACCTGAAGATCCTCACCGCGCGCCAGGTGTCCATCGGCTGTCTGCTGGAAGGCTACCGCTTCGAACGGCTGCAACCCCAGCTCAAGGAAATCGGCGATATCGAGCGGATCCTCGCCCGGATCGGCCTGCGCAACGCCCGCCCGCGCGACCTGGCGCGCCTGCGTGATGCCCTCGGCGCCTTGCCGCAACTGCAGGACGCGATGCTCGAACTGGATGCGCCGCACCTCAGGCAACTGGCGGCGACCGCCCGCACCTACCCGGAACTGGCGATCCTGCTGGAACGCGCCATTATCGACAACCCGCCGGCGGTGATCCGCGACGGCGGCGTATTGAAGACCGGCTACGATGCCGAGCTGGACGAACTGCTGTCCCTCAGCGAAAACGCCGGGCAGTTCCTGATCGACCTGGAAGCCCGGGAAAAGGCGCGCACGGGCCTGGCCAACCTCAAGGTCGGCTACAACCGCGTGCACGGCTACTTCATCGAACTGCCGAGCAAGCAGGCCGAATCGGCCCCGGCCGACTACATCCGGCGCCAGACCCTCAAGGGCGCCGAGCGCTTCATCACCCCGGAACTCAAGGAATTCGAAGACAAGGCGCTGTCGGCCAAGAGCCGCGCCCTGGCACGGGAGAAGATGCTCTACGAGGCGCTGCTGGAAACCCTGATCGGCGAGTTGCCACCGCTGCAGGACACCGCTGCCGCGCTGGCCGAACTGGATGTGCTGAGCAACCTTGCCGAACGCGCGCTGAACCTCGACCTGAACTGCCCGCGTTTCGTCGACGAGCCGTGCATGCGCATCAGCCAGGGTCGCCACCCGGTGGTCGAGCAGGTGCTGACCACACCGTTCGTGGCCAACGACCTGGCCCTCGACGACAACACCCGCATGCTGGTGATCACCGGTCCGAACATGGGCGGTAAATCCACCTACATGCGCCAGACCGCCCTGATCGTGTTGCTGGCCCACATCGGCAGCTATGTGCCTGCCGCCAGTTGCGAGTTGTCGCCGGTGGACCGGATCTTCACCCGGATCGGCTCCAGCGACGACCTGGCCGGTGGTCGTTCGACCTTCATGGTGGAAATGAGCGAAACCGCCAATATCCTGCACAACGCCACCGAGCGCAGCCTGGTGCTGATGGACGAGGTCGGTCGCGGCACCAGTACCTTCGACGGCCTGTCCCTGGCCTGGGCAGCCGCCGAGCGCCTGGCGCACCTGCGGGCCTATACGCTGTTCGCCACCCACTACTTCGAACTGACGGTGCTGCCGGAGAGCGAACCGCTGGTGGCCAACGTGCATCTGAATGCTACCGAGCACAACGAACGGATCGTCTTCCTGCACCACGTGCTGCCCGGTCCGGCCAGCCAGAGCTACGGCCTGGCGGTGGCGCAACTGGCCGGCGTACCCGGCGACGTGATCCGCCGTGCCCGCGAACACCTGAGCCGCCTGGAGACCACCAGCCTGCCCCACGAGGCGCCGGTGGCCAAGCCCGGCAAGCCGGCGGTGCCGCAGCAGAGCGACCTGTTCGCCAGCCTGCCGCACCCGGTGCTCGACGAACTGGCCAAGCTCGACCTGGACGACCTGACACCACGCCGTGCGCTGGAAATGCTTTACACATTGAAGACACGGATCTAACGCAGACGGCCGCAAGCTGCTAGAATCTCGCGCGGTTTGGGAAGCTGCGGGCTATTAGCCTGGTTCGCAGAGCCGTTGCCGAACCCTGCGAGCCCGTCCTGATAGGGTTTTCGCCGCCGCCGCCTGAGGAGAGAATTAGAAATGACCTTCGTCGTCACCGACAACTGCATCAAGTGCAAGTACACCGACTGCGTAGAAGTCTGTCCGGTGGACTGCTTTTACGAAGGCCCGAACTTCCTGGTGATTCACCCGGATGAGTGCATCGATTGCGCACTGTGCGAGCCAGAATGCCCGGCCGTGGCCATCTTCTCCGAAGATGAAGTCCCGGAGGAAATGAAAACCTTCATTGAATTGAACCTCGAGTTGGCCGAGATCTGGCCGAACATCACCGAGAAGAAGGATTCGCTGCCGGACGCCGAGAAGTGGGATGGCGAAAAGGACAAGTTGCAGTATCTCGAACGCTGAGTCCTGCGTACTCCCGAAAAGGCCCCTTGCGGGCCTTTTTGCGTTGTTGGGCCAGGGCCAGCACTTTTCTACAGGCAAAAAAAAGGGGCGGTGTAACCCGCCCACATTTTTTCCCTAGTCCCTTTTTTCCCTTTCATCATCCTGATGAATCGCATCCCGCGATGTTCCTCTTAGCGATCTTCCATGATCGCCGTGTCTATCCGTCGACACAGGGCTGATATTAATGACTTTCAGATCGCCCGCAAGTGGATCCAGAAGCACACAGAGAGTTTTCGGATCCATTGGAAGTTTTAAAAAGCACTTATATTTCAATCAATTAAACAGATTTCTCGGCAATCTGCTGCCGTGTTCATCCTCGATCGCTTACGCAACACGTAAGTAAAGGCTTACACAGCCAAGCCAGCAAAAAAGAACTTCCGCAGCTCCGGAAGGTCGGAATGAACCCCGAAAACGCTCAAAAATAAGTAACGCCTTCGTCACCCGGCTCCCTCCGAAAACTTTCCACGGGTAAAAACCTCGATACTCAAAACCAATCCTTAGTATAGAAAACAGCACTCAGATATTCAGCTACCTCACGCCACGCAGGCTCATGCAACTTGGGCAAGACAGCGACTCTTCCAAACTGAGGACCGGGAAACCGGCCCCTTGACCGAAAGGTCAAATGCTAATTATTATCATTAGCATAACCCCGTCAGGTGCCGTCGTGACGCAATCCCAGTTCAACCAGGTCTTCCTCACCCAGCGGCTTACGTTGCTGCGTACGCTGCAACGCATGGTGCAGAACCCCAGCACCGCCGAGGACCTGCTGCAGGAGACCTACCTGCGGGTCACCCGTGCCCTGAGCGAACGCTCCATCGATCATCTTGAACCCTTCGTGTTCCAGACCGCTCGCAACCTCGCGCTCGACCACCTGCGTGCACGGCGTATCCAGGCCCGCACGCTGATGGAGGATGTGCCGCTAGAGGTGGTGGAAAGTGTCGTCGCCCCCTTGAGTACTCCGGAAGATGCCACCCATGCCGAACAATTGCTGGAGCGCCTGAGCGTGAGCCTGGGTCAACTGACTGCCCGCCAACAGCAGATCTTCATTCTCAGCCGCCTACATGGCTGCAGTTACCAGGAGATCGCCGAACGCCTCGAAGTGTCCCTGAGCACCGTGCAGAAGGACCTGAAACTGATCATGGCCATCTGTGTCGGGGTGGCCGAACGCCTGGATCGCCCTTAAGCTTGCCCTCAGCGCCAAGACCTACAAGATCCGCCAGCCCACGGGAGGCGGATCACCGAACCAAACCGTGACAACGATTGCCGAGGAACACCCGTGACGGACAGCCCCAACCAGCCACCTCCCGCAGCCGCTCGGCCAGTGTTGCCAGACGACGCCATGGATCAGGCACTGGACTGGCTGATCGTGATGGAATGCCCGACAGCCGGGCAACGCGCCGAATTCGACGCCTGGCTTGCCGCCGATCCGGCCCATGCCCAGGCCTATGCCCGGGCCAGTGGCGCCTGGAACGCACAAGCGGTGATCGCCGCCGCCCAGGCGCTGCAGGCAACCACCCGCCGGCGACCGTCCCTGCTGCGGCGCCTGCGCCCACACTGGAAACCGCTGGCAACCGCCGCCGTGCTGCTGATCGCCATCGGCACCTACGGCAACCTGCCCCTGCGCCTGCAGGCCGATCACCTGACCGTGGCCGGCGAGCGCCAGCACCTGCAACTGGAAGACGGCTCGAAGGTCCTGCTCAACACCAACTCGGCGTTCTCCAGCCGTTTCACCGACCAGCAACACCTGGCCCGACTGTACAAGGGCGAGGCGTTCTTCGAGGTATCCGGCCAGCGCGAACATCCGCTGGAGATCGATGCCGGGCCGGTCCAGGCCAGCGTACAGGATACCGCCTTCGCCGTGCGCTACCTGGACGGTGAGGCGCAGGTGCAGGTACAGCGCGGCGATGTCGACCTGCGTACCCGCGACGACAGTGCCCGCCTGCGCCTGTCCGCCGGCAGCAGTGTGCGGGTCGGCCCGCATGGTTTCGGGCCTCCGGAAAAACTCGATGCACAGAAGGACCTGGCGTGGATCCAGGGCCGCCTGGTGTTCGAGAATTGCCCGATGGGCCAGGTGCTGGCCGAACTGCGACGCTACTACCCGGGCTGGATCGTCAACAACAACGAGCAGTTGGACAAGGTCGCCGTGACCGGCAACTACCGCCTGGACAAGCCGCTGGACGTGCTCCGCTCACTGGCCCACATCACTTCCGCAAGGGTCTCGGAGTACCCAGCGCTGGTCATTCTCAACTGACCGAAAGTTTTTTTACTCGATAGCACTCGATCATTCGTCTCGTCATAGCCAATGCAAGTGATTCTCATAACGAATCGCATCGCAACTATAAGTTTCGAAGATCGGAGCGCTATCGATGCCCACTCGTTTCACCTCCAAGGCCCGCAGTGGCGGCCTGCAACAGTGCACCCTGTCCCTGCTTACCGCCGCCATGCTGCTCGCCGGCGCCCAGGCGACACCCGTACTGGCGGCCAGCGGCGCCACGCAACCGGCGCGCAGCCTCGCCAACTACAATTTCGCCATCGCCCAGCAGCCGCTGGTTTCGGCGCTGAATGCGTTCACCGCGGTGACCGGTTGGCAGGTCGGCTTGCCCGCCGAGCTCGGCCAGGGCGTGGCATCGCCTGGCGTACACGGTGCGTTGCCCCCGGAAAAGGCCCTGGAGCAGTTGCTGACCGGCACCAACCTGAGCTACCGCAAGCTCGGCGACAACAACGTCGTCCTGGAAAAGCGGGCCAATGGCACCACGCTCAATCTGCAACAGGTGACCATCAGCGCCACCCGCCAGGAGCAGGACGTGTCCTCGGTCCCCAGCACCGTGACTGTGCAGGACCGCCAGCAGCTCGACCGGCAGAACGTCAACACCATCAAGCAACTGGTGCGCTATGAGCCGGGCGTTTCCGTCAGCGGCGCGGGCCTGCGCGGCGGCGGTATCAGCGGCTACAACATCCGCGGTATCGATGGCGACCGCATCCTGACCCAGGTCGATGGTGTCGAGATTCCCGACAGTTTCTTCAATGGCCCCTATGCACAGACCCACCGCAACTACGTCGACCCGGAAATCGTCAAGCGCGTGGAAATCCTCCGCGGCCCGGCGTCGGTGCTCTACGGCAGCAACGCCATCGGTGGCGCAGTCAGCTATTACACCCTCGATCCGAGCGACATCATCAAGCCCGGCGAGGACGTCGGCGCCCGCCTTAAGAGCGGCTACAGCTCCTCCGACAACAGCTGGCTGACCTCCGGCACCGTCGCCGGCCGTACCGGCGACTTCGATGGCCTGCTGCACCTGAGCCAGCGCAACGGCCGCGAAACCGAGTCCTACGGCGACACCGGCGGCACCGGCCTGAAACGCACCGAAGCCAACCCGGAAACCAACCGCACCACCAACGTGCTGGCCAAGCTGGGCTGGAACTACAACGATGACTCGCGCCTGGGCCTGACCTACGAGCGCTACAAGAGCGATATCGACACCAACCAGCGCAGCGCCGTGGGTGGGCCGTTCAGCAATGGTACGGGAGTGGGCATGTACCGTTCGCGTACCGGCAACGATACCGTCACCCGCGAACGCTTTGGCATCGAGAACAGTTTCGGTCTGGACAGCGCCGTGGCCGATCACGTCAAGCTGAGCCTGAATTATCAGACCGCCAAGACCGATGAAAGCACCCTGGAAGACTACTTCCCCTTCGTGCGTCGTGTGCTGCGCAGCCGGGACACGGTCTACAAGGAGCAGCAATGGGTACTCGACGCCCAGGCGGACAAGGCCTTCAACCTCGGTGAAACCGATCACCTGCTGACCTACGGCAGCACCATCAAGCAGCAAAAGGTCACCGGCTCGCGTAGCGGCAGTGGCACCTGTCTGGCGGTGAGCACCGTACCCGGCCAGGGTTGCACCGCGGTCGGCGGCAACAGCCCGCTGGATCGCCTGGTGAAATCCAGCGATTTCCCCGATCCGACCATCGACACCTACTCGCTGTTCGCCCAGGACCAGATCAGTTGGAACCAGTGGACCTTCCTGCCCGGCCTGCGCTACGACCGTACCGAGCTCAAGCCGCACATCACCCAGGCATTCATCAACACCATCACCGCCGCAGGCGGTGGCCAGATCGATGGTTCGAACAAGACCTGGCACCGCGTCTCGCCCAAGTTCGGCCTGACCTACGCCCTGACCGACCAGTACACCTGGTACGGCCAGTACGCCGAAGGTTTCCGCACCCCGTCCGCCAAGGCCCTGTACGGTCGCTTCCAGAACGGTACCACCGGCTATAACGTCGAACCCAACCCGAACCTGGAGCCGGAAAAAAGCAAAAGCTACGAAACCGGCCTGCGCGGTCGATTCGAGGCCGGCTCCTTCGACGTGGCGGTGTTCTACAACAAGTATCGCGATTTCATCAACGAAGACGCGGTCGCTCCCGGCTACAGCGAGCTGACGTTCCAGACCAACAACATCAAGCACGCCACCATCAAGGGCGCGGAGGTCAAGGGACGGCTGAACCTGGACCACTTCGGCGCACCGCAAGGGCTCTACACCCAGGGCTCGGTGTCCTACGCCTACGGTCGCAACGATGACAGTGGCGAACCGATCAACAGCGTCAACCCGCTCACCGGCGTGTTCGGCCTGGGCTACGACCAGGACAAGTACGGGGCACTGCTGAGCTGGACCCTGGTCAAGCGCAAGGACCGGGTCGACGACAGCACCTTCAACGCGCCAGACGGCCTGACCAGCAGCAAGCAGTTCAAGACCCCGGGCTATGGCGTATTCGACCTGACCGGCTTCTACAAGGTCACCGACGACGTGACGGTCAATGCCGGCCTGTACAACCTGACCGACAAGAAGTACTGGAACTGGGATGACGTACGTGGCTACGACGGCGTGGGCGAAGCCGGTGTGCTCAGCCCGGCCAACCTCGACCGTCTGACCGCTCCGGGCCGCAACTTCTCGGTCAACCTGATCTGGGATATCTGACCGACCGCCGCCTCCCCCGCCACACTGCCAGACGGCGGGGTGAGGTTTTTTTACTGTGGCGCGTCTCCTTGTTCGTCTAGTAACTGAAAGCGCCTCTCATTCCCAAGGACTCCCCAATGACCTCCCAGGACAATACCCAACGCCCAAGCCTGCGCTCCCAGCGTCTGAACCAGATCACCCACGAGCCACACAGCAAGCTCGATCAACTGGTGAAGGCCCACGCACCGTTCGAGAACCAGGCCAATTTCGCCCGTTTCGTGGTCGCCCAGTATCTGTTCCAGTCGGAACTGGTGGCGCTGTACAACGACCCGGAACTGATCGCCATCGTCCCCGACCTGCCGGCGCGCTGCCGTGCCGAAGCGGCCAAGGCCGACCTGGCGGACCTGGATACCGAAGTCCCGGAGCCGGTGGCCGGTGCCCTGAAGCACCCGAGCAAGGCCGAAGCCCTGGGCTGGATCTTCGTCTCCGAAGGTTCCAAGCTCGGTGCCGCGTTCCTGATCAAGCGTGCCGTAGGCCTGGGCCTGAGCGAAACCTTCGGTGCCCGTCACCTGGGCGAGCCGGCTGGTGGCCGTGCCGAGGGCTGGAAGAGCTTCATCAGGACCCTGGACGGCCTGGAGTTCAGCGCCGAGGAGGAAGCGGCGGTGGAGAAAGGAGCCATCGATGCGTTCGTACGCTTTACCGTGCTGCTGGAACAAGCCTACGAATCGGCGCCTGAGCTGGCCTGAATACGGGTCTGCCTGCAAGACCTTCGGTGGTTTCGAAGGCCTCTTCGCAGGCAAGCCCTGCTCCTACAGAGATAAGTCGTACATCCTTCCAGGATACGGCGTACATCTGTAGGAGCAGGGCTTGCCCGCGAAGGGCCCCGACGTGAATGAAACACCAGGCTTGAGCCAAGCCGCCCGGCGCACCACAATTGAGACCATGACCAGCAAAACACCCTCGTCCTCCAAGCTCAGCCGCCTCCTGTTCGGCGTGCTTGCCTATGTCAGCCTCGGCATCGGCCTGATCGCCATCGTCGTGCCCGGCCTGCCCACCACCGAGTTCATCCTGCTGGCCGCCTGGGCCGCCACCCGCAGTTCGCCGCGGCTCAGCGCCTGGCTGGAGAACCACCGGCTGTTCGGCCCGATCCTGAGCAACTGGCGCAACGGCAAGATCATCGCCCGTCGGGCCAAGGTCAGCGCCACCGTCAGCATGCTGCTGTGCGCGACGCTGATGCTGGTGATGCTCGAACACCACTGGCCGGTGTACCTGGCCATTGCCGGCATGACCCTCGGCAACCTGTGGATCTGGTCCCGCCCCGAACGCCTGCCGGTCATCGAGCTGCCCTGAAAGGCAGCGAAGCCCCGCACTGATGTACGCCCCGCCTTCCTGTAGAAGCAGGGCTTGCCCGCGAATGGGCCCTCAAGCCCCCAGCCAATTCTGCGAAGTATCCGATTCAGCCATCGCGTCCAGCGCACAATCGTCGGAAGGGACCTGCAAAAATCGACAGCCGCGAATATTTGCGCTGCAATGATTCTACTCATGGAGGGCCTTTCGATGACCGATCTGCTGACATCCATTCAAGCCGCACTCGAGCTACCCGCCTCGACTCCAGACTTCACCGAATCCGGTGCCCTGCCCTCGGCCTTTGCCGTCACCGAGTTGGCCAGCGCCAGCCTGGCGGCCGTGGGCGAAGCGGTGGCCGAACTGCTCCGGCAACAGACCGGACAAAACCCGGGAGTCAGCGTCGACCGGCGCCTGGCCTCGTTCTGGTTCGCCAGCTCCCTGCGCCCCATCGGCTGGAACCTGCCAGAGCCCTGGGACCCGATTGCCGGCGACTACGCCACCGCCGATGGCTGGATTCGCCTGCACACCAACGCGCCGCATCATCGGGCCGCCGCCGAGCGGGTACTCGGGCCGGCCGGCGACCGCGCGGTGATGGCCGAGCTCGTCGCCCGCTGGAACAAGGGCGAGCTTGAGCAGGCGATCGTCGACAGCGGAGGCTGCGCTGCCGAAATGCGCACCTGGGACGACTGGAAAAACCACCCCCAGGGACTGGCGGTCAACGCCGAGGCACTGATCCAGCGCAGTACCGACGACGATCCGCACCCCCGGGCCTGGAGCGGCTCGACCACGCAGCCGCTGGCCGGAGTCAGGGTCCTCGACCTGACCCGCATCCTCGCCGGCCCCGTCGCCAGTCGCATGCTGGCCGGGCTCGGCGCCGAGGTGTTGCGAATCGATCCGCCCCATTGGGAGGAGCCGAGCCTGGTCCCGGAAGTCACCCGGGGCAAACGCTGCGCCCGCCTGGACTTGCACGACAGCGCCGACCGACGGGTGTTCGACCGCTTGCTGGGCGAGGCCGATATCCTGCTGCATGGCTATCGGGCCGACGCACTGGAACGGCTGGGCTACGCTGCGCAGCACCGTCGGCAACTGTCGCCCGGGTTGATCGATGTCAGCCTCAATGCCTATGGCTGGAGCGGGCCGTGGCGCAACCGCCGCGGCTTCGACAGCCTGGTGCAGATGAGCTGCGGCATCGCCCAGGCCGGCATGCACTGGAAGCCGGCGCAGGTGCCGACGCCACTGCCTGTGCAAGCACTGGACCATGGCACCGGCTACCTGATGGCGGCCACGGCGATCCGCGCGTTGACCGAACGGCTGCACAGCGGACGTGGCGGCTCGGCCAGGCTGTCGCTGGCACGCACGGCGAAACTGCTGCTGGAGCAGGGGACGGCCCATGACCCGCAGCCCCTGCGTCGGGAAACCTCCAGAGACCGTAGCACCTGGGTCGAGTACACCGCCTGGGGGCCGGCGCATCGCCTGATCCCGCCACTGAACATCGAGGGCACGCCGTTGCATTGGCGGTTGCCGGCCACGAAATTGGGCAAGCACCCACCCCAGTGGTGACTTCGAGGGCTGGCCATTATATGGCCAGCCTTTTTATTTCCAGTTATTTCAGTCGCTGAGAAACATGTAGGTCCTACACCATTAACCCTGTTCCAACTCATGGCGCCACAAACTTTCAAATTAGCGACAAAGCCTGACCGGCAAGCCCATAAAAAACATAAAAAAATCAATAAAAATCAATTACTTAAAATAAATAGCCGCGCAATTAAATGCAGTTGGACATTCAAGATCCGATACACCCATAACCTGATCTGAATCAGTTCCCGCCTCAACCTGCATCCCTACTCTGGAGCCTCACTTCTCCTGAACTGGAGTCATGCAATGGCTGAGTCTCCCGGAAAACTACGCTTGGGCGCCCTGGTTGCCCTGGTAGTGGGTTCGATGATCGGCGGTGGAATCTTTTCCCTGCCACAAAACATGGCCGCCAGCGCCGATGTCGGCGCGGTCCTGATCGGCTGGGCGATTACCGCCGTGGGCATGTTGACCCTGGCCTTCGTGTTCCAGACCCTGGCCAATCGCAAGCCGGACCTGGACGGCGGGGTCTACGCCTATGCCAAGGCCGGTTTCGGCGACTACATGGGTTTCTCCTCGGCCTGGGGTTACTGGATCAGCGCCTGGCTGGGCAACGTCGGCTACTTCGTCCTGCTGTTCAGCACCCTGGGCTACTTCTTCCCGATCTTCGGCGAGGGCAATACCGTCGCGGCGGTGGTCGGCGCCTCGTTGCTGCTGTGGGCCGTACACTTCCTGGTGTTGCGCGGTATCCGGGAAGCAGCGTTCATCAACCTGGTGACCACGGTCGCCAAGGTGGTGCCGTTGCTGCTGTTCGTACTGATCGCGCTGTTCGCCTTCAAGCTGGACATTTTCACCGCTGACATCTGGGGCCTGAACAACCCGAACCTGGGCAGCGTGATGAACCAGGTGCGCAACATGATGCTGGTCACCGTCTGGGTGTTCATCGGCATCGAGGGCGCGAGTATCTTCTCCTCCCGCGCGGAAAAACGCTCGGACGTGGGCAAGGCAACGGTCATCGGTTTCATCACCGTGCTGCTGTTGCTGGTGCTGGTCAACGTGCTGTCGCTGGGGATCATGACCCAGCCGGAACTGGCCAAGCTGCAGAACCCGTCCATGGCCGCCGTGCTCGAGCACGTGGTCGGTCACTGGGGCGCGCGGCTGATCAGCATCGGCCTGATCATCTCGCTGCTCGGGGCCCTGTTGTCGTGGGTGCTGCTGTGCGCCGAGATCATGTTCGCCGCCGCCCGCGACCACACCATGCCGGCGTTCCTGCGCCGCGAGAACGCCAATCACGTGCCGGCCAACGCCCTCTGGCTGACCAACGCCATGGTCCAGGTGTTCCTGGTCATCACGCTGTTTTCCGCCAGTACCTACCTGTCGCTGATCTACCTCGCCACCTCGATGATCCTGGTGCCCTATCTGTGGTCGGCGGCCTATGCGGTGCTGCTGGCGGTACGTGGCGAAACCTATGAAAACGCCCCGGCCGAACGCCGCAAGGACCTGTGCATCGCGGCCATCGCCCTGCTCTACGCGATCTGGCTGCTGTACGCCGGTGGGGTGAAGTACCTGCTGCTGTCCGCCCTGCTCTACGCCCCGGGCGCGATCCTGTTCGCCAAGGCCAAGCACGAGCTGGGCAAACCCATTTTCACCCCCGTCGAGAAGCTGATTTTCACCGCAGTGGTCGCTGGCGCCCTGCTGGCCGCCTACGGCCTGTACGACGGCTTCCTGACGCTGTAACCCCCTGTTCGTTCCCTCTGGAGGATCTGCAATGACCACGGAAAAAGTGAAGTACGGCGTCCACTCCGAAGCCGGCAAACTGCGCAAGGTGATGGTGTGCTCCCCCGGCCTGGCCCACCAGCGGCTGACCCCGAACAACTGCGACGAACTGCTGTTCGACGATGTGCTCTGGGTCGCCCAGGCCAAGCGCGATCACTTCGACTTCGTCACCAAGATGCGCGAACGCGATATCGACGTGCTGGAAATGCACAATCTGCTGACCGACATCGTCGGCCAGACGGAAGCCCTGGACTGGATTCTCGATCGCAAGCTCACCGCCAATCAGGTCGGAATCGGCCTGGTCAACGAAGTCGGCTCGTGGCTGCGCAGCCTGGAACCCCGCAAGGCCGCCGAGTTCCTCATCGGCGGGATATCGGCCGACGACTTGCCCGACAGCTTCGGCGGCAAGACCATCCAGATGTTCCGTGACTTCCTCGGCCACTCCAGCTTCATCCTGCCGCCACTGCCCAATACCCAGTTCACCCGGGACACCACCTGCTGGATCTACGGCGGGGTCACCCTCAACCCGATGTACTGGCCGGCACGCCGCCAGGAAACCCTGCTGGCCACGGCCATCTATAAATTCCACCCGGAATTCGTCAACGCCGACTTCCAGGTCTGGTACGGCGACCCGGACCAGGAGCACGGTAACGCCACCCTAGAGGGCGGCGACGTGATGCCGATCGGCAACGGCGTGGTCCTGATCGGCATGGGCGAGCGTTCCTCGCGCCAGGCCATCGGCCAGTTGGCGCTGAACCTGTTCAAGAACAAGGCGGTGGAACGGGTGATCGTCGCCGGCCTGCCGAAGTCCCGCGCGGCCATGCACCTGGACACCGTGTTCAGCTTCTGCGACCGCGACCTGGTGACCGTCTTCCCGGAAGTGGTGAACCAGATCGTCGCCTTCAGCCTGCGGCCCGACGAGAGCAAGCCGGGCGGCATCGATGTACGCCGCGAGGAAACCAGCTTCCTCGACACCGTCGCCAAGGCCCTCGGCCTCAAGGCCCTGCGCGTGGTGGAGACCGGCGGCAACAGCTTCGCCGCCGAACGGGAACAGTGGGATGACGGCAACAACGTGGTCGCCGTGGAGCCGGGCGTGGTGATCGGTTACGACCGCAACACCTACACCAACACCCTGCTGCGCAAGGCCGGCGTCGAGGTCATCACCATCAGTGCCGGCGAACTCGGCCGCGGCCGTGGCGGCGGTCACTGCATGACCTGCCCGATCATCCGCGACCCCATCGACTACTGACCGACAACCCGCCACGGTTCCCCAGGGCACCGGCCCTTGTAGGAGCAGGGCTTGCCCGCGAAGGCGTCCGTTTAGGCAGCGCCAGGCTTGAGGGCCTATTCGCGGGCAAGCCCGGCTCCTACAAGAAGGGCGAGAAAGGCCGGCCGATCGTGGCGACAACCGATATATCCAGGGAGATACCCAACATGGCTTTCAACATGCGCAACCGCAGCCTGCTGAGCTTGATGCACCACACCAACCGCGAGCTGCACTACCTGCTCGACCTGTCCCGCGACCTCAAGCGTGCCAAGTACACCGGCACCGAGCGGCCGCACCTCAAGGGCAAGAACATCGCGCTGATCTTCGAGAAGACCTCGACCCGCACCCGCTGTGCCTTCGAGGTCGCGGCCCATGACCAGGGCGCCCACGTCACCTACATCGACCCGGTGTCATCGCAGATCGGCCACAAGGAAAGCATGAAGGATACGGCCCGCGTCCTCGGACGGATGTTCGACGCCATCGAGTACCGCGGCTTCGAACAGGAGATCGTCGAGGAACTGGCCCGGTTCGCCGGCGTGCCGGTGTTCAACGGCCTGACCGCCGAGTTCCACCCGACCCAGATGATCGCCGACGTGCTGACCATGCGCGAGCACAGCGACAAGCCGCTGCATGACATCAGCTACGCCTACCTGGGCGATGCCCGCTACAACATGGGCAACTCACTGCTGATGATCGGCGCCAAGCTCGGCATGGACGTGCGAATCGCCGCGCCGAAGGCGCTGTGGCCCCATGCCGACTTCATCGCCCAGTGCCAGGCGTTCGCCGAGGACAGCGGCGCACGCATCACCCTCACCGAGGACCCCGTGGCGGCGGTCAAGGGCGTGGATTTCATCCACACCGACGTGTGGGTCTCCATGGGCGAGCCGGTGGAGGCCTGGGATGAACGCATCGAGCAGTTGCTGCCGTACCAGGTCAACAGCCGGCTGATGAAGGCCGCAGGCAATCCACGGGTCAAATTCATGCACTGCCTGCCGGCGTTCCACAACAGCGAGACCAAGGTCGGCAAGGACATCGCTGCCCGTTACCCGCACCTGGCCAATGGCGTGGAGGTCACCGAGGAGGTGTTCGAGTCGCCGGCCAACATCGCCTTCGAACAGGCGGAAAACCGCATGCACACCATCAAGGCGATCCTGGTGGCGGCGTTGGCGGATATCTGACCCTGCCGGAGCGGGCTTGTCGGGACGCCGCACCGCCGCGAAGCCCTTGGCGGCCAAGCCCACTCCCCCCAAAACCGGCCACACGACTCTCAAAGAAGGACTGCACCATGCGTATCGTCGTAGCCCTGGGCGGCAACGCCCTTCTGCGCCGTGGTGAACCCATGACCGCGGACAACCAACGCGCCAACATCCGTATCGCTGCCGAACAGATCGCGAAAATCCACCCTGGCAACCAACTGGTGATCGCCCACGGCAACGGGCCGCAGGTCGGTCTGCTGTCATTGCAGGCGGCCGCCTACACCCAGGTTTCGCCCTACCCGCTGGATGTCCTCGGCGCAGAAACCGAGGGCATGATCGGCTACATCATCGAACAGGAACTGGGCAACCTGCTGGATTTCGAAGTGCCCTTCGCCACCCTGCTGACCCAGGTCGAGGTCGACCCCGGCGACCCGGCCTTCCAGCAGCCGAGCAAACCCATCGGCCCGGTCTATACCAGGGAAGAGGCCGAACGGCTGGCCGCGGAAAAAGGCTGGAGCATCGCCCCCGACGGCGACCGGTTCCGCCGGGTGGTCGCCAGCCCGAAACCCAAGCGCATCTTCGAGATCCGTCCGATCAAGTGGCTGCTGGAAAACGGCAGCATCGTGATCTGCGCCGGCGGCGGCGGGATTCCGACGATGTACGACGAAAACCGCAAGCTGCAAGGCATCGAGGCGGTGATCGACAAGGACCTGTGTTCGGCGCTGCTGGCCCGGCAGCTGGAATGCGACCTGCTGGTGATCGCCACCGACGTCAGCGCGGCCTTCGTCGACTGGGGCAAGCCGACCCGGAAGGCGATCGCCCAGGCGCACCCCGACGACCTGGAAAAACTCGGCTTCGCCGCCGGCTCCATGGGCCCGAAAGTCGAGGCCGCCTGCGAGTTCGCCCGGCAGACCGGCAAGGTTGCGGTGATCGGCTCGCTGGCGGATATCGAGGCTATCGTCCAAGGTAAAGCGGGCACCCGGGTCAGTACCGCCCAACCCGGCATCGTCTATTCATGAGAACCTTCGGGGCAGGCCATGGTCTGCCCTACTCACGCCTTGTAAGGAGACATCACCATGGCCAAGTTCGAGCCCGGTCACCTGCATATCGAGCGACACGCGCTGAACAGGGATGACTTCAGCTACAACCTGTGCATCGACTACGAACTCGCCCAGGATCCGCGCGAGGGCCAGGGCATGCAGTTCCGGCTGCACGGCACCATCGAAGACAAGCCGCTCGACGAGTCGTTCTTCCTGGCCAAGGACCAGGCCTTCGACTTCGCCCGCCACGCCACCCGCCTCGCCCAGCAGCACGGCATGCCCAAGAGCGCCAACATCATCGCGCTGCACCGGTACTACGACGAGATGTTCGAGGATGTGCGCGCGCAACTGCATGTGAAGTCCGGCGATCCGATGAAGCCCGAACACCTCGAGTAGCCCGCGCGGCTGGTGCGGAGCATTGCGCGTGGGAAGCCTGCGGCGGAGATGGCATAATTGCGCCCTTCTCGCCAGGAACCGTATCCCGTCCCATGCGTATCCACGTCAGCTTCATCGACCGCGTCGGCATCACCCAGGAGGTCCTGGCGCTGCTCGGTGGGCGCAACCTGAACCTGGATGCGGTGGAGATGGTGCCACCCAACGTCTATATCGACGCACCGACCCTCAGCCCGCAAGTGCTGGAAGAGCTGCGCGATGCCCTGTTCAGTGTGCGTGGCGTTCAGGCGGTCACGGTGGTGGACATCCTGCCCGGACAACGCCGGCACCTGCAGCTCGACGCCCTGCTCGCGGCCATGACCGATCCGGTGCTGGCGCTGGACAGCCAGGGCGTGGTGCTGCTGGCCAACCCGGCCATGGTCGCCCTGTACGGCCGCGAGCCGGCGGGGGAAAGCGTCGCCGGGCTGTTCGCCGACCCCGGCCTGCTGGATGCCCTGCTGGAGAACGGCTTTCGCCTGCCGCTGCGGGAAATCACCGTCAATGGCCAGACGCTGCTGCTCGATGCCACGCCGATCACCGATGCCGGTGCCCTGCTGACGCTGTACCAGCCCAGCCGGATCGGTGAACGCCTGTCCGCGCTGCATCACGATCATGCCGAAGGCTTCGACTCGCTGCTCGGCGAGTCGGCGCCGATCCGTACCCTCAAGGCCGGGCCCAGCGGGTCGCGGCCCTCGATGCCCCCCTGCTGATCCAGGGCGAAACCGGTACCGGCAAGGAACTGGTGGCCCGTGCCTGCCATGCCATCAGCGCCCGTCATGGTGCGCCGTTTCTCGCCCTGAACTGTGCGGCACTCCCGGAAAGCCTCGCCGAGAGCGAACTGTTCGGCTATGCCCCCGGCGCCTTCACCGGCGCCCAGCGCGGCGGCAAGCCGGGGCTGATGGAACTGGCCAACCAGGGCACGGTATTTCTCGACGAAATCGGCGAGATGTCGCCGTACCTGCAGGCCAAGCTGCTGCGTTTTCTCAATGACGGCAGCTTTCGCCGGGTGGGGGGCGATCGCGAGATCAAGGTCAATGTGCGGATCATCAGCGCCACCCACCGCGACCTGGAGAAGATGGTCAGCGAAGGCAACTTCCGCGAAGACCTGTTCTACCGCCTCAACGTCCTCAACGTCGAGGTGCCGCCGCTGCGCGAACGCGGCCAGGATATCCTGCTGCTGGCGCGCTACTTCATGCAGCAGGCCTGCACGCAGATCCAGCGCCCGGTGTGCCGGCTCGCCCCCGGCACCTACCCGGCGCTGCTGGGCAACCGCTGGCCGGGCAACGTCCGCCAGTTGCAGAACGTGATCTTCCGCGCGGCGGCGATCTGCGAGGGCAGCCTGGTGGATATCGGCGACCTGGACATCGCCGGCACCTCCGTGGCGCGCGAGAGCGACGGCGAAATCGAAAGCCTGGAACAGGCGGTCGAGGATTTCGAGCGCAACCTGCTGGAAAAGCTCTACGCCCAATACCCATCGACCCGCCAGTTGGCCAACCGCCTGCAGACCTCCCACACGGCGATTGCCCATCGCCTGCGCAAGTACGGGATTCCCGGCAAGCCCTGAACCGCCACCCTATCCCTGGCTGCAAACCGACCCGCGGGGTACACCAGCAGGCGGCCAGCGGCCGACCTCCGGGAACAACCATCCCCTGCGACCACTCCAGAAGCGACACTCATCTGTACTGAAAGCGATACAGCGGAACGATTTCGCTACAACGACTGCCTTCCCCATTCTGACAAGACTTTGATCCCGTTGCGCTTTTTTCGGCCGCCCAGACTGTAGCGATTTCACTACAGCCCATTCGCGGCAACTGCGCCGAAACCTGCGCCAAACCCTTGATTTTCAAGCTCCTCACCCGATTGGCCGCAAACTTGCTAAGGGAGTCCCATTCAAGCGGGGCGAAGTCCTCGCCTTCAATAGCGTCCACCAGACGAATCTGGCCCTTGAGGAGTGTTTCCATGACCGAGTTGCGTTTTACCGAAGACCACGAGTGGCTGCGTACCGAAGCCGATGGCAGCGTAACGGTCGGGATCACGGCGTTCGCCCAGAACGCCCTCGGTGATGTCGTATTCGTCCAGTTGCCGGAACTGCAGGCCTACGACAAGGGCGCCGAAGCCGCCACCGTGGAATCGGTCAAGGCCGCCAGCGGCGTGTACATGCCTCTGGACGGGGAAGTGCTGGAGGTCAACCCGGCACTGGAAGACAGCCCGGAACTGGTCAACGAAGACCCGCTGGGCGAAGGCTGGTTCTTCCGCTTCAAACCCGCCGATGCCGCCGCTGTCGGCCAACTGCTGGATCAGGCCGCCTACGAGCGCCTGATCGAAGCCCAGGCCTGAGGAACCACCATGACCATCAACCTCGGCACCGCCAACGAATTCATCGCCCGTCACATCGGCCCACGCCAGGATGACGAACGCGCCATGCTCGCCACCCTCGGTTTCGACTCCCTGGAAGCCCTGGCTGCCAGCGTGATTCCCGACAGCATCAAGGGCACCAGCGTCCTCGACCTGCCGGCCGGCCAGAGCGAAGCCGATGCCCTGGCATCGATCAAGGCCATCGCCGCACAGAACCAGTTGTTCAAGACCTACATCGGCCAGGGCTACTACAACTGTCACACGCCGGCGCCGATCCTGCGCAACCTGCTGGAGAACCCGGCCTGGTACACCGCCTACACCCCCTACCAGCCGGAAATTTCCCAGGGCCGCCTGGAAGCGCTGCTGAACTTCCAGACCCTGATCAGCGACCTCACCGGCCTGCCGATCGCCAACGCCTCGCTGCTCGACGAGGCCACCGCCGCCGCCGAAGCCATGACCTTCTGCAAGCGCCTGAGCAAGAACAAGGGCAGCCACGCCTTCTTCGCTTCCGTGCACTGCCATCCGCAGACCCTCGACGTGCTGCGCACCCGTGCCGAGCCGCTGGGCATCGAGGTGGTGGTCGGTGACGAACACGCACTGGGCGATGTCAGCAGCTTCTTCGGTGCACTGCTGCAATACCCGGCGAGCAACGGCGATCTGTTCGACTATCGCGAACTGACCGAACGCTTCCACGCCGCCAACGCCCTGGTCGCGGTCGCCGCCGACCTGCTGGCGCTGACCCTGCTGACTCCGCCGGGCGAATTCGGTGCCGATGTCGCCATCGGCAGCGCCCAGCGCTTTGGTGTACCGCTGGGCTTCGGCGGCCCGCACGCGGCCTACTTCTCCACCCGTGATGCGTTCAAGCGCGACATGCCCGGCCGCCTGGTCGGTGTTTCGGTGGACCGTTTCGGCAAGCCGGCCCTGCGTCTGGCGATGCAGACCCGCGAGCAACACATCCGCCGCGAGAAGGCCACCAGCAACATCTGCACCGCCCAGGTGCTGCTGGCCAACATCGCCAGCATGTACGCCGTGTATCACGGTCCCAAGGGGCTGACGCAGATCGCCCGGCGTACCCACCGCCTGACCGCGATCCTGGCCAAGGGCCTGGCCGCGCTGGGCCTGGCCGTCGAGCAGAACAGCTTTTTCGACACCCTGACACTCAAGACCGGTGCCCAGACCGCGGCTCTGCTGGCCAAGGCCCGGGAGCAGCAGATCAACCTGCGGGTGGTCGATGGCGAGCGCCTGGGCCTGTCGCTGGACGAAACCTGCGGCCAGGCCGATGTCGAAACCCTCTGGGCCCTGCTGGCCGAGGGCAAGGCGCTGCCGGACTTCGCCGCCCTCGCCACCGCGGCCCAGGACAGTATCCCTGCAGCCCTGGTTCGCCAGTCGCCGATCCTCAGCCACCCGGTGTTCAACCGCTACCACTCGGAAACCGAGCTGATGCGCTACCTGCGCCGGCTGGCGGACAAGGACCTGGCCCTGGACCGCACCATGATCCCGCTGGGCTCGTGCACCATGAAGCTCAACGCCGCCAGCGAGATGATCCCGGTGACCTGGGCCGAGTTCGGTGCCCTGCACCCTTTCGCCCCGGCCGAACAGAGTGCCGGCTACCAGCAACTGACCGACGAACTGGAAGCGATGCTCTGCGCCGCCACCGGCTATGACGCGGTCTCCCTGCAGCCGAACGCCGGCTCCCAGGGCGAGTACGCCGGTCTGCTGGCGATCCGCGCCTACCATCAGAGCCGCGGCGAAGGCCGTCGCGATATCTGCCTGATCCCGTCGTCGGCCCACGGTACCAACCCGGCCACCGCCCACATGGCCGGCATGCGCGTGGTGGTCACCGCCTGCGATGCCCGTGGCAACGTCGATATCGAGGACCTGCGGGCCAAGGCCATCGAGCACCGCGAACACCTCGCCGCGCTGATGATCACCTACCCGTCGACCCATGGCGTGTTCGAGGAAGGCATCCGCGAAATCTGCGGCATCGTCCACGACAACGGCGGCCAGGTGTACATCGACGGTGCCAACATGAACGCGATGGTCGGCCTCTGCGCCCCCGGCAAGTTCGGCGGCGACGTCTCGCACCTGAACCTGCACAAGACCTTCTGCATCCCCCACGGCGGTGGCGGCCCGGGCGTCGGCCCGATCGGCGTGAAGTCGCACCTGGCGCCGTTCCTGCCCGGCCATGGCGTGATGGAGCGCAAGGAAGGCGCGGTCTGCGCGGCACCGTTCGGCAGCGCAAGCATTCTGCCGATCACCTGGATGTACATCCGGATGATGGGCGGCGAAGGTCTCAAACGCGCCTCGCAACTGGCCATCCTCAATGCCAACTACATCTCCCGGCGCCTGGAAGAGCACTACCCGGTGCTGTACACCGGCAGCAACGGCCTGGTGGCCCACGAGTGCATCCTCGACTTGCGCCCGCTGAAGGACAGCAGCGGCATCAGCGTCGACGACGTCGCCAAGCGCCTGATCGACTTCGGTTTCCACGCCCCGACCATGTCGTTCCCGGTCGCCGGCACGCTGATGATCGAGCCGACCGAAAGTGAGTCCAGAGAAGAACTGGACCGCTTCTGCGACGCCATGATCCGCATCCGCGAGGAAATCCGCGCGGTGGAAAACGGCAGCCTGGACAAGGACGACAACCCGCTGAAGAACGCCCCGCACACCGCGGCGGAACTGGTCGGCGAGTGGGCGCACCCGTACAGCCGCGAGCAGGCGGTTTACCCGGTGGCATCGCTGGTCGAAGGCAAGTACTGGCCGCCGGTCGGTCGCGTCGACAACGTGTTCGGCGACCGCAACCTGGTCTGCGCCTGCCCATCGATCGAGAACTACGCTTGATCACATGACTCACCCCCTGTGGGAGCCGGCTTGCTGGCTCCCGCAGGGGACTGCGTCCTCACCATAATAAGAACGACCCCGGAGAACCCACATGTCCCTGAGCGTGTTCGACCTGTTCAAGATCGGCATCGGTCCCTCCAGCTCCCACACCGTCGGACCGATGCGCGCCGCCGCACGTTTCGTCGAAGGCCTGCGTCGCGAGAACCTGCTGGAGCAGACCACTTGCGTCAAGGTTGAGCTGTACGGCTCGCTCGGCGCCACCGGCAAGGGCCACGGCAGCGACAAGGCCGTGCTGCTCGGGCTCGAGGGCGAGCACCCCGATACCGTCGATACCGAAACCGTCGCCGATCGTCTGCAAGCCATTCGTAGCAGCGGACGCCTGAAACTGCTCGGCGAACATTCCATCGAATTCAGCGAAAAACTTCACCTGGCGATGATCCGCAAACCGTTGGCCTATCACCCCAACGGCATGATCTTTCGCGCCTTCGACAGCGCCGGCATCCAGATCCGCAGCCGCGAGTACTACTCGGTCGGCGGCGGTTTCGTCGTCGACGAAGATGCCGCCGGTGCCGACCGCATCGTCGAGGACAGCACCCCGCTGACCTTTCCGTTCAAGAGCGCCAAGGAGCTGCTGGGCCACTGCAGCACCTACGGCCTGTCCATCAGCCAGGTCATGCTGACCAACGAAAGCGCCTGGCGGCCCGAGGCGGAAACCCGCGCCGGCCTGCTGAAGATCTGGCAGGTGATGCAGGACTGCGTCGCCGCCGGCTGTCGTAATGAAGGCATCCTCCAGGGCGGCCTCAAGGTCAAGCGTCGGGCGGCCGCACTGCACCGGCAGCTGTGCAAGAACCCGGAAGCGGCCCTGCGCGATGCGCTGTCGGTACTGGACTGGGTCAACCTCTACGCCCTGGCGGTCAACGAGGAAAACGCCAACGGCGGCCGGGTGGTCACCGCGCCGACCAACGGTGCGGCCGGGATCATCCCCGCCGTACTGCATTACTACATGCGTTTCATCCCCGGAGCCAACGAGGATGGCGTGGTGCGCTTCCTGCTCACCGCCGCCGCGATCGGCATCCTCTACAAGGAGAACGCCTCGATCTCCGGCGCCGAAGTCGGCTGCCAGGGCGAGGTCGGCGTGGCCTGCTCGATGGCCGCCGGCGCCCTCTGCGAGGTGCTCGGCGGCAGCGTGCAACAGGTCGAGAACGCCGCCGAAATCGGCATGGAGCACAACCTCGGGCTGACCTGCGACCCGATCGGCGGGCTGGTGCAGGTACCGTGCATCGAGCGCAACGCGATGGGTTCGGTCAAGGCCATCAATGCCGTGCGCATGGCCTTGCGCGGTGACGGCCAGCACTTCGTTTCCCTCGACAAGGTGATCCGCACCATGCGCCAGACCGGTGCCGACATGAAGAGCAAATACAAGGAGACCGCCCGTGGCGGTCTGGCCGTAAACATTATCGAATGCTGATCGGCGAGGCTGGCGCAAGCCGCCTTCCGACAATTTCCAGGAGTTGAAGATGTCCACCGAAAACCTGCTGAAAACCCCGCTGCACGCCCTGCACCTGCAACTCGGGGCACGCATGGTGCCGTTCGCCGGCTATGAAATGCCGGTGCAGTACCCGCTGGGCGTCCTCAAGGAACACCAGCACACCCGTGACCAGGCCGGGTTGTTCGATGTCTCGCACATGGGCCAGATCCGCCTGGTCGGCGCCGGGGCCGCCAAGGCCCTGGAAAGCCTGGTGCCGGTGGATATCGTCGACCTGCCGGTGGGCATGCAGCGCTATGCGATGTTCACCAACGAAAACGGCGGCATCCTCGACGACCTGATGGTCGCCAACCTGGGTAACGACGAGCTGTTCCTGGTGGTCAACGCCGCCTGCAAGGAACAGGACCTGGCCCACCTGCGCAAGCACCTGGGGCATCTGTGCGAGGTGCAGCCGCTGTTCGAGGAGCGCGCCCTGCTCGCCCTGCAAGGTCCCGCCGCCGTTACCGTGCTGGCGCGCCTGGCACCGGAAGTAACCCGGATGACCTTCATGCAGTTCGCGCCACTGCGCCTGCTGGGGGTCGACTGCTACGTCAGCCGCTCCGGCTACACCGGTGAAGACGGCTTCGAGATTTCCGTGCCGGCAGCCAGTGCCGAAAGCCTGGCCCGCAGCCTGCTGGCCGAGACCGAAGTCGAGGCCATCGGCCTCGGCGCCCGCGATTCGCTACGCCTGGAAGCCGGCCTGTGCCTCTACGGGCACGACATGAACGAGCAGACCACGCCCGTGGAGGCCAACCTGCTCTGGGCCATATCCAAGGCCCGGCGTGCCGATGGCGCCCGTGCCGGTGGCTTCCCCGGTGCCGAGCAGGTCTTCGCCCAACAGCAACAGGGGGTGCAGCGCAAGCGTGTTGGCCTGCTGCCCCAGGAGCGGACTCCCGTACGCGAAGGTGCGGAAATCGTCGACGAAGCCGGCACGGTGATCGGCAGCGTGTGCAGCGGTGGTTTCGGCCCGACCCTCGGCGCACCGCTGGCCATGGGCTACCTGGATGCCGCCCACTGCGCTCTGGACAGCCAGGTCTGGGCCATCGTACGAGGCAAGCGCATCCCGCTGAAAGTCAGCAAAATGCCGTTTGTCGCACAACGTTACTATCGTGGTTGATACCAACAGTAACAACTAACGGTAATGAAACTGTGCACTGGTTTGTAACGTGTCCGCCACAAACCAGTGCATATATTCGCAAGTGAACTTGGCTTATAACAGTCGAACACAAGTGAATGCCTGAATGTCCGGGATGTCCCCGCCAGAGCCCGCGAAAACTGCGGCAAACGGCCTCAAATCGCGGGATGGACGGGGGCTTGTTTTTTCTCCCACAGTTGGCGTAGAGTTTCCCTACTGTGTTTGCATGGGTCGCTTGGAATCGTGACCTGGGCAGTAGCTTTAAGTTCGCTACAACCCGTTCGACGTCTCTTACTTTCCTGCAACCCAGCCCAGTACTCTTTCCAGCGAAAGGGGCTGTCATTAATTTTTAGCGTCAAAGGAAATAAGAAATGTCCGAACGTAAGAGCGGTACCGTCAAGTGGTTTAACGACGAAAAGGGTTTTGGTTTTATCACTCCTGAGAGCGGTCCGGATCTGTTCGTCCACTTCCGCGCCATTCAGGGCAGCGGCTTCAAGAGCCTGAAAGAAGGCCAGAAAGTGACCTTCATCGCAGTACAGGGCCAGAAAGGCCTGCAGGCTGACGAAGTCATCGCAGAAAACTGAGTTCGGTTTTCATGCCTGAAAAGCCCCTGATGGTGACATCAGGGGCTTTTTTTATGTGCGCGGTTTATGCATCAACCGCTGCAGGTCTGGTTTTATGGGGGTAGCTTCGTAAAATGGCCTTTTCCTCGAGAGAAAGCCCCCATGACGAAGCACGTACTAAGCCCACAGGGTGACTTCCCCGCCGCCGGCCTGGGCCGTCGCCTGGCTGCGATGTTCTATGACGCCCTGCTGTGCACCGCCCTGCTGATCGTGACCGGCTTCATCTACAAGCTGGCGCAGATGGCAATCATCGGCGAGCAGCGCCTCAAGACCCTGGCGGACTCCGGCGCCCTGGACGGCGACCCCTTGTTCTCGACCGTGGTGTTCTGCGTACTGTTCGGCTTCTTCGCCAAATTCTGGACCTACAAGGGCCAGACCCTGGGCATGCAGGTATGGGGCATTCGCGTACAGAACGCCGATGGTTCTGCCATCAGCCTCTGGCAGGCCCTGCTGCGCTTTCTCATCGCTATCGTTTCCATGCTCTTCGCTGGCCTGGGCTTCATCTGGGTACTGCTGGACAAGCAGAAACGCAGCTGGCACGACATCTATTCCGACAGTCGGCTGGTACGCATCCCCAAGCAGCGCTGAGACTTTCCGCCCGCCCATGAAAAAGCCCGCCTCATTTCAAGGCGGGCTTTTCTACATCCAGTCACCAACCGGCTGGTTTACTCGGCCAGCTTGAAGGTGATGAAGCTCGCACGTCCCTGACGCAGGACACGCATCGACACCGAACGATTCTTCGGCAGGGCCTTGGCGATTTCGGTGAACTGCTTGGCATCGGTGATCGCCTGGTTGTTCAGGTGAGTGATCACATCGCCCGGCTGCAGGCCGATCAGCGCCGCAGGACCATCCTGGACTTCCTTGATGACCACGCCGCCCTTGACCAGGTCGTTGGCCTTCTTCTGCTCATCGCTCAGGTCGGCAACGGAAACGCCCAGACGGTTGCTGCTGCGCTCGGCACCGGCCGACTTGCCGCTGTCCATTTCCTTGCCTTCGTCCGGAATTGCCCCGACGGTCAACTCGATGGTCTTGCGCTGGCCTTCACGAACCACTTCCAGCTTGGCCTTCTCGCCCGCCTTCAGCGCACCGACCAGGTGCGGCAGGTCGGCGGACATCTCGATAGGCTGGCCGTTCATGCTGAGGATCACGTCACCCACCTGCAGACCACCCTTGGCCGCCGGGCCGTCATCCTGCACCTGGGCGACCAGGGCACCGGCCGGCTTGTCCAGGCCGAACGATTCGGCCAGGTCCTTGTTGACCTCCTGGATGACCACGCCCAGCCAGCCCCGGCTGACCTTGCCACCGGCTTTCAACTGGTTGGAAACGTCCATGGCCACGTCGATCGGGATGGCGAAGGAGACGCCCATGAAGCCACCGGAACGGGTATAGATCTGCGAGTTGATACCGACCACTTCACCGTTGAGGTTGAACAGCGGACCACCGGAGTTGCCCGGGTTGATCGGCACGTCGGTCTGGATGAACGGTACATAGTTCTCGTTCGGCAGGCTGCGGCCCACGGCGCTGACGATACCCTGGGTCACGGTGTGGTCGAAGCCGAACGGCGAACCGATGGCGACGACCCACTGGCCAGGTTTCAGGTCCTTGGACTTGCCGAGCTTGAGGGTCGGCAGGTTCTTGCCGTCGATCTTCAGCAGGGCCACGTCGGAACGCGGATCGGTGCCGACCAGCTTGGCCTTGAGCTCGCTACGGTCGGCCAGGCGCACGAGGATCTCGTCCGCATCGGCGACCACATGGTTGTTGGTCAGGATATAGCCGTCATTGGAAATGATGAACCCCGAGCCCAGCGACTGGGCTTCACGCTGCCGACCGCCGCCGCCCCCTTTCGGGCCGCGCGGTTGCGGGAAGCCGCGGAAGAACTGCTGGATCTCCGGAGGCAGGCCTTCCAGCCCCTGGATATCCGAAACCTTGCGGTCCGGCAGCTTCTGGGTGGTACTGATGTTCACCACCGCCGGCGAGGCCTGCTCCACCAACTGGGTGAAATCGGGCAGCTCCGCGGCCTGGGCCGCCACCGCCTGCCCAAGAAGCAGGACCGTGGCGAAAATGGACAGATAGGATTTCAAGCTTGGTATCGACATACGGCTCCCGTGAATAACGAGCATGGTTAAGCGACAGGTACCATAAAACCCAAAGACGATTAAGCCTGGATTACGGACCGGGAACAACACACAAGGCCAGGGCCGAGAGGGTCCTGACCTATAGGAAAATTCCGATTGGTTTGCAAGGGAAAATAATCACCAGACATTTCGGCATCTCGATCCCGCTGCCAGACAGCGTGCAGGTGGGCGCAGGATCGAGGCGACAGACGTCATGGTTCAGTCTCTCACTGCCGGGCAGCCTGCGCATCGCCGGTGCGCATCGACAGGGCGATACGTTCGGCGGTCCCGATGGGAATTTCGCCCACGACCGTGACCATGATCTCCCCGGTCGGCGTGGTCAGGCGCCGGGAGACGGCAACGGTCGGGCCGAGTTGGGTGCGGGTATCGGCGATGTTGGCGCCGTGGAGGGGCTCGAGGAACACCGAGAATCGCGCCAGGCCATCGTCATACATCAGGCTGCTGACCTGGGTTTTGGTCTGCGGATCGACACGCGCCGAACTGTTCACCAGCTCGAAACCCGGCGGTAGCCAATCGGAATGCCATTGCTGGGCCACCTTGCTGGCCTGGGCCTGGTTGCCGGCCTGGGTCACCGGCTTGCATTCGGCACCGCCCTGCAATTGGCTGTCCTGAGGGATATCGGTGGTATTGAGTTCGGTGAACTGGAAGCGTTCGAGCAACTGGCCCTTGTCGTTGATCAGCAACGACTTCAGGGGCAAGCCGGTCTGGCGGTCCAGATGCAGTTCGAAGCCATAGCGATGCTGATCGCGAGGCGTCAGGGAGACGATCACCGCAGGGCGACCGGCGACGCGGGACTTGCCAACGATCGCGAGGTCATACCAGGACTTGAGTTTCTGTGGATCAAGCGCGCGGGCATGGGCATCAGGCGATTGGCCGAGCCCCGCTACCAACATGCCGCTGACGCATTCGGTGCGTCCATCGACCCGTACCACCTCTTGTGCCGACCCATCGAGCTGCAGCAGGCGTTCGCGAACCTGACCGTTCTGGACCAGATGCCAGATACTGTGGGTCGAGAAACTGCCATTGCGTTCGTAGACGAAGGTGCCCTGGAAGCTTTGCTGCTGCTCGGCTTGCCCAAGACGGCTCAGCCAGTCCTGGGCTTCGTCGGCCTGGGCGGCGAGAGCGAATCCGCCGGCCAGGGCAAGCGTGAAAAGAGGTAGTGCGCGCATGATCCTCCTTACTTGGCGGTTTCCAGGCTGGCTGCACGTGCGTAGGGCAGCGCGCTCTCGGTGCCTTTCAGGGCAGCTTGCTGGGCATGCTGGCGCAGGTAGCCTGGCAGACGCTGGTCCCAACCGGCCTGGCCTTGTTGCAGCACACCGTTGGCCATCGGCCCGGTAGGCTCGGAGCCTTCAGTATAGCCGGCCAATACCGCAGGGCCCTTCGCCGTTGGCGCGGCCAAGCCCGGCTGATTGGATTGCTGGGCCAGTTGGGCGCCGGCAATCTCGTCCTGGTTGTAGAACCGCACGCCGGCCAGCACCGCCATGGTCACCGAAGCGGCCACCGCCAGGCGACCGAGGGTGCGCCACGGACCACGGGTGTTCCTGGCTGGCACATCTTCGCCAGCCAGCGCCGCCGATACAGCCGATGCGATATCCAGGCGCGGGTCCAACAGATCCTTGTGCATCACAGCCCGGGCAACCTGATAACGCGACCAGGTGGCACGAGTGTCGGCATCATCGAGGGCGTTGAGCACTCGACGCAATTCCAATTCGTCCGCTTCGTTATCCATCACCGCGGACAGCGATTCCTGCAGGGCTTCACGACTCATGACGGTTCCTCTCTTGGCTGTCGCCGCTGTCTCAGGTTTCCTGCAACAACGGTTGCAGGGCTTTATCGATGGCCTCCCGAGCGCGGAAAATCCGGGAGCGCACGGTGCCCACCGGACATTGCATGACGGCTGCAATGTCCTCATAACTCAGACCGTCGAATTCACGTAAAGTTAACGCTGTACGCAAATCTTCCGGCAGTTGCTGAATGGTTCGATGGACGGTGCCTTCGATCTCATCCCGGAGCAACGCACGCTCCGGCGATTCGAGATCCTTGAGGCCATGATCGCCATCGTAGAACTCGGCATCTTCGGAACTCACATCGCTGTCTGGAGGCCTGCGACCGCGGGACACCAGATAGTTTTTCGCCGTGTTGATGGCGATGCGGTACAGCCAGGTATAGAACGCACTGTCACCGCGAAAATTTCCCAGCGCACGGTAGGCTTTGATAAACGCTTCCTGTGCCACATCCTGGGCTTCATGGGTGTCGTGCACAAAGCGCACGATCAACCCGAGAATTTTGTGCTGGTATTTCAGCACTAGCAGATCGAAAGCCCGCCGATCGCCGCGTTGCACGCGTTCGACCAGCTGCTGATCCTCTTCCTGGGTTAGCATGAATGCTCCTCATTGGACTTGAAGGAGGCTGCCATTGCTAATCGATCAGGCTTGCAAACATAGACTCGGACTGTCGGCAAAAGTTCTCCCCCTTCAAGCAAGTTTCCTGCGACCCTTCAAACGGGCCCACACGAAAAACGCAGCACGGCCCTGGCCGGCTGCGTGAATGATCTTGTCGTCGAATCCGCTGGCGTATCCTTCGTCAGGCTACGCAGACAACCGACGCTGTCCCCTTCTCTCTGGCACCTGCCTATGGAGCCCGGGGCGTTTTAAAAGTTCCCGGACACCCCAGCAAGTAATAGCATTGTGCCGTTCCCTCGGGCAAAGGCGGCATGAGCCTCGTTATAGCCGAAAAATCATCGTCTTACCGTGCAAAACCATATGCACGAGAGCCCGGAGTGGCGCACACTTCCCGCCCGCAGTAATTTCACAATGCCACGAAGGCCCGGCTATTGTGCCGATCCCCCCCAGCAGTTACCAGTGGGCCGTGTGGCGAGTTCCGAGCCCTGACTTGACCGGGCCCAACGCACCGTTGACCCGGTGCTTATTTTCGGATTGATTGAGATGAGCCAACATTTTCAACACGATGTGCTGGTGATTGGCAGCGGTGCCGCCGGCCTGAGCCTGGCGCTGACCCTGCCGGGCCATCTGCGCATCGCCGTGCTGAGCAAGGGCGACCTGGCCAACGGTTCGACCTTCTGGGCCCAGGGAGGGGTCGCGGCGGTACTGGACGATACCGACACGGTGCAATCCCATGTCGAGGATACCCTCAACGCCGGCGGCGGCCTGTGCCATGAGGACGCGGTGCGTTTCACCGTCGAGCACAGCCGCGAGGCCATTCAATGGCTGATCGACCAGGGAGTGCCGTTCACCCGCGATGAAGAGGCCAATGTCGACGACGGCGGTTTCGAGTTCCACCTGACCCGCGAGGGCGGCCACAGCCATCGGCGCATCATCCATGCCGCCGATGCCACCGGCGCGGCGATCTTCAGGACCTTGCTGGAACAGGCCCGCCAGCGTCCGAACATCGAACTGCTGGAACAGCGCGTGGCCGTCGACCTGATCACCGAGAAGCGCCTGGGCCTGGACGGCGAGCGTTGCCTGGGTGCCTACGTGCTCGATCGCGGCACCGGCGAGGTCGATACCTACGGTGCACGCTTCACCATTCTGGCCTCGGGCGGCGCGGCCAAGGTCTACCTCTATACCAGCAACCCCGACGGCGCCTGTGGCGACGGTATCGCCATGGCCTGGCGCTCGGGCTGCCGGGTGGCGAACCTGGAGTTCAACCAGTTCCACCCCACCTGCCTGTATCACCCCCAGGCCAAGAGCTTCCTGATCACCGAGGCCCTGCGCGGCGAAGGTGCGCACCTCAAGCTGCCCAATGGCGAACGCTTCATGCCGCGCTTCGACCCCAGGGCGGAGCTGGCGCCACGGGATATCGTCGCCCGGGCCATCGACCACGAGATGAAGCGCCTGGGTATCGACTGCGTCTACCTGGACATCAGCCACAAGCCCGAAGCCTTCATCAAGGCGCACTTCCCGACGGTGTACGAGCGCTGCCTGGCGTTCTCCATCGACATCACCCGCCAGCCGATCCCGGTAGTGCCCGCCGCGCACTACACCTGTGGCGGCATCCTCGTCGACCAGCAGGGCCGCACCGACGTTCCCGGCCTGTATGCGATCGGCGAAACCAGCTTCACCGGCCTGCACGGCGCCAACCGCATGGCCAGCAACTCGCTGCTCGAATGTTTCGTCTATGCCCGCTCGGCCGCCGCCGACATCCTCCGGGAACTTCCGCAGGTCGCCCAGCCAGCGGCCCTGCCGAGCTGGGACGCCAGCCAGGTGACCGACTCCGACGAGGACGTGATCATTGCCCACAACTGGGACGAGCTCCGGCGGTTCATGTGGGACTACGTGGGCATCGTACGCACCAACAAGCGCCTGCAACGGGCCCAGCACCGGGTGCGCCTGCTGCTGGACGAGATCGACGAGTTCTACAGCAACTACAAGGTCAGTCGCGACCTGATCGAGCTGCGCAATCTGGCCCAGGTGGCCGAATTGATGATCCGCTCGGCCATGGAACGCAAGGAAAGCCGCGGCCTGCACTACACCCTCGACTACCCGGGCCAGTTGCCCGAGGCCCTCGACACTATCCTGGTGCCGCCCACCTACGCCGGCTGAACCTGAGCCGTACGCGCAGGCGCCGGTGGTCATCGTGCGCCAGCGCGTCGCGAGGTACGCAGAGCGAGCGCGGCAGCCAATTGCCAGGCTGGCGGAAGCGCAGTACCACCAGCCAGGGCAAGGCCAGGCTGTCGCGGCACAACCGCACCGGCTGCCAGCCACCGGCCCGGCTCCACAACTGCCAGCCCTGCTCGTCCCGGCGCAGCCCGGTAAAAGCCGCAGAATGGCTCAGCAGGATCTGTCGCGGCAGCACCCAGGCCGCGTGCAACAGGCAGGCGAAAGCCCCGGACAGGCTTGCCCAGAGCGAAACATCCAGGAAGAACAACGACAGCAGCGCGAACCCGAGGGCCGCGAGATACGCCGCCAGCAGCAGCCGTGAGGCCCGCCAGCGGCATTCGAAGCGATTACTTGGGCTGAACACGATCCAGGATCATGCGCACCATGCGCTGCAGTTCCGGATCCGGCGACTCGGAACGCTCCATGAACCAGCCGAACATGTCCTGGTCCTCGCACTCGAGCAGATTGCGATAGCACGCGCGGTCGGCGTCATTCAGATGCGGGTACACCTCCTTGACGAACGGTACCAGCAGCACGTCCAGCTCCAGCATGCCGCGGCGGCTGTGCCAATAGAGGCGATTGAGTTCTACATCTTCGACCATGGAACGCTCCTCGAATTTGGCCGCAAGTATACAGGCCTGATCGACGTCGCACAGTCGGCTTTGGTCGGCATGAGCCGGCGTTTTGCGAACTATCCATTTCCAGGGCACCCCTCTATGATGTGTACCAGACTTTTTCATGCTGCGAAGACTCATGGCCGATTCCGCTTTTTTCTGCACCCTGTCCCACGAAGGCGTCCTCGCTGTCCGCGGCGCCGAAGCCAGCAAGTTCCTGCAAGGCCAGTTGACCTGCAACCTCAATTACCTCAGCGACAGCCATGCCAGCCTCGGCGCGCGCTGCACGCAGAAAGGCCGCATGCAATCGAGCTTCCGCATCCTGCTCGAAGGTGACGGAGCCTTGCTGGCCATGGCCGGCGAGCTGCTTGAGCCGCAACTGGCGGACCTGAAGAAGTACGCCGTGTTCTCCAAGGCCAGGCTCACCGACGAAAGCGCCGGCTGGGTCCGTTTCGGCCTCGGCGAAGCCGATACCTGCCTGGCCGGCCTGGGCCTGCCATTGCCCGCCGACAGCGACAGCGTAGTGCGTGCCGATGGCCTGATCGCCGTGCGTGTGTCGCCGGGTCGCAGCGAACTCTGGGTACCGGCGCAGCAGGCCGAAAGCGTGCGTGCCCGCTTGGCCAGCCAACTGCGTGAGGCCGATCTCAACACCTGGCTGCTCGGCCAGGTGCGTGCCGGCATCGGCCAGGTCATGCCACAGACCCGCGAACTGTTCATCCCGCAGATGCTCAACCTGCAGGCCGTTGGCGGCGTCAGTTTCAAGAAAGGCTGCTACACCGGCCAGGAAATCGTCGCGCGCATGCAGTACCTGGGCAAGCTCAAGCGTCGCCTGTACCGCCTGGCGCTGGACGGCGAACACCTGCCGCAACCGGGCAGCGAGCTGTTCTCACCGTCCCACAACAGCTCGGTCGGCGAAGTGGTGATCGCGGCCAGGGCCGAGGACAGCATCGAACTGCTGGCCGTCCTGCAGGCCGAAGCGGCCGAGGAAGGCACGGTCCACCTGGGCGATCTGCAAGGTCCGCTGTTGACACTGCTGGATCTGCCCTATCAACTGGACCGCGACCGCGAAATCCAGCGTTAACTGCACCGCTGTAGAGAGCACGAATGAACAAGCTGGCGGAAAAGGTCCAACAGGACTTGGTGGCGGCCATCGATAACGATGACCTGGTTCTGCCCACGCTGCCGGAGGTCGCCCTGAAGATTCGCGAGGCGGCCGAGGATCCGGAGATCAGCGTCAGTACCCTGAGCAAGGTGATCGGTGTCGACACCGCGCTGTCGGCGCGCCTGATCAAGGTGGTCAACAGCCCACTGCTGCGGGCCAGCCACGAAGTGACCGACCTGTATACCGCCATCACCCGACTGGGAGTGAACTACAGCAGCAACCTGGCGGTCGGCCTGGTGATGGAGCAGATCTTCCATGCCCGCTCCGAGGTGGTGGAACAGAAGATGCGTGAGGTCTGGCGCAAAAGCCTGGAAATTGCCGGGATCTGCTACGTACTGTGCCGCGATTTCACCCAACTCAAGCCGGACCAGGCGGCGCTCGGCGGGCTGGTGCACCAGATCGGCGTGCTGCCGATCCTCACCTATGCCGAGGATCATTACGAACTGCTGGCCGACCCGCTGAGCCTGGACCATGTGATCGAGAGCATCCACCCGATGCTGGGCGACAAGCTGCTGCGGGTGTGGGACTTCCCGGAGCGGCTGGTCAGGTTGCCAAGCCAGTACCTGGACCTGCGCCGGAACAGCGCGACCACCGACTACGTGGACCTGGTGCAGATCGCCACGGTTTTCTGCCACCAGGGCACGACACAGGCCTTTGCCCATATCGACCCGACCAGCCTGCCGGCCTTCCGGAAGCTGGGGCTGGCCCCGGACAATGTGGCCTGGGTCGAACAGCTCAATGATGCACGGATGATGCTCAACTAGGGTCTTTTGGTGCTCCGTTCGCGGATGAGTCCGCAAACGGGCCACCGCAGGCACCCACTCAACCGGCGATAAAACTCACCCGCACCTTCAGCCCCCGCTGTTCGCCATCATGCAGGCTGATCTGCGCCAGATGCGCCCGACAGATCTCGCCGACGATCGCCAGGCCCAGTCCCGACCCCACGCCCTGCTGGTTGCGCCGATAGAAGCGCTCGAACACCCGGTCGCGCTCCTCCAGCGGAATACCCGGCCCATCGTCCTCCACCTCCAGCACCGCCGGAGCACTGACCCGCAGGATCACGTTGCCGCCGGCCGGGGTATGGGCCAGGGCGTTGTCCACCAGGTTGCTCAGCAGCTCATTGAGCAGGGTCGGTTCGCCACGCAGCCACACCGGCTCATCCGCCTCCAGCGCCAGTGCCACGCCTCGGGCATGGGCCAGGGGTGCCATGGCCATGCCCAGCTCCCGGGCCAGTTGGCTCAGGTCGAGCAACTGAGCACCGCCCTCGGCAATCGCCCGGGCGCCATTCTCCACCCGTGCCATCGACAGCAACTGATTGGCCAGATGGGTCAAGCGATCGGTGCCCTGGGCCGCCGTTTCCAGGGTACTGCGCCAGGTGTTGGCATCCGAGGCCCGCAGCCCCAGTTCCAGGCGTGCCTTCAGGGCCGCCAGGGGAGTACGCAGTTCATGGGCAGCATCGGCGATGAACTGTTCCTGGCGCTCGAACTGCCGGCGCAGACGCTCGGTGAAATGGTTGAGAGCACGGACCAGGGGCCACAACTCGCGCTGCACCTCGACCAGCGGCAGGGGCCGCAGGTCATCCGACTGACGCTCTTCCACCGCCGTACGCAAGCGCTCCAGCGGGCGCAGCGCGGCACTCACGGCGAACCACACCAGCAGCAGCGCGCCCCCCGCCAGCATGCCCAGGCGCAACAACGTGTCGGCCATCAGGCTGCGGGCCATGTTGACCCGGGCCTCATCGGTCTCGGCCACCCGGATTTCCGCCATGCCATTCATGTTCGGCTCGCTGACCGCCTTGAGCAGGCTCACCACCCGTACCGGCTGGCCGCGGTACTGGGCATCGTAGAACCGCGCCAGGGCCGGGTAGTCGTCGGTACGCGGCGTGCCGGGCGGTGGCGGCGGGAGATTCTCGTAGCCGGAAATCGGTTGCTGGTGAATGTCGTTGACCTGGTAGTAGATCCGTCCGGCACTGTCGTAGGCGAAGGTGTCGAGGGCGACATAGGGCACATCGGCGCTGAGGGTCCCGTCGCGCTGCGACAGCCCGGCGGCGATGGTTCGTGCCGAGGCCAGCAGGGTTCGGTCATAGGCAGTGTCGGCAGCCTCGCGGCCGTTCCAGTAGGCACTCCAGCCACTGGCGAGCATCAGCACCACCAGCAACAGCGCGAGGTTCCACAACAAGCGCCAACGCAGGCTGCCCGGCTTATGCATCACGGGCTTCCAGCAGGTAGCCGAGGCCGCGGAAAGTGACAATGGCCACCGCATGGCCATCGAGTTTCTTGCGCAGGCGATGCACGTAGATCTCGATGGCATCGGCGCTGGCTTCCTCATCCAGGCCGAACACCTGGGACGCCAGTTGCTCCTTGCTCATCACCCGGCCCGGGCGGGCGACCAGGGCCTCGAGCACCGCCTGCTCGCGGGAAGTCAGGGTCAGCAACTGGTCACCGAGAGTGAAACGGCGGGTATCGAGGTCATAGACCAGTTCCCCGCAGCGCTGCTGTCGTTCGCCACCCAGCACGCTGCGGCGCAACAGCGCCTTGACCCGCGCCTCCAGTTCCGTGAGTTCGAAGGGCTTGGCCAGGTAGTCGTCGGCTCCCAGGTTCAGGCCATGAACCCGATCCTTCACATCGCTGCGGGCGGTCAGCATCAGCACCGGAAGGTTCTTGCCACGTGCGCGCAACCGCGCCAGCACTTCGAAACCATCCATGCGCGGCAGGCCCACATCGAGGATCGCCGCCGCGTAGTCCTCGCTGCCCAGGGCCAGGTCCGCCGCCACCCCGTCATGCAGCACATCCACGGTCAACCCCGTACTCTTGAGCGCCTGGGCGACACTTTCGGCCAACTGCAGATGATCTTCGACCAAGAGTACACGCATGAATTTTCCACCTCTGACTGGGGCGGCCAAACGCCCTTTCGAGCACGGAGTTTACCCAATAAACGTAGCGCCGCTAGCCGGCCAGACCCATGTTTGTCGGGCCCTGGCGGATGAAAGGTTGGTGAAAGGTTCGCTCGTTACAGTCTTTTCACGGACAGTTGCGCCCAGCGCTGCCAGCAGCGCATGGCTGTCCGAAAAATGGCAATGCCGAGAAAAACGCCACGATGCGTTTTCATCAAGAACAAGAACAAAAACGGAGTCCGACACGATGCTGCCTCTACAGCTTCAGGCTTTCACGCCTGCCCGTTCTTTTGGTTCCCCTCCTCCCGATCGACCTCTCGCCACACGCTGACGACTGCGCGCGCCCGCTCGCACGCCACGCTATTGCCCCGTGGAAACCGTACGCCCATAACAACAACTCCCCTGGAGAGAACAATGGACCTGTCGCTACGTAAACTCGCCCTCGCCGCCAGCCTCGCCCTGCTGGCCGGCCAGACCTTCGCCGCCGAACCCAAGCGCCCGGAATGCATCGCCCCGGCCTCCCCTGGTGGTGGCTTCGACCTGACCTGCAAGCTGGCGCAAAGCGCCCTGGTCAACGAGAAAGTGCTGAGCAAGCCGATGCGCGTCACCTACATGCCCGGCGGAGTGGGTGCCGTCGCCTACAACGCCGTGGTCGCCCAGCGTCCGGCCGATGCCGGTACCCTGGTAGCCTGGTCCAGCGGCTCGCTGCTGAACCTGGCCCAGGGCAAGTTCGGCCGCTTCGATGAAAGCGCGGTGCGCTGGCTGGCCGCCGTCGGCACCAGCTACGGCGCCATCGCGGTGAAAAGCGACTCGCCTTACAAGAGCCTCGACGACCTGGTCAAGGCCCTGAAGAAAGACCCCGGCAGCGTGGTGATCGGCTCCGGCGGCACCGTCGGCAGCCAGGACTGGATGCAGACCGCCCTGATCGCCAAGGCCGCCGGCATCAACCCGCGCGACCTGCGCTACGTGGCCCTCGAGGGCGGCGGCGAAATCGCCACGGCCCTGCTCGGCGGACATATCCAGGTCGGCAGCACCGACATCTCCGACTCCATGCCACACATCCTCAGCGGCGACATGCGCCTGCTCGCGGTGTTCTCCGAACAGCGCCTGGACGAGCCGGAAATGAAGAATATCCCCACCGCCCGCGAGCAGGGCTACGACATCGTCTGGCCGGTAGTGCGCGGCTTCTACCTCGGGCCGAAGGTCAGCGATGAAGACTACGCCTGGTGGAAAGAGTCGTTCGACAAGCTGCTGGCCTCCGACGAGTTCGCCAAGCTGCGCGACCAGCGCGAACTCTTCCCCTTCGCCATGACCGGCCCGGAGCTGGACACCTACGTGAAGAAGCAGGTCGCCCAGTACAAGGTGCTGGCCAAGGAATTCGGCCTGATCCAGTGACCACCGCCCTCTAGTCGCAGCCACGTACCCCGTGCGACGGGGGCGTGGCCCAGGAGTCGCTCATGCTCTTGCAACGTCTCTTCGCCTTCGCGCTGCTGCTGGCCTGTGCCGGCCTGGCGCTGATGGCCTGGCCTTACCAGGCCGCCTTTTCCTACGAACCGGTGGGGCCGCGCGCCTACCCGCTGCTGATGCTCGGCCTGATGGGCCTGGCCCTGCTGTACATGCTGTTTCGCCCGGCCCCACTCAAGCACAGCGAGGACGAGCCGCCGCTGGATCGCGAAACTCTGACCAAGATCGCCCTCTGCGTCGGCCTGCTGCTGGTGTTCGCCGGCACCTTCGAACCGCTGGGCTTCATTCTCAGCAGCATCCTCGTCGGCATCCCGATGGCGCGCCTGTACGGCGGCCGCTGGCTGCCCAGCGCGGTGATCATCAGCCTGATGAGCATTGGCCTCTACCTGCTGTTCGACAAGGCCATGGATGTACCGCTGCCCCTTGGACTGCTCGACGTTCTGGAGAACTGACATGGATACTTTCAGCTACCTGGGCCAGGGCTTCGGCGTCGCGCTCAGCCCCTACAACCTGGTCACCGCCCTCAGTGGCACCCTGATCGGCACCATCGTCGGCCTGCTGCCCGGCCTCGGCCCGATCAACGGCGTCGCCCTGCTGATCCCGATCGCCTTCGCCCTCGGCCTGCCACCGGAGTCGGCGCTGATCCTGCTGGCGGCGGTCTACCTGGGCTGCGAGTACGGCGGGCGGATCAGCTCGATCCTGCTCAACATTCCCGGCGAAGCCTCCACGGTGATGACCACCCTCGACGGCTATCCGATGGCCCGCCAGGGCCTGGCGGGCGTTGCCCTGTCGCTGTCGGCCTGGAGTTCGTTCATCGGCGCCTTCATCGCCACCTGCGGCATGGTGCTGTTCGCCCCGCTGCTGGCGAAATGGGCGATCGCCTTCGGTCCGGCGGAGTACTTCGTACTGATGGTGTTCGCCATCGTGTGCCTCGGTGGCATGGCTGGCGATCGTCCGCTCAAGACCTTCATCGCGGCGCTGATCGGGCTGTTCCTGTCGAGTGTCGGGATCGACGCCAATAGCGGCGTCTACCGTTTCACCGGCGATAACGTCCACCTGACCGACGGCATCCAGTTCGTCGTCCTGGTGCTGGGCCTGTTCTCCATCAGCGAGATCCTCCTGCTGCTGGAGAAAACCCACCACGGCCAGGAAGCGGTGAAAGCTACCGGCCGGATGATGTTCAACCTCAAGGAAGCGGCCTCGGTGTTCGTGGTCAACATCCGCTGCGGCCTGCTGGGTTTCATCATGGGCGTACTGCCCGGCGCCGGGGCGACCCTGGCCAGTGCCGTGTCCTACATGGCCGAAAAGCGCCTGGCCGGCAGCAGCGGCAAGTTCGGCCAGGGCGACAAGCGTGGCCTGGCCGCGCCGGAAACCGCCATCGGCGCCTCGGCCTGCGGCGCCCTGGTGCCGATGCTGACCCTCGGCGTACCCGGTTCGGGCACCACCGCGGTGATGATCGGCGCCTTGACGCTGTACAATATCACCCCCGGCCCGCTGCTGTTCGAACAGCAGCCGGATATCGTCTGGGGCCTGATCGCTTCGCTGTTCATCGCCAACGTCATGCTGGTGATCCTCAACATCCCGATGATCCGTATCTTCACCCGCATCCTCGCGGTGCCGAACTGGGCACTGGTGCCGGTGATCGCGATCATTACCGCGATCGGCGTCTACGCGGTGCACGCCACCACCTTCGACCTGTTCCTGATGATCGGCATCGGCATCTTCGGCTACATCCTGCGCAAGCTCGATTTCCCACTGTCGCCGGTGCTGCTGGGCTTCATCCTCGGTGGGCTGATGGAGTCGAACCTGCGCCGGGCGCTGTCGATCTCCAACGGTGCATTGGAGATTCTCTGGGCCAGCCCGATCAGCATCGGGGTCTGGGTGCTGACCGTGATCATGCTGGCGATGCCGCTGCTGCGCATCTGGCGCAAGCGCTCCACCCAGCGCCGTGACCTGGCCAATGCCTGATCGAGCTTTTCGTCACTGGTGGGGAACCCCGCTGGTCGGCCTGGCTGGCGGCTACCTCGCCAGCCAGGTCGGCTGGCCACTGCCCTGGATGGTCGGCTCGCTGCTGGCGATCATTCTGGTGCGCTGCCTGACGCCCTGGCAGCTCAAGGAGATTCCCGGTGGACGCAAGACCGGCCAGTGGGTGGTGGGCATCGGTATCGGCCTGCATTTCACGCCGCAGGTGATGGAACAGGTAATGGCGCATTTCGGCCTGATCCTGTTCGGCGCGCTGGTCACCAGCCTGTCCAGCGTGCTCGGGGTGTGGCTGCTACGGCGCACCGGTGAGGACCGCGCCACGGCGTTCTTCTCCAGTATGCCGGGCGGCTCCGGGGAGATGGTCAACCTCGGCGCGCGCAACGGCGCGGTACTCAGCCGGGTCGCCGCCGGCCAGAGCCTGCGGGTGCTGGTGGTGGTGCTGTGTGTGCCGGCGGCGTTCAAGTATCTGCTGGGTGAAGGTGTGCCGATTCAAGGTTCCAGTGTCGTCGATTGGCACTGGCTGGCCGTGCTGTTTCCCCTCGGCGCCCTGCTCGCCTGGCTCTGGCAGCGACTGCGCCAACCCAATCCATGGTTGTTCGGCCCCTTGCTGGTGAGCGCAACGGTGAGCATCGCCTGGGACCTGCACATCGGCCTGCCCAACGGCGCCAGCCAGATCGGCCAGTGGCTGATCGGCAGCGGCCTGGGTTGTCATTTCAATCGTGAGTTCTTCCGCCGGGCACCATCATTCATGGGCCGCACCCTGGTCGGCACGGCGTTGACCATGCTGATCGCCAGCCTGTCGGCCTGGGCCCTGAGCGCGCTGAGCCATCTCGACCTGCGCTCGCTGACCCTGGGCATGATGCCCGGTGGCATCGCCGAGATGAGCCTCACCGCCGAGACCCTGCAACTGTCGGTCCCGCTGGTGACCGCCATGCAGGTGATGCGATTGCTGTTCGTGCTGTTCATGGCCGAGCCGTTGTTCCGCCACTGGAACAGACCCGCCTGAAGTCGCCGCGCCCCAGGAGCGCGGTACCCAGGTTACAGCGGTGGCAAGGCCCACTGGATCGGCGTCAGGCCGTTCTGTTCGAGGAACTTGTTGGTCCGGCTGAAGTGCCCGCAACCGAGGAAGCCGCGATAGGCCGACAGCGGCGACGGATGCACCGACTTCAGCACCAGGTGCTTGGTCGAGTCGATCAGCTTCTGCTTGCTCTGGGCATGGGAACCCCACAGCAGGAACACCAGCTTGTCCTGGCGCTCGCTGACCACCTCGATGATCCTATCGGTAAAGAACTGCCAGCCGCGGTTGGCATGGGACGCCGCATTGCCCCGCTCCACGGTCATGGTGGTGTTGAGCAGCAACACGCCCTGCTCGGCCCAACTCTGCAGGTAGCCGTGATTGGGGATGTCGATGTTCAGGTCGCGCTGCAATTCCTTGTAGATGTTCACCAGCGACGGCGGCGTCGGCACGCCCGGCTGCACCGAAAAGCACAGACCATGGGCCTGGCCGGGGCCGTGATAGGGGTCCTGGCCGAGGATGACCACCTTGACCTGGTCCAGCGGCGTGGTGTTCAGCGCGTTGAAGATCAGCGGACCTGGCGGATAGATCTGCTTGCCGGCGGCATGCTCCTGGCGCAGGAACTCGCGCAACTCGGCCATGTAGGGCTTGTCGAATTCTTCGCGCAGCGCCTGCTTCCAGCTGGGTTCGAGTTTGATACGGTCGTCGTCGGTCATGGCGGGGTCCGGAAATCACAATGGGGCGGACACTAGGGATGCCTACCACGCTTGTCAATTGATCCGACGCATTACCGGCAGTTTCCCACACAAGGATCATACTGAGGATTCAACCCGCAGTCAGAGGTCGCGATGAACCTGCTTTTCGAAGAACTCATCGGCAGCAATGGCGCCCGGATCGGTATCGCCAGCCTGAATGCCGAACACAGCCTCAACGCCCTGTCCCTGCCGATGATCAACGGTCTGCATGAACGGCTCGATGCCTGGTCCAGGGATCCTCATGTGGCCTGTGTCCTGTTGCGCGGCAATGGCGCCAAGGCCTTCTGCGCCGGCGGTGAAGTGCGCAGCCTGGCCGAGGCCTGCCGTGCCCGGCCCGGGGAAGTGCCGGCCTTGGCGGCGGATTTTTTCGCCGCGGAATATCGTCTCGATCATGCCCTGCACACCTACCCCAAGCCGCTGATCTGCTGGGGCCACGGCTATGTGCTGGGCGGCGGGATGGGCCTGCTGCAAGGCGCCAGCATCCGGATCGTCACCCCCGGCAGCCAACTGGCGATGCCGGAAATCGGCATCGGCCTGTATCCGGACGTCGGTGGCAGTTGGTTTCTCTCCCGCCTGCCGGGCAAGCTGGGGCTGTTCCTCGGCCTGACCGGCGCCCGGATGAATGCCCGCGATGCGATCGACCTTGGCCTGGCCGACCGCATCCTGCGTGACGACCAGCAGGACGAACTGATCGACGGCCTGCTGCAGCTCAACTGGCAGGAACATGCCGCGCTGCAGCTCAACAGCCTGCTCAAGGCCCTGGAACACCAGGCCCGCGAACGGCATCCCCCAGCGCAGTGGTTGCCACGCCGGGAACGGATCGATGCGCTGCTGGATGTCGCCGATGTGAGTTGTGCCTGGAAGGTGCTGGCCCAGCACACCGAGGACAGCGACAGCCTGCTGGCGCAGGCGGCGAAGAACCTCAGGGACGGCTGCCCGCTGACCGCCCATCTGGTCTGGGAACAGATCGCCCGGGCGCGCCACCTGTCGCTGGCCGAGGTGTTCCAGATGGAGTACACCCTGAGCCTGAATTGCTGCCGCCACCCGGAATTCGGCGAAGGCGTGCGCGCCCGGCTGATCGACAAGGACCAACAGCCCCGCTGGCACTGGCCGAACGTGGCGAACGTGCCGCGGGCAGTGGTCGAGGCGCATTTCCACAAGGCCTGGGAAGGGCGGCACCCATTGGCGGACTTGTCGGGCTACTGAAGCGCTGGTGCCCAGGGCTGTCTTGCAAGGCCTCCTTCGCGGATGAATCCGACTCTGGCGCCCATGAGTCTCATGGGCGACACAAAACCTGTGGGAGCCGGATTCATCCGCGAACAGCACCCGCTCCAGCTGGCGGCCTAGTGCCCGCGCCCGCCATGGCCGCGTCCACCGTGATCATGGTCGCCACGCCCGCCGCCATGGTCGCCCCAGCCCTGGTAAGGGTATCCCCAGCCGCGGTTCGGATAAGGCCGCGGCGACGGGACGTAGTAACGCGGTGCCGAGTAGTAGCGTGGCTGTGGCGCGTAATAGCGAGGTTGCGGGGCATAGTAATAGTCCCGACGGTAGTAGGAACCGCCACCGTAGTAGACCGGCGCGGGTGACGTATAGACATCGGAACGGTAGTAGCTCGCGCCGTCCTCGTAGTAAGGCACACACGCAGAAAGGGTCAAAGCCAGGCTTGCCGTGAGAAGAAGTCGAAGATGCATGGCGGCCTCCCGGACCGCGAAGAAGCCGGGCCAGCGACGCTGGTCGGCATACGCCGACAGGAACGCCGACGCATACTTCTAAGACCGTGAAACCCTGATGAAGTGCCGTTTGGCAATATTTGGAAACACGCTTCCAGGACGGGTGGCAACGGCTCAAGCAGCCGCTACACAGACAGCACCGTCCTGAACTGCCCCCTCAAGGACGCGCGTTGATCTGCTGCTGCAGATTCTGGATCTGGCTCTGCAGGGTATTAATGTTGCGGGTGACCTGTCCTCGGAAGGCGTCGAACTCCGCCGTACTCGCGCCCTGGCCACCCGCCGCCTGGCGATTGTCCTGCTCGCTCTTGAGCACGATCATGTCCTGCTCCAGGCGCTCCAGGGCTGCACTCGGATTGCCCTGCTTCTTCAGCGCGGCGATATCCGCCGCATGGCTCTTGAGTTCGGCATCGTACTTGCCGCTGTCGGGCTGGGCCGCCTTCAGCGCCGCCAGGTCGCTCGCCAGGCTCTTGAGCTGAGCCTGCAATTGAGCGTTGGCCGTCTGCAGGTCCGCGGTCTGTGCGTTCATTTTCTGCAGACGCTGATCCAGTCCGGTCTGCTGGCCGGCAACCCCTTGCTGCTGGCGATCCTGCTCCTGCAACTTGCCCTCGAGCTGCCGGACCTGCAGTTTCAACGCCTCGGTATCGCTGTTGGCACTCGACTCGCTGGAAGCCACCTTGCCGGAGATCGCCTGCAGGCGCCCCGCCGCTTCCTCGCTGATCCGCGCAAAGCTCTCCTGGGTGGCCACCAGTTGCTGCTCCATCAGCGAGATCTGCTGGAAGCTCCACCAGGCCAGCCCGGCGAAGGCGAAGAACAGCGCCCCCACCAGCGCCCACAAGGGACCTGTGCTCGCCGCCCTGACCTTGACCACCGGCGTGCTGCGCGAAGCCACCCGGGTGCGCTCACGGGCGGCGGGGCTGAGCGGAAACTCGTCGTCATCCTCCACATCGGCCCGCAGGCTCGGTACATCATCGAAATCGTCGTTGGCATCGTTACGCATGAAAGAACCTTTCCGAACCAGGTTGATGGCGAAATGCCCGAGTATAAACCCGTTGTCCGCCGCTCTGATCGACTCCGAACCGGGCGTTCGGTTCAGCATTGGTTATCGAATGTTTCAGCGGACAGTCGATTCCTGGGCCTGCCACCAGTGGCAGAACTCATCCAGCGCCGCCCACAGGCTGACCTTGGGCTCGTAGCCCAGATAATGCCGTGCGCGGCTGATGTCCAGGGTGAAATCCTTGTTCATCACCTGCATTCCCAGTCGCGACAAGGTCGGCTCCGGGCGCCCGGGCCATAGCGCGCAGGCCGCCTCATTGAGCGCCGCGACGCTGTAGGCCAGGCCGTAGGAACGGTAGCGTGTCACCTGCGGCACCTGCATCTGGCGCATCACGTAGTTGACCACGTCCCACAACGGCACCGGCGTACCGTTGCTGATGTTGTAGACCTTGCCCAGCGCCGAGCCGCTGACCTGCAGGCAACTCAGCAGCGCGTCGTTGAGGTTCTGCATGCTGGTGAAGTCGACCTTGTTCAAGCCATTGCCGACGATCGCCAGACGGCCCTTGCGCTGCATCTTCAACAACCGCGGGAAGATACTCATGTCGCCGGCACCAGTGACGAAGCGCGGCCGCAGGGCGAGCACCTCCAGGCCGAACTCCTGGGCGCCGAAGACCTTCTGTTCAGCCAGGAACTTGGTTGCCGCGTAGGGATGCCGGAAGCGCCCGGGCACCTGTTCCTCGGTCAACCCCAGGTGCGAGCGGCCATCGAAATACACCGACGGCGAGGACAGGTGGACCAGGCGCCGCACCTGCTCCTTCAGGCACGCCTCGACGACATTCTCGGTGACCAGCACATTGCCCTGGTGAAAAGCCTGATAACGCCCCCACAGGCCGACCGCACCGGCGCAATGCACCACCGCCTCGACCTCACGGCACAGCTCGCGGACCAACTGCGGATCGCTCAGATCGCCCTGGACGAACTCGGCTCCGCGACGCACCAGATGCTCGACACCTTCGGCCCGGCGGCCATTGACCCGCACCGTATAGCCCTGCTCCAGGGCACAGCGCGCAAAGCGCCCGCCAATGAAGCCGCTCGCGCCGGTGACCAGAATTTTCATGTCGTCTCCAAATACCTTGATTCGTGTTGCCTGCTACTTAAACGCTGCCGATCACGCCAGAGGCACCAACCATTGCCCGGCCGAGCGTGCCAGATGCTCGGTGAGGCGGCCAAGCAACTGGCCCCCGTTGCGCCAATGATGCCAGTACAGCGGCACATCGACCGGTCTATCGGGTATCAACTCCACCAGTCGCCCCCGCGCCAACTGCTCCTGCGCCTGCAACTCGGGCACCAGCCCCCAGCCCAGCCCAGCTTCACTCATGCGCAGAAAGCCTTCGGCCGAAGGGCATAGATGGTGCTCGAAGCCGCCCTCCACACCCAGCGCGGCGAGGTAGCGATGTTGCAGCAGATCGTCCGGGCCGAACACCAGCGCCGGCGCCCGCGTCAGCGAATGGACATCGACACCCTCGGGAAAATGCCGGGCCATGAACGCCGGCGTGACCAGCGCCCGGTAGCGCATGGCGCCGAGCGGCAGGCTGCGGGCACCGGCGACCGGACGTTCGCTGGCACAGACGCAGGCCGCCACCTCGCCGGCGCGCATGCGCTTGAGACCGACGGTCTGGTCTTCCACCACCAGGTCCAGCAGCAGGTGGTTGGCGACGCAGAAATCCCCAATCGCCTGGGCCCACCAGGTCGCCAGGCTGTCGGCATTCAGCGCGATACGCAGGCGCTCCGGCTGGCCTTCCTCATCCAGCGCCGGCACCTGCCCCTGCAGATCGCGTTCGAGCAGGCGCACCTGCTGCACATGGTTGAGCAGGCGCCGGCCGATCTCGGTCGGGCTGGGCGGCGTGGCCCGCACCAGCACCGGCTGGCCAACCCGCGCCTCGAGCAGCTTGATCCGCTGGGAAACCGCCGACTGCGACAGCCCCAGCACCTGCGCCGCGCGATCGAAACCGGCCTGCTCGACCACGGCGGCCAGGGCGGAAAGCAGTTTGTAGTCGAACATCAGTTTTCCTAATGAGCGATCACCAATATTGGTTTTTCTTATACAGGATCGCGCTGGAAAATACCCGCCAGCACTCTTCGAATACAAGGATACCGGCATGGCTGGCGAAACCTCCCTGGCAACCCTGCTGCGCAGCATGAGCCCACAACTGAACGACGGCGACTACGTGTTCTGCTCCATCGCCAACAGCAGCCTGCTGCAGGGCCGCGAAGCGCTCGGCAGCTTTCGCGAACGCGAAGGCCTGACAGTGATCCTCAAGCGTGAGGACGCCGAGGCGCTGGGCCTGCTTTTCGACTACTGCGCCGCCTGGATCACCCTGAACGTGCATTCGGCGCTGCAGGCCGTCGGCCTCACCGCCGCTTTCGCCGGCGCCCTGGGCAAGGCCGGAATCAGCTGCAACGTGATCGCCGGCTACTACCACGACCACCTGTTCGTCGGTCGCGATGACGCCGGGCGCGCCATGGCGGTACTGCACGATCTGACCCGCACAGGAGCCTGAACAGCATGTGGCAGAGTTATGTCAACGGCCTGCTGGTCGCCGCCGGGCTGATCATGGCGATCGGCACCCAGAACGCCTTTGTCCTGGCGCAGAGCCTGCGCCGCGAACACCATCTACCGGTTGCCGCGCTGTGCGTCGCCTGCGACGCGATCCTGGTGGCAGCCGGCGTGTTCGGCCTGGCCACCGTGCTGGCCCATAACCCGACGCTGCTGGCCGTCGCCCGCTGGGGCGGGGCCGCGTTCCTGATCTGGTACGGCAGTCAGGCACTGCGCCGCGCCTGCTCGCGGCAGAGCCTTCAGCAGGGCGAGGGCCAGACCGTACGCTCGTTGCGCGCCGTCCTGCTCAGCGCACTGGCGGTGACCCTGCTCAACCCGCACGTCTACCTCGACACGGTGCTGCTGATCGGCTCCCTCGGTGCCCAGCAGAGCGAACCCGGAGCCTACGTCGTCGGTGCCGCCAGCGCCTCGCTGCTGTGGTTCTTCACCCTGGCACTGGGGGCCGCATGGCTGGCTCCCTGGCTGGCCAGGCCGGCGACCTGGCGCGTCCTCGACCTGCTGGTGGCGGCGATGATGTTCGGCGTGGCGGCGCAACTGATTGCGGCCGGGTGAGGGGACAAAAGGCTCTGGAACCTTTATCCCACACAGTTGTTGCGTGGTTAAGCCGCTACCCCGGTGCTATGATCGGAAACCTGCGCCGCAAGGGGTACAAACTCCACGGCGCATTGTCGGGCCGCCCGTGATCGGCCTTGCGCTCCCCGCAACTGACCTGATTAGGAGAATAACCATGGCTTTCGAATTGCCGCCGCTGCCCTACGCACACGATGCCCTGCAGCCGCACATCTCCAAGGAAACCCTGGAGTTCCACCACGACAAGCACCACAACACCTATGTCGTGAACCTGAACAACCTGGTGCCAGGCACCGAGTTCGAAGGCAAGACTCTGGAAGAAATCGTCAAGACTTCGTCGGGTGGCATCTTCAACAACGCCGCTCAAGTCTGGAACCACACTTTCTACTGGAACTGCCTGGCGCCAAACGCCGGCGGCCAGCCTACCGGTGCCCTGGCCGAGGCGATCAACGCCGCCTTCGGTTCGTTCGACAAGTTCAAGGAAGAGTTCACCAAGACTTCCGTCGGCACCTTCGGTTCCGGCTGGGGCTGGCTGGTGAAGAAGGCTGACGGCTCCCTGGCCCTGGCCAGCACCATCGGCGCCGGCAACCCGCTGACCAGCGGCGACACCCCGCTGCTGACCTGCGACGTCTGGGAACACGCCTACTACATCGACTACCGCAACGTGCGTCCAAAGTATGTCGAGGCGTTCTGGAACCTGGTGAACTGGAAATTCGTCGCCGAGCAGTTCGAAGGCAAGACCTTCACCGCTTGAGACTGAAGCCCGCCTTCAGAAAAAACCCGGCCCTGCCGGGTTTTTTTATGCCTGGACAGAACTGGCTGCCGGACCGGCGGGCGACCTTGGGGAGGATTGCGCGGGCCAGTCCGGCGCCTGCAGGTCATGGGCCTGCGCAGGGAGCGGGCCTGCCGACCAAAGGCCCTCGCCCTCTCCCTTATCGCTGAAACGAATGAGCCGGGGCCCGCCAAGTCAGCTAAATTGAAGGAGGTACCCTCAAGTTAGGCCACTCCCCTACCGACACAGTACCTGATGAACCGAAGGGACGGAAACCGCGTTCGGGTCGAGCAAACGTACCGATCATCCCCAGTCGCATTGTCCCTTTGACTGCCGGAGCCGGATTGCCAATACTCATGGCAACTTGATGCTACCCGCACGGAACAAGGAATAGCCCTTTGAAGCTGGAACTCAAGCACAGCTTGTCGGTGAAGTTGCTCCGGGTCGTGCTGTTGTCGGCATTGATTGTCGGCGTGGTACTGAGCTGCGCGCAAATCGTGTTCGACGCCTACAAGACCCGCCAGGCGGTTGCCAGCGACGCCCAGCGGATCCTCGACATGTTTCGCGACCCCTCGACCCAGGCCGTCTACAGCCTCGACCGGGAAATGGGCATGCAGGTAATCGAAGGCCTGTTCCAGGACCAATCCGTGCGCATGGCCTCCATCGGCCACCCCAACGAAACCATGCTCGCGGAGAAATCCCGCGATCTGCAGACCTCCTCCAGCCGCTGGCTCACCGACCTGATCCTCGGCCAGGAACGCACCTTCACCACGCAACTGGTTGGTCGCGGCCCCTACAGCGAGTACTACGGTGACCTGAGCATCACCCTCGACACCGCCACCTATGGCCAGAGCTTCATCGTCAGCTCGGTGATCATCTTCATCTCCGGCGTACTGCGGGCGCTGTTGATGGCCCTGGTGCTGTACCTGGTCTACCACTGGCTATTGACCAAGCCGCTGTCGCGCATCATCGATCACCTGAGCAATATCAACCCGGATCGCCCGGCGGCGAATCAACTGCCGCTGCTCAAGGGTCACGAAACCAACGAGCTGGGGATCTGGATCAATACCGCCAACCAGTTGCTGGCCTCGATCGAACGCAACACCCATCTGCGCCACGAGGCGGAAAACAGCCTGCTGCGCATGTCCCAGTACGATTTCCTCACCGGTCTGCCCAACCGCCTGCAACTGCAACAACAACTGGACAAGATCCTGGTCGACGCCGGACGCCTGCAGCGGCGGGTCGCGGTGCTGGTGGTCGGGCTGGACGACTTCAAGGGCATCAACGAACAGTTCGGCTACCAGACCGGCGACCAGTTGCTGCTCGCCCTGGCTGACCGTCTGCGCGCCCACAGCGGCCGTCTCGGCGCCCTGGCCCGCCTGGGCGGCGACCAGTTCGCCCTGGTCCAGGCCGATATCGAGCAGCCCTACGAGGCCGCCGAGCTGGCGCAGAGCATTCTCGACGACCTGGAAGCGCCCTTCGCCCTCGATCATCAGGAAATCCGCCTGCGCGCGACCATCGGCATCACCCTGTTCCCGGAGGATGGCGACAGCACCGAGAAGCTGCTGCAGAAGGCCGAACAGACCATGACCCTGGCCAAGAGCCGCTCACGCAACCGCTATCAGTTCTATATCGCCAGCGTCGACAGCGAAATGCGCCGCCGCCGCGAGCTGGAAAAGGATCTGCGCGAAGCCCTCAACCGCAATCAGTTCTATCTGGTCTACCAGCCCCAGATCAGCTACCGCGACCACCGGGTGGTCGGCGTCGAAGCGCTGATCCGCTGGCAGCATCCGGAACACGGGCTGGTGCCACCGGACCTGTTCATTCCGCTGGCCGAACAGAACGGCACGATCATCGCCATCGGCGAATGGGTACTGGACCAGGCCTGCCGACAGTTGCGCGAATGGCACGACCTGGGCTTCACCGACCTGCGCATGGCGGTCAACCTGTCCACCGTGCAACTGCACCACGCCGAACTGCCGCGGGTGGTCAACAACCTGCTGCAGATGTACCGCCTGCCACCACGCAGCCTGGAGCTGGAAGTCACCGAAACCGGCCTGATGGAAGACATCAGCACCGCCGCCCAGCACCTGTTGAGCCTGCGCCGCTCCGGTGCATTGATCGCCATCGACGATTTCGGCACCGGCTACTCGTCGCTGAGCTATCTCAAGAGCCTGCCACTGGACAAGATCAAGATCGACAAGAGCTTCGTCCAGGACCTGCTGGAGGACGACGACGACGCGACCATCGTCCGGGCGATCATCCAGCTGGGCAAGAGCCTCGGCATGCAGGTGATCGCCGAAGGCGTGGAAACCGTCGAGCAGGAGGCCTACATCATTTCCGAAGGCTGTCATGAGGGCCAGGGCTATTACTACAGCAAGCCACTGCCGGCCCGCGAACTGGGCGCCTATCTCAAGCAGGCCCAGCGCAGTAACGCGGCAATGCTCCAGTAAGCGGAGCGGTACGCATATACCGATCCGTAATCAAGCAGCAGATTATTAGTAAATATTTCAAAGACTAATCCTTTACACAAAATGCATATCTTTCGCATTATGTGTCGGTTTTGCGCGTCCCCGCGCGCACTCGTCCAACCTCTCGAAGCAGGATACCCGCCATGATTCGCATGCCTCTGGCCACCGCCAGCCTGTTGGCCCTTGCCATCGCCCTCGCCGGCTGTGGCGACAAGGACAAGGAAAAAACCGCAGCCGCCGCGCCGACACCGGCCGCCAGTGCTCCGGCCACACCTGCCAGCGACGCTGCCGGCAAGGTCGACGAGGCTGCCGGCAAGGCGGTGGTCGCGCACTACGCCGACATGGTCTTCGCCGTGTACAGCGATGCCGAATCCACCGCGAAGACGCTGCAGCAGGCCATCGACGCCTTCCTCGCCAAGCCGAACGACGACACCCTCAAGGCCGCCAAGGCCGCCTGGGTAGCCGCACGCGTACCTTACCTGCAGAGCGAAGTGTTCCGCTTCGGCAATACCATCATCGACGACTGGGAAGGCCAGGTGAACGCCTGGCCGCTGGACGAAGGCCTGATCGACTACGTCGACGCCTCCTACGAGCACGCCCTGGGCAACCCGGGCGCCAGCGCCAACATCATCGCCAACAAGCAGATCCAGGTTGGCGAGGACAAGGTCGATGTGACCGAGATCACGCCGGAAAAACTCGCCAGCCTGAACGAGCTGGGCGGCTCCGAGGCCAACGTCGCCACCGGTTACCACGCCATCGAGTTCCTGCTGTGGGGCCAGGACCTCAACGGCACCGGCCCGGGCGCCGGCAACCGTCCGGCCTCGGACTATCTCGAAGGTGCCGGCGCCACCGGTGGCCACAACGATCGGCGGCGTGCCTACCTGAAGGCCGTGACCCAACTGCTGGTCAACGACCTGGAAGAAATGGTCGGCAACTGGAAACCGAACGTGGCCGACAACTATCGCGCCAGCCTGGAAGCCGAGCCGGCCGAAAGCGGCCTGCGCAAGATGCTGTTCGGCATGGGCAGCCTGTCCCTCGGCGAACTGGCAGGCGAGCGGATGAAAGTGTCCCTGGAAGCCAACTCCCCGGAAGACGAACAGGACTGCTTCAGCGACAACACCCACAACTCGCATTTCTACGACGCCAAGGGCATCCGCAACGTCTACCTGGGTGAATATACCCGCGTCGACGGCACCAAACTGACCGGCCCGAGCCTGTCGTCGCTGGTGGCGAAGGCCGATCCGGCCGCCGATACCGCGCTCAAGGGCGACCTGGAAAGCACCGAAGCGAAGATCCAGGTCATGGTTGACCATGCCAACAAGGGTGAGCATTACGACCAGTTGATCGCCGCCGGCAACGACGCCGGCAACAAGATCGTGCGCGACGCCATCGCCGCCCTGGTCAAGCAGACCGGTTCGATCGAACAGGCCGCCGCCAAACTGGGCATCAGCGACCTGAACCCGGACAATGCCGATCACGAGTTCTGATCGGTAGCCTGGCCGCCCCCTCCCACGGAGGGGGTGGTCCTGCGCTGAACGACACCCTTGTGGCGAGTTCGCCCGTCACAGAGAAACGGATAGCTCACCACACGAATGACTGATCTGGGCAAACGCTTGCCCAGTCCCGACCCGATAAGATTCGCGCCCTGTCCCGAACCCTGTGTCCATGCCCATGCCTTCGTTACCTGTTCGCCTGTCGTCGTTGCTGCTGGCCCTGGGCCTGAGTGCCTGCGATGACGCCGCGCGCTTCAACGCGCCCGAGCCCGGCGAGGCACGCGCCGGCGGCGGGACCACCGTGGACAGGAGCGATCGCAACAGTTTTTCCCTGCCGTCGGCCAACCTGTCGCCGGAGCGCCGCCTGGACTTCAGTGTCGGCAACAGTTTCTTTCGCAGCCCCTGGGTGATCGCTCCGTCGACCACCACTGCCCGCGACGGCCTGGGCCCGCTGTTCAACACCAACGCCTGTCAGAACTGCCATATCAGGGACGGTCGCGGCCATCCTCCAGAAGCCGGCTCGGACAACGCCGTCTCGATGCTGGTGCGCCTGTCGATCCCCAATGCGCCAGCCTACGCGAAGCTGATCGAGCAACAGGGCGTGGTGCCCGAGCCGGTCTATGGCGGTCAGTTGCAGGACATGGCCATCCCCGGCGTCATACCGGAAGGCAAGGTACGGGTCGAGTACGACCCGCTGCCGGTGCGCTTCAAGGACGGCACCGAAGTCGAACTGCGCAGGCCACGCCTGCTCATCAGCCAGCTGGGCTACGGCCCGATGCACCCGGACACGCGCTTTTCCGCGCGGGTAGCGCCGCCCATGATCGGCCTGGGCCTGCTGGAGGCGATCCCCGAAGAGGCGATCCTCGCCAACGCGAAAGCGCAGCAGCGCGACGGCATCGCCGGTCGGCCGAACCGGGTCTGGGACGACGCCCAGGGCAAGACCGTGCTGGGGCGCTTCGGCTGGAAAGCCGGGCAGCCCAATCTCAACCAACAAAACGTTCACGCGTTTTCCGGCGACATGGGCCTCACCACGACCCTGCGGCCCTTCGATGATTGCACCGCGACCCAGAGCGCCTGTCGCAATGCCCCCAACGGCAATGGCGCCGACGGCGAACAGGAGGTCAGCGACAACATCCTGCGCCTGGTGCTGTTCTACACCCGCAACCTGGCGGTCCCGGCTCGTCGGGACGTCGGCGCAGAACAGGTACTGGCCGGCAAGCGCCTGTTCCACCAGGCCGGCTGCCAGAACTGCCATACCCCACGATTCACTACTGCGGCCACTGCCGCCGAGCCGGAGCTGGCCGGCCAGGTGATCCGCCCCTACAGTGACCTGTTGCTGCATGACATGGGCCCTGGGCTGGCGGACAACCGCACCGAGTTCCTTGCCAGCGGCAGCGACTGGCGCACGCCCCCCCTGTGGGGTATCGGCCTGACCGGGACGGTCAGCGGCCACACCCGATTCCTGCATGACGGCCGCGCCCGCAGTCTGCTCGAAGCCGTGCTCTGGCATGGCGGCGAAGCCTTGCCGGCACAGCAGCGCGTTCTGTCGTTCAATGCCGAGCAGCGCGCCGCGTTGCTGGCTTTCCTGAATTCGCTATAAGAAATCCTTAATCAGAGGACCTGGACATGTTCCGCCCCAAACTGTTGTTCACCAGCCTCGCCGCACTCGCCATCGGAGCCTGCTCGCCGCAGGATCCACAGGCCCTCACTTCGGCAGCGATCGCCAAGCAGGTGATCCTGCCGACCTACAGCCGCTGGGTCGAGGCCGATCGCCAACTGGCGATCAGCGCCCTGGCCTTCTGCGAAGGCAAGGCCAGCCTGGACACCGCCCGTGCCGACTTCCTCCACGCCCAGAAAGCCTGGGCCGAACTGCAGCCGTTGCTGATCGGGCCACTGGCCGAGGGCAACCGCTCCTGGCAGGTGCAGTTCTGGCCGGACAAGAAGAACCTGGTCGGCCGCCAGGTCGAGCAACTGGTCAGCGCCCAGCCGCAGATCGATGCCGCCACCCTGGCCAAATCCAGTGTGGTCGTCCAGGGCTTGTCGGCCTACGAATACATTCTGTTCGACAGTCGGATCGACATGGCCGACAGTGCGCAGAAAGCCCGCTACTGCCCGCTGCTGACCGCCATCGGCGAACGCCAGAAGACCCTGGCCGAAGAGATCCTGTCGCGCTGGAACAGCAACGACGGCATGCTCGCGCAGATGAGCAAGTTCCCGAACCAGCGCTACGCCGACTCCCACGAGGCCATCGCTGACCTGCTACGGGTCCAGGTCACCGCGCTGGACACCCTGAAGAAGAAACTCGGCACGCCGATGGGCCGTCAGGCCAAGGGTATTGCCCAACCGCTCCAGGCCGATGCCTGGCGCAGCCAGTCTTCGCTGCAGGGCCTGGAAGCCAGCCTGGCGGCGGCCCGCACCGTCTGGGTCGGGGTCGACAACAAGGGCCTGCGCGGCCTGCTGCCGGCCGAGCAGAAGCCGTTGGCCGACAAGATCGATGCCGCCTACGCCGCATCGCTGAAGCTGTTCGCCAGCAACCAGCGCTCGCTGACCGAGATGCTCGGCGACGACGCCGGTCGCCAGCAGCTCAACGACCTCTATGACAGCCTCAACGTCGTCCATCGCCTGCATGAAGGTGAACTGGCCAAGGCGCTGGGTATCCAACTGGGCTTCAATGCCAACGACGGTGACTGATGATGCTGCGACGCCAGGCCCTGACCCTGGGTAGCCTGCTGCTCGGCGCGATCACGCTGGGCGGCTGGACCCTGTTCCGCCAGAAAGGCAAAAGCCCGCTCCTGCTTTCGGCCCGCGACGACGGCGAGGGCGGACACTATGCCGTGGGTTATCGACTGGATGGCCAGCAGGTCTTCGCGACCCGGGTCAGCCAGCGTTGCCACGACATCATCCACCACCCCACGTTGCCCCTGGCGGTGTTCGTCGCCCGCCGCCCCGGCACGCAGAGCTACCTGATCGACCTGCGCGACGGGCGCCTGCTGCAGACCCTGGTCTCGCAGCCGAACCGGCACTTCTACGGCCATGCGGTGATCCACAAGAGTGGCGACTGGCTGTACGCCACCGAAAACGACACCAGCGATCCGGGGCGCGGCCTGCTCGGGGTCTATCGGTTCGAAGGTGAGCGCCTGGTCCATGCCGGCGAGGTCCCCACCCACGGCATCGGCCCGCACCAGGTCTCGTGGATGCCCGATGGCGAAACCCTGATCGTCGCCAACGGCGGTATCCGTACCGAGGCCGAAAGCCGGGTGGACATGAACCTCGATGCGATGGAGCCGAGCCTGGTGCTGATGCAGCGCGACGGCACCCTGCTGAGCAAGGAGGCCCTGGCCCAGCAGATGAACAGTGTTCGCCACCTGGGCGTGGCCGCCGACGGCACCATTGTCGCCGGCCAGCAGTTCATGGGGCCGTCCCACGAGTCGTCCGAGTTGCTGGCGATCAAGCGTCCCGGGCAACCGTTCGTGGCCTTCCCGGTGGCCGAACAGCAGTTGCAGGCAATGGGGCACTACACCGCCAGCGTCGCGGTGCAAAGCGATCTGCGCCTGGTGGCCTTGACCGCGCCACGGGGCAACCGGTTCTTCATCTGGGAGCTGGACAGCGGCCAACTGCGCCTGGATGCCCACCTGCCCGACTGTGCCGGCGTAGGCGCGGTGGCCGACGGCTTCGTGGTCACTTCCGGCCAGGGCCGCTGCCGTTTCTATGATTGCCGCCAGAAGGAGCTGACAGCAAAACCCCTGGATCTGCCTGCGGGACTCTGGGACAACCACCTGCATCTGGTGTAAGACACACGGGCCCTGTTCGCGGGCAAGCCTGGTTCCTACAGGGAGGAAGGATACGATGAGCGTCAGTGTGACCTCGTCGTGCAGGAGCCGGGCTTGCCCGCGAATGCTATCGCGCCAAAGCCCTCGAACGCCCCCTTCTCAAGTCACGCCATTGGCGTAATATCTGCTGACAAGTAGCTTCAAGGCGACGCCTGGGTGCGGGGTTATCGTGCAGGGCGGTTGTTCGACCTTCCGTTAGCCTCGTCTCCAAGGAACTGGAATATGCTGCGTCGCCGCATGCTGATCATGCTGGGTCTCGTCCTTCTCGTCGTGCTGGCGCTCGCCGGCTACAAGGCTTTCTCGATCTACAAACAGATCCAGGTCTACTCCGCTCCCAAGCCGGCCATTCATGTCGCGGCGGTGACCGCCAATGCCCGCCCCTGGCAGGAGCGTCTGCCCACCGTGGGCACGCTCAAGGCCCTGCAGGGCGTCAACCTGAGCCTGGAAATCGCCGGCACGGTCAAGGCCGTGCAATTCGAGTCCGGGCAGAAGGTCAAGGCCGGACAGCCGCTGCTGCAACTCGACAGCGATGTCGAAAGCGCCCTGCTGGAAACCGCCCAGGCCGACCTGGGCCTCGCCGAGCTGGACTACGGCCGGGGCGCCAAGCTGGTCGGTAGCCAGGCGATCTCCCGCGGTGAATTCGACCGGCTCTCGGCGGTGCGGCAAAAGAACCGGGCCACGGTCAACCAGCTCAAGGCCGCCCTGGCCAAGAAGAAGATCCTTGCGCCATTCAGCGGCACCATCGGTATCCGCCAGGTGGATGTCGGCGACTATCTCGCCAGCGGTACGGTGATCGCCACCCTGCAGGACCTGAGCAGCCTCTATGTGGATTTCTACCTGCCCGAGCAGTTCATCCCCAAGCTGGCGGTCGGGCAACCGGTGCAACTGAGCGTCGCCGCCTATGGGCAGGAAGTCTTCCCGGGCCTGCTCAGCGCCATCAACCCCAAGGTCGATGAAACCACCCGCAACGTGCTGGTGCGTGCCACCCTGGCCAATCCCGCTGGCAAGCTGCTGCCGGGCATGTTCGCCAACCTCCAGGTGCTGCTGCCGGACCCGCAGCCCTATGTGGTGATACCGGAAAGCGCCGTCACCTACACCCTCTATGGCAACTCGGTGTATGTCGTGATCCAGAAAAAGGCCGAGGACGGCAGCGTGCTGAAGGAAACCGACGGCCAGCCGCAACTGATGGCGCAGCGGCGCTTCATCAAGACCGCCGAACGGCGTGACGGGCTGGTCAAGGTCATCGAGGGCCTCAAGGACGGTGAGCAGGTGGTCAGCGGCGGGCAGTTGAAGCTGGACAATGGCGCGCACATCGCCATCAGCCCGGACAAGATGGCGCCCGCCACGACCACCGCCCCTCAGGCGAACTGATCAGGGAGTCGATCATGGCCTTTACCGATCCGTTCATCCGCCGTCCGGTGCTTGCCTGCGTGGTCAGCCTGCTGATCGTCCTGCTGGGTTTCCAGGCCTATAGCAAGCTGCCGTTGCGCCAGTACCCACAAATGGAGAACGCCCTGATCACGGTGACCACCGCCTACCCCGGGGCCAACGCCGAAACCATCCAGGGCTACATCACCCAGCCGCTGCAACAGAGCCTGGCGAGTGCCGAGGGCATCGACTACATGACCTCGGTCAGCCGACAGAACTTCTCGGTGATCTCGATCTATGCCCGGATCGGCGCCAACAGCGACCGGCTGTTCACCGAGTTGCTGGCCAAGGCCAACGAGGTGAAGAACAAGCTGCCGCAGGACGCCGAGGACCCGGTGTTGAGCAAGGAGGCCGCGGATGCCTCGGCGCTCATGTACATCAGCTTTTTCAGCGACCAGTTGAGCAACCCGCAGATCACCGACTACCTGTCGCGGGTGATCCAGCCCAAGCTGGCGACCCTGCCGGGCATGGCCGAGGCGGAGATTCTCGGCAACCAGGTGTTTGCCATGCGCCTGTGGCTGGACCCGGTGAAGCTGGCCGGCTTCGGCCTCAGCGCAGCCGACGTGACCAATGCGGTACGCCACTACAACTTCCTGTCCGCCGCCGGCGAGGTCAAGGGCGAGTACGTGGTCACCAGCATCAACGCCAGCACCGAGCTGAAGTCCGCCGAGGCCTTCGCGGCGATCCCGCTCAAGACCGCCGGCGACAGCCGCGTGCTGCTCGGTGACGTGGCACGGGTCGAGATGGGCGCGGAGAACTACGACACCATCAGTTCCTTCGGTGGTACGCCCTCGGTCTACATCGGCATCAAGGCCACGCCGGGCGCCAACCCACTGGATGTGATCAAGGAAGTGCGCAAGATCATGCCGGAACTGGAAGCCCAGTTGCCGACCAATCTCAAGGCGGAAATCGCCTACGACGCGACCCTGTTCATCCAGGCCTCGATCAACGAGGTGGTCAAGACCCTCTTCGAGGCGGTGCTGATCGTCATCGTGGTGGTGTTCCTGTTCCTCGGCGCCCTGCGCTCGGTGGTGATTCCGGTGATCACCATTCCGCTGTCGATGGTCGGCGTGCTGTTCTTCATGCAGTTGATGGGCTACTCGATCAATCTCCTCACCCTGCTGGCGATGGTGCTGGCGATCGGGCTGGTGGTGGACGATGCGATCGTCGTGGTGGAAAACATCCACCGGCATATCGAGGAAGGCAAGACCCCGCTGGAGGCCGCCCTCGAAGGCGCACGGGAAATCGCCCTGCCGGTGGTGTCGATGACCATCACCCTGGCCGCGGTATACGCCCCCATCGGCTTCCTGCAGGGCCTGACCGGCGCACTGTTCAAGGAGTTCGCCCTGACCCTGGCCGGTGCGGTGGTGATCTCCGGCGTGGTCGCCCTGACCCTGTCTCCGATGATGTGCGCCCTGCTGTTGCGCCACGACGGCAACACCACGGGGCTGGCGCACCGCCTCGACCAGATGTTCGAAAGCCTCAAGCAGCGCTACCGCAAACTGTTGCACACCACCCTCGATACGCGCCCGGTGGTGGTGGTGTTCGCGGTGATCATCCTCGGGTTGATTCCGGTACTGCTGAAATTCACTCATTCGGAGCTGGCGCCCGACGAGGACCAGGGCATCATCTTCATGATGGCGACCGCACCGCAGCCGACCAACCTGAACTACCTGAACCAATACACCGACGAATTCATCACTATCTTCAAGGAATTCCCGGAATACTACTCATCGTTCCAGATCAATGGCTTCAATGGCGTGCAGTCGGGGATCGGCGGCTTCCTGCTCAAGCCCTGGAACGAACGCCGGCGCACGCAGATGCAGATCCTGCCCGAAGTCCAGGGCAAGCTGGCGAGCATTGGCGGGCTGCAGGTCTTCGGTTTCAACCTGCCGTCACTGCCGGGTACTGGCGAGGGGTTGCCGTTCCAGTACGTGCTCAACACCCCGAACGACTACAGCGCGCTGCTGGACGTCGCCGACCGGATCAAGAAACGCGCACTGGAGTCCGGCAAGTTCGCCTTCCTCGATATCGACCTGGCCTTCGACAAGCCCGAGGTGGTGGTGGATATCGACCGCGCCAAGGCCGCGCAGATGGGGGTGTCGATGCAGGACCTGGGCGCGACCCTGGCGACCCTGCTCGGTGAGGCGGAAATCAACCGGTTTACCCTCGAGGGTCGCAGCTACAAGGTAATCGCCCAGGTGGAGCGCGCCTACCGGGACAATCCCGACTGGCTCAACAACTACTACGTGAAGAACAGCGAGGGCAGGCTGCTGCCCCTGTCGACGCTGATCAAGGTTTCCGACCGTGCCCGTCCCCGGCAGTTGAACCAGTTCCAGCAGTTGAACTCGGCAATCATTTCCGGAGTACCGCTTGTCAGCATGGGAGAAGCCATCGAGACCATTCGCCAGATCTCCGCCGAGGAAGCGCCGACAGGATTTGCCAGCGACTATGCCGGCGCCTCGCGACAGTACGTCCAGGAGGGTAATGCGCTGTGGGTGACCTTCGGCCTGGCCCTGGCGATCATCTTCCTGGTGCTGGCGGCGCAGTTCGAGAGTTTCCGCGATCCGCTGGTGATCCTGGTGACGGTGCCACTGTCGATCTGCGGGGCGCTGGTTCCGCTGTTCCTCGGCTGGTCGAGCATGAACATCTATACCCAGGTGGGCCTGGTGACGCTGATCGGGCTGATCAGCAAGCACGGGATCCTGATCGTCGAATTCGCCAACCAGTTGCGTCAGGACAAGGGACTGTCGGCGCGGGAAGCCGTGGAGGAGGCAGCGGCGATTCGCCTGCGGCCGGTGCTGATGACCACGGCGGCGATGGTATTCGGCATGGTGCCATTGATTCTCGCCAGCGGCGCGGGGGCGGTGAGTCGCTTCGATATCGGCACGGTGATCGCCACCGGGATGTCGGTGGGGACGCTGTTTACGCTGTTCGTGCTGCCGTGCATCTACAGCCTGCTGGCGCGGAAGGACAAACCCGTGGCTTGAATCCTTGTGGGAGCGGGCCTGCCCGCGAAGAGGGCCTTGGGGGCACCGCAAAAGGCTTCGCGGGCAAGCCCGCTCCCACAGCAAGCCTGCTTCCACCGGCATGCACAAAAAGCCGCTTCCAAAGCGGCTGGCTATGACCCACCTGTCGTCACTGGAACAGCGATTCGCTCGACAGGCCGTTCTTCTCCAGGATCTCGCGCAAGCGTTTGAGGCCCTCGACCTGAATCTGCCGTACCCGTTCACGGGTCAGGCCGATTTCCAGGCCAACGTCCTCCAACGTGCTGCTCTCATGACCACGCAGGCCGAAACGCCGCACCACCACCTCACGTTGCTTGTCGGTCAACTCCGATAGCCACTGGTCGATGCTCTGGGAGAGGTCGTCGTCCTGCAGCAACTCGCAGGGATCGGTCGGCCGATCATCCGTCAGCGTGTCGAGCAGGGTCTTGTCCGAGTCCGGGCCGAGGGAAACGTCCACCGAAGACACCCGCTCGTTCAGGCCGAGCATGCGCTTGACCTCCCCGACCGGCTTTTCCAGCAGGTTGGCGATTTCCTCGGGAGAAGGCTCGTGGTCGAGCTTCTGCGTCAACTCGCGGGCTGCCCGCAGGTAGACGTTGAGTTCCTTGACCACATGGATCGGCAGACGGATGGTACGGGTCTGATTCATGATCGCCCGTTCGATCGTCTGGCGAATCCACCAGGTGGCATAGGTCGAAAAGCGGAAACCGCGCTCCGGGTCGAATTTCTCGACCGCCCTGATCAACCCGAGATTGCCCTCCTCGATCAGGTCCAGCAGCGAAAGCCCACGGTTGACGTAACGTCGGGCAATTTTCACCACCAGGCGCAAGTTGCTTTCAATCATGCGTTTGCGGCCCGCCGGATCGCCGCTTTGCGACAGCCGCGCAAAATGGACTTCTTCTTCCGGGGACAACAAGGGGGAAAAACCGATTTCATTGAGATACAACTGGGTCGCATCCAGGGCCCGGGTGTAGTCAATGTATTTGTGCTGCTTGAGTGCAGCAGCATTTTTGGTCTTGGCACGAACTGGGGGTGGAGAACTATCGTCCTCCGGCATCATATCCATGACAATGTCGGAGTCCATAAGGAGCACCTCATCGTCGATGTCAAACCCCGGCGCTTCTTTACTGAGAGCCATTGTTATAGTCCTTTGGTGAGTTCGACCTCAGGCTCAAGCGGCGCCTTTATCCCTGGCAACGCTGGAACCTGTTCCCACTACGTCATGAGAACAGGCTGGAAAACGGATCAACGACGCGGCAGGAATTGCAATGGGTCTACGGGTTTGCCCTGGCGGCGAATCTCAAAGTGCAGTTTCACCCGGTCTGTACCAGTTGATCCCATCTCGGCAATTGTCTGTCCGACTTTGACCTGCTGCCCCTCCCGAACCAACAGCCTGCGGTTGTGACCGTAGGCACTGACGTAGGTATCGCTGTGTTTGATGATGACAAGTTCGCCGTAGCCCCGTAACCCACTTCCGGCGTATACAACCGAACCATCAGACGCAGCTAAAACAGGCTGTCCCAAATCTCCGGCGATATCAATACCTTTATTCAAACTACCGTTTGAAGCAAATTTTCCAATTAAAATACCGTTTGCCGGCCACGCCCAGCCCTTCGGCGCGGGCCCCGCAGGCGGGGTCGCAGTCGCCGCACCGGTCGGGGCCGGTGTCGCTGCCGCAGTCGTGGCAGGCGCTCCGGCGGCAGTCGCCGGACGCCTCGTGACGGTGATCTTGCTCGACGACGAGGATGACGAACTGGTGGTCGAAGTCGCTACGGCCGGCGTTGAATTTGAACGGCTGTCGAAGCGAATCGCCTGACCGACATGGATGGTATACGGCTCCTGGATATTGTTGCGCGCGGCCAGGGCTTTCCAGTCCCAGCCGTAGCGAAAGGCAATCGAGAACAATGTATCGCCGCGGACAACAACATGTTGACCAGTGGTGGTCATCGGTCGTTGCGGGGCGGAGCTGACGGAATTAGTTACATTGCCATTGCGATCGACGACGCGCACGCCGTTCTTGGGAGCACTGGAGCAACCAGCCAGTAAAGCACTGAGGGCAAGACCGATCATCAGGCGCTGAACGCTTGTTTTACCCATACGCTGCCGAATGACTGTGAGATGCACCCGCCGCTCCCTTTGTGTTGTCTGAAATGAATATGGAGTGCCCATACAGGCGCCAGTGTGACGCAAGTATAACTGGCCGTTGGAGTTTTACGGACAGCAAAGCTGTCATGGGCGAGCAGCTTGTACAGTTCGACAGCGAAAGTCGACACACTTTAAACAGGCGCTGCTCGCAAGTTCCGACACTAGGACCGATAACACTCAACAGAATTCAGCGCACTTGTTGAACAAATAAAGCCGGGTTCAGGCCAGAGGCCCGTTGAGCAATGGAACAAAACGGACTGCACCGAGCACATGCCGGGAAAATCCATGTTCCTCACGCACGATCAGCATCAGTTGCTGGACCTCACCCGCCCCTACCGGAATCACCAGGCGCCCGCCAGGAGCCAGTTGGTCGAGTAACGCCTGGGGTACATCGGTGGCAACCGCGGTGACGATAATGCCGTTATAGGGTGCCAGGGCCGGCCAGCCTTCCCAGCCATCACCCCAACGGAACACCACGTTGCGCAAGTTGAGCTCGACCAGACGCTCCTTGGCACGGTCCTGCAGGACCTTGATCCGTTCGACCGAAAACACCCGTTCGACCAGTTGCGACAGCACCGCGGTCTGGTAGCCGGAACCGGTGCCGATCTCCAGCACCTTGTCCAGCGGCCCGGCCTCCAGCAGCAGCTCGCTCATGCGCGCCACCATGTAGGGTTGGGAAATGGTCTGGTTGTGGCCGATCGGTAGCGCGGTGTCTTCATAGGCCCGGTGGGCCAGGGCTTCATCGACGAACAGATGACGCGGAGTGCGACGGATCACCTCCAGCACCTGGGGGTTGGACAGCCCTTCCTCGTAAAGCCGCTGAATCAGGCGTTCGCGGGTTCTCTGCGAGGTCATGCCGATCCCGCCCCGCAACAAATCGTTCTCACGCGCCATCAGGCAAGCCCCTCCAGCCAACCACCCAGGCTGGCAAAGGCATCGTTGAAGGTACGATCCAGTTGCAGCGGAGTAACCGAAACGAAACCCTGCATCAACGCATGGAAGTCCGTACCCGGGCCGCCATCCTCGACATCCCCGGCCGCGGCGATCCAGTACCCGGCCTTGCCCCGCGGATTGACTTCGCGGATCGGCGCCGCCGCCCGCGCCCGATGCCCCAGGCGGGTCAGGCGGATGCCGCGGATATGCTCCAGCGGCAGGTTCGGCACGTTGACGTTGAGTACTGTGCGCGGCGGCAACTCGAGACCTTCATGGGCCTGCACCAGCAAACGGGCGAAATGCGCCGCAGTGGCCAGGTTGTCGACCTGATGGGAAGCGAGCGAAAAGGCGAAGGAGGTCCGGCCCAGGAAACGGCCTTCCAGCGCAGCGCCGACCGTGCCGGAATACAGCACGTCGTCGCCGAGGTTGGCGCCCAGGTTGATGCCCGAGACCACCATGTCCGGTTCGTGGCCCAACAGGCCATTGACGCCCAGGTGCACGCAGTCGGTCGGCGTGCCGTTCAGGCTGATGAAGCCGTTGGGCTGGGTGTGCGGATGCAGCGGACGGTCGAGGGTCAGCGCACTGCTGGTGCCGCTCCTGTCCTGGTCCGGGGCAATCACCCGGCACTCGGCATAGTCCGCCAGCGCAGCATGAAGCGCGGCGAGACCGGGGGCGAAAACCCCGTCGTCGTTGGAAATCAGAATACGCATGAGCTGTCCGTCTGTCCCACCGGCACCAGATCAACGAGCTCGCGCACCAGAACAGTGGCGAAGCATCCGGCCGGCAGGACGAATTCCAGTTGCAGAATGTCCAGCGATGGATAATGCCACGTCAGCCCGCCAATGGGCAGCCGCAGGATGCGACGTTCGTGCTCCATTCCCGCCTTGGCCAGCCATTGGCACAATTGCGGCTCACCCGCGGCAACGGCCTGCTCCAGTTCGAAGGTCGCGGCGGCCGCCGGGGAAGGCCCCTGCCCCCACTGCGGGCCGGTCGGATGCAGGTCGAGAATCGCCAGGCGCGGGTCATGGCATTCGGCTTCGTTGGCCGGGAAAAAACTGCGGCTGTCGGTAAAGGCCAGCAGGTCGCCCACCTGGGCGCGGTTCCAGCTGCCATCGGCGACCCGCGCCGCCAGCACCTGGTTGAACAGATAGCTGCGGGCGCTGGAAAGCAGCCGCGAACGCACATTGCGCTGCTCCGGCAGGGCCTGGCGCGCCGCATAGTCACGGGCCTCGCCGAGATTGCCGCCCTGGTGGCCGAAGCGCTGGGTACCAAAGTAATTCGGAATGCCCAGCCGGCTGATCTGTTCCAGGCGTTGCTCCAGCCCCTGCCGGTCCGCCGCCAGTTGGCTCAGGCGCAGGGTGAAACCGTTGGCCGAGTGGGCGCCGCGCTGCAGCTTGCGCTTGTGCCGGACACTCTTGAGGATTCGCAGCGTGTCGTTCTGCGCGGCGGTCATGTCCGGATCGGCCTTGCCCGGCAACTGGATGCTGAACCATTGCCGGGTCAGCGCCTGGCGGTCCTTCAGCCCGGCGTAGCTGACGGTGCGCAAGGGCACGCCGGCGGCCCGGGCAAGACGGCGGGCCGCTTCCTCGGTGTTCAGGCCGCGTTTCTCCACCCACAGCCACAGGTGTTCGCCATCGCCGGACAGGGGGATGTCGAGCACTTCATCGACCTGGAAATCTTCCGCGGTGGCCTTGAGCACCGCGCTGCCCAGCGCCTCGCCATGGGCGCGGGGGCCCAGCAGTTCCAGTTCCGTCATGCGCGCAGCAACAAGGCGACGGAATGCACCGCGATGCCTTCCTCACGCCCGGTAAAGCCGAGCTTTTCGGTGGTGGTGGCTTTTACGTTCACTTGGTCCAGCTCAACTTCAAGGTCCTCGGCGATCAACGCGCGCATCGACTCGATATACGGTGCCATTTTCGGTGCCTGGGCAACGATGGTGTTGTCGACGTTGCCGACCCGCCAGCCGCGCTCCTTGAGCAACGACATCACGTGACGCAACAGCACGCGGCTGTCGGCGCCCTTGTAGGTCGGGTCGGTGTCGGGAAAATGCTTGCCGATGTCGCCCAATGCCGCCGCACCCAGCAATGCGTCACTCAGGGCATGCAGCAGTACGTCGCCGTCGGAATGAGCCAGCAGCCCACGGTGGTGCGCGATCCGCACGCCACCCAGAGTGATGAATTCGCCTTCGGCGAAACGGTGAACATCATAGCCGTGGCCAATACGCATAAAAAAACGCCCCGATTTAGTCAGGGCGTGATTCTACCTGCTTTGTCCGACATTAGCCGCTAAGAGCTTCGCTGTGATGCTTCAAATGATCATCGATGAAGCTGGCGATGAAAAAGTAGCTGTGGTCGTAGCCCGGCTGCAGGCGCAGGGTCAGCGGATGCCCGGCCTGCCTGGCCGCCTGCTGCAAGGCCTCGGGCTTGAGCTGATTGGCCAGGAAGTCGTCGCGGTCGCCCTGATCCACCAGGATCGGCAGCTTCTCGCTCGCCTCGCTGATCAGCGCGCAGGCATCCCATTCGCGCCAGCGTGCACGCTCCTCGCCCAGGTAACGCGAGAACGCCTTCTGCCCCCACGGGCAATCCATCGGGTTGCTGATCGGCGCGAAGGCCGACAGCGACTGGTAACGCCCCGGATTGCGCAAGGCGCACACCAGCGCGCCATGGCCGCCCATGGAGTGGCCACTGATTCCGCGCTTGTCGGAGGCCGGGAAATGCGCCTCGATCAGGGCCGGCAGCTCGTGCACCACATAGTCGTGCATCCGGTAGTGGCGGGCCCAGGGCTGTTGCGTCGCATTCAGGTAGAAACCGGCGCCGAGGCCAAAATCCCAGGCATTCTCGGGATCGCCGGGCACTTCCGGACCACGCGGGCTGGTATCCGGGGCAACGATGATCAACCCCAGTTGCGCGGCCATGCGCTGGGCGCCGGCCTTTTGCATGAAGTTTTCATCGGTACAGGTCAGCCCGGACAGCCAGTACAGCACCGGCAGCTTGACACCCTGCTCGGCCTGCGGCGGCAGGTAGACGGCAAACACCATGTCGCAACCGAGCACATCGGAATGATGTTTATAGCGTTTATGCCAGCCGCCGAAGCTCTTCTGGCAAGAGAGGTTTTCCAGGGACATAAGCACAACTCCACACTGCAGGGGCCGGCTGACGGCTGGCCCCTGCAAGGTAATCAGAAGTGGATGACGGTACGGATGCTCTTGCCTTCATGCATCAGGTCGAACGCCTTGTTGATGTCTTCCAGGCCCATGGTGTGGGTGATGAAGGTATCCAGCGGGATCTCGCCCTTCTGCGCCATGTCGACATAGCTCGGCAGCTCGCTGCGGCCACGCACGCCACCGAACGCCGAACCGCGCCAGACGCGACCGGTCACCAGTTGGAACGGACGGGTGGCGATTTCCTGGCCGGCACCGGCCACGCCGATGATCACCGACTCGCCCCATCCCTTGTGGCAGCACTCCAGCGCCGCACGCATCAATTGCACATTGCCGATGCACTCGAAGGAGAAATCCACACCGCCATCGGTCATGTCGACGATGACTTCCTGGATCGGACGGTCGAAATCCTTCGGGTTGACGCAATCGGTGGCGCCCAGTTGCCGGGCGGTCTCGAACTTGGCCGGGTTGATGTCGATGGCGATGATACGGCCGGCCTTGGCTTTCACCGCGCCGATCACCGCCGACAGGCCGATGCCGCCCAGGCCGAAGATCGCCACGGTATCGCCAGCCTTGACCTTGGCGGTATTGATCACCGCACCGATCCCGGTGGTGACGCCACAGCCGAGCAGGCAGACCTTCTCCAGCGGCGCATCCTTGGCGATCTTGGCCACGGAGATTTCCGGCAGCACGGTGTACTCGGAGAAGGTCGAGGTGCCCATGTAGTGGAAAATCGTCTCGCCCTTGTAGGAGAAACGCGAAGTACCGTCCGGCATCAGGCCCTTGCCCTGGGTGGCGCGGATGGCCTGGCAGAGGTTGGTCTTGCCCGACAGACAGAATTTGCACTTGCCGCATTCCGGGGTGTACAGCGGGATGACGTGGTCGCCGACGGCCACCGAGGTCACACCCTCGCCGATCGCCTCGACGATCGCACCGCCCTCGTGGCCGAGGATGGACGGGAAGATACCTTCCGGGTCCGCACCGGACAGAGTGTAGGCATCGGTGTGGCAGACGCCGGTGGCCACGACACGCAGCAGCACTTCACCGGCCTTGGGCATGGCGACATCGACTTCGACGATTTCCAGCGGCTTCTTCGCCTCGAAGGCAACGGCAGCACGTGACTTGATCATCCAGCAACTCCTGAAAAGTGAATGGCAAAGACCAGAGTGTAAATCATCGACTATTGGTGAATAATCAGGCCGAAAGCAAAACATTATTGCCATACAGGGATAATTGGATGAGCGAGAACGGCTGGGAAGGGATCGACGAGTTCGTCGCCGTAGCCGAGTGCAGCCAGTTCACCGCGGCGGCGGAGCGCCTGGGAGTGTCCTCTTCGCACATCAGCCGGCAGATCGCCCGGCTGGAGGAACGCCTGCAGACCCGCCTGCTCTATCGCAGCACCCGGCGCGTGACGCTGACCGAGGCCGGGCAGACTTTCCTGCAACACTGCCAGCGCCTGCAGGACGGACGCGAGGAAGCACTGCGGGCGGTGGGTGACCTGACCAGCGAACCCAAGGGCATGCTGCGCATGACCTGCGCGGTGGCCTATGGCGAGCGCTTCATCGTGCCGCTGGTCACCGCGTTCATGGGGCTGTATCCACAGTTGCGGGTGGATATCGAGTTGAGCAACCGCACCCTGGACCTGGTGCATGAAGGCCTCGACCTGGCCATTCGGCTGGGCCGCCTCCAGGATTCCCGGTTGGTGGCAACACGGCTGGCGCCCAGGCGGATGTACCTGTGCGCCTCCCCTTCCTACCTGGAGCGGTATGGCCGGCCCCACAGCCTGTCGGAACTGAGCCGGCACAATTGCCTGATCGGCAGTTCGGATATCTGGCAACTGGAGCAGGATGGCCGCGAGTTTTCCCAACGGGTCCAGGGCAACTGGCGCTGCAACAGTGGCCAGGCAGTACTCGATGCGGCGTTGCAGGGGGTGGGGTTGTGCCAGTTACCGGACTATTACGTGCTGGAACATTTGCACAACGGCACGCTGATATCCCTGCTCGAAGCGCACCAGCCGCCGAATACCGCGGTGTGGGCGCTGTACCCGCAACAGCGGCACCTGTCGCCGAAAGTACGCAAGCTGGTGGATTATCTCCGGGAGGGGTTGGCGAAGCGGCCGGAGTACCAGGCCTGAAGATCGGCGGCGCCGGGCCTGGTGCTTTCGCGGGCAAGCCCGGCTCCTACAGATCCGCGTCGTATAAAAGAGGATGAGCTGTAGGAGCGGGGCTTGCCCGCGAACAGCAACCGCCTCAGCGGCGATTGGCCCAGCGCAGGCGCAGCCACTCCAGGTCCTCGGGACGGGTGACCTTGATGTTGTCCGAACGTCCCTCGATCAGGCGCGGCGCCTGGCCGGCCCACTCCATCGCCGAAGCTTCGTCGGTGATGGTCGCGTCAGCCACCAGGCTGTCGGCCAATGCCCGGTGCAAGGCACCCAGGCGGAACATCTGTGGCGTATAGGCCTGCCAGATCAGCGCCCGATCGACGGTTTCCAGCACCCGCCCCTGTTTGTCCACCCGCTTGAGCGTATCCCGCGCCGGTACGGCCAGCAGGCCACCCACCGGGTCGTCCGCCAGTTCGGCGAGCAAGGTATCGAGGTCGTCGCGGGACAGATTCGGCCGGGCCGCATCGTGAACCAGCACCCAGTCGTCATCCGCCGCCCCCAGGGCATGCAGATGCAACAAGGCATTGAGTACCGAGTCGGCACGCTCGGCGCCACCGTCGACACGCCGGATACGCGAATCGCCTGCACAGGCCAGGGTCGGCCAGTAGGGATCATCGGGCGCCAGGCTCAGCACCAGCCCCTTGAGGCCCGGATGATCGAGAAAACAGCCGAGGCTGTGTTCGAGAATGGTTCGTCCGCCCAGTTGCAGGTACTGCTTGGGACGGTCGGCCGCCATACGGGCACCCACACCCGCGGCAGGAATCACGGCCCAGAAGGCCGGTAGCGATGAGTCAGTCATTGTGCCAGCTGATAAAGGGTTTCGCCGTCCTTGACCATGCCCAGCTCATGGCGAGCACGCTCTTCAACGGTCTCCATGCCTTTCTTCAGTTCAAGGACTTCCGCATCGAGGACACGGTTGCGCTCCAGCAGGCGCTCGTTCTCGGCATGCTGTTCGGCAATCTGTTGGGTCAGGTCGGCTACCTGTGCCAGGCTCCCGTTACCCACCCAAAGGCGGTACTGCAGGCCAGCCAGCAGCAAGAGCAGGACAAGGAACAACCAGTTGGGACTGCGCATCGAATTTCGTTTACCCAGTGAAAAGACAGCCAAGCCGACGTCCATATACCAACAGCAAGAGCCTGGATATACCCAGGCCCGTGCTTGTCAGCCATCAGATTAGTTGCGAAAAAACCGCTATAGCGACTTTTCCGACACAATCCGGTGCCTTTTTACCATCTACGGCTTAACCGCGAAACTCGGAACGACCGTTGTACTTCGCCTTGGCGCCCAATTGCTCTTCGATACGCAGCAGTTGGTTGTACTTGGAAACGCGGTCGGAGCGGCACAGCGAACCGGTCTTGATCTGGCCGGCAGCGGTACCCACGGCCAGGTCGGCAATGGTCGAGTCTTCGGTTTCACCGGAACGGTGCGAGATCACCGCGGTGTAGCCGGCAGCCTTGGCCATCTGGATGGCTTCCAGGGTTTCGGTCAGGGAGCCGATCTGGTTGAACTTGATCAGGATGGAGTTGGCGATCTTCTTGTCGATGCCTTCCTTCAGGATCTTGGTGTTGGTCACGAACAGGTCGTCACCCACCAGTTGGGTTTTCTCGCCGATCTTGTCGGTAAGGATCTTCCAGCCGGCCCAGTCGGACTCGTCCAGGCCGTCTTCGATCGAGATGATCGGGTAGCGCTGGGTCAGGCCCTTCAGGTATTCGGCGAAACCTTCGGCGGTGAACACCTGGCCTTCGCCGGACAGGTTGTACTTGCCGTCTTCGAAGAACTCGCTGGCCGCGCAGTCCAGAGCCAGGGTCACGTCGGTGCCCAGGGTGTAACCGGCGTTGGCAACGGCTTCGGAGATGACTTTCAGGGCATCTTCGTTGGATGCCAGGTTCGGTGCGAAACCACCTTCGTCACCTACCGCGGTGCTCAGGCCACGGGCTTTGAGCACGGCTTTGAGGTGATGGAAAATCTCGGTGCCCATGCGCAGGCCTTCGGAGAAGGACTTGGCGCCAACCGGCTGAACCATGAATTCCTGGATATCGACGTTGTTGTCGGCATGTTCGCCACCGTTGATGATGTTCATCATCGGAACCGGCATCGAGTAGACACCTGGAGTACCGTTCAGGTTGGCAATGTGTGCGTACAGCGGCAGGTCCTGGTCCTGGGCTGCAGCCTTGGCCGCGGCCAGGGACACCGCGAGGATGGCGTTGGCCCCCAGGTTCGCCTTGTTCTCGGTACCGTCGAGGGCGATCATCGCATGGTCCAGAGCCTTCTGGTCCGCTGGGTCCTTGCCCAGCAGCAGGTCACGGATCGGGCCGTTGATGTTGGCGACGGCCTTCAGTACACCCTTGCCCAGGTAACGGCTCTTGTCGCCATCACGCAGCTCCAGCGCTTCACGCGAGCCGGTGGAAGCACCGGACGGAGCGCAGGCGCTGCCGATGATGCCGTTGTCCAGAAGCACGTCCGCTTCCACAGTGGGGTTGCCACGGGAGTCGAGAACTTCACGACCTTTGATGTCGACGATTTTTGCCATTGTTGTAAACACTCCACAGTTGACGAAACCATGCAGGCACCGGCTTGCCGGCGATCAGCTGTCCGCGGGGTCGATAGCCGACCGCCGGGTCTGATCGCCGGCAAGCCGGCGACTGCAAAAGCAATGCGGCCGGCAGGCCAGAGCGAAAAATTGTGTGGCAGTTTACCGGAGAAATGAGGATCAGGCCGTTTCTACGGTCGGAAAACTCTTAATCAGTTCATCCAGAGCCTTGAGCTGGCTGAGGAACTGCTCCAGTTTGTTCAGACGCAGGGCACAAGGGCCATCGCACTTGGCATGGTCCGGATCCGGGTGTGCCTCGAGGAACAACCCCGCCAGGCCCTGGCTGATGCCGGCCTTGGCCAGGTCGGTAACCTGGGCGCGGCGACCACCGGCCGAATCCGCACGGCCGCCCGGCATCTGCAGGGCGTGGGTGACGTCGAAGAACACCGGGTACTCGAACTGCTTCATGATGCCGAAGCCGAGCATGTCGACCACCAGGTTGTTGTAGCCGAAGCTCGAACCACGCTCGCAGAGGATCAACTGGTCGTTGCCGGCTTCCACGCACTTGTTCAGGATGTGCTTCATTTCCTGGGGGGCGAGGAACTGGGCTTTCTTGATGTTGATCACCGCACCGGTCTTGGCCATGGCGACCACCAGGTCGGTCTGGCGCGACAGGAAGGCCGGCAACTGGATGATGTCGCAGACCTCGGCGGCCACGGCGGCCTGGGCAGGCTCGTGGACGTCGGTGATGATCGGCACGCCGAAGGCCTGCTTGATGTCCTGGAAGATCCGCATGCCCTCTTCCAGGCCGGGGCCACGGAAGGAGGTCACGGAGGAACGGTTGGCCTTGTCGAAGCTGGCCTTGAACACGTAGGGGATACCGAGTTTCTCGGTGACCCGCACGTACTCTTCGCAGACCTGCATCGCCATGTCACGGCTTTCCAGCACGTTCATGCCACCGAACAGCACCATCGGCTTGTCGTTGGCGATCTCGATGTCGCCGACGCGAATGATCTTCTGGGCCATCAGTCTCACGCCTTCTTCTGGTGTTGGGCCAGTGCCGCCTTGACGAAACCGCTGAACAGCGGATGACCGTCACGCGGGGTCGAGGTGAACTCGGGGTGGAACTGGCAGGCGACGAACCATGGATGATCCGGAGCCTCGACCACTTCCACCAGCGCGCCATCACCGGAACGACCGGAAATCTTCAGACCGGCTTCCATGATCTGCGGCAGCAGCTTGTTGTTCACTTCGTAGCGGTGGCGATGACGCTCGACGATCACGTCCTTGCCGTAGCAACCATGGACCTGGGAACCGGCTTCGAGCAGGCATTCCTGGGCGCCCAGGCGCATGGTGCCACCCAGGTCGGAGGCTTCGGTACGGGTCTCGACGGCACCGGAGGCGTCTTCCCATTCGGTGATCAGACCGACCACGGGGTGGCCGCTGCTGCGGTCGAACTCGGTGGAGTTGGCGTCCTTCCAGCCCAGCACGTTACGGGCGAACTCGATGACCGCCACCTGCATACCCAGGCAGATACCGAGGTAGGGAACCTTGTTCTCGCGAGCGTACTGGACGGCAGTGATCTTGCCCTCCACGCCGCGCAGGCCGAAGCCGCCAGGAACCAGGATCGCATCGACGCCTTCGAGCAGGCCGGTACCCTGGTTCTCGATATCCTCGGAATCGATGTAGCGCAGGTTGACCTTGGTGCGGTTGGTGATGCCGGCGTGACTCATCGCCTCGATCAGCGACTTGTAGGCGTCCAGCAGTTCCATGTACTTGCCGACCATGGCGATGGTGACTTCGTGCTCGGGGTTGAGCTTGGCATCGACGACCTTTTCCCATTCGGACAGGTCGGCACCGTTGCACTGCAGGCCGAAACGCTCGACGACGAAATCGTCCAGGCCCTGGGCGTGCAGCACGGCCGGGATCTTGTAGATGGTGTCGACGTCTTCCAGGGAGATCACCGCACGCTCTTCAACGTTGGTGAACAGGGCGATCTTGCGACGCGAGGAGACATCCACCGGATGGTCGGAGCGGCAGATCAGCACGTCAGGCTGCAGGCCGATGGAGCGCAGCTCCTTCACCGAGTGTTGGGTCGGCTTGGTCTTGGTCTCGCCAGCGGTGGCGATGTACGGAACCAGGGTCAGGTGCATCAGCATCGCGCGCTTGGAGCCGACCTCGACCCGCAACTGGCGGATGGCTTCGAGGAACGGTTGCGACTCGATGTCGCCCACGGTACCGCCGATTTCCACCAGGGCCACGTCGGCATCGCCGGCACCCTTGATGATGCGACGCTTGATTTCGTCGGTGATGTGCGGGATCACCTGGATAGTCGCACCCAGGTAGTCACCACGGCGCTCCTTGCGCAGGACGTGCTCGTACACGCGGCCGGTGGTGAAGTTGTTGTTCTGGGTCATGGTGGTGCGGATGAACCGCTCGTAGTGACCCAGGTCCAGGTCGGTCTCGGCGCCATCATGGGTGACGAACACTTCACCGTGCTGGAACGGGCTCATGGTGCCCGGATCGACGTTGATGTACGGATCCAGCTTGAGCATGGTGACTTTCAGCCCCCGCGCCTCCAGGATGGCCGCCAATGAAGCCGAGGCAATGCCTTTCCCCAATGAAGAAACAACACCGCCCGTGACGAATATATAGCGCGTCATGAAAAACCCTAGAAGTCTGCGTTAAAGCGGTCCGAGCCGCCCGGGAAAGCGAAGGAAGGCCGAAGCCCCCGATCACCAGCATTAATCACAGTGCATCTTTCAAAAAAACCGCCGCGTTGGGACAGACCGGAAGTGACAACACCGGTACGTTGCTCGCTACACATTTTTTGGAATCGCCCAGCAAAGACTGCTTGGTAATCGGCAACTGCTGTCATTCAGGCGAATCAACAGAAGTTGTATCAAGAAGGGAGCGTAGTCTACCGGAAAGCGGCTTTCAGCTCAAACCTTGATCGCTCGAAGGTGGCTGCCACTGCAAATGCCAGTCGCCGAACGCCCGCCCGTCGAGCCCGGCCAGGTTGGCCACGGCCAGCAACTGGCCGTCCCGGTAGACCAGTGGCAAGCGGCCACGGACGAACCAGGGCACCCCGCTTTCATTGAGCAGCCGCTTGAGATCGCGATGCCCGCGATCCGGCAGGTGCAGCACCTCACCTCCCTGGCGATAGCGCACCTGCAACGGACCGGAGGGTGCCTCGCCGACGATCAGCAACTCGCCATTGTCCGGCAATTCCAGGCCACGCCGCGGGTCGCGCCAGTCGATATCCGCCCGCGGCTGGCGCAACCAGGAACCACTCAGCCACCACAGGTGCTCGTCGGCCCGGTGCAACTCGCCCTCGGCCAGGCGCCACTTGGGCCGGGCATCATGCCCGGCATCGCGCAGGTCCTCCCAGCCGGCCCAATGGTCGCTGTCCGGCAATTGCGTCAGCGGTTCCAGCCAGTGGCGCAACAGGTTGCGCTGGCGTGCCTCGGACAAGTCGGCGAGCGCATCCAGGGCCAGTGACGGCATGCCCAGCCAGTCATAGCGGGAATGGGCCTGGGCGTTGTCCAGGTCGATTTCGGCCAGGTCATCCAGCAACTCCTGGGCCTCGCGCAGATGGGCCGCGCTGCGCACCATGCTGCCGACCGCCTGCGGCCAGCGCTCGGCCAGCCCAGGAAACACCCGGTGACGCAGGTAATTGCGGGAGAACTGCTGGTCGGCGTTGGACGGGTCCTCGATCCAGTTCAGACCATGCTCGCGGGCATATTGCGCGAGCTCTGCGCGGGAAACATCGAGCAATGGCCGAACCAGATAGCCGCCACCCACTTCCCGCTCGCTCGGCATCGCCGCCAGGCCACGGACCCCTGCCCCCCGCAACAGGCGAAACAGCAACGTTTCGGCCTGATCGTCACGGTGCTGGGCGGTGAGCAGGACATCATTCAACTGAGTCACCCCGGCGAACGCCAGGTAGCGGGCATCCCGCGCGGCGCGCTCGAGACTGGTGCCCAGCTGGACGCTCACCCGCACTACCTGCAACGGCACGCCCAGCGAATCGCAGATGGCCTGGCAATGCTCGGGCCAGCTGTCGGCAGCGATCTGCAGGCCATGGTGGATATGCAGGGCCCGAAGCTCGGGCAGGGATTCGGTCTTGCCCAGGCGGGCCAGCAGGTGCAGGAGGACGGTGGAGTCGAGGCCACCGGAGAAGGCCAGGCGCCAAGTGGAGGCATTGCGCCAGGGTGCCAGGGCTTGAAGCACCCTGGAGGGCAAATCGATATCTGACTGACGCATGAATTGAGACGCCCTAGATCCTGTAGGAGCAGAGCTGGCTCGCGAAGGCGACTTCACCCATGAGGCGAACCCACTGGATGGCCGCCTGCGGCGGTTCGCGAGCAAGCTCGGCTCCTACCGTCATGCGCAGGAGCGAAGCAAGCCCGCTACCAAGGTAGCTCTACTTAGAGACCATAGCTCATCAGACGCTCATAGCGACGAGCCAGCAGCGTTTCGTTGTCGAGCTTCTTCAGCATCGCCAGTTGCGAACTCAGTTCTGCACGGATCAGCGCCGAAGCGGCCGCCGGATCACGGTGCGCGCCGCCCAGTGGCTCGGCGATGACCTTGTCGACGATGCCCAGGCCTTTCAGGCGCTCGGCGGTGATGCCCATGGCCTCGGCGGCGTCCGCAGCCTTCTCGGCGGTTTTCCAGAGAATCGAGGCGCAACCTTCCGGCGAGATCACCGCATAGGTCGAGTACTGCAGCATGTTCAACTGGTCGCATACGCCAATCGCCAGTGCGCCGCCGGAACCACCCTCACCGATCACGGTGGCGATGATCGGGGTCTTCAGGCGCGACATGACGCGCAGGTTCCAGGCGATCGCCTCGCTCTGGTTGCGCTCTTCGGCGTCGATCCCCGGGTAGGCACCCGGTGTATCGATGAAGGTCAGGATCGGCATCTTGAAGCGTTCGGCCATTTCCATCAGACGGCAGGCCTTGCGATAGCCTTCCGGACGCGGCATGCCGAAGTTGCGACGCACCTTCTCACGCACTTCGCGGCCTTTCTGGTGGCCGATGACCATTACCGGCTGGTCGTCCAGGCGGGCGATACCACCGACGATCGCAGCGTCGTCGGCGAAGTGGCGATCGCCGTGCAACTCATCGAACTCGGTGAAGATGTGTTCGATGTAGTCCAGGGTGTAAGGGCGACGCGGGTGACGCGCCAGACGAGCAATCTGCCAGCTGGTCAGTTTGCCGAAAATATCTTCTGTCAGCGTGCTGCTCTTTTCCTGCAGTCGGGAGATCTCATCGCCGATGTTCAGCGAGTTGTCATTACCGACCAAGCGCAGTTCTTCGATCTTGGCTTGCAGGTCAGCGATCGGCTGTTCGAAATCAAGAAAATTCGGGTTCATAAGCGTCCGTCTTGGGTCGAGCACAGTAGTTTTTACACAGCCTGGCCGGCCGATTGATCTGTATCGCGCCCTACATTACGGGATATGGCGCGTTCAGGTCGAGATTAAAAGTAAGTTCAAGGTCGGGGCGCACCGATGGCGCCACCACCTCAACGGTATTGGAGAAAGACGTTGTCTCGCCCTAACTGGTCACGCAATGCCTGAATCAGGCCATCCGCCGGGTCGATCTTCCAGCTGTCGCCCAGTTGCAACAGGGCCTTGGCGTCGGGACCGGTGTACTCCATGGTGATCGGGCAGGCGCCCCGGTACTGCTTGAGCAGCTCGCCCAGCCAGCGTAGCTCATTGACCTTGAGCGCAGCGCCCTGGACCTTCAGGCGCAGGCTCTCGGCCAGGTTGGTGCGGGCATCCTCCATGCTCATCACCCGCTTGACCCGCAGGCGCAGGCCGCCGGAGAAGTCGTCGTTGCTGACTTCACCTTCGACCACCACCATCGCATCGGTCTGCAACAGCGACTGGGCCGACATGAAGGCATCGGCGAACAGCGAGGCCTCGATCCGCGCCGAGCGGTCGTCGAGGGTGATGAAGCCCATCTTGTCGCCCTTCTTGTTCTTCATCACCCGCAGGGCAATGATCATCCCGGCCACGGTCTGGGTATCACGTGCCGGCTTGAGGTCGATGATGCGCTGACGGGCGAAACGGCGGATCTCGCCTTCGTACTCGTCGATCGGGTGACCGGTCAGGTACAGGCCCAGGGTGTCCTTCTCGCCACGCAGACGATCCTTCAGGGTCAGTTCGCGGGCATTGCGATGGCTGGCGTAGACATCGGCGTCCTCCTCGACGAACAGCCCGCCGAACAGATCGGCATGGCCACTGTCGGCGGTGCGGGCAGTCTGCTCGGCGGCCTTGATCGCTTCCTCCAGGGCCGACAACAGCACCGCACGGTTGCGGTCGATGTTGGCCTGGTAGGCCTTGAGCTCGTCATGGAAGTACGGCCCCAGGCGATCCAGCGCACCGCTGCGGATCAGCGCGTCCAGGGTGCGCTTGTTGATGCGCTTGAGGTCGACCCGTTCGCAGAAGTCGAACAGGTCCTTGAACGGCCCGCCTTCGGCGCGGGCCTCGACGATGGCCTCCACCGGCCCCTCGCCCACGCCCTTGATCGCCCCCAGGCCATAGACGATACGGCCATCGTCGTTGACCGTGAACTTGAAGTCGGAGTTGTTCACATCCGGCGAGTCGAGGCGCAGCTTCATGCTGCGCACTTCCTCGATCAGGATCACCACCTTGTCGGTGTTGTGCATATCCGCCGAGAGCACCGCCGCCATGAACGGCGCCGGATAGTGGGTCTTGAGCCAGGCGGTCTGGTAGGAAACCAGGCCGTAGGCGGCCGAGTGCGACTTGTTGAAACCGTAGCCGGCGAATTTTTCCACCAGGTCGAAGATGTTGCCCGCCAGGTCGGCATCGATGCCGTTGTTGGCGCAACCTTCGATGAAGCCGCCTCGCTGCTTGGCCATTTCCTCGGGCTTTTTCTTACCCATCGCCCGGCGCAGCATGTCCGCACCGCCGAGGGTGTAGCCGGCCATCACCTGGGCGATCTGCATCACCTGTTCCTGATACAGGATGATGCCGTAGGTCGGCGCCAATACCGGCTTGAGCCCCTCGTACTGATAGTCGGGGTGCGGATAGGCCAGCTCGGCACGGCCGTGCTTGCGGTTGATGAAGTCGTCCACCATGCCCGATTGCAACGGGCCCGGACGGAACAGGGCCACCAGTGCGATGAGGTCTTCCAGGCAGTCGGGCTTGAGCTTCTTGATCAGCTCCTTCATGCCGCGGGATTCGAGCTGGAACACCGCCGTGGTTTCGGCTTTCTGCAGCAGCTCGTAGGTCTTCTTGTCATCCAGCGGGATGAAGTCGATATTGACGTCGGGCAGGTTGTGCTTGGCCTGCTCGCGATTGATCGTCTCCATCGCCCACTTGATGATGGTCAGGGTCCGCAGACCCAGGAAGTCGAACTTCACCAGGCCCGCGGCCTCGACGTCATCCTTGTCGAACTGGGTCACCAGGCCGCCACCCTCTTCGTCACAGGCGATCGGCGAGAAGTCGGTGAGCTTGGTCGGCGCGATCACCACGCCACCGGCGTGCTTGCCGGTACCGCGGGTGACGCCTTCGAGCTTGAGGGCCATCTCCCAGATTTCCCGGCCATCCTCGTCGGTCTTGAGGAAGTCACGCAGAATCTCTTCCTGCTCGTAGGCCTTTTCCAGGGTCATGCCGACTTCGAAGGGAATCATCTTCGACAGGCGGTCGGCCAAGCCGTAGGACTTGCCCTGGACCCGCGCCACGTCCCGCACCACCGCCTTCGCGGCCATGGTACCGAAGGTGATGATCTGGCTCACCGCGTTGCGGCCATAGGCCTCGGCCACGTAGTCGATCACCCGGTCGCGGCCGTCCATGCAGAAGTCGACGTCGAAGTCGGGCATGGAAATACGCTCAGGGTTGAGGAAACGCTCGAACAGCAGGTCATAGGCCAGCGGATCGAGGTCGGTAATCTTCAGCACGTAGGCGACCAGCGAACCGGCACCCGAGCCCCGGCCAGGGCCCACCGGCACGCCGTTGTTCTTGGCCCACTTGATGAAGTCCATCACGATCAGGAAATAGCCGGGGAAACCCATCTGGATGATGATGTCCAGTTCGAATTTCAGGCGATCCAGATAGACCTGGCGCTTTTCCTCGTAGTTGGGCGTGGTCTCCCTGGGCCAGAGCACCGCCAGGCGCTCTTCCAGGCCTTCGTGGGACACGTGGCGCAGGTAGTCGTCGATGCCCATGCCGTTGGGTGTCGGGAAGTCGGGGAGGAAGTACTTGCCCAACTGCACCGTGATATTGCAGCGCTTGGCAATCTCCACGGTGTTTTCCAGCGCCTCGGGCAGGTCGCTGAACAGCTCGGCCATTTCCTCGGCGCTCTTGAGGTACTGCTGGTCGCTGTAGTTGCGCGAACGCCGTGGGTCGTCCAGGGCGCGACCTTCGCCGATGCACACGCGGGTCTCGTGGGCATCGAAGTCGTCCTGCTTGATGAAACGCACATCGTTGGTCGCCACCAGCGGCGCACCGATCCTGTCGGCCAGGGCCACGGCGGCATGCAGGTGTTCCTCGTCATTGACGCGGTTGGTGCGCTGCACTTCCAGATAGAAACGATCTGGGAAGATCGCCATCCACTCCAGCGCCAGGGCTTCGGCGATCTCCGGGTTGCCGGCGATCAAGGCCATGCCGATCTCGCCTTCCTTGGCCGCCGACAGCATGATCACGCCTTCGGCGGCCTGTGCCACCCACTCACGCTCGATGATGATCAGGCCGTTGCGCTGGCCATCGGTGTAGCCACGGGAGATCAGCTCGGTGAGGTTGCGGTAGCCCACGGCATTCATCGCCAGCAGGCTGAGGCGGCTCAGCGGCGCTTCGGGATCCTTGTTCGACAACCACAGGTCGACCCCGCAGATCGGCTTGATCCCGCCGCCCATGGCAGCCTTGTAGAACTTGACCAGGGAACACATGTTGCTCTGGTCGGTCACCGCCACCGCGGGCATGCCCATGCCGTTCAGGGCCTTGACCAGCGGCTTGATCCGGACCAGGCCGTCGACCAGGGAGAACTCGGTGTGCAGGCGCAGATGAACGAATGAAGCCGACATAGTGATCCTGTCCAAATCTTTGAAAACAACAAGGCCCGGATTGTACCGGGCCTTGGCTAAAACATCAGTAGGCTAGCGCCCTTCGCGGGCCTCCCAGGCCAGCCGCACGGGCGCGAACGAACGCCGGTGGATCGGCGTCGGGCCCAGGCGGATCAGGGCATCCAGGTGCACCGGCGTCGGGTAGCCCTTGTGCCCGCCGATACCGTAGCCGGGATAGATTTTTTCGAAAGCACTCATTTCACGGTCGCGGCTGACCTTGGCCAGGATCGACGCGGCAGCAATCGCCGGCACCTTGCTATCACCCTTGACCACCGCCTCCGCCGGCATCGCCAGCCTAGGGCAACGGTTGCCGTCGATCATTGCCAGGCGGGGCTGGATATGCAGCCCCTCGACCGCCCGCTGCATGGCGAGCATGGTCGCGTGGAGGATATTCAGTTCGTCGATTTCCTCGACCTCGGCCCGGGCGATGCACCAACTCAAGGCCTTTTCCTGAATCTCGTCGAAGAGTTTTTCGCGCCGGGCCTCGGTCAGCTTCTTCGAGTCATTCAACCCGAGGATCGGGCGACCCGGATCGAGGATCACCGCGGCCGTCACCACCGCACCACAAAGCGGACCACGACCGACCTCATCAACACCGGCTACCAGCTCTCCGGCATCGGCCACCAGGGAAAAATCCAGTCCCATCTGCATCTTGGCATTACTCATACGGGTTTTGCGATCAACGCCAGCACCGCCTCGGCGGCCTGGTTCGAAGCATCCAGACGCAAGGTCCGGTGGATCTCGTCGAAACTGCGGGTCTGCTCCTCGCCACCCTCGATCAGCGGCGACAGGGTTTTCGCCAACGCCTCGGGCGTGGCGTCATCCTGCAGCAACTCGGGCACCAACAGGCGCTGGGCCAGCAGGTTGGGCAAGGAAATATAGGGGCTTTTCACCAGACGCTTGAGAATCCAGAAGGTCAACGACGCCAGGCGATAGGCAACCACCATCGGCCGCTTGTACAGCAGCGCCTCCAGGGTCGCGGTACCGGACGCGATCAACACCGCGTTACAAGCCGCCAGGGCCTTGTGGGACTGGCCGTCGAGCAGGGTCAACGGCAAGTCGCGTCCGACCAGCAACGCCTCGACCTGGGTACGCCGTTGCGGGCTGGCACAGGGCATGACAAAGCGGATACCGGGATCAGTGGCGCGCAAACGCTCGGCCGCATCGAGGAACAAGGCGCCAAGCCGTCCGACCTCACCGCCACGGCTGCCGGGCATCAGCGCCACCAGCGGGCCATCCGGCAAACCGAGCTCGGCACGGGCAGCCGCGCGATCGGCCTCCAACGGAATCGTATCGGCCAGGGGGTGGCCGACGAATCGTACCGGCACACCCTTCTCTTCATAGAAGCGCGCTTCGAACGGCAGCAGCGTCAGCATCAGGTCGCAGCCTTCGCGGATCTTCAGCACCCGCTTCTGACGCCAGGCCCAGACGGATGGACTGACATAGTGCACGGTTCTGATCCCGGCACGGCGCAGCTTGAGTTCGATATTGAGGGTGAAGTCGGGGCATCGATACCGATGAACACATCCGGCTGCTCGGCGATCAGCGTCCGGATCAGCAGCTTGCGCCGCTTCAGCAGCTCCGGCAGGCGCCCGAGCACTTCGACCAGCCCCATCACCGACAGGCGTTCCATGGGGAAATAGGAAACCAGCCCTTCAGCCTCCATCAATGGCCCACCCACCCCGATGAATTCGGCATCGGGATGACGAGCCTTGAGTGCACGCATGAGGCCGGAGCCGAGAATGTCGCCGGACGCTTCGCCGGCGACCAGCGCAATACGCAGACCGGCCATGATCAGCGGGTGATGCCGCGGGTCGAGGACTGGATCGATTCGAGAAACACCGCCACCTCAGGATACTGAGCGGCAGGCTCGACCAGTTCGGCAATCGCCTGCTCCACGGTCAGGCCCTGGCGATAAACCACCTTGTAGGCACGGCGCAGCGCATGGATCGCCTCCTCGCTGAAACCACGACGGCGCATGCCCTCGAAGTTCATGCTGCGGGCCTCAGCCGGGTTGCCGAACACCGTGACATAGGCGGGAACGTCCTTGCCGATGGCGGTGCCCATCCCGGAAAAGCTGTGGGCACCGATATGGCAGAACTGATGCACGAGGGTGTAGCCGGAAAGGATCGCCCAGTCGTCGACGTGCACATGCCCGGCCAACGCGGTGTTGTTGACCAGGATGCAATGGTTGCCGATCACGCTGTCATGGCCGATATGGGCATAGGCCATGATCAGGTTGTGGTCGCCCAGGGTGGTTTCCGAACGGTCCTGGACAGTGCCCCGATGAATCGTCACGCCTTCGCGGATGACGTTGTGGTCACCAATGACCAGGCGAGTCGCCTCGCCCTTGTATTTCAGATCCGGGGTATCTTCGCCTACCGAGGAAAACTGGTAGATGCGGTTGTGCTTGCCGATCCGGGTCGGGCCCTTGAGGATCACATGCGGCCCGATCACTGTCCCCTCGCCGATTTCCACACCTGCGCCGATGATCGACCAGGGGCCGACCTCGACACCTTCGGCCAGAACGGCCGTCGGATCGATGATTGCACGAGGGTCAATCAGACTCATACTGCCCGTTCCGCACAGGTAATCTCGGCCGAGCAGACTGGCTTGCCATCAACCAGCGCGCGGCATTCGAACTTCCAGATAGTGCTCTTGCGGCTGGAGAACTTGGCTTCGAGAACCAGTTTGTCTCCCGGCACCACAGGCTGGCGGAAGCGCAGCTTGTCGGAACCGACGAAGTAGTACAGGGTGCCGTCGGCAGGCTTCGCTCCCAGCATCTTGAAACCCAGGATACCGGCAGCCTGAGCCATGGCTTCGATGATCAGCACGCCCGGCATGATCGGATGCGCCGGGAAGTGACCATTGAAGAACGGCTCGTTGATGCTGACATTCTTGTAGGCACGAATGCTCTTGGCCTCGAAATCCAGTTCCTCCACCCGGTCCACCAGCAGGAACGGGTAACGGTGAGGCAGATATTCGCGAATCTCGTTGATGTCCATCATTTCGTGGGGAAGCCTGTAGTAAAGATGGGGAGCACACCCCGGCAGGGTGAGCTCCTCTAGCAAATCAAGGAGGCAGTCTAACGACTACTTGATATGGAAATGGTATCAGCCTTCAGATGAAGCATGCGCGTCCGGGGTCACGTTCCCGACACGTTTTTCCAACTGCCGCAGCCGCCGCGACATGTCGTCGAGCTGACGAATGCGGGCCGCACTCTTGCGCCATTCGGCCGCTGGCTGCATCGCCGTGCCGGAAGAATAGGCACCTGGCTCGGTAATCGAGTGGGTCACCATGGTCATCCCGGTCAGGAACACGTTGTCGCAAATCTCGATATGCCCCACCAGCCCGACACCGCCGGCGAGCATGCAGTGCTTGCCGATCTTGGTGCTGCCGGAAATGCCGCAGCAGGCGGCCATGGCGGTGTGATCCCCCACTTGAACGTTATGGGCGATCTGGATCTGGTTATCGAGCTTGACGCCGTTGCCCAGGATCGTATCGGCCAATGCGCCACGGTCGATGGCGGTATTCACGCCGATCTCCACATCGTCGCCGACCAGCACACCGCCGATCTGGGCGATCTTGTTCCAGACACCCTTTTCATTGGCGAAACCGAAACCTTCGCCACCGAGCACGGCGCCCGACTGGATGACCACGCGCTTGCCGATGCGCACATCGTGATACAGGGTCACCCGTGGAGCCAGCCAGCCACCCTCGCCGATCTCGCAACGCGCACCGATGAAGCAGTGGGCGCCGATGGTGACGCCCGCGCCGATGCGCGCACCGCTCTCGATCACCACGAAGGCGGCAATGCTCGCCGTCGGGTCGACCGTTGCATCCTCGGCCACCACGGCGCTCGGGTGAATACCGGCAGCCGCCTTGGGTTTCGGATCGAACAGGTGCGAAATTCGCGCATAGGCCAGGTAGGGATCAGCCACCACCAGGGCATCGCCGGCATAGCCTTCGGCATCAGCGGCCTTGAGCAGAACCGCGCCAGCCCGGCTGTCCAGGAGGTACTTGCGGTATTGGGGGTTTGCCAGGAAGCTCAATTGAGCTGGGCCGGCCTCCTGCAAGGTGGCCAGCCCAGTGATTTCCTTCTCCTCGGAACCACGCAGGGTGGCACCGAGGATCTCGGCCAGCTGGCCGAGCTTGATAGTCGCAGTCATGGGTTACTTCAGCTGGTTCATGCGCTCGATGACTTGGCGAGTGATGTCGTACTGAGGTTTGACATCGATCACCGCGCCACGCTCGAACACCAGGTCGTAGGCACCTTTCTTGATGACTTCTTCCACGGCGCTGTCCAGCTTCGGCTTCAGTTGCTTGAGCATGTCGCGATCGGCAACGGCCTTGGCTTCGTTCAGTTCCTTGGACTGGAACTGGAAGTCACGGGCCTTTTGCTTGAACTCAAGCTCCAGACGCTCACGCTCGCCTTGCTGCATCTTGTCGCCACCGCTGACCAGACGATCCTGGATACCCTTGGCGCTGCTTTCCAGAGCCTTGAGCTTGGTCAGTTGCGGGCCGAATTTCTTCTCGGCATCCACGGCGTACTTCTTGGCCGCATCGGATTCCAGCAGGGCCATCTGATAGTTCAGCACGGCGATTTTCATTTCGGCAAAGGCCGGGGTCGCTACCAGAACGCTTGCCAGCAGCACCAGTTGGGTCAACTTACGCACGATAAACTCCTACAAAATCCATTGTCATTAGCTGGGGCAGAACCTTAGAAGGTCTGACCGAGGGAGAACTGGAACACCTGAGTTTCGGCGTTGTCCGGCTTCTTCACGGGCATCGCCAGGGCAAAACTCAACGGACCCAGCGCTGTGACCCAGGTCACCCCAACACCCACGGAGCTGGCCAGGTTGCTGAAACTGATGTCGTTGCACTGCGTCTGCGACAGCGTGCCGTTGGTGTTCTTGACCTGTTCGCACTTGGAGTCGAACACGTTACCCACGTCCCAGAACAGTGAGGTCCGCAGGGAACGCTGGTCCTTGACGAACGGCAGCGGGAACAGCAACTCGGCACCACCCTGGATCAGCACGTTGCCACCGAACGGCAGCGGGTCGTTGTCCGAGTCGGCGATGGTACCCACGTTGCCGGTCACGCCCACGCCACGGCTCGGCGTACCGCGCGGACCGAGGGTGCTGTCCTTGAAGCCACGGACCGAGTTGAAACCACCAGCATAGTAGTTCTCGTAGAACGGCAGGCCATGGGTGGAGCCATAACCGTCGCCATACCCCAGCTCGCTATGGAAGCGCATGGTGTAGGTGTCGGTCAAAGGCGTAAACACCTGGCCACGATAGTCGAGCTTGAAGAACGACAGGTCGCTACCCGGCGTGGTGGTTTCCAGGGTCAGGCTCTGGGAGTGACCACGGGTTGCCAGTACGCCCTTGTTCAAGGTCGACTCGGACCAACCGGCCGATGCCTTGAAGTTCAGGTAGTTGCTGCCGTTCTCGTTGACGAAGTTGAAGATCTCGTCGACGGTGTACAGACCGGTCTTGATCTTGTCCTGCTGTGCGGTCAGGCCGAAGGTCAGACGGGAAGTCTCGCTGATCGGGTAGCCCACGCTCACACCGGCACCCAGGCTGTCCACCGCATAGCTCGCTACGTCGACGTCGAGGTCCTTGTAGTCGGTGGTGCGGTAGAACACGTTGTAGCCCAGGCTGACGCCATCGGCGGTCCAGTAGGGGTCAACGTAGCCGAAGTTGTAGCGGCTCTGGTATTCGCTGCGGGTCAGGCCGATGCTGACCTTGTTACCGGTACCGAGGAAGTTGTTCTGGGTGATCGAACCACCGAGGATCAGACCGGCGCTCTGGGCGAAACCGACGCTGGCGGTGATCGAACCGGAGGCCTGCTCTTCCACGGCGTAGTTCACATCGACCTGGTCATCGACACCCGGCACGGCTGGCGTCTCGACGTTGACTTCCTTGAAGAAGCCCAGGCGCTCCAGACGGGTCTTGGACTGGTCGATCAGGTAGGTCGAAGCCCAGCCGCCTTCCATCTGGCGCATTTCCCGACGCAGCACTTCGTCCTCGGACTTGGTGTTGCCACGGAAGTTGATACGGTTCACGTAGGCACGCTTGCCCGGGTCGACCACGAAGGTGATGTCGACGGTGTGGTCATCGTCGTGCGGCGTCGGTACACCGTTGACGTTGGCGAAGGTGTAGCCGTCGTTACCCAGGCGGCGGGTGATCAGTTCGGAGGTGGTGGTCATCAGCTTGCGCGAGAACACCTGGCCCGGCTCGACCAGCAGCAGGGACTTGACCTGGTCCTCAGGCACCTTCAGGTCACCGCTGAGCTTGACGTCGCGGACCTTGTACTTCTGGCCTTCGGTGATGTTGACGGTGATATAGACGCTCTTCTTGTCCGGCGTGATCGACACCTGGGTCGAGGCGATATCCATGTTGATATAGCCGCGGTCCAGGTAATAGGAACGCAGGCGCTCCAGGTCACCGGAAAGTTTCTCACGGGCGTACTTGTCGTCGTTCTTGAAGAACGACAGCCAGTTGGTGGTCTTGAGTTCGAACAGGTCGGTCAGGTCGTCGTCCGGGAATACCGTGTTACCCACCACGTTGATGTGCTGGATCGCGGCAACGGTACCTTCGTTGATCTTAATCTTCAGGCCGACGCGGTTACGGGGTTGTGGCACCACTTCGGTCTCGACCTCGGCCGAGTAGCGGCCCTGGGCGACGTACTGACGCTGCAGTTCGTTACGCACGCCTTCGAGGGTGGCGCGCTGGAAGATCTCGCCTTCGGCCAGGCCGGACTGCTTCAGCCCCTTCATCAGGTCGTCAGTCGAAATTGCCTTGTTGCCTTCGATATCGATGCTGGCCACGGAAGGTCGCTCGACCACCGTGATGACCAGGACGTTACCGTCGCGCCCCAGCTGGATATCCTGGAAGAAACCGGTTTTGAACAGCGCACGGGTGGACTCCACCAGGCGACGGTCATCCGCTTGATCCCCGACGTTCAACGGCAACGCACCGAACACGCTACCGGCGGATACCCGCTGGAGGCCGTTGACACGGATATCGGAGATAGTGAAGGACTCGGCGTGAACTTCGGCGATCATCAATACGGTGAGAACCGCAGTTAGCAGCAGACGTTTCATGAAGTCCTTTCTTATTCCAACTGGCAATAAACAAACTGCCGCAAGATGCGGCAGATTCGCAATTTTAGCGACGCGTTACAGTCGACCCAGATCGTTGACCAGGGCAAGCAGCATGACCCCGACCACCAAACTGATACCGATCTGTACCCCCAACCTTGTACTCGCTCCGACAAGGGGCGACCACGTGCCCACTCGATCAGATAAAACAGCAAGTGTCCCCCATCCAGTACCGGGATGGGCAACAGATTCAGAACCCCCAGGCTGATGCTCAGATAAGCAAGGAAATTCAGGAAATCAGCGACGCCCGACTGGGCTGAAGCGCCCGCCACTTTAGCAATGGTTATCGGTCCGCTCAAGTTTTTTACCGAGAGCTCGCCGAACAGCATTTTCTTCAGGGAATCCAGGGTCAGGACACTCATGGTCCAGGTACGCCTGGCACCCTCGCCGATCGCCGCAACGGGCCCGTAGCTGACTTCGCGAAGCATCTGCGGCGGCCAATCCGCGGCCTTGACGCCCGCCCCCAGGTAACCGGTGGCGGCCTTGCCTTCACCGCGGGACGCCAGGGTTACGGGCAGGTCGATTTGAGCACCATCGCGCTCGACATGCAGCACAATTTTGGTATCAGGGCGTATACGCACCCAGTCCACCACCTGCTGCCAGTCATTGACCGCCTCGCCATCCAGTGACAGCAGACGGTCACCGGTCTTCAGGCCGGCGGCCTGGGCCGGACCTTTCGGGTCGAGTTCTGCCAGCAGCGGCGGCAGGGCCGGACGCCACGGGCGGATTCCCAGGGACTTGATCGGATCCGGCTCGTCGGCACCCTGCAGCCAGCGATCCAGCGCCAGCTCACGCGTAGAGTCGACGTCCGAGCCCGCCTCGCGGACCTGCAACCGCAACGTACCGCTCTCACCCAGGCGACGCACGAGTTGCAGATTGACGGCAGACCAGCCGGCGGTTGGCTCACCGTCGATCGAGACGATTTCCTGGCCTGCGGCCAGACCGGCCTTCGCGGCGATACTGCCGGCCTCGACAGCGCCGATGACCGGACGGACCTGCTGGCTGCCGAGCATCGCCAGCACCCAGAAGAAGCTGATAGCCAGGAGGAAGTTGGCAATCGGACCGGCGGCAACGATAGCGATGCGCTGACGTACCGTCTTGCGATTGAACGCCTGGTCCAGCTCGTGCGGCGCGACAGGCGCCTCGCGCTCGTCGAGCATCTTCACGTAGCCGCCCAGCGGAATGGCCGCCACGACGAACTCGGTTCCCTGGCGATCATGCCAGCGCAACAGCGGCGTACCGAAGCCCACGGAAAAACGCAGCACCTTGACGCCGCAACGGCGTGCCACCCAGAAGTGACCGAATTCATGGAAAGTGACCAGCACCCCCAATGCCACCAGGGTGCCGACGATCATATAGAGTGCGCTCATCTACTTTCTCCGCAATCCTATCAAGTGCCGCATCGCTCGGACGCCCAGCCAGACTCAGCGTCGGTTGCGACTCAACCACTGCTCGGTCAATGCCCGTGCCTTGGCATCCGCTGCGAATACCGCGTCGAGTTCATCGACCGCGACAACAGGTTCCAGATTCAACACTTCTTCGATGATACTCGCGATCTCGGGGTAGCGGATGCGCCGTTCGAGAAATGCCGCGACCGCCACCTCGTTGGCCGCATTGAGCATCGCCGGCGCACTGCCGCCCGCCTCGGCAGCCGCCCGTGCCAGACGCAGGCAGGGGAAGCGCTGTTCGTCCGGGGCCTGGAAGTCCAGGCGTGCCACGGCAAACAGATCCAGCGGCGCCACACCGGAATCAATACGCTCAGGCCAGGCAAGTGCATTGGCGATCGGCGTACGCATATCGGGATTGCCCAACTGGGCAAGCACCGAACCATCGATGTAATCGACCAGGGAATGAATCACACTCTGCGGATGAATCACCACCTCGACCTGATCCGGCCGCGCATCGAACAGCCAGCAGGCTTCGATCAACTCCAGGCCCTTGTTCATCATGCTGGCCGAGTCGACCGAAATCTTGCGCCCCATGGACCAGTTGGGGTGGGCACAGGCCTGATCGGGCGTGACATGCTCAAGATCGGCCAGAGGCGTCTGCCGAAACGGCCCGCCGGAGGCGGTCAGCAGAATCCGACGCACCCCTACAGCGCCAAGACCACGGGCGAAATCCCCTGGCAGGCACTGGAAGATCGCATTGTGCTCGCTGTCGATCGGCAACAGCACCGAACCGCTCTTGCGCACCGCCTGCATGAACAGCGCACCGGTCATCACAAGCGCTTCCTTGTTCGCCAGCAGAATCTTCTTGCCGACCTCGACCGCCGCCAGGGTCGGACGCAGGCCTGCGGCCCCCACGATCGCCGCCATCACGGTATCGACCTCGGGATGCGAAGCGACCTCGCACAATCCCTGTTCGCCAACCAGCACCTCGGTCGACAGGCCGGCAGCGCGCAGCTCGTCCTGCAAGCGGCGGCCAGCGAGCGCATCTGGCACCACCGCAAAACGCGGACGATGGCGAACACACAGGGCCAACAGCTCGGTGAGGCGAGTGAAACCGCTCAAGGCGAACGCCTGGTAACGCTCCGGATGCCGGGCAATCACATCCAGCGTGCTCAAGCCGATGGAGCCGGTGGCTCCCAGCACGGTAACCTGTTGTGGACGGCTCACGATGCAGCGATCCACAGCAGCACAGCGAACATCGGGATAGCGGCGGTCAGACTGTCGATACGGTCGAGCACACCACCGTGCCCTGGCAGCAGGTTGCTGCTGTCCTTGACTCCCGATTGACGCTTGAACATGCTTTCGGTCAGGTCACCGACCACCGATACGAAAACGATGATCGCCGCGCCCATCAGGCTCGCGATAACCTGGCCCAGGCCCCAGCCGGAAACCAGGCCGAATACCGCGGTGATCGCCAGGCTCAGCGACAGGCCGCCATAGACGCCCTCCCAGCTCTTGCCGGGACTCACCGCCGGCGCCAACTTGCGCTTGCCGAAGGCCTTGCCGGAGAAATAGGCGCCGATATCGGCGCCCCAGACCAGAATCATCACCGCCATGATCAGCCAGTTGCCCCGGCCCGACGCATGCTGCTTGATCTCGATCAGCCCCTGCCAGGCCGGCAGCAGGATCAGGAAACCGATCACCAGCTTGCTCGCCGCGCTCGACCAGCGTGCACTGGACTGCGGGTAGGTCAGCACCAGATAGGTCGCCAGCACCCACCACAACACTGAAGCACCCAGCACCCAGGGCGCCAGGTTCGGCAGGATGTACATGAAGAACAGCAGGACCGCGACCAGCGCGGCATACGCCACCCGGGCCGGCTGCGCGTCAAAACCTGCCAACCGCGCCCACTCCCAGGCCCCGAGCGTCACGACCACGCCGATGAACAGCGCGAAACCGGAGCCCGAAAGCAGGAAGAAACCGCACAGGGCGATAGGCAGCAGGACAAGTGCGGTGATGATGCGTTGCTTGAGCATTAAACCCGGGCTCCAGCTTCGACCTGCTCGCTCGTCTTACCGAAACGACGCTGGCGGGAAGCGAAATCAGCCAGCGCGTTGCGCATGGCATCGTGTTTGAAGTCCGGCCAGAACAGGTCGGAGAAATACAGCTCGGCATACGCCAACTGCCACAGCAGGAAGTTGCTGATCCGATGTTCGCCACCGGTGCGGATGCACAGGTCCGGCAACGGCAGGTCGCCGGTGGCCAGGCAGGTCTGCAGCAGATCCGGGGTGATATCGTCCGGGCGCAGATGCCCGGCCTGCACCTCACGGGCAAGACGCTGGGCAGCCTGGGCGATATCCCACTGCCCGCCGTAGTTGGCGGCAATCTGCAGAATGAAACGATTGCTGCCCGCCGTCGCGGCTTCCGCCTCGCGCATCGCCGCCTGGAGTTCAGGGTGGAAGCGCGAGCGGTCGCCGATGATCCGCAGGCTGATGTTGTTGTCGTCGAGGCGCTTGGCTTCGCGCCGCAACGCCTTGAAGAACAGGTCCATCAAGGCGCTGACTTCGTCGGCGGGGCGCTGCCAGTTCTCACTGGAGAAGGCGAACAGGGTCAGCACCTCGACCTTGGCCTCGGCACACACCTCGATCACCGCCCGCACCGCATCGACACCGGCCTTGTGACCGGCGACGCCAGGCAAGAAACGTTTCTTGGCCCAGCGATTGTTGCCATCCATGATGATCGCCACGTGGCGCGGCACCGAGGACAGCACAGCCTGCTTGGTCTTTTCCATTGAAGGTGTCCTGACCCTTATACGGCCATCAGGTCCTTTTCTTTTTCTTCGGTGGCCTTGGCGATCTGGGCTTCGAATTCCTTGATCAGCTTGTCGATTTCAGCGCCGGCGCGGCGTTCTTCGTCTTCGCTGATTTCCTTGTCCTTGGCCAGCTTCTTCAGGTCACCCAGCACATCACGACGGATATTGCGCACCGCAACCCGTGCGTCTTCCGCGGCGGCACGCGCCTGCTTGGTGAAGCCCTTGCGGGTTTCCTCGGTCAGTGGCGCCATCTTGATCAGCAGCAACTCGCCCAGGTTGGTTGGGTTGAGGTTCAGGCCGGCACTGCCGATGGCCTTGTCGATGGCACCGAGCATGTTGCGCTCGAACGGCACGACCTGCAGGGTCTGGTTATCTTTCACCGTTACGTTGGCAACACCGCTCAAAGGCGTGTCGGTACCGTAGTAGGGGACCATCACGCTACCCAGGATGCTTGGGTGGGCCTTGCCGGTACGGATTTGGCCAAATGCGTGTGCCAGAGACTCCAGGGACTTCTGCATGCGCACCTGAGCGTCTTTCTTGAGTTCGTTGATCATTGTACGCCTTCCTCGACCAGGGTTCCTTCAGCGCCGCCATGTACGATGTTCAGCAGGGCGCCGGGCTTGTTCATGTTAAATACGCGCAACGGCATCTTGTGATCGCGGCACAGGCAGATAGCGGTCAGATCCATGACACCCAGCTTGCGATCCAGCACCTCGTCATAGGTCAGATGATCGAACTTCTCGGCATGCGGGTCCTTGAACGGATCTGCGGTATAGACGCCATCGACCTTGGTTGCCTTGAGCACCACGTCGGCATCGATTTCGATCGCCCGCAGGCAGGCTGCCGAATCCGTAGTGAAGAACGGATTACCGGTACCGGCCGCGAAAATCACCACTTCCTTGGAGTTGAGGTGGCGCATGGCCTTGCGGCGATCGTAGTGATCGGTCACACCAACCATGGAAATGGCCGACATCACGATGGCTGAGATATTCGCACGTTCCAGCGCATCGCGCATCGCCAACGCGTTCATCACGGTCGCGAGCATGCCCATGTGGTCACCGGTGACGCGATCCATGCCGGCAGCGCTCAGTGCGGAACCGCGGAACAGGTTGCCACCGCCGATCACCAGACCGACCTGCACACCGATACCGACCAGTTGACCGACTTCCAGCGCCATGCGATCCAGGACCTTCGGATCGATCCCGAACTCTTCCGAGCCCATCAGGGCCTCGCCGCTAAGCTTGAGTAGAATGCGTTTATAGCGAGCTTGATAACCACTGCCCTGCTGAGCCATTGCGAATCTCTCCTGCGGCGTTATAAAAATTCTTGCGAGCTGTTTTGCAGCCTGCTAACTCTAGCTTGGCGCTGCTACAGCGCCATCAGAACACAGCTTTGTAAGCCGGTTCCGACGAGAGAAAGAGAAAACCTTCCTCCCATTTGAAAAGAGGCTGCGCGCGTAAGCGGGCAGCCTCTTCGGGGCGACAGACGGGTCTGTCTTACTGCTTGGCGGCAGCTACCTGGGCAGCAACTTCTTCAGCGAAGTTGTCAACCGGCTTCTCGATGCCTTCGCCGACCTTGAAGTAGGTGAAGGAAACGATTTCAGCACCGGCTTTCTTGGCCAGTTCGCCAACCTTGACTTCCGGGTTCATGACGAAAGCCTGCTCGACCAGCGAGGCCTCGGCCAGGAACTTCGAGATACGACCCTTGATCATGTTCTCGACGATGTTTTCCGGCTTGCCGGCGATCTTGTCGGCGTTCAGTTGCAGGAAGACGCCCTTCTCGCGCTCGATGGCCTCGGCCGATACTTCCGACGGCAGCAGGAACTCAGGGTTCGAAGCGGCAACGTGCATGGCGATGTTCTTGGCCAGCTCGACGTCACCACCTTTCAGAACGACGGTTGCACCGATCTTGTTACCGTGCAGGTAGGCACCGACAACGTCACCTTCAACGCGCGCCAGGCGACGGATGTTGACGTTCTCGCCACACTTGGCAACCAGGGCCTCACGAGCGGCTTCACGCGAAGCGATCAGCGGAGCGGCGTCGGTCAGCTTCTGGGCGAAGGCTTCTTCCAGGCTTTCGCTGACGAAAGTCTTGAAGTCGTCCTGCAGGGCCAGGAAGTCGGTCTGCGAGTTCACTTCCAGCAGGACGGCGGCCTTGCCGTCGGTCTTGACGGCGATAGCGCCTTCAGCAGCGACGTTGCCAGCCTTCTTGGCGGCCTTGATGGCGCCCGAGGCACGCATGTCGTCAATGGCTTTCTCGATGTCGCCGCCGGCCTTTTCCAGGGCCTTCTTGCAATCCATCATGCCTTCGCCGGTACGCTCGCGCAGTTCTTTGACCAGCGCCGCAGTAATTGCTGCCATTTCAAAATTCCTCTTGGATAGGTTATCAACCATTCCACCCGATCGAACGGGCGTTCAATTCTTCCCGAATCACCCTTGTTAGCAGCTGCACATTACAGACGCTGTAGCGGCGCGCAGACAAATGGTTTTCGAGGTGGCAAAAAGGGGGCCAAGCCCCCTTTTTGCTTACTGAGTCAACGCCAGGGCGTCAATTACTCAGCTGCAGCCTGAGTTTCTTCAACGAAGACTTCAGTGCCGCCAGCAACGTTGTTGCGGCCACGTATAACGGCGTCAGCCATCGAACCCATGTACAGCTGGATGGCGCGGATGGCGTCATCGTTGCCTGGGATGATGTAGTCAACGCCTTCCGGGCTGCTGTTGGTATCGACTACGCCGATGACCGGGATGCCCAGCTTGTTGGCTTCGGTGATCGCGATGCGCTCGTGATCAACGTCGATGACGAACAGTGCGTCAGGCAGACCGCCCATGTCCTTGATACCGCCCAGGGAACGATCCAGCTTTTCCAGATCGCGAGTGCGCATCAGCGCCTCTTTCTTGGTCAGCTTGGCGAAGGTACCGTCTTCGGCTTGCACTTCGAGGTCGCGCAGACGCTTGATGGAAGCACGGATGGTCTTGAAGTTGGTCAGCATGCCGCCCAACCAGCGGTGATCGACGTACGGCGAACCGCAACGTACTGCTTCTTCAGCGACGATCTTGCCGGCGGAACGCTTGGTGCCGACGAACAGAATCTTGTTTTTGCCCTGAGCCAGACGCTCTACGAACGCCAGAGCGTCGTTGAACATAGGCAGGGTTTTTTCAAGGTTGATGATGTGAATCTTGTTGCGCGCACCGAAAATGTACTTGCCCATTTTCGGGTTCCAGTAACGGGTTTGGTGACCGAAGTGCACACCGGCCTTCAGCATATCGCGCATGTTGACTTGGGACATGATAGTTCCTTGATAAGTCGGGTTTGGCCTCCACGTATCCCAATGACCAACCGATCGGCAGCAAGGCCGAAGGCACCCAGGTCATCGTGTCGACACGTGTGTGGATTTAGGCTTTTCGGGGCTATCCCCGGAAAGCGGCGCATTTTATATCACAAGGCCGCTGAAAACGGAACCCGGATTCGCATATCCCGCCTGCAGCTTTTGCGCCACCCTTGGATTCGCGCCAGAATGCCCCATCCTTGTGAAGAGAAGCGATGCCCGGACGTCATGATTTGCTCCGTCCGTCTGTTAGAATCGCATTTTTCAGGGTTCCGGAAGGCAATACTCCGTTAACGGATGTTGCCGCCGTCGACCTTTTTCCGTGTTTACCTGCGCCTGAGCGCATAGAGAGCCCGTATGACCGTCACCCTCAAGACTCCCGAGGACATCGCCAAAATGCGCATCGCCGGGAAACTGGCCGCCGATGTACTGGAAATGATCGGTGAGCACGTCAAGCCCGGCGTCACCACCGAGGAGCTGGACCGCATCTGCCACGACTATATCGTCAACGTGCAGCAGGCCATCCCCGCCCCTCTCAACTACAAGGGCTTCCCCAAGTCGATCTGCACCTCGATCAACCATGTGGTCTGCCACGGCATCCCCAGCGACAAGCCGCTCAAGGATGGCGACACCCTGAACATCGACGTCACGGTGATCAAGGACGGCTACCACGGCGACACCAGCAAGATGTTCCACGTCGGCACCGTGCCGGTCTGGGCCGAGCGCCTGTCCCAGGTGACCCAGGAGTGCATGTACAAGGCGATCGAGATCGTCAGGCCCGGCTGCCGCCTGGGCGACATCGGCGAGATCATCCAGAAGCATGCGGAAAAGAACGGTTTCTCGGTGGTTCGCGAGTTCTGCGGCCACGGCATCGGCAAGGTATTCCACGAAGAGCCGCAGATCCTGCACTACGGCCGTGCCGGCACCGGCATGGAACTGAAGGCCGGCATGACCTTCACCATCGAACCGATGATCAACCAGGGCAAGGCCGACACCAAGGTGCTGGGCGACGGCTGGACCGCGATCACCAAGGACCGCAAGCTCTCGGCACAATGGGAACACACCCTGCTGGTCACCGAAACCGGCTACGAGATCTTCACCCTGCGCAGCGACGATACCATCCCGCGCACCTCTGCCTGATCCATTAAAGGAAACCCGAACGATGCCGCAGGTGGACCCCGAACTCTTCGACCGTGGCCAGTTCCAGGCGGAACTGGCCCTCAAGGCCAGCCCCATAGCGGCATTCAAGAAAGTCATCCGTCGCGCCCATGAGGTTCTCGACGAACGCTTTCGCAGCGGGCGCGACATCCGTCGACTGATCGAGGATCGCGCCTGGTTCGTCGACCACATCCTGCAGCAGGCCTGGGAACAGTTCGACTGGAGCGAAGATGCCGATATCGCCCTGGTGGCGGTTGGCGGCTACGGTCGTGGCGAACTGCACCCCTACTCGGACATCGACCTGCTGATCCTGCTGGACAGCGCCGATCATGAGATCTTTCGGGATTCCATCGAGCGCTTTCTGACCCTGCTGTGGGACATCGGCCTGGAAGTCGGCCAGAGCGTCCGCTCGGTGCAAGAATGCGCCGAAGAGGCGCGGGCCGACCTGACCGTCATCACCAACCTGATGGAAAGTCGCACCATCGCCGGCCCCGAGCGCCTGCGCGAGCGCATGCTCGAGGTCACCAGCACCGAGCACATGTGGCCGAGCAAGGATTTCTTCCTGGCCAAGCACGCCGAACAGAAGGCGCGCCACCACAAGTACAACGACACCGAATACAACCTGGAGCCCAACGTCAAGGGTTCTCCTGGCGGCCTGCGGGACATCCAGACGATTCTCTGGGTCGCCCGCCGCCAGTACGGCACCCTGAACCTGCGGGCGCTGGCCGGCGAAGGTTTCCTGGTGGAAAGCGAAAACATCCTGCTGGCCTCCTCCCAGGAGTTTCTCTGGAGGGTCCGCTATGCGTTGCACATGCTCGCCGGACGCGCCGAGGACCGCCTGCTTTTCGATCACCAGCGCAGCATCGCCGGACTGCTGGGGTTCCAGGGCGACGACGCCAAGCAGGCCGTCGAGAACTTCATGCAGCAGTACTACCGGGTGATCATGAGCATCGCCCAACTCAGCGAGCTGATCATCCAGCACTTTGCCGAAGTCATCCTCGCCCCGGAAGACGAAGCGCCGCCGCAACCGTTGAACTCGCGCTTCCAACTGCACGATGGCTACATCGAGGCGAGCAACCCGAACGTGTTCCGCCGCGCGCCATTCGCCATGCTGGAAATCTTCGTGCTGATGGCCCAGCAACCGGAAATCAAGGGGGTGCGCGCCGACACCATTCGCCTGCTGCGCGAACATCGCCACCTGATCGACGACGACTTCCGCAACGACATCCGCAACACCAGCCTGTTCATCGAGCTGTTCAAGTGCAGGATCGGCGTACACCGCAACCTGCGCCGGATGAACCGCTACGGCATTCTCGGCCGCTACCTGCCCGAGTTCGGCGACATCGTCGGGCAGATGCAGCACGACCTGTTCCACATCTATACCGTCGATGCGCACACGCTCAACCTGATCAAGCACCTGCGCAAACTGCAGTACACCCAGGTTTCCGAGAAATTCCCGCTGGCCGCCAAGCTCATGGCCAAGCTGCCCAAGCCCGAGCTGATCTACATGGCAGGGCTCTACCACGACATCGGCAAGGGCCGGCATGGCGACCATTCGGAACTCGGCGCGATCGATGCCGAAGCCTTCTGCAAGCGCCACCAACTGCCCGCATGGGACAGCCGCCTGATCGTCTGGCTGGTGCAGAACCACCTGGTGATGTCGACCACGGCCCAGCGCAAGGACCTGTCCGATCCGCAGGTGATCCACGACTTCGCACAGATCGTCGGCGACCACGTCTACCTGGACTACCTCTACGTGCTGACCGTCGCCGATATCAACGCGACCAACCCGACGCTGTGGAACTCCTGGCGTGCCAGCCTGCTGCGCCAGCTCTACACCGAGACCAAGCGCGCCCTGCGTCGCGGCCTGGAAAACCCGGTGGACCGCGAGGAGCAGATCCGCCAGACCCAGAGTGCGGCCCTGGACATCCTGGTCCGCAACGGCACCGACCCGGACGACGTCGAACAGCTCTGGACACAACTGGGTGACGATTACTTCCTGCGTCACACCGCCGGCGACGTCGCCTGGCACAGTGACGCGATCCTCCAGCAGCCGGCCGATGGCGGGCCACTGGTGCTGATCAAGGAAACCACCCAGCGCGAATTCGAGGGCGGTACGCAGATCTTCATCTACGCCCCGGACCAGCACGACTTCTTCGCCGTGACTGTGGCAGCGATGGACCAGCTCAACCTGAACATCCACGACGCCCGGATCATCACCTCCAGCAGCCAGTTCACCCTCGATACCTACATCGTGCTGGACACCGATGGCGGCGCCATCGGCGACAACCCCAAGCGGGTCAAGCAGATCCGCGAAGGCCTGGCCGAAGCCCTGCGCAATCCCGACGACTATCCGACCATCATCCAGCGCCGGGTACCGCGCCAGCTCAAGCACTTCGCCTTTGCCCCGCAGGTGACCATCCACAACGACGCCCAGCGCCCGGTGACCGTGCTCGAACTGAGCGCCCCGGATCGTCCCGGCCTGTTGGCACGGGTTGGAAAGATCTTCCTGGAGTTCGACCTGTCGCTGCAGAACGCGAAGATCGCCACCCTGGGCGAACGGGTGGAGGACGTGTTCTTCATCACCGACGCGCAGAACCAGCCGCTGTCCGACCCGCAACTGTGCAGCCGTTTGCAGGACGCCATCGTCGAGCAACTGAGCGTCACCTCCGAACCGACTGTCGAACTGACCCGCCTGAGTATCTGACGGCGGGCCATGAACCTGATTCCGATTGAGAGCCGTACCCGATGAACAACGCGTTGAACCAGTTGCAACCCTACCCGTTCGAGAAACTGCGCGCCCTGCTCGGCGGCGTCAAACCCGCCGAGGACAAGCGTCCGATTGCGCTGTCCATCGGCGAACCCAAGCACCGCTCGCCAAGCTTCGTCGCCGAGGCACTGGCGGCCAACCTGGAGCAGATGTCGGTGTACCCGACCACCCTGGGCATCCCGGCCCTGCGCGAGGCGATCGGCACCTGGTGCGAGCGTCGCTTCAACGTACCGAGCGGCTGGATCGACCCGGCGCGCAACGTGCTGCCGGTCAATGGCACCCGCGAAGCCCTGTTCGCCTTCACCCAGACCGTGGTCAATCGTGGCGAAGACGCGCTGGTGGTCAGCCCCAACCCCTTCTACCAGATCTATGAAGGTGCCGCCTTCCTGGCCGGGGCCAAGCCACACTACCTGCCATGCCTGACCGGAAACGGCTTCAACCCGGATTTCGACGCCGTGCCCGCGGACATCTGGCAGCGCTGCCAGATCCTCTTCCTCTGCTCGCCAGGCAACCCGACCGGCGCACTCATTCCCCAGGCGACCCTGGAAAAACTGATCGCCCTGGCCGACGAGCATGACTTCGTGATCGCGGCCGACGAGTGCTACAGCGAACTGTACTTCGACGAGCAGACGCCGCCACCCGGCCTGCTCAGCGCCTGCGTGGCCCTGGGCCGCAAGGACTTCAAGCGCTGCGTGGTGTTCCACAGCCTGTCCAAGCGCTCCAACCTGCCCGGCCTGCGCTCCGGTTTCGTCGCCGGTGACGCCGATATCCTCAAGGCCTTCCTGCTGTACCGTACCTACCACGGCTGCGCGATGCCGGTGCAGACCCAACTGGCCAGCGTCGCGGCCTGGAACGATGAAGTCCACGTCCGCGCCAACCGTGCGTTGTACCGGGAGAAGTTCGACGCGGTGCTGGAGATTCTCGCGCCCGTACTGGATGTGCAACGGCCGGATGGCAGCTTCTACCTGTGGCCGAATGTGCAGGGCGACGATGCCGAATTCTGCCGTGACCTGTTCGCCGAGGAACACGTGACCGTGGTGCCGGGGTCCTACCTGTCCCGCGAGGTCGACGGCGTCAACCCGGGCGCCGGCCGGGTGCGCATGGCCCTGGTCGCGCCGCTGGCCGAGTGTGTCGAGGCGGCGCAGCGGATCCGCGCCTTTATCGAGCGTCGCCAGGGCCAGGCGTAACAGGCCAGGGTGCGGGCGGGCCTGCCCGCTCGCACCGCACCCGGCGAGCTAGATGTCCAGCACCAACCGGTCGGACTTGCAGCCCGACACGCAGAGCATCATGGTCCTGCCCGAGGCCCGCTCGGCAGGGCTGAGCACGAAATCGCGGTGATCAGGCGTCCCCTCCAGGACCACGGTTTCACAGGCCCCGCAAACGCCCTCCCGGCAACTGTAGGAAAGACTCTGCCCCGCAGCGATCAGCGTATCCAGCAGGCTGCCCTTTCCATCATGGTAGAGCTGCTTCGCGGAACGCGAGAGCACCACTTCAAAGCCACCGGCCCCACCAGACACCGGCAGTGCCGCGCCGCTGAAGCGCTCCGTATGGCCGTGCTCGATACCCAGCACCGTGCAGGCACGCTCGAACGCCTCCAGCATCGGCCCGGGGCCACAGCAATAGAAATGCGTGTCGCGAGGGTAGCCGCGCATCAGGGCCTCAAGGTCCGGAGCCCCGCCCTGCTGGTCATCGAAGTGGTAGTTCACCGAGCCGGGCAGGCTCTCCAGCTCGCCCCGAAACGCCACGTCCGCCGCCGAGCGCACGCAATACAGCATGTCGACGGCAGCCCCCTTGCCGGCCAGGTGCCGGGCGATGCTCAGGAGCGGTGTGATACCGATGCCGCCAGCGATGAAAACGGCCCGGCTGGCACTGCCTGCCGGGAAATTGTTGCGCGGCGCCGAAGCCTTGAGCAGCCCACCCACCCGCAGGTGTTTATGAATGAACGCCGACCCTCCGCGGCTCTGACGATCATGGAGTACGCCGAGACGGTAGTGACTGAGGTCCGTCGGGCAACTCACCAGCGAATAGCTGCGCACCAGCCCGTTGGGCAGATGCAGGTCGATATGGGCTCCAGCCTCGAATGCCGGCAGGTGCCCGGGGCCGACCGGCGCCAGGTCTATCGAGACGATGCTGGGGGTTTCCCGGGTGATGTTCCTGACGCGGACGGTCTGAAGGCTGGCGTTCATAACAACTTCCTTGTATATATCGAGGCATAGAGGCTATTGACCTCGTTTGGAGCGGCCTCTATCTCTGACAAAAATAATGATTCACCGATACCGGATTTTTTCTATGCTACTTATGGATGAATGTATAGAGCTGTTAAGTGCAATGGATGCACGCACCTGGTTCCAGTCGCTTGTTCTATCCGTGCAGAAACTCGGATACAGTCAGGTCCTGTATGCCCTGAAACCCAACAAGGAGGCACAGAACAGTACGGCACAGATCATGAGCAACTTTCCAGAATCCTGGCGAAGCCTTTATGATAACGAGAATTACTCCAGTATCGATCCTGTCGTTTCCCATAGTTTCTCATCCTCGCTTCCCATTCTCTGGGAAGACAAACTCTACAAAACCAAAAGAGAAAGGGAGTTCGCCGAAGAAGCCCGGCGGGCCGGACTCAGCCAGGGTCTGACGCTGCCCATCCACGGGGCCCAGGGCCAGGTCGGCATGCTCAGCCTGAGCTGCGAATCGATGCCGCAAAACGAGTACTCACAAGTCCTGCAACACAGCATCCCCGCAGCCAGCATGCTGCGTGACTACGCGGTAACGAGCGGCAGCAACTTCTTTCTCCAGAACTCCAACTCGAATACACCTCACCTGACACCTCGGGAACTGGAAATACTGCATTGGGCATGGGCCGAAAAAACCACCTGGGAAATTGGCAAGATTCTCAGCCTGGCAGAGCCCACCGTCGAATTTCACTTCAAGAACATTCGCCGCAAACTCAATGTCAGCTCCAGGCGGCTCGCCGTGGCCAGAGCCATACAACTAGACCTCATGACGCCCTAGGCCACCCTCACGGGCCGACACGGAGAGCAGATCGTTGTCATCGATCCGGCCAGCCACATACAGGCTGAGCAGCACCAGCAGGCTGGCCGAACCGTTGCCCCCACACTCCAGCCGGCTCGCGGCCGGCTGGCTCAACCCGAACAGGCCCCAGAACGCCTCCTGGCTCTTGCCCAACTGCAACCGCAAGGCAACGGCCTGCCTGATCAAACTTCGCTCCACCCTCATTTCGGCGCCTTCGCAGGGAAACCCAGACGATATTCGACTCCCGCCCGGCCAGCCACCTATCAGATTGATAGGCTACTAATTATCCACACTGGATATATAAATACCTCGTCTTTTCGAGGTAACTTCCATGAATATAGCCATTGATAAAAGAAACAACTTCGACGATATATGCCTGGAAAAAATGCATATCCTGAGAGCCAAGATATTCCGCGACAAGAAAGATTGGGATGTCAGTGTCATCGGTGGCATGGAGATTGATGGCTACGATGCACTGAACCCCTATTACATGATCCTGCAGGATGCCGGCCTGGATGAAAGTGTCCGCGGCTGTTGGCGACTCTTGCCCACTACCGGCCCGAATATGCTGGCCGATACTTTCCCGGAACTTCTGGCAGGCGCCCCGGTTCCCTGCGCGGAGGACACCTGGGAACTCAGTCGCTTTGCCATCTGCCAGCAGGGCGGTCGCTCCTATGCATTTTCCGAGCAGTCGCTGATCGCTATACGGGCGGTCGTCCACTTTGGTGTCGAGCGCGGCCTGAAGCGATTCGTCACGGTGACCACGGTGGGCGTCGAGAAACTGCTCATTCGGCTCGGCCTGGATATCCGGCGACTGGGCCCGGCCAAGACCATCGGTGTGGAACGCGCCGTTGCGCTGTCCATCGCCCTGAACCGGAAAACGCTGGACGCCCTGGAGAAAACCGAGGCCGCGTCCAACCTGTCAAACTGATAGGTTGTCCCGCCCACGGATTGATAGATGATTTGCCCCCACACCGGGCCCGTCCCGGTTGCCACCACGAGAGGCAAACACCACCGCTCTCATCATAAATACAATTGGACTGTGGAGAAGACACATGGAAACCGTGACCGATTTGCCAAAAGGCGCCACCAATGCATTCGCCAGCCGCGAAACCTGGCCAGCATTCATTACCGCCACCGCCCAGCAAGACTATCTGGCAGCCGAGGCGGGCCTGCAGCGGGCCCTGGAACAGGGTTACAGCCATTGGTACATCGACGGCAGCCTTGAAGGCGAACGTCCCTCCGACTTCACAGCGCAACGCCTGGCGGCGCTGAATGAACTGATCGCCAACAGCGGCGTGAAACCGATTTTCCACGGCAACTTCAAGGCCCCGCTGGGCAGCGATGTCGAGGACCTGGCCGCCGCCGCCCTGGACTACGTGAAAAAAGAGGTCGATATCTGCGCCGCATTGGGCGGTGCGCCACTGATCGTCCACGGCGGTGGCGTGGTCGAGCCGCGTCTGGTCAAGGAAGCCCGCCAGAAGGGCCTGGAGGGTCTGGTTGGCAACCTCCGGGAACTGGTGGCCTATGGCAAGGCCCGGGGCGTCGAGATCTGGCTGGAAAACCTGTGCAACTACACCCGCTTCCACCCCTTCTATTACATCTGCACCACGGCAGACGAGGTCGAGCATGTGCTGGAGTCCGTTCCCGGCCTGCACATGTTCCTGGACGTGTCCCACGCCTACGTCAATGAGGGCGATCCCCTGTCGTTCTTCTGGAAATTCAGCGACCGGGTCGTTGGCATGTCTTTCAGTGACAACAATGGTGACCGGGATTCGCATTTCCCGCTGGGCCAGGGCAACCTCGATTTTCCGGGCCTGATCGATGCCATTCAGTACACCGGCTGGAAAGGCATGGTCGGTTTTGAAACCCGTGGCGGCACCCTGCGTGGCAGTGTCGATTTTCTCAACCAACTCGTAGCGTCCTGCGCTCGATAATCTGCAGCGCTGACGGCGGATTCGCTTCGCCGTCAGCGCCAGGAGCTCCCTCATGGCAAACCAAGCGTCGATCACCGATTCGCCCGGCGAACAACGCCGGGCCAGTCGTAACTCCTTCACCGAAGGTTGCATCGATTCACTCCCCGTCTGCCTGACCTTCATGTTCCTTTTCTTTTCCATCGGGGCCGCCAGTCGGGATGCCGGGTTCACGGGCCTGCAGGCCCTGATCATGACCTTCACCGTGCATGCGGCGCCGTTGCAGGTGTTCCTCGCCCAACACGGCGCGAACCTGACGGTGATGTCGATCCTGTTCACCACGCTGGTGGTCAACTTCCGCTTCCTGATCATGTCCTCGGTGTTGACCGAGCACTTCAAGGGCGTGCCGCTGTGGAAGTCGTTGCTGTCCGCCCAGTTGCTGTCGATCTCCACCTTCACCCTGTCCAACGCCAAGAAGGGCATGATCGCCAACGTCTACAACTATTACCTGGGCTGTGGCATCAGCACCCTGTCGATCGCCATCGTCGCCACCGGCCTGGGCTACTGGGTCAGCGGCGATCAGAACCCGCTGCTGCAATCGGTGATCGGCGTGATCCTGCCGATCCACTTCACCGTGCTCGCCTCACTCGCCTGGCCGAAACTCAAGCCGATGATCGCCACCGGTGCCGGCTTCGCCCTGACCCCGATCGTCGGTCGCTACCTGCACGACTACCAGATCTTCGTGGTGCCGTTCGCACTCGGAGCCGCCCTCCTGATCTGGGACGAACTGTTCGAACGGAAGAGCCAATGAACAACTGGACGCTTATCCTCGTCGCCTCGCTCGCCTCCTACGTGCTGCGCGCGCTGCCCATCCTGGTCTTTCACAAACTGCCGATCGCTTCCGATGGCTTGATCTATCGATTCCTCAACTATGCGGCCTTTGGCGTCATGGGCGGCATCATCTACTCCGCCCTGCTGGGCGAGCGTTACTACGACGACTGGCTGGGGCACTTCGAAAACCCCACGGCCCTGCTGAAGCTGGCCACCCTGTGCCTCGCCGTCTTTCTCGCCGCGCGTTTCCGGGGAGTATTCAAGACACTCTTCATCTGCCTCGGCTTTTTCATCGCCATGACCTTCTTCGTAGGAGCTTGATGCAATGCCCGACTCTCGCCCGACACAGCCGGACCTGGAGAAACTGCGTGCACGCCACGCCGAACTTCGCGACCGCCAACAGCCGATCAACATGACCCGCGGCCTGCCATCGCCCGAGCAGATCGCCCTGTCCCATGACTTTCTCAGCCTGCCCGGCAGCCACCCGTTCGCCTCCGCCGACGGCCAGGACTGGCTCAACTACGGTGGGCTGCAGGGCGTCAAGGAGGTCCGTGAGCTGTTCGGCCCGGCGCTGCTGGGGCTTCCCGCCGACCAGGTGGCCATCGGCGAGAACTCCAGCCTGGCGCTGATGCATGAAGCCATCGGCCATGCCTGGATCCGGGGCTTCGCCGGCATGCAGCCGTGGGGCAAGGCCGACAAGGTGCGCTTCATCTGCCCTGAACCTGGCTACGACCGGCACTTCTCGATCTGCGAGTATTACGGCATCGAGATGGTCCCCGTGGTGTTGAACGAAGACGGGCCGGACATGGACGAGGTCGAACGGCTGGTCGCCAGCGACCCGAGCATTCGAGGCATGTGGTGCGTTCCCCGGCACGCCAACCCCAACGGCGCGATCTACAGCCAGCAAGTGGTCAACCGACTGGCCAGCATGTTGACCGCAGCCCGGGATTTCCGGCTGTTCTGGGACAACGCCTATGCGGTCCACGACTTCCACGACCACACCGAGCCGGCCCCCGACGTCTACGCGGCCTGCGTCCGCGCAAACAACCCGGAGCGGGCGATCCTGTTCGCCTCGACCTCGAAAATGGTCATTCCCAGTTCCGGCATCGCGATGATCGGCGGCAGTCCCGAAACCCTGCGCTGGTGGCTGCAGTGCCGCCAGTACAAGACGATCGGCCCGGACAAGGTCAATCAGGTCAGACACCTGATGTTCTTCCAGACGGCGGACAACCTCAGGGCCCACATGAAGCGCCATGGCCAATCCCTGGGGGCGAAGTTCCAGCGGGTCCGGCAGATCTTCAGCCAGCACCTGACAGGCCTGCCGGAGGTCAGTTGGTCACATCCCAGTGGCGGTTATTTCATCACCCTGCTGGTGCCCGAAGGGCTGGCCGGACGGGTTGTGGATATCGCCCAGGAGGCGGGCGTGAAAATGACCCCCGCCGGGGCCACCCACTGCCACGGTCACGATGCCCGGCAACGCCACCTGCGCATTGCGCCGTCCTACCTCAACCTCGCGCAGATCGAGCAGGCAGCCGAGGTCATCGCCAACTCGGTAAGACTGGCCTGCGCCGAGCGCGAGCCCGGCCGCTGACGACCTGCCCGGCACCCTGGCATGACGGGCAGCCCCCGTCATGTCGTTTCATCGCACCACTCCAGGAGTCGCCATGAGCGAACTGTCATTGCCCACTGCACAGGATGTGCAGGCTGCCGCCCTACGCCTTGCGGGGCACGTACGGCGCACCCCGGTGTTCACCTCCTCCACCCTCGATACCTGGCTGGGAAACCGGGTCCATTTCAAATGCGAGCAGTTCCAGCGCATGGGGGCGTTCAAGATACGCGGCGCGTTCAACGCCCTGATGCAACTCGATACCACCGCCCGGCAGCGGGGCGTGGTGGCCTACTCCTCGGGCAACCACGCCCAGGGGATAGCCCTGGCCGCGCGGGAGCTCGGGATTCCCGCCGTGATCGTCATGCCCTCGGACGCGCCAGCCGCGAAGAAGGCCGCGACACTGGGCTACGGCGCGTCCGTGGTCGAATATGACCGCCACGCCGAAGATCGCCTGGCGATCGCCCGACAACTGCAACAGGACCACGACTACACGTTTATCCCGCCATTCGATCACCCCGATATCATTGCCGGGCAAGGCACCGCCGCCCTGGAACTGTTCGAAGAGGTGGGGCAACTGGACGCGCTCCTGGTACCGGTGGGCGGCGGCGGACTGATTGCCGGCACGGCGCTGATCGCCAGCTCGATGTCTCCGGCCTGCGAGATCTTCGGAGTGGAACCGGAGGCCGGCAACGATGCGCAGCGTTCTCTGCACTCGGGCTCACTGGTCACCATCGCCACACCCATTACCATCGCCGACGGAGCCCAGAGCCAGTCACTGGGCAAACTGACCTTTCCGATCATCCGGGAACGGGTCACCGACATCGTGACCGTCACCGATGAGGAGTTGCTGCGGGCCATGCATTTCCTCGCCGAAAGAATGAATCTCGTCGTCGAACCCACCGGCTGCCTGGCGGCGGCCGCAGCGTTCAAGATGCGCGAACAGCTTCGGGGCAAACGGGTTGGCGTGATATTGTCAGGTGGAAATGTGGACCTCGCACACTACGCCCGCCTGCTGCTCGAGCTGCCCGGGCCCTCGGGGCACTAGTGCATAGAACATGGAGAGAAACTCGTTATGAAGGACCGGCTCATAGACGCCCAGACCCTGCTCGGCCTTGCCGTGGAATCATCGGGCATAACGGTGGACTGTGCCTGCCTTCGGCGCAATCTGCAGGGTTGGAGCAGTTGGCCGGTGGGCTATCAGGAAGAAGCCTTTACAGCGATCGGCACACTGTCGAAGTACCCTCCGGAAGAGGCGGTCATCGACGAGTACCACCCCGAGGGCACGACCTACTGGTCACCCGAGGCCCCCATCGCACCGCTCTATTACCCCTACAACCAGTCCACCGTGTGGTGCTGTTCCCATTGCAGGCGCCTGTACCTTCGCCACAACGATGACGGTGCCTACCATGTGGAACGGCGTATCCGCAGCGTTCAGCCAGAACGGGTGGTGGACGCTCCCCACGCCAACGACGGCCGCGAACCGGGTTGGTGAGCCCGCCAGCCCCGGCGCTATTTCACCTGCCCCAGATTGGCCTCGCTCAGGTCCAGTTCACCCAGCACCTCACGCAACGCATCATCCCCGATCTGGCGGTGACGCCGCAGGCTGTAAAGCTCCAGGCGCTGTGCCCGCAGCGCCTTCAAGCGCAGGCGCCGCTCCAGCAGGTCCATCTGGAAGGCCAGGGCCTGGGCCTCGGCGGAATCGTTGAACACCTCCAGTTGATGCCGATACTCGGACATGATCCGCGCCTTCAGTTCGGTGGCCAGCGCCGCCTGGGCAGCATCCGCGACAGCATTGGGCTCGGCCGCTTCCTCGATTTCCAGGGCACGGATCGCCGCCTCGGCGGTGCGCCGCCAGGCCTCGCGGACCTCATGGCGACGGGCATCGTCCGGGCTCGGCGCGACATCGCGCAACAACACCGGCAAGGCGACACAGGCCGCCACCAGCGACAACAGGATCACCCCCGCGGCAATGAAGATCAGCAGGTCACGCTCGGGGAAATCGGTGCCCGGAGCGATCAGCAGCGGCACCGACATCACACCGGCCAGGGTCACCGCCCCGCGCACGCCGCCAAACGTCAACAGCCAGCAGGAACGCGCCTTGGGCATCGACGTCAGTTCACTTTTGCCGCGCCAGCGACGCAGCAGCACCGACAGCCGCCAGATGCTCTGTACCCAGACATAACGCAATACCAGCAGCACCAGGAAGATCGCCAGCACATCCAGGCAACGATAGAGAAGCGTCGGCCACAGCGAGGTTTCATGGCTGGCCACCGCCTTGACGATATCCGGCAATTGCAGGCCCAGCAGCAGGAAGATCAGGCCGTTGAAGGCAAACTCCAGCAGTGACCAGACGCTGCGATTGAGCAGCCGGGTGCTGGTCTGCCGGGGTAGCAGATCGAGCCAGCTCTGCATCATCCCCGCCGCCACCGCCGACAGGATACCCGAGACACCCAGACGCTCGGCCAGGACATAGGCGGCAAACGGCAACAGCAACATGAACACCACATGGGTCGCCGGATCGTCCCAGCCGCGGGCAATCATCCAGGCCCTGAGCCGCCCGACCAGCCAGCTCAACACGACACCGGTGGCCAGCCCGCCGATGGCGACCAGCAGGAACGTGAGGCTGGCGCTGGCCAGGGAAAACACCCCGGTGATGGCCGCCGCCAGGGCGAACTTGAAGGTCACCAGGCCCGAGGCGTCGTTCATCAGCGCCTCGCCCTGCAACATGTGCATCAACGGCGTGGGCAGGCGGTTCTGGGCAATCGCCGAAACCGCCACGGCATCGGTGGGCGACAGCACCGCGGCCAGGGCAAAGGCCACCGGCAGGGGAATGCCCGGCAATAACCAGTGGATGAAGCAACCGGCACCGACCACGGTGAACAGCACCAGCCCCACCGCCAAGGTCAGCACCGGACCGCGCAAACGCCAGAACTCGCGCTTGGGCATGCGCCAACCATCGGAGAACAGCAGCGGTGGCAGGAACATGAAGAGAAACAGCTCGGGGTCCAGGGCAACGTGCAGGCCGAGGGTCGGCCACGCCAGCGCCGCGCCCGCGGCGATCTGCACCAGGGGCAAGGGCAATGGAATCACCCGCGCCAGCAACCGCGAGACGCCGACCAGCATCAGCAGAATGAGGACGGTGTAGGCGGTTTGCATAAGGCGACTTCCCAATCGTTCAACAAGCTATCCGGCAACAATCAGCCGCCAAAGTGCCATATTAACCGCTTAATCTGCCGCGCGGACGTTGCACCAAGGTCGCAAGGGCGATTCCTGCCAGCCGAACGGACAGGTACGGGGTTGGCCCCGAACCGACTCGGCCATGGCATAATTACCGACTGTTCATCTCGCATATCTGCAAAAGGGGGCAATTCCCGTGACCGATACGAGCAACACATTGCGCCTTTTCGGAATCAAGGCCTGCGACACCATGAAAAAGGCTCGCACCTGGCTGGAAGAACACGCGATAGCCTACAACTTCCATGACTACAAGACCGCCGGCATCGACCGCGAGAACCTGACCCGCTGGTGCAACGAGCATGGCTGGGAAGTGCTGCTCAACCGCGCCGGCACCACCTTTCGCAAGCTCGACGACGCCAGCAAGGCCGATCTCGACCAGGCGAAGGCGATCGAGCTGATGCTCGCCCAACCCTCGATGATCAAGCGCCCGGTGCTCGATCTCGGCAACCGAACCCTGATTGGCTTCAAGCCAGATAGCTACGCGGCGGCCCTCAACTGAGCCAGAGTGCTCAGGGCCCACACTCAATTTCGCAAGAGGTAACTGCATGTCCACCAATCTGTTCAGCCTGGGCTTCGGTGTCGGTACCCAGAATCGTCAAGGTGCCTGGCTGGAAGTGTTCTACGCACAGCCACTGATCCAGCCATCGGCCGACCTGATCGCGGCAGTCGCCCCGGTACTGGGCTACACCGGCGGCAACCAGGCCATCAGCTTCACCCCCGCGCAGGCCTCGCAACTGGCCGAAGCCGTCAAGGGCATCGACGCCGCACAGGCCGCCCTGCTGACCCGCCTGGCCGAAAGCCACAAGCCGCTGGTCGCCACCCTGCTGGCCGAAGACGCCCAACTGAGTTCCACCCCCGAGGCCTACCTCAAGCTGCACTTGCTGTCCCACCGCCTGGTCAAGCCGCACGGCCTGAGCCTGGCTGGCGTGTTCCCGCTGCTGCCGAACGTGGCCTGGACCAGCCAGGGCGCGATCGACCTGGCCGAACTGGCCGAACACCAGCTCGAAGCGCGCCTGCGTGGCGAACTGCTGGAAGTGTTCTCGGTGGACAAGTTCCCGAAAATGACCGACTACGTGGTGCCGAGCGGCGTGCGTATCGCTGACAGCGCACGTATCCGCCTGGGTGCCTACATCGGCGAAGGCACCACCGTGATGCACGAAGGCTTCGTCAACTTCAACGCCGGCACCGAAGGCCCGGGCATGATCGAAGGCCGTGTCTCGGCTGGCGTGTTCGTCGGCAAGGGTTCCGACCTGGGTGGCGGCTGCTCGACCATGGGCACCCTGTCGGGCGGCGGCAACATCGTGATCAAGGTCGGCGAAGGCTGCCTGATCGGCGCCAACGCCGGTATCGGTATCCCGCTGGGTGACCGCAACACCGTCGAGTCGGGCCTGTACGTGACCGCCGGTACCAAGGTCGCGCTGCTCGACGAGAACAACCAGCTGGTCAAGGTGGTCAAGGCCCGTGACCTGGCCGGCCAAACGGACCTGCTGTTCCGTCGCAACTCGGAAACCGGCGCCGTGGAATGCAAGACCCACAAGTCGGCCATCGAGCTGAACGAAGCGCTGCACGCGCACAACTGATGGCGCCCTCCCTCTGGGAGCCGGCTTGCTGGCGATAGCGATGTTCCAGGCAGCAGGGATGCAGGCTGCTGGAATCGCTTTCGCCTGTAGCAGCCGAGCTTGCTCGCGAAAGAGCCCGCGAAGCCTTTGACGGCCTCAAGAGCCCTTTCGCGGGCAAGTCGGATCGCCGCACCGCCGGCTCCTACAGGTTTTCGTTTCCCCCGCCCACGCTGAACAGGGCCCACACCATGCTGATACCCTCCCCCTGGCGTGCCGACTTCCCGGCCCTCGCCGCTCTGCAACGGCAGGACCAGACCTACCTGGACAGCGCCGCCACCACGCAGAAACCCCAGGCCCTGCTCGACGCCCTGACGCATTACTACGCCAACGGCGCAGCCAACGTGCACCGTGCCCAGCACCTGCCCGGCGCCCACGCGACCCAGGCCTTCGAAGACAGCCGGCTGAAGGTCGGCCAATGGCTGGGGGCTGGCGACAGCGGGCAGGTCATCTTCACCCACGGTGCCACTGCGGCACTGAACCTCCTGGCCTACGGTCTGGAGCCACTATTGCAACAGGGCGATGAACTGGTCGTCAGCGCCCTGGAACACCACGCCAACCTGTTGCCCTGGCAACAACTGGCACAACGCCGCGGGCTCAAGCTGGTGGTCCTGCCGATCAACGCCGCCGGCCTGATCGACCTCGACGCCGCGCTCGGCCTGATCGGTGAGCGAACCCGCCTGCTGGCCGTCAGCCAACTGTCCAACGTGCTCGGTGCCTGGCAGCCGCTGCCCCAGCTGTTGGCCCGGGCGAAAGCCTGCGGCGCCCTGACGGTCGTCGACGGCGCACAGGGCGTCGTGCACGGTCGTCATGACGTGCAGGCGCTGGGTTGCGACTTTTATGTCTTTTCCAGCCACAAGCTCTACGGCCCTGATGGGCTGGGCGTGCTCTACGGTCGTCACGAGGCACTGCGGCAGCTGCGCCATTGGCAGTTCGGTGGCGAGATGGTCCAGGACGCCGACTACCAGCACGCCAGCTTCCGCGCCGCCCCCTCGGATTCGAAGCCGGAACACCGCCGATTGCCAGTGTGATCGGCCTGGGCGCGACCCTCGACTATCTCGCCGGGCTGGACCAGGCCGCGGTGCTCGCCCACGAAGCGGCGCTGCACGCCCATCTGCTGCAGGGCCTCAGGGTACGCAACGGTATCCAGTTGCTGGGCGAGCCGCAGTTGGCATTGGCCAGTTTCACCGTCGAAGGCGTGCACAGTGCCGACCTCGCCCACCTGCTGACCGAGCAGGGCATTGCCGTCCGCGCCGGCCATCACTGCGCGATGCCGTTGATGAAGCGACTCGGGCTGAGCGGGGCGATCCGCGTGTCGCTGGGGCTGTACAACGATTCCGATGACCTGGAGCGCTTCTTCGAGGCACTGGACCAGGCCCTGGAGCTGTTACGATGAACTTGCCGGGCGAAGCACAGGCTGCCCTGGACAGCTTTCGGGCGGCGGCCGGCTGGGAACAGCGGGCCCGCCTGTTGATGCAATGGGGCGAGCGCCTGCCCCCCTTGGACGAGGCCGAGAAAAACCAGGCCAACCGGGTGCACGGCTGCGAGAGCCAGGTCTGGTTGACCGGCAGCCTGCTGGACGGTCAGTGGCATTTCGTCGCCAGCAGCGATGCACGAATGATCCGTGGGCTGGTGGCGCTGCTGCTGGTACGGGTCAACGGCCTGGGCGCCAAAGAACTGCAAGGGATCGACCTGGCGGACTGGTTCAACCAGCTCGGGCTGTCACGGCAACTGTCGCCATCGCGCAGCAATGGCCTGAATGCCGTACTGCAGCGCATGCGCGAACTCACTGGAGCCTAGGGCACCGTGGCTGTGGGTCCGGCCCATGCCCGCGTCACTGGGCGGGCCTGGCACGCTCCGACGGCCGCCGCACGCCGGCGACCAGCTTGTCCACCGCCTTGGTCGCCGCAACCATGCCGAAGGTCGCCGTGACCATCATCACCGCACCGAAGCCACCGGCACAGTCCAGCTTCACGCCGTCACCGACAAAACTCTTCTGCAGACAGATGCCGCCATCGGGTTTCGGATAACGCAACTGCTCGGAAGAAAACACGCAGGGCACGCTGTAATGGCGATTGACCGTGCGGGAGAAGCCGTAGTCGCGACGCAGGGTCGACCGCACCTTGGAGGCCAGCGGATCGTTGAAGGTACGGTTCAGGTCGCAGACCTGGATCTGTGTCGGGTCGATCTGCCCACCCGCGCCGCCGGTGGTGATGATCTGGATCTTGCGCCGCTTGCACCAGGCGATCAGCGCCGCCTTGGCGTTGACGCTGTCGATGCAGTCGATCACGCAGTCGATCTGCCCGGTGATGTACTCGGCCATGGTGTCGCGGGTGACGAAATCCGTTACCGCATGCACGCGGCAATCCGGGTTGATACCCCTGAGCCGCTCGGCCATGACGTCGACCTTGGCCCGCCCCACCGTGCTGTCCAGGGCATGCAACTGGCGGTTGCTGTTGCTGACGCAGACATCGTCGAGATCGAACAGGGAAATCTCCCCGACGCCGCAACGGGCGATCGCCTCGGCCGCCCAGGAACCGACCCCGCCCACACCGACGATGGCCACGTGAGCCGCCTTCAGCCGCTCCAGACCTTCAATGCCATACAACCGGGCAACGCCGGCAAACCGCGGATCTTCTGCACTCATGACCAATCACCGGAAAAATCGGCGCGCATTATAGGCCCATCGCAGGCAGCAGGCACCTTCAGCCTACGAATGGCGGTCACATGAGCGAAAATGACAACATCTTCACAAGAAACCAGCTACAAAGACTCAGGAAAGAACTTAAACCAAAGGCCATTGCCTAAGCTCGGCGGTGTTCCAGCACGAATCCCACGTGTAGGATGCGCGCCGCGCAGTTCAACGTTCTACTTCGGAACCCGAAATCTCTATGTCATCGCGTAAATTTGGACTCAACCTGGTGGTGGTGCTGGCAATCGCCGCGCTGTTCACCGGTTTCTGGGCGTTGATCAACCGTCCGGTCTCGGCCCCCAACTGGCCGGAACACATCTCCGGCTTCTCCTACTCTCCGTTCCAGCAGGGTCAGTTCCCCCAGAAGGACCAGTACCCGACCGACGATGAAATGCGTCGTGACCTGGAGATCATCAGCAAGCTGACCGACAACATCCGGATCTACTCGGTCGACGGCACGCTGCAGGACATCCCCAAGCTGGCCGAGGAATTCGGCCTGCGGGTGACCCTGGGCATCTGGATCAGCCCGGACCAGGAGCGCAACGAGCGGGAAATCGCCCGGGCCATCGAGCTGGCCAACACCTCGCGCAGCGTGGTTCGCGTGGTGGTGGGTAACGAGGCGATCTTCCGCAAGGAAATCACCGCCAAGGAACTCGGTGTGCTGCTCGATCGCGTACGCGCTGCGGTGAAGGTGCCGGTGACCACTTCCGAACAGTGGCACATCTGGGAACACAACCCAGAACTGGCCAGGCACGTCGACCTGATCGCCGCGCACATCCTGCCGTACTGGGAATTCATCCCGATGGAGAAATCCGGCCAGTACGTACTCGACCGCGCCCGCGAACTCAAACGCATGTTCCCGAAAAAGCCGCTGCTGCTGTCGGAAGTCGGCTGGCCGAGCAACGGCCGCATGCGCGGTGGCGCCGATGCGACCCAGGCCGACCAGGCGATCTACCTGCGTACGCTGGTGAACAAGCTCAACCGCCAGGGCTTCAACTACTTCGTCATCGAAGCCTTCGACCAGCCCTGGAAAGCCAGTGACGAAGGCTCGGTGGGCGCCTACTGGGGCGTGTACAACGCCGCGCGCCAGCAGAAATTCAACTTCGAAGGGCCAGTGGTGGCCATTCCGCAGTGGCGGGTCCTGGCCATCGGCTCGGTGGTGCTGGCGATGCTGTCCCTGGCGGTCCTGCTGATCGACGGCTCGGCACTGCGCCAGCGCGGCCGCACCTTCCTGACCTTCATCGCCTTCCTTTGCGGTTCGGTACTGGTGTGGATCGGCTACGACTACAGCCAGCAATACAGCACCTGGTTCAGCCTGACCGTGGGCTTCCTGCTCGCCCTCGGTGCGCTGGGGGTGTTCATCGTGCTGCTGACCGAGGCCCACGAACTGGCCGAAGCGGTGTGGACCCACAAGCGCCGCCGGGAATTCCTGCCGGTCGAGGGTGAGTCGGACTACCGCCCGAAAGTCTCGATCCACGTGCCGTGCTACAACGAGCCGCCGGAGATGGTCAAACAGACCCTCGACGCCCTGGCCGCCCTCGACTATCCGGACTACGAAGTCCTGATCATCGACAACAACACCAAGGACCCGGCGGTCTGGGAACCGGTGCAGGCCTACTGCGAGACCCTCGGCCCGCGCTTCCGTTTCTTCCACGTCGCCCCCCTGGCCGGTTTCAAGGGCGGTGCGCTGAACTACCTGATTCCGCATACCGCCAAGGATGCCGAGGTCATCGCGGTGATCGACTCGGACTACTGCGTCGACCGCAACTGGCTCAAGCACATGGTGCCGCACTTCGCCGATCCGAAGATCGCCATCGTGCAGTCGCCGCAGGACTACCGCGACCAGAACGAGAGCACCTTCAAGAAGCTCTGCTACTCCGAGTACAAGGGTTTCTTCCACATCGGCATGGTCACTCGCAACGATCGTGACGCGATCATCCAGCACGGCACCATGACCATGACCCGTCGTTCGGTCCTGGAAGAACTGGGCTGGGCCGACTGGTGTATCTGCGAAGACGCCGAACTGGGCCTGCGGGTGTTCGAAAAAGGCCTGTCGGCTGCCTATCACCACCACAGCTACGGCAAGGGGTTGATGCCCGATACCTTCATCGACTTCAAGAAGCAGCGTTTCCGCTGGGCCTATGGCGCGATCCAGATCATCAAGCGGCACACCGCGAGCCTGCTGCGCGGCCGCGACACCGAACTGACCCGTGGCCAGCGCTACCACTTCCTCGCCGGCTGGCTGCCGTGGATCGCCGACGGCATGAACATCTTCTTCACCGTGGGCGCGCTGCTCTGGTCGTCGGCGATGATCATCGTGCCGCAACGGGTCGACCCGCCGCTGATGATCTTCGCGATCCCGCCCCTGGCGCTGTTCGCCTTCAAGGTGGGCAAGATCCTGTTCCTGTACCGGCGCGCGGTCGGCGTCAACATGAAGGACGCCTTCGCCGCCGCGCTGGCAGGCCTGGCGTTGTCGCACACCATCGCCAAGGCGGTGCTGTACGGTTTCTTCACCAGCAGCATTCCGTTTTTCCGCACGCCGAAGAACGCCGACAAGCACGGTTTCTGGGTGGCGATCTCGGAAGCCCGTGAAGAACTGTTCATCATGCTGCTGTTGTGGGGCGCAGCCCTGGGGATCTACCTGGTGCAGGGCATGCCGAGCAACGACATGCGCTTCTGGGTCGCCATGCTGCTGGTGCAGTCGCTGCCGTACGTGGCCGCGCTGTTCATGGCCTTCGTTTCCTCGCTGCCGAAACCGGCCGAAGAGCCCGAGCAGGTGCCGGCGGCATAAAGTCGATGCGATCCTCTAAACGGCGGCCTATGGTCGCCGTTTTGCTTTAAGATATCCGCCATTTTCTGCGCCCTGGTCGAGCACGACTCCACGGCCAACCCCAAATACTGTGGCAGCGGACTTGTGTGGGAGCGGGCTTGCCCGCGAAGCTTGCGGCGCGCTTGTGCCCCCTTCGCGGTCAAGCCCGCTCCCACAGCAGACCGAGCCCGTCTTTCATGTTTTCGGAGTTTCCCATGACGGCCCACGCCGAGCTTTCGCCGACCCTGCAACTTGCCTGTGACCTGATCCGCCGCCCATCGGTGACACCGGTCGACGCCGACTGCCAGAAACTGATGATGCAGCGCCTGGGCGATGCCGGTTTCCAGCTGGAACCGATGCGCATCGAGGACGTGGACAACTTCTGGGCCACCCACGGTCGCCACGACGGCCCGGTGCTGTGTTTCGCCGGCCACACCGACGTGGTCCCGACCGGCCCGGTCCAGGCCTGGCAGAACGATCCGTTCGATGCGCTGATCGACGAGCACGGCATGCTCTGCGGGCGTGGCGCCGCCGACATGAAGGGCAGCCTCGCGGCGATGGTCGTCGCGGCCGAGCGTTTTGTCGCGGACTACCCGGACCACAAGGGCTCGGTGGCCTTCCTGATCACCAGCGATGAAGAGGGCCCGGCCCATCACGGCACCAAGGCCGTGGTCGAGCGCCTGGCCGCGCGCAACGAGCGCCTGGACTGGTGCATCGTCGGCGAACCGTCGAGCACCTCGCTGGTCGGCGACGTGGTGAAGAACGGCCGTCGCGGCTCCCTCGGCGCCAAGCTGACCATCCGCGGCGTGCAGGGCCACGTGGCCTATCCGCACCTGGCGCAGAACCCGATCCACCTGGCCGCGCCCGCTCTCGCCGAGCTGGCGGCCGAGCACTGGGACGACGGCAATGCCTTCTTCCCGCCGACCAGCTTCCAGATCTCCAACGTCAATTCCGGCACCGGCGCGACCAACGTGATCCCCGGCGAGCTGGTGGCGCTGTTCAACTTCCGCTTCTCCACCGAGTCGACCGTCGAGGGCCTGCAGCAACGGGTCGCGGCGATCCTCGACAAACACCAGCTGGACTGGCACGTGGACTGGGCATTGTCCGGCCTGCCGTTCCTGACCGAGCCGGGCGCGCTGCTCGACGCGGTCTCCTCCAGCATCCGCGAGATCACCGGGCGCGAAACCAAGGCCTCGACCAGCGGCGGCACCTCCGATGGACGCTTCATCGCCACCCTCGGCAGCCAGGTGGTGGAACTCGGCCCGGTCAACGCGACCATTCACCAGGTCAACGAGCGGGTCTTGGCCAGCGACCTCGATGTGCTGACCGAAATCTACTACCAGACCCTGATCAAGTTGCTCGCCTGATGCTCACCTGCCCTCTCTGCAGTGCACCGCTGGGCGCGGTCGACAATGGCGTGGCCTGCCCGGCCGGGCATCGTTTCGACCGGGCCCGCCAGGGTTACCTGAACCTGCTGCCGGTGCAGCACAAGAACAGCCGCGATCCCGGCGACAACCAGGCCATGGTCGAGGCCCGGCGTGATTTCCTCAACGCCGGCCACTACGCGCCGGTGGCCCGCCGCCTGGCCGAACTGGCCGCCGAACGGGCCCCGCAACGCTGGGTCGATATCGGCTGTGGCGAAGGCTACTACACCGCGCAGATCGCCGAGGCACTGCCGACGGCCGACGGCTATGCCCTGGACATCTCCCGCGAAGCGGTGAAGCGGGCCTGCCGGCGCAATCCGCAACTGACCTGGTTGATCGCCAGCATGGCACGCATTCCACTGCCGGACGCCAGTTGCCAGTTTCTCGCCAGTGTCTTCAGCCCGCTGGACTGGCAGGAAGCCAAACGCCTGCTCAGCCCCGGTGGCGGCCTGATGAAGGTCGGCCCGACCAGCGGCCATCTGATGGAACTGCGCGAGCAGCTCTATGACGAAGTCCGCGAGTACACCGACGACAAGCACCTGGCCCTGGTGCCGGAAGGCATGGCGCTGCAGCACAGCGAAGTTCTCGACTTCAAGCTGCGCTTGGAACGGCCCGCCGACCGTGCCAACCTGCTGGCCATGACCCCGCACGGCTGGCGCGCCAGCGCCGAGCGCCGCGCCCGGGTGATCGAGCAGGCCGAACCGTTCGAGGTCAGCGTGTCGATGCGCTACGATTACTTCGTTCTGCAATGATCCCCATGACCCAACTCGCCAACCCCGGTTGGCGAGCGCCAGAATCCGCGAATGGATTTTTCAGCAGCCGCAGCGAGGACATCCATGCGCCAGCCTGATATCGAGATTTACCTGAAAGACGCCGACGTCGACCACAAGGCGATTACCGCCTGGCTGGGCGAAGCGCTCGGTCCGTGCAGCGAGTGGACGCAGAAGGGCCAGACCTGGAAATGCAAGGCCGGCGGCGTACCGGTGACCTGGCTGCCCAAAGCCGTGGGCAAGTGGAACAGCCTGTACCTGGAAAGCGACCAGACGCCGTGGGACGACGACATCGCCTGTGCCCGCGCCGCTTTTGCCGCGCTGCAGGTGGAGGTGCGTTGCGCGCCGGGAAGTTGGGTCGAGGAGGAAGGCGAGGAAAGTGCCGACCGCTGGATTCGTGTCAGCGCCGACGGCGAAGAAGAGATCACCTGGCGCACAGCCTGAGGGGGAACGTCGTTCGCAGGATTGATGCACGACGCGAGTGCTTGTGGGAGCCGGCGGTCCGGCTCCCACAGGATGGCGTGAGGGTTACAAGCCCACCACGTCCTCGGCCTGCAGGCCCTTCTGGCCTTCCACCACCGCGTACTCGACCTGCTGTCCCTCGGTCAGCGAGCGGTGGCCCTGGCCACGAATCGCGCGATAGTGCACGAACACATCCGCCCCACCTTCACGCTGGATGAAGCCATAGCCCTTGGCATCGTTGAACCACTTCACACTGCCTGTCTCGCGAGTTGCCATGAATCCGTACTCCTTTTTTATTATCGAGTGAACCCCGCTCGCAGGGTTCTCCAAGCCTGATCGCCAGAACTTCGGATGACGCTCGGGGGTCATACCGCTGAGGGCGAATACCGGAGTATAAGACAGCACGAAAAACTCTCAATCAATATTACTTCGTTGCGTTTTTGCCGATTTTCGCCAGATACGGCACACTACTCCCCGCCCGAGCAAACGCTCGGTTCATTCCATCTGAAGCAGAAATCGTATGACCCGTTCGCCGTTCCGCCGTCTAGTGTTTGGCACCCTGCGCCGCCTCCTGTACCTGTGGGTGCGCTCGGAGACGATCAACCAGTCGTCCCTGACCCTCAACCTCGACCGCAGCCGCCCGGTGTTCTACGTTCTGCAATCGCCGTCGCTGAGCGACCTGGCGGTGGTCGACCACGAATGCACCCGGGCCGGTCTGCCACGCCCGGTGCTGCCGGTGTCGGTCGGCCCGCTGCTGGAGCCGGCGGCGTTTTTCTACCTGACTCCGGAGCCCGACTGGCTCGGCCGTCATGACAAGCGCGGGGCGCCGCCAACCCTGACCCGCCTGGTCGATGCCCTGAGCCGGAATCCTGTCGAGGACGCCCAGGTCATCCCGGTCAGCGTGTTCTGGGGCCAATCGCCGGACAGCGAATCGAGCCCGTGGAAACTGCTGTTCGCCGACAGTTGGGCGGTCACAGGTCGCCTGCGCCGCCTGCTGAGCATCCTGATTCTCGGCCGCAAGACCCGCGTGCAGTTCTCCGCGCCGATCCATCTGCGCGAACTGGTGGAACACAACAAGGGCCACGAGCGCACCGTGCGCATGGCCCAACGCATTCTGCGGGTACACTTGCGCAACCTGAAAACCGCGGTCATCGGTCCCGACCTGTCGCACCGGCGCAACCTGGTCAAGGGCCTGGTCAACGAGCCGCAGGTACGCCAGGCGATCCTCGAACACGCCCAGCGCGAAAACATCCCGGCGGAAAAGGCCAAGGCCCAGGCACTGCGCTACGGCAACGAAATCGCCTCGGACTACACCTACACGGCGATCCGCTTCCTCGAAGTGGTGCTGAGCTGGTTCTGGAACAAGATCTACGACGGTATCCGCGTCAACCATATCGAAAACGTGCAATCCGTGGCGCAGGGGCACGAGGTGATCTACGTGCCCTGCCATCGCAGCCATATCGACTACCTGCTGCTGTCCTACCTGCTGTTCCGCAACGGACTGACCCCGCCGCACATCGCCGCCGGGATCAACCTCAACATGCCGCTGATCGGCGGCCTGCTGCGCCGTGGCGGGGCGTTCTTCATGCGCCGCACCTTCAAGGGCAACCCGCTCTACACCTCGGTCTTCAACGAATACCTGCATACGCTGTTCACCAAGGGTTTTCCGGTGGAGTACTTCGTCGAGGGCGGCCGCTCGCGTACCGGACGCATGCTGCGGCCCAAGACCGGCATGCTGGCCATTACCCTGCGCAGTTTCCTGCGCTCCTCGCGGATGCCGATCGTCTTCGTCCCGGTCTATATCGGCTATGAACGGGTGCTGGAAGGCCGGACCTACCTCGGCGAACTGCGCGGCGCCAGCAAGAAGAAGGAGTCGATCTTCGACATCTTCAAGGTCATCGGTGCGCTCAAGCAGCGCTTCGGCCAGGTCGCGGTCAACTTCGGCGAGCCGATCAAGCTGGCCGACTTCCTCGACCAGGAACAGCCGGGCTGGCGCGCCGAGGAACTCGGCCCGCAATTCAGGCCGGACTGGCTGAGCGCGACCACCAACCGCCTGGGCGAGCGCGTGGCGCGCAACCTCAACGAAGCGGCGGCGATCAACCCGGTGAACCTGGTGGCCCTGGCCCTGCTCTCCACCAGTCGCCTGGCCCTGGACGACCGTGCCCTGGCCCGGGTGCTCGACCTCTACCTGGCGCTGCTGCGCCGCGTCCCCTACTCGCCGCACACCACCCTGCCCGAGGGAGATGGCCGGGCGCTGATCCAGCACGTCAAGGACATGGACCTGCTCGCCGAACAGAACGATGCGCTGGGCAAGATCCTTTACCTGGACGAACAGAACGCGGTACTGATGACCTACTACCGCAACAACGTCCTGCACATCTTCGCCCTGCCGGCATTGCTGGCGAGCTTCTTCCAGAGCTCATCACGCATGAGCCGCGAGCAGTTGCTGCGCTACACCCGGGCGCTGTACCCGTACCTGCAGTCGGAGCTGTTCATCCGCTGGTCGCTGGACGAACTCGACGCGGTGGTCGATCAATGGCTTGAGGCCTTCGTCGAGCAGGGACTGCTGCGTTTCGAGAATGCGGTCTACCTGCGCCCGGCGCCGAGTTCACGGCATTTCGTGCTGCTGACCCTGTTGTCGAGAAGCATCGCCCAGACCCTGCAACGCTTCTACATGGCAATCTCGCTGCTGCTCAACAGCGGCCAGCACAGTATCAGCGCCGAGGAACTGGAGGACCTGTGCACGATCATGGCCCAGCGCCTGTCGATCCTGCACGGTCTCAATGCCCGGAGTTCTTCGACAAGAGCCTGTTCCGCCACTTCATCCAGACTCTGCTCGACCTCGACGTTCTGCGCCGCGACGAAGCCGGCAAGCTCAGTTACCACGAACTGCTCGGCGAACTGGCCGAAGGTGCGGCCAAGCGGGTACTGCCGGCGGAAATACGCCTTTCGATCCGCCAGGTGACATTGCACGACACCGGCCCGGAGCAGAAGAGCGACATCAGTCCCGACGCCGCCTGATCCTCACCGACAACCCCAGGCCAGCCAACCTGGGGTTCATCGCGCAAAGGCTGTGCGCAACTCAGCCGTTGCGATATCCACCCCCCGCCTTTCCCTCGTGCATGGCATGCTGGATATCGTTATAGAGTTGATTGGCCTCCTGGGCCGTAATGGATCTGGCGCAGTCTCTCAGGACGATTCTCAAGAGCACGTTTTCCTGCCCTTCGAGCATGCCCAGACGATCCAGTGCCTGCGGTGGCAATGGCCCATGGCTCCAGCGTCCCAGCAGGCGCATCTCTTCAATCCAGCCACTACGCACACCGGCGGCCTGCAACATCGACTCGGTCAGTTCCTCCTCGCTCTGTCCCGGCGTCACGGCCAGCGAGATATCGCGAGTGACCGAAGGCAGACGAGAGACCGGCACCCAGGGATCGAGGCTATTCATTTGTGCCTGGATACGGGGCAGAGGGTCCCTGAGCAGGCGGATATCGGGAATTCCCTTGCGCAACATCGCCAGACGATCCAACCCCATGCCCATGGCCAGGCCTCCATGCTGAAGCGGATCGAGCCCGAGTCTTTCGAGCAGGGAGCGGGCGATACAACCACACTCAAGCACCTCCACCGACTGCTGCGCCGAGACGACATTGATCTCGATCCCCCCTCGGTGTAGTGGTGAGGGCTGTCCTGACACGTCCAGGCATGATCGGGCAGCGCGGCCTTCAGAACATCGCCGACCAGCTTCAGCAGCGACTCCCGGCAGGACAGCGGTGGATCACCCCATGACCCAAATGTCCATCTGGTGCGGTTGCGCACAATGGAGACGGTCGCGCGTGTCGCGCCTGAACGTAATACCGGGGGCAGCGAGCAGCATGGTTTCCCCCGGCTTTCGCGCCCTTGCTGCCTCGACCAGTGCGGGAGGAATCAGACTGGTCGTCTGGGTTCGCAACAATTGTGATTCGCTGATCCAGCGGGTGTGGTCGCTGCCGAGAGTGACTTCGTCAGGCGCATAGCCAAGCAGGGCGTAGTTCTGCTCGGCGGTGACGATCCGCGGTCCGCGGATAACCCGGGGAGCCGGCCAACCCTGTGCCTCAAGCCCGCCGAGCACACACTGGGCAATCAGCCCCACCGCATGCACAGGTACCTCGAACTCGGAAAGATCGGCAATCTGCATGGCCTGGCTGATTTGCGCGTCGCACAGGTATCGTCTGGATGACATGGGTTCACTCCACGGTTCTCAAGCGCAATACATGTATCGCACCCGCCGCAACGCCAGCGATAACCCCATGTCCTTTTCTGTCGTAGCAACAAGGATCAGTAAATGTCGGGCTATTCCGACAAGAACTGTAAAAACACGCTCTTGCCCACAGCTGGCAACACTCGGCTGCAGGCAGCCCTGCAAGGCGACAGGCACAGGGCCAATCAGCCGATCTACATCAGATAACCGGCAACCCAACGACAGACAATTCGGCAAAGCAACAACGATATTTCATCGCCGAATTTCCCCGGCAAACACTCGTATAGACTGGACCCTGCGTTGCCTTTGACGCGTTCGATAAGGATATCGAGATGACTGCGAAAAACCTCGTCACAGCTGTTTTCCACTTTCCGCCGGACTATGCCATTCCGGCCCGGGCGCAAACCCGGATCACCCTGCGCAACCGCGATACCCATGCCATCCTCGGCACCTGGAGCAGCGCCGACCTGCCATCACGCAGCCCCTGGCGCTTCGTGTTCGAACTGCCCCAGGACCTGCGCTACAACAGCAGGATAGAGATCGAGTTCGACATGAGCGTCGATGGCGCCTCGCTGCTGGCCGACATCCGCTACAACTTCAGATGGCGCAAGGACAACCAGGAGGCGAGCTTTCACCTGAGCCCACCTGGCTACCTGTACCTGAGCGCGGCGCTGGTGCCGCTGATCGGCACGGACGAGAACACCCTGGCCAACCTGAAACTGGTCGCCCTCAACGACTCCGGCCTGCCGCCTTACATCCTCTGCGAGGAGATCACCCTGCTCAAGGGCGCGATCCCCCGCTACCTGCGTTATGACCCCAGCCGGGTCAAGCCCGGCCAGCTCTACGAAACCCAGGGCAGCTTCGGCAGCCGGCGCAAGTTCACCATGAAACCCATTCCCCGGACCGTCGTATTGCAGAAGGAAAAGCCACAGAACCTGACCCTCAGGGCCTGAAGCCCGGCAATGTCTTCGATCAGCGCTCGCATCGAACTCGCCGGCCAGCTACTGTTATCACCAGCGGACAGCCCGGCGCCCGTTCGAGCGGCCTGTTTCCACAGCCTTCGCCGAAGCGTGCCGACTCCGCCCGGTCATTTTCTCTTTTCGCATAAGGAAGCTTTCCATGCTCCGTCCTTCCCTACGTCTGGCCAGCCTCTGCGCCGGCCTGCTGATCTCCGCCAACGCGCTGGCCCTGTCCCTGGGCAGCCTGTCCCAGGGCGAAGCCTCGGGCGGGCTCAAGGACGCCCTGGCCCAGGGGGCCGTCGCCGCCGTCACGACGCTCGGCAAGCCGGGTGGCTTCAGCAACAACCCTGAAGTGAAGATCGAACTGCCGGGCAAGCTGGGCAAGGTCGCCAGCAAGATGAAGCAGTTCGGCATGGGTGCCCAGGTCGACCAGCTGGAAACCAGCATGAACAAGGCGGCCGAGGCAGCCATGCCCCAGGCCCAGGCGCTGCTGGTGGATGCGGTGAAGAAGATGACCGTGAATGACGCCAAGAGCATTCTCAGCGGCGGCAAGGACTCGGCCACGCAGTACCTGGACAAGACCAGCCGCGAGCAGATCCGCGCCAAGTTCCTGCCGATCGTCAAGCAGGCCACCGACCAGGTCGGCCTGGCCCAGCAGTACAACTCGTTCGCCGGGCAGGCGGCGACCCTCGGCGTGATCGACGCCAAGAGTGCCAACATTGAAAGCTACGTGACCGAAAAGGCGCTGGACGGTCTGTTCAAGCTGATCGCCCAGAAAGAGGAAGGTATCCGGGCCAACCCGGCTGAAGCGGCTACCAGCCTGGCGAAGAAGGTGTTTGGCGCGCTGTGATGCAGCAGCGGGAGCCAGCGCGCTGGCTCCCGACTGACCTCATCCCCCGGCGGCGGTCTTCTTCACCCGGAACCAGCCGGCATACAGCGCCGGCAGGAACAACAGGGTCAGGGCCGTCGCCACGATCAACCCACCCATGATCGCCACCGCCATCGGTCCGTAGAACACGCTGCGCGACAGTGGAATCATCGCCAGCACCGCCGCCAGCGCGGTCAGCACGATCGGCCGGAAGCGCCGTACCGTCGCCTCGATGATCGCCTGCCACTGTGACATGCCGGCCCGGATATCCTGTTCGATCTGGTCCACCAGAATCACCGAGTTGCGCATGATCATCCCGGACAGGGCAATGGTGCCGAGCATCGCCACGAAACCGAACGGCTGGCGGAACACCAGCAGGAACAGCGTCACGCCGATCAGTCCCAGCGGCGCGGTGAGGAACACCATCGCCACCCGCGAGAAGCTGCGCAATTGCAGCATCAACAGGGTCAGCACCACCACGATGAACAAGGGGACGCCGGCGTTCACAGACGCCTGGCCCCGCTCGGAGTCCTCCACGGTACCGCCCACGTCCAGCAGATAACCGTCCGGCAGCTCGGCCCGGATCGAATCCAGGGTCGGCATGATCTGCTTGACCAGGGTCACCGGTTGCTCCTGGCCATAGATATCGGCGCGGACCGTCACGTTCGGCAGGCGGTTGCGGTGCCAGATGACGCCTTCCTCGAAACCGTACTCCAGCGTCGCGATCTGCGACAGCGCCACACTGGTGCCGTTGTCGGTGGGCACCGCCAGGCTCGACAGTGCCGACAGCTCGCTGCGCTCGTGCACGGTGCCACGCAGCAGGATCTCGATCAGCTCGTTGTCCTCGCGGTACTGGCTGACGGTCGAACCGGTCAGTGAGCTGCGCAGGAAGCGCGACAGGTTCGCCGTACTCACCCCCAGGGCCCGGGCACGGTCCTGATCGACATTCAGGTAGACCACCTTGCTCGGTTCTTCCCAATCCAGGTGCACGTTGACCACATGGGGGTTCTCGCGCACCTTGGCCGCCACCTTGCGGGCCAGGGCCCGAACCACCTCGATGTGCTCGCCGGTGACACGGAACTGGACCGGGTAGCCCACGGGCGGACCGTTCTCCAGGCGCGTGACCCGCGCACGCAGGTCGGGGAACTGCTCGTTGAGCGTATCGATCAGCCAGGTCCGCAGTTTTTCCCGGTCCTCGATGGTCTTGGCCAGCACCACGAACTGGGCAAAGCTGGCCGCCGGCAGTTGCTGGTCGAGCGGCAGGTAGAAGCGCGGCGAACCGGTACCGACATAGGCCACGTAGTTGTCGATGCCGTCATGCCCCTTGAGCAGACTCTCCAGGCGCTTGACCTGCTCGGCGGTGTTGCTCAGCGACGCGCCCTCGGCCAGCTTGAGGTCGACCATCAGCTCCAGTCGCCCGGAAGCCGGGAAGAATTGCTGCGGCACGAAGCGGAACAGTGCCACCGAAGCCACAAAGGCCAGAACGGTCAATACGATCACCGTCTTGCGCCGCCGCACGCACCACTCCACCAGGCGCCGCACCCGCTGGTAGAACGGCGTGGCATAAGGGTCCGGCTGATCGGCGCCATGCTTGGCAGCGTGGATCTTCGCCAGGTCCGGCAGCAGCTTCTCTCCCAGATAGGGCACGAACATCACGGCGGCGATCCACGACGCCAGCAGGGCGATGGTCACCACCTGGAAGATCGAGCGGGTGTACTCGCCAGTCCCGACTGCGCGGTGGCGATCGGCAGGAAACCGGCGGCGGTGATCAGCGTACCGGTCAGCATCGGGAACGCCGTGCTGGTCCAGGCGTAGCTCGCCGCCTTGAGCCGGTCGAAGCCCTGCTCCATCTTGATCGCCATCATTTCCACGGCAATGATCGCGTCGTCGACCAAAAGGCCGAGCGCCAGCACCAGGGCGCCGAGGGAAATCTTGTGCAGGCCGATGCCCAGGTAGTACATGGTGGCGAAGGTCATCGCCAGCACCAGCGGAATCGCCAGCGCCACCACCATCCCGGTACGCACGCCGAGGGAGAAGAAACTCACCAGCAGCACGATCGCCAGGGCTTCCACCAGCACCTGGACGAACTCGCCGACGCCGGTCTTGACCGCCGCCGGCTGGTCGGAAACCTTGCTCAGGTGCATGCCCGCCGGCAAGCTTTTCTGGATACGGGCGAATTCGGCTTGCAGCGCCTTGCCCAGCACCAGAATGTCGCCACCGTCGTTCATCGCCACGGCCAGGCCAATGGCATCTTCACCCATGAAACGCATGCGCGGGGCGGGCGGATCGCTGAAGCCGCGGCGGACCTCGGCGAAATCGCCGATACGCAGGGTCCGGTCGCCGACCCGGATCGGCAGGTTGCGAATCTCGTCGACGCTCTTGAAGTTGCCACTGACGCGCAGTTGCACCCGCTCCGTTGGTGTTTCGAAGAAACCCGAGGTGGAAACCGTGTTCTGCTCCTGCAGCGCCTGCTGGACTGCCGCCATCGGTACCCCGAGAGTGGCCAGCTTGACGTTCGACAGTTCGATCCAGACCTTTTCGTCCTGCAGCCCCAGCAGGTCGACCTTGCCCACATCCTTGACCCGCTGCAGCTGGATCTGGATGCGGTCGGCGTAGTCCTTGAGCACCGCGTAGTCGAAACCGTCGCCGGTCAGCGCATAGATATTGCCAAAAGTGGTACCGAACTCGTCGTTGAAGAACGGCCCCTGTATATCCGGCGGCAGGGTCTGGCGGATGTCGCCGATCTTCTTGCGCAACTGGTACCAGAGCTCGGGGATCTGCGCCGAGTGCAGCGAGTCGCGGGCCATGAAGGTCACCTGGGACTCGCCTGGCCGGGAGAACGACATGATCCGCTCGTATTCGCCGGTCTCCATCAGTTTCTTTTCAATGCGTTCGGTGACCTGCCGCGAAACTTCCTGGGCCGTGGCGCCTGGCCAGTTGGTCTGGATCACCATGGCCTTGAAAGTGAACGGCGGATCTTCGCTCTGGCCAAGCCTGGTGTAGGACATGGCCCCGACCATCGCCAGCAGCAGCATCAGGAACAGGACGATCTGGCGGTTGCGCAATGCCCATTCGGAAAGATTGAAACCCATCGGGACTACTCCTTGGCCGCCAGGTTGACGACGCGGTTGGAGCGGTCCACCGGACGCACCTGTTCCCCTTCGTGCAGCACGTGCACCCCGGCCGCCACCACCCAGTCGCTGGCACTGAGGCCTTCGAGCACCGGCACGCTCTTCTCGCCGAAGGCGCCAACCCGCACCGGGGTGCGCTTGAGGGTGTTGTCCGGCTGGACTTTCCAGACATAGGCGGCGCCGTTTTCGGCCGTGAGTGCCGATAACGGCACCGACAGCGGCACGGCACCGGCATTCTGGACGAAGACCCGGGCACTCTGCCCCAGCTCGGCAGGGATCTTTCCGGAACTGAAGGCGATGCGCGCGGCGAAGGTCCGGGATTTCGGATCAGCCGCCGGCGACAGCTCGCGGATATGCCCGTTGAAGCGCTGGTCCGGCTGGGACCAGAGTTCGACGGCCACCTCCTGACCGACCTTGAAGCGGCCAAAGGCCTGTTCCGGAAAACTGATCAGCACCTCGCGCTCGCCGTCGGCGGCCAGGGTGAAGACCGTCTGGCCGGCGGCCACCACCTGGCCGACCTCGACCTGGCGCCTGGCGATCACGCCATCCTGAGGAGCCCGCAGCACCGCATAACCGGCCTGGTTGCTGGAGACATCGAATTCCGCCCGGATCTGCTTCAGCCGGGCCTCACCGGCACGGTAGGCATTTTCCGCATTGTCGTATTGCGAGCGGCTGACCATCTGCCGCTCCAGCAGGGTCTTGTAGCGGTCGCGCTCGGAGCGCACCAGGTTCAGGTTCGCCTCGGCAGCCGCCACCTGGGCCCGGGTGGCCTCCAGTTGCAGGCGCACATCCTGCGGATCGAGCTCCGCCAATGGCTGGTTGGCCTTGACCCGCTGCCCCTCCTCGACCAGGCGCCGGGCCACCTTGCCAGCGATACGAAACGCCAGTTCGGGTTCGAAGCGGGCGCGCACCTCACCGGGATAACTGTCCATGGCCTGAGCCGACAACTGCGGCTGAACCACCATGGCGGGACGCACGGTAACCTGAACCGCCTCTTCGCGATCACAGCCCACGAGGAAAAACGCTAGACTGGCGGGTAACACAAGGGGCAGGACATAGCGGAACATGGTGGAGACCCTTCGCTAAAGAGTGCTTGAAATAATTATACTGGCCAGTATGGTATTTATACCAAACTGACCAGTCCAGTATTAAAGTGAAAAATGTCCGACAATCTTTCTGTGCCCAGCGGCCCGGGTCGCCCAAGGACCTGGCAAAACGCCAGGCCATTCTTGAAGCCGCGAAAGATCTGTTCCTGAGCAATGGATACGCCAGCACCAGCATGGATGCGGTGGCAGCAGCGGCAGGTGTTTCGAAGCTGACGGTCTACAGCCACTTCACTGACAAGGAGACCCTGTTCTCGGCCGCGGTGGTGGCCAAGTGCGAGGCGCAGCTACCCGAACTGCTGTTCGCCCTGCCCGAGGGCGTCCCGGTCGAATCGGTGCTGCTCAATATCGCCCGTGGCTTCAATCAGCTGATCAACAGCGACGAGTCGGTGAACCTGCATCGCCTGATCATCGCGTTGGGCAGCCAGGATCCCAGGCTGTCGCAGATTTTCTTCGAGGCCGGCCCACAGCGGATGCTGAGCGAAATGGAGCGACTGCTCAGCAGAATCCATCAGAGCGGGGTCCTGGTCATCGACAAGCCGCACCGCGCCGCCGAGCACTTTTTCTGCCTGCTCAAGGGCGCGGCGAACTTCCGCGTGCTGTATGGCTGCGGCGAGCCATTGAATGCCGAGGACAGCGAAGCCCATGTGCGCGAGGTGGTGGGCTTGTTCATGCGGGCCTATCGGCCCTGAGCCGGTTCCTTTCGCGGGCGAGCCGCCCCACGGCAATGACATGATCCACTGTGGAAACGGGCTTGCCCGCGAAGAGGCCTTCAGGGCTTGAGCGCTTTCTTCGGGTAGATATCGTAGCGGCTCGACTTGCCCTCCAGGCCGTGACTGGGCTTGGGCCCGTCGATGCACGGTGCCTTGCGCGGGCGCTTGACCACCACCCGGTGGGTCGCCAGGGCCAGGGCGGCCTCCAGCAGCGCGGGGGCGTCCGGGTCATCGCCCACCAACGGCCGGAACAGACGCATTTCCTTCTTCACCAGGGCGGTTTTCTCACGGTGGGGAAACATCGGGTCCAGGTAGATGACCTGCGGCGGCTCGCCCTCCCAGTGGCGCATCACGTCGATCGAGTTGCCCTTGAGCAGACGCATGCGGGACACGATCGGCGCCACCTCCGGATCCTCCAGGGCACGGGCCAGGCCATCCTCCAGCAGGGCACCGATCAGCGGCTGGCGCTCGACCAGGCTCATGTCGCAGCCCAGGCTCGCCAGAACGAACGCGTCCTTGCCCAGCCCGGCCGTGGCGTCCAGCACCCGTGGGCGCACGCCCTGCTGGATACCGACCGCCTTGGCGATCATCTGCCCGCTACCACCACCGTACAGGCGCCGGTGCGCCGCCCCGCCCTCCACGAAATCCACCCGAACCGGCCCCGGTGCATCCGGCCCCAGTTGCTGCAACTGCAAACCCTGCCCGCCGACCTGCAGGGCGAACTCCGCCTCGGGTTCCTGCAATGGCAGTTCCAGACGCTGGGCCCAGGCCTGGGCCTGGTGTTCAAGCCCTGCGGTCAAGGCTTCGACTCGGATCCGCACGGCCGTCTGCTGCTCACTCATGAAAAACACGCTCAAAAATTTAATGATCGGCGAAAACGGCCGATAACAGAATTATCCGGCATTTTGCCAGAGCTTGGGTCACGACCGAGAACCATGTCAGACATTCAGCGCACATCCATAGGTTATCTATCGCCCGTCGGCGATTACGGCCTGCGAAACTCCCAGGCACTGAGTGGCGTCAGCCACCTGTGGCAGGATTTCTTCGCCCGTGCGCTGGCTGAACAGGTAGGGGATGCACCAAGGCAGGCGGTGGCCGAACTGCCGGCCGATGGCCCGGTCGAACCGACCGCCGGCGCCGAGACCCTGGCGCAGATCGTCGAGCAACTGCACTGCAATGTCACCGACAATCCGGTCCGGCCACCAGAGCCGCTGTTCCTGCCGATCGCCGAGTTCGAACTCGACCTGCTGAAAAAACCGGCACCGCCCTATCCGGATGACGAAATCATCGCCCAGCAGCGGCAACAGGATTTCGAGAGCGAGTGGGTTCGCCCGCTCGTCCTCACCGCCGGCCAACCACAGCCCGAGCCGGGCCCGGCACCACAGAAGCGTCCGCTGCACCTGCCGATCGCCGAGTTCGAGCTGGACCTGCTGGAGAAACCGGCGCTGCCGTACGACGAGCAAACCCTGGTCAAGCAGCAGCAGGACCTGGACTACGACCTGAACTGGGCACGCCCGCTGGTGGCGCACAACCTGCGTCTGGCGGCCTGAGCCGCCGGCACCGGCCTCAGCCCTTGAACATCTGATTGATCCTGCCGAACGGGATCGCCTGCTCGGCGAAACCGAAGCTGCCCTGCTCAAGGATCTCCTGTGCAGCCTGGTAAAACGCCCCGTACGCCGCACGCGCCAGCGCCGAACCGACGCTGATGCGCTTGACCCCCAGCGCACTCAAATCAGCCACCGACAACGACACGCCACCGGACATCAAGACGTTCACCGGCTTGGGCGCCACCGCCTTGACGATCGCGCGAATCTCCTCGGCCGTGCTCAAGGCCGGGGCATACAGGACATCAGCGCCGGCCTCGGCAAAGGCCTGCAGACGGCGGATGGTGTCATCCAGGTCCCGACGCCCGACCAGAAAGTTTTCCGCCCGGGCCGTCAGGGTGAAGTCAAATGGCAGGCTGCGCGCCGCCGCTACCGCCGCCTCGATCCGCTCGACCGCCTGATTGAAGGGGTAGATCGGTTCTTCGGGATTGCCCGTGGCGTCCTCGATCGAACCACCGACCAGGCCCACTTCAGCGGCCATCAGGATCGTCTGGGCGCACCCTTCGGGACTGTCGGCGTAACCGTTTTCCAGGTCTGCGGCCACCGGCAGCGGCGTGGCCTTGGCAATCACATGGGCATTGTCCAGGGCATCGGCGCGGCTGACCGCACCTTCCGCATCCGGACGCCCCAGGGAAAAAGCCAGCCCGGCGCTGGTGGTGGCCAGGGCTTCGAAACCCAGGGCGGCGAGCATCTTCGCCGAACCGGCGTCCCAGGGATTGGGGATCACAAAGGCTCCGGCACGCTCGTGCAGGGTCCTGAAGGCTTGGGCTCGACGGTTTTGCGCATCCATATGACCAGCTCCTGGCAGAAGAGACGAGTGCCTTCAGAGCAGACCGAGTTGCTCCGCGGCGGGCTCTCTGTATAGCGCAGGCAGGGCTGGCAGGCCAGGCAAACGTTCCTTCAGGCGCTCGTGAAAACGCTGCGCGAGTTTCGGTGCAAGCAGATTGTCAGCCGTGTGCAGGAAGATATACGGCGTACGCCCCTCCTCGATCCAGACAGCGACCTTTTCGACCCAGGGGGTCATGAAGGGCTCGTTCGCCGCCAACTCCGGATGGCCGATGAAGCGTACCTGCGGGAACGGGGTGAAGGCCGCCGGCCGCGGCGGCACCCTGGGCTTCTTGGACTGGGCATGCAGCACCGCAGGCTCGGTCGAGGTGCAACTGAACAGTGCCCGCGGATCGAGGCAGATGCGCTCCACTACGCGGTCCAGCAGCAACCGGTTGAGCATCCGCTCGGCATCGCCCTTGGCGAAGAACTCGGGATGGCGGACCTCGACGGCCAGCGGCTGCTGCAGGCTGTCGATGAAGCCGGCCAGTTCGCTCAACCGATGAGGGGCGAAACTCGCCGGCAATTGCAGCCACAACGGCGATACCCGCGCCCCAGCGGCTTGAGCAGTTGCAGGAACTCCTCGGCCGCCGGCACCTGGGCCCGCAGGTCGCCGCCATGACTGATATCGCGGGGAAACTTGGCAGTGAAGCGAAAGTGCTCCGGCATGGTCTGCGCCCAGCGCTCCACCGTGCCCGGCGAAGGCCGGGCATAGAACGTGGTGTTGCCTTCGACGGCGTTGAAGACCTGGGAATACAGATCGAGAAAGTCCGTCGGACGGGCGTTTTCCGGATACAGGAACTCGCGCCAGGCGTTTTCACTCCAGGACGGACAACCAAGGTAGTAGGGAAGAACTGAATCGGTCATGCCACCGATTAGATCAGATATGCAGGTCCAGTCCCAACACTTCCATGTCCCACTCGACGAAACCGGCGGTGGTCAGATAGCTGGCCAGGGCCGTGGCGACGCTCCGGCTCATGGAACGGGGAAAGATCATGTCCTGCGGACGCGCTGGCAGGTTGGCCAGACGTTCACCGGCAGCCTCGGCGCGGGCAGCGACTTCGGACAGATCGTCACTGTCGCCGCCCAGCAGTTCCTCATCGGCATCCACCACCACGCCGCCCTTGCGGGGCTTGCGCTTGATGGAATAGGACTGTGATGAAACGCCGTCTATACGCATTGTGGCATGCTCGGAGTCGATGATGGCAATTTAGCAGTACTTGCCGTACGTGGCTATTGTCCAATTGATAACCAGACCACATAACCAATAAAAGGTTTTCACACAACGCCGCCTGCGTGTGCAAAACATGACGTACGGCACATTTTTGACTACTGCGCACGACCTCCCGAGCGCCCGGATTAACCTTCAGTGTAGCTTGGAAATTTGCTCCGGCCTCAGCGCGCCTTGGGCGTGGCGACCTTGTCACGCAGGTAGACCGGCTGTGCCTGGTCGGCAACGATGGCCTCGCCGCGCGCCCAGGCGAAGCGCGCCAGGCTCAGCAGGTCCTGGGCGTCAGGCAGCATGCCAGCATCCTGGCCGCTGACCGCGACCTTGATCCGCTCGCCATAGCCCCAGCCCGTGCCCGCACCGAACCAGGCGCCAACAGCCCCTCCGGGAGCGCCGCGACTTCCGGCGGCAGCACCGCTTCGACGCCGGCCAGGCGCATCTCCCCGGCCTCCTCGCGATAGCAGCCCCAATACACTTCATCCATCCGCGCATCGATGGCCGCGGCGACCTGGCCGGCGCCATGCTCGCGCAGTGCCCGCTGGGCCAGCACCGCCAGGTTGGAGACCGGCAACACCGGCCGGTCCAGGGCGAAGGCCAGGCCCTGAACCACACCGATGGCGATCCGCACTCCGGTAAAGGCGCCCGGGCCACGGCCAAAGGCGATCGCATCCACCGCCGACAGGCCGATCCCGGCATCCGCCAGCAGTTGCCGGATCATCGGCAGCAGCTTCTGCGCATGCAGGCGCGGGATCACCTCATAGTGGCTCGTCACCTTGCCATCATGCAGCAAGGCGACGGAGCAGGCTTCAGTCGCGGTGTCCAGGGCCAGCAAGGTGCTCATCGGTGTTTCCGTCAGGTCAGAATGAAAAAGTGCAACAGTATAAACAACAACAGCCCGCAAGCGGGCTGTTGTAGAGAGGCAGAGGCAACGATCAGTTCAGCGCTTCGAGCACCTTGCCGGTGATCGCCTCGACCGAGCCGACGCCAGCGATGTGGCTGTACTTCGGCTTGCCCTGGGCCGCCGACAGCTTCTGGTAGAAGTCCACCAGCGGCTTGGTCTGGGAGTGATAGACCGACAGGCGATGGCGAACGGTTTCCTCGGTGTCGTCCTTGCGCTGCACCAGCTCTTCGCCGGTCACATCGTCCTTGCCTTCGACTTTCGGCGGGTTGTAGACGACGTGGTAGACACGCCCGGAAGCCTCGTGAACGCGACGGCCGGCAATACGCTGGACGATCTCTTCGTCGTCGACGGCGATCTCGACCACGTGGTCCAGCTCGACACCGGCCTGCACCAGGGCTTCAGCCTGGGGAATGGTGCGCGGGAAACCGTCGAACAGGAAACCCTTGGCGCAATCGGCCTGGGCAATACGGTCCTTGACCAGCGCGATGATCAGGTCATCGGAAACCAGGCCGCCGGCATCCATGATGCCCTTGGCCTTGACGCCCAGCTCGGTGCCGGCCTTGACCGCGGCACGCAGCATGTCGCCGGTGGAGATTTGCGGGATGCCGAATTTCTCGGTGATGAACTTAGCCTGAGTACCTTTACCGGCCCCGGGAGCTCCCAGCAGAATGACGCGCATCGATGTGCTCCTCAATTTTTTATTTAGAAACGCTCGGATTCGCCGCGTGGGGCCAATCTCAACAATAGGGTGACAGCCGCCCAAACGGCCAAGGGCTGATCAAGATACACAGCCGACCGACCCCACACAAGCCGCCCAAAGTCGCAACGACCCGGGCCCCCGCAACCGTGCAAACCTGCTACCGCGGGTCGCAAGGTGACAACAAAGTGTCGCACGTACGGCCACGACCGCACCTGACCGGGCGGTCGTGGCCTTGCCCAAGCCTGCAAGCCGGGCCTCGGCGCCCCTCAACCGGTATTGCGCAGGCCGGCGGCGATACCCGCCACGGACACCAGCAAAGCCTGTTCCAGAGGGCTGTCCTGGGCACTTTCCTGGCGCCGCGTGCGGGCCAGCAACTCGGCCTGCAACAGATGCAGCGGGTCCAGGTAGGTGTTACGCAGGCGAATGAACTCCAGGGTCTCGGGGCTGTGGGCCAGCAGTTGCGACTGGCCGGTCAGACCCAGTACCACCGCGCATGCCTGCGACAATAGGTCGCGTAAGTGCGCACCCAACGGCAACAGTTCCGCTTCCACCAGACGCTCGTCATAGGAGCGGGCGATATCGCTGTCGGCCTTGGCCAGCACCATCTCCAGCATGTCGATACGGGTGCGGAAGAATGGCCATTGCTCACGCATCTGTTCCAGCAGCTTGCCTTGCCCACGCTCCAGCGCATGGCGCAGGGCCGTCTCCCAACCGAGCCAGGCCGGCAGCATCAGCCGGGTCTGGGTCCAGCCGAAAATCCAGGGAATCGCCCGCAGGCTTTCTATACCGCCGGCCCGGCGCTTGGCCGGACGGCTGCCCAATGGCAGGCGCCCGAGCTCCTGTTCCGGAGTCGACTGGCGGAAGTACTCGACGAACTGCGGGTTGTCGCGGACTTCGGCCCGATAGGCCCGCACCCCATCTGCGGCCAGTTCGTCCATCAGCTTGCGCCAGGCCGGTTGTGGCGGTGGCGGCGGCAGCAAGGTGGCCTCGAGCACGGCGGCCAGGTACAGGTTGAGGTTCTGTTCGGCAATGTCCGGCAGGCCGAACTTGAAGCGGATCATCTCGCCCTGTTCGGTGGTGCGGAAACGCCCCGCCACCGAACCCGGCGGCTGCGACAGGATCGCCGCATGGGCCGGGCCGCCACCACGGCCGACGGTGCCGCCACGGCCATGAAACAGCAGCAGTTCGACCTGCTGTTCCCGGCAGATGTCCACCAGCCGCTCCTGGGCGCGATACTGGGCCCAGGCCGCCGCCGTGGTGCCGGCATCCTTGGCCGAGTCGGAATAGCCGATCATGACTTCCTGCGGCCCCTGCAGGCGTGCACGGTAGCCGGGCAGCAGCAACAGGCGCTCCATCACCGGCCCGGCGTTGTCCAGGTCGGCCAGGGTCTCGAACAGCGGCACCACGCGCATCGGCCGCAACACCCCGCACTCCTTGAGCAACAGTTGCACCAGGAGCACGTCGGAAGCCGCACCGGCCATGGAAATCACATAGGAACCGAGGGAGGCCGCCGGTGCCGCGGCGATTTCCCGGCAGGTTGCCAGCACCTCGGCGGTGTCCGCCGAGGGCTTGAAGTACGCGGGCAGCAACGGCCGGCGGTTGCCCTGCTCGCGGATCAGGAAGGTCAGCCGGGCATCCTCATCCCAGTCCTCGTAGCGCCCCAGGCCCAGGTAGTCGGTGATCTCGCTCATCGCCGCGGCATGCCGCGACGAATCCTGGCGCACGTCCAGACGCACCAGGAACAGCCCGAAGGTCACCGCACGGCGCAGGCAGTCGAGCAGCGGCCCGTCGGCGATCACCCCCATGCCACATTCGTGCAGGGACCGATAGCACAGTTGCAACGGTTCCAGCAGCTCGTGGTTGTCGCGCAGCACCTGGTCCGGGGCCGGCTGGGTGGACTCCAGCGAATCATGGGCCCACTGCCGGGTCGCGCGCAGCCGCTCGCGCAACTGCTTGAGCACCGCCCGATAGGGCTCCGCGCTGTTGCCGGCCCTGGCCCGCAAGGCTTCGCTGGCATGCTGCATCGACAGCTCGGCAGCCAGGTGATCGACATCCCGCAGGTACAGGTCGGCCGCCATCCAACGCGCCAGCAGCAGGACTTCGCGGGTCACCCTGGCCGTGACGTTGGGGTTGCCGTCGCGGTCGCCACCCATCCAGGAAGCGAAGCGGATCGGCGCCGCCTCCAGCGGCAGGTGCAGGCCCGTCGCGGCATGCAGGGCCTCATCGGCCTTGCGCAGATAATTCGGAATGGCCTGCCAGAGCGAATGCTCGATCACCGCAAAGCCCCACTTGGCCTCGTCCACCGGGGTCGGCCGGGTGCGGCGGATCTCTTCGGTGTGCCAGGCCTCGGCGATCAGTCGCTGCAACCGCTGGCGGATCTGCTCGCGCTCGGCACCGGTGAGATCACGGTGATCCTGCAGCGCCAACTGCGCGGCAATCGCATCGTACTTCTGGATCAGCGTGCGCCGCGTCACTTCGGTCGGGTGCGCAGTCAGCACCAGTTCGATGTCCAGACGCGCCAGTTGCCGCGCGAGGGCCTCGGGGCCATGGCCCTCGGCCTGCAGGCGGGCCAGCAGTTCCGGCAGCGCCCGCGCCTCGAACGGCGCCGGCTGGGATTCGTCGCGGCGGTGAATCAGCTGGTACTGCTCGGCGATGTTCGCCAGGTTGAGAAACTGGTTGAAGGCCCGGGCGACCGGCAGCAACTCGTCGTCCCCGAGATCATCGAGGCTGGCACTCAGTTCGGTACTGGCCGCATCGCTGCGATCGGCCTTGGCGCTCTTGCGGATACGCTCGATCTTGTCGAGGAATTCCTCGCCATGCTGGTCGCGGATGGTATTGCCCAACAGCTCACCCAGCAGGTGAACGTCTTCACGCAAACGCACATCGATATCTGACATCGGCAGGCTCTCCGGCGGACTTTGGGACGCTTCCCTGGGCCCAAGAGTGCACCACTGCGACAAGTGCTTACAAGCCGGCGGGTCGATCGCCGTTGGCTGAAAATTCCCCGTCGAACCTCACCGCCAGAAGCTAGTCTGATGATTGGGCAGCCCCTCGGGGCTGATGGCCGGCCCGGCGTCGCTACCGGCCCGGTCACTCATCAATCCCCGTCATCGGCGGGTATGAATTGAGGTCACCATGAAAATCCGTGAGCTAGCCCAGCACTGGGAAGAGAATGCCAAGGGTCGCCTGACCGATACCGGTTACGCCGTTCATCTGGACGTTGAAGCGGCCGCCCGCCTCGCCGCGATCACCGAAATGTACCCCAAGCGCAGCCCGGAGGAGCTGCTCGGCGAACTCATCGGCGCCGCCCTGGAGGAACTCGAGGCGAGTTTCCCCTATGTTCAGGGCCCGCATGTGGTCGCCACCGACGAGGAAGGTGACCCCCTGTACGAAGATGTCGGGGCCACCCCGCGCTTCCTGACCCTGTCCCGTCGACATCTGCACAACCTGTCTTCCGGGACCGACGAGTCCAAGCACTGAAGAACCCCCGCCACTTTCCCGCAAGCCCCGGTATTCCTGGCTCCCGACCGAGCCGGAATACCGCTGCGCCGCGCAAAAGTTCAGATTTTCTGCATTGACCGATCAGTCAGTATTTTTTTCGGGCGATTGGCCATCTCCGCTGAACTATTCAAAAAAGCCTCAGGTCACAGCCAGTAGCCATCACTGGCACAGCTGCTGCGAAAAATACCCGGCCGACACGGCGGGGTCTGCGCTGAAGGCCCTCGGGCCCGTGATGGGGATTGATGTTTTTCAGGAGCTATCCAATGGAGTTGAAGACCATGAAAACCAGCACAGTCACATCCTCGTTCAACCACCTGCGCGGGCTGAAACTGGCCGCTCTGGCACTGGGTACCAGCTTCATCCTGGCCGGCTGTGCCGGGAACCCGCCGAGCGAGCAATATGCGGTGACCCAGTCCGCCGTCAACAGCGCCGTCAGCGCCGGCGGTACCGAATACGCCGCAGTGGAAATGAAATCGGCCCAGGACAAGCTCAAGCAGGCCGAACTGGCCATGCATGACAAGAAATACGACGACGCCCGCCGCCTGGCCGAGCAGGCCGAATGGGATGCCCGCGTCGCCGAACGCAAGGCCCAGGCCGCCAAGGCCGAACTGGCCGTGAAGGATGCCCAGAAAGGTGTTCAGGAACTGCGCCAGGAAAGCCAGCGCCCCGTGGTGCAGCCGGCGCAATGAGCGCTCACGCAGCCTGAAGTTTCAACGGACAGATAAAGGACGAACATTATGCGCAATCAACTGATGATCCCCGCCCTGCTGGCTCTGAGCGTCGGCCTCGCAGCCTGCTCCACACCGCCCAACCCCAACCTGGAACAGGCGCGCACCAACTTCTCCGGCCTGCAGGCCGACCCGCAGGCGAGCAAGGTGGCGGCCCTGGAAACCAAGGACGCCAGCGACTACCTGGACAAGGCGGACAAGGCCTACCAGAACCGCGAGGATGAAAAGGTCGTCGACCAGTTGGCCTACCTGACCAACCAGCGTGTCGAAGTCGCCAAGCAGACCATCGCTCTGCGCACTGCCGAGGCCAACCTGAAGAACGCCGCCGCGCAACGGGCCCAGGCCCGCCTGGACGCCCGCGATGCGCAGATCCGCCAGTTGCAGGAAAGCCTCAACGCCAAGCAGACCGATCGCGGCACCCTGGTGACCTTCGGTGACGTGCTGTTCGCCACCAACAAGGCCGAGCTCAAGCCCAATGGCCTGGCCAACATCAGCAAGCTGGCGCAGTTCCTCCAGCAGAACCCGGACCGCAAGGTGATCGTCGAGGGCTACACCGACAGCACCGGTACCGCGGCCTACAACCAGAGCCTGTCCGAGCGCCGCGCGACTTCGGTCCAGGTGGCCCTGATCAAGCTGGGCGTGGACCCGAGCCGCATCGTCACCCAGGGTTATGGCAAGGAGTACCCGGTCGCGGATAACGGCAGCGTCTCCGGCCGGGCGATGAACCGTCGCGTGGAAGTGACCATTTCCAACGACAACCAGCCAGTGGCACCACGCTCCTCGGTCAGCAGCAACTACTGATCATTCGAAGCGCCAATGAAAAGCCCCGCCTGATCGGATCAGGCGGGGCTTTTTCATGCGGCCAGCCAGCCGCTCACTGCTCCAGCTTGGGCGTCTCCTGGCCCATGCAGCGCACGGCCTGCTTCCTGTCGTTGACCAGCACGCCGGTCAGGCCTTTCTGTTCGGTGTCGAACAGCACCAGCACGCCATCGATGCACTGCGCGACCTGGTTGGCCGGCGTCAGCGAAACCTTGTAGTCCTCGCCCGCAATGGTCTTGAGCATGGTGAACTGGTTGAGTTCCAACGCATCCTCCGGCTTGGCGAAATGCAGGTAGCCGTAGTACCACAGGCAACCCACGGTGCCGATGATGCTGCAGATACCGGTGATGATCAGGGGAATGGCGTTGCGTTCTTCGGTCATTGCGGACTCTCTGGTTCGACTTTCGAATTCGGGGCAGCGGGATAATTGGGGATCTCGCCCAGCCGGCGCAAGCCGTTGAAATGCTGGGGATCCTCCAGGTAGCGCAGCATCACCTGGCGCCAGGTGGGGTCGGCGAAGGTCTGCACGTGTCCGCCGCGGGTCAGTTGTAGCACCCTTGGCGGGGGCGCGGCCTGATACAGGACAATGCCGTTGTTCAGGGGTACCAGCGGGTCGTCGATACTCTGGAAGATCAACTTGGGTACCCCCTTGAGTGCCGGCATGGCATGAATCGCGCTGTCGCCATCCGGCACCAGCCACGACAGCGGTATCTGGAACGGCCAGGTCAGCCAGGACCCGCCGAGGGCGAATCGGCCCACCTCGCGATAGCTGGCCGGCACGCCATCGAGCACCAGCGCCTTGATGCGTGACTGATAGCCGGGGTGTTCGCCCAGGTAATGCACCGCCATCGCGCCCCCAGGCTCTGGCCCAGGACTACCAGGGACTTGTCCCGGACTTCGGGGGCCTGCTCCAGCCAGTGGAACGCGGCCTCGATATCCTGGTAGACCGCCGGCAGGCTCGGTTCGCCCGCGGACAGGCCATAACCACGGTAGTCGACCAGCAGCACCTGGTAACCCTGCTCCGGCAACCACCCACTGCCGCCCAGGTGCATGGACAGGTTGCCACCGTTGCCGTGCAGGTGCAGCACCGTGCCCTTGACCGGCACCCCAGCCTTGGCGGGCAGCCACCAGGCCCGCAGGCGGGTGCCATCGGCGGCGGTGAGGGTGACGTCGCGGTAGGCGAGATGCGCCTGGTCCGGGGTGAACGGCAAGCCGGGCTCGGGGTAGAACAGCAGCGAGCTGCAGCCATTGAGGGCCAGGAGCAGGCAGAGGATGCCGAGGAGTCTCATCCGGTTGAAACCTCGCAAGAGTCAGTGGCAACGACACCGTCCCCTGCAGGAGCCGGGCTTGCCCGCGAAGAGGCACGACCTGAAGCAATGCGTCAACTTGAAGGGTGCCTTCGCGGGCAAGCCCGCTCCTACAGGGGCGAGGTCAGATTCTGGATCAGAGGATATTGGAATAATCCGCCTCGATCCGATCCAGGCTCAGGTGATTGAGGAAGTTGCTGAAGCACATCCAGGCCGACAGCGCGTTCATGTCGCGGAACTGCTCCGGCAGGTATTTGGGTGGCGTCACCAGCCCCTCGTCCACCAATTGGCGCAGGGTACGCATGTCCTCCAGCGTGGTCTTGCCGCAGAACAGCAACGGTACCTGTTCGAGCTTGCCCTTGCGCACGGCCAACTGGATGTAGTTGTAGACCATGATGAAGCCCTTGAGGTACGACAGGTCCTTGGTGAACGGCAACCCCGTCGGCACCGAACCGCGGAATATCCGGCTGGCATTGCCGTAGCTCTCCGCCATTTCGAAGCCCTGCTCGCGGAAGAACTCGAACACCTGGAGGAAGTCCGCGCCCTGCTCGACCATGTCGATGGCCCGGGTTCGGTTGGTCAGCTTGCGCAGGCGACTCGGATAGGAAGCGAAGGTGATGATTTCCATCAGGATCGCCAGGCCTTCCTGGGTCACCGTCGACGAGGGCGGGCCCTTGGACAGGAAGGTGCAGATCGGCTGGTTCAGGCCGTTGAGCGTGGTGCCGACATGCACCAGACCTTCATGCACCTCCAGCGCCCGCACATCCCGCGTATTGAACAGCGCATCGGTGCGGATCTTGATGTAGTCGGCACCCGCCGCCGCATCGGCGACGATCCCATCGGACTCGAACACCCGGATGGTCTCCTCGGCCTCGCCGAACACCTTGTTCAGCCGCCGTTGCAGCATGTCGACGGCGTCCTTGGCGGTCAGGGTCTTGGGCTCGTCCTTGAGGTCGCCGCGGCCGTCGATGTTGTTCAGGTAGTCCGACAGCATCAGCCCGAGGTCGGCCAGGGTCGGGTCGCCGGCATGGAACGCATCGGAAGCGGCGCCGTACAGTTCCTGGGAGATCAGCCCGAAATCCGGGGTGCCGCGGGCCTCGAGCATCCGCACGACCATGCGGTACTCCCGGCACATGCGCCGCATGATCTGCCCGACGGGGCTGAACTGGCCGAGCTGGCGGGTGATGTCGCGCTCGATGTTCTGCAACTCCAGCTTGACCGCCCCGGAGTCGAACGACAGGGCCGCGCGGCATAGTAGTCACGGTCCACCGCCGGCATTTCCTTGCCCTTGGCCTTGAGAAAGCCCTTGCGGATGTTCTCGTCCCACTTCACCGCATCGAGCACGCGAATCGGTGTCTGCGCCAGCACAATGCGGTCGGACAGGCTGCGTATCGTCTGCTGGTATTCGTCCAAGGAAAACTCCTGATCGTCGCTGCGGTGTCTGGCCGTGCCCTCTAGCTTAGACGGAGGCCAGCACCAGATGCATGTAACGGGTGAGAATGCCGAGCCGGTCCTGCTCGGTCTCGGGCTCCGCATCGTCGAGAAGGCCCTGATATTCCATCCGTCCGATAATCGCCGTCAACACTTTGGCATCCTGCTCCGGTTGCCTTGACCCCAGTACCTGGAAGAACTGGCAGGAGCCACGCAGCAGGATCTGCTGGTGCGAGCGCACCAGCATCGCCAGGCGCGGGTTGAGCAGCGCCTCCTGGCGAAACGCCTGCTCGGCCATCAGGTATTCGCGCCGGTTGTGCAACTGGCGCTGGACGTAATCGGCGGTCAACCGGGCGATTTCATCGGCCAGTTGCGCCCGCGAGGCCGGGCTGCCATCGCCGTAGGCGACCATTTCGCGCAGCAGCCCCTCGTTGTTCTCCCACAGTTTGGCCATGTAGGCCGCACTGCGTTCGACGTACTGGGCAAAGGTATCGGTCAGCAGGTCGTCGATATCCTTGAAGTAGTAGGTGGTGGCCGACAACGGCACGCCCGCCTCGGCGGCCACTGCGCGATGACGCACGCCACGTACGCCGTCACGCACGACGATACGCATGGCCGCGTTGAGAATGTCCTGTCGCCGTTGCTCGCTGCCCTGTCGGCTGGCCTTGCGTCCCTGGTACTGAACGCTTTCAGCCAACGCGCTGGCCACACCAGCAGCCCCTTCTTGAGCCATTGCACGGTCCACTACAGGTATTCCTCTCTTGTAATAATCTGAAACTTCAGTACCAACACGCAATAAAAAAGCCGCCTTGCGAGGGCGGCTTTTTCAACGACGGTCTTATGCTTGCGGCCGCATGTGCGGGAACAGGATGACGTCGCGGATCGACGGTGCGTTGGTCAGCAGCATCACCAGACGGTCGATACCGATACCCTCACCGGCGGTCGGCGGCATGCCGTACTCCAGGGCGCGAACGAAGTCGGCGTCGTAGTGCATGGCTTCGTCGTCACCGGCATCCTTCTCCGCCACCTGGGCCTTGAAGCGCTCGGCCTGGTCCTCGGCGTCGTTGAGCTCCGAGTAGGCGTTGGCGATTTCACGGCCGCCGATGAACAGCTCGAAGCGGTCGGTGACGTTCGGGTTCTTGTCGTTGCGACGCGCCAGCGGCGAGACTTCGAACGGGTACTCGGTGATGAAGTGCGGCTGCTCCAGCTTGTGCTCGACCAGCTCTTCGAAAATCATCACCTGCAGTTTGCCCAGGCCTTCGTGGCCGAGCACCTTGGCGCCGGCCTTCTTCGCGATTTCGCGAGCCTTGTCGACATCCAGCAGGTCGGCTTCGGTCAGATCCGGGTTGTACTTGAGGATCGAGTCGAATACCGACATGCGGGCGAACGGTTCACCGAAGTGGAACACCTTGTCGCCGTAAGGCACGTCGGTGCTGCCCAGAACGGCCTGGGCCAGTTCACGGAACAGTTCTTCGGTCAGGTCCATGTTGTCTTCGTAGTCGGCGTAGGCCTGGTAGAACTCGAGCATGGTGAACTCGGGGTTGTGCCGGGTCGAAACGCCTTCGTTACGGAAGTTGCGGTTGATCTCGAACACCCGCTCGAAGCCACCGACCACCAGACGCTTGAGGTACAGCTCCGGCGCGATACGCAGGTACATGCCCATGTCCAGCGCGTTGTGGTGGGTTTCGAACGGCTTGGCCGCGGCACCGCCGGGAATGGTCTGCAGCATCGGCGTTTCCACTTCCATGAAGTCGCGCTTCATCATGAAGCTGCGGATGTGGGCGATGACTTGCGAGCGCACGCGGAAGGTCTGCCGGGTGTCCTCGTTGACGATCAGGTCGACGTAGCGCTGACGGTAGCGCTGTTCGGTGTCGGTCAGGCCGTGGTGCTTGTCCGGCAGCGGACGCAGCGACTTGGTCAGCAGGCGCACGTCGGTCATTTCGACGTACAGGTCGCCCTTGCCGGAACGGGCCAGGGTACCCTCGGCGCTGATGATGTCACCCAGGTCCCAGGTCTTCACGGCCGCCAGGGTCTCTTCCGGGAGGGTCTTGCGGTTGACGTAGACCTGGATGCGCCCGGACATGTCCTGGATCACCATGAACGAGCCACGGTTGAGCATGATGCGACCGGCAACCTTGACCGGGATCGCCGCCTCTGCCAGCTCTTCCTTGGTCTTGTCGGCGTACTGTTTCTGCAGGTCTTCACAGTAGGCGTCACGGCGGAAGTCGTTGGGGAAGGCATTGCCCTTGCTGCGCTCGGCGGCAAGCTTTTCCTTGCGCAGGGCGATCAGGGCGTTTTCTTCCTGTTGCAGGGCTTGCGTGTCGAGTTGTTGGTCGCTCATGTCTTTAAATTTTCCATCACAGGTTCGTTGCCCCCGGCCTGCGGCCGGGGATCGCCAGCAAGCCGGCTACCACAGTAGTGTCCTACAGCCCTTGCTTGAGGCTGGCCACCAGGTATTCATCGATGTCGCCGTCCAGCACCTTGTCGCAGTCGCTGCGTTCGATGTTGGTGCGCAGGTCCTTGATCCGCGAGGCATCGAGCACATAGGAGCGGATCTGGTGCCCCCAGCCGATGTCCGACTTGGAGTCTTCCAGGGCCTGGGAAGCGGCGTTGCGCTTCTGCATTTCCTGCTCGTACAGGCGCGCCCGCAACATCTTCATCGCGGTGTCCTTGTTCGCGTGCTGGGAACGCTCGTTCTGGCAGCTGACCACGGTGTTGGTCGGCACGTGGGTGATACGGACCGCCGAGTCGGTGGTGTTGACGTGCTGACCACCGGCACCGGAGGAACGATAGGTGTCGATCCGCAGGTCCGCCGGGTTGATGTCGATTTCGATGTTGTCATCGATTTCCGGCGAGACGAACACCGCGCTGAACGAGGTGTGGCGACGGTTGCCGGAGTCGAACGGGCTCTTGCGCACCAGGCGGTGCACGCCGATTTCGGTGCGCAGCCAGCCAAAGGCGTACTCGCCCTTGATATGCACGGTCGCGCCCTTGATCCCGGCGACTTCGCCGGCGGACAGTTCCATGATGGTGGCGTCGAAACCGCGCTTGTCGGCCCAGCGCAGGTACATGCGCAGCAGGATGTTGGCCCAGTCCTGGGCTTCGGTGCCGCCGGAACCGGCCTGGATGTCCAGGTAGGCGTGGTTCTGGTCCATTTCGCCGCTGAACATCCGGCGGAATTCCAGCTTCTCGAGGATTTCGCGCAGGCGCTCGACCTCGGCGGCGACATCGTCGACAGCGCCCTGGTCTTCTTCGGCTGCGGCCATTTCCAGCAGGTCGCTGGCATCGCTCAGGCCGCTGGACATTTCATCCAGGGTCTCGACGATCTGGGCCAGGGTGGCACGCTCGCGGCCCAGGTTCTGGGCGTATTCGGGGTTGCTCCAGACACTCGGGTCTTCGAGCTCGCGGTTGACTTCGATCAGGCGCTCATGCTTTTGATCGTAGTCAAAGATACCCCCGAATAGTTTCGGAGCGCTCGGACAGGTCCTTGATACTGTTAAGGATCGGGTTGATTTCCATGGCGGGCAGCACTCGTCGGTGAACTTTTGAAAGCCGGCGAGTATAACGCAATTGTAACCATCCCGGCAGCCCGCTTGGCGGGGGCAGCGGCCGTCAGCGTGGCAATTTTCCGGCCGCCTCCCTGTCACGGCTGGCCGATGCCCACCTGGTTACGCCCACTGTGCTTGGCCAGGTAGAGCCCCTTGTCGGCCGTCAGGATCAGTTCCCGGCAGTTGCCGCCCTGCTGCGGGACCAGGGTCGCCAGGCCGATGCTGATGGTCAGCACCGAGCCCTCGCTGGGCGTGTTGTGGGCAATTTTCAGCGCCGCCACGTTCTGGCGCAGCTTCTCCGCCACCAGTCGCGCGCCCCCTTGGGAGGTGTTGGGCAGCACCAGGGAGAATTCCTCGCCCCCATAGCGGGCCGGCAGGTCCGAAGGGCGGCTGCTGGCTTCGCGAATGGCTCCGGCGACCCGGCGCAGCGCCTCGTCGCCCTCCAGGTGGCCAAAGCTGTCGTTATAGGCCTTGAAGTAGTCGACGTCGATCATCAGCAGCGACAGTTGCGTCTGCTCGCGCTGGGCCCGGCGCCACTCCAGCTCCAGATACTCGTCGAAATGCCGGCGGTTGGACAGCCCGGTCAGGCCGTCCGAGTTCATCAGCCGCTGCAGCACCAGGTTGGTGTCGAGCAACTGCTGCTGGCTCAGGCGCAAGGCGCGATAGGCGGCGTCACGCTGCAGCAGCATCATGTAGGAGCGCGAGTGGTAGCGGATCCGCGCCACCAGCTCGATGGTATCCGGCAGCTTGACCAGATAATCGTTGGCCCCGGCGGAAAACGCCGCGCTCTTGATCAGCGGGTCCTCCTTGGTCGACAGCACGATGATCGGAATGTCCTTGGTGGCCGGGTGATTGCGGTACTCGCGCACCAGGCTCAGGCCGTCGAGTCCCGGCATCACCAGATCCTGCAGGATCACCGTGGGCTTGATCCGGATCGCATGGGCGATGGCCTGGTGGGGATCGGCACAGAAGTGAAAATCGATGTTCGCCTCTGTGGCCAGCCCCCGACGCACCGCCTCGCCGATCATGGCCTGGTCGTCGACCAGCAGCACCATCGCGGCGTTTTCATCGGTGGGTTTGAATTCCTCCAGCTCTAAATCATTCATGCGCGTTCACCTGATTTACTGCATGCAAGCCATGAGTGCTGATTGCCTGTAGGGCTCATGTTGGAAATATCTCCAGCAAACGTGGCGCGATCCTGTTCAGCGAGCGAATTTCCACCGCGGCGTCGATAGCGGCTGCCGCCTTGGGCATGCCGTACACCGCGCTGCTTTCCTGATCCTGGGCGATCGTCAGGTAGCCTCGCTCACGCATCAACTTCAAGCCCTGGGCACCATCGCGGCCCATGCCGGTGAGCAGCACGCCCACCGCGTCACCCTTCCAGTAATTGGCAACGCTTTCAAAGAACACATCGATGGACGGGCGATAAATCTCGTTTACCGGTTCGGCGGTATAGGCCAGCGTACCGTTCTGCAACAAGCGGATATGATGGTTGGTGCCGGCCAGCAGCACCGTACCGTTCTGCGGCGGCTCGCCATCGCGAGCCAGCCTGACCGGCAACCCGCAGGCACTGCCCAGCCATTCGGCCATGCCGGCGGCGAATACCTGGTCGACATGCTGTACCAGCACGATCGCCGCGGGGAAATCGCTCGGCAGGCCCTTGAGCAGGTTTTCCAGGGCAGCCGGGCCGCCAGCCGAGGAGCCGATGGCCACCAGTTTCTGCCGGTCCCCACCATTCTCACCGGGAGTCGGGACGCTGCGCACCCGACTGCCGCGCTGGCCGATCAGCCAACTGATATTGAGGATCTTGCGCAGCAGCGGCGCCGCGGCGTCCCGCGGGTTGGCGCCGCCAATGGCCGGCGTATCGACCACATCGAGCGCCCCATGGCCCATGGCTTCGAACACCCGGTGCACATTCTGCTGGCGGTCGACGGTGACGATGACGATCGCGCAGGGCGACTCGGCCATGATCCGGCGCGTGGCCTCCACGCCATCCATCACCGGCATGATCAGGTCCATCAGGATCAGGTCAGGAGTGTCCTCGGCGCACAGCCTCACCGCATCGGCGCCGTTGTTCGCCACCCAGATCACCTGGTGTGCCGGCTCGAACGCCAGGGCACGGCGCAAGGCCTCGACGGCCATGGGCATGTCATTGACGATCGCGATCCTCATCCCTGGGCGCCTCCTATCAGTTCCACCACCGCATCGAGCAAGGCGTCGTCATGGAAACTGGCCTTGGCCAGATAATAGTCGGCTCCGGCGTCCAGTCCACGTCGACGGTCCTCTTCGCGGTCCTTGTAGGACACCACCATCACCGGCAACGACTGCAGGCGGCTGTCGCGACGCAACAGCGTGACCAGTTCGATGCCGTCCATGCGCGGCATGTCGATGTCGGTGATCAGCAGGTCGAAATCCTCCGCGCGCAGGACGTTCCAGCCGTCCATGCCATCCACCGCCACCGCCACCTCGTAACCGCGGTTGATCAGCAGCTTGCGTTGCAGTTCGCGCACGGTCAAGGAATCGTCGACCACCAGGATGCGCTTGCGCGCCACTTCGCTGGACTGGCGATTGCGCCGGTCGATACGTTCCAGCCGACCGGTGTTGAGCAGCTTGTCCACCGAACGCAGCATGTCCTCGACATCGACGATCAGCGCCACCGAGCCATCATCGAGCAAGCCCCGGCGGAAATGTCCTGGACCTTGCCCAGGCGTGGATCGAGCGGCAGCACCACCAGGGTGCGCTCGCCGATGAAACGTTCGACCGCCAGCCCGTAGACCGTATCACGCTCGCGGATCACCACGACCTTGAGGGTATCGCCGACATGCTCGCTGGCCGGCCGCTGCAGCAACTGACTGGCCGCAACCAGGCCGGCATGGCGGCCTTCGTGCCAGAAATGCTGGCGCCCCTCCAGTTGCACGATCTCTTCGGTCGGCAGGTCGAGCATCCGCTCGATATGCGCCAGCGGGAAGGCATAGGCCTCACCGCCCACCTCGACCACCAGGCTGCGCACCACCGACAGGGTCAGTGGCACTTCCAGATGGAAGCGGCTGCCCTGCCCGGTCGCCTGCTCCAGCACCACCGCACCGTGCAGTTGCCGAACCATGTGCTGCACGGCGTCCAGCCCGACACCACGCCCGGAGACCTCGGTGACCTTGTCGCGCAGGCTGAAGCCGGGCAGGAACAGGAAGGTCAGCAACTCCTCCTCGCTGAGCTGCGCGGCGGTTTCGGCAGGCGACAACTTGCGCTCGACGATACTGCGGCGCAGCCGTTCGAGGTCGACGCCACCGCCGTCGTCCTGCAGTTGCAGCACCAGCAGGCCGGCCTGGTGCGAGGCACGCAGGCGAATCAGGCCCTCGGCGGGCTTGCCGGCCAGCACACGCTGCTCCGGGCTCTCGATACCGTGGTCGACGGCATTGCGCAGCAGGTGGGTCAGCGGTGCCTCGAGTTTTTCCAGGACATCGCGATCGACCTGGGTCTTCTCCCCTTCGATCTCCAGTCGCACCTGCTTGCCCAGGCTGCGGCCGAGATCGCGGACCATCCGCGCCTGCCCGCCCAGGACATCGGCAAAGGGCCGCATGCGGCAGGCCAGGGCCGTGTCATAGAGCACCTGGGCCCGCTGGCCGGCCTGCCAGCCGAATTCGTCGAGTTCGGCAATCTGGGTGATCAGCATCTGCTGCGCCTCGGCCAACTGGCGCCGGGCGTCCGCCAGCGCTTGCTCGGCCTCCAGGCCCAGGCCGACGCCCTTCAACTGATCGCCGAGACTGTCCAGCGCCCGCTGGCTGTTGCCCTGCATGCGCCGCAGGCGCTGCAGGCTGGCCAGGTAGGGCTTGAGCCGCTGGGTTTCGACCAGGGATTTGCTCGACAGGTCGAGCAGGCTGTTCAGCCGCTCGGCCGTGACCCGCAACACCCGCTCGCCACCCTCGGTGACGGCGCGCCTGTTCGGCTGCGCGACGGGTTCCGCCTCGACCGGGGCGGGAGCAGGCAACGGCTCGGGCTCGGCAACCACCACCGGCTCGGCGACCGCCGGCGCTGTAGGCACTGTCGGCGCCACGGCAGGCGCGACCCGGGCGCCCGGGGCCGAGGGATCGAGCAGCGTCTTCATCAGCAGCAGGTAGGCCTCGACGTCGACCGGCCCGACGTTGGCGCTGCCCGGCGTGGCGATACGCATGAGCATGTCGGTGCCCTGCAGCAAGGCATCGATGTGTTCGGGCAGCAGATACAGCCGCCCCTCCTGGGCGCTGACCAGGCAGTCCTCCATCACATGGGCCACGCTCACTCCGGCATCGACGCCGACAATCCGCGCCGCGCCCTTGAGAGAGTGGGCGGCACGCATGCAGGCTTCGAGCTGATCGGCCTGGGTCGGGTTGCGCTCCAGCGCCAGCAGGCCGGCGCTGAGCACCTGGGTCTGGGCCTCGGCCTCCAGGCTGAACAGCTCGAGCAACGACGAGTCGCGCATTTGATCTGGGGTCATGTCAGGCTCCGGGCCACGGCCGACAGCAATTGCTCTTCATCCAGCCAGCGCAGACTGCGGCCCCTGAACGGCAATACGCCCCGGGTATATTTGGAGCTGGCCTGGGGCCGGCAGCGCAGGCGCCATCGAGCAGGCGCTGGTCGATGGCGTGGATCCCGTCCACTTCATCCACCGGTACCACCACCGGGCCGCCCTGGGCGGCAATGATCAGCATGCGCGGCATGACCCGGCCAGCCGGTGCGGCCGTGACCGTCGCGTCCAGCCCCAGCAGTTCCACCAACGACAGGCAGGCCACCAGCGCCCCCCGCACATTGGCGACGCCCAGCAGCGCCCGCGAGCGCTGGTGCGGCAGCGAATGAATCGAACACAACGGCGCGATCTCCACCAGGCAGCGGGTGGCCAGGCCCAGCCACTCCTCGCCGAGACGGAACATCAGCAGGGAGCGGGTGGCAACCGCCTCGCCCTCCTGCACCGCAACCTGCTCGCGGCTTTCCTGCCTCAGGGCATAGCGGTCCAGCAGACGGGTGGCGGCGGCGGAATACACCGCGCAGTTGCGACAATGGATATGGTCCGCCAACAGCGGGCAGGACTTGTCGCCGTGAATACCGATACGGTTCCAGCAATCGTCGATGGCCTCGGCGTCTTCATGGGTAAGGTTCAAGGCTGTCAAACCGCTCATCGTTTACGCTCACTGTCAGCGGCCCGCCCGCTGCGGGCGGCGCGGTCCTGCAATCGTCGGGCTCCGGCCGCGTCGCCCTGGGCGGCCAGCAGCGCGGCCAATTGCGCCAGGGTCTCAGGGTGTTGCGGGTCGAGGTACAGCGCCTTGCGGTAGAAGCCCTGGGCCTGTTGCGCATTACCCGCCACCTCGCTCAGCAAGCCCTGCCAGTAGAACACCTGGGGCACCGGCTCGTGTTGCCGCAGAAAACTGTCGCAGGCCTGGCGGGCCTCGTCGCTGCGCCCCTCGTTGGCCAGCTCGGCAATCCGCGCCAGCAGGCTCGCGGCGTCGCCCGCCAGCGCAGGCGGCCTCGCGGGGGGGCCGGCGGCGGTACGCCAGCCAGCGCCGGACGCGGGGGCAGCCGCGGGGGCACAACGTTTTTGGGTGGGGTACGGACGGGCAGCGGTGGCGGCATGACCGGTGCCACAAAAGCCAACACCGGTTCCGCTTCGGTCGGCAAATGGCGACGAAACGCGAACGACTGCGGTACGCCGATGGAGCGCATGCCCAGCCGCCCCAGCAGGTTGCCCTCGGCCGGGCCGATGAACAGCACGCCGTCGACATGGGTCAGGCGCTTGAGAATCTCGAAGACCTGCTGCTGGGTCGGCAGGTCGAAATAGATCAGCAGGTTGCGGCAGAACACGAAGTCATAGACCTCGCCGGCCAGCAGCCCGGGTTCCAGCAGGTTGCCCGCGCGCAGCCGGACCTGCTCGCGAACCCGCTCACTGACCTGGTAGCCCTCCTCGAGCGCGGTGAAATGCCGCTCGCGAAAGCCGATGTCCTCGCCGCGAAACGAGTTCCTGCCATAAATGGCGCGCCTGGCGCGCTCGATCGACGCCGGGCTGACGTCGATCCCGTCGACCTTGAACTGGTGGGGTGCCAGCCCGGCATCGAGCAGTGCCATGGCGATCGAATAGGGCTCCTCGCCGGTGGAACACGGCAGGCTGAGGATCTTCAGCGCGCGCATGCCACGCAGTTGCTCCTGGCGCTCGGTGGCCAGGCGGGCCAGCGTCGCGAAGGATTCGGGATAGCGGAAAAACCAGGTTTCCGGGACGATCACCGCCTCGATCAGCGCCTGCTGTTCGTCGGCGCAGCCTTGCAGCCGGGCCCAGTACTGCTCGGGCGTGTCCATCTGCAACTGGGTGCAGCGCTGGCGTACGGCACGCTGAATGATCAGCGGTCCGACCGAAGCAACGTCCAGGCCGATCCGCTCCTTGAGAAAATCGAAGAATCGCTGGTCGGTGCTCATCACAGGCCCTCGGCGGATTCGGGAAACAGCAGGGCATGCACCTCTGGCCTGAGCAGTTCGTTGACGCGGATACGTTGCACCAGCCCCTGCCCGTCCTCCCGTACCGGTCCCAGGTAAGGCGCCTGGCGGTTGTCCAGGCCGTAGGGCTGGAAGTCGTTCGGGTTGCAACGCAGGGTATCGGTGGCCTGTTCGAGAATCAGCCCGAGCAGAGCACTGGCGGCATCCGGCTCAGGCCGGTAATGCACCAGCACCAGGCGCGTGCTGGTGCGGGCCACGGCGGGCTGGCCGAAGGTCATGGCACTGACGTCGATCACCGGCACCATCGAGCCACGATGGGCGAACACGCCCGCGACCCAGTCCGGCGCATGGGCGATGGCCTTGAGCTGCAGGCGCGGCAGCACCTCTGCGATCTCCACGGCTTGCAGGGCATAACGCTCGCTGCCGATGCGAAAGACCAGGAACAGGCGGTCCCGGGACTGCGCGCTGGCGACGCGCTTGGCCAGCAGTTCGCTCATCAGACTTTGAAACGCGAGACGCCGCTGCGCAGGCCGACCGCGACCTGGCTCAGCTCGTCGATGGCAAAACTGGCCTGGCGCAGGGACTCGACGGTCTGGCTGCTGGCATCACCCAACTGCACCAGCGCGAGGTTGATCTGCTCGGCGCCGGTGGCCTGCGCCTGCATGCCCTCGTTGACCATCAGCACCCGCGGCGCCAGGGCCTGTACCTGGTGAATGATCTGCGAAAGCTGCTCGCCGACCTGCTGCACTTCGAACATGCCGCGGCGCACCTCCTCGGAGAACTTGTCCATGCCCATGACCCCGGCGGACACCGCCGACTGGATCTCGCGCACCATCTGTTCGATGTCGTAGGTGGCCACGGCGGTCTGGTCGGCCAGGCGACGCACCTCGGTGGCGACCACGGCGAAACCGCGGCCGTACTCCCCGGCCTTCTCCGCCTCGATGGCGGCGTTGAGCGAGAGCAGGTTGGTCTGGTCGGCGACCTTGACGATGGTCACCACCACCTGGTTGATGTTGCCGGCCTTTTCGTTGAGGATCGCCAGCTTGGAGTTCACCAGCTCGGCGGCCCCCATCACCGAATGCATGGTGTCCTCCATCCGGGCCAGGCCCTGCTGGCCGGAACCGGCGAGCACCGAGGCCTGGTCGGCGGCGGACGACACTTCGGTCATGGTGCGTACCAGATCACGGGAGGTCGCCGCGATTTCCCGCGAGGTCGCACCGATTTCAGTGGTGGTGGCGGCCGTCTCGGTGGCGGTGGCCTGCTGCTGCTTGGAAGTGGCGGCAATCTCGGTGACCGAAGTGGTCACCTGCACCGCCGAGCGCTGTGCCTGGGACACCAGGGCCGTCAGCTCGGTCATCATGTCGTTGAAACCGGTCTCCACCGAGCCGAACTCGTCCTTGCGCTCCAGGTTCAGGCGCTTGCTCATGTCGCCGGTACGCATGATCTCGAGAATTTCGACGATACGCTGCATCGGCGAGGTGATCGCGCGCATCAGCAACCAGCCGCACAGGCCTGCGGCGAACACCGCGAGCAACAGGGAAATGACCATGCTGATCTTCGCGGACGACACCGAGGAACTGATGGCATCGGTGGCCCGGTCGGCAACGTCCTTGTTCTGCACGATGATGTCGTTGAGTTCCTTGCGCCCGTTCATCCAGGCCGGGGTCAGTTGCAGCTTGAACTGACGGATCGCCTCATCGTTCTGCTTGCGCTGGTAGAGGTCGAGCACATTGGCCAGGGCCTTGGTGTAGTTCTCGTGCTCGCGCTTGAAGAGTTCGAAACGCGCCCGGTCGTCGCCGTCGAAGATGGTCCTCTGGTAATTCTCCATCTGTTCGAGCAGGCGACTGGTAAAGGCCTTGTACTGCTCCTGGTCGGCGGCGCTGATCACCCCGTCGCCGTTGAAACCGAGCAATTGCTGGGTGAGCACGTAGCTCTCGACCCAGGAGCTGCGAATCATGGTGCTGTAGTAGACGCCGGGGATGGCATCGCTGCGCACACTCTCCTCACTGGACTCGATCGACAGCAACCGGGAATAAGCGGCAACGACCATCAACAACATGATCGCGATGATGACGGCAAAACTCGCGAGTATTCGTTGGCGCAGAGTCCAGTTCTTCACAATCAGTCCTCGGAAAGCATTCAAATGGAGGGCAGTATAGCCGAGCGTGTGCCATCATTTATGCACAAGCTATAACTGGGACTACAAATGTAGGGAATATAACTTACAGGAGATTTCTCATCCTTACCGGCAACTTGCCGACATCCCTACAAAATACCTCCTGTGTGGTTGAAAGCGCAGTGTTGCCGTTCATGAGTTCCGTCAATTGGCCGTATCGATCATGAGAACTGCTTGATGCCCGTACTGCCCAGCCTGCGTAGCCGCCTTGCACTTGCCATCGCCCTGTTGGTGAGCCTGCTGAGCTGGTTGCTGGGTTCGCTCATCGGGCACGATTCCAGTGTGCGGATGCGCGGTGAAATCGGCCAGGACCTGGCGGAAGCCGCCTACCAGATGTCCGACCGCCTGGACCGGGCCATGGCCAACCGCCTGCATCTGTTGAGTGTGATCAGCCACCTGAAGGTCTTGCAGCAGGCTTCCGACCTGGGAGAAGTCCGCCAGTTGCTCGATCAGTTGCAGGGCGAATTCCCCGACATCGCCTGGCTCGGCCTGACCGATACCGCGGGTCGGGTGCGGGCCTCGACCGGGGGCATCCTGCAAGGCACCAGCATCAGCCAGCGCCCGGTGTTCCGCCGAGGCCTCGAGGGGGTGTTCATCGGCGATGTCCACGAGGCCGTGCTGCTCTCCAGACTCTTGCCCAACCCCAGCGGCGAACCCCTGAAGTTCGTCGACATCAGCCTGCCGGTGTTCAACGGTGCCAGCGGCGAAGCCCGGGAAAAGGTCGGGGTACTGGCCGCGCACCTGTCCTGGAACTGGGCCGAAAACCTGCGCCAGTCGTTGAAGGGGCCATTACAGGCACGGCGCAAGATCGAGTTCTTTGTCGTCGCCGCCGATCAGCGGATACTGCTCGGCCCCCGCGATGACATCGGCCGGCCGTTGCGCCTGCCGCTGCTCGACGGCTCGAACAAGCCACCGCGCTGGGCGGTCCAGCGCTGGCCGGATGGCCAGGAGTACCTGACCGGCCTGGCGTCCAGTATCGGCCATGAAGCCTATGCCGGCCTGGGCTGGACCGTGGTCACCCGCCAGACCCTCGACGAGGCGTACGCCCCGGCCAAGGAGCTGCAGCGCGATATCCTGGTCTGGGGCGTTGCCCTGGCGGCGATCGTCGCCCTGATCGGCTGGTTGCTGGCCACCTGGTTCACCCGGCCGCTGAAAGCCATCGCCAATGCCGCCGATCGCCTGAGCATCGGTGAGACGATGGAGATTCCCGAGCTCAAGGGCACGCGGGAAATCGCCCAGTTGAGCCAGTCGATCCGTCACCTGGTGGACAGCCTGAGCAATCACCAGACGGCCCTCGGGGTCATGGAAAGCCTGGCGCACCATGATGCACTGACCGGCCTGCCCAACCGGGCGGCGCTGGAGAAATACCTGCCACGGGCGCAGCAGCGCAGCCAGTCGCAGAACAATTGCCTGGCACTGCTGTATCTGGACCTGGATGGATTCAAGCCGATCAACGACCAGTTCGGCCATGCCGGCGGCGATGAACTGCTGAGGGAGGTGGCCAGGCGGCTGCGCACCTGCCTGCGCGAGGGCGACATGGTCGCCCGACTCGGCGGCGATGAATTCCTGATGGTGCTGCAGGTGCCGCGCAACGATGCCCTGAACCAGGCCAGGGCGATCGCCAATCGGGTGCTCGCCAGCCTCGCGCACTCCATCATGCTGCACCAGGTGGCGGCGCAAATCGGTTGCAGCATCGGCGGCGCAGTCTGGCCGCTCGATGACCCGGACCTCAGCGACGTCCTGGGGCTGGCGGACAAGGCCCTTTACCGGGCCAAGCATGCGGGCAAGGGGCAGGCCTGCTTCCATCAGGCCGAGGAACCGCTGCCCGGCCTCCAGTGACGCCTGCGATCACGCCGGGACGGCCTGGCGGACCTGCCGTTCCAGTTCCTGGCGTAGCCCCGGATCCAGCCGCAACTGGCGCGCCAGTTCGTCCAGGTAGGCCTTCTCCATGAAGTTCTCTTCGTCCACCATCAGCACACTGGCGATGTACATTTCCGCGGCCATCTCCGGCGTGCTCGCCGCCCGGGCGACCTGCGCCGGGTCCAGCGGCTTGTTCAGTTCGGCATGCAGCCATTGCTGCAACTCCCGGTCGCTGCCCAGCTTGACGAACTCACCTTCGATCAGTTCCCGCTCACGGGCATCGACATGCCCATCGGCCTTGGCCGCCGCCACCAGCGCCTGGAGAATGGCCTGGCTGTGCTGCTCGACCTGCACCGCCGGCAGGCGATCGAGGGTCTGCGGCTCTGCCGGCGATGCATTGGCCTGCTGGGCCTGCCAGTTGCCATAGGCCTTGTAGGCCAGGACGCCCAGCGCTGCCAGCCCGCCGTAGGTCAGGACCGTGCCACCGACCTTGCGCGCCTTCTTGCTGCCCAGCAGCAGGCCCATGGCCCCAGCCGCCAATGCGCCACCACCCGCCCCGGAAAGCAGGCTGCCCAGCCCCGCCGAACCGCCTTTGCCACTGCCGAGCAGGCTGCCCAGCGCGCCCTTGTCCGAGGCGCCGTCCGGCTTGCCTCGCCCCTGGTTCTGCAACAGTTCCTGACCGGACTTGAGCAACTGATCGAGCAATCCGCGAGTGTTCATCGACACGCTCCGCAAACGACGAATAGACCCACAGGGTAAAACGAGCTTTCAGACAGCGGTTGATCAGTGTGCTTCCAGATGTTGCACGTCCTTTTGCGCAAATCCTGACTCGGTGATCAGGCATTCGATTAAAAAGATATACACTGGCCCATCTCCATAAAAACAACTCACCGAAAAACCGGCAAGGGTAACGCCCCCATGATGACCCTGCGTCAGATCCGCCACTTCATCGCCGTGGCCGAAACCGGCTCGATCTCGGCCGCCGCCCAGGCCGTGTTCATTTCGCAGTCGACCCTGACCCTGGCGATCCAGCAACTGGAACAGGAAATCGGCGTCAGCCTGTTCAACCGCCACGCCAAGGGCATGACCCTGACCCACCAGGGCCACCAGTTCCTGCGCCAGGCGCACCTGATCCTGGCTACCGTCGACAACGCCAAGCGCAGCCTGCAACAGAGCACCGACCAGGTCAGCGGGCAATTGACGGTCGGCGTGACCAGCCTGGTGGCCGGCTACTACCTGGCCGACCTGCTCACCCGCTTCCAGCGCGCCTATCCCAACGTGGAGATCCGCGTGACCGAGGACGAGCGACCGTACATCGAGCATCTGCTGGTCAGTGGCGAGATCGATGTCGGCGTGCTGATCCTCTCCAACCTCGAAGACCGCCACGCCCTGCAGACCGAAGTCCTGACCCACTCGCCGCATCGCCTGTGGCTGCCGGCCCAGCATCCGTTGCTGGAGCACGACAGCATCAACCTCGCCGACGTGGCCCGCGAGCCGCTGATCCAGCTCAACGTCGACGAAATGGACCGCAACGCCCAGCGCATGTGGCGGGGCGCCGGCCTGCAGCCGCGGATCAGTCTGCGCACGGCCTCCACCGAAGCGGTGCGCAGCCTGGTGGCGGCCGGGCTCGGCCTGTCGATCCAGCCGGACATGACCTACCGGCCCTGGTCCCTGGAAGGCGACATCATCGAGGCCCGGCCGATCGCCGACCTGAGCCACACCCTCGACGTCGGCCTGGCCTGGCGCCGTGGCACGGCCAGGCCGACGCTGGTCGACCCGTTCCTCACCGTGGCTCGCGAACAACCCCATGGTGGACGCAAGCCATCGATTTAATCGAACGCCGCTTTCAATATTTAGTATTTGTCGACCTCTCGTTCGGCCACTAGTCTCTTTCCATCCATATAGAGAAAGGCCGGACTCCAGCTGCAAGGGAAGCTCCATGGCCACAAAAGAAAAGAGAACTCGCAAAATGGCTGGCGCGCACCCGACCCCGCTGTTCACCTCATTGCTGATCGATGGTGAGCTCGTCGCAGGCCAAGGTTTCGTCGAACCGATCCTCAACCCGGCCACGGGCGAGGTCATCACGCAGATCGCCGAAGCCAGCAGCGAACAGGTCGAAAGCGCGATCCTCGCCGCCCACCGGGCGTTCGCCGGCTGGTCGCGGACCACCCCGCAGCAACGCTCGAACATCCTCCTGGCGATCGCCGACGCGGTGGAGAAAAACGCCGAGCTGCTGGCCCGCCTCGAATCGCTGAACTGCGGCAAGCCGCTGCACCTGGCGCGCCAGGACGACCTCAGCGCGACCGTCGACGTGTTCCGTTTCTTCGCCGGCGCGGTGCGCTGCCAGACCGGGCAACTGTCCGGCGAATACCTGCCGGGCTATACCAGCATGGTTCGCCGCGACCCGATCGGCGTGGTCGCCTCCATCGCGCCATGGAACTACCCGATCATGATGGCCGCGTGGAAGATCGCCCCGGCACTGGCCGCCGGCAATACCCTGGTGTTCAAGCCGTCCGAGCACACGCCGCTGTCGATCCTGGCCCTGGCCCCGACCCTGGCCGAGCTGCTGCCGGCCGGCGTGATCAACATCGTCTGCGGCGGCGGCGAAGGCGTCGGCAGCCACCTGGTCAGCCACCCGAAGGTGCGCATGGTGTCGCTGACCGGCGATATCGTCACCGGGCAGAAAATCCTCCAGGCCGCGGCGAAAAGCGTGAAACGCACCCACCTGGAACTCGGCGGCAAGGCGCCGGTGATCGTCTGCAATGATGCCGACCTCCAGGCGGTGGTCGAGGGCGTGCGCAGCTACGGCTACTACAACGCCGGCCAGGATTGCACCGCCGCCTGCCGGATCTACGCCCAGGCCGGGATTCACGACCGCCTGGTGGCCGAACTCGGCGCGGCGGTGGCCAGCCTGCGCTTTGCCGGCAAACGCGATACCGACAACGAGATCGGCCCGCTGATCAGCACCCGCCAGCGCGACCGCGTCGCCAGCTTCGTTGAACGCGCCCTCGGCCAGCCGCATATCGAACGGGTGACCGGTGCGGCGGTGCATTCCGGCCCCGGCTTCTACTATCAGCCGACGCTGCTGGCCGGCTGCCGGCAGAGTGACGAGATCGTCCAGCGCGAAGTCTTCGGCCCGGTGGTCACGGTGACCCGCTTCGATGAACTGAGCCAGGCGGTGGACTGGGCCAACGATTCGGAATACGCCCTGGCGTCATCGGTATGGACCCAGAACCTGGACAAGGCGCTGCAGGTCGCCTCGCGCCTGCAATACGGCTGCACCTGGATCAACAGCCACTTCCTGCTGGTCAGCGAGATGCCCCACGGCGGCCTCAAGCGCTCCGGCTACGGCAAGGACCTGTCCAGCGATTCATTGCAGGACTACAGCGTGGTGCGCCACATCATGGCGCGTCACGGCCAGACTCTGTAATACACACGACTTTAATAACAAGCCGCCAGCGGCATGCATCATTCGTTCGACTGCCCCGACCATAATTAAAGAAGAGGGAAAACCGATGTTCGCGCACAAGACCGCACTGCTCAGTGCACTGACCACCGCCCTGCTGGCCAGCGCCAGCCTCCAGGCCGCCGAACCCCTGAAAGCCGTCGGCGCCGGTGAAGGGCAACTCGATATCGTCGCCTGGCCGGGCTACATCGAACGGGGCGAAAGCGACAAAGCCTACGACTGGGTCACCGGCTTCGAGAAGGAAACCGGCTGCAAGGTCAGTGTGAAGACCGCCGCCACCTCCGACGAAATGGTCAGCCTGATGGCCAAGGGCGGCTACGACCTGGTCACCGCCTCAGGCGATGCCTCGCTGCGCCTGATCGTCGGCAAGCGCGTGCAGCCGATCAACCCGGAACTGATCCCGAACTGGAAGAACCTCGACCCGCGCCTGAAGGATGCCCCGTGGTACGTGGTCAACAAACAGACCTACGGCACTCCCTACCAGTGGGGCCCGAACGTGCTGATGTACAACACCAACGTGTTCAAGCAGGCCCCGACCAGCTGGGGCGTGGTCTTCGAAGCGCAGAACCTGCCGGACGGCAAGCCGAACAAGGGGCGCGTGCAGGCCTATGACGGCCCGATCTACATCGCCGATGCGGCGCTGTACCTCAAGTCGGCCAAGCCGGAGCTGGGCATCCAGAACCCCTACGAACTGACAGAAGCCCAGTACAAGGCCGTGCTCGACCTGCTGCGCGCCCAGCAGCCACTGATTCACCGCTACTGGCACGACGCGACCGTGCAGATGAGTGACTTCAAGAACGAGGGCGTCGCCGCTTCCAGCTCCTGGGGCTACATGGTCAACGGCCTGCAGGCCGACAAGCAGCCAGTGGCCTCGACCATTCCGAAGGAGGGCGTGACCGGCTGGGCCGATACCACCATGCTGCACGCCGAGGCCAAGCACCCCAACTGCGCCTACAAGTGGATGAACTGGTCGCTGCAACCGAAGGTCCAGGGTGACGTGGCCGCCTGGTTCGGCTCCCTGCCGGCCGTGCCCGCGGCGTGCAAGGAAAGCGAACTGCTCGGCGCCGAAGGCTGCAAGACCAACGGTTTCGAGACCTTCGACAAGATCGCCTTCTGGAAGACCCCGCAGGCCGAGGGCGGTAAGTTCGTGCCGTACAGCCGCTGGACCCAGGACTACATCGCGATCATGGGCGGCCGCTGACCGACCAGCCCCAAGTGCCCCGCGCTCCTGTAGGAGCCGGGCTTGCCCGCGAAGCTTTTAGCGTTCTTGAGGGCCCATTCGCGGGCAAGCCCTGCGCCTACAAGGGACGGGGCCAGACTCTCCTGTCGCATTCGTATTCGATTGAGCTTTTTCAGAAGTCCAGGCCGGGCCGCTGCGGCGTCCCGTGCCTTCTTGGAGCACCGCATCATGACGCTTGCAGTCCAGTTCACCCACGTTTCCCGTCAATTTGGCGAAGTGAAGGCCGTTGACCGGGTTTCCATCGATATCCAGGACGGCGAGTTCTTCTCCATGCTCGGCCCCTCCGGCTCGGGCAAGACCACCTGCCTGCGCCTGATCGCCGGCTTCGAACAACCCAGCGCCGGTTCGATCCGCATCCACGGCGAGGAAGCCGCCGGGCTGCCGCCGTACCAGCGCGACGTGAACACCGTGTTCCAGGACTACGCGCTGTTCCCCCACATGAACGTGCGCGACAACGTCGCCTACGGCCTCAAGGTCAAGGGCGTCGGCAAGAGTGAACGCCTGGCGCGCGCCGAAGAGGCCCTGGCCATGGTCGCCCTGGGCGGCTACGGCGAGCGCAAGCCGGTGCAACTGTCCGGCGGCCAGCGCCAGCGCGTGGCCCTGGCCCGGGCCCTGGTCAATCGCCCACGGGTGCTGCTGCTCGACGAGCCCCTCGGCGCACTGGACCTCAAGCTGCGCGAACAGATGCAGAGCGAATTGAAAAAACTGCAGCGCCAACTGGGCATCACCTTCATCTTCGTCACCCACGACCAGACCGAGGCGCTGTCGATGTCCGACCGCGTGGCGGTGTTCAACAAGGGCCGCATCGAGCAGGTCGACAGCCCGCGCAACCTCTACATGAAACCGGCCACCGCCTTCGTCGCCGAGTTCGTCGGCACCTCCAACGTGATCCGGGGCGAGCTGGCGCGGCAGTTGGGTGGCAGCGACCTGCCCTTCTCGATCCGTCCCGAGCACGTGCGTTTCGCCGAAGGGCCGGCCCAGGGCAACGAGGTCGAGGTCAGCGGCGTGCTCCACGACATCCAGTACCAGGGCAGCGCCACGCGCTTCGAACTGAAACTGGACAACGGCCAGAGCCTCAATATCAGCCAGCCCAACACCCAGTGGCTGGACACCAGTGCCCGTCACCAGACCGGCCAGCGCATCACCGCCCGCTGGGCGCGCGAAGCCATGATCCAGCTGGCGAGCGAGGTGTGACATGAGCAGCCTGACCCTGAACCCGACGACGGCCGGTCCGTCCCCCCTGCGCAGGTTTTCCAACCTGCTCTACCGCCGCCCCAACGTCTACCTGGCCCTGTTGCTGGTGCCGCCGCTGATCTGGTTCGGCGCGATCTACCTCGGCTCGCTGTTGACCCTGCTCTGGCAGGGCTTCTACACCTTCGACGACTTCACCATGGCGGTGACCCCGGACCTGACCCTGGCGAACTTCGCCGCGCTGTTCAATCCGGCGAACTTCGACATCATCGTGCGCACCCTGTGCATGGCGGTGGTGGTGTCGATCGCCGCCGGCATCGTCGCCTTCCCGATCGCCTACTACATGGCGCGCTACACCAGCGGCAAGACCAAGGCGTTCTTCTACATCGCGGTGATGATGCCGATGTGGGCCAGCTACATCGTCAAGGCCTACGCCTGGACCCTGCTGCTGGCCAAGGGCGGCGTCGCCCAGTGGTTCGTCCAGCACCTGGGCCTGGAGCCACTGCTGCAGTTCGTGCTGGGCATTCCCGGAGTGGGCGGCAGCACCCTGTCGACCTCGCACCTGGGCCGGTTCCTGGTGTTCGTCTACATCTGGCTGCCGTTCATGATCCTGCCGATCCAGGCCTCGCTGGAACGCCTGCCGCCATCGCTGCTGCAGGCTTCCGCCGACCTCGGGGCGAAGCCGCGCCAGACCTTCATGCAGGTGATCCTGCCGCTGTCGATTCCCGGCATCGCCGCCGGCTCGATCTTCACCTTCTCGCTGACCCTGGGCGACTTCATCGTGCCGCAACTGGTGGGCCCGCCCGGCTACTTCGTCGGCAGCATGGTCTACGCCCAGCAGGGGGCCATCGGCAACATGCCCATGGCGGCCGCCTTCACCCTGGTGCCGATCGTGCTGATCGCCGTCTACCTGTCCATCGTCAAACGCCTGGGGGCCTTCGATGCACTCTAAGTCAGAAAAGCACGGGGAGCGGGCTTCCCTGGGCCTGCGCCTCGCGGCCTGGGGCGGGCTGGTGTTCCTGCACTTCCCGATCCTGATCATCTTCCTGTACGCCTTCAACACCGAGGACGCGGCGTTCAGCTTCCCGCCCCAGGGCTTGACCCTGAAGTGGTTCAGCGTGGCCTTCTCGCGGCCGGACGTGCTGGAGGCGATCAAGCTGTCGCTGCAGGTTGCGGCGATCGCCACGCTGATCGCCATGGTCCTCGGCACTCTGGCCTCGGCAGCCCTGTATCGCCGCGAGTTCTTCGGCAAGCAGGGTATCTCGCTGATGCTGATCCTGCCGATCGCCCTGCCGGGGATCATCACCGGCATCGCCCTGCTGGCGACCTTCAAGTCGCTGGGGATCGAGCCGGGGATGTTCACCATCGTCGTCGGTCACGCGACCTTCTGCGTGGTGATCGTCTACAACAACGTCATCGCCCGGCTGCGGCGCACCTCCCACAGCCTGATCGAGGCGTCGATGGATCTCGGTGCCGACGGCTGGCAGACCTTCCGCTACATCATCCTGCCCAACCTCGGCTCGGCGCTGTTGGCCGGCGGCATGCTGGCCTTCGCCCTGTCGTTCGACGAGATCATCGTCACCACCTTCACCGCCGGGCACGAACGCACCCTGCCGATCTGGCTGCTCAACCAGTTGAGCAGGCCGCGGGACGTACCGGTCACCAACGTGGTGGCGATGCTGGTGATGCTGGTCACCATGCTGCCGATCCTCGGCGCCTACTACCTGACCCGTGGTGGTGAAAGCGTGGCCGGCAGCGGCAAATAACCCCTTTACCAGGATGAACACCCAACCTGTAGGAGCAGGGCTTGCCCGCGAATGCATCCGCAAGATCGCTAAAAGCTTCGCGGGCAAGCCCCGCTCCTACAGGGAACCCGCGTCAACAACACGGTGTTTATCGGAACCTGTGAATGCGTCATGAGGACATCGATATGCAAACCAAACTGCTGATCAACGGCAAACTCGTCACCGGCGAAGGCCCGGCCCAACCCGTGTTCAACCCGGCCCTGGGCCGTGTGCTGGTGGAGATCCAGGAGGCCAGCGAGGCCCAGGTGGATGCCGCCGTACGCGCCGCCGATGCCGCCTTCGACAGCTGGTCGCAAACCGCGCCGAAAGACCGCTCGCTGCTGCTGCTCAAGCTTGCCGACGCCATCGAGGCCCACGGCGCGGAACTGGCGAAGCTGGAGTCGGACAACTGCGGCAAGCCACTGAGCGCGGCGCTCAACGACGAGATCCCGGCGATTGCCGATGTGTTCCGCTTCTTCGCCGGCGCCAGCCGCTGCCTGAACGGTTCGGCCGCCGGTGAATACCTGCCGGGTCACACCTCGATGATCCGTCGCGACCCGGTGGGCGTGATCGCCTCCATCGCGCCGTGGAACTACCCGCTGATGATGGTCGCCTGGAAAATCGCCCCGGCCCTGGCCGCCGGCAACACCGTGGTGCTCAAGCCGTCGGAGCAGACCCCGCTGACCGCCCTGCGCCTGGCCGAACTGGCCGCCGGGATTTTTCCGGCGGGCGTGCTGAACCTGGTATTCGGCCGCGGCCCGAGCGTCGGCAGCCCGCTGGTGACCCATCCGAAAGTGCGCATGGTATCGCTGACCGGCTCGATCGCCACCGGTTCGAACATCATTTCCAGCACCGCCGACAGCGTCAAGCGCATGCACATGGAACTGGGTGGCAAGGCACCGGTGATCATTTTCGATGACGCCGATATCGATGCCGCCGTCGAGGGCATCCGCACCTTCGGCTTCTACAACGCCGGGCAGGACTGCACCGCCGCCTGCCGGGTGTATGCCCAGGCCGGCATCTACGAGAAGTTCGTCGAGAAGCTCGGCGCGGCCGTGAGCACCATCCAGTACGGCCTGCAGGACGATCCGTCGACCGAACTCGGCCCGCTGATCACCGCCCAGCACCGCGACCGCGTCGCCGGTTTCGTCGAGCGCGCGATCGCCCAGCCGCACATCCGCCTGGTGACCGGTGGCAAGGCGGTGGAAGGCAATGGCTTCTTCTTCGAACCGACCGTGCTGGCGGACGCCCAGCAGGACGACGAGATCGTGCGCCGCGAGGTGTTCGGCCCGGTGGTCTCGGTGACCCGCTTCACCGACGAGGCGCAGGTGCTGCAATGGGCCAACGATTCGGACTACGGCCTGGCGTCATCGGTATGGACCGCCGATGTCGGCCGCGCCCATCGCCTGTCGGCACGCCTGCAGTACGGCTGTACCTGGGTCAACACCCACTTCATGCTGGTCAGCGAAATGCCCCATGGCGGGCAGAAACTGTCCGGCTACGGCAAGGATATGTCGATGTACGGCCTGGAGGACTACACCACCGTACGCCATGTGATGTTCAAGCACTGAAGGATTCGCCGACAGGCCGCTTTCCTGCCGGCCTGTCGGCGCCGGACCGCCCAGCGGTCCCATGGATGCTCCACCCGAAAACCAGAACCGACACGACAACATCGAACCGGGACGGGCCCCATGGCCCGGCCACGGTTTCGGACGGCCAGAATTTGCCGTTTTTCCGGAGCGATACCGCCATGAGTGCACAACCCCATCTCGGCGCCAGCGCCGACAGCGATGCCGAGCAACTGAGGCAACTGGGCTACACCTCGAACTTCAATCGCAGCATGAGCCTGTGGGAAAACTTCGCCCTGGGCTTCACCTACCTGTCGCCGGTGGTCGGCGTCTACACCCTGTTCGGCCTGTGCCTGGCCGCCGGTGGCCCGCCGATGTTCTGGGCCTACCTGCTGGTGGGCTGCGGACAACTGCTGGTGTGCCTGATCTTCGGCGAGGTGGTCTCGCAGTTCCCGATCTCCGGCGGCGTCTATCCGTGGGCCCGGCGCCTGGTCGGCAAGCGCTGGGCGTGGATGGTCGGCTGGATCTACTCCATCGCCCTGTGCGTAACCATCGCCGCCGTCGCCGTCGGTGCCGGCCCGTACCTGGCGGCCATGCTCGGTTTCGAGCCGAGCAACAACACCAACATCGTCATCGCCCTGGTGCTGACGCTGTTCGCCACCCTGATCAACCTCAGCGGCACCAAGACCCTGGCGCGCATCGCCCTGTTCGGCTTTCTCTGCGAACTGGTCGGCGCGGTGGTCGTCGGCGTCTACCTGCTGGTCTTCGAACGCCACCAGCCCCTGAGCGTGCTGTTCAACACCTTCGACATCCGCGTCGATGGCTCCTACCTGCCGGCGTTCCTCACCGCGTCCCTGGCCGGCATGTTCCTCTATTACGGCTTCGAAGCCTGCGGCGACGTGGCCGAGGAAACCCCGAACCCGAGCAAACGCATTCCGGTGGCCATGCGCATGACCATCTACATCGGCGGTGTCGCGGCGATGTTCGCCTGCCTGGCGCTGATCCTCGCCGTACCGGACATGCAGGCGGTGATCAACGGCACCGACAAGGACCCGGTAACGACCATCCTCGACAACGCCTTCGGCAGCGTCGGATCGAAAGTGGTGATGGGCGTGGTGATGATCTCGTTCATCTCCTGTGTGATCAGCCTGCAGGCCGCCGCCAGCCGCCTGTTATACGCCTACGCCCGCGACGAGATGGTGATCGGCAGCCCGTTGCTCAAGCGCCTCTCGCCGACCACCCAGGTGCCGGTCCCGGCGCTGTTCGTCTCCGGCGTGCTGCCGGCACTGATCATCGCCCTGGGCTTCTTCCTGCAGGATGCGGTGGCGACCATCGTCAGCTTCGCCGCCATCGGCATCTACCTGGCCTTCCAGATGATCGTGCTCGCCGCCCTGTTCGCCCGGGCGCGCGGCTGGAAACCCAGTGGCCAGTTCAACCTGGGGGCCTGGGGCCTGCCGGTGAACATCGGCGCCCTGCTCTATGGTGTCAGTGCCATCGTCAACATGGCCTGGCCGCGGACCCCGGATGCGCCCTGGTACACCAACTACGCCATGGTCCTGACCACCGCGATCGTCATCGGCCTCGGCCTGCTCTACCTGTGGCTGGGCAAGCCCCATGACCGCGGCACCGCGCCAGCAGGCGACGCCTGGAAAATCAGCCGGTAACGGCAACTGCCCGGGCAGGCGACCGCTGCCCGGGCCATGACAACAACAAGACAAGGATTCAACATGGACATCACCCGCCGCGACTTCCTCAATGGCGTCGCCATCACCCTCGCCGCCGGCATGACCCCGCTGCAACTGCTCCAGGCCGCACCGGAGGGGCGCTACTACCCGCCGGCGCTGACCGGCCTGCGCGGCAGCCATGTCGGCGCGTTCGAGGTGGCCCACCAGATGGGCTGGGAGAAGAAGGTCTTCGACACCGACCACCTGCCAATGACCGGCGAGTACGACCTGGTGGTAGTGGGCGGCGGCCTCAGCGGCCTGGCGGCGGCGTGGTTCTATCGGGAGAAACACCCGAAGGCGCGCATCCTGATCCTCGACAACCACGACGACTTCGGCGGCCACGCCAAGCGCAACGAATTCTCCGCCGGCGGCCGCATGATCCTCGGCTACGGCGGCAGCGAAGCCTTCCAGTCGCCGAACCACCTGTACAGCCAGCAGGTCAACGGCCTGCTGAAAAAACTCGGGGTCGATATCAGGCGTTTCGAAACCGCCTTCGACCGTTCGTTCTATCCGGGCCTGGGGCTGTCACGCGGGGTGTTCTTCGACCGGGAGAACTTCGGCGAGGACAAACTGGTGAGCGGCGACCCGACACCGATGGTCGCCGACGACATCGCCCCGCAGCAGTTGAACGCCCGCCCCATCGACGCGTTCATCAACGATTTCCCACTGCCGCCCGCCGACCGCCAGGCACTGATCGAGCTGCACCAGGCGCCCCGCGACTACCTGGGGGGCAAGAGTGCCAAGGAGAAGGCCGCGCACCTGGCCGCCACCAGCTACCGCGATTTCCTGCTCAAGGATGTCGGCCTGTCGGAAACCGCGGTGAAGTACTTCCAGAGCCGCACCAACGACTTCTCGGCCCTGAGCATCGACGCCGTGGCGGCGCTCGACGCCTACAACGTCGGTTTCCCCGGCTTCGGCGCCATGAACCTGGAGCCCATCAGCGAGGAAGCCAAGGCGGAGATGGAAGAGCCGTACATCTACCACTTCCCGGACGGCAACGCCTCCCTCGCCCGCCTGCTGGTGCGCAGCCTGATTCCGGCCGTCGCCCCCGGCCACGGCATGGAGGACATCGTCCTGGCGTCCTTCGACTACACCAGGCTCGACCAGCCCCGCTCGCCGGTCCAACTGCGCCTGAACAGCACCGTGGTCAGCGTGCGCAACGTCGGCAAGGGCGTGAATGTCGGCTACAGCCGGGGCGGCCAGTTGAGCCAGGTACGTGGCAGGCACTGCATCCTCGCCTGCTACAACATGATGATCCCCTACCTGCTGCGCGACCTGCCCCAGCCCCAGGCCCATGCCCTGAGCCAGAACGTGAAGTTCCCGCTGGTTTACACCAAGGTGGTGATCCGCAACTGGCAGGCGTTCCAGAAACTCGGCGTGCACGAGATCTACGCCGCCACCCAGCCCTACAGCCGGATCAAGCTCGACTATCCGGTGAGCCTGGGCGGCTACGAGCACCCGAGGGACCCGAGCCAACCGATCGGCCTGCACATGGTCTATGTGCCCACCAGCCCCAACAGCGGCATGAACGCCCGCGACCAGGCCCGCGCCGGCCGCGGCAAGCTCTACGGGCAGACCTTCGAGCAACTGGAAACGCAACTGCGCGACCAGTTGCAGCGTATGCTCGGCCCCGGTGGTTTCAACCATGAAACCGACATCCTGGCGATCACCGTCAACCGCTGGTCCCACGGCTACGCCTACTTCTCCAACAGCCTGTTCGACGACGCCGCCGAAAGCGAAAAGCTGATGAACCTGGCGCGCCAGCCGGTCGGCCGGGTGAGCATCGCCAACTCCGATGCGGCGTGGAGTGCGTATGCCCATGCGGCGATCGACGAGGCCTGGCGGGCGGTGGGGGAAATAGGCTGAAGCCGGTGTCCGCTCTTGTGACGCAGAGCGTCACCGGCTGCGTGCCCACGCCGAGCGTGGGTACGATCATTCATCGGCGATCAGAACCGCGACACGCTGCCCATCTGGTTCAGCAGGCAGAACAGCGCGTCGCGGTCTGATTCAGAAAGCGTCCGATAACGTTCCACCAGCTCCCGCTCCTGCGGGCTGAGCCGGTGCACCCGGGGCGCGGGCGGTGCCCTGAAACGCCAGAGAAACAGCATGAAACCGAAGATGCTCCGCTCCTTTGCCATGGACGCCTTCCTTCTGTGACGGGACAGGAACCGCCTGGGCCGAGCGCCTCAGACTTAGCCTAAGGGTAGGAAGTATCGGCCTTTGGCTAAGATCTTTTCGGAATTTGAAGTAGGAAAATCACGCAAATTGCTTGCACCACCACGTGGAGCGCGGCGTCAACGCACGTCGAAATACAGGTGGATATCGTCGGGTTCCAATGCGTATAGGCCAGGATCGGGCCGCTCCAGCAGCCGGCAGCCACGCCGCAGGTAAAACTCCACGGTATTGCGCGAAGGGGTGGCCGAGACATACAGGCCATCGACGCCCTGGCTGCGGGCCTGGGCGGCGGCCTTGGCGAACAGCCGGGTCGCCAGGCCGGTGCCACGATAGTCGTGGCTGACGTGCAGGAACTTGAGTTGCAGCAGGCGCCGCCCGTCGTTGCCGATGAGCTTGCCGTCCAGCACCGCCGCCGCCACCAGCGTCGGGCCGGCGAACACGCCGTGGAACCAGGCGCCCTGGTCGAAGCAGCGGCGCAGGATCACGGCATCCTGCTCCGCCTCGCCCTCCGGCCATCCGGTCATGGCGCAGTATTCATCGTACAGTTCAAGGCTCCCGGCCTGGACGCGGTAGAACTGTTCGATCAGTTCCTTGCGATCGATCAGTGCCAACTGGCCCAGGTCACTCAACTGCAGGTCTCGCTCAATCAACACCTTATGGCCTTTCTATTCACGCAGATCCGATTCGTGGATGGGTTGGTCGCGATGGGTCGCACGCTGGTACTGCGCCGGCCAGACCGCCTTGCGTCCGCCCAGGTCGTCGTCGGCGTGCAGCGGCCAGTAGGGGTCGCGCAGCAGTTCGCGGGCCAATAGGATGATATCAGCCTGGCAGGTCCGCAGGATGTGTTCGGCCTGGGCCGGTTCGGTGATCAGGCCGACCGTGCCGGTGGCGATACCGGATTCCTTGCGTACACGCTCGGCGAAGCGGGTCTGGTAGCCGGGCCCGGTGGGAATCTCGGCATTGGCGGCGGTGCCTCCCGAGGACACGTCGATCAGGTCGACACCCAGCGCCTTCAGGCGTCGTGCCAGCTCCACGGTTTCATCCGGGTTCCAGCCATCCTCCACCCAGTCGGTGGCCGATACGCGGACGAACAACGGCAGTTCCTCGGGCCAGACCGCCCGCACCGCCTCGCTTACCTGCAGGACCAGGCGGATGCGGTTGTCGAACGAACCGCCATACTGGTCACGACGCTGATTGCTCAGTGGCGAAAGAAACTGATGCAGCAGGTAGCCATGGGCCGCATGCACCTCGACCACCTTGAAACCGGCGACCAGGGCACGCCGGGCCGCCGCGACGAATGCCTGGATCACTTCGGCGATCTGCCCCTCATCGAGTTGCACGGGCTGGGTGTGCTGCGGGTCGAAGGCGATCGGCGACGGTCCGACCGGTGTCCAGCCGCCCTCTTCCGGCTTGACGCTGCCATGCTTGCCCAGCCATGGCCGGTGGGTGCTGGCCTTGCGTCCGGCATGGGCCAGCTGGATACCGGCGACAGAACCCTGGGCGGCGATGAAGCGGGTGATGCGCTGCAACGGCTCGATCTGTTCGTCGTTCCACAGCCCCAGGTCCTGGGCGGTGATGCGGCCGTCGGCGGTCACCGCCGTGGCTTCGGTGAAAACCAGCCCGGCACCGCCTACCGCGCGGCTGCCGAGGTGAACCAGATGCCAGTCGTTGGCCAGGCCATCGACGCTGGAGTATTGGCACATCGGCGAGACCGCGATGCGGTTCGCCAGGGTCAGTTGACGAAGGGTATAGGGTTCAAGCAGCAGACTCATGGGGCACCTCTCAAATCAAGTGGGCTGGCTCCAGGGTTCTGTGAGAACGTCGGCGAGTGACATGAACGAAGTAGATGACCGCCCCCGGCGGGTAGAAAGGAAGACAACGTCACAAGACCATTCAGACAGTGCTTAGAGCCTAGTCGACAATGACGGACACCGGAGGGTTCAGCCGCGGCAAATCTCAGCGCGGCTCGATATGGGCGATCATCAGCTGCACGCTTTCCTTGCCGCGGAATTCGTTGAGATCGAGCTTGTAGGCCAGTTCGACCCAGTCGACCCGGGCATTGGCCCAGACCTCAGGGTCGATACCGAAGGCGATGCCATCGAGCTTCAGCGAACCGCATTCGCTTCTCAGCACCACCTTCAGATGCCGCTCGCCGACGATGCGTTTTTCCACCAGTTGGAAGACGCCATGGAACAGCGGCTCGGGGAAGTGCTGGCCCCACGGGCCGGCATTGCGCAGCGCCCGGGCCAGTTCCAGGTTGAATTCCTCCAGGGCCAGCGTACCGTCGGTCTGCAGGCGTCCGGTGAGGTCATCCTCGCTGAGTTGACGACGCACCTCGGCATCGAAGGCCTCGGCGAACAGCGGGAAATTCTCCTGCGGCAGGCTCAGGCCGGCGGCCATGGCGTGACCGCCGTACTTGCTCATCAGCTCCGGATGCTGCGCCGCCACCACGCTCAGCGCATCGCGGATATGAAAACCCGCCACCGAACGACCGGAGCCCTTGAGCATGCCATCACCGGCATCGGCGAAAGCGATGGTCGGGCGGTGATAACGCTCCTTCATCCGCGAGGCGAGAATGCCGATCACCCCCTGGTGCCAGTCCGGGTCGAACAGGCACAGGCCGAATGGCATCGAGTCTTCCGGCAGTTCCTTGAGCTGGGCCAGGGCCTCACGCTGCATGCCCTGCTCGATGGACTTGCGGTCCTTGTTCATCTCGTCGAGTTGCGTCGCCATTTCCAGGGCCAGGGCCGGATCTTCACAGAGCAGACACTCGATCCCCAGGCTCATGTCGTCCAGGCGCCCGGCCGCGTTCAGGCGCGGGCCGAGGATGAACCCCAGGTCGGTGGAGGTCAGCCGCGCCGGGTCGCGCTTGGCCACCTGCAGGATCGCCTTGAGCCCCGGCCGGGCGCGGCCGGCACGAATCCGCTCGAGGCCCTGATGCACCAGGATGCGGTTGTTGGCGTCCAGCGGTACCACGTCGGCGACGCTGCCCAGAGCCACCAGGTCGAGCAGTTCGCCGATGTTCGGCTGCGGCCGGCTGTCGTACCAGCCCAGGCTGCGCAGGCGCGCGCGCAGGGCCATCAGCACGTAGAAGATCACCCCGACCCCGGCCAGGGCCTTGCTCGGGAACTCGCAGCCGGGCTGGTTCGGGTTGACGATGGCATCGGCCGCCGGCAGTTCGCTCCCCGGCAGGTGGTGGTCGGTGACCAGCACGCTCAGCCCCGCGGCCTTGGCCGCCTGCACGCCATCGATGCTGGAGATGCCGTTGTCGACGGTAATCAGCAATTGCGGCTCGCGTTGCAGGGCCACAGCGACGATTTCCGGGGTCAGGCCATAGCCATAGTCGAAGCGGTTCGGCACCAGATAGTCGACATGGGCCGCGCCCAGCAGGCGCAGGCCGAGCACCCCGACGGTGCTGGCGGTGGCGCCATCGGCATCGAAGTCGCCGACGATGAGGATCCGCTGGCGCTGCTCCAACGCCACCACCAGCAGGTCCACCGCCGCCTCGATGCCCTTGAGCTGCTGGAAGGGAATCAGCCGTGCCAGGCTCTTGTCCAGTTCGGCCTGGGAAGCGACGCCCCGCGCGGCGTACAGGCGGGTCAGCAGGGGCGGCAGGTCACCGAGAAACGGCAGGGTGGCGGGCAGGGGGCGGGGTTCGATACGCATAACGCTGGCGGAATTTCTCTTTTCAGTACGCGGGAGTTGAAACGGCGGCCGGACTCAGCCGCGCTCGCCCAGCAGCCACTGGAGCTGGACTTCGTGCTGGCCACGGTCGTCGGTGACGAAGACGGTGCCGTCGCTGATCATCACGTCCCACTTGATCACCCGCGGCATGTCCTGGGCCAGGGTTTCCAGCACATCCTGGGGATCGCGGCGATATTGACGTTCTTCAGGTTCTTCACCGCCGGCACCACCTTGCCTTCCCAGACCCGCAGGCTGCCATAGGCCAGCAGGCTGGTGCGCTCGGTGCGACGCGAGCACCAGGTCAGGCGTTCGGCGTCCGGCTGGCCGACTTCGATCCAGTGCAATACCCGATCATCCAGGCTTTTTTCCCACAGCGCTGGTTCGTCTACCTCTGACAGACCGCGACCAAATGCCAGCAGTTCGTTGTACCACAGGGCGTAGGCCAGCAGCCGTACCGCCATGCGTTCCTCGGTTTCCGAAGGGTGGCGGGCGATGGTCTGCTTGACGCTCTCGTAGACGTTGCGATCCAGGTCGGTGAGGTTGAGTTCGAACTTGTAGGTCGTGGACGGCTGGGCCATGAACAGGGCTTCTAAAGACGGGAAAGGTGGCCAGTCTAACCGATACCCGGGTCAATCAACGACTGTCGATGGTTAGGAAGATGACGCGCGCCATGTTAAAAGGCTCTACAACCCCTATCTTGTCCTACAGGATCGTCCATGTCAGTCGCCGCCAAACCTCTCTCGGGCCTGAAAGTCATCGAACTCGGAACCCTGATCGCCGGCCCTTTCGCCTCGCGGATCTGCGCCGAATTCGGCGCACAGGTGATCAAGGTCGAGTCGCCGGACGGCGGCGATCCGTTGCGCAAGTGGCGCAAGCTCTACGAGGGCACGTCGCTGTGGTGGTTCGTCCAGGCGCGTAACAAGAAATCCCTGACACTGAACCTGAAAAATCCGGACGCACTGGCGATTCTCAAGCAACTGCTGAGCGAAGCCGACATCCTGATCGAAAACTTCCGTCCCGGCGTCCTGGAAAAACTCGGCCTGGGCTGGGAGACCCTGCATGCGCTGAACCCCAGGCTGGTCATGGTGCGCCTGTCCGGGTTCGGCCAGACCGGGCCGATGAAGGACCAGCCGGGCTTTGGGGCGGTCGGCGAATCCATGGGCGGGCTGCGCTACATCACCGGTTTCGAGGACCGCCCGCCGGTACGCACCGGCATTTCCATCGGCGACTCGATCGCCGCACTGTGGGGCGTGATCGGGGCGCTGATGGCCCTGCGTCATCGCGAAGTGAACGGCGGCCAGGGACAAATGGTGGATGTCGCCCTGTACGAAGCCATCTTCGCGATGATGGAAAGCATGGTGCCGGAATTCGACGTGTTCGGTTTCATCCGCGAACGCACCGGCAATATCATGCCCGGTATCACCCCGTCGTCGATCCACACCACCGCCGATGGCCGGCATGTGCAGATCGGCGCCAACGGCGACGCGATCTTCAGGCGCTTCATGCTGGCCATCGGCCGCGAGGACCTGGCGAACGACCCGCAACTGGCCAGCAACGACGGGCGCGACAGCCGACGTGACGAACTCTATGGCGTGATCGACCGCTGGGCCAACGCCCAGCCGCTGGACACGGTGCTCGCCGTACTGGCGGCGGCCGAAGTCCCCGCCAGCCGCATCTACAGTGCCGAGGACATGTTCGGCGATCCGCAATTCCTCGCCCGGGAAATGTTCCTGCAGGCCAAGCTGCCGGACGGCAAGGACTTCAAGATGCCCGGCATCGTGCCGAAACTCTCGGAAACACCTGGCTCCAGCGAATGGGTCGGGCCGCGGTTGGGCGAACACAACGCCGAGGTGCTGGGCAGCCTTGGCTACGATGCGGCAGGCATTGCCCGACTGCGTGAAAGTGGCGCCATTTGACGTGTGACGCTAACCAACGACTGGTTTCAAGCCGAGGAAGGTATTCACCTCATGACTCCCAGTGCCTTGTGGCGACGCCTCGTTCCCACGCTGTTGGCGATATTGATCGGAGTGCTGTCACCTGGCGCGCAGGCCAGGGAGACCCTGATCTGGCTGCTGCGGGACCTGCCGCCCCTGAGCATTTTCGATGGGCCGCAACAGGGCCAGGGGGCCGTGGACCAGATGCTGCCGCTGCTGATGGAGCGGTTGCCGGAGTACGACCACACCATACTGCGGGTCAACCGGGCACGGGGCATGCAAATGCTCGACAGCCCAGCCTTCACCTGCGACCCGGCGCTGCTGTGGACGCCGGCACGGGCGCAGAAAATGCTGTTTTCCATTCGCAGCATGGGTACCACCAGCAACGGGCTGGTGGTTCGAAAGAAGGACCGCGGGCTGATCGAACCCTTTCTGGTCGAGGGCCAGGTCGATCTCGCCGCACTGTTGAACAGCCACAGCCTGCAACTGGGGATCATCGCCGAACGCAGCTACGGCCATCCGATCGATGATGTGCTGTCCCACACCAACGAACAGTACCTGGTGCGTCACTACGGCAACGACGCCCTTGGCAGCCTGCTGCAGATGCAACGCATGGGGCGTCTGAAGGCACTGCTCGGCTACGGTGTGGAGGTTCGCTATCAGGCCCGCCAGCAACAGATCGCCGAAGACGACCTGGCGTTCTATCCGATCAGGGATACAGCCACTTATCAGTTCATCCGGATCGCCTGCTCCAACACGCCGCAAGGTCGCGCGGCGATTCCCCATATCAACGAGATCCTGCGCGAACTGCGCCAGGACAGGCTGGTGGAACTCTATGCGCGCTGGCTGGCGCCGGCCGAGCGGGAAAAATACCGGGAAGATGCCAAGGGATTTTTCCTGGTTCCCGATGACCAGTGACGAATTGCGGGCAAAAGAAACCCCGAGAAGTGGGGAGACGACTCGGGGCTAAACGTGGCCTACAAAGACCAGTACGACAAGCCACAAACACCGGAGCACAATGCCTGCTCTTGCCGTTATAAATTCTGACAGCACCTACAGAAGGAAGGTTCCAAAAAAATCTACCGGCTGGCGCTGCGCGCGCCTCGATGTTCGGCGGCATGACGCAGGGCCGCAATCACGCAGGGCTCCAGGCGCCCTTCGGCAATGCGCAGATCACGATGCAGGCCATCGACCACGTCCGTCAGCAGGCGTTTGTCGGTCAATTGCGCCTGATTGACCTCACGCTCCACCAGAACCGGTCCGGCAACACCCCTCACGCTCAGCACGCACTCGCCGTGCCCGCCCGAAGGCGTCAGGGTTACGGCATACGGACTCAGCGCTTCATTGAGCAACAGGCTGATACTTTCCATCTCGATCACCACTCAATAGTCAAAAGCCTAAAGGTCGAAAACAAAGGTGCCTGGAGTCAGTGACCGCCAGTCGGAGAAGAAAGTTCGCCGGGACCTCCCAGGTCCTGCGAACTGATCGACATCTACCGAACATGAACCAGAAAGATGACAAGGAAAAAACAGCGGGGAAAGCGCGGCTAAAATCAGATCAATGGTTTTTAGACTTTTACTACAAGCCGCGTCGGCTTTACTCACAGACACAGGCCAGAACATCTGTTCTTTTTTGCTTAGTTTTCAGCCACATCGCCACTGCGCCACCGGAGAGTTGTCTTGAGCTCGTCGTCACAGATGCCACTACGGATCGTCCTGGCGGATGATCATCCGATATTCCTGATCGGCCTGCGGGCCGTCCTCGAACGAACACCCGCACTACGTGTCGTTGGCGAAGCGAGTACGCCGGGGGAACTCTTCGATCGGCTCGACAGCACCCCCTGCGATGCGCTCGTGACCGATTTCATGATGCCGACGGCGGACCAGAACGACGGCCTGCGGATGATCGAGGCCCTGCTGCGCAACTACCCGGCCCTGCCGCTCGTGGTCGTCACCATGCTCAACAATGCCGGACTGTTCCGCTACATCCTCGATCAGGGGGTCATGGGGCTGCTGAGCAAGGCCAGCCTGGCGAATGAATTGCCCATGGCCATCCAGCATGTGCGCCAAGGCAAGGTGTTCGTGGCCGACTCCGTGCGCCAGACCCTGGCCCTGGCCGGGGAAGTCGGTACGCACCGGTTGGGTGACCCGGAACTGCTTTCACCGCGGGAACTGGAAGTCACCCGTCTGCTGGCGGCGGGCCGTACGGTGGGTGAGATCGCCGCACGCCTGTGCCGCAGCAAGCAGACCGTCAGTGCCCAGAAAATCAGCGCGATGCGCAAGCTGGGCCTACCCAACGATGCCGCGCTGTTTCTGTATCTGCAGGAACAGGGGTTGTCCTAGCTCTAGCCAGGTTGGCGCTCTCGCTCGGGGACGTTGGCGAGCCCTGCCCATTGCAACCAGGGCAGCAGTTCGGCACGACTCATCGGCGCGGCAATGAATCGCCCCTGAACCAACACGTCGCCCAGTTCCCGGGTCAGCCGATATTCCTCGTCGGTTCCAACCCCAGTGATGACCGCACGCAACCCCATGCCCTTGGCCATGCTCAACACCCCGGCGACGATCGAGCGTCTGCGTGAATCCTCGGCCATGCCGCTGACGAAACGCGGGGCGATCTTCAACTCCGAGAAAGGCAACTCAAGCAACCTCTGCAGCCCGGCACCGGCGACCCCAAAGTCACCGATCGACAGCTGGCAGCCGAGCATCCGCAAACGCAACATGCCTTCGGCCTGGGCCGCCTCGCTGGTGCAGTCGGTGCCGTCGATCACCTCCAGGGTCAAGCATTCGGCGGGCAGTTCGAAACGGGCCAGCAGTTCGCCAAGCTGGCCGGCGAAATCCGCCTGTTCCACCATCAACCCCGGGATATTCACCGTCACCGGCAGATACTGGTCGGTTCCCAGATACACCTCCATCGACAGCCCGATGGCCTGCTCGAGCATGTGCCAGGTCAGGGCCTGGGAAAGCCCGGCATACTTGAGCACCGGGATGAAGGTATCGGGCAGCAGCGTGCCCTGCTCCGGGTGTTGCCAGCGGGCCAGCGCCTCGACTCCCTGCACCCGGCCATCGCCACTGACCTTCGGTTGAAAGAAGGCCTCGCAGTACTTGCGGATCGCGCCAGGCCCGGCCCCCGCCTGCAACTCGTCCAGCGACAGCAGTTCACAGACCTGGGCCAACGGCAGACCGGGCCGCTGGCGGCCGAAACGGCGTTGATAGGTTGCCAGCAGCTCACCGAGTATGGCTGCCGTGGCAGGCTTGAGCAGGCAGCCCAGCACATGCAACCCCTGTTGCCGGGCCATGTGGGCGGCGCCCTCGCGCAGTTCCGTGTCAAGGCTGCTGAGAATGATCAGGGCCTGGGCCTCGCGGGTTTCCGCCAGGTGCCGGATCAGTTCCAGGCCATCACCCTCCTCCAACTGCAGATCGCAGATGGCAATGTCCACCGGCCCGCGATTGGTCAGCGACAGGCGCGCACTCTCGACATTTTCGGCAGTGAGCACATCAAAGACGCCATTGGCATTGAGCATCTGATGCAAGGCCATCAGTTGAAAGGGATTGTCTTCAAGAATCAGGATCCTGAGCGAACGCATCGATGATCTCCGCAGGTGGAAGCGGTGGTTATCCGCATCGGCCTTCCACCTTAGCCAGGCTGCCCGGGGTTCCCCATAGGACAAGTCCTAAAGTGCCGGTTTTTCCTGCAGGTTCGGCTCGATGTCGGCGATCATCCGGTCGATCACGGCCTTGAGCACCTGCCCGGTCGCGGGCAACTGCTCGGGCTGCCTCAGGCGTACGCAGTGATCCATGTCGACGCAGGCCTGCGCCAGGGCAATCGCATCGACGAGACAGGCGATCCCCTTGAGGCGATGCACGCAGGCCGCCACGCCGTCCCAGTCGTCCAGGCCAAGCCGCGATTGCAGTTCGGCACGCTCGTCGCGCAGGTTTCGCCACAATTCCAGCAGCATGTGCTGGAGCACGCCGGCATCGGCGTGGGTCATGTCGATGAGCGTCTGGATGTCGAAGGAGCTTTCCCGGGGCACGATCTGCGTCAACAGCCGAGTCAGGTCGTCAAGAAGAACCGGCTTGACCAGCAGGTCGTTCATGCCGGCCTGCTGGCAGCGTTGGCGCTCGTCGCTCATGGCATTGGCCGTACAACCGACGATCATGCAGGGTGGCCGTTGCGCCTCGGCCTCCAGCTGGCGCAGGGCCCGTGCCAGTTGATAGCCGCTCATGCCGGGCATGTTGCAATCGCTGATGACCAGGTCGAAATGCCGGCCTTGCCAGGCCTGCAACGCCGCCTGCGCGGTCTGGCAGGCCTCGACGTTCTGCCCGAGAAAGCCGAGCTGCTGTTGCAGCACCAGGCGGTTGGCGGACAGGTCATCGATGATCAGCACGTTCAGGCACGGCAGGCGACACCTTGCGCCGTTCGACGGTGCGGGTAGCACAGGTTGCGTTTCGCGCCTGAACGCCAGCTCGATGTGCACGCGGGTGCCCAGCCCCGGCTGGCTCTCAAGTTCGATGGAGCCGTCCATCAACTCCACCAGTTGCTTGCAGATGCTCAGCCCCAGGCCGGTGCCCTCATGCCCCGCATCGGCATCGCCGTGGGCCTGGACGAAGGGCGAAAACAGCATCGCCTGCTGCTCGGGGCCGATGCCCCGGCCGGAATCCTCGATATCGATACGCAGGCGGTCAGTGCCCGCCACCTGTGCACAGCGCAGGACCCGCACGCGGACGAATCCCCGGCTGGTGAACTTCAGCGCATTGCCGATCAGATTGTGCAGGATCTGCCGCAAACGCAGCGGATCGAGCCAATACAGGCTCGCCAGCAGCGGATCGATACCCAGGCTCAGGACGACGCCCTTGTCCCGGGCCAATGCCTCGAACAGTTGCACGACTCCCTCAAGCAGGTTTCTCAAGTCGGTCGGCTGCGGCACCAGGCGCATGCCACCGGCCTCGATCTTGGCCAGGTCAAGGCTGTCGCCGATCAGCGCGGTCAATTCCCGGGCCGACTGGTAGGCTACCTGCAACCCCTGCGAGAACACCTGCCCACGGGCCAGTGCCTGCTCCCGCTCGACCTCGAGCAGGCCGATGATCGCCGCCATGGGCGTGCGTATCTCATGGCTCATGGTGGCCAGGAACGCACTCTTGGCCTGGCTGGCACGCTCGGCCTGGCGGCGGGCCTCGGTCAGTTGCACCTCGAGCTGCTTTCGCTCGGTGATGTCGATCCAGCCCCCCAACAGCCCCTGCAACTGCGCCCCCGCCGAGTGGAACGGCACCATCCACAGATAGACATCGATGCTGCAATTGAGGAACTCCAGCGTCCGGTCACTGAACACCGGCTGCTGGTTCTCCAGCAACGACAGGAAGTCGTCATGCAGCGCCTGCGCGACCGCCGGCAGCAGCAGGCCCTCCTCGGTGATTCGACGCCCGCGCACCTGCTCCAGCGTCGTCGCCAGGCGTTGCTCATAGCTACGATTGCAACTGATCAGGCGCCCCTGCAGGTCCCGTACGAAGATCGGATCGGGAATGCCGTCGAGCAATGCGCGCTGGAACGCCAGCCGGTCACTGAGCTGCCGTTCGGCCTGGCGGCGCTGGCGAATCTGGACATTCAGGCGACGGTTCCAGATGAGCGAGACCCCGCCCACCACCAGCAGGGCAACAGCCAGCCCATAGGCCCAACGCGGCACCCGCTTCCAGACCGAGGGCGGCGCAGCCACCGGGACGGCACCCAGCCACTTGATGCGCAAGGCCCGCAGCTCTGCGACCGGAAAGGCCTCCAGGGACTTGTTGAGGATGCCGAGCAACTCAGGAGAGCTCTTGGCGACGGAGAAGCTGTCCGCCGACCAGAGCCCTTCCACTCTACGACCGACCTTCAGCCTGCCGGGAGGGTGCAGATAGGCCAGGGTGTCGCTCTGGATGGTTGCCGCCGCCGCACCGCTTTCGACCAGCGCCCTGGCCTCCTCCTGGGTCCGGACACCACGCAGCACCACATCGGGATACTCGCGGCGGATCATGGCCTGCAGTGCATGTTCCTCGGGCAGTGCCAGCACGCGACCGGCCAGTTGGCTGAGCGAGCTCAGCGGGGGCGCATCGACCGGTACGACAAATACCCAGGAACTGCCGCCAAACGCATAGGTGAAATTCAGGAAGGCCTTGCGCTCCGGGCTTTCAGCCAGCGAGCCATTCATCAGGGCCCGACCATCCTTGAGCATCTCCAGGGTCTGGACCGTGGAGAAACTCTCGTCGAAGACGAACTGCAGGCCGGTCATCCGCGAGATCCGCGCCAGCAGATCGGCATTGAGACCGACCCAACGATTGTGGACATCCTTGTAGATATACGGCGGGTACTGCTGGGAAGCCACGCTCACCCGCGGATGGCTGTCGATCCAGGCCTGCTCCGCCGCAGTCAGCTCGACTCGCGGCTGGGCGATGTCCGAGCCGAAACCGGTGGTCCAGCGCGCGAGGATCTCCCGCCGTACCGCTTCGTCCAGGCTATCCAGCACACGCTGGATCAGGGCGCCGAGCAGAGGCTCCGACTTGCGCGTGGCGAATGCGAAACCGATCGGTGGCAAAGCGCTTTGCCCGCGGATCTGCAAGCCCATGTAGGGGCGCAGGGTCTTGTAGGCCCTGACGATGACCTCATTGCCGATGAAGGCGTCGACCTCGCCCTGGAGCAGTGCCTCCAGGGCACTGTAGAGGGTCGGGGCGAGGATGATCCGGCTCTGGGGATAAGTGGCATGCACCACCGCGGCATCGGCGTAGCCTTCGAGCAGGAGTACCTTGCGTCCTCGCAGATCGTCGGGGTTCGGGGTTTCACTGCGACTGACGATCACCGAGCGATCCGGCATGTATTCACTGGAAAAGGCCAGTTCGGGAAAGCCCCGTTCGAAGCCGTTGGCGCTGGTCAGCACATCGATCTGCCCCTCGAGCAGCGCCTCGACGGCCTGGTCCCGCTCGACGAACCCCAGCACTTCCACCTGCACCCCGAGCCGATCGCGGATCAGGGCCACATAGTCGGCACTGATGCCCTGGTAGCGATTGCGGTCGCTGGTGATATCGATGGGTTCATAATCGGCCACCGAGATGCCCACCCGCAGCCTCCGGTCATTGCCCAGCCAGCGCCGCTCATCAGCGCCGAGGGGCAGTCGGGGCAGTTCGACGAACGACGCGGGCAAATTGAAGGGCAAGCCCTGGGCGGCCATCAGCTCGCCCGGCAGACTCGCCAGCATCACCCATGACAGCCACGCCAGAATGGAATAGATCGATCTCCCCGGAAACGCCATGGCGAAGTACCCGCCCCCTTTGATTCGATGGAAATGAAAAACAGGGGGCAAAGTTTGGCATGCAAAAACGATAAAGCCCGCCAAGGGGCGGGCTCTAAAGTGTGACCTTTCTAGTCGGTCAAAGCGGCTTGCCGCGGTTGCCATGCTGGCTGACAAAGGCCTGCATGACTTTAAGGTCATTGGCCAGAACCGTGCAGCGCTCTTCCCTTTCAAACAAATCCGAAAGGTGTGCAGGTAGTTCAAGCGCTTTTCCTACACCCGCTTTCTCAACTGCCTCAGGGAACTTGACCGGATGCGCAGTCCCCAGGATCACCATCGGAGTGTCCAGGCTGCGGCGGCATTCGCGGGCCGCCTTGACGCCGATGGCCGTGTGCGGGTCGAGCACTTCGCCAGTCTGGGCAAAGACTTCGGCAATGGTCTCGCAGGTTTGTGCATCGTCCACCGCCAGGGAGTCGAACAGCTTGCGCGCCTCGGTCCAGCGATCCTGCTCGACACTGAAACCGCCACCCTGCTTGAAGGTGTCCATCAGGCCGGCGATGGCCGCACCATTGCGACCGTGCAGGTCGAACAGCAGGCGCTCGAAGTTCGACGACACCATGATGTCCATGGACGGCGACAGCGTGGCATGCAGGGTTTCCTTGACGTACTGGTTGCCGCTCATGAAGCGGTGCAGGATGTCATTGCGGTTGGTAGCCACGATCAGTTGGTTGATCGGCAGCCCCATGTTGCGCGCCAGGTAGCCGGCGAAGATATCGCCGAAGTTGCCGGTCGGCACCGAGAACGAGACCGAACGCGCCGGGCCGCCCAGTTGCAGCGCCGCGTGGAAGTAGTAGACGATCTGGGCCATGATCCGCGCCCAGTTGATCGAGTTCACCGCCACCAGCCGCGTGCCCTTGAGGAAGCTCTGGTCGGCGAAGCTGTTCTTGACCATCTCCTGGCAGTCGTCGAAGTTGCCTTCGATGGCGATGTTGTGGATGTTCTCACCGAAGATGGTGGTCATCTGCCGGCGCTGCACTTCCGATACCCGGTTGTGCGGGTGCAGGATGAAGATGTCGACGTTCTCGCAATGCTTGCAGCCTTCGATCGCCGCCGAGCCGGTATCGCCGGACGTCGCGCCGATGATCACCACGCGCTCGCCGCGTTTTGCCAGCACGTAGTCCAGCAGGCGCCCCAGCAATTGCAGGGCGAAGTCCTTGAAGGCCAGCGTCGGGCCGTGGAACAGTTCGAGCACCCACTCGTTGCCGTTCAGTTGGCGCAGCGGCGCCACGGCGTTATGGGCGAACACCCCGTAGGTGTCCTCAAGGATCTTCTTGAAGTCCGCATCCGGAATGCTGCCAGTGACGAACGGGCGCATCACCCGGAAGGCCAGTTCGTGGTAGGGCAGGCCAGCCCAGGAAGCGATTTCCTCCTGGGTGAAGCGTGGCAGGTTCTCCGGCACGTACAGGCCGCCATCGCTGGCCAGACCGGCCAGCAGCACGTCTTCGAAGTTCAGCGCGGGTGCCTGGCCGCGGGTACTGATGTAACGCATGAAAAATTCCTCTCCAGTCGGCGATGCCAACTCAGTTCAAATGCTCGACGCGGATCCGCACGACAGGGCCGACCACGCCCTGCAGGGCCTCCAGCGCTGCGATGGCGTCGTTGATGCGTTGTTCCACCACGCGATGGGTCAGCAGGATCATCGGCACCAGGCCGTCCTGCTCCTCGACTTCCTTCTGCATGATCGACTCGATGTTGATCCCGCGTTCCGACAGGATGCTCGCCACCTGGGCCAGTACGCCTGGATGGTCCTTGGCCTGGATACGCAGGTAGTAGGCACTCTCGCAAGCGTCAATGGGCAGGATCGGGTGAGCCGACAGCGAGTCCGGCTGGAAGGCCAGGTGCGGTACACGGTTCTCCGGATCGGAGGTCATGGCCCGCACTACATCGACCAGGTCGGCGATCACCGAGGAGGCCGTCGGCTCCATGCCGGCACCGGCGCCGTAGAACAGGGTCGAACCGGCGGCATCGCCATTGACCATGACCGCGTTCATCACGCCGTTGACGTTGGCGATCAGACGATCGGCCGGGATCAGCGTCGGGTGAACCCGCAGCTCGATACCCGCGGCGGTGCTGCGCGCCACACCCAGGTGCTTGATGCGATAGCCCAGCGCTTCGGCGTAGTTCACGTCGGCGGTGGTCAGCTTGGTGATGCCCTCGGTATAGGCCTTGTCGAATTGCAGCGGGATACCGAAGGCGATGGAGGCCAGGATGGTCAGCTTGTGCGCGGCATCGATACCCTCGACGTCGAAGGTCGGATCGGCCTCGGCGTAGCCCAGGGCCTGGGCCTCGGCCAGTACATCCTCGAAGGTACGCCCCTTCTCGCGCATTTCGGTGAGGATGAAGTTGCCCGTACCGTTGATGATACCGGCCACCCAGTTGATCCGGTTGGCCGACAGGCCTTCGCGGATCGCCTTGATCACCGGGATGCCGCCCGCCACTGCGGCCTCGAAGGCCACGATCACGCCGTTCTCACGGGCCTTGGCGAAAATTTCGTTACCGTGCACGGCGATCAGCGCCTTGTTCGCGGTAACCACGTGCTTGCCGTTCTCGATCGCTTTGAGTACCAGCTCACGGGCAACGGTATAGCCGCCCATCAGCTCTACGACGACGTCGATCTCAGGGTTCGTGGCCACTTCGAAGACATCGTTGGTAATCGCAATACCGGTCGTTTGGAACTGAGGCTTTGGCGTGCGAATGGCAATTTGTGCCACTTCGATCCCACGCCCGGCACGACGAGCAATTTCCTCGGCGTTACGCTGAAGTACGTTGAAGGTGCCGCCACCGACGGTACCTAACCCACAGATGCCTACTTTGACCGGTTTCACTCTTGACTCCCCATGAAACGGCCGACACGAGGTCGGCCGTGAAAAACAGCCGCTGATCCACCAGCGGCCTGCTGTTTGAGACCGGCGGGCCAGAGGCTCGCGGTCGTGCTCGTCTGAAGACGGACTGCGACGAGACCGAATTACTTGGCTGCCAGCGCCAGTTTGGCGACTTGTGCGGCCGGCTGATAGCCTGGAATTACCTGACCGTCGGCCAAAACGATGGCCGGTGTACCATTGACACCGATCGACTGGCCCAGGGCGAACTGCCGGGAAACCGGGTTGGTGCATTTGGCCGCCTTGATTTCCTCGCCTTCGACCATCTTGTCCATCGCCGCGCGCTTGTCGGTCGAGCACCAGACCGCCTGCAACTGCTGGTCACCCGGCGAACCCAGCCCTTGGCGCGGGAACGCCACGTAGCGGACCTCGATGCCCATCTTGTTCAACGCCGGCACTTCGGCGTGCAGCTTGTGGCAATAAGGGCAGGTGGTGTCGGTGAACACGGTGATGTGCGACTTGGTTTCGCCGATGGCTGGATAGACCACGGTTTCCGCCACCGGAATACCGTTGATCAGCTTCGAAATCCCTAGGCGCTCGGTCTTCTCGGTCAGGTTGACCGGCTTGCCATCCTTGAGCTGGAACAGATAGCCCTGCATGACGAACTGGCCGTCGGCACTCGCGTACAACACACGGCTGCCCTTGAGCTTGACTTCATAGAGGCCACTCAACGGGCTGGCGGTGATGCTCTCCACCGGGGTCTCCAGCTGGAGGCTGTCGAGGCTCTTGCGGATCGCCTGTTCGGCCGCGTCGTCGGCCAGGGCGAAGGTACTGGCCAACGCCAGGGCGGCGGCGGCGAAAATCTGGATCAAGCGCATGGGAACTCCTGATAGCGGGCACGGGGCCAGGCTGGTCTGTCCATTCTGAAACGGAGCGACTGCAAGCGCCCGCATAGCAAACCGCTAGAGCCTAACACATAAGCCCGGCCGGGCCGAAGCCCGTATGGATCAACCGCGCGGGTGATGCCTGGCATGCATGTCCTGCAGGCGGGCACGGGCGACATGGGTGTAGATCTGGGTCGTCGACAGGTCGCTGTGGCCGAGCAGCATCTGTACCACCCGCAGGTCCGCACCATGGTTGAGCAGGTGGGTGGCAAAGGCGTGCCGCAGGGTATGCGGCGACAACGACTTGCTGATCCCGGCGACCTGGGCCTGGTGCTTGATCCGATGCCAGAAGGTCTGGCGGGTCATCTGTTCGCCACGCTGGCTGGGAAACAGCACGTCGCTGGGTCGCCCGCCGAGCAGTTCGCCACGGGCATCGCGCAGGTAGCGCTCGACCCAGACGATCGCCTCCTCGCCCATCGGCACCAGGCGCTCCTTGCTGCCCTTGCCCATCACCCGCAGCACGCCCTGGCGCAGGTTGACCTGCTCCAGCGTCAGGCTGACCAGTTCGGTCACCCGCAGACCGCAGGCGTACAGCACCTCGAGCATGGCGCGGTCGCGCTGGCCGATGGCTTCGCTCAGATCCGGGGCGTTGAGCAGGGCCTCGACGTCGGCTTCCGACAGGGATTTGGGCAGCGGCCTGCCCAACTGCGGCATCTCGACCTGCAGAGTCGGGTCGACGGCAATCAGCTTTTCCCGCAGCAGGTAGCGGTAGAAGCCACGCGCACCGGAGAGAAAACGCGCCGTGGAGCGTGGCTTGTAGGCCTGTTCCACACGCCAGGACAGGTGGTCGAGGATCAGTTCCCGCCCGGCACTGGCCAGTTCCAGGCCCTTTTCCTGCAGCCAGCCATTGAACAGCGCCAGATCGCTCCGATAGGCATCGCGGGTATTGTCCGAGAGGCCTTTTTCCAACCACAGGGCGTCGAGAAACTGGTCGATGAGAGGGTGATCGATGGCTGGCATAAAGACTCGAAACGCGTGACACGGCAAACGAAGTCAGAGTGCCCAAGGATAAAAATCCAGGCAACAAAAAAGCAGCCCGTAGGCTGCTTTTTTCTGCATCGGAAGCTGGACTCAGGCCAGTTTTTCCTTGATGCGAGCTGCTTTACCCGACAGGTCGCGCAGGTAGTACAGCTTGGCTTTACGTACGTCACCGCGACGCTTGACAGCCATGCTGTCGATTTGCGGGCTGTAGGTCTGGAAGGTACGCTCTACGCCAACACCGTTGGAGATTTTACGTACGGTGAACGCGCTGTTCACACCGCGGTTACGCTTGGCAATTACCACGCCTTCGAAGGCCTGCAGACGCGAACGATCGCCTTCCTTCACTTTCACCTGAACGACAATGGTGTCGCCCGGGGCAAAGGCTGGGATCTCTTTGGTCATCTGCTCGGCTTCGAGTTGCAGAATGATTTTGTTGGTCATGCTGTGCTCCTAAGGTAAATCGTCGGATCTACCATCGATACGTTGTTAACTATCGTCCCGCTCGCGGATGTATTCCTCGAGCAGCTTCTTCTCTTCTCCAGAAAGCGAGCGTCTTTCCAGAAGATCGGCGCGTCGTTCCGAGGTCCTGCCAAGGGACTGCTTCAGACGCCAACGCCGGATATGTGCGTGGTTGCCACTGAGCAACACGTCGGGAACACGCTGATCCGCATACACCTCCGGACGGGTGTAGTGCGGGCAATCCAGCAAACCATCCGTGAAGGAATCCTCCTCCGCGGAGTCCGCATGCCCTAAAGCTCCGGGCAGCAGTCGTGTAACCGCATCTATCAGGACCATCGCCGGCAGCTCGCCACCGGACAGGACATAGTCCCCAATCGACCACTCTTCATCGACATGCGCCTCAATGAAACGCTCGTCGATGCCTTCATAACGACCAGCAATGAGGATCAAGGCATCCTCTTTCGCCAGGTCGCGAACCGCCAACTGATTCAGCTGCCGGCCCTGGGGCGACAGGTAGATCACCTTCGCCGCCTCCCCCGCTGCCGCCTTGGCCTGAACCAGGGCATCCTCGAGAGGCTTGATCTTCATCACCATGCCCGGACCACCGCCAAATGGGCGATCATCCACAGTGTGATGTCGATCCGTCGTATAGTCCCGCGGGTTCCAACAGGTCAGTTGCAACAACCCCTGTTTCACCGCACGACTGCTGATGCCGTAGTCGCTGATGGCGGAAAACATCTCGGGAAACAGCGTAATCACTTCTACGCGCAGGCTCGCCATTGCTTAGAAGTCCGCGTCCCAATCCACCTTCATCTCGCCAGCGGCAAGGTCGACAGCCAACACGCATTGCTCGGTATACGGCAACAGGCGTTCGCGATCATCCAGGCTGCCCGGACAAGGCTTGACCACCATGACATCATTCGAGCCGGTTTCGAGCAGGTGATCGATCTTCCCGAGCAGTTGCCCGAGGGTGTCGATGACCTTGAGACCTTCCAGCTGGTACCAGTAGTACTCGCCGTCGGTCAGCTCAGGGAACAGGCTGCTTGGCACGCAGATCTCATAACCGGCCAGAAGACGAGCTTCTTCACGATCATCGAGACCCTTGAGCTTCGCGACCAGGAACTTTTCGTTCCCGCGTCCACTGACCAGCTCCACCTGTTTCACATTGCCCTCGCGCTTGAGCGTCCAGGTCTTGTAGTTCAACAGGTTCTTGATCGGATCCGTAAAGGAATAGACCTTTACTTCGCCGCGAACGCCATGAACAGAGTAGATCTTGCCGATAACGATCAGATCATCGGTAGAAGCAGGCGTCGCGTTCATATCGCTCAGGCCGCAGCCTTGGCGTTTTCCTTCAGCAACTGAGCAACACGCTCAGAAGGTTGTGCACCAACGCTCAACCAGTAGTTGACGCGCTCTTGGTTCACGGACAGACGAACTTCCTGGCCACGAGCAATCGGGTTGAAGAAACCCACTTGCTCTTTGTGCGAACCGTCACGAGCGTTGCGGCTGTCGGTTACGGTCAGGTGGTAAAACGGGCGCTTCTTGGAGCCGCCAAGGGCAAGACGGATTGTTAGCATGTGAACATCGTTCCTGTAGTCGGTGCTGCAAATCTAAATGCACAGCGGGCATGGGTGCCCGAAAGGCCGCATATTCTAAGGAATATCCGGACTTTTGCCAATGCCTTTTTCCGGCGTCCAGCGCCGTGCAATAGAGACCTGCCATGAAGCCGTTGCGATGAACGGCGGGTCAGCCCCGCCAATGCGGGTTGGCTGGAGTTCCCCGCATCCCTGCGGGGCAACGCCGACACGACGGCCGGCGCAGATTCCTTACATTTTCGGCATGCCGCCACCCGGCAGCATGCCACCAAGACCGCGCATCATCTTGGCCATGCCGCCCTTGGCGGTGAATTTCTTCATCATCTTCTGCATCTGCTTGTGCTGCTTGATCAAGCGGCCGATGTCCTGCACCTGGGTGCCGGAACCCAATGCGATCCGGCGCTTGCGCGAGCCGCTGATCAGCTCGGGATCGCGGCGCTCGGCCGGGGTCATGGAATTGATGATGGCTTCCATCTGCTTGAATTGCTTCTCCGCCGCATTCTGGGCGTTGCCCATCTGCGCCAGGTTCACGCCACCGATGTTCGGCAGCTTGTCCATCAGGCCGCCGAGGCCGCCCATGTTCTTCATCTGTTGCAACTGATCGCGGAAGTCTTCGAGGTCGAAGCCCTTGCCCTTCTTCAGTTTCTTGGCCAGCTTGTCGGCCTTTTCCTTGTCGAGGGTCTGTTCGGCCTGCTCGATCAGGCTGAGCACGTCGCCCATGCCGAGGATTCGCGACGCGATCCGGTCCGGGTGGAAGGGATCGAGCGCTTCGCTCTTTTCACCCATACCGATGAACTTGATCGGCTTGCCGGTAATGGCGCGAACCGACAGCGCGGCACCGCCACGGGCATCACCGTCGACCTTGGTCAGGACCACGCCGGTCAGCGGCAGCGCATCGCCGAAGGCCTTGGCCGTATTGGCCGCGTCCTGGCCGGTCATGGCGTCGACGACGAACAGGGTCTCCACCGGTTTGATGGCCGCGTGCAACTGCTGGATCTCGACCATCATCTCGGCGTCGACGTGCAGGCGGCCGGCGGTGTCGACGATCACCACGTCGATGAACTTCAGCCGCGCTTCCCGGATAGCCGCTTCGGCGATGGCCACCGGCTTCTGGCTGATGTCGGACGGGAAAAAGGTCACGCCGATATCGTTGGCCAGGGTTTCCAGCTGCTTGATCGCGGCCGGGCGGTAGACGTCCGCCGACACCACCATCACGCTTTTCTTCTTGCGCTCCTTGAGGAAGCGCGCCAGCTTGCCGGCGGTGGTGGTCTTGCCCGCGCCCTGCAAACCGGCCATCAGGATGACCGCAGGCGGCACGGCGGCGAGGTTCAGGTCCTCGTTGGCCGCGCCCATCAGGCTTTCGAGTTCGGCCTGGACGATCTTCACGAACGCCTGGCCCGGCGTCAGGCTGCGCGAGACTTCGGTACCGACCGCGCGCTCCTTGACCGAATTGACGAAGTCCTTCACCACCGGCAGGGCGACGTCGGCTTCGAGCAACGCCATGCGCACTTCACGCAGGGTGTCTTTGATATTGTCCTCGGTCAGCTTGGCCTTGCCGGTGACATGGCGCAGCGTCTGCGAGAGACGGTCGGTCAGGTTTTCAAACATGCGCGATCCTTTGAAGCCACTGAGGTAATGGGCCGCCGGCGAACGGAAAAATGCGCCTGGCGAGCCTGCAGCGTGGGCAGATCGCGAATTATAACGAGACTGCGTGCGCGGCACTAGCGCCACGGTCTTTCGTGGACTGGCGGTTATATGCCAAACTCAGCCCCTTTCGGGCTTGCTTCACAGGACTTATGTCTCCTCTGTCACCCAGTTTTCTGACCAGCATTGCCGCAGCTTGCCTGTATGCCGCCGCGGCCCTCTATCAAGGCGCGCGTCTGCGCCAGCGCGCCAAGGCCGACAAGCGCCTGCTGGTCGGGCTCGGCGCCTTCGCCGTACTGGCCCACGCCATCGCCTTGTGCGCCCACCTGGCGACCCCGGTCGGCCTGGGCCTGGATTTCTTCAATGCCGCCAGCCTGATCGCCGTCGCGGTGATTGCCCTGACCCTGGTCGCCTGCCTGCGGATTCCCGTGGAGAACCTGCTGCTCCTTCTGTTCCCGCTGGGACTGCTGACCGTATTGCTCGCGCAGTTCGCGCCATCGGGCACGGTACAGATCATCGACGAAGAGCCGGGCATCCTCGCGCACATCCTGCTGTCGATCCTCGCCTACGGCATGTTCACCATCGCGGTGTTCCAGTCCTTGCTGCTGCTGTTGCAGGACCACCAGTTGAAGAACAAGCACCCCTCGGGCCTGATCCGCAACTTCCCGCCGCTGCAGACCATGGAAAGCCTGCTGTTCGGTTTCCTCTGGGCCGGCTGGACCCTGCTGTCACTGTCGCTGATCTCCGGCTGGCTGTTCGTCGAGAACCTGTTCGCCCAGCACCTGGTGCACAAGACCCTGCTGGCCTGCCTGGCCTGGGTGGTGTTCAGCGTACTGCTGTGGGGGCGCAACCGCCTCGGCTGGCGCGGGCACAAGGCAATCCGCTGGACCCTGGCCGGCTTCTGCCTGCTGATGCTGGCCTATTTCGGCAGCAAGCTGGTTCGCGAATACATCCTGCACATCTGACGGGCCGAGAACATGGACAACCTGCCCGCCGGGCCGATGCTCGCCGTATTGGCCCTGCTGATCCTGTGGTCGGCGCTGTTCACCGCCATCGAGGTCGCCCAGCATCTGCTCACGGCCCAGCGTCCGGCCTCCCGCGCCGGGGACAGGCCAGCGGCCCGCCTGAGTTTCCCGCGTGAAAGCCTGATCCTCTGCAACACCCTGTGCCGCATCGTCGTGGTGATCATCGCCACCCTGCTCTCGCTGCTGCTCTGGGGCAACCACGGCCCCTGGCTGGCCTGCCTGGGCAGTGCCGTCGCCCTGCTGGTGCTGGCCGACTACCTGCCGCGCCTGCTCGCCGCCCGCTACCCCGAAGCCATGCTCGCGGTCGGCAATGCCCTGCTCGGCATCCCCCTGAAGATCGTCTATCCCGCGGCCTGGTTGCTGAACGGCAGCGCCCGCCTGCTGCTCAAGCCCTTCATCAGCAAGGCCGGCGCGGTCAGGCAGAGCGACGAGGACATGCCGCCGGTCGATCTGGAGGAGCCCGGCAAGGAACATTCGACCCGGCCACAGTTGCTGTCCGGGATTCACGCGCTGGACAACATCACGGTCAATGACATACTGGTGCCGCGCAGCGAAGTGGACGGGATCAACCTGGACGACCCGATCGAAGACATCATCGTGCAGTTGCGCAACAGCAAGCGCACCCGCCTGCCGGTGTTCCACAGTGATATCAACCAGGTCGAAGCGGTGCTCAACACCCGCCAGGTCCGCCATCTGCTGCCCGATGCCAGCCTGACCCTGCCCGCCCTGCTGAGCGCCTGCCATGAGCCCTACTTCGTTCCGGAAAGCACCCCGCTGCAATTGCAGTTGCTGAATTTCCACAAGCAGCAGCGGCGCCTGGGCATGGTCGTGGATGAATACGGCGAAGTGCTGGGCATCGTCACCCTGGAAGACATTCTCGAAGAGATCGTCGGCGAATTCGAAAACGAGCACAGCCTCGACAACCCGCACATCCACCCCCAGGCCGATGGCCGACTGGTGATCGAAGGTGCCGCCTCGATCCGCGAGCTGAACAAGAGCCTGGGCTGGCACCTGCCCTGCGACGGCCCCAAGACCCTCAACGGGCTGGTCACCGAAGCCCTGGAGACCATCCCGGAGAGCGCGGTCTGCCTGAAGATCGGCCGTTATCGCCTGGAGATCCTCGAAACCGAGGACAACAGGGTCAGCCGGGTGCTGGCATGGCATACCAGCGCGCCCCCCACGCCTCCGTCTCCCTGACGAAGCAGCACCTTCACTTATGGCATTCAGCCCGTCTGCCCATGGTGCCGGCGAGAACGCCCTCGCCAGCAAGCCGGCTCCGGCAGGGGCGGGTGCTACACGGGTGAGCGGTGCTCTTGTTCGATGCATGGGCGGCTTCCTATAATCGAATCGGCTTACCCAGCCTCACCGGACCGCCTGCCCACCCGCAACCCGCCCTCCGGCCCTGCACGCTGCAACTCCCCCGGCGCCGGACAGAACCCCGACCGGCCCGGCACAAGCCCTTATCCCTGGGTGTTCACTACTAACAATTCCTACGAGCAAGACTTTCAGGGAACCGCGTAATGACTGCCAGCACCACCCTCGACGCCCCATCGACCACACCGCTGAACTCCACTGCCCGGGTCGCGACCGCCAGCTTCATCGGTACCGCCATCGAGTTCTACGACTTCTATGTCTACGCCACCGCCGCTGCGCTGGTGATCGGACCGGTGTTCTTCCCCCAGACCGACAGTACCGCACAGATGCTGTCGGCGTTCCTGACCTTCGGCATCGCCTTTCTCGCCCGCCCGTTGGGCTCGATCCTGTTCGGCCACTTCGGTGACCGGATCGGGCGCAAGTCGACCCTGGTCGCCTCGCTGCTGCTGATGGGCGTGTGCACCACGCTGATCGGCGTGCTGCCCGGCTACTCCAGCATTGGCGCGTGGGCACCGCTGCTGCTGTGCCTGCTGCGCTTCGGCCAGGGCCTCGGGCTCGGCGGGGAATGGGGCGGCGCCGCGTTGCTGGCGACCGAGAACGCCCCCGAGGGCAAACGTGCCTGGTTCGGCATGTTCCCGCAGTTGGGCCCTTCGATCGGCTTCCTCGCGGCCAACGGCCTGTTCCTGATCCTCGCCATGAGCCTCAGCGACGAGCAGTTCCGCTCGTGGGGCTGGCGGATTCCGTTCCTGCTCAGCGCCGTGCTGGTGATCGTCGGCCTCTATGTGCGCCTCAAGCTCGAGGAAACGCCGATCTTCGCCAATGCCGTGGCACGTCACGAACGGGTGAAGATGCCGCTGGTCGAGCTGTTCAGCCGCTACTGGGTACCGGTGCTGCTGGGCTCGGTGGCCATGGTGGTGTGTTACGCGCTGTTCTATATCTCGGCGGTATTCTCACTGAGCTACGGTGTCGCCAACCTCGGCTACAGCCGCGAGACCTTCCTCGGCCTGCTGTGCTTTGCCGTGCTGTTCATGGCGGCAGCCACGCCACTGGCGGCCTGGGCCAGCGACCGCTTCGGACGCAAGCCGGTGCTGATCGTCGGTGCGCTGCTGGCACTGCTGTCCGGCTTCAGCATGGAACCGCTGCTGGGCCACGGCTCGACCTGGGGCGTCGCGCTGTTCCTGAGCCTGGAGCTGTTCCTGATGGGGGTGACGTTCGCCCCGATGGGTGCGCTGCTGCCGGAGCTTTTTCCCACTCACGTGCGTTATACCGGTGCTTCGGCGGCCTATAACCTGGGCGGTATCGTCGGGGCCTCGGCCGCGCCGTTCTTTGCGCAGAAGCTGGTGACAATGGGTGGTTTGAGCTGGGTCGGCGGGTATGTGTCGGCGGCGGCGGTGCTGAGCCTGATTGCCATTCTGTGCCTGAAGGAGACACGCTACAGCGATCTGGACAAGGTCGGCTGATAGCGGTGGGTTATGGCCGCCGTTGGCGGTTCGCGGCGGTGCGGCGTCCCGAGAAGCCCGGCGCCTACAGGTACGGCGGTGACCTGTAGGCGCCGGGCTTGTGCGCGAATAGGACGACGCGGTTTTAAAGCTCTACAACCACCGCCTGAGCCGCACGGGTCGCCTTGGCCCGCGCCGCTTCGATCGACTCGTCACGCGCCAGGGCCACGCCCATGCGGCGCTGGCCGTTGACTTCCGGCTTGCCGAACAGGCGCAGGGCGGTATCCGGCTCGCTCAGGGCTGCGCCGAGGTTGGCGAAAGCGGTCTGGGTCGACTGGCCCTCGACCAGGATCACGGCCGAGGCCGATGGACCGAACTGACGGATCAACGGGATCGGCAGGCCGAGAATGGCCCGGGCGTGCAGGGCGAACTGCGACAGATCCTGGGAAATCATGGTGACCATGCCGGTGTCATGCGGGCGCGGCGACACTTCGCTGAACCACACCTGGTCGCCCTTGATGAACAGCTCGACGCCGAACATGCCACGGCCGCCCAGGGCCTCGGTGACCGCCTTGGCGACCCGCTCCGACTCGGCCAGCGCCACCGGACTCATGGCCTGCGGCTGCCAGGACTCCTGGTAGTCGCCCTTTTCCTGACGGTGGCCGACCGGCGCGCAGAACGTGGTGCCGCCGATGTGGCGCACGGTCAGCAGGGTGATTTCGTAGTCGAAATCGATGAAGCCCTCGACGATCACCCGGCCCTTGCCGGCACGCCCGCCTTCCTGGGCATAGTCCCAGGCCTTCTGCACGTCATCGACGCTGCGCAACAGGCTCTGGCCCTTGCCCGAGGAACTCATCACCGGCTTGACCACGCAGGGGAAGCCGAGGTCCTGGACCGCCTTGCTGTAGTCCTCGAAGGTGTCGGCGAAGTGGTACGGCGAGGTCGGCAGCTTCAGCTCTTCGGCGGCCAGGCGACGGATGCCTTCGCGGTTCATGGTCAGTTGTGCGGCACGGGCGGTCGGCACCACGGTGAACCCTTCGGTCTCCAGTTCCACCAGGGTGGCGGTGGCGATGGCCTCGATCTCCGGCACGATGAAGTGCGGCTTCTCGGCTTCGATCACCGCGCGCAGGGCCGCGCCATCGAGCATGTTGATCACGTGGCTGCGGTGGGCGACCTGCATGGCCGGCGCGTTCGCATAGCGATCGACGGCAATCACCTCGGCACCCAGGCGTTGCAGCTCGATCACCACTTCCTTGCCCAGCTCACCACAGCCACAAAGCAATACGCGAGTCGCGGTCGGCGACAGTGGAGTTCCGATACGGGTCATTTCAGGTCCTCGAGGAAACGGATCATCGAAGGCACCCGCTCACCGGGCACCTGCTGGGAAGAAAGGCGGGCATTTTACATGAACTGCGGCGGTTCGCCTGTATGGCCTGCGCCCCGTTCGGGCTATCCCTTCAGGGCGTCCTGATGAACGGCCTTGCGCTGGCGCCAGGCCATGGCCAGCCAGACCACGGTGACCCCGGCGAACTTGGAGCCCAACGCGGTGAGAATCACCCCGGGCGTCAGGGCATCGATCAGGCCGAAGAAGATGAAGGTATCCAGCGGGATGCTCAGGGCCGAACTGATCCACAGACGGTCGTGCAGAGGGCGTCGGGTGATGGTGAACACCAGCCAGTCGATGCACTCGGACACGGCGAAGGCCGTGGCACTGGCCAGGGCAATGGCCGGGTCGGAGGTGACGTAGGACAACAGCAACGCCACCAGCATGGCGACGATCGCACCATGGCCGAAGCGGGTTTGCACCATGTCCCGGAGCACGAACACCAACCCGCCCCAGGCCGACCAGATGATGTCCAGGTGCGGCGCGCTGGAAAACGCGAAGTTGATCAGCACGACGCTGGCGATGTAGGCGATGAGAAAGAGCATGAACGGACGGGCTACCTGTCGATATAGCCACACAGGGTACTGCAGGAGCCGGCGCCTGGCGACAACCGTGTGGGAGCCGTCGCCGGCCCAGGGACACTGCCGCCGGTGCAGATGCTGGACTGGGCGCAAGGCTTACGGGCGTATTCGCGGGCAAGCCCGGCTCCTACAAGGGACGGGCCGCATGCAGAATTGGCGTTTGACGCAAATCCCAGGGACGGGCGTGTGCAGATTTGACGTTTGGCGCAAATCCCGGGGACGGGCGTGTGCAGATTTGACGTTTGGCGCAAATCCCGGGGACGGGCGTGTGCAGATTTGACGTTTGACGCAAATCCTGTAGGAGCCGGGCTTGCCCGCGAATATTTCCGTCAGGACACCGCTGGACTGGCTAACGTCCACAGAACGCCGGCCGCCCTGGCCCGCTCATGACAGCGCCCCAGCACCTCGCGTCGCTCGGCGTTGTCCATCCGCCCCCAGCGGCTGATTTCCCCTGCCGTGCGCTGGCAGCCGGTACAGATGTCCTGCTCGTCCAGCGCGCAGATGCTCACGCAGGGCGAGGCCACCGGGCGTTCGGTCGTGCTCATGCCTGGTCTTCCTGCAGGTCGCGGGCATACCGTTGCGCGTTATGCACGTAATGGGCCGCGCTGGCTTCGAGCATCTTCTTCTGCTGCTCGGTCAGTTCGCGCACCACCTTGCCCGGCGAGCCCATGACCAGCGAGCCGTCGGGGATTTCCTTGTTCTCACCGATCAGCGCATTGGCGCCGATGATGCAGTGCCTGCCGATCTTCGCGCCGTTGAGAATCACCGCGTTGATGCCGATCAGACTGTAGTCGCCGACGGTGCAGCCATGCAGCATGGCGTTATGGCCGATGGTCACGCCGGTCCCGATGGTCAGCGGATAGCCCATGTCGGTGTGCATCACCGTGCCATCCTGCACGTTACTGTTGGGGCCGATCAGGATCAGTTCGTTGTCGCCGCGCAATACGGCGTTGAACCAGACGCTGGCGCCCTCTTGCAGCTTGACCTTGCCCACCAGCACGGCATTGGGAGCCACCCAGCTCTGCGGATGGGCTTCGACGCGAAAGTCGCCCAGACGGTATTTCATGCGGTAATCCTCACGGCTCGGGGTACGGCGCCATACTGACGATGGCTTGGATTCAGAGATTGATGAAGCGCTGCGGTGGCTGGTACAGGTCGATCCGGGTGTCATACAGCAGGTTGACCAGCTCGACGATCATGATCGCCGTCAGCCCCCAGATCTTGTACTCGCCATATCGGTAGCTCGGCACGTAGCAGCTGCGGCCCTGGTAGTCGATGCGGTGGGTGTGCTCGCGCGGGTCCTCGCGAAAGAACGCCAAGGGCACATTGAACACTGCGGCGATCTCGGCATCGTTGGCCCGGTACTCGACGAAGTCCGGCACCAGGCCGACATACGGCGTGACCTTGAGACCGTACAGCGAGACCAGCGGGCTCAACGGCCCGACGATCTCCACCAGGCCCGGCGCCAGGCCGATCTCCTCCTCGGCCTCGCGCAGGGCGGTGAACACCAGGTCCGGGTCTTCCGGATCGCGCCGACCGCCGGGAAATGCCACCTCGCCGCCATGGGTCGAAAGGCCGCTGGCACGCAGGGTCAATACCAGTTCCGGCTCTTCGCTGCGCGTGATCGGCACCAATACCGCCGCCTCCGGAAAACGTCGGTCCGTTTCCAGGGGCCGGGGGTATGCTCTCTTACACGTCGAAGTAGCTCATCCTGCATAGCTGATCTCGATGTCTGACTTACCCTGCATCATGCACCAAACCGTCAGACCGCCCAACCCCTCAACTGTTTCCTGAATGCACAACTTGCCGACAGGCAGCGGCACACGCAAAAATAGACGGATCCTCCAGAGAATAGCCCATGAAGTTCTGCAGCCAGTGCGGCAAACCGGTCAGTCAACGTATCCCCGAAGGCGACACGCGCCTGCGCTTTGTCTGCGACCACTGCCAGACCATTCATTACCAGAACCCCAATATCGTCGCCGGCTGCCTGCCGGTCTGGGGCAGCCAGGTGCTGCTGTGCCGACGCGCCATCGAGCCACGGCTGGGCTACTGGACCCTGCCGGCGGGTTTCATGGAGAACGGCGAGACCGTGGAGCAGGCCGCACGCCGGGAAACGCTTGAGGAAGCCTGCGCCCGGGTGAACGACCTGAGGATCTACACCCTGATCGACGTGCCGCACATCAACCAGGTGCATGTGTTCTATCGCGCCGAACTGGCCGACCTGGACTTCGCCGCCGGCCCCGAGAGCCTGGAAGTGCGCCTGTTCGAAGAGCACGAGATCCCCTGGTCAGAGCTGGCTTTCAGGACGGTCGGGCGTACCTTAGAATGCTTCTTCGCCGACCGCCCTACCCAGGAATTCCCGGTACGCAGCGAAGCCGTGCCGCCCATGATGCCGAAGGCGGCCGACCCACAATAAGCCGCTCTGCCACCTTTCCAGGGATATCGTTTCAATGCGTTGGTTGTTAGCCGTCTTCTGCCTGTCGTTCGCCACGCTGTCCCAGGCCTCCGCCGCCGACCCGCTGCAGGGCCGGACCATCGAAAAAGTCTTGGTTCTCAAGTCCGCCCACCAGTTGCAACTGATCAACGACGGCAAGCCGCTGAAGACCTACCGGATCTCCCTGGGCCGCAACCCCAAGGGCCCCAAGCTGATCGAGGGCGACCGCCGCACGCCGGAAGGGTTCTACTGGATCGACTGGCGCAAGACCAGCGAGAAGTTCAACCTGTCGATGCACATCTCCTACCCGAACATCAGCGACGCCGCCCGCGCCCGCCGCGAGGGCGTCAACCCCGGCAGCATGATCATGATCCACGGCACACCGGACTCCGAGGACTACCCGGAGCAATGGCTGCATACCCTGGACTGGACCGACGGCTGCATCGGCATGCGCAACGTCGACATGCGCGAGGTGTGGAACCTGGTCAAGGACGGCACCCTGGTGGAAATCCGCCCCTGAGCCTGCGTGCAACCACCCTGATACCACTCAATCGCGAAAAGCCCGGCATGCCACCCATGCCGGGCTTTTTGTTACGTTCGGGAAAGACCACTGGCATTGACATGGTATTCAAGTGGTATTACTTTCAATACCACTACCGAGCACAAGAACGCCAACAACCGCATCGGAAAACCTGCATGGACAAGATCCTCGCCCTGCGACCTGACGAGTCCCAACCGACACCGCTGTACCTGCAACTGGCACGCAACCTCGAGGCCGCCATTCATGCCGGCCAATGGAAAGCCGAACAGGCGCTGCCCTCGGAACGCAACCTGAGCGAGTTGCTGGGCATTTCCCGGGTCACCTCGCGCAAGGCCCTGGAGGTACTTCTCGAACAAGGCCTGATCCGTCGCAACCAGGGCTCCGGCACCTTCATCACCCCACGGCTGGAGCAGCCGCTGTCACGCCTTTCCAGCTTCAGCGAAATGCTCCGTTCCAAGGGCTTCGTACCCGGTTCCCAATGGCTGGAACGCCATATCACTCTGCCCAGCCATGAAGAGCTGATCCGCCTGGCCCTCTCGCCCAGTGCCGAGGTTGCGCGCCTCAAGCGCCTGCGCAAGGCCGACGACACGGTGATGGCGATCGAGATGAGCACCCTGCCCGCCACGCTGCTCCCCGAACCGGAGAAGATCGGCGATTCGCTCTACGAATACCTGGACGGTATCGGCCGCCCCGTGGTGCGGGCACTGCAACATATCCGCGCGATCAATGCCTCGCCGGACTTCGCCGCCCTGGTCGGCATCGAGCCCGGTACCGCGATGCTGCTGATGACCCGCGTCGGCTACCTGGAGGACAACACCCCCATCGAACTGACCGACACCTATTGCCGCAACGACTACTACGACTTCGTCGCCGAGTTGCGACGCTAGCCAGCCTGGGGAAGCCGCCATGTCCGAAGACAACATCCTGACCGCCCAAGGCTGGGTTCGCGGTCGCCTGATCCACCGGCAAGGCCGGGTGCTGCGCATCGAAGGCGAGCCCTGCGAGCCGGCCGACAACGATCTGCCCTACCTGCTGCCGGGCTTCATCGACCTGCATGTCCACGGCGGTGGCGGCAGGGACATCATGCAGGGTGGCGATGCCTTCGAGACCATCGCCCGCACCCACCTGCGCTTCGGCACCACCGCCCTGCTGGCGACCACCATGACCGCGCCATCCGAAGAGATCGGCGCGATCCTCGCCCAACTCGGCCCCTGTTGCGAACAACGCCCGCCAGGCACGGCGCGTATCCTCGGCGTGCACCTCGAAGGCCCGTTCATCAACCCCGGCAAGCTCGGCGCCCAGCCGAATTTCGCCCACACCGCGATCGCCGCCGAAGTCGATGAATACCTGCGCCTCGCGCCGATCCGGGTGATCACCATCGCCCCGGAAATCGCCGGCCACGAACACCTGATCCGCAGCCTCAGCCAACGCGGCATTCGCATGCAGATCGGCCACACCCTGGGCAGCTACGAGGAAGGCGTCGCCGCCCTCGCCGCCGGGGCCAGCAGCTTCACCCACCTGTACAACGCCATGAGCCCGCTGCACCACCGCGAACCGGGCATCGTCGGGGCCGCGCTGGCCCACGCGCGCTACGCCGAGCTGATCCCCGATCTGTTGCACGTGCACCCGGGGGCGATGCGCGTAGCACTGCGCTCGATACCCTGCCTCTACTGCGTGACCGACTCGACCGCCGCCGCCGGCATGCCCGATGGCGAGTACCGGCTCGGCAGCCACACCGTGACCAAGTGCCTGGGCGGCGTGCGGTTGGCCGATGGCACCCTGGCCGGCAGCACCCTGACCATGGACCAGGCCCTGCGCAACCTGGTGAAGATCGGCCTGCCCATCGCCGAAGCCTCGCAACGGCTCTCGCAGTTTCCCGCCGACTATCTCGGCCTCACCGAACGCGGGCGCCTGCAGCCGGGGAGCTGGGCCGACTGCGTGCGCCTGGATCGCTCACTGACACTGACCGCGGTAATGGTCGAAGGAGAAGCCGTTGACTTGCAGAATGCTTGAAGAGGCGCTGTCCTCCCATGAGGCGGTCAGCCGCCAGTTGCAGGGGCTCGATGACCAACTGATCGCCATCGGCGCGCGTCTGCGCGAGCGGCCGCCCCAGGTAGCGATGACCGTCGCCCGCGGCAGCTCCGACCATGCCGCCAGCTACTTCGCCTACCTGACCATGCAACAGACCGGCGTGCCGGTGGCCTCGCTGCCGATGTCGGTGGTCACCCTGCGGCACTCGCCACTGCAGGTCCACGGCCAGGCGGTATTCGCCTTTTCCCAGTCCGGGCAGAGTCCCGACCTGGTCGACAGCCTGCACCTGCTGCGCGACCGCGGGGCCCTGAGCGTGGCCATGGTGAACGTCCCCGACTCACCGTTGCAGGCCGCCTGCGAATACACCCTCCCGTTGCTGGCCGGGCCCGAACAGAGCGTCGCCGCGACCAAGAGTTTCATCGCCACCCTCAGTGCCAGCGCCCGGCTGCTGGGTTACTGGCAATACGACCCCGCATTGCTGGAGGCCGGCCGGGCCCTGCCCGAAGGCCTGCAACAGGCGGCGGCACAGGACTGGAGCCCGGCACTGGAGGTGTTGCGCGCCAGCGAACGGCTGATGGTGATCGGCCGTGGCGCCGGCTTCGCCATCGCCCAGGAAGCCGCGCTGAAATTCAAGGAAACCTCGGCGATCCAGGCGGAAGCCTTCAGCAGCGCGGAGGTCCGTCACGGTCCGATGGCCCTGATCGAGGCCGGTTATCCACTGCTGGTCTTCGCCCCCCGTGGCGCGGAGCAGGCCGGGCTGCTCAAGCTCGCCAGCGACATGCGCCAGCGCGGTGCGCGGGTGCTGCTCGCCGCCCCCACCGACATCGCCGAGCGTGACCTGGACCTGGCCTGCGCGCGCCACCCGGCCCTCGACCCGATCCTGGCGATCCAGAGTTTCTACGTGATGGCCGCGCAACTGGCCGTGGCCCGCGGCATGGACCCCGACCAACCGCGTCACCTGAGCAAAGTCACCCGTACCCACTGACGAGTACCGTGCCATGCATAACAACAATAATGAGCTCACCCTCGGCGCACCGCTGAGCGGTCCCGTAATGCCACTCCCGGCTATCGACGATGCCGTGTTCGCCAGTGGTGCCCTGGGCGAAGGCATCGCCATCGACCCGCTCAACGACAGCCTGCATGCGCCCTGCGCCGGGGTGATCATACACGTCGCACGCACCCGGCACTCCCTGACCCTGCGGGCCGACAACGGCGCCGAGCTGCTGTTGCACCTGGGCCTGGATACCGTCGCGCTGCAGGGCGAAGGCTTTGTCCTGCTGGTCGGTGAAGGGGATCGGGTCGAGGCGGGCCAGGCCCTGCTGCGATTCGACCTGGACCAGGTCGCCCGCCACAGCAGGAGCCTGGTCAGCCCGCTGGTGCTGACCAATGGCGAACGTTACGAGCTGCGAACCCGACCACTCGACTCGGTCAAGGTCGGCGACCCCGTGTTGCAGGTCGTCCCACGCCAGTCGGCCCAGCCGTCGACGGCCATGGCGGACGACGGCGACGACGAGGTCCGCGGCAGTGTCCGGGTCGCCCACCGTGGCGGTCTGCACGCCCGGCCGGCCGCCCTGCTGCGCCAGACGGCACAGGGCTTCGACTGCAGCGCGCGACTGCATCTGGGCGATCGGTCGGCCTCTCTCGACAGCCTGATCGGCATCATGGGGCTGGGCGTCGAGGAACAGGCCCAGGTGCAAGTCAGTTGCCGGGGCAAGGATCGTGAGGCAGCCATACAGGCCCTGTTGCAGGTGCTGCAAACGCCGTTGGCCGAGGACCACCACCACGCTGCCCCGCCCCAGCCAATCGCCATTCGGCCCGCCGAGGCCGGTGTGCTGCACGGGGTATGCGCCGCGCCAGGATTGGTCAGCGGTCCGTTGGCGCGACTGCAGGCCATCCTGCTGCCACCCGACTGCGGCCCGCATGACGTCGAGGAACAACGGCAGGCCTTGACCGGCGCGCTGGAACAGGTGCGCAGGGAAATCCATACGACCCTGCAGCAAGCCATGGCGCGCGGGGATCATGCCGAACAGGCGATCTTCAATGCCCACCTGGCGCTACTCGAAGACCCGGCCCTGCTCGACATCGCCGCCCAGGCCATTGCCCATGGCCGCGCCGCCAGCCACGCCTGGAGCCAGGCGATCGAGAGCCAGTGCCAGGTCCTGCTGCAACTGGGCAATCCGCTGCTCGCCGAACGCACCAATGACCTGCGCGACCTGCGCCAGCGGGTACTGCGCATCCTGCTCGGCGACACCTGGCACTACGAACTGCCGCCGGGGGCTATCGTCGCCGCCCATGAACTGACACCGTCCGATCTGCTGCTGATCAGCCGGCAGGACGTCGCCGGGCTGTGCATGGCCGAAGGCGGGGCCACCTCCCATGTCGCCATTCTCGCCCGCGCCAAGGGCCTGCCCTGCCTGGTCGCCCTGGGTGCGCCGCTGCTGGAGGTCGCCCCCGGTCAGCAGGTGGTGCTCGATGCCGGTCACGGCCGCCTCGAACTGACGCCCGACCAGGCTCGCCTCGACGGCGTCGCCATGGCCCGCGAGCACCATCAACTGCGCCGTCAGCGCCAGCAGGAACTCAGCCTCTCGCCGGCCCATACGCGCGACGGTCTGTCGATCGAGGTGGCAGCCAATGTCGCCTCGGCCGAGGAAGCCCAGCAGGCCCACCAGAGTGGTGCCGACGGTGTCGGCCTGCTGCGCACCGAGTTCCTCTTCGTCGACCGCCAGACCGCCCCCGACGAACGGGAACAGCTGAATGCCTATCAGGCGGTGGTCGACGCCATGGGCGACAAGCCGGTGATCATCCGTACCATCGATGTCGGTGGCGACAAGCAACTCGACTACCTGCCGCTGCCCGTCGAAGCCAACCCGGTGCTCGGCCTGCGCGGCATCCGTCTGGCCCAGGCCCGGCCGGAACTGCTGGAGCAGCAACTGCGGGCGCTGCTGCAGGTCAGCCCCATGCAGCGCTGCCGAATTCTGCTGCCCATGGTCAGCGAGGTCGACGAGCTGTTGCCTATTCGCCGCTGCCTGGAGCGCCTGGCCGACGAGTTGGGCCTCAGCGAGCGCCCGCAACTGGGCGTCATGATCGAAGTACCCTGCGCGGCACTGCTGGCCGGGCAACTGGCCGAGCACGCCGACTTCCTCTCCATCGGCACCAACGACCTGTCGCAATACACCCTGGCCATGGACCGTGATCATGCCGGCCTGGCGGCGCGAGTCGATGCCCTGCACCCGGCGGTGCTGCAATTGATCGCCAGCACCTGCGCCGGGGCCGCACGGCACCAACGCTGGGTGGGCGTCTGCGGCGCCCTTGCCTCGGACCCGCTGGCCACGCCGGTACTGGTTGGCCTGGGCGTCACCGAGCTGTCGGTGAGCCCGCCACAGATCGGCGAAATCAAGGAGCGGGTGCGCAGCCTCGATGCCGCCCAATGCCGCCGTATCAGTCAGTCGCTGCTCCAGCTCGGCAGCGCCGCGAGCGTGCGCGAAGCTTGCCACCAGCAGTGGCCACTGGACCGATAACAACAATAAGGAGAGCCAACATGTACCAGCTGTTTATCGAAGGCCTGCAACGTCTCGGCCGGGCCCTGATGCTGCCCATCGCCATCCTGCCGATCGCCGGCCTGCTGCTGCGCCTGGGTGACGCCGACCTGCTGGACATCGCGATCATCCACGATGCCGGCAACGCCATCTTCACCAACCTGGCCCTGATCTTCGCCATCGGCATCGCCGTCGGCTTCGCCCGTGACAACAACGGCACCGCCGGGCTGGCGGGGGTCATCGGCTACCTGGTGCTGGTGGCCACGCTGAAGGTCATCGACGCCGAGATCAACATGGGCATGCTTGCGGGAATCATCAGCGGCCTGCTCGGCGGGGCGCTGTACAACCGCTTCAAGGACATCAAGCTACCCGAATACCTGGCCTTCTTCGGCGGCCGGCGCTTCGTACCGATCGTCACCGGCTTTTCCGCGGTCGGCCTGGGGCTGGTGTTCGGCCTGATCTGGCCGCCGATCCAGCACGGGATCAACAGCCTGGGACTGATGATGGTCGAAAGCGGCAGCATTGGCGCGTTCATCTTCGGCGTGTTCAACCGCCTGCTGATCGTCACCGGCCTGCACCACATCCTCAACAACATGATGTGGTTCGTCTTCGGCAGCTTCACCGACCCGGACACCGGCCGAGTGGTCACCGGCGACCTGGCACGCTACTTCGCCGGCGACCCCAGGGCCGGGCAATTCATGACCGGCATGTTCCCGGTGATGGTCTTCGGCCTGCCCGCCGCCTGCCTGGCGATGTACCGCAACGCCCTGCCCGAACGGCGCAAGCTGATGGGTGGCATCCTGCTGTCGATGGCGCTGACCTCGTTCCTCACCGGCGTGACCGAACCCATCGAGTTCGCCTTCATGTTCCTCGCGCCGCTGCTCTATGTGGTTCATGCACTGTTGACCGGGCTGTCGATGGCGATCACCAACCTGCTCGACATCCATCTCGGCTTCACCTTTTCCGGTGGTGCCATCGACATGGCCCTGGGCTGGGGCAAGTCCACCAATGGCTGGCTGGTGTTGCCGGTTGGCCTGGCCTACGCGGCGATCTACTACGCGGTGTTCGATTTCTGCATCCGGCGTTTCGACCTCAAGACCCCGGGACGCGAGATTATCGCCAATCCGGCGACCAAGCAGACACTGGACGACAGCCAGCGGGCCGCAGCCTACATCCGCGCCCTCGGCGGCGCCGACAACCTGCTGACGGTCGGCGCCTGCACCACCCGCCTGCGCCTGGAACTACGGGACCGGGACAAAGCCCTGGACAGCGAACTGAAGGAGCTGGGGGCCCTCGCCGTGGTCCGCCCCGGCCAGGGCGGCAGCCTGCAAGTGGTGGTCGGCCCGCTGGCCGACGGTATCGCCGACGAGATCCGCCTGGCACTGCCCAATACCGCCACGCACCTCCCGGCAGCCAGCGCCGCCGTCGCAGTCGAGGCGAACGCCATCAGTCCCGGCCAACTGCAACAGTGGCTGGACGCGCTGGGAGGCAGGGAGAATGTGCTGGCACTGGACTGTGTCGCCCAGACGCGGCTGCGGGTACAACTGGAGGATGTGGACAGGTTGTCCGAGGCCCAACTGAGTGCGCTCGGCTGCAAGGGTATCAGCCCGTTGACAGGCGGTGCCTGGCACCTGCTGATCGGCGTACAGGCTGCGGGAGTTGGCGAGGCCCTGCGGGCAACGCTCAGAGGTCGGCCAGACGCCAGACCTCATACGCCGGCGTTTCGTAGGGATGGCTCTGCTTGAGCGCCAGCACCACCGCCGCAATCAGTGAATCGTCGACGACCAGCTCGACCTTCCACTCGTCCACCTGCTCGACCACACCGGTCTGCCCGAGGAACGGCTGGCTGCCGTCCAGCGGGCGGAACTGGCCCTGGCCCAGCACCTGCCATGCGCAGTGGTCATAGGCGCCGATCCGTCCGCCACCGGCGGCGAATACGGCGCTCTTGACCTGCTCCACATGGCTGGGTGGAACGAAGAAGGCGAGCTTGTACATCGCCGGCTCAGTTCACCCAGACGCGCGCGTTACGGAACATGCGCATCCACGGTGCATCTTCACTCCAGTCGTCCGAACGCCAGGAGTTCTGCACGGCACGGAAGACCCGCTCAGGGTGCGGCATCATGATCATGACGCGACCGTCACGGCTGGTCAGGCCGGTGATCCCGCGCGGGGAGCCGTTCGGGTTGGCCGGATAGGTCTCGGTGACCTTGCCGTGGTTGTCGACATAACGCATGGCCACGCAACCCGACAGATCGGCCTGCAGCAGCGCTTCCTCGCTTTCGAACTCGGCATAACCTTCGCCGTGGGCGATCGCGATCGGCATGCGCGAACCGGCCATGCCTTGCAGGAAGATCGAGTTCGACTCCTGGATCTGCACCATCGCCACCCGTGCCTCGAACTGCTCGGAACGGTTGCGGACGAAGTGCGGCCAGAACTCGCTGCCCGGGATCAGCTCGTGCAGATTGGACATCATCTGGCAACCGTTGCACACGCCAAGGGCAAAGCTGTCGCTGCGCTCGAAGAAGCCCTGGAAGGCATCGCGGGCACGGCTGTTGAACAGTGCCGACTTGGCCCAGCCTTCGCCGGCGCCCAGCACGTCACCGTAGGAGAAGCCGCCGCAGGCGACCAGGCCCTTGAACGCGTTCAGGTCGACGCGACCGGCGAGGATATCGCTCATGTGCACGTCGATGGCGCTGAAACCGGCACGGTCGAACGCCGCCGCCATCTCCACCTGGCCGTTGACGCCCTGTTCGCGCAGTACCGCCACCTGTGGGCGGATGCCCTTCTTGATGTACGGCGCAGCGACGTCCTGGTTCACGTCGTAGCTGGTCTTGTAGCTCAGGCCCGGGTTGCTCTCGTCGAGCAGGACGTCGAATTCCTGGTCGGCGCAGTTGGCGTTGTCGCGCAGGCGCTGGATGCGGTAGCTGGTTTCCGCCCACTGGCGCTGCAGCAGGCGACGCTCGCCGCTGAACACGGTTTCGCCGTTGAAGCTGATGCTGATCTCGCCGTTGTTCAACGGCTGGCCGATCACCGAGACGCACTCGCCCAGGCCGGCAGCGCTGAACTGCGCCAGCACTTCGGCGGTGGCGTCCTGGCGAACCTGGATCACCGCCCCCAGTTCCTCGTTGAACAGGATGGCCGAGATGTCAGCGGCGGTTTCCGCCACGCCATCGAGGGTCAGGTTCAGGCCGCAGTGGCCGGCGAAGGCCATTTCCACGGCGCTGACCAGCAGACCGCCGTCGGAACGGTCGTGGTAGGCCAGCAGGTGACCATCGGCGTTGAGGCCCTGGATCACCGCGAAGAAGGCCTTCAGGTCTTCGGCGTCATCGACGTCCGGCGCCTGCTTGCCGAGCTTGCCGTGCACCTGGGCGAGAATCGAGGCGCCCATGCGGTTCTGGCCACGACCCAGGTCGATCAGGATCAGGTCGGTGGTGCCCTTGTCCATGCGCAGTTCCGGCGTCAGGGTCTTGCGGATGTCGGTCACGGGGGCGAAGCCGGTCACGATCAGCGACAGCGGCGAGGTCACGCTCTTGTCGACGCCGCCGTCCTTCCAGCGGGTGGCCATGGACATGGAGTCCTTGCCCACCGGAATGGTGATGCCCAGCTCAGGGCACAGTTCCATGCCGACCGCCTTCACGGTGTCGTACAGGCGCGCGTCTTCACCCGGATGGCCGGCAGCGGACATCCAGTTGGCCGACAGCTTGATGTCGGAGATCTTGCCGATACGCGAGGCGGCCAGGTTGGTGAGGGTCTCGCCGATCGCCATGCGGCCGGACGCCGGGGCATCCAGCAGGGCCAGCGGAGTGCGCTCGCCCATGGCCATGGCTTCACCGGTGTAGACGTCGAAGCTGGTGGCGGTGACAGCCACGTCGGCTACCGGCACCTGCCAGGGGCCGACCATCTGGTCACGGGCGACCAGGCCGGTGATGGTGCGGTCACCGATGGTGATCAGGAAGCTCTTGCTGGCCACGGCCGGGTGGTGCAGGACGCGCTCGATGCTGTCGGCGAGCGCCAGGCTGCTCGGATCGAAATCGTCGCCCAGTTCCTCTTCGCGCTTGACCGAACGGTGCATGCGCGGTGGCTTGCCCAACAGCACTTCGAGCGGCATGTCCACCGGGCTGTTGCCGAAGTGGCTGTCGGTGACTGTCAGTTGCGGCTCGGCAGTGGCTTCGCCGACCACCGCGAACGGACAACGCTCACGCTCGCAGATCGCCTTGAAACGCTCGAAGTCGGCCGCGTCGACCGCCAGTACGTAGCGCTCCTGGGACTCGTTGCTCCAGATTTCGTGCGGGGCCATGCCCGGCTCGTCGTTGGGCACGTTGCGCAGTTCGAAACGGCCACCGCGGTCGCCGTCGTTGACCAGTTCCGGGAAGGCGTTGGACAGACCGCCCGCACCCACGTCGTGGATGAAGCGGATCGGGTTGTGGTCGCCCAACTGCCAGCAGCGGTCGATCACTTCCTGGCAACGACGCTCCATTTCCGGGTTTTCGCGCTGCACCGAGGCGAAGTCCAGGTCAGCCGAGCTGGTACCGGTGGCCATCGACGAGGCCGCACCGCCGCCCAGGCCGATCAGCATCGCCGGACCGCCGAGCACGATCAGCTTGGCGCCGACGCTGATTTCACCCTTCTGCACGTGTTCGGCACGGATGTTGCCCATGCCGCCGGCGAGCATGATCGGCTTGTGGTAGCCGCGCACTTCTTCGCCGTGGGGGGTGTTGATGGACTGCTCGAAGGTACGGAAGTAGCCGGTCAGGGCCGGACGGCCGAACTCGTTGTTGAACGCGGCGCCGCCCAGCGGGCCTTCGATCATGATGTCGAGGGCGTTGACGATACGCTCGGGCTTGCCATACGGCACTTCCCAAGGCTGTTCGAAGCCGGGGATCTGCAGGTTGGAGACGGTGAAACCGGTGAGGCCGGCCTTCGGCTTGGCACCGCGACCGGTGGCACCTTCGTCACGGATCTCGCCACCGGAACCGGTGGAGGCGCCAGGGAACGGCGCGATGGCGGTCGGGTGGTTGTGGGTCTCGACCTTCATCAGGATGTGCACCGGCTCCTGCACCGCACCGTACTGGCGGGTTTCGGGGTCCGGGAAGAAACGGCCGGCGACGTTGCCGACGATCACCGAGGCGTTGTCCTTGTAGGCCGACAGGACACCTTCGCTGTGCATCTGGTAGGTGTTCTTGATCATGCCGAACAGGCTTTTTTCCTGGCTCTCGCCGTCGATATCCCAACTGGCGTTGAAGATCTTGTGACGGCAGTGCTCGGAGTTGGCCTGGGCGAACATCATCAGTTCGATGTCATGCGGGTTGCGCGCAAGGCCGGTGAAGGCGTTCATCAGGTAGTCGATTTCGTCTTCGGCCAGGGCCAGGCCCAGCTCGACGTTGGCCTTCTCCAGCGCGGCGCGGCCGCCACCGAGGATATCGACCGCGGTCAGCGGCTTCGGCTCGGCATGGCTGAACAGGCCGGCGGCCTGCTCCAGGCTGCCCAGGACGATCTGGGTCATGCGGTCATGCAGGCTGGCGGCGATCAGTTCGGCCTCGGCCTCGCTGAACTGACCGGCCACGTAGAAGGCGATACCGCGCTCCAGACGCTGGATTTTCCCCAGGCCACAGTTGCGGGCGATGTCGCTGGCCTTGCTCGACCAGGGCGAAATGGTGCCGAAACGCGGCAGCACCAGGAACAGACGACCGCTTGGCTCCTGAACCGGCACGCTCGGGCCGTATTTCAGAAGACGGGCCAGCACTTGCTGTTCGTCGCCGGTCAGGTCGCCGGTCACTTCGGCGAAGTGGGCGAACTCGGCATACAGGCCACTGACAGCCGGAACTTTCTGGCTCAGTTGCTCGAGAAGTTTGCCGTGGCGAAAGGCGGAAAGGGCAGGAGCACCGCGCAGGATCAACATCTTCGGGACAGCCTCGGGAAGGGGGTGTGCTTTGAGGCCGTGCATTCTAGCCTAAACCGCCCGCGACGGCACCCGAAACGGCATCCTCGCGCAGGCCGGATGTCGATTCACGCCCCGCTGCTTATTATTAAAAGGCATCAAAGGCATTCAAGACGGTTATTTTTGCTCTGTCGCGCCATCGCGAGGCCCCATTCCAGAGGCCTGCAGCCCTGCCCGGGATTCGCTAGCAGACCGGCACCCATCTGTCGAGATATGGCGGCCGAGGTCCTTTGCGTATACTGCGCACATGTTTTCCCAAACTGCTTTCCGCCAGCGCTGTGCCAAGTGGCTCATCGCAACCGGACTCTTCCTGATGCTCGGCGCCTGTGTTGAGAAACCCAGCACGCTCGAGCGCGTAAAGGAGGATGGCGTACTGCGCGTGATCACCCGCAACAGTCCGGCCACCTATTTCCAGGATCGCAACGGCGAAACCGGCTTCGAGTACGAGCTGGTCAAACGCTTTGCCGATGACCTGGGGGTCAAGCTCGAGATCGAAACGGCCGACAACCTCGACGATCTGTTCGGCCAACTGGGCAAACCCAACGGCCCGGTCCTGGCGGCCGCCGGCCTGGTGGGCAGCGACGAGCGCCAGCAGCAGGCGCGCTTTTCCCATCCTTACCTGGAAGTCACCCCGCAGATCATCTACCGCAATGGCCAGCCACGCCCCACCACGCCTGCGGACCTGGCCGGCAAACGCATCACGGTTCTGAAGGGCAGCACCCACGCCGAACAGCTGGCCGAACTGAAAAAGCAGAATCCCGCAATAGAATACGAAGAATCCGACGCGGTCGAAGTCGTCGACCTGCTGCGTATGGTCGACGAGGGGCAGATCGACCTGACCCTGGTGGATTCCAACGAAGTGGCGATGAACCAGGTCTACTTCCCCAACGTCAGGGTCGCCTTCGACCTCGGCGATGCCCGCAACCAGCGCTGGGCCGTGGCTCCCGGCGACGACAACAGCCTGCTCAACGAGGTCAACGCCTACCTCGACAAGGTGCAGAAGAACGGCACCCTGCAACGCCTGAAGGACCGCTACTACGGGCACGTCGATGTCCTCGGCTATGTCGGCGCCTACACCTTCGCCCAGCACCTGCAGCAGCGCCTGCCCAAGTACGAGAAGCACTTCCAGGCCGCGGCCAAGGAAGAAAAGATCGACTGGCGCCTGCTGGCGGCCATCGGCTACCAGGAATCGCTGTGGCAGCCGGACGTCACCTCCAAGACCGGCGTGCGCGGCCTGATGATGCTGACCCAGAGCACTGCCCAGGCCATGGGCGTGTCCAACCGCCTGGATGCCAGGCAGAGCATCATCGGCGGCGCCAAGTACCTGGCCTACATGAAGGACCAGCTCGACGAGAAGATCGAGGAGCCGGATCGCACCTGGTTCGCCCTGGCGGCCTACAACGTCGGCAGCGGTCACCTCGACGACGCGCGCAAGCTCGCCGAAAACGAGGGGCTGAACCCGAACAAGTGGCTGGATGTGAAAAAGATGCTGCCACGCCTGTCGCAGAAGCAGTGGTATCGCAAGACCCGCTACGGCTATGCCCGGGGTGGCGAGCCGGTGCATTTCGTCGCCAACATCCGCCGCTACTACGACATCCTGACCTGGGTGACCCAGCCGCAGCTCGAGGGCAGCCAGGTCGCCGAAGGTGCGCTGCACATACCGGGCGTGGACAAGACCAAGCCGACCGAGCAGCCGTCGCAGCTCTGAGTCAGGCCTTGGCCGCAGCCGCCAGGATCAGCGCCTTCATTTCCGCCACGGCCCCTTGAAGCCGACGAACAGCGCATGAGCCACCAGCGCATGGCCGATGTTCAGCTCGTTGATCCCCGCAATCGCCGCCACCGCCTCGACGTTGTGGTAGTGCAGGCCATGCCCGGCATTGACGATCAGCCCCTGGCCCACGCCAAACGCCACGCCATCGGCGATACGCTTCAGCTCCTCGGCCACCTTGGCCGGGGTTTCGGCATCGGCATAACGCCCGGTGTGCAGTTCAATCGCCGGAGCGCCAACCTGTTTGGCTGCCGCGATCTGCCGCTCGTCGGCATCGATGAACAGCGATACCTCGCTGCCAATCCGGCTCAGGCGCTCGACCGCCGCCCGAATCCGCTCGATCTGGCCGGCCACGTCCAGGCCGCCTTCGGTGGTCAGTTCCTGGCGGGTTTCCGGCACCAGGCAGATGTGGGCCGGACGGATGCGCTCGGCGAACGCCATCATTTCCTCGGTCACACCCATCTCGAAGTTCATGCGGGTTTGCAGCACATCCTTGAGCAGCAACACGTCGCGCTCCTGGATATGCCGGCGGTCTTCGCGCAGGTGCACGGTGATGCCATCGGCTCCGGCTTCCTCGGCGTCCAGCGCGGCCTTGACCGGATCAGGGTAGCGGGTGCCCCGGGCCTGACGCAGGGTGGCAACGTGGTCGATATTCACGCCGAGAAGGATGCGGGTGCTGGTGCTCACGGAAAGGCTCCTAAAGAATGGAATATTCGCTCCACAGCATACACGGGACGCAGGCCCGCACGTTCAGTTCCATCGATCAAATTCACGCAGCCGCCCTGCCCGCTCAGGGTTTGCGGAATAACTCGCGACTGACCAGCGGCTTGCCACCCAGATGCACGGCGAGCGCCTGGCGCATCAGCCGCTTGGCCGCAGAAAGAGCGCCGACCGCGCTCCAGTCGGCCTCGGCCATCGCCAGCAGCTCACTGCCCTGGAACAGCCCGGGCTGCAACAGGTAGACCCGTTCCAGGCCGGCGTCGACCTGTAGCCGATACATGCCGTCCGCTGCCAGTGGCTCGCCATGGATGTCCACGCTCAGGGCAAAGCCATAACCGAGATCGTCCAGCAGCCGCCATTCGAATGAACGCAGCAGCGGCTCCAGCGGACGGCCTTCGGCCAGGGCCAGCAGGGTCAGAGCGTAATGCTCGAACAGTGCCGGGTGCGGATCCTCGGCAGGCAGCAGGCGGATCAGCAACTCGTTGAGGTAGAGACCGCTGAACAGCGCGTCGCCGCTCAGCCACACGGTAACCCCGGCGCTCTCCATGCGGCCGACATTCTTCAGTTCGCTACGCCCCCGGAACTCGACCTCCAGCGGCACGAACGGCCGCGCCAGGGTTCCGGCCTTGCCCCGCGCATTGCGCAGCACCGCGCGCAGCCGGCCCTGGGGCGTGATGAAATCCACCAGGGCGCTGTTTTCGCGGTAGGCGCGGGAGTGCAGGACATAGGCCGGTTGGCCGGGTGGAGGATTGGCGGACATGAAGCCTCGCGGGGGAGCTTTTACTTGTGGGAGAGGCCGATCGAGATCAGTTGCCCGCGAGACAGGTCGGCGGGACCTGAAAGCTTCGCGGGCAAGCCCTGCTCCTACAGGAAGAGTTAGAGGTCGCCGTAACCCAGCGAACGCAGGGCGCGCTCGTCATCGGACCAGCCGCCCTTCACCTTGACCCACAGGTTGAGCATGACCTTCGAATCGAACAGCAGCTCCATGTCCTTGCGTGCTTCGCTGCCGATGCGCTTGATCCGCTCACCCTTGTCACCAATGATGATCTTCTTCTGACCATCGCGTTCGACGAGGATCAGCGCATGGATGTGCAAGGTGGCGCCCTGCTGCTTGAACTCCTCGATCTCGACGGTGATCTGGTAGGGCAGTTCCGCCCCCAGCTGACGCATGATCTTCTCGCGCACCAGTTCGGCGGCGAGGAAACGGCTGCTGCGGTCAGTGATCTGGTCTTCCGGGAAGAAGTGCTCGTTCTCCGGCAGATGCTGGGCGATCAGGCCTTCCAGGGTATCGAGATTGTGCCCCTGCTGCGCGGAGATCGGCACGATCTGCGCCTTCGGCAACTGCTCCTGCAACCAGCTCAGGTGCGGCATCAGCTCGGCCTTGTCCTCGATCCGGTCGGTCTTGTTCAGGGCAACGATCACCGGGCCCTCGACGTACTGGATACGCTCCAGGACCAGTTGGTCCTCATCGGTCCAGCGGGTACGATCGACGACGAAGATCACCACGTCGACGTCTTTCAAGGCCGCCGAGGCGGTCTTGTTCATGTAGCGATTGAGCGCCTTCTCGTTGCTCTTGTGCATGCCCGGGGTGTCGACGTAGATCGCCTGGATCTCGCCTTCGGTCTTGATCCCGAGCATGTTGTGGCGGGTGGTCTGCGGTTTGCGCGAGGTGATCGCCAGCTTCTGTCCGAGAATGTGGTTCAGCAGCGTGGACTTGCCCACGTTCGGCCGGCCAACGATGGCGACATAGCCGCAGCGTGTTGCAGTTGAATCAGTCATTGCCATTCTCCACGCCCAGGGCGATCAGTGCTGAAGCGGCCGCCACCTGTTCGGCAATACGACGGCTGACGCCCTGCCCACGGCTCTTCTCGTTCAAAAGGGTGACTTCGCACTCGACGAAGAAGGTCCGACAATGCGGCTCACCCTGGATATCCACCACTTCGTAACGCGGCAGCTCGCAGGCCCGCGATTGCAGGAACTCCTGCAGGCGGGTCTTGGGGTCCTTGTTGGTATCGACCAGCGTCAGGCTGTCGAACTCCGAGGCCAACCAGGCCAGCACGCGCTCACGGGCCACTTCGATGCCGGCATCCAGGTAGATCGCACCGATCAATGCTTCCAGGGCGTCGGCCAGGATCGACTCGCGGCGGAAACCGCCGCTCTTGAGCTCGCCGGAACCCAGGCGCAGGTAGTCGCCCAGTTCGAAACCACGGGCCAGTACGGCCAGTGTTTCACCTTTTACCAGGCGTGCGCGCAAACGCGACAACTGGCCTTCGCGGGCCTGGGGAAAACGCTCGAACAGCGCCTCGCCAGCCACGAAGTTGAGGATCGCATCGCCCAGGAACTCCAGGCGCTCGTTGTTGCGCCCGGCAAAGCTGCGGTGTGTCAGGGCCAGGAGCATCAGCTCCTGGTCCTTGAAGGTATGGCCGAGCTTGCGCTCGAGACGGCTCAGGGACAGGCTCACGGTTTACCCACGCTGAATTCGTGGTCGAATTTCACCACCAGATCGATATTCTGGATCAGCGCGACGCGCTGCTCGTATTTCAGATGGGCAAGAAATCGGCTGCCCTCCACCGTTACGTTTAACGCCTTGTTCAAATCCACATCCTGAATACTGTTGACCTGCATGCCACGGGCAACATGGGTGTAAAAGTCGTTGACGGTGGTCACGTCCGCCGCCTTGTCGGTTTCCACCGACATGATGATTTTCTTCATCGACAGATAGTCGAGGTAAAACGGAACCACCTTGAATGCCGTGCTGCTGACGAAGGCCACCAGCGCGAGGGCCAGCAACCAGCCCACAAACGACAGGCCCTTCTGGGGAGCGGCGGACCGCATAGTCACTCTCATCGTCTTCAAGTACCTGAAAAGCATTCGGCGCTGTATTCAACAGCGCCGTTTGGGCTACTTGATCAAGCCGACCCGCGAAAAGGTCGGCATGCGGCTGAACTTGGGATCAGGCCAGCTCATCCAGACCGCGAAGGCCTTGCCGACGATATTCTCGTCGGGAACCATGCCCAGCAGTTCCTTGGGAATGTTGGGGTCATCCCAGTAGCGGCTGTCGTTGGAGTTGTCGCGGTTGTCGCCCATCATGAAGTAATGGCCGGCCGGTACCTTCCACTCGTGATCCGGCGGCGCGCGATAACGGCCCATTTCCTTGCGGATCAGGTGCTCGACGGCGCCCAGCTTCTCTTTATAGAGTTCGGCACTGCCCAGCATGCCCGGCTCGTTGCCCACCAGTTGCTCGGCCACCGACTCACCGTTGACGAACAGCCTCTTGTCGCTGGTGTAGCGCACCGTGTCACCCGGCAGCCCGACTACACGCTTGATGTAGTTGACGTTCGGATCGCTCGGATAGCGGAACACCATGACATCCCCGCGCTGCGGATCACCGACCGGGATCACCTTCTTGTCGATCACCGGCAGGCGAATCCCGTAGGAGAACTTGTTCACCAGGATGAAATCACCCACATCCAGGGTCGGTTTCATCGAGCCGGATGGAATCTGGAACGGCTCGACCAGAAACGAGCGCAGCACCAGCACGATGAACAGCACCGGGAAGAAGGACTTGCCGTACTCGACCAGCAAGGGCTCCTTGTTCAGCTTCTCGACCACGGCCACGTCAGGCTGCGCGACGCTGCCCTGGTAGCTGGCGATCGCCGCCCGCCGCCGTGGAGCCAGAAAGACCAGATCGAGCAACGCCAACAGACCGCAGACAGCGACGGCAATGACCAGCAACAGCGGGAAATTTAGTGACATAGGACCTAACTATCCAACCTGAGCACCGCAAGGAAGGCTTCCTGTGGAACTTCCACGTTACCTACTTGCTTCATGCGTTTCTTACCGGCCTTCTGCTTCTCCAACAGCTTGCGCTTACGGCTCACGTCACCACCGTAGCATTTGGCCAGTACGTTCTTTCTGAGCGCCTTGACGGTTGTCCGCGCCACGATCTGACCGCCGATGGCGGCCTGGATGGCAACGTCGAACATCTGACGAGGAATCAGTTCTTTCATCTTTTCGGTCAACGCACGGCCTTTGTAGTGCGCGTTGTCCCGATGCACGATCAACGCCAGGGCGTCGACCTTCTCACCATTGATCAGCACGTCCAGCTTGACCAGGTTGGCCGACTGGTAGCGATCGAAATGATAGTCCAGCGAAGCATAGCCGCGACTGGTGGATTTGAGACGGTCGAAGAAGTCCAGGACCACTTCGTTCATCGGCAGATCGTAGGTGACTTGCACCTGTGAGCCGAGGAACAGCATGTCGTGCTGGATCCCGCGCTTTTCGATACACAATGTAATGACGTTACCCAGGTGCTCCTGCGGCACAAGGATGTTGGCCCGTACGATCGGCTCACGCATGTCCTCGATGGCGGACAGGTCCGGAAGCTTGGACGGGTTGTCGACGTAAATGGTTTCACCGTTCTTGAGCTTGAGCTCGAAGATTACCGTCGGCGCGGTGGTGATCAGGTCCAGGTCGTATTCGCGCTCCAGGCGCTCCTGGATGATCTCCATGTGCAGCATGCCGAGGAAGCCGCAACGGAAACCGAAGCCCAGTGCATCCGAACTTTCCGGGGTGTACTGCAGCGAGGAGTCGTTGAGGGTCAGCTTCTGCAGGGCTTCGCGGAAGTCCTCGAAGTCGTCGGAGCTGACCGGGAACAGGCCGGCATAGACCTGCGGCTGGATACGCTTGAAGCCCGGCAGCACGTCGACGTCAGGCGTCGAGCTGAGAGTCAGGGTGTCACCGACCGGCGCCCCGTGAATGTCCTTGATGCCGGCGATAATGAAGCCCACCTCGCCCGCCTTCAGGTCGGCGGTGGCGGTGTGTTTCGGGTTGAAGACGCCGACGCTGTCCACCAGGTGGATCTTGCCGGTCGACTTGACCAGGATCTTGTCGCCCTTCTTCACGCGGCCGTGGCGCACACGCACCAGGGACACGACGCCCAGGTAGTTGTCGAACCACGAGTCGATGATCAGCGCCTGCAGCGGATCGTCGATATTGCCTTCCGGTGCCGGAATGGTGGTCACCAGGCGCTCGAGCACCTCGTCGACCCCCAGGCCGGTCTTGGCACTGCAGGTGACGGCGTCGGTGGCGTCGATTCCGATGATCTTCTCGATCTCTTCCTTCACCCGCTCCGGCTCGGCCTGCGGCAGGTCGATCTTGTTCAGGACCGGCATGACTTCCAGGCCCTGCTCGATCGCCGTGTAGCAGTTGGCCACGGACTGGGCTTCGACACCCTGGCCGGCGTCGACCACCAGCAAGGCACCTTCACAGGCCGCCAGGGAACGGCTGACTTCGTAGGTGAAGTCGACGTGACCCGGGGTATCGATAAAGTTCAGCTGGTAGGTGATGCCGTCTTTGGCCTTGTAGTACAGGGTAACGCTGTGGGCCTTGATGGTGATCCCGCGCTCGCGCTCGAGGTCCATGGAATCCAGCACCTGCGCTTCCATCTCGCGCTCGGCCAGGCCGCCGCAGATCTGGATGAAGCGATCGGCCAGAGTCGACTTGCCATGGTCAATGTGGGCGATGATGGAGAAATTGCGGATATGACTCAAATCACTCACGGGTCAACACTCAAAAAGGTTGCAGGCAGACTGCCCGCCGAAAAATAGCCGGGAATTGTACCTGATGCGCAAGCAAGGCGTCACGTCAACCGGCGGGGCGACAGGTACAAAAAAGCCCCTGCCGGTCGGCAGAGGCTTTTTCCGGGCTATCCAGAGCGGTGCGAGGCGTCTATCCGGCGCGTCGCAGCAGCCAGAAGCCGGCAATCGCACAGATCCCCGCCGGCACCAGCACCGCGAACAGCGGCGGGAAGCCGAACACCAGGCTCGACGGGCCGAGCAGGTCCTGGGCGATGCGGAAGGTGAAACCGACCAGCACCCCGGTGAACACCCGCTGACCGAGGGTCACCGACCGCAGCGGACCGAAGATGAACGAGATAGCCATCAGCACCAGTGCCGCAGTGACCAAAGGTTGCAGGATCTTGACCCAGAACGCCAGCCAGTAGCGACCGTTGGCCAGCCCCTGGTCCGCCAGGTAGTGGATGTAGCTCCACAGACCACTGATCGAAAGCGCCTCGGGCACCATCACCACGGTGCTCAGCAGGTTCGGCTGGAGGGACACGCCCCAGGTCTCCTGCGGCGTGTTGATGACTTCGGTGTGATCACCACGGAAATGGGTGGTGGTCACGTCCGTCAGGGTCCAGTGATCCTGTTCGAAGCGCGCCAGCTTGGCGAAACTCGAGGATTGCAGACGCCGCTGGTCGTCGAACTGGTAGCGGGTCACCCCGTAGAGCAGGCCATTGGGCTGCACGGCGTTGATATGGATGAACTCGTCACCCTGGCGGTGCCACAAGCCATGCTTGGAACTCTGGGCATCGCCGGAACCCTGGGCCAGCGCCCGGTCGGCCTGGGCCTTGCTTTCGGTGACCGGCGCCACGTACTCGCCCACCAGCACACCGACGAGCATCAGCACCAGCATGGGCTTCATCACCGCCCAGACGATACGCCCGATGGACACGCCCGCCGCGCGCATGATGGTCAGTTCGCTGTTGCTGGCCAGGCTGCCCAGGCCGATCAGGCAACCGATCAGCGCGGCCATCGGCAGCATGTCGTAGACCCGTCGTGGCGCGGTCAGCAGCACGAAGCTGAGCACGTCGCCCCAGGTGTAGGTATCGCTGATGTTGCCCATCTCGTCGATGAAGGCGAACAGCGAGGCCAGGCCGAGGATGATCCCGAGCACGGCCAGGATCGCCATGAACACGGCACTGCCAATGTAGCGGTCGAGCTTAACCACGAGCCATCTCCTTCATGCCGCGACGACTCGCCAGCTTCAAACGCAACGGTTCCCAATACAGCAGTCCCAGGCCGATCGCCAGGAACAGCCCATGCACCCACCACAGGCCGAGCAGCGGCGACAGCTTGCCCTTCTCCAGGGCGCCGCGGGCGGAAATCAGCATGGTCAGGTAGGCCATGTACAACAGAATCGCCGGCAGCAGCTTGAGGAAGCGCCCCTGACGCGGATTGACCCGCGACAGCGGCACCGCCATCAGTGTGACGATGAACACCAGCAGCGGCAACGACAGGCGCCATTGCAGCTCGGCAATCGACTTGCGCTCACTGCTGCCCCACAGGTCGTGGGTGGCCAGTGCATCGCGGTCGGTCACCTCGTTGCTGATTTCCGGTTTGTCCATCTGTACGCCGTAGGTGTCGTACTTGATCACCCGGTAGTCGGCCTGCCCCGGGCTGCCGTCATAGCGATAGCCATCCTCCAGGACCAGGAAACGATTGCCGTCCGGCTTGACCTCGAGGCGGCCATGGTCGGCAACCAGCACCGAGATACCACGGTCCTTCTTGTCCTGGCCCAGGCGCTTCTCGGAAATGAAGACGCCCCCCAGATGGGAACGGTCATCGGAGAGCTTTTCGGTGTAGGTGATGCGCGAACCGTCATTCAATGCCTGGAAGCGCCCCGGCTCCAGGACGTCGAACTCGGTCAGGGCATCCTGCTTGTTCAGCACCAGTTGAAACTGGTAGGCGCCCTGGGGGCCAGGGACAGGCTCAGCCAGGCCACCAGCAGCGCCACCAGCAATGCCGGAGCCATGGTCATGCCGAGCAGCCGCTGCTGGCTCATGCCCGTGGCGGACAACACGGTCATCTCGCTTTCCAGGTACAACCGGCCATAGGCCAGCAGAATCCCGAGGAACAGACCCAGTGGCAGGATCAGTTGCAGGAAGCCGGGCAGGCGAAACCCCATGATCAGGAACAGCGAACCCGGGTCCAGGGCACCCGAAGCGGCCTGGGCGAGAAACTTGACGAAGCGCCCGCTCATGGTGATCACCAGCAGGACGGCGCTGACGGCACTCAATGTAACCAGGACTTCGCGAGACAGATAACGAAAGACGATCAAACCAGACACTCCAGGGTTGTCAGGCTAAGGCGGCCAAACAAGCAAACAGGGCGGCCTGCACTGCGAGCCACCCGAAAGGATGGCGCATTATCCTGTGATTGACCGCCCCTGTCACTGCGCACGCTCAACCGCGCACGCAAAGCTGCAACGCAGGGTTGTCAGCAGCGGTCGGCGAGGTTCAAACTGCCGCCTTTGTCGCTTGCGCGCCACAGTGTCGCCAAGCCACCCAGCGCAGAGCCCCGCTGTGCGCCAACTGACCTTATATTCAGGGACCCAGACATGGAACTGGTTGTAAAAAGCGTTAGCCCGGAAACGTTGAAGACCGCCACCCTGGTAGTCGCCGTCGGCGAAGGCCGCAAGCTCGGCCCTGTCGCACAGAAGCTCGACGAACTGGCGGGTGGCGCCATCGCCGCCATCCTCAAGCGCGGCGACCTGGCCGGCAAGGTCGGCCAGAGCCTGCTGCTGCAGAGCCTGCCGAACCTGAAGGCAGACCGCGTACTGCTGGTGGGCGTGGGCAAGGACGCCGAACTGGGCGACCGGCCGTTCCGCAAGATCGTCTCCAGCATCCTCGGTACCCTCAAGGGCCTGGGCGGCAGCGACGCCGTGCTCGCGCTCGACGAAGTGGTGGTCAAGGGTCGCGACAGCTACGGCAAGACCCGCCTGCTGGCCGAAAGCCTGCTCGATGGCGAGTACAGTTTCGACGCCTACAAGAGCCAGAAGGCCGAACCGCGCGCCCTGAAGAAAATCACCCTGGTCACCATCAAGGCCGCCCAGGCCGAAGTCGAGCGCGCCGTGACCCATGCCAAGGCCATCGCCAGCGGCATGGCCTTCACCCGCGACCTGGGCAACGCGCCACCGAACGTCTGCCACCCGAGCTACCTCGCCGAACAGGCCAAGAGCCTGGGCAAGGCCCACAAGGGCCTGAAGGTGGAGATCTTCGACGAGAAGAAGATCAAGGAAATGGGCATGGGTTCGTTCTATGCGGTCGGCCAGGGCAGCGACCAGCCACCCCGCCTGATCGTCATGCAGTACCACGGCGGCAAGAAATCCGAGAAGCCATTCGCCCTGGTCGGCAAGGGCATCACCTTCGACACCGGCGGCATCAGCCTGAAACCGGGCGCCGGCATGGATGAGATGAAGTTCGACATGGGCGGTGCCGCCAGCGTCTTCGGCACCCTGAAGGCCGTGCTGGAACTCAAGCTGCCGATCAACCTGGTGTGCATCCTGGCCTGCGCCGAGAACATGCCGAGCGGCGGCGCGACCCGTCCGGGCGACATCGTCACCACCCTCAGCGGCCAGACCGTGGAGATCCTCAACACCGACGCCGAAGGCCGCCTGGTGCTGTGCGATGCCCTGACCTACTCCGAGCGCTTCAAGCCGCAGGCGGTGATCGACATCGCCACCCTGACCGGCGCCTGCATCGTCGCCCTCGGCTCGCACACCTCGGGCCTGCTGGGCAACAACGACGAACTGATCGAACAACTGCTGAGCGCCGGCCGCCAGGCCGATGACCGCGCCTGGCAACTGCCGCTGTTCGACGAATATCAGGAGCAGCTGGACAGCCCGTTCGCCGACATTGCCAATATCGGCGGACCGAAGGCCGGCACCATCACTGCCGCCTGCTTCCTGTCGCGCTTCACCAAGAACCTCAACTGGGCCCACCTGGACATCGCCGGCACGGCCTGGATCAGCGGAGGCAAGGACAAGGGCGCCACCGGTCGTCCGGTTCCGCTGCTGACCCAATACCTGCTGGACCGTGCCAAGGCCTGACCCTGAGCCTGCCGGGCGGCGGCGTCCGTCAACGCCGCCGCCCGGCCTGCGGAATTCCCCATGACCCAAGTCGACTTCTATATCCTTCCCAGTGCGGATCCCATGGCGCGCCTGGATTTTGCCTGCAAGCTGACCGAAAAGGCCTGGCGCCTGGGCCACCGGATCTACCTGCATTGCAGCGATGCCGCGCAGCGCGAGGAACTCGACGCCCGGCTGTGGCGTTTCAAGGGCGAAAGCTTCGTGCCTCACGGCCCCGCCGAAAGCGAGCCGCAAGGCAGCGTCGTGCTGGGACTGGGAGACGATCCCGGCCCCCACCAGGACCTGCTGGTCAACCTGGACAAGCGGGTCCCGCCGTTCGCCTCGCGGTTTGCCCGCATCGCGGAAGTGGTGGTGGAAGATCCGACCATCCGCCAGGCGGCGCGGGAGAGTTTCCGCTTCTACCGCGAACAGGGCTATCCTCTGCAAGATCACCGTCTACAGCGACTTTGAGCAACCCGATGGACACTCCAAAACAATCACAAAAGGCCGCTCCCCTGCTGGACGAGCTCGAGTCGATCCGCAAGCTGCTGGGTGACGAAACCCTGCAACCGCCGCTGCTGACCGAAACCGTCCCTGCCGAAGGGCAGATTCCGCTGCTGTTCGACATGGTAGGCAGCAAGACCAGGACCGAAGTTCAGGTCGAGGCCGCCAGGGTCGAGGCTCCAATCGAAGCCGACAGACCGGCCGTCACCCAGCCTGCACCGACGCCCGGGCCGGTGACCGCCGCGCCCGCCGCCGAACCTGCCCGTGGCAGGAACCAGGATGCCCTGCTGCATCTGGACAGCGAACTGCGTGCCGCCGCACAACTGATCATGCAGGATGTGATCGACGATTTCGCGCCGCATATCGAGGCCGAGATCAAGCGCCGCCTGGACGCCCGGATGGAGCGCCTGCTCAGCCAGTACCCTTCCTGAAATGAGGTCTACGCCCCGCGCCATATCCCCGTTATACTTGCCGGCTTTCCTGAATTAATGCCTAAGGGTCCCGCCGCGCATGGATAAGACCTACCAGCCGCACGCCATTGAAACTTCCTGGTACCAGACCTGGGAGTCCGAGAACTACTTCGCCCCGCAGGGCGCGGGTGACTCCTACACCATCATGATCCCGCCGCCGAACGTCACCGGCAGCCTGCACATGGGCCACGGCTTCAACAATGCGATCATGGACGCGCTGATCCGTTTCCGCCGCATGCAGGGCCGCAACACCCTGTGGCAGCCGGGCACCGACCACGCGGGTATCGCCACCCAGATGCTGGTGGAGCGCCAGCTCGAAGCCCAGGGCCAGAACCGCCACGACCTGGGGCGCGAGAAGTTCCTGGAGAAGGTCTGGGAATGGAAGGAGCAGTCCGGCGGCAACATCAGCCGGCAGATCCGGCGCCTGGGTTCGTCGGTGGACTGGAGCCGCGAGCGCTTCACCATGGATGACGGTCTCTCCGAGGCGGTCAAGGAAGCCTTCGTGCGCCTGCACGAGGATGGCCTGATCTACCGCGGCAAGCGTCTGGTCAACTGGGACACCAAGCTGCACACGGCCATTTCCGACCTCGAGGTGGAAAACCACGACGAGAAGGGTTTCCTGTGGAACCTGCGCTACCCGCTGGCTGACGGAGCCCGTACCGCCGAAGGCCTGGACCACCTGATCGTCGCCACCACCCGCCCGGAAACCATGCTCGGCGACTCCGCCGTTGCGGTGAACCCGAACGACGAGCGCTACAAGGCCCTGATCGGCAAATTCGTCGAGCTGCCACTGGTTGGCCGTCGCATCCCGATCATCGCCGACGACTACTGCGACCCCGAATTCGGCACCGGTTGCGTGAAGATCACCCCGGCCCACGACTTCAACGACTATGAAGTCGGCAAGCGCCACAACCTGCCGCTGCTGAACATCTTCGACAAGAACGCCAGCGTCCTGCCGGCCTGCCAGGTGTTCAACCTCGACGGCACGCTGAACGAAAGCATCGACGGCAAGATCCCGGCGCAATACGTCGGCCTCGACCGCTTCGAGGCGCGCAAGCAGATCGTCGCCGACTTCGACGCCGCGGGCCTCCTGGTCAGCGTCGACGATCACGCCCTGAAGGTGCCGAAGGGCGACCGTTCCGGCACCGTCATCGAGCCCTGGCTGACCGACCAATGGTACGTGTCGACCAAGCCGCTGGCCGAACCGGCCATTGCCGCCGTGGAGGACGGCCGCATCGCCTTCGTGCCCAAGCAGTACGAAAACATGTACTTCTCCTGGATGCGCGATATCCAGGACTGGTGCATCAGCCGCCAGCTGTGGTGGGGCCACCGGATTCCGGCCTGGTACGACGAGTCGGGCAAGGTCTATGTCGGCCGCGACGAAGCCGAAGTGCGTGCCAAGCACAACCTCGGCGCGGACATCGCCTTGCAGCAGGACAACGACGTTCTCGACACCTGGTTCAGTTCGGGCCTGTGGACCTTCTCCACCCTGGGCTGGCCGGAGCAGACCGAGTTCCTCAAGACCTTCCACCCCACCGACGTGCTGGTGACCGGCTTCGACATCATTTTCTTCTGGGTCGCCCGGATGATCATGCTGACCATGCACCTGGTGAAGAACGAGGACGGCACCCCGCAGGTTCCGTTCAAGACCGTCTACGTCCACGGCCTGGTGCGCGACGGCCAGGGCCAGAAGATGTCCAAGTCCAAGGGCAACGTCCTTGACCCGCTGGACATCATCGACGGTATCGAGCTCGAGGCGCTGGTGCAGAAGCGCACCACCGGCCTCATGCAGCCCAAGCTGCAGAAAGCCATCGAGAAGCAGACCCGCGCCGAGTTCGCCGAGGGCATCGCCAGCTATGGCACCGACGCCCTGCGTTTCACCTTCTGCTCGCTGGCGTCCACCGGTCGCGACATCAAGTTCGACATGGGCCGCGTCGAAGGCTACCGCAACTTCTGCAACAAGATCTGGAACGCCGCCCGCTACGTGCTCGACAAGGGCGAGGACTGCGGCCAGAACGGCGAGGCCTACGAGCTGTCGCTGGCTGATCGCTGGATCATCTCGCAACTGCAGCGTACCGAAGCCGAAGTGACCCGCCAGCTCGACCAGTTCCGTTTCGACCTGGCCGCCCAGGCGCTCTACGAGTTCATCTGGAACCAGTACTGCGACTGGTACCTGGAACTGTCCAAGCCGGTGCTGTGGGACGAGAATGCGCCGGTCGAGCGCCAGCGCGGCACCCGTCGCACCCTGGTGCGCGTACTGGAAGTGGCCCTGCGCCTGGCGCACCCGTTCATGCCGTTCATCACCGAGGAAATCTGGCAGCGCCTGGCGCCGCTGGTCGGTGCCGAAGGCAAGACCATCATGCTGCAACCGTGGCCGGTGGCGAACGAGGAGCGCATCGACCAGGCGGCCGAAGGCGATATCGAATGGCTCAAGGGGCTGATGCTCGGCGTGCGCAACATCCGCGCCGAAATGAACATCGGTCCGGGCAAGCCGCTGGCACTGTTCCTCAACAACGCCGGTGCCGAAGACCAGCGTCGCCTGAAGGAAAACGAGGCACTGCTGAAGAAGCTGGCCAAGCTCGAATCGATCACCGTGCTGGCCGCCGGCGAAGAAGCACCCCTGTCCGCCACCGCCCTGGTCGGCGAGATGGAAGTGCTGGTGCCCATGGCCGGGCTGATCGACAAGGGCGCCGAACTGGCTCGCCTGGACAAGGAAATCCAGCGCCTGCAGGGCGAAGTCCAGCGCGTCGGCGGCAAGCTGTCGAACGCCGCATTCGTCGACAAGGCTCCGGCTGAAGTCATCGAGAAGGAGCGCGCCAAGCTCGCCGAAGCCGAACAGGCCCTGGGCAAGCTGGCCGAGCAGCACGCCCGGATCTCCAGCCTGTAAGGGTGTCGGGCAATGGAAAAGGGAGGCCTTCGGGCCTCCTTTTTTGTCTGCGCTGTCCCTCGCGCAGCACACGGCGGAGCGCCTTCAAGGCCGTACAAGGTGGCGAGAAGGATTGCGCCGGTCCAAAATAGTGCGCAATTGTTCTAGACTTTCCGCGCCCGAAGCAGAATAAAATCTCGAAAAAGCCATTTTATCGAGTATTCCTCTCAAATTTTTCTACAGGCTTGCCATCTTTCACCCCACTGGTTAGGGTTGGAAGCATGAAAACGTCCCATACCCTCATTCAGCGTCGTCAACACCGCAGTCTCTGCCTCGTCAGCGCACGACTGCCGGGCTGAATCGCGGTGCCTCATCCCCAGGCTTTTTCCTGACAACGCTACACCGGCTGGCCGCCTCTTTTCGGCCCTGACAAACAAGGAATTCCCCATGAGCATGCTCAAAGACCCGTCTTCGAAATACCGTCCGTTCCCGGTGATCAACCTCCCTGACCGCACCTGGCCGTCGAAAACCATCACTGCCGCGCCGATCTGGTGCAGTTCCGACCTGCGCGACGGCAACCAGTCGCTGATCGAGCCGATGGACTCGGCGAAGAAACTGCGCTTCTGGAAAACCCTGGTCAGCGTCGGCGTCAAGGAAATCGAGGCGTCCTTCCCGGCCGCATCGCAGACCGACTTCGACTTCGTGCGTACCCTGATCGAAGACGGCCATATCCCGGACGACACTACCATCCAGGTGCTCACCCAGGCCCGTGAAGACCTGATCGCCCGCACCTTCGAATCCCTGCGCGGCGCCAAGAAGGCCATCGTGCACCTGTACAACGCCACCAGCCCGTCGTTCCGCCGCATCGTCTTCAACCAGGACAAACAGGGCGTGAAAGATATCGCGGTGAACGCGGCCAAACTGTTCGTCAAGTACGCCGCCCAGCAGCCGGAAACCCAGTGGCAGTTCGAATACTCCCCGGAAACCTTCAGCGCCACCGAGCTGGAGTTCGCCAAGGAAGTCTGCGACGCCGTGGTCGAGGTGTGGAACGCGACCCCCGAGAACAAGGTGATCCTCAACCTGCCCGCCACCGTCGAAGTGGCCACGCCGAACGTCTATGCCGACCAGATCGAGTGGTTCCACCGCAACATCAACCGTCGTGACAGCGTGATTATCAGCCTGCACACCCACAACGACCGTGGCACCGGCGTAGCCGCCACCGAGCTGGGCCTGATGGCCGGCGCCGACCGTGTCGAAGGCTGCCTGTTCGGCAACGGCGAGCGTACCGGTAACGTCGACCTGGTGACCGTGGCCCTGAACATGTACACCCAGGGTCTCGACCCGCAACTGGATTTCTCCGACATCGACGGTGTGCGCAAGGTGGTCGAGGAGTGCAACCAGATTCCGGTGCACCCACGTCATCCCTATGTCGGCGACCTGGTTCACACCGCGTTCTCCGGCTCGCACCAGGATGCGATCCGCAAGGGCTTCGCCCAGCAGCAGGCGGACGCCCTGTGGGAAGTACCGTACCTGCCGATCGACCCGGCCGACATCGGCCGCAGCTACGAAGCGGTGATCCGCGTCAACAGCCAGTCGGGCAAGGGCGGTATCGCCTACCTGCTGGAGCAGGAGTACGGCATCAGCCTGCCACGTCGCATGCAGATCGAATTCAGCCAGGTGGTACAGCGCGAAACCGATCGCCTGGGCCTGGAAATGACCGCCCAGCAGATCCACGCCCTGCTCCACAGCGAGTACCTGCAGGCCAACACCCCGTATGCGCTGGTCAGCCATCGCCTGCAGGAAGAGAACGGCAACAGCAGCGTCGAAGTCGAAGTGGCGAGCAAGGGCCAGGGCGAGACTAACCTGCACTGGCGCGGCAAGGGCAATGGCGCCCTGGAAGCCCTGGTGGCCGGCCTGCCGGTCCCGGTGGAGATCATGGACTACAACGAGCACGCCATCGGCGCGGGCACCAACGCCAAGGCTGCGGCCTACATCGAGCTGCGTGTGAACGGTGAACGTGCGGTGCACGGCGTGGGTATCGATGAAAACATCACCACGGCCAGCTTCAAGGCGGTGTTCAGCGCCCTGAACCGCTCGCTGAGCCAGAGCAGTACGAGCAAGGCGGCGTAAGCGTCCGTCGCGATAAAGGAAAGAGGCCCCGGGGTGAACACCTCGGGGCCTCTTTCTTTCTGGAGCTTGTGTTCAGTTCAAGGGCCCATTCGCGGGCAAGCCTGCCGACCACCGAATCAGGTGAACTCGAAGCTGTCGGCATCCAGATTGGCCGGAAACCGCTCGCGATACGCCGCCAGCTCGGCAGCGCTGAGGCTGACCTGGAACACGCCATCGGCCTCCCCCGCTCCCAGCAGCGACTCGCCCTGGAAATCCAGCACCTGGCTGTCGCCGGTGTACGAAAAGCCCTTGCCATCGGTCCCGACCCGGTTCACCGCCGCCACATAGCAGAGGTTCTCGATCGCCCGGGCCGGCAACAGGCGATTCCAGTGCAGACGTCGGGCGCCCGGCCAGTTCGCGGTATAAAGCAGCAGATCGGTGTCATGGGCATCCCGACTCCACACCGGGAAACGCAGGTCGTAGCAGATCAGCGGGCGCACCCGCCACCCCTTGAGTTCGAACTGCACCTGGCGCTCGCCAGGGGTGTAGTGGTTGTGCTCGCCCGCCATGCGAAACAGGTGGCGCTTGTCGTAGTGCCAGACCTCGCCATCCGGCCGCGCCCACAGTAGCCGGTTGCGATGGCTGCCATCGGCGGCATGCACGATCACGCTGCCGGTGACCACCGCATCGAGCTTTTTCGCCTGGCGACGCAGCCACTGGGTGGTGGGGCCATTCTCCGGCTCAGCCAGGGTCCTGGACTCCATGGAGAAACCGGTGGTGAACATTTCCGGCAGGATGATCAGATCGGCGCCGCGGGCCTGCTCCAGCAGCACCTCGAAATGCTCCAGGTTGGCCTGACGGTCATGCCAGGCCAGGGACGTCTGTACCAGGGCCAGCTTCAGATCGGGCAACGTACTCAGATCACGCATAATTTCTCCGCCGCTTCACGCAACGTCTCCTCGCGCTTGGCAAAACACAGGCGAACCAGCCGCTGGCCCTCGGGCGGTGTCTGGTAGAACACCGATACCGGGATCGCCGCCACGCCATGCTCGCGGGTCATCCACATCGCCATGTCGACGTCGTTCAGGTCCGGGCGGATCTGCGAGTAATCGACCAGCTGGAAATAGGTACCCGCCACACGCCTGAAGCTGAAACGCGACTGGCTGAGCAGGTCGCAGAACAGGTCGCGCTTTTGCTGGTAGAACGCCGGCAGGCGCTGCACATGGCCGGGGTCTTCTTCCATATAGTCGGCCAGGGCGTACTGCAACGGAGTCACGCCGCAAAAGCTGACGTACTGGTGCACCTTGCGCAATTCGGCACTCAGGGCCGGCGGCGCGATCACGTAGCCGGTCTTCCAGCCGGTGACGTGGTAGGTCTTGCCGAACGAACTGACGACGAACGCACGCTGATAGAGTGCCTCATGGGCCAGCACACTGGCATGCGGCACATCGTCGTAGACCAGGTGCTCATAGACCTCGTCGCTGATCAGGTAGATGTCCCGATCGGCGATCAGCGTCGCCAACTGGTCCAGTTCGGCATGGCTGATCAGCGCACCACTGGGGTTGTGCGGCGTATTGAGAATGATCATCCGGGTCCGCGGACTGAGCGCATCCTCGAGTTTCTGCCAATCGATGGCGAAGTCGTCGAGGCTCAGTTGCACGTGGATGCAGCGCCCGCCGGCCAGTTCCACCGAGGGCTCGTAGCTGTCGTAGCAGGGGTCGAAGACGATGACCTCATCGCCCGGCCGAATCACCGCCTGGATCGCACAGAAGATACCCTGGGTCGCCCCGGGAGTGATCGTCACTTCCGCATCGGCGTTCACATGGACGCCATAGCTGCTGAAGATCTTCGCCGCCACCTGCTGGCGCAGGGCCGGCAGGCCGGTCATCGGCGCATACTGGTTATGGCCGCTGGCAATGTGCCGGGCCACTGCATCGCGCAAGGCTTGCGGGCCATCGAAATCAGGGAAGCCCTGGGACAGGTTCAGTGCGCCGGTTTCCGCGGCGAGCTGGGACATCCGGGTAAAGATGGTGGTGCCGACATTCGGCAACTTGCTGGTGATCATGGGGCCGTTTTCCCTGCTGAACATCCGGCTCTACACGGCACGGGAGGGTTCGAGGATAACGTATCCACCAGGCATGAAAAAGGGCGCCATAGGCGCCCTCTTCCGAGTCCGGAATCAGCGCTTGTCGCGGCGCTTCTTCTCGGCTTTCTTGTGGTGCGACATGAGGCGACGCTTCTTGTTGACCTGACGGTCGGTCAGCGTGTTCTTCTTGCCTTCGAACGGGTTCTCGCCGCCCTTGAACTCGATACGGATCGGGGTACCCACCAGTTTCAGCACACGGCGATAGGTGTTTTCCAGGTACCGCACATAGGAGTTCGGGACCTTCTCCACCTGGTTGCCGTGGATCACGATCAGCGGCGGGTTGGCACCACCGAGGTGGGCATAGCGCAGCTTGATCCGGCGGTTGTTGACCATCGGTGGCGCGTGTTCGGACACCGCGTCCTCGAGGATCTGGGTCAGGCGGCTGGTCGGCCAGCGGGTCACCGCCGACTTGAACGAGTTCTGCACCGACTGGTACAGGTTGCCCACGCCGGTGCCGTGCAGCGCCGAGATGAAGTGGATGTCGGCGAAGTCGACGAAGAACAGCCGGCGCTCCAGCTCGGTCTTCACGTAGTCACGCTCGCCCGGGGTCATGCCGTCCCACTTGTTCAGGGCGATGACCAGCGCGCGACCGGCTTCCAGGGCGAAGCCGAGCAGGTTCAGGTCGTGGTCGACCACACCTTCGCGGGCGTCCATCACGAAGATCACCACGTTGGCGTCCTTGATCGCCTGCAGGGTCTTCACCACCGAGAACTTTTCGACTTCCTCGTGGATCTTGCCGCGCTTGCGCACACCGGCGGTGTCGATCAGCGTGTACTTCTCGTCGTTGCGCTCGAACGGGATGTAGATACTGTCACGGGTGGTACCTGGCTGGTCATAGACGATCACCCGGTCCTCACCGAGCATACGGTTGACCAGGGTCGACTTGCCGACGTTCGGCCGACCGATGATGGCGATCTTGATGCCATCCTTCTCGCTCGGGCCCGGAATGCGCGTGGCCTCCTCGCCTTCGGCAACCTCTTCGGCCTCGCCTTCTTCAGGTTCCGCCTCGTCCCGAGGGAAGTCACCCAGGACGATTTCCAGCATCTGGTTGATACCACGACCGTGGGCGCCGGCGATCGGCAGCGCGTCGCCCAGGCCCATGGGGCTGAACTCGGCACGTGCCATATCCGGATCGATGTTGTCGATCTTGTTGGCGACCACGTAGGAACGCTTGTTGCGCTTGCGCAGGTGCTCGCCGATCATCTGGTCGGCAGCGGTGTAGCCGGCCTTGGCATCCACCAGGAACAGCACGACATCGGCTTCTTCAATGGCCAGCAGCGACTGCTCGGCCATCTTCTCGTCCATGCCGTGCTCGTCGCCGGAGATACCGCCGGTGTCGATCACAATATAGGAACGCCCCTGCCACTTAGCCTCACCGTACTGGCGATCACGGGTCAGACCGGACAGGTCGCCGACGATGGCGTCGCGGCTGCGGGTCAGGCGATTGAACAGGGTGGACTTGCCGACGTTCGGTCGGCCCACCAGGGCGATTACGGGAACCATGCGGCTCTCCACTTCGTTATTTCAGAAAATACAAAAGCCGCTGCGTGGCAGCGGCTGGTGCTCGGGGGCGGCGCCGGAAGGTGCCGCAAACCTCGCAGAGCGAGGCCGCTTGGGGATTCCCCCAAGCATAGTCAAAGCCTTACTTGATGGTCAGGGCTTCCAGTTTGCCGCTGTTGCCATACACATAAATCATGTCACCCACCACCAGCGGACGAACCCGCAGGCCATCGCTGTCGATACGCTCGCGACCGACGAAACGACCGTCCACCTGGCTCAGCAGGTGCAGGTAGCCTTCGAAGTCGCCGACCGCCACATAGCTGGAAAATACTTCCGGTGCCGACAGTTGACGGCGGGCCAGGGAGTCGTTGCTCCAGATCGCGGTGGTGGAACGCTCGTCGACACCTTCGACGGTGCCCGAGGCCAGGGCGACGTAAACGCTGCCGAAGCCCTGGGCGACACCGGCGTAGCTGGAGGCATCACGCTGCCAGAGGATCCGGCCGCTTTCCAGGTCCAGTGCGGCCATGCGGCCCTGGTAGCTGGCGACATACAGGGTGCCGCCGGACAACAGCAGGCCACCGTCGATGTCGACCACACGCTCCAGTTCCGAACGACCCTGTGGAATCGCCACGCGGGTTTCCCAGGCCGGCACGCCGTTCTGGGTATCCAGCGCGACGACCTTGCCGGTCGACAGGCCAGCCACCGCCAGGTGGTTGGTCACCAGCGGCGCACCGGTGCCGCGCAGGGTCAGTACTGCCGGCGAGCTGTCGTACAGCCAGCGCTGGTTGCCGGTGGAGGCGTCGAGACCGATCACGCGGTCATCCTGGGTCTGCACCACCACCACGTCGCCGTTGGTTGCCGGCGGAGCCAGCACCTCGCTGGTGACGCGGGAGCGCCATTTCTCTTCGCCGCTGCCGGAATCCAGGGCAATGACTTCGCCCTTGAGGGTCCCCAGCAGCACCAGGCCGTAGCCGACGCCGACACCACCGGAAACCGGCAGCTCCAGGTCCTTCTTCCACTTCACGTCGCCGTTCATGCGGTCCATGGCCACCACGACGCCGCTGTCATCAGCCGCGTAGAGGGTGTCACCGTCAACCGCTGGAACCAGCAGGTTGTAGATCTTGCCCTGGCCATCGCCAATGGAGCGGCTCCACTGCTTCTGCAGAACCACTTCTTCCTTGAAGGAAGTCAGCTCGGCCGGCGGCAATTCTTTCTTGCTGTTGCTGCTGCAACCCGCGGCCAGAATGGCCAGGGCCAGCAATGCTGCATGTTTCCAACGGATCACGTCACGCATCCCCTTTGGCCAGGTCGTCGAGCTTGATTTGTAAGCCACCGACCGCCGCTTCATCGGAAAGCGCCGCCTTGGCCTTTTGGTACGCAGCATGGGCTTCATCGTTACGACCCAGTTGAACCAGCAGGTCCCCCTTGAGTTCTTCGCGACTGGCCAGGAACGCCTTGTCGGTATCGCCGTCGAGCAGCTTGAGTGCCTCGTCGGCCTTGTTCTGGGCAGCCAACACCTGGGCCAGGCGCTGACGCGCGACTTCGCCCAGGGTGGCATTGACCGGCTTGTCGACCACGGCCTTGAGCTCGGTGGCGGCATCGTCCAGCTTGCCGGTGTCGACCGCGACCTTGGCGACGAACAGGCTGCCGTATTGCGCGTAGGCACTGCCGCCATACTGGGTATTGAGCTTGCCGGCCAGGTCGGCGACGCGCGCCGGATCAGGCTTGCCGTCCGGTGTCAGGGTGCTTTCCAGCAGTTCCTGGTAGAGCACCGAGGCACCTTGCGACTGGTTGTTCTGGTACTTGTGCCAGGCCTGCCAGCCGAACACCACCACCAGCGCCAGCAGGCCACCGGTGACCAGGGGTTTGCCGTTGCGCTGCCACCATTCCTTCAACTCGGCTACGTGATCTTCTTCGGAACTCGACACCCCAATACTCCTTATTCTCTAAATCGGCTGTTCTAACAGCTTCAACCCTGCACGACGCAGGTGGACAAGTGCTCGGAAAGAGCATCCCAGGCAATGCTTTGTTGCTCGCCCTGGCCACGCAGGGGTTTGAAACCTACCACTTGCTGAGCCAATTCGTCGTCTCCGAGGATCAAGGCGTACAGCGCACCACTCTTGTCAGCTTTCTTGAACTGGCTCTTGAAGCTACCGGCACCGGCATTGATCTGCAAACGCAGGTTCGGCAACCGGTCGCGGACCTTCTCGCTCAGGGCCAGTGCCGCCAGCTCGGCGGCCTCGCCGAAGGCGCACAGGTACACGTCGACCTGGCGGGAAATCTCTTCAGGCACCTGCTCCAGGGTTTCCAGCAGCAGGATCAGGCGTTCGATACCCATGGCGAAACCGACGCCCGGAGTCGGCTTGCCGCCCATCTGCTCGACCAGGCCGTCGTAGCGGCCGCCGGCACAGACAGTGCCCTGGGCACCCAGTTGGTCGGTGACCCACTCGAACACGGTCTTGCTGTAGTAATCCAGGCCACGGACCAGCTTGGGGTTGATCACGTAGGGGATGCCGGCCGCATCGAGGCGGGCCTTGAGGCCCTCGAAGTGCAGGCGCGACTCTTCGTCGAGGTAGTCGGCCAGCTTCGGCGCGTCCACCAGCACGGCCTGGGTGTCGGCGTTCTTGGTGTCGAGCACGCGCAGCGGGTTGGTCTTGAGACGACGCTGGCTGTCTTCGTCCAGTTGATCGAAGCGCGCGGACAGGTACTCCACCAGGGCCTCGCGATAGCGGCCACGGGATTCGCTGGTGCCCAGGCTGTTGAGTTCCAGCTTGACCGCGTTGCGGATGCCCAGCAGGCCCCACAGGCGCCAGGTCAGCACGATCAGTTCGGCGTCGATGTCCGGGCCGTCGATGTTGAAAACTTCGCAGCCGATCTGGTGGAACTGGCGGTAGCGGCCTTTCTGCGGACGCTCGTGGCGGAACATCGGCCCGATGTACCACAGCTTCTGTTGCTGGCCGCCACCGCTGATGCCGTGCTCCAGCACCGCACGCACGCAGGCCGCGGTGCCTTCCGGACGCAGGGTCAGGGAATCGCCGTTGCGGTCTTCGAAGGTGTACATCTCTTTTTCGACGATGTCGGTCACTTCACCGATGGAGCGCTTGAACAGCTCGGTGAATTCGACGATCGGCGTGCGGATCTGCTTGTAACCGTAGTTATCCAGCAGACGGGCGACGGTGCCCTCGAAATAGCGCCACAGCGCCGTCTGCTCGGGCAGGATGTCATTCATGCCACGAATGGCTTGCAGGGACTTGCTCACAGATATTCCTTAAATTCTTCGATCAGCCGCGGGCGATGAGGGCCGCGTCGGCTTCGACCTTTTCGGCCGCCTTCTGCCGGATGAGCTTTTCCAGCTCCTCCACCAGGTTGTCATTCGTCAGTTTCTGCGACGGCTTGCCGTCGATATAGATCAGGTTCGGTGTACCGCCGGTCAGGCCGATATGGGCTTCCTTGGCTTCACCGGGCCCGTTCACCACACAGCCGATCACCGCGACATCCATCGGCACCAGCAGGTCTTCCAGGCGCCCTTCCAGCTCGTTCATGGTCTTGACCACATCGAAGTTCTGACGCGAGCAGCTCGGGCAGGCGATGAAGTTGATCCCACGGGACCGCAGGTGCAAGGACTTGAGAATGTCGTAGCCGACTTTCACTTCCTCGACCGGGTCGGCCGCCAACGAGATGCGAATAGTATCGCCAATCCCTTCGGCCAGCAGCATACCGAGGCCGACCGCCGATTTCACCGTACCTGAACGCAAACCGCCAGCCTCGGTGATGCCCAGGTGCAACGGCTGGACGATTTCCTTGGCCAGCAGGCGGTAGGCTTCCACCGCCATGAACACGTCGGAGGCCTTCACACTGACCTTGAAGTCCTGGAAGTTCAGGCGCTCCAGATGCTCCACATGGCGCAGCGCGGACTCTACCAGCGCCGCCGGGGTCGGCTCGCCGTACTTCTTCTGCAGGTCCTTTTCCAGCGAACCGGCATTGACACCGATGCGGATCGGGATCCCACGGTCGCGGGCCGCATCGACCACCGCACGCACCCGGTCTTCACGACCGATGTTGCCCGGGTTGATCCGCAGGCAGTCCACACCCAGCTCGGCCACCCGCAAGGCGATCTTGTAGTCGAAGTGGATGTCGGCAACCAGCGGCACCTTGACCTGCTGCTTGATCCGGCCGAAGGCTTCGGCAGCGTCCATGTCCGGCACGGAAACCCGGACGATATCGACGCCCGCCGCTTCCAGACGGTTGATCTGGGCCACCGTGGCAGCCACGTCATTGGTGTCGCTGTTGGTCATGCTCTGCACCGCGATAGGCGCATCACCGCCCACCGGCACCGAGCCGACCCAGATTTTACGCGATTCGCGACGCTTGATTGGGGATTCGCCGTGCATGACTTATTGACCTAGCTTCAGGCGAGCAGTCTCGCCGCTGGTGAACGGGGCGACATCGACCGCCTGCCCGTTGTAGGTGACCTGTGCGCCCTTGGCATAGCCCAGGCGTACCGCGAACGGCGGCTTGCCGCTGACTTCGAGCGAATCGCCCTTGCGCTTGAGGCCGCTGAACAGCACCTTGCCACCGCCGTCGGTGACCTGAGTCCAGCAATCGGCGATGAAGGTCACATGAACCTGCCCGGCGCCGGCCACCGGCACACTGGCCGCGGCGGCCGGTGCGCCCGGAGCGCCATTGACCGGAGCGGTCGGCGACACCGGCGACACCGGGCTCGGCGCCGGCTGTGGCGCAACCACCAGCGATTGCGCCGCATGGGGCACCGGCACCACGGCCTGGGTGGCAGGCGCTGCCGGAGCCGTCGGCGCTGGAGCCGCGGTTTCGGCGGCTGGCGCGGCCGGCTCCGCTTCCGGGCTGGACTGGTTCTGGGCGACCGCCTGGTCTTCCGGCTCGTCGATCGGATGAATCTGCGTGGTGCCGTCGGCGCTTTCGACTTCGACGTGCTCCATGCTGATCGCCGCCTGATCCTTGGTGCGCTGGCTGGTCTGGTCCTGCCACCAGACAAAGCCGCCACCGATCACGGCAATCAGCAGCAACAGGCTGACGATTCGCAAAATGGTGTGGGAAACCCGCACCGGCTCTTCGATGCGACCCAGGGCATGCACATTGCTGCCCTGGGAGTCGGTGCCGGTGCACTGGTCGAACTGCTGGACCAGAACGGTCTGGTCCATGCCCAGCAACTTGGCGTAGGCACGGATATAACCCCGGGCAAAGGTATGCCCTGGCAACTTGTCGAAGGCACCGGCCTCCAGGTTGCTCAGGGAGGTGCTCGTCAGGTTGAGCTTGAGGGCCACTTCGGCCAGCGTCCAGCCATTGCTTTCGCGGGCCTGACGCAGGGTCTCACCGGGATTTACGCGAGTGGCTGCTACAACTTCTGGATGCGCCGCTTTCATCATTGCTCCGACAGGTATTGCTGATATTCCGGCGTACCGGGATAGAGTCGTTTTAATTGCAGGCCGTAACTGGCGACCTTGTCGCGATCTTCGTAAATCTTCGCCAGGCGGATACCGAGCAACAGACTACGGGCATTCTGCTCGCTGAGCTGGCTGAACCGCTCGTAATAATCACGCGCCGGCACATAATGCCTGTCTTCGTAAGACAACTCAGCCATTTCCAGCAAGGCACGTGGCTGCTGGCGGTTGAGTCGCAGGGATTTGTCCATGTTCTGCCGTGCCAACTCCCGATCGCCCAGGGCCAGGGCGGTCAGGCCGAGGTTCTCGTAGACCCGTGAACGCTCGGGATAAAGGCTGTCGGCAGCGGCTTGCTCGAAGCGCTCGTAGGCCTGCTTGTACTGCTTGCGCTCGTACAGGAAACCACCGTAGTTGTTGAGGATCCGCGCATCGTTCGGGCGCGAGGACAACGCCTTGCGAAAATGCTGGTCGGCCAGGTCCCATTCCATCTCGGCCTGGAACACCAGCGCCAGGGCGGCGTTGGCATCGGCATCGGAGCTGTTCAGTTCCAGCGCCTTCTTCAGGGGCACCTTGGCCTGCTCGGTCTGGCCCTGCTGCAGATAGCCGATGCCCAGCTGGACATAAGCCATGCGCGCCTCATCACGCCCCTTGCCGGTACTCATCGGATCGACATTGCCAGTCGAAACGCAGCCGGCCAGCAGGCCGGCGAACAGTACGGAGAGCGCTAGGCGCAGGGTCATGGAGTTCCTCTCTCAAGATCAGCTCAAGATCAGCTCAGGTTCGACTCGAAGCGCTGCGAGACATATCGGCATCGGCGCTCAGTTCGCGCACCGCGATATAACGCTCGCTACGACGGGTGCGATCCAGCACCTGCCCGACCAACTGCCCGCAGGCAGCATCGATGTCTTCACCGCGAGTGGTACGCACGGTGACGTTGTAGCCGGCCTGGTGCAACAGATCCTGGAAGCGCCGGATCGCGTTGTTGCTCGGGCGCTCGTAACCGGAGTGCGGGAACGGGTTGAACGGGATCAGGTTGATCTTGCACGGCGTGTCCCTGAGCAGCTCGATCATCTCGACCGCGTGCTCGGGCTGATCGTTGACATCCTTGAGCAGGGTGTACTCGACCGTCAGCACGCGCTTTTCGCCCAGGCTCGACATGTAGTTGCGGCACGATTCGAGCAGCATCTTGAGCGGGTACTTCTTGTTGATCGGTACCAGCTGGTTGCGCAGCGCATCGTTCGGTGCGTGCAGGGACAACGCCAGGGACACGTCGATGTGCTTGGCCAGCTCATCGATCATCGGTACCACACCGGAGGTCGACAGGGTCACGCGGCGCTTGGAGATGCCGTAGCCCAGGTCGTCCATCATCAGGTGCATGGCGGCGATGACGTTGTCGAAGTTCAGCAGCGGCTCGCCCATGCCCATCATCACCACGTTGGTGATGGCGCGGTCGATGGTCGCCGGGACGCTGCCGAAGGATTTGTTGGCAATCCACACCTGGCCGATCACTTCGGCGGCGGTGAGGTTGCTGTTGAAGCCTTGCTTGCCGGTGGAGCAGAAACTGCAGTCCAGGGCACAGCCGGCCTGGGACGAAACGCACAAGGTACCGCGCTTGCCCTGGGGAATGTAGACGGTCTCGACACAGCTGCCGGACGCCACGCGCACCACCCACTTGCGGGTGCCGTCGCTGGAAATGTCCTCGCTGACCACTTCGGGACCGCGAATCTCGGCAACGTTCTTGAGCTTTTCGCGCAAGGCCTTGCCCAGATTGGTCATGGCGTCGAAATCGTCGACGCCAAAGTGGTGAATCCACTTCATGATCTGACCGGCACGGAAACGCTTCTCCCCGATCGAGTCGAAGAATTTCTCCATTTCCGGCTGGGTCAGCCCCAGCAGGTTGGTTTTAACAGCAGATGTAGTCATGGATTCACCTTCACTCGTCAGCCGTGGCTTAGCGAGTGGTTACTTCAGTAGCAGCGAAGAAGTAAGCGATTTCGCGAGCAGCGGCAGCTTCGGAGTCCGAACCGTGAACGGCGTTGGCGTCGATGGACTCGGCGAAGTCGGCACGGATGGTGCCTGGAGCGGCTTCTTTCGGGTTGGTGGCGCCCATCAGTTCGCGGTTGCGCGCGATAGCGTTCTCGCCTTCCAGAACCTGGACGACAACCGGACCGGAAGTCATGAAGGCAACCAGGTCAGGGAAGAAGCCACGAGCGCTGTGCTCGGCGTAGAAGCCTTCGGCTTCGGCTTTCGACAGCTGCTTCAGCTTCGAAGCGACAACGCGCAGGCCGGCTTTTTCGAAACGGGTGGTGATCTCACCGATGACGTTTTTTGCAACAGCGTCAGGCTTGATGATGGAGAAAGTGCGTTGAACAGCCATGGTGTAACTCCAGAAACGATAATTTGCGAAAAATTAAACCCGCGAATTATACGCGGGTTCTTGGGTATTGCCTAACTCGGGTATTGCTTGATCTTACCGCCGGATCAGTCGCGCTCCTCGATCCAGCAGCCTTGGATGGCCTCAAGGACCTTCTCGCCACCACGAGCCGGATCGTCGTCGAAATCCGGCAGGTGAATGACCCAGTTGTGCAGATCGACGAAATTGACCGACATCGGGTCGACTTCCGGTTTGCTTTCAGCCAGCTGGATGGCGATCTCCAGCACATCAGTCCACTTCAAACCCATGATAGATCCTTGAATCAATGCGGTGCTTCGGCAGCATGGTTGAGCGAATACTTGGGAATCTCGACCGTCAGGTCCTCGGTGCCGACGATCGCCTGGCACCCCAGGCGCGACTGCGCCTCCAGCCCCAGGCGCGATCGAGGAAATCTTCCTCCAACTCATCGGCCTCTTCCAGCGAGTCGAAGCCCTCGCGGATGATGCAGTGACAGGTGGTGCAGGCACACACGCCACCGCAGGCGCTTTCCATCTCGATATGGTGCTCGTGGGCCAGTTCGAGGATCGAGATGCCGGGCTCGGCCTCGACCACCATGCCATCCGGGCAAAACTTCTCGTGGGGCAGAAAAATGACCTGCGGCATCGTTATTCCTCAATCTCGTTCAGGTTGCGTCCGGCCAGCGCGGCTTTCACCGTCGAATCCAGGCGTCGGGCCGCAAAGGCATCGGTCACTTGCGACAGACGCTTGGTCTGCTGCTCGATGGCGTGGCCATCGGTTCCCTTTATCAGTTCGCTCAGTTCCTGCACCTGCAACTCGATGACCAGGCGCTCCTCGGCGTCGAGCAGGCGCTCGCCATCCGCCTCCAGGGCGCCCTGCACCGCCTCGATCAGGCGCTGGGCGTCGACCTGCTGCTCACGCAGCACGCGAGCGACCTTGTCGTCACCGGCGTACTGGAACGAATCCTTGAGCATCCGGGCGATTTCGCCGTCGGTCAGGCCGTAGGACGGTTTGACCTGGATGCTCGCCTCGACGCCCGACCCCAGCTCACGGGCCGAAACACTGAGCAGACCGTCGGCATCGACCTGGAAGGTCACGCGGATCTTCGCCGCGCCGGCGACCATGGCCGGAATGCCACGCAGTTCGAAGCGCGCCAGCGAGCGGCAGTCACTGATCAATTCACGTTCGCCTTGCAGCACGTGGATCGCCATGGCCGTCTGGCCGTCCTTGTAGGTGGTGAAGTCCTGGGCGCGCGCCACGGGAATGGTGGTATTGCGCGGAATCACCTTCTCCATCAGGCCACCCATGGTTTCGAGCCCCAGGGACAGCGGGATGACATCCAGCAGCAGCAATTCGCCGCCGTCGCGCTTGTTGCCGGCCAGGGTATCGGCCTGGATCGCGGCGCCAATGGCGACCACCTGGTCCGGATCGATCTCGGTCAGCGGCTGGCGGCCGAACATCTCGGCCACCGCCTCACGCACACGCGGCACACGGGTCGAACCACCGACCATCACCACGGCATGCACGTCTTCGAGCTCGACGTTCGAGTCACGCACGGCACGGCGGCAGGCCTTGAGGCTGCGGGCGATCATCGGCTCGATCAGCCCGTCGAAGGCTTCACGGGTCAGCGGTGCACGCCAGTCGCCATAAACCACTTCGACAGTTGCCGCATCGGTCAGCGCTTCCTTGGCCGCGCAGGCGGCCTGCAACAGGCTGCGCTGCGCGCCCGGATCGAGATCCACCGACAAGCCGGCCTGCTCGATGATCCAACCGGCGATCGCATGGTCGAAATCGTCGCCACCCAGGGCACTGTCGCCACCGGTGGCCAGTACTTCGAATACCCCGCCGGTCAGGCGCAGGATCGAAATATCGAAAGTGCCGCCCCCAGGTCATAGATCGCCACCACCCCTTCGGCGTGCTGGTCCAGGCCATAGGCCACCGCCGCGGCGGTCGGCTCGTTGAGCAGGCGCAGCACGTTCAGCCCGGCCAGACGGGCCGCATCCTTGGTTGCCTGGCGCTGGGCATCGTCGAAGTAGGCCGGCACGGTGATCACCGCCCCGACCAGTTCACCACCCAGGGTCGCCTCGGCGCGCTGGCGCAGCACCCGCAGGATATCGGCGGAAACCTCCACCGGGCTCTTCGGCCCCTGCACGGTGTCGATGAACGGCATGTGCGACTCACCGCCAACGAAGCGGTAGGGCAGTTGCTCGCCCAACTGCTTGACGTCCGACAGGCCACGGCCCATCAGACGCTTGACCGACAACACGGTATTGAGCGGATCACTGGAGGCCGCCAGACGGGCCGACAGGCCTACTTCGACGCGATCGGCGTGATAGCGCACCGCGGACGGCAGGATCACCTGCCCGTCGGCATCGGCCAGGGGCTCGGAAAGACCACTGCGCAATGCAGCGACCAGCGAATTGGTAGTACCCAGGTCAATCCCCACCGCCAGACGACGCTGGTGCGGCTGTGGGCTTTGGCCTGGTTCGGCGATCTGCAGTAGGGCCATGGTTATCTGGACTTATCTGGATATCAGGCGTGCGGCAGCACGGAGTTAATCGTCGAGGCGCTCTTCTAACTGGCGCACTTCGTAGGTGAGCTTGTCGAGGAACTGCATGCGCCGCATCAGGCGTTCGGCCTGTTCGCGTTGCGCAGCATCGCTCCAGCAAGCTGCGAAGCTGTCGTTCAATTCATCCTGGGCGACCTTCAGGCGCCGCTTGAATGCGGCAATGCCCGGCAGATCGGCGTCGTCCTGCAGATCTTCGAGTTCTTCACGCCACTGCATCTGCTGCATGAGGAAATCGGGATCGTGCACGGTGACCTCCACCGGCAGCTCGCCGCCATTGAGCGCCAGCAGGTAACGCGCGCGCTTGGGCGGACTCTTGAGGGTCTGGTAGGCCTCGTTGAGGCTGGCGGAACGCTCGAGCGCCAGCCGCTGCTCACGCTCGGAGGCATCGGCGAAACGGTCCGGATGAACGGCGCGCGCCAACTCGCGATAGCGCGCGGCCAACTGATCGAGGTCCAGCGTGAAGCTCGGTTGCAGCTCGAACAAGGCGAAATGACAAGGAGTACCCACGAATGGCCTCAGACGTTGAAGCTTTCGCCGCAGCCACACTCACCGCGCACGTTGGGGTTGTTGAACTTGAAGCCCTCGTTCAACCCTTCCTTGACGAAATCCAGCTCGGTGCCATCAAGGTAGGCCAGACTCTTCGGGTCGATGATCACTTTTTCGCCGTGACTCTCGAACACCTGGTCTTCCGCCACCACCTCGTCGACGAACTCCAGCACGTAGGCAAGGCCGGAACAGCCTGTGGTGCGAACACCCAGGCGAATGCCTTCACCCTTGCCGCGCCCGTCGAGGGAGCGTCGCACGTGTCGAGCAGCCGCTTCTGTCATGCTGATAGCCATCGGGGACTCCTTAGCTTTTCGCTCAAATCTTCAACGCCGGATCGGTCAGATCAGGCCTTTCTTCTGCTTGTAGTCGCGAACGGCGGCCTTGATGGCGTCTTCGGCGAGAACGGAGCAGTGGATCTTCACCGGCGGCAGGGCCAGTTCTTCGGCCAGCTGAGTGTTCTTGATGGTCTCTGCTTCATCCAGAGTCTTGCCCTTCATCCACTCGGTCGCCAGGGAGCTGGAAGCAATAGCCGAGCCGCAACCGTAGGTCTTGAACTTGGCATCTTCGATGATGCCCTGCTCGTTGACCTTGATCTGCAGACGCATCACGTCACCACACGCCGGGGCGCCGACCATGCCGGTACCGACATCCGGGTCCTCGGCATTCATCTTGCCGACGTTGCGCGGGTTTTCGTAGTGGTCGATGACCTTTTCACTGTAAGCCATGGTACTTATTCCTCACTCATCAGGGCCGCTCTCGACCCTGCAGCTACGCCAGACATCATTTGCCGCGTCGCTACAGGATCTGTATGTGGCGGCTTCTTTATTTAGTGTGCCGCCCACTCGATCTTCGAGATATCGACGCCATCCTTGAACATGTCCCACAGCGGCGACAGGGCGCGCAGTTTGGTGACCGCCTCGCAGACCTTCTGCGCGGCGTAGTCGATTTCTTCCTCGGTGGTGAAACGGCCGAAGGTGAAGCGGATCGAGCTGTGCGCCAGTTCGTCGTTGCGGCCCAGGGCACGCAGTACGTACGACGGCTCCAGCGAAGCCGAGGTGCAGGCCGAACCGGAGGAGACCGCCAGGTCCTTGAGTGCCATGATCAGCGACTCGCCTTCGACGTAGTTGAAGCTCAGGTTCAGGTTGTGCGGTACGCGAGCGGTCAGGCTGCCGTTGACGTACAGCTCCTCCAGGTGCTCGACCTGCTTGAAGAAACGGTCGCTCAGGGCCTTGATACGGACATTCTCGGCAGCCATGTCTTCCTTGGCCACACGGAAGGCTTCACCCATGCCGACGATCTGGTGGGTCGCCAGGGTGCCGGAGCGCATGCCGCGCTCGTGACCACCGCCATGCATGGTCGCCTCCAGGCGCACACGCGGCTTGCGGCTGACGTACAGCGCGCCGATGCCTTTCGGACCATAGGTCTTGTGGGCGGAGAAGGACATCAGGTCGACCTTCAGCTTCTGCAGGTCGATCTCGACCTTGCCGGTCGACTGGGCCGCGTCAACGTGGAACAGCACACCGCGCGAGCGGGTCAGCTCGCCAATGGCGGCGATGTCGTTGACGGTGCCGATTTCGTTGTTCACGTGCATCACCGACACCAGGATGGTGTCTTCGCGCAGGGCGGCTTCGACCATGGCGGGGGTGATCAGGCCGTCTTCACCCGGCTCGATGTAGGTGACCTCGAAACCTTCGCGCTCCAGTTGGCGCATGGTGTCGAGGACCGCCTTGTGCTCGATCTTGCTGGTGATCAGGTGCTTGCCCTTGGTGTGGTAGAAATGCGCGACACCCTTGATCGCCAGGTTGTCGGACTCGGTGGCACCGGAAGTCCAGACGATTTCACGCGGGTCGGCGTTGACCAGGTCGGCCACCTGGCGACGGGCGTTTTCCACTGATTCCTCGGCCTTCCAGCCGAACACGTGGGAGCGCGATGCCGGGTTGCCGAAGTTTCCGTCGACCAGCAGGCATTCACTCATCTTTTGCGCGACACGCGGATCAACCGGGGTGGTCGCTGAGTAATCAAGGTAAATCGGCAATTTCATGGACTATCTCCTAAATCAGGCTGGCTGGCGCACCGCTGGCTCTCTGGCTGTCATTCGACGGCGGACGCTTCGATCTTATCCAGGCGCGGCGCCTTGCCATTACAGCGGCGCTGGTCCTGACGCAGGGCAACCTCTTGCACTTCACGGCGAGTGACAAGGTCTGCCAGACTGATGCCACTGAGAAATTCGTGGATCTGCAGGCTGAGGTCGCACCACAGGTGGTGGGTCAGGCAGGTGTCGCCGGAATGGCAATCACCCAGCCCCTGGCATTTGGTGGCGTCGACCGATTCATTCACTGCATCGATCACCTGGGCGACCTGGATTCCCTGCATGTCGCGCGACAGCTGGTAGCCGCCACCCGGACCACGGACGCTGGAAACCAGGTTGCTGCGGCGCAGCTTGGCGAACAGCTGTTCGAGGTAGGACAGGGAGATGCCTTGGCGCTCGGAGATATCGGCCAGGGACACCGGCCCGTGTTGCGCGTGCAACGCCAGGTCAAGCATGGCGGTCACGGCGTATCGGCCTTTTGTAGTCAGTCGCATGGACAATTACCACGGAGTTACGGAATGGGTACGAGTATGCGATTCCCGAGTATTTAAGTCAACTATAAAACCTAGTACTTTAGTCAGGTTTACCCGTAAAAGAGCGCGCGTATGATAGCAAAGTCAGCGCGTAATGGCATCGCGCTAGACCGATGGTTTTCGCGGGGGCGCTCAGATGACACTCCTGGCGATCCTGGAGTCATTCGCGGGCAAGCCCGCGAATGGGCCCGAAAGCCCAACACAGGTCAGCCAGCCTTGGCCTCACCCTCGGCCTTCACCTCGGCAAAGCCCTCGCAGTGCAGCTCCGGCAGATCCTTGGCGCAATAGTTGCTGCCCAAATCCTTCAGCGCACCACACATCCCCTCCAGACGCCCATCGACCGCCTGCAGGTGATCGAGCATCTGTCCGATAGCCCGCGCCACCGGGTCCGGCATATCGCCACTCACCCCGTAGGCATCGAAACCGAGCTTCTCGGCCATCGCCTTGCGCTTGGCCTCCTGCTCGTCGTCGGACTTCATGATGATCCGCCCGGGAATACCGACCACCGTGGCACCGGCCGGAACCGCCTTGGTCACCACCGCATTGGAACCGACCTTCGCCCCGGCACCGACCGTGAACGGCCCCAGCACCTTGGCACCGGCACCGACCACCACCCCATCCTCCAGGGTCGGGTGGCGCTTGCCCTTGTTCCAGCTCGTGCCGCCCAGGGTCACGCCCTGATAGATGGTCACGTCATTGCCGATCTCGGCCGTTTCGCCGATCACGATCCCCATGCCGTGGTCGATGAAGAACCGCCGCCCGACCTTGGCACCCGGGTGAATCTCGATGCCGGTCAGCCAACGCCCGAAGTTCGACACCACCCGCGCCAGCAGCTTCCAGTTGCGCACCCACAACCCGTGACTCAGGCGATGCAGCCAGATGGCATGCATGCCCGGGTAGCAGGTCAGCACCTCAAAGGCATTGCGCGCCGCCGGGTCACGATGGAATACGCTTTGGATATCTTCACGCAAACGCTCGAACATCATCATTCCTTCCGCTTAAGGAGCTCGCCACGGGCCGCTTTCTGGGTTTCCGTGAGGATGCCACGCAAAATATTCATTTCCACCCGACTGATCGAGCTACGACCATACAGCCGGCGCAGGCGCGCCATCAGGTGCCGGGGCTTCTGCGGATCGAGGAACTCGATAGCCACCAGCGTCTGCTCCAGATGCTCGTAGAAGCGCTCCAGCTCATCCATGGTAACCAGTTCGTCACCGACATCATCCTTCTCGACCCTGTGCGGCTGACCTTCCAGTGCCAGCCAGGCCATGCGCACCTCATAACTCAACACCTGCACCGCGGCCGCCAGGTTCAGCGAGCTGAAGCCGGGGTCCGACGGGATATGCACGTGGTAATGACATCGCTGCAGTTCATCGTTGGTCAGGCCGGAATCCTCGCGACCGAACACCAGGGCGATCTGCGCCCCCTGCGCCGCCTCCTCGACCACCTTCACTCCGCATTCGCGCGGCTCCAGCATCGGCCAGGGCAGGCTGCGGTCACGGGCACTGGTGCCCAGCACCAGGGTGCAGCCGGCCAGGGCCTGCTCCAAGGTAGCGACGACTTCGGCGTTTTCAAGGATATCGGTGGCCCCGGAGGCCCGGGCGTCGGCTTCGGCGGAAGGAAAAACCCGCGGCTCGACCAGCACCAGACGCGACAGCCCCATGTTCTTCATGGCTCGTGCAGCCCCACCGATATTGCCCGGATGACTGGTATTGACCAGGACGATACGAATATTTTGCAGCACGACGAAGCGCTCTCGGACAAGGCAAAGGGGAGCAAATCTTACAGAAGCACTGGGGTTTGCGCCACGAAACCGAATGTCGTCCTTCACCGGCAAGACTTTTCTGTTAGAATGTTCGGCTTTCTTTAACACTCTAGGTGAAATGTCCATGCAGCCCATGCTGAATATCGCGCTGCGCGCCGCCCGCGCCGCCAGTGAATTGATCTTCCGCTCCATCGAGCGCCTGGATAGCATCAAGGTCGACGAAAAAGACGCCAAGGACTACGTGTCCGAGGTCGATCGTGCCGCCGAGCAGAAAATCATCGACGCGCTGCGCAAGGCGTATCCGACCCACGCCATCCGCGGCGAAGAAACCGGCTTCCACGCCGGCAGCGGCGAAGGCGAAGACTACCTGTGGATCATCGACCCACTCGATGGCACCACCAACTTCCTGCGTGGCATTCCCCACTTCTCGGTCAGCATTGCCTGCAAATACCGTGGCCGCCTGGAGCACGCCGTGGTCCTGGACCCGGTTCGCCAGGAAGAATTCACCGCCAGCCGTGGCCGTGGCGCCCAACTGAACGGCCGCCGCCTGCGCGTCAGCCCGCGTACCAGCCTCGACGGCGCCCTGCTGGGTACCGGCTTCCCGTTCCGTGACGACCAGATGGACAACCTGGACAACTACCTGGGCATGTTCCGCGCCCTGGTCGGCCAGACCGCCGGCATCCGCCGCGCCGGTTCCGCCGCCCTGGACCTGGCCTACGTGGCCGCCGGTCGTTTCGACGCCTTCTGGGAGTCGGGCCTGTCCGAATGGGACATGGCAGCCGGCGCCCTGCTGATCCAGGAAGCGGGCGGCCTGGTGAGCGACTTCACCGGCGGCCACGACTTCCTCGAGAAAGGCCATATCGTCGCCGGCAACACTAAGTGCTTCAAGGCCGTACTGACGGCGATCCAGCCGCACCTGCCGGCTTCGCTGAAGCGCTAAGACGCCAGAACGAAAAAAGCACCCCGAGGGGTGCTTTTTTTGTGCCTGCGATTACTGACCTGGCTGGGCCGGAGCCTGGCTCAGAATCAGCCGACCGTCCTTGTCCACCGGGATCTGGTTGCCCGGATCACGGTCCATGCGTACCCGACCTTCCTTGCCGTCGAGCTGGTAACGCACGTCGTAGCCGACGATCTTGTCACTGATATCATTGACCGTGTTGCAGCGGGTCTGGGTCGTGGTGTAAGTGTCACGCTCCTGCATGCCCTCCTGCACCTTGTTCCCCGCATAACCGCCACCCACGGCACCGACCACGGTCGCCAGGGTCTTGCCACGACCATTGCCCACCAGGCTGCCGAGCAGGCCGCCGCCGACCGCACCGATCGCGGTACCGGCCAGACGGTGCTCGTCCTGCACCGGTTTCTGCCGGGTCACGGCAACATCCTTACAGACTTCGCGTGGCGTCTTCACCTGGGTTTTCACCGGCTCGACCGCCAACACTTGCGCATACTCAGGGCCGCTCTTCACCATGCTGTAGGTCGCAACAGCACCTCCGGCGGTGACACCGACAGCACCCAGCACAGCACCCACCAGCAACGACTTGTTCACGTGAACCTCCTGACCATCACAAGCGGAACCTTTCCGCATCTCTCCTAGCCTTGGAACATGAAAAAAGGCGCGAGTTCAATACTCGCGCCTTTCAGGGTGACAGTCGGAGGGAGGACGGACGTCAAGGACGGTCGTCGATTTCCTTCTGGGTGTTGGCCGGAGGAATCAGGTCCTCGCTGCTCAGGTTCAGCCAGATCAGCACCACGTTGGCGATATAGATCGACGAGTAGGTGCCCGCCAGCACACCGACGAACAGCGCCACGGAGAAGCCGTGCAGGTTGTCGCCACCGAAGAACAGCAGCGCCGCGATCGCCAGCAGGGTGGAGATCGAGGTTGCCATGGTCCGCAGCAGGGTCTGGGTGGTCGAGATATTGATGTTCTCGATCAGGCTGGCCTTGCGCAGTACCCGGAAGTTCTCCCGAACCCGGTCGAATACCACGATGGTATCGTTGAGCGAGTAGCCGATGATCGCCAGTACCGCCGCCAGCACCGTCAGGTCGAAGGTGATCTGGAAGAACGACAGGATACCCACGGTCACCACCACGTCGTGCACCAGTGAGACGATGGCACCGACCGCGAACTTCCACTGGAAGCGGAAGGCCAGGTAGATCAGGATGCCGCCCAGCGCCATCAGCATGCCGAGGCCGCCCTGGTCGCGCAGCTCCTCACCCACCTGCGGACCGACGAACTCGACACGCTTGACCTGTGCCGGGTTGTCGCCGCCGACCTTCTGCAGCGCCTCGGCCACCTGGTGACCCAGTTGCGGGTCTTCACCCGGCATGCGCACCAGCAGGTCGGTAGTCGCACCGAAGCTCTGCACGATCGCCTCGTGATAACCGGCGTCGCCCAGTTGCGCACGGACCTTGGTCACGTCCGCCGGACGCTCGTAGGTCAGCTCGATCAGCGTACCGCCGGTAAAGTCCAGACCGTAGTTCAAGCCCTTGTGGAACCAGCTGAACAACGCCAGGGCGGTGAGGAGCACAGTGACGCCGAACGCAACGTTGCGGACGCCCATGAAATTGATTGTACGTAACATGGCAGCCCCTTAAATCCACAACTTCTTGAAGTCACGACCGCCGAAGATCAGGTTGACCATCGCGCGGGTCACCATGATGGCCGTGAACATCGAGGTAAAGATCCCGAGGGACATGGTTACCGCGAAGCCCTTGACCGGACCGGTGCCCATGGCGAACAGGATACCGCCCACCAGCAGGCTGGTCAGGTTGGCGTCGACGATCGCCGTATAGGCACGGTTGAAGCCTTCGTTGATCGCCCGCTGAACGGTCATGCCCGCGGCGATCTCTTCGCGGATACGCGAGAAGATCAGCACGTTGGCGTCCACCGCCATACCCATGGTCAACACGATACCGGCGATACCCGGCAGGGTCAGCGTCGCCCCCAGCAGGGACATCAGCGCCAGCAGCACGACCATGTTGAAGGCCAGCGCCACGGTGGCGATGATGCCGAAGAAGCGGTAGATCGCGATGATGAACAGCGAGACGAACAGCATGCCCCACAGCGACGCATCGATACCCTTGGTGATGTTGTCGGCACCCAGGCTCGGGCCGATGGTACGTTCTTCAGCGAAGTACATCGGCGCGGCCAGACCACCGGCACGCAGCAGCAGGGCCAGTTCAGACGACTCGCCCTGGCCATTCAGGCCGGTGATACGGAACTGCGAGCCCAGCGGCGACTGGATGGTCGCCAGGCTGATGATCTTCTTGTCTTCCTTGAAGCTCTGTACCGCGACTTCCTTCTCGACGCCGTCGACCACCTGCTTGGTGTAGGTGGTGACCGGACGCTGCTCGATGAAGATCACCGCCATCTGGCGACCGACGTTGGTGCGCGTGGCACGGCTCATCAGCTCGCCACCATGGCTGTCCAGGTGGATGTTCACTTCCGGGCTGCCGTGCTCGCCGAAACCGGCCTTGGCATCGGTCACCTGGTCACCGGTGATGATCAGGCCACGCTCGATCAGCGCAGGCGGACGCTTGCCCTCACGGAATTCGAATTCTTCGGAGGTCGCCTTCGACGCGCCCGGCTCGGCGGCCAGGCGGAACTCGAGGCTGGCGGTCTTGCCGAGGATCCGCTTGGCTTCCGCGGTGTCCTGCACGCCCGGCAGCTCGACCACGATGCGGTTGGCGCCCTGACGCTGTACCAGCGGCTCGGCCACACCCAGCTCGTTGACGCGGTTACGTACCGTGGTCAGGTTCTGCTTGATGGAGTATTCGCGAATTTCCGCCAGCTTGGCCGGGGTCATCGCCAGACGCAGTACCGGCTGGCCATTCAGGTCGGCGGGAACAATGTCGAAATCGTTGAAACCCTTGCGAATCAGGGCACGGGCCTGCTCGCGGGTATCGTTGTCGGTGAAGCCCAGCTGAATGGCACCATTGAGCTGCGGCAGGCTGCGGTAACGGACACGCTCCTTGCGCAGCAGGCTCTTGACGTCGCCTTCATAGACTTTCAGACGGGCGTCGACAGCCTTGTCCATGTCCACTTCCAGCAGGAAGTGCACACCACCGGACAGGTCCAGCCCCAGCTTCATCGGGTGCGCGCCGAGGTTGCGCAGCCACTGCGGGGTGGTCTGGGCCAGGTTGAGCGCCACCACGTAATCGTCGCCGAGCGCCTTGCGCACGACATCCTTGGCTGGCAACTGGTCTTCCTGCTTGCTCAGGCGCAGCAGGCCATCCTTGCCGTTGGCGGCCAGGGTAGCGGCCTTGACGTTGATACCGGCATCGGTGAGCGCCTTGCTCGCCCGATCCAGATCGGCCTGGTTGACCTGCAGCGCCGTGCTGGCACCACTGACCTGGATAGCCGGATCGTCAGGGTAGAGATTGGGAGCGGAATAAATAAAACCGATCGCCAGCACCACCACGATCAGTACGTATTTCCACAGAGGGTATTTGTTCAGCATCACGCCGCCCGCTTATGACGCGGGGCGCCTTGCGCGCCCCGTCGATTGTTGAATATTGAAACTCAGATCGCTTTCAGTGTGCCTTTAGGCAGAGTGGCCGCGACGGCACCCTTCTGGAACTTCATTTCGACGGTATCGGAAATCTCCAGGACCACGAACTCGTCGGTCACCTTGACGATCTTGCCGGCGATACCACCGGTGGTCACCACTTCGTCACCCTTGGCCAGGCTGCTCAGCAGGTTCTTCTGCTCCTTGGCACGCTTGGCCTGCGGACGCCAGATCATCAGGTAGAAGATGACCAGGAAGCCGACCAGGAAAATCCACTCGAAGCCGCCCGCAGGACCAGCGGCAGCAGCAGGGGCCGCGCCGTCGGCGAACGCGTTAGAGATGAAAAAGCTCATTTAGCACTCCAGTTGCAAGAATACGATTCTGAAAAGTCAGTCCAAGGGCGGTACGGGAAGCCCGCGCTTGGCGTAGAAGGCATCGACAAAGGCGGCCAATGTACCCTGTTGAATAGCCTCGCGCAAACCAGCCATCAGGCGCTGGTAATGCCGCAAGTTGTGGATGGTATTCAACATACTCCCGAGCATTTCGCCGCACTTGTCCAAATGATGCAGATAAGCACGGGAGAAGTTCTGGCAGGTGTAGCAATCGCAGGTCGGATCCAGCGGCGAATCATCATGGCGATGGAACGCGTTACGGATCTTCAGCACACCGGTGTCGACGAACAGATGCCCATTGCGGGCATTACGGGTTGGCATCACGCAATCGAACATGTCCACCCCGCGGCGCACACCCTCCACCAGATCTTCCGGCTTGCCAACACCCATAAGGTAACGAGGTTTGTCAGCAGGCATCCGCCCTGGCAGGTAGTCCAGCACCCTGATCATCTCGTGCTTGGGCTCGCCCACCGACAGGCCGCCGATGGCCAGGCCGTCGAAGCCGATCTTCTCCAGGCCCTCCAGGGAGCGCATGCGCAGGTTCTCATGCATGCCGCCCTGGACGATGCCGAACAGCGCCGCGGTGTTGTCGCCATGGGCGTTCTTCGAACGCTGGGCCCAGCGCAGCGACAGCTCCATCGACACCCGGGCGACGTCCTCATCGGCCGGATACGGCGTGCACTCGTCGAAGATCATCACGATGTCCGAGCCCAGGTCGCGCTGCACCTGCATCGACTCTTCCGGGCCCATGAACACCTTGGCGCCGTCGACCGGCGAGGCGAAGGTCACGCCCTCCTCCTTGATCTTGCGCATGGCGCCCAGGCTGAACACCTGGAAACCACCCGAGTCGGTGAGGATCGGGCCCTTCCACTGCATGAAATCGTGCAGGTCGCCATGCGCCTTGATCACCTCGGTGCCCGGGCGCAGCCACAGGTGGAAGGTGTTGCCGAGGATGATCTCGGCGCCGGTGGCGACGATATCCCGAGGCAGCATGCCCTTGACCGTGCCGTAGGTGCCCACCGGCATGAAGGCCGGGGTCTCGACGGTGCCGCGCGGGAACGTCAGGCGACCGCGGCGGGCCTTGCCATCGGTGGCCAGCAACTCGAACGACATACGACAGGTACGACTCATGCTTGATCCTCGGGTGCCGATGCCTGGGGTCCGGTCGGCGCGGGGTTGCGGGTGATGAACATGGCATCACCGTAACTGAAGAAGCGGTAACCGTTGTCCACGGCGGCCTGGTAGGCGGCCATGGTCTCGGGATAACCGGCGAAGGCCGAAACCAGCATCAGCAGCGTGGATTCGGGCAGATGGAAGTTGGTGACCAGGGCGTCGACCACATGGAACGGCCGACCCGGGTAGATGAAAATGTCGGTATCGCCACTGAACGGCTTGAGCACGCCATCGCGGGCGGCGCTTTCCAGCGAACGTACGCTGGTGGTGCCCACGGCAATCACCCGACCACCACGGGCGCGGCAGGCGGCAACGGCATCCACCACGTCTTGGCCGACTTCCAGCCATTCGCTGTGCATATGGTGGTCTTCGATGCGCTCCACGCGCACCGGCTGGAAGGTCCCGGCACCGACGTGCAGGGTGACGAACGCGGTCTCGACGCCCTTGGCCGCGATCGCCTCCAGCAGCGGCTGGTCGAAGTGCAGGCCGGCCGTCGGCGCGGCGACGGCGCCCAGGCGCTCGGCATAGACCGTCTGGTAGCGCTCGCGGTCGGCGCCCTCGTCAGGACGGTCTATATAAGGAGGCAAAGGCATATGGCCGACGCGCTCCAGCAATGGCAGCACTTCCTCGGCGAAGCCCAACTCGAACAGCGCATCATGCCGGGCCAGCATCTCGGCCTCGCCACCGCCCTCGATCAAAATCTTCGAACCGGGCTTGGGCGACTTGCTGGAACGCACGTGGGCCAGCACGCGATGGCTGTCGAGTACCCGCTCCACCAGGATCTCCAGCTTGCCGCCGGAGGCCTTCTGGCCGAACAGACGGGCCGGAATCACCCGGGTGTTGTTGAACACCATCAGGTCGCCCGGGTGCAGATACTCGAGCAGATCGGTGAATTGACGATGAGCCAGGGCACCGCTGGGCCCATCGAGGGTCAGCAGGCGGCTGTGGCGACGCTCGGCCAGCGGATGGCGAGCGATCAGGGAATCGGGGAGTTCGAAAGTAAAGTCAGCGACGCGCATGATGGGGGTTCGTCCAGCAGGGCCGGAAAGTTTAGCGGAATTCGCCAAAATTGACCATGAAAGGCAATTGACCAACGGTAGTCGCGTCTCTATACTTCGCCGCCATTGAGCCCTGATGGCGGAATTGGTAGACGCGGCGGATTCAAAATCCGTTTTCGAGAGGAGTGGGAGTTCGAGTCTCCCTCGGGGCACCAAGATTGAAAAAGACCTTGATTATCAAGGTCTTTTTTTTCGTCTGCAGAAAAGTCACTTGCCATGGCCACCGCGCTCGACGGAGGAAAACGCCTCATGGAATCGCAACTGGAAACCGTCGCCCTGTTTGCCCTCAAGCTGGCCCACGAACGTGACGGCGGGAGCCCGCTTTTGCGGGATGACGTGGTGATGGGCGAGTACCAGAAGGACGTGTTCGAGCTGCTGGTGCGCCAGGGCGACGTCGAGGCGATCCGGGGCAAGCTCAATGCTTGCGTGGCTGTCGCGATGGACGCCGTGGGCGGGACGGACAAGCCCCTGGGGCGTGAACTGCGGCGACTGGCCGATGACTGCAACCAGGTACGGACCACCGCAGACCTCTCGGCACCGCTTGGTTTGCTGAAGGATTACCTGAAAGACATTCAGTGATGAAAAGGCACGTCAGTGCAATAGCTTCATCCAGGATAGCCTCAACTGTGGGAATGAACGTGTCCGCGAAGAGGCCCTAGCTGACTGCACGAAACCCAAATCCCCTTCCAACCCGTCAAATCCTGAAATACACCCCTGGCAGCGCCACCCACACCTTCAGAGTAGTCTTGCCCTCCGAGACACCAACCAAGTTGCCAAATAAAAACCTAGTAGGTTAGTATCTAATCTCATGGAAAAAAGCATCCCTCATTGCAAGCTCTCGATCATCAAAGTCTTGGTCGAGGCGGGGAAGGTACGCACCACACACTCTGCTCGAATGGGTGCGAGTGAGCTGGGGCTGGAACCGTCCGATATGCTGAGTATTGTGATGAACCTGACTGCATCGGACTTTTACAAAAGCATGACCACCCACGCCGATCACACGATCTGGCAGGACGTATACCGTCCCAAAACCCAGGTCGGCGATGTGTATCTGAAACTGACGGTTATCGATGACGTGCTGATCGTATCCTTCAAGGAGCTATGAACATGAAATGCCCTGCCTGTGGTGCGGCAGAACTGCTCCACGACACCCGTGACCTACCCTATACCTACAAGGGGAAAACACCGTAATTACGGCAGTGACGGGGGACTTCTGCCCTGCATGCGCCGAGTCCGTTCTGGATATGATCGAATCAGAACGTGTCATGCGTGAAATGCGCGCGTTCTCGAAACAGGTCAACGCTGCCATTGTCGATCCGGGATTCATTGCCAGCGTGCGCAAAAAACTCTCCCTTGATCAGCGAGAGGCAGCGGAAATATTCGGCGGAGGCATCAATGCCTTTTCTCGATATGAGAATGGCAAAACCAAGCCCTCACTAGCCTTGGTCAAGCTGCTCAAAGTCCTCGACCGGCACCCAGAGCTGCTCGAAGAAATCAGGACAGCCTGAGAAACCTCCAAGCATCAGTAAACACCCAATCCCTGGTAGAAGCAGAGCTTGCTCCGGGCGGCGTTCCGGCGAAGAAGTAAACGCGGCGGACCTGCCGACACCCGCCGCCCAATCCCTATTCGCTGAACCGCGCAGGCCTAAGCCTCAAGCAACATCCCCTGCGTAAGATCATCGATCACCGCCTTCCCCATCTCCCCCAGATAATGCGCCGCCCAGGCATATCGCTCGCCCTCCTTTGCATCCAATGCCGCATCGAGGGACAACGCCTTGGCGCACTGCAGCAACAGGGAAGCATGCTCCATGGCCTCCAGGATCGGCACATCGGCATTGACGCGGAACAGCTCGCGGCCTTGGGAGCCGCAGGTGGAAAAGGTGACGGCACCGAGGGTTTTGATGGGGAATGGGGTCATTGGGCACCTCCGGCGAATGCCTGGGTGCTTGGGATTTGAAACTGAAACTCTTGAGTCGACACGTTCATGCGTTGCTCCTACCTTGATGAAGGAGCTGCACCACTCGTTTCCAGGCGAAGGGTGGCAGCTGTACGCAGGCTGGAAACCGGGAAGATAGGCACCCGGCAGACCCGAAGGCCTCCCGCGCACAGCCGCCATGACACGGACGTGCGGACACAAAAAAGCGCCCACAGTCTAACCATGGTAGCGCCTATGCGCCTATCTTTTGTCTCCCAGGTTTCCAGGCCTGATCGCTGAATTTCCAACGACATTCCGAGCATAGCGGGATACGCGGGGTGCTTCAAAAAGCGTTTGAAGCGAAACATTTCAGGATAAAGAATCGTCACCTCTGCAGTGCCCTTCACCCCGAAACCACCGCAATCATGACGAATCTACAATCGCTCTATAATTCACTGTAATTCGCCCTGAGCAGAAGCATCGTAACGAGCTTTAGCCGAGGAGAGGCACTCTCAAATAGCCATACTTCCTCGATATTGGCTCCAATATGTTTTACAAATTGCGAGCGACTCAGACCTCCGACGAACGACGCTTCTCAGCCCTTGTGCACTCAGGCTCAGGTGATTAGGATGAATGCCGTGTGAAGTGGCTCAATGAGCAACGCAAACCGCTACAACGGCGAGTTTGCAAAAAAACCGCCCTACTAAGGCGGTTTTTTTTCGCCTCGTTTCCAGGTATCAGCCATGAGCATAGCCCGCCGTACACGTCGGCAACCTTCCTGACATTCCGACGCCCACACTGGACCCGATAATGTCGCTTCAGTAGCATGCCCCTCTTCCAATCCGCCAGCCAGGGATGCTCAATGCCGGTTCTTGCCTCCGCCCCTTCACGCCTGTTGACCACCACGACCCTGCTGCTATCAGCCCTGCTGGCAGGCTGCAGTGTCAACGGCACCTACCCGGATGCCACGGAACCGGACGCCGCGAAGCTGCGTTTCGTCGCCAACACCTCGAACGCCACCCTCGACTACTTCGACGCCGAACACTGCGACGGGCAAACCACCGGCATCCTCAACAACATGCTGATGGGCGACACCAAGCGTCGCGCCGGCATGCTCAGCACACCACCGAAGGACGCCCGGGGCTACCTGGAAATCAAGCTCAAGCCCGGCCAGGAAACCCTGTTGCGGGTCAACACCCACGAGGGCTATTCGGTCTGTGGCAACGGCATCAACTTCAAGCCCGAGGCCAATGCCGAATACGAGCTGACCTTCGACTCCGGCAAGGGTCAATGCCGTACCCGCCTGCAAAGGGTCCGGATCATCGACGGCAAGGAACAACGCACGCCTGTGCTGCACCTGGGCAAGGGCCTGCCCGCCTGTGCCGGACGCAATCCGATATTCCCCAAGCCGCCGGTGGCCCTGCCGGACACGCCACACCGCCTGGAACTGATGAACCGGATCATCGACAGCAGCCTGATCCCGAGCATGCTGCCCTCCCCGGAAGATGCCAGCAAGACGCCGCTGGCGATGGCCAAGGTCGACAACCTGATCGCCGAGCGCAAGGCCAAGCTGGGTTTCACCCTGCCGGACGACTACTGGGCCCTGTATCGCCAGAACCTCCAGGCCTTCGACGCCGAATCCGCACAGCGCAAGGCACTGACCCTGCAGCGCTACAAGGATGAGTACCTGTCGCGCCTGCGCCCGTTGAAGGATGCGGAGCTGGAAGAGTGGGCCAAGCCGGAAGACAAGTCGGCCAAACCGACCAACAAGGCCGCGTTCGAACAGTACAAGTCGATGACGCTCTACTACTTCGAGGCCGGCAAGCAAGTGACGCTGGAGATCATCGAGCATCACCTGGACCGGATGGCGCAGATGGACCAGCGTTACGGGGTGTGCGAGCGCTACAGCGAATGCTGGAGAAGCTTCTGACGAGACACGTCGCGGCCCATCCGGACAACGACTGGGTGGGCCATTTCGATCGGCTGACGCCCCCTGGCCAATCCCCGCCCCGGCAACGGTCGATACCGGCGCCGGGCCACGAAGCCCCGGCCCATTGCAGGGGCTGCCCGCCCCCTGTGCCCATGACACCCGCCTGAAACGCCCCCTTCTATACTCAATGGCAGTCGCGGAAAGAACCGTGCAAGTCGCTTTGGTGCCGATAAAGCCGGGGCGCCATGGCAATCTGGACTTTATGCCCTGAAGAGGTGCGGCAAAGACCGCACCGGGCCAAAAAGATGCCCGCTCAGGGTGCCTGGCCACCGGACATGCCACGATGCCGTGACGTGGTGTGAATGCCGCAGCCGACACTTTCGGACAGCCGACGACCTCGTGGCATGTCCGTAGCCGTGAGGATTGCCGTATGCCTGATGAGACGTTGCACCTGCCCCTGGTCAACCGCCTGCTGGAACGCCACAAGGGCTCCCCGGGCGCGCTGCTGCCGATTCTTCATGAAATCCAGGAAGGCATCGGCTATATCCCCGATGTCGCCATCCCCGAAATCGCTCATGCCCTGAACCAGAGCCAGGCCGAGATCCGTGGGGTGATCAGCTTCTACCATGACTTCCGTACCTCCCCCCGGCCCGGCACATACTGCGCCTGTGCCGGGCGGAGTCCTGCCAGAGCCGTGGTGCCGAACAGCTCGCGGCACAGCTGCGCGAGCGCCTGCAACTGGACGACCACGGCAGCAGCGCCGACGGGCGCATCAGCCTGCGTCCGGTGTACTGCCTGGGCGCCTGTGCCTGTTCACCGGCCCTGGAGCTCGATGGCCAGGTGCACGCACGGCTCAACGCCGAGCGCCTGGATGCACTGCTCGATAGCTGCCGGGAGGACGCATGATGCCTAACCTCTATCTACCCGCCGACTCCCTGGCCCGCGCCGTCGGCGCCGATGAAACCGCCGCAGCCATCACGGCCCGGGCCAGTGCAGGCAATCTGCAGTTAGATCTGCAGCGCACCAGCTCGCGCGGCCTTTACTGGCTGGAGCCGCTGCTGGAAATCGACAGCCCGCAGGGCCGCCTCGGCTTCGGCCCCGTGACCGCCGCCGATGTCCCCTCACTGCTCGACGCACTACAGGGCGAACCGTCGGCCCACCCCCTGGCCCTCGGGCTGGTGGAAGAATTGCCTTATCTGAAAAGCCAGCAGCGCCTGCTGTTCGCCCGCGCCGGTATCACCCGTCCTCTGTCGGTGGAAGACTACCGGGCCCACGGTGGCTTCGAAGGGCTGGCCCGGGCCATCGCCATCGGCGGTGAACAGACCGCTACCGCCGTGTTCGATTCAGGCCTGCGCGGCCGCGGTGGCGCAGCCTTCCCCGCCGGGATCAAATGGCGCACGGTCCGCGCTGCCCAGGCGACGCAGAAGTACGTGGTGTGCAACGCCGACGAAGGCGACTCCGGTACCTTCGCCGACCGCATGCTGATGGAAGGCGACCCCTTCCTGTTGATCGAGGGCATGACCATCGCCGGCCTCGCGGTCGGTGCCAGCCAGGGCTACCTCTATGTCCGCTCGGAATATCCACAGGCGGTGTCGACACTGCGCCAGGCGCTGGACATCGCCCGCGAGGCCGGCTACCTCGGTGCCGATGTACTGGGTAGCGGCCAGGCCTTCGACCTCGAGGTCCGGGTCGGCGCCGGCGCCTACATCTGCGGCGAGGAAACCGCCCTGCTCGACTCCCTCGAAGGCAAGCGCGGCATCGTCCGCGCCAAGCCTCCCATCCCGGCGCTGCGCGGACTGTTCGGCCAGCCGACGCTGGTGCACAACGTACTCACCCTGGCGTCGGTCCCGCTGATTCTGGCCAAGGGCGCACAGTTCTACCGCGACTACGGCATGGGTCGTTCCCTGGGCACCCTGCCTTTCCAACTGGCCGGCAATGTCCGTCATGGCGGCCTGGTCGAGCGGGCCTTTGGCCTGACGCTGCGCGAACTGGTGGAAGGCTACGGTGGCGGTACCGCCAGTGGCCGGCCACTGAAGGCGGCCCAGGTAGGCGGCCCCCTTGGCGCCTGGGTCCCCCGGAGCAGTTCGATACACCGCTGGACTACGAAGCCTTCGCCGCCATCGGCGCAATGCTCGGTCACGGTGGTGTGGTGGTGGCGGACGACAGCCTGGACATGGCCCGCATGGCGCGCTTCGCCCTGCAATTCTGCGCCGAGGAATCCTGTGGCAAGTGCACACCCTGCCGCATCGGCTCGACGCGCGGCGTGGAAGTGATCGATCGGCTGCTGGCAGCCCCCGACCAGGGAAGCCGCGATGAACAGGCGATCATCCTCAAGGACCTGTGCGACACCCTGCAATACGGTTCGCTGTGCGCATTGGGCGGCATGACCCCCTATCCGGTGGCCAGCGCCCTCAAGTATTTCCCCGCCGACTTCGGTCTGCAGCCCTCGGAGGCCGATCAATGATCACTCTCTTCGATCCGAAAACCGATATGGACCTGGGCACCCCGGCCCGCGACAGCCAGGTGCAGGTCACCCTGAACATCGACGGCCAGAGCATCAGCGTGCCCGAAGGCACCTCGGTGATGCGCGCGGCAGCCATGCTCGGCACCAGCATTCCCAAGCTGTGTGCCACCGACAGCCTGGAACCCTTCGGCTCCTGCCGCCTGTGCCTGGTGGAGATCGACGGCATGCGCGGCTACCCGGCGTCCTGCACGACGCCCGTCAGCGAGGGCATGGTGGTCCATACTCAGACGCCGAAACTCGCGACACTGCGCCGCAACGTCATGGAACTGTACATCTCCGACCACCCACTGGACTGCCTGACCTGCTCGGCCAATGGCAACTGCGAACTGCAGACCGTCGCCGGCCAGGTCGGCCTGCGGGAAGTGCGCTACGGCTATGAAGGCGACAATCACCTGGCCGACACGAAGGACACCTCCAACCCCTATTTCGACTACGACCCGAGCAAGTGCATCGTCTGCAACCGTTGTGTACGCGCCTGTGAAGAAACCCAGGGTACCTTCGCCCTGACCATCACCGGGCGCGGCTTCGAATCGCGGGTCGCCGCCGCCGGCGGCGAAAATTTCCTCGACTCGGAATGCGTGTCCTGCGGCGCCTGCGTGCAGGCCTGCCCCACTGCGACCCTGATGGAAAAAAGCGTGGTCGAACTGGGCCAGCCCGAGCATGCCGTCATCACCACCTGCGCCTACTGCGGCGTCGGCTGCTCGTTCCGCGCCGAGATGAAGGGAGACCAACTGGTACGCATGGTTCCCGACAAGAACGGCCAGGCCAACCACGGCCACTCTTGTGTCAAGGGACGCTTTGCCTGGGGCTACGCCACCCACCCGGATCGCATCACCAAACCGATGATCCGCAAGCACATCGACGACCCCTGGCAGGAGGTCAGCTGGGATGAGGCGGTCACCTACGCCGCCAGCGAGTTCCGCCGCCTGCAACACAAATATGGTCGCGACGCCATCGGCGGCATCACCTCCAGCCGCTGCACCAACGAAGAAACCTACCTGGTGCAGAAACTGGTACGGGCCGCCTTCGGCAACAATAACGTCGACACCTGCGCACGCGTCTGCCATTCGCCCACCGGTTATGGTCTGAAGCAGACCCTGGGCGAGTCGGCGGGGACCCAGAGCTTCGACTCGGTGATGCAGGCCGACGTCATCCTCGTGATGGGAGCCAACCCCAGCGACGCCCACCCGGTCTTCGCCTCCCAGCTCAAGCGCAGCCTGCGCCAGGGTGCCCGGCTGATCGTCATCGATCCCCGGCGTATCGATCTGGTGGACTCCGTACATGCGCGTGCCGAACTGCACCTGGCCCTGCGCCCGGGCACCAACGTCGCCATGCTCAACGCGCTGGCCCATGTCATCGTCACCGAGGGCCTGCTCGACCAGGACTTCATCGACGCCCGTTGCGAAGGCGCTGATTTCACCCGCTGGAAAGAGTTCGTCAGCCGCGCGGAAAACTCGCCGGACGTGCTCGGGGTCATCTGCGGCGTAGCTGCCGACGACATCCGCGCTGCCGCCCGCCTCTACGCCAACGCCGACAACGCGGCCATCTACTACGGCCTGGGCGTGACCGAACACAGCCAGGGCAGCACCTCGGTCATGGGCATCGCCAACCTGGCCATGGCCACCGGCAATATCGGCCGCGAGGGCGTCGGCGTGAACCCGCTGCGCGGGCAGAACAACGTGCAGGGTTCCTGCGACATGGGCTCCTTCCCCCATGAGCTGCCCGGTTACCGGCATATCTCCAACGCAGCGGTGCGCAGCCAGTTCGAACAGGCCTGGAACGTCACCTTGCAACCCGATCCGGGCCTGCGCATCCCCAACATGTTCGAGTCCGCCCTGGCCGGCCACTTCAAGGGCCTGTACTGCCAAGGCGAGGACATCGCCCAGAGCGACCCGAATACCCAGCACGTCACCGCAGCGCTGTCGGCCATGGAATGCGTGGTGGTGCAGGACATCTTCCTCAACGAAACCGCCAAGTTCGCCCACGTGTTCCTGCCGGGCAGTTCGTTCCTGGAAAAGGACGGCACCTTCACCAACGCCGAGCGCCGCATCTCGCGGGTGCGCAAGGTCATGGAACCGCTGGGAGGCAAGGCCGACTGGGAAGGCACCGTGGCCCTGGCCAACGCCCTGGGTTACCCGATGAACTATCAGCACCCGTCGCAGATCATGGATGAAATCGCCAGCCTGACGCCGACCTTCACTCACGTCAGCTATGCGGCCCTGGAACGCCACGGCAGCCTGCAATGGCCGTGCAACGACGCGGCACCGAACGGCACACCGACCATGCACATCGAAGAGTTCGTGCGTGGCAAGGGGCGCTTCATGATCACCGGCTACGTGCCCACCGAGGAAAAGGTCAACAGCCGCTACCCGCTGCTGCTGACCACCGGCCGCATCCTCAGCCAATACAACGTCGGCGCCCAGACCCGGCGCACCGAAAACGTCGCCTGGCATGATGAGGACCGCCTGGAAATCCACCCCACCGATGCCGAGAGCCGGGGCATCAGCGAAGGCGACTGGGTCGGCATCGGCAGTCGTGCAGGCCAGACCGTGCTGCGGGCACGGGTGACCGAGCGGGTTGCCCCGGGGGTGGTGTACACCACCTTCCACTTCCCGGAGTCGGGGGCCAACGTCATCACCACCGACAACTCCGACTGGGCCACCAACTGCCCGGAATACAAGGTCACTGCCGTCGAGGTCAGCCGCGTCTACCAGCCTTCGGAATGGCAGAAACGCTACCAGGCGTTCAGCGACGAGCAGCAGCGCCTGCTGGAGGAACGCCGCCAGGCACGCGAAACCGGAACCCGAGCGGAGGTCCGCCGATGAGCACCGACAACCTGATCAAGATGGCCAACCAGATCGCCCAGTACTTCTCCAGCGAACCGGATCCGCAACAGGCCGTGCTCGGCGTGCGCAATCACCTGCAGATGTTCTGGACACCCGGCATGCGCAAGGAATTGCTGGCCTGGCAGATCGAGCACCCGGGTGCTGAGCTGCATCCGCTGGCGCGGGCAGCGGTCAGTGGGGCGGGTTGGGAGGCCTAGGAAGGCACTGGCCCCCTGGCCTGTGAGAGCAGGCCAGGGGGCATTCCACAAGATTACATCTCGGCATCAGCCTGCAACGGGCTAGCAGCCTGGACGCGGCGGGCCTCATCGCTGGCGGCATGATCGAGACGAATGCGCACGGCCTGTCGCGACTCGCGCAACTGCCGTTTCAGCGTTCGCAACGGCGGCGCATAAAGAAAGCCGAACGACACACTGTTCTCACGCCCCTTCACCGCATGATGCAGCAGGTGCGCCTGATACAGGCGCTTGAGGTAACGATTGCGTGGTCGCGGCCGAAACGGCCAGTAGCGATGCACGATGCCGTCATGCACCACCACATAGATGATCCCGAAGGCTGCCACACCGGCACCGATCCACTGCAAGGGATCATGCCCGCTGTTCCCCGCCACGATCAGGCTCACAGCCACCGCCGCCAACACCAGCAGATAGATATCGTTGGTCTCGAAAGCCCCCAGGTGTTCCTCATGGTGCGAGCGGTGCAGGAACCAGCCCCAGCCGTGCATGACGTACCGGTGCGCCAGGTAGCCGACACCTTCCATCGCGACGAGGGTGCAGAGGAACAGGGCAAGGTGGGTCATCATGGAACGCCGTCGACTCGCAGGAACATCGGAATGCAAAGCGGGTGAGAAGCCGCCAGCATACCTTGCCGGAGACGAAAATCGAGCGCTGGAACGACGAGCACTCAGATCTGCGCCTGCACCACCTCGATCCCCAACCGTCGATAGGCCTCGACATCGTCCATCAGATGCTGCTCGGTAATCATCGTCTGCAACCGCGCACAAGGTCCCACTACAAAAGGCTCCACCGCACCGAGCTTGTCCGCCGTGGTGACGGCCACCACATGGGAGGCGCTGTCGAGCAGCGCCTGCTTCACCGCCAGTTCCTCGTAGCGCGCACAGCTGATGCCGACTTGCGGATGAATCGCGCAGACGCCGGTAAACAGCAGGTCCGCCTTGATCCCCTGGATCAGCCGCACCGCCTCATGGCCGTCGACCGCCATGGTGGCGGGGTTCAGCGTGCCACCGGCAAGAATCACCGTGACGCCCTGATGCTCGGCCAGGGTCATGGCAATCATCGGCGAACAGGTGACGGCGGTGATGGACAGGCCCGCCGGCAATGACTGGGCGATCTGCAAGGTGGTACTGCCGGAATCGAACAGGACGATCTGCCCCTCCTCGATCCGTCGCACCGCCAATTGGGCCAGATGCCGTTTCACCTCGTTGGTCTCGGCGATCCGGGTGAAGTAGTCCTTGCCGGTGTCCTTGGGCCGGGGCAAGGCACCGCCATGCACCCGTTGCAACAGGCCGGCCTGGGACAGTTCGGCCAAGTCCCGGCGGATGGTGTCTTCAGACACCGCGAAATGCAGACTCAAGTCCGAAGCCATGACCTTGCCGTCGCGCTCCAGCAACAGCAGGATCTTCTGCCGCCGCACAGGGGGCAATTCGGAGGAGGAATGGTGGTTTTGCATGACTTCGCCTGACTATGCATGTTTATGCCGAATTCAACAGAACTATATATCAGCGCCCCATTCGATCAAGCAAAAACACGACAACGACGGCGCAGGCACTCACACCAGGAGAAAGCCAATCACATGGCAATCCCTGCAGCATTTACCGGATACGGCAGCCAATATCGTCAATACTTTCAGCATCTGTACCATTTGGCTGTCGAAAACCTCCGAATCAGTGCCTAATTTGCCCTCGAACCCGCGTAATACTTGAGCCCCCCATCTTCGGGATTTAATATCCACGCCGCTTATGTCGAGCACTCAGTACCGGTTGCAGACCTGATCCACTCAGGGCCCCGCTGAGAAGAAAAACTAGAGAAGGTGAAGCAATGACGGGTGAAAACCTGACACCGGGTTTGCTCAAGCGCGGCTTGAAAAACCGCCATATCCAGCTGATTTCCCTGGGTGGGGCGATTGGTACCGGGCTGTTCCTCGGCTCCGCCGGGGTGCTTAAGTCGGCGGGTCCGGCAATGATCCTGGGCTACGCGATCTGCGGTTTCATCGCTTTCCTGATCATGCGCCAGCTGGGCGAGATGATCGTCGAGGAACCGGTCGCCGGCTCCTTCAGCCACTTCGCCCACAAGTATTGGGGCGGTTACGCGGGCTTTCTCTGTGGCTGGAACTACTGGGTGCTCTACGTGCTGGTGGGCATGGCCGAACTCACCGCAGTGGGCAAGTACGTGCAGTTCTGGTGGCCCGAAATCCCGTCCTGGGTCAGCGCGGCAGTGTTCTTCGTGCTGGTCAACCTGATCAACCTGACCAACGTGAAGACCTTCGGTGAAGCCGAGTTCTGGTTCGCGATCATCAAGGTGGTGGCCATCGTCGGCATGATCGCCCTTGGCGGCTACCTGCTGGTCAGCGGCGCCGGCGGTCCGCAGGCCACGGTCAGCAACCTGTGGAGCCATGGCGGTTTCTTCCCCAACGGCGTCAGCGGCCTGCTGATGGCGCTGTGTTTCATCATGTTCTCCTTCGGTGGCCTGGAGTTGGTGGGCATCACCGCCGCCGAGGCCAGCGAGCCGCGCAAGGTGATCCCCAAGGCGATCAACCAGGTGGTCCTGCGCATCCTGATCTTCTACGTCGGCGCGCTGACCGTACTGCTGTCGCTGTATCCGTGGGACCAACTGCTGGTCACCCTCGGCGCTTCCGGCGACGCCTACAGCGGCAGCCCGTTCGTGCAAATCTTCGCCCTGATCGGCAGCGATACCGCGGCGCAGATCCTCAACGTGGTGGTCCTGACCGCCGCCCTGTCGGTGTACAACAGCGGCGTGTACTGCAACAGCCGCATGCTGTTCGGCCTGGCCGAGCAAGGCGATGCGCCGAAGTCGCTGCTGAAGCTGAACAAGCAGGGCGTGCCGGTTCGTGCCATCGGTGTGTCGGCGCTGGTCACCCTGCTCTGCGTGGTGGTCAACTACGTCGCCCCCCATGAAGCGCTGGAGCTGCTGATGGCGCTGGTGGTCGCGTCGCTGATCATCAACTGGATCGTGATCAGCCTGACCCACCTGAAATTCCGCAAGGCCATGGAGCAACAGGGCGTGGTGCCTGGCTTCAAGGCGTTCTGGACGCCGCTGAGCAACTACCTGTGCCTGGCCTTCGTCGCGCTGATCCTCGGCGTGATGCTGATGATCCCGGGCATCGCCGTGTCGGTCTACGTGATGCCGGTGTGGGTACTGTTCATCTACGGGCTGTACCGCCTGCGGGTGGCGAAGGGCTCGCCGCGCACGGCCTGATCATCTGCCTGAAGAACAAGGGGACCACACGGTCCCCTTTTTTGATCGTGCCCAGCCAGCGGCGCAGCCTGTGACAGCCGCCACAGTAGCACTCAAGGCGTCCCCGGATGCGGCGGTGGATAATCCCGCGCCACGTCCAGCGGCCAAGCGTAGGGCCCATCCCACAACTGCTCGTGCAAGGCGCCGATGCGCTCGGCCATCGCCTTGTCGTGCATCACCACTTCGAGGTTGCGCGAGTTGTCGAGGTAGCCGCCCAGCCAGTTGCTGGTGCCGACCCAGGCCACCTGCCCGTCGATCTCCAGGGTCTTGCTGTGGATAACCCGCGCGTAGGGAATGAAGCCCTGCGGGGCCTGGGGCAAGGTCACGATCTTGACCTGGACGTTGGGCAGTACCGCCAGGCTCTTGAGGTAGGCGACTTCCGGCGCGCCGGTGTTCCAGTCGGAGACCATCAGCTTGATCGCAACACCCCGGGCCGCCGCAGCGCGCAGCGCGTTATCGATCACTGGATAGTACGGGCGGGTCTTGTCCGGCCCGTAGGACAGCGGCGCATAGTCGAGCAGTTGCACCCGTACCTCATGCTGGGCCTCGGCCAGCAGGCGCGGCAGTTCCTGTTGTGAATCGCCGACACCCGGCGGGTTGTAGCGCTGCGGGCTGGCGACCAGGTAATTGCCGCTGCGCGCCGGCTCCTTGCCGGCCTTGGGCAACGGCACCGGTTTTTTCTCGCTCAGAGCGGCCTGGGCATTCCAGTCCTGGTCGAAGATCGCCTGAACCTGGCCGACGAGGGTTTCATCAGTAATACGCAGGCCGGTTTCATGAATGTGCTCCAGCGAGCGCCAGTCGAAATTCTGGCTGCCGACGAAAGCCTGCCTGCCATCCACCACCATGTATTTGGCGTGGATGATGCCGCCGCCCACGTGGGCATAGGGCAGCACACGGAAGGTCAGGTGGGGGATCTTGCGCAGCCGCTCCAGGGTGGCCTGATCGGAGAGCCTGAGGCCCTTCTCTTCCAGCAGGAAACGGATCTTCACTCCGCGCTTGCCGGCGGCCTCGAGGCTTTCGATGACCTTGTCCATCACCGAGCCGGGGTGGTCGGCGGCATAGAACTGGCCGATATCGATGCGGCTTTTGGCACCGTCGAACAACTCGATCCATACCGGGCCAGGCTGGCGCAGGTCGGGGCTGGCGAGTTCGGTGGCCAAGGGCACAGTGTGCACCAGCTCGATACCGGGAATGGAGAAATCCGCCTGGACCAGCGGACTGAGCAACAGGCCGAGCGTGGCGGCCAAGGCGACGCGCAGGCGCGTCATGGGATAATTCTGAGTGAGTGACATGATGGCCTCGTACAGGAAGATCTGACGCAGCGTGCCTGAGGACTGCAGCCGCCAGTCATTCGATACCTGGCCGGCAGAAGCGCACGCGAGGCATCCGGGCAGGCGTTCCCACGCGGGAGCGCGGGAACGATCGACACCGGATGCCGGGGGCTCAAGCCCTTTGCAGCTGCGCAGGGCTGCTGGCCCGCTGCGGCACTTCATCCTGCACACGGGCACCGGTCGCCGCGCGGATCAGCAGCATCTTGAGCTGGTCGTTGAGGCGCTCCAGGCTGTCCTGGAAGAAGTTGTGGAACACCACGCAGAACAGCGCGATGGCGATCCCCAGCCCGGTGGCGAACAGTGCCGTGCCGATGCCCCCGGAGATCTGCCCCGGGTCGGACACGCCGGCACTGGCCAGCGCCTTGAAGGTATCGATGATGCCGAGGATCGTGCCCAGCAGCCCCAGCAGCGGCGCCGCCGTGGTGATGGTCTCGATGATCCACAGGCTGCGGGCCAGCGGTGCGCGGCTGGCCAGATACTGGGTGTCGATCACATCGTCCAGGTCCTTGCGCGTACCGTGGCTGGCCTTCTGCGCCAGCACGGCGCTGGCCATGTCCAGCGGCAGGCTGTCGCGGCGGGTCAGTTCCGGCGGCAGGTCCTTCTCGCTGTGCACATGGGAGCCCAGGGCCTCCATCAGCCCGCGGGCCTGGCGGCGGACATAGGCGAAGTAGATGGCGCGCTCGATGGCGATGAAGATCGCGATCGCCAGGGCGGCGTACATCACATAGAACGTGATCTCGTGAAGCGTGTTCATGTCCATTGGCGGGTTACCTCTGTAGCGGATGGGACAGACATCAGAAATTCGCCTCCAGCGAGACGGTCACGGTGCGGTCCAGGCCGACGATGTAGGCCGGGTCGCCATCGCGGAAACCGCCGTAGGTCGCCGAGTTGGTCTTGGTGGTGTACACGCCGTCCAGGTACTTCTTGTCGAACAGGTTGTCGACGTTCAGGCGCAGGGTCGCGTCCTTGACCACCTTCTTGTCCACCGGCAGGTAGATACCGGCGCCGAGGTTGAACACGGTGCGCCCGGAGATCGCCTCGTCGTTGGTCAGGTCGCCATACAGCTTGCTGGTGTACTTGCCCCCGAAGGTGCCGTAGAACAGGCCGTCGTCGTAACCGATGTTGGCCGCCAGCATGTTCTTCGGCACGTTGGCGAACTGCTTGCCAGCGGTCGGCAGCAGGATCGCCTTGCCGGCGTTGTAGACGGTCAGATCGTCCTTCTGCTCGGCCCGGGTGTAGGTGTACGAGGTGTAGAAGTTGAAGTGATGGGGCAGCAGGCCGCTCCACTCCAGTTCCAGGCCCTTGTTGTCGACGTTGCCGGCGTTGATGTCGGCGAAGTCGCCGTTGATGTCCTTGGACGACACCTGGCGGTTCTCGAACTGCATGTAGAACAGGGTCGCGGCGACGGTCATGTCGTCCTTGGTGTAGCGCCAGCCCAGTTCGTGGTTCCAGCTGGTTTCCGGCTTGGCGTCGATGGAGCCGGCGCCCTTGTCGTACAGCACGTAGTTCTGCGGTACGCGCATGTTGCGCGACAGGCTGTAGAACAACTGGTCGTACTCATCGAGCTGATATTTCAGGCCGGCGTTGGGCAGCAGCTTGGTATAGGTCTGGTTGCGCTTTTCCGGTTGCTCGGTGAGGCTGCCATGGTTGGTGCCGTCCCGCTTGACGTTCATGTAGGCCAGGCCGGCGACCAGGGTCCAGTCCGGGGTGAAGTACCAGGTGTCCTGGGCCCAGACCTTCTGTGCCGGGGTCACGGTGAAGCGGTCGCGCCCCTGCACGGTGTTGCCGTTGGCATCGACCACGTAGTCGGAATCCGGCCAGATGCTCTCCGGCTTGCCGTTGGACTTGATGCGGATGAACGGCTGGGTCTGGCTCTGGCGGGCGCGCTCGTACCAGTAGCCGAACTGCAGACTGTGGTCGCCCAGGTCCCAGTTCAGCTTGGTGGTGATGCCTGGACGCCAGGTCTGGGTCCGCGACGGCCGGTAGTACACGCCATTGTTCGGTGTACCGTCAGCGTTGTACTGGGCGCCAGTGGGCAGGTTGCTCAGGTCGAACACGCCACCGGCGTTCGAACCGCTGTTGAGGGCATAGGCCGAACTGCCGACACCACTGCCGTTACCCCAGTAGTAGTACGGGATCACCGACAGCGAGAGATTGTCGGCCAGCTTGAACTGGGTGTTGAGCACGCCGGTGAAGGTCTGGAACGGGTTCAGTGCCAGGCCGTAGTAGCTGTTGATCTTGCCGTTGCTGCCCAAGGCCGGCGTCTGCGGATACGGGTCGTAGCTGCGTCCGTACTTCTGGAACTGCGCCTTGGTCAGCTGGCTGTAGCTGGTGTTTTCCTGCTCATGGTACTTGAGGATCAGGTTCGCGGTGTTGCCGCCGCCCATGTCGAAGAAGCTGTTCCACTCGACCTTGTCGGCACGCTCGGCACCTGCGCCGCGCCACTTCTGGCCTTCGGTGTGGGAGACCGACAGCCAGTTGCTCAGGCCGTTGATTTCACCGGTGTTCAGGCGGGCGAAGGTCTTGGTGGTGGCATGGCTGCCGACCACCTGCTTGACGAAGGCGCCGGTTTCCTTGGTCGGGCGAATGGTCACCACGCCGATGTTGCCGCCGCTGGAACCGATGTGCGGGCCGTCGGCCTCGGAAGAGCCCTGGGTGACGAAGATCTGTTCGATGTTCTCCGGGTCGCCCAGCAGGTTGGCGTACAACGCGTAGTTGCCGGAGTCGTTGATCGGCATGCCATCGATGGACATGCCGACCTGGTCGGAGTTGAGGCCGCGCATGGTGAAGCGGAAGCTGCCCAGGCCGGTGGCGTCTTCACTGGAGATGTTCAGGCCCGGGGTGTACTTGAGCTTGTCGATGGCGTTGCCGGTGGCGGTCTGCTTGTCCAGCGCCTCCTTGGTCACGGTGGAGCGCCCCTTGATGCTGTCCTCCTGGACCATGTAACCGCCGCCCGCGGTCGCCTTGCCCTGCACGCCGATCACGCCGACGTCGCTGGCGGTGGTGTCGGCCATGGCCATGCCGTGGCCCATGCTCGCGGCAACGAGTGCCAGATGAATCCTTGTAAACCTCATCACTCTATTCCTGGTTATAGGTGCCTACTGCACGCTGTAATTGAAAGTGGCGGTGAAGCGTTGCTCGTTGCGTCCGCCAAAGGCTTGCTCGGGGAAAGGCTTGACCTGCCTGATGCGGTGCAGGCTGTTGGTCGCGGCCCGGTTGAGCAGCATGCTCGCGGCCGGGGTCTGGATCCCCGAGTCGAGAACGCGGCCCTGCCGGTCCACCAGCAACCAGACCACCACGTCGCCGCTGGGGCGTTCGAGGGAGGCCTGGCGTCCGGTGGGGTACTGCTTGAAGGTGTCCAACTCGTTGCGCAGGCCCTTGAGGTAGCCGCTTTCCAGGGCCTGGCTGTCGACCTTCGGCGGCGCGGGCGGAGCCGGCGGCGTCGGGGTCTTGGCGATGACCGGTTCGGCAGCCGGCTTGGTTTCCACCGGTTTGGCCGGCACCGGAGTCGGCGTCGGCTTGGCCACCGGTTTCGGCGTTGGCCTGGGCTTGGGTTCCAGCTTGGGCAACGGTTTGGGTTGCGGCTTTGGCGGCGGCGGAGGAGGCGCGGGTTCGGCCTCCTCGTCCTCGATCACCGGCGGCGGTGGCGGTTCTTCCACCACCGGCTCGGGAACCCCTCGCGGCTCAGGCTCGACCAGGGCCAGTTCCACCGCCGACTCGTCGTAGACCGGCTGGACCTTCAACGGCTGCGACGCGATCCCCAGGATCACCAGCGCCAGGGCGATCAGGGCCGGGACACTGCCCAGCAGCTGACGTGCACGAAACAGGATGTACATGATCAGGACTTGCGCGTGGCAATGGAGACGGACGTGAAGCCACCCAGACGCAAGGTGTCCATGACTTCCACCAGGCGGGCGACTTCCACGCCCTTGTCGCTGTTGACGATGATCGTCGACTTGCTGTCGGGCTTCTCGGCGGCCTTGAGCGCCGGCACCAGGGCCTCGACGGTCATGTCCTTGCCGTCCAGTTGCAACTGGCCGTCCGCGCCCAGGGTGAGGATGAATTTGTTCTGCGGCTTGAGCTGCTGCGAACTGCTGGCACTCGGCAGTTGGGTCTTCATGCCGAGCGCCGGAATCACGTTCAGGCTGACCAGCACAAAGAACACCAGCAGGAACATCATCACGTCGATCATCGGGATCAGTTCGATGTGCGCCTTGCGCTTTTTAGGTTCGTCCCAGGTTCTCATTCGGCGGCCCCTTGTTGATTAGGGGCGCCAAGCTAGCAACGAAAAATGACCGATCGGTTAACTTTAATTTACGTTTTGAAGGCTCTAGGACGGACATTACAAACCATTACAGAGCATTTCCGACGCGTAATGAAACTGAAACCCGGGAGGGGCACTCTTGAAAACTTTTCTCAAATGGACTCCCCGATACCTGCCTCGGACAACCTCGTCCGGTGCCTCCGGGATAACGGTGACCGCCGTTTGAAACGGTACATAACCATATGCTTCGGCACGGACTCCTGCGTGACCATTGGCAACCCCTTTGACTGAACCCGCGAGTTTTTTCCATGAGCGATAGTGTTGTGCAACAACAGGACACAGGGCCGATCGACCTGGACCGCCGGCGCCTGCTCGGCGGCATCGCCGGCGCAGCGGTGCTGTCGATCCTCAGCCCGTTCGCCCGCAGTGCCGGGGTCGACTATCCCTTCACCCTCGGTGTTGCCTCGGGCGACCCATTGCCCGACGGCTTCGTCATCTGGACGCGGTTGGCCCCGCGGTTCAATGCCGTCGACGGCCGTGGCGGCCTGGAACGGCCGGTGCCGGTGCGCTGGCAGGTGGCGACGGACGCCGCCATGCGCCAGGTCGTCCGGCGCGGCGAGGTGATGGCCGACAGCCGCTTCGCCCATTCGGTGCATGTCGAGGTCGCCGGATTGGAGTCTGGCCGCCCCTACTGGTATCAGTTCGAAAGCCTCGGCGCCCAGAGCCCGGTAGGCCAGTCGCGCACAGCACCGGCGCTGCAGGCGCTGACCTCGGCGCGGCTGGGCTTCGTCTCCTGTTCCCACTGGGAGCGCGGGTACTTCAGCGCCTACCGCCACCTCGCCGCCGAACAACCGGACCTGGTGTTTTTCCTCGGCGATTACATTTACGACAGTTCCTATACCGATCCCGGAAAGGTCATCCGCTCTCACGGTGCCGGCAACGCCAGGACCCTGGTGGACTACCGCAACCGCTACGCACTGTACCGGACCGACCCGGACCTGCAGGTGCTGCATGCCTGCGCGCCCTGCGCGGCGACCTGGGACGACCACGAGGTACAAAACGACTACGCCAACCAGTGGTCGCAGGACCCGAACATCCCACCACAGGCATTCCTCAGGCAGAGGGCGGCGGCCTACCAGGCGTTCTACGAACACATGCCGCTACGTGCCAGCAGCCTGCCCCGGGGCCCGGGCATGCGCATCTACCGCCGGCTCGACTATGGTCAACTGGCGCAGTTCCACATTCTCGACGGTCGCCAGTACCGCTCCGAGCAACCGTGCATCCCACCCAGCCGCAGCCGCCAGGGGCATGTCGCCGCGCCCGACTGCGTCGACCTGCGCGACCCGAAACGCACCATGCTCGGTTGGGAACAGGAAGCCTGGCTGGACCAGGGCTTCGCCCGCTCGACGGCACGCTGGAACGTGATCGCCCAGGATCTGCTGGTCGCCCCGATCCTGCAGCGCAACCCGGCCACCCAGGAACTGGGGCACTGGACCGATGGTTGGGACGGTTACGCCGCCACCCGTGACCGGGTGCTGCAATCCATCGAACGCACGAAGGTGAACAACCCGGTGTTCTGGGGTGGCGATATCCACTCGTTCTGGACCACCGACCTGCATCTCGACGGCGAGAATCCGGATTCGAAGATCGTCGCCACCGAGTTCATCGGCACGTCGGTGACCTCCGACGGGCCGCCGTTCGAGCTGTTCAACGCGGTGCTGCCGTTCAATCCCCATGTACGGTTTTTCGACAGCCGCCAGCATGGGTATGTGTCGGTCGAGTTGGAGCCGGGAAGGATGACCACCAGCTTCCGGGCGATTTCCGAACGGGCCGATCCGCGGGCGACAGTGTCGACGCTCAAGCAGTTCGTGGTCGAGTCTGGACGGGCGGGGGCAATGATCCTCTGATGCGCTTGTGCTGCCCTCAGGGCAGCCGCGCATTGCCATCATAGGGCGTCTGCAGATCCCGCTCGGGAATCTCCCAGACGATCAGCTTCGGCGGTGTCTGGGTGAACGCCGGGCTCTCGAAGTAGGCCTTGGCCGCCCCGGAGAACTCGCCGCCATCCTGGGCGAAATTGCCCACCGGGGCACCGAGTGCCGCTTCGAGAAAGCCGACGAAGTTCGAGTTGCGCGAGAACGAGGTGCCGATCAGCGCGGTATTCGGCAGGTTGCCGTCGCCGAACAGATCGTCGAGGTTGTCGCCACCGGCGGCCTCCTCGGCCCGTTCCTTGATCTGCGTCGCCGCGACGTTCTCGATCCGCGGCTGCAACGCCGTCGGCAGCCAGTCGATACCCGCCAGACGCACCAGATCCCCCGGCCGCACGGCACTCGGCTGGGTCGTCAGGTCGAAGTGCTTGCGCGGCGTCGGCTCGAACTTCAATCCGGCGATCATCCGGGCCACCTGCTCCGCCGCCGCCTTCGCCCCGGCTTCGCTCCAGTGGGTATCGGTGCGCAGGTAGGCCGACTCGCCGACCGCCTGCAGGGTCGGGGTCAGGTTCAGGGCGGTGACACCCGCCCCCTGCAATGATCCCAGCCATTCATCGATGCGCGGCGCCAGCACGGCCGGGCGACTCAGCTTGCACAGTTGGCTGGCGACGATCCGGCTCTTGTCCGGCACCACCGCCACCACCAACTGGATACCGCGCCTGCCCAATGCCTGCTGCAACTCGCTCACCGCCCGGACCTTGGCCCGGGCATTGAGCGCGGCATTGCGGTTCAGGCGCAGCTCATCGGTGAGGAACAGCCAGCCCGGGCAGCCTTCGCGAACCCGTGGGCCAAGATCGCCGAAGGCCAGCCAGCTGCCAGCGCGCTCCAGGTCGGCCGCCTGCTTCGGCGCGGGCGCATCGGACAGGGTCTTGGCGAAACGGTGGGTGATCTCGCCGTGCAACAGCATGTCCTGGGTGACGGTCTTGGGCAGGAATTCGAGCTTGCCCCTGACCATCAGCCAGACACAGGACGCCAGGCCCAGCGCCAGAAACAGCGTGAAGATCACCCCCGCCAACGGGCTGACGCGTAGCGCCAGCTCCGTGGGGGGCGTGGGTGCGGTCGACGGGGATTGCGTTGGCTTGGTCATCAGAACTGGAAGTACAGAAAAGGCACGGCTTCACGGCTGGCGATCAGAGCGAACGACAGCATGAACCCGAGCACGGGCCAGAGGGCCGCAGCCAGCGCAAACCACGCACTGCCGGCGAATCGTCTTTCACAACGCGTCTGCAACAACGGCGCGAGAATACACACCACCCCGAGCAACGCCGCCAGGCCGTGCACCGGCCGCAGGGTCACCGCCAACGCGTCGCCGAGGGCAAAACCGTGCTGGCCGAACTGCCCGCCGTACATGCTCAGCGCCGTGGCGAAATCCGGGGAACGGAACAGTGTCCAGGCCAGGCAGACGAACAACAGCGTCGCGGTGTGCGAAGCCCACAGCGGCAGGCCCGGCAGACTCGATCGCGACCAGGCGCGGTCGATACACAGCGCCACACCATGGGCCGAGCCCCACAACAGGTAGTTCCAGCTGTCGCCTCCGTGCCACAGGCCGGCGATCGCCATGGTCAGGAACAGGTTGCGATAGGTATTCCAAGTGCCCTTGCGATTGCCTCCCAGCGAGATGTACAGGTAATCGCGCAACCAGCTGGACAACGACAGGTGCCAGCGCCGCCAGAAGTCCTGGATGCTGTAGGCCAGGTACGGCCGGTTGAAGTTTTCCGGGAAGTGAAAGCCCAGCATCAGCCCCAGGCCAATGGCCATGGCGCTGTAGCCGGCGAAGTCGAAGAACAGCTGCAGCGAGTACGCCAGGCAGCCGATCCAGGCATCGACGAACGACGGATTTTCCAGGTGAAAGGCCACATCGACCAGAGGTGACAGGGTGTCCGCCACCAGCACCTTCATGCACATGCCGATCATGAACCGGCGCGCGCCCAGGGAGAAATTCAGCCAGTTGAAATAGCGCTGGTTGAGCTCCCGGCGGACCCAGTCATACCGAATGATGGGACCGGCGATCGAGTGGCCGAACATGGAGATGTAGGTCGCGTAGTTGATGAAACTGCGCTCTACCGGCACCACGTGCCGATGCACGTCGACCAGATAGGAAATCGCCTGCAGCACGATGAACGACAGCCCCGCCGGCAGCGCCACCTTCTGCCATTCCATGGGCATGGCCCCGTACCAGGTGATCAGCTCGTTCCAGGTACCGGCCAGGATGTTGGCGTACTTGTACCAGCAGAGCACGGCGGTGTTGATCACGATCAACGCCACCAGCAGGCGCATCCGCCCGCGGCCGTCCTCCCGCGAGCGGTCGACCAGCAGGCCACCGACCCAGGCGAGCACGGTCAGCACCATGTGCAGGAACAGGAACAACGGACTCAGCCAGCCATAGAACAGCCAACTGCCGATCAGCAGGATCACGTTGCGCCAGGCCGGTCTTGCCAGGGCATAGACCAGCAGGAACGCAGGCAGGAACAGCGTCAGGAACTCGAGCGAGGCGAAAACCATGGCGACGGGTGCTTCCGATTCAGTTGGACACGCTGTCCGTGGCGGTAATGAGACGCGGCCCCGTCGACGAAGGCAGTATCAACAGACTGTAGCGCTTGTTGGCTTCCAGCGCGCCCAGTTCGACCGCCGCACCGACCGGCTTGCCGGCACAGATCAGCTGGACCGCCAGCGAGCCCCGTGGGTTGAGCTCCTGGCGCCGCGGGTTGCCCGCCGGCGCCTTCTGGAACAGGTCGACATCGCGTCCGGCCAGGTTGACCTTGGCCTCGGCGCAGCCGGACTCGGCATCGAACAGCGCCAGCGAAGCCTTGAGCTGGTTGGGAATGTCGAAGGCTTCGTTGACCACCAGTTGGCGAATGCCCTGGTGGCCATCGTCCAGGGCGAACACCGTGGCGAAATCGCCAGCCGCGACCTTCGCCTCCAGTGCAGCCTTGTGGCCGTCACGGCTCAGGGTGCCCTTGATCGCCTGGCCACCGGGCACCGGGATGAAGTCACTGACGACCTTGTCGCCTTCGAGTTTCAGGCTGGTCTTGGCGCCGTCCGGCGTCAGCTCCAGGGGGCTGGCGGAGACGTTGACGAAACGCAGGTAGGCCGAGTCCTGGGAAGGACCGGTGGGGTACAGCGCAATCTGCGCAGCGAACGCCGGCGCAATCAGCGCGGCCCCGAGCAGACCGCCGACAAGACCGAAAGTCCGTTTCACTTATTTGGCTCCCTTCACGGCACTGGCCGGCAGTTCGCTGATGGATTTGCCGATCGCCGCCGCCCAGGCCTTGTAGCCGGCGATGGTGAAATGCTGGCCGTCGGAGGTGATCCACTCGCCCGGCTTGGAGAACTTGGTCGAGTCGATGTAGGTGCACGGTGCGACCATGTTCGCCAGGGTGCCGGCGACCAGTTGGGTGCGCACCTGGTTCTTGCCGTAGGTGTTCTCGTTGGTGTTGCTGCCGTTGGCCTTGCCCCAGGCCGGCCCGACCCAGACGCACTTGGCGCCGCTGTCGGCGATCTGCTTGGTCAGCGCGGTCACGCTCTGGTAGGCCCAGACCTTGGGAAACGGCGTGGTCTTGTAGGAGGCCATGGTGTCACCCATGATCAGCACCACCAGGTCCGGCTTGTCCTTGGCGATCACGTCCTTGATCGGCTGGGTGTCCATGGTGCCACGGCTCATCACCTTGATCTTCTCGCCCGGGTCGCGGGTCGCGCCGCAGTCGAGCTTGAGTTTCGGCGTGACCCAGTCCGCCGGGTTGGCACCACAGGCGCCGATCGCATGCACCTGGGCACCCTGCTGGGTCAGGTTGTCATACAGCGGGTTCATCAGCGAGTCGGGAAAACTCATGTGGCTTTCGCCAATCACGAGCAGGGTCAAACCAGCGAGCACGGAAGAAGCCATCAAACTTTCCTCGTTGAATCAATTCGAATAGGGGGAACCGAAGGGACTGACTGGCAGGTCCATGGGGCCGTTCATGTCCTCGAAGGTGTAACGCAGATACACGCCACCGGCGACCTGGCGGTAATCGCTGGCATTGTCCACGCCAAGCGTACCGCCGAGGAAGAAGTTCGAACCGAACTTGTATTCGCCGGCCGCGTTCAGGCTGTAGCCGATGCCGGTCTTGTTCTCGCCGGAATAGCGCCCCAGGCCGACTGCCGTGGCATTGGCCTGGTACTCGCTGTGGCCGGGGAAGACGTCGGCGCTGTCCTGGCCGATATGCTGGACACCGATCGAGGACTTGATCCGGTAGGTGAAGCGCTCGGTGCGCTGCGACCAGCTGACCGGCACGCCCAGGGCGAAGAAGGTCTGCGGACTGAAGTAGCCGCCATGACCGTAGGTGTAGAAATCCTGGTTCTCGGAGTAGCTCAGGGCCGAACCGCTGAGGCCGAGGGTGAGAATGCTGCCCGGCGTGTTGCGCAGGTACCAGTAGACACCGCTGCCCAGCTCGAAGCGATTGTTGTCGTCGACATTGTTGCCCATCAGCCGATGCGCCGAGCCGTAGCCGTAGGCCCCGAACTTCTGGTTGTCGTAGCCCAGTTCACCGCGCACGCCGTTGGCGGTGACGCCGCCCCACTTCTCGCCGGTACGCGGGTCGCGCGAGCCGGCGAACGAGGTCACGCTGTCGGTGACCACACGCCGCGAGGCGCTGACGCCATAGCTGAAGTTGGGGTTGGCGGCGAACGGCCGGTTGAGGCTGGCACCACCGATCGGCGTGCTGTAGGTGAAACCGATCGGGCTCATGCCGATATCGGCCTTGAACCCGTTGTCCTTGTCGCGATAGGCCACGGCCAGGCCGACCCCGCTGTCCTTCTGGCTGCCGACGAGCGCGGTGCCACTGGTGCCGAAGCGGGGCGAACCGTTGGCGCCGGGGCTGCCCGAGTACAGGTAGACGGGCGTGACCTGCAGCGCGATGCTCGCCAGGTTCGAGCCGACGGGGAAACTGGCCTCGAACGGCGCCTCGACATCCGTCAGCTTGCCCAGGCCCTTCTCGCTGTTGTTGCTGCGCACGGTGAGGCCCTGGACCACATAACCCGTGCGGTCCTGGAGAATGTCGTTGAGCGCGACCTGGGCCGGGCTCAGGCCGGTGCTCGGTGCCGTATCACGGGCGTAGGTGTCGCGCGAGTACGGATCGCTGAACGGATTGGTACTGCGGCCGCCGACCGAAGCGGCCGGGACGGCCTGGGCCTTGCGTGTGACCGGCTCCGGAATCAGTTGCGGATCACCGGCGCTCAGGCCACTCGACGAACCGTCCACCGGTGGCGGGATCAGTGAAGCCTCGGCCAGCGAGGTGCCCTGGCGCCGCTGTCCGGCCAAGCCGACGAAGGGGTTGGACGATGCGGCGCTGCCACTGGCGACGCCGGCGACATAGGTGTCGACCCGCTGGCCGTTCTCGATCTCGATGGCCTTGCGCAGCAGGCGGCTGGCCTCGCCGGTCTTGCCCATCTCGCGGTAGATCCGCGCCGAGGCGGTGAGGGTCTGCGGCACGCCGGGTTCGAGCGCCAGGGCCTTCTCCACCGAGCGTTCGGCCAGCGAATAGTCACGGCCCTGCATGGCGATATCGGCCAGGCCCAGCTGCAGCTTGGCATTGCCGGGGTCGGCCTTGATCAGCGGCTCATAGAGATTGCGCGCCTTGTCGACATTGCCGCTGGCGGCATACATGCGCGCCAGCGAGGAAATCGCCAGGCTGTCATTCGGACGCTGCTGCAGGGCCGGCGAGAGCATGTCGTAGGCGGCGACCAGGTCGTTCTTCTGGCGCAGTTCGTCGGCCTGCTTGACGCGGTAGAGAAACACCAGGTCCTCGTAGCGCTTGCTGGCGGTCTCGCTCATCGGCTTGCCCTGCAACTGGCGCAGGATCTCGCTGACCTCGGCATCCTGGTCGGCCTTGAGCAGCACGCCCGCATACAGCAACTGCAGGTCCGGGCTCGGGGCGGACTTGTCCAGCAGATCCCGCATCAGGCTGATGGCCTGGTCCGGGTTGCCGGCTTCGGCATAGGCGCTGGCCAGTATCGCCACGCGCTCGGGCTTGCCGCGGGTCAGCGGCTCGCACCGCCCCAGCAGGCCCCAGGCTTCCTGGCGCTGGCCACGCCGGGCGACGTCCACCGCCATCTCGGTCTGCACGTGCAGGCGGATGTCCAGGTCCATCTCGTTCATGTCGGCGCTGCGCCTGGCCGCCGGAATCCGCGACAGGGTGCGCTGGGCCTTGCTCCATTCGCCCAGCTCGGCCGACAGCAGGGTGCTGGTGTAGAGCGCGTCCGGCTGGTCGGGTTGCTGCTTGAGCAGTTCGTCGATCAGGTCGCGAGCGACCTGGGCCTGCCCCTGGCGCAGGTAGACCCGCGCCAGGGCGAAGCGGATCCAGGGTTTTTTCGGATCGTCGGCCAGGGCTTCCTTGTAGGCCCTCTGCGCGCCGTTCAGATCGCCGCGGCGCTCGGCCAGCTTCGCCACCTGGGTGGCACGCAAGGCACGAATACGCACGCTCGACGCCAGGCGGGCCTGCTCGGCCGGCGACAGGCGGTCGATCAGTTGCAACGCTTCGTCGGACTTGCCGGCCCGCGACAACACGCCGATCAGCCCGCTCAGGGCATCGGGGTAGTTCGGATTTCTCGCCAGCACCTGGCGATAGCCGGCCTCGGCGGCGTCAAACTCGCCAGCCTGGGCATACCAGCCGGCCAGTGCCGTCGGCCCGGCGGGCTCGACCGAATCCCGGGCGATGGCCTGTTCGATCAGCTCCCGCGCCTGGGCCTGGCGGCCGCTGCGCTGGGCGTCGTTGGCGCGGTCGAGGAGGATCCAGTAACGCACGTCCTCAAGGGCACTTTTCCACTGCGCACCGGCGCCGGTCCGGGTCGCCTGCACCAGGTAGTTTTCCGCCTCGCCGAGGCGCTTCTGCTGCTGGCGCAGGATGCCCATGCCCCCCAGGGCGTCGTAGTCGTCGGGCTTGTCCTTGAGGCGTGCCTGCAATTCCTGTTCGGCGGTCGCCAGGTCGCCGGCATCGAGCGCCTTGAGGCCACGGGCGACATGGGGGTCGCGCTGCCAGCCGGAACCCGTGCGGCCCTGGGCGATGCCCTTGTTCATCAGCGCACGGATCTCGCTGTCGTCCGGGTGCGCCTGCAGGTACTGCTCGAACAGCGACACCTGGTCCCGCGACGGGGGCCCAAGCCAGACCAGGGCGAAGCGCCAGGTCTCGTCGGCGTTGCCGCCGATGTCCGGGTTGTGCGACAGCCGCGCCAGGGCACGGATGCCTTCCGGCCGGCTCTCGGGGTTGCGCGCCAGGTGCAGCGCCAGCCACAGGTCGAGAATCGCGTCGTCCGGACGCTCGCGGCGCAGGCGCTCCAGGCCGACACGGGCCTCGGGCCAGCCGCCGGTGGAGAACCCCAGGGTGTTGTAGTACTCGCGGGCGATCAGGCCCTGCGGCTGGCGGCCCTCGAACAGCTGCCGATAGACCGCGACGGCCTGGTCGCGCTCACCGGCATCGCTCAGTTCGCGGGCCTTTTCCAGCAGCTGCTTTTTTTCCGGCGGGCTCAGGGCGATGTCCTGCTCGAGCTGCAACGCCAGGCGCGGCTGCGGCTTGATCGCCTGCAGGCGGGCCAGGTAGTTCTGCGCGTTGGCGATACGCTGGCGTTGCACCTCGATCAGGCCCAGGCCGTACAGCGCATCGGGCTGTTCGGCGTCCAGGTTCAGCAGCCGGGTCCAGGCCTCGGCCGCACGATCGGGTTTTTCCTTGGACTGCCAGTAATAGCCCTGCTGGATCAGCAACGATTGCGGGCTGCCGCTTTCAGCGGCGAAGCCGCCGCCGGAAGCCAGGGCGGCACAGACCGCCAGGGCTAGGGTTTGCTGGCGCATGCGTCCTCCCAGGATACTTTCACAGTGCCGTCCTTGTTGAACTGATAGCGGTTCTCGCTCCAACCGAGAGAAAACAGGCTCAACATCACATGATAATACTGATGCTGCTGATAGGCCGGGTCAGCCGGGTTGGTGAAATGCGCAATCGCCTGGTCGACCAGCCGCTGTTGCTGGTCCGCCAGCAGCGGCAGGCCCTTGGCCCGCAGGTACGGCACCAGCGACGCCGAGAAACCGTAGGGGCCGATGCCTTCGGTGACACCGGTCAGCACCTGGACCTTCTCCGGCGGCACACCGGTGGACGCGGTGGACTGCGCCATGCCGTCGAGGTTGTCGAGAATCGGCTTGGCCAGCGGGTCGGCCGGCGAAGTCAGGCCGGCCCACAGGTAGGTACGGATCGCATCATAGCTGCCCAGCGCATTGGTGAACTTGTCCACCACGAACATGCCCTTGTTGACGTCCGTACCGCGATAGCCGACCCAGTCCGGCACAAACCCGAAGCGGTTCATGTTCTTGTCGGCGATCATCTTCGCGGTGCTGTCGGCCACTTCCTTCCAGGGGCTCGACGGCAGTTCCCTGCTGAAGCGGCGCAGCAGCGGAATCGGCGTGTAGCTGGCGTTGAAGCGCCACAGCTGATCGGGGTGTTCATAGCCCACCGGCCCCGGCAGGAGCATCTTGCCGAGCCCGGGGATATCGCGGATCAGGGTCTTTTGCACATTGTCCAGGATGCGCTGCGCATCGGCCCGGTAGGCCGGCTTTTTCCACAGCCGATCGGCCTCCAGCAGCGCGTAGGCGAACCACAGGTCGGCATCGCTGGCGGAGTTCCTGTCGATGATGCCCCAGGTGCCGGCAGGCGTCGGCCCCCACAACCAGCCGGGCAGGTTCTGCGCGATGTTGGCACCGGCCATGTTGTCCCGGGTCCAGCGCCACAGGGCATCGAAAGTTTCGGGATCATTGGCGATCAGTGCGAAGAACATACCGTAGGACTGGCCCTCGGAACTGCTCTGGTTGGGGTCCATGCTCGAGCCTAGCATGCGCCCGTCTTTCTGCACGAAACGCTCGGCATAGTTCTTCCACAACGGCCAGTTCTGCACGCTGCAGCTCTCGGCGGCCTGCACCGCCACCGGCGCCAGCAGCGCCAGGGACAGCAGCCCACGACCCAACAGACGCCCCATGCCCGTCGAAGCCGGCCTGGCGGCGGTAGCGCCAGCAGCCTGTACCGCCCTTTCACTGAAAAACCTGCTGCGTATCACACCCACATCCATCGCCTTGCCCAAACTCATGACAAACGCTTCCGTGCCCGGGAACGCAGGAACACGAACAGCAGGAAGCTCACCAGCGCCAGCCCGCAGACGGTCACCAGCAGCATCCACAACAGGTTCTGCGACAGCATCCACTGCATCCGCTTGAACAGGCTCAGGTCGCCGACGTAGTACTGCTCATCGGCCACCAGCGAGGTGATGCGCTTGTCCTGCACCACCGCCAGGCTGCCCTGAATGGTGTCCTTGTACTGGTCACCACCGATCAGCGCGGCCGTGGCATCGGCCAGGCCTTCGGGTTTGCCGCTGGCGATCACCACCACGCTGCGCCCGGACTTGAGCGGCGACTCGAAACCGGCCAGGTAGGTGCTGCTGTTGGCGCCGCTGTAGGTCACCTGCAGCCGCGGCTTGCGCTGGTTGGCCTGCGGGTCGGGGCTGATCCAGTCACGCACGCGCAGGGTCAGGTCGGACAGGCTGAAACGATGGCCCGTGCCTTCGAAACCGGCTGGCAGATGGCTGGCCCACTGCTCCAGCAACGGCTGGTTGGCTCCCGAGGCGAACACCAGCAGGTCCTTGTCGCTGACCGTCTGCACGTCCTTGGGCTGCACCACGGTGACCGCGGTCGCCGGGTAGCCGGTGGACTCGCCGAACCGGCCGAGCACCGTCAGGTACGCGCCCCACTCCTGCTGGCCACTGCCGTCCGGCAGTACCACGGCGCTCTGCGACAGATCCGCCAGGCGGGTGAACGGGAAGCCGCTGTCGTTGAACACGCCCAGGTTCGGCAAGGCGATGTAGTGGTTGAAACCGCGCAGGTCGAGGCTCGAATCCGGGTCGATCAGGCCGCGCATGTTGTCGATGATGATGTCGCGGCATTCGCCCTGCTTGATGTAGTCGAACATGAAGCGCAGTTGCAGTTGCGAGCGCGGCGACGCCACGCCCAGCGGCAGCAGCACGCGGGCTTCGCGCGGCAGGCTCTCATCCTTCTTGAGCATCGCCAGCAGGTTGTCGCCGCCGTCGAGGCTCTTGAGCGACGGCAATGGCATCGACTTCATGAAGTTGTTGTTCAGGCTCACCAGCAACGAGGAATTCGCCGACTCCTGTTGCGGGGTGTAGCGGTACTTCAGGTCCAGCGGCACACCGGCCTCGCGCCAGTTGAACAGGTCCGGCGGCAGGCGTACGGGAATGGTGATATTGCCGGGGTTGTAACCGGACACGCTGAGCTGCTTGATGTCGACCAGCTCACCCAGGCGTACCGGGCGATCGGACGGCAGCCAGTTCGGTGCGTCGTAGGGCTGGCGTGGGCTCAGCGGATCGAGGTGATCGATCACCACGCTGCTGCCTACCAGCGCCTTGCTGCCCATGGCCACCGCATTGGCGGCCAGCTTGAGTTCGGCGGCATCGCGACCGGCAACGATCAGCAGCTTGCCACGCGGGTCGTTCGGGTTGGCCTGCAGGGTGACGGTCGCCCCTTTCAGTTCCGGGATCTGCAGGCTGCCCAGTTGCACGGCTTCCTTGCTTTCGACCAGGACGATGGCGTTGCCCTGCTGGGGAATCTGGCCCAGGACGCTGGTGAAGCTGGCCCCACGGTAGGACGCCAGTGCGCCCATCCACGACGACAGCGCGCCCGCGGCTTCGAGGGTGGCGTTATCCGGTTGCCGGGCAAACACGAACGGCAGGTTGAGCTGGCTCGCATCGCGACGGTCGAAGAACGGCAACGGCAGGATCGACAGGTCGTCCTTGAGCGGGATCGGCGAAACGCTGAGCTTGAGTTCGGAACCGACGTTGATCTTGGCCCACAGGCTGCTGTGCTGGGGGTCCTCGCACTGCATGGTGTAGTGCCCGATGAATTGCAGGCGCAGGCGGTTGAACTCGGTGATCAGGTGCGGCGGGATATTCACCACCTGCTGCTGGGGCTGGCCGGCACCTTCCTTGGGCAGCGCCAGGCTGGCGGCGACTTCGTCGTTGACCAGCACGTTGATCTGCGACAGGTCGGCCAGCAGAGCCGGCGAATAGCTGTAGCTGAGCACCAGTTGCGCGCCATTGACCACCTCATCGGCGCGGATGTTGAAGTTCACCGCGTCGGAGGCCTCGACCCCCTGCAGGTTCATGGTGTCCAGGCGCCCCAATTGCTTGAGGGTCAGTTCACGGGTGTAGCTGTCGGCTGGTGGCTGCTCCGCGACAGCGGGCGCGACGGCCGGGGTTGCCGCCGGGCTGGCCACGGCCGTGTTGGCCGTCGCAGCCGCGTCGGCGTAAGCCATGTGAATCATTGCACCCAGGCACAGCACCGACGAAGCCAGGCGCATGAGTGGGTGACGTGGGCAGCAGGTGGTGCTGCGATACGAGGATTTCATGGTCATGACTTGTCCATAAGAGGGTCGAGCGATTTCGAATTGGCAGATCTTGCAGCCAGGCGATCACGAACCTGCAACACAGTGGCCTTGATCAGGGCGCCCATGCCGACCACACCGATGGCACTGACCTCGCGCAGGGCCGACAGTGGCGTATCGACCTTGCCGCTGCCCCAACTGGCGGCCCAGGTGTCGGCGCGGGAGAAGGTCATGCGCACCAGTTCGCTTTGCTGGCGCAGGGTCAACGGGTCGAACAGCGCCCCGAGGTACTGGCCCTTGCTGAACACCACCGTAGTATCGAATTGGCTGGTTTGCGAATTGCGGAACAGCGACACGCGAATGCGTTCACCGGCGGCCACCGTGGTGCCCTCCGGCAATTTGAGGCCGAGGCCGCGCTGGGAGAAGTCCTGGGTCATGCCGTAGACCTCGGTGCCATCGGCCAGCCCGATCTTGACCGGCAGTTCGGCACGGACCCGCGGTTCGGAACGAACCTGGCGGGTTTCGGAGGCCACCGCGACCGCGGCGCTGGTGATGATCAGGTTGTAGAGCGTCCAGACGCAGTTGATCAGCACGGTGATCTCGGTGTCGGGCTCGCCCCAGATGAGCTGCCAGATGCCGCACAGCAGCCCGATCAGGTTCAGCGCCAGCAGCACGATGTACGGCCGTGCCAATTTCCAGTCGAAAAATTCCTTGTCGATGATGCCGCCCTTGTCGGTGACGTTGAAGCCACCGAACCTGGGGTTGACCAGCGCCATCAGCACCGGCGGCATGATGTACCAGGCCAGTACCGTCTCGTACACCTCGTTCCAGAACGAATGCCGGAAGCGCCCCTGGATGCAGGAGTTGGTCAGGTTGGAATGGAACAGGTGCGGCAAGGCATAGGCGGTGATCATCAATGCCGAGGCATGGAAGATCTGCGCGCCGAAAATCAGGTAGGCCAGCGGTGCGGTGAGGAACACCAGCCGCGGCAGACCATAGAAAAAGTGCAGCATGGCGTTGGCATAGCAGATGCGCTGGCCCAGGTTCAGGCCCTTGCCCATCAGCGGGTTGTCGACCCGGAAGATCTGCGCCATGCCGCGTGCCCAACGGATCCGTTGGCTGATGTGGCGCGACAGGCTCTCGGTCGCCAGCCCCGCCGCCTGGGGAATCGCCAGGTAGGCGGTGTTGTAGCCGGCACGGTTGAGCTTGAGGGCAGTGTGGGCGTCCTCGGTGACGGTCTCGACCGCCACCCCGCCGATCTCTTCCAGCGGCTTGCGCCGCAGAATCGCGCAGGAACCGCAGAAGAAGGTGGCGTTCCACAGGTCATTGCCATCCTGTACCAGGCCATAGAACAGCTCGCCCTCGTTGGGCACGGCGCGGAAGGTGTTGAGGTTCTTCTCGAACGGGTCCGGGGAAAAGAAGAAATGCGGCGTCTGCAGCATCGCCAGCTTCGAATCCTTGAGGAACCAGCCCATGCCGATCTGCAGGAAGGAACGGGTCGGCACATGGTCGGCGTCGAACATGGCGATGTATTCGCCGTCGGTCACCTTGAGCGCTTCGTTGAGGTTGCCGGCCTTGGCGTGGAAGTTGTTGTCACGGGTGATGTAGTTGACCCCGATGCTGGAGCAGAACCGGCGGAACTCCTCGCGACGACCATCGTCGAGCACGTGGACACGCAGCTTGTCCTTCGGCCAGTCCATCGCCTGGGCGGCGAAGATGCTCAGCTTCACGATGTTCAGCGCTTCGTTGTAGGTGGGTATGAACACATCCACCGTCGGCCAGTCGCTCGGATCGCCGGCCAGCAGCACCGGGCGACGACGCAGCGGCCAGGCGGTCTGCACGTAGCCGAAGATCAGCACCACCAGCGCATAGAACTCGGCCAGGACCAGGCCGTAGCCGAAAACGGTGTCCAGCCAGCCTTCGAAACCCAGGGTGTCGGTCAGGCGCCAGTACAGGTAGCGCAGGGAGGCCACCAGCGACAGCACGATCAGTGCCAGGACCGGCAAGCGACCGGGCACCCGCTTGATCAGCAGGGCCGAACCGAAGCACAGCGACGCGAACAGGCACTGCGTATACAGGTCCAGCGGGGCACTGATGATGCCCACCAGCAACAGGCAGGCACTGAGCGCCCCAACCCCGATCAGCGTACGACGCAAGGCGCTCGGCCACTGCTTGACACGGGCCAGCCAGGCGTTGAGGCGCAACTCTGAGCGCCCCGGAATCTGGGGCGTGAAATTGGGATCGATGGTCATGACAGATGGGACTCTTGCGTACCTTGTACGAGCAGTTCACACAACGAACCGGCCACGTCGAGAATGTCCTGACAGCCTCGGGTCGTCGGGATGTGCGCCAGCGGATTACGCTCGTAAGCCAACGCTTCGCCGAGGCAGTGGTCCTGACGGATCACGCCCAACAACTGTTTATCGGCTTTTCTTTTCAATACTTCACACACGTCGAGGCTGAACTGGCGCGAAGTATCCAACTGGTTGATGACATACCTGCACTGCAGCGGGATCTGCCGTTGCCGGTAGGGCGCCAGCAGGCGGTTCATCTGCTCCAGGCTGGCATAGGACGCGGCATCGGCGAGCGTGACCACCACGGCGACATCGGCAATCGCCAGCGCCTGGGCCAGGTAGGCCGTCGCCCCGGAGGGGGTATCGATGATCACGGTGTCCTGTTCGCCCAACCCCAGTTCGGCCAGGTGCCGGGCCAGCCAGGTGGGATCGGCGCGCAGGCCGCTTTCGAAATTCACCCGCTCCTCTTCACTCACCAGGCCGTAGGCCAGGCAGTGGCAGGCCGAGAAACCGTCACGCAACACACGCCGCCAGTCCTGCTGCTGATAGTCCTGGGCAACGCCCGGCCACTGGTCGTTGCCGCCCAGGTGCAGGCACAGGGCATTCTGCGGGTCGAGGTCGAGGGCCAGGGTACGGCCATCGGCACGCTTGATCGCACTCGCCAGGGCCGCGGCCAGGGTACTCTTGCCGACGCCGCCCTTGGCCGAGACCACGGCAATGACCTTGGCTTTCAGCACCGGCTGCCCGCCGGCCTGGGCAGGGGCATGGGTGGCACTTGCCTGGCGCTGCTGCTCGATTTCCGCCAGCAGGCGGCTCAGGGAGGTCGCGGTTGCCGCGGCGGCGGCGGCAATCGGAATCGGTGCCACAACGGCGGCCGGCGGCACGGCCGGAGCCGGAACGGGTTCCGCCGACGGCACGTCATCGACCGCAACCGGGGTGGCACCTTGCGTCTCGTCGGGAACGGGGAGCGAAGGCCTGATCGGAGTTACCGGGGCCACCGGCTGCAATGTATCCAGGGCCGCGATCAGTTGGCTCGCCGTCTCCTCGGCATAATCATAGGACGGCTCGATTTCGAGATAGCTTTCCGCACTGCCCCCGAATCTTTTGAACAGATTCGCGATATCGTCAGAACGATGCATGCAGGTGTCCCTTTGCGCAATAAGAATTCAAAACCAGCATCCAAAGGGACAAGCACCCACCCTGGTTGTACAGCGTCCATTATTCCCGACTGCTTCCCCTACAGGTAGTAGCAATATGATGGTGTCATTATTTTGCTGTCTAATTGATTTTATTCAGTACGATCAGGTGGTCAGCCAATATTTTGGCGAACAACTTTGAAACATGTCGAACAACCTGCAAACCTTGCCGTTGAGCCGTCCGCTCGCCTGTTGATCCGTGACAATGGCGCGCCGGTCCAATAGATTAAGCGCCCGAAAATGCCGCGGCATTTTGAGCCTTACCCCCTGTTAAGTGAAATAGCGAAATTTCGATGCCTGACTCTCATACCGATGAAGCCGTAACCTCCTTGTCCGCCAAGCACGAATACGAAAACGCGATCAACCTTTCCCAGCATGTGGCCCAGGCCAAGACCATCAGTGAAATGGTGCTCGACGCCTTCCAGACGTCCAAGGAAAGCGAGGAAATCCGCGAGTTGCGCGCCCAGATCCGCCAGGCGCACGACCGTTTCGACGACGACAGAGCCTACGAACTCATGGGCCAGCTCAAGCAGCTCAAGGATGCCGAAGCCGCGGACCTCGCCGCGCTGGAAGACCTGGGCACGAAATATCCGATCACCCGGATCCTGTCCAGCTACAAGGACGACCCGGCCTTCCAGCAACTGGTCTATGGCCTGGCCCTGAAGGTCCTGAACCAGACCCACCAGGCGATCACCAACCCGAACGCCGGCAAGGGCAAATCGTCGCGGGCGAAGAAGGAAGCCGAAGTGTTCGTCATCAGCAAGGACGGCACCAGCGTCAATTTCCCGTTGCGCACCCCGCGCACCAAGGCCAACGCCGACCGTGAAGCGTTCGAATTCCTCGGCTTCGCCTTCGCCGGCCATGGCGACCTGGCCGAACTGCTGAACGAAACCTTTGTGGATAACGAGGGCAACGAACAGCCGGCGACCCGCAGGAACATCGTCACCGCGATTCAGCAGCAGACCGCGTTTGCCGGCTACAGCGTGGTTCAGCAGTAAGGAAGACTCGCTCGCCAGCGTGGGGCAGGAGCCCAAAGCCCACTGCGCCTGGGCTGGCAGCACTTCAGTTCCGCCAGGACTTTCGCCCAGGCACAAAAAAACCCGCCGAAGCGGGTTCTTTTTTTGACCTGCCCAACATCCTGTCGGTAGCCATCCTGGCCAGGTCGATCTTCCTTGATCCTGCGCACATCCGTATGCAGCAGTGATGGGTGTAGATTAGGGCAACGACGGGGGTGGGCAAAGACGTGATCGCCAGTGCGTCGTGTAAGCCTTTGGCTATACCGCCACCGCGTCGCCCCCGGCATTGACGCAGGCGGCCGCCAGCGCACCCCGCACACCGGCGACGATCATTTCCACCTCCGCCGCATCGATCGTCAACGGCGGCAGCAGGCGGATAGTCCTACCCCGCGTGACGTTGATCAGCACGCCCTGCTCGCGGGCGGCGATCAGCGCCAGGTCGCGGATCGGCTGTTTGAGCTCGATACCGATCATCAAGCCCCGCCCACGGATCGCCAGCACCTGCGGGTGTTGGCCCAGTTCTTCCTGCAAACGCGTCAGCAGCCGCTCGCCCTGTTGCCGGGCATTGGCGACCAGGCCCTGCTCCTCGATGATATCGAGCACGGTACAGCCCACCCGGCAGGCCAGCGGATTGCCGCCAAAGGTGCTGCCATGGCTACCCGGAGTGAACAACTGCGCCGCCTTGCCCCGCGCCAGGCAGGCACCGATGGGAATGCCATTGCCCAGGCCTTTGGCCAGGGTCATCACATCCGGGACGATGCCTTCGTGCTGGAAGGCGAACCACTGGCCGGTACGGCCGACACCGGTCTGGATTTCGTCGAGCATCAGCAACCAGGAGCGCCGCTTGCACAGGTCGCGCACGGCCTTCAGGTAACCCGGCGGCGGCAGTTGCACTCCACCCTCGCCCTGGATCGGCTCCATCAGCACCGCGCAGATACGCTGGCCATGGCTGCGGGCCAGGCTGTGCAGCAGTGGCAGGTCACCGAACGGTACCTTGATGAAGTCCCCCGGCAAGGCGTGGTAGCCCAGCCGCACCGCCGGACCATCACTGGCCGACAGGGTGCCCAGGGTGCGACCGTGGAAGGCGTTCTCCATGACCACCACCAGCGGCTGCTCGATACCGCGGTGCCAGGCATGCAGACGGGCCAGCTTCAACGCGGTTTCATTGGCCTCGGCGCCGGAATTGTTGAAAAACACCCGCTCCATCCCCGACAACCCGGCCAGGCGCTGCGCCAGCCGCTGCTGCCAGTCGATGGTGTAGAGGTTCGAGGTGTGCAGCAGCAGGCCGGCCTGCTCGCTGATCGCACTGACCAGCCGCGGATGGGAGTGACCGACGTTGGTCACCGCTACCCCTGCCACGGCATCCAGGTACTCGCGGCCGCCCTGGTCCCACAGGCGCGTACCCAGGCCCTTGACGAACCCCAGGTCGAGCGGTTGATAGGTGGTCATCAGGCAAGCGGCGGTCATGGCGGCGGGCTCCAGGCAATGAGGTGGTGCGGGCAGTATCGTTAGCCACCTGAGCTGGATAAACTCTGCAAAACTTCATTCATTTTGAAGCAGGAATTGATAATGGATCTGTTCCAGGCCATGCAGGTGTACGTGAAGGTGGTGGAAAGCGGCAGCATGACCGCCGCCGCCCTGGAATGCGGTATCTCCACCACCATGGTGGGCAACCACCTGCGTTCGCTGGAACAGCGCCTGGGTGTCAGCCTGCTCAACCGCACCACCCGTCGCCAGCGCCTGACCGAGTTCGGTGCGACCTATTACCAGCGCTGCCTGGAGGTACTGGGCCTGGTGGCCGACTCCGAACGCCTGGCGGAACAGGTTCAGGGCGAACCGAGCGGTACCCTGCGGATCACCGCGCCGCTGACTTTCGGGTCCGAGCGCCTGGCTCCGGCATTGAGCGAGTTCGTGCGGCGCTATCCACGGATCAAGCTCGATGTGATGCTCAGCAACCAGCGCGAAGACCTGATCGACAGCGGTTTCGACGTGGCGATCCGCCTGGGTGTTCCCGAACCTTCGGCGCTGATTGCCCGGCCACTGGAAAACTATGCGCTGACGGTCTGCGCCTCACCCGACTACCTCGAGCGACGCGGCACACCCAAGGTTCCCCAGGACCTGGAGCATCACGACTGCCTGGCCTTCGCCTACCCGGCGGGAGACGACTGGCGGATGGTGGAAAAACAGTGGAGCCTGAGCGGCCCGGAGGGGGAGATACAGGTGCCGGTCAGCGGCCCGATGACCATCAACAGTTCCTCGGCGCTGTACCAGGCGGCACTGGCCGGCATGGGCATCGTGATGGTGCCGGATGCCCTGCTGCGCGACGATCTGCGCGAAGGGCGGCTGGTGCCACTGCTGGCGGACTACAAGCTGCCATCGCGGCCGATGAACCTGCTGTACGCCCAGGACCGCTATCGCCTGCCCAAGCTGCGCAGCTTCGTCGAGTTCGCCCTGGAGAAATGGGCAAAGCCCTGAGGCTTCACCCATTCCCGCGCAGGCTTACCTGGCGGTGGCTTTGGCCGCATCCTCGATGATCGCCGCCACCTTGTCCGGATGGGAGACCATCACCACATGGGACGCGCCCTTGATGTCCACGGTCTCCCGGGAACCGGCCCGGTCAGCCATGAACTTCAGCGCCGCCTCGGGGATGTTCTTGTCCGCCGAGCCGTAGATGAACCAGGACGGCAAAGTCTTCCAGGCCGGCTCGCCGGAAGCTTCCTTCAACGCCGCCTCGGCGATCGGCCGCTGGGTCGCCGCCATCAGCGCCGCCTCTTTCGCCGGTACATCGGCGGCGAACTGCGCCGGGAACTTGTCCTGCTGGATGAACAGGTCGACGGTGCCATTCTTCAGCTGGACCGGTGGTGCCAGGGTCGGGCCCAGGGTACCGCCCGGGAAGCGGCCGGACAGCTCGATGGCGGTCTCGCCCTTTTCCGGAGCGAAGGCCGCGACGTAGACCAGCGCCTTGACGTTGGACTGCCCGTGGACCGCGTTGGAAATGACCGCGCCGCCGTAGGAATGCCCCACCAGGATCACCGGCCCCGGCGTGTGTTCGACGATATCGGCCACATAGTCGGAATCACTCTTCACGCTGTGCAGCGGGTTGGCGACAGCGACCACCGGGTACCCCTTGGCCTGCAGGCGGGCGATCACCCCGTTCCAGCTGGACGACTCGGCGAAGGCACCATGCACCAGCACCACGGTTGCCTTCCCGGCCGGTTGCGCGGCCGCGGCCGAGCCGCTCCAGCCCAGGGACAGTGCTCCGGCCGCCAGGGCAACGGCAGCGAACAGTTTCGAGACAGTGGAAAGACGGGAGGTTTTCATCGGTAATTCCTTTCGTTTGAAGTGACTGGCCCGCCGACAGCGGCGGTGTGAACGTGGAGCCATGATGGCGAAAACACGTTTACGAATGGCGCCTTTTTGTCGATGATATACGGCAGATCGTCTAAAACCTGCCACGGAACCCCCTCCATGGACCGCCTCTCGACACTGCTCAGCCACTTCGGCATCACCGCCAATACCTTTCACAGCGGCCGCTTGCAGGGCCAGATCGCGATCGACGCCGCGCAGCCCAGCGGCCATGTGCATCTGCTCCAGAGCGGCAGGCTCAGCCTGGAGGCCGGCGGCAGGACACTCCGTATCGAAGAGCCGAGCCTGATCCTCATTCCCCGCCCCTGCCCCATCGGCTGCTCGCCAGCGAAGCCGACGCGGCGGAGCTGGTCTGCGCCTCGCTGCGTTTCGATGGCGGAATCGACAACCCGCTGTCCGTGGCTCTGTCCGACACCATCGTGATGCCGCTCGAGGCCGTGCCGATGATCGAGGGCACGCTGGACTGGCTGTTCGGCGAAGCCTTCGCCGAACACTGTGGGCGCGAAGCGGTGATGAACCGTCTGTTCGAACTGATGGTGATCCAGTTCCTGCGGCACATGATGGCCTACCACAGCATGACCACCGGAATGATGTCCGGCCTGGCCGACCTGCGTCTGGCACGGGCCATGACCATGATGCACAACCATCCGGAGCGGCCCTGGACCGTCGCCGAACTGGCCCGGGAAGCGAACATGTCGCGGGCCAGTTTCGCCGCGCACTTTCACAAGGTGGTCGGCCAGACGCCGGCGGACTACGTACTCAGTTGGCGGGTCAGCCTGGCCCAGAAACGCCTGCGCGAAGGTCGGCCGATCGCCCTGATCGCCGATGAGGTCGGCTACGAAAGCCCGTCGGCATTGGCCCGGGCCTTTCGCCGCAAGATCGGCGAAAGCCCGAGGGAATGGCTGGGGCGCCAGTCGAGCGAGCTCAAAGGCACCGTCCTGCCGCTTTGAGACGGTTGCCAGGGCACTTTCGCCCCGCCAACCGATCAGACCCTACACGGGCATCGCCTGCCCGCAGGCCGGCGCGCAGGCAAAACCGCCCACGGACCGATAGACGGATCGACCCACACTCATGTTCGAACACATCGACTTCAACTACCTGCTCGCCACCTATGGCTACTGGGCCATCTTCATCGGCTGCCTGCTGGAGGGCGAAACCATCCTGATTCTCGGCGGGGTGGCGGCGCATCAGCAGGTCCTGCAACTGTGGACGGTAATCTTCTGGGCCAGCCTCGGCGGCATGCTCGGCGACCAGTTGCTGTTCTGGGCCGGCCGCTTCTTCGGTGCCCGCCTGCTGCCGCGCCTGCACCGCCAGCAGGCGGCGATCGAACGGGTGAGCGGACTGATCGTGCGCTACCCGCTGGCATCGGTGTTTTCCGTACGTTTTCTCTACGGCATGCGCCTGGTCGGCCCGCTGGTGATCGGCGCCAGCGGCCTGTCGCCGCTGCGCTTCAGTGTGATCAACCTGTTCGGGGCGGTGGTCTGGGCCACCCTGTTCGCCTCGGGTGGCTATTGGGCCGGCGAGTTCCTCGAAGAGTTGTTCGGCAACCTCAAGCCCTATCGCCTGCCCATCGCCATCGGCGTGGTGCTGTTGATGGCCGGTATCGCCCTGCTCCGTCGTCATCGGGCCCGACGCAAGTCGGGCCGCTCAGAGGCGAAACTGCCCGACCATCGCGCGCAGTGAGTTGGCCAGTTGCGCCAGCTCATGGCTGGAAGCGCTGGTCTGGTCGGCACCGGCCGCCGAGCGCAACGACAGGTCGCGGATATTCACCAGGTTGCGGTCGACCTCGCGGGCCACCTGGGCCTGCTCCTCGGCGGCGCTGGCGATCACCAGGTTGCGCTCATGGATCTGGCTCACCGAGGCGGTGATGGTCTTCAAGGCATCGCCCGCGCGCTCGGCCAGCACCAGGGTACTGGCGGCACGCCGGGAACTGGCCTGCATCGAGTCCAGGGCCTGGGTCGAGCTGCTGCGCATGCCCTGCACCATCTGCTCGATTTCCTGGGTCGATTGCTGCGTGCGGTAGGCCAGGGCGCGGACCTCGTCGGCCACTACCGCAAAACCGCGCCCGCTCTCACCGGCCCGGGCCGCCTCGATGGCCGCGTTGAGGGCCAGCAGGTTGGTCTGCTCGGCAATCGCCCGAATCACATCGAGCACCTTGCCGATGTCCTGGGACTGAACAGCCAGTGACTGCACCAGTTCGCCGGTCTGCTCCACCTCGCCGGCCAGGGCGTTGATCGCCTCGGCGGTTTCGCTGACACGCTCCTGCCCCAACCGGGCCGATTCGCTGGACTCGCGCGTGGCTTCGGAAGTGGACACCGCATTGCGCGCCACCTCTTCCACCGCGGCGGTCATTTCATTGACGGCGGTGGCCGCCTGTTCGATTTCGTTGTTCTGCTGCTGCAGGTCACGGGTGCTGCCAAGCGTTACCGCGTTCAGTTCGTCCGCGGCGGTCGCCAGTTGCACCGACGAGCCGCTGATACCCTGCAGGGTATTGCGCAGCGTCTGCTGCATGGTCGCCAGCGCCTCGAGCAGTTGAGTCACCTCGTCGTTGCCACGGGCCTCGATGTTCTGGCTCAGGTCGCCACGGGCGACATGCTGCGCGGCATTCAGCGCCTCGCCCAGCGGCTTGACGATACTGCGGGTGAGCAGCATCGCCAGGGCCACGGTGGCCAGGGCCGCCAGTACGATGAACAGGATGACGACGGTCCGCGAATTGCTGTAGTGCGCCTCGGACTTCACGCTCTCGGCCTCGACCCGCTTGCTGAACAGGCCGGCCAGGTCGTTGAGCTGCTTGCCGGAACCATCGACCACGGTCTTCATGTCCACCAGCAACAGCTTGATCAGTTCATCGCGTCGCCCCCGTTCGGCCAGGGTGAACGATTGGGCGATACCGGAACGGTAGGTGGCGAAGCTCGACTTGAACTGGTCATACAACTCACGGGATTCCGGTGTGGTCACCAGCTTGTCGTAGGCGACGATCTTTTCGCTCAGTTCCCTGTCGCGTGTGTCCATCTGCGAGCGGTACGTGGCGACGTTTTTCGGATCCGGGTCCAGGGCCATGCGCAGGGAGATCGTGCGGATGCGCAACATGAGCTCGCGAATCTCGTCACCCCCGCGAATGCTCGGCAGCCATTGGGTTTCCACCGCCACTTCACTGTCGCGGATACTCGACATCTTCTCCAGGGCAAACAGTCCGAGGAAGGCCACGAGGACCGCGATCAGGGCAAATCCGAGCGCTGCGCGCGGCGCGATATTCATTTGGCGAAGAAGCATGACGGCGGCCTTTTCCGGGGAGGATGCGAAGTGAAATAGCGCAGGCATGACTGCCGACGATTGGCAGGCTATCGGCAAGTCATACGACAACTTGAAGGGGCTTTTAAATAAAGAGGGACCCGTACCGCTCGCACAGGAGCGGCCAGAATCAATCAGGGAGAATTCGCACAGCGGGACAGGAACCCTCACTTTTCCAGCGGACACAAAAAACCCGCCGAAGCGGGTTCTTTGCCGACCATCACGACTCCTGTCGTCGGCCATCCTGGCCTGGGGTCTGTCTTCCATGACGCTGTACACATCCTTGCGTAGCAGCAGTGGGTAAAGAATAAGCCCCCGCAGCAAGCTCCGACAGAGGAGATCTCGGTGTCCCCATGTAAGCCTTTCGCCATACCTCGACCGAGCCCACGCCGGCCCCGCAAGCTTCCGCCGATCGCCACTCGTCCCCGCAAGCGCTCAACAGCGCACAGGCAGACCGTCGCACCGGATAGCCAGCGAACTTGCAAAGACCCTGGAGAGCGCAACACCCTGCAATCCAGCAGAGACTCCCTGCATACCTGACAGGAGGGCCGCTCCATGGACAGGGGATGCCCGACGGTTATGTGCCAAGAACCTCCCTCCCACCCTCAAGCATCACGGGTCCGCCTGCAATACGTCATTCGCTTTACAGTCACGACTTCAGTGATGCGATTTCGATGGTCAATATGAACTCGCCTCCCCTCTATCGCCAACTCGCCAATCACTACCTCAACGCGATCCAGAACGGAACACTCAAGACCGGTGAACGTTTTCCATCCATTCGCCTGATGATGGAAAAACATGCCATCAGCCTCTCCACCGCCGTCCAGGTCTGTCGTCAATTGGAGGACTACGGCGTGCTGGAGGCACGCCCACGTTCCGGCAACTTCATCCGCCAACCCGCCAAGCCCCTGGCGATCTCGACCGCCAACGAAGCGATACTGCCACTGGATACCAGTCATTACGTCGGTATCCACGAGCAGGTCTCCGCCGTAGTCAAGGCCAGCCAGCAGGCCTCGATCCAGGTCAATCTCGCCAGTGCCTACTGTGGCGCCCAGATCTATCCGCTGAAAACGCTCCAGGATCACATGGTCAAGGCCTTGCGCCAGGACCCGCACCTGATCGGCAGCCCCTCGCCGGCCAGTGGGGCGCGCCCGCTGCGCGATCTGCTGGCCCGGCGGGCGCTGGGTTCGAAGATTAGCATCACCGCCGACAAGATCGTCATCACCAACGGGGCCACCGAGGCCATCAACCTGGCCTTGCGCGCCGTGACTCAACCGGGAGACATCGTGGCGGTGGAGTCACCGACCTTCTATGGCCTGCTGCAGATTCTCGAAAGCCTGAATCTGCGGGTGCTGGAAGTGCCGACCCAGCCCAAGACCGGCATCAACCTGTTCGCCCTCGAGCAGCTGCTCCAGGGCCCGGAGCGGATCAAGGCGCTGATCGTCATCCCCAACCTGCACAATCCCCTGGGCAGTGTGATGCCCGATGCGCACAAGGCGCTGCTGGTGCAACTGTGCGCGGACTACGACACGGTACTGATCGAGGATGACACCTACTCGGATCTGGCCGATACCGAACAGCCGCTATCCGCCCTGAAAAGCTGGGACCGCCACGGCAACCTGATCTACTGCGCCTCCCTGAACAAGACGCTCGCCCCGGGCCTGCGGCTGGGCTGGATCGCTGCGGGGAAATGGCACGACCGGGTCGAAATGCTCAAGCACACCCAGTCGCGCAACTGCGAAATGCTGCCGCAACTGGCGGTCGACGCCTTCATGAAGACACCGTCCTACGAGCGCTACCTGCGCAGGCTGCGCGGGCAGCTGACGGAACAGAGAAAGCAGATGAGCGCCGCGATCCTGCAGCACTTTCCGGAAGGTACGCGCATCACCAGTCCCAAGGGCGGAACCCTACTCTGGGTGGAACTGCCCCGGGGGCATTCATCGCTGGAGCTGTTTCACCAGGCGTTGCGGCAAGGTATCTACATCTCGCCAGGGATGATCTTTTCCAACTCGCGCAGCTTCGATCACTTCATCCGCATCGGTTGTGGAACGCCCTACTCGCCACGTATCGAAAACGCGGTGCAGACCCTCGGGCGATTGATTGCGCGCCAGGGCTGAAACGCCGATGCAGGGGGAAGCCTGCCGATGGAGCTTCCCCCTGATCGCTACACCCGATCCAGCGGATGCTCGTGCAGGCAGATGATGTGCGGGTCGCCCTGCCAGCGCGGGAAACGCTGGGCCACCTGCGGATCATGCCCCGGAATGACGTGATCCTCGCCATCCACCAACGAGTCGATGGTGGCAAAGGCCTCGAGGGTCTGGGCCATGTCATCGAGAATCGGGAACGGGCTGCGCAGGCGGATATTGGCCCACAGATGCGCCGAATCCGAGGCCAGCACCACCCACCCACGCCGGGTCGGCACACGGACCACCTGGCTGCCCGGCGTGTGCCCGCCCACCGCGTGAATCGTTACCCCCGGAACGATCTCCGCGGTGCCGTGGTGCAGGCGCAGGCGCCCTTCGAACAGTGGCGGGATCGCCGACATCACGTCATCCACCTCGTAGGTCTTGCTGATCGCCCGATGGCTCATCTTCGGCCCGGTGCAGAACCGCAGTTCCTCCTCCTGCAAGTGGATGGTGGCCTTGGGAAACAGGCCCAGGTTGCCGGCATGGTCCCAATGCAGGTGCGTCAGGATCAGGGTCTCGACCTCGGCCGGATCGATTCCCAACCGCTGCAGCGACTCCTGCGGCAAACGGTACATCTCGCGGTTGCGACGATCCGCCGTGGCCGGCTGGAAACAGGTGTCCACGACCACCACGTGCCGATCGTTGCGAATCACCCAGAAGTAATAGTCGAGCGGCATCGGCGCATTGGGATCGCCGCAGCAGGCATCGTAGAGAAAGTTCTCCCTGGCGGTACGCTGGGAGTTCGCCCCGACACGAATGGCAAACACCTCATAGACCGGAGACAGCGCTGGATTCGACATGCGGGCACCCTCCTCAGGCCGGTTGCGCGGCAGGCGCCGCCTTGACGGTCGAACTGAAATCGAAGTTCATCTGCGCGGTGATCCCCAGGTCCTCGGCCAGACGATACAGGCCGCTGTAGTCGCGCATGATCGCGCTGCCACGGCTGGCTTCGCGGGTGTCGCCGATGATGACGTCGACATCGGCCACGCCGAGCTGCGTCAGGATCGCCTCCCACATCGAATAGTCCTGGGCGACGAACGCGTGCAGCGCCTGCGGCAGTGTCTGCACGAAGAAACGGCGCTTCTCGGCGTCCATGTGCTCGTACATCACCTTCGCCACTTCGGCCAGCACCTTGCTGTGGGCGTACTCGTCACGGTTGTGCAACTCGGCGACACGGCGGTTCTGCGGCTGGATGCTCTGGTCATCGGCCAGCATGTCCAGGTAGGCATTGACGCTGATCTCGGCGACCACCGCAAAGGTGATCGCGGCCAGGTCCCGCTGCCAGGCATGGGGCAGTTGCGCGCACAGGGCCTGCAAACGCAGGTAGGTCACCGAGGGTGGCAGGTCCAGATCCCGTTCCAGCTTGCGATCGGCCTTGCTGCGCTGAATCGCCCGCAGGTGCATCAGGGTGTGATAGTGCTCGTCGATCAGGGTCTGCTGCATGGCTTCGCGAAAGTGCCAGTCATCCTTGCCCAGATACTGGTTGGCGATGACGCTCAGGGCCGGGTTGACCACGCACTCCTCGGCCGTGACGGTACGCAGGTTGTAGCCGATCCAGCCCCAGGTCAGGACGGCACTTTTGAGTTCCTCGTCCAGCGCCTGGAATTTGGGATGATGGTAGAACGGGACCATGGCAATCGGATAATCCGGCTTGCTCGGGTCGAACTCCTCGGTCAGCGGAAACTTGTCGCCGGCGCAGACCGTTGCGCGCCTGGTCCAGGCCTTGTTGAGTTGCACGACCAGCTTGTGGTCGACCTTGGCGATGACGATGGCTTGTTGCATGACGTGATACCTGTAGAACGCGCACGGGGTCCGTGCGCGGGAAAAAAGGGAAATCGCGGGGGCTGCCGGGCTCAGGCGAGCCAGTAGCGGGTCAGGTGCCGCTTGGGATCGCGGTACTGGCTGCGCGCATGCATCAGGCGCCAGTTGTCCCAGATCAGCACGCAACCATCGGGAATCAGCAACGGCGTGCAGTGCTCCAGGAAGAACTGCTCGCCCAATGCGGCGATTCGACCCAGAGGCGTACCACTGTTGCGGCCCTCGGGAGCGCTCAGATCGTCGCGGGACGGATTCACGTCGCCGTAATGGAACTGGTTGTAGCTGAAGCGAAAGATGTCGCCCTCGGCGTTTTCCCTGAAGATGTACTCTTCGAGCACCCGCCGGGTCGTCTCCCCGGGCTTGGCGGTGGCGTTGAAGGCCACCGGGTTGCGCTCGATCCAGTCCTTCAGGTCGGCGGGCAGCGTCTTGAGAAACGCCAGGCCATCGGCCAGTTGCGTATGCCCGCCACCACAGGTCGCCTGGTGGTGACAGTGCAGTACCAGGTAGCGCGGCGGCGGATCGTAGACCGGCGCTTCGGTATGCGGACCGATGCCGTTCATGCTCTGGGAGTACGGCAGGTCGTCGAAGCCCGGCTTCAGGGTCACCTCGAAGGTGTACAGGCCATTGAACTGCGGGATCACCCGGCCGAACGGTGCCAGCGTCTCGTACAGATCGGCACTCAGTTCCTCGGGCTGCAGCAGGGTCCAGCCCTGCTCGGCGAGTTCACGGTGGTGATGGCTCAAGGCGCGTTGCGGAACCACGCTTGCAGCGATTTCTTCCAACATGGCGAAAGTCCTTTTCTGAATCAGGCGATGACGGCGGCGGAGTAGGCGGCGATCAGGTCGCGACAGGCCTGCCCGGGCTGGTACTGATGCTCGTCGATGCTGCGTACCGGAGTGATCTCGGCGGCGGTTCCGGTCAGGAAGCACTCCTCGAAGTCACCCAGTTCCTGTGGCAACAGCGTGCGCTCGATCACTTCGTAGTCCAGTTCACGTGCCAGGCGGATCACCGTCTGGCGGGTGATGCCGTTGAGGAAGCAGTCCGGCACCGGGGTATGCAGTTGCAGCCCCCTGACGAAGAAGATATTCGCACTGGTGGCCTCGGCCACATGCCCGCGCCAGTCGAGCATCAACGCGTCGTGGTAGCCGCTGTTCTCGGCATCGTGCTTGCTCAGGGTCGCGATCATGTACTGCCCCGAGGCCTTGGCCTCGAACGGGCTGCTGCTCGGTGGCGGACGCCGCCAGAGCGCCGTCTTGAGCCTGATCCCGGCCATGCGTGCCGCCGGGTCGAAGTAACTCGGCCACTGCCAGCAGGCAATCGCCAGGTGCACGCGGTTGAAACGGGCCGACGTCGAGATCATTTCACTGCCGCGCCAGGCCACCGGACGCAGGTAGCCATCGGTCACGCCGTTGCGTTCGAGCAGGGCATGACTGGCCTCCTCCAGCGTCTGCAGATCATAGGGAATGGTGAAGTCCATCAATTGCGCGGAGCGATACAAGCGCTCGGAGTGCGCCCGCAGCTGGAAAATCTTGCCGCCATAGACGCGCTCGCCCTCGTAGACCGTACTGGCGTAGTGCAGCCCATGGGTGAGCACATGGATCTTCGCGGCCTTCCACTCGACGAACTCGCCGTCGAGCCAGATATAGCCATCGCGTTGATCGAAAGGAATCGCTGCCGGGCCACTCATACCGTCACCTCCGCGGTGTTCATCAGGACGCTGGTCACTTCCAGCCCACACAGCCGAGCCTCGGCCATCAATGCGCTCGCCTCCTCCTGGGAGGCAGGGATCCCGGCAATCAGACGATTGCGCCGGGTGTGGGCCTGGGGATCACCGGCCACGTGAACACGCTCGCCGGCCTGGGCCGGAGTCGAGCGGATGGTTTCCATCAAGCCGGCAAGGCTGGCCTGGAAGCTGCGCAGGTCAGTGAAGGCGGAGATATCCAGGGCGATCATGAAGTGACCGATCTGACGTCCCTTGCTGAAGGAGCCGGTATCCAGATGATCCAGCTGGTGATCCAGTGGCATGCCGGTCAGCAGGCAACTGAGCACCTGCACCATCATCGCCAGGCCCTGACCCTTGTAGCCGCCCAGGGGCGACAGAGAGACCACTTCATCGGGCTCGGCGGTGTCATTGCCGTCCTTGTCCAGCGCCCATCCCAGCGGCAGCGACAGACCGAGCTTGCGGTAGTGCTTGACCTGGGAATAGGAGATCTGGCTGGTTGCCATGTCGAGCACGAACGGTTGTCCGTCCGCCGGTGCGGTGAAGCAGATCGGGTTGGTACCGAACATTGGCTGCTTGCCCTTGAACGGTGCCATGCGCGCGGCAGCGCTGGTGGTGACGATACCGATCATGCCGCTGTTGGCGATCTCCAGCCCGTAGACCGACGCCGCGCCGAAGTGGTTGGAATTGCCGACGCCCACCGCGGCGATGCCACTGCTGCGGGCCTCCTGCACGGCCAGCTTGGCGGCATACATGCCGGCCACGGTGCCCAGCGCCTGGTCGGCATCGAGAATGATCACGTTACCATTGCGTCGTTGCACCTGGATGTTCGGGATCGCATGGCTGCGGCCTTCGTCCAGCTCCCGCAGGTACAGCGGGAACAGGCGCAGGCCGTGGGTGTCGACACCCATCAGCGAAGTGTCCACCAGGGCATTGGCGAACCAGTTGGCGTGCTCCGTCGACACGCCACGGCGCTTGACCGCCTGTGCACAGACCTGGCGGGCAGTGTGCGGATTCAGATAGATCATGGTGTTCATTCCATCGAATAGGTTTGGGATCAAACGGCTTCCAGCGCGACGGGAATCAGTTTCGGTGGCGCGGCACTGTCGTTCTGGAAGAAGAAGAACTCTTCGCCGAAGGCCGGGACCAGTTCGTCGAACCAGGTCGCCTGCGGGTCGAACTTGGCGTAGAAGGTGCGCAATACCCACTGCGGGTTGCGGGCCTGGAGAAACTGCAGGACGAAGACTTTCTCACCCGCGACGGTCTCGATCCCGTTGATCACCACCTTGCCGTAGAAGGTGCTCATCGACGGCCCGCGTACCGTGCGCGCCAGACCGGAGACCGTGCGATAGGCCGACTGGTAGATCTCGAAGGCGCGATACAGCGGCATCGCGAAGTAGTGGCTGGGGCCGGTATCCCGCTCGACGAAGAAGTAGTAGGGAATGGCGCCCAGGCGAACCCCCTCGGTCCACAGTGCCGCCCAGTCGGCCGGGTCTTCGTTGATGTGGCGAATCAGCGGTGCCTGGATCCGCAGAGTCGCTCCGGACGAACGGATCCGCTGGATGGCCTGACGGGCCATGTCCTGCCGGATCTCCACCGGATGGTTGTAGTGACCCATCACCGACAGGTTCTTGCCACTGGCCACCACCCGCTTGAACAGGTCGATCAGCGCGTCGGCATCCTTGTCCGTGACAAAGCGCTGCGGCCAGTAGGCCACCGACTTGGTGCCCAGTCGGATACTTCTGATGTGCGCCATGTCCGGTGCCAGCAGCGGCTCGATGTACTCGGCCAGGGAACGGGTGTTCATGATCAGCGGGTCACCACCGGTGATCAGCACGTCCGTCACCTCGGTATGCACCCGCAGGTACGCCGCCAGTTCCTGGGATTCGCGGGCGTTGAACTTGAGTTCGTCCTCGCCGATGAACTGCGCCCAGCGGAAACAGAAGGTGCAGTAGGCGTGGCAGGTCTGGCCGGCACCGGGGAAGAACAGTACGGTTTCCCGATACTTGTGCTGGATACCCGACAACGGCTTGCCGTCCAGGGTCACGGTGTTGTGGGTCAGTTGCCCTGCCGGATGCGGGTTCATCCGCTGCCACACCTGTTCCACCTGGCGCTTGACCGCCGCGCTGTCATCACCGTCGATCAGGGCCTTGAGCGCCTCGTACTCATGGGGATGAAGCATGTCGCGATGAGGAAAGGTCATGCGGAAAATCGGATCATCCGGAATGTTGTTCCAGTCGATCAGGGTGCTGAGCACATAATCGTTGGTGCGAAATGGCATGACCTTGGAGACGACCGTCATTGCTTCCTGCAATTCTGGAGTCAGTCTTTGCCAATACACCGTATCGCGAATAGTTCTTGAATTATAAGGTTTATACTTTTGCGGTTCGGACAGTCCCTGCATGACAGCGCTCCTGAAGATTCTGTTATGAGTTCAGCTATGTATCAATTTGAACCAGACAGATTTGCCGGATATATCTCCAGCCATCACAGACAAAACAAATCCCATTGCCCTTGGCGCCATATGACGCGGCAACTTGTTTTTATTGATTAGAGGTCTTTGGCCACTGCCAGCAACTTCGTGCCTATTGGGATCTTCACGGCATTGAGCAAGATCGATCATTGTCCCCAACGGATCGATCAGGTCGTGTTCAGTTCGCTGGCAACGGCGCCACGCGCTCCTGCCCGATCCAGGCCTGGACACTGGCGCGACTCCATTGCCGACGGACATAGGCCGCCAGTTGCTCGGGCATCTCGTCACCATTGGCCAGCAGGCGATTGAGCATGATCGCCAGGTCGGTATCGGCAATGCTCCAGTCGCCGAACAGATGGCCGTCGCTGTCGCCCAGGAAGGTACTTGCTACCCGGTACAGGCGCTCTACGGCGGCCTTTGCCGCGTCGGAAAGGGGCTGATCGCGCTTGCCGAAATAGATCAGGTCCGCCGGCCGCTCCTGGCGGATCACCAGCAGGTCGCTGCGCAGCCAGGCCTGCAGTTGACGGGCCCGGGCACGTTCCTGCAGACCACGGGGCAGAACCTGTTTATGGCCGGCGCCGGCAAACGCCTCGTCGAGATACTCGGCGATGGCCGACGACTCGGTCAGGGCGAAACCGTTGTGCACCAGGGTCGGCACCTTGCAGGTCAGCGACAGGTCACGATAGGCCGGCAGATAATTATCGCGTTTCTTGAGATCGACAGTAACGATATCAAACGCAAGTTCCTTTTCTTTCAGTGCAACAAAAGCCGACAAGGCAAAAGCACTGACAAAATCGGCGCCGACATGAAGAGTTAATTTTTGTTCAGCCACAGGATATTCCCTTCCATTTCCATATACATGTGAACTTTCAGCCGAATTGCTCGACCGAAAAAACCGTCAGGCAGGCGAGCGGGCAGCGTACAGGTGTACAGCTGATTGCCCATCACTCGAATTAACTCAGAGACACTGCCTACGAAATGGATCGTAAATAACTGAATGACGCTTCGATAGATACAGAAAATGCCAGTTTGTATCGATACAGATGACCGCAGGATGACAGAATGCTTGCAGATATCGATGCAAGAGAGTGACCGGGAGAAGGGGGACACCGCCGGCAGCCTGCCGAGCGACGAAAAAGGCAGGCACAAACGCAGGCAGGGAGCCAGCGAACGCTGGCTCCCTGCCTGGGAGAACGATGAAGGAAAATGGTGGAGAGGGTTACCTACCCGGTCTTGCCGATCCGGCCGTTCTGATCGGCAAAGTTCGACAGCGCCGCCACCTGCGGCATGTTGCTGATATTGAGCATGACCAACGGCTCCTGCGTGGAACCGTTGATGAATCCATGGGCGTTCCACGCCGGCACGACGATCACGTCACCGCCGCCGATCGGCACGGGCTGGGCATCGCCGAGGGTCAGCTGGCCCTGGCCCGACTGGATGATGAACAGGTGCCACCAGGTGTGGGCATGCTGGTTCAAGGTGGTGCCGGGGTTCAGCCATTGCATCGAGATCACGGTGCCCGGCAGGATCTCGCAACCGCCGATACTCGACTCGCTCGACAGGGCGACAATGTCGGTATCACTTGGTTGCATCTCGCGTTGCAGGCTGGCCAGGTCCGTGCCCTTCCACACCTGCGGTCGAGGTGACTCGCCCTGCAGGCTGTCGCGAAAATCCTGATAGGTGAAAAAGCTGCCCTTGAAGGTGTCCATGTGTCATTCCATTTTTGCGGCGAGACGTTCCCATCGCGCAGACATTGATTTTATAGCTGGCGCAAAGCCCCTTCGTTAACCGCGGCAATGATATCGACTTCGATCGCGGCATTCTTCGGCAGTTGGTACACCCCCACCGTCGTCCGGGTATGCCGGCCGGCATCCCCCAGTACCCGATGGAATACATCCGAGGCACCGTTGGCGACCTCACTGAGATCGGGGAACTCTTCCGTCGACTTGACGTAGACCGTCACCCGCGCAAGGGACTTTATGCGATCCAGCGAACCAATGGTTTGCAGAATCAATGCCAGCCCGCGCATGGCGCTGATGCCGGCAGCTTTCTGCGCCTCCTGCAGGGTCAGGTTGACGCCGACACGACCGGGGAGGATCACCTTGCCGCTCATCATCGGCACGAGCCCGCTGACGAACACCTGGTCATGCAGCCGCAAGGCTGGCGAGTAGTGCCCTCCAGCGGTATTTTCACCATAGATGTCATAACCCAGTTCCTGGGCAATGGCGATAAAACGTTCATCACACGACATCGACATCACTTCCTTCTGTGGCTGGGCCAGCTCCGGGATAGAAGATTCAGGCCATGAGGCAGCGGGGTTCACGACAGGGCCTCTTCAAGGCGAACGGAAGATTCCACCTCCAGCGGTGACACCACGATCGCCGACTCGATGGCCCTGACCAGCCGCAGCAGTTGCTCGCTGAGCGTGGAATAGTCGCTGTTGAAGAGAATGACGTGACCGATGAACGAGGTGTTGTCGGTCACCAGGGCCGAAACGCGCTCGCCCACGCCCTTGCTGTACACCGCCTCGATCACCTCGATACCGAGCTCGGCCGCCAGCTCGCGGATATCCGGCAGATAGTGCAGGGAACCATGGGCCGGAGCACTCAGCAGCCGGATGCCGCAATAGCCCTGCGCAGTCGGCTGCCGCTCCTCCATCCGCCCTTCCACCGCCCAGCGCACCCAGCTTTCCCAGGGGTTGTACGCGGCGAAGGCTTTACGCGCCAGGTCCCAGATGTGCATGCCACCGGGGCGCATGTTGGTTTCCACGGCCGAGGTCAGGCCATTGCCCTTGAAAAACACCTCGTTGTGGTAAGCCCCATTGCGGGGCGACACCAGTTGGCGCATATGTTCGCCGGCGGCAGCGATGGCCAGCAGGGCGTCGCCACTCAGCGGCGCCGGGACCACCTGCTGGATCTCGGCACGATAGGCACCTTCGGTGGTGGTCTTCTCGGTGATCCAGGAACGCCCCGCCACGCAGTCCCAACTGTACTCGCGGGCCTCCTCCACCAACTCCTCGACGATGATCCCCCCGAGCGATAAGGCTCCAGCGCCGCCCAGGCCGGCGCACATTCGTCCAGCGAGTGAATGACCCGGCAACCGCGGCTGGCCCCCTCGCAGGCGGGCTTGATGAAGGCCTTGCCGCCCAGGGCCTGCACGCGCTGAAGCAACTCCTCCAGTCGCTCGACGCGGCAGGAAAACACCGGCTGATAACTCGCCGGTGAGCTGGGCGCGGCAGCTTCCAGCTGGCGGAAGATTTCCTTGTCCAGCCCGGCACGGGCCTCGTCGGGGGTAATCCCCGGCAAGCCGTGGCGCGTGGCCAGGGCGGCACCGAGCAGGACCCCACGATCGGAAAACGGCAGGACACCGATCAGGTTCCACTGTTCGAGCTCCAGGCAGCCACACACTGCATTCAGGGCCGAATCCAGGTGCTCGGCGGCCAGCGATGTGGTCCAGACATAGTCCGCCACTTCGTAGTCTTCCAACTGGACCTTTTCCACCAGCAGAATCAGCTTGGCCTGATACAGCGACTGGCACAGCTGGCGCAGCTTGGCGATGTCACGTACGCGGTTGCCGTTATAGCCGACCACGATCACACAGGGTTTTGCACTCATCTCGGATCTCCCTTGCGAACTCAGTCATGCAGCGGTGCGTTGAGTTTACGGTTGAGGCCGTACCAGGCCAGGATCCCCAGGGCACCGATCAACCCCAGCACGTAGGCGTTGTAGGGATCGGGCAGGGCCCGCATCAGCAGCACGGTCACGCCGGCACCGACGCCCAGGGAGACTTCCTTGGCGAACATGCTGTTCTGCTTCACGGAGAAGTAGTCCAGGTAGCTGAACGCACACTCGGCGATGGACAGCAGGGTGACCCAGATGAACGCGCCGACCAGGGTCTGCACATGGAACAGCGCTGGCGAGGAAAGCACGAGGAAGCCGGCGAAGATGATGCCGATCACGGTAAACACCTTGAACCGGCCGGTGGCCTCGATGACACGCATCACCGGCACCTGCAGGAACACCACCACGGCACTGTTGAGGATCAGCATCAGGCCATACCAGGAGGGTAACTCGCCGGTTTCCCGCAGGATCGCCTGGGGCAGGATCGAAAACACGCCGAACAGCTTGATGCCCATGATGATCCCGGCGATCACCCATGGCAGCTTGCCAAGCCAGCCGGCTCCGCCCTGGCTCTTCGCCGGGGTGGAAATGACCGGGAGCTGCAGGCTCGCGCCCATGGCGACCGGCAGGCACATCAGGACGAAACCGGCGGCGCCGAGAAAGAACAGGGTGGGGGTCAACTGCGGCGACAGCAGGATCAGGCCGGCGATCAGGCTGCCCATGTTCATGGCCACGCGGTTGTACGCCGCGCCTTCCTTGGTCTGCGCCGCCTCGCTCTTGATCAGGTAGCCGGCGATGGCGATCCCGTAGGCGAACAGGGCCGCGCCGAACATGACGATGCCCTGGTTGCGGGTCAAGGCCAGCAGGATCAACCCCGCTCCGGCGCACAGCAGGGTGACGCCGAGGGAGCGCCGGCCGAGCAGCAGCAGGGTCAACGGCAACAGCAGCAGCAACGCGCGATAGCCCAGCGCCAGGATACTGTTGGTGGCGGTGTCGAGCCAGACGTTGGCCTTGCCCAGTACCGCGAACAGCGACACCGCGGTAATGATCCGAATGATGAACAAACGGACGTTAACGGCCGGCTTGGCAATCCCGGCAGTTGTTTCAACACTCATGGAGAACCTCTTCAATCAGAACGACGCACTGGATGATGGGGTCGATACTAGAGAGCGGAGGTCTTCTTGATCAGAGCAAGTTGGACTAGAATCCTCCGAACTTTATTGCTCGGATGACCAGTAAAATGCAGGCGCAGAGAGCCGTGATCGCTGCCATCGAGTTCGAGCGTGGAGCCCCGCTGGTACAGCAGATCGTCGAACGCTTCACCTCAGCCATCAGCCAGGGCGCCCTGCAACACGGCGCCAAGCTGCCACCGATCCGTGAACTGTCCGAGCTGATGGGCGTAGGCAAGTCGACCGTCGTCGAAGCCCTGGACCGCTTGCGGGCCAAGGGGCTGGTCGCCTCCCGGCAGGGCTCGGGGCACTATGTCACGCGCCTGAGCGCGGCCGCCCATGCCGGCGTCGGCCGTGACCTGCTGCCACAGGACACCCTCAGCGTGGTACGGCGCGCCCTGCTGCTGGACAACGGCGCCCTGCGTCCGGGCTGCGGTTTCCTGCCCTCCTCCTGGCTGCCGGGCGAAGAACTGCTCAAGGCCGCCCGCGGTACCCTGCGCTCGACCACCCTTCGCATGGGCGAGGCCGGCGTGCCGGCCGGCTATGTGCCGCTGCGCCAGGCCCTGCGAGTCAAACTGGCGACCTTCGGTATCGAAGTTCCGGTGGAGCAGATCGTGACCACCGCCAACACGGTGCAAGCCATCGACATGCTGATGCGCCTGCTGATCAAACCGGGCGATACGGTGCTGCTGGACGATCCCTGCTATTTCAACCTGCGCTCGAACCTGTCGCTGCATGGCGCCAGGGTGGTCAGCATCGCCCGCGGTTGCGAGGGGCTGGATTTCACCCACCTGGAACAACTGCTCGAGCAGCACCGTCCGGTGCTGTACCTGACCAACACCACGCTGCACAACCCGACCGGGCACTCCTTCTCCCCGGCCCAGGTCTATCGCCTGTTGGAGTTGAGTCACCGGTACGGCTTCCATATCGTCGAGGACGACCTGTACTGCGATATCCAGCACAAGCGCACACCGCGCCTGGCCGCGGCCGGCGGGCTGGAAAACATCAGCTATGTCTCGGGCTTCACCAAGACGCTGAGCGCCAACAGCCGGGTCAGTTACGCCGTGCTGACACCGGAACTGGCGGCGCGCATGATCGCGCTGAAGATGATGAGCGGTGGCGTGACCTCGGAGCTGGCCGAGCAGATGACCTACCGGATGCTCAGCGACGGCAGCTACACCAAGCACGCCCGACGGTTGGTCGATCGCCTCTACGAGTCGAACGCACGGGTGGCGCAGTGGCTGGGTGAAGCCGGTTGCGCGGTTTCCTCCTGCCCGGGAGAGGGGCTGTTTCTCTGGACCCGCCTGCCCGCCGGTATCGACGCCGAAGTGCTGGCCCGCAAGGGGCTGGAAAATGACATTGTGCTGGCGCCGGGCACCTTGCTGAGCGTGGCCGACGATGCGACGAGTTTCCTGCGGTTCAATGTCGCCCACAGCGATGATGAACGTGTGCGGGAACGCTTCCTGCGCTTGCTCGGCGACTGAATCGCCGGGCATGTCGCAAAAAAAAGCCCCGCACTTCCTGAGAAGGCGGGGCTTTTCCGTCATGCGGGTCACTCAGTGCGCATAAGTCAGCAACAACTCGGTCGGCACTTTGAAATCCAGGGACATCATCACGCTCAGGGCGGTAATGGTGAAGATCGAGAACACGAACAGCTTGCGTGCCCAGACCGTGTCATCCACCGCCTTGTAGCCGGTCCAGGCCATGTACAACCAGTACATGCCCATGGCCGCGGCCACGGCGAGGTAGCTCATGCCGGCATAGCCGCTGAAGGTCAGCATCAGCGTCGCGGCGACGAAAGCCAGGATGTAGAGCAGGATGTGCTTCTTGGCCACGACGATCCCACGCTTCACCGGCAGCACCGGAATCGATGCGGCCAGGTAGTCGTTGAAGCGGAAGATCGCGATGGCGTAGGAATGCGGCATCTGCCACAGGCTGAACATCACCAGCAGCGTCAATGCCGCCATGTCGAAGCTGTTGCTGACCGCAACGTAACCGATCACCGGTGGCATCGCCCCCGACAGACTGCCGATCAGCGTGCCGTGAACCGACTTGCGCTTGAAGTACAGGCTGTAGAGACCGACATAGATGACGAAGCCGATCACTGCGAACAGCGCCGCCAACGGGTTGGCGACGCGGTACAGCAAGGCTACGCCGGCAACGCCGAGGACGGTCGCGTAGACCAGTGCCAGTTTCAGGGAGATGAGGCCCTGGACCAGCACGCGGTTCTTGGTGCGCTCCATCTTCAGGTCGATGTCACGGTCGATGCAGTTGTTGAACACGCAACCGGACGCTACCACCAGCGAAGTGCCGATCATGGCCGCCAGGAAGATGGCCAGATCGACATGCCCCTTGGAGGCCAGGAAGAAACCACCCGCCACAGAAAGCACGTTACCGAAAATGATCCCCGGTTTGGTGATTTGGATAAAGTGCTTGAGCGACATCGGGTTTACCTCACTTCGCCATCATGACGGCGTGGATGGTGAACATGATCCACAGCGACAGACCTACCAGCAGGACGATCACCAGCGCCGCGAAAATGAACGCGATCACGTTGTTGCGCTGCGCGGCGGAACGGTCCAGGTGCAGGAAGTACACCAGGTGCACCAGCACCTGGATCACGGCGAAGATCAGGATGATCCACAGGGTCGCGGCTTTTGGCAGCGACGGGTACATCACCAGGCCGAACGGGATGGCAGTCAGGATGATCGACAGGATAAAGCCGATCATGTAGGACTTCACGCTGCCATGGTTGGCATCACTGGAATGGTGTGCATTAGCCATTTACAGGGTCCCCATCAGGTAAACAACGGTGAATACGCAGATCCACACGACGTCCAGGAAGTGCCAGAACAGGCTCAGGCAGCTCAGGCGGGTGGTGTTGGTCGGCGTCAGGCCGTTTTTCCAGACCTGGTACATCATCACGGCCATCCAGATCAGGCCACTGGTGACGTGCAGACCGTGGGTCCCCACCAGGGTGAAGAAACCGGACAGGAAGCCGCTGCGGTTCGGACCGTAGCCTTCTTCGATCAGCTTGTGGAATTCGTTGATTTCCATGCCGATGAAGCCCAGGCCGAACAGGAAGGTGATCGCCAACCAGCCCAGTACCTGGCCTTTCTTGCCCTTGAACAACGCCAGCATGGCGAAGCCGTAGGTGATCGAGCTGAGCAACAGGCAGGCGGTTTCGCCCAGCACGTATGGCAGTTCGAAGATGTCGTGGCCCGACGGGCCACCCGCTACGTTGTTAACCAGCACCGCGTACGCTGCGAAGATCGACGCAAACAGGATGCAGTCGGTCATCAGGTAGAGCCAGAAACCGAATACGGTCATCTCGCCCGAGTCGTGGTGGTGGTCATCGTGCCCATGGTCATGACCATGGGCGTGTCCAGCATGAGTCACTGCATTCGACATGGTTTAAGCCTTTTCCAACGAGGTTTCAACACGGGAGGCCGGAATCACCTTGGCCGCGACCAGCACCTTGTGCTGTTCGGCTTCGATGCGTTCGATGGTCTCGACCGGCACCATGTAGCCCTGATCATCACGGGCTGCGTGGATGATGAAATAGATCACGGTACCTGCGAGGCTGGCGATCGCCATCCACCAGATGTGCCAGATCATCGCGAAACCGAAGACGGTCAGCAGAGCACCCATGACCAGGCCGGTCGCGGTGTTGTTCGGCATGTGGATCGGCTGGTAACGCTTGGGCACGCTGTAGGCGGTACCGTTTTCCTTGGCTTCGGTGAACGCGTCGACAGCGTCGGCTTTCGGCAGTTCGGCGAAGTTGTAGAACGGCGGTGGCGACGAGGTCGACCATTCCAGGGTGTGGCCGTTCCATGGGTCGCCGGTCACGTCCAGGTTCTGCTTGCGATCACGCACGCTGACGTAGATCTGGATCAGTTGCGAAGCGATACCGAAAGCGATCAGGATCGCACCGACGAAGGCAACGTACAGGTACGGTACCCACTCAGGGTTGGTGGTGGCGTTCAGGCGACGGGTCATGCCCATGAAGCCCAGAGCGTAGAGCGGCATGAACGCAACGAAGAAGCCGGTGATCCAGAACCAGAAGGCAGCCTTGCCCCAACCTTCATGCAGCTTGAAGCCGAAGGCTTTCGGGAACCAGAAGCTGAAGCCGGCGATGTAACCGAATACCGCACCGCCGATGATCACGTTGTGGAAGTGCGCGATTACGAACAGGCTGTTGTGCAGCACGAAGTCGGCACCTGGAACGGCCAGCAGAACGCCGGTCATGCCACCGATGGCGAAGGTCACCATGAAGCCCAGGGTCCACAGGACCTGGCTGGTGAAACGCAGACGACCACGGTAGATGGTGAACAGCCAGTTGAACAGCTTCACCCCGGTCGGGATCGAGATCAGCATGGTCGCCAGGCCGAAGAAGGCGTTGACGTTGGCACCCGAACCCATGGTGAAGAAGTGGTGCAGCCAAACCATGAAGCCCAGCACCGAGATCGCGCCACTGGCGTAGATCATCGAGTGGTGGCCGAACAGTTTCTTGCCGGAGAAGGTCGAGATGACTTCGGAGAAGACACCGAAAGCCGGCAGGATCAGGATGTAAACCTCGGGGTGACCCCAGGCCCAGAACAGGTTGACGTACATCATCGGGTTGCCGCCGAGTTCATTGGTGAACACGTGGAAATCCAGATAACGGTCGAGGGTCAGCAGTGCCAGGGTAGCGGTCAGGATCGGGAACGAAGCCACGATCAGGACGTTGGCCCAGGTGCAGGTCCAGGTGAAGATCGGCATGTCCATCAGTTTCATGCCAGGGGTACGCATCTTCAGTACGGTGGCCAGGAAGTTGACCCCGGTCAACGTCGTACCCAGACCCGATAGCTGCAGCGCCCAGATGTAGTAGTCCACACCCACGCCCGGACTGTATTGCAGCCCCGACAGCGGCGGATAGGCAACCCAGCCGGTCTTGGCGAATTCGCCAACGCCCAGGGACAGGTTGATCAGCACCACGCCGGACACCAGCAGCCAGAAGCTCAGGGAGTTCAGGAACGGGTAGGCAACGTCACGCGCGCCGATCTGCAGCGGCACGACGATGTTCATCAGGCCGGTGAAGAATGGCATCGCCATGAAGATGATCATGATCACACCGTGGGCGGTGAAGATCTGGTCATAGTGATGGGGAGGCAGGTAGCCAGGCGAACCCTCGGTGGCCATGGCCAACTGGGAACGCATCATGATCGCGTCGGCGAAGCCGCGCAGCAGCATGACCATGGCGACGATGATGTACATCACGCCGATTTTCTTGTGGTCGACCGAAGTCAGCCACTCGGACCACAGGTAGGTCCACTTCTTGAAGTAGGTGATGGCCGCGAAGACCGCCAGGCCACCGATCGCGATCATGGCGAGAGTCACCATGACGATCGGTTCGTGGAACGGGACCGCGTCCCAGCTTAATTTACCAAACATCGTTTACTCCTCTGCCCCGGCAGCTGAATGCGAACCTTCCGTTGCGGCCACTTCCTTCTTCTCGTGCTCGACCGGCTTGCCTGGTTTCATGCCTTCGTACTTGTCGACGATGACCTGGAACAGGTTCGGCGTAACGGAAGAATAAAGCTCGACCGGGTTGTCCTGGCTCGGCTTGGAAAGTTCTGCGTATTCGGCTTGTTCAAGCTTTTTAGGTGATTGCTTGACCTCAGCAATCCAGGCATCGAAATCCGCCTGGCTGGTTGCGATCGCTTTGAATTTCATACCGGTGAAGCCGGCACCGCTGTAGTTGGCGGAGATGCCCTCGTACACGTGATTCTCGTTGGAGATCAGGTGCAGCTTGGTCTGCATGCCAGCCATCGCGTAGATCTGGCCACCCAGGCCCGGGATGAAGAACGAGTTCATCACGGAGTCGGAGGTGATCCGGAAGTTGACGGGGGTGTTGGCTGGGAACACCAGCTTGTTGACGGTGGCGATACCCTGGTCCGGGTAGATGAACAGCCACTTCCAGTCCAGCGAAACCACTTCGACGTTGATCGGCTTGACGTCGGATTCCAGCGGACGATAAGGGTCCAGGGCGTGGGTCGACTTGTAGGTCACGATGCCCAGGAACAGGATGATGATGGCCGGAACAGCCCAGACCACGATTTCGATCTTGGTCGAGTGGTTCCATTTCGGCGCGTAGGTGGCGTCCTTGTTCGATGCACGATATTTCCATGCAAAGGCAAGGGTCATAAAGATCACCGGCACCACGACCAACAGCATCAGCAGCGTGGCGGTGATGATCAGGTTACGTTCGTCCAGGCCTACCTGACCTTTGGGGTCAAGCAAGGTCATGTTGCACCCTCCCAGCAACAACGTGCCGAGCAGCGGCAATAAGCCTAGCAATCTGGGGTACCTAGTTTTACTCATCTCACGACCTCTAAAGCAGCTTGCGCAATGCAGTTGGGTTTTGATCGCCAACACTTCACCCTGCCAAGGGTTGGCATTTTTCTTCAATTGAATAAGGGCCTGCCCTTCGCGCTGATCGCAGATCGGCACATCCGGAGCTGGCAGTGAGTCTTATTCGATTTCGTCGGTCAAAGGCCTTGTTACAGACCAATTCCATTTGGTGCGGATACTTGGAAGGTTGCCTGCACCCGGGATCGCATGGCACCTTTTGGCCCCTGTGCTCGCTCAAAAAATGAACGACGCAGGACACTCAGTGCGGGCGATTGTAGATATGTCGGGTTTTATAAACCATGTCTCATCCTGAAATATTTTTTATCAAGTGACGCAACAATCATTCACCGATTTTGCAATGATACAGAATCGTATCGCTTTTCATTATCAACAAGAAGCACTGGCACCCCCTTCTACCGGACAACCTGACTGGCTCTTCCAGCCTTCCTGAAGCACCCGCCGAGGCCGGTCCAGCCCCTGTAAAACGGGGCCCACGGCGACTCTTGGGGAGCGTCGAAGGTACTGGCGGCGGGGCCTGGGGAGAAAAAACGGCCGAGGGAACTTTCCCGGGAATTGTTGTCGATTGCAGAGCCCCAGGTGAGTCGAAAACGCTCCCTGCGACCGCTGCGACGTGACAATATGTCGCAGTTTTTTCAGGCCTTTTGTTGCCTTCCATCACGGCCTTTTTTACCGCTGCGCAAATGCGAAAACGCCCCGATTCCGGGCATCGGAACCGGGGCGCCCGAGAGGCCGCTCAGCGAGCGTTTTTACGGTTGCGGTAGATCCCCAGCGGCACCAGCACCACAGTCAGCACAAAGGCTACCAGAGCCCATTGCGCCAAGGACAGGCCGAGCACCGGCGGGTATGGCGTTTCGCAGAAACCGTCGACCTGGAAGCCCAGCGGGAACAGTTTGGCCAGCGGCAAGCCGTCGACGATCGGCTGCAGCACATCGATGCCACAACTGACCTGAGGAAAGGCCTGGATATACACATGCCGGCCGGCCACGGCGAGGCCACCGATCGCGCTCAGCCACACCAGCACTTCCAGCACCGAAAGACTGCGCCGGGTCGGCATGGCCGCGCCGATGAAAGCGAAGATCGCGATGAACAGCAAGGCATAACGTTGCAGGATGCACAGCGGGCAAGGCGCCTCGCCGAGCACCACCTGCATGTACAGCGCCCCGCCGATCAAGGCCAGGCAGATCACCCCCAGCAGGACGAGAAAGCGCTTTTCCCGTCCCAACCGCATCATTTCGTCATTCATCCCGTTTCCCTTGTGACTCGTTATTGGATCAGCCGAAGGGCAGCGCTGACAGCCGCTGCATCAGGCCGAGGTTGCCTGCGTTCGGCGCACCTGGCGCCATCCGGGCATGGTCGATCCCTGGTTCGCCAGTCTACACGCAGCAGATGACCTTTGAGCGTATTCAACACCCGATAAAGACCGGTACTCGCCGCAACTGCGGCGAATTAACGCGAAGTCGATTAAAGGCGGATTAACCGTGGCGGGATTTTGCAGAAGGGATATGCAGGAGAGTGCCGATTCTCTTGTAGGAACAGCCTTTCTGGGATCATCACGACCGGTATTCCGAGAGATTGTCCGGCCGCCAAAAAAGCAAGAGGCCCGCTCGGAGGCGGGCCTTGTGGTTCCGGGTGGATTAACGGGCCGTCAGCGCCGCGTAGCTGTTCATCAGGTTGCGGTAGTTGGGGATCCGCTGCGACAGCAGGTTGCCCAAGCCTTCGATATCGTTGCGCCAGTCGCGGTGCAGCTCACAGGCCACCGAGAACCAGTTCATCATCTGTGCGCCGGCCTGGGTCATGCGGTTCCAGGCAGCCTGCTGCACGGTGGTGTTGAAGGTGCCGGAAGCGTCGGTCACCACGAACACATCGAAACCTTCAGCCAGCGCCGACAGCGTCGGGAACGCCACGCAAACGTCGGTCACCACCCCGGCGATGATCAGTTGCTTGCGGCCGGTGGCCTTGATCGCCTTGACGAAATCCTCGTTGTCCCAGGCGTTGATCTGGCCGGGGCGGGCGATGTACGGCGCGTCCGGGAACATCTCTTTCAGCTCTGGAACCAGCGGGCCGTTGGGGCCCTGCTCGAAGCTGGTGGTCAGGATTGTGGGCAGGTTGAAGAACTTGGCGAGGTCGGCCAACGCCAACACGTTGTTCTTGAACTCGTTCGGCGAGAAGTCCTGCACCAGGGAAATCAGACCGGTCTGGTGGTCGACCAGCAGGACTACGGCGTCGTCTTTGTTCAGGCGGTTGTAGGTTGGCTTGCTCATGGGGGGATCCTTTTTCGTTTAAGTGGTGGGAGGCTGTGTCGTTCAATGTGTGACCAGATTAATGAGCCGCCGAAAAAGGAAAAAGCGGCTCAAATCGGTTTGACTGTCTCATCGAAGTAGACAATCTGTGAGAGCCGGATTCCGCAGATCAATCCAGCTCTCACAACACGGCCCCCAGCGCTCGGGGGAACTCGGACCGAGGGCTTATTCCAGGGCCGCAGCCGGGCCGAAGAACTCGTAGCGGCTCTGCTTTTCCGGCACACCGAGGGCCTTGAGGTGGCGCTTGACCGCACTCATGAAGCCTTTCGGCCCGAGGAAGTAGGCATCCAGGTCGCGCTGTTCCGGCAGCCACCGGGCCAGTTGTTCCTGACTCAACAGGCCGACCTTGTCCGCCGCCGGGCTCACCCCGTCATCCTCGGCGTAGCAGTAGAAGCGCTTGAGCTGCGGATGACGCGCGGCCAACCCATCGACCCAGTCACGGAACGCATGCACCGACCCATTGCGCGCGCAGTGAATGAAGTGCACCGGCCGCCGTGTGGCGAGCGCCGCTTCCAGCATCGGCAGGGTCGGGGTGATACCGACACCGCCGCTGATCAGCACCAGCGGCTTGTCGCTGGCGGTCAGGGTGAAGTCTCCCGCTGGCGGGAACAGATCCAGGGTCGCGCCGACCGCCAACTGGTCATGCAGGTAGCTCGACACCCGGCCGCCCGCCTCGCGCTTGACACTGATGCGGTATTGCCGGGCATTGGCCAGCGCCGAAAGGGAGTAGTTGCGCCGTAGCTCCTCGCCATCGATGACCAGCTTCATGCCGATGTACTGACCCGGCTCGAAGCTCAGGATGGCCTGGCCGTCGACCGGTTCGAAGTGCAAGGAAGTGATTTCCGCGCTTTCCTCGACCTTGGCCACCAGCCTGAATGGCCGGCTGCCACGCCAGCCACCCGGTGCCAGGGCCTTTTCGTCGTAGATCGCCGCCTCGGCACCGATCAGGATGTCGGCCAGCTGGTTGTAGGCCGCGCCCCAGGCCGCGAGCACCTCGGGCGTGGCGATTTCCTCGCCGAGCACTTCACGGATCGCCCGCAGCAGGCAGGCGCCGACAATCGGGTAATGCTCCGGCAGAATCTGCAGCGCAACATGCTTGTTGATGATCTTCGCCACCAGGTCGCCCAACTGGTCGAGCTGGTCGATGTGCCGCGCATACATCAGCACGCCGTTGGCCAGGGCCCGGGGCTGGTCGCCGCTGGCCTGGTGGGCCTGGTTGAACAGTGGACGCACCTGCGGGTACTCGGACAGCATCATCCGGTAGAAATGGGTGGTCAGTGCCTCACCACCGCTTTCCAGCAAAGGGACGGTCGATTTGACGATGGCACGGTCTTGGGCGCTCAGCATGGGTCAACTCCTGGACATGAGGATTACCTGAATTGACCTGTCTCAATCACACTCCATGCCAAGATTTAAACCATTAAAAATCAATAACTTAAAATATCATTGGTCATAATGACCACAACCATTCTATAGTCATTTCGACACCAATGGAGTCAATATGACCGCAAAGCCGTTGCTGACCGCCCTGCTGCCACTGGTGGCGGATCTCTCCCGGGAACTGCCCGAAAGCGAACGTTATCGGCGCCTGCTCGATGCCCTGCGTGCGCTGCTGCCCTGTGACGCCGCCGCCCTGCTGCGCCTGGATGGCGAAGCGCTGGTACCGTTGGCGGTCGACGGCTTGAGCGCGGACACCCTCGGCCGGCGCTTCCGGGTCAGCGAGCACCCGCGCTTCCAGATCCTGCTCGATGCCCGGGGCCCCGTGCGTTTCGACAGCGACAGCGGGCTGCCCGACCCGTACGACGGCCTGGTCGACGGCCTGACCGAACACCTGGAAGTGCATGACTGCCTGGGCTGCCCCCTGTTCATCGACGAGCGCCCCTGGGGCCTGTTGACCCTCGACGCCCTCGACCCGGAACGCTTCGAACGGATCGACCTCGATGCCCTGCAGGCCTTCGCCAGCCTGGCGGCGGCCACCGTGAGCGCCGCCGAACGCATCGAACGCCTGGCCCTGCGGGCCGAGGACGAACATCAGCGCGCCGAACTCTATCGCCAGGCCAACAGCTCCCGGCAACCCGAGATGATCGGCCAGAGCAAGGCGCACAAGCGCCTGGTGGAAGAGATCAACCTGGTCGGCGCCAGTGACCTGACCGTGCTGATCACCGGCGAAACCGGGGTCGGCAAGGAACTGGTGGCGCAGGCGATCCACGCCGCCTCGCCTCGTTCGGAAAAGCCCATCATCAGCCTCAACTGCGCCGCCCTGCCGGAGACCCTGGTGGAAAGCGAACTGTTCGGTCATGTCCGAGGTGCCTTCACCGGGGCGGTGGGCGATCGGCGCGGCAAGTTCGAACTGGCCAACGGCGGTACCCTGTTTCTCGATGAAGTCGGCGAGCTGTCGCTGAGCGTCCAGGCAAAACTGCTGCGGGTGCTGCAGAGCGGCCAGTTGCAGCGGCTGGGCTCGGACCGCGAGCACCAGGTGGACGTGCGCCTGATCGCCGCGACCAACCGCGACCTGGCCGAGGAGGTGCGCAACGGACGCTACCGGGCGGACTTCTACCACCGCCTGAGCGTCTACCCGTTGCAGGTACCGCCACTGCGCGAGCGCGGTCGCGATGTACTGCTGCTCAGCGGCTACTTTCTCGAGCAGAACCGCTCGCGCATGGGCCTGGGCAGCCTGCGCCTGAGCCCGGATGCCCAGGCCGCGCTGCTGGCCTACGACTGGCCGGGCAACGTCCGGGAGCTGGAGCATCTGCTCGGGCGCAGCGCCCTCAAGGCCCTCGGCAGTTGCCGGGAGCGGCCGAAGATTCTCAGCCTGAGCGCTGTCGACCTGGATTTGCCGACGGTCGCCGACGAAACGCCCGAGACACAGGCCAGTACTCCATTGCACCGGCAAGCCGGGCTCGACTTGCGCCAGGCCACGGAGCAGTATCAACGGCAGTTGATCACTGCCTGCCTGGAGCGGCACCAGCAGAACTGGGCGGGCGCGGCGCGGGAGCTGGGCCTGGACCGGGCGAACCTGGGCCGGCTGGCCAGGCGCCTGGGGCTCAAGTGAGCAACAGGCCACCAGCCCCGGGCGTCGGCAGCGAACGTGTGCAGGAGCGGGCTTGCCCGCGAACAGGGCAGCGTGGTCAGCGGCAAGATTCACCTAAAGCCCGACCGTCTCGGGTCGATAATGCTTTATAGATACCCGTTCGGGGCCGACCTGCCCTGACGCAGCTCTTTGTACAGAAGGTTTTTATGTCCTCCAACAAAGCTCGCGCAGATTCGCTGTCGCTACTGCTCTTCACCTTGCGCAGCGGCAAGCTGATGGCGATCAACCTGCTCAAAGTCAGCGAAATCATCCCCTGTCCGCCGCTGACCAAACTGCCCGAGTCGCACCCGCATGTCAGGGGCATCGCCACCCTGCGCGGCGCCTCGCTCTCGGTGATCGACCTGAGCCGGGCCATCGGCGAGCGCCCACTGGCGGATCCCGACGGCGGCTGCCTGATCGTCACCGATGTCAGTCGTTCCAAGCAGGGCCTGCATGTGCAGGCCGTGAGCAAGATCGTCCACTGCCTGACCACCGATATCCGCCCGCCCCCCTTCGGCTCCGGTGGCCCCAAGGCGTTCATCACCGGGGTGACCCAGGTCGACGGCACGCTGGTGCAGGTGCTGGATATCGAAAAGGTCATCCATGTCATCGCTCCGACACAGATCGAAGTCGCACCGACCGAACTGACCATGGAAGAAGCCGAACTGCTCGGCAATGCCCGGATCCTGGTGGTCGACGACAGCCAGGTGGCGCTGCAGCAATCGGTCCATACCCTGCGCAATCTCGGCCTGACCTGCCACACCGCCCGCAGCGCCAAGGAAGCCATCGGCTGCCTGCTCGACCTGCAAGGCACCGCGGAACAGATCAATATCGTCGTCTCGGACATCGAGATGTCGGAAATGGACGGCTACGCCTTCACCCGTACCGTACGCGAAACCCCGGACTTCCAGGACCTCTACATCCTGCTGCACACCTCCCTGGACAGCGCCATGAACGCTGAAAAGGCCCGTCAGGCAGGGGCCAACGCGGTACTGACGAAGTTTTCCTCGCCGGAGCTGACCAAGTGCCTGATCCAGGCCGCCAGGACCGTCGCCGAGCAGGGTCTCTGACATGTCCCGGTGCCACTGCCTGCTGCTGCGCAAGGACCTCGACGGCTTGCTCGACGTGCCGCACTGGCCCAAGGACATCCGCCTGGGGATACTGCGCCCGGAGCAACTGGAGGCCGTCCACGCACTGTTGGTGGAGGGCTATCGCGACAGCGACATCGAGGTCGACGACTTCCCCCACTGGCGTGAGCGTTTCACCCGCGATGCCGAATTCGATCCGACCCTGTGCCTGATCGCCACGGACCCACACGGCCTGGCAGGCGTCGCCCAGTGCTGGACCAGCGCCTACATCAAGGACCTGGTGGTCCACCCGCGCCGCCGCGGCGAGGGCCTGGGCCAGGCGCTGCTGCGCCATGCCTTCCAGGTCTTCGCCTCGCGGGGCGAAGCCTTCGTCGATCTCAAGGTCATGGAAAACAACCTGCCGGCGCGGCGTCTGTACGACGACGCCGGCATGCGCTTCATCCAGCGCTATGAAGTCGGCCCGGCTCAGGCATAATCGTTGTTTTGCCGGATGTACCTTCAGGAGACCTGCCATGAAAGCCTCCACCCTGATCTTCATCAGCCTCACCGCAGTGGCCGCCCAGGCCCAGGCATCCAGCCCCGATCAGTGGATCGCCCACGACAAGGCGGTGCTGGCCAGTTGCACCAAGGCCAGCCACCTCAAGAACGTGAAGCCGGTGGGCAGTCCGGCCCTGTTCGATGACAAGCTCGGCTACACCGCCGTCCTGCTGCGCGGCCATTACCCTCAGGTCCATATGAAAAACCAGGCGGGCACCGAACTGTGCCTGTACAACCGCAAGAGCAAGAGCGCCAGCGTGACCGAATGGGACTCGGTGATGCCGGCCCGCAGCAACTGAGTGGCTGGCGCACAACTTGCTTCGTTCCGGGTTCATGTGGTGACGGCCTGTCGGATTGGTGTCACCGCGCCTTTTCCCTTGCTGCCGGTCAAGCCATGAACACCCATTTTTCCTGCGTAGGTTGCGGCAAATGCTGCACCGATCACCATGTACCGCTGACCCTGGCCGAAGCCCGGCAGTGGGCGGACGACGGCGGCCAGGTGATCGTGCTGGTGGAGGCGTTCCTGGCGGATGGCACCGGTATTGCGCCGCAGCAGCGCGAACATGCGCAACGCCGCTCCTGGGGCGTGCCCTGCGGCAGCACCGAGGCACGCGTGGCCATCACTTTCGCCGCCTACAATGTCGGCCCCTGCCGGAATCTTGACGAACGCCTGCTCTGCCGGATCTACGAACGTCGCCCACTGGTGTGCCGTATCTATCCGATGGAGATCAACCCGCACATCCCGCTCAGGCCGCAAGCCAAGGACTGCCCGCCGGAATCATGGCTGCCGGACCAGCCGCTGCTGATCAGTGGTGGCCGGTTGGTGGACGCCGGGCTGGCGCAACTCATCGAGGATTCGCGCCAGGCCGACCGTGACGACATCCGCGCCAAGCAAGCCATCTGCGCACGCCTGGGCATTCACACCACCGCGCTCAAGGGCGATGGCTTCACCGCCTATCTGCCGCAGATGCCTGCGTTCGTCGAAGCCATCGCGCAAGTCGAACGACAGTCGCAATGGTCCCCCGAAGCGGAATGGGCCTTTCATGTTTCCGGCCATGACATCGCCGAGCAACTGCGCGCAGCCGGGGCGCGAGTGGTCAGCGATACACCGCTGACCTACACCTTCATTCCATTGCGGGCGGCCTGAGCGCCGGGCCGCTGGTCACCCGTTTCGCCACACAGGCCACTACACCCGGCTGCTGCGTCCCCAGAACTCCTGCGCCAGCGAGCGCAGGTCATCCGCCAGCCCGGCCACGTCACCCGAATTGGCGTGACTCTGCCGACCCGCACTGACAGTCACCTCGCAGGCATTGCGAATGCTCATGATGTTGCGGTTGATGTCCTCGCTCACCGCACTCTGCTCCTCGACCGCCGCGGCAATCTGCAGGCTCATCTCGGTGATCCGGTTCACCCGCTCGCTGATCCCGCTCAGCGCTTCGGCCGCCTGCTGCACCTGCTGCACGCTGTCCTCGGCATGCTGGCTGCTGTGGCGCATGACCAGCACCGCCTCGCGCGCACCGTCCTGCAGGTTGCTGATCATCCGCTGGATCTCGCTGGTCGACTGCTGGGTACGCTGGGCCAGCCCGCGCACTTCATCCGCCACCACCGCAAAGCCACGCCCCTGCTCGCCCGCGCGCGCCGCCTCGATGGCCGCATTCAGCGCCAGCAGGTTGGTCTGCTCGGCAATGCCGCGGATCACCTCGAGCACGCTGGAAATCTCGATACTGTGGCTCTCCAGTTGATGGATCACCTCGGTCGCCCGGGCCAGTTCCCCGGCCAGGCGCAACACCGAGCTGCGGCTCTCGCCCACCAGTTGATGACCGTCGCGGGTTTCGCTGCCGGCCAGGTCGGCGGCCACCGAAGCCTGCTGGGCATTGCTCGCGACCTCGGCGACACTGGCCGCCATCTCATGAATCGCCGCCGCGACCTGATCGGTTTCGGCCTGCTGGTCGAGGGTGCTGCTGTGGCTGCTCTCGATATGGCGCACCAGCTCCTGGGCATGCCCGGACAGGCGCAGCGAAGCGTCGCCGATGCGCCCGACCACCGAGCCGACCTGGGCTTCGAGCATGCGCAAGGCAAACTCGATCTGGCCGAATTCGTCACTGCGGCCGGTATAGATCGCCTGGCTCAACGGGTTGTCGGCCAGGTTGCGGGCCCGCACCGTCAGGCGGGCGAACGGTCGCAGGGCCCCGTGAAAGATGGCGCCGCACAGGGCACTGCCCAGGCCCCAGAGCCCCAGTTCGACCAGCAGCGGCTGCGGCGACAACCAGTCGCCCAACGCCAGGGTCGCGGCAAACGCCAGGCTGGACTGCAGCGTCAACCGCCCGGTCAAGCCAACCCTGGGCAGACGCTGGCGCCATGACCGACGCCCGCTACGCAACTCGCCATAACAGCGCTCGGCCGCCTCGATCTGCCTGGCCCGGGCTGGGTCCGTACCGACTGGTACTCCACCGTCTGGCCGTTGCGGCTCACCGGCGAAGCATAGGCGCTGACCCAGTAGTGATCACCGTTCTTGCAGCGGTTCTTCACCATGCCCATCCACGAGCGACCGGCCTTGAGGGTCTGCCACATATGGGCGAACGCCTCCGGCGGCATGTCGGGGTGGCGCAACAGATTATGCGGCGAGCCCAGCAACTCTTCGCGGCTGTAGCCGCTGATCTTCATGAAGTCCGGGTTGGCGTAGGTGATGGCGCCTTTCAGGTCGGTGGTCGAAAGGATATTGGCGTCGCGGGCAACCTCGACGTTTCGGCCGGTAACCGGGAGATTGATCTTCATGGAAGGCGCGCTCGAATTATTGGGAAGAGTCGGCAGGGCGTCGACTCTAAGCGGACCAAAATCCAAAACACTGATCCAGATCAGCTTTAGGGCACACGGCGAACGCGCCGGCCAACCGTCACTTGTAGAACAGATCGACGACCACCTCGGCGGAGAACGGCCCGGCCCTGGGGCGGTCACTGTTCCATAACAGTTCGGCATCGAAGCTGGCCGTGGCGGCATGGGTGCTGCCCAGCAGTTCGGCCAGGTGGAAGGAACGGTTGTACGGGATCGGCGCCCCGCCACCGGCCCTGACGATACGAATGCCGACGCCGTCGTTGCCGTTGGGGATCAGCAACTCGCCGGCCAGGGTGCCCGACACCGGCTTGAGTCGCGCATCCAGGCTGAAGGCACTGTCGCAGGTACGGCTGGTGTGCAGGGCAAACGGACGCCGTTCGATCACCTGCCCAACGACCACGTTCTGGATCGCGACCCGCCCGAAATCGACGGTCTCGGGGATGACCTGCAATTGCGCGTCACAGGCCACGAAGCGCAGGCCGCCGAGGTTGTTGATCACGTAGTTGAGCGAATTGCCGTCGCTGCCCGACCCACTGCCGCCATCGAGCTGGAACAGCCGGTAATCCTGCAATTGGCTGGCCACGCCCGAGGGTGGCGTCGGGCCGAACTTTTCGATGAACAGCGAGAAGCCCAGATTGAAACTCAGCGGCGCACAGGCCTGGGCGTTGCCGCAGGCCGGCAGGCTGCGGCCGGTGGCGATGCGGCCATGGCTCTGGCGATGGTCGACCCCGTCGAGAGTCAACCCCAGGCGAATGCCCTGGCCGACCACCTGGCGAGCCGGATTGAGGTAGAGATAGACCTCCTCCGTGGCGCCCGCCCCCTCCCTGACGCACTCGACCGCCAGATTGAGCGGCTCCGAACGCCAGACCAGCGTGCCGTTGGGCGACGACGCCGGAATCGCCACGCTGCTGCCGAGATCGGCACTGGCCACCAGCGCCCCGCTGCCTTGCAGGGTACAGGTGAGGGCAAAACAACTGGCGGGGCTGAGCAGGCCAAGCAGCAACAGGCAGCGTCGCCAGGTCATGCGAGACATCCTAATCATGGGCGGATCCGTTCCGGGAAAGAGAAGCGTCGCCGACCAGCGACGCGTTGAAAGGTGCACCGAAATCGCATCGGGCACGGTAGGCACGCTGGCCACCGTAATCGGTCAGCGCGTTGAACCGCAGCCAGGCCGGACGGACCGCCAGGGCGCGGGAGCTGAGCAGCAGTTCACGGCGCCCGCCCGGCGGTATGAGCAGGTCATCACCGAGCGGGTGGCGGCCCTGCTCGCCGGCCAGTTCGAGGCCCAGCAGCGCCGCATGGAAGTCCGTCGGGTTCTCCACCTTGAGGCGGGGCACGCCGCTGGCATCGCGCTCCAGTCTCCAGAGCAGGCGTTGCGGGGTCTGTGCCGGATCACCGGTCAGACCCGCCGGGCGGAACAGCACGTTGATCCGCTGGCGGATGGCGATGCTCAAGCGACTGTCACCGGCCTGCGTCCGGGGGATTTCCATGACGTACAGGTGCAACAGCGACTCCCGTCCGGCCGGCATGCCCCGTCCTTCGTACATCAACCGCAGCGCCTGCCGGCCTTCGGGCGCCAGCCGCACGATCGGCGGCGTCAGCACGAACGGCAGGTGATTGGGGTGGCTGTCTTCGTGCCCCTCGAGCCAGGCCTGCAGCAACACCTCCTGGCGACCGCGATTGCGCGCCTCGATGCTCACATCGCGAAAGCGCCCGTCGAACACCAGGCGTGTGCCACTCAGGGACACGCTTGCCAGCACCGGCGCCGCCACGACCAGGCCCAGCAGCAGGCCGAATATCCGCAGACCGTTCACCGGCACACCTCCCTGACCCGGTCGTAGGTCAGTTGCGGGTCCCGCGGCGGCAGACGGAACTGGAACTGGCAGCCATGCCCCGACCAGCGGACCTGCAGCGTTCCCTGTTCCTGCTCGCTGAGCACCAGGGCGCGACTGGTCGGGTCCACCACGGCGAGCACCTTGCCCTGGGCATCCTGGACGCTGGCACCGAACGGCAGGGCGCTGCCATCGGCCAGGCTCAGTTCGAACTGCACCCGGCGCCCGGCACTGGCCTTGAACAGCGCGTGGGTCGACGAACCACGACGTGGCACCACCTGCACGACGGCGTTGTCCACCTCGACATCGGCGCCCAGGCGGCGCGTGTCCAGGCTGACCCAGTTGGCCCGATAGGGCTGCACGTACGGCACCACGGCAAAGCCGTTGCGCCCGGTCTCGACGCCACCGAAGTTGTTGAAATGCGCACCGCGCACACCCGGTACCTCGGCCAGCACGAAGGTGTCGCCCAGGGACTGCCCCAGGTTCACTCCACCGGCATGGGCGACCAGCGACCCACGCGCGCCCAGGTTCCAGCTGTTGAAATCCTGGCCATGGCTGTAGCCGGCCTCGAAACGACCGACGGAGGTGGTGGCATTCACACTGGCGGAACCGGCACGGGCACCGCTGCCGTCATTGCCGGCCAGGACCGAGTAGAAGGCATTCCGGTCGAGCACGCGCCCGGTCAGGCCGGCCATCACGCTGGAGTCGCCCTGGTTGTCGCGCACTGCCGTCAGCGAGGCGCGGGTCGAGCGCTCATGCCGGCCCAGCGGCAACGACAGGGTCAGGGTGAACTGGTGGTCAGTGGCGACCCGGCCGTCGAGATCGGCCGAACGGGTGCGATCCAGGGACAGGCTGTAGCTCAGATCGCGCCAGTAGCCGCCATAGGTGGCGTTGAACTGGCGCGACTTGCCCGGCAGGTTCCAGTAGCGCTGCTCCAGGGCGGTAAAGCTGAAGGTCCCCGTTTCCAGGGGTTGGCTGAGGGTGATGTCGAAACGGTCACGGGCCCGGCCGAGCGAAGTGCGCGTCAGATTGCTGCGTTCCTCCACGTGCTGCTCGAAGCTGCGGTAGTGCTCGCTGGAGTAACGATAACCGGCCAGGGCGAAGGTGGTCCGGGTGGCATTCAGGGTATTGGCATAACGCAGGCGCAGGCTCTTGCCGCCCAGGTCGGTAGCGCCCTGGTGACTGACCGAATGGGTCAGGTCGGCCGACACCGCGCCCACGCCGGTGTTGACCCCCACCCCGAGGTTGCTGGCCTCGAACCCGTCCGCCACCTGCATCCCACCAAAACCGCTGAGCCGTTCACTCAAGCCGTAGATCAGGGTGGTACTGGCAAATCCGGGGTTCATCTGCCGACTGTCGTTGCTGTCGTACTCGCCGGCCTCGACGCTGTAGCTGAAGGAGCCCTTGGGCAGCATCAACGGCAGCGAGGCGAATGCCTGGACGAAGGTACGTTGCCGGCCATCCGCCTCGATCACCGTTACCAGCAGGTCGCCGTTGGAACCACTGGGATAGAAGTCACTGATCTCGAACGGGCCGGGCGGCACGTTCGCGCTGTACAGCAGGTAACCGGCCTGGCGAATCTCCACGGTGGCGTTGCTTTCGGCGACGCCCCGGATGACCGGCGCATAGACCCGCTCGCTGTCGGGCAGCATGCCGTCGTCCGATGCCACCTGGACGCCACGGAAACGTACACTGTCGAACACCCGTGAGTCGGTGTAGGTCTCGCCCAGGGTCAGTTGGCCCTTCCAGGCGGTCAGGTCGCGCTGGGCGTAGGTCTGGTTGCTGGTGAAACGGGTGGACTGCAAGTCGCCATGGACCAGCGAGGATTCGTTGCGCAAGCGCCAGGGCCCGAGGTTCAGGCCATTGCGCAGGCCCAGGTAGTAGCTGTCGGTCTTCTGCCGATCGAACTCGCGGCGATTGCCGTTGAAGGAATAGCTGACGAAAGCACTGTTGACGCCCTGGTCCCACAGCTCCGGCGACAGGTAGCCACGGGCATCGCGCCGCAGGGCGACCTGCGGCACGCTGAGGTTGAGGGCCAGGCTGTTGGGCTGGTAGTCGACGCTGGCCCGCTCCAGTTGGCCGAGGTCGAAACACTGCTCGCCCGCACTCTCCGGCGACACCCTGCCCAGGCTGGCCAGGCGTTCGGTATCCAGCCCCAGGTCCCGCAGCAGGTCCGGGGTCAGGCAGGGCTCGACCCGCCCGCTGGAGCTGTCCCGATTGAAACGCACATCACGACGGGCACTGAGGACCCGGTTCAGGTAGATATCCACCCGATAGAGGCCCGGCAGTACGCTGTTACCCTCCAGAAACGCGCGGATATCCGCCGGCTGCTCGCCACCATGGATGAACGCGGTATTGAACCGCAGGCCCTCTTCGACCGGCTCGGCCAGCGCCACGTCCGGCACCAGCAGGAACAGCCCCAGGGACAGTGGCAGGCGTGCCTGCCGATTCACGTTCTGCAACAGGGGGAATGTCGCGGCCTCCGTTTTCCCGCGACACGATGACACCAGAACTTCCTTTGTTCTTCGATAGAGCCAGTCCATTTGCAACCTTCACTCAATGTCTTGAGATATTTGTTAAAGGCGAACGCCTCCGCGCACAGGCTCTTGCGAGGGTGCGGCCATTTTCAAAAAAGGGGTGGGTGGGAGACGGCGGCGCTAATCCTCGACCCACAGGGCCTGGCCGGTTTTCCAGTCGGAAAGTCGATAGGCCACGACGGCACCGTGGTCGTTGATGCTCTTGAAACTCAGCCGAGCCTGCTGCGGCGTCACCGACACCGGCAGGCTGAACTCCCGCGCCTGTCCGGGCGCCAGCATCGAGTTGCGGTGATGCAGCAGTCTGCTCTCATCACCGAACAGCTCGATATCCACCAGAGTGACGTGAAACGGCCCGGGGTTGCTCGCCACCAGGACACCTCCGGGCTTGAGGCGCCAACGGACTTGCCGGGGCGCCAGTTCCGGGTCGGCCATCAACTGGCGGGGGCGATAGAACACCTTGATACGCTGGCGAATACCGATCTGCAGCGTGTTCTCCTGTTCGCTGGCCTGGGGTATCTCCTGGACATTCAGCCAGAACAGCGACTCCCGGTCAGTCGGCATGTCGGCCCCGGAGTGAATGATCCGTACCGTCTGCCGCCCGCCACCCGACAACGGCACCAGGGCCGGGACGACGGCAAACGGCAGGTCCGCCGCTGTCGCATCGTCTGCCTCCAGCCAGGACTGCAAGAGGATGGTGGACTTGTTGCGGTTCGACACACTGAGCACCGCTTCCCTGTCCTGCGCCGGGTACACCAGCCGGGTGCTGTTCAGCACGATCCCGGCCTGGGCATGCCCCCACGCCCACGCGACCAGCGCCACGCCGATCATCGATCTCGTCAACTTGCGCATGTTGCGTTCCATCTGTTCGGAAGAAACGGAGCCTTGCAGCTCCGTTCAGGCCCATGACTCAGTTGTAGGTCAGCACGAAGGGCACGGTGCCCGTGGCTGCGCCAGGCACGGTGGACACGCCGTTCTTCACGAACAGTGCACGCAGCGACAGGGTGCCGCTGGAGCCGCTGCCGCTGGGTTGCAGAATGCCGTCGATGGTGTCGGTGGGGTCCTGGATATTCAGGAAGTTATCGTTATCCCGACGAACCAGGCCGATACCAACGCCTCTGGCGGCACCGCTGGTCGGCAGCAGGTAGGGGTCGCCCTGATCGACCTGGGCCGGGCGGAATGACATGTGCACGGTGCTTTCAGCCGCCGGCTGCAGGCAGGTCACCAGCAGGTCGATATCCTTGGCCGTGCCCAGGCGGGACTCGGTACGGTTGCCGATATCGGCAAAGGAAACCCGTCCGAGATCGACCGGGATATTGTCGGCCGAACCGCCCCCGGAAGACACCTCGCAACTGGTGTTGGTCAGTGCACCGGTAAAGTTCAGCGTGCCACCGTTGGCCGCGTGGGCGGAGCCCGCCACGCCAAGGGCTGAACCCAATAGAACCAACATCACGGAAATCTTTTTCATGCGAACACAATCCTTCGAGTTAATCGTTTGCACCCATCACTTGGGTGGCGGCCAATATAGTCGGGGATCGTCATTCGAACTATCAGATCCGGCCTTATTCAAGGGGCCGATTCAACCCGCCGCCAGGACATCTGCCTCCGTCAGAAGAAAATGTCATTCGACGGACACAGAAAAGTGACCACGACAGTGTTTAAGATTAAAAAGACTATCGATGAAAGCCGCCATCAGCAAACTCACGAAAAGCACAAAAGCAAAATCATCGATATCTTTTTAATTATATCGATCAACAGGTTAGGCAGGCCGATCGCGAAGAGAGTGAGGCAATGTCAACTTGATGCCGGATATTTCGCAATACTGCACCCGCCTTTATACGGCCAGGATAATACTGATGTCATGCCACACGTTCAGTTCTATAGATACGTGATTGTCACGACTCCCTGCGGGGACAGCTTTTTCACGCTGGGAGCCTTGCCTGGCAAGGGTTGGAAGCGAGTGCTAAAGGGCAATATGCCATTACCACAGGCATTATCCGCAGTATCAACCCACAGTGTTACACCGGGTGCGACCTTGAGACGTTCAGAAACGCCATGGTTATGTACCGAGGCCGATGTCACCTCACACGCCGCCTCGACAATCTGGCCACTGAAACGAATTTGCCCGGCATTGGCCGCCGCCACACTGGAGCAAACTCCCATCAACAACAGGACACCAAATACCGATAGTGTGTATTTCATATCAACCACTCCCAAACAGGGTGACCCCCATATCAATTAAAGCCCACGCGAGCGCACTCCACCGAAAAAACGAGGAATATCCGTAGGACTTCTTATATTCAATTAAACATACGACCCCGGAACACAACGCCTGCACAGACATGTCCATTAAAAAGCAGGCAGCCGATAATCCGGTCTATATCCCGCTTTATCGTCTGCAACACTTATTTCTTTAATGACTGTCCAGGCGGGCCGTAGCTGACAGCCGTGTCAGTTAGCCGTCACCGTGCTGACCGGATAGCGGGGTTATAAAGAGGCTACTGTTCTGCCAGCATTGGCCTTCCTTCCATTCGTACCGGCGTTTTGACACCATGCACATCCCGAAGAAAACCCTGTTGGGCCTTGCCGCGATCCTGGTGGCGGCCGCCGGTGGCACCTGGACATTGACCCGCACCGCTCCCGTCCGGCACGCCGGCAGCGCGCCGATCCCGGTCAAGGTCATCCACGTGGCGCAACAGGACGTCCCGCGTTATGCCAGCGGCATCGGTACGGCCCTGTCACTGCACAGCGTGGTGATCCGCCCACAGATCGATGGCATCCTCACCCGCCTGCTGGTCAAGGAAGGGCAACTGGTCAAGGAAGGCGACCTGCTGGCGACCCTTGACGACCGCTCGATCCAGGCCAGCCTGTCCCAGGCCAAGGCACAACTGGCGCAAAGCCAGGCGCAATTGCAGGTGGCCGAGGTCGACCTCAAGCGCTACAGGCAGTTGACCGTCGACAACGGGATCTCGAAGCAGACCTACGACCAGCAGCAGGCCCTGGTCAACCAGCTCAAGGCCACCACCCTCGGCAACCAGGCGGCGATTGACGCGGCGCAGGTGCAACTGTCCTATACCCGGATCCGTTCGCCGGTGACCGGCCGGGTCGGTATCCGCTCCGTCGATGAGGGCAACTTCCTGCGCATGAGTGATGCCCAGGGCCTGTTTTCCGTGACCCAGATCGACCCGATCGCCGTGGAGTTCTCCCTCCCGCAACAGATGCTGCCAACCCTGCAGGGGCTGCTTGGCGCCGACAGGCCGGCAGCGGTGAAAGCCTACCTGGGCGACGAAGGCCACGGTGACAGCCTGCTCGGCTCCGGTCATCTGACGCTGATCGACAATCAGGTCTCGGCCACCACCGGCACCATCAAGGCCAAGGCCGAGTTCAACAACCCGGGTCAGAAGCTGTGGCCGGGCCAACTGGTCAATATCAAGATCCAGACCGCCCTCGACCGCGGCGCCCTGGTGGTGCCACCGACGGTGGTGCAACGCGGCCTGGACGGCTACTTCGTCTACCGGGTCAAGGACAAGGGCGTGGAAGTGGTGCCGGTCCAGGTGCCTTACCAGGACAGCGAACAGAACATCATCCAGGGCGTGCAGGCCGGCGATCAGTTGGTCAGCGACGGCCAGTCGCGACTCAAGCCCGGCGCCCTGGTCGAGATACTCGGTGCGCCCAGGCTGGCCGGGCAGGCCGTGGCCGGAGAACCCAAGCCATGATCAAGGACAGCCGCGGCGTCTCGGCCTGGTGCATCAATCACCCGGTGGCGACCATCCTGCTCACCTTCGCCCTGGTCCTGCTCGGGCTGATCGCCTTCCCGCGGCTGCCGCTGGCACCGTTGCCGGAGGCCGAATTCCCGACCATCCAGGTGTCCGCGCAACTGCCCGGTGCCAGTCCGCAGACCATGGCGTCTTCGGTGGCGACGCCGCTGGAAGTGCAGTTCAGCGCCATCCCCGGCGTGACCCAGATGACCTCCAGCAGTGCCCTGGGTACCACCACCCTGACCCTGCAATTCACCCTGAGCAAAAGCATCGATACCGCCGCACAGGAGGTCCAGGCGGCGATCAACACCGCCTCGGGCAAGCTGCCCAAGGACATGCCGACCCTGCCCACCTGGCGCAAGGTCAACCCGGCCGACAGTCCGGTGCTGATCCTCAGTGTCAGTTCCAGCCAGATGCCCGGCACCGAACTGAGCGACTATGCCGAGACCCTGCTGGCCCGCCAGCTCAGCCAGATCGATGGCGTCGGCCAGATCAACATCACCGGCCAGCAGCGTCCGGCCATCCGCGTGCAGGCTTCGGCGGACCGCCTGGCGGCCATCGGCCTGACCCTGGCCGACCTCCGCCTGGCGATCCAGCAGACCAGCCTCAACCTGGCCAAGGGCGCGCTGTACGGCAAATCGAGCATCTCCACCCTGTCGACCAACGACCAGTTGTTCCAGCCGCAGGAGTACGGTGAGCTGATCGTCTCCTACAAGAACGGCGCGCCGGTGCAGCTCAAGGATATCGCCCGGGTGGTCCGTGGCTCCGAAGACGCCTATGTGCAGGCCTGGTCCGGCGATGTGCCGGGGGTGAACCTGGTGATCTCGCGCCAGCCGGGGGCGAACATCGTCGAAACCGTGGAGCGGATCAAGGCCGCCCTGCCGGGCCTGGAGGCCATGCTGCCGGCCTCGGTGCAGGTCAGGGAACTGATCGACCGCACCCAGACCATCCGCGCCTCGCTGCATGAAGTGGAAATGACGCTGCTGATCGCCATCCTGCTGGTGGTGGCGGTAATGGCGCTGTTCCTGCGCCAGCTGTCGGCGACCCTGATCGTCTCGGCGGTGCTCGGCGTGTCGCTGGTGGCCAGCTTCGCACTGATGTACGTGATGGGCTTCAGCCTGAACAACCTGACCCTGGTGGCGATCGTCATTGCCGTCGGCTTCGTGGTCGACGACGCGATCGTCGTGGTGGAAAACATCCACCGGCACCTGGAGGCCGGCGACGGCATGCGCGAAGCCGCGATCAAGGGTGCCGGGGAGATCGGCTTCACCGTGGTCTCCATCAGCTTCTCGCTGATCGCCGCCTTCATCCCGCTGCTGTTCATGGGCGGGGTGGTGGGCCGGCTGTTCAAGGAGTTCGCCCTGACTGCGACCTCGACCATCCTGATTTCAGTGGTGGTCTCGCTGACCCTGGCGCCAACCCTGGCCGCGCTGTTCATGCGCGCGCCGGTGCATCACGAACACGCCAAGGCAACCTTCGGCGAGCGCCTGCTGGCGCTCTACGAGCGCGGGCTGCGCCGTGCGCTGGACCACCAGAAACTGATGTTCGGGATTTTCTGCCTGACCCTCGGCCTGGCCGTGGCCGGCTACGTATTCATTCCCAAGGGTTTCTTCCCGGTGCAGGACACCGGCTTCGTGCTGGGCACCACCGAGGCCGCCGCCGATGTCTCGTTCGACGACATGGTAGCCAAGCACAAGGCCCTTGCCGAGATCGTCGCCGCCGACCCGGCGGTACAGGCCTTCTCCCACTCGGTGGGGTCTCGGGCACCAACCAGACCATCGCCAACGGCCGCTTCTGGATCGCCCTCAAGCCACAGGACCAGCGCGACGTTTCCGCCAGTGCCTTCATCGACCGGATCCGGCCGCAGCTGATGCGGATCCCCGGCATCGTGCTCTACCTGCGCGCCGGCCAGGACATCAACCTCAGCTCCGGGCCGAGCCGGGCCCAGTACCAGTACGTGCTCAAGAGCAACGACGGCGACCTGCTGAACACCTGGACCCAGCGCCTGACGGAAAAGCTGCGGGCCAACCCGGCGTTCCGCGACCTGTCCAACGACCTGCAACTGGGTGGCAGCATCACCCACATCACCATCGACCGGCGGGCCGCCGCGCGCTTCGGCCTGACTGCCAGCGATGTCGACGAAGCGCTCTACGATGCGTTCGGCCAGCGCCAGGTCAACGAGTACCAGACCGAGACCAACCAGTACAACGTGATCCTCGAGCTGGACACCGCCCAGCGAGGCAAGGCCGAGAGCCTGAACTACTTCTACCTGCGTTCGCCGCTGACCGGCGAGATGGTGCCGCTGTCGGCCCTGGCGCGCTTCGATGCGCCCACCAGCGGGCCGCTGTCGATCGCCCACGATGGCATGTTCCCGGCCGCCAACCTGTCGTTCAACCTCAGCCCCGGCGTGGCCCTGGGCGACGCGGTGCTGCTGCTTGACCAGGCGAAGAACGAGATCGGCATGCCGGCCTCCATCAGCGGCAACTTCCAGGGCGCGGCCCAGGCCTTCCAGAGCTCCCTGGCCAGCCAGCCGTGGCTGATCCTCGCGGCACTGGTGGCGGTGTACATCATTCTCGGCGTGCTCTACGAGAGTTTCGTGCACCCGCTGACGATCATCTCCACCCTACCCTCCGCCGGCCTCGGCGCACTGATCATGCTCTGGCTGCTGGGCCAGGATTTCTCGATCATGGCGCTGATCGGCCTGGTGCTGCTGATCGGTATCGTGAAGAAGAACGGCATCCTGATGATCGACTTCGCCCTCGAGGCCCAACGGGGCGGGCTGACGCCCGAGCAAGCCATCTACAAGGCCTGTGTCACCCGCTTCCGACCGATCATCATGACCACCCTGGCAGCCCTGCTCGGCGCCCTGCCGCTGATGCTCGGCCACGGTACCGGCGCCGAACTGCGCCAGCCACTGGGGATCGCCGTGGTCGGCGGCCTGCTGGTGAGCCAGGCGCTGACGCTGTTCACCACGCCCGTCATATACTTGTGGCTCGAGCGGCTTTTCCATCGGCCCCAACCGGCAGCCGTGCCGGCGATCACACATTGAGGCTGAGCCATGCGAGTCCTGATTATCGAAGATGAAGAAAAAACCGCCGACTACCTGCATCGCGGCCTGACCGAGCAGGGCTACACCGTCGACCTCGCGCGCGATGGCGTCGGCGGCCTGCACCTGGCGCTGGAAAGCGATTACGCGGTGATCGTCCTCGACGTGATGCTGCCGGAACTCGACGGCTTCGGCGTGCTCAAGGCCCTGCGGGCACGCAAGCAGACCCCGGTGATCATGCTCACCGCCCGCGAGCGGGTCGAGGACCGCATCCGTGGCCTGCGCGATGGCGCCGACGACTACCTGGGCAAACCGTTTTCCTTTCTCGAACTGGTGGCCCGCCTGCAGGCCCTGACCCGGCGCAGCGGCGGCGGCCATGAGCCCGTGCAGATCAGCGTCGCCGACCTCTGGGTCGACCTGATCAGCCGCAAGGCCAGCCGTGCCGGCCAGCGCCTGGACCTGACCGCCAAGGAGTTCTCGCTGCTCAGTGTGCTGGCCCGGCGCCAGGGCGAAATCCTCTCGAAGACGGCGATTGCCGAGATGGTCTGGGATATCAATTTCGACAGCGATGCCAACGTCGTCGAGGTGGCGATCAAGCGCCTGCGCGCCAAGCTCGACGGCCCGTTCGAACAGAAACTGCTGCACACCATCCGCGGCATGGGTTATGTGCTGGAGAGCCGCGGTGTCGACTAACTCCATCGCCCTGCGCCTGAGCACCCTGTTCAGCCTGGTGGCGCTGCTGGTGTTCCTGCTGATCGGCGGTGCGTTGTACCTGCAGGTGGAAAAGGGCCTTGGTCTGCTGCCCGAAGCTGAACTGGATGCGCGCTACAGCGTGCTCGAATCCTCGATCAACCGTTTCGGCACGCCGGATCACTGGGCCAAGTTCAGCGCCAAGCTCAAGCAACTGGGCGAGGAGGACAAGCGCATCCGCTTCTGGGTGGTCAGCAGCGACCCGAACTATGAATACGGCGCGCCCGATGCGCAGATCCGCGCCTTCGCCGCCGGCCCCAGGGGCATGCGTGACCTGCAGTTGCCGGGGCACGCCTACCCGTTCAAGGTGCTGCTCAATACCATGCCGGCCAAGGACCAGCGGCCGCCCCTGCAGTTCCTGATCGCCATCGACACCGAGACCTTCCGTCAGACCCAGCACCAGTTGCTGATCGCCCTGGTCAGCCTGGCGATCGTCGGTGTGCTGCTGGCCTCGGCCCTGGGCTACTGGGTCGCCCGGATCGGCCTCAAGCCGTTGATCAAGCTGTCACAGGAGGCCGGCAAGCTGGCCCCGCCACGCCTGACCGGACGCCTGCAGCTGTCGCCGCTGCCGCCGGAGCTCAGTCAGTTCGTCAATGCCTTCAACTCGACCCTGGAGCGGGTGGAACAGGCCTATTCGCGACTGGAATCGTTCAACGCCGATGTCGCCCACGAACTGCGCTCGCCGCTGACCAACCTGATCGGCCAGACCCAGGTGGCACTGACCCGCGGACGCTCCGCCGAACATTACTTCGAGGTGCTGCAATCGAACCTCGAGGAACTGGAGCGCCTGCGCTCGATCATCAACGACATGCTGTTCCTGGCCAGCGCCGACCAGGGCAGCAAGGCCACCAAGCTGATCAGTACCTCGCTGGCGGCAGAGGTGGCGACGACCCTCGACTACCTGGATTTCATTCTCGAGGACGCCCGGGTCCGGGTCGAGGTCAGTGGCGATGCCCTGGTGCGGATCGAGATCGCCCACCTGCGTCGGGCGCTGATCAACCTGCTGAGCAACGCGGTGCAACACACCGCGCCCGAGCAGGTGATTCTGGTACGCATCGAGCAGGAGGGCGGGCAGGTGACGATCGCGGTGTCCAACCCCGGGGAAACCATCGCCAGCGAGCATCTGTCGCGCCTGTTCGAACGCTTCTATCGAGTCGATGCCTCGCGCAGCAACAGTGGCGCCAACCATGGACTGGGCTTGGCGATCGTCAAGGCGATCGCGCTGATGCACGGCGGCGATGTGTTCGTACACAGCGGCGACGGCGTCAATACCTTCGGCATCCATCTCCCCGCCTGACGCTCGCCCGACAGGGACTGTTGCCCAGAACGTAACAGTCCTTCAAGCGGGCCGGTCTTTTTCCAGGCCCCCAGGGCATTTAACCTTGCCTCAACCAACAGCACTTGCTCAGCAAGAAGGTTCTTTAAAATGTCCAGTTCCATGGGTATGGCCAGTCTCTTTGTCCTGTCCGCTGTCATGTTGTCGCCTCTGGCCCACGCCGAGGAGTCCCAGTCTTTCGTCGCGCAGAACGCCGCCCGGGCCGCTGCCCGCCAGGATCACGTCGAAATGACCGCCAAGGCCCAAAGCCGCACGCCAGAGCGGCACAGCTCGGTAAATCCGGCTCAGCCGGACAGCGCCAGGGACAGCTGAAAGCTGCCCGCAGAACGCTTCCCTCTCCATCGATCCAGTTTCCTGCCCGGGGTCGATGGCTTCAAAAGCCGCTGATACAGCGGCTTTCTTTATTTTCGCCTGCCTCCTGCGTCACGCAACAGGAACGACCGTCTCATCGATTCAAGTAGCTCGACAGTCATGAAGATCGCCCTCTCACTCAGACCGATCTTCATTGCTTCGGCTGCAACGATGTCGAACGCCACCCAGGCCGGCGACGGCTCCAGCATCCTGCCAGCGAACGTCCGCTACGTGGTGCAGGAGGCCAGTGGCGATCCGCCTGCGGTGGGCGAGCAACCGTAGCAGTGCGGGCTGTTCGGCGGTCGACGAGTATCGGGTCATCGTCGACTACCCGGTGAATATCTTCTAGCATTCGGTAAAGGGCCAGCTGGCGGAGGCTGGCCTTTTTTACGCTGGGGCTTTATACGGGCCCCGACACCCCCGAGCTGCATGAGGTTTGCCATCAATCACTCTTCGAACCTTTCGGCAATGCCTCGCCTGCTGCTGGTACTGGGCAGCGGCCTGAGCGTCAGCGCGATCCTCGGCATCGTCATCTATCTGCTGATCCGCGAGCGGGGCAGCGCGGAACTGGTCGCCACGCGTGCCGCCACGAACATCGTGCAACTGATCGACGCCGATGTCCTGCGCAATGCCGAACTCTACGACAAGTCACTGCAGGACCTGATTGCCGCGGCGCGGCGCGAGGACCTCAAGCACGTCTCGCCGCAGGTTCGCCACCTGGCGCTGTTCGACAGCGCCACGGCGTCCCCGCAGAAGGGCGATATCCTGCTGCTCGACAAGCATGGCGAGGTGATTGCCGACTCGTCCTCGGTGGAGCCCCGGCCAGGCAATTTCGCCGACCGCGAATACTTCAAGGCCCATATCGACAACCCCAGCCCGACAATGATGGTCAGCCATCCGTTCCTCGCCCGCGGGCGCATGATCGACTGGCGCATCGGCTTCAGCCGCCGGGTTTCGTCGCCCGAAGGCGAATTTCTCGGCGTGGCCCGGGCCGCGATACGCCTGAGCTACTTCAACGAACTGTTCAAGACCCTGAATATCGGTGCCAGCAGTACGGTCAACCTGCTCAGCAGCGATGGCATCCTCCTCGCCCAGGAGCCGCTGATGAGTGCCGACATGGTCGGCAAGGACTTCAGCCAGCGTCCCAACTTCCTGCGCATCGTGCATGAGGGCAATGGCAGTTTCAGCGCGATCTCCGGTGTCGACGGCAAGCAGCGGCTGTATACCTTTTCCCGGGTCGGCGAATTGCCGCTGATCGTGGTGGTGGCACTGTCGGAGGAAGAAGTCTATGCCGCCTGGTGGCGTACCACCTGGCTGGTGGGCAGCGCCACCGGCGGGTTGTGCGCCGGCCTGTTGTGGCTGAGCTGGCTGCTGGCGCGGGAACTGCGCCGACGCCAGCGGGCCGAGCAGGAACTGGCCGAGCTGGCCACCACCGACAGCCTTACGGGCGTCGCCAACCGCCGGGCCCTGGACCAGTCGTTGCTGCACGAATGGAACCGGGCACAACGCTCAGGCCAGCCGCTGTCGCTGCTGATGATCGATGCCGACCATTTCAAGGTGTTCAACGACCGCCATGGGCATCCGATGGGCGACGAAGCCCTGCGTCGAATCGCCCGGGTGATCGGCGAGAACATTCGCCGCCCGGCTGACCTGCTCGCGCGTTATGGCGGCGAGGAGTTCGCGGTGATCCTGCCCCAAACCGACGAGAACGGCGCCCGTTGCCTGGCCGGGAAGATTCTGAATGCCATCCGGCAGATGCCGGCGCCGGTCGCCGGGGCCTGCCCTCTAACCGTCAGTATCGGCGCCAGCACCCGATTGGTTACCCGCGAAGCCGTCAGCGCCGGGGCCAACATCGAGCAACTGCTACAGGCTGCCGACCAGGCGCTGTACCAGGCCAAGCACAACGGCCGCGACCAGGTGGTTCACGCCGCGGACATCGAACTCGCGGCATAAAAAAAGGCTGCCCGGGGGCAGCCTTTGAAGAACAACAAAAGGAGAAAGTCGTTACACGGCCGCAACGGGACGCATGTACGAGATCGGCGCCGTGCTGGCGTCTTCGAAAGTCACCACTTCCCAGGCATCCTTCTGCTCGATGAGCTTGCGCAGGAGCTGGTTGTTCAGCGCGTGACCGGACTTGAAGCCCTTGAACTCACCAATCAGGCTGTTGCCCAGCAGGTAGAGGTCACCGATGGCGTCGAGGATCTTGTGCTTGACGAATTCGTCTTCGTAACGAAGGCCGTCTTCGTTCAGTACACCGTCCGAGTCGACCACGATGGCGTTTTCCACGCTGCCGCCGAGTGCGAGGTTGTGCTTGCGCAGGTACTCGATATCACTCATGAAGCCAAAGGTACGGGCGCGGCTGACTTCCTTCACGAACGACGTGCTGGAGAAATCCACGCTGGCACTCTGGGTGCGGTCACGGAACACCGGGTGATCGAAATCGATCTCGAAGCTCACCTTGAACCCGTCGAAAGGCACGAAAGTGGCGCGCTTGTCGCCGTCTTCCACTGTGACTTCGCGCAGGATGCGGATGAACTTCTTGGCTGCGTCCTGTTCTTCCAGGCCGGCGGATTGAATCAGGAATACGAAGGGTCCAGCGCTGCCGTCCATGATCGGAACTTCGGACGCGGAGAGCTCGACGTAGGCGTTATCGATGCCCAGGCCAGCCATGGCCGAGAGCAAGTGCTCCACCGTGTCCACTTTGGTGTCACCGTTGACCAGGGTGGTCGACATGGTGGTTTCACCAACGTTTTCCGCGCGCGCAGGAATCTGCACCACAGGGTCGAGGTCGGCACGACAAAACACGATGCCGGTATCCACGGGCGCTGGTTTGAGGGTCAGATAGACCTTCTCGCCCGAGTGCAGGCCGACACCTGTAGCACGGATAATATTTTTCAGGGTGCGTTGTTTAATCATGGCTTTGGCCGCTTCAGCGCAAATTGCGAACAGGTATCAACAAAGGCTGGCGATAATATCAGACCAGACCTTTGCTGAACACCAATCACCCTAATACTCCTGATACATTCCATCAATCGGCCTGACGACGCAGGAAGGCCGGGATATCCAGATAGTCCAGATCGTCCTGCGGGTTCATCTTCGCGGCAGTCGCAGCACCGGCCTGGGCCTGGTTGCGCATGACGGTCGGACGATCCAGGTCGCGGTAGTTCACCGACGGCAGTTCCTGACGCGCGGCAGCAGGTGCCTGGGTGGCGGCCGGCTGGCTGGCGGCGGTCTGCAGGGTGTTGTCGATGACCTTCACAGGCTTCTCGATGCGGGCACCCAGACCGGTGGCGACCACGGTCACGTGCAGTTCGTCGCGCATGTCCGGATCGATAACGGTACCGACCTTGACCATCGCCGCTTCCGAAGCGAAGGCCTCGATGATGCTACCCACGTCGGAGTACTCGCCCAGGGACAGGTCGGGACCGGCGGTGATGTTCACCAGGATACCGCGCGCGCCCTGCAGGTTGACGTCTTCGAGCAGCGGGTTGCGGATCGCCGCCTCGGTGGCTTCACGTGCACGGTTGGGACCGCTGGCGCAGCCAGTGCCCATCATCGCCATGCCCATCTCGCTCATCACGGTACGCACGTCGGCGAAGTCGACGTTGATCATGCCCGGACGCTTGATGATGTCGGAGATACCGCGAACGGCACCGGCCAGCACGTCGTCGGCCTTGGCGAAAGCCGACAGCAGGCTGGCGTCCTTGCCCAGGATGGTCAGCAGCTTCTCGTTGGGAATGGTGATCAGCGAGTCGACGCTGTCGCTCAGGGCACGGATGCCCTCGTCAGCGATCTGCATGCGCTTGCGCCCTTCGAACGGGAACGGACGGGTTACCACCGCAACGGTGAGGATGCCCATTTCCTTCGCCACTTCGGCGATGATCGGCGCTGCACCGGTACCGGTACCACCGCCCATGCCGGTGGTGATGAACACCATGTTGGTGCCCTGCAGCACTTCGGCGATGCGCTCGCGGTCTTCCAGAGCGGCCTGGCGGCCAACTTCCGGATTGGCACCGGCACCCAGGCCCTTGGTCACGCCGGTGCCCAGTTGCAGGATGGTCCGCGCGCCGATGTTCTTCAGCGCCTGGGCATCGGTGTTGGCGCAGATGAATTCGACGCCTTCGATGTTGGTCTTGACCATGTGGTTGACGGCGTTGCCGCCGCCACCGCCGACACCGATAACCTTGATTACCGGGCTTTGTGGGACGTTGTCTACGAGTTCGAACATGTTCCCTCTCCTTTCATTTCTCTAGTTTTTTCGCCTACTTCTACTGCTTTGAAACTTTAAAAGTTGCCCTGGACCCAGCGCTTCAGGCGCTCGAATACAGGAGCTTTCTGCTCTTCATCGCGATAGTCGTTTCTGTTGCCGCCGTTGTAACCGGACAGGGAAATGCCGTCCGACTGCTTTTGCAGCCCGTACAGCAACAGCCCCACCCCAGTTGAATAGATTGGATTGCGGACCACGTCGGACAGCCCCTTGACGGTGTGCGGAACACCCAGGCGGACCGGCATGTGGAAAATTTCTTCGGCCAGCTCGACCGCGCCTTCCATCTTCGAGGTACCACCGGTCAGCACGATGCCGGCCGGAATCAGGTCTTCGTAGCCGCTGCGGCGCAGCTCGGCCTGGATCAGCGTGAACAGTTCGTCGTAACGCGGCTCGACCACTTCGGCCAGGGCCTGGCGCGACAGCTCGCGCGGCGGACGATCACCCACGCTCGGGACCTTGATGGTTTCGCCGGCACCGGCCAGCTTGGCCAGGGCGCAGGCATAGCGGATCTTGATCTCTTCGGCGTACTGGGTCGGAGTGCGCAACGCCATGGCGATATCGTTGGTCACCTGGTCGCCGGCGATCGGGATCACCGCGGTATGGCGGATCGCACCTTCGGTGAAGATGGCGATGTCGGTGGTACCGCCGCCGATGTCCACCAGGCACACGCCCAGTTCCTTCTCGTCGTCGGTCAGTACCGAATAGGCCGAGGCCAGCTGTTCGAGGATGATGTCGTCGATTTCCAGACCGCAACGACGTACGCATTTCTCGATGTTCTGTGCCGCGTTCACCGCACAGGTGACCACGTGGACCTTGGCTTCCAGACGCACGCCGGACATGCCCAGGGGCTCGCGCACGCCTTCCTGGTTGTCGATCACGTAGTCCTGCGGCAGGGTGTGCAGTACCCGTTGGTCGGCCGGGATCGCCACGGCCTGGGCCGCATCGAGCACGCGCTCCAGGTCAGCCGAACTGACTTCGCGATCACGGATGGCGACGATGCCATGGGAGTTCAGGCTGCGGATGTGATTGCCCGCCACGCCGACGAACGCCGAGTGGATCCGGCAGCCGGCCATCAACTGCGCCTCTTCCACCGCCCGCTGGATCGACTGAACGGTCGACTCGATATTCACCACCACGCCCTTCTTCAGGCCGCGGGAGGGATGAGTACCGATACCGACGATTTCCACTGTGCCATCGGCCGCAACCTCGCCCACCAGCGCCACCACCTTGGAGGTGCCGATATCCAGTCCGACGATCATTTTGCCGCTTTGCACGTTTGCCATGGTCCTGCCTCTTCTTAATTCTTCGCAACGGCGGGTTTGTCCGCTACGGGTGCCACAGGTTCCCGCCATCCGACGGCCAGGCCGTTGGCGTAGCGCAGATCGATGCTGGCAATGTTCGTAATCTGTTCTTTCAGCGTTTTTTCATAAATGGCAATGAAACGGCGCATCTTCTCGACCAGATGGTCGCGGCCCAACAACAACTGGATGCCCGGCCCCGCGCTGCCCGCGCCGGTGGTCAGGAACCAGCTGCCCCGTTCCCGCAGTTCCAGCCGGGCGATGGAGAACCCCAGCGGGCGCAACATCTGGCTCAGGACCTGGTACTGCTGCATCACCTGCTGTTGGGCCCGCTGCGGGCCGAACAACTGCGGCAGATGTTCGTAGTTCGCCAGTTCCCGCGGCGCGAACGCCTGGCCCTGGTTGTTCAGCAGCGCCTCGTCGCCCCAGCGGGCCACCGGCAACTGCTCTTCCAGGCGGATAACCACCTGGTCCGGCCAGACCCGGCGGACTTCGGCGTGGGCGATCCACGGCATGGTTTCCAGCTCGGCGCGCATACCCGCCAGGTCGATGGTGAAGAAGCTCGCCGCCACGTACGGCGCGATCCGCTGCTGCACCGCCTGCTGGCTGATGTAGCTCAGGTCGCCCTGAACGTTGATCTTGCTGATCGGACGATCCGCATAGGGCAGCAGGCGCTGGGCTCCCTCGTAAGTGCCAAAGCCCAGTGCCACCAGCAGGACCGGCCACATCAGGCGCTTCAGGAAGCCGAAATTGGCTTTCGGCAGACGCGCCGACACCGGCTCCTTGGCCACCATTCGACTGGCGCCCCGCGGCACCGGCTTGTTACGGCCGGAACCGGGTGGCTGATGACGAATCTGCGCGCCGTGCATGGCTCGTTAACCTCTCGGTCCTGGATTGCTGGCGACACTTTCCGCCAGGATCGCCAGCACCAGTTGCTGGAAATCGAGGCCGGCCGCACGTGCCGCCATGGGCACCAGACTGTGGTCGGTCATGCCCGGGGCGGTGTTGACTTCCAGGAACCAGAACTGGCCATCGGCGTCCTGCATCACGTCGGCACGCGCCCAACCGGCGATACCGAGCGCCTCGCAGGCTTTCGCCGTGAGGTCCATCAGTTCCTTTTCCTTGGCAGTGTCGAGGCCACAAGGAATCCGGTACTGGGTATCGGATGCCAGGTACTTGGCGTCGTAGTCGTAGAACGAATGCGGGGTGCCGAGGGCGATCGGCGGCAGAACCTGGCCACGCAGCGTCGCAATGGTGAACTCCGGACCGTGAATCCACTGTTCGACCAACACTTGCGAGTCGTAGGTGGCGGCGGCTTTCCAGGCGGCGATCAATTCGTCGACGCTGGTCACCTTGGCCATCCCGATACTGGAGCCTTCATGGGCAGGTTTGACGATCAAAGGGAAACCCAGTTCCGCACCGGCTGAAATACAGTCGGCTTCGCAGCCCAGCACGGCGTGGCGCGGGGTTGGAATACCCAGGCTGTGCCACACCTGCTTGGTGCGCAACTTGTCCATGGCCAGGGCCGAGGCCAGGATGCCGCTACCGGTGTAGGGAATCTCCAGGCACTCCAGCAGGCCCTGCATGCTGCCGTCTTCACCACCGCGACCATGCAGAATGATGAAGGCCCGGTCGATCTTCTCGTTCAGCAGGCGCTGCAACAGATCGTCGCCGACGTCGATACCGAAGGCGTCGACGCCAGCGCCCTGCAGTGCTTCAAGCACGGCGGCGCCGGATTTCAGCGAAACCGGACGCTCGGCGCTCTTGCCGCCGTACAGCACGGCGACGCGACCGAAGTCCTTCGGCTCAAGGGTCGAAAACAGGTTGGCGTAGGCGGCGGTCATTTCGATTTCTCCGCGCCGGCAGCGGCAACCGCGCCTGCGAACAGCGAACTCTTGAGCAATTGCGGCGCGAGGCCACCGATATCACCGGCGCCCTGGCACAGCAGGATGTCGCCCGGTTGCAGCAGTGGCTTGACCAGCGGCGCCAGGTCCACGCCACGCTCGATGTAGATCGGGTCGAGCTGGCCACGCTGGCGGATGCTGCGGCACAACTGGCGGCTGTCCGCACCGGGAATGGCCTCTTCGCCCGCCGGATAGACTTCCATCAGCAGCAGCACGTTGGCGTCGGCCAGGACCTGGACGAAATCGTCGTACAGGTCGCGGGTACGGGTATAGCGGTGCGGCTGGTAGACCATTACCAGGCGGCGCTCCGGCCAGCCACCACGCACGGCCTTGATCACTGCCGCGACTTCGGTCGGGTGGTGGCCGTAGTCGTCGACCAGCATCACGCTGCCGCCGTCCACCGGCAGTTCGCCGTAGACCTGGAAGCGCCGACCGACACCCTGGAAGCCCGACAGGCCCTGGACGATGGCTTCATCGCTGATGCCCTCGTCGGTGGCAATGGCGATGGTGGCCAGGGCGTTCAGCACGTTGTGGTTGCCCGGCATGTTCACCGACACGTTCAGCGGCTCGCGATCGCGGCGCAGCACAGTGAAGTGGGTCTGCATGCCGGCCTGGCGGATATTGATCGCGCGCACGTCGGCGTCTTCGTGAACCCCGTAGGTCACGGTCGGACGCGCGATCTGCGGGAGGATCTCGCGCACCACCGGATCGTCCAGGCAGACCACGGCCAGGCCGTAGAACGGCAGGTTGTGGAGGAACTCGACGAAGGTCTTCTTCAGCTTGCTGAAGTCACCCTCGTAGGTGTCCATGTGGTCGGCGTCGATGTTGGTGACCACGGCGACCAGCGGCTGCAGGTGCAGGAAGCTGGCATCGCTTTCGTCGGCTTCGGCGATCAGGTAGCGGCTGGTACCGAGCTGGGCATTGGTACCCGCGGCATTCAGCCGGCCGCCGATGACGAAGGTCGGATCGAGGCCGCCAGCGGCGAACACCGAAGCGATCAGGCTGGTGGTGGTGGTCTTGCCATGGGTACCGGCCACGGCGATGCCGTGGCGATAACGCATCAGTTCGGCGAGCATCTCGGCCCGCGGCACCACCGGAATACGACGTTCCAGGGCGGTCGCGACTTCCGGGTTGGACTTGTTCACGGCGCTCGACACCACCAGCACGTCGGCGCTGGCGGCGTTCTCGGAACGATGGCCGATGAAGATCTTCGCGCCAAACGACTCGAGCCGGTCGGTGACCGGCGAGGTCTTCAGGTCGGAACCGGACACTTCATAGCCCAGGTTCAGCAGTACTTCGGCGATCCCGCACATGCCCACGCCGCCGATCCCGACGAAGTGGATGCGACGGATGCGGCGCATTTCCGGTTGCGGGATGGCTTTCTGACTCTCAACCATGGGCCACCTCCAGGCAGATCTCGACGACGGTGCGGGTAGCATCGGGCTTGGCCAGGCGGCGTGCGGTGCTCGCCATGGTGTTCAGTCGTTCCGGTTGCATCAAAACCTCTGTCAGGCGTGCCGCCAGATCGGCGGCGCCAGTCGTTCTTTGCGGCAGCAGGAAGGCAGCGCCCTCCCCGGCCAAATATTCGGCATTGCGGGTCTGGTGGTCGTCGATCGCATGGGGCAGAGGCACCAGCAACGAGGGCAGACCGGCAGCAGCCAGTTCACTGACGGTCAAGGCGCCTGCGCGACAGACCACCAGGTCGGCCCAGCCATAGGCTTGGGCCATGTCCTTGATAAAGGGCGCCACCTGCGCCTCGACACCCGCCGCCTGGTAGCGTTCGGCGGTCACTTGGTCGTGGTTGCGACCGGCCTGGTGGAAAACCTCCGGGCGGTACTCGGCCGGCACCTGGGCCAGGGCCTCGGGCAGCAGCTTGTTCAACGGTTCGGCGCCAAGGCTGCCACCGAGGATCAGCAGGCGTGCCGGACGGCCGCCCAGGGCCTGGCGCGGAGTCTCCAGGAACAGCTCCGGGCGCACCGGGTTGCCAGTGGTACGACGCTTGTCCGAGGCGCCGAAGGTATTCGGGAAAGCTTCGCAGACCCGTGCCGCCAGCGGCACCAGCAGCCGATTGGCGGTACCCGCCACGGCATTCTGCTCGTGCACGATCACCGGAACGCCAGCCAGGCGCGCGGCGACCCCACCAGGACCGGTGACATAACCACCAAAGCCCAGCACGCAGACCGGCTTCAGTTGGCGGATCACCTTGTGCGCCTGCCAGATCGCCCGCAGCAGCACGAACGGCGCCTTGAGCAGCGACAGCTTGCTCTTGCCACGCAGGCCGGCGACGTTGATCAGGTGCAGCGGCAACCCGGCATTGGGCACCAGTTCGTTTTCGATACCGCGCGGCGTGCCCAGCCAGTGCACGGTGAAGCCCCGCGCCTGGAACTCGCGGGCACACGCCAGCGCCGGGAACACGTGGCCGCCGGTGCCGCCGGCCATGATCAGCACGTTAGCGGCCATAGGGAGTGTCCTCCGCAAAGTCGCTTTCATCGAATTCCATCTCTTCGCTGCCCAGGTGGGTTCGACTCTCCCACTCGATGCGCAGCAACAGGCCGAGACAGGCGCAGCAGATCACCAGGGAGCTGCCACCGTAGCTGAGGAACGGCAGGGTCAGGCCCTTGGTCGGCAGCAGGCCGACGTTCACGCCGATGTTGATCAGGAACTGGCCGATCCACAGGAACGCCAGGCCGTAGGCCATGTAGGCGGCAAAGAACTGCTTGGCCTTCTCCGCCCACAGGCCGATGTACATGGCCCGCACGCTGACGAACACGAACAGTGCGACAGTACACAGCGAGCCCACCGCACCCAGCTCTTCGGCGAGTACGGAGAACACGAAGTCGGTATGGGCTTCGGGCAGGTAGAACTGCTTCTGCACGCTGTTGCCCAGGCCGACCCCCAGCCACTCGCCACGACCGAAGGCGATCAGCGCCTGGGTCAGCTGGTAGCCGGAACCGAACTGGTCGGCCCAGGGGTCGGTGAAGGTGGTCAGACGGGCCATCCGGTAGGGTTGCGCCTTGATCAGCACCACCACCGCGACTACGGCCAGCAACACCATCAAGCCGAAGCGCAACAGCCCGACGCCGCCGAGGAACAGCATTGCCGCCGCGGCCCCCATCATCACCACGGTGGCCCCGAAGTCCGGTTCCATCAGCAACAGGCCGGCCATCGGCAGCAGCACGACGAACGGCTTGAAGAAGCCCATCCAGCTCTCGCGCACTTCCTTCTGCCGGCGCACCAGGTAGCCGGCGAGGTAGATCACCACGAACACCTTGGCGATTTCCGAAGGCTGCACGTTGAAGAAACTGAACCCGATCCAGCGCATCGAACCGTTCACTTCACGGCCGATACCCGGCAGCAGCACCATCACCAGCAGGCCGAAGGCGCCCACCAGCATCATGAAGCCCATGCGCTGCCAGGTGGCGATCGGTACCATCATCGTGGCGATGCAGGCGCCCACGCCGATGACCAGATAGATCAGGTGGCGGATCATGTGGTACAGCGCGTTGCCCGATTGCACGGCAGCCACTTCGGAGGATGCCGAGGTGATCATCACCAGGCCGAGGCCGAGTAGCGCCAGGCAGCCGGCGAGCATCGGGAAATCGACGTCGACACCACGCCCGGTGATAATCGGCGACGGATACGGCTTGAGGATATTGAAATTCATGCCAAGCCCTCCACGGCACTGGCGAACAGGCGCCCGCGCTCTTCGAAGTTCCTGAACATGTCGAGGCTGGCGCAGGCTGGCGACAACAGCACGGCATCGCCGTCCCGGGCCAGCTCGGCGCTACGCCGCACCGCTTCGTCCAGGGTCTGCACACGAATCAATGGCACTTCGTCACCCAGCGCCTGGGCCAGCAGTTCGGCATCGCGGCCCAGCAGGACCACCGCCCGGCAGTGGGCCGCAACCGGCGCACGCAGGGCGGAAAAATCCGCGCCCTTGCCGTCGCCGCCGGCGACCAGCACCAGCTTGCCGTCGATATCGGCTCCCAGGCCCTCGATGGCCGCCAGCGCGGCACCGACGTTGGTGGCCTTGGAGTCGTTGTAGTAGTTCACGCCGTTGTGCTCGCGCACCCATTGGCAGCGGTGTTCGAGGCCGCCGAAGGTGCGCAGGCTCGACAGCATCGCGTCGAACGGCAACCCCACGGCATGCCCCAGCGCCAACGCGGCCAAGGCGTTGGACTGGTTATGGGCACCACGGATCTTCAGTTCGCGCACCGGCATCAGGTTCTGGAACTCGAAGGCCAGGTATTTCTCGCCGCCTTCCTCGCGCAGGCCGAAAGCCTTGAAGTCCGGTTTGCCCAGACCGAAGGTCCAGCAGGGCAGGCCTTCGCTCATCAGCGGCCGGGACAGGGCGTCCTGGCGGTTGACCACCACCTGCTTCGCTCCGCGGAAGATCCGGTGCTTGGCCAGGTGATAGGCCGGCAAGCCGCTGTAGCGGTCCATGTGGTCTTCGCTGATGTTGAGCACGGTCGCCACCGCAGCGTTCAACTGGTCGGTGGTTTCCAGCTGGAAGCTCGACAGCTCCAGCACATACAGTTCGATATCGTCGCCGAGCAGGTCCAGCGCCGGGGTGCCGAGGTTGCCACCGACCGCCACGCGCTTGCCGGCAGCAGCCGCCATTTCGCCCACCAGGGTGGTCACGGTGCTCTTGGCGTTGGAGCCGGTGATCGCGACGATCGGCGCCTTCGCGTTACGCGCGAACAGCTCGATATCGCCGGACAGTTTCACGCCACGGGCCGCAGCCGCCTGCAACGCCGGGGTCGCCAGGGCCAGGCCCGGGCTCACGTAGAGTTCGTCGGCACGGCAGAGAAACTCGACATCCAGCTCGCCACAACGCACTTCCACCTGAGGGTAGTCACGGCGCAGCGTGGCCAGCTCCGGTGGATTCTCCCGCGTATCGGCCACCGCAAAGGCAACGCCCCGGTTCGCCAGGAAGCGAACCAGGGACATGCCGCTCTTGCCGAGGCCGACAACGATGCGGAAGTGGTCAGAAGCGATCAGCGACACGGGTTCTACCTCAGCTTCAGGGTGGCAAGGCCGATCAGCACCAGAATCACGGTGATGATCCAGAACCGGACGATCACGCGTGGCTCAGGCCAGCCCTTGAGTTCAAAGTGGTGGTGAATCGGTGCCATGCGGAACACCCGGCGACCGGTCATCTTGAAGGAAGCGACCTGGATGACCACCGACAGGGTCTCCATGACGAACACCCCGCCCATGATGAACAGGACGATTTCCTGGCGAACGATCACCGCGATGGTGCCCAGGGCCGCGCCCAGCGCCAGGGCGCCGACATCGCCCATGAAAACCTGGGCCGGATAGGTGTTGAACCAGAGGAAGCCCAGGCCGGCACCGATCAGCGCGCCACAGAACACAATCAGCTCACCGGCGCCCGGTACGTAGGGGATCAGCAGATATTCGGCGAACTTCACGTTACCCGACAGGTAGCAGAAGATACCCAGTGCACCACCGACCATCACCGTCGGCATGATCGCCAGGCCGTCGAGACCGTCGGTCAGGTTGACCGCGTTGCTCGAACCGACGATCACGAAATAGGTCAGGACCACGAAGCCCACGCCCAGAGGAATGCTGACATCCTTGAGCATCGGCACGATCAGGGTGGTTTCCACCGGGGTCTGCGCGGTCATGAACAGGAAGATCGCCGCCCCCAGGCCGAACACCGACTGCCAGAAATACTTCCAGCGGCTTGGCAGCCCACGGGAGTTCTTCTCGATCACCTTGCGATAGTCGTCGACCCAGCCGATGGCGCCGAACAGCAGGGTGACCAGCAGCACCACCCAGACATAACGGTTATGCAGGTCCGCCCACAGCAGGGTGCTGACGCCAATGGACGACAGGATCAGCGCGCCCCCCATGGTCGGCGTGCCGGACTTGGAGAGGTGCGATTGCGGGCCGTCATTGCGAACTGCCTGGCCGATCTGCAGGTTCTGCAAGGTACGAATCATCCACGGGCCCAGGAACAGCGACAGAGACAACGCGGTCAGCACCCCGAGAATCCCGCGCAGGGTCAGGTACTGGAAGACCGCGAAGCCTTTGTAGAACTGTTGCAGGTACTCCGCTAGCAGCAGCAGCATTAATGCGTCTCTCCCTTGATATGAGGCGCAGGCCCGCACAGGGCCGCCACGATGTTTTCCATCGCCGCGCTGCGCGAACCCTTGATCAAAATGGTGGTATTGGTGTCTTGCTCGGCGCCAAGCGCCTCGATCAGATCGGCCTGAGTGGCGAAATGACGAGCGTTTTGGCCAAATGCGTCGACGGCGTGGGCCATCATCGGTCCCACCGCGTACAGCGCGGAAACCTTGCCTGAGGCGTAAGCCCCTACTTCACGATGCCCCTGCTCCGCCCACTCGCCCAACTCGCCGATATCTCCGAGCACCAGAACGGTGCGGCCGGAAAAGCCGGCGAGTATATCAACGGCAGCGCACATTGAGGTGGGGTTCGCGTTGTAGGTATCGTCAATCACGCGAATGCCATTGATTGCCAATTGCGCCACCGTCCGGCCCTTGACCGGCTGGACCGCTTCCAGCCCGGCGACGATTCCCGGCAGGGACACGCCCAGCGCATGGGCGGCGGCGGCGGCGGCCAGGGCATTGGCCACGTTGTGCGTGCCCAGCAGGTTCAGTTGAACCGGTGCCGAGCCGTCGGGAGCGTGCAGCTCGAATTGCGGGCAGCCGCGTGGATCGCGGGAAACCGCGCGGGCGTGGAAATCGGCGCTGTCATTGTCCAGGGCAAAGCTCAGCACCTTGCGGGCGCCAGCCCGGACCTTCCAGATCGGGAAGGCCTTGTCGTCCAGGTTGAGTACGGCAGTACCGTCGGCCTGCAGCCCTTCGATGATTTCGCCCTTGGCCTCGACGATTTTCTCGGGGCCACCGAACTCGCCGACATGGGCGGTTCCGGCGTTATTCAGGATCGCGACATGTGGCCTGGTCATGGCGACGGTGTAGGCGATCTCGCCAATACGCGAAGCACCCAGTTCGATCACCGCGGCACTGTGCTCCGGCGCCAGTTCGAGCAAGGTCAGCGGCACGCCCAGATCGTTGTTCAGGTTGCCCCGGGTCGCCAGGACCAGGCCACGGGTACGCAGAATGCTCGCCAGCATTTCCTTGACCGTGGTCTTGCCGCTGGAACCGGTAACCGCCGCCACCGGCTGCTTGAACAGTGCCCGATTCAGCGCCCCAAGCTGCCCCAGGGCCAGGCGGGTATCACGAACCACCAGTTGCGGCAGTTGGCTGCCGGCCACCTCGCGCTCCACCAGCGCTGCGACGGCGCCCTTGGTCGCCACGTCGTCCAGGTAATCATGCCCATCGAAACGCGGCCCGGTCAGGGCAACGAACAGTTGCCCAGGCTGAATCGACCGGCTGTCGATACTCACCCCGGAGAAACTGGCATCGGCCGCACTCAGGCGACCGGACAAGGCATTGGCGACCTCACTCAATTTCATGGCTTCAAGCATTGGCGGCCTCCCAGGCATCCAGAGCCTTGGCGGCTTCGACCAGATCGGAGAAGGCGTGGCGCACGCCGTTGATCTCCTGGTAATCCTCATGCCCCTTGCCGGCCAGGACGAGCACGTCGTCGGCACTGGCAGCGGCAATCAGCTCGGCAATCGCCAGGCCACGACCGGACACGAAACGCACGGCATCAGGGGTACTGAAGCCCGGACGGATATCGTCGAAGATCTGCTGGGGATCCTCGGTGCGCGGGTTGTCGTCGGTCACCAGCACGCTGTCGGCCAGACGCTCGGCCAGTTCGGCCATCAGCGGGCGCTTGCCGCGATCGCGGTCGCCGCCACAGCCAAACAGGCAACGCAACTGCCCCTTGGCATGCGGGCGCAAGGCCAACAGGACCTTTTCCAGGGCATCCGGGGTGTGTGCATAGTCAACCACCACCAGCGGGCGCGTGCCGCCACCCAGACGCTGCATGCGACCGGCCGGGCCTTCCAGTTGCGGCAACACCCGCAGGATTTCATCCAGGGCGTAATCCAGCCCCAGCAAGGCGCCCACGGCTGCCAGGACGTTGCTCAGGTTGAAGCGGCCGAGCAGCGTGCTGCGCAAATGATGTTCGCCCTGCGGGGTCACCAGCGTCGCGCGCACCCCCTCGTCACCGAACTGGGCGTCCCGGCAATACAGGTGGGCACTGCTGTCCTGCAGGCTGTAGGTGATCAACCGCGATTCGTGCTCGCCAGTTGCCAACCGCCGGCCGAAGTCGTCGTCGAGGTTGATCACCCGGCAACGCAGGTTGGCCCAATCGAACAGCTTGGCCTTGGCCGCACCATAGGCTTCCATGGTGCCGTGATAATCGAGATGGTCGCGCGAGAGATTGGTCAGCACCGCCACGTCGAAGGCCAGGGCACTGACCCGGCCCTGATCCAGGCCGTGGGAGGAAACCTCCATGGCCACGGCCCTGGCACCGGCGTTCCTCAGGTCGGCCAGGGTCGCCTGCACGGCGATCGGATCCGGCGTGGTCAGCATGCCGCTGTTGAGCGCGCCATGAAACCCGCTGCCCAGGGTGCCGAGAATCCCGCAGCGCTGACCAAGCAGGTCGAGGGCCTGGGCCACCAGTTGGCTGACGCTGGTCTTGCCATTGGTACCGGTGACACCCACCAGGTTCAGTTGCCGGCTCGGCTCGCCATAGAAGCGTCCGGCGATCTCCGACAACTGCGCCGCCAGGCCCTTGACCGGAATCAGCGGGACATCGGTGATCGGCAGCACGGTAGCGCCCTGGGCTTCATAGGCAACCGCCGCCGCCCCACGCTGCAGCGCATCGGCGATATGGTTGCGGCCGTCGACCTTGCCACCCGGCACCGCCAGGAACAGGTCACCGGCGCGCACCTTGCGGCTGTCGAGCGCCAGCTCGCGAATCAGCAGATCGCGACCGGCATGAGGGAAAATCTTGTTCAGGCTCAGGGACATTAACCACGCCCTCCTTTTACAGGTTCCGGCGCGGCGATGGCTTGCTGCTGCGGAATACTCGACAGGTCATCCGGGCTGACGTTCATCAGCCGCAGAGTGCCGGACATCACCTTGCTGAAGACCGGCGCCGAAACCAGGCCACCGAAGTAGCCGGCCTTGCTTGGTTCGTCGATCACCACCACGATGGCGTAACGCGGATCGCTCATCGGGCCGAAACCGGCGAACAGCGAGCGATAGGAGTTCTCGGCATAACCCTTGGTGCCGACCGATGTCTTGCGCGCGGTACCGGACTTGCCGGCGACATGATAGGCCGGGACCTTGGCACGCCAGACACCCCGCGGCGCCTCGATCACCTGCTGCAACATGCCCTGCATGGTCTTGGCGACCTTTTCCGGGATGACCTGGGTACCTTCGGGCGTCTTGTCGGTCTTGATCAGGGTCAGCGGCACGATCTTGCCATTGTTGGCCAGGGCCGAGAACGCGTGCACCAGCTGGATGGCGGTCACCGACAGGCCATAGCCGTAGGACAGGGTCGCGGTTTCGGCCTTGCGCCACTCACGGTAGTTCGGCAGGTTGCCGACGCGCTCGCCAGGGAAGCCGAGACCGGTGTCCTGGCCCAGGCCGACTTTCTGCATGACGCGGAAAATCGCCTCGCCACCGATATCGAAGGCGACCTTGCTCATCCCCACGTTACTGGAGTTGATCAGGATACCGGTCAGGTCGAGCACCGGGCCTTCGGTCTTGGAAACGTCGCGGATGGTGTACTTGCCCAACTGCAGGGTGCCGGGATAGACCTCGACCGTATCGCTGGGCTTCCAGCGTCCGGTTTCCAGGGCGGCACTCATGGAGATCGGCTTCATGGTCGAACCCGGCTCGAACACGTCGATCATCGCGCGGTTGCGCATCATCGCCGGCTGCAGGTTGCGACGATTGTTCGGGTTGTAGGTCGGCTGGTTGACCATGGCGAGGATCTCGCCGGTCTTCACATCCATGATCACCAGGCTGCCGGCCTTGGCGCCGTTTTCCACCAGGGCGTTGCGCAGTTCGCGGTTGGCCAGGTATTGCAGGCGCAGGTCAATGGACAACGCCAAGGGCTTACCGGCCTTGGCGTTCTTGGTTACCTGGACATCCTTGATCAGCCGGCCGCGCCGGTCCTTGATCACCTGTCGCTTGCCGGGCACCCCGGCCAGCCACTCGTCGTAGGCCAGCTCCACCCCTTCGCGCCCGTGGTCGTCGATGTCGGTAAAACCGACCATGTGCGCCGCCACTTCACCGGCTGGATAGAAACGCCGGAACTCCTCGATGCCGTAGACACCGGGAACCTTGAGATCGAGCACGGCCTGGCCCTGCTCCGGGGTCAGGCCGCGGACCAGATAGATGAACTCCTTGTTGGCCTGCTGCTCCAGGCGCTCGGCCAGCAGCTTGGGATCCTGCCCGAGCGCCTGGGCCAGGGCCGGCCAGCGATCCTTGGCCAGTTGCATTTCCTTGGCATTGGCCCACAGCGTGGTCACCGGCGTACTCACGGCCAGGGGCTCGCCGTTACGGTCGGTGATCAGGCCGCGGTGGGCGGGAATCGGAATGTGCCGCATGCTGCGCGCGTCGCCCTGGCCGATCAGGAACGCACGATCGATGACCTGCAGGTCGACGATCTTCCAGCTGATATAGCCGACCATGAGCGCCAGCGCGCCGAGCACGACGCGGAAACGCCACGGATAGAGCGCGCCTTCGAGCTTCATCATGGCGCCACCATCCTGACCTCGGACGGGCTGGGAATGCGCATCTTCAGTTGCTCGGTGGCCAGGGTCTCGATACGGCTATGGGCGGTCCAGGTGCTCTGCTCGAGGATCAGTCGCCCCCACTCGGCCTGGGCCTTGTCCCGCACGCTCAGCTCGTTGTAGAGCGAGTTGAGCAGTTGGCGGTTCCAGTGCGCGCTATAGGACACGCCGATGGCGGACACCAGTACGGCGACAAATAGCAGGAACATGAAAAAGCTTCCGCCCGGAAGTGGCTTGGCGTAGAGCTTGCTCACCGCAATTTCTCCGCGACACGCATGACGGCACTACGAGCACGCGGGTTGGCCTTGAGCTCGGCGTCGGAGGCGAACCGGGCCTTGCCGTGCACCTTGATGCGCGGTTCGAATGCCTGGTGGCGGACCGGCAGGTTACGCGGCAGGTTGTCTTCCTCGCCCTTGACCAGGCGGCGCATGAACAGCTTGACGATGCGGTCTTCCAGCGAGTGGAAGCTGATCACCACCAGGCGACCGCCGACTTCGAGGGCGTCCAGCGCTGCTTCGAGGCCGGCTTCGAGATCGCCCAGCTCATTGTTGACGTGAATACGCAGGCCCTGGAACGCCCGGGTCGCCGGGTTCTTGCCCTTCTCCCAGGCCGGGTTGGCGACCTTGAGCACCTCGGCCAGATCGGCCGTGCGCTCGAAAGGCCTGATTTCACGACGCTCGACCACGGCACGGGCCATGCGACCGGCGAAACGCTCCTCGCCGTACTCCTTGAAGACCCGGGCAATTTCCTCCACCGGCGCGGTGGCGATGAACTCGGCGGCACTGATCCCCCGCGAAGGGTCCATGCGCATGTCCAGCGGACCGTCATTCATGAAGCTGAAGCCGCGCTGCGGGTCATCCAGCTGTGGCGAGGAAACGCCCAAGTCGAGCAGGATGCCATTGACCTTGCCCGCCATCTGCCGCTCGGCGACCTCCGCCCCCAGCTCGGCAAAGCTGCGCTGCACAACGACAAAGCGGCCGTCTTCGGCCGCTAGCGCTTGCCCGGTGGCAATCGCCTGTGGATCCTTGTCGAAACCCAGAAGTCGGCCATCAGGTCCGAGTCGGCTGAGAATCAGGCGGCTATGCCCGCCCCGACCGAAGGTGCCATCCAGATAGCAGCCATCAGGGCGTACGGCGAGAGCCTCGACGGCTTCGTCAAGCAGTACGGTGATGTGGTTAAAGCCGCTATCAATAGTCACAGGATCAGATCACGCAGTTCATCAGGCATCGCGCCCGGTTGTTGAATGGCCGCCAGGTCCGCTGCAGCAACAGCATTCCAGGCGTCCTCGTCCCACAGTTGAAACTTGTTCAGTTGGCCCACCAGCATCGCGCGCTTGTCCAGCTTCGCGTACTCACGCAGGCGCGGCGGCACCAGAAAACGGCCACTGCCATCGAGTTCGAGATCGACGGCATTACCAATCAGCAAACGCTGCAGACGGCGGTTCTCTTCCCGCAACGACGGCAGCGCACGCAACTTGGTCTCAATCAGTTCCCACTCGTCGAGTGGATATACACATAAGCAGGGATCGACCGCATCGATGGTGACGATCAGTTGTCCGGAACTACGCGAATCGAGCTCGTCACGGTACCGACTCGGCATGGCGAGACGGCCCTTGGCATCGAGACTGATAGCGTTGGCTCCGCGAAACACAGCTGCGTTTCTCCAAATATTAGCGTTTTACGTCCAAAAAACCCACTTCATGCCACTTTCCTCCACTTGCGCACACTATAGGAATGCGCCCACCACACCGTCAAGGCACGGTCTTAAGGAAAACCCTTACAGAACGGAGATTTAGGAGCGTAAAAGGAGACTTTGCGAGAATCTGGAGAGGTTTCTTCCGGGCAAACTCGATGCGCCTCAGAAACTTGAGGTCAGAAGTTAAAGTAGTTTGTTAAGACTAAGATTTTTTCGATATTACAAATGCGCTTCTGCCAGCGATTGCGGGCAGGGAGGGGAAAAAGTGGAGAGTCGATCTGTAAGCCGGGTTCTGTCGAGGACAGTCATTCCTCTACGATGGCCATCACTGGACATCTTTAGCAACCTACCCGGTTCCAGCGCGGGCCACGCCTTGGAACCCTATTTGGTCTTGCTCCGAGTGGGGTTTACCTAGCCACGAACTGTTACCAGACGTGCGGTGCGCTCTTACCGCACCTTTTCACCCTTACCGGCACCGAAGTGCTTAGGCGGTTGTTTTCTGTGGCACTTTCCGTAGGCTCACGCCCCCCAGGCATTACCTGGCACTCCGCCCTATGGAGCCCGGACTTTCCTCCCCCCTCCAATTTTCATGAAGGGCAGCGACTGTCCAATCGACTCTCCGCCGCGCAGGTTACCGGCACATGGCCAGAAGGACAAGCATTAAAGCCGTCATCGCCCCGGCATGCCGGGACAAGATGTGCCACCCAGGACCATTCCGACATCAATAGCCGAATGGCCCCACGAAAAAATCGTCAGTCATTTTTCTGCTTATCCAGCGCCACCTGATACAGCAGGTTCTTGCGTACACCGGTGATTTCCGCCGCCAGGGCGGCGGCGCGCTTGAGCGGCATTTCCTTGAGCAGCAGGTCGAGAATGCGCATGGCCTCGGCGCCGACTGCCTCATCGCCTTCCGGGGCACTCCAGCCGGCGACCAGCACCACGCACTCGCCACGCTGCTGATTGCTGTCGGCTTCGACGAAGCTGCGCAATTCAGCCAGCGGCAGCCCCTTGAGCGTCTCGAAGGTCTTGGTCAGCTCACGTGCCAGCAGCGCCGGGCGCTCGGCACCGAACACCGCTTCCATGTCCTGCAGACATTCGAGGATGCGGTGAGGTGCCTCATAGAAGATCAGCGTCCGAGGTTCTTCGCGCAGTTGTTCCAGACGCGAACGACGCCCCGCCGCCTTGGCCGGCAGGAAGCCCTCGAAGATGAACCGGTCGGACGGCAGACCCGCCGCCGACAGCGCCGCGATCAGCGCACAGGCGCCCGGGACCGGCACCACCTTGATCCCCGCGGCACGCGCCTGGCGCACCAGGTGATAGCCGGGATCGGAAATCAGCGGCGTGCCAGCATCGGAGATCAGGGCAACATCCTCGCCCGCCTGCAGCTTGGCGATGAAACGGCTGCCCTCGTCACGCTCGTTATGCTCATGGCAGGCCGCCAGTGGCGTGTTGATGCCGAAGTGCTGCAAGAGCCGCAGCGAATGCCGGGTGTCCTCCGCCGCGATCAGCGCCACCTCGCGCAGCACCTTCATTGCTCGCGCACTGATGTCATCCAGGTTGCCGATGGGCGTCGCCACCACATAAAGCGAGCCCATCGCGGAATTCAAAGCACCTGGAGCAGTCAAAGCGCACACCTCAAGAAGAACGAAAAACCCATTGTAGCGCGTAGAAGCCCTGCCGATATGCTCCACGACGGCGCGATGACCCCGCCCAGGCGCAAAGAGCCGGGTCTCTGACACGCCTTGTACGACCAAAATTGACGGTTTCACGCCAGCGACATCGCGCCCCGGCCAGTGCTTGGGTACAATTCCACGCTAATTTGATCGAGTATCAGGAACACTTACATGATCGCTTGCCTGCGGCTGTTCTCTGCCCTCTGCCTCGCTGCCTTGCTGGCGGCCTGCGCCAGCTCGCCCTCTTCCAGCCTTGGCGAACTCCCACGGACCCCGGACGCCAGCATCGAGCAACTGCTCGAACAGGCCTCCGCCAGCAAGACACCGGACAAGGCCGCCCTGCTGCGCCTGACCGCCGCCGACCTGGCCTACCGCCAGAAGGACACCGGTCGCGCCGCGCAGATCCTTGCCCAGGTGCAGTTGGACCAGCTCAAGCCGGGCCAACAGGTTTTCGCCAGCACACTGGCCGCCGAACTGGCGATGACCCGCAATCAGCCGAAGGCGGCCCTCACCGCCCTGAGCCACCCGAGCCTGGAGCACCTGGGTGAATTGCCGGTGGACCAGCAGATCCGCACCCAGACCGTTCGCGCCCGCGCCCTCGAAGCCGACGGCCAGACCCTGGCAGCCGCTCGCGAGCGCATCTTCATCGCCCCGCTGCTCAGTGGCGATGCCGCTCGCGCCAACCACGAAGCGATCTGGGCACTGATCGCCGCACTGCCGACCGATCAGTTGCAACCCAGCGGTAACGACGACCTCAGCGGCTGGCTCGGCCTGGCCCTGGCGGTGAAGACTTCCGGCACGCTGGAACAGCAACAGGCGGCGATCGACACCTGGCGGGCACAGAACCCCAAGCACCCGGCAGCCCAGCAACTGCCGCAGGCGCTGGTGAAACTCAAGGAGCTGGCCAGCCAGCCGCTGAACAAGGTCGCCCTGCTGCTGCCTAACGAAGGCCAGCTGGCCTCGGTCGGCAAGGCTCTGCGCGAGGGTTTCATGGCGGCCCAGTACCAGGCCCAGCAAGCCGGACAGAAGCCACCGGCCATCGAGTTCTACGACAGCTCGCGCCTGACCTCCCTCGACGATTTCTATCGCAAGGCCCAGGCCGCCGGCGTGCAACTGGTCGTCGGCCCGCTGGAAAAACCCCTGGTGAAGCAGCTCAGCGCTCGTACGCAACTGCCGATCACCACCCTCGCACTGAACTACAGCGAAAGCGCGCAGAACCCGCCGCAACTGTTCCAGTTCGGCCTCGCCGCAGAAGACGAAGCCCGCGAAGTTTCGCGTCGCGCCCGTGCCGACGGCCTGCACCGCGCTGCCGCCATGGTGCCGAAAGGTGAATGGGGCGACCGCGTACTCAAGGCCTTCCGCCAGGACTGGGAAGCCAACGGCGGCACCGTGATCGGTGTCGAACGTGTCGACCAGCCGGTAGCCCTGGCCCAACAGATCGCCGACCTGTTCCAGTTGCGTCAGAGCGAAGGTCGCGCCAAGAGCCTGCAAAGCACCGTGGGTGGCCAGGTTGTCGCCCAGCCTTCGCGTCGCCAGGACATCGAGTTCATCTTCCTTGCCGCCACACCGCAGCAGGCCCAGCAGATCAAACCGACCCTGAACTTCCAGTACGCCGGTGACGTACCGGTGTACGGCACCTCCCACCTGTTCAGTGCAACCGGCGACATCAACCAGTACAACGACATGAACGGCATTCGCTTCTGCGAAACCCCGTGGCTGCTGGACGCCAACGATCCGCTGCGCAAGCAGGTGACCGCGCAATGGCCACAAGCCGCCGGCAGCCTGGGCCGCCTGTACGCCATGGGTGTCGACGCCTTTCGCCTGGCGCCACGCCTGGGCCAGCTCAAGGCACTGCCAGACAGCCGCATCGACGGCCTCTCCGGCAGCCTGAGCATGGACCAGGGTCAACGGGTCGAGCGCCAACTGCCCTGGGCACAGTTCGTCAGCGGTCAGGTCCAGCGCCTGCCGGATACCCCACGCTGATGCCGCAAGGCTCACGCCTGGAAAGCGGCAAGGATGCCGAGAGCCTCGCGCTCCGGCATCTCGAACGACAGGGACTGCGCCTGCTGGCGCAGAACTGGTCATGTAAACGCGGCGAGCTTGATCTGGTCATGCTCGACGGCGATACAGTAGTATTCGTCGAAGTTCGTTATAGAAAAAACACCCAATGGGGTGGTGCCGCGGGCAGTATCGATGCCCGCAAGCGCAAGAAGTTAATATTCGCGGCGCAGTATTTCCTGCAACGCGAATCGCGCTGGTCCAGCAGCCCCTGCCGTTTCGACGTGGTTGCCATAGAAGGCGCCCTCGACATGGCACCCCGATTGAACTGGCTACGGAATGCCTTCGACAGCTGAACCCGACTGTCGACCCGGTTACTTTCATTCACCGATTTTGCTCTTTGCTTTACGGGCCGCACACGACTTGCGCCGAACGGCCCGGAACCATCCGGGCAGCACTCGAGCCAGGCAACCGCCCCACTTAAGGTCACCTACATTGATGGACATGCAATCCCGAATTCGCCAGCTTTTCCAGGCCAGTATCGACACCAAGCAACAGGCGATGGACGTTCTTGCACCTCACATCGAGCAAGCCAGCCAGATCATGGTCAATGCCCTGCTCAACGAAGGCAAAATGCTCTCCTGCGGCAATGGTGGCTCGGCGGGCGACGCCCAGCATTTTTCCTCGGAACTGCTCAACCGCTTCGAACGCGAACGACCGAGCCTGCCGGCCATCGCCCTGACCACCGACAGCTCGACCATCACCTCGATCGCCAACGACTACAGCTACAACGAAGTCTTCTCCAAACAGATCCGCGCCCTCGGCCAGCCTGGCGATGTTTTGCTGGCCATTTCCACCAGCGGCAACTCGGCCAACATTATTCAGGCAATCCAGGCCGCACATGATCGCGAAATGGTTGTCGTAGCCTTGACGGGACGTGATGGTGGCGGCATGGCCTCGCTGCTGTTGCCCGAGGACGTGGAGATCCGCGTTCCCAGCCATGTCACCGCACGTATCCAGGAAGTCCACTTGCTGGCGATCCACTGCCTGTGCGATCTGATCGACAGCCAACTGTTCGGGAGTGAAGAATGACCGTTAATCGCCTTAGCCTGCTGGCTTTGACTCTGTGCCTGGGCCTCAGTGGCTGCAGCTCGGTGCTGACCGCAACCCGCGATGGTCCGATCAATGACGACCAGGGCACCCGCACCCTGGGCAGTAAGATCGACGACTCGGTGATCGAAACCAAGGTCGCGGTCAACGTCGCCAAGGCCGACCCGGATCTGGACGCCGCCTCGCACATCGTCGTGAGCAGCTACAACGGCATCGTCCTGCTCGCCGGCCAGACGCCACGCGAAGACCTCAAGGCCAAGGCCGAACAGGCTGCGTCGAGCGTCCAGCGCGTGAAGAAGGTCAACAACGAACTGCAGATCCTGCAGCCCTCCTCGTTCGCCGCACGCAGCAACGACACCTGGCTGACCAGCAAGATCAAGACCCAGATGCTGACTGACAACACCATCCCCGGCTCGCGCATCAAGGTGATCACCGAGAACGGTATCGTCTACCTGATGGGCCTGGTCACCCAGCAGGAAGCCGCACGCGCAACCAACCTGGTACAAGGCGTCGGTGGCGTGCAGAAGATCGTCAAACTGTTCGAGTACATCGACTGAGGGCCTTGCCCCCGCAAACGAAAAAGCCCCTGTCACCGAAAGATGACAGGGGCTTTTTCATGCCCATCCGCTGCTGTTACTTCACCACCTTCAGGCTAGGACGCCCACTCGGACGCGGCGGCTCCGGCCCATCGTCATCCGGCTCGACTTCATTGTCGTCGTCTTCCAGTGGCGACTCGAGATCGAAGACCATGCCCTGGCCGTTTTCCCGGGCATAGATCCCGAGAATCGCGCCAATGGGCACATACAGCGTATGGGCCACACCACCGAAACGCCCCTCGAAACTGACCGCTTCGTTATCCATGTGCAGGTGACGCACGGCACTTGGAGAAATATTCAGGACGATCTGCCCGTCGCTGGCAAAGCCTTGCGGCACCTGGACCGAGGGGGCCTCGGAATTAACCAGGATGTGCGGCGTACAATCGTTATCCACTATCCATTCGTACAGGGCACGAACCAAATAAGGACGGCTGGAGTTCATTAAGCAGCTCCTTGGCGCATATCGCGTTCGACACCAGACAGGCTTGCCTGGAAAGCCTCACGCGCAAACTGGCGCTCCATATAATCGAGCAGCGGCTTGGCTTGCCGCGGCAGTTCAATACCCAGAATTGGCAAACGCCAGAGTATCGGTAATAGACAGCAATCGACCAGACTTTGCTCCTCACTCAGGAAGAAAGGCTTGTCGGCGAACAACGGAGATACCCCGGTGAGGCTCTCGCGCAGTTCCTTGCGCGCCTGCACACGCGCCGGCTCCTTGGTCCGCGAGTCCAGGATCAGGTCGACCAGCCCGCACCAGTCACGCTGGATGCGATGCATCAGCAGCCGGCTGTTGGCCCGCGCCACGGGATAAACCGGCAGCAGCGGTGGATGCGGGTAACGCTCATCCAGGTATTCCATCACCACAGTCGACTCCCACAACGCCAGGTCACGATCGACCAGGGTGGGCAGGCTGCCGTAAGGGTTCACTTCAGTCAGCTTCGCTGGCTGACGTCCCGCCTCGACACTGATGATCTCGGCACTGACACCCTTTTCCGCCAACACAATACGCACTCGGTGGGAATAGTGGTCGGCGGGGTCGGAGTAACAGGCCAACCGATTGGTCACGCCCATGGCGGTCCTCCTCGCTTGTTTGAAATGGTCGAAACGCAAAAACGAGCGCGCCCAAGGGAAGCCTCCCGTAACGAGTGGAGAAGACGGCCGGCGAAGCCTTTTCGGCTCCGCCCCCTCCACACCAGTTCGTTACGTCTCAGAGGCACCCTTGGGCGCGCACGATTGACTGACAGCTATATTACAACGTTATCAGTGCACATCCTTCCAGTATTCGCGCTTGAGCAGATAAGCGAATACGAAGAGGAAGGCCAGGTACAGCAGAACGTAAGTACCGATGCGCTGATGCTGCAGCTTCACCGGGTTGGCCGAGTAGGCCAGGAAGGTCACCAGGTTCTTGACCTTCTCGTCGAACTGCTCTTCCGTCAAGGCACCGGTCTTCGGCACGATGGTCAGTTGGTCGCACGCTTCATGAGTCAATGGCGTGCCGGTCAGCGGATCATACTGCTTCTTGCCATTCTCGACGATTTGCACCTGCTTGCAACCGACGACCTGACGACCCTGCAGGCCCACCAGCACGTTCGGCATGCCGACGTTCGGGAAGACCTTGTTGTTCACGCCCCATGGACGTGCCGGATCCTCGTAGAAAGAACGCAGGTAACCGTACAGCCAGTCGGTACCACGCACCCGCGCCACCAGGGTCAGGTCGGGCGGAGCCGCACCGAACCAGGCCTTGGCATCCGCCGGCTGCATGCCGATGCTCATGTGGTCGCCGATCTTGGCGCCGGTGAACACCAGGTTCTTGAGCATCAGGTCATGGGGAATACCCAGGTCATCTGCGACCCGCTCGTAACGCTGGAACTTGGCACTGTGGCAACCCATGCAGTAGTTGGCGAAGGTCCGCGCACCATCCTGCATGGCCGCCTTGTCGGAAACGTCGATGTCGACCTTTTCAAGCTCGGGACCACCATGCTCGGCAGCGAAGGACAGAACCGGCAGGGCCGCGAGCAGCAAAACAGCAAATAGTTTTTTCATCAGCCAGTCACCCTTTCCGGAACCGGTTTGGTCTTCTCGAGCCGGGTATAGAACGGCATCAGAATGAAGTAGGCGAAATACAGCACGGTGCACACCTGCGACAGCAGCGTACGCTCCGGCGTCGGCGCCATGACGCCCAGCCAGCCAAGGATCAGGAAGGACACACAGAAGATCACCAGCCAGATCCGGCTCAGCCAGCCCTTGTAGCGCATCGACTTGACCGGACTGCGATCCAGCCACGGCAGCACGAACAGCAGGGCAATCGAGGCGCCCATGGCGAGAACCCCCATGAGCTTGTCCGGCACCGCCCGCAGGATCGCGTAGAACGGTGTGAAGTACCAGACAGGGGCGATGTGCTCCGGCGTCTTGAAGGCGTTGGCCACCTCAAAGTTCGGTTTTTCCAGGAAATAACCGCCCATTTCCGGGAAGAAGAACACTACGGAACAGAAGACGAACAGGAACACCACCACGCCGACGATGTCTTTCACGGTGTAGTACGGGTGGAACGGAATGCCGTCCAGCGGTACGCCGTTTTCGTCCTTTTTCTTCTTGATGTCGACACCATCGGGGTTGTTCGAGCCCACTTCGTGCAGCGCCAGGATGTGCAGCACCACCAGGCCGAGAATCACGATCGGCAGGGCCACCACATGCAGGGCGAAGAAGCGGTTCAGGGTGATCCCGGAAATCAGGTAGTCACCGCGGATCCACTGGGTCAGGTCGTTACCGATGACCGGGATCGCGCCGAACAGCGAGATGATCACCTGCGCGCCCCAGTAGGACATCTGCCCCCACGGCAGCAGGTAGCCCATGAAGGCCTCGGCCATCAGCGCCAGGTAGATCAGCATGCCGAACAGCCAGACCAGCTCGCGCGGCTTCTGGTACGAACCGTAGAGCAGGCCACGGAACATGTGCAGATAGACCACGATGAAGAACGCCGAAGCGCCGGTGGAGTGCAGCAGACGCAGGATCGCGCCGTACTCGACATCACGCATGATGTATTCGACGGAGGCGAAGGCCTCTTCCGCCGAAGGGGTGTAGCTCATCGTCAGCCAGACACCGGTGACGATCTGGTTGACCAGCACCAGCAGCGCCAGGGAGCCGAAGAAGTAGAGGAAGTTGAAGTTTTTCGGTGCGTAGTACTTGCTGAGATGGTCTTCCCACATCTTGGTGGCGGGGAAGCGCGCATCAACCCAATCCATGAACTTGCTCATCACGCTTTCTCCTGATCGACGCCAACGACAATGATCGTGTCGGACTCATAGGAATGCGGCGGAACCGGCAGGTTCAAAGGCGCGGGCTGGGCCTTGTAGACACGACCGGCGAGATCGTAGTGGGAACCGTGGCAAGGGCAGAAATAGCCGCCTACCCAGTCCTTGCCGAGGTCGGCGGGTGCCACTTCCGGACGGAAGGTGGGAGAGCAACCCAGGTGGGTGCAGATACCGATCAGCAGCAGCACTTCCGGCTTGATCGAACGCGTCTTCGGATCGACGTAGGGGGGTTGTACCGAGTTCTTGGAGGTTGGATCGGAGAGCTGCCCCTCGATCTTCGTCAGATTCCCCAGGATCTCTTCGGTGCGGCGAACGATGAAGACCGGCTGGCCACGCCACTCGGCAATCATCTGCTGCCCCGGGTCGATCTTGGCGATATTCACTTTCACCGGTGCACCGGCGGCTTTCGCCTTGGCACTGGGAAACCATGACCCCACGAACGGGACCGCAGCCCCTACCGCTCCTGCAGCTCCTACCACGGATGTGGCTGCTACGAGAAAGCGACGCCGGCCTGCATTCACGCCGTCATTGCTCATTCAGTCCTCTCCCATCAGCTTTGTGGCCTGTTAAATCAGGCGTCTAAGTAAAAATCTATCGTTATAAAAATTTTGCCGAATGGTAATGAAAAGCCCCACCTCTGACAAGGTAATTACCCGGCACACAGTGCCCCAGGCCTTGTAGTATAGGGGGTCTACGGATGTGGCAAGTTGTCACAGCAAATATTTCGCCCATAAAAAAAGCCCGGTTCCACATGGGAACCGGGCTTCTTTTGAAGCGGGTAGCGAATTAACGCTTCGAGTACTGCGGACGCTTACGCGCTTTACGCAGACCCACTTTCTTACGCTCAACTTCACGAGCGTCGCGGGTAACGTAACCAGCTTTACGCAGGGTGCTGCGCAGGGTTTCGTCGTAATCCATCAGGGCACGAGTGATGCCGTGGCGGATTGCGCCAGCCTGGCCACTCACGCCACCACCGATGACAGTGACGTAGACGTCGAACTTCTCGACGGTCTCGGTCAGTTCCAGCGGTTGACGAACTACCATGCGGGCAGTTTCGCGACCGAAGAACGTGTCCAGGGAGCGGTTGTTGATGGAGATGTTACCGGTACCTGGACGCAGGAAAACGCGTGCGGTTGCGGTCTTGCGACGGCCAGTGCCGTAGTTTTGAGTCGCCGACATAATGAACTATTCCGTTAAATCTTCAGTTCTTGGGGCTGCTGAGCAGTATGAGGGTGTACAGCGCCCGCATAGACTTTCAGCTTACGGTACATGTCGCGACCCAGCGGGTTCTTAGGCAGCATGCCTTTTACCGCGGTCTCGATCACGCGCTCAGGGCCTTTGCGATCAGCTTTTCGAAGTTGATCGACTTGATGCCGCCCGGGAAACCGGAGTGGGAGTAGTACATCTTGTCGGAGGTTTTAGCACCGGTCACACGAACCTGCTCGGCGTTGATGACGACGATGTAGTCACCGGTATCGACGTGCGGGGTGTATTCGGCTTTGTGCTTGCCACGCAGACGGCTCGCGATTTCGGTGGCCAGACGACCCAGGGTCTGACCAGCAGCGTCGACGACAAACCAGTCGCGCTTAACTGTTTCCGGTTTAGCAGTAAAAGTTTTCATTCTTTATAGCCTCAGGGGCCGCCTGTAAATTAAGACGGCGGATCTTACTGAATAGTGCGTACTTTGACAAGGTCAAAGGCAGCCGGATACAGACGCTATCGGGGGCTCGGGTCGGCGCGTCCGTTCAACGGCAAGATTCTTTGGCGGCGGCGCATCACTTCCACTGCATAAAGAGGTGCGCAATTATCCAGATTGCCAAAAAAAATTCAACCTGCTTTTATGGGTGTTTTCCCACGGGAGCAGCCAATGGAATACCGTCAGCTAGGCCGAACCGACCTGAACGTGAGCGCAATTTGCCTGGGGACCATGACTTGGGGCGAGCAGAACACCGAGTCCGAAGCCTTTGCCCAGATCGAGCGCGCCAAGGCCGCCGGCATCAACTTCATGGACACCGCCGAGATGTACCCGGTGCCGCCCAGGGCCGAAACCTATGCCAGCACCGAACGCATCATCGGCAACTGGTTCAAGCAGCGTGGCGACCGCGACCAGTGGGTCCTGGCGAGCAAGATCGCCGGCCCCGGCAACGGCATCGGCTATATTCGCGACGGCAACCTCAAGCACAACCGCCGGCATATCGTCGAAGCCCTGGATGCCAGCCTCAAGCGCCTGCAGACCGACTGGATCGACCTCTACCAACTGCACTGGCCGGAGCGCAGCACCAATTTCTTCGGGCAGTTGGGCTACAAGCACAAGGCCGACGAGACCTTTACGCCGATCGAGGAGATCCTCGAAGCGCTGGACGAGCAGGTCAAGGCCGGCAAGATCCGCCACATCGGCCTGTCCAACGAAACGCCATGGGGCACCATGAAATTCCTGCTCGAAGCCGAGCGCCGCGGCTGGCCGCGGGCGGTGTCGATCCAGAACCCCTACAACCTGCTCAACCGCAGTTTCGAGGTCGGTCTGGCGGAAGTCGCCCTGCGCGAGCAATGCGGCCTGCTGGCCTATTCGCCGATGGCGTTCGGCTTCCTCTCGGGCAAGTACGAAGGTGGTGCGCGCCCGGAAAAGGCCCGCCTGAGCCTCTACAGCCGCTTCAGCCGCTACTTCAACCCGCAATCGGAAGCCGCCTGCAGCCGCTACGTCGCCCTGGCCCGCGAACACGGCCTGGACCCGGCACAGATGGCCCTGGCGTTCGTCACCGGGCAGCCGTTCGTGACCAGCAACATCATTGGCGCCACGACCCTGGAACAGCTGGACAGCAACATTGCCAGTGCCGAACTGAAGCTGTCGGAGGAAGTGCTGGCGGGGATAGAGGCGATCCACAAGGATCAGCCGAACCCGGCGCCGTAAACCGGGAACGGGGTCTGCCATGAGATCCTGTTCGCGGATGAATCCGGCTCCCAGGAAGCGCGACGCATGTCAGCCAGGTTCTGCAGCTTATCGGCAGTAAGCTGAAGACCGTTGGCCCCCACAAGTCGTCGCGTAGATCACAGGTTCCGTGAGCGCCGAAAAACTGTGGGAGCCGGATTCATCCGCGAACGGGCCATCCCGGGCTGCGCAGCCTCAGCTCCCGCCCTCACAGCGATCGCGCAATGATCTCCTTCATGATCTCGTTGGTCCCCGCATAGATCCGCTGCACCCGCGCATCCGCCCAGGCCCGGGCCACCGGGTACTCCCACATGAAACCGTAGCCACCATGCAGTTGAACGCATTCGTCGAGCACCTTGCACTGCAGGTCCGTGCCCGAGTACTTGGCCATCGCCGCGGTCGGCACATCGAGCCGGCCCTCCAGATGCAACTCCAGGCAGCGGTCGACGAACACCCGGCCGATCTGGATCTCGGTGGCCATCTCCGCCAGTTTGAAGCGGGTGTTCTGGAAGTCGGCGATCGCCTTGCCGAAGGCCTTGCGTTCGCGGGTGTAGTCCAGCGTCCACTGCAACGCCGCCTCGGCCGACGCCAGCGCGCCCACCGCCACGGTCAGGCGCTCCTGGGGCAGTTCCTGCATCAGGTAGGCGAAGCCCATGCCGGCCTGCCCCAGCAGGTTCTCCTTCGGCACGCGGACATCCTGGAAGAACAGCTCCGAGGTGTCCTGGGCCTTCATCCCGACCTTCTCCAGCCGCTTGCCCTTGGCAAAGCCCGGCGTATCGGCCTCGACCAGAAACAGGCTGGTGCCCTTGGCCCCGGCCTTCGGATCGGTCTTGGCGACCACGATCACCAGGTCGGCGAGAAAGCCATTGGTGATGAAGGTCTTCGAACCATTGAGGACATACTCGTCGCCATCGAGCACCGCCGTGGTCTTGACCCCCTGCAGGTCGGAACCGGCCCCCGGCTCGGTCATCGCGATGGCCGTGACCATTTCGCCACTGACCAGGCGCGGCAGGTACTTGAGCTTCAGCGCTTCACTGCCGTAATGCAGGATGTACGGCGCGACGATGTCCGAATGCAGCGAGAAGCCGATGCCGCTCAGGCCCAGCCGGCTGATCTCCTCGATCACCACCGCGCTGTAGAGAAAGTCCGCCGCCATGCCGCCGTAGGCCTCCGGCAGGTGGGAGCAGAGCATCCCCGCCTGCCCCGCCTTGCTCCATAGCTCGCGATCGACATAACCACGCTTTTCCCACTGGGCATGAAAGGGCAACGCCTCCTGCTCGAGGAACTTGCGTACGCTGCCGCGGAATAGCTCGTGCTCGGAACTGAACAGGGTTCTGGGAATCATGCGGGCACCTTGCAGACACACTGAAGCCGGGATTGGCCCAGTGAGCCTATGCCAGCGTTTTACCTCGAACCACTGGACACATGCGACAAAAAATAAGACGATCCAGCCGTTTGTTGACCACTATCCCTTATAAGAATAATCGAATCATGGCTAACACTTCCTCGACGTCCTTGCGGCGCGTCAGCATCCTGGCTACCGACCGGGTCTTCGCCTCGACCCTCATGCAAGCCAAGGACTTCTTCCATCTCGCCAGCCTGCGCCATGGCAAGCAGCTCGGCCAGGGACTCACCCCCGCCTTCGAGACACGCCTGGTCAGCCCGGACGGCAACCCCGTGGGCAGCTTCAGCGACGTGATCATGCCGGTGGACGGCGGCCTGGCCGATACCGATGTGATCATCCTGCCGGCGTTCTGGGACGACTTCGACAACCTCTGCCAACGCTACCCGCAGGTCCTGCCCTGGCTGCGCGAACAGCACGCCCGTGGCGCCGTGCTCTGCGGCGAGGCGACCGGGGTCTTCTGGCTGGCCGAAGCCGGCCTGCTCGACGGCAAGGAGGCCACCACCTACTGGCGCTTCTTCAACACCTTCAGTGAACGCTTCCCCAACGTCCACCTGAACCAGGACAAGCACCTGACCGACGCCGACAACCTGTACTGCGCCGGCGGCACCACCTCGGCCTGCGACCTCTACATCTACCTGATCGAGCGATTCTGCGGGCCAACATCGCCCAGGCCGTGGCCCGCGACATCCTCTACGAAGTGCAGCGCAGCTACGCGCCGGGACGCATCGGCTTCGGCGGCCAGAAGCTGCACCAGGACGTGATCATCCTGCAGATCCAGCAGTGGCTCGAAGAACACTTCGCCGACAAGTTCCGCTTCGAGGATGTGGCCCGCGACCACGGCATGAGCATCCGCAACTTCATGCGCCGCTTCCAGACCGCCACCGGCGACAAGCCGCTGCACTACCTGCAGCGCCTGCGCATCGAGACCGCCAAGGGCCTGTTGTCCGGCACCCGCAAGAGCATCAAGACCATCAGCTACGAGGTCGGCTACGACGATGCCAGTTTCTTTGCGCGACTGTTCCGCCAGCACACCGAACTCTCACCGAACCAGTATCGACAACAGTTCCAGCAGGCCGCCTGAACCACGGCGCTGCTGTCCGACTGCATAGGCAGGAGCGCCCTGAACCTCCATACCAGAATACCGCGCAGTCCCCACCTCGAAACTCCAGACTCGTTCGGCAACCCTCTCCCAACGGCCAATGACAAGGAGTTTCAAGGATGCCGTCCGAATCGCCCGCAACCCCCATACACGGTACGCCTCAACCGGACAACAATCGTTGGCGCCCCCTTTCCCCAACCCACCCGACTTGTGTTTCGACTACCGAAAACTGGTTGAACAACCCGGCGGCATTGCCGATGCCAGCGGTATCAATCACAAGGTCGCCATCGTTGGCGCCGGAATAACCGGGCTGACCACGGCCAGGGAGTTGCTGCGCTGCGGCTTGCGCGACATAACCCTGTTCGAACAATCGAGCCGGGTCGGTGGGCGCCATCTGACAGTGGTGGACCGAAGCCTGCCCGCCGGCGCCGGCTCCACCCCCTTCGAAATGGGCGCCATGCGCCTGCCCTTCTTCAATCGACGCGGTGAGCCGCCACTCGAAGGGCGATCCCTGCAGGCCTACTACACGAAGCTGTTCCAGTTGAAGATTTCCGACTTTGCCAACCCCGGCAGCGCCCATGTGAACGGCACCGGGATTTTCCTGCGCGACGGCCTGCTGGACACGCAAACCACTCCACAGATGCTCATCTGGAACAACCATGACGGGCAAACGCCGCCACCCGGTGAATCGCTGCAGCGGGTATATGGCAAATGGAGGGCCTTCGTTGCACGCCTGGACAAGCAGATACAGACACACTATGCCGGCCCGGGTTGGGAAAGCCTTTGGGCAGCCATCGCCCAGCGTTATGAAAGCCTGTCGTTTCGCAGTCTGCTGGCTCTGGCACCGCTGGAGAACTGGAATCCATCCAACCCCGGTGACTTCGGCGGGGTGGGTATGAACGCAGAGGAATCGGCGATCTTCTACGCGATCGGTATCGGCGACGGCAGTTGGGGAGCATTTTACGACGCGTGCTGCCTGTATCCGATACGAACCGCACTCTTCGGGTTCAGCGACCAGTTGCAACTGATCCACGGTCGCGTCGACGATCGAGGCAAGCCTCTACCGGCACCTCATCTGCACCAGTACGAACTGCTCGACTCCCACGGGCTGGCTTTCGATGGCCCCCGATACCTGGGAGTTGCAGCGCTGGACGAGTGCATGCTGTTCCTGGATATCGACAAGCCAGGCAGTTCCTTTTTCGACCATTGCAAACAACGCGGAGCGGGATTCTCCAGCCAATCCAGGGTCACGGGCCTGAGCAAACTGACCAACCAGAAGATCCGCGTGCACTACGAACGGCAATGGAGCGACCCGCAGCGACGCCTGTCCTGCCACGAAGACTTCGACTCGGTTGTACTCACCCTGCCATCCTGGCTGATCGAAACCACGATCCAGCTCGTTGGCTTCACCGAGCAGATGCTGCCATTTCAAATCCGCAACGCCTACCAGACAGCGCACTGGGAAACCAGTTGCAAGGTATTCGCGCCCTTGCAGAAGCGCTTCTTCAGCGACGCCCATGGCATTCCCCAGGCGATGGTCACGGACAGCCTGATTCACGACGTCTACACCTACCGCTACAACGAGAGCTACCCCAACGACTGCATTCTGCTGAGCTACACCTGGGAGGACGATGCGACCAAGCTGGCGATATTCAGCGACCGGGAACTGGTCGCCAAGTGCATCGCCGAGCTGGACCGGATCCTGCTGCGCGCCAGCAATATCAACCGACGTATTTCTCCCTACATCGATGCCGACAAGGCCCGGGTCCATCGCTGGATCACTGATCGCAACGCTCTCGGCGCGGCACGGCTGTATCGCCCCGGGACCTACTACGATGTCATCGACCTGATGAGCTACAACCGCAACTACTCGGCCGGCAGTGGCCTTTACCTCTGCGGGGAGTCGTTCTGCGTCGACGCCGGCTGGACCGAACCCTGCCTGCGCGGAGCGGTGGACACCGTCATCCACCTCTGCGACAGGATTGGAGCCCGTTTCAACGGCGGGTTCAGATTGAATGATTACCCCATCTACGCCAGCCGCCCGAAAACGCCTGGGAACGTTCAAAATACCTCGCCGACATCAGGAAATACCCCGCAGAACTCAGAGGAAAAAGCCGACAGATAAATTTCGTTTGATGGCATCTCATAAACCCACCAATTCAATCGGATTGGGTAATAAGAATGAGAGCACATCAAATGAATGACTCCAGACACGCCATCAGCCCCGCCCGCATTGCCGTCGTACAGTTCGACCCCCAAGTCGGTATCACCCGACGCAAGCACAACCTGCAGCGCACTCTCGAGCTTGCAACCCAGGCGGCGAGCGCCGGAGCCAATCTCATCGTGCTGCCGGAACTGGCCAACACCGGCTACATGTTCCGCGACCGCGAGGAAGCTTTCGCCCACGCCGAGGAGATTCCGGCCGGAGACAGCGTACAGGCCTGGATCGACCTGGCCTGCAAGCACCAGGTCTATCTGGTCGCGGGTCTTGCCGAGCGTGATGGCATACAACTGTTCGACTCGGCGGTACTGATCGGCCCGCAAGGATTCATCGGCAAATACCGCAAGGCGCACCTATGGAACGCCGAGAAGCTCTGGTTCACTCCCGGTGATCTTGGCTTCCCGGTGTTCGATACCCCTATCGGGCGCATCGGCCTGCTGATCTGCTGGGACATCTGGTTCCCCGAAGTCCCGCGGCTACTTGGCCAACAGGGCGCAGACATCATCTGCAGCCTGAACAACTGGGTCTGGACCCCACCCCCACTGTTCGACCAAAGCGGCCGTTGCATGGCGTCCTACCTGACCATCACCGCCGCACATGTCAACAACGTCTTCATCGCCGCTGCGAACCGCATCGGCAGTGACCGTGGCGAGCGCTTTCTAGGTTGCTCGTTGATTGCCGGCACCAACGGTTGGCCGATTGGCGAAGTGGCAAGCGCCGAGGAGGAGGTCATCCTGTATGCCGACATCGATCTCTCCCAGGCTCGCAGCGCACCGATCTGGAACAGCCTGAACGACCTGCCACGTGACCGTCGCGCCGATCTCTATGACAGCATGCTCGGCTATACCCGCCATCCTGCCCTACCACGCTGACAAGGAGGCGGTCATGAACAAGCGGTCCTTTGAGAACCAACGTGACTACCTGCCTGCCTACCTGCTCACGCTCTACCTGGTGATTCCCTGCCTGCTGATTGCCTGGATGATGCTGTCGGGCAGCCTGCCGCCATGGCCGGACTACCAGCACATGATGGACAGCCTGCCAGCGCCGGGCGCCTGGCTGCGCTGGTGGGTCGGCGATATCAGCGAAGTGGCTTTCTACAAACACGAATTGGCTTCACTGGGGCTGCTGGCCGGCGCCGCCCTCGGCCACTGGGCCTACCGCCAGGGCAAGTCCTGGCAGGGCTTCGCCATCGCGTATGGCAGCGGACTGTGGCCCTGGCTGATCAGCAGTTCGCTGCTCGGCCTGCTGCTGAGCAACCTGCTGTGGGGCTGGACCGTTCCACGCTTCGGCTGGCAACCAACGTTCGCCGCTTTCGTCTCAGTGCCAGCGGCGACGGTGCTGCTGTTCGGTGCAGGCTGGAGAATCGCCGTTACCGGTGCGGTGATGGGCGCGCTGCTGGTCACACCACTGTGCCTGTTACTGGTCAATTTCCTGTGCACGCCACTGGAACTGCCCGCGGTCATTGGCAACGTGTCAGGCATGGCACTGGGTAGCGTGCTGGCCTTTCTCATCTGCCGGAGTTGGCCGATGCTGGTACGGCCTCTGCCGCCAGCCCGCGAAACATCGGCATCCCCCCAGCCAGCCCAAACGCACAAGTATGGCTTGGGCTGGGGCATGCGCCGGGTGCTGGCGGACTTCTCCGAAGCACCGTTCTTCGGCAACGAATGGGCAAGTCTCGGCCTGCTGCTCGGCGTGCTGCTGGCCTATGTGCTGAACCCGCTCGCGCCGGCCTATGGCTCGGGCCTGCTGCTGTCGATACTTGCAGCTCAGGCACTGTCCTCGGTCATTGGCGTCACGCTCTGGCGCCAACAATGGATCGAACTCGGCTGGTATCCCACCTACATACCGATCGTATCGGTGGCTCCCGCTGCGGTCCTCAGCCACGGCGGCAGTCCCCTGGTGGTACTCGCCAGTGCGATGTTTGGTGCCCTGCTTGCACCGCCCCTGGCCGTGGCACTGTCAAGGCGTCTGCCCACTTACCTGCACCCGTACATCGGCAACGTGTTGTCGATGGCCATCAGCACCCTGCTGATCGTCCCGCTGGTGGGGGTAATGCTGCGCCTGACTTGATCCTCGCAGGCTCGCCAACGGAATTGCCCCATTGCGACCACTCCCCTGAACCGGCACTCCCCTTGGGTTGCCGGCCAGGTTCTTTCAGTCCTCAACCAGCGAGTACACCATGTCCCTTCCCTTGCTTTCCATCGCTGCCCTCGGCGGCACTGTCAGCATGCAGGCAGCCCGCCCGAACGGCGGAGTCATGCCCAGCCTGGACGGCCAGACTCTGCTGTCTCAGGTCCCGCAACTCAACGCAAGCGCCCGGGTCATCGTCGAAACCTTGTGCCTGCAAGCCAGCGCCTCGCTGGATTTCGAACGGCTGCTCGATGTCCTGGCCTGGGCTCGGGAACAGGTTGCCCAAGGGGCCAGCGGGGTACTGATCACCCAGGGGACTGATACCCTGGAGGAATCCGCATTCTTCCTCGACCTGCTCTGGCCGTTCGATACGCCACTGGTGTTGACCGGAGCCATGCGCCCGTCCTCGCAACTCGGCGCCGACGGCCCGGCCAACCTGCTGCAGGCCGGTCTGGTGGCGCTGGCTGCCGAGAGTCGAAAGCGGGGCGTCCAGGTGGTACTCAACGGCCAGGTTCACGCCGCTGCCCGGGTACGCAAGATCGACGCACTGGCACTGGAGGCGTTCAGCTCGCCGCTGTTCGGTCCGGCCGGGCTGATAATCGAGAACAACGTCCGCTACCTGCACCCACCGGCAGAGCGCAGGACCCTGCCACTGCCGCAGCGTCTCGACCAGCGAGTCGCCATGCTCGAGGCGACCCTGTCAGCCGACACCCTGCTGCTGGAGCAGCTCCCGGGGTTGGGTTACGAGGGGCTGGTCATCGCCGGCTTCGGCGCCGGTCATGTCAGCGAGCACTGGGCCAACATTGCCGCTGGCCTGGCGCGACATATCCCGGTGGTGGTGGCAACACGCACAGGTGCGGGCCCGACGGCGACCAAATCGTATGGCTTCATCGGCAGCGAGATGGATCTGCTCAAGCGCGGAGTGCAGATGGCTGGCGCCCTCTGCCCGCGCAAGACGCGAATACTGCTGTGGCTACTGCTCGGCTGCCAATGCATGGAGGAGTTGCCCGACTGGCTCGGGCATTTCGACCTGTAGTCGAGGGGCGTCGAGCGACGCCCCGGACGCTGTCCTAGGGCTTGTGCGCCCGCGACAGGAATTCGTGGGACTGCATTTCCAGCAGACGGCTGAGGGTCCGCTGGAATTCGAAGGTCAGGCGACCACCGGTGTAGAGATCCTTGAGCTCGACTTCCGCCGAGATGATCAGCTTGACGTTGCGGTCGTAGAACTCGTCGACCATGTTGATGAAGCGACGGGCGATGTCGTCGGTGGTGACGCTCATCTGCTCGACGCCGCTGAGCAGCACGGCGTGGAAGATCTTGCCCAGCTCGATGTAGTCGTTCTGGCTGCGCGGGCCGTCGCACAGTTCGCGGAAGTCGAACCAGGCCACGTCATCACAGGTGCGCAAGGCGCGGATCTCGCGGTTCTCGATGATCAGCACATCGTTTTCCACCGCCTGGGTGCATTCCGGCGTCAGCGCGCGGAAGCTCTGGCGCAGGCTTTCGTGGGCGGCTTCATCGAGCGGGAAGTGATACAGCTCGGCCTGTTCGAGGTGACGCAGGCGATAGTCGACGCCGCTGTCGACGTTGACGATCTCGGTGTTCTGCTTGATCAGGGCGATCGCCGGGAGGAAACGCGCGCGCTGCAGACCGTCCTTGTACAGGCCGTCCGGGACGATGTTCGAGGTGGCGACCAGGGTCACGCCGTTCTTGAACAGTTCTTCCATCAGGGTACCGAGGATCATCGCGTCGGTGATGTCGGAGACGAAGAATTCATCGAAGCAGATCACCCGGGTCTCGGCGGCGAAGCGCTTGGCGATGATCGTCAACGGGTTCTTCTCGCCGCCCAGGGTCTTCATTTCCTCGTGCACGCGCTTCATGAAGCGGTGGAAGTGCGTACGGGTCTTTTCCTTGAAGGGCAGCGCTTCGAAGAAGGTATCCACCAGGTAGGTCTTGCCGCGACCCACGCCACCCCAGAAATACAGGCCCTTGACCGGCGCCTGGTCTTTCTTGCCGAACAGCTTGCCGAGCAGGCCCGGTTTGTTCTGCGAGGCCGCGACCAGGTCGTCGTACAGGCGCTGCAAATGGCGCACAGCCGTTTCCTGGGCCGCGTCATGAAAGAACTCGGGACGTTTCAGATCAGCTTGATATCGTTCTAGGGGCGTCATAATTTCGTTAGCGAGGTAACAAAAACGGGCCGTCACTTTAGCGATGGCCCGTAGGAATGGCAATCGGCCCTTGGTCGGGTCGAACGTTGGGTCAGTCCTGAACCGGCGTCAGAGCCACGCGCAGAGCCTCGATGGCCGCGTCACGGGCCGCTTCGTCGGCGAATTCGGGGCTGTCGGCGACATATTCACCTTCCAACCAGACGCTGAAACGAGGGAGCCCGCTGCGAATCTCAAAATTGCCAGCCTGAACCGTCCCTCCCTGGCTGCGAATGTCCAAGGCTTGTCCGGACTGCAACTGCTTGGTCACTGCGCCAGCGGCCTTGCCATCGGCAAATTTGCGCGACAGCAGCAGTTGCTCGCCGTCGGCCGCCAGCAGGCGGAAGCGGAAGCTGTCGTCCTCGCGGAAGCTGACGAAACGCGCGGCCTTGGCGGCCTTCTTCTTACTCGTCTCGGCCACCTGCACCGGGTTGACAAACGAACGCAGGCCGACCGCTTCGCGCAGTTGCGCGAGGAAGGGCGTGGCCACCTTGCGGGCTTTCTGCGCACCGGCCTGGAGAATGTCTTCCAGGTCCGCCGGGCGGGAAATCAGTTCGTGATAACGCTCGCGCTTCTCGCCCAGTTCGGCATCGAGCAACTGGAACAGCCGGTTCTTCGCTTCGCCCCAGCCCAGGCCATCCAGCAGCTCGGCGCGGAAAGCGGCAGCCTGGTCGAGCGTGGCGAACGCCTGGTACAGGGTGAACAGGTGCGAGTTGTCCGGATCCTTGGCTTCGCCCGGCGCGCGGGAGTCGGTGACGATCCGCGAAATGGCGTCCTTCATGTCCTTGGCACTGGTGAACAACGGAATGGTGTTGTCGTAACTCTTGGACATTTTCCGGCCATCCAGGCCCGGCAGGGTCGCCACGCTTTCCTCGATCAGTGCCTCGGGCATGACGAAGAACTCCTTGCCCTGGCCGAACAGGTGGTTGAAGCGCTGACCGATGTCGCGGGCCATTTCCACGTGCTGGATCTGGTCGCGGCCGACCGGCACCTTGTGCGCGTTGAACATCAGGATGTCCGCCGCCATCAGCACCGGGTAGCTGTACAGGCCCATGGTGATCCCGGCATCCGGGTCCTCGCCCGCCTCGACGTTCTTGTCCACCGAGGCCTTGTAGGCGTGGGCACGGTTGAGCAGGCCCTTGGCCGCGACGCAGGTCAGCAGCCAGGTCAGCTCGGGGATTTCCGGGATGTCCGACTGGCGATAGAAGGTCACGCGGTCCACATCCAGCCCACCGGCCAGCCAGGTCGCGGCGATTTCCAGGCGCGAACGCTGGATGCGCAGCGGGTCGTCGCACTTGATCAGCGCGTGGTAGTCGGCCAGGAAATAGAAGGAGTCGGCATTGCTGTCGCGGCTGGCCAGGATCGCCGGGCGGATGGCGCCGGCGTAGTTGCCCAGATGCGGCGTGCCGGTGGTGGTGATGCCGGTGAGGATACGCGTACGAGTCGTCATGGGTAATCGCTTAGTCAGACTGCTATCAATTCGAGAGGCGCGGCAGGAGCAGATCCTTCAGATCGGTCAGCTTGCCATGAAAAAAGTGTCCGCATTCTGCCACTTTCAGCAGCTCATGGGGACGATCCAGCGCAGCGGACCAGTCATAGACCACCTGCGGATCGATCACTTCGTCGGCTTCCGGCTGGATCAGGGTCAGCGGGCAGCCCACTGGCAGGCGATCCTCGGCACGCAGACGCATCACCGCCGCGGCCACCATGAACAGGTGCCTGAGCGACTGGCCACGGGCTTCCAGACGACCGCCGAGGGTGGCCGCGACGAAACCGCCGAAGGAGAAACCGAACAGCGTCAGCGGCAGGTCCGGATGTTTCGCCAGCAACCACTGCGCGGCGGCCTCGGCATCATCGACTTCACCACTGCCCATATCGTGGCTGCCGGCACTGGCCCCGACACCGCGGTAGTTGAAACGCAGGGTGATCAGCCCGGCATCGCGGGCGGTGCGTTGCAGGGTCGAGACGACCTTGTTGAGCATGGTCCCCCCCTGCACCGGGTTGGGGTGGCAGATCAACGCCAGACCGCGGGGCTCGGGGTTGTCCAGGTACAAGGCTTCCAGTTGACCGACCGGGCCGTCGATGAAAAAAGCGGTTTCACGCATAAGCAAGGAATGAACTCCGTGACCTCTCTAGGGGTCGACTCGTCTAGCTAAAAGTCTGTGCCTGACAGCTTGCGACCAGAAGATCGCGGTATACAGCGCAGGTCCGAGCCGTTAACGTAAAGCAAAGCCGTTTATAGAGGAAGGACTCGTGGAACACTCGCTCTTAGTTTGGTTGTTGCCGACTCTTGCCCTGGTTGCCGGTGTCGCCATCGGTTTCCTGGTCGCCCGTCTGGTCCCGAGTGCCGCTCCCAGCAGCACGCAGCGTCAGCTGGACGATATCCAGGAACGTTTCGATACCTATCAGAATGAGGTGGTCACCCACTTCAACAGCACCGCTGCCCTGGTCAAGAAACTCACCCAGAGCTACCAGGAAGTGCAGGACCATCTCGCCGAGGGCGCCAACCGCCTGGCCCTTGACGAACTGACCCGCCAACGCCTGCTGGCCGCCCTGCATTCCGAAGCGCCCCAGGCGCCACGGGAACGCCTGACCCCGCCCCGGGAAAACCAGGAGCCGCCGCGTGACTACGCGCCCAAGGCGCCGAATGCGCCCGGCATGCTCGACGAGCATTACGGCCTGAAGAAATAAACCGACTTCAGCCCCACGAAAAAGCCCGCCCGATCAGTGATCAGGCGGGCTTTTTCATTTCACATCCGGCCTTCAGTCAGGCACTCAAGGATACTGCTGCACCGGCTGACCGTATTGCTGGCCCTGCGGATACTGCTGGTACTGACCCTGTTGCGGGTATTGGCCCTGCTGCTGGTACTGCCCTTGCGGCTGACCATACTGCTGGCCAGGAATGGCACGCAGGTTGACTTCCACCCGGCGGTTCTGCGCCCGGCCATTGACGTCGGCGTTGCTGGCGATCGGGTTGTCCGGGCCGGCACCACGGGCCGACAGGTTGGCACCGTTGACGCCCTGCGAGGTCAGGTAGTTGGCCACGCTCTGCGCGCGACGCTGGGACAGGTCCATGTTCAGCTGGCGGCTGCCGGTGCTGTCGGTGTAGCCGACGATCTCGATCTGGTTCTGGTTGAACTCCTTGAGCGAGTTGGCCAGGTTGTTCAGCGGCTGGTAGAAGCTGCTGGCGATGGCATCGGAGTTGGTGGCGAAGGTGATGTTGCCCGGCATGATCAGCTTGATCTGGTCACCCTGACGCTGCACCTGGACGCCGGTGTTGGCCATGCTTTCACGCAGTTTCTTTTCCTGCTGGTCGGCGTAGTAACCGTAGCCGGCGGCACCCGCGCCAGCGACCAGGGCACCGATCAGTGCACCCTTGCCACGGTTGTTGTGGTCGATGGCGGCACCGGCGACGGCACCGGCCAGGGCGCCCAGGCCACCATACTTGACGGTTCTGCTCATGCCCGAGGAGCCACCCTGCTCCACCTGTCCCTGGTTGTCATACGGGTTTTGCGTTGCACAGCCGGACAGCATGGCAACGGTGGTTGCGACGAGAATCAAACGACGCGAGGTGAACATGGATCTAGCTCCTACTCATTGAAAGTGCAGAGGCCGTTGGCGATGGACCTGTGCTGGCGTTTGAACACGACCGACGGCAAAAATTCCATGAAACCTTTCAACCGCGCACAAAAGGGTTTTCACGCATCTCATCGCCCAGCCGGGTGTCGGGCCCGTGACCGGTGACCACCGTCGCCTCCTCGTCCAGCGTATACAGGCGCTGCCTGATCGAACGGACGATGGTGGCCTGGTCGCCACCCCACAGGTCGGTCCGGCCGATGCCACGGCGAAACAGCGTGTCCCCGGCAATCAACAGTCTAGCCTCGGAAAACCAGAAGCTCATGGAGCCCGGCGTATGTCCCGGCGTATGCAGGGCCACGCCACAGCCACAGGCCAGTTCCTCGTCATCGGCCAGCCACCGGTCCGGCGACGGTACCGGCGTGTAGGGCACGCCGAACAGGTTGCACTGCATCTCCAGGTTGTCCCAGAGGAACTGGTCGTCCTTGTGCAGATGCAGGGTGGCCCCGGTTTTTTCCTTCAATTGGCCGGAAGCCAGGAAATGATCCAGGTGCGCATGGGTGTGGATAATGCTGACCACCTTCAGGCCCAGGGCATCGAGCCGGGCCAGGATCAACTCATGGTTGCCCCCCGGATCGACGACGATGGCTTTTTTCGTCAGCGGATCACCGATGATGGTGCAGTTGCACTGCAACGGGCCGACGGGGAAGGTTTCGCGGATCAGCGCGGGTTTTGCGGCGTCCATGGGCTGCTCCTGCAACAGGCTCGAAAGACCATAAAAAGGCCCCTGGCGATTGAAATGCCGAACCAGGGACCCTGTTGCGAAAAGTATAAGGAGTGGCCTCCACCGGCTTCAAGAACGCGACCCGGCGGCCATGTCCCGGGCTGAGTCGCCCCGGTAGCCGTTGCCGAACGTCGCCTGCAACTCATCGACGCTGCGCGCCAGCAGTTGCCTGAGTTCCGGCAGCCATTGCGGGTCGTCGAGCACCCGGGCAATCGCGGCGGCATCGCCATACATCAGTTCACGCTCGAGAGCCCCGGCACGCTGTGACAGGGCCTGGGCCCCCATGGTCCCGGAACTGCCCTTGATCGCATGCAGCACCGCGGCCAGCGCCGGCCCGTCACGGTCCTGCAGATGGTTGGGCAGCAGCGACAGTTGCTTCTCCAGTTCCGCCCCGAAACCGTAGAGGACCGTAGAGATCAGTTCGAGATTGCCGCCAAAGCGGGCCATGATCGACTGGCGCGCTTCCAGCACCGTGTCCGCCACGCCGCCAGCGGCTTCGAGCACTTTCGGTTGCGACGTTTCACGACCGGTCTGCAGACGCAGGGTCAGTACCAGTTCCTCCAGGTCGATGGGCTTGCTCACATGGTCGTTCATCCCTGCCGCCAGGCAGGCCTCACGATCGCTGCTGGAGGCATTGGCGGTCATCGCCAGGATTGGCAGCGAGGCGAAATCGGCCTGCCGGCGAATCCTCCGGGTCGCCTCCATGCCGTCGATATCCGGCATCTGGATGTCCATCAATACCGCATCGAAAGGAGTCGAAGCGCAAAACACCTGGCTGACACCTTCCAGGCCACCTTCGGCCAGGACCACTTGTGCACCCTCGCCCCTGAGCAGTTCGTCGGCGACCTGGCGATTGAGCGCATTGTCCTCCACCACCAGCAGGCGCATGCCGGCCAGACGCCGCTGGCGCACAGGCCCCGGCCGTACCTCGGGAACCGCTTCGCTGCTGCTGAAAGCCCGCTGCACGGCATCGGCCAACTGCAGGGGCGTCACGGGTTTGGTGAGGAAGCCGACGAAGGGGGCATCGCCTTCATGATGCACATCCGCCAACACCTCCCGGCCGTAGGCAGTGATCATGATCACCATCGGCGGTGGGGCGCTCTGTTCCTGCAGGCTGATCAATCGTGCAGCACTGAGCCCGTCCATGTCCGGCATGCGCCAATCCATCAGCACCACATCGTAGGGTTCGCCACGCATCTGGGCATTGCGCACGCTCTCCACCGCCCGCGTGCCGCCATCCACCGTGTCCGCCGTCCAGCCCAGGGAGCGCACGGTACGTAGCAGCAGCTCGCAGGCCATGGAGTTATCGTCGGCCACCAGCAGGCGCATCTGCGAATCCACACCGGGGCAGGACAACCGCAACGGCTCGGTGCGGGCCACGTCCAGGGTGATGTCGAACCAGAACCGGCTGCCGCTGCCCTCCTCGCTTTCGACCAGCAACTCGCCGCCCATCAGGCCGACCAGGCGCTTGCAGATCACCAGGCCCAGCCCGGTACCGCCAAAGCGGCGGGTGGTCGAGGCCTCCGCCTGGGTGAAGCCCTCGAAAATCCGCTGCTGTTGTTCGGCGCTGATGCCAATGCCGGTATCGCAGACCTCGACCCGCAGTTGTACCTGGCCCTCCAGGCGCTGCAACTGGCGGAGGCTGACCACCACCTGGCCCTGCTGGGTGAACTTCAGGGCATTGCCCGCCAGGTTGATCAGCACCTGCTGCAGACGCATGCTGTCGCCGACCAGGCTGCCCGGCAGCTCGGAATCGAGGTCGAACATCACCTCGACCTCCTTGCTGCCCTGGTTGCCCGCCAGCACCACGGCGAGGTCGCGCATCAACGCCTCGAGTTCGAAGGTGTGCAGGTCCAGGCGCAGCTTGCCGGCTTCGATCTTGGAGTAGTCGAGAATGTCGTTGAGCAACCCGAGCAAGGACTTGGCCGCAGTCTGGGCCTTGACCACATAGTCGCGCTGACGGGCATTGAGCTCGGTGTGCTGCACCAGTTGCAGCATCCCCAGCACCGCATTCATCGGCGTGCGGATTTCATGGCTCATGTTCGCCAGGAAGAACGACTTGGCCGCACTGGCGCTGTCGGCGCGGTCCCGGGCCTGGAGCAGGTGCGCCTCCAGCTCGCGCTGGGTGGTGATATCCCGATTGATACCGGTCACCCGGAGCGGCTGCCCCTGGGCATCGCGCTCGATCTGCGCACCGGCCTGGATGATACGGATCCGGCCATCCGGCGCGAGCACCCGGAACACCGGGTCGTAGACTCCCTCGCCGGCCACCGCCGCCGCCAGTTGCGCAGCGACCGCCTCGGCATCATCCGGATGCACGCGCTCGTACCAGTGCGCGTAGGTCAGGCCATTGTCCTTCAGGCTCAATGGCTGGCTGTAGAACTCGAACATCCGCTCGTTCCACTGCAGCGTGCCGTCGGCCAGGGTCCAGGTCCAGATACCCAGTTCCGCCACGTCGGCGGCCATCAGCAACTGGTCGCGAATCAGCCGCACCGATTGCAGGCTCAGGTCCAGCTGGTGTTCGGCCACCTTGCGTTCGGTGATATCGATCGCGATGCTCAGGTACCCGGTCAACGTGCCTTGCTCATCACGCAGCGAAGTCACCACCAGGTTCACCGGCACGTGCCTGCCATCCTTGTGCACATAAGTCCATTCGCGGATTTCCGAGTGCTCGAACTCCGGCTTGTGGGCAAACACCCGGAAGCCCTCGATGGCTTGCCCATATTCCCGACTCAGCTCGGCACTGCGCTCGGCGATTTCCTGCTCCAGATGCAGGATCGTCGGCGTGGCCTTGCCCACCAGTTGCGCGGCACGGTAACCGAGCATCTGTTCGGCGCCTTCGTTGAAGAGACTGATGACGCCATCCAGGTCGGTGGCGATGATCGCTACCCTGGAAGCCGAACGCAGCACGCTGCTGAACAACAGGTTGATACGCCGCAATTCCGAGGTCCGCTCAGCCACCTGCTCTTCCAGATTGGCATTGAGTTCGAGAATTCGCGCCTCGGCGGCCTTGTGCGCGGTGATGTCCCGCAGAATCTTCGAGGATCCGATCACCGCACCGCTTTCATCGCAGATCGGCGAGACATTCGCCGAGACATTGATACTGCGCCCGTCCTTGCTGTGACGCACGGTGTCGAGGTTGACGATCGTCTCGCCGAGCGCGATGCGCCTGAGGATCTCGGCCTCTTCCGCCGCCAGCCCGGGTGGCACGATCAGCTTCAGCAACGGCTGGCCGACCGCTTCCTGGGCGGTGTAGCCGAGCAGTTTTCGCGCTCCCCGGTTCCAGTTGGTCACGACACCGTCCAGGGTCGTGCCGATGATCGCATCCGCCGAGTTTTCGACGATCAGGGCCAGCCGCCGCTGCTCGGACAGCACCTGCAGGCGCCGCCGGGAACTGACTCCGGCGATGGCCACCAGTGCCGCCACCAGCACGCTGGCCAGGGTTCCAAGCACAAACACCACCAGCGGCGAAACCTGGTGCAGGCGCTCGATGAACAACGGCAGTGCCTGCAGCTCGATCTGCCAGCGGCGCCCGTAGATGTCGCGTTCCAGGGTCCGGCTCGGCAATCCTGTCGTCGCCGCCTCCGCGTCCTGAGCCGTCTGGTAGAACGCCACCGCCGGCCCCGGCCCGGTGATATCGCGCAGACGCAGGTTGATCGCCTCGCTTTCCGGCACCAGGCCAGCCAGGACACTCTCGATCATCAGCGGGGCATAGCTCCAGCCGACGACTTCCGCCTCCCGCTCCGACTCGGTCTTGGGCACGATGCCGCTCCTGTAGATCGGCAGCAGGATCAGGAAGGACTGCTTCGGCTTGCCCACCGCCTGCACCAGCGTGATCGGCGAAGTGAGCCGCACCTCCCCGGTACGCGCGGCCATCCGCGCCGCTTCGGCACGATCAGGCTGCGAAGCGATATCCAGGCCGATGGCCACCGCCTGATCGCGGTTGGGCTCCAGGTACTGGATCACATACAGATCGCCCTCATGGGGAGCGAACTGGCGAATGCTGAAACTGGGCGAGCTGTCGTCACGCGCCCGTTGCAGAAACTGCTCCAGGTCCTGGGCCGGTACCCGCCGGATGAAGCCGAAGCCGCGGGCCCCGGGGAACTCGACCGGCACGTCACGGGTGAGGCTGTAACGGTGAAACGTCTCGCGCGTCAGGTTCTCTTCGCCACTGGCGACGATGGCGCCCCGCGCCCCGCGCAACCCGTACTGATACTTCTGCAGCCGGCCAACCACCGCCTCCACCGCGCTGTCGGCCGCGTTGGCCAGTGCTTCGCGGGCGCGCTGCTCGTTGGTGTTCTGCAGGATCTGACAACCCACGAAAGTCGCAACCAGGCCGATGACCAGAAGCGTGATGGCGCGCCCGTTCAGGGCGTACAGATGAAATCGGTTCAACTCGGGCTCCCTCGGGCAGTGGGCTTGTGCCGGTGACGGCGTGCCGCTCAACGGCTCATGTCGCCTGTGACCAGGAGGCCAGCAGGGTACGTATCTGGGCAAACGGAACCGGCCGGCAGTACAGGTACCCCTGCATCACCCGACATCCCAGTTCCAGCAGCAACTCGGCCTGCTGCCAGGTCTCCACGCCCTCGGCCACCAGCTCGAGCCCCAGTGCCTGGCCCAGCTTGATGATCGCCTCGACGATGGCCAGGTCGCTCTTGTCGGTGAGCATGTCGCGCACGAAGCTCTGGTCGATCTTCAGCACATCGATGGGAAAACGCTTGAGGTAGGCCAGGCTCGAATAGCCGGTGCCGAAATCGTCGATGGCCACGTGCACACCCAGCGCCTTGAGCGCCATCAGGGTTTCGCGGGCGTTGTCGGTGTCACGGGCCAGCACCCCTTCGGTGATTTCCAGCTCCAGCCACTGCGGGGCGAGCCCGGAATCGAGCAGGATGTCCTTGACCATCCCCAGGAACGACGACTCGCGGAACTGCACGGCACTGATGTTGACGCTGACGCAAACCGGAAAACCCTGCTCGTGCAGTTTGCGCGTCTCCTTGCACGCCTGGAGCATCACGTATTTGCCGATGGGGATGATCAGCCCGGTTTCCTCGGCCAGCGGGATGAAGTCCGAGGGCGAAACCAGATTGCCGCCACCATCGCGCCAGCGGATCAGTGCCTCCATGCCGACCACCCGATGCTCGCGGACATCGACCTTGGCCTGGTAGAAAACCTCGAACACCCCATCGTCGATGGCGGCGCGCATATGCCGTTCCAGCAGATGCCGGGCGCGCATACCGCTTTCGATGGCCGGCGAGAAGAACTGGTAGCGATTGCGTCCGGCCTGCTTGGCCTGATACATCGCGGAGTCGGCATGGCGGTAGAGCGACTCCAGGTCTTCGCTGTCCTCCGGAAACACGCCGATGCCGATACTGGCGCTGAGGTCGTAGCGATTGCCTTGCAGCGAGAAGGGGTTGGAAATGGTGGTCAGCACCTGCTCGGCAAAATCGCCCACCGCCTCGAAACTGTCGACCTCCGACAGCAGAATGATGAACTCGTCCCCACCCTGCCGGCTGAGGGTGTCCATGCTGCCGAGTATCAGCGACAACCGCGTGGCCACGTACTTGAGCATCTGATCACCGACCGAATGCCCCATCGAGTCGTTGATGGCCTTGAAGTTGTCCAGGTCCAGCAACAGCATCGCCAGCCGACCGTGATTGCGCCGGGCCATTTTCAGCGCCTGTTCCGCCCGGTCCTGCAGCAGCATGCGGTTGGGCAGGCCGGTGAGGGCGTCATGATTGGCCAGGCGCTTGGCCTCGTTGCGCAGGGTCAGGTGGGCGTTGATATGGGCCCTGGCCACCGGCAGGTTGAGGGTTTCTGGATGAAATCGATCCCCCCGTAGCCCAACGCCTGCAGCTCGTAGTCGGCCTGGGCATGGGAGGTGACGAAAATCACCGCGGCGTCGGACAGCTTGGGGTCGGCCTTGAGTGCCCGACAGACTTCGAAGCCGCTCATGTCGGGCATTTCTATGTCCAGCAGAACCACATCCGGACGAAACTGGCGAGCCACGCGCAAGGCTTCCTCACCACTGCTGGCGACATACACCTGTGCCAGGTCCCGCACCGACTCACTGAGAATAAGCGCATCGGTTGTCTGGTCATCGACTATCAGCACAACCGGAGCGGGATTGAAGGAGGTTTCACGCATTCCTTGCTCCCAGACATTCCTTGGTAACTCATGATCGAAGGGCGCCGGAGGTTTCCCGCCCTCTGGGCCACCACAGGACGTGCGGCGCGGCAGGCGTCGCAAAGGAAATCACACGTCTATTGGTTATAGCGCAGACAAGGCGTATAGCCACCCCCTGGACGGGGATTACGCCGCAAACTACTGCAGCAGTCCCAGGTCCTGGGCCCGCGCCACGGCCTGAGTGCGCCGCTCTACGCCCAACTTGCTGTTGATGTGGCTGGCGTGGGTTTTCACGGTGTGCAGCGAGATGAACAACTGGTCGCTGATTTCCTGGTTCGAGCAGCCCTGGGCGATCAATTGCAGAACCGCCAGCTCGCGGGCGCTCAATTGTTCGCTCGGATGGCTGGGCTCACGTACCACCTGGGCCGGCAACAGCCCCAGCAGACTCTGGCGCAGGGGCGTTTCCGGCCCCGCCAGCAACTGCTCGCGCATCCACTCCGGATGGCTGCAGCTCAGGGCCTGGAACGGCAGCAGGGCTCCGCCGGTTCCGGCCTCCATGGCCCGGGCGAACAGCGAACGGGCCTGGGCGTCCCGCGACTCGGCGAGCGCCAGCACCACCAGTTGATTCCAGGCCAGGATGCTGAGCAGTTGCCCCCCGCTGGCCTGCCCCTGGGCCACCAGCCTGCCCAGGCGCTGCCGGGCCGCCTCGGGTCGGCCCTGGCGCACATCGAGTTGCGCCTGCTGCAACTCGATGTGCGCCGGCAGTTGGGGATGAAACTCCGGCGCGGCGGCCGGCTGCTCGCCGGTGTAGGTCTGCCCCAGGCGACCGAGCCAGGCTTCGGCCAGGTCGACACGCCCTTGGGCCAGCCACAGCTCGCATTTGACCAGGGTGATCATCGCCAGGTAGTAGATCGGCGGCACATCCCAGACATGCATCAGCCGCTCGGCTTCGGCCAGTTCGGCAAAGGCCCTGGCAAAGTCGCCGCCCTGGCCTTCCTGGCAGGCGATCACGCAATAGCCGATCAGCACGCTGACATCACGACAGGCCCGTGCTTCGTGCAGTCCGGCCAGCAGGCGCTGGCGCGATGCCTGCGGTTGCAGGCGCAGGTTCAGCAGGTAGCCCTCGTATATCGTCAGCCGCGCCCGTGCCGCATAGACCCGTTGCGCGGGCAGGCCCTGCAGGCGCTGCAAGCCTTGCCGCACCTCCTCCAGTGCCCGCAGCACTTCGCCGCGCGCCTGCAGCACCCGCGCCCGGTCATAGTGGGCCAGAGCCTCGAACAGCGGGTTGCCGACCCGCTGGGCCAGTTCCAGGGACTCCCGGTTCAGGCTCCGGGCGCGCCACAGGTCGCCCTCGGCAATCGCCAGGTTGGACAGCGTCGACAGGCACAGCAGGCGCTGCCCATAACGCTTGTGGGGCAGGCTGAGCAAGGCCTCGCCGCAATAGGCCAGGGTCCGCTCACGATCACCGCGACCGCGGGCGATGATGCCACTCAGGGCCAGCCACTGGGCCAGCATGGACTGCTGCGCGGTGGCCGACGGTGCTGGCAGGAAGTTGCTCAGGTTGCTGGCCAGTTCCTGCGCCGCATCCAGTTGACAGGCCAGCCCCAATGCCCAGGCGTACAACACGATCAAGCGTGGCGAACTGGTCAGCAGGCTGTCGGGCAGGTCCATTTTCCAGCGCAGCAGCATGCCGACGTTCTGCTCGGCCAGCAGTTGCTCCTCGGAAAGGTTCTGCACCAGGTTGGCCGCCACATCCAGGTGACCGGCGCGCAAGGCCTGCTCCACCGCTTCATCCAGCAACCCCTGGGAGCTGAACCAGCGGCAGGCGCGCAGATGCAGGCTGGCGGGTGGGACCAGGCCGTTGGCCGCGGGGCGGCTGCGCAGCAGGTCGGAAAACAGATGGTGGTAGCGGAACCAGTGGCCATGCTCGTCCAGCGGCACGAGAAAGACCTGGTGCGATTGCAGGTAATCGAGAATCTGCCCGCTGTCATGGGACTCGCGGATCGCATCGCACAGCTCGCGGCAAAAACGCTCCTGGGAAGCGGTGTCGTAGAGAAAGGCCTGGACGTGCGCCGGCAGGAAATCGATCACCTCCTCCAGCAGGTAGTCGCGAATCAGGCCCTCGCCGCCATGCAGGACCTGGGGCAGTTGCTCATCGTTGGCCTGTGCCGCCAGCAACCAGAAGCGCAGACCGGCGACCCAGCCCTCGCTGCGCTCGATCAGGGTCTGCAGGGCTTCGCCGCTCAAGGCGTTGCGGTGCCGGTCGAACAACGCCATGGACTCGCCGAGCGTCAGCCGCAGGTCCTGTTCGCTCAGTTCCAGCAATTGGCGCGACAGGCGCAGACGCGCCAGGTGCCATTCCGGTCGCTGGCGACTGGTGACCAGCACCAGCAGCCCCGGCGGCAGGTGGTTGAGAAAGAATTGCAGGCAACGGTCGAGCACCGGTCCCTGGGCCAGGTGATAGTCATCGAGCACCAGCAGCAGGGGCGTATTGTTCGAAAGCTGTACCGCCAACTCATCGAGCAGCCCGTCCAGCCACTCCTCGAAGGCGAACGGCTGATGACGCTGGCGCATTTTCAACAGGCCCAGCGCTCGGCCACCCAGGTCGGGAAAATACTGTTGCAGGCCATCGAGCAGACGCTCCAGGAAACGTCCCGGATCGCTGTCGCGCGGACTGAGCCCCAGCCACAGGCTTTGCCAGTGGCCGGGTAGGCTCTGGCAGAACTCCACCGCCAGCGAACTCTTGCCAAAACCGGCCGGGGCACTGATCAACAGCAGACGGCCATTGAGCCCCTCGCCCAGACGTTCGCACAGACGAGGTCGCAGCACATGCCCTTCTGGCAACGGCGGTCGGTAGAAGCGTCCTTCCAGTGCAGGTATGGCCGGGACCACGGGGTCTGGCATACGGAACAGATCAGTCATGGCCGGCTCTTGTCAAAGGCGGTTATCGGCAAGGCACATCAGCGCAGACTAGCGGGAATGGTCAGCGCAATGAAGGTTTTTTAGCGTAAATGTGTCGAAATGCCTGCATATTGAAATATCTAGCCACAGTTTTGCCGGGCAAAAAAACGCCCCGAACCTGTCGGGGCGTTCTGACAGAGGATGCGCCTCTGTCCTACGAAAAACCTCAGCGAACGCCGTCCTGGCGCAATGCTGCGGGGGTGAAGTCACTGGTGCTGGCGGTGAAGCCGAAGTCATACGCCTGCTTCTCTTCGTTCTTCATGCCCAGCGCCAGGTAACGGCCGGACTGCAGGTCGTAGAGGGTTTCCAGGGCGTACCACGGCACCTGCTTGTCGTAGTAGTTCTCGGCATGGGCCTCGGCCACGCGCCACAGTTGGCCACGACCGTCGTAGTGGTCGATCACCGCCGCCTGCCAGGTGTCCTCGTCGATGTAGAAGTCACGCTTGGCATAGATGTGGCGCTGGCCTTCCTTCAGGGTCGCGACCACATGCCAGACCCGGCGCAGCTCGTAGCGAGCCAGGTCCTGGTTGATATGACCGGCCTTGATGATGTCGGTGTACTTGAGTTTCGGATCGTCGAGCTTGTAGCTGTCGGAGGCGATGTACATCTCCTTCTTGCCTTCGAGCTTCCAGTCGTAGCGGTCCGGTGCGCCGTTGTACATGTCGAGGTTGTCGGAAGTGCGCAGGCCGTCGGCCGCGGTACCCGGGCCGTCATAGGACACCTGCGGGGCACGCCGCACGCGACGCTGGCCGGCGTTGTAGACCCACGCCGAACGCGGCTCCTTGACCTGGTCGAGGGTTTCGTGAACCAGCAGCACGCCACCGGCCAGACGCGCCGGCGCGGTCACCTTCTGCTTGAAGTAGAACAGGATATTGCCCGGGTTGGCCGGATCGTAGTCCTTCATCTTGTCGCGGAAAACGAACTGGTCCTGGAAGTACACCAGGCTGAACGAACCGTTGGCCTGGGGCGTGGCCTGGGTCACCAGGCGGGTCACGCTGCCGCCGCGATAGCGGGTGATGTGGTTCCAGATCACTTCCACGCCGCTTTTCGGGATCGGGAACGGGATCGCCGTCTTGAAGTTCTCCAGGCCGTTGCCGCCGCTGACCAGGTTGGTCTTGGTGGCGTTCTCCCTGATCGCGGCAAACACGTCATCCGGTACCGTGGCACCGCGGTGGGACGGATACACCGGCATCTTGAAGGTGTCCGGGTAGCGCTTGATCATCGCGTACTGGCCGGGCGCCAACTGGTTCTTGTACTGCTCGACGTTCTGCGCGGTGATGGTGAACAGCGGTTTCTCGCTGGCATACGGGTCGGAGAGGAAACCCTTGCTGTCGACGCTGCCGATGTTCTTCGGCATCGGTTTCCAGGCCGGGATGGTGCCGGCCGCGTTACCGGCCATTTCCGCACCCATCGGGGTCAGGCTGGTGCCGAGCTTGGCGGCTTCGTCGGCCGACACCGCCGCCATCACGCTGCTCGCCAGCATGGACAGCCCGAGTACGCCGACCTGCAACAGATTCTTGGTCATTTTCATGTTCTTGTTCTTCCTGAAATTCAGCCCGCTTAGAAGTTCACACCGACGCTCAGCGCCACGAAGTCACGGTCATCCACCGTGCTGTAATCGCCGCCGAAGAAGTTGGTGTAGGCCAGGCTCGCGGTGTAGGTGTTCTGGTACTCGGCATCGAGGCCCAGGCTGACCGCCTTGCGACCTTCCTCGAAGTTGCCGCCAGGACCTGGCGAGTAGCCTTTCACGTCGTGGGACCAGGCCACGTTCGGCTTGAGGTTGACCCCGGCGAAAACGTCCGGGTATTCCCAGATCGCCCGGGCGCGGTAGCCCCAGGAGGTGGCGGTGGTGAAGCCGTCGTTGTCGCAGTTGGAGGTACGGTTGCTGCCATCCGCGCCAGCGCCAGCACCCGCAATCGTCGAAGTATTGAGGGCTGCGCAGAAACCATTCGGCAGTCGGCCAGGGCCGAATACCGGATCGCGACCGTAACGAGCCTTGGACTTGCTCTCAAGCCCGCCTACATGGGTCACACCCACCTCTCCTACCAGGGTCAAGCGACTCGCGCCCATGACCTGGTCAAGAAAATGTGTGAACGTGGTCTGGAATTGAGTGATTTCCTTGCGGTTGTAGCCGTGCAGGTCCTGACCGATCACCCCCTTCAGCGGGGAGGCATTGCCAAAACCGGTGAGCGGGGTAACGCCGGCATACAGGATGTCCGTGGTATTCAATTGAACTGGAGCGTTTGGACGATAGCTCAGTTCGCCGCTCCAGGCGGTGCCTGTAGGCAGCGTGGTGGAGAAGCTCAGGCCATATAGACGAATGTCCTCCGGATACTCGACGAAATAACTGGAGTTACCCGCAATATAGACCGGGGCAAGTGAACCGAATGCGGGTGCGGTGAGAAACGCCGCACGGTTTGCCGCCGTAGCGCTGAAGATCGGCGCACGGCTGTGGTAATTCATGAAGTACGCGCCGAACTCCGTATCCAGCGGCTCATAGTTATAGTGGAACGCGACACCGAATTGACCGCCGTCGCGTGCATCGCGGTCACCGGCACGACGAACCAGCGTGCCCTCTTCGTTGATGTCCAGGCCCCTGGCAGTCAAACCTGCGAGGGCAGCTGGACTGGCCGCACCGATGGTCGAGCGCTTGGCCAGCAGGCGCAGGTTGTCTTTGCAACCATCGGAAATCACATCGGGCTGCGAGAAGAACGTCCCACAGTTATCCGTCACCGTCTGGTCCCATTCCAACTGATAGAAGGCCTCGGCTGACAGGTTGTCGGTGAGCGTCTGGGACACATAGAACATGTTGACCGGAATCAGGCCTTCCTTGATCTCGGCCCCCGGACGACGGAACGCCGACACGTCGATCGGGTTGATGGAGTTGATACCGCCACCAATGAAGGTGCTCTCACCCCAGCTCACCACCTGCTTGCCGAAACGCACGGAGCCCGGCAGGTCAGCAATGGAATAGTTGTGGTAGACGAAGGCATCGAGAATCTGCCCGCCGGACGACTTGGCGCCTTCCTTGCGGTTGTCGTTGCTGACGTTCTTGAATCTCAGGTCCTCGTCTTCCAGCTTGAAGTCGTACCAGTACTTGCCGCGCACGAACACACCGGTGTCGCCGTACTTGAGTTCCAGGTCATGGATACCCTTGAAGATCTTCGAGAAGGTATCCCCGGCCTTGAAGTTCAGGTGTCCGTCATCGGAGGTCTGCGACAGGCCCTTGCCGCCGTTGTTGACGCCAATCAGGTTCTTGTTGGGGTTCTGGGTCGACCAACTGGCCCCCAGCGACAGCGACGAGTCGAAACTGCCCTCGATTTCACCGATGTTGAAACTGACACCGAATGCGGGGCCAGCGAGCGTAGAGGCGAGGCTGACGGCCAGGGGCAACTTCGCCCGGCGCCAGAACTGGTTTACTGAGATCATCGACACTACTCCATGTACTTTATTGTTATGGCAGTGAGCACTTTCAAGAACGCCCCGTCACATGGAAATCCCGCTTTCCTGTCTCGTTCGAGGTGGCACGTTCATAGCGCGTGCCTGCTCCGTTATTGAAAATCCCTGGGCGGACTATAGCCAGCAGGTAGTACTGCTTGATCCCTCTAAAGTGTGATTTGCAGTCGCAACCACTCTGGCACAGCCTTTTGACCCGCCTCGCCACAATCGGCTCGGCAAGCATGGCCGAAAAAAATCATTTGGCAAGGCAAGCGCTTGCTTGGTCGGGGATTGCCACGCCCGGACGGGCGTGGCGAGAAGGAATTACAAGGTGGAAAGGAAGGCGCTGTTGCTCTCCTGCCATTCGACGATATCGAGGCGGATACGCTTCTTGTCGAGCTTGCCGACGCTGGTCTTGGGAATTTCAGTAACAACGGCGATCTGGCTTGGGATCGCCCACTTGCTCAGGTGACCCAGCTCGACGAACGGCTTGAGATGTTCCTTGAGTTCCCGCGCATCGAGCTGATGGCCCTCGCGCAGTACCAGTAAGGCAAACGGACGCTCGCCCCATTGCGGATCGGCGATACCCACCACCGCCACTTCGCGGACGCCCGGATGGCGGCTGACCAGATCCTCCAGGGCCAGGGACGACACCCATTCACCGCCGGTCTTGATCACATCCTTGATCCGGTCGCGGATGTCGATCACGCCCATGCTGTCCAGGGTCGCGACATCGCCGGTGTGCTGCCAGCCCCCGGCCCAGAGCTGGGCGCCCTTCTCCGGCTCGTTGAAGTAGCCTTCGCTCAGCCACGGTGCACGCAATACCAGCTCACCCTGGCTTTCGCCATCGGCGGGGAGGAAGTTGCCGTCATCGTCGATGATCGCCGCCTCGACCAGCGGCCCCGGCACACCGGCCTTGATCCGGTAGGTGGTGCGCTCGTCCTCGCTGCCGGCCATCAATTCCTCGTTGAGGTGGGCGCAGGACACCAGCGGCCCGGTCTCCGACATGCCGTAGGCGGCCGTCAACTGGATGCCGCGGCTCTTGGCCGTCTCGTACAGCGTGCGATTCAATGCGCTGCCGCCGATGACCATCTTCCAGCCCTTGAAATCGACGCCCTGCGCCGCCTTGGCGTTGAGCACCATCTGCAGAATGGTCGGCACGCAGTGGGAAAAGGTAACCTTCTCCCGGCGCCACAACTCCACCAGGTACTCCGGATCGTAGCGTCCGGGATAGACCTGCTTGAGCCCGAGCATGGTCGCCACATAGGGCAGGCCCCAGGCGTGCACATGGAACATCGGGGTGATCGGCATGTACACGTCGTTGGTGCCCAGCAGCCGCACGCTGTCGACACTGCCCATGACCGTCGCCACGCCCATGGTGTGCAGTACCAGTTGCCGATGGCTGAAGTACACCCCCTTGGGGTTGCCGGTGGTGCCGGTGGTGTAGAAGGTGGTGGCGACGGAGTTCTCGTCGAAGTCCTGGAAATCGTAGACCGGACTGGCCGCCGCCAGCAGTTGCTCGTACTCGCCGACCAGGTTCGGCAGATCGGCCGTGGTCGCGTCGGTATCGGTGAGCAGCAGGGTCTTCTCCACGGTAGTCAGTTGCCCGGCGATCGCCTGGTACAACCCGACGAACTCGCTGTTGACCAGCACGAAGCGGTCATCGGCGTGGTTCATGGTGTAGAGGATCTGCTCCGGCGACAGACGCACGTTGATCGTGTGGATCACTGCACCCAGCATCGGAATGGCGAACATGCACTCCAGGTAGCGATGGCTGTCCCAGTCCATCACCGCCACGGTGTCGCCGGCCTTGACCCCGGCCTGTGTCAGCACGTTGGCCAGGCGGGCGACCCGTTCGGCCAGGGTCGGATAGCTGTAGCGCACCTTGTCGCGGTAGACGATTTCGCGGGTCTTTTCATAGCGGCTGCCGGACATCAGCAGCCGCTTGATCAGCAGCGGGTATCGATAAGCGCCTTCGGCGGGCGGAATTACGCGTGTCTGCAACATGGAGTTCCCTTTCTCTGACTGCACGGTCGTGGCTAAAGATAGGCACTCTAGAGGCGCCGCGCACTCTCTAAATCAGCCAAAGGGATGATTTGCAGACGGACGCGAATAATGGCTAGGGGACATTATTCACGCCGAAACAGCGCGAACCTCAGGCCACCTGCGCCGCCGGCAGCTGTGCCGGGGTCCTGGGAAACACCAGTGCGGCGATGAAGGTCAGGGCAGCGAACCCGGCCAGGACCAGGTACAGCCCGGTCAATCCCTGGCGCGGCTCGAGGTAGGCGATCAGCGGAATCGCCGTGGCGCTGGCACCGAAGGACAGGCAGTAGCGCAGGGCAAATACCCGCGCCTGCCACTGCGGCGCGACGAAGTTGGCAACCATCGCGTCGTTCACCGTGACCTGGCCGAACACCACGAACATCAGCGCCGCCCCAGCACCAGCACCGACAGGCCATCGACCTGGGCCAGACCGAACAGCAGCGGCGCCTGGCACAGCGTCAGCAGCACGAAGGGCCATTTGAGGCTGACGCGGTCGATCACCCGGCCGATGCTCAACTGCGCGACCGCGCCGAAGGCATAGGCCAGGCTGACCACCAGGCCGAGAGTCTGCGGCGAGGCGAACAGCTCATGCAGGCGCTCCTGGAACAGCTTCGGGTAGGTCATGGTGGTAGCGTTGAACACCACCCCACCGGTGGCGGTGACCAGCGCCAGCACGCTGAACACCATGACCATCGAGATCTGCCGGCCATTTTCACCCTTGGGGCGGGTGTGGGCGGTCAACGGAATCGGCTCCTCGCGAACCTGCAAGGCAAAGCCCACGCCCAGCAGGATCGAGATCGCTCCGGGCAGGATGAATGCGGCGCGCCAGCCGAAGTACGCCACCAGCAGACCGGTGATCAACGCCGAGAATGCCACGCCGAGGTTGCCCCACATGCCGTTGATGCCGATTTCACGGCCGCGGTTGCGTGCGTAGCTGACCAGCATCGCCGTGCCGACCGGGTGATAGATCGCGGCGAAGACGCCGATCAGCGTCAGCCCCAGGGTCAGCATCGGCGCCGTGCGGGTGAGGCCGGTGAACACCGCCGCGGCACCGATGCCGAAAAAGAACAGCAGCATCATGCTGCGTCGACTCCAGCGATCGCCCAGCCAGCCGGCCGGCAGCGAACAGGCGCCAAAAGCGATGAAACCACCAAGGGACAGGCCGATCATCGCGGCAAAATCCAGGCCGAAGGTCTCGCCCATACCCAGCACGGCGGCGGGAAAGATCAGCATGAACATGTGATCGATCACATGGGCGGCATTGATGTAACGGATCACGTTTCTGGCTTGGTGCATGAAGACACGCCTCACGAAAGTCGGGGGGGGAGCCTTATGCTAGGTTGGCAATAAAACGCATTTCTGCCATATAAGTCATCGAATCGGACAGAGTGAGTCTGGCGCACATGCTGATCAGCCATTTTCTCCACGCCCCCGTCAGTGCCTACCCGCGGGACTACCCCGATGGTGCTCACCAGGAGCGGCACCGGCATGCCGAAGCGCAGTTGCTGTACGCGGTCTGCGGCGTGATGCGCCTGGTGACGGACCAGGGGGCCTGGATCATACCGCCGACCCGGGCGGTGTGGATTCCACCGCAGGTGGAACACGAAATCTTCATGAGCGGCGAGGTGCGCATGCGCTCGCTGTTCGTCGCTGCCGAGCTGTCACCGGCCAACCTCCAGGGCTGCTGCGTGCTGGCGGTCACCCCGTTGCTGCGCGAACTGATCATGCGTGCGGTGCAGGGGTCGAAACAGGCCGGCAATCCGCTGATCCAGCAACTCATGCTGGAGGAACTCGCCACCCTGGAAAACCTGCCGCTGCACATTCCCATGCCCAGCGACCGTCGGCTGCAGCGGATCTGCCTGGCCCTGCTGCAGACCCCGACCCACCCCAACACCCTGGAGGACTGGGCCCTGCAGGTCGGGGCCAGCACCCGGACCCTGGCCCGGCTGTTCCAGCAGCAACTGGGGATGAACTTCAACACCTGGCGCCAGCAGTTGCGCCTGATGGAAGCCTTGCCCCGGCTGCTGGCCGGAGACAGCGTGCAGCAGGTGGCCAAGGCCTGTGGCTACGGCAGTGCCCGGGCATTCAGCTCGATGTTTCGCCGCCTGCTCGGGGAGAATCCGCGGGAGTACGTCGCCAATCTGAACCAGTTCAGCGCACTCAACGCATCTCGCTGAACGCCAGCTTCACGCCAATGGCGATCAGCACCGCGCCCATGGTCCGGTCGAACCAGTGGCCCATGCGGGCGAAGCCGGCGCGAACCCGCGGCTGGCTGAACAGCCGCGCCACCAGGCAGAACCACAGTGCGGTGGCGGCAGCCAGGTAGACGCCATAGCCGGCCTGGATCGCCAAAGGGGTATGGGGGTTGATCACCACGGTGAACAACGACAGGAAGAACAGCGTCGCCTTCGGGTTCAGGCCATTGGTCACGAAGCCCGCCACGTAGGCCCCACGCGCCGTGCGCTCGCCAGCCTCCCTGGCCAGCGCCTCGGTGGCCGCTGCCGCCGGCCTGGCGCGAAGGGCCTTGAAGCCGATGTACAGCAGGTACGCTGCTGCCAGCCATTTCAGCACGTTGAACAGCACGATCGACTGCGACACGATCAGGCCGATGCCCAGCAGCGAATAACCGACATGCAGGAAGATCGCGCTGCCGACCCCCAGGGCGGTCCAGGTGCCGGCACGGCGCCCGTGGGTCACGCTTTCCCTTACCACCACGGCAAAGTCGGGCCCCGGACTGGCCACCGCCAGCAGGTGGATCAGCGCAACGGTCAAGAATTCGGTCAGGTACATGGACACGTCGGTGGACTCCTCGGTAACGAGTGGCCTGTACGGTTAATTCGAACACTCAAGTTCGGGTCCAGGGGTTTGCCAGACAAGGCGCCATGACGAGTCGTAGCAGGGCTACGGCGAGGAGTGGCAGCGCAGTCTGGCGAAGCCCTGGGCCCGGAGTGGGGTATGCGAATTTAGCCACACAGGCCACTGGGCAGGTCATCTGTTAGGCTGGCTACCTTACGCGTTCACCCGACAGCAAAAAAGGTACAGTTGATGAGCCACCCTCGCCGCGCGGTATTTCTCGATCACCCGTCCCTGGACCTCGGCGATCTCGACCTCGCCCCCCTGCGCAGTTGCTTCGATGAATTGCGCCTGTGCAGCCGGACCACGGCGCAGAACCTGCTGGAAAACCTGGAGGGCGCGACCGTCGCCATCAGCAACAAGGTGCCGCTGGATGCCGCGACACTGGCGGCCTGCCCCGAGCTGAAACTGATCCTGGTGTCCGCCACCGGTACCAACAACGTCGACCTGGTGGCTGCCCGCAAACAGGGGATCACCGTCAGCAACTGCCAGGCCTATGGCACGCCGTCGGTGGCCCAGCACACGCTGATGTTGCTGCTGGCCCTGGCGACCCGCCTGAACGACTACCAGAAGGCCGTGGGCGAAGGCCGCTGGCAGCAGGCGACGCAGTTCTGCCTGCTGGACTTCCCGATCGTCGAGTTGCAGGGCAAGACCCTCGGCCTGCTCGGTCATGGCGAACTGGGCGGAGCGGTGGCCAGGCTGGCCGAAGCCTTCGGCATGCGCGTGCTGCTGGGGCAGATTCCCGGCCGGCCGCAGCGTGACGACCGCATCCCCCTGGCGCAATTGCTGCCGCAGGTCGATGCCCTGACCCTGCACTGCCCGTTGAACGAACACACCCGCCACTTCATCGGCGCCACCGAGCTGGCCCTGCTCAAGCCCAGCGCCTTCGTGGTGAATACCGCCCGCGGCGGCCTGATCGACGAGCAGGCGCTGGCCGATGCCCTGCGCAACGGTCATCTCGGCGGTGCCGCGACCGACGTGCTCAGCGTCGAGCCGCCCAGCGCCGGCAACCCGCTGCTGGCCGGCGACATTCCGAGGCTGATCGTCACCCCGCACAACGCCTGGGGCAGCCGCGAAGCCCGGCAGCGCATCGTCGGCCAACTGGCGGAAAACGCCCGGGGCTTTTTCGCCGGGGCAGCGCTGCGGGTCGTCAATTGATAGACTGCCGGACTTTTTTTCAGGGAGCAGACCATGGATCCGCGCAGTGAAGTACTGCTTCGTCAGGCCGAATATTTCCAGGGCAACCTGCTGCTGGTGGGCCTGCCCGCCGACGACCTGCTCGGCCACCTGCCCAATGCCCGCGGCTGGTGCTGGCATGCCGGTGACCAGGCGGCGCTCGACGCGCGTTTCGCCGGACGCAGCCACTTTGGCGTAACCCCACCCGAGGCGGCGTTCGACGCCGCCGTGGTGTTCCTGCCCAAGTCCCGCGAATTGGCCGACTACCTGCTCAATGCCGTCGCCGCCCGGCTGCCTGGCGGCGAGCTGTTCCTGGTCGGCGAAAAACGCGGCGGCATCGAAGGCGCGGCCAAACAGCTGTCGGTACTCGGCAAACCGCGCAAGCTCGACAGCGCGCGGCATTGCCAGCTGTGGCAGGTCACCGTCGCCGAGGCCCCGCAGGCCAAACCGCTGGAAAGCCTGGCCAGGCATTACCGGCTGGACCTGACGGACGGCCCACTGACCGTGGTCAGCCTTCCGGGTGTGTTCAGCCATGGCCGGCTCGACCGTGGCACGGCCCTGTTGCTCGAACACCTGGACAATCTGCCTGGCGGCCCCCTGCTGGATTTCGGCTGCGGTGCCGGCGTGCTCGGGGCCGTGGTCAAACGCCGCTACCCGGACAACCAGGTGATCCTGCTCGACGTCGATGCGTTCGCCGCCGCCAGCAGTCGCCTGACCCTGGCGACCAACGGTCTGGAAGGCGAAGTGCTGACCGGGGACGGCATCGAGGCCGCCCCCCTCGGTTTGAGTACGATCCTGAGCAATCCACCGTTCCACACCGGGGTTCACACCGACTATCAGGCCAGCGAGAACCTGCTGAAAAAAGCCGGTAAACATCTGCAAAATGGCGGCGAACTTCGCCTGGTCGCCAACAGCTTCCTACGCTATCAGCCGCTGATCGAAGAACACCTGGGCCCCTGCGTGACCCAGGCCGAAGGCGACGGTTTCCGAATCTACAGCGCCCGGCGTCGCTGAAAAATAAACGCTTGCGCAATGGGTTTTGCCTAGGCAGAATCCGCTCCGTCCTAGGGGAGTAGTCTCCCACGAGCGCCACGCTCGTCCGGCATGCGTCAACATACTTGGTCCTCAGACCATGGCGCATGCGACCCACGGTTCGCACAGACGAGCCCGGGGTTTGACAAGACCTATGACACGCACACCTTACCCGGGGCGGGAAGGCTGTACGTGTCATAGCCGTGTCGACCCGCCCCTTAGGAAAACCTGATGCTGGATTCCCTTCTCGTTCCCACCGCAATCGTTGCCTTGGCCGAAATCGGCGACAAGACGCAATTGCTCGCGCTCATCCTGGCAGCTCGTTTTCGCAAACCCTGGCCGATCATCGCCGGTATCGTCGCCGCGACCCTGGCCAACCATGCCGCAGCCGGTGCGGTAGGCGCCTGGTTCGGCAGTTTCTTCTCGGATGCGGTCCTGCACTGGATTCTCGCCGCGAGCTTCACCGCCACCGCGTTGTGGACCCTGGTACCGGACAAGATGGACGATGACGAAGCCAGCACCAGCCGCCGGTTCGGCCCGTTCCTGACCACGCTTATTGCCTTCTTCCTCGCGGAGATCGGCGACAAGACCCAGGTCGCCACGGTCATGCTGGCGGCCCAGTACCCGGAACTGTGGCTGGTGATCATCGGCACCACCCTGGGCATGCTGATTGCCAACGTGCCGGTGGTGCTGGCCGGCAACTTCGCCGCCGACAAGCTGCCGCTGACCCTGATCCGTCGCCTGGCCGCCTCGGCGTTCTTCATCCTGGCGCTCGTCGCGGTGTACAAGGCACTGCAGAGCAGCGGCTGGATCTGATGGGAACCACGGTGGCGAGGGGCAGCCCCCGCCACCGTGGGCAATGGACAGGCTCTGCGGTCCTCAGGACTTGCGGGCCTGCTGGTACAGCGGCATGACCTTCGGAATGGCCGCCTGCAACGAGGCGATCCGGCTGCTGGACGCCGGGTGAGTGCTCATGAACTCCGGCGGCGCGCCTTCAGAGGCCTTGCTCATCTTGTTCCACAGGCTGATGGCCGCATTCGGGTTGTAGCCGGCGCGAGCCGCCAGTTCCAGACCGATCAGGTCGGCCTCGTTTTCGTTTTCGCGACTGTTGGGCAGGGTCATGCCATAGTTCGCCACGGTATCGGCCAACGCCAGGCTGTCCTTGCCCAGGCCGAACAGGGCACCCGCACCCTGCTTGGCCATTTCCAGCCCGTAGGCCTTGGACATCGCTTCGCGCCCATGCTCCCGCAGGGCGTGGGCGATTTCATGGCCCATCACTGCGGCGATCTCGTCGTCGGTCAGCTTGAGCTGGTCGATCAGGCCGCTGTAAAAGATGATCTTGCCGCCAGGGCCGCAGTTGGCGTTCAGTTCATCGCTCTTGATCAGATTGACTTCCCACTGCCACTGGGCCGAATCCGGACGGAATGTCGGCGCCTGGGCGATCAGCCGGTTGGCGATGGCCTGAACCCGCTTGGCATTGGTGCTTGTCTTGTCCAACACCCCCGACCCCTTCGCCTCACCCAGCGTCTTCTGATACGACTGGGCGTACATCTGATCGACTTCCTGGCTCGACAACATGCTGAACATATATTGTTGGCGCTGGACACCCACGGCACCACCACTGGTGGTATTCACCGCCTGGCACCCGGCCAGCAGCAGCCCTGTCGTCAACGCACACAAAACCAATCGTTTAGTCATGAACACTCTCCCTGAAAACTGCCGGCTATCCTAGGCGGTGATGTGTATCGACGCCAGATACAAAGCATCTGTAGTCCTGGATTTCAGACGAGCTTCAACATTTGTAGGAAAAAATTCACGATCAGCGCCACAGCGCGATCCATCAGAGCTGGGGACTTACTCATTTACGACATGGGCACACTCAAAACAGTCATTTCCTGCCCGCCCCCTAATGCCCGGCCGATGCCCTGCCGATATAACCGTACAGACGTCACCTACCGCGTCCGGAGCCTCCATGAAATTCAAGTCGATTCAGTTTTCCGTCGCGGCCCTGGCCGGCGCCATCGTTCTCAGCGTGGTCGCCGCCCTGGTGATCTATGCCCTGGTGTCCGGTGCCAAGACCCAGGACATGGTGCAACAACGTACCCAGGAACAGTTCGAACAAGTCATCGAACAACGTCTCAATGCCCTGGCCAGAACCCAGGTCAGCCAGATCCAGCGCGAGCTCGAGGCGCCTCTGCTGATCGCCTCCGGCCTGGTGCATGTCAACGCCCTGATCGGCACTCCGGACGCCGACGGCAAGCCGGTCCTGAGCATCAGCCGCGAACAGCTGATCAGCCTGATCAAGGAAAATGTCGAGCGCAATCCCAAGGTGCTCGGCGCCTATATCGCCTGGGAAAAGAACGCCCTGGATCACAACGACGCGGCCTATGCCGGCAACGCCAAGGCCGGCGCGGCCAAGGACGGGCGTTTCCTGCCCTGGTGGTTCCGCAACGACGACGGCAGCCTGGGCTTCTCGACCCTGGTGGACGTGGACGACCAGAAGTTGCTGTCCACCGGCGTGCGGGCGAGCGAGTACTACCTGTGCTCCAAGGAAACCGGCAAGACCTGTGTGATCGACCCGGCGCCCTACAAGGTCGGCGACAAGATGGTGATGCTCGCCTCCTTCATCCAGCCGATCATGCTGGGCGGCGCCTTCCAGGGCATCGTCGGTGCCGACCTGTCGGTGAACTTCATCCAGGACATGCTGCTGGCGGCCAACCAGAAGCTGTACAACGGCGCCGGTAACATGGCCCTGGTCGGTACCAACGGCCGCCTGGTGGCCTACACCAAGGACCCGAGCAAGTTCGGCGAAAAGGTCAGCGATATCCTCGATGCCGATAAAGTCGCGACCATGGGCAAGCTCAATCGCGGCGAGGTGACCTACAACGTCGACAAGAGCAAAGGGCTGATCGAGCTGTACCTGCCCTTCGGCATCGGCCAGAGCGATGCACGCTGGACCCTGATGATGCAACTGCCGCTGAACGCGGTGATGGCCGACCTGCAGAAACTCCAGGACGAACTGGACGAACAGCGCAAGGCCGACGTGTTCGGCATGGCGGTGGTCGGCCTGGTCATCGCCGCGCTCGGCCTGCTGGTGATCTGGCTGGTCGGCCACGGCATCGCCCGGCCACTGCGGCAGATGGTGGCGATGCTCGACGATATCGCCCAGGGCGAAGGCGACCTGACCCGCCGCCTGAGCAGCGACCGCGCCGACGAACTGGGCTCGATCGCCAAGGGTTTCAACACCTTCCTGATCAAGTTGCAGGCGATGATCAGCCAGGTGGTGACCTCGGTGCAGAGCGTCAGCGACTCCTCGGAACACACGGCCGACATCGCCATCCGCACCAATCTGGGCGTGCACAAGCAAATGGCCGAGATCGATCAGGTGGCCACCGCCGTGCAGGAAATGACCGCCACCGCCCAGGACGTGGCCCGCAACGCCACCCAGGCGGCACAGGCCGCCAGCCACGCGGACATGGCCGCCAGCGATGGCATGCGCATCGTGCGCGATACCTCCGCCGCCATCGGCGACCTGGCCGTGGAAATCGGCCGCGCCGTGGGCGTGGTGCAGACCCTGGCCAAGGACAGCGAGAACATCAACGCGATCCTCACCGCCATTCGCGGCATTGCCGAGCAGACCAACCTGCTGGCGCTCAACGCGGCGATCGAGGCGGCCCGCGCCGGCGAACAGGGGCGTGGTTTTGCCGTGGTCGCCGACGAGGTGCGCAACCTGGCCCAGAAGACCCAGCAGGCCACCGAAGAAATCCAGTCGATGATCCAGCAGTTGCAGCAGGGCACCCGCGAAGTGGTCAGGGTCATGGAGGACAGCCAGCACAAGACCGACGAAAGCGTGCAGCACGCGGCCAAGGCCGCCGAGGCGCTGGAAACCATTACCCAGGCGGTGTCGGTGATCAACGACATGAACACCCAGATCGCCAGCGCGGCCGAGGAACAGAGCGCGGTGGCCGACGACATCAACCGCAACGTGATCAACATCGGCCAGGTGGCGAACGAGGTGGCCGGCGGGGCCGACGAGTCGAGCACGGCCAGTGCGCAACTGACCAAGCTGGCGGAGCAGCAGCGGCGCCTGATCAATCAGTTCAAGGTCTAGTCTGAAAAAGCCCACCCCCTGTAGGAGCCGGGCTTGCCCGCGAAAGGGACCTCCAGGCCGCTAAAAGCTTCGCGGGCAAGCCCGGCTCCTACAGGGTTTCCGGTTCAACACCCAGCCCGGCCCCGACAGGAGCCAACTCATTGCCGGGCCTCAACCCGGCGTCAGGCACTCCGGCGCATTGAGCTTCGGATCATTCACCAGGTTGGCCAGCAGGCGCTCGCGCAACGGCATCTGCGGGCTGGCCAGCAACCCCTGCAACACATGCAGCGGGGTGTCCTCGGCCAACCAGGCGGCCTGCCCCGCTTCATCGAGAATCAGCGGTCGGCGCTGACTGGCCGCCGATTGCGTGACCACCGCCGTACTCAGCCAGACCTGCTCCTGCACCGGATAGGCCTCCCAGATCGCCGCAAAAAACAGGCTGGAGCCCTCGGCCGGTGTCAGCCAGTACGGCCGCTTGCGCTGGGTGCCGCGCCACTCGTAGAAACCGTTGGCCGGCAACAGGCAACGCCGCTCGCGAAACGCCTGGCGGAACATCGGCTGCTCGGCCAGGGTTTCGGCCCGGGCATGGGCCGGCGTGCGCGACAGGTCGGTCAACCAGGCCGGCGTCAGCCCCCAGCGGGCCCTGGCCAGTTCACGCCGGCCGGCGTTGGCACGCAGGATCAGCACCGAATCGTTGGGCGAAATGTTCCATTGCGCCTGCTGATCGGCGGGAAAACCGGGCAAGGCTGCAAAGGCGGGGTTCCAGCGAAACAGGGCAAAACGTCCACACATGGGGCAATACGACTCGTTCTGTAAACTCGATCAGGGTGCTAGCAGAGCAGCACCCCGGCAACCTGCTCCGGCTCATCGCCAGGCAGCGGCAGTGCGGCATTGTACGCGGCGATCAACTCGCGTGCGTACTGCGCCTGCTCATCCTCCACCGCCAGGGCCAGCAGGCCGAACACCGGCAACTCGCCGACGCCCCCCAGCAGGTCGCGCCCGACCAGGTGCGCCTCCACGCCTTCGCTGGCGAGCATGCCCAGCAGCAGCTCGCCCTCCATCAGGTTTTCCGGCTCATAGATGCGCTGCATCGGGATGCCCCCAATCACTCGTTTTCCGTGTGAACGTCGAGCATCCACTCGTGACCGTCGGTCTGCAGAGTGAACACGATCGGTCGACAACACACCGGGCAGTCCTCGATATAGGTCTGGTCGCCACCGGAAAGATCCAGCACGGCCTCGGCTTCTTCACCACAGTAGGGACAGGAGTAGTACTCAGTTTCCAGCATCGCGGCCTCCGAAGGTGACTTGTGCGTATAATTGCCGGTCTATTTGCAAGGCTGATTTTTGTCCGAGCCTTATTTTTCCAATCGGGCTTTGTTATTTATCACTCAACCCTCTACTTACCCTAGCCGTTTCCAACAAGAGAGCATGATGGGCGAATTCGATGCCATCCGACCTTACGACGACTCCGAGGTGCCAGCCGTGCTGGCCCGGTTGCTCGGTGACAAGGCTTTTCTGGATATTCTCACGCACTTCCGTTTCCCCCGCCTGGTCGGAACCTTTGGCTGGCTGCTACGGCCACTGATCGCCTATCGGCTGCGTCGTGAATTCGCCGACGTGAAATGCGTGGCAACCCTGCAGGACAAGATCGAGGTCTACGTCGACAACACCATCGAACGGGCCACCGATGGCGTGACCTATACCGGCGTCGAGCAGTTCAAGTCCGGCACCGCCTATCTGTTCCTGGCCAACCATCGCGATATCGTCATGGACCCGGCGTTCGTCAACTATGCCGTCTACCATGCCGGCCTGCCGACGCCACGCATCGCCATCGGCGACAACCTGCTGCAGAAGCCGTTCGTCAGCGACCTGATGCGCCTGAACAAGAGCTTCATCGTGCACCGTTCGATCAGCGGGCGGCGGGAAAAAATGGCGGCCTACCAGTTGCTGTCGGCCTACATCAACCACTCGATCCGCCACGACTGCCAGTCGATCTGGATCGCCCAGGCCGAAGGCCGGGCCAAGGACGGTGACGACCGCACCGAGTCGGCCATCCTGAAAATGTTCCACATGAGCCGCAAGGACGAGCCGTTCGCCGAGGTCATCCAGTCGCTGAACCTGACCCCGGTGTCGATCAGCTACGAATACGACCCTTGCGACCTGGCCAAGGCCCGCGAGCTGTACATCCGCGCCACTACCGGCAGCTACAGCAAGGCACCGGGCGAGGATGACGTGAGCATCGCCAAGGGCATCACCGGCTACAAGGGCCGCGTGCACGTGAATTTTGCCGCGCCATTGAGCGGGGCCTTCGAGGACACCAAGGTGCTGGCCCAGGAGATGGATCGGCAGATCCTCGGTGGCTACCGGCTGTTCCCGGTGCATTACCTGGCCTATGCGCAGTGGAGCGACGCCGATCCGCAGCTACAGGTGCCCAAGGCTGCCGAGCTGTTCCCGGCCGAAGAACTGAACAAGGCCAGGGAGCAATGGCAAAGCCGCCTGGACGCCTGCCCGGCCGAACACCAGCCCTACCTGGTGCAGCAATACGCGACCCCGGTGCGCAACCAGTATCGGGTCAAGGCGGGGCTACCGCTGTAAGGGCGTAGTCGCAGGGTGGGGGCAGGGCTTGCCGGCCTATTCGCGGGCAAGCCCTGCTCCTGCCGGGAACGCGTTCGACGCGGTCCATGTGGGAGCCGGCTTGCTGCGGGCGTTGCTCCGACGATCCGCCAAAAGCGGCCATCCACCGGCAAGCCGCGCCCAGGCAAGGGATAGGCTCTACAGCCTGGTACTGATCCAGGACACCAGCAGCGCCACCCCCAGGCAGGCGAACCCGAACCGGTAGAAAAACCGGTTCGCCCGCACCACCCGCGAGTCGAGCAGCAGCAACGGCTGATCGATCGACCGCCCTTCGCTCTGCATCTCCAGCTTTTCCAGCGCCCGTAGCTCACGGCGGCGCGTGAGCTGCAACAGCCATGCACCGGGGCAGGCCACCAGCAGGGCGAACAGGTTGAGCCATTTGCCCGGATGCCCGGCGAATACGCTCCAGATCAATTGCAACGACATCATGAACCCTCGGATGAACCAGCGCCTGTCCAACACCCGGACGAACGGCAGATAGCCGTCGCCGCGCACGCTGGTATGGGAACACCCGTGCGTTACAGTTTCCTGTGTCCGGCTCCGTACAATTTACGGATTAATTTGCGCTGTCACCTGAACGTCACCTTAACAGGCCACCCTGTCGCCCTCGAACATTCACGGAGCTTGTCATGCTGCACGCCAACAACCAGGACCGCCTTTACCTGATCGCCCCCAGCGATGAACAGGAAGCCCTGGTGGACGCCATGTCGTTCAACGTCCAGGACCGCCACTGGCTGGTCTATTGTGCCCTCGGCGGCCATCAGCACGCCGACCTGCCCGAAGCCGACCTGACCACCGGCGTGAGCCTGCTGGACTTCCACATCGAAGCCGCGTGACCCCAGGCGGGCAGTCGACAGACAGGCAATAAAAAGCCCGGCCTCCAGAGCCGGGCTTTTCCATTGCTGCGCCGGGTTACTGGCTCAGCAGGCGGCCGATGCTCGGGTCCTTGAAGACCCGGGTCAGCGCGTCGCTCAACACGTCACTGATCAGCTTGGTGTTGGTCTGCTCGTTGGGCGCCATGCCGAAGCGCTGGTTCAGCGATGCACCGTACTGGCCGCTGTAGCGCTGGTTGGCGTTGGTCACGTCGGAGCGGAAGTTGGCCCCGATGGTGGCCTCGGTCACGTAGGTGGTGTCCTTCGGCGACTGGTAGGTCAGGTCGGACAGGGTCACGGTCAGGGTCGGTGCGTTCATCGCATTCGGCGTTGGGGTGAAGCCCAGCAGACGGACGGCGGCTTCAGCCTGGGCCTGCAGCCTTGGCACCAGGTCGGCGCCCTGGACGGTGATGGAGCTGGTTTCAGGGTAGAGGCCGCCACGAGTGCCCAGTACCGGCGAGCGACGACCGTCGACAACCCGGACCACCACTTGCTGCCCATGTCCAACCGGGGCGAGCTGGGTAGTGAGCGTGGGTTGCGGGCTAAGCTGCTGAGGACTGTTGGCACAGCCGACCAGGGTCAGGCTGGTCACAGTGATCAAACCGAACAACAGGCGTTGCAACATGCGCATCTCTCCAAGGACTAGGCTGTGTACGAAATTGTTTGAAACGCAGGTTAGGCAAGGCAAAAACCGGCGAGGAACGGCCGGGGTCGCGCCCGACTTTACTGGAGTAAATGAGCATTCCGAGCCGTTTTTTAACGCCGCATAACCAAGTTTCAAGCGATTTCGTATATAGCCTGGGCACAATCAGGCCGTCAGTATAGCCGTGCACGTGCGCCGCTCACCAGACATCGCCCCGCAGGCGGCTGCGGATACCGCGAACCGGGGGAGTCATGTCACATTTAATTCACCGCCCCTACATGCGCACGTAACAGCCCCGATACAACATCGATACCACAACGGGACAACAGGTAACGTGACGATGGAATTGCTCTGGCAACTGTTTTTCCCTCGCAAGCCCATACGCAGCTTCGCCCGGCTCGGTGCCGACGGCCGCTGCCAGGCCTTCAAGCAGTGCAACCTGCCGCCGGCGGGCGACGGCTGGGTCGAAATCGAGGAGATTCGCCTGGCCTGGATGCACCAGCCACTGCCTGCCAGTGCCCGTGTCAGCCCACGGACGTCACATCCGCGTCGGGCGCTGCCGTTGACCATCTGACCAAACGGCTAATAAAAGTCATTCAACAGGGTCATTTCTGCGCATTTCTTGGTTACAATCTCCCCCGATTATAAGGACGTCTCCTGATCGGGCCTCGCAGTATCGCTGATGCACCTGCATCGGTCCCCCGCACCGCCCACAGAGAGCCGCCCACACAGATCGAGTGAAGTCGGCGTGCTTGCTGCTGCACCTGCAACCCACCGTTTTACCGAATCTGCCAGAGCTGCCTTTGTGCTCGTTCACTGAGCTGTTTGCCCGTACGCCAGCCTTGCTTCCCGGCCGGCATTTGCTTCGCGGGCCCGGTGACAGGCCGCGGCAGCCCTTTTTTGAGGTTCACGTCTTCAAAAGAGCGTGAAAAAACGGGTATTCACTACTTCACGAGAGTGTGGCGAGCAAATGAAAAGTTTTGCCTCTGGAAATGCACCATTAACGTCCTTGACGACTCGATCACACAGGACCCGATATTCCCAGGCAGGTGCTTGAAGCCTGTCCGCCTACGGATTTGGTTGCACGATCGGATGCTCTCGACCGTAAGTCGAATTGCCGGAAGTCGCCTGAAATGCGTTCATACGCACCTCAAGCCCACCGACAGCGTCCGCTGAAGTTGCAAAAAATTGCGAAAAATCGGACATGGCGAACCTGGCCATGAGTGACACCGGGCTGACGTTGCCCTGTCAATTCCTGGCGGCCATGCCGTCAATGTGGTGCTGCAGATTTTGGAGACGCGTTAATGGCGCATAACGAAGCAGTCGATGTGGTCCTGGTAGGGGCCGGCATCATGAGTGCGACCCTCGCGGTGCTGCTCAAGGAGCTCGACCCCGCGATCAAGCTGGAAGTCGTCGAGCTGATGGACTCCGGTGCCGCGGAGAGTTCCAACCCATGGAACAACGCCGGTACCGGCCACGCCGGGCTGTGCGAGCTGAACTACACGCCACAGGCTGCCGACGGTTCCGTCGACATCAAGAAAGCCGTGCACATCAACAGCCAGTTCGAAGTGTCCAAGCAGTTCTGGGCCTACCTGTCGAAAAAAGGCACCTTCGGCTCGTGCAAGTCGTTCATCAGCCCGGTGCCGCACCTGAGCTTCGTGCAGGGTGAAAAGGACATCGGCTTCCTGAAGAAGCGGTTCGAAGTGCTGCACCAGCACCACGCCTTCGCCGAGATGGAATACACCGAAGACCGGGCGAAGATGGCCGAGTGGATGCCCTTGATGATGCCGGGCCGTCCGGTCGATCAGCCGATCGCCGCCACCCGTGTGCTCAAGGGCACCGACGTGAACTTCGGCGCGCTGACCAACCAGTTGCTCAACCACCTGACCAGCGCCCCGGACACCCAGGTCAAGTACTGCAAGCGCGTGACCGGCCTCAAGCGCAACGGCAGCGGCTGGACCGTGAGCATCAAGGACGTCAACAGTGGCAGCAGCCGTGAAGTCGACGCCAAGTTCGTCTTCCTTGGTGCCGGCGGTGCCGCCCTGCCCCTGCTGCAGGCCTCGGGCATCGAGGAAGGCAAGGGCTTCGGCGGCTTCCCGGTCAGCGGCCAGTGGCTGCGTTGCGACAACCCGGAAGTGGTCAAGCACCACCAGGCGAAGGTCTACAGCCAGGCGGCCGTGGGCTCGCCACCGATGTCCGTGCCGCACCTGGACACCCGTGTGGTCGATGGCAAGAAGTCCCTGCTGTTCGGTCCCTACGCCGGCTTCACCACCAAGTTCCTCAAGCACGGCTCGCTGTTCGACCTGCCGAGCTCGATCCGTCCCGGCAACATCGGTCCGATGCTGGCCGTGGCCCGCGACAACATGGACCTGACCAAGTACCTGATCAGCGAAGTGCGTCAGTCGATGGAGCAGCGCCTGGAATCCCTGCGCCGCTTCTACCCTGAGGCGAAAGCCGAGGACTGGCGCCTGGAAGTGGCCGGCCAGCGGGTACAGATCATCAAGAAGGACCCGAAGAAAGGCGGCGTGCTGCAGTTCGGTACCGAACTGGTCGCGGCTGCGGACGGTTCGCTGGCCGCCCTGCTCGGCGCCTCGCCAGGCGCCTCGGTGACCGTGTCGATCATGCTGGAACTGATCGAACGCTGCTTCGCCGACAAGGCCAAGGGTGAATGGGCCGCCAAGCTGCAGGAAATCTTCCCGGCGCGGGAGAAGGCCCTGGCTACCGACGCGGCGCTGTATCGCCGGATCAACGCCCAGAACAACATCAGCCTGGAGCTGGTGGAGCCGAGCAGCGAGACCGAAAGCTACGCCTGAGGTACTCGCGCCATGAAAAACGCCCCGGCCTGTTGAGGTCCGGGGCGTTTTTTTTCAGGCTGTGGAAAACTCAGCCGCGAGCGTTGTTGATCAGCTCGATATAGTCCGACGCGTTGCGCTGGTCCTGGATCAGGGTCACGAAGTCCTGGCCATGCTCGTCCTTGCCGTCGAGGTCGTAGCCGGCTTCCTTGAAGAACACCAGGAAACGCTCGAAGTCGTCGATACGCAGGCCACGATAGGCCTTGATCAGCTTGTGCAGGGACGGCGAGGTTGCATCGGCCGGCTCGAAGTCGAGGAACGACTTGACCTGCGCATCGCCGATCTCGTCACCAATCACCTGTTTCTTGTCTTTGCGCATTACCGGCTCCAGCCACAGATATTACACGGGGCGGGCAGTTTACCCCCGCATCTGCTCCGCTCTCAACGAGTACGAACTGATCCGGTATGCAGGTCGGCCCAGATATGGCCGTTGGCGTAGCTCAGGAACTGGCAATACACCGTGTCGTTGCGCAAAAGGTCCATGACCACCCGGTACTGGGTCAGCGGGTAATACAGGTTCAGGGTCTTGCTCGCCTCGTCGAACGTCGGTTTTTTCAGGCTCTTGCTCTCGCCGTCGAAGCTGACCAGCACCTGGTTGACGGTCGCGCCCTTGCTCAACGGCTTGCCCTTGAGGCGCACCAGCAGCGACGAGGTCACCGGAATCGGCTGCTGGTTGGACTGGCGCTGGCTGCCGATCACCACCGAATACTCGGTGACCTGCAACAGTTGCTGCTGCTCCGGCTCGGCGCGGCGCAGGGACAGGTCGTCCGGAGGCAGGTATTGCCCGTGCAGGGGCGCCCCCGGCGCGGCGTCGACGGTCAGGGGCAGTCCGGCGAACATCAACAGCGTCGCGGCATGGCGGATCGAAACGGGCATGGCAGGCTCCAGGGCGCTTGGCAGGGCACTCTAGCACAGAGCAACACGGCGCTTGCTCGCAATAAAAACTGTGCTTCAAAGCCTGCGCCCGGCGTCTAGCAGCTTGTAGTCCCGCAACCCGCGGGAAGTGACTGCGAGTTCGAGCATGCAAGCGCTGTTGAACGAAATCCTCGATGAAGTGCGTCCCCTGATCGGCCAGGGCAAGGTGGCCAATTACATCCCGGCGCTGGCCGATGTGCCGGCCAACCAGTTGGGCATCGCCGTGTACGGCAACGATGGCGAGCTGTACTACGCTGGCGATGCGCAGACGCCCTTCTCGATCCAGAGTATTTCCAAGGTATTCAGCCTGGTCCAGGCGATCAACCATTCCGGCGAAGCGATCTGGGAGCGCCTGGGTCACGAGCCGTCCGGCCAGCCGTTCAACTCGCTGGTGCAGCTGGAGTTCGAACGCGGACGCCCGCGCAACCCGTTCATCAATGCCGGCGCCCTGGTGATCTGCGACATCAACCAGTCGCGCTTCGCCGCCCCGGCCCTGTCGATGCGCGACTTCGTGCGACGGCTGTCCGGCAACCTGCAGGTGATGGTCGACGGCAAGGTCGCCGACTCGGAATACCAGCATCGCGCCCGCAACGCGGCGATGGCCTACCTGATGCAGTCGTTCGGCAATTTTCACAACGATGTGGAAACGGTGCTGCGCAGCTACTTCAGCCATTGCGCCCTGCGCATGAACTGCATCGACCTGGCCCGCGCCTTCGGCTTCCTGGCCAACGACGGCTTCTGCAAGCACAGCGGCGAGCAGGTACTGACGGCGCGCCAGACCCAACAGGTCAACTCGATCATGGCCACCAGCGGGCTGTACGACGAGGCCGGCAACTTTGCCTACCGGGTCGGCCTGCCGGGCAAGAGCGGCGTGGGTGGCGGGATCGTCGCGGTGGTACCGGGACGGTTCACCATCTGCGTCTGGTCGCCGGAGCTCAACACCGCCGGCAACTCGCTGGCGGGCATGGCGGCGCTGGAGCTGCTGAGCCAACGGATCGGCTGGTCGGTGTTCTGACCAAGGCCGTGCGCAATGCACGGCCTCATCAGCATCCGTATGTCATCGCACAAACTCAATCGCAAAGATCAGCAGGTCCCACAGACTTTTCCGCCCTTGACGTAGGAAATATTCCATCTATGCTCCTGTTTAACTGTATATCCATACAGTTAAATTGAACAAAACGATGACATATCAAGGAGCTAGAAATGTCAGCCATTGAACGCACACCGCAGCGAAACCTGCTGCACGACGGCAAACTCATTGCCGAACTGGACAGCCTCTTCAGCCAACAGGGCATTGCAATCCCCGGCGATGGCAGCACCGTCGTCCTGCTCGCCGAAGGGCATCACACCCTCAAGTATCACCGGCCCGAACACCTGCCGAACGGACCCGCCAGCCAACTCAAGGGGTCGCCCCAGGTCCGCTTCGAAGGCGGCGAGCACACCGCCATCGGCGATGCCACACTGCTGCGCTTCGCCGAAAACGCACCGGCCATTCCCGCCTGGCAGGTGGAGCTGCACCTGAATAACGGCCTGGCCCTGACCTACGGGCAGATCATCGCCCTGGGCGGCGACTTCTACGGCATCCCGGACCGGCCGATCGCCGACGGCAACACCGCGCAGGACCGCCAGACGCGCTTTCGCGCAGCCTTCGACTCGCTGGCCGTGCTGCCCGCCTCCCGCGAGGAAGCGCAGAATATCCTGCAGGTGATGAAAACCGAGATCAATGCCGCCAACCAGGCGATCCGCGATGGCCGGCAACCGCACGAGGCCTATGACGAACTGGGCGATACCCTGTCGGGCGAATGGAACAGGATCACCGGCGGCGGCAGCATCGCCTCGCCGCTCTTCCCCCTCGGCCGCTACCTGAAACTGGCCGCCAGCAACTGGGACCACTTCGGCCCATGGGCCCTGCTCGCCTACCAGGCCGGTCACGCCGTAGCCTTGCAACAGGCGCTGGTGGCCCGCCAGAGCGGCAAGGACCAGGATCTGGAACTGGCCTATGCAATGAACGCTTTTGCCGACCACTTCCTCACCGACCTGTTTTCCGCCGGCCACTTGCGCGTCCCCCGCAAGCAACTGGCCGACAGCGTCACCCCCAGCGACGTCGGCTCGCTGATCTCGCGCTTCATGCACGACGAGGACAGCCAGTACGGTTTGAAAGTCCGCAACGCCCGCGGTGAACAGTGGAACTGCTACGGCGACAAGCGTTACTTCGACAGCATCGACGACAGCAACCGGCGCCAGGTCAGGCAAGCGGTGCAGCAGTCGGCGGACGAGGTGTTCGCCGCCTACCTCAGCGGTGTTGTGGTGCCGGCCGAACGTTACGCCGCCCTGGGCTCGGTGCCCGACCTGGCAAAAGTCGAAGACCGCCAGGACCGCCTGAATTTCGCCCCGCTGTTCGCCCTCAAGGGCGGGAACGTGCTGCGCCGCAAGGACGTCAACGACCTCAATGACCGCAACCAGAGCGACAACTGGTGGGGCTGGAGCACCTACCTGCTGCTCAAGGACTATCAGCCGAACAAGCCCGCGGGCTACCTGAACCCGCCCGGCGTCGCCCCGACCATCAGCGCCGATGGCTGGCAGAGCCGCACCGCCAGCGAACCCAACTGGCTGCCGGGAAATGCCGTGCGCTATGCCTTCAGCTACAGCAAGGGGCTGGACGAATCCTACATCGGACCCTGGACGACCTATGCCGAACTGACCGACCGCTTCCAGCCGACCCTCAACGTACCGGTCAATGCCGCCTCCGGCGCGACCGGACGCAACGTGTTCCGCCAGTTCCGCGGTGGCTCACCAGAACGGATCGGCACGCTGGACAACCAGGCAACGACCTTTATCGACAACCATCAATGACAGGGAGATCAACGATGACCTTTACCGTAAGACTTGCGCTGGCTAGCGGCCAGTCGCTCAGGGATATGCCGCTGGAACTGCTGGCCGATGGCGTGGCAGTGGCCCGGGCGAAGGCGGATGACACCGGGAAAGTGGTGTTCGATGTATCGGCGAAAGCCGTGCAGTGGGCCATACGCGTGGATCGCACGATCCTGGCAGGGTGAGCGGTCAGTTGAAACCGCTATCCGCGGGCAGCCACGCCCGTGCAGGCGCGGCGTTTGCCCGCGAAGAACGCTGACGCAAGCCTACTCAGTCTGCGCCTCGGCCTCTTCATGGGCCTGGCGCAACCGCTCGCGGCTGTTGGTCAGGTGCAGGCGCATCGCCGCCCGCGCCGCGTCGGAGTCCTGACGGGCGATGGCCTCGTAGATCTCCTCGTGCTCGCGCCCCAGCCGATTCATGTAGTGCTGCTGGTCATCATGGGCCAGGCGTGCGGAATTCAGGCGCGTGCGCGGAATGATGCTGGTGCCCAGGTGGGTCATGATGTCGGTGAAGTAGCGGTTGCCGGTGGCCAGGGCGATCTGCAGGTGGAACTGGAAATCGGAGGCCACCGCATCGCTGGCATGGGCCACGCTGTCGTTCAGCGCATCCAGTGCCGCGCGCATCGCCGCCAGTTGCTCGGGCGAGCGCCGTTGCGCCGCCAGGCCGGCCGATTCCACTTCCAGGCTGATACGCAATTCGAGGATCGCCAGCACATCACGCAGGGTCACCACCGTCGCCGGGTCGATACGGAAACCGCTCGGGCTCGGCGTGTCCAGCACGAAGGTGCCGATGCCGTGGCGGGTCTCCACCTGCCCTGCCGCCTGCAGGCGGGAAATCGCCTCGCGCACCACCGTGCGGCTGACGCCGTGGGCGTCCATAATCGCCGACTCGGTGGGCAGCTTGTCGCCGCGCTTGAGCTGGCCATCACGAATCTGCTCGGTCAGGACCGTGACCAATTCCTGGGCAAGACTGCGGCGCTTGCGAGGTGCGCGGAGCGCGGCGCTCTGGTTTTCCATATCGAACATCTATCTCGGCTGAACGGCTGAGCCCCATGATAGCTCAACGCGGTTGTACGATCACCGTCCGACTATGCGCCGACCGGCTCCTGAGTGACCAGATGTCCCTGTTCGATACGCAGATGCCGCGGATGGAACTTGTTCAGGCTGCTGCGGTGGCCAACGCTGACGATACTCAGGCCGGGGATCTGGTCGATCAATGCCTGGTACAGCGCCGCTTCATCCTCCTCGTCCATCGCTGCCGTGGCCTCATCGAGGAACAGCCATTGCGGGGCATACAGCAGTGCCCGGGCGAAGGCCAGGCGTTGCTGCTCACCCGGTGACAACATGCGCTGCCAATGATTGCTCTCATCGAGGCGGCCGGCAAGATGTCCAAGGCGGCAGGTGTGCAGGACCTCCTGGTAACGCGGGTCCGGATAGGCATCGCCCGGCTGTGGATAACTCATCACCTCGCGCAGGCTGCCGATCGGCAGATAAGGCTTCTGTGGCAGGAACAACGAACGCGCAGCCGGTAGCCGAATGCTGCCGCGCCCCCTTGGCCAGAGCTTGCCCATGGCCCGCAACAGGGTGCTCTTGCCGCTGCCGGAACGCCCGCTGAGCATTACCCGCTCGCCCGCCGCCACCGCCATGTTCGCCCCGGCCAGCAGGTGCCGACCATCCGCCAGGTCCAGGCTCAGGTCGCTCACCTGCAAGCTGTCGCCCCGGTTCTGCACGTCGATGGCCGCGGCACGCTCCTCGTTATCGAGCATGGCCTGGCGGAAACTCAGCAGACGGTCGCAGGTGGCCTTCCATACCGCGATGTTCGAGTAGGCATCGATGAACCAGCTGAAGTTCTCCTGCACATTGCCAAACGCCGAGTTGATCTGCATCAGTTCGCCGAGCTGGATCTTGCCGGCGAAGTAGCGTGGCGCGGCGACGATGAAGGGGAAGATGATCGCGATCTGGGCATAACCGGAGGTGAAAAAGGTCAGGCGCTTGGTGACCCGCATCAGCGCCCAGTAGTTGGACCAGACCTTGCCGAAACGGCTGCTCAGGCGCTGGTTCTCGTTCGGCTCGCCATCGTACAGGGCGATGCTTTCGGCATTCTCGCGCACCCGCACCAGGGAGAAACGCAGGTCGGCTTCGAAGCGCTGCTGCTGGTTGTTCAGCGGGATCAGGCTGCTGCCGATCACCCGGGTCAGCCAACTGCCGACGGCCGCGTAGAGGAAGGCGCACCAGAACATGTAGCCGGGGATGGTGATGCCGAACACCTCGATGCTCCCCGAAACGCCCCAGAGGATGATCGAGAACGACACCAGGCTGACGACCGTGCGAAACAGCCCGAGGCTCAGGGTCAGGGTGTCGCTGGTGAAACTGTTGAGGTCTTCGCTCAACCGCTGGTCGGGGTTGTCGGTGTGCCCGCCCGACTCCATCTGGTAGTAGTTCTTGTGCTCTAGCCAGCGCTTGAAGTGCTGCTCGATCAGCCAGCGCCGCCAACTGATGGTCAGCATCTGGGTCAGGTAGAGCCGATACACCGCCCCCAGGATGGCGACGGCGGCGATCGCGCCGAAATACAGGATCAGGTGCCAGAAGGCCTCGCTGTTCTTTTCCTGCAGGGCGTTGTAGAAGTCCTTGTACCAACTGTTGAGCCAGACCGAGATGCCGACGCTGAACAGCGAAAGTGCCACCACGCTGATCAGCAGCAACCAGGCCTTGCCCTTCTCCTCACTGCGCCAGTAAGGCGAGGCCAACTGCCAGACCCTACGAAAAAACTGACCTTTTACTGCATCGTTGACCGCGGAATATTCAGCGTTCTTAGTCATTCTAAGGCTCGGTTGGCGTAAGAAATTTCACCAACCGATCATAGATGATTCGCCTGGGCAGGCGTGCAGCTTGAAAGGATTCCGTTCAGCGCCGGTTCAGCGGCGCACCGGCCGTTTCTGCAATTTGCGCTGCAAGGTCCGCCGGTGCATGCCCAGGGCACGGGCCGTCGCGGAGATGTTGCCCTCGTGCTCGGTGAGCACCCGCTGGATGTGTTCCCACTGCAGGCGGTCCACCGACATCGGGTTTTCCGGTACCAGGGTGTCGAGGTCGGCATGCTCGGAAAGCAGGGCCGCCAGCACGTCGTCGGCATCCGCCGGCTTGCACAGGTAGTTGCAGGCACCGCGCTTGATCGCCTCCACCGCGGTGGCGATGCTGGAATAGCCGGTCAGGATCAGCACACGCATCTCCGGATCCAGTTCCAGCAGCTTGGGCAGCAGCACCAGGCCGGAGTCGCCCTCCATCTTCAGGTCCAGCGCGGCATAGTCCGGCAGGTCCTGCTGGGCCAGGATCAGCCCCTCTTCGGCGGAACCGGCGATGCTGACGCGGAAACCGCGACGGCTCATGGCCCGTGCCATCACACGGGTAAAGGTGGCGTCGTCATCCACCAGCAACAGGTGCGGCAGTTCCTCGCCTTCGACCTGGATCTCGTCACTCATGCTTCGTCTCCTCGGGCAACACGGGGCAGGCGCAGCTCGGTGAGCGTGCCACCTTCCTCATGACTGTAGAGTTTCACCGAGCCGCCAGCGCGTGTCACGCTGGCCTTGCTCAAGAACAGGCCGAGGCCGAAGCCCTTGCCCTTGGTGGTAAAGAACGGCTTGCCGATCTGCTCGGCGATGGCCAGCGGCACACCGGCGCCGTGGTCGCGAATACTGATGGTGAAGTTCTCCTCATCCCAGTCGAGTCGCACTTCCAGGCCTTCGGGGCAGGCATCGGCGGCGTTGTTCAACAGGTTGAGCAGGGCCTGGGTCAGGTCCGGCGGCGGGGCCAGGCGCGGCACCTCGCCCTGCCCCAGGCGCTGGAAGCGGTAGCTGGCTTCCGGACGCATCAGGTGCCAGCGGTTCAGCGCCTCGTCGAGCCAGACGGTGACATCCTGCATCTCGACCGCCAGGCGGCGATTGGCCTCGGCGGCGCGCACCAGTTGCTGCAGGGTTTCCTTGCACAGCTTGACCTGGTCCTGGAGCACGCTCAGGTCGTCCTGGAGCAGGGGGTCCGGATGGTCCTGGCGCATTTCCTTGAGCAGCACGCTCATGGTTGCCAGCGGCGTACCCAGTTCATGGGCGGCACCGGCAGCCTGGGTCGCCACGGCCAGCAGTTGCTGGTCACGCAGGCCCTCTTCACGGCGCAGCGCGCGCAGTTCTTCCTGGCGGCGCAGCTCCTCGGCCATCTTCGCGGCAAAGAAGGTGATCACCGCGGCGGCCAGGGCGAAGCTCAGCCACATGCCGTAAATCTGCAGTTTTTCCCGCGAGATCGGCAAGGTTTCCAAGGGGTAGAACTGCACCAGCAGCAGGGTGTACAGCGCCAGCGCGACGCCGGAAAGCACCAGCGAGAAACGCCAGGGCAAGGTCACCGCGGCGATGGTCAGCGGCACCAGGTAATAGGACACGAAGGGGTTGGTCGAACCACCGGAGAAATACAGCAGCGCACTGTGGATGAACAGGTCGCAGGCCAGTTGCACGGCATACTCGAGTTCGGTGACCGGCCAGGTGGTGCGCAGGCGCACGACGGTGAAGGCGCACAGCACCGCGGAGCAGGCCAGCGTGGTCCACAGTTGCAGCCAGGGCAGCGGCAGCAGTTCGAAGCCGTAGGCAATGCCTACCGAGCCGGCCTGGGCAGCCAGCACCAGGATACGGATGAACGTCAGGCGCCAGAGATTCTGGCGAGTCGCGGACAGCAATTGAAAGGGGGCGAGCATGAGCTCTCCTGATGAGCGCTCCAGGCGGACCCTCACGAGTATACCCAAGCCGGGCTCCCGTCTGGCAAAAGTGCGGCAAACGGCCACAGCTCTCCCGACAACAGTTCCTTACATATGTATAGAAGTTGTAATTGGGTGAAACCGACGATAACCGCTAGAGTCTCATGGATTCACGCGACATCGCCCGACGACCGTCGCGTCCCGTATCTCAAGGAGTCTCTATGCAACGGTTCACTCGCAGCGCCACCCTGATCGCCCTCAGCACCGCCACCCTGGCCAGCCTGCCGGCGTTGGCTGCCGATGAGCTTCATTACAACCAGGTCTCCCTGCGGGCCGAAGCCAGCCAGGAAGTGGCGCGCGACCTGATGATCGTCACCCTCTACACCGAGGCGCAGAACGCCGACCCGGCCAAGCTCGCCGCACAGATCACCACCACCATGAACAAGGCCCTTGGCGAGGCCCGTGAAGTGAAGGCCGTGACCCTGCGCCAGGGCTCGCGCAACAGCTACCCGATCTACGACAGCAAGACCCAGAAGATCACCGGCTGGCAGGAGCGCGCCGAACTGCGCCTGGAAAGCCCGGACTTCGCCGCCCTGTCCAAGCTCACCGGCGACCTGATGCAGACCCTGAAGATGGACAGCATGAACTTCGCCATCTCCACCGCAGCGCGCAAGACCAGCGAGGACGCCCTGCTCAAGGACGCGGTCAACGCCTTCAAGGCCCGCGCCCAGATCGCCACCGAAGCTCTCGGCGGCAAGAGCTACAAGATCGTCAACCTGAACCTCAACAGCGGCGGTTATCCACAGCCCTACGCCCGCGCTCCGATGATGATGAAGGCGGCCGCGATGGATTCGGCACCGGCACCGGAAGTCGAGGCCGGTACCAGCGAAGTGAAGATGAGTGCCGACGGCGTGATCGAAGTCCTGCAATAAGCCCGGCCAAAGCCCCACAAGTGCTTTCTAAGCGGCCCGCAACGGCGGTAACCTCGGTGACCGCCGTTTTTTTTCGCTCGCTAAAGGCACTCCCAGGGGATTCCATGGAAAGAACCGTATTCAAACCGCTGCTCCTTGCCGCCGGCCTGTTGGCCTGCGCTCCGCTGGCCCAGGCCGCCAGCACCCTGGTCTACTGCTCGGAGGCCAGCCCGGCCGGCTTCGACCCCAGCCAGTACACCAGCGGCACCGACTTCGATGCCTCGGCGGAAACCGTGTTCAACCGCCTGACCCAGTTCAAGCGTGGCGGCACCGAGGTCGAACCCGGCCTGGCCACCCGTTGGGAAGTGTCCCCGGACGGCCTGGCCTACACCTTCCACCTGCGCCAGGGCGTGAAGTTCCATACCACCGACTATTTCACCCCGAGCCGCGACTTCAACGCCGACGATGTGCTGTTCACCTTCAACCGTCTGCTCGACAAGAACATGCCATTCCGCAAGGCCTACCCTTCCGAGTCGCCGTACTTCACCGACATGGGCCTGGACACCACGATCAGGAACATCGAGAAACTCGACGAACAGACCGTGCGCTTCAACCTGAACAATGTCGATGCGGCCTTCGTGCAGAACCTGGCGATGAGCTTCGCCTCGATCCAGTCCGCCGAATACGCCGACAAGCTGCTCAAGGAGGGCAAGGCCGAGGAACTCAACCAGAAACCGGTGGGCACCGGGCCATTCGTGTTCAAGCGCTACCAGAAGGATGCGCAGATCCGCTACAGCGCCAACAAGGCCTACTGGAAACCCGAGGACGTCAAGCTCGACAACCTGGTCTTCGCCATCACCCCGGATGCCGCCGCCCGCCTGCAGAAGCTCAAGGCCGGTGAATGCCAGGTCAGCGGCTACCCGCGCCCGGCCGACATCGAGGTGATGAAGCAGGACCCGAACCTGCAGGTGCTGCAACAGGCCGGCTTCAACCTGGGCTTTCTGGCCTACAACGTCACCCACAAGCCACTCGACCAGCTCAAGGTCCGCCAGGCGCTGGACATGGCCATCGACAAGCCGGCGATCATCAAGGCGGTGTACCAGGGCGCCGGGCAACTGGCGCAGAACGCCCTGCCACCGGCGCAGTGGTCGTTCGACCCGAACATCAAGGATGCACCCTACGATCCGACCAGGGCCAAGGCGCTGCTCAAGGAGGCCGGTGTCGCGCCCGGCACCCGCATCGACCTGTGGGCAATGACCGTGCAGCGCGCGTCGAACCCCAATGCGCGGATGTCGGCGCAGATGATCCAGCAGGACTGGGCCAAGGTCGGGATCGAGGCCAACATCGTCAGCTATGAGTGGGGCGAGTACATCAAGCGCGCCAAGAATGGCGAGCATGACGCGATGATCTATGGCTGGACCGGCGACAACGGCGACCCGGACAACTGGCTGGGCGTGCTGTACAGCTGCGCCGCGGTCAAGGGCAGCAACTACGCCAAGTGGTGCGACCCGGACTATGACAAGCTGGTCCAGAAGGCCAAGCTGTCCAGCAACCGCGATGAGCGGGTGAAGCTCTATCAACAGGCGCAGAAAATCCTCAAGGAACAGGTGCCGATCACACCGATCGCCAACTCGACGGTATTCCAGCCGCTGCGCAAGGAAGTCCGTGATTTCAGGATCAGTCCATTCGGCCTGACACCCTTCTACGGCGTGAGTCTGGATAAGTAACACCAACGCCCCAACCGGGTGCGCCAGACGCCCCGCTTGCCCACTCGCAGTGCGCCGTTTGCACCGGAAAAACCCGATGCAAACGGTCAAATGCGTCAGTATTTATACATTTGCGACATTCCTGTACGTTCGTGCCACACTTTGAGACTTGCAGCCTATCTGCATCTTGCAATGGGTACAGGGCCTGCATAAGTATCCGCAGGTCGACTCACGAGGTCGTCCTCACAACCAAAAATGACAACAAATCATGAGGCCACCAATGCTTAAAAAAGCAGTCATTCCGTTTTTTGTTGGCGCAGGCCTCCTGGCCTGCGCACCGTTCGCCCTCGCAGCGACAAACCTGGTGTACTGCTCCGAAGGGAGCCCGGCCGGTTTCGATCCTGGCCAATACACCGCCGGAACCGACTTCGATGCCTCTGCCGAAACCGTCTTCAACCGTCTGAGCCAGTTTGAACGTGGCGGCACCGCCGTGGTTCCTGGCCTGGCGACCAGTTGGGACATTTCGCCCGACGGCCTGACCTACACCTTCCACCTGCGCGAAGGGGTCAAGTTCCACACCACCGATTACTTCAAGCCGACGCGCAATTTCAACGCCGACGACGTGCTCTTCACCTTCAACCGCATGCTCGACAAGGACATGCCGTTCCGCAAGGCCTACCCGACCGAGTTCCCGTACTTCACCGACATGGGGATGGACACCAACATCGCGAAGGTCGAGAAGCTCGACGACCACACCGTCAAGTTCACTCTGAAAGCCGTCGATGCCGCCTTCATCCAGAACCTGGCGATGAGCTTCGCCTCCATCCAGTCCGCCGAGTACGCCGACAAGCTGCTCAAGGAAGGCAAGGCCAGCGACATCAACCAGAAGCCGGTCGGCACCGGTCCGTTCGTGTTCAAGAGCTACCAGAAAGACTCCAACATCCGCTACACCGGGAACAAGGAGTACTGGAAGCCTGAAGACGTGAAGATCGACAACCTGATCTTCGCCATCACCACCGATGCCTCGGTGCGGATGCAGAAACTCAAGAAGAACGAGTGCCAGGTCAGCGTCTATCCGCGCCCGGCCGACCTCGCGCCGCTCAAGGCCGACCCAAAACTGCAGATGCCGAGCCAGGCCGGTTTCAACCTGGGCTACATCGCCTATAACGTGATGCCGGTGCTCAAGGGCGAAACCGCCGCCAACCCGCTGGCCGACCTGCGCGTTCGCCAGGCGCTGGACATGGCCGTGAACAAGCCGCAGATCATCGAATCGGTGTACCAGGGCGCCGGCCAGCTGGCCGTCAACGCCATGCCGCCGACCCAGTGGTCCTACGACACCACCATCAAGGATGCCAAGTACGATCCCGAGAAAGCCAAGCAACTGCTCAAGGAAGCGGGCATCAAGGAAGGCACCGAGATCAAGCTGTGGGCCATGCCGGTCCAGCGTCCGTACAACCCGAACGCCAAGCTGATGGCGGAAATGCTCCAGTCCGACTGGAAGAACATCGGCCTGAACGTGAAGATCGTCAGCTATGAGTGGGGTGAATACCTCAAGCGCGCCAAGGCCGGCGAGCAGCAGGCGATGATCATCGGCTGGAGCGGTGACAACGGTGACCCGGACAACTGGCTCAACGTACTGTTCGGTTGCGATGCCATCAACGGCAACAACTTCTCGAAGTACTGCACGCCGAAATACGACAGCCTGATGAAGGAAGCCAAGTCGACCTCCGACCAGGCCAAGCGCACCGAGCTGTACAAGCAGGCACAGCACATTCTCAAGGATGATGTCCCGTACACACCGATCGCGCACTCGACGGTGTATCAACCCATGAGCGCTACCGTGAAAGACTTCAAGATCAGCCCGTTCGGCTTGAACTCGTTCTACGGCGTCAGCGTCAGCAAGTAAGGTCCCGCAAAGGCGACGTCGCAACACGTCGCCTTTGCGCTACCCGCCAGAATTGCAGGAATTGCCCTCTCCCTGACCGTCCGACTTAGGAAAGATGAGTCAGAAGCGCAGTTTTTTCCTACAACTCTCTCAGGCTCTACGCATTTACGGCATTGACTTGGCGCCATAACGTCAGGACATCACCGACACATGCTGATGAGCGGCACTGCTGTATTCGACTGACTGGGTTGGTGATGTTTCCATGTAGCACGACATGGCAATTGCTCACCAACGACAATAAAAATGGATTGAGATCGTCATGCGCCATACCTTCGTTTTATCCGCTTTGATCAGTACCGCCCTGCTGGCGGGCACTGCTTGCGCCCAGGCTGCCGGTAGCCTGGTGTTCTGCTCCGAGGGCAGCCCGGCCGGGTTTGACACCGCGCAGTACACCGCCGCGACCGACAACGATGCCGCCGAGCCGATCTACAACCGGCTGGTGGAATTCGTCCGGGGCGAGACCACCGTCGCACCGGCGCTGGCCAAGAGCTGGGATATCTCGCCGGATGGCCTGGTGTATACCTTCCACCTGCGCGAAGGCGTGAAGTTCCACACCACCAAGTACTTCACCCCCCATCGCGACTTCAATGCCGACGACGTGCTGTTCACCTTTAACCGCATGCTCGATCCCGAACACCCGTTCCGCAAGGCCTACCCCACCGAGTTCCCCTACTTCACCGGGATGAGCCTGAACAAGAATATCGCCAAGGTCGAAAAGACCGGGCCGCTGACCGTGGTCATGACCCTCAACAGCGTCGACGCCGCGTTCATCCAGAACCTCGCCATGAGCTTCGCCTCGATCCTCTCCGCCGAGTACGCCGAACAGTTGCTCAAGGCCGGCAACCCGAGCGAGATCAACCAGCAGCCCATCGGCACCGGGCCCTACGTGTTCCAGCGTTACCAGAAGGACACGCAGATCCGCTACGCCGCCAACAACCACTACTGGGACCCGGAGAAGGTCAAGCTCGACCAGCTGATCTTCTCGATCAACACCGATGCCTCGGTACGCGTACAGAAACTCAAGCGCAATGAATGCCAGGTGACCTTGCACCCACGCCCGGCCGACGTCCCGGCGCTCAAAAGCGATCCCAAGCTGCAGGTGATCGAAAAACCGGGGTTCAACCTCGGCTACATCGCCTACAACGTCCGCCACAAGCCGTTCGACCAGCCTGAAGTGCGCCGGGCCCTGGACATGGCGGTGAACAAGCCGAGCATCCTCAACGCGGTCTACCAGGGTGCCGGTCAACTGGCGGTCAACGCCATGCCGCCGACCCAGTGGTCCTATGACGACACCATCAGGGACGCCGCCTACGACCCGGAAAAGGCCAAGGAACTGCTCAAGGCCGCCGGCGTCAAGGAAGGCACCGAGATCACCCTGTGGGCCATGCCGGTCCAGCGTCCGTACAACCCCAACGCCAAGCTGATGGCCGAAATGCTCCAGGCCGACTGGGCGAAGATCGGCCTCAAGGTGAAGATCGTCAGCTACGAATGGGGCGAATACATCAAGCGCACCAAGAATGGCGAGCACGACATCAGTCTGATCGGCTGGACCGGTGACAACGGCGACCCGGACAACTGGCTCGGCACGCTCTACAGCTGTGACGCGATCGGCGGCAACAACTACTCCATGTGGTGCGACCCGCAATACGACAAGCTGATCAAGCAAGCCAAGATCGTCACTGACCGTGACCAGCGGACAGTGCTTTACAAGCAGGCCCAGCAGTTGCTCAAGCAGCAGGTGCCCATCACCCCGATCGCCCACTCGACGGTGAACCAGCCGTTAAGCGCCAAGGTGCATGACTTCAAGGTCAGCCCCTTCGGTCGCAACTCGTTCTCGGGCGTCAGTATCGAACAATAAAAACCGTGACCCACGCGTTGGGGGCGAATTTCGCCCTCACGCAATCTTGCAGCCGAAATTCGGCGAATCACTGCCAAGCAAACGTTTGCGACAAGAAAAAGAGTTCACCCCAAACAACCGGCATACCTAAAAGGCCGGTAACCAAAAAAGAAAATAAAGGAGCTTTACGTTGAAACTCTCTCAGAAAGCGTTGTTAGCCTTAGCAATCAGTAGTGCCAGCCTCATGGCCCATGCGGAATCGCAAAGCCAGGAATTCATTCCGACCGGCCTCAACACCAGCAATGCCCAGAGTGAAGCCAAGGGCTTCATCGATGGCCAGAGCCTGGGCGGTACGACCCGTAACTGGTACGCCAACGAACTGAAACGCCGTGATGACCGTTTCTCCTACAAGAAAGGCGGCGACACCCCGACCCCGACCCCACGTCGTATCAACTGGGTCCAGGGCACCATCCTGAACTACACCTCGGGCTTCACCCAGGGCACCGTCGGCGTCAGCACCGAAGTCGCCGCCTACAACGCCATCGCCCTGGACCGTGACCGCAAGGACCTGGCCGGCGGCGGCAACCGGACCCTGACCCACAGCGACGGCGACGCCGTCGGCCAGTGGAGCAAGCTGGGCCTGGCCAACGTCAAGTTCCGCGTGTCGAACACCACCCTGACCGCCGGCCGCCAGAACTTCAGCACCCCGATCGTCGACACCATCGGCAACCGTGCGCTGCCTTCCAGCTTCGAAGGTGTGAGCCTGCACAGCGAAGAGCTGAACAACCTGTCTTTCGACGTCGCCACCTTCGATCGCGTCTCGCCACGGACCGAGCAGAGCCTGTCGAAATTCCGTTCCGAGTACACCAACAACGGTGCCGAGACCGACCACGTCAACACCGCCGGTATCAACTACCAGCCATTCAAGAGCCTGAAGACCAGTCTCTACGGCGCCCACGTCGAAGATTTCTGGAACCAGTACTACTTCGGTGCCACCCACGACCTGGGCGACAGCTCGGTGCTGAGCCTGACCACCGGCCTGAACTACTACAAGACCGTCGACACCGGCAAAAAGAAGATGGGTGAGATCGACAACGACACCTACTCGCTGTCCTTCGGCCTGACCCACCAGGCCCACAGCCTGACCTTCTCCTACCAGGAGATCAACGGCAACGAGTACTTCGACTACCTGCACGAAACCAACGGCATCTACCTGGCCAACTCCCTGCTGTCGGACTTCAACGGCCCGAACGAGAAATCTTTCCAGATCGCCTACGGTCTGAACATGGCCGAATACGGTGTGCCAGGCCTGAAGTTCAACATCTACCAGGCTCGCGGCTGGGGCATCGACGGTACCCACTACACCGGCACCGCCTATGACGTGCGCAACATGAACGGTGAGCACCACTACGAATACGGCATCGGCGCCTCCTACGCGGTGCAGAGCGGTCCGCTGAAGGCCACCGCCATTCGCGCCACCTACACCACTCACCGTGCCTCGGAAAACCAGGCCGACGGCAACCTCAACGAGTTCCGTCTGGTCACCACCATCCCGTTCAAGATTCTTTGATCCCGGGATCCCGATAGGCAACGACGCCGGGGCCGGCTCGACGAATCGGCCCCAGCGACTAATCTGGCTCATTTGATTACGGAGGGTTTATATGAAGATGCTTTCCCTGCGGGCGGCCGTCGCAGCCAGCCTGCTGACCATAGCCGTCGGCGTTTCGGCAAAACCCTTGGTGGTTTGCACCGAAGCCAGCCCGGAAGGTTTCGACCCGGTGCTGTACACCACCGCCGTCACATCCGACGCCGCGGCCGAGACCCTGTTCAACCGCCTGGTGGACTTCAAGCCGGGCACCGCCGAGATCCAGCCGGCCCTGGCCGAAAGCTGGGAAATCAGCCCCGACGGCCTGCAGTACACGTTCCATCTGCGCAAGGGCGTCAAGTTCCACACCACCGACTACTTCAAGCCGACCCGCGAGCTCAATGCCGACGACGTGCTCTGGAGCTTCCAGCGCCAGCTGGACCCGAACCACCCCTGGCACAAGCAGTCCACGGTGGGCTTCCCCTATTTTGAAAGCATGGGCTTCCAGGACCTGTTGAAGAACGTCGAGAAAGTCGACGACATGACCGTGCGTTTCACCCTGTCCCGTCCCGAAGCGCCCTTCCTGCTCGACCTGGGCATGGCCTTCACCTCGATCCACTCCGCCGAATACGCAGGCCAGTTGCTCAAGGCCGGCAAGCAGGACGATCTGAACGCCAAGCCGATCGGCACCGGCCCGTTCGTGTTCCAGCGTTATGCCAAGGATGCCCAGGTGCGCTACAAGGCCAACCCGGACTATTTCCGTGGCAAGCCGCCGGCCGAGGTCCTGGTCTTCGCCATCACCCCGGACAACAACACCCGCCTGCAGAAGCTGCGGGCCAACGAGTGCCAGGTGGCGCTGTATCCGAAACCGGATGACGTGCCGAGCATCCAGGCCGATCCGAACCTGCAGGTGGTCAGCATGGCGGCCATGGCCACCGGTTACACCGCCATCAACACCGAGCACAAGTACCTGAGCGACGTGCGGGTGCGCCGGGCCATCGAACTGGCCCTGGACAAGCAGACCTACGTCGACACCCTGTACGGCAAGGGCAACGCCATCGCCGCGGTCAACCCCTACCCGTCAACCCTGCTGGGCTACAACGACAAGCTGAAGAACCCGCCGCAGAACCTGGAAAAGGCCCGCGCCCTGCTCAAGGAAGCCGGCGTGCCCGAAGGCACGGTCTTCACCCTGTACACCCGCAACGGCGGCGGTCCGACCAACCCGAACCCGCAACTGGGCGCGCAACTGATCCAGTCGGACCTGGCCAAGGTCGGTATCAAGATCGATATCCGCGTCATGGAATGGGCCGAAATGCTCAAGCGCGCGAAAAAGGGCGAACATGACCTGGTGTCCGCCGGCTGGAGCGGCGACAACGGTGATCCGGACAACTTCCTCAGCCCGCTGATGAGTTGCGAAGCCGCCAAAAACGGCGAAAACTACAGCCGCTGGTGCAACCCGCAATTCCAGACGCTGATCGACCAGGCCCGGGCCAGGACGGAACCGGCCGAACGCGCCGCGCTCTACGAAAAAGCCCTGGAGATCCTGCACGACCAGGTACTCTGGGTCGACCAGGCGCATCCCAAGATGTTCACCGCCATGCGCAAGAACGTAGAGGGTTATCACATTAACCCGCTGTCCACCAATAACTTCGCCACGACCCAGGTGAAGTAGAAAACACGCAGGGAGCGGCCCTACCCGGGGCCGCGACCGGCACGCCTAACCGGCTGATGAGGTACACAACAAGATGTTTAGTTTTATTGCCCGCCGACTGGGGTTATTGATCCCCACGTTTTTCGGCATCACGCTGTTGACCTTCGCGCTGATTCGCATGATCCCTGGCGACCCCGTGGAAGTCATGATGGGCGAGCGTCGGGTCGACCCGCAGATGCACGCACAGGCGATGGAACGCCTTGGCCTGAACAAGCCGCTCTACGAACAATACATCGACTACGTGGGCAAGCTGGCCCACGGCGATCTCGGTGAATCCCTGCGCACCCGCACCGGTGTCTGGACCGAATTCACTGCGCTGTTCCCCGCCACCTTGGAACTGTCGATCTCCGCCCTGCTGTTCGCCGGCGTCTTCGGCCTGCTGGCCGGGGTGATCGCCGCCCTCAAGCGAGGATCGCTGTTCGACCACGGGGTCATGGGCATCTCCCTTGCCGGATATTCGATGCCGATCTTCTGGTGGGCCTGATCCTGATCATGTTCTTCTCGGTCGCCCTGGGCTGGACCCCGGTTTCCGGGCGGATCGACCTGCTCTACGATATCGAGCCGAAGACCGGCTTCATGCTGATCGACACCCTGCTCAGCGGCGAGCCGGATGCGTTCTGGGACGCCCTGCATCACATGATCCTGCCGTCCATCGTACTGGGCACCATCCCGCTGGCGGTGATCGCCCGGATGACCCGCTCGTCGATGCTCGAAGTCCTGCGCGAGGACTACATCCGCACCGCCCGCGCCAAGGGCATGTCGCCGGCCCGCGTGGTATTCGTCCACGGCCTGCGCAACGCGCTGATCCCGGTACTGACCGTGATGGGCCTGCAGGTCGGCACGCTGCTGGCCGGCGCGGTCCTGACCGAAACCATCTTCTCCTGGCCCGGCATCGGCAAGTGGCTGATCGAAGCCATCGGCGCCCGGGACTATCCGGTGGTGCAGAACGGCATCCTGCTGATCGCCTGCATCGTGATCCTGGTCAACTTCGTGGTGGACATCCTCTACGGCCTTGCCAACCCACGTATCCGTCACCAGCGCTGAGAGCCTATTCATGAGTACTCCAATCTCCTCAGCAGCAGTCGACCAGAGCCTGCTGTACCCATCACCCTACAAGGAATTCTGGCAGGCCTTCGCCCGCAACAAGGGCGCCGTCGCCGGCCTGCTGTTCATGCTGCTGGTGATCTTCTGCGCAATCTTCGCCCCCTGGGTATCGCCACACGACCCGAGCGAGCAGTTCCGCGACTTCCTGCTCACCCCACCGGCCTGGCTCGAAGGTGGCCAGGCCCAGTTCCTGCTGGGCACCGACGAACTGGGTCGTGACCTGCTGTCGCGGCTGATCCAGGGCTCGCGCCTGTCGCTGCTGATCGGCCTGTCCTCGGTGGTGATGTCGCTGATCCCCGGGATCCTGATGGGCCTGCTGGCCGGCTTCTTCCCGCGCGTCCTCGGGCCGACCATCATGCGTCTGATGGACATCATGCTCGCCCTGCCGTCACTGCTGCTGGCCGTGGCGATCGTCGCCATCCTCGGCCCTGGCCTGATCAACACCGTGATCGCCATCGCCATCGTGTCGCTGCCGTCCTACGTGCGCCTGACCCGCGCCGCGGTGATGGGCGAACTGAACCGCGACTACGTGACCGCCGCCCGCCTCGCCGGTGCCGGCCTGCCACGCCTGATGTTCATCACCGTGCTGCCCAACTGCATGGCACCGCTGATCGTCCAGGCGACCCTGAGCTTCTCCTCGGCCATCCTCGACGCGGCCGCCCTGGGCTTTCTCGGCCTCGGCGTACAACCGCCGACCCCGGAATGGGGCACCATGCTGGCCTCGGCCCGCGACTACATCGAACGCGCCTGGTGGGTGGTGAGCCTGCCCGGCCTGACCATTTTGCTCAGCGTGCTGGCAATCAACCTGATGGGCGACGGCCTGCGCGACGCGCTGGACCCGAAACTCAAGAATGCCGCCTGAGGAGATTCCCATGTCACTGCTAGAAATCAAGAATCTCAACGTCCGCTTCGGCGACAAGAACGCCGTTCCGGTGGTCGACGGCCTCGACCTGAGCGTGAACAAGGGCGAGGTCCTGGCGATCGTCGGCGAGTCGGGTTCCGGTAAATCCGTGACCATGATGGCTCTGATGGGCCTGATCGAGCACCCCGGTATCGTCACCGCCGACGCCCTGCGCTTCGACGGCAAGGACATGCTCACCCTCAACGCCCGCCAGCGCCGGCAGATCGTCGGCAAGGACCTGGCGATGGTCTTCCAGGACCCGATGACCGCGTTGAACCCCAGCTACACCGTGGGCTTCCAGATCGAGGAAGTCCTGCGCCTGCACCTGAAGATGTCCGGCAAGCAGGCGCGCAAGCGGGCCATCGAGCTGCTGGAGAAAGTCGAGATCCCGGGCGCCGCGAGCCGCATGGACGCCTACCCGCACCAACTGTCCGGCGGCATGAGCCAGCGCGTGGCGATTGCCATGGCGATTGCCGGCGAGCCGAAACTGCTGATCGCCGACGAACCGACCACTGCCCTCGACGTGACCATCCAGGCGCAGATCATGGACCTGCTGATCAGCCTGCAGCAGGAACAGAACATGGGCCTGGTACTGATCACCCACGACCTCGCGGTGGTGGCGGAAACCGCCCAGCGGGTCTGCGTGATGTACGCCGGGCAAGCGGTGGAAGTCGGGCAGGTCCCCGGCCTGTTCGACATCCCGGCACACCCCTACAGCGAAGCGCTGCTCAAGGCGATCCCGGAGCACAGCCTGGGAGCCGAGCGCCTGTCGACCCTGCCGGGCATCGTGCCCGGCCGCTACGACCGGCCGCAGGGTTGCCTGCTGTCGCCACGCTGCCCGTACGTGCAGGAAAACTGCCGGCAGCAGCGTCCGGCCCTGGACCCGAAAGCCAATAGCCTTGCCCGTTGCTTCTACCCGCTGAACCAGGAGGTGGCGTAATGGCCGTCGTTCTTACCGCCCGCGACCTCACCCGTCACTACGAAGTGTCCCGTGGCCTGTTCAAGGGCCACGCCACCGTGCGCGCCCTCAACGGTGTGTCCTTCGAGCTGGAGGCCGGCAAGACCCTGGCCGTGGTCGGCGAATCGGGCTGTGGCAAGTCCACCCTGGCCCGCGCCCTGACCCTGATCGAGGAACCGTCCTCCGGCTCGCTGAAGATCGCCGGCCAGGAAGTCGCCGGCGCCGACAAGGCCCAGCGCAAGCAACTGCGCAAGGACGTGCAGATGGTGTTCCAGAGCCCGTACGCCTCGCTCAACCCACGGCAGAAGATCGGTGACCAGCTCGGCGAGCCGCTGCTGATCAACACCAGGCTGTCGGCCGCCGAACGCCGCGAGAAAGTCCAGGCGATGATGAAGCAGGTGGGCCTGCGCCCTGAGCATTACCAGCGCTACCCGCACATGTTCTCCGGTGGTCAGCGCCAGCGGATCGCCCTGGCCCGCGCCATGATGCTGCAGCCCAAGGTGCTGGTGGCGGACGAGCCGACCTCGGCGCTCGACGTGTCGATCCAGGCCCAGGTGCTGAACCTGTTCATGGACCTGCAGCAGGAGTTCAACACCGCCTACGTGTTCATCTCCCACAACCTGGCGGTGGTGCGCCACGTCGCCGACCAGGTGCTGGTGATGTACCTCGGGCGCCCTGCGGAAATGGGCCCCAAGGAAGACATCTACGAGCGTCCGTTGCACCCCTACACCCAGGCGCTGCTGTCGGCGACCCCGGCGATTCACCCGGACCCGCTGAAGCCGAAGATCAAGATCGCCGGCGAATTGCCCAACCCGCTCAACCCGCCGAGTGGCTGCGCGTTCCACAAGCGTTGCCCTTACGCCACCGAGCGTTGCGCGACCGAGTTGCCGGAACTGCGCCAGGTCGACACCCGCCAGGTCGCCTGCCACTACGCCGAACAGTTCCTGTAAGGCGCAAAAAAGCGCTCTCCAGAACCTGCGAGAGCGCTGAAACCGCTGCACCGGCCCCTGCTTCCAGGTTGCGCATCGACCTGGCGGCAGGGGCTTTTTTCATGGTTCAGGTATCGCTGTCACCTTTGTCGCCGTCATTGCCACCCGGCTCCTCGGTAGTGGAATCGTCATCACCCTTGCTGCCGACACGGTGACGCACCGACCTTGACTGAACCTAGTCCCGGACGGGCGACTTCGCCATGGTGGCTACATGAAACTTGGGACGGTCTTTTAGAGCGATTGCGACTGATCGTTGGAACAGGTCATCGACCATCACACGGAATAACGATCAGCCCACGCTCGGCGTTCGCTCTTGTGACGCAGAGCGTCACGGGCTGCATTCCCACGCGGAGCGTGGGAACGATCAAGGCTTTGGCTGCTGCCATAAGCAAAAACCCCGCTGCCAGGCAGCGGGGTTCTCGGTGGAGCTACATCACATCCGCCAATGGCGAATCAATGATGCTCGCGAGTGGCGCGGAATTTCACATCCGGCCAGCGCTCTTCCATCAGCGCCAGGTTGACCCGGGTCGGGGCCAGGTAGGTCAGGTGACCGCCGCCGTCCAGCGCCAGGTTTTCCACCGCCTTGTTGCTGAATTCCTCGAGCTTCTTCTTGTCGCTGCATTCGATCCAGCGCGCGGACCACACGGTGATCGGCTCGTAGGAGCACTCGACCTTGTATTCCTCCTTCAGGCGGCTGGCGACCACATCGAACTGCAGCACACCGACGGCGCCCAGAATGATGTCGTTGCTGCGCTCGGGGAAGAACACCTGGGTCGCACCCTCTTCCGCCAGTTGCTGCAGGCCCTGGCGCAGTTGCTTGGACTTGAGCGGGTCACGCAGGCGCACACGGCGGAACAGTTCCGGGGCGAAGTGCGGGATACCGGTGAAGCCCAGCGCCTCGCCTTCGGTGAAGGTATCGCCGATCTGGATGGTGCCGTGGTTGTGCAGGCCGATGATGTCGCCGGCGTAGGCCTCTTCCAGTTGCTCACGCTCGGAGGAGAAGAAGGTCAGCGCGTCGCCGATGCGCACGTCCTTGCCGGTGCGCACGTGACGCATCTTCATGCCCTTGTCGTACTTGCCGGAGCAGATACGCATGAAGGCGATACGGTCGCGGTGCTTGGGGTCCATGTTTGCCTGGATCTTGAACACGAAACCTGTGAACTTCTCCTCCACCGGCTCCACCGAACGCTCGTTGGCCACACGGGCCAGCGGCATCGGCGCCCAGTCGACCACCGCGTCGAGCACATGGTCGACACCGAAGTTGCCCAGCGCGGTACCGAAGAACACCGGGGTCATCTGGCCAGTGAGGAATTCCTCCTGGTTGAACTCGTGGCAGGCGCCCTGCACCAGTTCCAGCTGTTCGAGGAAGCGCTCGTACTCGTCACCCAGGTGGGCGCGGGCTTCCGCCGAGTCGAGCTTCTCGATGATCTTCACCTCGGTGCGCTCATGGCCGTGACCCGGGGTGTAGACGATGATGTAGTCGCCCGCCAGGTGGTACACGCCCTTGAAGTCGCGGTAGCAGCCGATCGGCCAGGTGATCGGCGCGGCCTTGATCTTCAGCACCGCCTCGATTTCGTCGAGCAGTTCGATCGGGTCGCGGATATCGCGGTCGAGCTTGTTGATGAAGCTGACGATCGGCGTATCGCGCAGGCGGCAGACGTCCATCAGGGCGATGGTCCGCGGCTCGACGCCCTTACCGCCGTCGAGCACCATCAGCGCCGAGTCCACGGCGGTCAGGGTCCGGTAGGTGTCTTCCGAGAAGTCTTCGTGGCCAGGGGTGTCGAGCAGATTGATCATGTGCTCGCGATACGGGAACTGCATGACCGAGGTGGTAATGGAAATACCGCGCTGCTTCTCCATCTCCATCCAGTCGGAGGTGGCGTGGCGGTCGGACTTGCGCGACTTCACCGTACCGGCCACGGAAATCGCCTTGCCCATCAGCAAGAGCTTTTCGGTGATGGTGGTCTTACCCGCATCCGGGTGGGAAATGATGGCGAAGGTGCGGCGTTTCGCGACTTCGGCGGCCTGGTTGGTCATGGGAAATCGCCTGACAGGTGATTCAAAAAAAGGGCGCAGATTATAGACCAGACTGCACTCCAGCGGCCACCGCCAGCCCGACCGACGCCCTCCGGCTGCCCCCCGGCGAGATGGCCAAATGCTGCCAATTGCGGAACCTTTTAAACATCACAGACGTCCACTCCCCTGTCATGACCTTTCGTCAGGTGTAGAAAAATCAGTCAGTTAGCCTGACGAGGGCGGCGCTCATGGCCTTTCCCATGGCCGTTTATCGGCCGGGACAAGGCTGCTCTTCGCGAACATCTTTTCCGCCAGCCAGGAATGGTTTTGCCTCACGGGGAAGTGTTCGCCGACCGAAAAAAGGAGTCCATCTGTGGCTAATCGCTATGGCAAGGGGCTTATGGGAGGCGTGACAGTGATCGCGCTCCTGGCCCTGTTGATCCACTGGATCGGCATCAGCACGATCGAGCACTACCAGGCCGATCTGTGGTTCTACCTGCAAGCGCATCTCTACCTGGTGCTCGCCTCGATGTTCGCGGCGCTCGTCGTCGGCATTCCCGCCGGCATCCTGCTCAGTCGCCCGGCCATGGCCGCGCGGGCCGAACGCTTCATGCAGGTCTTCAACATCGGCAATACCGTGCCCCCGCTGGCGGTGTTGGCCATCGCCCTGGGGATTCTCGGCATCGGCGCCGGGCCGGCGATCCTGGCCTTGTTCCTCGCCTCGCTGCTGCCGATCGTGCGCAACACCTACGAAGGCCTGAAGAACGTCGAGGCTTCGCTGAAGGAGGCCGCCACCGGCATCGGCATGACCCCGCGCCAGGTGCTGTGGAAAGTCGAATTGCCCAACGCCGTGCCGATCATCATCGGCGGCGTGCGGGTGGCCCTGGCGCTCAACGTCGGCACCGCGCCACTGGCGTTCCTGATCGGTGCCAACAGCCTGGGCAGCCTGATCTTCCCCGGCATCGCCCTGAACAACCAGCCGCAACTGATCCTCGGTGCCGCCTGCACCGCCCTGCTGGCGCTGCTGCTCGACGCCCTGGTGACCCTGGCCAGCCGCCTCTGGCTGGAGCGCGGGCTGCGCCCGGCCTGAGCAAAGGAAACGACATGAAAAGACTCTGCATTCTCCTCGCCTGCGCCCTGCTGTTCGCGGGCACGGCCCAGGCCGCCGACAAACCGCTGATCCGTATCGGCGCCCGGGTGTTCACCGAGCAGACCCTGCTCGCCGAGATCACCTCGCAATACCTGCGCAGCAAGGGCTACGACACACAGGTCACCGGCGGCCTGGGCAGCAACCTGGCCCGCAGCGCCCACGAAAGCGGGCAACTGGATCTGCTCTGGGAATACACCGGCGTATCGCTGGTGGCCTACAACCATGTGACGGAAAAGCTCGACAGCGAACAGTCCTACGCCCGGGTCAAGGAACTCGACGCGAAAAAGGGCCTGGTCTGGCTCACTCCGTCGAAGTTCAGCAACACCTACGCCCTGGCCCTGCCGCAGAAAGTGGCGCAGCAGTATCCGCAGATCAACAGCATCAGCCAGTTGACCGAGGTGCTGCGCAATGAGGCCGACGCGCATCACCTGGTGGCTCTGGACACCGAGTTCGCCAACCGCTCCGACGGCCTGGCCGGCATGGTCAAGCTGTACGGCATGAACCTCGACCGCCGCACCATCCGCCAGATGGACGCCGGGCTGGTCTATACCGCCCTGCGCAACAGCCAGGTGTTCGCCGGCCTGGTCTACACCACCGACGGCCGGCTGAACGCCTTCAAGCTCAAGCTGCTGGAAGACGACAGGCATTATTTCCCGGACTACACCGCCGCACCGGTGGTACGCCAGGCCGTCCTCGACGCCAACCCGCAGTTGGCCGCCAACCTCAAGCCGCTGGCCGAGCTGTTCGACGACGAAACCATGCGCCAGCTCAACGCCCGGGTCGACGTCGGCCATGAGAGCCCCTCCGCCGTGGCCGCCGACTTCCTGCGCCAACACCCCATCCACTGAGGAGAAGACATGGACTTTCTCAACGCCTTTTCCCATCTGGACTGGTCACAGGTGCTGCACCTGACCGGGCAGCACATCACCCTGGTCGGCATCGCGGTGAGCCTGGCCATCGTCTTCGGCGTGCCGCTGGGCGTGCTGATGACCCGCTTCCCGACCCTGGCCGGCCCCCTGCAGGCCAGCGCCACGGTGCTGCTGACCATTCCGTCGATCGCGCTGTTCGGCCTACTGCTGCCGTTCTACTCGAAATTCGGCCAGGGCCTCGGCCCGCTGCCGGCGATCACCGCGGTGTTCCTCTATTCCCTGCTGCCGATCATGCGCAACACCTACCTGGCGCTGACCGGCGTCGAACCGGGTATCCGCGAGGCGGCCCGCGGCATCGGCATGACCTTCGGCCAGCGCCTGCGCATGGTCGAGCTGCCGATCGCCGTGCCGGTGATCCTCGCCGGCGTGCGCACCGCCGTGGTCATGAACATCGGCGTCATGACCATCGCCGCCACCATCGGCGCCGGCGGCCTCGGCGTACTCATCCTGGCGGCCATCAGCCGCAGCGACATGTCGATGCTGCTGGTCGGCGCGGTGCTGGTCAGCGTCCTGGCCATCGTCGCCGACCTGCTGCTGCAGCGCCTGCAACGCACATTGACTCCAAAAGGACTCCTGAAATGATCGAACTTCAAGACCTGAGCAAGACCTTTCAAAGCAATGGCAAGGCGGTCAAGGCCGTCGACTCCGTCAGCCTGACCGTCAACGAAGGCGAGATCTGCGTCTTTCTCGGCCCGTCCGGTTGCGGCAAGAGCACCACGCTGAAAATGATCAACCGGCTGATCGTGCCGACCTCGGGCAAGGTACTGATCAACGGCGAGGACACCACCGCCCTGGACGAAGTGACCTTGCGCCGCAACATCGGCTACGTGATCCAGCAGATCGGTCTGTTCCCGAACATGACCATCGAGGAAAACATCACCGTGGTCCCGCGCCTGCTCGGCTGGGACAAGCACAAATGCCACGAGCGGGCCCGCGAGCTGATGAACATGATCAAGCTCGAACCCAAGCAGTACCTGCATCGTTATCCACGGGAACTGTCCGGCGGCCAGCAGCAGCGCATCGGCGTGATCCGCGCGCTGGCGGCGGAGGCACCGCTGCTGCTGATGGACGAGCCGTTCGGCGCGGTCGACCCGATCAACCGGGAAATGATCCAGAACGAGTTCTTCGAAATGCAGCGGGCGCTGAACAAGACCGTGATCATGGTCAGCCACGACATCGACGAAGCCCTCAAGCTCGGCGACAAGATCGCCATCTTCCGTGGCGGCAAGCTGATTCAGATCGACCACCCCGACACCCTGCTGGCGCACCCGGCGGACGAGTTCGTCAGCCACTTCGTTGGCCAGGACAGCACCCTCAAGCGCCTGCTGCTGGTCAAGGCCGAAGATGCCGCGGACAACGCGCCGTCGGTCAGCCCGCAAACGCCGGTGGCCGAGGCCCTGGACCTGATGGACGAGCATGACCGTCGCTACGTGGTGGTCACCGACGCCGACAACAAGGCCCTGGGCTACGTGCGCCGCCGCGACCTGCACCGCCAGAGTGGCGACTGCGGCCAGTTCCTGCGCGAGTTCAACGCCACCGCCGCCTACGACGAACACCTGCGCATCCTGCTGTCGCGCATGTACGAGTTCAACCGGGCGTGGCTGCCGGTACTGGATGCCGAGCGGGTATTCCTCGGCGAAGTGACCCAGGAATCGATCGCCGCCTACCTGAGTTCCGGGCGTTCGCGCGGGGCCAAGACCAGCATCGTCTCGCCGGCGGAACTGGTCGAGGCCTGAGCACGCCCCCTGCTTCACCGCCGCCCCCTGTAGGAGCCGGGCTTGCCCGCGAAGCCTTTGGCGATCTTGAGGGCCCATTCGCGGGCAAGCCCGGCTCCTACCTGACCTGCGTGGTGATACAGGCGGGGCTAGACGTAAACCATCGGTCACTGAAGGGGAACATCAGACTGTCATCCGGGTCGGTTAAATAGATGGCTGATCCGGGTCACGCGACGAACGCATGCAAAAACGCGACATTTTTAGTTGATCTAAAGCCCCTCAAGTCCTAAAGTTCGCGCCGAACGTCCATGCTGGAAACGATCCATCCGGCTCAAGTACTGACGACGAGACAGCGAGGCCAAGGGAAGCGGTTGATCCCATGGCCTTTTTGCTTTCGGCGGCAATGCCTTGGGAAGTAGGCGAACCAAAGTGGGGATACGGAGGACGTTCATTTGCACCCATTGATAACTCACGTTTGCCACTAGGAGTCCCCCACGTATGTCGATCCAGGTCGAAGACTATTTCGCGCGCGATACTTTCAAGAAAATGAAGGCATTCGCCGACAAGCAGGAAACCCCGTTCGTGGTCATCGATACCCAGATGATCGCCCAGGCCTATGATGACCTGCGGGCCGGTTTCGAATTCGCCAAGGTCTACTACGCGGTCAAGGCCAACCCGGCGGTCGAGATCATCGACCTCCTGAACCAGAAGGGTTCGAGCTTCGACATCGCCTCGATCTACGAACTGGACAAAGTGATGGGTCAGGGCGTCAGCGCCGACCGCATCAGCTACGGCAACACCATCAAAAAATCCAGGGACATCCGCTACTTCTACGAGAAGGGCGTGCGCCTGTACGCCACCGACTCGGAAGCCGACCTGCGCAACATCGCCAAGGCCGCTCCGGGCTCGAAAGTCTACGTGCGGATCCTCACCGAAGGCTCGACCACGGCCGACTGGCCGCTGTCGCGCAAGTTCGGCTGCCAGACCGACATGGCCATGGACCTGCTGATCCTCGCCCGCGACCTGGGCCTGGTGCCTTACGGCGTGTCCTTCCACGTCGGTTCGCAACAGCGCGACATCAGCGTGTGGGATGCGGCGATCGCCAAGGTCAAGGTGATCTTCGAACGCCTGAAGGAAGAAGACGGCATCGAACTCAAGCTGATCAACATGGGTGGCGGCTTCCCGGCCAACTACATCACCCGTACCAACAGCCTGGAAACCTATGCCGAGGAAATCATCCGTTTCCTCAAGGAAGACTTCGGTGACGACCTGCCGGAAATCATCCTGGAGCCGGGCCGTTCGCTGATCGCCAACGCCGGTATCCTGGTCAGTGAAGTGGTGCTGGTGGCGCGCAAGTCGCGTACTGCCGTGGAGCGTTGGGTCTACACCGACGTGGGCAAGTTCTCCGGCCTGATCGAAACCACCGACGAGTCGATCAAGTTCCCGATCTGGACCGAGAAGAACGGTGAAGTGGAAGAAGTGGTGATCGCCGGTCCGACCTGCGACAGCGCCGACATCATGTACGAGAACTACAAGTACGGCCTGCCCCTGAACCTGGCTGCCGGCGACCGCCTGTACTGGCTGTCCACCGGTGCCTACACCACCAGCTACAGCGCCGTCGAATTCAACGGTTTCCCACCGCTGAAATCGTTCTACGTGTAACTGCTCGCCCCTGCGAGACCCAAAGGCCCGTGCTCGTCACGGGCTTTTTTGTTTGTGGGCCTCCATGGCCATGTGCAAGGACCGACTGGCCTCTTCGCGGGCAAGCCCGCTCCTACAAGTTACACAACCTGTGGGAGCGGGCTTGCCCGCGAAGAGGCCCTCAAGCCTTGCTCGCAAACAGGGAAACAGTGCTATCCCTGAAAGGCCTGCAAGGCAGCGCGGTCGCTTTCATCACCCAGCTCAGCCGCCCTTTGGTGATAGGCCAGGGCCATCGCCCGAATCGTCGGATCACGGGCCGCCAGCAGCGCCTGGCGACTGACCCGGAGAAACTTCAGATTGCCCCCTCCAATGCCCGCTCCAGCCACTGCCGGGCCGCCTCGACCTGGCCCTGATCGGCGAGCACCGCCCCATGGCTGAACTGCCCGCGAAAATCGCCCGCCTCGGCCGAACGCCGATACCACCCATGGGCCGCCGCCGGGTCGGCCGGACAGAACCGTCCATCCTCCAGATAACGCCCAAGCAGATTCATCGACTTGGCATGCCCCCTCTCGGCGGCACGCCGGTAACACGCCAGCGCCTGGACCTGATCCTCGGCCACCCCACGCCCGGTCGCCAGCAGGTTGGCATAGTTGTACAGGCCCCAATCCAGACCGGCCTGGGCAGCCATCCGATAATGCCGTGCCGCCTGCCGGGCGTCGGCCTCGCAACCCCAGCCATGCTCATGACAACGTCCAAGCATGTTGCGCGCCATCGCGTGACCGGCGTTGGCGGCGATGCCGAACCAGCGCACGGCCAGCGCCGGGTCCTGCTCGATGCCCTGCCCCTGCAGGAGAATCTGCCCCAGCAGCGCCTGGGCCTCGACGATCCCCTCGCCGGCCGCCAGCAGAATGGCCTGCGCGGCGCGGGCCGGATTCTCCTCCAGCATGGCCTTCAACGACTCGCCATCGAGCACTTCTTCGCGGCGCAACTGAAAGCCCATCGCCTACACCTCGACCCAGCGACGCAGCAGGTTGTGATAGGTACCGGTCAGCTGGATCAGGGCCGGGTGATCGGGCACGTCACGGGTCAGGCTCTGGATCGCATTGTCCATGTCAAACAGCAGGGTGCGCTGGCTGTCCTCGCGGACCAGGCTCTGGGTCCAGAAGAACGCCGCATACCGTGCCCCACGCGTTACCGCGTTGACCTTGTGCAGGCTGGTGCCCGGGTAGAGCACCAGGTCACCGGCCGGTAACTTGACCTGCCGCGTGCCGTAGGTGTCCTGGATCTCCAGCTCGCCACCGTCGTACTCGTCCGGGTCACTGAAGAACAGCGTGGACGACAGGTCGGTACGCACCCGCTCCGGATTGCCCCTGGGCTGGCGTACCGCGTTGTCGATATGAAAGTCGAAACTGCCGCCCGCCGTGTAGCAGTTCAGTAGTGGCGGGAACACCTTGTGCGGCAGCGCCGCGGACATGAACTGCGGGTTTTTCCACAGCCGTTCCAGCATCGCCGCACCGATCTCCTTGGCCAGCGGATGCCCTTCGGACAGTTGCAGGTTGTGCTTGGCCTTGGCCGACTGATACCCCGCGGTGACCTTGCCATCGGCCCAATCGGCCTGTTCCAGCGCCTCGCGAATGCGCAGCACCTCTTCGCGGGAGAACACGCCAGGGATGTGCAACAGCATGAGGGCGATACCTTAAAGAGAAATTATCGCAATGGTATTTGATTCTTATTGGACCTGTAAAACGCCGTTCGGCAACGCCGACGAACGAGAGCGTAAAAACCGTAAGGAAAATTTGTAAAGAATGTAAATTATCTGCGAATAGCAATTTATCTCAATTGATACAAATACTTGTTTACCCTATATTCCGCCGCCTCAAAACCCTGGGGAGGGCACTTCCGATGTCACGCCAACAACGACAAATACCGAACGGTTCACCACGTCTGCTCGCCTCGGCGATCGGCATGGCCATCACCGCCACCTCGGCTGCGCACCTGGCCCAGGCGGCCGAGGAAACCGACAGCAAGGCTCAGCGCAACGTGCTCTCGCTCGGTGCCACCAACGTGACAGGCGAAGCCCAGGAGTCAACCTCCTATCAGGTCGAAAAGGCTTCTTCGCAGAAGTACACCGCGCCCCTGGTCGACACCCCGCGCTCGGTCACCGTGGTGCCGCAGCAGGTGTTGAAGGACACCGCCGCCACCTCGCTGCAGGATGCCCTGCGCACTGTCCCGGGCATCACCTTCGGCGCCGGCGAAGGCGGCAACCCGCAGGGCGATCGGCCGTTCATCCGTGGCTTCGATGCCCAGGGTGATACCTACGTCGATGGCGTGCGCGACACCGGCGCGCAATCGCGGGAAATCTTCGATATCGAATCGATCGAGGTGAGCAAGGGCCCCAACTCCTCCTTCGGTGGCCGCGGCTCCGCCGGCGGCAGCCTGAACCTGGTCAGCAAGCAGCCCAAGCAGGCCGATTTCACCAACGGCGGCTTCACCTACGGCTCCGATCAGACCCGCCGCTACGTCCTCGACGTCAACCGTCAGTTCCTCGACAGCGCCGCGTTCCGCCTGAACCTGATGAGCCACGAGCAGAACGTCGCCGGCCGCGACTCGATCAACTACGACCGCTGGGGCGTCGCCCCCTCGCTGAGCTTCGGCCTGGGCACCGACACCCGCGTGAACCTCAGCTACTACCACATGCAGAGCGACGACCTGCCGGACTCGGGCATTCCCTACGGCTACGGTTCGGCGACCGCCACCGCCCACGTCCACGACAAACCGAACGACGGCGGCGACAGCAGCAACTTCTACGGCCTGAAGGACCGCGACTTCCGCAAGACCCGCACCGACATCAGCACTTTCGCCTTCGAGCACGACCTGAACGATGCGATGACCCTCAAGAACACCCTGCGTCACGGCAACACCGGCCAGGACTACATCCTGACCCAGCCGGACGACAGCAAATTCAACGTGAACCGCTACGGCACCGTCTGGCGCCGCGCCAACACCATGGTGTCGAACACCGAGACCACCACCAACCAGACCGACCTGTTCGGCAACTTCCAACTGCTGGGCATGAAGCACAGCTACTCCACCGGTGTCGAATTCAGCCGCGAGGAAAGCCAGGTCAGCAGCTACAACGTGGCAGGCAACACCGCCAAGGTCTGCAACCCGGGCACGACACCGAGCTGTACTTCGCTGAGCAACCCGAATCCGAACGATGCCTGGACCGGCGCCATCACCCGCAACTACGCGGGCACCGACACCACCGGCGACACCCGCGCGGCCTACGCCTTCGACACCATCGAGCTGGACCCGAAATGGCAGCTCAACGTCGGCCTGCGCTATGACTCGTTCAAGACCGAGGCCAAAAACACCACGACCGGCAAGACCAGTAACGACAGCCATTTCTGGAACTGGCAGAGCGGCCTGGTGTGGAAACCGGTGGAAAACGGCAGCATCTATGTGTCCTACGCCACCTCGGCCACGCCACCAGGCGCAATGCTCGGCCAGGGCAGCGACGGCAACCCGCTGACCGCCGGCAACAACCTTGTGCTCAAAAGCGACCTGGAACCGGAAACCACCACCAACTACGAGCTGGGCACCAAGTGGGACGTGTTCCACGACCGCCTGTCCCTGACCGCGGCGATCTTCCGCACCGAGAAGGAAAACACCCGGATCCTGGTCGCCCAGAACATCTACCAGAACGCCGGCGAATCCCGGGTTGACGGCGTGGAGCTGTCGGCCAGCGGCAAGATCACCGACAAGTGGCAGGTGTTCGCCGGCTACAGCTACCTCAAGAGTGAACTGGTCGACGCCGGCCTGACCGGTCGCAACGGTGCGGTCACCGCCGGTGCCGCCCAGGCCAGCGGCAACCAGATGCCGAACACGCCGAAGAACAGCTTCAGCCTGTGGACCACCTACGAGGTCATGCCCAAGCTGACCCTCGGCGGCGGCGCCTTCTATGTCGACCAGGTCTACGGCGATGCCGGCAACACCGTCTACGTGCCGTCCTACACCCGTTACGACGCCATGGCCGCGTACAAGCTGACCCGGAACATCGACCTGCAACTCAACGTGCAGAACCTGACCAACGAGACCTATTACGACAAGGCCTTCTCGACCCACTTCGCCAACCAGGCGCCCGGTCGTACCGCCCTGTTGACCACCAGCTTCCACTTCTAGGTGGATGCGTAGCCGCAAGCCCCGCTCATGCCCGTGAGCGGGGCTTTCGTGCGTCAGGTCCGTTGTAGCGCTGTGTAGCGCAATATTTGTAAAAAGCTAACCAATATGAATTTGTCGCATTCGCACACACGGCATAATGCGCGCCGTGAAGAATCGGTTTGATTGAGCAAGGCGGTCATCGTGTTGAAAAAAACACTGTTCCAACTGCATTGGCTGTTCGGCATCACCGCCGGGCTGGTGCTGGCCTTCATGGGCATCACCGGTGCCGTGGTGTCCTTCCAGGACGAACTGCTGCGCCTGCTCAACCCCTCGGTGCTGCAGGTCGAGGTCCCCGACCATGAGGCCCTGCCCCCTGCCGAGCTGGTACGCAAGCTCGAGGCCACCGAGGGCAAGCGTGTTGCGATGCTGTGGGTCGAGCCCCACGGTGACGAGGCCGCACGGGTGTTCTTCACCGCCCCGCCGGGGGAACGTCGCGGGCAACTGCGCTACTTCGACCCCTATACCGGCGACTACCTGGGCGACGCCGTCGGCCAGGACTTCTTCAACCTGATGCTGCAACTGCACCGGTTCCTCGCCATGGGCGATACCGGCCGCCAGATCACCGGGGCCTGCACCCTGATGCTGGTGTTCTTCTGCCTGTCCGGCCTGTACCTGCGCTGGCCGCGCCAGGCCCTCGACTGGCGCGCCTGGCTGACCCTCGACTGGGCGAAAAAGGGCCGTGCCTTCAATTGGGACCTGCACTCGGTGGCCGGCACCTGGTGCCTGGTGTTCTACCTGCTGTCGGCACTGACCGGCCTGTACTGGTCCTACGAGTGGTACGCCAACGGCCTGAACAAACTGATGTCCGACTCCCCGGCCCAGCAGCGCCGGGGCGGCCGTGGCCCGGCACCGGCAGGCCCGGCGCCCAGCGCCGACTACGACGCGATCTGGGCCAGCATCCGCCAGGCTGCCGGCCCCGGCCTCAGCGCCTACAACATCCGCATGCCACCGGTGGCCGGCCAGCCGGCCACCGTGTACTACATGCTGCAGGACTCGCCCCACGATCGCGCCCTCAACCAGATCAACCTGGATCCGGCCACCGGTACCATCCGCGAGCACTTCCGCTACGCCGACAAAAGCCTCAAGGCGCAACTGCTGACCAGCATCTACGCGCTGCATGTCGGCAGCTATTTCGGTGTCACCGGACGGATCCTGCTGACGGTATCCAGCCTGACCATGCCCCTGTTCTTCGTCACCGGCTGGCTGCTGTACCTGGATCGACGACGCAAGAAACAGGCGGTGAAAAAGGCCCGCGAAGGACTCGGCCAGAACGGCGACAACGCCTGCGACTGGCTGGTGGGTTTCGCCAGCCAGAGCGGTTTCGCCGAACAGTTGGCCTGGCAGACCGCCGGCCAGTTGCAGGGGCAGGCCTGTCGGTACGGGTCCAGCCTCTGGCCGAAGTCGGCGAACGGCAACTGTGCGAGTCACGCCATGCCTTGTTCGTCGTCAGCACCTTTGGCGACGGCGAAGCGCCGGACAGCGCCCGCGGCTTCGAGCGCAAGGTGCTCGGCCAGGCCCTGGCCCTCGATGACCTGAACTATGCGGTCCTGGCACTCGGGGACCGCCAGTACCCGAACTTCTGCGGCTTCGCCCGGCGCCTGCACCACTGGCTCGACGCCCGTGGCGGCCAGACGCTGTTCGCTCCGGTGGAGGTCGACAGCGGCGACCCGTACGCGCTGCGCTACTGGCAACAGCAGCTCAGCCAGGTCACCGGTGCTGCGCCCGTGGCGGCCTGGCAGGCGCCGCGCTTCGACAACTGGACCCTCAGCCGGCGCGAACTGCTCAACCCGGGCAGCAGCGGCTCCGGGGTCTACCTGCTCAGCCTGACCGCGCCCACACCAAGCACCTGGCAAGCCGGTGACCTGGTGGAAGTCCTGCCACGCCAGAGCAGCGCCGCGGTCGCGCATTTCCTCGGTGGCCTGGGCCTCGATGCCGCCAGCCCGGTGCAGCTCGACGGCCTCTCGGAAACCCTCGCCCAGGCCCTGGCCAGCCGCCAGCTCCCGGACCATCGCGGGCACCTGGTCGGCCTGCATGCCCAGGCGCTGGTCGATGCGCTGGTGCCACTGGCGCAACGCGAGTATTCGATTGCCTCCATCGCCAGCGACGGCGAACTGCAACTGCTGGTACGCCAGGAGCGGCACGCCGATGGCAGCCTTGGCCTGGGTTCCGGCTGGCTGACCGAACATGCGGCCCTGGGCGCCGCCATCAGCCTGCGGCTGCGGCGCAACAGCGGCTTCCATCTGCCGGAGGCACCGTGCCCGCTGATCCTGCTGGGCAATGGCACCGGCCTGGCCGGACTGCGCAGCCTGCTCAAGGCACGCATCGCCGACGGTGAACAACGCAACTGGCTGCTGTTCGGCGAACGCAACCAGGCCCATGACTTCTACTGCCGGGAGGAGCTGCAGGGTTGGCTGGCCCGGGGGGATCTCGCTCGCCTGGACCTGGCGTTCTCCCGCGACCAGCAGGCCAAGGTCTACGTGCAGGATCGCCTGCGGGAGGCTGCGGACGAACTGCGCCGCTGGCTCGCCGAAGGCGCGGCGATCTACATCTGCGGCAGCCTGCAGGGAATGGCCTCCGGCGTCGACCAGACCCTGGTGGAGCTGCTCGGTGCCGAACAGGTCGAACGGCTGATCGAGCAGGGGCGCTATCGCCGGGATGTCTACTAAACGCTCGCCCTTCCTATCCGTGCCGTCAGAGACTCTGACGGCAGGCACTTCGATAACTGATGTGAGACCGACGGGACTCCGGTCGTAGCCGACGTCCCAACCTCCGAACAATGGACAGGATAGTTTCCCGCTTGAGCCTTTTTGATAAGCCCGACCTGATTGACATCCCTTAAATACACTTCCCTGTCGTGCGTTCGGCACGACAAAGATAAAGGTTAAGTAGGATGCTCGGTATAACAGCAACGGTTCGTTCGTCTGTGAACGATACCGGCAAGTTGGTAAAAGGTGGGGCCTGCAGAGTGGGAGATGGGGTGCAATCTGTATCCAACAAATCTGGCTCAATGCAACTTGGAACACTCACTCGCTCTGCTCCCGCCCCAAACGAAAGACCCTCGGAGGTATACTCATACCTGCTGTTACCGAGGCCCGACATCAACAAAATGGTCGATAGGGCGGTCGCCAATCTCAAAGATCAAATAGATCCGACAGACCCCAAAAATCGCGAGGAGTTGGTTGCGGGGTGCTTTACGCTGATCCATGACAACTGTGAAAAACTGGTCGACAAGCAAAAGATGCCATCCGACCAGGCGCTCAGTTTCAAGCAGCAACTAGGCCGTTTGGCCTGGAAAGTCGGCTTGCCGGGAGAAGCGAACAAGCAAGGTGTCTTTGTGCCCAGAGGGGCAGGCAGCGGCGCCAACCCCCTGTTAAACCCCTTGAAAGATTTAATACTCAGGGAGCACGCACATATCTTTAAGCATCCAGTCTTGCGCGAAAAGATTTTTGCGATGGCCGAGAAAAAGATAATTGCGTTTGTATCAGACCATATGAACCCCGAAGAGTCTAAGCGACTCGATTGTTTTCAACACGAGAGAGCCCTCCTTGAAAAGCAGTGGCGGAATGATCCCCCCAACCCTTTGCCACGGTCAAGTCAGCTGAACTGCACCATATCCGCACTTTCCTCCAATAGAGGCACGCCAACCCAGCACTGTAAACCCGTGTTGATTTTTGTGCCCCCCTTGCAGCCGGCTTCAGACCGGCTGCAGCTTCTGCTCGAACACCGCCACCCCATCCAGATCCCGCAGCACCACACTCATCTCGCCGCTCTGGCCGTCGATATTCACCTCGCCGAAAAACTGGAAACCGGCGAACGGTGAACTGTTCTGCACCGCTGGCGCCTTCTGGAACACCACCCGTGGGCCGAAGGTCTTGTCCAGCACGTTGGGCCCGAAGCTGCCGGCGTTCAGCGGCCCGGCGACGAACTCCCAGAACGGCTCGAAATCCTGGAACGCGGCACGGTCCGGGTGGTAGTGGTGCGCGGCGCAATAGTGCACATCCGCGGTCAACCAGACCGTGTTGTGGACCTTTTGCGCACGCAGGTAGCCGAGCAGTTCGGCGACCTCCAGTTCACGCCCCTGGGCCGGGCCCGGCTCACCGTTGGCAATCGCCTCCCAGCGCGGCCCCGGGGCTGACCTCGCCATCCGGCACGCCCAGGCCGATGGGCATGTCGGCGGCGATAACCTTCCACTGCGCCCGGGATCCCTTGAGTTCACGCTTGAGCCATTCCAGTTGTTCACGACCGAGAAAGGCCTTTTCCGCGCCGAGGTTGTCATCGTTCGGTCCACGGTAGCTGCGCATGTCGAGCACGAACACATCGAGCATCGGCCCATAGCCGAGCCTGCGGTAGATCCGCCCACCGCCGTCGGCCAGTTGCCGGCGCAGCGGCGCGTATTCCAGCCAGGCCTGGCGCGCGGGCCCGACCAGGCTGTGGATAGCCTTGTTCTTGTAGCGCTCGTCCAGTTGCTTGCTCGGCGACCAGTTGTTGGTCACCTCATGGTCGTCCCATTGCCAGATCTGCGGCACCTCGGCGTTGAACCGCCGCAGGTTGTCGTCCATCAGGTTATAGCGGTAGTTGCCGCGAAACTCGTCGAGGGTTTCGGCGACCTTGCTCTTGGCCTCGGTGGTGATGTTGCGCCAGATGCGCCCGCTTTCCGTGGTGATCTGCGCCGGGATCGGACCGTCGGCATAGATGGTGTCGCCGCTGTGGATAAAGAAGTCCGGCAGGCGCAGGCGCATGGCTTCATAGATGCGCATGCCGCCGATGTCGGGGTTGATGCCGAAGCCTTGGCCGACGGTGTCGCCACTCCAGACGAAACGGATGTCGCGGCGTTGTTGCGGCACGCTGCGCAGGTGACCGAACCACGGCTCGCTGGAGACGCCGGTCTGGGCGTCTTCGAAACGTACCCGGTAGAAGATCGCCTGGTCGACCGGCAAGCCGCTGAGCTCGACCCGGGCGGTGAAGTCGGTACGGGCGTCGGCCAGCGCCGAGACGAAGCGCCGCGGGTTGCTGAACACGCTGCGGGTGTCCCACTCCACCACCATCCGCGCCGGGCGGTCGGTGCGGCTCCAGACGATCGCCTTGTCGCCCTGCAGGTCGCCGGACTGCACGCCATCGGTCAGTTGCGGACGATCCTTGACCGAAGCGATCACCGCCGGGGCCAGGCCCGGCAGGAGAATGCCGGCACCCACGGCCTGCATGACACGACGGCGTCCGAGATTGAAATCGCTCATGGTGCACTCCCTGAAATAAAGCCAAACGCTGAACTTAGCTGCAGGGAATGAAAGAGGTGTGACACCCGGCTCCTGATCGTTCCCACGCAGAGCGTGGGAACGATCGGTGATACCGATGTGGATCAGGCCTGCGCCGGCTCCGCGACCAGCTCCACCGCTTCCGGCCGCTTCAGCACGGCATAGACCACTGCTGTCAGCAGGCTGCCGGCAATGATCGCCAGCAGGTAGGGCAAGGCGTGGTTGATCGCATTCGGAATCAGCATCACGAACAGCCCGCCATGGGGCGCCATCAGCTTGCAGCCGAAGTACATCGACAGGGCACCGGTCAGTGCCCCACCGGCGATGCTCGCCGGAATCACCCGCAGCGGGTCCTTGGCGGCAAACGGGATCGCCCCCTCGGAGATGAAGCACAGGCCAAGCACGAACGCCGCCTTGCCCGCCTCGCGCTCGCTCTGGGCGAACTTGCGCCGGGCGATCAGCGTGGCGATGCCCAGGCCGATCGGCGGCACCATGCCGGCGGCCATGGTCGCGGCCATCGGTGCATAACTCTGCGATGCCAGCAACCCGACCGAGAACGCGTAGGCCGCCTTGTTGATCGGCCCGCCGAGGTCGACACACATCATCCCGCCCAGCAGCACGCCGAGCAGAATGGCATTGGTGGTGCCCATGCTGTCGAGGAAATGCGTCAGCCCTTCGAGCATCCCGGCCACCGGCTTGCCGACCACATAGATCATCACCAGCCCGGTGAACAGGCTCGCCAGCAGCGGAATGATCAGGATCGGCTTCAACGCCTCCAGGCTGACAGGCAGCCGGGCATAACGACTGATCGCCTTGGCGCTGTAGCCCGCCAGGAAGCCGGCGACGATACCGCCAATGAAACCGGCTCCCAGGGTGCTCGCCAGCAGGCCGCCGATCATGCCCGGCGCCAGGCCCGGACGGTCGGCAATCGAGTAGGCGATGTAGCCCGCCAGCAGCGGCACCATCAGTTTGAACGCGCTCTCCCCGCCGATCTGCATCAGCGCCGCGGCAAGGGTGCCGGGCTCCTTGAAGGCGGTGATGCCGAATACGAACGACAGGGCGATCAGCAGGCCACCCGCCACCACCATCGGCAGCATGAATGAAACACCGGTCAGCAGGTGCTTGTAGACACCCGTCTTCTCCTGCTTGGCCGGCGCCTGGCTGGCACCCGCCGCCGCGGTCTCCGGCTTGCCTTCGGCCAGGGCCCGGTTCAGCGTGGCATCCGGCTGCTTGAGGGCGATACCGGTACCGCAGCGGTAGATCTTCTTGCCGGCGAAGCGCTCGGTGGCCACTTCGATATCGGCCGCCAGCAACACCACGTCGGCCTCGGCAATGGCCTGGGCACTCAGCGGGTTGCGCGCACCGACCGAGCCCTGGGTTTCCACCTGCAGTTCATAGCCCAGGCGCTTGGCCGACTGTTGCAGCGCTTCGGCCGCCATGAAGGTGTGGGCCACGCCGGTCGGGCAGGCGGTCACCGCCACCAGGCGCGCGGCCCGTTGGCCGGTCGCCGCGCTGTCCGGCGTCGGCTCGGGGCGACATGCACCCTGGCCTCTTCGGCGCCGCGGCTGAGGACACCGTCGACATCCTGCAGGGCCTGGGCTGGCGCGACCTGATAGACGCGCTTGCCGACGAACCGCGACATCTCCACCGGCACGCTGCTGACCAGCAGCACCCATTGCGCCGCCGCGAGGGTGGCCGCCGTCAACTGGCGCTCGGGGTGACGAGGATCGTGCACTTCGACGCTGGTGCTCCAACCCAGGCGCAAGGCCGCCGCTTCCAGCAGGCGGGCGCAGAGCACGCTGGTGACCATGCCATTCGGGCAGGCGGTAACAATGGCTACGTTCATCACAAACCCTCTTATTGTTCTGTCAGGGCGTGCACGCTGACGCCTCGTTCAAGCTGTACCAATTGCGCCCGGTCGCCGATACCGAAACCGATCTGGGTCACCGCCTGGGCGGCGACCGCGGTGGCGGTGCGCAGGGTCTGCCGGGCCGGGTGGCCGCTGAGCAGCCCGTGGAGCATGCCCGCCAGCAACGAATCGCCGGCACCGACAGTGCTCGCCACGTCGACCTTCGGTGGCTGGGCATGCCAGGCCTCGGCCGCCTGGAACCAGTTGACCCCGTCGGCCCCCTGGGACACCACCACGTGTTCGATGCCCTGGGCCAGCAGGCTGGCAGCCGCCTCGGCCTGCGCCTGCGCCGTCTCCACCGGACGCTGCAGCACCTCGGCCAACTCCTCGGTGTTGGGCTTGACCAGCCACGGCGCCGCGGCCAGCCCGGCCTGCAGGGCTGCGCCACTGGTGTCCAGGGCGACTTTCAGCCCCAGTTGCTTCAAACGCAGCAACAGCGCCTGCAGCCATTGCGGGCTGAGTCCCCGGGGCAGGCTGCCGGCGACCACCACGGCGTCATGGCCGGGGGCGATCCGCTCCAGGGTGTCCAGCAAGGCCTGCTGGGATTGCCCGTCGACCTCCGGGCCCGGCCCGTTCAGGTCGGTGATGCGTCCGTCATGCTCGGCCAGCTTGATATTGCTGCGGGTCTCCCCCGGCACACGGACGAATGCATCGACAAAGCCACGCCGGGCAAACAGCGTCTCGAACGCTTGCGGGTTGTCGACGCCGAGAAAGCCGCTCACGGTCAGTTGATGGCCGAGGTCCGCCAGCACCTGGGCGACGTTGACGCCCTTGCCGGCCGCATGGGTCAGCAATGACAAGGTGCGATTGACCTCCCCGGGCTCCAGCCGTGCCAGTCGCACGGTCAGGTCCAGTGCCGGGTTCAGGGTCAGGGTCAGAATCCGCGCCATTACACCGCCTCCACCAGAGCACGTACTTCATCGGCGCTGCCCACGGCCAGGGCCGAGCGGGCCAGGGCCTGGGCCGCCGGCAGGGCCAGTTCGCGTACCCGCGCCTTGACCTCGGGAATGCTGCGCGCGGCCACACTCAACTCGTCGACGCCGAGGCCAACGAGCACCGGCACCGCCAGCGGGTCGGCCGCCAGCTCGCCGCACACACCGACCCACTTGCCGTGGGCATGGGCCGCACGCACGGTGATGTCGATCAGTTGCAGCACCGCCGGGTGCAGGCCATCAGCCTGGGCCGACAGCGTCGGGTGACCACGGTCGATGGCCAGGGTGTACTGGGTCAGGTCGTTGGTACCGACGCTGAAGAAGTCCACCTCGGCTGCCAACACCGGCGCCAGCAGCGCGGCCGATGGCACTTCGATCATGATCCCCAGTTGCAGGTCGGCCACCGGGATTTCCCGGCGCAGGCGCTCGGTCATGTCCCGGGCCTGGCGCCACTCGGCGACACTGCCGACCATCGGGAACATGATCCGCAGCGGCCGGTTGTCGGCGGCACGCAGCAGCGCGCGCAACTGGCTCTCCATGATCTGCGGCCGTTGCAGGGTCAGGCGGATGCCGCGCACGCCGAGGAACGGGTTTTCCTCCTTGGCGATCGGCCAGTAGGGCAGCGGTTTGTCGCCGCCGACATCGAGGGTACGCACCACCAGTGGCCGCCCGCCCAGGCCGTCGAGCACGCGACGGTACTCGGCTTCCTGGGTCGCCTCGTCCGGTGCCTGTGGATGGGCCATGAAGATCAGTTCGGTGCGCAGCAGACCGATACCCTCGGCGCCCTGCTCCACCGCCCCGGTAACCCCGGCGCTCTCGCCGATATTGGCGAAGACTTCCACGGCGTGACCGTCACCGGTCAGCGCCGGTTCGTGACGTTGCTCGGCGGCCAGGCGCAGGCGCTGCTCGCGGGTGTCGCGCTCCTGGAGGGCGCGTTGCAGGGCGGCTTCGTCCGGCGCGACATGCAGGCGGCCACGCAGGGCATCGAGCAGCAGCGTGGTGCCCGGTGCCAGCAGCAGAACCTGCGCCCCGGCACCGACCAGCGCCGGAATGCCCAGGGCCCGGGCGACGATCGCGCTGTGGGCGGTGGCGCCGCCACGGGCGGTGAGAATGCCGGCGACCCGTGCCGGATCCAGGCGTGCCACGTCCGACGGGCCGACCTCCTCCATCACCAGCACATAGGGTTCGTCCGGCTCGGCCAGGGTTTGCACGCCGCACAACTGCGCCAGCACCCGTCGACCGATATCGCGCAGGTCCGCCGCACGTTCGGCCAGCAAGGCATCCTGCAGCGACTCCTGTTGCCGGGCCGCCGCCTCGATCACCGCCATCCAGCCGGCCTCGGCGCTTTCACCGAGCTTGAGCCGGGAATCGACCTCGTCGGTCAGTTCCGGGTCGTCGAGCATTTCCTGGTGGGTCACGAAGATCTCGCGAATCGCCCTGGCCTTGCTGCGCTGGACGAGCCCTTCGATATCCTTGCGGACCTCGCCCAGGGCCTGCTGCAGACGCTGACGCTCGACGGCGGCGGACTGGCCGCGCAGCGGGTAGTCGAATGCCTGGGCGACCTGGACATGGGCCGGGCCGATGGCAATCCCCGGTGCGGCGGCAATCGCCGGGAGCTGGCTGTTGGCCGACGGCGCCGTCACGACCACGGCCGGCTCATCCTCCACCGGAGCGCTGACGACAGCCACCTCCGGCAGTGGCTCGACCTCTTCGCCCAGGCCCTCCTCCACTGCGGCCAGCAGGGCCGGCAGCGCATCGGCGGCAATGGTCGGCTCGGCAATGAACTCCAGCACCTGGCCACGCCGGGCACCGAGGCTGAGCAGCTTGCTCAGGCTTTTCACCGAGACGGCGCTGCCCGGCGCATCGACGATGCGCACGCGGATGTCGCCCTCGAAGCTCTTCGCCAGTTGCGCCAGGACTTTCGCCGGGCGGGCATGCAGGCCGTGGGCGTTGGCCAGGCCGATGCGCGCGCTCGGCCAGTCGGCCGGCAGTTCGCCGCCGAGCACTTCCAGTACCGCACGGCTGCTGGTGGCGCGGCCCAACTCATGACCGCGGCCTTCGATCAGCAGCGCGCAAAGCCGTTCGAGCAGGGCCTGGTGGGCTTCGCCGAGGCTGGCGAGGCAGAACAGGCCGTGCAACGGCTGGCCGAGGTAGCGGATCGGCTTTTCCGGGGTGACGAAAGCCAGGCCGGGGCGCTTGACCGTCTGCTCGCTGTGCAGCCACCACAGGCCATCGCCCAGCGGCAGGGCCTCGACCTGCTGCAGCACCGCGGCGAAGCCGTTGCTCACGCAGTCGGCCTGGCGCAGCAGACGGGCGCCGCGCCAGACCAGTTCCTCGAAGTCCTCCGCGACCACACCGAGGCCGATCATCTGCGCATCCAGCGCCAGCTCCTGGGGGCGCCCTGCAGCAGCTTCAACAGCGCCTCGGCACTGCTGGCACGGCGCAGGGCCTGGCCCAGGTCGGTTTCGCCGAGGGCGCGGGTAAGCAGTTGCAGCAGGCGCAGGTGCTCGTCGGATTTTGCCGCGATACCGATGGCCAGGTAGACGATCTGCCCGTCGCCCCAGTCCACGCCCTCGGGGAATTGCAGCAGGCGCACGCCGGTGGTGTGCACCAGCTCGCGAGTTTGCGGCGTACCGTGGGAATGGCGATGCCCTGGCCGAGAAAGGTCGAGCCTTGCGCTTCGCGGGCCTGCAGCCCGTAGAGATAGCCCTCGGCGACCAGGCCGTCGGCAACCAGTGAATCGGCGAGCAGTTGCAGGGCGGCAGATTTGTCCACGGCCGACTGGCCCATGGAAATCTGCTCTACGGTGAGCTCGAGCATGCCTTTCTCCTATTCAGCCCCCACGACTGGGCGCTAGGTATTGTTTTAGATAAATCAGCTTAGGCGGACGGGCCGGATAAAGGTGCAACAGTCTTTTGGCAGAACCGTGGCACGGACCGTCATCGCCTGGAAATACGCTTGCTGAATCGTTTAACCAGAATGTAGGACACGTTACTCGATTATTGTCCGACGTAGAAGCCCTGGCAGTGGGTGATGTTGTATGAGGGGATAGGGGATGGGCGGGCGCCTTCGCGGCGGTGAGGCCACTAAACAACCTCGCGGATAAACCCGGCTCCCACAGGATAGACGGCGCCCACAGGATTTGCGTTCAGCACGATCATTGTGGGAGCCGGCGCACCGGTCCATCCGCGAAGAGGCCGGCACAGTCACCGCCGACCCCATGGGCTTGTTTGACCACTCATCGGCGGCGAGCTAAAGACAGTTGGCTCCCACAAGGTATGGCGGTAGCCACAAATCTTGTGAACGCCGCCTATCCTGTGGGAGCCGGATTTATCCGCAAAGCTTTTAGGCTATGTACGAAATCGCTTGAAACTTGGTTATGCGGCGTTAAAAACCGGCTCGGAATGCTCATTTACTCCAGTAAAGTCGGGCGCGACCCCGGCCGTTCCTCGCCGGTTTTTGCCTTGCCTAACCTGCGTTTCAAACAATTTCGTACACAGCCTAGGGCCGCAAGGGCTTAACCGCTAATCCGTCCCCTCCAGCAACGCATCCACCACCGCCCTCGCCATTTCCACCGAGTGCAGCATGCCCCAGAACAGGGTACGTTCCACCGGGTTGGCATGCAGGCCGATTTCGTCACCGTTCAGTTCGGCAACCTCCAGCAACTTCGAGACGTAGCTCAGCGCATCGTGGGCCGTGACGCCGGGCTGAATGGCAAACAGCGTGGGTTTGAGCGGGTCGGCGGGTTCGACGGTTCTGGCCAGGGTCAACGCGAGGGTATCAAGCAAGCGGGCCGCATCGGGCCGCTGGGGTTTCACGGGATCGTCGAAAACGGGAGGCGGATCGGGGGTGATTTTCTTGGCCACGGTGAATCTCCTGACTGTTGTAGGGGATCTCCACGCTCGCTGCGACACAAGGGTGGCGAACTGTACGCAGGTTCGCAGACCGGTCAGTCAGGAAAAAACCGGCAGGCATAAGCCTCCTGCGCACAGCCCACCATAAAGCAGACATGAAAAAGCCGCTTGCGCGGCGCTGTGCGCCCGACTGAAATACCGGGCTGCGAAACCCGTATCGCTGATTTGGCAGCGACACCGGGAATGTAGACACGGCACTGAGCGCACTCAATATTCTCCCACGCCAAAAACACGTAGGAAATATAAGTTCTTTTTGAAAGCTATTTCTTCGCATTACAAACGGCCAGAACCCCTGCCCCAGCGGCCCCGCCCGGACGACGGCGACCCAGGTCCAATTCCCGAGCCGTCCCACAGCAGGCACCCTTCCCACTGCCACCTGCCGAAAATAGGATAGGATCAGCCAACATGCAGCCAGCGAGCTACAGCTAACAAGGAATCATCCGCTTGAAACTCAGTGATATTGCCCAACTGGCCGGGGTGTCGGTTACCACCGCCAGTTACGTCATCAACGGCAAGGCCGAGCAACAGCGCATCAGCAGCAGTACCGTGGAACGGGTACGGGCAGTGGTCGAGCAATATGGCTTCACCCCCAACCCCCAGGCTGCCGGGCTGCGCAGTCGCAAGACGCGCACCCTCGGCTTCATCCTGCCGGACCTGGAGAACCCCAGCTACGCGCGCATCGCCAAGCTGCTGGAGCAAGGTGCGCGGGCCCGCGGTTATCAACTGCTGATCGCCAGTTCCGACGATGACCCGCAGAGCGAACGCGAGCTGCTGCAACTGTTCCGCGCCCGGCGTTGCGATGGGCTGTTCGTCGCCAGTTGCCTGCCCGAGGAGGACGACAGCTATCGCCAGTTGCAGGAGCTGGGCCTGCCGATCATCGCTATCGACCGGGAAATGCAGCCGACGCATTTCTGCTCGGTCGTCAGCGATGACCATCAAGCCAGCCTGCAACTGACCCGCAGCCTGCTGCAACCCAAGCCCCGGCATATCGCCCTGATCGGTGCCCGCGCCGAATTGAGCATCAGCCAGCAGCGGGCCGCCGGCTTCCAGGACGCCCTGGGCGGTTTCGCCGGCGAGGTGCTGATCGAGCATGGCGAAGCCTTCAGCCGCGAGTGCGGCCGCGAGTTGATGCAGGCGCTGGTCGAGCGCCTCGGCCACCTGCCCGATGCGCTGGTCACCACCTCCTACGTACTGCTGCAGGGCGTGTTCGATGCCCTGCAAGCCCAGCCGCTCAACCCGCAACCGCTGCGCCTGGGTACCTTCGGTGACACGCAGTTGCTGGACTTCCTGCCGCTGCCGGTAAACGCCATGGCCCAGCAGCATCAACTGATCGCGGAAAAAGCCCTGCAACTGGCCCTGGCCGCCATCGAGGAGAAGAACTACCAACCCGGCGTCCAGGCCATCGCCCGGACCTTCAAGCAGCGCATCCGCGAGGCTTGAGCATGGAACTGATCGACACCCACACCCACCTCGATTTTCCGGACTTCGACGCCGACCGCGACGCGTTGCTCGAACGCAGCCGCGCCCTCGGCGTCGGGCGGATGGTGGTGCTGGGGGTCTACCGGGACAACTGGCAGCGGGTCTGGGAGCTGGTACAGGGTGACCGGCAACTGCATGCGGCGCTCGGCCTGCATCCGGTTTATCTGGACGATCATCGCCCGGATGACGTGAGCGCTCTGCGCGACTGGCTGGGCCGCCTGGCCGGTCACCCGCAACTGTGCGCAGTGGGTGAGTTCGGCCTGGACTACTTTCTCCCGCAGCTCGACCGCGAGCGCCAGCAGGCGCTGTTCGAGGCGCAACTGCAGCTGGCCGCGGAGTTCAACCTGCCGGCATTGCTGCATGTGCGGCGCAGCCACGCCGCGACCATCGCCACGCTCAAGCGCTTTCGCCTGGCCCGGGGCGGCATCATCCATGCCTTTGCCGGCAGCCGCGAGGAGGCCCGGGAATACCTCCGGCTGGGCTTCAGGCTCGGCCTCGGCGGTGCCGGAACCTGGCCGCAGGCCCGGCGCCTGAGCAAGGTCATCGCCGACCTGCCGCTGGAGGCCGTGGTGCTGGAAACCGATTCGCCGGACATGGCGCCGGTGATGTACCCCGGGCTGCGCAACAGCCCGGAACACCTGCCGGCCATTTGCGCCGCCCTCGCCGAACTCATGGGCATCAGCCCGCAGGCATTGGCGGCCGCCAGTACCGCCAATGCCTGCGCGGTATTCAACTGGTCGACGAATCCGGCCTGAGCGCGGGCTGCAGGATCAGGGTCATCCGTTGCCGGGCGTGGGCGTAGCGCAGGGTCGCGAAGTACAACAGCAGCGCCAGCAGGGAAAAGTTGAGCTGCTCCATCAGGCTGATCAGCCCGATCCACTCACAGACCAGAGCCACCAGCAGCGAAGCCCCGATCAGCACGACCATGCTGGCCTTGAGCACCGACAGGGCATCGAGCGCCTTGAAGCGCTTGAACTGTTGCGGGCAATCGAGTTGCAGCGGCCTGTTGCAGCAACGGCAGGCAAAGCTCTCCTTGATGGCAATTGCATTCAGGTGCCATGCACTGAGGGGGAAGGTGCCATTACAGTGGGCACACACCCCGTTGATGCCCATGCGCGTCTCCTTCAAAGCGGTTCCTCCCGAGCGGTCGGTGAAACTGGATCAGCGAATTTTCGCTCATCCTGCGCAGAAAGGTCGGCCGCTAAAGAAAACAGGATTTTGCCTACACACCAAGCAATCAAGTACTACAACCTGTTCCAAGCCTCACACCCGGAAGGCACCGATCAGTTGCTTCAGCTCGACCACCTGGGCCGACAATTGCCGGCTGGCGCTTTCGGTCTGGTGGGCCCCCTCGGCAGTGCGCTCGCCGGCCCGGTTGATCTCGACGATGTTCTGGTCGATGTCGTGGGCCACGGCGGTCTGCTGCTCGACGGCGGCGGCGATCTGCTGGTTCTGGTCGACGATCATGCCGACGGCGCCAAGGATGTTTTCCAGGGCGAGCTGGACCTTTTCCGACTGTCCCACCGTGCCATCGGCCATCTGGTGGCTGACGCCCATGGCCTTGACCGCCGCGCCGACGCCGCCGTGCAGCTTGCCGATCATCTGCTCGATTTCCTCGGTGGATTGCTGGGTGCGCCTGGCCAAGGTGCGGACCTCGTCGGCCACCACGGCAAAACCACGGCCCTGCTCGCCCGCGCGCGCGGCCTCGATGGCGGCGTTCAAGGCCAACAGGTTGGTCTGTTCGGCAATGCTCTTGATCACTTCCAGGATCTGGCTGATGGACTGGCTGTCGATCGCCAACTGGTTGATCACCTGCACCGACTGATCGATCTCGCCGGCCAACTGGGCGATGCAGCCCTGCTGGGATTCCACCAGCGCCCGACCGTTGAGGGTTTCGTCATTGACGCTATGGGCACTGCTGACCGCTGCCGCGGCGCTGCGCGCCACCTCCTGGGCGGTCGCCGACATCTGGTTCATGGCCGTAGCGACCTGTTCGATCTGGCTGCGCTGGCCGGCCACCGCCTGGTTGCTGCGAGCCGACACCGACTCCACCTGCCCGGCCTGGCGTTCGACCTCGCCGACGGTCTGCCCGACCCGCTCGATCAGGTCATGGATCTTCGCCACGGTACCGTTGAACACCGCGCCCAACTCCCCCAGTTCATCACGACTGTGGGCGACGAAATTGACCGTCATGTCCCCGGCCGCGACCTTGTCCATCATCTGGCCCAGGCGTCGCAGGGTCGTGCGGGTCGAGGCGTAGAAACCGCCGTAGAGGTAGACGATCGAGAGAAACACCACCGCCAGTGCCGCGACCAGCAGGAGCATCTGCAGGCGTTTGTGCTCCAGCCGTTGCTGCAGTTCCTGGGCGAAATACGCCAGTGTCGCGTCATTGAGCTGGTAGGTCCGGGCCATCAGCGTGCTGACCTGCTCGTAGAACGGCGGCCAGGGCGCTTCCAGGGTTTCGGCCATCACCACCTGCTCCTCGAACAGTTCGCTGGCCTTTTTCAGCGAGGCCTGGCTGGCGTTGGCCAATGCATCCAGAGCGGAGTGGGCGTTGCGGCTACCGCCCAGGGCATCCTGCAGCTTGAGCGCATATTCGGCCTGCAGCTTCTCGATCTGTTGCAGCAGTTCGTCGAAACGGGTGCTCGAGGATGAATTGAGGAAGCCCTGGCCGAGGGAATAGGCCCCCATGGCGCGCCCCTCGCCGAGGGTCTGGGTGACTTGCGGGGTGACACCGGTGACCAGTTCGCTCAACTGGCGCAGGTCGCCCTGGGCATCGCGGCTGAGCCCGGACTGGCTGGCGACGATCTTGCTGAAGATCTGCGCCTTGCCCAGCAGCTTTTCGATCAGCGCACTTTTGCTCTGCAGGGAGGTTTCGCCTTGCTGGGCCTTGAACGCGGCGATCAGTTCGTCGCGCTTGGCGGTGAACAGCGCCAGTTGCTCCGGGTCGCCGGTCACCGCCGTCAGGCCTTGCAGGCGGCCGAGCACGCTCTGTTCGAGCTGGCTGATGCGCCCTTCCAGATCCCCGGCCTTGCCGGACTGGCCGAGCACGGCATTGATCTGCACCTGGTTGTTCAGGGTTTCCAGGTCGCGCAGCAGGGTCAGGCTGTTGCCAAGCAGGTCCAGGCTTTGCAGTTCGACCTGGGTGGCGGAGAACTCGCGGTAGGAATCGCGTACCAGATAGAAGTTGGTCACCAGCATCGGCACGAAGAACAGCACACTGATCAGGCTGAACTTCTTCCCGAAGCTCAGGCGGTTCATCAGGGCAACGGCGGGAAATAGCAGACTCTTCACTAGAACGCTCCCTTTCCTATTATTTTTATAGTGGCGGCAGCGGCACAGGCATATAGCCAGTATCCGCAGCTACTGCCTGTATAACTTAATTTGAAAGGGAGTTTTGTAACTTAAGGTTAACCAGGCCGGGGAGGTGAGCCTTGGGGTGGACGACACCGACCGCTAGCGAATCAATACCGTCCACAGGGCAAACCCGGCATACCAGAGCACCGCCGCCCGCAGCAGCAATTCCCACAGGCTGTCCAGGCTGGAAACGCCATCCGGGCCCTCCGCCGAGGTCGGTACTTCCCCAGCGACCCGTCCGACCTTCTCGATCAGTTGCCGGGCGCTGATGTCCCAGTTGAGCAGTTCGTGCAACATGATCCGGCTGACCGCCACGAAGTTGCCGACCAGCGCCAGGCTCGCCGCCAGCAGGCGCACCGGCAGCCAGTCGAAGGCATGGCGCAGCAGGGTGGCACGTTCGGCCAGCGCCGGGTTCTGGCTGTGCTCCGCCGCCAGGGCCAGCAGGCGATAGCTCAGGGCAGCGACCGGCCCGAGCAGGAAGTACCAGAAGATCGCCGCGAAGAAGCTCTGGTAGGCCTGCCACAGCAGATAGCCCTGGACCTTCTCCAGCAACTCTTCGCCGTTTTCGGCACAGGTAAGGTTCATGTCGCGGCGGGCCACATGCACCCCGGCCTGCAGGTCGCCGCGCCGCCAGGCATCGCGGAACGGTCCCAGCGCCGCCAACAGGTCACCACGGCCCAGGCTGTAGACCACCACCAGCAGATGCACCGGCAGCGCCAGCAGACCATAGGCCACCGGCTGCAGCACCATCAGCAGCAGGCCGAGCAGGACCACCGGCAACAGCACCAGCAGGCTGAGGATCACCCAGGGCCGTTTCGCCCAGCGCGGGCTGGATTCGAGCCGGGCCAGTTCGGCCAGCCAGGCACCGTCACGCTGGACACGCTGGCGCAAGGCCGAGAACTTCTCGATCCACACCGCCAGCAGCAGCACCAGAAAACTCATTGCGACTCTCCTTTTTCCAGCAGGGCGGCGCGAAAACGCCCCCAGTCAAAGCCTTCGCCCGGATCGGTCTTGCGCCCCGGGGCAATGTCGCTGTGGCCGCAGATCCGTTGCGGCGTGATGGCCGGGTACGTCGCCATGAGCTGGCGAGTCAGGGCAATCAGCGAATGGTACTGCGCCTCGGTGAAAGGCAGATCATCGGTGCCCTCCAGCTCGATGCCCAGGGAAAAATCATTGCAGGTCTCACGCCCCTCGAAACTCGACACGCCGGCATGCCAGGCCCGTTCCAGACAGGAGACAAACTGCGTGACCTTGCCGTCACGTTCAATCAGAAAATGCGCAGACACCCGTAGGTGGGCGATACCGTCGAAGTAAGGGTGTTCCGTAATATCCAGGCGATTCTGAAAGAACTCCTGCACCTTGCCGGTACCGAACTGCCCCGGCGGCAGGCTGATGTTGTGGATCACCAACAGGGAAACCTCCCCTTCGGGACGCTCATTGAAGTTGGGCGACGGGCAGTGAACGACTGCCTGGCACCAACCCGTGGCGGGATCCAGCTGCATACAGATTCCTTCGAGGATGAAAGCGACCGCCTCAGTATGCCGTGAGAGCGGCCTCGATGGGCAGCGCCCGCGCAGAAAAACCTCAGCGCGTCTTCAGGCGCCGCAGATTGCCGATGACCGAGGCCAGGGCCCGGTCGAACAGCAGCGTGTCGTCCAGCAGGCGGACCGCACCGCGGCGGAACTCGACGGCCAGCCCCCGGGCCGTACGCTCCAGCACCTTCATGCCGGTACGGTTGACGAAAATGTACTTGCCGGTCGGCTCGACGATCGCCGCCAGCTTGCAACGCTGGCCATTCTCTTCGTCTTCGCGGAACTCGACCCAGTTGCCGATGCGCAATTGCCGCACCCACAGCAGGCCGGCATCGTCTTCCGGCAGCTCCATCGTACGCTCTTCACGATGACCGCCATCGGCGGCACTGAGGACGATTTCCTCGAGCACCTCGACCATCGCCGGTTGCTCCGCCTCGTTCCTGGCCGGCTCGACGCTCTGCCTGGCCAGGCGCTGGAAAACCTGGACATGCAGGCTCTCCAGCTGGCTGAAGAATTCGCTGGTGGCGAACGGATCGAACGCCGCACTGGCCAGGCCGTCCCGCAGCGCCTTGAGCAGGCCGGGCACCAGATCCAGCAGGCGTAGCCGCGCATCGGCCACCCCTTGCGGATCGGCGCTCCAGATCAGTTCATCCATGGTCTGCAGGCCGGCCCGCCACTCGACGGACTGCTCGCCGTGCTTGAGCCAGACCAGCAACAGCACCTTGCTCCAGGCTTCCTGCAGCAGGCGCACCACGACTTCGGGCAGGGTCTTGCCCAACAGTCGCTCGTTCAATACTTCCTGGACCCGTTGGCGCGCCAGTTCGGCCTTGGCCCGGCCCTCCTCGGCATCACGGGTGCGCTGCTCGAGCAGTTCGCTGCGGCGGCGCTCGTCACTGGTGAAGGCGAGGAAGTCGGTCAGCAGCTCGGCGAAGATCGCCGGATCGTCGACGAAGTCGTTCAACAGCCGCTGCACGATCTGCTCGATGCGCAGGTACAGGGCATCACGCTGGTAGTCATCGCGGGCGCCCCAGCCCAGGGATGCCGAGGCGATTTCATTCAGCAGGCGGCGCGCCGGATGACTGCCGCGGCTGAAAAAGCTCTTGTCCAGCACCGCCACCTTCAGCATCGGGATCTGCAGGCGGCCGATCAGCGCCTTGAGGCAGTCCGGCAGGTTGCGGTCATCGAGGATGAATTCGAAGAGCATCGCGATCAGGTTGATCACGTCCTCGTCCATCCCGCCGACTACCCGCGACTTGCCGCTCTTGACGCTGACCCGGGTCAGCAGTTGCTCCAGCTGATTGCGCAGGTCGAAGTCATCCGTCGCGGCCTGGGCCGGCACGTACTGCTGCAGATGCGAAAGCAGCCGCAACAGGTCGCGGGTGGAAATCGGCTGAATCTCGGACCCCGCATCCAGTTTGGGCGCGACACTGCCGCGCACATGCTGCAACAGGTCCTGCAGGGCCGAGAACACTTCCTGGACGCTGGCGTCGAGGGACGAGGTACCCGGGCGGGCCGACTCGGCCTCGGCGTCGCGGGCCCGCGCATTCGCCGCCGGACGATCGGAGGCGCGCCGGGCCGGGGCGGCCTTGAGTTCGGGCAACACACCGGTGGCGATCAGCAGTTGGTTGGCGTCGGCATACAGGTGATCGGTGTCGCTGAGGACATATTTCTCGAACAGCTTGAGGATGATCAGCTTGACCTTGATCTCCACCCCCAGGTCGCGCCCGGCCTCGAGGAAATACTCGCAGAGCATCGCCGGCCCCATGGGGTTGCTCTGGTCGTCGAGACGCCGGGTGATCAGTACGTTCAGGCGCGCGGTCAACTGTCCGAGGGCCAGGCCGTCCCGACTGAGGACCTTGGCGACCATCGCATCCAGTGCGACGGTTTTCTCCAGTTCGTCATTCGGCACCAGCGCCAGCTTGTCGTAGGACATCGGCGCGGCCAGGGCCACCTCGTGGACGTCGTACTGGCCAAGGGCGGCGAAAGCGTCGGCAAAACGCTCGTGAAAGCCGCGCTCGATGTGCTTGCGCTTGAGCCGCAGGTCGCGCATGGCTTCGAAGAAGGTGTTCTGGTCAACGTTGTTCAGGGCCTTGTCGGCCATTTCGAACAGCGTGTCGTCGGCATTGTCGAACAGCGCCTGCAAGCCCTGCCGGAGTTGCTGGGCCGCCTTGTCGCGCACCTGGAGCAGAACCACGGGCAAACGGGCGAGCGGCGACGGCGTCGCTCGTTCGTCGGTAGCCTTGTGCAAAGGCACTACCTTCCCGTCGTTGTGCATCCAAGCCTCCCTCTGCGGTTCTTTGATCCAGCGTAAACAATCGTTGGGTACGCGGTCGCGGCGCTATCGCCGGCGACCCGCTCCGACACCAGCCCAAGGCCACTGTCGGCTATCGATAATCGGGGAATCACAGAGACGTCAAAGCTATGACGTCAATTACAAGTCATATTATCTTGCAAAAGATGTCACTTTTGCCAGCGAACTCTGCAACTCGTTTTTCACCCTGTCGCTGTGTAGACCGCCGGAGACGTAAAAACGCTCACGCAAAACGACAAAATGTCGGTTCAACGGGCGGCGTTCGATGGGCGCGCCTTGGGTTGGCCGGCGCCTGGGCCCTATAATCGGGAGACTTTGTTTGTGGAGCCCGTTATGCCGAATCTACGTCTCGCCGACCTGACCGCCGAAATCGAAGCCAACGTGCGCCGTGCGTTGCTCGAAGACATCGGCAGCGGCGACATCACCGCGCAACTGATCCCCGCCGAACGGCTGGCCAAGGCCACCATCATCACCCGTGACGAGGCGACCATCGCCGGCACCGCCTGGGTCGATGCCGTGTTTCGCCAGCTCGACCCACGGGTCGCGGTGCATTGGCAGGTACGCGACGGCGAGCGGGTCAAACCGAACCAGGCACTGTTCCACCTCGAAGGGCCGGCGCGCTCGCTGCTCAGCGGTGAACGCAGCGCACTGAACTTCCTGCAGATGCTCTCGGGCGTCGCCAGCCATGCGCGCTACTACGCCGACCTGGTGGCCGACACGTCGGTGAAACTGCTCGACACCCGCAAGACCCTGCCCGGCCTGCGCCTGGCGCAGAAGTACGCGGTGACCTGCGGCGGCTGCCACAACCACCGCATCGGCCTCTACGATGCGTTCCTGATCAAGGAAAACCACATTGCCGCCTGTGGTGGCATCGCCCAGGCCATCAGCGCGGCGCACAAGATCGCTCCGGGCAAGCCGGTGGAGGTCGAGGTGGAGAGCCTGGACGAACTGAAGGAAGCCCTGGCGGCCGGTGCCGATATCATCATGCTCGACGAACTGAGCCTGGACGACATGCGCGAGGCCGTGCGCCTGAACGCCGGCAAGGCCAAGCTGGAGGCCAGCGGCGGCATCAACGAAAGCACCCTGCGGCCGATCGCCGAGACCGGCGTGGACTACATCTCGATCGGCGCGATGACCAAGGATGTAAAGGCGGTGGACCTGTCGATGCGCTTGAGTCTCTGAGCCGATCCAGCCTTGGGAGCCGCCCATCCCTGTAGGAGCGCGGCTTGCCCGCGAATAGGGCCCAGAGCCTCGCTCAGGACCACAGGCACAGACCCCATCGGCCCTCAATGCAACTGAAAGTGCCGTGCCTCATGCTCCAGCAGCCACTGCTTGGCCGCCAGCCCACCGCCAAAGCCGGTGAGCGTACCGTTGCTGCCGATCACCCGATGACAGGGCACGATCACCGGCACCGGATTGCGCCCATTGGCCGCGCCCACCGCCCGTGAGGCCCTGGGCCGGTTGATCTGCTGGCAGATCTGCCCATAGCTGGTGACGCCACCGTAGGGAATCGTCACCAAAGCGTCCCACACCTCGCGCTGGAACTCGGTGCCGAGCATGTTGAGCTTGAGATCGAACACCAGGCGCTCACCGGCGAAGTACTCCTCCAACTGCCGTCGTACCGGCGCCAGCTTCTGCGGCGAATGCAGCCAGCCTTCCAGCGGCGTCTGCGGTCGGTAGTCCAGCTCGAAGCGCAGCTCGCGCAGCCCGTCGTCATCGGCAACCAGCATCATCGGCCCGATGGGTGAAGCAATCACGTCGTAGTAGATCCGGCTTGTGGTCATTTTTGGCTCCTGCGTATCAATTCCGACTCCACGGCCTGGCGCCACAGGTACATGACCGAATAGGCGCGCCAGGGGCGCCAGTCCTCGGCCAGGGCTTCCAGGGCCCGGGTACTCAGCGGCGGGCCGTCCGTCACCACTTCCCGGCGCAGGATCAGGTCTGCGGCGGGAAACGCATCCGGGTGGTGGAGCACCCGCATGGCAATGTAATGGGCCGTCCATTCACCGATCCCCGGCAAGGCGACCCAACGCCTGACGAAATCCTCCAGGCGCTGCTCGGTGCGAAAATCCACCCGCCCCTCGAGCAGGGCCCGGGCGATGCCCTGGATGGTCGCGGTACGGGCGCGAATGACGCCGATCGCGCCCAGGTCGGCGCCTAACAATTGCTCCGGCGTCGGGAACAGCCGGTCCAGCCCGGGCGCCGGTGGTGCTTCAAGGACGCTGCCAAAACGGCTCAGCAGGCGCGCGGCCAACGTGCGTGCCGCCGCGACGCTGACCTGCTGCCCCAGGACCGCCCGCACCGACACCTCGAAACCCTCCCAGCCGCCAGGCAGGCGTTGCCCGGGGAAACGCTCGACCAACGGCGCCAGCACCGGACTGGCGCCCAGGGTGGCGGCAATCGCCTGCGGATCGGCATCCAGGTCGAACATCCGCCGAATCCGCATCACCACCGGCAGCATCTGCGCCGGCGGTACGTTGAACAACTCCAGCTTCAAGGCATGCGCGTCACCGGCCCAGGGGCTGACCTGCAACCAGCTGGGCGATTCGACGCTGCCGAACACCCGGCGATAACGGTCGCCCTCGACCACCTCGATACCCGGCAAGGCGCGGCCGGCGAGAAAGGCGAGCAGCGCCTGGAAGTCGTACGGTGGCCGATAGCCGAGGCGCAGGACCAGCGCGTTGCCGGCGGCGACTGGCGGCTTGCGTCGCAACTCCCGTGGTGCCACATGGTTGGCCTCGGCAAACGCCGAATTGAATCGACGCAGACTCTGGAAGCCCGAAGCCAACGCCACCTCGGTGATCGGCAGGGCGGTTTCGGTCAGCAGTTGCTTGGCGAACAGCAGACGCTGGGTCGCATGCACCGCCATCGGCGAAGCGCCGAGGTGCTGGACGAACAGCCGACGCAATTGCCGACCACCGACGTCCAGGCGCGCGGCCAGTTCGTCGAGGGAATGCTCGGCGAGGAACCCCTCGTTGATCAGCTTGAGCGCCCGCGCCACGCGGTGCTCGCCGTGCAGCCAGACGCTGTTGCCCGGCGCCAGCTCCGGCCGGCAGCGCAGGCAGGGCCTGAAGCCCAGGGCCTCGGCAGCCGCCGCGCTGGGATAGTACTGCACGTTCTCGACCTTGGGCGGTCGCGCCGGACAGACCGGCCGGCAATAGATCCGGGTACTGAGCACGGCGGTGAAAAACACCCCGTCGAACCGCGCATCGCGGCTCAGGCGAGCCTTCTCGCAGATATCGGCAGTGGGAAATGGCGCAGCGGTTGTCCTGTTCATGGGCGCAGGTTAGCACCGGGCATGGGGGCATACTCGCCATTTTCGGACAGCAATGAGCGCAGGTGTCGCGAAATATGCCGGGCAATAAAAAACCGGCCTGATGGCCGGTTTGGAGAGGCTGGTGCCGGAGACAGGAATCGAACCTGCGACCTTCGCGTTACGAGTGCGCTGCTCTACCGACTGAGCTACACCGGCGTGGCGCTAACGCTAGCATCGGGCGACGAACGGAGCAAGCTAATCGGGCTTGATCGCGATCACGCCCTGGACCCAGAAGCGCGGCTGGAAGTGCCCGCCGTATTGCTGTTGATAGAGCTCGTTGCGCGCGTCCTGATGCGGCAGGTCGCGGATCACGACGAAGACCAGGAACAGCACGGCGGCCGTGCTGATGCCCATCCATGACCAATGAATGAAGGCGTTCGGTTTGGCAGGCTCACCTTTCCAGACGTGAATGCCCATCAGCCAGCCGACCACCAGGGACAGCCACAACTGGGAGTACGGCATGACGATCACGCCATCGACCATCGATTGGGTCAGGGCACCGATAAGACTGGCGAACAGGCAGACACGCAGCAGGTCGACCGGGTCGTTGGAATCGGCGCGTTCGCGGACCAGGCGGAAGGTGGCCCAGAGTCCGCGGCCGACCAGCCACATCACCAGCAGGGTGGAGGGGATGCCCCACTCACAGGCCCATTGCAGGATGGCCTGGTGCGGGTGCGCGGCGATGGGGTTGTGGATATCGGCGAAGTGCATGGGGCCGAAGCCGAGCCAGGGGCGTTCGCGGATCATGTCCCAGGCTTGTTGCCAGATCACGTCACGGGCCGAGAGCGAGGTGGTCAGACGGTCGCCGGCGAAGTTACTGACGCCTATACCGAGATAACTGGTGAGAACGCTGAACAGAAGCCAGTAAAGCGTTATACCAACTGCGGCCGCAGAGAGCTGCCAGGTAATCCAGCGCTTGCCGGAGTGGCCGATGACAAACAACACGCCGGCGGCTACCCCCATTCCAAGCCAGGTGCCACGTGTACCCCCGGTTATCGCGATAAGCCACCAGAGGCTCAAGAGGGAGAACGTGCAGATTTGGCTGGACCGTTTGCTCGTAACCCATAGCAACGGGAGGGTTAACAGCGGCAAGGTGAATGTCTGGAATTGACCGTAGAAGCGCTTGTTGGAAAAACCACTCAGAAATACGTCTGTGTCCAGCAAAGCCATGCCGCCGGAGAACGAGCGAAACATCACTGCCAGAAAATCGAAGCTCTTGAACGCACAGATCCAAACGATAAACAGGATCAACACTCGGTCAAGAGACAACCCGTTTGAACGTCGTGCGTGGGCAAAGACTGTGGCGCAAAGACAGCATGCCGTAATCAGTGCAACTTCCGTAAGGGCCCATGCCGGCTGACGTGCGCCTAGGGAAGAGACTATACCCGCCAGCAAGATCAACCCACAGGTCAGAACCGCAGGCTGATCAACCAGACTGGGTGGTGCCGATGATTTACGACAACACAGAAGGAAAACAAGCGCGGTACTGGCAATGACAACCTGTCCGAGACGCTGAACGATATGCCCCCCCAGGCCATGCCCCAGAACCATAACGGCCGCCATAAGCAGCGTGAATAGCAACCAGGCCTTTGCCCGCCCACTCCAGGCACTGTCCATCACGTCCTCGAAATATCTGTTTCAGGCAACCAGCAATAGGATCAGGCTTTTGGAGCCAGCATCAACGGGGCCTTGGGATAAGCTCGGGAGCAGGCCAATGGGCTGCCTTTGTCGCATCCCAATTCAAGGTAACGCTGCGACTCGTCCAACTGCCCCAAGCTCTTCAGGGCATCAGCCATGCCGACATAAGGCCTTGCATAGTCAGGGCTGAGGCTTATAGCGTGTTCAAACTCCAACTTGGCCGCTTCTGCCTCTCCACGCATTAGATAAATTTTGCCGCGCTGATAATAGGCATACTCATACTTGGGTTTAAGTGTTATCGCCTTGTCGATATTTTTCAACGCCAAATCAACAAAGCCAGCATCCAGGTATGTCACCCCAAGATTGTAATAAACTCGATAGCCACCAAAAAGACCTTGTTTGTCGTCCTGCGCCTCATAATATTGAACGGCTTCATCCCACACGAGCACAGGGGTAGACAGGGTCATCAGCCGATCATAGGAAAGCCCAAGCAGGTAAAGTGCAAAAACGGGAACCAGGGTAACCAGATAAATTCTCTTGAGCCGCAGCAGCGCCAATGCCAGGGCAATGAACAATCCCGGCATCCACAGATAACTGCGATACAGCACGAAAGGCTCCTGCAAACGGACTGCAGCCAGTTCCGTCGCGAACATCACCCACGGGAACAGCAACGCAAAACCCAGGAGACCGTTACGAGCCCCACGCAACAGCAATGTGAAGGCTGCCAGACCATAGGCAACAAAGGCCACGAGACCGGCCCAGGCCCACCAGACACCGTAACCCAGAGGAAAGGGCACACGAAGATCAAGCCCCATCGTTTTGCCTTGGGGCAAGATCAGGACCGAGAGGTATTTGAAGAACAGGCCCGTCTGGTTCAGCACGCTCAACACATACAGCGAGCCATTCGGCTGGAATGCTTCATCACTGAGCACCTCCCCACTCTTGAGCTCATAGGTATTACCGATCAACCCCTTGGCCCAAAATACAACTGATAGGGCAAAAATGCCCTGTACCGCCAGCACTGCAAAAATTTCCTTGGTACCGAACGAAACGGAGAGTCGGCTACGGCGGTGCAATATCCATAACAGGAAACACAATGCCGGCAACATCACGGCATGCTCCTTGGCATACAGCGAAAGCAAAATGCACAGGCAGGACACCCAAAGCGCCCAGCGCTTTCCACACAGCCCCTGCCAGAACGCCCATAGTCCCAGCAGGCCAAAAAGAGTGGCACATACTATAGTGCGCTGGACCAAGTAACCCTGAGTCTGGATGGCCAACGGATGTACGGCGAATAGAAAAGCGACAATAAAGGCCGCGGTATCTGTACTCAGAAAAAAAGAGGCTCGTCTCTCCAGGCTGTTGAGAAGCTGACGAATAAATCCGAAAACCACCAAGGCCGTGCAGCCATGAAGAATCAGATTCTCCACTCGCAACCAGATGATCCTGTCACTGAGATAGACGAAGCTGGCGGCCATGGAATGGTACACCCATAACCGTGGAGCAAGGCTAAAGCCCATGGATAGCATGGAACTAGGAGTACCTTCCCCGAAAAAGGCCTCATCATCAAAAACCAAGGGATTATTCAAGAAGGGAAAGCAAAGTATCAGCAACAGGCCAGCAGAAAAAACGACAAGCAACAGAAAAAACAATCGACGCGACACCATAGCGTTCCTAATTATTTAGCCGTTCAAACGCTTAGCGCTCATGAAACTGGTACTCTTTAACGGGAGTACCAGTTTCATTTCACTACGTTGGATTATTAGGCCCCACGTAAGTATTCAATATCATTTACAGGTGTTAGCCGCGGCACAGGTACCACTCTGAGCCCAAGTGATATTACCAGCATTGAGAGTAGGTACGAGGATAGTTGTCCAGTTACCCGCAGCTTGAGTCCCCGTCAAACTGATTGTACCGTCAGTCACAGAACCAGACGCGAAGTTAGGAGTGGCAGCAGGAATGGCAGGGATACCATTGGAGCCTGCCGTACAGTTGGTTTTGGTACCTAGATCATTAATGCAGACCGCCACGGCCGTCTTATAGGCGTCAGCCATAGTATTCACTTCGGCAAAACGGGCCTTCTGCGTGTAGCTGTTATACGCCGGCAACGCAATCGCCGCCAGAATACCGATGATCGCCACAACGATCATCAGTTCGATCAAGGTGAAACCCTTTTGAGCATTCATATTTCGTCTCCAAACGTGAAAAGGCCGTATGGCTCGTGTACGTCAAAGCACGCGCCGTGCCATGCCTTATGAGACTGCCGCACGCCAGTGGTTGAACCCTTACCACTTGCAAAGACTGCTTCAGAACAACAAAACCTGACATTTTTTGTCACCTCCCCATCCCCGATTTGGCACCACAGCCCGACTACGCTATAAAACTCGCAATGTCCGTGTCTGGTACCTACATGAACGATATCGCCCTCTCCGGCCTGGCCAAGCAATTGGTGGCGGCCGAGCTGATTACCGACAAGAACGCTCAGCAGGCGTATCAGCAAGCCCAACGCAATCGGATGTCCCTGGTCAGCTACCTGGTGCAGAACAAGCTGGTGAAAAGCCGCGAGGTCGCGGAGATTGCCTCCGAGCACTTCGGCGTCGCCCTGCTCGACCTGAACGGCCTCGACAAGGAAAGCCAGCCCAAAGGCCTGGTCAGCGAGAAGCTGATCCGCCAGCACCATGTCCTGCCGCTATGGCGGCGCGGCAACAAGCTGTTCGTCGGCATCTCCGACCCGAGCAACCACCAGGCGATCACCGATATCCAGTTCAGCACCGGCCTCAATACCGAGGCGATCCTGGTGGAGGACGACAAGCTCACCGACGCCATCGACAAGTTTTTCGACAGCGGCGCCACCGGTCTCGAAGACATGGCCGATGTCGACCTCGATGGCCTGGACATCGAGTCGATCGATGACAAGAAGAACGACCCGATCGCCGGCCAGGATGCCGACGACGCCCCGGTGGTGCGCTTCGTCAACAAGATGTTGCTGGATGCGATCAAGGGTGGCTCTTCGGACCTGCACTTCGAACCCTACGAAAAGGTCTACCGCGTGCGCCTGCGCACCGACGGCATGCTCCGGGAAGTCGCCCGGCCGCCGATTCACCTGGCTGGGCGAATCGCCGCGCGCCTGAAGGTCATGGCCAACCTGGATATCTCCGAGCGTCGCAAACCCCAGGACGGCCGCATCAAGATGCGCATCTCGAAGACCAAGGCCATCGATTTCCGGGTCAACACCCTGCCGACCCTGTGGGGCGAGAAGATCGTCATGCGGATCCTCGATCCGTCCAGCGCCCAGATGGGCATCGATGCCCTGGGCTACGAACCGGATCAGAAAGACCTGTACATGACGGCCCTCAAGCAACCGCAGGGCATGATCCTGGTCACCGGCCCCACCGGCTCGGGCAAGACCGTCTCGCTCTATACTGGCCTGAATATCCTCAACACCGTGGATATCAACATTTCCACTGCCGAAGACCCGGTGGAGATCAACATGGAAGGCATCAACCAGGTCAACGTCAACCCGAAACAGGGCCTGGACTTCGCCCAGGCCCTGCGCTCGTTCCTGCGCCAGGACCCGGACGTGATCATGGTCGGCGAGATCCGTGACCTGGAAACCGCCGAAATCGCGATCAAGGCGGCCCAGACCGGCCACATGGTGCTGTCGACCCTGCACACCAACAGCGCCGCGGAAACCCTGACCCGCCTGCAGAACATGGGTATCCCCGGGTTCAACATCGCCACCTCGGTCAGCCTGATCATCGCCCAGCGCCTGGCACGCAAACTGTGCCCGCACTGCAAGAGGGAAATCGATATTCCCCAGGAAACACTCCTTAAGGAAGGTTTCCCAGCGGATCAGATCGGCAGGTTCAAGGTCTATGAACCTGTGGGCTGCGACCAGTGCAATGGCGGCTACAAGGGGCGCGTGGGAATCTACGAGGTGGTGAAGAACACCCCCGACCTGCAACGACTGATCATGGCCGAAGGCAACTCGATCGAGATCGCCGAACAGATGCGCAAGGAAGGCTTCAACGACCTGCGGACCTCGGGCCTGCGCAAGGCCATGCAGGGGCTGACCAGCCTGGAAGAAGTCAACCGGGTCACCAAGGACTGATTCATGGCGACGAAAGCGGTAAAGATAAGCACCTACGCCTGGGAAGGCACCGACAAGAAAGGTACCAAGGTCTCCGGCGAACTTACCGGCCACAACCCGGCGCTGGTCAAGGCGCAGTTGCGCAAGCAGGGGATCAACCCGGGCCGGGTTCGCAAGAAAGGCTCGTCGCTGTTCAGCAAGGGCAAACGCATCAAGCCCCTGGACATCGCCCTGTTCACCCGCCAGATGGCCACCATGATGAAAGCCGGCGTGCCGTTGCTGCAGTCCTTCGACATCATCGCCGAAGGCTTCGACAACCCGAACATGCGCAAGCTGGTGGACGACATCAAGCAGGAAGTCGCCGCAGGCAACAGCTTCGCGACCTCCCTGCGCAAGAAACCGGAATATTTCGATGACCTGTACTGCAACCTCGTCGATGCAGGCGAACAGGCTGGCGCCCTGGAAAGCCTGCTCTCACGGGTAGCGACCTACAAGGAAAAGACCGAGGCGCTCAAGGCCAAGATCAGGAAGGCGATGAACTACCCGATCGCGGTCATTCTGGTGGCGATCGTTGTCTCCGGGATCCTGCTGATCAAGGTGGTGCCACAATTCCAGGCGATCTTCGCCGGCTTCGGTGCGGAGCTGCCGGCGTTCACGCTGATGGTGATCGGTCTTTCACAGATCCTGCAGGACTGGTGGTGGGTGGTGATCCTCGGTCTGGGCGGCGGTATCTATGGGCTGATACGCGCGCACAAGACATCCGAGCGCTTTCGCAACTGGATGGACCGCACGCTGCTGAAAATCCCGATCGTCGGGCCGATCATCTACAAATCGGCCGTGGCCCGCTTTGCCCGTACCCTGTCAACCACCTTCGCCGCCGGCGTGCCGCTGGTCGAAGCCCTGGACTCGGTCTCGGGCGCGACCGGCAACGTGGTGTTCAGAAATGCCGTCAACCGCGTCAAGCAGGATGTTTCCACCGGCATGCAACTGAACTTCTCCATGCGCACCACGGGGGTTTTCCCCAGCATGGCGCTGCAGATGACAGCCATCGGCGAAGAGTCCGGCGCCCTCGACGACATGCTCGACAAGGTCGCGAGCTACTACGAAACCGAAGTCGACAACAGCGTCGACAGCCTCACCAGCCTGATGGAGCCGTTGATCATGGCCGTGCTCGGCGTCATTGTCGGGGCCTGGTGATCGCCATGTACCTGCCCATCTTCAAGCTTGGCCAAGTGGTCTAAACGATGCCCCTACCCGATTTCCTGGCCAGCCACCCGCTGGCCTTTGTTTTTTGCGCACTCATCCTCGGCCTGATCGTCGGCAGTTTCATCAACGTCGTCGTCTGGCGCCTGCCGAAAATGCTCGAGCGCGACTGGCGCGCCCAGGCCCATGATGTACTGGGCCTGCCGCAGGCCGAGCCCGGCACGACCTACAATCTGCTGCTGCCCCACTCCCACTGCCCACACTGCCGCCATCGCATCCGCGCCTGGGAAAACCTGCCCCTGCTCAGCTATGCCCTGCTGCGCGGCAAATGCTCCAACTGCAAGGCGCCGATCAGCAAGCGCTACCCCCTGACCGAACTGGCCTGTGGCCTGCTGTCGGCGTTCATCGCCTGGCACTTCGGCTTCGGCTGGCCTGCCGGCTTGCTGCTGGTGCTGACCTGGGGCCTGCTGGCGATGAGCCTGATCGACGCCGACCACCAGATACTGCCCGACGCGTTGGTCCTGCCCCTGCTCTGGCTGGGCCTGATCGCCAACCACTTCGCCCTGTTCACCAGCCTGAGCGACGCTCTCTGGGGGGCGGTCGCCGGCTACCTGAGCCTGTGGTCGGTGTATTGGCTATTCAAGCTGCTGACCGGCAAGGAAGGCATGGGTCATGGTGACTTCAAGCTGCTGGCGATGCTCGGGGCCTGGGGCGGCTGGCAGATCCTGCCGCTGACGATCCTGCTGTCATCGCTGGTGGGCGCGGTACTGGGGCTGATGCTGTTGCGCCTGCGCAACGCCCAGACCTCGACGCCAATCCCCTTTGGCCCCTATCTGGCGATTGCCGGCTGGATTGCATTGCTCTGGGGTGGTCAAATAACCACTTCCTATCTGCACTTTGCCGGCTTCCAATGACCACACCCGCGACAAAACCCTGGATCCTCGGCCTGACCGGCGGCATCGGCAGCGGCAAGAGCGCCGCCGCCCAGCACTTCATAGACCTGGGCATCCACGCCGTGGATGCCGACCACGCCGCCCGCTGGGTGGTGGAACCGGGGCGTCCGGCGCTGCTGAAGATCGCCGAGCACTTTGGCCCCGGCGTGCTGCAGGCCGACGGCCAACTGGACCGGAGCGCCCTGCGCCGGCTGATTTTCGCGGACGCCGAACAGCGGCGCTGGCTCGAAGCGCTGCTGCATCCACTGATTGCCGCAGAGATCGCCAGCCACCTGGCCAAGGCACAGTCGCCCTACGCGATCCTGGTCTCACCGCTGCTGATCGAGTCTGGCCAATACGCCACCACCCAGCGCGTGCTGGTGATCGATGCGCCGCAAGCGCTGCAGGTCGAGCGCACCCTGCTGCGCGACCAGACCAGCGAGGAGCAGGTTCAGGCCATTCTCAAGGCCCAGGCCAGCCGCGAGGAGCGCCTGAAATACGCCGATGATGTCCTGGTCAACGACCGCGACCTCGCCTGGCTGCACAGCGAAGTCGAGCACCTGCACAACTTCTACCTGACCTTACAAGGAGGCCGAACATGAGCCAGCCCCTGACCGTCGAATGCCCAACCTGCGGAGCCCCCGTGGAATGGAAGGCGACCAATACCAACCGGCCGTTCTGCTCAGACCGCTGCAAGCTGATCGACCTGGGCGCCTGGGCGGCCGAAGAGCACAAGATCCCGGTCGCCCCGGATGCCGAGGACGAGCTGTTCTCCGAAGAACTGTCGCCGCGCACTCACTGATCGCAACGGGATCAGGGCCGCATGAAGCCATAATCCTGATCGTCATCGAGGTTTTCGGCGAGAAACTGCAGCTCGTCGGCCAGATCCTCGGCACTGCGCACCGCCTTGCTCTGCTGCACCACCGCACTGAGCAGGGCGCGCAGCCCCAACCCCGGCTCGAAACCTGCCGCCTGTGCCGCGTCCAGACTGGCCCGCATTTCCTGACGCGCCCATTCGTACACACTCATCACTGCGCCCCTCCCCGGGTGTTTTTCCCAGCATGAGCGCCTGGCGAAGCGGGTCATTTGATGCAGATCAACGGGAGTTTCCGGGCGGCTCGTTGTCCTTCCACGGCGCCGACAGATAGCGCGTGCGGTTGAAGGTCTCCAGCCACTCCGGGCAGAACACCACCAATGCACTGACCACCATGCCGTTGATAAAGGCCTCGGGAAAGATGATCAGCCAGAGGTAGCCGATGAAATCCTCCAGCCACTCCGGCATCGCGAAACGCTCGTCGAACCATAGCAGGGCCAGGCTCGACAGCAGGCACAGCAAGGCCGCCAGAGCCGCGGCGAAGAACCCCGAGCAGAAGATGTAGACGAAGGGATTTCGTGGTTGCGCGCGTTCCACCACGATCGCGGAGACTTCGGTGACCAGCACCGGCAGTACGATCAGCAAGCTGCCGTTGACGCCCAGCGCCGCCAGATCCTGGCGCCCCAGCAGCACCAGCCCGAGCTGCGCCACCAGCGCGCCGACGATCGCCAGGGGCCAGTCGAGCAGCAGCGTGACCGCGGTCAGGCCGATGAAGTGATAGGACACGCCACTGTCGAAATCGCGGCGCAACAGCCAGAGCAGGAACAAGGCAAATACGGTGCCGAACAGCAGATGCTGGCGACGGCTGTCGGTGAACAGTTCAACCCAGGGCGAACGCCAGATCGCCCACAGCACCACCGGCACGTAGATCAGCCAGCCAATGACCAGGCTCCCGGGCGCCAGCAATTGCGCGCCGATCACAAGCACCTCTGTGTCATACCCGCCACTCCTTGTCTACCTGGTTCCCACAGTCTACACCGGGCGAAATGACGGGAGCCCGGAGAAAGTCCGCAGAGCACTTCCTGCTGTCACGATTTCAACGCTAAGCTTGGGCCATGGATGATTCGGATTTCTTACGCTTGCTGACCATCCAGGCCGAGCAAGCCAACACGTTTCTTTCCAATGCCCGCAAATGGGAGCGTGAGCGTTGGGTCTGCCAGCGCCTGCTGCAGGGGCTGAACGTGCCCTACCGTAACGAGGACTTCCATCCCGCCGGCCAGGAGCCGCCGGATGTGCTGTTTCGCGATGCCCGCTTCGAGGTGTTCTTCGTTCTCGACGAAGGCCGTCGCCTCAATGACGAATGGCGCGAGGAGCTGCAACGCCGCCGCAGCGCCTTCTCCCTGAGCCAGCTGGTGCGCCGCGAGGCCAAGCCGCGGCGTATCCCCGCCTCCGAGCTGCTGTTGCGCCTGGCACCGACCCTGCGCAAGAAATCCCACAACTACAAGGAGCGCGGCCTGGACCTCAGCGAGCTGGACATCATCGCCTTCGCCAGCCTGAAGCGCGAGGTCCTCGACCTCAACAGCCACTTCCCCCGCCCACCGAATACCTGCGCCAGGGCTGGCGCTCGCTGTCACTGGTGGGACCGACCTTCGCCCGGGTGCTGTTCGCCCACCCGGATGCGCCCGACTTCCTGCGTGGCAACCTGGGGCGCAGCATCGTCTTCGATGTGGGTATCAGCCTGTAGGTTTGTGACGAAATTGCCCGCCTGAATGATACAAAGCGTTATCATTCAGCCAATACGACGAACCTGCCCAGCAGGTGGCTATGCTCAGGTAAACGCTGCGGGATTACCCCTGTAGCGTTTACACACTCGGTAACGTCTACCTGAGGAGACCTTCTTTTATGAGCAGCCGCCTGAACCCGGAAGACCAGAAGCATGTCGAAGAGTACCTGCAACTTTCCCAACATCAGGTCGAGCGCCGGCCCTTTCGGCCGTGGATGCTCCTGGTGGTGGTGCTCGTCGCGGTGATCGGCCTGGGCCTGTTGAGCCGCCTCCTGAGTTATCTGGCGCTATGAGCTGCCTCGCGCTCGCCCGGATAACGCAAGCACAGATTTCCTTTAGCCTTGCGAGATATCCCCATGACCCATCGTATCGTGATCGTTGGCGGCGGCGCCGGCGGCCTGGAGTTGGCGACCCGCCTGGGTAAGACTCTGGGTAAACGCGGCACGGCCAGCATCGTGCTGGTCGACGCGAACCTGACCCACATCTGGAAGCCCCTGCTGCACGAAGTGGCCGCCGGCTCCCTGAACTCTTCGGAAGACGAACTCAACTATGTCGCCCAGGCGAAATGGAACCACTTCGAGTTCCAGCTGGGCCGCATGAGCGGGCTCGATCGCACCGGGAAAAAGATCCAGCTGGCGGCGACCTACGACGAAAACGGCGTGGAACTGCTGCCGGCCCGCGAGCTGGCCTATGACACCCTGGTGATCGCCGTCGGCAGCACCACCAACGACTTCGGCACCCAGGGCGCGGCGCAGCACTGCCTGTTCCTCGACACCCGCAAGCAGGCCGAGCGCTTCCACCAGCAATTGCTCAACCACTACCTGCGCGCCCATGCCGGGCAGAACGACGCACCGGAGCAGATGATCAGCGTCGCCATCGTCGGTGCCGGCGCCACCGGCGTCGAGCTGGCCGCCGAACTGCACAACGCCGCCCATGAACTGGCGGCCTATGGCCTGGACCGGATCAAGCCGGAAAACATGCATATCACCTTGATCGAAGCCGGTCCACGGGTGTTGCCGGCCCTGCCGGAGCGGATCAGCGGGCCGGTGCACAAGACCCTGGAGAAACTCGGGGTACGGGTCATGACCAACGCGGCGGTCAGCGAGGTGACCAACGAAAGCCTGATCACCGCCGATGGCCAGGTGATTCCGGCCAGCCTGAAAGTCTGGGCGGCCGGTATCCGCGCGCCCGGCTTCCTCAAGGAGATCGACGGGCTGGAGACCAACCGGATCAACCAGCTCCAGGTCCTGCCGACCCTGCAGACCACCCGTGACGAGAACATCTTCGCCTTTGGCGACTGCGCGGCCTGCCCACAGCCTGGCAGCGACCGCAATGTACCGCCGCGCGCGCAAGCGGCCCACCAGCAGGCATCGCTGCTGGCCAAGTCATTGAAACAACGGGTCGAGGGCAAGGTCGGAGCGCTTCCGGAGTATCGCTACACCGACTATGGCTCGCTGATTTCGCTATCGCGCTTCTCGGCCGTAGGCAACCTGATGGGCAACCTGACCGGTAGCGTGATGCTGGAAGGCTGGCTGGCGCGGATGTTCTATGTGTCGCTGTACCGCATGCACCAGATGGCGCTGTATGGCACCTTCCGCACGCTGATGCTGATGCTCGGCAGCCGAATCGGACGCGGGACCGATCCGCGGTTGAAGCTGCACTGATGAAGTGTGCGCCCCTACGGGCTTCGTAGGGGCGCCATGGTATTGATCAACGAGCATTCGAAGCTCGCCAGCGACTAACCTCGAGACGCCAGGAAATCCTTCGCCGTTTTTGCCAATGCTGCATCCACGGACAGCGGCGGCTGCCATCCAAGCAGCTTCCTGGTCTTCTCGATATCAACCGCCAGCGATCCACAGAGACGCTGGGATAAGGCCGTTCTGCCCAACACGCCGGCGACACCAGTCAACAGCCCCATCGGAACCGGCAGGAGCCGCGCCGGACGGCCCAACGCCTGCGCCATGCGTCTTAGCAACTGGGTGGTGGACAAGTCTTCATCGTCACTCACCAGAAAGATCTGGTCGGCGGCAGCCGGATGCCGAATACAGGTCACGATCAGATCAACGAGGTTATCCAGGGCGACCAGACTGCGCTTGTTGGTAATAGCCCCGAACGGCAGAGGAACGCCCTTGCTCAACCAGCCCATCATGCTGCGAAAGTTGGCTTTTACCCCCGGCCCATAGACCAGTACCGGCCGAATGATCACCACCTCCATTCCGGTGCGTAGCGCCAGCGCTTGCAGCGCCTGCTCCGCCTCCCATTTGGAAACGCCATAAGGATCCTGTGGCGCAGGCTCGTCATTCGCCGTATAGGGGCGTCCTGGTAACGTCCCCTCACCGTTGACCTTGATCGAACTCAGGTAGATGAAGCGCCGAACGCCAGCACTCGCCGATTGCTCCGCCAGACGCAAGGTGCCCTCCACGTTCGCTCGCCGGAAGGCGGCAAGAGGATCCGCCTCACGCTCGGTCATGACATGCACGCGCGCGGCACAATGGATGACAATCTCGACCCCATCCAGGGCGGCCTGCCAATCGGTATCGGGAGCCAAGTCCCCTACCTGGAAAGCCTCGATCCCCGATAGCGGCCGCTGCGGCAGTTGCCGGTAGGCAGAGTGCAATGCAAAGCCCTCGTCACTCAGGAGACGCGCCTGAACCGCAGCGCCCACGAAACCGCTGGCGCCCGTCAAAAGGATTCGTGTCATGGCGTGTTCAGGCTTTATTCCAGACCGTACGATTGATGTAATCGGTGTAGCTCAACACCACTCGCACCACCTGCAGGGAAACCGGCCCGCCCTGATAGTCAGGCACCAGCGGAACCCGACGTTCGTCCCGGGAATGCTGGGAGGTGACCACACGCACGGCATCCAGCACCGAATCCCGTTTCAGACCACTCATGACCAGCGTGCCTTCATCCATCCCTTCGGGGCGTTCATGGGCATTGCGCAATGTCACCGCCGGCAGGTTCAGCAACGACGCCTCTTCGGTGATCGTGCCACTGTCGGAGAGCACGCAGAATGCCGACATCTGCAACTTGATGTAGTCCAGCAAACCGAAAGGTTTGACGAAGCGGATCAATGGGTGGTCAAGCGACTCGCCCAGGGCTTCCAGACGCTTGCGCGTACGCGGGTGCGTCGAGACGATCAGTGGGAAACCGTACTGGTCCGCCAGGGCACGCAGGGTATCCAGCAGATCGCGCAGGTTGTCCGGAGTGTCGACGTTCTCCTCGCGATGGGTGCTTACAATGAAGAACTTGTCCTGCTCCAGCCCACTGCGCTGCAGCACATCGGATTGCTCGATCCGCGGCATGTAGTAGTCGAGGACTTCGTGCATGTGCGAGCCGGTCTTGATGATCGTTTCCGGGCGGATACCTTCGGCGATCAGATAACGGCGGGCATGCTCGGTCAGCACCATGTTGATGTCGCTGAGGTGATCCAGCACCTTGCGGTTCAACTCTTCGGGCACGCGCTGGTCGAAACAGCGATTGCCTGCCTCCATGTGGAACACCGGAATCTTTCGGCGCTTGGCGGCAATTACGGCCAGGCAGGTATTGGTGTCACCGTACAACAGCAGGGCATCCGGTTTCTCCAGTTCGAAGATTTCATCGGACTTGGCGATGACCTCGGCAATGGTCTTGGCCGCCGTGTCGCCCGCTGCCCCCAGGAAATGATCCGGCTTGCGAATCTCCAGGTCATCGAAAAAGACCTGGTTGAGTTCGTAGTCGTAGTTCTGCCCGGAATGCACCAGCACGTGGTTGACCTGGCGATCCAGCTCGGCGATGACCCGGCTCATCTTGATCAGCTCGGGACGCGTACCGACCAGCGTCATGACCTTAAGCATCGAGTTGCTCCTTGATGTAGTCGAGCTTCAGCAACAGTTCCTTGATGCCCGCGACATCCAGGCGATCCGTATTGTGCGAGGTGTAATCATCCAGCTCGGAAATGCGCTGCTCGCCCTCTACGAAGTACTTCTTGTAGTTCAAGTCGCGATTATCCGCCGGGATCCGATAGTAACGCCCCATGTCTTCGGCCTTGGCCATTTCCTCGCGGGAAACCAGCGACTCGTAGAGTTTCTCGCCATGACGGGTACCGATCACCTTGACCTCATTGGCCTTGCCAAACAGCTGCTTCAGCGCTTCAGCCAGGTCACCGACGGTAGACGCAGGTGCCTTCTGGACGAACAGATCACCTTGCTGACCGTGCTCGAAAGCATGCAGGACCAGGTCCACCGAGTCTTCGAGCGACATGAGGAAACGGGTCATCTCGGGGTCGGTGACTGTCAGCACCTCGCCCGAACGGAGTTGGTCGACGAACAGCGGGATCACCGAACCACGCGAAGCCATGACGTTGCCGTAACGAGTGGCGCAGATGATCGGCCCGTTGGCCGGGATCATCCGGGACTTGGCCACCATCAGCTTCTCGGCCATCGCCTTGGAAATCCCCATGGCGTTGATCGGGTAGACCGCCTTGTCGGTGCTCAGCACGACGACTCGCTGCACACCGCTGGCGACGGCTGCATTCAGGACATTCTCGGTCCCCAGCACGTTGGTGCGCACGGCCTCCATCGGGTAGAACTCGCAGGACGGAACCTGCTTGAGGGCCGCGGCGTGGAAAATGTAGTCCACTCCGACCATCGCCTGGGCGAGACTGTTGTAATCGCGGACATCGCCGATGTAGAACTTGACCTTGTCATTGGCCAAGGCGATACGCATGTCCTCCTGCTTCTTTTCGTCCCGGCTGAAGATGCGAATCTCGCGCACTGCGGTATTGAGAAAACGCTTGAGAACCGTATGACCGAATGAACCGGTACCACCGGTGATCATCAATACCTTGTCGTCGAACATGTAAACCTTCCGAATTCGTTAGCGAGTGGCGTGCATCAGCTCGATGAGCTGGGGCCAGGTTGGGGCTTTATATCCAGTAGCTCGGGTAAAACGTTCGCTGTCGAGCGAGCGATCAATCACCAAGGTAGCATCCGGGAGGATCTCAATAGATTTACCATACTGGCGAGCGATGAGAGACAGGAGATCCAGTTTGGTTATAGGCTCTGCAGAGACATGATACAGGCCATTGAGCTCCGGATGTGGCAGAACGAAATCTTTGATGACCCGTGCCAGCTCGGCAGTGGGCAAGCCAGAGAAAACGGCCCGTGAGAATCCTGGCACGCTGCCCTCTTGAGCCAGGAACCAGTCGACCAGGGAATAGTTGGAACTCAACTCGTGCCCAATGATCGAAGTCCGCAGGGTGACCGCACCTTGAACGTCATGCAGTTCACCAATGTATTTGGACTTACCGTAAAGATCTTCGGCATCCGACGGGTCGCTTTCCCGGTAGCTACCTTTACGGCCCGAAAAAACGCAATCCGTACTGATATGGATGAGACGAGTTCCGCTCAAGGCGCAGAGCCGTGCAAGCCGGTGGGGCAGCATCGCATTGATAGGTAGTGCTGTCAGTGGATCGTTGGCATAGGCCAACTGCTTGATCAATCCAACGCAGTTGATCACAACATCCGGCCTTACCTGAACGAATGCTGCAGTCAGCGCGTCCTGGTCAAGTGCATCTACACCACAAACCAGCTTATCCTGAGTCACGTCGGGAAAATATTTCAATCCCGTGGAGTTGCGTAGCGTCCCCCAGGTCTCATGCTCAAGATCGGAGTTGAATGCCCTGAACACGGCGCCACCCAACATACCCGTTATGCCAAGCACTAAAACTCTCATGCCGACTCTCTATAATAATTCCACGAACAGAAAATATCGACTCAAATAAAAATAGAGTCGACGCCAACATAAAATTAGATATCACTACTTCAGGAATTCGATAAAAAACTCGCACTGTTTGAAATCAAAATAGTTATCTACATCCAGAGACTTTTCAGGCGTCATGAGATATGACTGGCTATTCGGCATGAAAAAACCCTGCTCCGCCAGAAACCTGTCCGTTCTTGCCAGATAGATCGCACCATTCAAACGGTAGTAGGCCGGCAGATCCTGGCTACGCTGATTCAGCAGTTCCGGGCGCAAAAAAGCATCCATACTGCCCTCTGCCCCCAATGTGTTGCTCCATAGCGGAGAATGCTCACATGGACACACGCTGATCACGCTCGAAGCGCCTGTATCATCCATATGTTGCACTGCTTCGCGGATTTCCTGCGCGCCACGCAATGGTGAAGTTGGCTGTAGCAGCATCAAGCGCGCAGGGTTGATTCCCTCTTGCGCCAGGGAGTTCAGCGCATGAATCAACACATCAGAAGTCTTTGCTGTATCACTAGCCAGGTAGGCCGGACGTCGAACAGTGCGAAGGCCAAGTAGCCTCCCCTCGGCGAGTATCGCTTCATCATCGCTGCTGACAACCAACATATCAATGACCTGACTGTCAAGAGCCGCCTCAAGTGTCCAGCGAATCAGCGGCTTTCCCTTCAGATTCAAAAGGTTCTTTCCGGGTAGCCGCTTGCTTCCCCCTCGCGCAGGGACAATGGCAAGAATATCCAGGTTGTGACCAATATCACCCATTGAAGAGCCCCAACACATCAGTCTGAGCACGCTGAAAATCTTCCACCCGACCTATGTCCAGCCAGTATTCATGTATTGGGAACATGTTCACATCCTGACCGTTCGCAATCTGCTGACCGAGCAAGGTCGGCATATCGATATGGGTTCCAGGCGTTACACTTTTCACTAGATCGGGCGAGAGCAGATAAATTCCGGCATTAATAAAGAAACGATGGATTGGTTTCTCCACCATGGAGCGAATCCGATGCCCATCGCTCTGGATCACGCCATAAGGAACGCAGTGCTCATACTCACGTACGCACATGGTCGCTACACCAGGGTGCGTCTGATAAAACTCCAGCAGGTTCTGAAAATTAAGGGTAGTGAGCAGATCTCCATTCATCATGAACATCGGCAGATCAATTTCAGAATGAGGTAGCAACCCCAATGCACCTCCGGTACCCAGCGGTTTATCCTCATGAACATAACGAATGCTCACACCCCAGCGACTGCCGTCACCAAAGTACTCTCGAATCAATTCCGGCATGTAGTGCGTAGAAACAAAAAACCGATGAAACCCGGCATTTATGAAGCTTTCGAGTATTAACTCGAGAATTGGCTTGTCACCAACTTTCAGCAATGGTTTGGGGCAGTTTTGGGTCAAGGGGCGCAGACGGGAGCCAAACCCCCGGCCATCAGGAACACCGGGTTATCATGCCGTTTCTTGTGTATGAGTCCATGGAGAGTTTCAAGCCCTACTACACGACCCTGCACGTCAATCACCGGCAACTGCAGCAACTGGTGCTTCTCCATGACCGACAGGATACGCTCCTTGCTCCAGCCTCGTTCGACCGTTTGCGGCGAAGTACACATAACTTCCGTCACCTTGACGTCCAACGGCAGGTGCTTGAGCAAGCTGCGCCGCACATCCCCATCAGTCAAGGTTCCCAGCAGGCGACGCTCAGCATCTACGACCAGAACTATGCGCAAAGCAACGCGATCAAGTGTCGCCACCGCCTCTTCCAGAGAAGTTTCCGGACCTATGAGTACTGATTCCCACTGCAGCATAAAAAACTCCTACTCGTCACGCGAAGCGATTTTTTCTCGCGCCGCGGGACCTAACAAAACCTGTCGAGCCAAAAGATTACGGACCAAAACAGACCCCGCTCCGACAACAGCGCCCTCTCCGACCACCAATCCCTGAATGACGGTTGCACCGCTGGCAATGAACGCTTGATCGCCGACCTGAACACCGCCACAGAGAGTGGCACCTGGGGCAACATGGACATCCGCGCCCAAGCAACAGTCGTGGTCTATGGAAGATCTGGTATTGACGATCGAATTCGCGCCAATGGACACATCGGCCTGGATGACCGCGCCAGCCATGACTTGCACACCCTCGTGCAAAGCCGCAGTGCTGTCGACCCAAGCGGCTGGGTGAACCAGGGGAGGGAAGTAAAAGCCCTTCTCCTTCAGCCCTATGAAAATCGAGCGCCGCCCAGTACCACCCACAACTTGTCCGACGCCATTCACTAGCCCCACGGATAGAGGATCTATAACACCGAGGGCATCGTCTCCACCCAACACCTTGACCCCCCGCCAAAGAGCCCCCCCTGACGGGACAGGGCCGGATCACAGACACCAAGTAGCTCCAGGCCCAGCGCCTGGATCAGTGACAATAGCACTTTCGCGTGCCCACCCGCTCCCAGCAGTACCAGCGGCTTGTACGTGTTCACAGTTCGATGTTCTCGCCGGCCCTGTAGGCTCGCTTGGAAGGGGAACCAACCAAGCCCCACAGGGAAGCGGGCGGCAAGCCTTTCCCACTCCGCGCAGTTGTCAGTTGGTGGCGCTCAAGAATCGTACCTTCGGCAATATCGCAAGCTGCGACAACTTGCTGACGAGCAGCGTTGCGAGTATCCCACTCGCTGGCCTGAGGTGCCTTCATTCCGTCTCCCAGTGCTTTTTGCAAGGCTCGGATATCGGCCACCATCGTCTTGAGCTCATCAGGTTCAAGCGAGGACGAATGATCGGGGCCAGGCAACGAACGGTCCAAGGTGAAATGTTTTTCAATGACCCGGGCTCCACGGGCAACCGCCGCAAGCGAGATCAATGCACCTTCGGTGTGATCGGAATAGCCGACATCAAGACCAAAGGCAGACGAGAGAGTATCCATGGCCCTGAGATTCACCTCATCCCAAGGAGTCGGGTATTGGGAAGTACAGTGCAGCAACACCACATGTCCCAACAGACTCTGGCGCGACTCGGTCCGCCCCCAGCAGCGCCAGACATCATCCATGCATGCTGGCTCCTCTTCATGTGCCAGTGCATGCGCCACGATGGCGAGCGCCTGCTCGACTTCTGCAAGCGTTGCCATGCCAGTGGATAGAATCAATTTCTTGCCAGTTCGCGCAAACTTCCACAGTAGAGGTGCGTTGGTCAACTCACCCGAGGGTACCTTGAACAACGGCAGTTCCAGATTGCAAAGAAAGTCTAGACTATCGCTATCAAACGCAGTGGATAGAAATTCGATCCCCCTTTGCCGAGCGTGGCACTGCAGCTCAATATGCCAGTCATAAGGCAGCTCCAGCTTCTTGAGCATAGCCTGCTGACTCTCGAACTCATCAGTACTTTTTTTTTGGTAAGCCGCCTTGGAAACATTTTTTGAAGCAAGACGGGAGGCATTGAATGTCTGAAATTTCACGGCATCGGCCCCTGCAGCTGCCGCAGCATCGACAAGAGCGAAAGCCAGCTCCCGATCACCGTTATGATTTACACCTGCCTCGGCGATAATATACACTGAATCTCTATCAGACTGCTTCATGGCTCAGCTCAGATCATGGAATGTTTTATTTAGCGCTCCGTCATAACCTTCCAGAGCCTTCACAATTTTTTCAGCAGCACTACCCTGCCCATAGGGATTGGTTGTTTCCTTGCAGGAATTTGAAAAATCGGTAGATAGCGCCTTGCTAATAGCCTTTTCAATCGACTCACTATCCGGTTTGCAATGGATAACAGAGTCTGCAGCCAGACGTCCCTTCTGACGCACGCCGATATTGACAGTTGGAATACCAAATGCCGGAACTTCAATAATCCCACTAGATGAGTTCCCAACAACGGCAGAGGCTGTAGAGATCGCACTAAGGTAGCGCCTGAACCCAAGCGAGCTTATTGCCAGTACACGCTTCGGCTGCCGCTGTGCATAAGCCTCGAGCAGAGGAATGATAGACCGACCACCATTATCCGCATTTGGATAAGTAAGAATAATCTGTTGTTCTGGAAACTTGTCCAGCGCCTCAAGCAGAGCATTGAAGCTTTCCTGAGGATCTTCATCCAGAAGTGTCACAGGATGATAGGTTACCACCATATAGGGTGCACGGAGTGCAAAGCCAAGGCTGTCCCGCAAGCTATCCAGGCTCATCTTAGGACTACGGCGAAGGTGATCATTCCCCACAGCACCTACGTTGAAGACACGATCAGGAGATTCTCCCATCTGGATAACACGGCGCCGATAGGGTTCAGCCGCTACAAAATGAAGGTTGGACATCTTGGTGACAGCATGTCGAATTGCATCATCATAGGCTCCCTCGGTGATCTCGCCGCCATGCAGGTGGGCAATCGGAATCCCCAGGATCAGAGCAGCCTGAACAACCGCCAATACCTCAAAGCGATCACCTAGCACCACCAGCATGTCAGGACACAGGCGAGCCAAGGCGTCGGCAAACCCCAAGGTACCTACCCCCATCGATTTTACCACTCCCACCGGAGTATCCGAGGAGAGCAGCATCTCGACTTTCGCATCAATATTAAAACCATCCGCTTCAAGTTGCGTCCAGGTATCTCCGAATTCGGGAGAAAGATGCATGCCACTTACAATGACCTGCAATTGAAGGCACAAGCTCGACTGGATATCCTTCATCAACCAGTAAAGCAGCCCGTACTCCGCCCTCGAGCCAGTGAAAACCGCAACTTTTCGCTTCACTATCAACTCTCCAGAACAACACTGCTGGGCAGATTCACGATACGGTCTGCCAACCACTCGGCGTTAGTCAAATCACCATGCCGGCAACGCGCATAGAGAGGAAGATGGTTCATCAACTTCCAGATTGGTCTGGTCATTACGCCGTTGTCATTGGTTGCCTTGAGCAATGCATCACGCTGCTCACGATTTTCACAAATAACGGCGTTTAACCAGTAATTGGAGCGACAACCCTCGGGTTCGCTGAAAAACTGCAGATCACTGCCTTCCAGCTCTTGCGCATAACGAGAAGCAAGCTCACGCTTTGACTTGATGAAGCCCTCTAGTTGCTCCAACTGAGCACAACCAAGAGCCGCATTGAGATTAGGCAACCTGTAGTTATAGCCAAGTTGGTCATGCATATACTCGTAGGGATGAGGTTTTTTTGCTGTAGTGGTCAGGTGCTTGGCAAGCGCCCCGACCTCTTCATCGGCAAGAATCATCCCCCCCCACCAGTGGTGATAATCTTGTTACCGTTGAAGCTCAAGGTACCCAAACGGCCAAAGCAACCTGTATGTCGTCCTTTGTACAGGCTGCCCAGAGACTCGGCCGCATCTTCGACCAATACCAACCCCCATCGGGCACAGAGCTCGACGAGTTCATCAAGTGCAACTGGGTGACCGAAGGTATGCATCGGTAAACAAGCCCTTATCGTCTGGCCTGTGCTACGGAGCAGGCAAACACCGTCGATGCCGAGTTCAGCGTTCTCCTCCAACCACGCCTCCAGGGCTTTGGGTGAAAGCCCCAGCGTGTTTCGATCAACATCAACAAAAACCGGCTCGGCGCCACAGTATGCTATGGCATTGCAAGTTGCCACGAAGGTCAAGGACTGAGTCACGACCAATTCGCCGGGCTTTACGCCGGCAAGCAGCAATGCAGCGTGCAGTGCCGCAGTCCCATTGACAGTAGCAACGGCTCGCGGACTGCCGGTATAAGAGGCCATATCACGCTCAAAACGATCGACGAAAGCCCCTACGCTTGAAACAAACGTCGACTCGATAGTTTCCACTACATAGTCACGCTCCGGCCCCTGAAAGACAGGCGCATGAAGTGGAATAAAATCATTCGTGCGGTACTGACTCCGTACAAACTTAATTAATGAGTCGAACATAAAGAGCCTCAGACGTTGTAGATGTCAGCTTTGTATTTCGCCAAGTTTCCAGGGAGAGTCAGCCAATCGATGGTTTTTTGCAGCCCCTGACGGATATCATATTGTGGCTGAAAACCAGTAAGTGCACGAATTTTTGTGTTATCGCACCACAGACGAAACACCTCCGACTTCCCAGGGCGAAAACGCTGCTCATCCGAAATAAACTCGACATCGCTCTCCATCAGCTCACGAATGAGATTCAAGGTATCCCCGACCGAGATTTCGTAATTTGAGCCAATATTCACGGTTTCGCCTATTGCCTCAGCACAGCAAGCCAGCTCCAGAAAACCACGACAGGTATCAGCGACATAGTTGAAGTCGCGAGTCGGAGTCGTATCGCCTAACTTGATCTGCTTCTTGCCACTGGCAATTTGGGTGATAATCGTTGGAATTACCGCCCTCGCCGACTGACGGGGGCCATAGGTATTAAATGGCCTGACGATAGTAAGGGGCAAATCGAAAGCGTTGTAGAAACTCATGGCCATCGCATCCGCACCTATCTTTGAAGCGCTATAAGGCGATTGCGCCTGCAACGGATGCTTCTCGTCAATCGGCACATACCTTGCCGTGCCATAAACTTCGCTGGTCGACGTGTGAATTATCCGCTTTACGCCATTTTCCAAGGCCGCCTGACAGATATTCAGAGTACCCTTGATATTTGTATCAACATAGCTATCAGGGGCAACATAGGAATACGGGATAGCAATCAGTGCCGCCAGATTGAAAACCAGATCGACACCTTTGGTAATATGCTTGCAATAGTGCGGATCACGCACATCACCATTAAGCACCTCAACACTCGACAGGCACTCGATATCCTCCAACCACCCCCAATAATTGAAGGAATTATATTGGGAGAGCGCCTTAACCTCATACCCCTCACGCACAAGAAGCTCAGTTAGATGAGAACCAATAAAACCATCAGCACCTGTAATCAAAGCTTTCACAACAAACCCTCCGCTTCAAAATTATTCAAGCTTTCCAGATAGGCTTTTTCAGCACCCAGCCAGAAGCAGTATTTTCCCAAAGGTGAGGTGTTCTGAATTCCTCAATAACCTCAGCAAAACGCTCCTCAGTAATCCCCATATACTCAAGGCACTGTTTCTGAAAAATCTCTGGAAACTCCCCATCAAAGCGCTTGATCAGAGAGATACCCTCTTCCCGCGTAATATCACCATTACGAATCTCTTGCGCCGCATCGTATGTCGCACGACCAATACCAAACTTCGTATAAGTCGTGTAATAATGAAGCCAATCGATCATATCATCCAGAGAGCTGTACTTACTGAAGCTACCTTCAGTCCTGAAATCATTCGGCATGAAGTCCGAGTTCTCAACAGAGAAATAATATGTCTCTTGCGGATGCCACTTCACATAGTACCCAAGATAATGAACCTGGGTTCCGACAGATTGGATCTTGTATGGATCCACAGGCAAATACGCCTCGAGATCAGCCATGGTGAACTTATGCTCCTCCATCAGCTGCTTGGCACTTACACCGCCAAGATAAAGATCACTCAGTTGATTTTCCGCAGTATAATATTTTGGATCGCGCGTAGGCTTGTCATTATCTACAATTGCATTTCCGTACTCCGCCTCGTTTTCCCCAAAAATAACTAGCGGAATGTCAAGCAGGACAGACATCTTGGGAGCCAGGTTCTTCTGCCCCAGAATGAAAGGCTGAAAAGGATGGCAAAGCTTCTCAAAGGCCAACCGAGTCAATGTCCGGTGAACTTTCTTATTCTGATTATAAGTATAGTTTGCAAACCCAGCATTGATCCAGGCATCAAAATTACGACGACCAATATCAGTGTAAATGGCAGGCGGCCACGTTACCAGGATCGGGTTCATGTTATATTTGAACTTTAGGATATGCGCCGCCATCACACTATCCTTCCCACCACTACCAGGCACCACCACATCGTAGCGACCGTCATTGCGGCGATAGCGATCGCAAAGTTCGCGCAGCTCTCTCTCGCGCTCTACCCAATCAATCTGCTTCTTTTTCTCAGCAAAATTGCAGGCATCACAAACGCCGTGCTCATCAAAAAAAATCGCCTTCTTGATCTCACCAGGCTTATTCTTGAACTCAACGGTCGACGACGGCCGCTGGTTATTCATCGCACATTTCTTACAGAACTGGATGTCTAACGGAAGACCGTAGCGTCCAAACGACTCTTGATTATTCATTCCAGGCTCACAGTGCTAAGAAGTTTTCAAAAATACGGATACCGGCTTGACGACTCTTTTCCGGGTGAAACTGCAAACCAAAAATACTATCATGCTGAACTGCAGAGACAATCTGATGCTCCGCATAGGAAGTCAGCGCAATGATATCCGTATAGTTCTGCATCTCGTAAGAGTGCATGAAATAAAACAAATCAGTAGCACTCACCCCCTTCAACAGAGGAGACTCTTTAACAAGTGACAACGTATTGAAGCCCATATGAGGCACAACACCCTTGCACTGTACCGGCCTGACCTCGCCAAGAATAAGTCCAAGCCCCGCAGTTTCTCCGTATTCGAAACCTACCTTGCTCAGCACCTGCATCCCCAGACATATACCCAATAGAGGTCGCTTGGTAGCTGCATACTCAAGAACAGCTTCAGACATACCGGAAGCATTCAATTCCCGCATCCCATCTACAAAGCTGCCAACCCCAGGCATGACCAGCTTATCCACTCCCAAGATATCCTGAGGACGCTTCACCACCTTTATCTTGGCACCGGCGTACTCAAGCGCTCTGGAAATGCTGAACACGTTACCTGCTGCACCGTAGTCAACCACTCCAATCTGCTGACTCATACAGCCACCTCCACACCACGCTCACTCAAGAATTTTTTGATATCGCTGATAGTGGTTTTCCCATAGTGGAGCATCGAAGCCAGCGCAATCCCGCTCGGCTTAGCCACCGTCGCCACTTTCAATATGTCTTCAAGAGTTCCGGCACCGCTGGCCGCGACCACCGGAATGTTTACAGCATCCACGACGGCCTTGATCAAATCGATATCAAAACCACGCTGCCGGCCGTCGCAATCAACCGATTGCAGGAGGATTTCGCCTGCCCCACGTGACTCGGCCTCCTTGGCCCAATCGATGACGTCTCGCCCAGACGGGATACGTCCACAGTCGGTATAACAATCCCAGCCTTTTTCCGTCAGGCGTTTGGCCTCAATATTGACCACAACCGACTGCCCACCGAAAACCCTTGCAGCTGCATCGATTATCGATGGAGATTCGTGGGCCCCGGTATTAATTGCGACCTTGTCGGCACCATGGTGAAAAAGCTTCGAAAAGTCCTCGACACTACGCACCCCACCACCAACCGCAAAAGGCACTAGAATCCGCTTTGCCGTTTCGGATACGAAATCAAAGAGTATTTCTCGCCGATAAAGACTAGAAACTATATCAATATAGAATATTTCGTCTGCGCCTTGCTCATAGTACTTGAAAGCCAGGTCGCCAGGATCTCCGATTTTGCGCAGCCCTTCAAAGTGCACCGGCTTTACAACCTGAGGCGGCTTGACATCCAGCTTTGCAATTATTCTCATATCTCATCCATCAAAAAAAACCGAAAATAAATATTATTGAAAATCAAAAGACACACACTTCAAATATTATTTTCTAAATTTTAGCGAAATCCGGCTATCATGAAAATCGTCGTTTCACACCCCATGATGCGTGGGAAAACATCCCCCATCCAGCGAGCTGACGCACCTACCACCTAGATCCGGGAGAGACCATCGCCGGCTGCTGCTGAAGCCCGTCAGCATGCACGCTCTACCGCCTCGGCGCGGGATCGCGGACACCTCCGGACCATCAGCCTTTCTTGCATCGCGCTGCATACCCTTCAGGAAAACGACCTATCCAGACATGCTGAACAGCTCACAGATACGCATTATGCCTGCTATTGCCGAGGATGGCTTTCAGATAATCGTGGACTTGGACGATATTTCCCGAACAAAAATCAAGGCTATTGGTCCACGATAAATATCCACATTCGGCGCCAGAGGAGCAGGACGCCTAAACACAGTGCATAGACAAATGAGAGCCTGGCACAACAGGAGCGGCTGGCAGGTCGGCCGCCACCAGCCAAATATGGGCATGACATTGCGTTGCGGGCCATAAAACGACTTAACGCTTACAAATGCATCTCGCTGGCAAAACCAATATCACGTCACTGCCGGCTGCAACAGCTCCACCAGACGACGAACCTGCATCTGCATCTCGAAGTGCCTTCCAAAGTAATCTCTCCCCGAGCGCCCCATAGCTTCCCGCTCCTCCGGGCTCATGCCAGCCATATGCCGGATGGCATCGACCAAAGGCAAAACCTCCTCGGCAGGGCATGCCAGCCCGGCCCGAGCCTCAAGAACAATACGCGCGCCCTCGCCGTTAAGACAGGCAATCACAGGGCGACCAGCAGCCAGGTAAGCTTGAATCTTGCTCGGTATGGTCTGGGCGAATGCCTCTTCATTGTTCAGGGAAACCAGCAGGGCCGATGACCGCGCGAACACCTGCGGCATTGACTGACTCGGGAAACGGCCAGGCAAAACCAGGTTGCTCAATTGGTGCTCTTGTTGTTGCTCCTTCAACCAGGCAAGGCGACTACCACTACCGATCAGGACGATACGAATCCGGGAGTCGTCGCGCAGATGAACGGCAGCCTGCACCAGAGTATCCAGGGCCTGGGCCGTCCCCAGATTGCCAGCGAACACTACACAAAAATGATTTGCCAGCAACTCGGTCAACTCCAGGGGAATGGGCTCGACCTCATTAGGCGCCCGAACATCCATGGAGTTAGGGTAGTACTCGATCTTTTCCCGCGAGGCAAAGGCCGCCACCGGATCAATAAAGGCATGCGATTGCACGAGCAGAGAGTCACAACAACGATAAATCACCTTGACCACTCCTCCCACAGCCTTGAGTACGCAAGGATTTTTGACAAACCCCGTGGCGGAAAGGCTCTGCGGCCAGAGATCTTGCACCCAGAGGGACAATCGTGCCTTCTTGAGCCATTTGAGCAGAATCGCAGGAATGGCCTGTAGAACAGGAGACGGCGCAAAAACAAGGATCGCGTCGAAGTCGCGCTTCCTTAACATGAATGGCAGATAGAGCAGTCCCGCCAGAACAAATGAAAGATAATTGAAAACCAGGTTCCTGGCCCCACCCTTCCCTCGTGGCCAGAGAGGAACGCGCAATACCTCGATTTTATCCAGATAGCTCTCACGAAGACTCCCGATGGCACGGTACCCGTCGAACACCTTGCCCTCCGGGTAATTAGGCTTGCCGGTAGCCACCACCACCTCATGCCCCTGCTCATGAAGCACACGGACAATATCATTTATTATAAAACTTTCCGGCCAAAAATATTGAGAAAGGACAAGGATTTTCATACAGAATAAGCCAAATAATTATCAACGCCCACGCAGTGCTCTCTCGATAATATCAAGATAACTAAGCGCCCGTCCTTTTGCAGAGGAAAAACCAGCCGAATACTTCTGAGCCGCCTGCAACTTAATGCAGCGCGCGCGCTCTTCGGTAGAAAAATATAAATTTATAGTTTTAGCGATATCTTCCGCATCAAGTGGGTCAAAGTAGTTCGCCCACTCTCCGCAGACGTCCCTAACAAACCCCCGATCTGAAGCAAACAAGGGCTTACCCATCACCATGGCTTCCAGTGGCGTGGCTGAAAAGCATTCAATAAGGCTTGGAAATATCACCGCATCCATCTGCTGATAAAAAGAAGGGCACTGCGATACGGAAAGAACTCCAACATTTTTTACCGCAGCTTTAAAAGAATCAGATCGAGCCGCCCATTCACTATCACTAAGAGTGACACAGAACTCAACATCAACACCGTAAACCTCGCGTAACGTCCTGCTTACGTCAGGAAGCACATCGAGATTTTTGTGCGGGTAATCACGCCCAACATAACCAATCCTTAAAACATCCGCAGCCGGCAGGGAAAAACCCAAAGGTTCCCACTTGGCAGGATCAAAATACAAGGAGGATATACAGTTAGGCACAACATCAATTGCTTCGGCGGCAAAAATACCACGGCCAGCCAAACCAGATCTGACATGCTCAGCCTCGACAACCAAGCGGTCGGCTCGACGGAAAAAAAGTGATTGTAGCCAGTAACGTAAACGTGCCTTATAACGGCTGAGCTTTGGGGTATTCGCGTAGGAGTCGTTATCCGGATAAATAATCCACGCCTGTGCAAACCCTACTATACTGACGAAATTCTGAGAGAGAAAATAGGCCGGGCCGAATATGGTGAAGACAAGATCATATCCTTTGAAACGCCCAGATAAAGAAGCCCAAAGGCACGACAAACCATGGGTATCAAAGACCTCATAATCAACAAAGCCAGAGGTTTTGCAATCGATACGCACCAGATTGTCATGCACTTCAGTGGACACGAGCACGGAAAATTGCTCGGCTCTATCACCCAACCGAGATAATTCATCAATGAACGAGGCGGCGACCTGTACCCCACCCCCAAAATGCAAATTACTTGCATTCACCAAGAGTTTCAAAAAAAGCTCCTAGACAACAAATGGTTATAAGGCACGCTCCAGGAAACCGGAAAAATAAGTAGAGAAACGCTCCACCGTATGTTCCCTGCGAACCATTTCGGCAGCCCCTTGCCAATCGAATTGATTCATACGCAAACGGGTCAACGCTACCACGATCTTGTCAGCCAGCCTGGCGGCATCAGCAGGAACACGATAGCCAACTTCATCAGAAACGATCCGATGGGTTTCTCCCACATCGGTTGCAATAACCAAGGCCCCACACGAAATTGCCTCGAGCAATGATTGTGAAGGGTAATTTTCCTTATCCTGCAAGGACATAAATATCTTTGCCCTTGACAATACCTCAAATGGATTCGAAGCAAAACCTAGTTCAATATGAAAAGACGGAAGCCCGGCAATTCGAGACTCTACATAATCATGTAACGGCCCCGCGCCAAAAATACCGATATTTCCAACAGAGAAATCGCTATAGCTTTTCTTTATCTCGGTCAAGGCGTCAAAAAAAATCGACAAACCCTTTCCCTCACAGAGACGACTCATCAAGACAATATCATAGTCTTTTTTCTCAGCCACAAAAGAACGACTATAGTCAGTAAAGGAACATGGTGAAATTTCAATTGGCGGCCGTACACCAAAAAGTCTTTCGACGCTTTTTGCTATCCCCCCGAAAGACAGTCCAGCCTGGTTGCAAAGCCAATACTTCGCCGCCATAAAAACCAGCTATATCGACTAAAGTTACTTCTATCCGGGCGAGACGAATCCACAACGGACAGAGAGTAACGCACTCTCAGCGCCCGCCCCACAAAAGAATGAAACAGAGTCAAGTAAGAAGGGTCAACGGGATAGTGTAGATGGCGGAGGCGCTGCGACAGTACGTACCACCAAAGCTGAAAGACAAATGCGACTTTGCTCACAGCTCCCAGCCGTCCAAACAAACGCAAGTCGTTCAGCACCACGACTCCATTCAAATCCAGTGGCACCCCTACCGACTCAAGAGCGGTCTTACCATGTGAGTTAATGATGAGTCTATGCCCGCCATACAGCTCCTGCATTTTTCTGAACGTCCTGACAAAACGCCGTTCAGCGCCACCGGGAGCGCCATAGAAGCTCATCACCAATACCGACATGCACGTACCTTTACTAACGATAGACTGCTCTAATCTCTACGCCATTTTATTTAAAAACAGCACGATAAACCTTCATGCAAAATTTCCAGAATTCTATTTCCGAGCCAAACTCGGCATGACTTCGCTGCTGCCGAGAGAGATAACTGGTCAGATCCGAATCAGCCCATCTCATCTTTTTCAAGAAATAATTGCGATCCTCGACCAAATCCTTTTCAGATGGATATGGGATTTTTTCCAAGTCGATCAGTGCCGCATCCCGGGTCATTTGCCCAGACATAATCAGGGTGGAAAAATGAACCCTACGCTTATCGACCGAAAACTTCCTTGGAAGAAGAAACCCCTGATAGAACCTGGTGAATATTGACTCATAGTGCTTATAGGGATACGGTTTATAGCCAAAATCTTCCTTCAAGGCCTGCATGGCAGCAACTTTACTGTAGGGCATCATATCGAGCATCGATTGCCACTTAATCTTCTTTACATAAGTATAATAGATATATCCCAGCGTCCCCAACATGGGGAAAGTCTTTATCCTTACAGCTGATCGCCGAGCAAGACAGACGATATTTCTCTTATCGTACTTAAACCAATTCCAGCCGACCGGAATGGACATCCCCTCGGAGCTCTGATTACTTCCGGAAAGAATATGAGAAACCCCATATTTTGCAGCCATCTTATAATTGACCGCCAGCATGGCATTGTCATACAACAATTCCACATCGATCACATCGCTATCGAAGAAGGCCTGCATCAGCGCCTTGTATTCACCCCAATCAACAACATGAGTATACAAATCGACATTTAGCTTTTTGATCAGATTAGCGATATTATTTTGAGCAAGCTCGGAATTCCAACCATTGTCCATGTGCACGGCCAAGGGGCGCAATCCAAGCTCGACAGCCTTGACTAAAACCCAGGAACTATCGACACCGCCGGACACACCAACAATGCAGTCATAGGTTTTTCCTGCACCATCTGCCTTAACCTTTTCAACAAACTCAGAGAGCCGCTCATTTCGTCTTTCATCGCTTTCTTCGAGAAGGTGGCCTGAGCGAATCAGAAACTCCGAACAATAATTACATACCCCATGCGCATCAAACGAAATATCCAATGCACTGGTGTCCATCACGCAACGAGTGCATATCTGGTAAGACTTACTCATCAATCACCCCAAATGTTTTTCAAGATCCGCATATTCTGGATAGGTAATCAACACAGCTCTATGCGCCCCTTGTAAAACAAAGAAACTACCTGCAGCCACCGCGGATGCGCCGGCGCCGATGGCGAGAGCAAAGTCCGAGACACCCGCAGCCCCTCCTAAAGCGATGAGCGGAACATCGACAGTTTCAGCTGCCATCTGGATAAGACGTAAATCATAGCCCTCTTGCATTCCATCACGATCAACCGCATTGAGCAGGACTTCACCCGCCCCTGCTGCAACCAACTCTTTCAACACCGAGAGCCAGTCGCTCGATGCTATGCCGCCTTTCGCTATTGAGCGCAGCCGATAACGCCCCAGCCAGTTACGCTTAACATCAATGGAAACTACGATACTCTGACTACCGAATCGCTCCGCCAAATCCCGAATCAAGTCAGGATTTTCAAGTGCGGCTGTCTGCAAGATTACTTTTTCAACCCCGATGGAAAATATCCGCCGGACCTGTTCAACACTTGTTATTCCGCCGCCATAACCAAGCGGCATAAAGCACTCGGCAGCAACACTTTCTATAAATTCATAGTCCGGCTCACGCCCCTGCCGGGTGGCATCAATGTCCAGTAAAACAAGTTCATCAACTTCTTTTTCATTGAAAATACGAATGGCATTGAGCGGATCGCCAATATACTTGTGTTTACCAAACTTCTGGGTCTTGACAAGACCTCCTTCACGCAGCAACAACGCAGGAATCACACGATGCTTGAGCAAACTACACCTCTAGAAAATGCCGGAAGAGTTCCATGCCGAATCTGTGACTTTTCTCGGGATGGAACTGGAATCCCCATATATTTTCTCGGCTGAAAGCCGCGACAAATGTCTCGCCATAGTCACACTCAAGCAGGACATCCTCAGGGTTCACACACTCAACACGATAGGAATGTACAAAGTAGAATCGACGCTTGGCTTCAAGTTGCGGCATCAATGCGTCATCACGAACCTGCCGCACTTCGTTCCACCCCATGTGAGGGACCTTGAGCTTGACATCGGTTGGTCGGAAACGCCTCGCCTGGGCATTGATCCACCCAAGACCGGGCTCTGCCCCCTCCTCGCTTCCACAGGTCAGCAATTGCATACCCAGGCAGATCCCCATGATAGGAGCCTTGCGCTCAAAGACAACCTGCTCCAGAGGCGCAACCCAGCCATTCTGGCGCAGACATGACATTGCATGGTCAAAGGCACCCACGCCAGGGAGAATCAGTTTTTCAGCACCAACAAGCTGCTCAGGTGTGCTGATGATCTGGGCCTCGCCCCCTCATGGCGGATCATGTTGACGACTGAAGCCAGATTGCCGCTACCATAGTCGATCACAGATATTTTTTTTTCAGCCACAGAAACGCACCGTTCAGTCACTTCGCTGATTACAGACTAGAGCACGAGACCTCAACCTATCGCCCCCCCCTGCAACCAACGCCTCCGGAAAGCCAACCTTCTCCCGTTACACAACGGTAACGCTTAAAAGCCCTCATGGATCCATTATCCATGAGTCCCGCAGATAAAGCGACACACAAGAATAATACCGTCGCACCTCATCGAGATAAGGCACGCCAATCACATACGTCTTCACCGCTCGATGAGAAGCGACAATCGAAACAGATACACGTTTCTGTTTTCAAACTAAAACATGCTCCAGATAGCTTTGAAAATTCCCCTTCCAATCGGTCGCCCAAATATCTTCCTGGGTAACGCTTAGGCGCCCCTCTTCAGGAGAAAGAATAGCACTTGCGAACTCCTGCGCATTAGAGAATGCAAAGAAAGGATGAACAGGGTAAGCAAATCTTGCCTTCTCGGTATCCCACAGAAACACCTTTTCCACAATACCCATTGCTTCAAATAAGCCAGTCGACACTTCACCCGCAACAGCATAAGAGCCGGCAAATGACTCATATATATCTTGATGGCGATCAATTACCACATTCCCGGCCAAGCCACCGGGAAACCGCTCATGCACCTGAAGTCGCTCCAATGGGTGTGGCCGCAAGACAACCGTATAGCGCCCCAGCAGAAGAGAGCTAAGCTCCTCAGCCAACGTCAAATACAAAGAAAATTCGATACCATCGCTGAGAATCAGGATGTTTTTATTGCCTGCCCCTCTTTTTAAGGAACGAACCTGCTCACTATAATGAGGATTACCTATAACCCACTTCTCAACAGGAACATTTATCTGATCATTCCACCAACGACCATAGCCAAGAAAGTCATGCGGAAGGTATTCTCGATACTGCTCACTATTACACAGCAACGAAGAGTAGTTATAAGCATCATGCCCTGCAGAAATCATCCCATGCTGAGGCTCGGCTACACGGACCCCCATCTCCCGAGCCACACTATTAAGTACCCCATGATCACTATAGCAACCTTCTTCAAGGATAAGTAAACGAGGCTTGACTCTGCCAAGAACACGTCGATATGCAGACTGCATAATTGATAGACGCGCAATCTTTCGCGACATAACTCCTACCAGCATTTCCACGCACTGATCGGACATGGATAGTCCACACAAACTAAAAGCCCTAGCCCTGGCGTACTCCAACACCTCACGAGCCTGCCGCGCATGCTCCATTCGCGAACACATGCGACCAGACAACAGTATCAGCATGTTCCGGGGCAACCAATAGTTAACTTTTTTATTCCAGCGAGGCTCTGGAAATTTCCAATCTACAATTCCTTCGACGGTCGCAACATCTCTGAATGAAGCTTCAACCAGATAATCAGTAATACGATTAAACCAAACACCTTGGCGCTTGAACTGACCAGCACCGGTTGCAAACACCAATATTTCACTTTGACCATGCTGCCGACAGGTGTTGTGAAAAACGCTTTTTGTCAGAACACTCAGAATACTCTTATAAGGAACAACCGAAACAGGAGCCAGCAAAGAAGCATGTTTGTAAAAAAGGTCAGAGATCAACTGCCTAAAAAACTGAATCCGTATCAGCGGCCAAAGCAAATATGCGGTTTTGGCACAGCGAAACTCCAGAAATGCCGGATCATTCTCGATCTGCAGCAATTCCTTCAACGTCGGACTCCCCTTCATCTGATCGCTACCAAACACATTAACATCCATTCTGCGCCCATATTCTGCCCGCCTGGCTACTTTACGTAAAAACTATTTGGCAGCTAAAAAATCAACACACTAACCAATTGCCGCTCACAAAATCATGGGGATTTATTCTCCAAGAGAGCAGAAAACCATGGCAGCGGCAATATTTTTTGAGCAATATACCAAGCTCCAAAAAAGAATGCCATTTGTACAAGAACGTAACTCCATGCAGCCCCTATCACCCCCAGCCGATTAACTAGAAAAACGGTTAGGATCACGTTAAAAACCCCAATACAAAAAGTTAATTTAGCGAGATAGGCCGTTCTTTCGGCAAAAAACACAAACCCCACGACCACATAATACATACCCATAAAAGCGTTACCAAAGCCTATCAGCTGGGCAGCCTTCAGAGAATCACCATACTCCCGCCCAACAATCCAGGGATAAACATAAGGAAGAAGGCTCACATAAGATATGGCCAGAATCAGGAAAAATAGAAATGACACCCAGCACTGTCGTACAATACGGATCCCCGAATCACGATCTCTTCCCTGCAACTCACTTAGCAGATGAGGACCAAAAGCCTTTACAATTGCATCAACCAATATCCCTACAACCATGCCCATCTGCGCACCGACCGCATAACTACCCGTCGCAGTAACCCCCAGGACCGAGGTTATGATGAACCTGTCACTCATGGCTATCATCATTCCACCAATCGCATGGGGGATCAGCGGCCCACCAAAACGTAACGCCGCCTTGGCATACTCAATATCAAACCGCCAGTCGATCCCCCCTGCACGTTGCAAGCTATACAACGCCAACAAACCAAACAGGAAAACAGCGCTTACCAGACCGAGCCCCCGGCCCTCCCAGCCCATCCCCAGAACAAGAACCAACCCAAGGGAAAGGGACAGATTGAATAAGGTTTGGGAGATCTGGAATATTCCATATCGTAAAACCTGATTCTTGACCTGCCAAACTACCAACCTGATTTGCATGATTGTTTGAGCAGCAGAGGCCAAAACGGCCACAAGCAGCCATTCGACAGGAAGGTTCACCCAACGAGACAGAGGGGAAGACACAAAAAAAACGACTAATAAAGTTAATAGCGTGCTCCCGCTCAGGACAGCGAGAGAGGTTCCGAGAAAACGCGGGTGATTGGTTTCCCGATCAAAATAACGAACGCTGACCGCCCCATGGAGACTAAGACCAGTAAAAGCCGAAAGCACACTCATGACAGTAGTGAGCATTGCAACTATGCCGTACTCCCCTGGCGATAGAACCCTCGTCAAGACGGGCAATAAGAAAAATGGAATCGCACTATTGATAACGTTCGCCGATGCATAGCTTACGACGGAGCCAAACAGCTTCCTGAAAGGACTCATGAAACTCTCTGAAGTGCTTTCTGCAACGATTCGACGACGAAGCTCTGCTGCTCATCGGTGATGTCAGGCCCCATGGGTAGACTCAAAACCTCCTGACTGCAAAGCTCGGCCGCAGGAAAACTACCCTTTTTGAGCCCAAGATGGGCAAAGGCAGGCTGCAAATGCAAGGGAGTCGGATAATGCACGGAAGTCGGCACGCCAAGGGCATTCAATTCCCGGGATAAGTCGTCGCGCGCCTTTACCCGAAGGGTGTACTGCGCATAGACACTGCTGGTCTGGGGAAGAATATAAGGAGTCACGACAGCAGGACATGCACTCGATATCAATTGATCATAACGAGCTGCAACCCTTGATCTCTGCTCCACCTCCCAATCAAAGCGCTCCAACTTGGCAAGCAGGACGGCAGCCTGCAGCGTATCCAGACGACCATTGAGGCCCACGCGAGGGTGATGGTAGCGCCTATCCTGCCCATGGATACGAATCTCGCGCATGCTCTTGGCCAAGTCGTCATCGTCGGTGAACAGGGCTCCACCATCACCATAAGCCCCAGCGGCTTGGACGGGAAAAAACTGGTTGAACCGATACCACTAAGAGCACAAGAGCGACGCCCCTTGTATGTCGCACCAAACGACTGGGCGGCATCCTCAATGACTGTCAGTCCGTGCTTTTGAGCGATGGCATTAATGGCATCGAAATCAGCACACTGCCCGTACAGGCTGACAGGCATGATTGCCTTGGTACGAGGCGTAATTGCAGATTCGATTTTTTCCGGGTCGATGTTGCAGGTATTAGGGTCAACATCGACAAAAACAGGTGTTGCACCCAGTAAAGCGATCATCTCGCCTGTCGAAATAAAGGTGAACGGTGTAGTAATGACCTCATCTCCACGACCGATCCCAAGCGCCATCATCGCGATCAGAAGCGTACAGGTACCACTGCTCGCACTGATACAGTGCTTGACCCCGGCATATTCGGCCAGCTTCACTTCAAGCTCTACAACCTCTGGGCCCATGATGTATTTACCGTGATCGAGTACACGCTCGATACGTTCGTTGATTGATGCTTTGAGCTCGTGGTACTGGGTCTTGAGATCTATAAATTCCATGACAGGCTTCAATAGCGGTGCTGTACACCGTGGTGGTTCATGTTGACAAATGCTCGATAGGCGTGAGACACGACACGGCATCCACTGGAGAACATCCCCCTCATATGCGGAGGCAGATGAAGGGCGAAAGATATCTGCTAAGTTAGCGGGCGAATCGCGACCACAAATGAATTTCCTCCACGCTCACACCACGACAAGCCGCCGCCCTTCAAGACGATAGACAGTACCAGTTTGCCCACAGGTAGTTTCAGCCTCTCCCGCAATAGGCAGATCCAGGCGCTCGCCAAACTCACTCATCCAACCAACCTGGCGAGCCGGGACCCCTACCATCAGGGCATAGGCAGGCACATCCCTGTTGATCACAGCCCCTGCCCCTACGAAAGCATACTCACCAATAGTGACGCCACAGACAATCGTGCAATTGGCGCCCAGGGTCGCCCCCTTTCGGACTAATGTGTCGCGATACTCATTCTTGCGCTCAATCAGCGAACGAGGGTTATAGACATTGGTGAACACCATGCTTGGCCCACAGAAAACGCCCTCCTCCAGGATCACGTTGTCATAGACCGAGACGTTGTTCTGAATCTTGCAATTATCCCCAATGATCACCTTGTTACCGACAAAGACATTCTGCCCAAGGGATACACCCTTGCCGATACGGGCACCACCGCAGACATGCACAAAGTGCCATATCCGCGAACCCTCCCCGATTTGCGCACCTTCATCGACAATGGCAGAAGGGTGGACCTGATAGTTCATACCAGCCTCAGCGATCCAGGGATGCCAGGAAAGGGTGCCCCTCATCACTCTGCGGCGCAACGACAGCCGACGAGCGAATGGTATTCACGGTTTCCACACAATGGCGCGCATCTTCGATGCCATAACCACGCCCAGCGAGAATTTCCCGGTAACTGGTGGTATGCAGATCGGTAAAGCCCTCGGAGAACTCCATTTCCTCGCCATCGACCGTGATGGAGCGATAGGTCGGCTTCTTGCCCTTGACCGAATCGGGCAAGTCCTGGGCATCGATGGAGAGGAACCAGCGCACGCGCGCCTTCTCATACTCCAGATAGCCAGCAGCCTTGTAGTCGCTGGCAAAGTGCACGACGTTGCGTTGCAACTTGCCGAAGATGAAATGCAGCATGTCGTAGAAGTGCACACCAATATTGGTGGCGACCCCATAGGACTTGCGCGGATCCCCCTTCCAGCTCTCCATGTACCACTTGCCCCGCGACGTGATGTAGGTAAGTTCTACATCGTACTTGCCATCACGAGTCGCGCCGGCAACCTTCTCCTTGAGGTCAAGGATGGCCTGGTGATGACGCAACTGCAGGATGTTGTAAACCCGCTTGCCGGTCTCACGCTCGACTTGGGCCAACTCGTCCAGCACTTGCGGAGTAGGTACCAGCGGTTTCTCGCAAATGACATCGCAGCCAAGGCGCAATCCGGCCGCAATGTGCGCATGATGCAGGTAGTTGGGTGAACAGACCGAGACATAATCCAGAGCCGTTTCCGCACTACGCTTGAGTTGCCAGGCGTGCTCGATGAAACGTTCAAATTCGGTAAAGAACTCGCTCTGCGGCGATAGGCTATCAATGATTCCTACCGAATCGTTGATGTCATAGGCGGATACCAGTTCGTTAGCCGTGTCTTTGATTGCGCGCATGTGCCGTGGAGCGATATAGCCAGCAGCGCCGATAAGGGCAAAACGTTTCAAGGGGAGCACTCCAGCAATCAGGCTTTGATGATATGAGCTTCAGGGGTACGGTATTTACCGCGACTATCGATCACCAACCGGGCATGCTGGCGAATCAGCTCATAGTCGAATCTGTCGTGATCGGTGGCCAGCACGACAGCATCGAAACCCGCCAGGCTTTCGGCCGTCAGAGCCTCGCTGGACAGATCGAAATGATGCTCGCGCATTTTCGGGAAGACCGGAACATGCGGATCGCTGTAGGCCACGACACACCCCTTGGCCACCAGTAGTTCCATGATTTCGACGGAGGGCGACTCACGCATATCGTCCACGTTTTTCTTGTAGGCGATACCGAGCACCAGCACCCTGCTGCCTTTCAGTGCCTTGCCATCGTTGTTCAGCCCATCCATCAATTTGCTGACCACATATTCGGGCATGGCCTGATTGACCTCCCCGGACAACTCGATGAAACGCGTGTGCAGGCCATACTCGCGAGCCTTCCAAGTCAGATAGAACGGGTCGATCGGGATGCAGTGCCCACCCAGCCCCGGTCCCGGATAGTAGGGAGTGAAACCGAACGGTTTGGTCGCGGCCGCGTCGACCACCTCGAAAATATCGATGCCCATTCGGTCGGCAACCACTTTCATCTCATTGACCAGGCCGATATTCACCGCACGGTGGATGTTCTCCAACAGCTTGGTCATTTCAGCTGCCTTGGTTGAACTGACCGGAACAACGCGATCAATCGCCTGCTCGTACAGCGCAATACCGACCTCCAGGCAAGCCGGGGTATGCCCACCGATCACCTTGGGGATGGTACGGGTTTCAAAGTCGGGATTACCTGGATCCTCACGCTCGGGCGAATAGACCAGGAAGATGTTCTCACCTACTTTCAAACCGACTTCCTGAACCCGCGGGAGCAACTCTTCCTCCGTGGTACCCGGATAGGTCGTGCTCTCCAGGGACACCACCTGCCCCTCACGCAAATAGGGCTTGATCGCTTCGGTGGTATTGATCACGAAGCTCATGTCCGGTTCGCGGTACTTGTTCAGGGGCGTTGGCACGCACAGGATCAAGGCATCGCACTCACTGGCCCGACGGAAATCAGTGGTGCCTTCAAAACCACTCTGGCGGGCAGCGAGTATTTTCTCTGCCGGGATGTGCTCAATATAACTTTGCCCGGCATTCAATCGGGAGACCTTTACCTCATCGATATCGATACCGAGCACACGAAACCCGATGGCGTTGTAGCGCAGCATCAAGGGCAGCCCGACATAACCCAGCCCGACGATACCGATCAGAGCTTCTCTGCTTTTGAACTTGCCAACACTCGCCCGCTTGATGCCCGACATCAGGTTAAATTCCCATTTGATTCTTGAACAATTGACACTTCAACCAGTCGGGGGAGGTCACCCGAGGCTGATATTTTCCTTTGCATACCTGCCTGGCATTTCCAGACGAGTGCCCATACACCCGACGCCCGCCAGACACCCAACGCACCCTATGGTGACCATTCTCGCATGCACACGATAGAGTTCCTGCCTGATGGGTCGCGGACCGCGCTACAGCGCCGGAGTGAACGCCGCCAGTCTGAAGGCGATTCAGATCCACCTGAAGAAAGCCGCACCTGGCTCTGTAACCAAAAAGACTTATTATGCCACTTCTCTTCCTGTATGGCTTTAATGATCAACCCAGGCGCCTTGATGCATCCTGATGATTTCGGAAGGCATAAAAAAATCCCCGTATCTTTCGATACGGGGATTTCAGATATGGTCGGGGTAAGGGGATTCGAACTCCTGACATCCTGCTCCCAAAGCAGGCGCGCTACCGGACTGCGCTATACCCCGGTAAAAAAAAGGCACCTTCAGGAGGCGCCTTCTGCGATCAGCGCTTTTGGCTTCCGATCTTAAGATTTGATTCCAGCGAACTGGTTTCAAAAATGGTGGGTCGTGTAGGATTCGAACCTACGACCAATTGGTTAAAAGCCAACTGCTCTACCAACTGAGCTAACGACCCGAATATGGTCGGGGTAAGGGGATTCGAACTCCTGACATCCTGCTCCCAAAGCAGGCGCGCTACCGGACTGCGCTATACCCCGGTTTGAAATTGGCTCCGTGACCAGGACTCGAACCTGGGACCCAATGATTAACAGTCATTTGCTCTACCGACTGAGCTATCACGGAACAGCACATTTCAAGCTACAACTCTAACGCTTCACTCCCATCGCTGGAAGCCTACTCTTCGCCGCTTTCGCATTTCTGCGTTTGCGTCTCTGAGGCGCGTCATTTTACAACCTTTCAACTCTCTGTCAACCCCTAAATTGCTTTCAAGACACTGAATTTGCAATCTTTTTTCTGGAATTCTCTTTGCAGGGAGATCCGGGGATGACCGTGTTGCGGGGCGCACTTTACAAGCCTTTTTCATTGAATTCAACGCCTTGGCGAAAAAAAAGGCCTCGCGATGCGAGGCCCTTCCCTTTCGGCGCTGCCACCAATCAGGCAAAGACGATCTCGTCGTTCTCCACCTGGCCCGTGATGCTGCTCCCCGGTACGAAGCGTCCCGACAGGATCAACTGGGCCAGCGGGTTTTCGATCCAGCGCTGGATCGCCCGCTTCAGCGGCCGCGCACCATACACCGGGTCGTACCCCACGGCGATAAGCTTGTCCAACGCCTCGTCACTCAACGTCAGCGTCAGCTCGCGCTCGGCCAGGCGACCCCGCAGGCGGCCCAACTGGATCTCGGTAATACCGGCGATCTGATCCCGCGCCAGCGGCTCGAAGATCACCACTTCGTCGACCCGGTTGATGAACTCCGGCCGGAAATGGCTGCCCAGTGCATCCATGACCGCCGCCCGCTGGGCCTCTCGATCACCAACCAGTTCCTGGATCTGCGTCGAGCCGAGGTTGGAGGTCATCACCACCACGGTATTGCGGAAGTCCACGGTACGGCCGTGACTGTCGGTCAGGCGACCATCCTCCAGCACCTGCAGCAGGATATTGAACACATCCGGATGCGCCTTCTCGACCTCGTCCAGCAGGATCACCGAATACGGCTTGCGGCGCACCGCCTCGGTCAGGTAACCACCCTCTTCATAACCGACATACCCCGGAGGCGCACCGATCAGGCGAGCCACGGAGTGTTTCTCCATGAACTCGGACATGTCGATCCGCACCATGGCTTCCTCGGTGTCGAACAGGAATTCGGCCAGGGCCTTGCACAGCTCGGTCTTGCCGACCCCGGTCGGGCCGAGGAACATGAACGAACCGCTCGGGCGATTCGGGTCGGCCAAGCCGGCACGGGAACGCCGCACCGCGTTGGCCACCGCCACCACGGCCTCGCTCTGGCCGATGACGCGCTGATGCAGCAGGCTCTCCATCTTCAGCAGCTTCTCACGCTCGCCCTCGAGCATTTTCGACACCGGGATGCCGGTCCACTTCGATACCACCTCGGCGATCTCTTCCTCGGTGACCTTGCTGCGCAGCAACTGATTCTCGCTGTGACCATGCTGGTCGACCATCTGCAGGCTGCGCTCCAGGTCCGGGATCACCCCGTACTGCAATTCGGCCATGCGATTGAGGTCGCCCTTGCGGCGCGCTGCCTCCAATTCCTGGCGCGACTGCTCGATTTTCTGCTGGATCTGCGCCGAACCCTGCACCTCGGCCTTCTCCGAGGCCCAGACGTCTTCCAGGTCGGAGTACTCGCGCTCCAGCCGGGCGATGTCCTCCTGGAGTTTTTCCAGGCGCTTGATCGCCGCCTCATCGTCCTCTTTCTTCAGGGCCTGAGCTTCGACCTTGAGCTGGATCAGACGTCGCTCCAGGCGATCGAGCACTTCCGGCTTGGAGTCGATCTCCATGCGGATACGGCTGGCCGCTTCGTCGATCAGGTCGATGGCCTTGTCCGGCAACTGACGATCAGTGATGTAGCGATGGCTGAGCCTGGCCGCCGCGATGATCGCACCGTCGGTGATCGCCACCTTGTGGTGCACTTCATAGCGCTCTTTCAGGCCGCGCAGGATGGCAATGGTGTCCTCCTCGCTCGGCTCGTCCACCAGCACCTTCTGGAAGCGTCGCTCGAGCGCCGCATCCTTCTCTATATATTGACGGTACTCGTTGAGGGTGGTCGCACCGACGCAATGCAGCTCACCGCGGGCCAGGGCCGGCTTGAGCATGTTGCCCGCATCCATCGAGCCCTCGCCCTTGCCGGCGCCGACCATGGTGTGCAGTTCGTCGATGAACAGGATGATCTGCCCTTCCTGCTTCGACAGTTCATTGAGCAGTGCCTTGAGGCGCTCCTCGAACTCACCGCGGTACTTGGCCCCGGCGATCAGCGCGCCCATGTCCAGCGACAGCAGGCGCTTGCCCTTGAGGCCGTCGGGCACTTCACCATTGATGATGCGCTGGGCCAGGCCCTCGGCGATGGCGGTCTTGCCCACACCAGGCTCGCCGATCAGCACCGGGTTGTTCTTGGTCCGCCGTTGCAGCACCTGGATGGTACGGCGAATCTCGTCGTCGCGACCGATCACCGGGTCGAGCTTGCCGTCCTCGGCACGCTTGGTCAGGTCGACGGTGTACTTGTCCAGGGCCTGGCGCGACTCCTCGACGTTGGCGTCATTGACGGCCGCGCCGCCGCGCAGGTTGTTGATCGCGTTCTCCAGGGCCTTCTTGCTGACGCCCTGGCCGAGCAGCAACTTGCCCAGCTTGCTGTTCTCGTCCATGGCGGCGAGCAACACCAGTTCGCTGGAGATGAATTGGTCGCCCTTCTGCTGGGCCAGGCGGTCGGCCTGGTTCAACAGGCGCGCCAGATCCTGCGACATGTTGACGTCGCCGGTGGGATTCTGGATTTTCGGCAGCTTGTCGAGTTCCTTGCTCAATTCCTTGCGCAGGCTGTTGACCTCGAAGCCAACCTGCATCAGCAGGGGTTTGATCGAACCACCCTGCTGTTCCAGCAATGCCTGCAACAGGTGGGTCGGTTCGATGGCCGGATGATCGAGGCCAACGGCCAGGGATTGGGCATCGGACAAAGCCAACTGCAATTTGCTGGTTAATCGGTCTATACGCATTAGTCACCTTCCTTTTGAGCAGGCCGGAGCGATGGACACACCTGAATGGAGAAGCCTGCCAGATGCATTTATAGATACGGGCGATTCTGGGAGTTTCAAGCGCCGAACGATTGACGCAGGTCAGGACAGTCTAGTCGGCGAGCCAGACCAGGGAGGCGAAACGGCCGGTGCGAGGGCTGCGCCGGTAGGAATAGAAGCGTGGATCGGAGACGGTACAGAAGCCGCCACCGTAAACGGCGGTGACCCCACGTGCCGCCAGACGCAGGCGGGCCAGGGCATAGATGTCGGCCATGAAGCGGCCGGCGTTGCAGCTGGGGACGAAGGCCTCGATGGTTTCCGGGTGAGTGGCGATGAAGGCTTCGCGCACTTCCGCCCCCACTTCGAACGCCCGGGGACCGATGGCCGGTCCGAGCCAGACCAGAATCTCCGAGGACGCCACGTCGAGGCGGTCGACTGTCGCCTCCAGCACGCCCGCCGCCAGGCCACGCCAACCGGCATGGGCCGCCGCCACCCGGGTGCCGGCACGATCACAGAACAACGCCGGCAGACAGTCGGCGGTCATCGCCGTGCAGGCCACCCCGGGCGTCATCGTCCAACTGCCATCGGCCTCGGCGGTCACCTGCGGATCAGCCTCGACCACCCCCACGCCGTGCACCTGGCGCAGCCAGGCCGGGCGGATGGAGAAGGCGCTATTGAGGCGTCGGCGGTTTTCCGCGACCGCGGCCGGGTCATCCTCGACATGATCGCCCAGGTTCAGGCTGTCGAACGGTGCCTGGCTGACACCGCCGGCCCGAGTGGTAACGCAGGACCTGACCCGCGCCGGCGCAGGCCAGTCCGGAATCAGGAAATCGCTCACCCGACGAATGCCTCGCGGTCCTGCTTGAGCAGCGACAGCAGCCAGACGAAATCGTCCGGCAACGGCGACTCCCAGCTCATGCGCTTGCCGGTGGTCGGATGCTCCAGCTCCAGGAACCGCGCGTGCAGTGCCTGGCGCGGGAAGTTCTTCAGCGAGTCGACCATGGTCGGGCTGGCTGCCGGTGGAATCCGGAAACGTCCACCGTAGACAGGGTCACCCACCAACGGGAAATTGATGTGCGCCATGTGCACGCGGATCTGGTGGGTCCGACCGGTTTCCAGCTTCACCCGCACATGGGTATGGGAGCGGAAGCGCTCGAGCACACGGTAATGGCTGACCGCCGGCTTGCCGCCTTCCATCACCGCCATGCGCTGGCGCTGCTGGCCGTGCCGGCCGATCGGGGCATTGATCTTGCCGCCCGCGGTGACCACGCCGATCACGATGCATTCATAGATGCGGCTGACGGTACGGCTCTGCAACTGGGCCACCAGTTGCGTCTGCGCCTGGATGGTCTTGGCCACCACCATCAGCCCGGTGGTGTCCTTGTCGAGCCGGTGCACGATACCGGCACGGGGCACGTTGACGATGTCCGGCACGTGGTGCAGCAGGGCGTTGAGCAGGGTACCGCTGGCATGCCCGGCAGCCGGGTGCACCACCAGGCCCGCCGGTTTGTTGATCACCAGGATATCGTCATCTTCGTAGACGATATCGAGCTCGATGTCCTGGGCCACCCACTCGCCCTGGGCTTCCTGTTCGGCGGTCAGTTCGAGAACGGAGCCGCCGTGGACGATATCGCGCGGGCGGATCACCGCACCATCCACCGTCAGGCGGCCGTCCTTGATCCAGGTGGAAAGGCGCGAGCGCGAATGCTCGGAAAACAGTTGGGCGGCGACTTGATCGAGGCGTTGACCGCCCAGCTCGGACGGCACCTCTGCGCGAAGTTCAATTTTATCGGACATGCTCGGACTGGGCGTCGGCACAGCCTTTGGTTTCGGCTGCGCGCTTGTGGTTAAATACGGCGTCTTTTGCCCCGAGGCTTTCAACGGGGCGTTCATCATAACAGGACGGCTCCGCCCAAGACAGCGGCCGTCATAGGGACGCAAGCCGCCATGCAAGTGAAACACCTGCTGCTGATCGCCATCCTCGCACTGACCGCTGCTTGCTCATCGAAGGAAGTCGTCGACGAAAACCTGAGCGAAGTCGAGCTGTACCAGCAGGCACAGGCCGACCTGGACAACAACAGCTACACCGCCGCCACCGCCAAGCTCAAGGCCCTGGAGTCGCGTTATCCGTTCGGGCGCTATGCCGACCAGGCACAGCTCGAACTGATCTACGCCAACTACAAGAACTCCGAGCCGGAAGCCGCCAAGTCCGCCGCCGAGCGTTTCATCCGCCTGCACCCGCAGCACCCGAACGTGGATTACGCCTACTACCTCAAGGGCCTGACCTCGTTCGACCAGGACGTCGGCCTGCTGGCGCGGTTCCTGCCGCTGGACATGACCAAGCGTGACCCGGGTGCCGCCCGCGACTCCTACAACGAGTTCGCCCAACTGACCAGCCGCTACCCCAACAGCCGCTACGCGCCGGACGCCAAGCAGCGCATGATCTACCTGCGCAACCTGCTGGCGGCCTACGAAATCCACGTGGCCGACTACTACCTGACCCGTCAGGCCTACGTCGCCGCCGCCAACCGCGGTCGCTATGTGGTGGAAAACTTCCAGGAAACCCCTTCGGTCGGCGACGGCCTGGCGGTGATGGTCGAGGCCTACCAACGCCTGCACCTCGACGAACTGGCGGCCAGCAGCCTGGAAGTGCTGAAGGCCAACTACCCGAACCACCCGAGCCTGGTCGACGGCCAGTTCGTGCCAAGCGTTGCCGAGGCGGACAACCGCTCCTGGCTCAGCAAGGCCACCCTCGGCCTGATCGAGTCGCGTCCTCCGCTGCCACCGGGAGAAACCCGCGCCAACCAGGACGTGATGAAACAGTTCCAGGACGCCAAGGACGCGATCCCGGCCGACCTGAAGCCGACCGAAAGCGATGCCGCCCAGGAAGAGCAGCATGAGGCCGAAGGCAACAACAGCGACCGTTCGTGGTTCAGCTACATGACCTTCGGCCTGTTCGACTGAGCCAGGGTTGCCTGCCGGAAAAAGAGCCTTTCGAGGCTCTTTTTTTTGCCTTCAGCCCGGGCAGCCGCGATTGCACTGGGCTCATGCCATGAGCTTGGCTAAACTGCCGGATCATTCGCCGAAAAGCTGGTTGCCATGGTTCGTCTACTGTTCTGGATCGCTCTGATCGCTGCTGCCGTATGGTTCTGGCGCAAATTCAAACGGGCCGCAACCGCCAGCCGCCCCGCCGACGAACCCAACGCTGCACCCATGGTGCGCTGTGCCCATTGTGGTGTGCACCTGCCCCGCGACCACGCTCTGAGCCAGCAGCAACAGTGGTATTGCAGCCAGGCTCACCTCGAGCAAGGTCCGGGCCCTCGTGACCGCTGAGACCTTCAGTCTCGGCGGAGCCCAGGCGCAGCGCCTGCTCAGGCTCTACAACCTCTACCGCTTGAGCATCGGCATCGCCCTGGTCCTGCTGATTTCCAGCAGGATGGACGACAAGCTGCTGGAACTGACCGACGGCGAACTGTTTCGCACCGGCAGTTGGATCTACCTGATCCTGAACATCCTGGTGGTGGTGCTGCTGGAAAACCCCAGGCGCCAGGCCCAGGTCTTCAGCCTGGCACTGGCCGACGCGGTGATGCTGTCGGGCCTGTTCTATGCCGCAGGTGGCCCGCCGAGTGGTCTGGGCAACCTGCTGATCGCCTCGGTCGCCATCAGCAACGTGCTGCTGCGCGGCCGCATAGGGTTGCTGATCGCGGCCATTTCAGCCAGCGGCATCATCTACCTGACCTTCTACCTGAGCTTCAGCCTCCCGGCGGCGGCCAACTACTATGTGCAGGCCGGGCTGCTGGGCGTGCTGTGCTTCGCCGCGTCCTTCCTCGTCCAGGGGCTGACCCGCCTGCTGAACGTCAGCGAAACCCTGGCCGAACAACGTGCCAGCGACGTGACCAAGCTCGAAGAGCTCAACGCCCTGATCCTGCAACGCATGCACACCGGCATCCTGGTGCTCGACGCCGAACATCGCGTGCAACTGGTCAACCAGAGCGGGCTGGCGCTGCTGGGCCAGGAGCATCTGCTCGGGCGAGTGATCGACCCCTACTCGCCGGAGCTGATCGCCCGCCTGCGCCTGTGGCAAAGCAACCCGACATTGCGCCCGCAAAGCCTCAAGGTCGAGGGCAGTGACGTGGTCCTGCAGCCCAGCTTCATCGCCCTGCAGCGGGGCGAGCAGCGCCAGACGCTGATCTTCCTCGAAGACCTGTCGAAAATCGCCCAACAGGCCCAACAGCTCAAACTCGCCGCCCTGGGCCGACTGACCGCCGGGATCGCCCACGAAATCCGCAACCCACTGGGCGCCATCAGCCACGCGGCCCAGTTGCTGCAGGAATCGGAGGAACTGCAAGGTCCCGACCGGCGTCTCACGCAAATAATCCAGGACCAGTCCAAGCGCATGAATCTGGTGATCGAGAACGTCCTGCAACTGTCGCGGCGACGCCAGGCCGAGCCACAACTGCTCGACCTGAGCCCCTGGCTGCAGGCCTTTGTAAGCGACTGGCGCGAAAGAGCCGGCCCGGGCCAGCAACTGCACCTGCGGATCGAGAACGATTGGCTGAAGACCCACGCCGACCCGCAGCAAATGACCCAGGTGCTGAACAACCTGCTGGAGAACGGCCTGCGCTACAGCGCGCAGTTGCATGACCAGGCCGAAGTCTGGCTGACCCTGTCGCGCGAGCGCAGGAACGACCTGCCGACGCTCGAGGTCCGCGACAACGGCCCCGGTGTCGCTCCGGAGCAGTTGCAGCACCTGTTCGAACCCTTCTTCACCACCGAAAGCCAGGGCACGGGCCTGGGCCTGTACCTGTCCCGCGAGTTATGCGAAAGCAACCAGGCCCGCCTAGACTATTCAAGGCACGAAGGCGGCAGTTGCTTTCGCATCACCTTCGCACACGTACTTAAACAGAGTTGAGCATGAGCCCACGGCAAAAGGTCCTGATCGTCGATGATGAGCCGGATATCCGCGAACTCCTGGAAATCACTCTGGGCCGGATGAAACTCGACACCCAGAGCGCCCGCAATGTCGGCGAAGCCCGGGAAAAACTCGCCCGGGACCACTTCGACCTGTGCCTGACGGACATGCGCCTGCCGGATGGCACCGGCCTGGAACTGGTACAGCACATCCAGCAGCGCCACCCCCAGGTGCCGGTGGCGATGATCACCGCCTACGGCAACCTCGATACCGCCATCAACGCACTCAAGTCCGGCGCCTTCGACTTCCTCACCAAGCCGGTGGACCTGGCCCGCCTGCGGGAACTGGTGGCCAGTGCCCTGCGGCTGCCGGTGGCCGGGCAAAAGCCGACGACCATCGACACCCGTCTTCTGGGCGACTCGCTGCCCATGCGTGCCCTGCGCAAGCAGATCGACAAGCTGGCCCGCAGCCAGGCGCCGGTGTACATCAGCGGCGAATCAGGCAGCGGCAAGGAACTGGTGGCGCGCCTGATCCACGAGCAGGGCCCGCGTGCCGAACGACCGTTCGTGCCGGTCAACTGCGGGGCGATTCCTTCGGAACTGATGGAAAGCGAATTCTTCGGTCACCGCAAGGGCAGCTTCAGCGGTGCGGTCGAGGACAAACCCGGACTGTTCCAGGCGGCCAACGGCGGCACGCTGTTCCTCGACGAGGTGGCGGACCTGCCGCTGGCCATGCAGGTCAAGCTGCTGCGGGCGATCCAGGAGAAGGCCGTACGCAGCATCGGCGGGCAGCAGGAGGAAGTGGTTGATGTGCGCATCCTCTGCGCCACCCACAAGGACCTGAACGCCGAAGTCGCTGCCGAGCGCTTTCGCCAGGATCTGTACTACCGACTGAATGTCATCGAACTGCGCGTCCCGGCCCTGCGTGAGCGCCGGGACGATATCGAGCCACTGGCGGCCAATGTGCTCCAGCGCCTGGCCTCCGGCAGCGGCCAGCCGGCCGCCAGGCTGCACCCGCAGGCGCTGGAAACGCTCAAGGGCTACCGCTTCCCCGGCAACGTGCGGGAACTGGAGAACATGCTCGAACGGGCCTACACCCTCTGCGAAAACGACCAGATCGAAGCCAGCGACCTGCGCCTGGCGGAATCCCCAGGCAACACGGCCGAGGCCGGCGAACCGAGCCTGGCGCAGATCGACAACCTTGAGGACTACCTGGAGAGCGTCGAACGCAAGCTGATCCTCCAGGCCCTGGAGGAGACCCGCTGGAACCGCACGGCGGCGGCCCAGCGCCTGAGCCTGTCATTTCGTTCGATGCGCTATCGCCTGAAGAAACTGGGGCTGGACTGACGCCTCGCCCATTCGCGGCGGGCCGGCGTCCCGATCCCTACAGAAGGCGCTCCGCAGGGGCATATGGCGCCGGATCAATGATCGGCTCGCGCCCCAGCAGCAGGTCGGCAAACAGTTGACAGGACGCCGGCGCCAACACCAGGCCATTGCGATAGTGCCCACAGTTGAGCCAGAGCCCCTCGAAACCGGGCACCGGCCCGATAAAGGGAATGCCCTCCGGCGACCCTGGCCGCAACCCGGCCCAGTGGGCAACCGGCTCCATACCCGCCAGCGCCGGAATCAACTCCACCGCCGACGCCTTCAGGCTGTCCAGCGCGGACAAGGTCGGCGTCTTGTCGAACCCTTCGTGCTCCAGGGTGCTGCCGATCAGAATATGCCCGTCACGCCGCGGGATCGCATAACGCCCCTTGGCCAGGATCATGCTGGGCAGGAAGTCCGCGGCACACTTGTAGAGGATCATCTGGCCCTTGACCGGCTCGACCGGCAGTTCCAGCCCCAGGTTCTTCAACAGCTCGCCACTCCAGGCACCGGCGGCCAGGACCACCTGCTCGGCATGCAGCTCACCCAGCGACGTGTGCACGCCGATCACTTTCTCGCCGTCGCGAATGAAGTCGCGGGCTTCGCAATGCTCATGGATCGTGACGTTGGGCAACGCCTGCAAGGCCGCCTTGAGCGACTTCACCAGCCGCGGGTTACGCACGTTGGCGACATGGGCCATATGGATCGCCCGGGAGTAGCCCTCCCCCATCACCGGTACCGCATCGCGAACCGCCGAGATGTCGACGCGGCTCAATGGACGTTGCTCACGCTCGGCCCAGGCCAGGGCTTCGGCCTCATCATCGAGGTCCAGCCAGTAAAGGCCGGTGACATGGACCTGCGGGTCGACCCCGGTACTGGCGAACAACCGCTCGCCCAGCTGTGGATAAAAATCCTGCGACCAATGGGCCAGGGCCGTGACGGCCGCACTGTAGCGCCACGGGTACAACGGCGAGACGATCCCACCGCCGGCCCAGGAAGACTCCTGGCCCAGGCCTGCGCGATCGAGCAGCACCACCCGATCGACACTCGCCGCCAGATTGAAGGCGGTCAACAAGCCGATCACCCCGCCCCCCACGATTATCACTTGCTGCTGCCTGCTCATCTCTTGATCCAAACCTGTGGGGAGCGCGCCCAGTCGCCCCCTGAAAAACAATCAGCGCCCCCAACAGTCCTTTGTCGTCACACCTGAGCTGGCGCCCGGGTTGCTACGTGCCCCCGTCTGGGTAATCGTGAAGCCGCCACACTTGTCACCCACCATCATCGAACCTGCCGACGCCGTCGCCGTCAGGGTGAAATCCTGGGCGTTCAAGGTAGACGCAATCGAGTAGTAGCTGTTCCCGGTGGAGACTACGGCATTCGTATAAAAACCGTTCCTCGAATAGTAACGCTCCAGATTCTGCGCCTGCTCCGAGAGCAGTCCGGCAATCTCCGTACGGTGGGTACGCTTGGAGTACTCGATGTAACTGGGATACGCCACCGCCGCAAGGATACCGACAATGGCCACGACAATCATGAGTTCGATCAAGGTGAAGCCTTTGGCTGCCTGCTTCATACACGCTCTTCCCTATTGGATTTGTCGCCACATGATCCGTCGACTGCCGCCACCGCCCTTTTCCGCCATGGAGGTGGTGCCGCCGCTGGAGTCACTGAAGATTTTGGTCTGGGCCCCACTGCCCCCCATGATGCCGGTCAGATTCGGGATGGAGGAAAAGTTGAACCCGCTCGAACGCAGGTCGCTGCTGTTGACGACCCCGTCGCCATTGGTGTCGAGCACCGCGTAGCTGAGCATTTTCCCGGTGAACGCATCGAGCTCCACCACCCGACCGGTACCGAAGCTGGCACAGGGATCGGTGGTATCGACGGCGGCGGTGGTGAAGACGACTCGCCCCAGGGGCGTACGCGCCGGATAGATCACCCGCTCGCCGGTGGCCACATTGTTGTAGATCAGCGGCAGGTACCAGCCGCTCTGTGCCGGATAAACCACCGGGTTCTCGCTGGTGGTGATGAACTGGGTGCCATTGGAGGTGAATACCCCGGTAATCGACTGGGCCACCAGGCTGCTGACGGTAATCCTGCCCGCCCCACCATCGGCATCCCATATCCCGTAGAAAGCCTGCAGGTCCTTGCTCAACTTGTCTGCGGTCTCATTGAACTTCCCGGTACCGAAAAACACCATCTTGCCGTTGAGCGGATGGTCGACCAGCAGCGGCTGCGCGGTGATCGGCTGGGTGGCGCCACCGGGCGCGGTAAACAGCGGCGAGCCAGCAAAGGCCAGCCCCCAGCTATTGATCGCGGTGGAACTCAGGTCGAACTTCCACATACGCCCCTTGAGATCACCGCCATACGCGGCCTGGACCACATTCTGGGCATTCACTTTCAGCTTCACCGAGGACAGGCCATTGGTGGTTTCGCTGCTGTCGACCACGATTTTCCTGATCAGCGAACCGTCGCGGATATCGACGATGTACAACGCCGCGACACCGGAGTTGCTGCCATAGCCGTTGGCGATGAACGCCGCCCAGCGGCCATCGGGCAATCGGGCGACTTCGGGCTTGGCGTAGGCGTATCCGATATCGTTCAACGGGTTGCTGGTATCCGCCGTATCGGGGGCGCGCAATTCCCAAAGGGCGTTGTAGGCGTTGCCCAGCGTGGCATCGAACAACTGCACGGCAAAGAATGCCTTGCCACCTGCCCCCACCCCACCCAGCGCCACGGTCTTCCAGGCGTTGTTGTTGAACTGCGCATCGAATACGCCGACCTGACCGTCATTGAGGAATTTGTGGCTGGTGCCGTTGATGTAGGCCGGGTCGGCAATGAAATGCAGCGATGGCAGCACACTGCTGGGCATGTAGGCGTACACCCGGGCACCGCTGCTCGAATTGATCACGCTCATGAAGCCATCGTTGCCATTGACCACCAGGTTGCTGTTCATCCCGGTGGCCTTGGTGCTCAGGTAGGCGCTGTAGCTGCTGTCGCCCACCAGGTCGGAAGCGGTCTGCTCCGTGGGCGAGGCCACCACCAGGGGCGAGTTGATGATATCGCCGAGCAGCCTCGTACGTGTCTTCAGCCCGGTCTTGTTGGTGCCCTTGCTCCATTCCACCAGGTCGTTGCCGACGATCCCGGTCGGCAGGCCCTGGTTGAGCGCAGCGCGTTGCGTCGTGGAAAAGTTGTTGAACGCCAGGGCAACCACCGCATTGCTCGTGGTATTCCATGACTGATACAGGGGCGCGGTGGAACTGGTCCGGATGGTGGTGTCGGTGCTCCAGTTCAGCAAGGCGGTATTGACCGTGCCATTGCTGTTGAAACCGTACGACTTGATCGTACCGCGCCAATCCGCCGGGTCGTAGCCGGTCTGGAAGTAACTGGCGCTCGTGGAAGCGGTACCGGCAATGGCCGAACCACCACCACCGGAACCGGCCTTGGAGGTGATGTCGCTGAAGGCGGCGGACAGCGCGGTGCTCAAGCCGGCGCTGTCGATCGCCTGGTAGTACCTGCCCTGCCCATAGTTGGCGGCATCGGAGAGCATCTGGTTGGACGCCGTGAACCCTACCGTGTAGGTGCTCATGTTCTGTTTCGGAAAATCGGCGCTGTCCCAGCTCTTGCCCGCGGCATCGGTTCCGGATGAACGCATGTCGATGTCATAGGCAAACTTGGCAATATCATCGAGGTACAGGCTGTCGCCCTCGCCATCCCCGCCCGTGGGGTTGTCACCATCGTTGTTTTTCCCGTCCCAGTTGGGCAACCTGTTCGTCCCCTGGGCCAGGGGATCATTCGACGGAAACGTCCGGTCGTAGGTCGGCAACCCGTCGGTTATCACCACGCCGTAGTTCTTCTGGCAGCGGTACTGGATAGGGCTGGTGTAGGTGCTCGGCGAGGCGTTGTAGTAAGGCGCCATGCCACGAAAGTAGCGAGTGATCTCGTAGTAGGTTTCCGCCAGCGGCGTATTGGCAATCGCGCTCAGGCCATTGATGGAGCTGATCAACGAGTTGTAGTTGGTGTTCGCCTGGGTCTGGGTCACCGAGCCACTGACGGGTGACAGGTCAGCGACCGAACGGACGATATAGCCGCCAGGACCGGGATCGCCGAAGGACGGTGGATTGAAGGTCGCCAGGCCGATGCGCAGCGAACGGTTCTGCGTCACCAGGGTCTTGGAGACCTCCCGCGCGACGTTGATGCGATAGTCGTTGGGTACCAGCGTACCGGTGGTGAAGTCGGTGTTCACCCCGTTGGCCTTCCTCAGCAGATAGGCCAGGTAGGCCGTCGAATAGCGGGTATTGCCGCCCCCCACAGGATCAGGCAGGCGCAGGCAGATGGGCGACTGCAGCAGCCCCCTGTAGAAGCCATACCAGTTGCCGCTCAGGGAGCAGCCGCCCCGATAGAGGTTGCCAACGAAGATATTGGTATCGTCAGCGTCCAGCGTTTGCGCGCCAAGACACAGGAAGTCCGAGTTGCAGTTCGCGACACTCCCCCAGTTCGCATTGGGGTCGAAGTCGGTCGCCCAGATGATGCTGTTCATACTGCCGGAGTCGTCGACCAGCAACATGACGTTGGGAGCAACGGCTGCCGCGCTCAGCAGAGGAGCGTCCGCAGGGGTAAAGGCGTAGGCCGGCGCACCGAGATACAGCCCCAGCAAGGCCCCCGCCGCCACTCTCAGGCAATGCCGGGCCCAACTGTCGCGAGGTCTAGTACTTGGCATAGATGCTCTCCAGAACCGTACGCGAATTGCCCGAAATGGCGACTGCGGTGATGCGATACAGGGTCGCGGAAGTGTTGCTCGGCAGGCCGACCGCCGTCATCGAGGTTCCGATGTTCTGTACCCCATAGAAGCCGCTGCCCGCCGCCACCCAGATCACCCCCGATGTGGGGTCCGTCTGCGCCGCCACCAGGGTCGCGGACTCGGGGGTGGCGCACAGCGGACGACCGTGGTGCAGACCGCCAGCGAGTAATTGCTCTGCTGAACCGCATTCTCGCCCATCCGCAGGACGGCCTCGGCGGTCTGGAAGGAGGTGTTGCGCAGAGTCACGCTACCGGCCATTTTTTCCTGCAACGTCGCACTTTGCATGGAGGAAATGCCGATCAGGGTCAACAGCAGGAGAAACACCAGGCTGACCAGCAACGCCATGCCGCCCTGCTGTCCGCGGCATCTATGGGTTGGGTCTTGCCGTGAGAGATTCATGCTCGCACCTACTGAAGCCGGTTTCGCAAGGCGGCCACCGCCGTGAAGGTCTGGTTTCTGACCCGATTGCTCGGGTCGGAGAGGGTGATGCTCAGCCGAACGCTGCGGATGGTGGCCGGATCGCTGGGGTTGCTGTTGTAATTGAGCACGGCGGTGTCGGTGGCATTGGCGGCCACACCGAACTTCACGTCGAAGGCCGCGACATTGTTGACCAACGCCGCCCCCGTGCCGGTCCCCGTCCCTGCCAGCAGCAATAACTGGTTGCCGGCATAGGTGTAGGTCAGCTTACGAATGGGGAACGCCTGCTGCCCACTGGGTGCCACCGCTGCTCCGGTGTAGGCCGTGGCGGTGGTGCGACAATCGGACGTGATCGTCCAGGTGGGTACGCCGCCCCCGGTGCCAATATCAGCCGTTACCAGAACCAGCGACTTGTTGGCATTGTTCCAGGAGATCGGGGTAGCGGCATTCGTGGCAAAGGTGGCGGGGTTGCTCCCATCGACGATCGCCGCGGTGGTGAGGCAGCCGAACATCCCGACCATGCGGATTTCCTGAATCATCTTGCTCAGGATGAAACGCGCATCCTCCTGCATCCCGGCTGCCGCGTTCTGGCTGGCGTAGGTGTTCCTGGCGGAGAGGAATATCTGGGTGATACCTGCCACGATCACCAGGCCGAGAACGAGGGCGATCATCAGCTCGACCAGGCCAAAGCCCCTGGGCAGCCTTTTCATGGCGTCACCACGGGGTCGGTGGCCACCCGGCTGGTCAGGACAAAGGTGCGGGTCGGCGCACTCGCCGTCGTCGCGTCATCGGCGCGCTTGTCGCCCCAGCCAATGGTGATGGTCACTACCCGGTTGTTGACCGCAATGCTGCCACTGCCATCCGTCGCGGCAAAGTTGTTGATGTTGTTCTTGAAATCGTAGAGGTCGGCATCCCGGGCCGCGGTGGAACCCGCCGTTGCCGTGATGCCCTGCAGGTTGCTCACGGCGTAGTTCGCGTCGGGATTCGCGCGGATACGGTCGAGCATGTCATAGGCGATGAAACTGGCCTGGCTGGTCATCATCGAGCTGTCGGTGTACTTCAGCGCGTTGAGCTGGATGGCCGCCGCGCCCAGCAGGCCGACAGCGAGAATCAGCAGCGACACCATGACCTCGATCAGGGTCAGGCCAGCCTGCCTTGCACCAATGGTTCCTGGCATCAGCAACTCCCCAGGACGATCTTGCCGTTCAGGCAGACATTCACGGTTCGGGTCTGTGCGCCGAGGGTGTAGACAAAGGTCGCGGCTGCGGACACCCCGCCCAGGTTGTTGAAATCCAGGCTGTTGACCCCGGCCGTCACGTTCAGCGTAGCCCCACTGCTCATCAGCGGAATCACCTGGTAGTAGTTGGTACGGCCTGCCGCATCATCAGCCACCGACATCACCACCAGTTCGCTGGTCCACGCGCTGTTGAGTACCCTGGGGCGGATACGCGTGCTGATCCCCCGGTCGATCGCCTCCAGGCGCGCGTAACTGAGCCCCCGCATCAGATCGTTGACCTCGGTATCGGCCTTGGATCGGTCGACGGAGCTCTTATAGGATGGCAACGCAATCGCCGCGAGAATCGCGAAGACCACAACAGCTACCATCAGCTCGACCAGCGTAAATCCCTTGTTACCACTGTCCATGGCGCACCTCTCGAGTACCTGGACTATAACTGGCTCTACAACCTGGAACATTCGTCGCCGGGACGTACGGTTGTTTTCTCGGGATCAACGCGAAGTCTGTCACCCCGGCCTCTCCAAGGAGGGAGAGTTCATGCATCAACGAGGCTTGAGCCTGGTGGAGCTATTGGCCGTACTGGTGGTTATCGCCGTCCTGGCAAGGCTGGCGGGGCCGTCATTCGGCGAATGGCTCGCCTCACAACGTCGTCAACTGTCCGCCGAACAGCTCGCCCTCGGCCTGCAAACGGCCCGCACCGAGGCGATCCTGCGCAACCAGGCCGTGGTCATCCACGCACTGAACGATGACTGGAGCCAGGGCTGGCGCATCATTCTCGACCTGAGCGGCCAGGGGCCTGAAGACGGGAGCAATCCAACCCTGATCGAACGACAGGACAGCAGCGCCGGACCGATTGTCGGCAATCAGCACGTAAGAAGTTTTGTTCGATTCTCATCGATCGGTGCGCCGACCAACGACGGCGTGGCAGGCGGCACCCTGCACATCTGCGCCAGGGACAAGCCCCTGAGCCAGCACCGCGTGGTGCTCGCCAGGACAGGTCGGGTCAGGCTCGAAACAGGTGAGAAGCAGGAGGCGCTCTGCGGCGCCTCCGACTCAGGGGAGCGTGCGAACGCGTAGTTCCTTGGGCATGGAGAAGGTGATGTTCTCCTCGCGGCCGGCCAGCTCATCGGCACCGGTCGCGCCCCAGGCCTGAAGCTGCTGGATCACGCCGCGTACCAGCACTTCGGGGGCCGACGCGCCGGCGGTGATGCCGATCCGCTCGACACCGTCGAACCAGCTGCGCTGCATGTCCTCGGCACCGTCGATCAGGTAGGCCGGGGTGGACATGCGCTCGGCCAGCTCACGCAGGCGATTGGAGTTGGAACTGTTCGGGCTGCCCACCACCAGCACCACATCGCACTCGTCGGCCAATTGCTTGACCGCATCCTGGCGGTTCTGCGTGGCGTAGCAGATGTCGTCCTTGCGTGGCCCGCCGATGGCCGGAAAACGCGTGCGCAGGGCATCGATGACCCGACTGGTGTCGTCCATCGACAGGGTGGTCTGGGTCACGAAGGCCAGTTTGTCGGGATTGCGGACCTGCAGCGCGGCGACGTCCTTCTCGTCCTCCACCAGGTAGATCGCACCACCGTTGCTGGCGTCGTACTGGCCCATGGTGCCTTCCACTTCCGGGTGCCCGGCATGGCCGATGAGGATGCATTCACGACCGTCGCGGCTGTAGCGCGCCACCTCGATATGCACCTTGGTCACCAGCGGACAGGTGGCATCGAAGACCTTCAGGCCACGCCCGGCCGCTTCGCTGCGCACGGCCTGGGAAACGCCATGGGCACTGAAGATGACGATGACGTCGTCCGGCACCTGGTCCAGCTCTTCGACGAAGATGGCACCACGGGCGCGCAGGTCTTCGACGACGAATTTGTTATGCACCACTTCGTGACGCACATAGATCGGCGGACCGAAGACCTCCAGGGCCCGGTTGACGATTTCGATCGCCCGGTCCACACCGGCGCAGAAGCCACGGGGGTTGGCGAGTTTGATTTGCATGCTGTGCCTCGTGTCTTGCGCGCAAGGGTTGGATCATTCCGACCGGTTGCACGGTCGGTCGCCGGCAAGCCGGCCTTTACAGGATAGTGCTTCAGGACAGCGCCTTGACCTCGATGATCTCCACCTCGAAGGTCAGCACCTTGCCGGCCAGCGGGTGGTTGAAGTCGACGGTGACCTGGGCGTCATCGAACGCCTTCACCACACCCGGCAGCTCGGTATTGGCGGCATCGTTGAAGATCACCAGCAGGCCTTCCGACAGTTCCATATCCTGGAACTGCGAGCGTGGCATGATCTGCACGTTCTGTGGGTTGGGCTGACCAAAGGCATTTTCCACCGGGATGGTCAGGCTGCGCTTGTCGCCAGCCTTGAAGCCGAACAGCGCGGCCTCGAAACCGGGCAACAGGCTGCCATCACCGACCTTGAAGGTCGCCGGCGCCTTGTCGAAGGTGCTGTCGACCGTGTCGCCGTTCTCCAGGCGCAAGGCGAAATGCAGGGTGACCTGGGTGTTCTGACCGATCCGTTGCTCAGCCACTGCGTGTTCAGTCATGAACGGGTTCTCCGGACTTTTTGCTCTTGAACATGTCCAGCGCCAGCATCACCGCGCCCACGGTAATGGCGCTGTCGGCAAAGTTGAACGCCGGGAAGTACCAGCGGTTCTGCCAGTGCACGAGAATGAAGTCGATGACATGGCCCAGTGCCATGCGATCGTAGAGGTTGCCCAGCGCCCCACCCAGCACGAGCGACAGGGCGATGGCCAGCCAGGTCTCGTTGCGCCCCAGGCGCTTGAGCCAGACCACCAGCACCGCACTGACCACCACCGCGATCAGGGCGAACAGCCAGCGCTGCCAGCCGGAACTCTCGGCCAGGAAGCTGAAGGCCGCGCCGGTGTTGTACGCCAGGGTCCAGCTGAAGTAGTCGGGAATGATCACGATCTGCTGGTACAGGGTCAGCGAGCTTTCGAAGTGGAACTTGCTGGCCTGGTCGATGACCAGCACCAGCAGGCTCAACCACAGCCAGCCCAGGCGGCCGAAACGGCCGGCACTGGCATTAGGCATAGTGACGCACCTCGCCTTCGCCACTGATGTTGTCGACGCAACGGCCGCAGATTTCCGGATGCTCCGGGTTCACCCCGACATCCTCGCGGCAGTGCCAGCAACGGGCGCACTTGGCGTGGCCGGACTTGACCACCTTGAGCTTCAGGCCCGGCACCTCGGTGACCACCGCATCCGCCGGGGCCAGCGCCAGGGGCGCGACCGTCGCGGTGGAGGTGATCAGCACGAAGCGCAGTTCGTTGCTCAGCTTGTCCAGGTCGGCGACCAGTGCCTCTTCGGCGAACAGGGTCACTTCGGCCTGCAGGTTGCCGCCCACCGCCTTCGCGGCGCGCTGCACTTCCAGTTCCTTGTTGACCGCGACCTTGACCGCCATGATCCGCTCCCAGTAGTCGCGACCCAGCTCGAAGCCTTCCGGCAGTTCGCTGAGGCCTTCGTACCAGGTGTTGAGCATGACCGATTCGTTGCGCTCGCCCGGCAGGTACTGCCACAGCTCGTCGGCGGTGAACGCCAGGATCGGCGCGATCCAGCGCACCAGCGCCTCGGAGATGTGGAACAGCGCGGTCTGGCAGGAGCGCCGGGCCTTGCTGTTGGCGCCGGTGGTGTACTGGCGGTCCTTGATGATGTCGAGGTAGAAACCGCCCAGCTCCTGCACACAGAAGTTGTGCACCTTGGAGTAGACGTTCCAGAAGCGGTACTCACCGTAGTGCACTTCCAGCTCGCGCTGCAGCAGCAGGGTGCGGTCCACGGCCCAGCGATCCAGGGCGAGCATTTCCTCGGCCGGGACGATATCGGTGGCCGGGTTGAAGCCGCTCAGGTTGGAGAGCAGGAACCGTGCGGTGTTGCGGATACGCCGGTAGGCGTCGGCGCTGCGCTGCAGGATCTGGTCGGAGACGGCCATCTCGCCCGAATAGTCGGTCGAGGCGACCCACAGGCGCATGATGTCGGCCCCCAGGGTGTCGTTGACCTTCTGCGGCGCGATCACGTTGCCCAGGGACTTGGACATCTTGCGGCCGGCCTCGTCGACGGTAAAGCCGTGGGTCAGCAGCTCGCGGTACGGCGCATGGTTGTCAATGGCGCAGCCGGTCAGCAGGGACGAGTGGAACCAGCCACGGTGCTGGTCCGAACCTTCCAGGTAGAGGTCGGCACGCGGGCCCTTCTCGTGGCCGACCGGATGCGAACCGCGCAGTACGTGCCAGTGGGTGGTGCCCGAGTCGAACCAGACGTCGAGGGTGTCGCTGATCTTGTCGTATTGCGCAGCCTCGTCACCGAGCAGCTCGGCGGCATCCAGCTTGAACCAGGCCTCGATACCCTCTTTCTCGACGCGCTGGGCCACCTGCTCCATCAGTTCGACGGTGCGCGGGTGCAGCTCGCCGCTTTCCTTGTTCAGGAAGAACGGGATCGGTACGCCCCAGTTGCGCTGGCGGGAGATGCACCAGTCCGGACGGTTGGCGATCATCGAGTGCAGGCGCGCCTGGCCCCAGGCCGGAACGAACTGGGTGTCCTCGATGGCCTTGAGCGAACGCTCGCGCAGGGTGTCGCCAGAGGCCGGCGCCTTGTCCATGCCAATGAACCACTGCGCGGTGGCGCGGTAGATCAGCGGGGTCTTGTGGCGCCAGCAGTGCATGTAGCTGTGGCTGATGGTCTCGGTGTGCAGCAGCGCACCGACTTCGGCGAGTTTTTCGACGATGGCCGGGTTGGCCTTGAAGATGAACTGGCCGCCGAAGAACTCCAGGGACTCGACATACACACCGTTGCTCTGCACCGGGGTGAGGATGTCATCGTTGGACATCCCGTAATGCTTGCAGCTCTTGAAGTCGTCCTCGCCGTAGGCCGGGGCGGAGTGAACCACGCCGGTACCGGCACCCAGCTCGACATACTCGGCCAGATACAGAGGCGACAGGCGATCATAGAACGGATGACGGAAATTGATCAGTTCCAGGGCCTGGCCCTTGGCAACCGCCACCACCGAACCCTCCAGCTTGTAACGCGCCAGGCAGGACTCGACCAGTTCCTCGGCCAGCACCAGCAGGCGGTCACCGACATCCACCAGCGCGTAGTTGAACTCCGGATGGACGTTCAGCGCCTGGTTGGCCGGGATGGTCCACGGGGTGGTGGTCCAGATCACGATCGAAGTCGGCTTGCCCAGCGACGGCAGGCCGAACGCGGCGGCCAGCTTGTCCTGGTCGGCGATCGGGAAGGCCACGTCGATGGTCTGGGACTTCTTGTCCTGGTATTCGACTTCGGCTTCGGCCAGGGCCGAACCGCAATCGAAGCACCAGTTCACCGGCTTGAGGCCCTTGAACACGAAGCCGCCCTTGACGATTTCGGCCAGGGCGCGGATTTCACCGGCCTCGTTCTTGAAGTCCATGGTCTTGTAGGGGTTGGCGAAGTCGCCCAGCACGCCCAGGCGGATGAACTCGGACTTCTGCCCCTCGATCTGCTCGCTGGCATAGGCGCGGCACAGTTCGCGGGTCTTGTCCGCGCCCAGGTTCTTGCCGTGGGTCACTTCGACCTTGTGTTCGATCGGCAGGCCATGGCAGTCCCAACCCGGCACATAGGGGGCATCGAAGCCGGCCAGGGTCTTGGAGCGGACGATCATGTCCTTGAGAATCTTGTTCAGCGCGTGACCGATGTGAATCGTGCCGTTGGCGTAGGGAGGACCGTCGTGAAGGATGAACTTCGGACGATCCTTGCCAATCTCGCGCAACTTCCCGTACAGGCCAATGCTGTCCCAGCGCTGCAGAATCTGAGGTTCGCGCTGTGGCAGGCCGGCCTTCATCGGGAAGGCGGTGTCCGGGAGGTTAAGCGTGGCTTTGTAGTCGGTCATTTCAGGCTCTTTGTAAGCGGTGAACCCTGCCAGTGGGCACGGGCGGCGGCGACGTCCGCATTGATCGCCGTCTTGAGCGCCTCCAGGGAGGCGAATCGCTGCTCATCGCGCAGCTTGTGGTGGAAAACCACCGTCAAACGCCGGTTATACAGATCACCGGCAAAATCCAGCAGATGCACTTCCAGGTGGGCATTGCCATCACCTGCTACCGTAGGCCGCACGCCGATATTGGCGACACCCGGCCACGGCTGGCCGTCGATCTCGACACTGGCCAGGTAGACCCCGGTCAATGGCACGCGACGGCGCTTGAGCTGTACGTTGGCCGTTGGCGTGCCCAGTTGGCGCGCCAGTTTCTGCCCATGCAGCACCCGCCCGGCGATCCGGAACGGACGCCCCAGCAGGCGCTCGGCCAAGGGGAAATCGGCCGCCGCCAGGGCATTACGCACCTGGGTGCTGCTGACCCGCAGGCCATCGAGTTCGACGGTCTGTGCCGCCTCGACGGTAAAGCCACTGGCCTTGCCGGCCTGCAGCAGGAAATCGAAATCACCGGCACGGTCGCAGCCGAAACGGAAGTCGTCACCGACTTCCAGGTGCTGTACGCCCAGGCCTTCGACCAGGATGGTGTCGACGAACTCGGCGGCGCTGAGCTTGCTCAGGCGCTGGTTGAACGCCAGGCACAGTACCCGGTCGACGCCTTCGGCAGCCAGCAGCTGCAGCTTGTCGCGCAAGCGCGCCAGGCGCGCCGGCGCCGTCTGCGGGGCAAAGAACTCGCGCGGTTGCGGTTCGAAAATCACCACGCAGCTGGGCACCCCCAGCTCCCGCGCACGCTCGCGCAGCCGGGCCAGGATAGCCTGGTGACCACGATGAACACCGTCAAAGTTGCCAATGGTGGCGACACAGCCCCGGTGCCGGGGACGCAGGTTGTGGAGGCCTCGAACCAGCTGCATAACGCGCTTCTTGCTCATAAAGTGGCCGATTATAACCATACCCGGCCGAGCTTAGTACCCGTCATGCGTCGACATCCGTTGCGCCGGTTACATCAACGATTTGCGGTTGAAGTGGCGCAGGCGCAGCCCCATCAGCAGCAGCATGCCGAAGTAGGCCACCACACCGGCCACCACCAGCGCCCCCAGGCGCAGGAAGCGCTCGAACATATGCCCCTGGTCCCACGCCGGCATGACGTGCATCAGCCCCAACAGCACCGCCGACATCACGCCAACGGCAACCACCAGTTTCAACAGGTACAGCCCCCAGCCCGCCTGGGCGACGAACAGTTTCTGCCGGCGCAACTGCCAGAACAGCAGACCGGCATTGAGGCAGGCGCCACCACTGATGGCCAGCGCCAGCCCGGCATGGGCCAACGGGCCGACCAGGGCCAGGTTGAGCAATTGGGTGACCGTCAGGGTAAAGATCGCGATCTTCACCGGCGTGCGAATGTTCTGCTGGGCATAAAAGCCCGGCGCCAGCACCTTGATCATGATGATCCCCAGCAGGCCGACCGAGTAGGCGATCAGCGCCCGCTGGGTCATGGACGCATCGAAGGCGCTGAACTGGCCGTACTGGAACAGCGACACCGTCAGCGGCTCGGAAAGGATCGCCAGCGCCAGCGAGCACGGCAGCACCAGCACGAAACACAGGCGCAGGCCCCAGTCGAGAATCCGCGAATACTCGTGGCGATCCTTGTTGGCGTAGGTCTTGGACAGGATCGGCAACAGGATGGTGCCCAGCGCCACACCCAGCACACCGGAGGGCAGTTCCATGAGGCGGTCGGCGTAATACATCCAGGATACCGACCCCGCCACCAGGAACGAGGCGAAGATCGTATTGATGATCAGCGAAATCTGGCTGACCGACACCCCGAGGATCGCCGGCAGCATCTGCTTCATCACTCGCCACACACCGCTGTCGCGCAGGTTGATGCGCGGCAGCACCAGCATGCCGATCTTCTTCAGGTGCGGCAGTTGGTAGAGCAACTGGGCCAGGCCACCCGCCAGTACCGCCCAGCCCAGCGCCATCACCGGCGGGTCGAAGTAGGGAGTCAGGAACAGGGCAAAGATGATCATGCTGATATTCAGCAGCGTCGGCACGAACGCCGGGACCGAGAAACGGTTCCAGGTGTTGAGGATCGCCCCGGCCAGGGACGATAGCGAGATCAGCAATATATAAGGAAAGGTCACCCGCAACAGGTCGGAGGTCAGCCTGAACTTCTCCGGCGTATCGGCAAAGCCGGGCGCGGTCGCCCAGATCACCCACGGCGCGGCGAGCATGCCCAGCGCCGTCACCAGGGCCAGTACCAGGGTCAGCAGGCCGCTGACATAGGCGATGAAGGTCCGGGTCGCCTCCTCGCCCTTCTGGCTCTTGTACTCGGCGAGGATCGGCACGAACGCCTGGGAAAAGGCCCCTTCGGCGAAAATCCGTCGCAGCAGGTTGGGCAGCTTGAAGGCGATGAAGAAGGCGTCGGTCGCCATCCCCGCGCCAAAGGCCCGGGCGAGGATGGTGTCGCGAACGAAGCCCAGCACCCGGGAAAGCATCGTGATGGAACTGACGGCAGCCAACGACTTGAGCAGATTCATTGAAAAATTGTGCGCCCTGGAATGAAGAGGCAGGCGAATATGGCGCCCGGCTGTGCGATACTCCGCGCCGCAACAGCACAGAGCCAAAGCTCGCGAGTTTACAGGTCGTACGCCGGAAAGAAACATCCGAAGCGCCACATCGACCACTCGGCGGAGCGCGTCGTTCGCCCTTGACAAGCCTTCAACTCATCGGCATGATTCGCGGCCTATTTTGTTTGCTATTCCCTAAAAAGTCTTTCGAGGAGCTCGACGGTGGCCAACTCACCTTCCGCCAAAAAACGTGCTAAACAGGCTGAGAAGCGTCGCAGCCACAACGCCAGCCTGCGTTCCATGGTTCGTACCTACATCAAGAACGTAGTGAAAGCCATCGACGCAAAAGACGCCGCTAAAGCACAAGCCGCCTACGTTCTGGCAGTGCCTGTTATCGACCGCATGGCCGACAAGGGCATCATCCACAAGAACAAGGCCGCTCGTCACAAGAGCCGTCTGAATGGCCACATCAAGGCCCTGGCTGTTGCTGCCTAAGCGACCAGCCTGCTGAAAAACCGACCCAAGGGTCGGTTTTTTATTGCCCGCAATTCAAGAACCACACCCCCTGCAGGAGCAGGGCCTACCCGCGAAAGCGCCCTCTCCGGCAACGCACGGCTCAAGAATCCCGCGGGCAAGCCCGCCCCTTAGAAGGCGCGGCACAGCAAGGCCACGCCAACCCGGCACCCTACCGATTCGGCCACGGCAGAATCGGAATCGCCGTCACCGCATTCTGCGGACTTCCTTCGATCACACGATCGCTGTAGACCAGATACACCAGGGTATTACGCTTCTTGTCGAGGAAGCGCACCACCTGCATGGTCTTGAACACCAGCGACGTGCGCTCCTTGAATACCTCCTCGCCATCCTTGAGCTCACCACTGAAGCGGATCGGCCCAACCTGGCGACAGGCGATCGAAGCCTCGGCACGATCTTCCGCCAGCCCCAGGCCGCCCTTCAGGCCACCGGTCTTGGCCCGCGACAGATAACAGGTCACACCCTCGACCCTGGGGTCATCGAACGCCTCGACCACGATCCGGTCATTCGGCCCGACGAACTTGAACACCGTCGACACCTGACCGATCTCCTCGGCCGACGCCAGCAGCGGCAACGCCAGGAGCAACCCGAACAATCCCTTTGCCAAACCCATGAGCACTCCCCTCGACTCGATCACACCAGAATAAGATTATCGCGATGAACCAGCTCCGGCTCAGCCATGTAGCCCAGCAGGCCGACAATGGCATCCGACGACTGACCGATGATCTTCTGCGCCTCGAGCGCACTGTAGTTAGCCAGCCCACGAGCGATCTCACGACCGTCCGGCGCCACGCACACCACCATTTCACCACGACGGAAGCTGCCCTGGACCAGCTTGACCCCTACCGGCAACAGGCTCTTGTGATCACGCGCCAGCGCATTCACCGCACCGTCGTCGAGCACCAGGGTGCCACGAGTCTGCAGGTGTCCGGCCAGCCACTGCTTGCGCGCCGCCAGCATGCCACGCTCCGGCGACAACAGAGTGCCGATGCGCTCGCCCGCCTTGAGACGATCGAGCACCCGCTCCAGGCGACCACCGACGATGATGGTATGCGCGCCCGAGCGCGCCGCCAGCCGCGCCGCCCGCAGTTTGGTCTGCATGCCGCCACGCCCCAGGGCGCCACCGGTGCCGCCCGCCACGGCATCCAGCGCCGGGTCGTCGGCGCGAGCCTCGTAGATCAGCTGCGCATCGGGATTGCTGCGCGGATCGGCATCGAACATGCCATCGCGATCCGTCAGGATCACCAGCAGGTCCGCCTCCACCAGGTTGGCCACCAGCGCCGCCAGGGTGTCGTTGTCACCGAAACGGATCTCGTCGGTGACCACCGTGTCGTTCTCGTTGATCACCGGGATGACCTTGAGCTCCACCAGCGCACGCAAGGTGCTGCGCGCATTGAGGTAGCGCTTGCGATCGGACAGGTCGTCGTGGGTCAGCAGGATCTGTGCGGTATGGCGCCCATGCTCGGCAAAGCTCGACTCCCAGGCCTGCACCAGCCCCATCTGGCCGATAGCCGCCGCCGCCTGCAATTCATGCATGGCACTCGGTCGAGCGGTCCAGCCAAGCCGACTCATGCCCGCCGCCACCGCGCCGGACGACACCAGCACCAGCTCCACGCCAGCCTCGTGCAATGCCACCATCTGCTCAACCCAGACACCCATTGCCGCGCGATCCAGGCCCTTGCCGTCCGCCGTCAGCAGTGCGCTGCCGATCTTCACGACCCAACGCTGCGCACCTGTCACCTTGCTCCGCATGATCTTCCAACCCTTGCCAGCAGGCAGCGCAACCGGGCGCCACCCACGCGATTATGTGATTTACGTATTACGGATACCAAAACGCCGCTCAGGGGAGCGGCGTTCTAGTTTACCGAATGAATCAGTCGCGGACGTAAATGATTTCCGGACCATCCTCATCATCGAAGTCATCTTCATCCCAATCATCGTCGCCGATGTCGTGGACACTCTTGACGCCGCTGCGACGCAGGGCCCGCTGGTCATCCAGAGCCTGCAACTGGGCACGCGCCTCATCCTCGATGCGCTGGTCGAGCTCACGCAACTCGTCGGCGTAGGCCGGGTCGCTGGCCAGGCGATCGAGACGATCCTCCAGGTAACGCATGATGTCACGGGTCAGACGCTCGGTACCCTCGCTGGCGATCGCCGAGATCACGTAGACCGGGCCGGTCCACTGCAGGCGATCGACCACTTCCTTGACCCGCGCCTCGTGCTCTTCCTCGAGAATCTGGTCGCACTTGTTCAGCACCAGCCAGCGATCACGCTCGACCAGCGACGGACTGAAGCGCGCCAGCTCATTGACGATCACTTCGGCCGCATCTGCGGCACTGCTTTCATCCAGCGGCGCCATGTCGACGAGGTGCAGCAGCAGACGGGTACGCGCCAGGTGCTTGAGGAAGCGAATCCCCAGGCCGGCACCCTCCGAAGCCCCCTCGATCAAGCCGGGGATGTCGGCGATGACGAAGCTCTTCCAGCGGTCGACACTGACCACACCCAGGTTCGGCACCAGCGTGGTGAACGGATAGTCCGCCACTTTCGGACGGGCGGCCGACACCGAACGAATGAAGGTACTCTTGCCGGCATTCGGCAGACCCAGCAGACCGACGTCGGCCAGCACCTTCATTTCCAGCTTGAGGTCACGCTGCTCGCCCGGCTTGCCCGGCGTGGTCTGGCGCGGTGCACGGTTGGTACTGGACTTGAAGCGGGTGTTGCCCAGGCCATGCCAGCCACCATGAGCCACCAGCAGGCGCTGACCATGCTTGACCAGATCACCGATGACCTCCTGGGTCGCGGAGTCGATCACCGTGGTGCCGACCGGCACGCGCAGGTCCAGGTCATCACCCTTTTTACCGGTGCAGTCGGTGCTGCCGCCGTTCGATCCGCGCTCGGCCTCGAAATGCCGGGTATAGCGGTAATCCACCAGGGTATTGAGGTTTTCGTCGGCAACCATATAGACCGAACCGCCATCCCCACCGTCACCGCCGTTGGGTCCACCCTTCTCGATGAATTTTTCCCGACGGAAACTCATGCAACCGTTACCGCCGTCGCCAGCCTTTACGCGAATCGATACTTCATCAACAAACTTCATAACACGCCTCTCGTCACCGGGACGAGCCGATGGAAATCAAGACATAAGACTCTTGCAAAGATGAGCGTAGCGCCACCTATCCACCCATGAAACCAGCGCACGGCTCACACGAACAGCTTTGCAAGAGACTCACCCCACAAACGAAAAAGCCCCGTCGCAAGACAGGGCTTCTCCAGCATTGCCGCGATTAAGCTGCGACGACGCTCACGTAACGACGACCGAAGGCGCCTTTTACTTCGAACTTGATCACGCCTTCGACTTTAGCGAACAGGGTGTGATCCTTACCCATGCCAACGCCATAACCGGCGTGGAATTGGGTGCCGCGCTGACGCACGATGATGTTGCCCGCCTTGATAGCCTGGCCGCCGTACATCTTCACGCCAAGTCGTTTGGCTTCTGAGTCGCGACCGTTACGGGTACTACCACCAGCTTTTTTGTGTGCCATGAGTTCAATACTCCAAAAAGGGAATTAGGCGAATTAAGCCTGAATACCGGTGATTTTGATCTCGGTGTACCACTGACGGTGACCCATGCGCTTCATGTGGTGCTTACGACGGCGGAACTTGATGATGCGGACCTTGTCGTGACGGCCTTGGGAAACCACTTCAGCCGAAACGGTAGCGCCAGCAACAACTGGAGCACCGATGTTCACGTCGTCGCCGTTGGCAACCAACAGAACGCGATCAAAGGTAACGGATTCGCCAGTGGCGACTTCCAGTTTTTCAATCTTCAGGTATTCACCTGGGGCGACTTTGTACTGCTTGCCGCCGGTAACGATTACTGCGTAAGACATGGTATTTCTCCGATAATCCTGCTCACCCAGCGCTTAATAGGTAAAGGTATTGGCTGGCATGGCTGCATGGGGCTGGAACGGCCCAAGTGCAATTGCGTAAGGCAGGTGCTGCCCAGGAAGTTCAGGGTGCGCGATTGTACGCAAGCTGTCGATTCCTTGCAAGTGGATAGGAGGCGCTGTCCTGCGGACGTTCTCCCTGAAAACGGTCGTCCGAACCGGCTTTTGGGGCAGGATTATCGAGCGCAGCAGCGTTCACGGCGCCCGGGGCCGCCTTGACAGGCCGTACCCCCGCCCTAGCATGCCGCGCAACCCTTCTGGAGCGACCCTCGCTGATGCAACCCCAAGCTTTCTACCGCGCGGTGGCGGACGATTTTAGCGCCGTCGACGGTATCATCAAGAAGCAGCTGACTTCCCGGGTGCCGCTGGTCTCGAAAATCGGTGACTACATCACCTCGGCCGGGGGCAAGCGCCTGCGTCCTTTATTGGTACTGCTTTGCGGCAAGGCCCTGGGTCGCGAAGGCGACGACCTGCGCCTGCTGGCAGCCACCATCGAATTCCTGCACACCGCCACCCTGCTGCATGACGATGTGGTCGACATGTCCGGCATGCGCCGCGGCCGCTCCACCGCCAACGCCATGTGGGGCAACGCGCCCAGCGTCCTGGTCGGTGATTTCCTCTATTCGCGCTCCTTCGAGATGATGGTCGAACTGGGCTCGATGCCGGTGATGAAGATCCTCTCCCAGGCCACCCGCATCATCGCCGAGGGCGAAGTGCTGCAACTGTCCAAGGTCCGCGACGCCAGCACCACCGAAGAAACCTACATGGAAGTCATCCGCGGCAAGACCGCGATGCTCTTCGAGGCCTCGACCCACAGCGCCGCCGCCCTGTGCGGCGCGACACCGGAGCAGGCCGAAGCCCTGCGTACCTTTGGCGACCACCTCGGCGTGGCCTTCCAACTGGTCGACGACCTGCTGGACTACAAGGGCGATGCCGAGACCCTGGGCAAGAACGTCGGTGACGACCTCGCCGAAGGCAAGCCGACCCTGCCGCTGATCTACACCATGCGCGAAGGCACGCCGGAACAGGCCGCCCTGGTACGTCGGGCCATCCAGAAAGGCGGAATCGAGGACCTGGAAAGCATCCGCGCTGCCGTGGAAGCTTCGGGCTCGCTGCAATACACCGCCCAACTGGCCCGTGACTACGTGGCCCGGGCGATTGCCTGCCTGGAGGCGCTGCCAGCCAGCGAATACCGCGATGCGCTGGTCGAACTGAGCGAGTTCGCCGTCGCCCGCACCCACTGACACACCTCTCCTTGCCGGAGCGTGCGGTGTGGCGAACCGCACGCTCCGGCAGACGTCCGCGTCATTCCCCCCTCGCCGACAAAACCCTATATAATGTGCGCTTTTAGCCTTCCCAAAACCTGAGGAGCCCTAGTGAGCACGTTGCCACCCTGCCCGAAATGCAATTCCGAGTTCACCTACGAAGACGGCGTCCAGCTGGTCTGCCCGGAGTGCGCCCATGAGTGGTCCGCCAACGGCGAAGCCGAAGCCGCCTCCGACGACAACGTGAAGAAGGACTCCGTGGGCAATATCCTCCAGGATGGCGACACCATTACCGTGATCAAGGATCTCAAGGTCAAGGGCACCTCGCTGGTGGTCAAGGTCGGCACCAAGGTGAAGAACATCCGCCTGTGCGATGGCGACCACGATATCGACTGCAAGATCGACGGCATCGGCCCGATGAAACTCAAATCGGAATTCGTCCGCAAAGCCTGAGGAAATGCCACGCTGGCGACGCGGCACCAGCCCCTGTCGCCAGCAGCCCCGGATCACCGGCAGTTTCCCCCTGGCGTCCCCCTCCTCCCCCGATTCCCGATTTCAGACCAATTCCCCCACAGAAAAACCAGGAATCCGCCAATAGGCACTTGCTATTCTTTGAATAAGAATTATTCTCATTGAAACCCATCAAGGAGATGAGACCATGACTTATTTGATCGATGCCTGGCTGGACCGCCCACACCCTTACCTGCGCATCCTGCATCGGGAAACGGGTGAAGTCTGTGCGGTACTGGAGGAAGAAGCGCTGCATGAGCTGCAGGACCAGGGCGACCTGGATGTCAGCGGGTTGAGTTCCAGCGAACCGCTGGTGCTCAAGGAACTGGTGCGCAACCTGTTCCTGTTCTGTTATGCCCGGGCATTGCGCCCCACGGCGGATCTCCACAGCAAGCTGCAGATGTGAACTCTACTCAGGCTCACACCACTGCCCCTGTGGGAGCAGGCGGTCCGGCGATACGATTTAGTCGCGAACAGGCCATCGCCTCTGCGCGGGCCAGTCGGATCGCCGCACCGCCTGCTTCAGCAGCGGCTTACAGGACGGCCAGCAGCTCGACGTCGAACACCAGCACGCTGTGCGGCGGGATGCTGCCAACGCCCTGGGCGCCATAGGCCAGCTCGCTCGGCACGTACAGACGCCATTTGCTGCCGGCGTTCATCAGTTGCAGGGCTTCGGTCCAACCGGCGATCACGCCACCCACCGGGAACTCGGCAGGCTGGCCACGCTCGTAGGAGCTGTCGAACACGGAGCCGTCGATCAGGGTACCGTGGTAGTGAGTGCGCACGGTATCCTCACGGGTCGGCTTGGCGCCGTCACCCTGGGTCAGCACTTCGAACTGCAGGCCCGAGGCCAGAGTGGTGATACCTTCACGCTTGGCGTTTTCCGCCAGGAACGCCAGGCCGGCACCCGCTGCGGCTTCAGCCTTGGCGGCCGCTTCGGCCTGCATGATTTCACGAATGACCTTGAAGCTGGCGGACAGTTCTTCCTGGCTCACACGGCTTGGCTGGCCGTTGAAGGCGTCGGTCAGACCGACCAGGATCGCGTCCAGGCTGACGCCGGGTGGCGGGTTGTCACGCAGCTGGTCACCCAACTGACGGCCAATACCGTAGCTGACGCGGGTTTCGTCGGTGGACAGATTTACTTCGGACATCATACTGCTCCGCTGTGGGACTGCTCCGGAAAATACCCTGAAAACACGGCATCTCCCCTCGCGCCCGGAACCAAAAAGGGTGGGCAGACTAGCACAGAAGCACCCACGGTTAGCAGCCCATCCCCAGAAACGACACCGCCCGTGCGTTTCACAACGAACGGGCGGTGCGGGTCGACATGGCAGCCGGGGATCAGTGCTTGGTCACCTTGTCCAGGTAGCCCATGGCGAACGCCGAGACCACGAACGTCATGTGAATGATCACGTACCACTGCAGATGCACCGGATCGACGTTCTTGGCGTCCATGAACACCCGCAGCAGGTGAATCGAGGAGATCGCCACGATGGACGCCGCCACTTTCATCTTCAACGAAGTGGAGTCCATCTTGCCCAGCCAGCTGAGCTTCTCCTTGTCGTCGGAGATATCCAGCTGGGAGACGAAGTTCTCGTAGCCGGACATCATCACCATCACCAGCAGCCCGCCCACCAGGGCCATGTCGATCATCGACAGCAGCACCAGGATCAGCTCGGACTCGGCCATGGAAAACACGTTGGGAATAACGTGAAACACTTCCTGGAAGAATTTCAGGGCCAGTGCCAGCAACCCCAGGGACAAGCCGAAGTAGATCGGCGCCAACAGCCAGCGCGACGCATACATCGCATTTTCAATAAACCGTTCCATGAATCTCACATATCGCCTGAAAATGGCCGCGAGTATACCAGCGCCTCAACCCGAGGGAAAAAGCCTGCATCACGCACCTCGTTCAACGGCAGGACAGCTGCTTCCGGGCAATTTTCTGCTAGTGTCGGCATCAATGACATCGCGCATGTACTGTGGACAGGAAAACTGAACAATGGATTTGCGACGCCCCCTGGGTTGCCTCGGACTCTCGGCCGCTCTGCTGCTGAACGCCTGCTCGCCCCACGACAAGCCGCCCCAGGCCAGCCTTGAAGAACGGACCGCGCAGTTCGAGAAAACCCTGGACGGCATTCAGGACCCCAAGCTCAAGGACGCCGTGGCGGACCTCGGCGGCTCGCTGCTGCTGCTCGAACGGGCCCGCCTGCGCCTGCGGGACAAGCCGATCGAGACCGAGTACGGCGACGATGCCCTGGCGTTGCTCAAGCACTACGCAAGCCCCCAGGCCCTGGCCGAGACCTATATCAACGGGCTGTTCGTGCTGCGCAAGAAATCCAGCTCCGACTACCTGACCGACCTGCAGCCGATCTTCCCGTTCAGTTTCAACTACCCGACCGAATTCCCCTTCCCCCACGCACTGGAATGGCAGTCGGTAACCCTCAGCGACAAGCAGGTGATCCCTTTCCAGCCGGAATGGTCGGAAACCGATCCCGGGATCCAGTTGAGCCCCTCCAGCGCGAACCTGACCAACCCGGATGACCTGACCGTCAGCTACCCCTATATCGAGGGGCTGGAGATCGAGAACAGCAAACAGCCACAGCCGGTCACCCTGCACGGCAAGATCGAGGTGATCGCCCCGCGCAAAATCGTGACCTTCAGCCTGACCGGCAAGGACATCGGCAAGCGCCAGATCCAGGACAACATCAGCCTGACCCTGGTGTCCCTCGACAGGAACAATGCCGAAGTCGAACTGAGCAACAGCGCGCCGCAAGCCCCGCAACTCGGCGATACCCTCTTGAACCCGCTGATCGTCCAGGCCCGGGATAAAACCGGGCAGTTCCTCTCGCGCTCGGGCTCGATCAACGAGAATGCCGCCCAGCTCGACTTCTATCAGAAGCAACTGGACGAAATGCTCAAGCAGAAGAGCTGGAGCGACGAGTTCGAGAAGAAACTCGACGATGAGCAGAAAACCTTCGAGGCCGGCCAGCCCAGCCGCTACACCCGTGTGTACTTCAACGGCCTGGTCGACAGGCTGGAAATCAGCGTGCTGGATTTCTCCGATGCGGTGGTCAACCGCAAGGACCTCGACCTGCCGGTACGCCAGTTCGACAACCCCACCGGCAAGGAAATCCAGGCGTTGCCAATGCCCGTGGTGGTCTACGACGATCAGGCCGCCAACTACCTCAAGGACGCCAACCTCGATGCCGAGCACCTGAAAAAGAGCGTCAGCATCAGCCAGTCGGTCGAGGACGCCAGCGCCGCGCGCATCGAGTTCGACCATCCCCGGACCTTCAACGACGAGTTGCTCGGTTCCTCCTTCAACCTCGGCGACAGCCCGGTGACCTTTTTCGCCGAAGACGAACAGGGCAAGCGCGGCGAACCACTGGAACTGCCCAAGGAAGCCTTCGAAGTCGATCCGATGGAAGGCTCGATCACCTACGATCTCAACCTGTTTCCGGAAACGCCGGCCTACGCCATCGGCTCGATCCCGCTGTTTCTCGCCAACATCCAGAAGAACAGCCTCGATGCCCGCCAGTTGCCCAAGGGCCTGGAGCTACGGGGCAACGCCCTGGTGGTCGATCAGAAACAGTTCCCTGCCGATGCCTGGCGCTTTTATGCCAAGGACGACAGCGGCAACTATCTGAAAGAGATTCTCTCCAGCAGCCACAACGGAAAAACCGGCTCGACGCCGGTTTATGAGGTGCATTACTTCTACGGCCAGCCGACACACCTGGAAAGCTACCAGCGCACCGACCTGCAGACCGTCGAATACGGCTTCGAGGTCAAGCTCGACAAGGTCCAGAACAACGAACCGGCCGAATGACTGCTCAATGCAGTTGCCGGCTGCGTTCGCCGTTGATCTGCCGTAGCTGCGCCTGCAGGTGCAGCCGCCAGATCTGCGGCTCCTCGGCCAACTGGTAGCCGTGCAGGGTCAGGCTTTCGACAATCGAGTCGAGGATGGATTCGGCAACGAAGGGGCCATGGAACGGGCCCTGGGACTTGATCGCGGAAGGTTGTTCTCCGGCCATTCCGGCGGCGAACAGGAGGGTCCACATTCCGTTATCCCCGGCAAGCGGGCGAATAACGCATTCGATACGGGTGACCAGACCCAGGCATTGACGGGTGAGACACAGGCTGCGCGACATGACGGCGACCCTCGGTAGATCCTGTCTTCAGACCCCGATGGAGCCTGTATCGTTCCAGTGACTACAGTGGATGTCCTTGCCCAGAGAATAGGTTAAATCCAGGCAACACAAGAGCCTGGAGGACAAACGGACACCTTTTTCGAAAAACGTCAAACTCTTGACCTACCCCTTGGGAGAGCAGGTTCGTCAGCGCAGGCGCCCCCAAGGGCGCCCCCCAAAAGCTTCGCGGACGGGCCCGCTCCCACAGCGAGCCCGCCGCCACAACGCCTGTCAGGACGGCTTGACCTCCGCCAGCGCCTGCTCGGCGGCCTCCTTCTCGGCCTCCTTGAGGTCGTCCTCGCTGATCAATTCGGCAATCACCCGCAGGCGCTCCACCACCCGCGCGTTGACGCTGCCCTCCGGGAACTGGCCGTCGGCATCCGGCTCACCGGCCGGCTCGCCCACCAGCAGGCTCAGCGCCTCATCGGCCTGGCGTACCGCATACACGTGGAACATCCCGGCACGCACCGCCTGCAGGACCTTCTCGTCGAGCATCAGCGTCGCGACGTTGGCCTGCGGGATGATCGCCCCCTGCTCGCCGGTCAGGCCACGGGCCTCGCAGAGCCGGAAAAAGCCCTCGATCTTCTCGTTGACCCCGCCCACCGCCTGCACCTCACCGAACTGGTTGATCGAGCCGGTAATGGCGAAGCACTGCTTGAGCGGGGTCTTCGACAGGGCCGAAATCAGCGTACAGGCCTCGCCGAGGGACGCGCTGTCGCCATCGACATAACCGTAGGACTGCTCCAGGGCGATGCTCGCGGAGATCGCCAGGGGAACTCCTGGGCATACCGGCTACCCAGATAGCCGGTGAGAATCATTACCCCCTTGGAGTGAATCGGCTGCCCAAGGTTCACCTCACGCTCGATATCGACGATACCGCTGCCCCCCGGATAGACCGTGGCGGAGATCCGCGCCGGCACGCCAAACGCCGAATCGCCGACCTCCAGCACCGTCAGGCCGTTGCACTTGCCGACCGCCGCACCGTCGGTATCGATCAGGATGATCCCCGCCAGCATGTCGTCGAGAATCCGCGCCGAGACCCGGCCGGTGCGCGTGGCCTTGGCTTTCAGCGCCCGCTCGATATGCCCGGCATCGGTGCGCTCGTCGCCGGCCAGGTGACGGATGAAGTCCGCCTCACTGACCAGTTGGAACAGATCACCGATGCGCGCCGACAGCCGCCCCTGGTGTTCGGCCAGGCGGGCGCTGTAGGTCGCCAGGCGCGCCACCGCGTCGGCGGTCAGCGGCGCCATGCCCTCTTCCGAGGTACGGGTCTTGAGCAACTGGGCGAACTGTTCCAGGCTCTCGTCGACCATCGGAATGTCTTCGTCGAAGTCCACCAGCACGCGGAACATCTCCTGGAAGTCCGGGTCCAGGTCCTGCAGGGTGTAATACAGATGACGCGCGCCAATGATGATGACCTTGAGTTGCAAGGGATCATCTGTGGCGTCAGGGTCACGGTCGCCAGGCGTCCCAGTTCGCCCAGCGGCGACTCCATCTTCAGCTTGCGCGACTGCAGGGCACGCTTGAGGGCATCCCAGACGAACGGCTCGCTGAGCATCTTCTCGGCTTCGAGGATCAGGAAGCCGCCATTGGCCCGGTGCAGCGCGCCCGGGCGCAGTTGCCGGTAGGTGGTGTACAGCGCGCCCTGGTCGGTGCTGTATTCGATCCGGCCGAACAGGTTGTCGTAGGTCGGATGCGGTTCGAACACCACCGGCGCACCGCCGCTGGCCGGATGCCCGACCACCAGGCTCGGGGCGTACTGCTCCTCGAGCAGCTTGCGCGCCACCGCATCGGTCTTGCTGTCGTCCACCAGTTGCTCGACCACGGTGCGCAGCAGATTGACCTGCATGGCTTGCAGATAACCGCAGACCGCCGCGTTTTCCGCGTACTTCTCCGACAATGGCGCCAGCAGCGGCTGCAGCGCCAGGGTGATGGTTTCCTCGTTCAACTGACGCAGTTGGTTGCTCGACTCGCGCTTCCATTGCGGCAGGCTGGCCAGTTCCTCGTTGAGGCGCTCCTCGAGCTCGGCGATGTCGGTGTGGAAACGCTCGCGCTCGGCCTCCGGCAATTGGGCGAACTCCGCCTCGTCGAGGGCCTTGCCGTCGCTCATGGGGGTAAAGGCGATATTGCTGCTGTCACGGTACAGGGCGACGTCCTTCTCCAGTGCCAGGCGCTCGATCACGTCCAGGGCGCGGTCATAACGCTGATTGAAGGAACGGTCGATACCGCTCTTTTTCTGCTGGTAGGACGGGTGCTCGAAAACTGCCGGAAAGGTCGCCAGCAGGTTGTCGATCAGGCCACCGATATCACTGATGAACGCGCCGGCCTCGCCCGCGGGCAGCTCCAGCGCCCGCGGCTCGCGCGGCTCATCGAAATTGTTGACGTAGACCCAGTCCGAAGGAGTCTGCAGACGCTTGCCCTCGGCCTTCAGGTAGCGTTTGACGAACGAGAAGCGACCGGTTCCCGGCTCGCCCATGACAAATACGTTGTAACCGGGGCGTGGCATCGCCACACCGAACTGCAACGCTTCGACCGCGCGTTCCTGGCCGAGCACACCGCGAAAAGGCTCCAGATCATTGGTGGTGGAGAAGCTGAACTGTTCAGCGGAAAAAGGGCGAGTCAGCGCTTCAGGCGCAAGACGCAGGCTGGCAGCAACAGAATCAGACATCGGGCTTCCTTACATCAGGCGGGGCAGATGCAGGCATTCTGGCGCTCGCCGCCCCCGGCTGGCAAGGCGACAGGCAGGCGAAACCTCACGGCGGGACAAAAGCCCTCGGAACCGTACTACAAAGCATGTACATCATTCTTCAGGCAAAAAATCACGGAACCCTTGGATCGTGCCTAAACTCCAACGTGCGCGGCCGGACCATAACCGGCCCACCGGGGCTCGAACAGACCGGTCCCTTGTTTTGACATGCACACAAAGAGAACAAAGCTATGAAACGGATTCTTCTCGGTACTCTCTTCACCGTCGTCTCTCTCCAGGCCATGGCCCAGGCACCAGGCGGCCCGGATTGCGGCTGGGGCAACATGCTGTTCAAAGGCCAGCGCGGTACCCCGGCGCACTTCCTGGCCTCCACCACCAACGGCACCTCCGGTAACGCCACCTTCGGCATGACCTCCGGTACCAACGGCTGCTCGACCAAGGACGCGCTGACCTATGGCGGCAAATCCTGGATCGCCATGAATGGCATGATGAACGAACTGTCGGAAGACATGGCCAAGGGCCAGGGCGAGGCGCTGACCACCTACGCCGTGGTGCTCGGTGTGGCGCCGGAAGATCGTGCGCATTTCGCCGCCGTGACTCACGAGCACTTCCAGCAGATCTTCAACAAGGCCGACGTCACCGCCGACGACGTGCACACCAACACCCTGGCCGTTCTCAAGAGCGATCCACGCCTGGCCAAGTACGCCACCCAGGCTTGAGCGTGACCCGCCCGCCCTTCGGGGCGGGCATTCCCTGCCCGACCCGGACAACAGTTGCCGACCATGCTCAAACGCCTTGCCTACCTGGCGCTCTGTGCCTGTACCCCACTCCAGGCCGCTTCACACCTCGACGATCAACGTTTGCAGCAACTGGCCAACGATCCCTTCTGGATCTCCCTGGGCCATTATGAACACGCCAAGCTCGGCGGCTGGCGCAGCTACGTCAGCGACAGCAAATTTTTTCTCGCCGCTGACGGCGCCCATCACCCCGATGCGGAGCTGAAGGCCACCGTCGCCGCACTCTACGCACCGGCCAGCGCCGGCAATCAGCACGCCCAATGCGTCTACCCGGCACGTACCCGCTGGCTCAAGACACAACTGCAACTCAAGGACCTGCCGACGCCGGACTGCTCGGAATTCAACCAGTGGTTCAAGGATGTCGCCCCCCACAGCACGGTGATGATCTTTCCCGCCGCCTACCTGAACAGCCCGTCATCGATGTTCGGCCACACCCTGCTGCGAATCGACCAGGCCGATGTGCAGCGCGACCAGACCTCGCTGCTCAGCTACGCGATCAACTTCGGCGCCTACATCGAAGGCTCGGACAACAGCATCCTCTATGCCTGGAAAGGCCTGATGGGCGGTTATCCGGGGCTGTTCGCCCTGGTGCCCTACCAGGAGAAACTGTCGGAATACCGCAGCCTGGAAAACCGCGATCTGTGGGAGTACCGGCTGAACCTGACTCCGGAAGAAACCGCGCGGATGGTCGAGCACGTCTGGGAACTGAAGCAGATCCGCTTCGACTATTTCTTCTTCGACGAAAACTGCTCCTATCGCCTGCTGGAACTGCTGCAGGTCGCCCGCCCCGGCCTGCACCTGACCGGACAGTTCCCCCTGACGGCCATCCCCACCGACACCGTGAAGGCGGTCAAGGAAGCCGGCCTGGTGGAGAAGATCGACTACCGCCCGTCCCGCGAGCGTGAGCTGTTGGAGCGGGCCAAGCCGCTGGACCCCGAGGAACAGCAATGGGTACTCAAGGTCAGCGCCGACCAGAACGCCCTGCAAGACCCGGCCTTCAAGGCTCAGCCGCGCGAGCGTCAGGCGCTGATCGTCGATGCCGCCTATCGGCTCGAACGCTACCGGGCCAATGGCCAGGAGCGCGACCCGGTACGCGCGCAACGCAGCTTCGAACTGCTGCGGGCGATCAACCGCAACCCGGCACCGGAGTTGCAAATCACCCCGCCAGGGCTGCCGGAAAACGGCCATGAGTCGCGCACCTGGCAGGCCGGGCTCGGTACCCGGGGCGACCAGGCCTTCGGCGAGTACGGCCTGCGCATGGCCTATCACGACCTGAACGACAACGCCGAGGGTTTCCCGCTGGGTGCCCAGATCGAAATCCTGCAGATGAAACTGCGCCAGTACGAAGGCAACCACTGGCAACTGCAACAGTTGGACCTGGCGACCATCCGTTCGCTGACACCACGCAACGCGCTGCTGCAGCCGTGGTCCTGGCAGGTGACGGGTGGCCTGGAGCGGGTCCCGGGCAAGCATGACGACCAGACCCTGGTCAGCCATGTCAACGGCGGCGGCGGCGCCACCTGGCAACTGGGCGACGACCTGCTCGGCTTCGCCCTGGGCACCGTGCGCCTGGAGCACAATGCCGACTTCGCCGCCTTCGTGTCACCGGCCAGCGGTTTCAACACCGGCCTGCTGTGGAAGAATCCGTTGGGCAACCTGAGCCTGGAAGCCAAGGGCGACTATTTCACCAACGGTGAAGTGCGCCGCAGCCTGAGCCTCAACCAGCAATGGGAGCTGTCGCGCAACCTCGGCCTGCGCCTGAGCGCCCAGCGCGAATTCAGCAAACTGGCGTCGGCGGAAAACGAGGTGATGCTGGAACTGAAGTGGTATCACTATTGAGCCGGGCCCGCGACGGCGCGGGCCACGACATGCCCATCCGGGTCAGTCACATTTCAGTTTCGTATGCCCGGGGTCGCGTTCCAGCGACTGCCCCAGCAGACGCAGGCAATGCTCCTGATCGCGCCTGAGCATGTTGTCGATGGTGATGTTACCCACACTCTCCAGCGCTTTCTGCTCGCCGAGGCGAATATCCACCAGGGGCGGCTCAGGTTGTAGTTGAAACAGACTGGCGGGCTCCTCGACTGCCGCCTTGGGGGCTTGTGTCACGGTGGCAGCAGGCAGATCGTCCACCGTCATGCCATAACGATCCAGCAGGGAACTCTCGGGAAGAGGCTCACCCAAGGCAACGCAGGCGGACAAGGTCAGGCCGACACCCATGCCATGGGCTTTGAAACAACTCATACACAACTCTCTTTCTTTGACCACACACGTCCCCGCGCCTTCGCGCGAGGCTGAAACAACCGACTTAGAGCGGTCGGCTCGCTATTACCCTACATCGAAAGATGACGACTCGTGCCGGAAAAATTTACCCGCCGAGGGTACAAACCGCTCAATCACAACCGCCTCGCGACCGCGCCTTCACGCCTTACTGACAAAGAACGGCCTACACTCAACGACAGGCAGGTAAGGCAATCAGGGTGTCGGAATGTGGCGTTGGCTGTTGTTGGGCGTGGTGATCGCACTCGCCGGGTGCGAGTCGACCCGCGACCATCTGCTCATGCAAGGTTATCCACCGGCCTTCGCCGATGGTTTCGACGACGGTTGTGCCAGCGGCCGGCAAGCCGCCGGGGCCATCACCGGTCAATTCAGGAAAAACGTGCCCCGCTACCTCCAGCAGCATGAGTACGCCACCGGCTGGGACGACGGTTTCCGCCAATGCCAGGCGATGCGCGAGAACGAAGACCGCGAGGCCTACAAGGACCGCCACTGGGATGAGCGCGAGCGTGCCTGGCAACAGGAAAAGGACCGCGATGCGGCAAGGGCCTACCGTTCGCAATAGGTCGCTTTCGGGCAACCATTCCCTGCCGGATCCTGCGAGCATGCTGCCCATGCCAGTCAAGGGAGAACGCCATGAGTCGCGCCTTCGTCAATGAAGACAGTGCCGCCACCCAGGCCAGCCAGCCGGTGGAGCGCCAGATCAGCACCCAACCCAACTACGTCACCCCGACGGGCCTGACCCAGTTGCAGGCACGCGTCGCCGCCCTGCAGACCGAGCATGGTCAGCAGAGCGCCCTGGGCGACCAGGCCGACAAACAGCGCCTGGCCGACATCGAACGCGACCTGCGCTATTTCAACCAGCGCCTGGCCAGCGCCCAACTCGCCGCGCCAGCGACCTCCAGCGAAGTCGTGCAGATTGGCAGCCAAGTGACCTTCGTCGATGAACAGGACCGGCAACAGCGGGTGCAACTGGTGGGGGAAGACCAGGCCGACTACGCCAGCGGCCTGATCAACTGGGGCTCGCCGCTGGGACGGGCGCTGCTCGGGGCGCGCCTCGGCGATGAGGTGTTGTGGAGGCGTCCGGCCGGCGACCGGATGATCGAGATCACCCGGATCGACCCGGCCTAGAGAGACTCAGACCACGCCCTGGGCCAGCATGGCCTCGGCGACCTTGACGAAGCCGGCGATGTTCGCGCCCTTGACGTAGTTGACCCGACCGTTCTCCTCACCGTAGTGCACGCAGGCATGGTGGATCGACTGCATGATGCCATGCAGCTTGCTGTCGACCTCACCGGCGGTCCACAGCAGGCGCATGGCGTTCTGCGACATTTCCAGGCCGCTGACCGCCACGCCGCCCGCATTCGAGGCCTTGCCCGGGGCGAACAGGGTGCCGGCGTCGATGAAGATATCCACAGCCTCCAGGGTGGTCGGCATGTTCGCGCCTTCGGCCACGCAGATGCAGCCATTGCGCAGCAGGGTCCGGGCCGCCTCGGCATCCAGTTCGTTCTGGGTCGCACACGGCAGCGCGATATCGCAGCTCAGGGCCCATGGATGCTGACCCGCGAGGAATTCCAGGCCGAAACGTTGCGCCAGTTCGCTGATCCGACCGCGCTGGACGTTTTTCAGCGCCATCAGCGCCTGCCATTGTTCCTCCGTCAGCCCGGCCTCGCAGTACAGCGTGCCTTCGGAGTCGGACAGCGAGATCACCTTGCCACCCAGATCCATGACCTTGCGTGCCGCGTACTGCGCGACGTTGCCGGAGCCGGAGATCGCCACGCGCTTGCCTTCGACGCGGTCGCCCTGGCGCTTGAGCATCTCCTCGGCGAAGTACACGCAGCCGAAGCCGGTGGCTTCCGGACGGATCAGACTGCCGCCGTAGCTCATGCCCTTGCCGGTCAGTACCGAAGTGAACTGGTTGGCCAGGCGCTTGTACTGGCCGAACAGGAAGCCGATCTCCCGGGCGCCGACGCCGATGTCACCAGCCGGCACGTCCACATCGGCACCGATGTGGCGATACAGCTCGCTCATGAACGCCTGGCAGAAACGCATGACTTCCGCATCGCTCTTGCCCTTGGGGTCGAAGTCCGAACCGCCCTTGCCGCCGCCCATCGGCAGTGAGGTCAGGGCGTTCTTGAAGCTCTGCTCGAAGGCGAGGAACTTCAGCACGCCGAGGTTCACCGACGGATGGAAGCGCAGGCCGCCCTTGTACGGGCCGATAGCGCTGTTCATCTGGATGCGGAAGCCACGGTTGACCTGGACCTTGCCCTGATCGTCGACCCACGACACGCGAAACGTGATGGCCCGTTCCGGCTCACACAGACGCTCGAGGATGCCCGAGGTCAGATAGTGCGGATTGGCCTCCAGAAAAGGCCACAGGCTGCGCAGGACCTCCTCCACCGCCTGGTGGAATTCCGGCTGGTCCGGATCGCGTTTTTTCAGACGGGCAAGGAAGTGGTCGACTGATTCGATCATGGGAAGGGTCTCGTCAATGAGTTGTCGTTTTCAATAAGTCGACCCGGACTTTAGCAACTGAACTGGCACTATGACAGTGCAAAATGTCGCACTTATGAATTTAAATGGTGCTTTTTATGTAAATCCATGGGTGAATCAGGCCCTGAGAGCACCCTAAAAGCGCATGAGAGCACGACGACGCACCAAAGCGGAAACAGCGCAAAGGCGGGCATAAAAAAACGGAGCCCGAAGGCTCCGCTTTTTTCCACAGCCGGCCCGATCAGGCCAGTTTCTTGTGCCGTACGCGATGTGGCTGGGCCGCTGCGTCGCCGAGGCGCTTCTTGCGATCGGCTTCGTACTCGGTGTAGTTGCCTTCGAAGAACACCGCTTGCGAATCGTCCTCATAGGCCAGGATGTGGGTGGCCACACGGTCCAGGAACCAACGGTCGTGGGAGATCACGATGGCCGCGCCCGGGAAGTCCAGCAGGGCTTCCTCCAGGGAACGCAGGGTTTCGACGTCGAGGTCGTTGGACGGTTCGTCGAGCAGCAGGACGTTGCCGCCCTCCTTCAGGGTCAGTGCCAGGTGCAGGCGACCGCGCTCACCACCGGACAGGTCCTTGACGAACTTCTGCTGGTCGCCACCCTTGAAGTTGAAGCGACCGACGTAGGTACGCGACGGGATCTCGTAGTTGCCGATGCGGATCTGGTCGGAACCGTCGGAGATCTGCTGGAATACGGTCTTGCTGCCGTCCAGGTCCTCGCGGCTCTGGTCGACGCAGGCCAGTTGCACGGTTTCACCGATCTCGATGCTGCCCGAGTCCGGAGTCTCCTTGCCCATCAGCATGCGGAACAGTGTCGATTTACCGGCACCGTTACCCCCGATCACACCGACGATCGCGCCTTTCGGCATGCTGAACGACAGGTTGTCGATCAGAACGCGATCACCGTAACCCTTGGTGACGTTCTTGAATTCGATGACCTTGTCGCCCAGGCGAGGACCGGCCGGGATATAGATCTCGTTGGTCTCGCTGCGCTTCTGGAATTCCTGCGACTGCATTTCCTCGAAGCGCTGCAGACGGGCCTTGGATTTCGACTGGCGTGCCTTGGCGCCCTTGCGCACCCACTCCAGTTCTTCCTTCATGGCCTTCTCGTGAGCCGACTGCTGCTTGGATTCCTGGGCCAGACGCTCGGACTTGGCTTCCAGCCAGCCCGAGTAGTTGCCTTCGTACGGAATACCGGCGCCGCGGTCGAGTTCGAGAATCCAGCCGGCAACGTTGTCCAGGAAGTAACGGTCGTGGGTGATCGCCACCACGGTACCCGGGAAGTCGTGCAGGAAGTGCTCCAGCCAGGCGACGGAATCGGCGTCCAGGTGGTTGGTCGGTTCGTCGAGCAGCAGCATGTCCGGAGCCGAAAGCAGCAGGCGGCACAGGGCCACGCGACGTTTCTCGCCACCGGACAGGTGTTCGACACGGGCATCCCAGGCCGGTAGGCGCAACGCGTCGGCGGCGACTTCGAGCTGGCGCTCCAGGTTGTGGCCATCGCTGGCCTGCAGGATCGCTTCCAGCTTGGCCTGCTCGGCGGCCAGCTTGTCGAAGTCGGCATCCGGCTCGGCGTAGGCGGCGTAGACCTCGTCCAGGCGGGCCTGGGCATCCTTGATCACGCTGACCGCTTCCTCGACCACTTCGCGCACGCTCTTGGTCGGATCCAGTTGCGGCTCCTGCGGCAGGTAGCCGACATTCAGGTCCGGCATCGGCCGCGCTTCACCGTCGAACTCGGTGTCGACGCCGGCCATGATTTTCAACAGGGTGGACTTACCCGAGCCGTTCAGGCCAAGGACGCCGATCTTGGCGCCCGGGAAAAACGACAGGGAGATGTTTTTCAGGATTTCCCGCTTCGGCGGCACAACTTTGCTCAGCCGATGCATGGTGAAGACGTATTGAGCCATGGAGAACCTAGCGTCAGTGACTGATGAAATATGAAGGCGCAGCCCGGGCCGGCAGCATTGCGCGGCATGCGTTATGCATCATCGAATGCAGCGCCAATCCTGCGTCAACTATGGGAGCGCAAAAACGCCCGCGTAACAGGTAAAATTACCTGAATGTGTGCACCAGGGCAAACCACCGGGCGGAACAGGGCTGGCACTTTGCCACAAGTCAAGGCATGCTAGCCGCCCTTCGGGCGTCCGGCTTATAGTGCACGTCGCGCCAATCCAGCCCAACCGCAGGATCACAGTTTGAGCAACGCCAACCCGCCATCGTCCGCGCGCGCATCCCGCCAGGTGTCCGGCACGCCCCTGCGCGGCACAATCAAGGCTGTTCTGGCGATCCTGGTGCTGCTCATGCTCGCCGTACTGTTCTGGCAACTGATCGACCAGTTCCAGCAGACCCGCAAGATCCAGCGCCAGTACAGTATCGACTACAGCGCCGAGCTGGCCGATCACATCAGCCTGAACATGAAGCTCGATGCGCAGATCGCCGCCAACCTGCTGCCGATCTTCGAGAAACCCGAGACCCCCGAGCAGCAACAGCAACTGCTCGGCAAACTGCGCCTGTCCCTGCCTTCCATCCAGAGCTTCGCCCTGTTCGACATCAAGGGTAACCTGATCAGCGACAGCGCCACCGACAGCCGTGACATCGACTACCTGAGCGAACTGGTCCGGCACAGCAACCGCACCCAGGCCTACTACTTCACCAACGACGACGATGGCTCGATCGTCCACCTGCTGCTGCGCCAGGCCACTGGCGAGACCAACGGCTACTGGGCGCTGCGCCTGGGGCCGAGTCTGTTCCAGAGCCTGACCCGCCAGACCGAACAGAAATTCCGCCCGACCTGGGTGATCGAAAACCGCCTGAACCATCGTGTGCTCAGCCGCGACAACGACATCAGTCCGCGGCCGTCGGTGCTGCAGCCGGATGACGAGGCCAACAGCGTGCTGATCGCGCCACTGTCCAACAGCGACTGGCAACTGCGCGGCCTGTTCGACCAGCGCAAGATGCTCGAGGAACTGCTGCCGGCCCTGATCGGCAAGTGTCTGCTGGGCCTGGGCCTGTCGATGCTGCCGGTGCTGGCGCTGATCAACATGCGGCGCCGCCAGCGCCAGGTGCATGAAGGCCGCCGGCGCTACCAGGAAATCTTCGAAGGCACCGGCGTGGCGCTGTGCGTTCTCGATCTCTCCAGCCTGCCGGGGTTCCTGGAAAACCATCGACTGGGCGACAGCGAAAGCCTCAGGCAGTGGGTCGCCCACGACCCGCAACATCGCCGCCTGCTGTTCGAACAACTGCGCATCACCGAAATCAACCTGGTCGCGCTGCGCCTGCTCAATGTCGACTCCCGCGAAAGCGCCTGGAGCTGCCTGATCGAGGGCTGCCCGAGCCAGGTCACCGGTATCGGCTATCCGCTGGTCGATGCGCTGATCAACCGGCAGAGCCAGCTGGAACTGGAAATCAAGCAGACCGATGCCCACGGCCAGGACCAGCACCTGTGGCTGGTGCTGCGCCTGCCGGAAGACCCCAGCGACTACAACGCGGTGATCCTGAGCATCAGCGATATCACCAGTCGCAAACTGATCGAACTGTCGCTGCTCGAACGCGAAGGCTTCTGGTCGGACGTGGTCCGGACGGTGCCCGACCACCTCTACGTCCAGGACGTGATCAGCCAGCGGATGATCTTCAGCAACCACCACCTGGGTCAGACGCTCGGCTACAGCAAGAGCGAGCTGCACCAGATGGGCGAATACTTCTGGGAGATCCTGCTGCACCCGGAGGATGCCGAGCATTATCACCGCCTGCGCCACCAGCAGCGCCACGCCGGCTACAGCCAGTTGCTGCAGTGCCAGCTGCGTTTCCGCCACCGCGACGGCCAGTGGCGGCGCTTCGAGATCCGCGAACAGGCCCTGGCCCGGGACAAGTACGACCAGGTCACGCGGATCATCGGCGTGGCCAAGGACATCACCGACCAGATCGAAGCCAGCGAATCGCTGCGCGACAGCGAACAACGCTACCGAATGCTGGCCGAAAGCATCAGCGACGTGATCTTCTCCACCGACAGCACGCTGCAGCTGAACTATGTCAGCCCTTCGGTGCAGACCGTCCTCGGTTATGACGCCGACTGGGTGTTCAAGCACGGCTGGCACTCGACCATCGCCAACCCGGCGCAACTGACCGGCATCTATCAACTGATGGAACGGGTCAGCAAGGCCCTGGACAAACCCGAACAACTGGCCGAACTGCGCAGCAAGGTCCAGACCCAGCTGTTCCTGTTCGACTGCCTGCGGGCCGACGGCCGCAAGATCCCGATCGAACTGCGGCTGGTGCTGGTCTGGGACGAGCACGGCGCGTTCGAAGGCATTCTCGGCGTCGGCCGCGACATCAGCCAGCAACGCCGGGCGGAGAAAGACCTGCGCATGGCGGCCACGGTATTCGAGCACTCGACCTCGGCGATCCTGATCACCGACCCGGCCGGCTACATCGTCCAGGCCAACGAGGCCTTCAGCCGCGTCAGCGGTTATGCCGTGTCCGACGTGCTGGACCAGTTGCCCAACATGCTTACCGTCGACGACCAGCAGGAAGCCCACCTGCGCTACGTGCTCAAGCAACTGGAGCAGCACAACACCTGGGAAGGCGAAGTCTGGCTCAAGCGCCGCAGCGGCGAGCACTACCCGGCCTGGGTCGGCATCACCGCGGTGCTCGACGACGAGGGCGACCTGGCCAGCTACGTGTGCTTCTTCAGCGACATCAGCGAGCGCAAGGCCAGCGAACAGCGGATCCACCGCCTGGCCTACTACGACGCCCTGACCCACCTGCCCAACCGCACGCTGTTCCAGGACCGCCTGCACACCGCGCTGCAACAGGCCGAGCGGCAGAAGGCGTGGGTGGTGCTGATGTTCCTCGACCTCGACCGCTTCAAGCCGATCAACGACTCCCTCGGCCACGCCGCCGGCGACCGCATGCTCAAGGAAATGGGCACCCGCCTGCTGGCCTGCGTCGCCGAGGACGACACCGTGGCGCGCATGGGTGGCGACGAGTTCACCCTGCTGCTGCAGCCACGGGCGACCCGCGAGATGGCTCTGAACCGGGCGATTCACGTCGCCGAACAGATTCTCACCAGCCTGGTCACGCCGTTCGTGCTCGAAGGCCGCGAGTTCTTCGTCACCGCCAGTATCGGTATCGCCCTGAGCCCGCAGGACGGCAGCGAGCTCAGCCAACTGATGAAGAACGCCGATACCGCGATGTACCACGCCAAGGAGCGCGGCAAGAACAACTTCCAGTTCTACCAGGCCGACATGAACGCCAGCGCCCTGGAGCGCCTGGAGCTGGAAAGCGACCTGCGCCACGCCCTGGAACAGAACGAATTCGTGCTCTACTACCAGCCGCAGTTCAGCGGCGACGGCAAGCGCCTGACCGGTGCCGAAGCACTGCTGCGCTGGCGCCATCCACGTCGCGGCCTGGTGCCGCCGGGTGACTTCATCCCGGTACTCGAAGAACTGGGGCTGGTGGTGGATGTCGGCGACTGGGTGCTGGCCGAGGCCTGCCGCCAGCTCAAGACCTGGCACCAGAACAAGGTCCGCGTGCCCAAGGTTTCGGTGAACATTTCCGCCCGGCAGTTCTCCGACGGCCAGTTGGGTACGCGCATCGCCACCATCCTGCGCGACACCGGCCTGCCGCCGGCGTGCCTGGAACTGGAACTGACCGAAAGTATCCTGATGCGCGAAGTCAGCGAAGCCATGCTGATCCTCGCCGGCCTCAAGAACCTGGGCCTGAGCATCGCGGTGGACGACTTCGGCACCGGCTACTCCTCGCTCAACTACCTCAAGCAGTTCCCTATCGACGTGCTGAAGATCGACCGAACCTTCGTCGACGGCCTGCCGTCGGGCGAACAGGATGCGCAGATCGCCCGGGCGATCATCGCCATGGCCCACAGCCTGAACCTGGCGGTGATCGCCGAGGGCGTGGAGACCCACGAGCAACTGGACTTCCTGCGTGAACACGGCTGCGACGAGGTGCAGGGCTACCTGTTCGGCCGGCCGATGGCGGCGGGCCGCTTCGAGGCGCAGTTCAGCAATGATGCGCTGTTCATGTTCGACTGAAAGCCCGCGGCGCGACAGCTGACGCTATTCGCGGGCAAGCCCGCTCCCACCGGTTTTACGCAACTGCCTGCCCGCGATGGCCCCCGCCAATCCAAGCTGAATGCCACTTATCTGCGACATGATGCCCTTTCATATGCCAGATAAAGACCATTGAGTTAGAATGCCCTCCTTTCTGCCCCCCGATCCTTGAGGACCGCCATGTTCAGCCGTGATTTGACTATTGCCAAGTACGACGCCGATCTCTTTGCCGCCATGGAGCAAGAAGCTCAGCGCCAGGAAGAGCACATCGAGCTGATCGCCTCGGAAAACTACACCAGCCCCGCGGTGATGGAAGCCCAGGGTTCGGTGCTGACCAACAAGTACGCCGAAGGCTATCCAGGCAAGCGCTACTACGGCGGCTGCGAATACGTCGACGTGGTTGAGCAACTGGCTATCGACCGCGCCAAGGAACTGTTCGGCGCCGACTACGCCAACGTTCAGCCGCACGCCGGTTCCCAGGCCAACGCCGCTGTCTACCTGGCCCTGCTGCAAGGTGGCGACACCATCCTGGGCATGAGCCTGGCCCACGGCGGTCACCTGACCCACGGTGCCAGCGTTTCCTCCTCCGGCAAGCTGTACAACGCCGTGCAGTACGGCATCGACGCCAACGGCCTGATCGACTACGACGAAGTCGAGCGCCTGGCGGTCGAGCACAAGCCGAAAATGATCGTGGCCGGTTTCTCCGCCTACTCGCAGGTGCTGGACTTCGCCCGCTTCCGCGCCATTGCCGACAAGGTCGGTGCCTACCTGTTCGTCGACATGGCCCACGTGGCCGGCCTGGTCGCCGCTGGCGTCTACCCGAACCCGGTGCCGTTCGCCGACGTGGTCACCACCACCACCCACAAGACCCTGCGCGGTCCGCGTGGCGGCCTGATCCTGGCCAAGGCCAACCCGGAAATCGAGAAGAAGCTGAACTCCGCCGTATTCCCGGGCGCCCAGGGCGGCCCACTGGAGCACGTGATCGCGGCCAAGGCGATCTGCTTCAAGGAAGCGCTGCAGCCTGAGTTCAAGGCTTACCAGCAACAAGTGGTGAAGAACGCCCAGGCCATGGCCGAAGTGTTCATCGCCCGCGGCTTCGACGTGGTCTCCGGCGGTACCCAGAACCACCTGTTCCTGCTGTCGCTGATCAAGCAAGACATCTCCGGCAAGGACGCCGATGCCGCCCTGGGCAAGGCCTTCATCACCGTGAACAAGAATTCGGTGCCGAACGATCCACGCTCGCCGTTCATCACCTCCGGCCTGCGCTTCGGTACCCCGGCTGTCACCACCCGTGGCTTCAAGGAAACCGAATGCCGCGAGCTGGCTGGCTGGATCTGCGACATCCTGGCTGACCTGAACAACGAAGCGGTGATCGATGCCGTTCGCGAGAAGGTCAAGGCCATCTGCAAGAAGCTGCCGGTATACGGCGCCTGATACGCCCGCATCACGCAGCACGAAAGAGCCCGGTCAGCGATGACCGGGCTTTTTTTCGCCTCAAGAAAATCCCCTGCCCCCTCAAGGAGCGCCCCCCGACAAGCCCTGCTCCTGCAGAAGCGAAGGCACATCGCGATAACTGGTCAGACCGGTCGAACCAATTTTTCGAAAAACCGCTTGTTATCCCAGAAAATCCGGGCGTAGACTGAACCCGCACTGGACATACCGGTAAGACCACAACAATTAAGTTCCAATGCCGTGGCCACAGGTCCGGACAAGGAACGCCGACCAGGATCCTCCCCATGCTCAAATGGTGCTCGCGTTCGATTTTCCTTCAGGTCGTCCTTGGATTGGTGCTGGGCATCATCTTCGGGCTCACCCTTCCCGAATACTCAACCCAGCTCAAACCCTGGGCGACGGCTTCATCAAGCTGATCAAGATGCTGATCGGGCTGATCGTCTTCTGCGTGGTGGTCAGCGGCATTTCCGGCGCCGGCGACCTGAAGAAGGTCGGGCGTATCGGCCTCAAGTCGGTGATCTACTTCGAGGTGCTGACCACCATTGCCCTGCTGATCGGGCTGATCCTGGCCTTCTCCACCGGCATCGGCAGCGGCGCCAACATCCATCTGGAGCAACTGTCCAAGGCCGCCCTGGGCGACCTCGCCGATCGTGGCCAACACCTGCGCGGGGCCACGCAGTTCCTGATGGACCTGATCCCCAACTCGGTACTCAGCGCCTTTGCCGACAACAACATCCTGCAGGTGCTGCTGTTCTCGGTCCTGTTCGGCAGCGCCCTGAACCTGGTGGGCGAGTCGGCCTCGGGCATCTCGCGTCTGATCAACGAACTGAGCCATGTGATCTTCCGCATCATGGGCATGATCGTGCGCCTGGCGCCGATCGGCGTATTCGGCGCCATCGCCTTCACCACTAGCACCTACGGCCTGGAATCGCTGCGGCAACTGGGCAACCTGGTGGCCCTGTTCTATGTCACCTGCCTGGCCTTCGTCGTGCTGATCCTCGGCCTGGTGATGCGCGTGTCGGGGCTGCGGATCCTGCCGTTCCTCAAGTATTTCCGTGAAGACCTGCTGATCGTCATGGGTACAGCCTCCTCGGACGCCGTTTTGCCGCAAGTGATGCGCAAGCTCGAACACCTGGGCATCGGCAGCTCGACGGTCGGCCTGGTGATTCCCACCGGCTACTCGTTCAACCTAGACGGTTTCTCGATCTACCTGACCCTGGCCATCGTCTTCATCGCCAATGCCACCGGTACTCCGCTGGCCCTGACCGACCTGCTGACCATCCTGCTGGTATCACTGATCACCTCCAAGGGCGCCCATGGCATTCCCGGTTCGGCCCTGGTGATCCTCGCCGCGACCCTGTCGGCGATCCCGGCGATTCCGGTGGTCGGCCTGGTGCTGGTGCTGGCGGTCGACTGGTTCATGGGCATCGGCCGGGCCATGACCAACCTGATCGGCAACTGCGTGGCCACCGTGGCCATCGCCCGCTGGGAAAAGGACATCGACCTGCAGCGGGCGCACAAGGTGCTCGAAGGCCAGCAGGGTTATGCCTTCACCCCGAGAAAGCCGAACCCCTCCGCTCATCAGCAGGAGTTCTGATGCGATATGCCCACGCAAGGGCACCTGTACCGACCCGGCAGGGCCCGCCTCGGCGCTGCCTGCGGGTCGTGACCTGACCGCTTCACCTGGGAGAGCACCGTGATCAGCTCATCGACCGTCGTCAATTCAGTGGTGGAAAAACTCCGCGCCGCCCTGGCCCGTGGCCAGTGGCGCTCGGGCGAGATGCTGCCGGGCCAGCGTGAGCTGGCCGAACAACTGGGCATCAGCCGCCCGAGCCTGCGCGAAGCCGTCACCGTTCTGGAGACCCTTGGCCTGGTGCGGTCCATGCCCGGCAAGGGCGTGCTGGTCCTGAACAGTGCTGCAGAAACCGTACGGGCTCACGAAGGAATGACCGAGGCCAGCCTCGAGGACATCCTGCAACTGCGCTACACCCTGGAACCGTTCATCGTCGGTCTGGTGGCGCAATCGATCAGCAGCAAGGAAGTCGGCCAGTTGCGCCTGACCCTGATGGACATGCGCGAAGCCCTGGAGGCCAACGACAGCGAGGCCGGGCTGAACGCCTACATCGCCTTCCACGAAGAGCTGTTCGCCCTGACCTCCAACCCGATATTCCAGAACGTGGTGCAACAGACCGGCAACGCCCTCAAACAGAGCGCCGAGGTCCTGCGCAACTCGCCGGAGCACCTGGCCGAACGCCTGCAGGAAAACGAAGCCGTGGTCCGCGCCATCCGCAACAAGAACAGCGCCCTGGCCAGTGCGCAAATGCGCCGGCACATTCTTCAGGAAGGCTTGCGCATGGGCATCGAACTCACCATTCCGGACGACCATCCGGGCAGTATCGAGCAGTAATCCACCTCTCGAAGGGAGACCGGTCATGAACAGCGTAGCGACACTTCTGCCCTTCCCCGCCGCCCGCGCGCGCCGGCGGCCTCATGCCCGGCAGGCACTGCCGGGCGCCGACGGCCTCTATGCGCGGGTTTTCGAGGACATTCTCGAAGGACGCTTCGCCGCAGGGCTGAGCGAGGAGCTGTTGATGCGCACCTACACCGCCGGCCGCAGCGAGGTACGTCGCGTGGTGACGCGACTGACCCGCCAACGGATCATCCACGCCCGCCCGAATCAGCGGGCCCACGTCGCCCAACCGGATGCCGAACAGATACGCCAGGTCCTGCAGGCGCGGCGGATGGCTGAAGGCACGGTGATCCAGTTGCTTTGCGGGAGGGTCGATTTAGTGGCGCTCGACTCATTGCGGATGCTGGTCGCCCGGGAACGCCAGAGCCTCGAAGAACATCGGCCGAGCACGGCGACCCGGCTGGGCGGCGAATTCCACCTGCAACTGGCACGGACGGCGGGTAACGTACCCTTGATGCACTTTCTGGAAGGGCTGGTTCCGCTGACCGGGTTGGCCCTGGCCGCTCGCCCGGGACCGCATGACCAAGGCTGGCAGGTACGACAGGCCATCCTCGCTGCCATCCAGGACGACAATGCCCGGGCAGGCATCGAGAAGATGACCCACTATCTGCAGCAGCTCGAGGGATTGGTGGCGGGGTAATCCCGTCCAACACCTCTTCAACCTGCCTGGGTCAGAGTCGCGCCATCCTGGCGAAGCCCTCGCGGATCTTCTCTTCAGGCAAATCATCGGCAATGAAGACGATGACACTCTCACGAGCCGCGCCCTCTTCCCATTCGGTATCCCAGTCGAAACCGTAAAGCTTGAGCACGCCCTGGAACACCAGGCGGCGCGGTTCGCCGGCGATATTCAGCACGCCCTTGTAGCGCAGCAGTTGCTTGCCGTGCTCCTCCAGCAGCTCGTTCATGAACTCGCTGAGCCGATCGATATCCAGCGGCTGGTCGGTGCGCAGCACCAGGCTGGAAATGCGGTCGATGGAGTGTCCCTTGCGGACCGGCCGCAGGCTCACGCCACCGCCCAGGTCGGCGTTGAGGTTGAAGCCGCGGACATCCAGCAGTTCTGCCAGGTCGATATTGCCATGCTCGACGATGCGGATCGGTGCCCGCCGGTTGATCCGCGTCAGGCGCTCGCTCAAGGCGTCGAAGGTCGCTTCGTCCACCAGGTCGCGCTTGCTCACCAGCAGTCGGTCGGCAAAGCCGATCTGCGCCTGGGCGATGGTCTGGGTCAGGTGATGTTCGGCGTGGGCGGCATCCACCAGGGTGATGATGCCGTCGAGCAGGTAGCGTTCGCGCAGCTCTTCATCGATGAAGAAGGTCTGCGCCACCGGCGCCGGGTCGGCCAGCCCGGTGCACTCGATCACCAGTCGGTCGAAGAGGATTTCACCACGGTCCAGGCGTTCGAGCAGCAGATACAACGCCTTGGTCAGGTCGGTGTGGATGGTGCAGCAGACGCAGCCGTTGGACAGCGTCATGACTTGCACCGGCTCGGCACCGAGCAGTTGGGTGTCGATGCCGGCATCGCTGAATTCGTTCTCGATCACGGCGATTTTCAGGCCGTGCTCGGCCTTGAGCAGGTGGCGCAGCAAGGTGGTCTTGCCGGCGCCGAGAAAACCGCTGAGGACGGTGACGGGAATAGGAACGGACAAACGCGAATCTCCCATACGCTAGAAAAACGCTAGGAGCCCGGCTTGCCGGCGAAGGCGTCCTCAGGAACACCTTCGCCGGCAAGCCGGGCTCCTACCGTGCGGTGTTATCTGCAAGCCACGCAGGCTAGCAGCACTTGGGCCCACCCTTGCCGCCGTAACGGGCTTCCTGGCGTTCCCGGAAGAACGCCTCGTAGCTCATCACCGGCTTGTCCGGGTGCCTGGTCTGCATATGCTCGACATAGGTGTCGTAGTCGGGCATGCCGACCATCAGGCGCGCGGCCTGCCCGAGGTACTTACCGAGACGACTCAGGTCATTGAACATTGCAGTACCCTCCCATCATGCCCCAGGCACGGCCTGGAACGGTGTTTCCTTGTCCGTACGCTCCTTGTTGCCCAACGCCGCGACACCGACCCTGAAGGCATAGAACAGGATGCTGAAGACCACGAACAGGAACAGCGCCGTCAGCGTCGCGTTGGTGTAAGCGTTGAAGATCACGTGCTGCATCTGGTTGATGTCCTTGGCCGGGGCCAGTACCTGCCCGGCTTCCAGCGCGGTGCTGTACTTCTTCGCCAGGGCGAGGAAGCCAATCGCCGGGTTGGCGTCGAACAGCTTGATGAAGCCCGCGGTGGTGGTGCAGACCAGCAGCCAGAGCGCCGGCAGCAGGGTCACCCAGATGTAGCGCTGGCGCTTCATCTTGATCAGTACGACGGTGCCGAGCATCAGCGCGATACCCGCCAGCATCTGGTTGGAGATACCGAACAGCGGCCACAGGGTGTTGATGCCACCCAGCGGATCGACCACGCCCTGGTACAGCAGGTAGCCCCAGAGTGCCACGCAACCGGCGGTGGCGATCAGGTTGGCGGTCCAGGACTCGGTACGCTTGAGCGATGGCACGAAGGAGCCCAGCAGGTCCTGCAGCATGAAGCGCCCGGCACGGGTACCGGCATCGACCGCCGTCAGGATGAACAGCGCTTCGAACAGGATCGCGAAGTGGTACCAGAACGCCATGGTGTTCTCGCCCGGCAGGACGTGATGCAGAATCTGCGCGATACCGACCGCCAGGGTCGGCGCACCACCGGCACGGGCCAGGATGGTGGTTTCGCCGATGTCACGGGCCACCGCCTGCAACGCATCCGGGGTAATCGTGAAGCCCCAGCTGCTGACGGTCTGCGCCACGGCCACCGCATCCGCACCGACCACCGCAGCCGGGCTGTTCATGGCGAAGTACACGCCCGGATCGATCACCGAGGCGGCAACCATCGCCATGATCGCCACGAAGGACTCCATCAGCATGCCGCCGTAGCCGATGTAGCGGGCGTTGGTTTCGTTATCCAGCAGCTTCGGCGTGGTCCCGGAGGAGATCAGCGCGTGGAAGCCGGACACCGCGCCACAGGCGATGGTGATGAACAGGAACGGGAACAGCCCGCCTTTCCAGACCGGCCCGGTACCGTCGACGAACTGGGTCAGCGCCGGCATCTTCAGCATCGGCATGGTGATCAGGATACCGATCGCCAGGGCGATGATGGTGCCGATCTTGAGGAAGGTCGACAGGTAGTCCCGGGGTGCCAGGATCAGCCACACCGGCAGCACCGCGGCGACGAAACCGTAGCCGATCAGCATCCAAGTGATCTGCACGCCGGTGAAGGTGAAGGCCTTGGCCCAGACCGGATCGGCGGCGATCTGCCCGCCCAGCCAGATCGAGCCGAGCAGCAGCAGGACGCCGATGATCGAGATCTCACCGATGCGGCCCGGACGGATGTAGCGCATGTAGACGCCCATGAACATCGCGATCGGGATGGTCGCCATCACCGTGAAAATGCCCCATGGGCTCTCGGCCAGGGCCTTGACCACGATCAGCGCCAGCACCGCGAGGATGATGATCATGATCAGGAAGCAGCCGAACAGGGCGATGGTCCCCGGAATCCGGCCCATTTCCTCGCGCACCATGTCGCCCAGGGAGCGACCGTTGCGACGGGTGGACAGGAACAGCACCATGAAATCCTGGACCGCGCCGGCCAGCACCACCCCGGCGATCAGCCAGAGCGTGCCGGGCAGGTAGCCCATCTGCGCGGCCAGCACCGGGCCGACCAGCGGGCCTGCACCGGCAATCGCCGCGAAGTGGTGACCGAAAAGAATGTGTTTGTTGGTTGGCACATAGTCCAGACCGTCGTTGTTCAGCACGGCCGGCGTCGCTCGATTGGCATCGAGCTGCATGACGCTGTTGGCGATGAACAGACTGTAGTAACGGTAGGCAACCAGATAGATCGCCACGGCGGCGACCACGATCCACAAGGCGTTGATCGCCTCGCCGCGGCGCAAGGCCACTACGCCCAGGGCGCACGCTCCTAAGATCGCCAGCACCAGCCAGGGGAGGTGGCGTAGCGGGCTATTATTATTTTTCATTTTGAGATTCCAGCCAGATGGACAGAAAGACAGCCACCTTGAGTTTAGCGCCAAAGCGCCCCGTGACCATACCCGACGTTGGTATAGGGCGGTCTTTTCTTGCCGCCGGGACAATTTCCGGGACATCGCGCCGACGGATGAGCAGCCCTTCTCACGCCTGGCCGCTTGCCTGGCCCGGCATGGGGTCTATAGTCAGCAGAGTCCGCACAGGAACCTGAACATGAGTGACCATCCGATCAATCGTCGCCGTTTCAAGCGTATCGCGTTCGATGCCATCACCACCCTGAGCCAGGGAGATACGGTCTGGTCGGCGCAACTGGTAGACCTTTCCCTGAAGGGACTGCTGGCCCACCAGCCGGACAAGTGGCCCGACGACGCAGCGGGTATCTTCCTGGTGGATATCCGCCTGGCGAAAAATGCCCATGTGAAAATGGATGCCGAGCTGGTCCACGTGGACCATCACCATCTGGGCTTCAAATGCCTGCACATCGGCCTGGAATCGATCCAGCACCTGCGCCGCCTGGTCGAACTGAACCTGGGTGACGAAGAGGAACTGGAACGGGAGCTGGACGCCCTGTTCGAGAGTTGATCACCCGGGTGCCACCGCGATCGGCGGCGCCCGGGATCATGCGGTCAGGGAAAGACCGAACGCTGGGGGAAGTCGCCTTCGGACTCCCAGTAGCCCTTCTCTTCCCGCGACGACACCTGCCAGACGTCACCCTTGAGGCGATAGGTCCGGTAGGTGGTCACGAAATCGTCACTGTCATCATCGGCCATCGACGACGACACCTGGAAAATCTCCGGCTGCGCGTCGTCGGCCTGCCAGGCCGCCTTGCCGGTCTGGGCGAGGAACAGTGGCTTGAGTGTGCCATCGGCCGCCTGATACTGCATCGGCTGCAGCTTGCGCCGGGCCGGCATCAGCACCTGGGTCGCCGGGCCGCTGTAGCTGCCCATCGGTGCGGTCTGGTCGACCGTGAGGAAAAATGCCGGGCTCGGCATACCCTCCATCGCGGCCTTTTCCAGGGTCGCCAGCGGATAGGCCAGCCCCACGCTCCCGACCTCGTCGCCGGAAGCCGACAGCAGCCGCAGGCGGGCCTCGACGATCGGCCGGCTGGCGACATCCTTCGCCAGCGCCTCGTCGTCAAAGGCATCCTCGTCAAACGCACTGCCATTGCCCCAGAGCGACTGATGCAGATCCGAAGTGATCCGCACATCCTCCAGCAACTCCAGCTCACCGCCATCGCCCGTGGGCATCTGCTGGGCCAGGCGATAACCTGGCGGCACCGTGGCCGCACCGGCCAAACCGGCCCACAGCATGCAACCTGCCAAACACATTGCCGTACCGACAATCCGCATCCCGATGACTCCTTATCCGGTTATTCGAACAACGCGTCCAGCGCCTGCTCCAGGCGCGTGACCGCAATGATTTTCAGGCCCTGTGGCGACTCCTTCGGCGCGTTGCCCTTGGGCACGATGGCGCGCTTGAAGCCATGCTTGGCCGCTTCCTTCAGGCGCTCCTGGCCACTGGGCACCGGGCGCACCTCACCCGACAGGCCGACCTCGCCGAACACCAGCAGGTCGTGGGGCAAGGGCCGGTTGCGCAGGCTGGACATCACCGCCGCCATCAAGGCCAGGTCGGACGCGGTCTCCAGCACTTTCACGCCACCGACCACGTTGAGAAACACGTCCTGGTCATGGGTGGGAATGCCACCATGTCGATGCAGGACCGCCAGCAGCATCGCCAGGCGGTTCTGATCCAGGCCCAGGGTCACCCGCCGCGGGTTGGCCATGTGGCTGTCGTCGACCAGCGCCTGCACCTCCACCAGCATCGGCCGGGTGCCTTCCCAGGTGGCCATGACCACGCTGCCGGGCACCTCTTCCTGGGCGCGGGTGAGGAAAATCGCCGACGGGTTGGAGACCTCCTTCAGGCCGCGGTCGGTCATGCCGAACACCCCCAGCTCGTTGACCGCGCCGAAACGGTTCTTCACCGCCCGCAGCAGGCGCAGGCGGCCATCGGACTCGCCCTCGAAATACAGCACCGTGTCGACCATATGCTCCAGCACCCGCGGCCCGGCCAGGGCGCCTTCCTTGGTCACGTGACCGACGAGGAAGATCGCCGTGCCGCTCTGCTTGGCATAACGCACCAGCAACGCCGCGCTTTCGCGCACCTGGGCCACGCCGCCGGGTGCCGATTGCAGCTGTTCGGTGAAAATCGTCTGGATCGAGTCGATCACCATGACCTTGGGCTTTTCCACCCGGGCGGTGGCGATGATGCTCTCGATGCAGGTCTCGGTCATCACCCGCAACTGGTCCTGGGGCAGGCCCAGCCGCCGGGCGCGCATGGCCACCTGCTGCTGCGACTCCTCGCCGGTGACGTACAGCGCCGGCATGCGCGTGGCGATATTGCACAGGGTCTGCAGCAGGATGGTCGACTTGCCGATGCCCGGGTCGCCGCCGATCAGCACCACCGAGCCATCCACCAGGCCGCCGCCGAGCACGCGATCGAGTTCGGCCGAGGCGGTGGAGAAACGCGGGATCTCCTCGACGCTGACTTCGGCCAGGGTCTTGATCTGGGCCTGCTGCCCGGCCCAGCCGGTACGCCCGCTGGGTGCCGCGGCGCCGCCGCTTTCCACCAGGGTTTCGGTGAGGGTGTTCCAGGCCCCGCACTCGCCGCACTGGCCGGCCCATTTGGGAAAGGTCGCGCCGCACTCGGTGCAGCCGTACATGCGCTTGGCCTTGGCCATCTCGTTCCCCCCATGGAAAAACCGCGATGATAGCTCAGCCAGCGCCGATCAGCGCGTCGGCGGCGTACGGATTTGCCCCTCGACCAGGCGTGCCGCGCTGTTGCCCAGCGGGTCCTCGGCCTGAAGATCGGCCCCCTTGGCGGCCAGCGCCTCGAGCAGCGCGGTGCGCTTGAACAGCCCGGCGTACATCGCCGCCGTCTGACCGGCGGCGTTGCGCTGGTCGGGATTGCAGTCGCTGTTCAACAGGCGTCGGGCAATCCGCACCTCCCCCTTGAAGATCGCCCCCATCAGCGCGGTGTTGCCGCGCTTGTCCTGGACACACGCATTGGCCCCGGCCGCCAGCAGGCGCTCCACCGCCGGCCCCTGGCCGTGATAGGCCGCCAGGATCAGCGCGGTGTAGCCCTGGGCGTCCTGGGTATCGAGCGGATAACCGGCGTCGATGAAAGTTTGCAGCATCTGGACGTCGCCACGGCGGGCGGCATCGAAGTAGTAGTCCTGGATCTGCGCCTTGAGCGCTTGCGGATCGGCAGGCACCGCCGGCTGATCGGCCGAGGCGCTGCAGGCACAGGCCAGGAGGAACAACAACACAGGGATACGCATCGTATGACTCCGCGATAACACCTCAATCGTCCCGGGTCCCCCCGCGGCAGGCGCCGCGAGGGGACCCGGCCCACAAGCCGGCAGGTCAGTCCACCAGCTTCGCCGCCAGCGCCTTGACCCGTGCCAGGTCGCCCTTGGCCACCTTGGTCACGCCGGTGCCGTACTCGGGATCGGCCTTGTAGAGGAACGACAGGATGATGTGCTTGCTCTCGTCGTCGGTATCGGCCAGCGAGCCACCGAAGTTCTCGATCAGGTCCTGCTTCTCCTTCTGGCTGTAGGAGCGGTACAGGTCCCCGGCCTGCTTGAAGTTCTGCTCACGCTGGATCTTCGCCTGCTGGGTGCTGCCCGACAGGGGCAACTGGCTGTAGCGCGCCGACTGCGGTTCCTCGCGCGGTAAAAGGCGGCTCGGCTGGTAGTTCACCCCGGTGCTGCTGTGCCCGCTGTTCATCGCGCCATCCTGATTGCCGTTGTTCACCGCCACCCGTGGCGCATTGATCGGCAGTTGCAGCGCATTCGGACCAACGCGATACATCTGCGTATCGGCATAGGAAAACACCCGGCCCTGCAACAGGCGATCCTCGGACGGCTCGATCCCCGGTACCAGGTTCGCCGGGGCCATGGCCACCTGCTCGGTCTCCTGGAACACGTTGGCCGGGTTGCGATCGAGCACCATCTGCCCGACCTTGCGCTCCGGCACGCCGGGCCAGATCTTGGTCGCATCGAGCGGATCGAAGTCGAACTTGCCCAGTTCCTGTGGCGTCAGCACCTGGACATAGAGATCCCACTTGGGAAAGTCGCCCTTGTTGATGTGACTGACCAGGTCATGGGTCATGTGGCTGTAGTCGCGGCCCTGCACCTCGACGACCTGTTTCGGATCGAGGTTGCGGATGCCCTGCAGGCTTTTCCAGTGGAACTTGACGTAGTGCACCTCGCCCTTGGCATTGATCAATTTGTAGGCATGCACGCCGTTGCCGTCCATCTCCCGGTAGCTGGCCGGTGTGCCGGAATCGGAATACAGCTCGGTCAGGGTGCGTGTGGCCTCAGGCACGTGGGAGAAAAAATCGAAACGGCGCGAATCGTCGTCCAGGTTGGTACGCGGGTCGGGCTTGAAGGCATGGACCATGTCCGGGAACTTGATCGCATCGCGGATGAAGAAGGTCGGGAAGTTGTTCCCCACCAGGTCCCAGTTGCCATCGGCGGTGTAGAACTTGGTGGCGAAACCCCGTGGGTCGCGGAGGGTTTCCGGGGAGTGGTTGCCATGTACCACCGCGGAGAAGCGCACGAATACCGGTGTCTTCTCGCCGGCGGCGAAGACCTTGGCCTTGGTCAGGTCACTCAGGTCATGGGTGACGGTGAAGGTGCCATGGGCGCCGGTACCGCGGGCATGTACCACCCGCTCAGGGATACGTTCACGGTCGAAGCGCTGCAGTTTCTGGATCAGTTGCACGTCCTGCAGCAACACCGGCCCGGTGGCGCCGGCGGTCTGCGAGTTCTGGTTGTCGCCCACCGCCGCACCGTTGTCACGGGTCAGCGTGGCGGCCTGGACAGAAAGGGATAGCAGGCTGGCGGTCAAAATACCCAGCATGCGCCGAGTGGGAATAGCTCCCGGAACAGGAGTGATCTGCATGTCGAATTCCTCTTGATGTTGTGGTGCGCATCCAGATGCGCTCAACAGAGGCTAGAGACCGATCCGACGATTTCTAAATAGAAAAGCTCGAAGACCCCGATTGAAAAATTCCACGGGGCAAGACACGCCAGAAGGCGTATTTCGCGCGATTGGTGGCACTTTGCAAACTTATTGCCCGGCGGCGGGTCGATTAAGACGGGGGGGTGTAGGGCCCGGCATAGCGCAAGATGCCGGCGGCTGAATTACACTGCGTTCACTCAACTCATCTGCAACAGGGAATAAACTATGGGCGTGCTCAGTGAGTTCAAGGCCTTCGCGGTCAAGGGCAATGTGGTCGACATGGCCGTGGGGATCATCATCGGCGCGGCCTTCGGCAAGATCGTTTCGTCCTTCGTCGGCGACGTGGTGATGCCACCGATCGGCCTGCTGATCGGCGGGGTGGATTTCAGCAACCTGGCGATCACCCTCAAGGCTGCCGAGGGCAATACACCGGCCGTGGTGCTGGCCTACGGCAAGTTCATCCAGACCTGTATCGACTTCCTCATCGTCGCCTTCGCCATCTTCATGGGCGTCAAGGTGATCAACCGGCTCAAGCGCGAGGAGGCCGTGGCGCCGAGCGCGCCACCGGTGCCGACCAAACAGGAAGAACTGCTGGGCGAGATACGCGACCTGCTCAAGGCCCGCAACGACAAGCCCTGAGCAACCGGCAAAAAAACAACGGCGCCTGCAGGGCGCCGTTTTTCTACCAGTAGTTTTCCACCGCGACCTGCCCCGGGCGGCGACTCAGGCTGAGCTGCAGGTCGCGTTGCTTGAGCACCTGGCGGGTGTCATCGATCATCTGCGGGTTGCCACAGATCATCACCCGCGAATGCACCGCGTCCAGGGTCACCCCGGCGGCCCGCTCCAGTTCGCCATTCTCGATCAACTGCGGGATCCGCCCTGCCAGTGCCCCCGGCAGCGCCTCGCGGGTGACGATGGGCACGAACTGCAGCTTGTGCGCATGCTCGGCCAGGTAGTCACGCTCGGCCAGCCCGGCAATCAGCTCACGGTACGCCAGTTCGGCCCCCTGGCGTACGCTGTAGACCAGCAGAATCCGCTCGAAGCGTTCCCAGACCTCGAAGTCCTGCAGGATCGACAGGAACGGGGCCACCCCGGTGCCGGTGGCCAGCAGCCAGAGATCGCGTCCGTCGACGAAACGGTCAAGGGTCAGGTAGCCCACGGCCTGGCGTTCGATCAGCAGCGAGTCGCCCACGGCCAGGCGACTCAGCTCACTGGTGAACTCCCCTCCCGGAACGACGATGGAAAAGAATTCGAGAAAATCGTCATGGGGCGACGACACCATCGAATAGGCCCGCCACACCACGCTGCCATCGGCCTTGGTCACCCCCAGGCGGGCGAACTGACCGGCCCGGAAGCGGAATCCAGCATCCCGTGTGGTTCGCAGGGTGAACAGGCTGGAAGTCAGGGGGCAGACCTCAAGCAGGGTCTGCCGGGTGAATTTTTCGGCACTGACGGTCATGGTGCGCTCCATCGGGAATGTGCCCCCAGTTTCGCGCAAAGCCGGCCACAGAAACACCGGTGATTTGTAGTGGTATAAGTTTTCAGAAAAAACATATACAAAAAAAATAAAAAATATAGCCACTAGCAAAAACATGAAGTTACAAGAGCATACCAAGCATAATCTAATAATACCCCCACTAATCCTCACACATTTTCACACTTGGCAAGACACACGAAAATCCACAAAAGGCCAAATGATATTATGCCCTGCGCGATAAACCCGCCCCTTGAAAGGCGATAAAAATATCAGTGCCATATAAAAAAATCACACCCAGAACAAGAATTTTCCTACACTACCCAAGCACGTCGGACTCAACGAATATCGCGTCTAGGAAGGGTACCTCAATGGAGAACTGGCAGGATAATCAACTGCACCAGCTCATGAGTGAAAAAGAAGAACAGGCAGTCTTCAATGCGGTTTTCAATCTGGCAGGTCAAATACGTTTCACTTTTGTTTCATTCAGGGTCAGCAGCTTATTAGGAGGCACTCAGCCCAACACCTCATCCTTCAATAATTACCCCGCAGAATGGAATGCATGTTATCAGCGCAACAACTACATTGCCGTCGACCCCCTGCTCACGCACTGCCACAACTCGGTGTTCCCCATCCTGTGGGGACCTGAAGCCTTCAGAAGTGCCCCGGCGCTCTGGCGTGACATGCAGGCCCATGGTCTCAACCACGGCTGGTCGCAGTCGGTCCACGACATTCGCGGGATTGTCAGCACCCTGAGCCTGTCGCGAACCTGCGAGCCCATCACCTCCAACGAGTTCTACTCCAAGACAGGTCATGTGCTGTGGCTGTGCAACTGGCTGCACTCGTTCATGGCGCAAAGACTGGCCAGTTCCCGTCCGGCACAGAACAGCCATCCGCTGTCGCCGCGGGAGACCGAAATTCTCAAGTGGACGGCCGAAGGCAAGACCGCCGCAGAGATAGCCAACATTCTCAATCTGACCACGCGAACCGTGGGTTTCCACATGAGCACCATCATGAGAAAGCTGGGTGTGAGCAACAAGGCATCGGCAGTGCTGCGTGCAGCCAAATCCGGATTGCTTTACTGATTGCACCCCGATCTCCTGGCAGAAGGATCTGCCACCTCCACACGCAACAGGCAATCTGCTCGAAACCCACGTAAAATCCCCCTCCTGCCATACCGTTGCCAGCCTCGCCCGGCACGAACAGCCGTGCATGGCAGCCGCAAACCGTCCCCCAGAGCCCGTGCACCATGCCCCTGCTAGAAAGTCCGTTCGCCCGTCTCGACCTGATCCGCCAGCCTGAACAGCAGGGTGAACCCCTGCAGGCATTCGACGCGGCCGATCAATACCTGCTCGACCACCTGGCCGCACAGGGCGTCTCGCCGGGCACCCGGGTGCTGGTGCTCAACGACAGCTTCGGCGCCCTGGCCGCCAGCCTGGAAGGCCATGTACAGCTCACCAGCAGTGGTGACTCGTTCCTCGCCGCGCTGGGCCTGGAAAAGAACCTGGCGCGCAATGGCAAGGCCTTCGACGCGGTCCGCCATGTACCGGCCAGCGAGCAACTGGTCGGGCCGTTCGACCGGGTGCTGATCCGCGTGCCCAAGACCCTCGCCCTGCTGGAGGAACAACTGATTCGCCTACAGGGCCAACTGGCCCCCGGCGCCCAGGTGGTCGCCGGCGCCATGGTCAAGCACCTGCCACGGGCCGCCGGTGATCTGCTGGAGCGCTACGTCGGCAACGTGCAGGCCTCGCTGGCGGTGAAAAAGGCCCGCCTGCTGGTGGCGACACCCGAGCCCCGCGACCGGGTGCCATCGCCCTACCCGACACGCTATCGGCTCGACCGCCCGGCGATCGAGTTGCTCAACCATGCCAACGTGTTCTGCCGTGAAGGCCTGGATATCGGCACGCGCGCCTTCCTCCCGCACCTGCCAGGGAACCTGGGCAGCGCCCGGGTCGCCGACCTGGGTTGCGGCAACGGCGTACTGGCCATCGCCAGCGCCCTGCAGAACCCGCAGGCCCACTACACGCTGGTGGATGAGTCGTTCATGGCGGTGCAGTCGGCGCGGGAAAACTGGCAGGCGATTCTGGGCGAGCGCGAAGTGACCGTGCGTGCCGCCGATGGCCTGGCCGGGCAGGAACCGCAGTCACTGGACGTGGTACTGTGCAACCCGCCCTTCCACCAGCAGCAGGTGGTCGGCGACTTCCTCGCCTGGCGGATGTTCCAACAGGCCCGGGAAGCCCTGGTGGTCGGTGGCGCACTGTACATCGTCGGCAACCGCCACCTGGGCTACCACAGCAAGCTGGCGCGGTTGTTCCGTGGGGTCGAGCAGGTGGCGGCGACGCCCAAGTTCGTGGTGCTCAAGGCGCGCAAGTAGGCGAAAGAGGGAGTCCGGCCCGCTCTCGGCGGACGTTTTTCGCGGGCCAGCCCGCTCCCACAGGGAGTATGGCGCGCACTGTCAGTGTGGGGCGGGCTTGCCCGCGAAGGGCTCAATGGGTGGTCAACCCGGCCGCGCTCATGAACAGGCGCATCAGGCTGGCCACCACGAACAGCGCCAGCACGCTGCCCGCCCAGATCATCGCCAGCCAGCCCAGGCGCTGCCAGAGCGGTTTCTTCTCGGCCTGTTCGATCTCCTGCAATGAAGGCTTGCCACGCATATCCGCTTCCTCGTCATCGAAACGGCGGCACCCGAGCGGGCGCCGCCGACAGGTACTAGTGATAACCATCCTCGTGGGTCACCTTGCCGCGGAACACGTAGTAGCTCCAGAAGGTGTAGCCCAGGATGAACGGGATGATGAACAGCGTCCCCACCAGCATGAAACCCTGGCTCTGCGGCGGCGCGGCGGCATCCCAGATCGAGATCGACGGCGGGATGATGTGCGGCCACAGGCTGATACCGAGGCCGCTGTAACCGAGGAAGATCAGCACCAGGGTCAGCAGGAACGGCGTGTAGTGCGCGTTGCGTGCCACCGCCCGGATCAGCCCGTACAGCGTGACCAACACCAGGATCGGCACCGGCAGGAACCAGAACAGGTTCGGCAGGGTGAACCAACGTGCCGCGATCTCGGCATGGCTCAGCGGCGTCCAGATACTGACGATACCGATCACCGCCAACAGGACGAACGCCAGCGGCCGCGCCAGGTCGTGCATCTGCTCCTGCAGCTTGCCTTCGGTCTTCATGATCAGCCAGGTGCAGCCGAGCAAGGCATAGGCCACCACCAGCGCCACGCCGCAGAACAGCGTGAACGGGGTCAGCCAGTCCAGCGAGCCGCCGGCGAACTGCCGGTCGACCACCTTGATCCCGTCGATGAAGGCGCCCAGCGCCACACCCTGGAAGAAGGTCGCGGCGATCGAACCGCCGATGAACGCCTTGTCCCAGATATGCCGCTTGTGCTCCTTGGCCTTGAAGCGGAACTCGAACGCCACGCCGCGGAAGATCAGCCCGATCAGCATGAAGATCAGCGGCAGGTACAACGCCGACAGCACCACCGAATAGGCCAGCGGGAAGGCGCCGAACAGCGCCGCGCCACCGAGCACCAGCCAGGTTTCGTTGCCATCCCAGACCGGCGCCACGGTGTTCATCATGACATCGCGGTCACGATCGTCCTTGATGAAGGGAAAGAGAATGCCGATGCCCAGGTCGAAACCATCCATGACCACGTACATCATGATGCCGAAGATGATGATCACGGCCCAGATCAGCGAAAGATCGATACCCATGACTCAGTTCCCCTTGTTCAGGCTGTCGCCGTGACCGTTTTCGCTGTCTTCATCGGCAGCGGAAAGCGGACGGGCCGGAGTACGTTTCTGCCCGGGACCACCGTGGCTGGTTTCCGCGCCTTCGTTGGTCTTCGGCCCCTTGCGGACCAGGCGCATCATGTAGCCCAGGCCGACACCGAACAGCGAGAAATACACCACGACGAACAGCGCCAGGGTGATGCTCATCTGCATGACGCTATGCCCGGAGGAGGCATCCGCCGTGCGCAACAGGCCATAGACCACCCACGGCTGGCGGCCGATTTCGGTGGTGAACCAGCCGGCCAGGATCGCGATCAGGCCGGACGGCCCCATCCACAAGGCCAGGTGGAGGAACGCACGGTTCTCGTACAGGCGATCACGCCTGCGCAGCCACAAGGCCCAGAGACCGGTGAAGATCATCAGCAGACCCAGGCCGACCATGACCCGGAACGACCAGAACACGACGGTCGAGTTCGGCCGGTCCTCGGGCGGGAACTCCTTGAGCGCCGGCACCTGCTTGTCCAGGGTGTGGGTCAGGATCATGCTGCCCAGGTAGGGAATCTCCAGGGCGAAGCGGGTCTTCTCGGCCTTCATGTCCGGCCAGCCGAACAGGATCAGCGGGGTCGGCTCGTCGCCGACGTTTTCCCAGTGGCCCTCGATCGCGGCGATTTTCACCGGCTGGTGCTTGAGGGTGTTGAGGCCGTGGAAGTCGCCGATCACCGCCTGGATCGGCGCGACGATCAGCGCCATCCACATGGCCATCGACAGCATTGTCCGGATCGCCGGATTGTCACGGCCACGCAACAGGTGCCAGGCCGCCGAGGAGCCGACGAAGAACGCCGTCGCGACGAACGCGGCGGTGGCCATGTGCATCAGCCGATAGGGGAACGACGGGTTGAACACCACCGCCAGCCAGTCCACCGGAATGACCCGGCCATCGACGATTTCATAGCCCTGGGGCGTCTGCATCCAGCTGTTGGACGAGAGAATCCAGAAGGTCGAGATCAGCGTACCGATCGCCACCATCACCGTGGAAAAGAAGTGCAGCCCGCGGCCGACCTTGTTCCAGCCGAACAGCATCACGCCAAGAAAACCGGCTTCGAGGAAGAAGGCGGTGAGCACCTCGTAGGTCAGCAACGGCCCGGTAATCGAACCGGCGAAGTCCGAGAAACGGCTCCAGTTGGTGCCGAACTGATAGGCCATGACCAGCCCGGAGACCACCCCCATGCCGAAGTTGACGGCAAAGATCTTCGACCAGAAATGGTAAAGGTCGCGGTAGGTGTCGTTGCGCGTCTTCAGCCACAGCCCTTCGAGCACCGCCAGGTAACTCGCCAGGCCGATGGTGATGGCCGGGAACAGGATGTGGAAGGAAACGGTGAATGCGAACTGGATTCGGGCGAGATCTAGTGCCTCTAAGCCGAACATAAGCTTTCCTCTGTCAGGTAATACCGGCTGTCGACCCACAGGCCCAGCCACTGCCCCCACGAATATGGAGTGCGGCGAATTTGGCTTCGTTCTCTTTTTTTCAACCCATCGCAACGCAGGGAGTCGGACCCTGATCACCGCCCAAAAGGCAATTGATCTGGATCAACCAACGTTGAAAGAGTAGTCCCATTACGACGAACGGGTGGAGTGGCCGGTTGCCGCGCGACAGGTTGTCTCAGGAGCAGAGGACAACTGATCCGCAAAAATTCGCCGCAGGAAAAGGCCGGACAGACAATAGATGAATAGCTCAGTAACCTTTTGTTACATCGCAATGATAATCTTCACCTTTCATCCCGCTCAGGCGAGCCCTCCCGATGCCCACCGAGACACCCTTGCTGCTGCGTCATCACCGCCCCTTCCTCGCGTTCTGGCTGGCCCGCATCTTCACCGCCAGCGGTTTCCAGATGCTCACCGTGGCCATCGGCTGGAACCTTTATCAACTGACCGGCAACGTGCTCGACCTGGGGCTGGTCGGGCTGGTGGAGTTCGCGCCACGGGTGCTGTTCATGCTCCACACCGGACATGTCGCGGACCGCTACGACCGGCGCAAGGTCGCCGCCCTGTGCCAGACGGTACAGGCACTGATCGCCCTGAGCCTGGTGATCGGCAGCCTGACCCACCAGGTCAGCCGCGAGATGATCTTCATCCTCGCGTTCCTGCTCGGCGGTGCCCGCTCCTTCGAAATGCCCACCACCCAGGCGCTGCTGCCGTCCATCGTGCCGGCGACCCTGTTCCCTCGCGCCGTGGCGGCCGCCCAGTCGGCGCAGCAACTGGCGACCATCGTCGCGCCGGCCATCGGCGGCCTGCTGTATGCGTTCGGCAGTGTCTGGGTCTATGGGCCGACGGTGGCGTTGTATGGGGTCTCCTGCCTGCTGATGCTCAACCTCCCGGCGCGCCAGACGCCGCTGAACAAGGCCAAGGCCACCCTCGACTCGCTGCTGGCGGGCATCCGCTTCATCCGCAGCCGTCCGGACATTCTCGGCGCCATCTCCCTGGATCTGTTCGCGGTGCTGCTGGGCGGCGCGACCGCACTGTTGCCGGTGTTCGCCAAGGACATCCTGCTGACCGGCGCGTGGGGCCTGGGCCTGCTGCGCTCGGCACCGGCGGTCGGTGCGCTGCTGATGTCGCTGTGGCTGGCGCGCTTCCCGGTGGAGCGCAAGGTCGGCCGGGTAATGTTCACCGCCGTCGGCGTGTTCGGCGTCGCCACCATCGCCTTCGGCCTGTCGACCTCGTTCTGGTTCTCCCTGGCCGTGCTGGTGGTGCTGGGCGCCGCGGACATGATCAGCATGGTGATCCGCGCCTCGTTCGTGCAACTGGAAACCCCGGACGAGATGCGCGGCCGGGTCAGCGCCGTGAACGGCCTGTTCATCGGCGCCTCCAATCAGTTGGGCGAATTCGAGTCGGGGCTGACCGCCCACTGGTTCGGCACCGTACCCGCCGTGGTGCTGGGCGGGGTCGGTACCCTGCTGGTGACCGGCACCTGGATGAAACTGTTCCCGACCCTGGCCAACCGCGACCGCATGCACGAGCGCCAGGCCGAAACCGCCTGAAGCCCAGGCGGCGGGAGACGGCGATCAGTTGATGTCGATGGTCGCCGTCATCGTCTGCACCGGCATCGTCAGCGAACGGTCGCTGAAGCTGAAGGTGCCCTGCTGCAGGTCCCCCAGGTCGTAGATGTAGCTGTAGCCGACCACCGCGCCACCACTGCACGGCACGAACGGTTTGTTGAACTCGCACAGGGAGTTGCGCTGGCTGTAGTTGATCGGGGTGCCATTGAACGTGGCCCCGGGCGCCCGGCCATAGCCGAGTTCCACCACCGTCACCGTGATGTTCGGCCCACGATGGGCATTCTGCGTGCGCCGGCGTCCGTCAGAAACATCCTCGATGATTCCCTGCGACGCCACTGTGTAGATAGCCACGCCTTTCAAGGCCGCCGCCGGCGCCGCCTGCAACGGCCCGATGGCCGCCAGCGAGAGTAGGCCGGCGCAGAGCAGCCGGCCCATGGCACGGCAATTGCTGACTGATTTCATACTTCCTCCCTCTTTCCGTGCCGAGAGTATGCCTCAGCGCGCGGTTTTCGGAGTAGTTCGTGCACAGTCGCGGCGAAATGGGCGGCCAAACAGCCGTCCCTATTGCACCGTCCGGCTGGTATGATGCGCGGTTTTTCCCACAGCCAAGTTTCATCAGGCCATCAGCGTCTGTGCTTTGCTGTTGGGACCGATTCATTCGAGGCGCCGAAAGCGCCATTGGGGAGCAGAGATGCTGGAAAGGCTGTTTCAACTCAAGGCACACAATACCAATGTGCGCACCGAGATTCTCGCGGGCGTCACGACCTTCCTGGCCATGGCCTACATCCTGTTCGTCAACCCGAGCATTCTCGGCGAAACCGGCATGGACAAGGGCGCGGTGTTCGTCGCGACCTGCCTGGCCGCCGCCATCGGCTCGACCGTGATGGGCCTGATCGCCAACTACCCGATCGCCCTGGCGCCGGGCATGGGCCTGAACGCCTTCTTCACCTACACCGTGGTCCTGCACATGGGCCACACCTGGCAAGTGGCGCTGGGCGCGGTGTTCATCTCGGCGGTGTGCTTCTTCCTGCTGTCGATCTTCCGCATCCGCGAATGGATCATCAACAGCATCCCGCTGCCACTGCGCTCGGCGATCGCCGCCGGTATCGGCCTGTTCCTGGCGCTGATCGCCCTGCACAACGCCGGCATCGTGGTCGGCAACCCGGCGACCATGGTCGGCCTCGGCGACCTCAAGCAGCCGGCACCGATCCTCGCCACGCTCGGCTTTGCCGTGATCGTCGCGCTGGACGCACTGAAAGTCCGTGGCGCCGTATTGATCGGCATCCTCGGGGTCACCGCCGTGTCGATCCTGATGGGCTTCAGCCCGTTCGCCGGCATCACCTCGGCGCCGCCGTCGCTGGCGCCGACCTTCATGCAACTGGACATCAAGGGCGCCCTGGACATCGGCCTGGTCAGCGTGATCTTCGCCTTCCTGTTCGTCGACCTGTTCGACAACTCCGGAACCCTGATCGGCGTCGCCAAGCGCGCCGGACTGATGGGCAAGGATGGCCACATGCCGAAAATGGGCCGTGCGCTGATCGCCGACAGCACCGCCGCCATGGCCGGCTCGCTGCTGGGCACCTCGACCACCACCAGCTACATCGAGTCGGCCGCGGGTGTCAGCGCCGGCGGCCGCACCGGCCTGACCGCCATCGTGGTCGCCATCCTGTTCCTGCTGGCGCTGTTCTTCTCGCCGCTGGCCGGTAGCGTGCCGGCCTTCGCCACCGCGCCGGCACTGCTGTTCGTCGCGGTACTGATGACCTCGGGCCTGGCGGAAATCAACTGGGAAGACATCACCGAGGCCGCGCCCGTGGTGGTCACCGCCCTGGCCATGCCCTTCACCTATTCGATCGCCAACGGCATCGCCTTCGGCTTCATCGCCTGGACCGCGGTCAAGCTGCTGTCCGGCCGTGGCCGCGAGCTGAACCCGGCCCTGGTGATCCTGTCGATTCTGTTCGTGATCAAGTTGGGTTGGTTCAACGCATGACTTTCGATTCCTCGACCTACACCGCCCAGCTCAACGACAAGGTCGCGCGCCTGCGCGACCTGCTGGCGCCGTTCGATGCCCCCGAGCCGCAAGTCTTCGACTCGCCGCTGCAACACTTCCGCCTGCGCGCCGAGTTCCGCCTGTGGCGCGAAGCCGGCGAGCGTCATTACGCGATGTTCGCCCAGGACGACAAGCGCACGCCGATCCTGATCGAAGAATTCCCGATCGCCAGCCTGCGCATCAACGAACTGATGCCCCGGCTCAAGGCGGCCTGGCAGGCCAGCGCCGCGCTGAGCCACAAGCTGTTCCAGGTGGAATTCCTGACCACCCTGGCCGGCGACGCGATGATCACCCTGTGCTACCACCGCCCGCTGGACGAACACTGGCAGAGCGCCGCCGAACAATTGGCGGCCGATCTCGGCGTCAGCATCATCGGCCGCTCCAAGGGCAAGCGCGTGGTGATCGGCCACGACTACGTGGTGGAGAAGTTCGAGATCGCCGGGCGCCGCTTCAGTTACCGGCAACCGGAGGGGGCGTTCACCCAGCCCAATGGCACGGTGAACCAGAAGATGCTCAACTGGGCCTATGACGCCCTCGGCGAGCGCTCGGACGATCTGCTGGAACTGTACTGCGGCAACGGCAACTTCACCCTGCCGCTGGCGACCCGGGTACGCAAGGTGCTGGCCACCGAGATCAGCAAGACCTCGGTCAACGCCGCGCTGAGCAACCTCGACGAGAATGCCGTGGGCAACGTCACCCTGGTGCGCCTGTCGGCCGAGGAACTGACCGAGGCGCTGAACGAGGTGCGGCCGTTCCGCCGCCTGGCGGGTGTCGATCTGAAGAGCTACACGTTCGGCAGCGTGTTCGTCGATCCGCCCCGTGCCGGCATGGACCCGGACACCTGCGAGCTGACCCGGCGTTTCGACAACATCCTGTACATCTCCTGCAATCCGCAGACCCTGGCGGCGAACATCGCGCAGTTGCACGACACCCATCGCATCGAGCGTTGTGCATTGTTCGACCAGTTTCCCTGGACCCACCACATGGAATCCGGGGTCCTGCTGACCCGCCGCTGAAGCCGGTGAGGGCCGGCTGACGGGGTGTCAGCCGGCCTGGGTTTCATCTGACAGGGCGCTTTCGCGGGCAAGCCCGGCTCCTACAGGCCTGTGTCTTAGACAAGGAACATGTACGACGAGGGACTGCCGGGCTTGCCCGCGAAAGCAACCGACGCCGCTGCGCATACTGTCCGCATTAGGCCCGAACGAAACCGAACAACTGCGCCGCCGTATCGCACAGCAGATGCTGGCGCAACGGCGGCGCACAGGCCAGGCGGCGCAGGCGATCGAACTCGCTGGCGAAGCTCACCGCCTGTTCGTGCTGGGTATGCGGCCAGTCGCTGCCCCACAGCAGGCGGTCCGGCCCCAGGCTCTGTAGCATCAGCGACAGGGCCTTTTCCGCGAAATGCAGGTTCTGCGCCGCCGTCCCACCCAGCCGGTAGATGCCCGATACCTTGATCCACAGGCGCCCGCTCTCGCCCAGCTCAAGCAACCGGGCGAAGGCTGGCTGTTCGACACCGAGGCGCGCATCGGGACGGCCAAAGTGGTCGACCACCACCTTGCAGCCCATCTCCAGCAACGGCTGGACCAGACCCGGCATATCCTCAAGATGGCGATGCAACTCGACATGCCAGTCCAACTGCCGCAGGTGCCGGAAAAACGCCTGCCAGCCGGCCTCGGTGAAATCCGGTAGCGACTGCCCCATCAGGTTCAGACGGACACCCGCGACGCCAAGGGCAGCCATGCGCTGCAACTCGTCGAAGGCGATATCGCGCTCGACCACCACCACCCCGCGCAACCGTTCAGGGGCCTGTTGCAAGGCGGCCAACAGATAACTGTTATCGGTCCCGAGGAAACTCGGCTGCACCAATACGCCGTGGCTCAGGCTGTTTTCCTCCAGCCGCGCCAGGTAGTCGGCCAGGCTGGCGTCATAATCCGGCGCGTAGCGGCGCACGGTCGCCAGGCCCAGTCCACGTTCGAAGACATGGGCGTGGGCATCGATGCCGCTGATGGGCAATGGGCAAATCTCGGACATGGAACTCATCTGTGAACTCAAGAACCCCGCCTCCACCCTGTGGGAGCCGGCTTGCTGGCGATTACGATCCATCCGGCAACATCACCGTTGTCTGACAGGTCGCTATCGCCAGCAAGCCGGCTCCTAAAGAGGCCGGTCGGGGCGGGAAGAAGGTAAAATCAATGGGACAACTGGCCCGCCCCCTTGCCGGACTCCGCCTGCGGCGTGACGTCCTGCAGATTGCGCCCACGGGTTTCCGGCAGCAGCAGCGCCGCCAGCACCGCCACGCCATAGGCGATGCCGGCATCGATGCCGATGGCCGAGCCGAGCGATATCGACTCGCTCATGTGCCCGACCATGAACGGAAACACCGCCGACAGCACCCGGCCGAAGTTGTAGCAGAAGCCGACACCGGCCCCGCGTACATCCGCCGGATACAGCTCATTGAAGAACGAGCCCAGGCTGGCCGGAATACCCGCGGCGAAGAAACCCAGGGGGAAACCGAGGAACAGCATCTGCGCGTTGCTCAACGGCAGGAACAGGTAGCACTGCACGGTGATCACGCAGCAGAAGGCGAAGAGGATGATGTTCTTGCGCCGGCCAATACGATCCAGCAGCATCCCGCTGACCACGCAGCCGAGCCAGAACGCGACGATGATCACCGCCAGGTAGCCACCGGAACTCAGTACCGAAAGATTGCGCTCGGTCTTGAGAAAGGTCGGCAGCCAGGTCATCACGGCGTGATAACCACCGTGGGCACCCAGGCCGAGAATACCGCCCAGCAGCGTGACCCGCAGCAGTTCGGGGCGAAAGATCGCCGCCATCGACGCCAGCAGGCTGCGCCCCTGCACCTTGGCCTGACGCTGGCTGGCGTCGGGCTCGACCACGCTGCGGCGCACATAGATCACCAGCAGCGCCGGCAACAGGCCCACCAGGAACATCACCCGCCAGGCCATGGCCTCCGGCACGAAGGTGTAGACCAGGGTGAACACCCCGACCGCCGCGCCCCAGCCAACCGCCCAGGCACTCTGCACCGCACCCATCACCTTGCCGCGATAACGCGACTGGATGGTCTCGGCCATCAGCACCGCGCCCGCCGCCCACTCGCCACCGATACCGAAGCCCTGCAGCGCCTTGACGATCAGCAACTGGTTGAAGCCGGTGACGAAGGCCGAGAGGAAGGTGAACAGCGAGAACCAGAGGATCATCCACTGCAGGGTCCGCACCCGGCCATACCGGTCGGACAGGGTGCCCCCCAGCCAGCCGCCGATGGCCGAGGTGACCAGCGTCACGCCGCTGATCATCCCGGCCTCGCCCTTGCTCAGGGCGAAAGCGGCGATCAGCGCGGGAATCGCCAGGCCGAACATTTGCACTTCCAGTGCATCCAGGGACCAACCGCCAAAGCAGGCCCAGAACGTCTTGCGCTCCCTCGAAGTGATATCGCGGTACCAACTGAACATGATTTTCTTATCCTTGTAGACCAACAGGGAGCCCAGGCAGGGCTCAGCGAATCTCGACGCTGTAGCGGAAGTGGCTGGCATGGCCACGGGAACGGCGCCATTCCAGCGGCTGGCCGGCGTAGTCGCGCGCCAGTCGCTCGATCACCACCACCGGGCTGTCAGGCTCGATCTGCAACAGCCGGGCATGCACTTCGCCGACGGCTTCGGCGGTCAGGCTCTCCTCGGCGCAGGCGACGACCTGGCCGCAAAGCGCTTCGTAGATCGGATAGAGCAGCGGACCCTGCTGGTCGAGGTCGACCGTCAGCAGCGCCTGGAAGGGCGCCTTGGGCAACCAGATTTCCTCGGCCAGCACCGGCGTGCCTTCGAGCAGACGCAGGCGGACCAGGCGAATCACCTCGGCCTCGGGTGGCAGCCCCAGGGCCTGGCTGACGGCCGAAGGCGCGGGCAGCGAATCGATGGTGAGAATCCGGCTTTGCGGCAGTTGGCGTTCGCCGGCCAGGTTCTGGAAGCGGAAGAAGCGGAACAGCGAAGACTGGAACTGCGGCCGGCGGATGAAAGTGCCACGCCCCTGGTGGCGTTCGAGCACGCCCTCTTCCACCAGCTTGTCGACGGCCTTGCGCACGGTGCCGATGGACAGTTGGTATTCACCGGCCAGCACGGCCTCGGTGGGGATCGCCTCCCCCGGGCGCCAGCGGTTGTTGGCGATCTGCCGGGCCAGTTCGTCGCGCAGGCGCTGATAGAGGGGGAGACGTTCGTCGCTGGAGAGTGAATTCATTTTTGTAGTTATCCAGTCATCTATATGAATTTTTGCCGAGTATTCTCCCTGGATGAAAAGGCGTCAAGTGCGTCGTTGCAAAGGTTAAAGGCCCGCAGCCGCTGTGCCCCCACTACTGTCCGCTGATCGAACAGAAAAAAGTGACGGCTATCCATGCCTTGTCTTGTTCATTTGACTGGATTAACCGGTTAGTACATTTTACCTCCTCAGACCCGATCACCTTGCGGTCCAAGCCAAAAACAACAATTGGAGACTTGCCCATGCCCCCTATCGTGCTGGTGCTCAACGGCCCCAACCTGAACCTGCTGGGAACCCGCGAGCCGGCGACCTACGGCCATGAAACCCTGGCGGACCTTTCCGCCCTGTGCGGACGCACGGCAGCCGAACTGGGCCTGACCGTGGAATTCCGCCAGACCAATCACGAGGGCGAGCTGCTCGACTGGATCCACGGGGCCCGCGGCCGCTGCGCCGGCATCATCATCAACCCGGCCGCCTGGACCCACACCTCGGTGGCGATCCGCGATGCGCTGGTGGCCAGTGAGCTGCCGGTGATCGAAGTGCACCTGTCCAACGTCCATGCCCGCGAACCGTTCCGTCATCATTCCTTCGTCTCCTCCATCGCCAAGGCGGTGATGTGCGGCTTCGGCAGCCAGGGCTACCGCCTGGCGCTCGACTATTTCAGCCAGACGCTCAAGGGGGCGCAGCCATGAGCCCGACTACCCACAAGGGCATACTGGCGGGCCTGATCGGCGCCGGCATCCAGGCCTCGCGTACCCCCGCCATGCACGAGCACGAGGGCGATGCCCAGGGCATCCGCTACCTGTACCGGCTGATCGACCTGGACCTGCTGCAACTGGACGTCAACGCTCTGCCCGAGCTGCTGCAGGCCGCCGAGCGCATGGCCTTCACCGGCCTGAACATCACCTTCCCCTGCAAGCAGGCGATCATCCCGCTGCTCGACGAACTGTCCCCCGAGGCCCGGGGTATCGGCGCGGTGAACACGGTGGTGTTCAAGGACGGCAAGCGGGTCGGCCACAACACCGACTGCCTGGGTTTCGCCGAAGGTTTTCGTCGGGGACTGCAAGGCGTCGCCGTAGACCGCGTGGTCCAGATGGGAGCCGGGGGGGCCGGCGCGGCGGTTGCCCACGCCCTGCTCGACGAAGGTGTGAAACAGTTGACGATCTTCGACGTGGACGCCGAACGGGCCCGCAGCCTGGCGGACAACCTCAACCAGCATTTCGGCGCCGGCCGGGCCCGGGCCGGCAGCGACCTGCCGACGGCCATGGCAACCGCCGACGGCCTGGTCAACACCACGCCGATGGGCATGGCCAAGCTGCCCGGCATGCCGGTGCCCCGGGAACTGCTGCGAGCCGAACTGTGGGTCGCGGAAATCGTCTACTTCCCCCTGGAAACCGAACTGCTGCGCAATGCCCGGGCCCTGGGCTGCCGCACCCTGGATGGCGGGACCATGGCGGTGTTCCAGGCGGTCAAGGCGTTCGAACTGTTCAGCGGCGTGACAGCGGATTCGCAGCGGATGCTGGAGCATTTCCAGAGCTTATAAGGCTCGTTTCAGTGAGCCTTAAGTTGCTTAAAGCGTATTAAAACGCGCCTTACTATGGAATCATTGGGAAATAAGACATGCTATAGTGAGCCTTATCCAATATAAGGCTCACTATGGCGAGTATTATGAAGGCGTTCTTTCCTGTCGGTTGCAGCGACACCCTCAGTAAAATCGGGCTTCTGATAAAGGCCAGGCGCCTCGACCTGGGCCTGCGCCAGTCAGACTTCAGGTCCAGCCTCGGCATCTCCGAACACACCCTGCGCAAGATCGAAAATGGTTCGGAACGGGTGGAGCTGCGCTCCTTCATGCTGGTGCTCTGGCGGCTGGGCATCGACGAGATGATTTTCGGCGCACTGGACGGTGTAGAGCAGTCCTCGCAAATCACCAAGCACCTGACTCATAAAGAGGACGCTCGCGCGAGCCTCTCTTCAAAACGAGTTCGCCTGCGCAAACCCAGGATGGAGGACTTCTGATGTCTCGCGCCTACATCTACATGGAGCATCCGCAGACAGGCGAAACCATCACCCTCGGCCGGCTGACCCTGCAAGGCAAGGTCGGCGAGTTCCTGTATGCCCCCGACTACGTGGCCAGTAACGGCTGGGGCCCCGACCCGATCCACTATCCACTGCGCGCCGAAGCCTATTCCGGCATCACCAAGAATCGCGGTATTCCGGGCTTCATCAACGACGCCATGCCGGACGGCTGGGGGTAACGCCTGCTCCATCGAGTGTACGGCCAGGACCTGCAGGAGCTGTTCAAACGCATGTGCTATAACGCCCTGGCCGGCAACAGCGATGATCATCCGCGCAATCACGCGATTATCTGGACGGGGGCCAGTGGCGCCTTTCTCCGATGTACGACGTACTGCCCATCCTCGACGAGGGCCCAGCCCAGGCACTGGCGATGGCCGTGGGCCGAGAAGGCCCCCGGATAAGCCGCAACAACCTCTCAGCCATCACGAACACTTTGCCCTGTCCCGCGAACAGGCCGAACAGCCCCTGAACGAAGTGATCAGTTGGGAAACGGAACTCAAGGACCACTACGGGCAGTGGCTGAGCGGGGTAGAGTTGCAGAAGGCGCAGGAGGCGACCAGCGCTGCACGGATGCGCTCATGACCTGTGCGGCTGATTCGCACACTCAAATTCGAATCAACGGCGCAGGCCACGGCAGGATGGCTCCTTCAGCAGCCGCTCAGGGCTGGCGGCAGTCGCGTTTCACCGACAGGTGCGGCGCAGGCTCCAGGCGAACCTGCTGCAAGCCCTTGTCGCCCTGAAAGATGAAGTACTTGCTGCGACAGTCCCGGAACATCGGCGAGTAGCCTTCGGCGCGCAGGGCCTGCCCTTCGATGGTCTTGGTCACCGTGTTGTTGCGACTGACCACGGCCAGCACCTGAGCGTAGCTGTCGCCCATCTGCACGCCCGGCTCGACGGTCGCCGAAGGCGACGGCGGCGAAGCGCAGCCGACCAGGCCCATCGCGCCAAGGACCGCCATTGCCAGCCAGCCGAACGAGCCGCGTGCGTGGGATCGCCAAAAATCCGAGGACAGAATCCTGAACTGAGGGCCGAAAAGCATTTCTCATCCTTGTGAATGAAATGTCCGATGGCCAGCAGTGTAACCAGAACCCGGGCAGGAAGGTGCAGTGACGAATCGTCAAACTGTGAGACAGCCCTCAGAAAGCGCCAGCCCTGCCCGGCAAGACCCTCAGGCCTGCAGATAGCGCAACACCGCCTCGCAGATCATCTCCCGGTGCCGCGCCTTGACCTCTTCGTTAGGCAGGTCGATCGGAAACAGCGCGCCGAGGGTATGGCGGTTGGATACGCGGTAGAAACAGAACGAGCTGACCAGGATATGCACGTCCAGCGGGTCCAGGCCACGGCGGAACACCCCCGACTGTGCGCCACGCTCGAGGATCTCGCCCAGCGCCGTGAGGATGGTGACGTTCAGCGAACGAATCGCCCCCGACTGCTTGACGTACTCGCCCTTGTGGATGTTCTCGATGCTGACGATACGGACGAAATCGACGTTGCGGTCGTGGTGATCGAAGGTGAACTCGACCATCCGCCGGATCGCTTCGCGCGGCTCCAGTTCTGTCAGGTTCAGGCGGCTTTCGGTGCTGCGGATGTCACCGTAGAGTTTTTCCAGCACCTCGACATAGAGCTGTTCCTTGCTGCCGAAGTAGTAATAGATCATCCGTTTCGAGGTGTGGGTACGCTCGGCGATCGCGTCGACGCGCGCACCGGCCAGGCCCTGCTGGACGAACTCGACGATGGCTTCCTGGAGGATGTTCTCGCGGGTCTTCTCGGGATTGTTCTTGCGACTCTTGCGCGGCACGACGACGGAGGCGTCAGCCGTGGCGGATAGTTCTGAAGTCATGGTCACTCTGGCTCACGGCCATCTCGGCGGATGGAGGCGATTATGGGCCGCGTGCCACCGAGAAGGAAGCAGGGAGACCCGCCAATTCACCTCCCTGCTTCAGCCAGCGCTACAACCGGGCCTGGCGGGTCCCGCCGCTGCGGGATTTGGCCATCGCCGCCAGACGCACCGCGACGTTCGCCGCGCCGTAGCCGGCATAACCGTTGCGGCGCTGCAGGATCTCGAAGAAGAACCGCCCCTCGAACGGCTCGGTATACACGTGGAACAACTCGCCGCCCTGGGCATCGCGGTCATACAGCACGTTGTAGTAGGCCAGTTCGCTGAGGAACTCGTCGTCGAAATCGAAACGCGCCGCCAGGTCGTCGTAGTAGTTGAGCGGGATATCCAGCAGCGGTACCCCGGCCTCCTTGGCCCGGCGGACTTCGGCGAAGATGTCCTCGCAATCGAAGGCGATATGGTGCACACCGGAGCCGCGATAGCTCGACAGCGCGTGGGAAATCGCCGTGTTGCGGTTTTCGGAGATGTTCAGCGGCAGGCGGATCGAACTGCAGCGGCTGCGCAGCGCCCGGCTCTTGACCAGGCCGTAGGGGTCGGGCAGCACCACTTCGTCGTCGGCCTCGAAATCCAGCAGGCTCTTGTAGAACAGCACCCAACTGTCGAGGCTGTCGGCCGGCAGCGCCATGGCCATGTGGTCGATGCGCTTGAGGCCGGCCTGCGACGGTGCGACGGGCAGCAGGTGGAAGTCGGTTTCGTAGAGTTTCTGCCCGGCCGTATCCTGGTCGGCCAGGTAGATCAGGCTGCCATCCGGCGCGCGCACCGCGGCCAGTTCCAGCTCGTTGGGGCCGACCAGGCCGCGATAGGGCTGGCCCTTGTAGGCCACCGCCCGGGCCAGGGCACTGGCGCTGTCCTTGACCCGGATCGCCGTGGCGCACAACGACGGCCCATGGGCCTCGAAAAAGCTGTGGGCAAACGAATAGGGTTCGGAGTTGAGGATCAGGTTGATATCGCCCTGGCGCAGCAGGCTGACGCTTTTCGAGCGATGCTGCCCGGCCTTGCTGAAGCCCAGGCGCTCCAGCCAGTGGGTCAGTTTGGCGCCGAGGCTTTCGTCCACGGCGAACTCGAGGAACTCGATACCGTCGTTCTCACTGACCGGCGGCGGCGCGAACAGCGTGTCGAGATGGGCCACCGGCGCGGCCTCCCGGGCCAACCGCTCGCGGGTTTTCTCTTCCAGATAGAGCAACGAGCGCAGGCCATCGGCGGCATTGGCCCGCGGCGGCGCGGCGCGGAAACCGTCGTTGAAGATTTCCAGGGACAGCGGGCCGGTGTAACCGCTCTGGATGATCGGCGCGAGGAACCCCGGTAGGTCGAATTCGCCCTGCCCCGGGAAGCAGCGGAAATGCCGGCTCCACTCCAGCACATCCATCGCCAGGATCGGCGCGTCGGCCATCTGCACGAAGAAGATCTTGTCGCCGGGAATCTGCGCGATGGCGCTCGGGTCGCCCTTGAGCGACAGGGTGTGGAAGCTGTCGAGCAGTACCCCCAGGCTGGGGTGATCGGCCTGACGGACGATGTCCCAGACCTGCTGGTAGGTGTTGACGTGCCGGCCCCAGGCCAGGGCCTCATAGCCGATGCGCAGGCCACGGGCACCGGCGCGCTCGGCGAGCAGGTGCAGGTCATCGACCAGGATCTGCCGCTCGCCCAGGCTGTCGGCCGAGGCGTTGCTGCAGACCAGCACCAGGTCGGTACCCAGTTCCTGCATCAGGTCGAACTTGCGCTCGGCCCGCTCCAGGTTGCGCGCCAGGCGGTCGCGGCGGCATCCTTCGAAATCGCGGAACGGCTGGAAGAGGGTGATGGCGATGCCCAGGTCCGCGCACCGCTGGCGGATTTCCCGCGGGCTGCCGTCGTAGTACAGCAGATCGTTTTCGAAGATTTCCACGCCATCGAAGCCGGCGGCGGCAATGGCATCGAGTTTTTCCGGCAGGGTGCCGCTCAGGGACACGGTGGCTATGGAACGCTGCATGAATCGACTCCCGGCAGTGGGCTTCTTATTGTGGACACGGACCGAAACCGAGGATTGTCGAACCTCGGGAAGTGACCGGATTATTGATGCAGCACGCCACCACTTCAATCAAAGTGTACGAACTGGTTAGTTTTGTGTGCGATTATCGACCACAATGGTCCGCAGCGAATTGACGGTCTTTTGCCCGCTGCGCACCATCATCCGGGCCAAGGCAGTGCTTCAAACGTTCCGCAAACCCAGCCAGACAATTCCAAAAAAAACGGGTAATCGCTCATGCTTTCATCCTCACAAAGCTCCCCTGTGACCCAGGGCAGCACCCGCGGCGGCATCGCCGCCAAACTTCGCGGCGCCATGGCCGTCGGCTCGACCCGCTGGGGCATGCTGGCCCTGGTGTTCTTCGCCACCACCCTGAACTACATCGACCGGGCCGCCCTGGGCGTCATGCAGCCCATCCTCGCCAAGGAGATGAGCTGGACGGCGATGGACTACGCCAACATCAACTTCTGGTTCCAGGTCGGCTATGCCGTCGGCTTCGTCCTGCAGGGCCGACTGATCGACCGGCTCGGCGTGAAGCGGGTGTTCTTCTGCGCCGTACTGCTGTGGAGCCTGGCCACCGGTGCCCACGGCCTGGCGACCTCGGCCGCGGGCTTCATGATCTGCCGCTTCATCCTCGGCCTGACCGAGGCCGCCAACTACCCGGCCTGCGTGAAGACCACCCGGCTGTGGTTCCCCGCCGGCGAGCGGGCGGTGGCCACCGGCATCTTCAACGCCGGGACCAACGTCGGGGCGATGTTCACCCCGATGCTGCTGCCGATCGTCCTGCAGGTCTGGGGCTGGCAGGCCGCCTTCCTGTGCATGGCCGCGCTGGGTGCCGTCTGGCTGCTGTTCTGGGGCCTGAAGTACTTCAACCCCGAAGACCACCCGTCGGTGAAAGCCTCGGAACTGGCGTACATCCAGAAGGAAGCCGAGCCGGAACAACCCGGCGTGCCGTTCTCGCGGATCCTGCGCATGCGCGGCACCTGGGCCTTCGCCCTCGCCTACTCGCTGACCGCACCGGTGTTCTGGTTCTACCTGTACTGGCTGCCGCCGTTCCTCAACCAGCAATACAACCTGGGCATCAGCGTGACGCAGATGGGTATCCCGCTGATCATCATCTACCTGACCGCCGACTTCGGCAGTGTCGGCGGCGGCATCCTGTCGTCGTTCCTGATCGGTCGCGGGATGGACCCGATCCGCGCCCGGCTGCTGTCGATGCTGCTGTTCGCCTGCTGCATCATCGGCGTGGTGCTAGCGGCCGGTTCCAGTCACCTGTGGGTGGCGGTGGGGGCGATCTCCCTGGCCATTGGCGCGCACCAGGCCTGGACTGCGAACATCTGGAGCCTGGTGATGGACTACACGCCCAAGCACATGATGAGCACGGTGTTCGGCTTTGGCGGCATGTGTGCGGCGCTCGGCGGGATGTTCATGACCCAGTTGGTGGGCTACATCCTGACCACCACGAACAACAACTATGCGGTGTTGTTCACGCTGATTCCGGCCATGTACTTCCTGGCGCTGACCTGGATGTACTTCATGGCCCCGCGCAAGATTCCGAAGCTGGACGACTGATCGCGTCGTAACAGAGGGTTATGGGTAGGGCTTGCCGGCCTATTCGCGGGCAAGCCCTGCTCCTACAGTGTGGATGTGGATGTAAATATCGCATGCGCCACAAAACCTGCGGGAGACGGCCGGGCGGCCGTCTCCCGCAGTCTTGTCAGAAGTCGAAGAACACCGTCTCGCCTTCACCCTGGATACGGATATCGAACCGGTAGGCCGTCCGTCCATTCACTTCGCAGCGCTGGGCAACCAGGGTCTCGCGACGCTGCGGCTGCTCGATCAGGTTGAGCACCGGGCATTTGCCGTTGGCCTCGGCCTCATCGGAGAAATACAGGCGGGTCTGCAGGTGGATGTTGATCCCCCGGGCAAACAGCGAGACGTTGATATGCGGCGCCATCGGTACACCGGCAGCGTTGTTCACCACGCCCGGCTTGATGGTTTCCAGGGTCCACTCCCCGGCATCGAAAGTGGTCGCGGTGCGGCCAAAGCTGTTGAAGGCCTTCTCCGAGTCGAAGTCGCTGTCGTAGACGCCCTCGTGGTTGGCCTGCCAGAACTCCAGGAAGGAGTCGCGCACCAGGTGGCCGTTGCCGTCGTAGACGTTGCCGAACACCAGGATATGCTCGCCCGGCGCCTCGGGCTTGGCCATGCGGTTCCAGATTTCCTCGGGACGGGGCGGGTTGCCGGCAGCGGCCAGCGCCAGGCCGATGTGCACGTAGGGACCGGCGGTCTGGGACGGGGTTTCCATGAGCAGTTGAACAGGCATGGTCGGTCTCCTCAGCAGTTTTCGAAGTGGGTCTTGCGCTGGCCGCGCAGCACGATGTCGAAGCGATAGGCCAGGCAATCCATCGGATTGGCATTGCCCATGTCCAGGCGGGCGATCAGGCTCTGCACCGCCTCGGGGTTGGCGATCGACTTGACGATCGGGCACATCGGGATCAGCGGGTCGCCTTCGAAATACAGCTGGGTGATCAGGCGCGTGGCGATCGACGGGCCGCTGATCGACACATGGATATGCGCCGGGCGCCAGTCGTTCGGACCATTGCGCCAGGGGTACGGCCCGGGCTTGATGGTGCGGAAGCTGTAGTTGCCATCACGGTCGGTGAGCGCCCGGCCGACACCGCCGAAGTTCGGGTCCAGGGGCGCCAGGTAGCGGTCGTTCTTGTGGCGGTAGCGACCGCCGGCGTTGGCCTGCCAGATTTCCACCAGGGTATGGGGAATAGGCTTGCCGTACTGGTCGCAGACCCGCCCGGCGAGGACGATGCGCTCGCCCACCGGCAGGCCGCCGTTGTTGAAGTTGAGCAGCAGGTCGTTATCGAAACGGCCGAACTTCAGATGGGAAAAGTCCGGGCCGGTGCTTTCGCTGATCGATTGCGGAATGCTCACCAGCGCCTGGCGCGGGGAACGGGCGATGGAAGTCTTGTAGTCCGGGGTCAGGGCCTTGGGGTGCCAGTTACGGTCACGAATGACAAAACGACTGCTGTCTGCTTCAGACATGTCGGTCTCCTGTTGTTTTTATCGGGAAAGGTAGCTGCACGCTACACACTGCAAATCACGCGGTTGCAGCGTGCCCCAAGAGGAAACCGCTGAATATTGAAAAGCCGGGCCCCTTTCATAACCAAATGGTTATGGATAATGTCCTTCGCGATAGGCCTGCCCCACCTCCCGCAGCACCTCCACCGCCCATTGCGCGGCCAACGCCAGCGGCAGGCTGGCGTTGCTGGAAATACCCACCGAACCACCCGGCTCACGCTGCCCGAGGTCGATCTCGCGCAAATCGCCCCGCGCCAGGTCCAGGCGCACCGCATCCAGCGGCGCCAGCCAGAGTGCCGCGCTGGACAGCACATAGCGCCGGCTCAACGCCACCGAGAGGGTTTCCAGGCGCTGCCGCGAGGGGTTGAGACCACACTGCACGAACAGGCTGTCGGCGAACTTGCGGATGGTGGTGCCCGCCAGCGGCAGCACCAGCGGATAGTTTTCCACAGCCGCACGATCCAGCGCGCCCTGCAACAGTGGATGATCGGGACGGGCCACCAGGGTCATGGATTCGCTGTACAGGTGCTCGAAGGTCAGCCCCTGGATCTGCGGGCTGTCGGTCATCCGCCCGACCACCAGGTCGACATCGCCGACCCGCAACTGCGAGAGCAGATAGGCGCTCGGTCCGGTGACCACGCTGACCACCAGCGCGGGATGGCGCCCGTGCAGGCGCCGCACCACTTCCGGGATCAGCAGGCTTTCCACGGTCGACAGCACCCCGAGCCGCACCACGCCGGCGGCATACTCGCCTTCGCGCAAGACCTGCACGCCCTCGCGCAGGGTCTGCACCGACGGCCCGGCATAACGCAAAAAGGCCACCCCGGCCTCGGTCAGGCTGATACCGCTCTTGCTGCGCACGAACAGGCGGGTCTCCAGCAGTTCCTCAAGCTCCTTCAGGGTCTTCGACATCGCCGGCTGGCTGACCGCCATGACATCCGCCGCCCGTGCCAGGCTGCCCTGGCGGGCCATTTCGAGAAAGCACACGAGGTGACGGAATTTGATGCGACTATCGATGTTCACGGGACGGCGGGCTCCGGCTACGGATCGGGACAGCGGCAATTGTGTCTGATATTCGGCGCGGGTGGCGGTTTCTGAACTCAATTGGCAATCCAGTGCCTGACGACCGGACTGGCGGTGAAGCGTCACGGCAACGACACTCAAATGGCACAACGACGGGAGGATTCCCACATGCTCTGGAAAAAAGGACGGCGCAGCGACAACGTGGTGGATGCTCGCGACGATAGCAATGCCGGTGGCGGCGGCCTGCGTTTCGGCGGCGGCAAGGGCTTGAGCCTGACGGCGGTGGTCCTGATCGTCGGTATCGGCCTGTTGACCGGCCAGGACCCGATGCAGATCCTCGGACAGCTCAGCGGCCAGTTGGGCCAGCAGGCTTCGGTACCCACCACCACGCAGACGCGCCAGGCACCTGCGGCCAATGACGAACAGGCGGACTTCGTCCGGGCGATTCTGGGCGACACCGAGGACACTTGGGGCCAGATCTTCCAGCAGGCGGGGCGCCAGTACCGCGACCCGACGCTGGTGCTGTTTCGCGGCCGGGTCAACTCGGCCTGCGGCCTGGCGTCGTCGGCCACCGGACCGTTCTACTGCCCGGCGGACCAGCGGGTCTACCTGGACCTGGATTTCTTCCGTGAAATGTCCCAGCGCTTCAAGGCCGCCGGCGATTTTGCCCAGGCCTACGTGATCGCCCACGAAGTCGGCCACCACGTGCAGACACTGCTCGGTGTGTCGGCGAAGATCCAGGCGGCGCGCCAGCAGGGTCGGCGGATGGAGGGCGACGGCGGCCTGCTGGTGCGCCAGGAACTGCAGGCCGACTGTCTGGCCGGGGTCTGGGCCTGGCATGCCCAGCAGCGCCTGCACTGGCTGGAGCCCGGCGACGTGGAAGAAGCCTTGAATGCCGCCAATGCAATCGGTGATGATCGCCTGCAGCAACAGGGTCAGGGCCGCGTAGTCCCCGACTCGTTCACCCACGGCACCTCCGCACAGCGGGTGCGCTGGTTCAAGGTCGGCTTCGCCCAGGGGCAACTCAGTCAATGCGATACCTTTGCCGCAAAGAGTTTGTGAATGAACGGGGCAGTGGCTGGCTGACCGGAGTGTTTCGCCAGTTGGCTGCCCGCTCGTCCGGTCGGGCGCCATCGCCCGCAAGCCGGCTCCTGCAGGGGGCGCTGTTGCTGGGGCTGTGTGTCAGCGCGGGAGCGGCGGAGCATGGCGTCAGGGAGGTCAGCCCCGATCACCTGAAACTGTCGGGCGGCGAATTGAGCGTCGGCCTCAACCGCGACTGGAAGGGGCCGATGCCGGATGTGCAGCGGGTGCTGATCATCGTCCACGGCCGCCTGCGCAACGCCATGACCTATCTGCAGAGCGCCGAAACGGCCGCGTCCCAGGCGGACCAGGCGCGCAACACGCTGATCATCGCGCCGCAGTTTCTCAACGAGAGCGATGTGCGGCGCAATCACCTGCCCGACCGTCTGTTGCGCTGGCACGACAATGACTGGATGGCCGGTGAGCCCGCCACCGGGCCCGCTGCCATGAGCTCCTATGCCGCGCTGGATGAAGTCCTGGCGCGCCTGGGCAATCGCAAGAAATTCCCGGCACTGCGCGAGGTGGTGATTGCCGGGCACTCCGGCGGTGGGCAGGTGGTCCAGCGTTATGCACTGGTCGGGCACGGCGACGCACAGTTGGCCGGCAGCGGTATCCGGCTGCGTTATGTGGTCGCCAATCCGTCGTCCTACGCCTATTTCAGTGCACAACGGCCGGCGAAAGGTTTCGACCCGGCGGGCTGCCCGGGCTTCAACGACTGGAAGTATGGCCTGCAGAACCTGCCGGCTTACGTCACCGGGCAATCACCGGCCCAACTGGAACAGGCCTACGTACAGCGTGATGTCACCTACCTGCTCGGGCAGAAAGACATCAACCCGAACCATCCGGCGCTGGACAGGAGCTGTGCGGCCGAGGCCCAGGGTGCGTATCGGCTGGTCCGCGGGCACAACTACTTTGCCTATCTGCAGCAGCGGCATCCGCAGGGGTTGGCTCAGAAGTTGGTGGAGGTGCCGGGGTGGGGCATGACGGCAACCGGATGTTCACTTCTGCGCAGGGGCAGGAAGCCTTGTTCCCGCGCTGAGCCTCGTGGCAATCGCTACGACTGGCCAATCATCCGCTGCAACACCGCACAATCCTCGGCATGCCAGTCGGCCAGCTCCGGCCAGGGATTGTCCGGCAGGTTCACCAGCACCGTCCGGGTCCCCGCCGCCCGCCCGCAATCGAGGTCGAAGCGGTAGTCGCCGACCATCACCATCTCGCCCGGCGCCACGTCCCAGGCCTCGGCCAGTTTCAGCAGACCGCCCGGGTGCGGCTTGGGTGGCGCGTCGTCGCGGCCCAGCACATCCTCCATGGCGAAGCAGTCGGCCAGGCCGATCGCTTCCAGGGTGACATGGGCCAGCTCGCGGGCATTGCGCGTCAGGATGCCCAGGCGATAGCCGCGCCCGGCCAGTTCGCGCACCAGTTCCACCGCCCCCACCGCCGGCCTGGACCCCAGCGCCAGGTCACGCTCATGCTCCAGCAGCCAGGCATGCTTGGCCGCCGCCTCGTCGGCCGGCAGCGCCGCCAGGTGGGTGAGAATGTCGTCTTGCGGCGGAATCGACAGGGCCACGCGAATCGCCGCGAAATCATGCACGGCGACGGTCAGGGTGCCGTCCATGTCGAACACCCAGTGACGTACATCGGCCAGGCTCATGCCCAGTCCTTGCGGTGACGGATCAGGCCTTCCTGGGTCACCGACGCCACCAGCACACCGGCGCGGTTGTACACGCTGCCACGGGAGAAACCGCGGGAGTTGCCGGCCCAGGGGCTGTCCATCGCGTACAGCAGCCAGTCATCGGCGCGCAGGTCGGAGTGGAACCACAGCGCGTGGTCCAGGCTGGCGACCTGCATGTCCTTCTGCCACACCGACTTGCCATGGGGCAGCATCGAGGTGGTCAGCAGGCCGAAGTCCGAAGCGTAGGCCAGCAGGTACTTGTGCAGCGCCGGAATATCGGCCAGGGCGCCGTCGGCGCGGAACCAGACATACTTGATCGGATCGGCCGGCTGCGGGTTGTAAGGGTCCTTCTCGGTCACCGGGCGCACTTCGATCGGTTTGGGGCACAACAGCTTGTCGCGCATGTGCTCGGGGATCAGGTGGGCGCGCTGGCGGGTGATTTCCAGCTCCGACGGCAGGTTCTCCGGCCCCACCACCTGCGGCATGCTGCTCTGGTGCTCGAAGCCTTTTTCGTCGTACTGGAACGACGCGCTGCAGGTGAAGATCGGGTGGCCCTTCTGGATCGCGGTCACGCGCCGGGTGCTGAAGCTGCCGCCGTCGCGCACGCGGTCGACCGAATACACCACCGGCAGCGCCGCATCGCCGGGGCGCAGGAAGTAGCCGTGCAGCGAATGTACGTGCCGCGCGTCCTCGACGGTCTGGCTCGCCGCCGACAGGGATTGGCCCAGCACCTGGCCACCAAACAGCTGGCGAAAGCCGAGGTCCTGGCTACGCCCGCGAAAGAGGTTTTCCTCGATAGATTCCAGGGTCAGCAAGTCGACCAGGTCTTCCAGCACGTGGCTCATCAAAACGCTCCTCACACAGGGCAATGCCGCCCAGCCTTGGCTGCGGCGGTCGAGGTCATTCGCTGTTCGACGACAGCGCTCATGCCGCAAATGATACAGCGTTTGCAGCGCCGGGGCCCTAGTGGCCCGTGTGGCTAGGCTATGTACGAAATCGCTTGAAACTTGGTTATGCGGCGTTAAAAACCGGCTCGGAATGCTCATTTACTCCAGTAAACTCCGCTTCCTCGCCGGTTTTTGCCTTGCCTAACCTGCGTTTCAAACAATTTCGTACACAGCCTAATTCGCGTGCTCGACTCCGAGCCCATGGCTTCGCCAGACAGCGTTGCCATTCCTCGCCGTAGCCCTGCTACGACTCGTCATGGCGCCTTGCCTGGCAACCCCCTGGGCCCGAATTTGAGTATTCGAATCAACCGTACAGGCCACTAGCCGTGCAGGGTTTCCAGCCACTGGTCGCGGCTGATGCGGTACAGCACGTGCTTGCGCAACGGATGGTCCTCGGCCAGCTTGGGATGCTCGAAATCCGCCGACGGATCGTAGTGCATGCCGATGGCCTGCATGACCTTCTGCGAAGGGGTATTGGTTTCAGTGGTGAAGGCCACCACTTCCTCCAGTGCCAGGCGGTCGAACGCACAGCGCAAGGCGGTCCAGGCGGCCTCGCTGGCATAACCCAGGCCCCAGTGCTCATGGGCCAGGCGCCAACCGATCTCCACCGCCGGGGTGAAGTCGGCGTCGAAGCTGACATGGGCCAGCCCGGTCAGGCCGATGAACGCACCGGTGTCCTTGCGCTCCAGGGCCCACAGGCCAAAACCGTGCTCGGCGAAATGGCCGCGAAGGCGCCCGATCAGCGCGGCGCTTTCCAGGCGGCTCAAGGTCACCGGGAAATAGCGCATCACTTGAGGATCGGCGCACATCCGGGCAAATTCCGGCAAGTCGTCGTCACGCCACTGGCGCAACAGCAGACGCGCACTCTCAAGTTCCAGTATCGGCTCCATCATTCCCCCTTCAGGTTTCCTTGCCACGCTGTTGCCTGCCCGCAAGTGTATCGCGCTGATAAGATCCTTCACTCATTCCTACATGAAATCGCCATGCCGTTGCCACTGATCTATCACGACGACTACAGCCCCGAGTTTCCGCCGGAGCATCGTTTCCCCATGGACAAGTTCCGCCTGCTGCGCGATCACCTGGTGGACAGCGGCCTGACCAGCGACCCGGCGTTGCTGCGCCCGCAGATCTGCCCTGTGGATATCCTCGCCCTGGCCCATGACCGGGACTACATCGAACGCTACATGGCCGGCGAACTGTCCCGTGAGGACCAGCGCCGCCTCGGCCTACCCTGGAACGAAGCCCTGGCCCGGCGCACCGTGCGGGCGGTCGGCGGCTCGCTGCTGGCCGCCGAACAGGCCCTGGAACATGGCCTGGCCTGCCACCTGGCCGGCGGCACCCATCATGCCCACTACGAGCACCCGGCAGGTTTCTGCATCTTCAACGACCTTGCGGTGATCAGCCGCTATTTCCTCGAGAGCGGGCGCGTGGACCGGGTGCTGATCTTCGACTGCGACGTGCACCAGGGCGACGGCACCGCCCGCATCCTTGAAGACACTCCCGAAGCCATTACGGTTTCCCTGCATTGCGAGAAAAACTTCCCGGCGCGCAAGGCCCGCAGTGACTGGGACATCCCCCTGCCCATGGGCATGGGCGATGCCGACTACCTGCGGGTGGTGGACGATGCGCTGAACTATCTGCTGCCGCTGTATCAGCCGGACCTGGTGCTGTATGACGCCGGTGTCGACGTGCACAAGGACGATGCCCTCGGCTACCTGCAACTGACCGACGAAGGCGTCGCGGCCCGCGACGAAAAGGTCCTGCGCCACTGCCTGGGCCGTGACATCCCGGTGGTCGGGGTGATCGGCGGCGGCTACAGCAAGGACCGCCAGGCCCTGGCCCGCCGCCACGGCATCTTGCATCACAGTGCACAGCGGGTCTGGACGTCATCAGGCTGTCATTGAGTTGTGCAGGCTTACCCACAATGCCTGTGGAACCGCCTGTGGATAACCTGCGTGAAAGGCTGCACAGGCCTTGCAGAGCAAGGCTCACAGGTGGCTGTATGTTTTTCGTACACATGCCGATGCCGTGCCGGTTCGATCGATGTGTGCAAGACAGGAGGGTCCTGCCCCGCACCGCCCACCCCACATAAGGCTGTGGAAAAACGTAGAATACGCGCCCCCATCCAGCCGATTCGCAGGCCGCCATGACCCGTCCAGCCCCCGATACTCCTTCCCGCGTCGCCATCATCGGCGGTGGCCCCGCCGGCCTGATGGCCGCCGAGGTCCTGAGCCAGGCGGGTATCCAGGTCGACCTGTACGACGGCATGCCCTCGGTCGGACGCAAGTTCCTGCTGGCCGGCGTCGGCGGCATGAACATCACTCATTCCGAGCCCTACCCGGCCTTTCTCTCGCGCTACGCCGAACGTGCACCGCAGATCGCGCCGATGCTGCGGGCGTTCGGCGCGGATGAACTGCGCGAGTGGATTCACGGCCTGGGGATAACCACCTTCGTCGGCACCTCCGGCCGGGTTTTCCCCAGCGACATGAAGGCCGCACCGCTGTTGCGCGCCTGGCTCAAGCGTCTGCGCGAGGCCGGGGTGGTTATCCACACCCGCCATCGCTGGACCGGCTGGCAGGACGGCAAGCTGGTTATCCACAGCCCGGACGGCGAAAAGCTCGTCAACACCGACGCGACCTTGCTGGCCCTCGGTGGCGGCAGCTGGGCCCGGCTGGGCTCCGACGGTGCCTGGCTGCCGCTGTTGGCACAGCATGCGGTCGGGGTTGCGCCGTTGCAACCGAGCAACTGCGGCTTCGAGGTCGAGGCCTGGAGCCCACTGCTGAAGGACAAGTTTGCCGGCGCGCCGCTGAAGAACGTCGCTATCGGGCTGCAGCACGACGCCCTGCGCCTCGGCGAGTGCGTGATTACCGTCAGCGGGATCGAAGGCAGCCTGATCTACGCCTTGTCCGCCGGGATTCGCGAACAGATCAATCAGCACGGCTCGGCCGTGATCGAGATCGACCTGCTGCCCGGCAAGACCCGGGAACAACTGCGCAACGCCCTGGCCAAGCCACGTGGCTCGCGCTCGATGGCCAAGCACCTGCACAGCCAGGTCGGCATCGACGGGGTCAAGGCGGCGTTGTTGCGTGAGCTGACGGATGCTGCCTGCTTCGGCGACCCCGAGCAGCTGGCAAACGCGATAAAGGCCCTGCCATTGAAGTTGGTAGCGCCCCGCCCGCTGGACGAGGCCATCAGCAGTGCCGGTGGCGTGAGCTTCGAAGCGATGGATGAGCGCCTGATGCTCAAGGCGTTGCCGGGGGTATTCTGCGCCGGCGAAATGCTCGACTGGGAAGCGCCGACCGGCGGCTACCTGCTGACCGCCTGCTTCGCCAGCGGGCGGGTGGCGGGGAAAGGCATGCTGGAGTGGCTGCGGCGCCAGTCCTGAAGTCTGACGACTCGATGTTCATGATCGCTCCCACGCGCCGCGTGGGAACGATCGGAAGATCAGGCTCAGGGCTTGCGCTTGCGCGGCCCGGTATTGAACGCCGGCACCTTGCGCACCGGTTTGACCGGCGGCGCCACGTCCTCCGGTTTCTCGCCACTGTCCACCCAGCGCCCCAGGTTGCGCTTGCCACCGCCCGATTCCTTGGGTTTCTTCGGCTTTTTCGGTTTCTTCACCACGTTGCCGGCCCCGTCGGTCTGCGGCACCCGGTGATCCGGCTCGAAACCGGCCTCGTCCTGCCGCTTGAGGGTCTGGCGGGTCAATGTCTCGATCGCCGACAACAGGTTCACTTCATCGGCACACACCAGGGAAATCGCCTCGCCGGTGGAACCGGCACGACCGGTGCGACCGATCCGGTGCACGTAGTCCTCGGCGACGATCGGCAGGTCCAGGTTGACCACCAGCGGCAGGTCCTCGATATCCAGGCCACGGGCCGCGACGTCGGTCGCCACCAGAATCTGCACTTCGCCCTGCTTGAAGCTGTCCAGCGCCCGTTGCCGGGTCGCCTGCGGCCGGTCGCCATGGATGCCGTCGGCACTCACGCCCAGTCCCTGGAGCTTTTCCACCAGTTGGTCGACGCCGTTGCGGGTCTTGGCGAACACCAGCACCTGTTTCCACTTGTTCTTGCGCAGCAGGTGCACGAACAGTTCCGACTTGCGCTTCTTGTCGACCGTCACCACCCACTGCTTGACAGTGCTGGCCGCCACGTTGCGCGGGCTGACCTCGATGCTCAGCGGATTGTTCAGCGTCTGCCCGGCGAGCAGGCGGATGGCGTCGGAGAAGGTCGCCGAGAACAGCAGGGTCTGGCGCTTCTTCGGCAAGGCCCGGTAGATGTTGCCCAGCTCTTCCTGGAAACCCAGGTCGAGCATGCGGTCGGCCTCGTCCAGTACCAGGGTCTGCAACTGGTTGAACTTGATGGCGTTCTGGCGAAACAGATCGAGCAGGCGGCCCGGAGTCGCCACCAGCAGGTCGACGCCGCGGCGCAGCTTCATCATCTGCGGGTTGATGCTGACCCCACCGTACACCGCGTAGGTACTCAGCGGCAGGTGCTCGGCGTACTGGCGAACGCTTTCGTGGACCTGCTCGGCCAGTTCGCGGGTCGGCACCAGGATCAGCGCGCGCAGCGAGTTGGCGGCGACCTTGGGGCCCTCCATGGCCAGCAGTTGCAGCAGTGGCAGGGCGAAACCGGCGGTCTTGCCGGTACCTGTCTGGGCCGCGGCCATCAGGTCGCGGCCGGCCAGTACGGCGGGAATGGCCTGGGCCTGGACCGGCGTCGGCTCCTTGTAGCCAAGAGTGTCCAGGGCCCGGGTCAGGGGTTCGATCAGGCCGAGAGTGGCGAATGTCATGCAAGTACCATAAAAAAGAGCACCGTAGGAAAAGAGTCAGCGCAAGAAGCCATGCGCGGCAGTTTAACCTGTCAGGCCCCTTTCGGCTTGCGCCACTGCGGCAAACCGATCAGCACCACGGCACTGATGATCACCGCCATGGCCAGGCATTCGTGCCAGCCGATGTGCTCGTCGGCGAACAGGATGCCCAGCAGCACCGCCACCGCCGGGTTGACGTAGGCATAGCTGGTGGCCGCCGCCGGACGGACATTCTTCAGCAGGTACATGTAGGCGTTGAAGGCGATGATCGAACCGAAGAACACCAGGTAGGCCATGACCACCCAGCCTTCGACGGAGGGCATGTGGGCCAGGCGCTCGCCGCGGGCAAAGCTGGCCAGCAGCAGCACCACGCCGGCCACCAGCATCTCCGCCGCGCTGGCCATGCCGCCGGGCGGCAGTGGCAGGTGCTTGCTCCACACCGAACCGAAGGACCAGGTGGCGGCCGCCAGCAGGATAAGGCCCGCACCCAATGGGCTGCCCTGCAGGTTGGAGCCCATGTTGAGCAGAGCGATACCGATCAGCCCGAGCACGATGCCGGCCCATTCGAGACGGGTGGCGCGGCCCCCCAGAAGTAGCCGCACAGCAGGGTGAACAGCGGTACGGTGGCGACCGTCAGCGCGGCAATCCCCGAGGCTACGCCGATATGCTCGGCCAGGGTCACCGCACCGTTGCCGAAGGTCAGCAGCAACACGCCGATCACCGCGGCGGCCTTCCACTGCTGCCAGGTCGGCGCCGGCACCCCGCGCCAGCGCTGGTAGGCATACATCAGGGCACCGGCGATCACGAAACGGATCCCGGCCATCATCAGCGGCGGCCAGGACTCGACGCCAATGCGGATCGCCAGATAGGTCGACCCCCAGATGAAATACAGCGCGAAAAAGGCACCGATCAACGGTAGCGGAAAGCGGCGAGGGGCAGGCATGGGAGGCTCTGGGCAGGACAAGGGAAAGCTATTCTAGAAAGGCCTTCGGTAAATAATAAGTTACAAAACCGCGTAATCACGCCGGTACACTTTCTAAATCATGGATATCACGGGTATAAACCGTGATTTCGAAAGTCGGCCTTGCGGAGACCCTGCAGATGGATAAATACGACCGTTTGATCCTCGGTGCTTTGCTGGAAAACGGCCGCGCCTCGTTCGCCGAACTGGCGCGCAAGGTCAACCTGTCGGCCCCGGCGGTGGCCGAGCGGGTGTCGAAGCTGGAGAGCAGCGGCGTGATCACCGGCTACCAGGCCAAGGTCGACCTGGACAAGCTCGGCCTGCCGATCCGTTGCGTGATCGAGTTACGGATGAACCAGCATGGCAAGCAGCAGATCTACGACGATCTGGCGCAGATCCCGCAGATCACCGAATGCCATCGGGTCACGGGCGACCCTTGCGTGATCATGCAGGCAGCGGTGGGCTCGATGGGCGAGCTGGAGGACCTGATCAACCGGGTGGCCCAGTTCGGCCTCAGCAAGACCTCGGTCGTGCTGTCCAGCGCCATCGAGCCGCGGGTGCCACTGGGGCACTTGGAAACCAACGGCAATGGCAAGGCCAAGGGCTGACAAGACATGGAAGCTGGCTCCAGCTTGTGGTGATCGGACCAGGGGGATGTGGCGATCAAGCTTTTGTGGCGAGCGGGCTTGTCGGGACGCCGCACCGCCGCGCTGGGGCGCAAAGCGGCCCCGAAACCAGACAACCGAGAACGCCCAGGCCACTGAGGTGTCCGGTTTTACGGCTGCTTCGCAGCCGAGCGCGGGCAAGCCCGCTCGCCATAGAGTCATTCAGGTCAGCCCCTCACCAGAGACAACCACTCCCAGCCACCGGCACCACCTGCGGCATGTCCCGCAGGCGGATCCAGGGCTCCTTGCGCCAGTGCAGCAGGCTCAGTGCCCCTCCTTGCCACTCCAGCAAGCCCAGGCTCGGCGCCTGGGTCTGAGCCGGTTGCGGCTGGTCGCGCAACATCGGCAGCACCTGGTGAGTCAGCCACTGGCGCAAGTGGCGGTTCTCCGGCAGGTAGTGATAGACCAGCATCGCATAGACACCGGACTCGCTGATCATCAGATGTTCCTCGGGGCCGCTGTTGCCCTGCAGGTTCAGGGTACGACGCTGATCCGGGTCGAGCTTGACCGCCTTGCGCTCGTGCCACTCGATCCCCATCAACCGCCCGACATCACGGGCGCAGAACCAGGCTTCGTCATGCAGGAGCAAGGCGCGGAGTTTCAGGTGGTGGCGGTTAAATATCTGCGGTTCGAAGGCCATGTTGGCTGCAGGTCCAAGCTGCCCTGACGCACCAGAAGCAGTGCCGTTATCAAGAAGGCCTTGTATGGTTTCAGCGAGACGTTCGAGAATGACTTTTCCCATTTTGGAACACTCCGAGAGATTCAAGGAGCTGCCATGTAAAGCCTTCCTACGGACTTGGGTGGCAGCCGTACGCGGGGTAGGAACCGAGCTCTCTCGGACACTCGGCCACGAATCAACGTGCCCGCGCACGGCCACCATAAAGGGCACACTGGCTAAAGAAGCCAGCGAGTATGGTGGATGCTCAGTATCGAAAGAGTCAATTGCAAGGGTTCCTACGCCCTGTCACCGATTTGGCGATGACGCGGAAAGGCTAGCGGCGATACACCACACGGAAAAGACAGCACATGTCGCCACCAGAAGTACGACATTTCCCAAAGTCGGGAAAATAGCCGTAGGTACCGTGCAGGCTTATCCATCTCCCCATACTATCCCTATCTCTGCAAATGGCTGATGGCTGATGGCTGATGGCTGATGGCTGATGGCGAGGAGTTTGCCCAGAATCTTACGAGCGGTTCAAATTCGGACTGAATTAGGTTCATACTAGTCAAGGATCATCCGGCCCAGCCTGATACTCCAACACACCGCTCGCACCTCGATGGAGACAGTCGCTCATGCGCGTCGAGACAATCAGCTACCTGAAAGCACATGCGTCCGATCTGGACCTTCAAGAACCGATGATCGTTACGCAAAACGGCAAGCCGGCTTATGTCGTCGAATCCTATGAGGATCGAGTTCACCGGGATGAAGCCTTGGCCCTTGTCAAGCTACTGGCTATCAGCTCTCGCGAATATGCCGAAGGCAAGTTCCTGACGGCTGACGAAATGCGCGCTCGTAGAGCCAGAAAATGACCCGTACGGTTTTCACCCACGCCGCCATCCGCTCGATCGACATGCAGGAACTCCATCTGGCCAACAAGGTTGGCCATCAAGCCGCCTCAAAGTACTTTGGTGAACTGGAAGATAAAGTAGAAAACCGACTCAACGACCACCCGGAATCCGGACAGCTCTGCCTGCAAGCTGCGGAACTGGGGCCATTCAGTATCGAGAACTGAATTACAATCCTTATCGGGTTATCTACAGCCATGACGCCGCCAGCGACACAGCCGTTGTGCACCTGGTATTGAATCAGGCACAAAACGTGAGGGATTGGCTGGTGCATTACTGCCTGATTAAAGATCTCGATTAACACGACTCAGGGCAACACTCATCCTGGTTTGACTCAAACACCCCGATACCGCTTCAACTGCTCCCCCACCTTCGCCGCCGGCACTTTCTGCAGCTTGCACAACAGGTCATGGGACAACTCCCGCAGCCCGTGCTTGTCACGCAATTCCCCAACCATATGCGCCAGCAGGTTCGCCGCCATCTCGGCATCGGCCATGGCCCGGTGCGCCTTCCCGGTATTGGGCAACTGTGCATAGGTGGTCAGGGTGCCGAGCTTGTGGTTCGGCGCCGCCGGCATCAGGCGGCGCGCCAGCAGCAGTGAGCAGGCAAAGTTCTGCAGGCGGGTGCGTTTGATCCGCGACAGCTCGTAGTCCCAGAACTTCTGGTCGAACGCCGCATTGTGCGCCAGCAGCGGCGTGACGCCGACGAACTGGTTGACCTCGTTCATCACCTGCTCGGCCGATGGCGCCGTGCGCAGCATGACGTTGCTGATGCCGGTCAGTTGTTCGATGAACGCAGGCACTCGCACACCGGCATTCATCAGGCTCTGGTAACGGTCGACGATGCGCCCTTCTTCCAGGATGACCACGGCGATTTCCGTCGCCCGGCAACTGCTGCTCGGCGAGATCCCGGTGGTTTCAAAGTCGATGACCGCAATACGTTCCAAAAGCCCTGCCCTTTCAATAATCGGTTGTTCAGTTTTTCAGCAGCAACGCGCCTTCGATCGGCACGTAGCGGCTCGCTGCGCGAATCAGCGAATTGGCGGTCAGCCCTGGCACACCATAGGCCACCGCGTCGACCCCGTGCCTGGCGATGATGCGTTCGAGCAGCAGGTCGAAGTCGCCATCGCCGGAAGCCAGCACCACTTCATCGACATTCGGTGCCGCATCCATGATGTCGAGGGTGATGCCCACGTCCCAGTCGCCCTTGGCCGAACCGTCGCTGCGCTGGATGTACGGCTTGAGTTTCACCGTGAAGCCCAGGTTGCGCAGGATCTGCTGGAATTGCTGCTGCTTGCTGTCGCCGCGGTCGATCGCATAGGCATAGGCCTCGACGATTTCCCCACGCCGGCTGATATCGGCCCACAGGGCGGCATAGTTGAAATGGCAACCATAGGCCTGGCGGACGGTGTAATAGAGGTTCTGCACATCGGCGAACACAGCGATTTTCTTCACCGCGAATCCTCATGGCGCAGACGCGCACTGGCGGGCTGACGGACACTCGAAAGCGAGCAGACGCTCAGTATGCCAGCATGGGGCAAGATTCCGCGAACAATCGCCACCTGCGCTTCGTCCGCGAATGGCCGGGAAGACGGCCTTCCGTAGGGGGATAAGGGTAGTCCGGGGCACCCTGGCGCCCCGGATTGCGAGGGATCAGACGTAGGAGTCGTCGTCAGAGAAGGCGCTGTCGTCGCTGTCGAGGAAACCGCCCTGGTCGTTATTGCCCCAGGCGTCGTTGTTGGCCATGCGCTGCTCGTCGCCCCAACCGCCACCATTGCCCCAGCCATCGTTGTTGCTCATCGGCGCGGGCTCGATGATTTCCTCGATGATCTGCGGCTGTTGCTGGTTGTGGTGGAACAGGCTGCTGATGCCTTCGGCCAGCATCACGCCACCGGCCACGCCCGCGGCGGTTTTCAGCGCGCCACCGAGGAAGCCGCTGCCGATTGGCGCGGCCGGAGCCGCCTGCTGTGGTGCGTAGCTGGGTGGAGAGTTGTAGCTCTGCTGCGGCTGGGCGTTGAAAGCTGGCCGCGCCGGCTCACGCCAACCGCCACCCGAGCTGGCAGGGGCCGGAGCCGGGGCCGCTTCGCGATTGCCACCGCCGAAGAGGCTCGACAGGAACCCGCCGCTGCTCTGCGCCGGTGCCGCGCCCTGGGCACGGGCCTGCTGCAATTCGGCCTGAAGCTGCTGGACCTGGGCCTGGAGTTGCTTGTTCTGCTCGTCGAGACTCTTGATCGCGTGCTCCTGCACCAGGATCGATTGAGTCATGTAGTACGGCGCAGCCGGCTGGCGCGTCAGATGCTCCTTGATCCGCGCCTCGGCCTGGGCGTCACGCGGGGCTGAATCCTTTTCGGCTTGTTGCAACCGTGAAAACAGTCCATCGATCAGGGTTTGCTCTTCGCTATTCATGGCGACCTCATCAGATTGCCGGGTAGAAATCGGTCGTCCGGGCCAACACTGGCAAGGACGTACATCAGTTATGGGGTTGTTGCAGGAAGTTTCAATGATCCTTACGCAACGTTTACATTTGAGTGTCGGCCAGCCGCATCGGTTAAAGTGTCCCCTTGCTTTGACCTTGATAGCGACCCCATGACTCCGTTCACCGTACTGCGCGACTCCCTGTATTTCTTCCGCCGCAACCTGGGCCGGATCGCCGGGCTCTGCCTGCCCCTGATAGTGCTCGAAACGGCGCTCCAGCACCTGCTGGACAGCGCCATCGGTCCCGACGCCCCACCCACCTACGACCTGCTGGCCGGGCTGGTGGTCTACCCGCTGTACACCGCGGCACTGATCCTGTTCCTCGATGCCCGTACCCGCGCAGAAGCACCCGCCAATCGCGTGCTGCTGGCCGCGGCCCTGAGCCTGTGGCCACGCATGGCCCTGCTGGCGGCGACCACCACCGTGGCGACCGTGCTGGGTCTGTCGTTGTATTTCCTGCCCGGCATCTGGCTGACCGTGGTCCTGGCGTTCGCCGAATACCGGCTGGTGCTGAACAGGAGCGAGCCCCTGCGGGCGATGAAGGAGAGCTTCAATCTCAGCCGTGGGCATTTCTGGCTGATCTTCACCTGCATCCTCTGCGTCATGGCGCCGCTGTGGATACTCAAGGGGATCACCGCCAACCTCTACCCGGAGCCGCAGAACCCGCTGCTGACGCTGGTCATCGACAGCGCCCACAGTTTTTTACAACTGTTCACCAGCGTCGTGCTCTTCCGTTTGTATATGCTGATCAGCGAAAAGCCTGGCCGGGACTGACCGGACAGCCCTTAGGGAGCGGGGTTAACCGCTGACAAGGCTGTCGGGTATGCTCCCACATCAACTGCAACGTCATAAGCCGCGCCCATGACCCGTTTATTACGTTACACCGTTCTGAGCCTCGTCCTGATCGCCGCCCTGCTCGGCCTCGCCCTCTACAGCCTGACCTGGCGCCCCGCCGACAAGGAAACCCTGCCCGTCAGTTGCACCGCCCAGGCGCCGGTGCTGGTCGCCGGCCAGGCGCTCAAGGTGATGACCTGGAACGTCCAGTACCTGGCCGGCAAGCGCTACGTGTTCTGGTACGAAACGGCCGACGGCAACGGCAAGGATGAACGCCCGACGCAGGCCGACATGGCCTTCAGCCTCGATGAAGTCTCGCGGGTGATTCGTGACGAGCAGCCGGACCTCGTGCTGTTGCAGGAAGTGGACGACAACGCCAAGGCCAGCGCCTATCAGGATCAGCTCAAACTGCTCCAGGAACGGGTCGCCGACCTCTACCCGTGCAGCACGCAGGCCTTCGACTGGAAAGCCGATTTCGTGCCCAACTGGCATATCCTCGGCAGCGTCGGCCGCAAGCTGGCGATTCTCAGCCGCTACCAGGTCGAACATGCCGAGCGCCTGCAACTGCCCCTCGGCCCGGCCAACCTCATCGCCCGCCAGTTCCAGCCCCGCCCGGCACTGCTGCTCAACTACCTGCCGATGAGCAATGGCGATCAACTGGCGGTGATCAACACCCAGCTGGCGCCCTTTGCCCAGAACGATACCCAGTTGCGCCAGGTGCAGGCGACCACCCATCTGCTGGACAAGCTCGAAAGCCAGGGCACGCCCTGGCTGATCGGCGGCGATTTCAACCTGCTGCCCCTGGGCCAGTATCTGCGCCTGCCGACGCAGTTGCGCGGCGGCTATTCGGCGGACAGCGAACTGCACGTGCTGTGGGACAAGTACCCGATGATCCCGAGCAACAATGAAGCCAGCGGGATCGACCGCGAGCAGTGGCTGACCTTCTATCCGAACAACCCCGCCATCAGCGGCCCGGACCGCACGCTGGACTACTTCTTCTACAGCGCGAAGATGCGCCGGGTGCAGGCACAGGTGCGCCAGGACGATACGCTGAAGATCTCCGATCACCTGCCGCTGGTGGCGCGGTTTCTATTGCCGGCCGGGCACTAGCGGCCTTCAGTGCCCTCAGTGGGTCGCCGCCGGTTTGGCGTCGATCCGCACCCGCATCAGCCGGTAGGGTTTTTCCCGCTTGTCCTGCCCATCATGGAAACCGGGCGAGCGATGCAGCTGGTTGGCGGTGAAGTAAAGATAGCCGTCCGGCCCGATCGACAGGGTGTCCGGCCACTGCGCCCGCGGGTCCTGGACGATGGTCTGCCAGCGCCCGTCGGGCAGGCGCTGGCGGATGGCGTCGTGTTCGTAGTCGCCGGCATACACCGAACCGTTGGCGTCCGCCTCGAGGCCGTCCGAGGCGCCCTTTTCCCCCAGGTCGACGACCGCCTTCTCCAATTCGGCCTCGCTCACGCTGGCGTCGCGCAGCAACGCGGTCGAAATCGAATAGAGGTGCCGGCTCGACAGCGGGCAGAAGTACAGGGTCTGGCCATCGCTCGACAGGGCAATGCCGTCGGAGGCGACCTTGAGGAAGCTGTTCCCCCCCTGGGCGTCACGGGTGATCAGTGCCGGCTTGCCCTCGATCACCGGGACGAAGGACGGGTCGACCGAAGTCGACTTCGCACCGCTCAGGCGCCGGCTGGCGTTGCCAGTGGCAAGGTCGACCACGATGATCCCGCCGGGACCGCTGACGGAAGAGTCGGTCACATAGGCGACACCGGCCTGGCCGACGCGGAAGTCGAAGCGCACATCGTTGACGTAGGTACTCGGCAGGATGACGCTGGCGGGGAACACCAGCGTCTTCACCACCTTGTTCGAGGCCAGGTCGATCGCCACCAGCTTGGCGCCCCCGGCCCTGGGTCGGGAAAACCCGGGAGCGGCGGTGTCGAGCACCCAGAGCCGGCCACGGCCATCGGCGACCACGCTCTGCACGCTGATGAAGCCGGCGGCGGGGTCCTTGGGATCGGCGGTATTGATCGACCGGTTCGGGTAGGCGACCAGCTTGCCGTCGACGATTTCCGCCACGGTGAATTCGACGTTGTCACCCCAGCGCGGGAAGTTGACGAAGATCCTTCCGGTTTCGCTCACCGTCACCCCCGTCGGCATGGCGCCGTCGAACGCGTAGACCTGTTCGAGAGCGGCCTTGCCGGTCGGCGTGGCGGCCTGCTCGGCGAAAGAGAAAGCGCTGGCGGAAATGGCCAGCGCGAGGCTTGCAACCTTGAAGAGGGTTTTCATTTTCGATTTCCTGGACTTCGAACTGACACTGCCGGGAGCCCGCCACCTCATCAGAGGTTGGCACCGACAGAATGGGAGTGGTGTCAGGCTATCCGTGCCGCTCAATCGGAAAAACCGCCCGATCGGGGCAAGACCTTCAATGTTTCATTGAAAATGCTGGGGCACCTGCCGGAACACGGCAGGTGCCCACCCACTCAGGCGACAGGAATCGGGTTGTCGACCAGCGACAGGTTGAACTGGTGGATCAGCTCATGCTCGCCCTGGCCCTGGTTGGCACGCAGCGGCACGACCCGGTCCACCAGCACTTCGGTGGTCGCGGTTTCGAGCTTGACCAGGGTTTCGCGGATGAACTCGTCCAGCGGCATGGCGCGCTCGTCGCCGCTCTTGTGGATCAGGTCGGTGTCCACCCACGGCGGCGCGATTTCCAGCACCTTGACGCTGGTATCACGCAGGGCGAAACGTTGCGACAGCGAGTAGGAGTGGATCGCGGCCTTAGTCGCCGAGTACAGGGCCGTGGCCGCCAGTGGCAGGTAGGCCAGTACCGAACTGTTGTTGATGATGTACGCCTCGGGCTGGCGCTTGAGATGCTCGACGAACGCCGCGCTGATCCGCACCGGGCCGAGCAGGTTGGTTTGCAGGAGGCCTACGGCCTGCTCATCGTCATAGTCACCGGAGCCAGGATTGTCGAAGGGCATGATGCCGGCGTTGTTGATGACCACGTTCAGCGACGGATGGCGGCGAATGACTTCCCCGGCGACCGCCTTGATCTGCTGCGGATCGTTGATATCCAACTGGATGGTGTCGATCCCCGGGTTGGCCCGGGCGATCTCGTCCAGCAGGGCCTGGCGCCGGCCGGCGATGATGACCTGGTTGCCACGCTGGTGGAACGCCTCGGCCAGGGCCCGGCCGATACCCGAGGTGCCGCCGGTGATGAAGACAGTGTTTGCGCTGAGTTTCATGGGTCGTGTCCTTCTCAATGAACGGGGATCAGTTGGCGCTGTAGCGAGGCGCCAGGCGGTTGCTGGAAAGCTGGCTGAACAGGGCCTGCCGGCTGGCTTCGTAGTGTTCGAACGGTTGCAGGTCATGCAGCGACGGAATGGAAATCAGCACATCCCGGTCGAAGTCCTGCAGGGCGCCGTCGACCAGGTCGGAGGCCGACATCACGATGCCCGGGTCGAGGTTTTCCAGCGGCAGGCCGCCGATCTGCCAGAAGTCGGTCGCGGTCGCCCCGGGCAGGACGGCCTGGACCTTGATGCCCTGTGCCGACAGCTCCTTGTGCAGCGACTGGCTGAAGGCGGTGACATACGCCTTGCTGCCGCCGTACACGCCATTGAGCAGTTCCGGGGCCAGGCTGACGATCGACGAGATATTGATCAGTGCGCCCTGCCGGCGGGCGATGAAGCCCGGTACCGCGGCGTAGGTCAGGCGGGTCAGCGCGGTGACGTTGAGGCCGATCATCTCGGCCATCCGCTCCACGTCGCTTTCCAGCAGGCTGGTGTGGGTGCCGATCCCCGCATTGTTCACCAGCAGGGTGATGCTCGCGTCTTCGCGCAGCTTGCGCTCGACCCGGGCCAGGTCCTGCGAGTCGGCCAGGTCCGCCGGGAAGACTTCGACGTTGCGCTGGGTGTCGGTGGTGATGCGGCTGGCCAGCATGTTGAGGCGGTCACGGTTGCGGGCCACCAGCACCAGGTCGTAACCGCGACGAGCCAGGCGCTCGGCATAGATGGCACCGATTCCGCTGGAAGCGCCGGTGATGAGGGCGGTGCCTTTGTGTTCCTGAGTCATGTTGCTGCTCCGTCATGTGTGGGGGACTGGAGCCATGATGCGGAAAACCGACTATGTCTTAAACGACGTATATGGTAGTTTTTCAGGACATCAGAACAGGAGCATTGCCATGCACCGAGTGGGCTATCTGCTGACCGAAGGTTTTCAGGTCATGTCCCTGGCGACCCAGGCGGTTTTCGAGTTCGCCAACATAGTCGCGGGGGAGCCGGTCTACCGGATCCAGAACTTCTCCCTGGCGGGAGGCCTGGTGCGCTCGTCCCTGGGCATGCAGATCGACACGCTGGCGCTGGGCAAGCCCGGCCTCGCCGACAGCTGGATGGTGGCGGGCACCCTCGAGCCGCTGACGCCACCAGACGCGGGCGTGCTCGACAGTGTGCGCGGCTTCACCGAAAACGCCCGGCGCACGGCGGGGATCTGCACGGGTGCCTTTGTCCTGGCCGCAGCGGGCGTGCTCGACCATCGTCGCGCGACCACGCACTGGGCCTATGCCGCGGACCTGCAGGCGAACTACCCGGACATCGAGGTCGAGGACGACCGGATCTACATCGTCGATGGGCCGGTATGGACCTCCGCCGGCATGACCGCCGGGATGGACATGACCCTGGGGATGGTGGAGAAGGATCTGGGGCCCGAGCTCGCACGGTCGGTGGCACACCGCCTGGTCATGCATCAACGCCGCTCCGGCGGACAGTCGCAGCACTCCGAACTGCTGTCGCTGTCCCCCAAGTCGGACCGGATTCAAAGCGCCCTGGACTATGCCCGCCAGCACCTGAGCCGCCCGTTGAGCGTCGAGGAACTGGCCGAGGTGGTGCACCTGAGCCCGCGGCAGTTCACCCGCGTGTTCACCGCCGAGACCGGCCAATCGCCGGCCAGGGCCGTGGAGAGCCTGCGGCTGGAGGCGGCGCGGTTGATGATCGAGCAGAGCCGCCACAGCCTGGATGTGGTGGCCCGGGAAACCGGCTTCCGGGACCGGCGTCACATGCGCGAGGTGTTCATCCGCGGCTTTGGCGTGCCGCCGCAGGCGGTGCGGCGGGACGCCCGGCGGGTTGGCTGAACAGACGCCGATCACGCGCCTGCAGGTGGGCGGTGTCGGGTGGTTATTTGCGCGGCTTGGCCCGCGCCGTCGCCTCGGCCACCAGCGGATCATCCGGCCAGTAGTGCTTGGGGTAACGCCCCTTCAGATCCTTCTTCACGTCGGCATAGGTGCTGCGCCAGAAGTTCGCCAGATCCTGGGTCACCTGCACCGGCCGTCGCGCCGGAGACAGCAGGTGCAGCTTCACCACCTGCCGGCCGCCGGCCACCCGCGGCGTCTCGGCCAGCCCGAACAGCTCCTGCAGGCGCACCGCCAGGATCGGCGGCTGCTCGCTGTAGTCCAGGCGGATCGACGAGCCCGACGGCACGCTCAGATGGTGCGGGGCCAGTTCGTCCAGGCGCTGCGGCAACGGCCACGGCAGCAGGTTGTGGACGATGCTCGCCAGTTCCAGGTTGGCGAAGTGGCTGAGCCGCGAAACCCGCCCCAGGTAAGGTGCCAGCCAGTGCTCCAGGCTCGCCAGCAGGGCCGGGTCGCTGACGTCCGGCCATTCGCTCTCGCCCTTGTCCGCCAGGTCAAGCTGGCGCAACAGGGCCACCCGCGCCTGCCACTGGCGCAGTTCCGGCGTCCAGGGCAACAGTTCGAGGCCCTTGCGCCGCACCAGGTTGACCAGCGCCTGGCTGCGGGCGCTCTCGTCCAGGCCGGTCAACGGCTCGCGACTGAGCACCAGTTCGCCCACCTTGCGCTGGCGTTCGGCACGCAGCACGCCCTCACGCTCATCCCAGTCCAGTTGATCGACAGTGCTCACCTGCTCGGCCAGCACCGTGTCGAACAGAGCGGGGTCGAACTCGGCCGCCAGGTAGATCCGCTCTTCGCGCTGCCCCTGGCGACTGCCGAGGTCGGCGATCACCAGCCAGGGCTGCTTCATCAGACTGTCGGTTTCGCTGAACATCGCCGCGCGGCCGTTGGCCAGGCGATATTCCGCACCACCGACGCGGCGCTGCTGGGCGACCCGGTCCGGGTAGGCCAGCGCCAGCAGCGCACCGAGCCAGCGCGAATGCTCGGGATCGGCCACCGGCTCGGTCGCCTTGCCGCGCAGGTAACCCCGGTATTGCCGCGCCAACTGCCGGGCGCGCTGCACCCCGCCCTGTCCACCGCGGGCCACCCGCTCCTCACCCGCCAGCAGGGCCAGGCGGCTGTGCAGGTCGGCACCACCGCCACGCTGGATATCGCGCTCGCCGAGCAGGGCCGCGACATCGCAGGCCATGTTCGCCAGACCCAGCGCCTGGCCACGCAACAGCAGGTGGGCGATACGCGGATGCGCCGGCAGCTCAGCCATGGCCTGGCCATGGCGGGTCAGCGTCGGTGCCTCGCCCGGCCTAACCGCCAGGGCCCCCAGGCGCTGGAGCAGGTCGCGGGCCTGGGCAAACGCCGCGGCCGGGGGCACATCGAGCCAGACCAGTTGCTCGACCGCCACGCCCCAGCGCGCCAGTTGCAGGGCCAGCCCGGCCAGGTCGGCCTGGAGAATCTCGGCGCTGCCGTAGGCCGCCAGTTGTTCATGCTGGGCCTCGGACCACAGCCGATAGCACACTCCCGGCTCCAGGCGCCCGGCCCGGCCGGCACGCTGGGTCGCACTCGCGCGGGAAATGCGCTGGGTATCCAGGCGGGTCATGCCGCTGCCCGGGTCGAAGCGCGGCACCCGCGCCAGCCCGGCGTCGATCACCACCCGCACGCCGTCAATGGTCAGGCTGGTTTCGGCGATGTTGGTCGCCAGCACCACCTTGCGCTTGCCCGCCGGGGCCGGCTCGATGGCCGCACGCTGGGCCGCCAGGTCCAGCTCGCCATGCAACGGGCAGAGCAGGATCTCCGGGCGGCTGCCCAGGGCTTCCTCCAGTTGCTGATGCACGCGGCGGATCTCAGCCTGCCCCGGCAGGAACACCAGCAGGCTGCCGCTTTCATCGCTGACCGCTTCGTGCACCGTCTGCACCACCCGCGGCTCGATGAACTCGCCGGGCTGGAAAGGCCGCCCCCAACGGGTCGCCACCGGGAACATGCGGCCCTCGCTGCGCACCACCGGCGCGTCCCCCAGCAGGCTGGACAGGCGCTCGCCCTCCAGGGTCGCCGACATCAGCAGGATCTTCAGCGGCTGCTCGTCACGAAACATCTCGCGACCATTGAGGCTCAGGGCCAGGGCCAGGTCGGCGTCCAGGCTGCGCTCGTGGAACTCGTCGAAGATCAGCAGGCCGACGCCCTCCAGGGCCGGGTCATCCTGCAGGCGCCGGGTCAGGATACCTTCCGTGACCACTTCGATCCGCGTGCCGGGGCCCACCTTGCTCTCCAGGCGGATACGATAACCCACGGTTTCGCCGACCTTTTCCCCCAGCTCCGCCGCCAGCCGCTCGGCCGCCGCACGGGCCGCCAGGCGCCGAGGTTCGAGCATCAGGATGGTTTGGCCGGCCAGCCACGGCTCGTGCAGCAGCGCCAATGGCACCCGGGTGGTCTTGCCCGCGCCGGGCGGGGCTTCGAGCACGGTTTCGTGGCGTTCGCCCAGGGCCTGGCGCAGGGCAGGCAAAACTTCATCAATCGGCAAGGAAATCATGGTGGCTCCAGAACAGGCCGCCGAGTATAACGGCGAACCGAGCTGCATTAATCACGGTCTTATTCGTTGACCCTTGTATAGTTGGCCTTTCCCCCAGGAGATCCTTGCATGCGTATTTCTTCGCGCGTTATCGGCGGCGTCGTGGTTGCCACCCTGCTGACCCAGTTGACCGCCTGTGGCTCGATCTTTTTCCCCGACCGCCGTGGCCAGATCGAAGGCAAGATCGACCCGCTGGTCGCCGGCCTCGATGCCATCGGCATCCTGTTCTATGTCATCCCCGGGCTGATCGCCTTCGGCATCGACTTCGCCACCGGCGCCATCTACCTGCCCAACGGCACCACCGCGCAGATCGCCCCGGAAAAACTCCATGAATCCATTGGCACCGATGGCCGGGTGGACAACCAGAAACTGCAGGCCATCATCCAGACCGAACTGGGCCAGAGCCTGCCGCTGAACGATCCGCGGCTGATTCAGCACAAGGGCAGCCTGCAGCAACTGGCGCTGTACGGCCTGCAACCTTCCGCCTGATACCCGCCCGCACAAGGACCGCACCTGCATGAGCAACAGCCCCGAACACGCTCGCCTGCTGCGCCTGGCCACACGGGCCTCGGTGGCGGTCGCCAGTATCCTGATCGTGACCAAGGCCATCGCCTGGTGGCTGAGCGGCTCGGTGAGCATGCTCGCCGGCCTGACCGACTCGGCGCTCGACGGCGTGACCTCGTTCCTCAACCTGCTGGCGGTGCACTATGCGCTGCGCCCGGCGGATGACGATCACCGCTACGGCCATGGCAAGGCCGAGTCGCTGTCCGGCATGGCCCAGGCGCTGTTCATTGCCGGCAGCGCCATTCTGATCGCGGTACAGGCGGTGGAACGGATCCGCCATCCGGAGCCGGTCGGCGCGCCCTGGCTGAGCATCGGCGTGATCGTGCTGTCGCTGGCGCTCACGGCCGCGCTGCTGGTGCTGCAACACCGGGTCATCCGTGCCACCGGCTCCACCGCCGTGCGCGCCGACTCGCTGCATTACCGCTCGGACATGCTGCTCAACGGCAGCATCCTGCTGGCCCTGGTCTTCGCCAGCCTCGGCTTCGCCCAGGTGGACGCCTGGTTCGGCCTGGGGATCTCGGCCTACATCCTGTGGAGTGCGATCCAGATCGGCCGCGAGAGTTTTGCCGTGCTGATGGACGAGGAACTGTCGCCCGAAATCAGCCAGCACATGCTGGAGCTCGCCAAGGGCGTGCCGGGTGTGCTCGGCGCCCATGACCTGCGTACGCGGGTGTCGGGCAACCACTGGTTCGTGCAGTTGCACCTGGAGTTGCCGGGGGAATTGACGCTGTCGGTGGCCCATGGCCTGAGCGACCAGGCCGCCGATGCGATCAGCGCCGTTTACCCGAAGGCCGAAGTGCTGGTGCACGCCGACCCTCGGGAAGTGGTGAAGCGCCGCGACTGATCAGTAGTTGACCTGGTAGCCGCGGCTGCTCAGGCAGTTGCCCTGTGCCTGGCGGTAGGTCTGCACCACCGAGGGGTCCGGGGCATAAGTGGCCCGGGCCGGGTCGAAGCCGCTCTGCTGCACGGCCCAGCGATAGCAGTCCTCGCCATCCTGCTGCACCTGCTCGGGGCTCTGGCCGTTGGCCGGGTAGGCCACCACGTCATAGCCATTGCCCGATGGCGCCGGCGCCACCTGTGGCGCGGCGGCGGGCGGATCGACCACCACGTAGTCCTGGGTATCTTCCTGATAGAGGTAGTAGGCGCCTGCCGCAAGGAAGAACAGCGTGCTGCCGACCCAGACTTCCCGTGCATAGTCGGGCAGGTAGCTGATACGGATCCCGCGCGGTGGGGCGACCACCACATAACGTGGCCCCTGCGGGCGATACCAGTAGCCGCCGGAGAAGAAGTAGTCCTGCCCGCGATACGGCACCCGCCAGTTGCGGTCGGGGAAACGGTCGATCACATAACCGGGACGATACTGCGGCCCGGGGCCCCAGCCATTGCCATGGCCGGACGGCCGCCCCGGCCAGCGGTGGTCGTTGGGGTGATCGAAGTTGCCACCGGGCCGGCCGTTGTAGCCGCCGGGCTGCCAGCCGGGGTTGTAGCCGTTGCGCCGGGGAATGTCCGAGTAGTTGCCACGCAGCGGCTCCTGGGTCTGGCGCACGGTATCGGGCCGGCTCTGGATCGGCAGGTTGTTCTGCGGCTGTGGCGCCGGGCGACTCTGCTGGTTGGGATCGTTCTGGGGTGGACGCGGCTGCCACTGGCCGCCGAAGTTCTGCTCGCGCCGCTCGAAGTGCGGGTTGTTCTCCGGACGGGGCTGGCTGTTCTGCGGATGGAACGGGGTCATCTCCGGACGGGCCTGGGGTGCCTGCGGGCGAACCTCTGGTGTCTGCGGACGCGGCTGGACGTTCTCCGGGCGCGGCTGATTGTTCCCCGGCCGCTCCTCATGACCGCCCGGCCGCCCTTCGGGGCCACGCTGGCCACCGTTGGGATGGGGATGTTGCTGATTATCGTCACCCCGATCTTCAGCCAGCGCTTGCGCACCAACACTCATACAGAGCAAGCCAACACCTGCCAGACGCCAGATGCGCGATTTCATTCGGTTCCTCACTGCGGTTCAGGGCATGACCATAAGACTGGGAAAGCGGATTCCGGTTCTGCAACACTTTATCAGTCACGCGACTTATTTTACGCCCAATAAAAAAGGGAGGCTCGTCAGCCTCCCTTTGGGGAATTTCGTCCGTGCTCGACGCTTTTGACGCCGGCTCACCTCACACCGTCTTCTGGACCGTGTGTAGCCCGGGGGCCTGCACAACCCTGTGGGATTGCCGGCCGCGGCGCGCCTGATTCGGCGGACCGCTGTGGACTCGATGTCCGGGCAGTGATTCGTGTTGCAGTGATTCTGGTGATAAGAATAGGCCGACAGCGGCGGCAGGCGATTGCGAACATTGCTCGAATAAACATGACTTGCGCAATATTTCGCTTCAGATGGATAATTCAGCGCAATTGTTATGATAAAGGTCTGAATGATGAGCAAACTCGACCGATACGACCTGAGCATTCTGGCGGAATTGCAGCGCGATGCCCGCATCTCCAACCAGGAGCTGGCCGAACGCATCGGCCTGTCGCCATCGCCCTGTTCGCGGCGGGTCAAGCAATTGGAAGACGACGGCTACATCTCGCGCCAGGTCGCCCTGCTGGACCGCAAGAAGCTCGGCTTGAGCCTGACCGCCTACGTGTTGATCGGCATGGACCGGCACACCCCTGAACGCTTCGAGAACTTCGAGGCGGCGATCCGCAGCTTGCCGCAGGTACTGGAGTGCAGCCTGGTCACCGGGATGGATGCCGACTACCAGTTGAAGGTGGTGGTGGCCGACATGGATCACTACCAGAAACTGCTGCTCGGCCACCTGACCCGTATCGAAGGGGTGACCAGCGTGCGCTCCAGCTTCGTGCTCAACCAGGTGCTCAACAGCACCGAGTTGCCGTTGAATCACCTGCGCAACTGAACCGGGATCTGAGGCAAACCGCCGCAGGTCAATGCCGGCCGATTCTTCGCTGGCGTATACTCGGCGGGCTTTTTACCTCGCGTGTGCTGGAGAGTCCCGATGGATCCTGCCGTTTTCGAAGAATGGATGATGACCGGCCTGGTCAGCATCCTGATCATTTTCATGGGTTTCATCGTCTGGGACCTGGCGAAAAAGTCCAAGGCCGGACGCTTCGGTACGCTGATCCTGTTTTTCGTGCTGGGCCTGGGCGTGGCGGCGTTCGTGATCAAGAGCGTGGTGATCGGCCTGATCGAGTCCGGCTCGCTATAACCGCGCCGGGACTTCCTTCCACTGGCCCTGGTCGAGCCCGTCGAGCGTCCAGTCGCCAATCCGCACCCGTACCAGGCGCAGGGTCGGCAGGCCCACCGCCGCCGTCATCCGCCGCACCTGGCGGTTGCGGCCTTCGCGGATGGTCAGTTCCAGCCAACGGGTGGGGATACTCTGGCGAAAGCGCACCGGTGGGTTGCGCGGCCAGAGCTGGGGTTCCTCGAGCAGCCGGGCCTGGGCCGGCAGGGTCATGCCATCGTTCAACTCGACGCCCTTGCACAAACGCTCGATCTGCTCCGCCGTGGGAATGCCCTCGACCTGCACCCAGTAGGTTTTCGCCAGCTTGTGCTTCGGGTCGGCGATGCGCGCCTGGAGCTGGCCGTCGTTGGTCAACAGCAACAGCCCCTCGCTGTCGCGGTCCAGACGGCCGGCCGGGTAGACACCCGCCACATCGATGAAGTCCTTGAGCGTTGCCCTTCCCTCACCGTCGCTGAACTGGGTCAGCACATCGAACGGCTTGTTGAACAGGATCAGCTTGGGCTCGCGCGGCGGCGCCTTGGCGACACGACGGGGAGCGACAGGGCTTTTCGCCGCCGAACGGCGGGCGATGGGACGGGGGGGACGAGGCATGGCGAAGTGGACATCTGAGGATCAGGAGCCGTCATGCTAGGGCGTGCCGGGGATTATTTCCAGACGGGCCATGACCAATGCTTTCGAGGATAATAAAAGCTTCGCGGGCAAGCCCGGCTCCTACAGTACTGCGTCGTTCACAGATTTTGTATACGACGCGGTACTGTAGGAGCCGGGCCTGCCCGCGAAAGCGTCAACCTGGGCGACACAAGACTCCGCGGCCGCCCACGCCAGCGATATCAGCGGAACGGCGGCTCGTCGAAACTGCGCAGCTTGCGCGAGTGCAGCGAGTGCAGCTCGGTACGCAGCAGGTCCACCGCGGCGATGCCGATCTTCAGGTGCTGGCTGACCGCCCGCTCATAGAACGCGTTCGCCGACCCCGGCAGCTTGATTTCGCTGTGCAACGGCTTGTCCGATACGCACAGCAACGTCCCGTAGGGCACACGCAGGCGATAGCCCTGGGCGGCGATGGTGCCGCTTTCCATGTCCACCGCCACGGCACGGGACAGGTTGATCAACGGACGCTCCTGGGCCCAGCGCAATTCCCAGTTGCGGTCGTCGTAAGTCAGCACGGTACCGGTACGCAGGCGCTTCTTCAGGTCGTCGCCCTTGTCGCCGGTGACATTCGCAGCCGCTTCCTGCAGCGCCAGTTGCACTTCGGCCAGGGCCGGAATCGGGATGTTCGGCGGCACCACCCGGTCGAGGATGCCGTCACGGCGCATGTAGGCGTGGGCCAGCACGTAGTCGCCGATGGTCTGGGATTGGCGCAGGCCGCCGCAGTGGCCGATCATCAGCCAGCAATGCGGACGCAGCACCGCCAGGTGGTCGGTGATGTTCTTGGCGTTGGACGGACCGACGCCGATGTTGACCAGGGTCACGCCATGACCATCCGCGGCCTGCAGGTGATAGGCCGGCATCTGGTAGCGGTGCCAGACCACCGCGGCCGCCACCGCCTGGGCCTCGGCGTAGTCCATGCCCTTGTCGATGATCACGTTGCCCGGCAGCACCATGCGCACGAAACGCGGATCGTCGCGCAGTTGTTCCAGGCCATGGAGGATGAACTGGTCTACGTAGCGGTGATAGTTGGTCAGCAGAATCCACGGCTGCACATGGCGCCAGTCGCTGCCGGTGTAGTGCACCAGGCGACGCAGGGAAAAGTCGACCCGGGCCGCATCGAACAGCCCCAGCGGCAGCGGCTCGGCGTTTTCCCAGTCGTGCAGGCCATCGGCGATATCGTCGGTGGCGGCGGACAGGTCGGTACTCGGGAACACCCGTGCCAGGGCCGCGGCGGTCACGCCGGAACCGGCCAGTTCATCGCCCTGCTCGACCACGTACGGATAGGGAATGTTCTGCTCGCTGACACCGACTTCCACCGTCACGGTGAAATCGCGCATCAACGGCACCAGCTGTTCCAGCAGATATTTGCGAAACGCCCTGGGATGGGTGACGGTGGCGCTGTAGGTGCCCGGCAACTGGACCTTGGCATAGGCGCGAGTGGTCGTCGGAACCTCGCCCTGATAGGTGTAGGTCAGGCGCAGTTCGGGGTAACGGAACAGGGCGCGCTGGTCGGCGTCGGGTTCGACGCGGTCCTTGAGATAGCGCTTGAGCGCCTGGCTCAGGGCGGTCGTCGCACGCTCGTGGAGTTCGGCCAGGCGGTCGACGGCCTGCTCGGGGGTTTGCACGACAATAAAAGCTTCGGTCACGGAGAGTATCCTGTCTTTTGATGTTGCAGGCCCTCATCTTGCCTGCAACCTCGTCGGACGGGAACATCGGCGTTTCGTTCCGCCACGCGATCAGAAGCCCTGCGGGGTCGAACGGGCAACGATGGCTTCGACATTCACCCCGCGTGGCAAGGTGCCGTAGACCCGGCCAGCGCCGTCCAGGCGCCCGGCGATGAAACCGTCGCTGACCGCCGAGTTGCCCGCCTCCAGCAGCAGCTTGGCCTGCAGGGCCAGGGCGATGTCCTCGGTCAGTTGCCGGGCACGGTACTGGATGTCGCCGGTATCGGCGAACGCCTGCCTGAGTTGCCCGATATGCCGGGCCAGGCGCGGGTCGCCATGACCATCGCCCAGCTCGTCGAACAGCACTTCGAGCACCCCCGGCTCCTTCGACAGCGAGCGCAGTACATCCAGGCACTGCACGTTCCCCGAACCTTCCCAGGTCGAGTTCACCGGTGCCTCGCGGTACAGCCGCGGCAGGATGCTGTCTTCCACGTAGCCGGCGCCGCCCATGCATTCGGCCGCCTCGTTGATCATCGCCGGCGCCCGCTTGCAGATCCAGTACTTGCCCACCGCCGTGACCAGCCGGGCGAAGCGGGCCTCGCGCTCATCTCCCAGGCGGTCCAGCGCCTGGCCCATGCGCAGGCTCAGGGCCAGGGCCGCCTCGCTCTCCAGCGCCAGGTCCGCCAGCACGTTCTGCATCAGCGGCTGCTCACTCAGCAGGCGCCCACCGACCCGTCGATGCGCACAGTGGTGGCTGGCCTGGGTCAGGGCCTGGCGCATCAGGGCACTGGAGCCGACCATGCAATCGAAGCGGGTCATCGCCACCATCTCGATGATGGTCGGCACGCCACGCCCTTCTTCGCCGATCATCCAGGCCAGGGCGCCACGAAATTCCACTTCGCTCGAGGCGTTCGAGCAATTGCCCAGCTTGTTTTTCAGGCGCTGGATGTAGAACTGGTTGCGGCTGTCGTCCGGGCGGTGCCGCGGCAGCAGGAAACAGGTCAGGCCCTTGTCGGTCTGGGCCAGGGTGAGGAAAGCGTCGCACATCGGTGCCGAGCAGAACCACTTGTGCCCCACCAGCTCATAGGGCTGGCCGGGACCGCCAGCGCCGACGGGATACGCGCGCGTGGTGTTGGCCCGGACATCCGTGCCGCCCTGCTTCTCGGTCATGGCCATGCCGATGGTGGCGCCGCTCTTGTGGGCGATTCCGACATTACGCGGGTCATAGCGGGTGCTGAGGATGCTCGGCAGCCACTGCCCGGCGATGTCCGCCTGCAGCCTCAGGGCCGGCACGCAGGCGAAGGTCATCGTCAGCGGACAGCCGGTGCCGGCCTCGGCCTGGCTGTGCAGGTAAGTCATCGCGGCGCGGGCCACGTGGGCACCGTCCTGCGGGTCGGTCCAGGGCAGCGAGGGCAGGCCGTGCTCGATGGCGGTACGCATCAGCTCGTGATAGGCAGGATGAAACTCCACCAGGTCCTGGCGATGACCATAGCGGTCATGGCTGACGAACACCGGCTTGTTCTGGTTGGCCTGGAAACCCGCCTCCATCAGCGGCCCTCCGGCCAGCGCCCCATACTCGTCGATACGGGCCTGCGCCCAACCGGCGCCAAGGCGCCGCGACCACTCCTGCAGCGGCAGGTCGATCCGGTAGAGGTTGGCGCCATCGAGCGAGGGTGGCTGATTGGTGACTTCGTGGGTTTCGGCGTACTGATGGAGATTCATCGGGGCTGCTCCTGCAGGAAGTACCTGGAAGGCCAGTGAATCATGCAGCACACCGGGAAAAAAGTGGCATATACGCCTAAATGCCGGCGCTTTCGCCCTCCATCTGACTCAACAGCCGCCGCGCCAGGACACTCTGCAACTCCTCGAAACGCACCGGCTTGTGCAGGTAATCGGTGACGCCAGCGGCCCGGGCCCCCTCGTGCTCCACGCCATTGACAAGGCCGGTCAGCGCCAGGATCGGCACCTGCGCGAGGCGTACCTGCTCGCACAATATCGCCGCCCCCTGCGGTTCGGCCGCACTATCGAGCAGCAGCGCGTCGACACTGTCCTGCCGCAACAGGTCGATGGCCGCCCGAGGCACGTTGGCGGTCAGCACCCGATAGCCGAGCTTGAGAAGCATGCCCCTGACCACCAACTGGCTGACCTCATTGCCGTCCACCAGCAACACCGTGCACTCCTGCGGCTTGCGCGGTGTCGACAATGGCCGGGAAAGCCGCGGCGCCGACACCGTCACATCGACCTCGATCTGGAAGCGGCTGCCCATGCCCGGTTCGGATTGGTGAGTCATGCGCCCACCCAGCAGTTCGATCAGTTGCCGGCAGATCGCCAGGCCAATGCCCAGGCCGCCGTATTCGCGGGTCATCGAGCCATCGAGCTGGAAGAACCGCTGGTACAGCGTGGCTTCGTCCAGATGGGTGAAACCGATTCCGCTGTCGATCACGGCAAAGGACAGGGTCAGGTGCCCGGGCTCGGCCGAGTGGCCGATCACCCGCAACACCAGCCCGCCTTCACGGGTGAACTTGATGGCATTGTCCACCAGGCACTCCAGGCACTGGACGATTTTCGTCGCATCGCCGTGGAGGCTGTCGGGCAGTTCGTCGGCCACTTCGACGGAGAAATGCAGCCCCTTGTTCAGCACATTCCCGGCGAACTGTTCCTGCAGGCCCTTGAGCAGGCCCCGCAGACTGAAAGCCTGCGGATACACCTTGAGCCGCCCGGCCTGCAGCTCGGTGAGGGTGAGCAGACCGTTGACCATGCGCATCATGTCCCGCGCCGAACCGGCGGCCGTCTGCTGGTACTGCTCCAGTTCCGGATTCAGTTCCAGGGTCTGCATCAGTTCCAGCGAACCGATCACCCCATTCATCGGCGTGCGCAATTCATGGGTGACCGTCGCCAGGAACTCGTCCTTGAGGCGATTGCTGTTGGCCAGTTCCTGGTTCAGCACTTCCAGTTTCTGCCCGGACTCCAGCAGGGTCTGCGCCTGCTGTTCACGCATGGCATTGATCCGGTCGGCCAGGGCCAGCGACAACAGGCCAACCTCCAGGGCCGAGCCGATCTGGCTGGCGTACATGGTCAGGAACATGTTCGGCAGATAGCCCAGCACCATCAGGGTGTTGACCAACCCGCCCAGCAGGAACGCCGACCAGGCGATGATGAAATAGCGGGCCACCCTCTGGCCGCGGTACCAGGCACTGAGCCCGGCGAAGAAGATGGTCACGGTAAAGGCCAGGGCCAGCGCCGTTGCCAGGCGCAGGGCCAGCGCATAGCCGCTCATCAGCGACAACGCCATGACCAGCGCCCCCACCGCCATCAACAGCCGCAACAGGCGATCCAGCCAGCGACTGTGGGCCGCCGTATTCAGGAAGCGGCGGGAAAACTGGCAACCGAAGAAACCCGCCGAACCGATCAGGAACGGCGTCGCGGCGTTGGCCCACCAGGGGTTGTTCGGCCAGAAGTACTGGACCGCCGCACCGTTGACCGACAACTGGTAGAAGCCGAACGAGGCGATATAGAAGATGTAATAGAGGTAGCTGGTGTCGCGCACGCTGAGGTAGATGAACAGGTTGTAGACCAGCATCCCCAACAGCACGCCATAGATCAGCCCGAGCACGTACAGGCGCACCGGCTGCTCCTCCAGGTAGGCCTGGCTCGACCACAGGCTCAGCGGCGCCTGGACCGAACCCGCGGTCTGCAGGCGCAGGTAGACGGTCTTGCTTTCGTTCGGGGCGAAATCCAGCTCGAACAGGTAGTTGTTCTGCTTGATAGGCCGGCTGGCGAAGGGCAATTCATCACCGGTACGCTGGTTCAGACGGTATTCGCCGCTGGCGTCCGGCAGGTAGAGGTCGATGTGGTCCATCGGCGGGTAGGCCAGTTCCAGCAGCCAGGTTCGCCGTGCGTCGGGATTTTTCGGCTTGTAGGTCAGGTCGACCTTGAGCCAGAACGCCGATTGCGAATAACCGGCGTTGAGCGCGTCCTTGTCGTGCTGACGAAAGTGGCCGGCCATGGCGGGCGAGGCAATTTGCGCGATAGCGGCCTGGCCGCCCACGTCCTCGAACACTTGCATGACCCGGCCCAGGGGCAGGCTCTGAGTGGATTCATCAAACTCGACTGCGCTCGCCATCAGCGGCAGCAAGCTCAACAACATCATCAGCAAATAGCGCATACAGCCCCAGCATGGCCATTCCGGTCGCGTCAGGAGCCCCCATTCCCTTGAGACGACGTGATGCCGCATAGCCTGTTATTCGTTTGGATCCACTCTAGCATAGCCACTGATGGCTAAAAAACACCATTGTAATATTTCGGCGAATCGCTCTAGAACGGGCATTTGCGCGATTGAATCGAATTTGTGAGTAGCTGCTGTCGGCCACATCGGACAAACCTTCCGGGAAAAGATGCAACGCTGCGTGGACGATTCCGAAAAAAGCGATTGGTGGTAAGCTCGCGCCCCATGAATATCTACAGCTCTCGTCCCGTTGTTCTCTGCCTTTCCGGACACGACCCCAGTGGCGGCGCCGGCCTCCAGGCGGATATCGAAGCCCTGCTCGCCCAGGGTTGCCATGCCGCTCCCGCGGTCACCGCGCTGACCGTGCAGGATACGGTGAATGTCAGCGACTTCCGCGTGCTCGATCGCGAGTGGGTGTTGGCCCAGGCCAATGCGGTGCTCAACGACTCGACGGTCGCGGCGGTCAAGCTGGGCATGCTCGGCTCCCTGGAAATGGTCGACACGGTAGTCGAACTGCTCCAGGCGCACCCCCATCTGCCGATGGTCTGCGACCCGGTGCTGCGCGCTGGCGGCGGCGGCCGACTGGGCAAGGACGAGGTCGGCTACGCCATGCGCGAGCGCCTGCTGCCCCTGGCGAAGATCGCCACCCCCAACCTGCCCGAAGCGCGCATCCTGGCCGAGTTGCCCGAAGGCAGCGCCGATGAATGCGCGCAAAAGCTCCTGCCGTACTGCCAATACCTGCTGATCACCGGCGGCCATGGCGATGAGGAGCAGATCCACAACCGCCTGTACGGTCGTGACGGCAGCCGCCAGACCTTCAAATGCCAGCGCCTGCCCGGCAGCTATCATGGTTCGGGCTGCACCCTGGCGAGCGCCCTCGCCGGTCGCCTGGCCCAGGGCGAGCAACTGGTCAGCGCCGTGCAATCGGCCCTGGACTACACCTGGCGCACCCTGCGTGACGCCGAACAACTGGGCCAGGGGCAGTTCGTACCGCGCCGCCTGCCGCTGGATTTCTGCTCGTAATGTCTCCACCCGTAACGTCTTGAGGCCGAATCGATGAAACTACGTGGCCTGTATGCCATCACCGACAGCCAGTTGCTGGCCGGCAAGTTCCTCGCCCATGTCGAGGCCGCACTGGAAGGTGGCGTGACGCTGCTGCAGTATCGCGACAAGAGTACCGACGAGGCCCGCCGCCTGCGCGAGGCCGAGGCCCTGCTCAGGCTCTGCGAGCGCTACGGGACCCGGCTGATCATCAACGATGACGCCGAACTGGCCGCGCGCCTAGGGGTCGGCGTACACCTCGGGCAGACCGACGGCCCACTGACCCCGGCCCGTGCCCTGCTCGGCAGCCGGGCGATCATCGGTGCCACCTGCCATGCGCAACTGGAACTGGCCGAACAGGCCGCCCGGGAAGGCGCCAGCTACGTCGCCTTTGGCCGCTTCTTCAATTCCAATACCAAGCCCGGTGCACCGGCGGCCGATATCGCCCTGCTCGAACGGGCCCGCCCTGCGTTGCACCTGCCGATCTGCGTGATCGGCGGTATCACCCTCGACAATGCCGCGCCGCTGGTCGCCCAGGGTGCCGACCTGCTGGCGGTGATCCACGGGCTGTTCGGTGCCGAAAGCGCCCAGGAAGTGACGCGCCGCGCGCGCGCCTTCAATGCCCTCTTCACTTCATGATTTTCTGAGAGCCCGACCATGTCTCGTTCCGAAACGCTGTTTGCCAATGCCCAGAAACATATTCCCGGTGGCGTGAACTCGCCCGTTCGGGCGTTCAAGAGCGTCGGCGGCACCCCGCTGTTCTTCAAGCACGCCGAAGGCGCCTACGTCACCGATGAGGACGACAAGCGCTATGTCGACTACGTCGGTTCCTGGGGGCCGATGATCCTCGGCCACAGCCATCCGGACGTGCTCGATGCGGTGCGCAGGCAGCTGGAACACGGCCTGTCCTATGGCGCACCGACCGCCATGGAAACCGAAATGGCCGACCTGGTCTGCTCGATCGTGCCGTCGATGGAAATGGTGCGCATGGTCAGCTCCGGCACCGAGGCGACCATGAGCGCCATCCGCCTGGCCCGTGGCTACACCGGCCGCGACAGCATCATCAAGTTCGAAGGCTGCTACCACGGCCACTCCGACAGCCTGCTGGTCAAAGCCGGCTCCGGCGCGCTGACCCAGGGCGTACCGAGCTCGGCCGGCGTGCCGGCGGCGTTCGCCAGGCACACCCTGACCCTGCCGTTCAACGACATCGACGCGGTGGCGAAGATGCTCGGCGAGGTCGGCCAGGACGTGGCGTGCATCATCGTCGAGCCAGTGGCTGGCAACATGAACTGCGTGCCACCGGCGCCAGGTTTCCTCGAAGGCCTGCGCAGCCTGTGCGACCAGCACGGCGTGGTGCTGATCTTCGACGAAGTGATGACCGGCTTCCGCGTCGCCCTCGGCGGTGCCCAGGCCCACTACGGTGTGACCCCGGACCTGAGCACCTTCGGCAAGATCATCGGTGGCGGCATGCCCGTAGGCTGCTTCGGCGGCAAGCGCGAGATCATGTCACGCATCGCCCCACTGGGCCCGGTCTACCAGGCCGGCACCCTGTCCGGTAACCCGCTGGCCATGGCCGCCGGCCTGACCACCCTGCGCCTGATCAGCCGTCCGGGCTTCCATGCCGAACTGACCGACTACACCACGCGCCTGCTCGACGGCCTGCAGCAGCGTGCCGATGCCGCCGGTATCCCGTTCGTCACCACCCAGGCCGGCGGCATGTTCGGCCTGTATTTCAGCGGTGCCGACGACATCGTCACCTTCGACGACGTGATGGCCAGCGACGCCGACCGCTTCAAGCGCTTCTTCCACCTGATGCTCGAAGGCGGCGTATACCTGGCGCCAAGCGCCTTCGAAGCCGGCTTCACCTCGATCGCCCACGGCGACACCGAGCTGAAACTGACCCTGGATGCCGCCGAGCGGGCCTTCGCCGCGCTGAAATAAGCGCAGGCACCCGTCACCGATTCGACGCCGGGCCCGACCGGCGTCGACTTTCCCGGCTAAACTTTCGGTGTCGCTCCCCGTCATCCCATCCATGTCCGGCAAAACCGGGCGATATAACGCCCACGCAGCAGAAAAACGAGTAAAGACTTTGTAAGGTGGCCCCCGCTTATTTCATAATGCGCGCCATACACATCCCCTGGCCGGGTACGCCCGCCCTTCAGAGGTACGTCGATTCCCATGAACCGCACCAGCCGCGCCCTTTCATTGGGCTGCCTGTTGCTCCTTCAGCCGCTGCTGGCCCATGCCGGTGGCAACTCGTTGTTGATCCCGGCAATGGGGCGTTGCACCCTCAACACCCAGCCGCAGGATCTCGCCGAGGCCCTGAGCGCCTGCGAACAGGCAGCCAAGGGCGGCGACGCGCAGGCGCAATACGAGTTGGGCGAGTTCTACTACGACGGCAAGAATGCCCCACGCGACCTCAACAAGGCCCTGAGCAACTTCGAACTGGCTTCCCTGCAGGGTCACGCCCAGGCCCAGTTCCAGCTCGGCATCATGTTCTACAAGGGTGAGGGCGTACCGGCCAACAATGTCCAGGCCTATATCGTGCTGAAGATGGCGGCGGTCAATGGTGCCGAGGACGCCCTGGACACCGCCGACGAAGTCGCGGCACAGATGCCGCGGGACGAACTGGAGATGGCGACCCAGGTACTGGGGCAGATCTTCCGCAAGTACCTGCTGGAATTGCAGACCGCGGATGGGCGCACGCCCTTTTCACCGCTGCCCTGACCCGTTCCCTTGCGGGAAGTGACCGCCTTCAAGCCAGCGGTTATTTCTCCGGCATCGGCATCGGAAACGGCGTGACATTGCCCATGCCCCGCGCCTCGCTGATCTTCGGTGTACCCAGGCGCTCGACCTCGTCGATCCGCACGATCGAGTGCATCGGCACGAAACTGCGCACCACGCCCTCGAACTGTGCCTTGAGCTTTTCCTCGCCCGGATCGACCACCAGTTGCGTGCGCTCGCCAAAGACGAACTCCTCGACCTCCAGGAAGCCCCACAGATCGCTCTGATAGATCTGCTTGGCGTACATTTCGAACACCTGGCCCTGGTTGAGGAAAATCACCTTGTAGATCGGGGTTTCACGTTTGCTCATGGCGGGCGGACGACACATCGGGGCTATGGAAAGAGGGCGCGAACTATAGCATAGCCGTCGGACGCACAATGCTAGGAAGCGACCGCGATGACCCTTATAATGCGCGGTTCTTTGAATCACTCGACGACACCCGCCCATGGCCAAGAAGCTCTATATCGAAACCCACGGTTGCCAGATGAACGAGTACGACAGCTCGCGCATGGTCGACCTGCTGGGCGAACATCAGGCCCTGGAAGTCACCGCCCGCGCCGAAGACGCCGACGTCATCCTGCTCAACACCTGTTCGATCCGCGAACGCGCCCAGGATCGGGTCTATTCCCAGTTGGGCCGCTGGCGCGAGCTGAAGGAAGGCAATCCGGACATGGTGATCGCCGTCGGCGGCTGCGTCGCCAGCCAGGAAGGCGAGGCGATCCGCAAGCGCGCGCCGTATGTCGACGTGGTCTTCGGCCCGCAAACCCTGCACCGCCTGCCGGAGATGATCGACGCAGCGCGGGTCACCCGCCTGCCGCAGGTGGACATCTCGTTCCCGGAAATCGAGAAGTTCGACCACCTGCCCGAACCGCGCATCGACGGCCCCAGCGCCTACGTCTCGGTGATGGAAGGCTGCAGCAAGTACTGCACCTTCTGCGTGGTGCCCTACACCCGTGGCGAAGAGGTCAGCCGGCCATTCGACGACGTGATCGGCGAAATCATCCACCTGGCCGAGAACGGTGTGCGCGAAGTGACCCTGCTGGGGCAGAACGTCAACGGTTATCGCGGCGTCACCCATGACGGACGGCTGGCCGACCTGGCGGAACTGATCCGGGTGGTGGCGGCCGTCGACGGCATCGAACGCATTCGCTACACCACCTCGCATCCGCTGGAGTTCTCCGACAGCCTGATCCAGGCCCACGCCGAGGTCCCGGAACTGGTCAAGCACCTGCACCTACCGGTGCAGTCGGGCTCGGACCGCATTCTCGCGGCCATGAAACGCAATCACACCGCGCTGGAATACAAGTCCAAGCTGCGCAAACTGCGTGCCGCCGTGCCGGGCATCTGCATCAGTTCGGACTTCATCGTCGGCTTCCCCGGAGAAACCGAGAAGGACTTCCAGCAGACCATGAAGCTGATCGAGGACGTCGGTTTCGACTTCTCCTACTCGTTCGTCTACAGCCAGCGCCCCGGTACGCCAGCGGCGGACCTGCCGGACGACACCCCGGAAGAACTGAAGAAAGAGCGCCTGAACGCGTTGCAGCACCGCCTGAACCAGCAGGGGTTCGAGATCAGCCGACAAATGGTCGGCTCGGTCCAGCGCATCCTGGTGACCGACTACTCGAAAAAGGATCCGGGCGAACTGCAGGGCCGGACCGAGAATAACCGTATCGTCAACTTCCGCTGCGACAATCCGCAGTTGATCGGCCAGTTCGTCGACGTCCACATCGATTCCGCGCAGCCGCATTCGCTGCGCGGCTCGATGCTCCAGTAACGCCGTTGTGAGCAGCCTGGCCCCGATGCACCGTGTTCCTCGTCAAAGAGGGGACGGCCTGTCAGACGGAAGCGCTTTCGTCCCCCGGCTGCTAGCGTTATCCTTGAATTCATCTCCATTGCCGTCGGGCGGCTGATAAACAACCTTGAACGCACCCATAGAACCCCATCGTTTCATCCTCGAGCCCTTCGAGGCCCATCGCTTCGCCAATCTGTGCGGGCAGTTCGACGAGCATTTGCGTCTGATCGAACAGCGCCTGACCATCAAGATCCGCAACCGCGGCAATCAGTTCGAACTGATCGGCGAACCCAAGCTCACCACTTCCGCAGAACAACTGCTGCGCCGCCTGTACCGGGAAACCAAGGGTACCGAGCTGTCTCCGGACATGGTGCACCTGTTCCTGCAGGAATCCACTGCCGATGACCTGGAGAACAATCCGGTCGCCGAAGCCGCGGTGGCGCTGCGCACGAAAAAGGGCATGATTCGCCCGCGCGGCCTGAACCAGCAGCGCTACGTGAAGGAAGTGCTGGCCAACGACATCAACTTCGGCATCGGCCCGGCGGGTACCGGCAAGACCTACCTGGCGGTGGCCTGTGCCGTGGACGCCCTGGAGCGCGAGCAGGTGCGGCGGATCCTGCTGGTGCGCCCGGCGGTCGAGGCCGGGGAAAAACTCGGCTTCCTGCCGGGCGACCTGGCCCAGAAGATCGACCCGTACCTGCGCCCGCTGTACGACGCGCTGTATGAAATGCTCGGTTTCGAACACGTGGCCAAGCTGATCGAGCGCCAGGTGATCGAGATCGCCCCGTTGGCCTACATGCGCGGCCGCACGCTGAACAACAGCTTCATCATCCTCGACGAAAGCCAGAACACCACCGTCGAGCAGATGAAGATGTTCCTGACCCGGATCGGCTTCGGCTCGACTGCGGTCATCACCGGTGACATCACCCAGGTCGACCTGCCACGCGGCACCAAGTCCGGCCTGGCCCATGTCATCGAGGTACTCAAGGACGTGCCGGGTATCAGCTTCACCCACTTCCAGCCCAAGGACGTGGTGCGCCACCCGCTGGTGCAGCGCATCGTCGAAGCCTACGAGCGTTTCGACAAGCGCACCGAGTCCGCTGCGGCCAGGGACAGCCAAGCCGATGCTTGAACTCGACCTGCAACTGGCCACTGACGCACCGGCCCCGAGCGAGGCCGATTTCCGTACCTGGTGCGCCCTGGCCCTGCGCCAGCGCAGCGCCGACTCGGAGCTGACCATTCGACTGGTGGACGAGGCCGAGGGCCGCGAACTGAACCGTACCTGGCGCCAGAAGGACTACGCGACCAACGTGCTGTCCTTCCCCGCCGACGTGCCGGACGAGTTGCTGGATATTCCCCTGCTGGGGGATCTGGTGATCTGCGTTCCGGTGGTCGCCCGCGAGGCGGCCGAGCAAGGCAAGGCACTGGAGGCCCACTGGGCCCATCTGGTCATTCACGGCTGCCTGCATCTGTTGGGTTACGACCACATCGATGACGAGGAAGCCGAGGAAATGGAAGCACTGGAACGAGAGTTGCTTGCTGAACTGGGTCATCCGGACCCTTATGCCGATGACGAGCACTGATCACTCATCACATTGATCACCAACGACTGATCACTCAATCAAGGAAAACGAGTAAATCGCTATGAGCGAAGACCGATCGAGCAACGGGCAGAAGTCCTGGCTGGGTAAGCTGACCCAGGCTTTTGCCCATGAGCCGAAAAACCGCCAGGAGCTGATGGAGCTGCTGCGCGAAGCCCACCAGAACAAATTGCTGGACAGCGAAGCGCTGGCCATCGTCGAAGGCGCCATCCAGGTTGCCGACCTGCAGGTACGCGACATCATGGTCCCGCGCTCGCAGATGATCAGCATCAAGGCGACCCAGACACCCCGCGAATTCCTTCCCGCCGTCCTCGATGCCGCCCACTCACGCTATCCGGTGATCGGCGAAAGCCACGACGACGTCATGGGCGTCCTGCTGGCCAAGGACCTGCTGCCGCTGATCCTCAAGGAAAACGGCGAAGGCTTCAACATCAAGGACCTGCTGCGTCCGGCGACCTTCGTCCCCGAATCCAAGCGCCTGAACGTGCTGCTGCGCGAGTTCCGTGCCAACCACAACCACATGGCCATCGTCATCGACGAATACGGCGGCGTGGCGGGCCTGGTGACCATCGAGGACGTGCTGGAGCAGATCGTCGGCGATATCGAGGACGAGCACGACGTCGAGGAAGACAGCTACATCAAGCCGCTGCCCAGCGGTGATTTCCTGGTCAAGGCACTGACGCCGATCGAGAACTTCAACGAATTCTTCGACAGCGGATTCTCCGACGACGAGTTCGACACCGTCGGCGGCCTGGTGATGAGTGCGTTCGGCCATCTGCCAAAGCGTAATGAAACCACCGAGATCGGCGCGTATCGTTTCCGTATCCTGAATGCCGACAGCCGTCGGATCCACCTGATCCGCCTGACACCCATCAATCGCTAAGGACTGGAAGCTTCCCTATGCTGCGCTTAACCCGTCCCGGCTGGCCCGGTAACCTGCTGGCCGTGGCGGCTGGCGCGCTGACCACCCTGGCCCTGGCGCCGTTCGATATCTGGCCCCTGGCGTTGCTGGCGGTCGGCCTGTTCTATGCCGGCCTGCGCGAACTGTCGCCACGCCAGGCCCTGTGGCGCGGCTGGTGTTTCGGCTTCGGACTGTTCGGCGCCGGCACCAGCTGGATCTACGTGAGTATCCACACCTACGGCGGCGCCTCGGTGCTGTTGGCGGGCCTGCTGATGCTGGCGTTCATCGCCGCCATCGCCTGGTTCTTCGCCCTGCCCGCCTGGCTCTGGGCACGCTGGATCCGCCGCAATGAGGCGCCGCTGGCCGATGCCCTGGCCTTCGCCGCCCTGTGGGTCGCGCAGGAAGCCTTCCGCGGCTGGTTCCTGACCGGCTTCCCCTGGCTCTATTCCGGCTACAGCCAGCTGGACGGCCCCTTGGCCGGTCTCGCTCCACTGGGCGGGATCTGGCTGATCTCCTTCACCCTGGCCCTCACCGCGGCCCTGCTGTACAACGCCCGGCGCCTGCTCAAGGGTGGGCGCAAGGCGTTTATCGCGGCGGGCCTGGTGCTGCTGGTCGGGCCATGGGCCATCGGCCTGGCACTCAAGCATCATGCCTGGACCAGCCCGGCGGGCGAGCCGCTGAGCGTTGCCGCCCTCCAGGGCAATATCGAACAGAGCATGAAGTGGGACCCGGCGCAACTCAACGCACAATTGGCCTTGTATCGCGACATGAGCTTCAGCGCCAGGCGGACTGACCTGCTGGTGTGGCCGGAGACCGCGGTCCCGGTACTGAAGGAGTCCGCCGAAGGCTACCTGTCGATGATGGGCAACTTTGCCGCCGACCGGCATTCGGCCCTGATCACTGGCGTACCGATCCGCCAGGTGGTGCATAACGAGAAGCGCTACTTCAACGGCATCGTCGCGCTTGGCGAAGGCGACGGGGTCTACCTGAAGCAGAAGCTGGTACCGTTTGGCGAGTACGTCCCCCTGCAGGACCTGCTGCGAGGGCTGATCGAGTTCTTCGACCTGCCGATGTCCGACTTCGCCCGTGGCCCCGTCGACCAGCCGCTGTTGCAGGCCAAGGGCTATCAGATCGCCCCGTTCATCTGCTACGAAGTGGTCTACCCGGAATTCGCCGCCAGCCTGTCGGCACGTAGCGACCTGCTGCTGACCATCAGCAACGACACCTGGTTCGGCACCTCGATCGGCCCGCTGCAACACCTGCAGATGGCACAGATGCGCGCCCTGGAAGCCGGACGCTGGATGATCCGCGCCACCAACAACGGCGTGACCGGGCTGATCGATCCGTTCGGCCGGATCACCACGCAGATCCCGCAGTTCGAGCGCGGCATCCTGTATGGCGAAGTGGTACCGATGCACAACCTGACTCCGTACCTGCAGTGGCGTTCGTGGCCGCTGGTCATTCTCTGCGGCCTGCTGTTCGGCTGGGCGTTGCTGGCCAGCCGGATTGCCAAGACCGTCTGAAACACACCTGCGTCTTGTAGGAGCGTGGCTTGCCCGCGAAGCGCTTAACGTCCTTGAGGACGCCTTCGCGGGCAAGCCCTGCGCCTACAGAGGCGGTGAGCTGCCTTCGGGCACAGCCCGGTAGAAAAGTCGGTACCCTACCTGCCCCACCGCCTCGTTGATCAGTTGCCCACTGCGCCAGATCGCCTTGAACTCCGGCATCCAGCCACCCAAAGGGCTGGCATTGTCCCGCCCCAGGAAGCCGACCGGTGCCGGCACCACATTGAAACCGGCCTGTTCGAAGCTCCAGACCGCCCGCGGCATATGCGCGGCATGGGTGACCACCACCACGCGCCTGATCCCCAACGGCGCCAGCAATTCATGACTGAACCGGGCATTTTCCCAGGTCGTGGTGCTGCGCTCCTCCAGCCAGCGCACCGTCACCCCGGAATCCTCCCGCATCGACTCGGCCATCAACGCCGCCTCGCTGGGCGGTGTGCCATAGTGCAGGCCGCCGCTGGTCAGCACCGGCAAGCCCGAAGCCTTGGCCAGCCGCGCCGCATAGCGCTGGCGCTCCAGGCCGATACCGGTCGGCTGGTCGCTGCCCCAGGCCGAATCGCCGCGTTCGCGCCCGGAACCGAGCACCACGATGGCATCGGCGCGCTGCGCCAGCCCCGCCCACTCGCTACGCTCCAGCGCCGGCACGGTCTCCAGCGCCCGCGCGGACCATTCGACCACCACCGGCAGGCTGATCAGCCAGAACCCGCCAAACCCCAGGGCAAAGCACACCGCCGCCAGCCGCGGCCGGCGCCTGCGCAGCCACCAGGCCAGCGCCAGCAACAGCAGCAAAAGGCCGGGCGGCAGCAACAATTGTTTTAGGATGTAGCGAACAGGCATCGGGCACCTCCAGAAGATGCCCGAAGCCTAAGTGCATCAGGATCAATCAACAACCTTGCGGATCCTTGGCCCGGGGAACAGGCCAGGACAGACAACAGGATGCAGCCGGGCGGGCCTCATTTGGCCCGAAATGACTTGAACCGCGCCGAATACAGCTTCGGCGCCCTGTCCTTCAACCAGATGATCTCGGCCGAACGTACGTCTTCCCTCGGTTGTGAAACGGTTGCGCCAGACGTGTGCACGCCGCGACCGCTCAGGTCCAGATAGGCCCTGATCAGTTCGAACTCGGCGCTACTCAGGCCCCGCAACTCCAGCTCGGCAGGCCGCTCGTCACGCAGGCGGACCGCCGTCCTCGCCGCGTCGAGGGCGAGCCCAAGACGCGTGATCAGGCGTTCGTACAGCTCGGGATCAGTTACATTTCGCTGCGACTCCACCATCCGCTCACCTCATTGAAGATAAGTATCACTTCCCCCTCTATGAGCTTAGCGGCGCCCGGCCAACCAGCCTGCCGCCGCGACCAACGGCCTTCGTCGCGCAATCAGGGTTTCCCTCGGCGGAGCGGCGTCATGTATGCTACGGGGCTTCCTGTAACTCCACTTCCAGCAGCACCCGCACGGTGCGTTGAAGAGGATTGGGCCACCCTTTCCAGAACAAGTAGCCATGCACGAACACTATCAGCCCCGTGAAATCGAAAACGCCGCCCAATCGTTCTGGGACGAGCAGAAGTCCTTTGAAGTCAGTGAACAGCCAGGCAAGGACACCTACTACTGCCTGTCGATGTTCCCTTACCCCAGCGGCAAGCTGCACATGGGGCACGTGCGCAACTACACCATCGGCGACGTGATCGCCCGCTACCAGCGCATGCAGGGCAAGAACGTCCTGCAACCCATGGGCTGGGACGCCTTCGGCATGCCGGCGGAAAACGCCGCGATGAAGAACAAGGTCGCACCGGCCAAGTGGACCTACGAAAACATTGCCTACATGAAGAGCCAGCTGCGCAGCCTGGGCCTGGCGGTGGACTGGTCCCGCGAAGTGACCACCTGCAAGCCCGACTACTACCGTTGGGAACAGTGGCTGTTCACCCGCCTGTTCGAGAAAGGCGTGATCTACCGCAAGAACGGTACCGTGAACTGGGACCCGGTGGACCAGACCGTACTGGCCAACGAGCAGGTGATCGACGGCCGCGGCTGGCGTTCCGGCGCGCTGATCGAGAAGCGCGAAATCCCGATGTACTACTTCAAGATCACCGCCTACGCCGATGAACTGCTGGAAAGCCTCGACGAACTGCCGGGCTGGCCCGAGCAGGTCAAGACCATGCAGCGCAACTGGATCGGCAAGTCCCGCGGGATGGAAGTGCAGTTCCCGTACGACGTCGATTCCATCGGCGAAGCCGGCACGCTGAAGGTCTTCACCACCCGTCCGGACACCCTGATGGGCGCGACTTATGTCGCCGTCGCCGCCGAGCACCCGCTGGCGACCCAGGCCGCGCGCAACAACCCCGAACTGCAAGCCTTCATCGCCGAATGCAAGGCCGGCAGCGTCGCCGAAGCCGACGTCGCCACCCAGGAAAAGAAAGGCCTGCCAACCGGCCTGTTCGTCGCCCACCCGCTGACCGGCGAAAAACTGCCGGTGTGGGTCGCCAACTACGTGCTGATGCACTACGGCGACGGCGCCGTAATGGCAGTGCCGGCCCACGACGAACGTGACTTCGAGTTCGCCAGCAAGTACCACCTGCCGATCAAGTCGGTGGTGCGCACCAGCTCCGGCGACACCCACCCGGCCCCGTGGCAGGACGCCTACGGCGAACACGGCACCCTGATCAACTCCGGCGAGTTCGACGGCCTGGACTTCGCCGGCGCGTTCGACGCCATCGAAGCCGCGCTGATCAGGAAGAACCTCGGCGCCTCGCGTACCCAGTTCCGCCTGCGCGACTGGGGCATCAGCCGCCAGCGCTACTGGGGCTGTCCGATTCCGATCATCCACTGCGACAGCTGTGGTGACGTACCGGTACCGGAAGACCAACTGCCGGTCGTGCTGCCGGAAGACGTGGTGCCGGACGGCGCCGGTTCGCCACTGGCGCGCATGCCCGAGTTCTACGAGTGCAACTGCCCGAAATGCGGCCAGCCGGCCAAGCGTGAAACCGACACCATGGACACCTTCGTCGAGTCGTCCTGGTACTACGCCCGCTATGCCTCGCCACGCTACGAAGGTGGCCTGGTCGACCCGAAAGCGGCCAACCACTGGCTGCCGGTGGACCAGTACATCGGCGGTATCGAACACGCGATCCTGCACCTGCTGTACGCGCGCTTCTTCCACAAGCTGATGCGCGACGAAGGCCTGGTCAGCTCGAACGAGCCGTTCAAGAACCTGCTGACCCAGGGCATGGTGGTCGCCGAGACCTACTACCGTCGCGAAGCCAACGGTGGCTACACCTGGTACAACCCGGCGGACGTCGAGCTGGAGCGCGACAGCAAGGCCAAGATCATCGGCGCCAAGCTGATCAGCGACGGCCTGCCGGTGGAGATCGGTGGCACCGAGAAGATGGCCAAGTCGAAGAACAACGGCGTCGATCCGCAATCGATGATCGAGCAGTACGGCGCCGACACCTGCCGCCTGTTCATGATGTTCGCCTCGCCGCCCGACATGAGCCTGGAATGGTCCGACTCCGGCGTCGAGGGTGCACACCGCTTCCTCAAGCGTGTCTGGCGTCTGGCCCAGGCCCACGTGACCCAGGGTCTGCCGGGCAAGCTGGACCTGACCGCGCTGAACGACGAGCAGAAAGCGGTCCGCCGCTCCATCCACCTGGCGATCAGGCAGGCCAGCCAGGACGTCGGCCAGAACCACAAGTTCAACACCGCCATCGCCCAGGTGATGACCCTGATGAACGTGCTGGAAAAGGCGCCGCAGGGCTCCACCCAGGACCGCGCGCTGATCCAGGAAGGCCTGGAAACCGTGGCCCTGCTGCTCGCGCCGATCACCCCGCACATCAGCCACGAGCTGTGGAAACAGCTGGGCCAGGACGGCGCCATCATCGACGCCGGCTGGCCGGTGCTGGATGAAAGTGCCCTGGTCCAGGACAGCCTGGTGCTGGTGATTCAGGTCAACGGCAAGCTGCGTGGTCAGATCGAGATGCCGGCCAGCGCCACCCGCGAGGAAATCGAAGCGGCGGCCCGGGTCAACGAAAACGTACTGCGCTTCATCGATGGCCTGACGATCCGCAAGGTCATCGTCGTGCCCGGCAAGCTGGTCAACATCGTCGCCAGCTAATTGGACCAGGCGCCCGTCAGAGCGGGCGCCTTACAGGATTTCCGGGGCCGCCATGCCGGCCCGCGGTTTCAAGGGGAGCAACAAGATGATCAAACGCAATCTGCTGGTAATGGGCCTTGCGGTGCTGCTGAGCGCGTGCGGCTTCCAGCTGCGTGGCACGGGCACCTCCGAACTGACGATCAAGGAATTGTCGGTCAGCGCCCGCAACGCCTACGGGGATACGCTCAAGCAACTGACCCAGGTGCTGGAGCACAGCGGCGTCGACGTCCACAAGGGCGCGCCTTACAAGCTGGTACTGACCAACGAGCAGGAAACCCAGCGTGCAGCGAGCTACAGCGGCTCGGGTCGTAACGCCGAGTACGAACTCAACACCGCGCTGAACTACGAGATCCGTGGTGAGAAGGACCTGCTTCTGACTGGCGGCAAGCTGGAAGTGCAGAAATACTATGTGCACGACGGCAACAACATCACCGGCGGTGACGCCGAGGCCGCGGAGCTACGCAAGGAAATGCGTCGTGACCTGGTGCAGCAGATGGTCATCCGCCTGCAGGTGCTGACCCCGCAACAGCTGGACAGCCTCCAGCAGGCCGCTGATGCCAAGGCCAAGGCGGATGCCGATGCCCTGGAAGCCGCGCGCAAGTTCGAGGCCTCGCAGCCACAACAATCGCCTCTGGAACTGCCGAACCCGTAAACCATGTGGGGCGCCCCTGGCGCCCCCTGGCAACCCGCCCATGAAACTCGCTCCCGCCCAACTCGCCAAACACCTGCAGGGTGGCCTCGCGCCGGTCTATATCATCAGCGGCGACGATCCGCTGCTGTGTCAGGAGGCTGCCGACGCCATTCGTGCCACCGCCCGCCAGCAAGGCTTCGATGAGCGCCAGGTGTTCAGTGCCGACGCCAACTTCGACTGGGGCACCCTGCTGCAAGCCGGTGCCAGCATGTCGCTGTTCGCCGAGAAACGCCTGCTGGAACTGCGCCTGCCGTCGGGCAAGCCGGGTGACAAGGGCGCCGCCGCGCTGATGGAGTACTGCGCGCGACCGGCCGACGATACCCTGCTGCTGATCAGCCTGCCCAAGCTCGACGGCAGCGCGCAGAAGACCAAGTGGGGCAAGGCGCTGATCGAAGGCCAGCAGACCCAGTTCATCCAGATCTGGCCGGTGGATGCCAACCAGTTGCCGCAATGGATTCGCCAGCGCCTGGCCCAGGCCGGGCTTTCCGCCCAGCAGGATGCCGTGGAACTGATTGCCGCACGGGTCGAGGGCAACCTGCTGGCCGCCGCCCAGGAAATCGAAAAGCTCAAGCTGATGGCCGAGGGCGGGCAGATCACCATCGAGACGGTGCAGGCGGCGGTGGCCGACAGTGCCCGCTTCGATGTGTTCGGCCTGGTCGATGCCGTGCTCAATGGCGAGGCAGCCCACTCCCTGCGCATGCTCGAAGGGCTGCGTGGCGAAGGGGTCGAGCCGCCGGTGATTCTCTGGGCCCTGGCCCGGGAACTGCGGCTGCTGGCCAACCTGTCCCAGCAGTACAGCCAGGGCGTACCGCTGGACAAGGCCTTCAGCCAGGCCAAGCCGCCGGTGTGGGACAAACGCCGACCACTGATGAGCAAGGCCCTGCAACGCCACTCGGCACAACGCTGGAGCCAGTTGCTGATGGATGCCCAGCGCATCGACGCGCAGATCAAGGGCCAGGCTGCCGGCTCGCCATGGAGCAGCCTGAGCCGACTCAGCCTACTGATGTGTGGACAGCGTCTGGCGCTGCCAGCGGAATAACCCCACTGGACAGACAGGTGCATCTGCCTGATGATTCGCGCTCTTCCAACCCAAGAGTGCACTGCCATGAGCAAGCCGTCCCGGCGCCGTCCCAACAAAGCCAAATCGATCATCGCCCAGCCATTGTTCCGAAGCCGCCAGGAACAGCCGGCCAAAGGCAAGGGCAGCTACCGTCGCGAAGCCTTCCAGTCCAAAAGCTGGGAGGCTTCTGACTTTCTGGCCGCGTGAAAGTGTCATCACGACCTGCACCCCCAAGGCATGATAAGGTCAACACCTGATTCGCATTCTTCGGACCCGCGCATGCCCTTTAGTCTCACCCTCGGTTGGCCTTTGCGCCGACTGTTCGCCGCCACCAGCTTCATCCTGCTCGTCGCCTGTGCGGAAAAGCCCACGGCCGCCGACGCCCAGCCGCTGCCAACACTGCCCGCTACGCCGGTGCCGACTCCCGCAGCAGCACCTGCCACCGATACCCCGTTTATCCAGCCCGCCCAGAGTTTCGAGGATTGGCGCGCGGCATTCCGTATCGAGGCATTGCGCGCCGGGATCACCCCGAATACCTTCGACAACGCCTTCGCCGGCGTCAGCCCCGACATGAGCGTGATCAAGGCCGATCGCAGCCAGCCGGAGTTCACCCGGCCGGTGTGGGAATACCTCGACGGCGCACTGTCGGCGACCCGCGTGCGCAAGGGCCAGGCCCTGCTGGTGCAGAACAGCGCGGTGCTGCAGAGCATCGAGCAGCGTTATGGCGTCGACCGCGAGGCCCTCGTCGCGGTCTGGGGCATGGAGAGCAACTTCGGCCAGTTCCAGGGCGATAAATCGGTGATCCGTTCGCTGGCGACCCTGGCCTACGAAGGCCGTCGTCCGGGCTTCGCCCAGAGCCAATTGCTGGCCGCCCTGCAGATCATCCAGCATGGTGATATCCGTCCGGAACAGATGCTCGGCTCCTGGGCCGGCGCCATGGGCCAGACCCAGTTCATCCCGACCACCTACAACAGCTATGCGGTGGACTTTGACGGCGATGGCCGCCGGGATATCTGGAACGATTCGGCCGATGCCCTGGCCTCGACCGCCAACTACCTGCAAAGCTCGGGTTGGCAGAAAGGCCAGCCTTGGGGTTTCGAAGTCGCGGTACCGGCCGGTTTCGACTACTCGCTGGCCGACGGCGCCATCCGCAAGCCGGTCAGCGAATGGCTGCAGATGGGCGTGCAACTGCCCGCCGGCGTCGCCCTGCCCTATGGCGCCGCACCGCTCTCGGCTTCGCTGCTGCTACCGGCGGGTTATCGTGGGCCGGGGTTCCTGGTGCTCGACAACTTCCGCGCCATCCTCAAGTACAACAACTCGTCGTCCTATGGCCTGGCGGTCGGGCTGCTGTCCCAGCGGTTCAACAGTGGTGGCGTAATTCGCGGCAGTTGGCCCAAGGATGACCTGCCACTGAGCCGCAGCGAGCGGATCGAGTTGCAGACGCTGCTCAGCAGCACGGGCTACGATGCCGGCAACCCGGATGGGATCATCGGGGCCAACACCCGCAAGGCCATTCGCGGTGCACAGCAATCGCTGGGTTGGCCAGCGGATGGCTATCCGAATCACAAGCTGCTCGAGAGCTTGCGCAAACGCTAGAAAGCAACGCGCTCCCTTAGGAGCCGGGCTTGCCCGCGCAGCTTTCAGTGGCTGCGCTGTCCTCTTCGCAGGCAAGCCTTGCTCCTACAGCGCATGTCGTATCAGTTTGGGAGCGGGCCCTGTTCGCGGGCAAGTCGGATCGCCGCACCGCCTGCCTCTACAGGCCTCGTGTCGAATCTGGACGAAATCAGATCCGCACCACATCCTGCTCCAGCACCAGCCGCCGTGCATCGGCCTCCAGGCGCACCTGCGCACCTAGCGGCAGCGTCAGGTTCGGGTCGCAATGCCCACTGCGCCAACCGGCCAGCACCGGAATCCCCAGGGGGCCCAGTTCCTGCTTGAGCAGCCTCGCCAGGGCATCGCTGTCGACCTCGGCAAAATCCCCCACCAGCACGCCCTTCAGGCCTTCGAGCTTGCCTGCCAGGCGCAGGTGGGTGAGCAGCCGATCCACCCGATACAGAGGCTCGTTGACGTCCTCGATGAACAGGATCACGCCATCGGTATCGATTTCGTAGGGCGTCCCCAGGCTGGTGCAGATCAACGTCAGATTACCGCCCTGCAGGCGCCCATGGGCGCTTCCCGGGGCCAGGGTGCTCAGTGGATAGGCTTCGGGGTGTTCGAGCGTATCACCGGCCTTGAGACGGCCACCAAGCAGGTCGAACAGGGACGCTTCGGTCGGTGGCAACTTGCCCTTGAGCAGATCGATGTTGAACATCGGTCCATGGAACGTCATGAACCCGGCGTAACGGGCAATTGCCAGGTGCAGGGCGGTGATATCGCTGTAGCCGACCAGCAGCTTGGGATTGCGGGCGAGCAGCGGGTAATCGATCCGCTCCAGCAGCCGCGGGCAGCCATAACCGCCTCGCAGGCAGAGGATGGCGTCGATTTCCGGGTCGGAGAAGGCATCGTGCAGGTCCCGCAGGCGAACCTCGTCGCTGCCGGCCAGGTAACCGTCCCGTTGCGAGACACCTGGAAAGATCCGTAGCTCATAACCGCGCGAGCGTACCCACTGCCGGGCTTCCTGCGGGTCGATGGCGACCGGGCCGGCCGGGGCGATCAGGCCGATCACCCCGCCCTGGGGCAGTGCCGACACCGCGCTTTGTTCCGGGTAGAAGTCCCGCACGGGTCGAAGGCTGCCCATGGGTCTTACGACGCTCCCAGCAGTTCGGCCTTGACCAGCTTGGCCTGCTCGTCGGCATGGTACGAGGAACGCACCAGCGGGCCTGAGGCGATGTTCTTGAAGCCCATCTTGTAGCCTTCCTCGGCGAACCAGGCGAAGGTGTCCGGATGGACGAAACGCTGCACCGGCAGGTGACTGCGCGATGGCTGCAGGTACTGGCCGAGGGTCAGCATGTCGATGTCATGCTCGCGCATGCGCTTCATCACTTCGATGACTTCGTCGTCGGTCTCGCCCAGGCCGAGCATCAGGCCGGACTTGGTCGGTACGTGCGGGACCATCTGCTTGAAGCGCTGCAGCAGGGTCAGCGACCACTGGTAGTCGGAACCCGGACGCGCGGCCTTGTACAGGCGCGGTACGGTTTCCAGGTTGTGGTTGAACACATCCGGCGGCTCGGCCGCGGTGATTTCCAGGGCGACGTCCATACGGCCGCGGTAGTCCGGGACCAGGGTCTCGAGCTGCACGTTCGGCGACAGCTTGCGGATCTCGCGGATGCAGTCGGCGAAGTGCTGGGCACCGCCGTCACGCAGGTCGTCGCGGTCCACCGAAGTGATCACCACGTACTTCAGGCGCAGGTCGGCAATCGCCACCGCCAGGTTCTTCGGCTCGTCGACGTCCAAAGGCTTCGGCCGGCCATGGCCGACGTCGCAGAACGGGCAACGACGGGTGCAGATGTCACCCATGATCATGAAGGTCGCGGTACCGCCGCTGAAGCACTCGCCCAGGTTCGGGCAGGAGGCCTCTTCGCAGACACTGTGCAGCTTGTGCTTGCGCAGCAATTGCTTGATGCGGTCGACTTCCGGCGACACCGGGATGCGCACGCGAATCCAGTCGGGCTTCTTCGGCAGCTCGGTAGTCGGGATGATCTTCACCGGGATCCGCGCGACCTTCTCGGCACCACGCAGCTTGACGCCGGTTTCGACTTTCGCACGGGCCGGGCGCTCGGAAACATCCAGCGCCGGGATCAGGGTTTGCACAGCGTCTTGCGCAGTAGTCATATCAATCGATTCCGCCCGTGAGGGTCGTCTGCTCAGCATAGTCGAGGTGTTTGACGAGCTGCGCACGCAGCCGGGCACTTACCTCGGCAAATTCAATCGGTCCTGTGTGGTCGCGCAGCTGGGTCATCGCCAGCCCCGCATAACCGCAGGGGTTAATCCGTCGGAACGGCGCCAGGTCCATGTCGACGTTCAACGCCAGGCCATGGAAGGAACAGCCGTTGCGAATCCGCAGGCCCAGGGAGGCGATTTTCGCGCCATTGACGTATACCCCGGGAGCATCGGCCTTGGCCTCGGCCTGCACGCCATACTCGGCGAGCAGCTCGATCAGGCTGCGTTCCATCCGGCTGACCAGTTCGCGCACGCCGAAACCCAGGCGGCGAACGTCCAGCAGCAGATAGGCCACCAGTTGACCAGGCCCATGATAAGTCACTTGGCCGCCACGATCGACCTTCACCACCGGAATGTCGCCCGGCAGCAGCAGGTGCTCGGCCTTGCCGGCCTGGCCCTGGGTGAAGACCGGCGGGTGCTGCACCAGCCAGACTTCATCGGGAAACTCTTCGGACTTGCGTCCGTCGGTGAATCGCTGCATGGCATGCCAGACCGGCTCGTAAGGCGTCTGGCCGAGCTCGCGAAAGCCCAACATGCCTGCCATCACAGCACCATGTGTACGAAGCCGGTGGCCCGCAACTCGCTGTTGATGTTGTACAACTGGTCCTGGTCGGTGGCCACGATGTGCAGCTGGATTGTGGTGTACTTGCCGTTGCTGCTCTGGCGTTCGTCCACCCGCTGGTCGTTGATCGTCGCATGCTTGCGGACGATCTCGACGATCTTGTCCTTGTTGCCCACACCCGTGTCACTGATCACCTTGACCGGATAGTCGGTAACCGGGAACTCGATTTTCGGAGCTTTTACTTCAGTGTCTGTCATGACAATAACGGCCTCGTAAGCCCAGGCAACGGACGTGCCTCGCACCCGGGTCGGGTGGAGGCACGCAAATCGACACTATGTGATGAAAATGCCGCTGGTGAAACCGCGTCAGTTGAACATGCCGTAGAAGAACATGCGGATGCTATCCCACAGGCGACGGAAGATACCACCTTCCTCCACCGCGTCCAGCGCGATCAGATCAGTGCTGCGCACCACCTTGTCATCCAGTTTGACTTCCACTTTACCGATGACGTCACCCTTGGCGATCGGCGCGACCAGTTTCGGGTTGATGGTCATGCTGGCGGCGAGCTTTTTCAGCTGGCCTTTAGGCATGGTCATGGTCAGGTCTTCGGCCAGGCCGGCCTTGACTTCGTGGGTGGTGCCTTTCCAGACCGGCGCCTTGGCCAGCTCGGTGCCCTTCTGGTAGAAGGTCTGGGTTTCGAAGAAGCGGAAACCGTAGGTCAAAAGCTTCTGGGTCTCGGCTGCACGGGCCGCTTCGCTGTTGGTACCGAACACCACCGCGATCAGGCGCTGGCCGTCACGCACCGCCGAGGACACCATGCAGTAGCCGGCTTCTTCGGTGTGGCCGGTCTTCAGGCCGTCAACGGTCTTGTCACGCCACAGCAACAGGTTGCGGTTGGGCTGCTTGATGCCGTTCCAGAAGAATTCCTTCTGCGAGTAGATGGCGTAGTGCACCGGGTCGACACGGATGATCGCGCGAGCCAGCAGCGCCATGTCGTGGGCCGACGAGTAGTGCTCGGGGTTCGGCAGGCCGGTCGGGTTCATGAAGTGGCTGTTGCTCATGCCCAGATCGCCAGCGGTCTTGTTCATCATGTCGGCGAAGGCATCTTCGCTGCCGGCGATGTGCTCGGACAGCGCCACGCTGGCGTCGTTGCCGGACTGAATGATGATTCCGTGCAGCAGGTCGCTGACGGTCACCTGCGAACCGACCTTGACGAACATCCGCGAACCACCGGTACGCCAGGCGTTCTCGCTGATGGTCACCGGATCGTTCTCGCCGATCTGGCCGCGACGGATTTCCAGGGTCGCGATGTAGGCGGTCATCAGTTTGGTCAGGCTCGCCGGCGGCAGGCGCTGGTCGCCGTTGTTCTCGACCAGCACGTTGCCGCTGGCGGCATCCATGAGCACGTAGGACTTGGCGGCAAGTTGCGGCGACGCCGGCAACGCCATGTCATCGGCAGCCCAGGCGGCGGGCGCCATGATCAACGGCACAAGCAGGCACAAACGTTTGGCAAAGGTGGTGATGTTCATCCGTCTCTCGAAATCGCTAATGGAAACTTGCCCTCACGGGCAAAACTAATCAGACAGCCAGAGGCTGCCCCGTGTTCGGTTGCTCGCTCCACCACCCTTTCCAGGCTTTTATTATTAAACGAACCAACAACCAGGCCCCGGCCCCAGGCTCAGCACCCCATGTATCCGCGCTCGCCCAGGCGGCGTTGAAACATTCTGTACAGAGCCTTGGAAGGCTGCCCAATCCGCCATTTTGCCTGTGTTACTCCGACGTCACCAGACTTGGCGAGCCGAGATTGGCCAGGCGGACACTGTTCTGCACCTGCTGGACCTCATCCGGCGTGCCGATCGGCCCCATCCGCACCCGATGCAGTGTCTGCTGGTTGCGTACGATCGAACTGACGAACACCGGCGCCTTGACCATCGAGCTCAGCTTCGAGCGCAGCAGTTCGGCAGCGTCCGGGTTCGCGAAGGCGCCCACCTGGAGATACTGGCCAGAGGCTGGTACCGCACCGTTTTTTTTTGCATCGGCCTGTGCCTGCACAGGGACCACGTCGGTGGCGTGCTGTTGCGGCGGTGGCGTCCACTGCTCGATGGTGCCGGTGGAAGCCGACAGAGCCGGCGTGGACGCCTGCGCCACCTGCGGTTCATTGAGCATCAGCGGCGCCGGCCGGCCACGCTGGGCCCACCATTGTTGCGGATCGATGCCTTCGACCCGGACCCGCGCCGTGCCGATCTCGGCGTAGCCGAGCTTCTTGGCGGCGGCGTAGGACAGGTCGATGATCCGGTCGGAATAGAACGGCCCGCGGTCGTTGACCCGCAGGATCACACTGCGATTGTTGTCCAGGTTGGTCACCCGCACGTAGCTGGGCAGCGGCAGGGTCTTGTGCGCGGCGCTCATGCCGTACAGGTCGTAGACCTCGCCGTTGGCGGTGTTCTGGCCGTGGAACTTGGTGCCGTACCAGGACGCGGTACCCTGGGCGATGTAGTTCTTCGAATCCTGCAGCGGGAAGTAGGTCTTGCCCAGCACCGTGTAGGGGTTGGCCTTGTAGGGACCGGAATGCAGGGTCGGGGTGGCGTCGGGAATCCGCGATACATCGACGTCCCACCATGGCGCGCCGTCCTTGTGGGCCCGATTGATGTCCAGCCCGGGCTTGGAACGGATCGCATTGGAAGACGACGACTGATAGGGCGAACGGCTGGACGAGCAACTGACCACCAGCACCGCCAGCGCGGTGCAAGCCAACAGCTTCAGTGGTTTGGAAATCGGCAAAGCCTGCATTACTTGACGCCCCGTGCTTGGACCAACAGGTCGGACAGCTGATGCACGGCCATGGCGTACATTACGCTGCGGTTATAGCGCGTGATCGCATAAAAATTCTTCAGGCCCATCCAGTATTCAGGCCCATTGTCGCCTTCCAGGCGAAATGCCGTCACCGGCATGTCATCGCGCAGCGCATCATGACTCGACCAGCCCAGTGCCCGCAACTCCCCCACGGTCTTCACCGGGTCGAGACCGGGGCTCAGCCCCTGGTCGACCTGGTCACCGCGCACATCGGCGCGACTGACCACCGGCTCGCCGGTCACCCAGCCGTGGCGCTTGAAATAGCTGGCGACACTGCCGATGGCGTCGTCGGCGTTGGTCCAGATATTGATGTGGCCGGTGCCGTCGAAATCCACCGCATAGGCGCGGAAACTGCTCGGCATGAACTGCGGCAGGCCCATCGCCCCGGCGTAGGAGCCCTTGAGGCTCAGCGGATCGAGCTGCTCCTCGCGGGCCAGCAGCAGGAACTCGCGCAGTTCCTTGCGGAAGAACTCGGCGCGGGGCGGGTAGTCGAAGCCCAGGGTCGACAGGGCATCGATCACCCGGTAGTTGCCGGTGTTGCGGCCAAAGAAGGTTTCCACGCCGATGATCGCGACAATCACCTGGGCCGGCACGCCATATTCCTGCTCGGCGCGGGCCAGGGCGGCCTCGTGCTGGCGCCAGAAGTCGACGCCACGGGCGACCCGGGCATCGGTGAGGAACATCGGGCGGTATTCCTTCCACGGCTTGACCCGCTCGGCCGGCCGGGAAATCGCATCGAGAATGCTCTGCTTGCGCTCGACCTGACGGAACACGTCCATCAGTTGCTCGCCGGCGAAACCATAGTCGCGGGTCATTTCACCGACGAACTCGGCGACTTGCGGCGATCCTTCGTAATCACCGGCCAGCGCCCCCGGCGCGGCCCCCAGGCAGCCGAGAAGGCCCATCCAGGGAGCGCATCGAGCCGCCCAGTCGCGCATCACTTGCATTGAACTGTTCACCTTAATCAAACCTGTGCGATCCACTTACGGTGGGTATGGATCGACATCAAAATCCCAAACGCTGACAGCAGTGTCACCAGCGAAGTTCCGCCGTAGCTAATGAACGGCAACGGCACCCCGACGACAGGCAACAGGCCACTGACCATACCGATATTGACGAAAACATAAACGAAGAAAGTCATGGTCAGGCTGCCAGCCAGCAGCTTGCCGAACAGGGTCTGGGCCTGGGCGGTGATCACCAGCCCACGACCGATCAGCAACAGGTATAGCAGCAGCAGGACGCAGATCCCCACCAGGCCGAACTCCTCGCCCATCACCGCGATGATGAAGTCGGTGTGGCTTTCCGGCAGGAAGTCCAGGTGCGACTGGGTGCCCAGCAGCCAGCCCTTGCCGAACACGCCGCCGGAACCGATGGCGGCCTTGGACTGGATGATGTTCCAGCCGGTCCCCAGCGGGTCGCTTTCCGGGTCGAGGAAGGTCAGGATCCGCTGCTTCTGGTAGTCGTGCATGATGAAGAACCACATGCCCACCGCCACCGGTACCGCCGCTGCCAGCACGCTGAGGATCCAGCGCCAGCGCAGCCCCCCATGAACAGCACGAACGCGCCGCCCGCCAGCACCAGCAGCGAGGTGCCGAGGTCGGGCTGGCGGACGATCAGGATGAAGGGCACGCCGATCAGCATCAGGCTGATCCCCACATGCTTGAGCTGCGGCGGCAGGGTGCGCTTGGACAGGTACCAGGCGATGGTCGCCGGCATCAGGATCTTCATGAATTCCGACGGCTGGAAACGAATCACCCCGGGAATGTTGATCCAGCGCGTGGCGCCCATGGCGTTGTGGCCCATGACGTCCACCACCACCAGCAGCATGACCCCCAGCACATAGGCCAGGGGCACCCAGCGGGCCATGAAACGCGGCTCGAACTGGGCAATGACGATCATCGACACCAGGCCGATACCGAAGGACGTCGCCTGCTTGATCAGCAGGTCCCAGCTCTTGCCGCTGGCCGAGTACAGGACGAACAGGCTGCCGGCCGCCAGGGTCAGCAGCAGGACCAGCAACGGGCCGTCGATGTGCATGCGCTGCAACAGGGTGGCCCGGCGGCGCATCACATCCTCACTGGAGAGGATGCGATCGAAATTGGCAATCACGGCGTAGCCTCCGCGGTAGTAGTGCCAGCGTATTCAGGTTTGAGCCGGCCATCCGGGCCGAGCAGCCAGGCATCCATCACCTGGCGGACCACCGGCGCCGCGACGCCGGAACCGGACTCGCCGTTCTCGACCATCACCGCGACGACGATCTTGGGGTTGTTGGCCGGGGCAAAGCCGACGAACAACGCGTGGTCGCGATGGCGTTCCAGGACCTTCGAGCGATCATATTTCTCACCCTGCTTGATCGCCACGACCTGAGCCGTACCACTCTTGCCGGCGATCAGGTACTGCGCGCCGATCGAGGCCTTGCGCGCGGTACCACGGGCACCGTGCATCACCTGCTGCATGCCGTGGTTGACCTTGTCCCAGTCCGACGGGTTGCGCAGGACGATATCCGGCATCGGGTTGTCATCCTTCGGCCGCTGGCCCTCGATGGTCTTGGCCAGGTGCGGCCGGTTCCACACGCCCTTGTTCGCCACCAGGGCCGTGGCCTGGGCCAGTTGCAGCGGCGTGGCCTGCATGTAGCCCTGGCCGATCCCGAGGATCAGCGTCTCGCCCGGGAACCAGGCCTGGCGGCGCGTGGTGCGCTTCCACTCGCGCGACGGCATCAGCCCCGGCGATTCCTCGAACATGTCCAGGGAGACCTTCTGGCCCAGGCCGAACTTGTTCATGTAGCTGGCCAGGCGGTCGATCCCCAGCTTGTGGGCCAGGTCGTAGAAATAGGTGTCGTTGGAACGCATGATCGCCGTGTCGAGGTCGACCCAGCCGTCGCCGGTGCGGTTCCAGTTGCGGTATTTGTGATCGTAGTTCGGCAACTCGTAGTAGCCGGGGTCGAAGACTCGCGTCGAGGCGTTGACCACACCGCTGTCCAGGCCGGCGATCGCCACCGCCGGCTTGATGGTCGAGCCGGGCGGGTACAGACCGCGCAACACCCGGTTGAACAGCGGCCGGTCGATGGAATCGCGCAGTTCGGCGTAGGCCTTGAAGCTGATGCCGGTGACGAACAGGTTCGGGTCGAAACTCGGCTGGCTGACCATTGCCAGCACCTCGCCGGTGCTCGGATCGAGCGCCACCACCGCGCCACGACGGCCACCCAGGGCTTCCTCGGCGGCTTCCTGCAGCTTGATGTCCAGGCTGAGGACGATGTCCTTGCCCGGTACCGGATCGGTGCGCTTGAGCACCCGCAGGATACGACCGCGGGCGTTGGTCTCGACCTCCTCGTAACCGACCTGGCCATGCAGCTCCGCCTCGTAGAAGCGTTCGATGCCGGTCTTGCCGATATGGTGGGTACCGCTGTAGTTCACCGGGTCGAGGACCTTGGCCTCCTTTTCGTTGATCCGCCCCATGTAACCCACCGAATGGGCGAAGTGCGCGCCCTGCGGATAATGGCGAACCAACTGCGCGACCACCTCGACGCCCGGCAGGCGGAACTGGTTCACGGCGACGCGGGCGATCTGCTCCTCGGTGAGCTCGAACAGGATCGGCACCGGCTCGAACGGCCGGCGCCCCTGGCGCATACGTTTTTCGAAGAGCACGCGATCCTCGGGCGTCAGTTGCAACACCTCGACGATCACATCCAGCACTTCCTGCCAGTTGCCGGCCCGTTCGCGGGTCATGCTCAGGCTGAAACTCGGCCGGTTATCGGCCACCACCACACCATTGCGGTCGTAGATCAGGCCGCGGGCGGCGGGATCGACTGCACATGGACGCGGTTGTTTTCCGACAGGGTCGAGTGGTAGTCGTACTGGATCACCTGCAGGAAATACAGGCGGGCGATCAGCACACAAATCAGCAGCACGACCACCACCGCGCCGACCACGACACGGTTACGCACCAGACGGGCGTCTTTCTCGTGGTCCTTGAGGCGAATCGGCTGGGTCATTCGGCAGGCTTATTTGTGATAGGGGTGGCCGGACAGCACGGTCCAGGCACGATACAGCTGTTCACCGATCAGAATCCGCACCAGCGGGTGCGGCAGCGTCAGCGGCGACAGCGACCAGCGCTGATCGGCCCGTGCACAGACTTCCGGCGCCAGCCCCTCGGGGCCACCGACCATGAAGTTGACCGTACGCGAATCCAGGCGCCAGCGATCCAGTTCGACCGCCAACTGCTCGGTGCTCCACGGCTTGCCGTGGACCTCCAGCGTGACGATCCGCTCGTTGGGCCGACCTTGGCCAGCATGGCCTCGCCTTCCTGACGGATGAAACGAGCCACGTCGGCATTCTTGCCCCGGGTATTGAGCGGTATCTCCACCAGTTCCAGCGCCAGTTCGGAAGGCAGACGCTTGGCATACTCATGCCAACCCTCTTCCACCCACTTGGGCATGCGGGAACCGACGGCAATCAGACGCAGACGCACGGGCGACCCTTATTCCATGTCCTTGTTGAGCTTGGCGAAGTGCTCATGGGAGTTTTCCGGGCTGTGGTGGGCAGCGCTGGCCGAACGGCTCTGCTCGGCACCGGCCCACAGGCGCTCCAGGTCATAGAACTGGCGAGCCGAGGCGGTCATCATGTGCACGATGACGGTGTCCAGGTCCAGCAGCACCCAGTCGCTGTCGCCCTTGCCTTCCTCGCCCAGCGGACGCAGGCCCTTGGCCTTCACGTTCTCGCGCACCTTGTCCAGCATCGCGTTGATCTGGCGGTTAGAGGTACCGGTGGCGATCACCATGTAGTCGGTGATGCTGTTCTTGTCACGCACGTCGATGACCTGGATATCCTGGGCCTTGACGTCTTCCAGTGCGGCCTTGGCCACTTCGACGATGTCCGCGCCGTTCAAAACTTCTTTGTTCGTCATATAAAACTCATTCAGCTCGTATGTTTGGCGATTTCTTCGCGCAACTTGCGGCGTTGAAACCCACCTTCAGTTCGACGCACGGTACAGACCGTGCGCATCGATATAGGCCAGGACCGCGTCAGGCACCAGGAAACGTACCGACTTACCGCTGGCCAGCAGTTGACGGATCTGGGTGGCCGACACCGCGAGGGGCGTCTGCCAGACGAATGTAATATGCCCGCCAGGCCCCGGCAGGGCCTTCGGGTCGCTGACCGACCGTGCGGCCAGCAGGTTGCGCAAGGCATCCGGCGGCTCGCTGTCGGCATCCGGGCGTTGCAGCACCAGGATGTGGCAATGCAGGAGCAACTCCTCCCAGCGATGCCAGGTGGGCAGGCCGCAGAATGCGTCCCAGCCCAGCAACAGAAACAACTGGTCCTCGGCGGCCAACTCGGCCCGCATGAGTTCCAGGGTGTCGATAGTGTAGGACGGCTTGTCCCGCTGCAGCTCCCGGTCGTCGACCACCAGCGGCGCGATGCCGGCCACTGCGCATTCGACCATCGCCAGCCGGGCGCGCGCAGAAACCTGCGGCGTGTCGCGATGAGGTGGCCTGGCGCTGGGCATCAGGCGCAACTCATCGAGCTCCATCAGTTCCGCAACCTCCAGGGCACTGCGCAAATGGCCGATGTGCACCGGGTCGAAGGTTCCGCCGAGCACACCGATGCGCCGAGGTGGAACTTCGCGAGGGGGCACGGCGGCTGACTGGCGTTTGCCGACCAAGTCAGAGCGACTCCTGGCCACGCAACTGCCCGTCGCCGACCACGATGTACTTCTCGCAGGTCAGGCCTTCCAGACCGACCGGTCCGCGGGCGTGCAGCTTATCAGTAGAGATGCCGATCTCGGCACCCAGCCCGTATTCAAAACCATCGGCGAAGCAGGTCGGGGTGTTGAGCATCACCGAGCTGGAGTCGACGTCGGCCATGAAGCGCCGGGACTCGGCCAGATCCTCGGTGACGATCGAGTCCGTGTGATGGGAACCGTAGCCGTTGATGTGCTCGACGGCCATGTCCAGGCCGTCGACGACGCGGATCGACAGGATCGGCGCCAGGTATTCGGTGTTCCAGTCCTCTTCGGTCGCCGCCACGGCCTCGATGATCGCCCGGGTCCGCGCGCAGCCACGCAGCTCGACGCCCTTGGCCCGGAACTGCTCGGCCATGTCCGGCAGGAAGGACTCGGCCACGGCCTTGTCCACCAGCAGGGTCTCCATGGCGCCGCAGATGCCGTAGCGATAGGTCTTGGCGTTGAAGGCGATGCGCCGGGCCTTGTCGAGGTCGGCACGGGCGCTGACATACACGTGGCAGATGCCGTCCAGGTGCTTGATCACCGGCACCCGGGCATCGCGGCTGATCCGCTCGATCAGGCCCTTGCCGCCACGGGGTACGATCACGTCGACATACTCGGGCATGCTGATCAGCGCCCCGACAGCGGCCCGGTCGGTGACTTCCACCACCTGCACGACGGCCGCCGGCAGGCCGGCCTCGTCCAGGCCGCGCTGGATGCAGGTGGCGATGGCACGGTTGGAGTGGATCGCTTCGGAGCCGCCACGCAGGATCGTCGCGTTGCCGGACTTCAGGCACAGGCTGGCGGCATCGATGGTCACGTTCGGCCGCGATTCGTAGATGATCCCCACGACCCCCAGCGGCACGCGCATCCTGCCGACCTGGATACCCGACGGCCGGTAGCTCATGTCGCGGATCGCCCCGACCGGGTCCGGCAGGTTCGCTACCTGGCGCAGACCGACGATCATGCTGTCGATCCGCGCCGGCGTCAGTGCCAAACGCTCGACCAGCGCCGGCTCCAGACCATTGGCGCGGGCAGCGGCCAGGTCGAGCTCATTGGCGGCGACCAGTTCGTCACGCGCCGCATCCAGCGCGGCGGCGGCGGCGTGCAGCGCGCGATTCTTCTGCGCGGTGCTGGCACGGCCGATCACGCGGGAAGCCTCGCGGGCTGCGCGACCCAGGCGGGTCATGTAGTCAGGAACGGACTCGGTCATGGTCTTGAGGAGGTCTTGGCAAAGAAGAAAGCGGCCGATTATAGCTGTCGCGCCGCCTGACGGACAGCGGTGCCGGGCGGATGGTCGAAATGCCGCACAAACAGCCGCCATTCAGCCTGAATTAAGCACAAAATCGGTATGATTGGCCTCCAAACAGTCCGGAATGCCCATCAGCGACGATGTCCAATCTGACACCCCTCCCCCTGCCAAACGCCCTGCCAGACAGCTTTTTCGACCGAGACGCGCAACTGCTCGCCCGCGAGCTGCTGGGAAAAGTCATACGTCATCGGGTCGGCGATCTGTGGCTCGCGGCACGCATCATAGAGACCGAAGCCTACTACTTCGAGGAAAAAGGCAGCCATGCCTCCCTCGGCTATACAGAAAAGCGTAAGGCTTTGTTTCTGGATGGCGGGCACATCTATATGTACTACGCTCGCGGTGGCGACTCGCTGAACTTCAGTGCCCGGGGCCGGGGAACGCCGTGCTGATCAAGTCGGCCTATCCCTGGACCGACGACCGCTCAGGCCCCGCCAGCCTGGCGCAGATGCAACTGAACAACCCGGACGCCCAGGGTGGCCCGCGCCCGGCGCAGAAACTGTGTGCCGGCCAGACACTGCTGTGCAAGGCGCTGGGCCTGAAGGTGCCGATCTGGGACGCCAAGCGCTTCGACCCGCAGCGGCTGTTCGTCGAAGACGTCGGCAACCGGCCGGCACGCATCATCCAGACCACCCGCCTGGGCATCCCCCTGGGCAGGGATGAGCACCTGATGTATCGCTTCGTCGATGCCGAATATGCCACCTGCTGCACCCGCAACCCGCTGCGCCGGGGCCAGGTCGAAGGCAGGGACTACCACCTGCTACCCTGAACAAGGAAATCGCCCATGGGCCCATGGCTCGATAGCATCACCGGCTGGCTGACAGCCAATCCGCAGTGGCTCGGCCTGGCCGTGTTCATCGTCGCCTGCGTCGAATGCCTGGCCATCGCCGGCATCATCGTGCCGGGCACCGTCCTGCTGTTCGCCATCGCCGTCCTGGCCGGCAGCGGCGCCCTGCCGCTGGGTGAAACCCTCCTGCTGGGGTTTCTCGGCGGCCTGCTCGGCGACGGCTTGTCCTACACCCTGGGCAGGCGTTTTCACCAGAACATCCGCCGCCTGCCCGGCCTGCGCCAGCACCCGGAATGGATGAACGGTGCCGAGTCCTACTTCCAGCGCTACGGCATCGCCAGCCTGCTGGTGGGACGCTTCATCGGCCCGTTGCGGCCAATGCTGCCGATGATCGCCGGCATGTGCGACATGCCGCTGCCACGCTTCATCGGCGTCAGCCTGCTTGCCGGTGCCGGCTGGTCGGTGGCCTACCTGCTGCCGGGCTGGGCCACCGGCGCGGCGTTCCGCCTGCCGCTGCCCGAGGGGTTCTGGCCGCAGACCGCGGTGGTCGCGGCGGGCCTCGCGGCCCTGATCGGCCTGTGCATCCATTGCAGCCTCAAGCGCCATCCACGGGCCACGCTGCTGATTTCCGGGCTGAGCCTGTTGCTGCTGGCCGGCCTGTTCCTCGGCTACCCGCACTTGCAGGCGTTCGACCAGGGGCTGATGGCACTGGTCCAGGAGCACCGTGACAGCAGCTTCGACCTGATCGCCGTGATCATCACCCGCCTGGGCGACTTCCGCACCCAGTTCACCGTCGCAACGGTGCTCACGCTGCTGTTGCTGCTGGCCCGGCAATGGCGGCATGCGCTGTTTTTTGGCGGCACCCTGGCCGTCACCGCCATCGGCAACACCGCCACCAAGCATCTGTTCGCCCGCATGCGTCCGGAAGTCCTCAGCGACCCGATCACCAGCTACAGCATGCCCAGCGGTCACAGCTCGGGCTCGTTCGCCTTCTTCCTGGTACTGGCGGTGCTGGCCGGCCGCGACCAGCCACCCCGGATGCGCGTCACCTGGCTGCTGCTCGGCTGCCTGCCAGCGTTCGCCGTGGCGTTGTCACGGGTCTACCTGGGCGCGCATTGGCCCACGGACATCCTGGCCGGGGCCTTGCTGGCGATTGCCGTCCTGGCTGCCAGCCTGACCCTGAGCCAGCGCCACCTGCCGCTGGGCAGCATGCCACCACGGGCCTGGTGGCTGATCCTGCCGGCCGCCGTGGCGCTGTACGGCTCACATGCGCTGTGGCACATACCTCAGCAGTTGCTGCGGTATGCCTACTAGTGGCCTGTGCGAATTAGCCACACAGGCCACTAGGCGAACAGTTCGCCCTGCAACTCGTCGAGCAGTTCCTGGATCGCATCCAGGCGCTGCTGCGGATCATCGAGCTCCAGCAGATCGATCTTGTCCAGATCGGAAAACGGCAGCAGATAAGCCAGCTGGTTCGCCAGCGACTGCTGCCCACCGGCCTCGGTGCCCATGTTCAACGCCGCGACCATCGGGTGCTCGGCCAGGGCCTTGAGCAGGGCCACCAGGTCTTCGTCCTCATCCTGCAGCGGCTGTTCGGGAACCTCGTCCAGCCACTGCACCTGGGCGACGGTCAACTGGTCCTTCTGCAATTCGCTGTCGAGCACACGAAAGCGCCGGCCGCCCTCGACCCGGATCCCCAGCAGACCGTTGTCCTGCTGCTGGAAATCGCGAATCAGCGCCTCGCAGCCGATCCGGGCGAAGCCCTGCGGCGCCGGGCCGACCTCTTCGCCTTCAAGGATGCACACCACGCCAAAACCGCTGCCCTGCTTCATGCAGCGACTGATCATGTCCAGGTAACGCGCCTCGAAAATCTGCAGATCGAGGGTGCAGCCGGGAAACAGCACGGTGTTCAGGGGGAACAGCGCCAAGCTCATACAAGGGTTTCCTTAAACCATCCAGGTGACGATCAGGGGCAACAGTACCGCAGTGGTCACGCCCATCAAACTCATCGCCAGCGCCGCGAAGGCACCGCATTCGTCGCTTTCCTGCAGGGCCACCGAGGTGCCCACCGCATGGGCGGTCATGCCCAGGGCCATGCCCCTGGCCTCGGGCCGCATCACACCCAGGCGGGTCAGCATGGGTGGGCCGGCAATCGCGCCGATCACCCCGGTGATCAGCACGAACACCGCGGCCAGGGCGGCCACACCGCCGATCTGCTCGGCCACCAGCATCGCAATGGGGACGTCACCGATTTCGGTGCCATGGTCATCAGCATCCGCGGCTCGGCGCCGAACCACCAACCCAGCAGCACGCACAGGCCAGTGGCAATCACGCCACCAATCACCAGCGTAGTAAAAATCGGCCAGAACAATTGTCGGATCCGCCGCAGGTTGAGGTACAGCGGCACCGCCAGGGCAACGGTCGCCGGGCCGAGCAGGATGCCGAGAATCTCGGTGCTCTTGCGATATTCGGCATAGTCCAGGCCACACAGCAACAGCACACCGACCACCAGCGCCATCGACGCCAGCACCGGCTGCAGGAAGATCCAGCGGGTTTTCTCGAACCCCGCCAGCACCAGTTGATAGGCGCCCAGGGTGATTCCGATACCGAACAGCGGATGGTGAATCACCGCCGCCCACGCCCCTTGCCAATCCAATGTCATCGTTCGCCCTCGCGCCGATCCTTGCGCCGGATCAGCCAGTTCATCAGCACCCCGACCAGGGCCATGGAAATCAGTACCGACAGCACCAGCGAGCCGACAATGGCCCAGAAATCCGCGGCGATATCGCTGGCGTAGACCATCACGCCCACGGCCGGCGGCACCAGCAGCAACGGCAGGTAGCGCAGCAGGCTGCTGGCCGCCTCGCTCAACGGTGCCCCGACCTCACCCCGAATCAGCAGGAAGGCCAGCAACAGCAGCAGGCCGATGATCGGCCCCGGCAACATCGGTACACACAAATGATTGATAGCCGTGCCAAGCAACTGGAACAGCACCAGCCAGGTCAGGCCGCGCAGCAACATCCGTACTCCCCCTTGTCAACGCACCCCATTATAAGCATGCCGATACGCCGGCATTCGCCAAAGCCATGGTCGCTTGACCGGGCACAACGGCCGTGATGATCTACAGTGGATGCCAAGGGCTGCAACCCAAGGCCTGACCCCGAACGACCAAGGAGAGGCTCAATGCCCTATGTACCCGTAGCGCAACTCAAAGACTATGTCGGCAAGGAACTGGGACGTTCCGAATGGTTCACCATCGACCAGGAGCGCATCAACCTGTTCGCGGAGGCCACCGGCGATTATCAGTTCATCCACGTCGACCCGGTCAAGGCCGCGCAAACACCTTTTGGCAGCACCATTGCCCACGGTTTTCTCTCGCTGTCGCTGATCCCCAAGCTGATGGAGGACATCCTGATCCTGCCCGAAGGCCTGAAGATGGTCGTCAACTATGGCCTGGACAGCGTGCGCTTCATCCAGCCGGTCAAGGTCGACTCGCGGGTGCGGCTCAAGGTCGAGCTGGTCGACGCCACCGAGAAAAAGCCGGGCCAGTGGCTGCTCAAGGCAACCGCCACGCTGGAGATCGAAGGCCAGGAAAAACCTGCCTATATCGCTGAACCTCTGTCGCTCTGCTTCGTCTGAAGCGACATCCGGGCTGCGGCACGAAGCGGCGACGGTGCTGTTTCGTGCTTTACCTCTGGACACGACACAATGCTTCGGCATACTCGGTCCCCTAATTGCCCGGATCCCGTCATGCGCCCATTTGCACCCCTTGCCCTGACCCTGTTGCTCACCGCCTGCGGTGATGGCGAATCACTGCTACCGCCGGACGCCCGTCTGCCGGACGGCGGCCGCTACCGCGGGGAAGTGGTCAATGGCCTGCTGCAAGGCCAGGGGCGCATCGACTACCCGAACGGCAGCTGGTATGCCGGCCAGTTCCTCAATGGCCAGTGGCATGGCGACGGCGAGTGGCACGGCAGCAACGGCGAGGTCTACAAGGGCCAGTTCCAGCAGGGCCTGTTCCATGGCCAGGGCACCCTGACCCTTCATGACAGCAGCTACACCGGCGGTTTCAAGCTGGGCCGACGCAACGGCGAAGGCACCCTGAAGGAAGCCGGCATGACCTACCGCGGCGAATTCAGGGACGACCAGTATTCCGGCCTCGGCCACCTCGAACTGGAAGACGGCAGCCAATACCAGGGCGAGTTCGCCCACGGCAAGCCCAACGGCGAGGGCCAGCGCAGCGATGCCAGCGGCAACCAGTTCACCGGGCGCTTCGTCAACGGCCAACTGGAAGGCGTCGGGACCTTCAACAGTGCCGAAGGCGACCAGTACGCCGGCGGTTTCCGGCACAACCAGCTGAACGGCAAGGGCCGCTATGAAAACGCCGACGGCGATGTCTGGATCGGCGAGTTCAAGGACGGCGTACTCAATGGCCAGGGTGAACTGATCGGCGTCGATGGCAGCCATTATCGCGGTGAGTTCAGCGAATGGCGCTTCAACGGTTTCGGCCAGTTGAACCTGGCCGATGGCAGCCACTATGTCGGCGAGTTCGCCAGCGACACGTACGAGGGCCGGGGCATCCTGACCCTGGCGGACGGCCGGGTGCAAAGCGGCATCTGGAGCAATGGCCAGCGGGTTCGCGAGGCCGATGGCAAACTGCTGCCGGACCAGCTCGAACTGGGCCTGCTGGCCCAGGGGCCCCTGTTGGAAAAAGCCCTCGCCGCGGTTCCGGCCTCCACGCCGGCCATCGAGCTGTACAGCCTGGTGCTGGCCGGTGACGGCAAGCAGAGCGTCTTCCTGCGTGAAGCCGACTATGTCGGCAAGATGCTCGCCACCCGCTTTGGCGCCTATGGCCAGATCAGCCTGGTGAACCATCGCGATCACCTGATCGATCGGCCGATGGCCACCCGCGAAAACCTGCACCGGGCCGCCCAGGCCCTGGCCGAACGCAGTGGCCCGGAAGACCTGATCTTCATCTACCTGACAAGCCACGGTACCCACGCCCATGAACTGGTGCTGGACCAGCCACGCCTGGAACTGGCCGACCTGCCCGCCGATGAAATGGCCCAGGCCCTGGCCCCGTTGAAGAACCGCGACAAGGTCATCGTCATTTCGGCCTGTTACTCCGGCGGCTTCATTCCGGCCCTCAAGGATGAAAGAACCCTGATCATGACCGCCTCGCGGGCCGACCGGGTGTCCTTCGGCTGCTCCGAGGAAGCGGACTTCACCTACTTCGGCGATGCCCTGTTCGCCCAGGCCCTGAACCAGACCGACGACTTGCAGCAGGCCTTCAACCTGGCCAAGGCCCATGTTGCCGAACGTGAGCAGGCGGACAACTTCGAGGCGTCGGAACCGCAGATCTGGGCCCCCAAGGGCGTGCTGGCCCACTGGCAGCAGCTACGCAAGCAACAGGCAAGAAAAGCGTTGCAAAGCGCTTCACTGGACAGCAAGGGCGCCAAGAGCAACTAAGCTGATTCGTATCAAGGGAGATATTTTATGTACTTGACGCCTCAGCACATCCTGCTCGCTGGAGCCACCGGCCTGACCGGTGAACATCTGCTGGACCGACTGCTCAACGAACCCACGGTCAGTCGCGTCCTCGCCCCTTCGCGTCGCCCACTGGCGAAACATCCGCACCTGGAGAACCCGGTCGGCGACCCGGCGATCTTCCTGCCGCAACTGAGCGGCCGGGTCGACCTGGCGATCTGCTGCCTGGGCACCACGATCAAGCTCGCCGGCTCCGAAGAAGCCTTTCGCGCTGTCGACCACGATATGGTGGTGGCTTTCGGCAAGCGTGCGCGGGAACTGGGCGCGCGGCACCTGATCGTGGTCAGCGCGGTGGACGCCAACCCGAAATCCAAGGTGTTCTACAGCCGGGTCAAGGGTGAGATGGAGGAGTCGCTGAAGGCCCAGGGCTGGCCGCAGTTGACCATCGCCCGGCCGTCGCTGCTGATCGGCGAGCGTAGCGAACCGCGCCTGGCCGAACAGTTGGCGGCACCGCTGTCGAAGCTGATTCCCGGCAAGTATCGCGGGATCGAGGCCTGCCAACTGGCCCGGGCGCTGTGGCGCCTGGCGCTGGAGGAGCAGGACGGGGTGCGGATCGTCGAGTCGGATGAGTTGCGCCGGCTCGGCAAGTAGCTTTCGCCAGGTAGATTTTTGTTGCCAGGGCGGGACTCTTCGCGGGCAAGCCGCGCTCCTACAGGACCGCGTGAACCGATTCGACCGCCTGCAGGAGCGGGCGGCGCGGCGATCCGGCTTGCCCGCGAAGGGGCAAAACACGATCCCCGGCCCTAGGCTGTGTACGAAATTGTTTGAAACGCAGGTTAGGCAAGGCAAAAACCGGCGAGGAACGGCCGGGGTCGCGCCCGACTTTACTGGAGTAAATGAGCATTCCGAGCCGGTTTTTAACGCCGCATAACCAAGTTTCAAGCGATTTCGTACATAGCCTACAACCCACCCGTCGCCTGAAACCCGACGCCCAACGCCGTGAACACCGACAACGGCAACAGCAGCGTATCGAGCAAGGCACTCGCCGGCAGGTCCAACCCAGGATACCCCGGCGCCTCGGCGCCGAACCGGTCACGGGCACAACAGCCACCCTGCAACGCGTACAGGTCCAACCGCGTGCCGGCATAGACGAGCGGCGCCCCGGCCTTGCCGGCATCCAGCGTCCGCGCCGTCGCACAACCCGCCAGTTGCAGTGCCAGCAGCAGGCCCAGCAGCGCCTTACTCATTGCTGTTCAAATGATGCTCACCCCAGCGCGGCAGCATGTCCTGGGGGATATTCAACAGATTGAGAATCCGCGCCACCACGAAATCCACCAGGTCGTCGATGGTCTGCGGCTGATGATAGAAGCCCGGCGAAGCCGGCAGGATCGTCACGCCCATGTTCGACAGCTTGAGCATGTTCTCCAGATGAATGCTCGAATACGGCGCCTCGCGCGGCACCAGGATCAGTTGCCGACGCTCCTTGAGGGTCACGTCCGCCGCCCGCTCGATCAGGTTGTTGCAGGCGCCCGTGGCGATGGCCGACAAGGTCCCGGTGGAGCATGGCACCACCACCATCGCCGCCGGCGAGCCGGAGCCGGAGGCCACCGGCGACATCCAGTCCTCCTTGCCGTACACGCGGATCTGCCCGGCCTGGGCCCCGGTGTACTCGGTGAGGAACGCCTGCATCGCCTGCGGCTTGGGCGGCAGGGTGACGTCCGTCTCCGTCGCCATCACCAACTGCGCCGCCTTGGAGATCAGGAAGTGCACTTCGCGGTCCTCGCGCACCAGGCAATCGAGCAGGCGCAAGCCATACTGCGCCCCGGAGGCGCCGGTCATCGCCAGGGTGATACGCTCCGGGCCGTTCACCGCAGGGCCTCGGCCAGTTTGCCGTGCAGCCCGCCGAAGCCGCCGTTGCTCATGATCACCACGTGCGTGCCGGGCTTGGCCTGGCTTTTCACCCGTTCGATGATGCCCTCCAGGGAGTCGCTGACAATCGACGGCACACTGCACAAGGCCGCCGTGGCGCCCAGGTCCCAGCCGAGATTGGCCGGCGCGTACCAGATCACCTGATCGGCCTGGACCACGCTCTCCGGCAGGCCATCGCGGTGAGCGCCCAGTTTCATGGAGTTGGAACGCGGTTCGATGATGGCGATCACCGGTGCATCGCCGACCTTCTTGCGCAGGCCGTCGAGGGTCGTGGCAATGGCGGTCGGATGGTGGGCGAAGTCATCGTAGATGGTCACGCCTTGGACTTCGGCGACCTTTTCCATGCGCCGCTTGACGCTCTTGAACGCACTCAGACCGGCAATACCCATCGCCGGCACCACGCCGACATGCCGCGCCGCGGCCAGGGTGGCCAGGGCATTGGCGACGTTGTGCTGGCCGGTCAGTTCCCACTCGACCGTGCCCTGGGCCACGCCCTCGAACAGCACCTCGAAACGCGAACCGTCCTCGCTGAGCAGGCGCGCCTGCCACTGGCCACCGGCACCGGTGGTCTGCACCGGGGTCCAGCAGCCCATGTCGATCACCCGCTTCAACGCCGGCTCGGTGGTCGGGTGAATGACCAGGCCTTCGCTGGGGATGGTCCGTACCAGGTGGTGGAACTGCCGCTCGATGGCTGGCAGGTCGGGGAAGATGTCCGCGTGGTCGAACTCCAGGTTGTTCAGGATCGCCGTGCGCGGATGGTAGTGGACGAACTTGGAGCGCTTGTCGAAGAACGCGCTGTCGTACTCGTCGGCCTCGATCACGAAGAACGGCGTGCCGCCCAGGCGCGCCGATACCGAGAAATTCTGCGGCACGCCGCCGATCAGGAAGCCCGGGCTCATGCCCGCGTGCTCCAGCACCCAGGCGAGCATGCTGCTGCTGGTGGTCTTGCCGTGGGTGCCGGCCACGGCCAGGACCCAGCGCCCCTGCAGCACATGGTCGGCCAGCCACTGCGGGCCGGACACGTAGGGCAGGCCCTTGTTCAGCACGTACTCGACCGCGGGGTTGCCACGGGACATGGCATTGCCGATCACCACCAGGTCCGGGGCCGGATCGAGCTGGGCCGGGTCATAACCCTGGGTCAGTTCGATGCCCTGGGCCTGCAGTTGCGTGCTCATCGGCGGATAGACATTGGCATCGGAGCCCGTCACGTGATGGCCCAGTTCCTTGGCCAGAACAGCCATCGAGCCCATGAAGGTGCCGCAGATACCCAGAATATGAATGTGCATAGTCGACCTCGTAAAACATGGCCGCAGGTTAGCCCAGGGCGGGGGAAATCGCACCTTGTGTTTCAGATTCGAGGTGACTGGCAGGGCTTCGACATCGATTCGAAGCCCTGTGGCTCAGACGCAGATCGCGTTGGTGAACACCAGGCGGTTGCCGAACGGGTCGGCGATCGGCATGTCCATGCTGCCCCAGGGCATGGCCTGGATTTCCGGACGGGCGTAGCCGAAGCCCTTGGCCAGCAGTTGTTCGCGAAAGGCTTCCAGCTCGTCGGTCTCGATACGCAGCGCCGAGCCCGGAGTGCTATCACCGTGATGCTCGCTCAGGTGCAACACGCAATTGCCCTTGGACACCTGCAGATACAAGGGGAAACCCGGCTCGAAACGATGCTGCCAGTCGACCTGGAAACCCAGGAAGTCGACGTAGAACTCCAACGCCTTGCCCTCGTCGAAAATTCGCAGAATGGGGGTGGTCTTACCGAAGCTCATGTCAGGTCTTCCTGGCGGTTCTGGATCAAAGCGCTTCGGCCATGGAACGGGCTTCTTTAGTGGCTCAGTGCCATTATCGCGCAAAAGCGCGACCTCGTTCGCAAAAACCTGACGCCAATCACCAGCATAGCCGCTTGGGCTCAAACCATCTCGTTGAGGATCCAGTCGATCACCGAGTTGCGCTTGGGTACCCAGCCCAGCAGTTCACGGGCGTTGCTGCCGCGGACCCGGCTGTTGGAACCCAGGCCGTAATTGGCCATCTCATAACCCCACTCGGCCTCGGCGTCCGCCAGCGGCCAATCCTGCGGCTCACCCAGGTTCAGCGCCCTGGCCATGGCGGTGGTCATGTCGATGAACGAGGCTTCGCCGCTTTCGACGAAATAGAAGGTGCCCGGCGGGTTGCCGGTCAACGCCAGCAGGTACAGCGCCACCACATCCTCGATGTGCACGTTGGACCAGATGTTCTGCCCGCTCCCGACGTGCCGGACCACGCCACGCTTGCGGGCCTGCTTGAGCAGGCGCGGCAACTGCACGCTGTCACGCTTGACGCCCAGGCTGTGGCCGTAGATCAGGGTGTTGCAGAGCACCGCCGAGCGCACGCCGGATTTCGCCGCGTCGAGCACCCGGTGGTCGATGGCCACCCGCGCCGCCTTGTCGACGGTCGGTTCCGGCAGCCGGCCTTCGTAATAGACGATATCGCTGGCCTTGCCGCCGGAGGCGTCGCCGACGATGCTCGAACCGCTGGTGTGCAGGAACACCTTGTCGGAACCACGCAAGGCGTCGAGCAGCGCCTCGACCGCACCGCGATGGTCGCTGCTGGCGGCGTTGATCACCGCATCGGCCTGGCGCGCCTGCTCGGCGAGCAGTTCGCTGTCGTCCAGGCTGCCGACCACCGGGGTAATGCCCAAATCACGCAGTTCCTGCACCTGCTCGGCACTGCGCACCAGCCCGGTGACCCGATGGCCGGCGGCGACCAGCCCGGTCGCGATGGAACCGCCAATGAAACCGGCGGCGCCGGTAACGAATACGTTCATGGAGAAACTCCCTGCATGGATAAGTGATGGAGCGAGTATCGAAAACTTATCCGTGCCGAATAACCCCCTACTGCCCAATTCACTCTTGCGCTGGAGTCACGAATCAAGAGCTGGCGCCCAGCGTCAGGGCTATGCCACCACGGGCCCCGCATACCCCGCCAGCTTGCCCTGGATGAAATCGAGGAAGCACTGGATACGCAGCGCCAACTGCGAGTTGCGGTAGTACACCGCATGGATCGGCTGGCGGTAGCCGCTGTTGGCTTCGGGGAGGATCACCTGCAGGCGGCCGGACTGGATGTCCTGGTGAGTCATGAAGTGCGACAGGCAGACGATCCCCTGCCCCTCCAGCGCCAGTTGGCGCAGGGTCTCGCCGCTGGAGGCGCTGAGGTCGGGGCGGATCTGCCAGCGGTCGCCCTGGGCATGCCGCAACGGCCAGTGATTGAGCGTTTCGGTCTGGGTGAACCCCAGCAGGGTGTGTCGGGACAGCTCATCGACACTGACCGGCTCGCCGTAACGCGCCAGGTAGGCGGGGCTGGCCAGGATGTTCAGCGGGCTGCTGCCCAGCGAGCGGGCATGCAGGGTCGAATCCGCCAGGTGGCCGATGCGGATGGCGATGTCGGTGCTCTGCTCCAGCAGGTCGATGATCAGGTCGTTGCTGTTGAGTTCCAGCTGGATGTCCGGGTACAGGCTGCGAAACTCGGCGATGTACGGGACCACCGCGTGCAGCATGAACGGCGAGGCGGCGTTGATACGCAGGCGCCCGGCGGGCGTCTGCTGGCGCAGGGCCAGGCGTTCTTCCAGCTCGTCCATCTGCTCGAGGATCTGCTTGGCCCGCTCGAAGAAGAACTTGCCTTCCTCGGTCAGGTCCATGCGTCGCGTGGTGCGATTGATCAGCGTGGTCTCGAGCTTGGCCTCCAGCCGCGACAGGCTGCGGCTGACCGCCGACGGCGTCTGCCCGACCTGTTCGGCCGCCGCGGAAATCGAACCGCACTCGATCACGCAGACGAAGATCTGCAACTCATCCGACCTGGCTTTCACACTCACCTCTCAACTCAAGAGCCTGATATTAGCCGGCCTCGAGGCAAAAGGAACCTCACTTCGGCAAATCGAAAACCTCTGCCAGGTGCTGCTCGTAGCGCCGGATATCCGCCTCGATGGCCGGTACCTTCATCACGTCGACACAGAGAAAGGTCGGCAGGCCGCTCATGCCGAGGAACTGGTTGGCCTTGTGAAACGGGAAGTAGACCGCATCCACGCCCTTGGCCTCGAAGAAATCGGTGGGGTCGTCGAAAGCCTGCCGTGGCGCGTTCCAGGTCAGCGACAGCATGTACTGCTTGCCCTGGATCAGACCACCGCTGCCGTACTTCTGCGAGGCGTCGGAACGCGTCCGGCCATCGTTGGCGTAGAGGCTGCCGTGGCCCGCGGTGAACACTTCGTCGATGTACTTCTTCACCGTCCAGGGCGCGCCCATCCACCAGCCAGGCATCTGGTAGATGATCACGTCGGCCCAGAGAAACTTGGCAACTTCCTCGGCGACATCGTAGCCCTGGTCGATCCAGGTCTGTCTGACATCGCAACCGGAGCGATCGAGGTAGGCCACGGCGGTTTCATGCAGGGTGGCGTTGTAGCGGCCGGCGGAGTGGGCGAACGCCTTGCCGCCGTTGAGTAGCAGGATCTTTTTCATGGTCGGTCTCATGGAGGGCGGCCCCAAGGGCAGCCCGGTCGACAGGTTCAGGTGCGGGCGCAGGTTAGCCCTCGCACGCACGGCGAAAAAGCGTGGCTGACGCAAATCGCTTTTGCCGTAACGGCACGAATGCTCGACGTATTGTTGCCTTAGCATTGACGGCCTCCAGAACCTGTCCTGCCCGGAGTGAATCCATGAGCCAACCCTACGGTTTTATCCTGCATGCCAAGACCCGCCCGGAAAAGGCCGAGGCCTTCGAGGCGCTGTTTCGCGCCTATGTCGAACCCAGCCGCCGGGAAGACGGCTGCATCGAATACCACATGCTGCGCGACCACGCCGACCCGACCCTGTTCATCTTCTACGAGATCTGGCAATCGAAGGCTCACCTGGACGTGCACTCGGCGCTGCCGCACATGCGGGCCTTCCACGAGCAGCGCATGGCGTTCCTCGAGCGGGATTTCGAGATCCGCCTGATCGACATGCTCAGCCCATCCTCGGCCAGCCGCTGATCAACAGCGGCCCCCTGCCGGGCGAAAACGGCCTGTGCGCGCATGGACAGCTGGATGTCGAGCCTGGACATCCCTGCGGCGGGCGCCCCCGTTAGGGTGCAGGCTTCATTCAGAACCTGTGCCCGGAGCCCAGCATGTCCAATCCACCGATTACCGTTCTGCGCGATACCCACCCACTGCCGGTGCTCGACGCCTGCAAATGGGAAAAGCTCGAAGGCGATCCGCACACCGTCAACCTCAACGCCTACAACAGCGAAGACGGCAGCAAGATCATGGGCACCTGGATCTGCACCCCGGGCAAGTGGCGGGTCGATTACGTGAAGTGGGAGTACTGCCACTTCCAGGAAGGCTACTGCATCATCACGCCGGACGGTCAGGCGCCGATCCACTTGAAGGCCGGCGATATCTTCATCGTCGAGCCAGGCATGAAGGGCACCTGGGAAGTCGTCGAGACCGTGCGCAAGTACTTCGTGTTCGCCTGACAGCACCAGGCGCGTTTCGATCCGGGCCCCGTCTCGAAAGACACGGGGCCCTGTCGTGAGGAACGGTTCGAGAGGTCGTCAATCTTCAAGCGACACGACGTTCCAGCAAGCGATCCGAGCCACCTTCGGCTACACGACGCTCCAGCAGGCGATCGGAACCACCTTCCGCCACACGACGCTCCAGCAGGCGATCGGAACCACCTTCCGCCACACGGCGCTCCAGCAGGCGATCGGAACCACCTTCCGCCACACGGCGCTCCAGCAGACGATCGGAACCACCTTCCGCTACACGGCGTTCCAGCAAACGGTCCGAGCCACCCTCCGCCACACGGCGCTCCAGCAGGCGATCGGAACCACCTTCCGCCACACGACGCTCCAGCAGACGGTCAGAACCGCCCTCCGCCAGCCGATGCTGGTTGATCGCGCCGAACCCGGTTGCCGGCACATTGGCCGAAGCGGCATTCGCCAGGCCGAGGCCACCGACCAAAGCCAGGGTGAGGGCCAGGGAAGCGGTAGAGAACTTGAACATGGGTAACACTCCTGCGTTTGTGAGTAAGACTCTGAGGGTTGGGTGGGGCCTGGACCGGCCTCACCGTTCGACAGGTACATTTCAACGCAGGGCTGTATCCACCGTGTGTCGCGAACGGGCGATAAGGTGGCGCACTGTATGGCGGCGGGCCACGTACACAGTCTGATACAACGTGCCGATGCCCGAGCCCGGTGCCACTCGAACACCCGCCCACAAAAAAGCCGCAAGGTCCGTGGCGGGACCTTGCGGCTATCGCTGCCGGATTCCGGGGCTCAGCTGGCACTGCCAGCCTTGGCCTCCTGCAGCAGGGTCTGGATGACCTTTTCCTGTTCGTCATAACGGCCTTCGCCGAAATGGGTGTAGCGCACCTGCCCCTTGGCATCGATCAGGTAGTGGGCCGGCCAGTACTGGTTATCGAACGCCCGCCAGATACGGTAGTCGTTGTCGATCGCCACCGGGTAACCGATCCCCAGTTCCTTCACCTGCTGGCGCACGTTGCCGAGGATCTTCTCGTAGGCATACTCGGGGGTATGCACGCCGATCACCACCAGCCCGTCCTTCTCGTATTTCTTCGCCCAGTCCTTCACATAGGGCAGGGTGTGCTGGCAGTTGATGCAGTCGAAGGTCCAGAAGTCCACCAGCACCACCTTGCCGCGCAGGGACTCACGGTTGAGCGGCGCCGAGTTCAGCCACTCCACCGCACCGTCCAGCGCAGGCATCGCGCCCTTGGCTTCGAGGTCGACCGCCGTGGCCGCATTGGCCTTGCTGATCACGTAGTCGATGGCCCGCGGAATCTGCTTGAGCAGGCTCTGCTCCACCGACGCCGAGCCCTGTGACGAGGTGCCGGCGAGCAGGGTGTTGTTCGCCCCGGTCGAGATCAGCACCGCCGACAGCAGGACCAGCACGCCGGCCCCACGCCGCAGCCAGCCGGTCACCGGGATGGAAGGCTTGAGCCGGTTGACCAGGCCACGGCCGGCGAAGATCAGCGTGCCGAGAGACAACGCACTGCCCAGGCCATAGGCCAGCAGCAACAGGCTGGTCTGTGCATTGGCGCCCTGCAGCATGGCGCTGGTCAGGATCACGCCGAGAATCGGTCCGGCACAGGGCGCCCACAACAGCCCGGTGGCGACGCCGACCAGCAGCGCGGCCAACGGCCCCGACAGCTGCCGCGCCGCCGGATCGAGGCGATTGCCCAGCAGCACGAACGGCCGCGACAGCCAGGCCCCCGCGCGGGCGGAAATCAGTGACAGGGCGAACAGCACCATCACGATCAGCGCCAACTGACGGCCGGCAGCGTTGGCCTGGATCACCCAGGCGCTGCTGACCACCGCCAGGCTCGACACCAGGGCGAAGGTCAGCGCCATGCCGCCCAGGGTCAACAGCACCGACGAGCGGGAACGATCGGCCCGCGCGAAAAGGAAGGGTACGACCGGCAGGATGCAAGGACTGAGCACCGTCAGTATCCCGCCGAGGAAAGCGATAAGCAGCATGACGTCACCTGGCAGATGCAGGCATGAAACCGACCGCGACGCGGTACGGTTTCATGCGGGTGGAGGAGAGAGCGTGAGGCGGGTTCCCAAGGCCTCAGCTGCCCAGGTTGCAACTGGCGAACTTGCCGTATTCCAGGGTGTGGGTCTGGCCCTGGGAGTCCAGGTAGGTCAGGTGCGCCTTGGCGACATCGCAACTGCCCATGGCATCGGTGGTGATCGACACCACGTGCCGGATATCCGGTTTGGCGCTGGCGGCCTGGGCCGGGGCGGCGATGGCCAGGAGGCTCAGGGCGGACAACAGGCCGGCGGTGCAGAGTGCTTTCAGTTTCATGGCGATTTCCTCAAGTGTGTATTCGGTTGGTTGGAGCCAGTGTTGTCTGCCTCCCTGGAACCTATTTGACGCCCTTGAGGTATCTCGAATGTGTGCGCAAGCCAGGGTTCTGAAGTGCGCAAGTATCACCGCCCCTCCCAGATACATTGCAATACAAAACCCTCAGAACAGGCCCATCTGCCCGCCGATCAGGGTGGTGAAATCGTCCTGCACGAACGGCAGGATCGCGTCCGCCACCGGCTGCAACTGCTTGGTGATGTAGTGCTCGTAGTCGATGGGCGACCGACGCACCTCCAGCGGCTCCGGCCCGGCCTGGGCAATCACGTAGCTGATCCAGCCGCCGCCCTGGTACTGTCGCGGCCGCCCCTGGGCGACGTTGTATTCATCGGCCAGGCGTGCCGCCCGCACCTGCGGCGGCACGTTGCGCTCGTAGTCGCCGAGCCGCCGGCGCAGGCGCTTGCGATACACCAGCAGGTCATCCAGCTCGCCCGCCTGGGTACGCCGCACGTAGTCACGGACGTAATCCTGGTAGGGCTGGCAGCTGAAGATGCGTCGGTACAGCTCCTGCTGGAACGCCTGCGCCAATGGCGACCAGTCGCTGCGCACGGTTTCAAGCCCCTTGTAGACCATCTCCTCGCGGCCGTCGGCACGCACCACCAGCCCGGCATAACGCTTCTTGCTGCCCTCCTCGGCCCCGCGGATGGTCGGCATCAGGAAGCGGCTGAAATGGGTTTCGAACTGCAGTTCCAGGGCACTGTCCAGGCCCAGTTCCTGCTTCAGGTGTTCGCGCCACCAGTCGTTGACCCCGGCCACCAGCTGGCGGCCGATCTGCGCGGCCTCCTCCTGGCCATGGGCGCGCTTGAGCCAGACGAAGGTCGAGTCGGTGTCGCCATAGATCACCGTGTAGCCCTGGGCCTCGATCAGTTGCCGGGTGCGGCGCATGATCTCGTGCCCGCGCAGGGTGATCGACGAGGCCAGGCGCGTATCGAAGAAGCGGCAGCCACTGGAACCGAGCACGCCGTAAAAGGCGTTCATGATGATCTTCAGGGCCTGGGACAGCGGCGCATTGCCGTCGCGCTTGGCCGCCTCGCGGCCCTGCCAGACCGTCTCGACGATCGACGGCAGGCAGTGCCGCGTGCGGGAGAAACGCGCCCCGCGAAAGCCCGCCACCGACTCGCTGTCGTCGGGATGCCGCAGGCCCTCGATCAGCCCCACCGGGTCGATCAGGAAGGTACGGATGATCGACGGGTACAGGCTCTTGTAGTCCAGTACCAGCACCGACTCGTACAGCCCGGGCCGCGAGTCCATGACGAAACCGCCGGGGCTGGCCTCGGGCATGCGTTCGCCGAGGTTCGGCGCGACGAAACCCTGGCGATGCATCAGCGGCATGTACAGGTGGGTGAAGGCCGCCACCGAACCGCCGCTGCGATCGGCCGGCAGGCCGGTGACGGTGGCGCGTTCGAGCAGGAAGGTCAGTAGCTGGGTCTTGTCGAAGATCCGCGTGACCAGCTCGCAGTCCTTGAGGTTGTAGCGCGCCAGGGCCGGCTTGTCCTCGGCGAACATGCGATTGATCTCGTCCATGCGCTGGTAGGGGTTGTCGATCGACTTGCCCTCGCCGAGCAGGTGCTGCGCCACGTATTCGAGGCTGAAGGACGGGAAGCTCCAGGTCGCCGAACGCAGCGCCTCGATGCCGTCGATGATCAGCCGGCCGGCCGCCGCGGCGAAGTAGTGGGTGTTGCGCGCACCGTTGTCGCGCCAGCCCATGACGTCGCCCCCACGCCCCAGGCGCAGCGGGATGCTCAGGCGCTGGGCATGTTCATGCAGCACCTTGAGGTCGAACTGCACCAGGTTCCAGCCGATGATCGCATCCGGATCGTGCCGGGCCAGCCAGTCGTTCAGGGCTTCGAGCAGTTCACCGCGGCTCGCTCGATAGTCGAGCTTGAAATCGACCTGGCTGGCGTCACCGTTCGGCGGCCCGAGCATGTACACCTGGCGCTCGCCACAACCTTCCAGGGCGATGGAATACAGCTCGCCCTGCATGGTGGTCTCGATGTCCAGGGACACCAGCCTGAGCCGTGGCCGATAGTCCGCCGTCGCCTTGAGCTGGGTATCGAGCAGCGGCCCGTCGGTATTCGGCGTACCGGCGAACAACACCGGCGCGGTGATGAAACGCTCCATGAGAAAGCGCTCGGGAGGGCGGATATCGGCCTCGTAGACATCCACCCCGCCCTGGCGCAACAGCTTCTCGATGTTCATCAACTGCCGGTGCTGCTGGCAATACAGGCCACACACCGGGCGGTGGTGAAAATCCATCAGTGCCAGCGGGCGCCATTCCACCCCCGCTCTTTGCTCAACAGCTGGGCGGCACGCTCACGCTGTTCGGCGGGAATGAAGGCAACCGAGGGTTGTGGCGGCAAGCGCACGTGACGGGGGCCGGCGTCGGTCGCCAACCAGAATTCGACCTGCGTACCCGCGGGGGTGTCGCGCCAATGCCGGGTCAGGACAAAACCCTGCTGTAGATCCACCACCGCCCCCTCGAAACCGATTCTCGGCAGTCATTCTACTGTGCCGGGGGATACGCGGATAACGTTTGGACGCACGGCCCGGAAAAAACCGGGGACCCGCCCGACGCGAGCCCCCGGAAAAAACCTTACTCGGGTTTGCGATAGGCGCCGATGATGGCCGAGAAGTCCTTGCCACCCTCCCCGCGCAGGCTCATGGCCTGGTACAACTGCTGCGCCACGGCACCGAGGACCACCGGCTGGTGGGCCTGGCGCGCGGCCTCGGTGGCCAGGCCCAGGTCCTTGAGCATCAGTTCGGCGCCGAAGCCGCCGGTATAGCCACGCGACGCCGGTGCGGTGTCGATGATGCCCGGCCAGGGGTTGTAGGTGTCGGAACTCCAGCAGCGGCCGGTGGAACTGTTGATCACCCCGGCCAGCACCTGGGTGTCGATGCCCAGGGCGGCGCCCAGGGCCATGGCCTCGCTGACGCCGATCATCGAGATGCCCAGCAGCAGGTTGTTGCAGATCTTGGCGATCTGCCCGGTGCCGACCTCGCCGCAATGGACGATGTTGCGGCCCATCTGTGCCAGCACCGGTTGCAGGGTGGCGAACAATGGCTGGGAAGCGCCGACCATGAAGGTCAGGGTCCCGGCCGCCGCGCCACCGGTACCGCCGGATACCGGCGCATCGGCCATCGCCACATTCTGTTTCGCCGCCGCGGCGGCAACGTCCTTGGCGGTCTGCGGATCGATGGTGCTGCAGTCCACCGCCGGCACGCCGGCGCCGATCCCGGCCAGCACCCCGTCCTCGCCCAGCCAGACGCTGCGCACATGGGCGGCGGCCGGCAGCATGGTGATCACCAGTTCGCTGCCCTCGGCCGCGGCCTTGGGCGAGGTGCTGATGGTCCCGCCGAGGGCCGCCAGCTCCTTGAGCACCGTCTGGTTCAGGTCGAACAGGTTCAGGCTGTGCCCGGCCTTGATCAGGTTGCGCGCCATTGGCGCGCCCATGTTGCCCAGTCCGATAAATGCGATCTTCATGGCCCGTTCCTCGCTCAGCGCAGGTTGATGGTGGTGTTCACGCCATGGTTCTCACTGTCGTCATCGAACCAGCGCGCGGTGACCGTCTTGGTCTGAGTGTAGAACTGCACCACCTGCTTGCCGTAGGGACCCAGGTCGCCGAGCTTGGAGCCACGGGAGCCGGTGAAGCTGAAGAACGGCACCGGCACCGGGATCGGGATGTTGATGCCGACCTGGCCGATATCGATCTCGCTCTGGAACTTGCGCGCCGAGGCGCCGCTCTGGGTGAACAGGCCGGTGCCGTTGCCGAAGGGGTTGGCGTTGACCAGGGCGATGGCCTCGTCGAGGGTGTCGACCTCCATCACCGCCAGCACCGGGCCGAAGATTTCCTGGGTGTAGATCTGCATGTCGGTGGTCACCCCGGAAAACAGGGTCGGGCCGACGAAGTTGCCCTGCTCGAAGCCCGGCACGACGATAGCGCGGCCGTCCAGTTCGAGCTTGGCGCCTTCCTGGATGCCGCTTTCGATCAGGCCCAGCACCCGCTCCTTCGCCCGCTTGGAAATCAGCGGACCGACATCGGTGCCCGGCTCGCTGCCGGCGTTGACCTTGAGCTTCTGCGCCAGCGCCTTGAGGTCCGGCAGCCATTGCTTCGCCGCCCCTACCAGCACCACCACCGAGGTGGCCATGCAACGCTGGCCGGCCGCACCGAAACCGGCGCCGACCAGGGCATTGAGGGTCTGCTCGCGGTTGGCGTCGGGCAGCACCACGGCGTGGTTCTTCGCGCCCATCATCGACTGCACGCGCTTGCCATGACGACCGGCGAGGTCATAGACGTGGGTACCGACGGCGGTCGAACCGACGAACGAGACCGCCTTGATGTCCTTGTGGGTGCACAGCGCATCCACCACCTCCTTGCCGCCGTGCACCACGTTGAGCACGCCCGGCGGCACGCCGGCTTCCAGCGCCAGCTCCACCAGCATCAGGGTCGACAGCGGGTCCTGTTCGGACGGTTTGAGAACGAAGGTGTTGCCGCAGGCGATCGCCATCGGGAACATCCACAGCGGGATCATCGCCGGGAAGTTGAACGGGGTGATCCCGGCGCAGACGCCGATCGGCTGGCGCAGGGTGTAGGTGTCGACGCCACCGGCGACGTTCTCGGCGAACTCGCCCATCTGCAGGGTGCCGATCGAGCAGGCGTGCTCGACCACTTCCAGGCCGCGGAAGATATCGCCCTCGGCGTCGGCCAGGGTCTTGCCCTGCTCGGCGCTGAGCACGGCGGCGATGCGCTTGGAATGTTCGCGGATCAGCGCCTGCAGCTTGAGCATGATGCGCATGCGGGCGCCGATGGGGGTCAGCTTCCAGGTCTGGAAGGCACGCTGGGCGGCGTCTATCGCCGCATTCACTTCAGCGGCAGTGGCGAAGGGCACCTTGGCCAGCACTTCCTGGGTCGCCGGGTTGACGATGTCGTGCCACTCACTGCTCTGGGATTCGACCCACTCGCCGTCGATCAGCAACCGGGCGGTCTTGAGGGTGGCGTCGGGCTTGAGAGAAACGTTCATGGAAGTCTCCTGAATTATTGTAATGGCCGAATCCCGGACGGGACGATACCCGAGCATGGTGACTGGACTGTTTTTGGAGTATAGATGTGCATTCTTCTAATAAGAACGCACATAAAAACCGGATCAACATGCAAAAAAACATCACGTCTTTGGGTTCATTGAACTGGGACGACCTGAAGTTTTTCCTTGAGGTTGCCCGTACCCGCAAGGCCAGCAGCGCGGCCAAGCGCCTGGCGGTGGACTACACCACGGTGTCACGGCGCATCAGTTCGCTGGAGGCGGCCCTGGGCACCCTGCTGTTCGAAAAGTCGCGCACCAGCGGCTTCGTCCTCACCGCCGAGGGCCAGCGCCTGATGGGCTATGCCGAGTCCATCGAAAGCACCCTGCACATGGCCTGCGAGCAGGTGTCGGGGTCTGGCGTGGCGCTCTCGGGGCATGTGCGCATGGGCTGCACGGAGGGCTTCGGCAGCTTCTTCATCACCCCGCAACTGAGCCATTTCGTCGACGCCTACCCGGCGATCTCGGTGGATATCCTGCCGCTGCCGCACTTCATCAGCCTGTCCAAGCGCGAGGCGGATATCGTCATCGCCCTGGAGCGCCCGGAGCACGGGCCCTATGTGTGCTGCAAGCTGTGCGACTACCGCCTGCAGCTGTACGCGACCCAGCCGTACCTGGACCAGCACCCGCCGATCCGTCGCGCCAGCGACCTGGGCCGGCACCGTTTCGTCAGCTACGTCGACGACCTGGCGTTCAGCAACGAGCTGCTGTACCTGGCCAACCTGCTGCCCAACGCCACCGCCAACCTGCGCAGCACCAGCGTGATCGCCCAGTTCGTCGCGGCGCAACAGGGCCGGGCGCTGGCGATCCTGCCGTGTTTCCTGGCGGCCCAGGACCCGAACCTGCTGCCGGTGTTGCCGGATGAGGTGAGTATCACCCGGCAGTTCTGGATGTATTGCCGGGAAGATCTGCGCAAACTCAAGCGGATCAATCTGTTGTGGGACTACATTCGGGAAGTCACGGAACTGAATCGGCCGCTGCTGCTGGGGGAGACGCGGGCGCTTCGGTTCGTCGATTAGAATGCCGCCAGTCGGATAGGCCTCTTCGCGGGCACTCAGTCGGCAATCACCACGATCGCCACCCGGCGGTTTTCTGTCCGCCCGGCCACGGTGCTGTTGCTGGCCACCGGTTCGCGGCTGCCCAGGCCGCGGACCTGGATGTTTTCCGGCTTCATCCCGGACTGCCGCAGTACCGTCGCCACACTGTTGGCCCGGCGTACCGACAACTGTTCGTTGTAGTCGTCCTTGCCCGACGCATCGGTGTGCCCATCCACCCGCACCCGCTGGATATCCACGCTGAGCAGGGCCCTGGCGATCCGCTCGACGATGGCCTGGCTTTGCGGGTTCAACCCATCCAGGTCACTGCCGAACAGCACCTTGCCCGACAGGCCGAAAGCCCAGCCATCGTCCGTCAGTTCGAAACCCTGCTGCTTGAGGACGGCGATCTGCGCCGGGCTCAGGCCTTTCTGCGCAGCCGTCTGGCAGCCGCCCAGCGCCAGCAGGGCGGCAAACAGGGCAACGCTGAAAAATCGCAGGGAACGTTGGGTCAAGGTAGACAAGGGTTCAACTCCTGGTGGGGACTGAGGCGGCGCTGTGCTCCGACTGCGCGGTGTGTCGACTGCCTCGGGAAAGGCGCTTGGCCTGGTACATGGCGCCATCGGCGGCATTGAGCAACGAGCCCGGGGTGTTGCCGTGATCGGGGTAGACGGCGATGCCGATACTCAGCGAGGTGACGACCTGGGTCGGGCCGGGCACCGGGATCGGCAGTTCCATGCTGGCGATGATCTTCTCGGCAATCTGCTCGGCGTCCTCGATGCTGTGCAGCGGGGTCAGCAACACGGCGAACTCGTCGCCGCCAAGCCGCGCCACCAGGTCATCTTCACGCAGTTGCGCGCGCACCCGCGTGGCCACGGCCACCAATACCGCATCGCCTGCCGCATGGCCGAAGGTGTCGTTGATTTCCTTGAAGCGGTCGCTGTCGAGAAACAGTACCGCCACCCGCTCGCCCTGCCGGGCACCGTTGCGCAAGGCGCGCATCAGCCGACCTTCGAAGAAGGCCCGGTTGGGCAGGCCGGTCAGGCTGTCGTGGCTGGCCTGGTGCGCCAGGGTCTGGTTTTCGTTCTGCAGGTGCGTCTGCCAGGCTTCCAGCTCATCGAGCAGGGCATTGAAGTCGTTGCCGAGGTTGTCCAATTCGACAATCTGCGCCGGCGGTACCCGCCGCTCGAAGGCCCGCTCGCTACGCACGGCGTGGGCCACTTCGGCCAGGCTGCGCAGCGGCACGAGGATCCCGCGCAGCAGCCGGCGGGCCAGATACAGGCCGAGCCAGGCCGCCAGCACGCTGCACACCAGGATGCCGGCCAGGCCGCTGAGCAGGTAGCGCATCAGGCTGGCGCCATGACCGGTCAGGCGCACGCTGCCAACCTCGCGGTTCTGGTGCAGGATCGGCAGTTCGATGGGCTGTTCCAGCAGGCTCCTCGCCAGTTGCATTTCCAGCCGCGACAGCAGACCGGTTTCCGGGCGTTGCCAATGGGCCAGGCGCTGGCCGCTGGCGGTGAAGATCTCGGCCTCGGCCACTTCTTCGGTCGAGGCGATCAGGTCCAGGGCTTCGGTCGCCGCACTGCGGTCGTTGAACACCACCGCCGCCTCGACGGTGTAGCTGATGGAGCGGGCGATCAGGTGCAGGTTGTGGTCGGCGTAGACCCGAAGCGCCAGCACACCGAGCAAGGTCAGCGAAACGCTGACCAGGCCGACCGCCGCCAGGGCCACCAGCATGTGCCCACGCCCCAGCACCGAACGCAGGGTGCGGCGGTTGTCCGGCTTGTGCAGACCGATCATGGCTGTGGGGCCCGCCGGCGGGACAGTTGCAGGACGCTGGGGTGAATGCGCACGCCGCTGCGGGCCACCGAATCCAGGTTGACCTCGAACGCCACCTGCTCGTCGCCGACACGCAGGCAGAACAGGCTGCCGACGACGCAATGATCGCCTTCTTCGCTGATGCTCAGCACCGCATGGCCGGCCAGTGACGCGAACAACTGGTTGCGCTCGTTGCTGGACAGTTGGCCGATGTACACCGCGTCACAGCTGTCGCCCACGGCCGGATTGCTGGCCAGCAGGCGCTGTACCAGCACCGGGCGGCCGGTGGCCTGGGTCGTGCCCTTGACCAGGTCATCGGTGTATTGGGTCGGCCCGACGATGCACAGGCGCAGCTGCGCCGGCTCCACCGGCCAGCGGGCGTAGCTGAGAATACCCAGCACCACCTGGGTGACGGCCTGGGCCCGCTGCTCGGCGCCGCCACGGGGAGCGGCGTCTTCGGCCATGCCCGAGTGCATGAACAGGCAACACAGGACGGACGCCGCGAACTGTCTTGAGCCAAAAAACCGCCACATCATCCAGGCAGCCATGTTCATGTGAGAATTCTCTGGATACTACGTCAGAATATTGCCGCAACGATAGCATATAGCTGGCAAACCAGCGTTAGATTGAGATCATGCATAGCCCACTATTGGTTTAGAAATCTCTGAAGTATCGATTTGAGGTTTGCTATTTTTTCCCGCCTGCGGGGCTGCCTAAGATCGACCCATCGCCCTTCGCAGGCTGGTTCATGACGCTGCGCAAGCGGCGCCTGGCGTCAGTGAGACCGCCCCACAGAAGAGGGCCGGCTCGACGAAACCTTTCCAACTGCCCTAACCGCTCGCCCAGGCTTCACGCCGTGGCGGGTCCCGAGCAGCTTGAGGTTTGGTCGAGGTTCACTGATGAAACTGGAGATTTTCCGCACCCTGTGGGGCTACACCGCCAGCAAGGCCCAGGCACTCGACGAGTTGCTGGAGGCCGGCTTCGACGGCATGGAAGCCCGCCTGCCACTGGCGGCCGCAGAACGTGCCGAGTTCGCCGCCTTCCTGCGTGCCAACCGCACGCCTTACATCAGCACCGTCTTCACCTCCTACGATGTGCTCCCCGAGCAGTCGGCAGCCCCCGTCGAGCATCTGCGCGACCTCGAACAGAAACTCGCCTGGGCCGCCGAGCTGGAGCCACGTTTCGTCAACGTACTGGCCGGCAACGACCGCTGGCCCCTGGCGCAGCAGGTGGAGTTCTTCGGCCAGGCCATGGACCTGGCCCGCCGGCAGGGCCAGGCCTGCAGTTTCGAAACCCATCGTGCACGCTCGCTGTTCAACCCCTGGGTGACCCTTGAGCTGATCCGGCAACTGCCCGACCTGCGCTTCACCAGCGACATCAGCCACTGGGTGGTCACCTGCGAGCGCCTGCTCGACGACCCGGCCGACGACCTGCGGCCATTCGTCGAGCGCGTCCACCATATCCAGGCCCGGGTCGGCTATGACCAGGGCCCGCAGGTGCCTCATCCCGGCGCCCCGGAGTACGCCCGCGAGCTGGCCTTCCACCAGGCCCACTGGGAAAGCGTCTGGCGCGCCCAGCAGGCCCGCGGTTACACGGTCAGCACACTGACCCCGGAGTTCGGTGCCGACGGCTACCTGCATCACCTGCCCTTCACCAACGTTCCGGTCGCCGACCTGTGGTCGCTCAACGTGTGGATGGCCCGCACCGAGCGCGAGCACTTCGACCGTTTCCGTCATTCAACCCAACCGTGAGGCGTTCGCGTCATGCCTGAGAACAGTCACAAGCATCCGGCCCAGGCCAATTTCAAGAGCATTCCGGTGGTGGATATCGCCGGGTTGTTCAGCGTCGAACTGGAACATCGGCTGGCGGTCGCCGATCAATTGGGCACCGCCGCCAGCGAGGTCGGTTTCCTCTACATCACCGGGCACGGCATCGACCCGCAACTGATCGCCAAGCTGCGCCAGGCGGCCAGGGACTATTTCGCCCAACCGTTCGAAACCAAGATGCAGCACTACATCGGCACCTCGAAGACCCACAAGGGCTTCGTGCCCGAGGGCGAAGAGGTGTATGCCAAGGGCAAACCGGACCACAAGGAAGCCTTCGACATCGGCTTCGAGGTGCCGGCGGACGACCCGCTGGTGCTGGCCGGCACCCCGCTGCTGGGGCCGAACGAATGGCCGACGCTACCGGGTTTCAAGGAGGCCGCGCAGGCCTACTACGCCGCGGTTTTCGCCCTGGGACGCAAGCTGTTCGGCGGTTTCGCCCTGGCCCTGGGATTGGAGGAAAACACCTTCGATGCGCTGGTCACCCGGCCGCCGTCGAAGCTGCGGCTGATCCACTACCCGTTCGATGACGCCGCCCAGGACGCCCCGGGCATCGGCGCCCACACCGACTACGAGTGCTTCACCATCCTGCTGGCCGACAAGCCCGGCCTGGAGGTGCTGAACGACCAGGGCCAGTGGATCGACGCGCCACCGATCCCCGGCACCTTCGTGGTGAACATCGGCGACATGCTCGAAGTGATGACCGCCGGTGCCTTCGTCGCCACCGCCCACCGGGTACGTACCGTCAGCGAGGAGCGTTACGCCTTCCCGCTGTTCTACGCCTGCGACTACCACACCCTGATCCGGCCGCTGCCGAGCTTCGCCAAGGCGGGCCAGGAATACGAACAGATCGCCATCGGCGAGCACATGTACGGCCAGGCGCTGCAGACCTACCAGTACCTGCGCCGGCGCGTGGAGAACGGCGAGATCGACCTGCCGGAAAAAGCCCGCAAACCCTCGAGTTTCGGTCACCTGAAAAACCAGGCGCAGCCTTCCTGAACCTGCCGCTCACCTACCCAACCCGGAGTTATCGTCCATGCTCAAGCACCTCCCTGGCCTGACCCTGCTCGCCACCACCCTGTTCTGCACCGCCAGCGCCTTCGCCGCCGCGACGGCCACGCCCGGCCAACTGAAAATCGGCATGGAAATCACCTATCCGCCCTTCGAGTCCTACGACGCGGACAAGAACGTGGTCGGCTCCGATCCGGAACTGTCCCACGCGCTGGCCAAGCACATGGAGAGCAAGGCGGAGTTCATCGACACCAAGTTTCCGAGCCTGATCATGGGCCTGAACGCCGGCAAGTTCGACGCGATCATTTCCGGCATGTACATCACCCCCGAGCGCCAGACCCAGGCCATCACCATCGCCTACGCCAGGACCGGCGCGGCGATCATGGTGCCCAGGGACAGCGGGCTGAAGCCGGCGACGCCGGAGGACCTGTGCGGACTGAAGGTCGGCCTGGAACAGGGCACCACCTGGGTCGCGCAGTTCCGCAAGCTGTCCAGCGAATACTGCGTGCCCAAGGGCAAGGGGGAGATCACCGTGAGCGAATACCCCTCGGCGCCGGAGGTCACCCAGGCGCTGCTGTCGAACAATATCCAGGCGCAGGTGGAAATCGCCGGTGCGGCGAAGATGATTGCCGAGCGGACCAAGGGCCGGGTGGTGGTGACCACCGAACATCCGATCTACCAGCAGACCCTGGGGATCTTCGTGAAGAAGGGTAATGACGCCACTTACCAGGCACTGCTCAAGGCGTTCGAGGAGACGAAGAAGAGCGGTGAGTACACGGCGATCCTGAACAAGTACGCGCTGGAAGCGGCGGAATAAGCACACGCCCCGTGGAAGACGCACCTCCTGTGGGAACCGCCCGGCCGGCTCCCACAAGGAAGGTGTTCACCCCGATCGGTTTCTCCAGGGGCAATGTTTTTCCCCAAAAAGGCGCCAGGCCCTGAATCACCGAGGTTCCCATGCAATTCGATTGGCCCTATTTTCTTTCGCTGTTCTCGATGCCCGCCTTCTGGCAGGCCTGTGTCACGGTGGTCGAGCTCAGCGCCCTGGCCTGGTTCATCGGCATGGTGCTGGGCTTCGTCCTGGCCTCGGCCAAGCTGTCGGCCTCGGCCTGGCTGCGCGCACCGGCCGCGGTGTACATCTGGTTCTTCCGCAGCATTCCGCTGCTGGTGCTGGTGGTGTTCGTCTACAACCTGCCGCAACTGTTGCCGGCCACCGGCCGGGTGCTGTCCAACCCGTTCTACTCCGGGCTGTTCGCTCTGGTGGTCACCGAGGCGGCGTATATGGCCGAGATCCATCGCGGCGGGCTGATCTCGGTCGCCAAGGGCCAGAAGGAGGCAGGCCGCGCCCTCGGCATCGGCCTGCTCGGGCTGCAACGGCTGATCGTGATTCCCCAGGCGTTCCGCATTTCGCTGCCGACGCTGATCAACGAATACATCACCGTGGTGAAACTGACGTCGCTGGTCTCGGTGATCTCCCTCACCGAAATCCTCACGGTCGGCCAGCGTCTCTACGCGCAGAACTTCCTGGTGATGGAAACCCTCGGCGCGGTGGCGGTGTACTACGTGCTGATCGTCAGCCTGTTCGGCTGGCTGCTGCAACGCCTGGAGCGCTACCTGGACCTGAACCAGCGCAAGCCGCAAGCCCTCGCCGACAGCGCCACCGCCAGCCTCAGGTCGCGCCTGCTGCCGTCACCGGCGAGCGTCCGCCCGCTGCCGATGGCCGGAGCCGCCCCGGCCCTGCAGTTGCGCAATATCCACAAGCGCTACGGCAATCACGAAGTGCTCAAGGGCATCGACCTGAACGTCGGCAGCGGCCAGGTGATCTCGATCATCGGCCCGTCCGGCTCCGGCAAGACCTCGCTGATCCGCACCATCAATGGCCTGGAAAGCATCGACCAGGGCGAAATCGTGCTGTTCGGCGAAAGCTTCATCAGCGCCAGCGACCGCGCCAACAGCCCGCAGGTCCGCCGGGGCGTGCGCAGCATCGGCATGGTGTTCCAGAACTTCAACCTGTTCCCGCACCGCAGCATTCTCGACAACGTCACCCTGGCGCCGCGTTATCACGGGGCCAGCCATGAACCGAGCGAGCAGCGGGCGCTGGCGCTGCTGGACAAGGTCGGCCTGCTGGCCCATGCCCACAAGTACCCGCACCAGTTGTCCGGCGGCCAGCAGCAGCGGGTGGCGATCGCCCGGGCGCTGGCGATGGAGCCGCAGATCATGCTGTTCGACGAGCCCACTTCGGCCTTGGACCCGGAGCTGGTGGGAGACGTGCTCAAGGTGATCCGCGAGCTGGCCGACGAAGGCATGACGATGCTGATCGTCACCCATGAGATGGATTTCGCCATGTCGATCTCCGACCGGGTGATCTTCATGGAGAGCGGCGTGGTGCAGCTCGATGCCTGCCCGCGGGAGATTCGCGAGGGTGATCAGGGGGAACGGGTGCGACGGTTCATGGGGATCGAGCGCCAGGAAGTGGCGGCGCTGGACAGGGTTGGGCGTTGAGGTGAGGGGGCGGCCCTTCGCGGGCAAGCCCTGAATCCCGCTACCCCAGCTCCAGCATCAGCCCGCTCAGGCGCTTGACCTTGCGCCGCACCGCCTCCTCGAACACCCCGCCACGCGGTTCGAGCAGGCTGAACCAGTCCTTGGCCCGGGTGATCCCGGTGTAGATCAGTTCCTTGGTCAGCACCGGGTTCAGCGCCTCGGGCAGGATCAGCGCGGTATGGGTGAACTCCGAGCCCTGGGACTTATGCACGGTCATGGCGTAGACGGTTTCCACATCGTTCAAGCGGCTCGGCAGGACGAACCGCACACCGCCCTGGCCGTCGTTACGGGGAAACGCCACCCGTAGCACCTGCTTGCCCACTTGCGGCCCATCGCGCTCGGCAGGCGCAGGGCGATACCGATATCGCCGTTCATCAGGCCCAGCCCGTAGTCGTTGCGCGTCATCAGCACCGGCCGGCCCTCGTACCAGTGCTGGTCGCTGTCGATCAGCCGCCTCGCATAAAGCGCTTCGGTGATGCGCTGGTTCAAGCCTTCGACGCCCCAGGGTCCCTTGCGCACGGCGCAGAGCAGCTGGAACTCGTCGAAGGCGCGCAGCACCGCACGCGCCCAGTCTTCCCAGCACGGGTCATCGAGGTCACGCTCAACGGACGGACGATGACCGCGCATCACGTCGAGGTAATGCCGATAGCCCTTGCGCTGGCTGCCCTCGCCATCGAGCACCAGCTTGTCGAACTTGCGGTCCTGCTCGCCCTTGAGGGCCAGGGCGAACAGGTCGGCATGCGCGCCCGCCTGCAACAGGGCACGGGCCTCGTCGGCCGCCTGCTGGTTGACCAGCCGCGCCAGCTGGCCGATGCCGCTGCCTTCGCCAAAGCGTCGCGAGTGGCGCAGCATCACCACCTGCTGGGCCAGCGAATGGCTGCCCTCGGCGGCCTCGCACAGGCCACTGGTGCCGATATCCTCGCCACTGACCGCCTGCAGCCAGGCGCGCGTGCTGGCGCTGTACCAGCCCTCCTCGGCATCGCGGCACAGGTCGCCGAGCACCGCACCGGCTTCCACCGAAGCCAACTGGTCCTTGTCCCCCAGCAGCACCAGCCGCGCATGCACCGGCAGCGCGTCGAGCAGGTTGGCCATCATTTCCAGGTCGATCATCGATGCCTCGTCCACCACCAGGACATCCAGCGGCAGGCGGTTGCCGGCGTGATGGCGGAAGTGTCGGGTGCCCGGGCGACTGCCGAGCAGGCGGTGCACGGTGGTCACTTCACTGGGGATCCGGGCACGCACCGCTTCATCGATGGTCAGCGAACGCACCTGGGCACTGATGGATTCGGTCAGCCGCGCGGCGGCCTTGCCGGTCGGTGCGGCGAGGCGGATGCGCAGCGGCTTGCCCGCCTCCACCGCCGGCGCCTGGAGCAAGGCCAGCAGACGCACCACGGTGGTGGTCTTGCCGGTGCCGGGACCGCCGGTGACGATGCTGAAAGCACCTCGCGTGGCCAGGGCACAGGCCAGTTTCTGCCAGTCGATGCGCCCGCTGCTGCCGGCGGCGCCAAACAGTTCGGTGAGGCGCCGGGCCAGATCGTCCGGGGTGGCTTCCTGTTCGGCCAGCCGCAGGCGCAAGGCGCTGTCGATCCGCCGCTCATAGGTCCAATAACGACGCAGGTACAACCGCCGACCACTGAGCACCAGCGGCCGCTGTCCGGCCTCCAGGCTCTCATCGTCGGCCAATGCCACCAGCGGGCTGGCCTGCAATGCCCGGCACCAGGCCTCGCCATCCAGCGCCACCAGCAGTTGCGAGGGCAGTAGCAGCGCCGCGCTCTGCACGTCGCCTTCCGGCGGCAGCGACAGGGCGAAGTCCGGCTCGCTCAGGGTTTCCAACAGGTCGAGACAGACATGCCCATGACCCAATTGATGACTGGTCAGGGCGGCCGCCAGCAGCACCAGCGGATCGCCCTGCGGGTCGAGCTCATGCAGGAAGGCCACGAACGCCTTGTCCAGCGCCCGTACCCAGCCGCGCTCGAACCAGCGTTCGAGCAACAGTAGCAGGTCCTCGGCGCGGGTCAGCGGTGCCAGTTCGGCGAGGCTGTCATCATTCAGCGCAGTGGGCAGCAGGTCGGCGAAGGAACGTTTCATAAAAGACTCCCCTGCTCCCAGGCGGGTTCGGATTTCGGTACCGGCTTGCCCTGGAACAGCAGGTCCAGTTGTTCGATCAACACGCGTGGCGGCCGGGCGAAATAGGCGCCCTGGCTCGGCGCGCGGGTGCCGCGCAGGAACAGGTACAGGGCCCCGCCCATGTGCCGGTCGTAGTCGTAGTCCGGTACCCGTGCCTTGAGCTGGCGATGCAGGGCCAGCAGGTAGAGCACGTACTGCAGGTCGTAGCGGTTCTCGAGGATCGAGGCGGCCATGGCCTGCTCGGTATAGGCCGCATCGTCGGCACCCAGCCAGTTGGACTTGTAGTCGGCCACGTAGTAGCGGCCCTGATGCTCGAAGGTCAGGTCGATGAAGCCCTTGAACATGCCGTTGAGCAGTACCGGTTCGGCCGCCGCCCGGGCGACGCCGCCGTGGGTGTGGCGACGAACCAGTGCGTCGACCTGCTGCACGTCGACCTTGTGGCTGGCGAACCAGAATTCCATTTCCACCTGGTAGCTGGCGAGGCTGTTGAGCGCCACCGGCGGCTGGCCGTCGCCAAGGCGGAAAGGCACCTGCAGCAGGTGCGCGAGCCAGTCGCTCAGGGTCTCGATCCAGCCCTTCCAGCCACGCAGGTTGCAGCGCGGCGCGACGGCCTTTTCGATCAGCGCGCGGTCGGCCGTGAAACGTTCGTCACCGGCCCACTCCAGCAGGCCATGGAGAAAGGTGCCGGGATTCGGCCCCGGGGAAAACGGTGGATATCGCCTCCGCTGGCCAGCACTTCGCGCGGCGCGTCCGGGTCCAGCCGCTCGTCGTCGAAGAGTTTCTGCGCCTGGGGGTTTTCCGGCGCTTCATCACTGCCGGCGCCCAACTGCTCACTGATGCGCAAGGCACTGTAGGAAGCGATCCACCAATGCTCGGCGGCCTTGCGCCTGGGCAGCAGCGGTTCGAGCAGGGTCGCCTGGTTGCGCGGCGGTTGGTAAGACAGGTCGTTGGGCGCGGGCAGTTCCTGGCAGGCCAGCGCCGGGCAACCCTGTTGCAGATCGCGCAACCAGCCCGCCAGGCCAGTGGATTCGGCCAGCACCGCACCGCCACCGAGCAGGTAGCCCAGGGCCGACAGGTGCAGCACCGAACTGTTGTGGTTGCCACGCTTGAGGTCGGCCACGCCCAGCCAGCAGGCGTGCCGGGCGCGGGTCAGGGCTACGTAGAGCAGGCGCAGGTCCTCGGCCAGGCGCTCGTCGTCGGCCTGGGCGATCAGTTCGGCGGTAGGCTTGAGGCTGACCTGGACCTTGCCGTCGCTGTCGTGGTAATGCAGCGGCAGCCGGCTGCCGTCCACCGGCTTGACCGAGCAGATGAAGGGCAGGAACACCAGGGGATATTCCAGGCCCTTGGATTTGTGGATGGTCACGACCTTGACCAGTTGCTCGTCGCTTTCCAGGCGCAGGATCTGTTCTTCACCGGCCTGCCCGGACAGCGCCAGGTGCTCGCCGAGGTGGCGGATCAGCGCCTGTTCGCCATCCAGCTCACCGGAGGCCTGTTGCAGCAGCTCGGACAGGTGCAGCAGGTTGGTCAGCACCCGCTCGCCGTCACTGCGGGCCATCAGCGCCTGGGGCAACTGGAAGTCATGCAGCAGGCGGCGCAGCATCGGCAGCACACCCTGGGTCCGCCACAACATGCGGTAGCCACGGAACTGCATGACCCGCGCCTCCCAGGCCAGTTCGTCCTGGTTCAGCCGCTCCAGTTCGGCCAGCGGCAGGTTCAGGGTGATACAGGCCAGGGCCGCGCGCAGCGGGCGCTCGACATCCGGCTCGGCGCAGGCCTTGAGCCAGGTCAGCAGGTCGTGGGCTTCCTGGGCGGCGAACACCGAGTCCTTGTCCGACAGATACACGCTGCGCACCCCGCGCGCGGCCAGCTCGCCGCGTACCGCCTGCGCTTCCTGGCCGTCGCGGACCAGGATGGCGATATCCGAGGGCAGCACGCCCTGCAGTTGGCCGTCGCGGCTGAAACCGACGCGGCCCTGCTGCCCGCCATTGAGCAGGCCGACGATCTCGCTGGCGCAACTGGCGGCCAGTTGCTGGCGGTAGACCGCGCCGGACAGCGGCTGCTCGGAGGACAACTGCCAGACGTTCAGGGCCGCCAGGGGCTGACTATCGATCTGGAACGCCTCCTTGCGGCCCTGGGACTCTACCGACACGAAGGGTACCGGGTTGTCTTCGCCCTCGCGGAACAGGAAGGCACCACGGCCCTGCTCCCGCTGCTCGGCCCGTTCGAACACATGATTGACCGAGCGGACCATCGCATGGCTGGAACGGAAGTTGGTGTCCAGGGTGTGCAGGCGGCCGAGGGTGGCCTGGCGCGCGCGCAGGTAGGTGTAGATATCGGCACCGCGGAAGGCGTAGATCGCCTGCTTCGGGTCGCCGATCAGGAACAGGCCGCCATCGGGGCTGTTGTCCTCGATGCGGTAGATGCTTTCGAAGATCCGGTACTGCACCGGGTCGGTGTCCTGGAATTCGTCGATCAAGGCCACCGGGAACTGCTCGCGGATCAGCCCGGCCAGGCGCTCGCCGCCCTCGGCACGCAGCGCGGCGTCGAGGCGCAGCAGCATGTCGTCGAAGCCCATTTCGGCGCGGCGGCGCTTCTCGTCCTCGAAGCGTGCGCCGACCCAGCGGGCGGCGTGTTCCAGCACCGCGGCGTCAGGGGTCGGCAAGGCATCGAGGCTGGCTTTCAGGGCGGCCATCGCGTCGAGCGCGGGATGCCGTGGGGCCTCGCCCTTCCAGGCTTCGGCCATGCCCTCGGGGGTCAGCCGGGTGAAGCCGGTGCCGATATCCAGTTGTTCCAGGGCTTCGTCTTCGGCCCAGGCGGTGAGCTTTTCGAACCAGGGTTCGAAGTAGCGCGCCTGCATCTTGCGACCGTCGACCGCCTTGCTTGCCACGCCTTGCAGGCAGATCTCGCGCAACTCGGCGGCCCACTGCTTCCAGGGTGCCTTGATCTGCAACAGGGCTTCACGGCGTTCGAGCAGACAGGCCTCGATCAGTTCGGCAGGCTCCGGGGCACCTTCTTCGTTGTCGCGGTCGACATTGCCGAACAGCGCACGCACCCTCGGCAATAGAGCGTCAGGCCCGACCCAGTTGGCGCGCACCCAGTGCAGCGCGTCGCCCTGCATCTTGTAGCAATAGAGCCGCCAGTAGTCGCGCAGCACTTCGCCGAGCAGCTCGCTGTGGTCGGTTTCCAGGGTCTGGGTGAACAGGCTGCCGCTATCGAAGGCGTGCTCGCGCAGCATGCGCTGGCACCAGCCGTGGATGGTCGAGACCGCCGCCTCGTCCATCCATTGCGCGGCGATGTCGAGGCGATTGGCGCAGGCGGGCCATTGCTCGGCGGCGTATTCGGCACGCAGTTGCGCGATCAGGTCGTCCGGGGCCGCGATCTCGTCGCGGAAAAACCGCGCGGCTTCGGCCAGACGGGTGCGGATACGGTCACGCAGCTCCTTGGTGGCGGCATCGGTGAAGGTCACCACGAGGATCTGCGGCGGCAGCAGCTCGCGCCCGAACCCGGCCGCTTCGCCGCCATGGCCGAGGACCAGGCGCAGGTACAGCGCGGAGATGGTGAAGGTCTTGCCGGTACCGGCACTGGCTTCGATCAGTTGGCTGCCGCGCAGCGGGAAGGCCAGGGCCAACGGTGTCTTGTCGCTCATGGGCGCGCCTCCTCGTTCACCAGGGAGCGCCACGGTGCTTCGAGCAAGGGTCGATAGAGGCTGTCGCACCAACCCTCGAATTCCTCGCTGATCACCAGCGCATCGTAGTCGGCGAACTGCCGAGCCAGGGCCGCACTTTCCCGCCGCTCGCCCTCGCTGTTGACGCCATCGCCCTCATAGGCCTTGCGGGCGGCGGCCTCGGCCTTGGCCGGATCCGGCTGGGATAACCAGGCGAACGCGGTCTTGATCGCCACCGGCAAGGGCCGGCGCATGCCCACCTGCCAGGCCAGCAGCAATTCGCCGAGCAGAGTGTGGGCCCGCTCCGGCTCGAAGGGAGGCAGCAACAGGGTATCGTCGCTGGCGACCAGCGCGGTGGATAGCGGCAGGCCGCAGGCACAGGCCACCAGATGCTCGACCCAGGGCCGGGTCAGGCGATGCCATTTGCGGGTCTTGAGCGAGCCGATGCCGTTGGGGATCGTCGTGACAGCCAGGTAGCCGCCATCGCTGCGTTGATGCAGGCCGGCCAGCCAGCCTTCCAGACGCACGCCACTGCTGCTATCGATGCTGACCGGCACGGCGCTGGGCACCGGTGTCGGCCAGAGCGTCAACAGTTGCCGGTAGCGCTCCAGCAGGCCGGGCAGCGGCTCGATCAGTTCCTGTTGCAGCAATTCACCGAAGCCGGCCATGGGCAGCAGGCCGCTGCCCTGCAGGCGCCGGGCCTGGTCGTTCAACGCCTGCTGGGGATTGTCCACCTGCTGCAAGGCGGCATTGAGCAGGCTGTCGCTGAGGCTATAGCGTTGCAGCGCATCGAGGACGAAGGGTTCCTCATCGGCCAATGGCGCTTCGGCGGCCTCGAAGAAGACTTTCAGGCGCTGGCTGAAGAAATGCCGCACGGGGTTGCGCAGGAAATCTTGCAACTGGGCCAGGGTCAGCGGCTCGTCCTGGCTGTAGGGGGCGAGCTCACTGGCAGGCTCGCTGGGGTCCTGCTGCTGGTGCAACTGCTGCCATTCACGGGCGTAGCTGAACAGGCCGACATCCCCTTCGTGGAAATAGCGGGCACTGAAGGGCTGCAGCGGGTGCTCCCGGGTCAGGGCTTCGAGCAGGCGTTCACCGTCGGCGTCGGGCAGTCGCCAGCCGCTGGCGATATGGTCGCGCAACTGGCCGATCAGTACCGAGGCCGGGCGCTCGCTGTTGTCGCGAATGCTGCGACCGACCCAACTGATGTACAACTGTTCACGGGCCGAGAGCACGGCTTCGAGCAGCAGGTAGCGGTCGTCTTCGCGGCGTGAGCGGTCGCCGGGGCGGTAGTCGCTGCCCATCAGGTCGAAGTCCAGCGGCGGTTGGGCGCGCGGGTAATCGCCGTCGTTCATGCCGAGCAGGCAGACCAGCTTGAACGGGATCGCCCGCATCGGCATGAGGGTGCAGAAGTTCACCGCACCGGCGAGGAAACGCTGGGACAGGCGGCCCTGGTCGAGACCGGCCAGCCAGGCCTCGCGCACCACGGTCAGCGGGAGTTCCTCCTGCAGGTCGACGGCCTCGCAGGTTTCCAGCCAGGTGGCGCGCAGTTGTTCGAGCTGGATCAACAGGTAGTCATCGTGCTCGGTACTGGCGAGAAAGAACAGTTGCAGCAGCGCTTGCAGGCGCTCGCCCCACTGCTGCGGGCGAGCCGGTTCGCAGAGTTCCTGGTGGGCGATTTCCAGGGCATCGAGCAGGGCGACCACCGGACCGATCAGCGCGGCATCGAGGCCGCCGATTTCGTCATAAGGCTCGATGCCTTCGCAGCCTTCACCACTGCCAACGGCGTAACCCAGCAGCATGCGGCGCAGACCGAAACGCCAGCTGTTCTGCTCCAGTTCATCGGGCAGGCCGAGATCGGCGCGTTGCTGGGCACTGAGGCCCCAACGGATGCCCGCGCCTTCGATCCAGCGATGCAAGGTCGGCAGGTCACGTTCCTGGACATTGAAGCGGGCGCGCAGGGCCGGCACGTCGAGCAGGTCGAGAATTTCGCTGACCGGGAAACGGCTGTCGGGCAGCTTCAGCAGGTGTTCGACGGCGATCAGCAGCGGGTCGCGCCCACGCTGGCCCTGGTCCGCCAGAGTGAAGGGGATGAAGCGCGGATCGCTGCGTTCGAGCTGGCCGAAGACCGCACGGATATGCGGGGCGTAGCTGTCGATGTCCGGGACCATGACGATCACGTCACGGGGGCGCAGATCCGGGTTGGCGCTGAAGCGGGCGAGCAACTGGTCGTGGAGAATCTCCACTTCGCGCTGGGCGCTGTGGGCGACTTCGAAGCGGATCGACTGATCCTGCTGCAGGTCGACGGCAGGCCAGCGTTCACGGGTTTCGGCCAGCGGGCGCAGTTCGAGGATATCGTCCTGCAGTTGGTTGAGCAGGGTCTGCGGCGTGCTGTCGCTGAACAGGTCGATGCGACCATCGCGAAAAGCCGCCCGGTAGCTGTTCGGGTCGTCGTAGCTGTCGAGCAGGTTGATGTAGTCGCGGCCCTGCTTGCCCCAGGCGGCCAGCAGGGGGTGGGCATGCTGGTGCAGGGCCTCGGGGTCGAGGCTCAGGGGCATGCCGGGCTTGCGTGATTGGCGCTTGTATTCGTTACGCAGCAGGTCCTTGTCGGCGACGATGTCGGTCCAGTGGTGACGGCAGGGGTTGTGTACGCAGAGCAGCACCTGGCTGAACCGCGCCAGGCCGGCCAGGGCTTCGAGGGCCTGGGCCGGCAGCGAGGAAATGCCGAAGACGATCACCCGTGGGGGCAGGCCTCGCGGGGCGGCTTCGAGGTTGTTGATACGCTCGATGAACCGCTGGTGCACACCGGCCCGGCTCTGGGCCATGCCTTCGGTGCCGACATCCAGCAACAGTGCGCGCCACAGCTCGGCCTGCCAGCAGTTGGCCGGGTTCAGCGGCTTGATCTCGCCGCGGACATTGCGCAACTGGTGGCGGCCGGCAGCCCAGTCTTCCAGCCAGTCGGCACGGTAGACCTGGTATTGGTCGAACAGGTCGGCCAGGCGTTCGGCCAACTGGTAGCGTTTGCGCAGGTCGCTGTCGTGGGTCAGGAAACGCTGCAGGGGTTCGAAGTGCGGCTGGTCGATCAACTCCGGCAACAGACGCATCAGGCGCCAGGTCAGCGGTGCCTTGTCGAGCAGCGACTTGGCCGGAATCTCGTCGCGCCCCAATACCATGCGGTAGAGCTGCCACAGGAAGGTACCGGGTAGTTGCACATCGATGGCGGCGGCGATGCCGCAGCCTCCGGAGTCGTCATCCTCGGCATCTTCGGCCAGGGCAAGCTTCAACCACTGGGCGATGCCGTTGCTCTGCACCAGGGCAATTTCGTTCTCCAGGGGGGCCAGGGGGTAACGCCGCATCACGTTGATCACCAGGCTGCGCAGTTCCTCAGGGCTGTTGCTCTGCACAACCATGAACGCAGGATTGAGTGACGTCGCGTCCGGCATGACGACTTCCTTGGAGAATTCAGAAACGAAGGCAGAACTTTAACATCTATGCCGGATGAGGATGGTGCTGCCCCCGTGCTGTGACGCGGAGCGTGGTGGCCTCTTCGCGGGCAAGCCCGGCTCCGGACGTTTCAATGCCGGTTTCAACACCGCAAAAGACAAAACCCCTACCTGCCTGCGCAGATAGGGGTTTTGGAATTTAATCTTGACGATGACCTACTCTCACATGGGGAAACCCCACACTACCATCGGCGATGCATCGTTTCACTTCTGAGTTCGGGATGGGATCAGGTGGTTCCAATGCTCTATGGTCGTCAAGAAATTCGGTAGCCGGCTCGTTGCTTGGACAACGCTCCAGCGAATCGGGTATGTGACAGTCTTTGGTGTTTTGTGCGTGGCAAACTTTCGGTTCACTTCGTCTTCATATACCGCAATCTGCTCATTCGACGCAAATTGCTTGGGTGTTATATGGTCAAGCCTCACGGGCAATTAGTATGGGTTAGCTCAACGCCTCACAGCGCTTACACACCCCACCTATCAACGTCGTAGTCTTCGACGGCCCTTCAGGGAACTCAAGGTTCCAGTGAGATCTCATCTTGAGGCAAGTTTCCCGCTTAGATGCTTTCAGCGGTTATCTTTTCCGAACATAGCTACCCGGCAATGCCACTGGCGTGACAACCGGAACACCAGAGGTTCGTCCACTCCGGTCCTCTCGTACTAGGAGCAGCCCCTCTCAAATCTCAAACGTCCACGGCAGATAGGGACCGAACTGTCTCACGACGTTCTAAACCCAGCTCGCGTACCACTTTAAATGGCGAACAGCCATACCCTTGGGACCGGCTTCAGCCCCAGGATGTGATGAGCCGACATCGAGGTGCCAAACACCGCCGTCGATATGAACTCTTGGGCGGTATCAGCCTGTTATCCCCGGAGTACCTTTTATCCGTTGAGCGATGGCCCTTCCATACAGAACCACCGGATCACTAAGACCTACTTTCGTACCTGCTCGACGTGTCTGTCTCGCAGTCAAGCGCGCTTTTGCCTTTATACTCTGCGACCGATTTCCGACCGGTCTGAGCGCACCTTCGTACTCCTCCGTTACTCTTTAGGAGGAGACCGCCCCAGTCAAACTACCCACCATACACTGTCCTCGATCCGGATAACGGACCTGAGTTAGAACCTCAAAGTTGCCAGGGTGGTATTTCAAGAATGGCTCCACGCAAACTGGCGTTCACGCTTCAAAGCCTCCCACCTATCCTACACAAGCAAATTCAAAGTCCAGTGCAAAGCTATAGTAAAGGTTCACGGGGTCTTTCCGTCTAGCCGCGGATACACTGCATCTTCACAGCGATTTCAATTTCACTGAGTCTCGGGTGGAGACAGCGCCGCCATCGTTACGCCATTCGTGCAGGTCGGAACTTACCCGACAAGGAATTTCGCTACCTTAGGACCGTTATAGTTACGGCCGCCGTTTACCGGGGCTTCGATCAAGAGCTTCGCTTTCGCTAACCCCATCAATTAACCTTCCGGCACCGGGCAGGCGTCACACCCTATACGTCCACTTTCGTGTTTGCAGAGTGCTGTGTTTTTAATAAACAGTCGCAGCGGCCTGGTATCTTCGACCGGCATGGGCTTACGGAGCAAGTCCTTCACCCTCACCGGCGCACCTTCTCCCGAAGTTACGGTGCCATTTTGCCTAGTTCCTTCACCCGAGTTCTCTCAAGCGCCTTGGTATTCTCTACCTAACCACCTGTGTCGGTTTGGGGTACGGTTCCTGGTTATCTGAAGCTTAGAAGCTTTTCTTGGAAGCATGGCATCAACCACTTCGCGTCCTAAAGGACACTCGTCATCAGCTCTCGGCCTTAAGATCCCGGATTTACCTAAGATCTCAGCCTACCACCTTAAACTTGGACAACCAACGCCAAGCTGGCCTAGCCTTCTCCGTCCCTCCATCGCAATAACCAGAAGTACAGGAATATTAACCTGTTTTCCATCGACTACGCTTTTCAGCCTCGCCTTAGGGACCGACTAACCCTGCGTCGATTAACGTTGCGCAGGAAACCTTGGTCTTTCGGCGTGGGTGTTTTTCACACCCATTGTCGTTACTCATGTCAGCATTCGCACTTCTGA
>NZ_AP024344.1:127500-732500 GCF_055390395.1 Pseudomonas sp. Tof1 | reverse complement strand
CGTTCTCGATCCCGCGCTTGAGTTCGCCGGCGGCGTCCTCCAGGGTCTTGCCATGCTCTTCGCTGATCAGTTGGGCAATACGCGCCTCGTTCTGCTCCAGCAGATGCTTGAAGCGGAACATCACCTGGGCACGCTTGGCGGGCGGGGTGTTGCGCCAGGCCGGGAACGCCGCCTTGGCCGAATCGATGGCCTGCTGAATGGTCTCGCGGCTCGCCAGCGGCACCTGGTGGATGACCTGGCCGGTCGAAGGGTTGTACACCGCGGCCGTGCGGCCGGAATCGTTGACCAGTTGGCCATCGATCAGATGCTGGATTGCGCTCATTGGGGGCTCCTGAATGGGGTCGGCGGGAGCGCAGCGTTCGCTCCCGCAAAAGGTTCTTTGCTACCGGGCGGAATCAGTCGAGCTTGTTCAGCACTTCGCCGACCGCATCGAACAGACGATCGAGGTCTTCCGGCTTGCTGTTGAAGGTGGGGCCGAACTGCAGGGTGTCACCGCCGAAGCGCACATAGAAACCGGCTTTCCACAGCGCCATGCCGGCTTCGAACGGACGCACGATGGCATCGCCATCCCGCGGCGCGATCTGGATCGCGCCAGCCAGGCCGAAGTTGCGGATGTCGATCACGTTCTTGCTGCCCTTGAGGCCATGCAGGGCGTTCTCGAAATGCGGCGCGACTTCGGCCACGCGCTGCACCAGGTTTTCCTTTTGCAGCAGATCGAGTGCAGCCAGGCCGGCGGCACAGGCCACCGGGTGCGCCGAGTAGGTGTAGCCGTGGGGGAATTCCACCGCGTACTCGGGGGTCGGCTGGTTCATGAAGGTCTGGTAGATCTCGCTGCTGGCGATCACCGCCCCCATCGGAATGGCACCGTTGGTGACCTGCTTGGCGATGCACATCAGGTCCGGGGTGACGCCGAAGCTGTCGGCACCGAACATCTTGCCAGTGCGGCCGAAACCGGTGATCACTTCGTCGAACACCAGCAGGATGTTGTGCTGATCGCAGATTTCGCGCAGACGCTTGAGATAGCCCTGGGGCGGCACCAGCACGCCGGCGGAACCGGCCATGGGCTCGACGAACACGGCGGCGATGTTCGAGGCGTCATGCAACTCGATGAGTTTGAGCAACTCGTCGGCCAGGGCGACACCACCCTGCTCCGGCATGCCACGGGAGAAAGCGTTGCTGGCCAGCAGGGTGTGCGGCAGGTGGTCGACATCGTGCATGGCCTGGCCGAACAGCTTGCGGTTGCCGCTGACGCCGCCCAGGCTGGTGCCGGCGATGTTCACACCGTGATAGCCACGGGCACGACCGATCATCTTGGTCTTGGTCGGCTGGCCTTTCAGACGCCAGTAGGCGCGGACCATCTTCACCGCGGTGTCGGCGCACTCGGAGCCGGAGTCGGTGAAGAACACGTGGTTCAGGTTGCCCGGCGTCAGCGAGGTGATTTTCTCCGCGAGCTGGAACGACAGCGGATGGCCGTACTGGAAGCCCGGCGAGTAATCGAGGGTGCTCAACTGCCTGGCCACCGCTTCCTGGATTTCCTTGCGGGTATGCCCGGCACCGCAGGTCCACAGCCCCGACAGCGAGTCATAGACCTTGCGCCCCTTGTCGTCGGTCAGCCAGCTGCCCTCGGCAGCAACGATCAACCGCGGGTCACGCTGGAAGTTGCGGTTGGCGGTGTAAGGCATCCAGTGCGCATCGAGCTTGAGCTGGCTGGCTACGGAAGACGGAGCGTTTTCAGGCATGTTCATCGGCGAAACCTCGCAGGGCATTTAAGCGGCGTGGACGTTGAGAGCGTTATTGCGAGTAAGTTGCCACGGCGATAAAGTCGGTGAAATGCAACTTTTCTAACCTTCAGTTAAGAGCACACTAAACCATGAGCAGCCGTCGCCCCGACCCGCTGGCGCAAGTCAGCGACTTCGATATCCGCCTGCTGCGGATCTTTCGCAGCGTGGTGGAATGCGGTGGTTTCTCGGCGGCGGAAACCGTGCTCGGCATCGGGCGCTCGGCGATCAGCCAGCAGATGAGCGACCTGGAACAGCGTCTCGGCCTGCGCCTGTGCCAACGCGGGCGCGCCGGCTTTTCCCTGACCGAGGAAGGCCGCGAGGTCTATCAGTCGGCCTTGCAGTTGCTCAGCGCGCTGGAGAGTTTCCGCACCGAGGTCAACGGCCTGCACCAGCACCTGCGCGGCGAGTTGACCATCGGCCTGACCGACAACCTGGTGACCCTGCCCCACATGCGCATTACCCATGCCCTGGCCCAGTTGAAGGAGCGCGGGCCCGACGTGCAGATCCAGATCCGCATGATCGCGCCCAACGAAGTGGAGCAAGGCGTGCTGGATGGCCGCCTGCATGTCGGGGTGGTGCCCCAGGCCAGCGCGCTCTCCGGGCTGGAATACCAGCCCTTGTACAGCGAACGTTCACTGTTGTACTGCGCGGTGGGGCACCCGCTGTTCTATGTCGATGACCGGCAACTGGCGGACGAGCGCCTCAACGCCCAGGATGCGATCGCGCCGACCTTCCGCCTGCCGGCCGAGATCCAGGCGCACTACCAGGCGCTCAACTGCACGGCCAGCGCTTCCGACCGCGAAGGCATGGCCTTCCTGATCCTGACCGGGCGCTACATCGGCTACCTGCCGGATCACTACGCCAGCCTCTGGGTGCAACAGGGACGCCTGCGCGCGCTCAAGGCCAGCAGCCGCTTTTACGACCTGAGCCTGGCGTCGGTGACGCGCAAGGGCCGGCGTCCGCACCTGGTACTGGAAAGTTTCCTGGAAAGCCTGGCGGCGACACGCTGAGCCCATGAACTTGCACAGCCCGGGTCCCATGGCCGCGTCTGCACCTGTGGCAGCCCCTGGAAACCTGCAAAACCGGGTAATTGGCGTCAACTATTCGCCCAAAGCCCCCCAATCAGCCCACATTCAGGCTTTATATGATGTCAGGACTTGTCTGAACCCGGCGGGTAAGTTATCTGTGCACAGGTTGCACCCACAGACCAGCTCGGAACTGCCTATGACCGTTGAAGTCCCTGCCCACGCCGGAAAACCCGCCAGCCGCATTCGCCAGAAGAACGAAGAAGCGATCATCAGGGCCGCCGAAGACGAATTCGCCCGTCACGGCTTCAAAGGCACCAGCATGAACACCATCGCGCAGAATGCCGGGCTGCCCAAGGCCAACCTGCATTACTACTTCACCAACAAGCTGGGCTTGTACGTCGCGGTGCTGAGCAACATCCTCGAACTATGGGACAGCACCTTCAACCACCTGAGCGCCGAAGACGATCCGGCCGAGGCCCTGAGCCGCTACATCCGCGCCAAGATGGAGTTCTCCCGGCGCCAGCCACAGGCCTCGCGAATCTTCGCCATGGAGATCATCAGCGGCGGCGAATGCCTGAGCGAGTATTTCAGCCAGGACTACCGTGCCTGGTTCCAGGGCCGGGCCAATGTGTTCCAGGCCTGGATCGACGCCGGCAAGATGGACCCGGTCGACCCGGTCCACCTGATTTTCCTGCTCTGGGGCAGCACCCAGCATTACGCCGATTTCGCCACGCAGATCTGCCGCGTCACCGGCCGCTCGCGCCTGACCAAACAGGACATGGAAGAGGCCGGCAACAACCTGATCCGCATCATCCTCAAAGGCTGCGGCCTGACGCCGCCGCTCTGACCCTTCACTCAAAGCCGATTCCGTATGCCCTTTACCCTTGCCGGCGTTTACGAATACCGAGAGGAAATTCGCAAAAGCCGCTTCATCACCCTCGCCGCGCCGATCACCGGCGTTGCCGAAGCCCAGGCCTTCATCGAACAGCACAGCGACCTGGATGCCACCCACAACTGCTGGGCCTGGAAGCTTGCCGACCAGTACCGCAGCAGCGACGACGGCGAGCCCGGCGGCACCGCCGGCCGGCCGATCCTGGCAGCGATCGAGGCGCAGGACTGCGACCAGGTCGTGGTGCTGGTAATCCGCTGGTACGGCGGCATCCAACTGGGCACCGGCGGCCTGGCCCGCGCCTATGGCGGCGGGGCCAACAAATGCCTGCAGAATGCCGAGCGCATCGAACTGATCAGCCGGGTCCCGCTGCACTGCGCCTGCAGCTTCAGCGAACTGGCGCTGGTCAAGCTACGGGTGGCCGAGGCCGGCGGTCTGGTGGTGGCGGAACACTTCACCGCCAACGGCGTGGAGCTGCAACTGGCGGTCGGCGAGAGCCTGATCGATACCCTGCAACGCCAACTGGCCGACCTGAGTCGCGGACGCATCCTGCTGCAACGCTGAGACTTGTCCACAGGCGCTGACGACACTCGACGCCAGTTTGCCCACAATCGCTGTGGGCCCGACTGTGGATAACCTGAGCACAGCCGGCTGCAACCCTTCTGCACCGTGGCTTTGCGGGCACTGATCAGTTTTCGTACAGTTGTTTGCCAGCGCCGGCGAAACGTTCTCGAAACAACGGCTTAGGCGCATTTATCGCGTTTCGGAGATAGCCGCGCGGCGCTTATGCCCGGCTTCGGCGCTTGCTCACAAATACTGTGGAGCAAGCTGTGGATAACCCGTGCAAGGGTGGCCCGGCGGCCGATCCGATCTGGCCGGAGCACAACTGGCTATTTTTTGATCAACCACGCCCCATTCTCTCAGGCTTGAGCACCCAGCCCGTGCAACGCCAGGCTGATTCAAGGAACACAGAGCCTGGAGCCTGGAGTATGCTCGAAGGTCAAACCCTGAGCAGGTCACGCAACGGCTAAAGAGCAAGCCGAACCTGGTCGAAACGCGCATCGCCGGGCCGGACGAACTGCGCCTGCAACAGCGTTGTCCCTTGAGCATCCAGACTTCATGACACAAGGAATTACCCCCATGAGCAGTAAGAACGCATTGATCATCGGCGCCTCCCGAGGCCTCGGCCTGGGGTTGGTGCAACAGTTGCTGGCCGATGGCTGGAACGTCACCGCCACCGTGCGCGATGCCGGCAAGGCCGACGCGCTGAAAGCGGCCGGCCCGGTGCGCATCGAGACCCTGGACATGGACGACCAGGCCGCCGCCGCCGCCCTCGCCGAGCGCCTGCAAGGCCAGGTGTTCGACCTGCTGTTCGTCAACGCCGGGGTCAAGGGCCCGGCCGACCAGAAGCCGGCCAATGCCTCACTGGCGGATATCGGCCAATTGTTTCTGACCAACGCCATCGCACCGGTCGCCCTGGCCCAGCGCTTCGTCGGGCAGATCCGCCCGGGCTATGGCGTGATTGCCTTCATGAGCTCGGGGCTGGGCAGCGTGACCAGCCCCGACGCGCCGGAGCTGGCCTTCTACAAGGCCAGCAAGGCCGCATTGAACTCGATGACCAACAGCTTCCTGAGCGAAATCGAGGCGCCGACCTTCACCGTGCTGTCGATGCACCCCGGCTGGGTGAAGACCGACATGGGCGGCGAAGACGCGCAGATCGACGTCGCCACCAGCACCCGCGGCCTGGTCGACCAGGTGAACGCCTTCGCCGGCCGCGGCGGCCATCACTTCATCAACTACAAGGGCGAGACCATTCCCTGGTAAGGCCGGCCTACAGTCCCAGCAGCGAGAGCATGACGAAGGTGGCGAACAGCACGAAGTGCGTCATGCCCTCGATGGCGTTGGTTTCACCGTCGTTGAGGTTGATCGCGCTGACGACCAGGGTGATCAGCACCATCACCGTCTGCACCGGCGTCATCGCCATCTGGAACGGCTGGCCGGTGTAGAGCGCCATGGCCTCCATCACCGGCACCGTCAGGATCACTGTCGAGAGCGACGCGCCCAACGCGATGTTGACCACCGACTGCATGCGGTTGGCCAGGGCCGCACGCAGGGCGGTGAGGATTTCCGGCGCGGCGGAAATGGCCGCCACCAGAATCGCCGTGATCACCGGCGGCGCACCGCTGCCTTCCAGGCCGAGATCGAGAGCCTTGGACATCACCTCGGCCAGGGCGCCGATCACCACGATCCCCAGCACCAGGGTGACGATCGACTGGGTCAGGCCACCCGGCGCATGTTCCTCATGGCCCGCCTCACGGCGTTTTTTCTCCGGGTAGCTGTAGCTGAAGAAGTAGCTGTGCGGGCCGACCTGCATGCGCAGGAACAGGGTATACAACAGCACCATCGCGCCGATGGTGAACGCTGAATAGACCTTCCAGTCCGACTCGGGAATGAACTCCGGCACCACCATGGAAACGCCCATGGCGGTGAGGATCATCACGCTGTAGGTGCGCGCCGAGTCATCGTTGTAGGGCTGCTCGCCATGCTTGATGCCGCCCATCAGCGCGGCCAGGCCGAGGATGCCGTTGATATCGAGCATCACCGCCGAATAGATGGTGTCGCGCACCAGGGTCGGCGAAGCCTCGTTGCTCATCATGATCGCCAGGATCACCACTTCCACCAGCACTGCCGACAGGGTCAGGATCATCGTGCCGTAGGGGTCGCCGACCTTTTCCGCCAACAACTCGGCATGGTGCGCCACGCGCATCGAGGCGCAGACGATGGCGCCAATCAGCACCAGCCCGGCAATCAGTGCCACGCCACGGCCGTTGCCGAGCAGCGCATGTTCCAGGGGGAAGGCGAGCACGGCCATGATCAGGGCCAACAGCAGGTATTTTTCTTCTCGTAACAGAGTGAGCATCGGAGGATCTCGAGGGTGGTGACTTACAGACTGCGGCGAACCGACAGCGTTTCTTCCTTGTAGGCGACAGAGGCACGCTGAACGCCTGGTCAGGTTTTAGCAAATATTTTGTTTCACATCTGTAGAATGTTCGCGATCTGCACCTGATGAGAACCGAACATGTACGACTGGCTCAACGCCCTACCCAAGGCCGAACTGCACCTGCACCTCGAGGGCTCGCTGGAGCCCGAGCTGTTGTTCGCCCTGGCCGAGCGCAACAAGATCGCCCTGCCCTGGAAGGATGTGGACACCCTGCGCCAGGCCTACGCTTTCAACAACCTGCAGGAATTTCTCGACCTGTACTACCAGGGCGCCGACGTGCTGCGCACCTCCCAGGACTTCTACGACCTGACCTGGGCCTACCTGCTGCGCTGCAAGGAACAGAACGTCGTCCACACCGAGCCGTTCTTCGACCCGCAGACCCACACCGACCGGGGCATTCCCTTCGAAGTGGTACTCAACGGCATCGCTGCGGCCCTCAAGGATGGCGAGCAGCAACTGGGCATCACCAACGGCCTGATCCTCAGCTTCCTGCGGCACCTGAGCGAAGAGCAAGCGCAGAAGACCCTCGACCAGGCACTGCCATTCCGTGATGCGTTCGTCGCGGTCGGCCTGGACAGTTCGGAAATGGGTCACCCGCCGAGCAAGTTCCAGCGGGTGTTCGACCGCGCGCGCGCCGAGGGTTTCCTCACCGTGGCCCACGCGGGCGAGGAAGGTCCGCCGGAGTACATCTGGGAAGCCATCGACCTGCTGAAGATCCAGCGGATCGATCATGGCGTGCGGGCCATCGAGGATGAGCGACTGATGCAGCGCATCATCGACGAGCAGATTCCGCTGACGGTCTGCCCACTGTCGAACACCAAGCTGTGCGTGTTCGACCACATGTCCCAACACAACATCCTCGACATGCTCGAGCGTGGGGTGAAGGTGACAGTGAACTCGGATGACCCGGCGTACTTCGGTGGTTATGTCACCGAGAACTTCCATGCCCTGCACACCCACCTGGGCATGACCCAGGACCAGGCCCGGCGCCTGGCGCAGAACAGCCTGGATGCGCGCCTGGTCAAGCCATGACCGATCCCTGTATCTGACCAGGAGCTGTATCTGGACCGATACCTGTAGGAGCCGGCGGTGCGGCGATCCGACTTGCCCGCGAAGAGGCCGTTGAGGCCGCTAAAAGCTTCGCGGGCAGGCCCGGCTCCCACAAGGGGCGTTGGCCACGGCCGAATCAGCCAGCGGCCTCGCTCAGTTCTTCCAGCGAACGCCCGCGGGTCTCCATGCCGAAGCAGCCGACCACCAGCGCCGCGATCGCAAAGCACAGCGCCCCCAGCGCGAACACCCCGCCCTGCCCCAGCACCGGAAACACCAAGCCGGTCACCAACGGCCCGAGCAGCGAACCGACCCGGCCGATGGCCGAGGCGAACCCCGAGCCGGTCGCCCGCGCCGAGGTCGGATACAGCTCCGGCGTGTAGGTGTAGAGCACCGCCCACATGCCGAACAGAAAGAACTGCATCAGCAGCCCGGAGCCGATCAACAGGCTCACTTCACCCCCGAACACCGCGCTTTGCCCATAGAGAAACGCCATTACCCCGCCGCCGAGCAGGGTGACGATGCACACCGGCTTGCGCCCCCAGAACTCCACCAGCCAGGCCGCCACCAGAAAACCGGGAATCCCGCCGAGGGAAATCAGCACCGTGTAGTACACCGACTGGGTGACCGCGAACCCCGACTGCTGCAGCAACGCGCTGAGCCACGAGGTCAGGCCATAGAAGCCCAGCAAGGCAAAGAACCAGACGCTCCAGATCATCAGGGTGCGCTGGCGGTACAGCGGCGACCACAACTGCCGGAACGCGGCGAAGAAGCTCGGCTCACGCCCGACACCACGGGGCAGGCGCTCCGGCGTCGGCAGCGCGCCGAGTTTCAGCGAGGCCCGTACGCGTTCCTCGATACCGCGCAGCACCTGGTCCGCCGCGTCGTGGTGGCCGGCCTGTTCCAGCCAGCGCGGCGATTCGGGGATGAAGAAGCGGATCGCCAGGACGAACACCGCCGGCACCGCCAGCACCAGGAAGATGTCCCGCCAGCCCACCAGCGGCAGCAGGAAATACGACAGCAGCCCCGCCGCGACGAAACCGAGCGGCCAGAAGCCATCCATCAGGGCGATATAGCGCCCGCGTCGTTTGGTCGGAATCAACTCCGAGAGCATCGACTGGGCGATCGGGAATTCCATGCCCATGCCGATCCCCAGCAGCACCCGGAACAGCGTCAGCATCTCCAGGGTCTGCGCCGTGGAACACAGGTAGCTGGCCAGCCCCCACAACACGATGCTCCACTGGAACACCGGCTTGCGTCCGAAACGGTCGGCGAGCATGCCCGACAACGAAGCCCCCAGCACCATGCCGAAAAAGCTCGAACTGGCCAGCAGGCCGGCCTGGGCACTGCTCAGGGCGAACTCGGCTTTGATCGAGCCGAGCAGGAAGGTCATCATCGCCAAGTCCATCGAGTCGAAGAAAAAGGCCAGGGCAATGATGATGAAGATCAGCCGGTGATAACCGCTGATCGGTAACCGCTCCAGACGTTCCGCCGCGCTGTAGCCTTGAGTTTCCATGGGATATCCCTCGATTCGAATGCTCGATCGAGTGTGCGGCATCACCGGATGGCGTTGCGCCTGAGGACGACCTGCCCGCAACCGTGAGCGACGCCTGCGGCCTCCCTGCCGCAGACAGCGGCGCGGCTCAGCCGGCCAGTTCGAGCTCGACCAGGGCGGCGAACTTGTCGATCTGCCGTTCACCGTTGGCAGACACTCGCAGCGCTCTGGAGTCCTCCATCAGGCCAAGCCAGCCCGACTGCAGGAACAACTGCAACAGGCCCGCGCCAAGAACGCCGCCCAGGTGTGGACGGCGTTCGCGCACGTCATGGCAGACACAGACCGTCTCGTGGCGTCCATGGGCCAACGCCTGGATGTACAAGCCGCGCTCGGCGAAACGCTGGGCGCCGATGCTGGTCACCCGGATGCGCTGGTCGTGCTGCTCGATCCAGCCGGCCGCCAGCAGCCGCTGATACAGCTCGCAGGCCAGCTCGCCACCGAGGTGGTCGTGGCATTGTCGCGCACGCTTGAGCGCCGCCGCGTCCGGGGCCTGCAGCTTGATCGAGTGGTTCACCGCCAACGGTGCGCTGGCCAGCGATGCGTTGGCCAGGGCTTCCACGGCCGTCGCGATCTCCGGCGCGGACAGGCGGAAGAAACGCTTGCGCCCACGGGCCTCGAGGCGCAGCAGGCCGCCGGCACTGAGCCGTGCCAGATGGGCACTGGCGGATGAAAGGGACAACCCGGCCAGCAGGGCCAGTTCATCGGCGGACCGCGCGCTGCCGTCAAGCAACGCCCACATCATCGCACTGCGCTTGGGGTCCGCAAGCAGCGTGGCTATCTGACTGATGCAAGGTGCATATTCCATGTCTTCACTCCCTGTTGAAACATTGATCGAATACACAACGCCATACCGAGCATGTCCTGAATTCAAACCAGGATGCAAAAAGGCCAAAAGCCGGGAATTCCTGGCTATCCGTCGATCAACTCCGGCAAACGTAACAAAATACGTGTCATCTCTCGGGCATTGGATCCAATAGATTCAAGCCTAAACCACAATGCCACAGGCGCCGACTTTTATTCCTGCACGGGTTGTAACAAGAGGCGCCAGCTACTCCATGCCGTGCGCGGGGCGCACCGGGGCCCGCCGCGACAGCTCGGCGCAACGCCGGGTGAGCATCTCGCGCAACAGGTTCACCGGCTTACTCAATTGAGCGCGATGGGCGCACAGCAGATTCAGCGGCGCCCGCTCGCAGGACAGTTCCGGCAACAGCACCTTCAGGCGCCCGGCCAGCACATCGGCACCGACATCCAGCCAGGACTTGTAGGCGATCCCCGCCCCGGCCAGCGCCCACAGGCGCACCACGTCGGCATCGTCGCTGAAACGGTCGCCGCTGACCGTCAGTCCGATGTCGCGCCGACCATCGTGAAAGCTCCAGTGATCATGGACCCGGCTGCCGAGCATGAACAGCAGGCAATTGTGCTGGGCCAGTTGCTCCACGGTCGTCGGCTCGCCATGCCGGGCCAGGTAGTCCGGCGCGGCGCACAGCACCCGGCGATTGTCGGCGGCGATCGGCAGCGCGACCAGGCTCGAATCCTCCGGCTCGCCATAACGCAGGGCGATATCCACCGGCTGGCGGAACAGGTCGGCGATCCGGTCGCCCAGCAGCAGACGCACCGTCAGCCGCGGATGCTCGCGCTGGAACTCGTCGAGCCAGGGCAGCAACACGTTGCGACCAAAATCCGAAGGTGCCGACAACTGCAGCACACCGCTGACCTGGTCCTGCCCGCTGGCCAGCAGGCGCCGTCCCTCATCAAGGTTGCTCAGGGCCGCACGGGCGTATTCCAGGAATCCCTCGCCTTCGGCCGTCAGCCGCAGGCTGCGGGTCGAGCGGGCCAGCAGACGCGCGCCGAGCTGCTGCTCGATGCGCTTGAGCGAGGCGCTGGCCACCGCCGGCGACAGGTCCATGACCCGTGCCGCGGCGGAGAGGCTGCCCAGGTCGGCCGCCCTGACGAACAATTGCAAATCATCGAAACGCAGCATCCCGGCCCTCGGCATTATCAAAAAATCATTGAAAGAGCCTGCAGTTCTAGCCGGTTTTATCGCCAAGGGAAATAGCCAATCATTGCGCCATCGAAGGGGCCCGCCCCTTCACTCATCCCCTGTCGCGTTTGCGGAGCCCATCATGAAAGCCATTGCCTTCTACGCCGCCTTGCCCATCGACGATCCACAGTCGCTGCAAGACATCGAACTGCCCGCCCCGGTCGCAGGTCCCCGGGACCTGCTGGTCGAGGTCAAGGCCATCTCGGTCAACCCGGTGGACACCAAGGTCCGCCAGAACATGCCGCCGGCCAACGGCGAAGCCCGGGTGCTGGGCTGGGACGTGGCCGGCGTGGTCAAGGCGGTCGGCAGCGAGGTCAGCCTGTTCAAGGTCGGCGACAAGGTGTTCTATGCCGGCTCGCTGATCCGCCCCGGCGCCAACAGCGAACTGCATGTGGTCGACGAGCGCATCGTCGGGCACATGCCGAAAAGCCTCGGTTTCGCCGAAGCGGCGGCCCTGCCGCTGACCGCGATCACCGCCTGGGAACTGCTGTTCGAGCGCCTGCAGGTCAGCGAAGGCCAGGCCGACCAGGGCCAGAGCCTGCTGATCGTCGGCGCGGCCGGGGGCGTGGGTTCGATCCTGACGCAACTGGCCAGCCAATTGACCGGCCTGAAGGTCATCGGCACCGCCTCGCGCCCCGAGACCCGGGACTGGGTGCAGGCACTCGGTGCCGACCTGGTGATCGATCACAGCAAACCGCTGAGCGAAGAGCTCAAGGGCCGGGGCCAGGCCCAGGTCACCCATGTGGCCAGCCTGACCCAGACCGACACCCACCTGGAACAACTGGTCGAGGCCCTCAAGCCCCAGGGCAAGCTGGCGCTGATCGATGACCCGAAAAGCCTGGATGTCAGCCAGCTCAAGCGCAAGAGCCTGTCGCTGCACTGGGAGTTCATGTACACCCGCTCGATGTTCGAGACCGAGGACATGATCGAACAGCACAACCTGCTCAACCGGGTCGCCGAACTGATCGACGCGGGCGTGTTGAAGACCACCCTCGGCGAACACTTCGGCCGGATCAACGCGAGCAACCTGCGCCGAGCCCATGCCCTGCTGGAAAGCGGCAAGGCCAAGGGCAAGATCGTGCTGGAAGGGTTCTGAGCAGTGACGGCGGGAACGATGGTGCGGATCGTCGTTCCCGCGGTGATATCCCAGGCGAGAAAAGCCGGCAATCGCCGGCAAAAATCCGTCATCCGCCTCTGACAAAAGAGGCGGAAATACCGTCAGTCAGATCCTTGATCACCGTCATATTCATACACGGATTCAGGTTTACAATGGCCGCCTTTGCCAACCAAAGGAAGTCAGCCATGAAGATCCTTGTAAAAGAGTTAGCAAAAACCAACGGCAGCCAGTGGCAGGTCCGGCTCGACCAGCATGCGGTGACATTCCGCAGCGAAGCCGAAGCCCGCGCCTTCGTCACCACCCTGCAAGCCCGCCTGCAGGCTCCCCATACCTTTCCCGAACAACAGCGTGCCTTAGGCTGATTCAGCCGGCGACCACCCGCGCCCTCTCCAGGCGCCGCGTGACCATGGCGACCGTCACCGCCAGCACACCGCACAACGCGATCACCAGCGCCATCGGCGTCGCACTGCCATCGTGCAGCAACCCGACCAGGGACGCTGCACCGGCGGCGACGCTGAACTGCAGGCAGCCGAGCATCGCCGAGGCACTGCCGGCCCGCGCGCCCTGACCGCGCATGGCACAGGCGGCGGCGTTGGGGACGATGCAGCCAAGGCTGGCGATGCAGATGAACAGCGGGATCAGCAACGGCCAGAGCTGCGTGGGGCGCAAGGTGCTGATACCGAGCAGGACCAGCCCTGCCAGCACGTAGGCCCACACCGCACGGCTCAGCAGCAGCGCCGGCCCCAGCTTGCCCAGCAGGCGGGCATTGACCTGGGCCACCAGGATGAAGCCCGCGGCGTTGCTGCCGAACAACCAGCCGTAATGCTCGGCGGGCACGCCGTACAACTTGATGAAGACGAAAGGCGAACCGGCGATGTAGGCAAACATCCCGGCAATGGCGATGCCACCGGTCAGGGCGTGGCCGAAGAACACCCGGTCGGACAACAGGCGCCCATACTGGCGCAGCGCGCCTGACAACGGCTGGCGCGGCTGGCCGGCGGGCAGGCTCTCCGGCAGGCCGAGGGCCACGGCCAAGGCGGACAAGGCACTGAACAACGTCAGCACGATGAAGATCGACTGCCAGCCGTAGAGGTTGACCAGCACCCCACCGAGCATGGGCGCCAGGATCGGCGCCAGTCCGGTGACCAGCATCAGTTGCGAGAAGACCTTGGCCGAACCCACCGCGTCACACTGGTCGCTGACCACCGCCCGGGAAATCACCGAACCCGCACAGCCCCCCAGCGCCTGCAGGAACCGCGCGGCGATCAGCCACTCCAGGCTCGGCGCGAAGGCACAGGCCAGCGACGCCACGGTGAACAGGCCGACACCGACCAGCAACGGTCCACGCCGGCCAAAGCGATCCGCCAGCGGACCGTACACCAGTTGGCCGATGGACAGGCCGAAGAAGTACACCGCCAGCGTCAGCTGAATATGTTTTTCGTCGGTGCCAAAGGCGACGGCCATCGCCGGGAACCCCGGCAGGTAGAAATCGATGGCCAGGGGGGCGAAGGCACTCAGGGCCCCAAGAATCAGAATTGTACGTAGGTTCATCAGGCATCCGGTCAGCAGCTGTGCGCAGGGCGCGTAGTCTAACCGTGCACGAATGCCTTGAACATTCCGATAGGTCGCTAACTAAATAAATACCCGACCAACGTACTCGGTCAGTCGGGCAGGCCCCGATTTCAACTGGCCAGCTTCGCCTGGTAGCCTTCCTCGACGATGACGCTGATGATCTCATCGGCCGACAGTCGGCTCTGCACCCCGACTTCCTTCGCCCCGAGGTCGACCCGCACACTGGCCGCCGGGTCCCGGGCCTGGACCGCTTCGGTGATCGCCTTGACGCAGTGACCGCAGGACATCCCTTGAACATTGAAGACTTGCATGACGCTTCTCCTGTATTGAGGTTGAAGACAGTTTCAGGCTTGCCACGATGGCAAGGTCAAGTTCCTGGACAATCTGCCGGGCTGGCATTTCGCTCGCCCCTGCGCCAAGCTTCGTCATCAACGATTCAACCGTAGGAGATTCAGCCATGCGCTGGTCAGCTTTCGGCCTGTTTGGCCTTCTCAGCCTGTTCGGGGCGTCGCCCTTTGCCAGCGCCGCCGGAGAAAACTATGGGGTGCTGATAATCTCCCGCGAACGCCTGGAGGTCTCGACCCCCTGTGAAATCGGCGTCTACCTGCAGGACCAGTTGTCGGCGCGGCTGTTCCAGGAGCAGGCCACCTCCTTCAACCTGCCGCCTGGCGATGTTTCGGTGCGCCTCAAATCCCTGCCGAGCCAGGCCCCGGGCTGCAACGCCAGCATGCTGGCGGCGCCCGAGCAGGTGATCAAGCTCAACGGCGGCGACGTGCGCAAGTTCGCCATTGTCGCCAGCCCCGCCGGCCTGCGCCTCAAGCAGGTGCCCCTGGGTTATCAATAGACCGCAGGCAACCTGAAATAGAGGCTTGACCTTGCCCACGTGGCAAGGTTGATCCTGTGGGCAACTTCTTCAGGAGTATCGCCCATGCCGGAATCCATCTCCTTTGACCTGCCGATCGCCGGCATGACCTGCGCCAGTTGCGCCGGCCGGGTCGAGCGGGCCCTGCGCAAAGTGGCAGGCACCAGTGCGGTCAGCGTCAACCTCGCCACCGAACAGGCCCGGGTCCAGGCCCCCGCCGACAGCCTGCCGGCGCTGCTGCAGGCAGTCGAGCAGGCCGGTTACCAGGTGCCCAGCCAGGAGCTGGAACTGGACATCGGCGGCATGACCTGTGCCTCCTGTGCCGGTCGGGTAGAACGGGCGCTGAACAAGGTTGCCGGGGTACGCAGTGCCAGCGTCAACCTGGCCAGTGAACGAGCCCACGTCCAACTGCTCGGGCAGCCAGACCCCGCCACGCTGATCGCCGCTGTCGAGGCCGCCGGTTACTCGGCAAGCCTGCACGAGGCCGACAGCCACGTCGCCCAGGCGCAGGAACAACGCCTGGGGCGTGAACGCTGGCACCTGCTGCTGGCTCTCGCCCTGGCCCTGCCGCTGGTGCTGCCGATGCTCGCCCAGCCCTTCGGGTACGACTGGATGCTGCCGGCCTGGCTGCAGTTCGCCCTGGCGACACCGGTGCAGTTCATCCTCGGCGCACGCTTCTACGTCGCGGCCTGGAAAGCGGTCAGGGCCGGTGCCGGCAACATGGACCTGCTGGTCGCCCTCGGCACCAGCGCCGGCTATGGTCTGAGCCTCTACCAGTGGGCCAACGCCCACCCGGGGCACATGCCCCACCTGTATTTCGAGGCTTCGGCGGTAGTGATCGCCCTGGTGTTGCTGGGCAAATACCTGGAAAGCCGCGCCAAGCGCCAGACCGCCAGCGCCATCCGCGCCCTGGAAGCCTTGCGCCCGGAACGGGCGATCCAGGTGATCGACGGGCGCGAACAGGAAGTCGCCATCAGCACCCTGCGCCTCGGCGACCTGGTGCTGGTCAAGCCCGGCGAGCGCTTTCCGGTCGACGGTGAGGTGGTCGAGGGCCAGAGCCACGCCGACGAAGCGCTGATCAGCGGCGAAAGCCTGCCGGTGCCGAAACAGCCGGGAGACAGGATCACCGGCGGCGCCATCAACGGCGAAGGCCGCCTGCTGGTCAGGACCCTGGCGCTGGGTGCCGAAACCGTCCTGGCGCGGATCATCCGCCTGGTGGAAGACGCCCAGGCCGGCAAGGCACCGATCCAGAAGCTGGTGGACAAGGTCAGCCAGGTGTTCGTCCCCAGCGTCCTGCTGCTGGCCCTGGCGACCCTGGTCGGCTGGTGGCTGTACGGTGCGCCGTTGGAAACGGCGCTGATCAACGCGGTGGCGGTGCTGGTGATCGCCTGCCCCTGCGCCCTGGGCCTGGCGACGCCCACCGCGATCATGGCCGGCACCGGCGTCGCCGCGCGCCACGGCATCCTGATCAAGGACGCCGAAGCCCTGGAGCGGGCCCATGAGGTCAGCCGCGTGGTGTTCGACAAGACCGGCACCCTGACCTCCGGCACCCCGCGCATCGCCCACCTGTCGGCCGTCGACGCGGATCAAGCGCAGGCCCTGCAACTGGCCGGCGCCCTGCAACGCGGCAGCGAACACCCGCTGGCCAGGGCGGTGCTCGATGCCTGTGCCGAACGCGGCCTGGCGGTCGCGGATATCCGGGTCAGCCGCTCGCTGACCGGACGCGGCATCGCCGGCGAACTGGACGGCCGCGCCCTGGCCCTGGGCAACCGCCGCCTGCTCGACGAAAGCGGGCTGCAGCCCGGCCCCCTGGAACACGCGGCGCAAGCCTGGGAGGCCGAGGGCCGGACCCTGTCCTGGCTGATCGAACAGAGTCCGCAACCCCGGGTGCTGGCACTGTTCGCCTTCGGTGACACGCTGAAGGCCGGCGCAGCGCAGGCGATCGCCCAACTGAGCGCACGGCAGATCAGCAGCCACCTGCTGACCGGCGACAACCGCGGCAGCGCCAACGTGGTGGCCGAGGCCCTGGGCATCGACGATGTGCACGCCGAAGTGTTGCCGGCCGACAAGGCCGCTACCGTCGGCGAACTGAAAAAGAGCGGCGTGGTGGCGATGGTCGGCGACGGCATCAACGACGCCCCGGCCCTGGCCGCCGCGGATATCGGCATCGCCATGGGCGGCGGCACCGACGTCGCCATGCAGGCCGCCGGTATCACTCTGATGCGCGGCGATCCACGACTGGTGCCGGCGGCGCTGGAAATCAGCCGCAAGACCTATGCGAAGATCCGGCAGAATCTGTTCTGGGCTTTCGTCTATAACCTGATCGGCATCCCGCTGGCCGCCTTCGGCCTGCTCAACCCGGTACTGGCGGGCGCGGCGATGGCCCTGTCCAGCGTCAGCGTGGTCAGCAACGCGTTGCTGCTCAAGACCTGGAAACCTACAGACCTCGATTGAAGGAGACGGCATGAACATCGGCCAAGCAGCCCGCCAGAGTGGCCTGAGCGCCAAGATGATTCGCTACTACGAGTCCATCGGCCTGCTCAGGGCCGCCAGCCGCACCGACAGCGGCTACCGTCTCTACGGTCCGGATGAACTGCACACCCTGGCGTTCATCAAGCGCTCGCGGGACCTGGGCTTCTCCCTGGAGGAAGTCGGCAAGCTGCTGACGCTCTGGCAGGACCGCCAGCGCGCCAGCGCCGACGTGAAGGCCCTGGCACGCCAGCATATCGACGAGTTGAACCGCAAGATCGACGAGTTGGTCGGTTTGCGCGACACCTTGCAGGAACTGGTGGAGCATTGCCATGGCGATCACCGCCCGGACTGCCCGATCCTCAAGGACCTGGCCTCGGGCAGTTGTTGCGCCAAGGCCTGAGCCTGCGTATCAGCGCTGCATCCAGGGGGGCGTCGGCTCTTCGGCATGGCGCCCGCGCGGGGCATCTTCGGCCGAGCGGATCGCCTGCCGGCGTTCCTCGTCGAAACGCGCCGCCTCGATCTCGCGCAGCACGCCACGGACATCCGCCCGCCCCTTCTCCTCGGCGAACCGGCCGGTCAGGACGCTCTCGGGATGTAGGGTGCCGGCCTTGTACAGGGCCCACATTTCCTTGGCATAACGGGTCTGCCTGAGCTCCGGGGCGAAGCGGCCGAAGTACGCGGCCATGTTGCCGACATCGCGTTCGAGCATGCTGAAGGCATGGTTGTTGCCCGCCGCATCCACCGCCTGGGGCAGGTCGATGATCACCGGACCATCCGGTGCCAGCAGCACATTGAACTCCGACAGGTCACCGTGCACCAGGCCGGCGCACAGCATCCGCACGATCTGCGAGATCAGCAGGGCGTGATACTCGCGCGCCTGCTCCGGCTCCAGCACCACATCATTGAGACGCGGCGCGGCATCGCCGTGCTCGTCCGCCACCAGCTCCATCAACAGCACGCCATCGAGGAAGTCGAACGGCTTGGGCACCCGCACACCGACACCGGCCAGGCGGAACAGCGCCGCCACTTCGGCGTTCTGCCAGGCATCCTCGGCTTCCTTGCGGCCGAACTTGGAACCCTTGGCCATGGCCCGGGCCTGGCGGCTGTTACGCACCTTGCGGCCTTCCTGATACTCGGCCGCCTGACGAAAACTTCGTTTGTTCGCCTCCTTGTAAACCTTGGCGCAACGCAGCTCTTTGCCGCAGCGCACCACGTAGACAGCTGCCTCTTTGCCACTCATGAGTGGGCGCAGCACCTCGTCGACCAGACCGTCCTCGATCAGCGGTTCAATGCGTTTTGGAGTCTTCATCAGCTTTTATTCTGGGTCCTTGTTACCAAATACGCGACCATCATTCGTGCACGACCATCCTCGCACAGCGTGCGAAAGATGCCGACCTCGAATGCCCTCCAATGCACTCAATGTGCCAGATTCCTGCGGCAATTCCAGCGGGCTACAGGATGATAGCCGACACCTGCCAGAGCATTCCCACTCCTGCATCCTCTCATCTCCGACCGTGACCGGAACACGAATACTCGGCAAAAACGCGAATATTCGCCAGATGGTCTAAATTTTTTTCCATCTGGGCCGAAGCGCTCAGAGAGAGTGGTGATTTTGTCGGACATTCGGCACGCCGCCTGCGAAACGGATCTTCATTGCCGCTCGACCTTCACAGCAGCCCTGTTCCGCGTGTCATCGTCGCCCGCGGGCCAAAAAGAACAAATCTGGAGCGCGGATGAACATCAAGCAGAAGTTGACCTGGGCGTTTGCAGTCGTCGCCTGTTTGCCGGTGGTGCTGGTTGCCACCCTGGTGGTATTGAATCTGCGCAGTGAGGCGCGCACCAACTTCGTCGATGGCAGCGGCCGGGAAATCCGCCAGGTCAACAATGCGATACAGGTGTTCTTCGATGGGGTCAGCCAGAACATCGATTACATGGCCAATCATCCGCTGCTCAGGAATGCCGATGGCAGCCTCAAGACCTACATGAGCGCCACCCCGCCCCAGGGGCCACTCGGCGAGCAGGACAAGCAGATATTCGACCTGTTCGAAGGCCTGGCCAAGACCCACCCGGCCTACTCCTACGTGTCCTATGGCGTCGGCACCGGCGGTTATGTCAGCTGGCCGGAAGACCTGAAGCTCAACAATTACGACCCGCGCGCACGTCCCTGGTACAAGACCGCCCTGGCCAACCCCGGCAAGACCCTGCGCACCGCGGCCTACTACTGGGCACCCGACGACGCGGTGATGGTCGCGACCGTGCGTACCGTGGACAACAAGCTTGGCGCCCAGGGCGGCGTGGTCAGCGTCGACGTGACCCTCAAGCAGCTCACCGAAATCGTCAAGCAGATCAAGCTCGGTGACAGCGGCTACCTGATGCTGATGGAGAACAGCGGCAACCTGCTGGTCGACCCCAAGCAGCCGGAGCACAATTTCAAGAACCTCGACAGCCTCGGCGGCGGCTATGCCGAACTGGCCAAGGCCGGCAAGGGCCTGGTGGAAGTCGAGATCGATGGCGAACGCTACATGGCCAATGTCTGGCCATCGGAAAAGCTGGGCTGGACCTTCATCGGCATGGTCAAGCAGAGCGAAGTGATGAGCAGCGCCAACCAGTTGACCTGGCTGATCGGGATCATCGCCCTGGTGCTCGCGGTAGTCTTCGCCTTGGTCGGGGCCAGCTTCGCCAGCCTCATCGTGCGGCCGATCCGTGGGGTTTCCAGCGGCCTGGAGGGCATCGCCCAGGGCAATGGCGACCTGACCCAGAACCTGACGGTCCGTGGCAGCGACGAAACCGCGCAACTGGCCGGCTGGTTCAACCAGTTCCTGGGGGCGATTCGCGGGCTGATCCAGCATATCGGCCAGTCGGCGAACAAGATCCTCGATTCGTCGCACAGCTCGACCCGCGTCTCCAACGACATGGCCGACGCCGCCGGACGCCAGCGCGAAGCGGTGGACATGGTGTCCACGGCCTTCCACGAGATGGTCGCCACCGCCAACGAGGTCGCGCGCTCCTGCAGCCAGGCTGCGGAGTCCGCCGACAGCGGCCAGCGCCAGGCCCGCGAAGGCCAGCAGCAGATCGACGCGGCAGTGCACAGCGTCGACCAGTTGAGCCATGAAATCGAACAGTCGGCCCAGTCGATGCAGCAACTGGAGAATGACAGCAACAACATCCAGTCGATCCTCGGCACCATCCGTTCGATCGCCGAACAGACCAACCTGCTGGCGCTGAACGCCGCGATCGAGGCGGCCCGGGCCGGCGAGCAGGGCCGTGGCTTCGCCGTGGTGGCGGACGAAGTGCGGGCACTGGCCAAGCGTACCGCGGACTCCACCGCGGAAATCGACGGGCTGCTGGGCAACCTGGCCAAGCGCACCAGCCAGGTGGCGCAACAGATGCACGCCAGCCTCGAGGTTTCGCGAGAGTCGGTGACACGCATCGGCCTGGCCCGCAGCAGCTTCGGGCAGATCCGCGAATCGGTGGACGTGATCCGTGACATGAACACCCAGATCGCCACGGCGGCGGAGGAGCAGCATCAGGTGGCCGAAGACATCAACCGGCACATCAGCCAGATTCATGGCGATGCGCAACTGGTGGCGGAACTGGCGAACTCGGCGCGGCTGGACTCCCAGAGCCTGGCCGGGCTGTCCAATGAGCTGGACAGCCTGGTCAAGCGTTTCCGGACCTGATTCAGGCATCCGCTCAGGATTCCCGGCAAGGCTCAAGGGCTCTTTCGCGGGCAAGCCCTGCTCCTACAGGTTTGTGTCGTACACCAAACGGCTGCTGTAGGAGCCGGGCTTGCCCGCGAAGGGCTCCTCAAGATTCGTTTCAGTGGCGGAACAGTTCCCCCGGCGTATAGCCGAACAAGCCCTTGAACGCCGCGATGTACGCCGAGGTCGAGTCATACCCGCAGGACAGCGCCGCCCGCGTCACGCTGTCCCCCTCCTCCAGCGCACCGAGGGACGACAACAGCCGCATGCGCTGGCGCCAGCCACGGAAACTCAGCCCCGTCTCGCGCTGGAACAGGCGCATCAGGGTCTTCTCCGACATCCCCAGGCGTTGCGCCCACTGCCCCAGGCTCGCGCCCTGTTCCGGGCTTTCGATCAACTCATTGCACAGGCCGAGCAGGCGCGGATGGCGCGGCAATGGCAGGGAAAACCCCACTTCCGGCAGACTCGCCAACTGATCGAGCAACACCTGTACCAGACGCGACTCGGCGCTGCCCTCCTGGGGATAATCCACTGGCAGCAGGCAGAAACTCTTGATCAGCTCCCGCGCCAGCGGGGTCACCTCCAGCACCCGGCAACGCTCCGCCGCCCACCGGCAGTCCTCCCTGCGCACATACAGGCTGCGCATTTCCGCCTGCATCGACGTCACCACCTCATGCTCCAGCCCGGCCGGGATCCATACCCCCCATTGTGGTGGTGCGAAGAAGCTGCCCTCGGCGGTGTGCACACCCAGGACGCCGCTGATGGCATAGGAAAACTGCACCCAGTCGTGACTGTGCCGTGAGGTCCAGGAACCGGCATCCAGGCTTTCCGCCCGGGCATACAGCGGGCGTGGCAGGGCCGACAGCGCCGGGATCTGCCGCTCGGGCCCGCGTTGTCCGTTGTTCGACATGACTGAACCTTATAGCGCCTGCTGGCTGACGGATGCGACCTTAGGCCAGAGCCAGACACAAGACAATGCCCCCTCCACAGAAAGCAGGTAATGCCCACAGGTACTGCATCAGCGCTCGACGATCGCCGTCACGCCCTGGCCGCCGGCCGCACAGATGGAGATCAGACCGCGCCCCTGCCCCGCCCGGTCCAGCAGTTTCGCCAGGTTGGCGACGATTCGCCCACCCGTGGCCGCAAATGGATGTCCCGCCGCCAATGAGCTGCCCTTGATGTTGAGCCGGCTGCGGTCGATCGAGCCCAGCGGCGCGTCGAGCCCCAGCCGGTTCCTGCAGTATTCCGGATCTTCCCAGGCCTTCAGGGTGCACAGCACCTGGGCGGCGAACGCCTCATGAATCTCGTAGTAGTCGAAGTCCTGCAAGGTCAGGCCGTTACGCGCCAACAGCCGCGGCACCGCATAGACCGGCGCCATCAGCAGCCCCTCCGCCCCCTTGACGAAATCCACCGCCGCCGCTTCGCCGTCACGCAGGTAGGCCAGCACCGGCAGCCCACGTTCGCGCGCCCAGTCCTCGCTGCCCAACAGCACCAGCGAGGCGCCATCGGTCAGCGGCGTGGAATTGCCCGCCGTCAGCGTTCCCCTGGCACTGCGCTCGAACACCGGCTTGAGCCCCGCGAGCTTTTCCAGGCTGAGGTCGGGGCGCAGGTTGTTGTCACGGTTCAGGCCGAGAAAGGGCGTGAGCAGGTCGTCATGCCAGCCTTCGGCGTAGGCGGCGGCCAGCTTGCGATGACTCTCCAGGGCCAACTGGTCCTGCTCGTCACGCGGGATACTCCAGGCCTGGGCCATCAACTCGCAGTGCTGCCCCATGGACAACCCGGTGCGCGGCTCACCATTGCGCGGCAGCTCGGGTTTCAGGTGCCCAGGGCGCAATTGCAGCAGCGTCCTGAGTTTCTCCCCGAGGCTCTTGCCCCGATTGATTTGCAACAAGATCTGTCGGAGACCTTCATTGACGCCGATCGGCGCATCGGAAGTGGTATCGACGCCACCGGCGATACCGCACTCGATCTGCCCCAGGGCAATCTTGTTCGCCACCAGCAACGCCGCCTCCAGCCCGGTGCCGCAGGCCTGCTGGATATCATAGGCCGGGGTCTGCGGCGACAGCCGCGAGCCCAGCACGCACTCGCGGGTCAGGTTGAAATCCCGCGAATGCTTGAGCACGGCACCCGCCGCCACCCCCAGGCGCAGGCCATGCAGGTTGAAACGTTCGATCAACCCTTCCAGCGCCGCCGTCAGCATCGCCTGGTTGCTCGCGCTGGCATAGGCACCGTTGGAGCGGGCAAACGGAATGCGATTGCCCCCGATGATCGCAACACGGCGCAACGTATTCATAAAAAACTCCCTATTATTCGAATGACACTGCCGCTAAAAGAGTAGGACCTTTCTTAGAAAACGAACCACCGCCACGCCTTCGCGGTCCACCTTTGAACCCCTGTCGCCGGAGAGCGTTCCATGTCTGACCGTTATATCGACTTCGCCAACTCGACGATCGGCCAGCGCCTGGTCGGCGCGCTTGGCCTGCCGGCACCGACGCGTCTGGAGCGCTGGCAGGCCGGCCGCCTGCGGCCGGTCGAGGGCGCCCTGCTGCTGGGCGGCGGGCCCCTGGCCGCGCAGATCGGCGGGTTCGCCCAGCGGCTGACCGATGCGGTCTACAGCTACGGCAGCGAAGTGCCTGGCTGCAGCGCCTGGATTCCCGGCCACGGGCCCCGCCTCAAGGCGCTGGTGTTCGACGCCGGCGCCATCGAACAGGTGGACCAGCTCAAGCAACTGCGCGAATTCTTCCAGCCGCTGTTGAGGAACCTCGAATCGTGCGCCCATGTGCTGCTGCTCGGACGCGCCCCGCAGAACCTGCGCGATCCCTTCGCCGCCAGCGCACAACGGGCCCTGGAGGGCTTCAGTCGCTCGCTGGCCAAGGAACTGCGCAACGGCGGCACCGTGCAGTTGCTGTATGTGGATGACGATGCCCAGGACCAGTTGGAAGGCGCCCTGCGCTTCTTCCTGTCCCCGAAAAGTGCCTATGTCAGCGGCCAGGTGCTGCACCTGAGCGCCTGCAGCCGCCGGGTGCTGGACTGGAGCCGCCCGCTGGCCGGCCGCAAGGCGCTGGTCACCGGCGCGGCGCGGGGCATCGGTGCTGCCATCGCCGAGACCCTGGCCCGCGATGGCGGCGACCTCATCCTGCTCGACGTGCCCCAGGCCAGGAGCGATCTCGAAGCCCTTGCCGCCCGCCTCGGCGCGCGCAGCATCGCCCTCGATATCTGCACCGAGGATGCCGCCACGCAATTGCTGGAGCAACTGCCGGACGGGCTCGACATCCTCGTCCACAACGCCGGCATCACCCGCGACAAGACCCTGGCGAACATGACCCCGGAGTTCTGGGACGCGGTACTGGCCGTCAACCTCGACGCCCCCCAGGTGTTGACCAGGGCGCTGCTCGACAGCGGCACCCTGCACGACCATGGCCGGGTGATCCTGCTGGCCTCCATCAGCGGGATCGCCGGCAACCGCGGCCAGACCAACTATGCCGCGAGCAAGGCCGGGCTGATCGGTCTGGCCCAAGCCTGGGCCCCGCAGCTGCGCGAGCGCGGCATCAGCATCAACGCGGTGGCTCCCGGCTTCATCGAAACGCAGATGACCGCGCACATCCCCTTCGCCCTGCGCGAAGCCGGGCGGCGCATGAGTTCCCTGGGCCAGGGCGGTCTGCCCCAGGATGTCGCCGAAGCCGTGGCCTGGCTGGCCCAGCCGGGCTCCGGCGCGGTCAGCGGCCAGGCCCTGCGGGTCTGTGGACAAAGCGTACTGGGGGCCTGAGCATGCTGGTGAACTGGCAATACCTGACCACTGCCCCCGGGCTGCCCGGCCTGTATCTCCGGGCAGCCCGCCGCCGCAAGATCACCGGCACGCAACTGCCAAGCGAGGGCCTGCGCTGCTGGGCCACCGTCGACACCAAGCGCCTGGCCGCCTACCGGCGGATCTGCGGGTTCGGCGACACCGGCCTGATGCCGGCGACCTATCCCCATGTGCTGGCCTTTCCCCTGCAATTGCAGTTGCTGACCGCGAAAAACTTTCCCTTTCCGCTGCTGGGCCTGGTGCACCTGAGCAACCGCATCCGCATCCTGCGCCCGCTCGGCGGGGTCACCAGCCTGCGGGTCGGGGTGCAGGTGCAGAACCTGCAACCGCACCCCAAGGGCGCGACCTTCGACCTGGTGACCCAGATCGACGATGCCCTGGGCCCGCTGTGGGAAGCTGAGAGCCGCATGCTCTGTCGCGGCGTCGAGCTGCCGGGCGGGCCACCCGCGGCCCTGCAATCCGAGTCGGCGCCCCTGCTGGAACTGACGCGCTGGCCGTGCCCGGGCGATATCGGCCGCCACTATGCCAAGGTTTCCGGCGACTACAACCCGATCCACCTGAGCGCCCTCAGCGCCCGGCTGTTCGGTTTTCCCAGAGCCATCGCCCACGGTCTGTGGAACAAGGCCCGCACTCTGGCGGCCCTGGGCAACCACCTGCCGGCGGCGAATATCGAGATCGCGGTGACGTTCAGGAAACCGGTGCACCTGCCCAACGAAATGGTGCTCTACGCCAGCGTTCCGGGCTCCAGTGGCGACCTGCGGCTGCTCGGCGCCGGCGAGCTGGAACACATGAGCGGTCATTGGCAGCCCATCGCCTGAGGCAAGCTGACAATTGGCTGAGGCCGATGAATATTTCATCCGCCTGGCACGTTCTCTTCATGGCCAGGCCCTTGCTTCCCGCTCCCATCCACCGGAAGCTAGTCGCCTGGAAGGAGAACACCACGCATGAACCTCGACGAACTGACCCAACGCCTGCACGGCATCCGCGATCGCAACGACTGGAAACCATTCCACAGCCCGAAAAACCTGGCGATGGCCGCCAGTGTCGAGATGGCTGAGCTGGTGGAGATTTTCCAGTGGCTGACGGAGGATCAGTCACGCCAGCTGCCCGCGGAGAAGCTCGCCCATGCCGGGCAGGAAGTCGGGGACATCGTCCTCTATCTCCTGCTGCTGTGCAGCGAACTGGGGCTGGACATGAACGAAGTGGTGCGCGCCAAGCTGGCCGACAGCGAGCGGCGGTTCGCCCAATGAGTGACCGTCATTTCGACCAGTTGGCCACCCGCTTCGCCGAGAAGATCTACGGCGGTGCCAAGGGCGCGATCCGCCTCGCGGTGCTGCAGGCCGACCTCGCCGAAAGCCTGCCGGACCGGCCGCTGCGGGTGCTGGATATCGGCGCCGGGCTCGGCCACATGTCGCTGTGGCTGGCCCAGCGCGGTCATCACGTTACCCTGGCCGAGCCCGCCGAGCCGATGCTCGAAGGTGCCCGCCAGCGCTTCGCCGAGGCCGGGCAGCCGGCGATCTTCATCCAGGCGCCGTGGCAGGAACTGCTCGGCCAGCTCACCGAGCCCTACGACCTGGTGCTGTGCCACGCGGTGCTGGAATGGCTGGCCGAACCCCACGCGATCCTGCCGGTGCTGCACCAGTTGGCGAAACCCGGCGGCTGGTTGTCCTTGGCCTTCTACAACCGCGATGCGCTGATCTACCGCAACCTGCTCAAGGGCCATTTCCGCAAGATGCGCAAGAACGACATGGCCGGCGAGAAACAGAGCCTGACCCCGCAACAACCGCTTGATCCTCGGGAGCTGGCGGCGCAACTTGAAGGTCTGTGGAGCGTCGAGACCCAAAGCGGCGTGCGGGTGTTCCATGACTACATGCCGGTCGAGTTCCAGAATCGCGCCGAACTGGTCGACCTGCTGGAGATGGAACTGGCCCATCGTCGCCACCCCAGCTTTGCCGGGCTGGGGCGCTACCTGCACTGGATCTGCCGTCCGGTGTGATACGGAGGATGCAATGAATCGCCGTTTCGTGCTGTCAATGCTGTGCCTCGGGCTGGCAGCCTGTTCGAGCCCGAACCCGTACACCGCCAGTTCGATGCCGATCCCGCCAGCGCCACCCCAGGCCGCCAGGACTCTCGACCTGAGCGCCTACCCGGCGCCGGCCCGTGACTATGGCCGTTATCGGACCTGGGCCTGGCTCAACGATCGCCTGCCCGCCGGCACCACCTGGGCCGACTCCGCGCAGTTGGCCGAGATGGTCGGCAACGCCCTCGACGAACAGGGCCTGCGGCCCCGGCGTGACGGAGCGCTGGCGGACCTGCGGGTGAGCGCCGACGTGCACCTGGAAAAACGCCTGCGCCAGGTCCAGGAGGACTATGGCTACGCCGGGGCTTATGGCGGGGGGCCGTATGGCAACCGCTACGGCGTGTACAACAGCGTGCCGATCGTGCGCACCTATGAAGTCCAGGTGCTCGTGGCGCGAGTCAGTCTGTTCGACGCGGCGACCGGCCAACCGGTCTGGAGCGCCAGCGCCGAAACGGCCAACCAGGGCAATCAGCTCGAACGCGCGGATGCCCTGCGCGAAGCGGTGCACAAGGCCCTGGCCGCCTACCCGCCCAGCTAACCAACCTGCCAGGCTACCGGAGAAAAATCATGTTCCGCCGTCTCGCTTTAGTGGCTTTTGCCGTGCTGCTCAGCGCCTGCGAAACCACCCAGGTCAACCACGACTTCGACGCCAGCCGCGACTTCGCCGGCTACCGCAGCTGGAGCTGGAAAGAACCCGCGCTGCAATATCGACCGGATGATCCACGGATCAAGAGTGACCTGACCGAACAGCGCATCCGCCAGGCGGTCGCCGAGCAACTCGACCAGCGTGGCCTGCGTCCGGCGCCGGCCGGTGGCAAGGCCGACCTGAAGGTGCAGGCCTACCTGATCGTCGACAACCGCCAGCAACAGATCAGCACCAACTACGGCGGCGCCTGGGGCGGCCCATGGCGTGGCGGCGGCCTGTGGGCGGGCCCGGGCTATACCGAGGTACGCAACATCGACTACCAGGTCGCGACGATCCAGGTGGACCTCTTCGACGGCAAGGACGGCAAGCTGGTCTGGCGCGGCAGCGCCGAACAGGCGGTGGACAACACGCCAACCCCTGCCGAACGCAGCGCCGCCATCAACCGGACCGTGGCCCAGGTGATGGCCAACTATCCGCCCAGATAAACGGCCCTTTTCCCGCCAGGTTGTTGACCGTGGCGAACGGACCTCACCGTTCGCCGCAAACCTGGCGACTGGCCAGCGCTGTGCGCCGGCCTTGACTACACTGGCAGGCAATACAGGAAAGTAAGCGCTCGGCCACGCGCCGGCAAAGGAGTGCTCGATGTCTTTCCCCCGTCGCTCGCCGGTGTTTCGCGGCCCGTCGAAGCAGCGCGGCGCGATCGGCCTGATGGCCGCCCTGACGCTCGGCCTGGCGCTGCTGAGCATGGTGGTGGTGGTCGACAGCGGACGACTGTACCTGGCGAAGCGCAGCTTGCAGCGGGTTGCCGATACGGCGGCGCTGGAGGCTGTCACTCGTGGCGGAAACTGCGAGGCGGGACTGAGCGCGGCCAGCTATGCCACGCAAAGCGCAACCCGTAACGGTTTTACTCCAGGCACCGGCCAGACCCTGAACGTCACCTGTGGCCGCATCGTGACCAGCGCCGCCAACCTGCGAACCTTCTCTGCCGACGCCACTCAATCCACGGCCATTCGCGTGATCGCCAGCAACACCGTCACGACCAGTATCGCAGCGGGGATCCATGCGCTGTTTGCAAAAGGAACAACCAGCACCACCACCCAGTTGACAGCAACCGCCGTCGCCGCCACGCCCCAACCGACCATTGCCCAACTGACGCTGCGCAGTTCACTGGGAACGGTCGATACCGCCAAGTCCAACCTGCTCAATCCGATCTTCTCCGGCCTGCTGGGGGGCAGCGTGAGTCTGACCGCCGCCGGGTGGAATGGCCTGCTCGGCACCGATATCAACCTGCTCAGTTATCTGGACCAACTGGCAATCAGGCTGAATGTCTCGGCAGGTAACTACACGCAGTTGCTCAACACGACGGTGGCCGTGACCCAACTGGTCCAGGTGGCCGCAACCGTCGCCCAAATGAATGGCGCGAGCGCCGATGTCGTGACGGCGCTGGGCAATCTGCAAATCGCTGCGGCCAATACCACCCCGATCAGGGTTGGCGACCTGCTGCAATTGCAAACCGGCACTCCCTCGAGCGGACTGAACGCCAACATCCAGTTATTCCAACTGATCCAGGGTTTCATCCAGCTCTCCAACAGTCAAAGTGCAGCAGCAGCGACACTCCCGGTCAATGTGCTGGGGCTGGCGGGTGTGACACTGCAGGTGAAGGTCATACAGGCGCCACAACTGTCCGCGATGGGCGATCCGAAACTGGCCGTTGCCGGCGACACTAGACTGGGCCCCAACCGCATTTATGTACGTACAGCACAAGTCAGAACCTTCATATCCGTCAACCTGCCCGTACTGTCGGGTATAACCGGCCTGGCCAATGCGACCCTGGGACTTGTCGCCAATCTGACCCCCACCCTGAACGCGCTGCTGAGCCTGAACCTTGCCGCAACCATCAACTCGGCAAGCTGCCTGCTGGGAGCCGGCTGCATGCAGCTTAGCCCGCAGATACTCAACACCCCGCAAATCAACGTCAGCCTGGACACCGGAGGGGCCGAAAGCTATGTCACCGCCTATGGCTGCCCGGTGAACAATGCCGGTACAAAAAGCCTGACCGCTCGGACCACCACATCGATAGCCAGCCTGAAAGTGGGCCAGATAGACCCGACGAGTGCCTTCGCATCCTCGGCAGAACCTACCGTCGCCCCACTGCCGCTGATCGATCTGGGAACCTGGACATGTCACAAGATTCTCGGCGTAGGCAGTTGCGGCCCGGCCAGAAACGCATTTGCGGCGGGGGGCATAGGCCTCATGGTAAACACCAGCGTCGGACAAAATACCCAGGACCTGGTGTTCGCCAGCGCCGCCTCACCCTATGCGACGCCTCCCAACCTCAATCTGCCGCCCAGCGTATTGGCCGCGACGCCGACTTCGAATGTGGTCGCCAGCCTGGCCAGCACCTTGTCGGGCATCAGCTTGAACGTCTACCAGCCGGTCAACAGCAATCCGCTGGGAAACATCGTCGCTGCCGCTGGCGGCCTGATCAGCGGCGTCAGCAGCCTGCTGACGCCCGTGATAACCGGCCTGCTCAGTCCATTGCTGGACCCCCTGGTCAATAATCTGCTGTCCGCCCTGGGCATCAACCTCAACCAGACCGACGTCGGCGCCAACCTCACCTGCGGCCAGACCGGCAAGGCCTACCTAGTGATCTAGCACCAGCGGCAACTCGACACAGAACCGTGCGCCATCGTCGCCGTTGCGCACGCTCATCCGCCCGCCCATGTTCTCGACGATGCCGTAGCTCACCGACAGCCCCAGGCCGGTACCGATGCCCACCGGCTTGGTGGTGAAGAACGGCTCGAAGATCCGCTCCAGCAGGCGCGGGTCGATGCCGCCGCCATTGTCCTCGACGATCAGCCGTACCGAACGCTCGTCACGCTCGGCGGTGACCGAGATCCAGGGTTCGAAGTCGCGCTGCTTCTCGCGCTTGCTCAGCAGCGCATCCCGGGCATTGACCATCAGGTTGATCAGCACCTGCTCCAACTGGTCGACAAAACCCCGCACCTGTACCTCGAACTCGATCGGTGGCACGCGCAACTGCACGCCCTTGCCCTTCATGCCTTCGCTGAGCAGCGACAGGGTGCCCTCCACCGCCTGGGCCGGGTTGAACGGCGCGGCCTCGATCTCCGACCGACGGCCGAACACCCGCATGTGATCGACCACCCGCGCCGCCCGCTGGACCTGGGCATCGATGCGGTTGAGCTTGTCCTGCAGATAGTCGATCTGCACATCGCCATTACCCAGGCGCTTGAGCACGTTGACGATGGCCATGCGCATGACGTTCAGCGGCTGGTTGATTTCATGGGCCAGGCCCGTGGCCATCTCGCCAAGGGTGGCCATTTTCGCACTCTGGGTCAGCTGTTGCTGGGAACGGCGCACCTCGGTGTTGTCGCGGCCGACGGCCTGGATCTCCTGCAGGCGACCCTGCGCATCGAACAGGCCACGGTCCGACCAGACCCACCAGGCATGCTCGCGGCCGGGCAATTGCAGACTGATCTCGGCCGTGCTGACCGGCAGCTCGGGCGTCAGTTGTTCCAGGCGTCGAACGAATGCCGCATGCTGCTCCGGCGACATCCAGTTGCCCAGGTTCATCCCCGGCAACTGCTCCGGCGCGTATTCCAGATACTTCGCCAGCGGCTGGTTGCCGAAAATCAGGGTCAGGTCCGGCCGATAGCGGCAGATCATCGCCGGCGAGTCCTCCACCAGGACCCGATAGCGCTCCTCGCTTTTTTCGATGCGTTCGGCGGCCAGGGTCGCCTCGGTGACGTCCATCCACAGCCCCACCGCCTCCACCGGCATCCCCAGGTCATCGCGCAACAACCGGGCCTCGTCGAGCAGCCAGTGGTAGTCGCCGCGCAGGTCCCGGAGCCGGTAACGGCAACTGACATGGCCTTCGCGCAACAGTTGGCGGGTACGCTCGAAATAGCGGTCGCGGTCCTCGGGGTGAATCCACTGCGCCAAGCCATCCCGGGTGCAATCGGCCAGGGTCCGGCCCAACAGGGGCAACAGGCTGTGGCTGAAGAACACGGGTATCAATGCCCCCTCGACGTAACGCTGGACATAGATCACCGCCGGTGAGCTGGCGATCAGGTTTTCCAGCCGCGCATGGGCAGCGGCAGCCGCCTGCTCCTGGTTCTTGACGTCGCTGATGTCGAGCATGAAGCCGACGATCCGTTGCGTCTCGCCGCTCCCCAGTGCCTGGCCCTGGAGCCGATACCAGCGCGGATTATCCGCACTGTCGTCCTGGTACAGGCGCACGCAAAGCAGCATCGACCGGCCCTGGCGCAGATCATTCAGGCAACTGCCCAGTTCCTCGCGGTCCGCAGGATGGATCACCGCCAGCCAGTCTTCCATCGACAGCAGCGAGGTCGATTCGCCCAAGCCCAATGTCTGGGCCAGGGGGGCCGCCAATTGCAACTCGTCCCTGGCCGGCGACCATTCCCACCAGCCCGTGCCCAGCAGTTCCTGGAGGCTCTCCAGGCGTTCCTGCTGCTGCAGATGCAACTGCTGACGGCGCCGGCCCAGTAAGGGTGCGGCCAGGGCTGCCGTCAGTTGCAGCCAGTCCTGGTCGCTGAGCTGCGGTGCGCGTTGCCGCACCGGATAGAACCCGCACAGCAGCCAGGCGGCGACGCCATGCTCATCGTGAAAGGGCACCAGCAGACCATCGGCATTGCCCATCACGCCCAGCAGGCGCGGGTACTCGCTGAGGCCGTCACGCACGTCCAGACGCAGCGGCGCGGTGCCGTTCAGGCTGTCCAGGCCGGTGCCCAGGGCCTGGCCGTCGTGCCAGAGCGGCGGGGCGTCATGGGCCCGGTAGTGGCTGTGCACCTGCCACTGCTGCCCGGGCCCATCGAGCAGGGCCAGGGCCAGACAGGGAATATGCCAACGCTGGGCCAGGGCCTGCAGTTGCTCGGCCAGCACCTGGGGCAGGCGCGCCACGCTGCACAGGCGCAACTGTTCGCTCACTCGCGCGGCGAAGTGCTGCAGGTACTCACGATTCTCAGCGGCCTGGTGGTCCTTGAGCAGATCACCGACATCCAGCGCCTGCAACAGCCAGCCGCCCTGATGGGGCTGGAGCCAGCCACGGGTGTGCACGACCTGTCCGGCCAGGCCGTTGAAGTCCAGGTCGAGGATATGCCCGAGCCAGTCCGCCGGCAGCCCTTCGACCGACAGGTGGCTGGACACACTCAGCAGCTCCCGCAGTGGATAGCTCGCCCCCTGAGGCAGTGCCGCCAAGCCATGTCGCAGCGGCCCGGCGACGTCCAGTACGCGGCCATCGCCATCGAGGCGAATCCGCAATTCGGCCGCCGAGGTCGACGGTTCGGACGCAGGAGCGAGCGCGGGCTCCGCCGCCCGGCCGAGCAGACGACCCAACAGCCGATCCCCGGAACTCAAAACTGCATGCTCGCGCTGGCCTTGAGATTGGCTGGCAGGTTGGGCACCGTGCCGATCCCGGGCAGCACCAGGAACGGCAGCACGCTGCGCAAGCGGGAGGTCGGATACTGGATACTGACCGTCAGCAGGCCCCCGTATAGGTGGCGGTGATATCGCTGGACGCATTGAAACTCAGCGCCGCCGGAATCCATTGCAGGCGTTGGGCCGCCGCCGCTGTCGCCGTGCTCTTGAGCAGCGTGGCGTAGTTGTTGCCGCTGGCCACCGGGTCAACCTGGGCGCCCTGCCGCACGCCCTCGGCGGTCGCGGCATTGAAGGACTGCACCATGAGCATCGGCAGGCTGTAGCTGACCAGGCCATAGAGCACCGCGAAGAAGATCACGAAGACCAGCGCGAACTCGATGGCGGCAGCGCCTTTTTGCTTTCCGGGGAGGCCTGGGATCATGACTGCGTCTACCCTGACAACTGCACGTTGCTATCAGCATAGAATCATTCATCGGAAAAGGACGTTTTTTAGCCGATGCACAGCCTCATCCTGCTTCTGTGGTTCACACTCTGCGCGGCGCAGGACCTGCGCCAGCGGGAAATCGCCAACAGCCTGACCCTGGGGGCTCGGCACTGGCGCTGTTCTATCTGCTCTGGAGTGGCACTACCTGGCTGGGGGCCTCGGCAGAGCAAGGTGGCTGGGCCTTTCTGCTGGCCCTGTTGCTGACCCTGCCCGGCTACGTCACGGCACGCCTGGGAGCCGGCGACGTCAAGCTGCTGATCGCCCTGGCCCTGGCCAGCGACAGCCGCTACCTGCTCGGGACGGTCATCGGCGCCGGCGTCGCCAGCCTGCTCTGGCTCTGGCTGGGCCCGCGGCTCTGGCCACTGCTGGGCAAGCCGCTGAAGCGGATGCTGCACAACCTCGAGCCGGGAACCTCGGACAAACAGCCGTTCGCGCCTTTCCTGTGGGTCGGCCTGCTGTGCATGACCACCAGCCTCCATTAGGGGCCGCGATGTACAGCGGGCGAAAGTGCGTCTACTTTTATCTCAGGCCCCCAGGCTGCGCGCGTGGGCAGGGAACTCGTGGTCATTGGCTTGCAAAGCATGGAGTAGCGCGTGAACAGGCTTGTCTCTGAGATGAAGGTGCTGGTGGTCGATGACGAACCGCTGATCGTGGAAGAACTCTGCGAATTTCTTGAAAAAAGCGGCTATCGCTGCGTGCCCGCCCTGACCAGCCAAGTGGCCATCGACCGTTTCAGGGAAGACTCCGGGATCGCCCTGGTGCTGTGCGACCTGCATCTGCCCGACCTCGATGGCGTCGAGCTGGTGCATGAGCTGCAGCGCCTGGCCGGCAAGCGCCGGATCTTCGAGTCGATCATGCTGACCGGGCGCGCCGACAAGCAGGACGTGATCAAGGCCCTGCGTGCCGGGATCGCCGATTACTACCAGAAACCGGTGGACCTCGCGGAACTGCTCGAAGGCATTCAACGCCAGGAGGCGGTGATCGCCGAACGCCTGCACCATGAAAGTCTGGGTCACCTGAATCAGAAGCTGCAATTTCTCGCCGAGTCCATCGATGACCTCTATCACGACCTGGACAGTGTCCGACGCTCGCCCCAGGGGCGTCGCGAGGAGGCCGCCGAAGACGCATCGAACACGGCGCAGGGCCCGGCGGGTGCGCAGATCTTCAGCCAGTTGTCACCGCGCCAGATCGAGGTGGCGCGCCTGGTGGGCAAGGGCCAGACCAACTACCAGATCGCCTGCGAACTGGGCATCACCGAAAATACCGTGAAGCTCTATGTGTCACAGGTGCTGCGACTGACCCACATGCATAACCGCACGCAACTGGCCCTGGCACTGTCGCCCGCCGGGCCAAGGCAGCGGGATGCGGCGGCTCACTGAACCCGCCTAGGCTGTGTACGAAATTGTTTGAAACGCAGGTTAGGCAAGGCAAAAACCGGCGAGGAACGGCCGGGGTCGCGCCCGACTTTACTGGAGTAAATGAGCATTCCGAGCCGGTTTTTAACGCCGCATAACCAAGTTTCAAGCGATTTCGTACATAGCCTAGGACGTGCCGAAGGCCTTGCTCAGGGCGGTAAAACCCGGGCCGGCGAGCACGATCAACAACGCCGGAAACAGAAACACCATCATCACCACCGACATCTTCGCCGACATCTTCGAGATGTACTCCTGCAAGCGGGTCAGGCGTCGGTCATCGAGCAGTTGCTTGAGCGCCAGCAACGACTTCATCGCCCCACCGCCCTGTTGGAGCAGTTGCTGGAGAATGACGCAAGTGTCGTCGAACTCGTCGACCGCCAGAAACCGCGCCATCTTGCCCAGTTCCTCGCTCAACTCCAGACCGGAATCGACCCTGGCCAGGACCAGTTGCAACTCGCCGCTCAGCACCGGCAGCAGTTGCCGGGATTCGCTGGCGAGCACCCGCAACGCCTGCTCCACGGCCATGCCCGACTCGAAGAGGATGCGCAACAGCGGAATGAAGGTCGAAACCTCGACAGTGACCTGCCGCTGTCGACGCGTGGCGGCCATGACCAACAGGCGCTTGGGCAGCAGATAGCCGGCGGCCAGCCCGAGGAACGGCGCGATCCAGGGTGATTCCAGCTCGGTAAAGAACAGCCCCTGTACCAGCAGGACGAGCACCAGCACCAGTACCGGCGTGCCGATCTGGCAGGCGGCGAACAACGAGCGCTGGTTCGCCTTGCGCCAACCGATACGGTTGAGCAGCACCTGGGTTTCGTTGTCGATACTCACCGAGCGCTGGCCGAAACGGGTTTCACCCAGAACACGCAGCCAATCGCTCAGCTTGTGCCGCTCACGCACCATGTGCCCCTGCAAACGCTCGGTCACCGCCCGTTCGCGCTGGCGCCTCTGCAGCCTGTCGCCGACGATCAGCACCAGGGCGGCGAGAAACAGCAGCACACTCATCAGCAGGGCCATGTCATACGCTCCGCAGCATGCGCCACAGCGCCAGGCAACCGAGCGCCTGCAGACCAAAGGAAAACAGCAGCATCCGCTGGCCGCTCGGATCCTGCCACATGTTCAGCAGATACCCCGGGTTGGTCACCATGAAGTAACCCGCCACGCTGATCGGCAGGAGCGCCAGGACCACCGCGGTCATGCGGGTCTCGCCGGTCATCGCGCGCAGTTGCCGCGCGGCCTGATCGCGCTCGCGGATCAGCTTCATCAGGTTTTCCAGCAGTTCGCTGGCATTGCCGCCGTAACGGTGGTTGACCTTCAGGCCAAGTGCCAGGAAGCGAAACTCCTCGCGCTCGTAGAACTCGGCGAAATCGCTGGCCGCCTCCGGCAGGCTGACGCCCAGTTCGACGTTACGCCGGATACGCGCCATGGACTCGCGCAGCGGATCGGCCGACGCCTCGATGCCACCGAGGATCGCATCGGCCAGCGTCCGCCCGGACTTCAGGCTGCGCACCGCATAGTCGAGCATCTGCGGCAATTGCTCGACCATCCGCCGCACCCGCCGCCGGTAACGCCAGCCCACGAACAGCCTCAGGCCTAGCGGCGGTATCAGCAACACCAGCACCAGACCGACCACCCCCACTGACACCCCTCCCAGGAAGACCAGCGCCATCCAGACGACCAGCCACAGGACCAGCCGCTCACCCGGACGATCCATCCCGGCACGCAGGAACAGCCGGTCCAGATGGTTCCTCAGCGGGCCGGCGGGACTGGCGACAGTCACCAACTCCGGTTGCCCCTCGGTCAGACGGCTGAGCACCCGCTCGTTGCCGGTCTTGCGCATCGCCAGGTAGAACAGCCGCAGCGAGAGCCCGAGCAGCAGCAGGCAGGTGAGCCCAAGCAACAGCGGAGCGAACATGGCCAGACCTCCTCAATCGTCGAAGCCCAGGTGCAACTCGCGCCGCAGCTTGTCGCCCGCCGGGTTGACGGCATCGCGCTGGAAACTGAAGCCGTTGCGGCGATCGAGCCGGAACAGGGTGTTGGTGACATAGATGTCATCGCGAACCCCGACCACCTCCACCACTTCGCTGACACAACGACGGCCATCGGGCAGGCGGGTCAACTGGATCACCACGTCCAGCGCCGCGCAGATCATCTGGCGCAGGGTCTTCTCCGCCACCTGGCGTCCGGTCAGCCCCACCAGGGTTTCCAGGCGCAGCAGGGCGTCCTGGGCATTGTTGGCGTGCACCGTGCTCATCGAACCGTCGTGGCCGGTGTTCATCGCCGTCAGCACGTCGAGCACTTCCACGCCGCGAATCTCGCCGAGGATGATCCGATCCGGGCGCATCCGCAGGGCGTTGCGGATCAGGTCGCTGGACCTCACCTCGCCATGGCCCTCGGCGTTCGGCGGACGGGTCTCCAGGCGCACCACATGGGGATGGTTGAGTTGCAGTTCGGCGACGTCCTCGATGGTGACCAGGCGCTGGTGGCGGTTGATCAACTGGCTGAGGATATTGAGCAGGGTGGTCTTGCCGGTGCCGGTGCCGCCACTGATCAGGATGTTGCAGCGCTTGCCCACGGCGTCCTGGAAGAATTCGAGAATGGCCTGGTCGATGGTCTGCATCGCCACCAGATCGTTGCTCTTGAGCATGTCCTTGCGAAACTTGCGGATCGACAGGCAAGGACCGTCCAGGGCGATCGGCGGAATGATCGCGTTGACCCGGCTGCCATCGGGCATCCGTGCGTCGACCATCGGTGACGACTCGTCCAGGCGTCGACCGAGGGGCGCGAGGATCCGCTGGATGACCCGTTCCACGTGGTGGTCGTCGATAAAACGCAGGTCGCTCTGGTGCAACAGGCCATCGCGTTCGAGAAACACCCGATGCGGTCCGTTGACCAGAATCTCGGTGACCGCCGTGTCACGCAGCAGCACCTCCAGCGGACCGAAGCCGGTCAGTTCATCGACGATCTCCTCCGCCAGCCGCTCCATCTCGTAACGGGAAATCGCCAGGTGCAGGCGCGACACATACTCGCCGACCTTGTCGATGACGAACTGCGCCAGGACCTGGCGCGAGCCTTCCAGCAGGTTCTTCCCCGACTCCTCGATGGCATCGATGATGTAGCGATGCAAAACCAGCTTGAGCCCTTCATGATCGGTGTTGCCGGCCGCTCCACGGCTCTGGCCGCCGAACAGTTTCTCGCTCATCACTTATGCCCCCAGATCCGGTTGAGCCAGCCCTCGGCGGTCCTGGTACGGCCCTCGGAGCGCTTGGCCAGGTGCTCGCCCAGGGACTTGAGGCCCTGGGTCAGGGCTTCGCGCGGGGCCAGCTCGAACAGCGTCTGGCCCTGGTTCTTCGCATTCAGCCGCACCTCGACATTCAAGGGCAGTACCGACAGGACCGGCAGCCCGAACGTCTTGCCCAGGGTTTCGGAGTCCGGTGAAACGTTCTTGAGATAACGGTCGACCAGCAGCCGCGCGTGGTCGAGCTTCATGCCCTTTTCCCGCCACAGGTTGAGGATCGTCAGGTTGCGTCGGCAATCGAGCACACTCTGGTCGGTGTACCAGAGCAGCTTGTCGCAGTGACTGACGAAAGTGCGCAGGGCCTCGCTGTCGGACTGTCCGGTGAGATTGACGATGATGTGCTGGAAGTGCTGGCGCAGGGCGCTGAGCAACATGTACAACTCGGCGGCGCTGGTGCGCTTGAGGGGCTCGTCGGCACTGGCATAGGCGAGGATGCGCAGCCCCTCTTCGGTGCGGGTGAAGGCGCTGTCGATCATCGTCGAGTCCAGGCGGCGCAGGTGGCGCAGCGCGTCGCCAAAATGGAACGAGCTTTCCAGACCGAGCAACGCCAGGCTGTCGCCCCGGGGCAGGCCGAGGTCGAGCAGCAGGGTCTGTTGCCCGCTTTTCTGCACTACCAGTGCCAGGTGAGTGGACAACAGTGCCCCATCGGCATTGCCCTGGGCGCCGTACAGAACGGTGAAACCGCCCATCTGCGCACTCGGTGCCACCGCCGGCAGGCGCTTGCTCAGGCGTCGGACCAACCCGGCCACTTCGCTGGAGCGCGAGCCGTAGGCGACGAAGTCCCGGGCTCCGGCGCGCATTGCATTGAGCACCAGCTGGTTGTCCATGCCGTCGCCGAGGGCGACGATCGCCAGCATCGGCTTGGCCTCCAGCAACCCTTCGATCAGGGCGCTCTGGGCCACCAGGTTCTCCCGGTCGAGGCCGACGAAAATCAGCCCGGCAAAGGTGACGTCCACCAGCGACAGCAACTCGTCGAGACTGCCGCCGGCGCTGACCACCTGGCCCAACGGCGCCAGGGCGCCCTGCAGCCATTCCAGGTCGGTGGTGTTGCGGGTGATTGCCAGGAAGGTCTGGCTCAGGCTCTGGCTCATTTCGATAATCCGCTACGTTGCACCGACAAACGCCACCGGAACAAGGCCCGGGCCACTCGTTTGACGCTCGACAGGGATCCACTCATCCGAAGCTTCCTTGCAGATCAGGGTGTTGATTGACTGACTTGGTTGCCACGGATCACCACGGCCCCCTGGCCACGCCCGCCGCTCTCGACAACCGGGGGCTGGCCCCTGGGGGCCCCGGCCAGGGCCAACTGGTTGAACTGGAACAGCTCGGCGCTGGCCGCCTTGAGGTTGGCGGCACCGACCTTCTCGCCAGCCCAGTAGCGAGGCAACAGGTGCTCATCGGCACTGCGCACCGCCAGGCGCAGGGTGCCGACCTGAGTCGCCAGCATCAACCGGCTCAACAGCGGTTCGGGAACCGCCAGCACCACGGTGCGGGCAGACGCGCGACGCAGTTCCTGATTGGCCCGCTCACTGGCACTGGCGCCCGACGCGGGCTTGCCATCATTGGTCAGGCCCAGTTGCTCGCCGACGCTGAGCAGACGCATCGCCGGAATCACCACCTGGGCCGACTGCTGCAGATTGCTGGCATCCTGGCGCAGGAACAGCAGCACATCGACATAGTCCCCGGGCGTCAATTGCCCGCCGGCCCCGATCACCTCGTCCACGGCCACTGCCAGCGCGCGCTCGTCGGAACGGATCATGCGTGCCAGCGGGCCACCGGCCTGGAAACTCTCGTCACTGAGCCAGGTCCCGGCCTTCAGGGGCCGCCAGGGAATGCGGTCCACCGCTTCCTGCAACGAACCGAAGCTGCCGGGTGGGGCGATACGCAGGCGCTCGATCACCAGGTCGGCGGCCGTCAGGGGAACGAAGGGAGGGACATCGTGGGCCAGCACCACCACCGGCTGGCGCGCCGGTTCCTCGGCAGCGGCCGGGTTGTCCACAGGTGCGCTGACGGCCGGAACCACAGGTGCCGGCGGATGACTGAGCATCAGCCCCCAATATCCGACAACCAGCGCTGCGATCAACAAGATGGCCGCCAGCCCCATGGTCACTCGACTGTTCATGACGGCTCTCCCTTTCCGACTGCGCGACCCGCGAAACCCTCGCATTCAGGCAGCTATGAACATCAACTTTTTCGCTATTTGAAGGTAGTCCAGCTAGGACGAAATGCCATTACCCAACCGAAAATATCCGCAGATTAGAGAAAGGAAACCGACGTTTATTGACGCCAACCTTCGGACTAATACTTTGTGATTAATCCTTTCTTACAGTTGTTGCCCGCCGCTTTGTTGACGATGCTGTGATGGCATAGGGAAACCATGTCGTAAGGCGGCTGATACAGCGTTTAAAGACGTAAGGAGTTGTCAGATGATCCTTGATTTCATTACCAGGCTGTATGTTCAGGTTCAGCTTTTCATGAGTCGCAAGGAGGGTGCTTCGGGTATCGAATATGCGATTGTGGCGGCGATGGTGGCGGTCGTGATTGCAGGACTGTCGACTGGAATCGGTGACAAGATCAAGACAGTTTTCACAAACCTGTCCTCAGGCTTGGGGACTTGAATTCAGCATTCTTTTCTACCTCGAAGAGGCGCTACACTCTCAAGACGAATCAGCCACAGGAATCGTTCATGACTTCCTCTGTTCCCCCACGCCAACAGCTCCTTCTAGTGGATGACGAAGAGGACGCACTCCTGGAGCTGGCCGAGTTGCTGGAAGGAGAAGGGTTCTCCTGCTTCACCGCGACCTCGGTCAAGCAGGCCCTGTTCCACTTGACCAAGCACCCCGACATCGCGCTGGTCATTACCGACCTGCGCATGCCCGAGGAAAGCGGCATGTCGCTGATCAAGCGGCTGCGCGAGCACACCTCACGCCAGCACCTGCCGGTGATCGTGACCTCCGGGCATGCCGACATGGACGATGTCAGCGACATGCTGCGCCTGCAGGTGCTGGACCTGTTCCGCAAACCCATCTATCACGTGCGCCTGCTGGAAACCCTCAACAACCTGTTCCCGCAGCCGCGGATCCATGTCGTGGGCTCCTGACAACCCGCGTTTGCGAGAGCGGGCCTGCCTGCGAAGAATGCCGCCTGGCCCGCCAGCCTGAAATGACCACCGCCGCTCCAGGGACCGCCCCCAGCGATCAGCCCCTGTTCTCCACACGCCATGCCAGCGGGAACCTTGCTGCCAGTTCCACAGCCAAAGGCTACAATCCGCGCCACACGCTCACCAGGGTACGCATATGCAGGTAGAAGGCTTTTTCGAGTGGCTGGGTCGGGTGCTCGGCTCGGTGATCCGCTTCATCGTCGATGGCCTGGGCGGACTGTTCAGCCTGCTGGCCAACGCCGGCGGCAACTTCATCGACGGCCTGGCCCGGGCCCTGGGCATGGACACCTCGCTGATCAGCATCCTGGCCCTGATCGTCGGCCTGATGTTCCTCTACTCGGCAGTCCGGGCCTTCATGCGCGCCTCGATCTTCCTCGGCATCATCTGGCTGCTGCTCGGGCTCTGGCTGCTGAGCTGGATCATTCACTGACGACCGCTGCGCGACCGACGGCTACAATGCGCGCTCTTGCGAGGAGCCTGCATGTCCACCCTGCTCACTGACTGGCGCGACCGCCCCACCCATCGGCGGGTTTGGGCGCTCGCCGCACCGATGATTCTGTCGAATATTTCCGTTCCACTGGTGGCGCTGGTCGACAGCACGGTGATCGGTCACCTGCCCCATGCCCACCAGTTGGGCGCCGTGGCGGTGGGGGCCAGCCTGTACATTTTCCTGGCCTGGGCCATGGGTTTCCTGCGCATGGGCTCTACCGGCTTCGCCGCCCAGGCCGCCGGACGCGGCGACGGGACCGCGCTGCGGCAGGTTCTCCTGCAGGGGCTTCTGCTGAGTCTGCTGCTGGCGCTGTTTCTCGGGGTCATCGCACTGCCCTTCAGCCATCTGGCGCTGCAAGTCATGCAACCCTCGGTCGAACTGCGGCAACTGACCCTGGACTTCTTCCATACCCGCCTGTTCGGGCTGCCGGCGGCACTGGCCAGCTACGCGCTGGTCGGCTGGTTCCTCGGCACCCAGAATGCCCGGGCGCCGCTGGCGATCCTGCTGACCACCAACCTGATGAACATCGCCCTGAACCTGTGGTTCGTACTCGGCCTGGAATGGGGCGTGGTCGGCACGGCGCGGGCGTCGGTCGTCGCCGAATGGAGCGGTGCCCTGCTCGGCCTGGCGCTGACCGGCGGCGCCCTGCGCAGCTACCCCGGCAAGCTGGCCTGGGCAGCCTTGGCCCTGTGGCGCAACTGGCGTCCCTTGCTGACCGTCAACCGCGATATCTTCATCCGCAGCATGGCCCTGCAATCGGTGTTTTTCCTGATCACGATACAAGGTGCCCGCCTGGGCGACGCCACCGTCGCCGCCAATGCCCTGCTGCTCAACGGCCTGCTGCTGACCGCGCACGCCCTCGATGGCCTGGCCCATGCGGTCGAAGCCCTGTGCGGGCACGCGATCGGTGCCGGGGATCGTCAGACCCTGCGTCGCTCGCTGGTCGTTGCCGCGGGTTGGTCACTGCTGGCCAGTCTCGGCTTCGCCTTGCTGTTCCTGCTCGGCGGACATCTGTTCATCACCCTGCAGACCGACATCCCCAGTGTGCGCGAAACCGCCTTTGGCTATCTGCCCTACCTGGCCGCGCTGCCGCTGGTCGCGGTCTGGAGTTATCTGCTGGACGGCTTGTTCATCGGTGCCACCCGCGCCCGTGAGATGCGCGACGCGATGCTCGCCAGCGTGCTGATCGCGTTGCCCTTCGCCTGGATCCTGAGCCGCTACGGCAATCACGGCCTGTGGATCGCGTTCCTGCTGTTCATGTCGCTGCGCAGCCTGACCCTGGGCGCTAGTGCCTGGAAACTGCAGCGGCGGGATCGCTGGTTCAACAGCCCGACGCACTAGTCAGCCCCGCGCCCGCATCCAGGCCTGGCGCAGATGCTCCAGGCGCTCGCCCGGCGTATCGCCCGGTAGGCCGGATGGAAATGGCGCCGCTGGATACTGCGCCCGCAACCATAGCCAGTCATCGAGGCTGGCACTGTCGCGAAAGCCCTGGGCGACGCCCTCCTGCAGATGACCCCAGGTCCTGGCGTAATCGTGGCCGCTGGCCCGGCTCCACTGGTAGGCATGCCGCTCCAGCAGACACACCTGCAGCCGCCGCTGCTGAGCGGCACTGAGGGGTTCCCCGGCGCCGAGGGCCGCCCCTTCCAACTGCGGATTGATCAACTGCTGCCAGCCGAGACAACCGGCAGCCTTGTCGGCCCAGGTGCCGCCGTACCAGTAGAGAAGACTGATCGGCCCAAGCCAACGGCTCAGTTCACGGCTATCGGTACCGTCAAAAAAATAGCTGGCGGTCTGCGGGTTGTAATAGCTGACCACGCCCTGACGCTCCCCGTCGAAGCGCACCACCAGCATCTGCCGCAAATGGGCCAACAGGACGGGGACGGGAGCCCGGCTACGCAGGAACAGCCCACCCCAGGCCGTGGGCCGGGCCTGGCTCAGCGTCGCCAACGGACAATCCGCCGCCAGTCGCAGCAGCCGCGGCCCCCAGTCACGCACACCGTGGAACGGCGTACCCTCGAACAACGGGTAGCTTTCGTAGTGCGCATAGCGCTCCCGCAAGGCCGCAACCAGGCCGGGTGCCGTGGGGATATCCAGCAGCAGCCATGTCGCATTCGTGTTCACGGCAGGCAACCCCGGCAACCGCAGGAAGCTGGCCGGCTATCGCTTGCAGGGGGCACAGCAATACCAGTGGATGCCCCATACGCAACAGTTCACATACCGGGTCACCGGCAGACTGCGCCTGCCACTGCCGGGTCTCGGCGCGCCCGACAATGTGCGGCCGGTCCGGGTCGCCATCGGCAAACCGCACCCAGAGCGGCGTCCCCACCTCCAGCCCTGCAACGAATGCATCGGCGTCGGCCATCGCCGAGCGGTCGAGCGGCAGGTGGCAGGTGCTCTGCCGGGCACCCTCGCCCTGATAGAAGACCAGCAACTGCACGGCGAGCCGCACTTGCCCGTCCGGGCTGGCGCGCCTCTCGCCAGCGGCCAGCCGGGCCCGAAACAGGCCGGACAACCGCGGTTTCGGATAACGGCGGGAGGTGCGCAGGGCCACCTCCCAGGAGGTCGCGCTGAACAGGTTGCGGTAGAACAACCCCCAGGGTTCGCGCGGGCTGCTGTCGCCGCGATGCTCAAGCGCCGTGATCAGCCACAGGCGGTTCCACGCCGCGCAGGGATGCCCGGACAGCGGCATAAAGGCTGCACAATGAAGCCCCGGCAAATCGCTTTCGCCCTGCGCCAACTCCTGGCCGCGCCCGCCACGGTGGGGCAGCCGCCCCGACAGGGCGACCTGGAAATCCTCGACCCCGGGTCCGTCATCCGGGCAGAAGCGCGCTTCCCGGGTCCGCCGCAAGGCACCCAGCCCATCGGTGAATACCAGGCGATGATGGTTCCGCGAGTGCTGGAAGTGAAAGTGGATGCCTTCCTCGGCACAGAGTCGCTGGACGAACGCCAGGTCGGATTCGTCGAACTGCACGCAATACGGTCGCGGGACACAACGCGCCTTGAGGGAGAAACGAAACGCGTCATCCCGCAGGCCGTGCTCACCCAGCACCTGGGCAATGATCCCCGGTACCGTGCGCTGCTGGAACAGGCGCCGACGCAGGCGCTGCGCCAGCAGCCCCAGGCGCGGCCCGAGAAACAGCCGGCAGTGGCCCGGAGCCAGGCCGGAACAACGCAGGTTGACGCCCTGGATCTGTGCATGGATACCCTGATCGGCGGCCCCCAGGCACAGAAAACAACTGCGGTACATCAGCCTGCCCGGATCCGTTCCAATGGTCTCGTCGGGCACGTCCAGTTCGAAGGCGAACAGCTCGCTGACCGCCTCGCGACCGCTGAAGGAAGTGACAGCCAGAGGACGGGACAAGCCGGCAACATCCAGACGGAAAAACGGCTGGTTGGCTGGATCGAACATGGATATTCCTCTACATGGGCCCGACGTGAACCGGGGATTTTCGCCGAGGGAAAAGAGCGAGTAGAGGGGCAAACAGGCGTTAGAGAAATCACCTACACAAAACACGGAAGCGATGAAGCCATCACTTTGCCGTTAGGCAATAAAAAACCCACCGCAGAGGGTGGGTTTTCGAGATTCAGACCAAGCCTACACGATCAAAGGAAAAAGCCCTTTATTGAAAGGGCTGATTCCGAGGAACTATCGGCCTTGCCTCATGAGGACAGGTAGGACGAACGGGTCAGGCCCAGACGCAATGCATCGAGGAACTGGGTCCGCTCCTTGACGCTGATGCTGGCACTGGCGACCTTGTCGCGGTAGTGGGTCATCAGTTCCTCCGGCGACAGGTGCACATAACGCAGCATGTCCTCGATGGTGTCGTGGGTTTCGATACCGGCGTGGTACACGCTGCCGTCGGCATTCTGGTAGATGTTCACCGAGTCGGTGTCACCGAACAGGTTGTGCATGTCGCCGAGAATTTCCTGGTAGGCACCGACCAGGAAGATCCCCAGCAGGTAGTCTTCGCCTTCGTTCACCGCGTGCACCGGCAGGCTGGTCTCGATGCTCTGCTCGTCGACGTACTGCTTGATCTTGCCGTCGGAGTCGCAGGTCAGGTCCTGCAGCACCGCACGCCGCAGCGGCTCCTCGTTCAGCCGATGCAGCGGCAGGATCGGCAACACCTGGCCGATGGCCCAGGTATCGGGCAGGCTCTGGAATACCGAGAAGTTGCAGATGTACTTGTCGGCGAGCTTGTCGTTGAGTTCGTCGAGCACCTGGCGATGCGAACGCTGGCGGGCCTTCAGCGAGTTGTGCAGGCGCCGGCACACGGCGAAGTAGCACTGCTCGGCCAGGGCCTTCTCGGCCAGGGTCAGCTTGCCATCGGCGTACTGGGTGGCCACGTCGCTCATGTAGTGGGTGGCGCGCCAGTAGGTTTCGGTGACCATCTCGATATCGGTCGGGCCCAGCAGTTCCACCAGCCACTGCACGGTTTCCGGCAGGTTTTGCGGATTCTCGATGTGCGGCACGTCGTCGTTGTGTTTCTCGACGTCGGTCACCTGCACTACCAGCATAGCGTGGTGGGCGGTCAGCGACCGGCCACTCTCGGAGAAGATGTTCGGATGCGGCAGGTTCTGCGCGTCGCAGAACTCCTTGAGCATGCCGACCACGACACCGGCGTAGTCATCCATGTCGTAGTTGATCGAACTGGCGTTACGCGAGTGGGTACCGTCGTAGTCGACCCCCAGGCCGCCACCGACGTCGATGTGATCCACCGGCAGGCCGAGGTTGCGCAGCTCGCCATAGTAGCGGATCGCTTCCTTGAAGCCGTACTGGTAGTCGGCCAGGTTGGCGATCTGCGAACCCATGTGGAAGTGCAGCAGGCGGATGCCCTGGTCGAGGCCGGCCGCGCGGAAACGCTCGACCACCGACAGCAGTTGCGCCGCCGACAGGCCGAACTTGGATTTCTCGCCACCGGTATCGGCCCACTTGCTCGACGCCAGGGACGACAGGCGCACCCGCAGGCCGACCTGGGGCTTGACCTTGAGGGAGGCGGCCTCCTCGATCACCAGTTCCACCTCGGACTCTTTCTCGATCACGATGAACACGTTGTGACCGAGCTTCTGGCCCATCAGCGCCAGGCGAATGAACTCGCGGTCCTTGTAGCCGTTGCAGACGATGGTGCCGCCTTTCGGCGCCAGCGCCAGCACCGCCAGCAGCTCGGGCTTGGAGCCGGCCTCCAGGCCGATGGAGACGTTCTGGGTGGCGATGATGTTCTCGATCACCGCTTCCTGCTGGTTGACCTTGATCGGATACAGCGCGGTGTACTTGCTCTGGTATTCCAGGCGCGCGATGTTCGCGTCGAACGCGCCGGTCAGTTGGCGGACGCGGTCCTGCAGGATATCCGGGAAGCGCACCAGCAGGGGCAGGGACAAGCCGCTCTTGCGCAGCTCGTCGACCTGCTCGAAGAGATCGATGGGCGAACTGTTCGGGCCGTTCGGACGAACCTCTACGCGACCGGCATCATTGATCGCGAAATATCCGGCCCCCCAATGGCGAATCCCGTAAACACTGCGGCTGTCCGCAACTGTCCATTGGCTGCCATCGTCTTTGCGTGTGCGTCGTACGGACATCGAAGTCCCCTATAGAAGAAGTCAGGTAGCGCCGCCTGGACCCAGGCTGCGCGCAGTCTAAAGAATGAAAATGACGATTCGCCTGTATCCGTGTGAGACCACGGATACAGCTCCGAGTTTAGGCTCTGTACGCTATGTATCCGCGCTCGCCCAGGCTGCGTTGAAAACATTTCGTACAGCCCCCAAGAGGCTGTGCGGGAACAGGCTCTGTGAAAACCATGGGCGCGACTGCCAGGCCGGGTTCATCCGGGCTGGCGGGTCGACTGCACGGTGGTTTTCACAGAGGCTGCTAGCCGCCGGACTTCTTCGCCTTGAAACCGTGTTTGACCAGCTCGCCCAGCAGCAACTCGACATGGTCGCCCTGGATCTCGATGACGCCGTCTTTCAGGGCGCCACCGGTACCACAGCGTTTCTTCAAGGTACTGGCCAGTTCCTTGAGGGCGTCTTCGGCCAGGGGCACGCCGGTGATCGTCGTCACCGTCTTGCCGCCACGGCCCTTGCTTTCGCGGCGCACGCGGGCAATACCGTCGCCTTCGGGGATACGGGTCTGTTTGCAGGTACAGGCGGCCACCGGCTGGCTACAGTCGGGGCAATGTCGGCCTGCGTCGGTGGAAAACACCAGGCCGCCGAGAGCGGCGAAGGATGCGGCTTTTTTGGCCACCGGCAATCCTCTTGGGAGGACGAAAGACTGGTCGAAAGCCATGACGGGCGACGACCGCGAAGCCCCACTCAGGCAGGGGCAGCGCTACTCAAGGCGGCCAGGCCGCTTGAGCTTGAAAAGTCGCGCAGTGTAACGGCAAAAGGCCGATGACCCAAGAGCCAATCGGCGCCATTTCATGAAGGTTTTGCGACGCCCTGCAAATAGCGCTTCAGGGCCGCCAGGGAGTCCGGGCAGTAGGGCTTGCGCGCGCTTTCCTCCACCGCGGTATCCACCGCGACGAAACGTGCCTCCAGCACTTCTTCCGGTTGCAGGCGCAAGGGCCCGTCCCAGACGGCACTGAACACCGCGCACCAGAGCCGGTTGCCCGGCTGGTCGAAGAAGAAACGCTCGTGGGCGGTCAAGGGTACGCCACTGACGCCCAGCTCCTCCTCCAGCTCGCGGGCGGCCGACTCGGCGTAGCTTTCATCGGCCTGGACCATGCCGCCGGCCGCCACGTCCCAGTAGCCGGGATAGATGGCCTTGCTCAGGGTCCGCCGATGCACGCACAGCTCACCGGCCGAATTGAACAGCAGGATATAGGTGCCACGTCCGATCAGGCCGCGCTCACGCAACTCGGCGCGGGCGAGGCTGCCTTGCAGGCGATCGTCGTCGTCGACCCAGGCGATCAGCTCGGCATCGGAGGCGGCGCGATGCGCCACCTCGTTCGGGGAGACATTCATCGATCAACCCTGGTTGAGCAGTTGGCGCAGGTCGATCACCGCGGCGTTGGCCCGCGAAATGTAGTTGGCCATGACCAGCGAGTGGTTGGCCAGGACGCCGAAGCCGCTGCCGTTGAGGATCATCGGGCTCCAGACCGGCTCCTGCGAGGCTTCCAGCTCGCGGATTATCTGCCGCACGCTGACCGTCGCATTCTTCTTCGCCAGCACGTCGGCGAAGTCGACCTCGATCGCCCGCAGCAGGTGCGACAGCGCCCAGGCCTGGCCACGGGCTTCGTAGAACACGTTGTCGATCTGCAGCCATGGCGTTTCGACCACTTCTTCGTCAACCTGCGGCACCTGGCCCGGGGCCACGCTTTCGGTTTTCAGCGCGGAGTTCAGCTTGACCCGCCCGACACTGGCCGACAGGCGCTGGGACAGCGAGCCCAGGCGCGTGGCGACATCGCCGAGCCAGTTGTTCAGGTTGTCGGCACGGGCGTAGAACAGCGCGTTGTTCTGGTTAGGGTCCGACAGCCGGGCCTGGTAGCGATCCAGGGAGTTGATGCCCTCCTGGTACTCCGCCTCACTGGACGGCAGCATCCAGCTGCGGTTGTCGAAGTTGAAGCGCGGCTCGGCCTTGGCCAGGTCGGCGTCTTCGGCCGACTGCGATTGCGAGCGGGCGAAATCCTTGCGCAGGGCGCGAGTCAGGTCGCGCACCTGGACCAGCACGCCGTATTCCCAGCTGGGAATGTTGTCCAGCCAGACACCTGGCGGGAAACGATCGTTGGAGAGATAGCCACCCGGCTTGTTCAGCAGGGTACCGACCACCGTCTTGAGGGTCTCGACCGTGGTATAACCGACGACCATCTTGCGCCCCTGCTTCTCGGCGGCCATCTGCGCGTTCTGCTGGACGGGAAACAGCGCCGGCTCCTGGCTCCAGTACCAGCCGAGCAGAATCGTCACCACCAGGTACAACCCGACCAGGGTTGCCAGGGCACGACTGAACAGCAGGCCGGCAAAATAGCCGCGGGGTGCCGGCGAGGGTTCTGCAGCGCGTTCCGGCGCGCTGCCTGCGCGTTTTTTCCAGTCCAGCATGGCTCTATCCTTTCGATCACTTGAGTTCATCGGTTGACCACAACCCTGGCCCATCGTGCCCTGCCCAACCGAATTCGCCTCAAGGCCGGCGTTCGTCGGGCAAGGCACGGCCGCGTTGCCATCCATCGCCCCACTATAAATCAAGCGGCTGCGGGACGCTTCATGCAAGCGCCGCCCAATTGACCATCTCCGTCACTCCGGACGCTGACCAGAGGGTCACGAAATGAATTCGAGAAGTTGACGCATGGCACATATACCGCGACCACAGAAGTGCTAGCATAGAGCCACTATTTCCTCCGCCGTTCGTCTAACCAGTAGCCCGATATGAGCGAGCCAGAAGACCCCAACCGCGAGCGCCTCAGGCAGCACTTTGCCCAGCGGGTCATTCACCAGGCCCGCCAGATCCTGGAGATATGGCAACGCCTGCAGCGCAGCGAATGGTCGAGCGGCGACATGTCCGAACTCAATGAGGCGAACCTGCGCCTGCTGCGTTTCGCCGAACGTTTCGAACAACCGGAACACGTCCAGCTGGCCCATGGCATCCATCGCTCGCTGGAGGCGGTCGACGCCAACCGTGGTCGTCTCAGCAGCGGCCTGATCACCGAACTCAATCGCCTGATGCAGCGTCTGTCGCGCACCGGCCTGCGCCATGGCGACCAGCTTGAGCACACCTTCCTGCCGCCGTTGCGCAAGCCGGTCTATGTGATGCTGCAGGATCACGAGCGCGCCGAGCGACTGGCCAAGCAACTGGAATTCTTCGGCCTCGGCGCCCAGGCGCTGGAAAATGTCGCGGCGTTTCGCTCGGCCATGGCCGAACGCCTGCCGGCCGCGATCGTCATGGACGTCGACTTCAGCGGCAGCGGCATGGGCCTGCACCTGGCGGCCGAAGCCCAGCTCGGCCTGGAACAGAAGCTGCCGCTGCTGTTTTTCAGCCTGCATGAAACCGACACACCCACCCGCCTGGCCGCCGTGCGCGCCGGTGGCCAGGAATTCCTCACCGGAACCCTGGAGGCTTCCAGCCTGCTGGAAAAGATCGAGGTGCTGACCTGCGTCGCCCAGTACGATCCGTACAAGGTGCTGATCATCGACGATTCACGCGCCCAGGCCCTGCACACCGAACGCCTGCTCAACAGCGCCGGCATCGTCACCCGGACCCTGATCGACCCGATCCAGGCCATGGCCGAACTGGCGGACTTCCAGCCGGACCTGATCATCCTCGACATGTACATGCCGGCCTGCACCGGTACCGAACTGGCGAAGGTGATCCGCCACAACGACCGCTATGTCAGCGTGCCGATCATCTACCTGTCCGCCGAGGACGACCTGGACAAGCAGCTCGACGCCATGAGCGAAGGCGGCGACGACTTCCTGACCAAGCCGATCAAGCCCCGCCACCTGATCACCACCGTGCGCAACCGCGCGGCCCGGGCGCGCAACCTCAAGTCGCGGATGATCCGCGACAGCCTGACCGGCCTCTACAACCACACCCATATCCTGCAACTGCTCGAGGACTGCAGCTTCCGCGCCCGCCGCGAATGCAAGCCGCTGAGCTTCGCGATGCTCGACATCGATCACTTCAAGCGGGTCAACGACAGCCACGGCCATCCCATGGGCGACCGGGTGATCAAGAGCCTGGCGCTGTTTCTCAAGCAGCGCCTGCGCAAGACCGACTTCATCGGCCGCTACGGCGGCGAAGAGTTCGCCATCGTCATGCCCGATACCGACCTGGAATCGGCCTATAAGGTGCTCGAAGAAATCCGCCAGCGCTTCGCGGAAATCCATTACCCGGCCCAGCCGGAAGACCTGTGGTGCACCTTCAGCGCCGGCGTGGTCGAACTGCAGGAGGACAGCGACAGCCTGATCATGGCAAGCCAGGCCGATGAAGCCCTCTACCGGGCCAAGCATGCCGGGCGCAACCGGGTGCAGGTGGCGAGGCAAAGTGCCACTTTTTCATCGGATTCGACGGAGTCCGTCATAACGCTGTAATTAAACAGCAATAAATTCAGGCGCTTACCACTCTTGTCGTGGATAGGATCGAGAATGCGCCTGAAGTTGCTGACCAATCTCAACACCCTGCTGCTCGTTGCCGTCTGCCTGGCACTCGGGGCCACGCTCTGGTGGTCGCAGCGGGCGCTGGAGCGCCCCTATCAATTGATGGAACGTTATCTGGGCCTGTCGCAGCAGTTCCAGAACCAGGCCGCGCGTAATATCGAAGACTACCTGGGCAGCGGTGACGCCCTGCGCCTGAGCAGCGCCGGACAGTCCATCGAAGCGATGGACAAGGAAATCACCGCCCTGCCGCCGTCGATGACCGAAAGCCTGCGCGCCAGCCTGGCCGCCCTGAACGACTTCAGCAAGACCGACCTGCTGGCCGCCGGCAAGCTGGCCGGCGATCCACAGGCCCTGTTGCTGCAGGCCGAACGCGAGCTGGGCGGCAACCTCGAACAGTTGACCCGGTACGCCACCGGCGTCAGCAGGCCCGAGGCCGCGGCCTATCTGCCCCCCCTGCTGGCGGCCTCCTCGCACCTGGCGAAACTGTCGCTGGCGCGGGAAAAGCTGGTCAGCAGCGGCCGCAGCGAGCTGGCCGCCGACGTCGAGCGCGAACTGGCCAGCATCCGCAGCCAGGCCGAACAGCTGCAAGCCCTGCCCCTGCTCGGCGTGACGTCCAGCAGTGAGTCCGGCGCGGACGACTTCAACGCCATGATGGGCCTGGAGGCCACCGAGAAGGCTGCGGCCGAAGACACCGGCGTCGGCCTCAAGCGCGAGCTGCACAGCCTGCTGAACCGCTACCCGGCCGAATTGGCCCGCACCCGCGAGCAGATCCAGCGCCGAGCCGACCTGGCGGCGGCGACCCACCAGAAAATCAGCGCCGTGCAGCAGGCGATCGCCGCCATGGAGCCGCTGGTCCGCGCCCAGCACGGCCAGATCGAGAGCGAGGTACGCCTGATGCAGGGCGCGATGATCGGCCTGATCCTGCTGATCGCCCTGTTGATCGACACCCTGCAGCGCAAGTTGGCCCGGGTCCTGACCAACCTCGCCCCAGCTCTTTCGATCTGGGCCGAAGGCGACTTCAGCCGGGACATCCAGTTGGGCAGGACCAACCGCGAACTGCACGATATCGAAGCCTCGCTGAATCGCCTGCGCGCCTACCTGGTGGATCTGGTGGGCACCATTCGCGAGAACGCCGAGCAGGTCGCCGGCAGCAGCCGTACCCTGGCCGACCTCAGCCGCGGCCTGCACAGCGGCGCCGAACGCCAGGCCGGCGACACCGGACAGATCCGCGATGCCCTGGGGGAACTGGAGGCGACCATCCAGCAGGTCAGCGGCGATGCCAGCCAGGCGGCGGACGCCAGCCGCAGTGCCGGCCTGGCGGTCGAGCACGGCCAGACGGTCATCGGCCAGAGCCTGGCCGGCCTGCATGCGCTGGTTGGCGAGGTGCAGGGCAACGCGCAGATGATCGAGCACTTGGCCGAGGAATCGGCGACCATCGGCGGCGTGCTGACGGTGATCCGCTCGATCGCCGACCAGACCAACCTGCTGGCGCTCAACGCCGCCATCGAGGCCGCTCGCGCCGGGGAAATGGGCCGTGGCTTCGCGGTGGTCGCCGAAGAGGTGCGAACGCTCGCCCAGCGCACCGCCGGTGCTACCGGAGAAATCCAGACCCTGATCGCCGGGCTGCAGAGCGCCGCCCGTGAATCGGTGGAAGGCATGCGCGCCCAGGTCGAGCACGCCGAGGCCACCGCCAGCCAGGCCCAGGCGGCCGACGGCGCGCTGGATGAAATCGTCGGGGCGATCCAGACCATCTCCGACACGGCGGTACGCATCGCCGACGTCACCGCCCAACAGAGCGGCGCGGTCAGCGAGATCCGTGACCACAGCGAACGTATCCACCAACTGGGCGAGGACAATCTGCTGCGCATCGGCGAAGGGCGCAGCCAGGGCGAGCGACTGCTGGAACTGGGTAAACAGCTGAATACGGCGGTGCAGGCTTTCCGCGTCTGAGCAGGCAGGCCTGCCATTTTCTCCATGCCCGCACAGGGTATTCTCACGGTCCGGCCGGTCGTTCCATGAACCTCTGGTCAGCCCCTGTAGGCAACGTCGCCGAACCGGCACTGAACGTGAATGACCGGTTTTCGTATATGAGTCACAAACTTTTCGCGAACATCGGACATCGTGCTGGCTATTGCGGTCAACTGGACAGTCGCCGGCCCTTTGCGGCATAGTCGGCGCGCATTGACACCTGCGCACCGATGACAAGGAAACAGCCGATGGCGACCCTACTGGTCCTGAACGGACCCAACCTGAACCTGCTGGGCACCCGCGAGCCGGGCGTCTACGGCGCGGTCACGCTGGCCGAGATCAACCAGGACCTGGAGCGCCGGGCCCGGGAGGCCGGGCACCATCTGATGTATCTGCAAAGCAATGCCGAGTACGAGTTGATCGATCGGATCCATGCCGCCCGAGACGAAGGCGTGGACTTCATCATCATCAATCCGGCAGCTTTTACACATACAAGTGTCGCATTACGTGACGCATTGCTGGCAGTGAGCATCCCATTCATCGAAGTGCATCTTTCGAACGTGCACAAACGCGAACCTTTCCGCCATCACTCCTACTTTTCCGATGTCGCGGTAGGAGTGATCTGCGGCCTTGGCGCCAGCGGTTACCGACTGGCCCTGGAGGCCGCCCTAGAGCAGCTTGAAAGACTGGCAACAGCTTGAACGACAAGCGATAAACGCCCCTGACCGACCCTTGGGAGTTGACGATTCATGGATATCCGTAAAGTTAAGAAACTGATCGAATTGCTGGAAGAGTCCGGCATCGACGAGCTCGAGATCAAGGAAGGCGAAGAGTCCGTACGCATCAGTCGCCACAGCAAGGCCCCGGCGCAACAGTACTACGCGCCCGCACCGGTACAGGCTCCGGCTCCAGCCGCCGCGCCGGCCGCTCCAGCTGCCGCCGCTGCCGCGCCTGAAGCTGCCGCCGCACCGAAGCTGAACGGCTTCGTGGTCAAGTCGCCGATGGTCGGTACTTTCTACCGCACCCCGTCGCCAACCTCGGCTCCGTTCGTCGAAGTCGGCCAGACCGTCAAGAAAGGCGACACCATCTGCATCGTCGAAGCGATGAAGATGATGAACCACATCCAGGCCGAAGCCAGCGGTGTGATCGAATCCATCCTGGTAGAAAACGGTCAGCCGGTTGAGTATGACCAGCCGCTGTTCACCATCGTTTGAACCGCGGAGTGCCTTCGATGTCCAAACCTGCGAAGCTGGAAAAAGTCCTGATCGCCAACCGTGGCGAGATTGCTCTGCGTATCCTGCGCGCCTGTAAGGAACAGGGCATCAAGACCGTAGCTGTTTACTCGACGGCCGATACGGAACTGATGCATGTGAAACTGGCGGACGAAAGCATCTGCATCGGCCCGCCCCTGGCCACCCACTCGTACCTGAACATCCCGAACATCATCGCGGCTGCCGAAGTCACCGGCGCCACCGGGATTCACCCAGGCTACGGCTTCCTCGCGGAAAACGCCGACTTCGCCGAACAGGTCGAGAAATCCGGTTTTGCCTTCATCGGCCCGAAAGCCGACACCATTCGCCTGATGGGCGACAAGGTTTCGGCCAAGGCAGCCATGATCGCCGCCGGCGTTCCGACCGTACCCGGCTCCGACGGCCCGCTGCCTGAAGACCCGGAAACCGCTCTGCGCATCGGTCGTGAAGTCGGTTACCCGGTGATCATCAAGGCCGCTGGCGGCGGCGGTGGTCGCGGCATGCGCGTGGTGCACAGCGAGGAAGAGCTGGTCGAAGCGGCCAAGCAGACTCGCGAAGAGGCCGGCGCCTGGTTCAGCAACCCGATGGTCTACCTGGAGAAGTTCCTGACCAACCCACGTCACGTGGAAGTTCAGGTGATTTCCGACGGCCAGGGCCATGCGATCCACCTCGGCGACCGCGACTGCTCGCTGCAGCGTCGTCACCAGAAGGTCCTGGAGGAAGCTCCGGCACCGGGTATCGACGAAAACGCGCGCAAGGAAGTCCTGGCCCGCTGCGTCCAGGCCTGTATCGACATCGGCTACCGCGGTGCCGGTACGTTCGAGTTCCTGTACGAGAACGGCCGCTTCTACTTCATCGAGATGAACACTCGCGTGCAGGTGGAGCACCCGGTATCGGAAATGGTCACCGGCATCGATATCGTCAAGGAGATGCTGAGCATCGCCGCTGGCAATCCGCTGTCGTACACCCAGGATGACGTGAAGATCCACGGTCACGCGCTGGAGTGCCGGATCAACGCCGAAGACCCCAAGACCTTCATCCCGAGCCCTGGCCTGGTCAAGCATTTCCATGCTCCAGGCGGCAACGGCGTGCGGGTCGACTCGCACCTGTACAGCGGCTACAAGGTTCCGTCGAACTACGACTCCCTGATCGGCAAGCTGATCACCTGGGGAGCCACTCGCGACGAAGCCATGGCGCGCATGCGCAACGCCCTGGACGAAGTCGTGGTGGACGGGATCAAGACCAACATCCCGCTGCACCGCGACCTGGTTCGTGACGCAGGCTTCTGCGAAGGTGGTGTGAACATTCACTACCTGGAACACAAGCTCGCCCACCAGTGAGTCGGTGATCCGAACGACAAGGCCGCTTTCGAGCGGCCTTGTCGTTTTCTGCAGGAGCGGGCTTGCCCGTGAAGCGGTGCGGCGCAGGACACGGAGGCCAGTCGGTGGATAACCTTCGCCAACAAGCCCGCTTCCAACCCGACAGGCCCGTTCCCGGCAGAGCAAGCCCACTCCCACAAAACATCGCGCTGGCGTAAACTGCCGCGTTTCTCGCGACCACCCCGGTCGCACACTCATTTTCACAGGTGCCCGCCATGCCTTGGCTGCAAGTACGCCTCGCCATCAGCCCGGAACAAGCCGAAACCTACGAAGACGCTTTCCTGGAAGTCGGCGCTGTTTCGGTAACCTTCATGGACGCCGAAGATCAGCCGATTTTCGAACCCGAACTGAACACCACTCCACTGTGGTCCCACACCCACCTGCTGGCACTGTTCGAAGCCGACACCGAGGCCGCCAGCGTACTGGCGCACCTCGAACTGCTGACCGGTGCCCCGTTGCCCGAACACCACACCGAAGTGATCGAGGACCAGGACTGGGAACGCAGCTGGATGGACAACTTCCAGCCGATGCGTTTCGGCCAGCGCCTGTGGATCGTGCCGAGCTGGCATGCCGCACCGGAGCCCGGAGCGGTCAACCTGCTGCTCGATCCGGGCCTGGCCTTCGGCACCGGCACCCACCCGACCACCGCCCTGTGCCTGGAATGGCTCGACGGCCAGGACCTCAAGGACTGCAGCGTTCTCGACTTCGGCTGCGGCTCGGGGATCCTGGCGATTGCCGCGCTGCTGCTCGGCGCCCGCGAAGCGGTCGGCACCGACATCGACGTGCAGGCCCTGGAAGCCTCCCGCGACAACGCCGGGCGCAACAATATCGCCGCCGAACTATTCCCGCTGTACCTGCCCGAGCAACTGCCGAAGATGCAGGCCGACGTGCTGGTGGCGAACATCCTCGCCGGCCCGCTGGTCGCCCTGGCCCCGCAACTGTCGACCCTGGTCAGGCCCGGTGGGCGCCTGGCGCTGTCCGGCATCCTCGCCGAACAGGGCGAGGAAGTGGCCGCCGCCTATGCCAGGGACTTCGATCTGGACCCGATTGCCGATCGCGACGGCTGGGTGCGCATCACTGGCCGTCGGCGCTAGAATGGGCGCTTGCATGAACCGGATCGCCGCATGACCGACAGCTTCGTCACCCAGTGCCCGCATTGCCAAACCAGCTTTCGCGTCAGCCATGCCCAGTTGAGCGTGGCGCGTGGCGTCGTGCGCTGCGGTTCGTGCCTGCAGGTGTTCAATGCGGCGCGCCAACTGCTGGAACAGCGCGCGGCCCGGGAAGCGGCGGCCAATCCACCCGCAACGCCCGTCGCCCCCAGCCCTCCCCCGGCACCGGCGACACCCGTATCGCCGCCTCCCGCCGCGCCAATAGCGCCAGCCGAGCCACCTCGCGCCATCAGCCAGAAGCAATGGACGGCGCAGGAGCTGGACCTGGACGATCTGGATCTCGACGAAGAGCTGGCCCGCCTGGAACAGCGGGAAATCCAGCCGGCCCGCTCATTCGGCCAGGACCACCCGGGCAAGGACGAATCCTTCAGTGCCCGGCGCGACAACGACGATGACGACACCCAATGGTCCGGCAGCCTGTTCAGCGCTCCGGCCAGCGAACCCGACGAAATAGCCGACGACGATCAGGAGCGGCCAGCGCCGCCCCCGAAAGCCGAGCGCAAGATCGAACGCAAGGCCGAACAGCCCAAGCCGGGCCGCACCGAGCCTTCGCTGTCTTTCGACCTCGCCGACCTGGACGACGAGCCCCAGGCGCCACGCCTGGCCATCGAAGACAGCGAACTGGAAGAGCTCACACCGCACGAACACGTGAGCGCCGACCAGGACGATGCGGATGAACCCGCCGCCGACCCGAAAAAGCCCGCCCGCGCCCGCAGCGAACCCGGCGTCGGCGCACACGACGACGTGCTGCTGGACCTCGAGGACGACCCGATCCATCTCGACTGGCAACGCCGGCGCTCGCCCTGGGGCAAGCGCCTGCTCTGGCTGCTGCTGGTGCTGCTCGCCGGCGCCGCGCTGCTCGGCCAGTACGTCGCCTACCACTTCGACGAACTGGCGCGCCAGGACCAGTACCGGCCGTGGTTCCAGCAACTGTGCCCACAGTTGGGCTGCAAGGTGCCCTCCAAGGTCGATATCGCCCGGATCAAGAGCAGCAACCTGGTGGTGCGCAGCCACCCGGACTTCAACGGCGCCCTGGTGGTGGATGCGATCATCTACAACCGCGCGTCGTTTTCGCAGCCGTTTCCCCTGCTGGAGCTGCGTTTTGCCGATCTCAACGGCCATCTGATCGCCAGCCGGCGCTTCAAGCCCGGTGAATACCTGGGCGGCGATCTCGCCGAACAGAGCGAAATGCCGCCCCAGACCCCGATCCATATCGCCCTGGATATCCTTGACCCAGGCGCCAAGGCCGTGAACTACAGCCTCAGCTTCCATTCGCCCGAGTAGCCGGGGTTGTCAGGTTGTTTGACGGCAGTTTTCCGCCGACGACCAAACTGCTGGCGATAACAGATCAGCTGTTCAGATTTTATCCAATTTTGCCTTTATCCGGTCATCGAGAGCGGGTATTATGCCAACCCTTTTTCGAACTCCAATGATCCGGCCCCACAACAGGGAAGTCCTATGTCGGCGGTACGCATCGGCCCATACACACTGCAGAACGGTTTGATTCTCGCCCCGATGGCGGGGGTGACCGACCAGCCCTTTCGTCAGCTTTGCCGACGCCTGGGCGCGGGCCTGGTGGTTTCGGAAATGGTCACCAGCGACATGAGCCTGTGGAACAGCCGCAAGTCGCGTCTGCGCATGATCCACGAAGGCGATCCCGAGCCGCGCTCGGTGCAGATCGCCGGCGGTGATGCACAGATGCTGGCGGATGCGGCCCGGGCCAACGTCGAGCTGGGCGCACAGATTATCGACATCAACATGGGGTGTCCGGCCAAGAAGGTCTGCAACAAGGCCGCCGGCTCCGCCCTGTTGAAGGATGAAGACCTGGTGAGGGAGATCCTGCACGCCGTCGTGGCGGCGGTCGATGTCCCGGTCACCCTGAAGATCCGCACCGGCTGGGACCGGGAGAACAGAAATGGCCTGACGGTGGCGAAGATCGCCGAACAGGCAGGCATCACCGCCCTGGCGGTGCATGGACGGACCCGTGCAGACCTGTACACCGGCGAAGCCGAGTACGACACCATTGCCGCGATCAAGCAGGCGGTGTCGATTCCGGTTTTCGCCAACGGCGACATCGATTCGGCCGAGAAGGCCCGGTACGTGCTGAACGCCACCGGTGCCGACGGCCTGTTGATCGGCCGGGCCGCCCAGGGGCGGCCGTGGATTTTTCGTGAGATAGAGCATTTCCTGCGTACCGGTGAAACCCTCCCGGCACCGGAGCTGTTGGAAGTGGAACGCATTCTGCTAGAGCATCTGGCCGCGCTGCATGCCTTCTATGGAGAGGTCATGGGCGTGCGTATCGCCCGCAAGCATGTCGGCTGGTATCTCGCAACCTTGCCGGGCGCCAGGGAGTTTCGCGCCCACTTCAATCGTTTGGAAGATACGGAAGCACAGTGCGCCAACGTTCGTGAGTTCTTCGCCGGACGTTACAAGAGCCTGGTGACAGGGGACGGAGAGGGGGTGGCCGCATGACGATGATGACCGAGACTTTAGTGAGTGGAACAACGCCCGTGAGCGACAACGTCAATTTGAAACAGCACCTCAATACGCCGAGCGAAGAGGGCCAGACCCTTCGCGGCAGCGTCGAGAAGGCGCTGCACAATTATTTCGCCCACCTCGAGGGCGCGGCCGTCACGGACGTGTACAACCTGGTGCTCTCCGAAGTCGAGGCTCCCCTGCTCGAAAGCGTGATGAACTACGTCAAGGGCAACCAGACCAAGGCCAGCGAACTGCTCGGCCTGAATCGCGGCACCCTGCGCAAGAAACTCAAGCAGTACGATTTGCTGTAAGCATTCAATAAAACCAGAAAGGCGCCCGCGTAGAAACGGTCGCCTTTTTTGCTGACTCCCTTGTTTTGATGGACATCGAGATGACCGACCAGACTACCCGCCTGCCGATCCGCCGCGCCCTGATCAGCGTTTCCGACAAGACCGGAATCCTCGATTTCGCTCGTGAACTGGAAGCCCTGGGCGTGGAGATCCTCTCCACCGGCGGCACCTTCAAGCTGCTGCGGGACAACGGCGTCGCCGCCGTGGAAGTCGCGGACTACACCGGCTTTGCGGAAATGATGGACGGCCGGGTGAAGACCCTGCACCCGAAAATCCACGGCGGTATCCTCGGTCGTCGCGGCATCGACGATGCGATCATGAACGAGCACGGCATCCAGCCGATCGACCTGGTCGCGGTCAACCTCTACCCGTTCGAAGCCACCATCAGCAAGCCGGGCTGTGACCTGCCGACCGCCATCGAGAACATCGACATCGGCGGCCCGACCATGGTCCGCTCGGCAGCCAAGAACCACAAGGACGTCGCCATCGTCGTCAATGCCAGCGACTACGCCCAGGTCCTGGAAAACCTCAAGGCCGGCGGCCTGACCTACGCTCAGCGCTTCGACCTGATGCTCAAGGCGTTCGAACACACCGCCGCCTACGACGGCATGATCGCCAACTACATGGGCACCGTGAACCAGGCCGCCGAGACCCTGTCGACCGAAGGCCGCAGCGAATTCCCGCGCACCTTCAACAGCCAGTTCGTCAAGGCCCAGGAAATGCGCTACGGCGAGAACCCGCACCAGAGTGCGGCGTTCTACGTCGAGGCCAAGCCGGCCGAAGCCGGCATCGCCACCGCGACCCAGTTGCAAGGCAAGGAACTGTCCTACAACAACGTGGCCGACACCGACGCCGCGCTGGAGTGCGTGAAGAGCTTCGTCAAACCGGCCTGCGTGATCGTCAAGCACGCCAACCCATGCGGCGTGGCCGTGAGCCCGGACGCCGAGGGCGGCATCCGCCAGGCCTATGAACTGGCCTACGCCACCGACAGCGAATCGGCCTTCGGCGGCATCATCGCCTTCAACCGCGAACTGGACGCCGAGACCGCCAAGGCCATCGTCGAACGCCAGTTCGTCGAAGTGATCATCGCCCCTTCCGTCAGCGAGCAAGCCCGTGCCATCGTCGCCGCCAAGGCCAACGTGCGCCTGCTGGCGTGCGGCCAGTGGGACGCCGAGCGTGCGCCGGCCTGGGACTACAAGCGCGTCAACGGCGGTCTGCTGGTACAAAGCCGCGACATCGGCATGATCACCAGCGCCGACCTGAAGGTGGTGACCAAGCGCGCTCCGACCGAGCAGGAAATCAACGACCTGATCTTCGCCTGGAAAGTCGCCAAGTACGTCAAGTCCAACGCCATCGTCTACGCCAAGAACCGCCAGACCATCGGCGTTGGCGCCGGCCAGATGAGCCGCGTGAACTCGGCACGTATCGCCGCGATCAAAGCTGAACACGCCGGCCTGCAGGTGCAGGGCGCGGTCATGGCCTCGGACGCCTTCTTCCCGTTCCGCGACGGCATCGACAACGCGGCCAAGGTCGGTATCACCGCAGTGATCCAGCCAGGCGGCTCGATGCGTGACAGCGAAGTGATTGCAGCGGCCGACGAAGCCGGCATCGCCATGGTCTTCACCGGCATGCGCCACTTCCGCCATTAATGACAGGCGTGTGAACGCCACCGAGCTGTAGGAGCTGGGCTTGCCCGCGAAGGGGCCCTTGAGGCCGCCAAAAGCTTCGCGGGCAAGCCCGGCTCCTACAGTCAGGCGGTGGCCGACAGCGCTCCCAGAATTCTGCGTCATCGAGGTTTTTCAAATGAATGTCCTGATCATCGGCAGCGGCGGCCGTGAACACGCCCTGGCCTGGAAAGTCGCCCAGGATCCGCGCGTCGAGAAAGTCTTCGTCGCCCCGGGCAACGCCGGCACCGCCATCGAGGCCAAGTGCGAGAACGTCGCCATCGACGTCCTGGCCCTGGAGCAACTGGCGGACTTCGCCGAGAACAACGTTTCCCTGACCATCGTCGGCCCGGAAGTGCCGCTGGTGGCCGGCGTGGTCGACCTGTTCCGCTCCCGCGGCCTGGACTGCTTCGGTCCGACCGCCGGCGCTGCCCAGCTGGAAGGCTCCAAGGCCTTCACCAAGGACTTCCTGGCCCGTCACAAGATCCCGACCGCCGACTACCAGAATTTCACCGAGATCGAGCCAGCCCTGGCCTATCTGCGTGAAAAAGGCGCACCGATCGTGATCAAGGCCGACGGCCTGGCCGCCGGCAAGGGCGTGATCGTCGCCATGACCCTGGCCGAGGCCGAAGACGCCGTGCGCGACATGCTCGCCGGCAACGCCTTCGGTGACGCAGGTTCGCGCGTGGTGATCGAGGAGTTCCTCGACGGCGAGGAAGCCAGCTTCATCGTCATGGTCGACGGCAAGAACGTCCTGCCGATGGCCACCAGCCAGGACCACAAGCGCGTCGGCGACGGCGACAGCGGTCCGAATACCGGCGGCATGGGCGCCTACTCGCCCGCTCCGGTGGTCACCGCCGAAGTCCACCAGCGCGTGATGGACCAGGTGATCTGGCCGACCGTGCGCGGCATGGCCGAGGAAGGCAACGTCTACACCGGTTTCCTCTACGCCGGTCTGATGATCGACAAGGCCGGTAACCCCAAGGTCATCGAGTTCAACTGCCGTTTCGGCGACCCGGAAACCCAGCCGGTGATGCTGCGCCTGCAGTCGAGCCTGGTGCTGCTGGTCGAGGCCGCGCTGGCCCAGGCCCTGGACAAGGTCGAGGCCCAATGGGATCCGCGGCCGAGCCTGGGCATCGTCCTGGCAGCCGGCGGCTATCCGGGCGACTACGCCAAGGGCGCGGCGATCAGCGGCCTCGACGCTGCAGCGAGCCTGGAAGGCAAGGTTTTCCACGCTGGTACCGCCCTCAAGGACGGCCAGATCGTCACTTGCGGCGGCCGTGTGCTCTGCGCCACGGCGCTGGGCGAGAGCGTTGGCGCCGCTCAGCAGCAGGCTTACCAGCTCGCAGCTAAAATCAATTGGGAAGGCTGCTTCTACCGCAGCGATATTGGGTATCGTGCAATTGCACGCGAACGCGCAGAAAGCCAGGAATAAGCTATTCGTTCGGATAGGCAGGGGCGTCAAGCCCTTGCCGTCTTATTCCCGCCCCGCGCATAGTTATGACTCAGGCATCAACCTACGAAGGGATTTCGCCGTGCGCTGGCTCAGGATCGCCATAAGCTTCACCGTCAGCCTGCTGACCCTGCTTTGCCTCGCAACGCCTGCCCAGGCCTCGCAAGGCAGTGGCTGGGCGGTATTGCTGGACGACCAGGCCGACCTGCAACTGAGCGATATCCGCTCTTCGCGCTACATCAATCAATTCAGTCCCATCGAACTCGATCGCCTCACCGCCGCCCCCTCCGACGGTGCGCTGTGGTTACGCTTTCGTCTGCAACCGGGCAAACACGAACAGATCCTGCGGATCTTCGCCCCGGACCTGGCCCGATTGGACCTGTACACCTTCGAAGGCGACACGCTGATCGACCAGGTACGCAGCGGCAATGAACTGTCCAAGGTCGAACGGCCACTGCCCAGCCGCGACTTCATGCTGCCGCTGGTGCAAAGTCCCAAGCCGCTGGATATTTACCTGAGGCTGGTTTCCAAGCATGAGCTGCGACCGCACATCACTCTCGAATCCGCGGTGATGAGCGCCGCCGATCGCGGCCAGAGCCTGCTCTACGGGCTGCTGTTCGGCTGCCTGGCGATGCTGATCCTGCACAACCTGACCCGCTTCGCCTACACCCGTTCACGCAGCAGCCTGTGGCTGGCTTCCTGCGAGTTCCTGCTCCTGCTCAGCGCGCTGTTCCTGTTGAACGTGATCGGCCCGTGGTTCCCCGGCTGGCAAGGGGCGCAGACCGCCGGTGCGTACATCGCCCTGTTGCTGACCGCCCCCTGCGGGCTGATGTTCACCCACAGCTTTTTCTCGCCCCTGGGCCCGCATCCGCTGAACAAGCTGCTGCTGGGCGATATCCTGGTGATCTGCCTGGGCGGGCTGTTGCTGCTGTTCGTCGACACCCTGCCGCTGAACGTGATGACCTACGGCCTGGTCGGGCTGGCCAGCCTGAGCATCCTGCTGGTTTCCACCTATCACTGGCAGAAGGGCTATCGCCCGGCGCGGCTGTTCGTCGTCGCCATGGTCATCTTCAACATCGGTACCCTGGTCATACTGCCCGCTCTGCTGGGCCTGACCCTGGTGGCCCCGGAAGGCCTGATCGTCGCCCTGCTGATCTTCATTTCCGTCAGCGGGCTGCTGATGAGCATCGCCCTGGGCGAGCGCCGCCGCAGCATCACCGAAGACCAGTTCAGCCTCAGCCGCGACCTGGCAGCCAGCAACGCCGAAATCGCCGCCAAGGCCGAGTTCCTGGCGAAGATCAGCCACGAGATCCGCACTCCGATGAACGGCGTGCTGGGCATGACCGAACTGCTGCTGGGTACGCCGCTGTCGGTCAAGCAGCGCGACTACGTGCAAACCATCCACAGCGCCGGCAACGAGCTGCTGACCCTGATCAACGAGATCCTCGATATCTCCAAGCTGGAATCCGGGCAGATCGAACTGGACGATGTGCAGTTCGATCTCAATGCCCTGATCGAGGATTGCCTGAGCATCTTCCGCGCCAAGGCCGAACAGCAGAACGTCGAGCTGATCAGCTTCATCCAGCCCCAGGTGCCGCGGGTGATCAGCGGCGACCCGACACGCCTGCGCCAGACCTTGCTGAGCCTGCTGGAAAACGCCATGAAGAAGACCGACGAGGGGGAAATCCTCATCGTCGTCGCGCTCGACGAACGCAGTGGCCAGCCGCGCCTGCGCATTGCCGTCCAGGACAGTGGGGTGCCGATGGACGAGGAGGAGCGCGACGCCCTCCTGCATGCCGAACTGCAAAGCAAGAACTTCCTCGCCGCGACCCGCCTGGGTGGCCACCTGGGCCTGGTGATCGCCCGGCAGTTGGTGCTGCTGATGCGTGGCGAGTTCGGCATCAAGACCGGTGCCAACCAGGGCAGCACCCTGTGGCTGACACTGCCGCTGGACCCCCAACACCTCGAACACCCGACCTCCGACCTCGACGGCCCGCTCAAGGGTGCCCGGGTGCTGGTGGTCGACGACAACGACACCTGCCGCAAGGTCCTGGTCCAGCAGTGCAGCGCCTGGGGCCTGAACGTCAGCGCCGTGCCATCCGGCAAGGAGGCCCTGGCCCTGCTGCGGACCAAGGCCCACCTGCGCGACTATTTCGACGTGGTCCTGCTGGACCAGAACATGCCCGGCATGACCGGCATGCAACTGGCGGCCAAGATCAAGGAGGACCCGAGCCTCAACCACGACATCCTGCTGGTGATGCTCACCGGCATCAGCAACGCGCCGAGCAAGATCATCGCGCGCAACGCCGGCATCAAGCGCATCCTGGCCAAGCCGGTGGCCGGCTATACCCTAAAGACCACCCTGGCGGACGAACTGACCCAGCGAGGCAAGGGCCAGGTCGTGTCGACGCCCTCGAGCGCAGCCGTCGCGCCGGCGGTCACGGTACCCAGCGACTTCCGCATCCTGGTGGCCGAGGACAACAGCATCTCCACCAAGGTGATCCGCGGCATGCTCGGCAAGCTCAACCTGCAACCCGATACCGCCAGCAACGGCGAGGAGGCGCTGCGGGCGATGAAAGCCCAGCGCTACGACCTGGTGCTGATGGATTGCGAAATGCCGGTGCTTGACGGGTTCTCCGCCACCCAGCAGCTACGCGCCTGGGAGGTCGGCAACCAGCGGGTCCGCACGCCGGTGGTGGCCCTGACCGCGCACATCCTCAGCGAGCACAAGGAACGCGCCCGCCAGGCCGGCATGGACGGCCACATGGCCAAGCCCGTGGAGCTCTCGCAACTGCGCGAGCTGGTCGAGCACTGGGTCGCCCAGCGCGACAGCCAGCAGGTCCAGGAACAGACCACCTCCTGAGCCGACAGACGGCCGAGTGGACTGTACGGTTAATTCGAAGACTCAGATTCGGGACCAGGGTTTTGCCAGACAAGGCGCCATGACGAGTCGTGGCAGAATGGCAACGCAGCCTGGCGAAGCCATGGGCCCGGAGTGGGGTATGCGAATTAGCCACACAGGCCACTAGCGCCTGATAGACTGCCCGGGCCCTTCTCCGTTCGAGCTCAGACCATGCTCCACGTGTTGTTCAGCGTTTACCTGAAGATGCTGGTGCTCTACAGCCCGTTCTTCGTCCTCTCCTGCTTCATCAGCCTGACCCGCGGCTACTCCAGCAAGGAGCGCCGTCGCCTGGCCTGGAAAGTCGCCCTTGCCACCCTGGTGTCCAGCGTCCTGCTGTACCTGTTCGGACGGGTCATCTTCAGCGTGTTCGGTATCACCGTGGATGCCTTCCGCATCGGCGCGGGGAGCGTGCTGTTCATCTCGGCGCTGGGCATGGCCCAGGGCAAGTCGGCGGTACAGAGCGACAATGTGCAGCAGGACGTGACCATCGTGCCGCTGACCATCCCGCTGACGGTAGGCCCCGGCACCATCGGTGCGCTGCTGGTGATGGGCGTGAGCCAGCCGCACTGGGACGACAAGCTCACCGCTATCGTCAGTATCGCCCTGGCGAGCCTTACCGTCGGCGTGGTGCTGTACCTGTCGAACCGGATCGAACGACTGCTGGGCGACCAGGGGCTGCAGATCGTCAGCCGCCTGATGGGCCTGTTCGTCTGCGCCCTGGCGGCGCAGATCATCTTTACCGGGGTACGCGGCTACCTGGCGCCCTGAGGGCCGCTCAGGAACCCGGTTTCTCGCCGTACCAGCGTGGCGTGTAGACCCACTCGCCACCCTCGGCGCGGGGAAACACGCAGGTGGTGGACGAACCGACGATGACCAGGGTGCGCATGTCCACCTGGTCCGGAGTCAGCTTGCCCAGGGTGGTCACCCGCAGCGTCTGCCCTGGTCGACCGATGTCGCGCCCCAGCACCACTGGCGTCTGCGGCGTGCGATGCCGGGCCACGATCTCCAGTGCCCGGCCCAGTTGCCAGGGGCGGGAACGGGAAATCGGATTGTAGAACGCCAGGGCGAGGTCAGCCTCGGCGGCGAGATCGAGGCGTTTCTCGATGATAGTCCAGGGCTTGAGGTTGTCCGACAGCGACATCACGCAGAAGTCGTGCCCCAACGGTGCCCCGGCCTGGGCGGCGGTGGCCAGCGAAGCGGAAACGCCGGGCAGGATCTCCAGCTCGACACCCTGCCAGGCGGGGTTGTCAGACTCGTGCAAGGCCTCGAGCACCGCCGCCGCCATGGCGAACACTCCCGGGTCGCCGGACGATACCACCACCACCGAACGCCCCGCGGCAGCCAGCTCGAAGGCGTGCCGGGCACGCTGCATCTCCTCGCGGTTGTCGGTGCAGTGCAGCACCTGGTCGGCCCGGAACGGTCCGGCCATGCGCACGTAGGTCTCGTAACCGAGCACATCATTGGCCCGATCCAGTTCGGCCCTGACCGCCGGCACCATCAGCTCGGCCGCACCGGGGCCGAGGCCGATCACAGCCAGGCGGCCGCGCGGACGGCCGATTTGCAGCGGGTCCAGCGGCTGCGCGGCAACGGCCAGCGTCAACTCCCCACTGATGCGAAGCGAGGCTGACGGGAGCGCCTGCCGCGCCAGCGTCTCGATGTCGGCGGCGGCCACGCCGAAACGCAGTGGCACCCCCAGTTGCCCGGCGGCCTCATGCAAGGCCGGGCTGGCCATCTGCGTGTCCGCAGCCAGCAGGCAGGCCAGGGACTGTTGTGCAATCCCCGCCTCCCGCAGCGCCGCACGCACGCGTTCGGCCAGCTCCGGCACCTCCGCCGAAACCGCCGCCAGCACGCAGCGCGGATAGATCAGCAGCTCGTCCGTGGTCGGCGTGCGCTCGGCGCTGCCCACGTGAATCGACAACCGGGCGTCCTGGTGCTCGGGCAAACGCGCCTCGGCCAGCCAGGGTGCGTCGCCCTCGACCCGCACGCTTTCGCCCGCCAGCAGATCCGAGACGAAACGCTTGCCCAGCTCCAGGTCGGCCAGGGCGTAACCGCTCGGCGGATTGAGCAGGCAGGTGCCGAAGCGCAGTTCGCCACTGGTGGTAATCGCGGCCGCCACCCCCAGGCCGGCGGCCATTTCCCGGGCCATGACGTTCACCCCACCCAGCCCGCCGAGCAACGGCACCACCGCGCTGCCATCCTCGGCCACCGCCAGCACCGGTGGCTCGGCGCCCTTCTCCAGCAGCACCGGGGCCAGGCTGCGGATGACGATACCGGCCGCACACAGGGCGATGATCGGCGTGTCCTGCTGATAGAGCTGGCGCAAGGTCGCGCCGAACTCGCTGTAGCTGCGGTCAGCGCCCTCGACCCGCTCGGCCAGGCCGTGGATCAGGGCATTCGGGTAGATCTGCTGAAGCCTGCGCGCGGTGGCCAGGCTGCCATTGCCGAGGATGACAATGGCCGGTGCCGGGCGACTCATCCCTGCCACCGTTCACCGGGCACGATGATCAGCGAGAAATACGGCGAGGACATCGGGTCCACCTCATCGAGCGGGACGATCTTCTGGTTGGCCATGGTGGCCCGTTCCACATACAGGGCGCGGCCAGCCAGCCCCAGTTCTTCCAGGACCTGGCGAACCTTGGGGAAGTTGCGCCCCAGCTTCATGACCACCGCCGCATCGGCGTCGGCCAGGCGGCGCTTGAGTTCGTCGTGGGGCAGCACGCCGGACAGCACCGACAGGCTCTGGTTGCGATACACCAGCGGCACGCCGAGCACCGAGGCCCCCCCGAGCATCGAGCAGACGCCAGGGACCACCTGGGCTTCGTAGCGGTCGGCCAGGCGGTCGTGCAGGTACATGTAGGAGCCGTAGAAGAACGGATCACCCTCGCAGATCACCGCCACATCGCGGCCGGCATCCAGGTGCGCGGCCACCTCCAGGCTGGCTTCGTCGTAGAAGTCGCTGATCACCTGCTCGTAGGACAGCGGTGCCGGCAGGGCTTCGGTGGTCACCGGGTAGACCAGCGGCAGCAGGGCCTGGGCCTGCTGCAGATGCCCTTCGATGATACCGAAGGCATTGCCCTTCTTGCCCTTGGCGACGAAGTACGCCACCACTGGCGACTCGCGCAGCAGGCGCAGCGCCTTCACCGTGATCAGCTCCGGATCACCCGGCCCCACGCCGAGGCCGATCAGACGTCCTGGCTTGTGCATCATTCCACCTCCGTAGCGAGGGCATTGACAGCCGCGGCGGCCATGGCGCTGCCGCCGAGGCGGCCCTGCATGATCACGAACGGCACGCCACGGCTGTCGGCGGCGAGCATCGCCTTGGATTCGGCGGCGCCGACGAAGCCCACCGGGAAGCCGAGGATCAGCGCCGGTTTCGGCGCTCCGGCATCGAGCATTTCCAGCAGATAGAACAGCGACGTCGGCGCATTACCGATCACCACCACGCTGCCTTCCAGATGCGGCCGCCACAATTCCAGGGCCACCGCCGAGCGGGTATTGCCCAGTTCCTGCGCCAGCGCCGGTACGCGCTCGTCACGCAGGGTGCAGATCACCGGGTTGTCGGCCGGCAGGCGGGCACGGGTGATCCCCTCGGCCACCATCCGCGCATCGCAGAGGATCGGTGCCCCGGCCGCCAGGGCCTCGCGCCCGGCCTTGCCGGCCCCCGGCGAAAATTGCAGGCCATCGATGGCATCGACCATGCCGCAGGCATGGATCACCCGCACGGCCAGTTTTTCCAGGTCGGCGGGGATTCGCGCCAGGTTCGCCTCCGCGCGAATGATCGCGAAGGAGTTGCGATAGATCTCCTGACCATCGCGGATGTAATCAATCATCGGTACTGCTCCGTGAGCGGGCTTCGAGCAGGGCGCCCGCCGCATCAATAGTAAGGTTGCGCGCGTGCAGCAGGCCGAAGCCGGGCTGGGCTGCATCACGAAAATAAAGGTCGTAGCGGCCCGGGCCGACCGCCAGCAACGTGGCCGGGGCCACATGGGCCGCGGCGCAGGAACGTTGGCAGCCGGACAGGTGCACGGCCAGGGCAGGCACCGGCAGAAGTGTCGCCAGACGGCGGGCATCGGCCTTGGTGTCGGCCTGCCCCTTGGCGCAGCCGGCAGAACCGGTGCAGGCGATGATGCGTGCCAGCGGCTGGTCGGCATCGCAGAGCAGGCCAAGCTGTTGCAGCCGTGCGCTGACCTGGCTCGCCTGTTCCTGGCGGATGCCGGGCAGCAACAGGCTTTGCCAGGGCGTCAGGCGCAGGTTGCCGTCACCGTATTGCTGCGCCAGTTGGGCAACGCCCTCAAGCATTGCCGTATCGAGGCGGCCCAGGGGAAACACCGCGCCGACATGGACCAGGCCCGGCTGGCGCTGTGGATAAGTTCCCACATGCAGCCCGTCGGTGGCGGGCGCCCGACGCCAGTCGCCAACGGCCAGTGGCGTGAAGCCGAGCCGTTCGGCCAGTTGTGCCAGGAACGCGGCGCTCGACATCTCGGCCAGGAGATGCCGCATGCGTGTCTGCTCGGGACGGGCCAGGTCGAGAAACAGCTCCAGTACCGCCACCACCAGCGCATGCCCGTGCTCCAGAGGCACCGCCGCCAGCGGCGCATCAGCGGCCGGACAGCCGGCGAGACCGAAGGCCAGGCAAGGGCGGTTCTCGATCGACAGGGCCGAGAGCCACAGGTCATGGGGATGTTCGAGCATCGCCAGGGCCTCGCCGCCGTCGAGCTGGATGGCGAACTTGGCCGACAGCTCATGGAAGCGCGCCCGGCCCTGCAGGCTGGCGAGAATCTGCGCCGCCAACGGGCGCGTATCGATCAGCATCCGCGAGTCGATGCCGGCACCGGGGCTGAGCATCAGGTTGCGCACATCGTCGGCCCCACTGACGCGGGATACCTCCGTTCCGGTGGCGGGCTCCCTTCCCATGGCTGCCTCTGCTCCTGCGGGAGCGGGCCCAAGCCCGGCCGCCAGCAGGCTGTCGATCAGGGCCTGATGCGCCGCCCCGATCCCGCGGATCTGCAGATTGGCCCGGTTGGTCGCCTCGATCACTCCGCCGGCATAACGCGCGGCCGCCTGGGACACGGCCCGGGCCTGATCGGCACTGATCACCCCACCAGCCAGCTTGATCCGGCAGATGCCGCCATCCAGTGCCGGGACGATGCGCAACAACCCCGGACAGGCCGAGGGGCGGACAGCGTTGGCAAGCGGGTGTTCGTTCAAGGGGTTACCGGCAGTCAGGGAAAGTGTTCGTTGTCATCCAAAGGCGTTTCGCCGTCGAAGGCGCGGTATTATGCCTGCTTTGTCCGAAGGCATGAAAAGACTGCCGGTCGGAACGCTGCGTTTTGAGGATTCTAGATGGCGCCCTGGCTGACAGTAGTGGGAATCGGTGAAGACGGCTTCGATGGCCTCGGCAAAAACGCCCGGCAGGCACTGCTGGGCGCGGCGCGGGTATTCGGTGGGCCGCGCCAGCTCGACCTGCTGCCTGCGAGCGTGACGGCCGAGCGCCAGGCCTGGCCGAGCCCGTTCTCTCTCGAACCGGTACTGGCCCTGCGCGGCACGCCGGTGTGCGTGCTGGCCAGCGGCGATCCGATGCTGTTCGGCGTCGGCGCCAGCCTGGCGCGCCAGGTCGAGCCACAGGAAATGCACGTGCTGCCCGCCCCGTCCGCCTATTCGCTGGCCGCTGCCCGCCTGGGCTGGGCCCTGCAGGAAGTGGTGTGCCTGTCGGTGGTCGCCCGTCCCGTCGCCGCGCTCGGCGCGCACCTGCACACTGGGTTGCGCCTGCTGGTGCTGAGCAACGACGAACACAGCCCTGCCGCCATCGTCGCCCTGCTGCGCGAGCGTGGCTTCGGCCCCAGCCGGGTCAGCGTGCTGGAGCATCTGGGCGGGCCGCTCGAACGGCGCATCGATGGCCGTGCCCGGGGTTGGCAGGAGCAGCCGTTCGCCCGCCTCAACCTGGTCGCCATCGAATGCCAGGCCGACCCGGCCACGCCCCGCCTGTCGCACATCGGCGGGTTGCCGGACTCCGCCTTCCGCCATGACGGCCAACTGACCAAGCGCGACGTTCGCGCCATTACCCTGGCCCGCCTCGCACCGGTCCCCGGCGAACTGCTCTGGGATGTTGGTGCCGGCAGCGGCTCCATCGGCATCGAGTGGATGCGTGCCCATCCCTCCTGCCGGGCCATTGCCATCGAAGCGGACGCAGGCCGCCAGCAACTGATCGAGCACAATCGCGACGCCCTGGGCGTCCCCGGGTTGCGCCTGGTCCGCGGCAATGCCCCGCAGGCCCTGGACGGGCTGGAACAGCCGGATGCGATCTTCATCGGTGGCGGCGTGACCGTTCCCGGTGTTGTCGAGACCTGCTGGGCCCGGCTCAAGCCCGGCGGACGGCTGGTGGCCAATGCCGTGACCCTGCAAAGCGAACTGCTGCTGATGAACTGGCGACAGAGCCACGGCGGCGAACTGACCCGCCTCCATGTCGCCCAGGCCCAACCCCTGGGCGACTTCGATACCTGGCGCCAGGCCTTGCCGATCACCCTGCTCGACGTGGTGAAACCTTGAATGCCCTGAAAGCCCCGAGCCTTGCGGGAGCGGGCTTGCCCGCAAAAAATTGCCTGGACCCCGCCTCGCTCGGAGCCGGAGCACTTAGCCATGCGTGACGAAACCGCCGAACAACCCGCGCCCCTGCGCAGCGGCCTGACCACCGGCAGTTGCGCCACCGCCACTGCCCTGGCGGCGGCGCGCCTGCTGCTGAGCGGCGTCAGTCATGACGCGGTGCGGATCATCCTGCCCAAGGGCAAGCAGGTCGAGATGCGCCTGGAGTTCTGCCGCCGGCACGAGGACGGTGCCGAGGCCGGGACCCTCAAGGATGCCGGCGACGATCCGGATGTCACCCATGGCGCGCTGCTGTACACCCGGGTGCGACTGACCGCCGAGCCTGGCGTGCACTTCCACGCCGGCAGCGGCGTCGGCACCGTCACCCGCCCCGGGCTGGTGCTGGCGGTCGGCGAGCCGGCGATCAATCCGGTGCCGCGCAGGATGATCACCGAACACCTGCAGCAACTGGCGGCCGAACACGCCTACGACGGGGGCTTCTCGGTCACCGTCAACGTCGAGGGCGGCGAAGCGCTGGCGCTGAAAACCATGAACCCGCGCCTGGGCATCCTCGGCGGGCTGTCGATTCTCGGCACCAGCGGCATCGTCCGGCCATTTTCCTGCTCGGCCTACATCGCCTCGATCCACCAGGGCATCGATGTCGCCAGGACCAACGGCTACCTGCATATCGCCGCCTGCACCGGCAACGCCAGCGAAGACACCATGCGCCGGGTGTACGACCTGCCGGAAATCGCCCTGATCGAAATGGGCGACTTCGTCGGCGCCGTACTCAAGCACCTGCGCAAGGTGCCTGTGGATAAGCTGAGCCTGTGCGGCGGCTTCGGCAAGATCAGCAAGCTGGCGGCCGGACACATGGACCTGCACAGCCGGCATTCGAGCATCGACCTGCCGCAACTGGCCGAATGGGCCGCCGCGGTGGGTGCCAACGAGGCCCTGCAACAGGCCATTCGCCAGGCAAACACCAGCCAGCAGGCCCTGGCAATGGCCAGCGCCGCCGGGGTCGCCCTCGGCGATGCGGTCTGCCGGCACGCCCTGGAGTTCGCCCGCAGCGTGGTCCCGGCCCAGGTGCAGGTGGAGGTTTTCGCCATCGATCGCCAGGGCGGCATCGTCGGCCATGCCGGAGCGTTTCAATGAACCAGCCGATCAAGCGCCTGCTGTTGCTGGGTGGTGTCACCGAAGCCCTGGCGCTCGCCCGTACGCTCGGGCCGCAGCATATCTACAGCCTCGCCGGTGTCGGCCGGGTGCCCACCGACCTGCGCTGCCAGGTGCGTGTCGGTGGCTACGGCGGCGCCGAAGGCCTGGCGCAGTTCATCCGCGAGCAGGGCATCGACCTGCTGCTCGATGCCACCCATCCCTACGCTGCGCAGATCAGCCGCAATGCGGCGGCGGCGGCACACTCGAGCGGCATCCCCTGCTGGGCCCTGCGTCGCCCGGCCTGGGTCGCCGAACCCGGCGACGACTGGCGGGAAGTGGCGGACTGGGCCGAACTGATCAAGGCCCTTGAGCCGTTCCGCCGACCGCTGTTCACCCTCGGCCGCGAGCCCTTGCAGCACCTGGATGAAATCCCGGGAACCAGTTCTGGACCCTGAGGGCCCTCGACCCCTACCCTGGCAACGCGCGCTGCGAAGTGATCGGCGCCCGCGGCCCCTTTCACCTGGAAGAGGAACGAGCCCTGTTCGAACAGCGCGCCATCGACGTGCTGATCAGCAAGAACAGCGGCAGCGGCGCCACCGAACCCAAGCTGCAGGTGGCCCGGGAGCGCTCGGTGCCGGTCCTGGTCCTCAGGCGCCCGCCCTTGCCGGCAGTGGACTGCGAGTTCCAGACGATCGAGGAAACACTTGCCGCCTTGGCAACGGCACTCCAATAGATCACGATCCCGGCTTGTCAAATCAGTAACCTATTTGTTACCTTGAGAAGCAGGGATGATCGACCTCGAAGAATACGTGCGGGACAACCACAGCAACCCGTTCGAGCGCTGGTTCTCTTCACTGGATGTGCAAGCGGCCGCCAAGGTTTCCACCGCCCTGCTCCGACTGGAGATGGGCAACACCTCGAACATCAAATGGTTCGAAGGCCTCGGGAGTACCGCATCGACTGGGGCCCTGACTATCGGATCTACCTGATACGCGAAGGCACGCGCCTGATCATCCTGTTGGGTGGCGGCGACAAGTCGACTCAGAAAAGAGACATCCAGCAAGCCAGGCAGTTGGTTGAAGAATACAAACGTCGCAGACGCATAGAACCGCAAACGAGGTAAATCCCATGGTGCTGAGCCGCAGCTTCAAACAGACCATCGCCGAGCGCGCGCAACGCGACCCGGCATTCGCCGAGGCACTGCTCGACGAGGCCGCCAGCCTGTTTCTCAATGGCGAGCCGGAAATGGCCCGGGTCATCCTGCGCGACCTGGTCAACGCCACGGTGGGTTTCGAAGGCCTCGCCCGGGAAACCGACAAACCGAGCAAGAGCCTGCACCGGATGCTTTCGGCCAATGGCAATCCCAGCATGGACAACCTGGCAGCGATCTTCGCCGTCATACGTACCACACTGGGCGTCAACATCGAGGTGCATAGCGTTCCGCTGAGTTGACCGACTTCGCCATCCCGTCAGGGCTGCTACGCTTTCCCGGAGCGCCTGCGGCAAACAGCCTACAAAGTATTGCGACCTTTCACCGCAGCCCGTGCTTTTACTTATGCAGGACGTTCAGGCTAAATAACCCACCGGTTTGAAACATCCGACGGAAACCCTTCCATGTCCCGACAACGGCTCGCCGCAGCTACCTGGATCGCCTGCCTCGCAGTGCTGTTCAATCTGCTTGCCATGCCGATTTCCGGGGCCATGGCGCCAGCGGCGGATCGCTCCGCCACCGACCAGCTGCTCTGGGGCAGTTTCTGCTCGGCCAGCGGTACCAAGCTGGTTGCCACCGTCATCGGCAAGCTGGAGCAGAAAGCGCCCCCGAGCGATGACCACTCCAACATGCAGCATTGCTGGTGCTGCTCCGGCTCCGCGCCACTGGTGGCCTTGCCCGGCCATGTGCCGCAACTGGCACTTGCGCCGACCGAAAGCGGCCCGCTGCACGCGGCCCTCCCGGTCGACTCGCCGACACCGCGACAACAGTGGCCCTCACTCAATCCCCGAGCCTCTCCAGCGGCCTGATTCACACTCGCAACCCTTTGCGTTTCGAATCGTTATGGAGAACTCCCATGCTCAAGAATGCCCTGCTTCTGGCCGCCTTGCTGCTGCCCGTCGGTTTTGCCGATGCCCACGAATTCACCGTTGGCGACCTACGGATCGACCACCCATGGTCCCAGGAACTGCCACCCAACGCGCCCACGGTCGCGGCCTATTTCACGCTGCATAACCAGGGGACAACGGCCGACCGCCTGACCGGCGTCGACAGCCCCATCGCCGGCAAGGCCGAATTGCACGAGCATGTGATGCAGGCGAACCTGATGAAGATGCAACAGGTGCCGGACGTGACCATCCCCGCCAAGGGCGAGGTCAGGTTCGCGCCCATGGCCTACCATGTGATGCTGCTCGATCTGCGCGACCGCAGCCTGCTGCAGGACGGCCAGCATTTCCCGCTAACCCTGCACTTCGAGAAGGCCGGCGCTGTCACCGTCGAGGTCTCGGTGCAGAAGCAGGCACCTGCCGCGACCCCGGACAAGATGCACATGCACGCCCAGTAAGCCTCGGCCCCGTTGCACGCCATGCGCACTCGCCGCAGCAGCTCCAGCCACTCCCGCACCCAGGTACGCGGCAGTTGGCTGAGCCTGTTCGCCATGCTGATGATCTTCATCGGTCCGCTGATTTCCCAGGCGATGCCGATGGACCGGCACGCCATGTCGATGGCGATGAACATGGACATGGCAATGCCCATGGACATGCCCGGTCACCACGGCACACAGGCCGGGCAAGACGCCAGCGAGCACCACGGCAATAGCGCCGAACACCATGCGCTCTGGGAAAAATGCGGCTACTGCAGCCTGCTGTTCAGTTGCCCGGCACTGCCGCAGACCCTGAGCTTCGCCGCCCTCGACGGCCCCCGACCGGTCCCCACGGTCGACTCCCGAACCCGTCTGGGACATGCCCGGCAGAGCATCTTCCCCGGTGCCCGCACCCGCGCGCCGCCAGCCTTCCATCAGGTAACGAGCTCTCTCTCACCCGGCTTGACCGCCCTGTAACCGCAGCGCGGTGGCCGTGTTGTATTCGCTTGAATGATGGAACACCTATGTCCACTGCAAAGACTCGCCTGCGCGCTGCGCGGGCGAAAAACCCTTTCGTCCCGAACGAGCTGCACCTGAGCCTGCGCCAGGCCACTGCTCTCATGTGCGCAGCGCTGCTGGCACCGACGGTGTTCGCTGCCGATGCCGCAGACGACCACGACCAGCACGCCCGGGAAATCAGTCCGACCGTGATCACCGCCGTCGCGCCCAGCTCGCCGCTGACGGTCATCACCAACCCCAGGGACCCGCGCCAGCCGGTACCGGCCAGCGATGGCGGCGACTACCTCAAGACCATTCCCGGCTTCGCCCTGGTGCGCAATGGCGGCACCAACGGCGACCCGGTGCTGCGCGGCATGTTCGGCTCGCGCCTGAACATCCTCACCAACGGCAGCATGATGCTCGGCGCCTGCCCGGGCCGGATGGATGCACCGACCTCCTACATCTCGCCGGAAACCTACGACAAGCTGACCGTGATCAAGGGCCCGCAAACCGTGCTCTGGGGCCCGGGCGCCTCCGCCGGGACGATCCTGTTCGACCGCGAGCCGGAACACTTCGGCGAACTCGGCAGCCGGATCAACGCCAGTGTCCTCGCCGGTTCCAACGGCCGTTTCGACAAGCTGGTGGATGCCGCCGCAGGCGGCCCGCTCGGCTACATCCGGGTGATCGGCAACCAGGCCCACGCCGATGACTACAAGGATGGTCACAACGACACCGTGCCCTCGCGCTACGACAAGTGGAACGGCGACGTCGCCCTCGGCTGGACCCCGGACGCCGACACCCTGCTGGAACTCACCGCCGGCAAGGGCGACGGCGAGGCGCGCTACGCCGGGCGCGGCATGGACGGCGCACAGTTCAAGCGCGAAAGCCTCGGCCTGCGCTTCGAGAAATCGAACATCGGCGACGTGCTCGACAAGCTCGAAGCCCAGGTCTACTACAACTACGCCGACCATGTGATGGACAACTACACCCTGCGCCAGCCGTCCGGCACCGGGATGATGGCCGGCCCCATGGCCTCCAACGTCGACCGCCGCACCCTGGGCGCGCGGATCAAGGCCACCTGGCACTGGGCCGACTGGCAACTGATCGGCGGCCTCGACGCCCAGACCAACGAGCACCGCCAGCGCAGCAGCATGGGCATCGACACCTACAAGGACCTGCCACGGACCAGGGACGCCGATTTCCACAACTACGGTGTGTTCGGCGAGCTGACCTGGTACGCCGCCGAGCGCGATCGCCTGATCGGTGGTGCACGACTGGACCGCGCCTCGGCCCGGGACTTGCGGCAGACCCTCGGCTCCGGCATGAGCGCGCGGGCCAATCCGACCGCCGACGACACCCGCGCCGACACCCTGCCCAGCGGCTTCGTCCGCTACGAGCACGACCTGGCCGAGACACCGGCCACGTTCTACGCCGGCCTCGGCCACGCCGAACGCTTCCCCGACTACTGGGAGCTGTTCTCGCCCAACAGCGGCCCGGGCGGGTCGCTCAATGCCTTCGACGCGATCAAGCCGGAGAAGACCACGCAACTGGACTTCGGCGTGCAATACAAGACCGCCGACCTGGAAGCCTGGGCCTCGGGCTACATCGGCCAGGTGCGCGACTTCATCCTGTTCGAATACCAGCCCGGCATGATGGGCATGACCTCCCAGGCACAGAACGTCGATGCGCGGATCATGGGCGGCGAACTCGGCGCGGCCTATCAACTGACCTCCAACTGGAAGGCCGACGCGACCCTGGCCTATGCCTGGGGCAAGAACACCAGCGATGGCAAGGCCCTGCCGCAGATCCCGCCGCTCGACAGCCGCTTCGGCCTGACCTACAGCGAGGACGACTGGAGTGCCGGCGCCTTGTGGCGGGTGGTCGCGGCGCAGAACCGCATCGACCAGAACAAGGGCAACGTGGTCGGCAAGGATTTCTCCAAAAGTGCCGGCTTCGGCGTGTTCTCCCTCAACGGCGCGTACCGCCTCAACAAACACGTGAAGCTCAGCACGGGCGTCGACAACCTGTTCAACAAGGCCTATGCCGAACACCTGAACCTGGCGGGTAACGCCGGCTTCGGCTACCCGGCCAACGACCCGCAGGCGATCAACGAACCGGGGCGGACCTTCTGGACCAAGGTGGACATGGCTTTCTAAAGAACACCACCGACTTTGTAGGAGCAGGCGATGCGGCGACCCGACTTGCCTGCTCCTACAAAAAACAACCACATATCCAATACCCGAATCATCAAACCTTGCGGAGCGCTCCCATGAGCCAACCGAAAATCTCTTTCTACAACCTGGCCTGGCGCTGGCATTTCTACGCCGGGCTGTTCGTCGCCCCGTTCATGATCCTGCTGGCGCTGACCGGGATCATCTACCTGTTCAAGCCACAGCTCGACCCGCTGATGTACGGCCACCTGCTCAAGGTCGAGCCCGGCCATCAGCTGATCAGCGCCGACGAGCAGATGCGGCGGGTCCAGGCCACTTATCCACAGGCGCGGATCAAGCAGTACCTGCCGCCCGCCACTGCCGGGCGCAGCGCGCAGTTCGTGGTGATCCGGGACGGCCGCGAACTCAACGTGTTCATCGATCCCTACCGCGGCAACGTGCTCGGCGAACAGGACGCCAAGCTCAACCTGCAGGCCGTTGCACGCGCCCTGCACGGCGAACTGATGATCGGCACCGTCGGCGACCGCCTGGTGGAACTGGCCGCCGGCTGGGGCGTGATGCTGGTGGTGTCCGGGGTCTACCTCTGGTGGCCGCGCGGCCGTTCCCAGGGCGGTGTGCTCTGGCCGCGCCTGAACGCCCGGGGCCGGGTCCTGTGGCGCGACCTGCATGCGGTCAGCGGGTTCTGGGGCTCGATCCTGCTGCTGTTGATGCTGCTCAGCGGCATGACCTGGACCGGCTTCTGGGGCAAGCAGTACGCCGAGGTCTGGAACAGGTTTCCGGACCCGATGTGGAACAACATGCCCAAGTCCGACGTCGAGGCCCGCAGCCTGAACACGGCAGCACGCCAGACCGTGCCCTGGGCCATGGAAAACACGCCGATGCCGATGTCCGGCGACCACGCCGAGCACATGCATCACGGCGGCGCCTCGGCCGGCCCGGCGGCACCGGGCATCGCCCTGCAGCAGGTGGTCGACATCGCCACCGCGCGCCAGGTCGAGCGCGGCTACAGCATCACCCTGCCGACCACCGCCGAGGGCGTCTTCACCATCGCCGTGTTCGCCGACGACCCGCGCAACGACGCGACCCTGCATGTCGACCAATACACCGGCACGGTCCTGGCCGACGTGCGCTGGCAGCAATACGGCAACGTCGCCCGGGCCACCGAGATGGGCGTGATGCTGCACGAGGGCAAGCTGTTCGGACCGATCAACCAACTGGTGATCCTGCTGATCTGCCTGATGATCCTGCTGGGTTCGGTCAGCGGCCTGGTCATGTGGTGGAAGCGTCGCCCGCAGGGCAGCCTCGGCGTGCCACCGCTGCGCCACGACCTGCCACGCTGGAAGAGCGCGATGCTGGTGATGCTGGTACTGGCGGTGCTGTTCCCGCTGGTGGGGGCATCGCTGATCGTGGTCTGGCTGCTCGACAAGCTGCTGTTGTCGCGCCTGGGCCGTCAACATGAACCGGCCTCACCTTCAGCCTGAAGAACGTGAGATGCGTGGAATAGAGGGATCTATAGACTTCGGAGGCTATCCACTTGCAATCACATATTGTTATATTATAACAATATCGCAAGGTTCCCGCCCGCGGCCACAAGCCGCGGGACTCTCCGAAAAAAAGCGACTCACTACCCCGATGAACAAGTATTTCGTCTCCGGCCTCTGCCTGCTGGCGTTCAACCACGCCCACGCGGATGCCACGTTGACCCTGCCCACCGGCACCATCACCGCGCCTGCCGTCGACCCCGACAGCATCGACCTGAAAACCCCGACCAGCGCCGGTTCGCGCCTGGGGCTCAGCGCCCTGGAAACCCCGGCCAGTACCGAAAGCCTGAGCGGCGCACGGATTCGTGAACGCGGTGATGCCAGCGTACAGGATGCGGTCTCGCGCAGCACCGGAATCAGCCGCACCGGTACGCCGGGCGACGGTGGCACCTCGTTGCAGGCCCGCGGCTTCACCGGCCAGGGCTCGGTGATGCAGTTGTACGACGGCAACCGGATGTACACCGGCATGGGCACCGTGACCTTCCCGGTGGACACCTGGTCGGTGGAACGCGTCGACGTACTGCGCGGCCCGGCCTCGGTGCTGTATGGCGAAGGGGCGACCGGCGCGGTGATCAATACCATCCCGAAGAAGCCGTTCGAAGGCGGGATCGAAAACCACCTGCGCCTCGGCTACGGCTCCTACGACAGCCAGCAGCAGGCCTTCGACAGCGGCGGCTCGCTGAGCGACAACCTGAGCTACCGGGTCAACCTCAACCGCCTGCGCAGCCATGGCTGGATCGACCGCGGCGACTCCGCCAGCGACTTCGTCAGTGCCGCGCTGCGCTGGCAGGCCAATGACAACCTGGTGTTCACCCTGGCCCACGACTACGGCGACCAGCAGCCAATGAACGATTTCGGCGTACCGCTGATCAACGGCCGCTACCAGGGCCATCTGCGCGACCGGAACTACAACGTCGGCAACGACACCCAGCACTACAACGACCAGTGGACGCGCCTGACCACCGAGTGGCAGGTCTCCGACAGCGTCAGCTCGGACAACGAGCTGTATTACCTCAAGGCCCGGCGTCGCTGGCAGAACGCCGAGAACTACAGTTTCGACCGCGCCAGCCAGCAGTTGCTCAGGAGCGGTTTCCTCGGCATCGGCCACCACCAGGAACAGCTCGGCGATCGCCAGACCTTCACCTTCAGGCACAGCCTGTTCGGCCTCGACAGCCAGACCCTGGCCGGGGTGGACGTCAACCGTATCCGCTTCAAGCTCGCCAGCAACTCACCGTTCGAGGACCTGCTGCCGAGCGGCCAGCCGATCGACATCGAGCACCCGACACCGGGTGCCTTCGACAGTGCCAGCCCCTACCGCGAGCAGTTCAAGAGCAGCACGCGGCAGTTCTCGGTGTTTGCCGAAAACCGTACTCACCTGACGGAGCAGTGGTCGCTGGTGACCGGTGTGCGCCGGGACTTCGTGCACATCGATCGCGACAACCTGGTCGACGGCAGCGACAGCGACAAGAGCCTGGTCGGCAGCAACTGGAAGGTCGGCCTGGTCTACGCCATGACGGCCGACACCTCGCTCTACGGCCAGTACTCCACCAGCACCGACGGCGTCGGTGGCCTGATTTCCCTGAGCCCGAGCCAGCAGCAGTACGACCTGTCCACCGCGAAGCAGACCGAGGTCGGTCTCAAGCAGATGTTCTGGGACCAGCGCGGCGAGTGGACCCTGGCGGCCTACCACATCGTCAAGAAGAAGCTGCTGACGGATGACCCCGGCAATACCCAGAACAAGCTGCAGGTCGGCCAGCAATCGTCCGACGGCCTGGAGGCCAGCCTCGACCTGAAACTGGCCCACGACTGGCAGTTGCAGGCCAATGCCGCGATCGTTCGGGCGCAGTACGACGACTTCCAGCAGAAAGTCGAGGGTGTCTACGTTTCCCGCGACGGCCAGCGCCCGGTGGATGTGCCGCGGCGGACCGCCAATCTGTGGTTGAGCAAGGCCCTCGGCGACGATGTGAAGGCCGGCGCCGGCGTACGGTATGTCGATGCCCGCTATGCCGACCTGGCCAACAGCACCGAGCTGCCGAGCTACACCGTGGTCGACGCGAACCTGTCGTGGAAGGCCCTGCGCAATACCACCCTGGGGCTGCAATTGAACAATCTGTTCGACCGCCAGTACGCACAAAGCCAATACAATGACGGCCAGCAATGGATTCCGGGACAGCCGCGCTCGCTCTTCGTGACGGCCGATTACACCTTTTGACCACAGAGCAGACAATGACCTCGCTGACCCTCGCCAACCTGGCCTGGACACCCCCGGACCAGGGCCACTGCCATCACCGGTTCCAACTGCGTGACGCCCACCTGCAGGTGGCGGCGGGCGAGTTCGTCGGCCTGATCGGGCCCAACGGCAGCGGCAAGACCAGCCTGCTCAAGTGCGCCTATCGCTTCAGCCAGCCGGAAAACGGCGAGGTCCTGCTCGAACACCGGAACGTCTGGCAGCAGTCGCCACGCTGGTGCGCCCGGCGCATTGCCGTGGTCCTGCAGGAATTTCCCGATGCCTTCGGCCTGACCGTCGAGGAAGTGGTCGCCATGGGCCGCACACCGCACAAGAAACTGTTCGACGGCGAAACCGGGCACGACCGCCAGCTGATTCACCAGGCACTGCAGTCGGTGAACATGCTCGGCTTCGAGGACCACGCCTTCGCCACCCTCTCCGGTGGCGAAAAGCAGCGGGTGATCCTCGCCCGCGCCCTGGCACAGCAACCGCAACTGCTGATCCTCGACGAACCGACCAATCACCTCGACCCACGCTACCAGCTGGAACTGCTGACCCTGGTCAGACGCCTGAACATCGGCACCCTCGCCAGCATCCACGACCTCAACCTGGCCGCCGCCTTCTGCGATCGGCTGTACGTGCTCGACCAGGGCCGCATCGTCGCCAGCGGTACCCCGCAGGCGGTGCTGAACGCCGACCTGCTACGCGAGGTGTTCGGCGTCGAAGCCCTGGTCGACAACCACCCGCTGGGTGGCTACCCACGCATCACCTGGATAACCCAACCATGAAGAGACTGCGCCTGGCGCTCTGCCTCGGCTCCCTGTTCGCCTCGACGGCCTGCCTGGCCGAATCGACGCACTACCCGTTGACGATCCACAGTTGCAACCGCGAGGTGACGTTCCAGCAAGCCCCCCGCCATGCGCTCAGCCACGACATCAACATGACCCGGATGATGCTCGCCCTTGGCCTGAAGTCGCGCATGGTCGGCTACAGCGGCATCAGCGGCTGGAAGTCGGTCACCCCGGAAATGGCCAGGAGCCTCGACGGCCTGCCCGAGCTGGCGGCCAAGTACCCGTCGGTGGAGACCCTGCTCAACGCCAACGTCGACTTTTTCTTCGCCGGCTGGGACTACGGCATGCGCGTGGGTGGCGACCTTACGCCACAAACCCTGGCGCCGCTGGGCATCAACGTCTACGAGCTGACCGAGTCCTGCGCCTTCGTGATGAAGCGTCCGGCCGCCAGCCTCGACGACACCTACAACGACCTGCGCAACCTCGGACGGATCTTCGACGTGCAGGACCGCGCCGAAGCGCTGATCGCGCAGATGCAGGCCCGCGTCGCCGCGGTGCAGAAAGACCTGCCGGCCGACCGGCCGCGGGTGTTCCTCTACGACAGCGGCGAAGACCGTGCCATGACCTCCGGTCGCCTGGCCATGCCCCAGGCACTGATCGAGGCGGCCGGCGGGCGCAACGTGCTGGATGACGTCGAGGCGAGCTGGACCCGGGTGAACTGGGAAAGCGTGGTGGAGAAGAACCCACAGGTGATCGTCATCGTCGACTACAGCGAAATCACCGCCGAGCAGAAACAGCACTTCCTGGAGAGCAACCCGTCCCTGCAGTCGGTGGAGGCGATCCGCAATAAACGCTTCGTGGTCATCCCCTATGTCGAGGCGACACCGGGCATCGATAACGTCCACGCCATCGAAACCCTGGCCAAGGCGTTCCATCCACGATGATGAGCCGTCGCTATACCCTGCTGCTGGTCGTGCTCAGCGCACTGCTGCTGGTGTCCTGCGTGGTGTCGCTGGGCTTCGGTCCGGCGCGGCTGCCGGTGGACCTGGTGTGGCGCATCCTGGCGTACAAGCTGTTGGGCAGCGGCACACCGGACTGGAGCCCCGGCCAGGACCATATCGTCTGGCTGATCCGCGTCCCGCGCATGCTGCTGGGGGCCCTGGTCGGTGCCGGCCTGGCGCTGATCGGCGCGGTGCTGCAGGCGGTGACCCGCAACCCGCTGGCCGACCCGCACCTGCTCGGCGTGACATCCGGGCCACCCTCGGTGCGGTGATCGTGGTGCTGCATGTCGGTGAAATTGCCGGCCTGCTGAGCCTGCCCATCGCCGCCTTCATCGGCGCCCTGGGCAGCATGCTGCTGGTGCTGGGCATCGCCAGCCGCAATGGCCGGCTGGACAGCGAGCGCCTGCTGCTGTGCGGGGTGGCGGTGTCCTTCGTGATGATGGCGCTGGCCAATCTGCTGCTGTTTCTCGGCGACCACCGGGCCAGTTCCGCGGTGATGTTCTGGATGCTCGGCGGCCTCGGCCTGGCGCGCTGGGAGTTGCTGCTGGTGCCGATGCTGAGCGTGCTCTGCGGGCTGCTCCTGCTGCTCGGCATGGCGCGGTCGCTGAACGCGCTGATGGCCGGCGAACAGACCGCCGTGACCCTCGGCCTGAGCGCACGCCATGTGCGCCTCAAGGTGTTCCTGATCGCTTCGCTGATGACCGGCGTGCTGGTCTCCATCAGCGGTTCGATCGGCTTCGTCGGGCTCATGGTGCCGCACATCGCACGCTACCTGGTGGGCGCGGAGCACCGCAGGCTGCTGCCGGTGTCGGCGTTGCTCGGCAGCCTGTTCCTCATCTGGGTCGATGTCGCCGCACGCACCCTCATCGCCCCGGAGGACCTGCCGATCGGCGTAGCCACCGCGGCCATCGGCGGCCTGTTTTTCATCGGCCTGATGCGGCGCCGGTAAGGGCGCTACTCCATCCTGTGGGAGCGGGCTTGCCGGGGCACCGCCCCCCGGGGCCCGCGATACGGCTGACAGCTTCGCAGGCAAGCCCGCTCCCACGGAGCACCAATCTGGCGCTCCCGGCGCACCGCGCAGCTCACGCCGCCCCCGCTTGGTGCGACTGTTCAGACCAGCTACCGGGCAAAGCGCGCTGTTGCGGCCCTCCGCGAACTCGGCACACCCCTTGCAAAACCCTCTTCAGCATCTGCATCTGCCAACCCCAAAAAAAATTGAGACCCTGGAGATCGCAACATGAAGCGTCGTAGTTTGATCAAGGCTTTTACCCTGACGGCATCGATTGCCGCCATGGGCCTGACCTGGACCGTCGAGGCCGCCGAGACCATCAAGGTCGGCATCCTGCATTCGCTTTCCGGCACCATGGCGATCTCCGAGACTTCGCTCAAGGACATGGCGCTGATGACCATCGACGAGATCAACGCCAAGGGCGGGGTCAACGGCAAGATGCTCGAGCCGGTGGTGGTCGACCCGGCCTCCAATTGGCCGCTGTTCGCCGAGAAGAGCCGCCAGTTGCTGACCCAGGACAAGGTCGCGGTGGTGTTCGGCTGCTGGACCTCGGTATCGCGCAAATCGGTGCTGCCCGTATTCGAGGAACTCAATGGCCTGCTGTTCTACCCGGTGCAATACGAAGGCGAAGAAATGTCGCCAAACGTCTTCTACACCGGCGCCGCGCCAAACCAGCAGGCGATTCCGGCGGTGGAATACCTGATGAGCGAGGATGGCGGCAGCGCCAAGCGCTTCTTCCTGCTCGGTACCGACTACGTCTACCCGCGCACCACCAACAAGATCCTGCGCGCGTTCCTGCATTCCAAGGGCGTGGCGGACAAGGATATCGAAGAGGTCTACACCCCGTTCGGCCATGCCGACTACCAGACCATCGTCGCCAACATCAAGAAATTCTCCGCCGGCGGCAAGACCGCGGTCATCTCCACCGTCAACGGCGACTCCAACGTACCGTTCTACAAGGAACTGGCGAACCAGGGCCTGAAGGCCACCGACGTACCGGTGGTGGCCTTCTCCGTCGGCGAGGAAGAACTGCGTGGCATCGACACCAAGCCACTGGTGGGCAACCTCGCCGCCTGGAACTACTTCGAGTCGGTGAACAACCCGGTGAACCAGAAGTTCGTCGCCGACTGGAAGGCCTATGCCAAGAAGAAAAACCTGCCGGGCGCCGACAAGGCGGTGACCAACGACCCGATGGAAGCCACCTACGTCGGCATCCACATGTGGGCCCAGGCGGTGGAAAAAGCCAAATCCACCGATGTCGACAAGGTCCGCGAAGCCCTCGCCGGGCAGACCTTCGCCGCACCGTCGGGCTACACCCTGACCATGGACAAGACCAACCACCACCTGCACAAGCCGGTGATGATCGGCGAGATCCAGCCGGACGGTCAGTTCAACGTGGTCTGGCAGACCGAAGGGCCGATCCGTGCCCAGCCCTGGAGCCCGTTCATTCCGGGCAACGACAAGAAGCCGGACTATGCGGTGAAGAGCAACTGAGTCATCGGGCCTGGAACAGCTGTCCAGGCCCGATCCACACCCTGTGGGAGCGGGCTTGTCGCGGCGCCGAACCGCCGCGAAGAACGATGACGCGATGCACCTGACACACCGCGTCGCCCTTACGCTTCGCCGGCAAGCCGGCTCCCACGGTGTACGTGCGTTTTCAAGGACCTCGTTATGCCCACTGCCCTTCGTCGCCTGATCCTCACCGCACTCCTGGCGCTGCCCATGGCCGCTCACGCCAGCGATGCCAGCGACTTCATCGCGGCCAACCCGACCCAACAGGCCAGGCTGCTGGAAAGCTGGGCCGCCCAGCCGGACCCGGCCCGTATCGAGTTGATCGCCAGCCTGCAACAGGGCGAGATCAGCGTCGACGGCGCGCCGGCCCAACCGGTACGCCTGAACAACCGCCTGCGCGGCCTGATCGACACCGCGGTCGCCGCCCAGCAACTGCTCGCCGCCGATGCCAAGGTGCGCCTCGCCGCCGCCCTGCAACTGCAGAAAAGCGCCAAACCGGCACAGCTTCCCTTCCTCGACCGGCAACTGGCCGGGGAAACCAACCCCGACGTGCATGCCGCGCTGAGCCTGGCCCTGGCCAACCTGCAACTGGTCGACCCCAACCCCGGCATCCGCCTGGCCGCGGTGCGCCTGCTCGGCGAGAGCGGCGATCCCCTGGCCCGCACCCGCCTCGAAGACCTGCTGCAACCCGGCGTGGAGCCGGATGCCGGCGTGCACACCGCCGCCGAGACCAGCCTGGCCCAGGTCAAGCGCAAGCTGATGGTCGGCGAACTGCTCGGCCAGGCCTTCAGCGGCATGTCCCTGGGCTCGATCCTGCTGCTGGCGGCCCTCGGCCTGGCCATCACCTTCGGCCTGCTCGGGGTGATCAACATGGCCCACGGCGAGATGCTGATGCTCGGTGCCTACGCCACCTACGGCGTGCAACTGCTGTTCCAGCGCCTCATGCCCCAGGCCCTCGACTACTATCCGCTGGTGGCCCTGCCGGTGGCGTTCTTCGTCACCGCCGCCATCGGCATGGCCCTGGAGCGCACGGTGATCCGCCACCTCTACGGCCGGCCACTGGAGACCCTGCTCGCCACCTGGGGCATCAGCCTGATGCTGATCCAGCTGGTGCGCCTGCTGTTCGGCGCGCAGAACGTCGAGGTCGCCAACCCGAGCTGGCTGTCCGGTGGTATCCAGGTCCTGCCCAACCTCGTGCTGCCCTACAGCCGCCTGGTGATCATCGCCTTCGCCCTGTTCGTGGTGGCGCTGACCTGGCTGCTGCTGAACCGCACCCGCCTCGGCCTGAACGTGCGCGCCGTGACCCAGAACCGCAACATGGCCGCCTGCTGCGGCGTGCCCACCGGCCGCGTCGACATGCTCGCCTTCGGCCTCGGCTCGGGGATCGCCGGACTCGGCGGCGTGGCCCTGAGCCAGATCGGCAACGTCGGCCCCGACCTCGGCCAGAGCTACATCATCGACTCGTTCCTGGTGGTGGTGCTCGGCGGCGTCGGCCAGTTGGCCGGCAGCGTCACCGCCGCGTTCGGCCTGGGGATCGCCAACAAGATCCTCGAACCGCAGATCGGCGCGGTACTGGGCAAGATCCTGATCCTCGCGCTGATCATTCTGTTTATCCAGAAACGTCCGCAAGGGCTCTTCGCACTGAAAGGACGGGTGATCGACTGATGAACCAGCCCCTGCTGTTGAGCGCCACCCAAAAGGCCGGCCCACGCCTGACGATCGCCGTCGGCGGCCTGCTCCTGGTCCTGCTGCTGGCCCTGCCGCTGCTCTCGCTGCTGCCGGCGCAGAACCCGCTGCAGGTCTCGGCCTATACCCTGACCCTGGTGGGCAAGATCCTCTGCTACGCCATCGTCGCCCTCGCCCTCGACCTGGTCTGGGGCTATGCCGGGCTGCTGTCCCTGGGCCACGGCCTGTTCTTCGCCCTGGGCGGCTACGCCATGGGCATGTACCTGATGCGCGAAGCCTCCGGCGACCAGTTGCCGGCGTTCATGACCTTCCTGTCGTGGAGCGAACTGCCGTGGTACTGGGTCGGCACCGAACATTTCCTCTGGGCCCTGTGCCTGGTGGTGCTGGCGCCGGGACTGTTGGCGCTGGTGTTCGGTTTCTTCGCCTTCCGCTCGCGGATCAAGGGCGTGTATTTCTCGATCATGACCCAGGCCCTGACCTTCGCCGCGATGCTGCTGTTCTTTCGCAACGAGACCGGTTTCGGCGGCAACAACGGCTTCACCAACTTCCGCAGCATCCTCGGCTTCGGCATCACCGAGCCGGGCACCCGCGCCGCGCTGTTCCTGGCCACCGTGCTGCTGTTGCTGGCCAGCCTGTACAGCGGCTGGCGGCTGGCGCGCAGCAAGTTCGGCCGGGTGCTGACCGCCCTGCGCGACGCGGAGAACCGGCTGATGTTCTGCGGCTACGACCCACGCGGCTTCAAGCTGTTCGTCTGGGTCCTGAGCGCGGTGCTGTGCGGCCTGGCCGGGGCGCTGTACGTGCCCCAGGTGGGGATCATCAACCCCAGCGAAATGTCGCCGACCAACTCCATCGAGGCTGCCGTCTGGGTCGCCCTCGGCGGCCGCGGCACGCTGGTCGGCCCGCTGCTCGGCGCCGGCCTGGTCAATGGCATGAAGAGCTGGTTCACCGTGGCCTTCCCGGAATACTGGCTGTTCTTCCTCGGCGCACTGTTCATCGTCGTCACCCTGTACCTGCCCAAGGGCGTGATCGGCCTGCTGAAGAAAAGGGGCGAAGCATGAGAATCACACCGACCGCCGAGTTCATGCTCGAGCCCGTATTCGACGCCAACCGCGATGCCGGCACCGGCCGCGACGCCATCGGCCTCGGCCAGGCCGCCGGCAAGGGGCTCGATACCCGCCACGGAACCATCCTGACCCTGGAGGGCATCAGTGTCAGCTTCGATGGTTTCAAGGCGCTGAACGACCTCAACCTGTACATCGGCGTCGGCGAGCTGCGCTGCATCATCGGCCCCAACGGGGCCGGCAAGACCACCCTGATGGACGTGATCACCGGCAAGACCCGGCCCGGCCAGGGCAAGGCCTGGTTCGGCGAAACCCTGGACCTGACGCAGATGAGCGAAGTGCAGATCGCCCAGGCCGGGATCGGCCGCAAGTTCCAGAAACCCACGGTGTTCGAAGCCCTGAGCGTGTTCGAAAACCTCGAGCTGGCGCAAAAGACCGACAAGTCGGTGTGGGCCAGCCTGCGCGCACGGCTGACGGGCGAGCAGAAGGACCGCATCGCCGAGGTACTGGAGACCATCCGCCTGACGGCCTCGGTCAATCGCCCGGCGGGCTGTTGTCCCACGGCCAGAAGCAGTTCCTGGAGATCGGCATGCTGCTGATGCAGGACCCGCAATTGCTGCTGCTCGACGAACCGGTGGCCGGCATGACCGACGCCGAGACCGAGTTCACCGCCGAGCTGTTCAAGAGCCTGGCCGGCAAGCACTCGCTGATGGTGGTGGAACACGACATGGGCTTCGTCGGCGCGATCGCCGATCACGTGACCGTGTTGCACCAGGGCAGTGTGCTGGCCGAAGGCTCGCTGGCCCAGGTGCAGGAAAACGAGCGCGTCATCGAGGTCTACCTCGGCCGCTGAAACGACGCGCCCCCTGTAGGAGCCGGGCTTGCCCGCGAAGGCGTCCTGACGATCGCTAAAAGCTTCGCGGGCAAGCCACGCTCCTACAAGGGGCGATGCAAGACAAGACAGAGTGGGGAAACTGAGCATGCTGCAAGTCGACAAGCTGCACCAATACTACGGCGGTAGCCACATCCTGCGCGGCCTGTCGTTCGATGTGAAAGTCGGTGAGATCACCTGCCTGCTCGGGCGCAACGGCGTGGGCAAGACCACCCTGCTCAAGTGCCTGATGGGCCTGCTGCCCACCCGCGAAGGCAGCGTCAACTGGGAGGGCAGCGCCATTACCGGGTTCAAGCCGCACCAGCGGGTGCACGCCGGGATCGCCTATGTGCCCCAGGGCCGGGAGATCTTCGGCCGGCTGACCGTCGAGGAAAACCTGCTGATGGGCCTGTCGCGCTTTCCCGCCTCGCAGGCCCGGGAAGTCCCCGCGTTCATTTACGAGCTGTTCCCGGTCCTGCAGCAGATGAAGCATCGGCGCGGTGGCGACCTCTCCGGCGGCCAGCAGCAACAGCTGGCGATCGGCCGGGCGCTGGCCAGTCGTCCGCGGCTGCTGATCCTCGATGAACCGACCGAGGGCATCCAGCCTTCGGTCATCAAGGAAATCGGTGCGGTGATCCGCAAACTGGCGGCCCGTGGCGACATGGCGATCCTGCTGGTGGAGCAGTTCTACGACTTCGCCGCCGAGCTGGCCGACCAGTACCTGGTGATGTCCCGGGGCGAGATCATCCAGCAGGGCCGCGGAGAAAATATGGAAGCCGAGGGTGTACGCGGGTTGGTTACGATCTAACCTGTAGCGTCCGGACAATAATCGATCATCATGACCTCATCTGCCACCAACGCCCTGTTCACGCCCAGCTGGCACGCCGAGCTGGAGCTGGGTTACGCCCGCTTCGGCGACACCACACGGCCGGTCCGCCGCCGTCACCTGGGCCCGCTGCGGGTACAGAAACACCTGTATGCCGAAGGCCCCGAAGTCTGCCAGCACATCATCGTTCATCCGCCCGGCGGGATCGCCGGCGGCGACCGGCTGGACATCAGCGCCCACGTCGAACGCGACGCCTGGGCACAGTTGACCAGCCCCGGCGCGGCCAAGTGGTATCGCGCCAGCGGGCCCGCCCACCAGAGCATCAGGCTCCGGGTCGGCGCTGGCGCCACCCTGGAATGGCTGCCCCAGGAAACCATCGTGTTCAGCGCGGCCCAGGCCGAGCTCGACACCCGGATCGAGCTGGAAGGCGATGCCCGGCTGTTCTACTGGGACATGGTTGCCCTCGGCCGCCCGGCCAGCGGCGAACGCTTCGACCTCGGCCACTTCCAGTCCCACCTGGACATCCGCCGCGACGGGCGGCCGCTCTGGCACGAACGCCAGCGCATTCTCGGCAGCGACGGCCTGCTGGACTCGCCAATCGGGCTCGACGGCCAACCGGTCTTCGCCACCCTGCTGGTCACCGGTGACATCGACAGCGAACTGCTCGAACGCTGCCGCCACCTGCCGACACCGGTGCGCGGCGACCTCAGCCAACTGCCCGGCCTGCTGGTGGCCCGCTGCCTGGCCGGGCAGGCGCTGCATGCGCGGGCCTGGCTGATCGAGCTGTGGCGGCTGCTACGGCCGACGCTGCTGGGCCGCGAGGCCGTGCCGCCGAGGATCTGGAATACATGAACTGCCCCTACGACTTGCGTTTTTCAACTGCCTGCCAACGGATCTGTGAACCATGGACCTGACTCCCCGCGAAAAAGACAAACTGCTGATTTTCACCGCCGGCCTGGTCGCCGAACGACGCCTGGCCCGCGGGGTGAAACTCAATTATCCGGAAGCCATGGCGTACATCTCGGCCGCGCTGCTCGAAGGCGCCCGCGACGGCCAGACCGTGGCCGAACTGATGCACTACGGCACCACACTGCTCAGCCGCGAACAGGTGATGGAAGGCATCCCGGAGATGATCCCGGAGATCCAGGTCGAAGCGACTTTCCCCGACGGTACCAAGCTGGTCACCGTCCACCAGCCGATCGTCTGAGGCCGCCCATGTCCTACGTCATCCGCGATGCCCTGCATGCCGACCTGCCGGCCATTCGCGACATCTACAACGACGCGGTGCTCAACACCACGGCGATCTGGAACGAGCAACCGGTGGACCTCGGCAACCGCCAGGCCTGGTTCAGCGCCCGCCAGGCCCAGGCCTATCCGATCCTGGTGATCGTCGACAGTACCGACAGCGTGCTCGGCTACGCTTCCTTCGGTGACTGGCGGCCCTTCGAGGGCTTCCGCCACACCGTCGAACACTCGGTGTACGTGCGCAACGACCAGCGCGGCAACGGCCTGGGACCCAGGCTGATGACGGCGCTGATCGAACGCGCCCGTCATGGCGGCAAGCACATCATGGTCGCCGCCATCGAGAGTGGTAACAGCGCCTCCATTCGCCTGCATGAACGCCTGGGTTTCGTCACCACCGGGCAGATGCCCCAGGTGGGGGTGAAGTTCGGCCGCTGGCTGGACCTGACCTTCATGCAACTGTGCCTGAACCCGGGCGCCCTGCCGCCCGCCATCGCCAAGGAGTAAGCCGATGAACGCTGCCCAGCTGCGTCGCGTGACCCACGAAAGCTTTGCGCATTACCGCCAGGGGCTGATCGAATTGTTGCTCGATGCCGTGGAGTACGGTGCCTCCGTAGGCTTCATGGCCGATCTCGATGCACGCCAGGCGCGTGCCTATTTCGACGGTGTGCAGGCGGCCCTGGACAACGGCGGCCTGCTGCTCTGGGTGGTGGTGCGCAACGAGCAGGTGCTGGCCAGCGTGCAACTGCAGTTGTGCCAGAAGCCCAACGGGCAGAACCGTGCCGAAGTGCAGAAACTGCTGGTGCGGGGCGAGGCCCGTCGCCATGGTCTCGGCCAGCAGTTGATGCAGGCCGTGGAGCAGGCGGCCCGCGAACAGCGGCGCGGCCTGTTGTACCTCGACACCCAGGCCGGCTCCGATGCCGAAGCCTTCTACCGCGCCCTCGGCTACACCCGGGTGGGCGAACTGCCGGATTACTGCACCACACCGGACGGCCGGCATCACCCGACCGCCATTTACTTCAAGACTCTGGGACGACCCGAATGATTCCTGGTGAATATCAGATCCAGCCTGGCGACATCGAGCTCAATGCCGGTCGCCGGACCGTCAGCCTGAGCGTGGCCAACAGCGGCGACCGACCGATCCAGGTCGGCTCCCACTACCACTTCTTCGAAACCAACGACGCCCTGAGCTTCGACCGCGCCGCCAGCCGCGGCATGCGCCTGAACATCCCGGCCGGCACCGCGGTGCGCTTCGAGCCGGGGCAAAGCCGCGAGGTCGAACTGGTGGAACTGGCCGGGCTGCGCCGCGTGTTCGGCTTTGCCGGCCGGGTCATGGGCAATCTGGACAAGGAACCGACATGAAGATTTCCCGACAAGCCTACGCCGACATGTTCGGCCCCACCGTCGGCGACAAGGTCCGCCTGGCGGACACCGAGCTGTGGATCGAAGTGGAGAAGGACTTCACCACCTACGGTGAGGAAGTGAAGTTCGGCGGCGGCAAGGTGATCCGCGACGGCATGGGCCAGGGCCAACTGCTCGCCGCCGACGTGGTCGACACCCTGATCACCAACGCCCTGATCATCGACCACTGGGGCATCGTCAAGGCCGACGTCGGCCTCAAGGACGGACGCATCGCCGCCATCGGCAAGGCCGGCAACCCGGATATCCAGCCCGACGTGACCATCGCCGTCGGCGCCAGTACCGAAGTGATCGCCGGCGAGGGCATGATCCTCACCGCCGGCGGTATCGACACCCATATCCACTTCATCTGTCCGCAGCAGATCGAAGAGGCGCTGATGAGCGGCGTCACCACCATGATCGGCGGCGGCACCGGGCCGGCCACCGGCAGCAACGCCACCACCTGCACCTCCGGGCCCTGGCACCTGGCACGCATGCTCCAGGCCGCCGACGCCTTCCCGATGAACATCGGCCTGACCGGCAAGGGCAACGCCAGCCTGCCGGAACCGCTGGTCGAACAGGTCAAGGCCGGTGCCATCGGCCTCAAGCTCCACGAGGACTGGGGCACCACCCCGGCGTCGATCGACAATTGCCTGGGCGTGGCCGACCAGTACGACGTGCAGGTGGCGATCCATACCGACACCCTCAACGAGTCCGGTTTCGTCGAAACCACCCTGGGCGCGTTCAAGGGCCGCACCATCCACACCTATCACACCGAGGGTGCCGGTGGCGGCCATGCGCCGGACATCATCAAGGCCTGCGGCTTCGCCAACGTCCTGCCGAGTTCGACCAACCCGACCCGGCCGTTCACCCGCAACACCATCGACGAGCACCTGGACATGCTGATGGTCTGCCACCACCTCGACCCCAGCATCGCCGAGGACGTGGCCTTCGCCGAGAGCCGCATCCGTCGCGAGACCATCGCCGCCGAGGACATCCTGCACGACCTCGGCGCGTTCTCGATGATCAGCTCGGACAGCCAGGCCATGGGCCGGGTCGGCGAAGTGATCACCCGCACCTGGCAGACCGCCGACAAGATGAAGAAACAGCGCGGGCCGCTGCCGGGCGACGGTGAAGGCAACAGCAACTTCCGGGTCAAGCGCTACATCGCCAAGTACACCATCAACCCGGCGATCACCCATGGCATCAGCCATGAGGTCGGTTCCATCGAAGTGGGCAAGTGGGCCGACCTGGTGCTCTGGCGCCCGGCCTTCTTCGGCATCAAGCCGACGCTGATCCTCAAGGGCGGCGCGATCGCCGCCAGCCTGATGGGCGATGCCAACGCCTCGATCCCGACGCCTCAGCCGGTGCACTACCGGCCGATGTTCGCCAGCTTCGGCGGCTCGCGGCATGCCACCAGCCTGACCTTCATCAGCCAGGCGGCGCTGGAAGCGGGGCTGCCCGAGAAGCTCGGGTTGAAGAAGCGGATCGCCGTGGTCAAGGGCTGTCGCGACGTGCAGAAGACCGACCTGATCCACAACGACTATCTGCCGCAGATCGAGGTCGACCCGCAGACCTACCAGGTCAAGGCCGATGGCGTGCTGCTGTGGTGCGAGCCGGCGCAGGTGCTGCCGATGGCGCAGCGCTACTTCCTCTTCTGATACGAGGCCGCTGGGCAAGGCTCCGCGTTAGCGGGGCCTGTTCGTGGATAACCGTGTCAGCGTCGTTCGCAGGGTCCATGCACGGCGCGAGCACTTGTGGGGCCGGACTCAGCCGCGAACAAGCGGGCGGGCCGGCCACCGTCCCCACAAGACTCAGTCGGGGACGAAACGCTGCAACCGCTGGCGTAGCATCTGGTTCTCCGCGCGCAATTGCCGGACTTCGCCCAACAGCTCCAGGGCCAGGGCGACGCCCTGCCACTCCAGTTCCAGATCCTGGCGCAGCTTCGCCGCACGCCGGGCAATCGGCAGTTCATGGTCGAGAAAACGCCAGGCGTCCGGTGAGCGGCCCTGAGGTTCGAGGATGCCGTGTTCGACGATTTCGATCACACAGGCGACCGGCAGGTCGGACGCCTCGCAGAAGGCTTGCATATCCAGTTGAACGCTCAGGGCAGGACTCATGATCAACTACTCCATTGTTCTCTCGGGTCGAATGCGGCCTTCTTCGCCAGTTCCTGCCACAACGCCTTCACCGCGTCGTCGCTGTGCCTGGGCATGACCGCCTTGAGTTGCACGAACAGATAACCGCGTTGCCCGGCCTTGTTCAGCAGGCCATGGCCCTTGGCCCGCATGCGCTGGCCGTTCTGGCTGCCGGCGGGCACCTTCAGATTGATTTTACCCGTCAGGGTCGGTACCGCCACTTCGGTCCCCAGCGCCAACTCCCACGGTGCCAGCGGCAACGTGATGATCAGGTTCTCACCTTCGACATCGAATTTGGGGTGAGGTGCGAAACGGATGGTCAGGTACAGATCGCCATTGGCCCCGCCGCCGACACCCGGTGCGCCCTGGCCCTTGAGGCGGATGCGTTCGCCGTCGGTCACCCCGGCCGGAATCTTCACGTTCAGGCTCTTGCTGGTGTTGCTCACATGCTGGCCGGCCGCGTTGTACTGAGGCACCTGGAAGGTGACCTTCTTCGACTCGTTCGACAGGCTCTCTTCCAGGAAGATCGGTAATTCCATTTCCACGTCTTGTCCTCGCCGGCCGGCGCTGCGACCTGATTGTCCGCCACCAAATCCGGCGCCGCGCGAGCCGAAGATCGAACTGAAGAAGTCCGAGAAGTCACCGCCGCCGCCAAACCCACTGTTGCCGCCACGCCCCTGCCAGCCAGGCGGGCCCTGGAACGGCTGGCCGTGCTGGCCGTATTTGCGCAGTTCATCGTACTCGGCGCGCTTGTCGGCGCTTTTCAGCGCCTCGTAGGCTTCCGAGGCGTCCTTGAACTTGGCCTCGGCGTCCTTTTCCTTGCTGACATCCGGGTGGTACTTGCGCGCCAGCTTGCGGTACGCGGCCTTGATCGCCTTGTCATCCGCCGTCGGCTCGACACCCAGGATCTTGTAGTAGTCTTTGAAGTCCATCTAGGGATCACCCTGCATTATCGATATCGCGCCGCTCGGCAGGACACAGCATGCGCCTTCGCGATCTCAAGGCTGTGACTGGGCGGGGCGTCAGAAGTTTATCGGCCGTGCCGGCGATTTCTTGTCATCGCCGATACACAACACGAACCAGTGACAGCAAGTTTGGGTGCAATGGCGCACCTTTCAAGTCATCCATGCACGATTGAGTGGATAACCGGCCTTCGATTCCGCGCTCGACTGGCATACACTGCGCGGCCGTTTTTTCACCGGAACTCGAAAGACATGAAAGACGCCTCTGCGGCCCGTGCCTGCGGCATCGACTTCGGCACGTCCAACTCCACTGTCGGCTGGCTGCGCCCCGGCATGGAAACGCTGATCGCACTGGAGGACGACAAGATCACCCTGCCTTCGGTGGTCTTCTTCAATATCGAGGAACGCCGCCCGGTCTACGGCCGGCTGGCCCTGCACGAGTATCTGGAAGGTTACGAAGGCCGCCTGATGCGCTCGCTCAAGAGCCTGCTGGGCTCCAAGCTGATCAAGCACGACACCAGCGTGCTGGGCACCGCCCTGCCGTTCAAGGACCTGCTCGGGATGTTCATCGGCCAGTTGAAGGGCCGCCTGGAAGCGACCGCCGGTCGGGAGTTCGAGCAGGTGGTGCTGGGCCGCCCGGTGTTTTTCGTCGATGACGACCCGGTTGCCGATCAGGAAGCCGAAGACACCCTGGTGGAAGTGGCGAAGAAGATCGGCTTCAAGGACGTGTCCTTCCAGTACGAACCGATTGCCGCGGCCTTCGACTACGAGTCGAGCATCGAGCGCGAGGAGTTGGTGCTGATCGTCGACATCGGCGGCGGTACCTCGGACTTCTCGCTGGTGCGCCTGTCGCCGCAGCGTCGTGGCCTGGACGACCGCCACGAGGACATCCTCGCCACCGGCGGCGTGCACGTCGGCGGTACCGACTTCGACAAGCAGTTGAGCCTGCAGGGCGTGATGCCGCTGTTCGGCTACGGCAGCCGGATGAAGAGCGGCGCCTACATGCCCACCAGCCACCACATGAACCTGGCGACCTGGCACACCATCAACTCGGTGTACTCGCAGAAATCCCAGTTGGCCCTGGGCAGCATGCGCTACGACATCGAGGACACCGTGGGCATCGACCGCCTGTTCAAGCTGATCGAACAGCGCGCCGGACACTGGCTGGCGATGGAAGTCGAGGAAACCAAGATCCAGCTGACCCACGCCGAGAACCGGCATGTGCCACTGGACCGCATCGAGGCCGGCCTGAGCGTCGACCTGAGCCGCGCGCTGTTCGAGTCGTCGATCGATAACCTGCTGGAACGGATTCGCCAGAGCGTCACGCAGATCCTCGGCACCGCCGGTGTAGCGGTCGAGCAGGTCGACACGGTGTTCTTCACCGGCGGTTCAAGCGGCATCCCGGCGCTGCGCCAAAGCGTCGCGGCCATGCTGCCGAACGCCCGGCACGTCGAAGGGAACATCTTCGGCAGCATCGGCAGCGGCCTGGCGATCGACGCGCAGAAGCGCTACGGCTGATCCTGCGCCCGCGGATCAGGAACACGAACCCAACGAACTGCGACACCTTGTAGGAGCAAGGCTTGCCTGCGAAAGCGATGCCGGAATCGTCAAATGCTTCGCGGGCAAGCCGGGTCGCCGCGGCGCCAGCGCCTACAAGTCCTGCAGCACGACTGCGCCAGTCAGACCAGCTCCGCCCGCTTCAACTCGCTCTTGAGGTACGCGTAGTAGATCGGCCCCGCCACCACCCCGGGCAGGCCGAACGCCGCCTCGAACACCAGCATCGCCATCAGCAGTTCCCAGGACTTGGCACTGATCTGCCCGCCGACGATCCGTGCGTTGAGGAAGTATTCCAGCTTGTGGATGAAGATCAGGTAACCCAGCGCCGCCGCCGCGACCCAGATCGACAGCGACAGGGCGACGATGGTGATCAGGGTGTTGGACATCAGGTTGCCGATGACCGGCAGCAGCCCCAGCAGGAAGGTCAGCACGATCAGCGTCTTGGTCAGCGGCAGCTTGATCCCGCACAGCGGCAGGATCACCGCGAGGAACACGGCGGTGAACGCGGTATTGAGCGCCGAGATCTTGATCTGGGCGAAGACGATATTGCGAAACGCCTGCACCAGCAGGCGCAGACGGTCGAACAACGCCGCCGCCAGCGGTTTGCGCTGGCTGGCATCGGGCACATGCTGCAGCGCGACGATCGCCCCCAGCACCATGCCGATCAGCAACGTCACGAACATGTGCGCCGCATCCTTGCCCACCAGTTGCAACTCGCTCAGGTGACGCTTGAGCCATTCCCCGATAGCCACCTGGAATTCCGCCGCGCTGGCCGGCAGGTAGGCATCGATGAACGGTGGCAACTGTCCGCGGGCCTTGTCCACCACCTGCATGAACTTGCCCAGGGAAGCGCCGGGATTTTCCGCCTCGTGCAGCAGGAAACTGATGGCCCCGGCAAAGATCAGCGCCAGCACGCTGACGATCAGGGTACCCAGCAGCACGACCGCCAGCCAGCGCGCGCGGCGCCCGGCAATCAGGTGTTCGAGCTTGGGCGTAAGCATGTTCACCAGTTCGAACACCAGCAGGCCGGCCAACAGGCTCGGCAGCAGCCGCAGCGGCAGGACCAGCAGCAGGCTGCCGCAGACGATGATCAAACTGGCCAAGACTACATAACGCTGGGGAAACGCCGACATACAGCCTCAAAACGTAAAGAGAGCCAAGGGATGGGCAGTCTGCCAGCGTTCATGTGACAGAACCAGGGGGACGTACACGCGACGATACAAAGTCCCCCGCGACCCAACTCGACCGCCGAAGACCTCCAACTGCCACCGTGGAGGTCCTGCCGGCCCGGGCTACTTCTTCAGGCAGGTGCTCATGAAGGTCTTGCGCTCGTCGCCCTTGAGCGCCTTGGCGGTGGCGTCGGCATTGCAGGTCTTCATCTTGTCCTGCTGGGTCATCGCCTTGGCCGGTTGGGCCTTCAGGCAGTTGCTCATGAAGGCTTTGCGTTCATCGCCCTTGAGGGCCTTGGTGGTGGCTTCGGCATTGCAGGTTTTCATCTTGTCCTGCTGGGCCTGTTGGGCAGCAGTGGCGGCAAAGCCCTGGGAGCACAGCAACAGGCCAGCCAGCAACAAAGGGATACGCAGCATGTTCATGGAGTTTTCTCCTGGTTGCCGCACCGATGGGCACGGCTCCCGAAGAAGTGTAGACAAACCCTGTTACACCTCCAGCGGCCAGCCCCCCTGCTCAAGGCAGCCGTGACTGGCGTCGGTACTGCTCCGGTGTACAGCCGGCCTGGCGCTGGAACATGGCAATGAAGGCCGAAGCGGTGCTGTAGCCCATGTCGAAGGCGATCTCCTGGACGCTGCGACCGCCTTCCAGGGCCTGAACCGAACAGACGAACCGCAGGCGCTGGCGCCACTCGCCAAAACTCACCCCCAGTTCACGCACGAACAGGCGCGCCAGGGTCCGCTCGCTGACATGCAGGCCGGCCGCCCATTGCGCCAGCGAGCGGTTGTCCGCCGGGTCGTCCTGCAATCCTTCGAGCACGCTGAGCAGGCCCGGGTCGTCGGAGTACGGCAGGTAGGAGCTGTGGACCTTGGCCAGGTGCAGCTGGTCCACCAGCACCTGGGCCAGGCGGATATCGGCAGGATCACAGGGGATCTTCACGTCACGCCGGGCGAAATCGCCGAGGATCGCCTTGAGGATGTCGCTGATGGCCAGGGTGCTCGCCACCTCGGGCATGCCACGGCAGTGCTCCTCGGCCACATAGACCGAGCGGTAGACGATTGCCTGGGTGTTGTAGGCACTGTGCTCGGTGCCGGGCGGAATCCACAGGGCATAGCGCGATGGCGACATGAAGCGCCGGCCGGCCACTTCGTAATGGATGACGCCATGGGACACGTAGTCCAGCGAGCCCCAGCGATGGCGGTGGCTGGCCGCATGACTGCCAGGGCCGAATTCGGCATAGCGAAAATACACCGGTGCCGGCAAATCAGGGAAAGAAGGGATCTCGATGGGGATCTTGCGCATGCTGTCCGGATTCCGACGCCGATTGACCGGATTGAAGTATAAGTCTTGATTCGGACAAACGGATAATTCGCCTCATCCTGTCCTTGCGGTCTCAACTCCCATGCAATACGCGTTTCCCCTGCTGGCCATCTTCATCTGGGCCGGCAACACCGTCGTCAACAAAATGGCCGTCGGGGCGATCTTCCCGGCGGAAATCGGCTTTTACCGCTGGCTGCTGGCGGCTCTGCTGTTCACCCCCTTCCTGCTGCGCCCGGTCATCGCCAACCGCGCGGCGATCCGCCCGCACCTGGGCAGGATCGTCGCCCTCGGCGTGCTCGGCATGGTCGCCTACCAGAGCCTGGCCTACTACGCAGCGACCCTGACCACGGCCACCAACATGGGCATCATCCTGTCGCTGATGCCGTTGATGTCGCTGGCCCTGGCAATCGTCAGCCTCGGCCAGCGCCTGACCGCCGGCGCACTGTCCGGCGCGGTGCTGTCCTTCATCGGGGTGCTGGTGGTGGTCTCGGCGGGCGACCTCGCCTCGTTGCTGACCCATGGCCTGAACCTGGGCGACGCCATGATGCTCGGCGCGACCCTGGCCTATGCGGTCTACAGCACCCTGCTGAAAAAGTGGCAGTTGCGCCTGCCACCGTTGCAGTTGCTCTACCTGCAGATTCTGGTGGCGGTGGTCGCGCTGTTGCCGCTGTACCTGCTGTCGCCCAAGGTCGGCCCGAACCTGCACAACGCCGGCCTGGTGCTGTACGCCTGCCTGCTGGCCTCGATGCTCGCACCGCTGCTGTGGATGAAGGCGGTGGCCCGGCTGGGCCCGAGCCGCACGGTACTGTTCTTCAACCTGCTGCCGCTGCTCACCGCGCTGATCGCCGCCGGGGTCCTGCGTGAACAACTGGCGCTGTATCACCTGCTGGGCGGCGCCATGACGCTGGGCGGGGTGATCCTCTCCGAGCGCTGGACCACGGCGCTGCGCCAGGTCAAAGCCCGGCAGCCTTGAGCCGCCGGGCATGCTCGACGAACAGCCGGATCGGCTCGGCGCCCTTGCCCACCAGGCCCAGTAACTGGTTGACGATATCCAAGTGATCGAGGGGATAGTCGTCGCCGATGACCGTCCCCAGGTGCGAACTGTAGCGTCCGACCATGCCATCGCACTGCCCGGCCTCGCGGATGAAGGTCCTGGCGAACAGCCGGCAACTGCGGTGGGTGCCGTCGAACAGATTGCGCCCACGATCGGTGATGCCCGGCTGCAGGATCCCGGCCCAGGAGTAGTAATGCACGCCATCGACCCGTTCCGCGCCCTGCCCACCCCAGCTGTCCGGCAGCCCCTGGGGGTACTGGCGATTGAACAGGGCGACACCTTCGCTGGTCAGCGAGTGATGCGAGGCGTTCAGATCCATGGGCAACGCCGGGCCGCGACAGCCGGTTTCCAGCCAACCCATCAGCCGTGCGACGGCGCAGAGCACGAAGGTCAGCAGGCGCCCACGGGCACTGCTCGGCGGGTAGTGACGCAGGAAGTGATCCGCTAGTTCCGAGCCATGATTGGGCCCGGCTACCGAGGTCACCGAGGCCACCCAATCCGGCCGCTTGGCCGCCGCATACCGCGCGGTCAGCGCGCCCTGGCTGTGACCGATCAGGTTGACCTTTTCCGCCCCTGTCTCGCGGCGGATCTGCTCGATCCGCGACAGCAGTTGTTCGCCCCGCACCTCATTGGAGTGCAGCGGCGAAACCCGGACCGGGAACACCGTTGCGCCGCCCGCGCGCAAGGCAGGGGTGATGCCATACCAGTAGGGAAACCACAGCAACCGGACGAACCCGAGCATGCCCGGTACCAGCACCAGCGGATAACGCGTGGCGAGTTCTTGCGACATCAGTGAGCATCCATGACAGGTTACGAATGAGAGCCTAGTGGCCCGGAGTCGGGTATGCGAATCCGCCACACAAGCCACGAGGCCTGGGACGAAAGCATCGACATGGAAGATGACAACACGGCGACATCCCGCGCTCGGCCACCCTTTACGTAACAATCGGATAAAACTTTTTCGCTCTCGCGCCACTCACACCCAGGGTAGCGATCTCGCCAACAGAGCGAGGCGCCCCAACCGGATCAGTCAGGAGATCGAGATGAGCGACATGCATTTGTCCGATGTAACCACCCTGCGTGAACGTGCGCGCAAGAATGTCGAGAACGGCGCGGTCACCGAAGGCTACGGGGCCGACCGCAGCGAAATCCTGCGGCTGCTCAACGAATCGCTGGCCACCGAGCTGGTCTGCACCCTGCGCTACAAGCGCCACTACTTCATGGCCACCGGGCTCAAGGCCAGTGTCGCTGCCGACGAGTTCCTCGAGCACGCCAACCAGGAAATGGCCCACGCCGACCGGCTGGCCGAGCGCATCGTGCAACTGGGCGGCGAGCCGGAGTTCAACCCGGACCTGCTGTCCCAGCAGTCCCATGCCCAGTACGTGGCCGGCAAGACCCTCAAGGAAATGGTCTACGAGGACCTGGTGGCCGAACGGATCGCGGTGGACAGCTACCGCGAGATCATCCAGTTCATCGGCGACCAGGACCCGACCACGCGGCGGATCTTCGAGGACATCCTCGCCCAGGAGGAAGAACATGCCGATGACATGGCGGACATCCTGCAGGATCTGTAGAGCACTGCCCGGCCCCCTGTAGGAGCGTGGCTTGCCCGCGAATAGGCCCTCAAGGCCGCTAAAAGTTTCGCGGGCAAGCCCTGCTCCTACAGGTAACCTGTGCAATCCTCGCTACAAAATCAGTTCCTGACTGTCCGCGGCGCCTTGCCCGACTTCATCTGCTCCAGCAACGGCGCGCACTGGTTCGGCACATCGCCACCCGGGGCCACCAGCGCCAGCAACCCGGTCGCCGGCCCGGCGATCACGCCCAGGGCAACCATGCCGGCACCGCGCAGCAACAGCGGCACCGCCTGCACACCGGCATCCGGCTTGATGAACTTGCCACGCACGTACAACGGCGAGCGCAGGGACAGCAGCCGGAAACCCTTGGACTCGGGGCTGATCTTCAGATCCAGCTGTTCGCTGGCAAAGTTGGCCGTGCCGTCGACGTAGATGATCGCGTTCTCGGTGTCGAAGACGAACAACCGGGTGGTCGCCAGGCCGCTCTTGATGCCGAGGTCGGCCGCCGCGCAGTTGATCTTCACCTCCTTGTCGCCAAAGATCTTGCCCACCACGTAGTTACCGACGTTGAGCCCGGCGATCTCCATCAGGCCACGGCTGATGGCGCCATCGTTGACCAGCATCTTCAAGTCGCCATTGGAGGTGCCCAACAGACGCGCCACCGAGTTGCCGGTGCCGCTGATATCGGCATCGCCATTGAGCTCGCCGAAGCTGGTCTTCATCGGCTCGAAGGTGGGGAACAACTGCTTGAGCTTGAAGTTGCGCGCGGTCAGCTTCGCCCGCCCCTGCATCGGCGTGGCGCGGCCATTGAGGCGGATCTGTGCGTCGAGCTTGCCGCCCGCCACGCCGAAACGCAGGGGCTCCAGGCTCAGCTCGCCATCGTTGAGCACCAGGTGGGTGTAGAGGTCGGTGAACGGCAGCTCGGCGCTGTGGACGATGCGCTTGCCGGTGAATTCCACATCGGCGTCCATGTCGCGCCAGCGCTCGGTGCGGAACTCCTCGACCGGCAGGACCTTGTCCGCCGGCTGCTTGCTTTCACCGCCACGAGCCTTCTGCCTGGCATTGGAGTCCGCGCCGATCAGTGGCGCCAGGTCGGTCATCAGCAACTGGTTGGAGACCAGCACGCCGGTGAGTTTCGGCCGAGGCTGGCTGGCGGCGTAGGACAGGTCTCCATGGATATCGCTGGTACCGATTTTGCCGTTGAACTGCTCATACTGGAAGGTCGCCCCGGTCGGCTCATGCAGCCTGGCGATCAGGTGGCCGTCGGTCTCGTAGGCCGGCGAGTCCGGCAGGGTCACCCCGATCAGCGGGTAGAGATTGCCCAGGCTGTTGCCGGCCAGCTTCAGGCGCAGGTCCAGGGCTCCCAGGTTGCGCGGATCGGTCAGGGTGCCGGCCACGGCGATCCGGGTGTCGGCGATCTTCACATCGGCCTGCACCGGGAACGGCCTGGCCGCGTCCTGCAACGCCAGCAGGCCGCCGACCTTGCCGGTCCCGGCGAGATTCTGGCCATGGTACTGGCCCTTGACCTTCAGCGCGAACGCATAGTCCTGTGGCGCCGAGCCCTTTTCCAGGGCCTTTTTCGCCGCGCTGTCGCCGACGATATCGCTGAACGGAATCGGCTTGCCCAGCGGGTCGATCAACAGGTCGAGCTGAGTCTTGAGGCTCTTGTCGTCCAGGGTGACATGCCCCTTGTCGAAGCCGATGGCGCCGATGTCCACCGTCCAGGCGGACGGCGGCTCGTCGGGATCCTTGGGATCGAACTGGAACGTCCAGTTGGCGCGGCCATCGGCCAGCCGTTCGAGACTGGCATTCGGCTCGGTCAGGTCGATCCGCGGAATCACCACCTTCCGGACCAATAATGGCAACGGCGCAAGGCGCAGTTCGACACGCTTGAGGCTGACCATCTGCGGATTTTTCGACCAGTCCGGATTGCCCAGTGTCAGGTCCTCGGCGATCACGTGGGGCCAGGGCAGCCAGGCGCGCCAACCGCCTTCGTCGGGCTCACGCTGCCAACGCACCGACAGGTCGCCATTGATGGCGAACGGGCGATGAAGGATTTCGGAAACCTTGGCATTGACCGGCGGCTTGATCCGGTTCCAATCGAAGAACGCGATGATCGCCACCAGCACCGCCAGCAGCAGGACCAGGCTGGCACCGGTCCAGAGAAAGATTTTTCGAGTGCGCGTCATTGCACGAGGCTCCTGATAACGGCTGAACGTCCAAAAAGCGACGCGATATACCTTTACGACTGACAAAACCCGGGCAAGGTTTAATGGAAAAAGCCCTCGGCCGGGAAAATCGAAGCGGGCCGAAGCTGACCGATCCATCAGTTTTTCGTTCCCCGGCATGCCCTCGGATGAAGCAGGACTGGGTAGAAAATACCCAGTACGGAGCAGGGGTAACACGCTGTAAGGCCCGATCTAGAGCCATCGCCCGGAACAATCAATTCCGTTGATTATTAACATTGTCCTTATGAACTTTTATATCGATTTTGCAAGGGTAACATTAGCTCCGTACCCACTTTATCGCCCTCCAACGGAGCAAACGATCATGAAACGCCAATTACTTCTCAGCCTTACCCTTGCCGTCCTGACTGCCAACGCCTATGCCTTGCCAGCCCGTGAACAGGCCGCCCCACAAGCTCAGGCCAGCCACGCCACCGTCAGCCAGTCGCTGAACACCCTGGCCTCGGATGGTTCCGAACGCACCCCACAAGGTCAGACCCTTGCCGAAGGCGGCAGCGATCGTACCCCACTGGGTCAAACCCTGGCAGAAAACGGCAGCGACCGTACCCCTCTGGGCCAAACCCTGGCAGAAAACGGTAGCGACCGTACTCCACTGGGCCAGACCCTGGCAGAAAACGGCAGCGACCGTACCCCTCTGGGCCAGACCCTGGCAGAAAACGGCAGCGACCGTACCCCTCTGGGCCAGACCCTGGCAGAAGGCGGTAGCGACCGTACCCCATTGGGTCAGACCCTGGCAGAAAATGGTAGCGACCGCACCCCACTGGGTCAGACCCTGGCAGAAAACGGCAGCGACCGCACACCTCTGGGCCAGACACTCGCCGAAGGTGGTAATGATCGCCTGAAGGACAAAGGCCTGATCACCGAAGGCGGTGCCGATCGCCTGGCCGAACGTCATCAAGCCTTGAGCTGAGGCCATGATGGCCTGGAACGAAGCCCGATCCACCGGATCGGGCTTCGACATTTCTGCAACCCCGATTTCCTGCTTCCTACCCTCTCTCCCGCTCCGCGTTCGACGCCGGCAAAGCTGATTTGCTAGAGTGCGCCGCTCCTGTCTTTCAGAAAACGTCCCGTCGATGCTGCCTCGTGCCGAACAGAAACAACAGACCCGTCATGCCCTGATGGACGCAGCACGCCATCTGATGGAGGGTGGGCGTGGCTTTGGCAGCCTGAGCCTGCGTGAAGTGGCGAAAACCGCGGGTATCGTGCCAACCGGTTTCTACCGGCATTTCGACGACATGGACCAACTCGGCCTGGCACTGGTCAGCGAAGTGGGCCAGACCTTCCGCGAAACCATCCGCCTGGTTCGCCACAACGAGTTCATCATGGGCGGCATCATCGACGCCTCGGTGCGGATCTTTCTCGACGTCGTGGCGCAGAACCGCTCGCAGTTTCTATTTCTCGCCCGCGAACAGTACGGCGGCTCCTCACCGGTGCGCCAGGCCATCGCCCGCCTGCGCGAGAACATCAGCTCGGACCTGGCAGCCGACCTGGCCCTGATGCCCAAGCTGCAGCACCTGAACACCGACGGGCTGGAGGTGATGGCCGACCTGATCGTCAAGAGCGTGTTCGCCACCCTGCCGGAAATCACCGACCCGCCACAGGAGCCGCTGCCCGACTACCTGGCGCCGCAGGCGAAGATCACCCAGCAGTTGCGCTTCATCTTCATCGGGCTGAAACACTGGCAGGGGCTCGGCAGCACCGAGTGAACCCGCTCCACCCCACCGCATGGGAAGCGCGTAGGAGCCGGGCTTGCCCGCGAAGCTTTTCAACGCCCTGAGCGAACGAAACGCCCTTTACCACCTCCCCTGCCGGGCGCCCCTCAAACGCACCGAAAACGCGCAGAAAAACAGACCGCGCACCATCTTGAAACATCCAGAAACATCACTACGCTCCTTTTTCAGGCGCGCGGCGCTTTCTGACAGGGATTTCCCAGGTTTCGTCCGACTGGCAAGCCCTTTGCTCTAGCTCAGGCATTGCTCATTGCTGGAAGCCCCAAGATGCTGGTGATTCATCGCAGAATCGAACCCCAATCCGCCTGGAGCGCCGAACTGCACCTGAACTTCGAGGCGCGTAGCAAAAGCCGCCTGCGCTGTTTCAGTGCCACCGGTGAAGACGTGGGATTGTTCCTGGAGCGTGGTCAGCCGCCTCTGTACGACGGCGAATTCCTGCAAGCCGAGGACGGCCGTATCGTCCGCGTCTGCGCCCGTCCCGAACAGCTGCTGCATGTCACCTGCGCCAATGCCTTCGAACTGACCCGCGCCGCCTATCACCTGGGCAATCGCCATGTCGCGCTGCAAGTCGGCGACGGCTGGCTGCGGCTGCTCGACGACTATGTGCTCAAGGCCATGCTCGAACAGTTGGGCGCCCACGCCGAAACCATCGAGGCCCCCTTCCAGCCGGAACACGGTGCCTACGGCGGTGGCCATCATCATTCCCGGCATGGCGACGAAGACTTCAACTACCCGCCACGCCTGCACCAGTTCGGTGTGCGCACATGAATCCGGCCTGGGCGCTGCTGCGCCTGGCCAGCCCGCAACTGCCGATCGGTGGCTACAGCTATTCCCAGGGCCTGGAAATGGCCGTGGAGCAGGCCCGGGTGCATGACCCGGCCAGCGCCCGCCGCTGGATCGGCGACCAGTTGCTGCTCAATCTCGCCCGCTTCGAGGCGCCACGGCTGCTGGCCCACTGCACTGCAGCGGCGCAGGCCGACTGGCCGCGCCTGGCACAGTTGGCCGAAGAACACCGCGCCAGCCGCGAGACCCGCGAGCTATATCTGGAAAGCCGGCAGATGGGCTATTCGCTGCAGCAACTGCTCGATGGCCTTCCCGACCTTGATGCCCCCGCACGGGACTTCCTCGCCCGCCAGACCGAACCGCACCTGGCCCTCGGCTGGGCGCTGGCCGCCCGCGCCTGGCGGATCAGCCCCGAGGATGCCCTGGCCGCCTGGCTCTGGAGCTGGCTGGAAAACCAGTTGGCGGTGCTGATGAAGACCCTGCCGCTCGGCCAGCAGGCCGCCCAGCGCCTGACCAGCGAACTGCTGCCCCTGCTGCAGCAGGCGCAGCAGGTGGCCAGCGAACAAGATCCGCAACACATCGGCAGCGCCGCCTTCGGCCTGTCACTGGCGTGCATGGCCCACGAGCGCCAGTACAGCCGCCTGTTTCGTTCCTAGGAGAGCAAGATGAACGCACAACCCCTGCGCGTCGGTATCGGCGGTCCCGTCGGCTCCGGCAAGACCGCCCTGACCCTGGCCCTGTGCCTGGCCCTGCGCGAGCGCTACAACCTGGCAGTGGTCACCAACGATATCTACACCCGCGAGGACGCCGACTTCCTGGTGCGCAACCAGGCATTGGCGCCGGAACGGATCATCGGCGTGGAAACCGGTGGCTGCCCGCACACCGCGATTCGCGAGGATGCCTCGATCAACCTCGAGGCCGTGGACCAGTTGAACCGGCGTTTCCCGGGCCTGGACCTGATCCTGGTGGAGTCGGGTGGCGACAACCTGTCGGCGACCTTCAGCCCGGAGCTTTCCGACCTGACCATTTACGTGATCGACGTCTCGGCCGGCGACAAGCTGCCGCGCAAGGGCGGGCCGGGTATCTGCAAATCCGACCTGCTGGTGATCAACAAGATCGACCTCGCCCCGCTGGTGGGCGCCTCGCTGGAAATGATGGACGGCGACACCCGGCGCATGCGCGGCGACAAGCCGTTCGTGTTCAGCAACCAGAAAACCGGGCAAGGCCTGGACGACATCATCGCCTTCATCGAACGCCAGGGCCTGCTGACCGCGGCCTGATCATTCAACCACCAGGAATTTGCCCATGAGTCTGAAGAAACTCCTCAGTGCCCTCTCCCTGCTGCTGGCTCCGGCCATGGCCTTCGCCCACCCTGGCCATGACGACAGCGGCCTGGTCGCGGGCATCAGCCACCCGATCGGCGGCCTCGATCATCTGCTGGCCATGCTTGCGGTCGGCCTGTGGGCCGCGCAGCAGCAGGGCAGCGCGCGCTGGGCCCTGCCCTGCACCTTCGTCGGCACCATGCTGGTCGGTGGCCTGCTCGGTTTCGCCGGCCTGGAACTGCCGGCCCTGGAAAGCGGGATTGCCGCCTCGGTGCTGGCGCTGGGCCTGGCCGTAGCGCTGGCGGTACGACCACCGGTGAGCCTGGCGATCACCGCCACGGCGCTCTTCGCGCTGTTCCACGGCGTGGCCCATGGCCTGGAACTACCGGAAATGTCCAGCCCCTGGGCGTATGCCGCCGGTTTCGTGCTGGCAACGGCGGCCCTGCATGGCCTGGGCTATGGGCTGGTGCGGATCTTGCCGCAGGCAGCGGCGCCGTTGGTACGACTGGCTGGCGCGGCGTCGGCGGCGACCGGGGTCTGGTTGCTGGCCGGTTGAGCCCTGCGCTGCCCTGGCAGGCCCGTTCGCGGGCAAGCCCGGCTTCTGCAGGAGCTGTGTCGAACGCATCACGGCGGCACAGCATGACCTTGTAGGAGCCTGGCTTGCCCGCAAATGGGCCTGCCCCCCTCTCGGCTTACCTCCCCTTGCCTGCCCAGACCAGGTACTGCCTACCTCGGAAAAGCCACTGATCTGACACGACGACAAGTCGCCTGCTACCATGTTGCGCACACTCCTGCCCGACGACTCCTGCCGATGCCTGATGTTTCCAGCTCTGCCGCCGCCTCCGAATCGAAGAGCCTGTTCACCACCGTGCAACAGCACTTGCGCCAGGTAATCATCCCCCTGTGGCAAGGCCCCGGCTGGAATGCCGAACTGGCGCTGCCGTATGAGGCGCTGGACGCCGAGCACCGCCCGCTGCCGCCACAACGCTATCGCGCCATGGCCTGCGCCCGGCAGCTGTACCTGTTCTCCAGCCTGATCGGCGATGCCGCCTTCCCCGGCGCGGGCACTCGCGCCGCCGCCCTGTTCCGCTCGCTGCAGCGGCATTTCCATGATGCCGAGCACGGTGGCTGGTTCTACAGCATCGACCCACAGGGCGCCCCGCTGGACACCCGCAAGGACCTCTATACCCACGCCTTCATCCTGTTCGCCTGCGCTCATTACTGGGCCAAGGTCCGAGAACCGCTGGTGGAGTCGGTACTCGATGCCGCACTGGAAGTGATTGCCGTACGCTTCGCCACCGGTGACGGCCTCTACGAGGCGGACCTGACCCGCGACTGGTCGTCGCTCGGCAGCGGACCGTTGCAGAACCCCCTGATGCACCTGACCGAAGCCTTCCTGGCCACCCTTGCGGCACGCGAGGATGCCCGCGTACAGGCCGACATGCTGACGCTGGTCGCGGCCCTGCAGAAACGCTTCGTCGATCGCCAGCACGGGGTGATCCTGGAAAAGCCGCTGGGCACTGTGGATAACTGGTTCGAGCCGGGTCATCAGTTCGAGTGGATGTTCCTGCTCGAATCCTCGGCCGTGCTGCGTGACAGCGCCCTGCACCAGTCCCTGCAACGGGGTTTCGCCTATGCCGAGCAGACCGGTGTCGACCCGCGCAGCGGAGCCGTCAGCGCGATGCTGGCCATCGATGGGACACTGCGCGACGCGACCCAGCGGATCTGGGCGCAGGCCGAATACCTGCGGGCGCTGACCCTGCGTGTGGATAACTCGGCGCGCCTGCAGCGCCAGCTCCGGGCCCTGCACGCACAGTTCATGCACCCGGGCGGCTGGCATGAATGCCTGGATGCACAGGGTGTGGTCAGCCGCGCGGACATGCCGTCGACCACGCCCTATCATCTGGCGACCTGCCTGTACGGCCTGGCCGACCATCTGGGCTGATCACCCGCAAGCCGGCGGCCGATACGGTTACTGTGGGAGCCCGCAAGCCGGCTCCCACGATCACCTGGGTTTCAGGCCTTGTCGCGCTCGATGGCGAACCCGGCCCAGGTCTGGCTCACCGGCATCAGTTCCAGGCTGTTGATGTTGACGTGAGCCGGTGTGTTGAGCACCCAGAAGATGGTCTCGGCGATGTCCTGCGGCTGGATCGGCTCGGCGCCGGCGTAGGTGGCGTCGTAGCGCGCCTGGTCACCGCCGAAACGCACCAGCGAGAACTCGCTTTCACACAACCCCGGCTCGATGTTGGTCACCCGCACGCCCGTGCCCTGCAGGTCGCAACGCAGGTTCAGGGAGAACTGTTTGACGAACGCCTTGCTCGCGCCATACACGTGGCTGCCCGGGTACGGGTACTTGCCGGCGATCGAACCGAGGTTGACGATGCTGGCGCCACGGCCATGAGCGATCAGCCGCGGCAGCAGCAGGCGGGTGCTGTACATCAGGCCCTTGATGTTGGTGTCGACCATGGTGTCCCAGTCGTCCAGGTCGCACTTGGGCGCGGGGTCGACGCCCAGGGCCAGGCCGGCGTTGTTGATCAGCCCACGTAGTTTGGCGAAGCTCGGTGGCAGGTTGGCGATGGCCTCTTCCATGGCCTTGCGGTCACGCACGTCGAGCACCAGGCCATGCACTTCGGTCTGCTGGGAAAGCTCGGCGCACAGGGCATTCAGACGCTCTTCGCGACGCCCGGTCAGCACCAGTTTCCAGCCGGCCTCGGCAAAACGACGGGCACACGCCTCGCCAAAACCGGAAGTGGCGCCCGTGATAAACAGCGTGGATGTCATCGTGTTCTCCTAGCTAAACGCGGTTACAGCCTGAAATAAGGTCGTTCGCCGCCCAGCATGCCCGGCCCGGCGGAGGCCAGCAACTGTGCCGCGTGTTCAACGCAAGGCTGTACAAAAAACGCTCAAAGCTCTACAGCCCAAGCCAGCCGTGGCCTGGCGCCGGATGTACGCATCTTATCCACAGTCCCTTCCACAATCTCTGGGGGCAAGTCGAACAGCGCCAGGCCGCTATCCACAAGGCCTGCAGCACTGTTTTAAAAGTTTTTCGCTTGACCCCGGGCAAGCCCATGTGCAGCCATCGGCCATCGCGACCCACCGATGGGTTTCCGCAGGCTGGCGCCAAGCCAGTAGCTACGCCGCCCACGGCGGTCTTTCCAGAGTTTGCCCACAGAGTTATCCACAGGCTTCCCCGAGCACTTGCCGGGCGAGCGCGACACTCATAAACCTGTTGACAAATGTCTTTCGAGCTTACCGAAAAACGGCTGATCAAAAAACAGACAAACCTCTACAGGCCACGGCCCACAAGGCCTCCAGCCAGCTACTCCCACGTTACCCACAGCCGATTCCACAGCAAACGGGGACAAGTCAAAACGGTGACAAAACAACTGTTTGCAGCGGTTTCATGTCGCACCCCACGAAGTTTTGCCCGGCGTTTTCCACAATTCGCCCCTGGCGCTGTGGATATGAAAAAAGCCCCGGACCGGTCAAGGTCACGGGGCGTTCCTGTGGACCCGGATCAGTGCCCGCCCAGATACGCGTTGCGCACCTCCTCGTTGGCCAGCAGTTCCTTGCCGGTACCGCTGAGACGGATCTGCCCGTTGACCATCACGTAGGCCCGGTCCGAGAGCCTGAGCGCATGGTTGGCGTTCTGCTCGACCAGGAAGATGGTCATCCCCGAGGCAGCCAGTTCGCGCAGGGTGGCGAAGATCTGCTTCACCACGATCGGCGCCAGGCCCAGGCTCGGTTCATCGAGCAGCAGCAGCTTGGGTCGGCTCATCAGCGCCCGGGCGATGGCGAGCATCTGCTGCTCGCCGCCGGACATGGTCATGGCCCGCTGGTTGCGCCGCTCCCTGAGCCGCGGAAACAGCTCGAACATGCGCTGCATGTCCTCGCTGGCGAACTGGTCGCCAATGGGGATGGTGCCCATCAGCAGGTTCTCTTCCACAGTCATGTCGGGGAACACCCGGCGCCCTTCCGGCGACTGGGCGATACCGTTGGAGGCGATGTAGTGGGAGGACTTGTGGGTGATGTCGATGCCCCGGTAGAGGATCTGCCCGGATGCCGCCCGCGGCTGGCCGAAGATCGACATCAGCAGCGTCGACTTGCCGGCTCCGTTGGAGCCGATCAGGCTGACGGTTTCGCCTTCGTCGATGTGCAACGAGACCTTCTTCAGGGCCTGGATCGGCCCGTAATAGACGTCCAGGTTCTTCAGTTCGAGGATAGCCTGACTCATACCAGTTCCTCTTCATCCGCACCCAGGTAGGCGGCAATCACTTTCGGGTCGTTGCGGATCGCCTCGGGCCCGCCCTGGGCGATCACGTTGCCGTGGTCCAGTACCACGATGTGGTCGGAAATACTCATCACCATGCCCATGTCGTGTTCGATCAGCACCACGGTCAGATCGTGCTCGTCGCGCAGCAGCCGGATCATCGCGCTCAGCGCTTCGGTTTCCTGAGGGTTGAGGCCCGCCGCCGGCTCGTCGAGGCAGATCACCTGCGGCCGCGTGCACATGGCCCGGGCGATCTCCAGGCGGCGTTGCTGGCCGTAGGAGAGCTCGCCGGCCAGGCGGTTGGCGCAGTCCACCAGGTCGACTACCTCCAGCCAGTAGAACGCCGTGTCCAGCGCGTCGCTCTCGGCCTTGCGGTAGCCCCGGGTATTGAGGATGCCGGCCAGCAGGTTGCGGTTGACCCACATGTGCTGGGCCACCAGCAGGTTCTCCAGCACCGACATTTCCTTGAACAGGCGGATGTTCTGGAAGGTCCGTGCCAGCCCCGCACGGTTGACCAGGTGGGTACCGCCGAACATCTTGTAGTACAGCCGGCTGGCGAAGTTCTTCGGCGAAACGAAGTCGCTGGCCCGGAAGGACTCGCCCAGCAGCTGGATGACGTTGGTCTCTCGGCCGCGGGTATTGAGCATGATGCTGCCGCCGGTGGCCTTGTAGAAACCGGTGAGGCAGTTGAACACGGTGGTCTTGCCGGCACCGTTGGGGCCGATCAGGGCGAAGATCGAGTTGCGCTTGACCTGCAGGCTGACGTCGCTGAGGGCCTTGATACCCCCGAAGTGCATCATCAGTTTCTCGACCGAGAGAATGATTTCATCGTTCATTGCGCAGCTCCCTCGTGCAAGACACCCTTACGCGGGGCTACCCCGGTACGACTGATACGGATCAGGCCGCGAGGCCGCCAGATCATCATCAACACCATCAATACGCCGAACAGCAGCACCCGGTACTCGGCGAAGCTGCGCAGCAACTCCGGCGCAACGGTCAGCACGAAGGCGGCGATGACCACGCCGATGGTCGAGCCCATGCCGCCGAGCACGACGATGGCGAGGATCAGCGCCGACTCGAAGAAGGTGAACGAGGTCGGGTTGACGAAGCCCTGGTAGGTGGCGAAGAACACCCCGGCCAAGCCTGCCGTCGAGGCCCCGAGGGTGAATGCCGAGAGCTTGACCAGCACATGGTTCAGGCCCATGGCGCGGCAGGCGATCTCGTCTTCACGCAGGGCCTCCCAGGCCCTGCCGACCGGCATCCGGGTCAACCGGTGCTTGATGTAGAGCACCGCCAGCACCACCAGGAACAGCACGGTGTAGATGAAGTAGAACTTCACGTCCGGGTTGTAGGCGATACCGAAGAACTCGTGGAACGGCACCCCGCCATCCTTCGCCCGCTTGCCGAACTCCAGGCCGAAGAAGGTCGGCAGCGGCGCCGGCATGCCGTTCGGGCCGCCGGTCAGCGACAGCCAGTTGTTGAGCACCAGGCGGATGATCTCGCCAAAACCCAGGGTCACGATCGCCAGGTAGTCGCCATGCAGGCGCAATACCGGGAAACCCAGCACGCAGCCGGCCATGGCCGCGCAGATGGCCGCCAGGGGCAGTACGGTCCAGAAGCCCAGGCCGAGGTACTGGTAACCCAGGGCCAGGCCATAGGCACCGATGGCGTAGAACGCCACGTAGCCGAGGTCGAGCAGGCCCGCGAGGCCGACCACGATGTTCAGGCCGAGGCCGAGCAGCACGTAGATCAGGCCGAGGATCACCACGCCCAGCAGGTAGGAGTTGGAGAACACCGGGAAGACCACCGCGATGGCGATCATGATCGGGATGATCCAGCGCAGGCGCGACTTGTAGTCCGGCGCCAGTACGTGCACCCCCGAACCGCCGCCCTCGAAGCTGTCGAGCAGCCGCTTGCCCTTGGCGGTCTGCAGGTAGAGGCTCAGGGCCAGGCGGCCGAGCATGACGATCGCCACCAGCCAGGCGACACGGGTCGGTTCCAGGTTGAAACTGTAGCCCTCGAGGACGACCCCGACGATCGGGCCGAAGACAATGAGGGCGAGCAGGCCGGCAAGAATGGCATCCACCAGGCTTTTTTTGATATCGAGCTTTTTTTCAGTGGCAGTGGACATGGCTTACACCTTCGACACAAGAGGACGGCCGAGCAGGCCTTGCGGCCGAAAGACCAGGACCAGGACCAGCAGCGAGAAGCTGAACACGTCCTTGTAGTCCGAGTTGACCAACCCGGAGAACAGCGACTCGGAGATCCCGAGGATGATCCCGCCCAGCATCGCTCCCGGCAGTGAGCCGATGCCGCCAAGTACCGCGGCGGTGAAGGCCTTGATGCCGATGACGAAGCCCGCGTAGAAGTCGAACGTGCCGTAGTTCATGGTGATCAGCACACCGGCCAGGGCCGCCATGGCCGCACCGATGACGAACACATAGGAAATGATCCGGTCGGTATTGATCCCGAGGATCGAGGCCATCTTGCGGTCCTGCTGGGTGGCCCGGCACATGCGCCCCAGCCTGGTGTACTTGATGATGTAGGTCAGCACGCCCATGCCGAGGAACGCGGCCACCAGGATGAAGACCTTGGTGTAGGTGAGCTGGACGAAGCCACTGCCGACCTCGATGCGCCAGGCACCGGTGAGCAGTGTGGGAACGCCCTGCTGCCTGGCGCCCTGGCTGATCTGCGCGTAGTTCTGCAGGATCAGCGAAATGCCGATGGCACTGATCAGCGGCGCCAGCCGGGTAGAGTTGCGCAGGGGTTTGTAGGCGATACGCTCGATGGTCCAGCCATACACCCCGGTCACGACGATGGTGAACAGCAGCGTGCCGAGCATCAGCAGCGGGAAGGATTCGATACCGAAGTAGGCCAGCAGGGCCAGACTGATTGCCGAGAGGTAGGCGGAAATCATGTAAACCTCGCCGTGGGCGAAGTTGATCATGCCGATGATGCCATAGACCATTGTGTAGCCGATGGCGATCAGGCCATAGACCGACCCGAGGGTCAGGCCATTGACCAGTTGCTGCAGGAAAATACCATCCATAACGCAATCTCACGCACGTTGAGAGACTGCACAGAAGCCCACCGCGACGGACCGGGGTTCAACCGCCGTCGCAGCACAGCCATGTGCAGTTCTACGAGAAAAGACAGGTAACTGCACGGACACACGTGGCGACCGGCCGACCCGCGCGGGGCCGGCCGATCGGCTCATGTCACTTCTGTTTTTCCAGTTGGTGGTATTTGCCGCTCGCGTCCCACTGGTAGACCACGTAGTCGGAGACTTTCAGGTCGCCCTTGGTGTCCCAGGCCTTTTCGCCCATCACGGTCTTGACCGGATGCGACTTGAGCCATTTGGCGGCGTCTTCGCCCTTGTTGGACTTGGCGCCGTTGAAGCCGGCGGCCAGGGCCTGGATCGAGGCGTAGGCGTACAGGGTGTAGCCTTCAGGCTCGGTGCCGTTCTTGCGGAACTGCTCGACGACCGCCTTGCTGTCGGGCAGCAGGCGTGGGTCGGCGCCGAAGGTCATGTAGACGCCGTCGACGTATTGCGGGCCGCCGGCGGTGGTCACCAGTTCATCGGTCACCACACCGTCGTCGGACATGAACTTGACGTCCTTCAGGCCTTCGGTGCGCAGTTGCTTGACCAGGGGACCGGCTTCCGGATGCAGGCCACCGAAGTAGACCACGTCGGCGCCGGCGGCACGGATCTTGGTCACCAGGGCGCTGAAGTCCTTCTCGCCACGGGTCAGGCCCTCGTAGATCACCGGGGTCACGCCGCGCTTGATCAGTTGCGCCTTGGTGGCGTCGGCCAGGCCCTGGCCATAGGTGTCCTTGTCGTGGATCACCGCGACCTTCTTGCCCTTGAGCACGTCGACGATGTAGTCGCCGGCGACGATGCCCTGCTGGTCGTCACGACCGCACATGCGGAACATCGCGGACAGACCGCGCTCGGTCACCTGCGGGTTGGTGGAACCGGGCGTGATCGCGATGATGCCGGCTTCGTCATAGACTTCCGAGGCCGGGATGGTCGAGGAGGAGCAGAAGTGCCCGACGACACCGGCGACCTGCTTGTTGGTCAGGTCCTTGGCCACCGTTACCGCCTGCTTCGGCTCGCACGCGTCGTCGCCCTTGATCAGGACGATCTTCTCGCCGTTGACCCCGCCTTCCGCGTTGATCACGTCCGCCGCCGCCTGAGCCCCCTTCATGTACTGCTCGCCAAACGCCGCATTGGCACCGGTCATGGGACCGGCCACACCGATTTTCAGATCAGCCTGAGCAAACGCAGAAACACCCAGCGCAGCAGCCACTGCGAGGGCGACACAGCCTTTTTTGTAAAACTTCTGGGACATGAGGTGGTGCTCCAAGTTTTTTTAGTTTGGCACTGCGACTTCACTGAATGCTCAGAGCAAGGGGCGTGCCATCGGTTTTTTGTTCTGAAAAAAGTCACTGTCTTATGGTTTTCTGGACTGTTTCGGGCCCTTTTCAACTGGGCGTGCAACCGTCTAACTCGGCGAAGGTAGAACCTTTTTCAGAAAAAGGTGCAACCCTCAAGTGCCACTACTGCAACCTCGACACACATACGCGTGCAACCACCATGTAACAACATGCGTCACCGAAGTGCACACTCACAGTGCACGACTGCTACATCGCGCACCATATAGGCTAGCCGTAGCCGGTAAAAGCGCCGTCCGGATTGGCGCTTTTGTTGTATCAAATGACGATCCGCAGGCACTGGCCCGCGTGATACAGCGAGAACCCGACCTCGTACAGGCAACTGCGCAGGCCCACCGCCGGTACCGGCCGCATCGGTGCAAAGGGAATCGGCAGGGCCTGAGGATTTCCGTTACACAGGTAGTCGGCGAAGGCCTTGCCGACCACGGTTCCGGTGGTGACGCCCCGTCCGTTGTAGCCGGTGACGGCCACCAGGCCGGGCGCCGGCTCGAACAGCCGCATCAGGTGATCGGGGGTGAAGGCGATGCAGCCGGTCCAGGTACATTCCCAGTCGACCTTTTTCAGGTAGGGGAAATAGTGCTGCTGGATCCGGTCGGCCCAGGCCCGCAGGAACCAGGCGGGTTTCTGGTTGCCATTGCCGAGGCTGCCCAGCAGCAGCCGGCCGTCGGCATCGCGGCGGATGCTGCTGAGCACCTGGCGGGTGTCCCAGGAGCCCTGCCCGCCCGGCAGGATCCGTTTCGCCGCGTCATCGTCCAGCGGGACGGAAGCGACCTGATAGTAGTAACCGGGGAAGAAATTGCGCCGCAGCTCGGTCCACTCGCCTTCGGTGTAGGCATTGGAGGCCATCACCACCTGTTCGGCAGTGACCGCGCCGTCGGCTGTCTGCACCGACCAGCGCTGGCCCTGGCGCTCCAGCCGGGTGACCGGCGACTGGTCGAACAATCGGGCACCCAGCCCGACGGCGGCCTTGGCCAGGCCCGAGGTGTAGGCCATCGGATTGAGGGTGCCGGCCCGCCGGTCGAGCAGGGCGGCGGCAATCTTGCGCGTACCGGTGGCGGCTTCGCAGGCGCTGCCGGTCAGCAGCTCCACCGGGGCGCCGCGACGCTTCCACTGTTGCTCGCGACTGCGCAGGTCAGCCTCGCCACGGGCATTGTGGGCCATATGCAAGGTGCCTTCGCGGCGCAGTTGGCAATCGATGCCGTATTTGTCGACCAGGCTGAACACCAGCGCCGGGGCGCCGCCGAGCATGCGATTGAGCTGGCTGCCGACGGCCTCGCCGAAACCGGCCTCGATATCGTCCGGAGGAATCCACAACCCGGCGTTGACCAGGCCGACATTGCGCCCGGAGCCACCATGCCCGGTGCGATGAGCCTCCAGCACGCAGACGCTCTTGCCCTGCTCACGCAGGTGAATCGCGGCCGACAGCCCGGTAATGCCGGCGCCGATGACACAGACGTCGACGCTCAGCTCACCCTTGAAGCGCGGCGCCTCGGGCCGCTGGGGCGTGAGCTTTTCCCATAGACATTCTTCACGTAACACCATTGCCAGACTCCGAAAATGAAACCCAACAGCCACCTGAACCCAACGCACCGCCGGCTCCTACAGGGACAAACCCGACCCAAGAGGGCCTGGGCGCTACACCGACTCAGTCAAAGACGATGCCCTGAGCCAACGGCAGTTCCCGCGAGTAGTTGACGGTGTTGGTCTGGCGCCGCATGTAGCCGCGCCAGGCATCGGAACCCGACTCACGACCACCGCCGGTCTCCTTCTCGCCACCGAACGCGCCGCCGATCTCCGCACCGCTGGGGCCGATGTTGACGTTGGCGATGCCACAGTCGCTGCCCACCGCCGACATGAACAGCTCGGCCTCGCGCACGTCGGTGGTGAAGATGCACGAGGACAGCCCCTGGGGCACCGCATTGTTCAGGCGCAGGGCCTCGGCGAAGTCGCTGTAGCCGATCACGTAGAGGATCGGGGCGAAGGTCTCGTGCCGGACCACATCGCTCTGCTCGGGCATCTCGACGATGGCCGGCGAGACGTAATAGGCATCGGGGAACTGCTCCTGCAGTTGGCGCTGGCCGCCGAACACCCGACCGCCCTCGCTCAGGGCCTGTTCGAGGGCGTCCTGCATGGCATCGAAACCGTGCCTGTCGATCAGTGGGCCGACCAGGTTGCCCTCCAGCGGGTGGCCGATGCGCACCTTGGCATAGGCGGCCTTGAGCCGGCTGACGATCTCGTCCTTGACCGACTCGTGGGCGATCAGCCGGCGCAGGGTGGTGCAACGCTGGCCGGCGGTGCCGACGGCGCTGAACAGGATGGCCCGCACCGCCATGTCCAGGTCGGCGCTGGGGCCGAGGATCATCGCGTTGTTGCCGCCCAGCTCGAGGATGCTGCGGGCGAAACGGGCGGCCACCTTGGGCGCCACCTCGCGTCCCATGCGGGTGCTGCCGGTGGCGCTGACCAGGGCCACGCGCGGGTCGTCGACCAGGGCTTCGCCGGCGTCGCGGCCACCGATGACGACCTGGCTGAGGTACGGCGGCGCATCGCTGAAATTCTTCAGCACGCGCTCGAACAGGGCCTGGCAGGCCAGTGCGGTCAGCGGCGTCTTTTCCGACGGTTTCCAGATCACCGGGTTGCCGCAGACCAGCGCCAGCGCCGTGTTCCAGGCCCAGACCGCGACCGGGAAGTTGAAGGCACTGATCACCCCGACCACGCCCAGCGGATGCCAGGTCTCACGCATATGATGGCCAGGACGCTCCGAAGCGATGGTCAAGCCGTACAACTGGCGCGACAGGCCGACCGCGAAGTCGCAGATATCGATCATTTCCTGCACTTCCCCCAGGCCTTCCTGGGTGATCTTGCCGGCTTCCCAGGACACCAGTTCGCCGAGGTCGGCCTTGTACTGTCGCAGCAATTCGCCGAACTGGCGCACCAGCTCGCCACGGCGCGGCGCCGGCACTTGGCGCCAGGCCTCGAAGGCCCGCTCGGCGCGCCCGACCTGCTGCTCGACCTCGGCCGGTCCCTGCCAGTTCACGGCGCCGATGCGGCTGCCGTCGATCGGCGAATGCACGGGCTGCCTGCCCTGTTGAGACAGCGCCGGGTCAACACCAAGACGATCGAGCAATGCGGCAACCATGGGATCATTCCTCCAGACGAAAATCGGAAAACTTCAGGTTGTAGTTGTAGCGACCTTCGGACTTGCCAACAAACGACGATTAGGCGAGATATCATTCCGTTTATTCATGCTGCGCAAGAAACAGAAGAAAAGGCCCGTTCATGCTGAATAAAAGACACCTGCCCTCGATCACCGCCCTGCAGTGTTTCGAGGCCGTTACCCGGCACTTGAGCTTCACCCGCGCGGCAGAGGAGCTGAACCTGACCCAGAGCGCGGTCAGCAAGCAGGTCGCGCAGCTTGAAGAACTGCTCCAGCACCTGCTGTTCCGCCGGGTGCGCCGACGCCTGCAACTGACGCCGGCGGGAAACCTGTACCTGGTGGAAGTCCGAAAAATCCTGACCCAGATGGAGATGTCGACCCACTACCTGCGCTCCTACGGTGGCGAAACCGAAGTCCTGCGGGTTTCCACGCCGCCGACATTCGGTGCCCGCTGGCTGGTGCCACGCCTCAAGGGCTGGCGCCTGCGTCATCCGCATATCCACCTGGACCTGTGCAGCGAACAGGACGCCGACGACCTGCTGCAGGGACGCAGCGACCTGGCATTCTTTTTCGGCCAGGGTTCGCGGCCGGGCACTGAGTGCCTGAAGCTGTTCAGCGAAGAGCTGGTGCCGGTCTGTGCCCCCTCCAGCCTGCCCGGACAGCCATTCGAAGACCCGACGCAACTGAGCGAACTGGTCCTGCTGCAGAACGCCTCTCGGCCCCAGGCCTGGCATGACTGGTTCGAGCACCAGGGCTATCACACCGAACACAGCTACCACGGGCCACGCTTCGAGACCTTCTACATGTGCATTCGCGCGGCGCAGGTCGGCTGTGGGGTGGCCCTGCTGCCGCGCTTTCTGGTGGAGGAGGAACTGGCCGACGGCAAGCTGGTGATCCCCTGGCCGCATGCGATGCCCAGCCGTGACGCCTATTACCTGGCGTACCCGGAGCACTCGGCGGAAGTACCGAAGGTGAAGAATTTCGTGCAGTGGATGCAGGAGCAGATCGACGATCCTTCGCAGGCCTGAGGAGTCTGGAGGTCATCGAGATTGGCGGTGGTCTTGAGAACGCTTTCGCGGGCAAGCCCTGCTCCTACAGGAGAGATGTCGAGCACGACATTGATGTACGACATCGTTCTGCAGGAGCGTGGCTTGCCCGCGAATAGGCCCGCAATGCCAGCAAAAATCGCTGGTAAAACCACCCCCTGATATGCGCCACTAGCGCCATTCACCCAAAAGCTGCCGCAACGCCGACCGGCATGGAGACACCCGTTATGAGCGATAAGGCCTTTGGCGATCGCATCGTGCAGAACCTGCTCGACACCGACTTCTACAAACTGACCATGATGCAGGCGGTACTGCACAACTATCCCAACGTCGAAGTCGAATGGGATTTCCGCTGCCGCAACAGCGAGGACCTGCAACCCTACCTGGCGGAGATCCGCTATCAGATCGAGCGCCTCGCCGAACTGAGCCTGAGCATGGACCAGTTGGGCTTCCTCGAACGCATCAGCTTTCTCAAGCCGGACTTCCTGCGCTTCCTCGGCCTGTTCCGCTTCAACCTGCGCTACGTACACACCGGCATCGAGAACGGCGAACTGTTCATCCGCCTGCGCGGCCCCTGGCTGCATGTGATCCTGTTCGAGGTGCCGCTGCTGGCGATCGTCAGCGAGGTGCGCAACCGCTATCGCTACCAGGAGACCGAACTGAAACAGGCCCGCGAACAGCTGTACCGCAAGTTCGACTGGCTGACCGCCAACGCCAGTGCCGACGAGCTGGCGCACCTGCAAGTCGCCGACTTCGGCACCCGTCGGCGGTTTTCCTACCGCGTCCAGGAAGAAGTGGTGAGCGTGCTCAAGCATGACTTCCCCGGACGCTTCGTCGGCACCAGCAACGTGCACCTGGCCCGTGAATTCGACATGAAGCCGCTCGGCACCATGGCCCACGAGTGGATCATGGCCCACCAGCAACTCGGCCCGCGGCTGATCGACAGCCAGATCGCCGCACTCGATTGCTGGGTCCGCGAGTACCGCGGCCTGCTGGGGATCGCGCTGACCGACTGCATCACCACCGACGCCTTCCTGAAGGATTTCGACCTGTACTTCGCCAAGCTGTTCGACGGCTTGCGCCATGATTCGGGCGACCCGGTACAGTGGGGTGAAAAATGCATAGCCCGTTATCACCAGTTGGGCATCGACCCGATGAGCAAGACCCTGGTGTTCTCCGACAGCCTCAACCTGCCCAAGGCCCTGGAGATATTCCGGGCGCTGCGCGGTCGGATCAATGTCAGCTTCGGCATCGGCACCAACCTCACCTGCGACATTCCCGGGGTGGAACCGATGAGCATCGTGCTTAAAATGACCGCCTGCAACGGCCAGCCCGTGGCGAAGATCTCCGATGAACCGGGCAAGGCTCAGTGCAAGGACCCGAATTTCGTCTCCTACCTGCGCCATGTGTTCCAGGTGGCCGATTAATCCGTTTTCGATCGAATCCTACGCAAGGAGTGAATCATGCAAGCCGTACAGCGCCAGATTGCTGAACAGCTCAAGGTCCAGCCGCCGTTCGCCGACCAGGCCGCCCTCGAGGCCGAGGTCGCCCGGCGCATCACCTTCATCCAGAACTGCTTGCAGAACTCGGGCCTCAAGAGCCTGGTGCTGGGCATCAGCGGCGGCGTCGACTCGCTGACCGCCGGTTTGCTGGCGCAGCGCGCCGTGCGTGAACTGCGGGAGCGCACCGGTGATGAGCAGTATCGCTTCATCGCGGTGCGCCTGCCCTACGAAGTCCAGTTCGACGAACACGACGCCACGGCGTCGGTGGACTTCATCGACCCCGACGAGCGCCATACCGTGAACATCGGCCCGGCGGTCAAGGCGCTGGCCGCGGAAGTGGCGGCGTTCGAAGGCAAGGCCGCCGTCTCGCGGGACTTCGTGCTCGGCAACACCAAGGCGCGCATGCGCATGGTCGCCCAGTACACCATCGCCGGTGCCGCCAACGGCCTGGTGATCGGCACCGACCACGCGGCGGAAGCGGTGATGGGCTTCTTCACCAAGTTCGGTGACGGCGCCTGCGACCTGGCGCCGCTGAGCGGGCTGGTGAAGAACCAGGTCCGGGCCATTGCCCGCAGCTTCGGCGCCCCCGAGTCGCTGGTGGAGAAAGTCCCGACCGCCGACCTGGAAGACCTGGCACCCGGCAAGCCGGACGAGGCCTCCCATGGCGTGACCTATGCCGAGATCGACGCGTTCCTGCACGGCCAGCCCGTGCGCCAGGAAGCCTTCGACATCATCTGCCGGACCTACGAAAAGACCCGGCACAAGCGCGAGCTGCCGTTCGCACCGTGAGGAGACGCAACGTGGCGGGCTTGCCGGCTCGCCACGACGCCCGGACCAGCCTCGGAATGACAGTTTCAAAGGACTGATGCCGGCCAGTTTGCCGTAGGATTTTTCTGTTTTTTTCGGCAACTATTGAGGCAGTCCCCCCTGCGGAGCAGTCTTCGCCATCCTCTGTTGGCCAGGACTGCTGCGTATGTTGTTCAAGCAAAAGCCTCCCCATATCCGAGCCACTCCGCTCTTCCAGCGCCCGTGGATCATTCCGCTGTCCGGCCTGATCGGCGCCCTGTGCTGGATTTTCGTCGCCACCCAGCCGTCCGCTCGCCCGGCCAGCGGCCGCCCGAGCAAGGAACACTTCATCCTCAGCGGCAGCATGCCGATCCAGACGGCCCTGCGCGCCAGCGCCCGCTACACCCCGGCAACCAGCAGAGCGGTTGCCCGTACCAGCATCCGACCCTGCACTTCGATACCGTCCCACTGGATAGCCCGCGCACGTTCGACTTCACGGTGCCCACCGGCTATGAACTGCCCGGCTGCAAACTCTACCTGAGCGAAGTCAGCTTCGAGACCGAGGCCTTCTATGGCCAGGACAACCATCAACGCAGCATCACCAGCAGCGGCGCGATCACCCTGCGCGACGACCTGCGTCCAGGCGTGTCGGGGTTCCCGTCATCGGGGAAAAACACTATCGCGGCCTTTGCGACTGGCAGCCGCACAGCACGCCTGCGGGGCTGGAACCGCAGCAGAGCCTCAATTGCTACAGCGTCGACGAGCAGTGGCAGGCACTGGGCAACGACTACAAGCGCAAACAGTTGGGCGGGGTATTCAGCCGACAGGAAGTGGAGGGAAAAACGATTCGGCTGGAATTGCGGAAAAACGAACAGTCCTGATCCCGCACGGGGCGGGACCAGGTGAGGGCCATCACTTGAGGGTGACGGTGCCCTTCATCATCGAGATGTGGCCCGGGAACGAGCAGAAGAAGCCGTACTTCTCGGCCGGGTTCAGCTTCGACACGTCGAAGGTGACCGAGTCCTTCTCGCCGGCACCGATGATCTTGGTGTGGGCGATGACGCGAGTGTCGCCGTCTTTCAGGTAGTTCTTGTCGATGCCGGCGGAAATGCCGTCCGATGCGATCGGCTGCATGTCGGCTTCCTTGCTCAGCACCCAGTTGTGGCCCATGACGTTCTTCGGCAGGCTGCCGCCGTGAGTCAGTTCCACGGTGAAGGTCTTGCAGCTCTTGTCGATCTCGATGGCCTTGGTGTTGAAGGACATCTGATCGGTCGAATCGACAGTGGTCTTGCATTCGGCAGCGAACACCTGGCCGCTGGCGAGGGCCAGCAGGGATACCGCGACAACTTTGGCAAACATCGTGAATCTCCAAGGCAGGGTATGAAAAGCGGCGGATCAATGCAGGAAGACTACCTGAGGACAGACAGGGTTCCCATGATCTGAATCAAGAAATTGTATACAATCCTAAGCTATCGCCTCGATGGATACAATCAACCAGCCAGACGAATCCGCGCGACTTAACATTAGCCCATCGTCATCCATCGGAGTCTGCGCCATGTCCATCGACAGCCTGCTGTACAGTTTGCTCGCCGCCTATGCCTGCGGTGCCAGCGGTACCTGCGAAGCCACCCGGCGCTAGCGCCGCTTCACCAGCGTACGGCGAAGACTCTCCCGCTGCTTGCGGATCTCCACCAGGCGCTCGCGCATTTCGCGGTGGCGCCGGCTGTTGAGCAACAGCAGGCCCAGCAACGGGGCAAAGAGGGCCAGCGCGTAGACGATCCGATGCGGGTGCGAGGTGATGGTCGGCAGCACACCCAGGAAACACAGCACGAACACCAGCACCAAGCCGCGAACCCACTGCGGTCGGCCGCGCACGATCATGAAGTTGCAGTGGGCAACCACCAAGCCCAGCAACATCAATGCGACGAACGTACCAGTCGCCTGCTCCTCCAGTGAAGCCGCGGGGAAATAGTGGTCCCCCGCCAACGGCAGACCACAGGCGATAGCCAGCAGCGCGGCGAAGATCGCTCCGATGAAGGTCGGGAAATAACGCGCCAGAAAGCGCCGCAGGCTCAGCGTCTCCATCATTCGTCGATTTCCTCGTAAAGCCCGACGGCAATGGTCTTCACGTTGCCGGACAGGGCGCTGCCGGTGAGCCCGATCGCCGCGCCCAGGGAATCCTTGATCTGGGTGATGGTGGCATGGCGGATCTCGGTCGGCGTGAAGCGTTTGGGCAACTCGCCGGCCAACTGTTTCAGCTTGAGCATTTTCGGGGTAAGGCGCGGGTCGTTGATGCTCAGCAATTCCTTGGTCAGCTTGGCACGCTCCTGGCGATTGAGCCCGCGCAACACGTCCCGGATACTCTTGCCGGTGGTGGCCTTGGTGATGCGCACCAGCTTGATGGAGGTCAGCGCGGAGGCGCCGACACCCAGCAGCGAAGCCGCATCCAGGGCGATCGAGGTGTACTGGTACCAGGCCTCGCTGTCGAGGTAGTCGTTGCGCGCCGGGTTGGTCACTTCGTTGACCGTCCGATAGCCGCCAACCAGACACTGCGCAGTACTGGCGGCCGCAGCGGTATAGCCAATGGCGACCAGCACCGAACTGGCCCCGGCCGAAAACGGCACCGCCACCGAGCCGCTGAGCACCACGACCCAGCCGATCACCGCGCCGGCACACGACAGGCTGGTATTGATGGCCTCGCTGACCAGCCGCGACTCCCGGGGATTGTCCTGTACCTGCTGGGCGAACTGCTTCGGCGCGATGTACTTCTGCGCCTCACGCAGGATCACCCGCTTGGGCTTGATGCTGCAGATCGGCTGGAACTCGCGCAGGGTCACCACGTTGAATTCGGCGTCGATGTACACGACACCGGCACCGACGATGCCGGGATCGGCATCGATCGCGGCGAACAACCGCGGCAGGTCGACCTGGCTGGCGATGCGCTGACGGGCGAAAAACTGGGAGGGACTGGAGTCCATGCCGATGCCGGGTAGCGAAGAGCTCACGCGGGATTCATCCTTGAGTCGAACGGTGGAAAATTCGCCGCAACCTTAACAAACCCGCCCGTTCTTCGATAGAAAGCAAAACGCCAGCACTGGGCTGGCGTCTTGTCGGGTGCAACGCTGTATCAGCGCGGTACCACCGGCTTGCGGGCCGGCTTCTTGCCCTTGCCCTTGGCCGCATCGGCGCGTTCCTTGGCCGCCTGCCTGTTGCGTGCGGCGGCCGCAGCCTTGGCTTCCTCGCGCTTGTCCCACGGCTTGCTGCCGTCGCTGCCACGCGGCGGCAGGCCGGTGTGCTGGGTGAGGATGCGGCCGCTGTCCTTGCCGACCTTGTGGCTGCCGGCCGGCGTCGAGTTCTTGCGCCGGGCGCTCTGGTAGCTGTCGGTCTGCGGCTGGTGCAGCGGGATCAACTGGTGTTTGCCCGGCCCGATCAGGTCGCCACGCCCCATGCGCAGCAGGGCCTCGCGCAGCATCGGCCAGCCCTTCGGATCGTGGTAGCGCAGGAACGCCTTGTGCAGCCGGCGCTGCTCCTCGCTCTTGACGATGGTCACCGCGTCGCTCTTGTAGGTGACCTTGCGCAGCGGGTTCTTGCCCGAATGGTACATCGCGGTGGCACTGGCCATCGGCGACGGGTAGAACGCCTGCACCTGGTCGGCACGGAAACCGTTGGCCTTGAGCCACAGCGCCAGGTTCATCATGTCTTCGTCGGTGGTGCCCGGGTGGGCGGCGATGAAGTACGGGATCAGGTACTGTTCCTTGCCGGCCTCTTTCGAGAATTTCTCGAACATCCGCTTGAAGCGGTCATAGGTACCGATACCCGGCTTCATCATCTGGTTGAGCGGACCTTCCTCGGTATGCTCCGGGGCGATCTTCAGGTAGCCACCGACGTGGTGGGTCACCAGTTCCTTGACGTATTCGGGTGACTCGACCGCCAGGTCGTAACGCAGGCCGGAAGCGATCAGAATCTTCTTCACCCCGGGCAACGCACGGGCGCTGCGGTAGAGCTGGATCAGCGACGAGTGGTCGGTGTTCAGGTTCGGGCAGATACCGGGGAACACGCACGACGGCTTGCGGCACGCCGACTCGATCGCCGGGCTCTTGCAGGCGATGCGGTACATGTTCGCGGTCGGCCCGCCGAGGTCGGAGATGACACCGGTGAAGCCCGGTACCTTGTCGCGGATCTCCTCGATCTCGCGAATGATCGACTCTTCGGAACGGTTCTGGATGATCCGCCCTTCGTGCTCGGTGATCGAGCAGAAGGTGCAGCCACCGAAGCAGCCACGCATGATGTTCACCGAGAAACGGATCATCTCGTAGGCCGGGATCTTTTCCTTGCCATAGGCCGGGTGCGGGATGCGCTGGTAGGGCATGCCGAACACATAGTCCATTTCCTCGGTGGTCATCGGAATGGGCGGCGGGTTGAACCACACATCCACCTCGCCATGCTTCTGCACCAGCGCACGGGCGTTGCCCGGGTTGGTTTCCAGGTGCAGCACGCGGTTGGCGTGGGCATAGAGCACCGGGTCGTTACGCACCTTCTCCATCGAAGGCAGGCGGATCACGGTCTTGTCGCGTGTCATTTTGGGACTGGCGAGGATCTGCACCACCTTGGCTTCCTGCGGATCCTCAACCGGCCCCTTTTCCTGCTCGATGGCGCACGCCGCGGTGTCCTGGGTGTTCACATAGGGGTTGATGATCTTGTCGATCTTGCCCGGCCGATCGATACGCGTGGAATCGACTTCATACCAGCCCTGCGGGGTATCGCGACGGATGAACGCGGTGCCGCGCACGTCGGTGATGTCTTCGATCTTCTGACCGTAGGACAGGCGCTGGGCGACCTCGACGATCGCCCGCTCGGCGTTGCCGTAGAGCAGGATGTCGGCGCTGGCGTCGATCAGGATCGAGTTGCGCACACGGTCCTGCCAGTAGTCGTAGTGGGCGATCCGGCGCAGCGAGGCCTCGATGCCGCCGAGTACGATCGGCACGTGCCTGTAGGCCTCCTTGCAGCGCTGGCTGTAGACCAGGCTGGCACGGTCCGGCCGCTTGCCGGCCACGCCGCCAGGGGTATAGGCATCGTCCGAGCGGATTTTCTTGTCGGCGGTGTAGCGGTTGATCATCGAGTCCATGTTGCCGGCCGCGACGCCGAAGAACAGGTTCGGCTCGCCAAGCTTCATGAAGTCGTCTTTCGACTGCCAGTTCGGCTGGGCGATGATCCCGACGCGGAAGCCCTGGGCTTCCAGCAGCCGGCCGATGATCGCCATGCCGAAGGACGGATGGTCGACGTAGGCATCGCCGGTGACGATGATCACGTCGCAGGAGTCCCAGCCGAGCTGATCCATCTCTTCCCGGCTCATGGGCAGGAAGGGCGCTGGCCCGAAACATTCGGCCCAGTACTTGGGATAGTCAAATAACGGCTTGGCTGCTTGCATGGCGGTGACCGATGTCGAGATGAAAGGTGTCGAGATGAAAAATCGCGGGCGCGGAATATAGCACAAAAAATGATCAAACCCGACGATAATCGTCGGGTTTATCCGTATCGAGTCTGCCCTGTCGCACGCCTGGCGACTGGGCGCTACTCGTCGTCGTCGAAGTTGTAGCTGCCCGGCGCGAGGTTCTCGAAGCGGGTGTACTTGCCGATGAAGGCCAGGCGGATGAAGCCGATCGGACCGTTCCGCTGCTTGCCGATGATGATTTCGGCAATGCCCTTGTGCTCGGTCTCCGGGTGATAGACCTCGTCGCGGTACACAAACATGATCACGTCGGCGTCCTGCTCGATCGCTCCGGATTCCCGCAAGTCGGAGTTCACCGGACGCTTGTTCGGCCGTTGTTCCAGGGAGCGGTTGAGCTGGGACAGGGCCACCACCGGGCAGTTGAATTCCTTGGCCAGGGCCTTGAGGGAACGGGAGATCTCGGAAATCTCGTTGGTCCGGTTGTCGCCGCTGGAGCCCGGGATCTGCATGAGCTGCAGGTAGTCGATCATGATCAGCGCGATATCGCCGTGCTCACGCACCAGGCGGCGGGTCCGCGCACGCATTTCCGACGGGCTGATGCCTGCGGTATCGTCGATGAACAGCTTGCGGTCGTTGAGCAGGTTGACCGCCGAGGTCAGGCGCGGCCAGTCGTCGTCTTCCAGTTGGCCGGAACGCACCTTGGTCTGGTCGATGCGGCCGAGGGACGACAGCATACGCATGATCAGCGATTCGCCTGGCATCTCGAGGGAGTACACCAGCACCGCCTTGTCGCTGCGCAACACGGCGTTCTCCACCAGGTTCATGGCGAAGGTGGTCTTACCCATCGACGGACGGCCGGCGACGATGATCAGGTCGGCCGGCTGCAGGCCGCTGGTCTTCTCGTCGAGGTCGGTGTAGCCGGTGGACAGGCCGGTGATCGCGTCGGAGGTGTTGAACAGGGTGTCGATACGGTCGATGGCCTTGGTCAGCAGCTCATTGACGCCCACCGGTCCGCCGGTCTTGGGACGTGCCTCGGCGATCTGGAAGATCTGCCGCTCGGCCTCGTCGAGGATCTCCTCGGCGGTACGGCCTTCGGGGTTGAAGGCACTGTCGGCGATGTCGTTGGTGATGCCGATCAGTTGCCGCAGGGTGGCCCGCTCGCGGACGATCGAGGCATAGGCCTTGATGTTGGCCACCGACGGGGTGTTTTTTGCCAACTCGCCGAGGTAACCGAGGCCGCCGACCTGGGCCGTCTGCCCTTCCTTGTCCAGCTGTTCGGCCAGGGTCACCACGTCGATCGGCAGGTTCTGGTCGGCCAGACGGGCGATCGCACGGAAAATCAGGCGGTGGTCATGTCGATAGAAGTCACCGTCCGAGACCAGGTCCAGCACGCGTTCCCAGGCGTTGTTGTCCAGCATCAGGCCACCGAGTACGGCCTGCTCGGCCTCGATGGAATGCGGCGGCACCTTCAGGGCAGCGGTTTGCAGATCGTATTGCTCGGGAGCGGAGATTTCGTTCATAGCCACTTGGAATCAGTTGGTTGGAGCCAAAAAACAAAGGGCACGACCTGAATGAACAGAGTCGTGCCCGATGTTAACCGGCTGGCGGGCAAGCCGCCAGACGATCGAGTGCTGCTTAGGCAGCCACCACAACAACGCGTACGGTTGCTTCAACTTCGGCGTGCAGGTGCACGGCGACGTCGAATTCACCCACGTTGCGGATGGTGCCGTTCGGCAGACGCACTTCGCTCTTGGCCACTTCGACGCCGGAGGCGGTCAGGGCATCAGCGATGTCGTGGGTGCCGATCGAACCGAACAGCTTGCCTTCGTCACCAGCGGTGGCAGTGATGGTCACTTCCAGCTCAGCCAGTTGGGCGGCGCGCGATTCAGCCGAAGCTTTCTTCTCGGCTGCTGCTTTTTCCAGCTCGGCACGACGCTCTTCGAAAGCGGCCAGGTTGGCAGCGGTCGCAGCGGTGGCTTTGCCGAAAGGCAGCAGGTAGTTACGACCGTAACCGGCCTTCACTTTTACTTTGTCGCCCAGGTTGCCCAGGTTGGCGATTTTTTCCAGCAGGATCAGTTCCATTTGGTAATAACCTCTTAACTTTTAACCTTCACCGTTCGCGGAACCGTTACCGGGGTCCTTCGACGCCAGGCGTCCGCGAAAATCAATCAGGCTGTCGACAATGGCCAATACCACGAGCAACGGACCGAGCAGGTGCATGAACGGCAAGAACGTCACGTATATCCCCACCAGCCAAAAAGAGGCCAGTCGTTTCTGCGCCACCAGCCCGTGAATCAGGGCCAGGCCGGCGAAGACCAGCGGTACGCTGCACAGCGGCAACAGGATCAGTGCATGCAACCCGAAAAACGGGGCGATACACATGACGGCCAGCAGTGACAGCGTCACGTTCTTCGGCAGTCGGATGGCGCGAAACTCGCGACCGAAACCACCAGGGTTATACAACGACGCTTGCCAATAGCGCCCAAGAATCAGGCACAGCACACTGAAGACCTGCAACGAAATCGCCGTCGAAATGATCATCAGCGGGACTGTCAGGGAGATGAGAAACGCCTTCTGGTCGGCCGAGAACTTCTCGTAGACCTCACCCATCGCCAGCGGCATGACGTGTTCGAACGTCTTCGCCAGCGACTCGATGAAGGAACCGAACACGGTTCCCAGGCTCATCGCACACAACAATCCCACGGCCATGCTGCACAGCAGCACGCGGTTCCAGGTATGCCCGGCGCGCAAGACCAACGCCAGGCTGCAACTGCCGAGCAGCACCAGAAGGGCTGTCGGGTCGCCGAAAAAGTGCCAGCTCAACAACACCGACAACAATCCGATACCCAGGACGCTCGAAGCGTCCGAACCGCGCCGCAGGAGCACGAGGCTCCCGGCGGCGGCACTCAACCAGAACAACAGCGGCAATGCCGCAGCTCCGGCCACGACCAGCGTGGCCTGCACACGTCCCCGCATGATGAAGTCAGCTAAGGCACGCATGCACTCAATCCTTTACTACCTGTCGACGACCCGGTCTCAGCGGCCGTGGCTGTCGGTGTAGGCCAGCAGGGCCAGGAAGCGGGCGCGCTTGATAGCGGTAGCCAGCTGACGCTGATAACGAGCCTTGGTACCGGTGATACGGCTTGGAACGATTTTGCCGGTTTCGGATACGTAGGCTTTCAGAGTGTTAAGATCTTTGTAATCGATCTCTTTCACGTCTTCAGCGGTGAAGCGGCAGAATTTACGACGACGGAAGAAACGTGCCATGTAATAGGCTCCTCAAAAGATCCGTGGATTACTCGTCAGCGTTATCGCTGTTGTCGCTGTCATCACCCTCAACGCCTTCAGCGTCGGAGTGCTCAGGACGGTCGCGACGCTCACGGCGCTCACTGCGGTTTTCTTCAGCCTTGAGCATCTCGGACTGGCCAGTGATGGCTTCGTCACGACGGATGACCAGGTTACGGATCACAGCATCGTTGTAGCGGAAGTTGTCTTCCAGCTCGGCCAGGGCCTTGCCGGTGCACTCAACGTTCAGCATCACGTAGTGAGCCTTGTGAACATTGTTGATTGCGTAGGCCAGTTGACGACGGCCCCAGTCTTCCAGGCGGTGGATTTTGCCGCCGTCTTCTTCGATCAGCTTGGTGTAACGCTCAACCATGCCGCCGACTTGCTCGCTTTGATCCGGGTGGACCAAGAAGATAATTTCGTAATGACGCATGAATGCTCCTTACGGGTTGTAGCCTGCCACTCAAAAGCGGTCAGACAAGGAGTGAATGACACTGGTGTGTCTTGCCTTGGAGTAGGCACAAATGCGCCAGCCATCACGGCAAGGGGCGCAATTGTAGAGAAGGGGCGCGTGGGGCGCAAGGCAATTGGTGATTATTTGAACAGATTCAGCAGTGGGAGCCGGCTTGCTGGCGATGGTGTCGACGCGCTATTGGCCGATCGTTCATCGCCAGCCAGTCGGCTGCCCCGGGTCAGGCCTTCTTGGCGGCGGCCTTGACGCTACGCTGGCGCATCGCCTCGAACAGGCACACCCCGGTGGCCACGGAGACGTTGAGACTGCTGACGCTGCCCGCCATCGGCAACTTCACCAGGAAATCGCAATGTTCGCGGGTCAGGCGGCGCATACCCTTGCCTTCGGCGCCCATGACCAGGATGGTCGGGCCGGTCAGGTCCTGCTGGTACAGTTCCTGCTCGGCTTCGCCCGCCGTGCCGACAACCCACAGACCGCGCTGCTGAAGCTTTTCCAGGGTGCGCGCGAGGTTGGTCACGGCCACCAGCGGAATCACTTCCGCGGCGCCACAGGCCACCTTGCGCACCACCGGCGTCAGGGTTGCCGACTTGTCCTTGGGCACCACCACCGCCAGCGCACCGGCCGCATCGGCGGTGCGCAGGCAGGCGCCGAGGTTGTGCGGGTCGGTCACGCCATCGAGCACCAGGATCAGCGGCGCGCCTTCGGTGCGATCGAGCAGCTCGTCGAGCATCGCCTCACCCCAGACCTGGCTCGGACTGACCTCCGCCACTACACCCTGGTGCACGCCCTCGACCCAGGCATCCATCTCGCGGCGCTCGGCCTGGCCGACCGCTACGCGGTTCTCGCCCGCCAACTGCAACAGGGGCTGAACCCGCGGATCGCTGCGGCCTTCCGCCAGCCAGATCTGCTTGACGCGCTTGGGGTGATGACGCAGCAGCGCCTCCACGGCATGCACGCCGTAGATCTTTTCCAGCTGACTCATGACTTGCCCTTGGATTTACGTGCCGGACCGTTCTTCGACGGCCCCTTGCGGTGTTTGCTCGGCTTTTCCGAAGAGCCACCCCGACCGGCCTTGCTCTCGACCTTGGGCTTGCCGCCAGTCTTCGCCTCGGCCAGCAACGCCTTCTTCATCTCGCGACTCTTGCGCACCTCGGCGTTCTTCGCCGCGGCATCGCTGGAGCGGTAGGCGTCGCCGGACTTCTTCTCGGCACTGCGACGGGAAGCCCGGGCCGGCTCGGCAGCCTGCTCGACCACCGGCGCCGGGGCGGCTTCGGCCCCACGCTTCTTGCCAGTGCTGCGCCCAACCGGAGCCGACAGGGTTTTCTCGGCCATCTCGAAGTCGATCTTGCGCTCGTCGAGGTCGACGCGCATGACCTTGACCTCGACCGTATCACCGAGGCGGAAGCTGCGACCGGTGCGCTCGCCCGACAGGCGATGGTGCACCGGATCGAAGTGGTAGTAGTCGCCCGGCAAGGCGGTGACGTGCACCAGGCCCTCGACGTAGATGTCGGTCAGCTCGACGAACAGGCCGAAACCGGTCACCGCGGTGACCACGCCCGGGAACGATTCGCCCACACGATCCTTCATGAACTCGCACTTGAGCCAGTTCACCACGTCGCGGGTGGCTTCGTCGGCACGGCGCTCGCTCATCGAGCACTGCTCGCCCAACTGCTCCAGCGCCGCTTCGTCGTACGGATAGATGCGCGCCTTCGGAATGCTCATCGCCCCGGCACGACGTACATGCGGGGTGTTCTGCTTCGAATGGATCACGCTGCGGATCGCCCGGTGCGTCAGCAGGTCCGGATAGCGACGGATCGGCGACGTGAAGTGGGTGTAGGCCTCGTAATTCAGGCCGAAGTGGCCATCGTTCTCGGCGCTGTACACCGCCTGGCTCAGGGAGCGCAGCATCACGGTCTGGATCAGGTGGAAATCCGGGCGGTTCTGGATACTGGCCAGCAGGGCCTGGTAGTCCTTCGGCGTCGGCCCTTCCTTGCCCTTGTGCAGCGACAGGCCCAGTTCGCCGAGGAATGCCCGCAACTTCTCCAGGCGCTCCGGCGGCGGACCATCGTGCACCCGGTACAGGGCCGGAATCTCGTGCTTCTGGAGGAACTCGGCGGTGGCGACGTTGGCCGCCAGCATGCATTCCTCGATCAGCTTGTGCGCATCATTGCGGGTGGTCGGACGGATCTCGGCAATCTTGCGCTCGGAGCCGAAGATGATCCGGGTCTCCTGGGTTTCGAAATCGATCGCGCCACGGGTATGACGGGCCGCCAGCAGGACCTTGTACAGCGCGTAGAGCTGCTTGAGGTCTGGCACCACTTCTCCGTACTGGGCACGCAGACGCTTGGCCTCGGCGGTCTTCGGCTGCTCCAGGATGGTGCTGACCTTGTTGTAGGTCAGGCGCGCATGGGAGTGGATCACCGCCTCGTAGAACAGGTAGTCGGTCATCTCGCCCTTTTTCGAGATGGTCATTTCGCAGACCATCGCCAGGCGATCGACATGCGGGTTCAACGAGCACAGGCCGTTGGAGAGCTCTTCCGGCAGCATCGGCACCACGCGCTCGGGGAAGTACACCGAGTTGCCGCGCACCTGGGCCTCGGCGTCCAGCGCCGAGCCGACTTTCACGTAGCTGGAAACGTCGGCGATCGCCACGTACAGCTTCCAGCCACCGGAGAACAACCGCAGCTTGCCCGGAATCGCCTCGCAGTAGACCGCGTCATCGAAGTCGCGGGCGTCCTCGCCGTCGATGGTGACGAACGGCAGGTCGCGCAGGTCGACACGCTTCTCCTTGTCCTTCTCCTCGACTTCCGGCTTGAGCTTGCGCGCTTCCTTGACCACCGCCTCGGGCCAGACATGGGGAATATCGTAAGTGCGCAGGGCAACGTCGATTTCCATGCCGGGAGCCATGTAGTTACCGACCACTTCGACCACATCGCCCTGGGGCTGGAAGCGCGGCGTTGGCCAGTGGGTGATCTTCACCGCGACGAACTGCCCGATCTGCGCGTTGGCGTTACGGCCCGGGGTGACCAGCACTTCCTGCTGGATCTTCGGGTTGTCGGCCACCACGAAGCCGATGCCGCCCTCCTCGAAGTAGCGACCGACGATGGTCTCGTGGGCACGGGACACCACCTCGACGATCACGCCTTCTCGACGGCCACGCCGGTCCACGCCGGACACCCGCGCCAGGGCACGGTCGCCGTCGAATACCAGGCGCATCTGCGCGGGACTCATGAACAGGTCTTCGCTGCCGTCGTCGGGGATCAGGAAGCCGAAACCGTCCCGATGGCCGGCGATGCGGCCGAGGATCAGGTCCAGCTTGTCCACCGGGGCGTAGGTGCCACGACGGGTATAAATCAGTTGAGCATCGCGCTCCATGGCGCGCAGGCGGCGGCGCAGAGCCTCCACCTGGTCTTCGGTATTCAGACCGAACTCTTCCACCAGTTGCTCGCGACTGGCCGGCGACCCGCGCTCGGACAGATGCGCCAGGATCAACTCACGGCTGGGAATAGGGTTTTCGTATTTTTCCGCTTCACGAGCGGCCTCGGGATCGAGGGACTGCCAATCGGCCATTAGATAAATTTCACCTTGTCTATATGCCCGGTTAGTTTGGCATACGCGTATTGAAACGGGAAATTTCAGGCGCGGATGGCGCCAGAAAATCCCTTTGCCAGCAGCGCCAGACGTTATTGCAGAGCGCTTGAGAGATTTTTTGCATTTTTTTGCCTGCAGGGGTTTACAGCCCCTGAGAGGCTCCGTATAGTGCGCGCCATCGACAACGCAGACGTTGAAGATACTGCCCAGGTGGTGAAATTGGTAGACACGCCAGCTTCAGGTGCTGGTGACCGAAAGGTCGTGGAAGTTCGAGTCTTCTCCTGGGCACCAATTTCAAACTTCAGAAATTCTGAAGTTCTCCAGAAACCCGCGAAAGCGGGTTTTTGCGTTTCTGGTCCAGCAAAAATATCCTCCCCCGAAACACGCCTCCGTGGAAGCCGGCCTGCCGGTGGTAACTGCAGGACAGTCGATATTTCGCGACACCCCCAAGATAGAAAAGCCCCCACCCACCCCTGTCGAGAAAAAATGATTTATTAAAAGCAAAACAGGGGTTTACAGATCAAAACAGTGTCCGTATAGTGCGCGACATCAACAGCGACAACGCTGAAGATGCCCAGGTGGTGAAATTGGTAGACACGCCAGCTTCAGGTGCTGGTGACCGAAAGGTCGTGGAAGTTCGAGTCTTCTCCTGGGCACCAATTTCAAAGCTTCAGAACTTCTGAAGCCCTCCAGAAACCCGCGAAAGCGGGTTTTTGCGTTTCCGGCTTTCGGAAAATGACTGCCTCCCTCTGGAGTGGCGACGCCCGGGCCAGCCTCTTCGTGGATAAACCGGGGGAGCCGGCGCCCCGGTTTATCCACGAAGAGGCCAGCAGGGCCCCATCCCATCAGGCCCGGAACTGCCCCAGGCTCGCCTTCAGTTGCGCCGCCAGACCGTCGAGCACCTTGCCGCTGGCCGTGGTCTCCACCACCGCCTGCGCCGCGCGCTCGGCCTGGGCATGAATCACCTCGACCCGCCCACGCACGGCATGCGCTCCTTCAGCCTGCTGCGCCGCCGCCTGGGTCGCCAGGCCGATCGCCGCATGCACCTGCTCGACCGCGGTCTGCACCGTCTGCTGCAGCTTGACGCTGTTACGCAGCACCGCCAGGCCCTCGTTCGCCTGACGCCCGGCCTGGCCGATCGCAGCCACCGCCTCGCGCGCACCTTGCTGCAGGGCACCGATATGCGCCTGAATGTCCCCCGTGGAACTCTGGGTCTTGCTCGCCAGCGCCCGCACTTCATCGGCCACCACCGCGAAGCCGCGTCCGGTCTCGCCGGCCCGCGCGGCCTCGATCGCGGCATTCAGGGCCAGCAGATTGGTCTGCTCGGCAATGCCATGGATCACCGTGAGCACCACCTCGATCTGCTCACTCTGCTGGGCCAGGCGCTCGATCACCTTGGAGCCGGTGTCGACCTGCACCGCCAGGGCCTCGATCAGACCGCCAACCTGAGCCGAAGTCCGGGTGTTCTCGTCGGTAGCCTGACGAATATCGACCACCTGCTGGAGCGCCGCCTGCATCGCCTGGCTTTCCGATTGCGCCTCGTCCGCCATCCGCTCCAGGGCCCGCAGGCTCTGCTCCACCTCATCACGCTGCAATTCGGCCGCCTTGTCGGCACCGGCATTGCGCAAGCTCATCGCACCGATCTCGACACCGGTGCGCTGGGCCACATCCCCCGCCTCGCGCACGATCGGCTGGAGTTTGTCGACGAAGCGGTTGACCGCCGAAGCCATGTGACCGATCTCGTCATTGCTGTCGAGCGGTACACGCTTGGTCAGATCGCCCTCGCCCGCCGCCAGGTCATTGAGCGCCGCGATCAGCAGATGCAGCTTGCTGACCACCCGGCGCCCCAGCACCACGGCCAACAGCAGCAACACGCCCAGGCCAACCAGCGCCAGCCCCAGACCAATCCGCCAGCGCAAGGCCTGTGCCGCATCCTGGACCGCACCGGCGGTATTGGCCTGCATCTGCGTAGCCGTCGCCTGCGCCGACTGCAGACGCGCCCGCATCGCCGTCGAGCTGTCGGCGGCGGCGCCCTTGAGGCTGTCGCCGACCAACTGGTCGCTGCTGGCGATCAGGGCAGAGAAACGCTGGTCCAGAGCCTTCAGGTCGGCATCCACCGATGCGGTCGACACCCCCATCAAGACCTTGCCGATTTCCACGCCATTGGGACTGATCGAGGCCTCGAGGTAGTAGACCGAAGGGTCGTTCTTCGCCGCATTGAGCAGCTTGTCCATCGCCCGCTCACCCTGCCCCTTCTCCAGCAGCGCCTTGTTGATCGGATTCTCCCGATTCAGATAACGGGTCAGATGCTCGCCATTGGCGTCGTCATACACCACGAACAGCACGTTCGGATTGCGCTGGGCGCGCCGGGCGAATTCGGAAAGCGTGGGCACATCGCTGTCCCACATGGCTCGCGGGGCGACCGAGGCGAGCAATTGCGCCATGTCGTTGGCCGAATCCTTCAGATCCTTCTCCAGAGTCGCCCGCAGTTGCCCCTGCTCATCCTTCAAGCGTGCAGAAAGGCCGGCCGTCAGCCGCTGACGCGTACTGGCAGAAAGACTATCGAGGCTCGATGTCACTTCCCTGCCGGCCTGCTCCAGCTCAGCGGAGAGTTTCTGACTGTCGACACCCAGACGACTGCCGAGATCGGCCTCGAGCGCCGTGACCGTGCTTCGGGTCAGGGCGACCGCCACCAGCACCTGCACCAAAAGGGCGATACCCAGGGTAATGAACACAGGCCGCAGCAAACGACTCTGTAACAGCGAGAGAATGGCCGACACCGAAGACTCCTCCACGTGGGCGCCATTAATCTGATGGCACACTTTTTTAGAAGATAATCCCAGCAAGGGTCGTGCCGCACAACCGACAGAAACGACAAAGGGCCCCAGAAGGGGCCCTTTTTGATTTACATCAACGACTTATCAGGCGAATGGATGACGCAGGACGATGGTTTCGTTGCGGTCCGGACCTGTCGAAATAATGTCGATCGGCGCGCCGACCAGCTCTTCGATACGCTTGATGTAGGCACGGGCAGCCGCCGGCAACTCTTCCAGGGTCTTGGCGCCCAGGGTCGATTCGCTCCAACCTGGCATCTGCTCGTAGACCGGCTCCAGGCCGATGTAGCTGTCAGCATCGGTTGGCGCGTCGATGACCGCACCGTTTTCGTTCTTGTAGCCCACGCAGATATTGATGGTCTCCAGGCCGTCCAGAACGTCCAGCTTGGTCAGGCACAGGCCCGAAATGCTGTTGACGTCGATGGCACGACGCAGGATGACGGCGTCGAACCAGCCACAACGACGGGCACGACCGGTGGTAGCGCCAAATTCGTGACCACGCTTGGCCAGGAAGGCACCGACGTCATCGAACAGTTCGGTCGGGAACGGACCGGAACCGACGCGGGTGGTGTAGGCCTTGGTGATACCCAGGATGTAGTCGAGGTACATCGGGCCCACGCCGGAACCGGTGGCGATGCCGCCAGCGGTGGTGTTGGAGCTGGTGACGTACGGGTAGGTACCGTGGTCGATGTCCAGCAGCGAACCCTGGGCGCCTTCGAACATGATGTCCTTGCCCTCGCGACGCAGGCTGTGCAGCTCGGCGGTGACGTCGAGCATCATCGGCTTGAGCAGCTCGGCGTACTCCATGCACTCGTCCAGAGTCTTCTGGAAGTCGATGGCCGGTTCCTTGTAGTAATTGACCAGCACGAAGTTGTGGTAGTCCAGCAATTCGCCCAGTTTCGCGGCAAAACGCTCGCGATGGAACAGATCGCCGATACGCAGGCCACGACGGGCAACCTTGTCTTCGTAGGCCGGGCCGATACCACGACCGGTCGTACCGATCTTCTGTTCGCCACGGGCTTTCTCGCGAGCCTGGTCCAGGGCGACGTGGTAGGACAGGATCAGCGGGCAGGACGGGCTGATACGCAGGCGATCGCGCACCGGCACGCCTTTCTCTTCCAGCTTGGTGATTTCCCGCAGCAGGGCGTCCGGTGCAACCACCACGCCGTTGCCGATCAGGCACTGCACGCCTTCGCGCAGCACGCCAGACGGGATCAGGTGCAAGACGGTTTTCTCGCCGTCGATCACCAGGGTGTGACCCGCATTGTGGCCACCCTGGTAGCGCACTACGGCGGCAGCATGTTCGGTCAGCAGATCGACGATCTTGCCTTTGCCCTCATCACCCCACTGGGTGCCCAGGACTACGACATTCTTACCCATAACACTTGTCCTCATTCGCGCAAACTTGGTGCCGGCAGCCGCCGGCGGGAAAACTCAAGAAACCAGCGGCAATACTTGCCAAAGCCCGTTCTGCAGCATCAATTGCCGGTCGCAGTCCGCTTCGCGGGCAGCGGCCAAAGGCTGTCCAGGCAATGCCTGAACGACACGCTGACCCTCGCCGCGCAATTGGCAGACCTTCTGCCAGAGAGCCGCATCCGCACTGTCAGGCATCCAGATACCGCCAGACGGTAGCTCGACCTCAGCACGCCCCAGGGTCACCAGGGTTTTCAAATCGGTGGAGAAGCCGGTTGCCGGACGGGCCCGGCCGAAGTCCGCGCCGATATCGTCGTAACGACCGCCCTGGGCAATGGCTTGCCCGACACCCGGAACGAACACGGCGAACACCACACCGGTGTGGTAGTGGTAGCCACGCAGCTCGCCCAGGTCGAAGTACAGCGGCAGGTCCGGGAAACGCACGGACAGGCGCTCGGCGATCGCCAGCAGGTCGTCCAGCGCCGCCATGACCGGAGCCGGAGCCCCTGCCAGGCGCACCCGCGCCGCCGCCAGCACTTCGCGACCGCCACACAGGTCGACCAGTGAACGCAGCATCGCCGCCAGGTCCGGCTGCAGGCCGTCGGTAAGGTCGATCACCTCGTCGATGGCCTTGCGCTGCAGGGCATCGAACAACTGCTGCTCGACCTCCCCGGACAGGCCGGCCGCACGGGCCAGGCCGCGGTAGATACCGACATGCCCGAGATCCATGTGCACATCCGGCACATCGGCCAGTTGCAGCATCGCCAGCATCAGGCTGATGACCTCGACGTCGCTGCTCGGGCTGGCATCGCCGTACAGCTCGGCACCCAGCTGGATCGGGCTGCGCGAAGTCGACAGCGCCCGCGGCTGCGCATGCAGCACGCTGCCGGCGTAGCACAGGCGGCTCGGGCCGGCACGGCGCAGGGTGTGGGCGTCAATACGCGCCACCTGCGGCGTGATATCGGCACGGAAGCCCATCTGCCGCCCGGACTGCGGGTCGACGACCTTGAAGGTACGCAGGTCCAGATCCTGGCCGGCGCCGGTCAGCAAGGACTCCAGGTACTCGATATGTGGGGTGACAACGAACTCATAGCCCCAGCTCTGGAACAGATCCAACACCTGGCGACGCGCCACTTCGATGCGCGCCGCTTCAGGTGGCAGTACTTCTTCGATGCCATCTGGCAAGAGCCAGCGGTCTACCGTTGCCATTACGCCTTTCCCCCATGATCCGGGCGGCCAGCCCACAGGCGAGCCTTGAGTGAAGCAGAAAATGGTTAACGCACGCGCAAGCAAGGCGCGACGAAACAGCCGAAACCGGCTTCGCCTACCACTTTCCTCGAAAAACCTGTCGGGTCGATCAACCCGTTTTCCACCCATCTGCCGTTAATCAAACATGCAGACGCAAAAAAGCCGGGAATTTCCCGGCTGCCGCATCATACACCCGTTTTCCGAAAGGATCACCCCGCCAGGCGTTTTAGCCGCCCGGCGGGTGTGTAGATGCGCGACGGATCAGGGCTTGGCTTTTTCCAGATAGTGGAAAAAGTCGCTGCTCGGATCCAGCACCATCACGTCACTCTTGTTCGCAAAGCTCTCACGGTAGGCGCGCAGGCTGCGATAGAACGCATAGAACTCCTGGTCCTGGCCGTAGGCCTTGGAATAGATGGCAGCGGCCTGGGCATCACCGTCACCGCGAGTCTCCTCGGACTGACGATAGGCCTCGGCCAGCAGAACGCGACGCTGACGATCGGCGTCGGCACGAATACCTTCAGCCAGCTCGTTACCCTTGGCACGGTGTTCACGAGCCTCGCGTTCACGCTCGGTGCTCATGCGCTCGAACACACTGCGGTTCACTTCCTTCGGCAGGTCGATGGCCTTGACCCGGACATCGATCACCTCGATACCCAGTTCCTTCTCGGCCATCTTGTTCAGCGAAGCGGTAATGTCCGCCATCAGCGCGTCGCGCTCGCCGGAGACCACCTCATGCAGGGTACGCTTACCGAACTGGTCACGCAGCCCGGACTCCAGGCGGCGCGACAGACGCTCGTCGGCGATCTGCTTGAGGCCGGAAGTCGCGGTGTAGAAGCGCTCGGCATCCTTGACCCGCCACTTGGCGTAGGCATCGACCATCACGGCCTTCTTCTCCAGCGTCAGGAAACGCTGGGTCGGGGCATCCAGGGTCATCAGGCGGGCATCGAACTTGCGCACCTGGTTGACATAGGGAACCTTCACGTGAAGACCGGGCTGGACATCCGTCTGCACCACACGACCGAACTGCAGCAGTACGGCACGTTCGGTCTGCAGCACGATGTAGAAGCAGTTCCAGCCAGCCAGCACCACAATGACGCCAACAATCAGGGCGATCAGCGATTTATTGCTCATCAGCGGCTCTCCCTAGTGCGCGTTTGCGGCAGCTCAGTGATATGCGGCACGGCGTCCGTATTGCTGCTGGCAGCGGCCGAACCGGTGACCGGCGAGCTGCTGGCCGGGCTGTTCTGGATCATCTTGTCCAACGGCAGGTAAAGCAGGTTGTTCTGGCCATTCTTGTTGCCGGTCACGAGCACCTTGCTGGTGTTGCTGAAGACTTCCTGCATGGTGTCCAGGTACAGGCGCTGGCGAGTGACTTCCGGTGCCTTGCGGTACTCGGCGACCAGCTTGGTGAAGCGGTCGGCCTCACCCTTGGCGCGGGAGATCACCTCGTCGCGGTAACCATTGGCATCCTCGATGATGCGCTGGGCCTGACCACGGGCCTCTGGCACCACGCCATTGGCGTAGCCTTCGGCCTGGTTGCGCGAACGTTGCTCGTCCTCACGGGCACGGATCACGTCATCGAAGGCTTCCTGGACTTCACGCGGCGCCGCGGCGCTCTGCACGTTGACCTGAGTCACGGTGATACCGGTGCGATAGGTATCGAGGAAACGCTGCAGGCGCTCCTTGATCTCGCTGGCCATCTGCTCACGACCTTCGGTCAGCACCTGATCCATGGCGGTAGAACCCACCACATGGCGCAGGGCACTGTCGGTAGCCTGCTGCAGGCTGATTTCCGGCTGATCGACGTTCAGCACGAAATCCTGCAGGTTGGTGATCTTGTATTGCACGGTCAGCGGCACCTCGACGATGTTCTCGTCTTCGGTCAGCATCTGCCCCTGCTTGGTGTAGGCACGCTCACGCGTGACGTTTTCCATGTACTTCTTGTCGATCGGCGGGAAATAGATGTTCAGGCCCGGGCCGACCGTCTCGTAGTACTTGCCGAAGCGCAGCACCACGGCCTGCTCCTGCTCGTCGACGACATACACGGCGCTGTACAGCCAGACAGCCGCCAGCACGACGAGACCGAGGCCCAGCAGGCCGAAACCACCGCCATTGCCGCCCGATCCACCCCCGTCGTCACCGCGTTTCTTTCCGCCACCGAACAACCCATTCAGGCTTTCCTGCAGCTTGCGGAAGGCCTCGTCGAGATCCGGAGGCCCCTTGCGGTCGCCGTTGTTACGACGCTTGCCACCCCAGGGATCCTGATTGTTCGAGTTGCCACCCGGCTCATTCCAAGCCATAGCGCTCTCCATCTGATAAAGCAAAGACGCACCCACGGCGCGCCGACCAATGCTACAGAATGCCTGCGACAGCAGCACAACCGCTTTGTCAGGCTTTTATTGCAAAGTGTGTTGTTCGATAAACTCAGGCGGCTTCATGCCTTCGCGCGAGACCACCCGATTGAACTCGGCCATGGGCAGGCGAATCGACAGGAGACAGGCACCCTCTTCGTCGTGCTCTTCCTTCTGAACCGCCCCCAACTCGAAGAACTGTGCACGCAGTCGAGCAAAACGCTGTGGCAAGCGCAAGGTGCCGACGAACAAATCGTTGCCCAGCAACTCGGCAATCGCCTGCTCGAGCAGTTCCAGGCCAACGCCGTCGCGGGCCGAAAGCCAGACCCGCTGCGGCTTGCCATCCTCGCCACGCTGGATCTGCGGCTCGACCCCCTCGAGCAGATCGAGTTTGTTATAGACCTCGAGGATCGGCAAGTCCTGGGCACCGATCTCGCCCAGCACCACCATCACCTGCTCGATCTGCAGCATCCGGTCCGGCTCCGCGGCGTCGATCACGTGCAGCAGCAGATCGGAGTTGCTCGATTCCTCGAGCGTAGCGCGAAATGCCTCGACCAGGTTGTGTGGCAGGTGGCGGATGAAGCCCACGGTGTCGGCCAGCACGATCGGCCCCAGGTCATCCAGGTCGAGACGGCGCAAGGTCGGGTCGAGGGTGGCGAACAACTGGTCGGCGGCATACACCTCGGAAGCGGTGACCGCGTTGAACAGCGTGGATTTGCCGGCGTTGGTGTAGCCGACCAGCGAGACGGTCGGGATGTCGGCGCGCTTGCGCCCGCGACGGGACTGCTCGCGCTGGCTGCGCACCTTTTCCAGGCGGCCCTTGATCTGCCGCAGACGGACGCGCAACAGGCGCCGGTCGGTTTCCAGCTGGGTTTCACCAGGACCGCGCAAGCCGATACCACCCTTCTGCCGCTCAAGGTGGGTCCAGCCGCGCACCAGCCGCGTGCTCATGTGCTCGAGCTGGGCCAGCTCGACCTGGAGCTTGCCTTCATGGGTACGTGCGCGCTGGGCGAAAATATCGAGAATAAGGCCCGTGCGATCCAGCACGCGACACTCGAAAGCTCGTTCGAGGTTACGTTCCTGACTGGGCGTGAGGACGTGATTGAATATCACGATATCGATCTGCTCGGCCTTGACCAGGTCGCGAAGTTCCTCGACCTTGCCAGTGCCAATCAGATACTTGGCGGTTGGCCGATGACGCGGCACGCTGAACAGCGCGACGGTCTCGGCGCCAGCCGATGATGCCAACTCCTGAAACTCCTGCGGATCTTCGCGCGCCTCAGGGTCCTGACCTTCCAAGTGAACGAGAATGGTCCGCTCACCACCACCGTGGCGCTCAAAGAACAAAGGAGACTCCTATCAGGCGTTACCTGGCTCAGCGCCGCCATTTTCGGAATCGCTGGCGTTAGGCAGGCGAATGGGACGACTCGGCACCACTGTCGAGATAGCGTGTTTGTAGACCATCTGGCTGACGGTGTTCTTCAACAGAATCACGAACTGGTCGAAGGACTCGACCGTACCCTGCAGCTTGATCCCGTTGACCAGATAGATGGAAACCGGGACTCTCTCTTTACGCAAGGTATTCAAGTAAGGGTCTTGTAGCGTATGCCCTTTTGACATGTGCCGCACTCCTTTAAGGATCAATAATAAAAAATGAGCAAACAGTGACTTTTACCGTCCTCCCCCAAGGATAGACGGCATTTACAGGGACTCAGCTCAATATGGAGATGGTCCCGAGGTATTTCAAGGCGCGCGCCAGATTGTCGCAGTCCAGGCTGTCCAGCCAGTGCAGATCAGCCCAACTGCGCAACCAGGTAAACTGGCGTTTGGCCAATTGGCGAGTGGCGATGATACCGCGCTCGCGCATGTCGGCCGCCGTCAGCTTGCCATCCAGGTAATCCCAGACTTGTCTGTAGCCTACAGCACGTATAGACGGCAACCCAACATGCAGGTCACTTCTATTACGCAGGGCTACGACCTCGTCAACGAATCCCTGTTCCAACATTTGTGTGAATCTTTGTGCAATCCGGTCGTGCAATACCTGGCGATTCGCTGGAGCGATGGCCAGATTGGCGACAGTATAGGGTAATTGCGGGCGTCCCGAAGCGGCTGCGTCAGTACTTTGCGCAGATTGTCGCTGTCGGTGGGCCGTCATGCTCAAACCGCTGACCCGATAAACCTCCAGCGCGCGACTCAGACGTTGCGGGTCATTGGGGTGAATCCGCGCCGCTGACTCCGGATCGATGCCTGCCAATTGATCGTGCAGGGCCTGCCAACCAAGGCGTGCAGCTTCTTGCTCGATCTCGGCGCGCACCTGCGGATCGGCCGCGGGCATGTCCGCCAACCCTTCGAGCAAAGCCTTGTAGTAGAGCATTGTACCACCGACCAGCAGGGGGATTTTGCCCCGTGCGGTGATGTCGGCCATGGCCGCCAGGGCATCCTGGCGGAATTCGGCGGCCGAATAGCTCTGGGCCGGGTCGAGAATGTCGATCAGGCGATGCGGGAACTGCGCCAGCAGCTCCTTCGAAGGCTTGGCGGTGCCGATGTCCATGTCCCGGTAAACCAGGGCAGAATCGACACTGATCAGCTCGCAGGGGAGCACCTTGGTCAGTTCGATGGCCAGGTCGGTCTTGCCGGCCGCCGTAGGGCCCATGAGGAAGATCGCCGGCGGAAGGGGTTTTGAAGCTGTCATCAACGTCCGCGCAGGAAAAGTTTGTCCAGGTCATCGAGACCCAGTTGAGTCCAGGTCGGACGACCATGGTTGCATTGGCCGCTCCGCTCGGTATTTTCCATGTCCCGCAGCAGCGCGTTCATTTCCGCCAGTGCGAGCCGCCGGTTGGCCCGCACGGCGCCGTGACAGGCCATGGTCCCGAGCAGTTCGTTCAGGTGCGCCTGGATCCGGTCGCTGGTGCCGTATTCCATCAGGTCCGCCAGCACGTCCTGCACCAACCGGTTCGCCTCGGCCTGCTTGAGCAGGGCCGGGATCTGCCGGATGGCCAGGCTTTCCGGCCCCAGGCGCTGCAGCTCGAAGCCCAGGCGCTGGAACCAGCCCGCGTGCTCTTCGGCACAGTCGGCCTCGCGCTGGCTGAGCGCCAGGGACTCGGGCACCAGCAACGGCTGGCCACTCAGGCCTTCACTGGCCATGGCGATCTTCAGCCGCTCGTACATGATCCGCTCGTGGGCCGCGTGCATATCCACCAGCACCAGGCCCTGAGCATTCTCCGACAGGATGTAGATCCCCTTGAGCTGCGCCAGCGCGTAGCCCAGCGGTGGAACGTCGCCCTGGCCTTCCGGCAGGGCCGGCGCGGCAGCCTCGGGCAAGGGCGCGTAGAACTCGCGATAGACGCTTTGCGCTTCCGCAACGGGCGGCATCTGCGTCGACTGCGGGCGATATTGATACGGGTAGCCGGCCCCCGAACCCGCTCCGGCAGGGGCCGCGGAAGGCGAAAACGGCTGGGACTGTGGCTGCTCCAGCAGGTTGGCCGACAGGCGCATCTCGCCCTGGGGGCCGAATTCGCCGGCCTCAAGACCCGTAGGCCGGACGATGCCGGCGACCGCCGCCGGTGCCGCCAGTTGATCTTCCGGCCGCACATCGCCGAGGGCGCGGTGCAGGGTGCCATAGAGGAAGTCGTGAACCATGCGCCCATCACGGAAGCGCACCTCATGTTTGGTCGGGTGCACGTTGACGTCGACCGCCGCGGGGTCGACCTCGAGGAACAGCACGAAGGTCGGGTGCCGCCCATTGAACAGCACATCGCGATAGGCCTGGCGCACCGCGTGGGCCACCAGCTTGTCACGTACGGCCCGACCGTTGACATAGAAGTACTGCAGGTCAGCCTGGCTGCGGGAGAACGTCGGCAGGCCAACCCACCCCCAGAGATGCAGGCCGTTGCGCTCGACATCGATCGGCAGCGCCTGTTCGAGAAAGCCCGAACCGCAGACAGCCGCCACGCGCCGGGCGCGGGACGCATCGTCATTGGCCTCGTGCAGGGCCAGAATGCCCTTGCCGTTGTGGCGCAAGTGAAAGGCCACATCGAAGCGGGCCAGCGCCAGGCGCTTGATCACTTCCTGCAGGTGATCGAATTCGGTCTTCTCGGCCTTGAGAAACTTGCGGCGGGCCGGAGTATTGAAGAACAGGTCGCGCACTTCCACCGAGGTGCCGACCGGATGGGCCGCCGGCTGGACCCGGGCCTCCATCTCCCGCCCTTCGGTTTCGACCTGCCAGGCCTGATCAGCGTCACGGGTCCGCGAAGTCAGGGTCAGGCGGGCCACGGAACTGATGGACGCCAGGGCCTCGCCACGGAAGCCCAGGCTCATCACCTGTTCAAGGTCTTCCAGGTTGCGGATCTTGCTGGTCGCGTGACGCGCCAGCGCCAGCGGCAACTCATCGGCGGAAATGCCGCTGCCGTCATCACGTACCCGCAGCAGCTTGACCCCGGCCTGTTCGACATCCACGTCGATACGCCGGGCGCCGGAGTCGAGGCTGTTTTCCAGCAGTTCCTTGATGACCGAAGCCGGGCGCTCGACCACTTCACCCGCGGCAATCTGGTTGGCCAGGCGCGGGCTGAGCAGCTCGATACGGGCGCGTTCCTTCAAGACCGACTCACTCATTGCTTGGCCGCCAGTTCGGTGCCGGGAATCGTCAGGGTCTGGCCGACCTTGAGCTCATCGCTGCTGAGGCTGTTGACGCTGCGCAGAGTAGCCACCGACACCTGATAGCGCACAGCGATCATTGCCAGCGTCTCGCCCGGCGCGACGCGATGATCACGCGGCCCCTGGGCGATCTTGCCGGAGTCACGCAACCAGGCGATGTAGGTGCCCGGCGGCGGATTCTGCTGGAAGAACTGACGGATACCGCTGCTGATGGACCGCGCCAGCGCCTGCTGGTGGCTGGTCGAAGCCAGCTTGGAGGCCTCGTTGGAGTTGGAGATGAAGCCGGTTTCCACCAGGATCGAGGGGATATCCGGCGACTTGAGCACCATGAAGCCCGCCTGCTCGACGCGCTGCTTGTGCAGCGGGGTGACCCGGCCGATGTTGTTCAGGACCTTCTGCCCGACGTTCAGGCTGGAGGTCATCGAGGCCGTCATCGACAGGTCGAGCAGCACTCCGGCGAGCATCTTGTCCTTGTCGTCGAGGCTGACATTGCCGGCACCGCCGATCAGGTCGGAACGGTTCTCGCTGTCGGCCAGCCAACGCGCGGTCTCGGAGGTCGCGCCACGATCGGACAGGGCGAACACCGAAGCACCGAACGCAGCCGCCGAAGGCGCGGCGTCGGCGTGGATCGAGACGAACAGGTCAGCGCCTTTCTTGCGGGCGATCTCGGTACGTCCGCGCAGCGGAATGAAGTAATCGCCGGTACGGGTCAGTTCGGCGCGGTAGCCCTTCTGGCCATTGACCTGGCGTTGCAGCTCACGGGCGATCGACAACACCACGTCCTTCTCGTGCTGGCCGCGGGAACCCGAGGCCCCCGGGTCTTCCCCGCCGTGCCCGGCGTCGATCACCACGATGATGTCGCGCTTGCCGGCCGGTGCCGGCGGCAGCTTGATCGCAGGCTCCGCCGGCGTCACCGGAACGGCCGGCAGGGTCGCCACGCTCGGCGCCGGGTTGGAGTTCGGCGTCGGTGTCGGCGCCGCATCGGCCGGGTTGTCGAACAGGTCGACCACCAGGCGGTTGCCGTACTGCGCATTCGGTGCCAGGGTGAAGCTCTTGGGGGTGACCGGTTTCTTCAGGTCGACCACCACCCGCAGGTCGGTCGGGGTACGCTGGGCCGCTCGCACGCTGGTGATCGGCGTATTGGCCGTCGGCACGTTCAGCGGGCTGGCCAGGGTCGCACCATTGATGTCGATCACCAGGCGATCGGGCGCCGTCAGCGTGAAAACGCTGTGCTGGACCGCGCCAGACAGGTCGAATACCAGTCGCGTGTTATCCGGGGCTCGCCACAGTCGAACACTCTTGACCTGTGTCGCCGCCACGGCGTCGACGGTCAGTGCCGCAAGCAACAATCCTGCGACTGCAAGCAACGCGCGAATGCGCATACCAAACCCCATCCTCTATTTGAACTCCAATGCCAAGGCGGCACACCAGGCATCGCCTCGCGATCCCCGGGACAACAGATGCAGCGAACGCCCGCCGCCATGCGGGCTAATGGTAATGGTCAGGTCGGGCTTTGGCAAAAAGCCTGCACCCTTGTCGGGCCACTCGATCAGGCACAGGGCATCGCCTTCGAAATAGTCGCGAATCCCCAGGAACTCGAGCTCTTCCGGATCCACCAGGCGATACAGGTCAAAATGGTAGGCACGAACTTCAGCAAATTCGTACGGTTCGACAAGAGTAAACGTCGGGCTCTTGACCGCACCGGCATGCCCCAGACCGCGAATGATGCCTCGCGACAGCGTGGTCTTGCCGGCGCCCAGATCGCCTTCAAGGAAGATCACCCCGACACCGGCGGTGACTTCGGCAATCTTTCGGCCAAATGCCACCATGCTCTCTTCATCAGGCAATTGAAGGGTTAATTCAGACACGGCGATTGTTCCTCCAACAACTGACGAATAGCTGGAATCAGATCACTGGCCGCCAGCCCACGGCCCTTTTCACCTTGCAACTCGCCGGCGCGGGCATGCAGCCAGACCGCCAGGCAGGCGGCCTCGAAGCCTGCCATGGCCTGGGCACGCAGCGCACCGATCAGGCCGGCGAGCACGTCTCCCAACCCGGCCGTGGCCATTGCCGGATGCCCGCGCTCGCAGAGCGACACCCTTCCATCAGGCGCGGCGACCAGGCTGCCGGCCCCCTTGAGTACGCAGACCGCCTGATATTTCATCGCCAACGCCCGCGCCGCGCCAGGCCGATCGGCCTGCACCTGGGCGGTCGTCAGCCCGAGCAACCGTGCCGCCTCCCCCGGATGCGGAGTGATCACACTGTCGGCAGGCAGGCGTGCCTCGCCATTGGCCAGCAGGTTCAGCGCATCGGCATCCCAGACCTGGGCCACCGCGGTATTCGCTGCGACCGACAACAGGCTGCGGCTCCAGGCGAACCGCCCCAGGCCCGGGCCGACCACCAGCACGCTGGCCTGGCGAAGAACGTCCATCAACTGATTGGCCGACTCGATGCCCAGCACCATCACCTCGGGCAGGCGCGCCAGCGAGGCGGCCACATGCTCCGCACGTGTGGCCAGGGAGACCAGCCCGGCACCGCTGCGCAGGGCCGTCTCGGCACTGAGCAGGATCGCGCCGCCAAAACGCCGGTCACCGCCGATCAGCAGCACGTGCCCGAACTGGCCCTTGTGGGCGTCCGGTTGACGCGCGGGAAGTCTCGGCAAGGTCGCCGGTGTCAGCGACTGAATATCGGGAAAAGGCGGTTTGGTCTGCGGCATGCGTCGTTCGGCTCTGATGTCTGGCAGAATTATACGCACCAAAGCCTAGGTTTCTCCTGTCTCATGCCTGTAAATAGCGTCGACCTCCCCGCCCTCGCCCAATCCATCAAACAATGGGCTCGCGAACTGGGTTTCCAGCAGGTGGGCATCGCAGGCCTGGAACTGGGCGAACACGAGCAGCATCTGCAACGCTGGCTCGATGCCGGCTATCACGGCGACATGGACTACATGGGTGCCCACGGCAGCAAACGCTCGCACCCGGACGAACTGGTGCCGGGCACGCTGCGGGTGGTCTCGCTGCGCATGGACTACCTGCCGGGCGACACCCGGATGGTCCAGCGCCTGGCCGAACCGGAAAAGGCCTACATCTCGCGCTATGCCCTGGGACGCGATTACCACAAGCTGATCCGCAAACGCCTGCAACAGTTGGCCGAACGCATCCAGCAGGTGATCGGCCCCTTCGGCTACCGCGCCTTCGTCGACAGCGCCCCGGTGCTGGAAAAGGCCATCGCCGAGCAGGCCGGGCTGGGCTGGATCGGCAAGAACACCCTGGTGCTCAATCGCAAGGCCGGCAGCTACTTCTTTCTCGGCGAGCTGTTCGTCGACCTGCCGCTACCGGTGGACGAGCCCCATGCCACGGAACATTGCGGGCGCTGTTCGGCCTGCCTGGACATCTGCCCCACGGCAGCGTTCGTCGGACCTTACGTGCTGGACGCCCGGCGCTGCATTTCCTACCTGACCATCGAGCTGAAGACCGCCATTCCGGAGGACCTGCGCCCGCTGATCGGCAACCGGGTGTTCGGTTGCGACGACTGCCAGGTCGTCTGCCCATGGAATCGCTTCGCCCGCCCTACCGTCGAGAGCGACTTCCAACCCCGGCACAACCTGGATAACGCCGGATTGGCGGAGCTGTTTCGCTGGGACGAGGAGACCTTCCTGAAAAACACCGAGGGTTCGCCACTGCGTCGCGCCGGCTACGAACGCTGGCTGCGCAACCTCGCCGTCGGCCTGGGCAATGCGCCGTCGACCATCGCCGTGCTGGAAGCCCTCAACAGCCGACGTGACTACCCTTCCGAGCTGGTCCGGGAACACGTGCAATGGGCCCTGCGCCAGCACGCCGAACGGGCTGATCAGGCGGCGTCGTTGTAGATGAACTTGGGCATTTCCCAGTGAAAGCGGATCGCCAGAAGACGCAGCAGGAAACCGCCGAACAGCGTGATCAGAATCGCCTGCTCGCTGGGTAGCTGCCAGTAGGTGCAGCCCAGGAAGCACCAGGCTGCGGCGAAGGAGACGCTGGCATAGAGTTCACGACGGAACACCAGCGGGATGTCGTTGCAGAAGATATCCCGCAAGACACCGCCGAACACGCCGGTAATCACCCCGCTGACCGAGGCCACCATCATGCCCTGCCCCATCTCCAGGGCCGTCATGCAGCCGATCAGGGTGAAGGCCACCAGCCCCAGGGCATCGAGCACCAGGAACAGCGACCGCAGATGGCGCATCAGCGGCGCGATGAACACCGTCACCAGCGCCGCGACCGAAGTCAGCACCAGGTACTCCGGATGCTTGACCCACGTCAGCGGATAATGCCCCAGCAACACATCGCGCACCGAACCGCCGCCGAGGGCGGTGACGCAGGCGATCAGCACCACGCCGAACCAGTCCATGCCCCGCCGTCCGGCCGACAGCGCGCCCGTCATGGCTTCAGCGGTAATGGCGACGAGGTAGAGCATCAGCAGCATGATGGCGGTCCGGGCAGGAGAAGGCGCGCAGTCTACTCATTTGAGCAGCGCACCAAAAGAGCGCAACCACTGGAGTGCATGCGCCCATGGGGAACACAGCCTGCCATCCAGGCTACGGCAACCGGTCAGAACTTGATGAAGTGCTTGCGGTAGTGCTGCAGCTCGGCGATCGATTCGCGGATGTCGTCCAGCGCCAGGTGGGTACTGCCCTTCTGGAAGCTGTCACGCACTTGCGGCGCCCAACGCGCCGCCAGCTCCTTCAAGGTGGAGACATCCAGGTTGCGGTAGTGGAAATAGCTTTCCAGGGACTTCATGTGACGGGCCAGGAAGCGGCGGTCCTGGCAGATGCTGTTGCCACAGATCGGCGACTTGCCCTTGGGCACCCACTGCTCCAGGAAGGCGATGGTCTGCGCCTCGGCCTCGGCCATGCTGATGCGGCTCTCGCGCACGCGCTGGGTCAGGCCCGAACCGCCATGCTGGCGAGTGTTCCACTCATCCATGCCGGCCAGGATCTCGTCGCTCTGGTGAATGGCGATCACCGGGCCTTCGGCCAGGGTATTGAGATCGCTGTCGGTAACGATGGTGGCCATTTCGATGATGACATCGGTGTCCGGGTTGAGACCGGTCATCTCCAGGTCGATCCAGATCAGGTTCTGTGGATTTTGCATAGCTTGACTCCTCGGCATAGCCGCACAGTTTAGCGCAGGCTGCGCTTGCCGGGCGTGCTAAACTCGCGACCGCTTGACCCTCCCCGACGATTCGACCACACGGAACACCCATGGCCAAACGCCAGCTCAACCGCCGCCAGAACTGGCGCATCGAAAAGATCCAGGGCGAACGCGCCGCACGCGCCGCCAAACGCGAGTCACAGGCCGTGGAAGCCCTGGAGGGCGGTGACCTGGGCCCTGAACAGACAGGCCTGGTGATTGCGCACTTCGGCGTGCAGGTCGAAGTCGAGGCCCTGGAAGGAGAGTTCAAGGGCCAGGTGTTCCGCTGCCACCTGCGGGCCAACCTGCCAGCCCTGGTGACCGGCGACCAGGTGGTCTGGCGCCCGGGCAACCAGGGCATCGGCGTGATCGTCGCGCAACTGCCACGCACCACCGAGCTCAAGCGCCCGGACAGCCGCGGCCAGCTCAAGCCGGTGGCCGCCAACGTCGACATGATCGTGATCGTCTTCGCGCCGTTGCCCGAACCCCACGCCAACCTGATCGACCGCTATCTGGTGGCCGCCGAGCACGCCGGCATCCGCCCGCTGCTGCTGCTGAACAAGTTCGACCTGATCGACGAGCACAACGCCCCGGCCCTGAATGCGCTGCTGGCGGTCTACCGGCAACTGGGTTATCCGCTGCTGGAAGTGTCGGCCCACCACGGCAACGGCATGGAGCAGTTGCAACGGCAACTGGACGGGCGCATCAGCGTGTTCGTCGGCCAGTCCGGGGTCGGCAAGTCCTCGCTGGTCAACAGCCTGCTGCCCGAGGTGGAAACCCGCGTCGGCCCGCTGTCCGAGCTGTCCGGCCAGGGCACCCACACCACCACCACGGCGCGCCTGTTCCACTTCCCCGGCGGCGGCGAACTGATCGACTCCCCGGGTATTCGCGAATTCGGCCTGGGCCACGTCAGCCGCGCCGATGTCGAGGCCGGCTTCATCGAGTTCAACGACCTGCTCGGTACCTGCCGCTTCCGCGACTGCAAGCACGATCGCGAGCCCGGCTGCGCCCTGCTCAAGGCCCTGGAAGACGGGCGTATCCAGCAGCAGCGGATGAACAGCTACCGCTCGATCATCGCCAGCCTGCCGCAAGACAGCTATTGAAATGACAGAAACGACAAGGCCGCGATCATCGCGGCCTTGTCGTCTGGCTCAGGAGCCGGTTCTGGGCTTGCCCGTCTCGTCCATCTTCAATACACCATCCTCGAAGATGTTCAAGCGTTGCCGCACCTCGTGGGCGGGCAGCGGCTGCTTGTCCGCCGGCAGCGCATTCGGGTCGGCCGGGGCCGCATTCGAGGCGCCAGGCGCGCCGGGAGCCGGTGCCGCGCCATCCGGCTTGGCCTCGTCCGCGCCCTGCTCGCCCTCAATGGCTTTCTGGGCCTTCTTGGTCAGCACCACGATGTCGATGCGGCGGTTGACCGGGTTGAACGGATCGGCCTTGTCGAACAGCGCCGACGAGGCATAACCCACCACTCGCGCCACTTGCGAGTCCGGATAACGGCCAGCCACCAGTGCACGGCGCGCGGCGTTGGCGCGGTTGGCCGACAGCTCCCAGTTGCCGAAGTCGCCAGTGCCGGCGTACGGCTTGGCATCGGTATGGCCGCTGATGCTGATCTTGTTCGGCACCGCCTTGATGGTGTCGGCCATCGCCAGCAGGATGTCCTCGAAGTAAGGCTTCAGGCGCGCACTGCCGGAGTCGAACATCGGCCGGTTTTCCGCGTCCATGATCTGGATGCGCAAGCCGTCCGGGGTGATTTCGAACAGGATCTGGTCCTTGAACTTCTGCAACTGCGGGCTTTCGTCGACCTTGTTCTGCAACTCCTGCAGCAGCAGTTCCAGGCGCTCCTTCTCGACCTGTTCGGCCATGCCCTCCACCTGCTCGGTGTCGACCGTGACCTTGTCCGGTTGCGGCTGGGACTTCACTTCCGGGTTGAGGGTCTTGTCCGGCGCCAGCGTCGGGGAACCGCCCAGGTCGATGATGTAGGGCGTACCGCTCTCGGAAAAACCGATCGGGTCCTTGAAGTAGCCGGCGATGGCGATCTTCTGCTCCGGGGTCGCGGTGGACAGCAGCCACAACACCAGGAAGAAGGCCATCATCGCCGTCGCGAAGTCGGCAAAGGCGATTTTCCAGGCACCGCCATGGTGCCCGCCGCCAAAGCGCTTGACGCGCTTGATGATGATCGGCTGATTGTTCTCCATGACTCAGCGACCGCGAACCGCTTGTTCCAGCTCGGCGAAGCTCGGCCGATGCTTCGGATAGAGCACCTTGCGCCCGAACTCCACTGCCAGCGAAGGCGGCATGCCGGAGGCCGAGGCCACCAGGGAGGCCTTGATCGCCTCGTAGACGTTCAGTTCTTCCTTGGCATCGTGGGCCAGGGATTGCGCCAGCGGACCGAAGAAGCCATAGGCGGCGAGAATACCGAAGAAGGTCCCCACCAGTGCCGCACCCACGTGCAGACCGATGGATTTCTGGTCGCCATCGCCCAGGGAGGCCATGGTCACCACGATCCCCAGTACCGCCGCGACGATACCGAAGCCGGGCATGCCGTCGGCCACGCCGGTGACGGCATGGGATGGATGCTCGAGTTCTTCCTTCATGCTCAGCAGTTCCATGTCGAACAGGCCTTCCAGCTCATGGGGAGCCATGTTGCCCGAGGACATGATGCGCAGGTAGTCGCAGATGAACGCAGTCATGCGCTCATCCTTCAGAACGGCAGGGTACTTGGCGAAGATCGGGCTGGCCGCTGCATCCTCGATGTCACCCTCGATCGCCATCATGCCTTCACGACGGCTCTTGTTGAGGATCTCATAGATCAGGCCGAGCACTTCCATATAGAAGGTGTGGCTGAAGCGCGAGCCGAACATGCTCAGGGATTTCTTGACCACGTGCATGGTCATGTAGCCGGGGTTGGACTGCAGGAAAGCACCCAGCGCCGCACCACCGATGATCAAGACCTCGAAGGGCTGGATCAGCGCCGCAATCTTGCCGTGGGAGAGCACGTACCCGCCGAGCACGCTCGCGAATACGACAATGATGCCGATGATTTTAGCCATAGAATGAGAGTACTTGTTGAGTCGGGTTCAAGGTCATATTCGGAAGTTAGTAAATCTCTTCTTCTACTTATCGGCGAAACTGCGCCAGACTATAGCCAGTTCAGGCGAAAAGCCAGAAAACCGGCAGTGCATGGCCTCGGCGGCAGGACCAGCGCAGCGCCGTCAGGCCCGTTCCGGGCGCATTAATGGTGATGATCGCGCTTAATCATGACGAATCAAACGGCTGTGTCCAGTGCAAGACCGAACACCCTGCAAGGCTGGACCAGGCTGTTGCAGGGCGTTCGCCTGCCCGTCCCGCAGGACAGCCACGACCGCGTCTGCCGGGCCATCCGCGACAGCCGCAGCTCGCTGCGCGACATCGCCGAGCTGATGCAGGATAGCCCGGCCCTGGCGCTGAGCGTGATCTGCGAAGCCAACCATCACACCCACGGCAGCATGACCGAGCCGGCCGAAAACCTCGAGATCGCGATCAATCGCCTCGGTCTGAAACGTACCGAGGAGTTGCTTGAGCGCCTGCCCGCACGACTGCCCGAAGACATTCCGATCGCCCTGCGCCAGTTGCAACTGATCAGCCAGCATGCCAGCCAGCAGGCCAACGGCCTGTTTGCCGCCCGCCTGGCCCGGCTCTGGCAGGATATCCACTGGGGCAGCCTGCTGTTCCTGGCCCCCTGTGGCCACTGGCACTGACCCACCCCAGGCTGCTCGAAACCTGGGAACTGCGGGTGCTGCACAAGCACGAGCCCGCCGCCAGGGTCGAACGGGAGCTGTTCGGCGTGCGCCTGCTGGAGCTATGCCAGGCCATGGCCGAGTTCTGGCGCCTGCCAGTGTGGGTGACCCAGGGTTATCAAACGCTGCTCAACGAACGCAAGACCCTCGCCCAGGCACTGCATATCGCCCGCGACAATGAGAGCCCCCTGCACCAGCAACAGCAACTGGATGCCGACCCCGAACTGCGCCGCTGGCTGAACCAGCCCGCCAACACCGTATTGCTGGCCAACGGCCTGGCCGTGGCGGCACAACAGGCCTGGGACAGCCCGCACTGCCTGCGCTGGCAGTACCTGTCGAGCCTGTACCTGCAGCAGCCGATGAACGAGTTGCAGCAACAGATCCACCAGCAGGCGGCCCAGAGCGCCAACCAGCATTCGATGCAGGACCTGTGGCACCCGGCCGAGGCTCTGATCTGGCCGTGGCATGTGCGCCGCGTGCATGCCGACCTGTTGCCGGCCGCTGCCCCTGACGCCGCGGCGATGGGGCTCTGGCGCAGGCACTGCGCACAACTGCTGGCCGAACCCAGCCGTTTCACCAACGCCATGCACCTGACCACCGTGGCCCGCGACGCCCTGGCGGCCTGCGGCCTGCGCCGGGTGATGATCCTGATGACCGACCGCAGCCGCAGCGCACTGCGGGTGCACCAGACCGCCGGCCTTCCCGCCGAGGCGAGCAATCTGATCCTGCAGGTGGCCCAGAGCACGCTGCTGCAACGACTGATGAAGCAGCCCGCGCAGATTCGCCTGTCGCCAGAAAACGCTCGCCAGTTCCAGGCACTGCTGCCCAACAGCCTGCGGGCGCAATTCCTTCCCGGCGAACACCTGCTGTTGCGCTCGCTGAGCAACAACGGTCGGGTGGTGATGGTGATCCTGGCCGACCAGGCGGGCGTGCCGTTTTCGGAGATCACCGTGCAAGCCTTCGGCAAAACCATGCAATGTATCGAAAAGGCGCTGCACGCCTTTACCAACCGCAGCGCCTGAAGCTTGCGCTACAATCCTCCCCTTTGCGTCCAGGAGAACCCACATGCCTGACTTCTCTGGCTTGCCGCTGGTGATCGAGCCCAGCGACCTGCTGCCGCGTCTCGACACCCCCGGGCTGATCCTGGTGGACCTGACCAGCAGCGCCCGCTACGGCGCGGGGCATATCCCCGGCGCACGTTTCGTCGACCCCAAGCGTACCCAGTTGGGCCAGCCACCGGCTCCGGGGCTGATGCCACCGCAAGAGGCGCTCGAAGCCCTGTTCGGCGAACTGGGCCACAACCCGGACGCGGTCTACGTGGTCTACGACGATGAAGGCGGCGGCTGGGCCGGCCGTTTCATCTGGCTGCTGGATGTCATCGGCCACACCCGCTACCACTACCTCGACGGCGGCCTGCTGGCGTGGCTGGACGAAGGCCTGCCGGTGTCCGAGGACATCCCGGCGGTTGCCGGCGGCCCGGTTGCCCTGACCCTGCACGACGAACCGACCGCCACCCGCGATTACCTGCAGTCGCGCCTGGGCGCGCCCGACCTGGCGATCTGGGACGCCCGCGGCCCATTGGAGTATTCCGGCGAGAAGGTGCTGGCCGCCAAGGGCGGACACATTCCAGGCGCAGTCAACTTCGAATGGACCGCCGGCATGGACAAGGCGCGCAGCCTGCGCATCCGCAAGGATATGCCGGCAATCCTCGACAGCCTGGGCATCACTCCCGACAAGGAAGTGATCACCCATTGCCAGACCCACCACCGCTCCGGCTTCACCTATCTGGTGGCCAAGGCGCTCGGTTATCCGCGCGTCAAGGGTTATGCCGGCTCCTGGGGCGAATGGGGCAACCACCCCGACACCCCTGTAGAGATTTGAGATTCCCAAGGACCCTTGATGAAAAAGAGTTTGTTCATCCTCAGCCAGTACCTGCTGCCTCACCACCTGCTGTCGCGCCTGGCCGGCTGCATCGCCGAATGCCGGGTGCGCTGGTTCAAGAACGCCTTCACCGCCTGGTTCGCCAAGCGCTACCAGGTGGACATGTCCCAGGCGCTGGTTGAAGACCTGACCGCCTACGAGCATTTCAACGCCTTCTTCACCCGCGCCCTGAAAGACGGCGCGCGACCGCTCGACCCGACCCCGGGGGCGATCCTCTGCCCGGCCGACGGCGCCGTCAGCCAGCTCGGCCCGATCGAACATGGCCGGATCTTCCAGGCCAAGGGCCACAGCTTCAGCGCCCTCGAGTTGCTGGGCGGCGATGCCGCACTGGCCGCGCCGTTCATGGGCGGCGAGTTCGCCACGATCTACCTGTCGCCCAAGGACTATCATCGGGTCCACATGCCGCTGGCCGGCACCCTGCGCGAAATGGTCTACGTGCCAGGCCGTCTGTTCTCGGTCAACCAGACCACCGCCGAGAACGTACCGGAACTGTTCGCCCGCAACGAGCGCGTCGTCTGCCTGTTCGACACCGAGCGCGGGCCGATGGCCGTGGTGCTGGTCGGCGCGATGATCGTCGCCTCGGTGGAAACCGTCTGGGCCGGCCTGGTCACGCCCCCCAAGCGCGAACTCAAGACGTTCCGCTACGATGAAGCGGCCCGTGCGCCGATCCATCTGGAAAAGGGCGCCGAACTCGGGCGCTTCAAGCTGGGTTCGACCGCCATCGTTCTGTTCGGTCCGGACCAGGTGAAATGGGCCGAAGGCCTGGCAGCCGGTTCGACGGTGGCCATGGGCCAGGGCCTGGGCTTGCCCAAGGACGCCTGATAGGCTGGTGACCTCGCGGTCCGACGCCGCTCGAACCCGCGAGGTCATACCACGGACAATCGGTCGCAATCTGAGCCGACCACCAACGATGCACCTGTACCGTATTGCTGTTAGAGTCGTGGCATTATATTGCCACCAATTTTTTGTCACCTTGCCGATGGATGATGCACGTTTTCCTTGCTGGAGCTGGCCCGTTAGATGAGCAATCCAAGCCCCCATCTGTTGTTGCGCGCGCCAACACCCACGCAGTCGAGCCTGTCATTCTGCGATGGCACACCGCGTGATCTGAGACGCTGGATCGCCGAACTGCCAAAAGCCAACCTCGGTGAGACCGCGCGCCTGCTGTATCAGGGGCTGGCCGAACTCAACCAGTTGCTCACCCCCAGCGAAAACCGCCTGCAGTTGCTCGAACTGATACGCCCCGAGGTGTATTACGTCTGCAAGCACCTGGAGCGGCATTTCCTTAACCAGTCCGTCGTACTCGATGAGCGTCCACGCAAGGTCGCCAACCTCTGCCAGGCTTTGCAGAATCACCTGGCCATCGGCTACAAGCAGATCGCGATGCGTGTCGCGTCCAGGTTCAGCAAGGAACGCGCCGGGCTGCTGACCATGGCCTTGCAGCGTGCCCTGCACTGCCTCAATGGCCCGCTGGTCCGGGCCAGCCAGTTGTACTGCCCGGTGCCGGAAGGCCTGTGGCTCGAAGTGCACCAGTTGTACCAGGTCGCCATTGCCCATCAACTGCAGCACAACCCGGTCCGTGACGAACTGGCCAGCCAGACCCCGTCACTGACCATCGAGCAGACCTACATTGTCGCGCTGCTGCTGGGTTGCTCACGCTGCAACCAGATGCGCCAGAACAATATCGCCCGGCTGGCGGAAGTCCTCGAACCCTGGAGCACGCTGGTCAAGCTGCAGGATGCCGGCCTGGCATCGAGCCTGTTCGCCGTTGCCCCACAGGCCGATGCACCGCCACGCTACACCTCGCTGTTCGCCGCCGAGCAACAGCCCGGTCTGATGGGCATCAACACCCTGAGTCTGGTCGAGGCCATGAAGGAATACCTCGACCTGCCCGTCGAGCAGCGCAGCCACTCGCGCCTGCTGGTGCCCAGTGGCCTGAGCCTGGACACCCTGCAGCACCTCTGCGCGGCCTGGGGCGAATCAGCCGAACGGAGTTTCCAGCGCACACCGGGACAGGGCTCCCTCACCCTGTGCATCGGCATGAGTGCCCTGCATTTCTACCTGGGCGGGCAACGTTCCTTCAGCGAGCTTCTCAAGAGCCCGAACGCCAGTCGCGCCGCGCATTTCACCGCGCAACTGGCCAACAGCAGCCAGAAGGACAGCTGGACCCTGGCTTTCGATGCCGAACGCCAGGGCAGCGCCGACACATTGCTGCCCTACGAGGAAATCCAGTATCACCCGACGGAAGCCGAGATCAGCCAGGCGGCGGCCAACAGCGCCGAGGATTTCCCGACCTTCAGCCTGCAAATCATCAACCACAGCCCTGGCGGCTACTGCCTGGCCTGGCCGCGGGAAGTCCCCAGCCAACTGCAGGCGGGCGAACTGGTGGGCATTCAGGATGCGACGTCCCAGGGCTGGAGCGTCGCGGTGGTACGCTGGATTCGCCAGGTGCGCAGCGGCGGTACGCAGATGGGCATCGAACTGATCGCCCCCCATGCCCAGCCATGCGGCCTGCAACTGGTACGCAACAGCGAGGAAAACAGCCAGTACCTGCGCGCCCTGCTGCTGCCGGAAATCAGCGCCATCGGCGTGCCCGCCACCTTGCTGGCACCGCGCCTGCCGTTCCAGGAAGGTCACAAGGTGATGATCAACACCCATGGCGAGGAGCGTCGCGCCGGGCTGAATAACCGAAAGGCCAGTACCGGCAGTTTCAACCAGTTCGAATATCGACTGTTCGAACAGCCGGCAACGGTCAGGAACGAGACCTCGGGAGCCGGCGTAGCGGGCCCAGAGGAAGATTTCGGCTCACTGTGGAAAACGCTCTAGAAGAGCACCGCCTGCAGCAGCGGCGGTTCGGCGATCCGACGTTCCCGCGAAGGCGCCCTAATGGGCGCTAAAAGCTTCGCGGGCAAGCCCTGCGCCTGCAAGCCCGGTATCAGGTGCCTGGGCACATGAACCCGCCCGGGCAAGGACAGGCCATCAGTTGCGGCCGTGACGGTCCTGCATGCCCAGCAGATACAGCACCCCATCCAGGCCAAGGGTCGAAATGGCCTGCCTGGCCGATTGCTTGACCAGCGGCTTGGCCCGGAACGCCACACCCAGGCCGGCGATCGCCAGCATCGGCAGGTCGTTGGCACCATCCCCCACCGCAATGGTCTGCTCCAGGCTCAGGCCTTCCTTGCCGGCCAGTTCACGCAGCAGGTCGGCCTTGCGCTGGGCATCGACGATCGGCTCGATCGCGACACCGGTGCACTGGCCGTCGACCACTTCCAGCTCGTTGGCGAAGACGTAGTCGATCCCCAGCCTGGCCTGCAACTGCCGGGCGAAGTAGGTGAAACCGCCGGACAGGATCGCGGTCTTGTAGCCCAGGCGCTTGAGTTCGGCAAACAGGACTTCGGCGCCTTCGGTCAGACGCAGCGAGGCGCCGATCGAGTCCAGCACGCTGACATCCAACCCCTTGAGCAGCGCCAGGCGCTCCTTGAAACTGGCGCGAAAATCCAGCTCGCCGGCCATCGCCCGCTCGGTGATCGCCGACACCTGCTCGCCCACGCCGGCGGCCTTGGCCAGCTCGTCGATGACTTCGGCCTCGATCAGCGTGGAGTCCATGTCGAATACCGCCAGGCGCCGGTTGCGACGGAACAGCGAATCCTCCTGGAAGGCCACGTCGATGTTCAGCTCCTGGGCCAGGCCCAGGAATTCGGCGCGCAAGGCCTGCGGGTCGGCCGCCGCACCCTGTACCGAGAACTCGATACAGGCCTTGCTCAATGCAGTCGGAACGTCCAGCGGCAGACGCGCCGACAGGCGGTCGATACGTTCGATGTTCAGGCCGTGGCGCGCAGTGATCGCACTGACCCGCTGCACCTGCTCGGCAGTGACCTTGCGGCTCAGCAGGGTGACGATATGCCGATCCTGGCCCTCGCTGGCGACCCAGCGCCGGTAGTCGTCTTCCGAGACCGCCGTGAAGCGCACCTGCTGCTCCAGGCCATCGGCCGTGGACCGCACCTGCTGCAGCACCGGCGACTGCTCGCCGCCGGGTACCTCGACCAGGATGCCGAACGACAGGGTGTCGTGGATAACCGCCTGACCGATGTCGAGAATGTTCACACCACCTTGCGCCAGCACGCCGGTAATGGCTGCGGTGAGACCCGGACGGTCGCCACCGGTGATGTTAATCAGGACGATTTCGCGCAAAGCGCACCCCCGTTCGTTAAAAAAGTCGCATTCTACCCACTTTCAGTGACCATCGGCACCGCCAGCGCTTTGCCGGTCTAGGGCCTCTCGCTATACTGCGCGTCAACTTCACGGACAAAAGAGCCGCGCTCAGTGAACCGGCCCACGCCAGTCAAAACCGATAACTTCTTCCTGCTGATCTTCCGGGCATTGCGTCACCGCCGGGTACCGATTGCACTGCGTATTGCCAGCCACAACGTGATTCTCGTCGCGCTGGCGCTGGTGATCTACGCCTGCGTGATGGGGCTGCAGTTCAAGGAAGCCATGCACCAGCAGGCCGACGCCCTTGGCCAGAGCCTGACCACCCAGACCGCCACCTCGGCGACCGAGCTGCTGGTGTCCAACGACATCCTCAGCCTCAACGTGCTGCTCAACAACCTGACGAAGAACCCGCTGGTGGCCCATGCGGCGATCTACAGCGTCGACAACCGGATCCTCGCCGAAGCCGGCCAGCGCCCGAAAAGCGGCCTGCTGGGCGAGACCGAAGGCGTCTACCAGACCAAGATCACCTTCCAGGACGTGACTGCCGGCAACCTGCGGATCAGCCTGGACATGGCCCAGTTCCAGCAGCCGATGACCATCAGCCTGCAAAGCATGGGCATCCTCAGCGCCATCCTGCTGGCCCTGGCCCTGGCCCTGAGCCTGCGTCTGGGTCGGCATATCTCGACGCCGCTGCTGCAATTGCGGGTCTGGTTGCGGGACATGGACGAACACACCCCGGCCACCCGGCGTCAGGATGAGATCGGCGACCTCGCCCGCCAGTTGCATTCGCGCTTTGCCCCGGTGAAACCGGAGCCCGAGCCGGAGCCGGAAATCGACTACGACGACTACGAGGAAGAAGCGCCGGCCGGGCAGAGTTTCCAGGTGCGCAACCTGCGTGATCCGAGCTTCGACAGCGGCGCAGCCGCGCCCGCCAGACCGACGGCCCGCCCTGCGCCACGCAACAGCGTGGACGACGAACTGGACGACGAGGAAGACCCGTTCGCCGATCTGCGCGAGGGCCCGCAGGGCACCGCCGCGGCGAAACCGGTGGTTCCCGCACAGCCCCAGCACAGCGCGGTGCTTGCCGTGCAACTGGGTGCCCAGGACCAATTGCGCCGCCTGCCAAAGGCTCGCCTGACCGAACTGCTGGAGCGCTATCGCGACTGTCTGGACCAGGCCGCCTCGCTGTACCAGAGCGAACTGCACACCCTCAACGATGGCAGCACGCTGATGCTGTTCCACACCGAGGACAGCGGCGACGACTACCTGACCAACGCCATCTGCTGCGGCGAACTACTCAGGGCCCTGGGCCACCAGTTGCAGATCGAAGTCGCCGACAGCGGCATCACCCTGCAACTGCAGTTGGGTCTGACCCTTGGCGAAGAACTGTTCGGCGTCAGCCAGATCGACCTGCTGCTGACCGAAACCGCCCAGGACGCCCTGGCGCTGTCGCAACACAGCCGCAACCTGCTGCTGGTGGAGCGGCAGATCAGCGACGATCCGCTGATTCGCCAGCGTGCCCGTATCCGCCCGATCGCCAGCCCCGAAGGTGCCTGCTGCGTCGAGCGACTGATGGAGCCCTATCCATCGATGCTGGAACGCCAGCTGGCCCGGATGCACGAGAGCAGCGGCAAGTAATCGCCACCCACAAAAAAGCCCGCAACGAGTGCGGGCTTTTTGTTATCCGGCGTGGCCTCAGAAACGGAACACTTCCATATCCGTGCGGATCGGCGTGGCCATCGGGATCTTCGGCTTCTGCGGTTCGGCCTGCTTGGTCGGGGCCGGTGCGGCTGGCGGCTTGCTCCTCACTTCGGCAACCGGCGGCTGGTTGGCCAGTGGCTTGAGGGCCACGCTCAACTGCTCGGCCAGACGCTGCAGCAACTCCCCCTGGGCCTGGACCTGTGCCGCCGAGGAACCGGCATGCTGCTGCTCCAGGTGCACGATACGGTTGTCCCGCACCTGGCCACGCCGATCCAGCAGGCGCCATTGGGCATCGAGGATCGCCGGCTGCTTGGTGCCGGAGTCCAGGCGGGTGATCGACAGCAGCACCTGCACATCCGGTGTCGCGCCAGCCGTCGCCGGCGACAGCACGACCCGCTGGCTGTCCAGCCGCCAGGCCAGTTGCCGGACCAGCAACTGGTTGATGTCCGAAGACAGGCTACCCGCCCAGCGGCCGTCGGTTGCCGCCGTCAGACTGCCGTCGGGCTGACGTTGCAGCAGGGTTTCGCGTTGCAGGTAGTCGGCCAGGGTGACAGGGCCCAGTACCACGAACATGCCCGCGCTTTGTTGAGGTTGGCCCGGCGTGCCACTGTCCAGCTGATATAAGGAAACCGGCTTGTTAACGCTGCAGCCGGCCAAACCGAGCACGCCGGTGAGCAGCAACATTAAAGGAAGGCGCAGAACAGTCATCATCCCATCCAGGTGGCCACCGTGAGGCACGCCACAGTCTGATCCAGAAAATTCGTCCGGGCGCTCCGCCATGCGGCCGCCCAAGAGGCGCATATCATCCGTGAATATGCGCCGTTACTCCAGTGTTGCGGCGTCTATCCTGCGCTAAAAAAACAGGACAGACGCACTGGACCGGACTCATTGCCAGTCTCTACCAACAACGCATCGACGCGCTGGAAGCCACGCGGCAACTTGTTGCCCCGACGACCGCGCTCGCCCTTGTAATGCTCCAGGTCATCAGCCTTGAGCGACAAGGTGCGTTTGCCGGCCTGCAGCACCAGCGTCGCGCCTTCCGGCAGCACCGCCAGGTCACTGACGTACTCCTCGCGGCTGGCCACCCGCTCACCGGGAACGCCGATGATCTTGTTGCCCTTGCCCTTGCCCAGTTGCGGCAGGTCGCTGATCTTGAAGATCAGCAGGCGGCCTTCGGTGGTCACCGCCGCCAGCCAGTTCTGCTCGCGATCGGTCACCGGCCGCGGCGCCATCACCTTCGAACCGTTGGGCAGGCTCAACAGCGTCTTGCCCGCCTTGTTCTTGGCCTGCAGGTCCTCACCCTTGACCACGAAGCCGTAGCCCGCGTCAGACGCAATGACATACAGCGCTTCGTCCTCCGGCAGCAGCACGCACTCGAAGCTCGCGCCCGGCGGTGGCGTCAGACGACCGGTCAGCGGTTCGCCCTGGCCACGCGCCGATGGCAGCGTGTGAGCCGCCACCGAGTAGCTGCGGCCGGTGGAGTCGATGAACACCGCAAACTGGTTGGAACGTCCGGCCGCCGCAGTCTTGAAGCCATCGCCAGCCTTATAGGACAAGCCGGTGGCGTCAATATCATGACCTTTTGCACAGCGAACCCAACCTTTTTCCGACAGAACGACCGTTACCGGCTCAGTGGGCATCAGTTCGTTTTCCGACAGTGCCTTGGCTTCGGCACGCGCAACGATCGGCGAACGGCGGTCATCGCCGTAGGTTTGCGCATCGGCAAGCAGCTCGCTGCGCACCAGTTTCTTCAGCTTGGCTTCGCTGGCCAGCAGCGCCAGCAGCTTGGCCTGCTCCTTGAGCAGTTCGTCCTGCTCGCCGCGCAACTTCATCTCTTCCAGGCGCGCCAACTGACGCAGACGGGTGTCGAGAATGTAGTCGGCCTGGATATCGTCGAGGGTGAACCGCTCGATCAGCTTGGCGCGGGGATGCTCCTCGGTACGGATGATGTGGATCACTTCATCCAGGTTGAGGTAGGCGATCAACAAGCCGTCCAACAGGTGCAGGCGTTTCTCGACCTTGTCCAGACGGAACTTCAGGCGACGACGAACGGTGTTGATCCGGAACTCCAGCCACTCCACCAGCAGCGAACGCAGGTTCTTCAACTGCGGCTTGCCGTCCAGGCCGATGATATTGACGTTGACCCGGTAGCTGGACTCCAGGTCGGTGGTGGCAAACAGATGCTGCATCAGCTCTTCGGGATCGACCCGATTGGAGCGCGGGATGATCACGATACGGCACGGATGCTCGTGATCGGACTCATCACGCAGGTCGGCGACCATCGGCAGCTTCTTGGCCTGCATCTGCGCGGCGATCTGCTCCAGCACCTTGGCCCCGGAGACCTGGTGCGGCAAGGCATGCACCACGATGTCGCCATCCTCGACGCGGTAGACCGCCCGCATGCGCACCGAGCCACGTCCGGTTTCGTAGATTTTCAGCAGATCGGCCTGGGGCGTGATGATTTCCGCTTCGGTCGGATAGTCAGGCCCGGGGACGAACTTGCACAGATCCTCCACCGTGGCCTTGGGCTCATCGAGCAGGTGCACGCAGGCATTGGCGACTTCCCGCAGGTTGTGCGGCGGTACGTCGGTGGCCATGCCCACGGCGATACCGGTGGTGCCATTGAGCAGGATGTTCGGCAAACGTGCCGGCAATACAGCAGGCTCTTCCAGGGTGCCATCGAAGTTCGGCACCCAGTCCGCGGTGCCCTGGCCCAATTCGCTGAGCAGCACTTCGGAGTAGCGCGACAGCCGCGACTCGGTGTAGCGCATGGCGGCGAAGGACTTCGGATCATCCGGTGCCCCCAGTTGCCCTGGCCGTCCACCAGCGTGTAACGGTAGCTGAACGGCTGCGCCATCAGCACCATCGCTTCATAGCAGGCCGAGTCGCCGTGGGGGTGGAACTTGCCGAGCACGTCACCGACGGTCCTGGCGGACTTCTTGTGCTTGGCATCGGCGTCCAGCCCCAGCTCACTCATGGCGTAGACGATCCGCCGTTGCACCGGCTTGAGGCCGTCGCCGATATGCGGCAGTGCACGGTCCATGATCACGTACATGGAGTAGTTGAGGTAGGCCTGTTCGGTGAAGTCAGCCAATGACCGGCGTTCCACGCCATCCAGGCTGAGATCAAGGGATTCGCTCATGCGGGCCTCATCAGTTCGTAGTCTGGCGCAGCAGCAAGGTGCCACCACGCTGGGTGAATTCAAGTTGTTTCAAAGCGCTCATGGCCGGGCACTCCAGCCGCCTGCCGACGCGGCAAAGCGCCAGACGATCGGCCGGGCCTCGCCATCGGCGCGGGCCCCGTCGTTGTTGTCCAGGCCGATCCAGGCCCCGTCAGCGTCGACCACCAGGGCTTCGGCCAGACCGTAGTTCTGTGGATAACGCCGTGGCTCGGTCAGCGCCTCGGCGGCAAACGACCAGCAACGCTCGACCTCGCCAGTTTGCGCATCACGGCGACAGATCCGATAGGCGTTGCGCTCCAGGGTAAACAGCTTGCCCTCGAACAGCGACAGGTCGGCGAAGTCGCGGGTCACCGCCCTGGCGTTCGGGAACTGCGCTGGCTGCATCTGGTTGCCATCTTCGCTCATCAGCACGCAGGAGCCCTTGCAGTCCCATTGTGTCGATTGCCGCTCGAGCAGCAACAGGCCACGCCGCTCGCGTTCGGCCGCCAGCCACAGGCGATCGCCCCGCGGGCTGACAGCCAGGCCTTCGAACAGGGCATTGAAGTGCAGCAACATCCCATTGTCCCGTGCCTCGCTGACGAGCTTCGGGGCAATTGCCAGCCACTGCAGTGCCCCACTCGGCGGCACCTTCAGCACCGCCGCATGAGCCTCGCTGACGATATAGCGGTTACCCGCGTCGTCGCAGCTCAGCCCTTCGAAATCCAGCTCGCCACCGCGAATGAACGACGCCGCCCAGGTCTTCAGCCGCAGCCCCCAGGGCAGACCGCTGTCGGGTACCGACGGTACCTCCAGGTGCGTGCCCTCGGCCTTCCAGACCCGGCTCGAGGTGTCCAGCCGATACAGCAGGTCATCGTCGCGATCCGAAATCGTCCACAATTCCCTGCCACACAGCGCCAACCCGGAGAGGTTGCCACCACGCATGCCCTCGACCGGATGCTCGGACAACAGCTTGAGCTCCGGTACCGAGTCGGCGAGCGCCGGCCATGCGACCAGCAGCAACAGCGCCGCGAGGGCTCTGCGCATCAGACCAGCACCTCCGCCAGGTCGCCCTTGGACTCCAGCCAGGTCTTGCGATCGCCGGCGCGTTTTTTCGCCAGCAGCATGTCCATGATTTCCGCGGTCGCGGCGAAATCGTCCAGGGTCAGTTGCACCAGGCGCCGGGTATTGGGGTCCATGGTGGTTTCGCGCAGTTGCGGCGGGTTCATTTCACCCAGCCCCTTGAATCGGGTGACCTGCGGCTTGCCACGTTTCTTCTCGGCCACCAGGCGGTCGAGAATGCCGTCGCGCTCGGCTTCATCCAGCGCGTAGAAGATCTCCTTGCCGAGGTCGATCCGGTACAGCGGCGGCATCGCCACGTAGACGTGACCGGCATCCACCAGCGGGCGGAAATGCTGGACGAACAGCGCGCACAGCAGCGTGGCGATGTGCAGGCCGTCGGAGTCGGCGTCGGCAAGGATGCAGATCTTGCCGTAGCGCAGTTGGCTCATGTCCTCGGCGCCCGGATCGACGCCGATGGCCACGGCGATGTTGTGCACTTCCTGGCTGGCGAGCACTTCACCGCCGTCGACTTCCCAGGTGTTGAGGATCTTCCCGCGCAGCGGCAGGATCGCCTGGAACTCCTTGTCCCGCGCCTGCTTGGCCGAACCGCCGGCGGAATCACCCTCGACCAGGAACAGTTCGGAACGCAGCGGGTCCTGCCCGACGCAATCGGCCAGCTTGCCCGGCAGCGCCGGCCCCTGGGTGATGCGCTTGCGCTCGACCTTCTTGCTCGCCTTCAGGCGGCGCCCGGCGTTGCTGATAGCCAGTTCGGCCAGTTGCATGCCCAGCTCGGGGTTGGCGTTGAGCCACAGGCTGAAGGCATCCTTGACCACTCCGGAAACGAACGCGGCGGCCTCGCGGGACGACAGGCGTTCCTTGGTCTGCCCGGAGAACTGCGGTTCCTGCATCTTCATCGAAAGCACGAAGGCAATCCGCTCCCAGACGTCTTCCGGCGCCAGCTTGACGCCACGCGGCAGCAGGCTGCGGAACTCGCAGAACTCGCGCATGGCATCGAGCAGGCCCTGGCGCAGGCCGTTGACGTGGGTACCGCCCTGGGCGGTCGGAATGAGGTTGACGTAGCTTTCCTGGAGGCTGTCGCCGCCTTCGGGCAACCACAGCAGGGCCCAGTCGACCGCCTCCTTGTTACCGGCCAGGCTGCCGCAGAACGGCTCGTCCGGCAGGCGTTCGAAACCGCTGACCGAATCCACCAGGTAGGAGCGCAGGCCGTCCTCGTAATGCCATTCGACCTTCTCGCCGGTGCCCTTGTCCTCGAAGCTGACCAGCAGCCCCGGGCACAGCACCGCCTTGGCCTTGAGCACATGCTTGAGGCGGCTGACGGAGAACTTCGGCGAGTCGAAGTACTTGGGGTCCGGCGAGAAATACACGCTGGTGCCGGTATTGCGCTTGCCGACACTGCCGACCACTTCCAGCTCGCTGGCCTTGAAGCCGTCGGCGAAGGTCATCTGGTATTCGTTGCCGTCGCGCTTGACCTTGACCCGGACCTGGGTCGACAGCGCGTTGACCACGGAGATCCCCACGCCGTGCAGGCCGCCGGAGAACTGGTAGTTCTTGTTGGAGAACTTGCCGCCGGCATGCAGCTTGGTGAGGATCAGTTCGACACCGGATACGCCCTCTTCCGGGTGGATGTCCACCGGCATGCCGCGACCGTCGTCGCAGACCTCCAGGGAGTGGTCGGCATGCAGGATGACCTGCACCGACTTGGCATGCCCGGCCAGGGCCTCGTCGACACTGTTGTCGATGACTTCCTGGGCGAGGTGGTTCGGCCGACTGGTGTCGGTGTACATGCCCGGACGTTTACGCACCGGGTCGAGGCCCGAGAGGACTTCGATGGCGTCTGCGTTATAGGAGCTAGCGCTGGGAGTGGCCATGGGGTCTCTTCATCAGTCGTCTATGAATAGGGGTCATTCTCAAAGTGCAGAGAAATCGATCGCTTGGTACTTATCGGCAGCGATGCCGGCAAAACTGAGCAACGCCGGCAATTGTCGGGCAAAGCCCTGGAAACCGTGGTCGCCGCCGGCCTGGATACGCAAGGCGCACGCCCGGTAATACTGTTGCGCGGCGCGATAATCAAGGGTTTCGTCGGCCGTTTGCAACCATACCTGAAACCGTTGCGGGTCCTGCGGCGCTGGCACTTCCAGGGCGGCCAGGGCCGTCACGTGGTCAAGGGTCAGCTCCCAGGTTTCACCGCTGTAGAGGTTCTGCTGCGGGCCGAGAAAGCCGTCGAACAGCCGGTGCGGGCTGACCGCCGGGTTGACCAGCAGGGCCTTCAGGCCATGGCGCTCGGCCAGGTGAGTCGCATAGTAGCCGCCGAGCGAGCTGCCGACCAGCAGCGGACGTCCGAGTTCGGCGATCGCCGCCTCGAGCTGGGCCATCGCCTGGCGTGGATGATGGTGCAGGGCCGGGACCCGCAATTGTGCGCCAAGCCCCAGAATCGCCATCACGTCTGTCAGTTGGGTGGCCTTCTTCGACTCGGGCGAACTGTTGAAGCCGTGGATATACAGGATCGAACCGGACATGTCATCGCTCGCTGGCGGGCAAAGACGCGCAGTTTAGCCTGAGTCCGGGGCCATGACTCGCCCTGAGATACTTCCTACCTATATTGGGGAAGTTCAGTAACCCGTACCGCCGTGATCGACGGTGAACTCGAAGTCCTGAACACGCGATACCCCGGTCTCCAGTTGGCCATCCGGATGCAGGCGCAGCCAACGGTAGCCGGGAGCCTTGTCGTCGAGCTTGAAATCTTCGCTGCCCGGCGCGAACTGGATACAGGTCGAGGGCGAGGCCAGCAGGCGCAGGCCCTGGTGCTCGCGGTCGAACTCCTGGTGGATATGCCCCCAGAGCAGGGCCCGCGCCTGGGGAAAGCGCTCCAGCACGGCGAACAGCGCCTGCGGATTGCGCAAGCCGATCGGCTCCATCCAGGCGCACTGGATCGATACCGGATGGTGGTGGAAACAGATCAGGTGATGACGCTCCGGCGCCTCACCGAGAGCGCGCTCCAGCAACTGCAACTGTTCATCCTGCAGAAACCCCGGCACCGAGCCCGGCACGGCGGAATCCAGCAGTGTCACGCGCCAGTTGCCGATATCCACCACCGGTTCCAGCAGGTCGCTGCCGGCGGCGGCCGCGGTCATTTCGCGCAGTTCGTCGTGGTTGCCGGGAAACCAGCGGGCCGGAGCCGGAATACGTCCGCTCATCCGGCGAAAGCACTGGTAGGACTCCAGCGTGCCGTCCTGGGACAGGTCGCCGCTGGCCAGCAGCAGGTCGATCCGCGGCTGTTCGGCCAGGACGCAATCGATCACCCGCTGCAGGCTGTCGCGGGTATTCATGCCCAGCAGCGTACCGTCCGCCTCGGCAAACAGATGGCTGTCGGACAGCTGGACCAACAGCACCGAGTCCGTGGTGGTCGATTGAGTGGCTACGCTCGACAAGGCGCTCTCTCCCGCAATTGCTGGCTGGACAGGTTTCAACCGATTCGTTCAAAACCGCATTGCGCGCAATTATGGTCAGGGAACCTGCAAAGAGGAAATGGCTGAAAACGGGCACAGTTCACATTTAGCCGGATACAACCCGATTAACGTACCGCTTCGAATTCATGACCACAGGCCAGGCAGTGGCTCAACCACTCGCCGAGGAAGATGTTGAGCTGGGCCTTCTCATCCGGCTGGTGCATGGCCGCGTTCGGATAGGGGTAGATACTGCGAAAGCGTCGTGCATGCTCGGCGCTGATGACCTCGGCCATGCGCGCATCGTGGTAGACCTGTACCTGCAACTGCGGCACCGGCAACCATGGCAGGCTGTGTTCCTGACGCACCAGCAGGGTGGTGGTGTAGGGACAGTCCTGCAGCACCTCCAGGGCCAGCACGCCAAGCATCTGGTCGCCCTGGGTCACGGCAATCCGGCGGGCGCGTTGCTGGTCGCGCATCTCGGGCAGCAGGCGCATGAGGCGGGCATAGTTCGCCTCGCAGGCTGCCTGCAGCCCGATCAGATCGACCCGATAACGCTCGCGCAGCAGACTTACGACCATAAGCCCCTCACTTCGGCACGATTCAACGCCAGCCACTGCAAGGCAATGATCGACGCCGCATTGATGATCCGCCCATCGCGCACGGCCTGCAGGGCATCATCGAAGGCCCAGACCGTCGCCCGGATGTCCTCGCTCTCCTCCACCAGCCCATACAGGCCGCCGGCCCCCTCGGTCTGGCAACGCCCCAGGTACAGATGAACGAACTCATTGCTGCCGCCAGGCGACGGGAAGTAGCGGGTGATCGGCCACAGCGCCTGCAGCGCCAGATCAGCTTCCTCCTGCGCCTCGCGATGGGCAACCTCTTCCGGCTGCTCGTCCTTGTCAATCAGGCCGGCCACCAGCTCGACCATCCACGGGTTGTCGGTCTTGTCCATGGCGCCGACCCGGAACTGCTCCAGCAATACCACTTCATCGCGCCGGGCATCGTAGGGCAGCACACACACCGCATCATGGCGCACGAACACCTCGCGATTGATCTCCTTGCCCATGCCACCGGCGAACAGCTCATGGCGCAGGTGCAGGCGATCAAGCCGGTAGAAGCCCTTGAAGCAGTTCTCCCGGCGAATGATCTCGACTTTCGTCGGACTGGACTTGCTGATGTCGGTCATGCTGATCCTCTTTGCTGTAGCGGCGAGGCTCCCCCTCGACTTCGCGCCATCCTAACGCGCCGACACCTGCTGATGCAGCCACTTTCCCATTGTCGGGATAGACGGCTGCCACCGAAACCTACTCTAATTAGCGTAGTGGCGAACCGAGTCCGCCGCTGACAGTCAAAGCACGCTCTCCCTGACCTATCTTTCGCCGACGAAGGACGTACATGTCGTTTCTAAAAATCGCCTCGCTGACCTGCATCGCCCTGACCCTCGGGGCGTGCCAGAGTCTGTTCCAACCCGCCACGCAGAAGCCGCTGGAGTTCAAGCGCGACGCCTGGGAACAGGTCAAGCCGGGCTGCAACGATCCGGACTGCCCGCTGGTGAACATCGACACGGTGCACTTTCCGAGCGAACCGCAACTGGACAGCCTGATCGAGCGCCGCCTGCTGCAGATGACCCAAGCCACGCCGTTGCCGACGTCGCTCAAGGCCTACCAGGATCAGTTCCTCGCCACCTCCGCCAGCCGCCAGGGCAGCTATCTGCAAGCCAAGGTACTCGAACAGCATGACGGCCTGGTGATCATCGAGCTGATCAGCTACCTGGACAACGGTACCCCCCAGGGCACGCCGAGTCGCAGCTTCATCAACTGGTCACGCGAGGAACACAAGGCCCTGACCCTGCAGGACATACTGCTGCCGGGCCAGGAAGAAGCCTTCTGGAAGTTGGTCAAGGTCGCCCACAACAGCTGGCAGATCAACAATCGCGTAGACCAGGACTTCGTTCGTACCTGGCCCTTCCAGACCACCCCGAACGTTGCCCTGACCAGCGACGGGGTACTGCTCAAGTACAACGTGACGACCATCGCGCCCTACGCCATGGGCCTGATCGACCTGAAGGTCGACTACTCGCGCCTCAACGGCATCCTCAAGCCCGAGCGGTTTCCCGCCCGGCAGTGAAGACCTTGCCCAACAGCAGTTGCAGCAGCCCTGCCAGCAGCAGCGACGGCAGGGTCGCACCGAGTTCCGGATGGAAACTGGCCAGCAGGTGGTAGGTGCCGATACCCCCAGCCAGGCCAGCAGCGCCGACCAGCGCAAGGCTGGCGACACCACGACGCAACCACGCCGGCGCAGGATGAAGTGGTCGACCAGCACCACGCCGAACAGCGGCGCGAACACCGAGCCGATCAGCAGGAGGAAGTTCTGGTACTGCGCCAGGGGTGCCAGGCAGGCGATCAAGGTGCAGAGCACGCCGATGGCAAGGGCCAGTTGCTCGACCTTCAATGGCAGCAGGGTCCCGCTGGAGACCGCCGCCGAATGGATGTCGGCGAAAGCGTTTTCCGATTCGTCGAGCAGGATCAGCAGCAGCGGGATCCCCATCCCGGCACCCGCCAGGGCCAGCAGCAGGGCATTGACCTCGCCGCTCGGCGCAAAGGCCAGGGTGTAGGCCACGCCCAGGCTCATCAGCCACAGGTTGCCGATGAAGAAACCCAGCGCGGTGCCGCCGAACACACCTTGCGCACGCTTGCCGAACCGGGAGTAGTCGGCGATCAGCGGCAGCCAGGACAGCGGCATGGCAATCGCGATGTCGAAACCCACGGCGAACGCCATCGAACCATCGCCGGCCTGGGCCCACAGCGCCACCAGGTCGGCCTTGGCGAACAGGTTCCAGGTCAGCCACAGGCACGCCGCCAGCAACAGCCAGATACCCCACTTGCGCAGGATCTTACGCACGAACGTCAGCGGACCGCTGACCGCCAGCAAGGTGGCCAGCGCGCCGAACAGCAGGGTCCAGAGCAACGGATTGGCAAGCAGGCTGCCTTCGCCGAAGGCCCGGCCACCGAGCAGGCTGGCGGCATCACGCATGACAATGATTTCGAACGCGCCCCACCCCACCAGTTGCAGCAGGTTGAGGATCGCCGGCAGGCTCGCTCCATACTGGCCGAGGCTGAGTTTCAAAGCAGCCATGGAAGCCAGTCCGGTATCGCTGCCGATCACACCGACGGCCGCCAGCAGCAGTACGCCGACCGCCGTACCAACCAGGATCGCCAGCAACGAGCCGGCCAGCCCCAACCCCGGCGCCAGCAGGGCACCGGTCTGCAGCACCATCAGGCCGATGCCGAGGGAGAACCACAGGGAAAACAGGTCGCGCGCGCCGAACACGCGCTTGTCGAGCGGGACGGCGAGATCGGGGGAATAGGTGCTGGCGGGTGTATTCACGGCTGCTCTCGAAAATAGGTGTATGGATTGCAAGGGCGATGGCGCGCTTGAGGGTCTATTCGCGGGCAAGCCACGCTCCTACAGTGCAGCGTCGTACGTGGGGCCTGCATACGACATGGCACTGTAGGAGCGTGGCTTGCCCGCGAAGGCGCCCTCACGGACGCCCCGATAGCTGCCCGGTCAGACCTTCCGGTACAACTGGCTGCCCTCGCGCTTGAAGCGCTCGGCCTGCTCGGCCATACCCTGCACCGCATCCGCATCGACCGCCTCGATCCGCTGGTTGGCCGCATAGTCGCGGACTTCCTGGGTGATCTTCATCGAGCAGAACTTCGGCCCGCACATGGAACAGAAATGCGCGACCTTGGCCGAATCCTTGGGCAGCGTCTCGTCGTGGAACGCACGGGCGGTGTCCGGGTCCAGACCGAGGTTGAACTGATCTTCCCAGCGGAATTCGAAGCGCGCCTTGCTCAGCGCATTGTCGCGGATCTGCGCCCCCGGATGCCCCTTGGCGAGGTCGGCGGCGTGGGCGGCGATCTTGTAGGTGATGATCCCGGTCTTCACGTCATCCTTGTTCGGCAGGCCCAGGTGCTCCTTGGGCGTGACGTAGCAGAGCATGGCGCAGCCGAACCAGCCGATCATCGCCGCACCGATGCCGGAGGTGATGTGGTCGTAGCCCGGCGCGATGTCGGTGGTCAGCGGGCCGAGGGTGTAGAACGGTGCCTCGTCGCAGCACTTCAGCTGCTTGTCCATGTTCTCCTTGATCAACTGCATCGGCACGTGGCCAGGGCCTTCGATCATGCACTGCACATCATGCTTCCAGGCGATCTTGGTCAGCTCGCCGAGGGTTTCCAGCTCGCCGAACTGCGCTTCGTCGTTGGCATCGGCAATCGAGCCCGGACGCAGGCCATCGCCCAGCGAGAAGCTGACGTCGTAGGCCTTCATGATTTCGCAGATTTCCTCGAAATGGGTGTAGAGGAAGTTTTCCTTGTGGTGCGCCAGGCACCACTTGGCCATGATCGAACCGCCACGGGAGACGATCCCGGTGACCCGCTTGGCGGTCAGCGGCACATAGCGCAGCAACACGCCGGCGTGAATGGTGAAATAGTCGACGCCCTGCTCGGCCTGTTCGATCAGGGTGTCGCGGAACAGCTCCCAGGTCAGGTCTTCGGCCACGCCGTTGACCTTCTCCAGGGCCTGGTAGATCGGCACGGTGCCGATCGGCACCGGCGAGTTGCGGATGATCCACTCGCGGGTTTCATGGATGTGCTTGCCGGTGGACAGGTCCATGACCGTGTCCGAGCCCCAGCGGATCCCCCAGGTCAGCTTGGCCACTTCTTCCTCGATGGAAGAGCCCAGGGCGCTGTTGCCGATGTTGCCGTTGATCTTCACCAGGAAGTTGCGGCCGATGATCATCGGCTCCAGCTCCACGTGGTTGATGTTCGCCGGGATGATCGCCCGGCCGCGGGCGATTTCCTCGCGGACGAACTCGGGCGTGATCTCTTTCGGGATGCTCGCGCCAAAGCTGTGGCCGGCGTGCTGCTGGTCGAGCAGGCCGGCGGCGCGGGCTTCCTGCAGCTTGAGGTTCTCGCGGATGGCGACGTATTCCATTTCGGCGGTAATGATGCCCTGGCGGGCGTAGTGCATCTGGGTGACGTTGGCCCCGGCCTTGGCCCGGCGCGGGTTGTTGACGTGGGCGAAGCGCAGCTTGGTCAGTTCCGGATCGGCCAGGCGCTGCTGGCCGAAATTAGAGCTCAGCCCCGCCAGGCGCTCGGTGTCGCCACGGCTGTCGATCCACGGCGAGCGGACATCGGCCAGGCCCTTGCGCACGTCGATGGTCACGTTCGGGTCGGTGTACGGGCCGGAAGTATCGTAGACCAGCACCGGCGCATTGATCTCGCCGCCGAAATCGGTCGGGGTCACATCGAGGCTGATTTCGCGCATCGGCACGCGGATATCCGGGCGCGAACCCTGGACGTAGATTTTTTGCGAGCGGGGAAAGGGTTGAACCGACTGCTCGTCGACCTTGGCCGAATCGCTGAGGTTCGCGGCGTCTTTTAATCTTGTACTCATCACGGGCTCTCCAGACTGCATCCAGGTGGATTGTCGGGACGAACCTGAAATGCACGGACGCACCATGACTGGCGCTGTGCCTTGCCCGGACCTGCGTTGTTCGATTGTCGAACAACATCCCGGACGCGGCACAAGAGGACTCGCCGGGAGACGAGCAATCTTGTTCCCTACGCAGGCGCTAACCTGATCAGGTTCAACGGGATCCGGAATTATCCGATCTCAGCCTCACAGCAAGGCACCCCGACAAGAACGCGGCGAGTGTAGACCAAGACCGCGACATAACGCCACCACCCTCGTATCCGTCTGGATAAATGGCCGATATGCAGGATTGTTGCGAGCCCCGACGACAACTACACTCGCCTACGGCTTGACGCTACGCCCGGCGCACATTAGCCTCGGCCCCGAATTACAACCGTAATATTTACTCCAAGGATCGCCTCATGCTGCGCAAACTATCACTGGCCCTGGCCGTGTCTTGTGCGACCAACGGACTGGTCTGGGCAGCTGAAGCGCCCTTGTCGACCAAGACCGACCTGGTCAGCGTCTACCAGGAAGCCCTGGACAACAACGCCGACCTGGCCGCCGCCCGCGCCGATTACGACGCGCGCAAGGAAGTCGTGCCCCAGGCCCGGGCCGGATTGCTGCCGAACCTGTCGGCCGGCGCCAGCAGCAATAACGTGCACACCTCGATCGACCGGCCCTCGGTGACCACCAACCGCAGCGCCAATGTCTACCAGGCCACCCTGAGCCAGCCGATCTTCCGCGCCGACCGCTGGTTCCAGCTCCAGGCGGCCAAGGACGTCAACGAACAGGCCGCGCTGCAACTCTCGGCCACCGAACAGAACCTGATCCTGCAGAGCGCCGAACGCTATTTCGCGGTGCTGCGCGCCCAGGACACCCTGGCCTCGACCAAGGCCGAGGAAGCGGCGTTCAAGCGCCAGCTGGACCAGTCCAACGAACGCTTCGACGTCGGCCTGTCGGACAAGACCGACGTCCTGCAGTCCCAGGCCAGCTACGACACCTCGCGAGCCAACCGCATCGTCGCCCAGCGCCAGGTCGAGGATGCGTTCGAAGCCCTGATCACCCTGACCAACCGTCAGTACAACTCGATCCAGGGGATTGTCCATACCCTGCCGGTGCTGGCCCCGACGCCGAACGACGCCAAGGCCTGGGTCGATACCGCGGCCAAACAGAACCTGAACCTGCTGGCGAGCAACTACGCGGTCAGCGCAGCGGAGGAAACCCTCAAGCAGCGCAAGGCCGGCCACGCCCCGACCCTTGATGCCGTCGCCCAGTATCAGGCCGGCGACAACGACGGTTTCGGCCTGACCAACCCCAATACCCTGGGCCAGAACTATGGCGGGCCGGTGAAGCAGACCACCGTCGGCCTGCAACTGAACATCCCGCTGTACAGCGGCGGCCTGACCAGTTCCCAGGTGCGCGAGTCCTATTCGCGCCTGAGCCAGACCGAACAGCAGCGTGAAGCCCTGCGCCGCCAGGTGGTGGAGAACACCCGCAACCTGCATCGTGCGGTCAACACCGACGTGGAACAGGTTCAGGCCCGCAAGCAGTCGATCATCTCCAACCAGAGTGCACTGGAAGCGACCGAGATCGGCTACCAGGTGGGTACGCGCAATATCGTCGACGTGCTCGATGCCCAGCGCCAGCTGTACACCTCGGTGCGCGACTACAACAACACCCGCTACGACTACATTCTCGACAACCTGCGCCTGAAGCAGGCGGCGGGCACCTTGAGCCCGGACGACCTGAGTGCCCTGTCGCGCTACCTGAAGGCCGACTACAACCCGGACAAGGACTTCCTGCCGCCGGACCTGGCGAAAGCCGCATCGGCCAACCTCAAGGCGCCATCGCAGCGCTGACGCAAGCCGGATTTATCCGCGAAGCCTTGGGCGGCCTTAAAAGGATTACTCGCGGATGGATCCTGCTCCCGCAAGCAGGCGCGCAAGCCCATCCAGCAGGCGCTGCAACGCGCCCTGGTTGGCCTGCATCACCTTCAGCCCCGCCTCGCCCATCCGGCGGGCGTCCTGTGGCAGCTCGAACAGACTCCGAACGGCCACTGCCAACCCCTCGGCATCATCGACTTCCTGCAGCGCACCCGCCTCGCGCATCAGCGCGGCGATCTCGAGGAAGTTGAACAGGTGCGGCCCGCTCAGGACCGGCTTGCACAGGGCCGCCGGCTCCAGCAGGTTGTGGCCGCCATTGGGCACCAGGCTGCCGCCGACGAAGGCACTGTCGGCCAGGGCATAGAGAAACAGCAGTTCGCCCATGGTGTCACCGAGCAGCACCGAATCCAGCGCCCCCACCGGTTCCGCGGTCGAACGCCGGACCGTCGGGAAACCCTGCTGGCGACAGAGTTCGAAGACGCTGTGGAAACGCTCGGGGTGCCGCGGCACCAGAATCAGCAAGGCATCCGGGTAACTGCCCAGCAATTGCCGATGTGCCGCCAGGATCACCTCGTCCTCGCCTTCGTGGGTGCTCGCGGCAATCCACACCGGACGCTGTTGCGCCTGCCACTGCTCGCGCAACTCGGCGGCCCGCACCAGCAGTTGCGGATCGACGCTCAGGTCGAATTTGATCGAACCGGTGACCTCGACGGACTCGGCCCGCGCCCCCAACTGCCGGAAACGCTCGGCCTCGGCTTCGGTCTGCACCGCGATCAGGCTCATTTCCTCGAGCATCGGCCGGGTCAAGCGGGCAAAGCGGGCATAGCCCCTGGCCGAGCGCGCCGACAGCCGCGCATTGGCCAGGGCCACCGGAATCCCGCGCCGGGCGCATTGGTGGATGTGATTGGGCCACAGCTCGGTTTCCATGATCACCGCCAGCCGGGGGCGTACCGTGTCGAGGAAACGCGCCGCCGCCCAGGGCAAGTCGTAGGGCAGGTAGCAATGCTGGATACGCGGCTCATTGGCGAACAGCGCCTGGATTCGCTCCGAGCCGGTGGGCGTCATGCAGGTCACGGTGATCGGCAACTCCGGGTAGCGTGCCAGCAGCGCCCGGATCATCGGTGCGGCGGCAATGCTCTCGCCCACCGAGACCGCATGCACCCAGATCCCGCCCGGGCGCATCGGCGGCAGGCCCCGGGCGAAACGTTCGCAGATCCGTCGGGCATAGGCCGGCGCCTTGCGCGCCCGCAGCCACAGACGCACGGCCACCAGCGGCAGCCCCAGATGAAACAGCAAGGTGTAGAGAGTTCTATTCATGGCCACGGAGTTTACTGTGTTTTCAGCCGATCGCCTGCAAGTGTTCGGCAAAACGCTCGGCCAACCAGCGTCCTGCCGGCCCCAGGGGCTCGTCGCGACGCCAGACCAGTTCGACGACCAGCGCCGGCGGCGTCCACTCGCTGACCAGCTCGACCATCTGCCCCTGGTACGTCGGATACTGCACCACGTGACGCGGCAGCCAGGCCCAGCCCAGGCCGCGGATCAACCATTCAGCCATCACGTAGAAACTGTCGGCCCGCCAGACCTGTGGGCTGGCCGCCTCGCTGCCGGGGTAGACACTCGACTGCGTCGACATCAGCAACTGCCGGTGCTGGGCCAGTTGCTGACAATTGACCCGTGCCAACTCCGCCATCGGGTGGCCGACGCCGCATACCGTGACCATCTCGATACTGCCCAGCACCCGTCGCTCCAGGGCTTCAGGAATCTGGTCGTGGTAGAACAGCAGGCCCAGGTCGGCACGTCGCTCCACCAGCTTGCGCGCCACATCGCCCTGGGCCGCGCTGGTCAATTGCACCTCGAGATTGGGAAAGCGGTTGGCCAGGGCTTCCAGGCTGTCGACCACCGACTGGTAGGGCATCGCCTCATCCTGTGCCAGACGCAGACAGGCTTCCTGACCCCGCATCAGCGACAGGGCCCGCCCATTGAGACGCTCGCACTGACGCAGCACTTCGCGCGCTTCCTCCAGCAGCGACTCCCCCGCCGCCGTCAGCCGCGGCTGGCGGCCGCTGCTGCGCTCGAACAACAGCACACCGAGGTCATCCTCAAGCAGGGCAATCGCCGAACTGACCGCCGATTGGGCCTTGCGCTGATGACGGGCCACCGCAGAGAAAGAACGCCGCTCGGCGACCTCGACGAACAGCCGCATCTGCTCCAGATTCCATTGCATGGGCGGAACAACCTATCTTCTATACAGATAGGTAATGACTTTACCCCATCTGGGCGACCGCTAAAATGCCGACCTCATCAGCAGGCCCAAAAGATAGGGGAGATCACTTCATGAATGCCTACTACTACCTCGCCATCGCCATTTGCGCCGAAGTCATCGCCACTGTCTCCATGAAAGCGGTCAAGGGCCTGAGCACACCACTGCCCCTGGCCCTGATCATCGTCGGCTATGCCACCGCCTTCTGGATGCTCACCCTGGTGGTGCGCACGGTGCCGGTAGGTGTGGCCTACGCGGTCTGGGCCGGCATGGGGATCGTGATGGTCAGCGTCGCCGCGCTGTTCCTCTACGGCCAGAAGCTGGATGTGCCGGCCATGCTCGGCATGGCGCTGATCGTGCTCGGCGTGGTGGTGATCCAGCTGTTCTCGAAAACCGCCGGGCATTGATGGCAGGCCGTCGACGCCTCTTCCGAACCTGTATACTGCGGCCTTAGTCAGAACAACCGAGGTCGCTGCATGCCATCCGCTATATCCACCGATGTCCTGATTGTCGGCGCCGGCGTCGCCGGTCTCTGGCTGAATGCGCGCCTGCGCCGCCAGGGCTTTTCGACGGTGCTGGTGGAAAGCGCCAGCCTCGGCGGTGGCCAGAGCGTGAAGTCCCAGGGCATCATCCATGGCGGCGCCAAGTACGCGCTGCATGGCGCACTGACCGGCGCTTCGGAAGCCATCGCCGACATGCCGCGCCGCTGGCGCGAGGCCCTGGCCGGCAGCGGTGAACTCGACCTCACCGGCGTACGCCTGCTGTCGGACGCCCATTACCTCTGGTCCCCCGGCACCCTGGCCGGCAACCTCACCAGCTTCTTCGCCAGCAAGGCCGTGCGCGGCCGGGTCGACCAGGTCAAGGGCGACCAGTTGCCAGCGGCCCTGCAGAACCCGCGCTTCAAGGGCAAGGTCTATCGCCTGGCCGAACTGGTGGTCGACGTCCCCAGCCTGATTGCACGCCTGGCCGAACTGGCGGGCGATGGCCTGCTCGCCGGGCAGAAAATCGAACCGCTGCGCGAAGACGGGCAATTGGTCGGCCTGCGCGTCGATGACCGCGAAATCCGCGCCCAGCGCATCGTGCTCAGTGCCGGGGCCGGCAACGCCGAGCTGCTGGGCGCGCTGGGCCTGAGCCAGCCGGCGATGCAGAGACGCCCGCTGCACATGGTGCTGGTCAAGGGCCCGAGCCTCAAGCCGCTGTACGCCCATTGCCTGGGCGGCGGTCCCAAGCCAAGGATCACCGTGACCAGCCATCCGGCGGCCGATGGCCAATGGGTCTGGTATCTGGGCGGCGATATCGCCGAGGCCGACGGTGTGGCGCGCGACAGCGCCGAACAGATCGCCGCCGCGCGCAAGGAGCTCGACAACCTGTTGCCCTGGATCGACCAGAGCCAGAGCCGCTGGGCCACCCTGCGGGTCGACCGCGCCGAACCCCAGCAATCGGGCCTGACCCGCCCGGACAATGCCTTTCTCGCCGAAGACGGGCGCCTGCTGGTCGGTTGGCCGACGAAGCTGGCGCTGGCCCCGGACTTCGCCGACCGGGTCATCGCCAGCCTGCAGCGCGACGCTATCCAGCCGAGCCATCCGCCGGCACTGCCGCAGCTGCCACGCCCGCCCCTCACGCAAACCGCCTGGGAGCAACTGCTGCCATGAGCCAGCCAACCCTGCACGACCTGCACCGGCCCCTGGGCAGCACCGGCCTGAGCGTCTCGCCACTGGGCCTGGGCACCGTGAAACTGGGCCGCGACCAGGGCGTCAAATACCCTAGCGGCTTCCAGATCCCCGACGACCAGGACGCTCGCCAACTGCTCAAGCTGACCCGCGACCTGGGCATCAACCTGATCGACACCGCCCCGGCCTACGGCCGTAGCGAGGAACGCCTCGGCCCGCTGCTGCGTGGGCAGCGCCATGAATGGGTGATCGTCAGCAAGGTCGGCGAGGAATTCGAGGCTGGCCAGTCGCGCCACGACTTCAGCGCCGGGCATACCCGTCTTTCCGTGGAGCGCAGCCTGCAACGCCTGGAAACCGACTTCATCGACCTGGTGCTGGTCCACTCCGACGGCAACGACCTGGCAATCCTCGAACAGAGCGATGTCTACCAGACCCTGGCCGGCCTCAAGCGCGAAGGCAAGATCCGCGCCTTCGGCTTTTCCGGAAAAACCGTCGAGGGTGGCCTGAAATCTCTTGAGCAGGGCGATTGCGCGATGGTCACCTACAATCTGAACGAACAGGCCGAAAGAGCGGTCATTGACTATGCAGCTGCCCACGGCAAGGCGATTCTGGTAAAAAAGGCCCTGGCCAGCGGTCATGCCTGCCTGAGCCCAGGTGTCGATCCGGTACGCGCCAGCTTCGAGTTGCTGTTCGGGCATCCCGGCGTCGCCAGCGCTATCGTCGGTACCATCAATCCGCTACACCTGGCCCATAATGTGGCAACCGTAGCCCGGGTCATTCGCCAGAACTGATGCCGCCCACGCGGCCGACCCCGACGCAAGAAGGAGCCGACATGCCGCGAACACTGATCAGAAAGAACCCCAGCAACTTCAAGACCCTGCCCCTGTTCGTCGAAGCGACTCCCGAAGGCCTGAGCTACCAGAGCGTCGGGATGCCGCTGAACTTTGCGCAGATCCTGCACAGGCGCAAGCCGGTGAACGTCGCCGATGCCGGACGTTTTGCCGTGGAACTGGCCAACCTCGGGGTTTCGGTGCGGCTCACCCTGCACTGGCAGAACCGCGACTACTGGGTACTGGTCCGCCAGCGCCGGCAGGACCGCGGCGACGTGGTACTCAAACTGATTTCCGGCTATGTCCCGGCCCAGGAACTGAACCTGCCGCTGCACACCGCCATCCAGGAGATCGCCGAGGAATGCCTGCTGGAAACACCGGAAGGCTGGCTCAGCGGGCGGTTCAATGACACCTGGCTGCCGACGCCCTATTCCGCCGCGCTGCACTACCGCGAGGCGCTGCCGTTTCGCCTGACGCCGCTGTCCGGCTCGGCCTTGCCGGTACGCTGTGGCGCCCAACAGCTGCTGGAGCGGCCGCGGGCCTATGTGCACCTGCCGACCGCATCGCTGCAGTTGATCTACGACCTGCGCCTGGACGTACCTCGGGAGGCCAAGCCCCTGAGCCTGTTCCATGTCGACGAGCGGTTGGAAAACGATGAACTGGTGGCGCGCCTGAACCGCTCCCGGCCCGACCTCTACCTGATGCCATTGAAGGACGGCCAGCCCTGTGCCGAGCTGTATACCCTGAAGAAGGATCAGTTGATTGCCGCCAGCACGCGCGGCCTGTATCTGGCGGAAAGCTTTGCCCGCCAGGATGGCTGGCTGGTGCGCGATGAGCGGGTGCGCTGGAAGGATTGGGTCCGCCAGCAGGGGCTGACGGAACCGGAAAAGGACTCGAGGTTCAGGCGCCTGACCGGCAAGGCCCGGCAGCTTCTGCGCAAGATGGTACCGGCCAAGGCCGGGCGCTGACAGCGGCGCAACCGCGCGGGTCGGGTAACGGACGGTGAATCCGTTATGCCGCTGTTCGCGGATAAACCCGGCTCCTGCAGGAGCCGGTCACCCTCAGTTGCTGCGGATCTTCTCGACGATCGCCGTGGTCGAGCTGTTTTCCACCAGCCCCAACACCTTCACCGTACCGCCGTAGGCCTTGACGATGTCGGCACCGACCACCTGATCGATACCGTAGTCCCCACCCTTGACCAGAACATCGGGCTTGATCTGGGCCAGCAGGTTTTCCGGAGTGCCTTCCGGGAAGCTGATCACCCAATCCACCGCACCCAGGCCGGCCAGGACCGCCATGCGCCGATCGACGCTGTTGATCGGCCGCCCCGGGCCTTTCAGACGACTGACCGAGGCATCGTCGTTGATCGCAACGATCAGCCGATCGCCCTGGGCCCGCGCCTGCTCCAGATAGGTCACATGGCCGGCGTGGAGGATGTCGAAACAACCGTTGGTGAACACGATCTTCTCGTTGTGCGCCCGCGCGTCATCCACTGCCAGCAGCAACTGTTCGAGCCCCAGCACACCGCGCTCGGAACCTTCCTCGCGCTGGATGGCACGACGCAGCTCCGGCGCACTGATGGCCGCCGTACCCAACTTGCCGACCACGATACCTGCCGCCAGGTTGGCCAGGGCCACGGCATGGGGCAGGTCCTCGCCAGCGGCGATCGCCGCTGCCAGGGTGGAAATCACCGTATCGCCGGCACCGGTCACATCGAACACCTCACGTGCCCGGGCCGGCAGGTGCAGGGCCGGATGATCGGGGCGCAACAGGGTCATCCCGTGCTCGCCACGGGTGACCAGCAGGGCTCCCAGATCGAGGTCCTGCATGAGCTGCGCGCCCTTGGAAACCAGGTCGTGCTCATCGGCACAACCGCCGACGATGGTTTCGAATTCGCTGAGATTCGGCGTGATCAGGCTGGCTCCGCGATAGATCGAGAAGTCCTTGCCCTTGGGATCGGCCAGCACGGGAATACCCCGCGACCGCGCAGCCTGGATCAGCGCCTGATGGTTTTTCAGCGCGCCCTTGCCGTAGTCGGACAGCACCAATACCTTGATGCCTTCGAGCAGGCCATCCACTTCTGCACCCAACGCCAGGGCATCGGTGGCGAACGGTTCTTCGAAATCGATCCGCAACAGCTGCTGGTGACGACTCATGACCCGCAGCTTGACGATGGTCGGCTGGTGCGCAATACGCTGGAAAAGCGCGCGCACGCCCGCGCCCTTGAGGCTGTTGCTCAGGCTGTCGGCGGCCTCGTCGTCACCGGTGACACCCACCAGGGACGCCGGCGCACCCAGCGCGGCAATGTTCAGGGCAACGTTGGCAGCACCGCCCGGACGATCCTCGATCTGCTCGACCTTGACCACCGGTACCGGCGCCTCAGGGGAAATCCGTGAGGTACCACCATGCCAGTAACGGTCGAGCATGACATCGCCGACCACCAAGACAGGGGCTTGATCGAATCGCGGCATGGACAACTTCATGGAGCAACCCACATACAAAATGAACAGGGGCGCGATATTAACACAGGGTGGCCCCAGGCTAGCCTATGGCTTCAAGTGAGTGGCTTCGCCATTGGAAATTGCACCTTTATTGATCAGAAAATCCAGCAGGCGCCGGGTCGAGGCCTCCAGCGTCAGCGAGGTCGTGTCGATTTCGCAATCGGCATCGAGGGGCACCTCGTAAGGGCTGTCGAGCCCGGTGAAGTCCTTGATCCGCCCGGCCAGGGCCGCCTTGTAGAGCCCCTTGGGGTCGCGCCGGGAACAGACGTCGAAGGGTGTGCTGACATAGACGCAGGAGAACGCCTGCGGCGCGAACAGCGAGCGGGCCTGATCACGCTCGGCACGAAACGGTGAAATCGCCGAGACGATCACGATCAACCCGGCATCGACCATCAGCCGTGCCACCTCGGACACCCGCCGGATGTTTTCCTTGCGGGCCTTCGCAGACATGCCAAGGTCGCTGCACAGGCCGTTGCGCACGTTGTCGCCATCGAGCAGGAAGGTATGCAGGCCGCGCTGATTGAGTTGCACTTCGAGGGCATTGGCCAGGGTCGACTTGCCCGCTCCCGACAAGCCGGTCAGCCAGATGCAGCAGGGCCGCTGGTGCTTGATCGCCGCCCGCTGCGCCGTGGAAAGCGCCAGGGTGTAGGGGCGGATCTGCGGTCTTTCCAGGGGGATCGTTGCCAGTCTATTCATAGCCCAGTAACTCATAGTCTCGTTGGTAGACGCGACGAACCAGTCGGCGGGTTCTCACCGAACAGAACTCCTTCACCGGCTCCACGCGTCGTTGGCGTGAGTGATTGAGGTGAGGCAGGGTCGAGGCGATGCCAATCCGCTCGCAGACGGAGCGGAAATCCTGCTCCAGATGCTCCTGGCGACCGATGAAGTCCAGCTCCAGATGACCGAGCGAGCCGACCAGAAAGTCCGTCTGGGGGGCGAAATGCAATTGCTTCCTGACATTCTCGGGATGCAGCCAGCGATAGACGAAATCGTCGAAGTCGCGGTATGAACTCACCAGGTTGTGCGCAGACATATCCCGCCGGCATGGCTCGTTGCCCCTGAGAAAGGCGAAAGCCGAATAGGCCCGCTCCAACGGCTCACGCACGAAAGCGAACTTGAAGCTCCTGGCGTACTGCTCGGGGAACTGATGCTCATACCAGTGCAAAGGCAGATGCCCGGGGTGCCAACCGCCGAACAAGGCACCACACACACTGCTGCCGGCGCACTTGGGAACATGGATGAACAGACAGGCACGCTCGGTGAACGGCTGGGGAAACTGCACATTGCCGGACATGACCTTGTTGATGACCTGCCGGTCGACAACCGGGAGACGCCCCAGCAGAAATTCTCGCTGAGCCTTGGGCATCAGCTTCCATAGGTAGCGCTGCAACATTCCAGTACCTGCGCGGAAGGGATAGCCCCTCCGTTGATATCGATGATTCGTTGCCGAACCATAACAATGTCAGGTAGCAGAAAATATTTAGCGATGGTCAAGCTGGGTAAGTATCCGGATACAAACTCGCGGCGCATTGCGCACCGCAACTGCCCGGAAGCGACACTGCGCTCCCGGGCTATTGACTCACGCGGTCCCGGCGGGGGCCGACTCATCCAGCCCCATGGCATGCAGCCGTGCGTAATAGCCATTTTTTTCCAGCAACTGGGCATGAGTACCACGCTCGACTATACGCCCCTGATCCATCACCAGGATCAGGTCGGCCTTCTCGATGGTCGACAGCCGGTGGGCGATCACCAGGGTGGTACGACCCTTCATGACCTTGTCCAGAGCAGCCTGGATATGCCGCTCGGACTCGGTATCGAGTGCCGAGGTGGCCTCATCGAGAATCAGCAGTGGCGCGTTCTTGAGCAACGCCCGGGCAATCGCCAAACGCTGGCGCTGGCCGCCGGAGAGCAGGACGCCGTTCTCGCCGACCTGGGTATCGAGGCCCTTGGGCAACTGATCGATGAAGTCCTTGGCGTAGGCGTCGCGCACAGCCTGCTCGACGTCTTCGCGAGGGGCACCCGCCAGATCGCCATAGGCGATGTTGTTGGTGACCGTATCGCTGAACAGCGTGACATGCTGGGTCACCTGGGCGATATGCCGGCGCAGGTTCAGCAACCGATAGTCTTCGACCTCGATGCCGTCGAGCAGGATCTCGCCCTGTTCATGGTGATAGAACCGCGGAATCAGGCTGGCCAAGGTCGATTTGCCACTGCCGGAGCGCCCCACCAACGCCACCATCTGGCCCGGTTCGACACTGAACGAAATGTCGTCCAGCACCAGACGGTCGGTGCCCGGATAGGTAAAGCTCAGGTTACGCACATCCAGGCGGCCCTCGACCTTGTCCCGCTCGAGGGTGCCATGGTCCACTTCCGGTGCGACGTCCAGTTGCTCGAATATGCTCTCGGCACCCGCCACGCCTTTCTGGATGGTCGAACTGACCTCCGACAACTGACGAATCGGCTTTGGCAACAGACCCGCCAGGGTGATGTAGGCCACCATGTCGCCCGCCGACGCATCGCCGCGCAAGTAGAGCACCAGGAACATCAGCACCGCCATGGCAATGTAGATTACCAACTGCAGCATCGGCGTATAGATCGCACCGGTGCGAGTCATGCGCAGTTGCTTGTCGGTGTTGCTCTGGCTGGCCTTCAGGAAGCGTTTCTGCTCATAGGTTTCGCCACCGAAGCTGCGCACGACACGGTAGCCCTGGATGGTCTCGGACGCCACATGGGTCACATCGCCCATCGCCACCTGGATCTTCTTGCTCTGCTTGCGAAACTTCTTGCTCGCCGTGCGTACCATCAGCGCGATCAGCGGCAGGATGGCGACCATGACCAGAGTCAGACGCCAGTTCATGAAGAGCAGGGAAACGAACAGGAAAATCACCGTCATGCCTTCACGAACCACGACCTTGATCGCGTCGGTGGCGGCCCCGGTCACCATGGTGACGTTGAAGGTGATACGTGAAATCAGATGGCCGGAGTTGTGCTGGTCGAAGTAGCGGTTCGGCAGGGTCAGCAGGTTGTTGAACAACTGGACCCGCAGGTCGTGAACCAGTCCGAGAGAGACCTTGGCCAGCAGGTAGTTCCCCAGGTACGAACCCAGCCCCTGCCAGGCGGCGATCAGGATGATCAGCAGCGGCACGGCCTGCAGCAACTGCAGGTCGCGCAGATAGGGCACGTTGGGAAACAGCGCGGCTTCGGGATTGGACAGGCCATCGACAAAATACTTGAGGATGTAACCCAGCATTGGCTGCGTCGAAGCGAAAATCAGGAAACCGACGATGCTGAGCATGAACAGTCCTATGTAGGGACGTACATAGCTCAGCAGACGGAAGTAGACTTTCAAGCTCGACGGGCTTGCGGAGAGACTGGAGTCGGTCATGTCACGCGGCGGTAATTGAAAAAGGAGGCTGACTTTAGCACAGCTTCTCTGTTGTACTGACTGCCACTTGGCTCAAGCCCACCGCCCACCTGGCGGACGACATTAAATAGCCAGTGCGTTAGTATGGCCTTTCATCTTTCGGAATGACTTTTCAGCATGCAATTCAGTGGCTTGAATAACGCCTCCAACCGAGTTTTCGATTTCATCTGTCTCTGGCTGCTGCCCCTGGGCTACCTGCTGCTGTTGAGCGACATGTTCTTTCTCCCGGGCCGTAGCGCGCATCACAAGATCTACTACGCCCTGTTCAGTGCACCCGCCCTGATCGCCCTGCTGCTACGCCCACGGGAACTCAAGGAACTGGTCCGCGAGCCGCTGTTCATCGCCATCGTGACCTTCGCCCTGTGGACCATCCTCAGCCTGCTGTGGAGCCCACCCGTACCGGATGCCCTGAGCGACACAAAGCCGCCACTGCACACCCTGATGCTCTTCATAGGCTGCAGCCTGCTGGTGCGCTACCGCCCGGACAGTCTGCAACCGCTGATCTTCAGCGCCGCCATCATCGGCCTGTGCGCCACCCTGTACAACCTCTACATATTCTGGCGGACCCATACACCGGACCTGCGCATGGTGGGCGCCGGGGCCTTCGACAACCCACTGCTCAGCTCCCATGTCTTCGGCTTCTTCTGCGTCTACTGGATGAGCCTGAGCATGCTCTGCAAACGCCCGCAGACACTGCTGCTGAGCCTGCCGGCACTGCTGATCATGTTCTGCGCCGTGCTCGCCACCGGTTCGCGAACTCCCCTGGTCGCACTGACCCTGGCAGCCCTGTGGCTGAGCTTCATCTGCTGGAACCGGCGCTCGCTGATGGTGCTGGGAGCGATGCTGGCCAGTGCCATCGTGGTCTTCACCTTCTTCTCCGGGATGCTTTTCGAACGTGGCAACTCGTTCCGCTTCGAACTGTGGCGCATGACCCTGGAGCAGATCGCCTTCCATCCCTGGGTCGGACATGGCTACAACGCCGAACTGAGTATCGATCCCGGGGTCGGTTACAATCTGAGCGAGCCTCACAACTTCGCCCTCGGCGTACTCTTCTATGCCGGGATCATCGGTTTCCTGCCCTGGATATTCATGCTTGGCTGGGGCCTGCTGAGCAGTTGGCGGCAACGTGTCCAACCACTGTTCATCCTGGCCTCCAGCTGGCTGGTATTCGGCATCGGCGCCGGGCTCACCGAAGGTGGCGGCACACTGTCCCGCCCCAAGGAGCACTGGTACCTGCTCTGGGTCCCCCTGGCCCTGATCCTCGCCCTGACCGTCGCGCGGCGCACCCGACGCCTGCTGGACAGGCCAGTACGGTACCTGGATGCAAACTCCTTCGCCGGACTGACCCGGGATGCCCGGGTCATTGAGGAGGACGGACTGGGTCCCAAGGTGCTGTGCCTGCAGAACGGAGACTACCTGAAGCTCTTCCGCTCCCGCCGTTTCTACAGTTCCGGCGGTTTCAATCCACAGTCGGAACGTTTTGCGATAAACAGCGACCGTCTGCGTGCCATGGGTATCCAGACCCCGGAGATCATCGGTCTTTATCACCTCAAGAATGGCAGCACGGCGGTGCATTACCGGCCATTGCCAGGCCAGACGCTCCGCCAGGTTCTGCAGTCGATGGGCTCGGCGGCGGTGCGCGAAGCACTGGTCGAGCGCTTCGGCAGGTTCCTGGGGCAATTGCATGAGCGCGGTGTCTATTTCCGCTCACTGCACCTGGGCAACGTGCTGCTGCTGGAAGATGGCGAATTCGGCCTGATCGACCTGGCGGACATGCGGGTCTACCCCTCGCCTCTCCGACAAGCCCTGCGCCAGCGCAACCTGCGCCATATGCAGCGCTATCGGGAAGACCGTGGCTGGCTTTTCGAAGAGCAGTTGCCGGCACTGCTCAAGGGCTACGCCTCGACGGCTTCCGACAGGTCGGTCACCTCGCTGCGCAAGGAAGCACAACTGCTGAACCAGACCGCCAAGGCCTGAGAAGTGTCGGTCGCCGCCCCGTAAAGGTGCTGCGGCCGATTGCAGGAGGTCAGCCCCGGCGCTGCCGGGCGTACTCCAGGAAGCTCTCGATGTCATCGCTGCACAGCTTGTCCGCCAGACCGTGCAGCTCCTCTTCCGGCCAGTCCCACCAGGCACTGGCCAGCAGGGCATGACGTTGTTCCTCGGGAAAACGCCAGCGCAGGAAACGAGCCGGATTCCCGCCCACTACCGCGTAAGGCTCGACATCCCGGGTCACCAGGGCACCCGCCGCGACAATCGCCCCGGTTCCCACCGTAACCCCTGACAACAGCGTGCAGTTGGAGCACAACCATACATCGTTGCCAATCGTCACGTCACCATGCGTCCCACTGTACCCGCTGATATGTGCGGCCTGCGAAACCATGGCGGGGAATGGAAAGGTGGTCACCCAGTCGGCCCGGTGATGACCACCCAGGAATATCTGTACCCCTTCGGCAATCGAGCAGTAGGCGCCGATGTTCAGGGTCGAGCCTTCCTGCCAGTCATGGACCTGTGGCAGACCATAACTTCCCCGGCCAAAACCATAATCGGGATAACGCTGCCTGAAACGCGCGGCGCCACGCTCTATCTTTGGGAGCTTGCGGATGGCCCGCTTGGCCCTTTTTTCGAGAAACCGCTGAATCCAGCCCATGCCTCAAGCTCCGTTCAACTCTTTTCCAGCGGCGAAAAGTACAACCGCGCCAGGGCCTTCCAGGTTTTACCCGTCCAGGCCTTGAACGGAATCTGCGCCAATAGTTCGCGAGCCAGCTTGCGATCACGATTGGAGGTTTTCAGGAACATCGAGTTGAGGAACTTGTAACGCACCTGATCGTACAAGGGGTGATCGCTGAACAGCGCATAGGTGCGCAGGATGCTGTCGATCATGAACCGGTGGTTCTTGTAGGAGTTGGTGGCGTGCTTGCGATAACGGGCCATCAGCACACCCAGGCCATCGATGAAGTAGCCGGCGCGGGTGATCTTCAACTCGATCAGCAGGTCCTCGAGACGGATCTGCGGATCGAACCCGCCGACCTTTTCCAGCGCCTCGCGACGGATGAGCAATGTGGGAGCCGGCGGATAGGGCTTGCGCTCGAGGAACATGTCATCGAAATCCAGACGCCGGAACGGTACGTCACGGCGCTGGCGCTTCTCTGGAAACAGGTTGCCCTCGGAGTCGATCAGCTCGATATTGCCTGCGCAGATTCCCACCTCAGGCTTGCCGTCCATATGGGCGACCTGCACGGCGATACGCTCGGGCAGCATGATGTCATCGGAACCGAACGGCGCAATCAGGCTGCCATGGGAGCGTGCGATGGCACCGTTGAGCGTATTGGTCAGGCCCTGGTTCTGCTGGACCTGGAAATCGAAACCATGCTCTGCCTGCAGGCGGCGAATACGCTCGACACTGTCATCGGTGGAACCGTCATCGACCACCAGCAACTCGATGTTCGGGTAGGTCTGGTTGAGCACGCTGAGAATGCTCTGCTCAATGTAGGGACCGTGGTTGTACGAAGCGATGATCACCGTCACCAGAGGCTGGGCGTCTGTCATGGATGTTCCTTACCAGCCTGAGCCAGGCCTGATTCAATCAACTCCAGGTATTGCCGACGGAATACCTCGATATCGTGTTGGTCCTGCAGATAGCGGTAGCTCTGCTCACCCTTGGCGCGCAACGCCTCGTCCGACAGACCAAGGTAGCTGTCCAGGGCCGCCGTCAGGGCCGGCACATTCGCCGGTTCCACCGCCAGGCCACCCGCACCCTGGATCAGCGGCAGCATGGCCGGTACGCTGGATGCGATGACCGGCAGGTGCCCGCTCATGCCCTCCAGCAGCGCCAGGCCCAGCCCTTCGGCGAGGGAAGGCATGGTCCAGATATCGAACGCTCGGACGTACTGCAAGGCGTTCTCGCGGAAACCGAGCAAGTGGGCACGACCATCCAGGCCGAGGCGCTCGATCTCCTGGCGCAGGCGAGCCTCCTCGCGTCCGGCACCGATAATCACCAGCTGGGCTTCGGCATACTTGTCCTTGAGCGCGGCAAAGGCCTGGAGCAGATAGGTATGCCCCTTGACCGGCACCAGCCGTCCCAGCGCACCGACCAGGCGTGCCGAGGGCGACAGTCCCAGCAGTTCCCGGGCCCGCTCACGGGAATGCTGCAGACCCTCGGCCTGCTGGATATCGATCGCATTGGTGATCGCGTAGGTATTGGCATCGGTGAAACCGCAACGGCAGTCCAGCAGATACTGCTTCACCGCAGGCGAGACGCCTACGAAGCGCCAGCTCCGGTCGATCAGGCCCTGGGTCTGCCGCCGCCGATAGAAACGGTCGTACTCGCCAAAACCGTGGGAAATGCCGATACACAAGGGAATCTTCAACCAACGATTGAGTTGCAGCAGCATGTTCACCGGCTTGAAGCGGTTGCACACCACGACATCGAATTTCTCCCTGCGGCAGAACTTGTACAACTGCCACATCGCTCTGAGACGCATGCCCTTGAGGGCGCTGTCGGAGAATTCGAAATACACCGAGCGATCAGCCCGGCTGACAGGCTCGCCCGGCCCGGGACGCCCACGCAGGAATGCCGCCGTGACCTCGAAACGCTCGACAGGCAGGGCCTTGACGATCTGCTCGGCCAGGTCGGCGAAATCGTGCGACTTGACGTTGTAGTCCGGCTGCAGTTGCAGGACCTTGAAACGTTGACTCATAAATCTCCCCGCTGAAACCCTGTCGCATCGATGGTCCACGCCGGTTCCCGGGCCAGCAGCCGGAGTTGCCCGGGGTCGGCTTCAGGTAGCCTGGACCACTCATTACGCTTCCAGCACACAAAGTGAAAATATGGAAAAGAGCGCTCGCCATCGCGATCATTGGTCAGGCGCCCGTTGCGCCAGTACCAGCGGCTCGGAAAGTTACAGGTTCCATCATGCCACTTGATCACGCCGCCCGGCGTGCTGAAACATTCGGTGAATTCACTACGCCGCCGCCAGGGGTTGAACTTGCCCACCAGATCGAACAACGGTTTCGGGAAGTTCTTGCGCCACAGGAAAATGCGACTGAATGCCCCCTCATCCAGTGCATGATGCTCATGGTCGGTAAAGCGTTCGCGCCAGTTCCTGATCTGCATGAACACCTCGCGTTTGCGCGCGGTGTTGCGCATCAGGCACAAATGGCCGGCTACCCGGCGCTCATGAGTGGAGAACAGATCGTAACCGGCCAGGCGCTCGGCGGTGAAATACTCGCGCAGGTTGCCATACACCAGGTCGATATCACCGAATGCCCAGAAGTCATAGCCTTCCAGACGATCGGCATGGATATATCCCAGGGCCGGTTTGATATCACAGAGTTTGTAGGCGGCCTTCGGGGCAAAATCGATCTCCAGTCGGCGGGAGACCAACTGGCAGTAATTGTCGAAACTCATGCTCTCGATAGTGACATTGGGCGGCGTATCCTCCGGCACCCCACAATCGCTGAACAGCAGCCAGTCAATATCCGGGTTGTATCGGCAGCTTTCCAGAAAGAACGGCATCCAGAACGGCCAGCGCCCGAAATAGGGAATGATGAACAGAATACGCGGGTCTGGACGGGTCATTGGCAACTCACTGCAGGCTTCTGGAACTCAAGGGAACACTCTGTCCCAAGGGGCATTACCGACGCTCGAGCAACCAGAGCAATTCATGCCTTCTGACCGCCTTTCGAAAGAACTCGTTCTCGCCGTAGGGGGATTGTACCCTACTAGCCAGAAGCCACTGTATCGAACGTCGCAGTCGCCGCTTGAACGGAGCACGTGGTTGCAGATCATGCATCATGCCCAATGCCATGGCCTTGTCGCGCTGCTGCTCCAGCGACAGCGACAGACTATAGGGTTGCAGCACCAGCGCCGGATCGAAGACCGGCGGCAAGGCGACTCCCGCGCCTGAATCGCCCATGGGCCAGCGATCATTGTCATGCAGGTGGTTGGCATAGCCCAGCAGCGTGGTCGGCTGCCACTCCAATCCCTGCAACGCTTGCATCACCGCCGCCTGGGCGCAGATGTGATCCGGATGCGGATCAAGTGAAAAATGCGGTAACACAATTACCTGCGGCCGGGCCCGGCTCAGCAGCTCGCGCAGGTCGGCCAGCAGGTTGTTCCAACTGGGCACACCATCGCGATCACCGGGGAGGGTGAACGGATTGAGCTGGCGGAACAGGCGGATATCGTCGAGCTCGGCTTCGCGGGACGCCACCGGCTGGTCCGGTGCGGCCTGCATGGCCGGCAGCTGCAGGCAGAAATAGCCGAGCTGCACGCAATGCTCCTGCGGTACACCGGCCCAACGCGGCACCGCGATACTGTCCCAGGCCCGCAGCCGCCCCTTCAGGCGAGCCGCCTCGGCACGGGGCAAGCCCATCGCCTGGTAATGCTCGGCTTCGATTTCGCCCGCGGTCAGGGTCACGATCCAGGTTTCATCAGCCTGGCTGTACAGACCGTAGGCCGCCAACTCGGCATCGTCGGCATGGGGAGCGATCACCATGACCCGCTGCCGCCGCAGGTCCGGCTGGCGGAAAACCCACAGCACCGGCTCACCGAGCAAACGACAGAAACGCCCGCGCAAACGCAACGAGCCCGTGGTCAGCGCCGGGGCAAAGCCACCCAGGTTGAGATAGCGCAAACCATTGACGCCGCGCTCGAATGCCTGGCGATCGGAGGATTGCGCGCTCTCGATTTCGACTGCCGGATCGAGGAAGCGCCCCAGCCAGCGGCTCTTGAGCCTGACCGCCAGGATCAGGGTTTCCTCGCCGTCCAGTGCAAGGGCATCGTCCAGTTTCAACAGCCCACCGTCGAGACGGCCAGCGACCTGCTCACTGCCCTCGGGAAAGGCATATTGATAATCGTCGCCCGGGGAATAGAACAGGTGATCGGCAAACCAGGCTTCATGGGCAACCCAGGCCAGCAGTGCCAGGACCAGCGGCAGCCACCAGGCCACCAGCAGGCCGACCGCGACCAACAGCACCAGGCCGATCAACAGCGTCAGTCGCTTGTTACGGCGATGACGCTTGAGCAACTGCTGTTTACGGCTCATACCCTGAACACCGGCACGGGGTTGCACCAGCGATCCTTGTACTCACGGTCCGCACGCCCGAACGAAAAGCGCAGCGCCTTGCCCAGCGCGCGGGCATCTTCCCAGGCACTCTGGGTGTTGAGGAAGCTCAGCACGCTGCCCGGGCTGAATGCCCGGGTCTCGGGATCGACGCCGCCGTTGATGTACTCGACGCTGATCCACTCGGGCGCCTCGACGCGGTAGATCAGTTGCACCGCGATCGGCGCACCGTTGAGAAAGATCACCGAACCGATCAGCAGTTCGCGCAGCAACTCGATGACCTCGGCCATGCGTGCCGCGCCGGTCGCCGCGAAACCCCAGCGCCGCTGGAACAGGTCGCAATAGATCGCCGCGAGTTCGGCACTGGAAAACTCGCCGACCGGGCGCACCACGCCGCCCGCCTCTTCGAGCAGGCGCAGTTCACGACGCTGGTTGTAGCGAAACTTCTTCGACAGGTCCTCCGGCGTGCGGGCCATCGCCAACTGTTCGGTCTGCGCCTGCAGGCCGCTGAACCGGTCGGCATTCAACTCGGACAGATAACGGCCACGGTGCCGCAACGGCGCCAGCGCACCGGCAGCCGCCGGCAGGATCAGTTCGGCGTTGCCGAGATCGAACAGGCCCTTCTTGCCCTGGCGCTTGAGCACTTCCTTGGACAACGCCAGGTCACGGCCCCAGGTCGCAATCGCCGCCTTCAGCTCGCCACCCTGCTCGAAAGCCAGGTAACGCACCGGAATCCCGGCCAGATGCGCCAGGCGGTCGACCACCAGCGGGTGCGTCGCGACGCTGCCACCAAAACGCTGCCAGGCGGCACTGTAGGTCGCGGCATCCACCACCGACCAGCCGCGCTCGCGCCAACCCTGGAATAGGTTGAGCATCAGGCCTCCGCCGTCAGGTCGGTGACTTGCGGCAGGTGCCAGAAAGCCTCACGGACCGCCTGGTCCGAGAACCTCTCGTGCAACCGCGCCAGCATCCGGTCGGCACAGGCCTGGCGCTGCTCGTCATCCAGCGCAGCCAGGTGCTGCAGCCCCTGGGCCAGGTGCTCGGCATCGCCGAGGGGGAAAAGAATCCCGACACCTTCGACCACTTCCCTGGCCCCCCACAGGCAGTGGCCAGCAGCGGCACACCGGCAGCCATGGCTTCCAGCAGGACCATGCCGAACGGCTCGTGATCGGAACTCAGGGCGAAAACATCGAACCCACGAAAGTAACGGCGAGCCTGCGGGACCTGGCCGAGAAACAGCACACGCTCGGCGACCCCGAGCTCGGCGGCCAACGCCTTCAGTTTCTGCTCCAGGCGTCCGGTACCGAGTATCGCCAGCCGACTGTTGACCGGCAGACGCTCCAGAGCCTGGGCGAACCCGCGAATCAGCGTCGCCTGATCCTTGTCCGGATGCAGCCGGCCGACATTGCCGACGACCCAGGCGTCAGCCGGCAGCCCCAGGGCGGCACGCGCCTCGGCGGCCGGAAGCTGCGAAGCCTGCAATGCCTCGATGTCGATACGGTTGTAAAGCGTACGAATCCGCCCGGTCGGCCACTTCGGCAGGCACTGGCGCATATCGTCGCGTACGGCATCGGAAACGCCGAGCAGGCTCAGGCGCTTGCGAAACAGGTGGGCAAACAGCTTGCGGCTGCCCCGCACATAGTCACCGAACGCATGGTGTACGCCGATAACCGGCAACGCCGTGCCAAGCAGGGCGATGTAGATCGGCTTGAAGCGATGGGCGATGCAGAAGCTGAAGTCGCGCGAGGCGGCGATCTTGCGCAGGTCGCCGATAGCGCCGAGCTTGAGTCCCCGGATGGCCTTGGAGCTGTACTCCATGAACAGCACTTCGTCCGACGCACAGTCCGCGGCCACCTCGGCATCGGCGACACCGGTGAGAAACACCGTGGTCACCCGATAGCCGGTCCCGCTGAACAGTCTGGCGTACTGACGGGCGCAATCGAGGAACGGCCCGTCATATCCGTGGCAGAACTGCAGCACATGGCGCTCAGCCGAGCGAGTCATAAGCATCCGCGCCGTCTTTGACCACCAGGATGTCTTCCATGATCAGGTACTGCAGGTCGGAACCGAAGAACATGTTCAGGGCATCGGTCGGCGAGCAGATCATCGGTTCGCCACGACGGTTCAGCGAGGTGTTCAGCGACACGCCGTTGCCGGTCAGCACTTCCAGGGCCTTCATCATGTCGTAGTAGCGCGGGTTGTACTCGCGCTTGAGCACCTGGGCCCGAGAAGTACCGTCCTCGTGGACCACTTCCGGCACGCGGGTCTTCCACTCCTCGGCCACTTCGAAGGTGAAGGTCATGAACGGCGCCGGGTGATCGATCTTGATCATCTGTGGCGCAACGGTGTCGAGCATCGACGGGCAGAAAGGCCTCCAGCGCTCGCGGAACTTGATCTGGTGGTTGATCCGGTCGGCCACGCCGGCGACGCTCGGGCAACCGATGATCGAGCGGCCGCCCAGGGCACGCGGACCGAATTCCATGCGGCCCTGGAACCAGGCCACCGGGTTGCCGTCGACCATGATTTTGGCGATCTGCTCCGGCATGTTGTCCAGCTTGCGCCACTTCGGCGAATTCGGGTGACGGGCGCAGGCCGCGATCACGTCTTCGTTGCTGTAGGACGGGCCGAGGTAGACGTGCTCCATCTTCTCCACCGGCACACCGCGGGCGTGAGAAACGTAAGCGGCCGCCCCGACGGCGGTACCGGCGTCGCCGGAAGCCGGCTGGACGAACAGTTCCTTGATGTCATCGCGGGCGATGATCCGCTGGTTCAGCTTGACGTTCAGCGCACAGCCGCCAGCGAAAGCCAGTTTGCCGGTTTCCTTGAGAACGTCGCCCAGGTAGTGGTCAATCATCTGCAGCGCCAGCTTCTCGAACAGCGCCTGCATGCTGGCCGCGTAATGGATGTAGGGCTCGTCGGCAATGTCGCCCTCGCGCTTGGGCCCCAGCCACTCGATCAGCTTCGGCGAGAAGTAGAAGCCCTTGCCCTTTTCCTTGTAACGACGCAGGCCGATGACGTTGGCGTACTCGGTGTTGATCACCAGCTCGCCATTCTCGAAAGAGGCCAGGCGCGAGAAGTCGTACTTGCTGGCATCGCCGTAAGGGGCCATGCCCATCACCTTGAATTCGCCATCGAGCATTTCGAAGCCGAGGAATTCGGTGATCGCGCCATACAGGCCGCCCAGGGAGTCCGGATCGAAGAACTCCTTGATCTTGTGGATCCTGCCGTTTTCACCGTAGCCGAAGAAGGTGGTGGCGTACTCGCCCTTGCCGTCGATCCCGAGGATCGCGGTCTTCTCCTTGAAGCCGGAGCAGTGATAGGCGCTGGAAGCGTGGGCCAGGTGGTGCTCGACCGGTTCGATCCTGATCTTCTTCGGATCGAAGCCCAACTGCTCCAGGCACCAGACGATCTTCTTGCGATAGCGCTTGTAGCGACGGTTACCCATCAGGATCGCATCGAGGGCGCGATCCGGGGCGTACCAGTAACGCTTGGCGTAATGCCAGCGCGCCTTGCCGAACAGGCTGATCGGGGCGAATGGAATCGCGACCACGTCTACGTCCGAGGGCTTGATGCCGGCCTGCTCCAGGCAGAATTTCGCCGATTCGTAAGGCATGCGGTTCTTTGCATGTTTGTCGCGTACGAAGCGTTCTTCCTCGGCGGCCGCGATCAGCTTGCCGTCGATGTACAAGGCTGCGGAAGGATCATGGCTAAGGGCGCCGGACAGGCCAAGAATCGTCAATGCCACAGGGGTCTAGCCTCTTTAAGTCTGCATGCAGGCGGCGATGCGCCTGGAGAAAATGTGTCCTCGCAAGGGGCGAGAAACAGCTAAAGGGCGGGATTATAGCGTAAAAGCGGCGACAAGCCTCTAGGGGCAAGCCGTGAGCGGCAGATCGCCGCGGCGCAAGGGGCCGCGGCGATCACCCGGTCAACTGACCGGCTCGATGGTTTTCGGCAGCCGGGCATCGATGATCTGATACAAGGCACTGCTCTCGGGCCAGTTGCGCATGAACCGCGCCCGGTCGCGGGCATAGGCCGGGGCAAAGCGGCTGGCCGAAGAATGCTGGTGCACCGCATCCAGGTCGATCAGGGTCCAGCGCCCCTCGTGCCAGAACAGATTGTGCCCCTTGAAGTCACCATGGCTGATGCGCTCGCGGATCAGGTCGGCAAACAGCTGCTCCAACGCCTGCAACTCGGCCTCGGGCACCGCACCGCTTTCAACATGGGGTGCAAAGCGCTGGATGATATCCGGCCCCGGCAGATACTCGGTCACCAGATAGGCCTGACGGCGCAACCAGAGAAAGCGTTTTTCCAGTACGGCCAGCGGCCTGGGCGTGGCGATGCCGAGAAACGCCAGGCGATTGCCCTCGCGCCACGAATGCCAGGCGCGGCTGGGGCGCCAGAAACGCTTGAGCCAGTGGGCAAAACCCTTGATGTTGTAGCGCTTGAGCAACAACGTGCGGCCATCGGCTTCGATTCGGCCGACGCTGGCCGCTCCGCCGGTCTTGTACAGGTGCCCCTGGTCGAGCAGATGATCGGCCTGGGCCAGCACCGGCAGCATGGCCGATTCTTCCTCGCGCCGAAGGGCGCGCAAGGCGAACGGCCCGCGCTGCACGCTGAACAGCGTGCACTCACGCCCGACCTTGCCGATGAAGTCCTTCAGGCGCCAGCCGCGGATTCGGTCGACCTGCTTGAGCAGGGCCTCCAACGGCAAGGCGTGCTCGGCATTGCTCAGCAGATAATGCACCAGCAATTCTTCGATGAACGGCTCGAAATGCCTGGGCAACTGGGCGAAAAACACCCCGAGGTTTTCCAGCACCTTCTGCCGCGACAGCGGCTTGCCCGCCTCTTCGGCACAAATCCCGGCACCATCGATCAGGTGCAACTTGCCGCCATGGCGCAACAGGTTGTCCAGGTGCAGGTCTTCCTGCCACAAGCCCTTGGCATGCATCTGCGCGATTGCCGCCAGGGCCTCGCCCAGCACCCGTTGCTGCTCATCAGCCAGGACCGGCAGCCTCTCCACCTGTTTCCAGGCGTCGGCCAGGCTTTCGGCCCCCTCCAGGAACTCGAAAAGCAGCCAGCCGCCCTCGCCTTCCTTCAGACCGTCGGCCAGCAACAGTGGCGTAGTCAGCCCCTGCTCGGCGAGCAGGCGCACACCCTGCAGTTCGCGCTGGAAGTGTCGAGCGGCCTTGCCGCCCACCAGCAACTTGGCCAGCACCGCACGACCGCGCCAGACCCCGGCACCGACATAACGCTGGCCAGGCAGCACCCGCAGCAGACTGAGCAGTTGCAACTGCCCCGGACCGGCAGCATCGGCCAGTTCGATGCTCAAGGGCAGAACCGGCGTACGCCCGGCGGATTTCAGTTCGGACAGGCGCATCAGCGACCCCCCTTCCTGCTGCGCCGTGCCCCCAGGCGCTGAAGCCAGGCATCCACCCGCGAAGCATCCACCGGCTGATCGAGGTAGGCCGCCAGCAGCGTCCGCACATCGGCTTCGCTCCAGACCGGCGCCCGACGCAGCAAGGGTTCCAGATCCTTGACCCGGTCACGCCGGCCGAACAGCAGCGGTCGGGTTTTCTCCAGGTCGATCAACCGCGCCTGGTAACCACCTGCCGTCTCCTGCAGGAAAATATGCTTGGGATAGAAACAACCGTGGATCTGCCGCACCCCGTGCAGTTGCCGGGCCAGCAGCCCACAGCATCGCAGGATCGCCTGGCGCTGCGTCGGCGCCAGTTGCGACCACTGCTCCAGCAGCGAGTCCAGGTCGCTCCAGCCATCCAGTGCCCGGGTCAACAATACGGCCCGGCGCTCGCCCTTCACCGCACGCTCGCCAAAGAACGCCGCCTGCAGGGCCGGGATACCCAAGCGCTGATAACGGCTGATATTGCGGAACTCACGGGCAAAGGTCGGTTCGCCCAGTGGGCTGTGCAGGGTGCGCGTCAGGTAATTGCTCTGGCGCTTGAGGTAATAGCCCTGGCCTTCCAGCTCCAGCCGATACACGCTGCTCCAGCCACCGCCACTGGTGTTGGGCTCATCCACCGCGTCCAGCGCCTTGTTCCACAGCGCATCGAAGTTGCCGAGTCCGTTGCGTTCCAGCAACGCGCGGTCGACAGCCGCCAGGAAGTCGGTCATTCCCGTCCCTCGAAAAATCTCAACACATGCCGAATGCGCTTCTTGTCCGCCGCATTCAGCCGACTACGTTGGCGGTACTGCAGGTAGAACCGCAGCCGCTGGGTGGCCGACAAGTGATACTTGGCGACCTTGTCCAGGCAGGCCAGGTCCTTGGTGATCCGATAGCGCAGCCAGAAGCCGCGCCAGAACTCGCCGTTGGGACAATCGATCAGGAACAGCCGGTGCTGGTCATCGACCAGCAGGTTGCGCCACTTCAGATCGTTATGAGTGAAGCGCTGGTCATGCATGATCCGCGTGTAGCGGGCCAACTGCCGACTGATGCCATCGACCCAGGCGCGATCGCGCAACAGCGGATCGTTGCGATTGGCCAGCGCCGAAAGGTCCTCGGTCCTGGGCAGTTCGCGAGTGATCATGGCCCCCGATGATAGGCCGCGCCACGGCGCTCCAGGCCCCAGGCGATGACTTCGGCGGTCGGAATGCCCCACTTGGCGAAACGCTTGAGATTCTGCCATTCGGAACGGACCCGGGGCCGGCCGAAATACTGCCGCAACCCCTTGCCCGCGCCGGAGTAACGCTTGACGTAATAGTTCACACCGTCGCGGTTGACCCGGATGACCTCGGACAACGGGTCACGGGTCAGGTGCTCGCCCTCGAGGGCGAATACCGCTTCCAGGCTGCCAAAGTCATCCGCCAGCGCCGCGTATTCAGGCTCCAGTTTCCAACCCGACATCAGAGCGCATCCCCGTAGCGCTGCTTGCGCTTGTAGAGTTTGTCGGCCTTGCGTTCCAACCACGCCAGCAGCGCAGCCTCGTCACGCAGGACCTCACGCAGCGGCCGGCGGAAATAGCCCTGCAGAAAACGCAACTTGTCGCGCCGGGTGAGGCCGATATCCAGCACCGAGAAATACAGGCCCGCCAGGTCCTTGTTGCGCCAGCGGCGCGGAATGCTCGGGCGAACCTGCGCACGATGCAGGTCGATGACCGAAAGCTTGAGGTCATCGGCCGTCACCGGCTTGTCGGTATGCAGCAGGAAATGGGCGATATAACAGTCGCGATGGTTGAGCCCGGCCCGATGCATGCCACCGGTCATGCGCGCCACTTCGGCAATCAGCGCACGCTTGAGCCGGGGCTGCGGCGGCTGCACGGGCCATTGCAGGGTGTAATCCTCGAGGCTGACGGTCGGCGCCAGCTCCTCGGTGACGATAAACGAATCCTGGCCGGCCGGATTGCTGCCACGCTCGCCATAGGCCACGCCGGTCATGGTGGGCACACCGGCCTTGTGCAGGCACTCGATAGCACGCCACTCCTGGCCGGCACCCAACACCGGCATTTTCGCGGTCAACAGGTTCTTGAAGATCTCGCGCCAGCCAATGCCACGATGGATCTTCACGAAGTAGCCACGCCCGGCGACTTCCGTGCGCAACGTCCGACGAGCCTCCAGCTCGCGATAAACCTTGCCCTGCAAGCGCTCGACCTCGGCGAACGCATCGCGTCCGGCCCACAGGCTCTTGAAGGGTTCGGCAAGGATCAACTTCATCAATGCTGCTCCGCCAGAATCACATCCGCAGCGTGCTGCGGCATGCTGTAGAGGTCGGCCGTCTCGGCGAAGGCCAGACCGTTGCGGCTCCATGCCGTGCGTGCCGCCCCATCGGACAGCATCCGGTTCAGGTATTGATTGAGCTGGTTCTGCTCGAAGGGCTCGTCCAGCACCAGGCCGCCATCGGCCTCGGCAATGTAATGGGCATAACCGCAGACCGCACTGACCAGCACCGGCAAGCCGGACACCAGCGCCTCCAGCAGCACGGTACCGGTGTTCTCGTTGTAGGCCGGGTGAATCAGCAGGTCGGCGCCCAGCAGGAAACGCGGGATATCGCTGCGCCCCTTGAGAAACTGCACATGCTCGCCCAGCCCCAGTGCCGCGCTCTGCACCTGGAAGACCTTGGGATCGTCCTGACCGATTACAAACAACCGGGTGCGCTTCCTAAGCTCCGCCGGCAATGCCGCCAGGGCCTTGAGACTGCGATCGACGCCCTTGGTCTTGAAACCGGAGCCGATCTGTACCAACAGGCAGTCGTCGTCCGCCAGCTTGAATTCACGGCGGAACTCGGCGCGGATTTCAGCGGCATTGGTCGGCGCCCGGCGGTCCTGGGCAATCCCCGGCGGCAACAGGTGAAAGCGCTCCAGCGGCGTGTCGTAATGCTTGATGAACAGCGGCTGCTGGACTTCGGAGATCATCAGGATCTCGGTCTTCGCGTCGCGGGCGAACACCGCCCGCTCGTACTCGGCGAAGTGCTTGTAGCGCCCCCAGAAACGGTACAGCGAATGACGCAGGTTCTGCGCCTTGTCCTCGAAGCAGCCATCGGCGGCGTAGTAGACATCCAGGCCGGGCATCTTGTTGAAACCGATCAGCCGGTCGACCGGACGCCTGGCCAGGTCGGCTTCCATCCAGGCACTGAGCTTCTCGTTACGCCGATGATTGGAAAACGCCTTGATCGGTACCACCAGCACCTCGAAGCCAGGCGGAACATCGCCTTCCCAGATCAGCGTGTAGACGCGGATCCGGTGCCCGCGCCGCTGGCATTCCAGGGCGATGCGCATGAAGTCGCGCTGCAGGCCACCAAAGGGAAAGTACTTGTACAGGACAAAAGCCAGTTGCATCAGTGCCGCTCCTCGGCCAGTAACAACGCGGTCAGCCGGCTGGCAACACGTTCGGGATTGAGCCGCGTGAAGCACAGCGGCAACTCGCGCCTGAGATCGAAGCGCTTCTGGTCTTCGGGGGTGGGCACGTAGGTGCATTTCTTCTGCAGGCAGGGCGCACAGGGGAAGTCGCTCGCCAGGTGGACCTGCGACTTGCCATAGGCCCCGGTCAGCCCCGGATTGGTCGGGCCGAACAGCGACAGGGTCGGCACATCCAGCGCCGCGGCCAGGTGACCGAGGCCGGTATCCACGGCAACGCAGGCGCTGGCATCGGCCAGAACCTTGCCCACACCGGCCAGATTCAGCTTCGGCAACACCACCGCATGCCTCAGCCCCCGGGCGATACGCTCGGCACGCGCCTTCTCGACAGCGTTGCCCCAAGGCAACTTCACCTCGACGCCCAGGTGCCCCATCCGCTCGGCCAGCTCACGCCAGTAGGCTTCGGGCCAATGCTTGGTGTCCCAGGTGGTGCCATGAAGGAACAGCACGAACGGCGTCTTGCTGCGTGGCAACACCACCAGCTTCTCGACATCCAGGCCGTAATCGCCCAGCCCGCCGGGCAAGTCATAGCCCAGCGCCACGGCGAACAACTGCCGCACCCGCTCGACCGCATGCTGCCCCCGCGCCACAGCCAGGCGCCGGGAATAGAAACGACTGGCCAGCGGCTCACGGGCCGACTGTTTGTCCAGCCCGGCAACCGGGGCCTTCACATAGCGGGTCAGGAACGCACTTTTCACCAGCCCCTGGGCATCGATCACCAGGTCGTATTTCGTCGCCCGCACATTCTGCTTGAAGCGCTTCCATTCGCCACTTTTGAACGTCTGCCAGAGGTTCTTGCGCCAGCGGCGGATCGCCACCGGAATCACCTTGTCCACCGCCGGATGCCAGCTCGGAATCTCGGCAAAACCTTCCTCGACCACCCAGTCGAAGCGGATGCCGGGAATGGCCCGGGCCGCATCGGTCAGCGCCGGCAGGGCATGAATCACGTCCCCCAGGGAGGACGTCTTGACCAGCAATACGCGCAAGTTACCGCACCTCGACGGGGGAGCCCTGCAGACGCTGCAGGGCCTCATTCACCGGCGCAGGCAACAGCTGGCGCAGGCAATTGTAGTGCCCGAAGCGGCAGGTACGCTCGAAGCAGGGGCTGCACTCCAGGCCCAGGCGGACGATTTCCACCTGGTCCGCCAACGGCGGCGTGAAGCCTGGCGAGGTCGAGCCGTACACCGCCACCAGCGGACGATTCAGCGCAGCCGCCACGTGCATCAGGCCCGAGTCGTTGGAGACCACCGAGTCGGCACAGGACAGCAGGTCGATCGCCTCGGCCAGCGATGTGGCGCCACTGAGATTCACCGCCTCTTCGCGCAAACCGGGAATCAGCCGCTGGCGAATATCCTCGCCGACCGCATGGTCGTTCTTCGAACCGAACAGCCAGACCTGCCAGCCTTCACGGATCTTCGTCTCGGCGACTTTCGCATAGTGCTCCGAGGGCCAGCGCTTGGACTCGCCGAACTCGGCGCCCGGGCACAGGCCAGTACCGGCCGGTCGAGCACCAGCTCGAACTTGCCCAGCGCCGCCGCGCGGCTGGCCGGATCGATCTGCAGCAAAGGGCGTGGATAAGGCGTCGGCAATTCGGTGCCCGGCTCGTAGGCCAGGGCCATGAACCGCTCGATCATCAGCGGATAGCGCTCCTTGTCCAGCTTGCGCACATCATTGAGCAGGCCATAGCGGAATTCTCCACGCCAGCCGGTGCGCTTCGGGATACCGGCAAAAAACGGCACCAGCGCCGACTTCAACGAGTTGGGCAGGAGAATGGCCTGATCGTACTGGCCCGCCAGGGACTTGCCGATCTTGCGCCGGGTGGCCAGGTCGAGCACACCGTGGCCGAGCGGAAAGCTCAAGGCCGCACGAACTTCGGGCATGCGTTCGAGGATCGGGCGACTCCACTCGGGAGCCAGCACATCGATCTCGCACTGCGGGTGGCGTTGCTTCAGGCACTGGAACAGTGTCTGAGCCATCACCATGTCACCGACCCAGCTGGGCCCAACGATGAGAATTTTCATAAATATTCCGGAAACGATCAGGGAGGCCTGTAGCCTCCCCGGTCTTTGCCCATGGCCGTCCCAGGCCGTGTACGAAACCGCCTGCGCGACGAGTTCCATGCAGGCCCTAGCTTAGTCCCAGTTCAGCCCAGATCCGCATCACATCGCGCCGTTCGACCGTGAACTGGTCGCCGCCGATGACGCCGGCCTCCTTCTGCAGGGCCTGGCGGTGGGCGGCGGAACGGTAGGCCTTGTAGGCCTCGCGCAGCAGGGCGGCATCGGCGGCGGGGATCAACCCGGCCTGCTCCAGCCCTTCCAGAATGCGGATGTTATCCGTGTAACGCAGTAATGCCGGGTGCTCTTTCGACCAGGCCAAAGTCGCGTATTGCACCATAAATTCGATATCGACGATACCTCCGGCGTCCTGCTTGAGGTCGAACGGCGCCGTCGCCTCGAAGGCATTGGCCGCGGTGCCGGCCGCGGTCGCCTTGCTGCCGAGGTTGTCGCGCATCTTGGCGCGCATCTCGCTGACCTCCTGGCGCAGGGTCGGCAGGTCCCGCTCACGCCCCAGCACCGCCGCGCGGACTTTCTCGAAGGCCGCCCCGACGCCCGGGCAACCCACCAGCACCCGGGCACGGATCAACGCCTGGTGTTCCCAGGTCCAGGCCTCGTTCTGCTGATAGCGCTCGAACGCCCCGAGGGAACTGACCAGCAGCCCGGAAGCCCCCGACGGACGCAGGCGCATGTCCACCTCATAGAGCTGGCCGGAGTTGGTCTGGGTGGTCAACAGGTGAATGATCCGCTGCCCCAGGCGGGTGAAGAACTGTGCCGTATCGATCGGCTTGGCGCCGTCGGTCTCGGCATTCGGATCGCCATCATGGATGAACACCAGGTCCAGGTCGGAACCGTGCCCAAGCTCGATCCCGCCCACCTTGCCATAGCCGACAATGATGAAGCCGGGATCGCACAGGCTGCCATCGGCACGCCGCGGCGAACCGTACTTGCTCACGGTCTGCCGCCAGGCCAGGGCCAGCACCTGCTCCAGGATCGCCTCGGCCAGCCAGGTCAGGTAGTCGCTGACCTTCATCAGCGGCAGGCTGCCGGAGATTTCCGAAGCGGCGACCCGCAGCCGATGCGCCAGCTTGAAGTGGCGCAGGGCCTCCATCTGCTGTTCGAGGTCATCCTCGGGAATCCGTGTCAGGCGCTCACGCAGCTCGGCCGCCAGCTCCGGTGCCAGCGGCGGCTTGAACAGCCGCCCCTCGTTGAGCAACTCGTCAAGCAGCATCGGGAACCGGGTGATCTGCTCGGCAATCCACGGGCTGGCGGCACACAGAGTCAGCAACTGGCGCAAGGCCCCGGGGTTTTCCGTGAGCAGCACAAGGTAGGCAGAACGCCGGGCGACCGCCTCGACCAGCGGCAACACCCGCTCCAGCACCAGGTCCGGGTCGGCATGTTCGACCGCCTGGGCCAGCAACCGTGGGATAAAGGCATCCAGGCGCTCGCGACCGAGACGCTGCATGGCCCGCAACTGCGCACTGGCACGCAATGATGCAAGCTGCCTCAACGCCTTGGGCGCATCCTTGAAACCGGCTTCCTGCAACTGACGGCTGGCAGCCTCTTCATCCTGGGCCTCTTCCCACAAGGGCAACCATTCGCCACCGACGGCCACCTGGCATTCTTCGCTCTCATCTTCGTCCGGGTCGGCGATGACCTGGCGAAAATGCCAGTCGATCCGGCCACGCCAGTGCATCAACTGCTCATGAAAGGCCGACCAACTGTCGAAACCGAGCATGAAGGCGATACGTGCCCGATCCTTTTCGTCATCGGGCAGCATCTGGGTCTGACGGTCGGCAATCGCCTGGATCGCATGCTCGGTATAACGCAGGAACTCATAGCCGGCGCGCAGTTCGGAGACCACCGCCGACGGCAGGTAGCCCTGGCCCTCGAGGGTGCCCAGGACCTTCAGCAAGGGCCGCTGCTGCAGGCTCAGGTCACGCCCGCCGTGAATCAGCTGGAACGCCTGGGCGATGAACTCGACCTCGCGAATGCCGCCTGAGCCCAGCTTGATGTTCTCGGCCATGCCCTTGCGGCGCACTTCCTGCTGAATCAGCTGTTTCATGGTGCGCAGCGCTTCGATCGCCGAGAAGTCCAGGTAGCGCCGATAGACGAACGGACGGAGCATTTCCAGCAGGTGCGCGCCCGCCGCCTGGTCGCCGGCCACCACCCGCGCCTTGATCATCGCGTAGCGTTCCCAGTCGCGCCCCTGGTCCTGGTAATACTGCTCCAGGGCGTTGAAGCTCAGCACCAGCGCCCCGGCCGAGCCATAGGGACGCAGGCGCATGTCGACGCGGAAGACGAAACCGTCGACGGTGATCGGGTCCAGCGCCTTGATCAGCCGCTGGCCCAGGCGGATGAAAAACTCCTGGTTGTCCAGCGGGCGTTTGACCCCGACGGTCTCGCCGCCTTCCGGGTAGGCGAAGATCAGGTCGATGTCGGAGGACAGGTTCAATTCCACGGCACCGAGCTTGCCCATGCCGAGGATGACCATCTGCTGCGGCTCGCCGCTGCGCCGACCGGTCGGCGTACCGAACTGCTGGCAATGGCGCAGGTACAGCCATTGATAGGCCTGATCGATACAGGCGTCGGCCATGTCCGAAAGGTCGCGACAGGTCTGCACCAGGTCGGCCTGGCGCGTCAGATCGCGCCAGATGATCCGCACCTGCTGGCGATTGCGCTGACGACGCAGGACCCGCCCCAGCTCATCCTCGGTTTCGGCCTGCTGGACGGCGGCGGCGATCTGACCGCACAGTTCGCCGGGAGCGAAGACCCGGTCCAGGTCGCCGAACTGCACCAGCTCCAGCAACATCAAAGGGTCACGAACCACCTGTTCAATAAAGAAGTCGCTGGCGGCACTGACCCGGGCGAAATCGGCCCAGCGCCCGGGCGGCCATCCGGCCAGGCCGTGATCGTCGCCCAGTGCGGAGACGGCCGCACGGAAGGACTGTTCGGCCCGACTGACAAAAGGCTGGAGAACGGCCGGCAAAACGGCCAGTGCAGGTAGGCTCATGGTCTATCCTTGATCGGCGAACAAGCAGCCGCGAACGGTGAGGGCGAGAAGCATGCCCCGGAAAGTAGTGTCGAACAAAAGTTGGAAATAGCTGATAATCGTTTTTTTTTGGCAGCCAACATCAAGCAAACACCTGACAAGGTTTATTTTCAACCAACAATATCGATTATTCTCACAACGCAGCAGGAAGTTTTCGTACGTTGATCTGTAGTTTTACTACTCGTCTATACATTCGAAAGGCTGAAATGGTTGGCGATTTGTAGTAAAACTACAGAACCCCGGATCAACCTCCGGATAATCCAAGAATTTATGTCGTCTGCCCACAAGGCCAGTCGCAAACTCAGGCAACCGATTCTGGAAGCCTTTCCGCCCTGGAGCAAGCCATGCAAGACCTCGATCCCGTCGAAACCCAGGAATGGCTGGACGCCCTGGAATCGGTTCTCGACAAAGAAGGCGAAGACCGTGCTCACTATCTGATGACCCGTATGGGTGAACTCGCGACCCGCAGCGGTTCGCAACTGCCCTACGCCATCACTACGCCGTACCGCAACACGATTCCCGTCACCCACGAAGCACGCATGCCTGGCGACCTGTTCATGGAACGCCGCATTCGCTCGCTGGTACGCTGGAACGCGTTGGCCATGGTCATGCGCACGAACCTGAAAGATTCGGACCTGGGCGGTCACATCTCCAGCTTCGCCTCCAGTGCCACCCTGTACGACATCGGTTTCAACTATTTCTTCCAGGCCCCGACCGACGAGCACGGCGGCGACCTGATCTACTTCCAGGGCCACGCCTCGCCAGGCGTCTACGCGCGCGCCTTCATGGAAGGCCGCATCAGCGAAGACCAGATGAACAACTTCCGCCAGGAAGTCGATGGCAACGGTCTGTCGTCCTACCCGCACCCATGGCTGATGCCTGACTTCTGGCAGTTCCCGACCGTATCCATGGGTCTGGGACCGATCCAGGCGATCTACCAGGCACGTTTCATGAAGTACCTGGAAGCCCGCGGCTTCATCCAGCCAGGCAAGCAGAAGGTCTGGTGCTTCATGGGCGACGGCGAGTGCGACGAGCCGGAATCCCTGGGCGCCATCGCCCTGGCCGGCCGCGAGAAGCTGGACAACCTGATCTTCGTCATCAACTGCAACCTGCAGCGCCTCGACGGCCCGGTTCGCGGCAACGGCAAGATCATCCAGGAACTCGAAGGCGTGTTCCGTGGTGCCCAGTGGAACGTCAACAAGGTCATCTGGGGCCGTTTCTGGGACCCACTGCTGGCCAAGGACACCGACGGTATCCTGCAGCGCCGCATGGACGAAGTCATCGACGGCGAATACCAGAACTACAAGGCCAAGGACGGTGCGTTCGTCCGTGAGCACTTCTTCAACTCGCCTGAACTCAAGGCGATGGTTGCCGACCTGTCCGACGACGAGATCTGGAAACTCAACCGTGGCGGCCACGACCCTTACAAGGTCTATGCAGCCTACCACCAGGCGGTCAACCACAAGGAACAGCCTACCGTCATCCTGGCCAAGACCATCAAGGGTTACGGCACCGGTGCGGGCGAAGCGAAAAACACCGCCCACAACACCAAGAAGGTCGACGTCGACAGCCTGCGTTCGTTCCGCGATCGTTTCGACATCCCGGTCAAGGACGAGGAGCTGGAAAACCTGCCGTTCTTCAAGCCGGAAGAAGGCAGCGCCGAAGCCCGCTACCTGAGCGAGCGTCGTGCCGCCCTGGGTGGTTTCGTACCCCAGCGTCGCGCCAAGAGCTTCAGCGTTCCGACTCCGCCACTGGATACCCTCAAGGCGATCCTGGACGGCTCGGGCGACCGTGAAATTTCCACCACCATGGCCTTCGTGCGGATCCTCGCGCAACTGGTCAAGGACAAGGAAATCGGTTCGCGCATCGTACCGATCATCCCGGACGAGGCCCGTACCTTCGGTATGGAAGGCATGTTCCGCCAACTGGGCATCTACTCGTCCGTCGGCCAGCTCTACGAGCCCGTCGACAAGGACCAGGTGATGTTCTACCGCGAGGACAAGAAGGGCCAGATCCTCGAGGAAGGCATCAACGAAGCGGGCGCCATGAGCTCCTTCATCGCGGCCGGTACTTCGTACTCCAGCCACAACCAGCCGATGCTGCCGTTCTACATCTTCTATTCGATGTTCGGCTTCCAGCGTATCGGCGACCTGGCCTGGGCGGCCGGCGACAGCCGTACCCGTGGCTTCCTGATCGGCGGTACCGCCGGCCGGACCACACTGAACGGCGAAGGCCTGCAGCACGAAGATGGTCACAGCCACATGCTGGCCGGCACCATCCCGAACTGCCGCACCTATGATCCGACCTACGGCTACGAGCTGGCGGTGATCATCCAGGACGGCATGAAGAAGATGACCGAAGAGCAGCAGGACGTCTTCTACTACATCACCGTGATGAACGAGTCCTACCAGCAGCCAGCCATTCCGGCCGGTGTCGAGGAAGGCATCATCAAGGGCATGTACCTGCTCGAGGAAGATACCAAGGAAGCCGCCCACCACGTGCAACTGATGGGCTCCGGCACCATCCTGCGCGAAGTGCGTGAAGCCGCGAAGATCCTGCGCGAGCAGTTCAACATCGGTGCCGATGTGTGGAGCGTCACCAGCTTCAACGAACTGCGCCGCGACGGCCTGGCCGTGGAACGCAGCAACCGCCTGCACCCTGGCCAGAAGCCGAAGAAGAGCTATGTCGAGGAATGCCTCTCCGGTCGCAAGGGCCCGGTGATCGCGTCCACCGACTACATGAAGCTGTTTGCTGAACAGATCCGCCAGTGGGTCCCATCCAAGGAATTCAAAGTCCTGGGTACCGACGGCTTCGGCCGCAGTGACAGCCGCAAGAAGCTGCGTCACTTCTTCGAGGTCGACCGTCATTTCGTGGTGTTGGCAGCCCTGGAAGCCTTGGCTGACCGTGGCGACATCGAACCGAAAGTGGTGGCCGAGGCCATCGCCAAGTTCGGTATCGATCCGGAAAAACGCAACCCACTGGACTGCTGAGGAGACCCCCTGTGAGCGAACTCATTCGCGTACCTGACATCGGCAGCGGTGAAGGTGAAGTAATCGAACTGTTTGTGAAGGTCGGCGACCGTATCGAAGCCGACCAGAGCATCCTGACCCTGGAGTCGGACAAGGCGAGCATGGAAGTGCCCGCACCGAAAGCCGGTGTCATCAAGAGCCTGAAGGTGAAGCTGGGCGACCGCCTGAAAGAAGGCGACGAGCTGCTGGAACTGGAAGTCGAGGGCGCCGCTGCCGCGGCCCCAGCGGCTGCTCCGGCACCTGCCGCAGCCCCGGCCGCACCGGCTGCCGCACCTGCACCGGCGGCCGCGCCGAGCGCCGCCCCCGCTGCCGCTTCGGCGCAGCAGGTGCATGTGCCGGACATCGGTTCGTCGGGCAAGGCCCAGATCATCGAGATCTCGGTCAAGGTCGGCGACACCATCGAGGCCGATCAGTCGCTGATCACCCTCGAGTCCGACAAGGCCAGCATGGAAATCCCGTCGCCGGCTGCCGGCGTGGTGGAAAGCATCAACGTCAAGCTGAACGACGAAGTCGGTACCGGCGACCTGATCCTGGTCCTGAAGGTCGCAGGCGCTGCGCCTGCCGCTGCCCCGGCACCGGCTCAAGCCGCCGCGCCGGCTGCCGCTCCAGCGCCAGCAGCGGCCCCGGCCGCTCCGGTGGCCGACAGCGTGCAGGACATCCACGTGCCGGACATCGGCTCGTCGGGCAAGGCCAAGATCATCGAAGTCTCGGTCAAGGCCGGTGACACCGTCGAAGTCGACCAGTCGCTGATCACCCTGGAATCCGACAAGGCCAGCATGGAAATCCCATCGCCAGCCGCCGGCGTGGTGGAAAGCGTTTCCATCAAGCTGGACGACGAAGTCGGCACCGGCGACCTGATCCTGAAACTCAAGGTCAAGGGCGCTGCACCTGCCGCAGCTGCGGCACCCGCTGCCGCTCCTGCTGCACCGACCCAGGCCGCTGCTCCGGCTGCAGCCGCACCGGCACCGGTCGCTGCCCCGGCAGCCGCTCCAGCCGCCGCTGGCGCCAAGGTCCATGCCGGCCCGGCGGTACGCCAACTGGCCCGTGAATTCGGCGTCGACCTGAGCGCGGTCAGCCCGAGCGGTCCGCACGGTCGCATCCTCAAGGAAGACGTGCAGGTCTACGTCAAGGCCATGATGCAGAAGGCCAAGGAAGCTCCGGCCGCTGCCGCTGGTGCAACCGGTGGCGCTGGCATCCCGCCGATCCCGGCCGTGGACTTCAGCCGCTTCGGCGAAATCGAAGAAGTGCCGATGACCCGCCTGATGCAGGCCGGCGCCGCCAACCTGCACCGCAGCTGGCTGAACGTGCCGCACGTGACCCAATTCGACTCGGCGGATATCACCGAGCTGGAAGCGTTCCGCGTCGCCCAGAAAGCCGTGGCCGAGAAGGCTGGCGTCAAGCTGACCATCCTGCCGCTGCTGCTCAAGAGCTGCGCGCACCTGCTCAAGGAACTGCCGGACTTCAACAGTTCGCTGGCCCCGAGCGGCAAGGCCGTCATCCGCAAGAAGTACGTGCACATCGGCTTCGCCGTCGACACCCCGGATGGCCTGCTGGTCCCGGTGATCAAGAACGTCGACCAGAAGAGCCTGCTGCAACTCGCCGCCGAAGCGGCTTCCCTGGCTGAAAAGGCCCGGACCAAGAAGCTCTCCGCCGACGACATGCAGGGCGCCTGCTTCACCATCTCCAGCCTCGGCCACATTGGCGGCACCGGCTTCACGCCGATCGTCAACGCACCGGAAGTGGCGATCCTCGGCGTTTCCAAGGCAACCATCCAGCCGGTCTGGGATGGCAAGGCCTTCCAGCCAAAGCTGATGCTGCCACTGTCGCTGTCCTACGATCACCGCGTGATCAACGGTGCCGCGGCAGCGCGCTTCACCAAGCGCCTGAGCGACCTGCTGGCGGATATCCGCACCATCCTGCTGTAACCGGCTATCCGGCCTCCTGCATCAAGGAGGCCGGATGCGCCGTAGCGTTTTCCGAGCGCCACGCTCGTACCTCAACCCCGCCAGATGGCGGGGCTTTTTTTGCGCCTGTGAAAACACCCGCCCGATACGCGCCAAACCGCGACACAGAGCGGTTATCGTCGCCCATCCAGCGCCCTCGATTGAAGATTTCCCAGCTTCGGCCGATACATTGAAGGCACAGAGCCACTGTTCTGCTTGTCAGCCCGACCCGCTTAATGCAACCTTGCCCAACTCGCCAGGAAAAGGCCTCCTCCCCTGTGCGTGATCAGTACTCTTGAAGCGAGCTCTCCATGAAAAGCCAACCCGATGCCGCCAATAGATTGGCGGCCGAGGTAGTGACTCAGTTACCGGTGCCGTCGCGGCTCGGTATGCTGCGTTTCGAACGGCTGAATGAAGCAAGCTGGGCCCTGCTGTTTCTCGACCCCAACTGCGAACGCCAGTTCGGCCTGCCGGCCATCGAGCTGTGCGCCCTGGTCGGCTCGCCCTATGCCAGCCTGATGGAGCCCGAAGCCCGTTATCGCCTGCATGACGCCATCCAGCTGCAACTGGCCGAGAACACGCATTATCTGGTGCGCTACACCCTGCATACCACCCAGGGCCCGTTGACTCTGCTGGAGATGGGTGAAGCCTACAGGCAGCACAACCGCCATCTGCTGCGCGGCTACCTGCTGGTGGTCGAAGGCCTGTTCGGGCTGGAGCCGCAACTGCCGCTCACCGACCTCGCCACCCAGAACAGCCGCCTGCAGATCGCCCTGGAACTCAACCAGCGCGCCCAGCAGGAGCAACTGCAGCACCTCGACCGGGTGCGCGCCCAGCAGGACCTGATCCTGCGCCTGGCCCGACAACGCTACAGCATCAACAATTCGCTGCAGGAAGCCGCCGAGCTGATCACCCGCTGCGCCTGCGACATCTACGAAATCGACTGCGCCAGCATCTGGAACCTCGAAGGGCAGCGCCTGATCCCGATCTCCGCCTACCACCGCCACAACCAGGAATACCTCCTGCCGGACGAGATCGACGCGAGCCAGTTCCCCGATTACCTCGAAGCGCTGCACACCAGCCGCGCCATCGACGCCCATAACGCCACCCGCGACCCTCGCACCCGCGAGATGGCCGAAACCCTGCGCCCGCGTGACGTCAACGCCATGCTCGATGCCAGCATTCGCATCGATGGCCAGGTGGTGGGAGTGCTCTGCCTGGAGCAGACCGGCCAGACCCGCGCCTGGCAATCGGATGAAATCGCCTTTGCCGGCGAGCTGGCGGACCAGTTCGCCCAGGTCATCAGCAACCACAACCGGCGCACCGCCACCAGTGCCCTGCACCTGTTCCAGCGGGCGGTCGAACAGAGCGCCAACGCCTTCCTGCTGGTCAACTGCGACGGTGTGGTGGAATACGTCAACCCGAGCTTCACCGCCATCACCCAGTACAGCGCCGAGGAAGTCCACGGCCAGAAGCTCTCCGAACTGCCAGCCCTGGAGAATATCAGCGAACTGCTGTTCGACGCGCAGTCGAGCCTGGCCCAGAGCAACAGCTGGCAGGGCGAATTCAAGAGCCGCCGCAAGAACCTCGAACCCTACTGGGGGCAGTTGTCGATCTCCAAGGTCTATGGCGACAACCGCGAACTGACCCACTACATCGGCATCTACGAAGACATCACCCAGACCAAGCTCGCGCAGCAGCGCATCGAACGCCTGGCCTACACCGACAACCTGACCAACCTGGGCAACCGCCCGGCGTTCATCCGCAACCTCGACGAACGCTTCGCCCGCGACAGCGACTCGCCGATCAGCCTGCTGCTGGTGGACATCGACAACTTCAAGCGGATCAACGACAGCCTCGGCCACCAGACGGGCGACAAGCTGCTGATCAGCCTGGCTCGCCGCCTGCGCAACAGCCTGAGCCCGAGCGGCAGCCTGGCGCGCTTTGCCAGTAACGAATTCGCGGTCCTGCTCGACGATACCGACCTGGAAACCGGCCAGCAGATCGCCACCCAACTGCTGACGACCCTCGACAAACCGATGTTCGTCGACAACCAACTGATCAGCGTCACCGGCTCCGTCGGCCTGGCCAGCGCGCCGCTGCACGGGCGCGACCCGCAAACCCTGATGCGCAACGCCGGCCTGGCCCTGCACAAGGCCAAGGCCAACGGCAAGCACCAGGTCCAGGTGTTCACCGAGGCGCTGAACGCCGAGGCCAGCTACAAGCTGTTCGTCGAGAACAATCTGCGCCGCGCCCTGACCCAGAACGAGCTGGACGTGTTCTACCAGCCCAAGCTGTGCCTGCGCAGCGGCCGCCTGCTGGGGATGGAGGCGCTGTTGCGCTGGAACCATCCGGAAAAGGGCATGATCCGCCCGGACCAGTTCATCAGCGTTGCCGAGGAAACCGGCCTGATCATCCCGATCGGCAAATGGATCGCGCGCCAGGCCTGCCGCATGAGCAAGGCCCTGACCGCTTGCGGCCTGGGCAACCTGCAGGTGGCGATCAACCTGTCGCCCAAGCAGTTCTCCGACCCGGACCTGGTCGCCTCCCTGGCCAGTATCCTCAAGGAGGAACAACTGCCGCCGTCGCTGCTGGAGCTGGAGTTGACCGAAGGCCTGCTGCTGGAAGCCACCGACGACACCCGCCAGCAGCTCGACCAGTTGAAGAAAATCGGCCTGACCCTGGCCATGGACGACTTCGGCACCGGCTATTCGTCGCTGAGCTACCTGAAGAAATTCCCGATCGACATCATCAAGATCGACCGCAGCTTCATCCATGAGATCCCGGACAACCAGGACGACATGGAAATCACCTCCGCGGTCATCGCCATGGCCCACAACCTGAAACTCAAGGTGGTGGCCGAAGGCATCGAAACGTCCGAGCAACTGACCTTCCTGCGCCGCCATCGCTGCGACGTCGGCCAGGGCTACCTGTTCGACCGGCCGATCCCGGGAGCCGAGCTGATCCAGCAGCTCAGGCGCTACCCGCGCGGACCTTTGGCCTGACAGCGCAGCAACACTCGGGCACACTGTCGGTCTACTTCAATAGCTACAGCTCATTTCAACCTGACTGAGAGGACTGCGACATGGTCTTGCGCTCGGAAATACTGGTGAACAAAAACGTGCTCCCAACCAAAGAACAAGCTCTTCCTGGCCGTGAAACCCCGATGGCCGTTCCGGACAAGCATTTCGTCAACGGCCACCCGCTGCTGGGGCCATTCCCCGGCAACGTCGAATTCGCGATCTTCGGCCTGGGCTGCTTCTGGGGCGCGGAGCGGCGTTTCTGGCAGCGTGAGGGCGTGTACAGCACGTCGGTCGGCTATGCCGGCGGCTTCACCCCCAACCCGACCTACGAGGAAGTCTGCTCCGGCCTGACCGGCCACAGCGAAGTGGTGCTGGTGGTCTACGAGCCGGAAATCGTCAGCTACGAACAGTTGCTGGCGCAGTTCTGGGAACTGCACGACCCGACCCAGGGCATGCGCCAGGGCAACGACATCGGCACCCAGTACCGCTCGGTGATCTATGCCACCAAGCCGGAGCAACTGGAGGCGGCCCGCAAAAGCGCCCAGGTGTTCCAGGCGGAACTGACCAAGGCCGGGCTGGGCACCATCACCACCGAAATTTCCGAGGCGCCGACCTACTACTACGCCGAGGCCTATCACCAGCAATACCTGGCGAAGAACCCGGAAGGCTACTGCGGCATTCGTGGCACCGGCGTCAGTTGCCCGATCTGAGCACCCCGGCCCTTGTAGGATGCAGGCTTGCCCGCGAAAGCGTTGGCAAGATCGCCAAACGCTTCGCGGGCAAGCCCGGCTCCTACAGCTATCACGGCCACCTACTCACTCGGCAATCAGCCAGTCCATCCGCCAGTCGCCCTGGGTCTGCGCCAGTTTCTGCGCCAGCCACGGCAACAGCTCACGCAGCTCATCCTCCAGCCCCCACGGCGGGTTGGCAATCGCCAGTCCCGAGCCATTCAGGCTCGCCGGCGTATCCAGCGGATGCACCAGCAACTCCACCCGCAACAGCTTCGGCGCGCCGGTACCGGCCAAGTCCTGGTAGAAACGCTTCAGCGCTCGCTGATCCTTGATCGGATACCAGATCGCCGCCACCGTCTGGCGCATGCGCCCGATGGCTTCCTTGAGCGACGCGGCACAGCGCTGCATCTCGTCCAGTTGCTCGAATGGCGGGTCGATCAGCATCACTGCACGCTTTTCCGCCACCGGCAGCAGGGCCCGCGCCAGGTGCCAGCCCTCCCCCAGGTGCACCGCCACACGCCGGTCGCCCTTCATGTTGTCCTTGAGCAGCTTGCCGTCTTCCGGGTGCTTCTCGTTGAGCAGCACCCGGTCCTGGCCACGGGTGAGGCGCCGCGCCAATTCCGGCGACCCCGGGTAGTAGCGCAACTCGCCATCGGGGTTCATCTCGTGCAGCACCCGCAGGTAATCGGCGGTCATGGCCGGCAGGTCCTGCTGACCCCACAGGCGGGCGATCCCCTCCAGGTATTCGCCGGTACGGCTGGCCTGGTCGCCCTTGAGGTCATACAGGCCGATACCGGCGTGACTGTCGAGATAGGCGAACGGCTGTTCCTTGCGCGCCATCAGGGCGATCAGGCGGGTCAGGACCAGGTGTTTCAAGACGTCGGCATGGTTGCCGGCGTGGAAGGCGTGACGGTAATTCATGGCAACTCCTGCGCAGGAGGCGAAGTTTACCCTGTGCTCCAGCCGCCGTCAGGTCGCAACGTACAGGCGGCAGGGACCGCCGCCGACAGACTCGCCGGAGCGCCCATGGTAACGTCACGCCCTCTCATTCGAAGGATTCGACCCGATGACCACCCGCTACGCCAAAATCGTCCTGAGCCTGGCACTCGCCGCCTTCGCCTTCATGGTCACCTTCAACAACGTCAGCGACTACGCCTCCAACTTCGCTTTCGTCAGCCACGTACTGAGCATGGACACCACCTTCCCTGACAACGCCGTGATGTACCGCGCAATCACCACGCCGATGCTGTGGCACGTCGCCTATTGGCTGATCATCCTCGGCGAAGGCTTGACCTGCGCGCTGCTGGCCTTTGGCGCACTGTCGCTGTGGCGAGCCCGCAAGGCCGACGCCGCCAGCTTCGCCCGGGCGAAGAAAGGCGTCATCGCCGGCACGACCCTGGGTTTTCTGGTGTGGTTCTTCGGCTTCATGGTGGTGGGCGGCGAATGGTTCCTGATGTGGCAATCGAAAATCTGGAACGGCCAGGAGGCAGCCTTCAGGTTCTACATGGCCTTGCTCGGTGTACTGATCTTCGTCAATCAGGCGGACAACGAGCCGGCTTAACCTGGATCACTTGCCGATCCGGCGCCAGTAGCGGACACTGGCGCACCGGTTTGCGGTCCGATTGCGGGCACCCACCCGAGATCCCTGGCGACTCAGACACACGAGACCATTAGGCCACCGCAACTGCCCGGCAGTGCTCAATTAATGGAATTTCACTGAGTCGAGACCTTATGAAAGACGCAACGATTGCGCTCCATCACGGATTCAAGTCGGACCCGACCACCAAGGCCGTGGCCGTACCCATCTACCAGAACGTCGCCTTCGAATTCGATAACGCCCAGCACGGCGCCGACCTGTTCAACCTCGATGTTCCGGGCAATATCTACACCCGGATCATGAATCCCACCAACGACGTGCTCGAACAGCGCCTGGCGGCACTGGAAGGGGGAATCGCCGCCCTGGCCGTGTCCGCCGGCAGCGCGGCGATCCACTACGCGATCCAGACCCTGACCCGCGCCGGCGACAATATCGTTTCCACCCCGCAGCTCTATGGCGGCACCTACACCCTCTTCGCCCACCTGCTGCCCAGCTTCGGTGTCGAAGTGCGGTTTGCCCGCGACGACTCGCCCGAAGCGGTCGCCGAACTGATCGACGAGAACACCCGGCTGGTCTACTGCGAAAGCATCGGCAATCCGGCAGGCAACATCGTCGATATCGAGAGCTTTGCCCAGGTGGCCCACGCTCATGGCGTACCACTGATGGTCGACAACACGGTGGCGACACCGATCCTGTGCAAACCGATCCTGTTCGGTGCCGACATTGTCGTGCATTCGGTGACCAAGTATGTGGGCGGTCATGGCAACGCCCTGGGCGGGGTGATCGTCGATGCCGGTACCTTCCCCTGGGCCGACCATCCGCAGAAATTTCCCGGTCTCAACACCCCGGAAGCCGCCTACCACGGCGTGGTCTACACGGAGAAATTCGGCCCGGCGGCCTTCATCGCCCGCGCCCGCACCGTGCCGCTGCGCAATACCGGTGCGGCACTGGCACCGATGAACGCCTTCCTCCTGCTGCAAGGCCTGGAGACCCTGGCCCTGCGCATGGAACGGCATACCGAGAATGCGCTCAAGGTGGCGAAGTTCCTCAAGGCCCACGAACAGGTGGCCTGGGTCAGCTATGCCGGCCTGCCGGACCACCCGCACCATGAATTGGCGCACAAGTACATGAAGGGCAAGCCGTCGGCGATTCTCTCGTTCGGCCTCAAGGGCGGCTACCAGGCCGGGGTGCGGTTCTACGATGCGCTGCAGATTTTCAAGCGCCTGGTGAACATCGGTGACGCCAAGTCCCTGGCCTGCCACCCGGCCTCCACCACCCACCGGCAAATGACCGAAGCCGAACAGGCCAAGGCCGGCGTGAAACCGGAGATGATCCGCCTGTCGGTCGGCATCGAGGCCATCGAGGACCTGCTCGAAGACCTGCAACAGGCACTGCAGGCCTGAAACGCAGCGGCCCGTCTCCGGGGAGACGGGCCGCCTTGTCGCTACAGGGCTTGCCGCCCCCTATCAAGGATCAGTGTTCCTCGCGGAACTGCTTCTCCGCTGCGGCGAAACGCTGGAGCATCTGCGCCGAGGGCTGGCCCATCCTGCTGACCACGTAGACCGCGATGCTGGCAAAGAGGAAGCCGGGGATGATTTCGTACAATCCCAGCAGGTTGAACTGCTTCCAGACGATCACCGTGATAGCACCGACCAGAATGCCGGCCAACGCGCCATTGCGGGTCATGTCCTTCCAGATCACCGAGATCAGCACCACCGGACCGAAGGCCGCGCCGAAACCGGCCCAGGCGTAGCTCACCAGGCCCAGCACGCGGTTTTCAGGGTTGGCGGCCAGGGCGATGGCGATCACCGCCACCAGCAGCACCATGGCCCGGCCGACCCACACCAGTTCCAGTTGCGAAGCGGACTTGCGCAGGAAAGCCTTGTAGAAATCCTCGGTCAGTGCACTGGAGCAGACCAGCAGTTGGCAGCTCAGGGTACTCATCACCGCGGCCAGGATCGCCGACAGCAACACACCGGCCAACCAGGGGTTGAACAGGATCTTCGCCAGCTCGATGAACACCCGTTCGTGGTTCTCGCTGACCGGGCCGGCAACCTCGGGATGCGCCGAGAAGTAGGCGATCCCGAAGAAACCCACTGCCACGGTGCCACCCAGGCACAGGATCATCCAGGTCATGGAAATGCGGCGGGCATTGGCGATCGACTTGACCGAATCCGCCGCCATGAAGCGCGCCAGGATATGCGGCTGGCCGAAGTAACCCAGGCCCCAGCCCATCAGCGAGATGATGCCGATGAAGGTGGTATTGCGCAGCATGTCGAAGTGCCCCGGATCCTGGGCCTCGATCGCCAGGAAGGTGGTGTCGACGCCACCGGTGGCCAGCAGCACGATGATCGGCGTGAGAATCAGCGCGAAGATCATCAGCGTGGCCTGCACGGTGTCGGTCCAGCTGACCGCCAGGAAACCACCGATGAAGGTGTAGGCAATGGTCGCTGCCGCACCGGCCCACAAGGCGGTGCTGTAGGACATGCCGAAGGTGCTTTCGAACAGGCGGGCACCGGCAACGATGCCGGAGGCGCAGTAGATGGTGAAGAACACCAGGATCACGATGGCGGCAATCACCCGCAGCAGACCGCTGCGATCCTCGAACCGGCTGGAGAAGTAGTCCGGCAGGGTCAGCGCGTCACCGTTGTGTTCGGTCTGGACCCGCAGGCGACCGGCGACGAACAGCCAGTTCAGGTAGGCCCCGACGATCAGGCCGATGGCGATCCAGCTCTCGGACAGGCCGGACATGTAGATCGCCCCCGGCAGCCCCATCAGCAGCCAGCCGCTCATGTCGGAAGCACCCGCCGAAAGCGCGGTCACGACACTGCCAAGACTGCGACCGCCGAGAATGTAGTCGGAGAGGTTGTTGGTGGAGCGATAGGCCATCAGTCCGATCAGGACCATCGCAGCGATGTAGATCACGAAGGTGATCAGGGTTGGGTTGCTTACGCTCATTAAAAAGCCCTGGCATTGTTTTTATTCAGCGGCGATCCGCGACCGACGAAACGACATTTCATGTCAGACGATTAAACGGACCGGGCATTCATGACTGAGTTTCCCCAGGAAAATCATCAAAGGGCGCCTCCCTTCGTAGGAGGTTGCACCTCGATCGAGCATGCTATTCAACAATACGAACAAGGCGCAACCTGTTTTACCCCCATCAGTTGCACCTCGGCACCTTTCCACTTTTTCCCACACGCCTTTACCCCCCGCGCAACGTAAGTCCCTGACGGGCTGACGAAAACTGAAAACAGCCAATCATCTGCCAGAGCTTGGAAAAGCTGTCCCGGCTAACCGGTGCATATTTTCGAAGAAAAATAGGTTGCACCTGGTTGCACCTACCGCAAGCCAGAGCTAATCTCTCGGCCATCTGACGCCACGCGGTAGTGGCAACCATGAGGACAAGAAAAATGGCGACCACCACCCTTGGGGTCAAACTCGACGACCCGACCCGCGAACGCCTGAAAGCGGCGGCCCATTCGATCGACCGCACCCCGCACTGGCTGATCAAGCAGGCCATCTTCAACTACCTGGAAAAGCTCGAGAGCGGTGCAACCCTGAGCGAACTCAGCGGCCTGCCCCGTGGCGAAGCCGACGACGCCGGTGAAGTCCAGGCCGACCATGGTCACCAGTGCTTCCTCGAATTCGCCGAGAGCATCCTGCCGCAGTCGGTGCTGCGTGCCGCCATCACCGCCGCCTACCGTCGCCCCGAGCCGGAAGTGGTACCGATGCTGCTGGAACAGGCGCGCCTGCCGGCGGCCACCGCCGAAGCCACCAACAAGCTGGCCGCGACCATCGCCGAGAAACTGCGCAACCAGAAGAGCGCCGGCGGCCGTGCCGGCATCGTCCAGGGCCTGCTGCAGGAATTCTCCCTGTCGTCCCAGGAAGGCGTGGCCCTGATGTGCCTGGCCGAAGCCCTGCTGCGGATCCCCGACAAGGGCACCCGCGACGCCCTGATCCGCGACAAGATCAGCACCGGCAACTGGCAGCCGCACCTGGGCAACAGCCCATCGCTGTTCGTCAACGCCGCCACCTGGGGCCTGCTGCTGACCGGCAAGCTGGTCGCCACCCATAACGAGGCCGGCCTGACCTCGTCCCTGAGCCGCATCATCGGCAAGAGCGGCGAGCCGATGATCCGCAAGGGCGTCGACATGGCCATGCGCCTGATGGGCGAGCAGTTCGTCACCGGTGAAACCATCGCCGAGGCCCTGGCCAATGCCAGCAAGTTCGAAAGCAAGGGCTTCCGCTATTCCTACGACATGCTCGGCGAAGCGGCGCTGACCGAGCACGACGCGCAGAAGTACCTGGCGTCCTACGAGCAGGCCATCCATGCCATCGGCAAGGCCTCCCATGGCCGCGGCATCTATGAAGGCCGGGCATCTCCATCAAGCTCTCGGCCCTGCACCCGCGCTACAGCCGCGCCCAGTACGAGCGTGTCATGGAGGAGCTGTACCCGCGCCTGCTGTCGCTGACTCTGCTGGCCAAGCAGTACGACATCGGCCTGAACATCGACGCCGAGGAAGCCGACCGCCTGGAGCTGTCCCTGGACCTGCTCGAACGCCTGTGCTTCGAGCCGCAACTGAGCGGCTGGAACGGCATCGGCTTCGTGATCCAGGCCTACCAGAAACGCTGCCCGTACGTGATCGACTACGTGATCGACCTGGCCCGCCGCAGCCGCCATCGCCTGATGATCCGCCTGGTGAAGGGCGCCTATTGGGACAGCGAGATCAAGCGCGCCCAGGTCGAGGGCCTGGAAGGCTACCCGGTGTACACACGCAAGGTGTACACCGACGTGTCCTACATCGCCTGCGCCCGCAAGCTGCTCTCGGTACCGGAAGTCATCTACCCGCAGTTCGCCACCCACAACGCCCACACCCTGTCGGCGATCTACCATATCGCCGGGCAGAACTATTACCCCGGCCAGTACGAATTCCAGTGCCTGCACGGCATGGGCGAACCGCTCTACGAGCAGGTGGTGGGCAAGGTCGCCGAGGGCAAGCTGAACCGTCCGTGCCGCGTCTATGCGCCGGTCGGCACCCACGAGACACTGCTGGCCTACCTGGTGCGCCGCCTGCTGGAAAACGGTGCCAACACCTCGTTCGTCAACCGCATCGCCGACCAGTCCGTGTCCATCCAGGAACTGGTGGCCGACCCGGTCGCCAGCATCGAGCAGATGGCCCTGCAGGAAGGCGGCTTCGGCCTGCCACATCCGCGCATTCCCCTGCCACGCGAGCTGTATGGCACCGAACGCGCCAACTCGGCGGGCATCGACATGGCCAACGAACACCGCCTGGCCTCGCTGTCCTGCGCCCTGCTGGCCAGCGCCAATACCCCGTGGAAAGCCGCGCCGATGCTCGGCTGCGTCTCCAGCAATGAAACCCCAGCGCCAGTGCTGAACCCGTCGGATCACCGCGACGTGGTCGGCCACGTCCAGGAAGCCAACAGCGAAGACGTCGACAACGCCATCCAGTGCGCCCTCAACGCCGCACCGATCTGGCAGGCCACACCGCCTGCCGAACGCGCGGCGATCCTGGAACGCGCCGCCGACCTGATGGAAGGCGAGATCCAGCCACTGATGGGCCTGCTGGTTCGCGAAGCCGGCAAGACCTACGCCAACGCCATCGCCGAAGTCCGCGAAGCGGTGGACTTCCTGCGCTACTACGCGGTACAGGCGCGCAACGACTTCACCAACGACGCCCACCGTCCGCTGGGCCCGGTGGTCTGCATCAGCCCGTGGAACTTCCCGCTGGCGATCTTCAGCGGCCAGGTTGCCGCCGCACTGGCCGCCGGCAACCCGGTGCTGGCCAAGCCGGCCGAACAGACCCCACTGATCGCCGCCCAGGCCGTGCGCCTGCTGCTCGAAGCCGGCATTCCGGAAGGTGTGGTGCAACTGCTGCCGGGCCGCGGTGAAACCGTCGGTGCGCGCCTGGTTGGCGACGAGCGGGTCAAGGGCGTGATGTTCACCGGCTCCACCGAAGTCGCGCGCCTGCTGCAACGCAATGTCGCCGGACGCCTGGACAACCAGGGTCGGCCGATCCCGCTGATCGCCGAAACCGGCGGGCAGAACGCGATGATCGTCGACTCCTCGGCGCTGACCGAACAGGTGGTGATCGACGTGGTCTCCTCGGCGTTCGACAGTGCCGGCCAGCGCTGCTCGGCCCTGCGTGTCCTGTGCCTGCAGGAAGACTCTGCCGACCGCGTGATCGAAATGCTCAAGGGCGCCATGGCCGAATCGCGCCTGGGCAACCCGGAGCGCCTGTCGGTGGACATCGGCCCGGTGATCGACGCCGAGGCCAAGGCCGGCATCGAGAAACACATCCAGGGCATGCGTGAAAAAGGTCGCAGCGTCTATCAGATGGCGATTGCCGATGGCGAGGAATGCAAGCGCGGCACCTTCGTGATGCCGACCCTGATCGAGCTGGAAAGCTTCGATGAGCTCAAGCGCGAGATCTTCGGCCCGGTACTGCACGTGGTGCGCTACAAGCGCAAGGACATCGACCAGCTGATCGCACAGATCAACGCCAGCGGCTATGGCCTGACCCTGGGCGTACACACCCGGATCGACGAAACCATTGCCAAGGTGGTCGACAACGTCAACGCCGGCAACGTCTACGTCAACCGCAACATCGTCGGCGCGGTGGTCGGCGTGCAGCCGTTCGGCGGCGAGGGGCTGTCGGGCACCGGCCCGAAAGCCGGCGGCCCGCTGTACCTGTATCGCCTGCTGTCGACCCGTCCGGCCGATGCCATCGAGCAGTCCTTCGCCCGCGTAGACGCACACAATGCACCGGACGTGCGCCTGCGTGCAGCCATGGGCAAACCACTGAGCGCCCTGCAGGCCTGGGCTGCGGCCAACCAGCAGCAGGAACTGGCTGACCTCTGCGCACGCTTCGCCACCCAGTCGCAGAGCGGCATCACCCGCGCCCTGGCCGGTCCGACCGGCGAGCGCAACAGCTACGCCATCCTGCCGCGGGAGCACGTGCTGTGCCTGGCCGAACTCGAGGCGGATCTGCTGACCCAGCTCGCCGCCGTGCTGGCGGTGGGCAGCTCGGCGCTGTGGCCGGAAGGCGAACCGGGCAAGGCCCTGTATGCGCGCCTGCCGAAGGAAGTGCAGGCGCGCATCCAGCGGGTCGCCGACTGGCACAAGGACGAGGTGGTGTTCGACGCGGTCCTGCATCACGGCCACTCCGACCAGTTGCGCGCCGTGTGCCAGCAGGTGGCGAAACGGGCCGGCGCGATCGTTGGCGTGCAGGGCCTGTCCCAGGGCGAAACCGGCATCGCGCTGGAACGTCTGGTGATCGAGCGGGCACTGAGCGTCAACACTGCGGCGGCCGGCGGTAACGCCAGCCTGATGACCATCGGCTGATCCGCCCGCCAGCCTGGCGCCCGCAATGGGCGCCAGGCCTGTTTGCAACAGAACTCAAAAGGCAAGGCAGACCTGACAGAGGGACTGCCCTGTCGCTCCTACCCTTGACGAAAGAAGCTTCCATTCAAAGTCCGCTGGCGACAGTCACCTGCTTGCCCCCCAACCATAGAAGTCGCGGGGACAGATCGGCGACAAACCACCTGCTTCGAATGTCAGGAAAACCCACACTTCCACGAGCAGGCCGACGGACAAAGGGGCGGACCACGTCGTCGCTTTGACCCTCCATCACCCAGATCAATCTTGCTAGGCACTGTCCATTCAGCCACCTAGACTCGATTCATCCCATCAAAGGTAGGCCGCCATGTCCGAGACGCTGCTCAGTTCCCGCAATCTGGCTTTCGAGCTGTACGAAGTCCTCGATGCCGAAGGCCTGACCCGCCGCGAGCGGTTCGCCGAACATTCGCGGGAGACCTTCGACGCCGCCCTGGACACCGCCCGCACCATCGCCGAAAAGTTCTTCGCGCCGCACAACCGCAAGAACGATGAAAACGAACCGCGCTATGAAAATGGCGAAGCGATCCTGATCCCGGAAGTGAAGCCGGCGGTGGATGCGTTCCTCGAGGCCGGTTTCCTCAATGCCGCACGCAGCTTCGAGGCCGGCGGCATGCAACTGCCGACCCTGCTGTCCCAGGCCTGCTTCGCGCACTTCCAGTCGGCCAACGCCGCGTCGACCTCCTACCCGTTCCTGACCATGGGCGCGGCCAACCTGATCGAGAGCTTCGGCAGCGACGAACAGAAGCGCCGCTTCCTGCAGCCGATGATCGACGGCCGCTTCTTCGGCACCATGGCCCTGACCGAGCCCCACGCCGGCTCGTCGTTGGCCGATATCCGTACCCGCGCCGAACCTGCGACCGACGGCAGCTACCGGCTCAAGGGCAACAAGATCTTCATTTCCGGCGGCGACCACCCCTTGTCGGAAAACATCGTGCACATGGTTCTGGCCAAGCTGCCGGATGCCCCACCTGGGGTGAAGGGTATCTCGCTGTTCATCGTGCCCAAGTTCCTGGTCAACGACGATGGCAGCCTCGGTGCGCGCAACGACGTGTTGCTGGCCGGGCTGTTCCACAAGATGGGCTGGCGCGGCACCACTTCCACGGCACTGAACTTCGGCGATAACGGCAATTGCGTGGGTTATCTGGTGGGCAAACCCCATCACGGCCTCAGCTACATGTTCCAGATGATGAACGAGGCGCGCATCGGCGTCGGCATGGGCGCGGTCATGCTCGGCTACGCCGGCTACCTGTACTCCCTGGAATATGCACGGGAGCGTCCGCAAGGCCGGCTGCCCGACAGCAAGGACCCGAACACCGCACCGGTGGCGATCATCCAGCACGCCGACGTCAAGCGCATGCTGCTGACCCAGAAGGCCTATGTCGAAGGCGCCTTCGACCTGGGCCTGTACGCCGCCCGTCTGTTCGACGACACCACCACCCTGGAATCGGAAGCCGATCGGCGACAGGCCCATGAACTGCTCGACCTGCTGACGCCGATCGTCAAATCCTGGCCGTCGGAGTTCTGCCTCAAGGCCAACGAACTGGCCATCCAGATCCTCGGCGGCCATGGCTACACCCGCGAGTACCCGGTGGAGCAGTACTACCGCGACAACCGCCTGAATCCGATCCACGAGGGCACCCATGGCATCCAGTCGCTGGACCTGCTCGGCCGCAAGCTGGCGCAGAACGGCGGCGCCGGCCTCAAGCAACTGATCCGCCTGATCGCCGACACCGGCCAGCGTGCCGCCGCGTACCCGGCGCTGGATGCGTTGCGCGAACCGCTGGAGCAACTGGTCGCCCGCCTGCAGGCAGTGACCATCGGCCTGCTCGGCGACCTGGCACAAGGCAAGGTCAACAGCGGCCTGGCCAACTCGGCGCTGTATCTCAAGGCTTTTGGCCACACGGTAATCGGCTGGCGCTGGCTGGAGCAGGCGGTGCGGGCCGAGGAAGGCCTGGCCAGGGGCAACGCCGCCGACCTCGCGTTCTATAAGGGCAAGCTGCAGGCGGCCCGCTACTTCCTGACCTGGGAGGTGCCAGGCTGCCATCATGAACTGGCGATTCTGCAGGCACGGGACGACACCTGCCTGTCGATGCGCGAGGAGTGGTTCTAAAGCTTTTGACAGCGGTACATTTCAACAGGTTAGAATCGCTGGCACGCAGACTGCATGGTTCAGTCTGCGCACCCGCCTTTCCAGCTTTATGGAGTACTGCCTTTGAATGCGACGACCATCAACAGCCTGTTCTTGATCGGCGCGTTGCTGGTAGGCGCAAGTATCCTGGTCAGTTCCCTCTCCTCGCGCCTGGGCATCCCGATCCTGGTGATCATCCTCGCGGTGGGCATGACCGCCGGCGTTGACGGCGGCGGCATCATCTTCGACAACTACCCGACCGCCTACCTGGTGGGCAACCTGGCGCTCGCCGTGATCCTGCTCGATGGCGGCCTGCGCACGCGGGTGGCGAGCTTCCGCGTGGCACTCTGGCCGGCGCTGTCGCTGGCGACGGTGGGCGTGCTGATCACCACCGGGCTGACCGGCATGGCCGCCGCCTGGCTGTTCGACCTGAACATCATCCAGGGCCTGCTGATCGGCGCCATCGTCGGCTCGACCGACGCCGCCGCGGTGTTCTCCCTGCTCGGCGGCAAGGGCCTCAACGAACGGGTGACCGCCAGCCTGGAAATCGAGTCGGGCAGTAACGACCCGATGGCGGTGTTCCTCACCGTGACCCTGATCGACATGCTCGCCAGCGGCCAGACCGGCCTGCACTGGAGCCTGCTCGGCCACCTGGTTCGTGAATTCGGCATCGGCGGCGTCATCGGCCTCGGCGGCGGCTGGCTGATGCTGCAACTGGTCAACCGCATCAACCTGGCCAACGGCCTGTACCCGATCCTGGTGATCGCTGGCGGCCTGGTGGTCTTTGCCCTGACCAACGCCCTGCACGGCAGTGGCTTCCTCGCCGTCTACCTGTGTGGCCTGGTGATCGGCAACCGCCCGGTGCGCAGCCGCCACGGCATCCTGCACATGCTCGACGGCATGGCCTGGCTGGCGCAGATCGGCATGTTCCTGGTGCTGGGCCTGCTGGTCACGCCGCACGACCTGCTGCCCATCGCCCTGCCGGCCCTGGGGCTGGCGCTGTGGATGATCCTGTTCGCCCGGCCGCTGTCGGTGGTGGTCGGCCTGCTGCCGTTCCGCGCCTTCCATGGCCGGGAAAAGGCCTTTATCTCCTGGGTTGGCCTGCGCGGCGCGGTCCCGATCATTCTCGCGGTGTTCCCGCTGATGGCCGGCCTGCCCCATGCGCAGCTCTACTTCAACCTGGCGTTCTTCATCGTGCTGGTGTCGCTGCTGGTGCAGGGCACCAGCCTGCCCTGGGTGGCCAAGCTGCTCAAGGTCACCGTACCACCGGAGCCGGCGCCGATTTCCCGGGCCGCCCTGGAAGTGCACGTCACCAGCGAGTGGGAACTGTTCGTCTATCGCCTCGGTGCGGAGAAATGGTGCATCGGTGCCGCCCTGCGCGAGCTGAAGATGCCCGAGGGCACACGCATCGCCGCCCTGTTCCGCGGCCAGCAATTGCTCCATCCGTCGGGTAGTACCACCCTGGAAGTCGGCGACCTGCTCTGCGTCATCGGCCACGAACACAACCTGCCGGCCCTCGGCAAGCTGTTCAGCCAGGCCCCGCAACGCGGCCTCGACCTGCGCTTCTTCGGCGACTTCGTCCTCGAGGGCGACGCCCAGTTGGGCGCGGTCGCGGCCCTGTATGGCCTGAAACTCGAAGGCGACGACCCGAATACCCCGCTGGGCAGCTTCATCGCCCACAAGGTCGGTGGCGCGCCCATCGTCGGCGACCAGGTGGAGTGGAACAACACCATCTGGACCGTGGCGGTCATGGACGGGAACAAGATCGGCAAAGTCGGCGTCAGATTCCCCGAAGGAAGTCGCCCAGGGCCGGGACTCTTCCTCTAAACTGCCCACTTCCCGACTTACCTGGCTCGATCGGTACCTATGTCCTTCTTGCGCTCTGTTTCTCTTGCCGCCCTGCTGGGCCTGAGTCTTTCCGTCGGCACGTTGCAGGCTGCCGAGCCGCCCACCAGCGAGTCGGTCCAGCAGAGCCTGGACAAGATCGCCGATCGCAAGCTGCCGGATGCCGATCAGAAAGCCCTGCAACAGGTGCTGCAACAGACCCTGAGCTGGCTGTCCAGTGCCGACGACTACACCAGGCGCCTGGCCGCAACCAAGCAGCAGGTGGCCGAAGCCCCGCGCCAGACCAGCGAGAACCAGCGCGAACTGGCTCGCCTGAAAGCCACCCGGGTGATTCCGGTCGCCCAGCGCTATGCCAGCCAATCGGTGCCGCAACTGGAGCAACTGCTGGCCGAGCGCACCACCCAGCAGGGTGAACTGCAAAAGGCCCTGGCCGACGCCAACAGCCTGATCATCACCGCCCAGACCCGCCCCGAACGGGCCCAGTCGGAAATCAGCAGCAGCCAGACCCGCATCCAGCAGATCAACACCATCCTCAAGCTGGGCAAGGACAACGGCAAGACCCTCAGCATCGAACAACGCAACCAACTGACCGCCGAGCTGGCGTCGATCAACGCGCTGATCCCGCTGCGCCGCCAGGAACTGGCGGGCAATAGCCAACTGCAGGACCTGGGCAACAGCCAGCACGACCTGCTGATGGAAAAGACCGCGCGCCTGGAGCAGGAAATCCAGGACATGCAGACACTGATCAACCAGAAGCGCCTGGCCCAGTCCCAGCAGACCGTCACCCAGCAGTCCATCGAAGCGCAGAAAGCCGGCGACAGCAGCCTGCTGGCGACCGAGAGCGCGACCAACCTGAGGCTCTCCGACTACCTGCTCAAGAGCACCGACCGTCTCAACGAGCTGACCCAGCAGAACCTGCAGACCAAACAGCAGCTCGACACCCTGACCCAGAGCGACCAGGCCCTGGACGAGCAGATCAACGTGCTCAAGGGCAGCCTGCTGCTGTCGAAGATTCTCTACAAGCAGAAACAGGCCCTGCCCCGCCTGAAGGTCGACAAGAACCTGGCGGACGAGATCGCCGACATCCGTCTGTACCAGTTCGAGGTCAACCAGCAGCGTGAACTGCTCAGCAGTCCGTCCAGCTACGTGGAGAACCTGCTGGCGACCCAGCCGCCGGAGCAGGTCACCCCCCAGTTGCGCCGCACCCTGCTCGACCTGGCCGTGACCCGCAGCGACCTGCTGGAACGCCTGAACCGCGAACTGAGCGCGTTGCTCAACGAGTCCATCACCCTGCAACTGAACCAGAAACAGTTGCTCAGCACGGCCCAGAACCTGCGCGCGACCCTCGACGAGCAGATGTTCTGGATCCCCAGCAACAAACCGCTGGACCTGGAGTGGCTGGAAGGCGTGCCCAACCGCCTGCAGAAACAGGTCACCACGCTGCCCTGGCTGTCCAGCATCAGCGAACTGACTGACGGCCTGCTGCAACGCCCCCTGCTGTTCCTGCCGCTGCTGCTGGTGATCGGCGGGCTCCTGTGGAAGCGCAACTACCTCTACGGGCGGCTGAACAAGGTCCACAAGGACATCGGCCACTTCAAGCGCGACAGCCAGTGGCATACGCCGCTGGCAATCCTGGTCAACATCCTCCTGGCGATGCCGGTCACCCTGGCCCTGGCGCTGTGCGGCTACGCCCTGCAGATCGACGCCCGCGGCCAGAACGCCAACCTCGGCGCCGCGCTGCTGCAAATCTCCCAGGCCTGGCTGGTGTTCTACACCGCGTACCGGGTGCTGGCGCCCGGTGGTGTCGCCGAGCTGCATTTCCACTGGGAAAAACCCCAGGTCGAATTCCTCCAGGGCTGGGTACGGCGCCTGGGCTTCGTCGTGCTGGCCCTGGTGGCCGTGGTGGCCGTGGCCGAGCTGCAGCCGGCATCGCTGGCCGACGACGTGCTCGGCATCGGCGTGGTACTGACCTGCTATGCGCTGATGGCCTGGCTGCTCAGCCGCCTGCTGCTGGGCAGCCCGAACCACGGCAAGGCCTCGCTGTTCCGCAAACTGATCGGCGTACTCTTCACCGCCCTGCCCATCGCCCTGTTCGTCGCGGTCTGCTTCGGCTACTACTACACCGCGCTGAAACTCAGCGATCGACTGATCGACACCCTGTACCTGCTGATGTTCTGGCTGGTGATCGAGGCCACCTTCGTTCGCGGGCTGGCCGTGGCCGCCCGGCGCCTGGCCTACCAGCGTGCCCTGAGCAAACGCCAGGCGGCCAAGGAAGCGGGCGACGGCGAGGTGGTGGTCGAGGAACCGACCCTGGACATCGAACAGGTCAACCAGCAGTCCCTGCGCCTGATCCGCCTGGCCCTGCTCGGCGGCTTCGTCGCCGCGCTGTACTGGGTCTGGTCGGACCTGATCACGGTGTTCTCCTACCTGGACAACATCACCCTCTACGAATACACCAGCGGCACCGGCGCGGCCATGAGCATGGTGCCGATCACCCTCGGCAACCTGATCGGAGCACTGGCGATCGTCGGTATCACCCTGGCCCTGGCGCGCAACCTGCCCGGCCTGCTGGAAGTCCTGGTGCTGTCCAAGCTCGACCTGGCCCAAGGCAGCGCCTACGCCACCACCACGCTGCTGTCCTACATCATTGTCGGCATCGGTTTCGTCTCCACCCTGTCGACCCTCGGCGTGAGCTGGGACAAGTTGCAATGGCTGGTGGCGGCGCTCTCGGTGGGCCTGGGTTTCGGCATGCAGGAAATCTTCGCCAACTTCATCTCCGGCATCATGATCCTGTTCGAGCGTCCGGTCCGCATCGGCGACACCATCACCATCGGCACGCTGTCGGGTACGGTGAGCAAGATCCGCATCCGCGCCACCACCATCACCGACTTCGATCGCAAGGACATCATCGTCCCGAACAAGACCTTCATCACCGGGCAACTGATCAACTGGTCGCTGACCGACACCGTCACCCGCGTGACCCTCAAGCTCGGCGTGGACTACGGCTCCGACCTGGACCGCGTGAAGGAACTGCTGCTCAAGGCCGCCCGCGACAACCCGCGGGTGCTCAAGGAACCCGAGCCACACGTGTATTTCCTCAACTTCGGCGAAAGCACGCTGGATCATGAGCTGCGCATGCACGTGCGCGACCTGGGCGACCGCAACCCGGTGATCGACGAGGTCAACCGCTTCATCAACCGCGAATTCAAGAAGGAGCACATCAACATCTCCTTCCGGCAGATGGAGGTCTACCTCAAGAACCTGCATGGCCAGGAATACAAGTTGGTGCCAGTGGAAGACGAGGCACCCACCCTGGTACCCGCCAAACCGGATCAAGTCCCTCCCGCGGCCAAGCTCGACTAGCGCAAGCCGGCTAATCCCAGCAGAATGCCAGGACATTCTGCTGGAGATGGCCGTTGAAAGCCCTCGACGAACTGACCTTCGACAACCGCTTCGCCCGCCTGGGCGATGCCTTTTCCACCCATGTGCTGCCCGAGCCCATCGACAACCCGCGCCTGGTCGCGGCCAGCCCGGCGGCCATGGCGCTGCTCGACCTGGACCCGGCGAGCGCCGAAGAGGACGACTTCGCCCAGCTGTTCGGCGGCCACACGCTGTGGGCCGAGGCCGAGCCACGGGCGATGGTCTATTCGGGACACCAGTTCGGCTCCTACAACCCGCGCCTGGGCGATGGCCGCGGGCTGCTGCTCGGCGAGGTCAAAAACGCGGCCGGCGAACACTGGGACCTGCACCTCAAGGGTGCCGGACAGACCCCCTACTCACGCATGGGCGACGGCCGAGCGGTGCTGCGCTCGTCGATCCGCGAATTTCTCGCCTCCGAAGCCCTGCAGGCCCTGGGCATTCCCAGCAGCCGCGCACTGTGCGTGATCGGTTCGGATACCCCGGTCTGGCGCGAGCGGCAGGAGCGCGCGGCGATGGTCCTGCGCCTGGCGCCGAGCCATGTCCGCTTCGGCCACTTCGAGTACTTCTACTACACCCAGCAGACCGAGCAGCACAAACAGCTCGCCGAATACGTCTTGGCGCAGCACTTCCCCGAGTGCCTGGCACAGCCGGAGCCATACCTGGCGATGTTCCGCGAAATCGTCGAGCGCAACGCCGAGCTGATCGCCAAATGGCAGGCCTATGGTTTCTGCCATGGCGTGATGAATACCGACAACATGTCGATCCTGGGCATCACCTTCGACTTCGGCCCCTTCGCCTTCCTCGATGATTTCGACGCCCACTTCATCTGCAACCACTCCGACGACCAGGGCCGCTACTCGTTCAGCAACCAGGTGCCGATCGGCCAGTGGAACCTCAGTGCGCTGGCGCAGGCACTGACACCGTTCATCAGCGTCGAGGCCCTGCGCGAAGCCCTCGGACTGTTCCTGCCGCTGTACCAGGCCCACTACCTGGACCTGATGCGCCGCCGCCTCGGCCTGACCACCGCAGAAGATGGCGACCAGCAACTGGTGGAGGATTTGCTGCAGCGGATGCAGGTCGGCGGCGTCGACTACAGCCTGTTCTTCCGCCGCCTGGGCGACCAGCCGGCCCACCTGGCGGTGACACGCCTGCGCGACGACTTCATCGACCTCAGGGGCTTCGACGCCTGGGCCGAACGCTACACCGCCCGTGTCGCCCGCGAGCCGGACCAGGATGAAGCTCGGCGCCAGGCACGCATGCACGCGGTCAACCCGCTGTACATCCTGCGCAACTACCTGGCGCAGCGGGCCATCGAGGCTGCGGAAAAAGGTGATTACACCGAAGTACGCCAGCTACACGCGGTACTGAGCCAACCGTTCGAGGAACAGCCAGGGATGGAGGCCTATGCCGAAAGGCCCCCGGAATGGGGCAAGCATCTGGAAATCAGTTGCTCATCCTGAAGCACGAGGCCATACGGCTGGCTCAGATAAAGATCTGCTCCCGTACCCCAAAGCGCTCGGCCAGCCAGCGGATCTGGCGCAGGTTGAGCTGGCGCTTGCCGCTGAGGATCTCGGAGACCACCGATTGCGGCCCCACCCCGGGCAAATCGCTCTGCTTCAGGCCATGCTCGCGCATCATCTCCCGCAGCACATCGGCCCCGCTGGCCAGCGGCATGGGCCAGTGTTCCTTGTCATAAGCCTCGATGTAATCACTGATGATGCTCACCAGGCTCATGAGCGGATTCGATTCGTCTTCACCCACGATGCCCAGCAGCTCGTCGAGAGCCTCGACAAGAGCATCGTAATCGGACTCGTTTTTTGGTTTGCGCAGCAGTGGTTCCACAAACGGCCAGTGCTCGGATGCCTGCTTGACGGCAGCGCTCATCAACACGTCTCCTTCCATTTACCCTTGTCATAGTCGCGGTGGTCCAGCACCTGCTTCATCTACAGCTGCTGGGCACCGTAATGCACACCCGCAATCAGCCGCAGCTTGTTCCCACCGATATCAAACACATGCAGCCTGCCGACCTTGTCTGTCGCCGGAAATATCGCCTTGAGCGCTGAAAAATTTCCAGGACTGCTCCCTTTGATCCGCCTGCACCAGGCATCCAGCGCACTGGCAGCCTCAGGCCATTTCGCCCTGGCCTCGCGAATCCGCTTCTCGGTAATCACCCGCATGCAACATCCTTATCGCATCTTGCTATAGAGACTAGCCGCCGCATCAAACTATCGCAATTTGCTATGAAATAATCTGACCGATGGCGTACACCTTCAGGCTAGGTACTCAACCAGAGACCCAGTGACTGAAAAGTGTGAGGGTATGCGACACCGGCGCAGCGCCTTGATAAAGCGCGCTCCAGCCTCCAGATAGGAACAATGGCCAATCCTGCGGAGCCCATGCCCATGTCCGACCCCCTGATGATCCCCTGCCCCCACTGCAACGGCCTCAACCGCCTGCCTGCCGAACGCCTCGGCGACCAGCCGAAATGCGGGCGCTGCAAGGGCGAGGTGCTGCTGAACAAGCCTTTCGACCTGAACCAGGGCGCCTACGCCAGCCAGGTCAAGGGCGACCTGCCGTTGCTGCTGGATGTCTGGGCGGATTGGTGCGGGCCGTGCAAGTCGTTTGCGCCGGTGTTCGAACAGGCAGCCAGCCAGCTGGCCGGCAAGTGCCGCCTGGCCAAGCTCGACAGCGAGGCCAACCCGCAACTGTCGGCCCAACTGGGCATCCGCTCGATTCCCAGCCTGATCCTGTTCAGGAATGGCCGGGAAGTCGCGCGGCAGAGCGGAGCGTTTCCGTTGCCGCAACTGCTGGCCTGGCTGCGCAGCCAGGGCATCGCGGCCTAGTGGCCTTACTGGGCCTTCTCTTCCAGCAGGTTGTGCAGTTCGACGAACTGCTGGGTCAGCTTGTGTCGCGGGTCGAAGTGAATCAGCGGTTTACTGGCCTCATGGGACTCGCGCATCTTCACCGAACTGCCGAGGTACACCGGTAGCACCGGCAACCCGTCGGCGATCAGGCCGTCGAGCATCTGCTGCGGCAGGCTGGCCCTGGCCTGGAACTGGTTGACCACGATGCCCTCGACCTGCAGGTCCTCGTTGTGGTCATCCTTCAACTCTTCGATCTCCGCCAGCAGGCCGTACAGCGCCTGGCGCGAGAAACTGTCGCAGTCGAAGGGAATCAATACGCGATCAGCGGCGATCAACGCTGAAACCGCATAGAAATTCAGTGCCGGCGGAGTATCCAGGTAGATGCGATCGTAGTCCTCGGCCAATTCCTCCAGGAGTTTGCGCAGCTTGTTGATCTTGTGCTTGGCCTCGAGCTTGGGTTGCAGGTCGGCCAGTTCGGGGGTGGCGGTGATCACATGCAGGTTGTCGAACGGCGTCTCGTAGATATCCACCTGGTTCTTCTTCGAGAACGGCCCGGACGACAGGGTCTGCTTGAAGAAGTCGGCGATCCCCATGGGAATGTCCTCACCGGTCAGGCCGGTCAGGTACTGCGTGGAGTTGGCCTGGGCATCGAGGTCCACCAACAGGGTCCGATAACCTTCGCTGGCACTGACCGCCGCCAGGTTGCAGGCAATGCTCGACTTGCCGACCCCACCTTTCTGATTGAACACCACACGCCGCATGACAAGACCTCCGTGTATCAATGAATGACCGAGTGTAGAGGGCTTGGCTGTCGCTTCGCCACCTCGAGGAGACAAGAACCCCCTCGCGATAACCGATAACTCGGCGAACTCCGAAAGATTCCATTCAATCGAAGGAAACGGCCGACAGATGTCTCACCGAAAACATGAATAATAGCCATATGACATCTATTCGGTTGTCCGTCTGTAAATTTTATCGTGCAAAATGTAGCCAATTGTTTGCTACAAGCCCGCCACACCGGGATAATGCGCGCCACTCGGCCACAGCGCCACGCCAAGGTGGGTATCGCTCCAAGCATCCAGCCGCAGCGTTTCAAGGAAGCCCGCAGGGGCGGGAAGACACTCAGTGATCAACTTCAATATCGCTCAATGGCGCGCCTGGGCCCCGAGCCTCGAAAGCGTGTCCGACTGGCAGGCCTGGAGCCGCCAGCCTACGGTGCCAGCCGCGAGCGATGCGGCTCCCGATGTGTCGTTCCTGCCGGCCATGCAGCGCCGTCGTCTCAGCCGCCTGGCACGCATGGCGTTCAGCGTCGGCTGGCCACTGGCCGAGGGCCATGAGGCACTGCCCCTGGTATTCATTTCCCGCCACGGCGAAACCCCGCGCACGCTGGAAATCCTCAGCGACCTGGCCGCCGACCAGCCGCTCTCGCCCACCCAGTTCAGCCTCTCGGTGCATAACGCCATTATCGGCCTGTGGTCGATCATGCGCGGTGAAACCAGCGAAATGACCGCCCTGGCCGCCAATGGCGACGGTCTCGAGCACGGCATGCTGGAAGCCGCGGCGCTGCTCGCCGAGGGCGCGCCGGCGGTGCTGCTGGTGATCACCGAGGAACAGCCGCCCGAGGCCTACAGCCGCTGGATCGACGACGTGCCGTTCCCCTACGCCGTCGGCCTGCTGCTGACACCGGGCGATGACTGGCAGTTGTCCCTCGGGCGCTGCGAGGACCACGGCACCCGCGCCGAATGGCCCCATGCGCTGAACCTGGTACGAACCCTGCTCGGATCGCAAACCGCTTGCCAACACACATGGAAGACCCGTGCATGGAACTGGCAACGCCGAGCATGACCAGGCCCCGCGACGCCTATTACTGGCGCCTGCTGGCCACCGCCATCAGCTTTGCCCTGTTCGGCCTGGGCGGCCTGTGCCTGCGCCTGGTGATCTTCCCCCTGCTCGCCTGCCTGCCCGGCGACGCGCAACGCCAGCGCGAGCGGGCCAGACGCACGGTGAGCCGGCTGTTCTGGCTGTTCATCCGCTTCATGGCCCGCAGCGGTGTGCTGACCTATGAGGTCGAAGGCGCGGATCGGCTCGGGCGTCCCGGCCAGATGATCATCGCCAACCACCCGTCGCTGATCGACGTGGTGTTCCTCATCGGCCTGGTGCGCAACGCCAACTGCGTGGTCAAGCAGAGCCTCTGGCAAAACCCGTTCACCCGCGGGCCGGTGCGCTCCACCGAATACATCAGCAACGACGGCAGCATGGAGATGCTCGATACCGCCGTCGGTGCCCTGCAGGGTGGCCAGACCCTGATCATCTTCCCCGAAGGCACCCGGACCTCGCCCGGCACGGCACCGGCCTTTCATCGCGGCGCCGCCGCAATCGCCCTGCGCGGTGCGAGAATCATCACCCCTGTGGTGATCGAGGTCAGCCCCACCACCCTGACCAAGGCCGAACCCTGGTATCGCATCCCGCACCGCCGGGTGCACTTCAGTTTTCGTGTCGGGGCCGATATAGACCCACAGACCTTCGCCAGCCAGGGCCCCGCGCCCCAGGCTTCGCGCAAGCTCAACGATTTTCTGCATCATTACTTCATTAAGGAGCTCGCCACAGATGAGCGATCCAACAAGCGCCCTGCACCTTGAAATCAAGGAGCTGATCATCGAAGCCCTCGGCCTCGAAGACATCAGCGCCCAGGACATCGGCAACGAGCAGACGCTGTTCGGCGAAGGCCTGGGCCTGGACTCGGTGGACGCCCTCGAACTCGGCCTGGCCATCCAGAAACGCTACGGCATCAAGATCGACGCCGACGCCAAGGACACCCGTGACCATTTTTCCAGCGTGGCCAGCCTTGCGGCTTTCGTCACGGCAAAACAGGCAGCGTGAGACACCACCATGCAAACCCGTGAAGACATCTTCAATACCCTGCGCGATGCCCTGGTCGAACTGTTCGAACTCGAACCCGAGCGCGTCACCCTGGACAGCAACCTGTACCAGGACCTGGAAATCGACAGCATCGACGCCGTGGACCTGATCGATCACATCAAGCGCCAGACCGGCAAGAAGATCGCCGCCGAGGAATTCAAGGCGGTGCGCACCGTCAACGACGTGGTCGAGGCGGTATTCCGGCTGGTCCAGCCGGCCGCATGAGCCGACTGATCGGCCTGGGTCTGCTGCTGGCGGGCCTGCTGTACCCCTTCGCGGTGTATTTCGGCATGGAGCATTTCGCCCCCTGGCAGTTCGGGCTGTTGCTCGGCAGCCTGTGGCTGGCCCGTGCCCTGACCGGCGAACGCAAACCCGGCGGCTTGTGGATGGCCCTGTGCGCCATCGCCTTCTGCGGTTTACTGGGACTGTTGAACAGCCCGTCGCTGCTGCGCTGGTACCCGGTGCTGATCAGCGGCTTCATGCTCGGCCTGTTCGGCCTGAGCCTGAAGTTCGGCCCACCGGTGGCCGAACGCCTGGCGCGCCTGAGCGAGCCGGAACTGCCGGAAATGGCAATCCGCTATACCCGCCGGGTAACCCAGGTCTGGAGCCTGTTCTTTCTCTGTAACGGCCTGCTCGCCGCCGCCCTGACCCTCTGGGCACCGCTGAGCTGGTGGACGTTGTACAACGGCCTGATCGCCTATGGCCTGATGGGTCTGCTGTTTGCCATTGAATGGCTGATACGACAACGCGTAAGAGGCCGCGCATGAATTGGATAAACCTTGAGCAGTTGTTGCTCGGGATGCACGCCGGACGTGCCGTGACAATCGATCCGCCGCTGGACCACGCCCAGTTCAGCCAACGTGCCCTGCGCCTGGCCGCCGGCTTGCGCGAACGGAACGTGCAACGCCTGGCGCTGCACCTGGAGGATGCCGGGGAACTGGCTGTCGCCCTGTTCGGTGCCTGGCGCGCCGGCGTCGCCGTGCTGCTGTTGCCCGACCTGCAGGACCAGACCCGCCAACGCTGGGCCGCGCAAGTCGACCTCTGGCTGATCGACCATGCTGACCTCGCCGGTCTGCATGCCGAGCCATTGGAGCCGGCCACGCTGGATCCCGACCGGTGCCGCCTGAGCCTGTGCACTTCCGGCTCCAGCGGCGAGCCCAAGCTCATCGAAAAGAGCCTGCGCCAGCTGGCCAACGAAGTGCTGGCCCTGGAGCAGTTGTGGGGTGCCGACCTCGGCCAGGCCTGCATCATCGGCAGCGTCGCGGCCCAGCACATTTACGGCCTGCTGTTCCGCGTACTCTGGCCACTGTGCGCCGGCCGCACCTTCGTGCGCCGGCAACTGGCGTTCCCCGAGGACCTGCAACGCAGCAGCCGCGAGCACCCGCAGTTCGCCTGGGTTGCCAGCCCGGCGTTGCTCAAGCGTATGGGCGACAACCTCGACTGGCCGGCGCTGAGCGCGGTGCGCCGGGTGTTCTCTTCGGGCGGCGCACTGCCGCAAGAGGCTGCCGACAGCCTGCGGCAACGCCTGGGGCAATGGCCGACGGAAATCCTCGGCAGTTCGGAAACCGGCGGCATCGCCTGGCGCCAGGGCGATCGACTGTGGCGCCCGTTCGCCGATGTCCGCCTCAGCCAGGATGCCGATGGCGCCTTGCAGGTCGCCTCGCCGTACCTGCCGGTTGGTCATGTCGAACAGACCGCGGACGCGGCACGCTTCGAGGCCGATGGCCGCTTCGAACTGCTCGGCCGGCTCGACCGCATCGTCAAGCTGGAAGAAAAACGCATCTCCCTGCCAATGCTCGAACAGGCCCTGCTCGAACACCCCTGGGTCGCCGAGGCGCGGCTGGGGGTGGTGCAGGAAAATCGCGCCTATCTCGGCGCCCTGCTGGTGCTCTCCGCCAAGGGCCTGCACACCCTGCGCAACCAGGGCCGGCGCGCCTTGACCGAGGCCCTGCGCCAACACCTGCTCAAGCACTGTGAAGCCCTGGCACTGCCACGGCGCTGGCGGTTGCTACGGCAGATGCCGCTCAACGCCCAGGGCAAGCTGCCGCAGGCCGAGGTCCAGGCCCTGTTGCAGGCGCCACGGCCCAAATCGCCGGAAGTGCTCGGGCAAAGCGAAACCGACGGCGAATGGCTGCTGCAACTGGCCGTTCCGCCGGACCTGGCCTACTTCAGCGGGCACTTCCCGGTTACGCCGGTACTGCCCGGCGTGGTCCAGGTGGACTGGGCCCTGGAACTGAGTCGCGAACGGCTTGAGCTGCCAGCGAAATTCGCCGGCATGGAAGTGCTGAAGTTCCAGCAACTGGTACGCCCGGGCGACCAGATCGAGCTGAGCCTGCGCTTCGACCAGGCACGCGGCAAGCTCTACTTCGCCTTCCGCAACGGCGAGGCAGCCTGCTCCAGCGGGCGCATCGTGCTGGAGACGGCGCATGCATAAGCCGTGTGCGGTGATTCCGGTGTACAACCACGAGACGGCCGTGCCGGCGGTGGTCGCGGCCCTGCTGGCCGCCGGCCTGCCCTGCGTGCTGGTGGACGATGCCAGCAGCCCGGCCTGCGCCGCGGTGCTGGAGCGTCTGGCCGAGGGCGAGAACACCTTCCTGGTCAAGCTGCCGGTCAACCAGGGCAAGGGCGGCGCGGTGATGGCCGGCCTGCGCGAGGCTTCGCGGCGCGGCTTCAGCCATGCCCTGCAGGTGGACGCCGACGGTCAGCATGACCTGCAGGATGTCGCGACCTTTCTCGACACGTCCCGCAGCCATCCCGAAGCGCTGATCTGCGGCTATCCGCAGTACGACGAAAGCGTACCCAAGGGCCGTCTCTATGCCCGCTACCTGACCCACGTCTGGGTATGGATCAACAGCCTGTCGCTGCAGATTCCCGACTCCATGTGCGGCTTCCGGGTCTACCCGCTGCCACCGGTGCTGGCCCTGATCGACAGCGCGCGGATCGGCAAGCGCATGGACTTCGACCCGGAAATCCTCGTGCGCCTGGCCTGGCGCAACCAGCCGATGCGCTGGTTGCCGACCCGGGTCCACTACCCGCAGGACGGCCTGTCGCACTTCCGCCTGTTCCATGACAACGCGCTGATTTCCGGCATGCACACGCGGCTGTTCTTCGGCATGCTGCTGCGCCTGCCGAGCATCCTCTGGCAAAGGTGGCGGGCATGAGCGATACGCAGAAACACTGGGCCGACCACCAGGAGCGCGGCAGCTTCTGGCTGATGAAGCTCACCGCCTTCGGCGTCCGGGTGCTCGGCCGCCGGCTGCTCAGCCCGGTGCTGCATGGCATCGTCCTGTACTTCTTCCTGTTCGGCCGCAGTGCCCGGCACAGCGCCTGGCAATACCAGCAGCGCCTGGCGGCGTGGAGCGGCCGGAGCGTCCTGCTGCCGACCCGGATGAAGGTCTTCCGCCAGTTCATGGCCTTCGCCGATGCGCTGCTGGACAAGCTCGACGTGTGGAACGGCAAGCTGAGCATCGAGCAGATCGAGATCATCGACCCGGCCCGACTGCGCGACCAACTGCGCGGCGAGCGTGGGCAGATGCTGGTCGGTGCCCACCTGGGCAACCTGGAAGTCTGCCGTGCCCTGGCAGAACTGGGCGAAAAGGTCACCATGAACGTGCTGGTACACACCAAGCACGCCGAGCGTTTCAATCGCCTGCTGGGCGAGGCCGGCGCCACCAACCTGCGGCTGATCCAGGTCAGCGAGCTGGACCCGGCGATCATGCTGCAACTGAGCCAGCGCCTGGACCGTGGCGAGTGGCTGGCGATTGCCGGTGACCGCGTCCCCCTGCACGGCGGGCGCAATGTGCGGGTGGACTTCCTCGGTCACCCGGCGGCTTTCCCCCAGGGGCCCTGGCTGCTGGCCGGCCTGCTGAAATGCCCGGTCAACCTGCTGTTCTGCCTGAAGCTTGGGGGCCGCTACCACATCACCCTCGAACCCTTCGCCGAAGCCGTGCAATGGAAGCGTGGCGACCGCGAGCAGGTCATCGCCCAATGGACCGCCCGCTATGCCGAGCGCCTGGGCCAGTACTGCCTGCAAGCGCCCCAACAATGGTTCAATTTCTACCCCTTCTGGAAGACCGATGACAACGCATCCGCTTGAGCCGGTAACCTTCGGCGAACTCCCGCTGCGCATCGAAGACGTGCTGGCACTGGCCAATCGTCAGGTGCCGACGCAACTGCAAAACGACCCGGCCTACCGCCAGCGCATCGCCAAGGGCGCGCAGTTCCTTGACTCGCTGCTGGACAAGGAAGGCGTGATCTATGGCGTCACCACCGGCTACGGCGACTCCTGCGTGGTCGCGGTGCCGCTGCAGCACGTCGAGGCGCTGCCGCGTCATCTCTACACCTTCCACGGCTGTGGCCTGGGCAAGCTGCTTGATCCGCAGGCCACCCGCGCCGTGCTCGCCGCCCGCCTGCAGTCGCTGTGCCACGGGGTTTCCGGGGTACGGGTGGAGCTGCTGGAGCGCCTGCAGGCGTTTCTCGACCAGGACATCCTGCCGCTGATTCCCGAGGAAGGTTCGGTGGGCGCCAGCGGTGACCTGACGCCACTGTCCTATGTGGCCGCGACCTTGTCCGGCGAGCGCGAAGTACTGTTGCGTGGCGAGCGCCGCCTGGCCAGCGACGTGCATCGCGAACTGGGCTGGGACCCGCTGGTCCTGCGGCCCAAGGAAGCCCTGGCACTGATGAACGGCACCGCGGTGATGACCGGTCTGGCCTGCCTGGCGTTCGCCCGCGCCGACTACCTGTTGCGCCTGGCGACCCGCATCACCGCGCTGAACGTCGTCGCGCTGCAGGGCAACCCGGAGCACTTCGACGAGCGCCTGTTCGCCGCCAAGCCGCATCCGGGGCAGATGCAGGTCGCCACCTGGCTGCGCCAGGACCTGGCGATCGACGCGCCGACCGCGCCGCTGCATCGCCTGCAGGACCGCTACTCGCTGCGCTGCGCACCGCATGTGCTCGGCGTGCTGGCCGACAGCCTGGGCTGGCTGCGCGGCTTCATCGAGACCGAACTGAACAGCGCCAACGACAACCCGATCATCGACGCCGAGCAAGAGCGCGTCCTGCATGGTGGGCACTTCTACGGTGGGCACATCGCCTTCGCCATGGACAGCCTGAAGAACCTGGTGGCCAACGTCGCCGACCTGCTGGACCGCCAGCTCGCCCTGCTGGTGGACGTGCGCTACAACCACGGCCTGCCGAGCAACCTGTCCGGCTCCGGCAGCGAGCGTGCCATGCTCAACCACGGCTTCAAGGCCGTGCAGATCGGTGCCAGCGCCTGGACCGCCGAGGCGCTGAAAAACACCCTGCCGGCGAGCGTGTTTTCCCGTTCAACCGAATGCCACAACCAGGATAAGGTCAGCATGGGTACCATCGCCGCCCGCGACGCAATCCGCGTGCTGGAGCTGACCGAGCAGGTCGCCGCCGCCACCCTGCTGGCTGCCAACCAGGGTGTCTGGCTGCGCAGCCGGGAAGCCGAGGCCCGCCCACTGCCGCCGGCACTGGCCGCCATGCACGAAGAACTGGCCCGGGACTTCCCGCCACTGATCGAGGATCGCGCCCTGGAAAGCGAACTGCGCCTGTGCCTGCAACGCATCGGCGAACAACACTGGAGGCTGCATGCGTAGTCGTGGCGTGCTGCACGTCGATACGGAGATCCTCGTGCCGTTCTTCGACGTCGATACCATGCACGTGGTCTGGCACGGCCACTACGTGAAGTACCTGGAAGTCGCCCGCTGCGCGCTGCTGGACCATATCGGCCACAACTACGTGCAGATGCGCGAGTCCGGCTACGCCTGGCCGGTGATCGACCTGCAACTGCGCTACGTGCGCGGCGCGGTGTTCGGCCAGAAGATCAACGTGCGGGCCGACCTGGTGGAATGGGAAAACCGCCTGAAGGTGAACTACCTGATCACCGACCTCACCAGCGGCGAGCGCCTGACCCGTGCCAGCACGGTGCAGGTCGCGGTACACATCGAGAGCCGCGAAATGCAGCTGGCTTCACCCAGGGTCTTCGTCGACGCGGTCGAAAAGGTGCTTGCATGAATATCCTGAAGTACCTGCCCTGCGGGAGCGTGCGAGGCTGGCTGCTGTTGTTGTGCCTGGTGCTTTGCGCAAAGGCCGCGGCCTTCGACCTGCAACAGTTGAGCGAGCAGTTGGCCAAGCCCTCGGTGATCCACGGCAGCTTCACTCAGGAAAAACACCTGCGCGCCCTGCCGCAGCCGCTGACCAGCAAGGGCACCTTCGTCCTCGCCAGGGACCATGGCCTGCTGTGGCTGCTCAAGACCCCGCTGCAACAGGACTACCGCATCACCGCCAAGGGCATCGCGAGACGCGACGCCAGCGGCTGGCAGATGGTCCCGAACAAGAGCGCCGGGGCCGAGCAGAACCGCCTGTTCATGGCCGTGCTGCAAGGTGACAGCAGCGGCCTGCAGCGCGACTTCGAACTGCAACTGCAAGGCCAGGCGAACGACTGGAAGCTGACCCTGACGCCACGCTCGGTGCTGCTCAAGCAGATCTTCACCCGCATCAATATCGATGGCGGCGCCCTGGTGCAACGTATCGAGCTGCTGGAGACCCAGGGCGACAGCACCGTCCTGCGCATGCAGGACAGCACTGCGAGCCAACCCCTGAGCGAAGCGGAGCAGCATGACTTTGCCGAGTGAACGCCTGCTGCCGCGCCTGTTTCTGATCCTGCTGCTGGCCGTGCTCGCCCTCGCCGGCTGGCAGTGGCGGCACAGTGCACCGCTGTCGGCGAACCTGATGGAACTGGTGCCGGGCTCCTCGCCCGATGCGCTGGAGCTCAAGGCCGAACAGCGCATGCAGGAACCGCTGAACCGGGAAATGCTGGTGCTGGTCGGCCACGCCGATCGCCAGCAGGCCATCGCCAAGGCCCGCCAGTTGGGTGAGCGCTGGCAAGCCAGCGGCCTGTTCGAAAAGGTTCAGTGGGATCTGCAGGCCGACCTGCCGGCCCTGCGCGAGCAACTGCTACGGGGCCGCCTGGCGATGCTCTCGACGAAAGACCGCCGGCAGTTGATCGATGACCCGGCGGCGTTCATCCAGCAGCGGGTGCAAACCCTGTTCGATCCGTTCGCCGGCTTCAGCCTGGTGCCAAGCGAGAACGACTGGCTCGGCTTGACCGGGCGCATCCAGAACAGCCAGCCACAGCGTGGCGCGGTGCAGCTGGACATCGGCAGCGGTGCCCTGGTCGCCGATGCCGATGGCAAGAGCTGGGTGCTGCTGCGGGCCCGGACCACCGGCAACGCCTTCGACATGAAGCTGCCGTTGCAAGTGGCCGAACTGCTCAAGCAGAGCCGCGAGCAGGCGAGCCAGAACGATGTGCAATTGCTGGCCGCCAGCGGCCTGCTGTACGCCGCCAGTGGCCAGCAGCAGGCGACCCGGGAAATCACCTGGGTCGGCGGCGGCGCCACGCTGGGCATCCTGCTGCTGTTGCTGCTGGCGTTCCGCCGCTGGCGCGTGCTGCTGGCGTTCGTGCCAGTGCTGGTGGGCATGCTGTTCGGTGCCGTGGCCTGCGTGGCCTTCTTCGGCCGCATGCACGTGATGACCCTGGTGCTGGGTTCCAGCCTGATCGGCGTCGCGGTGGATTATCCGCTGCACTACCTGTCCAAGAGCTGGAGCCTCAAGCCCTGGCACAGCTGGCCGGCCCTGCGCATGACCCTCTGTGGCCTGAGCCTGAGCCTGGTGACCAGTTGCATCGGCTACCTGGCCCTGGCCTGGACCCCCTTCCCGGCGCTGACCCAGATCGCGGTGTTCTCCGCCGCCGGCCTGCTCGGCGCCTACCTGACCGCGGTGTGCCTGTTGCCGGCATTGCTCAAGGGTGCCGACCTGCGCCCGGCCCAGTGGCCGCTCAAGGTCTGCGAGGCGCTGCTGGCGCTGCGCGAGAAGCTCTTGCAGAAACTCGGCAGCCCCGTGCTGCTGGGCCTGCTGATGTTGTTCTGTGCCGCCGGCCTGTGGCAACTGGGCACGAAAAACGACATCCGCCAGTGGGTCGGCGCACCACCCCAATTGCAGGCCGAGGCCCAGGCCATTGCACGGATCACCGGCTACCAGCCGACCAGCCAGTTCTTCCTCGTCCGCGCCGCCGACCAGCAGCAGTTGCTGGAGCGCCAGACGGCCCTGGTCAAGCGCCTCGGGCAACTGGTGAGCCTGGACAAGCTGCAGGGCTACCTGTCGCTGAACCAACTGGTCAGCCTGCCCAGCGAGCAACAGCGCCTGCGTGATTCGCTCCAGCAACTGCCACGGTACTGGCAGCCGCTGCTCGACCTCGGCGTCCCGCTGGCGGCCCTTCAGAAGGAGCTGGCCGAACTCCAGGCCCTGCCGGTCGAGGATATCGACAGTGCCCTCGCCGGCCCCCTTGGCGAACCCTGGCGGGTGCTCTGGCTCGGCCCCTACGCCGACGGCGTGGCCGGCATGGTCAGCCTGCAGGGCCTGAACAACGCCGAGCTGCTGCGCATCCAGGCGATGGACCTGCCAGGCGTGCAACTGGTGGATCGCCTCGGCGACCTGAACAAGGTGTTCGCCGCCACGCAGATCAGCGCGGCGGAACTGAAACTGGCTTCCTGCGTGCTGATCGTGCTGTTGCTGATCCTGCCGTTCGGCCTCGGCGGCGCGTTGCGTATCGTCGCCCTGCCGCTGCTGGCGGCGCTGTGCAGCCTGGCCAGCCTTGGCTGGCTGGGGCAACCGCTGACCCTGTTCAGCCTGTTCGGCCTGCTGCTGGTCACGGCCATCAGCGTCGATTACGCCATCCTCATGCGCGAACGGATCGGCGGTGCGGCGGTCAGCCTGCTGGGCACCCTGCTGGCGGCGCTGACCACCTGGCTGTCGTTCGGCCTGCTGGCGATTTCCAGTACGCCGGCGGTGAGCAACTTCGGCCTGTCGGTCAGCCTCGGCCTGGCCTTCAGCTTCCTGCTCGCCCCCTGGGCCGGGCAGCAGCATCATGCGACCACGGACAAGGAAGGCGCATCATGTTGACCCTGCTGTTCTGGGGCATGGCGCTGGCCGCATTCGCCGTGGCGACCCGCATCGGCCGCCGGTTCGGCCTGGTGCCGATCGTCAGCCAGTTGCTGCTGGCAACATTCGGCCTGCCGCTGCTGATGCTGTTCTGGATCGAGCCGCACTGGCAGTTGGGCGGCGCCGCGCTGGTCGCTCCCGACTGGCTCAGGATCGTCTACGGTTGCGCCTTCGCGCTGGTGCTGGGAAACATCCTCGGCGATGTGATCGAACTGAAGCTGGACCGCGACAGCCTGAAGATCGCCCTGCCGAGCTTCGGCGTACCATTCGCCTGCGGGCTGGCCTGCGCCGTCTGGCTGCTGCCGGAACAGCACTGGCTCAATACCCTGGCGATCGGCCTGGTGTTCGCCATCACCGCGATCCCGGTGCTGTACCTCTATCTCAAGCACATCGGCTACCCGCCCGGCGCCACCCGGCGCCTGGTGCAGGCCGCGATCCTGATCGACCTGGCCTGCTGGACCCTGTTCGGCCTGGCCCAGGGCAGCCTGCACCTGGGCAGCCTATTGCTGCCGCTGGGCGGGCCCTGTTGCCACTGCTCCTGTACGGCTGCCGGATTCGCCAGCCGCTGGTCCACAGCCTGGGCTTCTTCGCGCTGCTGGTGCTGGCCGAGCACTTCAAGCTCAACGCGCTGATCCTCGGCATCGGCTACCTGTTCTGCATGGCCTGGCTCAGGGTGCCGCTGGTACCGCCGCTGAAGGCCACGTGGATGGAGCGCCTGCACACCGGCCTGGCGATTCCGCTGATCCTCACCTTCGGCATCGTGCAGATCAACGTGCACAGCGCCCTGGGCAGCCTGAGCCTGGTGCAGTTCGTCGCGCTGCTGGTGGTCCCGGTCGCCAGCAAGCTGCTGGGCAACTGGCTGGGCCTGGGCTGGGCCGGCAGTTCCTTTCCCGGTGCCAGCCGCTGGAAGGAAAGCCTGCTGCTCAACATTCGCGGCTTGAGCGAGATCGTTTTCCTCAACCTGCTCCTGCAACAACAACTGATCAGCCCGGCGCTGTACTTCGCGCTGATGCTGATGGGCCTGCTCGCCACCCTGCTGCCGGCGTTGGCGGCCTGAACCGAATTCCCTTGAATAGCGCCGAGACCGGCAAGGAGCCCGTGTGCCAATGACTGAAATGGAACGCCGTGAGGTGCTGGTGATCGGCGCCGGCCCCTCCGGTGCGATTGCCGCCGCCCTGCTCAAGCGCAATGGTCACGATGTACTGATCGTCGAGCGCCAGCACTTCCCGCGTTTTTCCATTGGCGAGAGCCTGCTGTCCCACTGCCTGGACTTCGTCGAGGAAGCCGGGATGCTCGACGCCGTCAATGCCGCCGGCTTCCAGCTGAAGAACGGCGCGGCCTTCGCCTGGGGCGAGCGCTACAGCGCCTTCGACTTCGGCAAGACCTTCAGCAACGGCAAGCCGACCACCTTCCAGGTGCAGCGGGCCGACTTCGACAAGCTGCTGGCGGATCAGGCCGCCCTGCAGGGCGTGGAAATCCGCTATGGCGAGGAAATCGTCGGGGCCGATTTCGAGCGGCCGCAGCCACAGTTGCAGGTCCGTCGCGAAGACGGCAGCGAATATCGGCTCGAAGCCCGTTTCGTTCTCGATGCCAGCGGCTACGGACGCGTGCTGCCGCGCCTGCTGGACCTGGAGGCACCCTCGGGCTTTCCGGTGCGCCAGGCAGTGTTCACCCACATCGAGGACCGCATCGACCATCCCGGCTTCGAGCGGGAGAAGATCCTCATCACCACCCACCCGGAAAAGCGCGACATCTGGTTCTGGACCATCCCGTTCAGCAACGGCCGCTGCTCCCTCGGCGTGGTGGCCGATGCCAGCCACTTCGCCGGCCGCGACGACGACCTGGATGCCTGCCTGAAAGGTTTCGTCGCCGAGACGCCGAGCCTGCAGCGCGTACTGCAGAACGCCGAGTGGGACACCCCGGCACGGGCCATCGGCGGCTACTCGGCCAACGTCAAGAGCCTGCACGGCCCGGGCTACGCGCTGCTGGGCAACGCGGCGGAGTTCCTCGACCCGGTGTTCTCCTCCGGCGTGACCATCGCCATGCGCTCGGCCAGCATGGCCGCCGGCCTGCTGCATCGGCAGTTGCAGGGCGAAAGCGTCGACTGGCAGAGCCAGTTCGCCGAGCCGCTGAAACGCGGGGTCGACACGTTCCGTTGCTACGTCGAAGGCTGGTACGCCGGGACCTTCCAGGATGTCATCTACCATCCCGGCAGCTCGGAGGAGATCCGCGCCATGATCAGCTCGATCCTCGCCGGCTATGCCTGGGACGAGCGCAACCCCTTTGTCAGTGAGCCCAAGCGCCGGCTGCGGATGCTCTCGGAAATCTGTGCGAGCACCCCGGCATGAGCAATCAGTACCTGAGCGACACCTACGTCGAGGAAACCCGTTTCGGCTTCTGGTTCCTGCGCAGCCACACCTGGCAGCACCATGTGCTGCGCGTGGCGATCAACGACCTGCGACGGCTGTTCAGCGAGGAGCTGCCGAAAAACCCGGTGCTGCTCGATGCCGGCTGCGGCCAGGGCAAGTCCTTCCAGTACCTGCAGCAGGTGTTCGCCCCGCAACGGCTGATCGGCCTCGATGCCGACCCGCACAGCCTGCAACTGGCCGCCGAGGAAGCCCGGCGGCGCACTATCGATATCGAACTGATCGGCAGCGACTGTGCGACCCTGGACGTGGCCTCCGAGAGCGTCGATATCCTGTTCTGCCACCAGACCTTCCACCACCTGGTCCAGCAGGACCGGGCCCTGGCCGAGTTCCATCGGGTGCTCAAGCCGGGCGGCTACCTGCTGTTCGCCGAGTCCACCGAGGCCTACATCGACACCTGGGTGATCCGCTGGCTGTTCCGCCATCCGATGCATGTGCAGAAAAGCGCCGCGCAGTACCTGGACATGATTCGCGACCAGGGCTTCGAGTTCGCCGAGCAGAACGTCTCGTACCCCTACCTGTGGTGGAGCCGGGCCAAGGACTTCGGCCTGCTCGAACGCCTGCGCCTGAAGAGCCCGCCGCCCTTCGGCCAGCGCGAGGAAACCCTGGTCAACGTGGTTGCCCGCAAACCCCTGGCAGGTCGTGACGAATGATACGTGCACTGTTGCTGGGCTGCTTCCTGCTGCTGGGCGCCTGCGCCAGCCGCCTGCCGCTGCCCACACACACACCGACCCTGGCCCTGCCGTTGCAACTGCTGGTCGAGCGCCAGCAGGACGGCCTGCGCCAGGACTGGCTGCTGGTGATCCAGCGCGAGGCCGGTGGCCTGCGCTGGTCGCTGATGGACCCGCTGGGTATCCCCCTGGCGCGCCAGCTCCTGCAAGACGGTGACTGGCACGCCGACGGCCTGCTGCCACCCAACCCGCAGGCCCGCGAACTGTTCGCCGCACTGCTGTTCGCACTGACGCCGCAGGCCGAGCTGGCGGACAATTATCCGACGGCCCGCCAGCAGGCCGGGCAGCGGGCACTGGGCGAGCAGTGGCGGGTCAGTTATCGCCAGCCGTTGTTCTTCCGTCTCGACCTGCCGCAAGGTCTGCACTACAGCATCAGCCCGTTGAACGAGAGCGCGCCATGACCGCCTACCTGAATGCCCTCGGCCTGATCTGCGCCCTGGGCCGCGACAAGCAGGAAGTCGCACGCAACCTGTTCGCCGGCGACTGCGCAGGGGTTCGCGCCGAAACCGGCTGGGTCCCGGAACGCGCCTTGCCGGTCGCGGCCGTGCGCGGCGAACTGGTGGCCTTGCCCAGTGAACTGAGCGACCAGCACAGCCGCAACAACCAGTTGCTGATGGAGGCCACCCTGCAGATCGCCGAGCCGATCCGACAGGCCATCGCCACCTATGGCCGCGAGCGCATCGGCATCGTCCTGGGCACCAGCACCTCCGGCATCGACGAAGCCAGCCGCGGTATCGCCAGCTATCTGCGTGACCAGCAGTTCCCCGCCGACTACGACTACCGGCAACAGGAACTCGGTGCCCCGGCCAGTTTCCTCGCCGACTGGCTGCAACTGGACGGCCCGGCCTATGTGATCTCCACCGCCTGCACCTCCAGCGCCCGCGCCCTGATGAGTGCCCAGCGCCTGCTCGACCTGGGCCTGTGCGACGCCGTGCTGTGCGGCGGTGTCGACAGCCTGTGCAAACTGACCCTCAACGGTTTCAGTGCACTGGAGGCGGTGTCGGAGCGACGCTGCAACCCGTTCTCGGTGAACCGCAACGGCATCAATATCGGCGAAGCCGCCGTGCTGTTCCTGATGACCCGCCAGGCCAGCGAGACGCATTCGATCGCCCTGCTCGGTGCCGGCGCCAGTTGCGACGCCTACCACATTTCCGCACCGGAGCCGGCCGGCAAGGGTGCCCGGCAAGCCATGAGCAAGGCGCTGCGCCAGGCCGGCGTGCAACCGCAGGAGATCGCCTACCTGAACCTGCACGGCACCGCGACCCAGCACAACGATGCCATGGAAAGCCTGGCGGTGGCCGGCCTTTTCCCCGGCAAGCTGCCCTGCTCCTCGACCAAGCCCATGACCGGCCACACCCTCGGTGCCGCCGGGGCGCTGGAGGCGGCGTTCTGCTGGCTGAGCCTGAGCGCCGAGAACCCGCAGGGTGCCCTGCCGCCGCACATCTGGGACGGCCAGCCCGACCCGGCGTTGCCGGCGCTGCACTGGGCCGGCCCACAGGACCGGCTCGACCCCACGACCCCACGCCGGCTGATGAGCAACTCGTTTGCCTTCGGCGGCAACAACGTCAGCCTGATTATCGGAGACGCCCCATGATCGATTGGCCGCTCGCCGAATTGCTGCCCCACGCCGCAGACATGATCCTCATCGATCAGGTCCTGGCCTTCGATGAAGAGCAGATTCACACCCGTCTCACCGTGCGCCCCGGTGGCCTGTTCAACCGGGAGGACGGCAGCCTGCCGGCCTGGGTCGGCATCGAACTGATGGCCCAGAGCGTGGCCGCCTATGCCGGCTGCCGTGCCCGCAGCGAGGGCCGTCCGGTGGAACTGGGGTTCCTGCTCGGTACCCGCAAGTTCGAATGCAACGTCGAACAGTTCCCCCAGGGCAGCGAACTGACCATCCATGCCCAGCGCTCCCTGGAGGACGACAACGGCATGGGAGTATTCGAATGCCACCTCAGTGGTCCGGCCATCCAGGCCTCGGCGCGCCTGAACGTGTTCCGTCCGCCCCAGGCCGCCGACTATCTCAACGAATCACAGGAATCCAGCCATGACTGAATCCATTCTGGTTACCGGCTCCAGCCGTGGCATCGGCCGTGCTATCGCCCTGCGCCTGGCCCAGGCCGGTTATGACCTGGTGCTGCACTGCCGCAGCGGTCGCGCCGAGGCGGACGCCGTGCAGGCCGAAATCCAGGCCCTGGGCCGCAACGCCCGGGTGCTGCAGTTCGACGTGTCCGAGCGGGAAACCTGCCGGACGATTCTCGAAGCCGACGTCGAGGCCCACGGTGCCTACTATGGCGTGGTGCTCAACGCCGGCCTGACCCGCGACGGCGCCTTCCCGGCCCTCTCGGACGATGACTGGGACCAGGTGCTGCGCACCAACCTCGACGGTTTCTACAATGTGCTGCACCCGCTGATGATGCCGATGATCCGCCGCCGCGCGCCGGGTCGGGTGGTCTGCATCACCTCGGTCTCCGGGCTGATCGGCAACCGTGGCCAGGTCAACTACAGCGCCTCGAAAGCCGGCCTGATCGGCGCGGCCAAAGCCCTGGCGATCGAGTTGGGCAAGCGCAGGATCACCGTCAACTGCGTGGCCCCGGGGCTGATCGACACCGCCATGCTCGATGAAAATGTCCCGGTCGAAGAACTGCTGAAGATGATCCCCGCGCAGCGCATGGGCACCCCGGAAGAAGTCGCCGGTGCGGTGAACTTCCTCATGTCCGCGGAAGCTGCCTATATCACCCGGCAGGTTCTGGCCGTCAACGGAGGCCTGTGCTGATGAAACGCGTCGTCGTCACCGGCATGGCCGGCATCACCTCGCTGGGCAGCGACTGGGCCAGTATCGAGGCCAACTTCCGCGCCGGCCGCAGCGGTATCCGGCGCATGGACGAATGGAACCGCTTCAGCGAACTCAATACGCGCCTGGCCGGACCGGTGGATGACTACGCGGTGCCGTCCCACTGGACCCGCAAGCAGTTGCGCAGCATGGGCCGGGTCTCGCGCTTCGCCGTCGGTGCCGCCGAAATGGCCCTGGCCGACGCCGGCCTGCTCGGCAACGAAATCATTCGCGATGGGCGCATGGGCGTCGCCTGCGGTTCGTCCACCGGCAGCACCGACGAGATCAAGGCCTTCGGCATGATGCTGATCAACTCGGTGGCCGAGGGACTCAACGCCAACTCCTACGTGCGCATGATGCCCCACACCACCGCAGCCAACATCAGCATCTTCTTCGGCCTCACAGGCCGCCTGATCCCCACCTCCAGCGCCTGCACCAGCGGCAGCCAGGGCATCGGCTATGCCTATGAGGCGATCAAGTTCGGTCGCCTGCCGATGATGCTCGCCGGCGGCGCGGAAGAACTGTGCGCCACCGAAGCCATGGTGTTCGATGCGCTCTACGCCACCAGCCTGAAGAACGATGCCCCGCACACCAGCCCACGTCCCTACGACAGCGGCCGCGACGGCCTGGTGATCGGCGAGGGGGGCGGCATGCTGGTGCTCGAGGAGTTGGAACATGCCCTGGCGCGCGGCGCGCATATCCATGCGGAAATCGTCGGTTTCGGCAGCAATGCCGACGGCCAGCACGCGACCCGTCCGGAACAGGCCACCATGCGCCGGGCCATGGAACTGGCGCTGGAGGACGCCGGGCTCGCCCCGGAGGCCATCGGCTATGTGAACGGCCACGGCACCGCCACCGAACAGGGCGATATCGCCGAGACGCTGGCGACCCAGAGCCTGTTCGGCAGCCGCATGCCCATCAGTTCGCAAAAGAGCTTCCTCGGCCACACCCTCGGCGCCTGTGGCGCGCTGGAGTCCTGGTTCAGCATCGAGATGATGAACCGCGACAGCTACGTGCACACCCTCAACCTCGACCAGGTCGACCCGCAATGCGCCGAGCTGGACTACCTGCGCGGCGAGTTCCGGCAGATGAGCAACGAGTACGTGATGAACAACAACTTCGCCTTCGGCGGCGTGAACACCTCGCTGGTGTTCCGTCGCTGGTCCTGATTCTTACCCCACTGGAGAAATGGAATGTCCCTGTTTCGCGTTGTACTGATCGCCCTGGCCCTGCTGGTGACCGCCGGTTGCACCAGCAAGAAGATCATCACCCCGACCCGCACCGTCACGCCCGAGATCCAGACCAGCCAGGAGCAGATGAAACAGGCGATCCTCACCACCCTGGTCAAGCGCAAGTGGAGCGTGCAGCGGGTCAACCCGTCGCAGATCCAGGCCGAGATCACCGTGCGCGAGAAATTCCACGTCGAGATCGACATCAACTACAGCGCCAGCGGCTACAACATCGCCTACCGCGACAGCAGCGGCATGGACTACAAGGATGGCAAGATCCACAAGAACTACATCCGCTGGGTGCGCCTGCTGGACAAGGGCATCCTGCGTGAGCTGCGCGACCACGATGCCCAGAGCACCGCTCGCGCCATCGGTGTCGGCGAGGCGCAGCCGATCAGCCAGTAACCACGTTTTTTCCGTGCATCGCAAAACAAGGAGTTGACCATGAAGACAAAAACCTGGGCCGCCGCTGCCGCGCTGCTGTTGTGCTGCCTGCCAGGCCTGAGCCAGGCGCGCGACACTACGCTGAACCTGCCATTCGACAAGGTGGTGGCCGAAGCGGTCAGCACCGGCAAGATCGATGGCAGCGTCAAGTTCTACCTGGCGGGCAACACGCCCAAGGGCAAGGTCACGGTAGTCAGCCCGGGCGCGGTCACCAACAAGAAGACCAACGCCTTCAACAAGAGCGACGAGGAAGCCTGCGCCTGGGCCCTGCAGTCGGCACTGATCACCCTGCACGACGCAGCGAAAAAAGCCGGGGCGAACGCGGTGACCAATATCGTCAGCTACTACAAGCGTAACGAAACCAGGAGCCCGACCACCTACGAGTGCCATGCAGGCGCATTCATCGGTGGCGTAGCGCTCAAGGGTGACCTGTCGAAGGTGCAGTAACCGGCAGTGAAGGCTGTCAGTTGGTAACAACCGGTGGGTGGTGTCGATCACGACACCACCGCCAGCAGGCCAATGCCAGCGCCAGGGCATTCACGCCACTCGACACACTCAGGTGGAAGCGTGAAGCTTGAGTCCCAAGGCCCTGACCACTTTCAGGATGGTGCCAAACTCCGGGTTACCCTCACCGGACAAGGCGCGATACAAGCTTTCACGAGAAAGCCCCGACTCACGCGCCACATGCGTCATGCCACGCGCCCTGGCGAGCGTCCCCAAGGCCTTGGCTATGAAAGCAGGATCGTCACCGGCCTCCTCCATACAGGCATCCAGATAATTGGCCATGTCCTCTGCAGTCTTGAGGTACTCGGCTGAATCCCATTTTGCGAATTGCTCAGTCATGTTCTCGACTCTCTCCAGGCCTTGGCAATCAGCGAAGCTTGCTTGATGTCGCGGCGCTGGCTGCTTTTATCTCCGCCACAAAGAAGGATCACCAAATGATGACCCTGATAAGTGAAATACACCCGATAACCTGGCCCATAATCGACTCGGACCTCATTCAGTCCCTTACCCACTGACTTCACGTCACCAAAGTTGCCGTCGGCCATACGATCGATACGAACCTGTATGCGAACCCGTGCACGACTGTCAGGCAACATGCTGAGCCATTCGGAAAACGCCGCACTTCGAATAATTTCCATCATGGCCTAGTGTGGCCCAAAGGCTACACCAGAAAGATCAGCCAAATAAGCGCTCCCCGTCTGAAATCTCTACTGAACCCAGCAGAATCAAACCCTCTCTGTTGCCCGCTGCGTCAGCAACTCGACAAACGCCTTGGCCATCGGCGACTTCTGGTCCTTGCGCTGCACCAGCCACACCGAGGAGATCGCGTCCGGGTCGAGCAGGCGCCGGTAGACCACGCCATCGATGCGGATGCGCTGGTAGGACGCCGGCAACACCGAAACCCCAAGGCCCGCCGCCACCAGCCCGATGATGGTCATCGCCTCGCCCGCCTCCTGGGCGAAGTGCGGGCTGAAGCCGGCCTGCCGCGCCAGGGTCATCAATTGCGCGTACAGACCGCTGCCATAGCTGCGCGGGAAGAACACGAAAGGCTCCTGCGCCAGCTCCGACAGGTGCAGACCCGCCTCGCTGCCATTGGCCAGCGGGTGCTTGGCGCTGAGCACCGCCACCAGCGGCTCGCGCATCAACTCGACCACATGCAGGGCATCGGGCAACGCCAGTGGACGCATCAGGCCGACCTCGATCGACTCGTCCATCAGCGCGTCGGCGACCCTCTTGCTGCTCATTTCCTGCAGGTTCAGGTGTACCGCCGGGTAGGCTTGGCGAAAAGAGAAGATCACCTGGGGAATCGTCGAGTTGAAGGGAGCCGACGAGGTGAAACCGATCTTCAGTTCACCCAACTCGCCCAGTTGGGCACGCCGGGCCACATCCGCCGCCTTGTCGACCTGCGCCAGCACCAATCGGGCCTCCTCCAGAAACAGCCGACCCGCCTCGCTGAGTTCGACCCGACGGTTGGTCCGCTCGAACAAACGCGCCCCCAGCTCCTGCTCCAGCGCCTGGATCTGCTGGCTCAGCGGCGGCTGGGAGATCCCCAGCAGCTCTGCGGCGCGACCGAAATGCAGCTCTTCGGCGACGGCGATGAAGTAGCGCAGATGACGCAATTCCATGGGCACCTCATTAAGTCGTCAAACCTATCAAACAGGTCGAACAATATATTGGAAAGAATATTTAGCCAGCTATATGATTTTTTCACTGCCTGACCGAATGCACCTCCCGAGGTCCACCGTGAAAACTGCTGTCGCTCCCCTCGCTCACGAAGTTCCCCCCGACGTCCCCGACGCTATTGCCCCCCGCCCCAGCGACACCTACATCGAAAAAGGCACCCCGGCGTTCATGCGCACCGTGCTGGCGCTGTTCTGCGGCGGCTTCGCGACCTTCGCCCTGCTGTACTGCGTGCAACCGATGATGCCGGTGCTGTCGAAGGAGTACGGGATCAATGCCGCCCAGAGCAGCCTGATCCTGTCGGTCGCCACCGCGATGCTGGCCATCGGTCTGTTGATCACCGGGCCGATTTCCGACAGCCTCGGGCGCAAGCCGGTGATGGTGGTCGCGCTGTTCAGTGCCGCGCTGTTCACGATCCTCGGTGCCTTCATGCCCAACTGGCAGGGCGTGCTGCTCATGCGTTCGCTGGTGGGCCTGTCGCTGAGCGGCCTGGCCGCGGTCGGCATGACCTACCTGAGCGAAGAGATCCATCCCCAGCACATCGGCTTCGCCATGGGCCTGTACATCGGCGGCAACGCCATCGGCGGGATGAGCGGGCGGCTGATCATCGGCGTGCTGATCGACTTCGTCAGTTGGCACACCGCGCTGCTGGTGATCGGCGGCCTGGCGCTGATTGCCGCGACGGTGTTCTGGCGGATCCTGCCGGAGTCGCGCAACTTCCGCCCGAGCCGGCTCAATACCCGCAACCTGCTCAACGGCTTCACCATCCACTTCCGCGATGCCGGCCTGCCGTGGCTGTTCCTCGAAGCTTTCCTGCTGATGGGCGCCTTCGTGACCCTGTTCAACTACATCGGCTATCGTCTGCTGGCCGAGCCCTACGGCCTGAGCCAGGCGTTTGTCGGCCTGCTGTCGATCGTCTACCTGTCGGGCATCTACAGCTCGGCGCAGATCGGCGCACTGGCCGACAAGCTGGGTCGGCGCAAGGTGCTGTGGTCGATGATCGTGACCATGCTGCTGGGCATCGCCCTGACGCTGGTCACGCCGCTGCCGGTGGTGATCGGCGGAGTGCTGCTGTTCACCTTCGGTTTCTTCGGCGCGCACTCGGTCGCCAGCAGCTGGATCGGCCGCCGTGCCCTGAAAGCCAAGGGCCAGGCCTCATCGCTGTACCTGTTCTGCTACTACGCCGGCTCCAGCGTCGCCGGTACGCTGGGCGGCGTGGCCTGGCACTACGCGGGCTGGAATGGCATCGGGATGTTCATTGGCGGCCTGCTGGTGGTGGCCTTGCTGGTAGCACTGAAACTGGCGCGGTTGCCAGTGCTGGCGAGCAACCAGGCCTCCTGAGCTAGGGCGCCAGCCATACCACCCGCGCCTCCAGGAGCTGATCACGCGGTTCCAGGCTCAGATTCTGCAACCGCGCTCCGCCCTGCTCGATACGCTCCAGCCAGCCGAGCAGGGCCTGGGCTTCTCCCGAAATAGTCAGGCGCAGCGATTGGCCGTCCTGGTCCAGTTGCTGCAGTTCGAGCCCCGCCGCGCGCGCGGTCTCACCCAAGCGGGCCGACAACGGTTGTGTCGAATCCAGCCGGGCGGCGGCCGGTCGCGTATTCTGTACCTCGGCGAGCAGGGCCAGGCGTTGCTGGTACAGGCGCTGGGCCTTGTCCAGGCGTTGCTGCGCCGGTTGCCAGAAGCCGCCGAACAACAGCACCGCCAGCAGGAAGACTCCCAGCCCGGCCAGCCACTGGCGTTCCCGCCGGGCCAGGCGCTGCCAGCGTTCGATCAACAGGGCGACTATCGGCAGGGCGACTATTCGCAGGCGACTGATCATCCGTTCTGTTCCTCCAGCGTCAACAACGCCCGCACACGGTTGCGCTCCTTGCTCGCGCTGCCGAGCTGGATGGGCAACTGGTGCTGCCGCCCACGCTCACGCAGCCGTTCCAGCTCGCTGAAGTCACTGGCCGTCAACGCCAGCGTCCAGCCCGCGCCGGCGCGGTATTCGATACGCTGGACCTCGACGCCACTGCCACCGATCACCTGCTCGATCAATTGCACCAGCCGGGCCATCTGCCGGGGTTGCTGCGTCTGCACAGAGCCAAGCGCCCTAAGCTGGGCCGCCAGGTCGACCACCCGCGTCTGCTCCGGGTAAAGCGTCTGGAAATGCCGGACACTCTGTTCGTAAAGCCGGTCGGCCCGGGTTTCCAGATAGTGGCTGCGGGCCAGGGAGAAGCCCCACGAGAGGACGGACAGCGCCAACAGGGTCGCCAGCAGCGGCCGCCACGGCTTGCGCTCACTGGCCGGTCGAAACGGCCCCTGAAGCAACTCCGTCCCCTGCCCCGAACTCAACAGTGCGAAGGCCTGTGCCGATTGCGAGCGATCCAGCCGACAAAGCGCCGCCGGCAATCGTGCAGCCAAGTTCTGCAAGGCCGCTTCAGACACTGCCAGGCGGGCTGTCAGGCCCCCCCCCAGCAGCCAGCGGCCAGCCCACCAGACACAGTAGGCCTGGTCGGCAGGCAACAGGTCGGCATCGGCCTGCACGCTCGCCAACTGCAGCCCCCTCTGTTGCAGCAGGGTGACAATAGCGCCGAAGCGCACCTTGTCGACCACCAGCAATGGATAACGACGAGCCGGATCGGCACTGCCCACGGCCAGGTGCAAGTTGTCCGGATCATCCGTCAGTTGCTCCTCGAGCGCATAGGCCAGCGCCTGGGCGGCCGGTCGGCGGCGGCCCGGCCAGGGCTCGCTGCGCAGCCAAGTGCAGAGTTCCATCGGCAGTACCACCCGCACGGGGTTCCCCGCCAGCAGCGCGGCGGCTTCGGCCAGGCTCATGTCGCGCCAATCATCAGACGCCTGCCAGCAGGCGACCGGCCACTGTTCGTCAGGCACATCGAGCCCTGACGGGTAAAGGTACAGCCACGGGATCATAGGGAAGGTTCACCTTGGGTCGGAGCGAGAAAACGGCGCTGCACAACACGCACGCGCCCGGTTTTCGGGTCGAGTTCAAGATCGCTGACCAGCCGCAGTCGGCTGCGCCCGGCGGCGACCTCGACCGAGGCCCTAAACCAGCGGCTGCCTACGCCCAGGCCATGAACGGCGACGCCACGGCCCTTGAGTCCGGAAACCAGGGCGAAGGTAGCGGCATCCGGATAGCCTTCGGCCGGGCGTTGCTGGATGAGCATCTGCGCATCGCTGTCGGTCATGCCTTCCAGGGTCGACAGCAGCAATGCGTGGGTGGTGTTGACGTTCAGCCTGGCCTCGCCCGGCAGCAGGGCGACCCAGGGCTCCAGGCGACGCAGGCTGGCCTCGTCCATGCCAGGCAGCAGGCGCAGTTGGCTCGGATCGACAACCTCGGTGCCCCGCAATGGCGCCAGGTCGATGGCGGCGATGTCCAGCCGCTCCAGCAGCCGGGCCCAGCGGGCCTGGACGATTTCATCGGCCTTGCCGGGGGCGAGCAGCGGCGTCAGGTTGAAGCGTCCCGCCAGGTCCTCGATGTCCAGGCGCACCTCGACGCCAGGCAGAGTCAACGGTAGCGGCCGTTGCGCCCAGTCCTGGGCCAGGTTGACGTTGCGCATCAGCGTCGGCGATGGCCCCTGCAGCAGTTGGCCGGCCCAGCCCTCCGCAGCGAGCGCCCACTGGCGCAACTGCACCTGGTGAATATGCTGGGTGCTGCCCTGCAAGGTCAGGCGATGGCTGCGCAGCAGACTGCCGGTCAGCAACAGCGCCAGGGCCATGATCAGCAGCACGGTGATCAGCGCCACACCTCGCTGGCGGGGCAGGCTCATGCTGGCTCCGGCAACAGGATGACCCGGCGAATCCCGTCGAAACGCCCGGTGGACAAGGTCACCTCCACCGCCCGCGGCGGCTTGGCGCCAGCCGGCCAGTCGCTGCGCCAGCCCGTCCGGGGATCGTGGAAACGCCAGCGCAACTCGCGTACATCGCCCAGCAGCACCTGCTTGTGGGGAATCGCCAGCTCGGGGCTGCGGCTGTGGCGCCAGAGGCGCTGCGCCTCGAGGCGATAGCTGACCGCCTGGCGCTCGCTGCGTGGCTGGCCCAGCGGGTTGCGCCAGTTGCCCCGCTGCAGGCTCAATTCGCCCTGATGCAGGCGCAAGGCCGGGGAGTTCCCCGAGGCGGCCACCTGCATGAGATCCCGTTCGAGCACAGCCACCGCCCGCTGCAGGCTGCGCAGTGCCTGTTCATGGTCCGCGACCTGCGCCTGTACCCGCAGCAGGCCCTCGTAGAGCCGCCAACTGCCCAGGCTCAGCAGGCTGAAGATCGCCAGGGCGATCACCAGTTCCAGCAGGGTGAAACCGGCCTGTCGGGTCATTGCGCCTCCTCGTTCCCGGTCATCGGCAACCAGCCCGTGAGGCGATGCAGCGGTTGCGGGTCGTTGCCGAGGCGGACCTCCAGCTCGACCTGCATCAGACGCCGGTCGGGGGATGGACTCAGGGTCTGGCTCAACCGCCACTCACGACCGTCGAAGCGCTGCAGCCCTTGTTGCCGCCCGGGTACGGGAGAAGCCTGCAGGCGCAGTTCGGTCAACTGGTTGTCCGCCAGCCAGACGGCAAACAGCCGCTGCTGCAGACTGCCGCCCTGGCGCAGGACATAGTCACTGGCCGACAGTACCGCGGCGGCCAGCACGGCGAACACCGCCAGGGCCACCATGACCTCCAGCAGCGTGAAGCCGCCCTCAGCCTTCATCGATGGCCGGGTCGCCAAGACCGTCTCCCGAAACGCTCAGCCAACGCCGCTGGGCGGTTTCGTAATGCAGGGTGAAGGCACTCATTTCATCGCTGCTCAGCAGCAGCAACTGCGGCTGGTTCGGCCGGTTGCCGAGTTTCAGCGGCTGTCCTTCGAGCTCCAGGCGAAAGTACAGGCCGTCGGGCAGGCGATAGGGGGCGCCGGCCGCACGCCATTCCGGGCGCTCGTACAGCACCACCTGGTAGCCCTCGGCATCGATGCGCAGGCCGAATTCCTGACCTTCGAGCACGGCCTGCTCGCGCAGATGCTGCAGCAACTGCAGCAACGCGCCGGCTTCGTGATGGGCCTGACGCAACGGACTGGGCTTCATCGAAAAGCCGATCAGCCCGGCCACCACGCCCATGATCACCATGGCCACCAGCAGCTCCAACAGGGTGAAACCACGCGAGCGCGCCGGCATCGGTCAGTGATCCCAATTGCCGATATCGGCGGCGAGCTCCTCGCCACCGGCCATGCCGTCGGCGCCGAAGGAGTAGAGATCGTAGCCCTTGGCCCGTGCTCCCGGGTTGAGGTACTGGTACGGCGTGCCCCACGGGTCGACCGGCAGGCGCTTGAGGTAGCCCTGGGGGTTCCAGTTCTTCGCCTGCGGCGCACCCAGCGGCTTGTTCACCAGGGCCTCGAGGCCCTGCTGGGTCGAGGGATAGTGGAAGTTGTCGAGGCGGTACATCTCCAATGCCGTACCGATGGCCTGGATATCGGTACGCGCCGCCGTGACCTTGGCCTGGTCCGTGCGCCCCATGAACTGTGGCACCACCAGCGCGCCCAGCACGCCGATGATGACCACCACGACCATGATCTCGATCAGGGTAAAGCCATGTTGCCGAAAGGATGCGGAGGTTTTCATGAATCAATTCACCGTTTGGTTGAGACTGAGGATCGGCAGCAGGATGGCCATGACGATCAGCAGCACGATGCCGCCCATCGCCACCAGCATGGCCGGTTCGAAAAGGCTCACGACCAGCGCGATGCGGGCCGCCAGGGTTTTCTCCTGTTGCTCGGCGGCACGCGCCAGCATGCTGTCCAGTTCGCCGGCGCGTTCGCCACTGGCGATCATGTGCAGCATCAGCGGCGGGATGTCGCCGCTGTGCTCCAGGGCCCGGGTCAGGCTGCCGCCCTCGCGTACCGAGCGGGCGACCTCGCGCATGCGCGCGCGGATCGCCAGGTTGCCGATCACCGCGGCCGAGATCTCCAGGGCATCCACCAGGGGCACCGCGCTCCTGCCGAGAATCGCCAGGGTGCTGGCGAAACGCGCCGCTTCCACGGCCCGCAGCACGCCGCCGGCCAGTGGCGCGCGCAGCAGCCAGGCGTGCCAGCACAGGCGCAGGGCCGGCTGCCGCCAGGCACCGCGCAGCAGCAGGACCAGACCGAGCACTCCCGGCAACAGCAGCCAGAAATAGTCGCGCAGGCCCTCGCTCAGACTGATCAACCCACGGGTCAGCAGCGGTAGCTCGCGACCACTGTCGGTGAAGATCCGCACCACGTCCGGCACCACGAACCCCAGCAGGAAGCCGACGATGCCCAGCGACGCCAGCAGCAGGACCAGCGGATAGACCAGCGCCAGCTGGATCTTCTGCCGCGCCTGCTGACGCGCCTCGGTGTAATGCGCCAGTTGCTCCAGCACCTGGCCCAGGTGACCGGAACGCTCGCCCGCGGCGATGCTGGCGCGAAACAGTTCGGGAAAGGCTCCGGGGAAGCCGGCCAGTGCCGAGGACAGTGCGTAGCCCTCCAGCACCCGATCGCGCACCGCCGCCAACAGGCTCGCGGTACGCCGCTTGCGGCTCTGCGCCGCCACCGCCCGCAGGGCCTCTTCCAGCGGCAGTCCGGCCTGGACCAGGGTCGACAGTTGCAGGGTCAGCAAGGCCAGTTCGGCAGCGCCCAGGCGGCGGCCGGCTCCCCGACCGCCGAGCACGCCGGAACGTTCCCGGACCGGCTTCAGTACGCTCGGCAGCAAACCACGCTCACGCAGCAACTGCCGGGCATGCCGCGCACTCTCGGCCTGCTGCTGGCCCTTGCAGGACCGGCCATGGGCGTCCTGGGCCTGATAGTCGAAGGTCGGCATCCTCAGTCCTCCTGCGTGACGCGCAGCAGCTCATCGAGGCTGGTGTGCCCTTCCAGCACCAGGCGTTGCCCGTCCTGGAACAGGCTGGGGCCGAGGCAGCGGGCCTGGCGGGCCAGCTCCGGTTCACTGACGCCGTTGTGGATCATCTGCGCGAGGGCCTGGTTGATGCCGATCAGCTCATAGATACCGGTACGGCCACGATAGCCCTGCTGGCAGCGCGGACAGCCCACGGCGCGGAACAGCCTCGGCACGGCCTGCGGCGCCAGCCCGAGACGCTGGCAGGCGGCCGCATCGGCATGCCCGGGTGCCTTGCACTCGGGACACAGGGTGCGTACCAGCCGCTGGGCCAGCACGCCGACCAGGGATGAGGCGAGCAGGTAGGCGTCCACGCCCATGTCCAGCAGACGGGTCACCGCCCCCGCTGCGCTATTGGTGTGCAGGGTCGACAGCACCAGGTGTCCGGTCAGCGAGGCCTGCACGGCAATGGCCGCGGTTTCCCGGTCGCGGATCTCGCCGACCATCACCACGTCCGGGTCCTGGCGCAGGATCGCCCGCAGCCCCCGGGCGAAGGTCATCTCGACCTTGGGGTTGACCGGCGTCTGGCCGATGCCGGGCAGGTGGTATTCGATCGGGTCCTCGACCGTGAGGATATTGCGCGTGCGGTCGTTGAGATGATTCAGCGCCGCGTAGAGGCTGGTGGTCTTGCCCGAACCGGTCGGCCCGGTGACCAGGAAGATCCCGTGGGGTTTGCCGAGGATTCGCCGGAACCGCTCCAGGGTCTCGCCCGGCATGCCCAGCCGCGCCAGTTCGAGGCGTCCGGCCTGCTTGTCGAGCAGGCGCAGCACCACTCGTTCGCCATGGGCCGAAGGCAGGGTGGAGACCCGCACATCGACCTCATGCCCGGCCAGCCGCAGGGCGATCCGACCATCCTGGGGCACGCGTTTCTCGGCGATATCCAGCCGCGCCATGACCTTGATCCGCGACACCAGCAAGGTGGCCAGCTCACGCCGCGGCTGCAGCACTTCGCGCAGTTGACCATCCACCCGCAGGCGCACCGAGACACTGTGCTCGAAGGTTTCCAGATGCACGTCCGAGGCCTTTTCCCGCACCGCTTCGCTGAGCAGGGCATTGATCAGGCGGATGATCGGCGCGTCGCCCTCCTGTTCCAGCAGGTCGGCGGTGGGCGGCAGGTTATCGGCCAGGCTGATCAGGTCGAGCTCGTCGTCCAGGCCCTGGGCAACCTGCTCGGCGGCACTCTGTCCATCGCTGTAGCAGGCGGCCAGACGGGCGGCGAAGTCCGCCTCGTCGAGTTCCTGCACGGGCCAATCCCGGCCGAGCTGGCGCCGTGCCTCGGCCAGCGCGGTCAACGGCGTGTCCGCCCGGATCAGCAGGGTCGCCCCCTCGCCCCGAGGCTCCAGCAGCACACCGAAACGCCGGGCGAAGCCGAACGGCAGCCGACCGATCATGGCACCGCCTGCTGTCGACGCAGGTCGACCGCGCTGTCATCGCCATCGAACAGGCGCTGCGGATCGCTCGGCAGCAGCAGCGAATTGCCCTGGCGCGCCGAAGGCCGGCTGAGTTCGCGCAAGCGGTTGTAGCCGGTGGTGCTGGCCTCGACCAGGTCCTCCTTGCCACGCACGATGGTCGGCCGCAGGAACACCATCAGGTTGGTCTTCTCATGTTTTTCGCTGCTCCAGCGAAACAGCGCCCCCAGGTAGGGAATATTGCGCAACAGCGGCACGCCGCTTTCCTGGTTGCGGACGCTGTCCTTGATCAGGCCACCGATGACGATGATCTCGCCGTCATCGACCAGGATGGTGCTCTTGAGCGCCCGCTTGTTGGTGATCAGGTCATCCGTCACCTCGCTGCTCGGCGCCAGCTCGGAGTTCTCCTGCTCGACCCGCAGGCGCAGGGTCGAACCTTCGTTGATGTGCGGCCGGATCTTCAGCTTGATGCCGATATCCTCGCGCGTGACCGTGGTATAGGGCTTGTCGTTACCAGTGCCGGAGGTCTGGTAGGAACCGCTCTTGAAAGGCACGTTCTGCCCCACCAGGATTTCCGCCTCCTGGTTATCCAGGGTCAGCAGGCTGGGGGTGGACAGCACGTTGTTGCGCACATTGCTCGCCAGGGCGGAAACCAGCATGCCGAAACGGTCGTTGCCGACGCGCAGCACGGCTCCATCGGGCAGCTTGGCGTCAGCGCCACCAAAGCCCGGCAGGACGACACCGGCGCCGGCAAAGGTGATGCCTCCCTGGGCACTGCCGGCCTTGCCGCCCCATTGCACGCCAATGGCCTCGTTGATGTCCCCGGAAATCTCGACGATCGCCGCATGGATCAGCACCTGGGAACGCGGCTGGTCGAGCTGGCGCACGATGGCCTCCAGGGTCCTGACCTGGCTCGGCTCGGCGATCAGCACCAGGGCGTTCTGGTTTTCGTCGGCCTTGACCACCGCCTTGTTCACCGGGTTGTCCCGGCTGGAAACACCGGCCACGTCCTGACCGAGCCCCTGCCCCATGGCATCCAGCACGTCGGCCAATTGCTTGGCGTCGCTGTAGCGCAGGCGGATCACCCGGGCATTGTCCGCGCCCGCCGGAACCGGCGTGTCGAGCGAACGCGCCAGCTCGACGAGGCGCTTGCGCACCGCCTGGGGACCGATCAGCAACAGCCGATTGCCGCGGGTGTCGGCAATCACCTGGCTGCCCGACTCGGCGCCCTGCTTGCCCAGGGACTGCTCCAGCACCCGCGCCAGGTCGGCAGCCAGGCCGTGCTGCAGAGACAGCACATCATGGGCGTGCCTGTGACCGGCATCCAGCTCGCGGACGATTCTGGCGATACGTCGGACGTTGCCGGCCCCGTCGGTGATCACCACGGCATTGGCCGAGGCCGAGGGACCGACATAACCGTTGACCGAGACCAGCGGCCGGACCAGCGCGGCGATATCGCTGGCCGTACTGTTGCTCAGGGCCACCACCTGGGTGACGAACTGCCCGGCCTGGGCGCTGTGGCTGTCGGCATCGCTGGGCCGGGTACGGGCATCCGCCACCGGCGTGATGAGAATGCGGTCGCCTTCATCGATCACCGTGAAGTTGTGCGCATCGAGCACCGAGTAGAACAGCCGCCGTACCCCTTCGCGATCCAGCGCCTGTTCCGAAAGCACCGTGATACGCCCCTGGACGCGCGGGTCGAGCACGACCGTGGTGCCAAGGATCGATGACATCTCCCGGACCACGTCGCGCAGTTCGGCATCGTTCATCGCCAATTGCCAATGCGGCTCCTCGGCCAACGCCGTCGGCAGCATCAGCGACAACAGCAGGCCACCGGCGAGCAGGCGCCAGGAGGCCAATACTCTGGGGACTCTCATGGGGTTCCCCGAAGCACTGGCCGCAGATGCGAGGAGGTTGTCCCGGCAGCCGGGGTCGCATTGCCGAGTGGCGACAATGACCTTCGAGCCGGCGTCTCCAGCGCCAGCAGTTCCTCGCGACCGTTGCGCCAGAGCAGCACACGCCCGGCTTCGATCCGGCGCAATACGCTACCGCCGGGCAGGCTGTCCCCAACCCGATACACCTGCTGCCCCTGGGCGCCCGCCAGCAACGCACGGGAAGCCCCCGAACTGGCGACAAAACTGGCCCGCAACTGCAACGGCTCGGCGCTGCGAGCCAACGCATCACGGGGCTGCAAGCCGAGTACCGTGGCCACCGCCGCATGGTTGAGCGGTGCTACCGGGGCAACGGCGGCACTGACCACGGCGGCAACCGGCATGCTCGGCAGGTCGCGACGAAACTGCCACTCATCCCAGGCCAACCAGGCGCCATACGCCAATGGCAGCGCAAACGACAAAACCCACACAGGACGCTTCACCCGCGTATACGCCATGGGTAGTGGATGATTCCATGAACGGCACGGCAATCACTGCCAATAGCGGCAAGGATTCGAATAACGAAAAAATTAAGGGACAAGTTCCCCAAAAAAACACTGAACAAGATAATGCAATCCCTATATAGATGGGAGCATCAAACATCCTTATATGAAGCCCGCTCAAGAACACCAATGAATTAACGACAACCAGAAACCCACATAAATAAAAAACAAAAAAACGAGTGGATGATTCCTTGCCTACCCAACAACAGCTCATCCATTGACACCCAGCATCTCCCAGACGGGACCCTGGACAACTTTTTACCCAAGGTCCCGACGGAGACTGTTACTTGGCTATCCAGGCATCCTGCCAGTTTGTTCCGTGACCTGGTTTGTAGTGATGTTCGCTAGGGATCTTGCACCAATCTCCATCCGGGAACGGCTTGCACTCGTAGACGGTGTCATCCACCAGTACAGTGGTGCCCGGCCGATAGCTGGCAATTTCCTGCGGATACACCCAGTCGTAGTCCTGGCCGACACCTTCGCCACCCAGCTCGATGGCCACCAGATCCTGGCGAGTGGTACGGCCGTCAGGCGTCACGCCCACCAGCTTGACCTGATGAGGGCCCGGGGCACTGCGCACATCCACGTTCAGGCTGACAGAGCCGGCCTCGATCTGTTGCGTGATGGAGCCCACAGCCTTGTTGTTGGCATTGAACACCGTGAGTTCGACATTCATCAGGCGGTTACCGAGCAACGGTACCGGCAAGGCGAGACGCCCCTTGTCCAGCACCAGGTCGTTGCCCAGCGTCGCGATACGCAGTTCGGCGGCAGCATCCTCCTGCAGCTCCATCTGCAATTCGTAGCGCTTGACGCCACTCTCGGCCCTGGCAAAGATCTTGTTCGCCCCCTTGATCGGATTGATCTTGCCCTCGTCATCGCGCACACCGGCACGCACCAGCTCCTGGGTCCGGTTGATCTGCTCGGCCAGCTTGAACGACCAGTTCTCCGGACGCCCCTCTTCGGCCGTGGCGATGGCGATCTCGACGCGCCGCTCGTTGATTTCACCCTCATTGCCAAAACCGCGGGCCTTGACCTTGTCGCCCACCAGCAGGGCCGTGGCAGTCGGCGTGATGTTGCCGACCGTATGCCAGCCATCCGGGGTGACAGCTTCGGGGAGGATGTTCACATCCGCCACGTTGTAGAACGCCGCTGCGGTATCGCCCACGGTCCAGATGCCGAGGATCACGTGTTGGCCGGTCCTGTCCGACGGAATGGAACAGGCATGCCTGGCACCGGAAACCGGCAGTTCGTTGCGCCCGTCCACTTCGCAGAACGGCGCGCTGTCGAACGAGGCGCGGGTCAGCGGCTGGTTCGGGTTCCAGCCGGCCCGAGTGATGAAGTACTCGTGCTTGGTCGCCGGGTGTGCCGCCGTGTAGTCCCAGGTGAACTCGATATCGCGGTCCTTGATTTCGCTCAGGCTCCAACGCGTCGCGCTCTGGGCATCCAGCGCGGAGAAACTGGCCGAACCGCCGCTGGCGATCTTGCCGTCGATGGGCCCCTGCAAGGGGCCACCACCACTACCTGCCGGAAACCCCTTGAAGGTCTCACCGACACTTTGCGGCTCGTATTGCGCGTTTCCGCAGTCCTTGTTCAACCCCTGCTGGCAGGCATAGGCCCGCGACGGTGGGTTGCTCAGATAACCGTGAGCCGCAGCCTGTTGCGAAGCGACCAGAGCCGTGAGCATGGCCAGCGAGGACATACCTGCTGCGACCGAACCCGAACGTTTTCTCATCATAGTTTCCAATCCCGGAATGAATTACTGAAGTATTCGTATCCATGTAATTCGAGTAGAGAAATACCCTTGATGCGGACATACCTATCCCTGGGAAAGCCCCATCAATCGATAGTCATTTGAGTAGCAATAGAAAACTCCGAATTCCATACCGCTATAACTTCCGCAGTAAGAACTCGGATGTGGATTTTACGAACATTGATTTTTTTAGCTGTAAGAAAATTCCGAGCCAGAAGAGCGAATCATCAGCAATATTGATTTTTCCCGAGAAGTCTCATTTTCAAGGACAGAGAGCACAACAGCCTTCGAAATGACTTTCAGAAAACGACCGGAATAGACGGTAAAAACAGGAATACTCTTACACTACGAGGGGAAAAAAGCGGAACACAAAGAAAAAGACCAACGGCCCCGTCAAAGGGGCCGTGGCTGCCGCCGAAGACTCAGCGGTGATACTGCGCGGAAAACTCGTGCACGGCGTTGATGAAAGCGCCGGCATGCTCCGGATCGACTTCCGGGGTGATGCCGTGGCCCAGGTTGAAGACATGGCCTGAGCCCTCGCCGTAGCTGGCGAGGATCCGCGCCACTTCGGCACGGATGGCTTCGGGCTTGGCGTACAGCACGGTCGGGTCCATGTTGCCCTGCAGGGCGACCTTGCCGCCGACCCGGCGCCGGGCGTCGCCCAGGTCGCAGGTCCAGTCCAGGCCCAGCGCGTCGGCACCGGCCTCGGCAATGCTTTCCAGCCACAGGCCACCGTTCTTGGTGAACAGGATGACCGGCACCTTGCGCCCTTCGTGCTCGCGGATCAGGCCGCTGACGATCTTGCGCATGTAGGCCAGGGAGAACGCCTGGTAGGCCGCCGCCGACAGGCTGCCGCCCCAGGTGTCGAAGATCTGCACCGCCTGGGCACCGGCCAGGATCTGCCCGTTGAGGTAGGCGGTGACCGCCTGCGCCAGCTTGTCCAGCAGCAGGTGCAGGGCCTGCGGGTTGTCGTAGAGCATGGCCTTGGTCTTGCGGAAGTCTTTCGACGAACCGCCTTCGACCATGTAGGTCGCCAGGGTCCAGGGGCTGCCCGAGAAGCCGATCAGTGGTACCCGGCCGTCGAGTTCACGGCGGATGGTGCTCACCGCGTCCATGACGTAGCCCAGGTCCTTCTGCGGATCGGGGATCGGCAGCGCCTCGATGTCGGCCAGGTTGTCGATGACCTTTCTGAAGCGCGGCCCCTCGCCGGTTTCGAAATACAGGCCCTGGCCCATGGCATCGGGGATGGTCAGGATATCGGAAAACAGGATCGCGGCATCCAGGCCCGGGTAGCGGTCCAGGGGCTGCAGGGTGACTTCGCAGGCGAACGACGGGTTCATGCACAAGCTCATGAAATCGCCGGCCTTGGCGCGACTGGCGCGGTATTCCGGCAGGTAGCGACCGGCCTGACGCATCATCCATACGGGAGTGACGTCAACGGGTTGCTTGAGCAGGGCACGCAGGAAACGGTCGTTCTTCAGGGCAGTCATGTCGGCATCCGGAGAAAAAGTGCGGGCATTTTCTCAGAGCTCAACGCAAAAGGCACGGCGAGAGCCGTGCCTTTTGTCTATCGGGTCAATTTGTCGCGGTGTAGATCAGAGACCGAGGTAGTCGAGGATACCCTCGGCGGCGTTGCGGCCTTCGAAAATTGCCGTTACCACCAGGTCGGAACCCCGCACCATGTCGCCACCGGCGAAGATCTTCGGGTTGCTGGTCTGGTGCTTGAACTGGCCCTTTTCCGGAGCGACCACACGGCCCTGGCTGTCGGTCTGGATACCGAACTGCTCGAACCAGGGTGCCGGGCTCGGACGGAAACCGAAGGCGATGACCACGGCGTCGGCCGGAATGATCTCTTCGGAGCCCGGAATCGGCTCGGGGCTGCGACGGCCACGGGCATCCGGCTCGCCGAGACGGGTCTCGACCACCTTCACACCTTCGACCTTGTCTTCACCGACGATCGCGATCGGCTGGCGGTTGTAGAGGAACTTCACGCCTTCTTCCTTGGCGTTCTTCACCTCCTTGCGCGAGCCGGGCATGTTCGCCTCGTCACGCCGGTAGGCACAAGTCACGGCCTTGGCGCCCTGGCGGATCGAGGTGCGGTTGCAGTCCATCGCGGTGTCGCCACCACCGAGTACCACGACCTTCTTGCCCTTCATGTCGACGAAGTCTTCCGGCGACTTTTCGAAGCCCAGGTTGCGGTTGACGTTGGCGATCAGGAAGTCCAGGGCGTCATGCACGCCTGGCAGGTCCTCGCCGGCAAAGCCGCCCTTCATGTAGGTGTAGGTGCCCATGCCCATGAAGACCGCATCGTACTCGGCGAGCAGTTGCTCCATGGTCACGTCCTTGCCCACCTCGGTGTTGAGACGGAACTCGATGCCCATGCCGGTGAAGACTTCGCGACGATTGCTCAGCACGGTCTTTTCCAGCTTGAACTCGGGAATGCCGAAGGTCAGCAGACCACCGATTTCCGGGTTCTTGTCGAACACCACCGGGGTCACCCCGCCGCGCACCAGCACGTCGGCGCAGCCCAGGCCCGCCGGGCCCGCACCGATGATCGCGACGCGCTTGCCGGTCGGCTTGACCTTGGACATGTCCGGACGCCAGCCCATGGCGAAGGCGGTATCGGTGATGTACTTCTCCACCGAACCGATGGTCACCGCGCCGAAACCGTCGTTGAGGGTGCAGGCCCCCTCGCACAGGCGATCCTGCGGGCAGACCCGGCCGCAGACTTCCGGCAGGGTGTTGGTCTGGTGGGACAACTCGGCCGCGGCCAGGATATTGCCTTCGGCCACCAGCTTCAGCCAGTTGGGGATGAAGTTGTGGACCGGGCATTTCCATTCGCAGTACGGGTTGCCGCAACCCAGGCAGCGGTGGGCCTGGTCGGCCGACTGCTGGGGTTTGAAGGGCTCGTAGATTTCCACGAACTCTTTCTTGCGTTGACGCAACAGTTTCTTCTTCGGATCCTTGCGCCCGACATCGATGAACTGGAAGTCGTTACTCAGACGTTCAGCCATTACAAAAACCTCATCAAACTCTTCAGGCGCATCACTGCGGGTTGGCACGGGTGCTGGACAACAGCGACTTCAGGCTGGCTGCCTTCGGCTTGACCAGCCAGAAGCGCCGCAGGTAGTCATCCAGGTTCTCGGCGAGGTTACGACCCCATTCGCTGTCGGTCTCCTCGACGTACTCGTCCAGCACGTTCTGCAGGTGGCTGCGATAGGCTTCCATCGCTTCACCGCTGATCCGCTGGATTTCCACCAGCTCGTGGTTCACCTTGTCGACGAAGGTATTGTCCTGGTCCAGCACGTAGGCGAAACCGCCGGTCATGCCCGAACCGAAGTTGTAGCCGGTCTTGCCCAGTACACAGACGAAACCGCCGGTCATGTATTCGCAGCAGTGGTCGCCAGTGCCTTCCACCACGGCGTGGGCGCCGGAGTTACGCACGGCGAAACGCTCGCCCGCGGTGCCGGCGGCGAACAGCTTGCCGCCCGTGGCGCCGTACAGGCAGGTGTTGCCGACGATGGCACTGTCCTGGGTGCGATAGGCGCTGCCCTTGGGCGGCACGATCACCAGCTTGCCGCCGGTCATGCCCTTGCCGACGTAGTCGTTGGCGTCGCCTTCGAGGTACAGGTTCAGGCCACCGGCGTTCCACACGCCGAAGCTCTGCCCGGCCGTGCCCTTGAAGCGGAAGGTGATCGGCGCCTTGGCCATGCCCTGGTTGCCGTGGACCCGGGCGATTTCGCCGGAGATCCGCGCACCGATGGAACGGTCGCAGTTGCAGATGTCCAGGTCGAACTCGGCACCGCTCAGGTCGTTGATCGCAGGCCGGGCCATTTCCACCATCTTCTCGGCCAGCAGGCCCTGGTCGAATGGCGGGTTGCGGTCGACCTGGCAGAACTGCGGCTTGTCCGCAGGCACATGATCGCTGCCCAGCAGCGGGGTCAGGTCCAGGTGGTGCTGCTTGGCGGTCTGGCCTTCGATGACGTCCAGCAGGTCGGTACGCCCGATCAGTTCCTCGAGGCTGCGCACGCCCAGCTTCGCCAGCCACTCACGGGTCTCCTCGGCGACGTAGGTGAAGAAATTCACCACCATGTCGACGGTACCGATGTAGTGGTCCTTGCGCAGCTTGTCGTTCTGGGTCGCCACGCCAGTGGCGCAGTTGTTCAGGTGGCAGATACGCAGATACTTGCAACCCAGGGCGATCATCGGCGCGGTGCCGAAGCCGAAGCTCTCGGCGCCGAGGATGGCCGCCTTGATCACGTCGAGGCCGGTTTTCAGGCCGCCGTCGGTCTGCACCCGGACCTTGCCGCGCAGGTCGTTGCCGCGCAGGGTCTGGTGGGTTTCGGCCAGGCCGAGTTCCCATGGTGCGCCCGCGTACTTGATCGAGGTCAGTGGCGAAGCACCGGTACCGCCGTCATAGCCGGAGATGGTGATCAGGTCGGCATAGGCCTTCGCCACACCGGCGGCGATGGTGCCGACGCCGGCTTCCGCCACCAGTTTCACCGAGACCAGCGCCTGCGGGTTGACCTGCTTGAGGTCGAAAATCAGCTGCGACAGGTCTTCGATCGAGTAGATGTCATGGTGCGGCGGAGGCGAGATCAGGGTCACGCCCGGTACCGCATAACGCAGCTTGGCGATCAGGCCGTTGACCTTGCCGCCAGGCAGTTGGCCGCCCTCACCGGGCTTGGCGCCCTGGGCCACCTTGATCTGCAGCACTTCGGCGTTGACCAGGTATTCCGGGGTCACGCCGAAACGGCCGGTCGCCACCTGCTTGATCTTCGAGCTCTTGATGGTGCCGTAGCGCGATGGATCTTCGCCGCCCTCACCCGAGTTGGAGCGTGCGCCGAGGCGGTTCATCGCCTCGGCCAGGGCCTCGTGGGCCTCCGGCGACAGGGCACCGAGGGAGATACCCGCCGAGTCGAAGCGCTTGAGGATCGCCTCCAGCGGCTCGACCTCGTCGAGGCTCAGCGGCTGGTCGAGGGTCCTGACCTTGAGCAGGTCGCGAATCATCGACACCGGACGGTTGTCCACCAGCGCGGTGTATTCCTTGAACTTGGCGTAGTCGCCCTGCTGCACGGCAGCCTGCAGGGTATTGACCACATCCGGGTTGTAGGCGTGGTATTCGCCGCCGTAGACGAACTTCAGCAGGCCGCCCTGCTGGATCGGCTTGCGTGCGCTCCAGGCTTCGGCGGCCAGCAGCTTCTGCTCGGCTTCGAGGTCGACGAAACGGGCGCCCTTGATCCGGCTCGGCACGCCACGGAAGCTCAGGTTGACCACTTCCTCGGACAGGCCGATGGCTTCGAACAACTGCGCGCCACGGTACGAGGCGATGGTCGAAATGCCCATCTTCGAGAGGATCTTGAGCAGGCCCTTGGTGATGCCCTTGCGATAGTTCTTGAAGACTTCGTAGAGATCGCCCAGCACTTCGCCGGTGCGGATCAGGTCACCCAGCACTTCGTAGGCCAGGAACGGATAGACCGCCGAGGCACCGAAACCGATCAGCACCGCGAAGTGATGCGGGTCACGGGCGGTCGCGGTTTCGACCAGGATGTTGCTGTCGCAGCGCAGGCCCTTCTCGGTCAGGCGATGGTGCACCGCACCGGTGGCCAGGGACGCGTGCACCGGCAGCTTGCCCGGGGCGATATGACGGTCGCTGAGGACGATCTGGGTACGCCCGGCACGCACGGCTTCCTCGGCCTGGTCGGCGATGTTGCGCACGGCCGCTTCCAGGCCGACGCTCTCCTCGTAGTTCAGGTCGATGATCTGGCGCTCGAAGCCCGGACGTTCCAGGTTCATCAACGAGCGCCACTTGGCCGGCGAAATCACCGGCGAGCTGAGGATCACCCGCGAGGCGTGTTCCGGCGACTCTTCGAAGATGTTGCGCTCGGCACCGAGGCAGATCTCCAGCGACATGACGATCGCTTCGCGCAGCGGGTCGATCGGCGGGTTGGTCACCTGGGCGAACTGCTGGCGGAAGTAATCGTACGGCGTGCGCACACGCTGGGACAGCACGGCCATCGGCGTGTCGTCGCCCATCGAGCCGACCGCTTCGTAGCCCTGCTCGCCCAACGGGCGCAGCACCTGGTCACGCTCCTCGAAGGTGACCTGGTACATCTTCATGTACTGCTTGAGCTGCTCGACGTTGTAGAACGCCGAACCATGGTCGTTGTCTTCCATGGTCGCCTGGATCCGCAGGGCGTGCTTGCGCAGCCATTGCTTGTACGGATGGCGCGACTTCAGGCGGTTGTCGATCGAATCGGTGTCGAGGATCTGCCCGGTCTCGGTATCCACGGCAAAGATCTGCCCCGGGCCGACGCGGCCCTTGGCGATGACGTCTTCCGGCTGGTAGTTCCACACGCCGATTTCCGACGCCAGGGTGATGTAGCCGTTCTTGGTGGTGACCCAGCGCGCCGGGCGCAGGCCGTTGCGGTCGAGCAGGCAGACCGCGTGGCGACCTTCGGTCATCACGACGCCCGCCGGGCCGTCCCAGGGCTCCATGTGCATGGAGTTGAATTCGTAGAACGCGCGCAGGTCGGCGTCCATGGTCTCGACGTTCTGCCACGCTGGCGGAATCAGCATGCGCACGCCGCGGAACAGGTCGATACCGCCGGTCACCATCAGCTCCAGCATGTTGTCCATGCTCGAAGAGTCGGAACCGACACGGTTGACCAGCGGGCCCAACTCGTCGAGATCGGGGATCAGGTCGTTGGCGAACTTGGTGCGACGAGCCAGGGCCCAGTTGCGGTTGCCGGTGATGGTGTTGATCTCGCCGTTGTGCGCCAGGAAGCGGAACGGTTGCGCCAGCGGCCATTTCGGCAGGGTGTTGGTCGAGAAACGCTGGTGGAACACGCAGATGGCGGTCTTGAGCGTCGGGTCACCGAGGTCCGGATAGAAGGCGGCGAGATCCGCCGGCATCATCAGGCCCTTGTAGATGATGGTCTTGTGGGAAAAGCTGCAGATGTAGTGATCGGTATCGGCGGCGTTGGCCACCGACGAACGACGACGGGCGCTGAACAGCTTGATGGCGAACGCCTGGTCGCTCAGGCCTTCACCGCCGATGAATACCTGCTCGATCTGCGGCAGACGCTCCAGGGCCAGGCGGCCGAGGACGCTGGTATCGATCGGCACCTTGCGCCAGCCCACAAGTTGCAGGCCGGCCGCGAGGATTTCGCGATTCATGTTTTCGCGCGCGGCTTCGGCTTTGACCGGGTCCTGGTTGAAGAACACCATGCCCACCGCATATTGCTTGGGCAGATCGCTACCGAATTGCGATTTTGCGACAGCACGCAGGAACTGGTCGGGCTTCTGGATCAGAAGGCCGCAACCGTCACCGGTCTTGCCATCGGCGTTGATCCCACCACGGTGGGTCATGCAGGTCAGGGCCTCGATGGCCGTCTGCAACAGGTGATGACTGGGTTCGCCTTGCATGTGGGCAATCAGGCCGAAACCGCAGTTATCCTTGAATTCATCTGGTTGGTACAGACCTGCTTTCATAGACACTTTCTCACCAGGCTGCCTCTCAACGAGGCAAATTTCTTTTCAATTCAACCGCTTACCATCCACGCCGAACGTACGCCGACTTTGTAGGGGCAAAAGGGAGGTCATTGTACACACCGACACAGACGCCCACAAATTTAGCGACGAAATGTCGAAAATTCGTGTCGCATTTATGAAAGGTTTAAAACGATCTTTCGTGCTAGTCAAAGATTTTTTGAATTTTGACCGCTACGACTCAAATCTACCGTGACGCAGACACCACAAGGCACGCAGCTTTGCGGGCTGCGCGCCGAGGTGGAAATTTTGAGGTGCTGGAAAGGCGACCTGGGTAAGGCCGCCGAATCATCAGCGAGTTGTGGCGAGGTCCTGTTGGACGCTGGCGACAGTGCGAGGCCAAGGTTTACCAGCCTGAACCTTCGCTGGCAAGGCCTTGATAGCGCTTACCGCTGCATCGCGGCTGGCGAAGCTACCATAGGTGATCACATAAAGCGGCTTGCCGTTGAGCACTTTCTTGAAATAACGGTACTCGCCGCCCTGCTCCTTGATGAAGTTCTGGGCAGTGGCTTCGGAGCTGGTGCCCAGGATCTGCACCACGTAGTGGCCCGGAGCCTGGCCTGCATACCAGCTACTGCCGGCAGCCGGCTTGGCCGCTGCCGCAACGGGCTTCTCGACCGGTTTCTCGGCCTTGGCCACCGGCTTGGCGGCCGGTACCGGTACGGGCGTCTGCGCAGGCTTGGCGGCTGGAGCGGCCGGCTTGGCCGTGGCCACCTGGGTGGGCGCCGGCGTCGGACGAGCCGGGGTCGGCGCAGGACCTGCCGGCACGCCCAGCGGTGGCGCGGTCGTGGTCACCGTTGGAGGCTGCGCTACGCCACCCTCCACCGCCGGAGCACCGCCGTCGTCGCCTTCCGGCATGCCACCGGCCGCTTCGGCCAACGGGCCGCGCATCACCGGCTGCGACTGGCCGACCAACGGCAGCGGCATCGGTTGCGAATTGCCGGCGAATTCGACCGACGGACCACTGCCCGGCTTCGGCGCCTGTCCCAACGGCAGCTGGGCCTGCTCGCTCGGCGCGCCGGCGGTTACCGGCGCCTTGCTGCGACCAGAACTCATCCAGGCCGCAGCGATCGCGACCACCACCACGCCGGACAACGCCAACACGTATTTCTTTGACATCTTGAACCCCATACTTGGTCGCTTGACCGCGGAGCGGCTGGCAATCATGGCTTCGATCATTGCGTCGCGGGCCACCTGGTTGATGTTGCCAGGCCAGCCTTCGGCGCTTTCGTGAATCTCAGTGATCTGCTCAGCGGAAAAAAGTTCTATCCCCTGCCCCGCACCTTCCAGGCGCTGGGCCAGGTATTCGCGCGTTTCCTCTTCCGTGTAGGGTTGCAGCTCGATCACGTGAAAACGCTCTTCCTGCGCACTGTGCGGCTCCAGGGCGGCAATCAGCGACGACTCGCCAAACAGGAAGACATGTGGCCGGCCTTCCGGCGCACCAGCGGCCAGGGCCAGCAACGCCTCGATCGCCGAATCGTCCAGTTGCTCGGCATCATCGACCAGCAGATAGACCTCCTGGCCGGTGAGCGCCAGCTGCACCACCTGCGCCAGGATCGAGGATACGTCGGCTTCGGCCACGTTCAGGGCCTGGGCGATCTGGTACAGCACACCAGCCGCATCGCCGGCGCCACGGGCGGAAACCACCACGCTCTGCACCGACTGCTTGTTGGTGCTGGCCACCAGCGCCTGGCGCAGCAGGGTCTTGCCGCTGCCCAGCGGGCCGGTCACCACCAGCAGCAACTGGCTGTAGCGCGCCAGGTGATGCAACTGCCCCAGCACCGGCTTGCGCTGGGCCGGGAAAAACTTGAAGCCAGGCACCCGTGGAGCGAAAGGATCGTGACTCAACTGATAATGGCCGAGGAAAGCCTCGTCGGCATGCAAACTAGTCATCGGAATCTAATCAACCTTTAAGCTGAGCCAAGGCGCGGTAGTCCGCCCCCAGCGTGGCCTGTAGAACCTCTTTCGGATAATCGTCGGTCACTACGGCTTCGCCCATGCGGCGCAACAGCACCAGGCGCATGCGACCGTCGATCACTTTCTTGTCAACTGCCATGTGTTCGAGAAAATCGGCTTCGGTCATTTCCTCCGGGGGAATGACCGGCAAGCCTGCGCGCTGGAACAGGCGAATACCGCGATCGCGCTCGGCCTCGGTGATCCAGCCCAGGCGCGCCGACATTTCCAGCGCCATGACCGTGCCCGCCGCCACCGCTTCACCGTGCAGCCAGACGCCATAGCCCATGTGGGTTTCGATGGCATGGCCAAAGGTGTGCCCGAGGTTGAGCGTGGCACGCACGCCGGACTCGCGCTCATCGGCACCGACCACGGCCGCCTTGGCCGCGCAGGAACGCTCGATGGCCACGGTCAGGGCCGCCTGGTCCAGGCTACGCAGGGCATCGACATGCTCCTCCAGCCAGGTCAGGAATGGCTCGTCGCAGATGAGCCCGTACTTGATGACCTCCGCCAGGCCCGCCGACAGTTCCCGGGCCGGCAACGTCCTGAGGCTCGCGGTATCGATCAGCACCGCATTCGGCTGATAGAACGCACCCACCATGTTCTTGCCCAGCGGATGGTTGATACCGGTCTTGCCGCCCACCGACGAATCGACCTGCGACAACAAGGTAGTCGGAACCTGGATAAAGTCCACCCCGCGCTGATAACAGGCCGCGGCGAAACCGGCCATGTCACCGATTACCCCGCCACCCAGGGCGATGAGGGTGGTGCGGCGATCGTGACGGGCTTTCAGCAGGCCGTCGAAGATCAGTTGCAGGGTTTCCCAGTTCTTGAAGGCTTCGCCGTCGGGCAGCACCACCGAGATCACCGAATAGGCCGCCAGGCTGCGAGTCAGGCGCTCGAGATAGAGCGGCGCGACGGTTTCGTTGGAGACGATTGCGACTTGCCGACCGGCAATGTACGGCGTCAGTAGCTCGGGCTGGTCCAGCAACCCCTCGCCAATGTGAATCGGGTAGCTACGCTCGCCAAGATCGACCTTAAGTGTCTGCATGTGTCCCCACAGTGAAGATGGACGCGGGCGTCCAGTCCCAGGATTAACGATTGTTGGCGGCGTCCGTTTCCGGCGCGGCCCGATGGCCTTGAGCCATGACCGCGGGCGGGCATGGCGGGCGTCGAGAATAGCGCATTTCCTCGCCTGCTTTAACGGGGAGGTAGCTGCTGCAAGCGCTCCAGGATGTCCAGTACGACCATGCGTGGTGGCCGCTCATCGGTTTCCACCACCAGATCGGCGATTTCCCGATACAGCGGATCACGGATCGCCAGCAGGTCGCGCAGGGTCTTCGCCGGGTCGGCGGTACGCAGCAGCGGCCGGTTGCGGTCGCGGGCGGTACGCCCGACCTGCTGCTCCACCGAGGCATGCAGGTAGACCACCCGGCCGCCGGCATGCAGTGCCTGGCGGTTTTCATCGCGCATCACCGCGCCACCGCCCGTCGCCAGCACCACGCCGTCGCTGGCACACAACTCGGCGATCATGGCCTGCTCGCGATCACGGAAGCCTGGCTCGCCTTCCTTGTCGAAGATCCACGGGATATTCGCGCCGGTGCGCAATTCAATTTCCTTGTCGGAATCCTTGAACGGCAGACGCAACTCTTTGGCCAGCAAACGACCTATGGTGCTCTTTCCAGCACCCATAGGCCCAACAAGAATCAAATTTCGCACAGAATCAACGACTCACAGCAATCGCCTGGTTATTCATGATACGCGGAGTCAGGAATACCAGCAGCTCGGATTTTGCTTCCGAGACGATGTCCCGACGGAAAAGGCGCCCAACATACGGCACATCGCCCAGAAATGGCACCTTCTCTTCGGTTTTGCTCTGAGTATTGGAGAATACGCCGCCGATCACCACGGTCTCACCGTCGTTGACCAGCACCTTGGCGTTGACTTCGTTCTTCTTGATCGGCGGTACGTTGTTGAGCACGTTCTGGTAGTCCGGCTCATCCTTGGTGACCTTCACTTCCATGATGATCCGGTTGTCCGGAGTGATCTGCGGCGTGACCTCCAGCGACAGCGACGCCTCCTTGAAGGACACCGAGGTGGCACCGCTGGAACTCGATTCCTGGTACGGGATTTCCGTGCCCTTGAGGATCTTCGCGGTTTCCTTGTCGGACGTGACCACCTTGGGCTGCGACACGACCTCACCGTTGCCGGTCTTCTCCATCGCGCTCAGTTCCAGGTCGAGAATGGTGTTGTCGGTGACGAAGCCGATACCGATACCGGAGGTCGCCGAAGTCGCTCCCAGGTCGACGAACGGCGTGCTGGCGCTCTGGCCGGTCAGCCGGCTCAGGGTCGGCGAACCGCCATTGGTCTTCCAGTTGCCACCGGAAATGCTGCCGCCCCAGCGAGCACCCAGTTGCTTGTCGTAGCCGACGTTGGCTTCGACGATACGCGCCTCGATCATCACCTGGCGCACCGGGATGTCCAACTGCGCAACGATCCGCCGCAATTCGTCGAGGCGCTCCTGGGTCTGGTAGGCAATGATGTTGTTGGTACGCTCGTCCACGGTGATCGAGCCACGCTCGTCGCCCTTGCTCTCGGCGCTGGTCACCGACTGGAACAGCTTGGCGATATCCGCGGCCTTGGCATAGTTGACCTGCAGCAGCTCGCGGCGCAGCGGCGCCAGTTCGGCGATCTGCTTCTGCGACTCGAGTTCCTGGCGCTCACGCGCGGCGATCTCGTCCGCCGGCGCCACCAGCAGTACGTTGCCGATCTTGCGCTTGTCCAGGCCCTTGGTCTTGAGCACCAGGTCCAGCGCCTGGTCCCACGGCACGTTCTGCAGGCGCAGGGTGATCCCGCCCTGCACCGTGTCGCTGGCCACCAGGTTCAGGTTGGTGAAGTCGGCGATCAGTTGCAGCACCGAACGGACGTCGATGTCCTGGAAGTTCAGCGAAAGCTTTTCGCCGCTGTAGACAAAACGCTCGGCGTTGCGTCGCTGAATGTCATCGACGGTCAGCGGACGGACACTGATGGTCAGCTTGTTGTCGGTCTGGTAGGTCGAATAATCGAAGGCACCGCCCGGCTCGATGGAAATGCTCGCGCGGTCGGCGCCAGCCGTGGCATTGACGTACTGCACCGGCGTGGCGAAGTCCTTCACGTCCAGGCGCACGCGCAGGGACTCCGGCAATTGGGTGCGCGGGAAGTCCACGCTGATCTTGCCGCCCTTTTCCTGGATATCCGGGCTGATGGAAGGATCGGAAAGCTCGATGACCACATTGCCTTCGCCCTGCTCGCCACGCTGGAAGTCGACGCTGCGAATGGCCTTGCCCACCGGCGCATAGGCCTTGGGCGCCAGCCGCGCCGGTTGCGCGGCGGCAGCCACCGGCCGGCTGCCGGCCGCCGGACTGGCAACCGCGGGCGCCGCGCCCTGGCCGACCACGACGAACAGGTTGTTGCCATCGACCCGGGTGCTGTAGGGCGCCAGTTTGGTCAGGTTGATGATCAGCCGGGTGCGATCCTTGGCCTCGACCACGGTCACGCTGCGCGCGTTGCCCACGCCCAGGTCGCGAGTCCGGGCGGTCAACTGGCTGGCCACCCCGGTCAGGTCCAGGGCAATCCGCGCCGGCTGCTCGGTGGTATAGCCGTGCGGAGCCGGGGGAGCGCTGTCGAAGGCCAGCTTGATCTCGACCCGATCCCCAGGCAGCGCCGCCACGTCGAGGGTCTTGAGATTGGCAGCGAACACCATCGGCGACACCACCGCCATCCATAGCGAAAGGCCGAGGGCGCAAAGGATCCTGTTCATATCGAGTTCCACTATGAGTGCTCTTTCAAGGGGATGGTGCGAGGTCGTTCCAGCCAGCCGCCTTCGCCGTCCGGAACGATCTCGATCACTTCGACCTGGGAATCGGTGATGGCCACGATACGGCCCTCGTTGCGTCCCAGGTAATCGCCCACCTTCAATCGATGAACACCACCGGCCCCGCGCAACAGGGCGTAGGTACCGCTGGCGTTGGAAAGGGTGCCCACCATCTCGAACTGCTCGATGTTGAAGCCTTCGAGGAATTGTTTGGTCCGGTTCGGATCCGGCTTGACCTCGCGCGAGCCCTTCTGGCGATTCACCAGGTCGATCTTGACCGGCGGCTGGAACGGACTGCGCAGCGACGCCGCGCTGTAGGTGAACGTTTCGTAGGACTGGAACTTGGGCGTCGGCTCGATGTTGCCGGCCGGCCGCGCGCGCACCTCGCGCATGTAGGCATCCAGGTCGCTGAAGTCATTGCCACCGCCACAACCGGCCAGCAACAGGGTCAGCAACCCCACGCACAACCCGCGCAAGCCGATCATTTCTGCAGCCCCTTGTCGTTGTAGCGATAGGTCTTGGCGAGAATGTTCATGCGCAGCTTGTTGCCGTTGCCCTCGGTCACCGGCCTGATCTCGAAGTCATGCAGGGTGACGATGCGCGGCAGGCTGGCCACGCCGCTGACGAAGGTGGCCAGGTCGTGATAGGCGCCGGTGACGGTGATCTGGATCGGCAGCTCGATATAGAACTGCTGCGCCACTTCCGGCAACAGCTTGATCTCCTCGAACTCCAGTCCGCTGCCGAGCCCGGTACGCGTGATGTCTTCCAGCAGCCCCGGCACTTCGGTGTCGCTGGGCAGTTGCTTGAGCAGTGCGCCGAAGGAGGCCTCCATGTCGAGCATCTGCTGGGTATAGGCCTCGAGGTTCGCCGCCAGGTGCGCCTTGGTCGCGAACTGCTCCTTGAGAGTGACCTCGCTGGCCCGCTGCTGGTCCAGTTGCCCGGTCAGGTCCTGGATATAAACCACGTAGCCCAACGCCAGCACCAACACCGCGACAATCACCCCACAGAACACCTTGACCGCAGCCGGCCAGGAGCCGATGTTCTGCATGTCGAGATCGGCGATGTCGATCTTGCGCAGGCTCTCCAGCCGTTCGGAAATATTCATTTGGCTGCCCCCGAAACCGGAGGCTGGGTCTGGCGCACGCTCAACTGGAAGACGTTGGCCTGATCCACCGTGCCACTGGTGGTCGCCTTGACCTCGGTCAGGCTGGGGGCCTCGAGCCAGTCGGAGGCATCGAGATTGCGCATCAGGTCCGAGACACGGTTGTTGGACTCCGCCGCACCGGTGATCGCGATGGTTTTACCGGTCATTTTCACGTCCGTGAAATACACGCCATCGGGCAGAGTCCGCGTCAGTTGATCGAAGATCCGCCCGCTGATCGAGCGGTTGCCCTGCAGGTCCTGGATGATCTTCATGCGTTCGATCAACTGCTGGCGACGGGCTTTCAAGTCGCTGATCTGCTTGATCCGCGAGTCGAGCTGGGCGATTTCCTTGCTCACATAGGCATTGCGTGCAACCTGGTGATCGATGGAATGGCTGATGTACTGGTCGGCGATCAGGACGATACCGACCGAAATCACCAGCACTCCGACCAGGGCCGTCAGGAAGCGTTTGCGTCGCTCTTCACGCAGTTGTTCACGCCAGGGCAGAAGGTTGATCCGCGCCATCAGTCAAAACTCCTCAACGCCAGGCCACAGGCGATCATCAGGGCTGGCGCATCGCTGGCCAGTGCCCCGGCATTGACCTTGCTGCTCAACGCCATGTCGGCGAAAGGGTTGGCGACCATGGTCGGCGTGCCCAGCCGCTGCTGGATCAGGTGATCGAGCCCGGCAATGGACGCGGTGCCGCCGGCCAGCAGGATGTAGTCGACATCGTTGTACTGGCCCGAGGCGAAGAAGAACTGCAGGGAGCGCGACACCTGCTGGACCAGGGCATCCTTGAACGGCTGCAGGACCTCGACGACATAATCGTCGGGCAGGCCGCCCTGCTTCTTCGCCAGCCCCGCCTCCTCGTTGGAAAGGCCATAGCGCCGCTGGATTTCCTCGGTAAGCTGGCGTCCGCCGAACAATTGCTCGCGGGTATAGATGATGCGCCCGTTATGCAGGACGCTGAGGGTGGTCATGGTCGCACCGATATCGACCACCGCGACCGTCAGCTTGTCGTGGTCGATGGCCAACTGGGACGCCAGCAGGCCAAAGGAGCGCTCCAGCGCATAAGCCTCGACATCGACCACCCGGGCATCGAGCCCGGCCAGGCCGAGGGCCGCCTCGCGCACCTCGACGTTTTCTTTCCGACAGGCGGCCAACAGCACCTCGACCCGCTCGGGGTTGCGCGCCGAATACCCCTGGACCTCGAAGTCGATGGCGACTTCCTCCAGCGGATAGGGAATGTACTGGTCGGCTTCGATCTTGAGCTGGCTCTCCATGTCGTCATCGGAGAGCCCGGCATCCATTTCGATGGTCTTGGTGATGACCGCGGAACCGGCCACCGCCACCGCGGCTTCGCGTGCACTGGTCCGGGCCTTGAGCAGCACTCGCGTCAGGGCCTGGCCGACGCCTTCGAGTTCGGCAATGTTCTTCTCGACCACGGCATTGGGCGGCAGCGGTTCCACGGCATAGGACTCGACCCGATATCGATTGCCCGAGCGGCTCAATTCGAGGAGCTTGACCGAGGTGGAACTGATGTCTATGCCCAGGAGCGAATGCGCTTTTTTGCCGAAGAGTCCAAGCACTACCGATTCCCTATTACTATCCGCGACTTACGGACCCTTTATGATGAAGGGCATTTAATAGCAGTCTTGACATAAGCGCAAATGACGCTCAAGGCCAAAAATGCTTATAATGCCCCACGCTTTTCTCCGAGTCGTCGAACCAGCGCTTGCCGTGAATCTAGCCTGACGCCCAACTCATTCTTTTATCTGGAAATCCACAAGCCTTGATTCGTCTGCTGAAGTTTTTCGGGTGGTCTTTCGTCGCCATATTCTGCGGGCTGCTGCTCGTCCTGAGCGGCGCGTTTCTCTATCTTAGTCCGGGCCTGCCGTCCGTGGAGGCCCTGCGAAGCATCCAGTTGCAGATTCCACTGCGGGTCTACACCAGTGATGGCAAGCTGATAGCCGAATTTGGTGAAATGCGTCGCTCTCCCATTCGCTTCGCCGACATCCCCCCGAACTTCATCAACGCCCTGCTCAGTGCCGAAGACGACAACTTCGCCAACCACTATGGCGTCGACCCCAGCAGCCTGATGCGCGCCGCGACCCAACTGGTCAAGAGCGGCCATATCCAGTCCGGCGGCAGCACCATCACCATGCAGGTGGCGAAGAACTTCTTCCTGTCCAGTGAGCGTAGCTTCTCGCGCAAGACCAATGAAATTCTCCTGGCCCTGCAGATCGAGCGGCAACTGACCAAGGACGAAATCCTCGAGCTGTACGTGAACAAGATCTACCTCGGTAACCGTGCCTACGGTATCGAAGCCGCATCGCAGGTTTATTACGGCAAGTCGATCCGCGACATCAGCCTGGCCCAGATGGCCACGATCGCCGGCCTGCCCAAGGCACCGTCGCGCTTCAACCCGCTGGCCAACCCGGTACGGGCCAAGGAGCGCCGCGACTGGATCCTCGGCCGCATGTACAAGCTGGGCAAGATCGACGAGGCTGCCTACCAGGCCGCTCTCGCCGAGCCGATGAACGCCAGCTACCACGTGCCGACACCGGAAGTGAACGCGCCGTACATCGCCGAGATGGCCCGCGCCGAAATGGTCGGCCGCTACGGCAGCGACGCCTACACCGAAGGTTTCCGCGTCACCACCACGGTACCGAGCAACCTGCAGGAACTGGCCAACCATGCGGTTCAGGAAGGCCTGATCACCTACGACCAGCGCCACGGCTACCGCGGCCCCGAGTCGCGCCTGCCGGGCAAGACCCGCGAGGCCTGGAACCTCGAGCTGAGCAAGCAGCGCACCATCAGCGGGCTTGAGCCGGCGATCGTTACCCAGGTGGACAAGAACGCCCTGCACGTATTGACCCGCAACGGCATCGAGAGCGTGGCCTGGGACACCATGAAGTGGGCCCGCCCCTACCTGAACACCAACAGCATCGGCGCGGCACCGAAACAACCTGCCGACGTCGCCCAGGTCGGCGACCTGATCCGCGTGCAGCGCCAGGCCGACAACAGCCTCAAGTTCAGCCAGATCCCGGCCGCACAGAGCGCGCTGGTCTCGCTCGACCCGCAGAACGGCGCCATTCGCGCCCTGGTCGGCGGCTTCGCCTTCGAGCAGAGCAACTACAACCGCGCCATGCAGGCCAAGCGCCAGCCGGGTTCGAGCTTCAAGCCGTTCATCTACAGCGCAGCCCTGGACAACGGCTACACCCCGGCCAGCCTGGTCAACGACGCGCCGATCGTGTTCGTCGACGAATACCTGGACAAGGTCTGGCGGCCGAAGAACGACACCAACACCTTCCTCGGCCCGATCCGCCTGCGCGAAGCGCTGTACAAGTCGCGCAACCTGGTCTCGATCCGCCTGCTGCAGAGCCTGGGCGTCGACAAGACCATCGACTACATCGCCCGGTTCGGCTTCAACAAGCAGGACCTGCCGCGCAACCTGTCCCTGGCCCTGGGTACCGCAACCCTGACGCCGATGGAAATCGCCACCGGCTGGAGCACCTTTGCCAACGGCGGCTACAAGATCACGCCATACCTGATCGACAAGATCGAAAGCCGCAACGGCGAGACCCTGTTCGTCGCCAACCCGCCGAGCGTGCCCACCGGCATGGCGGCCAGCAGCGGTATCGCCGCACCGAGCCATTCGACCTTCACCATCAACGGCACCAGCGAAGGACCGGCGCCTGCCGCCCAGGCACCGGCGGTCGCCGAGCGTATCGTCGACGGACGCACCACCTACATCCTCAACAGCATGCTCGAGGACGTGATCAAGCTCGGCACCGGCCGCCGCGCCCTGGCCCTGGGCCGCAGCGACCTGGCGGGCAAGACCGGTACCACCAACGAATCCAAGGATGCCTGGTTCAGCGGCTACAACGCCGACTACGTGACCACGGTCTGGACCGGCTTCGACCAGCCGGAAAGCCTTGGCCGCCGCGAGTTCGGCGGCACGGTGGCGCTGCCGATCTGGATGGACTACATGGGTGCCGCGCTCAAGGACAAGCCGCCACACACCCAGGCCGAGCCGGAAGGTATCCTCAGCCTGCGGGTCGACCCGGTCAGCGGCCGTGCAGCGGTACCGGGCACGCCGAACGCCTACTTCGAGCTGTTCAAGAGCGAGGACACGCCGCCATCGGTCAATGAGCTGGGCACGGGTGGCAGTGCCCCGGCAGCCCGCTGCCGGCGGACGAGTCGGCACCGATCGACCTGTTCTGATCTGGGACAAAACCGCGGCGCTGCCTTCGCGGGCAAGCCCGGCTCCTACAGTTTCGTGTCGTACACGCCCCCGTGTGCAGCACAGGCCTGTAGGAGCGTGGCTTGCCCGCGAATGGCCTGCGCAACTCTCACGCTTATCCCGACCACGAACAAAAAAGCCCCGACTCATCCGAGCCGGGGCTTTTCATGTGACGCTACAGCGGCTTAGCCGTTGAACACGTCATCCACGCTTTTCAGCGGGTAGTGCTTCGGATACGGCAGGGTCGCCACGCCGGTCTCGATCGCGGCCTTGGCCACGGCATCGGAGATCACGGTGATCAGACGGGCGTCCAGCGGCTTCGGAATGATGTACTCACGACCGAATGCCAGCGAGTCAACACCATAGGCCTCGCACACTTCCTTCGGCACCGGCAGCTTGGCCAGATCCTTCAGGGCGTTGGCTGCGGCGATTTTCATTTCCTCGTTGATGCGCTTGGCGCGAACGTCCAGGGCACCACGGAAGATAAACGGGAAGCCCAGCACGTTGTTGACCTGGTTCGGGAAGTCCGAACGACCGGTGGCCATGATCACGTCGCTACGGGTGGCATGGGCCAGCGCCGGGGCGATTTCCGGATCCGGGTTCGAGCAGGCGAACACGATCGGGTTGGCCGCCATGGACTTCAGGCCTTCAGCGCTCAGCAGGTTCGGGCCGGACAGACCGACGAACACGTCAGCGCCTTCCAGGGCATCGGCCAGGGTGCGCTTGTCGGTCGCGTGGGCGAAGACCGCCTTGTACTGGTTCAGGTCGTCACGGCCGGAGTGGATCACGCCGCTACGGTCGATCATGTAGATGTTCTCGATCTTCGCACCCATGCTGACCAGCAGCTTCATGCAGGAGATCGCGGCAGCGCCGGCGCCCAGGCAGACGATCTTCGCTTCCGGCAGGGTCTTGCCGGCGATTTCCAGAGCGTTGATCATGCCGGCCGCGGTAACGATTGCGGTACCGTGCTGGTCATCGTGGAACACCGGGATGTCGCACTGCTCGATCAGGGCGCGCTCGATCTCGAAGCACTCGGGTGCCTTGATGTCTTCCAGGTTGATGCCACCGAAGGTGATGGAGATGCGCTTGACGGTGTCAATGAAGGCTTGTGGGCTTTCCGAGTCGACTTCGATGTCGAACACGTCGATACCGGCGAAACGCTTGAACAGTACGCCCTTGCCTTCCATGACCGGCTTGGAGGCCAATGGGCCGAGGTTACCCAGGCCGAGGATCGCGGTGCCATCGGAAATGACCGCAACCAGGTTGCCCTTGCCAGTGTACTTGTAGGCCAGTTCGGGATCGCGGCCGATTTCACGTACGGGCTCGGCAACGCCAGGGCTGTAGGCCAGCGACAGGTCGCGGGCGGTGGCGGTGGCTTTGGTGAGCTCGACGCTCAGCTTCCCCGGACGAGGATTGGCATGATATTCGAGAGCGGCAGTTTTCAAATCTGACATGTGGGCATTCCGCTTTTTACTGTGGGACAGACGGACCGCCGAGGATACGCGTGTCGCAAAGTCCTCACAAGACTGACCGGTCACCCGTGTCAAGGGTCGCAACCTACGACTTTGGCCCAAGAGCCACGGAATACAAGGCGCAAACTGTTCACAATCGAGATGAAAAATGTCTACACTTTTTCTCGAAAGGCTCTTACAAAGACCTGGTATCACTTCAAGAATAGCAGTCGCCACGCCCCCGCCCTGACGCCGGCCAACCTTGCGCCCACAAAAAAGGCGCTCACAAGGAGCGCCTTCTTCATCAGCGTGGAACAGCCATTCAGGCTGCCCAGTAAAAAGGCCTCAGGCCTTTTTCGCGCCGAATGCACCGAAACGATCGGCGAACTTCTGAACGCGGCCGCCGGTGTCCAGAGTCTTCTGCTTACCGGTGTAGAACGGGTGGCACTCGTTGCATACGTCGATTGCCAGAGGCTTGGCGAAGGTCGAACGGGTTTCGAACTTGTTGCCGCAGCTGCAGGTAACGGCAACTGCTGGGTATTCTGGATGAACGTCTGGTTTCATGGTGACTTCCTCGGCTAGCGTGCCGCCGCCCAACACTATTGTTGAACACCGCACGTAATTTAGCCGGCGATAATACCACCCTTGCAGAATGAAGCAAGCTGTCACCGGCACCAGTCGTCTGCTAGGCTCCCGCCCTTCTCATCGCCATTACCCGGGATAACCGCGTGTCCGAAGCCATTCTGCGCCTCGCCCTGCCCTCGCCCCTGCGCCGCCTGTTCGACTACCGGGCGCCCAAGGGAGTGCCGCGTAACGCGCTGCACCCCGGCATGCGGCTGCGGGTGCCATTCGGGCGGCGGGAAATGATCGGCATTCTGGTGGAAGTGGCCGAGCACAGCGAAGTCCCGGCGGACAAGCTCAAGCCGGCACTGGCCCTGCTCGACACCACGCCACCGCTGCCGCCGGCGCTGTTCCGGCTGTGCCTGTGGACCGCCCAGTATTACCAGCACAGCCTCGGCGACACCCTGAGCTGGGCCCTGCCGGTGCTGCTGCGCCAGGGCGAGCCGGCCGAGGCGCGCCAGGAGCGTTTCTGGTCGATGGCACCGGGCGCGCGCCTCGACGACCCACGGATCGCCCGGGCACCCCGCCAGCGCGAGGCCCTGGCCACCCTGGCGCAGCACCCCCACGGCGTGGCACACCAACTGCTGGGCAAACTGCAACTGAGCAAGGACAGCCTCGACCTGCTGCTGGCCAAGGAACTGGTGCAGGTGGAAATCCGCAGGCACGCCCCCGGCGAGCGCCACGAGCACTGGCTGGCGCAACCGGAACTGCCGCTCAACGAGGAACAACGTGCCGCCTGCACGGCAATCCGTGCCGGCTTCGACAGCTTTCACGCCTTCCTGCTGGCCGGCGTCACCGGCAGCGGCAAGACCGAAGTCTACCTGCAACTGATCCGCGAAACCCTGGAGGCCGGCAAGCAGGCCCTGGTGCTGATCCCGGAGATCAACCTCGGTCCACAGACCCTGGCGCGCTTCGAGCAGCGCTTCAACGCCCGGATCGCCTTGCTGCACTCCGCCGTCAACGATCGCGAACGTCTGGATGCCTGGCTCGCCGCCCGCGACGGCGAAGCCGACATCATCATCGGCACCCGCTCGGCGCTGTTCACACCGATGAAGAACCCCGGGCTGATCATCATCGATGAAGAGCACGACGGCTCCTATAAACAGCAGGAAGGCCTGCGCTACCACGCCCGCGATCTGGCCCTGGTCCGCGCCCGCCAGGAAAACATCCCGATCGTGCTGGGCTCGGCCACCCCGTCACTGGAAAGCCTGCACAACGCCCATATCGGCCGCTACGGCCTGCTGCGCCTGACCCAACGCGCCGGCGGCGCCAAGGAACCGCGTTTCCTGCGCCTGGACGTGAAAAGCCGCCCACTGGACAGCGGCATCTCCGGGCCGATGCAGCAGGCCATCGGCCAGACGCTCGCGGCCGGCCAGCAGGTGCTGGTATTCCTCAACCGCCGTGGCTTCGCGCCCACGCTGTTGTGTCACGACTGCGGCTGGATGTCCGAATGCTCGCGCTGCGATGCACGCATGACCGTACACCAGCGCTATGGCGAACTGCGTTGCCATCATTGCGGTAACGTCGAACGGGTACCGCGCAATTGCCCACAATGCGGCAAGGTCGACCTGCGCCCGGTCGGTGCCGGGACCGAGCGGGCCGAAGAGCGCCTGGCGATCCTGTTCCCCGACTACCCGGTGTTGCGGGTCGACCGCGACAGCACGTCGCGCAAGGACGCGATGAACCAGCTGTTCACCACCATCCAGAAAGGCCAGCCGTGCATCCTGGTCGGCACGCAGATGCTTGCCAAGGGCCATCACTTCCCACGGGTGACCCTGGTTTCGATCCTCGATGCCGATGGCGGCCTGTTTTCCGGTGACTTCCGCGCCAGCGAACGCATGGCCCAACTGATCGTCCAGGTCGCGGGCCGTGCCGGGCGGGCGGAAGAGCCGGGCAAGGTGATCATCCAGACCCACATGGCGGATCATCCGTTGCTGGTGCAGTTGACCGAACAGGGTTACTTCGCCTTCGCCGAACAGGCCCTGAGCGAGCGCCGCGCCGCCGGCCTGCCGCCGTTCGCGCACCTGGCCCTGCTGCGTGCCGAAGCCCACAAGCCAGGCCAGGCGGAAGGTTTCCTCGATGAAGCCTGCAGCGAGGCGGAACGCCTGCTGGGTGAGATGGAGCTGGGTGGCATCGAGCTGTTGGGGCCGGTACCGGCACCGATGGAGCGCCGTGCCGGGCGTTTCCGCGCGCAATTGCTGCTGCAGGCCAACGCCCGCGCGCCGCTGCATCGCCTGTTGAGCCATTGGCTGCTGGTGCTGGAACAGATGCCGGGTGGGCGGCAGGTCAGGTGGTCGCTGGATGTCGATCCGGTGGACCTCTATTGATCGCGAGATCCTCTTCGCGGGCAAGCCACGCTCCTACAGGACGGAGTCGAACACAAATCTTGTGTACGCCACGGCCCCGTAGGAGCGTGGCTTGCCCGCGAAAGGGCCTCCAGCAACACCGCAAGTCCGCAACCTGTTGGCAAGCTCGCCCCGGCAACGGATAATATCCAGTTTTTCCACCTGCGCCTTGGGCGCCGCCGCGCTCGCGGTCGAAAGAGAAGACCATGAAAGACACCATTCGCCAGCTGATCCAGCAAGCCCTCACCCAACTCGTCAACGAAGGTGTGTTGCCTGAAGGCCTGACGCCGGCGATCCAGGTCGAGAACACCCGCGACAAGACCCATGGCGATTTCGCCAGCAACATCGCGATGATGCTGGCCAAGCCTGCCGGCCTGAAGCCCCGCGACCTGGCGGAAAAGCTGATCGCCGCCCTGCCGGTCGATGAAAACGTCAGCAAGGCCGAGATCGCCGGCCCCGGCTTCATCAATTTCTTCCAGAACACCCAGGCCCTGGCCTCGCGCCTGGACGCCGCCCTGGCCGACGCCCGCCTCGGCGTGCGCAAGGCCGGCGCGGCCCAGCGCACCGTGGTCGACCTGTCGGCACCGAACCTGGCCAAGGAAATGCACGTCGGCCACCTGCGCTCGACCATCATCGGCGATGGCGTGGCGCGGGTCCTGGAGTTCCTCGGCGACACCGTGATCCGGCAGAACCACGTCGGCGACTGGGGCACCCAGTTCGGCATGCTGATGGCCTATCTGCAGGAAAACCCCATCACCAGCGACGAGCTGTCGGACCTGGAGAACTTCTACCGCGCCGCCAAGCAGCGCTTCGACGAGTCGTCCGAGTTCGCCGACCGCGCCCGCGGCCTGGTGGTCAAGCTGCAGGCCGGCGATGCCGAGTGCCTGGCGCTGTGGACCCGCTTCAAGGACATCTCGCTGTCCCACTGCCAGAAGATCTATGAGTTGCTCAACGTCAAGCTGACCATGGCCGACGTCATGGGTGAAAGCGCCTACAACGACGACCTGATCAACGTGGTCAACGACCTCAAGGCCGCCGGCATGCTGGTCGAGAGCAACGGCGCCCAGTGCGTGTTCCTCGACGAGTTCAAGAACGCCGAAGGCGAGCCGCTGCCGGTGATCATCGTCAAGGCCGATGGCGGCTACCTCTACGCCACCACCGACCTGGCCGCCGTGCGCTACCGCAGCCGCCAGCTCAAGGCCGACCGCGCGCTGTACTTCGTCGACCAGCGCCAGGCCCTGCACTTCCAGCAGGTGTTCGCCGTGGCCCGCAAGGCCGGCTTCGTGACCCATCCGATGGAAATGGAGCACATGGGCTTCGGCACCATGAACGGCGCCGACGGCCGTCCGTTCAAGACCCGCGACGGCGGCACGGTCAAGCTGATCGACCTGCTGACCGAAGCCCGCGAGCGCGCCTACAACCTGGTCAAGGAAAAGAACCCGGACCTGGCCGAAGCCGAACTGCGCGAGATCGCCCGGGTCGTGGGTATCGGCGCAGTGAAGTACGCCGACCTGTCCAAGCACCGCACCAGCGACTACAGCTTCAACTTCGACCTGATGCTGAATTTCGAAGGCAACACCGCACCGTACCTGCTGTACGCCTACACCCGCGTGTCCGGCGTATTCCGCAAGCTGGGCAAGGACTTCAGCGAAGTCGACGGGCAGATCGTCCTCGAAGCCGCCCACGAGCAGGAACTGGCGGCGAAGCTGGCGCAGTTCTCGGAAGTGCTCAATAGCGTTGCCGAGAAGGGCACGCCGCACATCCTCTGCACCTACCTGTACGATGTCGCCGGCCTGTTCTCCAGCTTCTACGAGAACTGCCCGATCCTCGGCGCCGATACCCCGGCCCGCATGCAGAGCCGCCTGCGCCTGGCGGCGCTGAGCGGTCGTACCCTAAAGCAAGGCCTGGAGCTGCTGGGCCTGGAAACCCTGGAGCGCATGTAAGTTGGCAGCGAAGAAAAAACCCGCACCGAAACGCGGCGCCAGCCGCTACCAGGCTCCCGAAAAGAAGCCGATCCCGGGCTGGTTGTGGCTGGCCATCGGGCTGGGCGTTGGCGCCTTCATCGTCTTCCTGATGAAACTGGAACCGGGCAAGGGCGATGACGTCAAGCGCGTGCGCCAGGAACAGCAGAAAGCCGCCAAGGTCGCCGAAGCCAACAAGACGCCTCCGAGCCCGACCCAGCCGGTGAAGCCCAAGTACGACTTCTACACCCTGCTGCCGGAATCGGAAGTCATCGTGCCGCCGGAGGCCGTGCCGGAGAAAACCCTGCCGACCCCGCAGACCGTGCCAACCCCGCAAACACCGGTGACCCCGGCCGAAGCGGCGAAGATCGACACCGCCCGGGCCCAGGCGGCGCTGGCCGGGATCACCCCGCCGCCGCCACCACCGGTGGCCAAGGCGGAGCCGGCGGCGGTGACGAAGTTCTTCCTGCAGGCCGGTTCGTTCCGCAAGGAAGCCGACGCGGACAAGGTCCGGGCGCAGATCATCCTGCTCGGCCAGGCGGTTTCGGTGGAGTCCGGCACGGTGAAGGACGAGACCTGGTATCGGGTCCTGGTCGGTCCGTTCAGCAACCGCGAACAACTGACTACGGCACAGAAACAACTGGCCGCCAGCGGTTTCAGCAATCTGTTGTTACAACAACGCCAGAGCCGCTGACCCTGCCGGCCTCTACGGAGGGTTGGGCCGGGCTTGAAGGCCCATGTGCTGGCCAGCCAGGCGCCCACGGGCCCGTGTCGCACGCCGATTGCGTGCACGGCCCGCCCTCCCTGCGGAGCCGGCTTGCTGGCGATCCGCCGCAGACGACCATTCAATATCGTCCTTGGCGCTGGCAAGGCCACTATCGCCAGCAAGCCGATTCCCACAGGATGACGCGCACTTCTCCTACACCACTCGTCCCCCAACCTCACCCGAGGTTGAAAATCCCTGCACCACCCCCATATGAGTTTCCATCAGGCATTTTCGCCCCGCTGCGTGGAGACACTCCCTTGACCACCATCGTTTCAGTTCGCCGCCACGGCAAAGTCGTCATGGGTGGCGACGGCCAGGTTTCCCTCGGCAATACCGTCATGAAGGGCAACGCCAAGAAGGTTCGCCGCCTCTATCACGGCCAGGTCCTCGCCGGCTTCGCCGGTGCCACCGCCGATGCCTTCACCCTGTTCGAACGTTTCGAAGGTCAACTTGAAAAACACCAGGGCCACCTGGTCCGTGCCGCCGTCGAACTGGCCAAGGAATGGCGTACCGACCGCTCCCTGAGCCGCCTGGAAGCCATGCTGGCGGTTGCCAACAAGGACGCCTCGCTGATCATCACCGGCAACGGCGACGTGGTCGAACCGGAGCACGGCCTGATCGCCATGGGCTCCGGCGGCAACTATGCCCAGGCCGCGGCCAGCGCCCTGCTGAAGAAAACCGACCTGTCGGCCCGCGAGATCGTCGAGACCGCCCTCGGCATCGCCGGCGACATTTGCGTATTCACCAATCACCACTTCACTATTGAGGAGCAGGACCTCGCGGAATAGGCAGTGCCAGCCCTGTATCGACACTGACTCAACCGCTTGAGGCCCCACATACCATGTCCATGACTCCCCGCGAGATCGTCCACGAACTCAATCGCCATATCATCGGCCAGGACGATGCCAAGCGCGCTGTCGCCATTGCCCTGCGCAACCGCTGGCGCCGGATGCAGCTCCCTGAAGAGCTGCGCGTCGAAGTGACGCCCAAGAACATCCTGATGATCGGCCCGACCGGCGTCGGCAAGACCGAAATCGCCCGGCGCCTGGCCAAGCTGGCCAACGCCCCGTTCATCAAGGTCGAAGCGACCAAGTTCACCGAAGTCGGCTACGTCGGACGCGATGTCGAATCGATCATCCGCGACCTGGCGGACGCCGCGATCAAGCTGCTGCGCGAGCAGGAGATGGTCAAGGTCCGCCACCGCGCCGAAGACGCTGCCGAGGAACGCATCCTCGACGCCCTGCTGCCACCGGCCCGCTCCGGGTTCAACGAAGAGGCCCAGCCAAGCCAGGACTCCAACACCCGCCAGTTGTTCCGCAAGCGCCTGCGCGAAGGCCAGCTGGATGACAAGGAGATCGAGATCGAAGTCGCCGAGCACACCGGCGTCGATATCTCCGCGCCACCGGGCATGGAAGAGATGACCAACCAGTTGCAGAGCCTGTTCGCCAACATGGGCAAGGGCAAGCGCAAGAGCCGCAAGCTCAAGGTCAAGGAAGCGCTCAAGCTGGTCCGCGACGAGGAGGCCGGGCGCCTGGTCAATGACGAGGAACTCAAGGCCAAGGCCCTCGAGGCGGTCGAACAGCACGGCATCGTGTTCATCGACGAGATCGACAAGGTCGCCAAGCGCGGCAATGTCGGGGGTGCCGACGTGTCCCGCGAGGGTGTGCAGCGCGACCTGTTGCCGCTGATCGAAGGCTGCACCGTCAACACCAAGCTGGGCATGGTCAAGACCGACCACATCCTGTTCATCGCTTCCGGTGCGTTCCACCTGAGCAAGCCGAGCGACCTGGTTCCCGAGCTGCAGGGCCGCCTGCCGATCCGTGTCGAACTCAAGGCGCTGAGCCCGGAAGACTTCGAGCGCATCCTCAGCGAGCCACATGCTTCGCTGACCGAACAGTATCGCGAACTGCTCAAGACCGAAGGCCTGAACATCGAGTTCCAGCCGGAAGGCATCAAGCGCCTGGCGGAGATCGCCTGGCAGGTCAACGAGAAGACCGAGAACATCGGCGCCCGTCGCCTGCACACGCTGCTGGAGCGGCTGCTCGAGGAAGTCTCGTTCAGTGCCGGTGACCTGGCCGGCGCCCAGGGTGCCGAGCCGATTCGCATCGACGCCGACTACGTCAACAGCCACCTCGGCGAATTGGCGCAGAACGAAGACCTGTCGCGGTATATCCTGTAAAGAACGCCACCTCCCTGCAGGAGCGTGGCTTGTCCGCGAATGGGGCCTCAAGGCCGTCAAAAACTTCGCGGGCAAGCCCTGCTCCTGCAAGAGCGGCTTTCACATCGACAGGTCCGCGCACGTCATGACAACCCGCATCCCCACCGCCATCAATCTGCACAAGGCCTCAAAAACCCTGACCCTCAAATACGGTCCGGACGAGGAATACCATCTGCCCGCCGAGTTCCTGCGGGTGCACTCTCCCTCCGCCGAGGTCCAGGGACACGGCCAGCCGATCCTGCAGTTCGGCAAGCTCAACGTCGGCCTGAGCAAGCTCGAACCCGCCGGCCAGTACGCACTGAAACTGACCTTCGACGACGGCCATGACAGCGGCCTGTTCACCTGGGATTACCTCTATCAACTCGCCTGTCGTCAGGATGACTTGTGGGCCGAGTATCTTGCCGAACTCAAGGCAGCCGGAAAATCCCGCGACCCTTCCGAATCGATCGTCAAGCTGATGCTCTAGCTCGCGCGTCTTGCCATTTGGGGCGTATTTTCTAATCTGTTCTGATCCAATACCCGGAAGCAGCGGCTGACGTTCGGCGCGCTTGCGAAAAAAATTAAACTCGGGTAACCAATGGACTTGGCAAGTCCCGTGCATTTAACGATGCGCAATCAACCGGTCACCCGAGCAGCAGTACTTGGCATTCGTTGTGCCTGGTCGCACAGTGTTTACCCGGTACTCGTCTCAGGACAATGGAGCGTCGTAGATGAGTGACAAGAACAGCGATGACCTCAAGCGTCAGGCCTCGGAAAACACCCTGGGCCTGAACCCCGTCGTCGGCTTGCGTAGAAAGGATCTTCTGACTTCGGCACGAATGGTACTGGCCCAGACCCTCCGGCAGCCCATCCACAGTGCCAAACACGTCGCCCATTTCGGCGTCGAACTGAAGAACGTGCTGTTCGGCAAATCCGAGTTGCAGCCGGACAACGACGACCGTCGCTTCTCTGACCCGGCCTGGAGCCAGAACCCGCTCTACAGGCGCTACCTGCAGACCTACCTGGCCTGGCGCAAGGAACTCCACGACTGGATCGACGACAGCTCGCTCTCGGCCCAGGACATCAGCCGCGGACACTTCGTCATCAACCTGCTGACCGAAGCCATGGCCCCGACCAACACGGCGGCCAACCCGGCGGCGATCAAGCGGTTCTTCGAGACCGGCGGCAAGAGCCTGCTCGACGGCCTGTCGAACCTGGCCAAGGACCTGGTGCACAACGGCGGCATGCCCAGCCAGGTCAACATGAGCGCCTTCGAGGTCGGCAAGAACCTCGGTACCAGCGAAGGCGCCGTGGTGTTTCGCAACGACGTGCTGGAGCTGATCCAGTACGGGCCGATCACCGAGCAGGTGCATGAACGCCCGCTGCTGGTGGTGCCGCCACAGATCAACAAGTTCTACGTCTTCGACCTGAGCCCGGACAAGAGCCTGGCGCGCTTCTGCCTGCGCAGCCACCAGCAGACCTTCATCATCAGCTGGCGCAACCCGACCAAGGCGCAGCGCGAGTGGGGCCTGTCGACCTATATCGAGGCGCTCAAGGAGGCTGTCGACGTGGTCTGCGCGATCACCGGCAGCAAGGACCTCAACATGCTCGGCGCCTGCTCCGGCGGCATCACCTGCACCGCCCTGCTCGGCCACTACGCGGCCCTGGGCGAGAAGAAGGTCAACTCCCTGACCCTGCTGGTCAGCGTGCTCGACACCACCCTGGACACCCAGGTCGCGCTGTTCGTCGACGAACAGACCCTGGAAGCCGCCAAGCGCCACTCCTACCAGCAGGGCGTGCTGGAGGGCAGCGACATGGCCAAGGTGTTCGCCTGGATGCGGCCCAATGACCTGATCTGGAACTACTGGGTCAACAACTACCTGCTGGGCAACGAGCCGCCGGTGTTCGACATCCTCTTCTGGAACAACGACACCACCCGCCTGCCCGCCGCGTTCCACGGCGACCTGATCGAGATGTTCAAGAACAACCCACTGGTACGCGCCGATGCACTGGAAGTGTGCGGCACGCCGATCGACCTGAAGAAAGTCGACGCCGACATCTTCGCCCTGGCCGGTACCAACGATCACATCACGCCGTGGAAGTCCTGCTACAAATCGGCGCAACTGTTCGGTGGCAAGGTCGAGTTCGTACTGTCGAGCAGCGGCCATATCCAGAGCATCCTCAACCCGCCGGGCAACCCCAAGTCGCGCTACATGACCAACGAGGAGATGCCGGCCAAGGCCGAGGACTGGCAGGAAAACTCCACCAAGCATACCGACTCCTGGTGGCTGCATTGGCAAGCCTGGCTGGCGGCGCGCTCGGGCAAGCTGAAGAAGTCGCCGACCAGCCTGGGCAGCAAGGCATACCCGTCGGCCGAGGCGGCACCGGGCACCTACGTGCACGAGCGATAGACCGCGCCGCCCCTTGTAGGAGCCGGCGGTACGGCGACTCCTACAAGGATCGCGTGCACATCAGGGATCACGTGCACACAGAAGCAGGATTCAACACAGGGCTCGCAGCATGCCGCAACCGTTCATTTTCAGAACCATCGAGCTGGACGGCCAGACCATCCGTACCGCGGTTCGCCCCGGCAAGCCACACCTGACGCCACTGCTGATTTTCAACGGCATCGGCGCCAACCTGGAGCTGGTGTTTCCGTTCGTCCAGGCGTTGGACCCGGACCTCGAAGTGATCGCCTTCGACGTCCCCGGCGTCGGTGGTTCGTCCACACCCAGCCGCCCCTATCGCTTTCCCGGCCTGGCCAAGCTCAGCGCGCGGATGCTCGACTACCTGGACTATGGCCAGGTCAATGCGGTCGGGGTGTCCTGGGGTGGCGCACTGGCGCAGCAGTTCGCCCACGATTATCCGGAGCGTTGCAAGAAGCTGATCCTGGCGGCCACCGCCGCCGGCGCGGTCATGGTCCCGGGCAAGCCCAAGGTGCTGTGGAACATGGCCAGCCCGCGCCGCTACATTCAACCCTCCCACGTCATCCGTATCGCGCCGACCATCTACGGCGGCGCCTTCCGACGCGATCCGCACCTGGCCGCCGAACACGCGGCCAAGGTGCGTTCGGCCGGCAAGCTGGGCTACTACTGGCAACTGTTCGCCGGCCTCGGCTGGACCAGCATCCACTGGCTGCACAAGATCCGCCAGCCGACCCTGGTACTGGCCGGCGACGATGATCCGCTCATTCCGCTGATCAATATGCGCCTGCTGGCCTGGCGTATTCCCAATGCCCAGCTACACATAATCGATGACGGCCACTTGTTCCTGATCACCCGGGCCGAAGCCGTGGCGCCCATCATCATGAAGTTCCTCGACGAAGAACGTCAGCGGGCCGTCATGCACCCGCAACCGGCGCCCTTCAAGAGCACCTGAGGGGCACCCATTCGCAGCGTGCCCACCGGCAGGATATCGGCAGGGCACGTCAGGGACGGGGCAGTGGACAGCCCCGGTCCGATGCGATGTATCGGTTGATCAGCTTGATGACGAAGGAGTGTTGACTCATGCCAGACAGACCAGCGACGGGTTCGCTACCCGCAGCCGCGACGCCCATCAATGCACAGAGTGCGATTACCGGCCTGCGCGGCCAGGATCTGCTCTCCACCCTGCGCAGCGTCGCCACCCACGGCCTGCGCAACCCGCTGCACACGGCGCGGCATGTGCTGGCGCTGGGGAACCAGTTGGGCAAGGTGTTGCTCGGCGAGACACCGCACCAACCCTCTCCACGTGACTCGCGCTTCACGGACCCGGCCTGGAGCCTGAACCCGTTCTACCGACGTGGCCTGCAGGCCTACCTGGCGTGGCAGACCCAGGTCCGGCACTGGATCGACGAAAGCCGGATGAGCGATGACGAGCGCGCCCGGGCGCACTTCATCTTCACGCTGTTCAACGATGCGGTGGCGCCGTCCAACACCCTGCTCAACCCCCTGGCGGTCAAGGAGCTGTTCAATTCCGGTGGCAACAGCCTGGTGCGCGGCATCAGCCACCTGGTGAACGACATGCTGCACAACAACGGCCTGCCCAGCCAGGTCACCAAGCATGCCTTCGAAGTCGGCAAGACCGTGGCCACCACCCAGGGGGCGGTGGTGTTTCGCAACGAGCTGCTGGAGCTGATCCAGTACCGGCCGATGAGCGAAAAGCAATACGCCAGGCCGCTGCTGATCGTGCCGCCACAAATCAACAAGTACTACATCTTCGACCTCAGCCCGACCAACAGCCTCGTGCAGTACGCCCTGAAAAACAGCCTGCAGGTGTTCATCATCAGCTGGCGCAACCCCGACGTGCGCCACCGTGAATGGGGCCTGTCGAGCTATGTCGAGGCGGTGGAGCAGGCGATGAACGTCTGCCGGAGCATCACCGCGAGCCGCGAGGTCAACCTGGTGGGCGCCTGCGCCGGCGGCCTGACCATCGCCGCCCTGCAAGGCTACCTGCTGAGCAAGCGGCAGTTGCGCCGGGTCGCCAGTGCCACCTACCTGGTCAGCCTGCTCGACAGCCGGCTGGACAGTCCGGCCACCCTGTTCGTCGACGAGCAGACCCTGGAGGCAGCCAAGCGCCGCTCCTACCAGCAAGGCGTGCTGGACGGCCGGGACATGGCCAAGGTGTTCGCCTGGATGCGGCCCAATGACCTGATCTGGAACTACTGGATCAACAATTACCTGCTGGGCAAGGAGCCGCCGGCCTTCGACATCCTCTACTGGAACAACGACCACACCCGCCTGCCGGCCGCGCTGCATGGCGACCTGCTGGACTTCTTCAAGCACAACCCGCTCAGCCACCCTGGCGGGCTGGAGGTCTGCGGCACGCCCATTGATCTGCAGAAAGTCACGGTCGACAGTTTCCATGTCGCCGGCATCAACGACCACATCACGCCATGGGACGCGGTCTATCGCTCGACCCTGCTGCTGGGCGGCGACCGCCGCTTCGTGCTGTCCAACAGCGGCCACATCCAGAGCATTCTCAACCCGCCGGGCAACCCCAAGTCCACCTACATCGAAAACCTCAAGCTGAGCAGCGACCCGCGGGCCTGGTACTACGATGGTCGGCAGGTCCAGGGCAGCTGGTGGCCACAATGGCTGGAATGGCTCCAGTCGCACTCGGGAGCCCTCAAGGAAACCCGGCTGACCCTCGGCGACGCCAGGTATCCAACCATGGAAGCCGCACCCGGCACTTATGTGCGGGTGCGATGACTCTCACCGGACACGGCTGCCCGGCAGCCGTGACACCCAACCTAAGAAGACTGGATGAAGACCCGCGACCGGATTCTTGAATGCACACTGCAACTGTTCAACCAGAAGGGCGAACCGAATGTCTCGACCATGGAAATCGCCAATGAACTGGGGATCAGCCCGGGCAATCTCTACTACCACTTTCATGGCAAGGAGCCTCTGGTGCTCGGGCTTTTCGAGCGCTTCCAGGCGGAGCTGGCACCGCTGCTGAACCCTCCGGCGGATGCCGAACTGGCACCGGAGGACTACTGGTTCTTCCTGCACCTGATCGTCGAGCGCCTGTCCCAGTACCGCTTCCTGTTCCAGGACCTGTCCAACCTGGCCGGCCGCCTGCCCAAGCTCGCCAGGGGTATCCGCAACCTGCTCAACGCGCTCAAGCGTACCCTCGCCTCGTTGCTGGCGCAGTTGAAGACCCAGGGCTTCATCGTCAGCGACACCCAGGCGCTGGGGCAATTGGTGGAACAGATCACCCTGACCCTGCTGTTCTCGCTGGACTATCAGCGAATCCTGGGCCGCGAGGGCGAAGTCCGGCTGGTGGTGTACCAGATAATGATGCTGGTGGCGCCGCACCTGCTGCCGCCGGCACGGTTGGCGACTGAACGGATGGCCTTGCGTTATCTCGAAGAGCCTTGATAACCGGCCCAAGGTATGGAGCAGAACAGGGCTGCCAAGCCCGAAACAAAAACGCCCGGCCTTCACAGACCGGGCGTTTCCATTGCGCGAAGCGCCACTCAGGACTGAGAGGTCGGCGCCGACGGAGCCGGGGCCGCAGCCGGAGCGGCTGGAGCAGCCGGGGACACCGAATTGGTGGTGGTCGGTGCCACCGCCGGTTTCGCCGCGGCAGGAGTTGCCGGCTTGGCAACGGCCGGCTTGGCCGCCGCAGGCTTTTTCACCGCTGCAGGCTTCGCGGCAGGTTTGGCTGCCGGTTTTGCAGCGGCCGGCTTCGCAGCAGGCTTGGCCGCTGGTTTCGCGGCGGGTTTGGCCGCGGCTACCGGCTTGGCTGCTGGCTTCGCGGCAGGCTTGGCAGCCGCCGTCTTGGCCGCAGGCTTGGCGGCGGGTTTTGCAGCCGGCTTGGCTGCCGGTTTGGCCGCAGCGGTTTTAGCTGCCGGCTTGGCGGCGGGTTTGGCCGCAGCCTTGGCCAGCGGCTTGGCCGCCGTCTTCGCTGCCGGTTTGGCTGCCGCCGCTTTCGCCGCCACCGGGGTCACCTTCTGGCCAGTGAGTTGCTCGATCTGCCTGGTCAGGGTGTCGACCTTGCTGTGCAGGGCCTTGACCTCATTGCGGCTGGGAACACCCAGACGCGAGATGGCACTGTTCAGACGCTTGTCGAAAGCCTCCTCCAGTTCGTCCCACTTGCCCAGGGCGCGTTCCTTGACGCCGGTGATGCGCGACTTGGCCGAACCGGCGGAGTCCTTGGCCGCCTCGACAGTCTTGCCCACTGCACTCTTGGTCAGCTTCTCGGCTTTCTCACCGTCCTTCACCAGGCTCTCGAAGACCTTGCTGCCGTCACTGTCGATTTTCGAGTACACGCCTAAACCGGCCAGCCAGATCTTGCGGGAGTATTGCTCAACCTTCCCGATCCACGAGCTGCCTTCTTTCTCAGTATTCTTCTTGCCAGCCATCCCGTTCTCCTTAATGTTTACGCGCGACACGTTCGAGCAATGCCGTCAACTCATCGAGCTTAGCAGAGAGTGCCTCAACGTCATGTTTAGACGGAATCCCGATGCGATTCAAGGCACTGGCGACACGGCTGTCGAACGCTTTCTCGACCTTGTCCAGTTGCACTTCGACCCGACCCTTGAGGCCGCTGACATCGCTCTTCACGCTGTCGATCTGGCTGTTGGCGGCTTCAAGCTTTGCGTCGACAGCCTTTTTCCCTTCCTTTTCAATTGCTTGGCCGGCCTTGACGAGTTCCTGGAAGTACTCGCTGCCTTCCTTGCCGACCTTGGCGTAGGCGCCCAGACCCGCCAGCCAGATCCTGCGGGCATAGAGTTTCACTTCAGCCAGGGCGGTGGGCTGAACGTCGGATTTTTTCTTCAGACTGACTTTGGCCATGGTGCACCTCACACGTGAACGGTTGGAGGAACTGCCCGCGCAAGCGGGGACTGCAGCACAAAGTAGTGGCAAAAATTAGAATGGGCACCCTAACCGATGTGGCCAGGGGTCACTTGTGGAAACCGGATTCACCCGTGGCAGCCGGCTCCCACAGGATTGACTGCCACAGGTTCGGATCCGACGGGTTCAGGCCAGCGCCTTGTCCAGCGCCTTCTCGATCTCGCTCTTGATGGTGCCGCTCATGGCCGACATCAGCATGCCCAGCTCGACATCCACCCTGATCCGGTCCTCGGCGATCGTCACCTCGCCGCTGACGCCGGAGCGCTTGAGGCTGACGGTATCACCCGACCAACGCGGCGCCAGGCCATACTGGTCGGCCAGTTTCTGCACCAGCGCCTCGGCCTTCTCACGCGCGCCTGCCAGACCGAGATGATGGGCACGCTCGACACTAATCCGGGCCATCGATTGACTCCTGTTCCATGAATGTAGGCCGGGGCGGCCTTGAACTGCGCTGCGTCAATCCGCCCCGGTCGCCCACTATACTTACATTCCGCCTTTGCCAAGACAAAGCCGGCTACCGGGATTAGAATGGCCCGCATTCTCTTCTGGTGACAGCGATATGACTGATCAGCGCAAAGGCAGCGATGCCGAACCCACCACACACTTCGGCTACAAGAATGTGCCGGAAAGCGAAAAGGCCGGCAAAGTCGCCGAAGTCTTTCACTCGGTGGCCGCCAAGTACGACCTGATGAACGACGTCCTTTCCGGCGGCATGCACCGCCTGTGGAAGCGTTTCACCATCGAGCTGTCGGGCGTGCGCCCCGGTAACCGGGTGCTGGACATCGCCGGCGGCACCGGCGACCTGGCGGCGAAGTTCTCGCGCCTGGTGGGTCCCACCGGCCAGGTGGTGCTGGCCGATATCAACGCCTCCATGCTCAAGGTCGGCCGTGATCGCCTGCTGGATCGCGGGGTGGCCGGCAATATCGAGTTCGTCCAGGCCGACGCCGAGAAGCTGCCGTTCCCGGACAACCACTTCGACTGCGTGACCATCGCCTTCGGCCTGCGCAACGTCACCCACAAGGAAGATGCCCTGCGCTCCATGCTGCGGGTGCTCAAGCCCGGTGGCCGCCTGCTGGTGCTGGAGTTCTCCAAGCCAACCAACGCGCTGATGTCCAAGGTCTACGACGCCTACTCGTTCGCCTTCATGCCACTGGCCGGCAAGCTGATCACCAACGACTCGGAAAGCTATCGCTACCTGGCCGAATCGATCCGCATGCACCCGGACCAGGAAACGCTCAAGTCGATGATGGTGGACGCCGGCTTCGACCGCGTGACCTACCACAACATGACTTCGGGCATCGTCGCCCTGCACCGCGGCATCAAGCCCTGATGCTGCTCAGCGGCCTTCTCGCCGGCGTCGAACACGGCCTCAACCGTGTGCTGCGCCTGGACAGCACTGCCCTGGGCCGTCTCGGGCACCTGACGGGCAAGGTCATCGAGGTCGACAGCCCGGCCTTGAAGCTGTTCATCCTGCCCAGCGACGAAGGCCTGCTGCTGGCCGCCCACTGGGCCGCCGAGGCCGACTGCATCCTCCGTGCGTCCACCACCCGCCTGCTCAACCTGGCCCTGAGCAAGGACAAGAGCGCCGTGCTGCATGGCCCGGACGTGCACCTGGAAGGCGACAGCGCGGTGCTGCTGGACCTGGCCGGGGTGCTGCAGGACCTGGAGCTGGACTGGGAGTACGAGCTGTCGCGCTGGCTCGGCCCGGTCGCCACGCAACTGGTCAGTGGCCACCTGCGCAGCCGTGCCGGCTGGTACCGGCAGGGTTTCGCCAGCCTGAACCAGAACCTGGCCGAGTACCTCAGCGAAGAGTCGCGGGCACTGGTCGGCAAACACGAGGCCGAAGCCCGTTTCGCCGAACTCGACCGGCTCAAGCTCGATCTAGAACGACTCGAGGCACGTTTCGAACGCCTCTCCCGATCCCTCAATTCCAGCGATAACGCATGAAGCTGCTCGCCGTCCGCCGTCTGTTACGCATCCTGCGCGTGGTCATCCGCTACCGTCTCGATGACCTGCTGTTCGACCTGCCCCTGCCCTGGTTCCTCCTGGCATTGCGTTTCGCCCTGCCGTGGCGCTGGTTGCCGCGCAAGCCGCTGGACCTGAGCCGCGGTGCACGGCTGCGCCTGGCCCTGCAGGACCTGGGACCGATCTTCATCAAGTTCGGGCAGATCCTCTCGACCCGTCGCGACCTGCTGCCCGAGGACATCGCCGACGAGCTGATGCTGCTGCAGGACCGTGTCCCACCGTTCGACCCGCAGAAAGCCGTGGAGCTGATCGAGTCGCAACTGGGCCGCAAGATCGGCGAAGTCTTCAGCCGCTTCGACATCGAACCGCTGGCCTCGGCCTCGGTGGCCCAGGTCCACGCCGCGCAGCTCAAGAGCGGCGAGGAAGTGGTGGTGAAAGTCATCCGTCCAGGTCTCAAGCCGGTGATTGCCCAGGACCTGGCCTGGCTGTTCCTGCTCGCCCGCACGGCCGAGCGGCTCTCCGCCGACGCCCGCCTGCTGCATCCGGTGGACGTGGTCAGCGACTACGAGAAGACCATCTACGACGAACTCGACCTGCTGCGCGAGGCGGCCAATGCCAGCCAGTTGCGGCGCAACTTCGAAGGCTCGGACATGATGTACGTGCCCCAGGTCTACTGGGACTGGTGCCGGCCTAAGGTGCTGGTGATGGAGCGCATCTACGGCATCCAGGTCACGGATCTCGCGACCCTGGCCGACCAGCGTACCGACATGAAGCTGCTCGCCGAACGCGGCGTGGAGATCTTCTTCACCCAGGTGTTCCGCGACAGCTTCTTCCACGCCGACATGCACCCCGGCAATATCTTCGTCAGCACCGTCAAGCCGTGGAGTCCGCAGTACATCGCCATCGACTGCGGCATCGTCGGCAGCCTGACTCCGCAGGACCAGGACTACCTGGCCCGCAACCTGTTCGCCTTCTTCAAGCGTGACTACCGCCGCGTCGCCCAGTTGCATATCGACTCGGGCTGGGTTCCGGCGGACACCCGACTCAACGAGTTCGAGGCGGCGATCCGCACCGTCTGCGAACCGATCTTCGAAAAGCCGCTGAAGGACATCTCCTTCGGCCAGGTGCTGATGCGCCTGTTCCAGACCGCGCGGCGCTTCAACATGGAAGTCCAGCCACAGCTGGTGCTGCTGCAGAAGACCCTGCTCAACATCGAAGGCCTGGGCCGCCAGCTGTACCCGGAACTGGACCTGTGGAGCACCGCGCAGCCGTTCCTAGAACGCTGGATGCGCGAACGGGTCAGCCCGAAAACCCTGCTGGGCAACCTGCAGAGCCAGGTCGAGCAACTGCCGCACCTGGCCAACATGACCCGCGACCTGCTCGAACGCCTGTCGCAGCCCCATGCCGCCGACCCGCAGCCGCCGTACAAAAAGCGCAAGGACGACTGGCTGCTGCGTCTGCTCGGCTCACTGCATCTTGGGGGGGCGCGTTTCTCGCCGCCAACGGGCCGCTGCACGAATGGGGTCACTGGCCGGCGGCAGTCATGCTGGCCATTGGTTTGTATCTGGTCGTGCGCCGATAGCCAGCAAGGCTCGCGGCTGGCAAACTGTTCATTCGCCGAGGCCCAACCACGCAGGTTGCGCCCGGTTGTCGGAGTCGAAAATGAAAGACTGGCTGGACGAGATCAAGTGGGACAGCGACGGCCTGGTGCCGGCGATTGCCCAGGATCACAAGACCGGGCGCGTGCTGATGATGGCCTGGATGAACCGCGAGGCGCTGCAACTGACCGCTCGCGAGAACCGCGCCATCTACTGGTCACGTTCACGTGGCAAACTGTGGCGCAAGGGCGAGGAGTCCGGCCACGTGCAGCATCTGCATGAAATGCGCCTGGATTGCGACGCCGACGTGATCATCCTGATGGTCGAACAGGTCGGCGACATCGCCTGCCACACTGGCCGCCAAAGCTGCTTCTACCGCGTCTACGAAAACGACGGCTGGAAGACGGTCGATCCGGTCCTCAAGGACCCGCACAGCATCTACGCAGCAGGACACTGAACATGACTGATACCCTGACCCGTCTGGCCCAGGTACTGGAAGAGCGCAAGGGTGCGGCACCCGACAGTTCCTATGTCGCCAGCCTGTACCACAAGGGTCTGAACAAGATTCTGGAAAAGGTTGGCGAGGAGTCCGTCGAAACCATCATCGCGGCCAAGGACGCTGCCCTCAGCGGCGACTGCAGCGACGTGATCTACGAAACCGCCGACCTGTGGTTCCACAGCCTGGTCATGCTCGCCCAGCTGGGCCAGCATCCGCAGGCCGTGCTGGATGAATTGGACCGTCGCTTCGGACTGTCCGGACACGCCGAGAAAGCCTCGCGTCCGTCCGCCTGAACAACTTTTCGAGAGGAGAAACACCATGGGCATTTTTGACTGGAAACACTGGATCGTCATCCTGATTGTCGTCGTGCTGGTGTTTGGTACCAAGAAGCTGAAGAACCTCGGCACCGACGTCGGCGAGTCGATCAAGGGCTTTCGCAAGGCCATGAACGATGACGAGAAGCCGGCCGAGCCGGTGGTCCCGCCGACCGTGCAACCTGCCCAGCCGCAGCCGGGCGCCCAGCAGAACGCGCCACACACCATCGATGTACAGGCGCAGAAGGTCGAAGAGCCCCGCAATCATTCGTGAGCACTGAATAATGTTCGGTATCAGCTTCAGTGAACTGCTGCTCGTCGGCCTGGTGGCGCTGCTGGTCCTCGGCCCCGAGCGCCTGCCGGGTGCCGCGCGCACGGCTGGCCTGTGGGTCGGACGGCTGAAACGCAGCTTCAACGCGATCAAGCAGGAAGTGGAACGGGAAATCGGTGCCGACGAAATCCGTCGGCAACTGCACAACGAGCACATCCTGTCCCTGGAACAGGAGGCTCGCAAGATCCTGTCGCCGGTCCAGGAGCCGGCTCCCCAGGCTCAGCCCCAGAGCCCGCCGGTCGCCGAGTCCGTGACCCAGCCGGCCGGTGAAACGCCGCTGCCGAGCGACCTGCCACCGGCCACCGTCGCCCCGGGCGATGCCGTACCGGTGCTCGGCGCCGTCGAACCGGCCCCGCATGTTCCGGGCGAAACCGTCACTCCCGCGCCGACGCCAAGTGCGCCAGCTTCTCACGACCCAACTGTGCCGCCGCGAGCCCCATGAGCGATTTTCCGGAAAACGACCAGCAGATGCCGCTGGTCTCGCACCTTACCGAGTTGCGCACCCGCCTGCTGCGCTGTGTCGCGGCAACCTTCCTGATCTTTGCCGGGTTGTTCGCCTTCACCCAGCAGATCTACACCTTCGTCTCCACGCCATTGCGCCAGTACCTGCCGGCCGGCGCGACGATGATCGCCACCGACGTCTCCTCGCCGTTCCTGACGCCGCTCAAGCTGACCATGATGGTCTCGCTGTTCCTGGCGATCCCGGTGATCCTGCACCAGATCTGGGGTTTCATCGCCCCGGGTCTGTACAAGCATGAGAAACGCGTGGCCGTGCCGCTGCTGGTGTCCAGCATCATCCTGTTCTACACCGGCATGGCTTTCGCCTATTACCTGGTGTTCCCGCTGATCTTCAAGTTCTTCGCCGCCGCCACCCCGGCCGGCGTCGAGATGATGACCGACATCACCAGCTACCTCGACTTTGTCATGACGCTGTTCTTCGCCTTCGGCGTGGCGTTCGAGATCCCGGTGGCCGTGGTGCTGCTGGTGTGGATCGGCGTGGTCGACGTCAAGTACCTGAAGAAGATCCGCCCGTACGTGATCATCGGCTGCTTCGTGGTCGGCATGATCCTGACCCCGCCGGACGTGTTCTCGCAGACGCTGCTGGCGGTGCCGATGTGGCTGCTGTTCGAGATCGGCGTGCTGTTCGGCGGCCTGGTCAGCAAGCGTGGCGAGGCGTCGGAAGAGAAACCCACCGACACTGGCCCACAGCCGCCAGCCCCGCTCGCGTGAACCTGCTGCTTCTTGAAGAGGCCGACTTCATTGCGGCCGACCGGGTGGTGCTGCGTGACCGGCGCCTGACCCACATGCAGGAAGTCCATCGCGTCGCGGTGGGCGACAGCCTGCGGGTCGGCCGACTCGGCGGGCTGATGGGCAATGCCCGGGTCCTGCACCTGGAGGCCGGTGAAGCCCAACTGCAGGTCAGCCTCGACCAGCCACCGCCGGCCAAGCTGCCGCTGACCCTGGTGCTCGCCCTGCCGCGTCCGAAGATGCTCCGCCGGGTCTTCCAGACCATCGCCACCATGGGCGTGCCCAGGCTGATGCTGGTCAACAGTTACCGGGTGGAGAAGAGCTTCTGGCAGACACCGTTCCTGGAACCCGAGGCGATTCGCGAGCAACTGGTCCTGGGCCTGGAGCAGACCCGCGACACCGTACTGCCGCAAGTCATCATCGAGAAGCGCTTCAAGCCTTTCGTCGAGGATCGCCTGCCGGCCATCAGCGCGGGCACCCTGGGCCTGGTCGGCCATCCGGGCCACTACCCGCCCTGCCCACGGGCGGTGGACGAACCGGTCACCCTCGCCATCGGCCCCGAAGGCGGCTGGATTCCCTACGAAATCGACCTGCTGGGCAAGGCCGGCCTGCAACCGGTGCAGCTCGGCGAACGGATCCTGCGGGTCGAAACCGCCGTCACCGCCCTGCTCGCCCGCCTGTTCTGAACGCTCCCGGGGCACCAGCAGACCTGTAAAAGCTGATGTTCCCCCCCAGAAGATCAGTTCCCACGGGTTCCGTGGGGTACATTGAAGGATCGCGGCGCTACAGAATCGCTCTACGCCGCCGATACAACGGCAATATTGGAAATCCGTCCGCCATCAGGCGTACGAGCGCCGTCAGGAGTCCGACCCATGTACCGTTGGCTAACCCAGAGCCTGGGCAATGTGAGCATCAACCTGAAACTCGGTATCGGCTTCGGCCTGGTACTGCTCCTGACCATGCTCATCACCTTCACCGGCTGGAGCGGCCTGGGTTCGGTGATCAACCGTGGCGACAAGCTGGGCTACATTTCCTCGCTGAACATGCTGACCAAGGACCTGCGTATCGCCCGCCTGGACTACGAGATGCGCAAGGGCGAACAGGGCCCGGGCACCGTCGCCGGCCTGCTGGACAAGCTGGAAAACGGCCTGCAAACAGCCCGCCAGCAGTTGCAGACCCCGGAAAGCATCACACTGATCGACCAGCAACTGGCCACCCTTGTCCAGTACAAGCGCGCGTTCGCCGACATGACCCAGGCCACGCAGAACCGCGAGGCCGCCCGCAGCAAACTCGGCGCCAGCGCCGACAATGCCGTCGCCAAGGTTGCAGAGGTCGAGAAATCGATGCTGCAGGGCGACAGCATCGCCCAGTTCAACAGCGTGATCGAGCTGAGCAAACTGATCCAGCAGGCCCGTTTCCAGGTTCGCGGCTACACCTACAGTGGCCGCAGTGATGCAGAGCAACCCGCACTGGATGCCATCGACAACGCTCTGAAGAACCTGGAGAGCCTGCCGGCCAGGCTGCCCGAGCAGCACCTGGCCAACCTGCAGCAGGCCAGCGACTCCCTCAAGGCCTATCGGGCTGCCGTCAGCGCCTTCCGCGACTCCCAGATCGCCAGCGCCCAGGCGCTCAAGAACATGGAGGAGCAAGGCAACCATCTGCTGGAACTGAGCAACCAGCTGACCGACCTGCAGACCGCCCGCCGCGACAGCGATGCCGACCAGGCGAAGAGCCTGCTCGGCATTTCCGCCGGCCTGGCCCTGCTGTTCGGCATCATTGCCGCCTGGACCATCACCCGGCAGATCGTCACACCACTGCAGCAGACCCTCAAGGTGGTCGAGCGCGTTGCCTCCGGCGACCTCAGCGAGGACCTGCAAGTCAGCCGCCGCGACGAACTCGGCCAACTGCAGCGGGCCATGCAGAGCATGACCATCAGCCTGCGCAAGCTGATCGGCGGTATCAGCGATGGGGTCACGCAGATCGCCAGCGCCGCCGAGCAACTGTCGGCCGTGACCGAACAGACCAGCGCCGGGGTCAACAGCCAGAAGGCCGAGACCGACCAGGTCGCCACCGCCATGCACGAGATGACCGCCACCGTGCAGGAAGTGGCACGTAACGCCGAAGAGGCCTCGGAAGCCGCGGTCGCCGCCGACCAGCAGGCCCGCGAAGGCGACAAGGTAGTCGGCGAGGCCATCGCCCAGATCGAACGCCTGGCCGCCGAAGTCGGTCACTCCACCGAAGCCATGAGCCACCTCAAGGCCGAAAGCGACAAGATCGGCAGCGTGCTCGACGTGATCAAGTCGGTGGCCGAACAAACCAACCTGCTGGCCCTCAACGCCGCCATCGAGGCCGCCCGTGCCGGCGAGGCCGGGCGTGGTTTCGCCGTGGTCGCCGACGAAGTGCGCAGCCTGGCCCAACGCACCCAGAAATCCACCGAGGAAATCGAGGAACTGATCGTTGGCCTGCAAGGAGGCACCGACCAGGTGGCGACCATCATGGACAACAGCCGCAGCCTGACCGACAGCAGCGTCGAACTGACCCGCCGTGCCGGTGGCGCGCTGGGGAGCATCACCCGCACGGTGTCGGCGATCCAGACGATGAACCAGCAGATCGCTGCCGCCGCCGAGCAACAGAGCGCCGTGGCCGAGGAGATCAACCGCAGCGTGCTGAACGTGCGCGACGTCTCCGAACAGACCGCCTCGGCCAGCGAGGAAACCGCCGCCTCCAGCGTCGAACTGGCGCGCCTGGGCAATCACCTGCAAGTACTGGTCAGCCGCTTCCGTGTCTGACCCTGACCGAACTCAGTCGAGGTCGGCCAGCCAGGCGGTGTCCTTGAACCACTTGTCGTGGATCCGGTCGTAAGTGCCGTCCTCGGCGATCTGGTTCAGGAAGTGGTTGATCCAGTTCAGGCTGTCGTGGTCGCCCTTCTTCAGACCGAACGCCAGGCGCTCGTAGGTGAAGGGCTGGTCCAGGCACAGCAGCTTGCCAGCCCCCAGCCGGTTCACCGCCACCAGGTTGTAGGGTGCATCATGGATGAAGGCGTCGGCCTTGCCGTCGAGCACATCGCGCACGCCCTCCTCCTCAGTGGCGTAACTGACCAGTTGGGCCTTGCCGATCAGCCTCTTCGCCACGATCTCACCGGTGGTGCCGGCCTTGACACGGATGCGGTAGGCGGCATCGTTCAGGTCCTCGAAACTCTGGACCTTGCCCCCCAGCTCCAGCGGAATCAGCATGGTCTGCCCCACCACCATGAAGGGATCGCTGAAGTTCAGGCGCAGGTTACGCTCCGGGGTCAGGGTCATGCCGCTGGCGATCAGGTCGGTCTTGCCCGCCAGCAGGTCGGGGATCAGTTGCGGGTAGCTGCTGGGCAATATCTCCAGGCGCACCCCAAGGGCTTTGCTCATTTCATGCAGCAGATCGATCTCGAAACCCACCACCCGCCCCTGTCGGTCGGTCATCTGGAACGGCATATAGGTCGGATTGGTCCCCACCTTGAGGCTGCCCCGCCTGACCGCTTCGTCGATGGCGCCCGCCTGGAGCCCGCAGGCCTGCAGGAATGCGGCAACGCCCAGCAGTATCGCCAGGTACCTTCTCGTCATGAAAACTCCTTGATCCATTTCCCGATGGGATCGCCCCGTCCGGTCTACGCGGAACTGGCGCAGGCCGGCGGGCACAATTTCGGGGCGCGATCCTAACGCACCCGAACAGGCCGTCGAGCGGATGTTTTGTTACCAAATGACAATGGGTACAGGCGGGAGAGAAACGGCTTGCAAGAGGTCGCATCCCCCCTGGAGCAGGCTCCAGGGGGGATGGAGTCAGGCGGGTTGACCGATTGCCACAACAGGTTGCAGCGGCAGCAGCGGTGCATGCGGATCGGCCTTGACCGACGCACGCCAGGCATTGAGCCACTCGCCATGGCCTTCGCTCCAGACCTGCGCATGCAGGCGGCCCAGGGCAACCGGGTCGCTGAGCAATTGCAGGCGGGCGTTGTTGTCGAGGCCCGCCGGGCCGACTTTCAAGGCATGCCGGACACGCTCGTTGCGCAGCCACTCGATCGGCTCGGCCTGCCGGTGACGGGAGGTCGCCAGGGCACAGGCCAGGGCGTTCTGCCGCGGGTCGACCACCGCCCGGACGAAACCGTCGTTCAGCGCGTGCCAGCGGTTCTCGTGGGTGTATTCGTCGGTCGCCAGCAGCGCCTGGGGCGGGTTGTATTCCTCGGGGATGAGGAACAGCTGCTCATCCTTCGAGCGCAGGCCCAGGTTGACCCGGCTGGAGATCACCGAAACCGGGATCGACAGCATCAGCGAGCCGACGATCGGCACCAGCCACCACAGGAAGCTCGGGTTCAGCCAGATCACCAGCAGGGCCCAGAGGGCACCCAGCAGGGTCTGCGGACCGTGACGGCGCACCGCTTCGCTCCAGGGCGTGGAGTCGTCGTCACGCTGCGGCGAGTTCCAGGTCGCCGCCCAGCCGAGGAACGCGGCCAGGACGAAACGGGTGTGGAAAATCATCCGCACCGGCGCCAGCAGCATGGAGAACAGCATCTCCAGCAGCATCGACACGGTCACCTTGAACTTGCCGCCGAACTCCTTCGCGCCCTTGGCCCAGATCAGGATGACGCTGAGCAGCTTGGGCAGGAACAGCAGCACGATGGTGGTGGAGAACAGCGCCACCGCCTTGTCCGGGTGCCATTGCGGCCACAGCGGATAGAGCTGGCGCGGCTCCATGAAGTACTGCGGCTCCATCAGCGTGTTGACCGCCAGCAGCGCCGTCGACAGCACCAGGAAGAAGAACCACAACGGTGCCGACAGGTAGGACATCACGCCGGTGAGGAACACCGCGCGATGCACCGGGTGCATGCCCTTGACCAGGAACAGGCGGAAGTTCATCAGGTTGCCGTGACACCAGCGGCGGTCGCGCTTGAGTTCGTCCAGCAGGTTCGGCGGCAATTCCTCGTAGCTGCCGGGCAGGTCGTAGGCGATCCACACGCCCCAGCCGGCACGACGCATCAGCGCGGCTTCGACGAAGTCGTGGGACAGGATCGCACCGGCGAACGCGCCCTTGCCGGGCAACGGCGCCAGGGCGCAGTGCTCGATGAACGGTTTCATGCGGATGATCGCGTTGTGACCCCAGTAGTGGGACTCGCCCAACTGCCAGAAGTGCAGGCCGGCGGTGAACAGCGGGCCGTAGACGCGGGTGGCGAACTGCTGCATGCGCGCATACAGGGTGTCCATGCCCGACGCCCTTGGCGCGGTCTGGATGATCCCGGCGTCCGGCGTGGCCTCCATCAGGCGCACCAGGCTGGTCAGGCATTCGCCGCTCATGACGCTGTCGGCGTCGAGCACCACCATGTACTTGTAGTCGCCCCCCAGCGACGGCAGAAGTCGTCGAGGTTGCCGCTCTTGCGCTTCACACGACGGCGGCGGCGGCGGTAGAAGATCTTGCCGAAGCCCGAGGCCTCACGGCAGACATCCAGCCAGGCCTGCTGTTCGGCCACGCAGATATCGGTGTCGTTACTGTCGCTGAGGACGAAGAAGTCGAAACGGTCCAGGTCACCGGTGGCCGCGACCGACTCGAAGGTCGCCCGCAGGCCGGCGAACACCCGCGCCACGTCCTCGTTGCAGATCGGCATGACGATGGCCGTACGGGCATCCGCCGGGATCGGCTCGCTGCCGGCGCTGGCGCCGGAGATACGGTACTTGTCATGCCCGGTGAGCAGTTCGAGGAACCCCATCAGCGCGGTCCAGAAACCGGCCGAAACCCAGCAGAACAGAATCCCGAACATCACCAGGATGGTGGTCTGCAGGACATAGGGCAGCACCTGCCGGGCGGTCTGCAGGACCGGCTGGTGCAGGACCTCGTTGAGGTCGACGAACGACCAGCCCTGGTAAGGCATGATGCCTTTCATGTACCAGCCGGCGACGATGGTCTGGCCAAGCATCAGAATCAGCAGGATGTAGCGTCGGATCGAGCCCACGGTACGCCAGCGGGCATGAGGCAGCTCGCGCCTGTCGTCCTTGGGTGCCGGCGGGTTGCTGCGCCCGGTCAGGCGCCGCCAGGCGCGGACCAGGATATTGGTCCGCCAGGGCTCGGGAACGACCCGGGTGCGCCGGATCGGCGGGGTGGCCTTGAGGCACACCCGGCCGCTGGCGTCCACCGAGAGCATCTCGGCATCTTCCAGGTCGGCGGCGCTGTCGAGGGTCAGGCGACGCCCCACCGAGGCTTGTGCAGCCTCGGCGGAGTCGGCGGACGGTTGCGCACCGAGCCGCTCATGCAACTCGGCGAACGACTTGCAGTTCGCCAACTCGGCGCGCTGCTCGGTACTAAGCGGCAGGTGCGCCAGATACTCGGAGAGAGCCTCTGGCTGGGCGATAGGATTACTCATCGGCAGGCAACTGGTAGCTCCAGGTCTCGGTCAGGACTTGTTCGGTTCTGGCCGGCTCCGGGGTGGTTGGGGCAGCCTCGGCAGCCGGCGCCGGGGCGTCGTGCTCTTTCTTGTCCTTGGCCTTGTCTTTCTCTTGAGTCTTGGCCGCGTCCTTTTCCGCAGACTTGGCTGCGTCCTTGTCCTGGGCCTTGGCCGCTTCCTTCTCGTGCTTCTCCTGGGACTTGGCGGCAACCTTGTCGGCCTTGACCACCTGGGACGAAGCCTTCACCGGCTCGGCGGCAGCGATGTCCTTGACCAGCGCAGCGCGCAGCTCGGTGGACTTGCCCGGATCCTTGATCTTCAGGCGCAGGGTCAGGCGCCAGCCCTGGGTTTCCGGGTTGTAGCGCAGGCTGTTCTCGACCACTTCGGCGTTATCGCCGACGCTGACCTGGCTGCGCACCGGCGCATCTTCCGGCAGGGCCTTGAGGGACGGGCCCTCGAAATCGATCAGGTAGGCCACGCTGCCATCCGGCTGGCGGATCAGGTTCGACTGCTTGACGTCACCGGTGGACTTCAGGGTCTGCTTGACCCAGGCGCTGTCCGGCGAATGCAGGGCAGCTTCGTCCTGAGTCCAGTGCAGACGGTAGGCGAAGTTCATCGCTTCACCCGGCTGGGCGAGCTTTTCCGGGTTCCAGAAAGCCACGATGTTGTCGTTGGTTTCATCGGCGGTCGGGATCTCCACCAGGTCGACGGTGCCCTTGCCCCAGTCGCCCTTCGGCTCGATCCAGGCGCTTGGACGCTTGTCGTAGCGGTCGTCGAGGTCCTCGTAGTGGCTGAAGTCGCGACCGCGCTGCAGCAGGCCGAAACCACGCGGGTTCTCCACGGAGAAGTTGCTCACCGCCAGGTGTTTCGGGTTGTTCAGCGGACGCCACAGCCACTCGCCGTTACCGGCATGGATCGACAGGCCGGCGGAGTCGTGCAGCTCGCGACGGTAGTTGAGGACTTTCGACGGCTGGTTGGCACCGAACAGGAACATGCTGGTCAGCGGGGCCACGCCCAGCTTGCCGACCTTGTCGCGCAGGAACATCTGCGCCTTGACGTCGACGATGGTGTCGGCACCCGGACGCAGGGTCAGGCGATAGGCACCGGTCGCCCGTGGCGAGTCAAGCAGGGCGAAGATCACCAGGTGCTTGTCGGTCGGCTTGGGCTGCTGGATCCAGAACTCGGTGAAGCGCGGGAATTCCTCGCCGGACGGCAGGGCGGTATCGATCGCCATGCCACGGGCGGACAGGCCATAGGTCTGGCCCTTGCCCACGACGCGGAAATAGCTCGCGCCGAGCATGGTCATGATCTCGTCCTGCTTGTCGGCCTTGTTGATCGGATAAAGCACGCGGAAGCCGGCATAACCCAGCTGTTCGGTGGTTTTCGGATCGAATTTCAGGTCGCCGAAGTCGAAACGGCTCGGATCGTACTTGATCTCCGAGACGTCGTTGGCGGTGATTTCGTTGATTTTCACCGGCGTGTCGAAGTGCATGCCCTGGTGATAGAACGACAGCTTGAACGGCGTCTTCTGGTCAGCCCATTCGGCCTTGTCGGTCAGGAAGCGGATTTTCTGGTAGTCCGCGAACTTCATCTCCCGGAATTCGTTCGGCAGATTACTGCGCGGAGCCTCGTACTTCTGCCCGGCCAGGGTCTTCGCCTTGGCCGCCACATCGTCCAGATTGAATGCAAAGATTTGCCCGGCACTGAGCAGGCAAAGCAGTGCGGAGCCCGTCACCAGTGCTTTTCTCAACCCTCTGGCAGTCAATTTTGGTGCATTACAGGGACTAACAATCACGAGCAACCCTCGCCGAAAACAGATCAAAAAACCAACGGCTAGCTATCTATGCGCCAGGTTGGCGAGCATTGTTCCGACTCCCCTGGGGCGAAATGATTCCCCAAACGATGTCGGACAAGTCTCTACCTAATTCAAAATGGACCAACGAACGCTGATCCCCGTAGCGCGCGATTATCTAGTAGGCGGCGTTACAACGCATCAGGCGAAACAAAGTATTTATCGACAAAATGCCCTGTTTTCAGCCCGATACGCGGTTTTTTTCATTTTCAGGTGTGTAACAGGAAGGTTACCGGGCCATCATTGACCAGATGAACCTTCATGTCCGCCCCGAAACGTCCCGTCGCCACCTGACCATGCAACTGCTGCGCCTGTGCCACCACGTAGTCGAAAAGTTCTTCGGCCAGCGCCGGCGGCGCTGCCGTGGAGAAGCTCGGGCGTAGCCCGCTACGGGTATCGGCGGCCAGGGTGAACTGCGACACCAGCAGCAAACCGCCGCCGGTATCCGCCAGGGACAGGTTCATCTTGCCCTGGGGATCGCTGAACACCCGATAGTTAAGCAGCTTATGCAAGAGTTTGTCGGCGCTGGCCCGGGTGTCCCCGGGCTCGACGGCCAGCAGCACCAGCAAACCCTGGTCGATGGCACCCACCACCTGCCCCTCGACCTCGACCCGCGCGCCACTGACGCGCTGCAACAGGCCCCTCATGCTTCTTCGGGAGGCAGGTCGAGCAGGCGTCGCGCCATCTGGTTCGCGGCGCGCACCAGCGCATCGGTGATGCCCGGCTCCGAGGCGGCATGGCCAGCATCGCGAATCACCTGCAGTTCGCTGTTCGGCCAGGCCTGGTGCAGCGCCCAGGCGTTGTCCAGTGGGCAGATGGCATCGTAGCGGCCGTGCACGATCACGCCGGGCAGATGGGCGATCCGGTCCATGTCGCGGATCAGTTGATCGGGCTCCAGGAACGAATTGTTGGTGAAGTAATGGCACTCGATCCGCGCGATGGACAAGGCCCGCTGCGGCTCGGAGAAACGATCGACCACCAGCGGGTTCGGCCGCAGGGTCGCGGTACGTCCTTCCCACAGCGACCAGGCCTTGGCCGCGTGCATCTGGGCGATCTGGTCGTTGCCGGTCAGGCGCTTGTGGAAGGCGCCAAGCAGGTCTTCGCGCTCATCCGCCGGGATCGGCGCCACATAATCCTGCCAGTAGTCGGGGAACAGGCGACTGGCGCCGTTCTGGTAGAGCCATTCGACATCCTGCGGACGTGCCAGGAAGATCCCCCGCAGAATCAGGCCATGGACCCGCTCGGGGTGGGTCTGCGCATAGGCCAGCGCCAGGGTCGAACCCCAGGAGCCGCCGAACAGCACCCATTTGTCGATACCCAGGTGCTCGCGAATCCGCTCCAGGTCCGCCACCAGATCCCAGGTGGTGTTGTTTTCCAGGCTGGCGTGTGGCGTCGAGCGACCGCAACCACGCTGGTCGAAGGTCACGATCCGGTACAGGGTGGGGTCGAAATAGCAGCGGCTCTGGGCATCACAGCCGGCACCCGGGCCACCGTGAATGAAAACCACCGGCAAGCCCTCGGGCGAGCCACTTTCGTCGACGTACAGCACATGCGGCTCATCCACGGCCAGATCGTGCCGGGCGTAGGGTTTGATCTGCGGGTACAAAGTCTGCATCACGCGCTCCGTAAGGGTCGGGGTCATCCCTGGGGGGACTTCTTTGATTGTGCCGTCCGGCATCATAAACCCGAATCACGCAAACGGCATGTCCTTGTCAAAAGCGCGGTTGTTTGCTGGCAACTAGCCGTTTGGTCAGTGTTCAAATCGGCTCGATGAGCGATTCAATAAGGAGCGTCAAACCGAGCGGCAGGAGCCGCTTTCCGTGGCTGCCCATAGCCAGAAAAGACAGGGAGTTCCCGATGAACCAGCACCGCTTGCCCGATCTGCTCGTCTACCCGGAAAAAGCCGTTATCGTCGCCGACAGCGAAATGTTTGTCCGCGGCCTACGTGAACTGGGGCTGGAAGCCAGTCTACTGGGCAGCCTGGAAAGGCTGCCGGCACAGAGCCTGGCATTTTCCTTTTCCCGCCAGGGCGCCCGGCAACTCTATCAGCGAGCGGCGCGCACCGCGCACAAACAGACCCTGCTGTGCCCACTGCATGCCTTCGATACCGGCCTGGAGAACGCGCTCTACAGCCTGATGCTGTTGCTGCGCTGCGATTTCGCCGACTGCCTCAGGCGCCAGCAGCACTACCTGACGCTGCTCAACGGCCTGCGCCGCCTGCACCTGACCAGCGCCAACAGCCGGGCCGAGGTCTGGCTCAACGGCAACTGCGCACCCTATGCCCTGACCCGCAACGAGATCGGCGAAAGCTTCGTGCTGTCGGTCACCGAGCTGTTCGAGGTGCACTACGCCCACATGCGGCCCGACTGCCCGGATATTTTCCAGGTCAGCGGCGTCCTGCATGTCAGCGGCCTGCTGCTGTCGCGCAGCAGCCGGGCGCGGCCGTTGCCCGACGGCCTGGTGGACGACATGCGCCGGCTGGCGGCACAGGTCGCCCATCACGATGCCTGGTTGCGCATCGAACACAACCAGGTGCGCTCGTTCGTGGTCGCGGGGGAGGAATACCTCCAATTGCTGAGCCAGGCCGCCGGACACCGCGGGCTGTATCTGAGCGAGTTCGCCATCGGCGTGAACGACGCCATCGGGCCGAACATCAACTACCTGCGCAACTCACCGATAAACGAAGGCATCCTGGGCGTGCATGTCGCCCTGGGCGATGGGCTCAACGGCTATCACATCGACTTCCTCAGCCCCGGCATCGAGGTGCTTCCCGGCTGATGTCACGGTGGCCGGCCTGTCGGAGACGGCAGGAAGACTCCACTCAACGCCCGTAGCGCTCACGCCCCCAGGCCAGCAGCCCCTGCAGCAGTTCCTTGAGCACCACCCGCGTCGGCTCGGCCAGATCGCTGCGATAGTTGAACGGCTCGAACTCTTCCATGTAGTTGCACTGGCCCAGCTCCAGTTGCACGGCATGGATGTGCTCGGCCGGGTTGCCGTAGTGACGGGTGATGTGCCCGCCCTTGAAGCGTCCGTTCAGCACGTGGCTGTAGGCCGGATGCCCGGCACAGATCGCCTCCAGCCGTGCAGCCAGTCGGGCATCGCAACTGGCGCCATTGAAGGTGCCGAGGTTGAAATCCGGCAACTTGCCTTCGAACAGGTGCGGGATCACCGAACGGATCGAATGGGCGTCGAACAGCAGCGCATAGCCGAACTCGGCCTTGAGCCGCGCCAGCTCCTCCTGCAGGGTCCGGTGGTACGGCGTCCAGACCTGCTCCAGGTAACCCGCCCGCTCCTGCGCGCAGGGCTCGCGGCCGTCCTGGAACAGCGGCACGCCATCGAACAGCGTCGCCGGGTAAAGCCCGGTGGTGGCTCCGGCGTACAGCGGCTTGTCGTCGGACGGACGGTTGAGGTCGATGACAAAACGCGAGTACTCGGCGGCCAGGGTGCTGGCGCCCAGCTCCTCGGCAAAGTCATAGAGCCTGGGAATATGCCAGTCGGTGTCCGGCAGGCTGCGGGCCTCGGGAATCAGCCCGTCACGGACCGCCGGCGTCAGTTTCAGCCCGGCGTGGGGCATGCTGATCAGCAGCGGCACCCGGCCTTTCTTGAAGTTCAGGACGTTATCCACAAGCACTCTCCTAGATCACTACGTCAATACCGTGGCGAACCACGCGTTTGCCCAGGTCGCCGCCCAGCCAGTAGGCCAGGTCCGCCGGCCGCTCGATCTGCCAGGCGACGAAGTCGGCGACCTTGCCGACCTCGAGGGACCCATGGCTATCGCCCATGCCCAGGGCCGTGGCGGCGTGCAGGGTGACACCGGCCAGGGCTTCCTCCGGGGTCATGCGGAACAGGGTGCAGGCCATGTTCAGCATCAGGCGCAGGGACAGGCCCGGCGAGGTCCCGGGGTTGAGGTCGGTGGCGATGGCGATCTTCACGCCGTGCCGACGCAGGGCCTCCATCGGCGGCAACTGGGTTTCACGCAGGAAATAGAAGGCACCGGGCAGCAACACCGCCACCGTGCCCGCCGCCGCCATGGCGATGGCGTCCTCCTCGGTCATGAACTCCAGGTGATCGGCGGACAACGCCTGGTAGCGCGCCGCCAGGCTCGAACCGTGCAGCGAGGACAACTGCTCGGCGTGCAGTTTCACCGGCAGACCCAGGCGCTGCGCGACCTGGAACACCCGCTCGACCTGGGCCGGGGAGAACGCCAGGTATTCGCAGAACGCGTCGACCGCGTCCACCAGCCCCTCGGCAGCCAGCGCCGGGAGCATGTCGTTGCAGATATGCTCGATGTAGTCGTCGGCGCGATCCTTGTATTCCGGCGGCAGCGCATGGGCCGCCAGGCAGGTGGTGCGCACGCTGACCGGCAGCTCCTCGCCGAGACGACGGGCGACCTTGAGCATCTTGCGTTCGTTTTCCAGGTCCAGGCCATAGCCGGACTTGATCTCGACGCTGGTCACGCCATCGCGCAGCAGGCAGCTCAGGCGCTGCCGGGCACTGGCGAACAGCTGCTCCTCGCTGGCCGCGCGGGTCGCCCGCACGGTGCTGGCGATACCGCCGCCAGCGGCGGCGATCTCGGCGTAGCTGACACCCTGCAGGCGCTGCTCGAACTCGCCGCTGCGGTTGCCGCCGAACACCGTGTGGGTGTGGCAGTCGATCAGCCCCGGTGTGACCCAGGCCCCAGCCAGGTCATGGACCTGTGGATAATCCGCCGCCGGCAGCTCGGCGCGTGGGCCGATCCAGTCGATCTTCGAGGCCACGGTCACGATGGCGGCATCCTCGATGATCGAGTAGGTGCCTTGCGCCATGCTTGCAACGTGACAGTTGTGCCAGAGCGTTTTCATCCGGGGCCTCCGTGGGCTATCGATGAGACAGGGAAGGATCTTGGGCGACCCGTGCCGCCTGGGCCGCCGCCGGCTTGACCCAGATCAGGTACGCCAGCACCAGCAGGCCGAGCCACACCGCACCGACGATCAGCGCCGGCCGGCTGTCCGGGAACCAGCCCAGCACGCCGAAGATGAAGATCATGAAGGTGATGGCGGCAATCGGCGCATAGGGCCACAACGGCACGGGGAACTTGAGCTGGGCGGCCTCTTCACGGCTCATCGAGCGGCGCATGGCAACCTGGGTGACCAGGATCATGAACCACACCCAGACGGTGGCGAAGGTGGCGATCGAGGCGATCAGCAGGAACACGTTTTCCGGGATCAGGTAGTTCAGCAGCACGCCACCGAGCAGCGCCGCGCCCATGACCACCACGGTCATCCACGGCACGCCGGCACGGGACAGCGTGGCGAAGGCCTTGGGCGCCTGCCCCTGCTGGGCCAGGCCGTACATCATGCGACCGGCACCGAAGATATCGCTGTTGATCGCCGACACCGCCGCCGAGATCACCACGATATTGAGAATGGTCGCCGCCGACCCGATCCCAAGGTTCTGGAAGATCTGCACGAACGGGCTGCCCTGGCTGCCGATCTGCGGCCAGGGGTAAATGGACATCAGCACCAGCAGGGTCAGCACGTAAAACAGCAGGATCCGCACCGGCACCGCGTTGATCGCCTTGGGGATGACCCGCTGCGGGTCGCGGGCCTCGCCGGCGGTGACGCCGATGATCTCGATGCCGCCAAAGGCGAACATCACCACCGCGAAGGAAGCGATGATGCCGGCCACGCCGTTGGGCATGAAGCCGCCATGGGCCCAGAGATTGCCGATACCGACCTCGGCAGACGGCGTGGCGGTACTGATGCCGAAGAACATGATGCCGAAGCCGCCGAGGATCATCGCGACGATCGCGCCGACCTTGAGCAGCGACAGCCAGAATTCCATTTCACCGAAGACCTTCACCGCGCACAGGTTCAGCGCGCCGATGAAGAACACGATACCCAGGACCCAGATCCAGCGATCGACCTCCGGGAACCAGAAACCCATGTAGATACCGAAGGCGGTGACGTCAGCCAGGCCGACGATGACCATCTCGAAGGCATAGGTCCAGCCGAGGATGAAGCCCGACATCGGGCCGACATAGGTACTGGCGTACTGGCCGAAGGAACCGGACACCGGGTTGTGCACCGCCATCTCGCCGAGGGCGCGCATCACCATGAACACCGCGGCACCACCGATCAGGTAGGCCAGCAGCACGGCCGGGCCGGCCATCTGGATCGCCGAGGCGGAGCCATAGAACAGGCCCGTGCCGATGGCGGAACCCAGTGCCATGAAGCGAATGTGTCGGGCGGAAAGCCCGCGTTTCAAACCTTTTACTGGCTGTTGCATTACTCGTCCTTAATTATTCTTATCGGTACAGGTCGACAAGAATCAGACTTGGGGCGAAGGTCTTGCGGCCACCCGGCCGCAAAAAGGGGTCGCAGAGTACCCAACCCGACCCGCTCAGGCAAAAAGCATCTGCCCGGTGGTGCCGCGAATCTGTGGCAGCCGGCTCGCTTTTGTAGGAGCCGGCTTGCTGGCGATCCGCCAAAGGCCGTCATTCATCACCCTTCACGGCCAAGCTCGCCCCACAGGGCCGCCGCTCAAATGGGCCGCTGCCCCAGTCCGTTCCTGTGTAACGCTTGGCGCCTACAGGCTCGGCAGCAACTTCGCCGGCACCAGCGCGGTCAGGCAGCGCGACGCCAACAGTTCGGTGGCGGCCTCGATGTCCGGGGCGAAGAAACGGTCCTTGTCGTAGTAGGCGACCTTTTCCCGCAGGGTCGCGCGCGCGGTTTCCAGGGTCGGCGAGGTTTTCAGACCATTGCGCAGGTCCAGGCCCTGGCAGGCGGCCAGCCACTCGACGGCGAGAATTCCGCGGGTGTTTTCAGCCATTTCCCACAGACGCTTGCCGGCAGCCGGTGCCATGGACACATGGTCCTCCTGGTTCGCCGAAGTCGGCAGGCTGTCGACGCTGTGCGGATGGGCCAAGGCCTTGTTGTCGCTGGCCAGCGCCGCGGCGGTCACCTGGGCGATCATGAAGCCGGAGTTGACGCCACCGTTGGCCACCAGGAACGGCGGCAACTGCGACATGTGCTTGTCCATCATCAACGAGATGCGGCGCTCGCTCAGCGAACCGATCTCGGCAATCGCCAGGGCCATGTTGTCGGCGGCCATGGCCACCGGCTCGGCGTGGAAGTTGCCACCGGAGATCACATCCCCCTGGGCAGCGAACACCAGCGGGTTGTCGGAAACGGCGTTGGCCTCGACCACCAGCACCTCGGCCGCCTGGCGGAACTGGGTCAGGCAGGCGCCCATGACTTGCGGCTGACAGCGCAGGGAGTAAGGGTCCTGGACCTTCTCGCAGTTCTGGTGCGAATCGGACACTTCGCTGCGCTCGCCGAGCAGGTGGCGATAGCTCGCCGCGGCGTCGATCTGGCCGCGCTGGCCACGCGCTTCATGGATACGCGCATCGAACGGCGAACGCGAACCCAGCACCGCCTCGACGGTCAGGCCACCGGCAACCAGCGCACCGGCGAACAGGTCCTCGCCTTCGAACAGGCCACGCAGGGCGAACGCGGTGGACACCTGGGTGCCGTTGAGCAGTGCCAGGCCCTCCTTCGCCGCCAGGGTCAGCGGTTGCAGGCCGGCCTGCTTCAGCGCGGCCGGCGCGTCCAGCCACTGGCCCTGGTAGCGGGCCTTGCCCTCGCCGAGCAGCACCAGCGACATGTGCGCCAGTGGCGCCAGGTCACCGGAGGCGCCGACGGAGCCCTTGAGCGGAATGTGCGGGTAGACCTCGGCATTGATCAAGGCGATCAGCGCATCGATCACCTGCCGGCGAATGCCGGAGAAACCGCGGCTCAGGCTGTTGACCTTGAGCACCATGATCAGCCGCACCAGGTCATCGCTGATCGGCTCGCCGACACCGGCGGCATGGGACAGCACCAGCGAACGCTGGAGGTTCTCCAGATCGGCGCTGGCGATGCGGGTCGACGCCAGCAGGCCAAAGCCGGTATTGATGCCGTAGGCGGTACGGTTCTCGGCCAGAATCTGCTCGACGCAGGCGACGCTGGCGTCGATCTGCGCGTCAGCGCTGGCGTCCAGGCTCAGTTGCACCGGCTGTTGGTACACGGCACGCAGTTGCGCCAGGGTCAGTTGGCCGGGAATAAGGTTCAACGCAGTCACATTCATGCTCCTTTTGAGAGTGTTATCAACTGCCAGTCGCTCCGGAAGCTTCCGTTATCCGTCGCTGTCCGCTTTTTGGGCGGATGGCGCCTTGGCACGCTGGCTATCTTTGTTTGAATCAGTTCAGGTTCGGCAATCTTTCGGGCAAGAGCCGCGGGTCGCGCAGCAGCGCCGCCACGGTGGCGATATCCGGTGCCAGCCAGCGGTCCTGGTCATAGGCCGGCACGTGCTCGCGCAGCAGCCTCCAGGCGACGTCGGTACCGGCGCCGAAGCGCTGTTCCTTGAGGAATTCGAAGGCCTGGGCCGCCAGCAGGTACTCGATGGCGAGGATCTGCGTGCAGTTCTCCAGCACCTGGTGCAACTTCAGCGCAGCGTTGGTGCCCAGGCTCAGGTGGTCCTCCTGCAGGCCCGAGGTCACGTAGTTGTCGAGCACCGCCGGTTGCGCCAACTGACGGTTCTGCGCGCAGAGGGACGCGGCGACGTACTGCACGATCATCATCCCCGAATTGACGCCCGGCTGGCTGACCAGGAATGCCGGCAGGCCGCTGACATGCGGGTTGATCAGGCGGTCGAGGCGCCGCTCGGCGATCGAGCCGATCTCCGCCATGGCGATCGCCAGCAGGTCCGCCGCCAGGGCGACCGACTGGCCATGGGGGTTGGCCTGGGACATCACCCGGAAATCGTCCGGCGTGCCCAGCAGCAGCGGGTTGTCGGTGCAGCCGTTGAGTTCGATCTCGACCTGCCGGGTGACGTGGGCCAGTTGGTCGCGGGCCGCGCCGTGCACCTGCGGGATCGAGCGGATGCTCAGGGCGTCCTGGGTCCGGATGCCCTTGCTCGCAGCGATCACTTCGCTGCCGTCGAGCAGGCCACGCAAATTGCTGCCGACCTGTTGCATGCCCGGGTGCGGCTTGAGCGCGATGATCTCGGCGTCGAACGCGGCGATCTGGCCGCGCTGGGCCTCGAAACTCATCGCCGCGGTGACGTCGGCCCATTGCGCCAGGCGGTTCGCGTCAGCCAGGGCCAGGCAGCTCAGGCCGGTCATGCACGGCGTGCCGTTGACCAGGCACAGCCCGTCCTTGGCACCCAGTTGCACCGGTTGCAGCCCCTCTTCGGCCAGGGCCTGCGCGGCAGGCACGATCCGGCCGCGATAGCTGACCTGGCCGACCCCGAGCAGGGCCACGCCGACATGAGCCATGTGGGTCAGGTAACCGACAGAACCCTGGGACGGCACCTGCGGGGTGATGCCGCGGTTGAGCAGCGCCAGCAGCGCCTCGACCACCTGGCGATGCAGGCCGGACCTGCCGTGGCTGTAGTTGATGATCGCCGCGCAAATGATCGCCCGGGTCTGTTCGTCGGCCAGTGCCGGGCCGACGCCGCAGGCGTGGCTGAGCAGGGTATTGCGCGACAGCTGGCTCAGTTGCTCGCCGGACAGCGAAACGTTGGACAGCGCCCCCAGGCCGGTGTTGATGCCATAGGCGCGCTCGCCGCTGACGACGATGCGCTGGACGATCGCCTGGGCGTTGTCGATCCGCGCCCAGGTCTGCGGGGTCAGTTCCAGCAGCGCGCCGTGACGGGCGACCGCAACCACATCCTGCCAGCGCAATGGCGCATCGGCGATAACGATTTTCTCGACCTGGGACATATCCGACCTCATCACACCGTCGCCGCCCGTCGCTGGACGAAGCGGTCCACATACTCGTCCGCCGGCGAATGCAGAATTTCCCGCGGCGTACCGACCTGGATCAGCCGGCCATCCTTGAGAATCGCGATCCGGTTACCGATGCGTACCGCCTCGTCGAGGTCATGGGTGATGAACACGATGGTCTTGTGCAGGGTCTTCTGCAGTTCGAGCAACTGGTCCTGCATCTCGGCGCGGATCAGCGGGTCGAGGGCACTGAAGGCCTCGTCCATCAGGATGATGTCGGTGTCCGCCGCCAGGGCCCGGGCCAGGCCGACGCGCTGGCGCATGCCGCCCGACAGCTGGTGCGGGTACTTGTTCTCGTAGCCCTTGAGGCCCACGGTATTGATCCAGTGCAGCGAACGCTCGACACACAGTTGCTTGCTCTCGCCGCGAACCTTGAGGCCATAGGCGACGTTATCCAGCACGGTCTTGTGCGGCAGCAGGCCGAAGCTCTGGAACACCATGCTGATCTTGTGCCGACGGAATTCGCGCAGGGCGTCCATGTCGTGCTGCAGGATGTCCACGCCATCGACCAGGATCGCCCCGCTGGTGGGATCGATCAGGCGGTTGAAGTGGCGCACCAGGGTCGACTTGCCGGAACCCGACAGGCCCATGATGACGAAGATCTCGCCGGTGCCGATGCTCAGCGACAGGTCGTTGACCCCGACCACGCAGCCGGTCTCGGCCAGCACCTGGTCCTTGGTCTTGCCCTGGCGGATCAGGTTCAGCGCATCACCGGCGCGCGAACCGAAGATCTTGAAGACGTTCTTGACTTCGATCTTGCTGACGATGGAATCAGTCATTTGCTCACCTCGTGGCGCGGACGACCGTAGGCCTGGGTAATGCGGTCGATGACCACGGCGAGAATCACGATAGCCAGGCCGGCTTCCAGGCCACGCCCGACGTTGAGGGTCTGGATGCCCACCAGCACGTCTTCGCCCAGGCCACGGGCACCGATCATCGAGGCGATCACCACCATCGACAGGGCCATCATGGTGGTCTGGTTGATCCCGGCCATGATGCTCGGCAGGGCCAGCGGCAGTTGCACGCCGAACAGTTGCTGCCAGCGGTTGGCACCGAAGGCGTTGATCGCCTCCATCACCTCGCCGTCCACCTGGCGGATACCCAGGTCGGTCAGGCGGATCAGCGGCGGCGCGGCGTAGATCACCGTGGCGAAGATCGCCGGAACCTTGCCCAGGCCGAACAGCATCAGCACCGGGATCAGGTACACGAAGCTGGGCATGGTCTGCATGATGTCCAGCAGTGGCATCAGCACCGAGCGCAGGCGGTCACTGCGCGCCGACAGGATGCCCAGCGGAATCCCGATCAGCACCGAGATCAGCGTCGCCACCAGCATCAGCGCCAGGGTCTGCATCAGCTTGTCCCACAGGCCGACCGCCCCCACCAGGAACAGCAGGCCGACGATCACCGCGGTGCTGACCAGCTTGCGGGTGGCATGCCAGGCGATACCGCCGACGATGGCCAGCATCAGCCACCATGGCACCAGGCGCAGCAGGCTCTCGAGGTTGACGATGGCCCACAGCAGGGTGTCGGAAATGTGGCGGAACACATCACCGTAGTTGGTCACCAGCGAATCGACCCAACCGTTGACCCAGTCGGCGATGGAAAACGTGAAATTCTCGGGAAACATTGGAAACTCTCGATCAAGTGGATGTAGCGTCCCGGTCAGCCTCTCGGTTGACCGGGAGGAATCGACCTACAGAGCCGCGTTGATTTTCTTGGCAGCGTCAGCGCTGACCCAAGCCTGCCAGACCTCAGGGTGTTCCTTGAGGAAGATTTTCGCCAGCTTCGGCGACTCGATCCGCTCCTTGCTCATGCGCCCCAGGTTCTGGTTCAGCAGGTCGATCGGCAGGTTGGCCTTCTCCAGCACGGCCACCAGTTCAGGTGCCTCGTCGTGGAAGGTCTTGGACAGACCGACCTTGATGCTCACACTCTTGTCGACGCCCGGCTTCTCGTCCAGCTTGATCAGATCGACCTGGCCCATCAGCGGCGTCGGCGACCAGTAGTAGAACAGGATCGGCTCGCCACGCTTGTAGCTCGACAGCACCGCGGCATCCAGAGCCGGCCCGGTCCCTGGACGGAAGTTGGTGTAGGCGTTTTCCAGGCCGTAGCTCTTGAGCATCTCGCTGTTGTCCAGCTCGCAGGTCCAGCCGGCCGGGCAGTTGTAGAAACGCCCCTTGCTCGGTTCTTCCGGGTCCTTGAACACCGAGGCGTATTGCGCCAGGTCGGCGATGTTCTTCAGGTTCGGCGCCTTGGCCTGGAGCTTGCGCTTGGCATCGCCCTCGACCACATAGCGCGGCACGTACCAACCTTCGATGGCCCCGACCACCGGCGCGCCGACGCCGACGACCTTGCCGGCCTTCTCGGCCTTGTTCCAGACCTCGCTGCGGCCCACCCACTCTTCGGCGAAGACCTGGATATCGTTGGTGCTCAGCGCGTTCTCCATGGTGATGGAGTTGCCCGGCAGGCTGTCGGTCTTGCAGTCGTAGCCTTTTTCCAGGACGAACTGCAGGACGTCGGTCAGCAACATGCCGCTTTCCCAGTTGAGGCCCGCGAATTTCACCGGCTTGCCGGACTCGCACCAGCCGGCGGCCTGGCTGGCGCCGGCAGCGGTCAACAGGCCGAGGGACAACGCCGTGGTCAGCAGGGTCTTTTTCATTTTCATTATGTGACGCTCCTAATCATGAATGGGTTAACGGCAGTCAAGAGGCATCCGGCCCGGGTTGGCCCGCGAGCGGGCCCTGTCCACGTGTTGCTCAGGCTCGGGATTCAGGCCACCGACGACGGCTGAGCCCGGCCACTGGCCTGGGGTGCTGCGACCTCGCCCTGCTCTGGCGGCAGGATCAAGCGATCAGGAACCGCGCCGTGCCACTTCTTCGCGGCGTAGTAGTACAGCGCTGCCGGAACCACCAGGCCGATGATCCAGGAGATATCGGTATCGCCCAGACTCGCCACCAGGGGACCGGTGTAGAAATGCGTGGAGATGAACGGCATCTGGATCAGCACGCCGAACACATAGATGCTGATGCCCATGATGTTCCAGCGCCCGTAACGGCCGTGGGGATCGGACAGCGCGGGAATGTCGTAGCGTTCCTTGGTGATGCAGTAGAAGTCCACCAGGTTGATCGCGCTCCAGGGCGTGAAGAACGCCAGCAGGAACAGGATGAACGCGGAGAATTCCTTGAGGAACGAGTCCTTGCCGAGCAGCGCCAGGGCCGCCGCGAGGCTGACCATGACAAAGATGTACAGCAGGCGCACGCCGCTGCCGATGTGCCGGTTGCCACGGAAACCGCTGATGATGGTGGCGATCGACATGAAGCTGCCGTAGGCATTGAGCGTGGTCACGGTGACCTTGCCAAAGGCCACGGCGAAGTACAGCGCCGCGGCGATCACGCCGGTGCCGCCAAGGCTGACAATGAATGAGACCTCGTGGTGAGCGAACTGCGAACCGGCCAGGGCCGCCGCGAACACCCCGAAGACCATCGACGCCTGCGAGCCGATCACCGACCCCAGGCCCACGGCCCAGAAGGTTTTCGACGCTGAAGTGCTGCGCGGCAGGTAGCGCGAGTAGTCCGCCACGTAGGGCCCGAAGGCGATCTGCCAGGACGCCGACAGCGACACCGCCAGCAGGAAGCTCGCCAGGGAGAAATGCTTGTTGGCCAGCAACGCGGAAACATCGTTGCCCGCCAGCAGTCTGTAGAACAGGTAGATGAAGGCGATCACCCCCAGCACGCTGGCGACCCGGCCGATGCCGTGGATCACCCGGTAGCCGAAGATGGTGAAGACCAGGATCGAGGCGGCGAACAGCACGATGCCGACCCAGTCCTCGACGTGCAGCAGTTGCGCCACCGCCTGTCCGGCCAGCAGCGAGCCGCTGGCCGAGAAGCCGATGTACATCAGGCACACCAGCACCAGCGGGATCACCGCGCCGTAGACGCCGAACTGCACGCGGCTGGAGATCATCTGCGGCAGGCCCAGTTGCGGCCCTTGCGCGGCATGCAGCGCCATCACCCCGCCGCCGAGCAGTTGCCCCAGCAGCAGGCCGACCAGCGACCAGTACACGTCGCCGCCGAGCACCACCGCCAGCGCACCGGTGACGATCGCGGTGATCTGCAGGTTGGCCCCCAACCACAGGGTGAACTGACTGAGTAGACGACCGTGTCTTTCCGCTTCCGGGATGTAGTCGATCGAACGCCTTTCGATCAACGGTTTGTTGCTTGCACGATCATTCGATACAGCCATTTATCGTTCAACCTCTGTGGATTGTCTTCCGGTGCTCACGCAATGCCTGCAAAACACGGCCTCCTGTGGGAGCCGGCGCCCAAGGGCAAAGCCGGCTCCCCTCCAGGCGCCTTATTTGCCGGTGATCATCGGCAGGTTCAGCCCCTGCTCCTTCGCGCAGTCGATGGCGATCTGGTAACCGGCATCGGCATGACGCATGACCCCGGTGGCCGGGTCGTTGTGCAGGACGCGGGCGATACGCGCGGCCGCCTCGTCAGTACCGTCGCAGACGATGACCATGCCCGAGTGCTGCGAGAAGCCCATGCCGACGCCGCCGCCGTGGTGCAGGGAGACCCAGGTCGCGCCGCTGGCGGTGTTGAGCAGGGCGTTGAGCAAAGGCCAGTCGGAGACGGCATCGGAACCGTCCTGCATCGACTCGGTTTCACGGTTGGGGCTGGACACCGAGCCGGAGTCCAGGTGGTCGCGACCGATGACGATCGGCGCCGACAGCTCGCCGCTGCGCACCATCTCGTTGAACGCCAGGCCGAGCTTGGCGCGCAGGCCCAGGCCGACCCAGCAGATCCGCGCCGGCAGGCCCTGGAAGCTGATGCGCTCGCGCGCCATGTCCAGCCAGTTGTGCAGATGGGCGTCGTCCGGGATCAGTTCCTTGACCTTGGCATCGGTCTTGTAGATGTCCTGCGGGTCACCCGACAGCGCCGCCCAGCGGAACGGACCGATGCCGCGGCAGAACAGCGGACGGATGTAGGCCGGAACGAAACCAGGGAAGTCGAAGGCGTTCTCGACGCCTTCTTCCTGGGCCATCTGACGAATGTTGTTGCCGTAGTCGAAGGTCGGGATGCCCTGCTTCTGGAATGCCAGCATCGCCTTGACGTGCACCGCCATCGACTGCTTGGCGGCCTTCACCACGGCGGCCGGTTCGGTCAGCGCGCGGGCGCGGTACTCTTCCCAGGTCCAGCCGGCCGGCAGGTAGCCGTTGAGCGGGTCGTGGGCGCTGGTCTGGTCGGTGACCATGTCCGGGCGCACGCCGCGACGGACCAGTTCCGGCAGGATTTCGGCGGCGTTGCCGCACAGGGCGATGGAGATCGCCTTGCCTTCGGCGGTGTACTTGGCGATACGGGCCAGGGCGTCATCGAGGTCCTTGGCCTGCTCGTCGACGTAGCGGGTCTTGAGGCGGAAGTCGATGCTGGTCTGCTGGCATTCGATGTTCAGCGAGCAGGCACCGGCCAGGGTCGCGGCCAGCGGCTGCGCGCCGCCCATGCCGCCCAGGCCGGCGGTCAGCACCCAGCGGCCCTTGAGGTTGTTGTCGTAGTGCTGGCGACCGGCTTCGACGAAGGTTTCATAGGTGCCCTGGACGATGCCCTGGCTACCGATGTAGATCCAGCTGCCGGCGGTCATCTGGCCGTACATGGCCAGGCCCTTGGCGTCCAGTTCGTTGAAGTGTTCCCAGGTGGCCCAGTGCGGCACCAGGTTGGAGTTGGCGATCAGTACGCGCGGGGCGTTGCTGTGGGTCTTGAACACGCCGACCGGCTTGCCGGACTGCACCAGCAGGGTTTCGTCGTCATTGAGGTTGGTCAGGCTCTCGACGATCTTGTCGTAGCACTCCCAGTTGCGCGCGGCGCGCCCGATACCACCGTAAACCACCAGTTCCTTGGGGTTCTCGGCCACCTGCGGGTCGAGGTTGTTCATCAGCATCCGCAGCGGCGCTTCGGTCAGCCAGCTCTTGGCGGTCAGCTTGTTGCCACGGGCGGCACGGATTTCGACGTCACGGCGCTTGGTAAAGGTGGCGGTAGGTTTCTGGGTATTCTCAGTCACGAAAAAACTCCTCTGCGATCGTCCGAACCCGCCCAGGCAGTGGGCAAGCGAGCCTGTGCCGGATACCCCGTCACAAGCGAAAAATGAGTGGGTGCGTAATGCCTCCCTGACGACTCATACGCACACATATTTACTTGTACATACAAGCATATGCAATCAAGCGGCCAACTCGGAATTCGAGCCCTGAAGAATTTTTCAGAGTAGTCGCCAAGTGCCGTGGGACGTGGCCTGGAGCGAAAAATGAATTTGTAGGATTAGGCGAAGCTGTAGGTGGGAAGCTGTTACCGGAAGAGGCTTTTGCGCCACGTTGGGGCGTTCGGTAACAAAATAGTGCGAGAGGGAGTACCCGAAATCGACGGGGGGCACGCACACCCTGTGGAGACCGGTTTTATCCGCGAAAAGGCTCTCAAGCCCTGCGCCGCTTGCGCGGACGCTTTCGCGGATAAATCCCACGGGAATCGGGGGATGACCTCAAAATAGAGTGGGATTTAGCGGAATCAGGCAGGCATCAGCTCGATCACACAGCAACGGCCGGTCACCGCCACTTCCTGCAGCCCGACGCTGCCATCCAGCCGCAGGCAGTCATGCCGGCCGAGTACTTCATAACCCGTGTCGGCCAGGCCGACATGCAACTGGTCGCTGACGCTGAAGATCAGCAGCACCGCCGCCGAAGTGAAGAAACGCTTGGGCTGCACGGCATCGAGCCATTGCAGCCGGGCACTGTAGCGCTCCGGCGCGTAGATCAGGTTGAAATCGCGGATCGGGCCCTCGAGCAAGCTACAACTGACCTGGCTCGCGCCACTGAAGGCGAACGGGTCCAGAGGCAGCAACGCGCGGGTGCGTTGACCATCGACCTGCAGGGTCATGCCCGCGCCCTGCAGCACGGTGATGATCCGCTCATAGCCGGCAAAACTGGAAAAACCGCCCGACTCGCCGATATCGGCAATCGACAGGCGCCAGCCGAACCCTTCCAGGCCCTCGCCCTCGTCGCGGGTGATCTCTTCGGTGCTGCCACCGCCGTTTTTCCACGGCATGCGCGGGTAGTCCGCCGCACGCAAGACTTTCAGTGAACTCATTTGGTAAAGCGTCCTTCCAGACGATGACGGGAACCGGGGTGAATCAACCGGGCGGCCGTCACCGGCTGGCGACCGGACCAGGTCCGTCGGCGGATCATCAGGCACGGCTCGCCAGGCTCGATCTGCAACAGCTCGCACTCGGTGGCATCGGCGAGAATCGCCTCGACCACATGCTCGCCCTCGGTCAGCGGTGCGACCTGTGACAGGTAGGCGTAGGGCGTCTGCAGGGTGAAATCCTGCTTGAGGTAGTCCGGCGCCACCTGCGCGTTGACGAAACGGTCCTCGATCTGCACCGGGATGTCATTCTCGAAATGCACGATCAGCGAGTGGAAGACCTTCTGCCCCTCGCGCATGTCCAGGGCCACGGCACGCTCGGAGCCGGCGGTCTCCTCGCCGAGGGTGATGATCTTGCAGGTGTGGCGATGACCGCGCGAGGCGATCTCGTCGGCGATGTTATGCACCTCGAACAGCGCCGACTGGGTCTTGGGCTCGGCGACGAAGGTGCCGACCCCCTGCATGCGCACCAGCAAACCTTCGGCGGTCATTTCCCGCAGGGCGCGGTTGATGGTCATGCGGCTGTAGCCCAGTTGCTCCACCAGCTCGCTCTCGGACGGCACACGGTAATGCGGCGGCCAGTTTCCGCTGTCGATCTGCTGGGTGATCATCTGTTTGACGCGGGCATATAACGGCGCCGGACTTTCGCCCATTTGGGCAGCCAGCGGGTTGTTGGCAGGCGGAGTCGGCACAGTAAATCCTTGTTCGGTTCCAGGGGTGGCTGTAGGTCATGTCACAGGCGTCTGCAGGACAGGATACCAGCTTGCCGGAGTTTACCGGGCAGGCAAACGTCTGTATATGTATATACAAATAACACACGATGGGGTGCTGAACCATGTCCGCCTTCTTTGCCGAACGCGCGCTGCTGCCTAGTGGATGGGCCAAAAACGTACGCCTTGAGGTCGACGCCCAGGGCGTGCTGGCCCGGGTCGAGGCCGATTCCGATGCACAGGGTGCCGAACGGCTGGGCGGCCCGCTGCTGCCGGGCATGCCGAACCTGCACTCCCACGCCTTCCAGCGGGCGATGGCCGGGCTGGCGGAGGTCGCCGGCAACCCGAACGACAGTTTCTGGACCTGGCGCGACCTGATGTACCGCCTGGTGGGCAGGATCAGTCCCGAGCAGATGGGCATCATCGCTCGCCAGCTCTACATCGAGATGCTCAAGGCCGGCTACACCTCGGTGGCCGAGTTCCACTACGTGCACCATGATACCCAGGGCCAGCCCTACGCCGACCCGGCCGAACTGGCCCTGCGCATCAGCCAGGCCGCCACCGACGCCGGCATCGGCCTGACCCTGCTGCCCGTGCTCTACAGCCACTCCGGTTTTGGCGGCCAGGCACCCAGCGACGGTCAGCGACGCTTTATCAACAGTACCGAGAATTACCTGAAGTTGCAGGCACGTTTGCAGCCGTTGCTGGCAAGACAGCCGGCCCAGGCCCTGGGCCTGTGCTTCCACTCGCTCAGGGCGGTGACTCCGCAACAGATCAGCGAAGTGCTGGCCGCCAGCGACCGGCACTGCCCGGTGCACATCCACATCGCCGAGCAGCAGAAGGAAGTCGACGACTGCCTGGCCTGGAGCGGCAAGCGCCCGTTGCAGTGGCTCTACGACCATCTCGAGGTGGACTCGCGCTGGTGCCTGGTGCATGCCACCCATGCCGATGCCGAGGAAGTCAGCCGCATGGCCCGCAGCCGGGCGATTGCCGGCCTGTGCCTGACCACAGAGGCCAACCTCGGCGACGGGATTTTCCCGGCCGTGGACTTCCTCGCCCAGGGCGGTCGCCTGGGCATTGGTTCCGACAGCCATGTGTCACTGAGCGTGGTCGAGGAACTGCGCTGGCTGGAATATGGCCAGCGCCTGCGCGACCAGCGGCGCAACCGCCTGTACCGGGCCGATCAGCCGATGGTCGGGCGCACGTTGTTCGACGCGGCCCTGGAAGGCGGTGCCCAGGCGCTCGGGCAAGCCATTGGCGGCCTGGAAGTGGGCAAGCGCGCCGACTGGCTGGTGCTCGACGGCAACGACCCGTACCTGGCGACCGCCGAGGACGACGGCATTCTCAATCGCTGGCTGTTCGCCGGCGGCGATCGCCAGGTGCGTGACGTGATGGTCAACGGCCAGTGGGCGGTACGCGGTGGCCGACATGCGGCAGAAGAGGAAAGCACGCGAGCCTTCGCCCAGGTGTTGCGTGAACTGCTGAACTGAAAACGCGAAGCGTCACGGGTTGCGTTCCCACGCGGAGCGTGGGAACGAGCGAGCAGCGGCCCGTAAACTCAGTGGGACATCTTCGAGTCGGGCGTACGCCAGATCAGTCGGGTGGTGTCATACCCCTGCTGCCGCGCCCGGCTCAGCAGGTCCTCGCGGGTATCGGCGCTGATCTTGGTGCTGCGCGACAACAGCCACAGATAGCGCCGGCTCGGGTCGCCGACAATCGCGGTGTGGTAGTCGTCGCTGACATAGAGAATCCAGTAGTTACCCTTCGCCACGCCCGGCAGCAGCGTGGTGAACCAGTTATCGAAACGCACCCAGAGCTTGTCGGCCTGCCCTTCGACCTGCGGTGTCGCGGTGCCCTTGGCCTCTTCCCAGGTCCACTGCTCGGTCAGGCAGCGGTTGAACACCGCCATCCTGCCGTCGGGCATCAGGCTGTAGCGGGCCTCGGACTGGGCACAGTTGCGCTGGAAGTACATCGGCATCCGCGCCAGCTCGTACCAGGTGCCCTGGTAACGCTTGAGGTCGACGTGACCTGCGGTCTTGGGCGCCAGATCGTCACCGGACGTAGCGCAACCGGCCAGCAACAAGCCAGCCAAAAGAGTAACCACTAAACGCAACATTTCTTCTTCTCCCGAGGGCTTGTGCCCCGGTTTACTTCAGGCCTTGCCCGGAAAACATCAGGACTTTGTCACCGGCGTACTGCACGCTGATAAAGCTGTTCTTGTCACCCCAGGTGCAACTGGACATGCCCAGCGCGCCGGAACAATCGGACGGCGAACCGAGCAATGCCTCGACTTCGGCCTTGGGCATGCCCGTGGACAACTTCGAGTAGTTTGCCTGGTTGACCTTGCTGCAGGCGGCCAGCAGCACGCAGAACGACAACAGAGCGAGAGAGCGCAACGACATGGGGAGAAACTCCTGGGGACGGAAAGGTCGGCACGGGGGCCTACCGCAAGCTTAGAAGAGAAAACCGCCATCTGGTTCCCGAACCTACGACCTTTTCTTACAGGGCTTTCCTTTGCAGATCAGCAGTTTTGCGGGCGGAACTGGCGTTTCGTCGGCTTTACCGTCAAGAAACTAATCTTTAACGAGACGATGCCGAGAGATAGAGGCGCGACGCCATTAAACGTGGCAAATTGTCGCCCTTCGTTGACCCGCCTTTTGCAGACAGCCATTTCATGACCAGAAACCTCAAATTCAGCCACAAGATTCTCCTGGCTGCGGCCCTCGTGGTCGCCGTGGCGTTCGCCTGCTTCATCCTGTTCAACGACTATCGGCAGCGCCAGGCGCTGTACAACAGCACCCAGGCGTCGATGCAGGAACTGGGCAGTCTGACCACCAGCAACATCCAGACCTGGCTGGAAAGCCGTATCCAACTGCTGCAGTCGCTGTCCCAGCAGATCGCCGTGGACGGCAGCTCCGCCGACAGCCTCAAGCGTGCGGTCGGCCTGCCCGCCTATACCGGCAACTTCCAGTTGAGCTACTTCGGCAGCCAGGAAGGCGTGATGTTCTCGGTGCCGGCCGGCAACCGCCCCGCCGACTACGACCCACGGGCCCGCGGCTGGTACAAGGCCGCCAACGCCGCCCAGCAGACCATCGTCACCGAGCCCTACATCGCCGCCTCGACCGGCAAGCTGGTGATCACCATCGCCACGCCGGTGCAGCATGAGGGCAAGTTCATCGGTGTGAGCGGTGCCGACATCGACCTGGGCAGTGTCAGTGCAATCATCAACTCGCTGAATTTCGGCGGCCACGGCCATGCCTTCATCGTCAGCGCCGACGGCAAGATCCTGATCCACCCGGACAGCAAGCTGATTCTCAAGAACCTCGCCGAAGCCTATCCGGACGACACACCGAAGATCAGCCCCGGCCTGAAGGAAGTGACGGTGGGTGGCAAGACCCAGTTCATCTCCTTCACCCACGTCAACGGCGTGCCCTCGGCCGACTGGTACGTGGCGCTGGTGCTGGACCAGGACACCGCGTTCTCGATGCTCAGCGAGTTCCGCACCTCGGCCATCGTCGCCATGGTGATTGCCGTGGTGATCATCATCGCCCTGCTGGGCATGCTGATCCGTGTGCTGATGCAGCCGCTGCACCTGATGGGCCGGGCGATGCACGACATCGCCGAGGGTGAAGGCGACCTGACCAAGCGCCTGACCATTCACGGCCACGATGAGTTCGGCACCCTGGGCATGTCGTTCAACCGTTTCGTGGAGCGCATCCACACCTCGATCCGTGAAGTGGCCTCGGCCACCGGTCAGGTCAACGAGGTCGCCCTGCGCGTGGTCAGCGCCTCCAACTCGTCGATGTTCAACTCCGACCAGCAGGCCAACCGCACTAGCAGCGTGGCGGCAGCGATCAACCAGCTCGGCGCCGCGGCCCAGGAAATCGCCCAGAACGCCGCCCTCGCCTCGCAGCATTCGAGCGAGGCACGCAACCTCGCCGAAGACGGTCAGCAGGTGGTGGACAAGACCATCGGCGCGATGCAGCAGTTGTCGGCGCAGATCAGCGACTCCTGCGGCAACATCGAGACGTTGAACAGCAACACGGTGAACATCGGGCAGATCCTCGACGTGATCACCAGCATTTCCCAGCAGACCAACCTGCTCGCGCTCAACGCCGCCATCGAGGCGGCCCGGGCTGGCGAGGCCGGTCGCGGCTTTGCCGTGGTCGCCGACGAGGTGCGCAACCTCGCCCACCGCACCCAGGACTCGGCGCAGCAGGTGCAGAAGATGATCGAGGAGCTGCAGGTCGGCGCCCGCGCGGCGGTCACTCTCATGACCGACAGCCAACGCCAGAGCGAAAACAGCGTCGGTATCGCCAACCAGGCCGGCGAACGGCTGGGCAGCGTGACCCAGCGGATCGGCGAGATCGACGGCATGAACCAGTCGGTGGCGACCGCGACCGAGGAGCAGACTGCGGTGGTGGAGTCGATCAACGTCGATATCACCGAGATCAACACCCTGAACCAGGAAGGGGTGGAGAACCTGCAGGCGACCCTGCGGGCCTGTGCCGACCTGGAACAGCAGGCGGCACGCCTGAAGCACCTGGTGGGCAGTTTCCGGATCTGACGACCGCGCCGGCGCCTTCGCGGGCAAGCCCTGCTCCTACAAGCGCCGTACACATGGCTTGTGTACGGCACAAACCTGTAGGAGCGTGGCTTGCCCGCGAAAGCAATCCGGCAACCGAAACCTCGTCACCTGACACACCGCTATCGCCACCAAGCCGGCGCCCACAAGGGCAGCACGCGCAGATACTAGAAGCGTGAGCCGGGCTCACGCAGAAACGCCACTTCCTCGGCCGTGGATTCCCGCCCCAGAATGGCGTTGCGATGGGGAAAGCGCCCGAACCGGGCAATGATCCGCTGATGCCGCTCGGCATAATCCAGCTGACTGGCAAACACCGACCGCTGATCCTCCGGCTGCTCGCGCAGCAACGCCGCAAACCGCGACACCGCCTCGTTCTGCGCCGCCGGATGCTCGCAATGCTCGAACACCAGGTAGATGAAGGAACGCTGTATCGCCGGCAATTGCCGGTCGAAGTCGGCGGCAATCCCCTGCGCCACCAGCGCCTGGGCGCGGGCATCACCGGAAAAGGCCGCAGGGGAATCGCGGAAGATCATCCGCGGCAGTTGATCGAGCAGCAGTACCACGGCCAGCCAACCCTGCGGACATTGCGTCCACTCGGTCAAACCGCCGGCCAGGGCCTGCTCGACCCAGGGCCCGAAACGCTCGCGCGCCTCGCGGTCCTGGCTGTCACGCTTGCCGAACCACAACCGACCCTTGTCAGCCTCGATCTCACTGGGCAGCCCGGCTGAACCGAACCACCATTGGAGCAGAGGCTGCCAGGGCGCGGACATGGGTTTATTCCTTGTGGTAGCCGGTGATCCGTTCCACTTCTTCCTTCGAACCGAGGAACACCGCGACACGCTGGTGCAGGCCGTCAGGCTGGATGTCGAGGATGCGCTGGTGGCCGTCGGTGGACGCGCCGCCCGCCTGCTCGATCAGGAACGACATCGGGTTGGCTTCGTACATCAGACGCAGTTTGCCCGGCTTGGACGGCTCGCGGCTGTCGCGTGGGTACATGAACAGGCCGCCACGGGTCAGGATGCGGTGCACGTCGGCCACCATCGCGGCCACCCAGCGCATGTTGTAGTTCTTTTTCAGCGGACCGGTCTCGCCGGCCAGCAGCTCTTCGACGTAACGCTGCACCGGGGCTTCCCAGTGGCGCTGGTTGGACATGTTGATCGCGAATTCCTGGGTGGAAGCCGGGATGGTGATGTCCTCGTGGGTCAGCACGAAGCTGCCCATCTCACGGTCCAGGGTGAAGCCCTTGACGCCATTGCCCAGGGTCAGGATCAGCATGGTCTGCGGGCCATAGATCGCGTAGCCGGCGGCGACCTGCTGGGTACCCGGCTGCAGGAAGGCCTTTTCGTTCAGGGCTTCGTTCTGGCTCAGGTATTCGTTCGGGCAGCGCAGTACCGAGAAGATGGTGCCGACCGGGGCATTGATGTCGATGTTCGACGAGCCGTCCAGCGGGTCGAACACCAGCAGGTAGGCGCCTTTCGGGTACTTGCCGGGGATCTGGTAGGCATTGTCCATCTCCTCGGACGCCATGCCGGCCAGGTGGCCGCCCCACTCGTTGGCTTCGAGCAGGATTTCGTTGGACAGGACGTCGAGCTTCTTCTGCACCTCGCCCTGCACGTTCTCGGTGCCCATGCTGCCCAGGACGCCACCCAGCGCGCCCTTGGAGACGGCGTGGCTGATTTCCTTACAGGCGCGCGCAACCACCTCGATCAGGAAACGCAGATCGGCAGGCGTGTTGTTGCTGCGGGTCTGCTCAATCAAAAAGCGACTCAGGGTAACGCGGGACATGGATGACTCCGGAGAAAGGGGGGCTTGAAAACCCGCGCAGTTTAACGCGAGTTGCGCTGCAAATCCTCCTGCTCAGACAGGGATGACGCATAGAGAGTTCACAGGTCGGCTTCAGCGTAGACCAAAAGCGCCGGCAGGCCCCTTCTGTAGCCCCCTAAAGCAGGGGGCCAGGCTGTAGAGAAGGCCCAGACCGGACTGCCCCCAGGACTCTATGTGCCGGTCGTCAGCCCTGCGGCTTGCGCAGCAGGCTGAAGGCCATGCCCCCCAGCGCCGCCACACCCAGCAGCAGCACCGCCCACAGGCCGATCTTTTTCCAGTCGGTCGTTGGCGCCGCCGCGACCGCCGGGGCTTGCGGCGCGGCCGCCTGCGCTGCGCCCGCAGTGGCCTTGCCGACCCCGGCCAGGCGCTGCGGGCTGTAGTCGGGAATCAGCGTCGACAAGGGCAGGTTTGCCGCCCCCACCGTCGCATTGCCCAGTGCCAGGGAGAACGGTGCGTTGCCACGGGCCAGAAACACCAGTTGCGTCGGCCGCACGGCATAACTCAGCGCCGGAGCCTTTGCTCCAAGCCCACCGCCACGCTCGTCGACCACCAGTTTCAACTGCGCAACGCCGTAGCCGGACAGCTCCAGGGTGTCCTGCAACACATCCTGGCCGCCCTGCGTCAACCGATAGAGCAGGCCATTGCCCAGCGTCTGCCAGGCCTCGTTGCCACTGCGCCGCCCATACAGGCTCACCGGCGCCAGGCTGTTGGGCTGGGCCAGCTCGATCCGCACCTGTTCCAGGTTCATTGCCGTGGGCAGCGTCCAGGTGTATTCGCCCGACTTGGCCGTACTGCCAGCCAGCGGTTGCGACCAGGCCAGCGGCGACGCCGAAAGGCTGCTGGTGCTGCTTACCAGTTGTGCCGCATTCAACACCGGTGCCGACTGCGGCGACCGCCACAGCAGGCGCAGGTAACGCGCCGACTGCCCCGGCAGGCTCACCTCGCGCTGTTCGATGCGCTCGTCGGCAAAGGACAGTCGCGCCACCTGACCCTCGCCCCAGAGCTGCCAGTGCTGCAGGTCATCGCTGGCCTCGATGCTGAAACGCTGGAAGCCGTCGCGCTCGCTGGTCCAGTCGAGCACCAGTTGCTGCAACGGCGCCTTGATCGCACTGGCATCGAGCAACCAGCCACGCAGCACTTCTTCGCCGGCTTCCAACTGGCTGGACGGCGTCACCTCGACCAGCGTGCCGGACGTCGTCGATTGCACCCGCACGCTGGGCGCGGCCTGGGGGGCATCGACCGAGCTGTAGAGCGGAAACCACTTCACATCGGTCTGGCTGCGCTGCTGGCTCGACTGTGCCTGCTCCTGGAGCAGGGCGTAGGCCTGCGGCTCCCCCGCCGAGTTGAACACCCGGACGTCGTTCAGTTCGGCCTGGCGGGCCTGGGCCTGCAAGGTCAGCGGCAGTTCCAGCCGGTACCAGGGCCCTCGCCGCTCAGGGCCAGGGGCACGATAGTGCTGAAGTCCGCCGGCTTTTCCTGGGCCGACAACGATGCACTCAGGCACAGCAGCAGCACGCCCAGGCGACCCGGGCTCAACTTGCGAATCAAGACGACACTCCTTCCGTTTGCTTGTCGGTCGACTCGGCCTCCGCGCGCTTGGGCGGCAGCGGCGCGAAATAGCCCACCACCAGCATCAGCACACCGACGCCGATGAACGAGACGATCCGCGCCAGGCCGCCACGGTTGCTCAGCTCGACGAAGAACAGCTTGGCCACCACCACGGCGATCAACGCCGCACCCATCAGCCAGACCTCGCGACGATGGCGCAGGTGGCCACCGATCATCAGGCTCAGGGCGATCAGGCTCCAGGCGATCGACAGACCGGCCTGCACCAGCATCGACCCCAACAGCGCATCCAGCTCGAAATCCACCCCACCCCAATGGTGGGCGGCGCGCATCACCAGCGCCGTGACGAAGGCGAACAGCGACAGGCTACAGACCGCCTGGGCGGCCAGCTCGGCGTGGGCGGCGCGTACACCCAGCTGGGGCACCGCGCTGCGCGACCAGATGTAGAGGCTGCCCAGGGCGAACAGCAACCCCAGTTCCAGCGGGTTGAGCAGCGGCACGTACGGCAGCGGCTCGGCGTGACCGTCGCTGAAGCTGTTGGCCAGCCAGAACCAGCCGAGCATCAGCAAGGCCAGCGGTGCGGCAGCGTACAGGCGGTATTCGCGTGAGTAGGCGGCAATCGGCCACGGCCATTCGCGCGGCGCGGCCATCAGCACCAGGTACAGGCTCGGCAGGATCGCGTAACCCAGCCAGCGCCAGGCGTTGTAATGCTCCGACAGCAACAGCAGGCCGTAGCGCAACTCCAGCGCCAGCACGCCAAGGATCAGCCAGCAACCCAGCACATGGGCGACACTCGATACCCGTGCCGGCAACTGCGGCGCCAACTTGCGCAACGACAGCAGGTGCACGGCGAACAGCGCCGGCCACACCAGCCAGCCGAACTGTGCCGCCGGGTTGTAGAAGCGGGTCCAGTCCAGCAGCAGGATGATCCCGGCCACCGGCACCAGCAGGCTGCACAACCGGGCCAGGTCCGGCCAGCGCAGGCGCACCGCCAGGAGTGCCCAAAGCGCCACACTGGCCGTGGCGATTGCCAGCATCCAGGACGCCCAACTGGACGGCGCGGCGAACAGCATGACCTCACCGGCCCAGGCCAGTGCCCACCAGCCGCTACCCCAGACCAGCAGCACCTGGGACAGACGCTGCAGGCTCAGGACATCGAACACCGTCGGCAGGCTGTCCCGCTGCAGGCGCCAGGCGCCGACGAAGGCAGCCAGTCCGAGCACCAGCGGCGTCCAGAAACCGCTGTGGCCGAGCAGACGCAGGCCATCGCTGTCGAACGCGCCGAACTGCACCGCCCCTTCGAGCAGGAAGGCCCCGCCACCGATCAGTTGCAACAGCAGGCCGAAGAGGAAACTCAGACGCTGACGCAGGTACAGGCTCAGCCAGATGATCAGCAGGCCGCTGGCGGCCCAGACACCACTGGCCGTGCCCCAGGGCAGTACGAACAGCACCGCCAGGTTGATCAACGCCAGGCCTGCCAGCAGGATTACCGACAATGCCCGCAGCAGCCGGGCATCGTTGCGCACCATCTCGTCGCGGGCCGCCAGCAACATCCCGCCGATCAGCGACAGGCCGATCAGCGAAGCACTCATCAGGCCGCTCCAGCCGGCACTGAACACCGCCGACGACTCGCCTTCGGCCCCCTGCAGCCGCGCCAGGAACAGCGCGCCGCCGAGCAGTTGCACGGCAAACGCGCTGAACAGGAACGCCCGCGATTGCAGACGCAGGCCGGCAAACAGCGTCGCCAGCCCGGCCAGCGCCCAACTGATGGCCGTGCCCTGGCTGAGGAAGAACAGCGGCGCCAGCAGATAGAGGAAGGCCAGGCCCAGGCAGGCCAGCACCGGAACGCCGCGCCGCTCCCACTCGGCCGCCTCTCCGGGCGCGGCCTGGCGCAATTGCCAGAAGCTGAACAACAGGGCCAACCCCAGCAGCAAAGCGCCCAGCGGCGCGGCATCGAGCAGGCTGTGTTCGCCCGCCTGCAGGGTGCCGGCGAACGACAGGGCCGAGCCCAATTGCAGCAATAGCGCGAAGATCCGCGCGAACGGCCGTTGCTGGCGCAGGCCGAGCCAGAACACCCCCGCGCCCTCCACTGCCCAGGCCGCCGCCGTCCAGCGCGCATCGAGGCCCAGCGGAATCGCCAGGCTGGCGAAGATCACCCCAGTGCCAGGCAGGTTTCCGCCAGCAGCAGCGCGCGGCCGCCCATCAGCAGGCGGGCCAGGCCCATGTAGATGATCCCCAGCGCCAGGGCGCTGAACGCCGCCGCGAGCTCCAGATGCTGGACCAGCGCGAACTGCAGCCCGAAGCCCACCAGCGGCGGGCCGAACAGCAGGGTGCCATCGACGTAGTCGCCCTGGCGCGCCGACCAGTGCAACAGCCCTTCACGACTGTCGTCCTGCGGCCCGCCGGTCATTTCCCGCAGCTTGCGCCGGGCGAACAGCAGGCCGATAGCCAGGTACATCAGGAAGAACAGCACCAGGAACGGCTCGGTGCTCCACAGCAGCTCGGGCTGGTAGGAACGCACGCCCCAGGCGAAGCCGATACCGAAGGTGCCGACGAAGCCGATCAGATTGAGCAGGCGCCAGGCCTTGAACCAGGCGATCGCCAGGATGCCGCTGTTCAGCAGGATGAAGTAACTGAACAGGGCGACATGGTTGCCGGAGCCGGTGGAGGTCAGGATCGGCGCGGCAAAGCCGCCCAGCGCGGCAGCCGCGGCCAGCCCGAGGGCGTCCTGGGTCACCGCGAGAATCGCCGAGAACACCGTGACCGCCACCAGCAGGCCAAGGGCGGCGGAAGGGTCGAGCAACGGGTGCAGGCGCATCGCGGCGAACACCGTCAGGTACAGCACGGCGATCCCCGTGCCCTGCAGCATCAGGCCGTAGCTGCCATTGCGCAGGCGCAGCCACCAGCCCAGGCCGAGCAGCCCGAGCGCACAGCCGGCGACGCCGGCGTAGCGCAGCTCGACCGGCACCACCATGCCCTCGGTGGCATAACGCAACAGGAAGGCCAGGCCGAGGAACAGCAGCAGCACGCCGACCCGCAGCACGGTGTTGCCACCGAACAGCCAGTTGCGGGCGCCCGCCACGGCACGCTCGATCAGGTTCGGCTCGCGGGGAGTCGGAGGTACAGGCGGCGCGACCGGCTCGCGGACCTCGATCGGCTGCGGCGTCCAGGCGTCGACTTCGGGGCGTACGGCCTGGGGCTCGTTGCGCGGCGAGAGCTCTTGCAGTTCCGGCGGGAGTTCCCAGATCAGTTCGGGCTCGGCGCGTGGCGCCTGCGCAGCCGGCTCGACGATCGGCTCGGCTGCCTGGGGGGCGACAGGTGCTTCGTCGACGACCGGGGTGGGCTCGACGGCAGCGGCAACAGGCGGTTCCGCCCGGGCGACGCCGACCACCTCCAGTTCGCGAACCCGCTGCTCGAGGCTGGCCAGCGCCTGTTGCGCCTGCTGCAAGCGGGCCTCCTGAGCGCGAGCCCTGCGCCCCAGGCTCCCGAGGCGGAACGCCTGGCCGATCACCAAACCGAACAATGCGCCGATCAGGGCGTCAAGGATGACCTCGTCAACCATCCAGCCCAGTACCAACCCGACCAGCATCAGAATCCATTGCATGCACGATATCCCTAAGCGGCGTCACGACACGCCCGCTCTTGTGGGAGCCGGCCAATCTGCCGCGTAGTATATCGATCCGGCCCCACCAGAGTGGGGTCGGCCTCACAACTTATTGCAAAAGATTACTCCAATGCTTTCCAGATCTCGGTGGCGTACTCGCGAATGGTCCGGTCCGAGGAGAACCAGCCCATCCGGGCACTGTTCAGCACAGCCGAGCGCCACCATTCCTTGCTGTCGTGCCAGAGCGCCTCGACCTTGCCCTGGGCGGCCCAGTAGCTGTCGAAGTCGGCACAGACCAGGAAGCGGTCGTAGTCGATCAGCGAGTCGACCAGGCCGACATAGCGTGCCGGATCGTCCGGGGAAAACACCCCGCCACGAATCGCCTGCAGCACATCGTTGAGCCGATGGGAGGCGGCCACGTCCTGCGCGGCACTGAACTCGCCATTGCGCTTGCGCGATTCGACCTGCTGGGCACTGAGGCCAAAGATGAACATGTGCTCCTGGCCGACCCGCTCGCACATCTCCACGTTGGCGCCGTCCATCGTGCCGATGGTCAACGCGCCATTGAGGCCGAACTTCATGTTGCTGGTGCCCGAGGCCTCGAAACCGGCAGTGGAGATCTGCTCCGACAGGTCGGCGGCCGGAATGATGCTTTCCGCCAGGCTGACGTTGTAGTTGGGCAGGAACACCACCTTGAGCAGGCCGCGCACGGTCGGGTCGTTGTTGACGGTACGGGCGATGTCATTGGTCAGCTTGATGATCAGCTTGGCCTGGTGATAACTCGCCGCGGCCTTGCCGGCGAAGATCTTCACCCGCGGCACCCAGTCGGTTTCCGGCTCGGCGCGGATCGCCTGGTACAGCGCCACAGTGTGCAACAGGTTGAGCAACTGGCGCTTGTATTCGTGGATCCGCTTGACCTGCACATCGAACATCGCCGCCGGGTTGACCGCAATGCCCAGCCGCTCCTGGATCAATGCCGCCAAGGCACGCTTGTTGTGCAGGCGCTGCTCGGCGAACTGCTTGCGAAAGCCGGCCTTTTCGGCGAACGGCTCCAGGCCCACCAGCAGATCCTCGGGGCGATCGAGCACTTCGGCCCCCAGGGCATCGACCATCATCTCGGTCAGCCGCGGGTTGGCCTGGTACAGCCAGCGGCGGAAGGTGATGCCGTTGGTCTTGTTGTTGATCCGCTCCGGGTAGAGCTTGTGCAGCTCGGAGAACACCGTGCTGCGCATCAGTTGCGTATGCAGGCCGGACACGCCGTTGACACTGTGGGAACCGAGGAACGCCAGGTTGCCCATGCGCACCCGGCGGCCGTTGTCTTCCTCGATCAGCGACACCGAGCGCAGCACGTCGAAGTCATGGATGCCCTTGGCCCGCAGCGCATCGATATGCTGGGCATTGATCAGGTAGATGATCTGCATGTGCCGCGGCAACATGCGTTCCATCAGGCCCACCGGCCAGGTTTCCAGGGCCTCCGGCAGCAGGGTGTGGTTGGTGTAGGAAAGCGTTTCGACGGTCACCTGCCAGGCCGCGTCCCAGGTCACGCCGTGCAGGTCGACCAGTTGCCGCATCAGTTCGGCGACGGCAATCGAGGGGTGGGTGTCATTCAGCTGGATCGCCGCATGTTCACCGAGACTGAGCACCGAGTCGTGCATGTTCTTGTGCCGCCGCAGCAGGTCCTGCAGCGACGCCGAAACGAAGAAGTACTCCTGGCGCAGCCGCAGTTCCTGCCCCGCCTCGGTGCTGTCCGCCGGGTAGAGCACGCGGGAGATGCTTTCGGCCCTGGCGACCTCGGCCACCGCCCCCAGGTGGTCGCCGGCATTGAAGCGTTCCAGGTGCAGTTCCTCCGTGGCCCGGGCCCGCCACAGGCGCAGGGTGTTCACACTGGCCCCGCGCCAACCGACCACCGGCGTGTCATAGGCGACCGCCCGCACGGTTTCCGCCGGCCACCAGACCTGCCGGGCCTGGCCGGTCTCGTCATGCACGGTCTCGACGCTGCCACCAAAGCCCACCGGGTAGATCACCTCGGCCCGCTCGAACTCCCAGGGGTTGCCGAAGTCCAGCCAGTTCTCGGTCTGCTCCTGCTGCCAGCCGTCGACGATCGCCTGACGGAACAGCCCGTGCTCGTAGCGGATGCCATAGCCATGACCGGCGATACCGAGGGTCGACATGCTCTCCATGAAACACGCCGCCAGGCGCCCCAGGCCACCGTTGCCCAGCGCCGCGTCGGGCTCCAGCAGGCGGATGCGTTCCAGGTCGACACCGAGGTCCACCAGCGCCTCGCGGGCGATATCCAGCAGGCCGAGGTTGCTCAGGCTGTCGTACAGCAGGCGACCGATGAGAAACTCCAGGGAAAGGTAATAGACCCGCTTCTGTCCCTTGCGGTAGATCTGTCGCGTGTGATCCATCCAGTGCTCGACCATATGGTCGCGGGCGGCCAGGGCAATCGCCTCGAACCAGTCGTGGTCGAAGGCATGGTCGGGGTCCTTACCCACTGCATAGGTAAGTTTGGCAAGGACGGCGGCACGAAAGGCAGCCACCTCAGTTTCACGGACAAGCGTTTCCTGAGACATCGATGCGACCTCTAGCGAGATGGACAATTTACGGGACGAGTTGTCTGAGCCTAGTCGGTTCGACACAGGGTGATGGCTCTGGTTCGGGTTTTTTCCACTCGAAGTGGCGAAGGCCGGTAAATTCGAGGGCCGCTCAAGACCCGGATTCGCGAAAAATTTCCCGGTAGATCCGCGATTGTGCGAAAAACCGTCAAAAGGTTGTTCACAAATCCACAGGCCCCGGTATGATCGCGCGCCCGATACACCCCTGGACGCCACCTGATGAAACCGACCCTGATCGCAGCCGCAGAGCTCGACCGCCTGGAAACCTGGCAGAAGTACTCCAGCCACATGTGTGGCGGCTGCATGTCCAGCTGCTGCACCCTGCCCGTGGAAGTGAAGATCAAGGACCTGATCCGCATCGGCATCGTCGATGAGTTCGAGCGTGGCGAGCCGGCGAAGAACATCGCCAAGCGCCTGCAGAAGGAAGGCATCGTCGAGCGCTACAACCAGAAATCGGAGATCTTCACCCTGCAGCGCATGAGCAACAACGATTGCCTGTACCTGGACCGCAAGACCCGGCTGTGCACCATTTATGACAAGCGCCCGGACACCTGCCGCAACCACCCGAAGATCGGTCCGCGCCCGGGCTATTGCGCCTACAAGCCCAAGCCCCAGGAGCGCCAGGCGCCGAGCCGGAACCTGGAGCGGTTCTGACTTCAAACCGGCGGTGCACCCTTCGCGGATGAATCGGCGAAGACGTCCGCCCAGCCATCGCCCCACCTGGCTTCTTGCGCACAAAAAAACGCCCCCGGCCTTTCGACCGGGGGCGTTTTTCATTCAGCCGGAGCTAGAAGATCAAGCCTTGGCTTTCTTGGCAGCGCGGGTACGCTCGCCTTCGTCCAGGATCTTCTTGCGCAGGCGGATCGACTTCGGCGTGACTTCGCACAGCTCGTCGTCCTGGATGAATTCCAGGGCCTGTTCCAGGGTGTGGCGAACTGGCGGAACCAGGGCGATCACCTCGTCCTTGCCCGAAGCACGCATGTTGTCGAGCTTCTTGCCCTTGGTCGGGTTGACGCCCAGGTCGTTGTCACGGCTGTTCAGACCGATGATCTGACCGTTGTAGATGTCCTGGCCGTGCTCGATGAACAGCTTGCCGCGAGCCTGCAGGGTTTCCAGGGAGTAGGTCAGGGCCTTGCCGGTCTCGATCGAAACCAGAACACCGTTCAGACGGCCGGACATCTGGCCTGGCTTCATGGTGTCGTAGCGATCGAAGATCGAGGTCAGGATGCCTGCACCGTTGGTCAGGGTCAGGAACTGGTTACGGAAACCGATCAGACCACGGGCTGGAACGTTGTATTCCAGACGGACACGGCCCTTGCCATCCGGCGCCATGTTGGTCAGGTCGCCCTTGCGCAGACCCATTTCTTCCATGACCTTGCCCTGGGATTCCTCAGGGATGTCGATGGTGACGTTTTCGAACGGTTCCTGCTTCACGCCGTTCACTTCGCGGATGATCACTTCAGGACGGCCCACGGCCATTTCGAAGCCTTCGCGACGCATGGTTTCGATCAGAACCGACAGGTGCAGCTCACCACGGCCGGAAACCTTGAACTTGTCGGCCGAGTCGCCTTCTTCAACGCGCAGTGCCACGTTGTAGAGCAGCTCCTTGTCCAGACGCTCCTTGATGTTACGGGAGGTCACGAACTTGCCTTCCTTGCCGCAGAATGGCGAGTCGTTGACCTGGAAGGTCATGGAAACGGTCGGCTCGTCGACGGTCAGAGGCTTCATCGCCTCGACGGTGTTCATGTCGCACAGGGTGTCGGAGATGAACAGTTCGTCGAAACCGCTGATGCAGACGATGTCGCCGGCAGCGGCTTCTTCGACGTCCACACGGTGCAGACCGTGGTGGCCCATCAGCTTCAGGATACGGCCGTTGCGCTTCTTGCCGTCGACATCGATCGCCACCACCGGAGTGTTCGGCTTGATGCGACCGCGGGCGATACGACCCACGCCGATCACGCCCAGGAAGCTGTTGTAGTCCAGCGCGGAGATCTGCATCTGGAACGGACCATCGCGGTCGACGTCCGGAGCCGGCACGTTGTCGACGATCGACTGGTACAGCGGGGTCATGTCTTCGGCCATGTCGGTGTGGTCCAGACCGGCGATGCCGTTCAGGGCCGAGGCGTAGACGACCTTGAAGTCCAGCTGTTCGTCGGTGGCACCCAGGTTGTCGAACAGGTCGAAGATCTGGTCCAGAACCCAGTCAGGACGCGCGCCCGGACGGTCGACCTTGTTGATCACGACGATCGGCTTCAGACCGGCTTCGAAGGCCTTCTTGGTCACGAAGCGGGTTTGCGGCATGGGGCCGTCCTGGGCGTCGACCAGCAGCAGCACGGAGTCGACCATCGACATCACGCGCTCAACCTCGCCACCGAAGTCGGCGTGGCCGGGGGTGTCGACGATGTTGATGTGGTAGCCGTTCCAGTTGATGGCGGTGTTTTTCGCCAGAATGGTAATGCCGCGCTCTTTTTCCTGGTCGTTGGAGTCCATCACGCGCTCGTCGTTGAGCTCGTTGCGTTCCAGGGTGCCGGATTGACGCAGCAGTTTGTCAACCAGGGTGGTCTTGCCATGGTCAACGTGGGCGATGATGGCGATGTTGCGTAGATTTTCGATCACTTGTGTATCTCGATCAGAGGATTCGGTTTGCTGACAAGTCTTGGCAGCGATTGACGGTAGTGTCCGGCGTGGCCGTTACAGCTTGACGGCGGCGTCGGGGGCCGGTGACGCAGGCCACAGGCAAACAGCCCCGGGCACTTAGCTCGGTCGATAAACGCGCACATTGGCATGCCCCTCACTGAGCAGATGGTGGGCATGCAGGCGACTCATCACGCCTTTGTCGCAATACAGCAGGTACTGGCGAGTAGGGTCCAGTTCCTTGAAACGAGCATTCAGTGCATAGAACGGCATCGTTTGTACCTCGATGCCAGCCAGTTCCAGCGGATCGTCCTCCTGGGCATCCGGATGCCGGATGTCGAGGACGATATGACCCGCCAGCGCCTCGCTGACCTCTTCGATCTGCAGATCCTGGCCCAGTTCGTCGATCACGTGATCGATCGAGACCAGCCTGGCGCGTTCGAGCGCACGCTCGAGGATCGCCATGTCGAACGCTTTCTCTTCGTGCTCCACGCGGTAGCGCTTGGCGTGGGTCTTGGGGTTGACCGAAATCACCCCGCAGTATTCGGGCATGTGCCGGGCAAAATCGCCGGTGCCGATCTGGTCGGCCAGGTCGATGATGTCCTGCTTGTGGCTGGCGATCAGCGGCCGGATCACCAGCTTCTCGGTCACACAGTCGATCACCGACAGGTTCGGCAGCGTCTGGCTGGACACCTGGGAAATCGCCTCGCCGGTGACCAGCGCATCGATGTGCAGCCGCTCGGCCATCGCCGACGCCGCCCGCAACATCATACGCTTCAATACTACGCCCATATGACCGTTATCGACTTTGCCGAGAATTTCTCCCAGCACTTCCTCGAACGGCACGCTGATGAACAGCACGCGATGGGAGCTGCCGTACTTCTTCCACAGGTAGTGGGCGACTTCCATCACCCCCAGCTCGTGGGCGCGGCCACCCAGGTTGAAGAAGCAGAAGTGGGTCATCAGGCCGCGGCGCATCATCTGGTAGGCGGCGACGGTGGAGTCGAAGCCACCGGACATCAGGGTCACGGTCTGCTCCACCGAGCCCAGCGGGAAGCCGCCGAGGCCCTCGTGCTGGCCGTGGATGACGAACAGCCGCTGGTCGCGAATCTCGATCCGCACCTCGACTTCCGGGTCCTTCAGGGAGATCCCGGCGGCACCGCATTCACGCCGCAGGCGGCTGCCGACATGCTTCTCGACGTCCATGGAACTGAAGCCGTGCTTGCCACCGCGCTTGCAGCGCACGGAAAAGATCTTGCCCGGCAGCACGTCAGCGTAGTGCTGCAGGCACTTGGCGGTAATGTCGTCGAAGTCGCCCAGCGGGTATTCGTCGACCTGCAGCAGGTGCGCGATACCCGGCGTACAGCACAGGCGGGCCTTGAACTCCTGCAGGGCCTTCGGATCGGTCAGCGCGGTTTCCAGTTCGAGGTTGTCCCACACGCCATTCACCACCACGGCCGGATCCAGGTCCTTGAGCACGGCACGGATGTTCTTCGCCAATTGACGAATGAAGCGCGTCCGGACAGGGCGGCTCTTGATGGTGATTTCGGGAAGACTTTTACGATTAGTTTCATGAAAACAGCGCGCGAACGGCCGGCCGAAAAAAGTGGGGCGCGGATTATAGCGGAAATTGCTCAAGGTTTGACCAGTTATTGTACGGACGGTTTTCTGCGCACCAAAAAAGGTCGAATCGATATTTTTCGGCACCACAAAGGTGCAGCGAATGCCCGAAAATTCTCCTACCCTGGCTGGAACGCTTGAGATTGGGGCAAAAAACCCATCACGGGGCACTGGCATGCAATTTGCTCCCTTGTGAGGCAGGTTGCCTTGGCCGAGTATTCGCGCCGGCATCACTACTATTTCAGGGCTACTCCACTATCCAGCCCGAAGCCACCCGGAGGACACCATGTCGAAGTCGGTTCAACTCATCAAAGATCATGACGTTAAATGGATTGATCTGCGCTTCACGGACACCAAAGGCAAACAGCACCACGTGACCATGCCAGCTCGCGATGCGCTGGATGACGATTTCTTCGAAATCGGCAAGATGTTCGACGGTTCCTCCATTTCCGGCTGGAAAGGCATCGAAGCCTCCGACATGATCCTGATGCCGGACGACAGCACCGCGGTGCTGGACCCGTTCACCGAAGAGCCGACCCTGATCCTGGTTTGCGACATCATCGAACCTTCGACCATGCAAGGCTACGACCGCGACCCACGCGCCATCGCCCGTCGCGCCGAGGAATACCTGAAGTCCACCGGTATCGGCGACACCGTTTTCGTCGGTCCGGAGCCTGAATTCTTCATCTTCGACTCGGTCAAGTTCAAGTCCGACATCTCCGGCTCCATGTTCAAGATCTTCTCCGAACAAGGCTCCTGGATGACCGACCAGGACGTGGAAGGCGGCAACAAGGGCCACCGTCCGGCCGTCAAGGGTGGCTACTTCCCGGTTCCTCCGTGCGACCACGACCACGAAATCCGTACTTCCATGTGTAACGCACTGGAAGAAATGGGCCTGGTGGTCGAAGTTCACCACCACGAAGTGGCAACCGCCGGCCAGAACGAAATCGGTGTGAAGTTCAACACCCTGGTGGCCAAGGCCGACGAAGTCCAGACCCTGAAGTACTGCGTACACAACGTGGCTGACGCCTACGGCCGTACCGCCACCTTCATGCCGAAGCCTCTGTACGGCGACAACGGCTCGGGCATGCACGTTCACCTGTCCATCGCCAAAGAAGGCAAGAACACCTTCTCCGGCGAAGGTTATGCCGGCCTGTCCGACACCGCCCTGTACTTCATCGGCGGTATCATCAAGCACGGTAAGGCCCTGAACGGCTTCACCAACCCGTCGACCAACTCCTACAAGCGTCTGGTACCAGGCTTCGAAGCTCCGGTAATGCTGGCCTACTCGGCTCGCAACCGTTCCGCCTCGATCCGTATCCCTTACGTTTCCAGCCCGAAAGCGCGCCGTATCGAAGCCCGCTTCCCGGACCCGGCTGCCAACCCATACCTGGCCTTCGCGGCCCTGCTGATGGCCGGCCTGGACGGTATCCAGAACAAGATCCACCCAGGCGATGCCGCCGACAAGAACCTGTACGACCTGCCGCCTGAAGAGGCCAAGGAAATCCCACAGGTTTGCGGCAGCCTGAAAGAAGCCCTGGAAGAGCTGGACAAGGGCCGTGCGTTCCTGACCAAGGGTGGCGTTTTCAGCGACGACTTCATCGACGCCTACATCGAGCTCAAGAGCGAAGAAGAAATCAAGGTCCGCACCTTCGTACACCCACTGGAATACGACCTGTACTACAGCGTCTGATATCCGGCCCGTGCCTGCGCAAGCAGGCACAACCTGCAAAAATGCCCCGCCTCGAAAGAGACGGGGCATTTTTCATGGGTGATGGAAAACCCGGACGCCGGGGGCAGCATTTTCATGAAAATGCACTGGCGTGCGCAGCGTCTTGTGGCGTTAACTCTGGCCCCTGCCTCCACCACCGGAAAAGCCGGAGCCCACCATGTCACCGAACAACCGTATCGCCAGCCTGTTGCTGGCCGCCTGCCTGAGCACCAGCGCGCTGGCCGCCAGCCCACCCGCACCGGACAGCCTGGCACCGCTGCTGCAGACCATCAGCGAGCGCCTGACCATCGCCAACCAGGTAGCCCTGACCAAATGGGACAGCGGCAAACCGGTCGAGGACAGCACCCGCGAACAGCAGGTGATCGCCAACGCCCGGGAACAGGCACAGGCCTACCAGCTCAAGCCGGAAGAGGTCGGCCAGTTCATCGCGGCACAGATCGAGGCGAACAAGCTGGTGCAGTACGCCCTGCTGGCCAAATGGCGCAACGCCGGCAAGGCTCCGGTGATCGCCCGACCCGACCTGGTCACGCAGATCCGCCCGGTGATGGATCAGTTGCAGGTCAAGCTGCTCAAGCAATACGCCGCGTTCGCCCCCCATCGGCAGGACCCGCAATGCCCGGCCTGGCTGAGCCAGGCCCGCCGCGACCTGGCCTCCGACAACATCCACGACCTGGCCCTGGTGCGCGCCGTGGGCGAACTGTGCCTGCACCCACAGTGAAAGGACCGGCGGTTCTGCTCTATGCTGACAGCTTGTCACGATCAGGACCTTCACCGGGAGCCGCCATGGGTCGACCCCTGCTCTATCTGCTGCTGACCTTCGCACTGCCGGTGTCGGCGCAGATCTACAAGTACACCGATGCCAACGGCAACACCGCCTACAGCAGCCAGCCGCCCGACGGCATGGCCGCCCAGACCGTGGAACTGCCGCCGCTCAACAGCGTCGAGACGCAAAAGCAGGGCACACCGGCGCCAGCCCGGCCAGTCGCCGCACAACCGGCCGCCCCTCAGGAAAACGCTGCGCCGTACAACACCCTCGAACTGACGGATATCCCGACCGAAGAGGCCCTGCGCGCCAACAACGGGACGTTCACCGTCGGCGTGAAGATCGAGCCGCGCCTGCAACGCCAGCATCTGTTGCGACTGCTGCTCGATGGTGCACCCTACGGCCAGCCGAGCAACGTCCCGCGCCTGCAACTGGTGAATGTCGACCGTGGCGAACACACCCTCGGTGTACAGGCCCTGGAGGGCGAGAAGGTCGTACAGCAGAGCCCTGCCGTGACCTTCACCGTCCAGCGGGTGCACAAACCTTGAGTCGTTCATGAGCGGATCATTCATTCGGGTGCTGGGCCTGGCATTATCGCTGGTCACCCTGCCAGCCGCGGCCGAGGTCTACACCTACATCGACAGCCAGGGTAACCGGGTCTTCACCGACCAGCCCCACAAGGGTGCGACACGGGTGCCGCTGGCGCCGAGCAACCGCATGTCGGCCCATCCCCGCAGCCAGGCGGCAACACCTGCCACCAGCAAGGCCAGCCCGAGCCCCGGGCCGATCTTTCACTACCAGATGGTCCGCGTCCTGGTGCCCGACCCGGATGCCACGGTGCGCAGCGCCGAGGGCAACCTGATCGTCAGCGTCACCAGCGAACCGGGACTGCAGCCCGGCCATGGCTACCGCCTGCTGCTCGACGGCAAGCCCACCGGAGCCGCCGGCACCAGCCCGGTTTTCGCCCTGGAAAACATCGATCGTGGCACCCACCAGCTCGCGGTGGAAATCCTCGACGAACAGGGCCGCATTGCCGAGCGCACCGCCAATCAGCCCTTCCATATGGTGCGCATGTCTCTCAGCCAGAAACGCCAGGCCCGCCCCTGCCAAACGGCCGACTACGGCCAGCGCCCGGAATGTCCGCTGGCGGACAAACCCGAGGAAGAAAAGAGCGGCATCCTGCCGTTTCTGTAACCTGGATCACAAAAGCACCAAATCGGTGCACTAAACTACCTCCTCACTCGGGCTCGATCCCATTTTGGTTCGAAATCACCTGTCGTAGCCGGCAGAACGCCACTCAATCGAGCCTGAAATGGGCACTTCAGACTGTTTGCGCTTCTTTTCGGAGCCTTGGTTTGGTTTTTGCATTTTCCCCATATCGGCGCCTTGTTCGCGCACAAACGGGACCACTCCCGTTTGACATGCTCCAAAAGAGGTCCCCATGACCATCAGCGATGCCCTGCACAGACTGTTACTCGACAACCTGACCACCGCGACCATCCTGCTCAACGCTGAACTGCGCCTTGAGTACATGAACCCCGCGGCCGAAATGTTGCTCGCCATCAGCGGCCAGCGCAGCCACGGTCAGTTCATCAGCGAGCTGTTCACCGAGTCGACCGAGGCCTTGAACTCCCTGCGCCAGGCGGTCGAGCAGGCGCATCCGTTCACCAAGCGCGAAGCCATGCTGACCGCCCTGACCGGCCAGACCCTGACCGTCGACTACGCCGTGACGCCGATCCTCAGCCAGGGCGAAACCCTGCTGCTGCTGGAGGTCCACCCCCGCGACCGGCTGCTGCGCATCACCAAGGAAGAGGCCCAGCTGTCCAAGCAGGAAACCACCAAGATGCTGGTGCGCGGCCTCGCCCACGAAATCAAGAACCCCCTCGGCGGGATCCGCGGCGCCGCCCAGTTGCTGGCCCGCGAACTGCCGGAGGAAAGCCTCAAGGACTACACCAACGTCATCATCGAGGAGGCCGATCGCCTGCGAAACCTGGTGGATCGCATGCTTGGCTCGAACAAGCTGCCCTCTCTGGCCATGACCAACGTCCACGAAGTGCTGGAGCGGGTCTCCAGCCTGGTGGAAGCCGAGAGCCAGGGCTGCATCACTCTGGTGCGCGACTACGACCCGAGCATCCCCGACCTGCTGATCGATCGCGAACAGATGATCCAGGCCGTGCTCAACATCGTACGCAACGCCATGCAGGCCATCAGCAGCCAGAACGAGTTGCGCCTGGGCCGCATCAGTCTGCGTACCCGGGCCATTCGCCAGTTCACCATCGGCCACATTCGCCACCGCCTGGTGACCAAGATCGAGATCATCGACAACGGCCCGGGCATTCCTGCCGAACTTCAGGAAACCATCTTCTATCCAATGGTCAGCGGTCGCCCCGACGGTACCGGGCTGGGCCTGGCCATTACCCAGAACATCATCAGCCAGCATCAGGGCCTGATCGAGTGCGACAGCCATCCCGGCCATACCACGTTCTCGATCTTCCTGCCCCTGGAACAAGGAGCCACATCGACATGAGCCGTAGTGAAACCGTGTGGATCGTCGATGACGACCGTTCTATCCGTTGGGTCCTGGAAAAAGCCCTGCAACAGGAAGGCATGACCACCCAGAGCTTCGACAGTGCCGATGGCGTCATGAGCCGCCTGGCCCGTCAGCAGCCGGACGTGATCATCTCCGACATCCGCATGCCCGGCGCCAGCGGCCTGGACCTGCTCGCCCGGATCCGCGAGCAGCACCCACGCCTGCCGGTGATCATCATGACCGCCCACTCGGACCTGGACAGCGCAGTCGCCTCGTACCAGGGCGGGGCCTTCGAGTACCTGCCCAAGCCGTTCGACGTCGACGAGGCCGTCTCGCTGGTCAAGCGCGCCAACCAGCACGCCCAGGAACAACAGGGCCTGGATGCGCCGCCGACCCTGACCCGCACCCCGGAAATCATCGGTGAAGCACCGGCGATGCAAGAGGTATTCCGTGCGATCGGGCGCCTCAGCCACTCGAACATCACCGTGCTGATCAACGGCGAATCCGGTACCGGCAAGGAACTGGTCGCCCACGCCCTGCACCGCCACAGTCCACGGGCCGCCTCGCCGTTCATCGCGCTGAACATGGCGGCGATCCCCAAGGACCTGATGGAGTCGGAACTGTTCGGCCACGAGAAAGGCGCCTTCACCGGCGCGGCCAACCTGCGCCGCGGACGCTTCGAACAGGCCGATGGCGGCACGCTGTTCCTCGACGAGATCGGCGACATGCCGGCGGACACCCAGACCCGGCTGCTGCGGGTGCTGGCCGACGGCGAATTCTACCGGGTCGGTGGCCATACCCCGGTCAAGGTCGATGTGCGAATCATCGCCGCGACCCACCAGAACCTGGAAACCCTGGTGCACGCCGGCAAATTCCGCGAAGACCTGTTCCATCGCCTGAACGTGATTCGTATCCATATCCCGCGGCTCTCGGATCGTCGCGAGGATATTCCGACCCTGGCCAAGCACTTCCTCGGCCGGGCGGCGCAGGAACTGTCGGTGGAACCCAAGCTGCTGAAGCCGGAAACCGAGGAATACCTGAAGAACCTGCCCTGGCCCGGCAACGTGCGCCAACTGGAGAACACCTGCCGCTGGATCACCGTCATGGCGTCCGGGCGCGAGGTGCATATCAGCGACCTGCCGCCGGAGCTGCTGAACCTGCCGCAGGACTCGGCACCCGTCACCAACTGGGAGCAGGCCCTGCGCCAGTGGGCCGACCAGGCGCTCGCCCGGGGCCAGTCGAGCCTGCTCGACAGCGCCGTGCCGAGCTTCGAGCGGATCATGATCGAGACCGCACTCAAGCACACCGCCGGCCGCCGCCGCGACGCCGCCGTGCTGCTGGGCTGGGGCCGCAACACCTTGACCCGCAAGATCAAGGAGCTGGGCATGAAGGTCGATGGTGGGGATGACGAGGACAGCGAAGAAGCCTGATCCCCTCGCGTCGAACAAAAGCCCCCTGCAGTCTCGCTGCTGGGGGCTTTTTACTGGCTGTGAAGAACAGGGCAAGGCTTGCGGGCCTATGCGCGGACAAGCCCGCTCCCACAGAGCCTGCTGGCGGCCATGCCCTCCCCGACGCACCATGAGAATGCACCCTGACCCGCCATCGGGCAGCTTTCAGAACCGCCCGCTCTCCAGCCCAGCGCACATTTTTTCGGAAGAAGTCCCGGATTTCGGGGCCTCCAGCCACTTCAGAAAAATTTCGCACACAACTTGAAGCATTTTTCCAAAGCTGGCACGCCCTCTGCAATAACCCCTGTACTACCCAGTTTTGGGGACCTTGGTACAGGCAGGCCGGGGAATCCCCTTCTTTACATCCGGGACTCATACCGCTCAGAGCGACGGGTCCCACAAGTTTTGGAGACCCCGGTACAGGCAGGCCGGGAATCTCCAGCTTTGACCCGGGATCCGCTCCTCCCAGAGTGGGCAAATCCCAGCTGTTTCGGGGACCTCGGTACAGGCAGGCCGAGACTCCCCCCTTTACATCCGGGGCTCATACCGCTGGTAGCGACGAGCCCCAACCGTTTCGGGAGCCCTGGTACAGGCAGGCCAGGGATTCCCTCTTTAACCGCCGGGACTCGCCCCGCTCAAGGCGACGGGCCCCGAACCGTTCAGGGAGCTTTGGTACAGGCAGGCCGGAGATTCCCTCTTTTATTCCTCGCGGAGACTGATCGACAGTCTCCAGCGCCCATCGACCTTCGCCCCGGCCCACTCACCCTGCAAGGGCCGTGCGGCCACCAGGGTCAGCAACACCCCTTGTCAGTCAGGCGCAAGCGCCAGTTGGCGTCCTTGCCGGCAACCTTGAGGCGACCACCCTGGGCCTTGCCCTCGGCATCGAACAGCAGCGCCACGGTGCCATCCACCTGCTCGCCATGCACCTTCGGTTCGCTGGAGAACCACACCACCAGCGCATCGTCCGCTGCGTCGACCTGCTGCAACTGCGCCGGTTCGGGGTTGGTCAGGCGACCGATCATCAACCCCACCATCACCCCGAAAATCGCCAGGGCGCCCATCACCCGCAGCATTAGCTTCGGCCGCGGGTCCTCTTCGGGGGTAGAATGCTGCCCATCTTCATCTGCGGAGCCGTGCATGTTTCACGTCATCCTTTTCCAACCAGAAATTCCGCCGAATACCGGCAACGTTATCAGGCTGTGCGCCAACAGTGGCTGCCATCTGCATCTGATCGAGCCCATCGGCTTCGAACTGGATGACAAGCGCCTGCGGCGCGCCGGCCTGGACTACCACGAATACGCCACGCTCAAGGTCCACCCGGACCTGGCCAGTTGCCTGGAAAGCCTGGGCAATCCGCGACTGTTCGCCTTTACCACCAAAGGCTCGCGGCCGTTCCACGATACCCGCTTCGCCGAGGGCGACGCCTTTATTTTCGGCCCGGAAAGCCGTGGCCTACCCGCCGAAGTGCTCGACAGCCTGCCAGGCGAACAACGCCTGCGCCTGCCGATGCGCGAAGGCTGCCGCAGCCTGAATCTGTCCAACACCGTGGCGGTGGCGGTCTACGAGGGCTGGCGCCAATTGGGTTTTGCCGGGTCCGTGTGAACCTTGGTCGCACAAAAAAAGCGCCGCAAAGGCGCTTTTTTTGTGGGAACCGGCAAAGGCCCCACAAGGGCCACGTCCTTACTGGACGGTCGGCGAACCTTCCTGCTGCAGGCGCTGCAGTTCCTGCGCGTACAGCGCATCGAAGTTCACCGGAGCCAGCATAAGCGCCGGGAACGAACCACGGGTCACCAGGCTGTCCAGCGCTTCACGCGCGTACGGGAACAGGATGTTCGGGCAGAACGCGCCCAGGGTGTGGCTCAGGGAAGCCGCGTCGAGGTTCTTGATCAGGAAGATACCTGCCTGCTGAACTTCGGCAATGAAGGCAACCTCTTCACCATTCTTGACGGTAACCGACAGGGTCAGCACCACTTCGTGGAAGTCGGCCTCCAGGGCTTTCTGGCGGGTGTTCAGATCCAGGCCGACGCTCGGCTCCCACTGCTGGCGGAAGATCGCCGGGCTTTTCGGAGCTTCGAAGGACAGGTCACGCACGTAGATGCGCTGCAGGGAGAATTGCGGTTGGCTTTCTTCGTCGGCAGCGGTGTTCTGTTGGTCAGTCATGGCAGATCCTTCTTGATCTTCAGGTCTTTAAGGGTTTCGGAATCAGGCGTTGAGCAATGCGTCGAGTTTACCGGCGCGCTCGAGGGCGTACAGGTCATCGCAGCCACCGATGTGCCGGCTGCCGATCCAGATCTGCGGCACGGACGTACGCCCGGCCTTGTCCGCCATCTCGGCACGCACCTGTGGCTTGCCATCGACCTTGATCTCTTCGAAGGCAACCTGCTTGCTCGCCAGCAGTTGCTTGGCGCGCGAGCAGTAAGGGCAATAATCGCTGGAGTAGACGACAACCTGGCTCATGTCACTTCACCAATGGCAGGTTGTCGGCTTTCCAGCTGGAAATGCCGCCGGACAGCTTGGCCGCGGTGAAACCGGACTTGAGCAGTTCACGGGCGTGGGTCCCGGAATGCTGGCCCTGGGCGTCGACCAGAATCAGGGTCTTGGCCTTGTGTTTTTCCAGCTCGCCGATACGGGCCATCAGCTTGTCCTGGGGAATGTTCAGCGCGCCGACGATATGCCCGGCGGCAAACTCCTTGCTCGGGCGCAGGTCGATCACCACGGCCTGGTCCTTGTTGACCAGCGCAGTCAATTGCGCCGTGCTCAGGCTGGCGCCACCGCGGCTCATCTCATGGGCGATCAGCAGGGCCAGCAGCAGGACGAAGGCACCGGTCAGCAGGTAGTGGTTAGTGGCAAATGCAATCAGATGATCGACCATCAGGAGGTTCCAGGGCGTTAAAATGTCGGCCAGTATACACAGCCGTCAAGGTGGGCCAAACCCCGCCTGGCGGTGACTGCGTTTGAACTTGCCTTTAAACTGCGACTCTTTTTTCCATGTTCTTTCAATCCAGCCGCGAGTGGGATCTATGACTGCCACGCCTAAACCTTTGGTCCTGATCATCCTGGATGGCTTCGGTCACAGCGAGCGCCAGGACTACAACGCCGTCTACTCGGCGAAGAAACCGGTGCTCGACCGCCTCACCGCCAGCATGCCCCATGGCCTGATCTCGGGCTCGGGCATGGATGTCGGCCTGCCGGACGGGCAGATGGGCAACTCGGAAGTCGGCCACATGAACCTCGGCGCCGGCCGGGTGGTGTACCAGGATTTCACCCGCGTCACCAAGGCGATCCGCGACGGCGAGTTCTTCGAGAACCCGACCATCTGCAAGGCCGTGGACCAGGCCGTGGCCGCCGACAAGGCGGTGCATATCCTCGGCCTGCTGTCCGACGGCGGCGTGCACAGCCACCAGGACCACCTGGTCGCCATGGCCGAGCTGGCCTTCAAGCGCGGCGCGCGGAAGATCTACCTGCACGCCTTCCTCGACGGCCGCGACACGCCGCCCAAGAGCGCCGAGTCGTCCATCGAGCTGCTGGATGAAACCTTCCGCACCCTGGGCAAGGGCCGTATCGCCAGCCTGATCGGCCGTTACTTCGCCATGGACCGCGACAACCGCTGGGACCGCGTGGCCCAGGCCTACAACCTGATCGTCGACGGCCAGGCCGAATTCCACGCCGCCACCGCCCAGGAAGGCCTGCAGGCCGCCTACGAGCGCGGTGAAAGCGACGAATTCGTCAAGGCCACCCGCATCGGCGAGCCGGTCAAGGTCGAGGACGGCGACGCCGTGGTGTTCATGAATTTCCGCGCCGACCGCGCCCGCGAGCTGACCCGGGTGTTCGTCGAGGACGACTTCAAGGACTTCGAGCGCGCCCGTCAGCCCAAGCTGGCCGGCTTCATCATGCTCACCCAGTACGCCGCCAGCATTCCCGCGCCATCGGCCTTCGCGCCGGGCAGCCTGGAAAACGTGCTGGGCGACTACCTGGCGAAAAACGGCAAGACCCAGTTGCGTATCGCCGAGACCGAAAAATACGCCCACGTGACCTTCTTCTTCTCCGGCGGCCGCGAAGAGCCGTTCCCGGGCGAGGAACGCATCCTGATCCCGTCGCCGAAAGTCGCCACCTACGACCTGCAACCGGAGATGAGCGCGCCGGAAGTCACCGACCGCATCGTCGAGGCCATCGAAAACCTGCGTTATGACGTGATCGTGGTCAACTACGCCAACGGCGACATGGTCGGCCACAGCGGCGTGTTCGAGGCAGCCGTCAAGGCCGTGGAATGCCTGGATTTGTGTGTAGGACGGATCGTCGACGCCCTGGAAAAGGTCGGCGGCGAAGCGCTGATCACCGCCGACCACGGCAACGTCGAGCAGATGGAAGACGAGTGCACCGGCCAGGCCCACACCGCCCACACCACCGAGCCGGTGCCGTTCATCTACTACGGAAAGCGCGACCTGAAGGTCCGTGAAGGCGGCGTGCTGGCGGACGTGGCGCCGACCATGCTCAAGCTGCTGGGCCTGAAACAGCCCGCGGAAATGACCGGTACTTCGATCCTGACGGACCGTTAAAAGCTGAAGATCCGGCCGACAGCGTGCTGTCGGCCTACCTCTTTATCGGAAACGCCTGAAAGCAACCGCTTTTGGACGTTTTTTTTACAACGTATGGCGGGCATACTAGGCCGTCCCGTTTCCAGGTGCTGCCCGCCCCATGCTTCGCGCCCTTATCGCCCTAGCCCTGATCTGCCTGTTCCAACCGGCCTTCGCCGACGAGCGCGCGCAAACCCAACAGCAGTTGGAGGCCACGCGCCAGGACATTGCCGAGCTGAAGAAGCTGCTGGGCAAGCTGCAGGAAGAAAAGTCCGGCGTGCAGAAAGACCTGCGCGGCACCGAAACCGAGATGGGCAAGCTGGAAAAGCAGGTCGAAGCCCTGCAGAAAGAGCTGAAGAAGAGCGAGAGCGAACTGCAGCGGCTCGACGGGGAGAAAAAAAAACTCCAGAGCGCGCGCACTGAACAGCAACACCTGATCGCCATCCAGGCCCGCGCCGCCTACCAGAGCGGCCGCCAGGAATACATCAAGCTGCTGCTCAACCAGCAGAATCCGGAAAAATTCGCCCGCACCCTCACCTACTACGACTACCTGAGCCAGGCGCGCCTGGAGCAGTTGAAGAACTTCAACGAAACCCTGCGCCAGCTGGCCAATGTCGAAAAGGACATCAACCTGCAGCAGGCACAACTGCTGGTGCAGAAAGGCAACCTCGACAGCCAGCGTGAAGAGCTGGAGAAAGTCCGCCAGGAACGCCAGGCCGCCCTGGCCAAGCTCAACCAGGATGTGAAGGACCGCGACCAGAAGCTCGCCGCCCGCGAACAGGACCAGGCCGACCTGTCGAAAGTCCTCAAGACCATCGAGGAAACCCTGGCACGCCAGGCCCGTGAGGCGGAGGAAGCGCGCCAGAAAGCGCTGCTCGCCCAGCAGGAAGCGGAAAAAAAGCGCCAGCGTGAGGCCCAGGCCCTGGCCGATCGTGATGACGACAGCCCGCGAAAGCCGCCGCGCTCGACGCCCGGCCCACTGGTTTCCAGCGCCGGAGAATCCTTCGGCGGCCCTTTTGCTGCAGCCCGCGGCAAACTTCCATGGCCAGTTGATGGTCGATTGTTGGCACGCTTCGGAGAAACCCGCGGTGATGACGCCCGTAGCAAGTGGGACGGCGTGATGATCGGTGCCGCCGCCGGCAGCCAGGTGCATGCCGTGCATGGGGGCGCGTGGTGTTCGCCGACTGGCTGCGCGGTGCCGGTTTGCTGGTGATCCTGGATCATGGCAACGGCTACCTGAGTTTGTATGGCCACAACCAGACCCTGCTTAAATCGGCGGGGGATGTGGTAAAAGCCGGTGAGTCGATCTCTACTGTAGGCAACAGTGGCGGTCAGGAGGCACCGGCGTTGTATTTCGCTATACGTCAGCAGGGTCACCCGAGTGATCCGGCCCAATGGTGTCGCGCGCAAGGATAGGCGCCGTACCTTATTTAGGAGTTCGTTCGACATGCTGCATTTGTCCCGCCTCACCTCGCTGGCCCTGACGATCGCCCTCGTGATCGGCGCGCCCCACGCGTTCGCTGCGCAACCTGCCCAGCCCGCTCCGGCGGCCGCTCCTGTCGTCACCGCCAAGGCCCCGCTGCCGCTCGACGAGCTGCGCACCTTCGCCGAGGTCATGGACCGGATCAAGGCCGCCTATGTCGAGCCGGTGGACGACAAGACCCTGCTGGAAAACGCCATCAAGGGCATGCTCAGCAACCTTGACCCGCACTCCGCCTACCTGGGCCCGGAAGACTTCGCCCAGTTGCAGGAAGACACCAGCGGCGAATTCGGCGGCCTGGGTATCGAGGTCGGCATGGAGGACAACTTCGTCAAGGTGGTCTCGCCGATCGACGATACCCCGGCGTCCAAGGCCGGTATCGAGGCCGGTGACCTGATCGTCAAGATCAACGGCCAGCCGACCCGCGGCCAGACCATGACCGAAGCCGTCGACAAGATGCGCGGCAAGGTCGGCCAGAAGATCACCCTGACCCTGGTGCGCAACGGCGGCACGCCGTTCGACGTGACCCTGACCCGGGCCATCATCCGCACCAAGAGCGTGCGCAGCCAGATGCTGGAGAACGGCTACGGCTACATCCGCATCACCCAGTTCCAGGTCAAGACCGGTGAAGAAGTCTCCAAGGCCCTGGCCACGCTGCGCAAGGAGAACGGCAACAAGAAGCTCAACGGTATCGTCCTCGACCTGCGCAACAACCCCGGCGGCGTCCTGCAGGCGGCAGTGGAAGTGGTCGACCACTTCATCACCAAGGGCCTGATCGTCTACACCAAGGGCCGCATCGCCAACTCCGAGCTGCGCTTCTCGGCCACCGGCCACGACGAGAGCGACGCCTCGCCGATGGTGGTGCTGATCAACGGCGGCAGCGCCTCGGCTTCGGAAATCGTCGCCGGCGCCCTGCAGGACCAGAAGCGTGCGGTGCTGATGGGGACCACCAGCTTCGGCAAGGGCTCGGTACAGACCGTGCTGCCGCTGAGCAACGACCGCGCGCTGAAACTCACCACCGCGCTGTACTTCACCCCGAACGGCCGCTCGATCCAGGCCCAGGGCATCATCCCGGACATCGAGGTCCGCCAGGCCAAGGTCACCGGCGCCCAGGACGACGAAACCTTCAAGGAAGCCGACCTGCAGGGTCACCTGGGCAACGGCAACGGCGGTGCCGACCGGCCGAGCGTCAAGTCGGCCAAGGGCAAGGCCCGCCTGCAGGACGACGACTACCAGTTGAGCCAGGCGCTGAGCCTGCTCAAGGGCCTGAGCGTCACGCGCGGCAACTGAGATGCGGCGCTGGACCCTGCTGGCGCTGTTCGGCTGCCTGATCGGCGTTGCCCAGGCAACGCCGACCGAAACGCCTGCCCCGGCGAAAGCCTACCTGACCGTGATCATCGATGACCTGGGGCAGAACCTGCCCCGGGATCGTCGCGTGCTGGCCCTGCCCGGCCCGATCACCCCGTCGATCATGCCCGACACGCCCCACGCCGCCGAGCTGGCCCGTGAGGCGCACCAGGCCGGCAAGGTCGTCATGCTGCACATGCCCATGGACCCGGCCACCGGACCATTCGCCTGGCATCCCGAGCTGCCTCTGGAAGAACTGCAGAAACGCCTGGCAGCGGCGTTCCTGGCCGTGCCCTACACCAGCGGCATCAACAACCACGAGGGCAGCCGCATGACTGCCGAACCGGTCGCCATGGCCTGGCTGATGGGCGAGCTGCAGCGGCGCAACAAATTCTTCGTCGACAGCCGCACCAGCGCCAGGACGGTTGCCGCCTCCGAAGCGCAGAAGATCGGCCTGGCGAGCGTATCGCGGGATGTGTTCCTGGATAACGAACGCACCGAGCCGGCGATCACCGCGCAGTTGCAGACCGCGATCAGGCTGGCGCACAAGCAGGGTAGCGCGGTGGTGATCGGCCATCCGTATCCGCAGACGCTGGCGGTGCTGGAGCGTGAATTGCCCAGGCTCAAGGAGCAGGGCGTGGAGTGGATCGACATCCGCTCGATGATTGCCCTGCGGGGCAACCAGGCCACTTCGGGGCATGGCAGGAACGGCGTCTACCGCTAGTTATCCGGCGACCTCTCGCGGACAAACCCTATACAATGTGGTCGCCGCAGGACTGTAGGAGCCGGGCTTGCCCGCGAAGCTTTTAGTGGCCGCACTGGCCTCTTCGCAGGCAAGCCTTGCTCCTACAGTGCGTGTCATACCCGGGACTTGTGCCCACACTGCCTCTGTGGGGCAGGATTTATCCGCGAAGAACGATAACGCGCTCTACAGGTAGCGGGCCATGATCTCGTCGACCTTGCCTTCCTTGCGCAACTGATCCAGCGCCGCCTGCAGCCTGGCGACCACCTCGTCCGGCACCTCCCTGTTCAGCGCCAGGTAGAGCTCGGCGCTGTTGAAACGCAACACGGTCTTGAGCCCCGTCACCCCTTCCTGACGCGCCAGGAAGCGTCCTGCCGGGTCGCCGGTGGCCCAGAGGTCGATCTGCCCGTCCACCAGTTTCCGGGCATTGTCCTGGTCGCGCAGTACCAGTACCGGCTCCAGCCCCTGGCGCGCCAGGGTTTGCGCAATGGCATCGCCCTTGTAGGCACCGACCTTGTACTTGCGCGCCTGCGCCAGCGCCGTCAGCGCCAGCTTGCTGTCGGCGCGGGCGAGCATCACCCAGTCATCCGGGCCGATCGGCCCGACCCACTTGAACAGGGTCTCGCGCTCCGGCAGGCGCGCCATCACGAACACCCCGTAGCCGGGCTGCTCCAGGGCGAGCTTGTAGATCCGTTCCCAGGGAAAGCGCAGGGTCAGGCTGTAGCGGATATCGGCGCGCCTGAAGGTCTCGCGGACGATATCCACGGCAATGCCTTCGATATTCTCGTCCTGGGCGAAGTTCTTGCCGTTCTTCGCCATGTTGTACGGCGGGAAGTTCTCGGTCAGCAGGACCAGCGAAGTATCGGTGTTTTCCTGCGCGAAGGCGGGCCCTGTCAGCAGCAGCGAGGTGCCGGCGACGGCCAGTAGAAGACGTTTGAGCATGCTGTACTACCGAAGTCCATGGCGTGCCCAAGAGTGGCCCGGGCCCGCCATGCTGTCCAGTGATCCCTGTATTCAGCGGACCACGATACCGCGTTGCGCCATATAGGCCTTGGCTTCGGGCACGGTGTACTCGCCGAAGTGGAAGATGCTCGCAGCCAGCACGGCGCTGGCATGGCCTTCGAGGATACCGTCGGCCAGGTGCTGGAGATTGCCGACGCCGCCGGAGGCGATCACCGGAATGCCCAGGGCATCGCTGATGGCACGGGTCACGCCGAGGTCGAAGCCGCTTTTCATGCCGTCCTGGTCCATGCTGGTGAGCAGGATTTCACCGGCCCCCAGGCCTTCCATCTTCTTCGCCCACTCCACCGCATCCAGCCCGGTCGGCTTGCGCCCACCGTGGGTGAAGATCTCCCAGCGCGGGGTTTCGCCCGGCTGCGAAACCTTCTTGGCGTCGATGGCGACGACGATGCACTGCGAGCCGAAGCGATCGGCCGCCTCGCCGACGAACTCGGGGTTGAACACCGCCGCGGTGTTGATCGACACCTTGTCGGCACCGGCGTTGAGCAGGTTGCGGATGTCCTGCACGGTACGCACGCCACCGCCCACGGTCAGCGGGATGAACACCTGGCTGGCCATGCGCTCGACGGTATGCAGCGTGGTATCACGGCCATCGACGCTGGCGGTGATATCGAGGAAGGTGATCTCGTCCGCGCCCTGCTCGTCGTAGCGACGGGCGATTTCCACCGGGTCACCGGCATCGCGGATGTTCTCGAACTTGACGCCCTTGACCACGCGACCGTTGTCGACGTCCAGGCAAGGGATGATGCGTTTGGCCAGCGCCATGGTCAGTCCTCAGCCAGTGTAGGAATCGCAGAAGGCTTGCGCCTCGGCGACATCCAGGGTGCCTTCGTAAATCGCCCGGCCAGTGATCGCACCGATGATGCCCGGGGCCTTGGCGTCCAGCAGGGTCTTGATGTCGCCCAGGTTATGGATACCGCCGGAGGCGATCACCGGAATGCGGGTGGCGGCGGCCAGGGCGGCGGTGAAGGGCACGTTGCAGCCCTGCATCATGCCGTCCTTGGCGATGTCGGTGTAGACGATCGCGGACACGCCGTCAGCCTCGAAACGCCTGGCCAGGTCGATCACCTGCACCGAGCTGACTTCCGCCCAGCCATCGGTGGCAACGAAGCCGTCCTTGGCATCCAGGCCGACGATCACCTTGCCGGGGAACGCACGGCAGGCCTCGGCGACGAACTCGGGCTGCTTGACCGCCTTGGTGCCGATGATCACGTAGCTCACACCGGCCTTCACGTAGTGCTCGATGGTCTCCAGCGAGCGGATGCCACCGCCGATCTGGATCGGCAGGTGCGGGTAGCGCCTGGCGATGGCGGTAACCACCTCGCCATTGACCGGCTGGCCTTCGAAGGCGCCGTTCAGGTCGACCAGATGCAGACGACGGCAGCCGCCCTCCACCCACTTGGCAGCCATGCTCACCGGGTCATCGGAGAACACCGTGGAATCTTCCATGCGGCCCTGGCGCAGACGGACGCAGGCACCGTCCTTGAGATCGATAGCGGGGATAATCAGCATCTGGCAAACCTTAAAGTCGTTTTTTCAGCTTCACTCGGAAATCAGTTTTTCTCGAGCGCCCACAGGTCGCTTTCGATGCTCTCGAACCTTTCCTTAAGGTGCGTCTGCACATCGAAAATCGCCCTGTTGTAATAGTGCGGAGCAATTTCGCGGGTAAACAGTTCGAGGACTTCAGCCGCCTCGAACGAACCCAGGTCCAGCTCGAAGCGATCCTCCATGAACCGCTTGATCTTGCGGCAAGCCTCGCTTTCCTGTTCGGGAGTCAGCGTCAACAACGGCGGCTTGCCCTTCTTCGCGGCCATTACCAACGGCCGTCCCAGGCGGCGAAGTTCTGCAGCAACTGCAGGCCATGGGTGTGGCTCTTCTCCGGGTGGAACTGCACGGCGAAACGCGAGCCATCGGCCAGCGCCGCGGCGAAATCGACACCGTAGTGACCGTTGCCCACCACCTGCCGCGGATTGCCGGCGGCGATGTAGTAGCTGTGCACGAAATAGAACCGTGCCAGGTCCGGAATGTTGTGCCACAGGGGGTGATCCACCGCCTGCTTCACTTCGTTCCAGCCCATGTGCGGGACCTTCAGGTGCGCGCCGTCTTCCTGCAGGTCCTTGCCGAAGAACTTCACCTGGCCGGGGAACAGGCCGATGCAGTCGACGCCCTCGTTCTCCTCGCTGCGATCGAGCAAGGCCTGCATGCCTACGCAGATGCCGAGGAACGGCCGGTCCTGGCTGACTTCATGCACCAGCGAGTCGAAGCCCAGGCGACGAATCTCCGCCATGCAGTCGCGAATTGCGCCGACGCCGGGGAAAACCACCCGGTCCGCCTCGCGAATCACCGCCGCGTCGCTGGTGATCAGCACCTTGCCGGCACCGACGTGCTCGAGGGCCTTGCCCACCGAGTGCAGGTTGCCCATGCCGTAATCGATAACCGCGACTGTCTGCATCAGAGCACGCCCTTGGTGGAGGGCATCTGCCCGGCCATGCGGTCATCCAGCTCGACGGCCATGCGCAGGGCGCGGCCGAAGGCCTTGAAGACGGTTTCGATCTGGTGATGGGTGTTGTGCCCGCGCAGGTTGTCGATGTGCAGGGTGACGTTGGCGTGGTTGACGAAGCCCTGGAAGAACTCCTGGAACAGGTCGACGTCGAAACCGCCCACGGTGGCGCGGGTGAACGGCACGTGCATCTGCAGGCCGGGACGGCCGGAGAAATCGATGACCACGCGCGACAGCGCTTCGTCCAGCGGCACATAGGCATGGCCGTAGCGGCGGATGCCCTTCTTGTCGCCGATGGCCTTGGTGAAGGCCTGGCCGAGGGTGATACCGACGTCTTCCACGGTGTGGTGGTCGTCGATATGCAGGTCGCCCTTGCTTTCGATATCCAGGTCGATCAGCCCGTGACGGGCGATCTGGTCGAGCATGTGTTCAAGAAAAGGCACACCGATATCGAATCGGGCCTTTCCGGTGCCATCCAGGTTGATCGAGGCTTTGATCTGGGTTTCCAGGGTGTCGCGCTCGACGGACGCCTTACGTTCGGCCATCACCAGCTCCGCAAAATCATTGGGCGAAAAAGGCGATCATTATAGGCGTGCGGACGGTAAACAGAAACATGGAAGGTGAGTTCCCTGACGGGCTGAAACCAGCACCGTCAGGGCTATACCTGTCAGGACAACCGCTTAGTGGAACAGTACGGCGGTCTTTTGCAGGGTGATCCAGACACCCCAGGCCAGCGGAATGCCCACCACCAGCCAGGCGGCAATCGCCAGGGGCTTGCTGCCCGGTGCGGCTTTCCACTCCAGCACGGTGCTGCCATCGGCGCCCTTGTCATGACCCAGCGCCTGTTCGGCGGCCAGTTCGGCGTCGGTCATGAAGTACTTGTCGGCCACCGGACGCACCAGCAGGTTGCAGATGAAACCCAGCACCAGCAGGCCGGCGAGAATGTACAGGGTGATGTCGTAGGCGGCAGCCCGTGGTACACCGATGCTCAACTGGTACTCGCGCAGGTAGTTCACCAGCACCGGACCGAGCACGCCGGCCGCGGCCCAGGCGGTCAGCAGGCGACCGTGGATCGCACCGACCATCTGCGTGCCGAACAGGTCCGCCAGGTAGGCCGGCACCGTGGCGAAACCGCCGCCGTACATCGACAGGACCACGCAGAATGCCGCCACGAACAGCGCGACGCTGCCCAGGTGACCGAGGCTCGGTACCGAGGCGTAGAGCGCGAAGCCCAGAGCGAAGAACACGAAGTAGGTCGCCTTGCGGCCGATGTAGTCGGAGAACGAGGCCCAGAAGAACCGGCCACCGATGTTGAACAGGCTCAGCAGACCGGTGAAGCCGGCGGAGATCGCGGCGATCTGCGCCAGTTGCGTGGCGTCCAGCTGGCTGAAGCTCAGGTCGTTACCCAGCAGCTTGCCGGCGAACACTTCCTGCAGCAGCGGCGAAGCCATGCCAAGGATGCCGATGCCGGCGGAAACGTTCAGGCACAGTACCAGCCACACCAGGCGGAACTGCGGGGTTTTCCAGGCCACGTTCACATGCACGTGGCGGTTGGTGATCATCGCGTTGCTGGTCTTCTTCGCCGGCGCGGTCCAGCCCTCGGGCTTCCAGCCGGTTGGCGGCACGCGGTAGGCCAGAGCACCGCCGATCATGAAGACGAAGTAGATCGCCGCCATGGCGACGAAGCTCTGCCACACGCCGACACTGGTCGGCGAAGCGAAGTGGCCCATCAGCGCGGTCGCCAGCGGCGCACCGACCATCGCACCACCACCGAAGCCCATGATCGCCATGCCGGTAGCCATGCCACGCTTGTCCGGGAACCACTTGATCAGGGTCGAGACCGGCGAGATGTAGCCCAGGCCCAGGCCGATACCGCCGATCACGCCCGAACCGAGCCACATCAGCCAGATCTGATGGGTATGGATGCCCAGCGCGGAAATCAGCAGGCCGCCGCACCAGCACAGCGCCGAAACCACACCGGCCTTGCGCGGCCCGGCGTGCTCCAGCCAGCCACCCCAGATCGCCGCCGAGCAGCCGAGGAAGATGAAGAACAGGGTGTAGATCCAGCCGAGCATCGAGATCGGCCAGTCGCATTGCGACGAGAACACCTGCTCGAAAAAGCCGATATCCGCCCCACAGGTGACCGGGGCGGTGATGCCCAGGGCCTTGGACAGTGGCAGCCAGAACACCGAGAAGCCATAGGCCATGCCGATGCACAGGTGAATGGCCAGGGCGGCCGGTGGAACCAGCCAGCGGTTGAAACCGGGCTTGGCGATGATGCGTTCCTTGGACAGGAACGCCGGCTCGGCGGCAAGGCTGCCCGCCGTAATGCTAGTGCTCATTGGTGTTTTCCCCCATTGGAATTGTGGTCCGCCGGACACACCTCATTCCCAACCTTCGTGCACGCAGGCGTGGTCGTTTTATTGAAATGAAGCTCCGAAACGCGACAATAGGCCGCAGATAGACAGGCGAACTGCGAGAGATTACCACTTGCGCGTTACAGATAAAGCAAACTGATATCGTCTTTTGCAATCAAACTGCACCGCAGTGCCACTTCCGCTCCGCGGGAAATGATTTTGCTCTCCCCTTGCGCGAGCGGGCGGGCTGGCGATGACGCCCACAGATGCTCCGGGCGAGTCACAATCGTCAACAACCTAGCGCCAACCGAGCATGCTCGTAGCGTTATACTCGCCAGCTGACTTCAAATTCGACTCAACACAAGGATTCGCCCATGAAAGCGTTCGGCAAAATCCTGGGTCTGGTACTTCTCGGACTGTTGCTGATCATCGTGGCGCTGGGCTTCGCGCTCACCCACTGGTTCGATCCCAACGACTACAAGAACGAGATTCGCCAGATAGCCCGCGACAAGGCCCACATCGAGCTGACCCTCAATGGTGACATCGGCTGGAGCCTGTTCCCGTGGCTGGGCCTGGAACTGCATGACGCCAGCGTGGCGACCCTGAACAACCCGAGCAAACCGTTCGCCGATCTGCAGATGCTCGGCCTGTCGGTGCGTGTCCTGCCACTGCTGCGCCGCGAAGTGCAGATGAGCGACGTGCGCGTCGAGGGCCTGAACCTGATGCTCAACCGCGACAAGGACGGCCACGGCAACTGGGAAGACATCGGTCGGCCGTTGCCGAGCACGACAGCGGCCGGCACGGCGGAACAGGCCACCGGCACGTCACAGGGTGGCGGCAGTGCCGAGGCCGAAAAGCCCTCGCAGCCGATCCGCATGGACATCGACAGCCTGACGGTGAACAACGCCCGGGTCGAATTCAACGATGAGAAGACCGGTCGCCAGATCACCTCGGAAAGCATCCAGCTGAGCACCGGACCGGTTCATGAAGGCAAGGAAATCGCGGTCAAGCTGACGGCGTTCTTCGGCACCAACCAGCCGGTACTGCGGGCCCGGACCGAACTGGGCGGCAACCTGCGCTTCGACCGCGCCCTCAAGCGCTACCAGTTCGAAGACATGCGCCTGAGCGGCGAAGCCTCGGGCGATCCGCTGCAGGGCAAGAGCCTGACCTTCTCGATGCAGGGGCAGTTGCTGGTGGACATGGCCGCCAATATCGCCGAGTGGACCAGCCTCAAGCTGTCGGCCAACCAGTTGCGCGCCATCGGCGAACTCAAGGCCCGTGACCTCGACAAGACCCCGCAGGTCAGTGGCGGCCTGTCGATTGCCCAGTTCGACCTGATGAAGTTCCTCGACAGCATCGGCCAGCCACTGCCACCGGTGGCCGATGGCAGCCTGAGCAAGGTCGAGCTGGTGACCCGCCTGAGCGGCACGCCGAGCAGCCTGGAACTGAACAACATCAACCTGAAACTCGACGACAGCACCTTCAGCGGCCGCGTTGCCGTCGAAGACTTTGCCAAACAGGCCCTGCGCGTACAGCTCAAGGGCGACAAGTTCGACGCCGACCGCTACCTGCCGGCGAAGTCGGCCGATGCCGACAGCGCCTCGAAGGCGCGCCAGGCCGAGGTCCAGAGCAGCGAAGCGAATGCCGTCGGCGGCACCACGCCGCTGCCCGACTCACCAACCAAGGGTGCCTGGAGCAACGACCGGCTGCTGCCGATCGAGCGCCTGCGCAGCCTCGACGTGGACGCCGACGTGAGCTTCGACCAACTGACCCTGAAGAAGCTGCCGATCGACAACGCCGCCCTCAAGGCCACCGGCCAGGGCGGCCTGCTGACCCTCGCCAGCCTGCGCGGCGAGCTCTACAACGGCAGTTTCGACAGCAAGGGCAGTCTCGATGTCCGCAATGACACACCGCGACTGAACCTGCAGACCCGGCTGAACCGGGTGCCGGTCGAACGCGTGTTGCAGGCCCAGGGACAGAAGCCGCCGATCAAGGGCGCGATCACCCTCGACAGCAACCTGAGCGGTACCGGCAACAGCGAAAAGGCGCTGGTCGACAGCCTCAACGGCACCGCCAGTTTCGTCCTCAACAACGGCGTGCTGCTCAACGCCAACCTGGAACAGCAGCTCTGCACCGGTATCGCCCTGCTCAACCGCAAGACCCTGAGCAGCGAACCGCGCGGCAAGGACACTCCATTCCAGGAACTCAAGGGCAGCCTGAGTATCCGCAATGGCGTCGCCAGCAACCCCGACCTGAAAGTCCGCATCCCCGGCCTGACCGTCAACGGCAACGGCGACATCGACCTGCGGGTGCTGGGCATGGACTACCGCATCGGCGTCATCGTCGAGGGCGACAAGAGCGACATGCCGGACCCGGCCTGCCAGGTCGGCGAGAATTTCGCCGACATCGAGTGGCCGTTGCGCTGCCGCGGTCCGCTGGAGCTGGGCGCCAAGGCCTGCCGCATCGACAAGGACGGCCTCGGCCAGGTGGCCGCACGTGCGGCCGGTAACAAGCTGAGCGAAAAGATCGACGAGAAACTCGGCGACAAGGTCAGCCCGGAACTGAAGAACGCGATCAAGGGGCTGTTCAAACGATGAGAGCCGAGCAGTTTTCCACGGCGGTGCTGGACTGGTACGACCGCCACGGCCGTCATGACCTGCCCTGGCAGCAGGACATCAACCCTTACCGGGTATGGGTGTCGGAAATCATGTTGCAGCAGACCCAGGTCAGCACCGTGCTGAACTACTTCGACCGGTTCATGGCTTCATTGCCGACCGTCGAAGCCCTGGCGGCCGCGCCGGAAGATGAAGTGCTGCACCTGTGGACCGGCCTGGGCTACTACACCCGGGCGCGCAACCTGCAGAAGACCGCGAAGATCGTCGTCGCCGAACATGGCGGCGAATTCCCGCGGGATGTCGAGAAGCTCACCGAGCTGCCAGGCATCGGCCGCTCCACCGCCGGGGCCATCGCCAGTATCAGCATGGGCATCCGCGCACCGATCCTCGACGGCAACGTCAAGCGCGTGCTGGCCCGCTACACCGCCCAGGAGGGCTACCCGGGCGAGCCCAAGGTGGCGAAACAGCTGTGGGCCAGCGCCGAGCTGTTCACGCCGCAGACCCGGGTCAACCACTACACCCAGGCGATGATGGACCTCGGTGCGACGCTGTGTACCCGCAGCAGGCCCAGTTGCCTGCTCTGCCCACTGGAGAGTGGTTGCGAAGCCCACAAGTACGGCCTGGAGACCCGCTACCCGATCCCCAAGCCGCGCAAGAGCGTGCCACAGAAGCGCACGCTGATGCCGCTGCTGGCCAACCGCGAAGGCGCCATCCTGCTTTACCGCAGGCCGTCCAGCGGCCTCTGGGGCGGCTTGTGGAGCCTGCCGGAGTTGGACGACCTGGACGACCTGCCGCACCTGGCCCTGCAGCACTCGCTGGAGCTGGGGCCGCAGCAGGCACTGCCGGGCCTGACCCACACCTTCAGCCACTTCCAGCTGGATATCGAGCCCTGGCTGGTGCGGGTCGAGGAGTCCGCGCACCACGTGGCCGAGGCCGACTGGCTCTGGTATAACCTCGCCACCCCGCCGCGCCTGGGCCTTGCCGCCCCGGTGAAGAAGCTGCTCAAGCGCGCAGCCGACGTTTTGAATGCAGGAGAGTCGTCATGACCCGCACCGTAATGTGCCGCAAGTACCACGAAGAACTGCCAGGCCTGGATCGCCCACCGTATCCGGGTGCCAAGGGCCAGGACATTTTCGACCACGTCTCCCAGAAGGCCTGGAGCGACTGGCTGAAACACCAGACCCTGCTGATCAACGAGAAGCGCCTGAACATGATGAATGCGGACGACCGCAAATACATCCAGGGCGAGATGGACAAGTTCTTTTCCGGCGAGGATTACGCCAAGGCCGAAGGCTACGTTCCACCGGCTGAATGATCCCGTGTTTTCGAGGCTTGAGTCGTAAGCGACGGTAATAATTAAAAATTTTTTGAAATCTTGCTTGACGCATCCTCGAAAAACGCTTTTAATGCGCCCCGTTGCCCAGATAGCTCAGTCGGTAGAGCAGGGGATTGAAAATCCCCGTGTCGGCGGTTCGATTCCGTCTCTGGGCACCACTAATTACTTCAGGTGGTGTCAAAGCCAGCTGAAACAAAAACCCGCCCAGTGCGGGTTTTTTATTGCCTGGGATTTGCTAGCGTCGGCTTCTGACATCAGCGTCGACGAAACCTGCCGAGGTTTCGCGACCAACGCCAGGAAAACGCCTGAGGACAGCTTCCGGCTGCTCCGCAACGCTGTGCGCTGCCAACAGCATCACCACGCCCTTCATCGCGACTCTTCTACAAAGCTTTCCCAACGTGTGACGCATTGCGCCACGAATTGAGCTGGACCCGCTACCGTCCGAACGACGGACCGACGGTCCGTATCATCCTGTGTTCGAAGAAAGACGAGTCGCTGGTCCGTTATTCGGCCCTCAACGGACATGAGCAACTATTCGCCAGCAAGTACGAGCTGATACTGCCAACGGAGGAAGAGCTGCGCACGGAGCTGGATCGTGAACGAGCGGTGGCGACTCAAAAGCTGCTGCGCCAGAAACGCCAGCAACCTTGCCCCCTCGACAAAATGCACTTTGGCATTCCCCCGGTTCACTGGGATAATTCGCGCTTGTTCCCTTTTTCAAAGCACCGCAGCCCATGGCATCCCAGAACAAGCAACACAAACGCGCACAACGGGCGAAAGCCAAGGCCAAGCAGAACCGTGTCCGTCGCGCCAGCGAGCCGGCCGAGTCGCTGCCGGTGGACGACGATCGGATCGATCTCGAATCGGTCGACCTGACCGACCTGTTCAAGAGAATGCGCGACGCCGAAGCCACCAGCCAGCAGGCCATGTGCCGCGTCTTCCTGGAAGACCCGCTGCTGGAATTGGTGGTTGAACAGGAGGGTGACGAGGGTGCGACGGACTTCATCCTGTCGGCGCTGCTCGAGTACCGTCAGTGGTCCACAGAATGCACCGAAGAGGCCGCATTGGCCTGGATCGAGAGCCCGGCCTTCCAGGCCGACTATGTGGCAGCCTCGCAGGCCCTGCACTAGACCACGGAGCAGGAGAGGCGCCCTTCAGGGCTCCTGGGACATCGCCAGCAGGTTGGCCTGCTGGCGACAGAGCCCCTGGCAAGGGGCCCAGGCAAGCCAGTGCGCTTAGTTCAGCACCACACGCCCGGCCTTATCCAGCCGACGCCGACGCGACACCAACAGCCCCGCCGCCACCACCAGGATGCTCAGCAGACCGGTAGCCAGCACTTCCACGCGATGGGCGTCCTGGAACAGCATCACCGTCAACACCGCAACGATGAACGCGATCACTGCCCAGGTCAGGCCCGGGAACAGCCACATCTTGAAGTCGATCGTCTCGCCCTTGGCGACCCGCTGACGACGCATGCGCAGTTGCGACACGGCGATCACCAGGTACACCAGCAGCGCGATCGCGCCCGAACTGGCCAGCAGGAACTCGAACACCGCCGCCGGCGCAACGTAGTTGGCGAACACCGCGAGGAACGCCGCCCCGGTCGACAGCATCACCGCCCAGTAGGGCGTGCCGCTGGCATTGGTGCGCTTGGACATCGCCGGTGCATCACCGCGCTTGCCCAGGGAGAACAGCATCCGCGAAGCGGTGTACAGGGCCGAGTTCAGGCAACTGGTCACGGCAACCAGCACCACCAGGTCGACGATCAGCTTGGCGTTCGGGATACCCATGCGATCCAGCACGGTCTGGTAGGAACCGACAGCCGCCAGGCTCGGGTCATTCCACGGCACCAGCGACACCACGATGAAGATCGACACCAGGTAGAACAGGCCGATCCGCCAGATCACCGAATTGGTGGCCTTGGAGATCTGCTTGCCCGGATCCTTCGATTCGGCAGCGGCAATGGTCACGATCTCGGTGCCCATGAACGAGAACATGGTGGTCAGCATGGCTGCCAGCACCGCCCCCAGGCCGTTGGGCATGAAGCCCACGGTGTCGACCAGGTGCGAGACGCCGCTGACCTGGCTGGTCGGCAGCAGGCCGAGGATCGCCAGGATACCCAGGGCGACAAAGCCGATGATCGCCACCACCTTGATCAGGGCGAACCAGAACTCGAACTCGCCGTAGTTCTTCACACTGAACAGGTTGGTCACGGTCAGCAGCAGGGTAATGACCAGGGTAAAGGCCCAGATCGCCACATTGGGGAACCAGGCATGCAGGATCGTCGCGGCGGCGTTGGCCTCCAGCGGGATCACCAGCACCCAGAACCACCAGTACAGCCAGCCGATGGTGAAGCCGGCCCAGTGCCCGATGGCGCGGTCGGCGTAGGTCGAGAAGGAACCGGTATCGGGAGAGGCCACGGCCATCTCGGCCAGCATCCGCATCACCAGTACCACCAGCGCACCCGCTGCGGCATAGGCCATCAGCACGGCCGGCCCCGCTTCGGCAATCGCATGCCCGGAACCGACGAACAGCCCGGCGCCGATCACCCCGGCGATCGACAACATCGTCACATGCCGGGGCTTGAGCCCTTGCTCCAGATTGTTGGAATTATGCGTACCGCTCATTGGGAGATTACCTGTGCAATGAAGAGCTATTCATTCCACCCCGCGTTACCGACCACCTTGTAAAAGGAACTCAACGGGGCGTGTTTTATTTTTTACGCAAATTTTGCGCCAAAATATTACAAGCCCCCGGCTCCCGGGGCCCGGGCAGCCGACCGAAGGACAATCGCAAGTCCTTGAGATTAATGGCTATTAGCCAGAACGTTACCGAGCCACCCAGATTCAGACCCGCCGGTCGCACCGGAAACAGGCAAAATTTGTCCACGCGCCCCATTTGAGGGCGAAGCAATGTCCGTTGAGCCGGTTTACCCTTCCAACCCTCGGCCAAAGCTGGCAACATCGCGCCCTTTTTGACGCGACGGTCAAGGTAAAGACGGATCAAACGGGTGTTCGGTTGTTGATGGGGCGACAGTCTGCTGTGCCGATGCGACAACCTGCCACGGCACCGACCTACCCCGTTCGAACCCTATGCTAGCTTGGCGCTCGCCAGGAAGGCAGCCAACAGCAGGAGCGCAATGAACAATGAGGAACGCACATGGCTGAGGCCACGCCCGCGCTTGAAATCCGCAACTTGCACAAACGCTATGGTGAGCTGGAGGTACTCAAGGGTATCTCGCTGACCGCCCGTGACGGTGATGTGATCTCGATCCTCGGCTCCTCAGGGTCCGGCAAGTCCACGTTCCTGCGCTGCATCAACCTGCTGGAAAACCCGCACCAGGGCCAGATCCTGGTCAACGGCGAAGAACTCAAGCTCAAGGCCGCGAAGAACGGTGAGCTGGTGGCCGCCGACGGCAGGCAGATCAATCGCCTGCGCAGCGAAATCGGTTTCGTGTTCCAGAACTTCAACCTCTGGCCGCACATGACCATCCTCGACAACATCATCGAGGCCCCGCGCCGGGTGCTCGGCCAGAGCAAGGCCGAGGCCATCGAGATCGCCGAAGCGCTGCTGGCCAAGGTCGGCATCGCCGACAAGCGCCACGCCTACCCCGCCCAGCTTTCCGGCGGCCAGCAACAGCGAGCGGCCATCGCCCGTACACTGGCCATGCAACCCAAGGTCATCCTGTTCGACGAGCCGACCTCGGCCCTCGACCCCGAGATGGTCCAGGAAGTGCTCAACGTGATTCGCGCCCTGGCCGAAGAAGGCCGTACCATGCTGCTGGTCACCCATGAGATGGGCTTCGCCCGCCAGGTATCCAGTGAAGTGGTGTTCCTCCACCAGGGCCTGGTGGAAGAACAGGGCACGCCGCAGCAGGTCTTCGAGAACCCGCAGTCGGCGCGCTGCAAACAATTCATGTCCAGCAACCGCTAACGGAGCAACACGCATGCAGACCTGCAAAAAAATCCTCCTGGCCGCTGCCGTCTCCATGGCCTTCAGCGCCAGCGCCCTGGCCGAGACCCTGAAAATGGGCATCGAGGCCGCCTATCCACCGTTCAACAACAAGGACGCCAGTGGCCAGGTCGTAGGCTTCGACAAGGATATCGGTGACGCCCTGTGCGCCAGGATGAAAGTCGAGTGCACCGTCGTCACCTCCGACTGGGACGGCATCATCCCGGCCCTGCAGACCAAAAAGTTCGACTTCCTGATCTCCTCCATGTCGATCACCGACGAGCGCAAGCAGGCGGTCAACTTCACCGACCCGTACTACTCCAACAAGCTGCAGTTCATCGCAGCCAAGAAAGACACCGACTTCAAGACCGACAAGGCCTCGCTCAAGGGCAAGATCATCGGCGCGCAGCGTTCGACCCTGGCCGGCAGCTGGCTGGAAGACCACCTGGGCAGCGATGTCACCATCAAGCTCTACGATACCCAGGAAAACGCCTACCTCGACCTGCAGGCCGGTCGCCTGGACGCCATCCTGGCGGACAAGTACGTCAACTACGAGTGGCTGAAGAGCGACGCCGGCAAGGCCTACGAATTCAAAGGCGACCCGGTGGAAGAAAGCGACAAGATCGGCATCGCCGTGCGCAAGAAGGACGACGCCCTGCGTGAGCGCCTGAACGCCGCACTGAAGGAAATCATCGCCGACGGTACCTACAAGAAGATCAACGACAAGTACTTCCCGTTCAGCATCCTCTGACCCGCCCCGATGGCCGGCACCCCGAAGGGCCATAGAGCCCGACGGGTGCCGATCGTCCCCAAGCAAAGCCTGCCTTGCCCATGAATATTGATCTCTACGGATTCGGCCCGGCGCTTGCCGCCGGCGCGCTGATGACCGTCAAGCTCGCGCTCTGTGCCCTGTGCCTGGGGCTGGTGCTCGGGCTGCTCGGCGCATTGGCCAAGACTTCCCCGTACAAGCCGCTGCGTTGGCTGGGGGGCACCTATTCGACCCTGGTCCGTGGCGTGCCGGAACTGCTCTGGGTGCTGCTGATCTACTACGGCACCGTCAACCTGATGAGCGCCCTGGGCGACTGCTTCGGCAACCCCGACCTGGCCCTGAGCCCATTCGCCGCCGGGGTGATTGCCCTGGGGCTGTGCTTTGGCGCCTATGCCACGGAGGTGTTCCGCGGGGCGATCCTGGCGATTCCCAAGGGCCATCGTGAGGCCGGCGTCGCGCTGGGCATGTCACGGCCACGGATCTTCACCCGGCTGATCCTGCCGCAGATGTGGCGCATCGCCCTGCCGGGGCTGGGCAACCTGTTCATGATCCTGATGAAGGACACCGCACTGGTGTCGGTCATCAGCCTGGAAGAAATCATGCGCCAGGCGCAGAACGCCGTGCAGTTCACCAAGCTGCCCTTCACCTTCTATCTGGTGGCGGCCTTCATGTACCTGGGCCTGACCATCCTCTCGATGATCGGCATGCACTGGCTGGAAAAACGTGCCGCTCGCGGTTTTGTGAGGACCACATAATGGAATGGGAAGTCATCCTCAAATGGCTGCCGAAGTTCTTCCAGGGCGCGGCACTGACCCTGGAACTGCTGGGCATCGCCGTGGTGCTGGGGCTGGTCCTCGCCGTGCCGCTGGGCATCGCCCGGGCCTCGAAGCTCTGGTACGTGCGCTCGCTGCCCTACGGCTACATCTTCTTCTTCCGCGGCACACCGCTGCTGGTGCAACTGTTCCTGGTGTACTACGGCCTGGCGCAGTTCGACGTGGTACGCGACAGTTTCATGTGGCCCTACCTGCGCGACCCGTTCTGGTGCGCGGCGGCAACCATGACCCTGCACACCACCGCCTACATCGCCGAGATCCTGCGTGGCGCGATCCAGGCCATCCCGCCGGGCGAGATCGAAGCGGCGCGGGCGCTGGGCATGTCGCGGCCCAAGGCGCTGTTCTACATCATCCTGCCACGGGCGGCGCGCATCGGCCTGCCGGCCTACAGCAACGAAGTGATCCTGATGCTCAAGGCCAGCTCGCTGGCGAGCACCGTGACCCTGCTGGAACTGACCGGCATGACCCGGACCATCATCGCGCGCAACTACCTGACGGTGGACATGTTCTTCACCGCCGGGGTGTTCTACCTGGTGATCTCGTTCCTGCTGGTGCAGGCGTTCAAGCTGCTGGAGCGCTGGATGCGGGTCGACGCCTGCCAGGGGCGCTGATGCGATTGGAGAGCAGGGGACTTGAAATCCCCTGCATCAAAGAAAATTTCTGGCGATTCCGGGAGCCGGCTCTCTTGTGATCAGTGCGACACTGTGGGGGGCCGGATTCATCCGCGAAAAGGCCAACCCCGACACCCCGGACTCTCCAGCATGCCCCCCATCCTCCAAGGCCCCGCCCTGCAAACCCGCTTCCAGGCCCTGGACACCTTCCTGTCGGCCCACCAGCAGCTCTGGCGCCCACGGCCCTTCACTCACCTGCAACTGCCCTGGGAGGCCGCACACCCGGAACTTGCCAGTTGGCTACGCCAGCGCAGCCTCGAAGACGCCGAAAGCAGCCACAACCACCCGGAACGACTCGGCGCTCCGGCCCCCTTCCCGGAGCTGGCCGCCGAAGCCGCAGCGCTGGGCACGGTCGGCAACCTCCCCGACAAACCGCTGCCAGCCGCCCGCCCACGCCTGAACGTCGACGTCCCCGGCCGTAAGTGGCAGCAGATCGAAGCCTTCGCCGCCTGCCTCGATTTCGCCCGCACACCTGGCCATTGGCTCGACTGGTGCTCAGGCAAGGGCCACCTCGGCCGTCGATTGCTGCAGCCCGGCCAGCAACTGACCTGCCTGGAGTACGACCCGGCCCTTGTCGCCAGCGGCGCCCAACTGAGCCAGCATCACCACCTGCCCGCCAGCCATGTCCAGCAGGACGTCATGGCCGCCGAAGCCGGCTTGCGCCTGAACGCCGAACACACACCGGTCGCCCTGCACGCCTGCGGCGGCCTGCATGTGCGCCTGATGCAACTGGCCAGCCACGCCGGCTGTGGACAACTGGCAATCGCTCCGTGCTGCTACAACCGCATCGGCACCGCGAACTACCAGCCCCTGTCCACCGCCGCCCAGGCGTCCAGCCTGCAACTGTCCCTGGATGACCTCGCCCTGCCCCTGAGCGAGACCGTGACCGCAGGCGCCCGGGTACGCCGCCAGCGCGACTGCTCCATGGCTCGTCGCCTGGCCTTCGACCTGCTGCAACGCCGATTGCGCCAGAGCGATGACTACCTGCCCACCCCGTCGCTGCCCAGCGCCTGGCTGGACAAGCCCTTCGCCGACTACTGCCGCGACCTGGCCGCGCTCAAGGAGTTATCCACAGTCGGCGAGCAGGATTGGGAGCAACTGGAGGCAGCAGGTTGGCAACGGCTGGCCGAGGTACGCAACCTGGAACTGCTGCGCGGCCTGTTCCGCCGCCCGCTGGAACTCTGGCTGGTGCTCGACCGCGCGTTGTACCTGGAAGCACAGGGCTACCGCGTGCGCCTCGGCCAGTTCTGCGAAAGCCCGTTGACTCCACGCAACCTGATGCTCCTGGCCGAACGCGACGAACTGTCACATTGCCAGTTACAGCCTGTGGATAACTCTGTTGATGCTTTTGCCCGATAACCCCTGAAGACAACACCTGCAACGCCGACAGGCGGCTGGTCATTTTTTGTTCACAGAATAAATCGACGAGAAAACAGTCAGTTGCAACATGCTGAGAACGCGTTCACAAATCCTTGCGTTCGTTGCGCCGCTGACCCACCACTTGTGCATAAGCTCCCAAGCCAAAGGCAATAACTCCCCTTCCGCAGAGCGCACGATCCCTGGGGTAGCCGGCTCGCTGGCGATCCAACGAAGGCGGCCATTCAACTCAACCAACCACCGCCGTCAGCCCCTCCAGAAACCATTTCCTGGCCTCAACCATCTCCCGTCGCACCGCCTCATCTCCCCGCACCGAACCCTGCAGATAGATGAAGTTCACCTGCCGAATGCCCACGCAATCCAACTGTGCCGTCAGACAAGGTGTCAGAAAATCCGGCTGATTGGCCCTTTCCCCCTGAATGAAACCACCCGAGCTGACCAGCACGAAGGTCGGCCGATCCCTGAGCAGGCCCACCTTCAACCCCGCTTCATTGCGGCCAAAACTGCGCTGAATCCGCACCACATGATCGACCCACACTTTCAGCGCCGCAGGCTGCGTGAAGTTGTGCAGCGGCGTACACAGCACCAGCAGATCGCTGCTCTCCAACTCGACGATCTGCCGCTCGGACACCTCGACGGCCGGGGCCTGCCCGTCCAGCGCAGTCACGGCCGTCGCATAGTCGCGGGTCACCGCAGGCAAAGGCTCGCGCCCCAACTGCCGTTCGATCACCTCAGTGACACCGGGCCAGTCCCGCAACACGTCGGCGGCCAACTGGTAGCCGCGAGCGGCCGTGCCATGGGGGCTGAAGTTCAACAACAACGCACGGCTCATACCGTCTGCTCCAGGTCCTGAAAGAAGTGCATGCCCTTGGCCAGCATCCCCTGGCGGAAATAGAAACGTTGCGCCAATGGCATATGCAGACCGGTATCGAGCACCAGATACCGGCAACCCAGGGAGCGGGTATGCCGCCGCACCGCTTCCAGCAAGGCAGCCCCCAGCTCACGCCGCTGCTGTGAGGCGGTCACCACCAGGTCGTCGACATAAACGAAGCGCCCGTAGAGAAAATTCTCCGTCACCCGAAAGCCGGCCAGGCCGATCACCTGCCCCTGCTCGCGTAGCGCCAGCAGGCGATAACCCTGTTCACCCTGGCGAAACACCTGCTCGACGAAGGACTGTTCGTCATCCAGTTGGGGGCGCAACTCACGCATCACCGCAAAACATTCGCGACAGCGGGCTTCGCTTTCGATCAGTTGATACTCCAGATCACCGTTCACGGGCCGCCTCCTCATGCTCACGGACACCGGGCGGCACCAGCCGGAAACCCACACCCACGCGGTTGAGCGCATTCATCAGGCCGATCGCCAGTGTCAGGTCAGCCAGCTCCTTTTCACCGAACACTGCCGCAACGGCCTGATACTCCGCATCGGGTATCGCGGTCTGGTGCACCAGGGTCACCGTCTCGGCCCAGGCCAGGGCAGCACGCTCACGCGCATCGAACAGCGACTCGGCCTCGCGCCACACCGGCACCAGTTGCACCTTGTCGGCACTGACGCCCAGCTTGAGCAGATCGCGCGAATGCTGGTTGATGCAGTAGGCACAGCCGTTGATCTGCGAGACCCGCAGGTACACCAGATCGATCAGTTGCGCGGCCAGCCCGCAACCCTGTACATAACTCTTCACACCACCCAGCGCCTTGTAGCCCTGGGGTGCGGCGGCGAAATAATCGAGACGTTGCGTCATGGTCGGTTTCCTTGTGGGCTCATCGAAGATCTGGCCCCCAGTCTGCTGAGCACCGCCCGGTGCCGACAGGGCCAAGATCGAACAAGCCACTTGGGACATGTTCCACCGCCGCAATGGGTTTAGACTGAACCGTTGTGCCTGACCACGGAAAACCCCATGCCCCCAGCCAGCCCCGCCGCCGAACCGGGCCTGCCGAAATACCTGATGGTCTATCGACGCATTCGCGGCGCCATCGGCGACGGCCAGTTGCGCCCCGGCGACCGGGTGCCGTCGGTGCGCGCCCTGGCCGCCGAACTCAACCTGGCCCGGGGTACCGTTGAGGCGGCCTATGCGCTGCTGGTCAGCGAAGGCTACCTGACGGCACGCGGCCAGGCCGGCACCATCATCGCCCAGGACCTGCCGGCGGCTCCGGCCCAGCCGCCCTCCGGCACCACCAAGGCCGAACAGGACCACCCGCGGCCCCTGCAACTGGGCATGCCGGCGCTGGACGCCTTCCCGCGCAAGCTCTGGGCCCGGCTGATCACCCAACGCGCCCGCCAGACCGACATCGCCAGCCTCGGCTTCAGCGACCCACGCGGCTACGCGCCCCTGCGTGCGGCCATCGCCCAATACCTGGGGTTGTACCGGGGCGTGCACTGCACGCCGGACCAGGTGTTCATCTGCCCTGGCTACAACGCCGTGCTCGAACTGATCTGCGAGAGCCTGGAAATGAGCGGCCAGGACTGCTGGTTCGAAGACCCCGGCTACCTGCATGCCCGGCAGCTCCTGCTCAATCGCGGCGTAAGGCTGGTTCCGGTAGCAGTCGATGGCGATGGCCTGCAAGTGCAGCAGGGCATCCAGCAGGCGCCGACGGCACGGCTGGCGGTCGTCACCCCGGCGCACCAGAGCCCATTGGGCATGGCCCTGAGCCCGGCGCGCCGTCAGGCGCTGCTCGACTGGGCAGGGCAACAGTCGAGCTGGGTACTGGAGGACGATTACGACAGCGAATTCCGCTACCGCGGTCGCCCCCTGCCCGCCCTGAAGAGCCAGGACCGGCACGACCGCGTGCTGTACGCCGGCACCTTCAGCAAGATGCTGTTCCCCGGCCTGCGCCTGGCCTACCTGGTGGTGCCACGGGCGCAGATCGAACGCTTCGAGCAGCGTGCCCGGCTGCTGCGCAACCGCTGCCCGGAGCTGCTGCAGGCAACGGTCAGCGACTTTCTCGGCCAGGGCCACTTCACCCGTCACCTGAAGAAGATGCGCCAGTTGTACAGCGCGCGCCGGACGCTGCTGGTCAAGGCGTTGGAAGAAGTGTGCGGTGGCCTTCTCAAGGTCGACCCGCAGGCCGGCGGGATCAACCTGCTGGTACGCCTGCTGATCGATGTTCAGGACACCCCCGTCGCCCAGCGTGCGAAGGCGAATGGATTGGCGATCGAACCCCTGTCGCGCTGGCAACTGACAGCCGGACAGGAGGGCGGTTTGCTGATGGGTTTTACCAACGTAGCCTCGATCGAACAGGCCAACGAGGTAGCCGGAAGGTTGCTGGCGGTGCTCCGGGAAACGCGCCAGGACGGCTGATACCCGGCGCCCGACCGCCATCCGGCCCGCAAAAATAGTCAAATATCAGGGGTTTACAGAACCCCGCCAATCGCTATAATCGTCGCCCTGACATGCCGGTATAGCTCAGATGGTAGAGCAACTGACTTGTAATCAGTAGGTCCCGGGTTCGATTCCTGGTGCCGGCACCATGTTCAAAGCCCCGCAATGCGGGGCTTTGCCGTTTCTGGGGCTCTGTTTTGGCGCTGTCAAAAAGGCGAAAGTGTCCACACTTTTAAATCCAAAGCACAGCCTACGGTGGCTGAGCCCAAGGCCATCATCGCGGGCGACAACCTTCCTTCTCACGGGACTCCCAGCATCGAAGAAACAGCAGTATCGGTTTATCTATCGACCCAGAAGTTTGGCAGAGATCAACTGCCTGTATGGGCTTCGCTATATGCGCGTCCCAATGACCGTATAGAGGTCGACAGGTCATGTAATACATAAACCAACAGGCATAAATGTTTTCACATCTATACGCATGTTCACCTGTAAATTTACCATGAGCCATCTTATCTTATGCCTCAACATTGTCCCCCTTAAGATTAAAGAGCAAGTGCATCACGTAGACTGCATCTTTTCCAAATCCCATCCCAAGCTCTTTCTATTTGAATACATCTGACTCAGAAAAAATAACCGTACTTCATTCGGTTCAAGAGCCAGGCTCCGATGTTCTTCGCGGCATTGGCCCAGATGCATCCGGGACTGGAGCTCCACGAGGGTGACGGCTTTGTGATCATCACTGCCGCCAGCGACCAGGGCATGTTGGACATGCACGACCGGCGCCCGCTGGTGCTGTCGCCAGAGCACGCTCGCGAATGGGTTGATCCCGACCTCACCCGCCAGAGCCGAAGACATAGCCAGGAACCTATGTCCCCCCGTCGATGACTTCGAGTGGTACCCAGTCGGTACTGCTATAGGTACTGTTAAAAATCAAGGAGCGGAATTGATACTCCCTCTCATTTCCTAGACGACGAAATGAAGGCACAACCAGGAAGACTGATTCCCCTCGGTGGAAACATCAGCTCAGTTTCCTACGAGGCTGAGTCCTATTACTTCGTAGAACTGTCCAAAAGTCATCAGCAGAGACCCCAGATGGATCAACGTAAGATGGCACACCACCGTCCTCATCGAACCGAGAGCATACCGGATGCCATTGAAATATCAGCCCAAGGAAGGAAGTGTTCTCATCTGCGATTTCAGTGGTTTCGTCACCCCGGAGATGGTGAAGCAGAGGCCCGTTGTAGTCCTGAGGAAGCATCCTCATAACAACCGTCTCGTGACAGTGGTACCGCTCAGCACCACGGAACCGGAAAAGTTGTGCGTTTACCATGTTGAACTGCCGTGCTACCTAACAGGTGAGGCAAAGAAAAGCTGGGCGAAATGCGACATGCTCTATACCGTGAGCTTGGACAGGCTGGACCGCATCAAGACAAAAGGCCGCGATGGCAAGCGGCAGTATGAGGTTCTGACGATGAGTGCTGAGCATTTCATCGCCGTCAAAACCGCCGTTCTCGCGGCCTCAATTTTTCGCCGCTGTCCCCATAGGCATTATCAATTGGCCTCCGTCGCTCGATTTTTGAGACATTTTTCGTGTACCCGAAAGGGGCTTGTGAGACTCTGAGGATCCTGGGAAACCCAGCAATCGCAGAGCCAAACAGGAAGAAAGCGATGACAAGCCATCCTGTTTGTGATTAGGGCGCCGAAAGGCGCCCTTTGTCCTTCTGGCCTAGACCAATTCCCAAGTGACGCCAGTCACCCCCAGAGCGGCTACCTATCGTTTTAATGTGGCAAGGTCAGCCAGCCAGTCAACGTCGATCTTCTCACCTAGATTTTCGTGCGCTTGAACCTGGAAAACCAGGAATCTCCCGCAGGACGAACACGCCTGCGGGAGCGAGACGCAACAGTGACGCTCAAAAACAGCCCATCAAACACGGCACTCTTCACCGCTGCCGTGAATACCTTTCCCACCTGACCCACTTCACATATCTGACTTGCCCCCCGCACCAGCAATTTACTCCCGCCCCCGAAAATGAGAAAAGCTACCCAGCCTTTCCCCTGGATACGGACCTTCCATGTCTCGCCTGAAGCTGCTCATCAAACTGCCCGTCATACTGATCGTCGCTGCCGCACTGTGGTACATGTGGATCATTCTCAGCGCCAAGCTCGAATGGGGCGGTGGCAGCCCGGACCAACAGACACTGGGCGCGGTGCAGGACGTTCGCCAACGGGCGATGACCCAGTTCTGCACCGGTGTCGTCGCGACCCCGCAAGGTACCTGGCTGGTCGGCCGCGTCGAGGCCGACGCCAAGGATCTGCAACCTGCCGCCAACGTGGTGGACCTGGACGCAGTGCTTTACGGCAAACCGGCGCAGACCGAGGATAAGGACGCGGAAGAATCCGGCACCTTCTCCAGCTTCCTCTCGCCACGCCAGAAGGAGACCACTTTCATCTCGCGCCTGAACGACCAGGGCCGGTTCGAGCTGGTGGCCCATATCACCGACCCCGCCTGCCTGGTGGCCAGTCCGGATGGCAGCCGGGTCTTCCTGCTGAGCGGCCTAGATCGCCCCGAAACCGATACGCCCCCAGACGATGGCAAGCCGCAGGTGCTGTTTGCCGGAACCCAAAGCGCGGTGTTTCGCACTGACGACCAGGGCAAGCACTGGAGCTGGCTGCCCAAGGGCTTTTTCTCCGAAGCCGATCACATAGCCTGGAACCTCAAGCCGTACTTCCACGGCCAGAACGAGATCTGGGCCTGGAGCTCGCCAAGTCAGGAATCGATGGGTTATGGCGACATCCCCGACGGCATCTCTACCGGAGTGTTCTACTCGGCCGACGGCGGTGCGACCAACACCGAGATCTTTGCCTCCCAGTCGCTGCTGGTGACGCAGGCATATGCCGAGGGCAAGCGACCGGAAGTCACCGAGTGGTTCAAGGACTCCAGCGACACCGGAGACCTCCAGACCCATGTCACGCAACTGGATGCCCAGCACGCGATCATCTGGGTATCGCAACGTTTCTGGGGACGCAATCCGGCTGAAGGGGACCGCAACCTGTCGGTCAGCGTGACGACCCGCGCCCAGCTCAAGCGGGACGCCAGCCAGTGGCAGGTGGAGTCCGTGCAGCGTGAAGACGCGCTGTTCATCGATGCCCTGGTGGATAACGGCAATGGTCGCGTCATGGGTCTGATCGATCAGGGTGATCGGGGTCAGAACAGGATCGGCGAACTGGACATCGCCAAGCTGGGCTGGAGTATCGTTGGCGAACTGCCCAGCGTGTTCGGTCCAATGGGGTCCCATACCCAACTGCGCGAGGGGCATTTCTGGATGGGGCAGAACAGCCTGCTGATCAACACCTCCAGCAACCACCATCCGCCACGCTGGATGTACTGGTGGTCCAAAGCCACGATCTCCGCAGACGGGGTGTTCTACTCGACGGACTGGGGACGCTCCTGGCAGCGCCTGGCGATCGACGGCTACCTGGGCATCCTCGGCTTCCAGCAAGCACAGGACCGGGTGTTCTGGGCCAAGGGGAACTGGTACAACAGTCGCGACCTGGGGGTTTACTCGTACGGCTTGCACTGACGGTCGAGCCTGTCGCCAGGTTAATCGATCTGCAGACGGAACCTGCCGGGCAAGGTGCCACGCTCTGAGAAACAAATGTATATAGAACGGCCCGCTGCTTCGCGCCAACATCATTGACGATGCCGAGCCCCCTACCTATACTTCGCCGCAAATGGACTGGGGGATCCCGGTCGGCGTCATGGCCTCGGTGAGTTTCACCGGGGCTTTTCGCTTTCTGGAGACGGGAAAATTTTCAGTCCCCAGTTCTCGAACCCCTCTCCGACGCCTTCACGCCCACCGCTGCAGTAAAATTTTCGTTTCAGTACGTCAAAAGCACGATTTTCCTGACCGGCCCGTAACACGCTCATTCCCACAGGCCTGGCGACAAGGTCAGCCAGCTGAAGCCCTGTGGAATTAACCTGCTTGGTTGCAAAAATAATGTCGAACGGAAGCTGTATACCTAGACGATTAGCGCCATCACACATCCGTCGAAACTCCAGCTCCAACTCATTATCTTCTTTCTTTCCCCGCCGCTCGAAAATGACGTGCGTCAGCGCGCCGTCCTGATTTTTCTCCTGCAGGAACTCATAGAGTGTCTCCAGGCAGAACCCCAGGGCGATATGGTAAGGATTCTGAGACAGCCCTTGCTTTTCTCGAAGGCTGGCTTTGTTAATAACACAACTGACCAGGATGAAATTACTTTCTTCAATAATACCGGTCAGTTCGTTAAGAAAGTCGTCCTTATGCTGCCGAGATGAGAACATACCGGAAAATGCCCCTTTTTCCTTTCTGATCTCCAGCTCATGAAGGCCGACCAAGTCATGCCCATGTGGTTGAATTTAAACTTCTGCAAGGCGGGTATGACCTTCTCGCAGTAGTGTCTCTTATGAAAAATGCAGAAAGCCAGTACAAACATCGGGTAGTTTTGATCAAGGTTCTGCATTCCATGATCACCACTTTCATCAACATAAACGACAAAATTACTGAACCTGCCCGTTGGTGCCGAAGGCTTAACAGCTTCAGCTTTAGAATCGGCGTCACTTTCATTCTCAAAAAGGAAAAACTGCTGGGAGGGCTCGGCAGGCTCCGGCATTTTTATATCTCCATATTTCAGAGAGACTATTGTATTTTTCTTACCCACTCGACAAATCGTTCATGACTTTGCGAGACGTTGTAAGCTGAACATATGGCGAATAAGCAAGACAGGTCTGACTCTAGTAAAAAATAATAATCTCCGGCTACAATTTACACAGATAGGAACAATAAAAAGGCGCCCTGATACAGGCGCCTCTCGATAACCCACCTCAGCAAGCAGTTGAAGAACCCCTCAATGGTGCGCGCCCTGCACCACTCCACCGTTACCATCCGGCAGTTCGATCTTCACGCTCTGCATCATGCCCTGGTCCTCATGGTCGAGGATGTGGCAATGCAGCACGAATTCGCCGATGTAGCGCTCGTAGCGGGTGCGCACGTACAACGTATAGACCCCTTCTCCCTTCGGAAATGTCTTGGGTTCAGAGCGGCTTTTCACGAACAGCGTGTCTTTCCACACACCTTTCAAGCCCGCGTATTCGTTGTCCGTGTCGGTTTTATCCACAGCCCCCGGCAGGCTCAGGTCGGTGCCATCCGGGCCGATGATCCTGTCGATCTGGAACGGGTTCACGTGGATATGGAACGGATGACTGGCGAAAGCCGATTGCAGCTTCCACTGCTCCGCCGTGCCCAGTTGCAGATGACGGTTGACCACACCCGGCTTGAACGGCTCGGCATCCGCCAGGGTATTACCCACGGCAAACCTGGTGTTGTCAGGATCGGAGGTATCGATCAGGAACACCAATGTCTGGCCTTCGCCCTTGAGTTCGCTGTCGGCGATGTCCGCATGCGGGATGAACTTGTCCAGGCGCAGGTCCTTCTTCAGGTCGGCGACCACCGTGTCACGCACCTCGGCCGGCATCTGCCGTTCGGCGGCCGCGACCAGTACCCTGGTCAGGTGCGCCGTGGTGTCCGGGACCTTCTCGCCGGGGCCGACGTCGACGAAACCCAGCACCTGCCGACCACTGGCAGCCTGGTCGACGTTGCTCGCCTTGCTCGCCGCCTCATCGATCACGCAGTAGCGTCCCGACTCGGGAAAGGTCAGCAGCAAATCGTTGCGATAGCCCGGCTGCAGGGTCACCAGGTTGCGCGCCTGGGCCTGCTTCATGGTCAGGCCATCGGAGGCGATGACGTGGTACTCGACCGGCTTGCCCGTGCATTGCTGGCTGATGAACTGTTCGGCCTTCTCGGCACCGACCCCCAGGTCGCTGGTGGCCTTGGCGCTGTCTTCCATGCGCCGGAACTGCAGCTTGATGGTGTCGCGAATCCCCCCATGGACCAGCCGCCAACGCTCGACCTGCCCCGGCTTGGCACCGTCGAAGATCGGCTGCACCAGACCGTTGACGCTGGTGTAGCGACCGGATGGCCCCCAGGTGCCGAACTCCATCTGGTCGAATGACTCGACGACGCCGACTTCGCCCTTGTTGCAGGTCCAGTCGATGACCATCACGGCCTTGCCATCCTTGTCCTTGACGATATTGCCGTCCTTGTCCTTCTTCGGCTGGTAGCGGAAGTTGCCATCGGGCCCCTTGCACGCATACGGAATCTGCTGGAACACCAGCAGCCGCTCGGGAAACGCCTGGCCCTGGGCATCCTTGAGCAAGGTGTCGATATCGCCGTTGACGTCCTTGCCCGGCAGACGGTCGCCGTGAATGATCAACGCGCCGGCCATGCCGCTGGCGACCTGGAGGGCGGTGGAACCGTGGCGATGCGGGTGGTACCAGAAGGTGCCCGCCGGGTGGTCGGCAGGGATGTTGTACTCGTACTGGAACTTGACCCCGGGATTGATCGACAGCAGCACGTTGTCGCTGTTGCCAGCCGGGCTTACCCACAGGCCATGGGAATGCAGGTTGGTGCCGTTGAAGCAGTGTGGCTTGTCGGGGTTCTCCGGCGGCTGGGTGCAGCTCGGGTCCGGCTTCAACTGGTTGTCGAGGCTGATGCGCACCGTGTCGCCCGGCGTGACGTCGATGGTCGGCGCGATGAACGGCGCCGCCGGATCGACATCCGGACCGGTATAGCTGCGCAGCGACACCGGACATTCTCGCCGGTCGCCGGGTTGAAGATGTGGTTGTCGGTGTACTGGATCGTCAGGTCCAGGCGCCGCTCGTGGCCGGCGTGCCCCTGGGCGGTGCTCGTTTCGAGGGATTGGCTGCTCTTGAGCAGCAAGGTGCCGCTCTTGGGCTTGGGCGCTTCCTGCTGCAGCGCCGGCGGGTTGTTGAACAGCCGGGAAGGCTCCGTCGCCAGAGCCTGACCCGCCACCGCCAGGGCCATCAGGCCCAGCGCGCAGCGCGCCTTGTCGTTACGCAATCCTGTCATGGGTACTGCTCCTGCAAAGCAACCGGGAAGGTCAGGGGTCGGCACAGGAGTGATGATGAAACGCAGACGTGCGAAGTCCGTTTTCGATGGCAGCAATCCGTGCTGGCATAAAGCTAGCGCGTTATCGGCGCAGTGCAATGTTTATTGGGCTTTGACAGCGTTTTGGCCGGCAAAGCCAGTGGCAATCGGCGCGGGGAAACCGGCGAAGGCCTGGCGCAAGGCCTTGGCATATTCGCGGCTGCCGAGGGTCATGCTGTTGATATGGTTGCCGCCCTTGATCAGCAGCAGATGCTTGGGCTGTGCGGCTGCTTCATACAGCGTCTTGCTGAAGCGCGACGGAACGTAGGGGTCGTCGGTACCGTGAACGATCAGCACGGGAATGCCGATCTGGCTGATCTTGTCGATGGAGGCGAATTTCTCCGAGAGGATCCAGCGCACCGGCAACGAAGTCGGGATCGCCGCCCGGGCCGCGTCGCCGAGGTCGGTAAAGGTCGATTCGATGATCAGTCCGGCCGCCTTGGGCGACTGTTTGTCAGCGGCCAGGCGTTCGGCCAGCTCCACCGCCACCGCACCGCCGAGGGAATGGCCGTAGATGTAGCGTTTGCGGGCATCGGGCTGCAGTTGCACCAGGCGCTTCCAGGCATTGCCGGCGTCCTGGTAGACACTGCGCTCGGACGGCAAGCCGCCAGGGCTGTCGCCAAAACCGCGATAATCGATGGCCAGCACCGAGAAGCCCAGCTCGCGCAGTTGGGTGATCCGCCCGACCTGCGCCGTCAGGTTCCAGCGGGTACCGTGCAGGTAGAGGATGGTCGGCGCATCGGCGCGACTCGACGGCCACCACCAGGCATGCAGGTAGTCGCTGCCGGCCAACCCGTCGCTGACCGGGATCTGCATTTCCCGCACACCACCGGGCAGGCCATTGAACCAACCCGCGGTGCCCGGCTGGATATTGAACAGCAGCTCGCGCTCCTTGTAGGCCAGCCGCGAGCAGCCGTAGGGCAGGCCAACAGCAAGGAACATCGCCAGCAATCCCAGGGACAACCAGCGACGACGGGCGATAAGGGTTCTGACGGTCATGGCGCCCGGCTCTCAATCCTGGAAAAGCATCAACTCACAAGCCCCACAGATTACCCGCAACCGGCACAAACAAAAACGCCCCGAACCGGTCGGGGCGTCTGTTCAACCTGGGATCAGGTCGCTACAACGTTGTCGCGTCGATCAGAACACGTTGATCGGGTAGTCGACGAACACACGCACTTCGTTGCCGCTCACGTTGTATTCGCTGGACTTCTGCGACACGCGCAGGATCGAGCTGCGCAGCTTCACGCTGAGGTCTTTTGCCGGGCCGCTCTGGACCACGTACTTGACCTGGTTGAAGAGCTCGCGCTCGGTACCACCGGTGCTGGTGGACGTGGTGATGTTGTCACCACGGACATAGGCCACGTTGTAGCTCAGGCCCGGTACGCCGAAGGCGCCGAAGTCCAGGCCGTAGCCCAGTTGCCAGGAACGCTCGTCCGCGGCGTTGAAGTCGGACCAGTAGGAGTTGGCCAGGTAGATGGAGTTGCCACCATCGCCCACACGACCCTGGCCACGCTGGTAGCCGCCGTACGGGTAGCCCAGCAGGCTGTCGCCGGTGCTGCGCTGGTGCGCCAGGGTGAACGAGTGGGCACCCAGGGCGTAGGTGGCCGCCAGGCTCCAGATCTTGTTGTCGCGGCCATCAGCGTCGTGGTCGGCCGCGTAGTCCTTGTCCAGCTTGGTGCGGTAGCCGTTGAAGTCCAGGGTCAGGGACTGATCCTGGGCAACCGGGAACACGTAGTTCAGGTTCACGTACTGCTTCTTCAGCACGTCTTCGACATCGGAGGCGTACAGGGCCGCCTTGAAGTTGTCGGTGAACTGATAGCTGCCGCCCAGCACGTTGATGCTCTTCAGACCACCGCTGTCACGGCCTTCATCGCTCTTGCGCGATTCGGCGGTGAAACGACCGGCGTTCAGTTCCAGGCCCTTGATCTCCTTGGAGGTGATCAGGGTACCGGTGTAGCTTTCCGGCAGCAGGCGGCCGTTGTCATAGCTCAGCACCGGCAGGACCGGCATCTGGTCGCCGTAGGTCAGTACGGTGTTGGACAGACGGAATTTCACCGCGGCACCGGCCTTGGCGATATCACGCTCAGGCGAGCCGTTGTTGTCCTTGGCGAAGAAGTCGATGCCCTGCGCACCGGTGGTGCCCTTGCCACCGTCCAGACGCACGCCGTACAGGCCGAAGGCGTCAACGCCGACACCCACGGTGCCCTGAGTGAAACCGGACTTGAAGGTGCCGATGGCCGCCTGGCCCCACTCGGCCTTGTCCTTGTTGCCATCCTTGTAGTCGCGGTTGATGTAGGCGTTGCGCAGCAACACGTTCAGGTGGCTGTCTTCGACGAAACCCTTGGCGTCCGATTGATCGCTTGCCATGGCCTGAGTGGCGCTGAGGATGCCCAGTGCGAGCAGACCGATCCGTTTGTTCAACATGTTGTTTTCCTTATTGCTGGATGAAACGCCCTGCAGCTCCCGAGCTGAACCTGTGTGTTGGTATTTTCAGACAGAAAAAAGAAGGCCCGCATGCAGGTGAATGCAGCGGGCCTCTTATTATTTTGGGTATATGGCTTATAGCCACAGGCGTGTCGCGAATCCTATCTGCGACACGACTAAAGTGTCAATTTCGTGAATCCTCGGCAATTAGACAAGAATTTTTGATCAACCTCGAAAAATGGCATATCAGCCAACGCCAAGACAGTCTTGCGATAACGACAAGAGCGACTCAACCGGCGCAACCCTCCAGCCCGCAGGCCGGGCCTGATGGTACACCTGCGGGCAGCCCGGTCGACTCACGCAACCACTGGGCGAACACCTCGGGCCGGCCCAGGTAGGGGCCGATGTCGACCAGGCTGAAGCGACCATCACGCTCCAGCACCAGGGTCGGAAAACCCTGCCCGCCAACGCGCGACAGCAGTGCCCGGCTGTTCTTGAAGTGCTCGGCCACCACCGCGCCGCCGTTGCGCTCGAATGCCGCCAGGAAAGCCTGCGGCTCCAGGCCCAGCTCGGTCGCCAGCTCCAGCAGCACGTCGGCGTCGGCGATGCGTCGTCCCTCCAGGTAATGCGCCGTCTGCAACCTGCCAAGCAACTCAAGCCCACGTCCGGCCAATTCTTCGGCGGCCAGCACGGCACTGGTCGGCGGTGCGGAATCGAATACCGCCGAGCGGTCCCGCAACAGCCCCTCGAAATAAGCCTGGCCGAACGGCTGGCCGGTGTACTCGGCAATGCGCCGGTCATGGGGCATGACGTAGTCACGCAGGCTGGGGCTGACGAACTGACGACTGTTGCCGGCCATCATGCCGCCGCCATGCAGGGTCACCGGCAGTACCTGGCTGGCGGCCTGCACCAGCGGCTTGGCGCCATAGCACCAGCCGCACAGGGGATCATAGATGTAATGAAGGGTGACGGGAGCGGTCATGGCGGTCTCCAGGAAACTCATCAGCAGGCAATGTCCACAGGTTAGCGCCGGACAGCTGTTCGAAAAACGCCGATATGGCGGCTGGTTTGTTGCGTGAATCGGTCATATCCCCGGCCATGTAACAGCGAAGACATATTTGGATACACACCAGCCAAGGCGCGCTATTGGTAATAATTATCAATTAGTAATAATACTCGATAACATTAACGCTCTTTCCCAACCCCTGCACCTTCACGGATACATCCCCGTCATGCCTGCCCCTTATCGCCTGGCGCCCGTTACCTTCGGGCTTTGCGTTCTGCTGTCCGCCGGATTCACCAACGCCACCACCACTCTGCCGGAACTGTCGATCAGCGCCGATGCCGACCCGGACGACCCACGCGTCACGGATGTCAGCACCGCGACCCGCACGGCCACGCCGGTGCGTTACGTTCCCCAGGCCATCGACTCGGTGAAGACCGCGAATGTGCTCGACTATGGCACCAACGACCTGGGCAAGGCGCTGAGCGGCATTCCCAACGTCAGCAGCGGCGCGGACACCCGTTTCGACAGCTTGCGGATCCGCGGTTTCGACGCCAGCAACGACTTCTACCTGGACGGCATCCGCGACGACAGCCAGTACGTACGCGACCTGCACAACATCGAGCGCATCGAGGTGCTCAAGGGGCCCGCCGCAGTCCTCTACGGCCGTGGCAGCCAGGGCGGGATCGTCAACCGGGTGAGCAAGCTGCCGCAGTTCGGCCGCCGCTCCACGGTCGAGGTGCAGGGTGGCAGCGACGACCTGCGCAGCCTCTACGCCGACCTCAGCGCCGACCCGACGCAGGACCTCAGCCTGCGCCTGAACCTGGGCAACCAGGACAGCAACAGCTTCCGTGACGGCGTCAGCGGCAACCGCCAATTGTTCGCCCCGTCGATGAGCTGGCAACTGACCCCGCAGTTGAACTGGCTGGTGCAGTACGAATACAGCCGCTACAACCGCACGCCGGATCGCGGCATCCCGGGGATCAACGGTCGCCCGGCCGATGTCGGCCGCGACATCAGCTATGGCGACCCACGAGACTACATCGACGACAAGGCGCAATCGCTGCGTTCGAAGCTCACCTACGCCCTGAACGACAACTGGCAACTGCGCCATACCCTCGGGCTGTTCAAGCTCGACAGCGACTTCGACAACACCTATCTGACGGGCTACACCCCCGCGACCCGCCGGGTCACCCGCCAGCGCTGGCAGCAGGACCTCAACACCCGCAATCTCTACAACAACCTGGAAACCGAAGGCAGCTTCGACACCTTCGGTCTCGAACACCGCCTGCTGACCGGCCTGGAACTGGGCAGCCAGCGCCGAGATCCGAAGCTCTACACCTCGCTCGCCGCCAACCGTGGTGGCCAGGCGGTGCCGGCGCTCGACCTGTTCAACCCGAACCACAACCTGAGCCACACCGGCCCCATGGTGCCCTCCAGCAACAACCACACCGAAGTCCAAAGCCGTGCTCTCTACGTCCAGGACCAACTGCGCCTGAACGACCAGTGGCAACTGCTCGCCGGTCTGCGCCACGACCGCTTCGAGGTCGAAACCACCAACAACCTGACCAACGTCAGAGACAGCCGCGACAGCCACAGCACCAGCCCGCGCCTGGGCGTGGTCTGGACGCCGGTGCAGGATCATTCGTTCTACGCGTCCTGGAGCAAGAGCTTCTCGCCGGTGGGCGGCGGCCTGATCGGCATCACCCCGAATGCCGCCGGCAACGGCAACGACCTGAGCCCCGAGTTGACCCGCCAGAAGGAAGTCGGGGTGAAAAGCGACTGGCTCGGCGAAAACCTGAGCACCACCCTGGCCGTGTATGAACTGGAACTCTACAACCGCCGCACCAGCGACCCGCTGAACCCCGGGATCACTCTGCTCAGCGGCCTGCAGCGCTCGCGCGGCGTCGAGCTGACCGGCACCGGCCGGATCGTCGGCAACTGGTACCTGCGCGGCGGCCTCGGCATCCAGGACGCCACCATCGTCAAGGACAACAACGGCTTCGAAGGCAAGCGCGTCGGCAACGTCGCCAAGCGCAACGGCAGCCTGTTCCTGACCTGGAAACCGGAAATGGGCTGGTACGCCGAAACCGGCCTGACCCTGGTCGGCGACCGTTACGCCGACAACGCCAACACCGTGATCCTGCCGGGCTACGGCACCTGGGATGCGCTGGCCGGGTTTCGCACCCGCGACTGGGACCTGCGCGCCACCTTGAGCAACATCAGCGACCGCACCTACTACACCTCGGCCACCAGCGCCTTCCAGATCCAGCCGGGAGCCCCGCGCAATCTGGTCGTCACCGGTACCTACAGTTTTTAAGGCCCATGAAAAACGCCGCTGTCCGGATCGCTCCGGGCAGCGGCGTTTTCATTCAAATCCATTTAACCCTGCAAAACCCCCAACAATGCCTCCAGTTCAGCTTCGCTGAACAGGCCCGCGGGGTAGCGGTCGATAATCATTCGACGAGGATCCTGAGCACGGGTTGCACGCGTTCCATTGCTTTTCAACCACTGAGCCAGAATTTGAAGCGACTCGCTCGTCACCGACAGGGGATGCGAAACTCGCTCGCTGGCTACGTTCATCTCGGCGCTCTCCTGGTTCATGAGCGGCTAAGTTACTCAAGGTTTATGACAAAACATCGCAGCCCGAAGAGGGCTCCGTCTGTATGCCAGGCAGATACAAGAGCTATGCCAAAATGCCACTTCTGTGCGCCAGCGCCCATAAAAAAACCCGCGCCCCATAAGGGCCGCGGGTTTGATGAAGAAAAATTTACAATGATGCAAAAGTGCCACTATTTGGCAGGGTGACACCCGATGTTACAGCCTCACTCACCCCTGGTGCGGCGCAGGCTGCTGTTGGGTAAGGCAATGGATATTGCCACCGCCCAGTAACAACTCCCGTCCCGGCACCATCACCACCTCATGCTGCGGGAACAGTGTCTGCAGGATCTCCCGGGCGATGGCGTCCTTCGGATCGTCGAAGCTCGGCGCGATGATCCCGCCGTTGACGATCAGGAAGTTCACATAGGAACCGGCCAGACGCACCGAAGGGCTGCGTTCCTGGCTGCCAGCCACGGCATCGATACCGGCACATTCTTCCTCGGTGGCGTAGAGCGGCCCCGGAATCGGCATTTTGTGCACCACGAAGGCGCGGCCCTTGGCATCACGGGCACTTTCCAGCACCTTCATCGCTGCCTGGCAGCGCGGGTAGTTCGGATCCTGCGGATCGTCGGTCCAAGCCAGCAGCACCTCGCCAGGACGCACGTAGCAGCAGAAGTTATCCACATGGCCATCGGTTTCATCGTTGAACAGGCCGTCCGGCAGCCAGATCACCTTTTCCACCGCCAGGTGCTCGCCAAGAACCTTCTCGATCTCCTCGCGGCTCAGGTGCGGGTTGCGGTTGCGATTGAGCAGACATTCCTCGGTGGTGATCACCGTGCCCTCGCCATCGACATGGATCGAACCGCCTTCGAGCACGAAGCCTTCGGTACGGTATTCCTGGCAGCGCTCGATTTCGAGAATCTTGCCGCCCACCTGTTCGTCGCGGTTCCACGGGAAGTACAGGCCACCGTCGAAACCACCCCAGGCGTTGAAGCCCCAGTGCACGCCACGGACTTCGCCCTGGTGGTTGATGACGAAGGTCGGCCCGCTGTCACGAACCCAGGCGTCGTCGCTGGACATCTCCACCAGGCGAATGTTCGGCACATCCAGGCGCGCCCGGGCATTTTCATACTGGCCGGCGGATACCGCGACCGTCACCGGCTCGAACCGGGCGATGGCCTTGGCCACTGCCGCATGGGCCGCCTGCGCCGGCTTGCCGCCCAGGCGCCAGTTGTCCGGGCGCTCGGGCCAGATCATCCAGACCTGGGTCTGGGGGGCCCATTCGGCAGGCATGTGGAAGCCGTCGGCGCGAGGGGTGCTGTGCAGGATACTCATGGGGATCAGGACTCCAGTGAACCGTCGAGGGTGTTCAACGTAGGTAATGCCGACTTTATAGCCGATAAAAATCGGCTTTTAAAGCTAATAAATTATTACTCGCTCTTATAGAGACATAATTTACCGATAACAATCGGCTTTATATTTCAAAGCCCCTCGTCCAGTACCTTCGACAGCATGTCGACGAAGAAATCCACGCTACGGCGCGTGGTACACATCGGCGGCTTGATCTTCAGAATATTCAGGTGGTCGCCGGTTGGCTGCATGAAAATCCCCAGCTCACGCAACCGGTCGCACAGCAGCGCGGTTTCCTCGGTCGCCGGCTCCAGGGTTTCACGGTTGCGGATCAGTTCCGCCCCCAGGTAGAAACCGGAACCATGCACCGCCCCCACCAATGGATGACGATCGATCAAGGCTTCCAGCCGCTCCTTGAAGTAGCTGCCGACGACCTGGGCATTCTCCCAGAGCTTTTCCTCGGCCATCACGTCCAGCACGGCCATGCCGATCCGGCAACTGACCGGGCTGCCGCCCGACGACGAGAAGAAGTAGCCCTCGGCCTCCAGCGCCTCGGCGATCTCCCGCCGGGTGATCACCGCACCCAGCGGCTGGCCGTTGCCCATGCCCTTGGCCATGGTGATGATGTCCGGCACCACGCCCTGCTCCTCGAAGCCCCAGAAGAACTTGCCCATGCGCCCGTAGCCGACCTGCACCTCGTCGGCGATGCACACGCCGCCCCGGGCCCGTACCAGCGCATAGACCTGTTGCAGGTAGCCCGGCGGCAGCGCGATGCCGCCGGCATTGCCATACACCGGCTCGCAGATGAACCCCGCCAACTGGCGGTTCTGCCCGGCCAGCTTGGCCAGTTGCTGTTCGACGCTACGCACGTAGTCCGGCGTGCTGTCACTGCCGCGGAACGCCCCACGATAGGTATTGGGTGCCGTCACCGGGTGTACCCAGTCCGGGCGGCTCTCCAGCGCCTGGGGGTTGTCGGCAATGGAGGTCGAGACCGCGTCGGCCGCCACCGACCAGCCGTGATAGGCCTCCAGCACGCTGAGCATGTCGCGCCCACCGCTGTAGGCCCAGGCCAGGCGGATCGCCAGGTCGTTGGCCTCGGTCCCGCTGTTGACCAGGAACACCCGGTCCATGGAGTCCGGCGCCAGGGCCAGCAGCCGCTCGGAAAACTCGGTCACCGCGGCGTAGTGGAACCGCGAGTTGGTGTTGAGCAGCGACCACTGGCGCGCCGCCTCGGCAGCCATCCGCGGATGACCGTGGCCGAGCACCGCGACGTTATTGAGCATGTCCAGGTAGGAGCGGCCCTGCATGTCGATCAGGTGGTTGCGCCAGCCACGCTCGATACGTGGCGGATCGACGTAATAGTGTTTCTGCGTGCGGGCAAAGCTGGCGTCACGCCGGGCCAGCAGTTCAGCCGCGTCCAGTTCCGGCTCGGCATCGCAGGCAAGTCCCAGCAACGCCGCCGGCGAGGGGCAGAGCGCCTGCCAGGCGGCAGCGCGCGATGGCGTGCAGAACAGCGGCGCTTCCAGCTCGGCATGCCGGCACAACTGAACGCGCAACGCCGCTCCCGCCTCTCCCAGCACCTGCCCCTTGACCACGGCCGCTCCCGGCCTGAGAGACGCCTCCAGCCCCCACAGCCGCAGGCTCAGTGGCTTGCCCACCAATTGCAACACACCCTCCTCCAGGGTCTGCAGGGTACCGGCGAACGGCGCTTCCACCGTCGTTCCGGCCGGGACCCGCAAGTCGACATGCAACGGGCAGGTATCCGGTTCTACCGCACTGTCGGGACGCGTGCGCGACAGGCGGTACTGCCCGTAGCGGCTGGCCGCCAGGCCGTGCAACGTCGCGGCCTCGGCCAGCAGGCGCTGGTCGGCGCCTTCCTGCTCCCAGTTGCCGGCCTCGAAATGCGGGCTGAGCACGCCCAGGTCGATCAACGCGAACTCCCGCCCGACCAGCCCCGGCAACAGCGGCGCAAAGCCTTCGCTGGCGACCGGTTCCAGGGGCTGCCCGACGGCGGTGAGAATTGCCGCTTCCATCAATTCGAACGGCACCGAGGTCGCCACCTCGAAAATCTCCCACTCATGAGCCAGGTTGTCGCGGCTGTAGCGGTTGTCCGGGTCGATACTGACCTGCTGCTCGCCACTGAGCACCAATACGGCGGCCCGGGCAACGATCAGCGGCCACAGTGCCAGCCACTCCTCCCGTTGCAGCGGGTTGACCGCATGATAGGCCTGGATCGCCGGCAGGATCACAAAAGGGTCGTCCGCGGCATGATGCAGCAGCGCCGCGCAGGTCACCGACAGATCGGCGATCCGCCAGGTGCGGCTCAGGTCGCCGAAGTCGATCACGCCCTGCAATTGCCAATGGCGCTGCGCATCACGGCGCCAGACCACATTGTCATCGGTGATATCCAGGTGGACGGCCTGTACCGGCAGCTTGTCCACCAGCGGTTGCAGACGGCGCGCGGCCTGGGCCGCGGCCTCGCGGATGACCGCCTGCTGCTGCGGGTCGCGAATCACCGGCAGCAGGTGCCCGATCAGCGCCCCGGCGTGCCGTGGGTCCCACTGCAGGGTGCGCTCCAGGCCAGGGTGCTGGAAGTCCGCCAGCGCCCGGTCCATCTCGCCGCACAGGCGTCCCAGACCGACCACCAGTTCGCGGCCGAGGTGCTTGAGATGGGTCAGCGACTGGCCTTCGATGTACTCCAGCAGCCGTACATGCAGCGGCTGACCGGCCAGCTCGAGGGTCAGCAGGTCCTGGCCATTGTTCGCCGCGATCACCCGCGGTACCCGCAGGCCGTCGCGGCCGGCCAGGTGCCCGAGCCCGGCGTGCTGAGCCTGCAACTCAAGGCTGGCGTAGTCGCCATGGCAGATTTTCAGAACGAACCGACCCTTGTCACTGTCGACCCTGTAATTGAGGTCCTGCTGGCTGCCCAGCGCCTGCAGGGTTCCAGAGAGTCCGTAATGCTCCTCGAGCAGTTGCAGCGCCGAAGACATCGAGACATTCGGGCTCGGCAGACTGGCACGGCGGATCAACGTGGCGAGCAACATGTAACGACTCCCTGAAGTTTTTATCGGGTGTCTATATCGCCATCGGCGCCGTCAATACGCAAGTGCGAAGTAAAGTAGGAAGAGTCCGCACCGATACAGGAGCAATCGCACTTGCACCGTTGCCTCCCTCCCCACAAGCTATGCTGCATCAACTGAATGTCCGTCTAAGGAAAAGGCACACCGACATGCGTATTCTAGTCACCGGCGGCGCCGGCTTTATCGGTTCCGCCCTGATTCGGCACCTGATCCGCAACACCGAGCATGAAGTGCTCAACCTCGACAAGCTGACCTACGCCGGCAACCTCGAGTCGCTGACCAGCATCGCGACCGATACCCGCTACGAGTTCGTCCAGGCCGATATCGTCGACCAGGCTACCGTCAGCGCGGTGCTGGCCCGCTTTGAGCCCCACGCGATCATGCACCTGGCCGCCGAGTCCCATGTCGACCGCTCCATCGACGGCCCGTCGGACTTCATCCAGACCAATATCGTCGGCACCTACAGCCTGCTGGAAGCCGCCCGCGGCTACTGGTCGAAGCTCGCCGAGCCGCAAAAAAGCGCCTTTCGCTTCCACCACATCTCCACCGACGAAGTGTACGGCGACCTGCATGGCGTCGATGACCTGTTCACCGAGACCACCCCGTACGCCCCCAGCTCGCCCTACTCGGCGAGCAAGGCGGCGTCCGACCACCTGGTCCGCGCCTGGCATCGCACCTACGGCCTGCCGGTGCTGCTGACCAACTGCTCGAACAACTACGGGCCGTTCCACTTCCCGGAAAAGCTGATTCCGCTGGTGATCCTCAATGCCCTGGCCGGCAAGCCGCTGCCGGTCTATGGCGACGGCCAGCAGGTCCGTGACTGGCTGTTCGTCGAGGACCACGCCCGCGCCCTGTTCAAGGTGGTGACCGATGGCGTGGTCGGCGAGACCTACAATATCGGTGGCCATAACGAGCAGAAGAATATCGACGTGGTGCGTGGTATCTGCGCCCTGCTGGAGGAACTGGCGCCAGCCCGCCCGGCCGGTGTGGCGCGGTACGCTGACCTGATCACCTTCGTCAAGGACCGCCCGGGCCACGACCTGCGCTACGCCATCGACGCCGGCAAGATCGAACGCGAACTGGGCTGGACCCCGGAAGAAACCTTCGAAAGCGGTCTGCGCAAGACCGTGCAGTGGTACCTGGAGAACCTGGAATGGTGCCGCCGGGTACAGGACGGCAGCTACCAGGGCGAACGCCTGGGCTCCCTCGACCACAAGGAATTGTTGGCATGATGAAAGGTATCGTACTGGCCGGTGGCTCCGGCACCCGCCTGCACCCGATCACCCTCGGGGTATCCAAGCAACTGCTGCCGATCTACGACAAGCCGATGATCTACTACCCGATCTCGGTGCTGATGCTGGCCGGCATTCGCGACATCCTGATCATTTCCACCCCGCAGGACCTGCCGCAGTACCGCAACCTGCTGGGTGACGGCAGCCAGTTCGGCGTGCACTTCAGCTATGCCGAGCAGCCGTCGCCGGACGGCCTGGCCCAGGCGTTCCTGATCGGTGAGGCATTCATCGGCAAGGATCCGGTGTGCCTGATCCTCGGCGACAATATCTTCCACGGACAGTCCTTCAGCACGCAGTTGCAAAGGGCCTCACGTCAGCCGGCAGGCGCAACGGTGTTCGGCTACTGGGTCAAGGACCCGGAGCGTTTCGGTGTCATCGACTTCGACGACGAAGGTCGTGCCCTGTCCATCGAGGAAAAACCGGCCAGGCCGAAATCCAGCTACGCGGTCACCGGCCTGTACTTCTACGACAACGATGTCATCGAAATCGCCAAGGCGGTCAAGCCGTCGCCACGCGGCGAACTGGAAATCACCGACGTCAACAATGCCTACCTCAAGCGTGGCGACCTGCGGGTCGAGCGCTTTGGCCGCGGCTTTGCCTGGCTCGATACCGGCACCCATGACAGCCTGCTGGAGGCTTCGCAGTACGTGCAGACCATCGAGCATCGCCAGGGCCTGAAAGTCGCCTGCCTGGAAGAAATCGCCTACCAGAATGGCTGGATCGACCGCGAACACCTGCTCGAACGCGCCCGGTACTTTGGCAAGACCGGTTATGGACAGTACCTGTTCACCCTCGCCGGAGAGGAACAGCAATGAAGGCAACTCCGACACGCCTGCCCGGTGTGGTGATCCTTGAACCCAAGGTCTTCGGCGACGAGCGCGGCTACTTTTACGAGAGCTTCAACGCGCGGGCCTTTCAGGAAGCCACGGGGCTGAACCCGAATTTCGTCCAGGATAACCATTCGCGCTCCCAGAAAGGGGTGCTGCGCGGCCTGCACTATCAGATGCAGAACACCCAGGGCAAACTGGTACGGGTGATCGCCGGCGAAGTGCTCGACGTGGCCGTCGACATCCGCCGCAGCTCGGCGCATTTCGGCCAGTGGGTCGGCGTGCGCCTGTCCGGCGAAAACCATCGCCAGCTGTGGGTGCCCGAAGGCTTCGCCCACGGCTTCGTGGTCCTCAGCGACTACGCCGAATTCCTCTACAAGACCACCGACTACTACACCCCCAGCGCCGAACGCACCATCCGCTGGGACGACCCGACCCTGGCCATCGACTGGGAATTCGAAGGGGTTCCACAGCTCTCGGCCAAGGATCAGAACGGTAAACTCCTGCACGAGGCCGATCTGTTCGAATGAGCACATATCCCCTGAAAATCCTCATCAGCGGCCAGCATGGCCAGGTCTCCCGCGAGCTGCAGAAACGTCTGGGCGACCTCGGCCAACTGGTGGTGCTCGGACGCGACCAGCTCGACCTGGCCCACCCCGAGCAGATTCGCCAGCAGGTCCGCGCCCACCGCCCGGGCCTGATCATCAACGCCGCGGCCCATACCGCCGTCGACCAGGCCGAGTCCGAGCCGGACCTGGCCTTCGCGATCAACGCCACGGCACCGGGCGTGCTCGCCCAGGAAGCCGCCGACCTCGGCGTACCGCTGATTCACTACTCCACCGACTACGTGTTCGACGGCAGCAAGGCCGAGCCCTACACCGAGGACGATGAGACCAACCCGCTGAGCGTCTACGGCCGCAGCAAGCTGACCGGCGAGCGGGCCATCGCCGCAGCCCAGGGCCAGCACCTGATCCTGCGCACCAGTTGGGTCTACTCCAGCCACGGGCGCAACTTCCTGCTGACCATGCAGCGGCTGCTGCAGGAGAAACCGGAACTGCGCATCGTCGCCGACCAGGTTGGGGCACCGACCTGGGCCGGGACCATCGCCAACAGCACCCGCGCCCTGATCGAACGCTGGCAGGCCGGCCAGGCCGGCGCCTGGGGCACCTACCACCTGACCGCCAGCGGTGAAACCTCCTGGTTCGGTTTCGCCCAGGCAATCGGCGAACAGCTGCTGGCCCTGAACAAGCCGTGCGCGATCCTCGAGGCCATCCCGTCGAGCGCCTACCCAACGCCGGCCACCCGCCCGCTGAACTCGCGCCTGGACTGCAGCCGCCTGTTGCGCGAATGGCAGGTGAGCCAGCCGGATTGGCATACGGCATTGCGCGAGTGCCTTGCCGAACAGGGCTGAGGCCGGCGAAACGTCATTTATTGATTGCGCGCCCTCCCCCATAATGCGTCGGACTCCACCGGCGCATTCCCGATGATCACGACTCCACCCATTCCCCGCAGACCCCGCTGGCGCAGCCTGGCCCTGCTGTTCCTGTGCCTGGCGCCGCTGCTGTGGCCACTGGAACATCTCGCCGAGCGTTACTACCGCAGCGAACTGGTGAGCCAGAATCGCCAGACCCTCGACCTCTACGTCGCCAACCTGCTGGGTACCCTGCACCGCTACGAGGTCCTGCCGCAGATCCTCGGCGACCTGCCGGCCCTGCGCGCCGTACTCGCCGAGCCGGACCAGAGCCTGCGTCTGGGAAGCGCCAACAGCCTGCTGCGCGACATCTGCAACCAGACCGGTGCCGAAGTCATGTACCTGATGGACACCAGCGGCAAGACCCTGGCCGCCTCCAACTGGGACAAGCACGACAGCTTCGTCGGCCGCAATTTCGCTTTCCGCCCCTACTTCAGCGAAGCCATGGCCGGTCGCCTCGGGCGTTTCTTCGGCCTCGGCACCACCTCGGGCAAGCGTGGCTACTTCTTCGCCGCAGCGGTACGCGACGGCGACAAGGTGATCGGCGCGCTGGTGGTCAAGGTCGACCTGGACCACACCGAAAGCCTCTGGGGCAAGACCCCCGAACAACTGCTGGTGACCGACCACAATGGCGTGGTGATCCTGACCTCGCGGGCGGAGTGGCGCTTTCGTGCGACCCGCCCCCTGGACGGCAACGAACGCGATGCCATCACCGCCGTCCAGCCCTACCCGACGCGCAATCCGCAGCCGCTGAACCTCAACCCCACGGCCTGGCTGACCCAGACCCGGCAGATCGACGAAACCGGCTGGAGCGTCAGCATCCTCGCCCCGCGGACGCTGATCGATCGCCCCGTGCGCACCGTCGTCGCGGTCGGCGGCGCGACCCTGCTGGTGCTGATGCTGCTGCTCGGGCTGATGATGCAGCGCCGGCGGCATTACCTGGAGCGAATCGCCTTCGAGGCCAAGGCCCGCCGCGAACTGGAAATGCGCGTCGCCGAGCGGACCAGCGACCTGGAAGGCCTCAACCGCCGACTCAAGCAGGAAGTACTGGAGCGCGAGCATGCCCAGCAGGAACTGGTGCGCGCCCAGGACGACCTGGTCCAGGCCGGCAAGCTTTCGGCCCTGGGCACCATGTCGGCAAGCATCAGCCACGAACTCAACCAGCCACTGGCGGCGATCCGCAGCTATGCGGAAAACGCCGAGGTGCTGCTCGATCACCAGCGCACCGACGACGCCCGCGGCAACCTCAAGCTGATCAGCGAGCTGACCGGACGCATGGCGTCGATCATCGCCCACCTGCGCGCGTTCGCCCGCCGCGACCGGCATGCCCCGGAAAGCGTGGCCCTGCAGCCGGCGCTCGACGACGCCCTGGCCCTGCTGGCCAAGCGCCGACGGGCGATGGAAGTCGAACTGATCCGCGACCTGCCGGCCGCCGCGCTGTGGGTCGAGGCCGGCGAAACCCGGTTGCGCCAGGTGCTCGGCAACCTGCTGGCAAACGCCCTCGACGCCCTGACCGAAAAGGCCCCGCCGCGCAAGCTGTGGCTCAGTGCCCAGGAATCGCCGGAAGGCGTGACCCTGACCATTCGCGACAACGGCCCGGGTTTCTGCCTGGAAGCCCTGGGTCGCGCCGGCGAGCCGTTCTACACCACCAAGACGCGCACCCAGGGGCTCGGCCTGGGCCTGGCGATCTGTGATTCCCTGATGCGCGCCTTCGGCGGCGAACTGCTGTTTGCCAACCACCGTGAAGGCGGCGCCCTGATAACCCTGCGGATGCGCGCCGGCGCCCCCGGCGTCAGCCTGCAACCGGCCGAGGACTCGAGTGTATGAATATCGACCACCAGACCCAGGTGGTACTGATCGACGACGATCCCCACCTGCGCCAGGCCCTGAGCCAGACCCTGGATCTGGCCGGCCTGAAGATCCTGCCGCTGGCCGAGGCCCGTGGCCTGGCCGCGCGCATCGAGCGCGACTGGCCGGGTGTGGTCGTCAGCGATATCCGCATGCCGGGCATGGACGGCATCGAATTGCTCAACGAGCTGCATGCCCAGGACCCGGAGCTGCCGGTGCTGCTGATCACCGGCCATGGCGACGTGCCGCTGGCGGTCCAGGCGATGCGCGCCGGGGCCTATGACTTTCTGGAAAAACCCTTCGCCAGCGATGCCCTGCTCGACAGCGTGCGCCGCGCCCTGGCCCTGCGCCGCCTGGTGCTGGACAACCGCAGCCTGCGCCTGGCCCTGAGCGATCGCCAGCAACTGGCGACCCGCTTGCTCGGCCACTCGCCGCAGATGCAGCGCCTGCGTGAACAGATCGGCGCCCTCGCGGCGACCAAGGCCGACGTGCTGATCCTCGGCGAAACCGGCGCCGGCAAGGAAGTCGTCGCCCGTGCCCTGCATGACCTGTCGAACCGGCGCAACGGCCCCTTCGTGGCGATCAACGCCGGCGCCCTGGCCGAGTCGGTGGTGGAAAGCGAGTTGTTCGGCCACGAACCGGGCGCCTTCACCGGCGCGCAGAAACGCCGGATCGGCAAGTTCGAATTCGCCAACGGCGGCACCCTGTTCCTCGATGAAATCGAAAGCATGAGCCTGGATGTCCAGGTCAAGCTGCTGCGCCTGTTGCAGGAGCGGGTGGTCGAACGCCTGGGGGGCAACCAGCAGATCCCGCTGGATATCCGCATCATCGCCGCGACCAAGGAGGACCTGCGCCAGTCCGCCGATCAGGGCCGCTTCCGCGCCGACCTGTACTACCGGCTGAACGTCGCGCCGCTGCGCATTCCGCCACTGCGCGAACGCGGTGAAGATGTGCTGGTCCTGTTCCAGCATTTCGCCGACGAAGCCAGCGGCCGCCATGGCCTGCCGCCCCATGGCCTGCAGCCGGCGCAACGGGCGCTGCTGCTGCGCCACGGCTGGCCGGGCAACGTGCGCGAACTGCAGAATGCCGCCGAGCGTTTCGCCCTTGGCCTGGAACTGGCGCTGGACAACAGTGCCCCGGAAAGCCTCGATGCGCAGATCGCCGTTGGCAATCGCGCTGGCGGCCTGAGCGAACAGGTCGAGCACTTCGAGAAATCGCTGATCGCCGCCGAACTGGCGCGCTCCCACAGCTCCCTGCGCAGCCTCGCCGAAGCCCTCGGCATCCCGCGCAAGACCCTGCACGACAAACTGCGCAAACACGGCCTGAGCTTCGACAGCGGCAGCCACAGCGGCGGCGAGGAGCTCGAATGAATCACACCACAGAGGTCACTGCATGAACCGCGACAGCCACTACCTGGAATCCATCCTGCACCACGACATTCCCCTGACACGCGAGATGGGGCTCAAGGTCGGCGGCTGGGAGGGCGGACAACTGCGCCTGTGGCTGCCGCTGGAACCCAACGTCAACCACAAGAGCACCATGTTCGGCGGCAGCCTGTACTGCGGCGCGGTGCTGGCCGGCTGGGGCTGGCTGCACCTGAGCCTGCACGAGGCGGGTATCGCGGACGGGCACATCGTGATCCAGGAGGGCCAGATCAGCTACCCGCTGCCGGTCACCGGCGATGCCGAGGCGATCTGTGCGGCACCGGACGAGAAGGTCTGGAAAAAATTCCTGGCCACCTACCAGCGTTACGGCCGCGCGCGGCTGACCCTGGAGACCCGGGTGATGAATGTCGGCAGCGAAGACGAGGCGGTGCGTTTCAGCGGCCAGTACGTGCTGCACCGCTGAAATCCCCCCGTAATTGCAACCCTCAAAAAACGAACCTGCCACGCACTGTAGGAGCCGGGCTTGCCCGCGAACCGCCAAAGGCGGCCATTCAAAACCGTTCCGGATGGCCGCCGCTGGCGGTTCGCGGGCAAGCCCGGCTCCTACAATCAGTAAAACGTCTAGGCCTGCGGCATCTTCGGCAACTGCTCCCGCCACAACGCCTGCTCCGGCAAGGCCAGGAAAAACGGATTGAGCAACGACTCCCGCGCCGGATAACTGAAGCGCTCGCCGCTCAGTTCCAGCACTTCACCGCCCGCCCCCTCCAGTACGCCCTGGGCCGCCGCCGTATCCCACTGGGAGGTTGGCGCCAGGCGCGGATAGAAGTCCGCGGCGCCTTCGGCCAGCAGACAGAACTTCAGCGAACTGCCGATATTCGCCAGCTCCAGCTCACCCAGGCTGGCACTCAGCCCGGACAGCAACCGCTCCTGCTCGGGGCTGGAATGCCGACGGCTGGCCACCACCGTGAACGCGTTACCGGCCGGCGGCTGGGTCCGCACCCGTATCGGTTCGGGCGGCAGGCCGCGGTCCGCGCGCCAGGCGCCCAGACCGGCGCCGCCGAAATAGGCACGACCGCTGGTCGGCATCGAAACCACGCCAAACACCACCCGCCCCTGCTCGATCAGCGCAATATTCACAGTGAACTCTTCACTGCCGGAAATGAACTCCTTGGTACCGTCCAGCGGGTCCACCAGCCACCAGCGCTGCCAACCGGCACGGACCTCACGGGGGATGTCGGCGTCTTCCTCGGACAACACCGGGATATCCGGCGCCAAGGCGCTCAGGCCGGCGACGATCAGGTGATGCGCCGCCAGGTCCGCGGCCGTCACCGGCGAGGCATCGGCCTTGTCCATCACTTCGACATCAGCCCGCCAGAACGGCAGGATCGCCTCGCCGGCCTGGCAGGCCAGTTCGATGACCGGGGCCAGGAACGGATGCGGCAGGCTCACAAACGAATCACTCATGGTTGAAACACTCCACGCTGGGTCAACAGGTCACGGGCCAGGTACAACGCCGCCAGCGCACGACCCTCGGTGAATTGCGGGTTCTGCGCCAGGCCGGCCAGCTCGCGCAGGTTCACCCGGTCGACCCGCATCGGCTCGGGCTCGTCACCCTCAAGACGCTCTTCATACAGGTCGCTGGCCAGGACCACCTGGATCTTCTGGCTCATGTAGCCCGGCGACAACGACAACTCGGTCAGGTGCTCCAGTTGCCGGGCACCGAAACCGGCCTCTTCCTTCAGCTCCCGCTCGGCCGCCGCCAGCACATCCTCGCCCGGCTCGATCAGCCCCTTGGGCAGCGACAGTTCGTACTCATCGGTGCCACCGCAATATTCCTCGACCAGCACCGCATGCTCGGCATCGAGCATCGCCACGATCATCACCGCACCGTAACCGGTGCCCTTGCCCACCAGTCGTTCATAGGTGCGCTCGACACCGTTGGAGAAACGCAACTGGACCTGCTCGACACGGAACAGACGGCTGCTGGCGACGATTTCACGGGCAAGTACGGTGGGTTTCTGGCGCATGGCGGCTCCTGGGCGTTAACGGGTTACTATACCGTGGCTTTTCCGATTGTCTGTGTCGGATATCCTTTTTCCCGGTCGAGAAGTTTCCCATGCCCTCATTACCCTGGCGCGACATCGATACCGTTCTGCTGGACATGGACGGCACCCTGCTCGACCTGCATTACGACAACCACTTCTGGATGGAACACCTGCCGCGACGCTATGCCGAGCTGCACGGCGTCAGCCTGGCCATGGCCGAGGCGGAGCTGGGTTCACTGTTCCGGGACCACGCCGGCCAGTTGCAATGGTACTGCCTGGACTTCTGGAGCGAGGAGCTCAAGCTGCCGGTGCGCGAGCTGAAGCGGGAAACCGCGCACCTGATCGCCCTGCGTCCGGACGCCGACACCTTCCTGAAGGCGATCCGCCAGGCGGGCAAGCGGGTGATCCTGATCACCAACGCCCATCGCGATTCGTTGTCACTGAAGCTGGAGCGGGTCGAACTGGCACCCTACTTCGAGCGCCTGATCAGTTCCCATGATTACGGCTTCGCCAAGGAATCCCCGTCATTCTGGGACGCGCTGCAGGTCGATATCGGCTTCGATCCGGCACGCAGCCTGTTCATCGACGATACCCTGCCGATCCTGCGCAGCGCCCGGCGCTTCGGCGTCGCGCACCTGCTGGCGGTGCGCGAGCCGGACAGTCGCAAGGGGCCCAAGGACACCGAGGAATTCGCCGCCGTGGGCGACTACCGCGAATTGATCGCTGACTTGTAGGAGCGGGCGGTACGGCGATCCGGCTTGCCCGCGAACGCGTCATGAGGGCGCTAAAAGCTTCGCGGGCAAGCCCTGCTCCTACAGGCCGGGCATTACTCGGGAATACGCAGCGTCTGACCCGGATAAATCTTGTCCGGATGTGACAGCAACGGTTTGTTGGCCTCGAAGATCCTGTTGTACTGGTTGGCGTCGCCATAGACCGCCTTGGAGATCGCGCTCAGTGTGTCGCCCGACTTCACCACGACAAACCGCGCGGCCGCCTGCACCGGCCCACTGACCGTGAGCTGGTCGTCGACGCTGCCGACACCGGCAATGTTGCCCAGCGCCAGCAGGATCTTTTCCTTCTCCTCCTGGCTGGCGACCTCGCCCGTGACCGTCACCTTGTCGCTCTCCACCGTGGCCTGGACATTCGGGTTGCCCAGGCCGACCCTGGCGATATGCGCCTTGAGTTGCTCGCCGGCATTGGCATTGCCCGGGGTCAGCAAGTCGAGCAGCTTCTCGCCCGCCTCTTTCACGAAGCTGAGGATACTCATGGTTTCTTCTCCTTGATGGGTGATATCCAGACGCGAACCACTGGACCGGGCACGTCTGCGACAGGTTCCGGACAGACCCATGACTCAGCGTAGCCCAACCGCGCTAGAATCCGGGCCTGGACCGCGCCTGGAGCGACGATGGACATCAAACAGCTGAAATTCCTGATTGCCCTGGACGAAACGCGACACTTCGGCCAGGCGGCGGCACGCTGCCACATCACCCAGCCGACCCTGTCCATGCGCCTGCGCAACCTGGAGGAAGAACTCGACCTGCAACTGGTCAACCGCGGCCAGCGCTTCGAGGGTTTCACCGCGCCCGGCGAACGGGTGCTGGCCTGGGCCCGCACCGTGCTGGCGGCCTACGATGGCCTGCAGGCCGAGGCCGCCGCCTGTCGCGGCAACCTGATCGGCACCCTGCGCCTGGGCGTGGTGCCGCTGTCGAACTTCGACCCGCTGCACCTGATGCAGCGCCTGCATGCCGAACACCCGGACCTGCGTTTCGAACTGTCGTCCCTCAGTTCCGAACAGATTCTCGAACAGTTGGCGAGCAACCGCCTCGACCTCGGCGTCTCCTACCTCGATCGCCTGGACACCGAGCGCTTCGACGCCCTGCCCCTGAGCGAAACCGCCATGGGCCTGCTCTACGACCAGCGCTTCTTCGACTTCGGCGACCAGCCGCTGAGCTGGGAGGCGCTGACCGAACTGCCGCTGGGCATGCTCACCAGCGGCATGCACTTTCGCCAGTCCATCGACCACAACTTCCACAGCCGTGGCCTGAGCCCACAACCGCTGCTGCAGACCGACGCCGTTCATCAATTGTTGCAAGCCGTGAATGGCGGCCTGTGCTGCGCGATCATGCCGCTCAACAGCGGCCTTGAGACCCTGACCGACCACCTGAGCCTGCAACCGATCGAAAATGCCCGGACCCTGGCCAACCTCGGCCTGATCATGCGCCGTGGCGCGCCGCGCTCGGCCCTGGCCGAAGCCTGCTTCAGGCTTTATCAGAAATCGCCAAGCGGACTTTGATCGACATCATCTATCGGTGGATCAGTACTAGCGATTAGACGTGACCTTTTGCCGCGCCTAGTCTTAGCACCGTACATTTCGCCGGTAATCCTCCATGCACGCCAAGCCAGACGGCTGCGCGATTCCTGTCACCACAGCAGCCGCGCCGGCCGCCAGCCAGAGCTACCAGTACAGCGACCTCGATCATCACGAAGCCGCTGAGACCTCACTCGCCGAAGAAGTCGCGCTGGCCATCGCCTACAACGGCATCAGCCAGGCCGTGATGCTGGTCACGCCCACCGACCTGGAAGACTTCATCGTCGGTTTCAGCCTCGGCAGCGGCATCATCCATGACGCCACCGAACTCTACGACCTGAAACTGACCAGCAATGGCGCTGCCCATTACGCCGAAGTGGAGATTTCCAGCCGCGCGTTCTGGAGTCTCAAGCAGCAGCGCCGACAACTGGCCGGCACCAGCGGCTGCGGCCTGTGCGGCGTCGAGGCGCTGGAGCAGGCCCTGCCGGAACTGAACGTACTACCCGGCGCACCGCTGCCGCCGGCCGCCTGGCTGGTCGACCTGCGCCAACGCATCAGCGCCTTCCAGCCGCTGGGCCAGCACTGCGGTGCCGTGCATGCCGCCGTGTTCATGAACGATCAGGGCGAACTGCTGCTGGGCCGCGAAGACATCGGCCGGCACAACGCCCTCGACAAGCTGATCGGCGCGCTGGTCCGCCAACAGATCCCGACCGCCGGTGGCGTGGCCATCGTCACCAGCCGCTGCAGTCTGGAATTGATCCAGAAAGTGCTGCGGGCCGGCATCCAGACCCTGGTCAGCCTGTCATCCCCCACTGGCCTGGCGCTGCAATGGGCGCGTCGGCACAACCTCAATCTTATTCACCTGCCGCAGAAAAGTGCGCCGCGGGTCTACAGCCCTGCGATGGAGAATCCCGCGTGAGCAATCATAATCAAGCCGACCAGATCCCGACCCCACGCTACAAGCCCTACAAGGGTCCGGCCGGCGGCTGGGGCGCACTGATCAGCGTGGCCCAGGCCTGGTTGACCAGCGACAACGCGCTGAAGAACATCCGCATGATGCTCAAGACCAACCAGAACGGCGGCTTCGACTGCCCCGGCTGCGCCTGGGGCGACTCGCCGGAAAGCGGCATGGTCAAGTTCTGCGAGAACGGCGCCAAGGCCGTCAACTGGGAAGCCACCAAGCGTCGGGTGGATGCCGCGTTCTTTGCCAAGCACAGCGTCAGCTCGCTGTTCGAGCAGTCCGACTACTGGCTCGAGTACCAGGGCCGCCTGACCGAGCCGATGAGCTACGACCCGACCACCGACCGCTACAAGCCCATCAGTTGGGACGCGGCGTACGCGCTGATCGCCAAGCACCTGCTGAACCTCGACAGCCCTGACCAGGCCGAGTTCTACACCTCGGGCCGGGCCAGCAACGAGGCGGCGTACCTGTATCAACTGTTCGTCCGGGCCTTCGGCACCAACAACTTCCCCGATTGCTCGAACATGTGCCACGAGGCCAGCGGCGTGGCCCTGGCGCAAAGTGTCGGGGTCGGCAAGGGCACCGTGACCTTCGACGACTTCGAACACGCCGACGCGATTTTCGTCTGGGGCCAGAACCCCGGCACCAACCACCCGCGCATGCTCGAACCGCTGCGTGAAGCCGTGAAACGCGGTGCCCAGGTGGTCTGCATCAACCCGCTCAAGGAGCGCGGCCTGGAGCGCTTCCAGCATCCCCAGCACCCGCTGGAAATGCTCACCAACGGCAACAAGCCGACCAACACCGCCTACTTCCGCCCGGCCCTGGGCGGCGACATGGCCGTGCTGCGCGGCATGGCCAAGTTCCTGCTGCAATGGGAGCGCGAGGCCCAGGCGGCGAACGAGCCGTCGGTGTTCGACCATGACTTCCTCAACGAACACACCGCCAACGTGCTCGACTACCTGGCCGCCATCGACGAAACCCCATGGGCACAGATCGTCTCGCAATCGGGCCTGCCCCTGGTCGAAATCGAGCAGGCGGCGCGGATGTACGCCAAGAGCAAGAGCGTCATCATGTGCTGGGCCATGGGCATCACCCAGCACCGCCATTCGGTGGCGACCATCCAGGAAATCGCCAACCTGATGTTGCTGCGCGGCAACATCGGCCGGCCGGGCGCAGGCCTGTGCCCGGTACGCGGCCACAGCAACGTGCAGGGCGACCGCACCATGGGCATCAACGAGCGCCCACCGGTGGCCCTGCTCGACGCCCTGGAACGCCGCTTCCAGTTCAAGGTACCCCGCAGCAACGGCCATAACGTGGTCGAAGCCATCCATGCCATGCTCGAGGGCCGCGCCAAGGTGTTCATCGGCCTCGGCGGCAACTTCGCCCAGGCCACCCCGGACAGCCCGCGGACCTTCGAAGCCCTGCGCAACTGCGACCTGACCGTGCAGATCAGCACCAAGCTCAACCGCAGCCACCTGACCCACGGCAAGGAAGCGCTGATCCTGCCGTGCCTGGGCCGCACCGACATCGACCTGCAGGCCGAAGGCACCCAGGCGGTGACCGTGGAAGACTCGTTCAGCATGGTCCACGCCTCCAACGGCCAGTTGCAGCCGCTGTCGAAACAGATGCGCTCGGAACCGGCGATCATCGCCGGCATCGCCGCCGCGACCCTCGGCTCGCACCCGGTGGACTGGAACTGGCTGGTGGGCGACTACAACCGCATCCGCGACCTGATCGCCGACACCATTCCCGGCTTCAAGGACTTCAACCAGCGTATCGGGCACCCGGGCGGTTTCTACCTGGGCAACGCCGCCGGCGCCCGGCGCTGGAACACGCCTTCGGGCCGGGCGAACTTCCGCTCCAACGGCCTGCCGAGCGACCTGATCCACGAGCTCACCCACGCCACGGGCAGGAAGCCGGACCTGATCCTGCAGTCGATGCGTTCCCACGACCAGTACAACACCACCATCTATGGTCTCGACGACCGCTACCGTGGGGTCAAGGGCCAGCGCGAGGTGCTGTTCGTCAACGAGGCGGACATCATCCGCCTGGGCTTCAAGCCGGGGCAGAAGGTCGACATCGTGTCGCTCTGGGAAGACGGTCGCGAGCGTCGGGTCAAGGGCTTCACCCTGCTGGCCTTCGACATCCCCGCCGGCCAGGCCGCCGCCTACTACCCGGAAGTGAACCCGCTGGTGCCGCTGGAAAGCGTCGGCGACGGCAGCCACACCCCGACCTCCAAGTTCGTCGCCATCTGCCTGGAAATGGCCAGCGAGAACGGCCTGATCCTCGCCCAGGCCAGTTGATCCGAGCCGCCCCGGACGCCTTGCCAGAGGTGCCCGGGGAATCTCCCGCCGTAATAGCAAAAAGCCATTCGACAAACCGCAAGCCCTTTACTAGAGTCTGCGGGCGGTGCTCCTCACGCCCTCATCCGACGGTGCTGACCGGCACCCGCCCAGGGATCCTGCCCGCAGGTCGGGCACATCCTCTTTAGCACGGAACGCGGAGAGCACTCATGTCGATCACCCCCGGCCATACCCCGCATCACCACGGCAGCCAAACCCCTCCCAAGGACAAGCGCATCGTCAGCGCCGCGATCCATCCCGCGATCGGCGTGGCGCGGGTCGGCAACAGTGAATCGGACTACTTCATCGGCCCCCAGGTGACCGAGCCGCGGCCCGAGCCACTGGGCTTCTACCGGGACGCCCAGGGTGCACTGAAGCGCCAGGCCGCCGAGTTCCGCATCTATGGCTACAACCTGGCTGGAGAGGTGGTCGCCGAACTGACCGCGCAAGACGCCGAGATCACCTGGTCGGCCCATGTCGCCAACCGCAAGGCGCAGTGGTACCAGTGGCAGTTGGCGATGGACATTCCCGAAGCCGCCAGCAAGGTGCTGCCCCTGCGCAATGCCGAGATCAAGGACCCCAAGGCCCGCGCAGCCCTGGCCATCGACGGCGGCCTGCAAAGCATCCGCGGCACGAACCAGGCCGGTGTCGAGTTCAACGGCCAGTACGAAGGCGTGCCAGTGTATCTGGGTGAGTTGCGCACCGATGCCCAGGGTCGCCTGCTGTTCCTCGGCGGCCGCGGTGTATCGGCCTCGCCCCGGAACACGCCGATCTTCAACCCCAAGGACGACAACAGCTTCATCAACGCCGATGGCTGGTACGACGACACCAGCGATGGACCGATCAGCGCCCAGGTCAGCATCGGCGGCCGGTCGATTCCGGTCGAATCGGCCTGGGTGGTGACCGCGCCGCCCAACTATGCACCCCAGGTCAAGACGGTACGCACGCTCTACGACCTGACCTACGACCTGTTCATCCAGGCCGGCTGGCTGAAGCCGAACACCTCGACCTCCTTCCGCCAGGATGTCTACCCGATCCTGCAACGTCTATCGGGCCTGCAGTGGGTCAACCAGGGCTTCGCTACCCAGTTCGGCCACAACAGCCCCTACAACTTCGAAGACCCGGCCTTCATCGCCAAGCTGGCGCACAAACCGGCACCAGGAGACTACGACGTATTCCAGGAAACCCGCCGACAGATCCTCAACAGCTTCCGCCTGCCTGAACCTGCCGACAACAACCCGCTGCCCTGGCCTTGGATCTACGGCGATGACATGGAGCTGGGGAACAACCCCAGCCCACGCCAGAACTCGTCGATCACCCAGACACAGTACCTGGCGCTCAGCCGCTGGGCTGACGGCCAGTTCGAGGCCGACTGGCCCGGCCTCCCACTCCCGGACAATCTGGATTCGGTAGCCCTGGCAGAGCAGCCAGCCATGCTTGACCGCGCCGCCCTGGACTTCTGCCTGGCCGACGCTTTCCACCCCGGTTGCGAACTGACCTGGCCGATGCGCCATCTGCCGCTCTACGCCAAGCCCTGGCGCATTCGTCAGCGCCCGGCCGGCAGCCCCCAGCCGGACTACGGCCCAACCCTGAACCAGACCCAGGCCCTGGCTGTCGGTGGTCCGTTGTACGGGCAAGGCCCCGGCGACCTGAACCGCTGGATGGGCTTGCCATGGCAGGCCGACACCGCCTATTGCCGAGGTGGCTACAACCCAGACTACAGTCCGTTCACCGCGACCTTCTGGCCGGCGCGCGTGCCCAACCAGGTACTCAGTGACGCGGACTATGCCCTGGTCATCGACCCTGCGACCAAGCCCGAGCAGCGTCTCGACGCGTTCGCCGATCGCAGTAACTGGAATGCCCCGCTGCTGGTCGAAGGCCCGAAAACCTCGACCGCCAAGCAGATGACCACGATGGTGGATATCTTCGGCTCCATGGGCCTGCTGGAAGTGCGCAAGCACGTTTTCGACAGCCCGCTCTATCCGAACACCATGATGGTTGCCAGCTACGGGCCGCAGATCCCCACGAGCCAGACCTTCGCCAGCCCGGCGCTGGCTGCCGACTTCGTCGCGGCGGGCGCGCCGACGGACGACATCGCGGGGGCACCACGGCCACCACGGGGCGCCAACTTCAGCAGCCAGGAAGACGCCGAGCAGGCGCCACGCGGCGGGAGACGGTCGCGCTAAATGGAGCGCTATGACGTCGCCATCGTCGGCGGCGGCCCGGCCGGCTCGGCTACCGCCATCAACCTGGCGCGCCTGGGCCGGCGGGTGCTGCTGGCCGACTCGGCACCCGCAGGGCGCTTCCGGGTGGGCGAGGGCTTTCCGCCCGCCGCCCGCTCGCTGCTCGCCGACCTGGGTGTGCTCGACGGCTTTCTCGCCGCCGGGCACCGTCCCAGCTACGGCAACCTTTCCGTATGGGGCTCGGACGAGCCGCACATGGACGATTTCATCTTTCAGACCCAGGGTCGCGGCTACCAGTTGGACCGCCTCGCCTTCGACACCCAGTTGCGGGCCACGGCACGCCAGCTCGGTGTAGCGGTCCACGAAGCCACCCGGCTGGTCGCCACACCGCGTGAGGCCGGTTTCAGCCTGCGCCTGGCCAGCGCCGACGGCGAGCGACAGGCCGAATGCCGCTGGCTGATCGACGCCGGCGGCCGCCCGGCGGTACTCGCCCGTCAGCAGGGCGCCCAGCGCCAGGTCGAAGACCGGCTGACCGCCTTCTACCTGCTGCTGCATAGCCGGCAAGACACCGATCGCGATGGCCGCACGCTGGTCGAGGCGGTGGAAAACGGCTGGTGGTACAGCGTGCTGCTGCCCTCGGGGGAACGGCTGGTGACCTTCCTCGGCGACCTGGACCTGCTCGACCGCCAAACGCTGCTGAGCGGCGATGGGCTGTGGCAGCAACTGGCTCATACCCGCCTGTTGTCGGCCTTGTGTCGTGAACACGGCTACCAGCCCGGCAGTTCCGTCCAGGGCATGGATGCCGCCAGCGGACAGCTTTCGCAATTTCACGGCGAACACTGGACGGCCGTAGGCGATGCGGCACTGGCCTTCGATCCGCTGTCGTCCCAGGGCATTGCCACCGCGCTCTATTGTGGCCAGTATTGCGCTCGCGCCGTGCACGCCACGCTGAATGGTGAGCGCGAAGCCCTTCCCACCTATGCGGATCTGCTCAGGCGGATCTACAGCGCCTACCTGGGCAACCGGCAACAGTTCTACGGGATGGAAAAACGCTGGGGCGAATCGACGTTCTGGAAGCGGCGCCAGCCTCTTCCAGTGCGCGCACAAGGCGCGAAATGATGGGGTTCAAGTAGCCTCAGACCTTCCAAAATCAACTAAGTTCCCTAGTAAAATCAGTAAGTTATCTTTTTGTATACAGGTCGTGCTATTCGTCGGATTTCCGTTGTAAGCCCACTGTCACAAGCCTCAGGATCGCGCCGTCATCCCTAGGAGGCTCCTCTCAAATGAAGTTCTCGTCGATTCTCTTGTTGTCCCTGAGCCTGGCCAGTGGCCTGGCTTGCGCCGGAGGTACCACTGAGGCCGGTATCGGCGGCGCATTGGGCGGTGTACTCGGTTCGGCGGTCGGTCAGTCGCTGGGCGGCAACACCGGCTCGACCATCGGCGCAGCCCTGGGCGGCGCAGGCGGCAGTGCGGTCGGCGCGGACAAACGCAGCCGTGGTGAAGCGGCGATCGGCGGCGCACTGGGCGCGGCCGGCGGCAACGTCATCGGCCGCAGCATGGGCGGCACCACCGGCAGCCTGATCGGCGCGGCGGCAGGCGGCGGCGCAGGCGGTGCGCTGGGCAACTACATGGGCAATTCCAGCGACCGCGAAGATCGCCATTATCGCGACGGCCATCGTGGCCGCGGCCATGCCTATGGCCACCGCAAACACCGCCACTGGCGCGACTGAGCCCCCTCACCCGGGAGTGCTGCAACAGCACTCCCTCGGCCGCTCCCATCGGCCAGTGCAGAAAGCCTGCCGTCAAACTGCCCGACCATGCAGATTGCATGGTCCCAAGATCCAACCCCCTTCCCAACCCCTTGAATCGATTGCTTATTCAGCAAAGCAGGATTTGGCACATCCGCTGCTATCTCCCCCGTGAAGGCTGTAGGTCTCTCACTGATGGAGCACAACAACAATGATCGGGAACGCTGAAATTCATCCTGCCGCATTACACGACCCCTCGAACCACTCGGGAGTCTCCTGGACGGCGATCTTCGCCGGGGCCGCCGCCGCCGCCGCACTGTCCCTGCTGCTGCTGATGCTCGGCTCCGGGCTGGGTCTGGCCGCCATCTCGCCCTGGTCGGGCGAAGGTATCAGCGCCAAGGGCCTGGGTATCTGGGCGATCATCTGGCTGGCTCTCACGCAAATCCTCGCTGCGGGGATGGGCGGTTATCTCGCCGGCCGACTGCGCGTGAAGTGGGCCAACGTGCATGGCGACGAGGTCTACTTCCGTGACACCGCCCATGGCTTTCTCGCCTGGGCCGTCGCGACCCTGCTCATGGCGACACTGGCGGCCGGCTCCGTCAGTGGCGTCCTCGGCGGTGGTGCCAAGGCCGGGGCCACCGTCGCCGCCGGTGCCGCCAGCAGCCTCGGCAGCGATGCCCGCCAGGGCAGTGGTTCCGACTACTTCATCGACCTGCTGTTTCGCGACGACCGCCCCGCAGCGGTGAGCGAGGACGCCGCCCACGCCGTGGCCACCCGGATCTTCGTGCACAGCCTGGGCAATGGGCAGTTGAGCGTCGAGGACCGTGCCTACCTGGCGCAACTGGTGGCCCAGCGCACCAACCTCAGCCGGGTCCAGGCCGAACAGCGTGTCGACCAGGTCTATGCCCAGGCCGGACAGGCCGTGGACAGCGCCAGGCAGGTAGCCGACCAGGCAGCCAAGGCCGCGGCCTGGTCAACCCTGTGGATGTTCATCGCCCTGCTGATCGGCGCCTTCTTCGCCAGCCTGGCGGCAACCTTCGGCGGCCGCCAGCGCGATGGTGTGGTCTACCTGCAAGGCACCGAATACCAGACCCACACCGCGCCCCTGCACTAACCCGAGGAGAATGAAAATGCGCTCACTTCTACTGTTCTTTCTGGGTGTACCGATCCCGGTGATCATCCTCATCGCCCTGTTCGTGCATTGACCCTTGCCTCGCGGCCCCTCATCCAGGGGCCGCGTTGCTCAGGCGCTACGCTTAAGCCAGGGAGCGGCCATCCACCCGCCGCTGCCACTACCGACCAGCCCACCCCCGGAATCAACGGCCCGTAACATTCAATTACATCCGCACACGGCAAAATACCTTAGGGCTAATTCCTAGAAGGTCCCGGCTAGAGCCATTTCGTCGTGACGCCAGGAAGCGGCGCCGTTATTGGATGATGAGTCAAATACCTGCCCGACCAGTCAGTTCCAGAACACCTTCCCGACCCGAAATACCGTGCCTGAAGCCCCGCAGGATTAAGGGTTATCCCGATACTGATATCAATATGCTACCGATATGATCCGCGCCACTTGAGCTATGCAATGGAAGCAGGGGATGCGGATTTATCTGGGAATCTGGTCAGGGATCGCACTAAGTGCCATCGGGCTTTCTCTGGCCCAGCCTCTGCTCAACGGCGCCGGCCTGGCGCTGATCGCCATCGCCACCGTCGCCCGGCAGATCGGCAAATCGCCGAACATCCCCGCCGCCCCCTCCCTTACGCCACATCCTGATACCGTCACTGCACCGGCCGAACTGCAAACCCTCCTGCCAGTGATCGCCCCGGCCTGGAACGATGGCATCGGCCAGAGCCGCCACCTGCTGCAATCGAATATCGGCGAGCTGTTCGAACGCTTCGCCAGCATCGCTGCCCGCCTGGAAGGTGGCCTGCACAATTGCGAAGGTGTCCTCGGCAGCGGCGGCGTCGGCGAAAGCCTGCGTGACGCCAACGAGCGCCTGCGCGAAGTGACCCGGTCGTTCGAAGCCAGCAGCCAGCGTCAGCACGAACTGCTCGACACCATCAGCCACCTGGGCGACTACGCCAGTCAGTTGCAGCAGATGGCCAAGCGTGTCCAGGAGATCGCCAACCAGACCAACCTGCTGGCCCTCAACGCCGCCATCGAGGCAGCCCGGGCCGGTGACTACGGCCGCGGCTTCTCGGTGGTCGCCGACGAGGTGCGCAAGCTCTCTACCCTGTCCGCCGAGACCGGCCAGGGCATGGACACCAAGGTCGGCGAGATCAACCATGCGATCCAGACCACCATCACCGCCGCCGCCGAGCTGGGCAGCAGCGAACAGGCCAACCTCGACTTCCTCAATCAGGCGGTGACCCAGGTCATGACGCGCCTGGGCGACAACCTCGGCGAACTGACCGACGCCTCCCGCCTGCTGCAACGGGACGCCCGGGAAACCCAGGCCGACATCCAGGCAATCATGGTCAACCTGCAGTTCCAGGACCGTACCGACCAGATGCTCGACCATGTCCAGACCGACCTCGCCCACCTGCTCGAGGCCATCGAGCAACAGGATGCCAGCCTCAACGATCCGTCCGCCTGGCTCGAACGCCAGCGCCAGCGTTTCACCACCGACGAGGAGCGACAGGGTCGCTCCCAGGTGACAGCCAGCGACGACGTGACCTTCTTCTAGTTTCTCTCCGCTTTTCCCTTTGCAAGAGTGATGAACATGGCCAAGACCATCCTGATCGTCGACGACTCCCTGTCCATGCGCCAACTGGTGAAGATGAGCCTGACCAGTGCCGGTCACCAGGTCATTGAGGCCTGCGACGGCCGCGATGCCCTGAACAAGCTGACCGGGCAGAAGATCAACCTGATCATCAGCGACGTGAACATGCCCAACCTCGATGGCATCGGCCTGGTGAAAGAGGTCAAGGCGCGCAACGAGTACCGCTTTACGCCGATCATCATGCTCACCACCGAAAGCGAGCAGTCGAAGAAGGCCGAAGGCCAGGCCGCCGGCGCCAAGGCCTGGATCGTCAAGCCATTCCAACCGCAGCAACTGCTGGCGGCCGTCGAAAAACTGCTGGGATAACCCGCCATGTTCTCGCTGACGCCCGCCACCGACGACATGCCCGCGCAACTGCGCCTGCAGGGCGACCTGACCCTCTACGAAGTCAGCATGGCGCGCGAGCAGTTGCTCGGCCTGCTGCCATTGCCCCCGGGGCCCTGGCAGTTGGACCTGGGCGGCCTGAACGAACTGGACAGCGCCGGCGCGCAACTGCTCCTGGCCATCCAGCGGGCGCTGTCGTCCATCGACCATCCGGCCACCGTCAGCCGGGTCTCGGACACCGCCCGGGAACTGCTGACGCTGCTGAACCTGGAATCGCTGTACCCGACCGAGGCCTGACCCCATGCTCAGTGGCGAACAATGGAACCAGTTGCTGCTGGGATTTCTCAGCGAAGGGCGCGACCTGCTCAAGGAGGCCGAAGACAGCCTGCTGCGCCTGGAAACCAGCCCGGGCGACACGGACGCGGTCAACGGCCTGTTCCGTGCCGTGCATACCCTCAAGGGCTCGGCCGGGATCTTCTCGCTGACGCCCCTGGTCAACCTCACCCATCACCTGGAAAGCCTGCTGATGTCGGTGCGCGACGGCCAGCGCGAGCTGACCCCGGCGCTGACCTCGCTGATGCTCAACTGCATGGACGAGCTGAACGCGATGATCGAGCGTGTCGACCCCGACAGCGGCCTGCTCGACGTCGACGAGGCACGCCAGGCGCCGCTGCTGGCGGCATTGTTCGAGGCCCAGGGCGGCAACGCGGACGATCCGGCGCAAACCGGGCCGCAGCACGCTCCCGCCGTCGCGGCGGACCGGCTCACCTGGCAGGTCTCGATCAGCTTCTGCGAAGAGCTGTTTCGCAACGGCTTCGACCCTGCGGCCTTCCTGCGCTACCTCAACCGCCTGGGTGAGATCACCACGCTGCACACCCGCAGCGACGCCCTGCCGGCTCTCGATCGGCTGGACCCGGAAACCTGCCACCTGGGCTTCGACTTCGAGTTGTACACCGCGGCCAGCCGGGGCGAAATCGAAGACGTCTTCGAATTCATCCAGGACTTCTGCGAACTGCGCCTGAACCCTCTGCAACCACCGGCCGCGACGCCAGCCGAACCGCTCGCCACGCCTCGCCCGGGCGCCGAACCGGCCACCCCGAAAACCGCTGCCGTCCGCGACCGCCGCAGCCTCGACACGACACTGGTCAAGGTCGCCGCGCACAAGCTCGACGAACTGATCAACCTGGTCGGCGAACTGGTGATCAGCACCGCCAGCGCCCAGATGCAGGCCCGGCGCAGCAGCGACAGCGGCTGCATGGAGGCCACCCAGGCGGTGCACCAGCATGTCGAGCAGATCCGCGAGGCGGCGTTGAAACTGCGCATGGTGGAAGTCGGCGAGACCTTCAACCGCTTCCACCGGGTGGTGCGCGATGTCAGCCAGGAATTGGGCAAGAACATCCAGCTGAGCCTGGTCGGCGGCGAAACCGAACTGGACAAGTCGGTGATCGACAAGATCGCCGATCCCCTGACCCACCTGGTGCGCAATGCCATCGACCACGGCATCGAGTCGGCCGCCGAACGCCTCGCCGCCGGCAAGCCGGCCGCGGGCAACCTGCGCCTCAACGCCTACCACGACTCGGGCATGATCGTACTCGAAGTCAGCGACGACGGGCGCGGCCTGAATACCGAACGGATTCTCGCCAAGGCGATCGACAAGGGCCTGCTGGAAGCCGACGCCCCGCTCAGCGACCAGGACATCCACCTGCTGATCTTCGAAGCCGGCTTCTCCACCGCCGAACAGGTCTCCAACCTCTCCGGCCGCGGTGTCGGCATGGACGTGGTGCGCAGTGCCATCGACCAGTTGCGCGGGGTGATCGAAATCGATTCGGTGGCAGGCCAGGGCTGCACCTTCCGTATCCGCCTGCCGCTGACCCTGGCGATCATCGACGGCTTCCAGGTCGGCGTCGGCCAGGACAACTTCGTCATTCCGCTGGATATGGTCACCGAGTGCATGGAAGCCGGCCCCGAGTGGCTGCAGCAGGGCCAGGGCTACCTCAGCCTGCGCGGCAAGCCGCTGCCGTGCATCGCCCTCGACCGGCACTTCGGCCTGGCGCCCAGCCGGGCACGGCGGCGCAACATCGTCGTGGTCAGCCAGGGCCGCCAGCAGGCCGGCCTGATCGTCGACCAACTGTTCGGCGAACTGCAGACCGTGATCAAACCCCTCGGCCAGATGTTCCAGCACCTGCGCGGCATCAGCGGCTCGACCATCCTGGGCTCCGGCCAGGTCGCGCTGATCCTCGATATCGCCAGCCTGTTCCGACACCTGCAGACGTCGACCGAACCCACGACGAACTCGCTCAATCCACCCTTGCCTAGCCTTTCAGGAGAGTAATCATGCAGTTCATCCGCAACATGAAGATAGGCATCCGGCTGACAGCGGGCTTTCTGCTGGTGGTGGTGCTGACCGGTGTCATCGGTGTGATCGGTATCCGCAACCTGTCCCAGGTCAACGACTTGTCGGACCGCATGTACGAAGTCGATGTCACGGGTCTGCGCCAGATGCAGGATGCCAACATCCAACTGGTGACCGCCGGTCGTGCGATGCGCCATAGCCTGCTCGCCACCACCCACGCCGGCCGCGAACAGGCCGCCAACCTGGCACGCAGCTCGCTCGAACAGGCCCGCAAGCTGATCGCCGACGGGCGCAAGTCGTTCCTCAGCAAGGAAGGCCAGGCCCAGATCGACAGTATCGAGGGCCCGCTCAAGGAATACGAAAGCGTGATCAACCAACTGCTGACCAGTCACCAGCAGTCCGGCCAGTTGCAGGAGAACAGCGAGATCACCGACCTGCTGCCCAAGGCCGTGAGCAGCGGCGAAGTGGTGGACCGCCTGATGGGCGAGGCCACCCGTCGCAAACAGGAGCGTGCCGCCGAGGCCAACCAGCAGATCAGCGATATCGCCGCCAGCTCCCAGACCCAGATGATTGCCCTGATCATCGCCGCAACCCTGCTCGGCATACTGATCGGCGTACTGGTCACCCGCAGCATCACCCGTCCGCTCAATGGCGCCGTGGAAGCGGCCAACCGCATGGCCGCTGGCGACCTGAGCCAGGACCTGCCGGTGACCAGCCAGGACGAAACCGGCCAGTTGCTGGCCGCCATGCAGAACATGGCCGAACGCCTGCGCAGCATTCTCGGCGATGTCCGCAGCGCCGCCGACTCGCTGTCCTCGGCCTCGGAACAGGTCAGCTCGACCTCACAATCGCTGAGCCAGGCCGCCAACGAGCAGGCCGCCAGCGTCGAGCAGACCAGCGCCTCGGTCGAGCAGATGTCCGCCTCCATCGCGCAGAACACCGAAAGCGCCAAGATCACCGACGGCATCGCCGGCAAGGCCGCCAACGACGCCGTGCAGGGCGGCGGCGCGGTCGGTGACACGGTGCTGGCGATGAAACAGATCGCCGACAAGATCAGCATCATCGACGACATCGCCTACCAGACCAACCTGCTCGCGCTCAACGCCGCCATCGAGGCCGCCCGTGCCGGCGACCACGGCAAGGGCTTCGCGGTGGTCGCCGCCGAAGTGCGCAAGCTGGCCGAACGCAGCCAGGTGGCGGCCCAGGAAATCGGCCAGGTCGCCTCCAGCAGCGTGCAACTGGCCGAACAGGCCGGACGCCTGCTCAACGAGATCGTGCCAAACATCCAGAAGACCTCCGACCTGGTCCAGGAAATCACCGCCGCGTCCCAGGAGCAGAGTGGCGCCGCCGGGCAGATCAACATCGCCATGGGCCAGATGAACCAGATCACCCAGCAGAACGCCTCGGCCTCCGAGGAACTGGCGGCCACTGCCGAGGAGATGAATGCCCAGGCCGGGCAGCTGCAGGAACTGATCGGTTTCTTCCGCTTCGAGGAAGAGTCCGCCCACAGCCACCGGCCACCGTCGCGCGGCCACGACGGCTACGCCTTCAACGGCTCGCGTGACGGTTTCAAGAGCCGGGCGGCGGTCGACGAAGGCCAATTCGTGAGTTTCAACTGAGGGCCGGATCATGACTGCAAGCCTGAGCCGCGACCTCGCAACGCTGCCCGACGCTCCGCCGGCGTCGAGCATCCAGCACCTGTCGTTCCGGGTGCGCCAGGCCGCCTACGCGGTGCCCATCGACCTGGTGCGCGAAATCATCGAATACGGCGACGTCACCGCCGTACCGATGATGCCGGCGTTCATCCACGGCGTGATCAACCTGCGGGGTAACGTGGTGCCGGTACTGGACCTGGCCACGCGCTTCGGTTTCGAGGCGACCGCGGTCGGCAGGCGCACCTGCATCGTCATCATCGAACTGGACCTGGAGGACTTCAGCCAGCGCATCGGCCTGGTGGTCGACGCGGTGGATGCGGTGCTCGACATCGACCCGCAACAGGTGGTCGCCGCGCCGACCTTCGGCGCCGGCATCCGTACCGACTTCATCGCCGGCATGGCCCGTGGCGAACAGGGTTTCACCATCATCCTGAACATCCCGCAAGTGTTGTCCCTGGAGGACATCCGCCAGCTCAGCCTGGCCGCAGCCCAGGGCCACTGAGATGTCCAGCCAGCTCAAGCTGCCGACCCTCGGCGACGGCGAGTTCCGCCGCCTGCAGACGCTGATGGCCGAAGCCTCGGGCATCATCCTGGCGCCGAACAAGCGGCCGCTGGTGGCCGGCCGGCTGATGAAACGCCTGCGTCATTATCGCCTGGACAACTATGCCAGCTACCTGCAACTGCTCGACCAGCCGGAATACCTCAAGGAACGCCGGCTGGTGGTGGACCTGCTGACCACCAACGAAACCTATTTCTTCCGCGAGCCCCCGCACTTCGACTTTCTCGGCAACTGGCTCGGCGGGCGCAAGGGGCCGCTGCGGTTCTGGAGCGCCGCCTGCTCGTCCGGCGAGGAGCCCTACAGCATGGCCATGGTGATCCAGGAAAACCTGCGCAGCGGCGACTGGTCGATCCTGGCCAGCGACCTGAGCCTGAGCATGCTGGAGAAGGCCGCCGAAGGCATCTACGACATGGCCCAGGCCAAGTACTTTCCCCAGGGCTGGCTGCAACGCCACTGCCTGAGCGGCATCGGCGACATGCGCGGGCGCTTTCGGGTCCAGGCGGCCCTGCGCGAGCGGGTCAGCCTGCGGGAGATCAATATCGTCCAGCCGCTGCCGGAAGGGCTCGGGCCGTTCGACGTGATCTTCCTGCGCAACGTGCTGATCTATTTCAACAATGAGGAAAAGCAGCGCATCGTCCAGCGCCTGGTCCAGCCGTTGCGGCCCGGCGGCCTGCTGTTCATCGGCCATGCGGAAAGCATCCACGGTTTCGACCTGCCGCTGCGGCTGCTCAACCCGTCGGTCTACGAACGCCTATGACTGCGCCGCTCTTCCTGCGTCCCGGCGACTACTTCTTCGGCCGGCACGAGGGCAGGGTCACCACCCTGCTCGGCAGTTGCGTGTCGATCATTCTCTGGCACCCGCGCAGGCGTCTGCTGGCGGTCTCGCATTACCTGCTGCCCAGCGATCCGATGGCCCGCAACGGCCTCGACACCCGCTACGGCGAAGGCGTGTTCCGGCGCATCCAGGCCGACATGCAACGCCACGGCACCCACCCCGGCGAGTACCGCAAGGGCATATTCGGTGGCGGCAGCCTGGTGCGTTTCGAAGGCATACGCGGGCGCAGGATCGGCCACAGCAACAGCGCCTTCGCCCGTGAACAGTTCAGCCGACGCAACTGGGCGGTCGACCACTGCGACCTCGATGGCCAGCACTATCGCCGCCTGCACATCGACGGCAGCAGCGGCGCGATCGATTGCCAGCGCAACAGCGTGCGGCCATTGCTACTGGGGATGCGGCCACGATGATCAGGGTATTTATCGTCGACGACTCGGCCCTGGTGCGCCAGGTGCTGACCCAGTGCCTGGACAGCCATCCGAACATCAAGGTGATCGGCCAGGCGGCCGACCCGCTGTACGCCATCGACAAGATGCGCCGCGACTGGCCGGACGTGCTGATCCTCGACGTGGAGATGCCGCGCATGGACGGCCTGACCTTCCTGCGCCAGATCATGGCCGAACGGCCGACACCGACGCTGATCTGCTCGACCCTCACCGAGCAGGGCTCGGCGGTCGGCGTCGAAGCCCTCGCGGCCGGTGCCGTCGGAGTGTTCACCAAGGCCCGGCTGGGGCTGCGCCAGAGCCTGGAACAACTCTGCGTCGAACTGATCCGCAAGGTCGAGGAGAGCGCCCGGGCGCGGCCCATGGCCCTTCGCCACAACCCCCCTGCCGCAGAATCGGGCCCCATGGTGGGCGCGGCCCCGACGGTGCTCAGGACCACGGACCGGGTGGTGGCCCTGGGCTGTTCCACCGGCGGCACCCAGGCATTGGAATTCATCCTCAGGCAATTGCCACGTGACTGCCCGGGGATTGTCATCGTTCAACACATGCCGGAGAAGTTCACCGCCGATTTTGCCCGGCGCCTGGACAAGTTGTGCCAGATCGAAGTCCGCGAGGCCAGACACCTGGATCGCGTCCACAGCGGCCTGGCCCTGCTCGCTCCCGGAGGTTTGCACATGCAGCTCAAACGCAGTGGCGCGCACTATCAGGTGGAAGTGCTCGACGGCCCGCCGGTCAATCGGCACAAGCCTTCGGTGGACGTCCTGTTCCGCTCGGTGGCGCGCCAGGCCGGCGCCAATACGCTGGGCATCATCATGACCGGCATGGGCGACGACGGTGCGCGCGGGCTGCTGGCCATGCGTGACAGTGGTGCCGCCACCGTCGCCCAGGACGAAGCCAGTTGCGTGGTGTTCGGCATGCCCAGGGAGGCCATTCGGCTGGGGGCGGCCCAGGTGGTCGAACCCCTGGGGAAACTGCCGAAACTGATCCAGCTCTTCGGCGACAGCAGCCGCCACGGCTGACCGGGACCCGAGGCCGCCGTGGGTCGCCAGCATCGATGCGAACCCCTGGGTTGCAATCCAGATACGAATAACCGTGGCAGGCCGGTCCGGCTGCTGCGCCCTTCCCTTTGCGCCATGGGCTAGAGCTTATGCTTTGTCGAATACTGCTTGCCGACGATTACCCGCTGTTTCGCGCGGGCATTCGGGCTCTGCTGGAAAAACAAGAAGAATACGAAGTCGTCGGCGAAGCGGGCGATGGCCAGGCGGCCATCGAACTGGCCTCCAGGCTCAAGCCGGACATCGTGCTGCTGGACATGTCGATGGAGCGCATGAACAGCGTCGCCGCGCTCAAGGAACTGTCCCTGCGCGCACCGCGCAGCAAGGTGCTGATGCTGTCGATGCACACCGACACGCACTTCGTGATGAAGTGTCTGCAACTGGGCGCCCATGGTTTCCTGCTCAAGACCGCGACGGTGCTGGAGCTGGAACTGGCCCTCAAGGCCCTGCGCCATGGCGGCCAGTACCTGTCATCGGCGGTGGTGCCGCTGGTGGTCAACCAGGCGGTGCGGCAAAGCCACGAACCGCCGGCCAAGACCAGCCGGGTCGCCCTGACCGCCCGCCAGCTGGAGATTCTGCGGCTGATCGCCCGGGGCGAAACGACCCGTTCCATCGCCGTCGGCCTCGGCCTGAGCATCAAGACCGTGGAGGCGCACCGCTCCCAGATCATGCACCGGCTGCGGATTCACGACATCGCCGGGCTGGTGCTGTTCGCGGTGCGCGAAGGGATCATTCAGATCAACGACTGAAAGGCTTCGCGCAAGCCGTCGGGGAGCGATACCGGCCGGTTGCTCGCACGGTCGACGAACACGTGGACGAAGCGCCCGGCGGCGCAGGCGTCCTCTTCACCGGCCTTGAACACCGCCAGCTCGTATTGCACCGAACTGTTGCCCATCTTGCCGACCCGCAGGCCGACCTCCAGGCGCTCGGGGAAGGCCACCGAGGAGAAATAGTCGCAGGCGGAACTGACCACGAAGCCCACCACTGCGCCGTCGTGGATATCCAGCCCGCCCCGCTCGATCAGGAAGGTGTTCACCGCCGTGTCGAAAAAGCTGTAGTAGGTGACGTTGTTCACGTGGCCATAGACGTCATTGTCATGCCAGCGGGTGAGGATCGGCTGGAAGTGGCGATAGTCGCCACGCTGCGGCAGGCGGTCGGTCATGTAGGCCTCGATCAGAAGTGGGCGCCGAGAAAGCGGAAATAGCGTTCGCGGTATTCGGGAAGTTCATTGGCCAGATGATGCCGGGCCTGCGCCAGCATGAACACCTCGGGCTGGTCGAATTTGCGGCGCAGCACCGCCAGGTTGTGTTGCCAGTCGACGGTCATGTCGCCATCGCCCTGCACGATCAGCGGCCGGCGCGGGCTCGCCGTGGCGCTTTCGATACCCGGAATCCAGCGGGCCAGGGCGCCGACCCAGGCGGTCGGCAGGCGCTGCGGCTGCAACGGATCGGCCTGCAGGAACGGCATGAACGCCGGGTCGTGGGTGTTTTCGCTGAAGCGTCGGGCAATGCCTTTGACGAAGGGCCTGAGCAGGTGATAACTGAGCTTCGACCAGCCCCAGGCCCGCGGCCGCACCAGCGGCGAGAGCAGCACGACCTGGCCCTGGGCCGGGCTGTCCAGGCCATGCCGGAGCAGGTGATCGACCACGATGGCACCGCCCGTGCTCTGGCCGAACAGATGCCAGGGCTGCGGCAGATCGAGGGACCGGGCCTCGTCGAACAGCCCCTGCAAGGCCCGCTGGTATTCGGCGAAATCCTCGATGCTGGCCCGCTCGCCACTGGACAGGCCGTGCCCCGGCAGGTCGCAGGAGATCACCGCGAAGCCGCGGTCCAGGGCCCAGTCGATGACGTTGCGATACAGCCCCATGTGGTCGTAGAAGCCGTGGAACAGGAACAGGGTGGCCACCGGCTGCGGCGGTAGCCAGAGCTGGCTGACCAGCTCGAAGGCGCTGCTGCGGAAGCCGCCGAGGTGGCGGGTGAACGGTGCCGGGCGATGGGGCAGGTCCAGGCCGTAGAAACGCTGGTAGGCCTGCGCCGCCGGCGACAACGGCTGTGCCTCGGCCAGCGGGCGCAGGCTGGCGCGCAGGGCATCGGGGTCGAAGGTGGCGGGCATGCAAGGCCTCCAGGAAAAAGTACGGCAACGCCGAGGCGTTTTACTGATCTGCGATATTCTTCTGTCAGGACAGGCATGGCAAGCTACGCGACCTTCGAGGACCGAATCGCCATGCTCCAGACGCGTCACAAGACATTTTTCGCCGGCCTGCTGGCCGTGCTTTGCGCGGTGGGCCTGTGGCTGGCCTACGACTGGTTCCAGGGTCGCTATATCCGCGCCTTCAGCGATCAGACCGCACTGTTCGCCGGTGATCGGCTCAGCCTGCCGACCCAATTGGCCGGCCCGGGGCGTATTCGCCTGGTACATTTCTGGGACCCGGCCTGCCCGTGCAACGTCGGCAACCAGCAGCACCTGGGCGAACTGATCGAGCGCTTCGCGCCGCTGGGCGTGGACTTCTACGCCGTGCAGAAACCCGGCAGCCAGGGCCGGCTACCGGTCAACCTGCAAGCCATCCAGCCACTGCCGGGGCTGCCCGGAGCCGAACACCTGACCGTCAGCCCGGCGGTGGCGATCTGGGGCCGCAACGGCCAATTGGCCTACTTCGGCCCCTACAGCCAGGGCGCCACCTGCAATTCCGGCAACAGTTTCATCGAGCCGATCCTGCTGGCCCTCAGCGAAGGCCGCCCGGTGCACGCCACCCACAACATGGCCGTAGGCTGCTACTGCCCCTGGCAGGAACCCGGCCATTGACCAAGGCGAACCGGACTTTTTAGCGTAATCGGCCCCTCGTGCGATGCATCCGCCTGGCGGGCTGTGCTACACCTTAGCGGCTGAACCACGGCAGCCCGCCCCCCACAAGGAACCCCGCATGAAACGCAGCCTGACCGTTCTCGCCGTCCTGATCGCCGCCGTCGCTGCCGGTGGCACCTGGTACGTCCAGAGCAAACTGCCGACGCGCCAGGGCCAGGTCACGCTGGGCAACCTGCAGGGGCCGGTCACCGTGCGCTACGACGAGCGCGGTGTCCCGCATATCCGCGCCGAATCCGAGACCGACCTGTACCGTGCCCTGGGCTACGTGCATGCCCAGGACCGGCTGTTCCAGATGGAGATCGTCCGGCGCCTGGCCCGTGGCGAACTGTCCGAGGTCCTGGGGCCCAAAACCCTGGAAACCGACAAGCTGTTCCGCAGCCTGCGCATCCGCGAGCACGCCGACCAGTACGTCGCCCGGCTGGACCGGCAATCCGCCGCCTGGAAGGCCCTGCAGGCCTACCTGGACGGCATCAACCAGTACCAGGCCAGCCACGCCAGGCCGATCGAGTTCGACCTGCTCGGCATTCAGCCGCGGCCCTTCACCGCCGAAGACACCATCAGCATCGCCGGCTACATGTCCTATAGCTTCGCCGCCGCCTTCCGTACCGAGCCGCTGCTGACCTACGTGCGCGACCAGCTCGGGGCCGACTACCTCAAGGTGTTCGACCTGGAGTGGCGCCCGCAGGGCATGCTCGGCTCGCCGACACCCCTGGCCGCGGCCGACTGGAAGGGGCTCGGCGCCCTGGCACGGGTCAGCGAGCAGGCCCTGCGCGAGGCCGGCGTGCCACAGTTCGAAGGCAGCAACGCCTGGGCCGTCTCCGGCAGCCGGACCAAAAGCGGCAAGCCGCTGCTGGCCGGCGATCCGCACATCGCCTTCTCGACCCCGGCGGTGTGGTACGAAGCGCAACTGTCGGCGCCGAACTTCGAGCTGTACGGCTATCACCAGGCACTGGTGCCGTTCGCCTTTCTGGGCAACAACCAGGCGTTCGGCTGGAGCCTGACCATGTTCCAGAACGATGACCTGGACCTGATCGCCGAAAAGACCAACCCCGACAACCCCAACCAGGTCTGGTACCACGGCCAGTGGGTCGAGATGACCCGCAGCGAGCAGCAGATCGCGGTCAAGGGTCAGGCTCCGGTGACCTTCACCCTGCTGCGCTCGCCCCATGGTCCGATCGTCAACGACGTGCTCGGCGCCAATGCCGGGACGAAGCCGATTGCCATGTGGTGGGCTTTTCTCGAAACCCCGAACCCGATCCTGCAGGGTTTCTACGAACTCAATCGCGCCGATACCCTGGACAAGGCCCGCGAAGCCGCGACACGAATCCAGGCGCCCGGCCTGAACCTGATGTGGGCCAACGCCAGGGGCGATATCGGCTGGTGGGCCGCCGCGCTGCTGCCCAGGCGGCCGGACGGGGTCAACCCGGCCTTCATCCTCGACGGCAGCACCGGCGAGGCGGACAAGGACGGCTACTACCCGTTCAGCGCCAACCCGCAGGAAGAAAACCCGCCACGCGGCTACATCGTCTCGGCCAACACCCAGCCGGCCTCGCCCACCGGCATGGTGATTCCCGGCTACTACAACCTGGCCGACCGCGGCCAGCAGTTGAACCGGCAGTTGGCCGACAACAGCGTGCGCTGGAGCGTGGAAAACAGCCAGAAGCTGCAACTGGGCACCACCACCGACTATGGTCCGCGGCTGCTCAAGCCATTGCTGCCGGCGCTGCGCGAGGCGGCGCAGGACGCGGCCGAACTCAAGCTGGTGGAACAACTGGCGACATGGAAAGGCGACTACCCGATGAGTTCCACCAGCGCCACGCTGTTCAACCAGTTCCTCTACGAACTGGCCCGCGCGGCCATGCATGACAAGCTGGGCGACGACTACTTCAACACCCTGATCAGCACCCGCGTGGTGGACGCCGCGTTACCCCGCCTGGCGGCCGATGAAACCTCCCCCTGGTGGAACGGCAACCGCAATGCAGTGGTGAAACAGGCCTGGCAGGCGACCCTGGCCCACCTCAGGGCGAGCTATGGCGACAACAGCGGCGGCTGGGTCTGGGGCCGGGCCCACACCCTGACCCACGGTCATCCGCTGGGTCGGCAGAAGCCATTGGACAGACTGCTAAACGTCGGCCCGTTCGACGCACCGGGCACCCACGAAGTGCCGAACAACCTTTCGGCGAAGATCGGCCCGGCGCCGTGGCCGGTCACCTATGGCCCCTCGACCCGGCGCCTGATCGACTTCGCCGACCCGGATCACAGCCTGACCATCAACCCGGTAGGCCAGAGCGGCGTGCTGTTCGACAAGCACTACAGCGACCAGGCCGAGACCTATGTGGAAGGTGGCTATGAGCAGGTGCACATGAACGACGTCGAGGTGTCGGCCAATACCCGCAGCGTGCTGAGGCTGGTGCCGGGCAAGTAGGCAGATTGCCACCTACCCCCCGGCCTTGCGCACCTGCCCCGGCGCCTGCCCATACACCTCCTTGAACTTCTTGCTGAACGCCGCCTGCGACTGATACCCCACCTGCAGCGCGATCTCGCTCAAGCCCAGGTGCGAACGGCTCAGCAGGCCATGAGCCAGTTCCATCCGCACCCGGGTGAGCAGTACCCACGGCGATTCCCCCGCGACCTTGACGAACGCGCGCATGAAGGTCGCCCGCGACATATTCGCCAGCGCCGCCAGGCCGTCGATGTTCCACGCGTGGGCCGGGTCGTCGAGCATGCCCTGCCAGGCCCGGCTCAGGCGCTTGTCGGCCAGCAGGGCAAGGGTCCCGCTGGCCTGCACCTGCTGTTGCAGATAGACCCGCAGAATCAGCGTGAACAGCGCCGACGACAGCGCATCCACCAGGAATCGCCCACCGGCCTGGTCGCCATCGGCCTCCACCCGCAATAACCCCACCAGCGCCGCCAGCTGATCGCTGGCCGGCAGGTCGCGGCTGGACACCACCAGGTAGGGCGGCAGGGCGGCGAACAGCATCGACTCGCGCTGGTAGTGAAAGCGTCCGCAGAGCAGATCGAGGGCCGGCCCCTCGCGGCCTATCCGGTGCAGCGGCAGCAGGCCGCCCTGGCTGACCCGCGTGGCCGTCGGCGCCACCCGCCGCCCTTCGCTGCGCAACAGGTGCGTACCGCCACCGGGCAACACCAGGATGTCCCCCGCCCCCAGGCGAACCGCCTGCCCGTCGGGCAGCTCGACCTGGCACTCCCCGGCCAGCACGATGTGATAGGGCGCGATACCGGCGTTTTCCTGCTCGTGGTCCAGCGCCCAATCGCCCTGCAACCGGCAGCGCAGATCCAGGCTGCCGCGTACGCCGGCCAGGCCGATGAGCCGATCGATCGAAGTCATTTGCGCCTATCGGACAAAGGGTTGAGTGGATCGAACAAAAATGCCGACCTCCAATGGATGACACTGGAGTCGTTGCTTAGGCTGTGTACGAAATTGTTTGAACGCAGGTTAGGCAAGGCAAAAACCGGCGAGGAAGCGGAGTTGACTGGTTGTCAATGAGCATTCCGAGTCGGTTTTTAACGCCGCATAACCAAGTTTCAAGCGATTTCGTACATAGCCTAGCCAGTCTACCTTCAGCCTTTCAGGAGTTACCACCATGTTCCTCAATTGGTCCGAACTGTTGCCCACCATCAAGAATGCCTTCGGCGCACTGGGCAAATCCAACCCCAAGATGGTCCAGGCCTACATGAAGCTGGGTGAAGCCGCTGCCGAAAACAATGTGCTGGATGCCAAGACCCGTGAACTGATTTCCATCGCCGTAGCGATCTCCACCCGCTGCGACGGTTGCATCGGTGCCCATACCGACGCGGCGATCAAGGCCGGCGCGACCCGCGAGGAAGTCGCGGCGGCGCTGGCGACGGCGATTTCGCTGAATGCCGGGGCGGCCTATATCTACTCGCTGCATGCGCTGGAGGCGTACGACAGCCTGAAGCCTTGATCGACTCCCTTGGCCGTTCCAGCAGAGCCCGGACACCTGGTTGCCACGGGCTCTATCGGACACTTCATGAGTTGCGTCGACTTCAAGGGCCTCTTCGCGGGCAAGCCCCGCTCCTACAGTTATTTGGCGATCACAGCATTTGTGCACGACACAGGCTTTGTAGGAGCCGGGTTTGCCCGAGAAGGGGCCCGACAGCCAACCAAAAGACCTCAGGCCAACCCGGCGAAATGCTGCCGAAACTGCTGCGCACTCACCCCCAGCCGCCGCTGGAACACGCTGCGCAGATGGTGCGCATCGCGAAACCCGCACTCATAGGCGATGGTCTTCAACGGCACACCGCCGCTTTCGAGCAGCACCCGCGCCGCATCCACCCGCGCGCTTTCGACGAACTGGGCCGGAGTTACCCCGCTCTCGCGGACAAATACCCGGGAAAAGTTGCGCGCACTCATGTTCGCCGCCTTCGCCAGCTCGGCAATGCTCAGGTCCGCCGTCAGGTGCGCCAGCACATACTCCTGCACCCGGGCCACCGGTGAGTCCGGTTCGGCATGGGGCGTCAGGTAGGGGCTGAACTGCGACTGGCCGCCCGAACGCTGGGTGAACACCAGCAACCGCCGGGCCACGCGCAACGCGATGTCGCTGCCCTGCTCGCGGGCCAGCAGGTACAGCGACAGGTCGATCCCCGCCGTCACCCCCGCGGACGTGAACAACTCGCCATCCTGCACGTAGAGCCGATCAGCCTCGACCTGGGCCGTCGGACACAGCTCGGCGAGTGCCTGGGCGTCATTCCAGTGGGTGGTCACCGTGCGCCCCTCCAGCAAACCGGCCCGCGCCAGCATGAACGCACCGTTGCAGATCGAGCCGAACAGCCCGCGCGAACGGCGGCGGCCCGTAGCCAGGCATGGAATTCCGCGCCGAAGTCCTGCCCCGGCAGATCCGGCCCGCCGGCGCACAACAGCAGGTCGTAGCGTTCCAGGGCCTCGCTGAAATGCCGATGCGCCTGAATCGCCAGGCCATTGGAACACGCCACCCAGCCCTGCTCGACGCCCACCACCTCCAGGCGATAGCCGGCCTCGGGCGGCAGGAAGCGATTGGCCTCGGCGAATACATCCATCGGCCCGGTGACATCCAGGGACTGGACGCCGCGGAACACGACAACGGCAACGGTGCGGGTCATGGTAAAGCCTCTTGCGGATCGACATCCGGCGCTGGAGCACTCCTGGCCGAACCGGACCTACGGTAACCAAAGCCTCGCCGGGATACGAGGTGCATAAGGCCGCTGGCACGAAACCCGCCGCGAATGGCCGGAATCGTCACCCTGTATCGATAGCAGCCAAATCCGCCCGGCGCCAGACTGATCCCATCGGCGCCACTGCGGCGCTCGCCACAGGAGTCATGACCATGAGCGACACCATTGCCGGCATACGGATCCCCGACAGCGCACTGGCCCGGGCCGCCACCGAATACATCCGCGATGTGGAAAGCGATCTGCTCTATCACCACTCGCGCCGGGTGTTCCTTTTCGGCGCCCTGAGCGGCCAGCGCAAGCAACTGGCCTACAATCCGGAACTGCTCTATATCGGCGCGATGTTCCACGACCTCGGCCTGGTCGAAGGCCAGCGCAGTGACAACGACCGCTTCGAAGTCGACGGCGCCAACGCCGCCAAGGCCTTCATGCAGCCCTATGGGCTATCGGACGACGATATCGAGCAGGTCTGGCTGTCGATCGCCCTGCACACCACGCCGGGCATACCGCAATACCTGCGCCCGACCGTGGCCCTGGTGACCGCGGGCGTGGAGATGGATGTGCTGGGGATGGACTACGCCGCGTTTCCCGCCGCCCAGCGCGAGGCGGTGGTGCATGCGCATCCACGGGGGAGAAGTTCAAGGAGTGCATCATCTGCGCCTTTGCCGACGGCTTGCGCCATCGTCCGCAGACCACCTTCGGCAACGTCAAGACCGACGTGCTGAAGGACAAGGACGTGAGCTTCACGCCGATGAATTTCGTCGAGGTGATCCGGCAATCGCCTTGGGCCGATTGAATCCTCGCAGGCCCATTCGCGGGCAAGCCCGCTCCCACAGTCCGTGTCGCTCGACACAAAACTGTGGGAACGGGCTTGCCCGCGAAGCTTTTTCAGCAGGCTACGCGGCGGTTCCCGCCGCAGCCGGTGCACGCCGCACATCCGGCTGCTTCCAGGAGTCCGCCGCACTTTCCTCGATGGCCTGCTGGATCGCCTTGCGCCGACGCTCTTCGGCCTGACGGCTGAAGTACCAGACCAGGAAGGTCACCAGCGATACCGCCAGCAGGATCAGGCTCGCCACCGCGTTGATCTCCGGCTTGACGCCCAGGCGCACCGCCGAGAACACCTCCATCGGCAGGGTGGTCGAACCCGGCCCGGACACGAAGCTGGCCAGCACCAGGTCATCCAGCGACAGGGCGAACGACATCATGCCGCCCGCCGCCAGCGACGGCGCGATCATCGGGATGGTGATCAGGAAGAACACCTTCCACGGCCGCGCGCCCAGGTCCATGGCCGCCTCTTCGATGGACAGGTCCAGCTCGCGCAGGCGCGCCGACACCACTACCGCCACATAGGCCGAGCAGAACGTGGTGTGGGCGATCCAGATGGTGGCGATGCCACGCTCCTGGGGCCAACCGACCATCTGCGCCATGGCCACGAACAGCAGCAGCAGCGACAGGCCGGTGATCACTTCCGGCATCACCAGCGGCGCGGTGACCATGCCCCGAACAGCGTGCGGCCCTTGAAGCGGGTGATGCGGGTCAGCACGAACGCCGCCAGGGTGCCCAGCGCCACCGCCGCCAGGGCGGTGTAGCAGGCGATTTCCAGCGAGCGGCCGACCGAGCCCATCAGTTGGGTGTTGTCCAGCAGGCCGACGTACCACTTCACCGACCAGCCACCCCACACCGTCACCAGCTTGGAGGCGTTGAACGAGTAGATCACCAGGATCAGCATCGGCAGGTAGATGAACAGCAGGCCCACCACCAGCATCAGGTTCGAGAAACTGAAGCGCTTCATACCCGGCCCTCCATTTCCTTGGCCTGACTGCGGTTGAACAGGATGATCGGTACGATCAGGATCGCCAGCATCACCACGGCGAGCGCGGACGCCACCGGCCAGTCACGGTTGTTGAAGAACTCCTGCCACAGCACCTTGCCGATCATCAGGGTTTCCGGACCGCCGAGCAGCTCGGGGATCACGAACTCGCCCACCACCGGGATGAACACCAGCATGCAGCCGGCGATGATGCCGTTCTTCGACAGCGGCACGGTGATCTTCCAGAAGCTGTTGAAGGTGCTCGAGCCCAGGTCGGACGCGGCTTCCAGCAGGCTCGGGTCGTGCTTCACCAGGTTGGCGTAAAGCGGCAGGATCATGAACGGCAGGTACGAATAGACCACGCCGATGTACACCGCCAGGTTGGTGTTGAGGATCTGCAGCGGCTCGCTGATCAGCCCGGTCCACATCAGGAAGCCGTTGAGCAGCCCGTTGTTGCTGAGGATGCCCATCCAGGCATAGACGCGGATCAGGATCGCGGTCCAGGTCGGCATCATGATCAGCAGCACCAGCACGGTCTGCACTTCCTTGCGGGCCTTGGAGATGGCATAGGCCATCGGATAGCCGATCAGCAGGCACAGCAGCGTGCTGAAGAAGGCCATCTTCAACGAACCGAGGTACGCCGCCAGGTACAGCTCGTCGTCACCCAGCATCGAGTAGTTGCCGAGGTTCAGCACCAGTTGCAGCTTCTGCTCGACGAAGGTGTAGATCTCGGTATACGGCGGAATCGCCACATCCGCTTCAGCGAAGCTGATCTTCAGAACGATGAAGAACGGCAGCATGAAGAACAGGAACAGCCAGATGAAAGGGATCCCGATGACCACATGACGGCCAGAGGGGGTTATTCGTTGCAACCGGCGCTTGAGTTTTCGCATGTTCATGAGCGCAGTACCACGCCGCTGTCGTCTTCCCACCAGACGAACACTTCGTCACCCCAGGTCGGCCGTGCGCCCTGGCGTTCGGCGTTGGCGACGAAGGACTGGACCAGCTTGCCGCTCGGCAGCTCGACGTAGAACACCGAGTGACCGCCCAGGTAGGCGATATCGTGGACCTTACCGCGCGACCAGTTGTGCTCGCACTCCGGCTGGGTGGTGGTGACCAGCAGCTTCTCCGGGCGGATCGCGTAGGTCACGTGCTTGTCCTGCACCGAGGTGCTCACGCCGTGACCGACGTAGATGTTGCGCTCCAGCTCCGGGCTGGCGATGCGCGCGTAACCTTCGGCATCGTCGACCACTTCACCTTCGAACAGGTTGACGTTGCCGATGAACTCGCAGACCAGGCGACTGGTCGGGGTCTCGTAGACGTCGATCGGGCTGCCGATCTGGGCGATCCAGCCCAGGTGCATGATGGCGATCCGTTCGGCCATGGTCATGGCCTCTTCCTGGTCGTGGGTCACCATGACGCAGGTCACGCCGACGCGCTCGATGATCTCGACAAGCTCAAGCTGCATTTGCGAGCGCAGCTTCTTGTCCAGAGCACCCATGGGCTCGTCGAGCAACAACAGTTTCGGCCGTTTGGCCAGGGAACGGGCCAGGGCCACCCGCTGGCGCTGGCCACCGGACAACTGGTGCGGCTTGCGCTTGGCGTACTGGCTCATCTGCACCAGCTTAAGCATTTCGGCCACGCGGGCATCGATCTCGGCTTTCGGAATGCGGTCCTGCTGCAGGCCGAAGGCGATGTTCTGCGCCACAGTCATGTGCGGGAACAGCGCGTAGGACTGGAACATCATGTTGATCGGCCGCTCGTAGGGCGGCATGTCGGTGATGTCCACGCCATCGAGGAAGATCCGGCCTTCGGTCGGCCGTTCAAAACCTGCGAGCATGCGCAGCAAGGTGGATTTACCCGAACCCGAGCCGCCGAGCAGGGCGAAGATCTCGCCCTTTCTGATTTCCAGGGACACATCGTCCACGGCGATCGTCTCGTCGAACTTCTTCGTGACCCGGTCGATCTTGACCAACACCTGCTTGGGTGATTGGTCGCCCTCGAGGGCTTTCTTATAGGCGCCGGAGGCAACAGCCATTTGCAAAACTCCCAACAAAATTTAGCCGCGAGGCCCAGACGGCCTGGCATTGAATGGTTTGACCCGAGTCCTTGCGGACTATTTGCCCGACTTGATCCTGGTCCAGCTACGGGTCATCACACGTTGGATTTTCGGGGGTAGTTCCGAGTTGACGTACAGCTTGTCCACAACAGCTTGCGGTGGGTAAACCGCTTCGTCGGTGCGCACGGACTGATCCATCAGTTCGCCAGCCTTTGGGTTCGGGTTGGCATATCCGACATAATCGCTGACCTGGGCGATCGCTTCAGGTTGCAGCAGATAATTGATGAACGCATGGGCCTCCTTCACGTTGCCGGCGTCCTTGGGAATCGCCAGCATGTCGAACCAGAGGTTGCCGCCCTCCTTGGGAATCACGTAGGCGATATCCACGCCCTTCTTCGCTTCTTCGGCGCGCTTCTTCGCCTGGAACACATCGCCGGAGAAACCGGCCGCCACGCAGATCTCGCCGTTGGCCAGATCGGTGATGTACTTGGACGAGTTGAAATAGGTGACGTACGGACGAACCTTGAGCAGTTTCTCCTCGGCCGCCTTGTAGTCCTTCTCGTTGGTGCTGTTGGGGCTCAGGCCCATGTAGTTGAGCACCGCCGGCAGCATTTCATCGGCGGAGTCGAGGAACGCCACGCCGCAACTGGAAAGCTTCTTGATGTTTTCCGGCTCGAACAGCATCGCCCAGGAGTCGATCCTGTCGACGCCGAGCACGGCCTTGACCTTCTCGACGTTGTAGCCGATGCCGTTGGTGCCCCACAGGTACGGCACCGCGTACTGGTTGCCCGGATCGTTCTTCTCCAGCCGCTTCATCAGCACCGGGTCGAGATTGGCGTAGTTGGGCAGCAGCGACTTGTCGAGCTTCTGGAAGGCGCCGGCCTTGATCTGCTTGCCGAGGAAGTGGTTGGACGGAACCACCACGTCATACCCGGTATGTCCGGCCAGCAACTTGCCTTCCAGGGTTTCATTGGAATCGAAGACGTCATACACCGGTTTTATACCGGTGGCCTTCTCGAAATCGGCCAGGGTTTTCTCGCCGATATAATCGGACCAGTTATAAATATGCACGGTCGGGGCAGCGTACGCACCCGCAGCCAGCGTCAGGCCTGCGCCAACCAGCAAAGTCTTGCAAAACAAAGAAATAGACACTCGGAGGTCCTCTCAATAGTTGGGCCTGAGTTGCCCGGGCCATATGGCGCCAAACCGCCCGATGACAAAACCGGCGCGCAACTTACCCTCGATAAGCCGATCCAGCAAAAGTTTTCTTTGATTGATATTTATCCTGCTGGAACCGGCGCCCGGATGAGTCCGGTTCCAGCAGGTGGAGCGTGTTACATCAGGCCGGTCACTTGCCCGACTTGATCTTGGTCCAGCTGCGGGTCAGGTCACGCTGGGTAGCGGCAGGCAGGTCGGCAATGGCGTAGAGCTTGGCCTGCACCTCCGCTGGCGGATAGATACCCGGGTCGCTGGTGATGCTCTTGTCGACCAGTGCGGTGGCCTTCTCGTTGCCGTTCGGGAAACGCACGCTGTCGGTGATCGCCGCCATGACTTCCGGCTTGAGCAGGTAGTTCATGAACTTGTAGGCGCCGTCGACGTTTTCCGCGTCTTTCGGAATGGCGACCATGTCATAGAAGCTGCCGGCACCTTCCTTCGGAATGGCGTAGCTGACTTTCACCTTGTCACCGGCTTCGGCAGCGCGGGACTTGGCCTGCTGGATATCACCCGAGTAGCCGACGGCTACGCAGATGTTGCCGTTGGCCAGGTCCGAGATGTACTTGGACGAGTGGAAGTAGGTGATCGAAGGACGGATCTTCAGGAACAGATCCTCGGCCTTCTTGATGTCATCCTTCTTCTGGCTGTCGGTTGGCAGGCCCAGGTAGTGCAGCGCCACCGGGATCATCTCGGTCGGCGAGTCGAGGAAGCTCACGCCGCAGCTCTTGAGCTTGGCGATGTTCTCCGGCTTGAGCAGGGTGTCCCACGAATCGATCTTGTCCACGCCCAGCGCGGCCTTGACCTTCTCCGGGTTGTAGCCGATGCCGATCGAGCCCCACATGTACGGGAAGGCGTGCTGGTTGCCCGGGTCACTGACCGAAACCGCCTTGAGCAGCGACTTGTTCAGGTTGTCGTAGTTGGACAGCTTGGACTTGTCCAGTTCCTGGTAGACGCCAGCCTTGATCTGCTTGGCCAGGAAGTTGTTGGACGGCACCACGATGTCGTAACCGGACTTGCCGGCCAGCAGCTTGGCTTCCAGGGTTTCGTTGCTGTCGAATACGTCGTAGACGACCTTGATCCCGGACTCCTTCTCAAAGTTCGCGATGGTGTCCGGTGCGATGTAGTCGGACCAGTTGTAAACGTGCAGCACTTTGTCGTCCGCGTGAGCGGCACCGGCCATCGCTCCGGCCATGGACAGGGCCAGGAGAGTCTTGCCAGCGTTCTTCAAACCTAATGCCTTCATGCGTCATGCTCCAATTTTTCTTTTTAACCAGCTGTTCGGCGGCCGATTTCCGGGCAACTCGGAACAGTGGGGTAGTCTGGCAAGATCCAAGGCCGGCTTTCAAGGAAAGACCCGCCTTTGTGATCACTCCGAGCGAAAGCGCCTGCAACTCGCCCCCGCTCAGAGCCTAGCACCTAGCCCTGCAACGCACTCAGGGTCAGGTCCAGGCATTGACGGGCCTTGGCCACCAACTCATCGATCTCGGCCTTGCTGATCACCAGTGGCGGGGCAATGATCATGGTGTCGCCGACGGCACGCATGATCAGCCCGTTATCGAAGCAGAACTGCCGGCAGATCATGCCGACGCCCTTGCCTTCATAGCGCGCACGGGTGGCCTTGTCCTTGACCAGCTCGATGGCCCCCAGCAGACCCACACCGCGAACCTCACCCACCAGCGGGTGATCGTTCAGTTCCCGCAGACGCTTCTGCAAATAAGGTGCCGTTTCGGCCTTGGCCCGTTCGATAATTTTTTCATCGCGCAGGATGCGGATGTTTTCCAGCGCCACCGCCGCGGCCACCGGGTGCCCGGAGTAGGTGAAACCGTGGTTGAAATCGCCACCCTCGTTGAGCACCGCGACCACGTCGTCACGCACGATCAGGCCACCCATCGGGATGTAGCCGGAGGTCAGGCCCTTGGCGATGGTCATCATGTGCGGCTTGAGGCCGTAGAAATCGCTGCCGAACCACTCGCCGGTACGGCCGAACCCGCAGATCACCTCGTCGGCGACGAACAGGATGTCGTACTTGGCGAGGATCTCCCTGATCCGCGGCCAGTAGCTTTCAGGCGGCACGATCACGCCACCGGCCCCCTGGATCGGCTCGGCGATGAACGCACCGACGTTGTCCACGCCCAGTTCGAGGATTTTCTCCTCCAACTGGTTGGCCGCCCAGATACCGAACTCTTCCGGGCTCATGTCGCCGCCTTCGCCGAACCAGTAGGGTTGCGGGATATGAACGATGCCCGGGATCGGCAGGTCGCCCTGCTCGTGCATGTAGGTCATGCCGCCCAGGCTGGCGCCGGCCACGGTGGAGCCGTGATAGCCATTCTTGCGGCTGATGATGGTCTTCTTCTGCGGCTGGCCCTTGATCGCCCAGTAGTGGCGGACCATACGCAGCATGGTGTCGTTGCCTTCGGAGCCGGAACCGGTGAAGAACACGTGGTTCATGCCCTCGGGCGCAATCTCGGAGATCACCTTGGCCAACTCCAGCGCCGGCGGGTGGGCGGTCTGGAAGAACAGGTTGTAGTAGGGCAGTTCGCGCATCTGCTGGCTGGCGGCCTCGGCCAGTTCGTCGCGCCCATACCCGACCGCCACGCACCACAGGCCGGCCATGCCGTCGAGGATCTTGTTGCCCTCGCTGTCCCAGAGGTAGACGCCCTTGGCGTTGGTGATGATGCGCGGGCCCTTTTCCTTCAATTGCTTGAAGTCACTGAAGGGAGCCAGGTGATGATCACTGCTGAGGGTCTGCCACTCACGGGTTTGCGGGTTGTTGCTGGTCATACGGATCTCCTAGATTCCAGTGAAGGCGCGGCCAGATACCCGCCGCGCCCGCTGCATCAGACGGCGAAGAGCAGGAATTCCCGCTCCCACGAACTGATGACACGCTTGAAGTTTTCATGCTCGGCCCGCTTTACCGCGACGTAGCCAGTGATGAATTTCTTGCCCAGGTACTTCTCGATGGTCTTGCTGTTTTCCATGCGCTCCAGGGCGTCCTCGATGGTCAGCGGCAGGCGCAGGTTGCGCCGCTCGTAACCACGACCGACCACCGGCGCGCTCGGTGTCATGCCTTCGACCATGCCGATATAGCCGCACAGCAGGCTGGCGGCGATCGCCAGGTAAGGGTTGGCGTCGGCGCCCGGCAGGCGGTTTTCCACCCGGCGGTTCTGCGGGCCGGCATCCGGCACCCGCAGGCCGACAGTGCGGTTCTCTTCGCCCCACTCCACGTTCACCGGCGCCGAGGTGTCCGGCAGGAAGCGGCGGAACGAGTTGACGTTCGGCGCGAACAGCGGCAACAGCTCGGGAATCAGCTTCTGCAGGCCGCCGATGTGGTTGAGGAACAGCTCGCTCTTGGTCCCATCCTCATTGGAGAAGATGTTCTTGCCGGTCTGGATGTCGATGATGCTCTGGTGCAGGTGCATGGCGCTGCCCGGCTCGCCGGTCATCGGCTTGGCCATGAAGGTGGCCGCCACGTCGTGCTTGAGCGCCGCCTCGCGCATGGTGCGCTTGAACACCAGGATCTGGTCGGCCAGGGACAGGGCATCGCCGTGACGGAAGTTGATTTCCATCTGCGCCGTGCCGTCCTCGTGGATCAGCGTGTCGAGGTCCAGCTCCTGCAGTTCGCACCAGTCGTAGACATCCTCGAACAGTGGATCGAATTCGTTGGCGGCCTCGATGGAGAACGACTGGCGACCGATCTCCGGGCGCCCGGAACGGCCCACCGGCGGTTGCAGCGGATAGTCCGGGTCGTCGCTGCGCTTGGTCAGGTAGAACTCCATCTCCGGCGCGACGATCGGCTGCCAGCCGCGGTCGGCGTAGAGCTTCAGGACCTTCTTGAGCACGTTGCGCGGCGACAGCTCGATCGGGTTGCCCTGCTTGTCGTAGGTGTCGTGGATCACCTGCGCGGTCGGCTCGATGGCCCAGGGCACCAGGTACACCGCGTTGCCGTCGGGGCGGCAGATCATGTCGATGTCGGCCGGGTCCAGCAGTTCGTAATAGATGTCGTCTTCAACGTAGTCGCCGGTCACGGTCTGCAACAGGACACTTTCAGGCAGACGCATGCCCTTTTCGGCGATGAACTTGTTGGTCGGCGAGATCTTGCCCCGGGTGATGCCGGTGAGGTCGCCAATCATGCATTCGACTTCTGTGATCTTGTGGTCTTTCAACCAATCGGTGAGCTGGTCGAGGTTGTTACTCATAAATGCCTCTGGGCTGGGTTTCCTGAACTACATAATAGGAGTCAGGCGCTCGTTAAAGCATCAGTGTCGCGTTGTTTTGCCCGTTTTCGGCAGGCCTCGCCGAACGCCTGGAAAATGGCGAGGTAGACCGGATTGCTTTCGACCTGCCATTCCGGATGCCATTGCACACCTAATGCAAAGGCGTTAGCAAAAGCCTTGCCGCCAATCACCGAGACCGCCTCGATCAGGCCGTCCGGGGCCCGGGCCTCGATCCGCAGGCCAGCGGCCAGGCGGTCGACGCCCTGGCCGTGAATCGAGTTGACCGCGAACTCCGCCGGCAACCCGAGCCCCGCCAGGACCCCACCGGGCTCCACCCGCACCGGGTGCGCGGGGCCGTACTGGACCTCCAGCGGCTGGCTCTCGTCTTCACGATGATCGATAAAGGTTCCCACTTCATGAACCTTCTGGTGCAGGCTGCCGCCGAACGCCACATTCATCTCCTGGAAACCGCGGCAGATGCCGAGCACCGGCACGCCGGCCGCCACGGCGGCACGGATCAGCGGCAGGGTGGTGCGGTCGCGTGCAGAATCATGAGCAGTGCCTGGCTCACTGGCCGGGCCACCGTACAAATGCGGTTCGACGTTGGAGGGAGAGCCGGTAAAAAGAAGGCCGTCGAGGCTGTCCAGAATATCGGACGGTTCAAGCAGTTCCGCCAGCGAGGGGATGATCAGCGGCAAGCCCTGGGCAGCGCTTGCGACTGCGCGGACATACTTGTCACCACTGATGTGATAACCATGCAAACCCACCTGTTTAGAGCAGGCGGTGACGCCGATCAACGGCAGGCGAGACATGAAACACCCCGGTATTATTGCTGTTATGGGTTTTAATCGAGCTTAGCCTTGTTCATTTTTTTACACAACACCCCCGTAAAAAATACAACACGGCCCGCTCAAGCCTGCGGTGCCCACGGGAGTCAGCGGGAAAAAAACGCCCCAAAATGCCCCAAAAAAGCCACTCGGGCGCTTTTTCAGGGCAGAAATTGCCTCGCTTGACTTCGGCATGCCGTTCGGGTTGACTGAAACCAGAAAAGATCAATGATTGATATTTTTAACAACAAAGGTGTTGCATCATGTCGGTACCCCGCGTGCCGTTCAGCTTAACGAAGCGAACGTGTTCCTTAAGGAACATCCTGAGGTTCTGTACGTTGACCTTCTGATTGCGGATATGAATGGTGTGGTGCGAGGCAAGCGCATCGAACGCACCAGCCTCCACAAGGTTTACGAGAAAGGCATCAACCTGCCGGCCTCACTTTTTGCCCTGGACATCAACGGCTCGACGGTGGAAAGCACCGGCCTGGGCCTGGACATCGGCGACGCCGACCGGATCTGTTACCCGATTCCCGGCACCCTGAGCAACGAGCCCTGGCAAAAGCGACCCACCGCGCAACTGTTGATGACCATGCACGAACTCGAAGGCGAACCTTTCTTCGCCGATCCTCGTGAAGTGCTCCGCCAAGTTGTAAGCAAGTTTGACGACCTCGGTCTGACCATCTGCGCCGCCTTCGAACTCGAGTTCTACCTGATCGACCAGGAGAACGTGAATGGCCGCCCACAACCTCCCCGCTCGCCGATCTCCGGCAAACGCCCGCACTCGACACAGGTCTACCTGATCGACGACCTCGATGAATACGTCGACTGCCTCCAGGACATCCTCGAAGGTGCCAAGGAGCAAGGGATCCCGGCCGACGCCATCGTCAAGGAAAGCGCCCCGGCGCAGTTCGAGGTGAACCTGCACCACGTGGCCGACCCGATCAAGGCCTGCGACTACGCGGTCCTGCTCAAGCGCCTGATCAAGAACATCGCCTACGACCATGAAATGGACACCACCTTCATGGCCAAGCCCTACCCGGGCCAGGCGGGCAACGGACTGCATGTCCATATCTCGGTACTCGACAAGGACGGCAAGAACATTTTTGCCAGCGAGGATCCCGAGCAGAACGCCGCGCTGCGTCACGCGATCGGCGGTGTGCTCGAGACCCTGCCCGCGCAGATGGCCTTCCTCTGCCCGAACGTCAACTCCTACCGCCGCTTCGGCGCGCAGTTCTACGTACCGAACTCGCCGAGCTGGGGCCTGGACAACCGCACCGTGGCCCTGCGCGTGCCGACCGGCTCGCCGGACGCCGTGCGCCTGGAACACCGCGTGGCCGGAGCCGACGCCAACCCGTACCTGCTGATGGCCTCGGTCCTGGCCGGCGTACACCATGGCCTGACCAACCAGGTCGAGCCACCGGCACCGACCGAAGGCAACAGCTACGAACAGAACGAGCAGAGCCTGCCGAACAACCTGCGCGATGCCCTGCGCGAGCTGGACGACAGTGAGATCATGGCCCGGTACATCGATCCGAAGTACATCGACATCTTCGTGGCCTGCAAGGAGAGCGAGCTGGAAGAGTTCGAACACTCCATCTCCGACCTCGAGTACAACTGGTACCTGCATACCGTTTAAGCGGGTGCGGTAATAGAAGGAAGAACGCCGCCGGCCCCTGGGCCCGCGGCGTTTTTTTTGACGGGGGCATCGAGGTGGCCTCTTCGCGGATACATCCGCCGCCCCAGCTTTGCGCCGTACACAGGGTTTGCGTTCAGCACGATCATTGTGCAGCCGGATTTATCCGCGAAGCTTTTGGCGATCTCACAGCCTGCACAGGACCTCGCGTACAATCCCCGCAGCCCTTGCCGGAGAACGCTATGCCCCGCCCCGCCACCGCTCGCAAACCCCGTGCCCGCAGCCAGGCGCGGATCGATTCGATTCTCGACGCCGCCCGCCACCTGCTGGCCGCCGAAGGCGTGGCCAACCTGTCGATCTACAGCGTCGCCGAGCGCGCGCAGATTCCGCCGTCGTCGGTCTACCACTTCTTCGCCAGCGTCCCGGCCCTGCTCGAAGCCCTCACCGCCGACGTCCACGCCGCCTTCCGCGCCTGCCTGCAGGCACCGATCGACCACGCCAGCCTCAACAGCTGGCGCGACCTGTCACGGCTGGTGGAGCAGCGGATGATGGTGATCTACAGCGAAGACGCGGCGGCCCGCCAACTGATCCTCGCCCAGCACGGCCTGACCGAGGTGACCCAGGCCGACCGCCAACACGATATCGAGCTGGGCGACCTGATGCACAAGCTGTTCATCCGCCACTTCGAACTGCCGGCGCTGCCGACGGATGTCGACGTGTTCGCCCTGGCGATGGAGTTGGGCGATCGGGTCTATGCGCGCTCGATGCAACTGCACGACCAGATCACCCCGCGCATGGCCGAGGAAGGCATGCGGGTGTTCGACGCCTACCTGGGGCTGTACCTGCCGCCGTACCTGCCCAAGCGCGACATCCCGCTCTGAAAAACTTGTGGGAGCCGGCGGTCCGGCGCCCCGGTTTATCCGCGAATAGGCCAGCACCGTCACCACCGCCCCCACAGGCAGTCTGACCGCTCATCGGCGGCGCACTAAAGACAGTTGGCTCCCACGGCAAGAATGCCTGCTCCCTGAGGAGTGCTAGAACGGCGCGTCACCGAGGATGGTCGCCCGGTGCATCACCCGTCGGTTCGGCCGGTAGTCATCCACTGCGTAGTGCTGGGTCACGCGGTTGTCCCAGAACGCCACGTCGTTCTCCTGCCAGCGCCAGCGGATGGTGAACTCCGGCCGCGTCGCGTGGGCGAACAGCAGCTTGAGGATCGCTTCGCTCTCCGCCTCTTCCAGCTCATTGATCCGGGTGGTGAAGCCCTCGTTGACGAACAGCGCCTTGCGCCCGCTCACCGGATGCGTGCGAATCACCGGATGGGACAGCGGCGGATTGTTCCGGCGGGTTTCCTCCCAGCGCGCCAGATCTTCCGGCGTACTGCCGAAGCGCTCGACGGGGAACGACTTGATGAAATTGTGCGTAGCCGTGAGTCCGTCCAGCAGCCGCTGCAACGGTGCCGACAAGGCCTCGAACGCAGCGATCCCGCTGGCCCACAGGGTGTCGCCGCCAAAGGCCGGCAACTGCTTGGCCGCCAGCACCGCACCGAGCGCCGGGGTCGGCAGGAAGGTCACGTCGGTGTGCCAGATGGCGTTGTCACGCACATCGGTGACCGCCGTATCGAGGACCAGCACCTGCGGCTGTTCCGGCACGTTCGGGTAGATCGGATGAATATGCAGGTCGCCGAAATTCGCCGCGAACGCCGCCTGTTGCTGCGGGTTCAGCGGCTGGTTGCGGAAGAACAGCACCTGGTACTTGAGCAGCGCCTGCTCGATGGCGTCGCGCTGCTCGAGGTTGAGCGGCTCGCTCAGGGCAATGCCATCGATCTGCGCACCCAGGGCCGCGCTCAGGGGAGTAAGGGTCAGGCTCATGGTCGGTTCTCTTCAAAATACGCGCCGAGCGCTCGGCGAAATCAAGTCTGTCAGTGAGCCTGGCCGTGCCACGGCACCAGCTTGCGTTGCAGGGCGCGCAGGCCCATCTCCATGGCGAAGGCGATCAGGGCAATCACCAGGATCCCCAGCACCACCACATCGGTCACCAAAAACTGTGCCGCCGACTGGACCATGAAGCCCAGGCCGCTGGTGGCCGCGATCAGCTCGGCGGCGACCAGCGTCGACCAGCCGACGCCCAGCCCGATGCGGACACCGGTGAGGATGTCCGGCAGGGCGCTGGGCAGGATCACGTGACGGATCAGCTGTGCCCGGGTCGCGCCCAGCGACAGCGCCGCGCGCAGCTTGGCCGGGTCGACGGTGCGCACGCCGGTGGCGGTCGCGATGGCGATCGGGGCGAAGATCGCCAGGTAGATCAGCAGCACTTTCGACAGCTCGCCGATACCGCACCAGATCACGATCAGCGGCAGGTAGGCCAGCGGCGGGATCGGCCGGTAGAACTCGATCAGCGGGTCGAGGATACCGCGGGCGATCCGGTTGTGACCGATCGCGATGCCCACCGGGATGGCGGTCAGCACGGCAATCCCCAGCGCCAGGCCGATACGGCCGAGGCTGGCACCCAGGTGCTGCCAGAGGGTCGCATCCATATAGCCCTTGGTCACCAGCAGCCAACCCTTCTCCAGCACCGCCGACGGCGGTGGCAGGAACAATGGCTCGATCACGCCGAAGGCGGTGACCGCCCACCACAGGGCAATCAGCCCCAGCAGGGTCAGCACGCTGATCCAGCGTGTACTCAAGCTGCGCCGTGCCGCAGGCACGGTCGGTTTGGTGGCGGCCGCCACCGGCAATTCATAGCTGCTCATACGAACTCCTGCCGCGAAGCGGCGCTGCGCTGGGAGAACACACGGGCCAGCACGTGCTCACGGGTTTCGATAAAACGCGGATCGGACTTGATCGAGCGGGCGGATTCGCCGGCGCTGTAGCGCTGGCCGAAATCCAGCTTCAGGTGTTCCACCACCCGTCCCGGATCGGGTGCCAGCAGGATCAGGTCGGTGGCAAGGAACACCGCCTCTTCAATATCGTGGGTAATCAGGAACACCGGCTTGGCGGTACGCTTCCAGACTTGCAGCAACAGCTCCTGCATCTGTTCACGGGTGAAGGCATCGAGGGCGCCGAACGGCTCGTCCATCAGCAGCACCCGCGGGTCCGCCGCCAGGGCGCGGGCCAGGCCGACACGTTGTTTCTGACCGCCGGAGAGTTGCCAGATACGGCGCGAGTCGAAGTTCGCCAGGTCGACCAGTGCGAGCATTTCCCGGGCACGGGCTTCGCGCTGTTGGCGAGGAACACCGGCCAGTTCCAGGCCGAAGCCGACATTGGCCAGCACGTCCTGCCAGGGCAGCAGGGCATCGTCCTGGAACACCACCCCGCGCTCGGCGCCCGGGCCCTTGACCGGCACACCGTCGAGCGTGATGCGCCCGGCGCTGGGTTCGACGAACCCGGCGATCAGGTTCAGCAGCGAAGTCTTGCCGCTGCCCGACGGCCCGAGGGCCACCAGCAACTGCTGGGGCCCCAGACTGAGGGAAATATCCGACAACACCGGCTCGGCCGCACCGGGGTACTGTGCGCTGATGCGCTCCAGTTGTAACAAGGCCATGGCGATGGGCTCCTCAGTCCTGGGCTCGGGCAATCAGGCCCGTTGAATCAGTTGGTGATGAATTTGGCGCTGACGTAGGGGGCGTAGTCCGGCAGGACCGCCTCGACCTTGCCCTGCTCTTTCAGGAACGTCGCGGTGTCGGTGATCGCCTGGGCGGTCGGCTTGCCGAGGACGGTGACCTGGTCAGCCGCCAGCGGGTAGACGTTGCCCTGCAGCAGCAGCGGAATGTCGCTGGCCTTGGCACCGGAGAGCTTGACCAGCTTGTCGACGTTCGCTTTGTCAGCCAGCCAGGCCTGTGGGTCTTTTCGGTATTGCGCGTAGGCATCCAGCGTCACTTTGGCGAATGCCTTGACGATCTCCGGGTGCTTCTCGGCAAAGTCCTTGCGCACGATCCAGGCATCGAACGTCGGTGCACCGAGCTTCGCCAGTTCGCCGGAGGTGATCAGCACCTTGCCGTTTTCCTTGGCCACGCCCAGGGCCGGGTCCCAGACGTAGGTGGCATCGATATCGCCGCGCTTCCAGGCGGAGATGATCGCCGGCGGCGCGAGGTTGAGGACCTGCACCTTCGCCGGATCGATGTTCCAGTGTTTCAGCGCGGCCAGCAGGCTGTAGTGGCCGGTGGAGACGAACGGCACGGCGACCTTCTTGCCGACCAGGTCCTGGGGCGAGTTGATCCCGGAGCCGTCGCGAGCCACCAGGGCCTCGGCGGCGCCGATCTGGGTGGCGATCAGGAAGGTTTCCACCGGTACCTTGCGGGTGATGGCCGCAGTCAGCGGGCTGGAGCCGAGGTAGCCGATCTGCACGTCGCCCGAGGCGATGGCCGAGATGACGTCGGCGCCATTGTCGAACTTGCGCCAGTCGATCCTGGCCTGGCTGACTTTTTCGTAGGTGCCGTCGGCCTGGGCGACCTTGGCCGGATCGACGGTGGTCTGGTAGGCCACGGTCAGGTCGGCAGCCTGGGCGAACAGGCTAGCCCCGGCCAGGGACAGTGCCGCCAGCAGGCGGAGTGGGGAATGGGGTTTCATCGGAGAAGCTCCTCAACGGATGACCGGGACTCGGCGTGTCGAGAAGACTAAATGATCTAAGAATATTAAAATAAATAACTTATTTGCATTAGCTTATGAGAGGAAATATGTCTTTCATGTCCCCGGAAACCGGGGTCATATCGCGCTGTGGAGACAAGCGGATTCGCGACACGGCGTTTCGTGATCTATGGTTGAGGGCCAGTCCGACAAGTCACGCTCCGGACCGGACGTCGGAATGTGACAGGTACATGGCAATCTTGTTCTGACAAATGCTGTAATAAATTGACGAGAGTGGCAGCGTTTCGCCATGATTGCGTCGCCTTTTTGATCGCCCATGACGTACGGAGACGCCTCCGCAAGTCGCCGGGTTCTAAAAAGAGGCAGAAAAATACTTTTCAGGAATGAGCCCGGCGGTCGATAACACCCCCTGGCGCGGCGTTCGATCAAACACCATATTCCTGAATCGTCTGAAAAAGGACGAAATGATTCTTTTTGGGTTTATGACAAAGTCATTACTCTGCACGGACCAAACACCAGCGGTTAGACCAAAGTCGTAGGCAGGCGGGTCTCGATTGACTTACCGGTCACGATCCGGCGCTAATCGCGAAATCTGTGGCGCCAAAGGGGCGTAGATCCCGAGCCAATCAGAAATACAAAAATTAGAAATGAGAGGAGCAAGACCAATGAAGAAGTCCACTCTGGCCCTGGCTGTGGCCGTGGGGGTTCTGGCGCAGCAGGCAGGCGCCGCAGGTTTCATCGAAGACAGCAAGGCCACTCTGGGTCTGCGCAACTTCTACATCAATACCGATAACCGCGATGGCGCCAACACCGCTACCAGCCGGAACAAGAACGAAGAATGGGGCCAAGGCTTCGATCTGCGCTTCATCTCGGGTTACACCCAAGGCACCGTGCAGTTCGGTGTCGATGCGATCGGTCTGTACGGCATCCGTCTGGACTCCAGCCGTGACAAGAGCGGTAACGCCAACGGTGCTGCCAACGGCGGCACAGTCTTCCCGACCAATGGCCAGAATGGCGCAGTACCAGACTTCGCAAGCCTGGGCCTGACCGGCAAGGTCAAGGTTTCCCAGACCGAACTGAAGATCGGTACCCTGCAGCCGAACAACCCGGTCATCAAGACCAACGACGGTCGCCTGCTGCCACAAACCTTCACCGGCGGCGAGATCAAGTCGAACGAAATCAAGGATCTGACCCTGACCGGCGGTCTGATCAACTCGGCCAAAGGCCGTAACTCCACCAACGACCAGAGCCTGTCGATCGCTGGCGCCAACGGCACTACCGCTGCCGCGCGTGACAGCAACAAGTTCTACTATGGTGGTGCCGACTACAAGATCACCAAGGACCTGACCGCTTCGTACTACTACGGCGAGCTGAAGGACTTCTACTCGCAGAACTTCCTGGGCCTGGTGCACAACTGGGCAATCGGCCCTGGCGTACTCAAGAGCGACCTGCGCTACTACCGCAGCCGTGACAATGGTGCCAATGGCGACACCGCCAACTACTACACCACCGGCTGGTACTCGGATCACACCACCAACGCCACCAAGGTCAAGGGCAAGGTCGACAACGACCTGTACAGCTACCTGGCCCTGTACTCGGTTGAAGGCCACACCTTCGGCGCCGGCTACCAGTACACCAAGGGTGACAGCGACTTCCCTTGGCTGAACCAGGGTGACGGCTCGTCCAACAGCACCATCACCGACGTGCAGATCCAGAAGTTCGCCCGTGCCGGCGAGCGCACCTGGCAGGCTCGCTACGCCTACGACTTCGCCAAGGTTGGCGTACCTGGCCTGACCGCCGGTATCGTTTACCTGCGTGGCGACAACATCGATACCATCGTATCGGGCGTACGTGCCAACGGTAGCTCCGAGTGGGAACGCGACATCAGCCTGGCCTACGTCGTACCGGAAGGTACCTTCAAGAACCTGGGCTTCGCCTGGAAAAACGCCATGTGGCGTACCGACCTGCCGAACACCCGTTCGCAGGACGAGAACCGCCTGATCGTCAGCTACTCGATCCCGCTGCTGTAAGAAGCGCGTGATCGTCTAGTAGAAAGATCCACACTCGGCCCGGCGCAATGCCGGGCCGAGTGCTTCACGTCTTGCATACAGCACTACCATCAGCTTCGGCCTCCCGCCAAACCTCGACATCGCGGCGTTCGGCACTCCACTGAGTTACATCCCCTTAGCCCTCTCACAAGCTGTGGACAAGAGTGCGCCTGGTCGCCTTGCGCGTCCAATGAAGATGTTTTTAATATTTCCTTATCTTCTAAATAAATCGATATTTATTCTTTTTAAATAATCCGTACTACAGGCACATTAGGACTCATCCACCTTCACCCAAGGAGCAGCACATGAGCCTCAGACTGGGCGACATCGCCCCCGACTTCGAACAGGATTCCAGCGCCGGCAAGATTCGTTTCCACGAGTGGCTCGGCGACAGCTGGGGCGTGCTGTTTTCCCACCCGGCGGACTTCACCCCGGTGTGCACCACCGAACTTGGCTTCACCGCCAAGCTCAAGGACGAATTCGCCCAGCGCGGCGTCAAGGCCATCGCCCTGTCCGTGGACCCGGTGGACTCGCACCACAAGTGGATCGAGGACATCAACGAAACCCAGCACACCCTTGTCAACTTCCCGATCCTGGCCGACGCCGACCGCAAGGTGTCCGACCTGTACGACCTGATCCACCCCAATGCCAGCGACACCCTGACCGTGCGCTCGCTGTTCGTGATCGACCCGAACAAGAAGATCCGGCTGACCATCACCTACCCGGCGAGCACCGGCCGCAACTTCAACGAGATCCTGCGGGTGATCGACTCGCTGCAACTGACCGACAACCACAAGGTCGCCACCCCGGCCAACTGGCAGGACGGTGACGACGTGGTGATCGTGCCGTCGCTCAAGGACGAGGAAGAGATCAAGCGTCGCTTCCCGAAAGGCTACCGCGCGGTGAAACCGTACCTGCGCCTGACGCCGCAGCCCAATCGCTGAGATCCATGTGAAGGGCAGCCAGCGCCCTCCCCCTGTAGGAGCGTGGCTTGCCCGCGATCGGCTGCGAAGCAGTCGTGAAATCGGCTGATGCGGTGTTCCTGATGAAACGGGTGCTCAGGATTTGCGAGTGCTTCGCACTCGATCGCGGGCAAGCCACGCTCCTACAGGGATCGAGAACATCGGCCGTTTTTTTCAGTTTCAAGGTATTCACAAAGCAGGGGTTTTCAGGCCGTTTCGACGGCCTATTTTTTTGCCCGGAACAAAACCTGCCTTATATGCACTTTAAGAATAAACAAATGAATAAATAAGATTTATGGATATAAAAAATCACTGGTAAGGTCTGTCAACCCAAGCGAGATCGCAACCCGCGAATCGCCGTCATATGTTTGAGGAAAGACCTACATGCTGGTCGTGACACTCGGAGGAAGCCCCAGCCAGCGATCGCGCTCCGGGGTACTGCTGGACCGCGCCAGACACTGGCTCAACCGGCAAGGCATCGAGGTAGTGAACTACCAGATCCGTGATTTCAATGCCGAAGACCTGCTCCATGCACGCTTCGGCAGCCCGCAGGTGGTCGATCTGCTGCAGCATATCGAACAGGCCGACGGCCTGGTGATCGCCACGCCGGTGTACAAGGCCTCGTTTTCCGGCGCCCTGAAGACCCTGCTCGACCTGCTGCCCGAGCGCGCCCTGAGCCACAAGGTGGTCCTGCCCATGGCCACCGGTGGCAGCATCGCCCACATGCTCGCCGTGGACTATGCGCTCAAGCCGGTCCTCGCCGCGCTGAAGGCCCAGGAGATGCTCCACGGCATCTTCGCCGAGGACAGCCAGATCGCCTATGGCGAAGGCAGCGCCCAGGCGCAACTGGCCCCGGCGCTGGAACAACGCCTGGACGAGGCCCTGGAGCAGTTCCACCGGGCCCTGGCCCGCCGGCCCAGGCCCCTGGACCCGGCCGTGCTGAACGATCGTCTGCTGAGTGCTCGCTGGAGCATCTAGCCCGTTTCACCCGCAATCGATGTACTGGCCTTACTCGCCCGCCAACGGGCAAGCAGGTGCAGCCAAAACCCCAACTGCAAAAAGGAGAGCGCCATGCGCACTGTCATTTTGCGTCGTGGTCTGGTCGCTCTGTTTGCAGCGGCTGTCACCTTCGGCGCCATTACCCAAGCCCAGGCCGAGTCCCTGCGCATCGGTTATCAGAAATACGGCACCCTGGTCCTGCTCAAGGCCAAGGGCAGCCTGGAAAAACGCCTCGCCGCGCAGGGCGTACAGGTGCAATGGACCGAGTTCCCCGGTGGCCCGCAACTGCTCGAAGGGCTGAACGTCGGCTCGATCGACTTCGGTGTCACCGGCGAGACGCCACCGGTATTTGCCCAGGCCGCCGGTGCCGACCTGCTCTACGTCGCCTCCGAGCCGCCCGCGCCGACCAGCGAAGCGATCCTGGTACCCAAGGACTCGCCGATCAAGTCGGTACAGGAACTCAAGGGCAAGAAGGTCGCCCTCAACAAGGGCTCCAACGTCCACTACCTGCTGGTCCGCGCCCTGGAAGACGCCGGCCTCAAGTACAGCGACATCCAGACCGTCTACCTGCCGCCCGCCGATGCCCGCGCCGCCTTCGAGCGCGGCAGCGTCGACGCCTGGGTGATCTGGGACCCCTACCAGGCTGCCGCCGAGCAACAGCTCAAGGCCCGCACCCTGCGTGACGGCAAGGGCCTGGTGGACAACAACCAGTTCTACCTGGCGACCCGCTCCTACGCGCAAAAACACCCCGAGGTGATCAAGGCCCTGGTCGAGGAAGTGCGCGCCGTCGGCGACTGGTCCAAGGCCAACCCCGAGGAAGTCACCGCCCAGGTCGCGCCGCTGCTCGGCCTGCCCGCCGACATCACCCTGACCTCGGTGAAGCGCCAGGGCTACGGCGCGCAGTTCCTCACCCCCGAGGTGGTCGCCGCGCAACAGAAAATCGCCGACAGCTTCTACCAGCTCAAGCTGATTCCCAAGCCGCTGAGCATCAAGGACGTGATCTGGACACCACCGGCCGCCGTTGCCACCGCACCTTGAACCGTATTCCTTAGGAGACAACTCCATGAGCCTCAACATCTTCTGGTTCCTGCCTACCCACGGCGACGGCCATTACCTTGGCACCGCCGAAGGCGCACGCGCCGTCGACCACGGTTATCTGCAGCAGGTGGCCCAGGCCGCCGATCGCCTCGGCTTCGGCGGCGTATTGATCCCCACCGGGCGTTCCTGCGAGGACTCCTGGCTGGTGGCCGCCTCGCTGATCCCGGTGACCCAACGGCTGAAATTCCTCGTCGCCCTGCGCCCCGGAATCATTTCCCCGACCGTGGCGGCGCGCCAGGCGGCGACCCTCGACCGGCTGTCCGGCGGACGGGCGCTGTTCAACCTGGTGACCGGCGGCGACCCGGACGAGCTGGCCGGCGACGGCCTGTTCCTCGACCACGAAGAGCGTTACCAGGCCTCGGTGGAGTTCACCCGCATCTGGCGGCGGGTACTGGAAGGCGAGACCGTCGACTACGACGGCCAGCACATCAGCGTGAAGGGCGCCAAGCTGCTCTATCCGCCCCTGCAGCAGCCGCGGCCACCGCTGTACTTCGGCGGCTCGTCGGAAGCCGCCCAGGACCTGGCCGCCGAACAGGTGGACATGGTCCTGACCTGGGGCGAACCGCCGGCCGCCGTCGCCGAGAAAATCGAACAGGTCCGCGCCAAGGCCGCCAGACAGGGCCGTACCGTGCGCTTCGGCATCCGCCTGCACGTGATCGTTCGCGAAACCAATGCCGAGGCCTGGAAGGCCGCAGAGAAACTCATCTCGCACCTGGACGATGACACCATCGCCCGCGCGCAGAAATCCCTGGCGCGCTTCGACTCCGTCGGCCAGCAGCGCATGGCCGCCCTGCACGGTGGCAGCCGCGACAAGCTGGAAGTCAGCCCCAACCTGTGGGCCGGCGTCGGCCTGGTACGGGGCGGTGCCGGCACCGCCCTGGTCGGCGATGGCCCGACCGTGGCGGCACGGGTCAAGGAATACGCGGACCTGGGCATCGACACCTTCATCTTCTCCGGCTACCCGCACCTGGAAGAGTCCTACCGGGTCGCCGAACTGCTGTTCCCGCACCTGGACATCGAGCGCCCGGAGCGGCCGAAAAGCGCCGGTTACGTCAGCCCTTTCGGTGAGATGGTCGCCAACGACATCCTGCCCAAAGCCGTGTCCCAGAGCTGAGGCCGCGCCATGACGACCCTGACCCGTATCACCCACCGGCTGGCGCCCTGGGCGCTGCCGATCCTGCTGCTGGCGGTGTGGCAACTGTCGGTCTCGGCCGGCTGGCTGTCGACCCGGATCCTGCCCGCGCCGAGCGCCGTGGTCGAGGCCGGCGTCGCCCTGGTGCAGAGCGGCGACCTCTGGACTCACCTGGCCATCAGCGGCTGGCGCGCCGGCCTCGGTTTCCTCATCGGTGGCAGCATCGGCCTGACCCTGGGCTTCATCACCGGCCTGTCGAAATGGGGCGAACGCCTGCTCGACAGCTCGGTGCAGATGATCCGCAACGTGCCGCACCTGGCGCTGATCCCACTGGTCATCCTGTGGTTCGGCATCGACGAGTCGGCGAAGATTTTCCTGGTCGCCCTCGGCACCCTGTTCCCGATCTACCTCAACACCTACCACGGCATCCGCAACGTCGATCCGGCCCTGGTGGAGATGTCGCGCAGCTACGGCCTGTCCGGCTTCAACCTGTTCCGCCAGGTGATCCTGCCGGGCGCGTTGCCCTCGATCCTGGTCGGCGTGCGCTTCGCCCTCGGCTTCATGTGGCTGACCCTGATCGTCGCCGAGACCATCTCGGCCAGTTCCGGCATCGGCTACCTGGCGATGAACGCCCGGGAGTTCCTGCAAACCGACGTGGTGGTGTTGGCGATTGTCCTCTACGCGGTCCTGGGCAAACTCGCCGACCTCGCGGCCCGTGGCCTGGAGCGGGTCTGGCTGCGCTGGCATCCGGCCTATCAGAGCAAAGGCGGTGCCGCATGACAGCCCAACAACCTCCACGCCTGCTGCAAGGCATTCCGCTGGCGGCGCGCAAGCTGCAGAAAACCTTCGGCGAGCGCCAGGTCCTGCGTGAGATCGACCTGCATATCCCGGCCGGACAATTCGTCGCCGTGGTCGGCCGCAGCGGTTGCGGCAAGAGCACCCTGCTGCGCCTGCTGGCCGGTCTCGACAAACCCACCGGCGGTGACCTGCTGGCCGGCGCCGCGCCGCTGAGCGACGCCCGCGAAGACACCCGGCTGATGTTCCAGGAAGCGCGCCTGCTGCCGTGGAAAAAAGTCATCGACAACGTCGGCCTCGGCCTCAAGGGCAACTGGCGTCCCCAGGCCCTGCAGGCACTGGAAGCGGTCGGCCTGGCCGATCGTGCCAACGAGTGGCCGGCGGGCCTGTCCGGTGGCCAGAAACAGCGCGTGGCCCTGGCCCGCGCCCTGATTCACCAGCCTCGACTGCTGCTGCTCGACGAACCGCTGGGGGCGTTGGACGCCCTGACCCGGATCGAGATGCAGCAACTGATCGAGCGCCTTTGGCAGCAGCATGGTTTTACCGTGCTGCTGGTGACCCACGACGTCAGCGAAGCCGTGGCCATCGCCGATCGGGTGATCCTGATCGAAGACGGCCAGATCGGCCTCGACCTGCACGTCGAACTGCCGCGCCCGCGGGTGCGGGGTTCCCATCGCCTGGCGGCGCTGGAGACCGAAGTGTTGAACCGGGTGCTGTCGCTGCCTGGCGCGCCACCCGAACCGGAACCTGTTTCACCCTTGCCCACGCAATTGCGCTGGGCGCTGTAACCAAGCCTTGCCTACTCAATCAAAGACAGGAATCAACGCCATGACCATCAAAGCCATCAACGTGCGCAACCAGTTCAAGGGCACCGTCAAGGAAATCGTCACCGGCGACGTACTGTCGGAAATCGACGTCCAGACCGCTTCCGGCATCGTCACCTCGGTGATCACCACCCGTTCGGTCAAGGAACTGGAACTGGAAATCGGCAGCGAAGTGATCGCCTTCGTGAAATCCACCGAGGTGTCGATCGCCAAGCTGTAAGCGGTGGCACCCAGCGCCCCCGGACGGCCAAGGCCCTCCGGGGTTTTCTTTTTCGGGGAAGCTCACCAGTAGCACGGCTTTCTCGCCGGTTTTTTCCGGGTCGGCACTTGATGTGGAAACTGGCAGGCAGCCAGCTCCTCCTGTGTGACGACCTGACGCATCCAGTTGGAGTGATTCTTCAATGAGCCAGGAGGTGTGCGCTTGATACCTTCACGGTTCGGCAGAACTACACCCACTTGAATCTCGGGATGATCCTCCCGGATAGCCCTGAGGGCAGGGGTCATATCCGTGTCGGCTGACACCAGCACGATTTGCCCGATACGTTCAGAAGCAGGCAACGACGCTTGTTTGGCAGCAAGACGATACATGCTGATCGCGATATGAACATCGGTTTCCTTTTCTTCGAGCTTCCAGATAGCGACCTGGTCCTGCCTTGAGGCCGGTGTATTTCGATCGACAAATCGAGGCGCAAGCCTCGGCTCCAATTGGTGCCGCCCATAATGGACATGCACACCTCTTTCAATGAGCGCACGCAAATAGGTGTCCTGGGCCTCCTTGGAGAGCCGGCCACGACTGGCAAGATCGGGTTTGACGCCCGAAGTGAAGAAAAATATCGAGACCAGTTCGCTCTCGGGTTGCTCGGCGCAAAGGATGAGGAGAAGCAGCGCCGGAAGGTCCAGCCATTTATACTGGGTTCCTGCCAATAAGCCATAAAACAGGTTGTATCCGTCCACAAAGCAGGCTGTGCGCACAGGTTTCAGTCCCTTGAAACGAAAAAACCGGCACGAGGCCGGTTTTTTCACCCCAACGGCCAGCGAACTGAATCGCTGCGTACGGGGCTGAGTGGTTCTTCAAGAATGCCACAGATGACGTTGATGTCAACTCACTACGACCGTTGGATAAATTCTTGTTGCAGACGCTAAGACCCACCAGCAAGACGATTCCCTTTCCCTCGCCTGAAGTTTCCTAGAAAATCCTTTTGGCTTGCGCCTGTCGATCTGCGGGACCTAGGCTGACACCTGTCACTGAAAAACAGTGACCGGGTTTGGTCACCCGTTCAATGTCAGGCGCACCAGCGCCACCAAGGTTTCAGGCACTTCCTGTGTCTGTCGTTTCATGGTGGGCTGTGCGCGGGGCGCCTTCGGGTGCGCCGGGTGCCTGACATCCCGGTTGACCAACCTGCGTACCGCCCGCCACCTCTCGTTTGGTCACGACGGTGACGGGTTCTCGACCATGTCAGGAGAATCGCCATGTTCAAAGTCACGCCCAACCCGCCCAAAAGCGAACCGGCACTCCAAGCCGCTACCGAGCGCGCTTTCGCCCACTACGAACTACCCGCAGATCCCATCAGCAGGACACCTCACCTCGAAGACACCCTGAACAACCTCGACTCGATCCTGAGCTCGGCCGCTGCGACCGCCTATGAGTCCGCCGAGCAGTTGAGCGGCCTGCCGCGCCATCTGGCGATGGCCTCGGTGCACCTGATCGAGTTGGCGCAAAGCCAGGTAGATGGGTTGCTGGGGCAGCAGCACTGAAGCATCTGGGAACACCGCAATTCCTGTAGGAGCTGGCTTGCCAGCGAAGGCGTTCCTGAAGCCGCCAGAAGCTTCGCGGGCAAGCCCTCTCAAATGCCATCCGGTCTGCGCAAAGCAAAAGGCCCGCTCGGAGGCGGGCCTTGTGGTTCCGGGTGGATTAACGGGCCGTCAGCGCCGCGTAGCTGTTCATCAGGTTGCGGTAGTTGGGGATCCGCTGCGACAGCAGGTTGCCCAGGCCTTCGATGTCGTTGCGCCAGTCGCGGTGCAGCTCACAGGCCACCGAGAACCAGTTCATCATCTGTGCGCCAGCCTGGGTCATGCGGTTCCACGCGGCCTGCTGCACGGTGGTGTTGAAAGTGCCGGAAGCATCGGTCACCACGAACACATCGAAACCTTCAGCCAGCGCCGACAGCGTCGGGAACGCCACGCAAACGTCGGTCACCACCCCGGCGATGATCAGTTGCTTGCGGCCGGTGGCCTTGATCGCCTTGACGAAATCCTCGTTGTCCCAGGCGTTGATCTGGCCGGGGCGGGCGATGTACGGCGCGTCCGGGAACATCTCTTTCAGCTCTGGAACCAGCGGGCCGTTGGGGCCCTGCTCGAAGCTGGTGGTCAGGATCGTGGGCAGGTTGAAGAACTTGGCGAGGTCGGCCAACGCCAACACGTTGTTCTTGAACTCGTTCGGCGAGAAGTCCTGCACCAGGGAAATCAGACCGGTCTGGTGGTCGACCAGCAGGACTACGGCGTCGTCTTTGTTCAGGCGGTTGTAGGTTGGCTTGCTCATGGGGAGATCCTTTTTCGTTTAAGTGGTGGGAAGCTGTGTCGTTCAATGTGTGACCAGATTAATGAGCCGCCGAAAAAGGAAAAAGCGGCTCAAATCGGTTTGACTGTCCTCTCAGGATGGACAATCCAGCGCCCTGCCTCATCGCACTGCTAACGCTTGCGCCAGACACTCGCCAACCACGGCTGCTGCTCGCGGGGCAGTCCGGCGGGACGGTAGTAGTGCTCCAGTTCGATGAAGCCCGCCGCCGTGAGCAACGCCCGCCAGGCCTCCAGGTCGTGGTAAGAGCCATAACGCTCGCCATTCCAGCCCTCCTGGTTTTCCCCCCGCGGGTTGGAACTGAACAGTACCCCGCCCGGCTTGAGCGTGGCGTGCAGTTGCTCCAGGACGCGCGGCAGCTCCTGCAGCGGAACATGGAACAGCACGGCATTGGCAAAGATCCCGTCGAAACGTTGGGCCGGCAGGTCCAGATCGAGGAAGTTCTGCTGCAGCACCTCGCAGCCGCTGTCCTCGCGGGCCATTTGCGCGAAGCGCTCGGAGCCGTCGAGGCCGACGGCGACGTGGCCCAGGCGGGTGAAGGCCTTGAGGTCGCGGCCGGGGCCGCAGCCGAAGTCCAGGAGGGTGAACGGCGCCGTGCCCTGGATGTGCCGCAGCAGGGCGTCGATGTTCTGGCTGACATCGTGGTCGCGGGTGCCTTCGCGGAAGCCCTCGGCGGTGCGGTTGTAGTGGCCGAGGGTGGTGGAAGCGATCTGGTGGAGGTCGTCGGGGCCGAGGGTTTTCATCGGGGATCTGCGCTTTGGGGTGGATGAGCTGAATATATCACCCTGCAGATTGCTGCTGCGCCCGGGAGGGCCCTTCCGCGGGCGGCGATCCGACTTGCCCGCGAAAGCGATGCTCCAGACGCCAGATATCTCAGCGCTTGTTGAGCACCCGCGCCAATCGGTCACCACCGAACTGGATCGCCGCCACCAGGATCACCAGCAACACGATCACCGTCAGCATCACCTGGCTGTCGAAGCGCTGGTAGCCATAGCGATAGGCGATGTCCCCCAGGCCTCCGGCACCAATGGCCCCGGCCATCGCCGAGGAGTTGATCATGGTCACCAGGGTGATGGTGAAACCGCCGACGATCCCCGGCAACGCCTCGGGCAGCAGCACGTGCCAGACGATATGCCAGCGCCGGCAGCCCATGGCCTGGGCCGCCTCGATCAGGCCATGGTCGACCTCGCGCAGGCTGACCTCGGCGATCCGCGCAAAGAACGGCGTGGCGGCGATGGTCAGCGGCACCACGGCCGCCCACACCCCATAGGTGGTCCCCACGACCAGCCGGGTGAACGGGATCAACGCCACCATCAGGATCAGGAACGGAATCGAGCGGAACAGGTTGACGAACGCCCCCAGCACCCGGTTCACCGTGGGCGCCTCGTAGATCCCGCCCTTGTGGCTGGTGACCAGGATCACCGCCAGCGGAATGCCCAGCAACAGCGCGATCAGCGACGACACGCCGACCATCAGAAAGGTGTCGATCACCCCCTGCCACAACCGATCAAGCCACATAACCCAGCACCTCCACCTGTTGCGCCCAACGGGCCGCGCGCTGGCGCAACGCCTCGGCGTCCAGCGACGAGCCACTCACCGACAGCAGCAACTGCCCCAGGGCATGCCCCTGGATCCGTTCGACACCGCCCTGCAACAGCCGTACCCGCCCGCCCAGAGCGCTGAACAGCGCGGCCAGGTCCGGTTCGTCGCTGGCACTGCCGGTGAACTGCAGGCGCAGCACCACGGCCGCCCCGGCCGACTCCGGCTGCGCCCGCAGGCGGCCCTGCAGTTCCTCCGGCAACGCGTGCTGCAAGGGCGCCAGCAAGGTCCGGCTGACCTCATGCTGCGGGTCGCCGAACACTTGCCACACCGGCCCCTGCTCGACCACCCGCCCGCGCTCCAGGACCACCACGCGATCGCAGATCTCACGAATCACCGCCATCTCGTGGGTGATCAGCACCACGGTCAGGCCCAGGCGCCGGTTGATCTCGCGCAGCAGGCCGAGGATCGACTGGGTGGTCTCCGGGTCGAGCGCCGAGGTCGCTTCATCACACAACAGAATCGCCGGGTCATGCACCAGCGCCCGGGCAATGCCCACCCGCTGTTTCTGCCCGCCGGACAGCTGCGCCGGATAGGCCTTGTGCTTGTCCCGCAGGCCCACCAGTTCCAGCAGCTCGCGCACCTTCTGCTCCCGCGCCAGCCGGGGTACCCCGGCCACCTTCAGCGGCAGCTCGACGTTCTGCCAGACGGTCTTGGCCGACATCAGGTTGAAGTGCTGGAAGATCATGCCGACCCGCCGCCGCAGTTCCACCAGGCGGTCTTCGTCGAACCCGCCGATGTCCACCTGGTCGATCAGCACCCGCCCCGCCGTGGGTTGCTCCAGGCGGTTGATGGTGCGGATCAGCGACGACTTGCCGGCACCACTGCGGCCGATGATGCCGAACACCTCGCCGCGCTGGATCGCCAGGTCGATGCCCTGCAGGGCGTGCACCGGGCCCTGATGGCCGGCGTAGGTCTTGCCCACGCCGATGAAGCGCACGTGGGCCCGGTTGAGTTCGGGATGCAGTTCGGTCTGTTCGGCTTCGCGTGGCGCTTCGGCCAGTGGGCGCTGGAGGCTGGCGACACTCATGTCAGCCTTCCCAGCCGGCCTGGTACAGCTTGCCGTGGGCCTTGTCCAGGGCAGCGCGTACGGCCGGCGAATGCTGGTAGATATCGACGAACTTGATCAGCCGCGGGTCGTTCTTTTCCTTCGGCTGGATGACGAACTGGATCACGTACTCCTTGTGGTCGAGGCCGTCGAACAGCAACGCGGAGCCGGCATCGAAGCTTTTCGCCAGACGGATGTAGGCCGGGTAGCCCTGCACCAGGTCAGCGTCATCGTAGGCGCGCACCAGTTGCACGGCCTCGACCTGAAGGATCTTGAGCTTTTTCGGGTTGCTGACGATGTCGTCCTCGGTGGCCTTGTAGCCGACGCCGGGCTTGAGGGTGATCAGCCCGGCCTTGGCCAGCAGTTGCAGGCCGCGACCGCTGTTGATCGGGTCGTTGGCGATGGCCACGGTCGCGCCTTCGGGCAGTTCGTCGAAGCGCTTGTACTGCTTCGAGTAGAGGCCGACGTTGTTGATGATCCCCGGAGCGAAGGGCACCAGGTCGAAACCGGCGGCGGCCTTGGCGTTTTCCAGGAACGGGATGTGCTGGAAGTAGTTCACGTCGATATCGCCGGCGGCCAGGCTGACGTTGGGCGCGATCCAGTCGGTGAACTCCACCAGTTCGACTTTCAGGCCCTGCTTGCCGGCCTCTTCCACGGCGGCCTCCAGCGGGATGGCGAAGGCGGCGGTGGTGCCGACCTTGAGTGGGGCGTCGGCGGCGTGGACAGCGGCGCTGAACAGGCCAAGGGCGAGGGCCAGTGCCTTGACTGGCTGAACGAAGCGTAGGGTTTTCATGATCGATTTCCAGTCGATAATCGTCTGTAGGATTCGCACCAACCTTGTAGGAGCGTGGCTTGCCCGCGAAGCTTTTAGCGCCCTTGAGGACGCCTTCGCGGGCAAACCCGGCTCCTACAGGGCCAGCGTTTGTTTTTCGATGGCGCCAGTCGACAGCGGGGACTGCGGTGTTTTTTCGATGGCGCCAGGCGATAGCGAGGCCCGGCGATAAGCTGATCCGGCATGCGCCGGCGGCAGATGTGCCTCCTCCCCGAACAGTTTCTCGCGCAAGGTCCCCTGCTCATACGCGGTCTTGTACGAGCCGCGTCGCTGCAACTCGGGAATCACCAGGTCGATGAAGTCCTCGTAGCTTTCCGGGGTGACGATGCGGGTCAGGTTGAAACCGTCCAGGCCGGTCTCGGCAATCCACGATTCCAGTTCGTCGGCCACCTGGGTCGGCGAACCGACCACCGTCACGTAGCGCCCGCCCAGGGCGTGCTGTGCCAGCAACTTGCGCCGGGTCCAGTCGTTGTTCTGCAGGTTGCGGGTCGCCGACTGGATCGCGTTGCTCTTCACGTAGCGGATCGGCTCGTCCAGTTCGTACTCGGCAAAGTCGATGCCGGTGGACGCCGAGAAATGCGCCACTCCGGCTTCCGCACTGGCGTAGCCAAGGTACTCGGCATGCTTGGCCCAGGCCGCCTCCTCGGTTTCAGCGACGATCACATTGATCCCCATGAACACCTTGATCGCCTGCCCGTCACGCCCCGCCGCTTCGGCACTGGCACGGACCTTGTCCACCTGGGCCCTGGTCGCGGCCTTGTTCTGCCCGCTGATGAACACGCATTCGGCATGTCGCCCGGCGAACAGCAGGCCGCGCTCGGAGCTGCCCGCCTGGAACAGCACCGGCGTGCGCTGCGGCGACGGCTCGCAGAGGTGATAGCCCTCGACCTGGTAGAACTCGCCCTTGTGCCGTACCTTGTGGACCTTGTCCGGCTCGGCATACACCCGCCGCACCGGGTCGTTGATCACCGCGTCGTTCTCCCAACTGCCTTCGAGCAGCTTGTAGAGCACCTCCAGGTATTCGTCGGCCTGGTCGTAGCGACGGTCGTGCTCGGCCTGGGCATCCAGGCCCATGGCCTTGGCGGCGCTGTCGAGGTAGCCGGTGACGATGTTCCAGCCGACCCGGCCGCGGCTCAGGTGGTCGAGGGTCGACAGTCGGCGGGCGAACAGGTACGGCGCCTCGTAGGTCAGGTTGGCCGTCAGGCCGAAGCCGAGGTTTTTCGTCACTGCGGCCATGGCCGATACCAGCAGCAGCGGGTCGTTGACCGGCAGTTGGATCGACTCGCGCAGCGGCACGTCCACCGACTGCTGGTAGACGTCGTAGACCCCGACGATATCGGCGATGAACAGTCCGTCGAACAGCCCGCGCTCGAGCAACTGCGCCAGCTCGGTCCAGTATTCGAGCGTCTTGTAGCGGGTCGACTGGTCCCGTGGATGCGTCCACAGGCCGTGGTTGATATGCCCGATGCAGTTCATGTTGAAGGCATTGAGCAGGATCTTCTTTTTCGTTTCCAAAGGCCGACTCATCAGATGGTCCCCCGCAGCGGCGGGTTTTCCTCGTTGAGGTAGTAGTTGCCCACCGCGTGGTACTTCCAGCGCACCGGGTCGTGCAGGGTGTGCACCCGGGCATTGCGCCAGTGGCGGTCGAGGCCGTGCTCGGCCAGGGTCGCCTGGCTGCCCGCCAGTTCGAACAGGGTGCTGCCGGCGGCCAGGGAGATTTCGGTACTGATCGCCCGGACCTCGGCAACGGCGATCGAGGCCGCCGCCACGCTGTCGGCATTCGGTTCGGCCTGGGCGCGGTCGAGCCATTCGCCGGCACGCTCCAGCAAGGCTTCGGTGGCACTCAGGCGGATGCTCAGGTGGCCGATGCTCTTGAGGGTCAGCGGGTCGTCGACAGCTTTTTCGATACCCGAATCGATCCAGGGCCGGGTGCGGGTACGGACGAAATGCAGGGTGTCCTCGTAGGCCGCCCGGGCAATCCCGGTGTCGATGGCCGCATGGAGGATCTGCGCCAGCGGCCCGACCGGCGTCGGCCGCTCGAACGCGCTCTGGAACGGGATCACGTCCTCGGCGGCGACGAACACGTCCTCGAACACCACCGAGCCGCTGCCGGTGGTGCGCTGGCCGAAACCGGTCCAGTCGTCGATCACCGTCAGCCCGGCGCTGTCCCGCGGGACGAAGGCCAATTGCTGCACGCCCTGCTCGTCGACCACCGAGGTGGGAATGCGCTGGGCATAGAGCGAACCGGTGGAATAGAACTTGCGGCCGTTGATGCGATAACCCTCGCCCTCGCGGCGCAGGTGGGTCACCCGGTCGTGGGCGGTCTTGGTCCCCAGCTCGGCCAGCGCATTGCCGAAGCGGCGACCGGCCAGGACTTCGGCATACAGCCGGCGCTTCTGCGCCTCGCTGCCGTTCACCCGAAGCACTTCCAGGGCATAGAAATGGTTCTGCGGAATCTGCCCGAGGGAGGCGTCGGCCTCGGCGATCAGTTGCGTGACCTTGGCCAGGGTGACGTTCGATACCCCGGCGCCCCCGTATTCCTTAGGCACACTGATGCCCCACAGGCCGGAGCGGGAAAACACCTCCAGCTCGGGCAGCGGCAGGCGCCGTTCACGGTCGCGCAGTTGGCTGTCGCGCTTGAAATCCTCGGCCAGGTCGCTGGCGACGATCAAAGCTTGCTCGTCGCTGGAAATGACCGCGACGCGTGGGGAAAACTGTGACATGGGTGTCTCCAGAGGTCTGGTCAGATCCAGGAATGGCGGGCCGGCAAGGTGCCGTTGAGGCGGTAGGCACCGACCGCGTGATACTTCCAGCGCACCGGGTCGTGCAGGGTGTGCACCCGGGCGTTGCGCCAGTGCCGGTCGAGGTTGAACTCGGCCAGGGTGGCGCGGCTGCCGGCCAGTTCGAACAGCTTTTCGCTGGCCAGCAGGGAGATCTCGGTGGTCAGCACCTTGGCCTCGGCCACGGCAATCGAGGCCCGCGCCGCGGCGTCGGCGTCCACCGGCCCGGCACTGATCCGGTCCAGCACCTGCCCGGCCTTGCGCAACAGCGCCTCGGCGGCATGCAATTCGATTTTCAGCTTGCCGATATCGGCAATGACATACAGGTCGTCGCTGGCCCGCTCGACCTTGGCATCGACCCACGGCCGCGACCGCTCGCGGACGAAGGCGATGCTGTCGTCGATGGCCGCGCGGGCGATCCCGGCGTCGATGGCCGCCTGGATCAGTTGCGAGACGGCGCCCTGGATGTTGGGGGTGGCGCCCTGGCGCCAGTTCTCGACGACGTTCTCCGCTTCGACCCGCACGTTGTTCAGCAACACGGTGCCGCTGGCGGTGGTGCGCTGGCCGAACCCGGACCAGTCATCGACCACCCGCAGGCCCGGGGTGCCACGGCGGACGAAGGCCATGACCTGGCGGCCTTCATCGTCGAGGGCCTTGACCGCCACCCAGTGGGCGAACAGGGCGCCGGTGGAATAGAACTTCTGCCCGCTGATGACGAAGCCGTCACCGTCGGCACTGATGCGGGTCCTGATCTCCAGGGTGTTGCGGGTGCCGCGCTCGGGGCCGGCATTACCGATCCGCCAGCCGTCGAGCACGCTCTGGAACAGTTGCTTCTTCTGCCGCTCGGTGGCCGTGCCGAGCAGCGCCTGGAGAATGCCGAACTGGTTCTGCGGGATCTGTCCCAGGGCCGGATCGGCGGCGGAAATGATCGCGAACACCTCGGCCACGGTGACGAAGGACACCTGCGGGCCACCGTATTCGCGGGGGATGGTGATACTGCCCAGGCCGCTGCGGGTGAACTGCTCGATTTCGGCCCAGGGCAGCTTGCGCTGCTGGTCGCGCCGGGCGGCGTGCAGCCGGGCGACCTCGGCCAGCTCATGGGCGGCCTGCAGAGCTTCGGCGTCGTTGCGCAGTACCCGCGCCGGCAGCAGCAGCGGCGCGATGTCCTGATCGCTGTGGACCTGTGCGTCGTTCAAGTTAGACATCAGCGCCACTCCGTGGCGTGCGCAATGCCCCGGCGATCCGCACAAGGGTGATTGTGTTCCTGACCATACCTACCTCATCTCTCTCAAGAGGCACCGCGAAAGCGATACCGACGAAATCAAACGGGTCCGGTGGTCCGGTTCATATACCCTAAACGCGTATAAAAATTAAATGAACTAACCTTTAGGAATATGCATAGAAGGTCCGTCGCTCACTCCCGGCGGCGTTGGGCGGCGCGGGAAAAGCCGGGGGCAACGGGCCGGACGAAATGCCGCGCGGCACCCACGCGCAGGCGCCGTGGCGGCGCCCAGCGGGAATTGTTGCCGACCCGGTCGATCACGCAGTAGGTGATGTCCAGCCCGCGGTCCTCGCCGGCTTCGAGGATCACCGCGGCCGGCACGAACACCGTGACCGGCTTGCCGATATCCGCGGGCGTCAGCTTGGGCAGGTCGAAGCGTACATCGCCCCAGAGCAGGGTGATTTCATCCTCGGCGGCCATGTTCGGATAAGGCTCCAGGGTCAGCGGCACGCCGCGCTTCATCTGGTTCGGGTTGACCCCGTAGCGGCGGATCGGCGAAGGAATGATCGGCGGCGCCAGGCCCTGGTTCTCCTCGCCGATCGGCAGGCCACCGGGGCAACTCAGCTTGACCGGCAACTTGAGTGGCGGGGAAGTCTGCGCCATACGGCCAATGCGCATGAGCCGGTAGTGAATCCGCGCCACACCGTCGAGGACGAAACTCTGCGGCACCCGCAGGCTGACCGGCTGGCCCTGCTCGCCCGCCTGGATCTGCCGGGACGTCACATAACAACCGTCCCAGAACAGCTCGAGCAGGTCGCCCTCGTCCATGCCCGGATAGGCCGGGATGCACACCGACAATTGCTCGGCGGCCAGGCGGCCGATGCCCCGCCGGTGCGCCTGGGGCACCACGGGCAGCGCGAGTCGGGAGTGCTCGAGAGAATCGTTCATGAAATCGTCCTTTTTATAAGTTGTCGATAAGTTCAACTTTAAAGAAGCGGCCGGGTCCGTTCGCAAAGCCGGGCCAGTGCTTCTTTCGCCGCATCCTTACAGCCGAAATGTTATGGCGCGGGCATCACGCAGACACCCCCGAACAGGCGGGCAATGCAGATAACGCCACACCAGCAGGAAGTCAGCTAAGAGTTTTGCCGGGCAAGTGTCAAGACCTTGATCGACAATGATTCCGATCGCCCTGTTATTCGGACGAGTCCTACTTTGCGCCTCTATTCAGGGGCTCTCGGCAGTTTTATTTGGAGGAAAGGGGGATCATTTGAAACAGTCGCCAGGTAATAAAAGAAGATGACCCGTAACTATCGAGAGAGTTACTCATTGAATAGCGTACTCATTCCCTGAGTACGTTATTTAAACTAAAGAACCGTCCTACGCATCACCCAGAAACTTACTGAGGAACTGCCGGGTACGTTCTTCTTTCGGATTGGCAAACAGCGCCTTGGCTTCACCCTGTTCGACAATCACGCCCTTGTCGAAAAAGATCACCCGGTTGGCCACGTCGCGCGCGAAACTCATCTCGTGAGTGACGATGACCATGGTGCGTTTTTCTTCCGCCAACCCGCGAATGGTCGCCAGCACTTCACCCACCAGTTCCGGGTCGAGGGCCGAAGTCGGTTCGTCGAAGAGGATCACCTCGGGCTCCATCGCCAGCGCCCGGGCAATCGCCACGCGCTGTTGCTGACCGCCGGACAGCCGCCGTGGATAGGACTCTTCCTTGCCCGCCAGGCCCACCTTGGCCAGCAGCTTGCGGCCCAGGGCCACGGCCTGGTCGCGCGGGGTCTTCTTGACCACGATCGGGCCTTCGATGACGTTCTCCAGCGCCGTGCGATGGGGGAACAGGTTGAAGTTCTGGAACACGAACCCCACCTGCTGGCGCAGCTTGCGGATCAGGTTCTGCTGCTGGCTCAACGGGCGGCTGCCGTCGATCTCGATCTCGCCCACCTGGATCCGGCCACTGGAAGGTTCCTCGAGGAAATTCAGGCAACGCAGGAAGGTGGTCTTGCCGGAACCGCTGGGGCCGATGATCGCCACCACCTCGCCGGCCTCGACCGTCAGGTCGATGCCCTTGAGCACGCTCTGGCCATTGAATTGCTTGGTCAGTTTTTCAACCACGATCATGCTGTCAGGACTCCTGGTCATGCCGATTGACCCGTGCCTCCAGCTTGCCCTGCAGGTGCGCGAGCACGCTGGAAAGCAGCCAGTAGATCAGGGCGGCGGCAAGATACATGGTGAAGATTTCGAAGGTCCTGGCACTGATCAGCTGTGCCTGGCGGAACAGCTCGGGTACCTGGATGGTCGCCACCAGCGAGGTGTCCTTGACCAGCGAGATGAAGCTGTTGCCCAGCGGCGGCAGGGCCGTGCGCGCGGCCTGCGGCAGGATCGCCCGGCGCAGGGTCTGGGCGCGGGTCATGCCGATACTGGCGGCCGCCTCCCATTGCCCACGGTCGATCGCGCCGATCGCCGAACGCAGGATCTCGCAGGTGTAGGCCGCCAGGTTCAGCGACAGGCCCAGCAGGCCGGCCGGAATCGGGTCCAGTTCGACCCCCAGTTGCGGCATGCCGAAATAGATCCAGAACAACTGCACCAGCAAGGGCGTGCCGCGAAAGAACGACACGTAGATACGTGCCGTCCAGTTCACCACCCCGATGCGCGACATGCGCATCAGGACCAGCACGAACCCCAACAGGAACCCGAAGAACAGGCCGCCGACACTCAGGACAACGGTGTAGTACAGCCCCTTGAGCAGGTAAGGGGCCGAGTCCAGGACAAGTTGTGGGTTCAGCCCGATCATTTGGTCACGTCAGCATCGAAGTACTTCTGCGACAGCTTCTTCAGGGTACCGTCGGCGCGCAGTTCATCGATCGCCTTGTTCACCGCGGCCAGCAGCTCGGGCTCACCTTTGCGCAGCGCGACGCCGGCTTCCTGGCGGGAGAACGGTTCGCCGGAAACGGCCAGGGTGTCGTTGGTTTTCTTGATCAGCTCGAAGGCGGCCAGGCGGTCCACCAGGATCGCGTCGATGCGGCCGATGCGCAGGTCCTGGTACTTGGTCGGATCGTCGTCGTAGGTCTTGATGATGGCCTTCGGTACGTTGTCCTTGAGCCACTGCTCGTAGTTGGTGCCCAGGCCGACGCCGACCTTGTGGTCAGCCAGATCGGCGGCGGTCTTGAACTTGCTGGCGTCCTTCTTCTGCACCAGGGCCTGGATCCCGGAGACGGTGTACGGCTCGGAGAAGTCGTACTTCTTCTTGCGCTCCTCGGAGATGGTCACCTGGTTGATCACCGCGTCCAGGCGCTTGGACTCCAGGGCAGCGAGAATGCCGTCCCACTTGGTCGGCTGCAGGTCGACCTTCACGCCCAGCTTCTTCGCCAGGGCTTCGGAGAACTCGACCTCGAAACCGGCCAGCTTGCCGTTTTCGTCCTGGAAGCTGAAAGGCGGGTAGGTGCCTTCCAGGCCGACCTTGATCACCCCGGCTTTCTTGATGTTGTCCAGTTGCTCACCGGCAAAGGCTTGGCCCAGCAGGCCTGCGCCCAGCACCAAGCCCAGGCTGCCGACCAGCAGACGCTTGCGAAACGCGGAAATATTCATGAAGAGCCCCGTGTGTTTTTTTATGGGAAAAGGAAGGCAAACCTGACACTTTTATTACCAGCGGCCATCCTGCCTCAAAGCAGTATTGGCGTCTCGTGGCAAATTCGCCTGAGGCGAAACTATAAACGGCTCCTTTTATAATTTTAAATAATATAAAAGAATCCAATTATAACTAATTTGATGTTAAGCAGGGCGTACTGCGGTACCTGGTTCGCGGATTCATCCGCGAACCAGGCAACACCGACTCCCTGTCCGGAACAGGTCAGGCAAACGACGCGTCGTAGGCAAACAACGCCGGCGCCCCGCCGGTGTGCAGGAAAATGATCGGCCCCTCGTCGAAACGCTGCAGACCGATGCCATCGAGCAACCCGGCCATCGCCTTGCCGGTGTACACCGGGTCGAGCAGGATGCCTTCCTGGCTCGCCATCAGCCTCACCGCCGCCAGGGTCCCGGCATTCGGCTCGCCATAGCGCGGGGCGAAATACTCGTCCCACAGTTGCACCTTGAAACTGGCCGGCAACGGCACCTCCAGCAGTTCGGCGGTGCGTTCGGCCAGCCCCTGCACCTTCGGCCGCTGCGCCTCGTCGCTGCGCGAGACCGTCACGCCGATCACCGGCAGTTGCGGCAGGGTCTCGCTCAGGCCCAGGGCCAGGCCACTGTGGGTCCCGGCGCTGCCGGAAGCCAGCACCACCGCGGCGAACTCCAGCCCCGTGGCCTCGATCTGCGCCGCCAGCTCCAGGCCCGCACGCACGTAGCCCAGCGCACCCAGGGCGTTGGAGCCGCCAATCGGCACCAGGTATGGCTTCTTGCCGTTGCTGCGCAGGCGCTCGGCCAGGGCCTGCAACTGCTCGTCGGCGTTGTCCAGGTTGTCCACCAACTCGACCCGCGCGTCGAACAGGTCCAGCAGCAGGCGGTTGCCGTTGCCGAGGTAGTTGCCATCCCCGGTACCGATCGGGTTTTCCAGCAAGGCCACGCAGCCCAGCCCCAGGCGAGCCGCCAGGGCGGCGGTCTGGCGCACGTGGTTGGACTGGATCGCCCCGGCGGTGATCAGCGTGTCGGCCCCCGCCGCCAGTGCATCGGCGGCCAGGTATTCGAGTTTGCGCAGCTTGTTGCCACCCAGTGCCAGCGGGGTCAGGTCGTCGCGCTTGATGTAGATATCGCGGCCTGCCCATGCCGACAGACGTTCGAGTTTTTCCAGGGGCGTGGCCTGCTCGAGAAGCGGCAGGCGGTCGAAGCGGGCGAGCTGTTGTTTGATCATGAGTCCGAACTGACGGTAGGAAATGTTTCGACTATAGGCAGGCACTTTTCCCCAGGCAACCGTGAACGCCTTATTTCAAAACGTTCTTAGCAAAGCACTATTCGTTCTTAATTACCGTTCAGGGCCGTGCCGTAAAGTGAAAGCCATTCAGGTGGCCCGATTGTCCGGCCGCCAGGTCGGAGATTTGATCGTGAGCGAGCGTTCCAGCCATTGGCAACTACAGACCATCGTCAGCCAGTTGCGCAGCGCCAGGGATGAGTGGCGTACCCGCAACGGGCGGGTCAGCGATGAACAGGGCGGGCGCGAACTGCCGTCGCGCCAGGCCATGGCCGAGATTCTCGAGGCCCTGTGCGGGGCACTGTTCCCGATGCGCCTGGGGCCGGTGGACCTGCGCGAGGAAAGCGAGGACTTCTACGTCGGCCACACCCTGGACGCCGCCCTCAATGCGCTGCTGGCCCAGGCCCGGCTGGAACTGCGCTACGCCGCCCGGCATGACGGCCGGGACGATGCCGAGGTGCAGGCCAAGGCCCTGCGGCTGATCCAGGACTTCGCCATGGCCCTGCCGCAACTGCGCCGGCTGCTCGATACCGATGTCCTGGCGGCCTACCACGGCGACCCGGCGGCGCGCAGCGTCGACGAAGTGCTGCTGTGCTATCCGGGGATTCTCGCGGTGATCCACCACCGCCTGGCGCACCACCTGTACCGTGCCGGCCTGCCGCTGCTGGCGCGGATCAGTTCGGAGATCGCCCACTCGGCCACCGGTATCGACATCCACCCGGGCGCACAGATCGGCCCCAGCTTCTTCATCGACCACGGCACCGGCGTGGTGATCGGCGAGACGGCGATCATCGGCGAGCGGGTGCGCATCTACCAGGCGGTGACCCTGGGCGCCAAGCGCTTCCCGGCGGACGAGGACGGCCAGTTGCAGAAGGGTCATCCGCGGCACCCGATCGTCGAGGACGACGTGGTGATCTACGCCGGCGCGACCATCCTGGGACGCATCACCATCGGCAAGGGCGCCACCATCGGCGGCAACGTCTGGCTGACCCGCAGCGTGCCGGCCGGGTGCAACCTGACCCAGGCGAACCTGCAACAGCACGAGAGCGAAATCCAACGCTGAGAGGGCGATTGACACAGACCATTGTGGGAGCGGGCTTGCCCGCGAAGGCGTCCTTGAGGCCGTCAAAGCTTCGCGGGCAAGCCCGCTCCCACGAGGTTCGGTGTTGAATTGTCCATCCCTGAGTGACAGTCAAACCGATTTGAGCCGCTTTTTCCTTTTTCGGCGGCTCATTAATCTGGTCACAAGTTGAACGACACCGCTTCCAGCCACTTAAACGAAAAAGGATTCCCCCATGAGCAAGCCAACCTACAACCGCCTGAACAAAGACGACGCCGTAGTCCTGCTGGTCGACCACCAGACCGGCCTGATTTCCCTGGTACAGGACTTCTCGCCGAACGAGTTCAAGAACAACGTGTTGGCGTTGGCTGACCTCGCCAAGTTCTTCGACCTGCCGACCGTGCTGACCACCAGCTTCGAGCAAGGTCCGAACGGCCCGCTGGTTCCAGAGCTGAAGGAAATGTTCCCGGATGCGCCGTACATCGCCCGTCCCGGCCAGATCAACGCCTGGGACAACGAGGATTTCGTCAAGGCGATCAAGGCCACCGGCCGCAAGCAGCTGATCATCGCTGGCGTGGTGACCGACGTGTGCGTGGCGTTCCCGACGCTGTCGGCGCTGGCTGAAGGTTTCGATGTGTTCGTGGTGACCGATGCTTCCGGCACTTTCAACACCACCGTGCAGCAGGCTGCCTGGAACCGCATGACCCAGGCCGGCGCACAGATGATGAACTGGTTCTCGGTGGCCTGTGAGCTGCACCGCGACTGGCGCAACGATATCGAAGGCTTGGGCAACCTGCTGTCGCAGCGGATCCCGAACTATCGCAACCTGATGAACAGCTACGCGGCGCTGACGGCCCGTTAATCCACCCGGAACCACAAGGCCCGCCTCCGAGCGGGCCTTTTGCTTTCCAATCATTCTCACGCCCCACGCCGATCGTTCCCACGCTCGGCGTGGGAATGCAGCCCGTGACGCTCTGCATCACCAGAGCGGACGCGGAGCGTCCTGTGAGGCATTCCCACGGGGACCGTGGGAACGATCAGATCATTCTCACGCCCTCGCCGATCGTTCCCACGCTCAGCGTGGGAATGCAGCCCGTGACGCTCTGCGTCACCAGGGCGGACGCGAGCGTGCTGTGAGGCATCTCACGGGGACCGTGGGAACGATCAGACTCCAGCCCCCACCAAATGAAGCCGCTCAATCCACCGATCACTACCTACAACCTTTGCTGAAAGGCACTGTCAGAACAATACCGTCGAGCCCTGCGATTGGTCCCAGACACCCGATTCATGTTTAACTTGAATGCTCGTTCAAGTTAAACCGGCAGCTCGCTGCCCGCTCACAACAGGAGGCCTGCCTTTGCTGAGTCCGAAATATCCAGCCACGTGCCACCCCTTCGAGGTACCCGCCGCATGAGTACCTCCACGACCGCAACCAGCGGCCTGATCCGCATGAACCCGCCCGTTTTCTACTTCGCCGCGACCTTCATCCTGCTGTTCGGCCTGCTGGTCATCAGCCAGCCCGAAGCCGCCGGCCAGTGGCTGTTGGCCGCGCAGAACTGGGCGGCCAACACGGTCGGCTGGTACTACCTGCTGGCGATGACCCTGTACCTGGTCTTCGTGGTGGTCACCGCCTTGTCCGGCTACGGCCGGATCAAGCTCGGTGCCGACCACGACGAACCCGAGTTCAGCTACCTGTCCTGGGCCGGCATGCTGTTCGCCGCCGGGATCAGCATCACCCTGTTCTTCTTCTGCGTCTCCGAGCCGCTCACCCACATGCTCCAGCCGCCCCAGGGCGAAGCGGGCACGCCGGCCGCCGCGCGCCAGGCGATGCAGATCCTGTTCCTGCACTGGGGCCTGCACGGCTGGGGCGTGTTCGCCTTCGTCGGCATGGCCCTGGCCTACTTCGCCTACCGGCACAACCTGCCGCTGGCACTGCGGTCGGCGCTGTACCCGCTGATCGGCAAGCGCATCAACGGCCCCATCGGCTACGCGGTGGACGGCTTCGGCATCATCGCCACGGTGTTCGGCCTCGGCGCCGACATGGGCTTCGGCGTGCTGCACCTCAACTCGGGGCTGGACTACCTGTTCGGCATCTCGCATACCCAGTGGATCCAGGTCGGGCTGATCGTGCTGATGATGGGCGCGGCCATCGCCGTCGCGGTGGCCGGCGTCGACAAGGGTGTGCGGGTGATGTCCGACATCAACATGCTGCTGGCCTGTGCGCTGCTGCTGTTCGTGCTGTTCGCCGGGCCCACCCAGCACCTGCTCAACACCCTGATCCAGAACCTCGGCGACTACCTCGGGGCGCTGCCGACCAAGAGCTTCGACCTCTACGCCTACGACAAGCCCAGCGACTGGCTCGGCGGCTGGACCGTATTCTACTGGGCCTGGTGGATTGCCTGGGCGCCGTTCGTGGGCCTGTTCATCGCGCGGATTTCCCGCGGCCGGACCATCCGCGAATTCGTCTTCGGCGTGCTGCTGATCCCGCTGGGCTTCACCCTGGCGTGGATGTCGATCTTCGGCAACAGCGCCATCGAGCAAGTGCTCAACCACGGCATGAGCGCCCTCGGCCAGTCGGCCATCGACGATCCGTCGCGCACCCTGTACCTGCTGCTGGAAACCTACCCGTGGAGCCGCACGGTGATCGCGGTCACGGTGTTCATCAGCTTCGTGTTCTTCGTCACCTCGGCCGACTCCGGCACCGTGGTGCTATCGACGCTGTCCGCCCGTGGCGGCCATGCCGACGAGGACGGACCGAAATGGCTGCGGGTGTTCTGGGGCGCGATGACCGCGCTGATCACCAGCGCGCTGCTGTTCTCCGGCAGCATCGATGCGCTGAAATCGGCGGTGGTGCTGACCTCGCTGCCGTTCTCGCTGATCCTGCTGTCGATGATGTGGGGGCTGCACAAGGCGTTCTACCTGGAGTCGCAGAAACGCATCGCCCAACTGCACTCGCTGGCGCCGGTCTCGCAGGCACGTCGCGGCCGGGGCGGCTGGCGCCAGCGCCTGAGCCAGGCGGTGCACTTCCCATCGCGGGACGAGGTGTACCGTTTCCTCGATCAGACCGCACGGCCGGCGATCGAAGAGGTCACCGCGGTGTTCGTCGAGAAGGGCCTGAACGTGCTCACCCAGCCCGACCCGGCCAACGACAGCGTGAGCCTGGAGATCGGCCATGGCGACCTGCACCCGTTCGTCTACCAGGTGCAGATGCGCGGCTACTTCACGCCCTCCTTCGCCCTGGGTGGCCTGGGTTCGCGGGACCTGCGCAACCGCCGCTACTACCGCGCCGAGGTGCACCTGAGCGAGGGCAGCCAGGACTATGACCTGATGGGCTACAGCAAGGAGCAGATCATCAACGATATCCTCGACCAGTACGAACGGCACATGCAGTTCCTGCACCTGGTACGTTGACCCGCCAGGCGCCCAGGCCTTGTCCGGCAGCATGGACAGGGCCATGGCGATGGCCGGCACACCGACGATGAACGCGATCGCGGGGTGCATGACAATACCCGCGCGGGGAAGGCCGTGATCGATCGTGGTCGTCTCAACGCCGGCAGTGCAGCCTGTGATCCAGGGAATAGCGTCCTGCCCCCCGGAACACAATGTAGCCCGCCAGGAACAACATCAGCACCGGGTACTCGATGCCCCGGTCGATCCACGGCCAGGTCGGGCCCAGCAGGTAGCTGATCACCGCCATCTGCACAGCCATCATCGCCGCCAGCAGGCGGGTGCCCAGCCCCAACGCCAGCAAGGCGCCGCCCACCCCTTCGAGCAGCGCCACCAGCAACGCCAGGGTGTCCGCCGCCGGCAAATGCAGAACATTGCCGATCAGGTTGGCCGAGGCCGCCAGCGGATCAGCCATGGAGCCATGGGCCTCACCCAGCAGCTTCGGCACCCCATGGGTCACCATGATGATGCCGAAACACAGCCGCAGCAGGCTGTAGGCGATAGGTTCGAGACGGCCATTGAACAACGGGGAAAATACAGACGGCATGATCGCGCTCCAATCCTGGCAAACCTTCACTGAGGGGCCCACGCATCACCAAGCAACGGCCGGCGAACCGGTCGGTCACCCGGGAGCTGCGCGGACGATCAGACCAACCCACCATTGGCCCGCAGCACCTGCCCGTTGACCCAGCCCGCCGCCGGGCCGACCAGGAACGACACCACCTCGGCGATATCCTCCGGCTGGCCCAGGCGCTCCAGCGGCGGCATCCGCGCGAAGGTCTGGATCTGCTCCTCGCTCTTGCCCTGCAGGAACAACTCGGTCGCCACCGGCCCCGGGGCCACGGCATTCACCGTGATGCGCCGGCCACGCAGTTCCTTGGCGAACACCTGGGTCAACGACTCCACCGCCGCCTTGCTGGCGATGTACACCGCGTACCCCGGCAGGTTCAGCCCCACGGTACTGCTGGAGAAGTTGACGATGCGCCCATCGTCATTCATCCGCTTCGCCGCCTCGCGCAGGGTGTTGAAGGTGCCGCGGGTATTGATGGCGAACGTCTGTTCGAACAACTCGTCACTGTGCTCGGCCAGCGGCAGCACCTTGAGGATGCCGGCGTTGTTGACCAGCACATCGACCTTGCCCAACTGCAACTCGGCCTCATCGAACAACCGCGCGACATCGGCAGAGTTGCCCACGTCGGCCTTGACCGCTATGGCCGAGTGGCCGGCCTGGCGCAGTTCCACTACCAGCGCCGAGGCCTCGTTGGCGCTGCTCGCATAGTTGATGGCTACCGCAAAACCCTCTGCGGCCAACTGGCGGGCGATCACCGCGCCGATACCCCGCGAGGCGCCGGTGACGATGGCCACTTTTCGGGAGTGCTGAATCATGTCGAATCTCCTGGGATGTGCGTTGAAGTGAAGCCAATTTCACATGTTTATCCAGGGCGATAAATGCGCGATAGTTGACCTGACTATTCAACAATCACCAACAATCGAGTGTCGCGGAGCCGCCATGGACCAGGTCAGGGCAATGAAGGTTTTTGTACGGATCTATGAACGCAGCAGCTTCACCCTGGCCGCCGAAGACCTGAACCTGCCACGCGCCACCCTGACCCACACCCTCAACCAGTTCGAGGCCTGGCTCGGTACCCGGCTGCTGGAGCGCAACACCCGCCGCGTGCGACCGACCCTCGACGGCGAGGCCTACTACCCGCGTTGCGTGCAATTGCTGGCGCAGCTGGAAGACGCCGAACTGGCCTTCCGTACGGTGGCGCCCAAGGGCCGCCTGCGGGTCGACCTGCAGGGCACCCTGGCGCGCTATTTCGTGATTCCGGCGCTGCCGGCATTCCTCGAACGCTACCCGGAGATCGAGGTGTCGATCAGCGAAGCCAGCCACTTCATCGACCTGATCGCCGAAGGTGTCGACTGTGTGCTGCGCTCGGGCAACCTCGGCGACTCGTCACTGATCGGCAAGCGCGTGGCCAACCTGCGCCAGGTGACCTGCGCCAGCCCGGCCTATCTGCGCCGGCACGGCGAGCCGCGCAACCTGGCCGACCTCAGCCGGCACCAGGGGGTGAACTACGTGTCGCGGGCCACCGGCAAGCTGTTCCCCTTCGAGTTCATCGAAAACGGCGAGCCACGGGAAGTGCCGCTGGCCGGCCGGGTCTCGGTGTTCGGTGCGGAAATCTACGCGGCCTCGGCGGTGGCCGGGCTCGGCCTGATCCAGGTGCCGCACTATCGGGTGGCGGAACAGATCGAACAGGGCCTGCTGCGCGAAGTGCTGCCGGACCATCCGCCGCCGCCGATGCCGGTGTCGGTGCTCTACCCGCAGAACCGGCACATGTCGCCGCGGGTGCGGGTGTTCGTCGACTGGATCAGCGAACTCTTCGCCGACGCCGCCTGAGGCAGCGGCTCAGGCGCTCTCGCGCTCGATCACCTGGCAGGTGAGCAGGTTCAGGCGCTGTACTTCATCCACCGGCAACACGCCCAGGCTCTCCAGCACCCGGGTCGCCGCCAGCACGCCGATGTCCAGCGCCGGCGGCTTGATGGTGCTCAGGCTCGGCAGGAGCATTTCGGCGAACGGGTAGTCGCCAAAGCCCAGCACCGCGCAATCCTCGGGGATCTTCAGCCCGGCGCGCTGCCCGGCCAACTGGCCGCCGGCGGCCAGGTTGTCGTTGGCGAAGATGATCGCGTCGGGCCGGGTCGCCCCGCTCATCAGCGCCTGCATCGCCTGCTTGCCGGCCTCGAAGGGTGCCAGACCGGCCTGTGGCGCGAACACCCAGGGCTCCAGTCCCAGCTCGCGCACCGTCGCCGCATAACCGTCGCGGCGCTCCAGCGCACTGAAATCGCCGGGGGCGCTGTTCTGCACGAAGGCGATGCGCCGATAGCCCTTGCCATGCAGGTAGCGGGCGGCGCTGACCCCGACTTCATGGTGGGAAAAGCCGATCTGCAGCGGCCCGCGCTGCGGCTGGTAGTCCCAGGTCTCGACCACCGGGATATCCGCCTCGGCGATCATCTTTTCGGTGCCCGCACTGTGGAAGCGGCTGGTCAGCACCAGGGCCGCCGGTGACCAGCCGAGAAATGCCCGAACCGCGCTTTCCTCCTGCTCCGCCGAGAAGTAACTCGACGCCAGCAGCAACTGATAGCCATGCCGATTGAGGGTGTCGCTGAAGCCCTGGATGGTGTTGGCGAAGATCGGTCCGGAGATGTTCGGAATCACCATCGCGACGATCCGCCCGCGGGCCGAGGCCAACCCGCCGGCCACCAGGTTCGGTACATAGCCCAACTGCTCGACCACCGCCGCGATCCGCTCGCGACGCTCGGGCGAGACCTGCTCGGGGTTGTTGAAGTAGCGCGAGACGGTGATCGCCGACACCCCGGCCTCCTGGGCGACCGTGCTCAGGGTGACCCGCCCGGCCCCCCGGCGCTTGCGGTTTGGCGCTTTGTCAGCAGTCAAGGATGCGACCCTTATTGAAAACCAAAAGGAATATAAAAGTAATTTTTCAGTATTGGACGGTCTATATCGACCTTTCCGATACTGGCGATGTTAGCGCTAACAAAACGCTTTGTCTGCCTGCTACTCGCTCGAGCGAATGCCCCAAGACAAATCAGGCGCTGTCGACGCAGAGCGACGGCGGTTCAGGGTCATTTTTCGAGCGGGCAACACATGCACAACAGATTCGGGGAGCAACACACACTGGCACGGGCGATCCAGGCCGCCACGCCGCGGCGCCCACACCTGGCCTGGCTGCTGGCCGGGTTGGCGGCACTGCCGTCGCCCGCGGTATTCGCCGCCGACACCGGCAGCGACCAGGAGCCGACACTCAAGGCGGTCACCGTCACCGCCACCCGCCGCGAGGAATCGCTGCAAAAGGTCCCGGTGGCGGTCTCGGTGGTCGATGGCGAGCAGTTGGAACGCGACAGTCGCAACGGCGTCTCCAGCATCGTCCAACAGGTGCCGACGCTGAACTTCCGCACCGGCGCGTCGAACAAGGACACCTCGCTGTTCGTCCGCGGCGTGGGCACCATTTCCACCTCGCCCGGGGTCGAGCCGACCGTGGCCACGGTGATCGACGGCGTGGTCTACAGCCGCCCCGGCCAGGCCACCCTCGACCTGCTCGACCTCGACCGCATCGAAGTGCTGCGCGGCCCGCAGGGCACGCTGTTCGGCAAGAATGCTTCGGCCGGTGTGCTGAACATGGTCACCAAGGCACCGACCGCCGAAACCCACGGCTACATCGACCAGTCGTACTTCAGCGGCAACGAAAGCCGCACCCGCTTCGGCATCGGTGGCAGCCTGGTGCCCGACACCCTCAAGGGCTCGCTGACCACCCTGTTCGGCAGCTACGACGGCAACGTCGACAACAAGGCCAACGGCCAGGAAGTCAACGGCTACAACCACAAGGGCGTGCGCGGCAAGCTGGAGTTCACTCCCAACGAGGACGTGACACTCACCCTCGCCGCCGACTACATGCAGTCCCACGACGACGCGCCCAACGGCGTGGTCAGCAAGTCCCTGAGCCCGGCCTTCACCAACGCACTGAACCCGGTGCGGCCGTCCTCCGACAACCGCGACATCAACACCGATACCCGCAGCTACGTCGACGACATCAACAAGGGTCTGTCCGCCCAGCTCGACTGGAGCCTCGGTGACTACACCCTGACCTCGATCACCGCCTGGCGCGGCTGGAACAACCACCAGTACCAGGACGGCGATCGCCTCGGCAGCGTCACGGCGGCCTTCCCCGGCACCGCCGACCGCGGCGCGCTGGACTTCAACCAGTACTCCCAGGAAATTCGCCTGGCCTCGCCCAAGGGCCAGTTCCTGGAGTACGTCGGTGGCCTGTTCTACCTGCACGGCAAGGACGAAGAGACCTACCAGCGCACCCTGACCACGACCACCAGCGTCAACCGCGGCGTGGCCGACTACAGCACCACCAGCGACAGCTACGCGGTGTTCGGCGAGAGCACGCTGAACTTCACCCCGACCTTCCGCGGGATCGCCGGCCTGCGCTACACCCACGACGACCTGTCCTACGATCACCGCCGCGTCTCGACTTCCGCGACCACGGTCAGCGGCATCCAGCCGGCCACCAGCAGCCATGGCTCGGTGGACGAGGACGGCTGGTCCGGGCGCCTCGGCGTGCAGTACGACCTGAGCGACAGCGTGACCAGCTACGTGACCTACTCGCGTGGCTACAAGGGCCCGGCCTACAACGTCTTCTTCAACATGCAGCCGCGGGACACCAACGCACTGAAACCGGAAACCTCCAACACCTGGGAAGCCGGGATCAAGGCCACCAGCTGGAACAACCGCCTGACCACCAACCTGGCGGTGTTCCACAGCGACTACGACAACTACCAGGCGAACTTCTTCGACACCGTCGCCGGGCAGGTGGTGACCCGCCTGATCAACGCCGGCAGCGTCAGCACCGAAGGCGTGGAAGCCGACTACGCGCTGCAGGCCACCAGCAACCTCAAGCTCTCCGGCGCCCTGGCCTACACCAAGGCACGCATCGACGAGTTCTCCTGCCCGCCGGGTGCGGCGGCCAGTTGCAACGTCAACGGCAAGCCGCTGCCGTTCAGCCCGGACTGGAAGAGCTATGTGCGTGGCGACTACACCGTGCCGCTGAACAACGGCCTGGACCTGGAACTGGGCACCGACTTCAGTTGGCAGAGCGAAGTGCAGTACGACATCGCCCAGAACGTCGACACCAGACAGGGCGCCTACGGCATCTGGAACGCGAGCATCGCCCTGGCCGACTACAACCAGGGCTGGCGCGTGGCGCTGCTGGGGAAAAACCTCGCCGACAAGTCCTACTCGCCGTTGCTGGCCAGTGGCGGCAACTACATCTACCGGGCCGTGCCACGGGATGACGAACGCTACTTCGGTATCCAGGTACGTAAGGATTTTTGAGCCGTTGCGTGCACAACCCTCAATCAACCGCCAAGGAACCTGCCATGACCCAAACTCCGCGCCAGTTGAAACTCGGTGCCTTCCTGATGGCCACCGGGCACCACGTCGCCGCCTGGCGTCACCCGGAGGTGCCGGCCACCGCCGGCCTGGACTTCGCCCACTACAAGCAGTTGGCGCGCATCGCCGAGGCGGCGAAGTTCGACGCCCTGTTCGTGGCCGACAGCGTCGCCGCCGCCGAAGGTGAAATCGCCAGCCGCATGGCCCGCTCGGATCACTTCGAGCCGCTGACCCTGCTCTCGGCACTCAGCGCGGTGACCGAACGCATCGGCCTGATCGCCACCGCCACCACCAGCTACAACGAGCCGTACCACGTGGCCCGCAAGTTCGCCTCGCTGGATCACCTGTCGGGCGGACGCGCCGGCTGGAACCTGGTGACCTCGGACGCCGCCGCCGAAGCGCTGAATTTCGGCCGCAGCGAACACATCAGTCACGCAGAGCGTTATGCGCGGGCCCGCGAGTTCCACCAAGTGGTCACCGGCCTGTGGGACAGCTGGGAGGACGACGCCTTCAGCCGCGACAAGTCCAGCGGCCAGTACTACGACCCGGCCAAGCTGCACGTGCTCGATCACCAGGGCGAACACTTCCGCGTCCGCGGCCCGCTGAACGTCGCCCGCTCACCCCAGGGCCAACCGGTGATCGTCCAGGCCGGCTCGTCGCAGACCGGCCTGGAACTGGCCGCGCAAACCGCCGAAGTGGTGTTCACCGCGCAGTCCTCCCTGGCCCGGGCCCAGGCGTTCTACGCTGACCTCAAGGGCCGCCTGGCGCGCTCCAACCGCTCGGCAGAGGCTCTGAAGATCATGCCGGGCGTGTTCGTCGTGGTCGGCCAGAGCGAGAGCGAAGCCCGGGAGAAACACGAGGCGTTCCAGGCACTGGTCGAGCCGCAGGTCGGGGTCGCCCTGCTCGGGCGCATGCTGGGCAACTTCGACCTGTCGGGCTATCCACTGGACGGCCCGTTGCCCGAGCTGCCGCTGACCGACAGCGGCCAGCAGAGCCGGCAGAAACTGCTGACCGAACTGGCCGGCACGGAAAACCTGACCCTGGCGCAACTGGGCCGACGCATCGCCGGTGGCCGTGGGCACTACAGCCTGGTCGGTACACCGACACGGATCGCCGACGAGTTGCAGGCCTGGTTCGAACAGGGCGCGGCGGACGGCTTCAATGTACTGGTACCGCACCTGCCGGGCGGGCTGGAGGACTTCGCCACCCACGTGGTGCCGGAACTGCAGCGCCGCGGGCTGTTCCGCCGCGAGTACCAGGGCACCACGTTGCGTGAACACCTGGGGTTGGAGCGGCCGGCAAACCGCTTTGCACAGCCTTTATAGGGCTGGCCGCAGGCCAGAAAAACGCTGCCGGACGACGATCTGATCATTTTTTGAGCAAAATCAGTCACCAAATCGTACTATATCGTAATACGTAGTACTTGTACTGACTGTAACTTTTTGAATCTTCTATAGATTGCTGGGCAAAAACGAAGTTTCGCCGGAGGGTCAAAAGTAAGCAGGTATGTACTAACTTGTACTGACCAAAAATTACCCAACCATGGAAAATTGAAAGTCAAGCGCAAATTTTCGGAGCAGGCAGAAATTCGCCGGCCAGGAAATTTGCGCGAGCGACGACACGCCCGGACCGAAATCCGGAAAAACATGAAACGTTTCAGTCACGGATCGAATCCGAGATAGGTGTGGTCTGTCCAAGGCGTATGCTGGTTGATCCGGACCGCAATAGAAGTGGGCGCTGCCCTGTGAAATTTTCCGCGCAATGAGAGAGGATTCGATGACTTATCAAGCTGCCGAAAACCGCTACGACTCCATCCCCTACCGCCGCGTCGGGCGCAGCGGCCTGGTGCTGCCGGCGCTGTCCCTGGGGCTGTGGCACAACTTCGGCGACAGCACGCCGATCGACACCCAGCGCGCCCTGCTGCGCACCGCCTTCGACCTGGGCATCAACCACTTCGACCTGGCGAACAACTACGGCCCGCCCTACGGCAGTGCCGAAATCAACTTCGGCCGCCTGCTGCGCGAGGATTTCAGGCAGTACCGCGACGAGCTGATCATCTCCAGCAAGGCCGGCTGGGACATGTGGCCCGGCCCCTACGGCCAGGGCGGCGGATCGCGCAAATACGTGCTCGCCAGCCTCGACCAGAGCCTGCAGCGCCTGGGCCTGGACTATGTGGATATCTTCTACTCGCACCGCTTCGACCCGGACACGCCACTGGAAGAAACCGCCAGCGCCCTGGCCACCGCCGTGCAGCAGGGCAAGGCGCTGTACATCGGCATCTCGTCGTATTCCGGGGTGAAAACCCGCGAGATCGCGGCCCTGCTCAAGGAATGGAAAGTCCCGCTGCTGATCCACCAGCCGGCCTACAACCTGCTCAACCGCTGGGTGGAAAAGGACCTGCTGGACACCGTCGAGGAGCTGGGTACCGGCGTGATCGCCTTCACCCCGCTGGCCCAGGGGCTGCTGACCGACAAGTACCTCAACGGCATTCCGCAGGACGCGCGGATCAACCGTCCGGGCGGTGGCTCGCTGCGCGAGTCGCACCTGTCCGAGCAGAACATCGCCCATGTCCGCGCCCTCAGCGAAATCGCCAGGCGCCGCGGCCAGAGCGTGGCGCAACTGGCCCTGGCCTGGACCCTGCGTGATCCACGGGTGACCTCGGCGCTGATCGGCGCGAGCCGGCCAGAGCAGATCGTCGAGAACGTCGGGGCGTTGCAGAACCTGGCGTTCAGCCAGGAGGAACTGGCGGAGATCGACCGCTTTGCCCGGGAAGGCGGGATCAACTTGTGGGAGAAGCCGTCGACGGCCGAATGATTGTCGCCCGCCCCGCCCCCTCATCGCGGGCGCAGGCAACCTCCCCGTTTGGCACCACCCTGCAGGCGCAGTCGGTGCGGCCACCCGACTTGCCCGCGAAGGTTTTAGCGCCCTTGAGGCCCCTTCGCGGGCAAGCCGCGCTCCTACAATATCGCGGGCGCAGTCCAGCACCGGGTGGATGCCATACCAGGCCTCAGGCCGCGTCGCGTTTCGGCTCGCGAATCCGGTACCACGCCACATACAGCGCCGGCAGGAACATCAGCGTCAGCACCGTCGCCGCGACAATGCCGCCGATCATCGCGTAGGCCATCGGCCCCCAGAACACTTCCCGGGCAATCGGGATCATCCCCAGGCTCGCCGCCGCCGCCGTCAGCAGGATCGGCCGCCGTCGGTGTTCGGTCGCTTCCACCACCGCGTCCCACGGCTCGTAGCCATTGCGCTCGTATTCGTCGATCTGGGTCACCAGTATCACCGAGTTGCGAATGATGATGCCGATCAGCGCGAGAATCCCGAGGATCGCCACGAAACCCATCGGCGTGCCGGTCGGCACCAGCGCCAACACCACGCCGATCAGCCCCAGCGGCGCAACGCTGGCCACCAGGAACATCTTCTGCACGCTGTGCAACTGGATCATCAGGAAGGTCGCCATGAGGAACAGCATCAGCGGCACCACCTGGGCAATCGGCCCCTGGGCCTTGCCGCTCTCCTCCACCGTACCGCCGGTGACCACCTTGTAGCCCGCCGGCAGGCCGGCGGCGAACCGGTCGATATCCGGCTTCAGTTGCCGCACCAGGTCGGTCGGCTGGATGCCGCCGCGCACGCCGGCCTTGAGGGTGATGGTCGGCAGCCGATCGCGCCGCCAGACCAGCGGCTGCTCCAGCTCGTAACGCACCGTGGCGAACGCCAGCAGCGGGATCGAGGTGCCGTTGGGCGTGACGATCTGCAGGTTCTGCAGAGTTTCCGGCGTACCGCGCTCGCTGTCTATCGCACGCCCGACCACGTTGATCAGGTAGATGTCGTCTTTCACCTGGGTCACCGGCGCGCCGCTGACGATGGTATTCATCAGCTTGGCGACGTCCTCGGATGACAGGCCGAACTGTCGTGCCTTGTCCTGGGCGATGTCGATGCGCAGGACCTTGCCCGGCTCGTTCCAGTCGTAGATGGTCTCGCCGACATTGGGGTTGCGGTCGAGGATCGTCGCCAGCTCGATGGCGTGCTTGCGCACCTGGTCGATGTCCTTGCCGCTGACCCGGTACTGCAGCGGCCGCCCCACCGGCGGGCCCATCTCCAGGGTCTGGACGAAGCTGCCGATGCCGACGAAGTCGTCACGCAGGCGCTTGTTCAGCCGATCCATCAACGCCGCGCGCTGCTCCAGGCCCTTGCTGACGATGATCAACTGCGCGTAGTAGGGGTTCTGCAACTGCTGGTCGAGCGGCAGGTAGAAGCGGATCGCGCCCTCGCCGATGTAGGTGCTCCAGCGCAGGATGTCCGGGTCGTCCTTGAGGCTGGCCTCCAGCCGGTCCACCGCCTTGCGGGTCTCGTTGATCGAGGCGTTCTGCGGCAGGTTGAGGTCCACCAGGATCTCCGGGCGGTCCGAGGACGGGAAGAACTGGTTCTGCACGAAGCGCATGCCGAACACCGACAGGGCGAAGATCAGCACCGTCAGGCCGATGGCCCACCAGCGATTGCGCAGCGACCATAGCAGCCCGGCGTTGAAGGCCCGGGCCACCCGGCCATTGCCACTGTCGTGGGCCTTCACCTGCTCGCTGAGAATGTGCACGCCGATCACCGGGGCGAACAGCACCGCGACGATCCACGACACCAGCATCGCCACCGCGATCACCGCGAACAGGGTGAAGGTGTACTCGCCGGCCGAGCTGGCGTTGAGGCCGATGGGCACGAAGCCGGCGACGGTCACCAGGGTCCCGGTGAGCATCGGAAAGGCCGTGGAAGTGTAGGCGAAGGTTGCCGCCTGTTCCTTGCTGTCGCCCTTTTCCAGCCGGGTGACCATCATCTCCACGGTGATCATCGCATCGTCCACCAGCAGGCCAAGGGCGATGATCAACGCGCCGAGGGAGATGCGCTGCATGGTGATGCCGCTGTACTCCATGAACACGAAGACCATCGCCAGCACCAGCGGGATCGAGCAGGCCACCACCAGCCCGGCGCGCAGGCCGAGGGCGACGAAGCTCACCACCAGCACGATGATCACCGCTTCGAACAGCGCGCTGGTGAAGCCGCCGACGGCCTTCTCCACCACCTCGGCCTGATCGGAAACCTTGTGCACGCCGACCCCCACCGGCAGGTCGGCGGTGAGGCTGTCCATGCGCTCGTGCAGGGCCTTGCCGAACGCCTGGATATTGCCGCCCTTCTTCATGGCGATGCCGAGACCGATGGCGGTCTGGCCGTTGTAGCGGAACAGCGGCGTCGGCGGATCGACGTAACCGCGGCTGATCTCGGCGATGTCCGCCAACCGGTAGAAGCGATCGTTGAGCTTGAGATTGACCGCCTGCAGGTCCTTCTCCGAGGCATACTGCCCGGACGCGCGCACCGAGATGCGCTCGGGCCCGGCCTCGATCACCCCGGCCGGCGTCACCGCGTTCTGCGATTGCAGGCTCTGAACCACCTGGCGCTGGTCGATGCCCAGAGCCGCCAGCTTGCGGGTGGAGAAGTTCAGGTAGAGCACCTCGTTCTGCTCGCCGATCATCTCGATCTTGCCCAGCCCCGGCACATCGCGGATCTGCGCGCGAACCTGCTCCACATAGTCGCGCAGCTGGCGCATGCTCAGACCGTCGCTGGTGAAGGCGTAGACCGAGCCGAACACATCGCCGAACTCGTCGTTGAAACCCGGGCCCTGGATGTCCTGGGGGAACTCGCCGCGGATGTCGTCGATCTTCTTGCGCACCTGGTACCAGATTTCCGGAATGTCCTTGCCGCTGGTGGTGTCGCGCAGGTACACGAACACCGTCGACTCGCCGGGCCGGGTGTAGCTCTTCACATAGTCGAGGGAGTCGAGTTCCTCGAGCTTCTTCTCGATACGGTCGGTGACCTGTTCCAGGGTCTCGTCCACCGTGGCGCCGGGCCACTTGGTCTGGATGATCATGGTCTTGATGGTGAAGGACGGGTCTTCCTCGCGCCCCAGGTTGATGTAGGAGAACACCCCCATCAATAGCGCGACGAACATCAGGTACCAGACGAACGACTGGTGTTTGAGTGCCCACTCGGACAGGTTGAAACTCCCTTTCATCGTGGGTTTTCCTCGTCGATTCTGACTTTCTGTCCGGGTTTGAGACTGTTCACCCCGGCGCTCACCACCTTCTCGCCGGCCTTGACCCCCGAGCCCAGCAGCATCGTCTCGCCCTCGCGGCTGACAACCTTGACCTCACGGGGCGAGACGGTTGAGGTCTGCGGGTCGACGATCCAGACCTGCGTCCTGCCCTGGCTCTCCCACAGCGCCGACAGCGGCAACTGGGTGCGCGGCTCGATGGCCGAGCTCAGGGTCACGCTGATCGACGTGCCCAGGCGAAACGCCGCCGGGGTTTCGGCCAGGGTCAGCCGGGCCCGTCGGGTACGGGTGGCGCTGTCGGCCTGGGGCTCGATTTCCCGCAGGCGGGCGGTGGTGTTGACGCTCGGGTCGAGCTGGCTGGCGACGCGGAATTCGACCCCTTCGCGCAACTGGTCGGCCAGGGCGGCCGGCAGGTCGATCACCGCTTCCTTCACGTCCGGCCGGGCCAGGGTGACCACCTCCTGGCCGGCGCTGACCACCTGGCCGGCCTCGACCTTCCAGTCGGTGACCACCGCGGCGTGGTCGCTGCGCAGTTCGGTGTAGCCCAACTGGTCCTGGGCCTGGCCGACCGAGGCACGGGCCTGTTCGCGGGAGGCGCTGGTGGTTTTCAGGTCGGTCTGGGCCACGTCCAGTTGCGCCTGGGCACCGACGCCCCGGTCGAACAATTCCTGCTGGCGGCGGGCATTGGCCTGGGCATTGATCCACTGCGCCTCGATGCGCGACAGGTCGCCCTGGGCGGCGCGCAACTGGTTCTGCTGATCGGTCGGGTCGAGGCTGGCCAGCAGCGCACCCTGGGCCACCTCGCTGCCGACATCGACATGGCGCCGGGCAATGCGCCCCGAGACCCGGAAGCCCAGGGTGCTCTCGTAACGGGCCTGGATGCTCCCGGCAAACCGCCCGAGGCTCTGCACCGACTCCGGCCTGACCTCGATGAACAACACCGGCCGTACCGGTTCCGGTGCCGGCTCCTGCTTCGAGCAGGCGGCGACCAGCAGGCCACCGAGCAACAGCAGCGACAGACGCTTCATGGCGGGTTCCCTCCGGCGACCTGGGCCGATGGCTGGGCGATCTCCACCAGCATCCCCGGATGCAGCAGTTGCCCACCGGCGACCACGACCTTTTCGCCGCCCTGCAGGCCCTCGCCGATCAAGACATGGCCGGTCAGGTAGCGCGCGACCTTGACCTGGCGCAGGCTGACCTTGCCGGCCTCGTCCACCAGCCACACGGCGGGCTCGCTGACGTCCTTGGTCAGGGCCGACCAGGGCAGTTCGATACTGGCCTTGGCCGGCGCCGTCACGGTGGCGCTGACCACCGAGCCGAGGTCCATGCCGGCCGGCAACGGCTCCAGGGCCACCTTGACCTGCACCGTGCCGCTCTGGGCGGAGACCGCCGGGGTCACCTCGCGGACCTTGCCCACCGCCTTGATCGCCGGGTTGTCGAGCAGGGTCACGGTGATCGGCTGGTCCTGCGGCGGCTCCACCAGCAGCGACTCGTAGACATTGAACACCGCATCACGCTCGCCATCGCGCGCCAGGCTGAAGATCGGCATGGTCGCCTGCACCACCTGGCCGACCTCGGCCTGGCGCGCGGTGATCACCCCGGGCGCCTCGGCGATCAGCGCGGTGTAGCCCAGTTGCTCGCGGGCATTGGCCAGTTGCGCCTGGGCCGCGGTCAACGCACTCTTGGCGCTGAGCAGGCCGGCCTGGGCGGCATCGTATTCGCTGCGGCTGGTGTAGCCCTTGGGCAGCAGCTTCTGCTGGCGGACGAACGCCGCGCTGGTCTGCTGTACCCGCGCCTGCTGGGCGTTGACCTCGGCCTGGGCGCTGTCGACGTTGGTCTGCAGATCCTTGGGATCGAGTTTGGCGAGCACCTGTCGGGCGGAGATTCGCGCGCCGACATCGACGTTACGCTGGATGATCTTGCCACCGACGCGGAACGACAGATCGGTCTGCACCCGCGCCTGGATATCGCCGGTGAGGGTGACGGCGGCACCGAAGTCCTGGCGCTGAACCTGTTCGACGAAGACACGCGGGCGTAACGGTTCCGGAGGTTTTTCATGGCCGCAACCACTCAGGAGCGCCAGCGACACCAAGGCGACTTCCCACTTCATTCGACGCCCATTCATACACACTCCTTCGCGTAATACCTACTCGCAGTGTCGTTACGACTGATAGCGTAGAACAGGGTTCCGTCTCTGCACGACGATGCCGTTGATCTGTGGCAGCGCGACTGCGAATCGGTGTTTCGCGGCGGCCAATCGGGCACACTGGAGGTTCAATCGCCAGGACCCGTCCCATGCTCAAGACCCTCGCCGTGGCCAACTATCGCTCGATCAACAAGCTGGTGGTGCCCCTGGACCGCCTGAACCTGATCATCGGCCCCAACGGCAGCGGCAAGTCCAATCTGTACCGCGCCCTGCGCCTGCTGGCGGAAACCGCCCAGGGTGGGGTGGTCAACGCGCTGGCCCGCGAAGGCGGGCTGGACTCGACGTTCTGGGCCGGCCCGGAGACGATCAGTCGACGCATGCGCAATGGCGAGGTCGACGTGCAGGGCGTGGTGCGCCAGGGGGCCAAGCGCCTGCGCCTGGGCTTTGCCGGCGAAGACTTCAGCTACGCCATCTCCCTGGGGCTGCCGGAGCCGAGCAACTCCTGGTTTTCCCTCGACCCGCAGATCAAGCGCGAATGCATCTGGGCCAGCGCCCTGTATCGCCCGGCCAGCCTGCTGGTGGATCGCTCCGGGCCGATGGTGAAAGCCCGCGGCGAACAGGGCTGGGAAGTGCTGGCGCAGCACACGCCGACCTTCGACAGCCTGTTCGACCAGGTCGGCAACCTGCGCAGCTCGCCGGAGGTGCTGTTGCTGCGCGAGCACATTCGCGGCTGGCGCTTCTACGATCACTTTCGCAGCGATGCCGACGCACCGGTGCGCCAGCCACAACTGGGCACACGCACACCGGTGCTGCATCACGACGGCCGCGATCTGGCGGCGGCGCTGCGCACCATCATCGAGATCGGTGATCCACAGGCGCTGCAGGAAGCGATCAGTGACGCCTTCCCCGGCTCGCGACTGGGCATCGCGGTAGCGCCGGGCGCACGCTTCGCCATCGAGTTCCACCAGGACGGCCTGCTGCGTCCGCTGTCCGCCGCCGAACTGTCGGACGGCACCCTGCGCTACCTGCTGTTGGTGGCGGCCCTGCTGACACCGCGGCCACCGACGCTGATGGTGCTGAACGAACCGGAAACCAGCCTGCATCCCGACCTGCTGCCGGCGCTGGCACGGCTGATCATCCGCGCGTCGCAACACTGCCAGGTGTGGGTGGTGTCCCATGCCAGCCGGTTGATCGCGGCCTTGCAGCAGGACTCGGCGTGCAACGCCATCGTGCTGGAGAAGGTGCTCGGCCAGACCCAGATCGTCGGCCAGGGCATGCTCGACGAACCGGCCTGGAAATGGCCGGACTGAGCGGACGATCCTGAATTTGCCGGATAGTCGGCGGGCAGCTATTTTCCTTGCAGCGGGTACGGATCTTTTCCCGCGAAGAACGCTCCAAGCACGGACGAAAACGGTCCGGTCGGTGACCGTTCCATAACAAGGAAGACACTATGGCCCAGGTACAAGCGCCGCAAAAACTCGACCCAAAGGACATCGTCAAACTGCTGGTGGCGTTGCGCCGGGCGGTGAACGCCCAGGCATAAAAAACGCCGACGCTAATCGCTCGTCGGCGTTCAAACCTTGAAGGGGTTGTCGCTGGATCAGAACGCCGGCAGCACCGCGCCCTTGTACTTCGAATCGATGAAAGCCTTCACTTCAGGGCTGGTCAGTGCCTTGGCCAGCTTCTGGATGGCGTCGCTGTTCTGGTTGTCAGGACGGGCCACCAGGAAGTTCACGTAAGGCGAGTCCGAACCCTCGATCAGCAGGGCGTCCTTGGCCGGGTTCAGGCCGGCTTCCAGCGCGTAGTTGGTGTTGATCAGGTCCAGGTCGACCTGGTCCAGAACCCGTGGCAGCAGAGCCGATTCCAGTTCCTTGAACTTGAACTTGTGTGGGTTCTTGGCGATGTCCTTGGGCGTCGACAGCGCGTTTTTCGGGTCCTTCAACTCGATCAGGCCCTTGCTCTGCAACAGCAGCAGGGCGCGGCCGGCGTTGCTGCCTTCGTTCGGGATCGCGATGGTCGCGCCGTCCTTCAGTTCGGACAGGCTCTTGACCTTCTTCGAGTAGCCGCCGAACGGTTCGACGTGCACACCGATCACGGTGACCAGGTTGGTGCCCTTGCCCTTGTTGAAGCCATCCAGGTAAGGCTTGGTCTGGAAGTAGTTGGCGTCCAGGTGTTTCTCGGCGACCTGGGTGTTGGGCTGTACGTAGTCGGTGAAGACCTTCACTTCCAGATCCACGCCTTCTTTGGCGAGGGTCGGCTTGATCAGTTCGAGGATTTCCGCGTGCGGAATCGGCGTGGCCGCCACCACCAGTTTTTCCCCAGCCTGGGCCAGGCCAGCGGTCAGAGCAGCCGCCAATGCAGTAAACAGCAGAACCTTTTTCATGCAGTGTCCTTATCGAAAATCACGGTCGTCACCGACGACAGCCTGGAGAAGAGAGGTGCAAGCAATTTGATATCGCTTGCATGGAATGGAAGATACCGGGATTTTTTATTCCCGAACAATACCTTTTATTCATCTTCATATTCCATTTTGCTCATACAGCTTTCCCGCCTTGTACCACACCTGTAGGAGCAAGCCACAGGGAACGCACACGCCGCAGGAGGAATGAGCGCTCCCCAGCATAGACGTTCGATCAATCCAACAGACGCTTGAGCGCCGCCCGCTCCTCTGGCGAACTGCCCGCAAGCAGGTGCTCGATCACCGCCAGCGGCTGCGGCAGGTTCAGGTGCTCCGGCAGGATCTCGTCGCCACTGCTGACCAGCAGGGCGAAGTGAATGACGTTCTCCAACTCGCGGGTATTGCCCGGCCAGCTGTGGCGTTCCAGGGCGCGCTGGGCGCTTTCACTGATCAGCGGCACCGGCAGGCTCAGCCGCTGGCTGTAGATGCCGAGGAAATATTCGGCCAACGACAGGATGTCGCCCACCCGCTCGCGCAGCGCCGGCAGCTCCAGGCGGCCTTCGCTGAGGTAACTGTAGAGCCGTTCGTGAAACTTGCCCACCGCGACCGCCTGGGCCAGGTCGATACTGGTCGCCGCGACCAGCCGCACGTCCACCGGGCTCGGCTGGTGTGCGCCGACGCGGGTGACTTCATGGTTCTCCAGGGCCGCCAGCAGCTTGATCTGGATCGGCAGCGGCAGGTCGCCGATCTCGTCCAGGTACAGGGTGCCACCATTGGCCGAGCCGAACCAGCCGGCGCGGCTGCTCGCCGAGCCACTGTGGGCCCCGGCCGCATGGCCGAACAGCTCGGCATCGGCATAGGTCGGGCTGATGGCGCCGCAGTTGACCGAAACGAACAGCCCGCCCCGATCGCTGGCCCGGTGAATATGCCGGGCCAGCAGCTCCTTGCCGCTGCCGGTTTCGCCGCGGATCAATACCGGCAGCGCCTTCGGCGCCAGTTGTTCAAGCTCCTCGCGCAGTTGGCGCGAGCGCGGATCGACGAACACCAGCGCCTTGGCGCGAATGCTCAGCGGACTTTTCTCCGCATCGGGAAAGGTCAGCAATGGCTGACCGAAGGTTTCATGCAGACTCATGACAGACTCCCGCCCGGATCCGCCGGGTGGCGGGGGCGTTGAACGAGGAAAGACATTCAGGCGCGGCGCAGGGAATGGTGTTCCATGCGGGTTTGCAGGCGATACAGGTAGGCGAATCCCTGCTCCCAGCGCTGGTGGCCGGACTTGACGTTGATGTGCCCGGCACCGCTGATGATGCCGGCCTCGGCGCCCCACTGGCGGGCCAGTTCCAGGGCACGCGGGGCGCTGACCGCCGGATCGTTGTCGGAGGCGACGACCTGGCTTGGGAAGGGCAACGGATCGTCCGGGATCGGCGCGAAATGACGCAACGCTGGCGCGCAAGCGGGCCGCTCGACATCGGCCGGGGCCACCAGCAGCGCCCCCTGGACCTGATGCAGCAGGTGCGCCGGCGCGGTGCGGGCCCAGTGGGCCACGGTGATGCAACCCAGGCTGTGGGCGATCAGGATCACCGGCGTGCTGTCGGCGGCGATGGCTTCGGCCAGGGCCGCGACCCAGTCTTCGCGGCGGGGCGTCAGCCAGTCGGCCTGTTCCACCCGCGCGCTGTTGGGCAGGCTGTTCTGCCAATGGGTTTGCCAATGATCTTCTGGCGATCCTTGCCAGCCCGGCACGATCAGATAACGAATCGACTCGTTGCGCATGGGGTACACCTCCTCCAGCGTTTGCGTTCCTGATCGAGTATAGGGAGGCGAGATATATTCGTTAAGGAATAAGAAGCTATTTATTAATACTAATAAGAAATATCAGAGCATCCCCTTGTAGGAGCGAGGCTTGCCCGCGAACCGCCCATGGGCGGCCATCCAATCCGGTTTCTGATGGCGGCCTACGGCGGTTCACGCCGATTCGCCGCCCCGACAAGCCTCTCACCTACAGAAGCTCCGACGGCACACGCCTGGCGGAAATAAAAAAGGGCCGCACCCTGCCAAGGAAACGGCCCGAGAAACGCGAGGTTCGGTTGCGGTCAGCGTGCGGTGATCACCGACAACCTGGTGATGCCCGCCCGCTCGATGGAGGCCATGGCTCGCGCCACTTCGCCGTAGTTCACGCCATTGTCGGCCTGCAGTTGCACGCGCAGTTCCGGGTCCTTGGCCTTGGCTGCCTGGAGGTTGGTTTCCAGCAGGTCGGGCTGGATCTCGTCCTTGTTGATGAACAGCTTGCCGTTGCCGTCGATGCTCACCACCAGCGGGTCCTTCTGCTCCACCGGCGCCACCGCTTCGGTCTTGGGCAGGTTGATCGGGATCGCGTTGGTCAAAAGCGGCGCGGTGACGATGAACACCACCAGCAGTACCAGCATCACGTCCACCAGCGGCGTGACGTTGATCTCGCTCAGCACTTCATCGCTGTCTTGAGTGGAAAAGGCCATGTCAGGACGCCTCCTTCACTTTCTGCGTCGAACCCTGGGCAGCGCCCTTGTTCGCGGTCGGGTGCACCAGCACGCGGAACGCGCTCTTCTGCGCCAGGCTGTAGAAGTCGTGGGCGAAGTCGTCGAGGTCGGCGGCGGTGAGCTTCAGACGCCGCAGGAAGTAGTTGTAGACCAGCACCGCCGGCACGGCGACGGCGATGCCGACACCCGTTGCCACCAGGGCGGCACCGATCGGCCCGGCCACGGTTTCCAGGCTGGCGGAACCGGCGGCGCTGATGCCTTTCAGGGCTTCCATGATCCCCCACACGGTCCCGAACAGACCGATGAACGGCGAGGTACTGCCGATACTGGCGACCACCGCCAGGCCGGTTTCCAGCGAGCGTCGCTCACGCACGATCTGCTGACGCAGGGCGCGCTCCAGACGGTCCTGGTGGTTGATCGCCTGGCTCAGGTCGGCGGCATGGCTGCCGTCACCAACCTGGATCGCCGCATAACCGGCCTGGGCCACACGGGCTGCGGCACCGGGCTGGGTTTCGCTCAACTCGGCGGCCGAGTCGAGGCTGGAGGCGGCCCAGAACTGTTTGTGGAAGCGCCGATCCTGGCCTTTCAGGCGACCGAACTGCACCGCCTTGAGCAGCGCCAGGCCCCAGGTGACGACGGAGAAGACCACCAGCAGCCAGATCACCGCGCTTTCGATGGATTGAAGTGGAGATGCCAGTAAACTCATGATGTGTTCCCTCTAAAAACGTTCAGCGCATTGGCGGCCGGTCAGTGGATCTTGAAGTCGATGGGCACGCTGACCCAGCCGACCTGGGCGACATCGCCCTGTTTGGCAGGGACGAAGCTCCAACGCTTCACCGCTGCCAGGGCAGCGTCGTCGAGTTGCTGGCGACCACTGCTTTTCTGAATCTGTATCTCGCCCGGTTTACCGCTGGCCAGGACCTGCACCCGCAGCACCACCGTGCCTTCCCAACCGCGACGCTGAGCCAGCGACGGGTATTCCGGCGCCGGGTTCTTCAGGTACGCGGCGTTGGCCGACGCAGGCGTCACCGGGGCCGGAGCAGGCGGCGCCGGCGGTGCCGGTGGAGCGGGCGGCGCGGCGGGCTGCGGCGGTGCGGGCGGTTGCTCGACCGGCTTGGGCACAGGCTTCGGCTCAGGCTTGGGCACCGGTTTCGGCTTGGGCTTGGGGATCGGCTTGGGGGGTGCCGGCTTCGCCGCCAGTTCGTCGACCACCGGTGGCGGTGGCTCCACCACGGGAGGTGGCGGCGGAGGCTGCACCGGCGGTGGCGGTTCGACCACGGGCGGTGCCGGCTGGGAGAACTCGATGGTCATCGGCGGGATTTGCGGCGGTACCACTGGCAGTACCGGGGTCTGCTGCTGGCTCAGCCAGTAGATCACCGCGCCATGCAGCACCAGGGCGAACGCCCCGAGCAACACCGCCTCGCGCCGGCTGAGAATGCCCTTGGGGGCTTTCTGCAGGCGCAGTTGCCCCAGCGGCGCACGGTGCGGCCGGCCGAGATCGACCAACTCGCCACCCGGTGCCTGGCGCCAGAGCACCTCGTGTGCACTGGCAGCGGTCTGGACATTGCCCATTGAATCACTCCTGCGGTCTTCAGCTAAAAATCGTCGCGGCGCACGTGGGGGCCTTGAGGTGTCGATGATCCCCGCAGGCTGCTTAGTCCTTAAAGTAATCTTTGAAGTTATGGATATGCCTAAAGTGAATATGTGTTTTTGCCGATCCGCGCAAGGCCGCGTGTTTCAAGGGCTGCAGCCTATCGGTGAAAAACCGATGCTTTTCAGGCATGAAAAATATTCCCCCAAGGCATCAGGCTGGACACCTAGAAGTCATAACGCCCGGTCACCCCCAGGGTCCGCGGCGTACCGAGCAAGCCTTCATAGCCGCCGTTGCTGGCGGTCCAGAGGGTGGTGTAGTAGGTCTTGTCGAAGGCGTTCTTCAGCCACAGCGAGACATCCCACTGGCCCTGGTTGAAATCGCCGCGCAGGCCGGTGGACAGGTTGACCACGGCGTAACTGGGAATCTGCCCGTAGCTGGAGTCCTCGATCGTGCCCACTGCCTTGGAGCGGAACGCATAGCTGGCGGTGACGTAGGGTTCCAGGCCGTTCTCCAGGTTCCACTTGTACTCGCCGTTGGCATTGGCGATCCACTTCGAGGCCCCGACCACCTGGTGCCCGGTAAGGTCGCAGGACGCCGGTGCCCCCGGACGCAGGCTGACTTCCGGCGGGCATGGCGCATCCTTATAGGACAAGTACCGCACATCGTTGTAGGAACCGTTGAGGTTGAGCGTCAGGCCACGCACGGGAATCAGTGTGCTCTCGACCTCCACCCCGCGCGAGCGCACCGAGCCGGCGTTGGTCAGGTACTGCACGCGGTTGGCGTCGTCGTAGGCGTTGGTCTGGTAGCCGTTGACCTGGGTCCAGAACAGGTTGGCATTGAGTTGCAGGCGCTTGTCCCACAGTGTGCTCTTGAAGCCCAGCTCGGCGTTGTTCGCCCGCTCGGTGCCGATCAGCAGTGAGTCGGCACCGGCGGTGGGTGCCGAGCCGACCGCGAGGTTCACCCCGCCGGACTTCTCGCCATGGGACAGGGTCGCGTAGCCGAGCAGGTCGTCACTGAAGCGATAGCTCAGGTTGAGCAGGCCGGACGGGCTGGTGCTGTACTGGCTGAGGTTGCCGGAGTCGTAGGCGCCGGCGCGGGCACGCCGGGCGTTGGCGGCGGCACCGGTCACCGCAGCACCGCCGAGCGGGGCATCACGGGTCACCCAGGCGCTTTTTTCCTCGTAGCTGCCACGCAGACCGGCGGTGAAGTCCAGGCGCTCGGTCAGGTGCCAGGTGCCCTGGGCGAACAGCGCGAAGCTGTCGGTTTCGATATGGCCGTTGCCGATGCTGGTGACATTGTTCAGCGCACCGGTGGCGGTGCCGTTCCAGATGTCGGCCTGGGGCCCGTAGTAGTTGAAACTCTTGTTATCGAGCCTGGAGCCGAAGTAGTAGGCCCCCAGCGCATAGTCGAAGAAGCCGCCGGTGGGCGAGGCCAGGCGAATTTCCTGGGACCACTGCTTGTCCTCCACCGAGACCCCGGCGTTGTAGTACGCGGTGGTGTTGAGCCCGTCGTCGTTGCGTGGGGTGAAATTCCACCAGCGGTAGGAACTGACCGAAGTCAGGGTGAAGTCGCTGGGCAGGGTCCAGTTGGCCTCCAGGGAACTGCCGCCCTGGAACACCGTGACCCGCTGCTGGCCATTGAGATTGACCTTGCGATCCGCGCCATTGACCAGGGTCGCCCCGGCGGCAGCGGCCCGTGACTGGTAGAGATTGACGCCGTTGATGGTCGGCCCGGTGCTGTACAGCACGCGGGTACCGGCGCTGGAGTCTTCCTCGTTGTAGTCGCCGATCCAGCGCAGGTTGAAGTTCTCGTTGGGCTTGAACAGCAATTGCGCGCGGAAACCGTCGCGCGAGCCGCCGTTGAGGTCGTGACCGTCGTACTCATTCCTGATGTCGCCATCGCTGCGGGTGCGATAGGCCGACAGGCGCCCGGCCAACTGGTCGTTGATCGGCCCGGAAAGGCTGCCCTTGGTCTGGAAGTAGCCGTCCTCGCCCACCGACGTCTCGATGCTGCGCTCCGGGGTGAAACTCGGCGCGCGGGTGTTGATGTTGATCACCCCGGCGGTGGTGTTCTTGCCGAACAGCGTACCCTGGGGGCCGCGCAGCACTTCCAGCTGTTCGATATCCATCAGGTCGAACACCGCCATGCCCGGCCGCCCCAGGTAGACGTTGTCGATGTACAGCCCGACGCTGCCTTCCAGGCCGTCGCTGGCCGGGTTGTTGCCCAGGCCGCGGATCGACACGCTGGACTGGCGCGCATGCATGTAGGCAACGTTCACGCTGGGCACCAGTTGCTGCAGGTCCTGGATGCGATAGACCCGCTGGCTTTCCAGGGCCTGGCCACTGACCACACTGATCGGCGTGGGCACGCTCTGCGAACTCTCCTCACGGCGCCGGGCGGTGACGGTCACGGTGTCCAGGCGCCCGCTGTCGGACTTGGCCTTGCTGGTAGTGGCGGCCGGCGCAGCCTCCTGCGGGGTCTCGCTCTCGGCGGCATGGCCCAGCGACCAGCTGGCGCTCCCCGCCAGCAACAGGGCCAGGGGCAAGCGCTTGAGCCGTCGGGAAGGGTGGTGCACTGCTGGATTGGGCGAAGTCATGGGCGGCTCCCGATCAAAAAATATACAACCTGTATATTCTTTAAAGTTATTTATTTATGTTTTTACAAAGATTTACTGCATAAGAGATTGCCTTTATAAGGAGTCGAGCGGATGCATAGCCAATGCATTTCCCCGATATTTTTTATGTGAAAAATGCATATCGATCTGCGCCAACTTCGCCACTTCATTGCCCTAGCCGAGCACCGCAGCTTCGTCGCCGCCGCGTTGGCGGTGAACCTCTCGCAATCGGCCTTCAGCCGCAGCATCCAGGCCCTGGAGCACAGTGCCGGCTGCCAGTTGGTGGACCGTGGCCGCAAGGACCTGGCGCCGACCAAACAGGGCCAGGTCCTGCTCGAACATGCCCGGCGGCTGGTCAGCGGCGCCCAGCAACTGGCCAACGAGATCAGCCAGTTCAACGGCCTGGAGGCCGGCGAGCTGCGCTTCGGTTGCGGCCCGGCGCCGGCCTCGGGGCTGATCCCGCAGGCCATCGGCCATTTCATCGGCCGCTACCCCAGGGCCCGGGTACAGTTCCAGGTGGATGACTGGCAGAGCCTGGGCAAGCGTCTGCTCAATGACGAGTTCGAGTTTTTCGTCGCCGATACCCGTTATTTCGAGGCCAATCCGGACTACCAGACCCAGCGCCTGCGCCCACGCAAATGGTATTTCTGCTGTCGCGCCGGGCACCCGCTGGCGTCCCGCGAAAGCGTGACGGCCGAGCAGTTGCTGAGTTATCCACTGGCCTCGACGATCCGCCCGCCGAACCTGCGCAAGGTGATCGCCGACCTCAGCAGCCGACCGGACTTCACCCCGCAGGTGGAATGCGAGAGCGCCTTCAGCCTGCTCGGCGTGGTGTTGCGCTCGGATGCCATCGGCATCTGTGGGGAGAACAGCGATGCCTGGGACTATGCCCGGGGTGAGTTGGTGAAGCTGAAGGTCGAGGGCTTGGCCGATGACCGGGAGGAGCTGTACACCCGCTACGGCATCGTCAGCCGCGCCGGCTATCGGCTGTCGCCGCTGGCCGAGGCGATGATCGAGCAGATCAAGTGCGAGGATGCGGTGGAGGTGGGTGAGGTGTGCAATCTGGAGCAGGTGGCTGTCTGAGATGACCTATTCGCGGGCAAGCCCGGCTCCTACATACGGTACGTGAACCCTGTAGGAGCCGGGCTTGCCCGCGAATAGGCCCTCATGCCCCACCGCCATGCACCGGATGCATGAAAAACAGTCACCGAATGCACTTGCCGAAACCCGCCCCGGCCCGCGAAATCGCCTACCTGTCCTCCACCGCGGTGAACCCCCATGTCCCACGTGCGCAACGTGCTCTACATCATGTGCGACCAGCTGCGTCGCGATTACCTGTCCTGCTACGGCCACCCTCACCTGCACACGCCGAACATCGACCGCCTGGCCGCCGCCGGCGTGCGTTTCAGCCGCGCCTATACCCAGGGCACCATCTGCGGCCCGTCGCGGATGTCGGCCTATACCGGGCGTTATGTCAGCAGCCACCAGGTGGCCTGGAACGCCGTGCCGCTGCCGCTGGAGGAACTGACCCTCGGCGATTACCTGCGGCCCCACGGCATCCGCACCGCACTGGTCGGCAAGACCCACGCCACGCCCAATCTCGACGCCCTGCAACGGTTGGCCATCGACCCCGACAGCCCGCAGGCCGAGCCGCTGAACGAGGTCGGCTTCGAACCCTGGATGCGCCACGACGGCATCTACCCCGACAGCCCGCTGTTCGCCGACAAGCGTGAATCGGCACCCTACACCCATTACCTGCGCGAACTCGGCTACAGCGGCGAGAATCCCTGGCACGACTGGGCCAACGCCGCCGAAGGCAGCGACGGTGAAATCCTCAGCGGCTGGAAGATGCGCAACGCCCACCGGCCGGCGCGGATTCCCCAACAGCACTCGGAAACCGTGTACACCACCGACCGTGCCATCGACTTCATCCGCGAACAGGGCGAGCGGCCCTGGTGCCTGCACCTGTCGTACATCAAGCCGCATTGGCCGTACATCGCCCCGGCGCCGTATCACGCGCTGTACGGGCGCGAGCAGGTGATCGCGCCGGTCCGCCCGGCGCCTGGCGCGGCCAGCGACCACCCGGTGTACAACGCCTTCCGCCAGCATGAGGAAAGCCTGAATTTCTCCCGCGACGAAGTGCGCCTGAACGTGGTGCCGACCTACATGGGCCTGATCAGGCAGGTGGACGACCAGCTCGGACGACTGTTCGATGTGCTGCAGCAGAGCGGGCGCTGGGACGACACACTGATCGTCTTCACCAGCGACCACGGCGACTTCCTCGGCGATCACTTCCTCGGCGAGAAGGAGTTCCTGCTCGAACCTGCAGTCGGCGTGCCGCTGATCGTGCGCGACCCACGTGCGGCAGCGGACAGTACCCGGGGCACGGTGGATGAGCGGCTGGTGGAAACCATCGACGCGCTGCCGACCTTTCTCGACGCGCTGGGGCTGCCGGGGGCGGAGCATCGGCTGGAGGGGCGTTCGCTGGTGCCGCTGCTGCATGGCGAACAGCCGGACTGGCGCCGCTATGCCATCGCCGAATACGACTATGCCTTCCAGGCGCCGGCGCGGGAGCGACTGGGCCAGCCGATCGACCGTTGCCGGATGACCATGGTGCGCAGCGAGCGCTGGAAATACCTGGCCTACGACGGCTTCCGTCCGCAGTTGTTCGACCTGGAAAATGATCCACAGGAGTTGCACGACCTCGGCGCCGACCCGGCGTTCGCGGCGGTGCGCGAGGAACACCTGGGCCATCTGCTCGACTGGCTGCGCGGCCTCAAGCGCCGGACCACCATCAGCCATGAGGAGATCGACCTGCGTGGGCAGCGGTTCCGCTATGGCGAGCCGGAGACGGAGAAGGTGGTGCAGATCGGGGTCTGGTGACTGGCGGGATGAACTGATCGTTCCCACGCTCTGCGTGGGAACGATCGGGGTATGGTCTTCAGCTTGCCCCGCGAAGGGTCTGGCTGCGCTGCCCCTGCACCCCCACCGGCACCTCGCCCTTGAGCGTCACCCGGCGCACGATGCGCTCCTGGGTGCCGTAGTCGTCGACCGCGTAGTGCTGGGTCGCACGGTTGTCCCAGATCGCCACGTCACCGGTCTGCCAGCGCCAGCGCACAGTGTTTTCCAGGCGCGTCACGTGGCTCTGCAGCACGCTGAACAGATGCGCCGAATCCGCCGGCAGGTAGCCCTTGATACGCTTGACGAAGTGCCCCAGCAGCAGGCTGCGCTCGCCGCTGATCGGGTGCACGCGCACCACCGGATGTTCGGTTTCGTACACAGTGGAGGTGAACACCTGGCGATAGCGTTCCTGCGCCTGCGCCGAGACGTTCGGCCGCAGACCGGCGTAGTCGTACTCGTTGCTGTGCACCGCCCAGAGCTTATCCGCCAGTTCGCGCAGTTCCGCCGGCAGTTCCTCGTAGGCCGCCGCCGCGTTCGCCCACACGGTGTCGCCACCGGCCGCCGGGGCCAGTACCGAGCGCAGGATCGAGGCTTTCGGATAGGCGTCGACGAAGGTCACGTCGGTGTGCCAGGAGTTGGCCCGCTGGCCCTGGGTGCCGTCCAGTTCCATCAGGTAGCGGGTGCCGTCGCGCACCGGCACCGTCGGGTGCGCTACCGGCTCGCCGAGCAGGTGGGCAAAGGCCTCCTGGCTCTGGTCGTCGAGGTGGGTCTGGCCACGGAAGAAGATCACCTTGTACTGCAACAGCGCCTGCTGGATCGCCTCGATGACACTGGCATCCAGGTCACCGGACAACGCGACGCCACGGATCTCGGCACCGATCCGACCGGCCACCGGGTGAATGTCCAGGGCGTGTACAGCGGGTTTTACAGCCAGTGCGGCATTGCTCATGGAAGGTCCCTCGTCGACTGCTTGCGGTTGGAGCCGCCGCGAAGCAATGCTCTATCTATATTCCATTTACATCTAATAGATATTGACATGCTTCGTTGACGGAATAAGAGCTTGCATTTAAAACCTCAAGCCCTGCTCGTCGCAAATACCTTCGAGCTATTTTTCGGATGCCGGGAAAGCATATGGATCTTCGCCAGTTGCGTTACTTCATCGCCCTTAACGAACACCGCAGTTTTGTCCGTGCGGCGGACGCCATGGGCATCACTCAGCCGGCCTTCAGCCGCAGTATCCAGGGGCTGGAGCAGGAGTTCGGCTGCGTGCTGGTGGACCGCGGCAACAAGGACCTGCGCCCCACCCCCGAAGGCCAGGTAGTGCTGCAGCACGCCCTGAGCCTGGTGCAGGGCGCGGCGCTGCTCAGTGCCGAAGTGACGCAGATGACCAAGCTCGATGCCGGCGAGTTGCGCTTCGGTTGTGGCCCGGCACCGGCGGTGAAGCTGGTGCCGGAAGCGGTGGCGCGGTTCCTCAACGCCCACCCGAAGGTGCACACGCGCTTCCGTGTGGATAACTGGGAACGGCTCAGCCGCAGCCTGAGCCGCGAGGAGATCGAGTTCTTCATCGCCGACATCCGTCATTTCGAGGCCGACCCGAATTTCCAGACCCAGGCGCTGCGGCCCCGTGGCGGGGTGTTCTTCTGCCGGCCGGGGCATCCGTTGCTGGCCAAGGAAAGCCTGTCGACCAACGACATGTTCGACTACCCGCTGGCGACCACGCTGATTCCGCCGGGCATTCGCAAGGTGCTGGCGAATCTGAGTGGGCGCACGGACTTTTCGCCGAACATCGAGACCGAGCATTTTCCGGCGCTGGTGAAGATCGTGCGCCGTTCCAACGCCATTGGGCTGGGCAGTCGGGAGGCGTTCGAGGAGGATGTGGAGAAGGATGCGCTGGTACAGCTGCATTGGCGCAACCTGCCGCAAAACATCGAGCACCTGAGCGCGCGCTGCGGCATCGTCAGCCGCACCGGGTTCCGGCTGTCGCCGGCGGCGCGGGCGATGATCGAGACGCTGGTGGCTGTGGATAGCCAGGAGGAACGGGTGGCGGTCTGACTGTCCTGTTCGCGGCGGTTCGCCGCCGCGACAAGCCCTAAAGAGCAACGCTGATCACAGCCCCGCCGCCGCCAGGTTCGGCGCCACCCAGTCCGTCACCTTGAACGGCCGGCGAATCAGCTTCTGATGCGCCGCCAGGTCCACCGAATCCTGCAACTTGCCGAGGAAGACCGGGTCCAGCTGCGAAGGGAAAATTTCGCTCAGTTTCTCGTCCTTGAGGTCCTGTTGCAGAATCACCTGTGGATAACTCGCCAGTCCGGAAACCAGCTGCACATAGGCGTCCTTGTTGTCCTCCCGGGTCAGCCAGTCCACCGCCTGCTGTTGCGCCTTGAGCAGTTGGGCGACCAGTTCCGGGTGGGCATCGACGAACGCTCCCGAGCCCAGCAGCACACTCTGGATGCTGCCCGCACCGCCCAGTGTCCTGGTGGTCACCGGCAATTCGGCCAGGCCCTTGGCCTGCAACGCCGTCAGGTTCGAACCGCCCCAGGACGCATCGACCTGTTTTGCCGCCAGTGCCGCCACCGCCGCGCTGAAGTCCAGGTTGATGACCTTGAGGTCCTTCTCGCTCAGGCCCTGGCTGGCCAGCGCGGCATCGAAGGACAGTTGCGAGGCGGTGCCACGGAACACCGCCACGCGCTTGCCCTTGAGGTCCTGCAGGGAATTGATCCCGGAACCGGGCACCACGCCCAGGTACTGCTTGACCCCGCGTGCGGTCGCACTCAGCAGCCGCGTATCCAGCCCGTTGGACTTGCCGATGATCGCCGCCAGGTCGCCCAGATAGGCAAAGTCCACCTGACCATTGGCGATCGCCTCGTTGATCACCGGGCCGGCGCCCTTGAAGAAATTCCACTGGATCCTGATGCCCTGGTCGGCAAAGGCCTTTTCCAGGATCTGCTGGCTGCGCAGCACATCCACCACGCCCCCGCCGCTGTGCTGGGTGCCGGCGCTCAGGTCGGGCACCGCAATGCGGATCTCCCTGACCTCGGCCGCTGCGCCAGACAGCGACACGCCGCTCAGCACGCCGGCCAGCAAAGGGGTGGCGAACAGCCGGGCAAGACGGCCATTGAACAGGGTTTTCATGGTGGGTGCTCCTTGGTGACAGGCTTCGAGGCGCTGAAGGTAGGCACAGTTCTCACCAACAATAAAATACTAATAATTCACATTTTAGTAACTTTAGGAAATATAAGCCGTCAAACCCCGTCGCTGCGCGGATATGCAGCAAACGCATGGAAAATATTCTCCGAATGCATTGGATGCCTGCTCCACACGAGCCTTAAATGGCCTTTCCTTATCTCTCAATAGAATCGATAAGATTATTTATAGATCGAAGAAGCATATTTACCTTCACGCCGTGCATCGCCCGGAAACCGACAACGGAGGTCCGCCATGGCCCGTGTTTCTCTGCTCAGCCTGCCGCTGACGCTACCGCCCGCCGGGCCCCACCGGCGCTGGCCCAACCTGGGTCGACACCTGTTGCCCTGGCTGCTGCCGCTGGCCCTCGCCGCCTTGTGGTGGACCGCCAGCCGCCAGCACTGGATGAGCCAGCAGATCCTGCCGTCGCCCGCGCTGGTGGCGCAAAGCGCACTGGAGCTGGGCAGCGGCGAGCTGTGGAGCCATTTGTGGATCAGCCTGCAACGGCTGCTGTACGGCCTGCTCGCGGGTGTCGGCCTCGGCGCCCTGCTCGGCGCCAGTCTCGGTTTCAGCCGTCGCGCCGAGCGCCTGGTATTCCCCACCTTCAGTGCCCTGGCGCAGATTCCGACCCTGGCCTGGATTCCGCTGTTCATGGTGTTTTTCGGCATCGGCGAACTGCTCAAGCTGGTGGTGCTGATCAAGGCCATCGTGGTCCCGGTGACCCTGCACACCCTGGTGGGCGTGCGTGATGCCCAACCGCGCCTGCGCGAGGCCGCCGCGGTACTGCGATTGTCGCCCTACCTGCTGGTGCGCCGATTGATCCTGCCCGCCGCGCTGCCGGCGTTCATGGCCGGTTTGCGCCTGGCCCTGGCCGCCGGCTGGACCTCGCTGCTGGCCGTGGAACTGCTGGCCTCCAGCGAGGGCATCGGCTATCTGATGGTCTACGCCCGGCAGTTGTTCATGCTCGATATCGTCTTCGTCTGTATCCTGGTCATCGGTGTGATCGGCGTGCTGATGGATCGCGGCATCGCCCTGCTCGACCGGCGCCTGGTGCACTGGCCGCATCCGGCCACCGCGCAGATTCCCCGGGGCCCGCGTTACCAGGGCTGGCAGCGCCTGCAACCGTGGCTGCTGCCGCTGACGCTGCTGGTGCTCTGGCAACTGGCGAGCGAGCTTGAGTGGATCGACGGCGGCATCCTCGCCAGCCCCCTGGCGGTGCTGCACAGCACCTGGAACGGCCTGCTCGACGGCAGCCTGCCGGGCGGCCTCGGCCTGAGCCTGAAGCGCACCTTCGCCGGCCTGCTGCTCGGCGGTTCTCTGGGCCTGGGCCTGGGCTTGCTGCTGGGCTTGTCGAGGACCTCCGAACGCCTGCTCGGCCCCAGCCTGTCGGCGCTGCGCCAGATCGCGATCTTCGCCTGGGTGCCGCTGATCACCGCCTGGTTCGGCCTGGGCGAAGGGGCCAAGGTGGTGTTCGTCGGCCTCGCCGCGTTCTTCCCACTGTTCATCGCCACCCAACGCAGCGTCGCCAACCTTTCGCCACAACTGACCGAAGCGGCCCGGGTGCTGCGCCTGAACCTCTGGCAGCGGCTGCGCAGGCTGGTGCTGCCCGGCGCCGCGCCGGGGATCTTCGCCGGCCTGCGCCTGAGTCTGGTCTACGCCTGGCTCGGCACCCTCGGCGCCGAATATTTCATGCCGTCCAACGGCGGCATCGGCTCGCTGATGATCGGCGCGCAGCAGTTGCTGCAGATGAACGTGATCATGGCCGGCATGCTCGTGGTCGGCCTCACCGGCGCGCTGATCAACCTGCTCGGCCAACGCCTCGAAACCCGCGCCACCCGCTGGAGACACGCATGAACACAGCACTGGTCAGTTTCAACCAGGTCGGCAAATCCTTCGACGTCGACGGCGCCGAACTGCAGGCCATCGACAATTTCAGCCTGGACATCGGCGAAGGCGAATTCGTCGCCATCGTCGGCTCCAGCGGCTGCGGCAAATCCACCCTGCTGCGCCTGCTGATCGGCCTGGACACCGCCTTTCGCGGCGAAATCCGCGTCGATGGCCGGGTGGTCGACGGCATCGGCAGCGAACGCGGCATCGTCTTCCAGGAGCATCGGCTGTTTCCCTGGCTGACGGTCGAGGAGAACATCGGCCTGGGCCTGGTCAACGAAGCGCTGGACAAGCGCGAACGCCAGCGGCGCATCGAGCAGTTCATCCAACTGGTCGGCCTGGCCGACTTCGCCCGCGCCTATCCGCACCAGCTCTCCGGCGGCATGGCCCAACGCGTGGCGATCGCCCGCGGGCTGGTGGCCAGCCCACGCATTCTGCTGCTGGACGAGCCGTTCGGCGCCCTCGACGCGCTGACCCGCCAGCAGATGCAGGACGAACTGCTGGCGATCCGCGAACGGGCGAAGATCACCACGCTGCTGGTCACCCACGATGTGGAAGAGGCTATTTTCCTCGCCGACCGAGTGGTGGTGATGGAGCCGCGCCCCGGGCGGATCAAGCGCGTGGTCGAGATCGCCCTGCCCCATCCGCGCCAGCGCAGCGGCTTCGAGTTCCACCGCCTGCGCGAGGAGCTGCTGCATGAACTGACCAGCGACGACCACTACCAGCCGCCGCAACCCGAACAGATCCGCGACCTGCCCCTGACCTTCATCGCCTGCTGAGAGGAACCCCGACATGGCGCAACGTCCGAACTTCCTGGTGATCCTGGCCGACGACCTCGGCTTTTCCGACCTTGGCGCCTTCGGCGGCGAGATCGCCACGCCGAACCTCGATGCCCTGGCCCATGGCGGCCTGCGCCTGACCGACTTCCACACCGCGCCGACCTGCTCGCCGACCCGCTCGATGCTGCTGACCGGCACTGACCACCATATCGCCGGCATCGGCACCATGGCCGAGGCGCTGACCCCGGAGTTGATCGGCAAGCCGGGCTACGAGGGCTACCTCAACGACCGGGTGGTGGCGCTGCCCGAGCTGCTGCGCGAATCCGGCTACCAGACCTGGATCAGCGGCAAGTGGCACCTGGGCCTGACCGCCGAACAGGCGCCTCACGCGCGCGGTTTCCAGCGCTCGTTCTCGCTGCTGCCGGGCGCGGCCAACCACTACGGTTTCGAGCCGACCTACGACGAGACCACCCCGGGCCTGCTCAAATCGACCCCGGCGCTGTACATCGAAAACCAGGATTTCGTCGAACGGTTGCCGGCCGATTTCTATTCCTCCGATGCCTTCGCCGACAAGCTGCTGCAGTACCTCAAGGAACGCGACCAGAGCCAGCCGTTCTTCGCCTACCTGCCGTTTTCCGCGCCGCACTGGCCGTTGCAGGCGCCGGCCGAGGTGGTCGCCCGCTACAAGGGGCGCTATGACGCCGGCCCTGAAGTGCTGCGCCTGGAACGCCTGGAGAAGCTGCGCCAACTGGGTCTGGTCGACAGCGCGGTCGAGCCGCATCCGCTGCTCGGCCTGAGCACTGAGTGGGACTCGCTGAGCGAGGAGCAGCGCCAGCGCTCGGCGCGGGCCATGGAGGTGTATGCGGCGATGGTCGAGCGAATGGACTGGAACATCGGCAGGGTCGTGGCTTACCTGCGCAAGCAGGGCCTGCTGGACAACACCTTCATCCTGTTCATGTCCGACAACGGTGCCGAAGGTGCCCTGCTGGAAGCCTTCCCCAAGTTCGGCCCGGAGCTGCTCGGCTACCTGGACCGGCATTACGACAACAGCCTGGAGAACATCGGCCGGGCCAACTCCTACGTCTGGTACGGCCCGGCCTGGGCCCAGGCGGCGACGGCGCCGTCGCGGCTGTTCAAGGCCTTCACCACCGAGGGCGGCATCCGTGTGCCGGCGTTGCTGCACTACCCGCCGCTGACCCGGCCAGGGCAGATCAGCCATGGCTTTGCCACGGTGATGGACATCACCCCGACCATTCTCGACCTGGCCGGCGTGCGCCATCCGGGCAAACGCTGGCACGGCAGGGAAGTGGCGCCGCTGCGGGGCAAGTCGTGGCTGGGCTTCCTGTCCGGCGAGACCGCGCAAGTGCACGACGAACACACGGTGACGGGCTGGGAGCTGTTCGGCCGCCGGGCGATTCGCCAGGGCCACTGGAAGGCCGTGTATATCCCCGGCCCGGTGGGCCCGGCGACCTGGCAGCTATACGACCTGAGTGCCGATCCAGGAGAAATCCACGACCTGGCCGAGGCACAGCCGGAGCGGCTGGCGACGCTGATCGAACATTGGCAGCGCTATGTCGAGGAAACCGGGGTGATTCTCAGCGCGTCGCCGTTTCAGCCGGATTGAGCGTTCCTCGCCCCTGCAAGCTGCACTGATCGTTCACGCTCTGCGTGGCAATTCAGCCTGTAACGCAGAGCATCCAGGGAGGCGTTCCCACGCAGCGCGCGGGAACGATCGAAAGCAGCCCTTCAGCCCTGTACGACCCTCGCCGCCTGTACACGGCCACGTTCCTGGCGGACAAACCGGTTCGCCCGGGCAAAGGTGCCGAAATCATTGAAGCGCACGCCCATCTCGGCCATCACCTTGTGGGCCACCGGCGCGGTCATCTGGCGAAGGTAGAAGGGTTCCTTGACCACGAAGTGATGAATGCCGTGGGTGCTGCCGAAGTTGAAGCAGAACGCCTGCAGCGGCCATAGCCACCATGGGTTGAGCACCTGGGTCTGCTGGATCACGTTGCCCGGCTCGACATCGCCGTAGTAGTGCATGTTCGAGCTGATGAAATGCAGGCAGAAGGTACGCAGCACGTTCGGCCCGATGATCACCACCGCCGCGATGTCGATCACCCGCATCGTCGCCAGGGTCCCGGCCGACCAGTCGATCGAGGTCCCCAGCAGCGCGGCGACGCCGTTGGCGCCATGGAACCCGAGGAACACATACCAGGCGCCCCAGTGCAGCAGGGCCAGTGGTGCATAGACCAGCACCACACGCTTGAGAATGGCGCGCCGGTGCGCCCAGCTCTTCGCCCGGCCTGCGCGGATCAGCGCCGACATCACGTTGTCGCCGACCATCAGCAGCCGCGCCAGCCCCCACGGCTCGCCGTTGGTGATCGCGCGCTCCTCCATGTCGGCCTCGGTGCCGGAAACCTTGTGGTGGTTGAGGTGCAGGTGACGGCGCACCCAGGGGTTGATGGTGCTCGGCCGCGCCAGCCAGACCAGCGCCAGCATCAGGTTGTGCGGCACGCGCCGCCTGCGGAAATACATGCTGTGGATCAGGTCATGCTCCAGCTCGTGGGTCAGCGAGGCGAGGAAGGCGTTGACCAGCAGGCACGCCCACCAGGCCAGGTAGCCCTCGATATAGAGCGCCGCCGAGCCGATCATGCCGGCCAGGGCGAAGGCCAGGATGCCCGCGCCGATGGCGTCCTGGTGATTGAGCAGCGGGTAGCGCCGACGCAGTTCGACGCCCCGGGCCAGCACCACCTCACGAATGCGCGCGCAGCGCTGCTGATCGTCCAGCGCCTGAACATTCGTGGCCTGGGGACTTGCGCAAACACCTTCCATGATTCCATCCTCTGGTCATTGATGTTCGCATCTTGCGCCGTAGCATCTCTGAAGGCCGTAGCCGCGAACGCCAACCCGTTGACCGGACGCGCCAACATGCCTGAACCGACTTCGCTTTCCAGCTGGACCCGCGCCCTGCGCAAGCAGCTCGACGCCCTCGGCCTCGACAGTGCCGCCCTGTGCCGCGAGGCCGGGGTCGACCCGCAACTGATGGACGATCCCAACGCCCGCTACCCGCTGTCGGCCACCACCCGTCTCTGGCAGTTGGCAGTGCAGGCCAGCGGCGATCCGGCGATCGGCCTGCGGGTGTCGCGGTTCGTCAGCCCGACCACCTTCCATGCCCTCGGCTATGCGCTGGTCGCCAGCGGCAGCCTGCGCGAGGTGTTCGAGCGCATCGTGCGCTACCACACGGTGGTCAGCGATGCCCTGGAGCTGGAACTGAGCCGTGAAGGCGAGCGCTACCGCTTCAGCCTGCGGGTGCCCAAGGGCAGCCCGGAGCCGGCCCCGGAAGCCATCGATGCGTTCGCCGCGATCTACGTGCGCACCTGCCGCAACCGCCTGGGCCGCGAATACGCGCCGTTGGCGGTGCACCTGCGGCGGGCCGAGCCGACGGACCCCAAGCCCTGGCACACGGTGTTTCGCGCGCCGGTGTTCTTTGCGGCCGCGCAGGATTGCCTGGAGTTCGCCTGCAGCGATTTCGACAGCCATCTGGACGACGCCAACCCGGAGCTGGCCGAACACAACGAAGCGGTGCTGAACCGCACCCTGGCGCAACTCAAGCCGCTGACCTGGGAGCGCAAGGTGCGCCAGGCCATCGAGGCGCAGTTGCCGGAGGGCGAGCCTTCGGCCGAACGCATCGCCCAGGCCCTGCACCTGAGCCTGCGCAGCCTGCAACGGCACCTGGCCGACGAGGGCTGCCGCTATGACACGCTGCTCAACGAATGCAGGGAGAACCTGGCACTGCTGCACCTGCGCGATCCGCAGTGTTCACTGAGCGAGATCAGCTACCTGCTCGGGTTTGCCGATACCAGCAGCTTCAGCCGGGCGTTCAAGCGCTGGACCGGGATGACGCCGGGGCAGTTTCGTGACGGGTTGCGTTGAGGCCCTGCAAACTTCGTCAGGTTCAAGAGCCTATTCGCGGCGGTGCGGCGTCACACCTCAATTGCTGGCCGCATGACGCAGGCGCGCCAGGTCGGTGATGATGATCTCGCCGTAGTTCAGGCGCAGGATGCCTTCGTCCTCAAACCCCTTGAGGATCTGGTTGGTGGTCTGCCGCGACAGCGACAGCATCAATGCCAGCTGGTCCTGGGACAGCGGAATCAGTTGCCGCGAATGGTTGAGTTCGCCATAACCCTCGGCAATCTGCAGCAGCCGATGGGCCAGCCGCTCGCGGGCCGGCAGCAGGCTCAACTGCTCCAGGCCGATGAAGGTCAGCCGCAGCTTCTGGCTCATCAGCAGGGCGAAATGCCGCCAGTACTCCGGGTGCTCGTCCAGCAGTTGCAGCAGCACACCCTGCGGCACCTGCAGCAGGATGGTGTGGCCCACCGCATAGGCATCGTGGGTACGCGGCAGGCCGTCGAACAGCGAGATCTCGCCGAACCAGTACGGCAGTTCGATCACGCTCAGCAGGGCCTCCTTGCCCTTTTCGCTGACCGCGCCGACCCGCACCGAGCCTTCGAGCACCGCGTACAGGCCACAGGGCGGGTCGCCGCGCTTGAACAGCCGCTGGCCGGGCGTCAGGCGTCGGCCCTTGGCTGCCGCCAGCAGGCTATCCTGCAAGTGAGCCGGCAGATTGCTGAACCAGTGACCCGTCAGCAGGCGTGAACGCCAGGCAGATACTTCCATGGGAACTCCGAGACGATTGTCGGGTAGCCGACAGCGCAAAGTTTTCGAGCAGGGCATGATCCCATCACCCTACAGGAGGAATAACAATGAAAAACCTCGTCGAGCATCTCAGTCAATATGCGGCGTACCACCGTGATCCGCGGAACATCGCCAGCCATTTCATCGGAATTCCGCTGATCGTGATCGCCGTCGCGACCCTGCTTTCAAGGCCGGGATGGCCGGTGGCCGGGCTCTGGCTGACCCCCGCAGTGCTTCTGACGGTGGCTTCGGCCTGGTTCTATCTGCGTCTGGAAGTGGCTCTTGGGGTACTGATGACGGTGCTGCTCGGCCTATCCGTTTGGCTAGGCCAGATCATTGCCGCGCAGAGCACCCTGGTCTGGTTGAGCAGTGGGATCGGTCTGTTCGTGCTCGGCTGGGTGATCCAGTTCATCGGGCATTACTACGAAGGGCGCAAGCCGGCGTTCGTCGACGACCTCAGCGGGTTGATCGTCGGGCCGCTGTTCGTGGTGGCCGAGCTGGCGTTTCTGCTCGGGTTGCGCAAGGCGCTCAAGCAGGAGATCGAGGCGCGGGCGGGGGGCGTACGGTTGCGCGAGAAGCGCGCGGCGGCCTGATGGTTTGGTGGTGTTTGGCAGGGCCTCTTCGCGGGCAAGCCCGGCGCCTGCGGATTTGAGATGTCCATCGCTCTTGTGTACGACGCGTACCTGGTAGGAGCCGGGCTTGCCCGCGAAGAGGCCAGCAAGCCCTGCAACCTTGAGGGTCAGACGTTCGCCAGCTTCTGCCAGACCTTGGGCTTGAAGAACAGCGTCTCGCCCCGCGCCAGGCCGATCAGGCTGTCGTGGTCCTTGACCACCTCGGCCTCGATCAGTTCGCTCTGGCCTTCCACCTTCAGCGTCACCCGGGTCGTCGCGCCCAGCGGACGGATGTCGCGCACTTCAGCGACATGGTGATCCTCCAGCTCATGGCGCGACAGCGACACTTCATGCGGGCGGAACAGCACGTGGTGGTCCTCGCCCAAGTGCAACCGGTTCGAGTCCCCGAGGAAGTGGTAGACGAAGTCGCTGGCCGGGTTCTCGTAGACCTCGCCCGGTGAGCCGATCTGCTCGATCACGCCCTTGTTCATCACCACGATGCGGTCGGCGACTTCCATCGCCTCTTCCTGGTCGTGGGTCACGAACACCGACGTCAGGTTGATGTCTTCGTGCAGCCGCGCCAGCCAGCGACGCAACTCCTTGCGGACCTTGGCATCCAGCGCGCCGAACGGTTCGTCCAGCAGCAGCACCTTGGGTTCCACCGCCAGGGCACGGGCCAGGGCGATCCGCTGGCGCTGGCCACCGGACAATTGTTCCGGGTAGCGGTCGGCCAGCCAGTCCAACTGCACCATGTTCAGCAGTTCGTGGACCTTGGTGGCAATCTGGCTTTCGTTCGGCCGCTGGCTCTTGGGCTTCATGCGCAGGCCGAAGGCGACGTTGTCGAACACCGTCATGTGGCGGAACAGCGCGTAATGCTGGAACACGAAGCCGACGTTGCGATCGCGCACGTCATGGCCGGACACGTCTTCGCCGTGGAACACGATGTTGCCGGCATCCGGGGTTTCCAACCCGGCGATGATCCGCAGCAGGGTGGTCTTGCCGCAGCCGGACGGGCCGAGCAGGGCCACCAGTTCGCCGCTGCTGATATCCAGGTTGATGCTGTTCAGGGCCTTGAAGGCGTTGAAGTTCTTGCTGACGTTACGGACTTCGATCGACATGACTTATTCCTCCGCGGCGCTGGCGCGCAGGCGGTTGATACGGTTTTCGCTCCACTGCTTGAGCAGCAGGATGAAGAGCGCCAGGATCAGCAACAGGCTCGCCACGGCGAACGCGGCCACGTGGTTGTATTCGTTGTAGAGGATCTCGACGTGCAGCGGCAGGGTGTTGGTCACCCCGCGAATGTGCCCGGAAACCACCGACACCGCGCCGAACTCGCCCATCGCCCGCGCCGTGCAGAGCACCACGCCGTAGATCAGGCCCCACTTGATGTTCGGCACGGTCACATGCCAGAACATCTGCCAGCCGTTGGCGCCCAGCAGCCGGGCGGCCTCTTCTTCCTGGGTGCCCTGCTCCTGCATCAGCGGGATCAGTTCACGGGCGACGAAGGGCACGGTGACGAAGATGGTCGCCAGGACAATGCCCGGCAGGGCGAAGACGATCTGGATGTCATGGTCGGCCAGCCACGGACCGAACAGGCCCTGGGCACCGAACATCAGCACGTAGACCAGGCCGGCGATCACCGGCGACACCGAGAACGGCAGGTCGATCAGGGTCACCAGGATGCTCTTGCCGCGGAAGCTGTACTTGCTCACGCACCAGGCGGCGCTGACGCCGAACACCAGGTTCAGCGGCACCGAGATCAGCACGGCGATCACCGTCAGCTTCAGCGCCGACAGGGCATCGGGCTCGAAGATCGCGGTGAAGAAAGCCCCCAGGCCGTTCTTCAGGCCCTGGGACACCACGATGAACAGCGGCAACAGCAGGAACAGGGCGAAGATCAGCCAGCCGAGGCCGATCAGGATCCGCCGCGAGGTGGCACTGCCACGCCGGGCGGCATTGGCCGAAGACGCGGCGGCAATGGACGATTGGGACATGTTCGCGCCTCCTTATGGGGTTTCGATACGCCGCTGCAGCAGGTTGATCAGCAGCAACAGGACAAAGGAAACCACCAGCATCAGCACGCCGATGGAGGTCGCGCCGGTGTAGTCGTACTGGTCGAGCTTGACCATGATCAGCAGCGGCAGGATCTCGGTCTTCATCGGCATGTTGCCGGCGATGAAGATCACCGAACCGTACTCGCCGACACCGCGGGCGAATGCCAGGGCGAAGCCGGTCAGCCAGGCCGGCAGCAGCGCCGGCAGCAGGACATGGCGGAACACCTGCAGGGGCTTGGCGCCCAGGCAGGCGGCCGCCTCCTCGACTTCACGGGGAATGTCGGCCAGTACCGGCTGTACCGTGCGAACCACGAACGGCAGGGTCACGAAGGTCAGCGCCAGGGTGATGCCCAGCGGGGTGTAGGCGATCTTGAAGCCCAGGTCGGCGGCGAACTGCCCGACCAGCCCGGTGGGGGTGTACAGCGCGGTCAGCGCGATACCGGCGACGGCGGTGGGCAGGGCGAACGGCAGGTCGACCATCGCATCGATGATCTTGCGGCCGGGGAAGGTGTAGCGCACCAGCACCCAGGCCAGCAGCGTGCCGATGACACCATTGATGACCGCCGCGTACAGCGCGGTGCCGAAACTCAGCTTCAACGCCGCGATCACCCGCGGTGCCGAGATGATGTTCCAGAACTGATCCCAGGTGAGTTGGGCGGCATGCACGAACATCGCCGCCAGCGGTATGAGCACAATCAGGCTGAGGTACACCAAGGTGTAGCCCAGCGTCAGCCCGAAGCCGGGTATGACGGGGGAGATACGACGCGACATAAAAGTCCTTGGTTTTGACGCACAAAAGCCCCGAACGGAATCCGGGGCCCTGGGCTTGGCTTATTTCAGTTTACCGACCCCGATCACTGGGCCTGGTAGATCTTGTCGAACACGCCACCGTCATTGAAGAATTTCGGTTGGGCAGTTTTCCAGCCGCCGAAGTCCTTGTCGATAGTCACCAGTTGCAGTTTGGGGAACTGCTTCTCGTACTTGGCGGCAACCTTCTCGTCACGCGGACGGTAGAAGTTCTTCGCGGCGATTTCCTGACCGGCCGGGCTGTACAGGTGCTTGAGGTACTCGGTGGCGATCTCGGTGTTGCCCTTCTTCTCGGCGTTCTTGTCGACCACCGCCACGGGCGGCTCGGCGAGAATCGACAGGGACGGCACGACGATGTCGAACTTGTCGGCGCCGCCATCTTCCTTCAGTGCCAGGAACGCTTCGTTTTCCCAGGCCAGCAGGACGTCGCCCTGGCCATTGTTGACGAAGGTGATGGTCGAGCCGCGGGCACCGGTGTCCAGGACCGGCACGTGCTTGAACAGCTCCTTCACGTACTCTTCGGCCTTGGCTTCGCTGCCACCGGCTTTCAGGCCGTAGGCCCAGGCGGCGAGGAAGTTCCAGCGGGCGCCGCCGGAGGTTTTCGGGTTCGGGGTGATGACCGACACGTCTTTCTTGATCAGGTCGCCCCAGTCCTTGATGCCCTTGGGGTTGCCCTTGCGCACCAGGAACACGATGGTTGAGGTGTATGGGGTGCTGGCGTCCGGCAGGCGCTTCTGCCAGTCCTCGGGCAGGGTCTTGCCGAGCTTGGCGACTTCGTCGATGTCACCGGCCAGGGCCAGGGTCACCACGTCGGCGCGAAGACCGTCGATCACCGCACGGGCCTGTTTGCCGGAGCCACCATGGGACTGCTGGATCTTCACGTTGTCGCCGGGGTGGGCCTGCTTCCAGAAGCTGGTGAATTCGGCGTTGTAGTCCTGGTACAGCTCACGGGTCGGGTCATAGGACACATTGAGCAGTTCGTAGTCCTTGGCAACGGCGGAACCGGCAAACACGGCGCTGGCGAGCGCGGCCAGGGCATAACGGCGAATCGACGACATGGTGAAGCTCCCGAAAAAATGTGAGGTATCGGCTTTTTTCTTATGGCGCATCAGGCCCGCATCCGGGCCTGAACGCTGCTGTCTTTACGTGGAGGGGGGCATGAATGGATGCGCCCTCCGGTTGACCAGTCGGGCCTCTGATGGCTCAGAGGGTGTTGCGATGTTCAGCTTGGCTTGTTGCCGGGATTTTGCAGACGGAATTTTTCCTTGCGTTCGATCTGGACCACCTGGGCGTTGTGCACGGTGATCTCGACCGCGCCGAAACGCAGGTCGCGCAAGGCGCTCTGGATCTCACGCAGAATGGTTGCTTCGTCCTGGCCGTCAACGCTACGCAGAGATGCGCTCATGGTCGTGCTCCTGAAATGAGAGTTGCCGCGGCAGTGGCGGCACTGCTTTTGGGCGTTGAGGTCATCTTAGACAGGCGCATTTATTCTTAAAAATACTATTTAAGAATTTTGATATAACTAAATTTAGATAACGAAAGAGGATGACCGTCGCATGCCGGCTCAAGGGTTGCGCGCCGTGCAGGAGCGTGGCTTTCCTGCGAATAGGCCTGCATCGGCACCGCCGATCCGGTTGAATGGCCGCCTTGCCTCGGTTCGCGGGCAAACCCGGCGCCTACAGGGGCCTGCAGAGCTGGTAGGAGCCGGCGGGCTGGCGATGGCGCCCAAACAGGCGCCCTCTGCCTCAGACTGTCGCGCAGATCTGCGGGGCATGCTGCCAATCGAGCCGCGGCGCCGGCACCGGCCGGCCGAACCAGTAGCCCTGGCCCAGGTCGCAGCCCTGTTCGAGCAGGAACCGCGCCTGTTCCTGCTGCTCGATGCCCTCGGCATGTACCCGCATGCCCATGCTCTGCGCCAGGGCGATCACCACGCGAACGATCGCCGCGTCGTCCTCGTCCCACGGCAGGCCGGCGACGAAGCCCTGGTCGATCTTGAGCTTCTGCACCGGCAGGCGCTTGAGCCGCAGCAGCGAGGAATAACCGGTACCGAAGTCGTCGATCGCCAGGCTCACCCCCAGTTCACGCAGGCGGTGCAATTGCTCCAGCGCCACTTCGGGATCGTCCATCACCGCGCTTTCGGTCACTTCCAGCTCGAGCAGCGCCGGGTCCAGGCCGGTGTCGTCGAGCACCTTCGCCACCTGCTGGTACAGTTCGCGCCGGGCGAACAGGCGGCTGGAAACGTTCACCGCGATGAACGACAACGCCAGGCCCTCGCGCTGCCACTGGCACATCTGCTGGCAGGCCTGCTCCATGACCCAGGCATCGATTTCGGCGATCAGCCCGGTGCGCTCGGCGATCGGAATGAATTCGCCGGGCGAGACCAGCCCACGCTGCGGATGCTCCCAGCGCACCAGTGCCTCGACCCCGACCAGGCGGCTGCCCTGCAGCTCGTGCACCGGCTGGTAGTACACCCGCAACTCGCCCTGCTCCAGCGCTCGGCGCAGCTCGCCGGCCATTTCCACCCGGTGCTGGGCATGGGCGGTCAGTTCCTCGGTGTACAGCGCGTAGCCCTCACGGCCGGCGCTCTTGGCCTTGAACAGCGCCGAATCGGCGTTGCGCAGCAATTGTTCGGCGTTCAGCGCATCGCTGGGGAACAGGCTGATGCCGATACTGGCATTGATGAACAACGAGTGGCCTTCGAGCTGGAACGGCTCCCTGAGGCCTTCGATCACCCGCTGGGCCAGGGCTGCGGCCTGGACCACCTGCGGGCAGTTCTCGGCCAGCACGGCGAATTCGTCGCCGCCCAGGCGCGCCAGGCTGATACCGGTGCCGAACAGGCCCTGCAGGCGCTCGCCCACCGCCTTGAGCAACTGGTCGCCGATGTTGTGGCCGAGGCTGTCGTTGATGATCTTGAAATGGTCCAGGTCGATCAGCAGCAGGGCGCAACCGCGCTTGTGCACCTGCGCCGAGGCCAGGGCCTGGGCGGCCCGGTCGGAGAACAGCAGGCGGTTGGGCAGGCCGGTCAGCGGATCGTAGTGCGCCAGCTGGCTCAACTCGTGCTGCGAGTTCTTGATCGCGCTGATATCGGAAAACACCGCGACGTAGTGACTGAGCTGGCCGTGATCATCGCGAATGGCCCGGATGGTCTGCCACTGTGGGTAGATTTCCCCGCTCTTGCGCCGGTTCCAGATCTCGCCGCTCCACTCGCCGCTGGCCTCCAGGGCCTGGTAGACCTTCTGGTAGAACTCCGCCGGATGGCGCCCGGACTTGAACAGGCTCGGCCGCTTGCCGAGCACCTCGGCCTCCTGATAACCGGTAATGGCGACGAACGCCCGGTTGACGTGGACGATCAACCCCTCGCGGTCGGAGACCAGCACCCCTTCGCGGGTACAGTCGAACACCGCCGCGGCCTGGCGCAGGCGCTCGCGGTCTTCGCCCGCATCCGCCGACTGCTGTTCCCGGGCGGCCTGGACAAACCGCTGGTAACGCGCATGGATCAGGAAAATCAGCACCGCACTGACACTGACCCACAGGTAGCCGCGAACGATCTGCCACTGCACCAACTGCTCGGGCTCATCGAAAAAACTGCTCAACAGCTGCTGGCTGAGCTGGATCCAGAGGATCGACAGCAACAGGTACAACACCCCCGCCTTCAGAGCATTGCGGTATGAACTTGCCATAAGCGGTGCTAATTCCCTCTAGAAATGCCAAATTGCCCTACAAAACGGCCGGAATTATAGAGTAAGAAACATCCCGGCACTCTTATCTGAAACGGCGACTGGTTTTCTCTGGTGGCTCGGTGATAATGCGACGGCTGTTCTTTACTTTATCGAGGGCCATACAGCCTATGTGGTACAACGGTTTTCTTGACCTGTCAGCCTGGCAACTGGTGGCGGTCACCCTGTTGATGACCCACGTGACGATTGTCGGCGTCACGGTTTACCTGCACCGCTATTCGGCCCACCGCTCCCTGGAACTCAACGGCGGTCTCAAGCACTTCTTCCGTTTCTGGCTGTGGCTGACCACGGCACAGAATACCCGCGAGTGGACCGCGATCCACCGTAAACATCACGCAAAATGTGAAACCGTCGACGATCCCCACAGTCCGGTGATCCTCGGCCTCTCCACCGTGCTGCGCACCGGTGCCGAACTGTACCGGGCCGAGGCGGGCAACGCCGAGACCCTGCGCATCTACGGCAAGAACTGCCCGGACGACTGGATCGAACGCAACCTCTACAGCCGCTACAAGCTGCTGGGCGTAGCCCTGATGGGCCTCATCGACCTGCTGCTGTTCGGCGCCATCGGCATCACCATCTGGGCGATCCAGATGATCTGGATCCCGTTCTGGGCCGCCGGCGTGATCAACGGCCTGGGCCATGCCGTCGGCTATCGCAACTTCGAATGCCGCGACGCCGCCACCAACCTGGTGCCCTGGGGCATCCTGATCGGCGGCGAGGAACTGCACAACAACCACCACACCTACCCCAACTCGGCCAAGCTCTCGGTGAAAAAATGGGAGTTCGACCTGGGCTGGGCCTGGATCAAGGTCTTTTGCCTGCTGCGACTGGCCAAGGTACAGCGTGTCGCGCCGATCGCCCATCGGGTCGAGGGCAAGGGCCACCTGGACATGGACACCGCCATGGCGATCCTCAACAACCGCTTCCAGATCATGGCCCAGTACCGCAAGCTGGTGATCGGCCCGCTGGTGAAACAGGAACTGGCCAAGGTCGATCATTCGGTACGCCAGAAATTCCACCGGGCCAAGCGCCTGCTGTCGCGGGAAACCAGCCTGCTCAGCGACAAGCACCAGTTGCGCATCCAAGGCATGCTGGAGCACAGCCAGGCGCTCAAGGTAATTTACGAGAAACGCCTGGCCCTGCAACAGATCTGGGTCAAGACCAGCTCGAATGGCCACGACATGCTCGCGGCGATCAAGGACTGGGTGCACGAGGCCGAGGCCAGCGGCATCCAGTCGCTGCGCGAATTCGCCAACCAGCTGAAAACCTACTCGCTGCGCCCCAGCGCCGCCTGACACCGCTGATCGGCGCGCCTCGCTTCGAGGCGCGTCGTTCGGAACTTAGCGACCATTCCTCTATCTCAAATGCACTTCGCCAGACAGGCGGATTGTCAGTGTCGTCGTGCCTGAAAGCGGCGCGGCCCACCTTCTGAGATGTGTGCCGATGGTGATAAAAAAACCGCAACCGTCCTTGCTCCAACAGTGGCCGGAGGCCGCTGAAACCCTGCTTGCGCTGGTCCATGCGCAAGGCGAGGTCGCGCGCCTGAGCGAGCGCGAACAGTTGTTCAGCTCCCTGCTGGTCAGCGTCAACGCGGTGCTCTGGGCCTTCGACTGGGAGGCGCGGCAAATGCTCTATGTCAGCCCGGCCTACGAGCGCATCTTCGGCCGTTCGGCCGGGCTGTTGCTGGCCGACTACGACGAATGGCGCAACAGCATCTACCCTGACGACCTCGACCACGCCGAGCGCAGTCTGGCCGAGGTGCTGGAGAAAGGCGCGGTGGAAGACCGCGAATACCGCATCATCCGCGCCGATGGCGAAATCCGCTGGCTCAGCGACAAGTGCTTCATCAGCCGTCACGCCGAACCGGGCCAGCGGGTGATCGTGGTCGGGATCGCCGAGGACATCACCGAGAAGAAGGTCCTGGAAGACGAATTGCAGCGCCTGGCCACCACCGACGTGCTGACCGGCAGCAGCAACCGCCGGCACTTCTTCGAATGTGCCCATCGCGAGTTCGAGCAGGCCCGGCTACAGGATTCGCCGCTGGCGTTCCTGCTGCTGGATATCGATGACTTCAAGCTGATCAACGACACCTACGGCCACCCGGCGGGCGACCAGGTGCTGCAGCGAATCGCCGAGACCGGCCGTGCGGCGTTGCGCAGCGGCGACCTGTTCGGGCGGATCGGCGGCGAGGAGTTCGCCGCCCTGCTGCCCGGCTGCGCCCCGGACATGGCCATGGCGATCGCCGAGCGCCTGCAGCGGGAGATTCAGCGCCTGGCGTTCAACCACGACGGGGAAAACTTCGGCACCACCGTCAGCCAGGGGCTGACCAACCTGACCGCAGAGGATCAATTGCTCGACAGCCTGTTCGCCCGGGCCGACGGGGCGATGTACCGGGCCAAGCGCCAGGGCAAGAACCAGATCGTGCTGGCCTAGACCCGGCGCCCACAGGTTCGGGGCTACACGAGCGCCGGTCAGTTCTTGCGCAGCCGCGTCAGGTCCGCCAGGCCGATCTTGAGCAGCCTGGCGGCACGGCTCCTGGCCACTTCCTCGATACTCTGGCTGGGCGTCAGGTGCGCCAGCTGGGCCGCCAGGTTCATCGATAGCGCCTCGCGGGAATACACCCCGCCACCAAGCTGGTAGACCGCCGCAATCAGCTCGCGCAGCTCCAGCGGCAGGCGCCAGCGGGTGCGCAGCGCCGAACCGTAGCTGGCGCCCAGCGCGAACAGCGACTCGCCGATCTGCTCGTCATCCAGCTCGCCGCCCGCCTGCCGCCATTCCTGCAGGCAACGCAACAGGGCCAGGTCGCCCAGGCGATGCAGCAGCCCGGCGCAATAGCAGCGCTCCTGGTCGAGGTCGTACATCCGCGCCAGGGTCCGGCCGTACTCGGCGGTATGCAGCGACAATTGCCAGTAGCGCTCGGCGTAATCGGCCAGCGCGGCATCGCTGAGCTTGGCGCTGCGCTTGAGGCTCAGGCCGAGGATCAGGTTCATGCTTTGCGCCGAACCGAGGCGCTGCAGGGCCTGGCCCAGGGTCTGCACGGCGCTGCCGTGATGCTGCGCCGCGCTGTTGGCGGCGGCGATCAGCACCGCGGTGATCTGCGGGTCGGTGCCGATTTCCTGCTCCAGCTGCTTCAGGTCGAGGCCGTGGGGGTTGAGGCTGCGTTTCACCGCGACCTGCACGTCGGCCATCAGCGGTGCGCCGTCCGATTGCTCGCGGCGGCGTTCGAGGAAGGTCCTCAGGTCCATGCCCGGCGCCAGGGCCGGCACTTCACAGAGGACGCTCTGCCCGGCATCGAGCAGCAGGTCCTGCAGGCGCTGGGTCAGGCCATCGACATTCAGCGGCTTGGTCAGGTAGGCGGTAGGTTGCAGCGGCAGGGCCTCGCGGACGCTGGCAACGTCGCTGCGCGAACTGATCAGAATGAACGGCAACAGGGGAGAACGTTTTTTCTGGCGCATGCTGTAGAGCAGGCTCAGGCCATCGACCCCCGGCAACTCGCGGTCGGCAATCACCAGGTCGAAGGCTTGTTCGGTGAGTTGCTGCAGGGCGTCCTGGCCGTTGGCGCAAAGGGCCAGTTGTGCGTCGCAGCGCACGGTCAGCAATACCTGTTTCAACAGGTCCCGCGCCCAAGGGTCCGCCTCGGCAATCAACACACGGGGTACAGCAGGTAAATCCAAGGCAGTCATCTTGCACTCTCCGAGGGCAGTCCTGACACATTAGTCAAAACTGACCGGCAGGTACAACCGCCAGCCCCCGCAACCGGCCGTCGTGACACAAAAAAACCCGCCGAAGCGGGTCTTTTTGTCCAGCCCATCACCCGGCTCAGAGTTCAGCGAAGCACTCTTCGATGATCGCCAGGCCCTTGTCCAGTTGCTCGTCCGGCGAGGTCAGCGGAACCAGCACGCGCAGGACGTTGCCGTAGGTGCCGCAGGACAGCAGGATCAGGCCCTTGTCACGGGCCTTGGCGACGATCTGCGCGACGGCTGCCGCGTTCGGCTTGTGGGTGTCGCCGTCGTCGAACAGCTCGACCGCGATCATCGCGCCCAGGGCACGCACATCACCGATCACCGGGTACTTGGCCTGGATTTTCTTCAGACCGGCCACCAGGCGCTCGCCGACCGCCTTGCTGCGGTCCAGCAGCTGCTCCTCCTCGAACACTTCCATCACGGCCAGGGCCGCGGCGCAGGCGATCGGGCTACCGGCGTAGGTGCCGCCCAGGCCGCCTGGAGCGATGGCGTCCATGTACTCGGCCTTGCCGCACACGCCGGCCAACGGGAAGCCGCCGGCGATGGACTTGGCGAAGGTAGTCAGGTCAGGCGCGACGCCCATCTGCTCCATGGCGAAGAAGGTACCGGTACGACCGGCGCCGGTCTGCACTTCGTCGGCGATCAGCAGGATGCCGTGCTGGTCGCACAGGGCACGCAGGCGCTTCATGAACTCTTTGGGCGCAACGTAGAAACCGCCTTCGCCCTGTACCGGCTCGATGATGATCGCGGCGATGTCACGTGGCTCGGCGTCGTTCTTGAAGATGCGCTCGATGCTGGCGATGGAATCGTCAATGCTCACGCCGTGCAGTTCGTTCGGGTACAGCGCGCGGAAGATGCCGCCTGGCATCAGGCCCATGCCGGCCGAGTAGGGCACGACCTTGCCGGTCAGGCCCAGGGTCATCATGGTACGGCCGTGGTAGGCGCCGGTGAAGGCGATCACGCCAGCGCGGCCAGTGGCGGCACGGGCGATCTTCACGGCGTTCTCGACGGCTTCGGAACCGGTGGTGACCAGCAGGGTTTTCTTGGCGAAGTCGCCTGGAACGCGGGCGTTCACTTTCTCGCACAGTTCCACGTACGGCTCGTAGGCCAGGACCTGGAAGCAGGTGTGGGTCAGCTTGTTCAGTTGCTCGGTCACCGCGGCGATGATTTTCGGGTGCACGTGACCGGTGTTCAGTACGGCGATACCGCCAGCGAAGTCGATGAACTCGCGGCCTTCGACGTCAGTCACCGTGGCATTCTTCGCCGAGTCGGCGAAGATCGGGTGGATCTGGCCGACGCCGCGTGGAACGGCGGCCTGGCGGCGTTGCATCAGGGATTCGTTGGTCTTGCTCATATTGTCCTCATTCACCGCTCATCGGGCGGCGTGGTTCAAGGATGACGCGGCAGGGAGAGCACTGCACCAGCATACGATGATCGACTGGCACAGGGTTCCGGCCACATTGAAGTGACGTTTGAAACGCGACAGGAGCAGCGCTCTCGTGCCCCTGTCGCCGAAGCATCCGACCGGGTTAGACGCCCAGGCAGAGGTATTTGATTTCCAGGTAGTCTTCGATGCCGTACTTGGAACCTTCGCGGCCCAGGCCCGAGGCCTTGATACCGCCGAACGGCGCGACTTCGTTGGAGATCAGCCCGGTGTTGACGCCGACCATGCCGTACTCCAGTGCCTCGGCCACGCGGAACACACGGCCCAGGTCACGGGCGTAGAAGTAGGAAGCCAGGCCGAACTCGGTGTCGTTGGACATCGCGATGACGTCGGCCTCGTCCTTGAAGCGGAACAGCGGTGCCAGCGGACCGAAGGTTTCTTCCTTGGCCACGGCGGCGTTGTTCGGCACGTTGACCAGCACGGTCGGCTCGAAGAAGTTGCCTTCCATCGCGTTGCCGCCGGTCAGCACGGTAGCACCTTTGCTCAAGGCGTCGGCGATGTGCTCCTTGACCTTGGCCACGGCCTTCTCGTCGATCAGCGGACCGGTGGTGGTGCCTTCTTCCAGGCCGTTGCCGATCTTCAGCTTGGCCACCGCCGCCTTCAGTTTCTCGGCGAAGGCATCGTAGACACCTTCCTGCACGTACAGGCGGTTGGCGCAGACGCAGGTCTGGCCGTTGTTGCGGTACTTGGAGATGATCGCGCCCTCGACCGCCTTGTCCAGGTCGGCGTCGTCGAACACGATGAAGGGCGCGTTGCCGCCCAGTTCCAGGGACACCTTCTTGATGTCCTGGGCACATTCGGCCATCAGCTGGCGACCGATTTCGGTCGAACCGGTGAAGGACAGCTTGCGCACGATCGGGTTGCCGGTCAGTTCGCCGCCGACTTCGCCGGCGCTGCCGGTGACCACGCTGAACACGCCTTGCGGGATGCCGGCGCGCTGGGCCAGCTCAGCCAGGGCCAGGGCCGAGAACGGGGTCTGCGATGCGGGCTTGAGCACCATGGTGCAACCGGCGGCCAGGGCCGGGCCGGCCTTGCGGGTGATCATCGCGGCCGGGAAGTTCCACGGGGTGATCGCGGCGGTGACGCCGATCGGCTGCTTGATCACGATCAGGCGCTTGTCCGGCTGGTGGCCGGGGATCACGTCACCATAGACGCGCTTGGCTTCTTCGGCGAACCACTCGATGAAGGAGGCGGCGTAGGCGATTTCGCCCTTGGCTTCGGCCAGCGGCTTGCCCTGTTCGAGGGTCATCAGGCGGGCCAGGTCGTCCTGGTTCTCGATCATCAGTTCGAACCAGCGGCGCAGCTTGTTGGAACGCTCCTTGGCGGTCAGGGCACGCCAGGCCGGCAGGGCCTTGTCGGCAGCCTCGATGGCACGGCGGGTTTCGGCGGCGCCCATCTTCGGCACGGTACCCAGGATTTCGCCCGTGGCCGGGTTGTTGACCTTGATCGTCTGACCATTGTCCGCGTCGGCCCATGCCCCGTTGATGAAGGCTTGCTGGCGGAACAACTGGGTATCTTTGAGCTGCATGTAGGCTTTCCTTAACAGCACCGCGCACGCGCGGAGCGAATTATTGATTGTAGAAAGGCGCCTTGGGGGCTGCCGTCAGGAAATTCATTCACCGGGCCGAAGCACATAAATAGCGCACATGCGATCGATGTGCGGTTCAGCACCCAGACAGGAGCGTTTGAAATCTCAAACGAATCCTAGGAGCAATGGGGTCAAAGGACAATAGTCTGTTCGAAAAAAAGAACGAGAATAGACCACCGGCGGGGATTTTTCTGATCAACGTCATCTTGGGCCCGGCGCTGCGCCTGGCAGCACGGGGCCCGCCAGACAATCACTTGGACTGGAAGGATTTCAGCACGGTCAGCAGGCTGGTGAGATTGTCGGAAACCCCGGTCTGCGCGATTTTCTCGTTGGCACCGGCGGCCGCGGTCGTGTCCAGGCTGTAGATCTGCATCACACCCTGGGTGGCGGCCGCCTGGGCCAGGGTGTTCTGCTGTTGCTGGGTACTCACCGCATTCTCGAACAGGATGCCGGTGGAATGGGCCATGGACTGGTAGAGGCTGCCCAGGGCCATGGCGGGTGCTTCGGCCACGGTCTGGACGTTCGACTGGGTGACGGCATCCGTGATCTGCGGGTTCACTTCGGTCATGATCTGACTCCTTGTGCTGGACGATAGGGCCTGTTGCGAATGTCGTTCACTCGGAAGACGTGCGTTCGCAAAGATGCGCGCTGAAGCGGGCAATGCTCTGGTCGATGCGCTCGATCGCCCCGGTCACCGCCTCGGCGTCCAGTACCCCGGTGGCCGCGGCCACTGCGGCGGCGCCACTGACCAGCAGGTGAGTGTTGAGCGCGCCCAGGGCGCTTTCGTTGGCCGCATCGAGATCATCCTTGAGAATGCTCTCGGTCATCTGCCTTAGCAATACCCCCTGGGAAGCCAGGGCCAGCTTGGTGACCCCGTCGAAGTAGCTGGCCGCCGACTGCGCGACCAGGCCGCTGGCCTGGCGGGTCAGCAACTCCGGACCCAGTGCCGACAGCGCCGGCACCTGGGCCGTCAACTGGGCATTGATCAGGTTCACCGCCTCGACGATCTGCCGGTTCAGGGCCTCGTTGCCGATGCCGGCGGCGGCCTGCTTTAGCAACTGTTCGTTGAGTTCTCCCAACAGCGCCGATGCCGTTGCCGCCGGATCCTGCGCCGAGTGTTGCTGGGCGCCAGCCTGGTCCTCGCTGCTCATGAGCGCCCTCCTACCGCGAGAATCTGCTGCACGGCGGACGCCACCGTGGCATTGCCGATGATGTTCAGCGCCTGCTGTTGGCTGACCGCATTCTGCAGGGCCAGGCTGACCGCGTGGCTGCTGACCTGGCAGAGCGAAGCGATCGCCGTGGCGGGCGCGCTACCGACGACCTGGACGTTCGACTGGGTGACCGCGTCGGTGATTTGCGGGTTGACGGTGGACATGCCTCTCTCCTGGAAGTGACGACAACGAGGAAAACGCTCGGCGAACCCGTAGCAGGAGAACGATAGATCAGTTGCGCCAAAGCGCCAGAAAGCGCCCTGCCGGGGAATCCGTGCCACTGGCGTGCAGGAAAATGAGCCGCCGGGACAGGATAAGGTCGACGGCTGAAAACCACCGTGGACGCCCAAGGCCGAGATAGGTATGATGGCGCCCGCACAAGCACTCGTAGCTCAGCTGGATAGAGTACTGCCCTCCGAAGGCAGGGGTCGTGGGTTCGAATCCCGCCGAGTGCGCCATCTTTCGAAAATGCCCTGGATCGTCGATCCGGGGCATTTTTGTTTTCAGGGTACCGACAGCGCTCAGCCATCTAGGCGACTCGAATGAAGAACACCACGATCCGCTGCGAATCCGGCACCCGCTGCAAACCGGCGACCAGCTTCACCAGCCGCCCCTGCTCCAGCGCCTCCCTGGCCGGTCGCAGCCTCTCGCTGTAGCCGATCGAACGGGTATCGACCAGCCGGCGCAGCCAGTCATCCGTCAGTTGCAGCGGTGCCCCCCGGGAACGGAACAGCTCCAGGGCATCGGTACCGGTCCACTTGAGCAGGAGCAGGTAACGGTGCTCGGAACCCGGGTGGGTGCACTCCAGGTTGACCGAGATGAAGGAGCGGCCCTTGGGTACCTCGTTGACCACGAAACCATGGCGCAGGAGCACGTCTTTGACGGCGCGCTCGGCGTGCAGGGACAGGTCCATGACGCGGTGCCGTCCCTCGACATCGAAAAAGCGCGGGTTGATGACGTGGGAAGGCTCGAAGTCCAGTCGGGAAAAGCCCGCCTCCCCCTCCGGCAGACCGATACGAAAGAGCCGTCGGGCAGTTCGGCCGTCCAGCTCCCTGAACAGCACATGCAGGTCCACCCCCCGGGTACCCCAGGTCTCCAGCGTGCGCTTGAGCGCCACCATGCGGCTGGCAGTGACTGCCGTGCCGCCGCCGGTGTCGGAACGCTCGATCAGTCGATTGAGCGTACGGACCCGGCTGTCCGCGGTCATGCGCCTGGTGAGGGGTTCGAGCAGCTCTCGTCCGGGAGCGTCGAACAAGGGCGCGCGTGGCGTCCAGATGCCGGTTCGTGGGTCGAAACTCACCGGGATCGGCTGCTGGTCCAGGTGGGACCACCAATGCTCGAATTCGCTCAGCGCCAGATCGGCCAACGGGCCAGGACGCCTGATGAAAACGATCTCGGGCTCGATGTCCGAGCCATCGGCCAGCAGTTCGAAATAACGATCGTCGAGCTTCAACAGGCGGGCATCGCTGCCCCGCCGTCGGTACAGGTCCTGGCCTGTCGGCAGCTCCACGACTTCGTCCTCGGCCAGTGCCAGGCCCCAGTTCCTCCAGTGCGTGGATGACACGGCCGGACGGCGGCTCATCCACTCCGGTCGCAACATCGGAGCAGGTGCCGGCGCGGGGCTCGGCCTCGTTTCCCAGGGCCGGTGGAAAGGGCTGCGACTGGGCCCCGGTTGCGGTTCGGGGGCGTCGGCACGCAACAGGTGCTCACCCGACTCGCGGATGTACAGGATCAACTCGTTCGGCTGTGCGGCCGTGCGCTTCAGGCGCAGGACCTGCTCGCCCTTGGGCCGGTAGACCTCATAGCGATGCACGCCGTCGCTGATGAACTGCACGCCGTTTTTCACCTGGCTGCCGGCGTTGGTCGGGCCGTGCAGGCGTACCCCATCATCCCCGGCGATGTTCGCCGCATAGCCCGGCAGTGGCGGTGCGGGACGGCTGCCCGCATCGAGCCTTTTCAGCGCGGCTGCGCCCTTGCCATATAACGTGCGGCGCCGACCGATGCTTCTCAGCGCCGCCCGTGCCCAGTTGCCCAGGGCGGCCCGTGCCGGCCGGGCGCCTGCGGCCAGCGGATAGACGATCGGGGCGACATCGATGAGGGTCATGTGCACCGCCTTGAACAGCTCGAACGCATCGCGCGGATCACCACTGCGGGAGAACCGGCGCAAGGCCGCGGCACTATCGTGGACGTCGACGGCGATGCTGGCGATCGGCACCACCGACAACACCCTCAGCCAGTACGCCGTGCGCTGCTCGTGCTCATGCACCTCGCGCTGCTGCGCCAGTTGCCAGCTGGAGTTCGAGACCACCCTGGCGCGCTGCTGCGCCTGCAGCACGAGGGCGTGGGCGAGGATCAGCGCCAGGTCCGAACGCGGGGTCTTCTCCAGGCGCAGCCAATGCCCGGGATTCTGCCCGATCTCGCGCAGGACTTCCTGCCTGAGCGCCTCGGGTCCCGGAAAAGGCTGCTCCACCTCGCTGTTCCACCAGCTCCGGATGACCTTGAACAGCCAGCCAGGTCTGGCCGTCAACAGCGGCTCGGCCAGCGCAGCGGTCGTCGCCGGCGCCAGGCCAGCGTCCGGGCAGGCCATGGCAGGCGTCCGCTCGGCGGGGTACTGCGCGATGACCTCTGCCGCCCAGCCCACCGCCAGGCGCTGGGCGATATCCCCAGCCCGTTGCAACGCCTGCCCACCGTCGACCAGCGCCCGCTGCGCCGCCAGCAGATCCGGGTACTCGGTCAGCACCTGGGCATGGGGCGCCCCCGGCAGGTAGACCACGGTCATGCCGGACACCCTGTCGCGGATCGCCACGGCATTGCCGACATGCCGGGCCTTGGCGAAGGCCCGGCCGGCGAAGGTGATGAAGTACAACTCCGGTGCCGGAGCGTCGTGGCGCGGGTTCGCGACAGGTGTGTCGTTCAGGGCCTGTTCGAACAGCCGCGCGGCCTGCTCACCGAGCCCCTGTTGTCGCGCGCTGAACAGTTCCAGGCGAGCCCGCTGGCGAACCAGACGATCCAGCAGTGCCCGCTCAAAGGCCGGCACCGCTTCGCCGCGGGGGTCGTCGACACCGTAGAAAGCCTGCTGGATCAATGTGTCGTACTGCCCGCCCAGGTCCAGGGCGGAGATGGTCGAGATCAGGTAGTCCGGCGTCAGGCGCTGCTGCCACGCGGAGTCCAGGATCCGCCCCTGCTGCAGCCGCAGTCGGGTGCCGGGCGCTTGCGGGTCGAGGTTCTCCAGGGCCAGTTGCAGGAAACTGTAGCGGTGCCGTTGCTCGCTGACCACCGTCTTCGGGCCGGCCCCTCCGACCGGATTCTCGGGATGCCCGACCCACACCCGCTCGACGCTGTCGGGCAGGTCGAACAACGGCTTGTCGATCTCCAAGCCCGGATGAAGGCCGTCCTGCCTGAGCCGCTCGATGAGCTTCCCGCGGGCGAAGTCATCCAGGTCCGGCAGACGCTGTTCCAGGCGCCGGGTCAGGGCCTGCGCGCTCAGTTGACAGGACCTCAGCAGGCGAGCGTACTGCTGGCGCCTGCCGAACGTCGCCTGCGCCAGCCAGGCGGGCAGCTCACGGGCCTGGGCCGCCGTCAGTTGCAGGGCGGCGATGTTCTCCAGCGCCTGCTCACGGGCGTCATGCTCCGGGACATTCAGGCTCTGCTCCAACTCATGGGCGAGCATCTGCAACGAGCTGCGCGCATCGCCGATTTCCGAGAAGGGTCGCAGCCCGCCTTCGATCGCCTGGCAGAGCCGCAGGTGCTCGCGGATCTGCTGTCGCAGCCCGTACCGCACGGCATCCGCGGCGATGACCCGGTAATGCACGGGCACCCGCGCCCCTGGAGCCAACTGACGCAGCCAGTCGCGCAGCGCGCCGCGCCGGTCACGGGCAATCAGCGGCCAAAGGGTCTCGCATTCGGGGTCGAGCAGGGTCAGGCCCAGTTGCTGCGACAGGCTTTCGAGGTTGACGAACACGGCCAGGCCACCCAGCCGGCCTGGCACGAACAGCCATGTCGCGGTGTTCAGTTGCGGATCCGCCAGGGCCTGACGGGTGGTGATGATGCAGGCCCCGGTCAGCGCCCAGGACGAATCCTCAGGTCCCACCGCAATGCCTGCCACCTGGGTATCGAGCGCCGTTCGCGACGCAGCCGGAAGGACATCGAGCAGACGCTCCAGCTCAGGTTGCTCGATCAGCCCGAGCTGCCGTTGCATCCGCGCCTCATGCAACAGGGCCTGGCAGTGACCATCGAGCAGCCTGTCGGTCAGCTCGACACCCTGCTCGTCCTTGCCGCTCCAGAATGCTGGCCGGGCATAACTGTCACGGTCCCGCAGCAGTTCACGGACACGGGCCACCTGCCGCAGCCACGGCTCATGATCGTCCAGTAACGCCTTGGGCTGCGAGCCTGCATGTTGCTCGAACAGCTTGAGCAGGCCGCGCTCCTGTTCGCGAACCTTGCCTTGCCGCAGACGCAGGGGAATGTCGGCGGCCAGGCTGCCAAAGGTGATCGCCAGCATCCCGTGCCGTTCATCACTGCGCAGCAGGCGTGCGAGCAGCGGGCGAATCGCCGGCAGGTGGGCCAACGCGCCACGGGTCTGCTGCATGGCCTCTATGGCCTGCAAGGGTTCCAGGCCTGCGCTGTCGGTCGACAACTGCGGCAACAGGCGGGCCGTATTGAGCTGCAACGCAGCGGCCCACTCGCTGGCCAGTTGCGTTTCCAGTCGGGCCAGGGCGCTGTGGGCCAGGGCATCGTCGGCCAGTGGCGCACATTCCAGGAAACCATAAGGCAGGGCGGTAGGATCCGCCGGGGCAAACAGCTGGTGACGTTCCTGCAGCGGCAGCAGCTGCCAGGCTGAATAGTTGCCCGGCGCATTGAGGTGCGTTGGCAGTTCGCGCTGCAGTTCGGCCAGGTTGGCGAACTCGAAGAACTCCTCGGCCACCCCCGGTACGTAGACGATCTGTCGACCGGACAGCTCGCTGCCCGAACTCCACAGGTGCAGGGCGCCACTGAGCCTGGGGGCAACCTGGCCGACACCCGGCCAGACCAGTTCCGACACCGCCAGTTTGGCCCAACGCCCGCCGGCAAGTGCCCGGGCCTGGGCCGACGGTGTGTCCAGCAGGCCCATCAGCATTGCCGTTGCCGCCGGGGACAGCACGCCAAGGCCATGGGCAAGCAACACCTTGTCGTGAAACAGCCGCTTGTGCAGCTCGACCAGCCGCTCCCGGCGGGAAACGTGGCTGCCCTGCGCCGGCTGCTGCCAGTAGTGGAGCAGACTGGCGGCGATGCTGGAGGCCAGCCCCAAGGCCTGGAGGCGTGCCAGGATCTGATCGGGTGTCAGTGCCAACGGGCTGTCCGGCTCGCCAGCCAGTGTCAGCCGCGTTCCCGTTTGCAGGGAGAGGAATGGATTGCGCAACATCGACAGGGCGAGTTGTATCAGGCTGCGTTCCGTCTGCCCACTTTCCCGGCCCGCAGGAGCGCTGAACAGCAGGCGCTGCGGATCATGCCCAAAGGCTTCGCGCAGCAGTTGCCCGAGCACGACATCGATCTGCGGTGCCCGCTCCAGCAGTCGCCCGAGTTCGCGTTGGCTATCGAGACCGCGCGTCAATGCCGCCTGGAGCCGATTGAGCGACAGGCTGGGATGCCGCGAAGCGGCCAGGTGCTTGAACAGTCGCTCTTCGAAACGCTTGAGCAGCAGGTTGTCGGGCACCGGCAACACCGCCGCCCGAGCCGTGCTGGCCGGGTCCTGCTGGAGGCTCTCCATGAGCTTTCCCTCTTTTCCATGAAAAAAGGCAAAGCCTAAGGCGCCAGTTGCCAGGTCCAGGCGTTAGATAATTAGCCCTGCGGCTTGCCATCCCCCTCCGACGGCAGGCGGATCACATGCGGATGCGCCGGCGGCGCCAGGGGCGAAGGCTGCTCGCCCGGCTCGACCCGATACAGATGGGTGATCACCTCGCGCACCCCGCCGTCCTCGTCGTTGTGCACGATCATCGAGCCGGACTCGCGCATTCGCGCGAACTTGTCCTCGCTCAACCGGAAGCTGCGGCTCAGCCCGTCGTCGCCGACCACCGGCGGGGCCAGGCGCCGTTGCGCAAAGCCACGGCTCTTGCGCTGCTGATAACGGGCCCAGGCGATCAGCACCAGCGCATTCAGCAAGGCCACCCACAGGTAGATCTGCAGGGTGTCGAGAGCCTTGAAGAACGAAATATCGATGCGCGGGCCGGCGTGGCCGTCGAACATCGGCCACAGCCCCTCGACCAGCAGATACAGGAGGCCGGCCCAGGCCAACAGGGTGACCAGCGTATCGATGAGCACCATCAGGGGATGCTGGCGGGTCTTGATGATTTTCATGCTCACACCTTCTGCTTGTCGCCATCGAACGGCTTGATGCCCCGGTCCGGGCTGACCCAGCGGGCCCGCCTGCCGGCCTGGCCGAACAGCACCCGGGGAAAGCTGACCAGGGTGGTGAACAGGCTGATGAGCCAGAACACCAGGGGGTACCAGATCACCCAGAACATGATCTTCCACAGGTCCCGTTCATAGCGGCGGTCGATCAGCACACTGACCGCGAACTGCCCCAGGCAGACCACCGCCAGCAGCAACCCGGTAAAGGCCGGGGGCAGGATGCGCTGCACGTTGATCGCCTCCGGCAGTTCGATGAACAGGCCCAGGCAGTAGAAGATGATCGACAGCACGAAGGTGAACGCCCAGCCGGTGGACAGGCAGTACTCGAACAGCAGTGGCCACAGGTAGCGATGGCGCCAGTGCCAGATACTGCGCACGTTCTTGAACAGCACTTCCGCCCCGCCCCGGGCCCAGCGCAGCCGCTGCTTCCACAGCCCGCGCAGGGTTTCCGGCATGAGGATCCAGCACAGCGCCCGAGGCTCGTAGAACACGCTCCAGTGATCGAGCTGCAGCTTCCAGCTGATGTCGATGTCCTCGGTGATCATGTCCGGGCTCCAGTAGCCCACCCGGTCGAGCGCCGTGCGGCGGAAGGCGCAGACCACCCCGGAGACCGTGAAGATCCGCCCGAACACCCGTTGGGTGCGCTTGATCAGGCCGATGATCGAGGAGAACTCGCCGACCTGGACCCGCCCGACCAGGGTCGAGCGGGTGCGGATCCGCGGGTTGCCGGTGACCGCGCCCAGCCGCGGGTTCTGCAGCAACGGTGCGACCAGGTAGGCGGCGGTATGCGGCGCCAGCAGCGCGTCGCCATCGATGCACACCAGGTACTCGCTGCGAGCCGCCACCGCGCCCATGCTCAGGGCCACCGCCTTGCCCTGGTTCTGCGCCAGGTGAATGACCCGCAGGCGCGGGTCCTGCAGCGCCAGCTCGTCGAGCATCTGCCCGGTGTTGTCGCTGGAACCGTCGTTGATGGCGATCACTTCGATGTTCGGGTAATGCTGGGCCAGCGCCGCGTCGATGGTCTCGGCAACGTTGTCGCCCTCGTTGAAGCAGGGGATCAGGATCGAGATCAGCGGCTCGCCCGGCAACGGCGGTGGCAGGGTATCGGCCTCCCAGGGCCAGTGCCGCTCCCAGTGCAGCCAGAAGTACAGGCCACCGGCCATCCACAGGCCCGACATGAACAACGGGTAGAAGAACACGAAGTCCATCAGGAATTGCCCGGTGACCAGGAAAATCACGCCCAGGGGAAAACCGAGGACGAGCGCCAGGACGATCAGTGCCACGATTCGATCCATCATGATCTTAAGGATTCCACTTGTTGGAAAGTGCCGGACGCACCACCTGCACGGCTGGGCGGCCATCGAGGAAGTTGTCCGGGTAGTAGCCGAAGCTGGTGGCGCCCTTGCGCTTGAGCTGGCCCATCCATTGCACCAACTGTTCGCCGTCCAGATCCTGCGCCGGCTGGCTGCGCCAGTCCCGCGCCTGCAGTTCGAACACCGTGCGCTTGAGGGCACCGGGGCGCTGTCCGACCTTGTCGACCAGCGCCTGCAGCCAGTCGGCCGCGTGCCGCTCGCTCTGCCCTTCCATCAACGGCATGGCCATCGGCGCGGTCCAGTCGTAGTTGGCGAGGAAGTCATCGAGATTCTGCGCGAACCAGGCCTCGCTCTGCGGGTTCAGTACCGGTTCGGCGAACAGGTTGCGCGCGGTCTGCACCTGCGGCCCGCGAATGGCCCGGACCTTGGCGGTCAGCTCATGGGTGAAGTCGATCAGGTAGCGGCTCTTGAAACGCGCCCAGCGTTGCAACGTGGCCGGATCGTCGCGCAAGGCACCGATACTGCCCGGCAGACCGGCGGCGGCGTAGATCCGCAGCGCCTGCGGGCTGGCATCCTCGAAGTCGGACAGCACGGCATCGTCGTGATAGAGGATGCCGTCGACCGAGGTCAGCCGGGCCAGGTCCTCGTAGATCTCGCCGACCACCCGGCGTACCTCGGGGTCGAACGGCGACAGGCGCCGATACTGTTGTGGATCGACCGCAACCTGCCCGGTGGCCGGGTCCCAGCGGCTGACCCGCGGCAGCTTTTCATCCAGGGCGAAGCTGAGCACCGGCATCCAGGCGAACACCTGGACATGGGCGCGGGTGCGCAACTGCCAGGCGACCCGGTCGAACAGGTCGGCACGCACCGGCAGGTGCCGGTTGGGGAAGTACAGTGAGCGGGCCAGGCCGTCGCCCGTCGGGTCGGCGAAGGCCTGCAGGAACACGGTGCTGGCGCCCAGGTCGGCGATGCGCTGCACCAGCCGGCCGAGGTTGGCTTCCTGCTGGCCCGGATTCGGGTCGTAGACATTGTCCAGGTCGACATGTACCACCCGCATCGGCACGTGGTCCTGCATCGCCACGACGCTGCTGGCGAAGTGCACCAGATCCGGGTCGGAAGACACCAGCAGGCGCGGGCTGTTCAACAGTTGATCGAGGCTGTCGATACCGTCATCCAGGGTCAGGGCGACCTGGTAACCCTGGCTTTCGATCACCTTCAGCGCCGTGCCATCGGCGACGCCGTAGGGCCAGACCCAGACCCGTGGCGAGTACCCGGTGGCCGCGCGGATCTTCGCCGAGATCGCCTGCACGTCGGCCCGCAGGCGCGCCTGGAACTCGGCCTCGCTTTCATAGCGGCCGGTCTTGGCGTCGTAGCGGCGGGTCGCCGCCGCCGGTTGCAGGTTGCCCTGGGGGTTGGCGAGCACGCCCTGGTGGCTGGCATTGGTGTGGGCGGCGATTTCCACCAGCCCGGAAGCCGCCACTTCGCGGATCTGGGCCCAGGTCAGGAACTGCGAGCGCGGGCGCAGTTGGCCGGCGAAATCCACCGGTTTGTCCGCCGGGGTGTCGATCCACACACCGACCGGCGCCAGCACCGCCGGCCAATGATAGCTGCGCAGCAGCGGCATCACCCGGGTGTAGAAGCTCGAGTAGCCATCGTCGAAGGTCAGCAGCACCGCCTTTGGCGGCAGCTCCGGGCCGCCGTTGCGCGCCGCCAGGATCTGATCCACGCTCACGGGCCGGTAGCCGTTCTCGCGCAACCAGGCCAACTGGTCGACCAGCCGTTCGGTGCGCACCGCGACGACTTCCTGGTCGGGGTCGCGGTCCTGGACATCGTGGTAGGTCAGGCTCAGGAAGTGGTTTTTCGGCCAAGGCGCCTCGTTGGCCGGCACCGGCCGCTGCGCCGGCGCGACGAACTCGGCCGGAGCCTGCGCGCAGGCTCCGGCCAGCAAGGCTCCCAGCAACAGGACGCAACGCGTGATCAGAAGCATCATCCACCTCGGCTAGAAGCGGTAGGTAAGGTCCAGGAGCAGGCGCACGTCGCGCTCGCGTTCACCGTCATAGGGTCTGCTGATCCAGCTGAGGTTGGCCCCGGCCTCCAGCACATCGTTCCAGATCACCCGCTGGCCATAGCCCAGCAGGGCAATCGCACCGGTGGAATGATCGCGCTGGCTGTAGCTGCCGGCACCGACCTGGAACTGCTGGCTCCACTGGGTTTCGTAACGGTGGTACAGCACATGGTTGATATTCACCGTCGGCAGCACGCTGAAGTCGGACTTGGGATTGAAGTACGGCACGTCCTCGTTCTTGCTGTTGTGGCTGGCGCCGACTTCCAGGCCCAGGTCCACTTGCACGTGGGCGGTGCTGTAGAGGCCCTCGCGCCCGGTGAGCAGGTATTCGGTGCGATGGTTGCCGTCGCTGAAATGCGACGGGGTGATCGCCAGTTTCCATTCGCGGCTTTCATTGGCCCGCCAGCGCAGGAAGGCGCTGGCCGAATTGGCGCTGATGTCGTTCTTCAGGGCGCGCAGCGGTGTCGCCGCCGCCAGGCGTTCGAGGCTGCCGCCGTACTGCCAGTGATCGTCGATGTCGAAGGCGGCCGATAACCGGGCGCCGAGCTTGTTGCCATAGCCATAGGACTGGTTGGAGATCTCCGCCTGCAGGGTCATGTCGCGGGAGCGGTTTTCCACCCCCAGCCGCTGCCAGCGGCGCCGGGCATCACCTTCGGTGAAACGGCCGAAGGCATAGCCGGCGCCGGCGAACAGCCGCCAGTCTTCGCTGATCGGCGGGCTGTAGAGCACGCTCTCGATACCATAGTCGCGGCTGCCGGTGACCGCGCCGGCGCCGCTGCTGCCACCCCCGAAACTCCGGCCGGTGTAGCCCTCGACCCGCAGTTCGGCCATGTCGTGGACCTCCCGCTGCCGTGCCAGGCGCTGGACCTGCTGGTTCTCCGGGAAACGCGCGACGACGTCATCGGTCAGCACATCGAGCTGGCGCCACTCCTGCAGCGCCAGGGCGGTATTGGCCTGGGACAGCTCGAGGCCCAGGTTGCGTGGCAGTACGCTTTCGGTCTCCTTGTTGAGGGCCTCGGCACGTCGTGGCCAGCCACGGGCCAGATAGGTGTCGGCCTGGGCAACCCGCACGCTGACGTTGCCCGGGGCCTTGCTCGCCAGGGCCTCCAGACCCTGCTCGCTGGCGGGCAGGTTGCCGTTGTGCTGGCCCATCTGCGCCGCCAGTTGCTGGGCGTCGATCCACTCGTCATTGGGTACGCCGATGGGCTGGCCCTTGAGCTCGAGGCGGGCCTGGGTGGTCCTGGCCAGGTTTTCGGCGACCTCAAGGGCCTCTTCCGGCCGATCGCTTTCGATCAGGGCGTAGGCCAGTGCCGAGGTATCGTCCACCCGGTCGGCCGGATCGGCATCGGGTGACGCCAGCTCCTGACGGTACAGTTGCGCCGCGTTCTCCGGCTGCCGAAGCGCCAGGTAGGCCGCCGCCACCCAGCGCTGGGCGTAGGTCGGAAGCGTCACGCCGTCATCGAGCAGCTTTTGCTGCTCGGTCAGCACCTCGGCATTACGCGAACGGGCCTTGAGCGCCCCCAGACGGTCGATGCGCCAGCGCACCAGGTCGTCATGGGCCTGCGGGTCCGCCGACCAGGTGGCAAACAGCCGGTCGTAGTCGGCCAGGGCCCGATCGGCCACCTCAAAACGCTCCCGCTCGGTGCGGCTCGGCCGTTCCGCCAGGCGCACCCGCTCAGCGGCCAGTTCGCCTTCGAGACGACGGGTCGCGGCCGCGTCGAGCAGCCCGGGATGCCGCTCGGCCAGGCGCAGGGCCGGCTCCGGCAGGCGTGCCCGTTGCAGGGCGAATACGTATTCGCGCAATACCTGGGGCTTGTCCGGAGCGCGGGCAAAGGCCTGGTCGTATTCGAACAGGGCATCGCTGTCGGCGCCCGAGCGGGTCAGTGCATAACCCAGCGCCATGTGGCCCGACGGGTCGCCGGGGCGCCGTGCCACCTGCTCGCGGGCGCGGCGTATCGCGTCCTGGGGATTGCCGTCATCGGCCTCGGTCACCGCCAGCCCCAGTTGCAGGTCGATATTGCCCGGTTCGCGCTCCAGTGCCCGGCGATACAGGCGCTCGGCATCGTCCCAGCGTTTCAGGTTGCGATAGGCCCGGGCCACGGCGCCCAGGGCCTGGGAGGGCAGGACGCGCTGCACGCCCTGGGTTTCGTAGACGCTGACCACTTCGGCATCCAGCCCGGCCCAGCTGGCGATCTGCAGATGGTCGCTGACCTGCCCGGCCGATTGCCGGGTCGCCGGCAGTTGCCGCAGGAACGTCAGTGCCGGCGTATAACTGCCGTCACGGGCCTGGCGGATCAGCTGATCGTAGGAGGTATCGGCCTGCGCGGCGAGTGGCCACAGCAGTTGGCTGCACAGCGCCACACCGAGCAACGGGCGCAATCTGCCGCCTGGGCAGAACAGGGTATTACGCGGCATATCGTCCAATTCCCGAAGGCAGCCGGAGTCCAATGCTCCCGCCTGTTCCAGACGGGCAGGACGGGGCCTCATGACAGCAGGCGGAACCCATGGTTCCGCTGTCTTTCAGGAAGGGTAGACGAAAAAAACGGGGCAGGATCCAGAGTGGAAGGGCATCGGCCAGGACGGCCGATGCCGCGTTCGAAACGTTACTCGGCCGCTTCCGCGCCGCCCAGGCCACCGGCCTTGGACATGATCAGGGCAATGAAGTCTTCCACCGGCATTTTCTGTCCGTTGAAGTCCACCTGGCCTGCGGCATAGTGCAGCTTGGACACGATATCCATGCCCTCGATGGTCGCCATCTCGGTGGACAACGCCATGGTTCCGGCCATCTCACTGGTCATCGACGCCTGCTGGGCGATCAGCTTGGGATCGGTCTGGCCTTCGAGCAGCGCCTGTACGCCGGCCAGGTCGGCGATCATCGGCTTGGACAGCGACAGCTTGGCGTCCAGCTGCGAAACCAGTTGCTTGCCCAGTTCCAGCGGCGGCAGTTGCGTGGACGACGGGTTGTCCAGATTCACCTGCAGGTTGAAGCGGCTTTCACCATTGGCGGTCTTGAACGACAGGTTCTCCACGGCGATCTGCGGCTTGCCGGCCAGCAGTTTCTTGATGTCGGCCTGGGCCTTGATCTGCTGCTCGGCGCTCAGCTCGGGCACCGCCGGGGCGTCTTCACCCTGGGTGGCGGCCTGTTGCATGGCCTTCAGTTCGGCCCGGTACATCTCGGTCAGCGAACGCACCGCCGGGATATCCAGGTTCTTCGCGCTCAGGTTCAGTTTCGCGCTGCCCACCGACTTGCCGTTGTAGCCGATGTCGCCGACGGTGTAGTCCAGACGACCGGACAGCACGTTGCCGTTGGCCTCCAGGTTGTCTTTCTGTTCGAAGTCCTTGACCGTCACCACCACCGGTTGCTCACCATAGGTGACCTTGGCACTGCTCAGCTCCAGGGTGTTGCCGCCCAGGTAGAAACCGAAGTCGCTGCGGGTCAGGTCGCTGGCCACGGTGAAACCGCCGAGTTCGACCGACACCGGGCCGTCCTCTTCGGACTGGCCGTTGATCTTCACGCTGTCCATGTAGCCGTTGGCCTTGATCTTCGCACCCTTTGCGGTGCCGGCCACGTTCAGGTTGAGCCCGGAAAACTTCACCGTGCTCTTGTCGTCCGGGGCGAAATCCAGCGGGATCAGTTCGATGTTGCCGTCGACCGAACGGTCGTAGCCCAGCGCGACCATACCCTTGAGCGGTGCGGCGCCCTTGGCGGCATCGAACCATTTGGCGGTCAGGTCGTTCTTCTCCAGCTCGTAGTTGCTGTTGAACATCACCGGCGCCAGCTTGAACGACTTCAGGCGCGACCACGGCAGCGGACCGTGCTCGATGTGATCGACGAACAGCAGCTCGATGTCCTGGTTCTCTTCGCTCAGTTGCAGGTTCTGCAGCTTGAGCCGGTAGTGCGCGGTGCTGGTGAACAGGTTGCGCTCCAGCGACACCAGTTCGATGCTCGCATTCGCCCCGCCGCTGTTCAGGGCTGTCTTGAGTTGGGCGTTGGCCTCCTGGATGGAGCTGTTCAGCGCTCCTTCCAGCTGATTGCCGGTGTACCAGGCACCGGCGGTGCTCAAGGCACCCACCACGACGACAACCCCCAACAGCAAGCCTGCTGATTTATTCATGAATGACCCGATCAGATATCCGTTGTGTTGAAAAATGCTGGTCTTCCCTGAACCCTTGACCGGGTTCGGCTCGACGGCGCCCCGAAAGCGCGCAGAGTAGCATTTGCACCAGGATGGACGCACCTGCCGACCTCGCCTCGGCATGTGACGCAGAAAGCAAAATGCACGCAAAGATACCGCTCGCCCGGCGGACACGCCGGGCGACGGTGGATGAACCCCGGGCCGAAGACCCGGTGACGGACGGGCGAAGACTCAGGAGTATTGCAGTTCCATCTCGTCCAACTGGTGATCGAAGGTTTTCAGCCGGGCGGTCCAGGTATACACCAGCACCTCGAAGTCGCGGTTGATCACCACCCCGTCCGGCGAGTCGTTACGCGGGTCGCAGACGTCCAGCTGATAGCGCTCACGGGCCATGGCGCTGGCCACGTCCGCCAGCTCGCGGGCGTTTTTCAGCCAGTGGCGCTCGTCGTGGGCCACTTCCCGGTCGAGTTTCAGGCATTGGCTCTTGAGGGTCTCCAGGCTTTTCTCCAGCGGCGTGCCGGTCAGCTCGCCCATGACCTCCTGGAAAGTCCGCCCGGGCTGCCAGTAGCTGCCCCAGAAATAGCGGTCGAACACGGTTTCGACCCGGCGCAGGGCAACCTTGGTGTCCCAGACCAGCACCAGAGTCTTGCTCTGCGACAACTGTCGCTTCCTGATCTGTTGGGTCTGGTAGCTGGCCCAGGCCACTACCACGATGGACATCACGGCGATCAGGGCACAGACGCTGTCGAGGAACACCAGCGCCTTGTCGATCTGGTGGGCGAGCATCACGCCATAGAAGTACGCCGCCGACAGCAGCACCAGGGCGACTACCGCACACCAGAAACCGGGAGCATAAGGGTTTTTCATTATTAGAATCCCCATCAGGCCACGCCGGCCGCGCCAGGGGATTCACCCGAAGCCCCGAACCAGCGGCGGCCAGCCGCTAATTCAGAGCATAGCAATGGACTTGGCGTATCGACGGACGACCGACGCTCGTTCGTCCGAAGTTCTTCTACCGGGCCGGAAGTGGGTTCACGCACACACGGGGATGAGAACTTTCTGCGTGTTCTCATTGCTCGCGGCGTCTTTCATGACGAACTCCAGCTCATGTTCGTGGCCGGAATCGGCAGGTATCAGCACCTGGCAGTGCATGTACTTGGCAGACGTCCCATCAACCGGAATCACCTTCCCTCCCGACCGGACAAGAACCCCCTGGGGGACCGGGAAGTTGATCCCGTCATCATCGACCCGGAACAGCACTCCAACCGTCTGGCCCGCCTTGATCACGCGCGAATCGAGACGCAGCTCACCCAGCCGGGGGATATCCGATTGCGCGGCAGGTCGCGGTGGAGTCAGGTCCAGCACGTCTTCAGAGGCAAAGAATCCTGGATGGCGCTCCGTCATCAGCAGGTCTTCCACCTGCTCCTTGATGTGATGCCCCAGCCACTCCTGCATTTCGAGCATCCGGGTCTGCATATCCTGCTGATTTCGCAGCAACGCGGTGCGCAAGGCGTTCAACTGCTGGAGCTCCAGTCCCCGCTCGATCCGCTGGCTGTCCAGCGCCGAGATCGTCTCCTTCATTTCCCCATCACGCTTCTGGATGAGATAGACGCACCAGGCGATAACACCGGAGGCGATGATGCTGATGACCGTACAAACTACCGAAAGGGTATCGGAATCCATGTTCTGCTGATTTCCCGAGAGTGGCTGACCCGACAACGATTATACGGGGTCGTCATACCGGATCCCGATTCACTTGCCAGCGGTTGCGGATGTACTTTCCCACCCCCCGCCCAGCGCCAGGAACAGCTCGATCTGACTCATCGCCACCTGGGTGTTGGCAGAGGCCAGTTGCGCGCGCATGTCGGTGTAGGTGCGGGTGGCCTGCAGGTCGGCGAGGAACGACGCGCGGCCGGCGGTGAAGAAGCGGTGCGTCTGCTCCGCGGCCAGCTTGGCCGACTGCTCGGCATCGGCCAGGGCATCGCGGCGGTCGAGTTGCGCGGTGTACTGGGCCAGGCTGGTCTGGGTCTCGCGGATGGCGTTGAGCACCACCCCGTCGAAATGCGCCAGCACACCTTGAGTGGTCGCCTCGGCTTCGCGGATACGGGCCCTGGCACCATTGGTCGGTACCGTCCAACTGATCGCCGGGCCGAACCCCCAGCGGTTGGTCGAGGGTTCGCCAAGGTCCTTGGCGAAGCCGACCGTGCCAAGGGTGGCGCCAATGCTGATGTTCGGATACAGCTCACCCGTGGCGACGCCAATCCCGGCGGTCGCCGCCGCCAGCCGGCGTTCGGCCTGGCGGATGTCCGGACGGCGCTTGAGCAGTTCGGCACCGTCGCCTACCGGCAGCAACTGGGCGATATGCGGCAACTGGGCGCAATCAGCGACACCGGCCGGCAACTGATCGACGGGTTTGGCCAGCAGCATCGACAAGCGGTACAGGCCGGCCTGGCGCGCCGCCGTGTAGCGCGGCAATTCGGCGCGCAGGGACTTGAACTGGGTCTGCGAGCGGGTGACCTGGGTTTCGTCGCCGCGCCCGGCATCGCGCAGGCGCTTGGTCAGCTCGGTGCTCTGGGCCTGCAGATCGAGGGAGTGTTCGGCGATCTCACGCTCCTCGTTGGCCGCGCAGATCTGCGTATAGGAACGCACCACGTCGGCCACCAGGGTGATCCGCGCCACGTCGCCCGCCGCCTGGGTGGCATCGGCATTGGCCTTGGCCGCCTCGATGCCACGCTGCAGGGTGCCCCACAGGTCGAACTGGTAGGAAGCGGACAGCGAGATATCGGCGACGTTCGCCACCGGCACCTTCTCCGCCAACAGGAAGGCCTGCCCGGATTCCTGCAGGCGTTGCGCGCCGGCCTTGATGCCGGCACTGAAACCACCGGCGGCCTCGGCCTCGTCCACCTGTGCCCGAGCCCGCGCCAGGCTGGCCGCGGCGACCCGCAGGTCGGTGTTGGAAGCCAGCGCCTGGCGAACCAGCTCGTTCAATCGCGGGTCCTGGTAGAGCCGCCACCAGTCGGCCGGTACCGGCGCCGAAACGACGTTGTCGCTCTCACCGGCGATCGAACCTTGCAAGTCCTTGCGCTGCATCGCCGCGTCAGCCGGCAGGTGATAGTCCGGACCGACCATCGAGCACGCCGACAGCAACAGGCCCAGGCCCAGGGTCGTGACCTTTGCCAGCGGTTTCATTTCGAGGCCTCTGGCTTGGCTTGCGGCTTGGCCGAGTCCTTCGCGGCGTCGTCGATGATCGAGACGGTGGCCGTGCGCCCGGCGATCATGCGGAAATCCTGCGGTACCTCATCGAAGGCGATGCGCACCGGGATACGCTGGGCCAGGCGCACCCAACTGAAAGCCGGGTTGACGTTGGGCAGCAGGTTCGAGCCGCTGGTACGGTCACGGTCCTCGATGCCGGCGACGATGCTCTCGACATGACCGCGCAGGCGGGCATTGTCGCCGATCACGCGGATATCCACGCTCTGGCCGACATGAATGCCGTCGAGCTTGGTTTCCTCGAAATAGCCGTCGATATGGAACGAGGCGCTGTCGACCACCGACAGCACCGGACGGCCGGCGGTGACGAATTCCTGCTCGCGCGGCGCGCGATCGTTGACGTAACCGTCCACCGGGCTGCGGACCACCGAACGGTCGAGGTTCAGTTGCGCGGCATCCACCGCCACCCGGGCTTCGGCCAGGGCCGACTCGGCCCGCGCCACCCGCGACTGGCTTTCTTCCAGTTGCTCGCCGGGTACCAGGTTGCCCAGGCCACGGTTGCGCTTGTTCTCGCGCTGCGCCTGGGCCAGGGTCTCCTGGCGATCGGCGACAGCCGCCTGGGCCTGGCGCAGGGCCAGCCTGAAGCGGTCCTGGTCGATGCTGAACAGCACCTGGCCACGCTTGACCGGCTGGTTGTCGCGCACCTGGACCTGCTGGATCAGCCCGGAGACATCCGGGGCGATCTGCACGATATCGGCGCGGATATGCCCGTCGCGGGTCCAGGGGGCGAACATGTAGTACATCACCATGCGCCAGATCACGAGACAGGCGAAGGCCACCACGAGCAAGGTCAGGACCACGCGGCCGATGGTCAATATAGGTTTTTTCATGTCATCAGGTATCGACTGAACGAATCCACAACGCCCAGCAACAAAGCGTAGAGACCGACGTTGAACAATGCCCGGTGCCAGACCAGGCGATAGAAGTGGATGCGCGTCAACAACTCGTGCACCACGAGGTACAAGCCATAGGTGATGCCCATCAGCACCAGTAGCGTGGGCAGGAACACCCCGCTGATATCCACGTCACCGATCATAACGGCACTCCATTGATCCCATAGGGCACGTTGTCCGGCTGATCGCCACTGTCGACGAACTCCACGCCGGGCAGCAGCGCCAGGCGCAGTCCGCTCAGGGCGTGCAGCAGGTGTCGACGGGTTTCGCCGTCGTCCAGCCCCTGGGAACTCAGGGCCCGACGCGTGCGGTCCAGCGTCATCAGCAAGGGCGCGGGCGCCGGCAGGCGCTCGCGGGCCTTGAGGCAGGCGCGGAAATACTCACCGACCTCCTCCACCACCTGCTTGAGCAACACGTTGCCCACACCGAGCACCCGCGGGGTGTAGGCCAGCAGGTCGAGCAGGTTGAGCGCGACCCGCAACTCGCGCAGCGCGGCCCCGGTATCCTGGCCGGTCAGGGCCAGGCGCGGCAGGTGCTGCATCAGCCGGTCGAGCATCTTCACCCCCATGTGCCGGTGTTCGGCCAGGGTCGCAGGCTCGGTCAGACGGACGATGTCGCGCCAGCTGAAACGGGTCAGGCGCTTGCTCGCCAGCTCGGCGCCGAAGGGCCGGACCACCAGGGTCCAGACGAAGGCGAACAGCAGGCCTACCGGCCCCGCCAGGTTGGCGTTGGTGAAGTTCAGGAAGTCCGCGTCATAGGCACCGGAAATGCTGATGAAGGACGAGGTGTTGACGATGGTCAGCAGGGTCCCGAGGTAGAACGCCGGCTGCAGCGTCAGGGTGCCGACGCAGATGAACGGCACGGCGAACGCCAGCACCAGCATCGGGAAATCGTGCAGATTGGGCAGCACCACGAACAGGTAGAGGCTGGCGAAGATCACCGACATCGCGGTCCAGAAGAAGAACCGGTAGATCTGCGGTGCAGGGTCGTCCATCGCGGCGAAGAAACTGCAGGCCACCGCGGCGAGGATCACCGCACTGGCACCGTCGCTCCAGCCGGTCAGGATCCACAGCACCGAGGCGACGGCGATCGCCAGTACGGCGGTGCCGGCCGAATAGAGCATCAGGCCACGGTCGATGAACGGCGACAGCCGCGCCAGCCGCCAGTGACGGTAGACCGCACGCCAGTTGTCCTGGCTGTCGCACTGGATGGCCTCCTGCAGGCTGCGCAGGTCCTGCCAGAGGTCGATCCACTCGCCAAGGCGATAGAGGGCGTTGGAGAACAGCAGTTGTCGGCGATCATCGAGTTCGACAGCGCTCGGCTGCAGGCTGTCGACCTGGGCGCGCAGGGCCTGCCAGTGTTCGTGCGGTGCGCCCCGGGCGGTGCTCTCCAGCCAGGCCTGGGCCGCCGCCAGCAACGGCTGGAACCGTGCGACCAGTTCCGGCGTGCGCCGCTCCAGGGCATACAGTGCATCGTCGAGGGCATCGACCACCGGCAACAGGTGGATCATCCGCCCGCGCAGTTCCTTGGCATTGCGCACCATCTGCGGCCGGGCGCCCTCGTGGCGCAATTGGCCGATCATCAGTTCCAGGCTGTTGAAGGTCGCGACCATGGCCGAGCGCAGGGCGCTGACTTCATCGGTCTGCACGTTGCGCGCGAGGAACTTCTGGCTGTAGCTGGAGGCCGAGCCGAACCACTTGCCGGCGGCATCGAGCAGCACCGGCGCCAGCCGACGCGGCCAGAACAGGCTGCCGACCACTGCGGCGACGACGATGCCGAGGAAGATCTCCTCGGTCCGCGACACGGCGATGTCGAACACGTTCAGCGGGTTGTCCACCACCGGCAGGGCGATCATCGGCATAGTGTAGCCGGCCAGCATCAGCGCGTAGCTGTTGGCGGTGCGCAGGTGCAGCGAGAGGAACAGCAGGGTACCGGTCCAGAGCGCGACCACTATGGCCAGCAGGAACGGGGTCTGCACGAACAGCGGCACGAACAGCACCGCCGCCGCCGCGCCGAGGAAGGTCCCGACCGCCCGGTACAGCGCCTTGGAACTGGTGGGGCCGACGAAGGGGCTGGAAACGATGTACACCGTCGCCATCGCCCAATAGGGCCGCGGCAACTCCATCAGCAGCGCGATGTACAGCGCGATCATCGACGCCGCGAAGGTCCGCACACCATAGAACCAGTCGCGGGCCGGCGGCACGCCTGTCCAGAAACCTTTCAAGAGTCCGCCACTCCCGACGCCTGCCCGGCGGCCTCGAAGGCGCGAATCACCCGCAGCGCGGCTTCCAGGTCGGCCAGGGGCAGGTCGCCCAGCACCTCATGGCGCAGGCGGACCAGCTGCTTTTCGATGTCGTGGAACAGGCTCTGGCCGGCCTCGGTCAGGCCGAGGGTCTTGGCCCGCCGGTCGCTGGGGTCCTCGGTACGCTGCACATAGCCGGCACCGCACAGTTGATCGAGCAGGCGCACCAGCGACGGACTCTCCATCCCGGCGATCTGCGCCACGGTGACCTGGCGCACGCCGGGGCCCATGCGGCCGATGATCAGTAGCGGCATGGCGCAGGCCTCGGAGATGCCATAGTTGGCCAACGTGGTCTGGCAGACCCGCCGCCAGTGGCGCGAGGCGAGCACCATGCCGGTGCAGATAGTCTGCTGGAGCTGTTCGAGGGGCTTGGACACAGGAGGATTCGCATAATGTTAGTTTGCTAACTATCAATATCGCGCATCGATCAGGATTTCGTCAAGCTTTGAAACAAATTTGTGATTTCAGCCGCCGCGCCCCTTCCTCAGCAGCACATTCAACTGATCGATCACTTCGGCCCAATCGGCGTCCTTCAGCACTTCATTGCGCAGGAAGTCGGCCTGGGCCTGGCTCCAGAAAAACGCATCGGCCAGGTGCAGCTCCGGCTTGAGGGGGGAATGGGCGGCGATGAATTGGTCGATGCTCACCGCGTCGCTGGGCAGGCCCAGTTGCTCGAACAGGGCGGTGAGGCTGTGGGTCGGGGAATCCATGGACATCTCCAGTTATCGGGGAAGTATCGGGCACGGCGTTGCGACAGGCCCGCACCCATCAATGGAGGGGACGAGAAACGCAAAGGTTCAGTGGCCTGTCTTGAGCGCCGGGGAACAGGGCGCCATGGCCAGCCATGAATAGAAGTCTAGGCCGTCCGGCGCCGGGTGCATCTGAAACCGGATCGGGGCAGGCGCGCTTGTGTCCTTGAGCGGACTTTCGAGGGGATTCGTACCGCAGATCAGGCCAGGCGCAGCCGCTCCAGGGCCTGGTAGGGCGCATCGGCCCAGAAGGACACGCGTTGCCTGAGCCGCTCGGAAGCCTCCCGGTGCTTGTCCTGGCTGTCGGGCACGAAGGCCTGGTCCGGTTGCTTGGCATGCTGCGCGGTCACGGCAAACACCCGGCGGCGCTCCCGGGCATCGAGTCCGAAGAACTCGCCCAGATACCCCTCCAGCGCCAACGGCAGTTCGCGGTAGTTGACCGGCAGCCCGCCCAGGGCCTGGCAATGCTGCGCCGCCCACTGGAACATCCGCCCCAGGCGCGCGGCGATGTAGTCCTCCCGCGAGTCGTCCTGGCCGGACGTCTCCAGGCAGCTTGCGCCAATCATCCCCGGCACCATGTGCATGCCTGCCCGGCGCCAGTGGGAGACGGCAATTTCCAGGGGGTCGCGGTACACGAACAGCCACGGCGTCTCGGGAAAACACTCGCGCAGCAGCGGCAGTTCGCCGATGTTCCAGGCATCGAGCTTGATCACCAGCGCCCGCTCGTCGCCATGCCGACGCTGCCCATAGGCCGCCAGCAGGCCACGCAGTGCCGCACGACGCTCCTCGGCATCGAGTTGGCCACGCAACAGGCTGTCCAGCGGCGGCGGTTCGCTGACCACGATGTGCTCGTCAAGCTGCGCCAGCATCTGGCAGAGCAGGGTCGAGCCGCAGCGCGAGGCGTGGTAGATGAAGGCCGTCGGCGCGACAGCCGGCATCCGCCATTCGCTGAGCGCCGCCAACGGGGTTTCCCGACGGAATGCCTGGTTGAACGGCAACCGCAACGCCTCGTCCACCGCATCACGAAAGAACGGCTGGGTCAGCCTGCGCTCACCGAACCAGCACCAGTCCACCCGCCAGTCGCCGGCCTGCTGCCAGATTCGGATCGGCAGCCAGTGCTTCAGAAGCTCCATTGTCGACTCCAGGCGTTACGCCCCTGGCGCATCGCCGCACGCAGGTCCTCGCGGCCGAAACGCAAGCCGCGTTCGGCCGCCAGTGCCAGTGTGCAGGCGATGAAGGCTTCGGTGTCTTCCAGGCCCTGCAAGGCCTCGCACAGCGCCGGCTCGCTCTCCAGCAAGGCCCGGAACCGCGCAAGGTCGCCGGCCGCCCGGCCAATACCGGCGGCCGGCGTGGTCGCGAGGCCGGCGGCGATCTGCTGGTCCAGCCAGGCCTCGGGGCGACAGTCGAGCACCAGGTGAATGCGTTCGCCCTCCCCCCAGTTATCGACGCTGTGGGGCCGGGCCAAGTCGAGGAACCAGCACTCGCCGGCATTCATCGGGATACGTTGCCCGTCGAGCATGAAATCCACGCCGGGCGGACTGAGCAACGGAATATGCAGGCGCCGGTCCGCGTCCGGTGCGCCCAGGTCGTAGTCGCGATGCTCATGGATGCGCCCACCCGGCCCGAGCCGCAGCAAGCGGGCCGAGCGAATCGACAGCGGCAGATCGAGGGCGCAGGCCCAAGTCGCATCCCGCAGCCAGGGTTCGCGCTCGACCGCCACACCGGCTCCGTGGCTCAGTTCGCCCCGCGCGTCAGCCGGGGAAATCAGCGCCACGCCGCTCCAGTCGCCGTCGTAGTAACCGGTATTGAAGTGCGGCTTCCAGGCCGCCTCGGGAATACGCGCAAGCGCCTGCAGCAACGGTGGCAGGGCCAGCGTGACCGGCAGGCGGGAGAAGGCTGGCAGGCTCAGGACATCACCCCGGCGCGATGCCCCTGAAGGCCCTCGCGCAGAAGACGATGGGGGCTCGTCCGTGGTACCAGCAAGTTACTGCTGCACCTTGGCATCGGGCGCTGGCGTGCTGATGTTCCCGGCTGCCCACTGCGACTCGCGGGTGGCCAGGGCACTGGCAATCGCCTGAACCTTGGTCGAGGAGACTTCCGGTGGCAACGGGTCCAGGCCCGCACTGGCGAAGATCTGCCCGTAGGCGTTACGCAGGTCGGCATAGGCCAGGTCGCGGCGCAGGTCGGCCTGCAGGTTGTTCAGTTCGCCCTGGATCAGCTCCAGCTCGCCGATGCCCGCGGCCTGGTGGCGGTTACGCAGTTGGCCGACGATCTGCCCGTCGATGCTGGAGAGTTTCTGGCTGGTCTTGAACTGGCGCAGCGCCTCGCGGTAGTTGGCGTTGGCCACGTAGAGCTGGGCCAGTACGGCGATGGACATCGCCTGGCGCCGGGCACCGGCGACTTCCTCGCCGGCCTTGGCCACGTCGATGGCGGCTGGGGCGGAGATCACGTTGAACAGGTTCCAGGTGACCTTGACGCCGTAGTCGGCCCACTTGTCGTTGACCAGGAACGAGTTGCTGTCGTAGTGCCCGCCGGCCGAGAACTCCAGCCCCGGCAGCAGGCGCAGCATGGCCTTGCGGGTCTCGTTGGCGCTGATACGGGTCTGGTAGTCCTGCTCGCGCAGCTCGGGACGGCTGGCCAGGGCCTCCTGCTCGAGCTTGGCCATGTCGACCTTGAGCTCGGGAATCGCATAGTCGTCGGTGGTCGCCAGGGTCAGGTTGGTGCCCAGCGGCAGGTTGATCAGGGTCGCCAGTTCGGTCTTGGCCAGGGTCAGCGCCTTGCGCTGTTCTTCCAACTGGCGGGTCGCCTCGATCAGCGCACGCTGGTAGCCCAGGGCCTGGATCGGGTCGCCGATGCGCTGGTCGCTCATCTGCTGGCTGTTGTTCTGTGCCGCCTCGACCCGCGCCATCAGGCTGTCGATCTGCTTGAGCAGACGCTCGGCCGCCACCGCCCGCCAATAGGCCGAACGCACGTCCTGGACGATGGTGTTGATCACCTTGCGCCGACGTTCCTGGACGATCAGGCGCTGGTCACCCTGCTGCTTGGCATTGATGTAGCTGACGCCAAAGTCGAGCACGTTCCAGACCATGGTCAAGTCGGCGACGCGGCGATCGCGGTCCTGGGAGGTCGACGGTTCCAGGGATTGGCTACCGGTCTCGACACTGCGGCTACTGGAAGCACTGACATTGTTGCGCCCGGCATAACCGGCCGACAGCGCCATGCGCGGCAGCATGTCGAAGCTGGCGAGGTCCAGCTGACGCTTGGCCAGGGCCTCCTCCATGATCTTCAGACGGCCTTCGAGGTTGTACTTCACCGCGCGAGCCATGGCTTCGTGCAGGGTCAGCGGGCCACTGAGCGGCTCCTGATCCCTGTACATGTTCTGCAGATCGCTTTTCGCCCGTTGCTCGCTGACGCTGCGATCGATCGGTTGGCTGGTGACGGCACAACCGCTGACTACCAGCGCCAGCAGGCTGACGCTGAACAACTTCTGACTTCTTCTCATCCCTAGCATCGCCCCTGACTGCCGCTTTTTTCTTTATGGGCGCCGACGCGTGTCGGCGCGGATTGCCAATGATTTTCAGGCCGGTATTGCGCTGACACCGACCTGTTCCAACGCCCAGGCTAGCTCATGCAGTTGTTTCTGCTCGCTGTCCTTGAGTTGCTGCAACTGCTGACCGAGGGTCGGCGCACCGAAAACGCCGCGCAGGCCCTGGGCCGGATCACCCAGGCTCTTGCTGCCCTGGCGCTCGAAGGCCTTGGCACCGCTGGCGTCGCCAGTCGACGACTCACGGTTGAACAGCCCCGACAACGTGCTGCTGCCGAACACCCCGCCATCACCGCCGCCGAAGCCGAGGAAACCCTGGCCCGTGCCATTGCCACCGCTATCGCTGGAACTGAAGACCTGGGCGATGAAACTCGGCGCCAACGCCCCATTGTTGAGGAAGATGCTGCCGGTCGGCGGCAGCCCCGCGCCCATGTCACGCTGCTCGAACAGCGGCGGGAAGCCCAGGGGCGAACCGAGGTTGCCGGTGGGCGGGCCGAAGATGGTCGGTTGCAGCGGCTGGTTCGGCGCACTCGGTGTCGACACGCTCGGGCCGCTGACGCGGAATTGTGGATCGCCGCCCTGGGCCACCGTGTTGATCGCATAGTTGTTCGAGTTGGCGAAACCGACGCCGGCGTTACCGGCCAGGTCGGTCACCAGGCTGGTATCGAGGGTGATGAAGTTGCTCGGGTCGTTCAGGTTTGCCGTCGGCGTCAGGGTCGCGGTCCAGGTCTTGCCGCCATCGCTGCTGGCCAGGTTGGACAGCGTACCGCTGGCCACGCTGAGGTCGTCCAGGCTGAAGCCGGTGACCTTCTCGCTGAAGGTGAAGGTCACGGTGGTGCTCTGGCCGGCAGTCAGGTTCGGGTTGGCGACCACGATGGTCGCGGTCGGCCGGTCGCCGTCGATCACGTAGTTGTTGGAGATGGCGATATCGGCTCCGGCGTTGCCGGCGTTGTCATTGACCAGCGCGGTATCGAGCACGATCAGGTTGCTCGGGTCGGTGATCGCCGCGGTGGGCGTCAGGGTCGCGGTCCAGGTCTTGCCGCCGTCGCTGCTGGCCAGGTTGGACAGTACGCCGTTGGCAACGCTGAGATCGGCCAGGCTGAAACCGCTCACCACCTCGCTGAAGGCGATGGTCACGGTGGTGGTCTGGCCGATGCCCAGGTTGGGATTGGCCACGGTGATGGTCGCCGTTGGCCGTTGGGTGTCGATTGCGTAGTTGTTGGACGTGGTGGTGCCGCTGCCGGCGTTGCCCGACGCGTTCTGCACGCCGCTGTTGTCCAGGGTGATGACGTTGGTGGTGTCGGCGATGTTCACCGAAGGCGTGAAGGTGGCCGTCCAGGTCACGCCACCGTCGCTGCTGCTCACCGCGCTGAGGGTACCCTGCTCCACCGTCAGGTCGGCATTGGTGAAACCACTGACCGCCTCGCTGAAGGTGATGGTCACCTGCGAGGTGGAGCCGACATTCAGCGCCGGGTTAGCCACCACGATGGTCGCCGTTGGGCGCACGGTGTCGATGGTGAAGTTGGCCGAGTTGGTCACGCCGACACCGGTGTTGCCGGCCAGGTCGGTATAGCCGGTGTTGTTCAGGGTAAGCACGTTGCTGGTGTCGCGAACATTGGCATTCGGGGTGAAGGTGCCGGTCCAGGTGATGCCGCCATCGCTGCTGGTGAGCGTGCTCAGGGTACCGTTGGGCACGCTCAGGTCGCTATTGTCAAAACCGGTCACCGCTTCACTGAAGGTGATGGTCACGGTGGTGCTCTCGCCAGCCGACAGCGTCGGGTCGCTCATCACGATGGTCGCCGTCGGCCGCACGCTGTCCACTGCGTAGGCATTCGAGGCGGTGGCGCCTGAGCCCGCGTTACCGGCAACGTCTGTCACGCCGGTGTTATCCAGGCTGACATGGTTGTTGCTCGCGTTCACACCCGCCGCCGGGGTCAGGGTGGCGGTCCAGGTGATGTTGTCGCTGGTGCTCAGGTTGCTCAGGGTGCCGTTGGACGCCGTCAGGTCGGCCAGGCTGAAACCGGTCACCGCCTCGCTGAAGGTGATGGTCACCTGCGAACTGCCGCCAATGCCCAGCTGGTTGTCCGCCACGACGATGGTCGCGGTCGGCCGCTGGGTATCGATCACGTAGTTGTTGGACGTGGTCAGGCCCGTGCCGGCGTTACCCGAGGAGACCGCGTTGACGCCGCTGTTGTCCAGGGTGATGTGGTTGGCCGCGTTGCTGATGTTGCCGGCCGGGGTGAAGGTCGCCGTCCAGGTGATACCGCCGTCGGCGCTGCTCACCGCGCTCAGGGTACCGCCCACCACCGTCAGGTCGGCATTGGTGAAGCCGGACACCGCCTGGCTGAAGGTGATGGTCACCTGCGAGGTGTCGCCGATCTTCAGCGCCGGGTTGGCCACCACGATGGTCGCGGTGGGACGCACGGTGTCGATGGTGTAGTTCACCGAACTGGTGGTGCCGGTGCCGCTGTTGCCGGCGATATCGGTCACTCCGGTATTGGCCAGGGTGATGACGTTGGTCCCGCTGCTGGTATTGGCATTCGGGGTGAAGGTCGCGGTCCAGGTGATGCCGCCATCGCTGCTGCTGAGGTTGCTCAGGGTACCGTTGCCGGCGTTCAGGTCGCCCAGGGTGAAGCCGGTCACCGCTTCGCTGAAGGTGATGGTCACCTGCGAGGTCTCACCGGCGCTCAGGGTCGGGTCCGACATGACGATGGTGGCGGTCGGACGCTGGGTGTCGATCGCGTAGTTGTTCGACACGCTGGTGCCGGTCCCGGCGTTGCCGGCCGTATCGGTGTAGCCGGTGTTATCCAGGGTGATGACGTTGCTGGCGTTGGTGATGTTCCCGGTCGGGGTGAAGGTGGCGGTCCAGGTGATGCCGCCATCGCTGCTGCTCACCGCGCTGAGGCTGCCGCCCGACACCGTCAGGTCGCTGTTGGAGAAGTTGGTCACCGCCTCGCTGAAGGTGATGGTCACCTGCGCGGTCTGGCCGATGATCAGCGAGCTCTTGTCGATGGCCACGGTCGCGGTCGGCCGCACGCCATCGATGGCATAGTTGTTGGACGTGGTGGTGCCGCTGCCGGCGTTGCCCGCTCCGTCGACCACGCCGCTGTTGTCCAGGGTCACGTGGTTGCTCGCACTGTCGACGCCCGCTGTCGGGGTGAAGGTGGCGGTCCAGGTGACGCCGCCGTCGCTGCTGGTCACCGTACTCAGGGTACCGTTGGTCACGGTCAGGTCATCGTTGGTGAAGCCGCTCACCGCTTCACTGAAGGTGATGGTCACCTGCGACGTCTGGCCGATGCCGATGTTCGGGTTGGCGAACACGATGGTCGCGGTCGGCCGCTGGGTGTCGACCGAGTAGGTGTTGGAGTTGGTGGTGCCGGTACCGGCGTTGCCCACCAGGTCGGTGACCCCGGAGTTGGTCAGGGTGACCACATCGCCGCTGTGGGTGACACCGTTGGTCGGGGTCAGGGTCGCGGTCCAGGTGATGTTGTCGCTGGAGGTCAGGTTGCTCAGGGTGCCGTTGGACGCCGTCAGGTCGGCCAGGGAGAAACCGCTCACCGCCTCGCTGAAGGTGATGGTCACCAGGCTGCTGCCACCGATGTTCAACGTATTGTTGCTGACCACGATCGTCGCGGTCGGCCGCTGGGTATCGACCGCGTAGAGGTTGGACAGGGCCACGCCGGCGCCGGTGTTGCCCGAGGCATCGGTATAGAGGCTGTTGTCCAGAAGGACGTAGTTGTTGTTGCTGGTATTGCCAGCGTTCGGCGTCAGGGTCGCGGTCCAGTGGATGTTGTCGCTGGTGCTCAGGTTGCTCAGGGTGCCATTGGTCGCCGTCATGTCGGCCAGGCTGAAACCGCTCACGGCCTCGCTGAAGGTGATGTTCACCGTCGACGTGTTGTTGGTGGTCAGCGTGGCGCTGGCGACCGTGATGGTCGCGGTTGGCCGTACGGTGTCGACCGAGTAGTTGTTGGACGTGGTGGTGCCGCTGCCCGCCGTACCGGTCGAAGTGCTGTTGACGCCGGTATTGTCCAGAGTGATGACGTTGCTGGCACTGCTGACGCTTGAATTTGGCGTGAGGGTCGCAGTCCAGGTGATATTGTCGCTGGTGGTCAGGTTGCTCAGAGTGCCGTTGGACGCCGTCAGGTCGGCCAGGGCAAAACCGGTCACCGCCTGGTTGAAGGTGATGGTCACCAGCGAGGTGCTGCCGATGTGCTGGGTCGTGTTGCTGACCACGATGGTCGCGGTCGGTGCCGGGTTGTAGGCGGTATCCAGGACACCACCGTCGTTGTAGATGCCGTCCACCGACGACGGGCTGCTCGCCGTAGCGCCCCCAGCTCCCTTCCCGCCGATACCGCTGGCCCCCTTGTTGTTGCTGCCGCTACCCAGCGCGCTGTAGTTGGCCGCAGTGATCCGCAGGGTACCCCGGTTCCAGATCGCCCCGACGCCCTTGCCGCCTGCGCCACCCGGGTCGGAAGACGCACCCGGACCACTGCCACCGCCACCACCGCCGCCGCCACCGGCCGCGACGTTGTTGGAGATGACCGAAGTACCGACGATCGTCAGGGTGCCTGTAGTGCCGTTATAAATACCGCCGCTGGCTGCGCCACCGGCACGTCCGGTGCTGTCCCAGCCGGAACCGCCACCACCACCGCCGATGGAAAGAGTGCCGTTGCTCGCACCGCCTCCATCGCCACCATTGCTGTAGCCGAAGGCGCCCTGGCCCCCTGCACCACCGGTGCTGCTGCCGCCGCGGCCGCCCATGACGGTAGGGTTGTAGCCACCGCCATTGCCGCCGGTATTGGCCGTACCCGCCTTGCCGGCGTAGTAGCCCTGACCGTTGCCGGCATCACCGCCACGGCCACCGGCCTGCCCGCCAAGGGCACCGCCACCGCCGCCACCGCCGCCCACGGTGCCGCCCCTGACACCGCCACCACCACCGCCGCCGGAAGCGGCGTTGGCGGTCACCGTGACGTTGTTGAGGGTCAGGTTGCCGAGGTTGACGATACCGCCGCCCATGGACGCGGAGGCGTCCGAACCGGCGTTGGCACCCTGGCCGACGGCCAGGCCCTTGGTAATGACCAGCCCATCGAGGGTCGCGGTGACCCCGGCATTGACCCGCAGCACCTGGGTCTTGTACTGCCCGCTCACGGTCACGTCGGCGGTGCCGTCGTTGTTCAGGTCGCCATCGACGGTGAGGTTCTTGGTGATGACCAGTTGCGAGTTCAGGTTGACCGTCATCGCACTGTTGAACGTGACGATATCGCCGGCCACCGCATCGCTCAGCGCCTGGCGCAGGGAGCCGGCGCCCGTGTCGTTGCTGTTGGTCACGGTGATGGTCGCCAGGCCGTACTGGTAGGCGGCCATGGCATCGGCCGAGAGCACGTTGTGGCTTTCGATGGTGCCGGTGGCGATTTCCAGGGTCCAGTCGCCGCCCAGGCCGGTGCGGTTGGTGGACGCGGCGATATCCCGCCCGGTGTACTGGGCCAGGGAGTCGACGAAACTGATGCCCTTGTCGCCGGCGGCGGTGTTGCAGGCGTAGATCAGGATGTCGCCGCCGACGTTCATGTCGCTGCCGATGCGCGCCAGCACGTCGGCCCGCGCCGCCACGTTGTCGGCCGACAGGTAGGTGTTGCCCAGCCACAGGTCTCCGGAGTTGCCGTGGGCGAGGATTTCCACGGTGCTGATGCCCTGGTGGGTGTCCAGGTAGTCGGCGATCTGCTGCAGGCCGTCCTTGCTGGCGTCGAGCACCACCACCTGGGTGCCGGGGGCGACGCCCTTGAGCAGGCTGTCGAAATCCTTCACCCGCGAATCGACGAACACCACCGACTGGCCGGGCACCGCTGTCGGCGTGGCGGCTGGAGTGGCGTCGGACTGCGCGTGGGTGTCGCTGCTGGCCGCCGCGTGATCGCTGGTGGGCGCCTTGGCCGCGTCGGTGCTGGCGGTGGCGTGGTCGGTCGGCTGCGCGGCCTCGGCCACGGTCGCGGCCACGGCGCCGTCGAACAGCATGCGTGGCTCAAGCGGGATGATCATGGGTGAAGCCAGGGTTCTCACGCCTTCAGCCCGCGCTTTCGGTTTGCTCCACCACATGCTTCACCTGCACTTGAGCGTTCATGCGCCCAAAGAATTTTTCTGTTGAGATTAAAAAACCGCGATCAGTTGACCGCGGTGTTGGTTTTCATGCGAATCACATTCGCGGCGCTGGCCGTTCCATCGTTCCAGAACGACAGCTCTGCATATTTCTCGAACAGGTCCGGCGGCAGGATGGTGCGCCGTGACTCCAGCGCCACCTTCGGCTTGACCTTGTGCAGGCCGGCGACACCGAGGGCCTGGTCGAACTCGGGCGCGTCGTAGGCCAGGTTGTCGAAATCGTGCTCGAACCAGGGCTCGCCAATGAAGTCGTAGACCAGCCGCAACACCCGCTCCGGCGCCTGGGACAGCAGGTCGTAGTCGACCAGCAGCAGGGAGTCGGCGTGTTCGCCGTAATAGGCTTCCTTCAGCGCGGTCCAGGCGTAGCCCACCAGGCGATTGCGCTGGGCCAGGGTTTCGCAGCGGCTGTAGACCGTGTTGCGCTCGACATCGTCAGTGAACAGCTTGGTGTTCTCGAAGGGGTTGGCGCGGTACAGCCGTTCCAGGCTGTCCATGACCCAGGCCACGTTACGCACGCAGACGATGACCTTGGAACGGGGAAACAGGTCCTGCAGCGCCGGCAGGCGCGCGGACCACTGCCGATTGGTATCGAAGATGACGGACTGGCTGGTCTTGTCGGCGTAGTAGGAGTCGAACAGCCCACGCAACAGGCGGCGGCGGGTGTCGGTGTCGATCACTGCGCCGAATTCGCTGCCGGCGCTGCAGTTTTCCAGCACGCCGTTGAACAACGTGCCGACCGGGCTGCTCATGCCGGCATGAAACCGCGGGTTCTGCAGGAGAATGGCGGACAGCAGGGTCGAGCCTGAGCGCGGCAAACCGGAGATAAAATGGAAACTGCGCAATCCCTTCACCCTAGACGTAAGTCCCTTTGTAGGACAAAGCCTAGCGTAAGGAAGTGTTTCAGACTAGTAGTGTTTTGATATCAATCATCCGTGCCTTAAGCCGGAAAAGGCCCATGAACACGGGACTTCGCCCGTTTCCACAGCTCTTGAGAACGCTCCGATTGAGCTATATCAAGCCCTTGGCGGTTAGTGTTCACTACATGAAGGATGGCAGGTCTCATATAAAACCGCCTGCGTATCGCCCCCCGCGTGCTGGTCGATTTTCCGCCAGCCGGTCGGAATCGACGGGAACTCATCCGGTGCAACCCGGCTCATCACCAGCCAGACCCGCCCATTGCCCGCCGGCAGGTCCTCCAGGTGATCGAGATAAACCCCGGCCTTTTCGTCGATCAGCGTGCCGAATCCGTAGCGATTGGGCCGGGTCGATTCGCCCTTGGCGGTCGGCGGCGTATACAACCGCGGCGCAGTGGCGCTCCTGTCGTAGTAGCCCCAGGTCAGGTACCAGAACATGTCGCCCAGCACCACCTGGTCGCCCGCCTGGCTGTGCTGGTTCATGTATTCGACCATGTGGTTGAACTGGTCGTCGGCATCCACTGTGTAGTTGTTCCTCAGCCCCACCCCTTCCGCGGCCAGCACCGCCAACAGCAACAGCCCGGCCAGGGCCTTGCGGCCTCGCGCGAGGCGGTCGATGGCCAGGGCCAGGAGGATCGGCAGGCCCAGCGCCGGCACCGTCAGGTAACGCTCGATGAAGACCGGTGAAATGAACGACACCGCGAACACCAGCAACAGCGGCAGGGCGCTGTAGATGACCAGCAGCGTTTCCAGGTGGAAGCGGCTGCGATCGCCGCAGACAATGAACACCATCACCAGCACCATGGCACTCGGCAAACTGGCGAACAACCACAGCGGCATGCCCACGCCATCGTCCTGGGCCAGCACCTGCCAGATCATCGACGGCAACGAGCCCAGGGTCACCGGGGGTTCCCAGCCGACATCACCGCCGGCCTTCAGCTCGTCCATGTGCAGCACGAGATCGATCAGGCCGGGCAACCAGGGCAGGAACAGCAGCACGATCGCCACGTTGGCCAGCCACCAGTCGCGGCAGGCGATGGGGCGTTGCCCACTCTCGGGATGGCGACGCAGCAACAGCAGCCAGCACCAATGCGACAGCACGCACAGTGCGGTGAAGTAGTGGGTGTAGAAGCCGGCGGCCATCAACAGCACGTAGGCCACCAGGTAGCGCTTGCGCTGCGGGTTGTGCACCCAGTAGACCAGCGCCAGGGTCGCGCCCAGCAGCCACACGCCCATCAGCGAATACATGCGGATTTCCTGGCTGTAGTGCACCGCCGTGGGCAGCAGCGTCAATAGCAGACCGGCCAGGATCGTCGCCCGACGACCGGCGGCGACCAGGTGCGCCAGCCAGATGCCAAGGAACACCACCACGACCCCGGGCAAGGCGCTGGCCAGGCGGATCGAGAAAATCGAGTCGCCGAACAGGCTGATCCAACCGCGCAACAGGGCGAAATACAAGGGCGGGTGAACATCACGGGCGGCATGAGTCCACAGCTCGGTCAGCGGGTATTGCGCCAGCAGCAGGCTGGAACCTTCGTCGCCCCAGATCGCCGCAGCTGTCAGCTGATAAAGGCGCAATGCCAGGGCCAGCGCCAGCAGCGGTACCAGCCAGGGTTCGCGAAGCAGTTGCACAAGGGGTTGCAGGGGTATGACAGGCTGATCGTAAAGCCGCTTTATCGTTTCATGACTACCGGGAACGCCCATTACCACCCTCAACAAGTCAACGACTGCCTCCCCGGGAGGCATGACGCGGTGAATTGTAGGCTAGAACGACATCGGCTTGCCCAGCTGTTCCATTCGCGACTTTTGTCCGACAAAAAAAACCTAAACGTCAAAGACAAAGGCTACTCTGTCACCCGGTGCACTACAGACTCGGGATAGCCGGGCGCAGCACCTCACTCAACACAGCTGAAGGAAATGGATCCATGGAAGTTTTTGTCGGTACTATCCAGATGTTCGGATTCAACTACGCCCCTCGGGGCTGGGCACTCTGCGCCGGGCAGTTGATGAACCTTTCGCAGCAACAGGTGCTGTTCGCCCTGATCGGCACCTACTACGGAGGCAACGGCACAACCAACTTTGCCCTCCCCAACCTGCAGAGCCGCCTGCCCGTCGGCCAGGGCACCGGACCCGGCTTGTCCTCGCGCACCATCGGCCAGAGCGCTGGCACCGAGAACGTCACCCTGCTGAGCACCAACGTGCCAGCCCAGCAGATCTCCACCGCCGGGCTGACCGTCACCACCACCATCGGCCTGGCGAGCGCACCCAGCAATGCGGTCACCGCACCAACGGCGACCAACTGCTACATCGGCGCCTCCGCACCGTCGGGCCCACCCTCGGCCGGCATCTTCTCCGACCAGTTGGGAACGGCCGTTCCGCTCAAGGGCGTGGGCAGCACCATCGGCGGCACTCTGAACACTGTCGGTGGCAGCATACCGATCAACGTGATCAACCCCTACCTGGCGGTGAACTTCAGCATCGCCCTGGAAGGGCTCTACCCTTCGCGCAACTGATAGAGCCCGTGGGAGCCGGCTGCCCGGCTCCCACACAAACGGAGAGCATCAATGCTGCAACATGTTTCAAGCGAACACTTCCAGCCCCTGGTGGATCAGTCCTGCCCGCTCTACCTGCCCGACGGCAGCCCGTTACAAGTCCGGATCGAGTCCATAGCGCTGCGCTCGCAGGCACAGTTGCCGGAAATGACACGTACGCCGTTCATCGTCCAGTTGCACAGCCTGCAACCGACGGATTTCGTCGACGGCCTGTGCAGCCTGGAGTTGCCAGGCCTGGGGCGGCTCGAGGAGGTGTTCGTGTCGCGGGAGCCGGCGTTGGGCCGTGATCCGGCCCTGGGCTACTTCAACATCGTCTTCAACTGAAACCCGGATACCACACCAGCCGCTCGGCCCCCGGTGTGCTCTCTTCGACCTGAAACCCCAGCGCCAGGTAATGCTGGCGCGCCTGGGGATTGCTCGCCCAGACCGTCGTCGCGACCGGGCAGCGCACCTGGGTGGCGGCCTTCTGCACGTCCTGCAGCACCATCCGACCGAAACCCTTGCCCCGTGCCGCCGGAATGAACGCCAGGTACAGGACGCGGATTTCATTGGGCCCGAAGTCGGCGCTGAGCACGCCGATGGGCGTATCGAGCTTCTCCACCACATAGTGCAGGGCATTGGGGAAATGCTCGCCGATACCCTGTTCCTGAACCTGGAACTGCTGGGCGATCACCTGCTCGATCAGTTCCGGCTCGGCATCGATCAACTGCAATTCCGGACGGGCCGACTGGTAGAGACTCTGCAGAAAGGGTGCATCGGTGGGCCGCGCGGGCCGCATGGACAAACCGGCAGCCGACGAACTGTTCAACATCGGAATATTTCCCTGAACCTGGTTAATGGTCAAAAACCGCTTTCACGCACGCCCAGCGCCGCCATCCGGCGCCAGGCGATGCCCAGCAGCGACTCGCTGCGTCCCTGCAACACCGCCACGCCGCGCAGCGGATGACTGGGTGTCGGCACCTCTTCGAGCAGCTTCAGCCGCGCGCCGTACTGCGCCTGCACCGGCTCCGGCCGGCGGTTCTCGTCACGGCGCACGGCAATCGGCCCGTGGTGGTCGGACGTCAGCGCCTCCTGGTCGATGACGGACACACCGTTGGCATCGACATCCAGCAGTTCCACCGGCCAGGCCGGGCGCATCGGGTCATCGGCGACGAAACGACCGCTCGCACCGGGCGCGACCCGCCACAGGTCCTCCTCGGCCAGATAGCCGCGCAGGCGCGTGCCCTCCTCGACGATCCGCGCCAGCGGCTCGCGGGTCGAAACCCAGCGTCCGGCACGCAACTGCGGCATCAGGTCACGCACCTGGCCGGCCTGGGGTGCCCGCAACAGCAGGCGTTCACGCCGGGCCTGCAGGCCACGGTACTCGGCCACCGATTCGGCCAGCCGCTGTTCGAGAATGCCGACATCCGCCGCGGTTTCGCTGCGACCGGCCTGGCGCCGCAGCTGCAATTGCAGGATATCGATCTCGCGCCGGACGATGATCGAGCGCGATTCGATATCCGGCGACTCCAGTTCCACCAGCACTGCGCCCTGCTCGACCCGCTGGCCATCCTCCACATTGACCTGGCGGACCCGCGCCGCCACCGGCGCATGCAACGCCGTGACCCGCCCGGCCTCGAGCATCGCCGGCACTTCCACGCTGCTGCGCCAGGGAACCGCCACCAGCAACAGCAGGCCCAGCAGGCCCAGGCCGCTGAGCAGTACCCGCGGGGTGTGCGCCTGTTCGCGGCGTGCCCACCATTCGCGGGTCTCCTTGAAGATCGGCAGGAAGATGAACCAGCCCAGCTCCACCAGCATCAGGAAGATACCCAGCAACTTGAAGAACAGGTGATAGACCGCCAGGGCGATCCCGAAAAACAGCGCCGCCCGCCACAGCCAGGACATGAAGCCCCAGCCCAGCAGCCGCCGGCGCATGCTGGCCGACCAGGGCTCGGGTGCCGGCTCGCCGTAGCCGAACAGCGCCTCGCGCAAGCGCCAGCGACACAGGGCGAAGGCCCGGCCCTGGAGGTTGTCGACCTCCCAGAAATCGCTGAGCAGAAAATAGCCATCGAAGCGCATGAACGGGTTGAGGTTGACCGCCAGGGTCGTCAGCCAGGTGGCACTGGCGAGCATGAACGCCGCCGTGCGCGCCGCGCCGTCCGGCAGCAGCGACCAGGCCAGCAGGGCGATGCAGGCCAGCAGCATTTCCGCCAGCACCCCACCGGCGCCGATCAGCAGCCGTGCCTTGCGGTCGTTGACCCGCCAGGCATCGCTGACGTCGGTATAGAACAGCGGCAGCAGCACCATGAACGCCACGCCCATGCTCTGCACCCGGCAGCCGGCGCGCTTGGCCATGAAGGCATGGCCGAATTCGTGACAGAGCTTGGCGAAGAACAGCGCCACGCCAAAGGCCATCGCCCCGCCCAGGCTGAACAGGTGGGGAAAGGTCGCGAGAAAGCGCTCCCAGTCCCGCGAGACCAGGAACACCCCGAGGCCCAGGGTCAGCGGCAGCCCGTAGCGCAGCAACCGCGGGCCGAAACGCGCCAGCCATGGCCAGGCGCGGTTGAGAAAGGCATCCGGACGCCACAGCGGAATACGGAAGAACAGGTACTGGTGCAGCGCCATCTGCCACAGGCTCTGGCGCGAGGCGGCGGCCTTCCAGGCGTAGCTGGCGCGCTGTTGCGGATCGAGTGCGGCGATCAGGTCGTGGCTGCGCAGGAAGACCAGCATCTGTTCCAGTTCCGGCTCGCCCAACGGCAGACCCGGTTCGTCGTTCGCCGCCTGCAGCACCCGCGCCGGGTCACCCAGCGACCAGTGCCGCAGCAGGCGAATGGCCTGGGCGCCCAGCTTGAAATAGCGACCGCGCACCGGATCGGCCAGGGTCCAGCGTGGCGAGCCGTCGAGGGCCGCCGAGGCGGGTGTGAGTTGCAGGTCCGCGCGCAGGCTGGGCAGGTTCATTACAGGCCGACGCTCTGGCGCAGCCCGGCCAGCGGCCGGCGCAGCAGGTACAGGGCCAGCGGTGCGCGCTGGCCGAAGATTTTCGCGGTGCCGCGCAGGCCGATACGCGGTGGCGGCGAGTCGCTGAAGCTGGCGTCCAGGCGATAGGCCAACTGGCCGGCCGGCGTGGTCTGCGCCTCATAGGCCACCCGCTCGAGCCTGGCCGAATGGCGCTGCAGCGGATCGCTGTCGAGGAACAGCGCCACTTCGGCGTCCGGTTCCAGGGCGATGGCGTCACCCACCGCCAGTTCGATGCGCAGTTCGGCCTGGCTCGGGTCGGCCAGTTCCATCAGGCGCTCACCGGTCTGCACCGGCTTGCCGGTCCAACGCTCGGCATCGGCGAAGACCGCGATGCCGTCGCGCTCGGCGCGCACCTCGCTGCGCTTGAGCAGTTCGGCGGCGTAGTCACGCTCGGCGCGCTTCTGCTCGACCCGGGCCGCCAGCAGGTCGAGTTTCGCACTCGATTCGGCATCGGCGAAGGCCCGCTGGGCGTTGGCCTTCAATTCGGCCTCGGCCACCCCGAGTGCCCGCTGGGCCACATCGGCCTGGGCCTTGAGGGTGGTGCTTTCGAAACGGACCAGCAAATCGCCGGTCTTCACCGTCTGGTTGGGCTTGACCAGGAACTCGGCGACCACCCCGTCCAGCGGCGCCGCCACCACCCGCCCGGCCAGCGGCACGACCTCGGCCGGCGCCAGTACCGACTGGCGCACCGGAATCAGCAGGCTCAGCAGCGCCAGGGCCAGCAGCAGCACCTGGCGCTTGCGGGTCAGGCGCAGCCGCCATGGCCGACGCGGCTGCAGGGCCAGCCAGGCATGGCTGTAGGTGTCGCCCAGTTGTGCCAGCAACACCTGTTCGGAAGGACTCCAGGGATTGTCGCGGGCCAGCCACAGGCCGCCGAACACCTCGCCCTTGTGGTCCAGCAGCGGCAGCCAGAACACCTGCGACGCCGACAGGCTCTGCCAGTCTTCGACCACCGACGCACTGAAAGCCTCCATCGGTACCACGGTGGCGGGCTTGGCCCGTTCCAGCTTGAACAGTTGCGCCACGGCGTGTTCGACGAAGGCTACGAACGGCGCATTCGGCTCCACCGCGCTGACCCCGGTCACCGCGCGCACCTTGCCGGCGATCAGCAGCGCGGCATGGCGAAAGCCGAACAGCGCCTGGCCGTCATTGACCAGGCTGTAGGCCAACTGCTCGGTGGTGCGGGCGGCCCGGGTCAGCCGCTCCAGGTCGAGGAACTGGGCAAAGACCCGCTCCACCGCTCCCGCCACCGGTGCGTTCATTTCAGCTCCGCGAAATGCGCCGTGCCGCTCATGCCCGCCAGCAGGCCTTCGGCCTTGGGCAGGCTGGCCACCAGCAGCAGGGTCTGGCTGCCTTCGTCGATCCGCGCGCCGAGGCGCTTGATGGTGGCGGTCAGCGGCTGGCCGGTTTCATCCGGGACGAAGCTGAAGGTCTGTCCGGGCTTGAGCTTGCCCATCCAGCGCGACGGCACCAGCAGGTGGATTTCCAGGGTGCGGTTGTCGACGATCTCCAGCATCGGCGAGCCGACCGAGACACTTTCGTAGCGCTGGACCTTGCGCTGCACGATCTGGCCGTCATAGGGCGCGATCACGCTGCAACGCTTGACCTGAACCTGATAGACCTGGGCCTGGGCCTGGGTTTCGGCGACCTTGGCCTCGGCCCGGGCCACCTCGAAACGACCGACCGAATTGAGCGAGGCGAGCTGGCGGTTGTGGGCCAGTTCCTCGTTGGCACCGCGGCCGGCGGCCTGGGCCGCATTGAGCTGGGCCTGGTAGGCCGAGCAGTCGAAACGCGCCAGGGTATCGCCCTGCTTGAAGGCTTCGCCTTCGCTGAACGGCAGCTCGACGATGCGCCCGGACAACTCGCTGGCGAGCATTGCCTGGTCCCGCGCGCGCAACACGCCACGGGCCTCGCTGGCGGCGGTCGCATGGGCCGCCGGTGCGGCCGTGTCCAACAGCGGGTCGGTCTCGGCAGCCTGGGCCTGAGCCACGTACGCCACACAGGACAACCCGAAAACCACACCCCAAAAACGCTGCATAACAGTGACTCCTTGTCGGACAATCGCGAGTCTACGGTAGCCAGGGTGAGCGTCAAGCAAATTGCCAGTATGGAGCCCCGGTTCACCGATGTGCGGCAGGTCACAGCCTGCGTTGCCTGGCCCCGTACAAGCATAGGTGTACATCCCGGGCTTCGGTATGATGAGCACCCTCCCGGCCTCGGCGCCGCACGTTTACGGATTAAGGACAATTCATGCGTATCGCTCTTCTGACATCCCTGGCGCTGGGCGTCGCCTTCTCGTCCCAGGCCCAGGCGAGCTCCGATGATTTCTGCTATCCACGCTGGTCGATGATGCAGTACGGCCTGGACCGTTGCAGCAACCTGGCCTTCCTCGCCCCCGGTAACGACAGCCGGGTCAACCTGCGCCTGCTGCTGGCGGACCAGGGCAAGCTGCCGCTGGCACCCAACGAACTGAGCGAAGACGACCTCGCCGAAGGCTACGGCCCGGTGCCGTTCGCCAACACCCGGCTGCAATCGAGTGTGCCGGACGCCAGCGGCGAGGTGAGCAACGCCGAAAGCGTCGAGCTGGACGAGACCCTGGAAAAGCTCGGCATCAAGCGCGGCGACGAGGCACCGGCCGGCGACGCCTTCCTTTCCGGCGAAGGCAGCCGCTGCCGCAGCAACTCGGAGGAAAGCACCAGCGCCTTCATCGAGGCCCTGCTCGGCACTGGCGAGCTGTCCGAAACCGAACGTCAGGCCCTGGCCCGCTCGCGGGTCCAGATGCTCACCGCCTGCAACTGGGACCCGGCACAGCAGGCGGCGCTGCTGCCCACCGATGTGCAGTCCGCGCCAGGCCAGGCGTTCGTCGCCTACCTGCGGGCCGCCAGCGACTTCTACAGCGGCCGGTTCAGCGAGGCCGCCAGCGGTTTCGCCAGCCTGGCGCAGAACAGCCAGCCCTGGCTGAAGGAAACCGCGCACTACATGCAGGCGCGTACCGCCCTGAACATCGCCCAGCAGAACAGCTTCGATGCCGAGGGCATGCCGACCGACAAGGAGGCCGACCCGGCGCAGTTGAAGCAGGCCGAGGACGGCTTCAATGCCTACCTCAAGGCTTATCCACAGGGCGCCTACGCCACTTCCGCCCGCGGCCTGTTGCGCCGGGTCTACTGGCTGGCGGGTGACAGCGACAAGCAGGCGGCCGAATACCTCTGGCAGTTCAGCCTGCCCGAAGACGCCCCGCGCAACGTTTCCTCGGACAGCCTGGTGCAGGAAATCGACAGCAAGCTGGTGTTCGGCGTCGGCGAAATCAAGGACCCGCTGTTCCAGGCCGTCAACGACCTGATGGCGATGCGCACGACGGGCGACTACGAAACCAGGAAACAGCTGACACTGGAAACCCTGCAGGCCCACAAATCGATCTTCGCCGCCCAGCCGGCGCTGCATGACTACCTGCTGGCGGTGTTCCACCTGTATGTCGAGAAAAACCCGGAAGCGGCGCTCAAGAGTCTGCCCGGCGAGATCCCGTCGAAACTCGACTACTTCGCCTTCAGCCAGCAGGTGCTGCGCGGTCTGGCGCTGGAGGCCAGGCAGGACTGGCCGGCGGCCGAGAACCTCTGGCTGCAATTGCTGGCCCAGGCGAAGCAGCCGTTGCAACGTGAACAACTGGAACTGGCGCTGGCCAACCACTACGAGCGCAGCCAGCAGGTGGCCAAGGTGTTCGCCGCCGACTCGCCGATCAAGACCGCCCAGGTGCGCGCCATCCTGCTGCGCCACGTGGCCGATGCCGAACTGCTGCGCCAGCAGGTCAAGCAGGGCGCGGATGCCAGCGAACGCGACAGCGCGCTGTTCGTGCTGCTGTACAAGGACCTGCGCCTGGGTCACTACCAGGACTTCAGCGAAGACCTGAAGCAACTGCCCGCCGAACCGGCCGACACCAAGCTGGGCAGCAGCCTGGGCTACGTCTACAGCGGTGGCCAGTCGCTGAAGCTGTTCCGCTGGAATGGCGCCAAGGCCGAATCCGGCTACGTTTGCCCGACCATCGCCGAGACCGTTGCCAGCCTGCAGGCCGATGCCAAGGCACCGGCGGCGCTGAACTGCCTGGGCGAATTCATCCTGCGCAACGGCCTGGATGGCATGCCGCTGGACAGCCAGCGCAACAAGGACGAACTGGGCGGCACCCCATCGCTGTTCAAGGGCCCGCTGTACTCGCGCCTCGACGGCTACCAACTGGTCCTGGCCGATGCCAAGGCCTCGCGCACGGACAAGGCCTACGCGCTATTCCGGGCCATCAACTGCTACGCCCCGGCCGGCTACAACAGCTGCGGCGGCAAGGAGGTCGAGCCGGCGCAACGCAAGGCCTGGTTCAAGCAGTTGAAGGGCAGCTACGCCGACACCCAGTGGGGCAAGTCGCTGCAGTACTACTGGTAAGTGTCGATGGGCCGTGGGTGCTGGCTGCTGCTGGCCGCCTGGCTGAGTGCCGGCCAGGCGCTGGCGGCGGTCGATGCGCGTGAGCATGATGCGTTCTGGCTGTGGAGCGGGGTCGCGCCACAGCCGGTGCTGGCCCAGGCGCGCAGCCTGTACGTGCTGCAAGGGCAGATCAGCCGGTCACGCCAACAGGGTGTCCGTTTCATCGCCCAGGGCATCGCGATTCCGCGCCTGACCCGGGGCGAGGTCTGGGTGGTCTATCGTGCCCACACCCTGCGCTGGCCGGAATCGGTCTATCGCCAGTTGCTCGGCCAAGTGAAACGCTGGCAGCAGGCGGGCAACCCGGTGGTGGGCATCCAGATCGACTTCGATGCCCGCACCCGCTACCTCGACGAGTACGCCGACTTCCTGCGCGACCTGCGCAAGCGGCTGCCGACTGATTTGCGCCTGAGCATCACCGGGCTGATGGACTGGAGCAGCAACGCCGACCCGACGGCCATCGCCCAGTTGCGGGGAGTGGTGGATGAAGTGGTGGTACAGACCTACCAGGGCCGCCGCAGCATTCCCGACTATGCCGCATACCTGCCGCGGATGAACCGGCTGGGGTTGCCGTTCAAGGTCGGCCTGATCCAGGGTGGGGAGTGGCAGGAGCCCGGGTACCTGAAGGGCAGCGAGTGGTTTCGCGGGTATGTGGTGTTTTTGCAGAACCCTTGAGTCAGGCGGTGCCTGGGCCTATGCCTTCGCGGGCAAGCCCGGCTCCTACAGGGCCGCGTCGAACACAGAGGTTATGTACCACATGATTCTGTAGGAGCCGGGCTTGCCCGCGAAGGTGTCAGATCGAACCACACCGCTTAGCGCTGCATGCCCCAGCGCTTCACCGTCACCCGCTCCAGGCTGTCGAACACCAGGTTCTCCACCAAAAGGCCTATCAGGATCACCACCGCCAACCCGGCGAACACCTTGTCGGTGTACAGCTCGTTGCGGTTCTGGAAGATATACCAGCCCAGCCCGCCCTTGCCGCTGGTGGCACCGAACACCAGTTCCGCCGCGATCAGGGTGCGCCAGGCGAATGCCCAGCCGATCTTCAACCCGGCGAGGATCGACGGCAGCGCCGCCGGGATCAGGATGAACAGCACGAAGCGCAGGCCCCTGAGGCCATAGTTGCGCCCGGCCATGCGCAGGGTCTCCGACACGCCGAGAAATCCGGCGTAGGTATTGAGCGCCAGCGCCCAGAGCACCGAGTGCACCAGCACGAAGATCAGGCTGTTCTGCCCCAACCCGAACCACAGCAGCGCCAGCGGCAACAGGGCGATGGCCGGCAGCGGGTTGAACATCGAGGTCAGGGTGCCGAGCAGGTCGCGGCCGAAGCGGCTCGACACCGCCAGGGTGGTCAGGCCGAACGCCAGCACCACGCCCAGCACATAGCCCTTGAGCAGCACCTGCAGGGAAATCCATACCTTGCCCAGCAGCTCGCCACTGAGCAGGCCGTCGTACAGGGCACTGGCGGTCTGCAGGAAGGTTGGCAGGAGCAAGTCGTTGTCCTGGTAACGCGCCACCGCCTCCCAGAGTACCGCCAGCAGCACCAGGATCAGGCTCTTGCGCAGCCAGCCCTGTTGCCACAGCCGTTGCGCCAGCGACAGTTCGCGCTCCAGCGGCACTTCGAGCAGCGGCTCCAGGATGACTTCATATTCTTCACGCACGGGGGATGAAAGACTCATCGGCAACTCTCCAGCCGCTCAATAGGCAATGCGGATATCGGCAAAATCCAGTTCGGTTTCGGCCTGCGGGGTTTCGTCGAACAGCAGCCGATGGATGCGCCGCGCCGAGGCCTGGAAGTCCGCACCGCCCAGGCTGTGCAGGTCGTACTGATGGCTGTGGATCTGCGCCCGCACCCGCCCCGGATGGGGCGACAGCAGCAGGATACGGTTACCCACCACCAGCGCCTCTTCGATCGAGTGGGTGACGAACAACAGGGTGAAACGCACCTCTTCCCAGAGTTGCAGCAGCTCTTCCTGCATCTTGCGCCGGGTCAGGGCGTCGAGGGCGGCGAACGGTTCGTCCATCAGCAGGATTTTCGGCTGCATCGCCAGGGCGCGGGCGATCGACACCCGGGCCTTCATGCCACCGGACAGGGTGTGCGGATAGGCTTCGGCAAAGGCCGCCAGGCCGACCTTCTCCAGGTAGTGCAGGGCGCGCTCCTCGGCCTCGCGGCGCTTGAGGGTGCCGGAGGCGAGCAGCGGGAACATGACGTTCTGCTTGACCGTCTTCCACGGCGGCAACTGGTCGAACTCCTGGAACACCACGATACGGTCCGGGCCCGGCTCGGTGACCACCTGGCCCTGCAGGCGGATTTCGCCCTCACAGGGCCGGATGAACCCGGCCGCCGCCTTGAGCAGGGTCGACTTGCCGCAGCCCGAGGGCCCGAGCAGGACGAAGCGGTCCTGCTGGTCGACTTCGAAACTGACCCGGTGCGTGGCCCGCACCACCCGCTGCGGGGTGCGGTACTCCAGGCTGACCTGGTCGACCGCCAGCAACGCGGGGGTGGTAGCGGTCGGTTTGCTGGCCGTGTGGCCTTGCAAGGGGGCATTCATGACGGTCAGCTCCCCTGCAGCGGCTTGGCGTCCTGGAAGAAGTAGTCCTTCCACGACTCGGGTTTGTGTTTGATGGCGCCCACGCGATAGAGGAATTCGGCCAGCGGGTAGGTGTTCTTCGGCGTCACGGTGAATTCGAACTGCGGGTTGTCGATGATCTTGAGCAACGCCGCCCGGTCGATCTTGGCCTTGGTCACCCGCAGGTAGGTGTCCGCCGCCGCGCCCTTGTCCTTCTGGGCGAAATCGGCGGCCTCGGCCAGGGCTTCGACGAAGGCCTTATAGGTCTTGGGGTTGTCGTTGCGGAACTTCTCGGTGGCGAACAGCACGGTCGGCGAGTTCGGCCCGAACAGGTCGTAGCTGTTGAGCACCACGTGGACGTTGGGGTTCTCCAGTGCCTGCTCCTGGAACGGCGGGTTGGAGAAGTGCCCGGTCAGTTCGGTGCCGCCGGCCAGCAAGGCCGCGGTGGCGTCCGGGTGCGGGACGGCGACGGTGTACTTGTCCAGGCGGTTGAATTCCTTGTCGCCCCACAGCTTGGCCGCCGCGTACTGCAGGTAGCGCGACTGCACCGAGACGCCCACCGCCGGCAGGGCGATGCGGTCCTGTTCGGTGAAGTCGGCAATGGTCTTGACCTTGGGGTTGTTGCTCACCAGGTAATAGGGGAAGTTGCCCAGCGACGCCACGGCCTTGACGTTCTGTCGGCCGTAGGTACGGTCCCAGATGGTCAGCAGCGGGCCGACGCCAGCGCCGGCGATGTCCACCGAACCGGAGAGCAGCGCGTCGTTGATCGCCGAGCCGCCGGACAGCTGGGTCCAGTCCACCTTGATGTCAATGCCTTCGGCCTTGCCGTGCTTCTCGATCAGGTGCTGGTCGCGAACCACGTTGAGCAGCAGGTAGACGATGCCGAACTGTTCGGCGATGCGGATCTCGCCTTCGGCGTGAGCGCTGGCCGGTGCCAGCAGGCTACCGGCCAGCAGGCTGAGGCTCAGGCCGAGGGTGGTGGTGAGGCGGCCGAGTTTCGGCAGCAGCGCAAAGGGTGCAGGCATGACGATGCTCCTTCAAGCGATCAGGTCAGAATGGGGCATCGCCCTGGATGGTGGTGCGGTAGAGCTTGCGGCGCAGATGGTTCGGGCAGCCGGCAGCCAGATGAATCAGCGAGCGGTTGTCCCAGAACACCAGGTCATGGGGCTGCCAATGATGGCGGTAGATGTTTTCCGGGAGCACGCTGTGGGCGTAAAGCTCGGCGAGAATCTGCCGGCTCTCGTCGTCCGGCAGGCCGACGATGCGGGTGGTGAAACCTTCGCTGACGAACAGCGCCTTGCGGCCGGTCTCCGGGTGGGTGCGGACGATCGGGTGCACCACCTCGGCGACCTGGGCCAGTTGTTCCGGAGTCAGGGTCGGGCGCCAGTTGCCCTCGAATTTGCTCTCGCTGTAGCGCGCGGTATACGAATGTGCCGCCGAGCGGCCTTCGACCGCCTTGCGCAGCCCTTCGGGCAGGCTGTCCCAGGCCTTGTGCTGGTCGGCGAACAGGGTGTCGCCACCTTCGGCCGGCAACTCCTGGGCATGCAGCATCGAACCGAGGCTCGGCAGTTCCTTGTAGGAAAGATCCGAGTGCCAGAACTTGCCGGCATCGCCCAGACCGATGTTCTGACCGTTCTCGACGATGTTGGAGACAATCAGGATCTCCGGGTGCCCGGCCAGCAGGAATTGCTTGAGTACATGGATCTGCAACACGCCGAAACGACGACTGAAGGCGATCTGCTGCTCGGGGCTGATACGCTGGTCACGAAACACCAGCACATGGTGATCCAGGTGCGCACGGTGGATGCGGGAGAAGTCCTCTTCGTTGACCGGCTGGCGCAGGTCCAGGCCGATGATTTCGGCGCCTGTCGCGCCGACGAAAGGGCGGATCTCGAAGGATTGGGACGCCGCCACCGGCGCCGGGGAAACCGCAGAAACCAAAGACATGTATTCACTCCCACGCAGAGCACGCCCGACAGCGCGCCTCGATCAGAAACTCACGGTGGTCCCGTGTTGGTTCAGTTCGTGCGGCGCACCGATTGGTCGGTGGGTACGCAGTGGGACGACAATATAGTCATAAGAGAAATAATTTAAATATCATTTGGGAATATGCATAGGACACTGGCGGACTTCGATCCGGGGCAACGCCCGACGGTGTGCAAAATGCCTCGCCGCTGCAAAGTAAAACGTACTTACAAAATGACGGAGACCTACACTTATCAGGGAAACGATTGATAGTTCCGCAGGCTTTGCTGGAAGAAAATGGCACCTTGCAATTATCGCTGTGGAAGGACCCCGGCAGCGGTTTGACCAGCGTCCGGGTGACGGCAGGCATTGCGTCGAATTCGATTTCAGCTGCCCATCGAGCAGCAGGTGGTCTGAACGTGGCAAAAAAACCGAACCCTCTGGGCAGCATCCTCGTCAGCGGCCCGATTCCCGCCTACCTCGCCCGGGCGGTGATCGAGGAAACCTTGCGCGGCGCCATTCTCGACGGGCGATTGCCCTGCGGCACGGCCTTGCGCCAACAGGAACTGGCCACGCTGTTCGGCGTCAGTCGCATGCCGGTCCGCGAGGCGTTGCGCCAACTCGAGGCGCAGTCGCTGCTGCATGTCGTACAGTACAAGGGCGCGGTGGTGGCGCCGCTGATCGACGATACCTCGACGGAAAACTACGACCTGCGCATCCTGCTGGAGTCCCAGGCCCTGCGCCTGTCGGTGCCACTGCTCAGCGCAGAAGACCTGGAGCGCAGTGCCGCATATGTCGACGAACTGGAAGCGCAGACCGACTACACCCACGTGGGGCGGCTCAATCGCCTGTTCCACATGAGCCTCTATTGCAAGGCACCCAACCAAAAGCTGCTGGCGCTGATCGAACAGGGCCTGGTGGAGGAGGAACGCTTCCTGCGCTTCAATCTGTCGGCCATGGGCCTGGGGAAACTCTCCCAGGACGATCACCGGGAACTGCTCCAGGCGGCCCGTGCCGGCCAGGTCGATGCCTGCGTGGCGCATCTGCAACAGCACTTGCGACGAGGCATCGAAGTCATCCAGCGCTACCTTGGCAAGTCCTGATCCGCCCGCCGGCGCACGGGTGCCGGCCAGTCGCGGCATCGCCCCGAGCGCTCTCATGAGGCCTGCCCCGCGTCACCCTGGCTGACGCGGGATGACCAGGCCCGGTCGAGGCGTCGGACGTGCTGCGCCTCCTCAGGCGATAGCCGAGCCGCGCATTTGGGCACACCCTTGCCAATCGACGCGGTACGAACCCGCCACGCGATACCCGGATAGGAGACTCACCAGAAGGAGCTTTGCCACAGGCCGCAAGGCACGGAGCAAGCGTGTCCCGGCCCTGCCGACCCAAACCATCGTTCAACCGTTTGAAGAGTGGCCCGAGTGAGGCATTCACTCATTGTTTTAATTCTGCCGGTTATTGGGCGGAAAAGGCACTCTTACGCCAAATAAAACAAATTTGAATTGTTTTATAAGCACCGCTCATTCCTTATAAAGGTGGAAACTTCAATAAACTTAAAAACAACTTGATCGAAACTTGTCTTGTGTACTAGGTTTGAATAACCGGAAACACGCACCCCAGCCCTGCCCTCGCAGCGCTGTGGCGCATGGCTCAGACCGGTCATCCATGCTGCTGCCTCAGGCCTCTCGACTTTCAATTACCGATTGAGGCCTTCGTTCGCCTGTTATTCAGCCCATGGCAGCAATGTATGGAATCGGCTGTTTATCGCCATCCAACTTACCAACCACCAAGGTGGCCAATGAATATTTATGAAAAACGCCTCGAATATGAACAGGCACAATTACTTGAGCATCCTGTTTTCAGTGAAGTCGATTCACTGAAACGACTTATGCGCTTCATGGAAAGCCATGTCTTCGCGGTGTGGGACGCCGTGCTCCTGAAACTGCGGGCCGAGCCCATCGGAGTCGCCTCATGAACGCCGCCGACTACAGCGCCTTCGTCGAGGCCTGGGAAAACCGCGCCAGCATCCGTACCCGTCCGCGGCGCCTGCTGGAGGACGATGACCGGCTGATCTACCCGCTCAGCCGCCAACCCCTGGCCAACAGTGGCACCCTGCTCGCCCACTGCCCCGAGCAGCGCGACTTCGTGCTGACCCAGAGCCTCTACAAGTTCATCAACGATGTGGTGATTTTCGAGACCGAGATCGTCGACCGTACCGCACGGCGCATTGCCAAGGACCGCTTCCCGATCCGCTTCCCGCTGGCCTGCCGCTATGCCGCCATGACGGTGGTGGTGGATGAGGATTACCACGCCCTGGCGGCAATGGACTTCATGCAGCAGACCATCGCCCTGACCGACATCCAGCCGCTGGCGATGCCCGGCGAGATCGAGCTGAGCCGCGCGATACCGGCAGCCCTGGGCATGGCGCCGGAACACTTGCGCGGCGCCGTCGAGCTGATCTGCGTGGCGATGGCGGAAAACACCGTGACCAACGATGTTGCAGCCTTCGCCCAGGAGGGGTCGGTCAAGGCTTCGGTCAAGGGGCTGATGGCCGACCACCTGCTCGACGAAGGCCGTCATGCCGGGTTCTGGACCCGCCTGGTACGGCTTTACTGGCAGGGTGCGAGCGAGGCGGATCGTGAAGCGCTTGCCGAGATCCTGCCGGTGTTCATCGTCCATTACCTGACCAACGACCTGCAGAAAGCCTTCGACTTCACTGTCATCGAACACCTGCCGGTCGGCGAGCCGATCCGCCAGGCCCTCAGGAGCGAAGCCGCCAGCCTGGCCTACCCGCTCAATCGGCATCACCCGCTGGTGATCAATATCGTGCGCTTCCTGCGCAACAGTTCGCTGCTGGACTCTGCCTGCGTGCAGGAGACGCTGGGTGACTATCTGCTCCAGCCCGGGAGCGCGTCATGAGACGCCTCGACATCCTCCTGGTCGGGCACAGCCAGGTGCTGGATGACCTGAAGAGGGAGCTGGAGCAGCAGGGTCATGTGATCCGGCACCAGAGCGGTGACGCAAGCCGGCCTTGGGCTGCCGACCTGCTGATCGAGGATGGCAGCCAGCCGCTGCCGGTGGCGGGCGGCAACGCGCCACGGCTTGGCTTGCGCCTGGAGTACGGCCCGCCGGCGCCCGGCCCGCTGCCGGCGCTGGCCCTGCGCTGCTGGCAGGACGGACGGCTGATCCGGCGCCAGCCGCTAGCCCGGGACGACAGCGGCAATGGCCAGGTCCTGCGGCTGGCAGCAAGCCGTGAGCTGGTGGAACTGGGTGCGCTGCTGGTCAGCCGTTTCGCCCGCGAGCGTGGCTATTTTCTTGAAGTCCCCTCCATCACCCCACCGCCCGGTGGCGTCGAGCATCCGCTGTCGGCCCTGGAGTCACTGGCCTTCGAACACCGCCTCAACCACACGGCCCGGCCCGAACTGCTGGCCCTGGCAGCCGTACCGGTGATCCAGCGGATCGAAGACAGTCTGCGGCAGTTCGCCGAACGCCCGGCCCTGAATGTGGCCGGCGCGGTGACCCGTTACCGCCAGTTGCATGCCCACGGCCTGGCGATCCAGGAGCGCCTGCTGGCGGCCCTCGCCCGACTGGATAGCCGTGAGGAGCCCGCCGTGATCGGCCTGTGCCTGGCGAAGACACCGGCCTTCTACGCCAGCCTGCTGGCCATTCTCGGCTGTGGCGCGGTCTACCTGCCCCTGGACCCGAATCAGCCACTGCAACGCCAGCAGTTCATCCTGGCGGACGCCGGGGCCGCCCTGCTGCTGCATGATGGCCGGCACCCGATGGGTGATCGCCTGCCCTCGCTGGATGTCACCACCGTGCGTAGCGACGACGGCTCATTGGGCGCGTCCCTGGTACGCCGTGCCCTCACCGCGCAAATGCCGTGTCTGGCGCTCTATACCTCGGGCACCACCGGCCAGCCCAAGGGCATCCTGCTCAGCCAGGCCAACCTCGCCCATTTCTGCGCGTGGTATGCCGATTACGTGGAACTCGAAGCCCGGCACCGGGTGCTGCAGTTCTCGACACCGGGCTTCGATGCGTCACTGATCGATATCTTCCCCAGCCTGATCCAGGGCGCCGAACTGGTGGTCGCCAGCGAGGATCAGCGACGCGATCCCGCACAGCTCGCCCGACTGATCCGCGGGCAACGGATCAGCCATGCCTTCCTGCCGCCGATGCTGCTCGGCCTCCTGCCGCTGGAGCCGCCGCTGGGCCTGAGCCATCTGCTGACCGGCGGTGATGTCTGCGAGCCGTGGATCATCGAACGCCTCGCCGGGCAGACGAATTTCCATAACCTCTACGGCCCTGCCGAGGCGACGGTGCTGATCACCGCGCGGCAGTGGCGCACCGACACCGGCCACCGCAGCCTGGGTGGACCGATCGCCAACAGCCAGGTGTTCATTCTCGATGAATGCGGCCAGCCGGTGGTCGAGCAGACGGTCGGCGAACTGCATATCGTCGGGCCAGGTGTCAGCCTGGGGTACCTGAACGCTGCGGACCGGAGCGCCGGGAGCTTCATCGAACTGCGCCCCGGCGGCGGCCCGGCACTGCGGGCGTATCGTACCGGCGACCTGGCCAGGTGGACCGCCGAGGGGATCGAGTTCTGCGGGCGTCGGGACCACCAGGTGAAGATCCGCGGCTTTCGGGTCGAGCCCCAGGAAATCGAGCGCTGCCTGCGCGACAGCCGCTTGTACCGCCAGGTGGCGGTGGTCATCGACAGCCGTCGGCAGGTCCTCGCCTACCTGGCCCAGCCGACCAGTGCCGACCGCCACCGCGAAGCCCTCAGGCAGTATGTCGAGCGCTGCCTGCCGGACTACATGCACCCGGCCGCCTATGTCGAGCTGACAGCGTTGCCGATGGCCGCCAATGGCAAGGTCGACCGCCGGGCGCTGCTGGCCTTGCCGGTCCGGCTGGGTGGCAGTCCAGGCCTGCGGCAGCCGGCCAATGCCGACGAGGCCTGGTTGCAGGCGCTTTGGGCCAGGCTGCTGGGATTGCCGGCCGAGGGGATCGCCACCGATGAAAGTTTCTTCAACCTGGGCGGGCATTCGATCCTGCTGTCGAAGATGCTGCTAGGCATTCGCGCCCGTTACGGGCATGGCATCTCCATCAACCGCTTCATCGAGGAGCCGACCCTGTGTCGGCTGGCGGTGCTGGTCAGGGGCGAGTCGGCCGCTGGGGCATTGAGCCCGCGGATACGGGTCGATGCCGAACGCGGGCTGGACTGGCAGGCGTTGCCGGCGCAGCGTGCCGGTGACCGCGGCAAGGTGCTGCTGACCGGTGCCAACAGCTTCGTCGGCGTGCACCTCGTCGAGGCCCTGCTGGCGGCGGGCGTCAGCGAGATCGCCTGCCTGGTCCGCGACAGCGCCAGCGAGCCGGCCGCCGCGCGTTTTGCCCGGGCCCTGCGCGACAACCGTCTGGAGCACCTGAACCTGGAGCGTGTGCGGGTCTACCCTGCGGATATCCGCCAGCCGCACCTGGGGCTGGCCGACGATGTGTACGAACGCATCGACCGCGAGTTCGGGGTACTGATCCACAACGCCGCCCACGTCAATCACGTGCTCGACTACGAGGCGCTGGCACCCGACAACGTCGCTCCGCTGTTCGAGTGCCTGCGCCTGTGCGAGGGGCGCAGCAAGAAGATCTTCAACTTCATCTCCAGCCTGTCCGCCTGCAGCCGGGTCAGCGACCAGGGCCGGGTGCTGGAACAACCGCCGGCCGAGACGCCGCCGATCTACATCCGCAATGGCTACAACCTGTCCAAGTGGGTCGGCGAACGGATTGCCCAGCGGGCTCGCGAGCAAGGCGCGTGGGTCAATCTCTTCCGTCCCGGCAATATCGCCTTCAACAGTCGCAACGGCGTCTGCCAGCCGCACCGCAATCGCCTGCTGCTGATGCTCAAGGGGTCACTGCAACTGGGCCAGGTGCCGGCCCTGGCGCTCAATTTCGACCTGATGCCGGTGGACTTCCTCGCCCGCTTCATTGCCGCCCACAGCCGACGCCTGCCGGACAGCACCGGGGTCTTCAACCTGCACAACCCGCAACCGCTGAGCTGGAACGACTACGTCGCGGCGTTCCGCGAGGCCGGGTACGCGTTCCGGCTGGTCAGCGTCGCCGACTGGCAGCGGCAACTGCAGCGGGTCGAGCGCGATAACGCGCTGTTCGAGGTGCTGGGTTTCTACCTCAACGGTTTCGAAGAAGACATCGGCGACATCTCGACGATCGAGCACAGCCAGGCCGAGGCCGGCGTGCGGCGCATGGGGGCGACCTATCCGGTCAAGAGTGCGGCGCTGCTGCGCAAGGGCTGCGACTACCTCAGGCAGATCCGATTCATCTGATTCACCACAACCACCTGGAGCACATCATGATGCACTCCCTGCAACCCGATACCCTGATCCGCAACCCTCGAGGCGAGGCCGTGACGTCCACGGTCGAGCTCCCCACCAACGCCGCCAGCGCCTGGGCCATGGTCGGCGACTTTGCCGGCTTCGCCGTGTTCGTCACGGCGCTTTCGCATATCGAGATGATTGGCGAAGGCGTGGGCGCGCTGCGCAAGAAGTCGTTCAAGGACGGCCATGTGGTGGTCGAGCAGCTCAACAGCCGTGACGAACAGGCGATGCGCATGACCTGGACCACGCTCTACAACACGCTTGGGGTTGGCCAACTGTGGGCGATGATGAGCGTCGAACCGTTGGCGCAGGAGCGCTGCCGGGCGACCTGGACCATCATCGCCGAACCGGCGGCGGCCAGCGCCCAGGGGACGCCGGGGTTTCGGCGTTTCATCCAGGAGTTCGCCGATGAGGCGATGGGAAATGTGCGGGCGTTGTTGAGCTGAGGACGCTGGTGTTCCTGTTCGCGGGCAAGCCCGCGAACAGCTTTTTACTGACGCCGCCCCTACCCTTTCGCAGGAGCGGACTGTCGGCCGGAATCAGATCTTGAAGCTGTCCACCAACTGCTTCAGGCGACCCGCCTGCTGTGCCAGCGCATCGCAGTCCTTCAACGTCTCGTTGAGGTTGGCCACGCCCTGCTGGTTGAGCAGGTTGATCTGGGTGATGTCGAGGTTGAGAGCCTCGACCACCGCCGTCTGCTCTTCGGTCGCGGCCGCCACCGACTGGTTCATGCCATCGATCTCGCCGATCCGCTGGGTCACGCTGACCAGTCGCGCACCGGCCTGGTTGGCGACTTCGACACTCTCCTCGCTGGAGGCCTGGCTGGCATTCATGGTGGTCACCGCCTCGCGGGAGCCGACCTGCAACGAGGTGATCATCTTGTGGATCTCCTCCGCCGATTCCTGGGTACGGTGCGCCAGGTTGCGCACTTCGTCGGCGACCACGGCAAAACCCCGTCCGGCCTCACCGGCACGGGCTGCTTCAATGGCGGCGTTGAGGGCCAGCAGGTTGGTCTGCTGGGAAATGCCCTTGATCACGTCGAGGATGTGCCCGATGTTGTCGGTGCTGGCGTTCAGGGTCTCGATCTGGGTGCAGGACAGACTGATCTTCTGCGACAGCTCGGTCATCGACTGGATGGTGCGTTCCACCACTTGGCGGCCATCGTCGGCCTGCTCGCTCGCACCGCTGGCGTGCTGCGAGGCATCGGCGGCATTGCGGGCGATTTCCTGCGTGGCCGCACCCAACTGGTTGATGGCGGCGGCGACACTGTTGGTCCGCGCGCTTTGTTCATCGGAGCCGATGATCGAGGCGTTCGAGGAGTTCATCACCCGCTGGGACAGGTCGTGTACGTGGCGCGTGGCCGAGGACACTTCGGCGATCGAGGCATGAATCCGCTCGACGAACTGGTTGAAGGAGCCGGCCAATTCGCCGAACTCGTCCTTGTGAACGATGTGCAGGCGACGGGTCAGATCACCCTCACCCTGGGCGATATCCTGCATGGCCCGGCCCATGGTGGTCAGCGGACGCATCAGCACCTGGATGAGCAGGCTCAGCAATACCGCGATGGCGGCCACCGCGATGAACATCGCGATCAGTGCCGAAGTGCGGAACTTGCTCAGTGGCGCGTAGGCCTTGTCCTTGTCGATGGACAGGCCGATGTACCAGTCAGCCGACGGCAGGCCCACCACCGGGGTGAACGACAGGATGCGTTCCTGGCCGTTCAGGGTGACCTCCTGGATGCCCTTGGCGATACGAAGGGCCGAACCCGGGTAGATGTCCTTGAGGTTCTTCATCACCTGGTCCTTGTCGGGGCTGACGATCACCTGACCGTCACCGCTGACCAGGAAGGCGTGGCCGATCCCGCCGAAGTCCACCGAGTTGATGATCTTCACCAGGGTTTCCAGGCTCAGGTCGCCGCCGACCACACCCAGCAGTTGCCCGCTGCCTTTGACCGGCATGGCGATGGTCACCACCAGCCCGCCGACCGAGGCCATGTAGGGCGGGGTGAGCATGGTCTTGTCGGCCGCTACGGCGGCCTTGTACCAGGGACGCTGACGTGGATCGTAGCCGTCCGGCATCTTCGCGTCGGGACGCTGGGTGAAGGTGCCGTCGGTCTGGCCGACGTAGGTGAACTGGAAGTTCGAGGTGAAGGCCGGTTGGTCCACCAGGCCTGGGTAATCGGCCTTGCTGCCCTGGTGCGCGATGTTCTGCGCGAGGTTTTCCAGCACCAGGATCCGCCCGCTCAGCCAGTTCTGCACACTGCTGGCGGTAAGGTCGCCCGCTTGCTCGACCGATGATTCGAGGTTCTGCCCGATGGTGCTGCGTTGCAGGTAATCGTTGTAGAGGGTGAACAGCGCAAAGGCCAGAACCACGACACCGGAAGCGGCCAGCAGGATTTTATGGCTGAATTTAAGATTCATTTCACGGAACTTCTCATGCCGAAGATTGGGGGTGCGTACACGATGCGACAGTCCCTTCAGTAGCGCAGATGACCGTCCATGGGTGCTCTACTTTGGTGCACGCACGGCTCTTCCTCTTGTCGGCATCATCGGCAGAAAACTTAATGGCCTTATCGCAAATGTCGCGGTTCGCCGACGAGAGGGCAGATAGCCCGTGCTGATTCGTGCTCCCAGGTCAGGGGAAAATACGGGGGTGAGACGGACGGTGTCCAGAGAGAGTAGCCGGAAAAAACAAAACCCCTACCTGCCTGCGCAGATAGGGGTTTCGGAATTCAATCTTGACGATGACCTACTCTCACATGGGGAAACCCCACACTACCATCGGCGATGCATCGTTTCACTTCTGAGTTCGGGATGGGATCAGGTGGTTCCAATGCTCTATGGTCGTCAAGAAATTCTGTGGCCGGTTCGTCGCTCGTGCAACGCCCCAGCAAAATGAGGAACTTCTACAAAAAGACAAAACCCCTACCTGCCTGCGCAGATAGGGGTTTTGGAATTTAATCTTGACGATGACCTACTCTCACATGGGGAAACCCCACACTACCATCGGCGATGCATCGTTTCACTTCTGAGTTCGGGATGGGATCAGGTGGTTCCAATGCTCTATGGTCGTCAAGAAATTCGGTAGCCGGCTCGTTGCCTGGGCAACGCTCCAGCGAATCGGGTACGTGACAGTCTTTGGTGTTTTGTGCGTGGCAAACTTTCGGTTCACTTCGTCTTCATACACCGCAATCTGCTCATTCGACGCAAATTGCTTGGGTGTTATATGGTCAAGCCTCACGGGCAATTAGTATGGGTTAGCTCAACGCCTCACAGCGCTTACACACCCCACCTATCAACGTCGTAGTCTTCGACGGCCCTTCAGGGAACTCAAGGTTCCAGTGAGATCTCATCTTGAGGCAAGTTTCCCGCTTAGATGCTTTCAGCGGTTATCTTTTCCGAACATAGCTACCCGGCAATGCCACTGGCGTGACAACCGGAACACCAGAGGTTCGTCCACTCCGGTCCTCTCGTACTAGGAGCAGCCCCTCTCAAATCTCAAACGTCCACGGCAGATAGGGACCGAACTGTCTCACGACGTTCTAAACCCAGCTCGCGTACCACTTTAAATGGCGAACAGCCATACCCTTGGGACCGGCTTCAGCCCCAGGATGTGATGAGCCGACATCGAGGTGCCAAACACCGCCGTCGATATGAACTCTTGGGCGGTATCAGCCTGTTATCCCCGGAGTACCTTTTATCCGTTGAGCGATGGCCCTTCCATACAGAACCACCGGATCACTAAGACCTACTTTCGTACCTGCTCGACGTGTCTGTCTCGCAGTCAAGCGCGCTTTTGCCTTTATACTCTGCGACCGATTTCCGACCGGTCTGAGCGCACCTTCGTACTCCTCCGTTACTCTTTAGGAGGAGACCGCCCCAGTCAAACTACCCACCATACACTGTCCTCGATCCGGATAACGGACCTGAGTTAGAACCTCAAAGTTGCCAGGGTGGTATTTCAAGAATGGCTCCACGCAAACTGGCGTTCACGCTTCAAAGCCTCCCACCTATCCTACACAAGCAAATTCAAAGTCCAGTGCAAAGCTATAGTAAAGGTTCACGGGGTCTTTCCGTCTAGCCGCGGATACACTGCATCTTCACAGCGATTTCAATTTCACTGAGTCTCGGGTGGAGACAGCGCCGCCATCGTTACGCCATTCGTGCAGGTCGGAACTTACCCGACAAGGAATTTCGCTACCTTAGGACCGTTATAGTTACGGCCGCCGTTTACCGGGGCTTCGATCAAGAGCTTCGCTTTCGCTAACCCCATCAATTAACCTTCCGGCACCGGGCAGGCGTCACACCCTATACGTCCACTTTCGTGTTTGCAGAGTGCTGTGTTTTTAATAAACAGTCGCAGCGGCCTGGTATCTTCGACCGGCATGGGCTTACGGAGCAAGTCCTTCACCCTCACCGGCGCACCTTCTCCCGAAGTTACGGTGCCATTTTGCCTAGTTCCTTCACCCGAGTTCTCTCAAGCGCCTTGGTATTCTCTACCTAACCACCTGTGTCGGTTTGGGGTACGGTTCCTGGTTATCTGAAGCTTAGAAGCTTTTCTTGGAAGCATGGCATCAACCACTTCGCGTCCTAAAGGACACTCGTCATCAGCTCTCGGCCTTAAGATCCCGGATTTACCTAAGATCTCAGCCTACCACCTTAAACTTGGACAACCAACGCCAAGCTGGCCTAGCCTT
>NZ_AP024344.1:0-122500 GCF_055390395.1 Pseudomonas sp. Tof1 | reverse complement strand
TTGAGCGACTCATAGTCCAGGCCATAGGCCGCCAACCCACCCACCTTGAAGTTCTCGATCAGGATATCGGACTTCATGGCGAGCTCGCGCACCAGACGCTGGCCCTCGGGCCGGGTGAAGTCGATGGTGACCGATTGCTTGTTGCGGTTGGCCGAAAGGTAATAGGCCGCCTCGCTGGTGTTCTCGCCGCGGGCGTCCTTGAGGAAGGGCGGGCCCCAGGCGCGCGTGTCATCACCGTTGCCGGGGCGCTCGACCTTGATCACCTCGGCCCCCAGGTCCGCGAGGATCTGGCCGCACCAGGGGCCGGCCAATACCCGCGACAAATCCAATACCCGCAGATGCGAAAGCGCGCCCATGAGGCCAGCTCCTGTCAGTAGAACGCCTGGAGGCCGGTTTGCGCGCGCCCGAGGATCAGCGCATGCACGTCGTGGGTACCTTCATAGGTATTGACCACCTCCAGGTTGACCAGGTGACGGGCCACCCCGAACTCGTCGGAGATGCCATTGCCACCGAGCATGTCCCGCGCCATGCGGGCGATTTCCAGGGACTTGCCGCAGGAGTTGCGCTTCATGATCGAGGTGATTTCCACCGCTGCGGTGCCTTCGTCCTTCATCCGACCCAGGCGCAGGCAACCCTGCAGGGCGAGGGTGATCTCGGTCTGCATATCGGCCAGCTTCTTCTGGATCAGTTGGTTGGCCGCCAGCGGCCGACCGAACTGCTGACGGTCCAGGGTGTACTGGCGAGCGGTGTGCCAACAGAACTCGGCAGCGCCCAGCGCCCCCAGGAGATGCCGTAACGGGCGGAGTTGAGGCAGGTGAACGGACCTTTCAGGCCGCGCACATCCGGGAAGGCGTTTTCTTCGGGCACGAACACGTTGTCCATGACGATTTCGCCGGTAATGGAGGCGCGCAGGCCGACCTTGCCGTGAATCGCCGGTGCGCTCAGGCCTTTCCAGCCTTTCTCCAGGACGAAGCCACGGATATCGCCGGCATCATCCTTGGCCCAGACCACGAACACATCGGCGATCGGGCTGTTGGTGATCCACATCTTGCTGCCGGTCAGGCTGTAGCCACCCTCGACCTTGCGCGCACGGGTGACCATCGCCCCCGGATCGGAACCGTGGTTGGGTTCGGTCAGGCCGAAGCAGCCGATCCACTCGCCAGTGGCCAACTTGGGCAGGTACTTCTGCTTCTGTGCCTGGGTACCGAATTCGTTGATCGGCACCATCACCAGTGAGGACTGCACACTCATCATCGAGCGATAGCCCGAATCGACGCGCTCCACCTCACGGGCGATCAGGCCGTAGCTGACATAGTTCAGGCCACTGCCGCCGTACTCGACCGGAATGGTCGCACCGAGCAGGCCGACTTCGCCCATTTCGCGGAAGATCGCCGGGTCGGTCTGTTCGTGACGGAAGGCTTCGAGCACCCGTGGCGCGAGCTTGTCCTGGGCGAATTGCTGGGCGGTGTCGCGAATCATCCGCTCCTCTTCAGTGAGCTGTTGATCCAGCAGCAGCGGATCGATCCAGTTGAAGCTAGCTTTAGCGCCCATCAGAGACTCCTCGCAAAACAGGTCAAATATCGTGGTTTGATCCTAGGCGCCGCTGGCAGATCCGGCAAACGAGGATTTCGCATGCTGTTGTGCTAATTTCTCACTCCGAAAGCTGCTCAACAGCCATTTACCAGCGCCTTTAGTGAGATTGCCGTACATGCGCAGGAAGATTCCCAGCACCGCCGCACTGATCAGTTTCGAAGCCGCCGCTCGTCACGAGAGTTTTACCAAGGCCGCTGTCGAACTTTCCCTCACCCAGGGCGCCATCTGCCGACAGATCGCCAGCCTGGAGGAGTTCCTCGGCATCGAACTGTTCCGACGCTCGAGACGCGGCGTAAAACTCACTGAAGCAGGGCTTTCCTACAGTCGCCGGGTCGCCACACAGCTGGACGCGGTCGAACGCGATACCTTGTCCGTCATGGGCCAGCAGGGCGCGAATGTGATCGAACTGGCGGTGGTGCCAACCTTCGGCACGCAGTGGCTGCTGCCGCGGCTCAAGGACTTCCAGCACAAGCACCCGGAGGTCACGGTCAACCTGACCAACCGCACCCGACCCTTCCTCTTCGCCGACACCGATTTCGACGCCGCCATCTACTTCGGCGATGCCGACTGGTCGGGCACCGAGTCCCATCGGCTGATGGGTGAGAACCCGATGCCGGTATGCAGCCCGAGCCTGCTGGGCAACCGCCAGAGCCTGAGCGCCGCCGAGATCGCCGAGCTGCCGCTGTTGCAGCAGACCACGCGCCCCTACGCCTGGCGCCAATGGTTCAACGCCCAGGAGCTGAACATCCCCCGCGACATGACAGGCCCGCGCTATGAACTATTCTCCATGCTGGCCCAGGCAGCCATGCACGAGATGGGCATCGCACTGATCCCACCGTTCCTGATTCAACGGGAATTGGCGGAAAAACGCCTGGTGATCGCCAACCCCAGCGCTCTCACCAGTATCAAGGCCTATTACCTGATGATTCCCGAACGAAAAGTCGAATCGGCCTCCCTGCGAGCTTTTCGCGACTGGCTGGTAAACCAGGCACAGGGCTACAGCCTGCTGAATTAAAGGCTTTTGGCGATATTTGACCCGGTAGTCAAATACCTACAAAACCTACAGACATAATAATATGTCGCCTTTGTGCAAACTATGGCGGCTCCCCTGAAATTCGTACGAAAGTGCCGAAACTAAAGGCCTACAGGCGCTTTTAAGACCAATATCGGCCCATTCACGCCGCCGATTCGAAATTTCTCCATTTCCAACCAGAATTCTTCCAAGGCCTCTATTTTGCGGGCTTGCAGCCTATCAGTGCGACATTCGGTCACGGGGTGACTTGTAGTTAATTTTGCGTCACCCTTCATAATCTCTTGTAGGGTGGGTTTTTCGCCTGCAAAATGCCGCGCCCCGCCTGGAAAATGGCGGGATCGTGCTGATCGGCCGCTCCAGTCGCACCCTCCGCAGTGCACTGGCCTTCTTATAAAAAAGATCACGCAGGAGATTTGACGTGCACATTGGTGTTCCTCTCGAAACCCAGACAGGTGAGACTCGGGTTGCTGCAACTCCGGAAACCATCAAGAAGCTAGTCGGCCAGAGTCACAAGGTCACTGTTCAAAGCGGCGCCGGCATAGGTGCCAGCGTCATCGACAGTGCCTATGAGGCGGCCGGCGCCCATATCGGCAGCGCAGCCGAGGCCTTCGGCGCCGAACTGATTCTCAAGGTGGTGGCCCCCAGCGACAGCGAACTGGCGCTGATCAAGCCCGGTACCGTGCTGGTTGGCATGCTCAACCCCTTCAACAACGAAACCATCGCCAAGCTGGCCGACCGGGGTATTACTGCCTTCGCCCTGGAAGCCGCACCGCGCACCTCGCGTGCGCAAAGCCTCGATGTGCTCTCGTCCCAGGCCAACATCGCCGGCTACAAGGCGGTGCTGCTGGCCGCTCACTACTACCCACGCTTCATGCCGATGCTGATGACCGCCGCCGGTACCGTAAAGGCCGCCCGGGTGCTGATCCTCGGCGCCGGTGTCGCGGGGCTGCAGGCCATCGCCACCGCCAAGCGCCTGGGTGCGGTGATCGAGGCGTCGGACGTGCGTCCTGCGGTGAAGGAACAGATCGAGTCCCTGGGAGCGAAATTCGTCGACGTACCGTACGAAACCGACGAGGAGCGCGAGTGCGCGGTCGGCGTGGGCGGCTATGCCCGGCCTATGCCGGCCAGCTGGATGCAGCGCCAGGCCGTGGCCGTGCACGAACGGGCGAAACAGGCGGATATCGTCATCACCACCGCGCTGATCCCGGGGCGCAAGGCGCCGGTGCTGCTGAGCGCCGAGACCGTGGCGCAGATGAAGCCCGGCTCGGTGGTGGTCGATCTGGCCGCCGCCCAAGGCGGCAACTGCCCGCTGACCGTCGCCGACCAGGTGGTGGTGGCCCACGGCGTGACCATCGTCGGCCCGACCAACCTGCCCGGCGAAGTCGCCGCCGATGCCTCGGCGCTGTACGCCCGCAACCTGCTGGATTTCCTGAAGCTGGTCTTCAACAAGGAAAAACAGTTCGAAGTGAACCTCGAAGACGACATTGTCGCCGCGTGCCTGATGTGCCGCGACGGCCAGGTCATCCGCAAGAACGCCTGAGCAGAGGACCCAGAAGATGGAAGAGCTTATCTCCCCGGTATCTACAACCTGATCATCTTCGTGCTGGCGATCTATGTCGGTTACCACGTGGTCTGGAACGTGACACCCGCGCTGCACACGCCGCTGATGGCGGTGACCAACGCCATCTCGGCGATCGTGATCGTCGGCGCCATGCTCGCCGCCGCCCTGACCGTGACCCCGCTGGGCAAGATCATGGGCACCCTGGCCGTCGCCCTGGCCGCCGTCAACGTGTTCGGCGGCTTCCTGGTGACGCGCCGCATGCTTGAAATGTTCAAGAAGAAAGCCCCGAAAGCCGGAAAAGAAGAGGCGCCCAAGTAATGAGCATGAATCTGGTAACGACGCTCTACCTGATCGCGTCGGTCTGCTTCATCCAGGCCCTCAAGGGCCTCTCGCACCCGACCACGTCGCGGCGCGGCAACCTGTTCGGCATGCTCGGCATGGCCCTGGCCATCGCCACCACCGTGGGCCTGGTGTTCAAGCTGGGGGCCGAGCTGGCAACCGCCGGCATCGGCTACGTGATCGTCGGCCTGCTGATCGGTGGCAGCGCCGGCTCGATCATGGCCAAGCGTGTGGAAATGACCAAGATGCCCGAGCTGGTGGCATTCATGCACAGCATGATCGGCCTGGCCGCGGTGTTCATCGCCATCGCGGCGGTGGTCGAGCCGCAGTCGCTGGGTATCGTCAAGCACCTGGGCGACTCGATTCCAGCCGGCAACCGCCTGGAACTGTTTCTCGGCGCGGCGATCGGTGCCATTACCTTCTCCGGTTCGGTGATCGCCTTCGGCAAGCTGTCGGGCAAGTACAAGTTCCGCCTGTTCCAGGGCGCACCGGTACAGTTCGGCGGGCAGCACACGCTGAACCTGCTGTTGGGCCTGGCGACCCTCGCCCTGGGCCTGACCTTCATGTTCACCGGCAACCTGGCGGCCTTCGCCCTGATGCTGGCTTTGGCCTTCGTGCTCGGCGTGCTGATCATCATCCCGATCGGCGGCGCCGACATGCCGGTGGTGGTGTCGATGCTCAACAGCTATTCCGGCTGGGCGGCGGCGGGCATCGGCTTCTCGCTGAACAACTCGATGCTGATCATCGCCGGCTCCCTGGTGGGTTCGTCCGGCGCGATCCTCTCGTACATCATGTGCAAGGCGATGAACCGTTCCTTCTTCAACGTACTGCTCGGCGGTTTCGGCAACACGGCGGACGCCGACGGCCCGGCCGGCTCGAAAGAGGCGCGGCCGGTGAAATCCGGTTCGGCCGACGACGCGACCTTCCTGCTGACCAACGCCGACACCGTGATCATCGTGCCCGGCTACGGCCTGGCGGTGGCCCGCGCCCAGCACGCGCTGAAGGAACTGACGGAAAAGCTGACCCACCATGGCGTGACCGTGAAGTACGCGATCCACCCGGTGGCCGGCCGCATGCCAGGACACATGAACGTGCTGCTGGCCGAGGCCGAGGTGCCCTACGACCAGGTGTTCGAGATGGAGGACATCAACTCCGAGTTCGGCCAGGCCGACGTGGTGCTGGTGCTGGGCGCGAACGACGTGGTCAACCCGGCGGCGAAAAACGATCCGAAGTCGCCGATTGCCGGCATGCCGATCCTCGAGGCGTTCAAGGCCAAGACCATCATCGTCAACAAGCGCTCCATGGCCAGCGGCTACGCCGGCCTGGATAACGAACTGTTCTACCTCGACAAGACCATGATGGTCTTCGGCGACGCGAAGAAGGTCATCGAGGACATGGTCAAGGCCGTCGAATAAGCCTTGCTCCAGCGCAATACCAAAAACCCCATCCTTTAGTAGGTTGGGGTTTTTCTTTGCCTGCGAAAAACCGACCAAAGGCTCTGAATCAGGGGTCGGCATTCGACCTTGGTCGCGCGGCGAAACTTTTTGAAACCTCTAGACTGCGCATCTTGCTTCCGTTGCCCGAGAAAAAAATCCATGTACCGTGATCGTATTCGCTTGCCTTCTCTTTCCAGTAAGGTGATGAGCGCGGCTGATGCTGCCGCACTGATCCAGGACGGCATGACCGTCGGCATGAGCGGTTTCACCCGCGCCGGCGAAGCCAAGGCCGTGCCACACGCTCTGGCCGAACGCGCCAGGCAGGAGCCGCTGAAAATCACCCTGATGACCGGCGCCAGCCTGGGCAACGATCTCGACAAGCAACTCACCGAAGCCGGCGTGCTGTCGCGCCGCATGCCATTCCAGGTCGACAACACCCTGCGCAAGGCCATCAACGCAGGCCAGGTGATGTTCATCGACCAGCACCTGTCGGAAACCGTCGAACAGTTGCGCAACAAGCAACTCAAGCTGCCGGACCTGGCAGTCATCGAGGCGGTGGCGATCACCGAACAGGGGCATATCGTGCCGACCACCTCGGTGGGCAACTCGGCCAGCTTCGCGATCTTCGCCAAGCAGGTGATCATCGAGATCAACCTGGCGCACAACCCGAACCTGGAAGGCCTGCACGACATCTATATCCCCAGCTATCGGCCGACCCGCACGCCGATTCCGCTGGTGAAGGCCGACGACCGCATCGGCAGCACGGCGATCCCGATCGACCCGGCGAAGATCGTCGCCATCGTCATCACCGAGCAGCCCGACTCGCCGTCCACCGTGACGCCGCCGGACAGCGAAACCCAGGCCATCGCCGACCACCTGATCGCCTTCCTTAAAGAGGAAGTGGCCGACGGTCGCATGACCAACAGGCTCGGCCCGCTGCAGGCGGGGATCGGCAACATTGCCAACGCGGTGATGTGCGGCCTGATCGATTCGCCGTTCGAAGACCTGACCATGTACTCCGAAGTGCTGCAGGACTCGACCTTCGACCTCATCGATGCCGGCAAGCTGTCCTTCGCCTCCGGCAGCTCGATCACCCTGTCGGACCGCCGCAACAGCGACGTGTTCGGCAACCTCGAGCGCTATAAAGAGAAGCTGGTGCTGCGCCCGCAGGAAATCTCCAACCACCCCGAGGTGGTGCGCCGCCTGGGCATCATCGGCATCAACACCGCCCTGGAGTTCGATCTGTACGGCAACGTCAACTCCACCCACGTCTGCGGCACGCGGATGATGAACGGCATCGGCGGCTCCGGCGACTTCGCCCGCAACGCGCACCTGGCGATCTTTGTCACCAAGTCGATCGCCAAGGGCGGCGCCATCTCCAGCGTGGTGCCGATGGTCAGCCACGTCGACCACACCGAACATGACGTCGACATCCTCGTCACCGAAATCGGCCTGGCCGACCTGCGTGGCCTGGCTCCACGTGAGCGGGCGCGGGTGATCATCGACAACTGCGTGCACCCCATGTACCGCGCCGCCCTCAATGACTACTTCGAGCGCGCCTGCGCCCTGGGCGGCCATACCCCACACATCCTGCGCGAAGCACTGAGCTGGCACATCAACCTGGACGAAACCGGGAAAATGCTCGCCGACTGATTGAAACAGTTCCCCGCTGACGCCAACACAGTTTCGTCAGCGGGGCGACCGATCCGTACGAACCAGAAAAAACTGTACTGCTGTACCGGTCTTTTTTTCCTCCAACTCCCCTCTCAACCTCCTCACCTGGGCAAAAACGCACCAATATTGTGCGGATAGGTACAGTTGCCTCAATTCCGAGCAGTACAGCCCCTATAAACAGTTAACTGGTCCCTCACAATACAGGTGAACTGTATCTAGAGAGACTGGGCAAATGAGAGGATCATTGGCATCAGTCGAAGTTAAACCACTCCCTGATCCCGCCAAAAGCGGAAGGATGTCAACCATGGAACGTACACTCAGTTCCGAACTGTTCTACGAAAACACCGCCACTGAAGCCAAAGCCTCTCTGCCTCTGCGCATTCTGGCCAACCTGATGCTGTGGCAGCGCCGTATCGCCAGCCGTCATCAACTGGCTCGTCTGGACGCACGCCTGCTGGCCGACGCCGGCATCAGCGAAGCACAGCGCTACGAAGAGCTGAGCAAGCCGTTCTGGCGCTAAGCAGCGCCCGCTGGCCCTGACCCCCGGGGTTCACCGCCAGCAACCGAATTGAAACGACAGAGCCCGTCGCGGGAAACCGCGACGGGCTCTGTCGTTTTCGGGCAGGCGTTTTTTGGGCAAGGAACTGTGAAAGGGGATTACAGGTACAATTTCAATAAATCAAAAATATGACCAGTACAGTTAATCGAATCCGACGAAAAGGCTCTAGGTCGCCCATCAGGGCGGTGAAACCGGCTTTCCGCCGCCCGGGAACTGCGCCTAATATCGCGGTCATAGGTAGCCCGCAGCACGGAATGTGCGTCTGAGGTTCATCGTTCCCGTGTTCGAGCGGCCGTTTCTGTCTTGCTGTTCCTCTTCCACGTCCAGGAGATTCATCATGTCCCGTCTTCGCCTGCTCGGCGCTGCCAGCCTGTTGTGCATGGCCGCCACCGCCCACGCCAGCAGCTTCATCGCCACCACCGATGCCCTGGTCGGTGCGCTCCAGGCCACCACCGACACCACGTCCGACGCGACCTCGTCGCTGCGTGACAACAAGATCGTACGCGCCGCCCGGGACGACGCCGCCAGCTTCGTCGCCAGCGAAGGCCGCATCCGCGGGGTGAAACTGGAAAGCGCCTTCGACACCATCCGCCGCCAGGCGCCACAGTTGCAGGCCAGCGACGCGCAACTGGCGCAGGCGATCCTGGCGATCTGACGAGCATCATCGTCACTGGAGCGTGGCTTGCCCGCGAAGAGGCCGGCAAGTCTTGCGCAACAGCATGGAATCGCTCACAAAGAGAGGCCATCCCAGCTCCTCGAAAGCGCGGCGCAGACCACCGCGCTGGTCCTGACCGGCTCATTCCGCTAGCCTTGACGCTCGTTCAATCAGCCATCGAGACTCATGCGTTCATTATCCTTATTGCTCATAGCCCTCAGCTGGATCACTCAGGCCCACGCATTCGACATGACTACCCAAGGCGTCGTCGTCAGCGGTTATGTCACCAGCCAGGTGACCACCGCGCCCTTCGACCATAAACTGATACTGGCGGCCCGGGATGATGCCGCCGCCTTTGTCGCCAGCGACGGCCTGGTGCGGGGAGCGCAGCTGGAGTCGGCCTTGACCTGGTTACGCCAGAGCCGGCCAAAACTTCATGCAAGCGACCTTGAACTGGCCGAGGCAATTCTCGTCCAATAGTCACTTCTGTATCCGGAGACACTTCATGCGTACCCCCCTGATCGCCGCCGCCCTCGGCTTGTTGTTGCTGGCCGATGCGGCCTCGGCGCATACCCTGGTGGCCACCAGCAACATCATCGTCCGTGCTTCGGGTCGCACCATCGACTTCACCTCGGACACCACCACCTCGATCCGTGATTCGAAAGTGGTCCGCGAAGCCCATGACGACGCCGCCAGCTTCGTCGCCAGCCATGGCGAGATCCGCGGCGCGCAACTGGAAGCCGCCTTCAACGCCCTGCGCACCCAAGTGCCGGAAGCCCGCGACGCCAGCGACCAGACCCTCGCCGAAGCCATTCTCGCTCTGTGAGGCCATTTGCCGGCTGGCTGCTGGCCTGTACGCTGTTGCTTGGCGGCAACGCGGCCCAGGCCAGCCTGCAATTGCAGCTCAACGGCGACGGCCTGAGCCCGGCCGAACAGCGCGCCAGCCAGGCGCTGCTGGATGAAGCGATCGCCCACCTGCCACCCCGCTTCATCGAGCAGTTGGACCGGCGCATCACCCTGAGCTGGTCGACCCGAATGCCGGACAACGCCTATGGCGAGGCGTCCCTGGTCGCGGAAATCGAGCTCAACCGCAATCTGTTGCCCGGCCTGGTCGACGGCTCGGCGGCGACGAAGAAGACCCACCGTCCCCACGGCACCGTGCGCGAGGAAATGCTCGCCACCGTGCTGCATGAGCTGACCCATATCTACGACCGTGCCCGCCTGTGGCCCGACGCCGAACGCCGGCTGATCCAGCGCTGCAGTCGCCAGAACGGCAACACCGGCCTGGTCGGCCTGCGCGATGAGTGCCGCGGCCAGATCGATCGACGCTTCACCCTCAGCGATGACCCGCGCCTGCTGGACCTGGCCGGCTGGCCGCAATCGGTCGGCACCCGCGGCCAGCGCGAGCAGCACAACAAGCAGGTGGCCCGCAGCCCGGACCTCTACGAGACCACCAACCCCAAGGAGTTCGTCGCGGTCAACATGGAGTATTTCCTCCTCGACCCGGCCTACGCCTGCCGTCGCCCGGCGCTGTACCGCTACTACCAGGAACGTTTCGGCTGGGCGCCGCCGGGCAAGGAAGACTGCGCCAAGGCCTTCCCGTTCCTCAATGCCGGCAACGACTTCGGCAAGACGCCCCTGGGCCGAATCGACCCGGAACGGGTCTATGAAGTCGACTACCTGCTGGCCGAGGCCAACCAGAACTGGGTCAGCCGCTGGGGCCACAGCATGCTGCGCCTGGTGATCTGCGCCCCCGGCCGGCCACGCGGGCCGGATTGCCGGCTGGACCTGGACCAGCACCTGGTGCTGTCCTACCGTGCCTTCGTCAACGATGTGCAGCTCTCGACCTGGGGCGGCCTGACCGGCGCCTACCCGTCGCGCCTGTTCGTGCTGCCGCTGGCCCAGGTCATCGACGAGTATACCAAGACCGAGCTGCGCAGCCTGGCCTCGGTACCGCTGAAACTGTCGCGCCGGGAAATCGAGGAAGTGGTCGAACATGCCGCCGAGATGCACTGGAGCTACGACGGCAACTACTACTTCGTGACCAACAACTGTGCGGTCGAGACCCTCAAGCTGTTGCGCAGCGGCACCGACAACGCCCAGCTCAAGGGCCTGGACAGCATCATGCCCAACGGCCTGCTGGAAGTGCTCAAGGGCAGGGGGCTGGCCGACACCAGCGTGCTCGACGACCCGCGCGAGGCCCTGCGCCTGGGCTATCGCTTCGACTCCTACCGGGACCGCTACCAGGCAATGTTCGAGGTGCTGAAACAGCATCTGCCGATCCAGCAGGAAACCGTCGAGGACTGGCTGACCCTGCGCCCGGCGGAACGCCGCCCCTGGTTCGCCCAGGCCGACCTGCGCACCAGCGCCGCCTTGCTGCTGCTGGAGCAGGCGGGTTACCGGCGGCAGTTGCTGCTGGCCCAGGACGAGGTCAAGCAGAAGTACCTCGGCGGGCGCGAGATCAAGGACGGCGGCATGGACCAGGCCAACCGCACGCTGCAGGCGATCCTCGCCAACAGCGGCTTCCTCAGCCGGCCGGCGGAGCTGCTGGGCAGCAGCGGCTATGGTCTGCCACAGCCGGGCGAATGGCAGCGCCTGGAGGCCGAGAGCGCCCAGCGCCAGCAACAGTTGCAGCGCCTGACCGGCGACCTCGACAAGGAAGTGCGCAAGCTGCTCGACCCCGCGCGCGAAGCCGAGATCGAGGCCAGCGAAGCCAACCTGAAGATGGTCGGCGAACACCTGCGCAGCCTGCACAAGGCGGCGGGTGGCCTGGAGTTACCTTAAAAGCTAGACCATCGCTATACGATCAAACCAATATCGCGTGCCTTGATGTCGTTGATGACAGATACCGACGTGGGCTCAAATCCCAGCGTTTTGACGAGAGATTTCATTTCTTTTTTCAACGCATCATTCAAGCCAGGCAGCTTCTCCTTGGGAGCACCAAGAATTATTAGCACAAGTTTGAAACCACACGAACCAATGTCTAATTCCTTCAGAGCCACCGGTAGTTCGGCAGCCGCGTCACCATGACGCCCAAGACATGAGGCGATGGTGAGCTGCACTGCATTCGTCAACTTCTGACGAATCTCCCCCATGAACATCGTAAAATCGCGCGGAATACTTGACTTCGCCTCCACAACCCAGGCTTCTTCCGCCCCCTTCGAAGAGGTCCTTACCAATACAAACTCGGCAATTTTCACCCCTTCTCCGGATTTTCTATAAACAGAGCTGCGTTCTATAGGGAAAAACTTGTCCTCGTCATAGGGGCCAAATCGCATACCAGACTCATCGAATAAAATACTCATCCCAGAGTGAGCTCCAGTTCTTGCTCGTAAAGCCTGATGGACTCGTCAATGATCGGGTTATCAGGAAGACCTGCCTGCAGATCATCGGACACCCAACGATCGCCAAGTGACGATAGGACAGGGATGGAGACATTGTTTCTTTGTGCTGCGAGGTACAACGCTTTCACAACAAAATAGGAATGGCTAGCGATAAAAAACTGAATGCCTCGCCCAGCAAGACTGACAATGATTTCTATCAATTTGCTAATAGCGACAGGGTGCAAAGCGGATTCAGGCTCGTCGATGAAGACCACCGAGTCAACTGAGAGGTAGCGGTTACCCAGTAATGTATCAAGAATCGAAATTTTCTTGATTCCCTCAGCCGTCGCACCAATCTGAAATTTTTGATTACCTTTCTTGAATTGCCAGCGGCTCGAACCACTGTCAAATTCAACCTTACCACCCAATATCTCTTCCAGGTTCTTTCGAGCTCTCGCAAACTGCGCGAAATTTCTACCGCTCGTAGGCGACAGACGGAGCGCTTTGGCCAAGTCGTAATAGGTATCATCGAAACCAAAGTCTTTATCGACTTCACGGCTTTTCAAGATAATATGCTGGAGAGAAAGTACTTCTTTCGGAGGCAAGAACACAGAGTTGCTTTCTCGCGGAGCAACATGATTTTCCAAAGAGTTGATGTTTTTCGTTGTATCCTTACCAAACCCATAACGAAATAAATTATCATCGACCTTAACTTTGCAAGACAGTGGACTATCTGAATTTTTTGCAACCAGATCACCAATTTTATCTGTCTGAAAAGTCCAATATAATTTGTCGGCCAGAATTTCCGCGGCACTACGCTGCTCATTTCCGCGCTGATACTCTTCGATAGTGCGCATAGTGCAATACAGGGCTTTGAGCAAGAAAGTTTTACCGCTGCCATTAGCACCAATAACCAGGTTGATATTAGAAAGATCACCCCAACTAATATCCTGCAAAGGTCCAAAATTTTTTAACTCAATGCTATTGAGCATCGGCTGAAGCTCCTCTCTAGCCCAGAACCAGAAAATGAGATTATCACTGCTGTCCTCTTACGGCCATCGTGCCCCAAAAGCAGCACCAGGATAAGTCTCACAAAACATTGCTATAGAGCTGGCTTGACCCTCCACACCTATCTACATATGCTCCCATTTGTCACGACACATTCGTGATCGGATTTGACGGTCCGGCTTCTAACGAGAGACGACGTACCCCTTGTACAGCCGCGTGGGCACCTTTGTGCCTGTAGTATGGCTTTATGGCGGCTGTGCGTGGGGCACCTTCGGGTGCGCCGGGTTTCTCGTTTCCGGTCCGTCAACCCGCGTACAGTTGCCACCCATTCGTTTGACGGCGTCTGGTGGCAGCCCAAAACGAGAGTCTGAATGATGAAAAACCCCACCAGCCACAAAGTCCTTTTCGGTCGCTACAGCGACACTGACGCCACACTTTTTAGCGTCAACACCGGTACTCCCCTAATAAATTTGCTTGAAAACGCGTCTATCGCCCTAGACTGCTCTTGCGCGCTAAACGAAGAGTTGGCCTGCGGAGACAGCGCCCATCGTCGTTCCTTGCAATGGGCGGCTCTGCAGTTGGACGAAATGGCCAAGGCCCTGATCGACGCAGCGGTGCTTGGAATACTTGCTGAGCAATCCGGGAGAGTTGAACGAACGCAATGATTACCACAAGCGCCAAGAGTCGGTCGTATCTCTGCAATACGACCTGAGCTCATCCAGCTTTCAGCCCCGAAAGCTGGCTGAAAGCTTCCCCCATTAGCATCGCCTCACCGCCGGCACCAGACCGGTCGGCCGGGACGTGCCCCACAGGCGCGCCCACGGCCCAATCAACAACAACAATGGTGATACCGATGTCCGCTACGACCCGCCTGTTCGCTGCAAATCCGCCCGTAACGCTCGCGATAGCCCCGCGCTGATCCCCCCAGCCGCTTCGCCTTTCCCTAGCCGCGTTACGTCCGGAGTACTCCCATGCTGACTTTCCTTGGCTTCGCCATGGTCATTACCTTCATGTACCTGATCATGACCAAGCGCCTGTCCGCGCTGATCGCCCTGATCATCGTGCCGATCCTCTTCGCCCTGTTCGGCGGTTTCGGGGGCACCATCGGCAAGATGATGATCGAAGGCATCACCAAACTCGCGCCGACCGGCGTGATGCTGATGTTCGCCATTCTCTATTTCGCCCTGATGATCGACTCCGGCCTGTTCGACCCGGCCGTGCGCAAGATTCTCAAGCTGGTCAAGGGCGACCCGCTGAAAGTTTCGGTCGGCACCGCGGTGCTGGCCCTGGTGGTCTCGCTCGACGGTGACGGCGCCACCACCTACATGATCTGCGTTGCCGCCATGCTGCCGCTGTACAGCCGCATCGGCATGAGCCCGCGGATCATGGCCGGGCTGATCATTCTCGCCGGCGGCGTGATGAACATGACCCCCTGGGGTGGCCCGACCGCCCGTGCCGCCAGTGCGCTGCACGTCGACCCGTCGGACATCTTCGTACCGATGATCCCGGCGATGTGCGCCGGCGTGCTGGCGATCCTGGTGATCGCCTACTTCTACGGCAAGCGCGAACGGGCCCGCCTGGGCGAGTTGCACATCCTCGGCGATGACATCGACCACAGCGAAATCAGCGTCTCGCAATTCCCCGAGGCGCGCCGGCCGAAACTGATCTGGTTCAACGGCGCCCTGACCCTGGGCCTGATGTGCGCACTGATCGCCGGCCTGCTGCCACTGCCGGTGCTGTTCATGGTCGCGTTCAGTATCGCCATGATCGTCAACTACCCTTGCCTGCAGCAGCAGAAGGATCGCATCGCCGCCCACGCCGGCAGCGTCCTGGCGGTGGTCGGGCTGATCTTCGCCGCGGGCATCTTCACCGGCATCCTGTCCGGTACCGGCATGGTCGACGCCATGTCCAAGAGCCTGCTGGCGGTGATCCCACCGGCACTCGGCCCGTACCTGGCGGTGATCACCGCACTGGCGAGCATGCCGTTCACCTTTTTCATGTCCAACGATGCGTTCTATTATGGCGTGCTGCCGGTACTGGCCGAAGCCGCCAGCCATTACGGCATCAGCGCCGTGGAAATGGCACGCGCCTCGATCGTCGGTCAGCCCGTCCACCTGTTGAGCCCACTGGTGCCGTCGACCTACCTGTTGGTGGCACTGGCCGGCATCGAATTCGGCGATCACCAGCGCTTCACCCTGAAATGGGCTGTACTGGTGTGTCTGTGCATACTGGTGGGCGCACTGCTGCTGGGGACATTCCCGCTCTTCGGCAGTCTATAACGACAACGATTCACCGCCAGCCCGGCGAGCGCCGCAGGGCTGGCCCAACACACGAGCAAAGGAACACACATGGATTGGCTGACCAACCCGGAAATCTGGGTGGCCTTCTTCACCCTGACCGCCCTGGAGATCGTCCTGGGCATCGACAACATCATCATGATCTCGATCCTGGTCAGCCGCATGCCCAAGCATATGCAGCAGCGCACCCGGATCTTCGGCCTGGCCCTGGCGATGATCACGCGGATCATGCTGCTGCTGTCGATCACCTGGGTCATGCGCCTGACCGCCGACCTGTTCGTGGTCTTCGGCCAGGGCATCTCCGGACGCGACCTGATCCTGTTCTTCGGCGGCCTGTTCCTGCTGTGGAAAAGCTCCCAGGAGATCTACCACGGCCTGGAAGGTGAGGACGAGACCGCCGACGACGAGCCCAAGGGCAAGGGCGGCAACTTCCTCTACACCATCATCCAGATCGCGATCATCGACATCGTGTTCTCCCTGGACTCGGTGATCACCGCCGTCGGCATGGTTTCCCATGTGCCGGTGATGGTCGCGGCCATCGTGGTGGCGGTGCTGGTGATGATGCTGGCCTCCAAGTCCATCGGCGACTTCATCGACAAGCATCCGTCGCTGAAGATGCTCGCGCTGTCGTTCCTGATCGTGGTCGGTACCGTGCTGATCGCCGAGGCCTTCGAAGTGCACGTACCCAAAGGCTATGTCTACTTCGCCATGGCGTTCTCGCTGGCCGTGGAGGCGATCAACATCAAGATGCGCACCGCGATGGCGAAAAAGAAGGCACAGAAGGATCCGGTGAAACTGCGCAAGGACATTCCGGGTCAATAAACCCGCAGCGCACCGAAGAAACAGGAAAGGGGCCCATGCATGGCCCCTTTCTTGCTTTTCATTCATGACAGTTTTGTTTCAGAAATGGCGACAGCCATGCGATGCTGGCGCTTGTCCCGATAGCCGGCTACAGCTTAAGGACAAGACGTAGAAAGGCACGCGATACCTTCAACTTGCCCCTCTGGGGCACCGGCATCCCAGGGGGCCCGACATGCTGACCCTGCTCAATCTGCTTTCCGCCGTGACCCTGCTGATCTGGGGCACGCACATCGTCCGCACCGGCATCCTGCGGGTCTACGGCTCCAACCTGCGCCAGGTGATCGGCCAGAACATGGCCAGGCGCCCGCTGGCCTTCGTCGCCGGCATTCTGGTCACCGCCCTGGTGCAGAGCAGCAACGCCACGGCGATGCTGGTGACCTCCTTCGTCGGCCAGGGCCTGATGGCATTGACCCCGGCCCTGGCAACCATGCTCGGTGCCGACGTCGGTACCGCGCTGATGGCCCGGGTGCTGACCTTCGACCTGTCCTGGCTGTCGCCGCTGCTGATCTTCCTGGGGGTGATCTTCTTCCTCTCGCGCAAGCAGACCCGCGCCGGTCAGCTCGGCCGTGTCGGCATCGGCCTGGGGCTGATCATCCTCGCCCTGCAACTGATCGTCGAAGCCGCCGCACCGATCACCCACGCCCAGGGCGTGAAGGTGGTGTTCGCTTCACTGACCGGCGATATCCTGCTCGATGCCCTGGTCGGCGCGCTGTTCGCGATGATTTCCTACTCCAGCCTCGCCGCCGTGCTACTCACCGCGACCCTGGCCGGTGCCGGGGTGATCGGCCTGCCGGTGGCCATCGGCCTGGTGATCGGCGCCAACATCGGCAGCGGCGTGCTGGCCTTCCTCAGTACCAGCATGCAGAACGCCGCCGGCCGCCAGGTCGCGCTCGGCAGCCTGCTGTACAAGCTGATCGGCCTGCTGCTGATCATTCCCGTGCTGACCCCGCTGGTGAACTGGCTCGACGGCCTGGACTTCAGCCCGCAGGAAACGGTGATCGGCTTTCATCTGCTCTACAACACCGTGCGCTGCCTGATCCTGCTGCCCAGCGTCGGACCGATGGCGCGGCTGTGCGCCTGGCTGCTGCCGGAACAACCGGAAACCAACGGCAAGCTCAAGCCCCGCCATCTCGACCTGGCGGCCCTCGCCACCCCCGGCCTGGCGCTGTCCAACGCCGCCCGCGAAACCCTGCGCATCGGCGACCTGATCGACAGCATGCTCGCCGCCATGCTCGACGTGCTGCGCGGCAAGCAGACCGCCGTGGCCATCGAGATGCGCCGCCTGAGCGATGACGTCGAAGTGCTCTACAGTGCGGTCAAGCTCTACCTGGCGCAGATGCCGCGCGAGGACCTGGGCGAACAGGACAGCCGGCGCTGGGCGGAGATCATCGAGCTGGCAATCAACCTTAAACTGGCAGCCGACCTGATCGAACGCATGCTGCGCAAGGTCCAGCAACAGAAGACCGCCAAGCGCCGCTCGTTTTCCGAGGATGGCCTGGAGGAACTGGCCGGCCTGCACAGCCAACTGATCGACAACCTGCGCCTGGGCCTGTCGGTGTTCCTCAGTTCCGACCCGGAAAGCGCCCGGCAACTGCTGCGGGAAAAACGCCGGTTCCGCGCCCAGGAGCGACGCCTGGCCCACGCCCACGTCAGCCGCCTGCAACGAAAGATCGTACAGAGTATCGAGACCAGTTCCCTGCATCTGGAGCTGATTGCCGACATGAAGCGTTTGAATTCGTTATTCTGCAGCAGCGCCTACGTGGTCCTGGAAACCTCCGAGACCGGGGCGCTGGCCTCGGAAGAAACAGCCGATATCACCCACTCGCCCTGAACGTCCACGGTTCGACCGTTGTCTGTGCGTAGGAACCCGTCCGCGGAAATTGGTTATGCGTTGCCTGCTGTTCGTTTGCCTGCTGTTCACGCTGATCCCCGCCCAGGCCCTTGATCGCTTCCAGGTCGAGGGCTACCAGTTACCCAACGGCCTGCAACTGCTGCTCAAACCGGGCAGCGAGCGTGGGCACGTGTCGATCCGGTTGGTGGTGGGCGTCGGTTTCGACGATTTCGCCTGTGCCGACAAGGAACTGCCGCACCTGCTCGAACACCTGCTGTTCAGCGGTATCGACGCCAGCGGCGAAGGCGGCCTGGAAGAACGCATGCAGGCCCTGGGCGGCGAATGGAACGCCTATACCAGTGACGCCGACACCACCTTCGTGATCGAGGCGCCGGCCGCCAACCAGCGCAGGATTCTCGACCTGCTGCTCGCCGTGCTGACCAGAACCCGCTTCAGCGATGCCGATATCGCCGCCGCCAAGCAAGTGGTCGAGCGCGAGGACGGCGGGCATTACTCGCACCTGCAACGCTGGCTGGACATTCAGCAGACCGGCCATCGCAGCAGCGAGCAGCTGGCCGTGGAGCTCGGGCTGAAATGCCGCGAGCGGGCAGGGGTCGCGGACCTCACCCGGGAACAGCTGGAGGCGCTGCGCAAGAACTGGTACGCACCGAACAACATGACCCTGATCATGGTCGGCGAGCTTGACCGCCTGCTGCCGGCCTATCTGGATCGGACCTTCGGCGCACTGGAGCCGGTGGAGCCCAACGATCACCTGCCGCTGCCGCAGATCCTGCACCATGCCGCCGCCGAGCGGGACCTGATCCGTGGCTGGGTCGGCAACGGCGCGAAGATCCATTGGCTGTTTCCCGAACCGGCACTGGAAGACCAGCCCGACGCGGCCGTCGACCTGCTCAAGGACTACCTGGACTGGGCGCTGTATCGCCAGTTACGCCTGGCCCACAGCCTGTCCTACGGGCCCTGGAGCGAGCGCGAAGTGCTCGGTGGCGTCGGTTTCTTCAGCCTCAATGCCGATGTCGAGCGGGACAATCTGGGCCAGGCCAGACAGGTGCTGGCCGACCTGAAGGCGCAGTTGCTCAGGGACGGCCTCGACCCGGCCACCTTCGCCCGCCTGCAGCAGGCCGCGATCGCCCGCCAGGCCTGGGCGGTGCAGGGCAACAGTGCGTTGGCCGACTATTACTGGGGCGCCCTGGGCGATTACGAGGACGGCCACTTCAGCAACCCGGCCAAGGCCCTGCAGGCGGTGACTCTCAAGCAGGCCAACCAGGCCCTGCGCAAACTGTTCGAACAACCGGGCTACCTGCGGGTCGAGAAGCCGCTGCTCAGCTATGACCAACTGATGTGGCTGGGTGCCAGCCTGCTGGCATTGCTGGTGCTGATTCCCCTGGGATGGCGGGCCTGGCGCCGGCGCTAGCCGCACCCCTGGCAGGAGCGGGCGTGTCCGCGAAAGCGCCCCCGAGGCCGCCAAGGGCTTCGCGGGCAAGTCCGCTCCCACCAAAGGGGCCTCCAGGGGTGCTGTCAGGCAGCGGGATCGCTCCCATCCCTGGCACTAAAACTGTATTGTGTCGGGCCATTTCGCACCCCAGTCCAGTGAACCACCGCATGACCAAGCTGACCCTTCTCATCCAGCGCGTCCTCGAACTGATGAAGCGTTACCCGGGAGCCATCGCCGCCTTCGGCTTCTGCTCGGGGATCGCCAGCTTCATCCTGGTCGACCGCCAGCAGAGCAAGGCCAGCCTGATCGCCATCGTGCTGTTGCTGAGCTGGGTCTGGCTGATGCTGGAAAACACCCTGACCCAACTGTTCAGCCGCCTGTTCAAGCGCGAAATCCCCGAACCGCTGCTGCGCTACGCCACGCAACTGATCCACCAGGAAAGCCTGTTCTTCGTCCTGCCGTTCTTCTTCATCACCACCACCTGGAACAGCGGCCAACTGATCTTCACCAGCCTGCTCGGCGCCGCGGCACTGGTGTCGATCACCGACCCGCTGTATTACAAATGGCTGGCGCCCAAGCGCTGGCTGCTGCTCGGCCTGCACACCCTGACGCTGTTCGCCGCCATGCTCACGGCGCTGCCGATCATCCTTCACCTGACCACCGCCGAAAGCTACAAGCTGGCCCTGGGTACCGCGCTGCTGCTGTCGATTCCGAGCCTGGCGGTGAGCCTGCCGCTGCGCAACCTGCGCGGCTGGCTGATGCTGGTCTGCGTGACCCTGGCCATCGGCGGTGCCGGCTGGCTGCTGCGCTCCTGGGTGCCACCGGCGACCCTGTGGATGACCGAAGTCGCGGTGACCCCGCAACTGCAGGACCGCACCCCCGGCGCCAGCCTGGAGCAGGTGGACGCCGCCCAGGTGCGCAGCGCCGGCCTCTATGCCTACACCTCGATCAACGCGCCACGGGGGCTGGATGAGCGGATCTACCATGTCTGGGAGTTCAACGGCCGTGAAGTCGACCGGATCGCCCTGGACATCCATGGCGGGCGCAAGGAGGGCTACCGGGCCTGGACCCACAAGCAGAACTTCCCCGCCGATCCCAGCGGCAGCTGGCTGGTACGGGTGCTGACCGAGGACGGGCAGATGCTCGGCGTGCTGCGTTTCGAGATCACCGGTCCGGCAAAGACCGCACAAGGGTCCTAGTGATGGATCAGGCTATCGTGCTATTACAGTGGTTTGCGTAAACGCCTGTTAAGCCCGGAAGCCCATGATCATCAGCACGACGGCCGGCAACGCCCAGCTGGACACCTCGACGAGCCCCGCACGGCTGCGGATCAGCGGTGACTGGACGCTGGCCCACTACAGCGTCCTGAAACGCCGCAGCGCCGAGCTGCTCGGCCACTATGACGCGAGCACCACCGTCGACCTGGACCAGTTGAGCGCCCTCGACACCGCCGGCGCCTCGCTGCTGGTGGAGCTGCTGGGCGCCCAGCGCCTCGGGCAACTGGCCGAGCACAGCGAACACCTGTCCGCCGCCGACCGCGCGCTGTTGCAGACCGTCTACTGCTCGCTGACCGACTTCTGCGTCCCGGTCAGGGAGCCGGAACAGGCCGCCGGCATGCAACTGCTCGAACGGATCGGCCGGGCCGTCGACCAGGTCTGGCAGGACACCCGGCAACTGCTCGGTTTCATCGGCCTGATCCTCGAAACCCTCGCTCGCGGTCTGCTGCGACCCTCGCGCTGGCGGCTCACGCCGATGGTCGCGCATATCGAGCAGACCGGCCTCGACGCCGCCCCGATCATCGCCCTGCTGACCTTCCTGGTCGGTGCCGTGGTGGCGTTTCTCGGCGCGACGGTGCTGGCCAGTTTCGGCGCCAGCATCTTTACCGTGGACCTGGTGGCGTTCTCCTTCCTGCGTGAATTCGGCGTACTGCTGACCGCGATCCTGATGGCCGGCCGTACCGCCAGCGCCTTTACCGCCCAGATCGGCTCGATGAAAGCCAACGAGGAGATCGACGCCATTCGCACCCTCGGCCTGGACCCCATGGAACTGCTGGTGCTGCCACGGGTGCTGGCACTGCTGATCGCCCTGCCGATGCTGACGTTCCTCGCCATGCTCTGCGGGATCGTCGGCGGAGGCGTGGTCTGCGCGCTGTCGCTGGGGATTTCGCCGGCGATGTTCCTGTCCCTGCTGCAGGCCGACATCGGCCTCCAGCATTTCCTGGTCGGCCTGGTGAAGGCTCCGTTCTTCGCCTTCCTGATCGCCGCGGTGGGTTGCCTGGAGGGCTTCAAGGTCAGCGGCAGCGCCGAATCGGTCGGGGCCCACACCACCTCCAGCGTGGTCCAGTCGATCTTCATCGTGATCGTGCTCGACGCCGTCGCCGCGCTGTTTTTCATGGAGATGGGCTGGTGAGCCGGGTAGCAAGGCCGCCCAGCGAGGCGGTGATCCAGGTTCGCGGGCTGTGCAACCGCTTCGGTGCGCAGAGCGTCCACGAAAATCTCGATCTCGACCTGTACAAGGGCGAGATCATGGCGGTGGTCGGCGGCTCCGGCACCGGCAAGTCGGTGCTGATGCGCAGCATCATCGGCCTGCGCCGGCCCAGCGACGGCCAGGTACGGGTGTTCGGCCAGGACCTGCCGAGTCTGCCGGAACAGGCCCGTTCGCAGGTCGAGCGGCGCTTTGGCGTGCTGTTCCAGCAGGGTGCGCTGTTTTCCTCGCTGACCGTGGTGGAAAACGTCGCCCTGCCACTGATCGAACACGCCGGCCTCAGCCGCGCCGACGCCGAACACCTGGCCTGCGTGAAACTGGCGCTGTCCGGCCTGCCGCTGTCGGCCGCCAACAAATACCCGGCGTCGCTGTCCGGTGGCATGATCAAGCGTGCCGCCCTGGCTCGCGCACTGGCCCTGGACCCGGACATCCTGTTCCTCGACGAGCCCACCGCCGGCCTCGACCCGATCGGTGCCGCCGCCTTCGACCAGTTGATCCTGACCCTGCGCGACGCCCTCGGCCTGAGCGTGTTCCTCATCACCCATGACCTGGACACCCTCTACACCATCACCGACCGGGTCGCAGTGCTGGCGCAGAAACGCGTGCTGGTGGCCGACGCCATCGACCGGGTCGCCGAAACCGACGACCCCTGGATTCACGAATACTTCCACGGCCCGCGGGGCCGCGCCGCCTTTGACGCGGCCACACCGCTCAAGGAGGGATGAGATGGAAACCCGTGCCCATCATGTGATGATCGGCCTGTTCAGCGTACTGGTGGTGCTCGGCGCGCTGCTCTTCGGCCTGTGGCTGGCCAAGTCCAGCGTCGACACCGCGTTCAAGGACTACGAAGTGGTCTTCAACGAGGCGGTCAGCGGCCTGTCCCGCGGCAGCCCGGTGCAGTACAGCGGGATCAAGGTCGGCGACGTGCTGCAACTGAGCCTCGACCCGAAAGATCCGCGGCGGGTACTGGCGCGCATCCGCCTGGTCGGCGACACCCCGATCAAGGAAGACACCCGGGCCAAGCTGGCGTTGACCGGGATCACCGGTACCTCGCTGATCCAGCTCAGCGGCGGTACCCCGCAGAGCCCCGAACTCAAGGGCAAGGACGGCAGGCTGCCGGAGATCATCGCCACACCGTCGCCGATTTCCCGCCTGCTCAGCGACAGCAGCGACCTGATGAGCGGCATCAACGTGCTGCTGCACAATGCCAATGAGCTGTTCTCCCAGCAGAACGTCGAGAACGTCAGCAAGACCCTGGACAACCTGCAACAGACCACCGGTGCCATCGCCGGCCAGCGCGACGACATCCGCCAGGTGCTGCAGCAGATGACCCAGGTCGGCAAGCAGGTCAGCGGTACCCTGGAGCAGACTTCGCAACTGATGCGCAACGCCAACAACCTGCTCGACAAGCAGGGCACCCAGGCCCTGGGCAGCGCCGAGCGGGCCATGCAGTCGCTGGAACGCAGCAGCGCGACCCTCGACAAACTGCTCGCCAGCAACCAGGACTCGGTCAACAGCGGCCTGCAAGGGCTCAACGAACTGGCGCCGGCGATCCGCGAGCTGCGTGAAACCCTGAGCAGCCTGCGCACCGTCTCGCAGCGCCTGAACGCCAACCCCAGCGGCTACCTGCTGGGCCGTGACAAGAACAAGGAATTCACTCCATGAGGCTTGCCCGTCGTGCCCTGAGTTACCTGACCCTGATCGCCGGCCTGACCCTGGGCAGCGCCTGCTCGATCCTGCCCGAAGCCGAGCCGGTGGACGTCTATCGGCTGCCGACCGCGCAGGGCAGCCAGGCGGCGTCTGCCGTCCAACCGGTCGAGTGGTCGTTGCGGATCGCCAAGCCGATTGCCGGCGAGGCCCTGAACAGCCCGAATATCGCCGTGGTGCCCCAGGGTGACCTGCTCAGCCACTACAAGGCCTCGCGCTGGAGCGACCCGGCCCCGGTGCTGCTGCGCAACCGCCTGCTCGACGCCTTCCAGCGTGATGGCCGGGTGCGCCTGCTGAGCACCGACGACAGCAACCTGCGCGCGGATTTCGAGCTGGGCGGTGAGTTGCAGGCATTCCAGACCGAGTATCACGGGCAGGACGCCGAGGTGGTGATCCGTTTCGATGCCCGGCTGGTGCGCGACAGCGACCAGCGGATTCTCGCCAGCCGGCGCTTCGAGGTGCGCCAGCCGCTGGGCGACAAGCAGGTACCCGCCGTGGTGGCCGGCTTTGGTCAGGCCGGGGACAAGCTGACGGGGCAGGTGATCGGCTGGGCGGTGCAGCAGGGCGGGATTTCAGCCAGACACTAGAAATTGCTTCGCGGGCTTGCCCGCGGACAGGGCTTCAGCCTCAGCCAAAGAACCAGTAGCAAACCCCGATCGCCGCCACCACCCCGGCCAGCTCTGCCAGCAGGGCACAGCCCACCGCATGACGGGCGCGCTGGATGTTCACCGCGCCGAAGTACACCGCCAGCACATAGAAGGTGGTCTCGGTGCTGCCCTGGATGGTCGCCGCCGCCAGCGCCGGGAAGCTGTCCACGCCCTGGGTCTTCATGGTTTCGATCAGCATCGCCCGGGCGGCACTGCCGGAGAACGGCTTGACCATCGCCGTCGGCAGCGCATCGACGAAACGCGTGTCCCAACCGGCCCACTGCACCAGGTGGCGAATGCCGTCGAGGCCGAAATCCAGCGCACCGGAGGCCCGCAGCACACCGATGGCGCAGAGCATCGCCACCAGGTACGGCAGCAGATTCTTCGCCACGTCGAAACCTTCCTTCGCGCCCTCGACGAAGGCCTCGTAGACCTTCACCTTGCGCAAGGCACCGATCACCAGGAACAGCATGATCAGGCCAAACAGCGTCAGGTTGCCAAGAATCGACGACAGGCTCGCCAGCGCCGTGGCCGACAACCCGGCCAGCACCGCCATGAAACCGCCGAGGAGCAACGCCCCGGCACCAGGTAGGCCAGCACCACCGGGTCCCACAGGCGCAGGCGCTGCACCAGCGCCACCGACAGCAGGCCGACCAGGGTCGAGGCACTGGTCGCCAGCAGGATCGGCAGGAACACCAGGGTCGGGTCCGGTGCGCCCTGCTGGGCGCGGTACATGAAGATGGTCACCGGCAGCAGGGTCAGCGACGAAGCGTTGAGCACCAGGAACAGGATCTGCGCATTGCTCGCCACGGTCTGGCTCGGGTTGAGCTCCTGCAGCGCGCGCATGGCCTTGAGCCCGATGGGCGTGGCGGCGTTGTCCAGGCCCAGGCCGTTGGCGGCGAAGTTGAGGGTGATCAGGCCGATGGCCGGGTGGCCGCGCGGCACTTCCGGCATCAGCCGGCTGAACAGCGGCCCGAGGGCCTTGGCCAGCCAGTCGACGATCCCGGCCTTTTCGGCGATGCGCAGGAAGCCGAGCCAGAGCGTCAGGGTGCCGAACAGCAGGACCATGACCTCCACCGACAGCTTGGCCATGGCGAAGATGCTTTCAACCATGCTGGCGAAGATCGCGTGATTGTCACCCACCAGCCATTGCGCCAGCGCCGAAACGGTCGCCACCACGAAAAAGCCAAGCCACAGGCCATTGAGCATCGGGAAAACTCCTTGAAGATGCGGCGAATGATAGCGGTCGGGCCAGAAACAACAAACCCCGGAAAGTCCGGGGTTCGTTGTTCGGTGAGGTGTTCCCACGCGGAGCGTGGGAACAATCGGGGGGTCAGGCCTTGCTGCGCCAGTGCGGCAGCGAGTTCCAGTAGCGCTCGCCCTTGGCCTCGTCATACAGACCTTCCCAACGGGCGATGACCAGGGCGGCCAGGGCGTTGCCGATCACGTTCAGGGCGGTACGCGCCATGTCCATGATGCGGTCGACACCGGCGATGAAGGCCAGGCCCTCCAGCGGAATGCCGACGCTGCCCAGGGTCGCCAGCAGCACCACGAAGGACACGCCCGGTACGCCGGCGATGCCCTTGGAGGTGACCATGAGGGTCACCACCAGCAACAGTTGCTGGCCGACGGACATGTCGATGCCGTAGAGCTGGGCGATGAAGATCGCCGCGATGCTCTGGTACAGGGTCGAACCGTCGAGGTTGAACGAGTAGCCGGTCGGCACCACGAAGCTGCAGATGGCCTTTGGCGCACCATAGGCTTCCATCTTCTCGATGATCCGCGGCAGGGCGGTTTCCGAGCTGGCGGTGGAATAGGCCAGGATCAGCTCGTCCTTGAAGATGCGCATCAGCCGGATCACCGAGAAACCGAACAGGCGGGCGATCAGGCCGAGCACCACGAAGGCGAACAGGAGGACGGCGACGTAGACCAGCACCACCAGCTTGGCCAGTGGCAGCAGCGAGGCGAAGCCGAAATTGGCCACGGTCACGGCGATCAGGGCGAACACACCGATCGGCGCGTAGTTCATGATCATGTGGGTGACCTTGAACATGGTTTCCGACACACCCTGGAACATTTTCACCAGCGGGTCGCGCAGCTCGGCCTGCAGGCTCGACAGACCGAGGCCGAAAATCACCGAGAAGAAGATGATCGGCAGCATCTCGCCACGGGCCATGGCCGCGATGATGTTCGACGGGATCAGGTTGAGGATGGTCTCGATGAACGCATGCTCGTGCTGTACTTCGGCGACAGTGGCCTTGTACTTGGAGATGTCCACGGTGCCCAGGGTGCTCATGTCGATGCCGGCGCCCGGGTGGACCACGTTGGCCAGCACCAGGCCGACGAGAATGGCGATGGTGGTGACGACCTCGAAGTAGATGATGGTCTTGAGGCCGATACGCCCCAGCTGCTTGGCGTCACCGACGCCGGCGATGCCGACCACCAGCGAGGAAATGACGATCGGGATCACGATCATCTTGATCAGGCGGATGAAGATATCGCCTGCCGGTTGCAGCACGTTACTGATCCACCAGGCCTTTTCCGCACTGAAATGGTTGAGCAGCGCACCGAGTGCAATCCCCAGTACCAGACCGATGAGGATCTGCCAGGCGAGGCTGAGCTTTGCCTTCTTCATCTTGTTACCCTTACTTCAAGTGGACTCGGGCCAATGCGTCCTGCCCGCACGCCCAGGCATGCGGGAAGTCCCCATCTGCCCCCCATGGAAGGTCACCGCCAGCAGGCCGGGAAGCTCGCTGGCTGGCAAAAAAGGGCGCAACTATTGCGGCGCGGGGATGGCACGTCTAATGCCGTAACCGTCTACCCCATGCCGAATCGGCATAACTTTTGTCCGACAATAGCTCATATCAAGGGGAGGCAAACAGGTCATTTCCGCCGCCATGATGGCCGTAATCCGGCCATCGCAGAGCGATTAGTATCGCTCGGCAAATGAGTAGGACAGCCTGGGAGTTTTCGAAAAACCCTACAGAATCGGGATTTGACCGGTACGACGGAAAAGGTTTTTCTGGATGTACGGTCAAGACTGGATTGGATCCGATACTAATCCGCACTTCATGTCCAAACGACATAAGACGACAGCAGTGGCAAACCGCAGGGACCGCCCCACGGCTTGCCGACTGCCGCCTTCGCCTGACCCGGCCCTTGCGCAGGTACTCCCTGTACCCGTAGGTCGCTCCGATCCTCAAGCAATCAGAGCATCCCGGCCCCCTGGTCATGCATTCGCCGTCCTCGGGCGATGCAGGGGTAGAAGCCCTCGACGGGCTCCTGCTCTTTCACTCTCTCGAACTCAGTACCAGTTCGGGTCCTTCTTCAGTTGCTCCCTCAACAGCCCCTGCATGCCTTCGTCCGGCTTGCCGAGGAAGCGATAGTCGGCATGGCGGGTTGGCGACTTGTCGGCCGGCAGGCCCGCAGGCACTTCCACCAGCATCGCGTAGGCGTGCTTCCTGTCGAAGCTGAAGGCGACGATCAGGCGCTTGTTGCGGCAACTGTCCGCGGTCTCGCAGAGCGGGCCGACCAGATACTGGTCGCCATCCTCTTCAACCGCAGTCATCTGTTCGGAACTGCCCGACAGGTTCATCACCCACTCGGGCAGGCGTTCCTCCTTGCGCACGACGTCCTGCCAGGCTTCGCGGTACTCGGGCGACGAACTCAGCAGTTCGTTGACCCGCGCCTGGCCGTCGTTGGCCGCCAGCGCCATGGCGCTGCTGCCCAGCAGCAGGGCAGCGGCCATGGTTTTCAGGGTTGGCTTGAACATGTTCAGCCTCGACCGCGACGACCGAACAGGAACGAAGCGATGAACATCACCAGGAACACGACAAAGAGAATCTTGGCGATACCTGTGGCGGTGCCGGCGATACCACCGAAGCCCAGTACCGCGGCGACAATGGCAATGATCAGGAATGTGATTGCCCAACTCAGCATGATGACTCTCCTTACCTTGGTCCTGCGATGTGTGGCTGTTGCCTTTACTGCGGGTTGTCACGCCAGGCCCGATGGCCGGCGCGTCCTGCCTAGAACACCCAACGATCCTGCCGTGGCAGCTCGTCCAGCGGTTCGGCCTGCTCCACCGGCGTCAGGCGGTAGGCGACCGGGTCGCTCGACGCACTGCCGATGGCGCTGAAATGGGTTTGCACGGGAGCCTGGAAAAACACCCGCGGGTGCTCGACAGTCGGCTGGGTCCAGCGCATGAACGCCTGGCCGACGACCAACGTGATCAGCAGCGCGAGGACAGCGAACAGCCCTTGCTGCACGTGGAGCGACGAGATACGCGATGGGGCGGCAAGTTGGCGATTCATCCTGAAACTCCTCCGACACTGTCTTTATCTTTATTCCTGGCTGGCGCGGCACGATGCCGGTCCAACCTTGCGCAAGAGGTACATTGCAGAGCGCATGCCAATTTTTTTGTCAGATAAAAACCAATAAAATCAGGCAGTTATAAACAAACACCGACTCACCCGGGCAGCATCCTGCACGATCCCCCGCTTAGGCGTCGTGCACAATGCACGACAGCCCCAGGGGACAGCGCCTAAGATGCAGGGAGAGCGACACGGCAAATCCGCCGGAATTTGCCGGACTGTCGGTTGTCGGAAGCAGAGACGACAAAAATTCCCCAAATCAGCGAGTTAGCAAACAGCGGCGGGGATGGTTACCCTGCACGCGCAGGTCACGGTCAAAACGGACCATGCAAGCTGCCCGAATCGCCCGGGGTCCATCGGCAACACACACATATATAAGGAGCGCGGGTGATGGAATCTGCCCCGGAACACCAAGGCCGTATTCTGCTGGTGGATGACGAGTCGGCCATCCTTCGCACTTTCCGCTATTGCCTGGAGGACGAGGGCTACAGCGTCGCCACGGCCAACAGCGCGGCCCAGGCCGACGCCCTGCTGCAGCGCCAGGTATTCGACCTGTGCTTCCTCGACCTGCGCCTGGGCGAGGACAACGGCCTTGACGTGCTGGCGCAGATGCGTATCCAGGCCCCGTGGATGCGGGTGGTGATCGTCACCGCCCACTCGGCGGTCGATACCGCCGTCGACGCGATCCAGGCCGGCGCCGCGGACTACCTGGTCAAGCCCTGCAGTCCCGACCAGTTGCGCCTGGCCACGGCCAAGCAACTGGAGGTCCGGCAACTGTCGGCGCGCCTCGAAGCCCTCGAGGGCGAGGTGCGCAAGCCCAAGGACGGCCTCGACTCCCACAGCCCGGCGATGATGGTGGTACTGGAAACCGCGCGCCAGGTCGCCAGCACCGACGCCAACATCCTCATCCTCGGCGAGTCCGGTACCGGCAAGGGCGAGCTGGCCCGGGCCATCCACGGCTGGAGCAAGCGCGCGAAGAAGTCCTGCGTCACCATCAACTGCCCGTCGCTGACCGCCGAGCTGATGGAAAGCGAACTGTTCGGCCACAGCCGCGGCGCCTTTACCGGTGCCAGCGAAAGCACGCTGGGGCGGGTCAACCAGGCCGATGGCGGGACCCTGTTCCTCGACGAGATCGGCGACTTCCCCCTGACCCTGCAACCCAAGCTGCTGCGCTTCATCCAGGACAAGGAATACGAGCGGGTCGGCGACCCGGTGACCCGTCGGGCCGACGTGCGCATCCTCGCCGCCACCAACCTCAACCTGGACGACATGGCACGCGAAGGGCGCTTCCGCGAAGACCTGCTCTATCGGCTCAACGTCATCACCCTGCACCTGCCGCCCCTGCGCGAGCGCAGCGAAGACATCCTGACCCTGGCCGACCGCTTCCTCGCGCGCTTCGTCAAGGAATACGCGCGCCCGGCCCGCGGCTTCAGCGAGGAGGCCCGCGAGGCGCTGGTCAACTACCGCTGGCCGGGCAATATCCGCGAGCTGCGCAACGTGATCGAGCGCGCCAGCATCATCTGCCCGCAGGAGCGGGTGGAAGTCAGCCACCTGGGCATGGGCGAGCAGCCGGTCAACAACGCCCCGCGCATCGGTGCGCCGATGAGCCTGGACGAGCTGGAGAAAGCCCATATCGGCGCGGTGCTCGCCACCAGCGACACCCTGGACCAGGCCGCCAAGACCCTGGGCATCGATGCCTCGACGCTGTACCGCAAACGCAAACAGTACAACCTGTGAGCCACGCCCGATGAAGCTTGCGATGAAGCTGCGCACCCGTCTGTTCCTGAGCATTTCGGCACTGATGACCGTGGCCTTGCTGGGGTTGCTGCTGGGGCTGGTCAGCGTGATGCAAATGGCCAAGAGCCAGGAGTCACTGATCCGCGACAACTTCATCACCCTCGACCTGGGGCTCAAGATGCGTCAGAGCCTGGGCGACCAGTTGGCCATGATGCTCAGCGAACATCCCGATCAGGCCGCCTTGCAGGCTTCACGCGAGCAATATTGGCAGTTGCTCCACGAAGGTATCAGGCACGAACAGGACAAGGACCTGCGCGGCGGCTTCGCCCAGGCCCGGATCGACTACGAAAACTTCCTGCAAGCCTTCGATTCCTTTGACAGGAAGGCCAGCAACAGCGAACTCGTCGAACGCTTCAACACCCTGCGCAACGGCCTGCTCAGCGCACACAAGGAGGCCCTGAACGATATCAGCGGCGCGGAAAGCTCCGCCCGCAGCAGCGCCATGCTGATCGCCGGGCTGCTCGGCCTGGTCGCCCTGGCGGTGCTGATCATCGGCTTCATCACCGCCCATGGCATCGCCCAGCGCATCGGCGTACCGATCGAGGCGCTGGTCAAGGCCGCCGATCGGATCGGCCAGGGCAACTTCGACGTCACCCTGCCGATTTCCTCGGCCTCCGAGATGAACCTGCTGACCCGGCGCTTCGGCCTCATGGCCGAGGCGCTGCGCCAACACCAGGCAACCAACATCGACGAACTGCTGGCCGGCCAGCAACGGCTGCAATCGGTGCTCGACAGCATCGACGACGGGTTGCTGATGATCGATCGCCAGGGCCATCTGGAGCACCTCAACCCGGTGGCCCAGCGCCAGTTGGGCTGGGACGCCGACCGCCTCGGCCAGGGCCTGGGCGAGGCCCTTGGCCGCCCGGAGTTCGACGAGCAACTGAGCCTGATCCTCCGGGGCGGCAGCCTCGAGCGGGCACCGGAAGACCTCGAAGTCGAGGTCGATGGCGAATCCCGCCTGCTGACCTACAGCCTGACGCCGGTCAGCCATCCCCAGGGCCACATCCTCGGCGCGGTGATGGTGCTGCACGACGTCACCGAACAGCGCGCCTTCGAACGGGTGCGCAGCGAGTTCGTCCTGCGCGCGTCCCACGAGCTGCGCACGCCGGTGACCGGCATGCACATGGCGTTCGGCCTGCTGCAGGAGCGCGTGCACTTCGATGCCGAATCGCGCGAAGCGGACCTGCTCAGTACGGTCAATGAAGAGATGCAGCGGCTGATGCAACTGATCAACGACCTGCTGAACTTCTCGCGCTACCAGAACGGCCTGCAGAAGCTCGCGCTGGCCCCTTGCGACATCGGCCAACTGCTGGAGAAGGCCCGCGAGCGTTTCACCGGCCAGGCCAACGACCAGGGCATCGAGCTGCTGATCGAGGTCCAGCCGCCATTGCCACGCCTGCATGCGGACCAGGCGCAGCTGGAGCGGGTGCTCGACAACCTGATCGGCAATGCCCTGCGCCACACCGCCAGCGCCGGGCAGATCCGCCTGCAGGCACGCCGGCATGGCGAACGGGTGATCATCAGCGTCGAGGACAATGGCGAAGGCATTGCCTATGGCCAGCAGGGGCGGATCTTCGAACCTTTCGTCCAGGTCGGGCGCAAGAAGGGCGGAGCAGGCCTGGGCCTGGCGCTGTGCAAGGAAATCGTCCAACTGCATGGCGGACGCATGGGCGTCTATTCACGACCGGGGCAGGGCACCCAGTTCTACATGGCGCTGCCGGTCTAGCCGTTCAGGCCTCGTCATCCAGCCGGCGGCTCGCCAGGCGCCGGCCACGGGTGATCATCTCGATGAACTGCACCGCGGTCAGTGCCTGGGCGAACAGCCAGCCCTGGCCGTAATTGACACCTTCGCTGCTGAGCAGCATGGCCTGGGACTCATATTCGATGCCCTCGGCGATCACCCGCAATTGCAGGGCATGGGCCATGCGGATGATATGCGGCGCCACGCCGCTGCTGGCCGCGTCATGGCCGAGGGCGTCGATGAACGCCTTGTCGATCTTCAGGCAGTCCACCGGCAGGGTCTGCAGGTAGGCGAGGCTGCAATAGCCGGTGCCGAAATCGTCGATCAGCACCTGGTGCCCGAGATTGCGCAGGGCCTGCAGGTTGTCCCGCGCCACCACCACGTCGATCAGGCCGCGCTCGGTGACCTCGAAGGCGATCTGCCGCGGCGACACCCGGTAGGCCCGCAAAAGCCGGCCGATGACCTCGGCGATGCGCGGCACCATCACATCGCAGGCCGCCAGGTTGACCGAAATATACAGCTGCGGATTGGCCCGCAGCGTCTGGCCGAGCTGTTCCAGCAGGCGCTGCAGGACAAAATCGGTGATCTGGCGGATCTGTCCGGTATCTTCCGCCAGGGGGATGAACAGGTCGGGGCTGGTCAATGTGCCGTCCGGGCGCCGCCAGCGGACCAGGGCCTCGGCACCGACGCAATGCCGGCTGCCGAGATCGAAGATCGGCTGGTAGAGCACCTGCATCTCTCCGCGGCGCAGCGCGCCCTGCAACTCGCCGTTGAGTGACTGGCGCTGCCGGGCGAGCTGCAGGGTCAAACCACCGATGCAGGTGGCAATCAGCAGGCTGGCGGACAGCAGCCACCACCACAGCGGGCTGAGGCGCAAGCGCATCGCACTGCGCGGGGCGACCATCACCAACTGATACTCGGGGGTGCTGGTCGGCATGCGATAGATCAGTTCGCGGTCGGTGGTCAGCAACGGATCACGGCCGCGGCTGCTCCAGCCTTGCGGCGGCCAGCTCTGCAGCGGCCCGAGCACCGGGATCGCCCGCCGACCATGATTGACCACCACCAGCAGGCTCGCGCCGGGCGGCAGCTCGACGACATCGCTCAGGTGGCCGCGGGAGGTCGAGACCCGGAAGCTGCCGCGCCCGAGCATCAGCGCCGCCAGGTTGTCGTTGGGCTCGGTCGAGGTGTTGAGCCAGTAGCTGTAGGTCGGGCCACGGATATCCGGCTCACGGTAGGAGATCTGCGAGTCCTGGCGCGGCCAGTTGGAACAGGACTCGATGGAGTCGATGTAGAAGGCCTCGTAGATGAAGCGGTAGCTGAAGCTCAACTGCTGCAGGGTTTCGATCATTCGCCCGTTGCAGCCCCGCAGCGGCTGCCCTTCGAGCACATCGAGGCCCTCGCGCAACTGGCCGAACAACTGCTCCAGGCGCTCGAGGAAACGCCGGCCCTGGGCGTTCATCTGCTCGCTTTCCTGCTGCCGGACCTGGCGCACGACCACACCCAGGCTGCCGCTCAGCAGCAGGACGGCACTGAGCGAGGCAGCCAGCAATGCCTGCGACCAGGGACGATGGAACCAGGCGCGCAACGTCTCACGGGAGGCCGGCATCATGGAATATCCGAAGGATTACCAATGAGTTATAGCAACTGATTGATAACATCGCCCGGACCGTCCGGCGGTGACGTTATTTTGACTGGTTGAGCACCTGCAGGATCGCCGCGCTTTGCGCATCAGCCACGCCATCGAAGCGCGCCGGGCGGAAATGCATCTGGAACGCCGCCAGCGCGTGACGCGTGCCCGCATCCCACTCGCCGGTCTGTGGCGTGGTGGTATAGCCCAGGTAGCGCAGCTGCTGCTGGAACCAGCTGGCACTCGGCAGCTGGTACGCGTACACCTGCTGCTGGCGGGCCACCGCCTGCTCGTTCGGCCAGACGCCCAGGCCCTCGGCGGCCAGGCGCTTCCAGGGAAACAGCGGGCCCGGGTCCTGCTTGCGCATCGGGGCGATATCGCTGTGGCCGATCACATGGCGGGGCTCGATGTTGTTGCGCTTGACGATGTCCTTGAGCAGCACGATCAACGCCTGGATCTGCGCTTCGCTGTAGGGGTACCAGACGCGCCCGGTCGGCGTCTCGCGGAACCCCGGGTTGACGATTTCGATACCGATGGAGCTGGAGTTCAGCCAGGTACGACCCTGCCACTCGCTTTCCCCGGCATGCCAGGCACGCTGGCTCTCATCCACCAGCTTGTAGGTGGTGGCCGGGTTGTTGTCGCCGATCAGGTAATGGCTGCTGACCTGGCCGTGGGTCAGCAGGCGCAACGAGTTTTCCATGTTCGCCGAGGTGTAGTGGACGATGACGAACTGCGCGCGGCTGTCGTGATTGACCGAGGGGTGGCTGGTGTCGAGGCGCGGACCGCTGGCGCAGCCCGCGAGCAACAGGGCCGCGCTGAGGAGAGGGAGCAATTTCATGACGGAAACGAAAACCAGGGCAGTAACGCTCTAGCATAACGTACCCCGGCCTCCGGTACCGGCCAAAGCAAGACTCTGTGACAAAACGACAGCTGCGGTTCAGCCGAGCTCCACCCGGTTGCGTCCGCCGTTTTTCGCCCGGTACAGCGCCTCATCGGCTCTTTTGAGCACATGATCGCTCCGTTCACCGGCCTTGAACGCCGACACGCCAAGGGACACGGTAATGGTCACCCGTTCGCCCCTGAAGTGGAAAGGGCAGGCCTCGACGGCCGCGCGCAGGTGCTCGGCCAGCTTGAGGCCGGTCGCCACCGGCGTCGCCGGCATCAGCAGGACGAACTCCTCGCCGCCGAAACGGGCGATGAAATCGCTGCCGCGCAGGTGCTTGCGCAGCACGGTCGCAATGATCTTCAGCACCTTGTCGCCGGCCAGGTGGCCGTAGCCATCGTTGATCCGCTTGAAATGGTCGAGGTCGAGAATGGCGATCAGCAGGGTATTACCGTGCTGCTGCCACTGCGCGACCTCGTGGTCCAGACGCTCGCTCCAGGCCGCCCGGTTCGGCAGGCCGGTGAGCGGGTCGATCAGGGCCTTCTGCCGTTGTTCCTCGAGGTGGTCGCGATAAACCTGGGCTTCCTGTTCCATATGCGCAACGCGCTCGGCCAGGCTCTGCAGGCGGCTGGCGACTTCCTGCTCGCGCACATTGCGCTCCTGCTGGTGGCGGTCCATGGTGCCCAGCAGGTCTTCGAGGCGGTTTTCCAGCACATGCTTGAGGCTGTCGAGGTCGGCGGCAGCCTGCACGCTGCTCTGCAGCCCATCGACGTGCTCACGCAACTGGCTATGCAGGTCGTTGGCCGCCGAACGGCCCTCGGCATGGCCTTCACTGGCCGCGCGCAAATTGCTCTGGAAGGATTCCAGGCGCTCGTTGAGCTGCTTGAGGTACACCTCGAACTCATGTTGCCCGCTGTCGTTGATCGCCAGCATCAGCACGGCCAGATCGTCGAGGATCGGCAGCAGTTCGTACCAGTTCAACCCGTGTTCGAGGCGATGACGCATGCCTTCGGCGTGGGGCCGGTGGCGCTCGGGCAGCACCAGCCCATCCAGCAGGCCCAGCAGCGTCGACTCGATGTGCTCGGCCACCGAACTGTAGGACGGCTCCGGCGACTCCGGCAGGGCGTAGAGCACGTCCTGGTCGTTATCCTCGGGATGAACCGCCGCCAGGGCTTCGGCCATCACCGGCGGCAGTGGCAGGCTGTCGAGGAAGGGCAGGGCGGGTGCCGGGGTGACGGCTTCGGGCTGCTCGGCGAGTGGGGCCTTGACCTGGGGTTCGGCCGCAGCCTGCGGCTCAACCGCCGCAGCCGTCTGCGCAGCCGACACGACCGGCGACGCTTCTGGCTCGACGGCACCGGCCACAGGCTCGGCCTCAGGCGTGACCACGGGTGGTTTGTAGGCCGCGACCTCGACGGGTGCGATCGTTGGCACGGCCTCGGCAACGGGCTCCATGACCGCTGCAGCCGGGGCTGGCTGTTCAACCGCCGGCGCAGCCGCGGCAGCAACGACGGGCTGGGCAACGGGAGCCACGGCCTCGACCGCAGGCGCCACAGGCGCGTCCGGTTCATCGTCCTCATCCGCCTCTGCCGAAGCGGGCACAGGTGTCGGCATCCCCGCCGCCGGTGCCACCGCCGGGGCGCTTTCAACGCTCGCCTCAGCCCCCTCCTTCGTGCCGAACAGGCGCTGCAGCAGGCCGGGCCGGGCCGGCTCGGCGGGGTGATCGAGTTCCGTCAGGATCTTGCCCTGCAGGTTGCTCAGTTCGCTGAGCAGCAGGGGCATCTCGCGGGCTTGGCTAACGCGGCCATCGAGCTGCTTGGCAAAGTTCTTCAGCGGCCGACGCACATCCCGCGGCAAGGGCAGAGCCTGCAGCTGGGTCACCAGCGCGGTCAGCGCGGTGCCCATCTGTTCGATCCGGGTTTCGCGCCGCTGCTCGGAGTCGAGCACGGCCTTTTCCAGGCGTGGCAGCAGGTTGGCCAGGGCCGCATCCATGTCATCGGTGCGGATCACCTCGCGCATTTCCTTCATGCACTGATCCACCGCCTTGTCGGTGCCTTCGGCCGCCAGGGTGCTGCGCACCAGCCCGCGCCGGAGCAGGTCGAGACGGGCGTCCCAACGCCGTTCGAGCTTTTCCTGTTGTTCGATGCTTTTGAGGTACTTCTCTTTCCAGCGCTCGGCTTCTTCGCTGCTCATTGCAGGGTGTCCGTGAGATTCAACGACTCAAGGCGGGCAACGTATCAGAACCGATGGATCCTGGCAGGCGAATTTCAACGGCAACCGGCAAATGGTCGGAAATCGGCTGCGCCAGTACCTCGACACGCTCCAGCGTCAGGCTCGGACTCAACAGGATATGGTCGAGGCAGCGCTGTGGACGCCAGCTGGGAAAGGTGGCCTCGACCTGCGGCGCAAGCAGCCCGAGGTCGCGCAAGGGCGAGTGCTGCAGCAGGTCGGCGGCATGGGTGTTCATGTCCCCATCAGCACCTGGTGCTTGAAGCCATCGATCAGCTCGCGGATATAGGCCAACTGCCGGGTCCGCGTACGCGCGCCCAGCGCCAGGTGCATCATGACCACCACCAGCGACTCCGGGCCCTCGCCGAAACGCACCAGGATCGCCCCGCGACCGGCCGGGCCGGGCAGTGGATGATCCTCGATCGCCCAGGGGCGCAGGCGGCTGAGCACGCCGTTGCTGTGCTGGGCCAGGCGGCCGAGATTGCGATTGAGTTGCTGGTACCAGTAGGGAAAGGCGCCGAGCTGCGCCAGGTGTTCGACCTGGTTGATGTAGCCCGAACGCAGGCTGCCACCATCGACCTCCTGCAGCGCCACCAGGTCGAAATCGCCGAGCAGGCTGCCGATCCTCTGCAGGTTGTCGGCGCGCCCGGTGTGCGGCAGCAGGTGCTGCCAGCCCCGGGTCAGGTAGTGTCGGTACCGCTGGGTGCTGATGCCGACCTGGATGTTGAAGCTGAGCAGCCTCAGGCGGTTGTCCGCCGGCAGGCCGCTGGATTGCAGATGGTGTTCATTGACCTTCGGCTGGTGAAGGCCAACGATGCGTTCCGATCCCCAGCGAGCCATGGCCGGGGCGCCTTACTTGCCGGCGGTCGCGCCGGCCGCCCGCTCCTTGGCGATCAGTTGGTCGGCGACGTTCAGTGCAGCCTCCGGCCCACCGGCGGTGCCGAGGTCGAAGCGATACTTGCCGTTGACGATCATGGTCGGTACACCGCTGATCTCGTACTTCTTGGCCAGTTCGCGCGCGGCAACGATCTTGCCCTTGATGGCGAAGGAGTTGTAGGTGGCCAGGAATTTCTCCTTGTCGACACCTTGGGTAGCGACGAAGTCGGCCATGTCTTCAGGCTCGAGCAGCTTTTTGCCTTCCTTCTGGATCGCGTTGAACACCGCCGAGTGCACCTTGGACTCGACGCCCATGGCGTCCAGGGTCAGGAACAGTTGGCCGTGCTTGTCCCATGGGCCGCCGAACATGGCGGGAATGCGCACGAAGTGCACGTCGGACGGCAGTTTCTCGATCCATGGGTTGATGGTCGGTTCGAAGGCGTAGCAATGCGGGCAGCCGTACCAGAACATCTCGACCACTTCGATCTTGCCAGGCTCCTGCACCGGCACCGGGGTCTTGAGTTCGACATAGGTCTTGCCGGCTTCGAGCGGCACGTCGGCGGCCTGGGCCGTCATGCCGAACAGGCTGGCGGTGACGAGTGCGGCGCTGAGGATCAGATTACGCATGCTTTACTCCTGGGTATTTAGAAGTCGCCTCCGTCGCGACCTGTAGTTTCTGACAGACCGAGCAGGCTCTTGGTTCGATTAGTGTAACGGCAGCGGCCACAAAAAAGGGCGGCCAGGGCCACCCTTTTATCCTTGCAACAAAGGATTAATCGATTATTAACGCGAACGCGCCGCGCCATTCATCGAGCGCACCTCAGTGCAGGCCCTGCACGTAGCTGGACACGGCCTCGATGTCCTTGTTGCTCAGCTTGGCGGCGATGCTCTGCATGATCTTGGTGTCGCCGTCGTTGGTCCGCACACCCTCGCGGAAATCGGTGAGCTGCTTGGCGACGTACTGGGCATGCTGGCCACCCAGGTGCGGGAAGCCGGCGGCGGCGTTGCCCGCGCCGTTGGGCGAGTGGCAACCGGTGCAGGACGGCATGCCCTGGTCGAGCTTGCCACCCCGGAACAGTTCTTCACCACGGGCGACGAGCTTCGGATCGGCTGCACCGACGCTGCCCTTCTGGCTGGCGAAGTAGGCGGCGATGTCGGCGAGGTCCTGATCGCTGAGGTTGGTCAGCAGGCCGGTCATTTCCAGGACGGTGCGCTTGCCGGACTTGATGTCGTGCAACTGCTTGTCCAGGTAACGCTCACCCTGGCCCGCCAGTTTCGGAAAGTTGGGCGCCATGCTGTTGCCATCAGGACCATGGCAGGCGCCACAGACAGCAGCCTTGGCCTGGCCGGCGGCGGCATCGCCGGCGGCATGGGCGAGACCGGTGATCCCCAGGGTCAACAGCAGACTCACGATCAATTTGTTCATCAGCTAATCCAATACGGCTAAGGGTTAAGAGTTATGGACCGGGCTTACTCGCTCATCCACTGGATGATGCTTCGGTAATCCTCGGTACTGCAGTCCATGCACAAACCACGCGGCGGCATCGCCTTGAAACCCTGAGTCACGTGTTGCACCAGCACATCCATGCCTTGGGCCATTCTTGGCTTCCACGCGGCCTGATCGCCCTTCTGTGGGGCCATCGGCAGCTGTCCGGCATGACAGGCACTGCAAACACGGTTGTACACGGCTTCCGGATCCTGTGCAGCCTGAGCGCCGTGAAGCGTGATCAGGACACTGGCAGCAAGCAGCCATCTGCTCATGAACCGAAGGTTCCAGTCATGAACTTCAGGGTTGGGAACGTGCCGCGTTCTAATGCGCAGCCTGGGTCAATCGCTCCCGCATGCGTCATCCTACGTCGGGACAAAGCACACACTAAATCTGCGGCATTATATACTGGCGCCCATGAAACGGAAACGACACAGCTTGTCGCGCCTCCCGGCACCGTCCACATTGGAAATCCCATGCAACTGAAAAACCCCATTCTCGGTCTGTGCCAGCAGTCCACCTTCATGCTCAGCGCCGCCAAAGTCGACCAGTGCCCGGACGACGCCGGTTTTGAAGTGGCCTTCGCCGGTCGTTCCAATGCTGGTAAATCCAGCGCGCTGAACACCCTGACCCACGCCAGCCTCGCGCGCACCTCGAAAACCCCGGGCCGCACGCAGCTGTTGAATTTCTTCAAGCTAGACGATGAACGCCGTCTGGTCGACCTGCCGGGCTACGGTTATGCAAAAGTCCCGATCCCGCTCAAGCAGCACTGGCAGCGTCACCTGGAGGCCTACCTGGGCAGCCGCGAGAGCCTCAAGGGCCTGATCCTGATGATGGACGTGCGCCACCCGATGACCGACTTCGACCGGCTGATGCTCGACTGGTCGATCGCCAGCGGCATGCCGATGCACATCCTGCTGACCAAGGCCGACAAGCTGACCTACGGCGCGGCGAAGAACACCCTGCTCAAGGTCCAGTCGGAAATCCGCAAGGGCTGGGGCGACACGGTGACCATCCAGCTGTTCTCGGCGCCCAAGCGCCTGGGCCTGGAAGAGGCCTACACGGTGCTGGCCGGCTGGCTGGGACTGATGGAGAACGGCGGCGAGGAAGAGGCGGAGTAATCCGCCGAGCGCTACCCTCGGTGGATGGCGGCGGTTCGGCCGCGAACGACCCGGATACCGCAGCGTACGCCAAACGGTCTGTGGTGTGTTCGGGCAAGGCAAAAGTGCGGCTCGAAAGCGGAGTTTAGTGGTCTAAATGAGCATTTCGAGCCGAGCTTTTAACGCAGCCCGAGCGCACCACAGGCCGTTTGGGGGATAAAAAAAACCCCGGACTTCGTATGGGGAGGGGAAGTTCGGGGTCCAAGCTCCGGACCGCTAGGGCGGGGTCCAGAATATCTGCCAACACTTAACACAACATAGGAGCATCGAAGGGCTTCACCAGCCATTCAGTAACTCTGAGTAGCCGTATCCCGATTTAGTTCAAAATATCTTCAAAAACTATTTGGCATAGCCACTGAAGGTTTCAGAACCAAACGCCCTTTGTGTTCTCTCGGGCACCTGCACCCCTTTGTGAGGGTGAGCAAGTCTTTCGGGCGCATTCGCGGGCAAGCCCGGCTCCTACAGTACGATGTTATCCACAACGTCGTGTACGACGCCCCCCCTGTAGGAGCCGGGCTTGCCCGCGAACCGCCGCAGGCGGCCATCCCCCTCGAACACCCGGAAAGGCCGCGATCAGTGCGCCTCGTCCCAGTTGTCGCCCACCCCGACCTCAACCAGCAACGGCACATCCAGCTGCGCCGCGCTGCTCATGTGCCCGCGGATCTGCTCGCTGACCTCGGCCACCAGGTCCTCGCGCACCTCCAGCACCAGTTCGTCGTGCACCTGGAGGATGACCTTGGCGTCCAGCCCGGAGCGGGTCAGCCAGTCGTCGACCTTGACCATGGCCTTCTTGATGATATCCGCCGCGGTACCCTGCATCGGCGCGTTGATCGCCGTGCGCTCGGCGGCCGCACGCTCCTGGGGCTTGTTGGAGTGGATGTCCGGCAGGTACAGCCGGCGGCCGAACAGGGTCTCGACATAGCCCTGCTCCGAGGCCTGGCCACGGGTGCGCTCCATGTACTCGCGCACCCCGGGGTAACGGGCGAAATACACGTCGATATAGGCCTTGGCGGTCTTGGTGTCGACGCCGATGTCCTTGCCCAGCTTCTGCGCGCCCATGCCGTAGATCAGGCCGAAGTTGATCGCCTTGGCGCTGCGTCGCTGGTCGGAAGTGACCTCACCCAGCTCGACCTTGAACACCTCGGCCGCAGTGGCCGTGTGCACGTCGAGGTTGTCGCGGAAGGCATTGAGCAGGCCTTCGTCCTTCGACAGATGAGCCATGATCCGCAGTTCGATCTGCGAATAGTCCGCCGCCAGCAACTTGTAGCCCTTGGGCGCGACGAATGCCTGGCGAATGCGTCGGCCTTCGGCGGTACGCACCGGAATATTCTGCAGGTTCGGGTCGCTGGAGGACAGCCGCCCGGTCGCCGCCACCGCCTGGTGGTAGGACGTGTGGATACGCCCGGTGCGCGGGTTGATCTGCTCCGGCAGGCGGTCGGTGTAGGTGCTCTTCAGCTTGCTCATGGAACGGTACTGCATCAGCACCCTGGGCAGCGGATAGTCGTCCTCGGCCAGCTTGGCCAGCACTTCCTCGGCCGTGGACGGCTGACCCTTGCCGGTCTTCTTCAGCACCGGCAAGCCGAGTTTCTCGTAGAGGATCACCCCCAACTGCTTGGGCGAACCGAGGTTGAATTCCTCGCCGGCGATCTCGAACGCCTGGCGCTCCAGTTCGACCATCTTGTTGCCCAGTTCGATGCTCTGTACACCCAGCAGGTCCTTGTCCACCAGCGCGCCCTGGCGCTCGATGCGCGCCAGCACCGGCACCAGCGGGATCTCGATATCGCTCAGCACGCTGGCCAGGCTCGGAATCGCAGCCAGTTGCGCATGCAGCGCCTGGTGCAGGCGCAGGGTCACATCGGCATCTTCGGCGGCGTAGTGGCCGGCCTGCTCCAGGGGAATCTGGTCGAAGGTCAGCTGCTTGGCGCCCTTGCCGGCGATGTCCTGGAAGCTGACGGTGTCGTAGTCCAGGTACTTCTTCGCCAGGCTGTCCATGTCATGCCGGGTCGCGGTGGAGTTCAGCACATAGGATTCGAGCATGGTGTCGAAGGCGATGCCACGCACGCTGATGCCGCACTCGGGATCGCCGCCGATGGCGCAGTTGGCGAGGATGTTCATGTCGAATTTGGCGTGCTGGCCGACCTTGAGCTTCTGCGGGTCTTCCAGCAGCGGCTTCAGCGCCAGCAGCACGCTGTCGCGGTCCAGTTGCTGCGGCACGCCGATGTAGGAATGGGCCAGCGGGATATAGGCCGCCTCATTGGCCTGCACGGCGAAGGACACGCCGACCAGTTGCGCCTGCTGGGCATCGATCCCGGTGGTCTCGGTGTCGAAGGCGAACAGTCTGGCCTCCTGCAGCTTCTTCAGCCAGACGTCGAAACGCGCCTGGTCGAGGATGGTTTCGTATTGCGGCTCGGCAGTCACGGGCGCGGTGCTTTCAGCCGCCACTTCCTCGACCGCCGCCGCGGTCGCCGCTGGCGCTGGCGCAGCAGCCTCCTGCAACCCGGCACGCTTGGCCTCGCGGTTCAGCTCGTCGAGCCAGCCCTTGAATTCCAGCGAGCTGTACAGCTCGATCAGTTTCTCGCGGTCCGGCTCGCCCAGGTGCAGGTCGTCCAGGCCGACCTCCAGCTCCACGTCGACCTTGATGGTCGCCAGCCGGTAGGACAGGAAGGCCATTTCCTGGTGCTCGAGCAGCTTGGCCGGCAGGGTCTTGGCCCCGCGGATCGGCAGGGTCGGCACCAGGTCGAGGTTGGCATACAGCTCCTTCAGGCCGCCGTTGACCCCCACCAGCAGGGCCACGGCGGTCTTCTCACCCACCCCCTTGACCCCGGGGATGTTGTCGGCGGAGTCGCCCATCAGCGCCAGCAGGTCGATGATCTGCTCGGGCGCGACACCGAACTTGGCCTTCACGCCCTCCACGTCCATGGACGTTTCGGACATGGTGTTGACCAGGGTGATATGGCCGTCGACCAGTTGCGCCATGTCCTTGTCGCCGGTGGAAATGATCACCGGGCGATTGGCCGCCGCGCTGCTGCGGGCCAGGGTGCCGATCACGTCGTCGGCCTCCACGCCTTCCACGCACAGCAGCGGGAAGCCCATGGCGCGTACGCTGGCGTGCAGCGGTTCGATCTGCACGCGCATCTCGTCGGGCATGCTCGGCCGGTTGGCCTTGTAGTCGGCGAACATTTCGTCGCGGAAAGTCCCGCCCTTGGCATCGAACACCACGGCGAACGGGCTGTCCGGGTACTGCTTGCGCAGGCTGCGGAGCATGTTCAGGACGCCCTTCACCGCCCCGGTGGGCACACCCTTGGAATTGGTGAGCGGCGGCATCGCGTGAAACGCGCGGTACAGGTATGAAGAACCGTCCACCAGGACGAGGGGAGCTTGGCTCATGAGTATGATCAACCTTTTCGGCGGGTCCGGCGGTAGAATGATGGGACCGTTGACGACAAAGGGACAAGGTTATCATGCGTACGCTCAATCGCCTGTTGTTGGCCGGCCTGTTTGCATTCACTCCGTTGGCGGCGATCGCCGCGGATGATGCACCCGCAGCCGATCCAGAAGTCACCATTCGCACGGAAGGCGACAAAACCATCCAGGAGTACCGGCAAAATGGCTTTCTGTACGCCATCAAGGTCACCCCGAAAGGGGGCAAGCCATACTTTCTGGTGCGCGCCGACGGAACTGATGCAAACTTCATCCGCTCGGATCAGCCCGATATGCTGATTCCGTCATGGAAGATCTTCGAGTGGAAGTAACCCTTTAACCCTCATCGGCGCCGGCTCGATCGCGGCGCCCGGACTGGCAGCTCTTAAACATGTCTGTGTTCACCCCGCTGGCTCGACCCGAGCTGGAAACCTTTCTCGCCCCCTACGGGCTCGGTCGCCTGCTCGATTTTCAGGGAATTGCCGCCGGCAGTGAAAACACCAATTTCTTCATCAGCCTGGAGCAGGGCGAGTACGTCCTGACCCTGGTCGAGCGCGGCCCGGTGCAGGAAATGCCGTTCTTCATCGAACTGCTCGACGTGCTCCATGACGCCGATCTGCCGGTGCCCTACGCCCTGCGTACCACCGACGGCCAGGCCCTGCGCGAACTGGCCGGCAAGCCGGCGCTGCTGCAACCGCGCCTGGCCGGCAAGCACATCAGGCAGGCCAACGCCCAGCATTGCGCCCAGGTTGGCGAACTGCTCGGCCACCTGCACCTGGCGACCCGCGGGCGGATCATCGAACGCAAGACCGACCGCGGCCTGGACTGGATGCTCGAGGAAGGCAACAAGCTGAAATCGCATCTGGACAGCGAGGCTCACGACCTGCTGGAAACCGCACTGGCGGAGATCGAGCGCTGCAAGGCACAGATCCTCGCCCTGCCACGGGCCAACCTGCATGCCGACCTGTTCCGCGACAACGCGATGTTCGAAGGCACGCACCTGACCGGCCTGATCGACTTCTACAATGCCTGCTCCGGGCCGATGCTCTATGACGTGGCGATCTCGCTGAACGACTGGTGCTCGGACGACAACGGCCTGCTCGACGGCCAGCGCGCCCGGGCCCTGCTGGGTGCGTATGCGGCGTTGCGGCCGTTCACCGCGGGCGAGGCCGAGCTGTGGCCGACGATGCTGCGGGTGGCGTGCGTGCGCTTCTGGCTGTCACGGTTGATCGCAGCCGAGTCCTTTGCCGGGCAGGACGTGCTGATTCACGACCCGATGGAGTTCCAGCTGCGGCTGGCGCAGCGGCAGCAGGTCAGCGTGCCGTTGCCGTTCGCGCTCTGATCGACAGAAATATACAGGGAGCTCAGGGGCCCATTCGCGCGGTTGGCGCGAATAGGCCGGCCCTGCCTACAAGGACTCCAGGCAGCCGGCTAAATCGTTACCGAGTTTTTCCAGCAACTGCTCATAGCCATGGGCACTCGCTGGCGTATAACCGCCCAACGCATCCAGTTCCGCCAGCTTCACCGGCAGCCCGGATACCAGCGTCTCGGCCAGCCGCGGCCGCAGCGGCGGCTCGCTGAACACGCAGGTCTTGCCCACCTCCTGCAAGCGCGCACGCATCGCCGCGACATGCTGGGCCCCCGGCTGCACCTCGGCCGCCACGCTGAAGACCCCGGCATGCCTGAGCCCATAGGCACTCTCGAAATAGTCGAACGCCTCGTGGAACACGAAATACGGCTTGTCCGCGACACCCGCCAGGCGCGCCTTGAGCCGCGCATCCAGGGCATCCAGGCGGCCGGCGAAAGCCTCGGCGTTGCGCCGGTAGCGCTCGGCGTTGGCCGGATCGGCCTTGGCCAGGTCCGCGGCCATGCGCGCGGCGATCACCCGCGCGTTGACGGTCGACAGCCACAGGTGCGCATCCAGCGAGCCCGGACGATGATCATGGTCATGCTCGTCGGCTTCTTCGGCATGGGAGTGGTTATCCTCGGCAAACCGGCGCAATTTCATGCCCGGCAGGTCCTGCACCGCAACGGTCGGCAGGCTGCGGCCCTTGAGCACCCGCGGCAGGAAGCTCTCCATGTCCGGACCGATCCAGTACAGCAGGTCCACCGACTGCACCTTGCGCACATCGGACGGCCGCAGCGCGTAGTTGTGCGGCGAGGCGCCCGGTGGCAACAGCACCTCGGGCGTCTCCACGCCGTCCTCGACCGCGGCGGCGATCAATTGCAGGGGCTTGATGCTGGTCAGCAGGCTGACCTGGGCCTGGACCGGTCCGATCACGAACAAACCGGCGCATATAGCGACAAAAAAGGCAAAAAGACGGGGCACGATGGACACTCAAGGCGGCAGGAACGGGTAACATAATAACGTCTCTCACAACAATCGTCGCCGCTCATGCCTAAAACCCCTCTCGCCAGCCGACCCCACGATCACTCTCACTGCGTGCACAGCGCGCTGTCCGAGGCCGATGCCCTGTGCGCGCGCCAGGGCCTGCGCCTGACCGCCCTGCGGCGGCGGGTGCTGGAGCTGGTCTGGCAGAGCCACAAGCCGCTGGGCGCCTACGACATCCTCGCCGTGCTCAGCGAGCAGGACGGCCGGCGCGCCGCGCCGCCGACGGTGTACCGTGCACTGGACTTCCTGCTGGACAACGGCCTGGTCCACCGCATCGCCTCACTCAACGCCTTCGTCGGCTGCAACAACCCGGAACACGCCCACCAGGGCCAGTTCCTGATCTGCCGCAACTGCCACGCGGCCATCGAGCTGGAGCAGAAGAGCATCAGCGACGCCATCGTCCAGAGCGCCAGGGACGTCGGTTTCGTCGTCGAGGGCCAGACCGTCGAGGTGGTCGGCCTCTGCTCGGGTTGCCAGGGGGCCTGATGAGCACTGCGCTGATTCGCCTCGACCAGGTCGGCGTGACGTTCGCCGGGCAGGACGTGCTGGACAACATCCACCTGAGCGTCGAACCGCGGCAGATCGTCACCCTGATCGGCCCCAACGGTGCCGGCAAGACCACCCTGGTGCGGGCCGTGCTCGGCCTGCTCAAGCCAAGCCGCGGCAGTGTCTGGCGCAAGCCGCGGCTGCGGGTCGGCTACATGCCGCAGAAGCTGCACGTCGACCCGACCCTGCCGCTGTCAGTGCTGCGCTTCCTGCGGCTGGTGCCGGGGGTCGACCGCGCCCGGGCACTGGCTGCCCTCAGCGAGGTCGGTGCCGAACAGGTGATCGACAGCCCGGTGCAGAGCATTTCCGGCGGCGAGATGCAGCGCGTGCTGCTGGCCCGGGCGCTGCTGCGCGAACCCGAGTTGCTGGTGCTCGACGAGCCGGTGCAGGGCGTCGACGTCGCCGGGCAAGCCGAGCTCTACAGCCTGATCACCCGCCTGCGCGACCGCCATGGTTGCGGGGTGCTCATGGTTTCCCACGACCTGCACCTGGTGATGAGCACCACCGACCAGGTGGTCTGCCTCAACCGTCACGTCTGCTGCTCCGGCCACCCCGAGCAGGTCAGCGGCGACCCGGCCTTCGTCGAGCTGTTCGGCAGCAACGCGCCGAGCCTGGCGATCTACCACCACCATCACGACCACGCCCATGACCTGCATGGCACGGTGGTCAGCGAAGAGGCCGCCCCGGCCCACGTCCACGTTCACGGAGATAGCTGCAAGCATGGCTGATTTTCTGCTCTACGCCCTGCTCGCAGGCCTGGCCCTGGCCGTGGTGGCAGGCCCCCTGGGGTCGTTCGTGGTCTGGCGGCGCATGGCCTATTTCGGCGACACCCTGTCCCACGCCGCCTTGCTCGGCGTGGCCCTGGGCTTCCTGCTGGACATCAGCCCGACGCTCGCGGTGACTGTCGGCTGCCTGCTGCTGGCCGTGCTGCTGGTGACCCTGCAACAGCGCCAGCCGCTGGCCTCCGACACACTGCTGGGGATTCTCGCGCCGAGCACGCTGTCCCTAGGCCTGGTGGTGCTGAGTTTCATGCATGAGGTGCGCATCGACCTGATGGCCTACCTGTTCGGCGACCTGCTGGCGATCAGCGGCACCGACCTGGCCTGGATCCTCGGCGGCAGCGCGGCGGTGCTGGCGCTGCTGGTCGCCCTGTGGCGGCCGCTGCTGGCGATCACCGTGCACGAGGAACTGGCGACCGTCGAGGGCCTGCCGGTGGCCTCGCTGCGCATGGCGCTGATGCTGCTGATCGCGGTGGTGATCGCCGTGGCGATGAAGATCGTCGGCGTGCTGCTGATCACCTCGCTGCTGATCATCCCCGCCGCAGCGGCCCAGCGGCACGCCCGCTCACCGGAGCAGATGGCCCTCGGCGCCAGCTTCCTGGGGGTCCTCGCGGTGTGCGGCGGGCTGGCGCTTTCGTGGTTCAAGGACACCCCCGCCGGCCCCTCCATCGTGGTGGTGGCGGCCGGGCTGTTTCTGCTGAGTTTTGTCCTGCCACGCAGAGGGGTGTAGACTTGCTCGTTTTTTGCGCAATTAGAGAGTCGCAGGAATGAAGCTTTCCGCCTCCCGTTATCTGCTCCTTGCCGCATTTTCCCTGCTGTTGGGTGCCTGCCAGAGCACTCCGCCGGCCGACACCGCCGTGCCCGATGCCCGGGCCACGGCGATTGCCGCGCTGGAGCAGAGCATCAACAGCAACGAACTGGCCACCGCCGAGGACCAACTGGCCGCCTTGCAGGCGCAGTCCGCGGACGACCCGCAACTGGTCCAGTACCAGCGGCAACTGGCCGAAGCCTACCTGCAGCGTAGCCAGATCGTGCTGCAGAAGGGCGACGTCAATGCCGCCGCCACCGCACTGAGCCGCGCCCGCGCCCTGATGCCCAAGGCCCCGGCCTTGACCGGCGGGGTCAACGGCGCCATCGCCCAGGCACGCAAGGCGGAGCTGGACAAGGCCGAGGCCGAGCTCCAGGCCGCCGAGGCCAGGCCGGCGGCCCGGGTGATCGACCCGAGCGCGCAAAGCAGCACCATCGCCCTGAACATCCAGGACATCGCGCTGCTGCGCAAGCAGATGGACGCGCTGGCGGCGGACGTGGTCAATTACCAGTGCGCAGTGACCTTCCAGGTGCCCCGGACCCAGGACTACCCGTGGCTGGCGACGCTGCTGGGCAAGCGGGTGAAGAAGCTCGACCCGAACTTCGAGCTGAAGATCGACAGGCAGATCGACCGCAAGGTGCAGGCCCAGGTCGTGCTGAGCCCGCGCAAGCCCTGAGCCCGCTGATCGCCAGCAAGCCCGGCGCCGACGCTATAGGAGCCGGGCGTGCCCGCGAATGGGCCCATCAGGCCGGCACCGCCTTGGCCCGCTCCTCCCGCTCCCACACCCGATGCCGGGCCAGCGCCGCGACGAAGGCCTCCAGCGCCTTGGCATCACTGCCCACCATCAGCCCCGCGTCCACCTGCAGATGCAGCTTCTCCAACAACACCTTCGCGTCCTCGTGCACGGCGATCGGCTTGAGATGCTTGTAGGCCTCCAACAGGTAGTGCTGGGCCACACCGTTGCCGCCAAGCGCCTTGACCGACTCGGCGCCACCCGGCACATACACCGCATCGAACGCCACTGACGGCAGGCCTTCCATCGAAGCGTCCACCGCCAGGCGCTCGCCCTGGGCGCTGGTGATCGCCGCCGAAGTCGGCCCGAGCAGCCGGGCATGGGCACCTTCCGCCGCCAACAACTGGCGCAGTGCCGCGATCGCCGCACCCTCGACGCCATTCGCCGCGAGGATCGCCACCTTGCGCGTCCTGATATGCCCCGCCAGCAGATTCGCCTGACTCAGCGCCGGCGACTGCTCCAGCGCAGTCTTGCGCGTTGCCACCGTGCCCGCCTGCGGCGCCGGCAGGCCAAGGTTGGCGGCGACCCGCGCGGCCAGTTCCAGGTCGATATTGGCCAGGATCTCGTTCACCTGCCGCGCACGGATGAACTCGCGTTCCACCTTGCCCAACTCGAAGCTGTAGGCGGCGATGATGTGCTCCTTCTCGTGCGGGCTCATGCTGTTGAAGAACAGCCGGGCCTGGGAAAAGTGGTCGGAGAAGGATTCGCTGCGCTGGCGGATCTTGGCCGCATCGATCCGCTCGGGGTAACTCTCGAAGCCACCGTCCCGGGCCGCCGGAGGGGTTTCACGGGGCCAGCCGCCATCGATCGAGTTGGGCTCGTAGGACGCCCGGCCCTTGTCGATCACCGTACGGTGCTGGGCGTCGCGCTGGCTGCTGTGGAAGGGTGCCAGCGGCCGGTTGATCGGCAACTCGTGAAAGTTCGGCCCACCCAGGCGGCTGATCTGGGTATCGGTGTAGGAAAACAGCCGGCCTTGCAGCAGCGGGTCGTTGGAGAAGTCGATCCCCGGCACGATATGCCCGGGGCAGAAGGCGACCTGCTCGGTTTCGGCGAAGAAATTGTCGGGATTGCGATCGAGCACCATCTTGCCCAGCGGTGTGATTGGCACCAACTCCTCGGGAATCAGCTTGGTCGGGTCAAGGATGTCGAAGTCGAAGCTGTGCTCGTCTTCCTCGGCAATCACCTGTACCCCCAGCTCCCACTCGGGGTAGTCGCCGCTCTCGATCGATTCCCAGAGATCGCGACGATGGAAGTCGGTGTCCTTGCCCGCCAGCTTCTGCGCTTCGTCCCAGACCAGCGAGCAGGTGCCGACGCTGGGCCGCCAGTGGAACTTGACGAAGCGCGAGCCACCCTCGGCATCCACCAGGCGGAAGGTGTGCACGCCAAAGCCCTGCATGCTGCGCAGGTTGCGCGGAATCGCCCGGTCGGACATGGCCCAGATCACCGCATGGGCCGACTCCGGCACCAGCGAGACGAAGTCCCAGAAGGTGTCATGGGCCGAGCCACCGGTGGGGATTTCATTGTGCGGCTCGGGTTTCACCGCGTGGACGAAATCGGGAAACTTGATCGCGTCCTGGATGAAAAACACCGGCACGTTGTTGCCGACCAGGTCGAAATTGCCTTCCGTGGTGAAGAACTTCACTGCGAAACCGCGGATGTCGCGCACGGTATCCCCGGAACCGCGGGGGCCCTGCACCGTGGAGAAACGCACGAACACCGGGGTCCTGATGGCGGGGTCCTGGAGGAAACCGGCCTTGGTCAACGCCGCATGGTTGCCGTAGCTTTGAAAGTAGCCATGGGCGGCGGTGCCCCGGGCATGCACGATGCGCTCGGGGATCCGCTCATGGTCGAAATGCGTGATCTTTTCACGCATGATGAAATCTTCCAGCAATGAAGGCCCGCGCGCGCCGGCTTTCAGGCTGTTCTGGTTATCGGCGACCTTCACCCCCTGGTTGGTACGCAACGCCTGGCCGCTGGCATCGGAGCGGAACGGCTCCAGGCTCTGCAGCTTGTCGTTGGTGTTGCCGCGATCCAGGGTGTCGGTGCCAGCCAGTTGGCTCTGGTTGGCCTTGGGTTTCTTGGTACTCATCAGACGGTTTCCTCGGTTACAGTCGCCGCAGAGCTGCCGGATGATCGACAGGGTCCCGGCGAACGGGATTCGAAGTGCCTAACGAGTGACTGCCGCGGGTCCGAAGCCGTTCCTTTTTTCTGACCACTGATCGTGTTATTGCCAAATCGCAGGTCGCATGCGAAATAAATGCTAATAGCATCTATACGGACAGGCTAAAATGCGCGCCCGGCTAACCGCTGACCCCTTTCCATTGCGCCCCACAAGGTTCGCTACGTGATCGAGTTTCATAACGTCCATAAAACCTACCGGGTCGCCGGTAAGGAAATTCCCGCCCTGCACTCGACCCACCTGCGTGTCGAGGCAGGCCAGGTGTTCGGGCTGATCGGCCATTCCGGCGCCGGCAAAAGTACCCTGCTGCGCCTGATCAACCGCCTGGAAGCGCCCAGCGGCGGCAAGATCATCGTCGACGGCGAGGAAATCACCGCGCTCGACGCCAATGGCCTGCGGCGTTTCCGCCAGCAGGTCGGAATGATCTTCCAGCACTTCAACCTGCTGGCCTCCAAGACCGTCGCCGACAACGTCGCGCTGCCGCTGACCCTGGCCGGTGAACTGTCCCGCCGGGAGATCGACCAGCGCGTCACCGAGCTGCTGCAGCGCGTCGGCCTGGCCGATCACGCGAAGAAATATCCGTCGCAACTGTCCGGCGGGCAGAAACAGCGCGTCGGCATCGCCCGCGCCCTGGCGACCAAGCCCAAGATCCTGCTGTGCGACGAGGCCACCAGCGCCCTCGACCCGCAGACCACCGCCTCGGTCCTGCAACTGCTGGCCGAGATCAACCGCGAGCTGAAACTGACCATCGTCCTGATCACCCACGAGATGGACGTGATCCGCCGTGTCTGCGATGTAGTCGGCGTGATGGACGCCGGCGTGATCGTCGAGCAGGGCCCGGTGGCCGATGTGTTCCTGCACCCCAAGCACCCGACCACCCGGCGCTTCGTCCAGGAAGACGAACAGATCGACGAGAACGAGCAGCGCAACGACTTCGCCCACGTGCCGGGGCGCATCGTGCGCCTGACCTTCCAGGGCGAAGCCACCTACGCGCCGCTGCTGGGCACCGTGGCCCGTGAAACCGGAGTCGACTACAGCATCCTCGCCGGCCGTATCGATCGCATCAAGGACACCCCGTACGGGCAACTGACGCTGGCCATCACCGGTGGCGACCTGGACGCCGCCTTCGCCCGCTTCACCGCGGCTGACGTCCATATGGAGGTACTGCGCTGATGGACCTGTTCCTGAGCTTTTTCGCCAACATCGACTGGTCGGACATCTGGGAAGCCACCGGCGACACCATGTTGATGCTTGGCGGCTCGCTGCTGTTCACCGTGCTGCTCGGCCTGCCGCTGGGCGTGCTGCTGTTCCTGTGCAGCCCGCGCCAACTGCTCGAGCACAAGCCGACCTACTCGGCGCTGTCGTTCGTGGTCAACGTGGTGCGTTCGCTGCCGTTCATCATCCTGCTGATCGTGCTGATCCCCACCACCGTGTTCCTCACCGGTACCTCGCTGGGCGTGGCCGGCGCCATTCCGCCGCTGGTGATCGGCGCCGCGCCGTTCTTCGCCCGGCTGGTGGAAACCGCGCTGCGCGAAGTCGACCGCGGCATCATCGAAGCGACCCAGGCCATGGGCGCGACCACCCGCCAGATCGTCTTCAATGCACTGCTGCCGGAGGCCCGTCCGGGCATCCTCGCGGCCATCACCGTGACGACCATCACCCTGGTAGGCTATACCGCCATGGCCGGTGTGGTCGGGGCCGGCGGCCTCGGCGACCTGGCAATCCGCTATGGTTACCAGCGGTTCCAGAACGATGTGATGCTGGTCACCGTGGTCATGCTGGTGGTGCTGGTGCAGGTCCTGCAGACCATCGGCGACAAGCTCGTGGCGCGGTTCTCCCGCAAGTAACGGGCAACACCCCAACGCTTTCGCAACCTACTGAATCGCCGGCCCGGGGCCGGCAGATGCCAAGCGGCATCTCACATGGAGTCGTTCGATGAAAAAACTGATCGCTGCCTTCGCCGCCGTCGCGGCGTTTTCCGCCAACGCCGCGCAAACCCTGAGCGTGGCCGCCAGCCCGGTGCCCCACGCGGAAATCCTCGAATTCGTCAAGCCAGTCCTGGCCAAGGAAGGCGTGGACCTGAAGGTCAAGGTCTTCACCGACTACGTGCAGCCGAACGTACAGGTCGCCGAGAAGCGCCTGGACGCCAACTTCTTCCAGCACCAGCCGTACCTGGATGAGTTCAACAAGTCCAAGGGCACCCACCTGGTCAGCATCGCCGGCGTACACGTCGAGCCGCTGGGCGCCTACTCCAGCAAGTACAAGAAGCTGGAAGACCTGCCAGGCGGCGCCACCGTGGTGATCCCGAACGACGCCACCAACGGCGGCCGGGCGCTGCTGGTGCTGGAAAAGGCCGGCCTGATCAAGCTCAAGGACGCGCACAACATCCTGTCGACGCCCAAGGACATCGCCGAAAACCCGAAAGACCTGAAATTCCGTGAACTGGAAGCGGCGACCATCCCGCGCGTGCTGACCCAGGTCGACCTGGCGCTGATCAATACCAACTACGCCCTGGAAGCCAAGCTCGATCCGTCCAAGGACGCACTGTTCATCGAGGGCAAGGACTCGCCTTACGTGAACATCCTGGTGGCCCGTCCGGACGACAAGGATTCGGACGCCCTGAAGAAGCTGGTTGCCGCGCTGCACAGCCCGGAAGTGAAGGCGTTCATCCTCGAGAAGTACAAGGGTTCGATCGTTCCGGCGTTCTGACCCCCAGGCCCATTCGCGGCGGTTCGGCGCCCCGACAAGCCCTGCTCCTACAAACGGCGCTGACCTGTGCCGATCGTTCCCACGCTCCGCGAGGGAACGATCAGCGCGGGCCGTTTCAGGCCTGCAGGCACTCCAGCAGGCAATCCAGCGCCGGCTGGCGCTGGGCGCGGCGCAATACCGCGATCAGCTGACGCTCGAAGGTCAGCTCGCCCAGCTCGATGACCCGCAACTGATCCACTCGCTGCAGCCAAAGCCCGGCCCTGGGCACCAGCGACACTCCCAGCCCGCATTCGACCATCCGCGCAATCGCCTCGATCTCGTCCAGCTCCAGCACATCACGCACCTGGATCCGTTGCTCGCGCAGGAACTGGCTGACCAGCCGCCCACCGAACGAACCCCGGTCATAACGCACGAACGGCTGCTCGGCGAGCAGTTGCCGCGGGTCGTCGCCCGTGACCTGCCGGGGCGCGATCAGTACGAAGGCCTCGCTGGCCAGGGGAATCGCCAGCAACTCCTTGGGCAGCTCGAATGGCGGCCGGATCAGCAACGCCAGGTCCAGCTCACCGGCATCGACCTGGCTCAGCAGGTTGAGCGACACCCCGGGCACCAGCTTCAGGTCGACCCGCGGCGCCGCCTCGCGGAACCTCGGCAGGGCCCGCGGCAGCAGGCCGGTCTGCACCGTGGCGATGGCGCCGATGCGCAGCTCGCCCTGCCATTGCGCAGCGGCCGTGGGTAACGCCATCGCGCGATACAGGCTGAGGATCTGCTCGGCCAGCGGCAACGCATGACGCCCGGCCGCGTTCAGCACCGCCGCCCGGCCGCTGCGGTCGAACAGGCGTACGCCGAGGTTCTGCTCCAGCACCCGCATCTGTGCGCTGACCGCCGACTGGGTCAGCCCCAACTGCTGCCCGGCGGCGACGAAGGTGCCTTCGCGGGCCACACGGATGAAGGTCTTGAGTTCTCGCAACATCAGGCTCGTCCAGGGAGATGAAACAGGCGGTGGAGGGCAGCATACGACAAAATAATTTGATCTCGACCGCAAGAATATGCGCTTTTCAACAAAATAATCGTCTCTAGACTGAAAGCTCCTTTCTCACTGATGGTACCCGCCATGGCGCTTTCTCCCTTTCATCTGGCCATTCCTGTCCATGACCTGGCCGCGGCCCGGCACTTCTATGGCGAAGTATTCGGCTGCCCCGAGGGGCGCAGCAGCGATCATTGGGTGGACTTCGATTTCTTCGGCCACCAGTTGGTGATCCACTACCAGGCCAGGACCGCGGCGCAGGAACAGGCCATGAGCAACCCGGTGGACGGTCATGATGTGCCGGTGCCACATTTCGGCGTCGTGCTGGGCTGGGCCGAGTGGGAGGCGCTGGCCGAACGGCTGCGGGCTCGCCAGACACGGTTCGTGATCGAACCCTACGTGCGCTTCAAGGGCCAGGTCGGCGAGCAGGCGACCCTGTTCCTGCTCGATCCCTGTGGCAATGCGCTGGAATTCAAGGCGTTCAAGGATATCGGGCAGTTATTTGCGAAATAGTCTAGCGGTGGCCTTTGGGGCCTCTTCGCGGCGATGCGGCGTCCCGACAAGCCCGCGAAGAGGCCCTCAAGGCCACAACACTAGTTGCGCTTGAGCATGTTCGGCAACTGCGCCACCAGCTTCTGGTTGTTCAGCGGCGCCCGAATGAACCCGCGCTGGTTGCCATCCGGCCCGACGATCGCCAGGTTGCCGCTGTGGTCGACGGTGTAGTTCGGCTTGCTGGTATCGGCCGGAATGAACGGAATGCTCACCGCATTCGCCAGCTTCTGCAGGTCCTCGATGGAGCCCGCCGTCAACCCGCGGAACTGCGGGTCGAAATACCCCAGGTACTGCTTGAGCTGCCTGGGGTTGTCCCGGTTGGGGTCGACACTCACCAGGATGATCTGCAGCTTGTCCACCGCGTCCCTGGGCAGTTCGCTCTTGATCTGCCGCAACTGCGCGAGGGTGGTCGGACAGATGTCCGGGCAGAAGGTGTAGCCGAAGAACAGCAGGGTCCACTTGCCCTTGAGCTGGTCGATCGACACCGGCTGGCCGTCCTGGTCGGTCATCTTCACGTCCGGCAGCGTGCGGCTCTGCGGCAGCAGGATGATGCCGGCATCGATCAGCGCGGTGGTATCGCCCTGGCCCTTGCCGTTGAGGACCTTGTTGACCGTCAGCCCCAGGATCAGGGCCACCACGGCGACGAGAATGAAAACGGTTTTCTGGGTTCGAGTCATAGGTTCAACAGTAGGTAGTGGTCGACGAGCAGCGCGATGAACAGCAGGAACAAGTACCAGATAGAGTACTTGAAGGCGCCGATCGCCGCCTGCGGCCGGCTGCCACGGTACAGCACCCAGGCCCATTGCAGGAAGCGCGCGCCCAGGCCCAGGGCGCAGAGCAGGTAGAGCACGCCGCTCATGTGGATCACGAACGGCAGCAGGCTGACCGCCAGCAGGACGCAGGTGTACAGCAGGATATGCACCTTGGTGTAGTGCTCGCCGTGGGTCACCGGCAGCATCGGGATATCGGCCTTGGCGTACTCCTCCTTGCGGTGGATCGCCAGGGCCCAGAAATGCGGCGGGGTCCAGGCGAAGATAATCAGCACCAGCAGCAGCGGCTCGGCGCCCAGGTGCCCGGTAGCCGCGACCCAGCCCAGCAGCGGCGGCGCCGCGCCGGCCAGGCCGCCGATCACGATATTCTGTGGTGTGGCGCGCTTGAGGAAACCGGTGTAGATCACTGCGTAGCCGAGCAGCGAGGCCAGGGTCAGCCAGGCGGTCAGCGGGTTGGTGAAGGCCAGCAGCAACGCCTGGCCGAGCACCGCCAGCAGCAGCGCGAAGGCCAGTGCCGCCGACGGCGAAACGCGGCCCTCGGCGAGCGGGCGCTTGTGGGTCCGGGCCATCACCGCGTCGATCCGCCGGTCCACCACATGGTTGACCGCCGCCGCGCCGGCCGCGCACAGGCCGATACCGAGGTTGCCGAACACCAGCACCGTCCACGGCACCCCGGCGCGCGTGGCGAGAAACATGCCCACCAGCGAGGTGATCAGCATCAGTACCACCACCTTGGGCTTGGTCAGCTCCAGATAGTCGCGCCAGATCGCCTGGCGGTGACGCTCGCCGGCTACAGTCGCCATGGCATCTCTCCCTTGATGGTGATGGGTCCGTGCACCGCCCCGCGGGGGCTGAGCCGCCAGCGGGCAGGCGCCTGCCGACGCACCCGCACCAGGGCGGTCCGCGCGTGATAGTTGACCAGCACCAGCGTCAGCAGCAGAAGCGCGCCGCCGGCGTTGTGGGCCACGGCCACCGGCAGGGGCAGGTGGAAATAGACGTTGCTCAGGCCCAGGCCGATCTGTGCCGCCAGGGCGCACAGCAGCAGCCCGGCCAGGCGGGTCATGCCGACCACCCGCAACTGCCAGGCCAGCCCCAGCAGCACCAGGGTCACCAGCAGCGCGCCAATGCGGTGGGTCAGGTGAATCGCCGTGCGGGCCTCGCTGTCGAGCTGGCCGCCCAGGTAGTTCGGGCCGATGTGCTGGGTCAGGTGAAAACCGTTGGCGAAGTCCGCCGCCGGCCACCATTGGCCATGGCAGGTCGGCAGGTCGATGCAGGCCACCGCGGCATAGTTGGAACTGACCCAGCCGCCGAGGGCGATCTGCAGGATCACCAGCAGCAGCCCGGCCGTTGCCCAGCGTTGCAGGCGCCGGGGCACCGCCAGCGCCGGCAACACGCCGGACAGGCGCAGGGTCAGCAGGAACAGCAGGCTCAAGGTGGCGAAACCGCCGAGCAGATGGCCGGTCACCACCTGCGGCCAAAGCTTGAGGGTCACCGTCCACATGCCGAACGCGGCCTGGGCGAGCACCACCGCCAGCAGGAACAGCGGCAGCTTCAGCGGCTGGCCTTCACGGCGCCGTTCCCTCCAGGAACGGGCCGCCAGGACGACGATCGCCAGGGCCAGGGTACCGGCGAAATAGCGGTGGATCATTTCGTTCCAGCCCTTGTGCGCCTCCACCGGCGAATCGGGGAAATGCAGTTCGGCATGGGCCAACTGGGCCTCGCTCTTGGGCACGCCGATGAATCCGTAGCAACCCGGCCAGTCCGGGCAGCCGAGGCCGGCATGGGTCAGGCGGGTGTAGGCACCGAGCAGCACGACGATCAGCGCCAGCAGGGTGGCAAACAGCGCGAGGCGGAATCCTGGCTTGGCCATGCCGTTCTCCTTAGCCGATGTTCGACAGTTTCAGCAGTTGGCGCAGGTCGTTGAGCAGGTCCTTGCCCTTGACCCGGGCGTCGTAGCGCAGCACCAGGTTGCCGTGGGGGTCGATGATCCACAGTTGTGGCGCGGCGGCGCCCCGGATCTGGCGGGTGTAGGCGGGCAGATCGAGGGCATAGCGTTGCAGTTGCGGATACTCGCGTTGCAGCTTGGCCGCGTAGTCGTCGGCCAGTGGCTGCGCGGTTGCGAGCGCGTGACTGGCCCGCGAGGCATCGCGTCCCAGGCCGATATGGATCTGCCGCGCCAGGTAGACCAATTGCTGGCAGTCCACCGAGCACGCCTGCGGCGCGGTCACCAGCAGTTGCCAGCGGGTCTCTTCGGCCTGTATCCCGAGGTCGGCACGGCCCTGGCCGTTGCCGATCAGTTCGCCGTGGTAGCTGCGGCCTTCCGGCACCCAGAACTGCAGCTTGTACATGCCGGTGGCCAGGAGCATCGGTCCGATGACCATCAGCACGATGAGGATCAGTTGCCAGCGACCACGGGCACGCACGCCCGGCTGACGTGGCTCAGTGGTGTCGAATGGATTCATGGCCGCTCCCATGCTGTTTCTCCCTTGCGTTATGCCATCCGAGATAGAGATAGAGACCGAACAGGGCCAGGGCCATGGCGAACCACTGCACGGCGTAGCCGAGGTGCTTTTCCGGCCCCATGCCTTCGGCCACTACCGGCCAGCCGGTTTCGTAGCTGCCGGGGCCGGGCTCCTGGCGCAGTTCGTAGGCGAAGCCGTCACGGCCCAGTTCCTTCCACAGCCTGTCCGGTTCGATCGCGGTCACCAGTCGCGGCCAGGCGGCATCGGCCGGGTCGGCGTGCAACTGGAAGGTCGCGCCCGGCGCCACGTAGACCCAGGCGTCGAGGTTCAGCACCTGCTCCGGCGTGCTGAACGACGGTGGGGTGCGCCGTTGCGGCCAGGGCAGCCAGCCACGGTTGACCAGCAACCAGAGCCCGCTGGCCTGGTCGTGGAACGGCTGGATGAGCTCGACGCCAACCCGGCCGTTGCGAATGCGGTTGTCCAGCAGGTAGCTGTGCTCGCCATCGAACTGGCCGCGCAGGCGCACCCGGCGAAAGGCCGGATCGGCCTTGTCGTGGAGCTGCCCGACGCTCAGCGGCTCGGCCATGCGCCGCTGGGCATGACTGTCGAGCAACACCCGCTTCTCCTCGCCACGGTGCAGTTGCCAGAAACCCAGCGACACCAGCACCGGCAGCAACAACAGCACCACCAGGGTCGGGGCCACGCCGGGACGAAAGTGCCTCATGCTGGCACCCCATGGACAGGAAGCGGGCTCGCTATACTCAAATACATGCGCATCTCCCCCCGGAGTCTCACCATGCTCAAAGCGGCGATAGTCCTGATGCTGATTGCCACGGTGGTCAGCCTGTTCAGCGGCCTGTTCTTTCTGGTCAGGGACGAGGGTCCGTCCCATCGCCTGCTGACCGCGTTGACCCTTCGTGTCGTCCTCGCCGCGGCCACCCTCGGCTTGATCACCTGGGGCTTCTACAGCGGCCAACTGGTCTCCAGCGCCCCCTGGTAGGCGGGCGCCGCGTTCACAGCACGTAGACGAAAACGAACAGACCGATCCAGACCACGTCGACGAAGTGCCAGTACCAGCTCGCCGCCTCGAAGCCGAACTGGTGCTCGGCGTCGAAGTGCCCGCGCAGGATGCGTACCAGCATCACGAACAGGATCAGCGTGCCGATGGTCACATGGGCACCGTGGAACCCGGTGAGCATGAAGAACGTCGCACCGTAGATGCCCGAACCGAGGGTCAGGCCCAGTTCGTGGTAGGCGTGCAGGTATTCCTTGGCCTGGAAGCCGAGGAACGCCAGCCCGAGCAGCACCGTCAGCGCCAGCCAGGCTTTCAGCGCGCCACGGTGGCCCTTCTTCAGGGCATGGTGGGCAAAGGTCACCGTCACGCTGGAGCTGACCAGCAGTACGGTGTTGAGCAGCGGCAGGCCCCACGGGCTGATGGTGCCCTTGGGTGACGGGAAGAGTTTCGGGTCCGGGTTGTCCAGCAGCGGCCAGGCTTTCTGGAACTCCGGCCAGAGCATATGGGCCAGGCCCTTGGCGCCACCTTCACCGGCCAGCCACGGCACCGACATGTGCCGCACGTAGAACAGCGCGCCGAAGAAGGCGATGAAGAACATCACCTCGGAAAAGATGAACCAGCTCATGCCCCAACGGAACGAACGATCCATCTGCGGGCTGTAGAGGCCGGAGCGGCTTTCCCTGATCACCGCGCCGAACCAGCCGAACAGCATGTAGGCCAGCAGCAGGCCGCCGACGAAGAAGATCAGCGGGCCATGGGATTCCGGGCGGGCCGCCTTGAGGTCGTTGAACCAGGTGCCCAGGCCGTAGACCGTGACCAGCAGGCCGAGGGTGGCGATGATCGGCCACTTGCTCTGGGCCGGGACGTAGTAATGCTCGTGGGTTGGAGTCGCCATCTATTGTTCTCCTTGTCGGGCACGCCGACTGGCCTACCCTCCCGAGTGGGCCCCGGGTGGGTTGTGGGCGGTGATGTCGAACAGCGTGTAGGCCAGCGTCAGGTGCTTCACATCCCTGGGCATGTCACGGTCAACGATGAAACGGACCGGCATCTCGACCCGCTCCCCGGGCTTGAGCGTCTGCTGGGTGAAGCAGAAACATTCGGTCTTGTGGAAATACACCGCCGCATTGCCCGGGGAAATGCTCGGGATGGCCTGGGCCTTCATCACCCGGTCGGTAGGGTTGTAGGCGACGAAGATCATCTCGTTCACGGCACCGGGGTGGACGTCGATCCGGTCGGCCTTGGGGTAGAACGCCCAGACCATGTCCACCGCGTTGGTGGAGAGGAACTGCACGCCGATCTGGCGCGAGGCATCCACCACCTGCTCACCCTCGTACTGGCCGGCGGTCTTGCCATTGATGCCGAACGCCTTGCACATCACGTCGTAGATCGGCACCAGGGCGAAGCCGAAGGCGAACATCGCCACCACCACCAGCAGCAGTCGGCTGACCAGGCGCCTGAGTGAAACCGAGTCGCTCATCGGACGGTCCTCCCGGTCACTTCACTTCCGGCGGCGTGGTGAAGGTGTGGTACGGCGCCGGCGACGGAATGCTCCACTCCAGGCCCTCGGCACCGTCCCACGGCTTGGCCGGCGCTGCCGGGCCGCCACGGATGCACTTGATGACGATGAACAGGAACAGCAACTGCGTGGTGCCGAACATGAAGCCACCGATCGACGAGACCATGTTGAAGTCGGCGAACTGCAGGTTGTAGTCGGGAATCCGCCGCGGCATACCGGCAAGGCCGACGAAGTGCATCGGGAAGAAGGTCAGGTTCATGCCGACGAACGACAGCCAGAAATGCAGCTTGCCCAGGGTTTCGTCGTACATGTGGCCGGTCCACTTCGGCAGCCAGTAGTAGGCCGAGGCGAAGATGCCGAAGATCGCCCCCGGCACCAGCACGTAGTGGAAGTGCGCCACCACGAAGTAGGTGTCCTGGTACTGGAAATCCGCCGGCGCGATCGCCAGCATCAGCCCGGAGAAGCCGCCGATGGAGAACAGGATGACGAACGCCACGGCGAACAGCATCGGCGTCTCGAAAGTCAGCGAACCCTGCCACATGGTGCTGACCCAGTTGAACACCTTCACCCCGGTCGGCACCGCGATCAGCATGGTCGCGTACATGAAGAACAGCTCGCCCACCAGCGGGATGCCGACCACGAACATGTGGTGCGCCCAGACGATGAACGACAGGAAGGCGATGCTCGCCGTGGCGTAGACCATCGAGGTGTAGCCGAACAGCGGCTTGCGCGAGAAGGTCGGGATGATCGCGCTGACGGCGCCGAAGGCCGGCAGGATCATGATGTACACCTCGGGATGGCCGAAGAACCAGAACACGTGCTGGAACAGCACCGGGTCACCGCCGCCGGCGGCACTGAAGAAACTGGTGCCGAAGTGGATGTCCATCAGCATCATGGTCACGCAGCCGGCCAGCACCGGCATCACCGCGATCAGCAGGAAGGCGGTGATCAGCCAGGTCCAGACGAACAGCGGCATCTTCATCAACGTCATGCCCGGGGCCCGCAGGTTGAGGATGGTCGAGACCACGTTGATCGCGCCCATGATCGAACTGATGCCCATCAGGTGGATGGCGAAGATGAAATAGGTGACGCTTTCCGGCGCGTAGGTGGTCGACAGCGGCGCATAGAAGGTCCAGCCGAAGTTCGGTCCGCCACCGGCGCTGAACAGGGTCGAGACCAGCAGGCCGAACGCCGCCGGCAGCAGCCAGAAGCTGAAGTTGTTCATCCGCGGCAGGGCCATGTCCGGCGCGCCGATCATCAACGGGATCATCCAGTTGGCGAGGCCGACGAAGGCCGGCATCACCGCGCCGAAGACCATCACCAGGCCATGCATGGTGGTCATCTGGTTGAAGAACGCCGGCTGCACGATCTGCAGGCCGGGCTGGAACAGCTCGGCGCGGATCACCATGGCGAACGAGCCGCCGATCAGGAACATGGCGAAACTGAACCACAGGTACAGCGTGCCGATATCCTTGTGGTTGGTGGTCAGCACCCAGCGCATCAGGCCCTTGGCGGGACCGTGGGCGTGGTCACCGGCGTGACCATGGTCATCGATCACAGCACTCATGTCCTGTCTCCTGCAGAGGTTTGAACCGGACGGCCCGGGAACACGATGGGCCCGGTCATTTGCTTTCTGCCTGTTTCAACGCCAGCACGTCTTTCGGCGTGACCATGTCGCCCTTGTTGTTGCCCCAGGCGTTGCGCTCGTAAGTGACGACCGCGGCGATATCGACTTCCGAAAGCTGCTTGCCGAAAGCCGCCATCGCGGTACCCGGCTTGCCGTGGAAGACCAGGCTCAGGTGGGCTTCCTTGGGCCCGGTGGCGATTTTCGAGCCCTTGAGCGCCGGGAACATCGGCGGCAGGCCCTGGCCTTCGGCCTGGTGACAGGCGACGCAGGTGGTGTGGTAGATCTTGTCGCCACGGGCCACCAGCTCGTCGAGGGTCCATTCCTTGCTGGTCAGCTCCTTGAGCTTGGCCGCCTCGGCCTTGCGCTCGGTCAGCCAGGCGTCGTAGTCGGCAGGGGATTTCACGTCGACGACGATGGGCATGAAACCGTGGTCCTTGCCGCACAGCTCGGCGCACTGGCCACGGTAGATGCCGGGCTTGTCGACCTTGGTCCAGGCCTCGTTGACGAAACCGGGGATGGCGTCGCGCTTGACCGCGAAGGCCGGCACCCACCAGGAGTGGATCACGTCGGCGGCGGTCACCAGGAAACGCACCTTCACCCCCGCCGGCAGCACCAGCGGCTGGTCGACCTCGAGCAGGTAGTGCTCGCCCTTGGCGGCCTGGTTGTGGATCTGGTCCTGGGGCGTGGCCAGGTTGCTGAAGAACTCGACGTCCTGGCCCAGGTACTTGTAGTGCCACTTCCACTGGTAACCGGTGATCTGGATGTCCACGTCCGATTCGCTGGTGTCGTACATCCTGATCAGCGTGGCGGTGGCCGGAATCGCCATGGCCACCAGGATCAGCAGCGGCACGACGGTCCAGAGGATCTCCACCGTGGTGCTTTCGTGGAAGCGGGCGGCCACCTGGCCGGTGGAGCGGCGGTGAATGATCATCGACCAGAACATCGCCCCGAAGACGATGACACCGATCACCACGCAGATCCAGAAGATGGTCATGTGCAGGTCGAAGACCGCGTGACTGACCTCGGTCGCCCCCTGCGTCATATTCGTGGTCCAGGCGGCTTGCGCCTGGCTGAATAACGACCACAACAGCAGGCCCATCCAGACCCGTGGATGTCGCATCATTGCGCGTTCCCCTTATCGTTCTTGTTATCCCGTCGGCTTTCACCTGGGGCAAAGGGGAATGGTCGGACTACGCACGCGGACCATTCGGTCTTGCCGAAACACAAAGCCGGACGTCATCAGCTAACTCCATACAAAACCGAGTATAGACAGCGACCGGGACCACGCAATGCAATACAAAAAATGAACCTGTCAGTTTCCTGAAAGCCACGAATGGCGTGGGCTGTAGCGAAATGATGGCAATTCAATATAACGCACGCATATAACCATGAAATAATTATTACAAATACGTCTTAACAGCTTTTATAACCCAGCTACCTTATGGTCTCCCTTTTTCCCTTTGTATTACCGACTGGAGCATTCATGAACACCGCCGCATTGCGCGAGCAAATACAACGTGCACATCAACACGAAGCCGAAACCGGCCAATTGACGCGACAACTGGAAGTTCAACTGCCGCACCTGCACCCTGCCATTCAATTACCGGAGATCGATGCCACGGGAGTCATGACCCGTTTTGTAACCGCCTACATCGAGCTGGTCCCTGACCTGCTGGATGCCGCCAATTCGGTCGCCCGCGAAGCGGGTATCGAATCGCAGATCAAACCTGTGCTGAAAATTGCCGAGCAGTTCTTCCTGCAACCGCCCAGCATTCTCGAAGGCCATGTCGGCCTCGACGGCCTGCTGGACGAAGCCTATCTGGCACATCGCCTGGTGGAGGAGGTCAACGATCTGTACATCGTGCATTTCGGCCAGTCGCTGATCCCGCTGAACACCACCGTGGCCAACCTGATCGCCCACCAGTTGATCGGCGAAGCGTTCGCCAACCAACTGGATGAAGCGGTGCATCACGCGGTCGATGAAATGCTCGACGAGGAGAGTTTCGCCCTCGAATCGGTGGAAGCCTATCGCGACCGCCTCAACAGCCCGGACACGGAAGCGGCGTGGAAACGCTGGCCTTGCCTGTCCCGCCAACTGGGTGTGGAGCTGGAACTGGAACAGCCCGCCGCCTGACCTTGCCGCTGCGCACCTAGACCGTCGACCCCACACCGGTCGTGGTGCGCAGGCGACCCTCCAGACGCCGTTTCAACCCACGGGATTCGATCACCAGCCGCGAGCCCTTGGCCGCGTTGGCGCGCCCCCATTCCTCGAGCAGTTCCAGGCAGGAATGGTCGATGTAGGTCAGGTTGCTCAGTGGCACATGCAGCGTGGTTCCCGGCGGCACCTTCGACAGCACCTGAGTCAGTACCGGCACCTTGAGAAAGGTCGCCGCCCCGGTCAGGCGCAGTTCCTGCTCGCCTTCACTCGGCAGGTCCACCAGGCTGACCTTCAGCCGCGAGGCCTTCCAGGCCAGCTTCGCCAGGGTCAGGCCGAAACCGATCAGCACGCCGGTCAGCAGGTCGGTGAAGACGATCGCCAATGCCGTCGCGGCATAGGTGAACATCGGCATCCGCCCGTAGCGGCCCAGGCTGCGGAAGACCTTGAGGTCGACCAGCTTCAACCCGGTGAACACCAGCACGCCGGCCAGGCTCGCCACCGGAATGCTCTGCAGCACGCTCGCCAGCAACAGCACGAAGGCCAGCAGCCAGAGGCCATGGAGCATGGTCGACAGGCGGGTGCGGGCGCCAGCCTGGACGTTGGCCGAACTGCGCACGATCACCCCGGTCATCGGCAATGCCCCAAGCAGGCCGCAGAGCATGTTGCCGACCCCTTGCGCCGACAGCTCGCGGTCGAAGTCGGAGCGCTGGCCGTCATGCATGCGGTCGACCGCCGCCGCCGAGAGCAGGGTTTCGGCACTGGCGATGAAGGCCACGGCAAAGGCCGCGACCAGGATCGCCGGGTCGGCCAGGTTGAGCAGGTCGGCCGGACGCAGCCAGTCGATGGCCTCGGCCAGGTTCTCCGGCACCTCCACGCGGCGTACCGGCAACGCCAGCACCAGGCTCACCAGGGTCGCCAGGCCCACGCCCAGCAGGGCGCCCGGCACGAAGCGCAGGCGCTGTGGCTTGAACTTCTCCCAGAGCCACATCACCAGGATCGTCAGCAGGCCCAGCAAGCCGGCCTGCCAGCCGATGCCGGCACCGACCAGCGGCAGGGCCTTGCCCAGGGCCTGGGGAAAGCCCAGCAGGTTGTCCAGGCCCGAAGGCAAGGGCGATGCGTCGAACATCACATGGATCTGCGACAGCACGATCAGCACGCCAATACCGGCGAGCATCCCGTACACCACGGCCGGAGCGGTAACCCGGAACCAGCAGCCCAGGCGCAGGCGCCCGGCGAGCAGTTGCAGCAGGCCGGCCAGCAGCAGGATCGGCCCGAGCATGGCGAGGCCATGCTGGCGCACCAGTTCGAACACCAGCACCGCCAGGCCCGCGGCCGGACCGCTGACCTGCAACGGCGAACCCGCCAGCCAGCCGACCACCAGGCCACCGACGATACCGGTGATCAATCCCTTGGCCGGCGGCACGCCGGACGCGATGGCGATTCCCATGCACAGCGGCAGGGCGACCAGGAACACCACCACGGAAGCCAGCAGCTCCCGGGGTAAAACAGCTTTCAGTTGCGCAGCACGCATGACGAATCTCCTGAGGATTTCTTCAGGCATGGCAAAGCCAGACCGCTCTGTGGCAGTCATGGCAGAACCTTATCGATTGAGAAGAGCTTTAGGCAGAAGTGACCTGTCCCGGCAATACCGCTCCCTTCTGACGACGTCGACGGCCGTCAAAAGGGCGAATACCGCCGAGCCCGGCTCTAGAAGCGTGCCTTGGGCGTCGCGCAGGGGATGGGGTGGGTGCCATCCAGAGGCAGGAAATCGCCCCGGTCCGCGTCGTAGGCTTTGATTTCGCTGGTTTCGATGTTGTACACCCAGCCATGGATGAACAGATGCCCGCTGGCGATGCGCGAGGCCACCGAAGGGTGGGTACGCAGGTGCTGCAGTTGGGCGATCACGTTCTCTTCGGTCACCACGTGCATGCTTTCACGTTCGTCGGCGCAATTGCAGTTGTCATGGACCATGGTGCGTGCCACCTCGGCATGCCGCAGCCAGGCCTTTACCGTGGGCATCTTGTCCAGGCTTTCAGGGTTCAGTACCGCGCGCATGGCGCCGCAGTCCGAGTGGCCGCAGATAATGATGTGCTGCACGCCAAGGGCGAGTACGGCGTACTCGATGGCGGTGGACACACCACCGTTCATCTGGCCGTAGGGTGGCACCACGTTGCCGACGTTGCGGGTGACGAACAGGTCGCCGGGGCCGGTCTGGGTGATGAGTTCGGGAACGATGCGCGAGTCGGCGCAAGTGATGAACATGGCCCGGGGAGCCTGGGCCGTGGCGAGTTTCTTGAAAAGTTCTTCCTGCTGCGGAAAGACTTCATGGTGAAAACGCAGAAAACCATCGACGATATGTTGCAGTGCTGCATCGGCGCTTTCGGTCTCGGGGAGCACTGAAGCCGACGCAGCCAACGGCTGTTTATCCTTGTCACTCATGATTCATCCTCTTTACGGGCGGATTTAAGGGGATTTTCCTGATTTGGCTTGCTCAGGGCCAGCGTTCTTCGGGTCAGCGCGCCCGATTCCTTGAACACTACCTGCAAAAACACAGGCCTGGTCACCATAACCGTGGAAACTTAACTCAAACTGAATCAGAGGCTCTAGGACGGGTGTTCCACATCACTCCCGAGGGACAGTCCCGACGCCAGCCATCACGAAGAAGCATTATATGGCATGCCTCATCCAAAGCTTACGTCAGAGCAGTGACATCTGCGCTCCCGGCGGGCAGAAAAGGCTGCAATCGAGGTTGAAACCGTCCCGGCGGTCCAGACCCAGGCGCTTGAGGGCCTTGGCGAAGCGCTGGGCGAGCAGGTCGGCGAACGGTCCCTCGCCACGCATACGCGCACCGAAGCGGCTGTCGTACAGCTCGCCGCCGCGGCTCTGGCGGATCAGGCTGAGGACATGGGCCGCACGCTGCGGGTAATGCGCGGCCAGCCATTCCTCGAACAGCGGCGCCACCTCCAGCGGCAGCCGCAACATCATGTAGGCCGCGCTCCGGGCACCGGCGGCATGGGCCTCGCCGAGCAGGCTTTCGAGTTCGCTGTCGTTGATCATCGGAATCATCGGCGAGCACAGCACGCCCACCGGAATGCCTGCCTCGCGCATCACCCGGATTGCCCGCAGGCGCGCCCTGGGTGCCGCGGCGCGGGGTTCGAGGATGCGCTTGAGTTCGTCGTCCAGGGTGGTCAGGCTGATCATCACCGCCACCAGCCGCTGCCGGGCCAGCTCCGCCAGCAGGTCGAGGTCACGCAGGATCAGCGCGCCCTTGGTCACGATCGTCACCGGATGCCGGTAACGCAGCAGCACTTCGAGGGTCTGCCGAGTCAGCCGGTGCTCGCGCTCGATCGGCTGGTAGGGGTCGGTATTGGAACCCAGGTTGATCGGCGCGCAGCGGTAGCCCGGTTTCGACAGCTGCTGTTCGAGCACCGCCGGCGCGTTGCTCTTGGCGATCAGCCGGGTCTCGAAATCCAGGCCCGGCGACATGTCCCAGTAGGCGTGGCTGGGCCGCGCGTAGCAGTAGATGCAGCCGTGCTCGCAACCGCGATAGGGGTTGATGGAGCGGTCGAAGGGCAGGTCCGGCGAGGTATTGCGGGTGATGATGGTCTTCGCCGTCTCGATGCGCACCTCGGTGCCCTGGGTTGGCGGCACCTCCTGGTACCAGCCGTCGTCCTCGACCACCGAGCGGCTCGGCGCGAAGCGGTTGTGCGGGTTGCTCGCGGTGCCACGACCGCGTGGCGGGAGAGGAGTGGACATTGGCGAAGCCCTTGACTGTATTTATATACAGTAATCGAGCAGGCGGGATCTGACCAGCACTCGCCGACCTGCGGGCTTCACCGACGAATCTTTGACATGAGCCTCACAGGCTTTTGATCCCTCGGGGGGCATGCTGCGTGCCAGTCTCCCCTCTCTCCCGGGTCACCCTGTCATGTCCATCACTCGTGCCCTCGCGATCCTGTGCATCACCCTGAGCAGCCTGTTCATGCTGGCCCAGGCCCAAGCCGACAGCACCTTCGTCCGCCCGCCCCAGTGGGCCCAGCCGGTCGGCGACAAATACAACCTGAACCAGATGAGCCCGACGCTCTACCGCAGCGCACTGCCGGACGCCGATGCCCTGCCGCTGCTGGAACAGCTGAAGATCGGCACGGTGATCAACTTCCTGCCGGAGTCGGACGCCAGCTGGCTGGTGACCCCCAACGTCAAGAAAGTGCAACTGCCCTACCGCACCAACCATGTCGACGACGCCGACGTGCTGGCCGCCCTGCGGGCGATCAGGGACGCCGAAGGCCACGGCCCGGTGCTGATGCATTGCAAGCACGGCTCCGATCGCACCGGCTTGATGGCGGCCATGTACCGGGTGGTCGTCCAGGGCTGGAGCAAGGAGGACGCCCTGGCCGAAATGACTCAGGGTGGCTTTGGCGAAAGTTCCCACCATAAGGACGGCATTCGCTACATGATGAAGGCCGATATCGACAAACTTCGCACGGCCCTGGCCAATGGCGATTGCAGCACCAGCCCATTCGCCACCTGCAATGTGCAGAACTGGTTCAAGTCAGCTTCGGCCAACGCCCACTGAGGGCGATGCCGGGCCGGCACTGACCCGTGGCGCCTTCAACGCCGAGCCGAACATCATCGCCGCCCACGCCGGGACCGAGCGCGGCCGGGCCGGGCCTGCAGGGTCACTTTCGGTACCCTGATCAGCGGTCTCGCCGTTCTGCACCTTGACCAGTTGCTCCATCAGGTCGATGAACTGCGGGTCGCTCGAGTCGCGCATGACGGCTTTCGCCGGTCGCCCGAGAAAGGCCGCGACGGATTCCGTCAACGAACGGATGGGCGCCGGAACAAACAGTTCCTCGCGCAGGCGACGGCCCTCCACGGCATCGAACAGCCCCTTTTCCACGAAACGGGCAAAGACCTCCGTAGCCAGTTCCAGTCCCCACAGATAGGTGAAATAGCGGGCCTCATAGCCCGTGACCAGGTGGGTGAAGGAGTAGATGAAACGGTCGGGCATCGGCTTGGGCCAATGGGCGAGGTTCTCCTGGGTCAGCGCGTGGATATTCGCGGTATCGACCGGCTGCAGCAGGTGCAGGAAAAAGTCCATGCCCGAATACATCAGTTGCATACTGTCATTCAGCCAGGTCTGGCTTTCCAGGAAGATCCGCAGGCGACGGGCCTGCTCGGTGGACAGGCTGGCCCCGGTCTGGTGGTGACGGCTCATGTCGACCAGGAAATCGACGTTGTAGCTCCAGCGTTCCATCAATCTGGAAAAAAACTCCCGCACATCCATCCCCGAATGCTCGCTGCACGACAACTGCCAGGTTTCCGACGTGTCGAGCAGTTGATACAGGCAATGCCCGAACTCGTGGAACAGGGTCCGCACCTGCCCGTGTTTCAGCAGCACGGGCGCACCTGCGCCATTGCCGGGCAGGGCACAGGACAACACCGCCACCGGCAGCTTCACTTCGCGCCCCTCGACCGACAGCAGGCGATGGGCAAGGGAAAACGTGGAGCCGGACTTGAACAGTTTCTGCTCGCGGGAAAACAGATCGAGAAACAGATAACCGAGGGTCTGCCCGGCTTCGCGGACCTCGAAGGCGCGCACGCTGGCGTGCCAGGTATCGAGCTGCGGGCGCTCGACGAACTCGATGCCGAACAGGCGCCTGGGCAGGTCGAACATCTTTTCCAGCACCCGTTCGAGTTCGAAATGGCGACGGAACTCGTCCTCATCCAGTGCCCCTTTGTGCAGGCGCCTCTTCTGCCCGTAGTACAGATAGTCCCAGGGTTGCAGGGGGGCGGGTGCCAATGAGGTCAGTTCTTCGCGCTCGGTGATCCAGGCGGGGGCCTTGCTCGCGATCTGCTGGTGGAGGAACCAGAGCACATGGGCCGGCTTGCGCACCGAAAGACGTTGCAGGGCCAGTTCGGCGAAACTGCCAAAGCCCAGCATCCGCGCCTGTTCCAGGCGCAGCCGCAGCAACTGTTCGAGCACCCTGCTGTTGTCGAAAGTCTTGCAGTCCGCCAGGCCCTGGTCGGAGGCCAGGGTGCCGCGTCGCTGGAACACCTGCTGGCGCAAGGCCGATGCCTGGGCGTAGGTCATGATCGTGCGGACCAGCTCCGGATCGCTCATGTCGATCTTCCAGCCCAGCAGTTGCTTGTCCTGATAGAGGGCCATGGCCGCCTTGTCGTGGCTGGACAGCCCGTCCAGCAGCGCCTCGTCCGCCACGTCGATCTGCCAGCTGGAACAGTCGGTGGCCGCGGCCACATTGCTGAGAAAGCGCAGGCGCAGTTCATCGGTCGTCTCGCCCAGTTCCCTGAACCGCTGGCGCTGCTCGGCGGGCAGCGCCATGCCATCCAGGCGGAAGCGCCGCAGGACCCTGTCGAGCAGGACCCGGCGCGGCCGACTGAACTGGCGGGCCAGCGGGCTGGCGGCCAGCTTCTGGTAGAGGGCGTACAGCTGCTCGTTGCCCCAGAGCAGTTGGTCGAACTGCACCTCGATGCGAAAACAGCGCACGAACGCCTTGTTCCACTTCGCCCCGGAACGCGCGCGGGACAGGGCCAGGAGGGTGCCGACACACCAGGCCATGCGCGCGCCGAGCGCGTCGAGCGGCACGACGAAATCATCCCAGGTGGGCAGCTCGCGCTGACTGACGAGGATCGCCTCGATGGTGCTGCGGGCCTCGTTGCGCACCTGCAGCATCGCCGGTACCAGGTGATGGGCGCGTATGGACGAGTAAGGCGGCAGTTCGCCACAGTGATGCAGCAGCGGGTTGTAGGTACCCATGGTCACTCCTTGAGAGACGCGGCCCCGGAACGGGACCACTCAAGGAGCGAGCCTAGGTGGCGCAAGCCTGGCGCTGGACCTACATAGATAGGCCCGGCGACCGCGATTACTCGCTCGGCTTTTTCAGCTTGGGATTGGGGAAGAACTGCACGGTTTGCACGGTCTTGTCGGCGACTTTCGCCGCCGGCGTATTGACCCGCGTGCTCAACTCCCTGGGCACCGACAGCCCCTGTTCGTTGAGCGTGTCGGCATAGCCGCACGCCACGCATTCACGGTGCGGAACGTCATCCTCGCTCCACATCATCAGCTTGTCCTGCTCGCTGCACGCCGGGCAGACCGCCCCGGCGATGAAGCGTTTCCTGGTCTTGGTCACGACTACCTCACTCATGCCGCCGCGTCCTCGCTCAGGCCGCTGTGGCGCAACAATGCGTCAATCGAAGGTTCACGGCCACGGAAATCGACGAACAGCACCATCGGTGCCTGGGAGCCACCGCGGGCGAGGATCGCTTCGCGGAACGCGCGACCGGTCCGGGCATTGAGCACGCCTTCTTCCTCGAACCGCGAGAAGGCATCCGCCGACAGCACCTCGGCCCACTTGTAACTGTAGTAGCCGGCCGCGTAGCCACCGGCGAAGATGTGCGCGAAGCTGTTGGGGAAGCGGTTGTAGGCCGGTGGACGCATCACCGAGACCTCGTTGCGCACCGCCTCCAGCACCTGGGCCACGCTGCGGCCGTCGCCGTGGGCAGCATGCAGTTCGAAATCGAACAGCGAGAACTCCAGCTGGCGCACCATCATCAGGCCGGACTGGAAGTTCTTCGCCGCGAGCATTTTTTCCAGCAGGTCCTGGGGCAGTGGCTCGCCCGTCTCGTAGTGGCCGGAGATCAGCGCCAGGCCTTCCGGCTCCCAGCACCAGTTCTCCATGAACTGGCTCGGCAGTTCCACCGCGTCCCAGGCCACGCCGTTGATACCGGATACCCCGGCATGCTCGACGCGGGTCAGCAGGTGGTGCAGGCCGTGGCCGAATTCGTGGAACAGGGTGGTCACTTCGTCGTGGGTCAGCAGCGCCGGCTTGCCGCTGTCGGCCGGGGCGAAGTTGCACACCAGGTTGGCCACCGGGCTCTGCAGCACACCATCGGCGGTGCGGCGACGGTCACGGGCACCGTCCATCCAGGCGCCGCCCCGCTTGTTCGCGCGGGCATACAGGTCGAAGAAGAAGCGTCCGACGTGCTGGCCGTTCTCCCTGATTTCGAACAGGCGGACATCCGGGTGCCAGGTATCGAAACCGGTCTGCTCGGCGATCTCGATGCCGTAGAGCTTCTGCACGATGGCGAACAGGCCGCCGAGCACCTTGTCGATCGGGAAGTAGGCACGCAGGGCTTCCTGGGACACGCTGTAGCGCTGCTCACGAAGCTTCTCGCCGTAGAAGCCGCTGTCCCAGCTCTGCAGTTCGGCACAGCCCTGCTCGGCAGCGTAGGCCTTGAGCTGTTGCAGGTCCTGGGCGGCGAACGGCTTGCTGCGCCTGGCCAGGTCGCGCAGGAAGGTCAGCACCTGGTCGCTGGAATCGGCCATCTTGGTCGCCAGGCTCAGTTCGGCGAAGCTGGCAAAGCCCAGCAGCTTGGCCAGTTCCTGGCGCAGGTCGAGAATTTCAGCCATCACCGGGCCGTTGTCGAACTGGCCGGCGTTGGGGCCCTGGTCGGAGGCGCGGGTGCAGTAGGCGGCGTAGACCTCTTCGCGCAGGGCGCGGTCTTCGGCGTAGGTCATCACCGCGTAGTAGCTGGGGAATTCCAGGGTGATCAGCCAGCCTTCCAGGCCCTTGGCCTGGGCCGCGGCGGCCATCTGCGCCTTGGCCGAAGCACTCAGCCCGGCGAGGGCGGCCTCGTCGGTGATGTGCTTGGTCCAGGCCTGGGTAGCGTCGAGCAACTGGTTGGAGAAGCGGCTGCCCAGCTCCGACAGCTTGCTCTGCACCTCGGCATAACGCTTCTGCTCGGCCTCGGGCAGGTCGATACCCGACAGGCGGAAGTCACGCAGCGAATGTTCGAGAATGGTTTTCTGCGCCACGTCGAAGCCGGCGGCCTCGGGGCTGTTGGCCAGGGCTTCGAAGGCCTGGAACAGCTCGCGGTTCTGGCCCAGCTCGGTGGAGTAGGCACTGAGCGCCGGCAGGCAGGCCTCGTAGGCTTCGCGCAGTTCCTGGCTGTTGCACACCGCGTTGAGGTGGCTGACCGGGCTCCAGGCGGCGCCCAGGCGGTCGTTGAGTTCGTCCATGGCCAGCACCAGGCCGGCCCAGCTCGGATTTTTCCCCTGGCTTTGCAGGATACCTTCGATGGCCTTGCGGTTGTCGGCGAGGATCTGCTCGATGGCCGGTTGCACGTGCTCGGCACGGATCGCCGAGAAGGGCGGCAGGTCGTAGGGCTGCAGAAGAGGGTTGTTCGCGCTCACGGTGGACACCTTGGCTGAAAAAACATGTAGGAACAAAGATGGGGCCATCTTAATTACAATCAATGCCCACCGCAGCTATCAGCAACAGAGAGAGTGCCTATCGTGACCCTTCGCACCTACCAGAACCACACGCCGTCCCTGGGTTCCAGGGCTTTTGTCGACCACTCGGCGGTGGTGATCGGCGATGTCGAGATCGGCGACGACAGTTCGATCTGGCCATTGACCGTGATCCGTGGCGACATGCACCGCATCCGCATTGGCGCCCGCACCAGCGTGCAGGACGGTTGCGTGTTGCACATCACCCACGCCGGGCCTTTCAACCCCGACGGCTTCCCGCTGCTGATCGGCGATGATGTGACCATCGCCCACAAGGTCATGCTGCACGGCTGCAGCATCGGCAGCCGGATCCTGATCGGCATGGGCAGTATCGTCATGGATGGCGCGGTGATCGAGGACGAGGTGATCGTCGGCGCCGGCAGCCTGGTGCCACCGGGCAAGCAACTGGCCAGCGGCTTTCTCTACGTCGGCAGCCCGGTGAAGCAGGTGCGGCCGCTGACGGAGAAGGAGAAGGCCTTTTTCACCTACAGCGCCGCGAACTACGTGAAGCTCAAGGATCAGCACATCGCCGAAGGCTACGACCGCGCCGAGTGAGCGTTTTCTGTACGGATTGGGACATTTCATGCACTACCAGACAATTCTGTTCGACCTCGACGGCACCCTGACCGACCCACGCGAGGGCATCACCCGCTCGATCCAGTTCGCCCTCGCCAAGCTGGGTATCGACGAGCCGGACCTGGGCAAGCTGGAACACTTCATCGGCCCGCCGCTGCTGCAGGCGTTCATGCAGTTCTACGGCTTCGACGAGGCCAAGGCCTGGGAGGCGGTGAATTTCTACCGCGAGCGCTTCAAAGTCACCGGCCTCTATGAAAACCGTGTGTTCGACGGTGTCGTGCCGCTGCTGGAAACCCTCGGCGGGCAAGGGCGCACACTGTATATCGCCACCTCCAAGCCCTGGGTGTTCGCCCGCGAGATCGCCCGGCATTTCGACTTCGCCCGGCACTTCAAGGTGATCTACGGCAGCGAGCTGGATGGCACGCGGACCGACAAGGTCGAGCTGATCGCCCACCTGGTCGCCGAGGAAGGCCTGGAACCGGGCGATACGCTGATGATCGGCGACCGCAAGCACGACCTGATCGGCGCGCGCCGCAACGGCCTGGCCGCGGCGGCGGTGGGTTACGGGTTCGGCAGCTTCGAGGAACTGAGTGCCGAGCAGCCGGCGTATCACTTCCAGACACTGGACGAGTTGCATCGGGCGTTTGTGTAGGGCCCGAGAGCGAGCCGCGCCGTTCGCGGGCAAGCCACGCGCCGATAGGGTTGTGCCACACGCTGGCCTCTCTGTAGGAGCGCGGCTTGCCCGCGAAGAGGCCGGTCAGCCCGGCATCAATTTCTGTAACGCCGCCTTTCTCGCCTCGGGCGGCATGGCCCCCAGCCTTTCCACCTCGGTGAAAAACGCCGGCCAATCGCCGTCGACCTGCCTGAACAGCGCCGCAAACGCCGGCACCCACTGGTCATACAGCCCGAACGGCAACAGCTTGGCGTTGTTCAGCGGCGTATTGATCCAGCCATCGTAGCGCTTGTCGCCGGCCCACTGCGTCGCCTGCAGCCGCCGGTATTCCTGGCGCAGGCGCTCGAACTCGGCGGCCTTGCGCGCGCGCATCCGCTCGGCCGGCAACGGCAGCGCGTAGAGCGCCTGCAGGCGCTTGCGGGTCTCCAGCACCAGGGCAATGAACTGGTCCTTCTGCTGCGTCTCGTTGCCCAGGGTCGCCGGCAACCCGCGCGCCGCCCGCCATTGCCGGGTACCTTCCTGCTCGACGAAATTGGCGTAGGACTCGTTGAACTCGGTGTCGTCCTTCACATAGAAGCGCTGGTGCGCCAGCTCATGGAAGATCAGCGTCGCCAGGCGCTCGTCGCCCCAGTTCATCATCGAGCTGAGGATCGGGTCATCGAACCAGCCCAGGGTCGAGTAGGCCTCGACCCCACCGATGTACACATCCAGGCCCTGCTGGCGCTGCAACGCGGCTTCGCCCCGGGCCGCGCCCTGGCTGTAGTAGCCGCGATAGGCGACACAGCCGGCGATAGGGAAACAGTGGCTCTGCGGCGTCAGGGAAAATTCCGGGGTGGCGAAGACATTCCACACCACGTAGGGCCGCCTGATATCGGCATACAGCCGATAGCTGCGGTTGTCCGGCAGATGCAGGTGCTGGCTGGCGAAGGCCCGCGCCTCTTGGGAACGGATCAGGTGCTCGCGCAGCGCCTGGGGACGGCTGGGATCGGCGATCACCTGCGCCACCGGTTCACGGGCGCGCAGCAGGCTCAGTTGGCCGCTGGCCAGCTGGCTGTAGTAGTCCAGGCTGCTGCAACCGCCCGCGAGCAGCAGCAGGCCTGCCAGACCGAGGCGTAGAAGGGGAGCGAATGGCCGGTGCGGCATGCGGATCATCCAGTCGGGGTTTGCGCCAAGACTATCGCGCGTGACGAAACATGTTCCATGAAGATTGGCCACATTCAGGCAAAAGCGTCCAGCCAAGACCACTGATCACAGGTATGCTGAACCCCTGTCATCAAGCGAAATCCATCATGCGCAAGCTGCTGACCTTCCTTGCCCTCGCCAGCCTCGGCGGCTGTGCCGGACCGCTGCCGGCGGTCGACCCGAACATGGCCTGGATCGACCTGGGGACCCGCACCGGCACCCTGGTCATGGCCGAAACCCTGGACAGGAAGCGCCTCGACGACGGGCGCTTCTTCCAGGTGACACCCGGCCCCATGAGCTGACCGTGCGCTTCGACTACGACGTGTACATTGGCGGCATGGCGATGAACACCGACCCGCTGCAGCGAATCTGCTACATCAGCGTGTCCTACCCGAACTTCGAGGCAGGACGGCGTTATCACCTGGAAGGGGTTGCCCTGGGGTTCCAGGCCAATGCCCGACTGTATGACGACAAGGGCGTACAGATCGCCTCGGATGAACGAGTGATCTGCATGCCCTAGGGGCCTCAGGTATCGTTTTTCTGGTAGATGATCGCCTTGGTGCCGTTTTCACAGGTACCGACCACCATCGCCACGTCATGCTTCTCGGCTTCCTCCCGGGAGACGATCTCCAGGGTGTAGGAAGGTACGGCGTTGGCCTGGATCTTCACCTCGATCTCGTTTTTCAACTCCTGGCAGTCCTTCGGGGCCGCCAGGGCCTGCGTCGCCAGCGCGCAACAGAAAATGCCCAGGGCAATGCGTTTCATGATCAGACTCCTTCTGGCGGCAACGCGTCGCAAGGGCGTACGCAATCAGTTGCCGCATACCGATTCGACCACAAACGGGAGAATCAAGTTCTGACTCGCCTCACAACCTGTGATAACGGAGCCACACGTGGGCGCCGGTTCCCTCCATGAAAGCACAACCCTGTGGGGCCAACTTCTTGGGGCAATCCGGAGATCGCCAAAAGCTTCGCGGAGGAATCCAGCTGCCACAGGTCATGTTCCGCGAAGTCAGCCCAGCAGGGTCGCGTCCAGGCTGATCTTCGCGTTCAGCACCTTGGACACCGGGCAACCCTCCTTGGCCTTCTGGCTCAGCTCATCGAACTGCTGCTGGCTGGCACCCGGGATCTTCGCCTTGAGAATCAGGTGCACCGCGGTAATGGCAAAACCGCCATCCACCTGGTCCAGCGTCACCTCGGCGTGGGTGTCGATGCTGTCGGCCTTGAGCCCGGCCTCGCCGAGAATCATCGAGAAGGCCATGGAAAAGCACCCGGCATGGGCCGCGCCGATCAGTTCCTCGGGGTTGGTGCCCCGGCCACCCTCAAAGCGTGCCTTGAAGCCATAGGGTGCCTCGCGCAAGACACCGGTTTCGGTGGAAATGGAGCCGATACCGGTTTTCAGGTCGCCTTCCCAGTGAGCCGAGGCTTTCTTCGTGATACTCATGGACTGTCTCCTCAAAAGCGACGCGGGGGTTCGCGCCAGACCAAAATTTTGAGAATAGTCGGCCTCTCAAAGTTCATCTTGTAGGAGTCGTCTTTGATTTCTGCAGGCTAAAAACTCAGACTGCTCTTGAAACTCGGGTATATGCCCATATTGCCCAGAACACCGACAGGTCCTTCGCCGCGTATCGCAAGCCTGTCCCTCAAACAGGAGTAACAGGCTTATGAAGCGCTTGTCCGACGTGAAGTTTTCCACCCTCGACCTGGTACCGGTGCGCCAGGACGGCAGCCCGGCGCAGTCGCTGCGCAACTCGCTGGACCTGGCCCGGCATGTGGAAAAGTGGGGCTTCAACCGGTTCTGGGTCGCCGAGCACCACAACATGGACGGCATCGCCAGCTCGGCCACCTCGGTGCTGCTGGCCTATCTCGCCGGCGGCACCTCGAGCATTCGTGTCGGCTCCGGCGGGGTGATGCTGCCCAACCATGCGCCACTGGTGATCGCCGAACAGTTCGGCACCCTGGAAAGCCTCTATCCCGGGCGGATCGACCTGGGCCTGGGCCGGGCACCCGGTTCCGACCAGATGACCGCCCACGCCCTGCGCCGCGAGCGCTCGGGCAGTGCCGACGACTTTCCCGAAGACGTCGCCGAGCTGATGAAGTACCTCGGCCCGCGCACCCCCGACCAGCGCGTGATCGCCGTCCCCGGTACCGGCACCCAGGTGCCGGTCTGGCTGCTCGGTTCGAGCCTGTTCAGCGCGCAACTGGCCGGCGAGCGCGGCCTGCCCTACGCCTTCGCCTCGCATTTCGCCCCGCGCTACATGCATGAGGCGATCCGCGTCTATCGCAACCACTTCAAGCCTTCGCAGGTGCTCGACAAGCCCTACGTGATGCTCGGCGTGCCGCTGGTGGCGGCCGACAGCGACGAGCAGGCCGACTACCTGGCAACCTCGGTCTACCAGCGCATCCTCGCGCTGATGCGCGGCCAGAGCCTGGTGCAGCGGCCGCCGGTACAGAGCATGGACGGCCTGTGGCTGCCCCATGAGAAAGAGGCCGTGGCCAGCTTCCTCGGCCTGGCGATGGTCGGCAGCCCGCAGAAGATCCGCGCCAAGCTGGAGGTGCTGATCGAGCACACCCAGGCCGACGAACTGATCTTCACCTGTGACCTGTACGAACACGCCGATCGCCTGCACTCCTACGAGCTGCTGTCGCAGGTGATGAAGGGCTGAAACCCGATCGACGCCCATGAAAAAGCCGGCGCATTGCGCCGGCCCTGATGCTGCGAACGCTTACTTGCGCTTGTAGGTAATGACCTTGGTACCGGCTTCGCAGGTGGCCACCACCTTGCCGTCGGCGCCTTTCTCGCCGGTGGCGCGATCCAGGATCTGCAGCGAATAGCCATGCACGCCCTTGGACTCCAGCTTGTCCTTGATCTCCCTTTCCAGCTCGTCACATGGCTTGCCTGCCGCAAGGGTCGTTCCCGCGACACTCAACAAACCCAGCGCCAAAATCAGCTTCTTCATCGGTCACATTCCCTGGTCGTATCAAAAAAAGTGCGTCGGCTTTTGGGCGACGCACAGGAGGCTCGATTGGAGCCTTCTGTATAGCAAGCTATATGGCAGTCGGCCAGTGGACTAGTTCACAAGTGCCAGCATTTACTCAACTGTTGGCGATCTTGAAGCCGACCTTGAGGGTCACCTGGAAGTGTGCCGCCTTGTTGTCGCGGATATGCCCGCGGGTATCGACCACCTCGAACCACTCCAGGTGCTTGAGACTCTTGCCGGCTTCGGCCAGGGCGTTGTTGATCGCTTCCTCGATGCTGTTGGGCGACGAACCGACCAGTTCGATCTTCTTGTAGGTGTGATGATCACTCATGCTGCTCTCCTTGGGCTTGCGGGCTGTCAGGGACAGCCTAGCAGTGATTTTCCAGAGGGCCCGGATGGGGTCGGCACAGCGGATTGCAGATTTTCTGCACTTTCGCCAACCGGTGCAGTCGGACTTCACAGACGCCATCCATCACTGAGAGGAGAGCCGATATGGCCAGTTCATCGTTGCGTAAAGCTGCACTGCAAAGCATGGAAGCGGAGATCGAGAGCCTGCTCAAGTCCCTGGAAAGCCTGAAGGACGACGCCTCGGACGAATCGCGCAAGACCCTCAAGGCCCTCAGGAGCAACGCCGAAAGCGCCCTGCGCCATTCGCGGCACCTGCTCAGCGACGCCTACGAGGAGGTCAAGGTGAAGACCCGCGAGACCGGGATCGCCACCCGTGACTACGCCCAGGAGCATCCATGGACCACGGCGGGCGTGGCAGTCGGTGCGTTGGGTCTGCTGGCGGCCTACCTGCTGTGCAAGCGCGGGGATTGAGGCCGGTCAGGCACCTTTTTCCAACTCGGCCTTGAGCCACTGCGCCAACTGCAGGGCGCGGCCATCCACGGCCCGCCCCGGCAACCACAAGGCCAGTCGCCCGGGGTTTCGTTGAAGCCCCACGGCGCGACCAGCCGACCAGCGCGCAAGTCATCGGCCACCAGCGCCTGCGGCGCGATCGCTACCCGAGCCCGGCCACCGCCGCTTCCAGCAGGTAATACAGGTGCTCGAAGCCCTGTCCGTACTTCAACCCGGACGCCTCGATACCATTACTCCTTGCCCAGCTCGGCCAGGCCTGCGGGCGCGAACTGGTATACAGCAGCGGCTCGCCCACCAGTGCGCGGGCCGGCGCCTGGCGCAGGGCCGCATAATGGGAAAAATGCGGGCTCATCACCGGCCCGATGCGCTCGCAGGCCAGCTCATGCACCTGCATGTCCGCCGGCCACGGTGGCTCGGCGAACAGCAGCAGGGCATCCAGCCCCGGCTTGCGGGGGTCCAGGTCGCCCTCGCCGGCGGACAGGTGCAGGCGCAGGTCCGGCAAATCGGCATTCAGCCGCCCGAGCCGCGGGATAAACCAGCGCGCCAGCAGGCTGCCGGAGCAACCGAGGACGAACGGTGCATCGCTCGAATCGCGGGTCAGTTCGGCGCAGACCGAACGCATCCGCTCGAACGCCTCGGCGCTGGCATCGCGCAGGCGGATGCCGGCATCTGTGAGTTTCAGGCCGCGCCCATCCTTGACGAACAGGCTCAGCCCCAGGTGTTCCTCCAGCACCTTCAGTTGCCGGCTGACCGCACCGTGGGTCACGTGCAGCTGTTCGGCAGCCTGGCTGACGCTGTTCAGGCGGGCCGTGGCTTCGAAGGCGCGCAGGGCATTGAGCGGGGGCAGGTCGCGGCTCATGATATCTGTGAGTTTTCCTGACAGGTTACGGCGATCTTATCGGTTTTCATCCACGCCTGTCATGGTTAGAGTGAAGCCATCGATCATTCCATCGCCCACCTGGAGCCTCCCATGACCCAGTCCACCCTGCGCAACGGCCCCGATGCCCATGGCCTGTTCGGCGCATTCGGCGGCCGCTACGTGGCTGAAACCCTGATGCCGCTGATCCTCGACCTGAACCGCGAATACGAGGCGGCCAAGGCCGACCCGGCGTTCATCGAGGAACTGGCCTACTTCCAGCGCGACTACGTCGGCCGTCCCAGCCCGCTGTACTTCGCCGAACGCCTGACCGAACATTGCGGCGGCGCGAAGATCTACCTCAAGCGCGAAGAGCTGAACCACACCGGCGCGCACAAGATCAACAACTGCATCGGCCAGATCCTGCTGGCACGGCGCATGGGCAAGAAACGCATCATCGCCGAGACCGGCGCCGGCATGCACGGCGTGGCCACCGCCACCGTGGCTGCGCGCTTCGGCCTGCAATGCGTGATCTACATGGGCACCACCGACATCGAGCGCCAGCAGGCCAACGTGTTCCGCATGAAGCTGCTGGGCGCCGAGGTGATCCCGGTGGTCGCCGGCACCGGCACCCTCAAGGACGCCATGAACGAAGCGTTGCGCGACTGGGTGACCAACGTCGACAGCACCTTCTACCTGATCGGCACCGTCGCCGGCCCGCACCCGTATCCGGCCATGGTCCGTGACTTCCAGGCCGTCATCGGCAAGGAAACCCGCGAGCAGTTGCAGGCCCAGGAAGGGCGCCTGCCCGACAGCCTGGTGGCGTGCATCGGCGGCGGTTCCAACGCCATGGGCCTGTTCCACCCGTTCCTCGATGACACCAGCGTCGAGATCATCGGCGTCGAGGCGGCCGGCCACGGCATCGAGACCGGCAAGCACGCCGCCAGCCTGAACGGCGGCGTACCGGGCGTGCTGCATGGCAACCGGACCTTCCTGCTGCAGGACGACGACGGCCAGATCATCGACGCCCACTCGATTTCCGCCGGTCTGGACTACCCCGGCATCGGCCCGGAACACGCCTGGTTGCACGACATCGGCCGCGTCCAGTACACCTCGATCACCGATGACGAAGCCCTGGCCGCGTTCCACCAGTGCTGCCGCCTCGAAGGCATCATTCCGGCCCTGGAGAGCTCCCACGCCCTGGCCGAAGTCTTCAAGCGCGCGCCGAACCTGCCCAAGGATCACCTGATGGTGGTCAACCTGTCCGGTCGCGGTGACAAGGACATGCAAACCGTCATGCACCACATGCAACAGTCCCAGCAGGAGAAACACTGATGAGCCGCCTGCAAGCCCGCTTTGCCGAGCTGAAACAACAGAACCGCGCCGCCCTGGTGACCTTCGTCACCGCCGGCGACCCGGGCTACGACACCTCCCTGGCGATCCTCAAGGGGCTGCCCAAGGCCGGTGCCGACGTGATCGAGCTGGGCATGCCCTTCACCGATCCGATGGCCGACGGCCCGGCGATCCAGTTGGCGAACATCCGCGCCCTGGCTGCCAAGCAGAACCTGGCGAAAACCCTGCAGATGGTTCGCGAGTTCCGCGCCGAGAACAACGACACCCCGTTGGTACTGATGGGTTACTTCAACCCGATCCACTACTACGGCGTGGCACGCTTCATCGAAGAGGCCAAGGCCGCCGGTGTCGACGGCCTGATCGTGGTCGACCTGCCGCCGGAGCATAACGGCGAACTGTGCGACCCGGCCCAGGCCGCCGGCCTGGACTTCATCCGCCTGACCACCCCGACCACCGACGACGGCCGCCTGCCGACCGTCCTCAATGGCAGTTCCGGCTTTGTCTACTACGTCTCGGTCGCGGGCGTGACCGGTGCCGGCTCGGCCACCCTGGAACATGTCGAAGAGGCGGTCAGCCGCCTGCGCCGCCACACCGACCTGCCGATCAGCATCGGCTTCGGCATCCGTACCCCGGAACAGGCCGCCGCCATCGCCCGCCTGGCGGACGGTGTGGTGGTCGGTTCGGCCCTGATCGACCAGATCGCCAAGGCCGAAACCGGCGAACAGGCCGTCGATGGCGTGCTGAGCCTGTGCGCGGCGCTGGCGGAAGGGGTGCGTGGCGCGCGCCACTGATTCGCCGAATAGTCGCTACATCAAAGGGCTTCAGTGCTACAGCGCTGAGGCCCTTTTTCATGGGCGTAAAAGTCCTTTCCCTACCAAGTATTCAGAGACGCTAACCGATTCACCGGCGATGGGCGTTTATTGGCAGAATTCCCTTCTACAAGCGCCAACCATTGAACGCTCGTACCGCCTTTTAAACGGTGGATCGCGCCAGTCCTAACGTGCTGGATCGTCTCGACTTCAAGAATGGGCCATCATGACACGTCCCCTTGCCTCCCTTTCAAGTTCATCAACTATTCCTCCCGGCATGTTACAAAGCGAGCAGTCGGGGAAAAACTATAAAGCCAACCAGCAATTGCAAGATGGCAAGAACGTTCCCGCTCAAGCAGGGCCCAACGCACAGATAAATTTTCTCAACAAGCAACGCGCGGAGATGCTAGAACTCAAGGCTAAGGCTGCTTTATTACAGGTAAAAAACCAACCCAAGAAAGTTTTTTTGAGCTATTCAAAAAAAGACAGTCAATTTGTCGTCAGCGATAATCTGAATTTTAGAAAAAAACTGGCTATCAAGCTTGGGCTCAGCGACGGTGGATATTCAAGCGCCCCCTTCAACCCAAAATTTCACAACATTGCCAACCCTGGTCAAAGAGTCAAAATCGAGGATTTGATCGAACGTTTGGATAACAGTCAACAGCGCGTCACTTCAGAAATAAAACTTAACGAAACTCTCAACTCAGGGAATAAGTTGGACGATATTGGTGAACCTCCACCAGCACCCGGCAACCTGAAGTTTGTCAAACAAGAAGGCTCGCCCCCTGAAACATCACCGCCTGTCAAGCCACCACGCAACTTTGAATATAGCGCTCCCGCCCAGGATATTCGAGCCGAACGGTCAACGACAGCTGCTGGCCTACCTAATGAAAGTTCCGATACCGAAGACTCCACAGACAGAGAATTTGATGAGCTATATAACTCATACACAGCGCTTGCTCAAATGTCTGCTGACGCCAGAGACAAAGAATTTGACGAAATATTCGGATACGAACAAACAGCGCCTGGTAGCCAGGGCGCGTCATTATCATTAGCCAACCCTGGACACTCTGAAGCCGACAAGGGTGCCGTGCCAATCCGACCACCGCGAAAGAGAGATGCTCTGAACGATCAGAAAAAAAACCAGAGCCCCTCTGAAGATAGGTTAACAGGAATAAAGAAAGGTCACGTTAAAAACCTCATCTCTCGCTATGAGGAGCTGAACACGGACAATTCGGATAAATCGCCTGGCACAAGATAATTCATCGGACTTTTCCAAAGCGACAGAAAAGAGATCATTGCCAGCAGCAATCAGCCGCCCTGGTGACCTTCGTCACCGCCGGCGACCCGGGCTACGACACCTCCCTGGCGATCCTCAAGGGGCTGCCCAAGGCCGGTGCCGACGTGATCGAGTTGGGCATGCCCTTCACCGACCCAATGGCCGACGGCCGCCTGCCCACCGTCCTCAATGGCAGTTCCGGCTTCGTCTACTACGTCTCGGTAGCCGGCGTGACCGGTGCCGGCTCGGCCACCCTGGAACACGTGGAGGAGGCGGTCAGCCGCCTGCGCCGCCACACCGACCTGCCGATCAGCATCGGCTTCGGCATCCGTACCCCGGAACAGGCGGCCGCCATCGCCCGCCTGGCGGACGGCGTGGTGGTCGGTTCGGCCCTGATCGACCAGATCGCCAAGGCCGAAACCGGCGAACAGGCCGTCGATGGCGTGCTGAGCCTGTGCGCGGCGCTGGCGGAAGGGGTGCGTGGCGCGCGCCACTTATCCAGCGAATAGTCGCTACACCCAAGGGCTTCAGTGCTACGGCGCTGAGGCCCTTTTTCATGGGCGTCATAAAACTTTGCCTACCTGGAATTCAGAAGTGATCGCCGATTCGTTGATAAAGAGCGATTGCTGAAAGCGCCGTTCGATATCGGCGCCCGAGTATTCCAACTGGTAGCTCGCGTCGACTCACAACATGAAAACTCAAACAGGAACAAAGGACCCTATATATGCCTCCCCCAATCAAAATGTCAGCCCCAGGCTTGTTGGCAGTTAGAGAAAACTCTATAAAATCTGCCGAAGCCAGTATTGAATATTATAAAAACCAAAACACCTTCATTGACAAGTTGATCAGCACCGTCAACTGCCAACCTCAAAAAGGTTTTCTTAAATTAGACAAAGAAAATAGCCCTTACCTAAATGAAAAGCTAACCATAGGAATAATAACGGGAAAACACAGAATAGAAAACTCAAGACTACCCGAGAACATCAGAAATCTTGGTATAGATCTGAAGTTCGGAAAAATGACATCCCGAGCAGATATCATCTCAAAACTTGAGAACAGAAAGAGCGAAAACAAACATGGCATTGAAACAAACAAGTTAATAATAAAAAACAACAGGAAAAAAATAGCTGAAGCATTGGCAACTCAAAAAGAAAAACCCTCTGAAAAAACTGAAATCCAACAAGAAAAAAACAATATTCCCTCAACAGAAAATCCAGCCCAAAATACCTCAAAGCTCTCGATAATATTAGAAGGAGGTGAATCCACCTTTAATGAGAGGAAGCCTGAATCCAGCAATCCAAAAAAACCGAAACCATACCCAAGAAATATACATTTCAATAGAGTTTCTCCCACATTGCTTATAGAGAAACCCGCTCAGGGAAAAACAAACAATACCATTCAGGGCGGAAATACAGCCAATCCCAGTAAAGGTATGGGGCCATCCAACACAACCGAAGAACAGACTGGAAATTCTCAATTAAAACCACCGAAGGATTTTTTAAATTTCTGGTTGAGGGATAGCGGCAAACCTTTAAATAAAACAGCCAACAAACCCTTCTCCAGAAACCCCAGCACCTGATTAATCAAGTTACAAACAGGAGTTCCCTGAAAATAGCAACCCTTAAAAATATACAAAAACGGGGACTGATTTATTTTCTCTAATGGAAGCAAAAACAATCCGACTCTATAAAGCGAATGCCTAGCTAACTTAAAACTTTCAGGAGCCTGGCCATCGGTGGCAAGGGCTCCTACGTTTTACTTTTTCACGAAGGAACAAAAATGCCGTTTGGAATCGGAAAAAGAAATATTCAAAATATCCTCAATGCCCCCCGTGACCTCAGTAACTGCCAGAAAGAAATCAATAATTTGAAGAAAGGGCTTGAGCATGTGCGTAACCGGGAAAGAATATTTCTCGAACAGAAAGATCGAATCAAAGAACACCGGGCCATTGCCAATGAATTGCTAGAAGCCATCTCCAAGGCCGAGCCGCACTGTAAATCCTACCGAAAGTACACATCACCCTGGAGGCTAAGCGAAAACCAACGACCGTTCGTACGCTTTAAAAATGGACGTATACATATCACGCCACGAATGGGAGCCAGACTATATTGGCTAACCAAGATCGACAGGGTCTTCAATACGGATTTCACAAGGGCACCTTCAAATAATGATGGCGGCTACGATAAAGCTTCTGCCCGCATAAGCAAGCTCAATGAATATACGGGTGCCAGGATCAACAGTGTATGTAGTCGAAATGACCTAAGCGTACTTAAGGAAATATCGAGTGTTAATATACAAGAACAGGCCTTGGTCAGTAATGTTGCCAGCATGGAAAAATATGAAAAAGCCTTGGGTGAAAAACAATCAGAAGAACAAGTATACCAGGACAAAGTCGCAATCAAGCAGGAGATGACAAAAGCCGCCTTCGAGCTCTTCGCCAAACCGGGAGCCGTCGATTACCTCAACAACGAGAAGACGAGTAAGAAGCCGTCACTTCCAGAAACCCTCAAGAATATTTCTCGCAAGGATCTAAACCAGCTCTTGAATGACGGTTTTTCAGCGCAGGTGTCCGAACAAACCGGCAGCTACCGTTACGAAGAGCTTCTATCACCCAGGGAAATCGCGTTCTACCAGAACCGGGTGGAGGATAAAACCTCCGCGCCCATCAACAAGTTCATGCCTGTAGATCCTCCTGCGCCAGCTCGAACAGATGCCAACGTTGTCTTTATCATCACTGGTACACCCGGCGAAGCGCAGATCGGGGAGACCCGCTACAAGGTGTTCAGGCAAGGCTGTCGATACACGACTACGTCGATAGAAAAAGCAGAGGATGGCAGGACTCATATCTACCTGAAGCAGGAAAAAAGCTCGGCATTGAAAAGTTGAGCCAGGAGGGCTCTTGCTGCTGTTGCAGCACGACGAAAAGCGCCTCTAAGCAGCCGAAGGTAAAGCTCCTGATACAAAGGAATCTATACCTTTCCACACAGACTAAATGGCAAGACCCGTGAGGTTTGAAGGCCCGTCTTCGAACCTCCTTTCGCTGTATGGGCTGTAGTGAGGAAAGCCATGATGAAAATGTCCAAACACCTGGTCGCCGGCCTGGGTGTGTTGATACTCGGTGCCAGTCCGCTGTTGCAGGCGGCACCGGCCTAGTCTCGGGAGCTGGCTTGAGCGCCTCATCGGCGGGAAGAGTTAACCCCCAGGCGACCATCCGGGGGAGATCAGAAGATCGACAGATCCAGCGGCCGCACCGCCCCCATCCAGATAGCATGATCGCGGTGATCCGCCAGGTCATCGCCCGTCAGGGGGTGGGTGAATATCACCAACCCCTGGCGATTGAGCGCCAACCACGGCACCACCGCGCCAAACTGCTCGGCGTCGAAGGCCAGTTGGCAGCTCCAGTCCGGGTGCGGCCCCACCAGCCGCTCATGCACCCGCCCCATCTTCAGCGGGAATGTCGCCGCCGCCCGCTCGCACAACTCACGGGCCTGGTCGAGGGTCGAGGCATCGAAATAGACATGGGCGTGGTAACCCTTGATTGCTGGCATACCGCTCTCTTTCAAAAACTCTGATCGATCCCCCACGCTACACCGCAATCGACGGCAAGCCCAGCCCCACCAGCGATTGCGCACTGCTGGCCTGCTCGGCCATCAGCCAGTCGAAGAACCGCTGGATCAACACCCCGCGCCGTTTGCGCGGCGGCAGCACCACGTAGTAACCGAAGGTCGACAGCACCGTCTGGTTGATCGGCCGGCACAACAGGCCCTGCTCCAGCAGGTTATCCACAAGGTGCCGCCAGCCGATGGCCACGCCCTGGCCGCCGATCGCCGCCTGGATCAGCAGCGTGTAGTTGTCGAAGCGCAGTTGCCCCGGTGCCGGCGCGCTGGTCAGGCCCAACTCGCGAAACACCCCGGCCCAGTCGAACCAGTGGCTGCTGTTCTCGCCCTTGAGGTGCAGCAAGGGAAACTCCAGCAACGCCTCGGTCGCCAGCGGCCGCTCGCGGCCCTGGAGCAACTGCGGGCTGCACACCGGGAACACTTCCTCGCTGAACAGCCAGTGGCTTTCGCCCTGCTTGAAGCGGCCCTGGCCAAACAGCACGGCCACGTCGATGTCGCTGCGCAGCATGTTGTGGCTGCGCTCGCTGGTCACCAGGCTGACATCGACCAGCGGGTTGGCCGCATGGAAACGGTGCAGCCGCGGCATCAGCCAGTACGCGGCGAAGGCGAAGTCGGTGGCGACCTGCAGCACCTCATGCCGGCTATGGGCAGTTACCGCACTCAGGCCACTGTCGATGCTCTGCAGGCCCGCCTGGACCTGCTCGAACAGCAGCAGGCCGGCCTCGGTCAGTTCGATGCCCCGGTAAATGCGGTCGAACAGCCGTGTCGCCAGCTGTTCCTCCAGGCGCTTGATCTGCTGGCTGATCGCCGGCTGGGTAGTGCCCAGCTCGACCGCCGCGGCGGTGAAACTGCGATGACGGGCCGCCGCTTCGAACACCCGCAGCAGGTCGAGAGACAACTCACCCAGCGCATCAAACATAAGCGGTACTTATCCTAGTCATTGTGTGGCATGGGCTTTACCGTCCGAGGGCAAAGGCCACATGCTCGATCGCAGCACTATCGCATAACAATTGACTATGGAACGCCGCGATACCATGAAGCGCAAGAACATTCTCTTCATCATGGCCGACCAGATGGCCGCGCCGCTGTTGCCCCTCTACGGCCCATCGCCGATCAAGCTGCCGAACCTGAGCCGCCTGGCCGCCGAGGCGGTGGTGTTCGATGCCGCCTACTGCAACAGCCCGCTGTGTGCCCCTTCGCGCTTCACCCTGGTCAGCGGCCAGTTGCCAAGCAGGATCGGCGCCTACGACAACGCCGCCGATTTCCCCGCCGACGTTCCGACCTACGCCCACTACCTGCGTCGCCTGGGCTACCGCACCGCGCTGTCGGGCAAGATGCACTTCTGCGGCCCCGACCAGCTCCACGGCTACGAGGAACGCCTGACCAGCGACATCTACCCGGCGGATTACGGCTGGGCGGTGAACTGGGACGAACCGGACGTGCGCCCCAGCTGGTACCACAACATGTCCTCGGTGTTGCAGGCCGGGCCCTGCGTGCGCACCAACCAGCTGGACTTCGATGAAGAGGTGGTGTTCAAGGCCCAGCAGTACCTGTTCGACCATGTGCGCGAAGGCGGCGACCGGCCCTTCTGCCTGACCGTGTCGATGACCCATCCCCACGACCCGTACACCATTCCCAAGGCGTTCTGGGACCTGTACCGCGACGAGGACATCCCGCTGCCGCACACGCCGGCCCAGGCCAGCCTCGACCCGCACTCGCAGCGCCTGCTCAAGGTCTACGACCTGTGGGACAAGCCGCTGCCTGTGGATAAGATCCGCGATGCGCGCCGCGCCTACTTCGGCGCCTGCAGCTACATCGACAGCAACGTCGGCAAGCTGCTGCAGACCCTGGAAGACATCGGCCTGGCCGACGACACCCTCATCGTGTTCTCCGGCGACCACGGCGACATGCTGGGCGAGCGCGGGCTCTGGTACAAGATGCACTGGTTCGAGATGTCCGCCCGGGTACCGCTGCTGATCAGCGCACCGGGGCAGTTCGCCGCCAAGCGGGTCGGCGCCGCCGTGTCCACCGCCGACCTGCTGCCGACCCTGGTGGAACTGGCCGGCGGCCGCGTGCAGGCCGACCTGCCGCTGGACGGCCGCTCGCTGCTGCCACACCTGGCGGGCGAGGGCGGGCACGACGAGGTGTTCGGCGAATACATGGCCGAAGGCACCGTCAGCCCGCTGATGATGATCCGCCGCGGTGCGTACAAGTTCATCTACAGCGAAGACGATCCCTGCCTGCTCTACGATATCCACAACGATCCACGGGAAGAGGAAGACCTCAGCCAGTCACCGCAGCACCAGCCACTGTTCAACGACTTCCTGGCCGAAGCCCGGGCGAAATGGAACATCCCGGCGATCCACCAACAGGTGCTCGCCAGCCAGCGACGCCGGCGCTTCGTCGCCGACGCCCTGACCCTCGGAAAGCTGAAGAGCTGGGACCACCAGCCGATGGTAGACGCCAGTCAGCAATACATGCGCAACCATATCGACCTCGACGATCTGGAGCGCAAGGCCCGTTATCCACAACCCTGCCAAAACCAATAACGAACACAAGGGGAAGCCATGAAGAAGTTATCCACAATCCTCTGCGCCGGGCTGCTGGCCGCGAGCAGCCTGGGCGCCCATGCCGACCCAGCCTGCGACACGGTGAAAATGGCCGATCCGGGCTGGAGCGACATCGCCGCGACCAACGCCATCGCCAGCCTGCTGCTCGAAGGCCTGGGCTACAAGGCCAAGGTCGACACCCTGGCGGTGCCGATCACCTACGGTGGCCTCAAGGATGGCCAGGTGGACGTGTTCCTCGGCAACTGGATGCCGGCGCAGCAGGGCTTCCATGACAAGTTCATCGCCAACGGCGATGTCACGCAACTGGCGAAGAACCTCGAAGGCACCGAATTCACCCTGGCGGTCCCGGACTACGTGTGGGACGCCGGCGTGCATGACTTCGCCGACCTGCACAAGTTCGCCGACAAGTTCGACAAGAAGCTCTATGGCATCGGCTCCGGCGCACCGGCCAATGCCTCGCTGGCACAGATCATCAAGAACGACGAGTTCGACCTGGGCCAGTGGAAGCTGGTGGAGTCCAGCGAGCAGGCGATGCTGGCCGAGGTCGGCCGGTCGATCAAGAAACAGAAGTTCGTGGTGTTCCTCGGCTGGACGCCGCACCCGATGAACGTGCAGATCAAGATGCATTACCTCAAGGGCGGCGAGAAGTACTTCGGCGACAGCGGAAGCGTCTATACCGTGACCCGCAAGGGTTATGCACAGGCCTGTCCGAACGTCGGCAAGCTGTTTGCCAACCTGGGCTTCACCCTCGACATGGAAAACAGCATCATGGCCGAGGTGGCGAACAGGAAGCTGAGCAATGCCGACGCGGCCAGGGCCTGGATCAAGGCCAACCCGGCGGTGCTGGACAAGTGGCTGGACGGGGTGAAGACTGCGGATGGCCAGGATGGGCTGGCGGCGGTGAAGGCCAGGCTCTGAGCTTCGGGCTGCCTGATTCATCTGTTACCGATCATTCCCACGCTCCGCGTGGGAATGACTCTCTGGACGCTCGGCGTCCGCTCTTGTGACCCACAGCGTCACAGGCCGCATTCCCACAGGGAGCGTGGGAACGACCAACGATCACCAGGCCTTCTGGCACACTGCCCCCGACACGACTCATCCAACCGAGAACCCCATGGGCCGGACCAACCGCCACGCATTCCTGCCATTTCTCAGCTGGCTGCCCCGGCAGAGCCGCGCCAGCGTCAGCCGTGACCTGGTCGTCGGCCTGAGCGGCGCCATCCTTGCCCTGCCGCAATCGGTGGCCTACGCCCTGATCGCCGGCCTGCCGCCGGAGTACGGCCTGTACGCGGCCATCGTGCCGGTGCTGATCGCCTGCCTCTGGGGCTCGTCCTGGCACCTGATCTGCGGGCCCACCGCGGCGATCTCCATCGTCCTGTTCGCCAGCGTCAGTCCGCTGGCCGTGCCCGGCAGCCAGGACTACATCACCCTGATCCTGCTGCTGACCTTCATCGCCGGGATCTTCCAGTGGCTGCTGGGCCTGCTGCGCTTCGGCGCCCTGGTGAACTTCGTTTCGCATTCGGTGGTGCTCGGCTTCACCCTCGGCGCCGCCGTGGTGATTGCCCTCGGCCAATTGCCCAACCTGTTGGGCATCGATGTTCCCAACCAGGCCACCGCGCTCAATAGCCTGCTGGCGCTCATGCAGCATATCGGCGAAATCGACCGGCCTTCGCTGGCGCTAGGGCTCGGCACGCTGGTGGTCGGCCTGCTGCTCAAGTCGCTGCTGCCGCGCTGGCCGACGTTGCTGATCACCCTGGTGCTGGCCAGCCTGCTGGTCTGGCTGTGGCCGGCGATGTTCGGCCACGTGCAACGGGTCGAGGGTTTCGTCGGGCGCCTGCCGCCGTTCAGCCCGTTGCCGCTGGATCTGGAAGCTGTGCTGCGGCTGCTGCCCAGCGCCGTCGCCGTGGGCATGCTCGGGCTGGTGACGAGCCTGTCGATCGCCCGCTCGTTGTCCGCCCGCTCGCAGCAGTTGCTCGATGCCAATCAGGAAGTGCGTGCCCAGGGCCTGTCGAATATCGTCGGCAGCCTGTTTTCCGGCTACCTGTCCGCCGGTTCGTTCACCCGCGCCGCCCTCAGTTACGAGGCCGGAGCCTGCTCACCGCTGGCCGGGGTGTTCTCGGCACTGTGGGTGGCGCTGTTCGCGGTGTGCGGCTCGGCGCTGATCGCCCACATCCCGATTCCGGCCATGGCCGGCAGCATCCTGCTGATCAGTTGGGGGCTGGTGGATCACCGCGGCATCCGCGCACTGTTGCGCGTCAGCCATGCCGAGTTCGCGGTGATGTCACTGACCTGCGTGGCGACCCTGCTGCTGGAGCTGCAGACGGCGATCTATGCCGGGGTGCTGGCCTCGCTGTTCTTCTACCTCAAGCGCACCTCGCAACCCCGGGTGCAGCACTGGCGCGACGGTGACGAAGAGGTGCTGCGGGTCGGCGGGTCGATCTTCTTCGGCGCCAGCCATTACCTGCAGGTGCGCCTGCAGCGGTTGAAAGGGCCGCGGGTGGTGATCGAAGCGCAGCAGATCAACTTCATCGACTATTCCGGGGTGGAGATGCTGCACCAGGAGGCGCGCCGGCTGGCGCGGGAGGGGCGCAGCCTGACGTTGAGGAAGGCACGGGCGCAGGTGGTCGAGGAGTTGGTCAAGCTCGAGGGTGTGGATAGGTGCCCGATCCGTTTCGAGGATTGAGCACGCTCTCCTGATGCACCGCCGTTCCCATGTACAACGCTACCCCTTGTAGGAGCCGGGCTTGCCCGCGAACCGCCAAAGGCGGCCATTCATCCCGAAGCAGTGTGGCGCCGGTAAAATCGCCTTCGCGGGCAAGCCCGGCTCCTACAGGGGCTGCGGCGATTGATGATCGTTCCCACGCCAAGCGTGGGAACGATCGAAGTTTGACCGGGAAAGAGTATCTACAAGGTTCGCGGTAACTTGTGGAATTCAGGCAGCCAGCAGGCGCCGCAACTCGGCCAGCACCGGCGCCGTGTCCGGGCGCACGCCACGCCACAGCTCGAAGGCAACCGCCGCCTGTTCGGCGAGCATGCCCAGGCCATCCAGGGCCACCGCCGCCGATTGCGCGCTGGCCCAGCGGCAGAATGCGGTCGGTTCCTTGCCGTACATCATGTCGTAGCAAACGGTCTTGCCGGGTTCGACCAGGCTCGGCGCAATCGGCGGCACATCGCCGGACAGGCTGGCCGAGGTGGCGTTGATGATCAGATCCACCGGCTCGCGCAACCACTCGAAACCGCTGGCGGACACCGGCCCCAGATCGGCGAACAGCTCGGCCAGCAGCTCGGCCTTCTCGACGGTGCGGTTGGCGATCACCACCGACGCCGGTTGCTGCGCCAGCAATGGCTCCAGGGCACCGCGTACCGCGCCGCCGGCCCCCAGTAGCAGGATGCGCTGGCCTTGCAGGCTGAAGCCGGCGTTGACCTCAAGATCGCGCACCAGCCCGGCACCGTCGGTGTTGTCGCCCAGCAGGCTGCCATCGGCCAGTTTGCTCAGGGTATTCACCGCGCCGGCTCGCCGCGCCCGGTCGGTCAGGCTGTCGGCCAGGCGGAAGGCCTCTTCCTTGAACGGCACGGTGACGTTGGCGCCACGACCTTCCTGGAAGAACGCCCGGGCACAGCCGGAAAAATCGTCCAGCGGCGCCAGCAGCGTGCTGTAGTCCAACCGCTGGCCGGTCTGTTCGGCGAACAGGCGGTGGATCAGCGGCGACTTGCTGTGGCCGATGGGATTGCCGAAGACAACGTAACGATCCATCAAACAGGGTCCTGTCGGGGCTGGCGGGCCAGCGGTCAGATCAATAGGGTGGGAATTCGGTCGTTGCGGGCTAAACCGCCAGCCAATCCCGATCCTGCAGGAAGTACTCGGTCAACCGCGCCTCTTCGCTACCCGGCTCGGCCTTCCAGTCGTAACCCCAGCGCACCTGCGGCGGCAGCGACATCAGGATCGACTCGGTACGCCCACCCGATTGCAGGCCGAACAGGGTGCCACGGTCGTACACCAGGTTGAACTCCACATAACGCCCACGGCGGAATTCCTGGAACTGGCGCTGCTGCTCGGTCCAGGCCTGCGCCTTGCGCCGCTGCACGATCGGCAGGTAGGCCTCGATGTAGGCATCGCCGATCGCCCGCATGAAGGCGAAGCAGGTGTCGAAGTCCCACTCGTTCAGGTCGTCGAAGAACAGGCCACCGATGCCCCGCGGTTCGTTGCGGTGCTTGATGTGGAAATAGCTGTCGCACCAGGCCTTGTAGCGCGGGTAGACATCCGCCCCGAACGGCGCGCAGGCCTGTTCGGCGACACGGTGCCAGTGCACGCAGTCTTCCTCGTTGCCGTAGTAGGGCGTCAGGTCGAAACCGCCGCCAAACCACCAGACCGGCTCTTCGCCTTCCTTCTCGGCGATGAAGAAGCGCACGTTGGCGTGGGAGGTCGGCACATACGGGTTGTGCGGGTGGATCACCAGGGACACCCCCAGCGCCTCGAAGCCGCGCCCGGCCAGTTCCGGCCGGTGGGCACTGGCCGAAGGCGGCAGGCCGGCACCGAAGACGTGGGAGAAATTCACGCCACCTTTCTCGATGACCTGGCCGTCGGCGATCACCCGGGTCCGTCCGCCGCCACCGGCAGGGCGGGTCCAGGCGTCTTCGACGAAACGCGCACCGCCATCCTCGGCTTCCAGCGCAGCGCAGATACGGTCTTGCAGGTCGAGCAGGTAGGCTTTAACGGCTTCGGTGCGGGTAGTCATGGCATCACCTGGAATCGGGCAAAGCTACGCGGCAGATCTGACGTGCCGGCGGCAAAAGGCCCGTAGCATAACACCGTGCCCGTGACAGTCGCAGTTGACGAAGGTCAAGCGAAGGAGTCCGATAGGGGATCTTCAGGCTTTGCAAGAAATCATTTCAAGGAGCGTATCGATGGCCAAGCGAATCCAGTTCCGTGCCCATGGCGGCCCCGAAGTCCTCGAGTATGTGGACTACACCCCCGCCGAACCGGGACCACAGCAGGTCAGGGTGCAGAACAAGGCGATCGGCCTGAACTTCATCGACACCTACTGGCGCAGCGGCCTGTACGCACCGCCGAGCCTGCCTTCCGGGCTGGGCGGCGAGGGCGCCGGGATCGTCGACGCGGTGGGCAGCGAAGTGACCCGCTTCAAGGTCGGCGACCGGGTCGCCTATGGCACCGGGCCGCTGGGCGCCTACAGCGAGTTTCACCTGCTGCCGGAGGCGCATCTGGTGAAGCTGCCGGAGCAGATCGACTTCGAGCAGGCCGCCGCGGTGATGCTCAAGGGCCTGACCGTGCAGTACCTGCTGCGCCAGACCCACGAACTCAAGGCCGGTGAAACCGTGCTGTTCCATGCCGCCGCCGGCGGGGTCGGGGCACTGGCCTGCCAGTGGGCCAAGGCCATCGGGGCGAAGCTGATCGGTACCGTGAGCTCGGCGCAGAAGGCCGCCTATGCCAAGTCCCTGGGGGCCTGGGAAACCATCGACTACAGCCATGAGGATGTGGTGAAGCGGGTGCTGGAGCTGACCGATGGCAAGAAGGTTCCGGTGGTGTACGACGGGGTCGGCAAGGATACCTGGACGACGTCCCTGGATTGCCTGTCACCGCGGGGCCTGCTGGTGAGCTTCGGCAACGCTTCGGGGCGGTGGAAGGCGTCAACCTGGGGATTCTGTCGGCCAAGGGCTCGCTGTACGTGACCCGGCCGACCCTGGGCACCTACGCCAGTAACCCACAGCAGTTGCAGGCCATGGCCGACGAGTTGTTCGGGCTGGTGATCGGTGGCCAGTTGAAGGTCGAGATCGGCGCGCGCTACGGGTTGGCCGAGGCGGCCAAGGCGCAAACCGAGCTGGCGGGGCGGCGGACGACCGGGTCGACGGTGTTGCTGCCCTGAGGTCGTGGGGGATGGCCGCTGCCTGGCAGCAGCGGTTCGCGGGCAAGCCACGCTCCTACAGGCATGGCGTCGTGCACTTGTATCGTGTGCACCCAATACCTGTAGGAGCAGGGCTTGCCCGCGAACCGCCGCGAAGGCGGCCTCAGGGACCAGTGAGAACTACGACGGACGCACCACCTTGCCCGTCGCCAGATCGCGGATCAGGCTCGGGTTCTTGCGCCCGCCCAGGCTGCCACCCAGTACCAGGTCCAACTGCCCGCCGAAGTACTGCTGCACCCGCAACCGGGTCCTGGCCGACGGCCGGCCCTGGGGGTTGGCGGAGGTGGAGATCAGCGGCCCGACCAGCGAGCACAGATCCCGCACCAGCGGGTGGTCGCTGACCCGCACGGCCACGGTGTCATGGCGGCCAGTGACCCACTCCGGCAGCAGGTCCTGGTGCGGCACCAGCCAGGTGTTGGGCCCCGGCCAGGTACTGGCCATGCGGTCGACCCACTCCTGCGGGAATTCCTCGAAGAGGAAATCGAACTGGCGGATATTGTCCGCCACCAGGATCAACCCCTTGTCCACCGAACGATTCTTGAGCGCCAGCAACCGATCCACCGCCTCTTCGTTCCAGGGATCACACCCCAGCCCCCAGACCGCTTCGGTTGGATAGGCAATCACCGCTCCTGCGCGAACTTCTCGTGCGGCTTCTTGCACACGCCAACTCTTGACCATCGCTTGCTCTCCGGATTCAACGCTGTCGGCAGTTTACCTCAGGTCGGGCTACGCGCTAACCAGCGTCCGCCGTCGCTGGCCACCCGGCCTTCCAGTTCCAGCTCGGTCAGGCTCGCCAGGACCCGCGCCAGGCTCCAGCCACAGGCCCGGGCCAAGGCCTCGCTGGTCTGCGGCGCGGCATGCAGCAGGGCCAGCAGCGGGTGCGTGGGCGCCTCGGGCAGTACGCTGGCCGGCATGCGCTGCCAGCCCCGCAGGTTCTGCAGGATATCGTCGACCGTTTCCACCAGCACCGCACCGTCGCGAATCAACTGGTGACAGCCACGCGCGGCCGGGTGATGGATGGAGCCGGGAATCGCATAGACCTCTCGCCCCTGTTCCGCCGCCAGCCGGGCGGTGATCAGCGAGCCGCTGCCGACGCTGGCCTCGACCACCACTACGCCGAGGGACAGGCCGCTGATGATCCGGTTGCGCCGGGGGAAATTGCCGGGTTGGGGGGTGGTGTCCAGGGGAAACTCGGAAACCACGGCGCCGCCCTGGTCGATCATGGCCCGGGCCAGGGCGCGATGCCGCTGTGGATAAAAATTCTCGATGCCGGTGCCGAGCACGCCCACCGTCAGCCCGCCAACGTCCAGTGCGGCCTGGTGGGCAGCGCCATCGATGCCCAGGGCCAGGCCGCTGGTGATGACAAAACCGGCGGCGGCCAGGCTGCGGGAGAAGGCCGCGGCGGTATCCATGCCCGGTCGCGAGGCACGTCGGCTACCGACCAGCGCCAGTTGCGGCTTGTCCAGGATCGTCGGCTCGCCGGCGACGAACAACAGCGGCGGGGCATCGTCCAGTTCGGCCAGCAGGGCCGGGTAGGCGGCCTGGTCCCACATCAGCAAATGCTGCTCCGGCCGCTCTAGCCAGGCCAATGCAGCGCTGGCGCCATCGCGCACGGCCGGGCTGCGGCGCGCCTCGGCGCTGCTCGCGGGCAGCCCCAGCGAGCGCCAGGCCGCAGCCGGGGCACTCAGGGCGGAAGAGGCCGAACCAAAGGTTTCGATCAGTTGGCGGAAGCGCCTGGGGCCGATTTCCGGCAGGCGATGCAGCCGCAGGCGGGCTTCCAGCTCCGCCGGCGACAGGGTATTGCACACAGACTGTGACATCAGCTCATCCTTGATCCGTGGCAGTCGTGATCAAGTAGGACAAGCTGTGGATAACTCTGTGAGTAACCTGTTCAGCAAGCGGTCGCAGATACTGCGACAGCCGTTACGGATTGCGTACCTTGTCCTGCACCGCCAGCGACCGCGTGGCATTGAGTACCAAACCATAGCTGAGCTTTTCGTAGGTGCGGAACACCATCAACAGGCCGGAACGCTCGTCGGGAATCTTCACCGGCTGCCCGGTGACCCGGTCGCGGACCGTCTCGCCGGTCTTGAACACCGCGAGAACATTGCCTTCGGCCAATCCGTCGCGGCGTCCCTTGTCGATCGTGACCACGTCCATGACGCCGATCTGTGTAACACCTCGTGGCACATCTATGATCACGCCGTTGACCTGGGACTGCGGCGCGCTCGGCATGAAGGTCGAGGTGATCGGCCGTTCCTCGCTGACGAACAGCCGGTCGCCCAGGCGCACTTCCTCGGTGGTACGGCGCAGGGTCAGGGTGCCGACATCGCCTTCGGTGGCCAGCAGTTCGCCGGTGCCGATGTCGTCGGCGTTGATGCCGAGGAACTCCTTGGTCTGCGGGTCGGTGTAGACCTTGCCCTGGCGGAACAGGCCGTACACGTTGTGCGTCGGGTCGAATGCGCCGCGCGCGTAGATCCGGTCGCCCATGCCGCTGAGCACCCGCTCGTTGCTGCCGGCGAGGATGTACGGGGCACGCTTGAACGCCTCGACGCTGTCGACGATGCGGTTGCTCAGCAGGAAGGCGTTGATCTTTTCCAGCGGAATGCTCGGAATCGCCTCGGCCACCGCCGAGCGGCGCACCTGTGGCGACAGCTTGATGGTGCCGCGCGACGCACCGCGCTCGACCACCAGCCGCGGCTGGCCGTCGACGAACTGCAGGGTCAGGGTGTCGCCGGGGTAGATCAGGTCGGGGTTGGCGATCTGCGGGTTGGCGTGCCAGATCTGCGGCCACTGCCAGGGCTCGCGAAGAAACTTTCCGGAAATATCCCACAGCGTATCGCCGCGCACCACGGTGTAGCGCTGTGGATAACCATCCTTGAGTTGCACTTGCGCCTGCGCGACACCGGTAAAGGCCAGCAGCAGGGCGAGTAGTGTTTTCCTCATGCAGTGAATCCCTTTATCATGTGTCTTCGCGTGAAACGCCAGAGCCCCCGCGGCTCGCTCCCAGGGAGAACGTTTTACAACGGTAGCCGATCCCGCCGGGATGTTTCGGCAGCCGTCTCTGACTTTACCTCACATGTGCAGCAAATACGCCTATGGCCATTTTAAACATCCTCGAATTCCCAGACCCGCGCCTGCGCACCATCGCCAAACCCGTGGCCGAGGTGGACGACAAGGTTCGGCAACTGATCGATGACATGTTTGAAACCATGTACGAAGCCCCGGGCATCGGCCTAGCCGCGACCCAGGTCAACGTGCACCAGCGTATCGTGGTCATGGACCTGAGCGAGGATCGCAGCGAGCCACGGGTGTTCATCAACCCCGAGTTCGAGCCGCTGACCGAAGAGAAGGACCAGTACCAGGAAGGCTGCCTGTCGGTACCGGGTTTCTACGAAAACGTCGACCGCCCGACCCGCGTGCGCATCAAGGCACTGGACCGCGACGGCAAGCCGTTCGAACTGGAAGCCGATGGCCTGCTGGCGGTGTGCATCCAGCACGAATGCGACCACCTCAACGGCAAGCTGTTCGTCGATTACCTGTCTACGCTCAAGCGCGACCGGATCAAGAAGAAGCTGGAAAAGCAGCACCGCCAGAACGCCTGATCCCCCCACCGACTCTGTCCTGTAGGAGCCGGGCTTGCCCGCGAAGCTTTTAGCGCTCTCAAGGGCCATTCGCGGACAAGCCCTGCTCCTACAGAAAGTGGCATTCATAATGTCCTGTCCTCTCTCAAGCGAGCCCTCCCATGACTGAGCCACTGCGCATCGTCTTTGCCGGCACTCCCGAATTCGCCGCCGAACACCTCAAGGCCCTGCTCGACAGCCCCCATGAGATCGTCGCGGTCTACACCCAGCCGGACCGGCCGGCCGGGCGCGGACAGAAGCTGATGCCCAGCCCGGTCAAGCAGTTGGCGCTGAAGCATGGCATCAGCGTCCTGCAACCGCCGACCCTGCGCAACGCCGACGCCCAGGCCGAACTGGCGGCGTTCAAGCCGGACCTGATGGTGGTGGTCGCCTATGGCCTGATCCTGCCGCAGGTGGTGCTGGATATTCCGCGCCTGGGCTGCATCAACAGCCACGCCTCGCTGCTGCCGCGCTGGCGCGGTGCGGCACCGATCCAACGGGCGGTGGAAGCCGGCGACACGGAAAGTGGCGTCACCGTGATGCGCATGGAAGCCGGCCTGGACACCGGGCCGATGCTGCTCAAGACCGTCACCCCGATCAGCGCCGAAGACACCGGCGGCAGCCTGCATGACCGCCTGGCCGAACTCGGCCCGCCCGCGGTCATCCAGGCCATCGCCGGCCTGGCTGCCGGCACGCTGGTCGGCGAGGTGCAGGACGACAGCCTGGCGACCTACGCCCACAAACTGAACAAGGACGAGGCGCGCATCGACTGGCAGCGCCCGGCCGTCGAGCTGGAGCGGCTGATCCGCGCGTTCAACCCGTGGCCGATCTGCCACAGCAGCCTCGATGGCGAAGCCCTGAAAGTACTGGCCGCCCGCACCGCCGAGGGGCAGGGCCAGCCGGGCGAAATTCTCGCCGCGAGCAAGGACGGGCTGATCGTCGCCACCGGTAACGGCGCGTTGTGCCTGACCCGCCTGCAACTGCCCGGCGGCAAGGCGCTGAACTTCAGCGACCTGTTCAACAGCCGCCGGGAGAAATTCGCCCTCGGTACGGTACTCGGCCAATGAACCCGCGCCTGGCCGCAGCCAAGGCCCTGGCCGCCGTGCTCAGCGGCAAGGCCTCGCTCAACAGTTCGCTGCCGGCGCAACTGGACAAGGTCGAGGCCCGCGATCGCGGCCTGACCCAGGACCTGGCGTTCGGCGCCGCCCGCTGGCAGCCACGGCTGGCGGCGCTGGCGACCAGGCTGCTGCAGAAGCCCTTCAAGGCCGCCGATGCCGATGTCGAGGCGTTGTTGCTGGTGGGCCTCTACCAGTTGCTCTATACGCGCATCCCGGCCCACGCCGCCATCGGCGAAACCGTCGGTTGCGCCGACAAGCTGAAGAAACCCTGGGCCAAGGGCCTGCTCAACGCCGTGTTGCGCCGCGCCCAGCGCGAAAGCACCGAGCTGCTGGCCGAGCTGGAGCGCGACCCGGTGGTGCGTACCGCCCACCCGCGCTGGCTGCAGAAGTCGCTGAAAGCCTTCTGGCCCGAGCAGTGGGAAGCCATCTGTGCGGCGAACAACGCCCATCCGCCGATGATCCTGCGGGTCAACCGCCGCCATCACAGCCGCGACGCCTACCTCAGGCTGCTGGGTGACGCCGCCGTTGCGGCCCGGCCGTGCGACTACAGCCGCGACGGCATCGTCCTCGACGAAGCCTGCGATGTGCGCAACCTGCCGGGCTTTGCCGAAGGCTGGATCAGCGTCCAGGACGAAGCCGCGCAACTGGCCGCCGACCTGCTGGACCTAGCTCCCGGCCAGCGGGTGCTGGACGCCTGCTGCGCGCCGGGCGGCAAGACCTGCCATATCCTCGAAGCCCAGCCGCAACTGGCCGGGGTGGTCGCTGTCGACCTGGAGGCCAAGCGCCTGCTGCGGGTACGCGAGAACCTCGACCGCCTGGGGCTGGAGGCCGAACTGATCGCCGCCGATGGTCGCGACACCGCCAGTTGGTGGGATGGCAAGCCGTTCCAGCGCATCCTGCTCGACGCGCCCTGTTCGGCCACCGGCGTGATCCGCCGCCATCCGGACATCAAGCTGACCCGCCAGGCCGACGACATCGCCGCACTGGCCAGCCTGCAGGGTGAGCTGCTGGACGCCATGTGGGCCACCCTGGAAGTCGGCGGCATCCTGCTCTACGCCACCTGCTCGACCCTGCCGACGGAAAACACCGAGGTGATCGAGGCGTTCCTGGCACGCACCTCCGGTGCCCGCGAGCTGGATATCCCCGGCAGCTTCGGCGTCAGGCAACCCCATGGCCGGCAACTGCTGGCGCAGGAAGGCGGCCATGATGGTTTCTATTACGCCAAACTGATCAAGATCGCGGCCGCGCGCGGCTGACCGGGTCGAAACGGAGCTGCTACCCGATGAAAATCATCATTCTCGGCGCAGGACAGGTCGGCGGGACGCTGGCCGAACACCTGGCCAGCGAAGCCAACGACATCACCGTGGTCGACACCGATGGCGAGCGCCTGCGCGACCTCGGCGACCGCCTGGACATCCGTACCGTGCAGGGCCGCGCCTCGTTTCCGACGATCCTGCGCCAGGCCGGCGCGGACGATGCCGACATGCTGGTGGCGGTGACCAACAGCGACGAGACCAACATGGTCGCCTGCCAGGTGGCCCATACGCTGTTCCACACCCCGACCAAGATCGCCCGGGTACGCGAGTCGGCCTACCTGACCCGCACCGAGCTGTTCGACAACGACGCGATCCCGGTGGACGTGCTGATCAGCCCGGAACAGGTGGTCACCAACTACATCAAGCGCCTGATCGAAACCCCCGGCGCCCTGCAGGTGATCGACTTCGCCGAGGGCAAGGCCCAGTTGGTGGCGATCAGGGCCTACTACGGCGGCCCGCTGGTGGGCCAGCAACTGCGCCAACTGCGCGAGCACATGCCGAATGCCGACACCCGCGTGGCGGCGATCTTCCGCCGCGACCGGCCGATCATGCCTCGCGGCGATACGGTGATCGAGGCCGACGACGAAGTGTTCTTCATCGCCGCCAAGGCGCACATTCGCGCGGTGATGAGCGAGATGCGCCGGCTCGACGAGAGCAACAAGCGCATCGTCATCGCTGGCGGCGGGCAGATCGGCGAGCGCCTGGCCGAGGCGATCGAAAGCCGCTACCAGGTGAAGATCATCGAGATGAGCGCCGCCCGTTGCCGGCAGTTGTCCGACACCCTCGACAGCACCGTGGTGCTGCAGGGCAGCGCCTCGGACCGCGACCTGCTGATGGAAGAGAACATCAACGATGCCGACCTGTTCCTGGCGCTGACCAACGACGACGAGGCCAACATCATGTCCTCGCTGCTGGCCAAGCGGATGGGTGCGAAGAAGGTCATGACCATCATCAACAACCCGGCCTACGTCGACCTGATCCAGGGCGGCGACATCGACATCGCCATCAGCCCGCAACTGGCGACCATCGGCACCCTGCTGGCCCACGTACGCCGTGGCGATATCGTCAGCGTGCACTCGCTGCGCCGGGGTGCGGCGGAGGCCATCGAGGCGATCGCCCATGGCGACATGAAGTCGAGCAAGGTGATCGGCCGGGCCATCGAGGACATCGCACTGCCGCCGGGCACCACTATCGGCGCGATCATCCGCGACGAGGAAGTGCTGATCGCCCACGACGACACGGTGATCCAGGCCGGCGACCATGTCATCCTGTTCCTTGTGGATAAGAAGCACATCCGCGATGTGGAGAAGCTCTTCCATGTCGGCCTGAGCTTTTTCTGAGATATTGCGACAACACGGAAAGGACCTGCCTCATGCTCGAATCACTGGAGAAGATGCTCGCCAAGGGTGTGGATAACCCGCTGCTGCGCTTCGGCCTGGGCAAGGGTTACCTGGATCTTGGCGACCACGCCCGCGCCGCCGAACACCTGCAGCGCTGCGTCACCCTCGACCCCAGGTACTCGGCCGCCTGGAAACTGCTGGGCAAGGCCCATCAGGGCGCCGGGGACGTGGTCGCCGCGAGGCAGGCCTGGGAACACGGCCTGGAAGCCGCCCGTGCCCATGGCGACAAGCAGGCGGAAAAGGAAATGACGGTGTTCCTGAAGAAGCTGGAGAAGGCTGCGCTCAAAGATCGATGAAGCGCAGGCCGATGCCTTCGGCGTCGACCCGGATCACTTCCATGCGAATGCGCGGCGCGGCCACCGGCAGGTCCTGTACCTGGCCGTAGACCACCGCCCCGGTGGGCAGCCGCGACAACCCCGGATGCTGCACGTAGACACCCTGGCTGGACAGATTGCGCGTATGCCCCAGGCATTCGCCTATGCTCGGGTGCTGGATCTTGATGCGCAGATAGTTCTTGTTCTCGGACATCTGATGCGCCCTTGGATAAACCGCTGTGGATAAATCATCGACGATTTTATCCACAGACCCCACCGATAAGTTGTTTCAGTACCAGCGCTGCTCACCCGCCGGACGCTTCTTGAAGCGTTTCATGCTCCACATGTACTGGCTCGGATAGGCCCGCACGTAGCGCTCGACCACCTTGCTCATGGCCGCGGCCGAGACTTCGGCATCGGTGCTGTACATCTCCTCTGGCGCCGCTTCGAGGATCACCTTGAAGCCCGAACCATCGGGCAGGCGCAGCGCGTGCAGGAACACCCCGACCGCCTTGCCGCCGGCGAGCATGTTCGGCACGAACTTGCTGGTCAGGGCCTGGGTACCGAGGAACGGCACGAACACCCCAGCGGACTCGGCCGGCTCCGGGTCGGCGGGGATGCCCACCGAGCCGCCCTTGCGCACTTCCTTGATGACGCTGAGGATGCCTTCCTTGGTCGAGGCCGCCACGCGGTTGCCCAACTGCACCCGCTGCTTGCGCAGCAGTTCGTCGACCGCCTTGAGCTTGGGCGGACGGTAGAAAATGATCGGTTTGCACTGGCTGCAGTAGAAGTGATTGAGCACTTCCCAGTTGCCCAGGTGGCTGGTGATGCCGACCACGCCCTTGCCCGAGGCCAGCGCCTCCTTGAGCACGTCGAGGCCTTCGACCTCGCGCACCAGCGCGATCGAGCGCTCGGCCGGCCAGATCCAGGCGCAGGCGCTTTCGGTCAGGGACTTGCCGATATCCTTGAGGCTCTGTCCGACCAGTTGTTCGCGAGCGACCGGATCGAGTTCGGGAAAACACTTGGCCAGGTTGATCCGCACCACGTCGCGGGAACGGTTGGGCAGCTTCCACATCACCCAGCCGATGGCCGAGCCGACACGCTGCACGGCACGCCAGGGCAGCATCGCGAACAACCGCAACGCCCCCACCAGCATGGCGCCTTTAAACTTTTCCACAGGTCACTCCCGGTGTGCTTGGCTAATCGTCAGCCGGCTATTGTAGCCGTGGCGCGGCCAGCGCGGCATAGCTATCACAATCGGTGGTGTGGTCCATGACCATGCCCGAGGCCTGCATGAACGCGTAGCAGATGGTCGGGCCGACGAAGCCGAAGCCGAGCTTCTTCAGCGACTTGCTCATGGCCTCGGCCTCGGGCGTGACGGCCGGTACCTCGCTGCGATCGCGGAAATGGTGGATCTGCGGCACGCCGCCGACGAAGGACCAGAGCAGCGTCACCGGGTCCTCCAGCTGGAGCCAGGCGCGAGCATTGCGCCGCGCCGCCTCGAGCTTCAGGCGGTTGCGCACGATCCCCGGATCGAGCAGCAGGGTTTGCAGGTAGTCATCGCTCATGTCAGCGACTTTCCGCACATCGAAACCGAACAGAACCTTACGGTAGTGCTCGCGTTTTTTCAGGATGGTGATCCACGAAAGCCCGGCCTGGAACCCTTCGAGCAAAAGCAACTCGAACAGTCGCTGCCCATCGCGCAGCGGTACGCCCCACTCCCGATCGTGGTAGTCCATGTACAGGGGATCATCGTTGCACCAAAAGCAGCGTGGCATAAGGCTCCAGGGAGGCGGAGGCGCGACCTAATCGGGTATACTCCCGCCTTTTGAATCGCAGCCCAAGTAACAGGTGAATTTCGTGAGCCAGCCTACGCCAGCCGTGCGTACCTTCCAAGACTTGATTCTCGCCCTCCAGCAATACTGGGCCGAGCAAGGTTGTGTGGTACTTCAGCCCTACGATATGGAAGTAGGCGCCGGGACTTTCCATACCGCCACGTTCCTGCGCGCCATCGGCCCGGAAACCTGGAACGCCGCCTACGTACAGCCCAGCCGTCGCCCGACTGACGGCCGCTATGGCGAGAACCCGAACCGCCTGCAGCACTACTACCAGTTCCAGGTGGTGCTCAAGCCCAACCCGGACAACTTCCAGGAGCTGTACCTGGGCTCGCTCAAGGCCGTCGGCCTGGACCCGCTGGTGCACGACATCCGCTTCGTCGAGGACAACTGGGAATCGCCGACCCTCGGCGCCTGGGGCCTGGGCTGGGAAGTCTGGCTCAACGGCATGGAAGTCACCCAGTTCACCTACTTCCAGCAGGCCGGCGGCATCGAGTGCTACCCGGTCACCGGCGAAATCACCTACGGCCTCGAGCGCCTGGCGATGTACCTGCAGGGCGTCGATTCGGTCTACGACCTGGTCTGGGCCGACGGTCCGTTCGGCAAGGTGACCTACGGCGACGTGTTCCACCAGAACGAGGTGGAGCAGTCGACCTACAACTTCGAACACGCCAACGTCGAGAAGCTGTTCGAACTGTTCGATTTCTATGAAAGCGAAGCCAAGCGCCTGATCGAGCTGGATGAGCCGCTGCCGTTGCCGAGCTATGAAATGGTCCTCAAGGCCTCGCACACCTTCAACCTGCTGGATGCACGCCGGGCCATCTCGGTGACCGCGCGTCAGCAGTACATCCTGCGTGTGCGCACCCTGGCGCGTTCCGTCGCCCAAGCCTACCTGCTGGCACGTGCCAAGCTGGGCTTCCCGATGGCAACCCCGGACCTGCGTGATGAAGTGTTGGCTAAGTTGGAGGCGGCACAATGAGTGCGCAAGATTTTCTGGTAGAACTGGGCACTGAAGAACTGCCACCCAAGGCCCTCAATACCCTGGCCGAGGCGTTCCTGGCCGGTATCGAGAAAGGCCTGCAGGCCGCCGGCCTGAGCTTCGAAGCCAAGCAGGTCTACGCCGCGCCACGCCGCCTGGCGGTGGTGCTCAAGCAACTGCAGACCCAGCAGCCGGACCGCAGCATCAACCTCGACGGCCCGCCACGCCAGGCCGCCTTCGATGCCGAGGGCAACCCGACCCAGGCCGCCCTGGGCTTCGCCAAGAAGTGCGGCGTCGAGCTGAGCGAGATCGACCAGAGCGGGCCGAAGCTGCGCTACAGCCAGAACATTCCGGGCAAACCGACCGCCAGCCTGCTGCCGACCATCGTCGAGGACTCGCTGAACGACCTGCCGATTCCCAAGCGCATGCGCTGGGCCGCGCGCAAGGAAGAGTTCGTGCGTCCGACCCAGTGGCTGGTGATGCTGCTCGGTGACCAGGTCATCGACTGCACCATCCTCGCCCAGAAGGCCGGTCGCGAGTCCCGTGGCCACCGTTTCCACCACCCGGAAAACGTCCGTATCGGCTCGCCGGCCAGCTACCTCGACGACCTGCGTGCCGCCTACGTACTGGCCGACGCCAACGAGCGTCGCGAGCTGATCAGCAAGCGCACCACCGAGCTTGCAACGATGCAGGAAGGCACGGCGATCATGCCGGCGGACCTGCTCGACGAAGTGACGGCACTGGTGGAGTGGCCGGTGCCGCTGGTGTGCTCGTTCGAGGAACGTTTCCTCGAAGTGCCACAGGAAGCCCTGATCACCACCATGCAGGACAACCAGAAGTACTTCTGCCTGCTGGACGTCGATGGCAAGCTGCTGCCGCGCTTCATCACCGTGGCCAACATCGAGAGCAAGGATCCGAAGCAGATCATCGCCGGTAACGAGAAGGTCGTGCGCCCACGCCTGACCGACGCCGAGTTCTTCTTCAAGCAGGACAAGAAGCAGCCGCTGCAGGATTTCAACCTGCGCCTGCAGAACGTGGTGTTCCAGGAGAAGCTGGGCAGCGTCTACGACAAGGCCGAGCGTGTCTCGAAGCTGGCCGCGTTCATCGCCCCGCGCATCGGCGGCGACGCCCAGCGTGCGGCCCGGGCAGGCCTGTTGTCCAAGTGCGACCTGGCCACCGAGATGGTCGGCGAGTTCCCGGAGATGCAAGGCATCGCCGGCTACTACTACGCCCTCAATGACGGCGAGCCGGAAGACGTCGCCCTGGCCCTGAACGAGCAGTACATGCCACGTGGTGCTGGTGCCGCCGAACTGCCAAGCACCCTGACCGGTGCCGCGGTGGCGATCGCCGACAAGCTCGACACCCTGGTCGGGATCTTCGGTATCGGCATGCTGCCGACCGGCAGCAAGGACCCCTACGCCTTGCGCCGTGCCGCCCTGGGCGTGCTGCGCATCCTGATCGACAAGAAACTCGACCTCGACCTGATCGAGACCGTGGCCTTCGCGGTCAACGCGTACGGAGCCAAGGTCAAGGCCGCGGGCCTCTCCGACCAGGTGCTGGAGTTCATCTTCGACCGCCTGCGTGCCCGTTACGAGGACGAAGGCATCGACGTCGCCACCTACCTGTCGGTGCGTGCCCTGAAGCCGGGCTCGGCCCTGGACTTCGACCAGCGCGTCCAGGCGGTGCAGAAGTTCCGTCAGTTGCCGGAAGCCGCCGCCCTGGCCGCGGTGAACAAGCGTGTATCGAACCTGATCAGCAAGGCCGAACCGACCATTTTCTCGACAGTCGATCCGAAGTACTTCGACAACGCGAAAGAGTTCTCCATGCACTCGGCCATCCAGCAAGCCGACAAGGACGTCCAGCCGCTGATGGAGAAACGCGAGTATGCCGAGGCACTGGCACGCCTGGCCGCCCTGCGCGAATCCGTCGATGCCTTCTTCGAAGCGGTCATGGTCAACGCCGAGAACGAAGACGTGCGCAAGAACCGCTACGCCTTGCTTGCACGTCTGCGCGGGTTGTTCCTCAACATCGCCGACATTTCGCTGCTAGGCTGAGGACGCGACTTGAAGCTGCTGATACTCGATCGCGACGGGGTGATCAACCAGGACTCCGACGCCTACATCAAGTCGGTGGAGGAGTGGATTCCGATCCCCGGGTCGATCGAAGCCATCGCGCAGTTGAGCAGGGCGGGCTGGACGGTCGCCGTGGCGACCAACCAGTCCGGCATCGCCCGCGGCTACTACGACCTCGCGACCCTGGACGCCATGCACGAGCGCCTGCGCTCGCTGGTGGCGCAACAGGGTGGCGAGCTCGGGCTGGTGGTGTATTGCCCCCATGGGCCGGACGAGGGCTGCGATTGCCGCAAGCCCAAGCCGGGCATGCTCAGGACCATCGCCGCGCATTATGGCGTTGAACTGGCTAGGCTATGGTTTGTCGGCGACAGCCTCGGTGACCTGGAGGCCGCCAGCGCCGTCGATTGCCAGCCCGTTCTGGTAAAGACCGGCAAGGGCGAAAAGACCCTGGGGAAAACCCTGCCGGTGGGCACGCTGATCTTTGACGATCTGGCGGCCATCGCGGCTGAGCTTATCCACAACTAGCGCCTTTCTGACTTCCTGATCAAGGACTGTTCAGGGGTTCACTTATTAACAGGCGGGCAATGCCCGCAACGGTAAATGTCGCTATGTCGATCCTGCAGGCCATCAGAACCTTTTTCTTTTACCTGCTGCTGGGCACCAGTTCGCTGCTGTGGTGCTCCCTGAGCTTTTTCGTCGCGCCGTTCCTGCCGTTCAAGGCGCGCTATCGCTTCATCAACGTGTACTGGTGCCGCTGCGCGCTGTGGCTGACCAAGGTATTCCTGAATATCCGGGTCGAGGTGCAGGGTGCACACAACGTTCCCGAGCGGCCCTGCGTGATTCTGTCGAACCACCAGAGCACCTGGGAAACGTTCTTCCTGTCGGCCTATTTCTCGCCCTTGAGCCAGGTGCTCAAGCGTGAGTTGCTCTACGTGCCGTTCTTCGGCTGGGCCATGGCCATGCTGCGGCCGATCGCCATCGACCGGGACAACCCGAAGGAAGCGCTCAAGCACGTGGCGAAAAAGGGCGATGAGTTGCTCAAGGACCACACCTGGGTGCTGATCTTTCCGGAGGGCACTCGCGTGCCCTACGGTACCATCGGCAAGTTTTCCCGCGGTGGTACGGCGCTGGCGGTGAATGCCGAGCTGCCCGTGCTGCCGGTAGCCCACAATGCCGGCAAATTCTGGCCGAAGACCGGTTGGGCGAAGAAACCGGGCACCATCACCGTGGTGATCGGCGCCCCGATGTACGCCGAAGGCACCGGCCCACGGGCCATTGCCGACCTGAACGAGCGGGTCCAGGCCTGGAACGAGAACGCCCAGCGTGAGATGGGTTCACTGCCGCCGGTAGCGGCTGCCGAAGCACCCAGTGCCGCCTGACCGATCTGTGGATAACTTGTGCACAAGATTTTGATATTTCTTGAAATAGTCACGTAAGTAGATGATTTATATACTTATTTCTCTGTATGACTGTTCAACGAAAATCGTGCATAAGTTTTTTTCGAGCAATAAAAAAACCGGCTTTCATGCCGGTTTTTTCATGCCTGTGAATCTCTCAGACCTTGTCGATATCCACATCCCGGGTTTCTTTCAGGCAGAACAGCCCGACCACCAGGCTCACGCCGGTGATCAGCACCGGATACCAGAGGCCATAGAAGATATCCCCGGTGTAGACCACCAGGGCGAACGACACGGTCGGCAGGAAGCCACCGAACCAGCCGTTACCGATATGGTAGGGCAGGGACATGGAGGTGTAGCGGATCCGGGTCGGGAACAGTTCGACCATCACCGCCGCCAGCGGACCGTAGGTCATGGTCGCGATCAGGATCAGCAGCACGATCAGCAACACCACCATCGGCTGGTTCACCGTCGCGGCCTCGGCCTTGGCCGGGTAGCCGGCCTGGCTGATCGCCGCGCGCATGGCCGCCTCGTCGAAGCCGTTGATCTTCTGCGCGCCCACGGTGACCGTCACCTCGCTGCCCGCTGCAGCCGACTGGGAACTGTAGGGCAGGCCCTGCTTGACCAGGAAGGTCTTGACCTTGTCGCAGGGGCTGTCGAAACGCGCCTTGCCCACCGGGTCGAACTGGAAGGTGCAGCCGGCCGGGTCGGCCGTCACCACGATCGGTGCCTGCCGGCTGGCGGCATCGATCTGTGGGTTGGCGTAATGGCTGAGGGCCTTGAACAGCGGGAAGTAGCAGACCGTCGCCAGCAGCAGGCCCATCATCAGGATCGGCTTGCGCCCGATCTTGTCCGAAAGCCAGCCGAACAGCACGAAGAACGGCGCACCGATCACCACGCTGATGATCAGCAGGGTGTTGGCCTGGCCCGGGTCCATCTTGAGCATCTGGGTCATGAAGAACAGGACATAGAACTGCGCGGTGTAGAAGGTCACCGCCTGCCCGGCATTGATACTGAAGAGGGCGGTGAGAACGATCTTCAGGTTCTGCCAGGAGCCGAAGGACTCACGGATCGGTGAATGGCTGGCCTTGCCCTGGGCCTTCATTTTCACGAAGGCCGGTGACTCGTGCATGCTCATGCGAATCCAGGTGGAAATAGCCAGCAGGACGATCGACAGCAGGAACGGCAGCCGCCAGCCCCAGGTTTCGAACTGGTCACCGCTGATGTAGCGGCTGGCCAGGACCACCAGCAGCGACAGCAACAGGCCGAGGGTGGCCGTGGACTGGATCCAGCCGGTGTGGAAACCGCGCTTGCCGGCCGGCGCGTGTTCGGCCACGTAGGTCGCGGCGCCGCCGTACTCGCCCCCCAGCGCCAGGCCCTGGAGCATGCGCAGCAGCACCAGGATGATCGGCGCGGCGATGCCGATACTGGCGTAGGTCGGCAGCAGGCCGACGGCGAAGGTCGACAGGCCCATCAGTATGATGGTCATGAGAAAGGTGTACTTGCGGCCGATCATGTCCCCCAGCCGGCCGAACACCAGCGCACCGAAGGGCCGCACCAGGAAGCCGGCGGCGAAGGCCATCAGGGCGAAGATGAACGCCGTGGTGTCGTTGACCCCGGCGAAGAACTGCTTGCTGATGACGGCGGCCAGGGCACCGTAGAGAAAAAAGTCATACCACTCGAAAACCGTCCCGAGGGATGACGCAAAAATGATCCGGCGCTCTTCCTTGCCGCTGCTGGCGGAAACAGACGCCGACTGTTGCTGGATGTAGTCCGACATGAGTGATGTCCTCGGCCTCGTGGGCCACAGTGATTATTCTTGTTGTTCCACTGTGGACTCCGGCTGACTGCCACCGGAGTCCGTGTCTTGCTCGTTACCGATCTTCCTTTTGACCGCTCCTGTCATCCGCCTGAACAGCGCAATACGCACCGCCTGCTCCTACAGGATTGTGGATAACTGCGCCGCAGGCGTCCGGACATCTGCCAGGATCATCTGCGCCGCCTTCTCGGCAATCATCACCGTGGGCGAACAGGTATTGCCCGAGGTGATCTGCGGCATGATCGAGGCATCGGCCACTCGCAGGCCCGGTACCCCATGCAACCGCAAGCGGGCATCGACGACGTCCTGCACGCCGTGGCCCATGCGACAGGTACCCACCGGGTGAAAGATGGTGGTGCCGATCTTCGCCGCCGCTTCGTGCAGCTGTTCCTCGCTTTGCAAGGCCGGGCCGGGCAGGTACTCCTCGGGGGCAAAGCGCCGCAGGGCAGGGGAGGCGACGATGCGTCGGGTCAGGCGAATCGCCTCGGCGGCGACCTTCAGGTCCTCGGGGTCACTGAGGTAATTGGGGTCGATCAGCGGAGCAGCGCCCGGATCGGCCGAACGGATGTCGATGCGCCCGCGGCTCTGCGGACGCAGATTGCACACCGAAGCAGTGAACGCCGGAAAGCGATGCAGCGGCTCGCCAAAGCGCTCCAGCGACAGCGGCTGCACGTGGTATTGCAGGTTCGCCGACGTCTGCTCCGGGCTCGATTTCACGAACGCGCCCAGTTGACTCGGCGCCATCGCCAACGGACCACTGCGGTCGTAGAGATATCGCAGGCCCATGCCGGTCTTGCCCCACAAGCTATTGGCCATCTGGTTGAGGGTCCGGGCATTGCTGAGCTTGTAGATCAGCCGCAATTGCAGGTGATCCTGCAGGTTGCCGCCGACCCCCGGCAGTTCGTGGCGCACGCCGATCCCCAGGCTCTCCAGCAGCGGTCGCGGGCCGATCCCGGAACGTTGCAGAATCCCCGGCGAACCGACCGAACCGGCACACAGGATGATTTCCCGACGGGCCGGGAACAGATGTTCTTCGCCTTGCCAGCGCGCCAGCACCGACGTTGCCCGACCTTTTTCCAAGTTGACCCGGTCGACCTGCACGCCGGTGAGGACGGTCAGGTTGGGGCGCTTGAGTACCGGCCGCAGGAACGCCTTGGCCGAATTCCAGCGTACCCCGGAGCGCTGGTTGACCTGAAAGTATCCACAGCCCTCATTATCCCCCGTATTGAAATCACTGACACTGGCGATACCGTTTTCAGCAGCCGCCTCACGGAACGCATCGAGAATCGGCCAGGAATAACGCTGCTGTTCCACCCGCCACTCACCGGTGTCGCTGTGGAACTCCCCACTGCCGCCGAAGTGATTTTCGCTGTGCTTGAACAGCGGCAACAGGTCCTTCCAGGCCCAGCCCGGATTGCCCTGTTCGGCCCAGCGGTCATAGTCGTGGGCCTGGCCACGCATATAGATCATGCCATTGATCGAGGAACAGCCACCGAGCACCTTGCCCCGTGGATAACTCAGGCTGCGGCCCTGCAGGCCGGGTTGCGATTCGGTCTTGAAGCACCAGTCGGTGCGTGGGTTGCCGATGCAGAACAGATAGCCGACGGGGATGTGGATCCACGGGTAGTTGTCCCGGCCACCGGCTTCGAGCAGCAGCACGTTGTTGCTCGGGTCGGCGGACAGCCGATTGGCCAGCACGCAGCCAGCTGGCCCGGCACCGACGATCACGTAGTCATAAGGCAAATGGGCAGATGCCATGAGGACCTCGCCTTTATTGTTCTTGTATCAGCCCATGTTATTGATTAGTTTCGGGATGAAAACCTTCGTTTTTGCGCAAGTGCTGTGCGTTTTCAAGCAGGCAGGTGAACCCCACGATTCACAAGGAAGCTCAATGTTTGACTGGAACGATCTGCGTTTTTTTCTCGAACTGCAGCGCAGCGGCCGCCTGCTGACCGCGGCCAAGCGGTTGAATACCACCCACAGCACCGTGGCCCGGCATATCGAGACCATCGAGCAGAGCCTGGGCACCGCGCTGTTCGTCCAGCATGCCCAGGGCTACGAGCTGACCCCCGCCGGCCAGGCCCTGCTCAAGCATGCCGAAGCCATGGAAAACGTGGCACTGCTGGCCCAGGAAGAGATCACCCAGGCCATCGCGCCGCTGGGCAAGATCCGCCTGGGGGTCACCGAAGGCATCGGCATCATGTTTCTCACTTCGCGCCTGGGGGCGCTGTTCGAGCGCTATCCGGGGCTGGAGGTGGAACTGGTGGCAGTACCGCGCTTCATCAGCATCCTCAACCGCGAGGCCGAGATCAGCATCCATCTGGACCGCCCCCACGCCGACATGCTGATCACCCGCAAGCTCACCGACTACCGCCTGGCCCTCTACGCCAGCCCGGCCTACCTGGCCCGGGCGCCCCGCCTGGAAACCCGTGACGATCTCTCGGAGCACCAGTGGATCGGCTATGTGGATGACCTGCTGTTCAGCCAGGAGCTGCTGTTCCTCGACGACTTCTGCCGCTCGCCGAACGTGACCCTGCGCAGCACCAGCGTGGTCGCCCAGCAGATCGCCGCCCGGGCCGGACTGGGCATTGCGGTGTTGCCCAACTACATGGCCAAGGATGATCCGGAGCTGGTGCGGGTACTGCCGCAGGAGACGATCCAGCGCAGCTACTGGATCAGTACCCGCCGGGAGTTGCACAAGTCGGTGCGGTTGCGGGTGGTGTGGGATTTTCTGTTGGCGCTGTGTGCCCAGGAACAAGCGGTGTTGCTGGCCGAATGAGGCAATAAGAAAGCCCGCTTGCGCGGGCTTTCTTGAGCAGCGAACCACCGGGAATCAGAAGTCCAGGTTGGCCACCGACAGGGCATTGCTCTCGATGAAGTCGCGGCGTGGTTCGACCGCATCGCCCATCAGGGTGTTGAAGATCTGGTCCGCCGCGATGGCGTCTTCGATCGTCACTTTCAGCATCCGGCGAACGGTCGGATCCATGGTGGTTTCCCACAGCTGGTCCGGGTTCATCTCACCCAGCCCCTTGTATCGCTGGATGGTGTGGCGCTTGGTACTTTCAGCCATCAGCCAGTCCAGGGCTTCCTTGAACTCGCTCACGGCCTTCTTGCGTTCGCCACGCTGGATGTAGGCACCCTCGTCGAGCAGCGAGCTCAGTTGGGCGCCCAGGGTGACCACGGTCTTGTAGTCGTTGCTGCCGAAGAAGTCGCGGTTGAAGGTGACGTAGCTCGACAGGCCATGGGAGATCAGTTCCACCTCCGGCAGCCAGACGTTACGCTCACGGTCTTCGCGCAGGCTGGTCTTGTAGACCAGGCCGGACTTCTCGCTCAGGCGCAGGCGGGCATCGTACTTGGCCAGCCATTCCTGCATCGCCGAATGATCGCCCAGTTGCTCAAGGCTTACCGCCGGCAGGTAGATGAAGTGCTCGGTCAGCTCCTGTGGATAGATACGCGACAGGCGCTTGAGGGTCTTCATCACCATGCGGAAGTCATTGACCAGACGCTCCAGCGCCTCGCCGGAAACACCCGGCGCGTCTTCATTCAGGTGCAGGCTGGCGTCTTCGAGAGCCGACTGCGTCATGTATTCTTCCATGGCGTCGTCGTCCTTGATGTACTGCTCCTGCTTGCCTTTCTTCACCTTGTACAGCGGTGGCTGGGCAATGTAGATGTAACCGCGCTCGATCAGCTCCGGCAACTGACGGAAGAAGAAGGTCAGCAGCAGGGTACGAATGTGCGAACCGTCGACGTCAGCATCGGTCATGATGATGATGTTGTGATAACGCAGCTTCTCGATGTTGTACTCTTCGCGGCCGATGCCACAACCCAGCGCGGTGATCAGCGTGCCCACTTCCTGGGACGAGATCATCTTGTCGAAACGGGCCTTCTCGACGTTGAGGATCTTGCCCTTGAGCGGCAGGATCGCCTGGGTCCGACGGTTACGACCCTGCTTGGCGGAACCGCCTGCGGAGTCACCCTCCACCAGGTACAGTTCGGAAAGGGCAGGGTCCTTCTCCTGGCAGTCAGCCAGTTTGCCCGGCAGGCCGGCGATATCCAGCGCACCTTTGCGGCGGGTCATCTCACGGGCCTTGCGCGCCGCTTCACGGGCACGAGCGGCATCGATCATCTTGCCGACCACCAGCTTGGCTTCGTTGGGGTTCTCCAGCAGGAAGTCGGAGAAGTACTTGCCCATTTCCTGCTCGACCGCACCCTTGACCTCCGACGACACCAGTTTGTCCTTGGTCTGGGAACTGAACTTCGGATCCGGCACCTTGACCGAGATGATCGCCGTCAGGCCTTCACGCGCATCGTCACCGGTGGTGGCGACCTTGTGCTTCTTCGCCAGACCTTCCTGTTCGATGTAGTTGTTCAGGTTGCGGGTCAGTGCGGAGCGGAAGCCCACCAGGTGGGTACCGCCATCACGCTGAGGAATGTTGTTGGTGAAGCACAGCAGGTTTTCGTTGAAGCTGTCGTTCCACTGCAGAGCGATTTCCACGCCGATGCCGTCTTCACGCTGGATGTTGAAGTGGAACACCTGGTTGACCGTGGTCTTGTTGGTGTTCAGGTATTCAACGAAGGCACGCAGGCCACCCTCGTATTTGAACATCTCTTCCTTGCCGGTGCGCTCGTCACGCAGCAGGATGCCGACGCCGGAGTTGAGGAAGGACAGCTCGCGAATCCGCTTGGCCAGGATGTCCCAGCTGAAGTGGATGTTCTTGAAGGTTTCGGCGGAAGCCTTGAAGTGGATCTGGGTACCTGTGGTTTCGCTGTCGCCAACGATAGCCATCGGTGCCTGGGGTACGCCGTGGACATAGGTCTGTTCCCAGATCTTGCCGCTACGGCGGACGGTCAGTACCAGCTCTTCGGACAGGGCGTTCACCACCGACACACCCACACCGTGCAGGCCGCCGGATACCTTATAGGAGTTGTCGTCGAACTTACCGCCGGCGTGCAGCACGGTCATAATGACTTCGGCTGCGGAGACGCCTTCCTCCTTGTGTACATCGACCGGGATGCCGCGGCCGTTGTCGCGAACGGAGATCGACTCGTCCGGGTGGATAGTGACGCAGATGTCGTCGCAGTAACCAGCCAGCGCTTCGTCGATGGAGTTGTCGAGCACCTCGAACACCATGTGGTGCAGACCGCTACCATCATCGGTGTCGCCAATGTACATACCGGGACGTTTGCGTACGGCATCCAAACCTTTCAGCACCTTGATGCTGTTCGAGTCGTACGTATTTTCTTCGCTCATGCCTTCACTCCCGATGGTCGTGGGTCTGGGTGATACAGCCCTGTTCCACGTGGAACAGCGCAACTGGCGTTTCCGTCTGCCAGCCTTCCCTCAGTAATTCGTGGTCTACACAGGTGATGAACACCTGGCAGCGTAATTCTTCAAGCAAACGACATAGTGCGCGGCGGTGCTGGTCGTCCAGTTCGGACGGCAAGTCATCCACCAGATAAATACATTGCCCGCGCCGGGCCTGGCTCACCAGGTGTCCCTGGGCAATGCGCAACGCGCAGACCACCAGTTTCTGCTGCCCCCGCGACAGAATGTCCGCGGCGTTGTGTGCGCCCAATCGAAGACGCAAGTCAGCTCGCTGTGGTCCAGCCTGGGTATGGCCCATCTGCTGGTCCCGCTGCAGGGAGGAGGCGAGCACGGCGCTCAGCTCTTTTTCCTTGTCCCAGCCACGGTAATAGCTCAGCGTCAGCCCCTCGAGTTCGACTAGCTCGCTCAAGGTCTGCTCAAAGACTGGTTTCAAGGCTTTGATATAGGCGCGGCGGTATTCATCGATTTCGGCACTGGCCAGGCACAGTTCCCGGTCCCAGGCCGCTTGCGAAGCGGCGTCAAGTGTACCATGCCGCAGCCACGAGTTCCGCTGCCGGAGGGCCTTCTGCAGGCGCTGCCAGGTCGACATGAAGCGCGGTTCCACGTGGAACACTCCCCAGTCGAGGAACTGCCGACGAATCTTCGGCGCCCCCTCCAACAGACGGAAGCTGTCGGGGTTGATCAACTGCAGCGGCAGGATTTCCGCCAACTGCGCGGCGCTCCTGGCGTTCTGCCCGTCGATGCGGATCTGGAATTCCCCCTGGCGATCGCGGGATATCCCCAAGGCGCTCTGCCCACCCTCGGCCAGTTCGACCTGGCCGAACACCGTACAGGCCAACTGCTCGTACTGGATCACCGGCAGCAGACGGGTGCTGCGGAACGAACGGGCCAGCCCCAGCAGGTGGATGGCTTCCAGCACGCTGGTTTTGCCGCTGCCGTTGGCGCCGTAAAGGATATTGATACGCGGGGAGGGGGAGAAGGTCACCGGGTGCAGGTTGCGCACCGCGGTGACCGAAACACGGCTGAGGGACATCTAGCGTGTGCTGAACATATGAAGGAGGGGCACGGTTACAGGCGCATCGGCATGACGACGTAGGCCGAGTCATCGTTGTCCGATTCCTGCAGCAGCGCACTGCTGTTGGAATCGGACAGGATCAGGCGCACCTGCTCGGTGGTCATCACGCCCAGCACGTCCAGCAGGTAGCTGACGTTGAAGCCGATTTCCAGGGAGCCGCCGTTGTAATCGACGCCCACTTCTTCTTCCGCCTCTTCCTGCTCGGGGTTGTTGGCCTGGATCTTCAATTGGCCGCTGGCCAGTTGCAGACGGATACCGCGGTACTTCTCGTTGGACAGGATCGCGGTACGGCTGAAGGCTTCGCGCAGTGCCTGGCGGTCGCCCAGTACCAGCTTGTCCCCGCCTTTTGGCAGGACGCGCTCGTAGTCGGGGAACTTGCCGTCGACCAGCTTGGAGGTGAAGGTGAACTCACCGGTGGTGGCGCGGATGTGGTGCTGACCCAGCACGATGCTGACGTTGCCTTCCGGCTCGGTGAGCAGGCGGGCCAGTTCCAGGATACCCTTGCGCGGCACGATCACCTGGTGACGATCCTGCTGGCCGATGTCGGCCTGCATGGAGCACATCGCCAGGCGGTGGCCGTCGGTAGCCACGGCACGGATCACGCCGGCGGACACTTCCAGCAGCATGCCGTTGAGATAGTAACGCACGTCCTGCTGGGCCATGGCGAAGCTGGTGCGCTCGATCAGGCGACGCAGCTTGCTTTGCTCCAGGCTGCAGGTCAGCGAACCCGGGCCTTCTTCCACAGTCGGGAAATCGTTGGCAGGCAGGGTCGACAGGGTGAAGCGGCTGCGGCCGGCCTTGACCACCAGTTTCTGCTCGTCGACCTTGATGTCGATCAGGGCATCGTTCGGCAGGCTCTTGCAGATATCCATCAGCTTGCGCGCCGGTACGGTGATCTCACCGGGTTCGGCAGGCTCTTCGAGCTGGACGCGGCCGACCAGTTCGACTTCGAGGTCGGTACCGGTCAGCGACAGCTGCTGGCCTTCGACGACCAGCAGCACATTGGAGAGCACCGGCAAGGTCTGGCGGCGCTCGACGACGCCTGCGACCAGTTGCAGGGGTTTCAACAGGGCTTCGCGTTGAATGGTGAAATGCATGGTCTAGTCCCTTGCCTTAATAAGCTGCGCTGCAATTCTCAAGTGGTCAGTGTACGCAGCAGGTTCTTGTAGTCCTCGCGGATGTCCGCGTCGGATTCCTTTAGTTCGTTGATCTTGCGGCATGCGTGCAAGACAGTGGTGTGGTCGCGCCCACCAAACACATCGCCGATTTCCGGCAGGCTGTGGTTGGTCAATTCCTTGGACAGGGCCATGGCGACCTGACGCGGACGAGCGACCGAGCGCGAACGGCGCTTGGACAGCAGATCGGAAATCTTGATCTTGTAGTACTCGGCCACGGTCCGCTGGATGTTATCCACAGACACCAGCTTGTCCTGCAGGGCCAGCAGGTCCTTCAGCGATTCGCGGATCAGCTCGATGGTGATCTCTCGCCCCATGAAGTGCGAGTGGGCGATCACCCGCTTCAGTGCGCCTTCGAGTTCGCGTACGTTGGAGCGAATACGCTGGGCAATGAAGAACGCCGCGTCATGGGGCAGTTCGACCTTGGCCTGGTCGGCCTTCTTCATCAGGATCGCCACGCGGGTTTCCAGCTCGGGCGGCTCCACCGCAACGGTCAGGCCCCAGCCGAAACGCGACTTCAGGCGCTCTTCCAGGCCTTCGATTTCCTTGGGATAGCGGTCACTGGTGAGAATCACCTGCTGGCCGCCTTCGAGCAAGGCGTTGAAGGTGTGGAAAAACTCTTCCTGGGAACGCTCCTTGCGTGCGAAGAACTGAATGTCGTCGATCAGCAGGGCGTCCACCGAACGGTAGAAGCGCTTGAACTCGTTGATGGCGTTCAACTGCAGCGCCTTGACCATGTCGGCGACGAAACGCTCCGAATGCAGGTAGACCACCTTGGCATTCGGGTTCTTCTTCAATAGATGGTTACCCACAGCATGCATCAAGTGGGTCTTACCGAGACCGACGCCACCATACAGGAACAGCGGGTTGTAGCCATGCTTGGGGTTGTCCGCCACCTGCCACGCCGCAGCGCGGGCCAGCTGGTTGGACTTACCCTCGACGAAGTTCTCGAAGGTGAAGGTACGGTTCAGGTAACTGGTGTGCTTGAGTGCGCCCTCGACCTGGACCGTGCGCTGTTCGGCACGTACCGGAGCCTGCTGCGCAGCGGCGCCGGCCATCGGATCGAAACTGTCGCGGGACGGCTCTTCGCTGGCCTCCGCCACTTCCTTCTGGCTGGCGGGTGGCGGGGTCGGCGTTGCCACCGGTGCAGTCGGTGTAGCCGCCGCGGCGGCAGCCGCACTGGCGGCCAGGGCCTGGGAAGCCGCGGCAGCCAGAGGAGCATTCGGTGCAGCACGCGGCGCCGAACTGCGTTTGCTGCCTATTAATAAGGAAAGGGCAGGCGCCATGCCGTTGCCATGCTCGTTCAGCAGTTCAAGCAAACGTCCCAGGTACTTTTCGTTCACCCAGTCGAGCACAAAACGGTTCGGTGCATAGACACGCAACTCGTCGCCTTCGGCTTCGACCTGTAGTGGACGGATCCAGGTGTTGAATTGCTGGGCAGGCAGCTCATCACGCAGAAGCTCCACGCACTGCTGCCAAAGTTCCACTGACACGGATATCCCCTAAGTTGAAAGCCGGTAAGGCAAAAACAAGCGGCCATTGTACCGGCAGGCCGAGCACTTATCCACACGTCGATTGCAGGCAGAGCCCGGCGAATCAATCTCTTATCTGTGAACAAGGCGACCAGCGGTATGTGAATAAGCCCTGTGGATAACAGCCCTTGAGGGCGTTGCACAAGTGTGATCGA